>NZ_JARXHX010000100.1 GCF_031127835.1 Pelagicoccus sp. SDUM812002
CGGAAAGTGTTAAATTTCGCGACGTTCGGTCTTTGGAGATTCTTAAAGCATTCAATATTAGTGGGTTAGATGTATCGGTGGAGTTCCGTCGCAAGTTCGGTGTTCGGAAACCTGACACTTTTATTTATGCGTCCAAGCCTGAGTAGTTTTCCTAAGTCGTTGCTCTCCAATGGCTAACCTTTGAACTGGTTCTAGTTGGCGCGGTTCGAGCAAATAGGTCACCACGATCTCGCCTCTGAGGTCGCCCAAACATCGTCAGAACAACTTCCAAAAACTCTTAGTATCATGAAGAAACTACTCTCTCTCGCAGCTCTCGCATCAATCTTCGTGGCCAGCCAGGCCAGCGCCGTTTCCTACAACGACTACGACATCCTCGCCGGCGACGGCTTGGCGATCGCCGGTGGGGACTCCCACTCCGAGTGGTTCAACATTTCCGTCTCCGACGGAGGCGCCTTCGACAACGTGGGATACGACAGCTCCAAGGAAACCATCGTCAGCGCGTCCGTCCGCTTCATCGTGGGAGCCTTGGGATTCGGCCACCGCTACTACGACGTCGACCTCGGCTCCGACGACTTCGTCTCCGGCTCGTTCTACACCTTCTTCGCAGGCGGCGCTGACGAGACCGGCCCGGTTCTCGGCGGAGCCCTTCTCGCCTTGGATTCGACTGGCGCGTTGCAGTACACCGTCACCAACAACGGCAGCAAGAGCTTCTCGCTCGTTGCGGCCAAGCTGAACGCGACCGCGGAAGCCAAGTCCGTACCTGACTCCGGCGCGACGCTCGCACTCTTCGGTTTCGGCATGCTCGGCCTCGTTGGACTTCGCCGCCGCTTCTCCAAGTAAGCCGGCGATCCGGAACGCTTCCGAGGGAAGCGCCCGATGCTCTCAAGCCTACCCTGTTCGGGTAGGCTTTTTCGTTTGCTCCCTCTCGCGACGCTGAAAAGGC
>NZ_JARXHX010000101.1 GCF_031127835.1 Pelagicoccus sp. SDUM812002
AGAGGGTGTCCAATAAGTCCTGAAACAACCTTATGATCGAACTTTTTCGCTTTTCCATTCACTTTGTTAGCGCTTTTTGAGAAGACGCTCCCACACTGGGGAGCCGATGAAGGAAGAAGGCTACAGCAGCGATCTCACCGACAAGGAATGGAGCGTATTGGAACCGATGATACCGGGACCGGCGAAGCTGGGGCGCCCCGCCCGCTACAGCAAGAGACGCGTTCTCGACGCGATCTTCTACATCGTTCGCGGAGGCGTCGCCTGGCGAATGATCCCCAAGGACCTGCCGCCCTGGCGCATCTGCTACCACTACTTCTCGAAGTGGAAGAAGGAAGGCATCTGGGAGAAGCTGCACGACCAGCTTCGCGGCTACATGCGCTACCGGGCCGGTAAAAAAAGCTCCCACTGCCGCGATCATCGACTCGCAAAGCGTGCGAACTGCTCGCAACGGCGGGGTTCGCGGCTATGATGCAGGAAAGAAGATTAAGGGAGGGAAAAGGCATCTGCTCGTGGACACGCTTGGACTCGTGCTCGCCTCAGTGGTTCGCTCGGCGTCGATCCAGGACCGAGACGGGGCTCGAATGGTTCTAGGAAAGCTCGAGAGCGAGCACGGACGGATCCGCACTATCTGGGCCGACGGCGGCTATCGAGGAAAGCCGGTCGAATGGGTATCCGAGATCCGGAGACATCGTCGGATCGACTTGAAGATCGTCAAGCGCAACGACAAGGCCGAGGGCTTCAAGGTCTTGCCTCGGCGCTGGATAGTCGAACGGACCTTCGCCTGGCTGGAGAACAGCCGAAGGCTCAGCAAGGACTACGAACGCACGACAAGCTCGTCGCAAGCCATGATCCACATCGCGATGACTCGACTGATGACCACCAGACTTGCCTA
>NZ_JARXHX010000102.1 GCF_031127835.1 Pelagicoccus sp. SDUM812002
TGCGACGTTTCAGCCCTACACTGAAAGAAACTGCACATATCAAGTCGGTGGTCACAACTCCGAGGGCTGCGCCCTCTCCGCGTGACACCTCAGCGATGGGGAGAAATAGATTTTCCAAGATAACCAACTTGGCGATGTATCCATTTTCTAAGTCCACCAAAAAGAAAAAATCCTCTTGTGGGGGCGAATCAAAGAGAAGACACAGCATTGACCAGATAGACCGCACTTTGGCGAAAGGACCAACCCGACGATCTTTTTAAAGACAGATAATCCTGCAGAGGAATTAAGATCGATTCAGAACAAAGAAACCCTACTCTAGTTCAAAGAGAAGAAGAGCCGAAACTTCCATGTCCAAACCAACCCCAATTCAAAAACAAAAACCCCCATCAAGTCGGTCCTCACAACTCGCGCAAGCGCTCGCCTGAGACCTTAGCGATATGCAGAACTAGAAATGAGCTTCGACCCTAAGAATTACGAAATAACAGTGGCTAGCAGTGTTTCTGATCGTGACGGCATCGGTGTCGAAATCTATCGAGATAGTTCGATGGTTTGCGAGATATTCAGAGACGACACAAAACGAACCAGAGAAATATGGACCTCGAAGCAAGAAGTTAGCCTCGAAGAAATGGAAGGATTCATAAAAATATTCAAAGAAGAGATCCCATGGGATTTTATCGAGTATGAAGAATAAAAATACTGATGAAGCTATGCGAATCAGCCTTATCCTTATTCAAAGAAAGATTCGCATATCAAGTCGCTTCTCACAACGTCGGCAAGCCGCCGCGTGAGAGCTCTGCGATATGTGGAGAAAGATGATCGGGTTATGATAAAAAAATGGATCAGACCGACGGATAAAAACATGATCCTGCAACGAATCCAGAAACGAACTT
>NZ_JARXHX010000103.1 GCF_031127835.1 Pelagicoccus sp. SDUM812002
TGAGGACCCGCTTCGAGCAGGACGGCGACGGCGTGTGGCAGGTTGTGGACGACGAGCTGTCTCTCGAGGTCGCCGAGGTGGACCTTCGGGGGTTCGAGGATCCCGAGGCGGAGGCCGAGCGCCTGGCCGTCGAGGACGCCTCGCGTCCGTTCGACCTGGAGGGCGGCGCTCCTGTGCGCTCTAGCCTTCTTCGTCTGGGCGAGGAGTCCTGGGTGCTTCTGTTCTGCATGCATCACATCTGCAGCGACGGCTGGTCGATGGGCGTCCTGGTGAGCGACGTTCTTTCCCTCTACGACTCGTTCCGCCTTGGGGAGGAGCCTTCGCTGGACCCGCTTCGCATCCAGTACAGGGACTACGCGGCGTGGCAGAACGCGAGCCTTTCGGACGGCTCGCTTGATTCGAGCCGGGAGTACTGGCTTGGCAAGCTTTCCGGCGTTCGCCCCCTTGAGCTTCCCTGCGACCGTCCCAGGCCCCGGGTGAAGAGCTACAACGGCTCCGAGCTCGAGTTCTCTATCGCTTCGGGGAGGCTCTCCGCGCTGAAGGAGCTTTTCTCCTCGGAGGGGGCGACCCTTTTCATGGGGCTTGTGGCTTTGAGCAAGGTCCTGCTGCGACGGTACGCAGGGCAGGACGACGTAACTGTCGGCAGCCCGGTTTCCGGCCGCGACCACGCGGACCTCAGGGATCAGATCGGCTTCTACGTGGGCACGCTGGCGCTCAGGGACGAGGTCTCCCTGGAGGAGAGCCTGGGCTCCCTGCTCTCCAAGGTGAGGTCGACGGTGCTCGAGGCCTTCGAGCATCAGAAGTACCCCTTCGACTCGATAGTGGAGGATCTGGACCTGGAGCGCGACACCTCGCGCTCGGCGGTGTTCGACGTCATGGT
>NZ_JARXHX010000104.1 GCF_031127835.1 Pelagicoccus sp. SDUM812002
CCTAAGAGACTGTCTAATAAGTCGCGAGAACAGCATTTTTTGTGTCTTCCCGTTCTTTGCTTGCGCTCTTTTCTAACGAGATCCCCACTACAGGGAGTCGATGGAAAATGGACCTTATCCCAGCGACCTGACCGGCAGCGAGTGGAGCGTAATTGAACCTTCGATACCGGGAGCGGGGAATCTCTGCCGTCCACCCCGATACGACAAGAGACGCGTGCTGGATGCGATCCCCTACCTGGCACGTAGCAGCATAGCCTGGTGGATGATGCCCAAGGAACTTCCGCCATGGCGAATCTGCTACCACTACTTCTCGAAGTGGAAGAGAGAAGGGGGCTGGCAGAAAATCCATGACGAGCTTTGCGGCTACTTCCGGTACCGCAGCGATAAGCAAAAGCTCCCACGGACGCGATCATCGACTCGCAGAGCATGCGAACTGCTGGCCACCCCGGCCCTAGCGGATGTGATGCAGGAAAGGAGGCTAAGGGAATCAAAAGACATCTACTCCTGGACTCGTGCTTGGTTGCGTGGTCCACACGGCGTCAGTACAGGAATGAGACGGGGCTCGAATGGTTCTAGGCAAACTCGTGAACGAGTTCGGGTGGATACGCAAGGTCTGGGCCGAGGCGGGACACCTCGGTAAACTGGTCCAATAGGCATTCGAAATTCCAAGGCATAGCAAGGTCGTGCTGGAGATAATCCGTGGAAGCGAAAAAACCAAGGGCTTTGAACTGCTGCCTAGACGGTGATCTTCGCGTGGCTATCCCAGTTAGGCAGGTTTACCATCGACCGAGAAAGTAAAGCATGCTCATCTGAGGCGATGATCAAACTCACGACAAGAAGGCTCGCTAATTAGCGACTTATTGGACAGTCT
>NZ_JARXHX010000105.1 GCF_031127835.1 Pelagicoccus sp. SDUM812002
TCCATTGTCAAATTGCGATCTTTCGTTTGCTGCAGGATCAATCCTAATTGAAGGGGATTTCGGGTTGGTTGGCCTTCTCGAAAATCGATCTATCCTTCGTTGTAGGATCTTCATATTTCATTCCTGGATTTAGGAATTGGATACGTCGCCAAGTTGTTCTCCCTAAAATTCCTTACCTCCCCATCGCCGAGGTCTCACGCGAGCGCTTGCGCGAGTTGTGAGGACCGACTTGATATGCTAATTTTAAATCCACCAACTTTTCGGAGAATTTGTTAAGTTCGAATATTCTGCTGTGATGTGGCTTCGGAAAATTTCTAGTTCATCACACAGTTTTGAATACTTTGGTGTGAACGAATTTATTAGGTATTCGTGATCGATTTTAAAGTCTTTCTTCTTGGCGGCTTCGACCATTGCGAAACTAACTATTTGCATCTCCGTTTCAGTCCTTTTCAAGTATTTTTCTAGGTCTTGGAAATACAACCGAACCAACATCCGTGGACGTTCTCGTAGGCTTGTGAGAAGATTCGATTGAGCAGCACAGCTAGAGCGACTTTCTACCCGAATCCATGCTTCACTTTCGATTTTCTCGAGAAAGACGTAAAGTTCTTCGAGTTTTAGTTTTAGATATTCATGCTTCTGTTGTGCATGCTGGAAAGCTTGTGCACCGATAAAAACCAGAATGGCGATACTCGCTGATATTAAGGCTGCTGTTAGTGTAGTGTCCATTGGGTTCTATCTTTGCATATCGCCGAGCTCAGACGCGAGCGCTTGCGCTCGTTGTCTGAAGCGACTTGTTCGCTGGTTGATCGTTTGAATTAGGGCGGGGTTCGACTTCTGGAAT
>NZ_JARXHX010000106.1 GCF_031127835.1 Pelagicoccus sp. SDUM812002
CGTTCCGGTGCTCTATCAGCACGCCCTTTGGCCTGCCCGTGGATCCCGAGGTGTAGATGCAGTAGATCAGGTCCGACGGAGAGCCGATCCGCTCCAGGCCAGACGTATCCGCGTCGTAGATACGCTCGTCGCGAAGGTCCAGCGTGGAGCACCCCCCGGGGAGCAGCCCCTCATCGATGTCCACGTTCACCAGGACGGCGTCCGCCCCGCAGTCCTCCAGCATGTAGCGTATCCGCTCGGCGGGATACGAAGGATCCATCGGCACGTAAGCCCCGCCCGCCTTGAGGATGCCCAGGATCCCCACGACCATCTCGAAGGAGCGCTCGACCAGCATGCCGACGAGGACGTCCGGCCCCACCCCGCGCTCCTCGCGAAGCCTTCGGGCCAGGGCGTTGCTGCGGGCGTCGAGCTCGCCGTAGCTCATCTCCCCGCCGCCGAAGACAAGAGCCACCGCGTCCGGGTCGCGCCGGGCCTGCTCCTCGAACAGCTCGTGCACAAGCTTGTCCCCCGGGTAATCCGCGGCCGTGTCGTTGAACCCTTCCAGGAGGAGCGAGCGCTCCGAGGCAGGAAGGATCTCCACCTCCCCCACCTTCTGGTCCAGCCCCCCCTCGACCACGCTGGAGACGAGCATCTTGAAGTGCCCCGCCCAGCGCTCCACCGTCGAGCGCTCGAACAGGTCGGCGTTGTACTCGAGCCAGCAGGACAGGCCGCCATCGGCTTCGACGAAGC
>NZ_JARXHX010000107.1 GCF_031127835.1 Pelagicoccus sp. SDUM812002
GGCTCTCCGTCGGACCTGATCTACTGCATCTACACCTCGGGATCCACGGGCAGGCCAAAGGGCGTGCTGATAGAGCACCGGAACGTCGTTAATCTTACTATAGATTCGAGCCGCTTCAGCTTTAGCATGCAGGATGTCTTTCTCCATCATTCGTCATTCTCATTCGATGCGTCTACATTTGAGTTATGGACGCCCTTGCTCAAAGGGGCACGTGTGGCTATTGCTCGAGTAACACAACTGTTCGATCTCTCCGAGCTAAGGTCATTATTGGTTGAGAAAGGCGTAACAGTAGTGTTTTTAACGACAAGTTTGTTCTCGGCTGCGATCGAGGAAGCACCAAGAGTTTTTTCTACACTGAGATGCCTGATAGCCGGAGGTGACCGAATATCACAGAAACAATGCTTACATTGTTTGAAAGACTATCCAAAACTGCAGCTAGTCAACGCATATGGACCTACTGAGAATACTACATTCACGACGCTGTGCGATCTGACGAATTTGGGAAGCTCCTCTGTTGCCGTGCCAATAGGCTGTCCGATCAGTAATACAAAGACGTATGTTTTGGACCGATTGGGTTTTCTTTGCCCGATTGGGGTTCCAGGTGAGTTGTGCATCTCTGGCAACCAGGTTGGCCGCGGCTATTTGAATAACTCCGAGTTGACTTCCCGGAAGTTCGTTCCCGATCCTTTCTCCTCTGGGGAGCGGATGTACCGTTCCGGGGACCTGGC
>NZ_JARXHX010000108.1 GCF_031127835.1 Pelagicoccus sp. SDUM812002
TTTTTGGGGCTGTCCTAGCTAAGGAATGATATTAGGATGGCAGAATGTATATAATAAGCAGTTGACTCAGCCCTCGCAAGCAAGGGGGGCCTGATCAAGCTTTTCGTGGCAGGATCCACAGCCAGAGCCGCTGCGGAGATCGTCGGTGTGCACAGGAACACAGCCGCGAGTTTCTTTTTGCGGCTGAGAGAGCTCATAGCCAGCAAGCTTCCCAGCTTCGAGCTCAGCGGGGAGATCGAGGCCGACGAGAGCTACTTCAGCGCAGTCCGCAAGGGAAAGCGTGGCCGCGGAGCGGCCGGCAAGGTGGACGTCTTCGGACTGCTCAAGCGGGGCGGGAAGGTCTACACCGCCATCGTGCCCAACGCCAAGGCCTCGACTCTGCTGCCCATAATCGACGAGAAGGTCACGCCCGACAGCATCGTCTACACCGATACCTTCAAGGCCTACAACGCTCTTGACGTGGGCGCCTTCCACCATCGTCGTATCAACCACAGCGAGCTCTTCGCCGACGGGCTCAATCACATCAAAGGAATCGAGAACTTCTGGAACCAGGCCAAGCGGCATCTGCGGCGCTTCAACGGCATCAAGCCCGAGAACTTCCAGCTGTTCCTCAAGGAGTGCGAATGGCGCTTCAATGGAGGCAACCACCAACAGCTGCTCAGGCAGCTTAAACAGCGGTACAAAAGGACAAAACAATAACTGTTAGCTAGGATAGCCCCTTTTTTT
>NZ_JARXHX010000109.1 GCF_031127835.1 Pelagicoccus sp. SDUM812002
GGATCGGGAACGAACTTCCGGGAAGTCAACTCGGAGTTATTCAAATAGCCGCGAGCCAGACCCGCTCCTGCTATGCATAGCTCACCCGGTACGCCGACAGGAACGAGACCCCCGCCCGAACCCAGGACGCGGATGCGAGTGTTCCAGATAGGGCGGCCGATCGGGACTACACTATCGCCGGTAGCATAGTCTTTAGCGAGGTTGAACCAAGTCGCGTAGATTGACGCTTCAGTTGGACCATAAAGATTAGCGACTTGAGCCCGAAACCCAGCCTTCGACGTCTTTGCCGACAAGCCCGGACTGAAAGCCTCCCCGGCCACAAGGAGGTGCCTTACGCACCGGAGCGACTCCAGCTCCACTCCTTCGATCATCCTCATGAACGCGTCCAGCATTGACTGGACGAAGTTTATATGAGTAACGTCAAAGCTATCGACCGCGTCCGCAATCGCCCTCGAGTCACCCTCCTTACCCTGTTCGAGAATAGCAAGCCTTCCGCCGGCCCAGAACCACCCGAACAGCTCAGTCGCAGAGACGTCAAAGGTGTAGCTGGTCTTCAGCAGGTAGACATCGCCAACGTCCAGCGGGTAGATATCCTGCATGAAGCAGAGAGTGTTCGCGACGTTCCGGTGCTCTATCAGCACGCCCTTTGGCCTGCCCGTGGATCCCGAGGTGTAGATGCAGTAGATCAGGTCCGACGGAGAGCCGA
>NZ_JARXHX010000010.1 GCF_031127835.1 Pelagicoccus sp. SDUM812002
CTGGCGTTACGCCAACGACTCTGAAGTCGCCCGTATCATCTACGTCAACAAGCTCGACCGTATTGGCGCCGACTTCTACCGCGTTGTTAAGCAAGTAGAGAATCGCCTCGGCGCGCGCCCACTCGTCATGGTTCTCCCAATCGGTAAGGAATCCGAACTTAAAGGAGTCGTCGATCTCCTCACCCGCAAGGCTTGGGTCTGGGACGAATCCGGTGATCCTTTAAACTACAAGCTCGAAGACGTGCCAGCAGATATGGTGGATGCCGTTGAAGAGTGGCGCGAAAAGCTCATCGAAACTGCCGTCGAACAAGACGACGAGCTCATGGAAGCTTACCTCGAAGGCAACGAGCCTTCGATCGAAGGACTCAAGAAGTGCATCCGCAAGGGCACCATCGCCCTCGATTTCTTCCCCACCTACTGCGGTTCTTCTTTCAAGAACAAGGGTGTGCAAAACGTACTCGACGGCGTCGTCGACTACCTGCCAAACCCAACCGAAGTAAAGCCGCAGCCAGAAGTGGATGCAGAGGGTAACGAAACCGGCAAGTTCGCAATCGTCGATCCGAAGGGACCTGTCCGTGCTCTTGCGTTCAAGATCATGGACGACAAATACGGCGCACTCACCTTCTTCCGCGTCTACACCGGCACTATCTCCAAAGGCTCATCGCTGCTGAACACCTTCACCGGCAAGACCGAACGCATCGGCCGCATCGTCGAGATGCACGCAGACAGCCGCAACGAAGTCGATTCCTGCCAAGCAGGCGATATCGTAGCGTTCCTCGGCATGAAGACCGTTCAGACTGGTCACACGCTCGCCGACGAAAACGATCCTGCAACCCTAGAGCCAATGGTCTTTCCAGACCCCGTTATCTCCATCGCCATCACTCCGAAGGACAAAGCTAATGCGGAAAAGCTTGGCGTAGCCCTCGGCAAGATGGTTGCGGAAGACCCATCCTTCCGCGTTGAGACCGACGAAGATTCCGGCGAAACCATCCTCAAGGGCATGGGCGAGCTTCACCTCGACATCAAGGTGGACATTCTCAAGCGCACTTACGGAGCTGAAGTTATCGTCGGCAAGCCACAGGTCGCCTACCGCGAATCCATCACAACCCCGATCGCAGACAGCTACACGCACAAGAAGCAGTCTGGCGGTTCCGGCCAGTACGGTAAGATCGAGTACACCATCGAACCAGGCGAGCCAGGTTCCGGCTTCCAGTTCGAATCTAAGGTTGTTGGTGGCAACGTTCCTAAGGAATTCTGGCCAGCCGTTGAAAAGGGCTTCAAGCAATCCGTCGATCGCGGTGTCCTCGCCGGCTACCCTGTAGTCGACGTCACAGTCGCCCTCACAGACGGTGGCTACCACCCCGTCGACTCTTCTGCAGTCGCTTTCGAAATCGCAGCCAGAGCGGCCTACCGCCAGTCCATGCCGAAAGCTGGTCCACAGATCCTCGAGCCGATCATGAAAGTAGACGTCTTCGTACAAGAAGCGAACATCGGTGACGTCATCGGTGACCTCAACCGTCGTCGGGGCATGATCAAAGAGCAGGACTCCACTCCAACTGGCGTACAGATCAAGGCAGACGCACCGCTATCCGAAATGTTCGGATACATCGGTTCGCTCCGTACTATGACTTCTGGTCGCGGCCAGTTCTCCATGGAGTTCTCACACTACGCACCTTGCCCTCGTAACGTCTCAGAGGAAGTCATCAAGGCTGCCCACGAACGCGAAGAAGCCAAAAAGAAGTAGTCGAAATCTCGATACAAACCCTTTAAATATCAAACGCCCAGCTCGTACGAACTGGGCGTTTTTTCGTCTCATCACCCTATTGTGAAGAACACACTGAAAAGGTTCCTGCTCTAGGAAGGGCGGACCAACTTGTACCAATTGGCAGCACGCCAGCACGGTAACAGCCTAGACGCTTCAACCTACTGAGCATAGCGGTCTTCCAGTCGCAGGGTTAGGTCCAGCCGAGCGATCGTCCCTTTCCTCGAAAACAAAGATGAAGGTTAGATTGATGAACAGTTGCTGCATCCCAAAGCGGGAGCAGACATGGGAATGGAGGATTCGACGTCAAACAAGTCCACTTACAGTTACAGTAAAGGCTCTAAAAAACACGGTCCTCGTTTTCCAAAATACAAAGTAAGATCGAAACACCTCGCCCTTCTCCTACTCTGCACCCAAAGTTTCGCCCTTTCAAATGCAGAGTTTCCACCTTCAAATCCGCAGTGAGTACGGAAAACATCGAAGCAAAACCTCCGAAGCCGGCACTGCCATCCCTTTCATCAAGCGATAATCGATTTCCATGTACAAACGCACTATCCTCGTCACCTGTCCTAAAGCCTGCGCTGAATACTTGGCCGAAGAACTCGACTCATTAGGTTACAAACCAACCTCCCTCGTTTCAAACGGCGTCTTTATTTCAGGAACATACGAAGACTGTATCCGTCTTAACCTGACCCTAAGAACCGGCCTGCGCGTTCTCTGGGAAGTCGACAACTTCACTGCCCGCGACGGTGAAGACCTCTATCACCAAGCGGTTCGCATGCCTTGGGAAGAGTGGATCCCCGCTGAGGACGCCTACATTTCGATCGTATCCTCCGTCCGCAACGAAACCGTGGTGAATACAAATTTCCCCAACCTTCGCCTCAAGGACGCGATCGTCGACCGCATGCGCGAAGTCACAGGGGACCGCCCTAATTCAGGGAACGAGCGCGACCGCGGAGTCATCTTCCTTTACTGGCATGAGGAGGAAGTCTGCATCTACCTCGATACCTCTGGAATCCCTATCTCCAACCGCTCGTATCGAGCTATGCCAGGAGCCGCGCCCATGCGCGAAAACCTTGCCGCTTCGGTCATCGCTGCTACGCGATGGGATAAAGCATCCCCTTTCCTCAACCCCATGTGCGGATCCGGCACTCTAGCCATCGAGGCTGCACTGCTCGCATCCGATGTACCCGGGCAACAACTACGCCACGAGTTCGCATTCCAACACTTCAAACCGTTCGATAACGCACGCTACCAAGAAATAAGAGCCGAAGTCCGCAAGCGCATCCCCGACTCTCTCCCTTTTCCGATCATCGCCTCCGACATCGACCGCCAAGCCATCCGTGCCGCCGAAACCAATGCCAAGAAGGCTGGTGTCTCCCACCTCATCGACTTCCGCGTTTGCGACTTCCGCGAAGCACCAATCCCTGAGGAGTCCGGAACCATTGTATTGAATCCTGAATACGGCGAGCGTCTCGGAGAGCAACGCCAACTCGAAGAAACTTACAAGACCATCGGCGACCTCTTCAAGCAACGCTGCCCCGGCTATTGGGGCTACATCTTCACCGGTAACAAAACCCTCGCAAAACGTGTCGGCCTGAAAACAAAGCGTAAGATCGAGTTCTACAACGGCCCCATCGAATGCCGCCTCCTCGAGTACGAACTCTACGGCGGCACCCGAAACCCCAAGTACAATTCCCAGGACTAAGCTTTCGAAGGGCCCCGCTTTCCCTATCTATTCAAAGCGTACAAGGCGGCCCACTTGTTGCGACTGTAGACTCCAAGATTGATTCGACGTAGTTCTGACGACGACACCTCCTCGGACACAATCCCAATCGCGCCTCTGTTCGCGTTTACGAACGCTACTAGATCCTCAATATTCGAAAACATACGGGGCATCTTCCCGCGACCGCTGTAAGCAATGCGTTGCCAGTGGTTTTTGAACTTATTGGATGTCATGCCCGTATACTCCGCAAGAGCGCCATCCACAGCTGGATCCGACTTCAAAATGGCAATAACCACTTCCGAACCGGATTCCCAAAACTTCTCCTTACCTGTGAGCATCAGCTTTAGTTGCTCCTTGTTCAAAGGTTCATCGTTTTTAAGATTCGCTACAATATCGGAAGCTGACGCTATCCCTATACCGAAACTAGCGATCGCAAGAATTAAAGAAAACAGTTTTGGGAGTGAGCGTTTCATGGGATAATATTCCACTGTGCTTAAAACGAAAAAGTACTCTTGGCTGCAAACAGCGTCCAAGCTTCTTCATCTAAGATGGGGTTCTGCTGCAATTCATTGAACAGCCTGGCTGTTCCTTTAATATCATGAATTTCAGCCTTAAGGCTCCAATAGTCAGTCACATCGTACCGAATCGAAAACTGCAAATCCTTGTTATAGGCTGAACTTGGATTAAGCGTTCCAATACCTTTTCGATTGTCGCGGTTTTCATAGTATTCTACATAGGTGACCGAAGCTTCTAAACGGTCAAACCGTCTAGCGGCGCTTAGGTAAAATGAATCCCCTTTAATTCTCGTATCTTCCCTTGTAGTGAACACGCCCGCTATATCGGAAATGACAAACAAACTGACATCCGAATAAAGATACTCGCCCACGAAATTCCATTCTCCTACGAAGTACTCTATGGAAGCCGTCGTATTCACTAAGTCGTAGTCTTCAAATTCACTTCGGAAAGGCAGACCTGCCAAATAGCTTGGTTGAGCATCCAGCGGTACCGTACCCAAAGTCGTGGCAGACATGTCCATAAATTGCGTCACGCTAAAGCCCATTCGCAAGCCGTCCAATCCCGGACTAAGCCAAAGCTGACCGCCGTAATTATATTTAGAATCAATAAATTCTACCTTTAGGTTGTCAGCAACTCGTGAAGCAGAAGTCAAAGCTAGGCCCGCTACGCCTCCGTCCTCCTGAAGTTCTACTATCCCACCATAAATATTGTAGTCTAGATAGGCTCCCTTCCAAAGATCCAGATTTCCGTATGCAGATAGACCATCTAGAGACGCGCTGATATCACGAAAACGTTGGTCATAAATCCCCATCGGGAGCAGTACGCTAGCTCGCGAAACATCTATGTCCTGAATATGAGCGTAGACTCCAACTTCCCTTTTTACTCGCCCGGCTCGAAGCCCGAATTCCCGTTTGAAATTGTAGTCAACAAAAAGGTAATCCACCAAAGGCTCGAAATTCCCGTACGGCCCCAGTTCAAACGCGAAAAGCTGCCCGTTGACAGTCGTACGATCCTGCAATGTCCACGACGCGTTCAGGCCAAGCTCCACGAACTCAAAGGATCCATCCTCGGAATCTACCAGGTAGTTGTAGTGCGACGACTGCAGATAGCCATTGCTGACGAAACCGCCGATCTGAAGGTCCTTCCCGCGAAATCCCGCGTGAAGATTCACCGCCAGAAGGCAGCCTAGAAGAGTTGTGAGAGATAGGATTCGGTTCATCCTGAGGAAATCGTTACGTTACAAACGCGGTGTGCGGTCTTTTCAGTCATTGCTGGAATCGACCGTATTCTCTGGAGATGAAGCGATTTCTGATGTCTAAGTCTCATTTCACCCTGAAGGAAACTCGGGGTTTACATTCAGTAGAGGAGGGATTCTGACGATAGGGGTATCGACCACTCAGATGCCCATCGAACTTGGACATAGCCTTAAACACGTAGCCACGTCTATCCTTCTTCTCTTTCTAGCTCTAGCGAAGAGCTCAGGATACGACGGCACCGGAAGCCCGATCGTCTCGCACATTCCTCCAGAGACCATTTTCGGGACACACTCCTTCGTCGACATGGGTGAAGACCCAAGCGGCAGACTCTACGTGGCATCGGACTCGGAGCTCATTTACAGCGATGGAGAAGACTGGAATCGGATCGACACTCTGCCTCTAGGAAAGATTGTTCGCGTCCTGTTCGGATCAAATGACCTTATCTACATCGGTACCACCGAGGACTTCGGGTCCATCACGGTCGATCGAGAGCGCCCCTTCAAATTCAATAGCCTTAAAGACAAAATAAAAAATCCCAGCGCCGAATCTGGAATATGGACCCCAGCGCTCGTCGCAGCCAACGGTGATCTACTCCTTCTCAACGGCGCTTCGGTCGCCCGGCTTTCCTCTGATAATCAAACCACAATCTGGAAACTCCCCTGTCGAAGCATCCAGAGTATCTTCGAACTGAATGGGCAGCTTCAGGCCCTCACAAGCGAATCGCTTTTCACGAATCTCCTCCCTGACGGAGAGTTCGAACCCCTGCAGCTAGCGTCGGACGTGTATTCAGATATCAACGTCAGAGCTCACTGCAAACTGTCCGCAGACCGAATTCTTTTCATAGACCAGTCCAACAAACTCGCATTTTGGAATGGTCAAACAATATCGCCCCTGGAAATCGATCGCGAGCTGGAGGAGAGGATTCACTCGATCGAATCGCTCACTGCCCTTGGCGAAGAGCTGCTCGTTGCCACGACGAGAGACCTAGGTCTTATCGTATTTAGTCTCGAAGGCGAGTTTCGCTACACCATCGATCAATTCGCCAACATAAAGACGAGAAGCCTGCGAAGAGCCTACGTCGCAAACGATGGATCTCTATGGCTCGCTCACAATGCTGGGCTCTTCAGAGTAGATCTAATCTCAAAAGTATCTCTCTACAACCACTCCTTCGGAATCGAAGGTTCAGTTCAGCAAATCGTCGAATCAAATGGAGTAATCTTCTTTAGCACACCTATTGGAATATACCAATATATACAAAACGAAGATACTACTCCCTTTGCTTTCAAACTTCTAACTGAGCTTCCATCAAGCAACTATCTTCTACCAACTCACAACGGCATGCTTATCGCCGGAAAGAGCGGAATATACTTTATGGACGAGTTCCGCCAACTGACAGAGATAAATTCTATCGCCACAAAAAGAATCATTCAATCTAGACAAAATCCAGAGACATTCATCGCCCTTTCTGAAAACTCACTCACTACCATACAAAAAAATAAAGAGGGTTGGAATTCATCATTTTTATCTAAGCCTGCCCTCTCATCTGGCTATCTCTCCATAGAGTTGGATGAAGACAACAATATCTGGCTGCTCGATAGCCTAGGTTCAATCAAACGCATAGTCTTTAATGATACAATCGAATCCATTCAAAGCTACGATATCAATAAAAAGATATCCCGACTTTTTGAACGCAATGGAAAGATAATAGTTAGAAGTGAAAAAGATAGCTTTTTCACATTCGAAAAATCCAGCAATTCGTTCAAATCACTCACTGATTGGAACAATATTCACGGTGATGAATTCTTCTCGACTTTCGAGACCCTAATATCCGATCCAGACTATAATCTAATCGTCGGACAAGATACTGTCAGCGGCACCCTAACCGACCTCCCTCCCGGTGACTACGCCAAAGGATTGAAAAACCTCGCACGCGGCTCAAACCACCGTGCCCAGGCTTTTCTTGTCGAAGATGCAGGCTACATATGGGTGGCCAACAGTTTCGGCGTCGTCCGGACCCCCCTTTCTCACGATCCGCCTGAAATCAAAGAGTTCCATACCCGAATAACTCGTATTCTTGATATATCCACTGGCGATCCCATCAATAAGTCATCACTCAAAAACGGGAAATCCCAAGCTTCTATTCCGCACAGCCAGAATTCCTTAAGATTCGAATACGCGCTAGAGAACTTCGAAACACCTAACTTAAATCAATACCAGGTTTTTCTCGAAGGATACCAAAAAGACTGGGAGACCTTTTCCTCGCAACGCTACAAAGAGTTCACCAACCTTTCCCCTGGGAACTACGTTTTTCACGTAGTCGGCATGAATGACTATGGTGAATCTGGCGAAATCGAGAGCTACGCCTTCACGATCAAGGCTCCACTCTACGACAATGCCTACGCATACGCTCTTTATACAACCGTCGCTGCCATGCTCATCGCGTATTCATTCCGCTACAGAAGTCGAAGGCTCAGACAAAGCAACGCCAATCTCGCAAGACAAGTAGCCAAGCAAACCGCTGAAGTGAAGCGTCAGGCGGATGATCTAAGTCAGAAGAACGCTATGCTTGAAGAGTCGCTTCGAGAGTCAGTGAGACTCACCGAGAAAGCTCAAGAGGCTGACAAAGCCAAGTCAGACTTCCTCGCAAATATGTCCCACGAAATCCGCACGCCAATGAATGGTATCATCGGAATGTGCAGCATGCTATCCGACACTTCTCTCAATCCCGATCAAGGCTCATTCCTATCCACAATCCGCAATTCAAGCGAGTCGCTCTTAACCATTATAAATGATATTCTCGACTACTCGAAAATAGAGGCGGGCAAACTAGAAATTGAAAATGTACCCTTCGACGTTCGAGACACTCTGGAAGACGTCGTAGAGCTTTTCGGCCCAACGGTTCGCGAAAAGGGAATCGCCCTCCACTACCGAATCTCCAAAGACATCAAGGCAAAAGGGCTAGGAGATTCGACCCGTATCCGGCAAGTTCTTGTCAACCTAGTCGGCAATGCCATCAAGTTTACCGAACGTGGTGAGGTGCGAATAGACCTTGCCCGCCATGCGCAGGAATCCGAGAACTCACTAAGGTTCGAGGTTCACGATACAGGAATTGGTATTCCAAAACCTAAATTGAAGAAGCTCTTCAATGCCTTCACTCAAGTAGACGCCTCCACAGCAAGACGCTATGGAGGGACAGGCCTCGGACTATCAATATCGAAGAGCTTAGCGACTCGCATGGGCGGAAGCATGCATGTCGAAAGTGAGCCCGGAAAAGGAAGCGTATTCAGCTTTACCATACAATATCCCTCCACTGAAGACGATACCCGCTCAGAACCTCACCTACAGTCACTCTTCTCTAAGCGACTGCTGATTGTTCATAGCTCACCGGGCGAACTGACCACACTCGAAAAGTTGGCAGCCAACTACGGCATCAACACTACCTCCGCGTCGACTGCCAATCAGGCAATAGAGCTCGCAGCAAACGCGAACAGCCCTTTCGATATCGTGTGGTGCTCAGAAAACCCCAAAGGACTCCAGGCACTAAGCCTGCTGGAACGCATTCACAGATTAAAGTCATGCAAAGAAGCGGGATTGATCATCATGACGAACAACGCTTCCACTATCAAAACCGATAGCTCTAGCTTTGGTCACCAAATCCAATACATACAAACGCCCGTTCGCCAAGGAACCCTGCTAAGAACCACGGCCACACTCTGCGGATACAAACCACCCGCGATCTCTCAAAAATCATCGCCCACAAATACGATCACGAAGATAAACGACGAAATCAGCATGCTCGTCGTCGATGACAATCCAATCAACATCAAGGTCGCCAAGCATATGCTAAAGAAGATCGGATACAAGGCGGATACCGCTGTCAACGGCCTGGAGGCGGTCGAGGCGGTCAAGAAAAAGCGCTACGACATTGTCTTAATGGACGCCCAAATGCCAGAAATGGACGGATTTGAGGCAACAGAGAGAATACGCTCTGACTTTGCGCCAGACAACCAGCCGCGGATCATTGCGATGACGGCGGGCGCTACCGAACTTGACCGCAAACGTTGTGAATCCTGCGGAATGAACGGCTTCGTTAGCAAACCTATCAAGCTCGACCTCCTGCTCGCAGCCATCAATGCAGAGCTAGTGCATCTCAATGCCAACTGAGCTGGCATCCCTATACAAAACGTAACCTCGATTCAACTACAGCTTCGGCATAGGCAACTTGCCACGCAATGCCTTCGCCTTTTCCGACAACTCCGGCTCGGCTTCTAAAAGCGCCTGCAGCCCTTCAATATAGTCGTCACTTAGCTTGGCCCTAGGTCGAGTCGCATTCGTCAGTATTGTCTCTATCGACTCAGACCGCTCCTTCCCCTCAGGAATACTCTCCATCAACGATACAAGCTGCGCCCCTCCATCACTACGAGACGCAAGCGTCCCGCTCAGCGAGGGAAGAAGCTTCGCTCTCGTTTCCACCGATTCCAATCCATCGAAATAATCCCGAGCCTTGTTATAGTCTCTCCTAGCCCAGCTACCGATCGCTGTTTGCTGCTGTTGCAGACGATCTTGAGGGTCCTTTATCGATTCAGCCAAACGCAGCCCGATTTCTGGCTGCATAAATACAAGTGGTCTTGAAATCTCCATCGCGACTCCCTCTAAAAGTCCCTCAGACTCCAAGCGCGTGACAAGGCTATCATTATCTTCCCGACTCCCATTCTGAAACGATCGCTGAAGCATCGATGCGAAGCTAGCCTCCACTGCCGGATCGGATTGATTATCAAACGCATAGTTAAGAGCCCCCACCCGATCCGATTCCACCCAACCTCGCAAAAATCCTTCCAGCGCTCGTTTCGCCTCCTCGGGATCTTTCATCTGGGACAGAGCATCCAATGGAGCCTCCGTATCCAAAGTTCCCCAACGCTAAAAAATCTGACTTACCCACTTATTCCGATCCTCCGAGTTTTCGATTATCCTGAGCTTTTCAAGCAGCTGTGCCTGTTCACCGTTTTCAAACGCTGCTTCTATCAGAAATCGCCCAAACGTAGCGTACTTCTGATTCGCGCGATCACCCGCATAAAGCCTCAAAAGCGTATCTGGATCCTGCTTCGCCATCTCCGCTGTCGCCCCACGAGTGAGATAAATGTCCATCATACCCGAAGACTCTTTCAAAAACCCAATCGCCACATTCCAAGCCGCATGTACATCCGTTTGCACCCAACCTGCCAAAGCCGCTGACATGCCGTCACGGCGATTCCGCCAATCCAATTCAATAGATACGGAATAAGCAGTCGGACCGTCGAGCTCCGCTCACTTCACGAAAAATGGCTGCAGCAATCCGCCACGCTCACTGGGTCTGCCACATCCATTATCTTCGCCATAATAGCAGGAGCCTCCTCCGCTGTCATGGACTCAAAAAGCCTTTCACCCTCATGCGCCTTCCGACGAGCCGATCCATGGGACATCGCCAACGCCACGCGCTCGTCAAAAGAGAGTTGGTCCGAATTGCCTGAACCAGACGTATTCAAATTTTAAACACCTTCCTCCACCTCTACTTCCTTAGTAAAGTGGTTGGACATCGGCTCCTCGTCTAACGCGACACTCTCCATCTTATCCGGAGAGGAACGAAAATATATAAAACTAGCGCATACGCCAGCAACGCCTCCGACGATAAGCGCCAGAGTAAACAAAAGGGTACGGGATTTCATAAGAGTAACAGTGCGTATCCTGACAGCAAACACTGCCAACCGTTCCCCTAAACTCCGAGACCCTAGAATCCCTTACAGTAAGATCAATGCCGCTTCACTCCAGACTCTACTCGCCACACCCGCACTCAGGCTGCTTTCGGTTCGCCTCCTCGCGCTCCTTGAGCTTCATCTCGCGCCACTGCTCGCGCTCGAGTAAGGTCGCACCGATATGCTTTCGCCCAAGAGCCTTGCTGATCTCGACTTGCTTTTGGCGCTCCGCGGCGCGGATGCGTTGTTCCTCGGATAACGTATCGAAACAATGAGGACAACTGATACCTTCGACGTACTTTTCGGACTTGGTCTCCTCCTCCGTCAAAGCATGGCGGCACGCACGACACATTTCGTAGTCACCCTTCCGCAACGAGTGATCCACAGCCACGCGGTTGTCGAAAACGAAACAATCCCCTTCCCAAAGACTTTCCGTGGGATCGACTTTCTCAAGATAGTTAAGAATTCCACCTTCCAGATGGTAGACCTTTTCAAAACCCTCCTTGAGCAAGAGGGATGTAGACTTTTCGCAGCGAATTCCCCCCGTACAGAACATGGCCACCTTCTTGTTCTTCTTATCGGCGAGCTCCTTCTTTACGTAGTCAGGAAATTCACGAAATGACTTCGTGTTGGGATCCAATGCGCCCTTGAAAGTGCCGATCTCGTACTCGTAGTCGTTGCGGGTGTCTACGAGAACAACGTCTGGGTCGGAGATCAGCTCGTTCCATTTATCGGGCGGCACGTACTCACCTACCTGATCGTTCGGGTTCACTTCGGGCAAGCCCAGACGTACGATTTCCTTCTTGAGTCGGACCTTCATTCGGTAGAACGGACACTCGTCCGCCCAAGAACGTTTCACCGTCAACTCTCCGATCGCAGGATCCGACTGCAGATACGCGAGCACAGCCTCCACGCCCGCTTCCGAACCTGCCATCGTCGAATTGATCCCTTCATGGGCAAACAGGATAGTTCCCTTCACGCCGTGCTGCTCGCACACTTCCAGTAGAGGCTCTTTGCGGGCTTCGAAATCGGGCAGATCGACAAACTTGTAGTAGGCTACGACCAGTGATTTTTCCGTACTCATGCAGGCGGGATAGCTTTCAGAGCGAAAATGTCGAGTTTTCAGTATAGCTAGGGCAACCACCCAAAAAGCTGTCGACGTATTCTAGATTCCATCAATCCAAAAAACGCGCTTCCACTGAGCTGAATAGTGCTCTTTAACCGTCATCTTATGACTTTCAAAGCCGATCCAATCCCATCGCGCACCCTTTTCAATTTCAATTCCGTCGTGGCTGCCCTTTTTCTGGTTTCCACCCCATTGGTGGCCAAAAACTCAATCGAGCCCGGCGACGAAGCACTCCGACACCATCTCCAGCTGCTGGTCGACGAAGGAGTCATCAATACTCTCAGCACCACCTGGCCCCTGTCCGACAAAGAGATCGCCTCAAGCATCGCTAGCCTCAACGAAGACGAGCTTACGGCGGAGCAATCCCAGTCATTGAACGCTCTCCAACAAAGACTGCTTAACACTGCCTCAGCCTCAACAGTCATTCAATACGGCAACCGCCGCCAAGAACTGCGGGGCTTCGCCGACGATTTCCGCGAACAGGGAGAGATTCGCTTCAAGTCCTCGGAACAGGTCGGCCTCTTCACCTTCCACCTTCAAGCCTCCGCCGTCGACAATCCTCTGGACGACAAAGAAGTGCGACTCGACGGCAGCTACATAGCGGTCGACTTAAAGAACTGGCAATTCGGAGCCGGGGCAGTCGACCGATGGTGGGGACCCGGATGGCAGGGCAGCCTCATCCTCTCCAACAACGCTCGTCCCAGTCCCGGAATTTTTCTCAATCGGAACACCACCAAGGCTTTCAACCTCCCTGTGCTCCGCATGCTCGGTCCTTGGTCTTTCAGCTCATTCGCCAACCAGCTAGAAAGTGACCGCCACATACCAGAAGCTAAACTTCTCGGGGCTCGCTTCACCTTCAAGCCCATCGATTCTTTGGAGGTCGGGCTCACCCGTACGGCGCAATGGGGAGGAGACGGACGGCCCGAAACTTGGGACAGCCTAAAAGACCTGATCCTCGGCAACGATAACGTAGGTGACGGTGGGATCGAACTCGACGGTTCCAACGAACCCGGAAACCAGCTCGGAGGTATCGACCTTCGCTGGACCACCCGATTCGCCGACCAATCAGTCACTTTCTACGGCCAACTTATTGGCGAGGACGAAGCAGGCGGATTCCCTTCCCGGAAGATCGGCCTCTTCGGCGTTGAGACTCCCGTCAACACCGACTGGTCCAACGGACGGATCTTTCTAGAAGCGAGCGACACCACCATGGATTTCCTAGATGATCGCTTCGCGAATTCTGCATACAATCACAGTATCTACCAGAGCGGCTATCGCTACCGCGGCAACGCGATCGGAGCATCCACCGACAATGACTCTCGCCTCCTCACATTGGGCGGCATGCACGAAATTGGTCCGCTGAACTCACTCACCTGGAAGGCGCAGTATGCCTCGCTAAACCGCGATGGAAGTCCAGGCCGCAATACCGTGGCTAGCTCCCACGAACAAACCGGAATCGTCTCGGCAAAATTCGAGCGCAAGCTCAACGAACAAGTCTGCCTTGGAGTGAACGCCACTCATATCCTAAACGACGTTACTCCAGACTCTCGAATCTCAAAGTCGAGTATCCAAGTTTCGCTTACAATCCAAAACTAGACAACCAGCTCAGCACCGGGCTCGCGCACGTACTGTTTCAGCGAATCGTCCATCAATCCAATGGGCTGACTCAAGTGTATCAATACACCATTGGGATCGACTGTCACGCAGGTACGTTCTCCCCAGGGCTGATCCGTCGGTTCCTCACGAAAGAGCAGTCCCTCAGCCTTGAGGTGACTAAAAGCAGCATCAACGCATTCCACCGTCAGCGAGATCCACAATCCATCACCCGCAGTCGCGGCCTCAAACTCCGGTTGCCCCGCTTCGGAAGCGCTCGCCATGACCCCTAACTGCTCACCTTCGGGGCCGAGCAGATGCAGATAGCACGGAGCGTCGAACACCGCTTTGAAGCCGAAATAGGATACGTAGAAATCGCGCGTCTCCGATAGCTTATCGCTCACGATTCCCATACAGAGCTTCGCTTCATCTGGCAGGCCAGAGCTCAGATCTCCTCCACCAAAGCGCTCAACCAAAGTCCCTACTTCGCGAACGAGTCCGCGATAGTGCAGGTCAAAAAGCGTATCCGTCATATCAGGACGCTGCGACTTAAACATGGTAAATGAAGCAGCGGTTTGCCCATTGTCCGCCTTGAAGACGCGCATCGGAAAGCTCTCCACCAATTCAAGCGTTGGCCCCGCCAACATCTCGATGCATCCGCTCGAGCGATCAGCATCTATTGCAAAAGCGAGTTCGCCCCCTTGCGGGGTTCGGATAGTCCAACGCTCGTCCTTCTTGTGGACCGACCCGCAAAAGCTCACAGCCCAAAGCGGCAAGGTTTCTGGATTGGAGAGAAAAGAGAACACTTCGTCGACCGAAGCGGAAACAGTGATTGTAACAGTGCGGTTTTTCATATCGCCGCCACTATACACTTCGCCGCTGACAACCCTATGTCAGCAGAGATGAAGTATTTCTACATTTTCCGTCACCGATGCTTGCTCGTCTCGACGCGGTTCTTAGCTAAGACGGACACCCGCACCCGCGGAGTCCATTGCACAGCAAAAAAATCCCTGCCGCTTCGAGAGCAGCAGGGATGTAAATACTTAGGCAGTCTCGAAGAGCGAGCGTTCCGATCAATCTTCGTCTTCAGGCTTGTAAGCTTTATGCCCTTCTTTGCGGGCATCGTTGATCTTGCCGACAGTCTTCTGAGCAGCCTCCGCATCGCCCTCTTCCAAGGCCGCATGCAATTCCTCAAGCAAAGTGATGGTCTGTTTCATTCCCTTTCGGTAACCTTCCAAAAATTCCTTCTTGGCGGCATCGCCCTCTTGTTGGGCCAGCAAACTCGGTTCCAGATCGAGCGACTTTTTCGCGTGTTCGAGCATAATTGCAACCTGCTCAGCAGCAGCGGAAAATTGCTCAGGGTCGCGAATCGCCCGACGGACCAACTTCCAGGCGTCCCCGATATGCTCCATTTCCTCTTCGAGAGGCGAGTGATCGTGCCCGCCCTCTTCATTATGGTTCGCAAATGCAGCAGGAACTCCCGCGAGAAGGCTCAGAATACAGAACAGGAAAGGACTTTTTTTCATTATCTTTTGGGAAGAGTAGATTGGTTTTCGCTTACAAATAAGGACGCATTTGAAAACAAGCTGAGCCAGCGAGCAAGTAAATCCGCAAGAACGGACCGGTTGGAGCAGCCCCCCCCTCTTTTTCAACTCTGCAAAGCTTACTCCTTAGAAGCGAGACATCCTCTCGCAATCGGTGATCGGCTCAATTGCAAGTCACTCGAATCGCATGGTGATCGGCCACTTTGCGCGCTTCCTCTGCTAAAGCATGCTTCATCTCCTCTGGCTCAAGCACAGTAGCGTTCTCTTGAAATGAGAGGAGCCAGCCCGTCATCCAGTCGCAGGCTTTCGTAGCCAATACGAGGATACTCCCCCCTTCGACCTCATGCTCAGACACTAAGCCAAGCGACCACTCGCGACGCGCCCGTCCCACTGAAATTGTCTTGAAAAATATCTTCACCTCCAGGCTCTCGGTACGGTCGTGCTGTTTCTCCAAATACTTCTGCAAATTGAAGTTTCCGTGCTGTTCCGTGTTTCTGTCTAAAATATCAATTTTTTGGATACGATCGATACGAAAATCCCTGTAATCCTTTCGCAAACGACACCATGCGATCAGGTGCCAATAGTCGAGGTAGTGGATTAAGCCCAGAGGCTCTACGTCTCGCTTCGTTACCTCGCCTCGCCCACCGCCTTGGTAGGCAATTCGCAAAGCACGCGACTCCGCAAGGCACGTTTGCAGGTCTACCAGGCGAGCTACGCATCCGTCCGGCTTAGGTGCATGGCTGCTCCACCCGAAGATCACGGATTCCTCCACCCGTTCCAATCTACTCTTCTGCCGATCGGGCAAGGCTGCCTTCACCTTGAGGAGCGCAGACTGGATGGAGGCATCCAAAGACGGATCGCTTGTCTTGCTTAAAGCTAAGCCTGCCATTCCTAAAGCTGCCGCCTCGTCCTCCGAAAACATGATCGGCGGCAACAGATAACCTTTCATCAGCGAGTAGCCCACGCCCGCTTCCGCGATCACCGGGATCCCAATCTCGCTCAAAGCTGCCACGTCTCGATAGACAGTACGCAGGCTGATTTCGAAATGAGCTGCAATATCTTCCGCACGCGTAACCCGCCTGCTCTGCAACAGTAGCATCGTACCCATCAGCCTATCGATTCGATTCATCGATCGCGAATCAACCCAGGGAGCGCCTATCTGGCAACCCTCTATCAATATCGGCTCGGTACAGTCTAATTACCCATCAAAATGATCGGGCCCTTCGGCGTCGTGTCGCTGCCACCCTTGGCCTCCAAACTGAGAGCGAAAGCGTCGATGTCCGCTATGGATTCGGAACCTGAGAACGCATATTCAAGGGTGCCCTCCTCGTTCGTGTTGAACACTCCAGCGCTAACCGGTGACTCGTAAGCTGGATCGATAATCCAAAGTTGGTAGTCTTGATCCGAGGACAACGCGGGCAATTGCGAGACAGTCAAACGACCCGACTGCTGCGAAGCGTTCCAAACCGCCACAGCTTGAGCGTTCGGAGCCGACTCTAATTGAGACTTGAGGACTGCGATTCGAAGATTTTGCAGTGCTCCGTCGCTTTCCAACTGCCGCAATTCTGCCTCGAGATCGTTCATTTCCTGAAGATGCGAGACTAACAATGAATCTACCCGATGAGCGTATTCAGCCTGTAACGACGCTAGACGTTGAGATATATCAGTCCGTTGATTCCAGAGAACCAAACTTGTGATAGCAAAAGCCGCTGCCAGACCCCAAGGAATCCAGGAAAAAGAATTTCCAACGACCTTAGTCTCCATGGCAGCGTCGGCGTCTCCTCCAGAAGCCATGAGCGGTTCTTCAGATTGGTCGGTCATTCCCATTATCCGCTCTTCGAGATCCGCCGGGGGTTCAACCTCATCAGCCGTCAAAGCCAAAAGATCGGATGTCTCAGCGTAGCGCTCGACGGCTCGTTTCGCCTCGGGGTTACGATCCAACTCTGACTCGAAGGCGAGCAACTCATCTCCCTCGAGCAAGTCGACGGCATAGAGTGCAGCTAGCTCTTGAAGCTCGTCGCGACTCATAGCTTGCCCTCCAATTCTACCCGCAAACGCTCTAAGCCCCTACGGATCCTCGACTTGACGGTGCCCAAAGCCTGCGACTCCCGGTCTGCTATTTCGCTCTGCGAGAGCCCTCCGAAATAAGCTAGTTGCAAGACTTGACGTTGATCTTCCGTTAAGACGTCGAACGCCTTGCGTACAACCTGAGCAGCTTCGCTTGCCCGTAGGTTCTCGAATGCACCCGCCAAAGGTGCGCTCTGCGTCAATTCCAGGATGTCTTGCTTGGAATCTTCCACGATTCTCCCTCGACGCGTCTTCTTACGAATACGGTCGATGGCTCGGTTGCGAATGATTCTCGATGCGAACGTCAACGGCTGAGCTAGGCTCGCGTCATATTTCGGGGCCTGCTTCCAAAGTTCTAGAAAAGTCTCCTGCATGAGTTCGTCAGCGTCCGCACCATTTCCGGTGAACTTAAAAGCAGCAGAATAGAGAGCTTTGGAAATACGTCGATAAAGAATGCGAAATGCATCTCGGCTACCTTTGCCCGATTCCTGCAATAGGTCGGCATCCGTCAGATCGGAAAGTTGTTCGGACTTTAAATTCACAAAAAAGAGAGGAGGCTTTTCTCAAACATACGTCTTCACAACGTCATCGGATCCCTAACAAATGCGCTTTTTCTACCAATACGAAGAAAATGATGCATTTGCGCGGAATCGAGGATCCGGTCGCCCGAGCCGGGCGAATATCCACGATAAAGGCGAATCCAACCCTTCGCCCAAACAGCCGACCTCCGGATCCTACAACTCATAGCGCATCAAGATCATAATCCAACCGCCGTCCGTCTCATTAATACTACAAATATCCAGGAATTAGATACGCCATGACATTCAATACCTCACGCACTGGCCTCTTTACCGCGTCCGGCAACCTCGCCATCGGGAGCCACCTACTCGCATCGCCCGAAGACTTTGTAGAACGCGGGCACACCCTGATGCAACTATCGCAAAAGGAGATCGGACTAGAATATTATGAACAAGCGGCATACGTCTTTGCCGAAGCGCTCGAGATTGATCCCGAAAACTCAAAAGCGAGGCTCGGCCTTGCATTGGCGATGAACACGAATTGTAATTTCAACACCGACTATCACCAAATAGCTGATACGAAACAGGAATCGGTATCTAAAAATGGTATGTTCGGTCTTCCTCAATCGTAGCTCAAGTCAGTGGCCTTCCCTCGAAAAACTCGATAGGCGAAAATCGTATATCCGATGAGGAATGGGAATACGATTCCTGTTCCGATCAAGATTACCTTGAGCGACTCCGGAGCCGCAGCTGCCTCTACTATCCGCAATTGACCGGGCACGATGTAGGGATGAAAGCTGTATACTAGCCCCACGAAACCGAGCACGAAAATCGAAACCGAAATCGCAAATGGCATAGCCGACAATCGATCACCCGGCATCGGCAAAGCTCCGAGCAAGAAGTGCATTATCACCGTGAGCAGCATGGAGACCAGCGGCATCGCGATCAGCAGCGTCGCTTCCGGAAACGCAAACATTCGATCATAGATCCTCGTATCCACGAACGGAGCCGCGATGCTGCTCAAGACCGCCCCCGCCACCATCGACCAAATACCTAATCGCGCCCACTTGACTGCAAAGCGTTGCAATTCGTCCTCTGTCTTCAATATCAGCCAACACGCCCCCATCAAACCGTACCCCGCTACCACGAGAAAGCCGAAGAAGATCGAAAACACTTCGCTCACCCAACCCGGCTGGAACCCCACCACGAAGCGGCCAACCATATAGCCTTGGCTCAAGGCGACCACGAGGGATGAGAGAAAGAAAATCCGGTCCCAACGCGCCTGCTTTTCCGGTGCCACCTTCTTACGAAAGTCGAACGAAACCCCTCTGAATATGAGCCCGATCAACATCAATGCCACCGGTAGGTAAAGCTCCCCTAGAACCAGCCCATGGGCCGCCGGAAACGCCACTAGCAAAAGCCCCACTCCTAGGACCAGCCAAGTCTCGTTGGCATCCCAAAACGGACCGATGGAGCCAATCATGCGATCTCGGTTCGACCGCGGAGCGAAAGGTGAAAGCAAACCAACTCCCAAGTCGTACCCATCAAGCACCGCGTACAACAGCATCGAAAGCCCGATTAGGAAGGCGAAAACGAACGGCAGCCAAGCCCCATCCTGCATTAGGTCATTCATGTCGGATTCGGTTTGCGGTTAACATCTCCCGACCGCTTCGCGTGTAGGGTCAGATAAAACACAGCGGTCATATAGGCCACTAGCAATATTCCATAAGTTACCAAGTAAGCTGCGAGCGTGGCCCCTACGTTCGCCGGAGGCAGGTCCGCCACCGCGTCCTTTGATTTCAGCACTCCTTGCACCAACCACGGCTGGCGACCGATCTCGGTCACGTACCAACCGGCTACCGTCGCCACCCAACCTGCAAAAGTCATAGCTTGGAGCAGCTGCAAGAACCGCCGTGGCAACTCCCGCTTCTTCAGAAGCATCCAGCCTCCGTAAAGCCCAGATAAAATCATCAACATCCCCATCCCAACCATCACACGGAACGCCCAAAAAACCGGTGCCACCGGCGGATGCTCGCCTTCGAACGCATTGAGACCTCGCACATAACCGTTCAGGTCGCGGGTGACGATCAGGCTTCCCAGCTTGGGTATCGAAACTTCGAAGCGGTTCTCCCTAGCCTCTTCGTCCGGCAATGCAAACAGCGTCAAGTGCACGCCCTCCCCGCCCTCCCATAACCCTTCCATAGCGGCTAGCTTTTGAGGCTGATGATCCCGCGTATTCGTTCCGTGGAGATCCCCTACGAACAACTGCAGCGGCGCCAGCACAGCTGCGAGGAACAAACAAGACCTCAAGCCCGCCCGGGCCGCAGGACCGTTGTCACCTTTCAACTGTTTGTACGCCATCAAGCCCGCTCCCAGGAATGCCACGGTCAGCCCCGAAGCCAACACCGCATGCACAAAACGGTACGGCATGGATGGGTTGAATATTACCTCCTTCCAGCTAGTTGCGTGAGCAACTCCTTCGATCATTTCGAATCCAGTGGGCGTATGCATCCAACTGTTTAGGGCCAGTATCCAGAAAGCGGATAAAGTCGTGCCTGCCGCCACCAGAAACGTCGCCAAGCTGTGCACCCACGGCTTCACTCTTCGGAAGCCGAACAGCATTATCCCCAGCATACTCGCTTCCAAAAAGAAAGCGGTCAGCACCTCGTATGCGAGCAATGGCCCGGCAATGTTACCGACGGTATTCATGTAGCCCGGCCAGTTCGTTCCGAACTGGAAGGACATAGTCACTCCACTCACGACCCCCAGACTGAAGCTCAAGGCAAAGATCTTAGTGAACAAGAAGTATAGCTCCATCCACTTCTCGTCCTTGCTCCGTTGGAAGCGGAACTTGAAGTACAGCAACAGCCATCCCAAGCCGATCGTGATCGACGGGAAAAGGATGTGGAAAGTGATGTTAGCCGCGAACTGGATACGCGACAAGACGAACGCGTCCATGGCAATACGTGGTTAGGCGTTTAAGTTGAATTAAGGCGACTGCCACCCAAACCGCTCTCTGGCTGAGTATCGAGCTTATCAGTAAAACTATAAGCACTCTTGATTTCTGATAGTCCCCCATCTCATAGCAATCAAAGCTTTTGCCTATTGCCCCTGAGCATGCGGACGCTACCTTGCCTACTCAAATTCCTCGCTGTGCCAGACGCCATCAAATTGCCAAACCTCACTGTCGCGGTCGTAAACTACAACGGGAGACCCTATTTGGCAGAAACGATCCGTGCCGTCCAGCTAGCCGCCCCCTCCGGTACCGAAATCGCGATCGTGGACAACGCGTCGACTGACGACAGCCGGGCCTTTGTTGAAAGCGAATTTCCGGAAGTTCAAATCTGGGCAAAACCTGCGAACGACGGTCCTGGCCATGCCAGAAACCTCGCTCTCGCCAAGGCGAAAAGCCGTCACGTACTTCTCCTAGATAACGATGTCTCTCCCGAGCCGGAGTGCATCGACTCCCTCTTCGAAGGCCTACAGCAACACCCTTCTGCCAGCGTCGCTCTGACCAACATCGTTTATCACGACCAAAACGACATCACGCAGTTCGCAGGGGCAGCCTCCCATTTCCTGGGCACCGTGATTCCATTATGGGCGAAACAACCTCGAGAAGCTTGCGGCAATGTAGTGTTTACGTGTTCTTCTCTCATCTCTTCCGCCCTCCTCGTAGATCGGGAGAGGCTGGGAAATCTAACTCTTTTCAACGAGGACTTGTTTATCTATTTCGAGGACCACGAAGCCGGGCTCCGCTGCAATATCGCCGGCCAACGTATTATTTGCGTTCCCCACGCTACCTGTCGCCACCGCGAGGGTTCCATCGGGCTCTCAGTGCGCCAAACTGGGGAAGTAAAACCTATACGTATTCAACAAAGCATACTTAATCGCTGGTACGTATTGATGACCCTATACCAAAAGCGAACGCTCGCTAGATTCCTACCCGCTCTTGTCTTCTTCGAAGCGGTTCAACTCGGCGGTGCCATCGCGAATGGATGGACTCCACATTGGTTATGGGCCGCCAAGGAATTGTTCGCCCGACGAAAACGCATCTTTGCGCAACGAGCAGAGGTTCGTCGAATTCGCCTTGTCCCGGATTCCCAAATACTCGAGGGAGGCTCGTTCCCCTTCAACCGCGAGCTCAAATCGTCAAAGATCCAAGCCCTGGGACAAGGGATGATCAACGTCGTCTGCCATATCAACTGGAGCCTGACCGGGCCGAAAAATCATTCTCGAAATGGCGAGTAAGACGAAGCGAGATCTCATAACCAGCTTAGGATCCCAAATCGGTTATAAGCTGGTTGGCTTCTTGACCGTCGCACTCCTGGCGAGGCACCTCGACAAGGATGATTACGGACGTCTAACCATGAGCCTGTCCCTATGCGCCGCGGTAGTCCTTCTTACTGATTTGGGGCTTAGCGCGGATCTCGTTCGAAAAGTCGCGGTAAAGCCTTCGAGAATAAAAGCCCTTCTCACAACAACGGTATCCACCCGGATTCCACTCCTCGTAGCTTTCGTAGTCTGCATCAACGTCGTTGTCGCCCTAGTCAAACCGGACCTCCTTCCCGTCGTCGCAGGCATATCTGTTTACACGGCCCTCAAGGACTTGCAGCGGACTTATTCATCCGCCTTCACCGGCTTGAGGCGCATCAAACGAAGCATCGCTTCCTTTTCCTCCGGAATCATCGTCACCCTTGTCGGAGTCATATTGGCCAGCCAGCTGGACCTAGGAAACATGTGGATCCTCGTGGCTTACTTGGCGGGTGGCGCTACCATGCTCTTTTCTGGGGTGTACTTATTCAAGCGTATCCACGGCCCCATACATCCGACATTCTCATGGGAAACGATCCGCGCCAACGCGTTTCAAGCATTCGGACTTTTTGCCTTATCAGGACTATCTTATGTTCACTACGCTCTCGATACCATATCCCTTGGGTTTCTTTCTTCTTACGACGAGGTAGCAAATTATGAAGTCGCCTCCCGCCTTTACGAGGCCTCCCAATTCGCGATACGTCCCGTCACTCTCATTATGTTCCCAATATCGGCTAAGCTCGTATCCGACGGTTCCTGGATCCAGTTTCGGAACTTGCTGAATCGAATGTTTTTGGCTTCGGCCAGCATCGGAGTGTGCGCATGGTTGATCACCTTAGCTTTGGCAGGACAAATTATGAGCTTCATCTACTCCGAGTCCTTCGCCAATTCCGCGCCGATCTTACAACTCCTCTTCGCAGCGACACCATTTCTCTATATCGCCACCGTGGGGCTCTTCATTTCGGCTTCCCAAAACCGGGAGAGCTTTGCCTGCATCGTAGTGCTCTCAGCAATACTGGTGAAGATTCTCGCCAACCTTTGGGTCATCCCCAACTACGGAACTTACGGAACCGCAGTCGTGAACCTGATTACTCAGTCCGCTATCGCAATTATCCTCTGCGTCGACGCCTATCGATCCATACCGAAGATCGGAAAACTTGACCAACCGCAACCACCTTCCTCCGATATCAAGTGAAAATTGCAGTAATAGCAGCCTGCCCCTTCCCTTGGCCTCGCGGCACCCCATTGCGGACTTTTCGCCTCGCTGAAGCATTGGTCAAGCGAGGGCACGAAGTGCACGCGATCACCTATCACCTTGGAGAGGACAGCGAGTCCCCCTTTCCGATTCACCGAATCGAAAATGTCTCAAGCTACCAGAAAACGAGCCCTGGTCCTAGCTTACGCAAGCTATTCAAACTCAACCCAGCCCTTACCCGGCTTACGAGAATACTCCATCAGGAGATTCGCTTCGATGTGGTGCACGCCGTTCATTATGAGGGAATGATGGTCGCGAAGTCCGCTGTACAAGATGCGCCGCTAGTTTACGACGCCCACACAACCTTGGCTGGAGAACTCCCCGACTACTTTCCCGGATTGCTTAAGCCTCTCCTTCGCGCCATCGGGTCAAAACTGGACCGGAGCATTCCTTCCGCGGCCAGCCATATTGTCTCAGTATCCGAAACGATCACCAAAACCTTGATACGCAATGGAGCGGTGAATCCCGCAAACATCGACACGATAGCCAATGGCGTAAACTACCATCTTTTCACTTCTGAAGCCCCGATCGAGCCTGACCCAAAGCGAATCGTTTTCACAGGAAATGACGCTCCCTACCAGAGACTAGACTTATTGCTAGATGGATTCGCGATTGCCCTCCAAACAGTCCCTAGCCTTCGCCTATCCATTGCGGGCTCTGCATCGTTCGAATCTGCAAAAAAACGGGTAAAGGAATTGAAAATCGGATACGCGACCGAGGTACTCGATATTCCTTTCGACAAACAAATTGACCAGCTGGCCAGAGCGTCCATCGCGGTAACGCCCCGAACCGTCTGCGATGGATTGCCCCAGAAACTGCTCAACTATATGGCTGCAGGAAAAGCCATCGTGGCCTGCAAAGGCTCGTCAGGTCCCATCGAGAATGGCGTCACCGGTCTGACAATACCAAACGATGATCCCAAGGCCATGGCCGAGGCCATGTTGACCCTTGCCAACGATCCGAAGCTAGCCAAGAGCCTCGGCCTCGCTGCATCCCTCAAAGCGAAATCCGAATACAGCTGGGACGCTGCTGCTGAACGGATCGAGGAGATATACATGCGGCTTCTCAGCGAAGCTGATCAGCAACCGAATTCCCTTTAAGTTTTTCGTTCCGAGGAGCCCCAAGCCAGTCGAGGAGTGTTGGGGCGAGGTCAATCGGATCGATAGCGTCCTCTACTGTACCATTGCCGATTCCAGGCCCGGACGCCACGAACCAACCTCTGGGCGTGTGGTTACCGGAGCGGCCCGACACTAACTTTTGCCCCTTGGGCCAACGAATCTCTCCAAATAGATCGCTACGTACGCCACAGGATTCAGCCGTCGGAAAGTCCGCCTCCCACAGGACAATCACATCCGGCAGCACATTTCGTTTCGGCGCATTTTCGCCAACTAAGGATTCTACGCGAACTACGCCCTTCACTATTTTCCGGCCCGTTTCAATATCGCGGAAGCTCTTCAGCCCTTCCTCCAAGCGCGCCACTTCGGCATCGATTTCCGCAGGATCCAACGCACCTTCCAATTCGCGTCCCTTCACATTCAATCGAACATAACCATTGTAATCCATCGGCAAGCTGAAATAGCGCGTCTTGCTCCAGTCGTACATACGCCTCGACCAAACTGGAACCAAAGCTTGATTCCAAGCGTGAGGGATTCGCCGTGTAACTTGCCTAACCCAAGTCCAAGGCAAAGCCTTTTTCAGCCGAAAAACCAAGCCCTTCTTCGCTGGCTGAGTAGTCTGTCCACCATTGTGGACACACTCGACCATCCGCGGCAGATATTCGTACCATCCTAGATTTGGCCCCATCCCGTGTAGAGCAAATGCGATGACTCGAGCGGGCTCCGGCATCGAATCCAAGATTCTACCCAATGCAGCATCCATCGCCACGAACAATTCATCGCGAGCTCCCTCGATGAGCTTAAGTTCACTCTCCTTCGCTCCCGCAGTATCCACCTGAGTGAGGTCCCAAAGATAGTGAGTAGCACGGTGCAAAGATCCAAAAACAGCCATGATCAAATCGTGTTGCCCGGCCTTCACGTACTCGATCGCTAGATCAGTAAACTGCTCCAAGGATTCGAGGGACTCCTTCCTCAATGCGAGCAGCGTATCCACAGATTGAGGACCAAATACCTCTGGCTCCATCCGAGCCTTGCCCAAAATTCGCTCCAGACGTCCCCACTCTCCCGCAGGCTTTTCTAACCTGCCAAAATCGTCATGGCACTGCCAGCCTCCGATAATCGTTTGGTTGGGCTTCTTCGGTGCTCCTGAGACATAAGGCAAATCTAGAATTGCCACGCGTAGCTCGTCATCTAGGTCCTCCCAGAATGGCCGCTGCGAAAGCCACTTGGAATCCGCATATTCGATACGCTGCTTCTCGCTGCGCCAGAGCTTGTTGAAGTACCATCCATGATCACCCAAATGCGAGGAGGTAAAGAAACTGCTCCAAACCAAACTCAAGAAATAGGGCGGTTGATTTACCAGACGTCCCGACTTACCGCCCTTCTTGAGAGCCTCGAGCCGTGGCATTTTGCCTGACGCAATTAAGCGGTCGATGACTTCGATTTCTACAGCATCTAATCCCAAGACAAGGGTGGGCACTTTTTCTTTCATTTCGGTGTATTTTGAAGGCTACTGGAAAGGTTCTTTTTTCTCAATCAGGCAACTTAGCCGGTCGGCAAGCCGAATAGCTAGCGCGACTATCGTAAGCGTCGGGTTTGCATATCCAACCGCGGGAAATACTGAACTTCCGGCAACGTATAAATTATCGAGACCGTGAACGCGGCATTGTTCGTCCACCACTCCCATTCGAGGACTGGCATGCATACGGGTCGTTCCCATCGGATGCTTGCCTGACTCGGTCCTACCACGCAGTTCCTCCGCCTCTTTCGGAAGCTCGAGCACACCCAAACCCCGCGACTGGAAATTGTCCGAAATCAAGCCCAACGTGCGATGGGCGGAACCAAGGTCGCCGCCGGACAATCTCCAAATTAATTTGCCAAGTGGCCTGCCGAATCGATCCGTTCCGCGACCCAGTTCAACGCGATTTTCTCGTTGCGGAACCGTTTCGTAGTAAAACCTCAATCGCCAGTCTTGTCGGGAATCACCCGTCACGAGAAGCTTTCGCCAAGCCGCAATGAGTGGTTGGTGAGGTCGACGCGCCACTTCGCTCATCAAGCGAGCTCTCTCTCCAGGCACCGCCTGTCCCTTGAAGATTTCCCACAATTCCAGCGCCGCTTTGGTCGACGGGTTTTCGAAAGCGGTGCTCGCTTCGTATCCAGGATAAAAGAACAAAGTTGCATTGGCGAGTTGTTGCTTTTGTTGTTCTGCGGCCGTCAACGATAAGGTATGCCTCGCATACCCATGCGAAGTGGCATCAGGGTGCTCGACTGAGAAATAACGGCGCAAACGACGCTTCTGTGAGGCCCGGAGCCAACCCGGATCAGCGAAACCGTGTTCGGTAAAATAGCGGCCGACGTTTCCGTATTCATTTCCCAATGACCGTTCCGGCGTTTCCCCCGAAAGCAAAAGAAGTCGTGGATTCTCCAACCCACCACTTGCCAAAACGAAAAGTTTCGCCGTCAGCGACGCACGTTTCCCATCTCCGACCGCAATTTCGGCGGTGTTGACTCGGCTTCCTTCTCCTGCATCAAACCGCAAAACAGTAGCATGCAAGAAGGTCGTGACTTCCTTGCTTCTTTCCAGATCTTCCTTGTAGGCGTCTTTAAACTTGAATCTACGTACTCGGAAAAGGCAGTCTTCAACAATTTCACCGGCTAAAGACTCTCCCTGGAAAAGCCGTCGCCAATCCTTCTGGTCGAAACCTTTATCGCCCAACCCACACCACCGAGTAGCGGGCTCCCAGTACGAATCCAGCTCGGAACGTTCGATTGGCCAACCACTGTTGTCGATCCATTCGCGGCGCTCGAAGTCTTGCTCATCTAAGGGACGACACCAGCCAGCCCACAGCTGCGTTGCCCCGCCCAGTCCAGCATATCGAGCTCGGTGGAGCATAGGATGCCTGTCACCCTCCGTTTCTCCTCGGAGCGAATCCTGAGCACTTGGATCATACTCCAAACCACCTGAATCCAGCAGAGCAACGCGTACCTTGCTCTTGCGGGACAACTCCAGGGCGAGAACTATGCCGGCGGCTCCCGCTCCAACTACACAGACATCATAATCAGAGCTCAAGGCATCGCAGCCTTCCTTGAGATTTACGATCATTCGCGTTCTTTCCCCCGTACGGAACCTTTCAAAACTCGTCGAACGCGATACGGCGACCTGCCTTGGCTCTCGAAATAAATCCTTGTCATGAGCTCTGCAAGAATGCCGACTAAAACCAGAATCACCGCACTTAGAAACATCATCATCGCAAAGAGTATGAAGATGCTGTCGTTAAGCATAACAGGCATGCCGTGTTCCGTTGCGTATCCGAATTTCTGTACGGTAGCAAAGATAGTAGAACCGCAAGCGATCGCGATCGCGATAAAACTCAGCTTCGCAAAAAAATACATCGGCTTCTGCAAGTAGTCTCCGAGGAATTTCACCGTCATCAAATCTAACAACACCTTGAAGGTTCGAATGATACCATACTTGCTCTCGCCAGCCACGCGAGGACGATGGTTTACCACACGCTCGCTTAATCGAGCCCCCCTCCACTTGCATAGTGCAGGAAGGAATCGATGCATTTCCCCATACAATCGTATTCCTTCCAACGCCTCCCGGCGGTAGGCTTTCAACGAGCAGCCAAAGTCGTTCAACTGATCGCACCAGGTCAACTTTCGTATGAGGCGATTCGCTATGACCGATGGTAGCCTTCGGCTGAGCCAACGATCTTTGCGATCTTTCCGCCACCCGCTCACGATATCGCTGCCTTCGCCTTCATCCAACTGAGCGACCAACCCGGGTATATCTGCAGGGTCGTTCTGCATATCACCATCCATCGGAACAATCACTCGCCCGCGGGCCGTTTGAAACCCCGCATCCATCGCTGCCGCTTGCCCAAAAGACCGAGCGAACTCAATCACCGTAAAACGTTCGTCCTCAGCTGAATAACGCTCCAACAACGAACCCGTGGCATCCTCACTACCGTCGTTGACGATGATCACTTCGTAGCGTTCCCTTCGGTCGTTCATAAAGGCGACCAGCTCAGAGCAGACCGCCTTAACGTTCTCTTCCTCGTTTCGCATGGGGATCACGATTGATACATCGATCGTTTGGGATGATGAAAGTTTAGGTCTGTCATTAAAATCAGGATACATCATCATCGAAAAACTTTCACTTGCTGAAGTTCAGTTGGAGTAGAGCAACGGATAGAGCACAACTTGAGTATTGTTGTAGGTCGACTCGAAAATGGGTTCGCCGAGGTCGACTCCCTCAAGACCACGGATCACTTCGAGCGACTGGCGCGAGACTTCCCGGTCACTGAAAAGAAAATAGTCAGGGCGAAGAACTGGCAACCGATCGGCAGTATTGAAAAGATCGCTCATATACATGGCTCGTACTTGAGTACCTAAAGCGAAGAATGGAGCCCAATCCCCAATCACTGATTTCCCTTCAGGTACCGCATTCTCCAAAAGAGATCTCGTCGAGCGTCCGTCAAATTCCGGTTCTGATACAAACGATCCGATTCGGACAACAGAATGGACAGGCAAGAACACCGCCGCGACCAAAACGACTCCCGCAATGCGCCTTCCATTTACCCATCGATCACGCCCCCACCAAGCACATCCTGCAAAGCACAGTGATAGAGGAAAGAATACCTTTAACATGACACTGTTTCCAAGGCCCGGCTCTTGCCCGATCGCTAGTGGCAACGTTTTCAGCAAAAAGACATTCGCTACCTGAGCCACCGAGAATGCCGAAACCGCTAAAAGCAACACAGCCGCACCGGCACCAAATCTCGAGGATGGAAACCAGCGCACGCGCCACCCTTTAGCGGATAGCCATTCGCAACCGATCAGCACATACGCGGGCAATAGCGGTACATAGTAACGCGGAGGATTGTATTCGAAAACTCCCATCAGAAGCGTTCCGCCCAAAACCATAGAAACTAATGCAAGCCTGTAGGGCGAGCTGACGGTTGCCCTGAAATCGCCTAGGAGCAAATGAGATGCACAGACCCAACCGATTAGAAAAAGGAACGGGGCAAATCCGATGAGCGGATTGTCCAAAACATTTGCGAGGTAGCCAAGAGGCCCCAAGTCGATGCGTTTTATCCAAACATCCCGCTCCAAATAGAGGACGATTCCAACACCAACCACAGCGACCAGACCAAACAGATTCACCCGTGCCGATGTCCTGAAACCGTTTCCAAAAATCAAACTGGAGAACATTGCAACAATCACAGGAATCAGATAAACCAGAGCTGACAGCTTAACCCCTTGAGCCAATGCTACACCAACAAGCAAAGCTGAAAGCAGTGGCATCAGGTACGCTTTCTCCTTCATGCGAGCCAAAGCAAATACCCAGCCGTACAAAAGCAGAATCATCGGAGCCTCGATCAGTGCCAAACGAGAGAAAAAGAATAGCGCCGCACAACCACTCAACACAGCAACTCCCCCTGCAAGCGTCCCTGGGGAATATCGTTTTCGCATCGCAACTGCGAACAGCATCAAGAAGAGCGTGTAATATATGATTGTGACGCTTCTGGCCGTTGAAAGCTCTGCAGATCCCAATCTAAATGCGCCGACGTAAGACCAACTGGTGAGCGGACTATTCCTATGCCAACCCGAATAATCGTCGCCATCATGCCAATGCGTATCTCCAAACAATACAAGATTACGCGCAGAAAGTGTCTTGTATCCTTCATCCACATACGGACCTGCGCTAAACGGCGAAACCCAAGCCGGCAAGTCTGCCTCGATCCATGCGAACCGTAGTGACACACTAACTACAATTATTACTATCAGCCACCGATAGAGAACTTCCCTTCCACGAAACCGATTTCTGCGTTCAGGGCTCATAGTCGTTACCTACCTTGATTGAACAAATCCATGAAACGCTCACTTAAAGCATCCCAAGAGTGATGCTCCATCACGTACTGTCGAGACAACCTCGACTCTGCCACCACGCTCGTCCCCAGCCTTACCTGCATCAAACGAGCCAAATGGGCCGCCGATGGAAAATTAACATCGATAATATGTCTCCTCGCTTTGCCAAGCTTCGAGCGGCAATCGATCAAGTCCAAAGCTGGAAACTCGTTCATGGGAGGAGCATTAGTCGTTATCAAGGGCAAGCCTGTCGCCATCATTTCGATCATCTGCAAGCCGGTACCTTCAAGGAGTGAAGGCTGGACTGCGACATCGCCCGTATCGTAAAGCTTGGTGTTGTCTTCCTCACTGGGTAGCAGCTCAACGTTTGCTGGCAGGTCATTCTCGATCGGGATTTGGCTGCGAATCTTAATCGGAACCTCTGGAGCAAGCCGAGCTGCCTTTAGAACCACTTCCAAGCCTTTTCGCGGCGGACCAAGCCTATCCCTATATAACCCACGGATAGTGGGAGCAAAGCCGCCTCGACCGTTCACAAAAAGAAAGCTGCGGCACACCGCACGCTCCTTGAAAGAAAAACGATCCACGTCTACGAGTCCCGGAATCCTTTCGACTTTGATCCTCGGGAGAGACTTGGCTTTCCACTGGGTAAGCAAATCATAGGTGTGGCTGTTTGGAGCTAAAAATAAATCTACATCTCTGACCCATGGCAAATACGGAGCCAACCACTCCCAATTGACGATACATACAGATGGAATCCCCATCGAGTGGGCAATAGCTAGCAGGTCGTCTCGCACTGGCGTTTCACAAAACAGGAGACAATCGACCTTACTCAGCCATTTCCGGATGATCATTCTATCGGAATTTGAAGTCACCCTCGTCAAAGTAGCTGGGCCAGTCCAATCGAGACGCTCGTTGTCATCGTTGCTGACAGCTAACCAATCGCGAATACCGAGCTTTTCAACGAGATCGCGACCTTGATAACCTAGCCCACTTTTGGAATCAGGTCCCACGTACCCCAACCGAAAAGGCTTAGACGTACGCTCTATGAGGGACAGGTACAAGTTGGTCGAACGGTTGTCACGACAAGGTACCGCACCCGCACGAAACCAAGAGTACCGATTGGATAAATACCTCACGATCGCGCTATTACGAACGGAAAACATTAAAGAATGAGATGCATCTTGTTGTTGGAACGTGCTTTGTAACGTACGCGGCTACCATCGCTACACCTTACGTATCTGTCGAGAATCGTTTGCGTTGCTTCGAAAATCCCCGAATTTGAAGTTTTTGAGAACTAGCGATGAGCTTTTCCTCCCCATCGAATGCGGACGACAGACAACGTGCGCAAAACAAAACGCCCCGCTCTTTCGAACGGGGCGTGCCTAAATTTCAACTACGCGAAATAGCGTTTAGCCGCCAACAGCGATTTTCGCCATAGCACCCATGTGACCGCGAAGAACTGCACCGATCTTTTCAACACCGTGGCTACGAATCTTGGCATTGGCCGCTACGAGCTCTTGGTTATCAACTGCTGCGCAGCCGGACTCGAGGCCCTTCCCGATCACGTCGGTCTTCACGCCTTTCATGAAATCGCCAAGAAGAGGAATCGCAGCGTTGGAGAAGAGGTAGCAACCGTACTCGGCCGTATCGGAGATAACCTTATTCATCTCGTAGAGCTTCTTGCGGCCAATGGTGTTGGCGATGAGAGGAGTTTCGTGGAGAGACTCGTAGTAAGCGGACTCAGCCTTGATGCCCGCATTTGTCATGGACTCGAATGCTAGCTCAACACCGGCACGAACGAAGGCTACCATGAGGATGCCCTTATCGAAGTACTCTTGCTCGGAAATTTCGACGTCGCCCGCAGTCGACTTCTCGAAAGCGGTGGTGTTAGTCGCTTCGCGCCAAGCGAGCAGGTCCTTGTCGTCCTGATCCCAGTCGGCCATCATTCCGCTGGAGAAAGCGCCGGACATGATGTCCTCCTGATGCTTGTCGAAGAGATCGCGCATGATGTCCTTAAGCTGCTCGGAAAGCTCGAACGCCTTGAGCTTTGCTGGATTGCTGAGGCGATCCATCATGTTGGTGATGCCACCGTGCTTGAGCGCTTCGCAAATGGTGTCAAAGGAGTGCTGGACGAACTTGGACGCCCAACCGGCTTCGACGCCTTCTTCGATCATCTTGTCGTAAGCGAGGAGCGAACCGGCTTGGAGAAGGCCGCAAAGAATGGTCTGTTCGCCCATGAGGTCGGACTTAACTTCGGCAATAAAGCTGGACTCGAGACAGCCGGCACGGTCGCCGCCAGTGGCGCAAGCGTAAGCCTTAGCGATGTCCCAACCCTTGCCTTCTGGATCGTTCTCGGTGTGAACCGCGAGGAGAGTCGGAACGCCGAAGCCGCGCTTGTACTCTTCACGAACCTCGGTGCCAGGGCTCTTTGGAGCAACCATGACCACGGTGAGGTCCTTACGAATTTCCATTCCTTCTTCCACGATATTGAAACCGTGCGAGTAAGCGAGGGTCGCTCCCTTCTTCATGAGCGGTTGAACGGCACTGATAACTGCGGTGTGCTGCTTGTCGGGAGTGAGGTTGAGCACGAGATCAGCGGAAGGAAGCATCTCTTCATAAGTGCCGACGGCGAAACCGTTCTCGGTCGCGTTCTTCCACGATTGGCGCTTTTCTTCGATCGCCGCACCGCGAAGCGTGTAGCTCACGTCGAGACCGGAGTCGCGCATGTTGAGGCCTTGGTTAAGCCCTTGAGCACCACAGCCAACGATGACCACTTTCTTGCCCTTGAGTGCTTCGACTCCGTTAAACTCGGAGGAATTCATGAAACGGCAACGGCCGAGTTGCTCCAGCTTTTGGGCCAAAGTCAGTGTGTTGAAGTAGTTTTTTCTGCTCATGGTGAAAGAGGTCTAAAAATGGGAAAGCGAGCACTATGCGGTCCTCTCCCCTCGGGTAAAGCGCTTTTTCGCCTTCTAATATATAGAGGGTCTCACCGGGTTCAAAGCGGTTTCCGAGCCACCCACATGCGGCAGTCCTCGGAAAAATCGAGTACCGCAGCCCGCTCACAGGCTAGCTCGCTACGCATCGCATCCTCGACGCGTTCGAAGCCCACGCCCAACAAGTCAGCCACAACCTCGCTCCGCAACGGCACGTGCATGAAGGTGGTTCCGTGTTCCGTTTCGAAGTGCCGGTCACCAAAGTCCACAAGTTGGTCGTTCTGCGCCAAGTCATGCTCGGGATCATTCGCCACCGCGAAGACCTTCGAGTAGAGGCGATCCTCCCGATCAAGAGTTGAGAAGATGAAGACACCGCCAGGGCGCAGCACTCTATAAACTTGCTGCAGCGCGGCTTCTCTCACCTGACGTCCAGGAATTTGCATCAACCCATTGAAGGCAAAAACCACCCCGCTAAAACGCCCTTCTTCAAAACTCAAATCGGTGGCATCCTCTCTTTGGAATCGAAAAGGACAGCCCAGGCAGTCCGCTATTTCTCTAGATTCCTGCACCATGCCCTCCGCTAAATCGGTGCCCAAAACGCTTTCAAAGCCCTCCTCCCATAGTCCAATCGCGACGCGACCGGCTCCACAGCCCAAATCGAGCAAACTTTCTTCACGAGAGAAGTACTTGCTGAACAACAGCTTCTCAGACTCCCAAAGCCCAACGTTGGCCACCGCCTTCGCATAGTGTTGCACTGTGCCTGCCTCATTGAAATAACCGCGAACTCTTTCTACATCCATTTACCGAAATTTTTCCGATAAAAAGATTGATCAAACACCGCAAAGCGACCTTATTACGCGGTTTCCAATTTTTCCGATGAAAGCAACCATTCAAACACAGGGCAAACAGTACACCGTAACAGAAGGCGACGTTCTCATCTTGAACCGCTACCCAGACACGGAAGCTGGCCAAAAGCTCGAAATCAGCGAAGTCCTTACCGTGGGCGAAGGCGATGCTTTCAAGCTCGGCGCACCTTTCGTCAGTGGCGCCAAGGTCTCCGCAACGATTCTCGAAAACAAGCGCGGTCGCAAGATCGTCGTCTTCAAGAAGAAGGCTAAGAAGGGCTACGAACGCCGCCGCGGCCATCGCCAAGAGCTCTCCGTCATCAAGATCGACTCCATCGAGTCCTAATCACAAAACCTTTAGCTAGAACATAGCACCCTCCAGTCATGGCACACAAAAAAGGACAAGGAACTTCCAAGAACGGACGCGATTCCAACCCAAAGAACCTCGGAGTTAAGAAGTTCGGCGGCGAAAACGTAATCGCAGGCAACATCATCGTCCGTCAACGCGGCACCCGCTTCCACGCTGGCAAGAATGTTGGTATGGGACGTGACCACACCCTCTACGCTCTCGCAGACGGCAACGTCGTTTTCGACAAGGAGCACCGTAAGGTAGCCGTCGAAGCGTAAGCAACTCACGCCCTGCACTTTCCAAGCCCTTTCTGAGATACCGGAGAGGGCTTTTTCATGCCCATCTCCCTCTGATTTTGAACGATCAACCTCGCCAGTTCGCTCAACCTACACCCAAATCAGCCGATCCCTAGGAAGCACACGGCGCCATGGACAGCGAACGACTTCAAAAGCTAAGACAACAAAAGCAGCTCATCCTCGATCATCTCGATTGGATCAACCAAGAGATCGACCGGGAAATAAACACGGCAGCCCCCAGTAAAAGCCCAAAAACAAGCCGACTAATCGATGCGATCTCCGACGACAAGGAAGTTGCGCCAAGCCTTGATCTCGAATCCGCGCCTCGCGGACAGGTCGTCAGCGACCTCTACACCGAACTCGGACCCGACACCAAAAGCGCCGCTGCCGATACGAAGCGAGGATGCTTAATCATAAGCGCCCTAGCATTCACCGCCCTCGCGGCCGTCTGCGCCTGGGTAATCTACTACTACTAGAACCGGTCGAGAAAACTAGCCTTTGAGCACATGCTCATTCGCCATAACGACGCCGCTTAGCATACTTCCTACAATTCCTAGGTAGCCTTGATCCGTTCCGCAAAGGAACAGATTATCCCACGAAGTCCGGCCATCCTTAACCTTCTCCGGCGATCCATAGATCGCACCACGAGCACGCCGAGTGAACTTCTTGACCGTTCGTGGCGTAAACATGTCGGTCGCCACCAAATCACCAGCATACTCGCGAGTCGACGGGGGCATCATGGGGAGTATCGATTTTTGGATACGCTCGAACCAATCCGTTTTCGCCTTTTCATACTCCTCGTCCGAGTACCCGCACCAATTATCATGGCTAGCCAAGCACGTGACTCGAACGAGCCCCTCCTTCAGAGGGCGATCGCCAAACTCGAAGTTGTTAGGCAAACAAATCACCCCGCTCCGCAAATCGATCGGATCCGCTGGATTCCGATAGGAAAATCTCTCCGCGTTGTTGAAAAATACAATTGTATCATCTCCCCATCCCCATGTTTCGGGGAGCGAGTTATAAACGGCAATCGTTTCGGAAAACGAGAGCTTGCCCGCCTGATTCGACTCGTCCGGTACGAGCGAAGGATCGACGAGGGCGTACGTCTCGGGCAAGCCCGCACAGGACAACACCACGTCCGCCGTAACCTCGGAACCGTCCTGTAATACGATACGGGAGATCTTTCCATCCTCGGCGATCAGCTGTTTTACGCCTGTCTTCATTTTCCGGATACCGCCGAGCTTGCGGTAGCGATCCAAAACGACACGAATCAACAAACGGATTCCCTCGGCCGGCCGTGCCAAGCCTTCGTGGAAGATCGAGCGAAACATTATCACGAACTGCCCCACGTCCATGTCGTCCTCGACCGCAGATCCATAATACATCAACGGGCAAAAGATCATCTCTTCCAATAGCGGATCCGTGACGAACTGCTTGATCCATTTTCGCGTGGAATGATAAGGCTGGTTCAAATCCAGATCAGGATAATTCCGAATTGCGACGCTTAGACGAACGAACCCATCGATTTGCCCGGGAAACAGGCGCTCCACTTCGGCCTCAAGCAAGGCTTCGTCATTCCCAAACCGCAGGTTGACACCTGGAAACGCAACACGAGAAGACTTTTGTTCGATCAAATCGAGCTCCGCTCGATCGATGCGCAACTGCCGCAGCAGCTTGTTAAAAATCGCTCGACGCTCCTTGGCTGGCACAAAATTCGTCATGGCATGGAGGCCGACATCATACTTGCGCCCATCCTTCGCATAAAAACTGTTCAAGCCTCCTGGAGCGTTGTGCTGCTCGAGAATGATAGCCTTCTTTCCGAAGTGGGCTGCGCGAATCCCAGCCGCTAGGCCGGACATCCCCGCTCCGATAATCGCTACGTCGTAATGCTCAGACATTTCGTCCTCAACTCATGGATACAAGAATGGCCCAACCGCTCGCGGTGGGCCAATTCGAAAAATTGATCTGCTAAGAGTGTCTCTTAGACCAGTGCGTTAAACTTAGGAGTCAGGTACTCCGCGCAGCTATCCAAAGAAGCGAGCTGCACATAGTCGGCTTCGGGCACTTCGATGCTGTGCTGTTTACGAAGTTCCATCACGATATCGAGGAAATCCATCGAATCGAGATCCAGTTGCTCACGTAGGGCGACCTCGCCTTTAACATCGCTAAGATCCTCGTCAGGAGCTATTTCTGCGATGATGTCGAGCACCACTTGCTTGCATTCGTCTTTGGTCATGTAAGTTTTCTTTGCTAGTTCGAAAAGCGCTTTATGATCAGCGCCGAGTTAATACCGAGCATACCAAAGGAATTATTAAGAATGGCGTCAACCCGTTTCGCTTGCTTCGGTTCGTTGATGACCAGCCCCGGCAAATCGCACTTAGGGTCCAGATTATCCACGTTGATCGTGGGGTGAACAAGTCCATCTTCGAACGACGGGAGATTACCCGCGAGTTCCAGAGAACCAGCGGCCCCCATGGCGTGGCCGATGTAGCCCTTGGTATTGTTGATGTGAGTGTCGGGGCAGTTGGCAAAGACCTCCCGCACAGCTTCGCACTCTTGAATATCTCCCAGTGGTGTCGCAGTCGCGTGCGTGCTGACGATGTGGATGTCGCTGGGCTGTATCCCCGCCTTCTCGAGTGCTCCACGCATACATTCAGCTTGTCGCTCCGGATTCGGCAAAACGTAGTCTGTGGCGTCCGAGTTGATCTTGTAGCCAACGATTTCGCCGTAAATTTTTGCCCCACGGGCTTGAGCATCCTCTAAGCGTTCGAGCGTGTAGAGCGCCCCTCCTTCGGAAACCACGATTCCGTTTCGATCCACGTCAAAAGGGCGGGACGCCTTGTTCGGGTCCTCGTGCTCAGCCAACGCCCCTTGGCTCTTGAAACCGGCGAAAATTCCGAAAGAGCGGATGCTTTCGGAAACGCCACCAGCGATCGCAAAATCGACTTCGCCGAGCTGAAGCATCTGCATCCCCTGAATGAGTCCCAAATTTCCAGCCGCGCAGGCAGCTCCAATAGTGTAAGCCGGCCCGTGCACCTTTAGGTTCAGGGAAACCTCACCCGCTGGATTGTTGGAAACGGTTCTTGGATTGTGGTGATGCGACCAAAACTTCGTGTCGTAGTCGAACTGGGAAATATTGTAGACCTCGTTTTCTGTCTCGACGTTTCCATGCTCAGTAGTCCCGACGTAGATTCCGGTCCGCTTGGAATCCAGCTGATCCACCGCAAGGCCTGCATCCGCCAAAGCCTCGCGAGCGCAGTAGATTGAAATGCTTCCAGCGCGCGTCCCGACTCTCAACTCCTTGCGCTTCTGGTATTTGGTTGCTTCAAAATCGCAAACTCCCGCTAGGACCTGCCCCATGTAGCGCATGTCGATTCGGCTGATTCCACCCTTGCCTTTCAGGAGACTACGACGAAATTCCTCAAGCGTGTTGCCATTGGGAGAAGTGAGGCCGACGCCAGTTATTACTACTCTACTAAGTGCCATAGGATTGTTCGGATATTGCTATCAAGCAGGACAAAGAATCGGGGTTAGCCAAATATCCACTCCATTCAACACTAAATCAGGATGTGACGGAGCGCCCAATACATTTACCTACGGTTTTCAAGTCGCCTCGTTCGATTCTAAATGCTCCCAAAGAGGTCGACCTTTAGAACAACGTGTCTCCGCCGTTAGGGGCTTCACCCCAAAGGTATCGTAATAATATTCCGGCAATTCAATAATAGACCGTAAAGCGGCAACAAACATGTTGCTTAGCCTTGGTTCATGATCATTAATTGACGGAATCCAACTGGTAGTAATACGTAAACTACCTGAATAGACACCTAAGAAAACACCAACAGCCAGCACCTGTATTTAGACCGTAGACCGAATGAAAGTCGTACTCATCGAAGACCAAATACTCTTTAGAGAACTCACTGAATCAATCGTCCGGACCGACTTTGGGCTGGAAGTGGTTGGACAGTTCGACGACGGGGAAGAAGGCTTGCAAGCCTGCCTCGACCTCCAGCCAGACCTCGTAATCCTCGACCTCAAAATTAAGAAGCTCGGTGGATTAACCGTATTCAACCGCATCAAGGACCGCACTCCTGAATGCAAGGTAATCCTCGTATCAGCTCACTTCACCCCAGAGATCGTCAAAAACACCGTCGAGCGCGGGGTGAATGGCCTCGTCACCAAGAACAGCTCCATCGAAAGCCTTAAGGATGCTATCGGCCAGATCCTCAAAGGAGCTGTCTACTACTCCCCTGAAGCCTACAAGCTGCTTCGCCAGCCCATCACTAACAAGGACTACAACGACAGCCTCAAGATGCTCACCCCTCGCGAGACAGACGTACTGCAGATGGTCGGCGAAGGCTACAGCTCGAAGGAAATCGCCCGTTCGTTCAACCTCAGCGTCCGCACAATCGACGCTCACCGCTCGAATATCATGCGAAAGCTCAATCTCCGCGGCGCTACCGATATGACCCGTCTCGCTGTAAAGCTGAAGCTGGTAAGCCAAGATTGATCGCAGAAAATTCTATTTCCACGAAAAGGCGTTCCTGAGCAGGGACGCCTTTTTTTGGGTCCCGTCGGTATCGGAAAACAAATGGAAGGGGGCTCAACCCGTCAGCCTACTCGGCTTGCTAATGACGATTCAAAATCTCCGAAACATCCCGGATGTAGGCGTCAGATTCGTCTTCAATTCGCTCCACAAGATTTTCCACTTTGAGTATCTCACCGTTTCGGCTTAGCGAGAGCGCCGACTCGGTGATCCGAAAAAGCTTCCGAGCTCCCAAAGCCGCCGCAGATCCCTTCATTTGGTGAATCACCTCATGTACCTCTTCCTCGTTTTTGGCAGCGAATGACGTCTCTAATTCCTCAAGTAAGCGAGGCGTTTCCTCGAGATAGATTTCGAACAAGCGCCGCAACAGCGGACGCCCGTCCTTCTGCCTAAGCAACAGCTCATCGACTGTCGCTCTGTCATATACAACTTCGTTGGATACGTCTGGTAGCATGGTTCCAGAAAGCCCGAAATTAATATCGTTGGCGAGCGTCAAGCGCGCTTTTCAAAGTTCCAGAATCTGCATACAGCACCGACGCTCCGCTTGGTAAACCAAAGCCAATTCGCGAAACCTCAACGGAATCGCTTTCCACCAATTCCGTCAAGTAATGGCAAGTCGCCTCGCCCTCTACGTCATTCGGCAAGGCCAGAATTACCTCCGTCACAGACTCTGCCTCGATGCGGGCGGCGAGACCGGACATATTCAAATTATCCGGCCCGACTCCATTTATGGGAGACAGCTTTCCGTGAAGCACGTGGTACCTCCCACGATAAGCACCCGACTTCTCGATCGCCATCAAATCGCTCACATGTTCAACCACACACAAAGAGCCGCTCTCCTCGCGACGCACATCCTCGCAGATCGCACACAGCTCCTCCTCGCAAACGTTTCCGCACGTCGAACAGCTACGCACTCGTTCGCTTGCACTTAGAATTGCGTCACTCAACCGCTTCGCCGATTCAGGCTTTTCTAACAACAGATGGATAGCCATCCGTTCCGCGGAGCGATATCCCACACCGGGCAATCGCTTGAGCTCTTTTTGCAACGCTTCGAATGCAGGAGTCATGTAAAACGTAACAAAAAAGCAACTACATCAACCCGGGCATGCTGAAACCCTGCGTGGCCTTAGCCATTTCCTCTTCATTGAAAGCTTTTGCCTTAGAGGCCGCTTCCTTCACCGCTTCGAGCAAGGTCTCTTCGACTAGGCTAGCCTCTTCCTTAAGTAGTTCCGGGTCGATCTTGAGCGACTTAAACTCACTCTGACCGTTGATTTTAATCACTACCGCGCCACCACCGCTAGAAATTTCGAGTTCCTTATTTGCAAGCTCTTCCTGCATCAGCTCGATCTTCTTTTGCATCTTAGCGGCTTGCTTCATCAATTTGCCAACTCCAGCCATAATTCAGCTCCTTCTCTTAAATAGTTTCGGGTTAATCGTTGCGTAAAACAGCGGGCCAAGCTGCATCCACCTGTCCGCAGCGTCAATCTCTAACCCTCTTTCAGCAGATCGCCAAAGCCCTCCCGAAAACTCGGAAACCGCGGATTCCAGCCCACCGCTTTCTTCAAGGCGGCATTGCTGATGCGACGGTTCGCCGGACGTCCGTTCTCGCCCAATCGCCGCGACGCCCGCCCGCTGGTATCAGCTTCTCCCGTAAATCGAGGCGTTGGATTGCCGACCGCTTCCGCAATCCAGCAAGCGATCTCCTGCTTCAACTCTGGCTCGTCATCTACCACCGTAAATGTTCCTTCCACAGGCGACTCCGCCTCCAAACAACTCCAAATCGATCTGACCACATCCTCAATTCGCACTAAGTTCAGATAATAGTCGCCCCAACCCGCTAGCTCATCTTCGCCCGATCGCAAACGATCCAACATCAAATGACGCCCAGGCCCATACAGACCCGCAAGACGCAACACCGTAGCCTGCGCTCCTCGCAAGCCGCGTAAAAACACCTGCTCCGACTGTCGAACCAAAGCTCCCCGCTCATTGGCGGGCTCCGGCGCAGAACACTCATCCACCCACGCTCCCCCAGCATCCCCATAGACACTCACGCTACTGGTGTATATCGCCCTACCTGCAAAGCCAACCGACCGCGCCCATTTGCGCAAGGACTCGTTCCCCCCTATGTAAGATTGTCGATACCCGGCTAGCCCGCCGCCAGCGGAACTCACACAATTGACCACGAAATCGACATCGCTACCGGCAGCCTCATGCCAAGCGTCGGTATCCACCAGGCCACAAACTGTTTCCGCGCCCATTTTCGCAACTTCTGCCAATGTATCCAAATTACGCGTTACAGCTAAAACACGCATCCCCCTACGTAACGCGTCTGCAACCAGCAGACGTCCTAAATAGCCGCAACCCAACACCAAAAGCCGCTTTCCCTTTCCTGCCAACATCCGCTTGTTCTCACCTTCATCCCAGTGACTCGCAAGCCAAAGCGGCGACAAGAAACGGGACAGCCTGAGGATTGAATCGCAAAATGATTGCCTGAAGTCCCAACCATGCCCCAAAAAACAGTATGCCCAGCCAACGCAAACACGCCCTCGTCATCGTTTTCGACGGCATCGAGGAAATCGAGGCTCTCACCCCCGTCGATATCTTACGACGAGCCGACATCGAAGTCACTGTCGCCAGCGTCAACGGCCAACCCCAGGTCACAGGGCGCAACCAAATCACCTTCGCCGCAGACGTCGCCCTTTCGCTGGTGGCTTCTGACTCGTTTGACCTCGTGATACTTCCGGGAGGTCCCGGCGTTCTCGAACTCCTCGAAAACCAAGCAGTCCGCGACATTCTTGTTGCTCAGGACAAGGATGCCAAAGAACTGGCAGCTCTCTGCGCCGCACCCAAAATACTCGCCCACCACGGTATCCTGGATACGCGCACAGCCACATCGCACCGATCCGTTCGTGACGACCTACCCAATGCTTCGGACAACCCCGTGGTCGTCGATGAACATATCACAACTTCCCAAGGCCTTGGAACCGCAGTCGATTTCTCACTCATGCTCGTTGAAAAGCTTACCGACAAGGCGACAGCTGAACAAATAGCCGAATCCATTCATTTCAATCCGAGTGCCTAACACCCTACCCACTGTTCCATTTTAAATGAAAACCTACGATTTTATCGCAATTGGCGGCGGCTCTGGCGGCTTCAATGCAGCCCGCGTCGCTCGCGGATATTCCGATAGCGTTGCTGTCATCGACGGTGCGGAAGAATTAGGCGGCCTCTGCATCCTGCGCGGCTGCATGCCCTCGAAAACTCTCATCTACTCAGCCGAAGTCCTACACCTCGCTCAAAACGCCAATAAATTTGGCCTGAATATCCCGAGTGCCACCGCCGATATGCCGGCTCTCCACAAGCGTAAATTGGACATTATCAAGGAGTTCACAGACTACCGAGTCGAATCGATGAGGAGCCGTAAATACGATCTTTACCGCTCCTACGCAAAATTCATCGACAGCAACACCCTGGAACTCGCCGACGGCACCCAACTGAGAGGAAAAAAGTTCATAATTGGCACCGGATCTAAAGTATCCGTCCCACCAATACCAGGACTCGAGCATGAGGACATTTGGACCAGCGACCACGTGCTCGACCTCGATTTCCTACCGGAGTCGACCATCATACTCGGAGGCGGTGTCGTCGCTTGCGAGCTAGCTCAATTCCTCAACCGAGTTGGTAGCAAGGTCACGCAAATCCAGCGTAGCTCGCACATACTCAAAGACCAAGCTGCGGACGTCTCCGAAACGGTCGAAAAAGCGTTCCGCAACGAAGGTCTAGACCTATTCACCGGAACCTCGCTCAAGCGTATCGAAAAAACGGACACAGGTTACAAAGCAGTATTCGATCACGAAGGATTCGAGAAATCAGTTACCGCCCAATACGTCGTCAATGCTCTTGGTCGCACTCCCAACACCTCAAATCTCGGACTGGATAACGCTGGGATCGATCTCCTACCAAACGGACAAATAAAAACTGACGAACACCAGCGCACCACCAACCCTGACGTCTACGCGGCGGGCGATTGTGCCGGACCTTTCGAGATCGTGCATACCGCTGTCCTCCAAGGCGAATATGCAGCTCGGCACGCATTCAACAAATCAAGCGTTTTCAGCCCACTCAATTACGACCACATGCTCGACGTCGTCTTCACCGATCCTCAAGTGGCTCGCGTCGGACTCACCCAGAAAACCCTCGACGAGCGTGGCATCGAGTACATCGCGGCGGACTATCCTTTTGACGACCATGGCAAATCCATCCTAATGGAAGCCAAATACGGCTTCGTTCGCCTATTCGGCGAAAAGCCGACAGGACGTATCCTCGGAGCGGAAATAGTATCGAAAGACGCCGGCGAGCTTATCCACGCCCTCTCCGTGGCCGTCTCCAATAACCTTACCGCGGCCGATCTCCTCAAGACCCATTGGTACCATCCCACTCTCGCCGAGATAATCAGCTACCCTCTCGAAGACATTGTAGACGAACTGTAATTCAAACTAGAAGGGCGAGTTTCAACTCGCCCGAAAGCCAACCATGCGTACGATCATAATAACTGGTGTATCCAAAGGGCTCGGACAAGCCCTCAGCAAATCTCTCGCCAACGAAAACACTAATCTCGTCGGCTTTGGCCGTACGCAAGGAGAGTTCTCCGGGACCTTCCACACATGCGACTTCACCAAACCTCAGCTTGCATATAGCATTTTCCAGCAAGCACTAGAATCAGAGCCGATCGAAGAGTCTGAAAGCGTGATATTCATCGCCAACGCAGGTCGCCTCGGCCTGCTTCAACCGATACAAAACCTCGATCCCTTCGAAATCGAGGAAACCATCGCCGCTAACCTCACTCATTCCGCGCTCGCCGCAGCGGCTTTCGTGAGTCGCGTCGAGTCGCTCCCAATCCCCAAGGCATTCTTGCAAATTTCGTCCGGAGCGGCCTTGCCCGAACGCCCAAAGGCAAGCTGGTCACTCTACTGTGCTTCCAAGGCTGGCCAAGAACAACTTGTCCGTGCCATCGCAAAGGAACAGGATACCGCGGACAATCCCACCACCTTCGTCAATATCAACCCTGGCGTTATGGAAACCGCTATGCAGGAGCAAATCCGCAATACTTCCCCCAAGGCCTTTCCAGACGTCGAACACTTCATTAAGCTCAAGGAAGAAGGCCGTATCCCATCACCGGATACCATTGCAGCTGAAATAGCAAAGCTCCTCGATAATCCCTCCTCCCTCGAAAACGGAAAGACCTACAACATCGCCCAGTAGGAATCCACTCCCCTATTTCGCCCTTCCATGAAAGCACCAGAATTTCTCCTCGAACTCCTCGAAGCCAAAAGCCCCTCTGGGGCAGAGCAGCAAGCTCAAGCCGTTTTCGACAAATACGTCGAACCTTCTTCTGACATTTACCAGAAGGACACTATTGGAAATCGTATCGGTATCCTAAATCCGGATGCAGAGACCTCCGTCCTCTTCGCAGGCCACCTCGATGAGCTCGGCCTGCAAATCAACTACATCGACGACAATGGCTTTCTCTACTTCCAAACCTTGGGAGGACACGATCGTATCGTCATCTCCGGACGCCGCGTGCTCATCCAAACTAAAAATGGCATTGTGAAAGGCGTTACCGGCAAACGTGCAGTCCATCTTATGGATTCCAAAGACCGTGAGAAAGTACCGCAGATACATGAGATGTGGATCGACATAGCCGCTAAGGACAAAGCCGACGCCCAGTCTCGGGTCCAAGTCGGCGACGTCGCCACCTACAACCACGAGTTCGAATTCATCCACGGTAGCGTTGCCACTGCCCGCGCCTTTGACAACAAAGGAGGCTCGTACATAGTGGGAGAGACCCTCCGCCGACTCGCCAAGGAAAAGGATGAGCTGCAAGCCAAAGTCATCTCCGTCGCAAACGCCCAAGAAGAGGTCGGCGTACGCGGAGCGATGGTTTCAACCTATAACGCCGCACCCACCTTCGCAGTAGCGGTCGACGTCGGCCACGCCACCGACCACCCAGACTGCGACAAACGCAAGTTCGGTGAGTTCAAACTTGGCGGCGGTCCCATAATTACCCGCGGCCCGAATATCAACCCGATCGTATTCAAAAAGCTGATCGAAGCCGCCGAATCCAACAACATCCCCTACCAGCTCGAGAGCGACCCGCGTCCCACTGGCACCGATGCCCGAGCCATCCAAGTAGCCGGCCCTGGTGTTGCCACTGGCCTCATCTGCCTCCCACTTCGCTACATGCACACCCCGAGCGAGATGATCGACCTGCAAGACGCCGAACACTGTATCCAGCTTCTCGTTGCGTTCTCAAAAGCGATCGTATCCGGCGAAACCGGAAACTGGTAGTACTATCAACGATACTCTTGAGAACTCGCCACCAAGCGCATTTTCTCCTACACTCGCTTCAACGCTTCCGCGATCTCATCGAGGTTGCTGCGCTCGCCACCGCCAAACCCCTCGCCCGAAGATTCTTCGAGGTGGATAGCTTCCGCCTTCCAGGATTCTAGCACCTTCCTCTTTTCATCCTGGGACAATTCGTCGTCAGTTAGGACCTCAAGAGGGCGACTGTAGCTCGCTCCAGGATTCTTTTTTGCCTCCATAAACTTCAATTTCATAGCAGCAGCATACAAGAAAGTTCCTAATCCTGCAACTCGAGACAGCGGGGACCTGCAATGAGATCCTAGACTTAAGCATTTCCCCCAAGTCAACAATAACTACGAGTCGAGTATCACGGAATCCGATACACCGAATTTTCCCCTGATCCGACCTTTTGTCCGCCATTTTCGAGAATCGCCCTTTCCGCTATCGCCAAAATGCGATCAACGATGTCGGAAATTCGAGTCACGTTGGGCAAACCATCTCGCGAATAATTGATGTACAAATCGTTGAACGGTTCTTCCCAACGGCCGCGACTAGGTAGATCGAGCGTCAGTCTCTCTGGAATGGAGCTGCCACCGTGCATGATTCCCAACAGACCTCCGCAAGTCGCCGCTTGGTTATCGCAATCATAACCAAGAGACGTTGCGATCGATACGGTCTTTAGATAGTCCCCTTCTCCATACAGGATAGCCATCGTCCCCGCCAGACCGTTGATTACCGCTCCACCTAGGGGATAGTCTATGAGGACGCCATCTATCCGCTCAAAATACCTCTCGTGCATCCTTTTCCGAGCGTCGCGCCAATCTGAATACTGAGCCTTCCACTCTCGCACGTCCTCCATTCCCTGCCGATAAGGACTCGCTTCCGGCAAGGCCGCAATGGCCCGATCCACCAGAACCTTCACGTCATCCTCAAAAAACGCTGAGCTGTACATTGAGACGTATGCAATATCGGGATGAGTCGCCCACTCGTCCGACAGCATCTTGGCATTCCACTCTGCTCGCTCGCCAGCCCGCTCCGGCATTCCGGGATAAAACGCTCCCCAAATCTCAGTCATCAACTGCGATGAGATACCAAACCACCGTGCGTTCCGTTCTCTGCTACCTGTCTCGGGCGGAGATACGCCTTCCTCCATAAGGTCCCGAGCGTTTCGAGCCGCCGCCCAAATGAACCGATTGACGTGCACCTTCCAAATACCCATCAAATCCTCGTAGCTCATATCGAGCCCATGCAGCTCGACTGCATGCAGTGTCACGAATTCGATATCTGTATCGTCGTCGCTCCATGCCCCACCCATCGCATCCGCCATGATCGGGGTAAATGAACGACGATCAGTGAGATTCATCTTCAGGTCGGCGGGACCAGCATCACGGTAGTCATAGTATCGGTCGATCAATATAGGTATCGGCTCTTCCTCGTAGAGGTTTTCGAAAGGAAATCCAAGATAGTTACCAGCAATCTGCCCGATCCAGTACCCGTGAATTTTATCTCGTAGCTCGGCCCTCGAAATCTCCTTCGGGCCGCTATTCGCTGAAGCCATCCCGAACAAGAAAAGGACAGCAGATAATATAGGTATGAGGGTTTTCATGATCTGGATAAGTTTTGGATTAGTTAGCAGAAAACGATCCGCCTTCGTGCCAAGACAGTCAACGCGGCGTCGACTCGACTAAACGGGATCAGTAGCAAGGCCGCCGAAGCGAGAGCTCCGGCAAATTTCCGATCGGCGATCATTGACTAGCTTTCGCAACACATCGCTTCCAGATTCGATAATTGAGCAGTCTCGAACATTCCTTCCGCCCGCAGAATGTTGGTTGCTGTATTTACCGGCAGAATACACTAGCCTAACGGCTCAGCCAAACCGACTGTCAAATTCTCCGATAAGACTCTTGCAGCAAGACTTACTTCATCGTGGTGCGAATACATCTAAAACCTCACCATAGGTCCCCATAAACGCAGCTCTAAGAGATTGACATAAACCTCTCTAGTAGAGGATCTTCTTACTTTGAAACATGGCCGCATCCGACAATCCTGCCTTCACCCCCTTGCCCCAAAATCTTGAGCTCGTCGTCGAATACGACGCTATTGTGATACGCCGAACCTGGAAATCCGCACTGGCTTACTTCCTTATCGTCTTCGCCCTTTTCTGGAATATATTCATGGTCGTCTGGACGAGCATCGCCATCAGCAATGGCGTTTGGATAATGGCAGCTTTCGGTTCCATCCATGCAACCGTCGGAATCTTTCTAATTTATTACACGATAGCCCTTTTCGTGAACAAAACCGACATCCGCATCGACACTTATAACCTCTCCGTCAATCACTACCCGCTTCCCTGGAAGGGCAAGCTGCAAATCCCCGTCGAAAACGTCCAGCAGGTCTACTGCAAAGAGAAAATTACCCGAAACAAAAACAACACCAGCATCACCTACGAGGTGCACTGCATCGATCGCAACAACAAGCAGAAGAAACTTCTCTCCGGCTTAACTGACTCGTCGCAGGCTCAATTCATCGAAGCGGAAGTCGAGAAGATCCTCGGCGTTAAGGACCGCCCCGTATCGGGCGAATTCAAGAAGTAGCTACGGTATGAAAGCCCCTAATACATTCTCCAGCAAAGCCTGGCTTCTAGAGGGCCCAATCCACAGCATCCCCGGAATCCTTCACTTGGAGGACCGTACGCTCAGCTACCTCATTCTCGAGTCTGGCACCTTCTCCGAATCAAAGCTCAAGTCCCTACTCGAGAGCCATGGAGCGGGCACCTCCGAAGGCGACTCCAAATACCCGATACAGCTCTTTTCGATCTCTCTCGATGAAGTAAACACTTTCCACATCCCTTGGTACTACTTCGGAGCCGGCGGCAAGCTATCCTTTGCAAAACACGAATTGAGATTCTCCTTCGTTAAACCCCAAAACACCGTAGAACCGACCTACTACTCGGAGAGCTTCTTGGAATGGCGAGGCGGCAAAGGACAGGACGAGGTTAACATCCTCGAAGGAAAGTCCTCAGGCAAAACCTGGAAGGCGTTGCTCAGCTAAGCTACTCGGTTTCCGCAACAACCTCTGGTACAACCAAGCCCGTTCCCATTCCGCCTTCCCCATCGGACCGACAGGAACCAATATAAACGTGTTTTCATCCTTATTTTTGGATACGTAATTGCCCCCATTGTCGCCCCACCAAGGAAAATTTCCGCCGAACGCTCGTACTTCGAACTGCATCACATGCAATTGACCACGCAGTGTAATCTCACGTTCGATCCGAGGCCCTCCAAGGTGCCGAACGACGGCTACGTTCGCCTCCCCGCCCGCTATCGTTTCACCCCCCTCAACCGGAGCCGGCCCCACCATCCATTTTCCGGCAAACCACGCTGCTTCTTCATTCGAGGCAGTGTCTGCTTCTAGACTTGGACCGAATAAGACCAATGCCGTGAGAACAATCCAGGCTGCTCGCCAGCTACCACGCCTCGCAATCTTTTTTAACATAGCCGATAAAAGGGAGTTATATTTCCTATAATCAATCTCAGAAACGCCCTACAGCCACCAGGCTCCCCTCCGATCTATCTTTCAACGCCTAGAAACAAACACCTCACTCCTCCCTCATCGATCGCCTCCCATGAGCATCCAATTCCGATACTTTCTGACCCAATTCTGCCTTCTCCTCGTAATCGCCCTGCCAGCTATCCTCGCCGCTCAAGACTACGGCACAGGCCTCGTCTTCGACGAACAGGCATATCGCGCCGTCCCCTACAAGGCACCCGTGACCGCCGAGACCTACGCCAATCTGCCTTCCGCTGCTAACCTCGAAAAATACACCCCCACTCCCGGCGATCAGGGGCCCTATTCTACCTGCACCGCCTTCGCGGTTGGATACCACCTCCGCACGATCCTTTACGGAATCGAAAAACAAATCACCTACCGATCCAAGTTAGACCAACACATCTTCTCCCCCACCTTCGTTTACGAACGGATAAAAAGCGAAGACGACAACGACTGCATGCAAGGCTCCAGCCCCGTCGCCGCCCTCGAGCTCCTCCGCACCATAGGCATCCCGCCCCTCAGCACCGTCCCCTACCAGTGCGGCAGCTCCATCGAATCCGAGGCCCTGCTCGAAGCCACAGAATATCCAATCATCGACTACCAAATCCTCTACGGCACCGACCTCGCCAACGAAGACCCCATCAAAGTCCTTTCCGTCAAAAAGTCCCTCTCCGAAGGCAGCCCCGTAGTCATCGGCTTCAAAGTCCACCAAAGCTTCTACCAGTCCGGTCCGCTCTGGCGTGAACTCGAATCAGACGCTGGCCCCACCGGCCAGCACGGGCTCCACGCCATGGTCGTAGTCGGCTACGACGACAACAAGTACGGCGGCGCAATGCGAGTCATGAACAGCTGGAGCCCCAAATGGGCCGACAAAGGATTCGTCTGGATTCCCTACGCCGACTTCGGCCGCAACTGCATCATGGCCCTACAAGCCTACGGCAAACGACCCGCCCGCCCCACTCCAGTCCCCGGGCCCGACGGCGTCACCCCCGAGCTCGCCCCCCTCCTCAAAGGCAAAGTCATTTTCCAAGAACGCGACGGCACCCCCATGCCCGCCGTCAAAGTCGCCCCGCCCGCCGACCCCAACACCCAAATCCGCTACGTCGGCTACCGCCTCGCCCGCTCCTATCCGTCCGGCACCCGCTTCCGCTTCTACATCACCACCAACACCGACAGCTATCTCTACGCCTTCGCGACCGATCTCACCGGCAAGATCACCACCATCCTCCCCTTCGCCGACAACATGTCGCCCCACATCGGACCCGACAGCACCATCGCCTTCCCCTCCGAGCGCAAGGTCGTCCGCATGGACAACCACCCCGGCACCGACTACTTGCTACTGCTCTACTCGGAGGAGCCTCTCGACATCGACGCCCTCAAAGAAGCAATGGCCGCCAATCCCGGCACCCTTTCCCTAAAGGTCGCCCAATCCCTCGGTAGCAAAATCGTCCCCGACAGATACATCCAATACGACCCCGCCCGTATCGGCTTCACAGTTACGGAAAAAACCAAAGGCACCGTCGTCCCACTCATGATCGAAATCCCCCACCACTAACCATCAGTACGGGCGGTGCTTGCGCCGTCCCGCAAAGCCCAATTCCTTCCGTCCTGTCAACAGATCCTTCGTACGTCGAAGGGCACAACCCAATCGCCCTCCTTCCCACCCCGTTCCACACAACCATGCGCCTCAACAAAACCGTCGTCCTCCTAGCAACCACACTCGCGGCGGTCATCCCGAGTTCAAACCTCCACGCCGCCGACCTCCGTCCCATGGTCTCGGTCATCGACACCAGCGAGCTCGCCGTCTTCCCCGCCCCTGACGACCTCCACTTCCTCACCCTCAACGCCACTGGAGCCAACTGGTGGCAAAGCAAAGCCGGAAAAATCCTCAGCCCCGTCACCCTTGCCAACGGCTCCGCCCTCAACGCTCGCAGCAACAGCATCCTCTCCCCCGACGGCACAACCGTATTCACCGCCACCGATTCCCAACTCGTCCGCATCCAAATCGACCAAGCCTCTCCCAACGTATCAAGCATCCCCCTACCGAGCATCGACCGCCTCATTCTCGACCCCGCCTCCGACCAGCTCATCGCCGTCGATCACGACCTCGCCGCGTCCCAAAACCACCTCTATCGCGTCGACCCCATCTCCCTCTCCTTCACGCCCCTTCCAGACCTCCCCATCACCCGCGGAGGCTCCGACGAAAATCCGGACGAGTACGCCATCGAATACGGTCCGCTCCTAGACATTCTCCCTGCCCCCGACGGCGCCCAATTCTTCGATCGCGCCGCGCAAGGCGTCGGCCTCTCCCAAGGCAAGCTCACCGCCTCCACCACAGCTAACGAACTCGCCTTCCAACACCGCGATCTCGACGGCCTGCTCACTCGCTACATCTCAGACTTCGACTCCCGCTACGCAGCTCCCGGCGGCGTCCTTCTCCATCTCTTTCAGCCCTACCACGGCTACTACGACCTCGGCTACATCGCCTTCGTCGAACCGCAGACCCTCCAAAGCGAAAAGATCCTCTACCTCCACAACACCGCCGAAACCTACGCCAACTCCGAAACCTTCGTCGGTCCCCTCCAACTCGCCGCCGGACGCAATTTCCACGCCCCCACCAACCAAGCCCTCCTCATCGAAGGTACCCGCGTCTTCATACTCGACCTGAGCGAAAAAGAGATCTCCTTCCAAACCGACCTCCGCCAATTCGGCATGAACAAATCCGGAGCCTCCGCCGCTTTCTCCGCCGACGGAAAATCGCTATTCCTCTCAGACGCCACCCATTTCGCCCGCTGCGACATCGCAAGCAATACCCTCACCGCCAATTACCAGCCCGATCCCACCCTGCGTATCCAAAAGATCGCGCTAAACGCCAACCAATCCAATTACCTCGCCCTCGACTCCGAAAACCGCCTCCTAAGCCTTTCCCTCGATCGCAACGGAGCCCGCACCCAGGTCCTCGCCGAGGATATCCAAAACTTCCAAATCCAAGGCAACACCGCCAGCCTCGCCACCCTCCTTCGCCCAAATCCCTACGCCACTCCCACCTACCAACTCTGGCTTGCCGATACCTATCCCAACTCCAAGCCCATCAACGTCCCCGCCAGTCTCCCCGACTACAAATCCCCCCTTGGCAACACCGCTATCTTCTCCCCAGCGGGCTCCTACGCCTTCATCCCGGAAGAAGACGACCGCATCATCGACGCCTTCACCGGCGAAACCATCTACACCCTCCCCAGCGACACTTCACGCAATCACTCCGCCTCGAGCGACACCAGCCACCTCGCCGCCATCGATCAAAACGAAGCCGTAGCCGTCGTATCCATAGAGCAAGGACTCTCCGCCTTCGACTTTCACTCCGCGCAAAAAACTTGGACCCACTCCGTTCCCGCCAACCGCCACGTATTCCCCCTCTTCTTCAACGACGACAACCAGCTCCTCGCCCTCCAAACCAACCCCTTCGAGCTCATCCAACTCGACGCCGAAACCGGAGAACCCCAGCCATACGGCAAGCCCCTTCCCATTCCATCCGACTCTCCAGACCCCATCCACCTGCAAGTCTCCCACGACAATAAACGCCTCATCCTCGCAGTCGCCGAAAACGAAACCCATATCATCGATCTGGATACAGTATCCATCCAAGCCACTCTACCGCTGGCGGCTGCCAACACCGCCTTCGCGTTTTCGCCCAAATCCGACTTCCTCCTCGCCGCCACCGCCTCCGGCCCCATCGAATTCTACAGCCTCGACCAAGCCCGCTCAGTTGCCCAGCTCACCCTCTTCCCCAAAACAAACGACTGGACATTCGTCGCCTCCGACCACCGTTTCGAAACCTCGCCCGACGCTGCCGATACGCTCTACACCGTCGTCGATCACAAAATCGTTCCCGGCGGCCAACTCCTCGCTCAGCTCCACGAGCCTAGCATCCTAGCCAGCATCCTCGGCGGCGACCTTCCCTCCAAAGCCGCAACCCAGATCGAAGGCCTCGCCTCCCTTCCCCAAGTCACCCTCGCCCTAGCCGACGGCACTCGAGGCCTCACCGTCGAGGACGACCTCGAGCTCGACACCGAAAACGCCACCGCCACCCTCACCCTCCGCGCCAGCGGAGCCAACCTCCTTTCCGCCGAACCCCGCCTCTACCACAACGGCAAGCTACTCGGCAGCAGCACCCGCGGACTCACCGTCGAAGATGACGACGAAGACTCGGAAACCTACCTCTCCAAAAACTACACCGTCCCGCTCCTCCCAGGAAAAAACCGCTTCCGCGCCGTCGTCGTAACCGCTAGCGGCATCGAATCCTTCCCCGCCAGCCTCACCCTCAACGCCCAAGGCCAAGCCCATTCCAACACCACAAGCGGCATCGCACTCCACACCCTCATCGTCGGAGCCAACCAGTACCAAAATCCCAAATACAACCTCAACTACGCTGCAGCCGACGCCGAAGCCTTTTCCAAAGCCCTGCAGGCAAAAGCCGCCAACATCTTCACCCGCATCGACACCCATCTCCTACTCGACTCCGACGCCACCCGCTCCAACATCCTCGCCACTTTCAAAGAAATCGCCGCTACCGCCGCCCCGCGCGACGTATTCATATTCTACTACGCGGGCCACGGCGTCGTAGACGAAACCGAAAACAAGCAATTCTACCTCGCTCCCGCTAACGTCACCCAGCTCTACGGAGATCCCGTTCACCTCGTCCAAAACGGTATCAGCGCCCAGCAGCTCCGCCAACTCTCCGCCGACATCGCCGCCCAAAAGCAGCTCTTCCTCATCGACGCCTGCCAATCCGCCGAAGCCCTCGTCACCATCGCCCAACGCGGCGCCGCCGAAGAAAAAGCCATCGCCCAGCTCGCCCGCAGCACCGGCACCCATTGGCTCACCGCCAGCGGCAGCCAGCAATTCGCCACCGAAGCCGCAGAGCTCGGCCACGGACTCTTCACCTACGCCCTCCTCCAAGCCCTAGAAGGCGCAGCCGACGCCGGCGACAAGCGAATCACCATCAACGAACTCAAAGCCTACCTAGAAAGCCAAGTCCCCCAACTCTCCCAGCAATATCGCGGCAGCGCCCAATACCCCAGCAGCTACGGCACCGGCCAAGACTTTCCCATCGCCATCATCCCCTAACGCACGGGCGGCGCTTGCGCCGTCCCGCAAAGCCCAACATCAAAAAAACAAATCCTAACATCACCAGCACTCATCAGAGTGCCCTCCACACAAGCGAGCATTGCGAGCAGCAGAAATCTCTCAAAAAATCCGCGTCCATTAGCGGTAAAACGCAAAGTCTAAAATCACATTTCCCGGACACCTTCGTGCCTCTTAGTGATCTTCGTGGGCAAAAAAACAACACCATGCGACCAATCACACAAGCCATCCTCTTCACCTTCCTCCTCAGCCTACTCCCCTTCGCTCACGCCCAACTCACCCCCGAGCTCATCCTCTCCACCGGCCTGCCGCACAACACCCCTCACATCGCCCTCTCCCCCGATGGTGAAACCACCCTCACCACCCAGTTCGACGGCACCGCCATCTTCTACGAAACAGCCACCGGTCGCACTCTCAATTCGGTCGATCTCGAGCACGACCGCTACACATCGCCCTACATCCCCATCTTCGCCAGCAAAGACACCGTCTACTTCCTCTCCGAAAAACGGGTACGCACCTTCGACCTTCCCTCCTACTCCTTCAGCCGCGACCTAAACGTTCCGGAACCTACCGCCTACGCACGCGACGCATCCTCCGGCCAACTCTACATAGCCGGCCAACGCGGCCAACGCGCCACCATCTGGACCGTCGATCCCTCTAACGGACGCATCCGCCCCTTCCACACCTGCGCCCAAGAAGCGCTCGACCCCATCACCCGCATCTCCCTCGCCCCCCGCGAAAATCTCGCCCTCATCACCTTCAAATCCGGCACCGCCGAACTCCTCAAAACCGGCCGCACTTGGGTCGTCGCCAAAACGTATCCAGCATCCAAAGACCAACGCTTCCTCCTTCCCGACGGCCACATCCTCACCGCCTCGGAAGGCTACATCGACTCCATCACCCTTACCAACCCAGCCGACGCCTCCCCGCCCGTCGAGATCGCCCTTCCGAAAAAGGCACCCGTCGTAAATATTCTCACACCCATTTCCCCCAACAAGCCAACCCTTGTATCCACTCGCGAAGACCTCTTCCAGCTCGACCCCTCCACGCGTCAACTCGTCGCCATCCGCTCCTTCAAAAACGAATCCTTCGGATCGCAAACCATTCGAAGGATCACGGCCTCCGCCGATCACGACTACATCTTTGTCCACGCCGCCCTCAATTTCGACTACGCCCTCAGCTTCGTCCTCACCCCTGCCACGAAGCAATTCAACCGCTGGCAAACAAACGCCTTCCGCCCCGAACACATCCACGCGAGCAGCACGTCACGCACTCTCCTCGTCAACGACAGCGACGGCCTCGTCAAGCGAATCGACTTCACCCCAGCCGGCCTCTCCATAGCCTCGCAAAAAGGCCAACCGCTCAGCCAAATCAGCCTCGCGACACAATCCAATCAAATCGCCATCGGAGGGATCTCCTCAAGCTACCAAGAACCAAACTACCAATCAGCTACCCTCTACCCTCCCGCCTTCTCAAAACCAACCACCACTCTCAAACACCGTGGAACCGACACCGACAACAACCGCCGATCCTCCACCAGCCCCATACTCAGCCCCAGCGGAAACCACCTCGTCATCGTCGACCCAGCCGGCTTTCACGTGCGAACCTCGAACGGAACTTTCCTTTGGAAATTTCCTCACAAACCAAATCTGAGGCCGTCAGATTTCGCATTCGACAGCGATGAATCACGCCTCTTCTTCCACAAAAGCCAAAACAACAACAGCAAAAGTACAGTCGTCGCCATCGAGCTTCGAACCGGGAAGCAGCTCTGGGAAATCCCCGCCCACGCCACCTACCTTCGCTACGACCCCGCCGACAACGCCCTTCGCTTCGCCACCACAAAAAGCTACCGCAGCAACACCTCCAACGGTACAAAAAACTACATCCGGCATTTCGTGAATACCGTCGACGCCGACACCGGAGCCGCCAAACGCGAGCCCACTCGCATCGACGTATTCGCCGACTACCCCGATATCGTAGCCGCCACCCCCGACGGTCGACGCTGGGTTTTCCAAGACAACAAAACCCTGCGCATCGTTTCCGCTCCCTACTTCAAAAACCCCTCAAATATCACCATCAAAAAGCGCGTATCCAGCGGGGCCTTCCTCGCGGGCAACAATCACCTCGCAGCCCTTTCCGATAACAGGATCGCTTTTTTCGATACCGACGCCCCAACCTACCTCGGAGAGCTCAGCCTCCTCCAGTCCGACGCTCAATGGGCCTTCGTCAACCGCGACGGACTCTTCGACGCGACGCCCGCAGCCCAGTCCGCCCTCAACTTCGCCTTTGGGCTCACCCCCGCACCGCTCGCCTCCTTCTACGAACCTTACTTCCGCCCCCGCCTCCTCAACGCCCTCTTCGAAGGACAAGCCGTCACCCCTCCCACTATCGACATAGCCACTCTCGCCCAGCCTCCCGCCACCAAAATAACCCTCCTGGACAAAGCGGCCAATAGTATCCTCGACTCCACTACGACCGAGCAAAACGAAATCCTCCTCAACGTAGCCATCGCTTCCCCCGCCACTCCCCTTCGCGAAGTCCGCGTTTTCCACAACGGCAAACGCCTCAACCTCGCCACCCGCGGCCTCTTCGTCGAAGACGACGAACCCGAAACCACCGACTCTCCCGCCCCTAGCTACAACCAAAACCGCCAGTTCCCCATCCAACTGCTCCCCGGCGACAACACCCTCACCGTCGTCGCCCTCAACGCTCAAAACATCGAGTCTCCCCCCGCCGAGCTCAGCATCCATCTCAAGGCAGATCCCAACAAAACCCAACCCGCCCTCCACCTCGTCGCCATCGGCATCGACCAGTATCAAAACGAGAAATACAATCTCAACTACGCCGTCGCCGACGCCACCGCCTTCGCATCAACGCTCCAGCAAAACTCCACCCCGCTCTTCAGCACGGTCAACTACCACCCCGTCAAAAACGACCAAGCCATCAAAGCCAACCTCGTAACAACCCTCGAAGAAATCCAAAAGACCGCCACCCCCGACGACGTATTCATATTCTACTACGCCGGGCACGGAGTCGTCGCCAAGCAAGGCCAAGGCGACTTCTACCTCGTCCCCCACGACGTCACCCAACTCTACGGCGCCGACGACCAGCTCCAAAGCCGAGCCGTGTCCAGCATCCAGCTCCAAGAGCTATCCAGTCAAATCTCCGCCCAAAAGCAGCTCTTCATCCTAGACGCCTGCCAATCCGCCGGAGCGATCGCCAGCATCAGCCAACGCGGCGCCGCCGAAGAACGCGCCATCGCCCAGCTCGCCCGCAGCACCGGCACCCATTGGCTCACCGCCAGCGGCAGCCAGCAATTCGCCACCGAGTTCGCCGAGCTCGGCCACGGAGCCTTCACCTACACCTTGCTTCAAGCCCTCAACGGCGCTGCCGATACAGGCGACAGCCAAATCACCGTCAACGAACTCAAAGCCTATCTAGAAAGCCAAGTCCCCGAAGTCACCGCCAAGCACAAAGGCACCGCCCAATACCCCGCCAGCTACGGCTACGGCCAAGACTTCCCCATCGCCATCCTCCCGTAACTCCCCGTACGGGCGGCGCTTGCGCCGTCCCGCATAATCCCAACATTCCCAATTCCCAGTACGGGCGGTGCTTGCGCCGTCCCGCAGAGCCCAACATCAACTCCCGCAAAGCCCATCATCCACCCGTCCCGCAGAGCCCACCATCCAATTTACAAACGCCCCTACCACATCCTCTTTTTCAAAACCAAAACCATGCTAGCACGCCTACTTCTCGCCTTACTAACCCTCACCCTCATCGCCACCGCCTCCCACGCCGCCTGGCAAATCGAGTCCCCTGACCCGCTCGAGCAAAGCCCCGACGGCACCCTCCTCGTCGTATCCAAAAGCCACGGCTACAACCTAAGGAGCTTCTCCATCCACGACCGCGAAACCCTAGCCACCCAATTCCTGGTACGCCAAGCCGACGCCCAACCACGCCACTTCGCCCCCGACAACTCCCGCCTCTACTACACCACCCCCACCGAGGGCCTCTTCGCCCTTGACCTCACCACCGGCTCGATAAGCAAACTCGCTCCCATCCCCCACATCCTCAGTCTCGCCCAAAACAGCCAAACCGGCCAACTCGTCACCCTCTCCGGAACTTGGAACAGCGACGCCCAGAGCCTCCATCGCATTGATCCCACCGGCGCAAACGCCCCGCAACTCCTCGGAACCATCACCGCCCAAAACCTGCCTTGGCTGGAATTCAAGGCCATCCTACCCGCTCGGGAACCCGACCAAGCCCTTCTCGTCTTTCGCGAAATAGGCCCGCCCAAAAACCAATGGGACCCAAAAACCTGGGGCGACTTTCGCTTCACCCAAGTCTCCCTCGAAACCGGAGCCATCGCCCGCAGCGCCACCATGCCTCCCCCCGACGAGAACTTCTACCTCTACGAAACCATCCGCTGGACCAACGACCAACGTCAGCTCCTCGAATACGCTGACGGCGCCTACTACCAAATCGATCCCTACGCAGGCAAAATCACCCGCACCCTCGATCTCCACAACGTCCGCTTCGACCTGTATCCAAATCATCAAGTCGTCTCCCTGCGCACCGTCACCGAAGAAGGCGAAACGCGACACTACCAAGACTTCCTGCAAGGCGGCACCCTCAAGACCATCCGCAACGTCCGCGTGCCAGAACCCAACACCTGGCCCCCACTCCCCGCTGGACTTATCGAAAGCCTCAACCTCCCCGACCTCCCCTCGCCCAGCGCCTACGCCAACTATGCCTTCCACCCCGGCAAACCGGAATTCTTCGCCACCGACTCCGGCGAAGGCGTGCACTTCTTCCGCGTCGCCCCCTCCGGCCTCAAGCACCAAAGCCGCGGCATGGGAGCCTACCAAGCCCGCTACACGCCCGACGGAAAACACATCCTCTTCGAAGGCCTTTTCGACCCACCCTCCGAACAAATCGTAGCCGACAAATTTCCATCCCCCGGTAGCCTCGTCTACCAAGATCCACCACTGCGCAACGCCAATCCTGTCTACACCGGCGACCACGAAATTTCCCCTAGCGGCAACTGGCTCATCAAGATCAACAACCGCGACGCCACTCTGCACCGCTTCGGGGATCCCGCCATCCTTAGCAGCCTCGGCGGAGTCGGCACCTACGACGCCCCCATGCCAAGCTTCCGCTTCGCTTCCGACGAAACCGCTATCTACCGCCTCGCTCGAACCGTCAGTTGGGACGATTACGATAACCAGATCATCGGCCTGCGCCTCGAAGCGCTCCCTTTCGATCCCGCCAACGAATCCCCGGAACCGACCTGGTCCGTCGAACTGCCACACGGCAATCTCGTCTGGCTGGACCAAACTGTCTCTCAAAAAATCCAATTCCTGGATACGCAATCCGGAGAGCTGCTCGTCCTCGACCCCCGCGACGGCAGCAGCAGCTCCCAAGCAATTCCCGGCCTCGACCCGGAAAATTTCGTAGTACCCACCAACAGCGTACAGTGGCACCCGAGCCGCGATCTCGTCTACGTCGCCAGCGGTTCCCAAGTCACCACGCTCGACCTCGCCGCCTCTCCTCCCACAGCCGCCAGCGTCACTGTGCCCGCAAGCATTAGACAGCTCCACCGCTACGGTGACGGACGCCACCTCGTCGCCCAACTCGAAACCGGCCCCCTCGTCTTCCTCGACACTCAATCCACTCCCCTCCGCCCCGCTCTCCAACTCGAATTCTACGACTTAGACCAAGGCGACTACCTCGCCTTCACCCCCAACGGCAAGTACGACGCCTCCGCCCCCATCCGCCAAAGCGGACAACTCCTCCAAGGTACCCGCCCCACGGCGCTCGCCAGCATCTTCGAGCGCGACTACCGCCCCAACCTCCTCGCCACCGCTCTCGGCGAAGACGCCCTCTCCGCAGACGAAGAGATCCCCGCCTACGTCCAGCCGCCCTCTCTCTCCGTCGGCGAGCAATGGGTCAGCGCCCTCGAGCGACGCATCGTCGTCAACACCGAGACCAAACAATACCCGCTCGCCACCGTATCTATCTACCAAAACGAAAAGCTCGTCCACAGCTTCCCAGCCGATGGAAAAACCAGCCTGCGCGACAACCACGTCCTCGATCTCCTGCTCGAACAAAACCGCATCAAAGTGGTTTCCACCAACACCGCCGGAGTCAGCGTCACCTCCAAGGAGATCGTCATCGATCCTCCCGAAGCCCTCCTGCGCGAAAAAATCGCCGCCCGCCGCCCCGCCGAACTCCACCTCTTCGCCGTCGGCGTCAACCAGTATCGCAATCCCGAATACAATCTAAACTTCGCCGAAGCCGACGCCACCGGCGTGCTCCAGAAAATCCAAGCCGCGAACGCCAACCTCTTCGCCAAGATCAACGTCCACCACCTCGAAAGCCCCGCCGCCACCCACGACGGCATCCTAGCAGCCTTCGCCCAGATCCGCGCCAACGCCCTCCCGCACGACGCCTTCATCTTCTATTTCGCCGGCCACGGCGTCATGTCCCGCGAGGACGCCCAGTTCTACCTCATCCCCCACGACGTCACCCGCATTTATGGAGCAAGCCAAAGCCTCACTCAAAACGGCATATCCGCCAATCAACTACGCGACATCTCAGCGACCATAAAAGCCCAGAAACAGCTCTTCATCCTCGACGCCTGCAACTCCGGCGGTGCCCTGCAAGCCTTCGCCCAACGCGGAGCCAGCCAAGAAAAGGCTCTCGCCCAACTCGCCCGCGCCACCGGCACGCATTGGATCGCCGCCTCCTCCGCCAGCCAATTCGCCACCGAGTTCGCCGACCTCGGCCACGGCGCCTTCACCCACACCCTGCTGCAAGCCCTCGACGGCGAGGCAGACACCGGCGACCGCCGCATCACCATCAACGAGCTCAAAGCCTACCTCGAAAGCGAGCTCCCCACCATCACCCAAAAGTACAAAGGAGCCCCCCAATACCCCGCCAGCTACGGCTACGGCCAAGACTTCCCAATAGCCCTCCTCCCCTAAAAACGTACGGGCGGTGCTCGCGCCGTCCCGCAGAGCCCAAGTCCCACAAAACCAAAGGCCAAATCCAATGCTCCCCACCCGCCAAACGCACCGATTATCCCATCATCGAGTTTCGCACCCCGGGGCCAACTATTTCCTAACGATCAACACCAAAGAGAAACTCCCCGGAGTGACCCAAGACTCCATCGCCAAGCAAATCAAAACCACTCTTCGCGCCCTCCACCAAGATGAAGCGATAACGCTCCTCTGCGGAACCATTATGCCCGATCATCTGCACCTTCTGCTCGTGCTCGGAAATAACCTCACCCTCTCTCAAACCATCTCCAAATTCAAAAACGCTACCCGCAAAGCCCTCGCCGCCCACACCCTCTACTGGCACCGCAACTACTACGACCACCGCATCCGCCACCAAACCAACACCAACGCCTTTGCCCGCTACATCTTCCTCAACCCCTACCGAAAAGCCCTCCTGCCCGCCGACCAGCTCTGGCCCCACTGGCTCTGCAACCGCAACTACACACCCGACTTCCAAGAGCAACTCAACCCCGACAGCACCCCGCCCGCAGCGTGGATACAGCAGGATACCAAACTCGATGAAATCTTATCCACAGACAAATCCTAACCGACGCGGGACGGCGACAAGCCCCGCCCCTACCATCAAAACCTAGCGAATCCCCAAAGCCCCATCCCCGTACGGGCGGTGCTTGCGCCGTCCCGCAGAGCCCACCATCACCCCCCCTACCGCTCCACTCTCCACCCATGACCCAAACCTTCCGCCAACTTCTGCTCCTCGCCCTCCTCGCGACTACGTCTCTCTCCGCCCAATTCGAAGAGCTCCTCGAAAACCCGGACCTCATCGAAAACTCCGAATTCGCCCCGCCGACCGAGCCGCCGACCGCCGAAACCATCGCTCCCAAAACTCCGGTCGGCCCGCCGCCCGCACCCCGCCTGCTCAGCTCCTCTCTCCATCGCGACCCAATCCTGCAGCTCGACGCCTCGCCGGACGGACGCTACCTACTCAGCTTCGATCAGCACGTATTGAAAATTTGGGACATCGAACAACGCGCCAATATCGCCACCTTCGAGCAAACGCCTAGCGGCTGGCGCTTCAACGACCTGCAAGTCATCATGGGAGCCTGGTTCACAGACACACCACGCCAAATCCTAGTCTGCACCAACCACGGCTTCACAATCTACGACGACTTCAACTTCTCCTCCGGCAAGCAAAGCCAATTCGAACCGACCGCCTACTACTTCAACGCCGCTGAACAAGCAGTCTACGTCGTCCGCTACCATACCAAATACAACAAACCCCAACTCACGCTCACACGCGTCGAACTCTCCACACGCGAGCGAAGCTACTCCCACACCCTCGACCTCTCCAAGGAAAACCTCGTCAAATCCGGGACTGCCATTACGCCGAGTAGTCGAAATTTCATTACCGTCGATCCCCAAGGCCGCTTCGCCTCCATTCGCTTCCAAGGCGAAAACCCGCTCCTTCTCGTCGACTTGGCAAACGGCGAAATCGCCGCCCGCGTCCCCGCCCAGCACGGCGCTCTCGGCTTCCTCCCCGACGGCCGCCTCATCGGCCACACCCGCGAGAGCAACCTCAATACCTACACCGTCGTCAACCCCGTCACTTTCCAAACCCAGCCCCTCTTCCAACTCGCCTCATCCTCGAACCTACCACCCAAACTCCCGACCCGCCTCGGCCAGCCTCTCCTTCTCGCCACCGGCTACGAATTCGCCGTCCACGACCTCGCCTCTCGCCAGACGACTCCCCTCCAGCGTCTCGAAAACCGCGTCACCGACGCATCCATCACCGTTCGCGAACCCAGTCGGACCACCACCCTCATCGCCCAATCAAACCGCCTAAGCGGCGACTACTCCCAAGCCACCGCCACCTACCTCGAACCCATCTCAATTCCCTCCGGCATTTTCGGCCAAGCATGGTCCGTCCCCACCTTCGCCCCCCACGACATCGCCGCTCGCCCCGACGACTTCGAACTCGCCATCCGCAGAGGCGCCGACGCCCGCATCGTCCGCTTCAACGAAGTCGGACTCGACATACAAAACGTCGATTTGCCTAGCGCTGCCCTCGGCCCCTTCACTCCCCTTTACGATTCAGCAAACGAAGATTGGCAGTTCCTCGGGAGCGACCAACCTCGCATCGCCTCACGGGCAGCCAAAGACTCAGCCTTCCAACTCTCCGCCCTCGGCCTCGATTTTTTCCAAAAGGAGGGCGACAACCGCCGTTTCACGCTGCGCAACACCCACTTCTACGACCTATCCCGCGACGGCCAAACCATCGCCCTTCACCATAACTCCGCCGTCACCGTCGCCGACCGACCCAGCGAAAAACGCATCGCCACCTTCCCCATCGACTCCCCGTATTCGTACGCCGACAACAACCAGCAACTCCTCGCCCTCTCGCCCGACGGACAGACCGTCGCCTTCGCCTACACGACTAAAACCGACAACGGATCCCTCGACATCGTCGAATGCCACGACGTATCCACCGGTAAACTACTCTGGAAAGCCCCCTGCGACAAACCCTTCGAAACCATCGATTTCCTTCGCTTCAGCGGCGACGGCCGCCTCCTCTATCTAAGAGGCCCTATCGGCGGCCCGACCGGCTCGAACTGGTTCAGCTCCCGCTTCGTCACCACGGGAGAGGTGAATTCAAAAATCGACTACACCTCCGCCCACCTCCAAGCCTACAACCGAGCGAGTACCCTCGTAGCCCAAGCCAGCTATAACAACATCACCCTAAAAACCCTTCCCGACGGGAAAGCGACCGCCTCTCTCGTCCTCGACTTCAAGCCCGCCACTCTTGCATTCATCGGCTCCGACAACTTCCTCGTCGCCACCTCCAACAACGACGAAACCCTCCGCCTCATCGACATCCGCGAACAAGCCGTCATAGCCGAAATAAAGCTCTTCGAAGACTCAAAGAAGTGGCTCGTACGCCATCCAGGCACCGGCCTCTTCACCTCCGAAACCTCCCTGCAGAAAGACCTCAAGTTCATCCAAGGCGAAACCATCACCCCGCTCGAATCCTACTTCGACCAATTCTACCAACCCCGCCTCCTCGGCTCCCTCGTCAAAGGCCTCTCGCCCAAGCCCACCATCCCGCTCAGCGATCTCAGCCTCGCCCCCAAGCTCACCCTGAAAATCGACGGCCCCGCCACCCGAGGGCTCACCGTCGAAGACGAATTCGAAACCTTCGAGCTCCCCACCCCAGAGGTCACCCTCAAGCTCGAAGCCACCTGCGAAGGCTCCCCCGTCGCCGACCTGCGCATCTACCACAACGGCAAGCTCGTATCCGGCGCCACCCGAGGACTCTTCGTCGAAGACGACGAGGACGAAGCCCCAGTTGACACCTTCACCAAATCCGCCACCCACACCTTTACGCTCACCCCTGGCAAAAACCGCTTCCGCGCCATCGCCATCAACCAGCAAGGCACCGAATCTGTCCCCGACGAAGTCATCGTCTACTCCGAAACCACCTCCCCCCAGAGCGAAGGCGGCATCGCCCTCCACTTTCTCGTAGTCGGCATCAACGAGTATCAAAATCCCCAATACAACCTCAACTACGCCCAAAAGGACGCCGCCGCCATAGAGGCCATCCTCGCCAAACGCTACGGACAGCTCTTCACCCGCCAAAACCGCTACGCCCTCTACAACTCCGAAGCCACCCGCGAAAACATCCTCGCCACCCTCGACACCATAAAGTCCGAAGCCAATCCCCGCGACGTATTCATATTCTACTACGCCGGCCACGGCGTTGTCTCCGAAGACGACGACCCCGAGTTCTTCCTCGCTCCCTACGAGATCACCCAGCTCTACGGAGAACGCCGCATTCTCCGCCAGCTTGGCATCTCCAGCGAGGAACTGCTCGCCTACTCCCGCAACATCTCCGCCCAAAAGCAGCTCTTCCTCCTCGACGCCTGCCAATCCGCCGGCGCCCTCAAAAGCCTCGCCGTGCGCGGTGCCGTGGAAGAACGCGCCATCGCCCAGCTCGCCCGCAGCTCCGGCACCCATTGGCTCACCGCCACCGGCAGCGAACAGTTCGCCACCGAGTTCGACAGCCTCGGCCACGGCGCCTTCACCCACGTAGTCCTGCAAGCCCTACAAGGTGCCGCCGACACCGGTGATGGCCTTGTCTCCGTCAACGAGCTCAAAGCCTACGTCGAAGTCCAAGTCCCCGAGCTCACCAAAAAAGAAAAAGGCGAAGCCCAATACCCCGTCACCTACGGCTACGGCCAAGACTTCCCCATAGCGCTCCCGTAGGGCGCGGGGTTTATCCCCGTCCCGCAAAGCCCAACATCGATCAACACCGCCCTTCGGCACAGCCATTTCCACCATCATGCAAAACCCACTCAACACCCTCGCCCTTCTCCTCTCCCTCGCTCTCTGCCCTCTCTCCCAAGCCCAATTCCAACCCTCCACCCCCTTCCTCCAACTCTCTCCCAACGAGCACGCAGCCGCGTTCCAGTAAGCTCTCGAAGCCAACCAAGACCGCCTCTCCGCCCACCTCGACGCCGTCGCCAAAAACTACAAGAAATTCAAACGCAACTTCACCACCGCCGAGCGCGACACCCTCATCGCCTACAACCGCCGCTTTCCCGTGGGCAGCCCCCACCACGAACGCGCCATGGCCGCCTTCGCCCGCGGCGAAGACCCCAGCGTCCTCGCCACCACTATCGCCAACGAAGAAGCCCTCTGGCAAAGAGCCATGCAGTTCCAAGCCGAACTCGAACGCCAGCTTGAGCAGCAATGGATCGAAGCCCAAGCCCCAGTGAAGGAACCGACTTGGTGGGAATCCTACAGCTCCCAGTATCCAAACGGTCGCTACGATAGCCAGGGCTCCACTGGTGGCAGCTCAACCCAGCAAATGCGCAACTACCGCCGCGAGCTAAACAACAAGATCTACAGCACCGGCCGCAACTACGGCAAACAGTACCAACTCTAGTCTCGAAACCACGCAAAATACCAACCCAAAACGTCCAAGTAGCACACCCGTAGGGCTCAACCGCTGCGGGACGGGCGTAAAGCCCGTGCCCTACCTCCATCCCGAGCGGAGCTCGCGCCGGCCCGCAAAGCCCGTCATCCGTAGGGCGCGGGGTTTATCCCCGTCCCACAGTTCCCTCCTTTCATTCAAATCGTTTTCCTAAACCTGCAATTTCGTCAATCTGACTAACCTGCCTTTCCTATGCGTTCCGCTTCTATCGCCATCCTGATGCTTGTTTGTTCGAACGTCTTCATGACCTTCGCCTGGTACGCGCATCTCAAGAATCTCTCCGCCAAACCTTGGATTATCGCTGTATTCATAAGTTGGGGAATCGCCTTCTTCGAATACTTGCTGCAAGTCCCTGCCAATCGCATCGGCTACCAGACCCTAAACCTTGGACAGCTCAAGATTCTGCAAGAATGCATAACGCTGGCGGTCTTCGTTCCCTTTGCTGTCTTTTACATGAAAGAAAACCTCCGCCTCGATTTCCTTTGGGCAAGCATATGCCTAGTCGGAGCCGCCTTCTTCATCTTTCGCCCGGAGATAACACGCTGGCTCAGCTGATTCTCGCACCCCAGATGCTTTAGCAGCCATCCTTCTATGACGGTTTGCTGCCTCCGGCTCATGCTGGTACCCGATCCCGATAAAACCATGTCCAATCGGTCACTGGATGGGTACTGAGTGTAGAGCTCGTAGAGGCAATCATCTAAGCCCAGCATAGAGTTGATCTGCGGAAAAATACGCCGCCGTTTGACCTCTGCATCAAACTTACTTTAGTTGCCGGCGATGAATAGCCCTCCAAAAGCTCCGCCTAACCTCAACCCCATCTCGTCATGAAAAGGCGTTCTACTTACCTCGCAATATTGCTCACTCACCTCCTCGTCTGCACCGCCTTCGGAGCTGCCTATATGAAAGTCGATGGCATCAAGGGCGAATCGAAAAGCGCAGACCAGAAGGACTGGATAGATATCGTATCCGTTTCGGGACTCGTCTCTCCAAGAGACGCGGCCTCCGGCTTGGCTACCGGGAAACGGCAGCACAAGCCCATCACGATCGTCAAACAAGTCGACAAATCCTCCCCTCTCTTCCAAGCCTCGAGCGGAAACGTCCAGAACCCCTTGCACGAAGCGAAAAACAAGAAATCCGACAATCCGCTGCACGGAGTTAATGTCCTCAGCACCATCCGCGACGGCAACACGGAAACCATCACGCTCGGCTACACCTCCATCGATATCCTGACAAATACCGCGACCCCGAAACCGCTAAAGGCTAAAACAGTAAAAGCCACTAACTACAACTCGTCCCGCTCTAACAAAAACTCAAACTATAACCGGAACATTCAGCGGGCAGCGCTTCCGTATCCCTGCTGACGTCACGTTCGACCGCCTAATTTGCTCAAACCAGACAATGCCCTTCGAAAACACTTGGGACGACCGAGGCTATTATTCACGATTTTGGGGTATCGTACCGGAATGGGAAATCGACGCGATGAATCGCGAGTTCTCCGATGACCCACGCTGCGACACTGCACGCTACCAAATCTTCGACGGAACGGATATCGAAGCCTTCGCCGTAAGCGATAGAGAAATTAAGAGGATCGCCTCCAACGACATCGGCGTTGAGTCCTACTTGAAGAACATCTCTGTGGCCCTCGTAGGATCCAAACCCGAAATAAAGGCCGCGTACCAGCAATACGTCGAGACCTGCCAAAAGGTAAACAAAACCTGGACCTTCCGTATCTTCGACACCCTCGCCGAAGCCCGCCGATGGCTCCAACTCTGAGCTCCCCGATCGGCAAGCACCAAAACAGAATCCATCTGTATTCAAGTTCAACTACAAAGAAGGCGACACTCATAGCGTCGCCTTCGTAGTTAAATTTACGTTACAAGAAAGCTATCCTTCCTGCAAGGCCTTCACCACATTGAGGTCTTCCAAGGTCGTCGTATCCTGGTGAATCTCTTTGCCGGCAGCAATATCCTTGAGCAAGCGACGCATGATCTTGCCGCTACGCGTCTTGGGCAGCGCTGGAGCAAAGCGGACCTCGTCAGGCTTAGCAATCGCTCCGATCTCCTTGCCCACGTGCTCGCGCAATTCCCTGCGAAGCTCATCAGTCATCGCCACGCCTTCCTTCAGGGTAACGAAGCAAACGACCGCGCTTCCCTTGAGATCGTGAGGACGTCCTACCACCGCTGCTTCCGCAACGCCACCATGGCCCACCAAAGCGCTTTCCACTTCAGCCGTTCCAATGCGGTGTCCTGAAACATTCAATACATCGTCAATACGCCCGACGATCCAGAAATATCCATCCTTATCCTGTCTGCAGCCATCTCCACAGAAGTAGATTCCCTTGTATTCACTCCAGTAGGTTTCCTTGTAGCGCTTCTTGTCGCCATAGAGTCCACGGAGCATCGAAGGCCAAGGCTGGGTAAGAACCAGCTTGCCGCTTTCTCCTTTACGAACCTCATTGCCCTCGTCGTTGAAAACCTTCGGTACCACTCCAAAAAACGGCAATCCTGCAGAACCAGGCTTCGAGTAGTTTGCCCCTGGCAAAGTAGTAATCATGATACCACCCGTCTCCGTCTGCCACCACGTATCCACAATTGGGCACCGTCCGCCGCCAATTGTCTTGTGATACCACTTCCATGCCTCGGGATTGATCGGTTCGCCCACGGACCCAAGCAATCGCAGCGAGCTTAGGTCGTGCTTTTTTACATGCTGGTCACCCCACTTCATGAACGCGCGGATTGCGGTGGGGGCCGTATAGAAGATACTGACGCGGTGACGTTCTACGATATCCCAGAAACGATCGACTTCCGGATAGTTCGGGGCGCCTTCGTAGATGACATTTGTCGCGCCGTTGGAAAGGATTCCATAGGTCACGTAGCTGTGGCCGGTGATCCAACCGATGTCCGCGGTACACCAGTATGTGTCGGATTCTTTCAGATCAAAAACGTACTTTGAGGTGATAGTGGTCCCAAGCAGGTATCCACCGCTCGTGTGCAAAACTCCCTTGGGCTTTCCGGTACTTCCGCTAGTGTAGAGAATAAATAGCGGAGCCTCTGAATCGAAAGCCTTGGCCGTATGCTTGTGGCTCGCCTCGTTCATAAGGGTGTGGTACCATAGGTCACGTCCTTGCTTCATGGATACGCGACTACCGATACGCTTCACCACGACCACATTTGTGACGGTTGGGCATCCACTGACTGCCGCATCCACATTCTTCTTGAGGTCCACCACGGATCCACGACGCCAACCACCGTCCGCAGTGACGATGATCTTGGCTTGGCAATCGTTAACGCGGTCCTTGATCGACTCCGAGCTGAAACCACCAAATATAACCGTGTGCACCGCACCGATACGGGCGCTCGCCAGCATAGCGACTACCGCTTCACAAGTCATCGGCATATAAATTGCGATGCGGTCGCCTTTTTTGACTCCGAGCCCCTCCAACACGTTGGCAAACTTACAAACTTCGACGTGTAACTGCTTGTAGGTCAAAGTCTGCTGGTCCCCCGGCTCTCCTTCAAAGATCAGGGCAGCCTTGTTCTCTCTCGGGGTGCCCAAGTGACGGTCCACGCAATTCTCGCAAACATTTAGCTTGCCACCTACGAACCATTTAGCTTGGGGTTCTTTCCACTCGAGCGTCTTCTTCCAAGGCTTACGCCATTGAAGCAACTCTTTCGCTTGAGCGTTCCAAAACTTTTCGGGGTTTGCTACGGACTCATTGTACAGTCGTTTGTATTCGGCAGTACTGTTCACAGTAGCTTGCTTCCTGAATTCGGGCGACGGCGAAACTCTTTCGCTCTGGCTCGCGGTTGAAGTGGTCTTGTCTGGCACTTACTTGCTCCTCGTTTGTTGGGGTTAGGTATTTAAGGCAAAGCACGATACTGTCTCCGCCGGTCTTCGACGGTCAAGCTTTGGAACTCTATCAACAGACTCTCCTCACATTTTTTTCGATACGGATCCTCCGGCTGTAACCCCTTATCGCCTTCCGTATTTGGATTATTCACACGCAACAATTTACCAATATCGCCTTAATCCGCTCCGTCATGGACAACGAGAACGCGCAACAAGAAGAAACAATAACCGTCGAGGGTGTCCTCGAAGTCACCAAGAAGAAGACTGGCCAGCTGCTCGACCTGAGCAAGAACGGCCGTCAGCGCCCCACGGACCCATTCGTCCCCAAGGAACTTATTCGTCGCTTCAAATTGCGCAGCGGTAGCCATATCGTCGCTCAAGCCACCTCCGACCCTCGCTTCCAGAACCCAAAGGTTCGCTTCATCGAGCAAGTCGACGGCGTCTCGGTCGAGGAACGACGCAAGTTCCTCCCCTTCTCCCAACTGACGACCATCACGCCAGAGGAGCAGATCAAGCTCGAGACGGACAAGAAAAAGATGACCACCCGCTGCATGGACCTCTTTTGCCCGATCGGCAAAGGAACCCGCGGACTCATCGTAGCTCCTCCTCGCACCGGCAAGACGACTCTCCTCACTCACATCGCCCAGGGTATCAACGCCAACCACCCAGAAATCCACCTCATGGTGCTTCTCGTGGACGAGCGCCCGGAGGAGGTCACCGACTTCCGCCGCAACATAGACGCCGAAGTTTGGGCATCTTCCAATGACGAGGACCTGCCCAGCCACCTGCGCGTAGCCGAGCTCTGTATCGAACGTGCAAAATGTCTCGTGGAAACCGGCAAGGACGTCGTAATCCTGATGGACTCCATCACCCGTCTGGCCCGAGCCCACAACGCGGCCAGCAAGGGTAAGCGCACCATGTCAGGCGGTCTCGACGTACGCGCTCTCGAGAAGCCTCGCCAGATTTTCGCCGCCGCTCGCAACACCGAGGAAGCCGGCTCGCTCACCATCGTCGCCTCCGCTCTCATCGAGACCGGTAGCCGCATGGACGACATGATTTTCCAGGAATTCAAGGGAACCGGCAACATGGAGATGGTGCTCGATCGCAAGATCGCGGACATGCGCATCTACCCAGCCATGAACATAGCCACTTCCGGCACCCGCCGCGAAGAGTTGCTCATCCCCGAAGACGTGCTCGAAGGCATTCACTTCTTCCGCCGCGCCCTTGTGCAGCAGAAGCCAGAGGAAGCTGCCGAGACCATGATCACTCGACTCTCGAAAACCGATTCCAACCAGGACCTCCTCAACCTCCTTAATCGATAAATGCTACGAAATGGCAGATCTTTCGACAATAAGCTGCGCCAAACGCGCTTAAGCCTTGATCTGCCACGATTCGTCGCGTGAAAAAGAACGTTTCCTCTGCTCGCAGGACACAAGTGAGCACCACACCCGTTTCAAACAATATCAATGGATAGCTTCTCCGAACAGTGCCTCGACATGGCTCGCTCCATGCTCAGCCACAATTTGGATTCCATCAATCCTGATGGAACCATCACACCCGTCGAAGGTGAAGATTCTCGTCTAGACGAGTCCGGCCACGCCGCACTCGCCATAGGTGAGTTCTACCGCGCCACCGGAGAAACCGAGCTTGACGGCAAGGATCTCATCGACCTCGCCGCACGCTGCATCACAGCCCAGGCATTCCGCGACCCTCCGCAAGAGAACGGTCTCGCCTACGCAGCGCTCGCTTTGCTCTCGTTTGGTCCGTCTAAGGAGCGAAATCCCGTCTGGGAACGCCTCGTCGACGAAACCCGCGAAAACCTCGACCGTCTCCTGCTTAACCGCAGCGACTATAATAATCACTGGCAGTCTTTCAACGTCGCCAAGGCGGTTTGCCGTTTCTCACTTGGACTTTCCAAGAAGGATGAAACCGGTCGCCTCATCGAGCGCTTCCTCTCCCGGATCGAAGAAACCAGCTCTAATGGCTACTTCGACGACGTTGGCGACGAAGGTATCGGCGGTTCGTTCTCTCTCTACGGAGTCATGTCCTTCGTCTTCACTCGCCAAGCCCTTCAGCTGCACAGCAACCCCGGCCTCCGCGAGCGCAAGCTCCCCTCTCTCCGCACCTTCGCGGAAAAGTACATCAAGCTGCTTCCGGACATGGTCCGCGAAGACGGCCTCGGCTGGACTTGCTCCGAAAACGCCGGCGCCTACGGCCAGATGCACCTCATCTCACTGCTCCTTCAAGGCTTCCGCGATGGATGGGTACCCGATGACAAGCGTCCCAAGTACTTCGATCTGCTGCGTCGCCTCTTCTACTTTTTCTACGTCACCTACCTCGACCAAGAACACGGCTACCTCGTAGTCCGCGACGGCGAGCGTACCGCGTACCGCAACCACACCACCCGCATGGCGAACTTCGACGGAGCTCGCTACCTCAGCCAGTGGTCCCGCCTCTCCAAGCAGATCGATGCTCCCCCAGCATCAGCTCCCGAGCCATTCAAGTCCGGTTGCCGTTTCGTCATCTTCGACAAGTCCAACAAAAAAGAGCAAGGCCTCCTCCTCTACCGCAATGTAGAGTCCGGCCTGCAGGTACAGATGCCGCTCATGTCCAGCAACGGACACGCGACCGCAGACTGCCAAGCCTTCCCCCATTCGCCCGGCGTCTTCGATTGGCCAAACAGCCAGTACGCGCCGATCATGATTCCAGAGCTCACCGTAGGAGATAACGTCTTCGTTCCCTCCTACTACGGAAAGAAGTGCACCACCGGCCTCGGCTTCAAGCGCTCCTTCTACTTCCGCTACGAGCAACCAGAGTGGATCACCACCGACGAGAGAATGGTGCCTGGAATCGGAACCGTGAAGGTCAACTGGTCCTTCGTTGGCAACCAGATCTCCTGCGAATACATCTACAGCGTCAAGAATCAGGTCACCCTCGATCGCTTCCGCTACATGCTCGCAATCGCGTCGCCACACTCCGCTTACCGTCTCGAGACTTCGCCAATGCTCGGCGCTGAAGGCCTTCGTTGCTCCATCCAGAAGGACGACTTCCAAGGCACTTGGAAGGAAACCGAGGTAGTTACCAACGACAGCGCCTACCGCACCAACTACGGCAACCTGCACTACTTGCAAATTCTCGAACGCGATCATCCGCTGATCATGCGCCCGGGACAAACCTACCGCTTCGCCGCAACCTTCGATCCCGATATCATCGCGATCGGTGACGCCGAGTAAGTACAATTTGGCCAAAAGGCGACTCCATCAGGGAGTCGCCTTTTTTGTGTGGCAGGCTAGGTCGAGGAAACAGTCAAAGGTCCACAGAGCCCATAACAGGATGGACCAATTCCACCCGGACCGCACTGCAGAAGAGGCCACACCACTAAGCAGGCATTGAACAATTTTTATTGTCCCACAAACCAAACCTCCCAGTGTTCAGCCCTCACCCTCCACAACTTCCACCACCGTGCTAGCCAAACGCATCATTCCTTGCCTCGACGTCCATGCCGGCCGCGTCGTCAAAGGCGTTAAGTTCAAAGAGCTTCGCGACGCGGGCGATCCCGTCGAATCCGCGAAAGCATACGACCAGCAAGGTGCCGACGAACTCGTATTCCTCGACATCACAGCTTCCTCCGACGAACGCCAAATTATGCGCGACGTCGTCGAACGGACCGCCTCTGAGTGTTTCATGCCGCTCACTGTTGGCGGAGGACTTCGCACCGTCGACGACATCACCAAGATGCTGCACTCCGGAGCCGACAAGGTTTCGCTCAACACGGCTGCTATCAACAACCCAGACCTCATCTTTCAGTCTGCACGAAAGTTCGGCAACCAATGCATCGTACTCGCCATCGATGCCAAGCGCGACGGCGACTCTTGGCGCGTGTTCACCCACGGTGGACGAAACCCGACTCCGCTCGACGCCATCGAGTGGGCCAAGAAAGCGGTATCGCTCGGTGCGGGTGAAATTTTGCTTACGAGCATGGACGCCGACGGAACCCTAGCTGGCTACGACTGTGAGCTCACTCGCCGCATCTCCGAGTCAGTCGAAGTGCCAGTCATCGCATCTGGAGGAGCCGGCAACCTCGACCACATGGTCGACGTCCTCAACAAGGGAAAAGCCTCCGCCGTGCTCGCCGCCTCGATCTTCCACTTCGGCACCTACACCATCAAGCAAGCGAAGGAACACCTCGCCGCCGCCGGCCTACCAGCCCGCCTCTAAATTGGCCAAATACGGACCCAAAGGTCTCTCATCTACCAGAAGATCTAAGAGACTGCCCGTAAGGTTGACGAAAACCGCTGACGCAGGTCCATTTTTCGTCTGAATAAGTTCAATTTCCACTTTCGATAATTCCGTTTTTGGATACGATAAATTCCGATGATTCTTGGGCAGCTCATCCAGACTGGGCGACACTTTTGCGAGTGCCGCTCTCACGATTTCATTCCGAAATCCGAAGAGACCGTCGTTGTGATCTCCTATACCATCCACGATCAGTTCAAAGCCCATTCGTTTGACACCGACCTCCTAGACATCAAGAGAGCAATCAAGTCTTGGCTCTTCCAAGTCGAGGCAGTTGGCTACCTGCTAATCCGCCGCAAGCTTCACGGAGCACAGAGAGAATTCCCATCTCCTATTGGCCGCCTCCCCATGGACCGAGTCACCCTCACAGCTGCGACTCAACACGATTTCAAGGTCGTCTCTTTCTATCTCGAAAAAGTGACCGAACTGGATTCATTCAGACTTGTCCCGACCAAAAGCCCTGAGGCCATTTCCGAGGAGACTCGGTATAATTTGTTCCGCTTCCGAGAGTTTCAAAGAGTGGAAGATCCTCGTGCGCTCTCTTTCGAGTTTGAGGAATTCGCGAAATAGCGGCCACTGACTAGCAATCGGTTAAAGGGATAATCCGTAGCGATACAGATACAGGCTTGGCCTAAGCCATACCGCCCTCAATAACAGAAATTCTATGATTAAATTCCTCCACACTCGCGTACGCGTAGCTGACCTACAAAAGTCCCTCGACTTCTACTGCAAACACTGCGGCTTCGAAGTGTTCAAAGGACCCAACACCAGCCCGCAAGGCAACCAAATCGTCCACCTCCAGCTCCCGGGCAACGATCACATGCTCGAGCTCACCTACTCGCCCGACTTCAAGGTCGAGTTCCCTGAAGACCTGATGCACACCTGCATCGGCGTAGACGACATCAAAGCCTTCTGTCAAAAGCTCGAGGACGACGGCGTCGAAGTCTGGCCCGAAAACTGGAAGGAAAAGGAAGATTTCTCCATGGCCTTCATCACCGATCCCGACGGCTACGAAGTCGAAATCTTGCCCAACCAACGCTGAGCGAGACACCTCGACGCGACTCAACACCACTTCCCCCGAAGGCTGCGACTCCCATCGCAGCCTTTTCCTTTTCCCCATGCTCCCCAGAAACGTTTCGAAAAAATGCCCCCCCTGTGTCCAATTTACTCATCCCTAGCCTACATCCTATGTCGGCACCTTAATCCGGCATAACTTAAACCCCAAAAAAATGCCTAAAAAGAACTATCTATGCATCCAACGAAGTGCCTCCCAAGAAGGCTGTGAACCACCCTCGCCCAGCGATATGGAAAAAATGTACGCTGTCTTCAACGAGTGGCGGGAAAAGTTCAGCGACAACCTAGTCGATCTTGGCGGCGGCCTCAGCGGCACCGGCCGCGTCGTTTCCTTGGAAAAAACGATCGATGGCCCATTCGTCGAATCTAAGGAAGTCGTCGGCGGCTACATGGTGATATCCGCAGAAAGCTACGAAGAAGCCATCGAAGTCGCTAGCATGTCCCGGAGTCTGCGCACCTGGCTCCTCCGTCGAGATCCGTGAAATCACCACGCCTTGAGCCACTCTGCAGATCTAAACAACCTCTTCCAGCGGGAATACGGAAACGTCGTTTCCCTCCTCGCCGGGGAAAATAGGCGTCGCTCGCATCATCGATATCGAGTACGCCGTCCGAAACGCCCTCTTCGCAGCCGTGCGAATCTGGCCCGCTCCCATCCCTCATGCGGACTCGTTCTTCTAGAAGATCAAGACCGTGCGTCCTGGAACCAACAGTAAATCCACAACGGAATCCACTGGCTCTCTAAATTCGCAGAAGGAAACGAATTCTCACGCTATCACGCCGAACACTGCCTCGCCCCATCATTCAATTCCACACGTTGGGACCGTATCGTCCATTGCTACGATGCACTCAAAAACGTATTCCCACCTCCAATACACGTATTAAACCGAGCTATCGCCATAGCAAAGGCACAAAGCCGTCGTGTGCTTCGCACCTCTCCGCGACTGCCTGAGCGAAAGTTTCCCAACAACCAAGACAGCTTCCTCACCCAATTGCCTCGTAGCTCTTCGAGGCAGACTCCACCGTTCCGTCTACGCCGACCGAACGGGCCTCTATGACCCAACCTTCGACGAGCACTGCGCTCGTGGCGTTGCAAGCTTGCAGCCCGTAGGAGTAAGGCCTTAGCCCGCTAACGTGCGAAAAGGCTATGTCAAAAACCTGAGAGCTGCGGCACCCGTTATCGTCAATCAGCGCATAGTATCCGTCGACGTCGAGCCCTCCGAGAGCGTAAGTGAGCACCCCTCTTTTCGTCACGATCAAATGCTCCTTCTCGCCCCCTTGCAAATCAGCGATCGCCCGCTCCGGATACTGAAAGCCTGCCCTCGCCTTCCTTGCGAAACCCAAGGCAATCAAGGACTGGAATGGAAGATCCTCGATTTCCAATGGCTTCTGCCCGCTGCAGTCTACAAACATTGGATACTCGAAGACACGCCCTTCCCCCTCTCCGACTTCGAGCCGCGCTAGGCCCGCTCCTGAGTCGTCGTGGCGAACCCGAACTGGCCCCCCCACGAGCTCCAACTTTCCCGCGCGATGCAGTGCGAGCAGCATGCGAGCCGACGGCAACGGCATAGCAGCTACGACATTCAGGAGAAAAGACATCAAGTGGCGACGCACGAAGATGTGATCCTCTGCCGGCAGAAGCTCCGCATGGAAATTCAGAGTATACACCAGGTCGTCGAGAACCTCTTTCCAATAAACTGGCTGAGCCCGCCGCTCCAAAGACTCCGCCTCCCGAAGCTCTTCTTCCAGTCCGCTAAAAGGATCCACGTACAGATGCTCTTCAGACATCAACTCGATGAAGTCCAAAAACGTAAATTCCGGCTGTCTCAAACGTTTAACTACATCGCCACGATCATCCTTACGAAACGCATCCATAAACGCCGGCTTGCATACCTTTTCGAAATAGGTGCTCAAGCGAAGGAATCCATCGGGCTGCCTGAGAGCCAGCAATGCGTCGCGCGTGACGTGACGATAGATCTCCCGCAAAGCATTGACTTGCTCGAACTGGACGTGAGGTAGCCGTCCACTCGCGCTGTGCATAACTAGCTTAAACTTTTCCGTACCCGCCGCCGGGAGATAAACCAAACGATCCCCATCCTCCACAAACGTTCCGTGGCGTTGCGAAAGGGAGGCGATGACATCGAAAGCGCTCAACGACGAGCCAAGCGTACCCACCGTATAATTACAAAAAGCTCCCGGAGCCGGTAGCAACTTAGCGATAGGCCATGGCGAAGCGTAGAAGCCCTTGTCCTGACAATCCTCTTCCTCCCAACCGTGGCCAGTCGCGATAACCACTCTATCGAAATCAGGAAAGCAACCTAGGGCCGTGACGATGGTCACTCCATCAGCCTCCGATAACGTCAGGTCCGTCACTTCGCAACTCGCGTACTCCAGTATCGAAACGCCCAGCGACCTAAAGCGTTCGAGCAAGGTCCGATATTGAGCATTCAAGTAGCGGCCCAAGGTCAGCCTGCTGTAAATTTCCGACTCGGAAATCGCTTCGCTGCGAATCCCTAACTCGTCCAGATCAGCCTTGTTCTGCCGCCGTAACCATTCCACCAGCGTTTCGGGCAACTCCGGGAATTCCTCGGACGAAATATTCGACAGGTTATAGCGGTCCGTAAATTGCGGATTGTAGGGCATGCCCATCCCCAAAATAACGCTCTTCTCGAAAATCGCGATTACCTCGAGCTGAAGGCGCAGCTGGCTAGGCGCATCCAGTAAGTGTTTAAGGACGAAGATCGTCGACGCTCCGCAGCCGACAATCGCGAGCCTACGAAATGGTTTCATACTTTAGTTTGTAAGGATAGCCCGAGCGTCTAACTGTTAATGACTTGCTCCGAGCAGTATCCGTTGGCGGGCCCATTGCATTTGACGCGCCAGCCGACCCGTCGACTCGAGAAATAAATCGAACCGAACCCTAGCGGGTTAAGACACCGGGGCGCCTGAGCAAACACTAGCCTTCAGTCAAATAGCTCAACCAACTTTCCTTCGACCGTGTCGGCGGCGAGCTTTCTCAGCTTCACCCGTTCGCATCGATTAGAGGCATCAAGGTCTTCTACCAAAAGCTAGAGGGCGACGGGGTCGAAGTCGAAATCTTGCCCAACGAAAGGTAGCTGCAGCTAACAGGCAAAAACTTTCGAAGCGCCGGCCTCAAAGCCACCGCTTTCATTTTTTCTAGCGCTGTCCTCCAAAGGTTGGTTCATTCATGCATGGATTGGATATTGGTCGTAGGCATTGCTTGGGCAGCTGGACTAGCAATGCCGCTCGGAGCCTTTTTCGCTCAAATCGAACACATAGGCCCGAACTGGTTGGAAAATGAATTCCGCCACGGAGTCATTGCCTTCGGAGCTGGAGCCCTGCTCTCCGCCGTTGCCCTGGTACTCGTTCCCGAAGGAAGCCAAGCATTCTCCCCGATACCGGCGAGTCTCTGGCTACTTTTTGGCGCTGTTTCACTGATGGGTCTCGACACGTTTCTAAGCCGCAAGAAGTCAGCCCTCGGCCAGCTCGTCGCCATGCTAACCGACTTCCTTCCCGAGGCAATCGCGCTTGGAGCCGCCTTTGCACATGGGTCCTCCTCAAGCTTCGTTATCGCTCTGATGATCGGACTTCAAAATCTACCAGAAGGTTTCAACGCATTCCGTGAGATGCGTAGCAACACCAGCTTGTCGAAAGGAAAGATAACGCTAGCCTTCCTATGCATGTCTCTGCTCGGCCCTGCCGCCGCTGCCTTGGGCTACGGCTTACTCTCCAAAGATCCGCGTCCGGTCGCAGCTATCGAACTGTTCGCTGCAGGGGGAATCTTGTACCTGATTTTCCAGGACATCGCACCCCAAGTACGCATAGAGCGCAAGTGGGCACCTCCCCTTGGCGCAGTTCTTGGATTTTCACTCGGCCTCCTCGGACACCTCTATGCCACCTGAAAGGGCGCTGAAGAACTCCCTTCAATCCAGCACCTCCAGTAACTCCCCTTCCACATAATCCGCTGCCACACGAGTTAGCCGTACTCGCCCGCAGCGATTTGCCAAGTCGACACCCTTTTCCTCGGCTAGATAACCGAACCTCGGGACCACTACGCGAATGTAGTTATCCGTATAGGATGGCCAGCTGTCCGGCTTTGGATTCTCGAAAAGTACTCGCATCTCTTGTCCCAAGTAGCGCTCGTACATGTCATATCGCTTTTTTGACGACAAGCGTCTCAAGTAGGCACTGCGACGCGCCCGCTCCGGGATATCGATTTGATCCGCTCGACGAGCTGCCATCGTTCCTCGGCGCTCCGAGTAACTGAACACGTGGCAAAAATCGAATGGGTTTTCCAAAAACACGCTGCAAGTTTCCTGGAAGTCGTTCTCCGTTTCTCCGGGGAAACCGACCATAATATCGGAGCCGATGTAGACGTCCGGCACGCTATCATGGGCGAGATGCAAGAACTCTAAGTATTCAGAAATCGTATACCGGCGCCTCATTTCCTTAAGAACCTTGTCGCAACCGCTCTGTAAGGGTATGTGAAAAAACGGCAGCAGCGCATGCTGCGGGTCATTCATCAATCCGAAAAGCTCAGTCGGAATCGTGGTCGGCTCGATGCTGCTGATACGGATTCGGTCGATACCTTCGATCGCGTTTAGCCCTTCCAGCACCTTCAGCAAATCGCCGTCTTCGGTATGGTAGGTACCAATGTTTACTCCTGTGATCACGATCTCGCGAATCCCTTGAGAAGCCTTTAAGCGAGCCTCCTTTAACAAGTTTCCCAGATCCCGGGCCCGGGCCGCGCCTCGAGCAAACGGGATGATGCAAAAGCTGCACACGAAGCTGCAACCATCCTGGACCTTCAAATTTGCCCTCTGGTTGAAAGGAACGTCTCCGAAATTGTGGATCGAGAAATCCGCCTGGGAAATCTTTTCGCGCACGATCACCGGCTTCTCGTTTTTCTCCTGCCCGATGTAGTCGATCACGCTTAGCTTCTCCTGATTCCCGATAATCAAGTCTACACCGCCTATCTCAGAGATTTCTTTCGCGCCCATCTGAGAATAACAGCCCACCACTGCGGTGTAAGCCTGCGGATTCTTGCGCACGAATTGACGGATCGTTTGCCGGCACTTGGAGTCTGCTAAGTTCGTCACTGTGCAAGTGTTGATTATTCCCAAATCCGCTTCTTCACCGAAGGGCACGATCTCGTAGCCTCGATTCTGCAACCCCTGCTCGATCAGCAAAGTCTCCGACTGGTTGAGGCGACAACCCAGCGTGTGCAATGACGCTCTTTTATTCTTGGCCTTTTCCATCACAAAAGATGGGTACCCAAAACCATCCCGCACAGATGTCATGCAAAATCCTTCACTCTAAGCGATCGCTCTTCACTTTTCTCATTTCGTGCTTTTCTCCTCGCCCCTTTCGAGGAAGCCGATTGCCTGAATCCTGCTTAATATGACAAGCGAAACACACGCAGAAACGATTCCCCTAGTCGAACGCAACTCCCTTCCCAAGTGGGAGATACGCGGCAGCGACTTCTGGGTGTTCGTAGCTCTCCTCTTTTCCTTCATGGGATTCTGCTCATTTCTCGGGGCGAAGATCGTCCAGTGGATTCTCTCGCCCGATCCAGATGCCGATCCGCCACTTTTGATCGCCCTCTCCGCCAACATTGGGATGCAAATCGGCATGCTCGTAGCTTACGTCGTCTTCAAACGCTTTACCGACGAAAAAGCTCTCGATCCTACCACCGCCAAAGCTGTCGAATTCCCCAAGGCCGTACTCATAGGCCTGAAATGGCTCCTCATCGCTTACCCGGTGATGATAGGCGTTAACCTCTTCTCCCGGATATTTCTAAACTCGCTCGGTTTCGAACAGGTCATCCAAGATCCCATCAAAATGGTCCAGGCAGGCGGTTCGGCAATTGAGCTCGCCTTGATGTACACTGTCATCGTCATCGTTGCGCCCGTTTGCGAGGAAGTCGCCTTTCGCGGAGGCATCTTTCGCTACCTTCACGGACGCATGCCCTTGTTTGCATCGATCGGTTTGTCGGCCTTCTTCTTCGCCCTCCTGCACGCCAACCTCTACTCCTTCGCACCCCTCATGACGATCGGCGTCATGCTTGCATTCGCCTACAGGGAGTCCGGCAACCTCGTTTCCAGCATCGCGTTCCACTCCGTCTTCAACTCGATCAACCTCGCACTGATCCTGCTATTCCCTGACCTAACGTGAACCCGTTCACCCGAGAGTCCAGCCGATCGATCGCTCATCTGGGCGAGACCCAGCTGATCGAAAACCTTCGTAGGTGGCTCGGCGACACCGCACCTCCTCCTCCCTTCGGCATGGGCGACGACTGCGCCGTCCTGCCCTCTACCGCAGAGGGTTCGCTGCAGCTCGTCACCGCCGACCCCTTAATCTACGGTAAACATTTCGACGACTCAATCACTCCCCAGCAAGCCGCATCGAAACTGCTTCGACGCAACCTGAGCGACATTGCCGCGATGGGCGGACGCCCGACCCACGCTGTAATCAGCCTCGCCCTCGACCCATCAGTATCCATTTCGTGGATCAAAGAGTTCTATATCGGCCTAGCGAAGGAGGCCCAGTTCTTCAGCACCAGGATCGTAGGTGGCGACATATCCAGCGCAGACAAGTTTCTGGGAGCCTTTCTCACACTCTACGGCGAAACACTTCCCAGCAATAAGCCACTGCTACGCCACGCCGCTCAGGCTGGCAGTCCCCTCTACGTCACCGGTACCCTCGGAGGTACCCGCCTCAAAAAGCACCACACATTCACGCCTCGCTTGATCGAGGGGCACTGGCTAGCCAACTCCGGACTCTGCCTCAGCTGCAGCGATCTAAGCGACGGGTTGGGCAAAGATTTTTTAAACGTCATCCCCACCCACCTCGCTTGCGAGATCGATTGCTCGCTACTCCCAGTATCTCAGGACGCCTTCGAAACAGCCACCATCTCAAATCGAGATGCACTGTATCACGTTTTCAACGACGGCGAAGACTTCGAACTAATCTTCGCGCTCAATCCCGGAGTCGACTTGACTTTCTTCGCCTCGAACTGGGGAAAATCCATCGACACTCCACTTACCCATATCGGTTACGCAATCGATCCTCCAGCGATGGGTTTGCCCAGTCTCATCCTCAAAAACGCTCCCCAAGGTTTCACTGCAACCGGCTATGAACATCTTAGATAGACTCAAGTCGGGCATCACCACCGATTCCGTCGAAGCGACTCACAAAATCGCCCACGAACTCGCGGAACACCTGCCAGACGAAGCCATACTCACCCTCGAGGGCGACCTCGGTGCTGGCAAGACAACATTCGTCAAAGGACTCGCTCATGCCTGGAGTATCCAAGAAGCGGTTACGAGTCCCACCTTTAACATTTACAACATCTACCAAGGCACGAGACAGCTCGCCCACATGGATGCTTATCGGCTCGAAGAGTCGCCCGATATCTGGGACGAACTCATGCTCGAGGAGCTGATCTACCCCCCATTCTGCCTAGCCATCGAGTGGCCCAGCAAATTACCTTTCATCCCTTGGCCCATCACCCACCGACTCCACCTCACTTCCGAAGGCCGAAAGCGAACGGTAAGTCTCCAATAAAAAGGTGGAACGACTTCTCCGAAGACGTTTCCTTTCCAACCTATGAACAAGTGGGACCAACGCTACTCATCCAAGGGTTTCGTTTACGGTACAGAACCTAACGACTTCCTTGCCGAGCAAGCGCACCGCATTCCCGCAGGCGCCTGCCTCTCCCTCGCCGACGGTGAGGGTCGCAACGGCGTTTACCTCGCCAGTCTAGGATACAAAGTCACCTCCGTCGACTCTTCTGAGGTCGGCCTCGCAAAAGCCCGCCAGCTCGCTGAACAAAAGGGAGTCGAGCTCTATACCGTTCATAGAGACCTAGCGGACTTTCAATTCGAGCCTTCAAGCTTTGCTGGAATCGTATCCATTTTCTGCCATCTTCCTCCCGCACTCCGCAAGGAGGTCTATCGCAAATCTGTCTCAGCTCTTCAGCCAGGAGGTGTCCTAATTCTCGAAGGTTACACGCCCGAGCAGCTCAGTAAAGGAACCGGAGGTCCTCCTACCCTCGATCTCCTTTTGAGCATCGACCAGCTAAAGCAAGACCTTGACGGCTTGGACTTCCTGGTCGCCCAGGAAACCGAGCGCGATATTCAGGAAGGCAACCTGCACACCGGCATCGGCTCAGTTGCTCAAGTCGTCGCTGTTAAAAGGTAGAGCGGGCTCCACTGGCGAAATAGCAATCTACCGAACCCCGAAGGCGTACACGGTCTTCGATCTGAAAACCTCTCCCGGACGCAAAGTCGTAGATGGAAAATGACCATAGTTCGGCGAATTCGGGAAATGCTGCGTCTCGAGGCAAAACCCGTCGCGCTTCTGGTACACCTTGCCACCTTTTCCAGTCAGTGATCCGTCGAGAAAGTTACCCGCGTAAAACTGAACTCCAGGCTCGCTTGTATAGACCTTCATTTCCCTTCCCGACTGGGCTTCGTAAGCAACCGCTGCCAAGCCGAATTCGCCATACTGCTTGTCTAAGATCCAGTTATGGTCATAGCCACCGAGTCGGCTGATCAAGCTATCCTCGGAATTCACAGTTGCTCCGTAAACTCTCGCCGAACGAAAGTCCAGGTCCGTCCCTTCCACGCTGTTGATCTCGCCTGTCGGAATTCCGGCTTCGTCGGTCGGCGTGAAGAACGCCGCGTTAATCAGCATCTCGTGGCCCAGCGGCGAGTCCCCGTCATGACCCGCTAAATTGAAATAGGCGTGATTCGTCGGGTTAAAAACAGTCACCTTGTCCGTGGTCGCTTCGTATTCAATAACCCACTCGTTCTCGTCGGTGAGTTTGTACAAGACTGTTGCAACGAGATTACCGGGGTAGCCTTCCTCACCGTCTGGGCTTCGGTATGTAAGTTTCGCTCCCATGTATCCATCACCGGATACCAGTTCCGTCTCCCACACGACCTTGTCGAAACCAACTTTGCCGCCATGCAAATGGTTGACTCCATCGTTCGCGAACAAGCCGTCGAACATTTCGCCATCCAGAGAGAACTTGCAGCTTCCGATCCGGTTTCCATAGCGACCGATAAGCGCCCCAAAGTATGCGTCATTGTGGTCTCTATACTCTTCGACCGTTTCAAAACCTAGCGTGACGTCTGCAAAGTTGCCGTCCCGATCCGGTACGTGAATTTCCGATACGATACCGCCAAGGTTCGTAAACTTGAGCTTGAGACCGTTTTTGTTTTCGAGGGTAAAGAACTCCATAAGAGGTTTTTGAGAAGCGTATAAGACTGTCGAATTCGTCACGGAAGAAGAGATCCGCCGAAGCTCCGCATTCTAAGCGCTCGCCTCCTGAGGCAAGCACCAAGTAACCCTCTCAAAAGAGCGATAACTATTGAATCAACAAAATTCCTAGCTTCCTTGTCCCAGCATCTTCCCAAACACCATCCGTCCGCCACTGGTCGGGATGATACTATCTACCTCGATCAACACGTCGGCACCTACGAGGTCCGCAGCTCCATTCACCACGACCATGGAGCCATCTTCCAAATAACCAACACCTTGGCTGTCTTCGCGTCCGGTCTTGACTAAACGAACTGTGATCGCCTGGCCCACGGTGACTTCCTGAGAAAGCGCCTTGGCTAGACCAAGCATGTCTACAAAAGGCACGCCCTCTTGTTTCGCTCTCGAGCTAAGGGAATCGCTTACCGAGAGAAGACGCCCCTTCAAGCTACGTACGATAAAGAGCATTTTCTCCTCGCGACTCTGCCCGTGCTTGAGCTCGCTCTCGTGCAGACGAACCTCAACATGTTCAAACGACCGCAACTCCGCCAATGTCTTCAAGCCTCGCTTGCCCCGGTTGCGCTCTTCCTCCGCTGACGAATTGCTCAACTCGTTTAGTTCGTCTACCACAAACTTAGGTACGAAAAGCACGTCCACCAACATTCTGGCTGCGACCAGCTTCGAAACCCGACCATCGACCAAAGTCGTTTCATCCAGTACCGCTAGAGGCACCTCTACCTGCTGCTGGTCGAAGCGAACGTACGGGATCACCAGGTTAAATTCATCTTTACCACGCAAAGCGATAATTGCTCCGAGATAAGTCACCGCCACGAACACTCCCACTCGCGAGATGTAGATCACCTGAGCGTCCCCTTCTTCGAAAAGCGGCGAAATCGTGATCAAGTGAGCCGCCAATATTCCAGCTAAGAGACCGAAAGTCAGAGCCGATAAGCCCCGCAGTGAGAAGCCCTTCATCAGCATATCGACCAAAATCAACAAGCAGCCGATTAGCACCGCCACTGTCATTACCAGCCAAACGCTGCCAAGTTCGTTGAAGGCATACCAAACGCCATAGCCACCCAAGGCGCAGAAGGCCAATAGGATAGCACGAAAAGTGAGAATCGATTGGTTCATTTTATGAGTCATTGCGGACAGAAATAATGGGAAGTCCGGTGGGCAATAATAGTAGCCCTAGGTATCCCTTTCCTATCGACCCAGAAAAACCCTAATCAACCGGAAAATGCCATATACACGAGCGCGACGACGGGGGCGGCGATGAACACGGTCATGACCCAATAAATTATTCGCTTGGCGCACTTTGCCTCTTCACTGTTTTCTTCCGGCTCTTCCATCCTTCACGTTCTCTCCAAGACGCTAGCGAGCAACCCTCTCCCGTAAAGGCCCAAACCGCAGCCGCCAGAGCAGAATTTCCGCAAACTTCACTTCCCAGACCTTCTTCGATAACGTGTTCCAAACCATCACCATTGTCGCACCCGGACTCCTCGGAGCATCGCTCGCCATCGCCGCTAGCGAAAAAAGCGTCGCCAAGGACATCTCAATCTGGGCCCGACGCCCGGAAGCGGTCGAATCCCTTCTCCAGCAGCCTTGGTGCACCCGAGCCAGCACCGACCTCGACGAGGCCTGCCGCGGCTCCGAGCTCATCGTGCTCTGCGCCCCAGTCAACCGCATCATCACCCTCGCCGAGGAAATCTCCAAATTCGCGATCGGCAACCCCATCGTAACAGACGTCGGTAGCGTCAAGGCCGACATCGTTCATCGCTGCGAAGCCGCCCTCGTTGGCAGAGCGCACTTCATCGGCTCCCACCCCATGGCCGGCTCCGAGAAAACCGGGATGGAGAACGCCTGTGGCGACCTCTTCGAGCAACGAGTCTGTTTCGTCACCCCATCCGACAAATCCAATCCCGAGGCCCTCGCCAAAACCAACGCCTTCTGGGAAGCCATCGGTTCCCTAGTCGTTCAAGAAACGCCCGACCGCCACGACGAGATCGTCGCCCAAGTCAGCCACCTTCCTCACCTTCTCGCCTCATCGCTCGCCACTTTTCTCGCCACCCGCTGCCCTACCGCTGCGGACTACTGCGGAAACGGCCTACGCGACACCACTCGAGTCGCCTCCGGCAGCCCTGAGCTTTGGCACGAGATCGTCGACCAAAACCGACCCGAGGTGCTTCGCGCCCTTCGCGACTTTCAAGATCACCTGCAATCCCTAACCGCAGCTATCGCCAACCAAAGCGATTTCGAACTCCTCAAACAACTCGCCGACGGAAAACAGTTCCGTGACCAGCTATAAATCGAGGCGGGTCGACTTCTTCGAAGACGACCGATTTCCCATGCAAGATCCCTATCCAGTTACTCCCTTCACCACTCCGGTCCGCGGCAGCGTCACCGTGCCCGGATCTAAAAGCATCACCAATCGAGCCCTTATCATTGCTGCCCTTGCCGACGGCGAAACCCTGCTCGAAAACTGCCTTTTCTCCGAGGACACCGAGATCATGATCAAAGCCCTGCAGGAACTCGGCTTCAACGTGCGACCCGATCCAAACGCGAAAACCATCCGCGTCCATGGCCTCTCGGGAGAGATTCCGAACAAAAAGGCCGAACTCTTCGTCGGAAACTCCGGCACCTCCGCTCGCTTCTTAACCGCCTTTCTTTGCCTTAGCAAAGGCGGCGATTACACTCTCGACGGTGTCCCTCAAATGCGTAAACGCCCCATCGTCGACCTTGCCACGACCCTCAACCAGCTGGGAGCCAATATCGAAACCACCGACGGATTCGCGCCGCTACGCATCCGTTCCAGCGGGTTAACCGGTGGACGCGCTTCCATCGACGCCTCATCCTCGAGCCAATTCGTCTCCGCCCTCGTCATGGCCGCCCCCTATGCGGAGAACGGCATCGAAATTATCCTCGAAGACACCTCAGTCCGCCGCAGCTACATCGACATGACGCTGGCCATGCTCAAGCAGTTCGGCGTTCCTAAGTCCGCCCTGTCCTCCTCGGAACAGGGATACCTCATTCAGAACTTCATCCCCTACCAAGCCAAGCCTGAAGGTTATCTCGTCGAAGGCGACGCTTCCGCGGCTTCCTACTTCTTCGCCCTGCCCGTCGCCGTCACCGGCGAGCTAGAGATCCACGGCGTCACCCAAGAATCCCTGCAAGGCGACATTGCCTTCTCCGGCCGCATGGAAGAAGCGGGAGCTTACATCGTGTGGGAAAAGCACTCCGCCACGGTCCACTACGAACCCGGCGCCAAGCCCGAATCGCTCGAGGGAAGCTTCTATCCCTACTCCGATACTTTCCTCACCGCTGCTGCAGTCGCTCCGCTCTTCAACGGCACCACTTCCATCGAAGAAATTGGGCACACCCGACATCAAGAGTGCGACCGCATAGCGGCCATGGCCGACGGTCTGCAACGCCTCGGCCAAAAGGTGCAGGAAACTGAAGGTTCCCTCACCATCACTCCTCAGCCACTCCAACCCGCTACCATTGCCACCTACCACGACCACCGCGTAGCCATGAGCTTCGGCGTCCTCGGTTGCTTCGACGCCCTCGGAAACGGCCAACCTTGGCTTCAGGTCGAAGATCCGACTTGCTGCAAAAAAACCTTTCCTGACTTCTTCCAAGTATTGGAAAAGCTACGACAGGACTCCCTAACTAGCGCCACGCTTTAGCGTGCGACCCCGGAGCCCAATAATCCATTCCTACAATGTCCAAAAAAGACTTTATCATCATCGCCGTCGACGGCGGAGCCGCCGCCGGCAAAAGCTCAACCTCGCGAGCCCTCAGCCAACGATTCGATCTCATGCACGTCGATACAGGCTCATTCTACCGGGCAACCACCGTCAAGCTTCTCGAAACTGAAATCGCACCTGAGTCCGGAGCAGCCATGGACGCAGCCCTCGCATCCATCGAGCTCGGCACCTACATCGATGAAAACTCCGCCTACATCGTAGTCAACGACTGGATACCCGACGAGTCCATCCGTAGCGAGCGAGTCAACGCCAACGTATCCCAATACGCCGCCATTCCCGAGCTGCGCAAATTCCTCCTAGACTACCAACGCGACCTCGCCACCATCGCTCGCGAGGAAGGCTTCGCCGGACTCATCATGGAAGGCCGGGACATTGGCTCCGTCATCTTCCCAGACGCCGACCTACGTCTCTACCTCTACGCCGACCCCGCCAAACGGGCCGCACGTCGCGCGGCAGAAGGCCTCGCCGACAGCATCGAAAAACGCGACCAAATGGACAGCAGCCGGAAGACCGCGCCACTATCTATTCCTGAAGGAGCCACCCTCGTCGACTCCTCCGAAATGACTCTCGAAGAGGTAGTCGAGCACGTTTCGGAACTCGTATCCAAGGCTTACCTACAGTAAGATGCCAACCGTCTACTCACCCACCATCTACCACGCCAGCAAAACCTTTGCCGCCGGCGTGCTCAGCCAAATCCTCATTGGAGACGTCGAAGGTATGGAAAACGTGCCCCCCAAAGGTGGGGTCATCCTCGCTGTCAATCACGCCAGCCATTTCGACCCTCCACTCATCGGCTGTCTGCTGCGTCGCCACATCAATTTCTTCGCCCGCAAAACCCTCTGGTTTAACAAAGCCGCCAGTTGGTGGCTCGACAGCGTCGGCACCATACCGGTTGATCGTGACGGCGACTCTGACATCAAAGCCATGAAGGCCACCCTTTTTACCCTCAAAAACGGGGGACTTCTGACACTTTTTCCTGAGGGCACTCGCAGCCCCGACGGTACCTTACAGTTCGCCAAACCTGGCATCGGCCTTATCGCCGCAAAATCGCAGGCGACCGTCATCCCCTGCCGTATCTTCAATTCCAACAAAGTCCTCTCCAAAGGGAAAGTCCTTCCTAACTTCAACTTGAGCGTACACATGCGCTACGGTAAACCGATCTCACCACGCTCCTACGATCCCGGGCGCGAAGCAGGCAGGGAACGCTACCAAATCGTAGCCGACCGCATCATGGCCGAGATCGCCAAGCTTACCAGGCCTAGGACTCAAGCGATCTGAGCCCTCCTCGATTCGCTCTGAATCTACCCTTACTCCTGCCTGCGTCGGCCTCCTAATCTCTACATAAATTATACTTCCCTCCCGCAACACGCGGCCTAGCATCGAATACCATGAAAGTGATAACCCGAATTCTCCAAGCCCTGGCCATCCTCGGAGCCATCGCAGCCGGAGTGTTCTACTTTCTCGCCAAGGCGGAGTACCAATCCCTCGACACCAACCTGAAGTCCCTAAACTCCTCTCTCAAGAGCGAGAAAACCAATACCCAAACGCTTCAGCAAGAGAACTCCGTCCAAGCCGAAACCATCGAATCCCAGGCTTCAGAGATCCAAAAACTCACCGCTGACGCTCTTCTCGCCAATAACCAGCTTCTCCAGATCCAACGGGAAAATAAGCGCCTCGCCGACGAACGTGACGCCCAGGAAGTCGCCGAGCGCCGCCTGCAAAAAGAAAACAGCCGACTCACCCAAGAAGTAAATGTGCTCAAGGCCACGAGCGTACCCCAAGAGGAGATAGCCAATTACGAACTCGCCATCGCCAACCTAGAACGACAAGTCCTCGAACTTCAGCAAACACAACCGCTACAACAAGCTACAAGCGTTCTACCCACCTCTATTCCCGCCGACCCCGCCATAAGAGGAAACGTCCTGACAGTCGGTAAAGGAGCCTCCTTCGTCGTACTCGACATCGGCTATAGCGACGGGGTCCGCCTGCAAAATGAACTTTACGTCCAGCACGCTGACACACCAATCGCCAAAATACAGGTCACCGAAGTGAAGGAAAACTTGAGCATTGCCCGCGTTCTGCCAGAGTTCCTCCTCAAGACCCCGCAAACTGGGGACTCGGTTTCCAGCCTCAACTGACTTCTACAATCATGAAAAAGTTCTTATCAATCATTCTCGCTGCCGCGAGCATCGCATCTCTTTTCTTCGTCACAGGCTGTGCAGACCCAGACGAATCCACCATTCCTTGGAGCCGACCAAAGGACTGGGAAGGCGGCGTTCCCGGAATGGGCAGCAACTAAGCGACTACCGATAGAATCGACGAATCTCAGCAGAGGTTCGAAACCACAATTGACGGATCTCGAAAGAGATCCGACTTTTTTTATCTACGCACGAGCTTACATGTCCTCCGACAATCCATCCCTCACCCCTGAGCCCGGTCACCTCTACGTGATCGCTACCCCCATCGGCAATCTCGCCGATATCACCGAGCGAGCCTTATCTCTCCTCTCTAAAGTCGACTCCATAGCGTGCGAAGACACGCGTACGACCGGCACGATGCTCACGCGCCTCAAAATCCGCCGGCCTCTCTTAGCATACCACGACCATAACGAAAAGCACGCGGCCAGTTCTATCGTAGCTAAGCTGCATGCCGGCGAGTCTGTTGCACTCGTTTCCGACGCGGGTACTCCCGCCATTTCTGATCCCGGTTTCCGAGTAGCCCGCGAATGCCAGCGCCTAGGACTTCCAGTCGTTCCGATCCCCGGTGCATGTGCCGTCACATCACTCCTCAGCGTGAGCGGACTCCCCACCGACGCCTTCTTCTTCGCGGGATTCCTTCCGCCCAAATCTGCCGCCCGCCGCCGTTTCTTCGAAGAGTATCGCAATTTCAAGCACACCATCGCACTCTACGAATCCACTCACCGCATCGAAAAGATGACCGCCGAACTAGAGGACGTACTTGGTCCAGAACGTGTCGTCTGCATCGGTCGCGAGCTCACAAAAAAGTTCGAGACCATCCGGTCCGGTCCCATATCTCAAATCCGCGAGCAAATGGCCACCGCCAGCAAAAAAGGCGAATTCGTCGTGCTCATCGCACCGGAAAACTACGAGCTTTAGCCCCATCCACAAAGTCACTACCGCATGAAATCAGTCGGCGTCATCGACGTAGGATCTAACACAATCAAGCTCCTCATCGCAAAGGCAGGCCAAAAGCTTCCAGCAGAGAAAGTCGCCTTCGTCGTTGAAGAAACCCGTATTGGCGAGGGCATGACAGGCCATCCTCCCGTCATAGACGCCGACGCGATAGCACGCGGCTCCTCAGCCATCGCCCGACTGGTCGAAGCTGCCTGCGAATGCGATTCCATTTGCATCGTCGCCACCTCCGCCGTCCGAGACGCGTCCAACAAGCAAGCATTCGTCAACGCTGTCGAAAAAGCGTGTGGCCACGAGCTACGAATCCTCTCCGGCGACGAAGAGGCAGCCTTTATCGGCCAAGCCCTCAAGTGCGATCCCGCCCTCTCAAAACTCGAATCCTATTCCCTTCTCGATCTCGGAGGCGGCAGCCTCGAGTGTATCCAATTTTCGAGCGGAAAACTCCTCGAAGCTGAAAGCCTCCGAATCGGATCCGTACGCTTAGCCTCTTTACTACTGACTGATAGAGCGATTCCTCTTCAAAATGAGAAGCAAATCCTGATCGCCGAGTACGTGAAGGAGCAATGGCTTGCCTCCAAATTCCCAGCGCGCTCCAGCCCATCCGAGGTCGCCGTGCTAACGGGAGGAGCCGCCAAGCACTTGGCCGAAGCACTTACAAGTCGACAACTCGCAGATGGCCTCGCAATCGACGAATTCTCGCGAATCGCCCATCGTCTCTGCTCACTACCGCTACAGGAACGCGTTGCAGAATACGGCATTCCCGAGAGCAGAGCAGACATTTTCCCGACCGCTATGGTCACACTTGAAAGCTCTCTCAAGCACCTCGGCTGCGAACGCCTCTACTTCTCAGAGTTCAATCTCCGCTTCGGCGTCGCTGCTAGAATGCTAACGTCCTAGGCTAGTCAGCCGCGCGTTAGCTTCAGCTCGTTGACACGCCGCCCTGTCTGAGAGGTAACCTACTTCAGCTCCCGACTAATTTCGGCAAACCATTGCTTGCGCAAAGCCGCGTCCCGTTTCCGATCCGTGCAAATCTCCAGTAGACGAACGCCCTCCGATTGCTCCCCTAGCTTCCCATCGAGTTCGGACCAACTCTCGATGCGCTCGTAGCCGATCCCGTAGGTCCTCGCCCAATTCGAAAAGTCGACATACTGATCCGTGCCGTAATGTTTTTCGAATACATCCTCGAACTGCGAAACGGGGAGCATTTCGAATATGCCTCCTCCAGAGTTGTTCACCAATAAGATAGTCAGGCTTCCTTTCAGGTTCTTAGCGATCAAAGCCCCATTCGTATCGTGCAACAAAGCCAAGTCTCCAGTTAGCAAAAACGTCTGCTCAGCATCGTGAGCGACTCCTAGAGCTGTCGACAAAATCCCATCGATTCCATTTGCGCCGCGAGAGCTGAAGACCGAAATCCCCAGATCGTTTCTGCCGAAATAGAACTCCATATCGCGCGGCGGCATACTATTGGAAACACAGAGCGAACTCCCTTCTGGCAAGACCCTAGAAAGGGTCCATGAAACCTTCGCTTCGAAGAACGTTTCCGTTGCAGCAAAACGTGTATCCAATGCTTCGCTCACCTGCCGTTCGAGTTCGAGCCAGCGTTCCGCGTAATCTGCAGCGTCTCCTTTTTCAACGATGACTCCGCCAAACTCGAAATCTGCATAAACGTGGGTCGCCCGTGAGTGGGTCGCATCCAAGTTAATCGGACGATCGCTAAGAATCGTAAGCGCCACATCCAACTGGTCTATCCAAGTCCGCAATGCCTTGCTCGTCGGAAATCCGCCTAAAACAATAACATGCTCGGGTCGCAATAATTCAGAGAGCTCTGCATTTCTCAGTACACTTTCGTACCCACAAACCAATGAAGTGAACGCGCTCGCATTCGTGCGAATCGGATTCAAAGCATCCGACAGCAACGGCCAGCCTAAGCTATTTGCCCAGGCTGCAACGTTTTCGCACCAAGCTTCTTCGTTTACAGGTGATGCGGGGCCGACCAAAATCAATCCTTTCTGAACATCGCGAACTGAAGCCGGCAGCATCGCCTGTAGGAGTGGCAAGGCATCCGAAGGTTCGATGTGAGAAAAGAAAGAAGTGAAGCCATCTCCGTCGAACGGTGACGCAAAGCCTGCTTGCGCAACGGGAATCAACGGGTCGCGGAACGGGATGTTCAAGTGGACAGGTCCACGATTTGATGCGGTCGCAAAATCTACGCAATGAACTACCGCTTGCCTCAAATAACGCAGCAATTCGACACTCGAATCCGGTACAGCCAGCTCGATTTGCTTTCGTGCGTATCCACCGAAGATCTTCACTTGATCTATGGTCTGGCCCGCAGAGCAATCTCTCAATTCAGGAGGACGATCCGCCGTCAAAACCAGCAAAGGCACGCCACTCTCGCTAGCCTCTACGACTGCTGGAAATAAATTGGCGACAGCCGAACCAGAGGTACAAATGATCGCTACTGGTTTCCCTGTTCGCTTCGCCAAGCCCAAGGCAAAAAATCCTGCCGAACGCTCATCTAAAATAGGCAACGCTTCGATCGATTGGTGACGAGCAAAAGCGAAAGTCAGCGGCGAGCTACGTGATCCTGGACAAGTAATGGCGTAGTCTACACCTTTCCGGTGTAGTGTCTCCGCAATGACATCGGCCCAGAGTTCGTTCGCGTTCGCCCATTCTTTGCCCATATCAGAGTAGGTTTTCTTTGAGAGCTTGGAACTTTAGATTCGTTTCCAGGTGTTCGCGTTCCGGTACAGACCCCTTGACCACACCTACTCCCGCGTAGAGGCGAGCGATATCGCCATCGACGAGAGCGGAACGAATGCCTACCAAAAATTCGCCCTCTCCCTTGGAGTTTATCCAACCGATCGGCCCTGCGTAAAGGCCGCGGTCAAAGCTCTCGTGTTCCTTGATTTTTGGCACTGCAGACTCGCGGGGCGTACCTCCCACTGCAGGCGTAGGGTGAAGTTCTGAGACTAGATCCAACAAATGGATACCATCTTCCAAGTCTGCTTCGACATCTACAAACAGGTGCTGCACATTTTGTAGTTTCTTCAAACTTGGATGACACTTCCCTTCGACCGAGAGACCAATATCGCGCAAGCGTCGACAAACCGATTCATGAACGATCCGATGTTCACGCCGGTCCTTTTCGCTTTCCAGCAGCCCTGCTCCCAATCGGGCATCCTCAGAGGCCGTTTTGCCGCGAGGAGCCGTGCCTGCAAGAACGTCTACATTAACAAGCCCTTGGGAAACGGATACAAGGCGCTCCGGACTGGCACCGATAAAGCTCTGCCCTTTTCCATTGGCTATTGAAAAGGCATAACAGTCCTCGTAACGCTCGCGCAGCGTATTGAGAATTTCCAACGGGTGAAATGCTTGGTCCGCTTTGAGATCGAGTGCTCGAGCCAGCACTATCTTCTGAAACTCACCCTCATCGATCAGATTCAGAACTTTGCTGACCGACTCGCGGAAGGCGTTTTCTCCTCCGCACTCTTCGGTTGCAAGTACACGCAGGCTTTCTCGCTTCGAACGTTCCTCTTCGTCGGTGTAGTCAAAGGTGCGAAACTTCGTATTCGCATTCCAGATACGTTTTGCCACCGACTCGATATCATCGCCCGCATCGATCGTCGCGTTTGCTATCGCAATGCAGCGTCCTTTGTAAGCAACGACCTGCCATCGAGGCACGAAAGCAGAAGTAGCGGGAAACGGCGAATTCTCGGCTACTTCGTCGAAAAACGTGAATCCGCAGAAAAAGTGCGGCCCGAAAAACGGCAAGGCGGGATCACCCACGGCGATGGAATTATCCAGCACCTCATCCATCCATAGCTTTACCGATTTGAAGCGCTCAGCTCCCGCAGGCGAAAAGCTCACCGCGACTTCAGCACCGGCGATCGCCAGTTCATCGCGACGCCGTTCGATGTAAAAGTGCTGCTGACGCTCCTCGTAGATTGACTCTAAAACTGCGAGTGGATCCAGGATCGACGACTCCGCGGCGATGCTCACCAGCTGAGCATGCCCCTTCTCCGCCGCTTTGAACTGGCAGCCTTGCAAAAAAGCATGCAAGGCTTCGTAGCTCTTCGCTTGGCTGGGGTCTAGCTGGATAGTATCCACAAAAGGGAAACGTGCCTACTTCTTCTCTTGCTGCGGCTTTGGGAAAAGAATCACCTTTTCGCCGACTTTGGCTCCGGTCAAAGCATCGGAGGCCTTGAGGCGCTCCAACCACGGTGCATCACTCTCGTATCCGAGAAGCTCGTACACGCGTGTGGTGGTCTGAGGCATGACCGGCTCAAGCAGACCGACTGCCCGGCGAAGTGCTTCGGCCATGAGCGAGAGAGCCGTGGCACAGGTATCCTTGTCCTTCTGGTCATCCGACTTAGCAAGTTTCCAAGGGGAGCGTTGCTCGGCGTAGCGATTGATAGAGCGGATGAAAGCGAAGGTGAGCTCCAAACCCTTGTGGAATTGGAAATCCTCGTAGAGTTCGACTACCTTGTGCTCGGTGTTTGCCCAAGCGTCTTCCAGCTCTTGCTCCGGTTCTTCAGCCACAGAGCGAGGGGGGAACGTCTCGCCGCAGTAGCGAGGCGTCATGGTAAGCACGCGGTTGAGCAAGTTGCCCAAGTCGTTTGCGAGATCGCTATTGTAGCGGTTGGTGAAGAGATCGTCTGAAAAATCACTATCCTGCCCCACACTCATTTCGCGAACAAGGAAGTAGCGCAGTGCGTCCACACTGTACTCCTTTGCAAATTCGCTCGGTTCGATGAAGTTACCAGTGCTCTTGGACATCTTGTCGCCGTTGATGGACCACCAACCGTGCACGAGCAGGCTGGATGGGATTTCCACTCCAATGGCTTTGAGCATTATGGGCCAATAGACAGAGTGCGGCGGCAAGAGAATATCCTTGCCGATCACGTGGTAGTTGACCGGCCAATACTTTTCGAAATCTGGCGTGCCGTAACCTACCGCGCTGATGTAGTTCACCAAGGCGTCGAACCAAACGTAGGTCACGTACTCCTCGTCGAAGGGCAGCGGGATCCCCCACTCGAGGCGCTCCTTGGGGCGGGAGATGCAAAGGTCGTTGATCGGCTCTTTGAGGAACTCCAGCACCTGCTTGGCCCGGAAACGCGGGAATATGAAGTCCTCGTGCGTCTTGATGTGCTCGATCAGCCAATCTTGGTATTGGCTGAGCTTGAAGAAGTAGTTGCTCTCCGTGATTTCGGTGACCTCGCCAAAGAGTTCCGGCCACTTGCCGTCGACCATGTCCTTTTCTTGGAGGAATTGTTCGGCACGTGAGCTGTAGAACCCCTTGTACTCGGCCTGATAAATTTCTCCACGATCGTAGAGGTCCTGCAAAATAGTACGAACCACGTCCTTGTGGCGCGTCTCCGTGGTGCGGATGAAGTCGTCGTTGGAAATGTTGAGGCTCGAGCAAAGCTCTTTGAACTGTTCAGCAGCTTCGTCGCAAAGCTCGATCGGCTCGATGCCTCGCTTGGCAGCGGATTGCTGGACCTTTTGGCCGTGCTCATCGATTCCGGTGAGGAAGTAGACATCATCCCCCATTAGTCTGCGGAAGCGGGCGACCACATCGGTCAGCACCTTTTCGTAGGCGTGCCCGAGATGGGGGGAGCCGTTCGCGTAATCAATTGCGGTGGTGATGTAAAAGGACTTCATCGATCAAAAATTAAGCGGGAGTGAATAAGCTCCGGCAGAGCTGGCCGCAACCCAAATAAGAGTCCAGCCCCCGTACGGAATCCCCCCGAACAAGAACGCAAGGGCAGTCAGTAATTTCCGCAAGGCCTACCTGTAGCGTTCGCCACTTCTAGGGAAACCTCGCTGGGGTAAGGCGCTCAAAACCTGTATCTAGAAACACTAAAACGAGATTTTTTTCAGATAATCCTAACTATACACCGATAGATGATCTGAAATGCCCTCCTTTCGTCGAAGATCCAAAACCAAACCCGCTACTGCTGCCTTCACACTCGTGGAAGTGATGGTGGGAACCGTCATCTTCACAATCGCTTCAGTCGGAGTCCTTTCAGGTCTACTACAAGCCCGCAAGATGACGGAAGGCTCGATCTATGTAGCGACCGCCACAACAGTGGCACAAGGCTACGTCGAGCAGCTGAAGAACATGAAGTTCAGACATCTCGATGAAAGCACCATCCCGGAGCTGATCAGCCAAGGTGTGCCGGATTCCCTCATCGTCTCCCCATTACCTGCCGACGTGGAAACGGGCAACGCTGACACTGATATCGTCAATACCCGCAGCATCGACATCAACAACACACCTGAAGTCGCTCAGGACGATCTGAGTATCAACTTTGTAGTCTACGTTCAGGACATCACCGACGAAGCAAATGGCGTCGGCGAGGCGCGGCGGATCGTACTCCGCTGGGACTATACAGACAACTCCACAGGCGCGAATGTAGCGGTCGGCAATACCCTCTACGCCATACGCTCGCGTATCCCAACTTTCTAAGAACATGCGAACTGTAACCAAAAGGCTGAGCAAGAAAGCGTTTACCCTCACCGAGGTCATGGTGACCACTGTGGTCTTTGGAGTAATTATGGGGGCGGTGATGAGTTTCCTTATTTCAACGTCAAACTTCGCAGCCTACAACGAAGGCAAGTTGCTCGTGAACCATGACATACGAAAGTTCACCAGCGAGCTAAGCGACAACGCGACTTACTCGAACTTCTTCGTCATCTACGAATCCTTTACCAATCGCACACGAGTCGACGCGGGCGGATCGGGAGACTTCCTAGTACTCGTCTTCACGGACGACAACGACCCCAACCTCTATACCGGCTTAATAGGTTTCTACCGAGCCGCGACCGAAGACTCCGAAGGTCCTGTCATGCGATTCTCGACCGATTTCAGTTCGCCGCAAGCCGCTGTTCTCGAGGATCTCCTCCCTGTAGTGGAAACAATAGGAACCCACAGCGAAATAATAGAGCTCTCAAAAGGACTCAGTGACGGCCAACTCTTCTTCAATTTCTATAACCGTAGCATAACCGTCCAAGGCGAGATTCTCCATCACGGAAGCAATCTCAAACGGGCAACCAACACCTATAACTTCACTGTATCACCGAGAGGCTAAGCGTATGAAAAATCGAAATGCAAGAATCAGCGAGAAACGGGGCAGCGTAGTGATGGCAGTCTTCGTCATCACTACGGCGCTTGCGGTCGTACTGGGAGCCATCCTCAGCCATTCTCTCACCGAGCGTAAGATTAATGCCCGTCACGAACTTCGCCTCATCGCAAAGAACGCTTCCGAGGCCGTCGTCGAGTACGGCTTCGCCCAGCTCCGGCATAAGTTCGAGAACCAAACGAACTTCTCCAACTCCGCGCTCTCACCTTCATCGGCGGACGCGCTGAGCATGCCTTCTTCCAATCTTTTCGGCTCCAATGTAGATCACACGAAATCAGAAATCATCGGCGGCATAATAGACGATTATCCCACTACTTTGACATTTATTGATCCGGCTAATCCCGCGAACGAATTCGATCCTCTTCGTGGCCAAAGCGTCTACGCACGACAAATCGCTCTGTACGCGAAAGCGACAGTTATAGATCCTCGAGGCGGACCAGACATCACGAACTACGTCACTCAAAAGATGCAAGTTCGCGACGCCCCTCTTTTCGCCCACGCCATCTTCTACAACCTCGACCTTGAAGTCTCACCTGGACCTAAGATGGAGATCCACGGACCCGTTCACGCGAATGGAAACCTCTATTTGCAAGCAATTAATGGCGTGGACTTCCACTATCCCGTCTCCACGGCGAGTGACATGTTCTACGGCTGGGGCACTTCTGTCCGATCTGCCCAAGGTTCCGGCGGTGAATCCCTGCAGTCCGGTCACGTAAAGTTTAAGAACCGCGCCGGGAACCTAGCCTCCATGAAAGTCAACAACTCATATAAAGACTCGAATATGAGTAACTGGAGAACCTACGCGGCCGATCGATGGAACGGCAATCTACTCACTCAAGAGCACGGAGTAGAAACCTACAACCCAGTCGCCTTTCCGGATTACCTCCCAGACAATCCGACCACTGCAGCCTACGATCCGCTGAACTCTGGGCACCAGTTGATCGAAGCTCCACTGAGCGTCGTGCATCCTGACTACAACGAGGAGGTCGAGAAGCAAAAGCTCTCCAACAAGGCCGGTCTCTATATAACTTGGGATGTGCAAACAAACGAGGTACGCCTCTACAACGAGGGCGGTATTCGCTACGACATTACTCACCTCGAAGGCTCCGGCGCTAACAAATTGTTCGAGATCAAGTCTGACGTCATGTACGATCACCGCCGCAACGAGTATATAACGATGCTCGAATTCAATGTCGGCAAACTCAAGCAGCTCATCGAGGACCCCGACTACTCAGTCGACAACGAACATATCAAACCGTACGACGCGTATGGAACCGTCCCTGCCGATGGATCGTCTGTTTACACAAACGCGTGCTACAATCCTGGAGCCGACTGGAATGGAATCGTCTATGTTGAATGCAAAACCAGCTCCTCCGACGCCAACGAGCAAGCGAGGCTCCACTACTCCGGAGTTCGCCTATGGGGAGGAGAAACCGATGCTTGGAAACAAGGAATTCCCAGCCGCGGAGCGGATCCCGGTATGACATTAGCCACCAATAACGCGCTCTATGTGCTCGGAGATTTCAATGCTGACGGATCTCTGCACGAAACCAACACCAGCGAAAATAGCTCCGTCGTTCCGGAGCTAGGAGAAGTTCCTGTCGCACTCTTTGGCGACAGCGTCACCATACTCTCCGAAAATTGGGATGAAAATAGGTCCAGCTACGACGCAAATTCCTTTTCCACGAAAAAGCAAGACGCCCGCTCCACCGAGGTCGCGGCGGCCATTGTATCAGGTTTGATTCCCTCCAACGCTAACGGAAACGGTCGTAGCAGCGGAGGTGTGCACAACTTCCCCCGATTCCTCGAAAACTGGTCAGGCGACGACCTCTACATCAGAGGTTCCCTCGTTTGTCTCTACGAAAGCGAGGTAGACGATAGTGCCTGGCGCATCGACTATTATGGGCCTCCTGGCCGCAAGTGGGGATTCAGTCAACTTTTCCTCGACGGCACCTTCCCCCCTGGCACACCACTTTTGAGAACGTATCGTAGAATCAACTACACCAACCTCACAAAAGAAGAATACGAGGACCGTATCTCGACACTTCCTTGGCAGGTCACGTCTAACTAAGATAATAACCCGCTACGAAACTAAGATTTGATCGATGTCTAAGGACAGCAATCGATCGGACGAATAATCCAATCTAAAACCAAAAGTAAGACACGAGAAGCCGATCAACCGTCCAAAAGGTTATCGGCATTCCCCCGAAGCGAAGTTACGATGACTCTAAATAAACCGCTCTACACCATTGCCCTGTTAATGGGAACAGCTGCAGCAGCTTTTTCCCAAACTGCAAATGACGGGAGTGATCTCGAAGCTCTCTTCTGGCCTAAATCTGCTCGGCCAGAATTGAGTACGAGAAGCTCCTTCGACAATTTCGACGGAATTCATGTACCCATGTTGCTGGTACAATCGAGCGACCTCTCCTTCGAACTCGCAAACCGAGAGAATCTACGCATCAATCGACCGTCTTCGAGTCGCTACTCTGGCGAGATCACAGACACCCAACTTCCCGGAATCACGATCGGCCTTTCACTCTTCAAGGGAGGTGAATTTCTTCCAGACCTTTCCGAAGTCTCATGGTCAGCCTATCGAAAAGGGCTCCTGATTGAAAAACCGTACATCGAGATCGTCTTGGAAAATACGAACATCGGGCAAGCGATCACCCCTTATGTTTTCGGAAAGCAGTTTCGCCAAATCGTGTATCAACTGGAAACGACGCGGGGACTGGTCAAACGGCGAGAAATTTTCTGCTTTGTAGGGTCCAATCTCGTAGTGTTCACCATCAGCGGAACAAAACAATCCGTCGATCTACATTGGACAGCTGTTGAGAATCTTATCAGTGAGTTGAGCCTTGAGTAAGGGTATCCATTTAAATCGTCGGCCGTCCTCAGGAAAATGTCAGGTGAGGCATAGGGGATTGGATGAGGCCAATCTAAGCAAAGACAGGGTTAACCGAATTGGCACACTCTGGGGGTTGTAATACCCTATATTCCGTTGTCTTCTAGTGGCCTCAAAAGCGACACGAACTATGAAGCCTATCCTCACGACAACCGCCTGTATCTTCGCCGCGACTGTCCTCTGCGCCCATATCTCAACTGACGATTTAGGACTCACCAACAGTGACGATAAAAACGTCGCTCAGGCCTCTGAATTCGAAGCTTCCATCAACTCGGTAAGTGAGTTTTCGCCTTCCATGTACGGAATTATAGGTGCAGCCACTATGGGCTTGGTGATCGCGAGCAGGCGTCAGAGAGCGTAACGAATCCTTTCCATTCGCTCACTCCCCTAATTCAAGTCAATCGCCAACCAGGCGGTTGACTTTTTATTTGGACGGACGGCTTGAAGGCCGTCCCACCACCTAGAACTTAACCTGGGTAGCGTCCTTAATCGATCAGCTCGCGGATGATCTTGTTGACCAACTGCGGGTTCGCCTTGCCCTTGCTCTTCTTCATGACCGGCCCAAGCAAGGCATTGAGCGACTTTTCGTTTCCGTCTTTGTAATTCTGCACTGGCTTGGGATTCTCATCGATCGCCTCTTGGCACCAGACCTTAACCTGCCCTTCGTCGAAATCGGGCTTCAAGCCCTTACGCTCGATCACCTCCTCCGCAGTTTCGCCTGTTTTGAACATCTCTGGGAAGACGTCCTTGTTGGCCACATTCTTCGGGATGATTCCCTGGTCGACGACCTTGACCAAGCCCAGCAATGTATCCGGAGTTATCTTACACGTATCGATACTCATTCCCGCTTCGCTCAAATCGCGCAGCAAGTCGTTCGCCACCAAATTGCCGATTGCCTGTGCAAGCTTCGGTTCCTGCTTAGCCGCAGCTTCGAACCAATCGCTCAAAATGCGGTCCGGCACCAGCACGGAAGTAATCGAAAATGGCAGGTCGTATTCCTCAATGAAGCGACGCTGCTTGTCCCAGGGTAGCTCCGGGATTTCGTTCTGCAGCTTCGTCTTCCAGTCCTCGTCGATGCGCACCGGCATCAAATCCGGATCCGGGAAGTAACGATAGTCGTGAGCGTCTTCCTTCTCGCGCATCATCTCCGTCTGGCCGAGGTCCGCGTTCCAACGCCACGTCGCCTGCTTGATCGTATTGCCCTTCTTGAGCTCGCGCGTCTGGCGCTTGATCTCGTACTCGATGCCATTCTTTACGCCGGTGATACTATTGAGGTTTTTAAGCTCTATCTTTTGCCCCAGCTCCTTCTGCCCAACTGGACGCACCGAAATGTTCGCGTCCGCGCGCATCTGGCCCTTCTCCATATCGCAGTCTGAGATACCGCAATAGATCATGGTTTGGCGAATCGCGGTAAGAAAAGCGAAGGCTTCCTCACCGGAGCGCATGTCCGGCTCGCTGACGATTTCCATGAGCGAAGTGAAGGCCCGATTGTAATCCACCAAGCTGTCGTCGGCAAAGTGGTTCAGCTTGCCCACATCGTTCTCCAAATGGATACGCGTCAGGGCGATCTTCTTGTGCTCGCCCATTTCGCCGCGGTTGTGCCCCGGCAACTCTATTTCCACAAAACCACCGTCACAGATCGGCTGGTCGTACTGGGTGATCTGGTAGTTGTTTGGGCTATCGGGGTAAAAATAGTTTTTGCGGTCCCACTTGCAGGATTCCGGAATCGTACAATTCAACGCCAGGCCAGCCTTTATTATTCCATCAAGCGCCGCCTTGTTCATCACTGGCAACGCCCCCGGCAATCCCATTACCACGGGATCGACCATAGTGTTCGGCTCGTGCCCATAGCCTGCACGAACGCGGGAGAAAATCTTTGATTCGGCCTTTATCTGAACGTGAACTTCCAGGCCAATTACTGCTTCGTATTCCATTATAAAATTAGAGGCTTGGGTGTTGATCCTTGAAGTCGTGGGCCATTTCAAACTCGTGGGCGATCGAGAGCAGCTCGTCCTCCTTGAACGGCTTGCCAAGGATTTGCAATCCCACCGGTAACCCGTCGCTGTATCCACACGGCAATGACATGCCAGGGATTCCCGCGAGATTCGCAGAGATTGTATAGATATCACTCAAGTACATGGAGAGCGGATCGCTCGCCTTTTCACCTTTCTTAAAAGCGGGAGTTGGAGAGGTCGGAGTAAGGAGTGCGTCGACCTCCTTGAAGGCGTTTTCGAAGTCTCGGCGAATCAAAGTACGAACTTTCTGAGCCTTGAGATAATAGGCGTCATAATAGCCGCTGCTCAAAACGTAGGTACCCAAAATAACGCGACGCTTCACTTCTTCGCCAAATCCTTCCGCACGCGATTGGCAATAGATATCCACCGAGTCCTTGGCGTCGAATTTCTCAGCCCGGTGCGTGTAGCGGATACCGTCGTAGCGAGCCAAATTCGATGACGCTTCCGCCGTCGCGATGATGTAATAAGTCGCCACCGCGTAGTCCGTGTGCGGAAGCGACACTTCCTTTATTTCGCAGCCGAGACTCCTGTAGAATTCGATCGCCTCGAGAACTGGCTTCATGGCAGGCGTATCCGCTGCGGTGGCAAAATACTCCTTTGGCAAACCGAGCGTCCACTTGTGACCGCGCTGTTTTTCCATCGCCTCCAAGAAGTTCGGCGTGGAAACCTTGTAGGACGTCGAGTCGCGCTCGTCGTGACCGGAAATGGCCTGCAGCAGCAATGCCGCATCCTTGACGTTGCGCGTGAGCGGACCGACTTGGTCGAGCGACGAGGCAAAGGCAGCCAGACCATACCGCGAAACGCGACCATAGGTTGGCTTCAAACCGACAACACCACAGTGCGAAGCGGGCTGGCGAATCGAGCCACCGGTATCGCTCCCCAGGGTCATCACCGCTTGCCCCGCAGCCGCAGCCGCAGCCGATCCACCGGAACTACCGCCGGGAATGCAATCGAGATTCCAAGGGTTGGAGGTCGTCTTAAAAGCCGAATTCTCCGTAGAGGAACCCATTGCATACTCGTCAAGATTGAGACGACCCCATAGCACCGCTCCCTGCGACTTCAGTTTCTCGATACAAGTCGCATCGTAGGGCGAAACAAACTTCTCCAGCATCTTGCTGGAACAAGTCAATGGTTGACCGTTCACCGCAAGGTTGTCCTTGATGCCGACGGGGATTCCATCCAAAGGACCGAACGATCCTCCCGCTGCTCGCCGCGCATCCGAGGCATCGGCCTGAGCCAAGGCGTCGACTTCATCGTAGGAATTAAACGCGCCGACCTTGTCCTCGACCTCCTTGGTACGAGCGATCGTCGCTTTCATCAGATCGACCGCTGATAGTTCCTTCTTCTCTAGCAACTCCGAGAGCTCACTAGCCGACTTGTAATGCAATTCTTTAGACACCGTATCCTTCGTGTTTTCTTTGTGCTCTTCGCGGGAGTAACAATCAGTCCACTACCTTCGGTACGACGATCATGTTGTCACGTTGGGCTGGAGCGTTCTTGAGAGCTTCTTCCGTAGAAAGCTCTCCCTTCACCTCATCCTCTTGCCAAACATTATAGACAGGATGCGGGTGAGCGGTCGGCTCCACGCCTTCCGTATCCAATTCCTCAAGCTTCTCTACGTATCCAATAATTGAATCCAGTTGCTCAGAGAGTTTTTCCTTCTCCGCATCCGTCAGATTGATACGCGCAAGCTTCGCCGTGTAATCGATATCGATGTGCTTTTCCTCAGTCATGGTCAATAGAGTCAAATTTAGTCTCGAATACTGTAAGGCGAATTCTCGCGAACCTGGTTCTGGATAGTATCGAAAGCGGCATTCACTTCCTTGTCCTTAAGCGTGCGGTCGAGAGCGCGGAACGTCATACTGACTGCGACGCTCTTCTTATCCTCTGCAACACCCACACCTTCGTAGACGTCAAACACCGATACGTCTTCCACTTCGAAGTCCCTAGTCGCTTTCGACGCGATTTTGCACATCGCGCGAACGACCTCTTCGGCCGGCTCGGACTTGTCGACAACCAACGCCAAATCGCGACTGGAAGCTGGGTACAGGCTGAAGGGCTTAAACTTGATACGCTTTGGTTCCCGCAGACGCTCCGGCAGGTAGCAAAAGATCCCACCGAACACTTCGCCTTGGATATCCATCTCCTTCACGCGCGGCAGACTCATCAATCCCACGCGAGCGAAGAAGCCGGCCTTGGGCTCTTCGTACGCGGCGCTGTGACCTTCTTGCCAAGCGCCTTCGTTGTCGCTGACTTCGCGAATCTTGAATTTATCAAGGTCGATGCCCGCATAGCCCGCGATCGTCTTGATGCGCTGCTTGGCCGCATAGAAATCGTCAAAGCTCCGCTCCTTCCAGGAGCGACCGGTACCGCCGTTGCATTCGAGAAAGGCGACCGCAACCATTTCTACCACCTTGCCGTTAAGTTCCCGGAAAACGCGACCGGTTTCGAAGAAGCGATTCGCGCCCGTCTTGCGCGACTGGTTGAGGTGCAAAACCTCTAGCATGCCGGGAAGCAAGCTGTGACGCAGTTGCGTCTGGTCTTCGCTGATCGGGTTAAGCAAAGCTAACTCCTCCGCAGAAACGTGCCCTGCCCAACGCTTTTGCTCGCCAGCCGAACGCAGCGTATACGTTACGGTTTCGGCGAAGTTCTGCCCGATGAGATAGGACGCTGTCTTACGGTTGAATTCGGTGATCGGACTGTCATTGGCCGTGGTCGCGGTGGCGCGGACTTGTCCTCCAGGAATCTTGTCCGTACCGAAAATACGTAGCACTTCTTCAAGCAGATCAACGGGACGATAGAGGTCGCCCCGGTAGCTTGGTATCGAAACCGTCCATACGCCTTCGCCATCCACCGAGATGCTCATATCGAGCAACTCTAGGGCTTCGCGAATCTCCTCGTCCGTGATTTCGAATCCACTCTTCTTGCGAATCCATTCCGGAGTGATCTCAACTTCTGTTTGCCATGCGGGTTCGCTACCCGCCGTCACACCGTTCGAGCAAAGCTCGCCACCAGCAGTTTCGAGAATAAGGGAAACCGCACGCTCGGTAGCGTAACGGAGCGAAAGCGGGTCCACGCCGCGCTCGAAGCGGTAGGAGCTATCGGTCGAGAGCGCCAACGTTTTGGATACCCAGCGGATGGTACTCGGCTTAAAATAGGCGACTTCCAATACAAGATCCGTAGTGTCTTTCTTCACCTCCGAATTTTGGCCGCCCATGACGCCGGCAACCGCAAGCGCCTTAGATTCGTCAGCGATCACCGCCATGCGGCTGGAAAGCTTGCGCTCTTCACCGTCGAGGGTGTTCATCACTTCGCCTTCGCCCGCGTTGCGAACGATGATTTTTCCGCCTTCGATATCGCGGGCGTCAAACGCGTGCATCGGGTTGCCGCATTCGTGCATGACGAAATTGGTCACGTCGACCACGTTGTTGATAGGACGCAGACCGATGGAAGAAAGGGCCTCCTGCAGCCACTTGGGGCTTGGGCCAACCTTCACTCCCTTGATCACACTCGCGATGTAAAGCGGACAATCTTCCGGTGCATCGACGGTCAGTCCTCTAAAAAGACCTTCGCCATTCGCACAATCTGACTTGGCAGGAACGTTGTTGATTTTCGGATACTTGACGTCCCGACGATACCAAGCCGCCAATTCGCGAGCAATACCGATATGCGACAAACAGTCCGGTCTATTCGGAGTAACTTCTAAATTGAATACTGTATCGCTGTCCGTGAGCACTTGATTGATCGGAGTTCCAAGCTCCGGCCGTCCATCGAGAATCAGCAGTCCGGAGTTGTCACCCGACGCGCCAATTTCACTCGCACCACACATCATGCCAGCGGAAGGCACCCCACGAAGCTTAGACTCCTTGATTTTGAAGCCTCCGGGGAGCTCCGCGCCAGGAAGCGCCACAGGAACTCGATCGCCGACCTTGTAGTTGCTTGCTCCGCACACGATCGACTTTTCGCCAATTTTCGGTCCGCAATCCACTCGGCAAACGCCGAGCTTGTCCGCATCTGGATGCTGGTCGCGCTGCAGGACTTCGCCCACGACTACGTTTTCGAGAGGAGGCACGCCGGTGGTTTCCATGTCATCTACCTCGAAACCGAGGAGAGTGAGCGAGGCGGCGAGTTCCTTAGGAGACTCGTCGAGGTCAACGTAACGCTTAAGCCACTTGAGAGATACTTTCACAGTATAAAAATGTTAGATATTCTGGATACAGGTTTTCCTCACGCGAACTGTGAGAGGAAGCGGGCGTCGTTTTGATAGAAATAGCGGATGTCATCGATTCCGTAGAGAATCATGGCGATACGCTCGATTCCCATGCCGAAAGCAAAGCCGGAGTGCTTTTCCTGGTCGACTCCGACGGATTCCAAAACTGCCGGTTCCACCATGCCGCAACCAGCGATTTCGACCCAGTCGCTACCGAGCTTTGCAAGATGGCTCGAGGAAAAATCGACCTCAAAGCTAGGCTCGGTGTAAGGGAAGAAATGTGGACGAAAACGAGTCGTCGTCCCCTTCCCCAACAAACGCTCGAAGAAGTAATCGAGCACCGCCTTTAGGTCGCGCACGGTGACGTCTTCGTCGATGTAGAGCCCTTCTATCTGATGGAAGTTGGCACTGTGAGTTGCGTCTACAGTATCCCGCCTGAAACAGCGCCCTGGCGAAATGATGCGCAGTGGTGGCTTTTCCTTGAGCATGGTACGGATCTGAACCGAAGACGTGTGCGTACGGAGCAGGTAACGCTCGTCTGCCTTTTTGGATACGTTCCCAAACTGGGCATCGCTGGGCAGATAAAACGTGTCCTGCAAATCGCGAGCTGGGTGATCGGCCGGCGTGTTGAGCGCGTCGAAGCAGTAGTACTCGGTTTCGACTTCAGTACCTTCCGTGACAGTGAAGCCGATTTGCTTGAAAATGCTGCAGATCTCTTCTCGTACCTTGGTCAGAGGATGCTGGCTGCCAAGAGGGTCGTTGGGTGATGGTAAGGATGGGTCGATCGCGGGGCCGATTCGGGCGGCGAGCTCGGCTTGTTCGATGGCACCAAGGGCATCGTCGTAGAAGCCTTGGATCGTAGTCTTCGCCTGATTGATCAGCTTGCCGAAGGTCGGGCGATCCTCCTTGGCGATCGAGCCCATGTTTTTCATCACCTTGGTGAGAGCTCCGTTAGGACCAGTGATTTCTGCCTTCACAGTTTCGAAGCCGGCGCGACTTGTCACGGCGGCTACCTTTTGCTTGGCAGATTCTACGATATTATTGAGTTCGTCTTCCATGAGAAGGGAGGGTTTCTGATGGTGGTACGGTTCGAGCGCTGCGCTGCGAGAGCCGTGGGAAATTTGGCTATAAAAAAAGGAGCCCGAGCAGATACTCGAACTCCTTCTAGTGAAAGGAAAATTGTGATGTCCGAGCTCTTTTTGTGAGCTTCGGAAAAACGCTTTCGCTTCAGGCCTTACGCTGCAGCCTTCGCCTTCAGGGCATCCTTGGCCTTTTCGACCAATCCCTTGAACGCGATAGGATCGTTTACAGCGATGTCAGCGAGGATCTTGCGATCGAGAACGATTTCCGCAGCCTTGAGGCCTTCGGTAAATCGGCTGTAGCTCATATCCTCAGCGCGGCAAGCGGCGTTGATACGAACGATCCAAAGAGCGCGCCAGGTGCGCTTCTTGTTGCGGCGGTCGCGGTAAGCGTAAGTGAGCGCGTGGGCTACGGATTCTTTGGCGTACTTGTAGAGACGCGACTTGTTACCGAAGTGGCCCTTGGCCTGCTTCAGCATCTTCTTGCGACGCTTCGTGTATGCGGGTGCGTTTGTTGCTCTAGGCATGTTTTATAACTTTCTAGTATTGGATTTCGTCAGGTCGCCTTGATTAGAATTTACCCGATCGAAATAATTCTCGTCGAAACAGGGACTTTAGAGACCGTGGGGCAAACCGCGCATGAGGTCGGCTTGGCGTCCAGCGGAGACTGACTTGTCCTTGTTTAGGTTGCGCTTCTGTTTCGTAGTCTTCTGGTGAAGGTGGTGACGCTGCCCAGGAGAACGACGACGGAGCTTACCGTTGCCAGTAAGCTTGAAGCGTTTCGCGATAGATTTCTTGGTCTTTTGCATGACTTTGAAGGAATCGATGACAAAGATACAAAACTTCTCCCGTGTAAAGGGGAAATGACGCAATTTTCGCCTCACCTTTCTCCCTTTGGCTGGCTGAATTAAACCAGCCCGAACCAGGCACAAAAAAACCGCCGATCATGTTGATGGCGGTTCTTTCGAAAGTGGAGCCGGTGATGGGACTCGAACCCGCAACCTACTGATTACAAATCAGTTGCTCTACCAATTGAGCTACACCGGCGAACTAAACTGTAAAACGGACTCGTACCGCTGAACTTTAATAAAAGTGGTACCCCCCCGGGGACTCGAACCCCGAACCAATTGATTAAGAGTCAACTGCTCTACCGATTGAGCTAGAGAGGCGTCATTTGGAAGGCCCCGAAAAAGCTAATTAAGAACCCAACTGTCAACCCCGTTTTGAGATTTTTTCTATTTCTACACTGAAGTTCTATTAGAAGTCCTGCAACGCTCCTTGCCCCAAAGGGCTCTCTTCATAGAAGCGATCCCAGATCTCGCCAATCAGGTAGATGGAGCCACTCACCACCACCGGGCGTTCGGCTTCAAAATCGAGCGAACACTCGCCCTTACCTGGAAACAGGTCCGCCAACTTCTCCTCGAAAACATCACCCTTGAAGTCGGACGGTAGAAATGACTTCAGTTCCGCGAAGGTGCATGCCCTATCCTGCTCTGGCATGACAAATCGCAGGCTTTGCGCCCATTTCGCAGCGACCGGCACTAAGGAAGATGCCCTGTAAGCGCCCATCACACCCATCACGATATCCGGACGTGCACCCCCGCTTCTCTCGACGAGCCCCGCGAGATTTTGATCCAACCAGCGAGCCCCTTCCGCGTTATGGGAAACGTCGAAGACAATCTTTCGATACTTGAGCTGCCTTTCCTCCCAACGTCCAGGCCAAGCGACATCAAGCAGGCTCCTCTCAGCCTTGTCCAAATCCAAATTAAAGCGCTGCTGGACTAGCTCCGCCGCAGTCAATGCGATCGCCGCATTGATCCGTTGGTAGCTTCCATGCAAGTTCGTCGCCGGGTACCTGAAAAGATCGGAGCCAAACTTCTCCTCGACGCAAACCAGCTCGCAACCGCGTTCTTCACAGATTACCCGAATCTCAGTCAACGCCTCGGGCTCCAAAAATCCCGCAACCACCGGGACGCCTGCCTTGATGATTCCTCCTTTTTCTCTGGCAATCGCCGCCAGCGAGTCTCCCAAAATCTCACAGTGGTCGAGACCGATCGAAGTGATAACGCTCACTTCCGGGACGAGAACATTCGTCGCGTCCAATCGCCCGCCCAAACCCACTTCAACCATAGCCAAATCGACCTCCTCTCGAGCGAAATGCATGAAGGCCATTGCAGTCATGAATTCAAAAAAGCTCGGATGCAGCTCAGGATCTTCCTCCGCCACCTTTTCCGCGAGAGGCAGAAATTCGCGAACGTAATCAAGAATCTGCGACTCGTCTAAAATCCTCCGGTTAACCTGAATCCGCTCCCCTTGCCTCACCAAATGCGGCGAAGTCGAGAGACCCACCCGAAAACCTTGATCGCGAAACATCCGCTCCAGCATGGCGCAAGTCGACCCCTTGCCATTGGTCCCCGCGACGTGGATGCATGGGTATCGGCGCTGCGGATGGCCAAGTACTTCCGCAAATCGCTCCATCCGGTCGATGCCGTACTTGGAGCCGCGGTTCTTCAGCGAATACAGCCAATTGCGAGCAGATTCGTACGAGTTTAGCTCAGGCATCAGAGTGATTTGATAACGCCCTTGGGCGCGAAGCTAACCTCTGAGGGAGGTGATTCGCGAACAAGCTCGCTCCCACAAATATTTAACGCTAAGCCTCGACCGGCTCTTTCTTCGTGTAGAGAGCTGACAATAAATCGCGCAGCCGACCGCGCATTTCCGTGCGCGGCACGATCTGGTCAATCAGTCCACGCTGGAAAAGGAACTCCGCTGACTGAAAGCCTTCCGGCAGCTCCTCGTTGGTGGTCTCCTTAATGACGCGCGCACCAGCGAAACAGATACGGGCACCTGGCTCAGCGATGATCACGTCGCCAAGGGTCGCGAAACTCGCCGTTACACCACCTGCGGTCGGGTCTGTCAAAACGGATATAAACGGCAGCTTAGCTTCCGACAAGCGACCGAGAGCGGCGCTTGTCTTGGCCATTTGCATCAAGCTAAGGATGCCCTCTTGCATGCGGGCGCCACCGGAAGCGGAAACCACGATACAAGGAATCTTCTCCTTAATCGCCAATTCGATGGCCCGAGTGATCTTCTCGCCTGCCACCGAGCCCAACGAGCCGCCCGCGAACTGAAAGTCAAAAACAGCCAAGGAAACGGGGATGCCGTGGATCTTACCCACGCCGCTGACGATGGAATCGTTTTCTCCAGTCTTCTTCTGGTAAGCCGCAAGGCGTTCCGGATAAGGCTTGGAGTCGACGAACTCCAAAGGATCGCCTGCACAAAGATCCTTTTCCAGCTCGGTGAAGCTTCCTTCGTCGAGTAGGTGGCCGATGCGGCTGCGGGCCGTGATCGGAAAGTGGTAACCACTCTTGGCGACGACGTTCTGGTTCTGCTCCAGCTCCTTGTTGTAGATGATCTCGCCGGATACGGGACACTTTTTCCACATGCCGTGTGGAATGTCCTTCTTTTTGACGATAACGGTCGAGTACTTCGGTTTTTGGAAAAGCGCCATGGTGATTGAGCAATGTGTTGTTTGAGATGAGGCGGAATCGCCGAAACGGGCTATCCGTGCCCTATAGTCAAGACGTCTATCGACCGAGCCCCCGCACGTCGCAGAGCTGCGGCGCACGCATTGACAGTGGAACCTGTGGTGAAGACGTCATCTACAATAATATAGCGTTTGGGCGGGTCTATGGCACGGTTTTGGCGCAATGAAAAGGCATTTTTGAGGTTCCGGATTCGCTGCTTCCGGTCGAACTGGGTCTGGGAAACGGTATCGACGTGACGGCACAAAAGATCTTCGACCCGGCAGTTCGGAATAACCTCTCGCAGCTCCTCGGCCAATAGTTCGCTCTGATTATACCCACGTTCGCGGAGCTTTCGCGAATGCAAGGGTACAGGGACCAAGACCGACTCCCCGGCGAATTCCGACAAGCCCGGAGCAGAGCGAGCCAGCTCGCGAATATCTCGCAGAGCCCACAAGCCCTCCTTGTATTTAAGAGAGTAAATCAACTCCCGCAACGGTCCGCGAAACAAGGCGATCGACCACCCTTGCCGAAACGCAGGCTGAAGATGCTCGCAGTGCATGCAGTGCGTGTGGGACTCTGTGTCGCCAAAGAAAGGAAACCCGCAAGTCAGGCACTTCGGATCCTCAATCCACTGCAAGCGCGGAATGCAACTCGGACATACGCCAGAAAACCGAGATTCACTAACCAACTCCCCGCAACCCGCGCACTGACTGGGAAACGCTGTCTCCAAAGCCGCATCGAGCGAACGGGAAAAGATACGGGGGAAATTCAAAGGAATAGAAGCGTGGCAATTGCTCGAGGTACAAAAAAACGGGCTCGCTGTCTTGAACAGGAAGCCCGCCGAAAAATCAACGGCTCAAGGTTAGCCGTTAGCTGAAGCGTCGAGTTTCCAGAATTCGCTCTAGACAGTCGCTGCCGCTGCCGCGAGACGCGCCTTTTCGCCCAGTGGCGTGGAGATGTAACGCTCTCCTGCGCTACACGCGACAGTGACGATCATCTTACCTGCCATCTCTGGGCGCTTGGCCAACTGCAAGGCCGCCCAAACGTTTGCGCCGGAAGAGATGCCGCAGCTGATTCCTTCCTTGAGGGCCAAGTCTTGAGCCGTCGCGAAAGCATCTTCGTTCTCTACCTTGATCACATCGTCGATGATCTCGGTATTGCAATTCTTGGGAATGAAGCCGGCTCCGATTCCCTGAATCTTGTGAGGTCCTGGTTGGCCGCCGGAAATGACAGGACTATTAGACGGCTCTACCGCTACAGTATACAACTCCCTACGGCCCTTGATCACTTCCGAAACACCAGTGATGGTGCCGCCCGTTCCTACTCCCGAGACAAATGCGTCGATCTTGCCCTCGGTCGCTTCCCAAATTTCTTCCGCAGTCGTCTGGCGGTGGACTTCCGGATTAGCTGGGTTTTCGAACTGCTGCGGCATGAACGCCTTTTCGCCGTACTCAGCGACTAGCTCTGTCGCGCGAGCGATCGCGCCCGGCATGCCTTTCGGACCTGGAGTCAATACTAGCTCAGCTCCGAGCATTCCGAGCAAAACGCGTCGTTCCATGGACATGGTTTCTGGCATCGTGAGGATCAGGCGGTAGCCACGGGCAGCCGCGATGAATGCTAATGCGATTCCGGTGTTGCCAGAAGTGGGTTCGATAATGATTGAACCTTCGCCGAGCTTTCCTTCTTTTTCGGCGGCCTCGATCATGGCCTTGCCGATACGATCCTTCACACTCGAGAGCGGATTGAAAAATTCACATTTGACGTAAATGTCAGCCACACAGCCTTCGGTCAGGCGGTTGAGCTTAATAAGCGGGGTGTTGCCGATCGCAGCAGTGATATCAGGGAATGCTTTTGCCATAATGGTTGGTTATATGGGTTTCTGACTTATCTTAGTCAACATTAGTTAAACGGGACAGAAACGCTAAACGCCAGGAGACGCTTCGTCGACTGCGAATTCCTCAAAGGACTTTCGAAAACAGTTCGTCGAGCTTCGCGAAGGCAAAAGGATAACCCAACGTTTCGAGCTGGTTCGGCTTCGCATGGATACTGGAAAGCAAGGCTGCATCGGCCATCTCTCCAAGAAGGGTCCTCAGAGCGAACTTAGGGGCCGGTAAAAATGATGGACGACTCAAAGCTTTACCCAAAATTCGAGCGAACTCCTTCTGCCTTACGACCCCTGGGGCTACCAGATTGACCGGCCCTTTCGCCCCGCGCGCAAGAAGCAACCAATTGACCGCCCCAATCCAGTCCTCCAATGCCACCCAAGGAAACCACTGTTGGCCGTCGCCCAAGGGGCCGCCCGCACCAAACTTGAAAGCGGGCAACATCTTTTCCAAAGCCCCGCCTCTCGGATCGATCACCACTCCCGTTCGAAGAAAACAGACACGCGTATCCACAGTTTCAGCGCGCGAAGCCGCAGCCTCCCACGCTTCGCAAAGCTCCGCCAAGAACCCCTCTCCCCTAGCTGCTTCTTCGGTAAAGATCTTCTCTGGGTCACTCCCGTAGATACCGATCCCGGAACCGCTAAGCAGGACCGAGGGAGGACGCTCCAGACGCCCTATTGCGTCCACCAAAAAATCGGTCGTGTCCACGCGACTCGACCAAAGCCGTTTCTTTCGTTCCTCGCTCCAGCGTCCTGAGGTCAGACTCTCTCCCGCCAAGTGTACGATCGCGTCGAGCCCCTCTAGCCGCGACAATTCAATCTCACCCTCCGCCGGGTCCCAACGAATGTCTGAATCAGAGTCTTTGCTACGAGTTACAACGAATACTTCATGACCTTGGGCACCGAGAAGGTGTTTTAGTTGTGTGCCCAAAAATCCACTACCCCCGGTTATTGCAACTTTTAGCGTTCGAAAATCTGGCAAGGCCCGCTTGAGTTCAAGATCTCTCCGCGTGATCCAATGCCTGAAAGCAAAGCTCTTTTTCAACTGGCCCGACACGATCGAGTCTCCGATTTCACCAATCGGCATTTCATATTCGATCGAATCTACCAAATCGCTTTCCCCTAGTCCCCTTGGCTCAAAAACGTGGCGATGCGTCCAGCTCTTGAATGGTCCCTTCTCTTGCACGTCTGTAAAGCTCTTCCCCAGTTCACACTGCGTATGCCGAGCGTGCCACTCCCTCTTGCCTAACGGCGTGCCCATCTTGAGCTCGATACGCTTGCCTTCCGTCAAGCCGGGATCCTCCCGCAATACCTCCATGTACTGCCAGGGCGGGGCTAGCCTCCCGAAGGCTCCGGGACTACCGTGCCAATCGAAAAGCTCCTGAGCAGAGCATGGCATCGGACTGCGCTTTTCAAATTTCATATCGATTAAGACCTCATGTCCGCGTATGCGTCCAACGCCAATTGGCGTGCCTCTGGATGATCAACGATTGGTTTCGGGTAGGTATTGCCTAAATCAATACCAGCCTCCTCGAGCAGTTCAGCGGTAGCTTCCCACGGCTTGAAAAGATACTTATCCGGCAGTCCAGCTATTTCAGGAACCCACTTGCGCGTGTACTCACCATCACCATCGAAACGCTCCCCTTGGGTGATGGGGTTGAAAATACGAAAGTACGGGGCCGCATCCGCACCGCAACCAGCAACCCATTGCCAACCCATGGTGTTGTTCGCGAGGTCCGCATCTACCAAGGTGTCCCAAAACCACTCTGCCCCCGCCTGCCAAGGCTGCAGTAGATGCTTTACCAAAAACGAAGACGCGATCATGCGAACGCGGTTGTGCATCCAGCCGGTATGCCAAAGCTCACGCATTCCAGCATCCACGATCGGGTATCCCGTCTGACCCATTTGCCAAGCTTTCAGATGACGTTTATCCGGCCTCCAAGGAAATTTCTTGAATTCCGGGCGCAGGGGTTTTTCAGGCGTATCCGAATAATGGTATAACAAGTGGTGCCCGAATTCACGCCACGCTATTTGGCGTAGATACGGTTCGTTCTTTTCGCGGTCCATCGCGTGCCAAATCTGATTCGGTGACAATTCTCCGAAATGGAGATGGGGGGATAACCGCGAAACGCCTCGCACGGAGGGGGTGTCACGCAGGTCAGAGTATTTGCCAACATACTTATCTCGAAATACACTCAGAGCAACTTGCCCTCCTCTTTCGCCTGGAGTCCACTCTTTGGCGAATCCATCCGCCCAGTCCCGCTTGGGCAGCAAACCGAAATAATCGAGCGACTCGGTGCGAGGCCATGCCCCAGGTGCATGCAGCTGCTGCGATTTGGCGATAGGTTTTCGTGTACTCAATTTTTGGATATGCTTCCAAAATGGTGTAAACACCTTGAAAGGCGTACCGGACTTATTGGTCACACTCAAGGGCGACTGCAGCAAGGAACCGTTGAAACTACGGGTAAGCAGACCTTGGTCAGCGAGCGTTTTTTTGATTTCCGTATCGCGGGCGACGATTGACGGCTCGTAACGACGATTCCAAAATACGCCATTCGCTTGCGTGGATTTGCACAAACCGGTGAGCACGTCGCCTGACTTTCCCTCGAGCAGCAATAAGCGAGATCCTAACTCCTCCAAATCCTTTCGCAGCGACTTCAAAGAGTAGTACAGCCACCACTTACTAGCACCCCCATCCGGCCAAGCTCCCTCGGCCTCGTCATCAAAAATGTAGACAGGTAGGACGGCTTGCCCACTCTCGCAGGCATGCTCAAGAGCGGGGTTATCGGCGAGCCGCAAATCGCGACGAAACCAAACGATTACCGGAGCTTGCTCAGACATGATTCAATCATGCGACCGAGCAGCAGGGAAAAACAAGGCTTATCGGAATCGAACACCTTGTTTTCCAATGATTTACGAACTAGTTCAGATACTATCAAGATAGAGCGACTCGTATTCAGTAGTCACTCGCTTCCAAGAGAAGTCGCGCTTCATGGCGCGCTTGATTGCGTGCACGAATTCCTTTTCGTCCTCATACAACTCCAGAGACGACGCCAATCCAGAAGCGAAACCAACATCATTCGGTTCGAAAACGAAACCCGTGCCATTTGCCGGATCGGTAGAGATATCGATAACTGTGTCCTTCAATCCACCAACCCCCGAAACGAGGGGCAAGGTGCCGTAGCGTTGGCTATACATCTGATTGAGCCCGCAAGGCTCGAAAATAGATGGCATAAGGAAAAAGTCCGATCCTGCTTCCACGTAATGAGACATCTCTTCGTCGAGCACGATGCAAATAGCAATGTGCTCCGGATGCTTCTTCGCAAAGCGTTGCAAGGCCTTTTCGTAGATGGGATCCCCTTTGCCCAGCAGTACCAGGCGACAGTCATTTTTCACGAAAAATGACATTTGCTTCAGCAAGAGGTCCAATCCCTTCTGCTGAGTAAGCCGCGCCACCATGCCGTAGACCGGGCCTTTGCCTTTCTGCAGACCTACCTTTTTGAGTAGCGTTTCCTGACAATCCTGTTTGCCGGAAAGGTCCGATGCACTGTAGTGATTGATTAAATACGGATCTTTACTTGGATTCCAAACATCCATGTCGATGCCGTTGGCAATACCCACGAGATCCTCCTCTCGAACCTTTAACGCTCCTTCGAGACCGCAACCGAACTCCGGCGTCAATATCTCGCGGGCGTAGTTGGAACTCACCGTCATGATCTTGTCGGCGAAAAAGATACCGCCTTTGATCATGCTGATCTGCTCATAGAACTCGAGCCCATCTATGCCGTCGAACTCCTTGGGCAGGTTCGTGTACTTGAAGGAAGAACGAGGATAGAGCCCTTGGAAAGCCAAGTTGTGCACCGAGAAAAAGGTTTTCAATGCTAGCGACTTGCCAGTATCTTGTTCAGCGATTCGCAGGAACAATGGCAGCAGGCCGGTCTGCCAATCGTGGCAGTGCAAGATGTCTGCTTTGATGCTTAGAAGGCGCATAGCCTGAACAACCGCCTTGCTGAAATAGATGAAGCGACGGTCGTTGTCGTCGTAGTCCCGCTCGCGGGTGCCATAAAGATTGCTGCGATCGAAGAACTCGTCTCGGCGTATTATGTACAGAGTCTGACGACGCCCCAAGCTGAGGGCCCAAACTTCGCCCCGGAGAAATTGCTCGCCTAACTCGACCTGCAGTACCACCTTCAGCTTAGCGCTCTCGAATTCCTTCGACTCGATGATCTTTCGATACCCAGGAAGGAAAAACGAAACCTCATGGCCGACACCGGCTAGCGACCTGAAGAGGGAACCGCAGACATCTGCCAAGCCTCCAGTTTTCACATAAGGGAACATCTCGCTTGCTGCATGAACTATTTTCATAGATTCCTCTGTCCTAGGGATTAGGGGCGCAAATCCAACAACAATCTGACCGCCCAAAGGCCAATAATCGGCCAATTACACGATAAATGAAACTAAGGGAACGAATCATCGCCCTCATGCAACAAGCGGACTACGCTCCGCTCGACAAGTCCGGCATCGCCGCAGAACTTGGACTCGGCAAAAAGGAACGCCGCAATCTGGACTACGAAGTCCGCCTTCTCCTGGCTAATGGAGACATCATTCGCATTAAAGGGGACCGCTTCGCTATCCCTCGCGATGTCGACCTCGTCACCGGAACCATTAAATTCCGCCAAAAGGGTTCAGCAATCCTGATACCCGACGCAAAAAAATCCGATCCAAACCCCAAGCCCATCCAGATAAATGCAGAGGACACCAGCGTAGCCATGCATGACGACAAGGTTGTCGTGCGAATCGCTGACGCTCCGCCGAATCAGCCAATCTGGAAGAACCGCAACAAAAAGCCTGGCCCGCAAAACGAAGGCCCCTACGGACGCGTCATCCGCATTCAAAAGCGTGCGCGCGAAACCGTGGTCGGCACACTCTGCAAGACCCGCTTCTTCCACTACGTCGCGCCAGACGATCCACGTATCATCCACGACATCTATGTACCTCCCCCTGAAGAGTCCGGCCTCAAACCGATCCCAGTAGTCGGGGACAAGGTCGTCGCAAAGCTCCACGAATGGGAACAACGCCACGTCAACCCGGAGGGCGAGCTCATCCTCAATCTTGGCAAGACTCACGAACCACAAGCAGAGCTGATGGCTGTGCTGCATAAGTACAACTTGAACACCGAGTTCCCTCCCGAAGTCATGAAGGAGGCCGAAGCTGTACCAGACAAAGTTACTAAGAACCAACTCAAGGGACGGCGTGACCTACGCAAAGCCTTTACTTTCACCATCGACCCAGACGACGCCAAGGACTTCGACGACGCTATCTCGCTGGAGTATCCAGACGACAAGCACACGCGCATCGGCATTCATATCGCGGACGTAGCAGCCTACGTCCGCGGCGGCTCACAGCTTGACAAGGAAGCCTTCAACCGCGGCAACTCGACCTACCTCGTCGGGATCGTTATTCCCATGCTTCCCCGCTCCTTATCCAATGGAGTCTGCAGCCTCGTGGAAGATGAAGATCGCCTCACTAAGTCCGTTTTCGTCACCTTCACCAAGAACGGTGACATCGTCGACGTCGACTATGCCAACACCGTCATCCGCAGCGATAAGCGCTTAACTTACAAGCAAGCTTACGCCCTGCTGAAACACGACGACCTGCAAGTCGCTCGCGACCTCAAGCTCCCTCCTTCCCACCAAACAGGATCCACCGGCCGCGCGCTCAACACGCTCAGCAAAGCGGAACTTGGCAAGCTACAGAATTCCGTCCGCGAGCTCTGGAGCTTCGCTTCCAAGCTTCGAGCAGCGCGCTTCAAAAAAGGCAGCCTCAACCTCGACATGGAAGAGACCAAAATCTTCGTCGACGAAAAAGGTTACGCCGATCGCTTAGAGAAAATTCACAACGACGAGAGCCACCAGCTCATCGAAGAGTATATGCTACTCGCGAACGAATGCGTAGCTCGAGAGATGAAGCGCAACCGCCTCCCTTGCATTTACCGCGTTCATGACGATCCTGACGAAGAGCGGCTTAACGACCTTCGCGAATACATGGCCACCTGGGGCATCGAGACATCAGACCTCAATAATCGCTCCGAGCTCGTCAAACTGCTGGAAACGCTTTCTGCCCACCCGCAAAGCCGACTCCTACGCACCCAAGTCCTGCGGTCTCTCAAAAAAGCCTGCTACAAGTCCACTCCGGACGGGCACTACGGATTGTGCAAAAACGACTACCTGCACTTTACGTCTCCGATCCGTCGATACAGTGACTTGGTAACGCACCGCGTCTTCAACCACTTCCTTGACAAAGTACGCGGTGAACCCGCTCTCGCCGAGCCAGGCCCTCGCTACAACGCCTCCAAGGCTGCGAGCATTGCCGATCATTTGAGCCAAACCGAAGTCAATTCGGTCGAAGCCGAACGCGAATCCGTAAAGGTAAAGTTGCTCGAGTTCTTCGAACGCGAGCTCGACAAAAAGCCGCAAACCGCCTTCGACGCGATCATCACCGAGGTACGCAACCATGGCATGTTTATCGAGCTCAAGGAATCCAGCGCCTTCGGTATGGTACACATCTCCGCCCTGCGAGACGACCTCTACCGTCTAAACGCCAGCGGAACGGCCCTGATCGGACGCAAGAAGAAGAACGCGTATTCGCTTGGGCAAACCATCCAAGTCGAGGTCCACAAGGTCGATCGCTTTAAGCGTCAAGTCGATTTCCGCCTCTGCGCCAAGCAACGCGCCGACAACCCCAAGCCGACAATCATGCCATCTGATGCTGCTGAGCCGGCCAGCAAGCCTAAGTCCACGGGAGGCAATACGAAATCTCCTGCAAACCGGACTAAGGACTCTTCGGAAAACGAGCGGCCCGCACCCAAGAAATTCTATCGCAAGCAGAAGAAGTCTAAAAAACCGACGCGTTCCGCCGCCGGCGCTAAACCGAAAAAGCCGGCAGCGAAACCTGCTAAAAAAGCAGCGAAGCCACCCTCCAGAAAACGGAACAAATAGGAAGCCCGACACTTTCTGCGATCAGAACCGCACTTCCATCGTATCTCTCGCCCATGAAGCACTACAACTACCAGGACACTTTCAAGAAACTCTACGACAAATCAGTCGAGCTTTACCGTTCGGGCAACACTGATAAGAGCACTTGGTTCGATGCCGACGAACTGGAATTCATCGCCCAAAATGGCTGGCGAGTGCAGGACTTCTTTGATTACGGAGAAGATCAAGCTCAAGGGGGAGAACCCTCTTACGAAATCGCTCAGTCCATCGAACAAGTCCGGCGCGACTATTTTTTGCATATGCAGAAAGGGGTATCGTCAGAAACCCGTGTCGAAGCTTCTAGCCTCACGCCGAAACCCGAGAAGCTCGAAGGCATCCCATGGCTTCCTCGCATCATCGAGAAAGCTAAAGGAAAAGTGAAGGGCGAGTTGTGCGACGAAATCATGTATTGCTGTGGTGGAGACAGAAACTTTCTTCAGACGCACGATATACATCCCGGAGAATTCCTTCGACTTGTCTGGGCGAACATGGACGACACACCCGCGATCATCGATTTCGTAAAGAAACGTAGCCCCCAGTGTTAGTCGGCTCCTCGGTGCAGAAACGATCTTAAACGCGGACTAAAACACCGAGCTCTTTTACCAAAAGCCGCAGTCCACCTCGGACTGCGGCTTTTCATTTAATAAAATCTCAAGGCTAGTCTAATCTACCTCGATACCGACCCAGCGATTTACGCCTCGGTGAGTGAGTTTGAACATGTTCTTGCCAGATGGTTTCAATGCTTGAGCCGCTTCTTCGTAACTCACTACGTCCTGTCCGTTGATGCTTTGGATGACCATTCCAGCGGTCAATTGCCCCGTGTAAGGACTGCCTTCTTCGACCTCAATCACGATAACCCCATCCACATCTTCATTGACCTCGTACTCTTCGCGAAGGTCATCAGTTAGAGCGACGATCAAAACGCCTTCCAAAAACGTGGCTGGTAAATCCACTATTGAAAGAACCGGCCCAACCTCGCCCAGTTCGGCCAGCACCACCTGCAATTCTTGACGTACACTGTCTCTTATCAGGCTGATCGATACAGAATCTCCGGGCTTTCGTGCCGCTATCCGAATTCTGAGATCGCTTGGAGAGTCTACGGCAACTCCATCGAGTGAGACGATAACATCTTCGACTTCAATTCCAGCACTAGCCGCAGGAGTCCCCTCGTTTACTTGGTCTACCAACGCTCCCTTCAAACTCTCAATACCAAGTTCCACCGCCTTCTCCTGGCTCAAACCTCTAATACCAACACCTAGGAACCCCCGCGAAACAGCTCCCGTTTCCACAAGGTCAGTCATCACCGAGTAAGCAAGGTTAGCTGGCACGGCAAAACCGATTCCAATATTTCCGGTGGAAGCTCCTGCCGTTTGAATCAAAGTATTGATGCCGATCAAACGCCCACGTGCATCGACTAGCGCGCCGCCCGAGTTCCCAGAATTGATGGGAGCGTCCGTTTGGATAAAGTCTTCGAAACCACCATCGATAACTCCCATTTGTTGTCGTTTCGTGGCGGATACAATTCCCATAGTCACCGTTTTGCCGATTCCCAACGGATTACCGATAGCGAATACGACATCTCCAACTTCGAGCTGATCGCTGTCCGCCAAGGGTATCGATGGCAAAACGATATCTGATTCAATCTTCAAAATCGCAATATCGGTGCGAGGATCGGTGCCTACCAAAACTGCGTCGTAAATACGCTGGCTATCAAGCTGCACCTTAATTTCATCCGCCTGGCTGATAACATGATTATTGGTTATTATGTACCCACTTTTAGATACGATTACGCCCGAACCAAGGCCAAACTGTGGATTCTGAGGCCGGGGTAAACGCTTGCCAAAGAGTTGCTCTAAGAGCAACTCTTCCCTGCTTAACGAAGCGTCCAGAGACTTCGCATAAACGCTCACGACCGCTGGGCGCGCTTCTTTCAAAGATTCGGAGTAGCTGACCACCCTCCCTGATTGAGTACGATCCAGTGGAGTCGGGTCGATCTCGACGATGCTAGACACGTCTACCTGCTCTTGAGCCTGCAACCTTGGCAGAGCGGCAATGAGGACTAATCCGACTAAAAAGAACGCGCGCTTTAGATGAGGCATATGCATTTGGTGGAAGGGGTGATCGAAACTAGCTACAAGTCTCACATACGAAAACGCAGTTTCCAAGCACTAGCATCAGAAGCCCTTAACTCGAAACAAGCTAGTGACGGATTCGTTGTTGTTTATTCGCAGAATCGCCTCTCCTAAGAGCGGAGCCACGCTCAAGACCTTGATCGGTAGGTCCTTGGGATCCACTGGGATCGTGTCGGTTACGATGACTTCTTCTATGGGCCCGTTCTGCAGCCTTTCGTACGCCATTTCTTGCAAATTCGCGTGCGTCACAGCCGCTAGAATACGACTAGCCCCTTGCTGTTTGATCAATCGAGCTGCTGCACAAAGCGTCCCTGCTGTTTCCGTCATATCATCGATTAGGAGGACATCGCACCCTTTCACGTCACCCACGATACTAGTGGCTTCCACCTGCGTAGCGCTGTGGCGCTTCTTAGCTACAAAGCCTAGCCCGCACTTGAGCATTCGAGCGTACGCATCTGCCATTTTTACGCCGCCCACATCCGGAGCCATAACCATCAGGTTCTTCAATTCCTTTTCTACGATGTATTCGTAGAGGACGGGAAAGGCGAGCAGGTGGTCCACTGGAATATCGAAAAAGCCTTGGATCTGCCCGGCATGCAAATCGACAGCCACCACCCTATCTGCTCCAGCTGAGGTTAGCAGATTCGCAACCAACTTCGCCGTGATCGGTACTCGGGGCTGGTCTTTACGATCTTGGCGGGCGTATCCATAAAATGGAATCACCGCAGTGATACGGGCCGCTGAGGCGCGGCGCGCCGCATCTATCATGATTAGCAACTCTATGAGATTATCGTTAACCGGCGGAGAACTCGATTGGATAAGGAATACGTCTTGTCCACGTATGTTCTCATTAATCTTCACAAACGATTCGCCGTCTGGGAACGTCGTCACGATCGCATCCGTAAGCGGAACACCGATAAATTCGCAAATGTCTTCGGCAAGCCGCCGATTAGAGTTACCGGAGATGATCTTGAGATTTTTGCCGCGCATTCAAAAGGCCTATCAAACGCCAAGAGATTGCACAGGCCTAAATCTAATTAATCGTGAAGCAAGTGCTTCTCCAATTGGGTAAGACGCTTGAAGAGCTCCGGCAATCGACGAGTAACAACCGTGATCCGCTGATAGGATACCAATGGTATAGCAGGCGCGCCGCCATACTTAGCTCCGCCTTCAAGGTCCGAATAGGCCACGCATTGCCCCGCAAGCTGCGCTCCCGATCCGATTTCGACATGCCCCGAGGCTCCGGCTCGTCCGCCCATCACGACATAGTCCCCTAAGATAGTGCTACCGGCGATTCCCACTTGAGCACAAAGAATGCAGTGCTTTCCGACTACCACGTTGTGGCCAATCTGCACCAGATTGTCGATCTTGCTGCCCTCTCCGATACGAGTCGGTCCGAAGCGTCCGCGATCGACCGTCGTATTCGCCCCGATTTCCACGTCGTCTCCAACCCGCACCGACCCTACTTGAGGGACCTTACGATGGCGCCCGCCTTCGAACTCGTAGCCAAATCCATCCGAACCTATAACCGTTCCAGCATGAATACGTACCCGGTTTCCCAATACGGTATCACGCTCCAAGGAAACGTTGGCGGCCAATTGACAATCCGTCCCGACTTCACACGCTGGACCGATGTAACAACCTGATCCGATTACGCATCCCGGCCCCACCCGAGCGCCCTCGGCGATCGTCACAAAGGCATTGATACTAGCGCTCGGGTGGATCTCGGCAGCTGGATCGATATTGGCCAACCTATGAATCCCAGGCTTGGGCTTGTCCCACATTTTCTGAGAAATAAGCTCACAGAGCTTCGCGATCTCAATGGATGGGTTTTCAACCCTCAAGAATAGCTGGCCCGGCTTTGGCTTGATCTCCAAGTCCTTGCCTAAGACCACCAACGATGCCTCGGTCTTCTTAAGGTCCTCCAAGTACTTAGCAGACGTGATGAAAGTCGCATCCCCCCTCTGTGCGTCGCTTAAAGAAGCCACTCCAGTAATGCTACGAACCCCCAACTCTCCTTCGAAAGTCGAATAGTTGATGCGATCTAAGACAGCATTAAGAGAGAGGACGATATCCATAACGTGATCTGCAAAATTTTGAGGAGTCGTGAAAATGGAAGCGAAACCGCGGGAAATCAACCCTCGAGCGTCTCGCTGTTCTTTGGCATCTGACGAAGCGTATAAACCTCACGTAGGTGGAGGCGGACCAAGGCCCAAAACTGTGAGGTAAGGAATTAACGAAGTTCAAGAAACGAAAAAGCCCCACCGGTAACCGGCAGGGCTTTAAAAAAAGAAATTATTCGAATGACCGACTACTCAGCCGCTGGAGCTTCCTCTTCTTGGCCTTCGGTAGCGTTGATCCGCTCGATAACCAATGGAGTGATGTCGTAAGAGCCATCTGTATAGAGAACCGGAGCACGGCCATCACCAGCGCGGGCTGTGATGTCGATCACGAGAGTCGCACTACGCTCTTTGGCGATTTCTGTGATGACCTCCGCGATCTCTTGGTAATAGGCATTGAGCTGCTGCTGGCGGATTGCGGCGAACTGTTGACGCGTGTTTCCAACAAACTGGCGGAGCTCCTGCTCCTTCTGCTGGATTTCCTGCATCTTCTTTTGAGCATCCTGAGTCGCCTCTTGCTTGGCTTCCTCCATAAGGATGTCGCTGTTGGCCTGTTCGCGGAGTTCTTGGAACTGTTCAACGAGCGCAGTACCTTGCGCTTCGATTTCAGAGGCCTTGGCACGAGCTTCTTCTTCGCTCTTTTCCATTTCGGCCATAAAGGTTTGGACCTTGTAGTAGCTACCGAGAGCGTCGTCTACCATAACGGTAACGATAACATCTTCGGCCGCGCGAAGGCTAGTTGCTGCCATCGCAATGGCACTGAGGATAACGAGAAGGGATTTAAAACGATTCATGTAAGAATAGGAGTTATTGTGTTGGGGGCGAAGAGAGATTAGAATCTTCCGCCAAAAGTAAAGTTGAATTGTCCACCATTGTCGTTGCCGCCGACGTCCGAGTCACCGGTGGTCGTCATGGGGATCGCATAATCGAGGCGTAGCGGCGTTCCCATCATGGACATGCGGATGCCGAAACCATAGTTGTCGTTCCAGCCGGATCTACGGCGGCCGGGTAGATATTCTAGGCCGAAAATTTCGTAAGAGAGTTCGTCAGCATCGATATTGAAATCTCCTGCCTCTTTGTTGACGAAACCTCCATCATAGAAGGCTGCGATGCGGAAGTCCTCCGTGATACCAAAGGAGTACTCAGCTCCAAACATACCGTAGGTTTTTCCGCCAATCTCGTAAGGACGGTTGAATGGGCTACCACCTTCTGACGGGCTAACGTCACGATACTCGAACCCGCGCAAGGTGTTCGGCCCACCAAGGAAGAATCGTTCGTTCCACGGCACATCTTCTGTTGAATCTCCAAATTCGTCCACAACTCCAGCTCGGACGAGAAATTCCAAGGTCTGTGTCAGCTTCTCACTTAGTGGAATATAAAAAGCGTTGCGGGTCTCGATCTTATAAAAGTCGAACTTTCCACCCAGCATTTCTCCCGCGTAGTGCAGGTCGAGCTCCAGACGCATTCCTCGGTGGGAGTTGATTATCCTGTCGCGGGTATCCCGCAAAAGAAGCAAATTAACGCGGGAAATATCACCGTTACTTGCTTCCAACAGCTTATTCTGACCTTCGAGAGCCGCCTTCTTTTCCTCGTAGTCGGGATCGCTGGGATCAAGCAATTCGGAGCCTGGATAGCTGTACTCCGTCGAAGTGTAGCTGTACGTGAGTTTGCCTTCTATCAATTCAATCAGACGCTTACGCAAAGAGACGTCGAAGCCTTGGATCTCCGTGTCGTAGCTCAAACCATCGTAATCGGTAGACTGGTTGAATACTGACAATCCAAAGGCTAAGCGTTGCTCGAACAACCATGGCTCTTCAAATGCAATCACGGTCGAAGAAGAACGGCCTCCAAGCTGAGCCTTGAGTCGGAACTTCTGTCCATCGCCTTGGAAAGCTCCGCGCCAATTAAAGATGTCGAAATTAGACTGCGTCAGCTCAATGAAGAAAACGCCCTTCTCAAGGGAGCTGAAACCAGCGCCAAACGAGAAGTTTCCAGTGCGACCTTCGCGGAAAGTGACACGCAAGTCCTTGCGCCCGGGGACGTTGGTCGATTGCGGTGTTACGTTTGTTTCCTCGAAGTAGCGCGTATTGTCCAAACGCATACGACTGGCGTCCATGCGAACGCTATCGAACGTGCTACCTGGAGTCAAAGCGAGCTCGCGCAAAACGACCACGCTCTTGGTTTTAGTGTTACCTTCGATGTCGATCGACTCGACTTGGAATTTATCACTTTCGTATACAACGTACTGTATATCGATGTCTCCCGTTTCGACATTTGGAACGCGCTGCATTCGAACCCGCGTTTCCATAAAGCCAAACTGGCCGTAGAAATCTTCCAGTCTAGCCACGTCCTCATCAATTTTTTCAGGACGATAAACGGTGCCTGGAAGCACCCTTAGCATAAGGCGAAGGACAGAGTCTTCGTAAGTGTCGTTCCCTACGAACTCCACATTTCCGACCTTGTACTGTTTGCCCTCTCCCACGTTGATATCAATGCGCATCCGAGATTCGGACGGGTAAGAAAATTGGACTTGGGCTGGGTCGATATCGATGTCGAGGTATCCCTCTTCCCGATACACATCCTTCAAGCTCTCCAAGTCATCGTCGAACTTGTCGCGATCGAATCGACCGCTTCCCGTCAGTACAGAAAGGAAACCCCATTTTTTGGTTTCCATGCTTTTCTTGAGCTTCCGCTTTTTGACGTTCTCGTTACCTACAAAATTAATCGAGCCAATCTTGAACTTCCGCCCTTCGCGAATCTGGAAGGTGACCGTTGCAAATCCAGTCACCGGGCTGCGATCTATCTGATAATCGACGCGAGCCTGCGAGAACCCCTTCTTCAGGTACATTTCCTGCAAATCCTCAGCCGCACCCTTAACACGCGGCTCGTTCAGGACTTGGTTGACGACGATGCTCATGTCCCGCTTCAGCTTGCTGTTGCTGAGCTTGTCGTTGCCCTCGAAGATGATTGCCGATATGCGGAACTTGGGGCGGATGTCGAAGATTACATCGATCGCATTGTCGCCCGCTGGAGCGATGCGAGCTTCGATGTACTCAAAAAGATTGGAGCGATAGAGCGATCGGATATCTCTGTCTACGGCGACAGGGTCATACTTCTCCCCTTCTCTGATCGACATATTCGCCCGAGCCACCTCTTCGTTCACATTCGAGAGACCCGTGAAATTAATGATGAGCTTATTGATCGTGGGAGGCTCAGCTTCATTTGCTTCTTGGGCAGAAGCAGAAACGAAACTAAGTACTACGAGAACAAGGGCTAGGGATAAGCGGGCCAGGTGGGACTGGCTATTCGGTGTAATCTTCAAAACGGGTTATTTCTCTGATGAAGTTGAGCTTAATTTCGCCGACAGCGCCAGCACGTTGCTTGGCAACAATTAGGTCAGCCTTGTCGGCTGCAACGGAAAAATCATCACCGGCGTCTTTCGGTCGAGCCAAAAGCAAAACAACGTCCGCATCTTGCTCGATAGAGCCCGATTCGCGAAGGTCTGAAAGCTTGGGCTGACGTTTTTCCTTTTCCGAGTCACGATTAAGCTGACTAAGAACAATCACAGGAACCTTAAGTTCCTTGGCGAGACCTTTAATTCCGCGCGAGATCTCGGAAATCTGCTGTTCGCGAGGCGTGCGAGGATCGGTGCCGGATATGAGCTGCAAGTAGTCGATCACAATCAGGCCCATGTTCTTATTCCGGGCAAAAACGCGCCGCGACTTCGCGCGAAGCTGGTTAATGGTAACTTGAGCGCCATCGTCGATCCAGATCGGAGCATCCTTAAGCTCGATCGCGGCTGCGGCGATCTTCTCCTGCTCCTCTTGATTGACGATACCGTCTCGCAATCGCGACACGCTGATCTTGGCGCGACCGGTAAGTAATCGCATGGCGAGCTGCTCCGCTCCCATTTCCAAGCTGAAAACGAGTGTCCCCGCCTGCGAGGGCTTCCCGTTATAGGACATGGAAACACGCTCAGCGATGTTTAGTGCCAGAGAGGTCTTACCCATCGATGGTCGAGCCGCGAGTACGATCATTTCAGTCGGCTTTAATCCGCTGAGCATCTTATCGATGCCGACGAAACCGCTTGAAAGTCCGGTCAGCTCACCCTTGTTCTCGATCATCCGCTTGACGAGGTTGACCGCCTCGACGACTGCCTCCTTGACGGGAAGCGTGGTATCCGCGACCTGGGCGTCGGAGATCGAGTAAATCTCCTTTTCGATCTCGTCGACCAACATCTCGATGTCGTTGTGCTCCGCGGAGAAGCAACGTTCGATGCTGGCTGATGCGGTTTTGATCAGACGGCGTCGCGTATAGTGTTCACGGACCTTATCGAGAAAGTAGTTCGCATGTGCGGTCGTCTCGATGTGAGAAGTGAGATCGGCCACGTACATTAGGCCGCCCACATCTTCGAGCTTTCCGCGGCTGCGGAGCTCCTCGGCCAAGACCTGAGCGTCGAGCATCGACTTGTTCTCGAACAAATCGACGCAAGTCTCGAAAACGATCTGATGAGCCGGATGGTAGAAAGCCTCCGCGGGCAGCTTCTGAGCCAAGCATCGAGAGATGATCTCGGCTGGGTCCAGTAAACAGGCGGCGAGGAGGCCTTTTTCCGCTTCTATGCTGTGGGGCGGAGTGAGCCCGGCCAGCGAAAACGCGGACGGACCCTTCTTTTTGTCGGAGAATCTATCCTCCGAAAACGGCTTGTTCGACATGCGGGATCGTCAAGCCGTAGATAATTATTCTGCGTCGGAAGCCGCTTTCGCTTCGCCTTCGGCATCTTCAGCTTCTGGCTCGACGATCGGGTTCTCGGAGACGACGTCGATCTTCATTTCGACTTCGACTTCTGGATGTACCTTCACGATGAAAGTGTGCTGACCAAGCTCCTTGATAGGCTGCTCGAGGTGGATCTTCTTGCGGTCAATTTCGTATCCAGCTTCCACGAGTTTTTCGTGGATATGGATAGAAGTGACAGCGCCGAACATGCGGCCTGCTTCACCCGTCTTGACCGCGATGCCGATCTGAGTCTCGCCGAGCTTAGCAGCTTGCGCTTGCGCGTCTTCGATCTCCTTCGCCTCGCGCTTGGCGCGACGGTCCTTGAGAGCTTCGATCTGCTTGCGGTTGGAACGGTTTACGGGGATCGCCTTCTTTGTAGGAAGGAGGAAGTTGCGAGCGAAGCCCGCTTTAACTGTTACTTGATCGCCTTCGCCGCCGAGACCTTGAACAGCCTCGATGAGTAGTACTTCGCTAGTTGCCATGATGTGCGAGTGGTTAAGTGTATTTTAAAATTCGGATTGTTTTGAGGAGGGCGCCGCTAATCAAAAAGGGACGTCTTCTTCGATGTCGCCGCTAGACGCGGGAGCTTGAGAGGAGGGAGCTGAAGAGCCGCTATCGCGCTGAGCCGGAGCATAGTTGCTAGAGCTTTGGCCACTGCCGCCGTTATCACCGCGGCTGCCCATAAGTTGCATGTTTTCAACGATGACCTTCAGCTTGCTTCGCTTTTCGCCTTCCTTCGACTCCCATGAGTCAAACTTCAGGCGGCCTTCAACGAAGAGCGGGTTACCCTTGCTAACGTACTTAGAAATAATCTCCGCCTGCTTGCCCCATGCCTCAAGATCAACGAAAGTCGTTTCTTCCTGCGTCTCATCGCCGGAGCGATAGACTCGGTTAACCGCCATACCAAACTGACACACGGAGGTGCCTTTCGGAGTCACGCGAAGTTCAGGGTCGCGAGTGAGGTTTCCGAGGAGAATTACTTTGTTGAAATTGGCCATAGACTGAGCGGGACAGGTTATTCAGAAAAGCGCGATTTACACCTTCTGGATCATCTTGTGAGAAACGAGCTTGTTCAAGCGAAGCTTCTCGAGGATCGCAGCTGGTACTTCAGCAGTACCGGAGAATTCGTAGCGAACGTAAATGCCCGCTGTGTACTTGACGTCTGGAGTACGAACGAAGTCCTGGCGGCCGAGATTCTCGACTTCGGAAACTTCGGCGCCGGCGGATGCGAGATCCGCCTTGAGGCCTTCGATGAGGTCATCGATAGACTCTTCGCGACCACGGGTGTCGAGAATGAAGGTTGCTTTGTAGTTAGATGCTGTTGCTGTCATCGGGTTTTCGTTTTCGATTGATTTGGTTCATCGCCAATTCCGGGCCGAGGGAAAGCAAGAGCTCGATGCTCTCGACGTATCGATCCATGGTAGCGGAGACGACGGACTCGTCGTCACTTGAAAATTTGCCTAGAACGTAATCTGCCAACGGCATCTCCTTTAGCGGCTTGCCGCCGATTCCCACGCGGATGCGAGCAAATCGAGGGGCTATGCGGCTGATAATGTCGGACAAGCCGTTATGGCCACCCGCACTGCCTGTCATGCTGAGCTTCACTTCGCCCACTTCGAGGTTGATCTCGTCGTAAACGACCACCACTTCTTCCGGCGGTATCTTATAGTAGCTGCAAAGCTTCTGCACGCAGATGCCACTCTCGTTCATGTAGGTCGTAGGCTTCACGAGGACCAGCTTTCCTAGCTTTGAACCGCTAAGAAGAGCGATCTCTCCTTTTTGCTTACGCTCAACCTTCCAGGCCTCCGCTCCCTGCTTCGCAGCAAAAGCTTCGACCACACGGAATCCGACATTGTGGCGAGTATTGGCATATTCGCTTCCGGGATTGCCGAGGCCGACTATCATCCGGTAGCTCATGAGCCGTTCTAGAATTTGGAAAAGAACAAAAAGGTGAGCCTGCCAATCGGTTGGCGCACCTGGAAAAGTTTAGGCCGCTTATTTAACGACTGCGAAGACCGGCTGCTCGGGAGCGTCGAGATACTGCACGCCTTCGATGACAGGTAATTGGCTGACGTGGAGGCTATCGCCCACCTTGAGAGGACGGACGTCCGCATCGATAGAGGACGGGATGTCCTTCGGCAAACAACGTACGCTGACGGTTTGCGAAACCGTTTCGACGGTCGCGTTTTCGTTCTTAACTCCCCAAGCCTCGCCCTTGGCGTGAACGGGGATCTCGAGGACGACGAGCTCGTCGACGCCGATTTCCTGGAAGTCGACGTGCGTGTAAGTGTCCTTGATGGGGTGACGCTGTACTTCCTTGATAATAGAAGTAACTGCGTCGCCCTCGCCAGCCTTGAGCTGAACGACAGGAGTGTTGTTACCGATCGAGCGGAGAAGCTGACGAAGCTCGCTAGAGTCGATCGACAAATTTTCAGGCTTCTTGCTCTTGCCGTATACAACAGCTGGCACGCGGCCTTCGGCACGGAGACGGCCGGATGATGCAGATCCCGCTTGTTCGCGGGTGGAAGCGTTGATTGTGAGCGTATTCATGGTACGAAAATCGTTAGATGCGGAGCAAGACTCCGAGAGAAAGGAGGCGAACCGTAAGTCGCTTCATTCGGAAATCAATCAAAACTTTCGCCAAAACACAGAAAAACTTGGCAAAAGCAAAAGCAGCCACAGTTGAGCCTCTTTTTTTGGGAAGGCTGCCTGAGCACAAAAAAACCGCCAGTCTGGCGGACGGAGATAAAATGGCTGCCCCGGCTGGATTCGAACCAGCGACCAAGTGATTAACAGTCACCTGCTCTACCACTGAGCTACAGGGCAATGAAGGATTCGGAAAAAGTCGTTTCGAGCGCTCCTTGTCAACTCTTTGATTCAAGAATTCCAAAAAAAGTACAATCCCCTCTCGAGGCGTTTGACCGAGGCCTAAATCCATGGTCATTGTGATAAACGAACTTTTCCCGTTCAGACTAATCCAAGCCGATATGCGCCACCGACTCTTTACTTTTACCTGCCTAGTATCCACGATTGCCCTACTTCTCGGAGGCTGCGCCACCGAGCCTAGCCTCTACACGGGAGAGACTGGCTACTACGCCTACACTTGGGAACAAGAGCTCAAGCTGGGACGCGAGTCAGATGCAGGAATCGTCCAGCAAATGGGCCTATACCAAGACGATGCGCTTGCAGCCTACATTCGCGATATCGGGAAAGATCTTCTCCAATACAGCGCCATCAAGGCGGTAGGAGCCCCAGAGATCTATCAAAATACAGAATTCACCTTCCGCCTCCTCGACTCCGATGTCGTGAACGCATTTGCGCTTCCTGGCGGCTACATCTACGTCACTAGAGGACTTCTCGCGCACCTGAAAAACGAAGCCCAGCTCGCGGTGGTGATCGGTCACGAAATAACTCACGTCGAGGCGCGCCACGCCTCCAAGCAAGCACTCAAAAGACAACTCGGCCAAATTGGCCTTGTCGCTGGAGCCGTCATCGGCGAGCAAGTAGCCGAGAACAAGGAATTCGCTAGAGACATGGTCAATCTCGGTGGCGAACTCTTCCAACTCGCCACGCTCAAATACGGACGTGACGCTGAGCGCGAGTCGGACTTGCATGGCGTAGAATACGCGGCCAAAGCAGGTTATGCCGCCGCTGAAGGTTCGGAATTCTTCCGCTCGCTGGACCGCATCTCCGAAAAGTCCGGCCAAAGCATACCATCATGGATGTCCTCCCATCCCGATCCCGGAGAGCGCGAAAAGACCATCCAAGAGCTGGCGAAACAATGGAGTCCCAGCATAGGAGCTCAAGCGCCCGTCGTCGGCCAGCAACGCTTCCTTGAAATGATCGACGGACTCGTCGTCGGGCAGAATCCAAGAAACGGATACAGCGACGGACAACGCTTCTACCATCCCGACCTCCGTTTCCAATTCGATAAACCAGCCGGCTGGAGCCTACAAAACGAAAGCGGAGCCGTCTACCTGACGGATGCCAACCGGTCAGTGATGCTCGCATTTACCATTGCCAAAGAAAGCAGCCCGCTCGAGGCAGCCCAAGCATTCATATCAAAACTATCCATCGAGCCCACCTACGCTCAAGACTCTCGCGTCAACGGGATGCCCGCGTACGTCGTTGAGGGCACCGTGAGCAACCAAACCGGCACTTTGATGCTGAACTCGACGTTCATACAGATGGGCGACAAAGTATTCACTTTCTTGGGATACGGCACCAGCGCTTCCTTTCCCGCTCAAGCTCAGACGATTCGAGGAGTAGCTGGTTCATTCGACAATCTCACGAATCCAGACATCCTAAACATCCAGCCGCACCGCATCGCAATCGAGAGCGCCGCGCGAACAGCGCCCTTCAAAGACCTGCTGCCTGAGCGACTCCCTCCCGGCACCGATACCCACGACTGGGCGATCATGAACCAAGTCGAGCTCGATCAAACCATCGAACGTGGGCAACTCGTAAAATTGCCGGCTCGAAATTGAGCTAGAAATGGGGGGCTGTCGACGTCGCCCCTAGCAGCACCCACAAAGAAGGAACATAAGCAACGATTTCGGCGTAGTACGTAATACCTTTCGACCCGAGAGCTATGAGAGAAAGCCTCAGATCGCCGGAAGCTCGGCGGTACGGCTGGACGATGGACGAGAAGCCGTTAACTTAGGAGGGTAGGATTCCTCGTGAAATTAATGAACCACTCTTCCCAGAAACCATGAAAAACTTCGCCACATTTCTATTGATCGCCTGCTCTATCCCTCTTTCATGCCAAGCCCTTTCAATTACGCCTGTAAATTACCCGAAGGAGGTTGACGTTTACGATATAGTCTGGGGGAGCGACCCGGGACGCCCACTTGCCTCTCTCCCTGATTACTACGTCCTAGACCCACGTGCAGCCGACAGCATCGAACAGATCGTTGATTCGATTACTTCGCTAGCAGGAGAAGAGTTCGCACCGTTCGACGATGTAGCCGTTTCATGGGCTACTCACTTCCGTTTCTATTTTGCAGACCAATACGATCGCCGGCTATCAGAATCGACCTTCTACGACGGCGGAAACTACGATTTCGAGCCACTCCCCCACACGGAATACGGAGCACGCGTATTCGCAAAGGACACTCATTACGCTAGCCGCGTGCCGGACAGCGGCGCCACAGCTTCCCTCTCGGGAATGGCTTTATTCGCAACCCTGCTGGCAAGCAGCAGGATTAGCAGGAAAAGGCGACCATTCGGAACCAAGCCTTCAGAGCTTGACTAGATAGCCTTCGAGAAACTTTGGGCGGCGTTGCCCATATAGGCATCGAATCGCGAGGCGACGTTGCGGATAAGCAGCCGTCCGAGCGGGGTGACGCTCAACCCGCTTTCGCTTAAACGTACAAGCCCATCGCTTTCCATGCCTCTCAAGCTTTCAAGCTCCGAGCCAAAGTAGCTCGAAAAGTCGATTCCGTTGACAATTCCTCGCTCCGCAAAATCCAATTCAAGATCACACATCAAACGCATTATGACTTCACGGCGAATCTGGTCGTCCCTCGTCAAAAGGTAACCTTTTTCTAGAGGAATACTCCCTTCATCAAGCATGCTGTAATACGTATCCAAATCCTTGTGGTTTTGGCGGAACGCGTTTTGCGACTGGCTAATAGCGGACATCCCGAAGGCGCAAATATCGACATTCGCATGCAGACTGTAGCCCTGGAAATTTCGCTGCAACGTCTTCGATTGCTGAGCCTTGACCATCGGGTCCTCCAGCTTAGCAAAGTGATCCATGCCGACATGGGCATAACCGCAGCCAGTCAACTTTTCTACAGTCTGGATGAGGATCTCGATTTTCGAATCCGCGCCGGGCAGCGGCGAGCGCTCGAGGATTTTCTGAGCTGGTTTGCTCCAAGGCACATGAGCATAGGAAAACACAGCCAGCCGATCCGCATCGTAGGAGAGCACCTCTTGCAAGGTTTCCTTGAAGCTTTCCTCAGTCTGGTGGGGCAAGCCGTAGATCAGGTCAACGTTGATCGAATTAATGCCCGCCTCCCGCAGCCAGCCAATAGTCTTAGCATTCGTAGCCGTTGGCTGGATACGGTGTATCGCCTCCTGCACTTTGCGATTTACGTCCTGCACTCCGATCGAAGCACGGTTAATTCCAAGTTCCATGAAAGCTGCGACCTGAGCCTCCGACAGTGTGCGCGGATCCAGCTCCACACTGATTTCAGCCTCCTCGTCAAACTCGAAAGATCCACGCAATATCGACGAAAGCCTCTTGATCTGCTTTGGGGAAAGGAAATTTGGCGAGCCTCCACCGAAGTGTAGCTGCACGACCTTGCGACCCTTGCGAATGAGCTCCGAGTAGCGACGCACCTCAACCTCCAAGTAGTCTAGATACTTATCCGCGAGGGAAGTATCGGTCGAGATGATCTTTGCGCAGCCGCAAAACCAGCAAAGACTACGGCAATAAGGCACGTGGACATAGAGAGACAAAGGTCCCCCCGCATCCTCGAGATCCGCCAACAAAGCCGACCGGCTGCTGCGATCCTCGATTGTCTTGAACTTCAAGGCCGTCGGATACGAGGTGTAGCGCGGAGCGGGCTGGTTATACTTTCGAATCAAATCGGCACTAAGACCGAGAGATTCGCGCGAAAAGCTGAGAGGCACATTTGGCATGACCGTCGTTTGTTCGAGGATTAGTGGAGAGATCTCGTTACGAGAGATCGTTGGTTCCGGTTTTTGGTAGATCGGCATCCAAGTCGATCGAACTCAGGTGCCGCCGCTCAGTAACGCGGCGACGACTCTTGTTGCGAATGATGCGATCCAACTTGTCTCCCAGATCAGAGATCGCCTTGTAGAGATCGTCACCCTGGGCGGTCACATCGAAGTGATTCCGGTGGCCATCCACATGCCCTTTGGCTATGAACTCGTCCTGGTGCGTCTTGGCATGGCGCTCGAGCTCCAGCTCCACTCGGATCCTTTTGATATCGGAATCATGTTCGCGAAGCTTCTCCGCCAGCTCCTTCACCTTACACTTAATGGGTTCCGTCAATTCAAGGTGACGTCCCACTATCTCAACTTCGTTATTAGAGTCCATGGGGGGACTATCTCAGATTTGGCCCAATCCCCCTACTCGGATTTGGCTATATACTTCTCATTTTCAGCTAAAAGAGAATTAATTACAATTGACTCTCTATTTTTTAGCTCAAAAGTTCCACCCATGGCTAAGAAAGGAACCAAACGAGTTTTAGCGGCCGTCGAGTACGCCACACCGGAGGAGAGCCGAAACCTCACCAAAAGCATCGGAGCCACTCGCCTATTCGCCAAATACGAGCGCTCCTTCACCGCCGCCTCTGGTCTTCCTCTCACCCTTCGCCCTATCGGCACCTTCCGGATGCCAGCTACCGGACATAAGAAGCAAAATCCATTCTGCGCCCTCGTCTCAACCTCCCGGAAGGGTTGCCTAGCTTGCTTGATGGCGCAATCGGAGCTAGAGAAGTCAGCGACCCACACAGCAACCAGCTTTCGTTGTTTCGCCGGACTGAGTGACACGCTCGTTCCCATCAAGATGGGAAACCGCATCATAGCCTACCTACAAACTGGGCAGGTCGCGCTCGAAGCTCTCGACAACTCCCACTACGACCGAGCCCACGGCGAGATGATCCTCAGAGGCATCGAGCTCGATTCCCGAGAGGCTCGCAAAGCCTATCGCAAGAGTGTCTGCATGGACCGAGAAGCATACCAAGGATTCGTGAAAATGCTCGAGATTTTCGCCGAAAGCTTGGGAGCCGCTGCCAACGCCCTACATATTGGCAAGGCAGACAAGTCTGGAAACCAAGCAGCGCTAAAGGCTGTGCGATACATCCGCCAGCACTGCGATCATCCCATACCTTTGGCTGAAATCGCAAAAGTTGCCGGAGCCAGCGTCCGCCACTTCAGCAAGATCTTCAAAGAAGAGACTGGCATCACCTTCGTCGACTACCTGACCCGCGAACGCGTGGAAAGGGCCAAGAAGCACATCAGCCAAACAAATGATCGGATTTCCGACATCGCTTTTGCCAGCGGATTTGACTCGATCGCCCAATTTAATAGGGCCTTCAAAAAAGTATCCGGCGAGTCTCCCAGCAGCTACCGTCTCAGCGCGAATGGCTGAGCCACCTCGGCCGACTACACCATGTAGTTCCAAGTCTTGCTGACAGCGTCGTACTGCTCCAGTCGGCCGATGCCTATCTCGTAATAGCAGGCGTGAATCGCGAGCCTGCCTTCGGCAACCGCGTCTTTGACACAAGGATACTCCAGCAAGTGCTCGGACTGTGAGATTACATTGGCTTTGGCTACTCCTTCGAGCGACTGCACTTCACAATCCTCCAAGGCAGGAATCGCGTACTCGACCCATGAGGAAAGCATCCGGTCCATAGGCACCTTACCCAACTGCAGCAAAGCCTTCATACCACCACAATCAGAGTGTCCGCAGATTACCACGTGGCTCACCTTTAGCTGGTCTACCGCGAAATGTAGTGCCGACCCCACTGACGCTTCGTCGGCTGCTAGTGGAGGTACGATATTTGCAACATTGCGAAGCAAGAAGAGATCTCCCAGCTCGGCACCGAGTATGCGTTCAGCCGGTACCCGCGAATCCGCGCAACCGATCCACATGACCTTCGGCGACTGACCGTCCGCAAGGTGAGCGTATAGCTCCCTGTTATTTGCGTAGTCGTTTTGGAGAAAACGCATATGCCCCTCTCTCAGGGAATCTGGCAAATCGTTTGAATCGTTATGGTCTGGCATCAAACGAGTGGGCTAGAACAACTTGCTTCCATAGAGAAGCAAATTCGCGCCGTAGCCCTGAGACTCACAAAAAAAATGCAGAGCCTCAAACAGGCATGTCGCCCATTAATCCAAGGGGGTTGCCCCAAGGGTCCTCGAAAAACGCTAGCCAAGATGACTTGCCCATGAAGTTCTCAACAATGCAGCTAGGACCGCTCTTGAATCGGATGCCGTTAGCCTTCAGTTGGTCAGCGACCTCGTGCACGTGCCCGTCTACCCGGAAGTAGATGGGGCAGCCGATCGGGCGATTAGCCGACTCTTGCACCATGATCGTAAGTTCTCCGCACTTGAGCATCATCGTCTGCCCAAATAGCGAATCGACCTCCACCCCAAGCTGATCCCCATAAAACACCCGCGCTTCATCGATGTTTCCGACTCGAAGCTCCAATTGGCCGATAGTCGTTAAGGTAGGTGCTATTGCTTGGGCCATAAGATGTGCTAGATTAGGTGAAGTGATCAGGCAGTGGGTAGTTCACCCCCTATATCGACATCAGTTCGCGAGTCCTGAACCCTAAACACGCGATATGGAGGGAATTGAGGAGATAGAAACGAGGGCCTTCCTCGCCAAGACTAGCTCCCTTGAGCCAAGGCTAGCAAACTCTGCAGCGATTGCACGCCACTCGCAAGCAGGTCCGGACCGGCTTTCGAGCCATTAACGATCGAGTCGAACAAATCTCTCTTCTCCCGCTGAAGCTGCTGGATTTTCTCCTCGATCGTACCTCGCGCAAACAGTCGGTAGACGAACACACTCTTGGTCTGGCCTATCCGGTGAACGCGGTCGATAGCTTGGCTCTCCACTGCAGGGTTCCACCATGGATCAAGCAAGAAAACGTAGTCAGCGGCGTGCAAGGTGATGCCGACACTCGCAGCCTTCAGGCTTACCAGCATGGCCGAAGTTTGATCCGTATTTTGAAACTCTCTCACCGGCTTCTCTCGATCGGCCGTCGAACCTGTCAGCTCAAAAATCGGCAGCTCAGGAAACGCATGCTCAATCATCTCCCTAGCCCGCACCAGAAACCGTACGAACTGACTGAAGATCACAACCTTATGGCCAGTACCCAGCACCTCAATCAGCTTTTCAAGCAATACCATCAACTTGCCGCTGTCCTCAATGTTCGCATCCATCCAAGGCAGCAACTGCGGATCGCAGCTCACCTGGCGCAGACGAGTGAGTAGACTCAAGGTCGCGAAACGGTTAGTCCGCATCGCACTGCCGAGATCATCGCCAAATCGTGCCAAACCTTCCTCGCAGATCCGCTGATACTCGCGGGCCTGTACCGGCGTCACGGGACACTCGAGGTCCACGATTGTCTTCTCGGGCAGCTCCAGAGCGACTTCACTCTTGGTCCGACGAAGCATAAATGGACGGATCTGCGCCCGTAACCTAGCTTTGAACGCTCCTGGATTTTCCGCATAGAGCCGGTCAAACTGATCTCGCGAGCCCAACATGCCTGGCATCAGGAACTGGAAGGCTGGCCAAATATCGAGCGGCTTGTTCTCGATCGGCGTTCCAGTGAGGGCGATGCGACGTTTCGCCCGCAAGCGACGACAGCTGCGGGAGACCTTCGAGTCCGGGTTTTTGATAAATTGAGCTTCGTCGACAATCGCGTAGGCGAACTCTTCCGCTACCAGTCGATCAATCCGGTTTCGCAGAAGAGCGAAGCTCACAACCACCACATCCAATTTCGCGGCTGCCTTCGCAGTTCTCCCTCCAAACTTCCCTATGTTGACATCGGGGGCAAACTTAGCGAACTCACTGATCCAGACCGGAACTACGCTCGCGGGACAGACGACAATAACTCGCTCGTCCGCCTTTCGCTGGGCCACCAAAAGGGCTATCACCTGAACCGTCTTTCCCAATCCCATTTCGTCGGCGAGCAGACAATGACAATCGTGCCGCAGCAAACGGGACATCCACTCCACTCCCTGACGCTGGTACGAACGCAGACAGTCGAGCAGCTCCATCTCCTCGTCGGGCTTCGGGTTGAGCAGGCCTTCCCGCCACCGGGATAAGTCGTCGGAAAGCTCGACCTCCTCCTCCCCTTCCCCAAACAAGGAAAAGAGCTGATAGAGCTGTCCCTCCCCACTGGCATCCGCCTCGACTTCCTTCCAAGCGCTCAGGGCCTGGCGAGACTCCTCCGTCAGCTTGATCACTCCCAATTCCGGCACCAGCATCGGCTCATCGTTACGGGCCAGCAACTCGTCCGCCAAGCCGCTATCGAGCAACTTGGCTCCCGAGTCGAAAACCCACTGTATATCCAAGCCCCCCGAACGGGCTCTGCTAGCCTGCGGCTTCAGCTTGATCTCTACCACGCCTTGCTGAATGTGCTTCACATTTTCCCGCTCTTCGGTGGAAAAGCGTGATTTCCAAGTCGGCCACACTGTCTGGATAAAATACACGACCTCGCGCAGGTTTTCCAATAGGTAGCCGCCGAACTCCGGCGAGTAGACGAAGTGGGACTTGCGCGCCCGAGCTGCCAACATAATGAGTCGCCCGCGCTCGTCGGAATTGTTGGCCCGCGGAGCACCATCCTCCTTGCTCAAGGCCGAGACTCGAGCCCCATCCTCGCTCAGCCAATACGCTTCGCAAATGAGCCCCTTGAAATGCGTATCCAGCACGAGATGGAGCACGCGAACCTCGCCAGTCTTGTTCATCGCGTTCTTCGAGAGGTCAAGGGGACGCTCCTCTTCCTCTTCTCCCTCGAGCTCCTCGCTGCCCGAGGCAAGGCTGCCCCGCTCCAATAAAGAAAGGTCCTCGTCCGCTAGCAGCTCTTCGATCTCCAGCAGACCCGCCACCGCAATCGCTCCTCCGAGCTCCTCGTCAGAGCTAGAAGAACGAACCGCTAGCTTGCCGCCCAACCACTCCACTACCGAGTAGCTTTCCGCCGCTCCAATCTTGGAGTTCACGATGACGTCCGAGTCATTTAGCGAGATTTCCCGAATACGTCCCTTCTTGTAGATCGAGCGACCGCGACGAAGCTCGGCATCGCTAAATGCGGCTTCCCAGTCCTCGCCGAGGCGAGAACTCCAAAGCACCAGCGAGTGCCGCGAGTAGAGGCGGTTAGCTCCTTTCCAGTTCATAAACCGTCCACCTTGAAAAATGCAGATGCTCCACTCAACGCTTTTCGAGCGAAGCGCCAAATACGAAACCTTCTTCCTTTTGGCGTGTACCTGATCTAGTAAATCATCAACACTCCTGTTTGTAGCTCAATACGCCTCCATGCTCGCAAGACTTCGCAAATCATTCTTCTCAGGACTCATCCTGCTCGCTCCGATCGGTATCACGTTCTTCGTGTTCAACTGGCTGGTCATCAAAGTCGGAGGAAACGTCAAGGAGCCGATCCTCAAACTACTTCTAATCCCGGAGAATCTTGTTTCCAGAGAGAGCCTCACCCTCGTCTGGGATACGCTCGCCACGATCATCGTCTTGCTCGCTATCACGCTCCTTGGTTTCCTCTCTCGGTACTTCATCGCAAAGTACCTTTTTTCGATTGGGGAACGTTTTCTCAACAACGTTCCAATTATAAATACGGTCTACACTTCCGTAAAACAGATCGTCGATACCTTCAGCTCCCAAAACCGAGCTGTTTTCCAGAAAGTAGTGCTTGTCGAATTTCCTAAGGAAGGCTGCCACGCCCTCGGATTCCTAACCGGCGACGGAAAAGGTGAAGTGCAGCATAAGACCGACGACTTTCTTCAAAACGTTTTCGTCCCCACCACCCCAAATCCGACTAGCGGCTTCCTGGTCATGATGAGGAAGGAAGATATCCAAGTTTTGGATATGACAGTTGGCCAGGGTATGAAACTCATTATTTCCGGCGGAGCAGTAGCGCCTCCCTATCCTCCCGTAGAAAATAGCCTCAAGTTCAGGGAAGCAAAAGCCCCCCAGCCCCTCCAAGAGGAAGAGCCAAAGGATGCCGGCTGAGAAGCTTATCGTCGCGGACGCGATCGTACTGAAGCTAACGCCAACTGGCGAAACGTTCACCCAAGTCAGGCTCCTCTCTTCAGAGCGCGGTCTGCTGAGCGTGCTCAAACGAAACCGTACCAAGGGTCAAGGATACGCAGTCGACATCTTCGACCAAGGTGAAGCGCATGTAGACTTCAAATCCGGGGAGAACGCAAACAACGGGTTCCTAACGGAATTCACTGTATCCAGAAAACGGACAGGACTCGGAAAAAGCTACGCCGCCCTGCAGGCAGCCTCTTGGATCTCTAACCTTTTACTCGCAAATCCATCCCACGAAGACGAACTGGGAGAGGAAACCTTCAACCTCACGGCTCGGGCTCTAGATTCCCTCTCCAATGGCGCCCCACCACAGGCAGTTTTGCTCAAATCGCTCTACGTCTACGCTCGCGATGAAGGCTATCCCGTCTTGGCTGACTGGTCCCACAAGCTACCTACTGAACTCTCTAGCAAAGTTACGGGCATTTTGAATACGCCACTGAACGAGATTTCTCACAGTAAAGAGGAGCAACAAGCTGCCTTCGCATCGCTCGCTCGCTACGTCGAGCACAACACCCATATCCGAATACCAAAGTACTGACGGCCTAATAATTGGCCCGATCTAGTCGACGACTGTCGTTTCCATATAAGCTTCCAGCTGTTTACGGAAGTTGGCATAAGAACCTTCGACCATATTTTTCCAGTGCTCTGCCTTAAGCGGCGAGCGACCATCATTGGCAATTAACTCCAAGCCCTTTGCGAGGTCCATGATATCGCGAGCCCCCAAAAGAGCTAACGCGCCTTTGAGCGAATGAGCACGCATACCTACCTCTTTCCGGTCGCCCTTATCTATAGATTCAACGAGACTTATTACCTCGGCGTCTACAATTGCCGTTGCTGTCTTCACAATGTCGGAACGGCTTGTATCCGGGGTTTTCATACGGTCAATGTAGGCTTCAAGCGTTCCAGCGTCCATACAATCGCGACCGCCCGAGCTTGGCGCTCTTTCAAGCAAAGCCTCACTCCCCGATGACTCGGACACCTTCTCAACAACCGCACCAGAACCAGAGGGAGCAGTAACCTTATCCTCAACTGGATCCGAGCTGTACATACGCTGATCTAGCACTTTCCGCAGCTGTCTGAAATCTACAGGCTTGTGTACGACTTCGACCATTCCCACCTCGATACAACGCATTTGATCTTGGCGGAAAACTTTCGCCGTCACACCCACGATCGGGACCGGAGGCTTGAGTTTCGAGTGGGCTAAAATTTTCTCAGTCGCCTCGTATCCGTTCATCTCAGGCAACATAACATCCATCAAAATCAGATCGTACTTGCCATCTTGATACACTTCCACCGCAGCTCGCCCATTGTCGACATGGTCGAAAGCTACACCGTAGTCCTGCAGGAAATGCCCCAAGATATCCGCATTGAGCTGGTTGTCTTCGACTACAAGAACTCGTTTGTCACCATTTCGGCATTTGGCTCTTTCAACGGAACGAACCGGTTCGTTGGGCATCACTTCGTTCGCAGATAAATCCTCCGACCATTTCTTTAACGGAAGGCTGAAGGAAAAAAGGCTCCCCCCTCCGCTCGGTTGCTTGAGCACCAACTCTCCCCCCATCTTCGCTGTGAGCTCTTTACTTATGGCAAGGCCTAGGCCAGTGCCCTCCGGGCTATCTGCTTGATCCCCCAAGCGAAAGAAAGGTTTGAAGATAGAATCACTTAACGATGGATCAACACCCGGTCCCGTATCCTGAATATCGATACACAATGAGTCTTCTCGCAAGCTAGCCGACACTCGCACCCAACCTTGATCGGTAAACTTGATGGCATTGGCGATAAGGTTGCTCAAAACTTGAGTCACTCGCATACGAGGCAAAACGACTGTAGAGTGTAGCTCGTCGCCAACTTCGACCTCAACCTGCAAGCCTTTCGAACGGGCACGCTCCCGAAAAAGCCCAACTACTTCATGCACAAACTCGCTTAGATCTACCGACTCTGCCTTTAAGTTGATCTTCGACGTCGCCACCCTGGAGTATTCGAGGATGTCGTTAATCAATCCCTTGAGCATGTGATTGCACGACTGAAGCTTTTCCAAAATCGCCCGTTGGTTCACATTGAGAGTCGAGTCGTTCAACACGTTCGCGAAACCGATCACTCCGTTGAGAGCAACACGGAGCTCGTGGCTTACGGTCGTGAGAAAATCTAGCGATTCCCTCTCGACTGGCTCCATCCGCTTTTCGGAAGTGGTCGGGACGGATATCTCGGCGCAGACCAGCCCGTCCGACTCCTCGATCATCTCGCAATTGAATGACGCAGGGAGAATTTCGCCCGACTTCCGTTTAAGATAGCCCGTTTTTCGCAGCGTCGAGTCCGACGACCCCGGAACGAAAGACGACGCATCCTCAATGACTAGGCTTTGCCAATCTACTTCCGAATCCGGATCGAGCTCTAAGATAGCGCGCAGCGAATCCGGCATCCTGAGAACGCGACGCTTCGCGTTGAAAATCACCGTGAAATTCGTGTCCCCGCCGTTGCTCATCGTTCGATTTCTAAAGCGTAACCAACCCCGTTCTGACCGCGAATAACGTCACTCCCGCAATATCGAAGATTTTCAGCTTTTTGGATATGTTACTTCGATGAGACTCTACCGTCTTGATGCTCAGTCCGAGATTTTGAGCTATCTCCTTATTCGTCATACCAGATGCGACGAAGACCACAATTTGTCGCTCTCTATCGCTCAAGGTCTCGAGCAGCTCTCGCTGGTCAAGAGCGTCGGGCGAATCCGGTTGAGTTTGGGCCGAAGCCTTTACAAAAATGTTTCCACTGGCAACTGCTTCGATGGCCTGCTCGAAGACGCTGAACTCTTCTTTTTTGTTAAGAAATCCAGTCACTCCCATTTGCAATAATGAGCCAATGCGCTTGGGGTCTTCCACCGAAGAAATGATCAGGATGCGCACATCAGGCTGCTCGCTTATCAAACGCTCTGCTAGTTCTTGGCCCGAGATGCCAGGCAGACGAAGGTCAAGGATCACCAAATCCGGGCGGTGCGCTTCGCAAAGCTTGTAAGCTTCCTCTCCCGTCGCGACCTCTCCGATTATTTCGAAGCCAAATCGCTGGCGGATGATTCTACAGAGGAAGTCGCGAAACAAGGTTTCGTCTTCTGCGACGACTACTTTTGGATTGGGTTTGGACATTTTTTCGAAGTGCAATTCAAACCCGATGACAGGTCAAAAATTGGCAATGGATGGCTGTACTACTCGATCGGGGATATCGCTTTTTGGGACCCGCAGTGCGCCTCCCATCAAGCAGCATAAGAACTAGGTAGCTGAGACTCCGGGCGCAAGTTAAGTCTTCACTCAAAAGCGCCCCAAGAAAGTACCCTCCTTCACTTTGAGCCATAGCTGCGGACGACATCAAGAACCACGGCGTATTTCGGAACCCTTGAAACGAATCTGGATACGCCAAACTTTCTTCATGCGGCAACGGATCTGGCCAGTTTGCAAATCGAACTCCTCGGGAATCTCGATCTTGTGCAGGTCCACCGACGCATGGTAGCCGCGTTCGGAAAAGATATCGATGAGCATAGCCATGGAGTGCGGATCGTCCAAGGTCGGATCCTCAGAGTTGATATGCGCGGAGCCGGTAATCGCGTGGTGCTTCACGATTGGCATTATCTTCTGCTCAATAAAATCGATAACCCGATGGAATTGATCGCTATTCTCCATCTCGTACTGGTCGAGACGTCGCACGAGCTGCTGGCGAGCGCTTTCGATGATCTTCTTTGCGATCGGTAGACGGTGCAGCGAGTCAAAGGTGCGAGGATCCAGCTCGAGCGAGCTCTGGTACTGGAGCTCCTTTATGATGTTCTGCCGCACTTCTGCCAAGTTTCCTTGGGCATTGATGAAGTGGTAATGGAAGACCTCACGAAGTGATTGCAGAGCATCGTATGTTGCCTCCTTAAAAACGCGGTAACGACGCTGGGCCGCTTTTGAGTCGGAGTCTGTGGACCGGTATTCCTTCGGCTCGCCGATCCCAGTGCGCTCCACCTCTTCGTTGTACTCGATGATCTCGCGCCCACGCTTCAACTGACGGGCCACGCTTTCCTTCTCGTCGATGAAGAGCATCATGATGTGGATCAGAGGCTGCCGAAAGCTAGCCCTGTACTCTGTATTAAAAAACTCGGCGCGGAGCTGAAGCATTTTGTGGTAGAGCATTTTCATACACTCGACCTGAACGAAGGTGCGCGGAAAACCGTCCAGGATGGCTCCGTCCTCGTAGTCCGGCGAAAGCAAGCGCTCGAACAAGATGCTGATCACCTCGGTATCGCCCACCATTCCACCGGCGTCTTTGATGGCCCGCATCTCCGGCGTATCCAGCAAAGAGCTTACGACTATCGGTTCTGCTGTCAGCCCGCGTACTTCCTGGATGAAGGGAGTGTTTGTCCCCTTACCGGCACCCGGCGCGCCGCCGAGCAGTATCAGCTCTTGCGGAAAGTGCAGGCGCGTGCGGCCATACTTTTCTTCTAATTTGTTCCAAACCGTGTTGAAGATTATCTGAGCGTCCTTGACCTCAAGGTCCTGGTGCCTAGCGGCAACGGAGTTGGCTTCTATTTCTCGTGGTTGGACGCTCGGTGGCAACGGTTTTTCGCTCATGTGTGGGCAGTGTGGATAGGAAGATAGGCGGGAATGACTAGCGTGAAATGTCCCTTTGGCTCAAAACGCGAATGTTGTGCGTATTGAGAATATGGACGGCAAGATCGGTATCCTCAATACTGATGACTAAGGCGGAGCGTCCATGAGGGCGGCTTACAAAAGCGTATATGTAGTGGATGTTAATCTCCGTCTGCAACAACGCCGCCAAAACGCGGTTGATATCGTGTTCCCCTACGATTTCCACAGCGAGTACCTCGCTCTCGCTGAAGGTGACATCATGCTCCCAAAGAAGCTCCTTCGCCTTCTGCGGATCGTCCACGACCACTCGCGTTATCGCGCAGTCCGTCGTATCCAAGGTAGTGAGAGCCATCACGTGGATCGCGCTGTCGTCGAAGAGACGAAATATATCTGATAGACGCCCCACCTTGTTCTCCATAAAGATGGAGAGCTGCTTAACGGGATCCGGAACTGCGGTTTCTGTTTCGATCGAAGGGTTGTCCATCTAAATGATAATTCTAGATGCAGAATACGGGGCAAGAGGCTATTACTTAAGAACCTAGGCCCAATTAGCAAGGATTCGCGCCGCTTCCGTGACAAACTCCGGCTCGCGTCGAGAAATCCATTTCCGCTTCTCAAACGCTCGACTCATTCACTGTCCATATCGCTTCTGGTACTCCCGGCGGGAATCGAACCCACATCTTCGGCTTCGGAGACCAACATTCTATCCATTGAACTACGGGAGCGCCTGAAAACAATCGCGGAGATAATTCCGAAACCCGCCTACGAAAGTCGAGGGCAAAGCGTCAATAAATCAAAAGGTGGGCTGGCCGCTCCGCGGGCGACCTGAAATTGCCGTACCTGCTAAACTGGAAATCCTAAATGTGGATCGCTTCCGAATGCGTATCCGCTGCGGCCTCGGCGAGGGCTTCGCTCATGGTCGGGTGAGCGTGGATAGTGCCATGGATCTCGTCGATCGTACCTTCCATTTCCATAGCTAGACAGTACTCCGTGATGAGCTCCGTCGCATCGCGTCCAATGATATGGGCGCCGAGGATTTCGCCTGTCTTCGCATCGCTGATAAGCTTGACGAAACCTTCCGAGTGGGCTCCAGCAACCGCTTTGCCTGAAGCGACGAAAGGGAACTTGCCGACCTTATAGTCGAGCTTGAGCTCCTTGGCTTTCCTTTCGGTAACGCCAGTGCTGGCGATCTGCGGATTGCAATAGGTCGCTCCTGGGAAATTCTTGACACGGCGTGGCTTGGCGACGCCAAAGATGCCGTTGACTGCCTGGACTGCCTCGAAAGTCGCCACGTGAGCGAGCCAAGGTGGACCGATGATGTCGCCGGCAGCATAAATGCCCGCAACATTGGTCATGTACTTGTCGTCGACAACCAAGTAGTCACGCTCGGTCTTGAGGTTCAGCGAGGGATTAACTGCTCCGTCAAGGTAGGCTACTACGCCGACAGCCTGAATGACCGCATCCACCTCAATCTCCGATTTCTTCCCCTTCTTTTCGTAGACCAGCCTCACGCCGTTCTTGGTCAGTTCGGACTCCTTCACCTGCACGCCAAGCTCCGTCTTGATGCCCTGTTTCTTGAACTCGCGTCCTAGAACCTTAGCGATTTCCTCGTCCTCGACCGGTACCAACTGGTCCATCACTTCGAGGATCGTCACTTCGGTTCCAAATGCGTTGAGGAAATAGGCGAACTCGACACCGATCGCGCCCGATCCAATGATGGCAATCGACTTTGGTTGCTCCTTCATCACGAGTGCCTCGCGGGAAGTCATGATGCGGTCGGAATCCGGCAGGAACGGCAAACGACGAGCACGGCAGCCAGTGGAGATGAGAATGTTCGAGGTGCTGAGCTTCTTGCCCTTTTCCTTGCCTTCGACGATTGAGACCGTCTTCGCGTCGTCCACGTGCGCCTTGCCCACGAAGTAGTCGACCTTGTTCTTCTTGAAGAGAAACTCGATGCCCTTGGCCATCTGATCTGCGACGCCACGGGAGCGTTTGATGATCTTCGCGAAGTCGTAATCAACCGATCCTACCGAGATGCCGAATTCCTCTGCCTTCTTGATGGAATGAATGAGCTCCGCGCTCTTCAATAGGGCCTTGCTGGGAATACAGCCCCAGTTCAAGCAGGTACCGCCAGCGCGATCCATCTCAACGCAAGCAACCTTCTTGCCGAGTTGTCCGGCGCGAATTGCAGCCGCGTAGCCTGCTGGGCCACCTCCTACTACTACTAAATCGTATTTTACGTCAGCCATATTGAATGCGGATTAAGAAAGCCTAGCGGGATAGCCACCCTGCCCCGTAGTGTCTAGCGCAATCGCCCGAAAACCTCAGCTTGGCCCCTCCCATTAAATGTCGATGACGTCGTCCTTGGCCTTCACCTTACGGGTCGAACGCTTACCTGCGGCGCCCCCGGTCCTCACCTTAACGGAGCTTCGCCTCGAGCCCCCAATCCAGTTCCCAAAGAGCAGGTTGAGGAAGGTCACCCACAGAGCTCCGAAGAACGCCGCCCAAAAACTCGCAACCTCGAACCCGGGCACCAATTCCCCCACCAAAAGGTACAGCAGAGCATTGATGAACAAGATTCCTAACCCCAGTGTCAGCAGCACAAACGGCAGCGCTAGCAAAACGAGGATCGGCTTCAATACCGCGCTGAACAAGCCCAGCAGCAAAACCACGATCAAAAGCGTGGAATTTGCATCGTAGCTTATCCCGTCGATGAAATAACTGCCCAGCCACACGCCCAGACCGCTCACGATCCAACGCTTCAAAATTGAGGAAAATCCTTCTGAACCTTCACGACTCATAACCCTTTAAACACTCATTCAGCCCACCGGTTGCATGCGAGTGTAAAATCCGGCCACAAATCCTTGCTCAGCGCCCTACTCCCGCCAAACCTCACCCACGCTATTAACTTCGCCCCCCTCACAGTCGCCATCGTCCAGGACCACCTCCGCAACGGTGGCACCGAGCACCAGACCCTCGCCATCGCCCGAGGCCTCTCCGAGGCCGGCCATCAAGTCCACATCATCGTCTTCAGACGCGGCGGCATTCTCGACGAACGGGCAACTAAAGACTCGTTACTCACTACTCACTACCTGAATCAACGGTTCCTCAAAACCGACTGGTTCGCTCCCGGCCTCAAGTCCCTCCTCACCCAAATCAGTCCCGACATGGTCGTGCCCATGGGCCGTATGGCCAACTGCCACGCCGGCTTGCTAGCCTCAGAAAAACAGCGTACCTACCAGCTTATCGCTACCTTCCGTACTGGCCGGAGCATCCCCTTCCTCTACCGCCGCGCCTTGCAACGGGCCGACCACATCGTAGCTAACTCCCGCGAAGCCCTCGAGCGCCTCGCTTCTGACTACAGTATCCGCCGTCCCGATACCGCCACCGTCATCTACAACGGCTGCCTCCGCGACTTCGAAACCACCATCCCCACCTTCTCACCGGAACCCAAAACACGGAACCCTTCTCCGGCTATCCATCTTGTGAGCGTCTCCATGTTTCGCCCGCAAAAAAAGCAAATCCGCCTCATCCAAATTTGCTCCCAGCTACCGAGGGACCTCGACTGGAAACTTACCCTTGCAGGTGCAGGCCCTACCCGTGCCGCCTGCCAAGCCGAAGCCCAGCGCCTCCGCGTTGCAGACCGCATCCATTTTCCCGGCCTCCTCAAGGACCCGCGCAGTCTCTACTTCGACTCCGACATCGCAGTCCACACCTCCGATCAAGAGTCCCTGCCCAACTTCCTCGTCGAGGCCCAAATGTCCGGCCTCCCCGTTGTCGCCTATGACGTCAATGGCGTTGGCGAAACCTTTCTCGACCAAAAATCTGGCTACCTCATCCCCCACCGAGACGAAGCCACCTTCCTCGCCGCTCTCCTAAAACTCGCCCACGATCCCTCCCAACGCCTCCAGTTCGGCGACGCCGCTCGCGCTTTCGCCCAGAAAAACTTTTCCCTAAAATCGCAAACCACCGCGTACATCCGCCTTTTCAATTCGTTGGCCAATAACACCTGAGTTCCAGAGCTTAGCCCTTGTGATCACCGTGCCCTTCGTAGGCGACTATCACCAAAGATTTCAAAATGCCTTCATCTTCCAAGCCAGATAGCATCCGCCTCCGCGGCGTCCGCCAGAACAATCTCAAGAACATCGATGTCGATATCCCGCTCGGCAAGTTCATCGCCGTCACGGGTCTCAGCGGAGCCGGTAAGTCCTCGCTCGTCTTCGACACCCTACATGCCGAAGGCCAACGTCGCTACGTCGAGACATTCTCCGCCTACACCCGCCAGTTCCTCGACCTGCTCGAAAAGCCCGACCTCGATTCCGCGGAAAATGTGCGTCCGTCCATCGCAATCGAGCAAAAGAACACCATCAAAACGTCCCGCTCCACGGTCGGCACCATGACCGAGCTGACCGACTTCTTCAAAGTCTGGTTCTCTCACGTCGCCTCCCTCTACGACCCCGAAACCGGGGCTCCTATCAACGACGACAACCCCCTATCCATCTGGCAAAAAGCCAAAGCTAACTTCCCCGACCGCTCCCTCATCGTGGCGTTCGAAGTCAAAAAGCCCGAAAAACTCACCTGGCCCGAGATCCTAAAAAACATCAAAGCCCAAGGCTACTCCCGCTTCTTTCAAGCAACTCAAAAATCTTCGGCAGCCCCCGAACTGCATAGAATCGAATCGATCGGTGAAGATTCGTACAACTCTTGGGCAGAAAACACCACTCTCCACGTCGTACAAGACCGTATCCAAATAGCGGACACCCACAAATCGCGCTTCCTCGAAGCCGCCGAAACTGCCCTTGAATTCGGTCAAGGCCAGCTGCTGCTCCTCGAAAAAGACGGCTCCATCCTCGCCCACCATTCCCGCGGACTCCATTCCACTACCAGCGGAAAAACCTACCGCCCCGCCAGCCCACCGCTTTTCTCCTTCAATTCCCCTATCGGAGCCTGTCCCAAGTGCCGCGGCTTTGGACGCGTCATCGAGATCGACTATCGCCTCGCTATCCCCGACACCAACAAATCCATTTCCGAAGGCCTCATCAAACCTTTCGAAGGCCAAGTCTACGGCGAGTCAAAGAAAGACCTTACCCGAGCCTGCAAGCGACTCAAAATTTCCACTACAAAGCCTTTCAACAAGCTCACCCAACGCCAGCAAGACATTGTCATCCTCGGCGAACCCGCCTACCAAAAACTCCCCGAAGGCAGCGACTCCGACGGACTCTGGTATGGCGTCAAAGGCTTCTTCGACTGGCTCGAGCGCAACACCTACAAGATGCACGTTCGCATCTTCCTCTCCCGCTTCCGCGCCTACGTCAAATGCCCAGACTGCCGAGGTACCCGCCTCCAGCCAGAGTCCCTCTGCTGGAAATGGAACGACTACCGCCTCCCCGACCTCTACGAGATTCCTGTATCCGATCTACAAACACTTATCGAATCAACCGTAGAAAGCGACCTCGTGGCACGCCTAGAACCGAGCCACCAAGCAAGCATCGCCAGCTCCGCCATCCTCTCCCGCCTCCGCTACCTCAATCACGTCGGACTGGGCTACCTCACCCTCAATCGCCCCGCTCGTACCCTCTCCGGCGGCGAAGTCGAACGCGTCAATCTCACATCCTGCCTCGGAGCTTCCCTCGTCGATACCCTTTTCGTACTCGACGAACCCTCCGTCGGCCTGCACGCCCGCGACATCGATCGCCTCATCCAGATCGTCCGCACCCTCACCGACTCGGGCAACACCGTAGTCCTCGTCGAGCACGACGACGCCATGATACGCGCCGCCGACCATGTCATCGAAATCGGTCCCGAGCCCGGGGCCAACGGCGGCCACCTCGTCTTCCAAGGCACCCAAAAACAACTCCTCGCCTCCGCGAAATCCATCACCGGCCAATACCTCTCCGGCAAACTACAGATCCCCGTCCCCACCGAAACTAGAGAAGTTCTTTCGAACACCCTGCAAAGTTCGAAAAGCGAAGAACGGGCCCTTCACATCCGCTCCGCCAGCAAGCACAACATCCGCGAGCTCACTCTCTCGATCCCGCTCCAACGCTTCGTCTGTCTCTCCGGAGTCTCCGGCTCCGGCAAGTCCACCCTGCTAAACGCCGTCCTCTACCAAAACCTCATCGCCCAACGCGGACTACTCGCCGAGGACCCTGCCGCGGTCGAGAGTTTATCCTCCGACCTCGATTTCGACGAAATCACCCTCGTCGACCAATCCCCAGTCAGCCGCACCCCGCGCTCCAACCCTATCGTTTTCGTCGAAGCTTGGGACGAAATCCGCAAGCTCTACGGCAAGCTTCCACAGTCGCAAGAAAACGGATACACCGCCTCCAGCTTTTCCTTCAACGCGGGCGACGGACGTTGCGAGCCCTGCAAGGGCCTCGGCTACGAAAAGATCGAGATGCAGTTTCTCTCCGACGTCTACGTCCCTTGCCCCCACTGCAACGGCAAACGCTTCAAGTCCGAGCTCCTGGAAATCAAGTACGAAGGCCATTCCATCTCAGACCTTCTAGAGCTCACCATCTCCGAAGTCATGGAGATCTTCGCCGACCACCCCAAGATCCACAGCAAGCTCGCCGCACTCGATCAAGTCGGACTCGGCTACCTCAAATCCGGACAGCCGCTTAACACCCTCTCCGGCGGCGAATCCCAACGCCTCAAGCTCGTCAAGTACCTTTCGAGCTCCGCTCGAACCCTGCGTAGCTCGAAGAGCGAAGCACGGGCGTTAATCCTACTCGACGAACCCACCACCGGCCTGCACAAGCACGACGTCCGGCGACTGCTCGAAGTCCTGCAAGACATCGTCGACTCCGGGCACAGCCTAATCGTCATCGAGCACAACATCGACGTCCTGAAATCCGCGGACTGGATCATCGAGATGGGTCCTGACGCCGGAGCTAAAGGCGGCGAAGTCGTTTTCCAAGGCACCCCCGAAGCCTGCTCTCAAACGAACACCGAAACCGCCAAGTACCTCGCGCCCGAATTTTCCTCGACAACCCAACTTCTCGCCGCCGAAGAAGCAGCCCCCTTTCACACTTCTCCCCTCGCGCTTCAGACTTCCAAACCATCTCTGACCGTTACCGGAGCTCGAGAGCACAACCTGCGCAACATCTCCGTATCCATTCCCCACTACGAATTCACTGTAGTCACCGGAGCCTCCGGATCCGGCAAGTCCACCCTCGCCTTCGACATCGTCTTCGGCGAAGGCCAGCGCCGCTTCATGGAATCCATGTCGCCCTACGCCCGCCAATTCGTCGAACAACTCCCCCGCCCCGACCTCGACCAACTCACTGGCATCCAGCCAACGGTGGCCATCGAGCAGCGCGTCACCCGCGGCTCACGCAAGTCCACCGTCGCCACCATCACCGAAGTCGCCCAATACCTGCGACTGCTCTACTCGCGTCTCGGCATCCCCCACAACCCCGACTCCGGAAACCCCCTTGTCTCGCAAACCGAGAGCGAACTGCAAAAGCGTCTCCAAAATTTCGTTACATCCACCGAGGCAAAAAATGCCAAGCACTTTTACCTGCTCGCTCCGCTCATCCGTAACCGCAAAGGCCACCACCAGCCCATCGCCAACTGGATCGCCGACCACGGCTACGAAATGATGCGGGTCGACGGAAAGCTCATCTTCACCGACGACTTTAAGAAACTCGACCGCTACAAGGAACATAACATCGAAGTCGTCATCGCCGACCTCGCCCCGATCGCCCACCTCAAGTCCCAACTCAACCACCACCTCAAGGACGCGCTCCAACGAGGAAAAGGCACCGCCCTTGTCATTCCTCAGAAAAGCACCGCTGCGAGCGGTACGCCTCAGTACCTGTCCACCACTCGCATGGACCCCGAGACCGGGGAAGCCCTCGCCGAACTCGACCCCAAGGATTTCTCCTTCAACTCCCACAAAGGCTGGTGTCCGGCCTGCCGTGGACACGGTCGCATCTATCCGTGGATGCGCGAGAGGCTCGAAGAAGACGAGGAGCTCGCCAAAGCCATCGGCGCCGACAACTCCAGCGAAGACGACAGCCAAGCCATCATATGCCCCGAGTGCGAAGGCGAGCGACTCAACCGCACCTCCCGCCACGTCTATCTGTATCTAAAAAACAGCGACAAAATTTCCTTACCCAAGCTGCTCGCCAAAGATCCCAGCAATTTGCTCGCCACTCTCAAAAAACTCCAACTCGACAAACGCGGCCAAATCATCGCCCGCGACATCATCGCCCAAATCCATGAGCGTCTCCAGTTTTTGGATAAAGTAGGACTCGAGTACCTCAGTCTCGACCGACCGACCCAAACCCTCTCCGGCGGCGAAGCCCAGCGTATCCGCCTTGCCGCCCAGCTCGGTTCCAACCTCGCCGGCGTTCTCTACGTTCTCGACGAGCCCAGCATCGGCCTACACGCCCGCGACGGCGACCGCCTCATCGAAACGCTTAAGAACCTGAAAGGCAAAGGCAACACGCTCCTCGTCGTCGAACACGACGACACCACGATGGAGCATGCGGACCATATCATCGACCTCGGTCCCGGCGCCGGCATCCACGGCGGCGAAGTCATCGCCCAAGGCACCGTCGCCCAGCTCAAGAAAAACAAGAACTCCCTCACCGGCCGCTACCTCAAGTCCGGCATCCCCCATCCGCTACAAGGCAACTACCGAACACTCCCCAAACGTAGGGCTGCCGCTCGCGGCACGGCGCAAAAAGCGGACACTTCCACCTACCTCTCCCTCACCAAAGCGACCTTCCGCAACCTCAAAAACCAAACGGTCCATATCCCCCACAACCGCCTCACCATGCTCTGCGGAGCTTCAGGAGCCGGCAAGTCATCCCTCATCCGCGACCTGCTCGCTCCCGCCACCACCTACGCCATCAAAGCCAAGAAGGACGCGATATCCGGTGGGGACTTCGCCAAAAACGGCCCCAGCATCGAAGGCGAGGAAGGCAATGTACTTTTCGACTCCCTCACCGGAGCTACCGGATTTCGCGGCGTCATCGAAGTCGACCAAAGTCCGATCGGCAAAACGCCCCGCTCCACTCCCGCCACCTACCTCGGCGTATTCGATATCATAAGACAATTCTTCGCTAGCTTACCCGAGTCTAAGATGCGTGGATACAAGCCAGGTCGCTTCTCCTTTAATACCGCCCACGGCCGCTGCGATACTTGCTCGGGAGCCGGACGCGTTAAGCTCGAGATGAGCTTCATGCCCGACACCTACGTCACCTGCGAAGACTGCGACGGCTCCCGCTACGGCCCCGAATTGCTCGATCTCCACTGGAAAGGCAAAAACATCGCTGACGTTCTAGCGATGGGATTCGAAGAAGCCGCCGAGTTCTTCAGCTTCCACAGCCAGCTCGGCGAGATCATGCAGCTCATGGTCGAAACCGGACTCGGCTACCTCACCCTCGGCCAAAGCAGTCCCACCCTCAGTGGTGGCGAAGCCCAGCGCCTCAAGCTCGTCACCGAGCTCGCCAAAGGCCTGCAAAGCTACACCGAACGCAGCCGAGGCATCAAACGCACCAACCTCTACATCCTAGAAGAGCCCACCATCGGCCTGCACCTAAGCGACTGCGAAAAGCTGATACGCCTCCTCCACAAGCTCGTCGACCAAGGCCACACCGTCGTCGTCATCGAACACCACCTCGACCTCATCCAAGAAGCCGACTACGTGGTGGAAGTCGGCCCCGGCGGCGGCCCCAAAGGCGGCAAGATTCTCTACCAAGGCAACCTAGCAGGTCTTCGTAAATCAAAACGCAGCATCACCGCCCCATACCTAAGGTAGGGACGGATCGCCGGGCCATCCGCCCCCCTAGTCACCGACCCAAAAAAGTTCACGGAACGCAAAAATAGTACCTTGCCAAGGGTAGAGCCCTTTATCCCTAACGGGCATTTCCCCACAGCCTAGCAGTCATCAGACTGCCCTCTACAAAAAGCTCATCCGAGCTTCCCTAAATTTCTCCCAAAAATCCGCGGCCATCTGCGGTTGGAAATCTGACACATCATCCTTGAAGCGGATCGCCGAGCCGTCCGCAACCTTAGTCGCGACCCACAAAATTCACGGAACACAAAGATAGTACCTTCCAAAGGTAGAGCCCGTTATCCCTAACGGGCATTTCCCCACAGCACGAGTCGATGCTCGCTCGCATCTAAAAAATCCACGGAGTTCTCCTTTTCCCTCCTAACCTAAACGAACTTGAAGTATTCTTAATTTTTCATAACGTTACGTTTTATTATGAGAAACTTAGATCGAAAAACCCTTGAAGCCGCTTTAACGGAGCTCGGCAGACACGCACTTACGGAGGGAATCGATCTTGAGATCTCTATCTACGGCGGTTCGGCAATGCTTCTCGCCTACGATTCGAGAAACGCGACTAAGGATGTGGATGCTGTCCTCAATCCACGCGATCAAGGAACCGCTCTTGCTAAGAAAGTAGCACAGAGCCTGTCTCTTCATGATGATTGGCTAAATGATGATGTAGTGCAATTTCTCGGACCTACGCCTATTAATGGACGCAGAAGACTGCCACTTGGCATTCCTGGACTCACAATCTACGTTGCAACGGCTAACTATCTACTAGCGATGAAAGCACTATCCTGTCGCGATCCACTGCCAGGTTACCGTGGCGATCATGAAGATCTCATATTCTTATTCCGAAAAATAGGAATAAAAAGTGTAGGCGAAATCCAAGACCGTATCGACCAGTTCTTCCCAGACGAAGTCATACCAAAAAAGAATCGAGCCACGCTGACTGAATTAATTGAGGAGGCCAATCATGCTTGAATCCAAACAACAGACACTCCATCGCCCTGCTACCTTCAAGGAAGTCGCCGACCAATCCGATTCGCTTGAGTCCTTTGGCTACAATCTTCGTGACTGGCAACACGAGATCTCGCGAAGAGCAACAAGTCATCAGCAACTTTCTAAAAGTATCCAGGAACCACCTACGATACTCGCAAATCGCTTCACAGACGGAAATATCGCAGACGCCTACTTAGCAGCCTACGCAGAGTGGCTATCCCTGAAAGCCAAGGTTTCCCAACCCGCATGGAGTAAGCGAAAAGCTCGCAGCCTCAAGACACCGTGGTATTCAACACAAAACCGAAACCAACTGGAAGAACGAACTCCAGAGAGTTTTAGCAAGAGGGGTGTCTTCACGGTCCCTCAAAACGTGTTCACTCCCAAGGCTGGTCGCCCACGTGTATCCGCAGAAACAAAACGCCAAAAAGCGATCGCCCGCCAGCGAGCCTATCGCCAACGCGTCAAGGCACTCCTAGAAAAGGCCCGAGCAAGCGGGCTAAATTAGGCACGACTAATAACCACAGCCCACAACTTCCTTGACCTAGGCTGTACGGTCGTCATCGATCCAAGCTGCAAGCTACGTCCCGAAGGCGGCAAGATCCAATACCAAGGCAAGCTCGCCGGTATCCACAAATCCAAACGCAGCATCACCGCCCCTACCTGAGGTAGGAGTAACCTCTTGACGGGCGTAGTTCGTTTACGAACGAAGACTGTTGGTCACGCTCCACAACCCAATGTGCGAAGCGACCTTGTGTCGCGATTAGATTCGCCAATCCCAGCAGTCATCAGACTGCCCTCCACAAAAAGCTCATCCGAGCTTCCCTGAATTTCTCCAAAAAAATCTGCGTCCATCAGCGGTTAAAGATCTCAGCCTAAACCTTCATCTTTTAAACAGAGTCTACCGCTTCCGCTCTTCCAAAAACGCCCCGACCTTCTCCAACACCTCGGATAAGTCATCGATATAAACATGACTTGGCTTTCCATAGTCTTGCTCCGACTCCATTACCGCATCTCCGCCATCAGAAATCAAATCGCCCAGAAATCGATAGCGTTCCGTATCCAAGATTTCTATACTTTCTCCTTTTCGACCGCCCGCCACTTCGACAGGGGGAGTGCTGCTACCATCAAGAAGCCCCCACTCATCGGCTAAGCTCTGATAAGTCGACGAGAAATTGCTTAACGACTTCCGATACCTTCTCTCGATCACATCCTTCGGGATACGATGTCCCCCTTGCCTCACTCTCTCTTCAACTCTCTGCTTTGCGAACTCCGCGTCAGGCAACCAAAGATAGATTAGTTCCACGCAGTAGCCAATCTCTTGAGCGGACTTCAAACGCCGCCCCAAAGCCAAGCCACTTAAGGTAGACTCCACCACAAACGATTCCCTATTCGCTACCTTCTCTTCGAAACGCTGCACAAAGAAACGCCCCGCTCTCACCGCAGCCCGTTCAGGACGAAACGGTGACAAGCCTTCTGCGATCAAATCCGCATTCAGGAACTCAAACGAATCCGGCAAACGGGTAAGCATCAACTGACGGGCAAGCGTCGTCTTCCCCGCCCCATTCGGACCACCCAGCACTATCACCGTAGGATTCATAAGCTCACCCTACCCCGCTCGCCAATCCAGTCAAGAGACTGACAGGCCCCATTAGCCACTCTATACGCACTGAAAGAATTCACGAATTCCATTGCTCGCCACACTCCAGTCGCCTGGGAAGTCACAAAGCTCCTAAAAGTTCTCCAAGGCGATCTCAAACGAAACGAAATCCAGGGCCTACTCGGACTCAAACACGAGGACCACTTCCGAGAAGCCTCCAAAAGTACCGCCTCACGAAAAAAGGGCACGCAATGATGGTGCAATTGAAAAAGACAGCAGACGAGTCATAACATATCTCACCCATGTCCTCCTTCAGCGAATCCCAGACGGTATCAAAACAAGCCCACTCGCTCAACAATTTTAAGTGAAAGCCAACCACCTTAGAAAAGACTTCCCGATTAACCGCCGCACCTTTCCTAGTTAATGGTTAATATCAAAAAGCACAGTCTGCCCCTTTCTGAATCGCCTTTCGTTTATGCGTCACCCCTTTTTCTTTCCGCCTGCCGACGGAATGACTACACGCTTCAGTGCTTCTACTGTTTGCTTCCGAAAGATATTGTGTCCCTTGGATTGGATTTGAGTAGGGAACAGGGCGGCCATCCCGGCGAACAAATCGTCGTTCGACGATTTCTTTTGACCGAATACTCGTGTCGCCATTTGGTTAACTAGACATAGTACGAATTTTCCTTTAACGTGATGCTTCGTCAGCTTTACTTCATTTTTCCATTTGAGAAAATCGGCTTTGTTCAAGGCTCTTAGCATTCCGTTTTCGATCTTTTTAATTTCTACATCTGAGAGTCCTGTCTCGCAGAACACTTGAAGATGCTCTCTTGCAAAGGGGCCTTTCTTTCCCTGTTTTGAGATATGCATGAACACATCGATGTATATTAGATTTTTGATTTGCTCAAACCAGCGAGACGCCACTTCCTTTACCTCGCTTTCTCGAATTCGAACCCCTCCGCCCTTAAGGTTCAAGTATCGTGCAATTGCCTTGCACGAGCACACTAGGTTTTCTATTGAATAGCCATAGGTATATATAACGCGCGGATCATCAATTTTAGAGGATGAGAAGTCATCATAGTCGGAGTCAACTGCGACTAGGAATCGTTCATTCGTTTCGATTAGCTTTTGAGCGTGCTCTAGGCATGCTGATTTGCTGCCTGCGCTCTTCGGCCTGATTCCGTATGACTCACCAAAATGACTCCAGAAAGCCTCATCACGCTCTCCTTCGACGTATACGATGGCTTTCGCTCCATGGAAGCGGTTTAATACGGAGGATGCCCTTGAACTTCTAATTAGCGCCACTAGCGACTTCCTCCATGTCGATTATGGTTTCTTCATGATGTGCTGCTATCTCCGGACTATGCGTAGCGACCACGACTTGAGCCGCCGGGTTAATTTTTACGATTGAGCGAATTAACTTCTCTTGCCACTCGACATGCAAGCTCAGTTCAGGCTCATCAGCGATAAACAAGCATTGTTTTTGTCTCTGAAGCAACGATTCAACGAGTAGAATTAGCAACTGCTTTTCACCGCTTGATAGCGATGAGACTCGCATTTCCCCCGTTATGCTCTCAACGCATAGACCGTAGTTTGGGTCCTCTCTAAATACTTTTGGACTCATGAATTTATTGAGCATATCCAGGAATGTACTAACAGGCTCCCGAATCTTATCTTTGCAGTTTTGAGACTCTAGGCTTTTCTTGGCAAGAAGCATTGCTCTTGAGTGTAATGGCAAAGCTGATACATCCTCGAATTTCAAGGTTCCATCTTTTTTAAATCTAAGTATAATTTGATCGAGCTTCTTCGTATGCTCTTCGATCGTTCGGTCGACATCCCGAACTCCGAGCTCTCTGTATATTCGTTTGAGGCTTTTCGCGACAGCATTTTTGTCGAAGTTTGACTTCACAGTATCCAAAAGACGCTTGGCACTATCGTTTGTTCGATCAAACAAAATGAGCTTTAAGAGTTCCTTTTGCAGTGCTTCAGTCTCAATGGCAATTAAGTCTGAGATTTCTAGCAAATACCGAGTAAGTTGCATCATTAGGTACTCTAATCGAACATCGACAGAGTTTTTTCTTCTCTCTCCTCTGTCTTCGTACGGCTCTCGGTACAATTCAGCCGACATGTCTCGGTAGACTGAGATTGAATAGATGTTCACCAAGCCAGACATCAATTTGCGAACCTCTGACTCGCCCTCATGCATTTGACCGCGCCTCACCATGAAAGCCCTTCTGCTTGCATCAGAGTAGTGTCGGACTTCTTTGGGTTTACCTCGAGAGATTCTATAAAATATCGAGTCGTAGACAGAATCTTCCCGCATCTCGACCCATATAGTGATTGTTCGCTGGCGATTGTTTTCTGTATCGATCAGCCGAACAATTGCCTTTTCGAATGGAGTCTCCCCTAATGCCTTCGTATCGACTTCTAATATCGCCTTGAGCAGGTTGATTACCGTGGTTTTCCCGGTTCCATTTTTCCCGATTAGGATTGAGACCTTGGTAGGGTTCTGCAGAGGTATTTCGATATTCTTTGTACCCCAAAGCTTCTCGATTCGGAAAGATTTAACTTCGTACATTTTCTTTTTATGTTGTTGTTCTTCTCAAGGAGAAGTTCATGGTTGTTATGTACTTAAGTCAACCCGACAATCTGCTTTTGAATTGACAGGCAAAAGGGCTCTGTCTGTGCATATTGACATTTGGAAGAAAGAACACAGAGAGGGGCCATCTCAAAACTTCAACTGTATCCCATTACAGGATACGCTTTCAGTCTATCAAGAGCACTCTGCAGTAAGTCAGACTCAACGCGAAGCTTTCCCCTCCCCTACCTCCCCTCTTCTAAACGATCGCGGAGTTCGGAGATGATCTCGTCAGATTCTTTGGCGACATCGGCGACTTCCACGAGGACGTACCCCATTGCTTCGATTGCAATTAGCTTTTGCTCCTGGCATGAAACCAAGGCGGTTTGCGCATCGTCCAAATAGACTCGAGCCCGCTTGAGCTGCGCTATCATCATGCCGCAATCATCAATCTCCGGTGGCCACGTCTGCCCATTGAGCGCTCCGGCCAATTTGGCTGCCGCCTTGGTCACGGACTCCACCAAGTAGGCTGCCGGATGATCCTCCATCGCGCCTGGGGGCACCCATTTCTTTTCCCGACTTTCCTCGATCAATTGATGTGCTAGCTCCTGGGCACGTTCTGCCAGGGCATGGTCTTCTAAATCGAACTCATCGTCGTCGAATTCCAATTCCAGCTCCGAAGCTAAATCCGAAACGTTATCCGTCCATTCGATCTCAGCATCGCCACTTTCGCTGCGCATGCGTTCGATCTCCTGCTCGATGATTTGCTCGAAGTCAGCTCCTTCACCCTCCCTTTCAATTCTAGCTTGGATGCGATCCGTCAATATATCATTGCAATGCAGTATTCGGTCGGCTTTTTCCTCTGTTTGAGGCGAATCGTTCCAAGGGTCACCCTCGCTAGCTGAACCATCAGCAACTTCCGCTAACGTATCCATAAATCCAGTCATCGCCTTTTCGTTGGCGAGCTGTTGAAGCTTCTCCTCCTCTGCCGACATTTCCCAAACGGGCGAGCCAACGATCCTTAGTTCGTAACTCGCTGACTCTATAACCACGCGGCCGTTTGTTTGGCTGAACCATTCGAGATACAGCGAATTGCCCCAGTGCCAGGGGAAGGGCTTTTTTGCCAAATAGTATTCGCCGATTTCATCTATTGGAATATCGGGCACTTTCACTTTTCGCGAAGCGGTGATATCCCCTACTGCTCCCACCTGCGTAGCAGCAAAGCTCTCTAAATCCATCCCCTCCTTCGCATCCGGATTAGAAAATTCCAACTTTCGGCCCGCGAGGTCTCTCCAACTATTGCCTGCCAAATCAAGCAGTACCGGCTCCGCTCGCCCCACTAGCCATATTCGTCCAACGACTCGTCCTCGTTCACGGTTGTCAATCTCACCTCGGACAACCTGTCATCGATACGCCTTGCCATAACAAATAAAAGGTTACTCGAGCCCCCAATTGCGAGCAGAGATTCACAATAACCACTGGCAAAAGCCAGGGGAACAACCGAACCGACGGACTAGAAACCCGACGAACCGTTAAAACCGAAAAACGCTAATCGATTGCGACCAGAAGGGTCCTACCGAGAGTGAATAATAGGGACGGGCTAGATCCTCTACCATGGCCCCTCGCCGGTCTCCGAAAATCCAAACGCAGTATTACCGCCCCCTACCTAAGAAAATAGAAGCGCGTTATCCCTGTATCCGAAAATGCGGAGGTTAACATAGACTTCTACTGATCGAGGACCGATCTTCCATTGTATAATCAGATTGCTCGGCAGGAAATTAGAATCGATTGAAAATTGCCTACCTCCAAAACGTTCGTGGCATTCTCCATCCTTGCCTATCGCCGCGATTCACTATGGATTCTAGGCATGCGCCCGTCCAACTACCTCGAGAAAGTCGCCCTCTATCTCAACAAGCGGAAAGCAGCCATCGTTATATCGATGGGAATCGCTACCGCTTTTTTCCTCACCGGCTGCGGTGGCAACTCACAACCGCGAGGAATCGGCCCTCTCGCCAATGTCGTTTTTTCGGGGTCAGTCGACGGCTGGACCGGTTCGTTAGAAGACGGCATTTACTGGCTAGAAAATTCAGCAGGCGATCCCAACGACATTCGCTACTTCTATACGTCCCCCACAGCTGGCAAAAATGGAGAACGTAGTGCCAAGGTGGAGGTCAAAACCGCTGAAATGAACGCGGAGGCGAGAGCCGGGTTGCTCTATGCCTACCGCGAATCACCCAGATTCTATTACCTCATCGTAGCGAGCAACAGCGGTGCAGTGGATATTTATCAGCGCGACGGAAACGACTTCCGACTCACGCAATCGAACTCTATCAGCCTCAAGAAAGATGGTACGGTCCAACTCGAGGCCATCGAAAAGGGCAGAGAACTTACCGTGATCGCAAACGGAAAGAAACTGGCCACAATAGAGAACGACAACATCGGCACCGGCACGCTCGGCATAGCTGCCTTTGGATTAGGGAAGTTTGGCTTTACCAACTACGAGCAAAGCCCTGACGAGGCAGCCCAAACCGCTAACAAGGAAACAGCGAAATCACCTGCCCAGATAAAAAGCCCTACCTCGAGTTCACAAAAGAATTTAACGATGTTGGACTTTAAAGATCCGAAAAACGGCATGGTCCAGCACCGTTCGCCGTATCCAAAAGGCTGGAGGTACGACACCAATCCAAACGATCAACTCGTCATGACCGGCCCCAACGGGGTGCAAGTCTACCAGACCGACTCCGGTCGATACGTTTACTCCAACGATCCATCAGCCATCCAGTCAGCCCGCATGCAAGGGGCCCAAGTCGCCCCGCCCATGGCCCTACCCGATTTTCTGCAGCAACAATATTCTCCGTACATGCAGCAGCGGGGATTTCGACTCACCAACAGCTATCCCATGCCAGAAATCAAAAGCTTCTGGGAGTTGCTTGGTGCATCCATGCCACAAGGTCTAAGTCGCAAACAATTCGAAGTGATCGGCGCGGAATGGGAGAATAGTAATGCCCAGCGAGCCTTCACCATTTTAGTGCTCTCTATCCTTCAAGACCAAACTTACGTCACCTGGAACGTAAACGCCGGTGAGCTTTACGCATCGAATTCTGAATACGAAACCGCCAAAGCCGCTTACGTCTATGGAGCGAGCAACATCGAAATGAATCCCGATTGGCAGATCGCCAAAAACAACGAATTGCTAGCCCAAATCCGAGCCAATACCCAGTATTGGGATGCCCGTACCAAAGAAAGCCAGATCCAGCACATCAGTCGCATGAATGCGATTCTCGCCAGAGGCGAAGCCAGCTCCAGCATCGCAAAGATAAACAGCGACATCCTAGACATCAGCCACGCCGGCTACCTAAAGCGAAGCGACATGGTGAGCGCCGGCCAGGCAAAGTCAGTAAACATGATCGGCGAGCATTCAGTGATATCAAACCCCACCACTGGCGAACTGTACAAAGTCGACGCCGGAGCCCAAAACTACTGGGTCAACGCCGATGGAAAGTACTTCCCTACCGACAACACGCTCTACGACCCTCGAACCGACATCAGCATAAGCGACCAGCAATGGGAGCGCTTCGAAGTCGTCGAGTAGAGACTGTAGTTGCTCAGTACTGACAATTACCAACTGCAAAATGACTCGCACCCCATGGGTAATTGCCATCGCCGCCCTACTAGGGCTCTGTTTTTCAATGTTGCTCACATCGTTAGCGACACATGCCCTTTTTCCCGATGACTGGCTGCCCGTCGAGGCAGAGATCAAAGCCACGCGCGTCGTAAGTTCCCGCGAAGGCAGCCTTACTTGGTCACTCCTCGCAGACGTCGCCTACGAAGTGGACGGAATGCCCTACGTGAAGTCGGGTTTAAAGATTCTGCACAAAACGGAGCGAGAGGATACCTTAGACAGCCAAGGTCAGTGGCGCGTCGGAAAATCATTCACCATCTATGTAAAGGCAGACGACCCTCAACGGATCTCCCTCCTCGCAGATGGAGGTCGCGAATCCCTCGTAGTCGCAATCACCGTACTGACGCCCGCCTTTTTGATAGTAACATTTTTCACGGCATTTTTGATAAGAAGAAGTAGGCTAAAATCCTCTAACCGATAAAAAAGGATTCCGCGTAGCAGTTATTTCTAGATCAACGAAGTGGAACCTTCATCGCCAACTACTCACCCACTGCGTCAAGCCCCTCGTTGCTGAAGGCAATGGCCAACTCTTCGCAGCCAAGTGGTTGATCAACGTGGGAGGTGAAGGTGTGTCGCGATAGACTTCGTCACTCCCCTGGTAGTCATCAGACTGCGCTTCACAAAAAGCATATCAGACTCACCTTCGTGCTCATCTGTATCTCTTCGTAGGTGAAAAAAAATCCCCTTCAAAACACCTTTCGCCGCTTCGAAGGATTATACCGCCCCACCCGCTTCGCACGTTCCTTCCGCGGAACGAAATCTGGCGGCTGGTTCTCCTGCTCGCACTTCACCTGGAAAGCCTGCATCTCAGCAAACAGGTCAAGCATCTGCTCAGGCTCAGCGTACTCGTCCAAACCACTCCGCTCTAGGGCAATCAGCAACTCGTGAGCTGCTTCCAAGGTCGATAAACAACCCGCTTCCGGCTGACGCTTGATCACATAGCGGCTCGGATGCGCATTCGAAAACATGACTCTAGGCAAGCGCTGCAGACACTCGCTGAAGCGTAACATCGGCCGCACCATCCTCCACGTCCCGTCCAGCAGGAAAACAACCAAACGCCGACCGCTAAGGTCCTCTGCTTGCAATTCCCCTTTCGAGAGGTCGCGGGCTTCCTTCCCGGGAAATAGCAGAACCGGATAATTCTTCGGATCGTCGATCAAAGCCTGCACTGACTCATTCTCGTCGAACCGATCGCCCACGATCAACTCGCTTTCCGCCAAGCAATGGTGAGTCAGCCGCCCTGTATTCAGTTTCACATGACGATACTCGTAAGGATGCATAAAATAACGAACTTCGTCCGCGTCGCCATTGGCACGACCCGCCCACACCAGCAGAGCTGCAGCGGCCTGCTACATCGATAACACATCTCCCTACTCATATCCCGCGACCATCGACACCAGTCTCTCCAAGGCCAGCGAAATCGCTCACCTCTGGCTGATCGGAATTGCGAGGATCGCGTCCGTATCCCCGCTATTCAAAAAAGTCGTTGACACTTCCAATAAAGAACCAGATAACTGGTGTACTATACTTATAGTACAATGTTACGCAAGATTGAGAGCGCGACATAGCAGAGAGGAGAAATGAAATGCTTGATTTTCAATTAGACCCGAGAAGCGGAGTCCCCTTCTACCGCCAGATCATCGATCAGATCCGTTTCGGAATGGCGACAGGCAGAGTCAAGGTTGGCGACCAGCTTCCCACGGTCCGCGCCTTGGCAGTGCAACTGAAGGTAAATCTGAATACAGTCACCAAGGCATACAAGGAGCTGGAAATTCAAAAGATTCTAGAGACGCAGCAAGGCACTGGAACTTTTATCGGATCGATCAAAGTCAATGTATCGACGAAGGAGAAGCAGGCTAAGCTGAAGAGCATCTGCGAAGATTACGTGAATGCAGCCGCTGTATACGGGATCACTCCTAAGCAACTTATCGAAGAACTGAAAAAACATGAAGGGAACTCCAAATGAGAAACATTAGATCGAATGAATCGGGAATCAGGACAGATGGTGGTTTAAGCATCGTCTCGCTTACGGTAGGCGTGATCCTAATCGGTACCCCGCTTGTACTCCTAAACATGGAGCTCATCCCTCCATTCGTCGCAGCGATCGCAAGCGTGATTGGATTGTTCATCGCATATTCGATTAGAATAGCCAACCAATGGGAGAAGGCGGTCGTGCTTCGAATGGGTAAGTTCGTAGGTCTGAAGGGACCAGGCGTTTTCTTCGTAATTCCCATTATCGAACGGGTTGACCTCTTCATCGACCAGCGTGTCCGAGTGACCGATTTCCACGCCGAAAAAACTTTAACCAAAGACACGGTTCCGGTGAATGTTGATGCGGTCGTGTATTGGATGGTTTGGGACGTCGAAAAGGCCGCCCTCGAAGTAGAGAAGTACTACGAAGCGGTTGCATTCATTGCGCAAACGGGTCTGCGCGATATCATTGGTAGACATGAACTGGCAGAGCTGCTCCAGCACCGCGAAAAGGTGGGCGAGGCACTGCAAAAGACCTTGGACGAGCATACTAATCCTTGGGGTATCACCTGCCAGACGGTCGGTATAAAGGATATCATCATCCCCGAAGCCCTCGCCGATGCGATGAGCAAACAAGCGCAAGCGGAACGAGAGCGGCAAGCTCGTATCATCCTAGGCACTGCTGAAACAGAGATCGCAGAAAAGTTTGCCAAAGCGAGCGATCAATACCGAAACAATCCCACCGCTCTTCAACTCCGTGGCATGAACATGCTCTTCGAGGGATTGAAGGAAAAAGGCTCTCTTATCATCGTCCCAAGCTCAGCCTTAGACTCCATGAATCTCGGAGCAATCGGGGGACTTTCCGCCCTTGCAGAGCAACAGAAAAACGAAGAATTAAGAGGTCAGAAAGGCCATACTTAAACCTCGGTCTTTCATAGGCAACTGCACTCTGTCGAGGAATCGCAATGGCATCGCCCTTTTGAATATGAAAAGAGCTCGGAAACCTTTTGGTCCGAGCTCTCCGCAAGTATTTCATCAGAGCGAACTGTTCCCGAATTTACGCGTTCGCAGCATCTGTAGCCAGAGTGACAGAGAGAGCTATGATGATCAAAATTGAATAGGTGATAATGAGTGTCATTGTTAGTAGTGTTGGATGTTTTAGGACTTGATACTAGCAAGTACCCATCTGCCGCCCAAAGGTGACAAAGTTTTTTAGAGAAACTCAAATCGACCGTTCCATACTCCACCTTGCTCTTCGGAATAATTGAAATCCTGCATCCCACCGCCCTCGCCCAAACCATGCCCGCGAAACCGAAGAAACCCCTTCAAGGCAAAGCCCTCGTCAAAGAGGTCTGTCGGCGTATCCGCCTGGCAATGACATTTTGGAAGCAGCACCGCAACGCCCCTTGTCGCGGCGAACGTGAGAAAGCGATCGCTCTCTATGAAACGCTCACCGCAGAACAAAAAGAGCAGATTCCCCAAGATCTGAGAGTCTGGCTGCGCTACCGCAGCGAGAAATATTTCGGCCCGCAGAATACGCCACCCAGCTCAAAGCAAAAGGACTGACTGGCAACAATCCGAGCCCGAGCGGGATCGGCGAAAAAAGGCGAACCGGCGCCGCTGTATTCGATTTTACGTGACAGTGCTCGCGTGGATGCACTTTGAACAGGAGTTTCGTCCGCGTCACTGTCAGCAAAGAAAACGTTTTCCTAGGTCCGTGGCCCGATAGGACCGTCACCTATGACTGACCACCACGCTTGAAGGGGCTCGCTTTTCTGTTGAAACGAACCGTAAAAGCGCGGATCCTCCCAGGGTAGTTACCCGCAAACAAAATTCAAAATGAGTTTCCCCATCGCAACCGGCATTTGCTCACTTGTCCTCTCAACATTCACGGCACTGCCGCTAACTGGACGTACCCTTCTTGCGCCAAGTAACAATCTCATAGCTTCCACCAGAATTCTACCGGGATCGGAACGCCTCCTCCCGCAGTCAACTCTGCAAGTCACCACACAGTCGAATACGATCCCTCAGCGTTTCACGTATTTCGACCTTGATAGCGGCGAGCTCACCTTCAGCCAACAGAACGTTCCGGGAGCCGCCCCGATCGTCGGCTACCATCCGACTAGCGGAAGGTACCTCACTCTCAGTCCAGAGCTCGAACTTCGGGTCCACGACGAGGGTGCCGAAGTACTATCTGTCGACTTGGATGTGTCTAGGGGCGTCCCCTCCCTACTCGACGATGGTGATCGTATCTTCATCTCGGGTGCTAGAAGCTTCGGGCCAGAGCCTGAGAATTCTCTTCTATTCTCGATTTCTCAAAACGCCACGGTCTGGCAGGAGGAAGGCACCTTCAGTCCATCCGCGGATCAAAGCCGGGCTGTCGAGGTGCAACCGCTCGGCCCCTTCACCACTAATTTTGGCGTCGGTATCTCCGCCATCAAGACCCTGGACCTATCGGACGGTGCAATCATTTCCGATATCGATCTTAACACCGCCTACCCAAGCAACTCCTATCTCCTAGCTGCGGAGTCCGCAGACCAACACTTCCTCCTGCTCCTCGGACCGTCTTTCGCCGACCCGAACTCGCTCCAAGAGCCGCAGCCCAGTATTCTTATCGTGGATACATCTAAGGGAACCGCCAAACCACTCGAAAACACGGAAAGCCTCTCTCCCTACCTGCCCACTACGTTTAGCCCCAACGGCTCAATCTTCCTGCTCTGGGACAGTCAAAACAGAATCATGAGAGCCTTCCGCAGCTCCGATGGCAGCCCTCTTTTCTCAACAGCCGCGTCCTCTCCGGTCGCCGCTTTCTCGCAAGACGAGCAAACACTCTATCTTGCAGCAGAACAGTTAGGCACAATCAATGCCCTCAACCCCCAAAACGGGCAATTAAGGAATAACTACGACCTGCCTTCCGGCAGCACTATCACCACTCTTGCAGTCTCACCGAATGGGAGGTATCTAGCCGCCACAGCGGGCAGCACTGCCTTTCAAATCGACCTTCAAACGGAGACCGCCGACCCGTTTCCCGTTCTCGACACCGCGTACCTCGGTATCACGTTTTCGCACGATTCTCGTCACTGGATTCTCACATCGATCACTGACGAAACCATCGCAGTCCAGAGCTCGAATCCTTCAAGCTGGCAACGCATCACCTATCCCTCCGCAATCGAACTTCTCGCTGCGCCTAGCTCGGACACACTCACCTACCTCAACAGCTCGAACGCGTTAGTCGACCGGCAACTCAGCACCGGCGAAATCAGCATGTCGCGCCTAGCCAACGAGGGAGCAAACTCTTCTAGCGTACTCGCTGCCTCCGCCTCGGCCCTACTCGTATTGCGTATCGAAATCATCCAATCCGACGAGATTCAAGGGCAGTCAGAGAGCATACACCTTGTCGATGTAAAAACCGGATTGAGCCTATGGGAAACGCCGCTCAGCAGCTTCACACTTAGCCAATCCGCTATCGATAGTTCTGGGGAAATCGTCGCCGCAATCGAACGCGCCCAACCTTTCCGGTTTCCGAACAACGACAATCTGCTCGTCGCCTACCGCAAACCCGAGAATACGCCTTTTCTCAGTCTCGACAACGCCAATGGTAATTTCCTAGCAACCGCAGTTTCGGAAGATGGCGCGCTCATCGCCGCGCTTCAGCTCGAGTCGAGTAAATCTGCCCGACCCCGGCTCTTCCGTAGCGCAGATAGCTCCGAGATAAGCTTGCCCGAAACAGCTAACGGGAACTGGAACCAAATTCAGTTCGCTCCAAACGGCAACCGCCTCTACCTCTTCCCCTCTTCCAGTCAACTGAGCCGCGTTTTCTACCAAGTCGCTTACCTCGACCTCGAGGAAGGGGGTGCCTTAGAAACGGTGTCTCTTTACGGCGAAGCACCCGGTGCCCTCCTCGATGCCAGCCCCGATGGTCGCTATCTCGTCGCTCTGTCACGAACGCAAAAACTCATCCTCATCGACCTCGAACGAGAGAGGGTGGCCGACGAAGCTATCGTAAACTGGACTCCGACCAACGTATTCTTTACGAGCTTCGGGCCCGCGTCCGAACAGGCCATCTTCGCGAGCGACTCTCGAAGCTTTTTCTTTCGAGACAGCCAACAAAGCATCCGACGCTGGCACCTCCAGACTTTTGCTCCAGTTACGGCAAAACTCGTAACAGCTAACGGGAACCGCTTCCTAACGTATCCACGCGATTCTAGCTCAAACTACCTTCTAGAAGGATCTACAAACTTGAGCGACTGGGAGGTAGAACAAGAGTTCGAAGGGAGCAGCGAACCACTGGAGATCCCTTTCGACCCTCCGATCGGACAAGCTCGACAATTCTACCGGCTTCTCAAGTCTGACCCAGCGCCCCCGCCCGCGACCGAGTAAGGCTAAGAGCCTCAAGGCTGCTGGAGAAGACGACTCCTTTGCACGACAACCGGTGCATCGTAGTCGCTGTTGTCGATGATCAAGTGCGAGCGTTCGATAGGAAAGTGACGCTCACGATACAGACGTTGACCCGGCAGGTAGCGATTCAGGTACTTGCGCTTGAGCGTATCCACTCCGCCGAGACGCTCTAGATCACGGTTAAGAGCCCGCTGCAAAATCGTCTCCTCGTCAGCATCTACAAAAATCCGGTAGTCGAATAGATCGCCTAGTTGGTCGCAGAAAAGCATCACTCCCTCGAAGATCAATATAGAATCGGGTTGAGCCTTCTCGAATGCGGCATTAGTCTCGCTATCGCTCACGAAATCATAAAGCGATGGAGTGTATTCAAGGCTTCCTGACGGTCCTAGAGGAACAAGCACCTGATCGATTGCAGCCTGCTTGTTGAAGGAATCCTCGACGTAGCCCTTCACTGAGCCCTCGCCTTGGCTGTACCGAACCTCCGGCGGATGATGAAAGCCATCGATCGAAGCACGAATCACGTGCCTCCCCATGGCCTCGAGGGGGGCGACCAAGCTATCGGCGAAAACCGTTTTGCCCGAGGCGCTACATCCATCTATCCCCACCCGCACGGGGTGGGTAAGGTCCATAGCCGCTATTGCCGCGGCTGCTTCCTGCAATACTGCCTTTAGCATTCAGAAAGGCCTAAGCAGCGATTTCCAATTTTGGAAGCGACTATTTTTGAGAGGCAAAAGTTTCGATAACTGCCTCCTCTCCTTTCATTTCAACGGATCAGTGTCGCGCACAATCTCGTATTGGTTATCCAAACGTAAACTCAGGTCGATCGGATCTCCTACCCCGACTGTGTCACGAGGAACTTGATACGCCCACACATCAAAGTAGGTCAAAGTGGCTCCGCCAAAAATCGTAGAAAAAGCTCCGTCCACTGCGTCTTGCCCGCAGGCGAGCTTTACGCGCCCGATTCGCGGTACGTTAAACCGAGCGTCAATGGTATGCCAATTCCCTCCCAGATAGACTTCCGCATAAGCGTGGAAGTCCATGTGACCATCTGGCTCGGGATAACCGATATCCGGCAGGTGGCCAGTGACGTAACGAGTCGGAACATTGAAGGCACGGTTCAGGGCCACCGCGAGATGGGCAAAGTCGCGACAGACTCCGAATCCACGCTGCTGCACATCCCAAGCGGAGAGGTCTGCCTGTCCGGACAGGTAGCGGTATTCAATGTTTTCATGCACCCACTTGCTGATCGCCTGCACACGCGGCCAACCGTGCTCGATGTGGCCGAAGTTTTGCCAGGCGAAGTCGGTCAGCTTGTCCGAGTCACAATAGCGGCTGGGCAAAGTATAACGAAGCAATTCGGAGGGCAGGTCCGCGGGCTGGGTCGGCGTCTTGTCAGGCAGGTCGGCATTGTCGGGTGCCGAGCTGACTCTTATGATCGCATCGTGACGGAAAACGTTGCTGCCGGGCTGAAGTCGCACGCGATGCACAAGGTTGCCGTGGCTGTCCACGAAGGCATTGTCTATCAGGTCGTTCCCCAGAGACAGCGCTTGGAAGACGACCTCGTTGCGCGAGCTCTCAGTAGGTTGCAAATTGAGTAGCAGGCTCGCGGAACCTGTCACCTCATAGGCAAGGCTACACCCCACACGAACAGTGATATCAAAAGGAGATAGATTAGAATTTGTCGGCGTCATAGTGCTCCAGCGGCCTTGACCATTGAGTTAGCTCAAGTGAGCCAAACCCTCGCAAATCCTAATCAGCGACGCCTTCCCCTAGCAATGGAATTCTAATTCCACAACGGCTCCAGACGCGCAAACAAAACAGTTTGTCACCTGCGTACCTAAAATCTAACTACACAGAAACCCTATAAACGCTCACTTGGAGTCATCTTGCGAAGGAAGATACTGGAATACCTCTCCGAGCTCCTTGTCGAATACTTCAGCGATCTTGAAAGCCAGCTCCAAGGTCGGCGAATAACGAGCCGCCTCAATCGCCAAGATCGTCTGGCGGGTAACGCCTACCTTCTCCGCCAGAAGCTGTTGCGTCATCTCAGCAGCCTCGAAGCGCAGGCGGCGAATCGAATTCGCGATGGGAAGTTTCTTCGCCATCTTAAACCAACCCCCTGCGGTAATAGACGATTTGAGTAACGCTTTGCACCAAGCCGCTGAGCGACGCCACTATGAAAAGCGCGTGCACCAGCAAATTCGTCGTTTCGATCTGCACCCCACTGAGCTCCGCTTTTCGTTCATTGAACAAGGCCAAAAAGATCACTCCCATCAAGGATATCGACATCACCCAATAGGCGTTCCGAAATCCTTGCAGGTCAATTGCCTTGTCCATCTCGTCTTTCGCATCCTTCGCGTCCTCGCTCAAAACGTGGTTTAAGATCGCAAGCACGATACCCATCACGATCGAAACCACCACGACCTTGACGATAAACGGAAGGAAGTAGCTCAACTCTGCATAAAAGCCGCCTTCTACACTCGAGAGCGTTATTAAATAATAACCTACGGCCCAAGCGGCGACCAATAGCTCGATCCAGTTATTTCGTTCCTGATAAGACGTTTTCATAAGTTTATGAGTTAAAGTTAACATTCCTCGTGTTAAGTATTCTTTACCTAAAGTATACTAGCTTCTACAATGTCAAGAATTCTTTACTTCATGTCTGGAAAGAAAGACACCATTTACCTGACCCAAGCTTTGCCTCGAACTGCAAATGACCTACACTACTTGGATTAACCTCAGCCCTAAACCGCTTCACTAAGATGCCCGAGAAACTCAGCGACGAACAGATGAACCGTCTTTCGGAGGCCCTCGAAAAAGGGCGAAAGATCGACGCTATCAAAGCCTATCGAGACGCGACTGGGATCGGCCTGAAGGATGCGAAGGTCGCGGTTGAAAAGCTGCACGCGGACCTGCACGAGCAGTATCCAGATCGCTACCCCGCCCCTTCCACATCGGTCGGATGCGGCTCCAGCGCAGCGCTGTTCGCCTTGGCCTGCGGCTTGGTTTACCTCATTTCCCTGTCACCGGCCTAGCGCCAGCTGGGCTTGGAGCGTACAGCGAGCACCACTCCCGCCAAGAAACCGAAGAGGTGACCTTCCCACGAGATGCGAGCATCCGTGGGCAGGATTCCCCAGATCATCCCACCGAAGAGGAGCATTACTCCAGTGGAAATTACGATCGAGCTGATGCGGCCGTCGTAGATCCCCCGCGTCATGATGTATCCAAAATAGCCGAACACCAATCCGCTGGCGCCGATGTGGGATGCATCCCGAGCGAGCAGCCAGACCCCCAATCCTGCATAAAGGGTGATCATGAGGCTCAAGCCAATGAATTGCCAACTCGAACTGCGAAGCGAGATGATCGCACCAAATACAATTAAGGTAACCGAGTTGTTCATGAGGTGCGTTCGATCCGCATGCACGAAGGGCCAAGTCAATACGCCATAGAGTTTGCTCCAGTTACGCGGCTGCACACCATAGTCGCTTAGGTCGAGACTGCCAACCAGGCCGACTAAGTAGACGAGCCATATGACACTCACCAAAGCCAGCAAACCACTAAGCTTGCCCTTAGCGATCAAGTCCCCTCCTAGTCTTTGAAATCTCGATACCATTCATGAAAGTCCGGACACTAGGTGCGCGCTACGCTCCGTCAATCTTACCGGACAATTTGTCGCAAAAGGTCTTCGAACTCGCATTCGAGAGCCGAAACCCGCATTTCACCTACACACGCAACATCCAATGACCGGCAATCGTACCGCTACCGGTGCTTGATCGCCAGTCCTCTCAGCCACACTTTCCACGCCAATGTCTGACTCAGAAGTAGAAAACGAAAAACCGCCGCTGCCGAAAGATCCAAAGCCACAAGATCCTCCGACCCGACGAGCGAAAGCTAAATTGCAGGAGGACGAGAAATACGTGCCGGTCATCATCAAACGCACGGACGAGTCTCGCCGCCATCCGGACGACACCTTGGAGCATACGATCCACGAGGGCCTAGAACAACTCAATCGCCCGTCCCTCTCCCTTTTTATATCGGCGATCGCGGCAGGCCTCATCCTCGGCTTTTCCGCTATGGCAGTGGGCGTCGTGCAAACCTACTTCGGGTCGGCCGAATCCACCCTCGTAGAGCGATTCGTGACCGCGCTGGTCTATCCACTTGGATTCGTGATTTGTGTGATGAGCGGTTCCGAACTCTTCACAGAGCACACCGCTACCGCCGTTTATCCAGTGCTCGATCGCCGTTCGACGGTCCAACGCCTCATTCGCCTCTGGTCCCTTGTTCTTAGCGGCAACCTAGTCGGAGCATTCATCAGTGCCTTGCTACTGCATTACGCCGAACCTGTCGTTGGGGCTGCCGTAGGCTACGTGGAAGTTGGTCACCATCTAACCCATTACGAAGCTTTACCTCTGTTCATTAGTAGCGTTCTGGCAGGATGGCTCATGGCTCAAGGCGGCTGGCTCGTCATGTCGACTCCAGCAAACCTCAGCCAAATGGCATGCATCTACCTCGTCACCTTCGTAATCGGCTTGGGCGGCTTTCATCATGCTATCGCAGGCAGCGTAGAAATCTTCATTGCCCGACTCACTAGCCCCGAGTTTACGATCGGCTCCATAATCCATTTCATGGCGTTCTCCATCGCCGGCAATACTGTCGGAGGAGCCGGATTCGTGGCCCTTCTGAACTACGCCCACGTGCGGCGTACCCGAAGTTTGGAAGACGAAGAAGAATCCGAATAGCAGATTTCTGAGAGTACGATCAGCCTAATCCAAAGGCGATAGACACATCTCAGCTCTCGCCGTAGCCCTTCTCGGGCTTGACCGGATGGTTCGTAAAAACCTCGAGGTTGGTATTGGAAAGCCAAGCCATCATTTCGTCGCGCTTGTCCTCCAGCTCATAGTGGAAGGGGCACGGGTCACCGTTTCCGCACCAGCCGGGACCGAAGGGACACATGAGAGATTCCTCCACCTTTTCGAAGAGCTTCACGATCTCCAGCAAGGTTATGTCGCTCGGCGCGCGGGAGAGAAAGAAACCACCACCAGGACCTGGAGTTCCGTTAACGAGACCAGCTGTCGACATCTGGGACATCAACTTCCCCACCAAGGGACGCGAAAGATTGCGGGCAGTCGCGATCTTCTGGGAATTCGCTTTGAATCCCTCCGTTTCATAGTTCGCAGCCAAGTAGCTAAGGCTAGCGATCGCGTAATTGGCCATTTTTCCGTAACCGAACATAAGTAGATCTAATTTCCCAAGTTATGGATACTAGGATGCCTTCAATAAAGACTTTTTTGTAATTTTATCTCCCTTTCGTCGATTCGCGGATCCCCGCTCATAGAATTGTATCAAAGCTTCGATACAAAAAGACCTGCAGACGAAGACTGAGAGCCTCGCCTGCAGGTGCGATTGAACAACGCTTTTACACCAAGAAAATTTTCGGTGATAACACCTTTGAATTTCTGTCAGCTAAGGAAGCCCTCACAAAAGGGCTTCCCTGCTTTGTGCCTAATCCAACTTGGCTCGTATATTGCCTGACAGAAATTCAAAGGCGAAATCGCCTTTCAGTTCCACTCGCTCCTTCTAGAAATCCCGCCCATTTTGGAGTAACTCTGTATTGTGCCTTTGCTCCGTTGAGCATGAGTTGTGTTGAGCTTGATTGTCTAGAGGAGCGCTTGAAACTGGAGATAAACCTAGGTCTGAATTTCGAGTACGCAAGCTTATTTGATGATAAACTTGTATTTTTTTATCTTATTCTTCGTTACAGCGAAAACCGTGTAGTCTCAGACATAATAGAATTCCTCTATAACACTCCCCTAGAGCTACTTAGAGATTCGTTTTCCGAGCATAGCCCACACAATCCCAAGACTCGCGATCGAACTCAAGGGCATCAAAACCGCTGCGACGAGCGGGGTAACCCACCCCACCAAGGAGAGGCCAATCGCAAAGAGATTGTAGGCAATCGCAAAGGCTAGCAGGGCGCGAACGGCCGCCTGCCTTTGACGCCCGATTTCAAGCAAGCTGCGGATCCCTCCGATTCCATTCCCTAGGTAGTGGAAGTCCGCCTTCTCGGCCACGATTCCCTGTTCGTTAGCGGGAGCTCCCGCACAAAGGGCGGACCGAAAAGCGAGCGTATCATTCGCTCCATCGCCCACCATTAAGGTTTGGTCGCCGTCGTGCGCATCTATCCATGCGGCTTTCTCCTCGGGTAGGAGATTTCCGAAAACAGTCTCCTCGCCCAAGCCCAAAGCCCGACCGATATTCTGAGCCTTCTCTTCTCGGTCACCGCTTAAGATCGCCAACTTCAGCCCTTCTTTCGCAAGCTCGCGGATTTCGCGACTCGAATCTGGCAATGGCAAATCCTCGAACTTAAGATCCACGAGCCGGCGACCATTAAACGAAAACACCGTCCCCTCGCCTGTTTCACCAGCCCAACCCGCTTTTCCTAGTCTCCAGACGAGACCTAGCTCCTTGAACTCGACCCCCAAGCCTACGTGTTCCTGCGGGGATACTCCTTCGGCTGCTTTGAAAAGCCCTTTCGCCATCAAATGCTCCCGAATGGTATTCGCGATCGGGTGACGCGACTTCGAGCACAGCGTACTCAAGACGTTCAGCTCGGACAGAGACAAACCTTGCACCGCCTCCGGATTGACGAGCGTCAAGGAGGACCGCGTCAGAGTACCGGTTTTATCGAATACAATCTGACGGACGCGCGAGAGCCGATTCCACAAGGAATGCGTCGTCACAAACACTCCTTGCTGCTTGAGCCGAGCCAAGGCGATTTCGTCGCCAAACGGCCACGCTATTCCCAAAGCGCAGGGACAAGATACCACCAAAACTGCAATGAAGACTTTCAGTCCCGCCGATAGGTCGCCCGCGGCCATCCAGCCGATACCGCCAAGCACCGCAATCGCGAAGGCTACCACGAGGTAACGAAAAATCCACTTTTGGGCCACCAGATCTCGCTCCAGCGAATGAGCGCCCCGGGAGCTAAGCTTGCTCAGCAGCGACTCGCTCCACTCTTCTTGGGCCTTCAATCGCACCGAAAATTGGTTCTCCAACTCCGCGCCAGACGGGGCTTCTCCATCGCGTTCGACGATACGTGACTCCGATTCGCCACTGATCCAATCCATCCCTAAACTCGCCCGCTCGCTCAACAAAGTCGAACGCACCGGTACGCGTTGCCCAGAAGGCAACCAGTACACTTCGTCCTCTCGAATCTGGTCCGCTCGAGCTTTAATACGGCTGCCATTGCTGCTTTCGATTTCGACCTCCGGGGCGTTCAGCTGGATATCCGCCAAGCGATTTCGGTTTCGCTCGATAGCAACTACCTGCAGCCAACGCCCTACCAGCATGAGAAAAACGAAAGTCGAAACGAAGTCGAAATACACCAGGTGATCATCTCCCCTCCAAACTCCGTACCAGCTTATCAAGTACGCAAAAACGATTCCAATGGAGATAGGCAGGTCCAAGTGAGCGATTCCCTGCAAAGCCGCTTTCGCCGCTTTGGCGATGAAATAGTTCCCGCAAAAGGCCAGGCTTAAGGTGGCGAAAAAGGCCGACAACCAATAGAAATGGGTCGCAACCAGAAAATCGGCTTCCATTCCTAAGTATCCAGGAAGCGTATACAGCATGCCATTGAGAGCAAAGGCACCCGCGAGGCCGAGCTTCCAAACCACTTTTCGCGACTCGGACTCGCCCGTTTCTCGGGCCGGACATACCCGATACCCGAACTGCTTGATGCGGCCGACAAAGCTCAAAACATCGAACTGCCCACTCTCCCACTCAATATCGATAGTTCCATATTGGACATTCACTCGACAGGAGACACCGCCATCCGCTTCGGAAAAGACGCGGTCGATCAGCCAAACGCAACCCACACAGGAAATACCTTCCAGAGCCAGGCTCAGGCTAGCGATCTTACCCTTGCCCTCGGCCCCCTCAACTAAAGCCTGCAACCATGGATAGTCTTGATTCTCAAAAACGCTGGATCCCACCGGACGGGAGACTGCTCCTCGAAGATCGTAAAACCGCTCTAGCGATTCGTCATGGATAATCCGATACACGTACTCGCAACCCGAGCAGCAGAATTTTTCCTTAGCCTGAACCGGACTGAACAGCGTTCCGCAATGCTCGCAAGCGACTTCTTTCGGGGAATCGTTTCGAGCAGATACCTTCTGCCCTATTTGCATATGCCCTCTCCAGAAACGATAGCCTGAGCGTCAGTTCCCATAAGCGCTCGCAGGCAAAGCAAACCAACCGCCAACAATGCCACGCCACGCCTTAAATAGCCAAGTTTTCGAGCATCCATACGGAGCGATAGCCACGCCCAGCCACCTTGGGCTAAGAGCATCAGGGGCATCGTTCCCGCTGCGAAGGAAGCCATAACAATGGCCCCTTGAGATCCCGAACCACTCATCGTGGTCGCCCAAAGCATCAGGTAGAGAGGCCCACACGGAATCAATGGCGTAAGCACGCCAAGCGAAAAGCCGCGGGTGTGCCCAGAAAGCCGATACGCACGCTGCACGATTCCGCGGCCCACTCCAGATTTCGCCTGCCACTTCGTAAGCGCTCCGTCTAAATTTAAGGCGAGCGCCACGAAGAAGGCAGCCAAGGCCCAAGGCGCGAAGCGAGCAGGATTTTCACCCACCCACGAGACGACACGGCTCCCGAGGGTGCCCACCAAGGCTCCTAGAAGGGTGTATGAAATCAAGCGTCCAAGATGATAGACTCCATGCGAAGGAAGTGCCGAGCGCCCCTTTTTTTGTCCAATCAAGGCGCAACTCAAAGGCCCGCACATCCCGACGCAGTGCAAGCTTACTAGCGCCCCTGCAACGAAGGCAGCAGCTGGACTGAGCAAAGCGTAGAGATTCCCGTCTTCAATCATTTCGACTGCTCCAATGGGATAGGCTCCATCGCGTTCTCAGAAGCCACCGTTATCAGAAAATACCAGGCTACGATCACGACCACGAACGCCAGAGTCACCCAAATACCGAGTGTGCGCCAACCGCCCTTTTTCGTCCTCTTCGATTCCTCTGTCATCTTATTTCAGCAAGCTGAGGCTGGGGCCGATGAATTCGACCGGACGCTTCATCAAGGTTTCCCCTTCGTCGTCCAAGACCCGCACCGTCATGGAAAAAGGACCCTGGAAATCGGCTTTGTCAACCAGCACGACCACCGGTCTCACCACGTTACCATTGCTGGAGATCTCAAAGGATTGATCGATTCCGCGAACCGAAATGGCTTCCTGTGCGGAATCGAGCTCTAGGCTGTAGGTAGCCGCTTGGTTCTTGGTATTACTCACGCGAACCATGAATTGGTTGCGCACCACTTCTGCATCGACGTAGTAGGAGGAACCAGGAGCGCGCCAAGCCGTGATCGTGGCATCCCCAACCCCCCTGATCGAGAAGAGCAACACGGATGCGCCCACCAAGAGCAGCACTGTGTAGAGGATCATGCGCGGACGCACGTACTTCGTCTTGCGTCCTTCCAGTCCCTCCATCGAATCGTAGCGGATCAACCCACGCGGACGCTTGAGCTTGTCCATCACCGAATCACAGGCGTCGATACAAGCGGAACAACCGATACACTCCATCTGCAAGCCTTGCCGGATATCGATTCCCGTCGGGCAAACTTGCACGCACTTGTTGCAGTCGATGCAGTCGCCCACATCAGCCGTCTTAGCCTTTCCGCGCGGTTCGCCGCGCTTCTCGTCATAGCCAATCACCATGGAGTGCTCGTCGATCAAGGCCGACTGCAGACGCCCGTAGGGACAGATCACGATGCAAAGCTGCTCACGAAACCAAGCGAAGTTGAAATACAAGGCCGCTGCGTATGCAAAAACGAATACGAAGATCTTCCAATTCTCGGCAGGTGCCTCGTGCATCATTTCCCAAAGCCCTGGAACCGACACGAAGTAAGCCATAAACATGTGGGCCAAGGCCAACGAGAGAAAGGCGAAGAGCGCGTGCTTCAGCCCCCGCTTCCAAATCCGTTCAAAACCCCAGCCGGCCGCGTCGAGTTTGCGGCGCTTGACGGCATCTCCCTCGATCCAGCGTTCTACCCGACGGTAGACGTGTTCGAGAAACACGGTCTGCGGACAGGCCCAGCCACACCAGATACGCCCCAGAAGAGCCGTCACGTAAAAGAGCCCGAAGCCCAATCCTGAAATGAGGAAGAAGGCCAGCCACAAATCCTGGGAACCAAAGGTCATCCCTAGGAAGTGGAAACGCATCGCGTTCGTATCCAAAAAGAGGGCTGGATAACCTCCAATCTCAATCCACGGCAAAGCCGCGTAGACCAGCACCAGCACATAAGCCACGAGGCGACGCGAGACCGTGAAACGCCCTTTCGTATCCGCCGGGTGGATAATGTAGCGCGAACCATCATCATTGACCGCGGTCAGCTCGTCCCGATTAGGAACGTGTTTCTTTTGGCTGTTGGAATGAGGCATCTGGATATTGAACGGTGAAAGGACGAGCTCATGCTCGTCCTTATTTAAATGGCGCTACTTCACCTGCTTACTGACTAGAAACGCCACCACTTGGTTCACCTTCTCGTCGCCCAAAACAGGGCCCCAAGGCGGCATCCCCGCAGTCGCAACCCCCTCGTCCACAATCTTCTTGATAGCGAGCGGATTGGAGCCGTGCTTCCACTCCGCGTCGTTGAGGGCGAGACCGATGCCGCCCTCGCGGTTCGCGCCATGACAGGCCGAACAGTTCTGGGTGTAGATCAACTCGCCAGCGGAAACGATGCCCTGATCCTTAGCCATCACCGCAAAGGTGTCGTCGTCGAGCACGCCCGCCTCGGCCTTGGCTCTGGCAACGTTCTCGTCGATTTCTGCCATCGCCGCCTTGAGCTCCTCTTCCTGGTCGAGGCCGATGCCCGCCTTTTGATAGTAGACCCAATAGGCGATGGAAAAAACGATCGTGGCATAGAGGGTAAACAGCCACCAATTGGGCAGGCTCTTGTCGAACTCCTGGATACCGTCGAACGTATGCTCGCGGATTTTTTCTTCGTTCGGATTCTGACTCATTTCTAAAAGCTTTCTTGTAATTTATTTTTCAATACAACCTTAGTCATCGAGCGGCATGCGGCTCGCCTTGCAGCTTTCGGCCTTCCCCATCTTGAGCGCTTTCCAGACAATAATGCCGAAGGCTAGGAAAAAAAGCACGAAACCGATCTTGGGAAAAAGCGTGTGCCACTCTGTGTATTCAACTCTTTGAAACATGGTTTTCTTTCCTTTTTAGTTGGTTGCGACTTCGTGCTCTAGGTCGATCGACTTGCCGAGCTGCTGCAGGTAGGCGATCAGGGCCACGATCTCCGTGTCCGCGTCGACTTCCTTGCCCTGTGATTCGAGTTTCTTCTGGATGGCCTTGGCTTGGGCCTTGGCTGCAGAATCGATCTCCGCTGGCGACCAGTCGGGGAATGGAACGCCTAGCATCTTCTGAGCATTGATTTTGGAGGGAAGCGAACCGTAGTCCGTAAACTTTTCGAAGAGCCACGGATAGTTGGGCATGTTCGAGCCCGGCGATGTCTGACGCGGATCCAGCATGTGATCGTAGTGCCATGCATCTGGATACTTGTCGCCGAGGCGAGCCAGATCCGGCCCAGTACGCTTGGATCCCCATTGGTAAGGGTGGTCGTAGATCGATTCGCCGAGGCGGCTGTAGTCGCCGTAGCGCTTCACTTCCGCCACGAAGGGTCGGATCTGCTGCGAGTGGCAATTATAGCAGCCCTCGCTGACATAAATGTCGCGTCCCGCCAGCTCGAGCGGCGTGTAGACCTTCTGCATTTTGTCTTCTGCCACGCTGGCCTTGTCGATGTTGACCAGCGGGACGATCTGCACCACCCCGCCCGTCGCGGCCGAGATGAGCACCAGCACAGTAAATGGCATGGAGTTCTCTAGCAGTTTATCGTACCAATGAGCGAAGCTGTCGCCGCTTCGGGTGAAGTGAACGATGCAGCTCATAACCGTCACGATGGTGGCCCCCATTCCGATGAGTTCCAAGAAGCCGTCGGCAAAAAGCCAGATGCAGGAGAATACGACGAGTCCTGCCGAATAGAGAAATGCGGGGTGCGTAACCGCTCCGATCAAGCCCATCTTCTTCGCGTCTTCGTCCGCAGCGGACACTTCGCAAACGCCGTTGACCGCTTCGCCGGACTGTACCGTCTTCCAGATGTTGTAGGCCATCAGGATGAAGCCTGCGAGATAGATCCCGCCACCGACCACCCGGGTCAGCATGAGGGGACGGATGGACTGCAGGGTTTCCAAGAAATTTGGATACGCGAGGATACCTTGCTCGTCCGCATTGTTGAGCATGAGGCCTTGGGTGATGCCCGAGACCCACATCGACGCTACGTAGAGAAGGATTCCCACTAGCCCCAGCCAGAAGTGCATATTCGCCATAGGCACCGAGTAGAGCTTCGTCTTCCAGAGGCGAGGAGCCAGGAAGTAGAACATACCCGCCGCCATGAATCCGTTCCAGCCGAGCGTGCCGGCATGAACATGTCCGATGATCCAGTCCGTGTAGTGAGCGAGCGCGTTGACGGAGCGGATGGAAAGCAACGGTCCTTCAAACGTGGCCATGCCGTAGAAAGTCACGCCGGCTGCGAAAAACTTGAGTACGGGATCCGTGCGGAGCTTGTCCCAAGCGCCGCGCAAGGTTAGCAAACCGTTGAGCATCCCTCCCCACGACGGCGCCCACAGCATCAAGCTGAAGATCATGCCGAGCTGCTGGAGCCAGCCGGGGAGCGCGGTGTAGAGCAAGTGATGAGGCCCCGCCCAGATGTAGATGAAGACCAGCGACCAGAAGTGCACCACCGATAGGCGATAGGAGTAAACCGGTCGGTCCGCCGCCTTCGGCATGTAGTAATACATGATACCGAGAATCGGAGTGGTCAGGAAGAACGCCACCGCATTGTGGCCGTACCACCACTGCACCAGGGCGTCTTGAACGCCTCCAAAGATTGGATACGAGTGCAGCAGTCCCGTCGGGATGGACAGGTGGTTGACGATGTAGAGCATCGCCACCGTTATAATCGTGGCGATGTAAAACCAGATGGCCACGTAAAGAGACTTCTCGTTTCGCTTGGCCAGCGTGAGGAAGAAATTGATTCCAAACACCACCCAAATGAGCGCTACGGCGATGTTGATTGGCCAGATCAGCTCCGCGTACTCCTTGCCGCGGGTGTAGCCCAAGGGAAGCGTGATCGCTGCGGAAACGATGATTAGCTGCCAGCCCCAGAAGTGAACCTTCGATAAGAGGTCGGAGCCCAATCGGGCCTTCACCAAACGCTGCGTGGAATGGTAGACCCCCGCGAACATCATGTTGCCCACGAACGCGAAGATCACCGCGTTGGTGTGCAGCGGACGCAAGCGGCCAAAGGTCAGCCAAGACGTATCGAAGTTAAGGATGTGGAAGTTTAGCTGGGCCGCTACGATGACGCCTACCAGCATGCCAACGATACCCCAAAAAATGGAGGCGATCATGAACATGCGAACAGTTTGGTCGTCGTACTCGATTACTCGTTTCTGATCGGACATTAGGTCAGTGGGTTGCTTGAGGAGGTCTTCGCTTGTTGAATATTTGAAAGTGGCATCTAGTCTATGAGCGCTCGCGATGAGCTACCGTTCGCTCCTCTTCCAAGGGCATGAGGCTGTCGCGCTCCGGACTGCTCCAATTCGACGCGCGGCGCGTGAAGGCGAAGAATGTAAGTGCCAGGCTGACAAGAATCAGCCCGATGAAGACGGTTAGGAATAGGACGTTCATTTCTCTAGAAGGGGGGCTAATTTGATCGGTTAAGCTTTCTACTATTAAATACCTTTATTTCTTTTATTACTCATAAAATTTTCGAATCAAGCCTTATTCGCGAACAATTGAAGATAAGAAGGTCGTTAATTAACACTTCTTATTCCCGAAATCAAATCTGCTACCCCGATTCCCCTGAATTCGAAGCATGTATGACAATATTCTTACAATACGATGGGACCGGTTCCCCCCGCCCCTCGTAGCTGGAGACTCCACGCAGCGCAGCGCAGCCTCCGGTATAATCGTTTAGGTCTTGCTACCGGCCCTCCGCCATCTCCAGTGAAACGACCCGATAGCAACTAGGATAACCGTGTTGCGAACTGATTCGCAGGCCAATGACTCTTCCTCTTCTAAAAAGGGAGTCCCTCTCGGAGCAGAGAAAATTCGGGGGCGTTCTAGCGATCGAGCGCCATCGAGAGTAGATAGCCGTTCTCGCCCATCTTCTGCAAAAGGCAGTCAACGATTCCCGCTTCTTGGTAGAAACAGAAAACCATACTCTCGTTTCTGTAACTTAGCTCGGTGGTCGAGTTTCTCTGATTTATCGCGCCTTGCAAGTAGTCCCATTGAGCGAGCGAGAAGTAGTCGTCCACTCTCTTCGATGCCGGAAAGTACTTTTCGCAAAAGTCGCGAGCCGCGTTGGACGCAGACTCCACTCGGCCCTCTCCATCGAGAAAGAACGAAATCACTCCAGACTTCCCTCGGTCCGACATCAATTCAACGACACGGTCCCTCACCGATCTACTGAAAACCCCTTTGGCGCACATCAGAATCGATCGATAGTGCTCCCTCGGCTGCCATATCCGACTGCCTCCATCCACGCCCGCCGCACGAAACAAATGCACATCCAAACTGACGCGAAGGCCAACCGAGAGTGAGAGCAAGACCTCCCCCGCGTCCACCTCCCTCACCTCCACTCGGTCGAAACTCTGGATGTCCTCAGCGTTAACGTAGTCCGGTCGGAGCTGGATGACCACATCTTCCAGTTCGTAAATCCGAATAAGGTGAGCCTTCAACTCTCCCCAATCATTGAACGTCTTGCATTCGACCGGGCAGGATTTTTCGCCGCAAAACTTGGCGCCCTGAGAGTTGTTTCCTGTAGAAGTTGCCTTCAATGAGTCTGTGTAGTTCGAGTTCTGCGTCCTTAATTCCCGTGGCAAACGGTCCGAACGGATCGCTTCCAGGCCCTAAAAACTCTAAACGTCCCCCGGCGCCTGAACTGATACCACGAAAATAGAACAAAAATGTAGCTGACTACACTAATCCGAAGTTTCCGCAGTCTTGTCGAGCACCATGTCTCTTTTTACCTAGGTAAATTTAATGGGCTCGTAATTCTATCGGCATGGCGAAATGGAGGCTTAGAACTACTTCACAGCTTTTACGAAGCGGGGCCGATCGCTCCAATCGTCAACGCCTTCGCACTGTCCGTAGCCAAGCTCTCGGCAAAGGGTCAATAGCGGTTCGCGATGCTTAACTCCCGTTTCCAGCCAGAGCGCGCCCCCTAGCTTCAAACGCTCGTAGCTTCCCCGCACGATCGTCTGTAAATCCGAAATCCCTGCCTCTTCCGCGAACAATGCGGAGCGAGGTTCGAAATCCTTCACCTCGGGTTCCGCCGACTCCATTTCCTCGTCGGTCAGGTAAGGCGGATTAGATACGATCAAGTCGAACTCCCCTTCGGGGCCGAAATCCGAAAACCAATCGGAAAGCACGAAGGTCACGCGATTCTGCAGTCCGCAACCAAGCGCGTTTTCCTGGGCCAGCTCCAGCGCCTCGCGACTGGCGTCCACCGCGAAGACCGCTGCTCGTGGCAAGGCAAAGGCCAAGGCCAAAGCGATCGCCCCACTCCCTGTACCCAAATCGACGATACGATAAGGCTCATCGTTTTCACCGAGCGAGCCGAGCGCTAACTCTACCAGCTGTTCGGTCTCCGGCCGCGGGATTAACGCTCGCTGGTCGACCTTGAGCTCCAGCTCGTGAAAAGGCGTGGTGCCAAGAATATACTGCAGCGGCTCGCGTTTGGCCCGACGGGCTACCTTGGAGCGCATGTCCGCCAGTTCTGCCTCCTTGAGCGGACGATCGAACTGCATGTAGAGCTTCATGCGGTCGATGCCGAGCGCTGAGGCTATCAACCATTCCGCATTGAGACGGGCACTCTCCACCCCTTTTCCATCTAGGAAAACAGAGCTGCGCTGAATCACATCCAGCACTGTCAATATTTCAGGCATCTTATATTAGGGAAAGTGCGTATCCAGATTATTTGGACTGGGTAGAGCTCATCAACGCATCGATTTTGAGGCGCATGTCCTCGTTTTCGAGCGTTTCCAGGATCTCGTCCATCTCGCCTTCCATCACTGCGGGCAGGCTATGCAAGGTCAGCCCGATACGGTGATCCGTCAAACGGCTCTGGGGAAAGTTGTAAGTGCGGATCCGCTCGCTGCGGTCGCCAGTACCGACCTGCTTCTTGCGGTTCTCCGCGTACTTAGCCCGCTCTTCCTCTTGCTTCACCTGCAGGATGCGGGAGTAAAGAACCTTCATGGCCTTGGCCCGATTCTTGATCTGGGAACGCTCGTCCGCGCAGTAGACCGTGATCCCCGTCGGCTTGTGGACGATGTTGATCGCCGAGTCGGTCGTATTAACGTGCTGGCCACCCGCGCCGCTAGCTCGGGTCGCGGTGACCTCCAAGTCTTGCGGATTGATTTCTACGTCCACCTCTTCTGCCTCGGGCAGGACCGCAACGGTAACAGTTGAAGTATGAATACGTCCTTGCGATTCCGTCTCCGGTACACGCTGCACGCGGTGTACTCCGCTCTCGAGCTTGAGCTTTTTGTAAACCTCTTCCCCACTTATCGAAAAAATCACTTCCTTGTATCCATCGATACCGCTCTCGCTGGCGCTCATCTGCTCCACACGCCACCCTTTCCGCTCGGCCAGTCGCGAATACATGCGGTAGAGGTCAGCCGCGAAAAGCGATGCCTCGTCGCCGCCAGCGCCCGCCCGGATTTCCACGATGGTATTGCGGGAATCCGTTTCGTCAGGAGGGATCATGGCGGCGAGGATCTTCTCCTCCATCGTCTCTATTTTCTCCTCCAATTCAGGGATTTCCATCTCCGCCAACTCCTTAAGTTCCTCGTCGGCCGCGGGATCGTCCATCATGCCCTTGTTGTCAGAAAGGTCCGTCTTCGCCTTCTCCAGAGCGGCGTAGTCGTCGATCAGCTGGCGCAGCTTCATGTGCTCGCGGGAAAGCGCCGCAGAGCGACGAGCGTCGCTGTAGAAGTCGGGCGCGTTCATCAATGCGTCGATTTCTTCGACACGAGCCTTAAAAGGGGAAATATCTGGAAGCTTGATAGCCATAGGAAATGAAAGCGGCGCCTCACGGCAGCCAATTTGTTGAAAAGGACGCAAATCCGTTACCGAAAGCGAGCCTCTTGGCAAGAGCAGCATTTGCAGATTGCGTCTCCCTACATCAAATTCACTCTTGCCCTTTCACTTTTCACCCTTCCCTACCGTGTCTCAGTCCTACTCTACTCAGAACAAAATCGCCATCGTTTGGGATTTCGATAAGACCCTCATCCCCGGCTACATGCAGCAGCCGATCTTCGAGAAATTCGAGGTCGACGAGCCTCGTTTCTGGGAAGAGGTCAACACCATGGCCGCCCGCTATAAGCTGAGGGGCTACACCGTTTCCGGCGAAAGCGTCTACCTCAACCACATCCTCACCTACGCCCGCGCCGGCAAGATGCCCGGCCTCAACAACAAGATGCTGCGGGCGCTGGGCAAGGAAATCGTTTTCTACGACGGACTGCCTAAGTTCTTCGAGGAGCTCCGCGAGCTCACCCGATCCCGCCCGGAGTACCTGCGCCACGACATCCAGCTCGAGCACTACATCGTCACCACCGGCCTGGCCGAAATGGTTCGAGGCTCCGCCATCGCCCCCTACGTCGACGGCATCTGGGGTAGCGAGTTCATCGAAAACCCGCTCCAGCCGGGCTACCTCGACCAAGACGATCTCGAGATCGAGTCTGAGGACATCATCAGCCAGATCGGCACCATGATCGACAACACCACGAAGACCCGCGCTCTCTTCGAAATCAACAAAGGCGCCAACAAGAACGAATCAATCGACGTCAATGCCAAGATGGCCGCCGAGGACCGACGCATCCCCTTCCAAAACATGATCTACATCGCCGACGGCCCGAGCGACGTGCCGAGCTTCTCCGTCATGCGCAAGTTCGGCGGCAAAGCGTACGCCGTCTACAAGCCCGGCAACGACGCCGAATTCGAGCAAAACGACCTGCTCCTGCAAACCGACCGCATCCACGCCTACGGCCCCGCCCGCTACTCCGCCGAATCCAATACTTCGATGTGGCTGCGCATGCACGTGCACAAGATCTGCCAACGCATCGCCACCGACCGCGAGGCCTACCTCACCCAACGCGTCGCCAAGCCCCCCCGCCATTTGAAGGACGAAGAAGCCGCCCTCCCCGAGGACCAATTAGAACAAGATACTCTCGACTTGGATTGAGAGGGGAACGGTGTGTGTCGCTTCGCCCGGCACCTCCCCGGCCCCACCCACCCCGAGCCCGCTCCTTCCAAACCGAAAATTAAAATTCCGAAAACTGAAACTTGATCTTCAAACGACTGTTTCATACAGGAACTTCCCGCTAAAAAGCTCCCCGCATGCCACGAGGAGCTTTCGCATTTCCCTTTCCCAGAAAACCCAACACCTGGGACCCAACACCCGGAACCCAAAACAAAATGGTAACAGTAGATAGACTCGTAAAAGACTACGGCACGCTGCGCGCTGTCGACGGCGTCTCATTCACCATCAACAAAGGCGACATCCTCGGTTTCCTCGGACCCAACGGAGCCGGCAAGTCCACGACCATGAAGATGATCACCGGCTTCCTCACCCCCACCTCCGGCACCGCCACGGTGGATGGCTTCGACGTCGCCAAGGATCCCATCGAGGTCAAGAAACGCATCGGCTACCTGCCCGAGTCCAGTGCCGCGTATCCAGAAATGACCGTCGTGGAATTCCTCACCTACGTCGCCGAAGCCCGCGGCATCGCCGACAAGGACGAGCTCAACTCCCGCCTGGCCGACGTCATCGTCAAGTGCCACCTCGACTCCGTCAAATACCGAGCCATCGAAAACCTCTCCAAAGGCTACCGCCAGCGCGTCGGCGTCGCCCAGGCCATCATCCACGACCCGCAGGTGCTCATCCTCGACGAGCCCACCGACGGCCTCGACCCCAACCAGAAACACGAAGTGAGAAAGCTGATACAAGCCATGTCCGCGGACAAAGCCATCATACTCTCCACACACATCCTAGAGGAAGTGGAAGCCATCTGCAACCGCGTCATCATCATCGACCAAGGCAAGGTCCTCGTCGACGAGACCCCCGCCGCGTTCAAGGCCCGCAAGCCCGGCGCCACCATTGACGAAGTCTTCCGCGAACTCACCAACAAGACCGTCCTTGCGTAAGTGGAGGGACGGGTTCCACCCCGTCCGCATCAACCCGATCCCAACACACCCGGAACCCATTACCTGAAACACGGAACCCATTTCAACCAAATGCCTATCTTCAAAAAAGAATTCCTCGGCTACTTCCGCTCCCCTGTCGGTTACGTCATCCTAGCTGTCTTCCATATCATGGTCATCGGCCTAGCCCTCTATTCTGGCTACTACAGTCGTAACGAAGCCAGCCTCAACAGCCTCTTCCGGCCTCTCCCTTGGATTCTCATCGTCTTCATCCCTGCCGTGGGCATGCGACTCTGGGCCGAAGAAAAACGCTCCGGATCCATCGAGCTGCTGTTTACCTTGCCCATCTCGCCCCGCACCGCCGTGGTGGCGAAGTTCCTCGCGGCCCTGGCCTTCATCGGCATCGGCCTTTGCCTCACTTTCTCCCTAGCCATGACCACCGGCTACCTAGGAAATCCAGACTGGGGTGTCATCTTTTCTGGATACATCGGCGCCATGCTCACCGCATCGGCCTTCCTGTCCATCACCGCCGTTTGTTCAGCCCTGACCAAGAACCAAGTCATCGCCTTCGTCATCAGCGTCATGATCTGCCTTTTCGCCACCCTCATGGGCTCCGATTGGCTCGCCCAGTTCCTCGGCAGTTCCGCCCCCACCGCCCTGCTCGACTTCCTGCGGCTGCTCAGCTTCGAACAACACTTCGCCTCCATGTCCAAAGGCCTCATCGATATCAGCGCCCTGTCCTTCTACCTGGTGCTGACCCTCGCCTGCCTCGGCATCAACATGATCGTCATCGAAAGGTAAATACAACGGCCCGAATAGCCCAGAGCCATTCACCCTTCACTTTTCACCCTTCATACTTTCCACCATGACCCTTTCCAAAAAAATCCAAGCAGCCGTTCTCATCGTCCTGAACTTCCTGCTGCTCCACTACATAGTATCCTCCCTGCCACTACGCTTCGACTTCACCGAAGAAGGCATCTACACCCTCTCGGACAGCACTAGGAACATGCTGGAGAAGCTGGAGGAGCCCGTCTCCGTCGACTTCTACTCCTCCAAGTCCATCGCCGACCTTCCCGCCTGGTTCAAGAACTTCTCCGACCGCGTCGAGCAAATGCTCGAGCAATACGAAAAAGCTTCCGGCGGGCTCATCAGGCTCAAGGTCATCGACCCCAAGCCCGACTCCCCCGAAGAAGAACGAGCCATCGCCGCAGGACTTAACGGCACCGAAATCCAAAACGGCGACCGCGTCTTCCTCGGTATGGTCGTGGCCCAAGGCGAAACCGAAACCGTCCAGCCGTTCTTCAACTGGGACCGCGAAACCTTCCTCGAGTACGATATCTCCAAGACCATCTACGAGACCCAGCTCATCACCAAGCCTCGCCTCGGCCTCATCACCTCGCTCCCCCTCAAAGCCCCGCCCGCCATGCCGATGCCGGGCCAGCCCCAGCAGCAAAGCGACCAGATCATCCTCACCCAACTGGAAACCCAGTTCGAGATCGTCGAAGTCCAAGGCAGCGAGAGCGAGCTCCCGGCCGACCTCGACCTGCTCGCCTTGATCCACCCCAAGAATCTCAGCGAGGATCTGCAGTATTCGATCGACCAATACGCCCTTTCCGGCAAGCCCGTCTTCCTTTCCCTCGATCCCTCCTCCGTCATGGAGCGCGAGCAAGGCCGCCAGCAGATGATGATGGGCCAAATGAGCCAGCCCACCCCCAGCGACCTGCCAAACCTGCTGTCAGCCTGGGGCATCGAATACGATGTCGCAAACGTGCTCACCGACCCGACCAACTCCCTTTCGCAAGGCCGCTTCACCCAGCCCTCATGGCTCATCTTCCGCAACGACTTCGTCAACCGCGACCTGCTTCCCTCTTCCGAGCTCGAGGGCGTGCTCCTCCTCGAAGCCGGACAACTCAAGCACAGCTCCGACGCCACCACCTCCTGGGAGCCCATCCTCACCACCTCCGCAGACGCCGGCCAGATCGAGAGCATGATGCTCCAGTTCACCGACCCCAGCCAGATAGGCCGCCAAGCAGAGCCGCTCGCAGAGCCCGCTACTGTCGCCGGCCTGCTCACCGGCACCGCCAGCACCGCCTTCCCCGACCGCGAGGACGAGAACAAGAAGACATCCGGCGATATCACTGTATTCATCATCGCAGACAGCGACTTCCTGCTCGACCAGTTTTCCGTGCAGCGCGTCAACTTCCTCGGCATGCAGCAGGTGCAAAAACTCAACGACAACCAAGATCTCGCCAACAACTTCATCGAGTACCTCGGCGGCAGCCGCGACCTCATCGGCATCCGCGGCAAGGCCGGTGCCAGCCGTCCCTTCGACGTCGTCCTGCGCATGGAAGCCGAGGCCCAGAAGCAGTACCAAGCCAAGCTCGAAGTCGTCGAAGCCGAACTGCAAGAAACCAACCAAAAGCTCAGCGAGATCCTCAGCGAACAAACCGGCTCGGGCATCATCTACGCCACGCCCGAGATGGAGGAGCTCATCGCCGAGAACCAAAAGAAGCAAGCCGAGCTCAAGTCCCAAATCCGCGAGATCCGCAGCGGCCTCCGCCAAGGCATCGACACCCTAGGCAACACCATCGGAGCCATCAACCTCCTCTGGGCCCCGCTCGCCCTCCTCGCCTTCGCCCTCATCTTCAACCGCATGCGCAAGTCAAACTAGGACACAACCAGGAGGGACGACTTCCACGTCGTCCGCTACAACCCGATCCTAAAAAAAACCTAGCACCCAAAAACCAACACCCAGCGTAAGCACAATGAATCTCAAAAAACTCTACATCACCACCGCTGTCCTCGCCGTAGCAGCCACCGTCACCTACTTCGTCAAAAACGCCGACACCTCCAAACCCGAGGACCCACGCATCGGCACCAACCTCGTCGACAACGACGAGCTCAACCAAGTCACCGAGCTCGAACTCATCAGCGGCACCGAGTCCATGACCTTCCTCTACGATGCCGACGCATCCAACTGGCAACTACAGGAGAGCTACAACCTCCCCGCCGACACTGGGAAGATCACCGAACTCACCAACCAGCTCAAAGAGACAAAGCTCCAACGCATCGCCTCCCGCAAGCCCGAGCGCATCGCCGACTTCGGCTTCGGAATCGACTACATCAACCTCAACGACGCCTCCGGAAACAGCATCCTCTCTCTCGACCTCGGGCGCGAAACCGAAGCCGGCAAGCAGCTCGTCCGCTTCGGCCAAGAAGAGCTCGCCTTCATAGCCAGCGACTCCTTCTCAGTAGACGGAGACCCCGTCTCCTGGCTCGAAAAGACGCTCATCGACGTCGAACGCGACGCCATCCGATCCGCCACCTTCCAGCTCGAAAACGGCGACACCCTCAGCGTCACTCGCGAGGACGACACCACCGACTGGACCACCGAAGATACACTTCCCGAAGGCAAGCAACTCGACCAAGGAGCTATCACCCGCGCCCTCAATCGACTCGTCTCCATAAACTTCATACGCCTCGCCGAGCAAAGCGACCCCGAAGTCGTCGGCGCTCAAGACCACAGCTACACCATCAGCTACACCCTCGCAGACGACAGCTCCTACACCATCACCGCTGGCCAGCGCCCCGAGGTAAAAGTCGAGAAGGAAGTCGAGACCACCAACGAAGAAGGCGAGACTGTCACTGAAATGCAGGAGGAAGTAGAAACGCCCGCCGGAGCCGTCTTCGTCCAAATCTCCAGTAGTGACTCCGATGCTGCCATAAACGAATACATGAGCCGAGCCGCCTTTGCCACCACCAGCACCCTCTACACGGCCGCTCCCAAGGCTCTGGACGACCTCCTCAGCGACATCCCAGAACCCGAGCCAGAAGAAGAGCCCGCAGAGGACCCCGAGCCCGCCGCAGAATAAGCGCTAGAATCAGCTGGAAGAAACAATACCCCGAAACCATTATCGAAAGAGGACGAGCCCCAAAGCTCGTCCTTTTTCATACACCTGGAGCGACGGCTTCCACGCCGTCCGACAAACGTCCCTAGCCACCAACACCCACCCCACGAAATACCAACATTACGGCGAAGAGAAACAGAGCAGGATTCTTCCTACCTTTTCGTGGCCGATCAACGCTCCCAAGTAACCAACCAAAACTCCCGCCCATATTTGCAATTGTTTAGGCACTACACAACTTAAGTGTCGACGTTCCACTTCTCGGTAGTGGGCAAAATCCGCTCTCCAAAATACGTTCATCTACCCACAAAAGGCACAAAATCGAATCGACGAAGTCCCTCCGTTAAAGCGAAGAGAAACAGAGCAGGACTCTTCGTGCGTTTTTGTGGCCAATCAACTCTCCTTAAAAATCCAACCAACAATTCGTGCCCATATCTCGACATAGTGGGCTAGAAAAGCTCAACCGATTCGACTCTTGAAAACCTTCGTTACCCTACTCGCCGCTTTCAACACCCTGCCACTCGCCCTGTGGGTCTTTACGGCCGCACCACTGTACAATCTAGTTGGCAGACCCATTAGCGACGAATCTGCTTTGTCACAGTTCTGCGGATACGGCTTTATCTGGGGCGCTCTACTCTATCCCATCATCCTGGTCTTCAACCATACCCTCTTCATACGGAATTACCGCAAGGCATTCTACCGTCGGGCCCTGCAATTCCAGTTGATCACCACCATTTACCTCGTTCTTGTTTTCAGCTACGGCCACGTTGCCTTCCGCTAGGCGACACCCCACAAGCATGCCTCGCGAACGCGGGAGCCCTAGGGGTTTAGAAGCTACGGTACTCCCCTCTCAATCTGTAAACACACGTCGCGAGAGACCTGCCGATCAGTGTGACACCAGCCAGCGGCGGATCAGATCAAGAACCTTCGTCTTGCTCGCCGCCGGCAGCTTCACGGACGGTTTCCCGTCTACCAAGACCAAGTACTGTCTCGGCTCCGTGGCATAGAAGGAGGAATAAAGGTCAACCTTGAATCCCTTCTTCGAGCGGTGATCGGTCACCTCAACCGAGTACCGAAGCTCGCTCCCATAAGGCAAAGATACCTCTTGCAAATCAGAATCCACAACTGCAGTCTTTACCTAATAATAAATTTGTAAACGTAAAATTTACGGGGACGTAAATTACCCCCTTAATTAACCCGTAAATTTAAGTGTCGAGAATACTACTGATGGCAGAAAATATGATTATATAACTGAATAAAGGAAACGTACTCGAATCGAAGGAAGCAGCATCCTTAAGCAGTGCGACCACGACATTCA
>NZ_JARXHX010000110.1 GCF_031127835.1 Pelagicoccus sp. SDUM812002
GAATGTCGTGGTCGCACTGCTTGAGGATGCTGCCTCCTTCGATTCGAAAACCATAAATCTCTTCACCGGTTAGATTCTTTAGTTTCGTAGAACGCAGAGGTCATACGCGGCGGCTCGATGAAAGTTTCCACGTGAAGTTGGGTTGAGTAGGGAGTAAATCGAATGAAAACGGCGAGCGACAGCCGCCGTTGAATGGACCGACTTGTTCTACCATTTTTAGTAAAGTGTCTCCAGAGATTCCATACACTTGAATCGAATCTTTAAACTGGCTTCGGGCCTTGCTCGTCATGCTTGGGTAACAGGGTTGGGTTGTGTCTTGGGGAAGCTTGAAATGTCGAAGTCAAATGATCTAGTTCTTCGGTTGAGGATGCTGCTTCCTTCGATTCAAAAACCATAGATATCTTCATCGACCGGATCATTAGTTTCGTAGAACGTCAAAGCCACACGATGTCGGCTTCGGTTGAGTTGCCATTTCGGTTGAGGTTGATATCCAGGGCTTCGTTGTGAAACTGGCGTGCACTTGCCGACATTGTGTGGGCTGCCTGGTTAGCCAAATAATTCGTGTATCCAAATGCGGAATACACTAGAATCGAATCATTAAACTGGCATAGGACTGGGTTGGTCATCTTAGGGCTAGGGTAACTTGGGTATCGGCTAAGCTTGGATTCTC
>NZ_JARXHX010000111.1 GCF_031127835.1 Pelagicoccus sp. SDUM812002
GAGGACATGCTGTTTTTCCAGCTGGCGAACCAGAGGAGGGCCAACTTCATATCGTTTGCTCGGGCGTCTTCGATGAGCCAATCGACGGAGGAGAAGTCGAATTCGCCCTCGGTCGGCTCGATGCGGTCCCAGTAGACCGGGGCGAGGACGGTGTTCATGTTGAGGGCTTGGAATTTCTCCCAGTATTGGCCGAGGTTGGCTCGGTTCGATGCGGTGGAGTTGCCCAGTTCACCGCCTCTGGCGAGGAAGGGCTTGCCGTCCACAATGAGCTGGGTGGCGGTGCCCTTGGTCGCTAGGTGAGGCAGCGAATCAGCGAGGGCGAGGCTCGGTAGGATGAGGGCGAGTAGGAGCAGTCGTTTCATGGCGGTGCGTTTCATGGGTTTGATTGAAAGTTGGGTGTGTTTTTTTACCGCGGTTGAACGCGGATATGTTGCGGAAGTGCGGTGCGGCTCGGATCCGACTACGCCAAGGCTACGACGGACACGTGGCCGCTCAAAGGAGCCGTCTGATGACGGCTGAGGGGCATCGTTTTTCTTGCCTCTAGCCAGCGAAGAGGGCAAGGGCGAATCGCTTGGCGGGATCCGGGTGAGGGGAGCGGTCGAGCCGGAGTGTCCGGTTCGCCGCTAGTCTGGAAATGGGACTAGGAGTAAGGTTTCG
>NZ_JARXHX010000112.1 GCF_031127835.1 Pelagicoccus sp. SDUM812002
CGAAACCTTACTCCTAGTCCCATTTCCAGACTAGCGGCGAACCGGACACTCCGGCTCGACCGCTCCCCTCACCCGGATCCCGCCAAGCGATTCGCGCTTGCCCTCTTGCTGGCTAGAGGCAAGGAAAACGATACCCTCAGCCGTCATCAGACGGCTCCATTGAGCGGCCACGTGTCCGTCGTAGCCTTTGCGTAGTCGGATCAGTGCCGCACCGCACTCCCACAAAATATCCGCGTTCATCCGCGGTAAAAAAAACACCCAACTTTCAATCAACCCCATGAAACGCACCGCCATGAAACGACTGCTCCTACTCGCCCTCATCCTACCGAGCCTCGCCCTCGCCGATTCGCTCCCTCACCTAGCGACCAAGGGCACCGCCACCCAGCTCATTGTGGACGGCGAACCGTTCCTCGCCAGAGGCGGTGAACTGGGCAACTCCACCGCATCGAACCGAGCCAACCTCGGCCAATACTGGGAAAAGTTCCAAGCCCTCAACATGAACACCGTCCTCGCCCCAGTCTACTGGGACCGCATCGAGCCAACCGAGGGCGAATTCGATTTCTCCTCCGTCGATTGGCTCATCGAAGACGCCCGAGCAAACGATATGAAGTTGGCCCTCCTCTGGTTCGCCAGCTGGAAAAACAGCATGTCCTC
>NZ_JARXHX010000113.1 GCF_031127835.1 Pelagicoccus sp. SDUM812002
CGAAGCGGGTCCTCAAGGACTCGTGGCGAGCCACGACCGCGGACAGCGCACGCTTCAGGGAGGCGACGTCGACGGACCCCTCGAAGCGATGCGCGAAGAGCATGTTGTAGGCGGTGCTGCCCCGCTCGAAGCGGCTCAGAACCCAGAGACGGCGCTGCGCGCTCGAGAGCATATAACGAGAAGTAGTTTCAACTGGATTGATACGACTTCTCAGTTTTTCACTAGAACCAATTAGGCGAGACTTAATTTGATCCCGGTTCTCATCAATCAAACGTTTTTGTTCTTCACTCAGCTTCCCATTTAGCGACGAAAATAATATTTTTCCGTTCTCAACAGAATATCTCAACCCCTGAGAATACAATCGATTGAGTAATAACTCGATATCATTCATAGTTCAAAAATCTCTTTAGCATCCTTGTGAATCAAATTGTTACCAATTCTATTATCTGTGCGAATTCCCAACGATAAGCTACGCGGAGTCCGCCTTGCGAAGAACTCTTCTAACTTTAAATCCAATTCTTCGGATTCAGAGATCATATGCATTGCCCTCACCGCCTTTAGCGAATGCCCGCCAAGGGCGAAGAAGTCGTCGTCGAGACCGACGCGCTCCACCCCCAGGACCTCCGCGTAGAC
>NZ_JARXHX010000114.1 GCF_031127835.1 Pelagicoccus sp. SDUM812002
CGTTCTCCAGAAAAATGAAAACAAATGCCATAATCATTCTGGGTCCAACCAGTTCTGGAAAAACAGAGTTATCAAAAGCCCTCCAGGAAGCGTTCCTCCCACAGGTATGGCTTAGCTTCTCGGTAGACAGTTTAATCTACTCTCTTCCACCTTCGGTACTGGAACGCTGCAACAAACAGGACGATTGGAATGGAGTAGATGGAAATCTTCTTTCTATGTCAGCAGTTTCTTGCCTCAAATGCCTCTTATCTAGCGGAAACCGGGTCATTTTCGATACAGTGATCCCGAGCGAGACTCGGTTCACGGAGCTGCAGTCTGCTTTATCCGAGTTCCGCCACTACCTAGTCGAACTAAAGTGCGAGTGGAAGGAGATAGAGAGAAGGACTTCATCAAGAGTTGATCGGTCTATCTCAGAGGCTTCACGCAGTTATAAAGCGACCACTTCACACCTGAAGCCCGACTCAGTATTCGATTCGTCTGAATTGAGCGCTTCAGAAATGGCCGAGAGGATTTTGACACAAATAGACTTAAAAGAAAAGAAGGAGAACCAGGCAGCACATACAACTCCAGCCAGCGCTCCGCGCTGACTTCCGCGTATGGCTTTCACGTT
>NZ_JARXHX010000115.1 GCF_031127835.1 Pelagicoccus sp. SDUM812002
CCAATCGGACACAGGCCATCTCCTTCATCCAAGATATATATGCGGTAATTCGGCAGCGGCTTACCAATAGAAACGCCATACTCACATGCCAACCCCACTTGTACAGAAGTAGCATTCACAGTAGTTTCGGTAGGCCCGTAGGTATTATAAAGTAAATCCAAATTAAACGACGACAATATTATCTTCGAGTCCTGTTCCCTCAGAAGTTCTCCACCAGACACAAATCGCATCGCAGATTCGAAAGGCTTCGTCCATGCCCCTTTAGGTAAAGCTCTAGTCATTTCGACAAAATAGCTAGGGGTGCTGCTTAATAGTGTTATTGAGTATCTTAATAGATATTCCCTAATTTCATATGGGTTCAAGATTTCCTCATTTTTGAGTATGTGCAAAACTCCTCCTGTAATCAGCATTCCGAATATCATTTCAATTGAGGCATCGAAACACATAGAGCTCGTCAATGCACCAGAATCGTTCTCATTACATCCATACTCCTCAATCACCCATCGCATCAGATTAACGACGTTCCGGTGCTCTATCAGCACGCCCTTTGGCCTGCCCGTGGATCCCGAGGTGTAGATGCAGTAGATCAGGTCCGACGGAGAGCC
>NZ_JARXHX010000116.1 GCF_031127835.1 Pelagicoccus sp. SDUM812002
CCAATCGGACACAGGCCATCTCCTTCATCCAAGATATATATGCGGTAATTCGGCAGCGGCTTACCAATAGAAACGCCATACTCACATGCCAACCCTGCTACGCTTGAACACGCCCCGACTGTCGCTTCCGTAGGTCCATAATGATTCGCGACTCGAAATTGATCCTCCGTAATTGACAATTGACCCAAAAGACTCGCACTAGCAGGTTCGCCACCTAACACAAGTAGGCCTCTCAGATTGTTGTCTCCATTCAATAAAGCAGAAGCCAATGAAGGCGTTGTCTTTAATACTTCTACATTGAATCTTTGTAATTCCCTTGAGAAGCGACCCATATCATGCATCGACCCCAAGGAAATCACTAGTAGACGTTTTCCCAATATGAGGCTGCCAAAAAGACATGTGTGCCCAAGATCAACTGCCAAAGAAGATCCCCATGCAAAAGTCTGGCCGCCTTCTAGTTCTAAACGCTCAGCAATACCAAATACATAGTTCGCGACGTTCCGGTGCTCTATCAGCACGCCCTTTGGCCTGCCCGTGGATCCCGAGGTGTAGATGCAGTAGATCAGGTCCGACGGAGAGCCGA
>NZ_JARXHX010000117.1 GCF_031127835.1 Pelagicoccus sp. SDUM812002
TCATATCGAGGGCGTCAATGATCCGGAGTTCGCTTTTCTCGCTCTTGCGAAGGAGCAGGTTTTCGCCGCTGAGCTCCGCCAAAACTTCGTAGTCATCTCGCCACAAAAGGTAATCTTGAATCGCTGCGTTCGGCGTTGCTAAGAGCCGGTGAAACCAGCTCTCAAATCCTTTCATCGACACGGGGACCAATGCTAGGGCGAGCAACGAAATCACCGCCAACACTGTGAATTCACCGCTCGATCCGTAGGCGACTCGAAGCCGGCGATTGTAGTAGATCACGAATTCCAAGCGATTCGGCCAAAGAAGCGGAACGCCTTCTTTGTTCCAGGTATCAAGAAAGATGTGGGTTGCGTACCCAAAAACGAAATACCAAAACGCCGAGTCTTGAACGAGAGCGAGAGGCATCGCCAGGACAGCAAAGAAGGCCATTCCAAGAAGCGAATGCGTTGCCGTTCGATGCCCAAAACGCCGCTCGATCGTTTCGCTGACAAAAAGAGTCATTCGCCCGATCGCTGATGTTCTCCGGTCGATGTCCGGCATAAGCGCACCGACTCCGAGACACGCAGCGTCGAGGGGGTCGA
>NZ_JARXHX010000118.1 GCF_031127835.1 Pelagicoccus sp. SDUM812002
CAACGCCAAGCTCAGACGCGGAGGCTTGCCGACGTTGTCTGCGGCGCTTGGTTAGCACGTATGTTTGTTATCATTTTGAGAATTAGCTTTGCACAATCATCAGAACTCATCTCTGAGGTGTCTAGCTCTAGATCGTAAACCTTTTTGACGTGAACCAAATCGAATTGGGCCTTTGCGAGTCCGGTTCTGCGATCTGCTCGCATGCGTTCTCTCGCTTCGAGAATCGGTAGTGGACAACGGACCCCTACGAAGAAGACGCTTCTATCTTTCAACGCTTGAAAGCACTCTTCAAACCATTCCATTCTTTCGAATACATGATCGACGACCAGAGGGAACCTGCCGGAAGCCAATATCGGCAAGCATTTATGAAAGTTCGATATCCCTACTTTGTGGCATTCTTTTCTTTCTTCTTCTCGGACTGAAGGCCAGTCAAACATGTCCGTAAACGTATCCAGAGAAGCGTGCACGATTGGAGATTGCGAATGCTTCTGAAGACTTCGTACGATGCTTGTTTTTCCAGAACTGGACGTTCCGTTGAGGACAATCGCTATCATTTATTCTCTGCTAACGT
>NZ_JARXHX010000119.1 GCF_031127835.1 Pelagicoccus sp. SDUM812002
GAACGTCGAGTGCATACGCGGAGGCTAGCGCGGAGCGCTGGCCGGAGTTGTATGGCACGACTGGTTCTCCCTTATTTTGTTAAGTAGAATGATTCTCCTTGTTTTAGTGTGCCAGTTATTGGTACGCATGTTTCTTCCCAGACTTCGTCCGTCACTGGAGTCAACATACCATCGTCACCGACCAGAAAGGCTTCGTGTATGTCTTTTTCATCCGGCCAGAGCTTTCTGGTGACGTGAATTTCATTCGAATCCATAACTTCGGTCATTTCTATTCCGTCTTTGAAATAGTAATATCTCATTGGATCGATCATGAATGTGTCGATTCTCATAACAGCTACATCACCGAGCCAAAGAACCTGGGTTTGAATTCTTCTTTTCGGCGTGTTTTCGCCTACGAAGATAACTTCATCCGTAAGTATTTTCGTACCGTTTCGGAAGAAGGTGGTTTTGGTTCCATGTTCAACTTCTTCATTGGTCGATTTCAGTTGGGCATTTAGGGCTACTGTCGCAAAAGTGGATAGAAAAAGTGCTAGGATCGGTTTCATTCTATTTTGGAGAACG
>NZ_JARXHX010000011.1 GCF_031127835.1 Pelagicoccus sp. SDUM812002
GCTGCATCACAGTGACCGCGGGAGCACCTACACCGCGAAAGCCTACATGGAAACCTTGGAGAAGGTCGATGCGATCTCGAGCATGAGCCGAAAAGGCGACTGCTATGACAACGCGGCGATGGAGTCCTTCTTCGGCACTCTCAAGGCAGAATGGATCTGCTCGAAACAATATTCGGACTTAGCGCAATGCCGGTGCGATATATTTGAATACATAGAAGGCTTCTACAATACGCGAAGGATCCATACGTCCATCGGTATGTCACCGAAGCGTAAGCTCGAAGATCCTACCGGCGAACCTTCCCGCAAGGCTCTTCGGCCTACGGCCTCATCCCCTTGCGGGAAGGTTGCTCTGGACACTCAACCTGAATCAACCAATAACCTAAACAGTAGAAACTAAGAGCTGGACTACTGTCCAACGAAGCGAGGCAAGCTCACTCCGCCCCGGTAGCTCGCGATTTAAGACAGCTTCCCACGCGGCACCCTCAAATATTCGAACCCGAGCTGGACAGAACAGATCGATACGTTTTTCCCGCTTGAAGACCTTAGCCTTCACCTCCACTGACTCCGCATTAGGATTCTGTAGTTCTGGCTCCAATACACGTTTATAACTCTTCTGCCCTACCTCGGCCTCACTACGCGTCACCGAGACTTCGCCTATACTCAATTCCAGATACTGGTGAGCGACCCTCTCTCCAAGTTCATTGCTCGGTACGAAATCGACAAAATCATGCGGCGGATGCGACTCCAGCTCGGCGACGAGCACTGACATCATGCTAAGCGGGTTGAGGCTATGCCCCTGAGCCTGAACTGGATCGATTCCCACCAAAAGCGTCCCCGCCAGGCGAGCCTCCTGTGCCTTTCCACGCAGATCGTCTCTTTCTCCCGCAAAACGAATGGCAGCTAAATAGTGATCGTAGGCGTCTCGCGCTTTGTATAAATCGCCTTCCTGCATCAGTGCATCCGCAAAACGGATACGGTCCTTAGCCGCGCTCGCCCGAGCCGATTCGATCTCGGAGTGATAATAGACTACCTCGATCCCCTCACGCCCTACAAAGGGTGTCAAGGCCGCTCGCGAGGATAAACCTTGCAGCACCTCGTAAGCCGCCAGAGCCCGCTCCCACCGAAACGGGTCGCTCGCGTTCTCCAACGCCTGCTGGGCCCTACCCAACCACTCAGTCCGGGCCTGTGGATAGGCCCGCAGAAATATGGCAGCTGCCTTCTCGTTCTCAGGCTTCCGGGCCAGTCGATCCGCCGACACGCGAGCCGCCTCTGCGAAATCCCCTTGCTTGAACGCCGACTCCCCCGTCTCGCAGCCAGAGAGAAGGAGAAGCCCACAAAATAGTAACAGGTAGAGGTAAAAGTGCTTCAAACGAGAAAGGGGTTCATTGTTCAGTGGTTACAGGCGGAGCTAGATGTTAGCCACGTCATGAGACGCTTCAAGTCACTAAGCTATTCATTATCGTGTCTTTCTAAAACCACCCCTTGAAAAGAGCTTTTCTCGACTAAATTGGCGAATCGAAAATCAGGACAGATGCGACCAACAAGGTGCGCAAAATAGAGTACGCTACGATCGCCCACTTCAAGGCAAAGACAGTCTACCTAACCTCAAGAGCTCGATAAAAACCGAGACCATGCATCGAACCAAATGTAACAACTAGGCCCCGTCATCAAAGGCCTCGAGTCCTTTCGCCTCATATTTTTCATCAACTAACTTTCGGGCAGCGATTCAGCTCATACTTGCTTTTTGGATACGCGTCAAGGTGTATGCAAAACATGCGAGATACACTGGTTTTTCGATAAAGTAGTTTGAGCAGACACCGATTTAAGCGCTGTCGCTGCGAAAACCGCAGCGACCAAAATTCAAAAAGATGTCTACTATGGGAACTCAGCTCAGAAGAGTCGCGCTCGCGGCTATTCTCTTAAGCTTGGCTTCTCTCACTCGCTTAGCCGCGGAAACCTTAGTGTCTACAGACGGCAACGTCTACGAAGGAACCATCGACTACGCGAACGAGAAAGAAGTCACACTCAAAACCAGCGAGGGCGGTTTCGTCTCCGCTGCTATCGCCGATCTCGATTCGGATAGCTCTTCCACAGTCCAAAGATGGATGGAAGAAAATCCTGAATTGTGTGACGTGTATTCAACATGGGATCAAAAGCCTAGTGTCGTAAGAAGTCGCGTGGCTGTGACGCCTCCGCAGCTTAACGCTCCCGGCTTCAAGGGACTCGTCAGCCTCCAGGTGATCTTGGACGAAACGGGTAAAGTGAGCCACGCTGCCGTGTCTAAATCTACGCACGACGAACTCGAAGACGCTGCTGTTGAAGCCATGCGGAAATGGTCGTTCAAGCCCGCTCAAGTGGCCGGCAAGAACGTCAAGGCCCGCATCGCGATCAGCTTCAAATTCGAAGCTTAGATCCCTCGCTTAAAACAAATCGAAAACAAACCGAGAAGAGCTTCTGCGAGCTCTTCTCGGTGAGCGGTTACCAGCGTTTATTCACGCGCTCGCATCATTGCCAGGATATCGTACCCAAGTTTTCGATACAAAGCAGTTTTCCTAGCTCGATTTTTGAGAGTAGAGCCATCTGGGGCAATCAGTCAATTTCCAGGTCAGCGATCCGCCAACGCTTGTTCTTGAATATCACCCTAGCCTTGAATTCTCCCCTCACGCCAGAAAGCGTTTCAATTCCTCCCTCTAGCTCCACACTCGTTCCTAGAAGCCCTTTTCGAATCTCGTAACCATAGAGCGAGTTGGAAATTGATAGATACTGGGAAAGCAGGTTCTGCTCACGGCGGTACAAGCGCTGCGTATCATAAGCAGCACGACGGGCATTGTCATCATAAGACTCCAACAAACCCGCCCCTCTTTGCGCATTGTTGTCCGCACCCGCTTGCAAGTAGTGATCGACTGCGTTGATCGCTCCCTCAACCACCTCCCTTTCGGAAACCGCAAACAGTACTGGCCCAAGGATAGATAGGAGTAGGCCGAGCAGTGGATAACGGAAAAGGCGGTGGATTTGCATAACCGTGAGAACGAGAACCGAAGATTTCGCGGATGGCGAAATGCTAAATAAGAGTAAGGCGCGCCGCGCCAACCAAGCCTAGCTCAAAGAGCAACAGTCGGGGAATCCCCGACGAATTCCGTCAAGCCACAACGGAAACCTCGCATGCTAAGTAATCGATACGCTTTCAGATTCCGTGTTCGCGATTTCGACTTGGGAATGTAGCGGAGCCCGTGAGCGACTGTTTCTCGTCTCCCCTAACACAAGCGCATTCAGCGCTAGCCTCCATTCGCCCACCTAATAATTACCCTTTTGTATTTTATTCACTGTATTAGAGTGCGTGCCGGTCCACAGTGGACCGCATGGTTTCAGATCTGTCTACCACTACGCTGCCCAAGCTCATCCAGGGCGGCATGGGCATCGCAATTTCCAGCTGGAAACTCGCTCGCGCCGTCGCAAGCCGCGGTCAGCTGGGAGTCGTCTCCGGTACCGCAATCGATCGCGTCATCGCATGCAGGCTCCAGGAAGGTGACCAAGACGGGAGCATCCGGCAAGCAGCGGAGTCGTTTCCCGACCAAGGTCTCGCCGCCCGTGTCCTCCAGCGCTGGTTCAAGCCGGAAGGGCTCGACCGGCCCGGCGCTTATAAGCCGGTTCCCCTCTTCAGCATCAGCCCACCGAAGTCCCTGCTCGAGCTCGCAACCTTCGCCTCGTTCTGCGAAGTTTGGCTCGCCAAGCACAAGGCCTCAGGCCCGGTGGGCATCAATCTGCTCGAGAAAATCCAAGCTCCGACATTGCCGATACTCTATGGAGCCCTTCTAGCAGGCGTCGACACGGTCCTTATGGGAGCCGGCATACCTCGTGATATTCCAGGCCTCATGGACCAGCTGTGCCAGCACGAGCCCTGCGATCTGCGGCTCACTGTCGAAAATGGTGAGGACGTCGCCATCCCCTTCGACCCCAGCATCGTCGAGGCCGACCTTCCCACCCTCGAGCGTCCCAAGTTTCTCGCCATTATCAGTTCCCACGTTCTCGCAATGTCGCTCGCCCGATCTGGCGGGGTAGACGGGTTCGTAGTGGAGGGTCCCATCGCTGGCGGTCACAATGCAGGTCCACGGGGCTGGAAAGTAGAGAGCGGCGAAGACCCAACCTACGGTCCCAAGGACGAAGTCAACCTCGACCGCATCAAAGCCCTCGGCCTTCCCTTCTGGCTCGCCGGTGGCAAGGACGCATCCAGTTCAATCGCAGAAGCCGAAGAGCTCGGAGCTCAAGGCATCCAAGTCGGCACCGCTTTTGCATTCTGTTCGGAATCCGGCATGGAGCCCACGCTCCGACGCCGGGCTATCGCCTACGCACTCGCTGAAGATTTGGAAACGCGCACCGAAGGTCGCGGCTCCCCCACCGGGTATCCCTTCAAGACCCTTAACCTGAACGGCACCGAAGGCGGACGCGACGCTAGCGAGCGCGAGCGCCAAGCTTGTAACCATGGCTACCTGCGCACCGCTTACCAAAAACCTGACGGTACCATCGGCTGGCGCTGCGCCGCCGAACCTGAAGCCGACTACGCGCGAAAAGGTGGCGATCCAGCGGACTGCGCAGGACGACGTTGCTTGTGTAATGGACTTTTGGCGACGGCGGGGTTTCCCCATGCGATGAAAAGCGGAGGCATCGAGTATCCCCTTGTCACCTCCGGTATCATGCGCGACTTACCTCGTTTCCTGAGTGGCAAGTCCGATTACAGTGCCGATGACGTCCTTGACGAATTGGGTATCGAAAAGTCCGCAAAACCAGAACTCCCGATACGGCTAACCCACGAAGTTCAAAACGGGCCAGCCTACAGAGCATAACAAAAATAGGCTGGTCTTTGCGACGATCACGTCATCGGCTAGTCGTCCATGGCTCGCCCCTTTACATGCTTTCTATTCGCTTTGCTCGCAGCAGCGCTCTTCTTGGTTTCTGCAAAGCCAGCTCACCCTCGCACCCCTAGCAGACGCGCTGTCGAAAAAGCTTTTCTCGAGGAAAACGCGACAAAGCCTGGAATCATCAGTACTGGGTCCGGGCTGCAGTACGAGGTGCTGAGGGAGGGTTCAGGTAGCCACTTCCCGAAGTGGCGTGACACCGTAAGTATCCACCTGAAAGGTACGCTGTTAGATGGGACCGTATTCGAGAGTACCTTACATCGCGATCAACCCATATCAACGAAACTAAGCAAGTTGATCGAAGGTTGCGAAGAAGCGATCAAGCTAATGAACGTGGGAGACAGGTACCGTTTCTACATTCCCAGTAAACTCGGGTACGGGAGCGCCAGACAGGGAGATATACCTCCCTACTCCGTCTTGATCTTCGAAATCGAGCTCTTCGAGATAGTGGGCAAGCAGTGAGACAAACCTAGGAGCGCCGTATCTGTATAACAGATACAACCCCTGCCACTAATACGAGCGGAAGGCAACTCATCAAGAGCACCGGCCAGCCAAAGCTATAGAGAAACCAACCTGCAGAAAGCGCCACTACGGCCTGGCAACCGAATACCGTAAAGTCATTCGCGGCCTGAGCCTTGTAGCGTTCATTCCCCTGGTACGCCATCGGCAGCAAGGCGGTACCGCTGGCGAAGAGAAAATTCCAGCCAACGCCGAGCAGAATCAACGCTGCCCAGAAATGGACCAGCTCCTGTCCCTGCAGGCCAATCACCAAAACAATCGCGTAAGCGATCGTGCCCGATAACATCAGCTTGCCTGGACCAAATCGCTTCATCAACCATCCCGAAAACAGGCTCGGCAAAAACATGGCGATGATATGACCTTGGATCACTCGCTTCGTATCCGATAGGCTAAATCCACACACTTCGTGCATCGTGATCGGAGTCGCCGTCATGATAAAACTCATCACCGCGTAGCTCAGGGCAGCTGCTGAGACAGCTATCAGAAAAGCGGGTGACTTGACGATGTTTCGCAGCGACCGATCTGCGACTAAACTCGTTTCGAACCTCCGTTCGGGCTCCTTAAAAAACGAGAAAAGCACGATCGCTAACACCAACACACCACTTAGAAGGGCGAAGGATCCGGCAAACCCATGGGGAGATGCGAAGAGGTCCCGCCCCGAGGCCCCGATTTCCGGTCCGAGGTAAGCCGCCACCAATCCTCCCGTCATGAAAGCTGACAAGGCTGGACCGTAATTGGCCGGATCCTTCACGCTCTCCAACGCGGCGAATCGAAACTGTTGACCGAAAGCGGACGCAACTCCCATGCAATAGGATGAACCCAGCAAAAAAGGGAACGAAGCCGAACGCGCTGCGAGGAAACCCAGCAAGCAAGCGAGCAAGCCAAAACTAAACCCAACAAAACCTCCTTTCTTGCGGCCCCAACGCTTCATTACGAAGGCCACCGGAATCGTCGAAGATGCCGTCCCCACAACCACCAAGGCTATCGGCAAAGTCACCCAAGATTCGTCCGGAGCGATCTTGGCCGCCAGTAAGCTGCTGACTAAGATCATCATCGGAACCATAGACATTGCCAAAGATTGGCTAGCAGCGAGGATCCATACATTCGCCGGAAGAGACTTTAAGGAGTCGAAATTCATTCGACCTCAAATAATCGGGACCAACTCCGGACTGCGAGGATGATTGTAAATCTACCACAAATGCTTGCAAAAGCGATATTCCTACATATGTAGTACTTTATGTTCTTAAAAGCAATCATTTGGGGCCTGCTCCTTTGTGGTGTCGCTATTCTCGGAAACGAAACGCAACAGAGATACCTCGCTGCCAAGCTCAACGCAGAGCATTACCAAGACACCCCACTTGGTATCCATAAATCCGGCACGATTCTAAAGTTCACTGCCAAGGCCGAATTCGAGTTCCCCCTCCTACCCGCGATCACCGCCGCCTACGAAAACGGATTTTCCGACTCACTCATCCACTACCTATCGCATCATCACCAGAAAGTCGTCTCCTACTGGGAAACGCCACCTGAGCTAAGGTTCGAGCTGGACCGGCTCACCAATCGACTCATCAAGGAACGCGTCTTCACCGTCGTAGAACCGATCACTGGACAGAGACACGACAGATTCCAAATCCTTCCAGAGTCCGAAGAATATTACTTCGCTTACGCCTACGAGAACGGCAACACGTTCTACGAGGAAGAGAAATACGATTCGTACAGCTACCCGATCTGCGGACTCATGCTTGCACACATAGATTTCGCTATATACTTCGAAGAAACACCTATCGGAGTCATGTACTCTTGCGACCACTGGAACCAAGCACCCACTGCTCCAGAACTTACCGTAGCCCTGGACAAAGCCGAGCCAGACCTCTCCACAGACTTCCTACGAATCCTAGCTAATCCAGACCCGACCGTTTACTAGGCTTGTATCCACTATTTGGTTATACGTAATTCATCACGCTTGCTCGCAGACGAGCTATCTGAGAGCTTTGGAATTGTGACCCGACTCTCTAACACCCCAAAGCTGGTACGAACCCGCCTAGCGTTCCTCGCTATCATCACTGTGATCCTCGGGCTCCTCTCCCGACTTTATCCGATCGCTGGCAACTACCCAGGCGACGCACTTTGGGCTACCTTAGTATATTTTCTCTGGACCTTCCTCCTACCGCGTCGGCCCTATCTCCTCCACCTCCTTTTGGCCGCCACCACAGCAGTTTGCGTCGAATTCGCCCAACTCTACCAGGCGCCATGGATTGACAGCCTTCGCCAAACCTTGCCCGGCAGGCTCGTCCTCGGTTCCGGTTTCGATCCCAAAGACCTTGTCGCCTACGCGATCGGTTGCTTCCTCGGATCGCTCTGTGTGCGGGTCGTTATCCCGAAGTAGTTCAGGATCCTCGTCCTGAATACGAAAAGGCCGCGAACTGGATAATATTGTTCGCACAAAAGAACGGCTTGTTTCGACTTCCAAGATTTGCACAGATGGCTACATTCGGTGGAGTTTTAGTGCCCCCCCCAGACCATGAGATCGACTATAATTACAAGGCAAGGCCTCCTCCTTACCCTAATCCTAGGCACAGTATTGCACGCGCATGCTAAAACAGCCGTTCCCGATGGCGGTGTGAGCATTATTCCTAGTAACGCCATCACCAGCTTTTTCTGGCCAGGCAACTTCAACAATAGCCCCGTTGCTTCCGCAGAGGTCGTTTCCGCCGACCATCCCGACTTCAACGAAGCGCTGCGCGTCACCGTGAGTAACCCAGCCGGGCAATACTGGAATGGAGCGCTTCAGATCAACAGCACCGCTGCTGTTTCTCAGGGGGACGTTATCTTCGTTCGCGCCTTCTTTCGCTCCATCGAATCGAAGGACGAATCTGGGGTCGGTTTCGCAACCGTATTCCCACAAGGCCCAGAGCCCGACTACACGAAGTACTTTCAGCGCGAGATCACTGCCGGAAAGAACTGGGTCGAGTACATGTTTCCCTTTGAAATGTCCGAGAACCGTCCCATCGGCACGCTCTCCTTGCAAATCGGCGCTGGAGCCGGATCCAAAACGCAAATCTGGGAAATTGGCGGAATCGAAATGCTCAATTTTGGAAACTCCCTCGAAGTAGCGGACCTCCCCATCACTCGTCCTACCTACGCCGGACGCGATCCGGACGCTAGCTGGAGAATCGCAGCCGCGGAGCGCATCGAACAGCACCGCAAAGGAAATTTCAGCATCCAGGTATTGGATACAGATGGATCGCCCCTCCCCGATGCGGAAGTGAGCGTCGAGTTCGTACGTCACGCCTACCACTTCGGTTCGGTCATCGTCGCCCATCGCCTCTTTAGCGACGCTCCGGACGACATCCTCTACCGGGAGAAATTCCTCGACCTTTTCAACCAAAGCGGACCGGAGAACGACTTGAAATGGGCACCCTGGGCTGGCGAATGGGGGAACCTCTACAGCTCCCAACAAACCATCAACGCTATGCAGTGGCTGCAAGACCGCGGAATCTACACCCGCGGTCACGTCATGGTTTGGCCTTCCAAGCGCAACCTGCCGAACCTCATGCAAGAGTACCTTCCCGAAGGTGATCCCGCCAACGCCGATCCCGCCGCTAAGCAAGTCGTGCTGGATCACATCGACGACATTGCCAGTCGCACCGAAGCTGTAATCGAGGAGTGGGATGTGCTCAACGAGCCCTACGATAACTTCTACCTCATGGAGGCTTTCGGCGACGAAGTGATGCTCGATTGGTTCGAACGCGCTCGAGCCAACCTCCCCCAACATGGGCTCTTCATCAATGACTACAGCATACTCTCTGGAGGCGGTCGCGACTTCGCGCACCAACAGCATTTCGAAGACACCATAGAGTATTTGGTTTCCAACGACGCCCCTGTCACGGGCATCGGTATGCAAGGTCACTTCAGCGCCTCACCTACTGGAATCGAGCTTGTCTACAGCATCCTCGAGCGCTTCCACAATGCGTTCCCCGAGCTCGATATTCGCGTTACCGAATTCGACGTGAGTACCGAGGACGAAGAAATGCAGGCTGACTACACGCGAGACTTTCTGACGATCATGTTTAGCCATCCTGCCACCTTAGGCGTACAGGCGTGGGGCTTCTGGGAAAACGCCCATTGGAGGCCAGCCGCCGCTATGTACACCGCCGACTGGCGAGAAAAACCAAACGCTGTCGCTTGGCGGGAGCTCACTCAAGAAACGTGGTGGAACGACTTCTCCGGCACGACCAACTCAAACGGAGAGTTTTCTGCGCATGGATTTTACGGCGACTATCAAGTAACCGTGACGCAGGGTTCAAAAGTTCAGCAATTCCCCCTCCCTCTCCGGAAAGGGGGCGCCAATCAAGTCCAGGTCTTACTCGGAATTCCCCATCCACGTACTCCTAGCGACCTGAGAGCGAGCAGCGCGGCGACCGGACCTGTAGTTGAATTTCCTGACACAGAGGAAGGTGCCTATTATCTGGAAGCCTCCGAAGATCTCAAAAAGTGGTCGACTCTGCATAAAATCAAAGCAACATCCGCTGATGTCCTCTACCGCATGCCGTTGCCCGACGACGGCGTCGTGTTCTACCGCCTCGCTAAAGACTGATTACCACTCATTGCTTTCAGAGTTGAGCAGTTCGAGTAATCCCTTTTAAGTGCCGACAAATCCTCATTCCTCAAAATCCAACCTTATAAAAATATGGATCCAAAGACTCGTGGCATCATCGCCTACATTACGCTCATCGGCTGGGTCATAGCCCTCGTGACCAATACCCCGAAAGACGAACAAACGTCTTTCCACATCCGGCAAATGCTCGGAATCATGCTCATCGGACTCGCCTCGAGCATGCTGACAGTAATTCCCATTCTGGGCCTTATCATCTGGCCGCTTGGCACTATCGCTGCATTCGTCTTGTGGGTCATCGGGCTCATTAGCGCCATCGAAGGTTCCCGCAAGCCCGTGCCCTTTATTGGAGAACACTTCCAAGACTGGTTCAAGGGGCTCTAGCTCGAAGGCCTAAAAACGACTCCTTTTCAACCATGGCCCCGCCCGCGCCCTTTCGCGTAGCGGGGCTTTTTCGTACCCAAGTCGCGAGACGCCTTTTCGTTACTCAAATCCTAACGATCGGTGTTGCGGGTGGTGCGTTTCGCAACATCCTTCGCCTTTAATCTTCCTCAAAAAACTAAATAAATCTCCTCACTATGGCACAAGAAGATCCTGCAACTACCAGCGTCGCCTCAGAAGTCGCTGAAACTACCTCCGTATTCCTCGGCATCGACATAAATGGAATCGGAGAAACCCTCACGGAGAAAGTTTCCGTGTACGGCCTCAGCCTCCTCGCTGCGATCGTCATCTTCGTGGTCGGTCGCCTCGTCGCGAACCTCATCACCAAGGGACTGCGCGGGGTGATGGAGCGACGCAAAATCGACCCGTCTCTCGTCGGTTTTGCCACCGGACTCTCCCACGCGTTGTTGATGACCTTCGTCATCATCGCAGCCCTCAGCCGTGTCGGCATCCAAACCACTTCCCTCGTCGCCATAATCGGCGCTGCCGGACTCGCAGTCGGACTCGCCTTGCAAGGCTCCCTCTCGAACTTCGCAGCTGGCGTGCTTATCATCATTTTCAAACCCTATCGCGTGGGTGACTACGTGGTGGCGAGCGGAGCGGAGGGAGTCGTCGAGGACATTGGAATATTCACCACCACCGTCGTCACCCTCGACCACCGTACCCAAATCATTCCAAACTCTGTAGCCACTAGCGGAGTCATTGAAAACTATACCAAGAAAGGTATCCGCAGATTGGATATAGTACCTGGAGTCAGTTACGGAGACGACATTCGCAAGGTGAAGAAGGTGCTTGAGGAAATCATAGCCGCCGAGCCACGGGTACTCGCCGAACCGAAGCCCTTCGTGGGAGTCGCAGCGATGGCAGACAGCTCCGTCAACTTCGCATTTCGCCCTTGGGTAAAAGTCGAAGACTACTGGGACCTCTTCTTCCACTTCAACGAGCAAATAAAGATTCGTTTCGATGAGGAAGACATCACTATCCCATTCCCACAGCGCGACGTTCACCTCTTCGAACAGAAGTAGGCGAAGCTTCACGCAAAGAAAAAATTCGCATCGACGCGGGCGCGAGTTCAAGCTCCGTCCGCGTTTGGCGTATCAACTGGTGGGCTCTCGACCCAGTTGAAATAATCCAAGCCATTTTACGTGGGCGTACTTATAGCGCCCTATTCATTAGCTAATACCCACCGATCCGTAGCAATAGATAATGGAACCACCCGTTAGTTTTGAAGAACCATACTAACCTACTATGAAACACATCTTACAGAAACTAGTCCTCTCACTCGCGTTGGCCACCGCTTCCACTCTGGCCGCCGCAGAACTCGAAATCACTGGAAACGACACTATGCGTTTCAACGTGACGGAACTCGAAACGACCGTCGGCGAAGAAACGACCGTGACTTTCAAAAACGTCGGCACGCTTCCTAAAGCAGCTATGGGCCACAACTTCGTCGTTCTGAAACCAGGCACCGACCTCGCCTCGTTCGGCAACGCCGCCATCGCCGCGGCAGGGAACGACTATATTCCCACCGAGGAAACGTTCGCACAGCAAGTCATAGCCCACACGAAGGTGCTGGGGCCGGGCGAAAGTGACTCCGTTAGCTTCACCATAGCAGAGCCGGGCGAGTACCCGTTCATCTGCTCCTTTCCTGGACACTGGGCCATTATGAAAGGCGTGTTGCAGGTGAAGTGAGGAAACGGCCTTGCCTCACCTCCATACAGTTTCCCTTACAATCGACTTCGGCCTGCTCGTTCTTATTTGGATCGTGCAGGCCGTCATCTATCCAAATTTCCACTACCTAGAAGCGAAAGCGTTCGAGCAACGTCACCGGAGATACACCAGGGCGATGGGCTTTATCGCAGCTCCTTTGATGATTGCTCAGCTTTCAGCGACGAGCACCCTGCTTTTCGATTCCCCGACGGACTTATTTCGTCTCCTCCATTTCACGCTCGTCGCTTTCACATGGATCACGACTTTCTTGGTTTCCGTGCCTCTTCACAACAAGCTACACATGGGAGGAAGGCGCCAAGAAATAATCAGCAAGCTTGTATCCACTAATTGGGCTCGTACTGCGGCATGGACAACTATCTTTGGAATCAGCCTTGCCGACCTCGCGAAACGATGAACCAACATCCCGCCTTCGGTCAAACCGATCACCGGCCTTGGGCTCCGCCCGAACGGCCTTGGGTTCTCCAGCAGGAGTGGCTCAACTTGCTCTTCATCCATTGGGAAATCGCCGTGGAGGACCTGCGGTCGCTCATTCCCAATGAATTGGAAATCGATACCTACGACGGACGTGCCTGGCTCGCCGTCGTGCCTTTCTCCATGCGGGGTGTCGCCCCGCGAGCCTGCCCCAAGCCGCGAGCCATCAGCGACTTTCCCGAAATCAATATCCGTACCTATGTCATTAAGGACGGCAAACCGGGTGTCTGGTTCTTCAGCCTTGATATTCCGCATCGGCTCCCCGTTTGGATCGCCCGACGCTTTTTCCATCTGCCGTATTTTCTCTCGGAGATGTCGGTCGAAACCCGAGGCGAGAAGACATGCTACCGCTCCGTTCGCAGCGACCGCAGCTTCGACGCAAGCTACCACGGTCTCGAACCGCACGCGGCCATCGCAGGCAGTTTCGATCTTTGGGCAACTGAGCGCTACTGCTTCTACGCCGAAAGCAAGAAAGGGGATCTTTACCGGGCCGAAGTCCAGCACCCGAAATGGCCCCTTATGACCGCCCGCTGCGAGGTCCATAAAAACAGCATGCTCGACGCGTTCCCAGTGGGAGAACAGCACCCGAGCATTCTTTTTAGTAAGAGCCTTTCCGTTGTCGCTTGGTGGCCACGACGGATCGGCTAGAGTATAGACGTTTCAACTACGACAAGTAGCTGCAAACGTATTGGCAAGTGTCGGCAACATCTATGGTGAAACCTGAGTTTGCTCCCACTTCGAAATAAGTTCCAGCTTCGTAGGTCTTGGATTCGCTCTCGCCGTCGAGCGTCACCACGCAGGAGCCGCGCGGGATTTCCATGCGCTCCGCAGCAACCGTGTCGAAATGGAACTTGCCCCCGAGAATAACTCCGAGGGTCTTCTTGTCACCTTCTGCGGTGACGATGGTGTGCGATACGACCTTCCCGTCGAAGTAGATGTTCGCTTCAGCATGTGCAGTTACGTTTTCAAATTGCATCCGGCCTGCATCAGGCATCATCGCGATCATGGCAAGGAAGAATCGAAACTGCCACGTAGCGCCGAGCTTTAGCCAGTATCCGCGCTGCAGGATCCATTCTACGTGGAAACGGGCTGAAGCTCAGCACTAGGAAAACAGGAAGGCGGCTCGCGCCTAAAACGAGCCGCCTCTGACGGGTGGGGTAAACGAGAAAACAAACCTACCTTATGCTTGGCTCAACTTCATCGCCCGAATTTTGCGGATGTTGACCTGAATCAACACCGAACAAACAAGGGCGAAGACGAAGAAACCGGCGAAAATTTGAAGCGTCTGCTCATAGCTGCCGGTAGTCTCACGAACACGAGCGGCGATCAATGGACCTACTAAGCCTGCTGCAGCCCACGCCGTGAGAATGTTTCCATGGATGGCCGAAAGCCGCTTCGTCCCAAACACATCGCCTATGTAAGCGGGAATCGACGAGAAGCCCCCGCCATAACAGGTCAGGATGAGGAACACTACTGCCTGAAACAGGAATGAACTCGTAGTCTTCGGCAGGACGAAGAACGCCACGATCTGGATCATGAAAAATGCCGTGTAGGTCATCGGACGTCCGATGATGTCTGAAAACGAAGCCCAGGAGATGCGTCCAATCCCGTTGAAGAGACCCATCAAGCCGACCATTGTCGCAGCTGCCGCCGGCGTGAGACCCGCGATTTCCTGGGACATGGGAGATGCCACCGAGATGACCGCGATACCGCAGGTGATGTTGATAAACAACATAATCCACAGGTAATAGAAACGGATGGTGCCGAGTGCCTCGATCGAATTGAGCTGCTCCAAGTCCTCGGTCTTCTTGATCTTGCCGGACGCTTTCGCGGCGCTGAAGCCCTCCGGCTCCCAACCTTCAGGCGGAGGGGCTAGGTACTGGGCAGAGGCCATCATGATGACGAAGTAGCTGCAGCCGAGAACGTAAAACGTCGCTGCGATTCCGAAGTGCGTAATGAGAAACTGGATCAAGCTACTCGCGAGAAGAGCGCCGAAACCAAAGCCCATGATCGCGAGGCCGGTCGCCAATCCGCGACGGTCCGGGAACCACTTCACCAAGGTCGAGACCGGGCAAATGTAGCCCACACCCAATCCGACACCGGCGATTGCTCCGTATCCAAGGTAGAATACATAAAGCTGGTTCATCGAAACGCCAAGTCCAGCAACGATCAGCCCTGCGCTGTAGAAAGCGGCCGAGAGCATGCCGCTTTTGCGGGGGCCCATTCGCTCGATCATTGGGCCGAGAAAAGCCGCGGACAGACCTAAAAACAGAATTGCGATACTGAAGGCCCAGGCTGTCTGCGTCGGCTCCCAGCCGAGCTCTGCGAGCAATGGTTTCTTGAATACGCTATACGCGTAGACCGCTCCAATCGATACATGAACGCCAACCGCCGAAGCGGCGATCAGCCAACGGTTCTTTATCTTTTTCATCTCTCAAAACACTTAAATCGCAGTCACGCCGCGGCGGGCGAAAATCGACCGAGCCCGCTCGACTTCGTCGGCGCTCGGCTCTTTGGTTTCTGCCAGCTTGTACGGTATATCCAGCTGCTTATACTTGTTTTCCCCCATTTTGTGGAATGGGAGAATCTCTACCTTGGCTACGTTACCAAGGCTCGAAACAAAACGGGCTAACCCGTCGATATTTTCCTCCGCGTCATTGAGACCGGGAACCAGCACGAAACGTATCCAAACATCGATACCAAGCGCATCAAGGCGTTCCGCAAAGGCGAGCGTTGGGCTCAGCTCCACGCCGGTAACGTTCTTGTAGATCGATGGATCGAAGCTCTTAATGTCAAGCAGGACGAGGTCCACGTTTTTCAGCAACGCATCCGTAGCCTTGTTTCCAAGAAATCCGGACGTATCGAGAGCGGTGTGCAGTCCTTGCTCCTTGGCCCCACGAAAGATCGCGTGGATAAAGTCTGGCTGCATCAAGGGCTCTCCACCGCTAATTGTCAGTCCACCACGCTTGATGAAGTTCTTGTACTTGACGATGTCCGCCAGCGCCTCTCCTGCAGTGGCCAGCTTGCCCGACGGTTTCCCTTGGGCATCTGGGTTGTGGCAGTACTGGCAACGAAGCGGGCAGCCGTGCAGAAAAAGCACGTAGCGAAGGCCAGGGCCGTCCACGGTGCCGCATGTCTCCACGGAGTGGATATGCCCTTGGGTTTTGAGCATCTCCTCAGTGGATAGCTGAACGTCCGGTTCTGCGAGTGTGATAGACATGGGACAATCCTCCTCACGCCTTGATGAGCAGCTCATAGGAGTTCGTGGAACGTCCGATTAATCACGTCGAGCTGTTGCTCGCGAGTGAGTTTAATGAAGTTAACAGCGTATCCAGAAACACGGATCGTAAGCTGAGGATACTTCTCAGGATGGTCCATCGCATCGAGCAGCGTTTCCTTCTCGAAAACGTTCACGTTGATGTGGTGACCTTGCTCCGCGAAGTAGCCGTCGAGCAAATTGCTTAGGTTCGCCACGCGATCCGCTTCGGTCTTTCCAAGCGCTTTCGGCACGATGGAGAAGGTATAGGAGATACCGTCTTGCGAATGCTCGTAAGGAAGCTTGGCGACCGATGCCATGGAAGCGACTGCTCCCTTAGTATCGCGACCGTGCATGGGGTTCGCACCTGGTGCGAAAGGCTCGCCTGCCTTGCGTCCGTCCGGAGTGCTACCGGTCTTCTGTCCGTAGACCACATTGGAAGTGATGGTGAGGACCGACTGGGTGGGAACGGAGTTCCGGTAGGTTGGCTGGGCGCGAACCTTGTCCATAAAGGTTTCGACGAGCTGGTTGGCGATCGAGTCAACCGCATCGTCGTTGTTGCCGTACTTTGGGTAGTCGCCGATGACTTCGTAGTCGACCGCGATCCCCGCTTCGTTGCGGATAACTTTTACCTTCGCATGCTTAACAGCAGAGAAGGAGTCAGCCGCCACGGAGAGACCAGCGATACCGCAAGCCATGGTCCGGAAAACGACGCGATCGTGTAGCGCCATCATAATATTTTCCGGAGAGTACTTGTCGTGCATGTAGTGGATGATGTTGAGGGCCTTGACGTAAGTCTTGGCAAGCCAGTCCATCATCCTGTCGAAACGCTCGACTAGGTCGTCGTACTCGAGGTAGTCGCCAGTGAATGGCTCGCTGGCAGGGGCAATTTGCTTGCCGCTCTTTTCGTCCACGCCACCGTTGATCGAGTAGAGGATGGCTTTCGCGAGGTTTGCACGAGCTCCGAAGAACTGCATCTGCTTGCCGATCCGCATTGCGGAAACACAGCAGGCAATGCCGTAGTCGTCTCCCCAATACGGACGCATCAGATCGTCGCTTTCGTATTGGATGGAGCTAGTCTCGATTGAAACCTTGGAGCAATAGTCCTTGAAGCCTTGCGGCAGGTTTTCCGACCAAAGTACGGTGAGATTCGGCTCGGGAGCTGGCCCGAGGTTGTAAAGCGTTTGCAGGACGCGGAAACTGCTTTTGGTAACGAGCGTGCGACCGTCTTCGCCCATGCCACCGATGCTTTCGGTTACCCACGTCGGGTCGCCGGAGAAAAGGGCATCGTAGTCAGTCGTGCGGATGAAACGCACGATCCGCATCTTCATCACCAGATGGTCGATGATTTCCTGAGCCTCTTCTTCGTTGAGAACGCCTTCCTCGAAGTCGCGCTCGAAGTAGATGTCGAAAAAAGTTGCGGTCCGGCCGAAAGACATGGCCGCTCCGTTTTGGTCCTTCACCGCGCCGAGGTAGGCGAAGTAGGTCCACTGGACCGCTTCCCTAGCGTTTTGGGCAGGCTTGGAAATATCGAAGCCGTAGGCTTTCGCCATGGTCTTGAGGTCCTTGAGAGCTTGGATCTGATTCTGGATCTCTTCGCGCTCTCTTACCCAATCTTCGTTGAAGTCTTCGCTGTCAGAAGCCTTGAAGACGGAAACCTTGTCGGCGATCAAACGATCCACCCCATAGAGAGCTACCCGGCGGTAGTCGCCGATGATCCGGCCACGACCGTAACCATCTGGAAGACCGGTAACGATTCCCGCACTGCGCGCCTTACGGATCTCATCCGTGTAGCAGGCGAACACGCCGTCGTTGTGCGTCTTGCGATGCTTTTGAAAAATTTCGAGCGTGCTGGGATCCATATCGCGCCCGTGCGCCTGGAGCGCCTTTTGCGCGATCCGGTATCCGCCGTAGGGGAGCAACGCCCGCTTGAGCGGCTTGTCAGTCTGAACGCCAACCACCTGCTCAAGTTCCTGGTTGATGTAGCCCGCTCCGTGGGAAGCCACGGTGCCGACGACCTTGTCGTCAGCGTCGAGCACGCCACCCGCTTTACGTTCTTCTTCGAGCAAGACCTTTAGGTCTTCCCAGAGTTTTTCCGTGCGGGCTGTAGGGCCGCTGAGGAAAGAGTAGTCCTCTGTATAAGGCTTGTAGTTGGCCTGGATAAAGCCACGGACGTCAATGTCGGCTTGCCAGTCGCCCGGCTGAAATCCTCTCCATGGATGGGAGCCTGACGCGTCGGCGTTTTGTGTTTCGGATTCTTGTTTTTCGATGATAGGCACTGCTGTTTATCTCCTGAAGCGAAACGACGCCCCAAAGCAGAGCGTTCGTTGATTAGACATTAGATTATTTTATACGTCTAAGTTGGTACAAAACTCAGCCCTTATCGACGATAAACTTACCTTTAGGTAATTAATTACATTTTCTTATAATCCGCTGCGCATTTGCGAATGCACGGTCGGTGCGTGAGGAGCCTCCCTAGCGAGCGATGGCCTCTTTGCGGAGGGAGCGCTCTACAAAAAACGGGGCCAAGGGCACCAAGGACGCGACGAAGAAGATGGCAACCCGCTTAAGCGCCCAGCTCAATTTAACCGCCGCCAAGGCGAGAAAGCCGATGTAAAGCATGAATAGCAGGCCATGAACCCAACCGACGTAAGTTACGGCCGCAGGCATGCCCGCCGCGTACTTCAGCGGCATTGCAATACCGAACAAGATAACGGTGGATACGCCTTCCCAGAACGCGATCCGGCAAAACCATAGCAGGCAAGATTCGTTGCTCATAGACCCCACAAAAAGACGGCCCAGCCGCAAGGCAAGCCCTACCGGACACTAGCGCGACGAAGCGCTCCAAACGTCCTCGCTGTCATAGAAATCCAAGCGTCCACTCGGCTCGGAAAAACGCCCCTTTGGCTTCTCACCCGCAAGAGTCACACTCGTCGACCTCGAAATACGCGCTCCGACAAGGAGTTGCAGCTAGGCGACAGCTTGGCTGACGACATTAGCTCCGTGACGCAGCCCTTGAGTCGAGCTAGCAGTCTCTTCTGCGACTGCTGCATTTTGCTGGGTGTCATCGTCAATCGCGAACACCGAACGCCTCAGCTGGCCGATTCCCTCGAACTGCTCTCCAGCTGATCGGCAACGACTCGCAGGGTCTTGCCGAAAATACCTCGCACAAAGATCATCGCAAGTAGAGAGACGACCGTTCCCGCGAAACCCAATCCCAGGATTTTATAAATTGCCAATTCCACCGCTTCTGCTGCCTCACCTTGGCTTGCTGAATCTTCGATCCAGTTCTGAGCCTAAGATCCAAGGTCATAAATCAAATAGACAGAAGCCGCCGCTAGGGCTCCTGCAGCCGCCATCACGATCGCGAATCCGATTATGACTTTGATGTGGGGAGAAAGTGATTTCATGGGGAATACTTCGTCGAGCCTTCCAAAAATAACGGAGCCGAACACGTTGCATGAACCGGAACGGACCACTTTAAGGTTAGTTTACTCCGAACTGGGGAAGAATTCCGGCCTTTCTCCTGAGGTCTCTACTCCTCCTAGCCAGTACCTAGCCAAGTCCGGTACGCCACTCTTCAAGAGAAGACTACACCAACACTTTCGCCGCCCGCCCATAACCGCCCAAGTTGTGAACGTTCTCGTATCCTGCAGCTCTCAACTGTTTCACGGCCGACGCTGAACGCGCCCCACTCGCACAATGGCAAAGCAGCACAGTATCCTTCTCTGGATACTTTTTAGTAACACCTCGAATCAGTCCATTGAGCGGGACGTTAACCGCTCCCTCAATCGCTCCTCCCGCAAATTCCTGCTCGCTTCGCACGTCCACGACGACAGCGCCATCCACAAGCGCAGTCTTGGCGTCCTTGATCGGCATCCGGCCTCGACGGCTTATCAAGAGAAAGCCTGCAACAACAAGGGCTAGGATAATCCAAACGTATTCGGACATCACCAAACCCTAGCAACCCGCTTCTAGTATATCGATCCTGTCTTCCTTGTTCGGAACCATACAGAGGAACTCGAAGCCCACTTCCGCATCTGCTTTGTACCAATGCGGAACTCCTTCAGGAATAAATACCACGTCGCCTTCCTTCACTTGGTAAACGTCACCGCCGATCCCCACTTCCGCGCCGCCCTTGAGGATGTACTGTTCGTGCTCGACCGTGTTGGTGTGACGCGGCATCCCACCGCTCGGCTTCATGACGAACTTGCGCAAAGCGAAATTCGGGGCATCGCTGGGGCCTATCAAAACCGAGCGACTTGTTCCCTCCCCCGCTCCAACGGGCTCGAGAGTGAAAGACTCGGAACTCTTAACAATGACTTCGTTTTTCGGATTCATGATTCGCAACATTTGTATAACTAACGACGACGCACCCCTAGGCTGCGGCAACATCCCACAGTACACATTCCTGTACGCTCGAATGCAATCATCGCATGCACCCCTAGCAGAATGCAGCTTACCTGCTGGAAATTCGATTCGAACCTTCGCTCACACGACAGTATCCAAACTCGCGGTTAATTCCACAGGATAGTATCTGTATTCGCCAAAGCAGCTTTCTGGCCCCGTTTCGCGCGAGCTGAATTTTTGAAGGCCTTACCCGCTCCACGTATCCGCTTGTTGGACACAGTCGAAGAACGGCTCTTTTGTGAATCTGAAGCGTGGACCTGTCCCAAACGATCCTCAATTTCACTTAGCGCATCTACAAGCCGGCTCGAGAGACGATTGAGCTCGCTGGAATCATCCTCCGTTCTCGATGCATTCGAGGCCGCTAGTTGCGTCACCTTGTCGATCTCAGTCACCGCTTGAGAGATCTGCTCAATGCCGTGGCTCTGCTGCAATGAAGACTCAGTTATATCTGCGACCAAGCGATCAACCTCGCACGTCCGCTTGAATATGTCCTTGAGACGATTTGCCACCGACTGGCTAATTTCGCTTCCACGCTCGCTGCTTGAGACTGCTTCCTGCACTTGCTTAGCCGTCTCTTGGGCAGCTTTCGCGCTTCGTTGAGCAAGACTACGAACCTCGTCAGCCACCACAGCAAATCCTGCTCCTGCTCCACCTGCTCGAGCCGCTTCAACTGCAGCGTTTAATGCAAGAATGTTCGTCTGGAATGCGATTTCGTCGATCGTCTTCAAGATGGTCGCAATGCTCCCGCTCGACTGTCGAATATCGTCCATCGCGTTCGTCAATGTCTCGACCTCTGCCGCACCTTGCTCGGAAATGCTACGAGCTTGAGAAGCATGTTCGTTTGCCTCCTGAGCGCTATGGGCGTTGCCCTTTGTCGTCACAGAAAGCTCCTCCAGTGAAGCGCTCGTTTGCTCGATCGAGGCTGCTTGACGGCTCGCGCCTTGGGCCAATTCTCTTGCTGAGTGACTCAATTGGCTAGTCTGGTTCTCAACCGAGCTGGCAATTTCGCTGAGGTGCTCGGAAATAATCCCCTGCGCCCCCACAAAGCTGCGGTACCTACCCGCTACGAAAACGGAAGGTATTGCAATAACCACTACGAAAACCGCATGCACCACAACAATACCGAAGCTCGCATCGTAGTTGAAGATACTGTCCGGCAATATGAAGTAGAAGCCAATATGGTGAAGAGCAGTCGTAACCGCTGCCGCTAAAACGGCAGCTCGCGAGCCAAGACCGATCAAGGCCGCTATAGCTACGAAAATATGGAAGTGCATCTCGATCATGCCTCGGCTGAGGTGGATCAGGAGCGCCGACAAAGAGGTCGCAGCAATGCCGATCGAAATAGGAACCAGTATGGACCGAGGATTCGCCAAGAAAAGAGCGACTGGTCCCGCGCAAACCGCCAGCGTCAAGATGCCAGCAAGCGCCAATCCTGTCTCGAAGTAATAACCCATCCCTGCCATCGCCGGCAGATGGGCCGCCAAGGCCATCACCGCGAGCTTGTGGACTCGATCGTTAAACCTTGCTTCAAATTTTGTGTCTTTAGTCATGATAAAAATTTGGTCCTACTTATTTCAACCCGAACGGGTCGAGAACCGCCTTGAGTCTCTCCGAGGTCGCACAGCCATAAACGGGACGACTCAAAACGAAGCCTCCTGAGGAGAGCCGCTCTGCCGTGCTCAAATCCAAAAATCCGTTCGTACCGCGAAATGCGGAGTTAAAATAAGCACCGCTATACGCTGGCTCCTTTCCGCCCTCAACTACCTGGAAAAATGGCACTCCCTCCGACCCAAAGTCCGAGCAGAGCTGTTCGGCTTCCACCTTTGAAACAGTGAAACCAGCGGTCGTAAGACGATTAGCCAAATACTCGCTGCCATCCACGAGAATAACCTCCTCCGCATAGTCGCTCGAACTTCCGCGCTCGAGCAAGTACTCCAACACACTACGCGAACAAGCACAGTCCTCGGCCAGCACGTGCACCAGCGCCCACCCATCCTGGCTCGCCGAAATCCCTTCTCGTAGCGATTCCTGGGTAACCGGCAACACTGCTTGATGGGCAGCCGAAAAAAGTCCCAAAGGGATAGAGATGGACACTGCCCACAGCGCGAAGCCTCCCGCCATGAACGCCGTGCGACGCCTTTTCGAAGCGACCAGTTCATCGGGATGCTGGCGTGATTGATCACTGGACGGGCTTTTAGTCATCTTAACGATAGACATCGACACAGCATCCGAACCCTTAATCCGAAACCTGTTCAGCATTTTTACCCAATTCGAAATCCAATGGTTCAAAAGTAACCATCTCTCATAAGATTTCGCAACGTCGCGGCAATTACCTCGAACTGATTCAAAAGTTATTCATCACACCTTTTTACTGACAACCCCTGAATCAGACCCAGTCCAACAGATAACGAACCCAATTCAGATTCTTCACGAAAATCTAACTGAAAACAATCTGATCGACGCGCAACAATCCTAGCCACTACGGTCTAAACTAGACGTGAAATTACCAATTATCCTCATCGTTAGTATTCTTCTTGGCCTGCTCCCCCAATCCCTTTCCGCCAAGAAAAAGGACAAGGACGCGATTCCCCAAACCAACCTTGCCATCTATCTGCTCAAACAGCTCAACGAGCGCGAACAGGAGGCCTACGACCGCTACGAGACAGCCGTCGCCGAAGAGGATGTCGACCAAGTCCGCCGCGAGCTGCAGTCCATCATCGACGGCTACGACAAGCTGATATCCGACTCGCCCGATTACGCTCCTGCCTACACCTCCTTTGGCCTGATGCTCCAGCGCACCGGGAACCGCGACGAAGCGAACGCCATGTTCTTAAAGTCAGACCAGCTCGATCCCTTGCAGCCCGTCGTGAAGAACCAGCTCGGCAACTACATGGCCGAAGAGGGTAAATACACCGAAGCCTACGGCTTCTACATGCTCGCCCGTGACCTCGCTCCCGATGAACCTCTCTACCACCTGCAGCTCGGGAACCTGCTCGTCGCCTACCGCAAATACTTCGTCGCTGACGGCCTATTCGCTTGGGAGGAAATCGACGACCAGATCATCAAACATTTTCGCTCCGCAACACGCCGCGCCCCTGACGACATATCCTACAAGATGCGTTACGCCCAAGCCTTCTTCGACATAGAAAATCCGGACTGGGAAATTGCCCTCGGCGTCTGGCAAGAACTCTACAAAGCCGCCGGCTCCGAGTACGAGCAACAAGTCGTGCGGCTCTACACCGCCCGCGTACGCTTCGAGCTAGGTCACCATACCGCCGCCCGCAAGCTCATCAGCCAGCTCGACCACCCCAGCCTCGACGAGTCCAAGCAAACGCTCCTAGGCGAAATCGACGCGAAGTATCCACAATAGAATCACAGGTGGTACGACTTCCAAACCCACCTACTCAGAACGCATCTGGGCTACGAACGCGTTCGCTTCATCGATAGAAGCCTCCATTTGCTTGATCAGCACTTCCACCTCGTCCCGCAAGGCGAGCGACGTCTTGTTCAATGCCGCGATAGCCTGCGCATTTAAATTGTGCTTGAGAAACAAGACCTGGTCGCGAAACGCGTTCAAGACCGGGTCCATTTTCGACGCTGCGCTATCCATCGCCTGTATCAGGTTCTTGGATAATTTCTGGGTCGACTCCAGTTGTCCCGCGCTCACCGCCCGCAACTCCTTGCTCGTGTATTGGTCGAGTTCCCCTTCCCACTCCTTGAAGAGCGCTTCGGAAACTTCTTCAATGGCCTCGATGCGACTCTTGACCGCGTTAGCCTTAGACTCACTGTCATCGAAGGCTGCCTGCAAACGATCGTAGGTCACCTTCAGCTGGCTCACGTCTACTTCCGAAACTGCCAAGAACTCCTCGAACGCGCTCTCGAACTGTTCCTTCGCCTCCTCCTGCGCCTCCCGGGCGTCTTCCACGCGGTCTACTAGAATGTCCCGCTTGTGTACGCCAAACTTCTCCATCGCGCCATAGTAGGCGCTCTGGCACGAACACATCAGCAGACAAGTGGCGGTCAACAAAAGCGGCAGCGATTTCATTTCTCAAACCTATGCGCCGACCGCCCAAAAACAACTGCAAAGCTTCCCAGCCACAATCCCGTACACGGAATCAGTAGTCCAAATTCAGATCTCTCGGGCCTTTTCATCGACCGCCAGCTGATAGATCGCTTCTAGCTGATCCCCTACGTTCTGCAGGTCATGCGTCGCTGCAGTCTCCAAGGAAGCCTGTCTCATACGGGCATGTAATTCGCTGTTCTGCATCAAGCGTATCATTCGCTCCGCCATTTCCTTCACATCGTCGGGCTCGAAAATCAAACCGTTCACGCCATCGTCCACCAGCTCGGGGATTCCTTTGGCTCGCGGTCCGACCAAAGGTAAACCGAACGCCAAAGCTTCTAAAATGCTCACCGGCTGGTTCTCCGTTTTACTCGCTGTGACGAACACGTCGCCCAGTAGCGGGTAGTTCTCCTTCATCAAGACATCACGCTCGACCCGTCCAGTGCGAACCACCGAGTCACCGATTCCTAGCTCCGCGATCTTCGCGTCTACTGGCGCATCTCCCGGCCCATTGCCGATCAAAACAAACTTAGCCTTCGAGTTCTCCTCTAAGGTCAGCGCGAACGCCTCCAAAGCCACCTCCAAAGATTTTTCAGGGGACACACGCCCAATATAAATAAATGCAAAATCCTTGATCCCCATCGACGCTCGGAAGGCCTTGATTTCCTCTGGAGGTCTCATCGTCATCCGCTCGATTCCGTTCGAGAGAACTGTTGCCGGACGAAACATCCCACGCGAAACCAAATGGTCCCTTACCGAGACCGAAGGACTCACGATCTGGTTACATCGATTAAAGAAGCCCACCGAGTACTTCCACATCAGCTTCTGCGTCCACCCGTAAGCCGGCAGATAAAACTGTCTCAAATAGTCTGGCTCAGCAAAGAAAGTGTGGAAAGTCCCCACGATCGGCACGTTTTTCCAGCGAGCCAAAAGCATTCCTTCCAGCCCGCAGCCAAACTCCGTGTGCACATGGACCAAATCCGGCGGATCCTGACGCAAGCGCCGATAGGAGTAGAGGAACAGCGGCATCGACCAACGCAGCTTGGGGATGTTGAAAGTCGGCACCGAAAACGGAAGCCCGAAGACGGACACGCTCGGATCCAAACCAGGGATTGTCTCAAAAGAGTCCGCCTTGCTAGCCCGAGGATGAAAGATGCTCACGCTGTGACCGCGACGTGCCATCTCGTTAGCCTGGTTGTAAACCGCTGAGCTGACACCCGATATGTACGGCAAGAAACTATCTGTAAAAAGGCAAATTCTCATGAGGGACTGCGTCGTTTTCCTACGGCGGGGGCTCCAGAAAACAAAGCCGCAAAATCTGCCACTCGCCCAAACCACGGGCAAGCTCCGAATCCGAGCTCCATCTCCCAAATCCCCACGTCCTTGGAACTCGCTACCCCAAACCGGGTACCCAATAAAACCTTCACCCTAAAGCCTTCACCGTTCAGTCTCCACTAATGCTCGACCCACGCATCGCCGCTATCCGCGAATCTCTCACCACCCATATCCATGGCAAACCGGCTGCTATCGACTCAGTCATCACATGCCTCATAGCTGGTGGACATATCCTCATTGAGGACGTTCCAGGAGTCGGGAAAACTACCCTCGCCTACGCGCTCTCCAAAGCGTTGCACAGCGACTTTAACCGCATCCAATTCACTTCGGACCTCATCCCTTCCGACATCATCGGAGTCTCCATCTACCAAAAGCCAGAGGCCCGCTTCGTCTTCCATCCGGGGCCCATCTTTGCCAACGTCGTGCTGGCTGACGAGATCAACAGATCCTCGCCTAAATCCCAATCTGCCCTTCTCGAAGCCATGGAGCGCGGACTCGTCACCGTCGACGGCGAATCACATCCGATCGAGCGCCCGTTCATCGTCATCGCCACCCAAAACCCCGTCGACTTCGAGAGCACCTTCCCCCTTCCCAACGCCCAGCTCGACCGTTTCCTCATGCGCATATCCATGGGGTATCCAGATGCCAAATCGGAAAAAGAGATGCTCCGCAGTGGAGCACTGCACTATGACGATATCGACATTAAACCTGTAGTTGAAAAACAAGACATCGCCGATCTCCAAGTTCTAGCAAAAGAGATCTTCATCGAAGAAACCACCTATGACTACATCCACGACATCGTCGCCAAAACGCGTGCCCACCACGCTGTGGAAGTCGGAGTCAGCCCGCGTGGTGCCCTCGCCTTTAAGACAGCCATCCAATCGGCCGCCCTCGTTGACGGACGCGACTTCGTCACCCCCGCAGACATTCGCCGTCTCGCCAAGCCCTGCCTCGCTCATCGGCTCCGCCTGCATGAGAGGCACGGTTTCGACCTCGACTGGAACGCCGCTGCCGAGCTTATCGAAGAAGTCCTAAGCGAATTACCACAACCTCACCAAAAAGATTAGTGGAAAAACAGTGAGGACGAGCGCACCGCGTTTGTATTCTCCAAATCTCGAAATGCCACCGAGCGAAAAGCCACCCAACATAAGTATCACTCCCCAAGAATCAGGGCGAGTCGTGCTACGGCTAGGCATCGTCGCCTTCGTTATCTACCTGCTTTTCCAGATCGACTTTCTCGCCATCACAGCTTGCTCCCTGCTTGGCGTTTATTGGTCATCCTCCCTGCTCGCCCGCTCTTCGTTGTCCGGATTAAGAATCAACATATCCACCAAACAACTACGCACTAGATGTAACGAACCAATAGACGCCCGTCTGAGGCTTAAAAACGAAAATAAAATACTCCCTATATATTACCCCACTGTATCACTTCGGGAAAAAGAGACCCGCCGCACTCAGGCCTTTCAGTTCCGAGGCATCGTCCTCCCTCGGCAAGAGGTTACGCTGAGTGTCGATCCGAGCTTAAACCTTCGCGGTCTCCGTTACCTCGAGGCGACTTCGCCACGCTCCCACTTCCCTTTCGCCCTCCACCTCGCCAGATCAAACGCACGATCCAAATCTGCGGAGATAATCGTCTGGCCCCGCTCCGAACCTCTCGACGTCGACTCTCTCCTCAACGATCCTCCACGATACCGCTTTGAAACCTCGGGCGAACTGACCTTCCATTCAAAAACAATTGAGGCCTCACGCATCCGCGACTACCAAGCAGGCGACCCAAAACCCAGCATCAACTGGAAGCTCTCCGCCAAACGAGACAAACTCACTATCATCGAACCCCGCGATGAGCGCCAAGAACGCTACGAGCTTCACCTCGAGCTCTCCAAGGAACTCTGGCCAACTGAACTCGCTTTCGAACGTATGCTCAGGCAAGTTACGGCTCTCGTATCGGAACTTTCGCGACGAAAGCTAACCCAAGGCATCACCCTAGACCACGTTCACTACCCGCTCACCAACAATCGAGAACTCATCCGATTCTACGACTCCCTTGCCACCGCAAGACCTGGCTCCCAAGCAGTAGACGTACCTGCCCCGCCTCGACGCTTCCACCTTTGGATTCTTCCTGCTCCAAATTCCGGGATCCTGCTCGCCCCACAAACAGCTCCTAAATTCGAAAGGAAGGCCATCAGGTGACAGTTCGTTTAAGCAAAGCGCTCGGCCGCCCCCGCATCACCCTTAGCTACTGGCTCGCTCTGAGTTCGGCCTTAATCTCATTTGCGATCGTTTCAGACCAGCTCCTTTTCGCGCTCATCATTGGCACCTCAGCGATTGGACTAAAGTGCATATCACCCTCAGCTCCCAAATCGTTGCGCTACAGCGCGCAGCTCGCCTTTACGCTGACAACTTACCTGTACGCTCTTCTTCCTCTTTGGCCGAATTCGTATTCTGATTACTTCTACAGCCCCATCTTTTCAGTCGTTGCCGTCGCCCTCATCGCTGCCCTCAATCGCCATAGCTACGGCGGAAGTCGCGGGGTCACCAGTATCGCTGCCATAGCCTTCCTACTCCTCATCCGAAACATTGTTCTCTACTTCGAATTCAAGGCCCCAATCGACGAGCTTTCCCTCGGTCTCGCCTTCGTTGGCCTCATGGAAATTGCCCTTTCACCTCGCTTCACTAAAAGCCAAGACAACCCACATCCCGAGCTCGTTTTCGGGCTGATCGTCGCCCTTGTCGCGAGCTTCAACTTCACCTCCCTCCCGCTCGGCCTAGTCCTCGCCTCGTTACCTGTCATCTCCTTTTTGGTCCGCAATCACGAGCTCGCAAAAATTGCCAACGAACACACTCAGGCCGCCACCTTGATATCGCCCAGCCCTCGCCGGATCGGAAAAAGCAAGACAACTGCCGTCCTCGCAATCGTTCCTTTGGTCGCCGCGAGCCTCCTCTATTTAACTGCCCTACAAATTCCCTTCTGGGGGAACCTCCTGCCGCACGACGCCCCCTACCTAGCCAAGTCGATCGCCCAAAAAGCAGCCACTATATCCGAGGCGGCCGACCTTGAAGACGAAGCCATTTCCGAAGTGACCAGCAAGGTAGTCGACCCGGAATTCATCCGAGATAAAGCAACCCAGTTAACCCAAAGCTGGAAGAGAGAGAAACAGGAACCAGCGGCTGTCGAATCAGCTCGAGAACCTAGCCTTTCTTCGAACTCGCAGAGGAGGGCCAACCCAAATCCAAACACTCGGCCCTACGACTCCAACAACTTTGAATACCGACTCGGTCCCTTCGCTCGCGATAGAGCAAGCGCTCCACCTGCGGACACCTTCAATCGCAACGATAGCGATGGAGTCGGCTCCGAGTTGCCGCAGATTTCCGAGTCGCGATGGAACAATGAAGCCCGCCAGACAACCGATCTAAGCAACCCGCCGACACCCAAAGGCTTGACGCAAGGAATCCCCGACGGGATCGATACCGACTTCAGCAGCTTTTCGGACAGCCCCCAATCCGATTTCGCAGCCACCCCATCCGCGACTTCCCACGGTGCAGGATCCATCGACGACCCAGAGGACTCATTCGTACCCGAGCAGAACTCGCCGACCCCTGACTTCGACAACTTCCTCGACGCTTTCGAACAACCAGAGAGAGCGATCTCCCAAGCTCTCAATCTGGAAGGAAGCGATGTTTCCGCGCTCTTGAGCGAGGAGGCGCTGGCCATAGTCAAACTCGACTCAAACCGCTCCGCCCCACGTCGCCTCTACCTCCGTAGCAACGTGTTGGATACGGTAGATAGGTACGGAATGGGAGGCACCCGGGGCACAGAAGGACGCGTAGAGCTACCCGTTGCAGACGACAAGATTCTCACCCTACGTACGTTCCGTCAGAGCAAGAGTGAAGGAAGAGACATCACCATCACGTCAAACCAAAGCCGCAGTCCAACCTTACCTCTCCCTGAGTCCTTTAGTCGGATCCAGATCTTCAATACAGAAACCCTAAAAGTCTACCCAGAGGAAAGAGTCGCTCACACCCCACGATCCTTGGAACCGATCACCTACCGACTCTACGAAGCTGATTTGGAGATCACAGATCGCGAACGAAAAGGCAACGCCCCTAGCGACGACTATCGCGACCGCATGCTCGAGGTCCCTTTGAACCGACAAGACCGAAACTACCTTGAAAAGCTCGCCAAACGCGTCGGTGGCAGTCGCTCTCCTACTCGACAGTTCGCGTATCGCTTCGCCAACTACTTCGCAAATAGGCATCCCTATTCCTACTTTGTCACCATCCCCCCTGGTTCCGGACACTCCGTCGTACGTTGGCTTGAAAACGAAAGCCCCGGACTTTGCTCGAACTACGCAGCAGCATTCACCCTTCTCGCTCGAAGCCGCGGCATACCCGCCCGCGTGGTGGGAGGGTTTGCCTCAAACGAATTCGACAATAAAGAAGGGCGTTTTATCATGCGGCAGCGCAATGCGCACGCTTGGGTCGAATACATGGACGAATCCAATAACTGGGTACGCTTCGATCCAACCCCGGGAATCAGCGAAGCAGAAATTCTGCGAGCAGAGCAATATGTTACATCAGGAAATTCTCGAAGTCTACAGCGGCTCATAGCGAGCGAGGCAACAGCCACTCAAGAAGACCCAGCTTTAGCAAAGGAAGCCCAGACTTCCGACGCGAGAGACAGGGATCAGATTGTAGACTCAATACCAACCGAAGCTGAGTCGGTCCTTACAGAAAAACTCTCCGAATCTTCGCCAACAAGCGAGCGTGCGGAAACATACCCGCAAAATTCGGTCAGTCCCTCAACCACCCCCAAGCCACAGAAAAACGCCGTTTCTACGAGCACCGCGTCAGGAGAGCCGCAACAAATTCCATCTACCGAGAAAAGTGCTGAACCCGTCCCGCTCGAACCTCTCGAGACCGCGAAGCCCGCACAAGCGAACCCAGCAGTACCTTCTGAGACGAACCGGCAAAACCCGCCTTGGCTCGTCCTGTTGGCCATCCTAGCAATATTAATCCCTGGCATCGCCTATCTCATGCGCTTCAAAAAGACCAACCCAGAGAGCCCTGAACTCCAACTCCGTCAACAAGCGGGCAGGCTCCTTGCCGAGCTCGATAAGCTTCTGCAACAACACGAACTCACCCAAGATCCCATCTGGATCGAAACCCGCCAAACGCTCACCGAGCAACGCTACGGACGAGAAACCAATCCCATCCTGGTGCAAGACTTGGCAATCAAAGTCGGCCTTCTCTCCAAACGAAAGAAGAGCTAGCGGCGAACCTCGCCTTGCCGCTCATTCCCTTGGCCATAGGGGAACTTTTCGACCTCTTAAAAGTTCTCATAAAACGGGTGAATAAAGCCTTCGGAGGCATCGTCTATTCTTTGTCGACCCGTCTGTCGGCAAAAGCTCTCGCCACCCCAACCCGATAGGACAGCCGACGCTTCATCTAAGCCAGTAAAGTTAGAGCAAGACCTCATAACGGAATTCAAGCCCATGCAAAAACAAGCTCTCAAAAGCACTCTCTGCAGCCCCAAAGCATTCGTAGTCTGCGCCTTAGCAATGTTGCTCCTGCCTCTTCCACACAGTTCTCTAGAAGCTGGAGGCGCCTCTAGAACCACCCAAGGCAAGTCCGACACATCGCAACGTCCCCCAGCCAGCAACGCCCACCGCCGTCCGCAACCCAAGCCCACGCCCCCACCACCCGCTCCCAGCAACGATAGCCGCAACACGAACCGTAGCAGCCCCAGCTCGAGCAACAACAATAGCGGAGCCGCCAATTCCCATCGCCGCCCCCCCCCGCCCCCACCTGTTCGCGCGGCGCCACCGCCTTCCCGCACTCAAACGACCCAGCGCCCCGCGCCACAGAGAACGCCACCCACAGTGCGACCCACTCCTCCCGTTCGGACTACACCTCAAGTGCGCACCACCCCTCAGGTCCGCGTGACACCACCGGTCCGCACGAGTCCCCAGCAAAACCGCGTCTCCACTGCGGCTAATAACAACCGCACCCCTCAAAACCGAGCCAATGTAAGCCGACGTCCCCAAGAACGTCCGAACCCAACCGCCACGATTTCACGCCAGCCCCAACGAAGCACTCCTCGACCCAGGACTACCGTCACTCGCTCCACGACACAAACTCGCATCGGGCCCCAACGTCCCGAAACCAATTCCACGCAAGTCCGGCGCAACACCATCTCGACGGTCACGCGGTCGAACCGCGTCCAACAAGACCGCTCCGCGACGAACACCACCCGCAGCGATATAGCAACCACGAACCGTACCCAAAGAACGACTACTAGCATTAGCACGCCAGCACTCACTCGCCCCCGCAGAGAACAACCCAACCGCGAAAGCTCCGAGTCGAGTAACCGCCCGAGCCGTCGACATACGGTCGAAACAAGCTACGAGCAAAACCGTGACGTTGCCCAAACCATCTATGTCGAAAGACGACGCAGTACCGAAGCCGCCGCCAATCGCAGACGAGAGCAAGAGCGCCAACGGGTGGTCCGCAACCTCGAAAACAGAGGCGGCGAGCACGAGAAGGTCCATCCTAAGATGGCCATTCGCCAAGAACTCGATGATCACGAAGACCACGGTCGCCGAGGTGATCATGGAAGCCACGCCCACCACGACCAACGTCCGCACAACGATCGCCATGGCAACCACACCACCCGTCATCACCGCATTGATCGCCACCGCCACGTACACAGCAAAAGCTGCGGACACCATTTCTACGAAAACCGCTGGCACGACTTTCCTAGCCATCACCGCCACTACGATGGATGCGGGCACCACCGCCATTCCGGCGCCTGGATCTCCTTCACCATAGGCCATGTACATGGCATCGGTTGCGGACATTTCTTCGACAGCGGCGTTTGGCTCTCTCACTCCGGAAGCCGCCACCGTCACCATCACGGCTGCGGTCACTACTACTACGACGGATTCTGGCATAATACATCCTGCTACCACATCCACGGGCCCGGTTGCGGACACCATTACTACGATGGTCGCTGGAACGACTTCCCTCGCGCCCACGTACACTCAGAATACTGCGAGCACATGTACGACGGAAGCCGTTGGCTCATCGTAAATTCAGACACGCATGTTCACACCGACACCTGCGGGCACTACCGCTTCTCAGGTCGTTGGCATGCGTATCCACGCAGCTACTACACTATAAATCGATCGGATAGCCTCTTCTTCTTCGTCGACCTCGGCGACTACCAAAATCGCAACGTCCCAGACTGGGCTTACATGGAGTACCTCGACAATGCCAGCCCCACTGACATTTTCCAGTCGAACAGACCACTCGCCAAAGCCTATGCAGCTTTCGCTAAAGGCAGCTACTACGACTCCCTCGTGCAGTTCAAGAGAGCAAGCCAGATGGAGCCCCAAAATGCTCTCATACACCTCGCCAGCGCCCAAGCCCAAATCGCCGTCAAAGACTACCGCTCCGCATTCGACGATATCGTCCGAGGCATGGACCTCTTCCCTGAGTGGGCCGACGCCTACGTTAACCTGAGCGAGATCTACTCCCGGACGGAAGACCTTAAACAACACACAACGCAATTGAAGCAATGGGTCGAGCGCTACCCGCGCGACTACAAGGCCCACTTCGTATTGGGATACTTCTACTACTTCCACCAAGAATACGACGCAGCCAAAACCGAGCTTCTATACGCTCTCTCCTGGGACGACGATCTGAAACCCGCGCAGCTTCTCATGGACAAAATCCTAGAGTTCGAAGCCGAGTCCGAAGTGCTCACAATCGAAGAAGAAGCCTCACCTGAAGAGGAATCCATTACCACTACCGAGTGAGATCACTCTTCTTTCACCTGACCCCCCATCGCCTCGCGATGGGCGTCAATTCGTAGGATCTCTGTCTCCAAAAATCGTATACGCTTCTCCGCAATTGCTTTCTCATCCTCCGCTAAGCTGCCCAAGCCCTTCTCAGTCTCGATCTTTTCTTTTACGAACTGCTCTCTCTGAAAAACGAGTCGTTCCACCGTTTCGGCTTCTTCAGCTTTGTCGAAAATACGCTCTTCCGGGACATCGTCCTTCGCTTTGGTAATCACGGGCGAGGGATTAGATTGCGGCACGATCTGCTGACCGTCTTTTAGAGGACGCTGCATCATAGCGGTAGGCGAGAGGATTTCTATTCCCGCATTGTGTAGCGTATTCAAAACTTGGACGTGCAGCTGCGAACGCCGGCTCACCAACTGTTTCACCTCCGTCAACAAGCCAGCAACTCGGTATGAGACCGAAAAGTCTCCCAGCTCCATTACGCGAACGAAAGGATCCTCCAAACCGGAATTTCGAGCCGCCTCCAATAGCAACGGCTCCACCTTTGCTTGGTGCACGTCATAGCCGAGCGAAACGCTCGCCGAGATAATCGTGCCCGAATTCCGAACCACGGTCACCGGATTGGTGACAAGGTAAAGGTTTGGCAACGTCGTCAGATCGCGATCCTCTGTCTGGATCTCAGTATGAAAGAGTCCGCGAGCCGATACGCGACCAAATGTGTTCCCCACTCGCACAAAGTCTCCCGAGTGGAACGAGGCGATAGAACGGATCATAAACCCTCCCATCGCATTCGCCACGAAGGTCGTGGAAGACAGTGCGATTATCCCGGTCATCACCAAACCGAACAACCCCAAGAGCTGATCCTTTGTTCCATTCTCCAATGGCAAGGCGATGATTAGTGCCACCAGCGCGAACGCCGACAATACCAGCATCACGATCGGCCGCGAAAAATTGTTCTGCTTGCCGAACTTCACCTCGCGCCTCGAGAAATACAATCGCGCCCCCAATAGCACGACAGCGACCACGCTGAGGGTCAAAATCAAGGGGATGTAACTGGGAAAGGATTCAACAAGGTCGACTGCGTCGGGCATCCGAACACTCAAATCCCCCTAACCCATAGCGCCAATCCTAATCCCTACGGATAGCTCCGCTAGTCGCCGTTGTGCTGCACTCGAGTTACCTTATCCATTTCGTAATCCCGCTGAGCTAATTCCAGAAGCAAGCGCTCGTAATCGCGATCGCCCAGTTTCGCCGAACGTGTCATGATCCACGCCAAATCTTTATCTGGGTGTCCGATCACCGTTTCTCTGTAATTAGGCGATACGTAGAGGATGTAGTATGGAGAGGTGAAGATCCCGAAGAAACGCATCCGCCATTCTGCGTTAGATTCAGTATCGTGCACCCAACCGCGGGGCTTCAAGGTCTTCCATTTGCCGTCAAAGCCACCTTTCTGAAAACGGTAAGTCGTTTGGATCTTTCCGTCCTCCTCCAACTCGTAAGTTTCGGTCGCGTTGTAAGCGTTCTTGTCCATCGGAGTCGGCGTGTAGCCGTGTACGTACCAAGTGCCCATGAAACGTTCGACGTTCACGAACTCCGCCAACGTTTGGTTCGGCTCCTTGTCATCGTCACCGGTACAAGCGACCAACAGTGCTCCTACGGCAGCGACCGCTGCTATTATTAGTATCCATTTCATCATTCTGAGTTGTCCTATCGTTTCTTACTGAACAACGAACCAAGCCCGCCATCGATGCCGATTGTTTGTCCGGATACCCAATTATGCTCCCGATCCAGTAACCAGGCCATGGCACTGGCAACATCCGAAGGCTCGCCAATTCGCCCCAAGGCATGCATCGATTGGGAAGCCTTCAGGGCCGTTTCGTTGCCGGTGATCGGACGAGACATTTTAGAGTGCACCAACCCGGGAGCCACACAGTTCACACGGATCCCGTAGCTGGCGTAAGTCGCTGCGGACGAAAGGGTCAGACCAATCACAGCAGCCTTCGCCGCTGCGATCGCATCGTGGTTCGGAAACCCGTGCCGTGCCGCTGCAGAGGAACAAAGCACGATCGAACCGCCAGACTTCATCATGCGTTTTGCCACCGATCGAATCGCCCCAAAACAGGTCGAAACGTTCAGCGACATTACTGAGTCAAAATCTTCCTTGCTGGTCAGGTGAGCCGGCTTCAAAAGGATGCTGCCTACACAGACCGCGACTCCGTCAATCGGCCCGAAAACCGATTCAGCCTCGTCGTAGATATCTGGATACGCATCCCAATCAGTCGCGTCGAGCTCTATGAGATGAGCTCCCTTCAACTTCGCATTTTGGCTTGCCTCATCCTGGTCGCGAACCGTTGCCACCACCTTATTACCGGCGCCTAGCAGTCGTTCTGCCAACGTGCTACCGATCGCCCCGTTGCCTCCAATTACTACAAAGTTGTTTCCGTCACTCATTGTTGTTCTCCTTCCTTTATTATTCCTTGCTTCTGCGTTTGCCACAGGACCCATGTCCCCGCGGCGAAAAAGAGAGCCACGCCTGGGCCAAAAGCCCACGCAACCGAACGATAGACTTCTTCCGTTTGCGGGCCGCCTCCCTCCTCAAAACCGATCATCCACAGGAAGAGCCCCGAAACTGCGAGTCCTCCTGCACGCGCCATCTTCGTAGCGGTTCGCCAAAGTCCATAGTAGGCCCCGCTCAAGGAAAGTTGGGAGGCGTCACCGTCGTCTTGTACTACATCCGAAAAAAGGGCTTCCAACAAAACCACACTCGAGGCGACCACTCCGCCCGCTACCACTACGAACAAAACGGGGCCCACGCTTTGAGGAGGCATCAAAGGATACGCCACTGCCGTCAGCACCGTAAGACCGAGAGAACCGTAAACCGAAAGACGAAGCTTTCCAAGCTTATCGCCAAACCGCACCCAGAGCGGCGTTGCCGCCATCACCGTGAGTGAGAGTCCGATCAGCGCCATCGCCACCTGTTGGTCTGTGAACTGCAAAGTACCCTTGTAGAAAATGAGGGCGAGACTGCCATTCACCGCACGCCCCATCGCGATGCAGACGAACGCCGCCACTACCATACGAAAACCACGTGAAGACATCGCGGACTTAAACGCATCCAATATCTTAGAACCTCCTGCGAACGTATCCGCTCGGGCATTACCGGCAGCCCGCCAGACCGTCGCTACAGCTAAAACAGTAGCTAGCAGTCCTGCTCCGGAGATCCAGAGAGCCGACTCACTTCTGTTCTCCAAGAGCGCTTGGCGTTTGCCACTTTCTAAGCTGGACCCAGCATAATGAGCGACCAACGGCGGAATAGCTAATCCCACGATCAAACCCGCTCCACTGAAAACCAACCGCCAACCAAAGAATCCTGCGCGGTCCTTAGGATCCTTCGACAGATCGTTGATCAGGGCCAAGTAAGGGACCACCACCATCGTGATCGCTGTATTCAGCAGCAGATACCAAATCAAAAGCTGCCAAAAAAGTGAACGCTCTCCACCGGTTGCACTAGGTGAGAACAAATAAACAAACGCGACCGCCATAAACGGCGATCCCAGCAGTACATACCAAAGCCGCTTACCCCGAGCCGAGCTCGCGGAAGTGCGGTCCGAGAGCACCCCCATCACTGGATCGCTTACAGCGTCCCAAACCACCGCTAGTGCCAATGCGGTGCCAGCCCAAGCTGGGCTCAACCCCGCCGAGACGTATAGCTCCAAGAGGTATACCTGCAGCATTACCTCCATCGAAACCAGGCCGACCTCAGCAGACCCGTATCCGGATTTCAACCATTGGCTCGCCTTAGCTCCACCCTTGCTCATTTGAGCTGAGACGAATCGTCGCGAGCCCTTAACTCAGCTCGGCGCATCGGCATCAAATCTATTAGATTGAAAAACGGTTCCAGCTCTAAGTTATCACGCTGTGTGGCCTTCGTCCCACCGTCCTTGCCGATAAGTATGAAACGGCTCTCCGACAGGCCGAGATCCCAAAATTCCCGCCAGAGCTTCTTTTCCTCCGGACCCATTTCCAGCGAATGCCGCGTCTCCAATTCGATTTCTCCCAAGTTGACCAACAACAAATCCCGATCCACCAGCTCCGCATTCTCGCTTTCAAGAGTTCGCTCGATTTCGTCGCGTTGAGTGTCTGAAGCAACCACATAAGCCAAAACACGGTGCTTCCACTGCGCGCTCTCAAGCGAACCGGCCGCGGAACCGCTACCGAAGGATTGCCAATGAAATATCATAGAAAGTAAGGCGAAAATAAGATGGATCATAGTAGGAAGCCTCGCGTTTGGGATAGAAATTCGCAGTTAATGGTCAGATTCATCAGTTGAATCTGCAAAACCTCCAACTAGTTCAAGCCTAATTCAAATCTACAAATTCCACATACATTTACCGCATTCAAGTGAATTATTGACCTGTTTACTAAATTCATTCATTGTTCACAACTGTTTTCTCAATTAAATGACCTCCACTCCTCCTCTCAGATGCGAACAACTTAGCAAAACCTTCGGCAACCGGACCTTATTCTCCGGTATCGATCTGGTACTCAGGCCACGCGAACGCTTGGCGCTGCTGGGCGCGTCTGGCTCCGGCAAATCGACCCTTTTGCACTGCCTGAGCGGAGTCATGCCAGCAGATTCAGGCAGCGTTTGGCTTGGTGGCGAGCGTCTCGACAGCCTCGGTCGAGAGGAGCTTGCCCAATGCCGCCGCCTGAAAATCGGCACCGTATTCCAGTTTTTCCACCTGTTGCCCACCCTCACCGCACGGGAAAATATTGAGCTGCCTCTACAGTTGCTCGGCCAGACGTCAAAACAGAGGCATCAGCGCGTCGACGCGTTGCTCGAACGCATGGGAATAACCGACCGAGCAGACGCCTTTCCCTCCACTCTTTCGGGAGGCGAAATGCAACGTATCGCTATTGCCCGGGCTATCGCTCACCGTCCGCCTGTCCTCTTCGCCGACGAACCGACAGGCAACCTCGACAGTCGATCCGGAGCGAGCGTGCTTCAACTACTGCGGGAGATCACCGACGAGGAGGGAGCCGCTCTACTAATGGTAACACATAGCGACGAAGCCGCCCGCATCTGCCAGCGCCAACTCCATCTCGCCGATGGAGTTCTTACCGAAACGTCCCCCGCCGCCCTCTAACCATGACTGCTCCGCTGTTCGCGAGCCTCCTATGGCGCTTCGGCATCCGGTATTGGTTTCGCCATTGGGTTAAGCTCGTGCTGTTGGTTTCGATTGTCGCCCTCGGCACTGGAGCCTTCCTGGCCATCGGTCTAGCCAATCGGGCATCCACGCAAAGCTTTGACCGCTTCGCCCAAACCGTCTCCGGGCAAAGCCAGCTCGTCGTCACCCCCACTCTCGCCGAACTCTCGCTCGAGGACCTACGAAACATCCGTATCGCCCTACTGGATACAGAAGCAACCCTCGTCCCTCAGATAGTCACCAGCGTCCGCCTCAACGATCGGCCCGACGTCTCTGATATCGAATCAGTCTTCACCCTCGTAGGCATGGACCTGCTCGCCGCATCCAACTTTCTCCTCCGTCACGATGCGGACAACACCTTCCTCTCTACCAATCCCGCTGACGGCGACGGTCCTCTAGACCGACCCAACGGTGTGTATGCTCAAGCCGAAACCTCCGCCGCTTACACCTGGGGTGAAACGAGCGCCCTGAGCCTTTTCATTGAGGACAAGATTGTTGAACTCCCTTGGATAGGGGAACTTCCTGAACTGGAGACCGACCAGCAAGCTGCCTCCAACGTGCTGATTATGGACTGGCGAGACTTGAGCGATCTTCAGTCCAAACCGCTGCACGCTAACCGGGTGGACATAGTCTGGGCCAAGGAGGAATTGACAGATTCAGAATTACAATACGCCACCAAACAGCTTGAAACGGCGAATCCCGGCAACTGGGTCATCGAGTCCCAAGGGCAACGCCAAGCCACGGGGGCCACCATGACGCTGGCCTTGCGCATGAATCTGCGGGCCCTGTCCGTTCTTTCACTGCTAGTCGCTATCTGTCTCGTATTCCAAGCCATGGACAGCACCGTCGCAAGGCGCCAAGGAGAAGTAGCAACCCTGCACTCTCTCGGCGTATCCACTAAGCTGACACGTCTTCTTTGGTTCGCCGACGCTTGCCTTATCGGATTCCTCGGCGGAGGTCTCGGGCTCATTTTCGGTGACGCAATGGCACGCGTTTCAACACAAATGGTGGGCCAAACCATAAACACGCTCTACTATAATGCTGGAGCTGTCTTCCACCAATACGCTCCCAGCGAGGCAGCGCTCGCTTGGACTCTTACCACTGTCTTCTGTACCCTTGCAGGGTGGTGGCCCGCTCGCCAAGCGGCCCGAGCTCCAGTCGTCGAAACGATTCGCCAAGGCAATCATCGCTCGAGCTACGCGAGAGGCTCCTACTGGATCGCCGCAGCGGTCTTCGCCGTCCTTTCCGTAGTTGCTTATTTGATACAGCCATTACGGGCCGAGAATGGACACGCCATCCCCGCAGGAGGCTACGCCTTGGCCATTTTCCTCATCGGACTCGTGGCAACCCTCGCCTGCCTTTCCCTCGAGTCCCTCGGCCGATTCTGCACCTTACTGGGTAATCGCTACACGAGCCTACGTCTGGCCTTGAGCCAATTTCGGCTTCCGGTTACCAGGCACCGCCTTGCCCTCGCTGGGGTCGTACTCTCAGTAGGCATGACCGCTTCCATGATATTCCTCATCGGAAGCTTCGAATCTACCGTGCGAGCTTGGATCGGGAATACACTACAGGCCGACCTCTTCATCCGCCCAAAATCTGTCAGCACCTCCCACGAGGTTCCCGGAATCGACGAGGAGACGATCGACGCGATGCGGAGTGACTCCCGCGTATCCGACGTTGGAATCATTTACCGCACAGCCACCCGTATCCAGAATCTTCCGACCCAATTAATCGGCTTCGACACAGAGTATCTCAAAAGAATCGACCACACCACTTGGGTCAACCGCCCAGACAACCTTCTCGACCTTCAATCCGGCAACACTGCAACTGTAAACGAAGCCTTCGCCAGTCGATTCCAGAAGTCCGTCGGCGATACCATCGAACTGCCGACCAGCGATGGTCCCTTGCCGCTGCGTATCATTGGCATCATGGCCGACTACGGAAACGAGAACGGCAGCCTCGGCATAGACGATGAAGCGTTTAAACGCATAACCGGAATCACCCGTCCGAGTGCGGTCGCCCTACATATCGGCAACTCGGACGAGATCGAAGCCTTCGCACGCGAATTTCAGGAAGCCCATCCTGCCCTCGCGGTGATGACCAATCGCTGGCTGCGCGAGGAAACGCTGAGGATCTTCAATCGTGTATTCTCGATTACATACGCCCTCGAGGGTATAGGCTTGCTCATTTCCGTGGTCGGACTCGGTTCCATGCTCGCCTCCCTGCTTATCGAACGCCGTAGCGAAATCAGCACCTTGCAGCGTATTGGATTCGACGTCCGAACCATAGCCCTCTCAAGCCTCTGGGAAGGGCTCGTCCTGGCGTTTCTTGGAATCGTCGCCGGCCTTTTCCTTGGTCTACTGTTGGGACTGACCCTTGTTTTTATCATAAACAAGCAATCCTTCGGCTGGACCCTTGCCGTATCCATTCCTTGGAGCACCCTCGCAGGGCTCAGCCTTTTGACGGCGACCGGAGCCAGCGTCGTATCCTACTTCGTCGGACGATGGTCCGCCAAACTTCCACCCTTGTCAGAAGAATGAAACTGCTCGCAACCATTCTCGTTAGCTGGGCTTCTGTCGCAGCCTATTGCGCGGAGACGCCTTTTCCCGTCGAACCCGATACTGGATTCGCAATCGCTCGCCCCGAAACAGTGCTACAATTTCCACGCGACCACGGTAGTCATCCGCAGTTCAAGACAGAGTGGTGGTACATCACCGGACATCTGGACTCGCTAGGACAGGAGCTGGGATTCCAGATCACCTTTTTTCGCTCTGCCAGCAAGGATACTCCTGGATCAACTACGGAGCAGGTATATCTCGCCCATGCCGCAATCGTCGACAAACGCAGCGGACGCTTCATCCACGAAGAGCGACTCAATTCCGATGACTGGAACGCAGCGGCAAAAGTCGGGACCCTCGATCTCTACAATGGAAACTGGTACCTAAAAATGCTCGACCCGCAAAGCGAGCAAATGAAGACCCGCTTCTCGCTCAAAGACATCGGCGTGCTGGAACTCACTCTCACCCCAGCGAAGCAGAAAACCTTATTCGGGGAGGACGGCTATTCAAAGAAAGGCGACGAAAAAGGAGCTGCCAGCCACTATATCACTTTTACTCGCTTGAAAGTGAGCGGAACGCTCAAAAACCAGCAAACCTCTACCTCCGTCAGCGGCCTCGCTTGGATGGACCACGAATTCAGCTCGAGCCAGCTCAGCTCGGACCAAATTGGCTGGAACTGGAGCAGCCTCATCTTGGACGATGGAAGCGAGTTGATGGCCTACGTGATGCGACGTGAGGATGGTGCAGTCGACCCCAACTCCCGACTCACCCTCATCTCCCACGACGGAGAGAAGACCGAACTCAAGGGCTCAGCCTTCCGCTGGGCTCCCCTCCGCAATTGGAACAGCCCCCATTCCGAAGCCTCCTATCCCGTTGAGTACGAAATCTCTTGGGGAGACCGCAAGCTACGCATCGAGCCATTCGCCGACGACCAAGAGCTAGCCGGCTCTATCGGAGACTTCGTATACTGGGAAGGCGCCTGCCGCGTCTTCGACGAAGAGAATGTCCAAATCGGAATCGGCTACACAGAACTCACCGGTTACACGGAATCCCTAAAGGGGAAATTCTAAGCTTTCGGCTCTTGCTCGGGGGCGGTTTCTCCTGTGTCGCCCAATCCCATCTCGAAAACACGAATGGGTCGCAGCACCACATCGGCACCACGACCCACTATACCCCGTAACTGAAATTATTATACAAACTGCTAGGCAGCCAAATCGGTGATCAGCAAGTCAGCCTGCAATCCACGTAGAGCGCGCAGCGCTGCGGACCTCTTGGAAAACACGCCGTATGGCTCGGCTTCCTCGAGAAGATGCTCGACGTGCGATCGTAGCGAGGAACGGAAATTGTTTCGCTCGAGCATGCGGCGCATCGATGGAAATTCTTGAACAACCAAAACGCGGAACCCCATCGGGAGCCAAGTCTCACGCATTGTCGCGTCGAGAAGCCCCATCAACTGTCGGCTCAAGGAATCCTTCAATTCGCTCGCCTGTCGGGCCGCAACGGTAGAAGTTCCGTTTAAAGCTGGGGTCCCTTTCATTGCGTGCGTGCTCATTAGATGTCCTTTCACTTGGTTTTAGTTGAACTGAAAAAATTAGCGTTTCAGCACCCTCAGTCTAGCAACGCCCGCGCCAATCATATAAACCGCCTTTCACAGATCAAAAAAGCGCAGCCCCCCGCCGCTGAATCAAGTTTGAGCCAATCCAATCCCCAAAAAAGTCCAGTTCGCCATTCACACTCACGCATTAAGCCTCTAGCATTGCCTTTTCCCATGAAGAGAAGCCCCTATCTAATAACTGCTGCACTCCCGCTCCTGTTCCTCGGAGGCTGCGCTCCTTCTGCTGACGACCTCAAGTTGCCTCCTCCGCCTGAGGCTACGACTCAGGTCGATCTAACTCGTTTTGTAGGCAGCGAAATCGGAGATACCATCGGAGACCGTCGCCCATGGGTGGCCCACATACGTTCGGTCGATCTAGATCAAGATGGACTCCTCGACGCCATTGCATGCGAATCCAAGGACAGCGAGGTCGTCTGGCTCCGCCAGTTGCCAAGCGGCGGCTTCAAGGAGATCGCCATCGCTACTCAAGCCCAAGCCCCTGTCCACGCAGAGGCCTATGATTTCGATGGCGATGGAGACCTCGACGTTCTCCTCTCTTGCATGAATGTCGTCTTCCCAAACAACGACAAGATCGGCACCCTCATGGTGCTCGAGAACGACGGCTCCCAAAACTTTACCAAGCGAATCCTTCTAGAAAACGTGGACCGCGTCACCGACGCCCGAGCTGCAGATCTAGACAAGGACGGCGACCTCGATCTCGTCGTAGGGCAATTTGGATACGACCAAGGTGAAGTCCGCTGGATGAGAAATCTTGGCAATTGGAAATTCGAGTCCGAGAGCGTATTGCAACTCTCAGGAACCATCAACGTGACGATCGAGGACTACAATGGCGACGGCTGGCTCGACTTCGCGGCCCTCGTCTCTCAGCAGTGGGAAGAGATTCACCTCTTCGAAAACGATGGCAACGGCGGCTTCAAAAAGAGCCGAGCAATCTGGGGTTCAACCAACGACGACTATGCTATCTCTGGCATGTGCTCGGCCGACCTAAACCGCGACGGAAAGCCTGACCTTGTTTTCACAAATGGAGACGGTTTCGGCCCTAATCCTGTACCAGGCCCCCGCCCTTGGCATGGCGTGCAGTGGCTAGAAAACAAAGGCTCCGGCTTCTTCAAGTACCACCGTATCGCCGACCTCGGCGGCGCCTACTCACCCGTTGCGGTGGACATCGACAACGATGGAGACATGGACGTGCTCGCTCTCTCCAGCTTCAACGATTGGGCCAACCCTAAAGCCGAGTCTCTCATGCTATACTGCAACGACGGATCCATGAACTTCCAATCCATCGTCCTCGCCCACGACCCCATCCAATTGCTCTGCATCGATGTCGGGGACTTTGATGGAAGCGGGAGACAAAGCATCGTCTCCGGCGGATTCCATGCCTACCAACCCTACGAGCGCATGAGCCGCTTCATGATCTGGCAACCCCAATAGTGCTCCGAACGAAGAATCCCTAGGCGTTCACATACAACCCAAGCCCTTCCCTATTCCCTTGAAGAAAGTCATTCCCATCGTCCTCGTACTTGCAGGTCTCGCTACCGGATTCCTCCTTTGGCAAAAGGCCAGTAAAACGGCAGCCCTCGTCTCTGATGCAACTCCCGACATTCCCACCTCAGTCGAGAACCCAGAGTTGCTCAACCGTATCCAAACTGCTACCACACAGGCCAAAGAAGGTCCCGAAGCCGTCAAAGGCCTCGCCGAGCTCAGCCGACTCTATCACGCAAACGGCTTCACACGGGAAGCCTGGCAATGCTACGCCGCTCTCGTCCTCGCCGAGCCAAGCGAAGCGCGCTGGCCCTATCACTTCGGACGCATCCTCGCCGGGTACGGCCAACTCGAAGAAGCGACGCCGTATTTCGAAAAAGCGAGAGAGCTCGCTCCCGACTACATCCCTGCACGTATCCGGCTCGGCGATACGCTCCTGAAACAAAATCGCTTCGAGGAAGCCAAAAATGTCTACGCCAATACCCTTTCGAAAGACGACTCGAACGCTTACGCCCTTGTAGGGCTCGCTCGGGTCGCAATCTCAAACGAAGATTGGTCGCAAGCGCGAACCCATCTAGAAAAGGCAGTAAGCCTCACGAACTACCAGATCGGAGCCGATCTGTTGGGCGACGTCTACAAAAGGCTCAACTTACCCCACCTAGAAAATCGCATCCTGCAAACAATCGTCTGGGGAAGCTACGCCGACATTCCAGATCCGTGGTCACTTTCGCTCATGAACGACTCCTACGACGCCTACCAAGTATCGATCGCTGGTGGATGGACGGTCCATCAAGGTGACGTCCGGACCGGTCTGCGCTATGTACAGCGTGCCGTTAAGCTCGACCCTGACTCTTCGACCCTTCACTTCCAGCTAGCTGGAGTCTATATGAAGCTCGGCCAAATCGACGACGCCGAAACCCACTACCAACTGTGCGTAAAACTCCAGCCTGATTTCGCTGACGCCTGGCTGGGACTTATCGAAATCGCCAAACAACGACAAAGCCCCACCCTCGTACGTCGAACCCTCCAGAGCGCCTTGCGAGCCGCACCCGACTCTCCGTCCCTCAATATAGAGAAAGGAGACCTCCTCCTCGCCCAAAAACAATTTGACCAAGCGATAGCCGCGTACAAGAAATCCATCGAAGTGCGCCCCCAGGAAGCCGTCGGCTACATCTCCCTCGCTCAAGCCTACCTCGCGCAAAATCGCGTGGAAGAAGGCGTCGAGCAAATGAGGGAAGCCCTGCAAAGAGAACCGCACAATCTGATCGCCCTCACAGCCGTGCTCTACGATGCCATTTCTCGCTCCGACAAAAAAGAATCTGACTACTGGTTCGCAAGAGTTCGCCAACTCCCGCGCATCGGTGTCACCGGAGTCGACCCGCTGGAGAACATGTACCGTCAAGCCTTCCGCAGCGAGCCACCCCAATAGGTGCGACTCAACGAAGCGCCTCGCGCAACGCCCTTCGGGCTCCCCGGTCGACGAGCGCAAAAAGCAGATCGTCCTGGGATTTCTCACCCGCCCGCTTGTGCCCATCTCGCTTGATTAGCGATGGAGCGAAGCGGTCGAAAGCGTCATAAAATTCTCGATACAACCCCGCCTGCGATAGGGGTTTTCCGCTTTTCGAGCAAAAGCTGCTCTCTTCCAGCGCAGCACGTCTACTGGGTAGATCAGTTATAGTTTGCGAATCGCTGTGCACCTCCAATTCGGGGGTAGAGCCTCCCCAACGCTCGAGTGCCCAGAGAAAAGCCTTGAGTTCCAGTGAGGAAGAACGACACGACGCGAAGCGCCGTACTACAATCTCCGACCGCATCTCATCCGCAACAGCCTCCTCGCACCCTGCGGGAAGATACAAGGCAGCACCGTATCCAATTCCTGAATGCGGATCGCAGCTGCCATCCACGAAGAGACGAGCCCCCATCGAGATTAAGCCAGACAGCGAATCGCCATCGCTCGCAGAGCTTCCTCTTGCTCGTTGGGCCGCTCTACAATTTCCTCGAAGGCACGGATAAACTCGAGCTGATGATCGATCAAGGTCTTCAGAGGTGGAAATTTGCCCGAACCAATAAGCTTTCCCATATACCAAAGATTCTGGGTGAAAATATTGTATCCGCTTTTCGCTTTCAGCCCGTCATAGAAGTCGGTGTACTTGGCCGCCGCTCGCTCGAACATCGGCTTACTGATGCTCGACCCACTGGTCGTTATTTCACCACCGTCCACCAAGGAACGCAGCTGGATCAAGAGGCGGTTTCGATTTTGCAAGGACGCAATCACAGGGCGCGCATCGTTTCCACTGAAAAAATGGCGACGCAAAGCCGAAAGGGTCCAGTTGATATCGCGGGAGAAAAAAGCTTCCGTGCTCTCGAAGAAGTCCCCTTCGCCAAAATTGGGCGTCAGCTCCTCGATCAGCTTGCTCGTAATTTGCTTTCCAGGCTCACCGAGGTAAGTGCCGAGTTTCCTTGTTTCCTCGATCAAAAGCCGCGAATTGCCGTTCACCTTGCTGATCAATACTTCGACCGCATCTCTGGCGATAGTCACCTGCATGGCTTCGCACTCGCGATTGAGCGCCGCCACCAGCGCCTCTACGCCGCCGCCTTTCGAATCTACGCCACCGGAGGGGCGATAGTCGCCTGTCTTCTCGAGAAACTTAGCGAATCGCTTGCGGCGGTCCACCGGCGACGCCGATATCAAAACGCCTACCTCGTCCGGATTGATTGACTCCAAAACCTCCTGCAGGTCCTCGCAAAGCTTCACGGTGCTTTCCGCTCGTCCGACCTGGTTGTCGGCAACGAAAGTGATGTCTTTCAACCACACAACGCGCCTGCCACCAAAGAGTCCCAAAGTCTGGACGGCATCGCGGAAACGGTTTACCGCATCGGCTACCTCGTCCACCTTTCCTGCTTGGCCGCTGATGACTTCGATAGAAAAGTCATCCGTCACATCCTTTTTAATCTCCGCCCAGATGTCCTTAGCCAACCGATTGGCCAAGTAGTCATCGGGACCGGAAACGTAGATGAAGGGAGCGCTAGACATGGCACCGAACAATGCCCACACCTCCAGCTGAGAAAAGAAAAATCTGGAGGGACGAGTGCCACCTCGGCCAAATCTCAGGATCAAACCGAAGCATAAAGCTTCCAACCTCGGCCGCAGCAGGCCCTACTTAGGTCGCCCCCTCAAAATATCAAAGGCCACGTACAACCCGAGCAAGAAAGAGAGCACATAGCCAACGATTCCAAGTATCGGAAATCCAAATACAATGGGTGGCGTATTGGAGGTCACAATTAGCGAAGATCCCACCAGCAAACAACCGATAATGATGCCGAGCGTGATCTTGTTGCTCGCATCGCTGATAGCGTCATCCAGATCCTCCAAGCCTCGATGCTGCAGATTGATCTTAAGGTTATCCTTTTCAATTTTCTTAAGAATCCGCAGCCCTTCCTCCGGTATTCCTTGCAACTGCTCGATCCCCAAGAAAAGGGAATCGCGAAAAGCCGCAGCCACCCTCTTAGGATTCCGGCGCTCCAATATCAGTTTCTTGAGCACAGGCTCAAACTCATCCTTTATGTTAAACGTTTCATCTAAGGTCGTCCCTGTCTCCTCCACACATAGGATCGCCTTCGCCATCAAGGAGTAGTCGCGAGCCAGATCGATCCCGTTCCTGCCAAAGACATAAAGCAGGCTCAAAATGGCACGGCCCACATCGCCCTCGCCCGTATCCGCATTGTAGTGTTGGCGAATCGCTAGATTGACATCACGTTCCATGCGCCGCCGGTCGATCGACTCTCCTGTATCCGCTAAATTTATACCGATCCTCGTCACTTGCTCCGCATCGGCCTTCACGAAAGCGCGAAAAAGGTCCACCAACCCATAGCGCATGCGCTGGGTCAATTGCCCCGTCGCTCCCCAGTCTAAAAAGCAAAGTTTTCCATCCGGCATCACGCGAATGTTTCCAGCGTGCGGATCCGCATGGAAATACCCTTGTATCATGATCTGGTGAAACATCGAACGGGCGCCCGCCTTAGCGAGGCGTTTCGCCTCTTCGCTACCAGGGATGATCGACTCCAGACGACGACCGTCTATCCACTCCATCACCAACACGCGCCGGGTGCAAAAATCTTCGAATATCTTCGGTGAGCAAACCTCTTCGGGATAGGCGTTTCTCCGCGAGAAGAACGAAAGCCCTCTCGCCTCCCTTCGAAAGTCTAGCTCCCTCTCCAAGCCATCTCGCATCGCTTCCACCACATCGGGTAGATTGATCGGACGCAGGTCTTCGATCCGCTCGTGAGCTTGCTTGGCCAACCACATCAATATGTCGAAGTCCGCATCGATCACCTTCTCTATACCGGGTCGCTGAATCTTTACCGCTACCCACTCGCCCGTGGAAATTAGCCGAGCACGATGCACTTGAGCCATGGAAGCACCCGCAACCGCGGCTTCGTCGAAATCGGAGAAGACGGAGTTTAAATCCTGCCCTATCCCTTCCTCCAGAATGGGACGTATCTGTTCGTAGGATACAGGTGGCACTTCCTCCTGCAGCTTTCGTAGTTCCTTGATCAAGGCCTCGGGCACCACGTCAGGCCGCATGCTCAAAAGCTGCCCAAACTTGATAAACGTTGGCCCCAGCTCCTCCATCACGATTCGCAGCCGCTCCCACTGGCTCTGCTTCTCTGCACCCATCTTGCCGAGAGCGCTCATCAAGCGAGGCGGCAAGTCCAACTTCTGCAGTAAATCCGTAAAACCGTAACGGGCCAAAACGGTTACGATTTCTTTGGCTCTCACCGCATTTGCAATGAACTCAAAGGGCGTTAATGACATACCTGCGGGACTGGGGAATACACAAAATCAGCGTCGTGGAATCACATTCGACCCACGTCGTTACAAAAGGAAATTATTAGCTGGCAACAGTAGGGCTATTCGGCGACCCCTGCGGCGTCCTTCTTCTCGAGCACGGCGAGTCGGGATTCCAGAACAGCCAACTTAGTCTCCAAGCTCTCGATACGCTCCGCCTGTCCACGTCCCAACCTCTTGAGCATAGAGTCGAAACGCTCTTCCAAGGACTTGGAAGCCTCGTCAAACTCCTGCTTCCCCTCGTCGGCCAGTTTCTTGGCAGCGTCTTTCGCATCAGTCGCGGAGAGCTTTCCTTTCTCGACCAATTCGTTAAGGGCCTTTTCTGCCTTTTCCGTACTAATCGCCGCTGCACCTACTCCAGCAAGCATTACTTTCTTAATGGCATCGATCATAGACCAAAACCTAATCAGGAAGCGGAGACGACAGCAACGCAAAATTCCACCCTCAGACGAGTCTCCCTATGATCCAGATCTCAAAAAAACCAATTGCTCCACCCCATCTATCCCCTATTCCTCCCTAGCATGGCTGAAGCAAATTCGATCTCTTCCATTCTCTTCGTCTGCATGGGCAACATTTGCCGTTCGCCTTCCGGAGAAAACGTCATGCGTAAGCTGCTCGAAGATGCCGGCCTCAACAACTGTGTGGTCTGCGATTCCGCCGGCACCATCGGCTACCACACCGGCAATCCGCCTGACCCCCGCATGAGCTCCGCTGGTCGCAAGCGCGGTCTCCCCATGACCGGTTCCGCTCGCCAAGTCACCGCGGACGACCTAGAGCGTTTCGACCTCATCCTTGCCATGGACAACGAGAACTTCGCAGACCTAGAGCGTCTCTCCAATCCTGATAACCGCCATAAGATCAAACGCTTCTGTGACTTTTGCATCCAGCATTCGGATACCGAAGTCCCCGACCCCTACTACGGCGGTGCCCAAGGCTTCGAACACGTACTCGACCTCCTCGAAGACGGCTGCCGCCAAATCCTGAAGCAAATAAGATAGGATAACTGAGGATCACCCGTCAGGGCTCCAAATTCAATTGCAACACGCCCGCAGAAGTTCGCTAGCCGTAAATATGCCTGACCGCGACCTCATCGAAGACGCAATCTCTCACCACAGCGGACGCCTCTTCACCATCGAGGCCCAAGAAGCAATCGGAGGTGGTTGCATCAACGACGCTTACCGAGTCCGAGGTGACGACCAACAATTCTTCGTCAAAGCCAACGAAACGTCCTTTCTGCACGCTTTCGCCTCAGAAGCCAACGCCCTCCGCGAACTCGCTGCGACGGAAACCATCCGAGTGCCAGAAGTCGTCGATCTTATCGAGGGCGAAACCCAATCGTACTTGATCCTCGAATACATCGAGCCCCGCCCCTCAAGCTCCGGAAACTGGAAGTCCCTCGGCCGCAAGCTCGCTCAGCTCCACCGCATCCAACAAGCGCACTTTGGATGGCAAGAAGACAACAGCATCGGTGCTACACCACAACCCAACCCAAAGACTGATTCTTGGTCCGAGTTTTTCCGAACATACCGACTCGAGCACCAGCTCAAGCTCTGCTCTAGCCGAGGCTACCAGCTACCTTTCGCTGACAAACTTCTCGCAGCCGTCCCCTCCTTCTTCGTAGACCACGAGCCCAGTCCCAGCCTCCTGCACGGCGACCTCTGGTCCGGCAACGTCTCCTTCACCAGCGAGGGAATTCCTTTCGTCTACGATCCCGCCAGCTACTACGGCGACCGAGAAGCCGACCTCGCATTTACTGAGTTTTTCGGAGGTTTCCCGTCAGAGTTCTACCGCGCCTACCAAAAAGAATAGCCATTGGATTCCGGATACGAGCAGCGAAAAACGCTCTACAACCTCTACCATTGCCTCAATCACCTCTACTTGTTTGGAGCGAGCTACGCCCACCAAGCAGAGCACATGGCCCGTCAACTGCTCTCAAAATAAGTCTCCAACAAGTCGAAAAGTACTTCACTCTTCACGCTTCACTCTCCACAACTCCCACCCATGTCCCTACTCGAAGCCATCCTACTCGGCATCATCCAAGGCCTCACCGAATTCCTTCCCGTCAGCAGCAGCGGCCACCTCGAGCTAGGCAAAGCGATCCTCGGCATAGAAACGACCGAAGACGTCACCTTCACCGTCGTAGTACACGGTGCCACCGTCCTCTCAACCATCGTCATCTTCTGGCGTGACATCCTCGACCTTCTTCGAGGGCTTTTCACGTCCAGTTGGAATGAATCCAAAACCTATATCGCCCTGCTCCTCTGGTCTTCGATCCCCGTCGTCATCGTTGGACTATTTTTCAAGGAAGAGGTGGAAAGCCTCTTCACCGGCAACGTTCTCCTCGTCGGTTGCATGCTCCTCGTCACCGGAGCCCTGCTATCTTTCACGTACTACTCGCCCAAAGAAGGCGGCCCAGTCACCTTCAAAAAAGCCATCATCATCGGCATTTCCCAAGCCATCGCCGTCATGCCCGGCATCTCCCGCTCCGGCTCTACCATCGCCACCGGACTTCTACTCGGCGTCGACAAAAGCAAGGTCGCCCGCTTTTCCTTCCTTATGGTTCTCATCCCCATCATCGGGGCCAATTGCAAAGACATCATCGACGGCGGCATGGCCAACTCCGTTGTAGCGCCGCTCCCTCTCATCGCCGGAGCCATAGCCGCGTTCTTATCTGGCGTGCTCGCCTGCAAATGGATGATCTCCGTCGTCACTCGCGGCAAGCTCATCTACTTCGCGTACTACTGCTTCACCGCCGGCACCATCGCCATCGCTGCGCACTACCTCGCCTAGGAGGGACGGTTTCCACTCCGTCCTCCCTGCAAGATCGCCAATCCATGGGCTTGCAGCTCGCTGCAGACCGTGCTGCAGGGTTGCCCTACCTCCTCGCAGCTACCCTCTCCAAAAACGCCAGCTTCGCCGCGTCTGCGCTGACCAGCCGTTTCGCTACCCGCTCTAACCGCAAGCATTCCTCCTCCCGCACAAGGCAGCCCCAGCCCAGCGGAATCTCATCAAAGCGTTTCAGCACCCCTTCATCGACCACGAGGTAGCAGAAGTTCGACGCCCCATAACGGGCGATCCGCGAAAACTTCACCCCATCCGCCAACTTGCGTTCCAGCAAGCTCAGCCGGCTTACCAGCCGCCGCCAGCGCTCGTGCCTCAGCTCGCCGAAGTCGTATTCATCGTATTCGCTAAACAACGACACCCATTGCCGACATTCCGGCAGATGCATCCCTAGGAGCTCCCGCAAACGCTCGACATCCTCCGCCAAGCCAGCCTGCTCATGAGCCACCGCTTTTTCCACGCTCGCATCCCTCAAGAAATCCGCCCGACTCTGCTTACACTCCAAAACAAAGGTTTCGCCTAAAGCACCCATTCTCCCAGAGTTTCGATAACCAGCAACGTCCACCCGATAGGGCGAAAGCGGCAATCGCACCTCCGTCGCCCTCGCCCGACATCCCTGCGCCTTCAGCCACTCCAGCGACAACCCCTTCAGCTCTTGATGCTGTTTAGACTCACCGCTCTTCACTCTCTCCACTCGCTCGCTAACCATATTACACGAACTTAGCGCCCAACCTACGACATCCTCCGCCCTACCCCCAAATATTCTCCTTCCCCTCGGCTCGCGCTCGGAATCCCCTCATTCCCTTCCTCAATCCGGCCCTTTGCGGTTTTAACGCTTTCCCTTTCCCCCATCTGCATTCTTCTTTCATTCCTCTAAAATGAAACTCGGATTCCTCGCATCACACGGCGGTTCAAACATGCAGGCCATCCTTGACGGATGCGCTGCAGGCAGCATTCCCGCGACCCCCGCCCTCCTCATCTGTAACAATCCCGGAGCGGGGGCCCTAGATCGCGCCGCGAACGCCGGCATGCCAGCCCGAGTCCTCAACGGCAAGACCCACCCCGATCCGTCGGACCTCGACGCCGCCATCCTCGACGCCCTGCGCAACGCTGGAGTCGACCTCGTCATCCTCGCTGGCTACATGAAGAAAATCGGACCCCAGCTCCTCGCCAGCTACCAAAACCGAATCCTCAATATTCACCCAGCCCTCCTTCCCAAGTTCGGCGGCCAAGGCATGTTCGGCATGCACGTGCATACAGCCGTCATCTCTGCTGGCGAAACCGAATCCGGCGCCACCGTGCACCTCATCGACGAAGTATACGACCAAGGTCCGATCCTGCAACAGGCACGCGTTCCTGTCCTTTCCAACGACACACCCGAAACCCTGCAAGCCCGCGTTCTCTCCCAAGAGCATCAGCTCTACCCCGACACCATCGCCAAAATCGCCAGAGGCGATATCCAGCTTCCGTAGGAAGCTGTAGCGAGGCAGGATTCCCAACTCTCCGATCTAAATCATCGGCCCCCTAAGGACTTCCACGTTCACGATTTCAGCGTCCACCCCAGCGAAAATCGTGCCCGCAAAATTCCCTCAACTAATCCTTGAATCCACGCCCGGCTTCGACAGCGTCATCGACTTCCCTTCGAACAGCCAAGATGCCCGGTCCCACCAAGCAATCCCAGAAATCCATCAAACGAGTCAAAGACGGTGTCCGCCGCTTTCTCGAAACCATGGCTGGAGAGCAAGAGGAAGCTGACGACGAGGAAGCCCAAAGGAGCGAGCCCCCCGTCGTTGACACCAATGACCTCCCCGACGACCTCGTCCGCATCGCCCAACTAGAGAGCGAAAACCTCGAAGCCGAACACCGCCAAATCGAAAAATGGCGCAGCGAGCTCGAGGCCACACTCCGTGACCGCGAAGAACGCCAAGCCTACTTCGCCGACCTAGCCACCGAGCGCCAGTCCCGCTTCAAGCTCATGCTCGAAAGCGCCAAGGCCCAGCTGGCTGGCCGACCTCCAATTGAGGAGCCCGAGGAAGCCGAAGAAGAGCCGGAGGCACCAGCCGTGCCAATCGCCGAGCCCATACCCGCCGGTCCTTACCACACTCCCACCCTAGAGCTGCTCGAAGCATCCAGCATCGAAGACGCCATTCTCGTTTCCCCAGAAACCCTCGAAGAACAAGAGCTCAAACTGCAAGGCGTACTCGATAATTTCGCCGTCGACGCCATGGTCTACGACGCCGTGGTGGGTCCCCGCGTCACCCAGTTCCGCATTCGCCCCGGCATCGGCGTGCGCGTCGAAAAGATCAGCGGCCTACAGAAGAACATTTCCCTCAACCTCGCCCAAACCAACGTCCGCATCCAAGCCCCCATCCCGGGCGAACCCTTCGTCGGCGTGGAAATCGGCAACGGCAACACCCTGCCCATCCGCCTTCGCTCCGTCTTCGAGTCCAAGGCCTGGCAGCACGGCAGCGAAACCATCCCGCTCGCTATCGGCATGGACATCCAGGGTAAAATCATCGTAGCCGATCTCGCCAAAGCCCCGCACCTCCTCATCGCAGGCGCCACCGGCTCTGGTAAGTCCGTGTGCATGAGCAACCTCATCGTCAGCCTGCTCTACAAATTTTCCCCTGCGGAAATGGAGCTCGTACTGATCGACCCCAAGCGCGTCGAGTTCGGACTGTTCAAAGAAGTTCCCCACCTCATCCATCCCGTGGTCGGCGATCCCAAGACCGCCGTCCTCCTGCTCAAGTGGGTGGTCAAGGAGATGGAGAACCGCTACGAGATCCTCGCCGAGAAGCAGGTCCGCAACATCGCCAGCTACAACGCCAAGGCCGAAGCCCAAGGATTCGACAAGCTGCCTTTCATGGTCGTCATCATCGACGAGCTGGCCGACCTCATGATGACTTCCAAAGGTGAGGCAGAAGCCTCCCTCGCCCGTATCGCTCAACTCTCCCGCGCTGTCGGTATCCACACCATCATCGCCACCCAGCGCCCCTCCGTCAACGTCATCACCGGCGTCATCAAAGCCAACTACCCGACCCGCATCGCCTTCCAAGTCTCCTCCATCGTCGACTCCCGCACCATCCTCGACTGCAAAGGCGCCGAGTCTCTCCTCGGCCAAGGCGACATGCTCTTCAATCCACCTGGTTTCGCCCGCCTCGTACGTATCCAAAGTCCTATGGTGCAAGACGAGGAGCTAACCCGCGTCGTCACCCACGTGTCCTCCGAGCAGCCCGACCGCAACCGCGTCGATCTCGCCGCCTTCGAATCCAAGGCCGAAGGCACCGCCGAGTCCCTCGCCGACGGAGCTGACGACCTCTACATGCAGGCCCTCGCCATCGTGGCCGAAACCCAAAAAGCCAGCACCAGTTATTTGCAACGCCGCCTGCGCATCGGCTACAACCGCGCCGCGACGCTTATCGAGGAAATGGAAGACCGTTTCCACATCGGCCCCCAAAACGGCTCCACCCCCCGCGAAGTCTTCGTCACCCTGGAGAACCTCCAGCAATGAGCTCCCAACTCCCAACAGGTGGCGCGGCTTGTCCGAAGACGCAAAGGTGGCACGGCCGTGGGCGCTTCGCTTTGTCGTCGCAGGAGCTCCTCGGTACCGCGGGAGTCACTCCAACTCGCCTCTCCATAGGATTGGCCCTTGCTCCAGGCCGCACTGCAGGATCCGCCTCCCGTAGGGCTGGCGCTTGCGCCACGCCGCAACGACCTGATCCCCACCAGCTCACCCTTCACTCTACACCCTTCACTCTTCAGCAGCGCGCCTAATGGATATCCTCTCCATCAACGATCTGCTCGACGCCCTCGAAGAGCACGGACCCGAAAAGGTCATCAAGGCCACCCGCAAGAAGCCAATCTCCAGCTTCGCCCTGCGTAGCCTGTATTCAGAATACGCGGACAACGACAAATACCTCCTCTTCCTCGCCCAATACCCGCTCCTCCCATCCGAGCTAGCCCAAGGCATCGCTGACGGCCTCAAGCCAAAGCAAGTAAACATTGCCACCGCTCTCGCCAGCAACCCCCGCACCCCCGCCCAATCGCTCGGACTGCTCGCCACTCACGCCAGCGCTAGCGTGCGCATCGCTGTCGCAAGCAATCCCAACGTCAGCCCCAAGGAGTGCCAAACGCTCGCCCAAGACGAAGCCACCTTCGTCCGCGCTGCGATCGCCCAAAACCCGAGCCTGCCGACCTACCTCCAGTTCATCCTCGCCACGGACGATGAACCCGCCGTCAAGATCGCCCTCGCCGAGCGCGAAAACCTCGACGGCGACGTCGCCCACCAGCTCAGCCGCGACGACTCCGCCCTCGTCAAATCCGCCCTCGTGCGAAACAAGTACCTCGATCCCGAGCTCTTCCAAATGTGGGCCGACTCCGACGACGAAATCCTCCAGTCCCTCCTCCAACGCCAGGCCGACAAGTTTCCCGCCTCTGTCCGCAATTCCCTGCGGTACTCGGCGCACCCGACAGTTCGCTTCCCCGCTCTCGACAGCAGCCCCATCTCTCTTCCGGAAATGCTCTGGCTAGCCGAGTCCGACACCATCGAAGACCGCGTCTACCTCTCCCAAAAGCCAAACTTGCCCGCGGCGATCCAACGTATCCTCGCTCAGGATACATCTGCCAAAGTGCGACGCTACCTCGCCGCCAGCGCCAGCATCCAACAAGACATCGCCGAACGCGTCGCCACCTCGCACGACCTGCAAGCCTGCATCGCCCTCGCCAAGAATCCCAACGCTAGCCCCGAGCTCCTCAACGAGCTCTGCCTCCACTCCGATCCCCAAGTCGCCACCCTCGTAGCCTACCGAGACGACCTCTGCGAGCACCATTGGGACCTGCTCATCAACCACCGCTCCGACAACACCGTAGCCGAACACATAGCCTTCCAGGCCATCGACTATCCGGAAATCGAAGCGCCCGTCGCGGAACGCTTCGCCGCTAGTCCTAATCCTTCCCTCCGCGCCTTCGCCGCCGCAGCCTTCGACCTCTCGCCGGCATCCCTCGCAACTCTTAGCCACGACATCTGCGAAAAAGTCCGCGAATCCGTAGCAAACAATCCCAAGGTTCCCGAGCCTCAGCTCCGCGAGCTTTGCTACGACGATAACCAAGACATCGCCAACGCCGCCGAGAAGACCATTGCCCAACGTCTCCAAGCCGCCAATACAAGCCAACCACAAAAAACTTTCCAGCAAACTGCAACCGCCGCCCGCAATAGCGGATCCCGCAAAACCATTCTCAAAAACATCCTAAGCTTCTTCAAAGAATAACAACCATGGCCAAGAAAGCACAAAAACTCGAACCCCTAAGCTTCGAAGAAATCGTCCTGCGCGGCGACAGCGAAACCATCCGCCAAGCCCTCGAAGCCCGTACCAAGATAGACACCCTGCTCGAGGAGCGCGAAGCCGCCTACCAGCGCATCAGCGAACTCGAAAGCCAAGTCGAGTCCATCGTCGGCGAAGAAGGCGTATTCCCCTTCCCAGCTCCACCCGCTCCCGTATCCGCATTCCCAACACAAGCTCCCGCTAAAAAGGCAGCCAAAAAAGCAGCCCCCAAGCCAACCAAGGAAGAAGAGACCAAGAAGGACGACGCCCCCGAATCCGACAAGCCCGCCGAGGAAAAAGAATAGGAGGGACGGGCTCCACCCCGTCCGCAGTGCAGGATAAATACATCCACCCGTGCCCTTCTTGGGCGACAAACACACATGCCAACTAACATGTCCATAGACGAGCTCGTCGCGGTCAACTCTCTGCTCATCGAGCGAGAGACTTGCCTCGCTGACCTCAGTCACATCGAGACCACCATCTCGGACATCCTTGGCCAACTCTACCCCTTCGAAGATCCAGCGGTCGAACTTCCGTCCAACAAGAAAGGCAAACGAGCCAAGGCCACGAAGCAGCCCAAAGCCAAAGCCGCTCCTAAGATCCGCCGCCTCAAAGACGGCGAAACCGGCTACCGCGTCACCCTCACCGAAAAGTGCGGAGCCAAAACTCACGACCTCCTGGACTTCGCCCCCTTCCAGAAGCTCCTCGTGAACCCCCTCCCTCACCACCGTATCCAGTCCGTGGCGACCCTCGACGACACCCTAAACGTCGCCGACACCCTCTACGAAACCCCGTAGGGCGAAGCTTTCCAGTCCGCCGAAGCTCCAACGAATGCGGAAGCCCGCGTCCCCAGCGCTAAATCCGCCCGCAAACGCTCGCCGCTGACGTTCGTGGCACGCTCTCGCACCTGCCACAAACGTAGGGTGCGAGGTTTACCCTCGTCCCGCACTGCACGATTAGATTTCCCAAGCCACCATCCCTTTTCCATTGCTCCCCCCACCCCGAGCGCCGACCTTCTCAGCGATGCACATCCGCCCCACTTCCAACCCTCGTCGAGGCGGAATCGCCCTCGTCCTCCTAGTCCTCGTCATCCTCCTCTCCGTCGGAGGCCTCGGCTACTACTACTTCACCGCGAATGCCCAGGAACGCTACGCGAGCGAAACCGTCCAGCTCGCCAAAGCCACCTCGCAAGCGATCTATCGACTCAACGAACGTTCGCCCCGCGGCGATCTTGACAAGATCCACGCCCAAATCGCCCTTTACCAAGCCCGCGACGACGCGGACCCCAAGCTGATCGAAAGCTGGACCAAACAAAGCAAAACCATCGAGGAAAGCCTCGCGAAACGCGACGCCCAAGCCGCCCAGATGCAAACGCGGGCCAGCGAATTCAGCTCCGACAGTAGTCTCGTTGAGCTCGAAACCTTCGACGCGGAAATCAAGGAGTTCGCCAAAAGCTTGGACCAAGGCACTCGCAACCGACTCTTGACCGCTTGGTCCCAGAGGAAGAACCAAATCCTTGCGGAAATCCAAAGTGTCTCCGCTACCATCATCGCCAAGTCCTTTCCCTCCGGAGCAAAAACGTACCTAGACGGTGAATACATCGGTCTGTCCTCGCTCGGCATTCAAAACGTCCGCAAAGGCAAACATCTCCTCGCTTTCGAAAAAGACGGCTACCTACCCACCGAGCTCGAAGTTCTTGTCAGCCAAAGCGAGACCATCGAACCACCGCTCGTCGAGCTACAGCTCGCGGTTCGCCCTATCCAAGTGGCCGTCGTCGGAGGGAAACAACGGGCCAAGATCTCCGTCTCCCTCGAAAAAACCGCCGACAACAACGACGACATCATCCTTTACATCGACGAACAAGAAGGTCGCGAGGCGACCTTCAGCCAAGCCCCACTGGGCCGCATCCGCCTCTCCGTCACAGCCGACCTCCGCCTCGCCGCCGAACAAATCATCGAAAACCGGGAAGGCCTCCAAAATCCAATCGTAATCGACCTCGATCAATAAGCTCCTAGGCACCCTTCCTCAAGTAGTTCGACACTCGGGACTCTCCGGTGGCATTATGGAGTTCCACTCTTTCCTTTTCCAACTCCGAGCCTCGCCATGCCTTTTTACCAAGACCTCGACCCCAGCACTCCCTCTGGAAAACGCACAGCCGAACGCCTAATCATTCTCAAAGAAGCACTGAAGGAAATCCCAGAGAAGACCGTCGACTCCACACTTTTAGTAGCGACGTGGAATATTCGCGACTTCGATAAACCAGCCTATGGCGAGCGCTCCGAGGAGGCGATCTACTACCTGGCCGAAATCATTTCGCGTTTTGACATCGTCGCCGTCCAAGAAGTCTACCGCGATCTCAAAGCCCTCAACAGAGTCCTCAAGATCCTCGGCGGCTTTTGGAAGCCACTCATTAGCGACACCACCGAGGGCAGCAAGGGCAACGATGAGCGAATGGTCTACCTGTACGACTCGCGTAAAGTCGCCTTCGGTGGGCTAGCTGGTGAACTCGTACTTCCAGACATCAAAACCGAAACCGGCGACGTAGTGCCCGCTCAGCAATTCTGGCGGAGTCCCTACATTTGTGGCTTCAAAGCAGGCTGGTCGACTTTCATGCTCTGCTCCGCACACATTCTGTGGGGCCGACAAAAAGCGATCGGCGGCATCGAACCAGCAGACCGAATCGAGGAGATCCGCAAGGTCGCGAAGTTCCTCAAAAAGCGTACGCAAGATCCCGCCGTCTGGTCACGTAACCTAATTTTACTCGGCGACTTCAACATCTTCTCAAGCGATGAAAAGGGAGCCTTCGGCGAGCTCACCAAAACCGGCGGCTTTACCATTCCGGACCACCACCGTGATTTTGTAACCAACGCCAGCAAAAATCGCAGCTACGACCAAATCGCGTTTCTTATCCAAAAAGACAGACTCGACTGGACCGGACGTGCCGGCGTCTTCGACTACTACCAGTATGTCTACACCGAGCTCGACCAGGAGCTCTACGCCGAAGCGATGGGCGCTGCCTACCATCTGACCAGCCGAGGAGCGATACGGAACGCAGCCAGTAAAAGTCGCTACTATAAAACCTATTGGCGAACCCACCAAATGTCCGACCACCTTCCCCTATGGGTGGAGCTGAAAATCGATTTCTCCGGCCAATACCTCAAACGTAAGCTAGCCGGCGGCATCTAGTTCAGGCGCGTCCCGAGCACAAAGCATCAGGACTTCCCATCCACACTTCCTATTGTGATCGCGGAATACTCCCCCAAAAGAAAAAGAGCGGACTCCCCAAAGTCCGCTCTAGAAAAATTCAGTCTGTCGCTTAATCGATCTTCAGTAGTCGATCCGACTTGTCTCTAAGATCTCGATACAGGAATTCATCGCCCGCCAGGTGCTTTCCGTACGCTGGCAACATCGTGCTCAATCGCTCTTGCCACTCTTCGGTCTTCACCTCTTCAGGGAAACACTTCTCCAAAACTTCTACTATGATGGAGACAGAAGTCGACGCTCCCGGCGACGCTCCCAGCAAGGCCGCGATCGAACCATCCTGAGCTGCCACCACCTCTGTGCCAAACTCAAGCTTGCCGCCTTTTCCGCCCGCGTTTTTCTTGATGATCTGTACGCGTTGGCCAGCAGTAACCAGCTTCCAGTCCTCTTCCTTTGCGTCCGGGAAGAACTCGCGCAAGCCTTCCACACGATCGCTGTGCGACTTACGCACTTCGTTGATCAGATACTGGGTCAGGTCCATATTATCACGCCCCACCGTCAGGAGGGGCAGAATATTGTCGAGCTTCACAGACTTGATAAGATCGAGCATCGATCCTTCCTTTAAAAACTTGGGAGAAAAGCCCGCATACGGGCCAAACAGCAATGCGCGACGGCCATCGATCACGCGCGTATCCAAATGCGGCACCGACATCGGAGGGGCACCCACCGCAGCCTTGCCATAGACCTTGGCTGCGTGCCGCTCGATGATGTCATGATCCGTGCAGACAAGAAACTGTCCGCTCACTGGAAATCCTCCAAAGCCTTTGCCCTCGGGAATTCCCGATTTCTGCAATAAGTGCAGGGAGCCACCACCAGCACCGATGAAGGCGAACCTGGCCGCCAGCTTCTGCTTCCCGTATTCCTCACTGTCGACCTTGAGCTTCCATTGCCCATCTGCCGCCTGGGAAATATCCGTGACCCGCGCCTGCATGGCGAGCTCTACGCCGTCGAGCGAGATCAGGTGGTCGATCAATTGCTGCGTGAGAGCACCGAAGTTGATATCCGTGCCGCTTTCCACTCTCGTAGCTGCTACCATTTCATCGTCGGGACGCCCCTGCCAAAGAAGCGGTGCCCACTCCTTCACCACCTCAGGATCCTCCGAGTACTGCATCTCTCCAAACAGGTGTTGCGCTTTCAGAGCATCGAAACGGGCCTTCAGATAATCACGGTCCGCTTCCCCATGCACGAAACTCATGTGCGGTACCCGCTTGATGAATACACTCGGATCGGAGATCACACCTTCATCCACTAAACGCGCCCAAAAGTGCTTCGAGTTCTCGAATTGCTCGTTAATCTTCATCGCCTTCGAGACGTCGACCGAACCATCCGCCTTTTGGGGCGTATAGTTCAGCTCGCAAAGCGCCGCGTGCCCGGTGCCCGCGTTGTTCCAAGCATGAGAACTTTCTAGGGCAACGCGCGGGAGCGATTCCACGATCTGGATCGTCAACTGAGGGCTCAGCCGTTTCAGCATGATCCCGAGAGTCGCGCTCATTATGCCGCCGCCAATCAGGACGACGTCAGGATTTTCGAGAATGGGACCGGTCGAAGGTCTTACGGTACGTTGTTTCATAGCGTTGCGACCGCGAATCCATTCGGACTCGCAGCTTCAATGATGTTTTTGGTGTCCCGTCTCCCCTTCCGAGAAGGTGAAGTCTTCAATTTCCAAGAAACGGGACCGCACTTCAGAAGCAAAGCCAGCCCCTTGGCAACGCCTTAGAATGGCTTATACCGCTGCAATTCATTGCCGACTGCTCCTAATGACCCGCAAGTCTTGCACTACCAGAAACATGCATTGATCCCAGCCCCAACAATCTGCTAAAAAAAGATTGTGCTCAAACCCGTGAAATCCCTGATCACTAGCTTCCAGCCTTTTCGCGGGCGCGCACGAAACGGCTCTCAGACAATGGGAGCCGCCCTAGCCTCTGACCTCCTCGATCAAGAGATCCAGCATCTCGACCTACCTGTCGAGTGGGGCGCTATTGAGACGCTTGCCCTACCTCTGATCGACTCCTTCCAACCTGACATCGTCCTCGGCCTAGGCGAAGGCTCGCCTCGATTCCTAAGAATCGAAACCCTCGCTATCAATCGACGCTTCGGTATCGACGAAGTTCAAAAATCACCCACCGGCGAAACGATCGATCCAGCTGGTCCCGAGAGCGCCCACGGCCGCTGGCCGCTACCAGAGACACCCGAGGATTCGATCACGACGAGCAGCGATGCAGGCTGTTTCCTCTGCAATAACGCGCTCTACCGCTACGCTCTCAGCCCTTGTCGCTTCGCCGGCTTCTTCCATCTCCCACCGCAAGGTACTACGTCAAACGAAGCCTATCTCAGTCAATGGCTACCTAAAGTTCGCCACCTTCTCGAACTCACTATCCTCCAGATGCCTCGCCCATGAGCGCCACAAAACTCCAGCTTCTCCGACACGCCATGACTCGCTACGCGGAACTCAGCGACTCCACTTGGACCAAGCTTTGCCAAGCTTGCAGCGAACGGAAACTCAGCAAAGGAGAAACCCTCGTGCAAATCGGAACTCCCAGCCGCCACCTCTATTTTGTCTGCCAAGGCCTGCTCCGTTCCTATACGCTCTCCGCCGACGGAAAGGAATACAACAAGAAGTTCTTCCCGGAAAACACCTTCCCCGGAACCATTCGCGCTCTCCTGAAGAGCGAAGCTTCAGACTTCGCCCTGCAAGCTCTCGAGCCATCGAGCGTACTGGCGATCGACCACCACGCCTATCGCCGCTTGCTTGAATCGAGCGAGGACCTGAAGTGGTACCATATCCAATATCTGGAGACGAACTGGGTGCTCGAAAAGGAACCAATCGAGGTAGGACTCGCCCTCTCCGACTCAACCGCTCGCTACCGAGCGTTCATCGAAAAACATGCGTCGATCCTCGACCGCATTCCACTTCATCACATCGCCTCCGCTATTGGAGTTACTCCCACCCAACTAAGCCGTATCCGCAAGGCGGTGACAGCGAACATATAATCTTCGCACCTACAATCCCGCCACGAGAGCGTCCATCAAAGCACCCGCATTCCGGTGTTTGAGCAACGGAACTCCTTGCCCGGAATAAAGCGCCATACCTTCCGCATCTCCATTCTCGACAGCTGCTTGCTTTAGCGGTCCAGTCAGCCAACTCTGTGCAGGGAATGGTAACACTTCCGATTCGGATGCTTCCAATTCCTGCAGGATTCGATTCGGCATGAACCGAGCTAAGCGCCCAGTGAATCGTCGCGACAAAACCGTACGGCCATCTTTATTTGCACGCAGACGTTGCCGATGAAGTTCCTGAGCCCCCGATTCTTCGCAAGCGAGAAAGGCTGTTCCGATCTGCACCGCGTCTGCGCCTAGAGCAAAGGCTGCCCGCATACCGCGAACGTCCGCAATGCCACCCGCTGCTACCACAGGTACCTTCACTCGATCGCGGATCGCAGGCACCAACGCAAAGGTCTCTACCAACGATTCCTCAGGTGAATCCAAATACGATGGCCGATGGCCGCCCGCGTCCATACCAGTCGCTAACACCACATCGACACCAGCCGCTTCCAGTGTCTCTGCCTCAGCGATGGTGGTCGCCACTCCGATTGTCACGATACGCCGACAACGCTTTCCTTCAGAATCTCTCGTGCTGGAACTGAAGCCCGCCATCGAGGCCATCGCTGCAGTCGGTCACCGCATTAAAGCGATCAGGGTAGAAAAGTAGGATCGCTTAGCAATCTTCAGCGTCTCTCAACATAGGTCGATGCCTGTCTGGGCCCCGAGCGCTAGACTCGCCCCATGCCCAACACGCAACTCGCACTCATCAGCCTCACGGCCGGCATGGCCATCTCGCTGCAAAGCTCCCTGAGCGGCCAGCTAAGCCAACGTATCAACAATCCGCTGCTGGCCAGCGCCTCCGTCTACTTGATCGGACTCCTCGGCATTGCGGTCTACCTCGCCACTCACCGCAGTCAATTGCCGGCTCGCGAGATCCTTTCACAAGTTCCCCTCTATTTGTGGCTGACGGGCGGGCTCATCAGCGCCCTCGCTCTTTCCACCATCTATAAAGTGATGCCCGACTTCGGAGTCGCCTCTACGCTTCTCTTCGTCATCTGCGGGCAACTACTCGTCGGCGCCGTCGTCAGCCATTTCGCTTGGTTCGGCATGCCCGCGGCCCCTCTCACGCCAACCCGACTGGCATCGCTTTTACTCGTGCTCGCAGGAGCGAGCCTCTACAACTACCAACCTGCTGCCTAAGCACCCATGAACGCTACCATTCCACAAGACCAGCTCGAACTCGGCCTCTACTTCCAGCGAATCGGTTTCACCGCCGAAGCCAAACCAACGCTTTCCTCCCTCAAGCACCTGCACCGCCTCCACGAGGAATCCATTCCCTTCGAGAACCTAGATCCCCTGCTCAACCGCCCAGTCTCCATCGACCCCCCCGACGTCTTCGAAAAACTAGTCGCCCAAAAACGAGGGGGCTACTGCTTCGAGCAAAACACACTTTTCGCCGCCGTCCTGCGAGCTATCGGGTTTCGAGTCGATCCCCTGCTCGCTCGCGTTAGCTGGCTTGCTCCCGAAGATGTCACGACCCCGCTCAGCCATATGGTCCTACGCGTTGAAACCGAATTCGGTCCGCATCTCGCGGATGTGGGATTCGGAGGAGTCGGACTGGTCGAACCGATCGCGCTCGATACGAGCGAAACGCAACACCTAGACTTCGAACCTCGCCGCATCATCCAACGCGACGAGCAACTCGTCCATCAAATCAAACTAAGCGATGATTGGAACGACATCTATCAATTATCTCCCAAGCCGGTGCCGCCCATCGATCTCGAAATCGGCAACTGGTACTCGCACACCCACCCACAAGCGCGTTTTCGAAATTCGCTCCTTGTCGCTCGCCTAACAAAGACCGGTCGTATCGTCGTCGCCGATACAGAACTAATTGAACGCGATTGGTCCGGCAACGCGAAACGTACGGAAATAAAAAGCCAAAGCGAACTACGACAAATCCTATCGGACCGTTTCGACCTGGAGCTTTCTCCCGAGGATCGAATCGTCCTCGCCGGTAAACCGCTAAAAAACTAGCGACTGAATCGGCTTAGGATTCTGGAGCCCCTACCAGAGAATCATACTTGTTGAGTGCTTGATAGAGGCGCTTCGAAAAGGGTCGAACCGACCGAGATCCTTCCACTAACCCGTCGCTCAGCGGATTCCAACCCGCCTCCAAGCGATCGATCGGCGAACCTGCAGTGGACAAATCCGTCCGACCTCCGGCGTCGTTTCCAGCAAAGGAGGTCAAGGTCACCCGATTACCGCTGGATTGCTTGGTATCCACAGATCCCATACGCACTCCACCATTATTCTCCTCGATGGAGCAAGACGCGATTTCGACGTTGAACACGCCGTTTTCGTTGTCGTCGTGCGAGAGAAAGAACGCCCAATTACCGGAGTTGCGAATCGTAGACTGGTAAAACATCAACCCTGTACTGTGACGGGCAAACACACCCACATCTTGGTTGTTTTGAATCAAGCAGTTCGAGAACAAGGCATCGTAAACCGCATTGTCGATGCTGACGCCAGCGCCTTGGTTGTCGCGAAGATCGCAATCGACCGTGTAAACCTGAGTGCTGTCGTAGTAAGCGACTCCGTCGAAATAGTTGTTGTCGAAAATGCAATTCTTGGCGAGCACGTCGCGACAACGCCAGCTGATGACCAAGCCACCGGAGCGGTTGTTTCCGCAGCGCACGCCTTCCACGCGCAATCCCGTAACGGTGCGAACATCGATCCCGTTGTTGCGAATCCATGGCAGGTGGCGATCGTATTCGCTCAATTGAGCTTCCCTATTTCCGTCGATTTCCAAATCCAATATCGCGATATTTTGAATCCGTTCCGAGTCCAAAGGGTACTCTGCCTGCGAACCGACTGCGATCACCGGAGTTTGAGCCTTGTTGGCTAACTTCAGCAACACGCCTGACTCTCCACGAACCGTCACGTTGGAACGATTAATGTGCAGACTTCGCTTCAACTTGTACTCACCTGCAGCTATCTTAATCAAAAGTGGATCCGTACCGCGCTCATCTAAGATCGCTTGCACCTTCTTGAAGTCTCTATCGCGAGTAATTTCAAAAACCTGAACTGCTTGCTCCGACATGTCTGGCGCGTCCTCCGCTTGTGGCCGACTGACCGGCGACGAATATGCCAAACTCGAAAACGCAAAAACTGCGATGAGAATAAAATGTACGACTTTAAGACTTTCTCGGGATAACATAGTAAAAAGATTAAGGGAGATTGTAAGTATAGGGCTATATCGTCAAAAAAGCTACAACCTCGCTGCCAAATCTGGCCCATTTACAAATTTACTACTAACCCCTATCCACTCCCTATCCAAAATCCGTGCGTTATGGCACCTTTCCTCGAGCGCGTCGCACCTGCCCGGCCGAAACATTGCAAAACGCAACAACCCAGTATCCTCCATTCAGATACATTTAAGCTGAGCCTTAGTAACTGTCACCGTGTCCTAGGAGTTAGAATACCCTCGATCCAGATGGGGTGTCCACCAAGAGGTCTCGCACTTATAGGTTCGTCGTGATCTTGAGAGTGTGTTTTGCCAGTCGACATCCCTCCAGTGCCGTGGCCGGAAGTTGTTTCACGCAACGATCTTGATACCAAAAAGAGCAGGTCGTCTGACCTGCTCCTTATTGAACATCTACATGGGTAACCACCTATTCGCCGATTCAGCGACTAGTGCTACAAGCTTTCTAGCAAACGAGCGATTTCGTCCCGCTTGGCTTGCGTATCCGCTAACTGCTTACGAGCCCCCTCAACCACATGAGCGGGTGCCTTGTCGACAAAGGCTGGGCTGTTGAGCTTGCCGCTACCAGCCTTGATCGCACCGTCGAGCTTTCCGAGCTCCTTGCTGAGACGAACCTTTTCCGCATCCACGTCGATCGCACTAGAGAGATCAAGATAGACAGTGCCTAGGGCACCGACTGCACCTGGACAGCCGTCTACAGTTTCCTTGAGCTCGATGACCGAGGCTCCCGCCAGCTTCTTGATCGTATCCAAATTCTCGAAGACGATCTTGGCGCTGTCGGAGTCGACGGCACTTACAAAGAGCGTCACGTCGCGCTTGGAGGCTACGTTGTACTCGGCTTTCACGGAGCGGGCCTTGGTGATGAGTTCCTTGACGTGCTCGACATTCTCAGCGGCCGCTGAATCGACCGTGACACCCGCTGCAGCGAGTTTCTCCGCAAGTTCTTCCGCCGTTAGCAAAACCGTGTCTTGGATGTATCCGCTTTCTTCGCAGTAACCCATGGCATGCCAGAGTTCTTCGGTGATGTGCGGCATGACCGGATGCAGCAGCTGCAGGGCTTGGCGAATCACGAGGTCAGAAGTGGCGAGGGCCATGTCGTGACGCGGATCAGCCTTCTTCTGCAGCAGCGCTTTCGCCGCTTCGACATACCAATCGCAGAAGTCGCCCCAAACGAAGTTATAGAGCGTATGGGTAAGCTGATGCATTTCGAACTTGGCAAATTGACCCTCGATCTCTCGCATGGTGTCGAGAGTACGATTGAGAATCCAGTTACTGTACCCATCGAGTGGCGACGTCGCGAGTCGACTTACAATGGAGTCGAGCGACGTGTTCGCATCGACGGCTCCATTCATTTGGCGGAAGCGGCAGGCGTTCCAAAGCTTGTTGCTGAAGTTGCGCCCGATTTCGATACGCTCTTCTGAGAAAAGGATATCGGAGCCGCTAGGGGCGATGTTTATGATGCCGAAACGCAGACCGTCTGCTCCGAACTTTTCGATGAGGTCGAGCGGGTCGGGAGAGTTGCCCAAGGTCTTGGACATCTTGCGTCCTTTGGCATCGCGAATAAGGCCGTGAATGAAAATATCCTTGAAGGGGATACGGGCCGCGATCTCGTCGTCGGTGAGCTCTTTCTTGTCGTCTCCGTAAAGTTCGAGACCCGCCATGATCATGCGAGCGACCCAGAAAAAGATAATGTCGAAGCCGGTGACAAGGGTGCTGGTCGGGTAGAAGTGGGCGAGCTCCTTGAGGGTCTTCTCGTCTTCGTTTGGCCACCCAAAACAAGCGAACGGCCAGATGTAAGAGGAGGCCCAGGTGTCGAGCGCGTCCTCGTCCTGTTCCCAGTTCTCGGGATCGGACGGGCCGTCGACCGACACGTGCAAGTTAGCGGGGTCGAGGCGGTCTGCTCCCTTCTTATACCACACGGGAATACGTTGCCCCCACCAGAGCTGACGGCTGATGCACCAGTCCTGGATGTTGTTGAGCCAATGCAGGTAAACCTTTTCCCAGCGCTTCGGGTGGAACTTGATGATGCCTTTTTCAACGGCCGCTTTGGCTTCCTCGACCTTCGGGTACTTGAGGTACCACTGCTCGGAAAGGCGCGGTTCGATGGGCACGTCCGCCCGCTCGGAGAAACCGACGTTGTTTTCGTAGTCTTCGGTATCGACCAGCAGGCCGAGCTCTTCGAGCTTCTGGGCGGCAACCTTGCGAGCTTTGAAACGCTCCATGCCAGCGAATTCCGGACCAGCTGCCTCGCTGAGCGTGCCGTCAGGATTCATCACATCGATGAGCGGCAGGTCGTGGCGCTTGCCGATATCGAAGTCCACCTGGTCGTGGGCTGGCGTGACCTTCAAGGCGCCGGTTCCGAAATCCTTTTCGACCGCGCGATCCGCCACAATGGGGATTTCCTCCCGAGGGAAGGGACGCCAGACGTGCTTACCGACGAGGTCCGTGTAACGCTCATCGTCCGGATGAACCGCTACCGCGGTGTCGCCCATTATGGTTTCGGGGCGGGTGGTAGAAATCTCGATATAGCGGCCTGGCTCTTCGACAATCTCGTAGCGCATCTTCCAAAACTTGCCCTTCTGGGGCTTCATGACGACTTCCTCGTTGGAGAGTGCTGTCTGGGAGCTAGGGCACCAATTGACGAGACGCTTGCCGCGATAAATGTAGCCGCGTTCGTAGAGCTTTACGAAGGCCGCCCGAACCGAGCGCTCGTACTCTTCGTCCATGGTAAAGGTGGTACGACGCCAGTCGCAGGAGGCGCCGAGCTTTTTGAGCTGATTGAGAATCTTGCCGCCGTGGTCGTCGCTCCACTGCCAAGCGCGTTCGAGGAACTTGTCGCGGCCAATCTCGCGGCGGGAAGTGCCTTCGTTGCGCAGGGCTTGCTCGACCTTCGTCTGGGTGGCGATCGAAGCGTGGTCGGTGCCGGGGTACCAGAGCGTGCTCTTGCCCTCGAGACGTGCACGACGGATGAAGATGTCCTGCAGTGTGTTGTCGAGAACGTGGCCCATGTGCAGGATCCCGGTGACGTTGGGCGGTGGGATCATGATGGAATACGGGTCCTTGCCCGCTTCCACTTCTCCTTCGAAGCAACCGTTTTTCTCCCAAGCGGCGTACCACTTGGCTTCAACTTCCTTCGGATCGTAGCCTTGATTAATTTCCTGTGCCATGAGCTTTGCGCGGTTTTTCGAAAAAAAGGGCCTAGCGATAAGGCTCAGCTCAAGGGAGGGCAAGTGCGATTCGCCCACGTTTTCAGTTCCCCACTTTGCGCCTTTCTCACAGCGATAAGCAAATTCAGTTCGGGATAATCCATTATCTAATTTAAGTGATTGAGCCTGCGGCCTTTAATGGCAGCATTCCGTCGAGTTCCCATTTGGGAGCCCGATCTGCATCGTCTGAACCCCAACGAAACCAAACCATCACCATGGATCCAAAAATGCCACGCCGCGACCTCTTGAAAAAAGTCGCACTAGGAGCCGCCGCAATCGCCAGCGCCAAAGCCTTTGCCAATCACCACGAATCCAATTCGCCTATGAACTTGAAGCGAAACATCCACCATTCCGCCTGCCGCTGGTGCTACGGCAAAATCGAGTTCGAAGACCTCTGCATACGCGGCAAAGAAGTCGGACTGGAGGCCATCGACCTCGTCAACGTCGACGAAATCGCAACCCTCAAAAAACACGGCCTCGAAGCCTCTCTGGTTTGGGGAGTTCCCGGCGGCATCACAGACGGCTTGAATCGCGTGGAGAACCACGATGCCATCGTCACCTTCTTCGAGCAAACCACCCCTAAAGTCGCGGCCCAAGGCGCCAAACGCATGATCGTTTTCTCCGGCAACCGCGATGGCCTCGACGACGAACAAGGCCTAGAAAATTGCAAGATCGGCCTAGAACGTATCATGCCTATCGTGGAGAAGCACAACGTGCAGGTGGTTATGGAACTGCTCAACTCCAAGCGAAACCACCCAGACTACCAGTGCGATCACACCAGCTGGGGCGTCGAACTGGTCAAGCAAGTCGGCTCTGAGCAATTCAAGATGCTCTACGACATCTACCACATGCAGATCATGGATGGCGACATCATCGACACCATTCGAGAAAACCACCAATACTTCGGCCACTACCACACAGGCGGCGTACCTGGCCGTCACGAGATCGACGAAACCCAAGAACTCTACTACCCCGCTATCATGCAGGCGATTGTGGATACAGGATTCGACGGCTACGTCGCCCAAGAATTCGTACCAAGCTGGGAAGATCCCATTGCGGCGCTCGCGCACGGCATTCGCACCTGCGACGTGTAGTCAAACGTAGCATACAGCTTCAAAGAACGGTCGATTTCCCTAGCGGGAATCGACTTTTTTCGTGAGGTCGAGCGCTACAGATCTCAGTGTTGCTGGAAGCGGCGACCACGTGCGGGCCAGCCGATCCGTCTCTCGAATCTAAGCTCTACCACCCAGTTTCTGGAGCAGCTTCTTCGTCATCAAGATTCCAGTGGGTTCGTCGAGGGATTTACCCTCCCACTCGATGCCGATGTATCCACGATATCCTGACCTTTTCACGACATCCATAAGTCGTGGATAATCCATATCGCGCTCGAAACCTTCCGGATTGAAGTTGAAGGTCTTGGCGCTCACTCCCTTGGCAAAGGGCATCAGCTGTTGCGTGCCTAAATACTTGTCGTACTCCTCTCCCGATTCACGATTGATCGTAAAGTTTCCGAAATCAGGCAAGGTTCCGCAGCGCGGATGGTCCACCAGGCGCATCACCGCGGAAAGCCAGGCACCATTGCTCGAGAGCCCCCCGTGGTTTTCGACGATCACGCTTATCCCGTAGCGGTCGCCGATTTCGCTGAGCCGTCGCAGTCCGTCCGCCGCCAGCTTCAGCTGCTCGTCGAATTTGCCTTCGGAAGCCGCATTGACCCGGATCGCATGGCAACCCAAAGCTCGCGCCGCCTCGATCCAGCGAACATGGTTCTGCACCGCTTGGGTCCGCTTCGCCTCGTCAGGATCGCCAAGACGTCCTTCCCGGTCGCACATGATGAGAACATTCCTTACGCCCTCGCCCGCAGAAATCTTGACCAGCTCGGCCAGGACAGCTTTCGACCACCCCTCCATATAAAACTGGTTTACGTACTCGACCGCATTCACGCCAAATTCGTTCTTGGCGATCTGGGCAAAACGCATCTTGTCTTTCTCCCCGCTCCAAAACGCCTTGTTGATAGACCACTGAGCCAATGAAATGTCGAACCATGTGCCGTCCTTGCGGGGGTCTGCCGCAGTCTGAGCAAGGCTCTTGCCGGTTAGAAATGAGGCGGCCGCGAGGCCAAAAGCACTTTTCACGAAATGTCGGCGAGAGTCCATGGATAAGGGTAACGGGTTCGGGTTAAAAACTTAGGAATCGACTAGAAGACGAACACTAGCCTTGGGTTATTGGCAACCAACTTCACAATTCCCCATTCATAAGAGCTATAGACCCGTTGCACCAAAAGCGGCTTCCAACAAGCTCCCCCGCCTTTACGCCAAACATGAGAAATCTCGTCATCGCCATCGCCCTTTGTGGCCTATCCACTAGCAGCCTTTTCGCTGCTAAGATGAAACTCAACGACGCCGACCGTCGTCCCGAGCCCATCATCCTGGAGGCCAGTCCAGACGTCGAACTTGCCCTCCAGCAAATGCAGCTCCCGGAAGGCATGGAAGCTACCCTCTGGGCAGCCGAGCCCATGCTCGCGAATCCAGTCGCCTTCGACTTCGACGAGCATGGTCGCCTCTTCGTGGCCGAGACCTACCGCTACGGATCCAGCACCTTGGATATCCGCGGCTACATGGGCATGCTAGAAGAAGACATGGCTTTCCGCACCGTCGAAGATCGCGCACAAGGCATTATCGAGCTCTTCGGAGACGACGCTCCTAACTTCGCTGTAGAGGGCGAAATTCTCCGCCTCCTAGAAGATCGCGACGGAGACGGCACAGCCGACTTCTCCTCTGTCTACGCCGACGGATTCAATACTTCCGTCGACGGCATCGCCTCCGGAGTCTTAGCCCGAAAAGGGGACATCTACTTCACCAACATCCCCCATCTGTGGAAATTCCAAGGAATCGACGATACCGGTAAAGCCCAAAAGAGCGAGAAGGTCCTCAGCGGCTGGGGCGTTCACTTCGGCTACACCGGACATGACTTCCACGGCCTCATTCTCGGCCCGGACGGCAAGCTCTACTTCTCCATCGGCGACCGCGGTGCCGACGTAACGGCCCCCGACGGCAGCCACATCTCGTATCCAGATACCGGAGCCGTCTACCGCAGCAACCTAGACGGAACCGAGCTCGAAGTCGTGCACACGGGCTTGCGCAACCCCCAGGAACTCGCCTTCGACGAGTTCGGAAACCTCTTCACCGGAGACAACGATTGCGACAACGGCGACTTCGAGCGCCTCGTACTCATCGCCGAAGGTGGGGACTCTGGCTGGCGCATAGGCCACCAACACGCACCCCTGGGAGCCGCCGGTGTTTGGATGTCGGAAGGCTGGTGGCAAACCGAATTCGAAGGCCGCACAAAGTTCGCACTTCCTCCGATTTCCTACATCGAGGACGGTCCCTCCGGCATCGCCTTCTACCCTGGCACCGGTCTCTCGCCAGACTACGCCGGTCACCTCTTCATCACCCACTTCAAAGGCACCATAGCCACCAGTGGCGTCTACACGTACACGATGAAACCCAAAGGAGCCTGGTTCGAGCTCGATGAGAAGAAGCCATTCGCTAAAGGCGTCCTGCCCACCGATGTGACATTCGCCCCTGATGGAAAATTCTACGTGCTCGACTGGGTGAACGGTTGGCCAAAACCTGGCCAAGGTCGCGTTTACTCCATTTCCAATCCTGAAGTGCAAGCGAGCTCCATCGTCGCCGAGACGCAAAAGCTCTACGCGGAAGGCATGACAGGCCGCAGCGTCGAAGAACTCGCCAGCCTCCTCTCCCATCCTAATTGGAACATCCGCCTCGAAGCCCAGCTTGAGCTAGCTAGCCGGGGAGAAGACAGCCTACAAACGTTCGTCAAGATAGCCCAGGACAGCAATTCATCCCTACACTCTCGCTTGCACGCTACTTGGGGCCTCGGCATCTTGGCCGACCACGAAATCGCAAAAGCGAACGCCGCCATCTCAAAACTCGCCGCCTCCGAAAACGACGAACCCGAAGTCGTCGCCCAAGCCACCAAGCTCATCGGCGACCACAAGATCAGCGGAAACGAAGCGTTGCTTATCGAACACCTCGCCCACCCATCCTCCCGTGTCCGTTACTTCGCCGCCCAAAGCATCGGCAAGCTCGAGCAGGTAGATGCCGCTCCCGCTCTCCTACAGGCCGCCCTCGAAAACGCAGACGAGGATCCTTACCTCAGCCATGCCATCGTTATGGGATTGGTCGGGGCCAAGAACATGGGTGCCCTCGCTGAAGCCGTGACCGACGAGGCAAAAGCCGTCCGCTTCGCTACCTTGCTTGCGTATCGCCGCCTTGGAGACGTCAACGTCGCCCGCTTTCTCCACGACTCGGACAAGGAAATCGTCTTCGAAGCCGCACGCGCCATTAACGACGCTCCGATCCAGGGAGCCTACCACTCCCTCGCGAAAGCGATCGACAGCCCTTTCGCTGATGACCCGATTCTCGCGATACGAGCCATCAACGCCCGTTTTCGAATCGGCGGAGAGGACAATGCCCAATTTCTCGCCAATTACGCAGCTAACGAGAGCAACCCCCAGGATTTCCGGCTCGAAGCGATCACACAGCTAAAGTCGTGGCCTGACCCACTCCAGCGCGACCGCGTCATAGGCGTCTATCAACCTCTCGCAGCCCGCAATGCCCAAATCGCCATCGATGCCTTCAAGGCTAATGCCAAGCAATTCTTCGCCTCGGAAAACAACGCCGTACAGGTGAAGTTTCTCCAAGCCCTAAAAGAGCTCGAAGTCACCGGGCTCGAGGATCAACTTTACGCCTTTGCTAAAGACGAATCTGCCAACGGAGAAGCTCGAGCTGCCGCTTTCGCACTCCTCAACACGCTCAACGATCCACGCATGGACGAGCTCGTAATTGCGGCCAGCCAGTCCAACGCGTCAGAGCTTCGCCTAGCCACCCTTCCCATCGTATCCGAACGCTCCCCCGAACAAGCGAAGGTCACCCTCAGCCTAATGGCGGAAGGAAGCGTCGAAGAACAGAGAGTCGCATACGAAACCCTCGCCGGTTCCCAGCAAGACTTCGCCATCGAGCTGCTCGCAAAAAGTATCGGACGCCTCGCCGCCGGCGATGTGCCCTACGCGGCGCAGCTAGAGCTGATCGAAGCCGCCAAAGAAAATTCATCCAAGAAAGTCCAACAGGCATTTCAAGACTATCAGGCCAAGGTCGCAGCATCGAGCGATCCCACCGCAGCTTTCTCCTACGCCTTGGAAGGCGGGGACGAGCGGGCCGGACGCCGTGTCTTCAACAACAACCAAGTCATGGCCTGCGTTCGTTGCCACATCGTAAACGGCCCCGGCGACGCCGCTGGACCTAACCTCACCGACGTCGGCCTACGTCTGAATCGCCAAGAACTCCTCGAGTCCATCGTCGCCCCAAACGCCACCATCGCCGAGGGTTTCGACAACGTCATCCTGTCGCTTCAAGACGGAACTTCCGTCGCCGGGATTGTCGAAAACGAGAATGACGACGAGGTCACCCTTAAGCTCGTTTCCGGCGAAACCAAAACCTATCCTCAAAACCAAATCGAGAAACGCGACGCGATGCCATCCAGCATGCCAGCCATCTTCGCTCCATTGCTCTCTCAAACGGACATGCGCGACCTCGTAGAGTACCTCAGCACCCGTACCTGGGACCCCAACACCGAAAGGACGACACACGGCGAATAGTTCGTAACCATATTTTGACTACAAAGGCGTTCTCATCAAGAGGACGCCTTTTTTTGATGGTAGGGTCGACTTGCACCCCATCCGCCCTTCATCATTCCAAGACAAAAATCCCTACGCAATTTCCCAATCCGCGGAACCCGTTCTCTCGTACTAGTTTCAAAAGTTCTTATGGATACCTCTCTTCGCCCCTTCCTTATCTTGGGCGCTCTCCTCGCGCTCGCCTGCAATCTTCACGCCGCTCCACGCGACGATCTCTGGCTCAAGGTCGCCGAAGCCGAAGCCCAACGGCTCCCCAAAACCGCCATCGAGGCCCTCGAGCCCATTATCGAAGCTGCCCTCGCCGATGGTTCCCACGCCGAGGCCATCAAAGCTATTTCCAAGAAGATCGCCCTCGAAACTCAGATCCAAGGCGAACTTCCCGAGGAAAGCATCCTACGCCTACAAGCCGAGCTCGAGCAAACGCCACCCGAGCTCCGACCCGTTTTCCAAACTCTCCTCGCCCATTCCTACTGGAGCTACTTCCAGCAAAACCGCTGGCGCTTCCTCCAACGCACCCAGACCGCGGAATCCCCCAGCGAAGACTTCCGCACTTGGGACCTCACCCGTATCCTCCGCGAGATCGACCGCCACTTCACCGCAGCCCTGGCTAACAAGGAATTCCTCCAGTCCATCCCTATCGAAGACTACGACGCGTTTCTCACTCGGGGAACCGCCCCAGACGCCTACCGTCCCACACTCTACGATTTCCTCGCCCACGAGGCCCTTTCCTTTTACCAGAGCGGCGAGCAAGCTGCCATCGAGGCCGAAGTCAGCTTTGAGATCTCCGCTAATTCCCCCATTTTCGACGGCCCCCAAGCCTTTCTCGACTGGCAACTCGAGTCCAGCGGCTCCTACTCTCCCGAGCTTAAAGCCGTTCAGCTCTTCCAAGAGATACTCCACTTCCACGAAGACGACTCAGATCGCTCCGCTTTCTTCGACGCCGACCTCGCACGCCTCACCTACGGCTACAATGTCGCTCTCGGCGAGGACAAGGACCAGCGATACAGCGACGCTCTCTCAGAGTTCATCGAACGCACGGCTCGACATGAGATCTCCACCCGAGCGATCGCCAATCTCGCAACCTACCATCACGCCCAAAACGAGTTCCAGATTGCCCACCAAATCGCTAGACAAGGACTCGAAACGTTCCCCGAAAGCGTCGGCTCGGTCGAGTGCTATAACCTCCTCCAACAAATCGAGCAAAAGTCCGCCAGCATCCAAACCGAGCACGTTTGGAACGCTCCATGGCCAACCATCGACGTCACCTACCGCAACGTCGAAAGAATCTACTTCCGAGCCATCCGCGGTGACTTCGAATCGGACCTAGCTAGCTCCCAACCCAAGGACCTATCAGACAAGACACTACGTGCCCAAGAGCCCACCTACGCTTGGCAAGAAGACCTCCCCTCCACCCCCGATTTCCAAGAGCGAACTCAAAAGCTAACCGCACCCACAAACCTTCAGCCCGGTTACTACTACATCCTCGCTAGTCACGACCCTTCTTTCTCCGTTCTAGACAACCAACTCAGCAGCGCAACCGTCTGGGTGAGCAACCTTGCCCTCATCCTGCGCACCCAAGAAACGGATACACCCCTCGCTGGGTTTGTACTCAAGGCCCGCAGCGGCGATCCCATCGAGGGTGCCAAGGTTCAAGTATGGCGCCAAAACAGAAACCAACGATTCCGCAAAAGCCTCAATCTCACCACCGACGCCAACGGATACTTCCAACTTCCCAGCCACCTCGATCGCGAACGCACTATCATCGTAGCCTCCTACCAACACCAAACAATCGCTAACAGCCAAGCAATCTGGCCCTATCAAAACGATCGCGGTACGGGTTCCAATAACTACACCGCCTTTTTCACCGATCGTGCCATCTACCGTCCCGGCCAAACGATCAGCTTCAAAGGGATCGCCATCCAGACTCACGCCTCCCAGAACCAATATCAAACGCAACCCAACCGCAAAATAACGATCGCCTTGCGCGACGCAAATCGACGCGTAGTCTCCGAGCAATCACACCGCACCAACGACTATGGATCCTTCAGCGGCAGCTTCACCGCTCCGAGCGATGGATTGCTAGGACAAATGAGCATCGAAGTAATCGATGGAAGTCGCGGGTCCACTTACTTCAACGTCGAAGAATACAAACGTCCCAAATTCCAAGTCACTCTCAATCCACCAGAAAACGCGCCTAAACTCGGCGAAGAGGTCTCCCTTACCGGCAAAGCTACCGCCTATACAGGAGCCTCCATCGGCGGCACCAAAGTCAAATGGCGCGTTGAGCGCGGCGTGCAAGCCCCGCTCTGGTGCTGGTGGTGGATTCCCCCCGCTACCAAAGCCATAGCCCACGGAAGCGTCACCACCGAATCTGACGGTAGCTTTAGTATCCATTTTCCAGCGACACCTGATAAAAGTGTCCCCCGCGAAAACGAACCGATCTTTACCTACACCGTCTACGCAGACGTCACCGATACCAACGGCGAAACTCGATCCGCTTCCACCAGCACCCGTGCGGCCTACACTGCCCTGCAAGCTCAGCTCTCGGCTGCCGAATGGCTAACCGAAGATTCGCCCGTTGAAATCGCCATCAGCACCCAATCGCTCGACGGTACCCCGCAAGCAGCCAAAGTCAGTCTCAAAGTCTTTCGCCTGCAGCAGCCTGAAACAATCGAGCGAAAGCCACTTGAGTACAATAGCTACAACCACTGGGGTTATCGATTGTCCGAACCAAAATACGACCCGTCAAACCCCGCCACCTGGGAAAACGCCAGCACCGTATCCAAAAAGAACATTAAAATCGATTCCAGCGGCAAAGCGACCTATTCGGCCAAGCTTTCCGCCGGTCCTTACCGCGTAGAGCTGCAAAGCAAAGACCGCTTCGGCAACCCCGTCACCGCTCGCCACACTTTCACCGTACAAGCGCCCGACGTGCCCCATCATGCCACCAAGATTCCCAACTTCCTCGGAGCTCCTTCTCTCAACCTAGAGCCAGGTGAAAGGCTCGATGCTCTATGGGCCACCGGATATCCGCAAGGCCGGGCCTTCATCGAAATCGAGCGAAACGGCGAAACGCTAGAGAGCTATTGGACCGACGGCGAGCAAAGCCAAGAGCGTATTCAATTCCCAATCACCGAAGACTATCGCGGCGGACTCACACTGAGAACAACCTTCGTACACGAAAACCGAGCTTATTTCGAAACCCGCCGCGTCACCGTGCCTTGGACTAACAAACAGCTACAGGTCAAGTGGGAACGTTTTCGCTCCAAACTCGAGCCCGGCCGAGCCGAAACTTGGACTGCCACCATCACCGGCCCCGACGCGCAAACCGCTGCCGCCGAAATCGTCGCGACCCTATACGACGCGTCCCTTGACCAATACCGACCACACAACTGGCCTAATTACCTCGGAAACTTTTACAACGAATACCCCAGCGTAAGTAGCCAATTCTCCAATACGCAACAAAGCTTCAATCTTTTCCTTAGTGATTGGGCACCCAACATGCGAAGCGTCAGCTGGAGCTACCGCAGCCTTCCCTATTGGATAAACCGCCAATACGGTTTTCGCGATCTCGCGCGGTACCAACGTTATAGTGGCGGAGCCGAGGAAACCTTCGAGCTATCCCCCTTTGCTCTAGACGCCGCCGGAGACGAAGGATACACTGCTACCAGCACATTAGCCGGAAGCCGCTTGAACACGAGTATGAAGGATGTCGCTTCTCCAATGAGCACAAATGCTCTTGAGCTAAGTCACGACCCTGCCCTACCCCCTCCCCCCGCTCCCGACCTATCCCAAGTCTCTGCCCGCAAAAACCTCAACGAAACTGCCTTCTTCTACCCTCACCTATTAAGCGACGAGGACGGTGTAGTTAAAATTCAGTTCACCATGCCGGAAGCGCTCACCAAGTGGCGTTTCTTCGGCTTTGCCCATGACAACGAGCTGCGCTCCGGTTTCCTCAGCGATACTGCGGTAACCGCAAAAGATCTGATGGTAGAACCCAATCCGCCGCGTTTTCTACGCGAAGGCGACGAAGTCGAATTCACCGTTAAAGTGAGTAATCAATCCGAGACCGAGCAGAACGGCCAAGTCCGCCTCACCTTCTCCGCCGCAGCCACCCTCGAATCGGCCGACGTATCCCTCCAAAACTTGGATACAGACAAGAGCTTTACCATTCCCGCCAAAGAATCCCGCAGCTACTCCTGGCGCATCAAAGTGCCCGACGGAGCCGGCGTGCTCACCTACAAAGCCGTGGGAGCCTCCGATTCCCTCAGCGACGGAGAGGAGGGATATCTGCCCGTATTGAGCAAGCGAATACTGGTCACCGAATCCCTCCCCTTGTCCATCCGAGGCAAAGGCAGCAAAGAGTTCGACTTCGACAAGCTGCTCGCCTCAGCCGATTCCGACAGCCTCCAGCATCAGAACCTCACCGTGCAAATGGTTTCCCAGCCGGCATGGTACGCAGTCATGGCCTTGCCCTACTTGATGGAGTATCCCTTCGAGTGCAGCGAGCAGCTCTTCAATCGCTTCTACGCCAACGAGCTCGCCTCCCACATCGCCAACTCCGATCCAAAGATCCGACGCGTCTTCGACCTCTGGAAAAACACTGAAGCCCTCGATAGCCCCCTCGAGAAAAACCAAGAGCTCAAATCCGTGCTCATCGAAGAAACCCCATGGCTTCGCCAAGCGAAAAACGAGAGCCAAGCCCGCCGCAACGTCGGCATACTCTTCGACCAAAACCGCCTACAAAACGAATCCAGCAATGCCCTCAGAAAACTCGCCGAGCGCCAGCTCGACGATGGACGCTGGTCCTGGTTCCCCGGCGGCTATGCCAGCGACTACATCACTCTCTACATCGCCACCGGCTTCGGCCGCATGCGCCACCTCGGCGCCGAGATCGACATGGAGCCAGCCATCCGCTCCCTCGACGCCCTCGACCACTGGATGCAGGAAAGCTACCGGGATATTCAAGAATGGTCCCAGCCCGAAGACTACGTTCCCGGCCACCTCATCTCGCTCTACCTCTACGGACGTAGCTTCTTCCTTCAGGAAAAGCCCGTCGCCAAGGAACACCGCCAAGCCCTCGACTTTTTCTTGGAAAGAGCGCGCGAACACTGGACCCGAGTATCCAGCCGCCAAAGCGAAGCCCATCTCGCCCTCGCCCTGCAACGCTTCGGCGACCGCGACACCCCCGCCGCTATCGTCAAGTCACTCAAAGAACGCAGCGTCTCCGATGAGGAACTCGGCATGTTTTGGCGAGACACAGAGTACAACAGCTGGTGGTGGTACCACGCCCCGATCGAAACTCAGGCGCTCATGGTTGAAGCCTTTGCCGAAGTTGCCGAAGACGCCCAAGCCGTGGAGGACCTCAAGGTCTGGCTGCTCAAGCAAAAGCAAACCCAGAACTGGAAGACCACCAAAGCCACTGCCGACGCTGTCTATGGTCTGCTCCTTCGCGGACAAAACCTGCTCGCCAGCGATGCCCTCGTAGCTGTGAAACTCGGCAGTCAGACCATCGAACCGGAAGACGTAGAGGCCGGCACCGGCTTTTACCAAAAGAGCTTCGTTCGCCAAGAAATCCAGCCCGAAATGGGAAATATAACCGTCACCAAAACTGATGACGGCGTCAGCTGGGGCAGCGTCCATTGGCAGTACCTCGAAGACATGAGCAAGGTCACGCCCCACGAAGCCACCCCGCTCACCTTGAAAAAAACGCTCTTCGTCAAAGAAAATTCAGCCAGCGGTCCCGTTCTCAAGCCCATCGATGGCCCACTATCCGTGGGCGATGAACTCGTGGTCCGCCTCGAGCTCCGCAGCGATCGCGACATGGAGTACCTTCACCTCAAAGACCAACGCGGCAGCGGCACCGAGCCTGTTAATGTGCTCAGCGGCCACCGTTACCAAGACCGCCTCGGCTACTACGAGAGCACCCGCGACACCGCCAGCCACTTCTTCATCCACTACCTCCCGAAAGGGACATACGTCTTCGAGTACTCCACCCGAGTGCAGCTAAAAGGTAGCTACCAAAGCGGCATCGCTGAGATCCAATGCATGTACGCCCCCGAGTTTAACAGCCACTCACAAAGCGTCCTCCTCGCAGTCGAGTAGTCGTGGGTTGAGCTTGATCTCAAATCAACTGGTGGAATGGGCCGACAAAGTCCCGCTTGAGGGTGCACTGCTTCTATCCTTCGCAACACTTCTGTTTGGCTGGATCTGCAGCCCTGGAATTGCTCGCAATTGGCAACGCATCCACTCCCTGGACGAGCGCTTCGCGTTTGCCTACGATCTCAAAAGATCCACCAAAAACCTACACTCTCGCAACTAGAGCTTCCTCGCGCCCGATAGAGCATTCAAGAAATCGGGCACGCCAGAAACGTACTGGCAACAAAACGCGTCCGCGGCGTCCGGTAGCTATACCGTCAACTCCTACCCCCTTTGCGTATCCTCTTACTTTCAACAGCTTCCGTCGCTAACTGAACAGCGATACCTGATCCTCAAAATCCAGTTTCCTTCAGGAGACTGCGTTTGACGAAGATCGTCAGGCTTCCAGCTTGCTGTTGACCCGATGCGCCTCATTCGCCTTGCTGCCCTCCGAGCGGAGGCGCACGCGCGTGCTCCCAATCGATCCCGTAAATGATTCAAGCCTTCACCAAACGATTGAAGAACGATGCCAGCGCCCAGCTAGCATTTACCTCCGAGACTAAGTCGGCCGAAAAACTCGCCGCTCTCAAAGGCTTTCTAAAGTCGGGGACCGAAACCATTTTGGCCGAGCATCGAAATGGAGCCCCTGGGCTCGAAATTGCCAGAGCACGTTCCCTGATGATCGACACCGTCATCACCTACTTGGCAGAGCCTGCCATGGCAGAGGTACAAAAGCTTTCAGCAAATTCAGACATCTCTATCTCTGTAGTAGCGCTAGGCGGTTACGGGCGCGAGGAGCTTTGCCCACTTAGCGACATCGACATCATGTTCCTGTATCCGTCCGACACTGACGGAAAGTTACTTGGTAAAGCCCAAGAGCTTCTCGTACAGGAGGTCCTCTACCCGCTCTGGGACGCTGGCTTGAAAGTAGGGCACTCGACCCGTTCCGTAGAGGAAGCCTTCAAGGAGGCAAAGGCCGACATCCAGACTAAGACCGCCCTACTCGAAGCGCGGCGTATCTGCGGCTCCGCCCCGCTCTTTGATGGTTTCCAAAAATCGTATCATCTCTTCTATCGCAAGGACGACCCGAAGGAGTACATCAAACAGCGTCTAGACGACCAGCGGAGCCGTCGAGCCAAGTTTGGAGGTTCCATCTACATGCAGGAGCCGGACATCAAAAGCGGCGTGGGAGGGTTGCGGGACTACCATAACACGCTCTGGATGGCCCAAGTCCGCCTCAACCTCAAGGACATGGCAGGACTCGTGCCGCTCAACTACCTCAGCAAGCAAGAGCTCGAGGACATCCGGGCCGCCTACGAATTCCTCATCCGCGTCCGCAACGAGCTCCACTTTCGCGTCAAACGCCCAACCGACCTTCTGTCTCTGGAGCTTCAGCCTAAAGTCGCCTACCGTCTCGGCTACAAGCAGCGCGACATCCTGGAGCGAGTCGAAGGCTTCATGCGGGACTACTACAAGCGTGCCCAAATCATCTACCGCGTATCCAAAAATATCGAGAAGCGCCTCGCCCTTACGTCGAAGCAAGAAAGCAAAAGCCCGCTCGAGTCCGTCAAAAGCTTCCTCCTCGCTCGCCGCAAGGAGCGCGTGAAGAAGGTCGACGGCTTCCTCATTCGTGGCCAGGAAATCACATTCGAAGACGACAAGGTTTTCATCGAGGAACCCAATCGCCTGATCCGAATTTTTCGCCACAGCCAGCAAAACGGAGTCGAGATAGATTTTGAGCTCAATGCTCTAATTCGAGCATCGCTCGGACTGGTCGACGACGAGGTACGGCAGTCCCCTGAGGCCAATCTCAGCTTCCGTACAATAATGCAGGAAGCCGGCAACGTATACCCTACGCTCAACGAAATGCATGAGCTCGGCGTACTCGGCGCCTTCATCCCGGAATGGGGAAAACTGACCTGTCTGGTCCAACATGAGTACTACCATCGCTATACCGCTGATGTTCATACCCTTCATACGATAAGGGAACTTGATGAAATATTTTCAAATCCAAAAGATATCTACAAATCCTACAGAGAGGCGCTTCATGAACTCCGGTTGCCAAATCTTATTTACTTGATCCTGCTCCTACACGACATCGGCAAAGCGAGAGGCATCCGAAACCACGCAGAAAACGGGGTGGAGATCGCAGATCCCATTTTGGACCGCCTACAAATCGACGAAGAAAATCGAGCCTCCGTACGATTTATTATCAAGAATCACCTACAAATGGCGCGATTTTGGCAGAGGTTCGATATTGATGATCCAGACACCGCTAAAGCGTTTGCTGAACAGGTCGAGTCGCCAGAACTCCTGCGACTTCTCTATGTGCACACCTTTTGCGACGCCAAAGGCACAGCTGCGGGACTCTGGAACCAATACAAGGATACGCTTCATCGCACCCTCTATCGTCGTGCCCTCGATGTCTTCAAGTCAGAAGGCAAGCTGGACCAGCATTACGAGCAGCACAAGAAGATGACCCAACAAGAACTGCACTCCATCGATATCGAAGGCGTCGGTTCCGAAGAGGTCGACGCCCATTTCAAACTTCTACCGGACCGATATTTCATCAACACGTCAAAGGAGGAGATCATCAAGCATATCCAGATGATCAACGACCTTATCAAGGCCATCGCTAAAGCCGACTCCATCGGAGCGCTCAAGCCGATCATCGACTGGAAGCACGACGTCAATCGTTCCCTCACCGTCGTAAACATCGTCACTTGGGACCGGGCCGGCCTTTTCCATAAGCTCGCCGGGGCACTCAATATCGCAGGCTACTCGATCCTTTCCGCCAAAGCGATTTCACGCGACGACCACATCGCCATCGATACCTTCTACGTCACCGAAAGTGGACGCGGACCTTCGGACGAGACCAAGGCCAAAGAAGCCTTCGCAAACGCAGTGAAGGACGCTCTCGTTTCCAACGAAGATTTGTACCCACGCATCCTCGACATGGTGCGCAAGGAGGCCGCCGACATCTTCAGCAAAAACGACGACAACCCGCTTGCCGAATCCTTCGAACCGCAAGTGGACGTCTACCACGAACTCTCCCTGCAGAGAACAATTCTCGAAGTCCAAGCACCAGACCACCTTGGCCTACTCTACCAGATCTCTCATCAGATCTCCAAGCATGGCTTCGACATTACCTTCGCCCGCATCAATACCGAGCGCGGGATCGCCATCGACACACTCTACTTAAGTGAGCTCGAGCCCGGCGAAGACTCCGACGGCGAAAAGCTGATGGAGCTCCGCGAGAGCCTTACTAAAGCCCTCACCGCCAACAGCAAGCCTAGTTGAGATGGATTATGGAGGGACCGGTTCCACCCAGTCCGTGCTGCAAGAGCAGTTCCCAAAAGTCGTCTCTTACGATCAGGAAATCCAAATTTCTCCAAAGAATCGGAGTAACGCCTACCCCCTCCGCCCAAGAACAACGCACGCCCGTGAGGCGTGCCCAGAAAAAGAATACTAAGTGAGTGCAGTCTCCTAAGAGTCTTCCACTTCCGCTCCGAGCTCGTTCAGACGCTTGAGCATATCTTCCGGCGATTGAGCCTTTTCAAAAGCGTCGCGAGCCGAAATAAGCCCTTGGTTATACAAACTCAAGAGATGCGTATCCATGGGGATCATACCGAGAGCTGCTCCCGTCTGGATATCGGAATTGATACGGTAGGTTTTATTGTCCCGAATAAGAGCGCTAATCGAAGTCGTGGTGACCATGATTTCGAGACCTGCCACTCGACCACCGCCCTTCTTCTTGCAAAGAACCTGGGAGATGACTCCCACTATCGAAGAGGCGAGCTGCGTACGGATCATCTCCTTCATGTTCGCCGGGAAGGCGTCCACGATTCGGTCGATCGTCTTCGCCGCACTGTTCGTGTGCAACGTGCCAAAAACCAAGTGCCCCGTTTCCGCCGCGCTAATCGCTGCCTCGATCGTTTCCAAGTCTCGCATTTCCCCAACTAGGATAACATCCGGGTCCTGACGCAAAGCGCTGCGGATCGCTCCCGAGAAGCTATCCACGTCCACGCCTACCTCACGCTGGGTGATGATACACTTCTTATGGTCGTGATAGTATTCGATCGGATCCTCGATCGTGATGATGTGACCGCTTCGCCGCTCGTTGATGTAGTTAATCATCGAAGCCAAGGTCGTACTCTTACCCGACCCCGTGGGCCCGGTCACCAATATCAAGCCACGAGGGCGATAAAGCAGATCGCGTATCTTGTCCGGAATACCGATCTTATCGAGCGGGATGAAGTCAGCTGGGATCAAACGAAGAACCATTCCGTACGTACCCTTGGCCTTCAAAACGCTCACGCGAAAACGTGCCCGATCCAAGTATGCGAAACCGAAGTCAGCTCCTCCGGACGTCTTCACTGATTGAATGTAAGAGTCTGGCGTGATGGATTGCATCAGCTTCTCCGTATCCGAAGGCGTGAGGTCCGGCCCATCGACCGAAACCATATCCCCGTGCAGTCGAATCGTCGGTGGACGACCGACCTGAATATGCAAGTCAGAGGCCCCCTCGTCGAAGACCAATTCCAACAGCTCGTTCATCTCGTAGCTCATATAAGAGCAGTATCGTCAAAAACCGACCACACCTGAGCTCAGCAAGCCAACGAATCTCCCCTACAAAGAAACACGGAGAGAAGCGCACCAACTGTCGAAAAGTACCTATCGGACGAAAACAGCTGCTCCACAGACAGCTGTTCTTCTAGGCAAAAGCCGGCTCGTCCACCGTCACCGACAGCACTTCCTCCACTGTCGTCATGCCAGCCATCACCTTACGTACTCCATCCTCGCGCATCGAGCGCATGCCAAGCTGCCGCCCCAAGGTCCGCAGCTGGGCGGAGGTACCATTCGAATAGATCAAGCGCTCGACCTCTTCGTTGACATTGAAGATCTCAAACACGCCGATTCGTCCGCGGAAGCCTTGATCGTGACACTCCATACAGCCGTTGCCACGCATGAAGGTCGCTGCCCGAGCGTTTATCGGATCCAAACCCACGGCGTGAATCTCCCGCAAGCTCGGCTCATAACGCTCCCGACAATTCGGACAAATTTTTCGCACGAGTCGCTGAGCAATCGCCGCTCTCAGGGAAGTCGCTACTAGATAAGGCTTCACACCGATATCGACTAAACGCGTCACTGCCGACGGAGCGTCATTAGTATGCAGGGTGCTAAAAACCATGTGTCCCGTGAGCGAAGCATTGATGGCGATTTCAGCTGTCTCTCGGTCACGGATCTCCCCCACCATTATTATGTTCGGAGCTTGGCGGAGGATTGCTTTCAAAGCGGCCGAGAAGCTCATTCCGATCGATTTCTTAACGGGCACCTGATTGATCCCAGGCATCTGGTACTCGATCGGATCCTCGACCGTGATGATCTTGCGGTCTGACTTGTTGAGGAAGTGCAAGCAGCTGTAGAGCGTGGTGGTCTTGCCGGATCCGGTCGGTCCCGTGACCAACAGCATGCCGTCCGGCATCGTTATCATGCGCTCGTAAACCTCTTGGTCGTCGGGCAAGAATCCTAGCTCAGGCAGGCCCAGCATTAAGCTAGACTTGTCCAAAATACGCATCACGACGCTTTCGCCGTAAGCGGTCGGCAGAGTCGATACACGCAGATCGTACTCCGTCCCCTCCACCTTCACTTGGATGCGCCCATCCTGCGGCAGGCGTTTCTCGGCAATACTCATCTTGCCCATGACCTTGATACGAGATATGACCGGAAGCTGCAGGCGCTGAGGCGGCGGATTGGGAATTTCCTGCAAGGTTCCGTCCACCCGGAAACGGACCCGAAATCGAGTTTCTAAAGGTTCGAAGTGGATATCCGAAGCTCGCATGCCGATCGCATCCGAGATGATTACCTGCACGAGTCGGATGATCGGAGCATCATCCTCGCCTGTCATCGTCGTTGCGATCTCCACTCCAGAGTCCGCGACCTGCACCTCATCCGCCAGCTTGCGCTCCTCCTCGCTCAAACGAGCCGAAGCCGTAAGGTGCGAGTCGAGATAGGACGCATCGATAGCGATCTCCACGTCCTCCTCCATCGCCAGAACCGGCACGACCTGCTTACCCAAAAGGTGAGACAAGGTATCGAGCTCTTGTAGCGGATCCGAAATTGCGACCCTGAGACGATCGCGGCCGCCCGAGAGGGGAAAGACCTGAAAACGGCGGGCCAAGGACTCCTCCAAAAGCTCGCGGACGTTGTTTGGCCAAGGCGCTTCAGCGAGGTCGATTGACTCGATGGCGAATTCCTTCGCCAACTCCCGGACCACCACTTTGCGATCCGTGTACCCCTTAGAGAAGATAGCCTCCACGACTTCCTCGTCCCCAGCCCGAGGAAGAGCTGCCCGCACGGCGCGTAGTTGCTCTTCGGACACAAGTCCGCGCGATTCTACGACATGAAGGATTAGCGACGCGTCTGCCATAACTCACTCAACCAAAACCCATGCCTCACGGAGTCGCCAGACAAATAAAGGCTAGGGCGGAGCTTTAGCCCGCGATCGTTTTGCCGGACGATGCGAGAACGGGAAAGCGAGGCAGCAACGACACCGCCTCGCCCTAAAATCCAAAACAGCTGAAGCGTAACTACTTCAGCGACATCAAGAACTCGATGTTGTTCTTGGTCACCTTCAAGCGCTTGATCAACATCTCCATCGCTTCGACTCCAGGAACTCCCTGCATCACGCGGCGAAGGCCGTAGACCTTCTCCATTTCCTGAGGGTGGTAGAGAAGCTCTTCCTTACGCGTCCCGCTGCGTTCGAAGTTGATAGCTGGGAATACGCGTTTGTTGATGAGCTCGCGGTCGAGGTGGATTTCCATGTTACCCGTCCCCTTGAATTCCTCAAAAATGACTTCGTCCATTTTACTTCCCGTATCCACCAAAGCGGTACCCATGATGGTAAGCGTACCACCGTCTTCGATATTACGAGCCGATCCAAAGAAACGCTTCGGCTTCTGCATGGCGGTCGCCTCGATACCACCGGACATGATTTTACCGCTATTGCTGGCCAGAGCGTTGTAGGCGCGAGCGAGACGGGTGATCGAGTCGAGCAGGATAATAACGTCCTTCCCTTTCTCCACCATTCTACGGGCCTTTTCGCAGACCATCTCGGCGCAATGCACGTGGCTGGTCGGCGTTTCGTCGAAGGTTGAGCTGATCACCTCGCCCTTCACACGACGCTTAAAGTCGGTCACTTCTTCCGGGCGCTCATCAATGAGCAATACGATCAAGTGCGCTTTCGGCCAGTTCTCCTGAATGGAATTCGCCAGCCCTTGCAGTAAGATCGTCTTACCGGTGCGAGGCGGAGCCACAATCAATCCGCGTTGGCCAAATCCTATCGGCGTCAGCAGGTCGAAGGCACGCATGGATACGTCCTTCTTGCTATTGCCAGGGTCTGGCGTTTCCAAAACGAGGCGTTCAGTCGGATAATATGGGATGAGGTCCTCGAAGGGAGTAATCTTGGCCAATTCGACCGGATCCTCGCCCATCGCCGACACGATCTTCAAGGCAGCGGGACAGCGCTCGCCCTCTTCCGGAGCGACAGCCAGAACCTCTACTGCGTGACCGCGCTGCAATCCGTATTCACGAATCAAAGACGCAGGAACGTATACGCTCTCAGGCTTAAGTTGGTAGTTGCTGACTTGGTGAACGATATAGCCATGCCCATCGTCGCTTGTATCCAAATAGCCATTATCCTTGAGTACGCGTTTCCCTTCGCGGGCAAACTTGTAGAGAGCCTCGATCGCTTGCTTGCGGCTACTCTTGGGCTCTAGTTCAGCGCCAAGAGTTCGAACTTCCGCACCCATTGGCTCTACCTTCAATTCGTAGAGCGAGGTCAAATCGATCATTTCCGTTCCATCGAGCTCGGCTAAGATAGCCTCACACGCTTCCCTATTGGGAAAACGAGAGGAAGCAGGAAGATCCCCTTCGATATGGTCTCGCTCCGAAGGTGGGGGCGGCTGACGCCAGCCTCCTTGTTGCTTGCCACCTTTCTGGTTGCGATTGCCCTTCGGACCCTTGCCACCCTGTTGATTGTTTCCGCCACCATGGGGGCCGCTGCCGCCAACGTGCGGGCCACCTTTCTTATTCTTGTTCTTGTTGAACTTGCCGCCTTTTTGGTTTCGGTCGTTCCTTTGGTTACGATCATTCCGTTGCTGGCGATCACCATGCTCGGAACGCTGGTCGCCACCAGATTGATCCTCCGACTTGCCAGAAAAGGAATCCTTGTCGGGGTTAGGGGCTTGTCCTTCGGATTTGCGCGGATCTTCCACCACCTTTTTACGAGGTGCTGGGGCGTCGGCAGGATCCGATACGACTTCTACCGTTTGCTTATCTTCGGAATGAGAGCCACGTCCCTTGAAATCGGCAGGCCGAAATTCGTTGTCATCACCTCTCGTTGGAGCCGGCTTGGAAGCGACCTCCTTCGGAGCCGGAGCATCGAAGCTCTGAGCTGGAGCTGAAGCTGGAGCTGGAGCATCCGAGGAGGACTCTTTGGAGACCTTTTTCGCCACTTTCTTGGCTGCTTTTTTAGCTACCTTCTTCGTAGCTTTTTTTGCCGCCTTCTTGGCTACCTTCTTCGTAGCTTTCTTGGCTGCCTTGCGAGGCAGGTCGTCGAAACCGTAGTCGAGCGGCAAGCCGCCATCGTTGCTTGAGTCTGAGTCACTAGACATATCGAATGATTCTAGAGTGGAAAGGGAGTCAATTAGTCCCGGAACGTCGGCCACGTCAGCCTGACGTTCATAAAGTTACACGCTATTGGGTTTAGAGGTTTTTGATTTTCGAGATCAGATGGTCCACCTGCTCGGTGAGGAATTCGAGGCTACCCTCATTGAGTAAAACGCAGTCCGAAAGTTCCGCTTTTTCGGACACCGGCATCTGTCGCTTCATGCGGGCCAGGGCTTGAGTTCGATTCATTCCTCTCTTCTCAAGTCGCTCGACCTGCGTCTGCGGATCAGAGAACACGCAAATCGTAAGATCAACGTTTTTCTGTAGGTTTTTTTCGAATAGAAGCGGGATCTCAATCAGCCAATTTCCGCCGGATTCCGCAGCCTTCTCCCAAACCGAGCGGACTCGCGGGTGCAAAATCGCCTCTAATTTCCCTAATAGCTCCGAATCGCCGAAAACACGCTGCCCCACCTCTGTCCGATCAACGCCGCCGGACTCTAACCGAACAGACTCTCCAAACACGCCTACCACAGCGGCAATTGCCTCCTCGTCCTCTGCTAACAGTTCATGGACGATTGCATCCGCATCGATGGTCGAAAAGCCGCGCCCACTAAAAAACTTCGAGACCGTCGACTTCCCGCATCCAATTCCGCCTGTTAGCCCAATTTTCATCCCTTCAAGTCCCATAAACCAAGAAGTCTGTCACACAACATCGAAATCTGAACCACACTTCTCCAACAACCGAAGCTTGGCTTTCTCGATACATCTCCCATTCTCGACAATGCACTGTCCTCTAACTCTTCAATCTTTACCCCGAATCGGTCCCTCGGCCGAATTTCAATCGCTCTTTTTATAAACCAACTCATCTAGAATGCCCCCAGCCACAAAGCCGCGACGCGTACCGCTGCTTTGGATACTGTTACCCTACGCTCTCGGGATCGGCATAGCCCGATTCATCACTCTTCCCGAACCTTGGATCCTTATCCTCCTTTCCGCAGTCGGGATCGTTTTCGCCTACCGTAGCGCCGGCTCCGCAGGGGTCCGATGGCACTGCCTGGCGATCATTTCGATGGTGCTTCTCGGAGCCGCCCGCTTCCAAAACCTCCACCTTGATCCAGGGAGCCAAATTGCGCCCATCGCGCGGGAAGCTCAACTGGAACTCCAAGTTGAAACTCTTTTCAACGCGACCGACCCAACCACAACCCTTGGCTTGGCCCGCGTAGCGAAGGCTCCGCTACAGCAAAAAGAACTTACAGGGCTGAAGATCTTTTTCTTCCTCGAAAGTGCCGCTCTCGAACACTATCCGCTCGAAGGAGAACGCTTTTCCGCATCAGGCGTGGTTCGCACTATTCCATCTTATTCCGAAGGTGATCGCTTCGATGCCTACCTGCGAAACCTAGGAATCTCACACGCTTACAAACAAGGATACCTCCTTGAGAAAACAGGCGAGGCACGTGGACTCTCGCAGCTCGCGAACCGCACAAAGGAGCGATTCTCGCATGTCCTTTCACAGAACAAGCGCCCACACGGTCCTTTCACAGGCGCGTACAAAGGGGTGATGCTGGGACAAAAAAGCGAGCTCACACCAGACCAAAAACAACTTTTCCTAGCCAACGGGACCATGCACCTTTTCGCAATTAGCGGACTTCACATCGGCGTCATCGCTGTATGCATTCACCAACTACTTTCGCTTCTTCGATTCAAACGATGCTATCGAGCCATGGCAGCCCTCGCCTCGATCGCATGTTTCGTATTCATAACCGGCGGATCGGCCTCTTCATGGCGAGCGCTACTCATGGTAGCTTGCTTCTACCTCACCAGCTTCGGATACAAGCAAGCCTCGCCCGTCAACGCTCTCGCGCTCTCCGCTCTTGTTTACCTGACTTTGCTTCCTGGCCAACTCTTCCAAGCCGGATTCCAGATGTCCTACTTCACCGTAAGCGCCATCCTATTATTCGGGCTTCCCTTAGGCAAAACGCTTAATGAACTCGTTCCCATTTTCCCGAACATTCCGCACCCTCTTCAAAACAACCTCCAGAAGGGCATATCCATATTCAAGAATTGGATACTTAACGCAGCTGGAGTTAGCACTGCAGCTTTTCTCATTTCCGCGCTACTAGGCATCTACTATTTTCAGATTCTCCCCAGCTACGGTATCCTTATCAACTTGATCGCCCTACCCATCGCCTCCCTCGCGATCGTAGCTGGATTCCTTTCGCTTTTATTCTCACCGGTAATCGAATGGATTCCGATCAGCGAACTCTTCAATAACGCAGCCTTGCTGTTGATCAAACTCATTCACGGTTTCCTCGAGCTAACTAGTACCCTCCCCTTTTCCAGCATAGAAACCAAGCCCGTGAGCGCCTACTGGGCAGCCGCCGCCATCCTAAGCTCTCTCGCAGCAATAACCGTCTCATACTCGCAATCCGACATCATTCGAAAACGCTTTTGGCAGCTCGCCACCTTAACGAGCTGTACCCTTTGGATCTACGCTCTCCTGAGAGTCTGAGCCTAAAGAATGGCCGAAACCTTAAACAGGAACCAGCCGCGGGGCTGATCTAGCATTTCAATTGACCCTTATTCTAGATCGCGTACTTCCTCAATCCCTATGAAATCTGCCTACGAACTCGCAATGGAACGCCTCGCCGCCAGCGACGGGGACAGAAAAGTCGTAACCGAGGAGCAGAAGGCGAAGCTCGCCGAAATCGACGAGAAGTACCAAGCGAAAATCGCGGAACGCGAGATCTTCCTCAAGCCGAAGCTCGTTGCAGCCGAGGCAAGCGGAAACCGTCCCGAGGCCCAGGACCTCCGCAAACAAATAGCGAGCGAGCGGGCTCGACTAGAAGAAGAACGCGAGGCCAAGAAAGACGAGATCCGAGCTCAGGCTTAGCCATCTCTCCGAAAAACGACTTTCGACGACTCAGAGCGAGCCACTTGCTCGTAGAAATCGACCACCTGTCCGTAGCCTGATACCGGCACTTCAGTGTAACGCAGCGAGTTTTGTCGGCTCACTTCCACCTTTTCGCTTTCGATTTCCAAGTCTAAGGAAAACGAACCGAATTCAGTGTCTAAGAGCGGAGGCTTTTTGAAGGAATCCAGAAGGTACCCGCTAGGCAACTCGATAGACAGCGTTTCCTCCAAATGTCTGGCGGCGATCGTGTAGGGAGTCTTACGTTCCTCCTCCACTGGAGGGACCCATTGGATCCGACTGAGAAAAACCGGGCTGAAGAGCAACATTTCACCCTTGTTCATGAAGCGAGCGTAACGTTGGGCAACGAATGTGACTTTTAGGTCGAAGCGATTCTCCTCGAACGAGTCCTCGCATTCGATTTCTTCTATTTTCGCTTCGCGTGTGCCACGCGCCACCCAACCGCGAATCAGAGCTTCGAAGTCATCTCGCTTCATATTTCGGTAGAGCCCGCGCAGGATTTGAGCGTTCGCTCCAAAATTGCTCTCCTTCAACGTTCCGCTGAGATCTCCGAGCTCGTCGATCTTCGCATCGACGTGCCGCACCACACGATTTACGTCAGGTCCATAGTTCGGCAACATCAACAGACCGGCATCCTGCGGACTACAAACGAGGACCTTCCGTCCTTCTAGGTAATAAGGCAGAATCCCCGGCGCTGCGTTCTTGGTAGTCGGATCGAAAACGAGGAGCTTCCCATGAACAGGATGAGGCACGATTCCTGAAAGCTCCGGGGCGTTCTCGCCAACTGGCACCGCCAAAATACAGTGATTAAAAGCATGAGGCGATGCCCACTCATCGTGCACCCAAGAGTCCTCTCCGATCTGGGCGGCCACTGAATAGGACTCGATCCCCACTGCCTTCAGCATCGCTCGGGCAAGAGCCGTCATGTCCTTGCAATCGCCGTGGTGAGTCTCGAACGTTTTGTTCGCATCCTCCGGTCTGTAGCCGCCTCCTTTATTAAGATCGATGGCCACAGCTAAGTAATTGACCGATTGAGCATAAGTGCAGATTTCCGATACAATATCCCAACGAGAGCTCTTCCCCTCAGCCAATTCCTCTGCTTTCATTCGCAAATCGTTACCCGCCTCTATTCTATCCGACTGGACCTTATCCATATGTTGAGCCACGGCGCTCCAGTCCTTGAAAACGACGTAAGGAAACCGAGATATTTCTTTCTCGTCAGGATAAATCGAATACACGAGGTTTCCAGTAATCAGGGAGCGAAACGGTTGAAATTCTTCGACTTCCACCGCATCCAGATCGCGGGCTTCCCAAATATAAGTATCCCCCTGCGTGCGAGACGTAGCGAAATCTGCTCCAAATAGATGAGACTGCATTTTCCATCCACTCGGCAAAGTGGCTGAAAAGCGGGACAGCCCTACCGGTATTTGCAGATGAAAACACCAGCCACTCTGCAAAAAAACCTGAGACCGACTGACCTCGTATTCATAAGCAAATACAGTCCCTTCGCGCATAGACTCCGATCGATCGAGTTGCAGTAGAACAGAATCACTTTTAAGCATGGCACGATCCACTGCAATTTCCACGAGGTCCGATTTCTTTAAGCGCTCAATCTTTCCAGATGCATAAATAATCCACCCGTCGAAACTCTTAAGCTTCGCCCCAGAGGAGAGAGGGATTCCGATAGAAGCGTATTCCCGACCATCGCGATCATAGACGTGAAAGGCCCTGCGAACCTTCTCTACAACCTGTCCGCGCCCCCTGTATTCAACTTCTGATTCATCACGCAATGCGAAGGCATCGTGGTCCTCAGAGTATTTCTCTATCAATTGCGGTTGGTCGATGCTATCAGCCAGCCAACCAGGATAATTTGACTTAGCAGCGCATTGAGCCGCTAAAACCACGGACAAAGCCACGATAATATTGAAAAATCTCATTCGGCGCTGCTCGTCAGAAGTTCACTATTCATCACAAAAGTCAGGGGGCGATGATCTGCCTCGTTCAGTGCATCGAACTCAGCCTTTACGCGACCGTAGAACTCGGTGTTGATAAGTGTTCCCTTAAGAGTGTAAAGCCGTTGGTAAACCAGTTCGGCCGCATCGCTAATTGTCACTAGTGACTTGCGGGTTATCAGCGCACCGTCGAACTCAGCGGTTGTTCCCGAACTCGCCTCGTAATGAAATTCGGAAGGTACCTTGATGGTCACTTTATCCATAACAAGCGGACGAAAAGGAAAGCCTATGGGAACTTCGCGCGTCTCGTCAGGAAAAACAGTGGAGGCTCCTTGCTGAAAGACAGATGGATTCAAGATCATTCGTTCACCTGCTAGATCAGCGTATCCAGGAATCTTGACATTAAAACGAACAATTAAGCCATTCTCTCTTGAGTCCGCGTATTTCACGCTGAAATCGTCGATCTCTGTTCGCGGCATTCGGGATTGCCAGTGTTTCTCCAATACAAATTCTTCTCGTTCGTCATCCGTCTGACCAGAAAAGGCCCGCTTCATCGCAACTCCTTCATAGCCATCGAACTTGATCGCGATGGATCCTTCCAAGTCACCGTATTCATCGATTCGAACATCTGCGATCCTGCTTACGGTCGAGAATTCCGGCCCAACTTCTGGCGTCATCACGTCCTCGTAGAACTTCCCTTTGATCAAAATCGCTTTCGCACCAGTATTCTGCGCGTTCAAAACGCCCAGTGGCAAGAAGCTGCTACCGGGATCGAAGTATTGATATTCGTTGTTCACGAGGACGGCAACCGCCCAATCCGATAGATTAAAACCGCCCAGCTTACCTTTGTGATAAGTGCAAACCGATCTATCTTCAACCTCCGCCAATGAGACTTGAAACCCTCCCGATGCGAGCAATGAAGCGAAAAGCGAGTTAATGTCAAAAGCAGTTCCGTATCCATTTTTCAACGTCTGAGAAGGATTCTTGTTCTTGCTCAACTCCTCGATCTCTTCCTCGGTGTAGACAGTGTTGGGCTCGCTAATATTGAGGATCTCCGTGGTACAATAATCGTACGCGATCTTCACTTTCTCCTCATTTAATCCTACACCCGCAAACAGCTCCGACGCGAGCTTCTTGACCTGTCCTGATTTGGGTTTGATCAGTTCGTCGTTTACGTCGTCGAGTCGACCCGCTCGATAGTTCCAATACTTCTCTTGTTCGAGAGCTTCAATTTCTGACGAATACTCGACCAGAACGAAGGGTTCGAAATCTCGATACGGCCCTACATAAGGTACATCAGATTTAGCGGGGAGGTTCTCTGCAAAAGTTTGGAAACCACCCGTCACTTTTTCCCATTTCGCGCCTCCATTGTAGCTTCTCACACTCGCCGCTAAACCCTTGTATGGTTTTATCACTACATCGTAGCGCCATGTCGGGTAGTCACTCAGCAGATCGAGCGTCACGCCTTTAAACCACGCATCGATCCCCGTCTTCCACGAGTACTCTATAATGCATCCAGGCTTCAGCCCCGGAAAGGAAAAGGACTTAGCGTAGCCACTGAAGGAGTCATTCTTGAAAATCTTACGCCTGACAATATCTCGCGAGGAAAGCTCTGCCACCGTCAAATCCGGATAGATGACGCGGGCTTTGATCTTTGTAACGCGGAAACCCTCGAAATACTCAATGTCGACCTTGTCCCAATCCTTTACCGCAGCCTCGTCGTACAACTTGACACGGTTGTGGAAGGAGTGGCTCGAGTAATAGTCCTCGCGGTCATCTACTTTGACACTGCGGTAGGTGAACTCACTGTGAGCGTTGGGATCGATCTTCGGAGCTGTCGCCGTCAATTCCTCTTCCGGAATCTCGTCCCACCCTCCTTTGGCAAGTTCAGATCGCTGAGCCGAGAGCGAGGATATCGAGAGGAAAATGATGCAGGCGGCGACGCCTGCTACGGGGATAGAAGGGAGGGTCATACTGAAAAGTACTTACATAAGTTCCCATACCCTATCAAGCCTGTTTCCGATTCGGATAAACTTATAATTTTTCCGGGTTAAAGAGGTAGAGCACTTAATCCTCCGCGACTTGAGCGGAGGCATTTTCCCCTTTAGGGACAGTCGCGTCCGGCAACTCACTTTTTGCTGCAGCCTCCGCTTCCTTCACCTTAACCGTTTTCTTGGGAGTCTCTATCAGCTTCGCTTTCTCGGCTGTCGTCTGCTCGATTTGCGTCGCCATCGGCTCCTGTACGATGCGGGCCATCTGGGGTTGAGTTACCTTCGGCTCCTTCTTCTTGAACCAAAGGAATCGCTTCGGCTTCGCCTCCTTTTTCTGAATGATCTTGGCCTGTTTGAACTTCGTCTCGCTCGGCTTAATGATTTTAACGGGTACCAATTTCTCCGGCTCCTTCTTCTTGGCGGCCTCCGACTCCGTCGCGAGAGCGATGAGCCCTACGACTGCGAGGAAAACAAATAGGTTTCGAAAACTACCCATCACTCAGGCTCCGCCGTTCCCTCGACCACCCATTCGCGGGCGTCGGGTACCTGCTTGTAGAATTCAGCGAGCACCTTGCTCAGGTGCTCCGCGTAGCGGTAGTGAGCACCCAATCCAGTGCGCAATTCCGCTTCGTAGATAAACTTGTCCGCATGCGTCGAGTGTTCAAACGGAGTCTGGCTGCCAAGCATCAAGCCATAAACATAGGTCGCCTCACCTCGATCCATCAGTTTTTCAAGAAACGCCTTCTGTCGTTCCAAGAACGGACGAAATTCCTCACGGTCCGTCTCCGGAGCAAGATAGAATCCAGCTTGGATACAGGGGGTGTAGCGATGGCCCGTGCGATGGCGATTCAAGTCGCGCAGCTCAGCAATAGCCATGTTGTTCCATGCAAAAGAGACACGCATGCGCCGTATCGCGGTGCCGCAATAGCCGTATCGATTCGCTCGGTACTTGAGGGCGTTTCCGATCGATTGCTTCTCAGCGAGAAACGGAGGCATGCTATTGGCGACATCAACCCAAACCTCATCTTCAAGATTTTCAATCGAAAGACGCGTCTTCATGAGGTCCAAGCTTCGATTATGCTCTTCAAGCGCTTGCTTCTGGAAAGACTTCTCCACCTTGCTGTGTTTAACGAGGCGAGGAGCAAACTTCGCCACTTCTGAACGTATCAGCTCTGCCACTACTTGAGCTTCCTTTTGCGGTAGCGAGGCGACATGCTTGATCGTCTGGGCCCACATGCGTGCGGACATGACAAGGGCCAGGTTAGTCTTGGTCGCTAGCGGAATGAAATAGCGAGCTCGGTCCAGGGCGAAATTCTTGCGCATGCGAGAAAGCACCTTTTCTGGTGTACCCTCGGGTGCTCTTACCACGCTAGAGTCTGCCTCAGCGACATTGTCGAGACGGGCGTACTCCTTGTTGTAGCAATCGAATCCCTCGCTAATGATGGCTAGCCATTCCTCGGCGAGGTCCACCGGCATCCCGATCTCATCGGGGGTCGGGATATTCTGAGGATCCATTGCGATGTAGCGCGTGCTGGATTCCTGCCCATCGGACATCTGCGACACCTCAAACAGTTTGTAGGCGAGCCACATCGAAACGTCGTCGATCGCCACCGCGATGCCACCCGTCAAACCACCAATCGAAGCGTGACCGTAGTCGACGAACTTCAGGATCCGGTCTATCGATTTGTCCGCATTCTGGAGGTCGACTTTCGACATGATCGTATCGATTCCTTCATTACTACGTGAGTAGCGGGCCAACACGGAAGCAAGGAGCTCAGGAGTGACCTGGGCTTCGTCAGCCGCAGTTTCAGGGGGTACGATCGCTAGACCAGTTACTTTCATTCAAAAAGGGTGCGTGAATAGGGAGGGAGTATAAGGCTGATAAAGAGAATCAATGTGGAACCCTCGCCATCTCAAACTTAATCGCAAAAAAAGCTCGCCGGTTAGTTGGCGAGCTTAGCTCTTGATCTGCAACGCATTAAAACAGCTTCTACTGACCTGATAGCCAGGAGCCGAGCGGTCCTTGGAAGAAACCAAGCACCACCGAGCCAGCGATCGCAACCACGATGGTCAACTTGCCGAGGGCCGTAAGGGTCGCACCAGGAAGAGCCGAGGGAGTTCCGCTTTCCTCATTCTCATCGGTGAAACGCCAAACCTCGAAAAAGGCGGCTTTGATCACGCCAAAATAGTAGTAGATCGATACCACCACCCCAACGATACCCACGCCGAGCAAGGTGAATAGCTCAGCCTTAAATGCGGCCACGAAGATGAGGAATTTTCCGATGAATCCAGCCAGCGGAGGAATTCCCGCCAATGAACCGATACCGATCGCCAAAGCGATTCCCAGAAAGCCGTTTCGCTTTGCCAAGTCGCCGAGATCGTCGAGATCGAGGTCGGAGTCCCACGCTTTTGGCAAGTGAGCGAATACCGCGAATACTGCCATCGATCCGAGTAAGTAAGCGAAAAGATAGAAAAGCACCCAATTGGTCGCCTCCGGAACAGATTGGGCGGCAATGACGCCAATCAGCAAGAACCCAGCATGCGAGACGCCCGAAAGGCCGATAACTCTCTTGAGGTTACGCTGCGTAAGAGCGGCAAAGTTACCAAAAAGAATGGTAAGCGCTGCGATCCCAGAAAGCACGGGAATGAGAACATTGGAGAGCGGCGCAAAGGTCTTTACCAGTGTCAAAAGAACCGCAAAGCCAGCCGCTTTGGAAGACACCGCTAGAAATGCAGTGGTCGGTACCGGCGCGCCTTGGTAAACGTCAGGGATCCAGATTTGGAACGGGAACGCCCCGATCTTGAAGGCTACGCCTGAGATCACGAGCAACATACCAATGATCGCCAACGTATCCGTTGGGTTCGCCTCGAGGAAGACCCGCAGGTTTTGGAAATTCATCGAGTCGAGGCTGCTGCCTGCGAGCGCTGGATTGCTGGCTGCACCGTAGAGAAGCACGATGCCGAAAAGCAATATAGCCGAACTCAAGGCTCCCATGATCAGGTACTTGAGGCCCGCTTCGAGCGAGAGCGGATTTTGGCGGAAGTAACTAACCAGCACGTAGAAACCGACAGTTGCCGTTTCGAGGGCCACGAAAAGCATGACGAAGTGGTTCGACATCGCCATGATGGAGAGTGCACCGGTTACCACCAATGTGATCGCGAAGTACTCGATGCGAGCTAGCGACTTATTTTCGAAACTCACCATCGCCAAATAGCTGACGAATATTGAGGCGAGCAGAAAGAAGATCCGTAGAGCTTGAGTCGTTGCGCTGAGCTCGACCATGCCACCGAAGGCCACTCGACTGGATCCTCCTGATACATCGAAGATCACGATGTAGCCAAGCAACAGGACCTGCCCGAGAATCGCAATGCGTGGGATTGCACCGTGTGCGAACTTCGGGAGGATCACCTCGAGAGCCAGCAAAAGGAGAGCTAAGCAGCCGAGGATCATTTCTGGGTAGATCGCGCCCCAGGTATTGGTAGCAGCGATTTCGCCGAGGGAATTCAAAGTATCAGTTGGCATCGTATATCCAAATAATAATTACTTGTTGGCTTCGCTCGTCGCGTAGACGGGTTCGCTCTCAAGCGCATCGTTGAGTGAGGAAGAAATGGTCTTCGGAAAGAAGCCGATGAAGAAAAGCAGGATGATCAGAATCAATGCCGGGACGCGCTCGGCCCAAGTCATATCAGTGACAGCGTGTTCCTTTTGCACTTCTAGGAAATCCTCAGACTCCGTACCAAAGAAAACGCGAGCGATCGCACGCAGAGCATAAACCGCCGAGATGATAATACCAGTCGCCGCTACACAAAGCACCCAAGGCTTGAACTGCCAAAGACTGACGAAGATTCCAAACTCGCCCCAGAAGTTGGCAAGTCCCGGACCGGGAAGAGCGATACTGGCCATCATGCCGCAAACGAAGAATGCACTGAGCACTGGAGCTTTCTTGGAGAGCCCGCCCATCTCTTCCATCTCGAAAGTCTGGGTGCGATGGTGAATCATCGTCGAGAGCATGAAGAGCAACGCTACCGTTAAACCGTGTGCCACCATCATGATCACTGCCCCCGCAACACCGATCACCGACATGGCTGCGATGCCGAGGAAAGCGTAGCCCATGTGCATAACCGAACTGTAACCAAGCATTTGCTTCAAGTCGCGCTGTGCCATCGTCACCAGACCAACAATCACCACGTTTCCAAGAGCCAGCCAAATGATCCAATTCTCCCACTGCCCTACTCCACCCGGGATTAGAGGCACCGCGATTTGGATCAGGCCATAGAGTCCAAACTTTTTCAGCACTCCCGCGTGCAACATGGCTGCAGAACTCGGAGCGGCTCCGTAACCGAGCGGTGCCCAAGTGTGTAGTGGCCAGAGCGATACCAGAATACCGAAGCCGAATAGCAAAAGTCCGAACGCGTAATTCGAGACCGTTTCACTCAAAGGCGCTGCTGATAGGTGTTCCTTCAGCGTGATCAGGTCAAAGGATTCTGCACCGCTCTTCACATAGAGAGCGATCAAACCAGCGAGCGAGAGCATTGCTCCGAGCGTCAGGTAGATGGTCATCTTCATGGCGGCGTAGCCGCGGTCACGACCACCCCAGACTCCCACCATTACAAAGGTCGGGATGAGGGCCAATTCGTGGAAGAAGTAGAAAAAGAAAACGTCAATAGAAGCGAATACGCCCATCAGGCCGCCCTGCATGACCAGCAAGCAGAACAAGTAACGAGAGAGGTTTTCCGCTTTGGACTGTGCCCCATAAAGACCAGCTGCCAAGCCTACCACTGCGGCCATTACGAAAAGAGGCAGTGCCACACCGTTGAGCCCAAGGTGCAAGCTGATACCGACCGATTCGAGACCCGTGTTATGCCGAGTTACAAAATCGTAGCCGCCGGCAACGTCCGGGCTGTAGGAAACCCAAGCGAAAATCGCGAGGATGGTCGGTATCGCAAATCCGGTTACAGAAACGATCTGCACCGCAGGACGGCCAAGCTTGCCTGCCCAAAGCGTGGCGAAAGCCGCAATCAGCGGAACCGCAATGGCAAAATGTAGAAGTGAAACGGAGTCGTTCATTTTAGAAAATCGTATTCAATTTTACCGCACATGCTTAGCCCGCGATAAACCAGAAGATTGCGAGGCCGGCGATGAACCAGTAAACGTATTGGTGAAGGCTACCGACATGCAGGCTCTTGAGACCGATACCGACCAAACCAGCAACCCCAGCCGCTCCGCGAATGATCAAGCCGGACAAAGCGATTTGCTCGAAAAAATGGATAGTCAAAGCCACTCGCTGCTGGATCTTGGCAATGTAGAAATCGTAGGCCTCGTCGAAGAAGAACTTCTTTTGAAGTACCGCGTAAACCGGGCCACCAAAACGATCTTCCCTGGAGCCGGCACCGTAGATCACCCAAGCCAAAACAAGTCCAATCAACCATGCGCCGATGCCATGCATCATGACCGTTCCATGATGCTCGCCGTGAGCAATCTCGTCACCGAGGTTTATGAGAGGCGACATCGCTTCAGGATAAATCCCAGCGTAACCACCCAGCACTGCCAACGCAGCTAGAAATATTAGAGGCACCGTCATTACCAACCCGTTTTCGTGGGCGTGCTTGGCGCTGTCTGAATTGGCTTCGCCGAGAAAAACGATCTTCCAAAGGCGGACCATATAGAACGTTGTTAAGAACGCTCCAAATACCAACAGGTAAAAAACGGCCATATTCTGCTCGACTGCTAGCGCCAGAATCGCGTCCTTCGAGAAATAGCCAGAGAGGTAGGGAGTTCCCACCAATGCCGCCAAACCGAGAGTGAAGCAGAAAAAAGTCACTTTCATTTTCTTGGCTAAGCCACCCATCTTGAAGATGTCTTGCTCGTGGTGGCAGGCGTGAATGATCGAACCGGAACCGAGGAAAAGCAGTGCCTTGAAGAAAGCGTGGGTCGTCAGGTGAAACATCGCTGCCGCAACGCCGCCCGTGATTACCGCGCTAGCCGCGTCAGCCGGACTTTCCTTGAGGGCTACCAAACTTCCGAGACCGAAAGCTGCTACCATATAACCAAGCTGGGATACCGTGGAGTAGGCGAGAATCTTCTTGATGTCGCGTTGGGCGATAGCGGTCAGCCCCGCGTAAATCGCGGTCGCTACCCCTACCCACATGATTACGTTCAACGCATCCTCTGTCATGAGGAAACCAGTACGGCAGAGAAGGAATACACCCGCTGCCACCATTGTCGCAGCATGGATCAAAGCTGAAACCGGAGTCGGCCCCTCCATTGCATCAGGGAGCCACACGTGAAGCGGGATCTGGCCGGACTTGCCAACGGTACCGCAGAAAAGAAGCAACCCGAGGGCCGCAGTGCCTACAACCACTTCACCAGAAACCACCGCCTCGCGCATTTCAGTGAGGCTGACCGTTCCAAAGATACCGATCGTCATGGCAATACCGATGAGGAAACCGAAATCACCCACGCGGTTCGCGATGAATGCCTTCTTCGAAGCGGCCGCCGCGCTGGGCTTGTCGAGATAGAAGCCAATCAGCATGTAAGAGCTGAAACCGACGAGCTCCCAGAAGATAAAGAGCGTCACCAAGCTGTTAGCCATCACGAGGCCAAGCATGGAAAACATGAAAATGGAAAGTCCGCCAAAGAAACGAGCCTTGTTCGGATCTTCCTTCATGTATCCAAGACTGAATACATGAACGAGAAAACCCACGAATGCCACCACGAAGAGCATGAGCTTAGCGAGGTCGTCGATGAGGAATCCGAAGTCCAAGGAAAGAGGGCCGAGCTGTATCCAGTTTGTGGTGAACTCGAAATTGTCTAGACGGAAGATGATATGCCCTGCAGTGGCGAGGATGAGAGTGGCGGCAGTGACGGATACGCCAGAGGCCAATGCTCCATTGCGACGCATGCCAAAAGCGATCGCTGCCGCAGAGATCAATGGGAACGCGAGAAGAGCGTATGCGAATAGTTCAGGATTCATCAGTAAGCTAGTTCTTCAGGGCGTTGAGGGCTGGCACCTGCACAGTCTGGCGCTTGCGGAAAAGGGCCACGATGATCGCAAGGCCCACCGCAACTTCTGCTGCTGCCACCGTGATGGTGAAAAACACAAAAACCGAACCACTCATACCCCCATGGTAGCGAGAGAAAGCGATCAGGCCGAGGTTGCAGGCGTTGAGCATAAGCTCGAGGCACATGTAGATGACAAGCGTGTTCTTGCGTCGCAAGACGCCAAAGAAACCGATGGCGAAGAGCGCGGCGCTTACCGCTATGTATTGTTCAAGTCCGACGGTCATCGATTGAGAAAGAGAGAAAAGTTCGTCTTATAAGGAGGGTTCGAGAGGCTTAGTCGGTCTTCATTCGCTTACTGAGAACAATGACGCCTATCATCGCAATCAAGAGGAGGAAGCCAGTCACCTGCATAGGCAGCTGGTAAGTCGTGAAGAGCTCATAGCCAAAGTTCTTGAGAGAGGCGCCGGCAGCTTCCGGAAGCGTGTCGCCAACCGCCTTTATATTGTCGCTGGAAGTGATGGCCACCACACCGAGAATAAGCAGGGCAAAACCGATCAAACTCGCAACCCATGTGAGCGGCGTCACGCGATGCGTGTTCTCTTCCTTCACATCGAGGAGCATGATAATAAAGAGGAAGAGCACCACGACGGCCCCCGCATAGACCAGGATCTGGATCACCGCGAGGAAGTAGGCTTCGAGCAACACGAAGAGCGAGGCCATCCCTAGAAAGGTCATGATCAGGAACATCGCCGCGTTGACGGGATTGCGGCTGAAAACGACGCCAAAAGCGCAACCGAGAGTAAAGGTCGCGAAAAGGTAGAAAAACAGGTCAGTCATTTTGGATAAACAGGAGGGACTTCGGGGTTCTCGCTACGAGGCATGTCAGCTGGCGGCATGGCAGGTCCATGGCCATGGTCGCCACCATTCGCGGCCGCTTCCTTTTTCTTGTTCCACTTGAAGTGTTCGTCGGGGAGAGTGCCGCCAAGTTCGTAAAGTTTGGCCTTGTTATTCACCATCTCTGCACGCGTGTAACCAGACATCGAATACTGGTTCTGCAACCAGATCGCCTCTTCCGGGCAAACCTCTTGGCACATGCCGCAGTAGATGCAGCGGAGCATATCGATATCGAATTCCTTGGGCGCCTTCTCGACATGAGAGTAATCGCTATCTTCAGGGATCTCGCCTGGAGTGATGCGGATCGCTTTCGGTGGACAAACGAACTCGCAAAGCTGGCAGGATACGCACTTTTCGCGTCCTTCCGGATCCCGAACAAGCGTCGGTACTCCACGATAACCCGCAGGAATCGGCGGGCGCTGTTCCGGATACTCCAAGGTTACGGTTTCGCCGAAAAACATACGACGGAAAGTAACTGTGAGACCACGAACGATCTCAGGGATGTAGAGCTTTTCTAAAAAGGTCAGTGGTTTTCTCTTAACTACGATCGGCATGGCGCGTGTGGGTTAAGGTCTCTCCAAAAAGTAGATTACAAAGGTGTACACGATCAGGTTGGCGATCGAAAGCGGCAGGAGCATTTGCCAGCCGATGCGCATCACTTGGTCGTAGCGGAAACGTGGAAGCGTCCAACGGATCCACATAAAGAAGAACATAAAGCCACAGAGCTTGCCGATCATGGTGCCAACAGAAAGCACTCCGGCTAGCCAGCCGTGGACGCCGAAATCCGCCCACGTCATAAAGGGCAATGGATGCCATCCGCCGAGGAAGAGAATCGCGACAACTGCCGAGCCCACGAGCATGTGAGCGTACTCGCCCACGAAGAAGAGACCGAACTTGAAGGAGCTGTACTCGGTGTGGAAACCGCTAACGAGCTCGGTTTCCGACTCAGCCATATCGAACGGCAAACGGTTCGTTTCGGCAAAAATACAAACGACGAAAATCAGGAACGAAACTGGCATCCACATCGCATTCCAAAGCGCGCCCCCTTGGGCATTCACGACATCTACCAGACTTAGCGTTCCGTCGGTTCCAGGAGCATTGAGCCACATGAAAACCGGCAGCACCGAAATCCCCATGGCGAGCTCGTAAGAGATCATCTGAGCGGAAGCGCGAATGCCTCCAAGAAATGGATACTTGGAATTAGAAGCCCATCCAGCGAGCACCACACCATAGACGCCCAGCGAGGAGACGGCGAAAAGGAAAAGGATCGCTACGTTGAGATCAGCCAGGACCAAGTTCACAACCTCCCCTGCGGAGTTTTCGAAGTATCCGAAAGGAACCACCACTACAGTCGTCAACGCAGGAACCAGCGAAAGGATAGGAGCGAGGATGAAGTAGACCTTGTTGACGTGGTCGGGAGTAATGTCCTCCTTGAAGAGAAACTTTAATCCGTCCGCCGCTGGCTGGAAGACGCCGAGTCGCGTTAGGAAGCGGCCGACGTACGGGATCGATCCTATGAACGGAAGGGTCGTACGGTTTGGACCGACACGACCTTGAATCCAGCTGGAAATCTTGCGCTCGGCGAGAACGGCATAGGAGCAAAAGCCCATCAGCACGCTCACTACGACAATCGCGTAGATCGACTTGATTGCTATATCAGTGAGTTCCATGACGCTTATTCCGCTGCAGCAGCTTCTAGCTTGGGTTCAAAGTGGAGAGACTTGCCTTCGACAAAAGCGAGCCCGGAGAAAGCCGAGCCGTCCAAAAGCACGCCCGTATCGGCGATACCTTTGAAGCTGAGACCTTCGAAAATATTTCCTTCCGCAGCGATCTTTTCCCAAACGGTACCGACCACCGATGGGAAGGTTTCGCCTGAAAGGCTGGCCTGAATGGCAGACAAAGCTGCGAGGTCGTCAATCGAGCCAACAGGCCCCGGAACCGCTTTATGGAATTTTTGGATACGGAACTGCTGGTTGATCACCGAACCGGACTTTTCGAACTGGGTCAGGCCCGCAATCGCTACATCCGCATTCTTCGTGGTCGCTGAAGCATGCGTATCGATGACGATGAGCTTCACCTTCTTGAGCTGCTCTTCGCTAAGCCCTGCTGCCACGAGATCTTCCTTAGACGCGAGGACCGTGCTGACTTCGCCACTGTCAATTTGAGAAGCGAGAACCGAAAGCTGCTCTGCGGGAAGATCGGAAATCAAACCGGTTGCCAAGGCACCGCGCACGTTCGGGTTGCGATCCTTGGAAACTAGGATTCCATCACCGTCACCATATCGAGCAACCAGATACACGCCTTTTGCATTCACCTGATCGGCGATTTGCTTGAGCACGAATTGCTCTTCGACGGTATTGCGCCCGGAACCGACGATCGCAACGCCCTCCCCTTTTAGAATTTCAGCAGCTGCCTTGATGGCTTCCACCGCCGAAGTCTGGGAACCGTTAACCGTCGAATACGAGAGGCGATCCTCCGATTCGATTTGCTTGTAGAGCTCGCGGCCGGAGTCGGGCATCCAAGTGTCGTTGACTTCGTCGTTGCGACGCGGCGTCACGCGATAGACTTTTCCTTCGCGGGAAGAAACCACTGTATTGCAGCCGACGCTTGATTCGAGGTCGATGCTCTTGCTTTCCTTGAGGAACCAGACACGCATCTTGAAGCGAAAGTCTGTGCTGGTGAGAGCTCCCACAGGGCAGATGTCTACTGTATTTAGGGAGTAGTTGTTGGCGAGCTCCTTGCCCGGGAAGCAGGTCAAAGTAGAATAGCTGCCGCGATCGGTAAAGCCAAGCACGTCGTCCTTGGCGATCTCTTGCGAAAAGCGGACGCAACGCGAACAGAGAATACAACGCTCATCGTCGAGAGTGACTCTCGGGCCAAGACGGGTGCGCTTGGGCTTAACGTTCTTCTCTTCGATGAAGCGACTGTATCCACGTCCGTGAGACGCGGAGAATTCTTGCAGCTTACACTCGCCAGCTTGATCACAAATAGGACAGTCGAGCGGATGATTGACGAGCAGAAACTCAGTCACCGACTCCCTAGACTCAACGGCCTTTGGCGAGTTGGTCTTGATGTGCATCCCAGGAGCCGCGTTGGTACCGCAAGCGATCGCAGGCCCCGGCATCCACATGATCTTGGGAGTGCCGTCCTCGTTGAGCATCGGCTCGCCGGTGGCGCGGTCCTTGCCAGGCATACCCATTTCCACGAGACACATGCGGCAGTTGCCAGCGATTGAGAGCTTCGGATGGTAGCAGTAATGCGGAACCTCCTTGCCGAGCATTTTGACAGCTTCGACCATGTTGGTACCGGCAGGCACCTGTAGATCTTGTCCGTCAATATTGACCGTTATCAGGTTTTCTTTCTTTTCCTCAGCCATTACACGCGAGTTCCTTTATGGCTTGGCGGTCAGCATTGGGATCGCTGAGGTGCGCCGCATATTCTCTAAATTCGTCTTCAAACTTGGCAATGTAGCTCTGCACCGGCCACGCCACCGCAAAACCGAAAGCGCAAATGGTACGGCCTGCAATCTGGCCTGCTACGTCGAGCATGAGATCCACATCTTCCGGGCGAGCCTCGCCATGAACCATACGGGAAGTTATCTTTTTCAACCAGAGCGAACCTTCGCGACACGGTGTACACTGGCCGCAAGATTCGTGAGAGTAGAAGGCCATCAAATTGGCTAGCGCTGCCGGGATGGATACCGTGTCATCGAGCACCATCATGCCACCGGATCCAGACATGGAGCCAGCCGCAGCGATGCCGTCGTAGTCGAGCGGAATGTCTTCCAGCCCCCAATCGTATTCGCTGCCGTCCGGATTCTTGCCCTTATAGCGCTCGCCGTTCTTGAGGATCTTCATTGAAGAACCACCAGGGATAATCGCCTTAATGCTGCGACCGGGAAGCGGTCCGCCACAGATATCGTAAACCAGTTCGCCAAGCGTCATCTCGCCCACTTCGTAGTAGCCGGGACGCTGCACACCGCCGGACACACACCAGATACGTGTACCCGCATTGTTAGGACGGCCGATCTTCTTGAAGCCTTCCGCGCCCATATCCAAAATGTGGACGGCGTTACAGAGGGTTTCGACGTTGTTAACGATAGTCGGGCAATTGTAGAGGCCGAGCACCGCTGGGAAGTAAGGAGGCTTGATGCGCGGATTCGCCCGCTTGCCTTCAAGCGACTCGATCAGACCAGTTTCCTCGCCGCAAATGTAGGCCGCCGCTCCGCGGTGTACTACGATTTCGCAGCTGTATCCTGATCCCAATACATTATCGCCAACGAATCCCTTTTCCTTCGCTTCGAGTATCGCTTCGTCGAGGATCTTCGCCCCGTACGGCATCTCCTCGCGAATGTAGATGAATGCTTTGGCAACGTTATTCGCAAAACAGGAAATCATCATGCCTTCGATCAACTGATGCGGATCCTTGTGCACAATTTGGCGATCTTTGAAAGTGCCGGGCTCTGACTCGTCGCAATTGCAGATCAAGTAGATCGGCTTACCGGACTTGCGGTCCACAAAGCTCCACTTGAGTCCACAAGGGAAACCGGCTCCGCCACGACCGCGCAAGGTCGAAGCTTTCACTTCGTCGATGATCGCCTGCGGCTCCATGGTGACCGCCTTCTTGAGCATGTCGTAACCGCCATGGGCCAAGTAGCTGTCGATGCTCGGCGTGTAGCCAGGTTCGTCGGCATATTTTAGGACGAGACGCTGTTCTTTCGGATGTATTGCCATCTTAACTACGCTTTCGCCTCCGCTTTGATCTTGTCGCAAATTTCTTTGGCCTTCTCGACGGTAAGGTTTTCGTGCAGGTCTTCGTCGACCAACATCACCGGTGCGCTTCCACAACTCGCGAGACACTCGGCAAACTCTACCGTCACCTCGCCATCGGGAGAGGCGTGATTCAGCTCGGCCTCAAATTCCGATAGAACTTTGTCGCAAACTTTGGACCCACCCGCCATGGCGCAAGAGAGCGTACGGCACACGCGGATGTGTCGCTTGCCGATCTTATGCTGGCGAAAGAAAGGGTAGAAGGTTACGACCGATAGCACGTTGATCGGAGCGATGCCCAGTTTCTCGGCCACCCATTCAGCGGCCTCGTTCGAGATGGCACCCTGATCCTTTTGGATCGCGTGCAACAATGGCATGACCGCGCTCTGCGCTTCCGGATACTTCGGAATCGCAGCTTCGATCTCAGCTAGCGTCTCTGGCTTTAAGTCCATTTGTGTAAAATCAATTTGCTGCCCACGATTCTCTCAAGTCCTCACAAATAAAAACGTATTCAATTCGTGAATATTCGCGTATTTCGTGGGTAAAAATCTATCGATCGCATTCCCCCATCACGAAATCGAAGCTTCCCAAGATAGCCGGAACATCGGAAACCATAGATCCCACGCAAAGCTTTGGCAGGATGCTCAAATTACAGAAGGAGGGGCCGCGGATCTTCATGCGGTATGGCACACCTCCACCCTTAGAATGGATGAAGAATCCAAGCGCCCCTTTCGGAGCTTCGCCTTCGAAGTAAACTTCGCCAGCCGGGATCTGCGGACCTTCTGTGGTAATCATGAAGTTTTGGATCAGCTCTTCCATGGAGGTGAGCGTCTTGTCCTTGTGCGGCAGGATGATCTTCTTCGCGTCTTCCGCGCGGTACGGACCTTCTGGCAATTGGGCGATGGCCTGACGAATGATCCGCACGCTCTGGCGCATTTCTTCCATGCGAACGATATAGCGATCGTAGCAGTCCCCGTTTTCGCCAAGCACTACTTCGAAGTCATACTTCTCGTATCCAGAATAAGGAGCATCGCGGCGCAGGTCTACGTCCACACCCGAGGCGCGAGCGTTAGGACCGGTCATGCCGTAAGCGATCGCATCTTCCTTGCTGATCGTGCCGATGTCCGCCGTGCGATCCACGAAAACGCGGTTGCGCGAAAGCAAGCTTTCTACGTCGTCGAGCAACGGCAGGAACTTCGTACAAAAATCGAGCACCTTGTCGGTCCAGCCAGCGGGCATGTCGCGAGTGACTCCGCCGATGCGGCTGTAACTAGTAGTGAAGCGAGCACCCGTCAGCTCCTCGAAGAGCGTGTAGAGATTCTCGCGTTCGGTGAAAGTGATCATGAACACCGTCAAGGCGCCGACGTCCATGGTGTACGCTCCCAGCCCTAGCAAATGCGACGAGATACGAGCCATTTCGCTGGTGATCACGCGGATCGACTGGCAGCGCTCCGGCACTTGGATACCGGTCAATTTCTCAACCGCGATGGCGTAGATCGCGTTGTTGGCCAGCGGGGCGAGGTAGTCCAGTCGGTCCGTGTACGGAACGAACTGGTTATAAGTCATGTTCTCGGCAATCTTCTCATCGCCACGGTGCAGGTATCCCAGCACGGGATCACATTTTTGGATGATCTCGCCGTCGAGCTCCAAGTTGAGGCGCAACACCCCGTGTGTAGACGGGTGGGATGGGCCCATGCTGAGCTCGAGCTTTTCAGTCTCGAACTCTTCCGAAGCTTGCGCTGTGCGGGACCCCGCATCGGGCATCGTGTATTCTTTAGATTCGGTCGCCATTGGCTAAATTCGTTTTCGTCGTTTGGCTGCTGCGGTTTCGCTCCTAGCCGTCTGGCTTTTCCTTCTTCTCATCCCAGCTCTCGTCTTTGGCGCGAGGCTCGCGGTCCGCTTCGAATTCGGAGCTCTTGGAGACGAACGGGCCGCCCATCATAGGAGCAGCGATCGTACCGGTTCCCGTTTCCTCGCTGATTTCTTCATCCCAAAATTCGCCATCGTGCCCTGCCAACGGAAAGTCCTTACGCAGCGGATGGTGCGGGTAGCCATCCCACATGAGGATACGGCGGAGGTCGGGGTGCCCCTCAAACTTAATTCCGAGAAGGTCGTAGCACTCGCGCTCGTGCCAATCGGCAGCCGGCCAAAGGTGCGAAACGGTAGGAGCCACCGGATTTTCGCTGTCCAGGCAATCCGCCGCCACACGCACGTAAACCGCATTGGCAGTGGACTGCACATGGTAGACAACTGTAAAGCGCGGGTGAGTCTCTACTCCATTGTCTATTCCCGTCGCGTCGGCCAACAAATCGTAGCCATGGTTGTCGCGGAGGGTCTTGAGAACATCGACCAGCGAGTCGATCGGGCAATTAAAAGAAGGCCAGTCGGCAGATTCGCGCTCTGCAACTTCAGAGTTAACTCCTTGCAGGGCGGCGAGTAGATCTTGAGCAATCATCGTGCGAGCAGATCAGGATTTTACTTTAAACAGGTTCTTGGACGACGTTTCCGTGCCGACCTTGTCCTGCAATTTGATCAGGGCGTCGAGAAGGGCTTCCGGCCGTGGCGGGCATCCGCTCACGTAAACGTCCACCGGAACGATCCGGTCAACACCTTGCAAAGTAGCGTACGAGCGGTACATGCCTCCCGACGAAGCGCAGGCCCCCATGGCGATCACCCATTTCGGCTCCGCCATCTGGTCGTAGATACGGCGTACGATCGGGGCCATCTTGTAAGTTACAGTGCCGGCGACGATCATTACGTCCGATTGACGAGGGGAAAAGCGCATCACCTCGGCGCCGAAGCGCGAGATATCGAACTTCGAAGCCCCGGAGGCCATGAGCTCGATCGCGCAGCACGCCAATCCCATCGGCATCGGCCAAAGCGAGTGGGTGCGAATCCAGTTAATAACCGCATCGGCCTTGGAGACGATCACGCCGCCCTCGACCTTGCTGTTGTAACCTATGTCTGCGTTAGAAGAGACCATTTTTTCTCAGAAAGCTTCAAACGCCCGAACCTACGTCGCCCTAAGTAACATGCAAGCGGGATTTGCCCGAAACCGGAGGGATTTGCCCTCGAATTTATTTTTTAAGAAAAGACATTGACCGGGAAGATGCGAATCGCCTTATTTGGCCGTTCTTTTCTAGGGGACGCTTGGGCGTACCGAGGAAATAGCGAGCTGGAGAGATGGCTGAGTGGCTTAAGGCGCTCGCTTGGAAAGCGAGTGTACCGCAAGGTACCGGGGGTTCGAATCCCCCTCTCTCCGCCATGTTACCCGATGTATAACAACGGGTTATATTTTTTTTGCGCTTCGGCAATGTGCACTGACATGAAGTGTCAGGAACGTTTCGAGGATGCAAACAAGGCCCGATAAGTCCGTTCAGCAAATAGCAACTGATGATCCGGATCTGCAAGGGCTTTGGGATTGGGTGGTGCACCAATTGAGGCTAACAGTCCCTCGCGCGTCGCGTTACGCTTTCCTCTCCACGCCCAATACGGTCAAACACGATTGGAATAAGCCCTCGTCTTCCCGCGAGACACCGGACCAGCTGTGCCGCACAGGACTCCGCTTGTCCTACCGTTTGAGCTAAGCTTGGAAGGTGAAAGACTTCCTCGCCCCCCTTCCCCGCAGCCGTCAGTTCGCTTGCCCCAAGGATCGAGCACCGAAGCGAGTTCTACAGTGGCAACCTCATGCTGAACACGGGGTACCTCAACATTAGGAGGAGGCGTTGCTACATCGATGAGGAGGATCCAGAAGAGGCATGGGAACGAGCGCGTAGGTGCTCCTAAGTCTTTTTCCCTGAGTATAATGCGGAATGGTGCTTCATTACGAAAGCTTAAGAAGCAACTACGTCTTACTACTATATTTATTTAGGTATTGATTTTTCCTAATTCTTAAAAGGATACAGCAATAATAGCGGACGATAGGCACAGCTCTCGTCAATTCCAAACAAGTCTCATTAATCAAAAAACCCAAAAGAATGAATACGTTTACAAAATCGGTATCTATCTTAAGCCTAGCAATTTTCGCTTCTAGTCTCCACGCAAGCGAGGGCTGGTTCGGGAAAGCCGGAGTTGCCAGATTCAGCGAATCAGAGGCAGGAGTGAACCTTGATCTCGATGCAATTTTCGTAGGTGGAGGCTATAGCTTCAAAGTCGCGGAGAATTTCTATATTGCTCCTGAGATTCGCTTCGCCAAGGGCATTGGATCGGAAGATATTTTTGGCGTCGATGTGGAAATCGACACCGCATGGTTCGCTGGGGTAAGGGGGATCTTGAAGGCTGACTCAGGCCTTTTCGGATTCGTAAGTGCAGGCTATGGCGATATTTCAATCGATGCTTCAATGGGCTCGGTAAGCGAGAGCGCCAGCGCCGACGACATAGGCTTTGGGGCAGGTTTTGGTTATGAGTTCAATCAGAAGTTCGCCCTCGAACTAGGCTTCGAGGACTACGACGGAACTGACGTTGTCCAACTAGGAGCCAACTTTCGATTCTAAGAATCTAAATATACAGCATTTGAGGCGTATCCGATTAGGGTACGTCTTTTTTTGTTCTCTAACTGTGAAGGGCTGATAACACCTGAAACGGTTTTGTGGAAGATCAGCGGGCCTCCGAACTGCTAGAGAGAACGCGAACAAAGCGAATCACCCCGATTCCTCCAATACATCCGATCCACAGAATACCCCGCAATTTTACTCTATGCCGGATATTTGTTCGCGTCGAGCAACCGTAGCCTCTCTTATCGAGGCAAACGCCGGAGTTACGACAGGACACGCGATAGAAGACGGCCCGCTTATCCCAGATTTCAACTCCGGTCACCACCCCTAAACCCAAATCACCCCATGTTCCTACGAACGACCAAACTGCTCTCCGCACTGCTCCTCTGCTTCGTTGCCAGCAACGCCACAGCCCAAATGAAAGATCCCATGGACGAAACCCCAGAAGCGAAAGACGCCCGCTTGGGCTGGTGGAAGGAAGCCCGTTTTGGCATGTTCATCCATTGGGGTGTCTATGCGGAACTCGCAGGCTATTACAAAGGCGACCCCGTCGAAGACATCGGCGAGTGGATCATGCACCACGGACGCGTCCCCATCGACGACTACGAAGCTTACGCCCGCATGTTTAACCCCCTCTTCTTTGACGCCGACGCCTGGGTAAGCCTCGCGAAGCAGGCCGGCATGAAATACATCGTCATTACCTCCAAGCACCACGACGGATTCGCCCTCTGGGATTCGAAAGTGACGGACTGGGACATCACGGACGCCTCTCCTTTCCAGCGAGACATTCTCGCCGAGCTCGCCGACGCCTGTCGCACGCACGACATCAAGCTCTGCTTCTACCACTCCATCATGGACTGGCACCACCCCGCCGCCCAAGCGCCATTAGAACCTGAATACAATCGGCCGGAGCTGACCAACCCGAACTTTCCTCGCTACTACGAGACCTACCTAAAGCCTCAACTCAACGAGCTGCTCACCCAATACGGCGACATCGGCATCCTCTGGTTCGACGGCGAGTGGATCGACGACTATACCACCGACATGGGCAAAGACCTCTACCGCTTCGTCCGCCAGATTCAGCCTGGCCTCATCGTCAACAACCGCATCGACAAAGGCCGCCAAGGCTACGCCGGATTCGATAAGGAAGGTAATTTCGCGGGCGACTACGGCACGCCGGAGCAGGAAATCCCCGCCACCGGCGTCGACGGCCTCGACTGGGAATCGTGCATGACCATGAACGACACTTGGGGCTGGAAGGCCTATGATACAAATTGGAAAACTTCCGACGACCTCATTCGCAATCTTGTGGAAATCGTATCCAAAGGAGGCAACTTCCTCCTCAACGTCGGCCCAACTCCCGAAGGAGTCATTCCAGCCGCCAGCATCGAACGTCTCCAAAATATGGGCACATGGATGGAAACGAACGCCGCGTCCATCTACGGAGCCCGAGCCAGCCCCTTCCCTCAGCCTGATTGGGGCCGTTACACCCAGACCGACGACGCCCTCTACGCTCACCTTTTCACTCTGCCAGAGGGAAATGAAATCGTCATTCCCACCCTCGCCTCCGGACAAACCTACGGCGAGCCCACCTTTCTCGCCACAGCTCAGCCCCTCACCCATGCCACCAAAGGCGAAACCCTACAGATCAAGCTGCCCGATTTGCCGGACCCCGCCCCCGTCACCGTCATCCGCATCCCCCTCGGAAGCCCAAGCGTATTAGCGGCTACCGCATCCAAAACCGAGTGATTGGCCAGAGCACTTGAGGTTAAAGCTAAAATCCACAGGGAACCCGTTTCGCGAAAGAAGATGGTGTGCGAGCATTAGGGATCGACTCCTCCTCGAAAGCAAAATGGTGGGACGAACTCCTGCCGAGGGTGAGCAAGCCGCCCGCCATTCCGTCTCTTCGTTGTTCAAATGTCGCTTCGCTCAGAACACCCCTAACGACTCACCCATCCAATTGCCGCACCAGACAGCGAGCCCCCTTTGCTCTCCGCCTGGAAGATCCGGAGATTCCTATCACCCTCCCCCATCGTTTCCGACCTGGTCCCAAGCCTGGATCATCACACAAACAAAACCTTCGTCGCTTGAGGTATGGATCTAAAGAGGAAATCTCGTTTTCCTGTTACCCTAGAGACCACCGAGACCGAGGCCCGTACCTACACCGCAGCCGCAGGTTTGTGCTGCTTGATTTCGTCGAGAGTTAGGCCTTTGAGTTCGTAGGGGAAGACGAGCCATTCGTCGGTCGTGTGCAGGAAGTAGTTCGGCTGGACGTCGGCTCGCTTGAAATGGGGGCGATGCCAGAGGACCGCTGTTTGGGTCTCGGCTGGATAGTTTCGCTTGAGCTTCTTCTGCAGGCGAATTTGCAGCGCGCGGATGCTGTGGCCAGAGCTGCAGACATCGTCGACGATGAGGAGGCGGTCGTCCGCGTTGAGATTCTCCACAAGGTACCGGGTACCGTGGACGCGGATATTCTCCGGGGCGTCGATCATGTCCTGGTAGCCGGGCAGGCCTTGGTATGAGGTGCGCACTGAAAAGTGGTCGGTCTCGACGCCGAGGGCTTGCAAGCATTCCTGCACATAGATCCCCACCGGACTGCCGCCCCGCCAAAGGCCGACAATAAAGGTAGGACGAAAGCCGCTTTCGAAAATCTGAATGCCGAGGCGAAACGAATCTTCGATGATGGTTGCCTCGTCTAGAAAGCGCTTTTTCATAGGTCGTGCTGGGTGCGGTCTCAATAATGAGATTGGCTTTTGGCGGGCCGTCGATTTCAAAAACAAATGGAGAAGCTTTTCCTAACTGCTGAGGGACTTTTGGAGGATTCTTGGAAGCTCGCCGCGAAGGTGCTGGAGAGCGGCTTTCGCCCGACCTTCATGATCGCGATCTGGCGAGGCGGTGTCCCGATAGGGATCGCGGTCCAGGAGTATTTAAGCTACCACGGCATCGAGACGGACAACATCGCGATTCGGACTGCCTCCTACTCTTCGGGGATTGACGAACAGAACCGCGAAGTGCGGGTTTATGGCCTAAGCTATCTGGTCGACAAGGTGCAGCACGAGGACAGCTTGCTGATCGTCGACGACGTTTCCGACAGTGGGAAGTCAGTCGAGGCAATCATCAATGAACTAAAGGCCGGAGCTCGCTTGAATATGCCGCATGACATTCGCATCGCGGTCCCCTACTACAAGCCGGAACGCAACCGAACCGACCTTGTACCCGATTATTACATACACGAGACGAGTGCGTGGTTAAAGTACCCGCATTCCCTAGAAGGCCTCACGAGGGAAGAGATAAAGAAGGACCGCCCGGAGCTGTACGAAATTTTAAAGGATCACCTTCCCCAGCCCTGAAATTTGCCCAAATGGGGCGGGCCGGAAAAAGCAAAACAAGGCAAAGAACGAAAACACTGGTCTTCACATCACAACTCGGGCCTTCTCCTCCATCGAAGAACATTCCCGACAAAAGAGTAGATAATGACAAACAACGATGTGATGAGAAGCGTGAGGTACGCGCTTGATCTTAAAAACGCCGAAGTGGTACAGATGATCAAAGAAGGCGGCGTTGAACTGACCGCTCTCGATGTATCCAATATCTTAAAGGACGAAACGGACGAAGGATACGTCGCCTGCTCGATTGAAACCATCCACGCGTTCTTAGATGGGCTGATCCTAAGCCGACGCGGACCGAGCGACCGTCCTGTTGATGAGGAGGCGAACACTTGGATCAACAACACTGTAGTGCTGCGCAAACTACGCATCGCCTTCTCAATGAAGGATACCGATATGATCGCCACGATGAAAGCCGCGGGGTTCCAAGTATCGAAAGGCGAAATAAACGCCCTATTCCGGGCGACAAACCACAAGCATTACAAGAAGTGCGGCGATCAATTCCTGCGCAACTTCCTCAAAGGCCTCGCCCTCACCTTCCGCCCACCCGAGGACCCCTGGGCCAATAGCAGAGCTTCAGGCTAATGGACCAACGCTCGACCTCCACCTTTCCACCCCCTTCGCTGATATTCGTGTAATTCGTGGGCAAACAGACTTCTTAATCCTTAATGCTTCGCTCCGCCGGATTCGTCGCGTAGAACAGACTGGAAACCTCTAAGCCAATTGCCTTCAGTACTCTCCTTTGAAAGCCAAAAGCCCCTCCCTCTTCATCCTCCTTATCCCCGTAGCCGCCTTACTGTTTTTTGCTCTGTTTTGGTACAACACGGCTCAGATCAAAAAATTCGGGACTGAGCACCGTGTCTTGATCACTGCCACTGAGAGCATCGGAAAAAGTCGCTACTTCGTATTCGAACTCTCAGGACGCAAGAACAACGTAACCTATAGCAAAAGACACCGCGTCGGTGACGAGATTCCAGTTATCGCATCAGGAAAAAACGCCATCGAAGGAACGAAGTCGGACTCAACCCTTCTGTTAACGATACAAGATTTTGGCACTCTAAGATTCTGGTACGGCTTCTTGGGCTTGGTTGTTGTCCCCGCATTTGTCTGGCTTAGCCACCTACCAGACAAAGCATTTGCATGGCTGCCTTCTCGCCAGCCAAATCCAAACGGAAAGAAACGCCGCTAAGTCACGAAACGCTCTAAACACGCGACCATCTTTGAAAGACTCAGAGAGGAACCCCCACCTCTTCCACCCTCATTTCCCAAGTCTCCAAATTGTGGCGACAGCCTCAAACATATCCAGAGCGGAGCCAGAATTCGCCACCCGCATCTGTCCACTTGTCGATTCGATGCGCCACAGCCTATCGCCAATCATCGCTTGGACCCAAGCATGACCCGGAGCACCCGGCTCGTAGTCGGGACCCACTCCGATACAAATGGCTACCTCTTCGAGGCCTGCAGCTATCAATTTCTCAGCGAGCAAGAGCGACTTGTCAGCACAGTCACCCTCATTGCGTAGCAAGGTATCTTCAGGCAAACCCCACCCGTGAGTCTGCGCCACATATGGGATTCGTCCCACTCGTCGCACATGCTGGAGAACGTTCTCGAAGACTTTCCCCACTGGCAAAGAAGACTCAACCGCCACTGCCTCGAGCCGCTCTTTCAACCACTTAACTTCTTCTGGATTTATGCGCCGTGCATCCCCAGCAACTTCAGGAGAATCAGGATTCCATCCGCTTTTTCCAGAAGTCACTTCCATCACCGGAGGATCGAGCGACTTCCGCGGCGTCAAAATGAACCGCTCATCCAACGTGTCCAATTGTCCCCCAGACAAAGGCCAAGCCGCATTTCCCTCCATCTCGCCAGGCTCAATGGCAGGTTGGCCTTCGCGTTCCGTCTCTGCCAAAACCACAGCCCTGTGGGCTTCCGACTCCCAAACGAAATGCTCCTTGGCAAAGTAAACCAAGACCAGCACTAGCACTAGCACCGTCCAAACGGCAAACCAGAGCAGCTCGCGACCAGAAGGAACACGTTCTCCCAATCTAGCTTTCATCGTCGTCAAGTCGTACCCATTCCATCCAACAACATTCGACCTAGGATCCGTACTATTAAGCAACATTGCTAAGTAATTACTGACCTGTCCCAATATAGCCGACGGACAACACCAAGAATTCACCCTTCCATTCTCAAGCCCCGCTCTGGCCGATCCCGTCTGCGCTGGCTGATTAAACAAGTGACCATAACTTTCGCGCACGAGCGTAAATTGTGACTTATCGTCCGTGGTCTGATAGTCCACAATAAGGTACTGTTTCTTGGTGCCAGCCACCGAAACAACCTTAAAGAAATTTGGAGATAACGTCCGCTCTCTACGAGAGAGCAAAGACCTGTCTCAAGAAAAACTCGCTGAACTTAAGTCGCCTCAACATCTACTATCGAAAAAATTAATTGACCACCTATAGTTTGATAGCTTCTCGGAGGCGAACCCGCGGTCTCATCTTGCAGTTTATCGGGCTCAAATAATTTAATACGGGAGCACTGATATTAATCATAAATTGGAATTACTCGACCGCCTTCCAGAACTTTAACACTCAACACAAATTCATCCGTATCCTCTGAGTAAATAGCTATCTCTTCTTCGGTAGTAGCTTCTTCGAGACGAGTCGTCGAATAGTCTTCAATCTCAGATTCGGCTTCGACTAATGAATCAAATACGACGGGTTTGTTGTCACCGTCGAAAACAGAAGGCACCAATCCCTCACAAAGGGACTCAATGAATATACAATACCCTTCCTTTACTTCGTATCTAGTAATAATTACATTTTCCGAGATCATTAATCAAATTATCCCACCCATGCTCATCAAGCAAACAAAAGACTTTCAATAAACGTGCTTTTTCTACCTTACGATCAATACTGTTTGCGGCTCTAGAATCTAAAAGATCCAAAATCAACCCACCAGTCCAAGTAAGAGAACAGAATCCCTGCAATATTTCGAATCCATCGACCTGCAGAGGAGCAACAAGAAATTACCAGCTACGGTTCAGATTCTGAATTCAAACACAATGCCAACAAATATGGTCAAATAACATTTTATGTAATCCGTCTATTACGCCTTTGAGATGAAAAACGATCTGTGTTTTAAATTCCCTATCCCATACTTTTATCCAATCTAAAACGCTTACAATCACTTTACCCCACCCATTCTAGCTCGCCCCAAATTACTCGATTGCCAAAACGAAGGAAAACTTTAAATAAAACCCACAACCTAACTACCAAATGGGCCCACACCATAGACCACTTAAAAATCAATTTCTAAATTTAAATGGCTAATACACCCCGCAAGAACTGGACGCGCGACGAACTAATCATTGCAATGAACCTGTACACACAACTTAGCTTCGGTCAGTTCAGCTCTACTAATAAATTCATTAAACTCGTCGCAGAGAAAATGGAGAGATCTCCAGCGTCTCTTTCCATGAAACTCTGCAACCTAGCCAGCTTTGATCGAGTTCATCAACAAAGAGGAGTATCAGGCCTGAAAGGAGCAAGTCGGCAGGACGCCGCGATCTGGGCAGAATTCGAATCCAACTGGGACGTTCTTGCCCTATTGAGCCAAGAACGATTCGATGAACTCGTAGAAGGTGAACAATTGCCGTACTCCGTTATCGAAGATTTCAACAAACCAGATTTCGAAACTGATCGAGTCGCTTCAGCAAAACAACGTCGCGGCCATTCATTCTTCAGCAGGGCTGTAAAAGTCAGCTACCACTACACCTGCTGTATGACGGGCAATCCGATTTCAATACTGCTCACAGCCAGCCATATTGTCCCCTGGAAGGATTCTAAGAAAAACAGACTCAACCCCTCCAATGGCCTCTGCCTCGCCAAAACCCAAGACACTGCGTTCGACCGAGGCCTAATAACGCTCGACGAAAAACTCCGCGTCGTCCTCTCCAAGCGCATCCGCGAGTACGTGACACTGGAAACCATTCGCGACAACTTCCAACGCTACGAAGGCAAACCCATCACCCTCCCCCACCGCTTCCAACCCGACCAACAATTCCTCGCCTACCACCGCGAGAAGATCTTCGTAGCTTAAATCTGAAAGTCCAACTCCTCTACTTCTTTCGACTTTTGTGAACCTTACAGCATTCTTATATTTAGCCGTCTACCTAGCAGTCTTCTTCGGGGGATTTGTTTTGGTGATCAAAATCAGAAAAAGATTCAAAAAACGGCGGCCGCCGCTCGAATTTGAATACATCCGAAGCCCCGGAGATTCCCTTGAAGAGAGAATCGGGCAGAAAAACGAGAAGCTACCAAATCTCCTCATACTCGGCTTGCTCGTCCCATTCACCGCTTTCCTAATCGCCTTCGCCACAATCTATATCCTCTATCCCACCGCTACCGGCATCTTCTGGATTCCCGTTTGTTCATTGGCTGCCCTTGCGGGCTTCGGACTCTCCTTTCGAGTTCTCATCAATGCCTTTCAAGAGCTAGCGAATCTGGAACTAGGGCTCGAAGGTGAAAGAATCGTAGCGAACTCCCTCAAACCCATCGAACGAGAAGGTTGGTGGGTTTTTCACGACGTTCCCGCATCAAACAACGGAGAGAAGTTCAACCTCGATCACGTGGCGATCGGCCCTTCCGGCATCGCCCTGATCGAAACGAAAACCCGCAGCAAAAGAAAAGCCATCGGCAACCGAAAAGATCACGTCGTCACGTTTGACGGACGAAAGCTGACGTGGCCATGGGGAGTCTCGACCTCGGAACTGGAACAGCTCAAACGTCAACGCAAGTGGCTTGAAAACTGGATACAAGATCGAACCGGCAAAAGCATCACGATCCTTCCCATACTGACGATCCCCGGCTGGTGGATTGAAAGCAGCAACCCCAAAGCCCGAACCAGAGTTGTGAATCACAAAACCCTCTGCTCCGCCGTCAGAGGAAATAACAAGAGAACCCTCGACGACGAAACCATCGACCTTTTCTCCCGACAACTGGAGTCGCTCTGCCTCCTAAAAAAGTAAGGCAAACCCGATTCGGTGTGGATTGTGGTTAAAAGTGTAGTTGTGGTTGAAAGTGTCAATCCTTACTCCTTGCGGTAGCGATCTGTCGGCGAACAATCGCCGTTCCCTATTAACGCTTCGAAGGAAGGGGCTTTCAGCGAGTCAGATCAAATCCGTGCTTATCCGTGCGAATCCGTGGTTACAAAAAACCCGACCCGACCAATCCCCCAACACTGCAGGATCCTCTGCGAACTCAGCGAACCCTGCGGTTAAAAAAAAGCACCAACCCAACGCGCCAAGCTACTCGCAAACATCAAAGACACCGATTCAACCCCGACCCGCAATTTCTCGACTACCACCGCGAACACGTATTCGTAGCTTAAAACGCAGGGACGGAAGTCTTCGCCTCTTCCCTCACAAGCTCAAAAGCTTTCGCCGCAGAAATCGCATCAATCGAATAGATCATCAGTTGTTTCACGATCTAGCTAAAGAACGCAACGCGCCCTTCTCCACCGCTATCGCCCACATATCCCAAAGAGCTGTTCGGCATACAAAGAAAACATACGACTGACAAACTCAAAGCAAAGCTTGCAGAGGGAACCGTAACGGTTTCTAGTTGACAAAAGTTGACACGCACCCCTTGTCACCGAGCTGCTCAATGGAAAAGACCCTTAACCAAGACGCGATCCAACAGAAGTGCGACGAACTCGGGCTAAGCCAAAGTTCAATCGCTTCTCAATTGGGCGTAACTCGAGCCGCTGTTTCGAAGTGGTTCAAAGACCAATCGTTCCCACGACCGGCTGAGCTCATGAAGCTGGGCCGGCTCCTCAACCTCAAGCACAACGAACTCACAAGCGCTTCTCTGATGGTAAAGGAACCCCTTGTTGCATTTCGAAAACGCGGAACTGGTGTCACAACCGAGAAGCACATCGAAAGAGCAAAGGATATGGGCTACTTGCTTCGCCCCTTAGTCGAGTACTTAGACTTCGACCCATTCCTTGGCCCCGCTTCTCTCAAGAATCCCAGCACGAACTACCGCTACATGCAGGAACTCGTCGCCAAAATTCGACGCGATCTCAACGTCAGCGAAGACGCTCCCATCGAATTTGAAGATCTAATTGGCATGTTCCACGACTACCAGGCTGTCATAATCCCGACACTCTGGGGCGAAAAGTCGAAACACGAAAATGCCCTGCACATTCACCTGCCCGATTCGAAGACGACCTGGATCTATCTCAATCTCGACGTTCAAATCCACGACTTCAAATTCTGGATGGCCCATGAGCTCGGTCACGTGCTGACAATCGACCTCCTCGAAAACAACAAGCTCGAAGAAGCTGAAAACTTCGCCGACACCTTCGCCGGTACTTTGCTTTTCCCAGAAGGAGCAGCTGAAAAAGCCTACGATTCCTATAGCAATCGAAGATCAGAAAGTGGTCGCTTGAACGCCCTTTGCGAATACGCGAAAAAATACGCAATCTCGCCTTACTCAGTATATTTGGAAATTGAAAAATACGCCAAAGAACACGACAAGACTTTCACCGAAGTCCCGCCATACTCTCTGCATCAACGGCGTACCCAATTCAGCAAAGGCTACAAACTACTGAGTGCGGCATTCTTCGATGATAAGACGCCAAGTGCCGACCACTTCATGAGAGTCGCCCAGGAGAGCTTTGGCACCAACATCTACAAAGCTCTTGGGAGCTACATAAAAGAAAAGGGTCCAAGCTCTTCGCTCGTTGCCAGCCTCCTTAGCGTCAGCCCCATGGATGGACGGGCGTATTGTGAAGCCCTAGCCCAGTAATCCAAGTTTAATGGCACAGACGAAGATATTGGTGGATTCCAATAGCTACTTTCGCCTAGCGCAAAATATCCACCCACTTCTTTGCGTACCTTTCGGCAAAAAAAACGTCACCCTCTATGTGCATTCGGAACTCAATAAAGAGTTTCGATCAAACTCCCGACTACAAAACAAATTCCATTGGGTTTCGGATTCTGAATACGCCAACAACCGCACTCGATCTATATCGCTGAGCAATCAGCAAAAACAAGATATCGAAGAAACCTTCGATTACATGTGGCAATACGCCAAAGAGGCATTCCATCAAACCCGCGGTAAGGGACCCGCTCCCGTCGACACACGAATTTTAGCAACAGCTCTCGTTTTAGGAATCCAAGTCGTCACCGACGACCAGGACATGATTGAGCTAGCCGAAGAGTACGGAGTTAAGCAACTCACCAGCCTCGCTCTAATGAAACTGATGCTCGACGAAGGCCGAGTGAAACTAGCGGATATCCAACGTGTCGTAGCCCAATGGCAATACGACAACGACACACCCTACAAAAACTGGAATTCTGAATACGAAGAGCTATTCAAATCAAAGCCCCCAACGCACTGAATCGGAACCTTGATACGCTTGAAAGGTAGAATAAAAGGGTCAATCCACTACCCTTGTCATCGAAACTGAATACGATGCTGGAAAACTTCCTCCAATACGAAGGCAAGCCCATCACCCTCCCCCATCACTTCAACCCCGACCCCAAATTGTTTCGTCACCTAGTTCCTCAAGTGTCACTTCGTTCGGTAGTAGACTACCACCGAGAAAACGTCTTTGTCGCTTAGTCAGTGAATACCTTAGCTCTCATCTGTGCCCGCTGAACAATTGTTCAGGCGCTACACTTCTCAAGTTTCGCCACTTCGCTCCTCCGTAATGGCCGAGGAGCGAACCAACAGAACCGTCATTAAAAAACAGATACACGCTAAGGAGCGTGGGAAGTATCTTCCATGGCGGCCGATATTCGCGCCGACACCTCTTCGAAGCTGCCTTTGCCGTCGATCTGCGCCACGCCGTGCAGCTGATTGTATTTGCGAATAACCGGGACCGTCTTGATCTCGTGCTCTTCTAGGCGCTTGACGATCTTGGGGGTGCTACTGTCGTAGGGCATGCATCGGTCGGTCTTGCTGCGCGCGTCCAACCTTCGAATCAACTCCAAGGTGGGAACGTCGATCTCAATCACCTTGGAAATGGATGAACCATGTTTTTCTAGCAAGCCGTCGAGAATGTAGGACTGTACCAAGGTGCGGGGAAAGCCCTTGAAAATGAAGCCTTTCACGTCGCCCGCATTCTCGATCCGACGCTCGATCAAGGGGACCACAATCTCATCGGGCACCAGCTGACCGCTGTCGTACAGTGACTGGATCTTCTTTCCCAATTCAGTGTTCGCCGCGATCTCCTCCTCCAACATCGGACCCGTCGCCACAAACTCCAGTCCGTACTTGACGGCCAGCGCCCTTCCCTGAGAGCCACGCCCCGAACCGGGATAGCCAAAGATCACCACATTCAACAGAGTTTTGCGCAACTCCTGCTCGACCACTTCCTTGATCGATTCGTAGACCGCGTCGATCGAAGCCGTCGCATCCACGTCATGACACAGCCCCTTCTCCTTGTAGAACTTCAACACAGGTAAAGTCTTCTCGTTGTATTCGCGGAGTCGGTTACGAATCACCACTTCATTATCGTCACTTCGTCCCGAGCTCTTGCCACGCTGAAGGAGTCGTTCGACTGACACTTCTTCCGGAACCTGCAAATTGATCAGGCAAGTCAAAGAGCCGTGCAGCTTAATCATCAAGCCTTCCAGAATGTAAGCCTGAATATAGGTACGCGGGAAGCCATCGAACAAAAACCCTTTCGCCTGATGATTGTCAGTAATGAACTTCTCGATGATCTGGACAATAATTTCGTCGGACACCAGCCCACCCGCGGCAATAATACTGCGAGCCTCTTCGCCCAATGGCGTCTTTTCCGCCATCTCCTTGCGCAAAATTTCGCCGGTCGAGATGTAGTGCAGATTATAGTCTTCAACCAGCCGCTCTGACTGAGTTCCTTTACCTGCTCCAGGAGGCCCAAACAATGCTATGTTCAACATGATCGCTTTATCTTGGAAGGGGCTTACAGAGAGTCAGCTCTTAAATCTTGATATAAAGAAAAGAGCGAAAAAATCGGGGTGGCACCCAAACGGGAGCCCAAAATGCTCCTGAATCATTTTGACCGAAAATGACTTCCGATAGGCTCTTCGAAACCTAGCACTACTACATCGGCACCACCACGGGTACGGACTACGGAGGACAGATCGGTGTAGCGATCTACGGCGGCAGCGATATCGTCATCGGCACATTCGACGACGCGACGGGAAATGTCATCTCGCGCGAGGACGTTTCCGGTATCCTAGTCGCCGGAGCAGCATCCAACGTGACTATAAAAGGAAACAAGATTGGCACCGACGTCGGAGCCACTTCCGCCTGGGCCAACTTGATTGGTATCAAGCTATCCCCCGATAACCTCGGGAAGGAACCGACCGGAGTCCTTATCGATAACAACATCATCGCGGGCAACGAAGCGTACGGCATAAACTCCACCATCAAGGAAAAGGTGGAGATGCGGAACAACCACATCGGCGTTAACATCAACGGACTTCCAGTGCCCAACAAGCACGGGGCAACGTTCGAAAACACCGCGTCAGAATCCCATGACGATACTTTCGCCCCCAACTCAGAAACCGGTCTAGCAGTCTATGGCAACCAAGCCGTCACTGTCGTATCGCCATCAATCTACGAAAACGGAGACGAAACGCACCTCGAAGGATTCATCTACGAAAATCCGCCGATTGCAGAGCCGAGCAAGGTCTTCGCCCTGCGGTACCGGCCGGACGAGAACAACAGGACGCGTGTGCTCATCGCCGTGGCCCCGCCTAAAGTCGCGAACGCCACGGTGGAAATATTCGGCAATCGCTCGACCACCGAGTTCCAAGGACGAACCGCCCTTGATCGCGGGAACGTCGTCGCCGACCAACCGTTCCTCAAGGAGTGGGAGCTCTCGGCAGACTCCTCGATCGCCCTGATGGACAACTTTACAGCCATCTACACGATTGGCGGTAAAACCAGCGAATTCTCAGAACCCGCGGAGGTACAAGAAGTGATCGTCCCCGACTTACGCATGAGCGCTCCAGTCGACAATCGCATCACCCTATCTTGGTCGTTGCTCGAGTACTTCCGCATCACGAGCTCGCCTAATCCAGAAGGGCCGTGGGAACCGATCGATCTCGACCCAGAAAAGGCCAACGGACTCTATACCCAAGAAATAGAACTCACCGAGAGTGCCCAGTTCTTCCGACTCGAACTGGATATCACAGCGGTGTTCGATTACAACTAGTCACCAGTTTTACACTACAATTTTCGGTCGCACTAAATAGACGTAAGTGTCAATCCATACCGGTTGCGGTCAGAGTGGTAACTTATGTTCGTTTTTTGCAACTATGGGCAGGAGCAACTCGGTAGTGCTAGATATCCAATAACAGAGCTAGATTGCAAAGACTCTATTCGTCGCTGACGGACTTGCCCTCACTCGAGCCCTCTGATCCGCCTACGCCTACTTAAGCTAGGTCTAGAATTCTGGCATCGGGAATACGGTTCAAGGCTGTTGCATCGTTCTCGACGTACAAGAACTGCTATTGCCTTCTCCCATAGTACCGCATGAGCGGGGAAGCGGTGACACCGTGGACGAAAATGGAGGCGGCGATAGACCAGACCACAAGCGATAGGAGTTGCCGCGAGAGACCCTCTGAAAGCCCGTAACTCACGGCATACATCAAATAGTAGAATGAGCCGATACCACGGATACCCAACCAAGAAATCATAAGTTTGCCACTGGTATTGAGGCTGTGGCCAGCGAGACCGATCATGACCGAGATAGGACGGATAACGAGAAGAAGCAGAGGTATGAACCAAAGGGCTGCTACGGGAATGTGGTCTGGAGACAGCATAATGCCCAGGCATAGCACCAGAGCCACCTCGAACAATCGTTCGACCTGCTCGTTCCACTCGAGCAACATATCCGTCATGTGGGCCGGAGCCCGGGTGGGTTGCATCGCCGGATTAGAGTCGTTCTCCCCGTCGTCGACCTCGGAGTAACAGTCGGCTTCCTCCAAGGCCTCACTGTGTCGCCTCTCCGTCGATCGCAGGGCGACACCCGCAGCAAATACAGCTAGGAAACCATACGCGTGGACCACGTGAGCAACCCCGTAGGATAAAGCAATAACCCCGAGAGCTAGAAAGAGGTCGTAGCCAATGCCCTCCTTATGGCATCGCCGCAGGTAGAGAACGAGCTCACCGGTGAGTCTACCAAACGCCCAGCCGAGAGCAAGGCCCGCCGCGATCGCCCAAACGACGTCCACTGCAAACCATCGCCAGCCTCCCGCTCCAATATCATGCAATCCGAGCAGCCCGAGCCCCAACATTACGAATGGAAAAGCGGTACCATCGTTTAGACCGGCTTCCGCTGTCAGGTTGAAGCGGAGATGGTTTTTATCTCCTGCCCCGGTTAGCTGAACTGCTGACGCCAACACTGGGTCGGTAGGTGCGAGTACAGCTCCTACCAGGATTGCAACTCCCCATGAGGCGTCCAAAATTAATACAAGCGCAGTCGCCACTAAACCGACTGTGATGGCCATCGAACCAAATGCGAGACGTGCCGAGGCTCGCCAACGCTTGTCGCTAAGCGGTGGACGCAGCTTTAAACCCGCGGTGAATAAAGATACAATAACCGCCAGCTCGGCCAGATGCTCTAAGGTATCGCTCCTCTCCACCGGATCGATATAGACGATTCCAAACCCAAACGGCCCACACGCGACCCCGATGAGAAAATAGCACATGGTGGTGGTCAGTGGAAGTCCACGAAAGAACGAGCCCGCCAAAGCAACGGAGAGTAAGAGGACGCCAGCTAGGATGTACCAATATTCTAAAGACACCCCCTAGGCTAGCAGCTTTGCTGCCACACGCGCTTTCCAAAAATAGGACGACGTCAAAACTATGGTCGAAGTAAACCTCCAAGACCTGAAACGAAGGTCCTACTTCCCGGACACGCTGCCTCTCGCTCGAACAGTTAGGGACCTAAATATTTTCCTAACATACGTTGCGAGCTAATTGAGTAGCCGAGTTCGAACCTCCATAGGTTTGCTCGAAAAATTGTGATCTCCCGTATTCGCTTTTCACTTACTTCTGAATGACAGTTGCGCACTTCTTGAATTCATTCGGCTCAGCCTTCTGTTGCTTCAGTGGCCACCGCCGCGGAAGGGACGTTTTCTCTTCATCAACAGTTCGACGAGCTCTAGACCAGCCCAAGGCCGTAAATGCGGGACATCAGACGGCGGGGCAGCATTGCTAGGTTTCAACACGATGAGAACTAAATGGGAAACGATGAAAAGTCAGAAGCCTGACCACCCTCTTGATAAAAGCCGGCTTCTCGAGCAGAAAAAAAAAGGCAACAAAGAAGGCCATGACCACTACCATATTCCCTTCACCTACCGCCATAAGCAGGCGGGTTTATACTTTAGCACGCTCGTCTGGATTGGCTATTTGCAACGTTGAAACAGAAACCATTACATAAAGCACCGCCCTGGCGCCTGCTGCGCCCCACGCCCATATTAGGCGGCGATAGAAGGAGCTAGCGAAACCTGAGTTTACCTAAGCCTTTTCTCCGCTGGGGGTCAGCCATCTGCGGATATCCGGGAAGCGGACACTCTCGAAGATGAATGCCTTCGACATGATTCCACAAAAACCTGACATTCCGTATCCTCAATCTATATACACCCCCTAATTTTAACGTAGTCTTCCAGGAAGGTGATACCAAAAACGAGCTCGGTCGAGTGATTGATTGCAAAGCTACCTTCCTTTGGTGCGAGACACGGCGGACTCCTTCAGCACGCTGGCAATTCCCTAAATTGGTCTTTGCGAAGAGAACAGAACACTATTTGATTAGCCCACAGAGCTTTTAGCCAGTTCAGGAGTATCTACACCAAAAACTCAGCCGCAGCCTTTTCGTCCGAAGTATTTACCCCCTGCCCTATACAGAATAACGTTACTGCGTTATAGTGCGGGACCTCTTGTATGGATAATCTGCAGCGACGCTTACGCAGCCGCCATGGCGGCATTCGTTTACCGCAGTCCCTCGCGGCAATCGGTCTCGGGTACATGGTTTTAGCCGGATCCCTCGGCCTCGCGAGCGGGGTGGGCCTCTTCACCTTCGGGTACGGCCAAGGAGCCAGCTACCTCAGCAACAAACCGGAGGCCTGCGTCAACTGCCATGTCATGCAGGACTACTACGACACTTGGCAAAAGTCCAGCCACCACCACGTCGCCGTGTGCAACGACTGCCACCTCTCCCACCATCCGCTCGGCAAGTGGGTCACCAAGGCTGACAATGGATTCTTCCATTCCCTGGCCTTCACTCTCGACAACTACCACAAGCCGATCCGCATCAAGCCGCGCAACCGCCGCGTCACCCAAAACGCCTGCCTGCACTGCCACGAGGAGGTCGCCCACGACACCCTTCTCATCGACCAAGGCGACTCTCCGCGAGAGAGCCTTTCCTGCGTGCGATGCCACAGCTCCGTCGGCCACGCCCACCGCTAGCTCCCTTTTTCTCAAACGGCCACCCGCAGAAACCTAAACCGCCAGTACCCAGCCACCCCTACTTCCCATGAGCCAAACCGAAACACCAAGCCCCAAGAAGTCAGCTCGCTTGCTAGCCGCCATCATCGCCTTCGCGATGGTGATCGCCTTTGGAGCTACTGCCCTCCTAGTCACCATCTTCGAGCACAAGCAGGAAGCCCAGCGGCCTTTCGTCCGACTCGTCGAAGTCGACGAATCCACTTCCGACCCCGTTCCTTGGGGCACCAACTGGCCGTACCAGTTCGACACCTACAAGCGATCCGTCGACTCGACCGAAACCACCCACGGCGGGTCAAGCGCACTCTCTGCCAGCAAGCTCGATCAATACCCCTGGCTGCGCCGCCTCTATGCTGGCTACGCCTTCAGCATAGACTACCGCGAACTGCGCGGCCACGCCTATATGCTCTACGACCAAGAGGTTACCAAGCGCGTGACCAACCGCTCCCAAGGCGGCGCCTGCCTGCACTGCCACGCCTCCGTCATCCCCACCTACCGCCGCCTCGGGTTGGAAGCCCAGGGACAACCCGCCGGCCCTCAGGAAATAGCCGCTAGCTTTAATTGGCCAGCTGTGCTTGAAGGCTTCAAACATGTCAGCTCCCTCTCCTACGCCGAAGCCCACGAGGAGCTACTCCAGACCACGGACGGCACCCCCGGCGTAGACAACCCGCTCTTTCCCGGAGGGGCGCTCGAGCAGTCAGCTAACAAACAAGTCGCGTCAGACCCACATTCCATCGGCAACGCCCATCCCGTTAGCTGCGTCGACTGCCACGATCCGCAATCCATGGCCCTACGCGTTACCCGGCCCGGCTTCATCCTCGGCATCGCTGCCCTCGCGGAAAGCGACGACCCCGTACCGCACTTGCCCAGCGTCGAACGCTGGCGCGAGGGTCCTCGCCGCACCGCCTACGATCCCAACGTCGAAGCCAGCCGCCAAGAGATGCGAAGCTTCTCCTGTGCCCAGTGCCACGTGGAGTACTACTGCGCCTCGAAAGAGACCCTCTTCTTCCCTTGGGAAAACGGGCTCAAGGTCGAAGACATCGAGACTACTTACGAGAATCATACCTTTCCCGACGGCAGCCGCTTCGGTGACTACAAACACGCTGAAACCGGTGCGACCATCTACAAGGCCCAGCACCCCGAGTTCGAGCTTTGGAGCCAAGGCATCCACGCCCGCAGCGGCGTCAGCTGTGTCGATTGCCACATGCCCTACGAACGGCAAGGTGCCACAAAGGTATCCAACCACTGGGTACGCAGCCCTTTGCTTAACGTAAATAACGCCTGCCAGACCTGTCACAATGTGCCGGAGGAAGAACTGGTCGACAAAGTCAAAACCATACAAAATCGCACGCGCTCCCTCATGGGCAAAGCCGCTGTCGCCATGACCGACATGCTCGATTCCATCCGCGAAGCTCAAAGCGTCGGAGCTGCCGAGGCCGACCTCGCTCCCGTACTGGAGCTGCAGCGTAAAGCCATGTGGCGCCTGGATTATATCAGCAGCGAAAATTCACTCGGATTCCACGCCGACCAGGAAGCAGCCCGCATTCTCGGCGAATCGATCGACTTCAGCCGACAAGCCCAAGCCGCCGCCTTGCGCCTACGCGCTCCCGCAGCCCCCGAGCTCCCTGAACCTGAAAACGCAGTCGAGGGCATCACCGTCGATCCGCCTCTCAGCGACAAAAACTAAGGAGCTCCTCGCGCGATCCTAAGAGTTACAAAGTTAAAATGGAGCGTACCTCTCTAGAGAAACCCTACCTTCGTATTCACTCCTCTCAGGCAAGCTATAAACGCTGTATTATACGATTTTTATCCTCGGCGTAAACAAGTTAATGCCAGCTTATAAAACCGTCGAGGTTTCAGCGAACCATTGATAATTCTCCCCTAACGTCTTTCAGTCTATTCGACGTATCCGGATATGGATACTTTCTATCGGTTTATTCGAATTGAGCGCTCGCTCCCCAATCCAGACTTGGGTTTCGCATGACTGTATGGGAAGAAGAAATCCAAACGATTTACTCATTCATCTGCAGAACAGCGGAGAATCCTGAGTCCGGAGTTTGCTGGGAGACGATCGACTACGAAAACAAGCCTCAAAGGCATTATAACCTGCTCAACGGAGTCGGCGGTATTCCACTGTTCCTGCACGACTATTTTCGATACTCAGGAGACGGAGAGGCCCTAGGCTTGGCGGAGAAAGCTTTGGACTGGTGCCTGGCCTATGTCAGTTCGATCCCCAACAATGAAATGAATTTCCAGCGAGGAGAAGCAAAGCGGCAGGTACTCCCTCGGCGTCTCTCACTAAATGTCCGGCGTTGCCTACTACTTCAGCTTGCTATTCGCTGAAACGGAGGACGAGTCCTACCGAACGATTAGTAATGATCTGTTGAATACATTGATTGGTCAAGCCAAAGAAAGCAGAGGCTGACTAAATTGGAATGAGATCGCTGGAGCTGAAGAGCTACCCCGGGGCCAGTATAGTCACGGAGCAGTCGGAATCCGCACGGTTCTGATCCGAGCCGGAGACCTTCTCCAGCGCCCCGACCTGCGGACCGTGGCTCTCCGATCAGGAGAGGCTAGCTATCAATACAAAGCCTTTCGTAAGAATCTCACCATGTGCACCGGCGTCACCGGTAGTCGATAGTTTATGCTAGATATGTATCAGGCTACAAAAGAGCCGCTTTGGCTCGAACGGGCCAAAGAGTTCGCGCAGATGGCAAAGAGTCACGGACCGAAAGGAACAGGTCTCTCCGCATAAAATCGAAAATGGAGTGACGACTTCCACGTCTTCCGCACTGCAAGAACAATATACAAGCGCCAAATCACTCCTCACACCCCTTCGTGAAAAGTGCTTCGCCATCTCCACTAGCGTTTTGTCGTGCCCTACGCGGGCAAATTCTCCCAAAACCGAAGCTCGATCCAGCTAGATTGCCGGACCGAGCTCGGGTTGACCCGCTTCACAAAGAAGTGAGTCAGATTTTACTCAAACCAAGTGTTGTTACCTGCGTCTAATACGCGAAATCAAACTTGAGGGTGTACATACGTCCTCGGTCGGCGAGTACCTGACCGTCCGCGTCGTTATAGCCTCTGGCCACCCAGAAATATTCGTCGAACAAGTTATAGATACTCAACCCCACTTTCCAGCCATCCAGCGGCGTATCGCTCATTCCGGTATAAGTGGCGCCCGCGTCGAACACGGTGTAGGAGTCAACCGGCTGCGTGTTCAATGTGTTGACATAGACATCGTCATAATACTTGCCACCAAAGTTCAGGCGCCAAGGACCCTTTCGGTAGATAGCATCGAAATTCATGGTTAGGAACGGCGTATTCCCAAGATCATTGCCGCTTATATCTTCGAAGATTTCGTAGACGAGCGGGTCGTCTGTTGGCGCCACGCGATATCCTTCGGCCGCGGTCGGAAGAGGATCTCCTGGGTCTAGAAAGACGACTTCATCAAGAAGGTCTTGCTGAAAGGTTGTCTCCTGGAGCGCGATGGAACCGCTTAACTTAAGACCTTCAATGCCGGTCTGGAAATCGCCGGAAGCCTCCAAGCCCCAGGAATCTACACCGCCAACATTCTGATAAACGCTAGTACCCGCAGCGCCCGCGTTTGGAGAGTCCAGCGGGACGGAGGAGGACAGAATACGATCGGTATAGCTAATCCGATAAGCCTGCACACTATAACTATTGGCTCCAATGTTACCGCGAATGCCAATATCGAAGTTTTCTGAATACTCCGGCTTTAGGATATCTGGATTAAAGGAGTCCCCTGCCGTGGTGATTGTACCCGTGCTGGGCGTCGCCATATTTTCAGAGTAATTGAAGAACAGCTCGGTACTGTCATTGAGTGAATAAAGAAGACCAAACTGCGGCAGGAAGTAGTCTTCGTAGGTCGTAGAGCGAACCGTCACCTCGTTTTGGATCCACTCGGAAGCAGTCAGAAATCCGCGAGCATCACGCGTCAGTTCGATGGCCTTGTTGCCTACGATGATCTCTAGGTCGCCATCCATAGTGGTAAACGTGTCTTGTATCCATATCTGTGTTACATCCTGATCGAGATAACGGGTATAGTTCATAAAATTGAACTGGTCGTACTCGAACCAGCCAAGGATGGACCCACCTTCGAGGTTCATATTGGGACGCTCGGTGCCATGATGGTCAAACTCGTACCAGCCACCGAAGATCAATTTATTGTTCTCCGTCTCCATAGTGTAAGTCGCGGATACGCCGTAACGATGACCGCCGAAGTTTTCGTCGCGACCCGTACGACCTGGAACACCAGGAACAAACGCTACACCATCAGCATAGGCAGGCGTGCCAGGAGCAACCAAAGCGTGGTCACCACTGTACTCAGTGACAATCTCACCGCTCGCGTTAACAGCGTTACCATCCGAATCGTACCATGGCGATGACCATATATCGGTGCGGCTAGGATCGGCCGCGTAAGCTTCGCGAATTTTGTCCTGAGCGTAACCGTTGTCGCGACCGAATAGACCATAGTTGTTTTTATCCTGGTAATACGGAATTACGGAAAGCGTATTACCGTTTCCGAACTGGTAATCCATTATAATTCGCTGCAGCGCATCCATACGGCCATTGCGCCAGAGATTGTAGTAGCGTGCGTTGATCCCTTCGCCTGGACCCACATCGGGATCTATATAAGTCGGAGGTCCGAGATTTCTCCCTTGGTCAGAAAGGTCGCCCAAGTTGTTCACGCCCACCTGATCGATGTAACCGCCCCAAGGAGTGTATTCGATATAGCCTTGACCCGTGCCGCGGTAATTACCCGCTTCAGCATCCTGCCACTCTCCCCAATCCAACCCTTGCGTATCGAAGTCATCACGATCGTTGTAGGTGAACGTATAGGATATCGAGGCCTTATCGGAAGGGAAACGGTACTTGAACTTGCCTTCATAACGACGGGCCATACCGACCGCCAAGCCGTCAAGTCCACGAGGCGTGAACTCAAAGTGCGAGCCGCTCAGGTAGCCAGTAAGACCGGGAAGAAACTCTCCTAGCTCGTACTTGCCAAACATGCTGATGTGGTCGAATGAACCATAGGCTAAGCTGAAGAAAGCGCCCCTCTCCTCGCTCGGGTCCTTGGTGAAGTACTGGAGCGAACCGCCAAGGGCCTGATAAGCGGGAGTGGTGACGTCCCCCGCGCCCTGAGAAACCTTCACTGCAGTGAGATTCTGGTTGTCAACCAAGCGGGTCACCGGCGTCCCATAGCGGGAGCTGCTCGTTCCCACGGGAACCCCATCTAATGTTACCCCCAAATTTTGAATACTGAACGCTCTCACGCGAACGTCGGTCGCCTCATAATGACCGAAGGGGTCGCGAGAAACAACGTTAACTCCTGGAATCTTGTCGACAAGCTTGAAGGGGGACTGACCGGGAGTCGCGATCTCAATAGCTTCAAGATTCAACGAATTGCTGGCTCGGCTGTCCCCTTGTCCAGCGGCAGTAAAGGTTTCAAATACTTCGAAACCTGTATCGGAGGTCGTTTCTTGTGCCGGAGCAAAGGCAGCGAATACGACAGCTGCAGATCCTGCAGCGCATGCGAGAGCAGCTCGATTACAAGCTTTCTCACAGTCTAGCGAGGGAAGACAAAGTGAATCTTCACCTGCTTTGAACGGTTTGTGTGTAGACATCTTTTTGTGGTGTTTTTTAAGTGAAAAACCACTTCTGCCCCGAGCATCACAAGCGCCAAACACGCTCCAACACACCACTCGAAACCATCGTCGCCTAGCAGCAGAGCGGCCTTATTTCGGTTTAAAATCGCTGGTCCATAACCGACGCCCGGTTTTAATGAGTTCTCTTCAATGTTCAATATTCCATTGATAAACAGTCGCTTACAAATAAAATCCACCAATTTCGCCACTCGCTATTACATTACAAATCCTACTAAATATAATATATTAAAATAACCAATATTTTCAAATATATCCGCTACAACCGCAAGTTTGGCATATCGAATTCGAACAAACTCACCAATTTTACAGCGCTAAATTCGTGCACGACGATTGCTACAATGGGGGAATTCACGAGCACGAAAGGCGACGATCCTCCGACTATTTCTTCTCCAAATGCAACGGCTCCTATATTTCTATATGAGAAATTTTCAAGATATCTACAGCAAGCAGAAATAAACTTCTCTTGCTATATAAAAAACGGAGCCTTTCAGCGCGAACCGTACCCGAGTCTCGTAACCATATTTCTTATACAATACAGTTCCCGACCCTCAACTCGCAATGCAGTATGCCTTCGGACCTCCGGGTACCTATGTTCCACGGCAATACAAAGGCTCGTGAGGATCCTAGTCCCCTTTTCCCACGTGCGAGGCATTCCTTACGAATCGCCGACCAACGGGATCGGTTTTTTTGAATAGGAAGATAGACTTATAAACTATGGATGAGCGTGTCGACCGAGCCAGCCCTAGCCGAAAGGTTCAACATGCACCACCACATGCGTCAGGCGCAACGAAGGATCGGCGAGCAAGGCGTCTTTCAACTGATGAGAAAGTCGGTGCCCTTTCTCTATACTCATCTCGGGTGCGACTTCCATGTGGATTTCAGCTACAAACTCGCGGCCGCTTCGTCGCACCACAATCGTCTCCAAACATTCGATACCTGTTATCGCGCGAGACAGCTTATCGATCGCATCGATGCGGAAATCCTCTACTCGCTTGTCCATGAGCTCGTCTAGTGCGGGCCGGGCAATACGGATCGCGTTGTAAACGATCAACACCGTGACCAACAGGGCAGCGATATCATCCGCAGCCTCGAAACCCGGACCAGCAAAGATGGCGATGCCGATGCCTACCAGCACGCCAAGCGAAGTGAGCGAATCGCTTCGATGATGCAAGGCTTCGGCCTTGAGTGCACCGCTCTCCATGCGTCTTCCAGAATGCAGCAGAACATGGTGCAGCCACTCCTTGATCAAAACGATCACCACTAACACCGGCACCGTGAACAAAGCGGGAGTGTGATGCGGCACAAGGATCTCACGGACTGCATTGACCCCAATGAAGGTGGCCGAAACGAGCAACCCCACACTAGCCAATAATGCTGCGATTGCCTCCGCCTTGCCATGGCCATAAGGATGATCGTGGTCCGCGCTCTTGTCCGAGATGCGAACGCCGGTCCAAACGATGGCGGACGACACGATATCCGCCAGCGACTCGATCCCATCAGCGATTAATGCGAAGGAATTTCCAAAGAACCCGACCAAGAGCTTCACACCCGCCAGCGATATATTCGCCAACAGGCTCAAGGTGCTCAATCGATTTGGATCAACGCCTTCAGACATATCTCATTCTCAGCTTCCTGGATACGCATCACCATCAATACATCCACCCGATTCTGAAGGAAGCACCCACGAAAACGAGCAGCACTGATAGAATCGTGATCAAACTGACATGCCATTTGAGCACTGCTAAGCCATCCGTTTCGACTTTCGGGAAAAGGCGATAACGGACATCAAACCCTAAGGCCAATGTCAGGAGGAGCAATATCACCTTGATTCCCACTAGCCGTCCCATTGGATTCGAGAAGTCGAGCCAAGAGGCGAGTTCAGGTAGGTGCAAATAAGCCAAGACCAAACCCGTCGAAACCTCGAGCAGCAAGGCAGGTATACCAACTGACGCGTAAGCAGATTCGATTCGGTAGACGAGGCTCGTGTCACGCACTCGATAGGCTTGCGGTAGAATCAACCCAGCCAGCAAGAAGTGGCCGCCGACCCAAACGCACGCACCTAACAAGTGCAGAACGATCAAACTGCCATAAATGTTCATACCCGAAACCGCTTCTTCAATTCCAATGCCTAACGCAAATGGTGAGGCTTCGGATTAAGTGACGACACGCAACACCTTTCAACCTCCGTCTCGGCACAAGTCTATCAGCGATAATGCCAGAGTAAACAACGCCAGAGAGAAGTTCTCGCTCTCCGCCCAACAACCCGCGTAGATCCGTAAATTTTCCTAGCAATCCCCACTTCCCAGCCGTCATCTGAACTCATACATTCGACTCCGCAATCATGGATAGGTTCGATCCGAAGGTTTTGAGTTGCTGTAACGCATCTTCGAATACGCTCGTACGCCTTAGTCCTCTTTCTCAGAAGCGACCATTCCGTACTTGACCTCACGCTGTGGAACAATGGCACATGCACTCGAAAAATGGTGAGCCATAATTTCCCTCGTCCATGGAACCGCTCCCACCTGAGCGAGTCATATTCCCCCTGTCCCGCAACAGTTTACGCGGCATACGACTCTTGGCGCTTCGTTTGCAGGGACAAAGAAAAGGTCTTCGGCGATTCAAGTTGCCGACATACAATACTTCTCAATAAGGAGACACTAAATGAAACGATTCCACTCAATCTCACTCGCGATAGCCGTGGCCGCATCGTCCGCTATCCCCTTTATCCAAGCGGCTCCCCTCGAACTCGAGGTAGATACCCAAACCATTGACCGGGACGAAAATTTCGTCCCGCACAGCTATGCCAATATGCTGGAAACAGCGACCCCTTCTGTCGTCTCGGTGCATACTGCACGCATCGTTAAAGTTGCTCGCGGCGGTCGTGGCATGACTCCTGAAGATGAGCTTCTGCGCCGTTTCTTCGGACTTCCATCTCCCCGAAATAATCAACAGGAGGTGCCGCAGGCTGAAGAGCGTCGCATGCCGCAGGGTATCGGATCCGGTGTGATCATCAGCGAAGACGGCTACATCATTACGAACAACCACGTTGTCTCCGACCAACGATCAGGAGAGGTGGATGAAATCCTGGTACGTCTCAACGATGGCCGCGAAATTGAGGCCGAAATCGTCGGGACCGACCCGCTTACTGACGTCGCGATATTGAAGATCAACGCAGACGATCTTCCCGCAATCAAGATCGCGGACAGCGACAACATCAAAGTTGGAGACGTCGTTTTCGCGATCGGCAATCCTATGGAAGTCGGCTTAACTGTCACTCAAGGGATCGTATCCGCCACGAACCGCCGCATCGGCATTTACGGCGATCGTGGGTACGAGAGCTTCATTCAGACAGACGCATCGATCAATCCCGGTAACTCCGGCGGAGCCTTGATCGACGCTAACGGAAGACTCGTTGGCATCAACTCAGCCATCATTTCCCGCAGTGGAGGAAACATCGGCATCGGTTTCGCGATTCCATCGAACCTAGCAGTCAACGTTTCTAAGCAACTCGCCGATTCAGGTGAAGTTCGCCGTGGCTTCCTCGGAGTTTCCATCGAAGACGTGACCCCCGACCTCGCTGAAGCGTTCGGACTCGATAACACGAAAGGCGTGCTCATCCAAGATGTAGAAGAAGACTCGGCGGCGGACAAGGGCGGTATAGAGCATGGCGACATCATTCTCGCGGTCGACGGGAAGCCAGTAGAGACTGCTAATCAATTCCGTATCAGCATCGGCAATACGATTCCCGAATCCAAGGTCGAGCTAGAGATACTGCGGGACGGTGATCGCAAGACTGTGGACATCACTATCGGCAGCGCTTCCGGTCGGTTTGCCATGGGCGCAAACGAACTCGTCGACGGTGTGGAAGTCACCGCCATCGATGCCGAGCTCGCGGAGCAGTTCCGTATTCCGGAAAACATCAATGGAGTCGTCATTACTGACGTGTCGCCGGATTCTCCATACGCTCGCTCTCTTGGCGAAGGAGTCGTAATACTCGAGATCAACGACTCTCCCATCGAAACTGTGAGCGAAGCGAGAGAGGCTTTAAGGAGCGGAGCAAATAAGCTCTTCATCTACAGTAGAGGCCGTACTGGATACCTCGCCCTCAGGGTCGAGTAAAAAGCTAAGGCGAATAAACCTTTCAACCAACGGCCGCGGAGAAGTTCGCGGCCGTTTTCGTGAAAAGTTAAATGAGACACCTTCTTGATTTGCATACGAGCTTTACTCCCCTACCCGAGGCAAAGGATCATTCTCTTTCGATACCGACGGATTATCCAGATCCTCAGCTGAGTGAATAATTCGAGCACCCTTTCTGTACGTTAAATACGAATACGCCCACTGGAATAACACCACAACTTTGTTGCGAAATCCGATCAGGAAAACGAGGTGTACGAAAAGCCATGCTAGCCACGCAATGAAACCACGCATGCGAAACGACTTAACCTCCGCTACCGCCTTGCTCCGACCGATGGTCGCCATGGTTCCTTTGTCCCAATAGGTGAAGGCCTTTCGTTCAGCTGGCGTTTTCTCGAAGCAGCCGCCGTTAAAACAACTCGCCACATGCTTCGCCATTTGCATCGCCGCAGGAGAGACACCGGGGACCCTGACTCCTTTCGCATCAACGAGGTCCACAATATCTCCCAAGGCGAAAACCTCGTCGAAGCCCGGCACGCTCAGGTCCGACTCCACAAGGATTTTCCCTCCGCGACTGAGCTCGACTCCTAGCGTCCTCGTCAAAGGATGCGCTTCCACACCCGCCCCCCATAGGATGTTCGCCGCTTCGATACGCTCTCCTTCGATCTCGACCACTCCTTCATCGATGTTCTCTACCCTGGTATTGAGTCTTACATCTACTCCAAGAGCTCGCAACTGACGCAACGCCGCTTCCGACATTCGCTTATCCATGTGCCCCAGTACGCGATCTCCTGCTTCGATCAGGATCACCTTGCTTCGCTCTGGGTCGACATTCGAAAAGTCTCGAGCCAAACTGTGGCGAGCGAGCTCGGCAAAAGCCCCGGCGAGCTCTACACCCGTTGGCCCGCCCCCGATCACGACCGTGGTGAGCAAGCGTCTTTGCTCCAAGTCGTCTTCGCAGGTCTCAGCCTGTTCATAAGCATAAAGTATGCTTTGGCGAATACGCGTCGCATCCTTGACCGTCTTCAGTCCCGGAGCATGTCGTGCCCACTGGTTGTTTCCGAAGTAACCGGTCACCGCACCAAAGGCCAAAAGCAAATAGTCATACTGAATCGTTTGCCGGCGCAGCTCCACTTTCTTAGCTCGCAGGTCGATGCCTACCGCTTCGTCCATCAGAATTTGCAGCCCTTTCTTTCCTGAGAGTATGGTGCGAATTGGCTGAGCAATCTCTGGTACCGCCAAACCGCTACTTGCGACTTGATAGAGCAGCGGCTGGAAGAGGTGGTGGTTTTGGCGGTCGACGAGAGTGACGTCAAAACGTTCTCCGTCGATGCGCTTGCAGAACTCGATGCCGGCGAAGCCAGCTCCGAGGACGAGTATGTGCGGTTTCTTCATAAATTCCTTCGACTGTTTGCACTGCTAGTGCCGCAGCTCGAACTACATAATTTTTTGGATACAAAAAAACCTCGTCTCGCGACAATCGCGCGGACAAGGCAAATGGCGTGTATATTTCTTAGCAGTTGAAGCTCGAGCGACCCACCCTCGTCCGGCAGCGGATGAGGAATGAGAGGAATCAGTTGCCATCAATTCAAGAGCATCGGCTTTCTCGTGTGACTTCGATAAGAATAACTTCCCTATATTGATGCTTCCTCTTTTAGAATTAAACGCTTCGAGTGCGAGAGCGATTGCCGCGACAGTCCCTCTCACCGCAAAGAGCGTTAACTTGAACAGAAACGGTTTTTACGGGAGCGGCTCTTTTCAGCCATACCCAGCTCCAAATCGAGTATTCGTAATTGCTCTACAGCTTCCGAATCGAGCAACCTCGGGCCATAGCGTAAACTCATGTGGGCGAGGCAGTGCACCACATACGAGGCTCGGGCTCGGCGGCCGCACCGCAGGTCTCGCACTACTTGCGACATCTCTGAAACTAATAAGCTCCGAAGTCCGATCGGAAGCCAAGACTCTTTGGCGAGCGCCGCCTCAATCCGCTTTGCCCGTTGCAACCATGCGTCCCGTTTCTTGCGGGACCTATCTAATTTTGTTTGAACTTTGTCTTCTGCAAGCATCGTTGTCGAAGGTTGGAGAACTGCCCTCTGGTAAACGAGGCAACCATAGAGTTAACGGCGCCAAAAACGAAGTTCCTCACGGAGTACTTCGTTCTCTTTCTTAAGCTTCACTACCAAAGTAGCGACACGCATCTCTACACAAAACCGGGCACGCACTCGCTCAGCTTGGCGAGCGAGGTACACTGCCTCCCAATCGAATTGATATCCTTGGCGAGAAGCGTCTCCAAGAGACTGATACAGGCCCAAACGAAAGTACTTTAGAAACGTACGCGAGCTTATACCCGCCAACATGGCCGCCTTTGCAACGTCGTAGATTTCATCAGTCGCACCTGGAGCCTGCCAACGCGGTATCAGTTGATCGTTTGGCTCTGAATCCATATTTCTTACATAAGTTAATCGCGGATACTGAGAAAGGCAACTCAGGAAAGACGGTCTCAAACTGTAAAAGTTGACCGCGGGATGGTTAGATGGCGCTTCCCTCGTGGAGAAGCGCCGATGACAACCTCAACTTTCGCTATTGAATCGCGATCGTGCGTTTGGCGGCTTTAGCTGCGAGAGGCAGGTTCACGGTGAGCACACCGTCTTCCACCTTGGCCTTTATCTCGTCCGCATCGATATCGACGTTGAGCTCAAGGTTTAGCCGGAAGTCCCCTTCCGCACGCTCGCGGCGGAAGGTGCTCCACTCTTCTTGGACGAGGTCAACAGGCGATGCCTCTATGTTCAGCAAATTCCCATCGAGCGTGATCCGAGCGCCGTCTTTAGGGACGCCCGGCAGGTGCACTTCCAAGCGGTAGGCGTTGTCTTCTGAGTGAACGGCGTACTCAGGCTTCCGGTAGGACTTCACTTCCTTTTCCGCCGACTGGTTTTGATTCGTAGCAATTTCAGTATTCATGACAGATCCCTTCAGTTAAACGTTTAGGAGATTTCGATCTTGCGAGGCCGTCGTTCCTCCGCCTTCGGCAAACTTACCTGCAAGATCCCGTTTTCGAGCTTCGCGGACACGCCATCGATATCGATGTCGTCGCCTACGGTGATGCTCCGAGTCATGGTTCGCCTGCTGCTTCCACTTTCCGTCTTATCCTCCACGTTGACCATGATGCTCAGAACGGAGTTCTCCACCTTGAGATCTACGGCATCCCGAGGTACACCGGGAAGCTCAGCGGTTACGTAGTAGCGTTCATCGTCACCGTAGACATCAAGCGGGAAGTCACGGTGGGCAGGGCTCTTGAATGCTGCTGGCCACAGTTCGCTGGAGCCAAAAGCCCGGTTAAAAAGTCGGTCCATTTCGAAAAACGGATCGCTTGGCCATGTGTTACGTTTTACGAGTTTCATGGTAATCCTCCTTCGATTGAATTTAAGGTGTGCCTGTCTTGATGCACAAGAAATGCCAAGGAGCTAAACAGCTCATTGACATTGTTATTCAATGACTTGTGAATTTATCGATCCCCAGCTGTGAAACATATTTTCACAGTGACAAATGTCACAAAGAGTCAGCTTGTCCCAGAGTGCCTCATCAATCGAACCACTCGTCTTCAGGATCGAAGGCGGGCACGGGGACATTGACGATTTTCAAATTACCGATGGCCCGATGACGACAGCCGGGCTTGATCAGTACTGAGGTCATCGGTTTGACCGGATAGAGCTCCCCGTCGAGCTCCATATGTCCAGTTCCTTCGAGCACCAAGTAGATCTCAGTCAGCTTCTTGTGGTAATGCGTTTTCGCGTCCTTGGAAATGTCCACGAGGTGAAGCGTCGCCACCGGATTGTCCGGTGTCGCAAAAGCGCGCCGCGATTGGCCACAGGGACACGGAACGGCAGCCACCTCGTCCAATTGGGTAATCTCGAACTGACTCATCGCTCACAAGCAATCAGAGCTCCACCTAAGAGCAAACGCAAAGCGGCACTCGCCGGAACTCTTAAATCCCCTGTTAAACCACCGCCAAATAGACGCGATTCGCTTTAAATGCAGAGCCGCGTGTGTCATAATCGGGAAAGCAAGACATGCCGAAGCATCTCCCCATCCCACTACTTCTATTTTTCGCGGCAGTAACTCGCCCCGTCCCGCTTCTGCTGACGCTCTGCTTTCTCCTGCTCAGCCGCCAAGACGCAAGCAGCCAAATCGACGACGCCCGCCTCTCCTTATGGGGCATTCCGCGAGTCGAAACATACTACTCCCGAGATACCGGCGTCCGCGGAACCATTCACCACTTGGGCTCCCTGCCCAATGGCGAGCTCGCGATCCTAACCTCCGTCGGCTGTTTCACCTTCGACGGTACCAACTGGGAGCGAGTCGGAGATCTTGCCTGGGCGAACCACAGCCTGATTCTCCCTCAGCAAAAGCAAACGATAATATCCCAACGTGACGGACTCGCCCGTTTAGACGCTGACGCCTTCGGAGGCTACCAGGTCGAATCCCTGACCCCAGCCGATAAGTATCCAACCAACCTCCCGAGCCTAGAAATTGCTGCCTTCGCTCGCGGACACTTCTTCGGACTCGCGGGAATCCATCTCGTAATCGTCGATCCCGATGGCAACATCGACTATCACCGACTATCGAATTGGGCGACTAGCTGCTTCGCCATCGAAGACGAGCTCTATTTGACGGGCGGCAACGACAACCTCCTCGCCCGCTGGGACTGGGAAACGAATACCCTGACCGACGCAACCTCCCTTCTCGACTCCTGCAATGTCTATGAGTGGATGACCGCAGTCGCGCCTCGCATCGAGGGGGGCGTCTGGCTCCTCACCCAAACCAACAAGCTCATCTCCTTCGACGGTTCCAAAACCGCGCTCTGGCCCGGCTCCACCGCGCTCGCGGAAGACCCAACACGCGTCACCAGTTTTGCCCAGACCGCTCCGGGCACCCTCGCAATCGGCACCTCCTCCAAGGGCCTACTCATCATCGACAACCAAGGCGAAACCCTTCTACATTACTCCAAGCAACAGGGACTTGACGACGTCCATATCCAGAAAGTCGGCGTCGATTCCCAAGGCGGCGTTTGGATTGCCACAGAAAACAGCCTAACCCGCGTTCCTAGCGACTCCCAATCACTGTTCTTCGACGAAAGCCACGGGCTCGTCGAGGACATCACAAGCATCGCTCTTTTGCACGACCGCATCTACCTGGGCACCGAATACGGCCTCTACGTCAGCAATCCTGACGCCACTCAAATGAGCGAGGCCTTCACCTTGCTCCGGCAGCAGAACGATATCGAGGACATGATCGTAGTCCAGGACACCCTCTTCATCTCCGGAGGCATCACCCTCGTGATGGACGCTGACCAGCAATTCCGCGAAATAGATCCTGTCGGTCCAACCAATTTCTTCCAACCACCGAAACACCCCGGCGTCGTCCTTGCAGGCAACTTCCGCGGCATCCATCGCTACGAACGACGCGACGGTGCGTGGACCTTCATTGCCCGCTTAGAAGGTCCCGAGCAGGACGTCTACAGCTTGGCAGAAGACGAGCACGGGAATCTATTCGGCAGTCTCGGCGGCTCTGAAATCGCCCGCATCTTCCTAGACGAAGAAGGAGGCCACACCGAAACCATCCCGCTGCCAAACCCGACCAAGGGCATCTGGTCCACCATAGTCAACATTGAGGGCCAGCTCTACGTCAACACCAGCCCCTGCGTCCGCTGGGACAACTCGAGCCAAACGTTTGTCACCGACAACGAGATGCACTACTACCCGGGCGGCCCCCCGTACGGCTTCGAGCAGGTCTTCGGCCGAAACGGGGAAGATGCGTTCGTCGCGCTCAACGCCCGTAGCAGCATCGTCCTTCCCCGGCCGGACAAGTCCGTTATCGGAGACATCTCCAGCATCGGCTATTCCATCGATACCCGAGCCACCTGTATCGCTCAAGCAGCCAATGGAAATATTTGGGCCGGGGGAATTTTTGGCCTAATTCGAGCGAAAGCCAAACCTCGTTCAGCCACCGCAGCAGAGATAAGACCCCGACTTCATCGTATCCGCTTAGCCAACACACGCCAGCCGCTCCCCATCAAAGCCAGCGCCGACGCCCCGTTGATCCTTCAACACTCCGAAAACTCGCTCCAGCTCAGCATCGAGTTTCCGAGCTTCTCCGCCGCCTCGCACCACCAATATCAAATCTATATCGATGGTCTCGACTCAGCTTGGGACGACTTCAGTGACGACCACGAAAGAGAACTCAGCAACCTAAGCCCGGGGCACTACACTATTCGAATCAACGCAATGGACGCCACCGGCGAAATGTATTCGTCTCACGACTACGAATTTATAATACTAACTCCTTGGTACCTGAAACCGTGGGCCTACGCTCTCTACCTGACCGCCGCCGCCATCGTAGTATTCGCCATCGTTCGTTACTACAACCGCGTCCAGATACAGAAAAGCCGCAAACTGGCTCAGCTCGTTCGCGAACGCACTAACGAAGTCGAAGCTAAGAACATGGAGCTCCAGCTGCAAGCCGGACGGCTCGAAAGCCAGAATAACGAACTAGAGGAAAAAACCGAGGAGCTCACCGCTACCACCGAAACCCTGACCGCGACCCTGAACCAACTGCAGGAAATGCAAAATCAGCTAGTGGACACCGCCCGCACCGCCGGCAAGGCAGAGGTCGCTATTAACGTGCTGCATAATGTCGGAAATGTACTGAACTCGCTCAACGTCAGCGTAAATGTCCTCAGCCAAAAAACCCAAGGATCCCACGCTAGCAAACTCGGTCGCATCGCGAACCTCGTTTGCCAGCACCAATCTGACCTAGCCGAGTTCATTTCGAGCGACCCTCGAGGCAAAAACGTACCCAACTATTTGTTACAACTATCAAAGACACTGGAAGACGAGATGGCCGCCACCCTATATGAGCTGGGCGTCATGAATGACGATATCGACCATATAAAAAGTGTCATAGCGGCCCAACAAACCCACGCCAAAAACGACTGCGTCATCGAAGATGTCTGCATCCGCGAGCTTTGCGAAACCGCATTGAGCATCATCGGCAAGGACCACGGAAGACACCAAATCGAGATCATTAACGAAATCCCCGATGCCCTCATTGTTAAGAACGACAAGCACCGCCTTCTCGACGTCATCCTGAACCTCATCTCCAACGCATTCGACGCGATCTACGAACAAGGTCCCGAAATCGGGATCATCGCCCTCAGCTCGGCCCAACACGTGAGCACGGATCAAATCTCAATTTACGTAAGCGACAACGGCATCGGAATCGCCACGGAGATCTACGAAAAGCTGTTTCGCCACGGCTTCACCACGAAGACCAAAGGGCACGGCTTCGGCCTCCACAGCTGCGCAAATGCGGCCAAGGTCCTCGGAGGCGAGCTCACTCTCAAATCCCCAGGGACGGGACTCGGAGCCACCGCCACTCTTACTCTTCCCACAGAACATACGCCGCGCCCCGCGAGCTCTACGCGATGAAAATTGCTCAGGACCGCAGACACTAAGCCCAAGCGCCAAAGAGAAAGGCCACCCTTCAGGGCGGCCTCGAAATACAGAAGAATTCTTCGGTGAGTCTCTAAACGTTGCGGTCTGTCACTTCCAGAAGGTGGTAGCCAAACTGCGTCTTAACTGGCCCCTGCACCTCGTTGACCGGCGCTGAGAAAACAACCTCGTCGAATTCAGGCACCATCTGCCCACGACCGAATTCGCCTAAGGCTCCGCCGCTCTGGCCGGATGGACACTTCGAGTGAGCCTTGGCCATCGCCTCGAATGACTCGCCCGCCGCAATCTTCGCCTTCAGATCGCTGCATTGCTCTTCCGACTCGACCAAGATGTGGCGAGCGCTCGCCCGAGGCATCGAGTCCCCGCGAGCAGTCACTTCCAAAAGGTGGAAGCCAAACTGCGTCTTGACCGGACCTTGCACCTCGTTCACCGGCGCCGAAAAGACCACCTCGTCGAACTCAGGCACCATCTGCCCTTTTCCGAACTCACCCAACTCGCCACCACGCTGGCCAGACGGACACTTCGAGTGCTCCTTGGCAAGATCGGCGAAGGACGCTCCGCCCTCGATTTTAGACTTCAGGTCGCTGCAGAGATCTTCGCTCTCAACGAGAATATGACGGGCACTTGCTCTAGACATAGTATTGTAACAGGGTCGTGTGTGATCAGTTCGAATTTAAGAGAACTGCAACCCTCTCAATCTCCTTCGGACGCGTAAAGCCCCAATCTGGCCAACCGCCAATCTACATTTAGGACACATCCCAATTGCCCCAGCTAGACCCCAAAGATTACCCGAACCTCAGCTTTCTCGAATCGCAACCTCCGAATCCTATCGCATCCACCCGTTCTCCCAAGACCGTTTCCCACCCACGGAACCTGCTACTTAGCCCTTCCAACGTCATTGACACGGATCCGTCTCGAACTACGGTCCCCGCTGCCTGACAAAGCACCAAAACCACACACAGCCTAAACTATCAGAGCCATGTCACACTTCGACACCGTTAGCCTCGCTCCCGCGGACCCCATCCTCAGCCTCACCGAGGCATTCAAGGCCGATCCCAGTCCCGATAAGATCAACCTCTCCGTAGGCGTCTTCGTCGACCAGTCCGGCGACACCCCCATCCTCGACACCGTCAAGGAAGCGGAGAAACGCATGCTCGAAAGCTCCACCTCCAAGAGCTACTTGCCTATGACTGGCACGCCCGCGTATGCTAGCCTCACCCAAAAGCTCTGCTTCGGCGAGGAACTCGCTGGTCAACTCCAAGGCCGCGTCGCCTCTCTGCAAACGCCCGGCGGCACCGGCGCCCTGCGCGTCGCCGCCGACTTCATAGCAAAGAATCTTGAAACCAAGACCGTCTGGGTTTCGAACCCCACTTGGGTCAACCACAAAGGCATATTCGCCGCACCCGGTCTCAACGTTGAAACCTACAACTACTTCGACTCCGCTACCCTCAGCCTAGACTACGGCGGTTTTCTCGCATCCCTCGAGGCTATTCCCGCCGGAGACGTCGTCATCTTGCACGGCTGCTGCCATAACCCTACTGGAGCTGATCTCACTTCCGAACAATGGGAAGATGTTGCACGTATCGCAGCATCCAAGAAATGGATACCGCTCATCGACTTCGCATACCAAGGTTTTGGTGACGGAATCGAAGAGGACGCAGCCGCAGCTCGTATCGTAGCCAAGGCCGGCCTTCCCGCCTTCGTGTGCCAATCCTTCTCGAAGAACCTCGGGCTCTACCAAGACCGTGTCGGTGCCCTTCATGTCGTCACCGACGACGCAGCGAACTACGCCAACCTCCTTAGCCAGCTCAAGATTTCCGTACGCGTCAACTACTCCAACCCGCCCGCCCACGGTGGAGCAATCGTCACCACCATTCTCACCGACGAAGCTCTCACCGAGAAATGGCATGCGGAGCTCGCCGCCATGCGCGAGCGTATTGCCAGCGTGCGTACCCAATTCGTGGATGCGCTCAAAGCAGCAGGAGTAGAGCGCGACTTCAGCTTTCTCACCGAGCAGAAAGGCATGTTCTCCTTCACCGGTCTCGGCAAGGAACAAGCTGTTGCCCTTCGCGAGAACCACAGCGTCTACATCGTCGACTCCGGCCGCATCAACGTCGCTGGCATAACCGACAAAAACATTGATCGCGTCGTAGCTGCCATCAAAGCCGTCCTCTAGGGAAGTAGTAGAGCTAATTGATTTGTGGATAAGGCGAGCCTCTGGCTCGCCTTTTTCGTGCCTGTCATTTGATAACTCAACAATAACCGGTAGTCTACGACACAGAAGTACTCCCAGTATAGAAAGGCCCATTGGCCTGCAGCCAACCTCTCCTCATGAAAATAACCAAACTGGACAGTAGGTCATTCCCTCAGAGTTTTTTCATAAACGCCCTCGCCCAGGTTGTCGCTGATCCAAATACAGAATCCCCGTCGGCCTCAAGTCCGATAAGCTGGTCCTCCGCTGTCCAGCCCGAGTTGGAGCAAACCTGCCAGAACGCATTCGAAACCTTCCTCAGAAGCGAGCAACAAAGCTGGCACGTAACGCTTCCCAACCCCCAAAACCGCCCAGCGACGACACTCCACTTCGAGCGTCTCGGTGACAACAGCCAAGCAGAGACATGCTTTCGAGTCACCCTCAGCCCCATCGGACCTGAGCACCCAAGCTTCAAAGCTGAAGAGAGCTACCGCCAACGCTACGAGAATCTTCTGCAGAAAACGAACCTGTTGATGAGCTGCTCCCAACAAGTCTGTTGGGACTGGGACCTTAGCAAAGACACCTTGGACCTTGCCGGACCTCACGGCTGCATGCTCGGTTTCCAGTACTCGGAAATACAAAGCGACTCATCCTTTTGGATCAATCGAATCCACCCCGCAGACTCTGATGAAACGAAGCAATGCCTGCAAGAAACCATCGATGGGAAAAAGAATACCTGGGACTCGGAGTACCGCTGCCGCACCGCTGATAACCAATACCTTTGGATAAAACAGTTCGGAGTCGTTACCCAACGCCGGAGGGACGGAACCGCTGTTCACATGGAAGGAACAACCCAACTCATAGAAGAACGCAAAAGAACCGAAAACGAAAACCTCCAGCTGCTGGAACGCTACCGAGCGATCGCCGAATCGCAAGGAGACGCGGTCGTTCGCGTCAACGTTGATCTCCAGATCACCTACTACAATTCAGTTTTCGCAATGCACTTCCTCCACACCGACAAGCTCGATCTCGAACTTACACTCGAACAGGCCATCGAGCAGTACCCAAATCTCGCAGACTTCTCCATCGCCACCGGAACCGGAGCCAAAGAAGCTCTCCAACACTCATTCCTCACACATAGCCTAACCCACAACGGGCAAGACCTGCGTCACCTCTGGCAAGCGACCTCGATCGGCGACTTGCAAAACGACGCCCAAGAAATCCAATTTTCCGGACGCGACGTCACCGCCCTGAAGTGCCTCGAGGAAGCGCTCGTAAATTCCAATCGCGAAAACCAAGCCAAGGACCGCTTCCTCGCGATGATCAGCCATGATCTCAAAACACCCCTCAACCCCATCCTTGGATTCTCCGAAATCCTCATGAAACGCCCCGGCGTCGATCCCAAGGTTTCCGCTATCGCCAGCAGCATAAACTCGGCAGGACACCAACTCCATGAGCACATCAACAGCTTGCTCGAGATTTCCAAGATGGATCCCGAAATCTACGACCGCGAATCGGACTCTGTCACCCTCAACGACCTGCGCAGTGACTTCGAATCGACCTTCTCCCTCAAGGCCGAAGTAAAAGGCATCAGCTTTCTCACCTCGTTATCTGGGCCACGGGACCAAAGCTTCGCTCTCGACAAGAAACTTCTACGGAACGTTCTCAACAACCTAATAGACAACGCCATCAAGTTTACCGAGCAAGGCAAGGTCCTGCTGATGCTTAAGCTAAAGGCCGCTGATGCGACCAACAGCTCCGCCAAACTGATTTTCAATGTCATCGACGACGGCCCGGGCATCCCCCCAAACAGCATGCGGCAGATATTCGAACCCTTCGTTCGAGTCGATTCCTCCAACTCCCGCGAGAAGGAAGGCGCTGGTCTCGGGCTCAGCATCTGCCGCCGCGCCCTCGACATCCTCGGAGGCCATATTGAACCCTCTCGCAACATTGAGCACGGCATGACCTTTAGCGGCTGGATCCCAGTCGACTCAACCCACGTTTCCCAAAGCGACCTCCCCGAACACTCCAGCGACGCCGACTTCAAGCCACCGCCCAATACCCGTACTCTTATCGTCGACGACATCAAGAGCAACCGGGAGGTCCTGCGCGAAGTTCTTTCCGAACTCGAGCTGGACTCCGAGGCCTGCAGCGACGGCGCCACCGCCATCGAGCTCATTTCCCAAAACCCATACGACATTGTCTTCCTCGACATCCACATGCCCCAAATGAACGGCATCGAGACTCACAACCAGCTCCGCTCGAAAGGCAACGGGCGACCGCGCCCCTATTTCGTAGCGGTCACAGCCGACTCGACGCCGCAGACCAGACAATCCTGTACGGAATCAGGTATCGAAGATTTCATTACAAAGCCCATCTCCCGCTCCAAGATTAAGCGAGTCCTCGGAGATTTCCAAAAAAAGAAGAACCGATCCTAATTTCTTGCCCTCACTCGTTAACTTCGGAACCAAAAATAGAAAAAGGCCCGGGCCGCGGAAAAGTTCCCCCCAGAACTATTCAATCCGCAAACCCGAGCCTAAGATCAATCGACGACGCTGCTCCCTACTTCTGTAGAGCTCCCAGTAAGGCCTTCATGTAGCCCATCGAGTAAGCCATTCCAGCAAACCAAGGAGCTGAACACGCCATAGCCGGAGCATGGTCCGGGATAAGTACACCTTGGAAATCGTGCTTTTTCAAAATCGCTACGATTCTCTCCATATCGATGTCACCCTCGTCGATGAAGACCTCCTCGTAGTTCGGAGCCTTACCTCGGACGTTGCGAAAGTGCACGTATCCAATTTTCTGTTGCGCCGCATACTTCTCGGTCGCCTCGTAGATATCGCCCTCCGTCATCTCTGCCAAGGTGCCGAGGCAATACTCAAGGCCGTTGCACCGGCTCGGAACGATATCCAAGAGGCGCTGATACATTTCCGGCTGGTAAACCAGACGAGGGGTATCGCGCAAACGCGGTACCGGAGGATCGTCCGGATGGGCCGCTAACATGACGCCCGCTTCTTCCGCTACCGGAACGAGCTCCTGCAAGAAATAGCTAAGCCGAGCCCAAAGCTCGTCGCTGCTGATTCGCGTGCGCTCCGCTGTGCCTGTCGCGTGTTCGTCGAAGGTCATGTTCCAAACCATGCCATCCAGCATCGGCTCTTCGTCCACGAAACCTTCCATCCCCACGCCGCCCGCTTCACCACGGGCATAGTTGCCGGTGGTACGACCAAAAACACCCGCCAGACTGAAGTTGTAGCCCATCACCGCGATCCCCAATTCGCCGATAACGCGAATCATCTGCTTCAAGCCCTCAATTTGCTCAGCCTTCTTCGGACCGTCCAACAAGACGTCGTGCCAATGAGCCGGATCGAAATTCTCGATGGCGTGCCAAACCAAGCCTTCGCCCTCGATCAAAGCCTTTATCTCCAGCAGCTCCTCCTTACTCCATAGGTGGTCCGGATTGCCTGCATGGCCCCAGCCCCCGCCACGACCTCCTGTCGTCGGCTGGTCCTTGCCGTCGCCACCTTGGTTAAAGTAGTCCACCAAGTGCACAACGATGTGTGTAGCTCCCGCCTGTTTGGCGAAGCGAAGGTGCTCGCGGTCGAGCATATGCCGATAGAGGCCAAATCCCAATTTCATAAACCGTATCCTAAGATTACCTACAGTTAAAAGCCGATCGATGCGCCGCCGTCCACTGGCAAGCAAACCCCTGTCACGAACTTGGCGGCGGGCGAAGCCAAATAGGCAGCCGCCCAGCCCACGTCCTCGGGGTCACCGAAGTCGCCAAGCGGCGTACGCGATAGAATCTTCTCTTTGCGCTTGGGATCCGCGTTTACCGCCTTGTGCATGATCTCGGAATGTATCCACCCCGGAGCGATCGCATTCACACGCACCCCACGCGGAGAGAAGTCAGCCGTCAAAGCCCGCACCAAACCGAGATGGGCAGTCTTGGCCGCCGAATAGGCCGCCACCATGGGGATCCCGAAAATGGAAGCCATCGACGCTGTAAAAATGATGTTGCCCGATCCCCGCTCCATCATGGCCTTGCCGAATTCTCGGCTCAAGGCAAACGCCGCGTTCACGTGCGTTTGCATCACCGTCTGGAACTCAATATCGCTGATCCCAGCTGCGTCCTTTTTCAAGTGTACGCCTGCGTTATTGATCAAAGTGTCCACCGGGCCTAACGCCGCTTCCACTGACGTCACAAAGTCCGGAATCGCCGCCAGATCCGTCACATCGCAAACCCGATACGAAGCGCGCTCGCCGATTTCCTCCACCGCTTCCTGCAGGGCCGATTCGCGCCGACCTACCAGAATAACCTCGGCGCCACTGGCCACCAAGCATCTGGCCATGCCCAAGCCAATTCCCGTGCCTCCTCCGGTGATCAGGGCCCGTTGGCCCGCGAGATCAAATGCGTTCTTCATAAGGTCGAATCTACGCGCAAGCTCCCTAATAAAAAGAGAATTGATAACGGTTAAATTAACCCGATGTTATAAATTCCTATGTCCCCTCCAGAATATCCGCACCGCCTGCACCCGCCCTCCGACCTTTATCCGACTTGGCAGGGAGACATAAACCAGCCTCTCGTCTACCTCGGGTGGGGCGAACGCAATTTCGCTCGCGAGGCGATCCCTATGCATAGCAACCCAGGATGGACCTATTGGATCCTGCTCGAGGGAGCCGTAACTCTCCAGAACCCGCAAGGCACCCAAAACTTCCAAGCCGGAGAAGGCATGCTATGCGGGCCTGCCCTACCCTTCGGCTTTCCCATACAAAAGGCCACCGGGGTCAAAGTGCTCAACTGGATCTGGAGCGAAGCCCCGCTCAGCGAGACGCAGCTCGCTAAAGATTTCTACCAAACCTTCTCCTTCTCCAAGGATCAGACGAGGCTCCTCGCCGCCCTGCATGAGCAATCCCGTATCTCCACCCTAGATACATCGAAACAAAACAGGATCGAGCTCTTCCATATCCGTAGCCTGCTCGACCTCACATTTCAAAAAGCAGGCGAAACGCAGAATAGCAGCCCTGGCCAAAACCGCATTCGCGCCGCTCGCCAATGGATGCTGCATAACCTCAACAAGACCAACCCCGCCAGCTCACTCGCCCGCTTCCTTGACACCTCTCCCATGACACTTCACCGCCTCTTCATGAACGAGCTCGGCGAATCCCCTGGAAGCCACTTCCAAAAGCTCAAGATGGACCACGCCCGCCATTTGCTAAAGCTGGAAGGCCACTCCGTAAAAAGCGTCGCCTACGAGATGGGTTACCGTCACCCCCAAGACTTCAGCCGAGCCTACAAAAAGCACCACGGCAGCGCTCCGAGCAGGTGAGCCTCATGCCCGCGCGCACATTAAACAGTTAGTCGCATCGATGGAAGCGTAACCGTGAAGCACGTCCCGATCCCGACCTCGCTCGACACCGAAATACGGCCGCCCAGCTTGGCCACGAAATCTCCGCAGACGCGTAAGCCAAGACTCGTTCCCAGCTCTCCCGCCGTACCCTTCGAGCTTTCGCTGGGCGACAATTGAAAGAGTCGAGACAGACGCCCCTCATCGATCCCAACCCCGGTGTCCGAAACCGAAACCTCGACAAATCCTTCCTCTACCTCCGCGCTCGCAACCCTCACGGAACCACCCGAATGGGTAAACTTTATAGCGTTTGAGATGAGATTCCGAATCACCGTATCCAACATCTTGGGATCGACATGAACCATCAGCGCTTCGTCAATCGACGAACTAAGCTCGATACCCTTATTGCGAGCCACCACCGCCGTGAGCTCCATGCTGCGGGAAACCGCTGCGCTCAGCGACACATCTTCAGGCTCGGATTGGAACCTCTCATTTTCCGCCAGCGCCCATTGAAGAAGATCCTCTAACAAATCGTAGCTAGCTTTCGTACCCAGGCACAGCAAATCGAGCAACTCCTGGCGCTCGACTTCGCACTTTGAATCTTCTTCGGAAAGTAACTTCCCAACCGAATCGAGCCCACCCATCGTCCCCCTCAAGTCATGAGCCAATATGCTGAAAATCTGGTTACGGCTTTCAATCGTCGACTCCAGACGGGAAAATGCAGATTCGAGATCCGCCTTCAAACGCTTCTCGTTCTCGAGTAGCCCGAACTCTTCTCGAGCCGTTCGCTCGTTATGTACCGAACAAACGAAGCCAAAAAAGTTAGCCCCGATGTAGACGCTCGTCACTCCCACGTACTCCACCCCAAAATAGAGGTCCCCCAGCCCAGAGATCCAAATCGAAAGGCTCGTCACACTCAAGATCAACGCGAGCACGACTTGAAAAACCAGGGAGATAGGCAAAGCCAAATACAACAGAAAAAGAATGAATACGTCCCAAGCCACCATCGCCTCGAATGAGCCTAACTTCAGATAGTGTCCGAACTCGACCTGAACGATCAACCACGCCACGCAGCCAAACCCCACCCAGTCCAACGTATGCTTCGTTTTTATCCGGCTCATCGAAAGCAAGCCCGAGCCCAGTACAATAAAGCCAATTAGACGCAGCAAATTCATAGCCGTCCTGGAACTCGAAGCTGGCACTAGTATCAAGCCAAGCACTGCAAACGTGCAGGTCACGGTCAAAGCAAACCAGAATACACGCGCCAGCCGACGCTTATCCGAGTCGAGGCGGCTCGCGTGAAATTTGAGCTCAAGCTCTGAGGGCTGCAACGCGTATTGAAAAGATTTATACATGGTGAGGATGGAAAATCGGATATATTACCTAAACGACAAATGTCGCCTAAACCGAAGGGTAAAGCCTACGTAAGGACCAGTATCGACGCCCGTCAAACCAGATTCTCAAAACCGTAAAGCATCCCCATCCTCCACAAATCGCTATCTAAACGCGATTTTCGGATAAACCGAAGAAAGGGATGAGCCAAAGCTTAACCCTATCCAGTAAAATCACAGCGAATCCGTGGTTCTAAAACCTACCCTACAAACGTGCGAGCGTTCCGGAATAGGCGCATCCAAGGCGAATCTTCGCCCCACTCCTTAGGCGCCCAGCTAAGCTGCGCCGTACGGAATACACGCTCAGGATGCGGCATCAGGATCGTCGACCGACCATCTTCGCTCGTCAAAGAAGTGATACCAAACGGCGATCCGTTAGGATTAAGCGGGTACGCTTCCGTAGCATTGTGGTTATTGTCCACGTAGCGAGCAGAGACCAGCCCGGAAGCATCGCAAGCCGCCGCAGCCGCTGCGCTCTTAAACTCTGCTCTGCCTTCGCCGTGAGCTACCGCTATCGGCAGCACACTGCCAGCCATGTCCTTGTAGAGTACGCTTGGGCTCTTTTCGATCTTCACGGAAACCAAACGACCTTCATAACGCTCGCTGCGGTTTTGCACGAAGTGCGGCCAATGCGCCGTACCCGGAATCAAACTACGCAGATTACTCAACATTTGACATCCGTTGCACACGCCGAGCGAAAAAGTATCCTCGCGCTCGAAGAACGCCCTGAAAGCTTCGCGGGCTTTCGCGTTGAAAAGAATGCTCTTGGCCCAGCCCTCGCCCGCGCCGAGCACGTCTCCATAGCTGAAACCACCACAAGCCGCCAGTCCCTTGAAGTCCGCTAACGAAACTTTACCATCGAGTACATCAGTCATGTGCACGTCGATTGCCTCAAAACCAGCGCGGTGGAAGGCTCCCGCCATCTCCACTTCTCCGTTTACGCCTTGCTCGCGAAGGATCGCCATCTTCGGGCGCGAGTCGAAATCCTTACCGACCTGAATATCGAAGGTAAGCTTCGGGTTGATACCCTTATTTGATAAGTCTTGACGAATCTCTTGCTCGGATTGGGCCGACTCTGGGTTATCGCGCAAGCTCTGCATGCGGAAGGTCACATCCGACCAAATACCGCGAAGCACCGAAAGGTCTTCGTCGTAAATGTCTTCCCCACCTTGAAGCACCTTGAACGTTTGATCATCGTTGAGAGCTCCGACTACCGAACTACACGTATCCAACTTATAATTACTAAGCACCTCAAAAACAGCGTCTTGATCGCTATCCTTGACTTGAATCAATGCTCCCAATTCTTCCGCGAAAAGCGACGCGAAGGCGTCCGTATCGGTGGGGATCTCCAAATCGACACCAACGTTGCCCGCGAACGCCATCTCGACCGCAGTTGCCAACAAACCGCCATCGGAGCGGTCGTGGTATGCGAGCAATTTCTCCTCCTTGCCAAGCTGCTGGATCGCGTTCCAGAAATTCTTGAGGTCCTCGGCGCTGTCCACATCTGGCGATCCTTCGCCCATCTGGCTAACGGTCTGGGCGAGAATGGATGAGCCGAGACGATTCTTTCCACGGCCAAGATCGACGAGAATCAAGCTCGTATCCGAATCTTGGATAAGTTGTGGCGTGAGCGAGAGGCGAATGTCTTCGCAACGAGCGAAGGCAGAAATAATGAGCGAAGTCGGAGCAGTGACACGCTTCTCGCCACCTTCTTCCTGCCAAACGGTGCTCATGCTCATGGAGTCCTTGCCAACAGGAATCGTAACTCCGAGATCAGGACACAACTCCATGCCGACCGCCTTAACAGCTTGATAAAGATCTGCCGCATCGCCAGCCACGGAGGGAGCTGCCATCCAATTGGCGGAAAGGTTTACTTGCGTTAGCGGGCCAACTTGCGCGGAAGCGAGATTGGTCAACGCCTCACCTACCGCGAGGCGAGCCGAAGCAGCAGCGTTGTTGACGGCCGTCGGCGTGCGTTCACCGATGGACATGGCTTCACCTGTGTATCCATCGAACGATGACGCTGTCACAGCGCAATCTGCGACTGGAACTTGCCACGGTCCGACCATTTGATCGCGATGGATGAGACCCGTAACGGTACGGTCGCCAATGGTGATGAGGAAAGTTTTGTCCGCTACGGTGGGGTGCGAGAGAACGCGCTTGGTCGCTTCCGCGAGCGTGACGCTGGAGAGCTTAAGCTGCTCTTGCGGACGAACCAGCGATTTCTCGTCACGGTGCATGCGGGGTGGTTTTCCGAGCAGAACGTCGAGAGGAATATCGATAGGCGTGTTGCCGAAGTGCGGATCGTTTAGAACGAGCCGTCGCTCATCGGTCGCTTCGCCTATGATAGCATACGGACAACGCTCACGCTTACAGATTTCTTCGAAGGCCTCGATGCGTCCCCCAGGGATGGCCATCACGTAGCGCTCCTGCGACTCGTTGCACCAGATTTCGAGGGGGCTCATGCCTGGCTCGTCATTGTTGATCTTGCGCAGGTCAAAGATACCGCCCTTGCCGGCGTCGTTCACGAGCTCGGGCATCGCATTGGAAAGACCGCCAGCTCCGACGTCGTGAATAAAAGAGATCGGGTTTTCAGAACCGAGGGCCCAGCAGCGGTCAATAACTTCCTGACAGCGACGCTCCATCTCCGGGTTGTCGCGCTGCACAGAGGCGAAATCGAGATCCTCGTTGCCGGTTCCGCTATCGATAGAGCTCGCCGCTCCGCCGCCCAAGCCGATGAGCATGGTCGGACCGCCGAGCACTACGAGCTTGTCGCCAGCATGGACTTCGCCCTTTTCGATGTGCTCTGTGCGGATGTTGCCCAAGCCGCCGGCGAGCATGATGGGCTTGTGGTAGCCGCGGATTTCCGGCCCGTTAGCGCCAGGAACTTCCTGTTCGAACGTACGGAAGTAGCCGAGAATGTTGGGACGGCCAAATTCGTTGTTGAAAGCGGCCCCGCCGAGCGGTCCGTCGATCATGATATCGAGGGCAGATACGATACGCTCCGGCTTGCCGAATTCCTTCTCCCACGGCTGAACAGCTCCTGGTAGTCTTAAATTGGATACCGTAAATCCATTTAAACCAGCCTTAGGCTTGGAGCCTATCCCAGTCGCGCCTTCGTCGCGAATTTCGCCGCCGGAGCCGGTTGCTGCACCAGGAAACGGGGATATCGCGGTCGGGTGGTTATGAGTCTCGACCTTGCAGAGGATCGCTATGTCCTCGAGGGAGGTTCCGTAAACGTTGGTCTTCGGGTCAGCGAAAAATCGGTTGCTCTTGCTGCCTTCAAACACGGCGGCGTTATCCTTGTAAGCCGAGAGGATCCCTTCGCTGCGCATCTCGAAGGTGTTTTTGATCATCTTGAAGAGCGACTTCTCTTGGGCTTGGCCGTCGATATCCCAAGACGCGTTGAAGATCTTGTGTCGGCAGTGCTCTGAGTTCGCTTGGGCAAACATCATCAGCTCGATATCCGCCGGATCTCGGCCGAGCTTCTGGAAGCTTTCCACGAGGTAGTCGATTTCGTCTTCCGCTAAGGCAAGCCCCAGATCCTTGTTAGCAGCGGCCAAGGCTGCACGGCCACCTTCCAAAACCGGAACGGTCGCGTAGGGCTTGGGCTCCTCGTGGCGAAATAGCACCGCGAGCTCATTTTGCGTACTGAAAACGACCTGCGTCATCCGGTCATGCAGCTGGGCGTCGATCGCCTTCAACTGATCTACATCGAGGTCGCCGTCCTCAAATTCGATCCAGAACGAAATTGCTCGCTCCACCCGCTCTAGCTTAGCCAAACCGCAGATGTGGGCGATGTCAGTTGCCTTAGACGACCAGGGAGAAAGCGTGCCTGGACGCGGTGCCACAATTCGTTGCAGGCCAACAGGTTCATGCTCTTCGAGCGTGGGACCATAGGTCAGCAGCTTGGCGAGGACCTCATGCTCGTCAGCCGTGAGATCACCTTCGATTTCGGCAGCATGCAGGTACTCAGCGTAAACGGATTTGACCGGCAGGCCCGCTGCGGAGAGAGCAGCCTGCAGCTTTTGCAAACGGAAGTGAGAATGAGAGGGCGCGCCACGAAGGATGATCATAACGCTGGCAAACTGAGAGCTTACCGCTTGCCCGACAAGCGCGGAGTCGGGAAAAAACTAGCCGACTCCCAATTCGCTCACTCCGGCATCGGAAAGCTCTTCGACAAGCCCGCTAGCACAAAGTCGCAATACAGTGACGGCAAGGAGGGCTTCAACTGCCCATCAAATTCCCGCAACCCTTCGTAATCGCCAGCTGCCGCCCACTCGTAGACGGGCGCGCTGTTCGCTTGCCAAGGCTCCAGGTAAACCACGGGACAATCGAAAATCCGGCTCGCCAAAAGGTTCCTCGCCCAAAGGTAGCCCCAATCGTCGAGGGGGTGAGCATTGCCGCTCTCATAGAGGTAGGCAGGCAGGCCAGTGTGCTCGCGGATCGATTCTACGAGAGCGGAGCCCACCCGCTCTTCCTGCAAGTGGTAACCCTTGAACAAGCGAAGCAATAGCTCCAAGCGCTGATCTGGCGAAGCGAGCTCTCCTTCTAAATAACAGCCGTTGATCAGAACATGAGCGTCGTTCGCTTCGTGCAGCTCAGGATTTTCTGGGTCGGAAAAGCCGCTGGCGTTCAAGTGAATGGCCAGCGCCAAATCCGCTCCGCCCCAATCTTCGATGCGGTCCGCTCTAGCCCGAATTTCCGCTGTTCGATAAAACAATCGTTCCGCTAAAGCCTGCAGCCTCTCGTCTCCCTCCCCGAGTCGTGCTTTCGCCTCTCCCAAAAAATCCTCAACGCGCAAGCCTGTCGTCGGCACTGCGGACTCCCGCGTCAGAAGCACTTCCGCCCCCAAAGCTCGCAAACGATCAGCCAGTCGCTGCGCGATCGCTAACGTCAAATCTCCCTCTTGCACGAGCGGCCCATCGCCGATCTTAAACGAGCGCTCTTCCACCGGTCCCCACTCTCCGCCGATGTGCCCCGGATCGAGAACGATACGCAGTCCCACAAACCCACGAGGAACCTCCAGCTCCTCTCGATCTTTCTGCTCCTCACCCGCGAATCGCAAAAAAAGACGCTCCCCGCCGAGAGCTTCACCCTTCTCGATCCAAACACCGTCGGCCTCCACCTGCATCCACGACCGCCAATCGACGATAGGCGCATAAGTCCGATCCATCGCCTCCTCAAAGAAGCTTCGGCTCGCGGTGCCCTGAAAAGCTTCCAACTCATCCCAATTCCGCTCCGAGTACAGGGCTCGATAGATCGCGTCCGGATCCGCAACCGCCGAAAAAGCGAGCAGGCCATGCAGCCAAAGTAAGGGAAGGAAACGCATGCCGCACTCCATGCAACTCCCAGGCCAAGGTCCACTGATTTGGCGAGAAACTTGCTCCTGCCACAGTCAATGCTGACCTGCCAGATCCATGTCTACTCCCTCGAGCTGAAACAGCCCTGGTCCATCGCCAGCAGACTCGGCCAAAACCAACGCGGTATTTCCGAGCGGACCTGCATCCTCCTCAAACTCTCAGACTCTCTGGGAAACTCTGGACTCGGCGAAGCCGCTCCCGTCTCAACCTACGGCGAAACAGCTCTCAGCACTCTACGCTTCCTCCGCGAGTTCGATTGGACCCGCCTCAGCTTCCACAAACTAGAAAACAGCTTGGAATACTTGCACGCTTGTCTCCCGGAAACAACGCTGCCAAGGCTAGCATCGATCTCGCCCTACACGACGGGGCAGCAAAAGCTGCCGGCCAAGACCTCGTCGCATTCCTAGGCCTTCGCCCAACGCTCGGCAACCCCGTCGCAACCTGTTTCAGCATTGGTCTCGGCAGTCCTGACGAAGTTAAACGGCGAACCGCGGACGCTCTCCGCTTCCCTGCGCTGAAACTCAAGGTCGACGCCCGCTCCTTCGAAGCCTCAATACAAGCCCTTCGAGAGTTCAGCCCCGACAAGCCGCTCCGCATCGACGGAAACGAAACCTGGACCACGCGCGAGCAAGCCCTCGACGCCATCAATACAATCGCTACCTACGGACCCATTGAATTCGTCGAACAACCCATGCCACGAGCCACTTCCCTCGAAGACACGGTCTGGCTCAAGCAACACAGCCCCCTGCAGCTCGTCGCTGACGAGTCCTGCTCGCGACTCGCAGATCTCGACGACTGTTCGCAAGGTTTCCATGGCATCAACGTCAAACTATCGAAGTCTGGCGGCATCGCTCCAGCCCGCCGACTCACGGCCTCCGTCAAAAACCTCGGATTGAAGGTTCAATTCGGTTGCATGATCGAAACCAGCCTCGGGATCGCCGCTGCTTTACAATTGTCATCCCACGCGGATTGGCTTGACCTCGACGGGGCCCTACTCACCCGAAACGATCCCATGCAAGGCGTAGTTGAAAACTCCGGACAGCTTTGCTTCAACCCCAGCGGCGAAATCCTAGGCCTCCGAGTGACGCCGCGCCAAGACTACTGGGCCGAGCTTCCTCCAGCTTCCAAGCCGATCGCTGAGCGCTCCCGCACGCCAACCGCCCATTCTATCTACGGCTCCTCCGTCAATGGCATCCCTCTCGAAGTCCACCTACCCAGCTCAGGCCGATGCGACCTGCTCATCTTCGCCGCCATCCACGGTGAGGAACCCGAAACAACCACCCTGCTTTCCAAAGCACTGCGATCGTTGGATCAAGCCTCGCCTCGCTGCGCGACAGTGCTCTGCGCAAATCCCGATGGCACGCTCCTCGGGACACGCGTCAACGCCAACGGCGTCGAGCTCAACCGCAATTTTCCCGCGAGCAACTGGCAAGCCGAACCGGTAACCACAAAATGGGCACCCAACCATGGCTATGTCTTTCACTCAACCGGATCGCATCCAGCCTCCGAGCCCGAGACCCAGGCCCTCACCCTTCTCGTCGAATCGCTAGCTCCCAAAACGATCATCTCCTTGCACGCGCCGCTAGCGTGCGTAGAGGACCCAGAATACAATCCGCTCGGATACTGGCTTTCCAAACGAACTGGACTGCCACTCGTCGGAAACATCGGCTACCAGACGCCAGGCTCCTTCGGCAGCTGGGCCAAGGAAAAAGGTTGGCACGTAATCACCTACGAGTTGCCTCCGCTTTCCGTATCCGCCCTGCATGACAAGCATCTCGACAACTTGGTAGAACTTCTCCGCTACGGCCTCGATGCCTGCAAACCAAAACTAGTATCCAAAATTTGACATAATCGATTGAGCCCTCCGAATCGAGACGATCGCGGAGGGCTGTTCTATCAATCTAAATCAAATACGAGGATCTTTAGCTCTGGCCTTCGCTACGCCACTTTCGAAGCGTCGAAAAGGCTTGGCCAAGTTCCTCAAGGTCTAGTTCCCAGTTACCATCGGCGTCAAAATTAGCCATAATGAACGTCGCTGCCAGATCGGGCGTTCCTAACATCGGGTCCTCCCCATTCGATTCTAGGCGAGCTCGGAGGACCATCGCCTCCGCTGCATCGCCTTCCTCGACTCTCGAAACCCGTTCCCAAAGCCGGTCTTCGAGCGCCTGCAAGGCCACTTTCAATTCGGCTTCATTGACCAAGTGATCTTGGTTCAAATCCATTCGGGCAAGGAAACCCTCGAACGACTTTTCCGTACTAGGATGGGAGCGAGCGACTGCAGGCGAGGTCGCGAGGAAACTTGAGAGAACAAGAGCAGCGAGAGCGAGTTTGGTTTTCATCCACCCAATTTAACCCACTAAAATTACATGCAAACCGCTACCCCAATTACAAAGCTGTCATATCCAATCACACCTCGAATCGGACGAAAAAAAGGAAGGGGAATCACCCCCTCGCCGCGAAGACAATACCGAAGATATCGCTGGTTAAGCATACTTGCTTCGAGTCTCTGGTTTAATCGAAGCCACTGAACGCCGATACCTAAGACGAAAACGCAAGCCACCCCATTTCGAAAACAATGACCGTCAAGGACTATTCTCTATCGTTTCCCCCCACGACAGCAGCTAGTCTGAACGAACAGCTTGACGCTCTCTTGAGGCTGCACGGCATGCTCGGTTCGGAGTTGTTGGCCCACAGCTTAGACGCCCTCTCGGAGTTCGCATTCGTCACCGGAGAGGATGGAAGAGTAGCTCACGCGAACCCTTCCCTGAAGGACCGAACCGAAACTGAGAAAATTAACCCTCTTAATTGGTTGGAGGAGCGAGTACCCGGAGACCAGCTGCCCAGCACCGGCGCTTCTGGCGTAGTCTGGATGCCCACTCACAACGGACACTCTATCCCAGGATTCATGGTCGTCCGCCCAAGCGGGCAAGGCAGCATCGGGCTCATTCGCAATCTTCCGGCCGAAAAATCGAGTACTGTCAGTCAACCGGGAGCTGACTCAATGGCAGAGCATTGCATCGCCCTCGTAGAAAACGCGTCCGAGGGCCTCGCTTCTATTTCCCAAGAGGGTATTCTGGAGTTTCTCAATCCCGCTTTCGCCGTCGCCCACTCCACTTCTTCCATGCCGTCCCTGGTCGGAACGCCCTGGCTGGACCTGCTGGATGAGGACCAGTCGAAACGCTGGATAAGCGAGATCATTCCATCGATGACCTTCACGGACAGCTGGAGCGGCAGCTTCGCCGGTCGCGATATCTCACTAACCGCCTCTTCCCTAGGAAGTATCCTCGTCTGCTCTCGCGAGCATCAGGAGAACACCTCCAACCAAGCCGACCTCCTGCAAATCAAGCAAGAGACCGAACACCTTTACCAGCAGCTCGACGAGGCTATCGCCAAAGCAAACCAGGCTGCCCTCGAGGCCGAACTCGCCAATCAGGCGAAGAGCGCTTTCCTCGCTTCCATGAGTCACGAGATCCGCACTCCCATGAACGCGGTCATCGGTCTCACCGGAGTGCTCCTCGATACAGAAATCGACGACGACCAACGCGACTACCTCCAGACCATTCGCGCGAGCGGCGACTCCCTGCTCGTCCTCATCAACGACATACTCGATTTCTCTAAGATCGAATCCGACAAGATGGAGCTAGAAAATCGACCCGTCGACCCGCGTTGCTGCGTCGAAGAATCGCTCGAACTACTTGCGGAGAAAGCCTCCAGCAAAGGGCTCGAACTTTGCTACGAAGTGCAAGGCGAGATTCCATTCGGCATCCTAGGAGACGTCACCCGTCTGCGCCAGATTCTCGTCAACCTCGTAGGCAACGCCATCAAGTTCACCGAGATGGGCCAAGTCGAAGTCCTGCTGAGAGCTAAAGAGACCACGGACCTTGACTGCATACTCGAATTCGAGGTGCGAGACTCCGGTATCGGTATTCCCAAAGAAAAGCAGGACCGCCTATTCAAGTCCTTCAGCCAAGTTGACTCTTCAACCACCCGCAAATACGGCGGCACAGGACTCGGACTCGCCATATCCAAGAAACTAACCGAGCTAATGGGTGGGGAAATGAGCGTGCGGAGCGAGAAAGGAAAAGGCTCCTCATTTATCTTCTCAATTCGGGCAGAGAGAACCTCTCCCGTAGTCTACTCGCCAGAGATCGACAACAGGGGATGCTCCCTTATCTCCCAAAAGTCCCTTCTGCTGGTGGCTCCCAACGAGGTCATCCGGGAGTCACTCGCGAGACAGCTCAGAAAATGGGAAGCCACTATCCATAGCTGCGGTTCCATCGATAAAGCACTCTTGCTTGCGGAAGCCCAAGACTTCCAATTGATACTCGTTGACCAACGCTACCCAAAGGTCGAACGAGATAACCTGCTCAATTCCGTTAGCTCGAAAAACCAAAACCCGAGCCTGATCAAAATAACGCCATATGGCAAGAGCACCGATCAGGACTCCAAGTACTCGATCTCAAAGCCCATCAAACCAAGCAACCTGATCGACGTAATTGGAAAGTCGCTACAAACGAACGGAAAAACAAAAAAGGCGAGAAAGGACGCACGAGAAAACTCAGCTTGCAAACTCGGCAAGACTCACCCGCTGCGCATCCTCATGGCCGAGGACAACAAGATCAACCAGAAGGTCGCCAGGCTTGTCCTCAAGCAACTCTCCTATCAAATAGACATCGCGAATGACGGACTTGAAGTCCTCGAAAAACTCGAGAGCAACAACTACGATGTCATACTTATGGACGTACAAATGCCCAACATGGATGGATACGAAGCTACCCGCGAGATTGCCAAACGCTTCCCGGTCGAGCGGTGTCCGTATGTCATCGCGCTTACAGCAAATGCTATGCAGGGCGACCGTGAAAGAGCGATCGCAGCCGGCATGCACGATTACGTAAGTAAACCGATACGCCCAGAAAAGATTGGCACGGCCCTCGAGAAGGCCTATCAACAGGCCAAAACTCAAAGAAGCAACTAGGCTTCTCAAGTACAGAGTACCTGTCGATGCCTTACAGAATCAATTGGAAATCAAGCTACGTCCTTTTCGAATACTTCGGAAAGGTCACCTGCGCGGACATCGTTGAAAGCAATAAAGAAGTCTACGGTGACGAGCGATTCGATGACCTTCGCTGGGAACTTGTTTCTTTCGATGAGGCAGAGTCAGTCGCCTTCAAAGAAAATAGCATTCGCCTCATAGCGTACATGGACCAAGCCGCCGCTCGCAGCAATCCTCACATTACCGTCGCCTTTCAAGGGACGACGAAAATTCTCAAAGAAGTGGAAGTAGCCTACTCGAATACAGGTTCAAAACCGACTTGGCCGGTTGTGCATTTCGAAACCCGCGAGGAAGCCCTAGCTTACCTCACCGAAAGCGAAGAATGCGCCGATAAGCGCCATTGAAAGATGGCCACCTTTCTCTTCTTCCCAAGCAAGGTGTAACCAAAATCCGATTACAAATTCGGCTTCTTCGATTCGTCCGATTTCTCGCACCTTCCTATCTCCTTCAGAAAAGGAAGAGACATGAAAAAGCGCTCCAGCACTTAGACCGGAACGCTTCGAAAATCCTACTTTAAGAGGCTTAACCTAGCGGTTCACTCTTCGAGTGAGCCGTCATCCTGGTACTCCTCGGTATCCTCGCCGCTCCAAGAGCTCGCGTTCTTGGCTTGCTCAGCGACGATACCGGCTCCGATGCCAGCTCCGATGCCGGCAGGTAAAGCCACGATTATACTTTTGTAGGAAAATCCTCCATACCCTTCGGTGACTAAGGCATCGCCATCACGAAAAGTGGCAGAGGCGCTTGGAGCTACAAAACCACCAAACAAGGAATCGATCGCCTTGACGATAGCCGGAGCCATCACAGCCGTATCCGGATTCCGTGACAAAATCGCTTCGAGCTGCTGAGTGTCAAAACCGCTGCTGTAGGCGTAGAAAGCCGCATCCTGGGGGAGCCTCCCCGCTACATTTTTGAAGCCTTCCGTATCGACAAGGCGCCCACTCGCCACACCAAAAGTGCTAACCCACTCCTTGTCCGTGTAGAGGATCAGGTCTTCCGAGCCTGCCGGCGATTCTATAAACAATCCTATCGGGGCTCCTTCCATCAGCATCGAGAGGTCTGCAAAGCGGCCTGCAGCCGTATCCACAAACTGGATTCCCATTTGCGAGAACAGTGGCTCGAGGCGAGGTAACAAGCTGCCAGCGCCTTTTAAGGATGCCCAAACCTTAAACTCAGGCTTATCCGGGTTCTCCAGGCTCTGACTCATCACCACGTCCATGCCTCCCGATAGAGCGGCGACGGCCTCTTGAGCTGTAACATCCGTTCCTGGAATCGGCTGCATCAACCCTTGATCGACCATGCCTTCACCCATCGGTCCCATGACCTGAGCGGCCAAGGCCCTTGCTGTGCTAACAAGTTGGTTAAAATCGATTTTGCCCGAAAAAGCTGAAGTCGCATCGGCAGGGGCAATCTGCGCCGCCCTGAACGGGATTGATTCAAGTCCATAGAGCTTGAACAAGCCCTCTGGGTCCCCTTCCAAGAGTGTTACGGAGCGGTTTCTGTAAAGACCTTCCTCAATCTCGGAAGAGCTTACCCCCATCGAACGAATCGAGCCGAAGCCCATCGTTTCGAACAGGGCGGGAAAATCGAGCGGTATGGGCGGCATGTCCGGTACGACCTGAGCCATGTCTTGATAGATGACGTTCAGCTTCTCGCCTATGGCTTGCCCGTCGCCGTCGAAGTCCATAAAGCCGATGAAATCGCCATCGAGATCAAGATAATCGGACGCCTCCTGAAAGGAGCCTCCTGCAAAAGCGATTGAAGTAGATCCGAGCAGAGCTGCTGCTGCGGAGAGTTTCTTTAAGGTATGAGGATTCATTTGCTAGAGGTATTCACATTAGAGTTAGATGGGTTACAATAAAGGAGGGTCTCCATTCTCTGAATAGCTAACACCGAAAAATCAACCCGGCACTTCCAAATCTTATGCTTCGCTCTTGTATCATTGGCACCGGCCGCATCGCTTCCACCCTCGAAAAAGACCCCTTGAGACCCGCCGGCTGCACGCATGCTGGAACCTACGACGCCTCCGAAGAGGTGCGATTGGTCTCTGGCGCGGATACGGATGACGAAGCTCTAACGCTGTTCGGAGAGGATTGGAACATCTCTAAGGAACACCTTTACCTAGACTACCGAGACCTTCTTCAGAAAGAGCGAATAGACATCGCAAGCATCTGCGCCTACGCCCCGCAGAGGAAGGAGATGGCGCTCGCCGCGCTCGAGTGCGGGATAAAAGGACTCTGGTTGGAAAAAGCCTTGGGCTGCTCCATCGCGGAAGGAGAGGCCATCCAGGCAGCCCTAGAGAACCATAAGGCGACAGCTGTAGTTGACTATCCACGACGGGCAAGAGCCCATTTTCGAAAAATCAAGGAGCTCATCGAAAACCAGACCTACGGGAGGCTGGAATCCGTAACCTGTCATATGACCCATCAGCTCATTCATACAGGTACACACGCTTTCGACATCCTCCGCTACTGGTGCGGCGAAGCTCTTTCAGTCAGCGGCAAGCTTGAGCACGGCTGCGACAGCTCAAACGAAATAAGGGACCAAGGCGGACAGGCTACCATCCAATTTTCGAGCGGTACCGTAGGCTTCGTTTCAGCGTATCGAAAGAAATACTACATTTTCCAATTCGACCTTATCTTTGAAAAGGCACGTATCCTTGTTGGAAACGATATAGAGAAAGTCTACTTGCCCGATGCAAGCAAACTGTACACCGGCTTTAGGGAACTCTTCGAACAACCCAGCTACGAATGGGGGAGCTACTATTCTCGCGGGATGCTGGCGGAGCTTACGCACTCGATGCGGACAGGAGAAGTCCCCTTGTACTCGGTTCCAAATGCAATCGAGGCCCTCCGAATCGCTCTCGCGATATTCGCCTCGCACCTTGAAGGTGGCAAAGCGATAGCCCCACACGAAGTCGATCCACGCTTAAAAATCGAGAGCCACTAGAAATTTGGATACTGGAAGCCGCTGCCCCATACCCGCGGGCAGCGGTCATTTTTTGAACATACCCAGTGAAAATAATAAATCCTATCCGGACCTATGCTTTCGCTAGAAATTGAAGGTGTACCGGAGGGTGATTGGCAGGTAATCTAGATCGCCTTCGTCGTTGAGCGCGCCTAGAGCCAGCACATCGAGAACGCTGTCATCATCGTCCATGGCCTCCTGAGAGTAGTACCCAGTCTCTAGACTGAGCGTGCCGCTGTCCGAGATTCGGTACTCGAGGCCCACACCGACACCGTAGCTGAAGACCGTGCCCCCATCGTAGAAGGGAGCGTTGGTCAGGGCTTCTTGGTACGGGTCCACGAACGTGACTCCAGGGACCGAAAACGAAGCGGTTATCTCGTCTACGTCCTTGATACCAAGTTGAGCGGAGACAAACGGCTGCCAATTGCTTTCGGAAGAGAAGTGGTAGCGGACGCCGCCGTAGATACCGATGTCGTCGTAGTCGCTGAAACGACCGTTCAGCGGGAGATCATCGCCCACAGTGCCAACCCGCAGGATTCCTTCGTCAGACTGCAGCTGGCTCAACCCCATAAAAAACGACAGATTTTCGTTCCGTCGGTAGGCTGCCTCGAAGCCTAGCTCCATGAACCCGCCGTAGACGTCGTCGAAGCTCTTGGCGTCGACCTCGACTGGCAAGCTGCCGGGGTCGAGAGCGAGAAGTATCGACCCATCGAAATCAGGTCCGCGATGTACGTCTCCACTCACGGCATTCGCTACTCCCCCTTTTATCGAGAACGACCACTCCCCTTCAGCTTTTAAATTAGGGGTCAGCATTAGCAGCACAGCAGTTGAGAGGACAGTAAACTTTCTTGAATTCATTTCGAACAATATTTTTAGGTTATAATTTTCTAAGGCCGCTTCAATCAATGGAACATACCTTTCATGAACTATCTTTGAATACGATTTAACCGATTTATTGAATTCATCTTGAGTTCGATTGTGAGCCGATCGAATCTCGGAAGGTTCTGAGGAGGCTTGGAAAGCCTAATCAGTGGGGTTTCCAACAGAATCTAACATTAGACTTTTCTTGCAATTCTAACGTTAGACTCCACGTTCATCCTCTCCCCCGTAACGCCAATGAACAGACGTATAACCCTAGCAGACATAGCCAAGCGTGCTGGCTACCACCCCACTACCATCTCCATGGCTCTCCGGAATCATCCGCGTTTGCCAGAGGCTACTACTAAGAAAATCCAAGCGCTCGCAAAGGAGATGGGCTACCAACCCGACCCTGCGCTCGGAGCGCTTGTCGCCTATCGCCGCAATGCCTCACCCAAGCAACAGGCCGCCCCACTCGCCTACGTAACAAACTGGGATACGGAATGGGGTTGGAAATCAACCCGCACCCACCTGAGCTTCTACGAGGGAGCGACTAACCGAGCGACAGAACTCGGCTACAAGATCGATCACTTTTGGCTAGGCCAGCCGGGCGTCAGCCACGAGCGTACGAACGAAATTTTGCTCAACCGCGGCATCCGTGGGCTGATCATAGCCTCCCACATGCCGGGCTCCGACGAAGAACCTAATCTCGACTGGTCCCGATTCAGCTCCGTCAAAATCGACTTCGTCCCCACCCAACTTCACGTACATACTATTTCCAACGACCAGCGAGCCATCGTACAACTCGCCTTCTGCAAAGCACTTAACGCGGGTTACAAGCGAATTGGCTTCGTCCTTCCGCATTGGTACGACTCCTATGTCAACCACGCTTGGTCTGCCGGTTTCCTCGCAAGCCAACTACAAATTCCTGAGGAGGATCGCATTCCGCTCAAGTTCTTCCATACCGCTCCAGGCGCCAATTCAGGCGTACCGGTCACAGAGTTCGAACAATGGCGCCTCAAGCACCAGCCTGAAGTGATCATCAGCTATTCCGAATTCGTGAGGCCAGCATTCGAGATGTTGCAAATCCAAACTCCAGACGACTTCGCTTATATCGACATCTGCCCCGAAACCAAAGACGGAGACCACGCGGGCGTATTCAATAATTGCACACGCGTTGGAGAACTTGCAGTCGAAATCTTGGCAGGCCAATTGCAGCAAAACCAAATCGGCCTACCCGATTACCCAACTGTCACAAAAGTCGAAGGAACTTGGATCGAAGGCGAGTCTCTACCCAAAGTAGAGTTATCAAACGTTTCCAAAACCATAACTAGATAGGCAGATCAGACTTCGCGACAGAGGTACGTCTGGTTGGAAAATGCCTCTAGATCCGATGAGAGAAATATTTCTAACCTTCCTCCGACTGGGATGCTACGCATTCGGCGGGCCGACCGCGCACATGGGCTATTTCCATGAGGAGTTCGTCAAAAGACGCAAGTGGTTGAGCGAGGCCGACTTCGCGGATACAGTCGCGCTTTGCCAATTCCTGCCGGGCCCTTCCAGTTCACAGGCCGGATTCGCCATCGGCTTGGATCGCGGCGGGATTCTGGGAGCGTTCCTCGCATGGATCGGTTTTACGCTGCCTTCCGCTGTTCTCATGATCGCTTTCGCCCTTGGGCTAGAATACGCGGGCGACCTGTCGCAAGCGGGTTGGGTCGCCGGACTTAAACTGGTAGCTGTCGCCGTGGTCGCCAACGCGGCTTGGAGCATGGCCAAGTCCCTTTGCCCCGATCGATTACGGGCAACCATCGCGGCTCTAGAAACGCTCGGACTTCTCCTCACCTCCGACCCGCTTGCCCAACTGGTCGGAATCCTTCTCGGCGGCGCCGCTGGATTCCTTCTCTACCGAGGGCAAGACCATACCAGCGCGGTGAGGCCAACCAGCCAAAGCGGCAGCCAGATCGCTGGCAGCGTCTACCTCGCTCTCTTCTTCCTGCTCCTCGCCGGACTTCCGATCGCCGCACAACTGCTTCCCGAAAACGAAACCATCGAAACCGGGGACGCCTTTTACCGCGCCGGATCCCTCGTGTTTGGCGGCGGTCACGTGGTATTGCCCTTGCTCGACAGCTACACCGTGCAGTGCGGCTGGATCGACGAATCGTCATTTCTCGCTGGATACGGAGCTGCGCAAGCCTTACCTGGCCCCCTCTTCGCGTTTTCAAGCTTTCTAGGCACCGGTATAGACCACGGGCCGCGCGGCGTCTCCGGAGGTGTCTACGCTCTCGTCATGATCTACCTGCCTGCCTGGCTGCTCGTACTAGGGGCAATTCCGTTCTGGGATCGGCTTCGAAAAATCAATGCTGCCCGAGCTGCCTTACTTGGAGCAAACGCAGCCGTAGTCGGCCTACTGTTCGCTGCCCTCTACGATCCCATCTGGCAAAGCTCCATCACGAGCAACCTCAGCTTCGGCTTCGCTCTCACAGCCTTCTTCTTGCTCAAATTCTGGAAAATTCCGCCTTGGCTCATCGCTGCCCTAGGCGCCGGGCTAGGCCAGATTCTCCTGTAGCGATCCAATCCTCGGACCGAACAAAGCGCAACCTGCCCCCTGCAAGGTGCAATCGATTGCGGAACGTAGGCACCCGTTTCAAGGCTGGCGCGCTATTTGCGGGTTCAAACGGGCTCGCTGGCGATGAAGCTCCCCAAGGTGGAGGCCAGCACCGACCAGAAACACTTAACCCCCGAAACGCCATGAAGTGCATGAGAACCGCAGCTTCACTGCGATGGCTCTCTGCCGCCATCGCTACTTTCATTGCCTCCCAGCTCCACGCAGCGAGCGGAGAGCAAGAACCCCTACCCGACACCGAAATAACACGTGCCGTCGAAGAGGAAATCCTTTTTGACGACGCCGTGCCTTACAATGACATCGACGTCTTCACTGTCGGAGGTGTCGTAAGCTTAGAGGGCGAAACCGAAAGCGCCTTGGCCAAGCAAAGAGCCACGCTACTAGCCGAGACCGTCCGCGGCGTCAGAGCAGTCACAAATCGGATCAACGTCATAAGAGACGCGGCCCTCACGCCCGAGCGAATCGAGTCCTCTGTAAAAGACGCACTGTTGTACGACCCCGTCGCCGATGCCTACGAAATCCTTGTCACGGCTGAGAAAGACGGATCAGTTGAGCTGACAGGGAACGTTGACTCATGGCACGAAAGCCAACTCGCAGAACAAGTAGCTCTGGGAGTAAAAGGCGTCACCAGTGTAGAAAATAACATCGTAATTGCCTACAAGCTCGAACGGCCCGATGCTGAAGTGGAACGTGAGATCGAAAGCATGCTAGCCTGGAACACTCTCGTGGACGAAGCGCTCATAGATGTATCCGTCATCGACGAAGTAGCTCACCTGAGCGGCGTGGTCGGGAGCAGCGCGGAGAAACGACAAGCTAAATCAATTGCCTGGGTAGGCGGTATCGACCAAGTTGATACAAGCGAGCTTCGCGTCGAGAGCTGGTTCAAAGACAGCGATCTTCGCGAAAGGAAGTCTGTCAATAATAGCGACTCCGACATAGCGGAAGCAATCGACCACGCCATGGCCTACGACCCGCGTGTCATCAGTGCAAAAGTGAATCCGATGGTCAACGACGCTTGGGTCACCCTTCGCGGCGCCGTGGATAATGTCCTCTCCAAGGAAGCAGCGGAATCCATAGCCCGGAACACTCTGGGTGTGACGGGAGTGAACAACATGATCAAGATCCGCTCCAGCGATCCCGTCGATAGCGAAATCCTCGCCAAAGTCGTTGACGCAAAGCTTGACCGGGACCCATGGGTCTCCACCGGAAGCGTGGAAGCGACAGCGAAGAACGGCGTCGTGCGTCTCACAGGCATCGTCGATACCATTTTCGAGAAGGCCCGAGCGGAAACGCTCGCCCAGTCCGCCCGCGGCACGAAAGAAATCAAGAACTACGTCAAAGTCATGGATCAGGACTCTGTCGTAGTTTACGATCCATACCTTTGGGGATATGCGCCCACGCCATGGAGCTACTACGATCAGACCAGCACTCCGAGAACGGACATCTTCGCGAGCTCCACAGATGACAAGCGAACTGCTAAGGAAATCGCTGATGAAATCTACTGGAGTCCCTACGTGTCGCTCGAAGATGTCACGATCGCCGTGAATGACGGAGTTGCTACCCTCGTAGGCGAAGTAGAAACACAAAAGGAGAAAGACGCCGCCACCGAGAACGCTATCGAGGGCGGAGCTCGATCCGTCATAAACCAAATCGTAGTTAGCGGATAACTACAGAAAACTGTCAGTGACCTACTTCTACTTCTAACAGTACCCATTAAACTCGCCCCTGCGCAACCGCGCTGGGGCGATTAATGTATCGCGAAAATGCCGTCCGATCTTACGCTTAGCGGAGCCTCATCCTCCGGACGATTCAGTCCATCAGTCCTTACTCGCTGAGCTCTCACTGAATAAGAAACACAAAACGCTCATTTGATAACCAACCAATCTTTGATACAATACCGAAACCTATGACAGTCAGCCATGAAAGCCCCACCCGAACCGACACCGACTCGCTCGGCCCCGTCGAAGTCCCCAGCGAATCCCTCTGGGGAGCGTCCACCCAACGTGCCCTCAACACCTTTCCGGAATCGTCCACCCCGCTGCCTAGGTCATTCATCCACAGCCTAGGCCTCGTCAAAAAAGCCTGTGCTGCAGCCAATGCAGAGCTCGGCAAGATCTCGCTCGAAAATAGCGAGCTCATCCAGCAGGTGACAAAAGAAATCGCCGCTGGGAAACTCGATTCCCACTTTCCCGTCAGCGTTTTTCAAACCGGTTCCGGCACCTCATCCAACATGAATGCCAACGAAGTCATCGCCAACCGCTGCTCTCAGCTCAGTGGCAAGAAGCTCGGAAGCAAAGACCCAATCCACCCCAACGACCACGCCAATCTAGGGCAATCCTCCAACGACGTAATCCCTACGACCCTTCACCTAAGTCTTGCCCTCGCCCTCAAGAACGATCTTCGCCCCGCCCTCTCTAAGCTAAGAAAAGAGTTAGCCAAAAAATCTGAGAACTGGAGCGACACCATCAAATTAGGGCGTACCCACCTTATGGATGCCGTCCCGATCACGATCGGCCAAGAGTTCGGAGCATTCGCCCGACAAATAGAAAAATCGATCCAACGAGCTGATCGCGGTATCGACCTTCTCGGAGAACTTGCCATCGGCGGAACGGCAGTCGGATCCGGACTCAATACCCATCCGCAATTCGGAACACTCGTATGCCGTATCCTATCAACGGATACCGCTATCAATTTTCGAGAGGCAATCAATCACTTCGAAGCCCAATCCAGCCGGGACGACGCAGTCGAGCTCGCCGGCATCCTTTGCGCCATCGCGACGGCATTGAGCAAAGTCTCCAACGACATCCGACTCCTCGGGACCGGACCGCGAGCCGGACTCGGCGAACTACAGCTTCCTGAGACCCAGCCCGGCTCCTCCATCATGCCAGGGAAGGTCAATCCCGTGCTCTGCGAATCACTAGTGCAATCCTGCCACAGCGCCATCGGTCACTGCCAAACCGCCATTCGTTGTGGCCAGGACGGGCACTTGCAGCTCAACGCCACCTTACCCCTTCTCGCCTCCAGCCTCCACCAAGCCATCGAGGCATTGGCAAGAGGTTGCCAATCCTTTACCCAGCACTGCGTCGAAGGACTCCAAGCCAACACCGAGCGCTGCCAAAACTACGCGAAAAACGCGCTCGGCCTCGCTACGGCGCTAAACCCAAAAGTTGGATACGACTCCGCAACAAAAGCTGCCCAGCTAGCCCACAAAAACAATACCTCGATCCACGAAGCCGCCCGCGAGCTCAAACTGCTCGACGCAGAACAGCTTGAGGAGACGCTCGACCCCAAGAGCCTCGCCCTGCCACACTCTGCTAAGAGGGAGCTGGAATAGGACGTTTTTCAAAAGCTATTCTCGCTCAGACGAGACAACGTCGAACTCAAACAAACCCTAGGACTCCGCCTCCGCAACGCGGTGGCGCACGATCGCCACCGAGCGCGGAAAAACGACATCGCACAGATCAAATGAACGGTCGACTAAAGCCGGCGGTAGAGCCTCTTCCGAAAGCGCTACAGAACGTATCAGAATATTTCCTACTGTATAGTCGTCCAGCACGCCCACCGTTTCGTGGAGCTCACCCTTTGAGACCGACTCCAAAACCACCAGAGACCCCCGATACGCTTCGAACACCGGCTCGTATGCATGCGGCAAGACCTTTAGTAAACTCTGCCCTAACTCCGTGGCATGCTTGTCCGATCCGCCCACTTGCTTCATCGCCTCGCTTCGTTGCTTCACGACGCCCACCAACAAGCCTACCGATTGGCTGAAAGCATCCTTCAGCATCCCGTAAAGATTGCGCAGCGAGCGCCCTATCCGATCGAAGAGGCCACAGCACCTTAGATCCGCGATTTCGTCTTCCCAATTCTTCCGAGCATCCGAACCCACAAGCGGAGCCGGACGATAGATTCTGTCGATCTCCGCGATCTTCTTATCATAAAAGACATAGCTAGCCTTGTGCCGCCCCAAGCCCATCGGCTGAGGCGTGTCGTAAACGAGCTCCAAGCACGTCGGAAACACCCGCAAACCACCCCAAATGAACTGCCCGTCCTTCATCTTGATGAGCACAAAGTCCCCATCGAAAGCCTTCAAGCACCCGTCTTTGCGATGCCGCTCGATCACGATCCCGACGATCGCGCTTAAAAACAGCAACCCAATCGGTGCCCAAATCAAAACAGTCGGCGACAATTCCATGATTCCTGCACAAATCACTTTAATCACGAAAACCAAGCCAAAAGAACCGGCTCATCGCCCTGCCACAACCGCTGTGTGAAAAACACAGGACAACCCCATCGCAGCTCATAAGGGCGAAAAGAGTGAAAGCCTTCTCAACACTTGTATCTGCTGCGTTCCTTCCCCCGTTCCCTAAGATCCACAACGGGAGCGACCGCCTTTTCAGCGTCGCGAGAGGGAGCAAACGAAAAAGCCTACCCGAACAGGGTAGGCTTGAGAGCATCGGGCGCTTCCCTCGGAAGCGTTCCGGA
>NZ_JARXHX010000120.1 GCF_031127835.1 Pelagicoccus sp. SDUM812002
ACACAAATAGACTTAAAAGAAAAGAAGGAGAACCAGGCAGCACATACAACTCCAGCCAGCGCTCCGCGCTGACTTCCGCGTATGGCTTTCACGTTGCCAAAATAGATTATGAAAAACAAAGTACTCCTCATCCTTCTTATGTATGTAATAACCGGTTGTACAACGACTGGCTCCAACACTGGAAGAAGTGAACCTCCACACATTCTTCAAAAAGAAGACGCATCATACCCAGAAAACTATGCTGGAGATAGGAAACCTCAGCAAATAATCGTCGAAATGAATCTCGATGAAACAGGAAGAATTACTGACACCTTTATACATTCATCGCCTGACCCTAAACTAAACGATGTCGCGATCGAAGCAGCGAAGAAATTCAAATTTTCACCTATGATCAACAATGGTGAAAAAGTACCAGGAAAGGTAAGGGTGCCGATAACTATTAGATGATAGGCTAAATCGGGTAGCCAGGGGCATTAACTCCCCCAGCTCCCACACCACCTAGCATGCGGATCCGCACTAGGCGGTTCCAATACGCTATCGGGACGTAT
>NZ_JARXHX010000121.1 GCF_031127835.1 Pelagicoccus sp. SDUM812002
GCGTTCTGCAAAATAATGAAAACAGCGTTCCTACTTCACGTCCTCTTCATGAGCATCATAGCACATGGAAGCACCCTATCAATCAGCAGTGCTGTTTCTGCAGGAAACAGAGTGTTCATCTTCGAATGCGGCATAGTTAAAGACGGATACAATCAGATTGTAGATCACTCATCGATTATTCTGACAGAAATGAAAGAAGACATGAAGCGACCGACCTTTCGATTCAACGCAGACTCTTCATTTACGATTCTAGTCGCTGAAAAGGAAATCAAATTAAATAAAAAATCACTGGTTGTGATTTATGATCACAAAACTGGAAGTTTAACTAAGATATCGGATGGTTTTACGCTTAGAGACTCATCAGAGTTTTTTGATCCACTAGCACAGGAAATCCAAAACGATTTACGTTCTCATTTCGAAAAAAAGCAAAACAAGGCGGTCGATACAACGGCGGCAAACGCTCGCCTCTTTCGCATCGAAACTTCGAAATCAACCAACCCAGACGTGGAGGCGATGACTGAAGCCGCCGTCGTATCACCTTAGCGTT
>NZ_JARXHX010000122.1 GCF_031127835.1 Pelagicoccus sp. SDUM812002
TCGAATCTAACAGGATCATCCGCGCGTCCGGCCGTTCCCTCGCAATCCCGAGATAGTTCAATATAAAGAAAAGCTATTTATATAAATAGCGCAGGGTAGCTGTTTTTCCGTTGACAGCACACGACCATATCAACGCCGAGGCCATACGTGTAGGCCTCAGTTGGGGTTCCGTTTCAAGTTAGTGTTTTCAAGGGTGGGGTCGTGGTGAAAGAGGCGAGCGCTTGCCGGAATTGTATGGGCCGACTTGATGGCAATCATCGTTTCTTCAAATGTGTTCCGCTTGTCATTCGGTTCTTCTTTTTGGTTCGTTCCTATCGGTTTCGGTTGCCTTCGGACTTGGGTTTTCATTAGCAACGTTTTGGGGTCGTTGGGGGATTCTACGCTAAAAACTGATGCTTGAATAGGCAGTCGTCATGATCTGTCTCTTTGGTTAGACTCGAATCGGTCCACATCGTATTGGCTTGGTGAATGTCGTGGTCGCACTGCTTAAGGATGCTGCTTCCTTCGATTCGAGTACGTTTCCTTTATTCAGTTATATAATCATA
>NZ_JARXHX010000123.1 GCF_031127835.1 Pelagicoccus sp. SDUM812002
GATAGTGAACGCGCGACCACAAGTCCACCAGCGACAACAGTCCCTGTTCCTTGAGGTAGCGATTAGATAGGGCCTGATTCACGCCGGGCGTTTTGGACATTTTCCAGTAGCCCAGCTTCGTCACCCCTGTGATAATCGCATTGCGGCGGTTCACACCAAGGGCCATCAGGTTGCGAACTCGGTTCGCGTTGGTCTTCCACTGCTTCCAATAGCAGCAGCGGATTCTGCGGCGTATCCAGAAATCCATGCGACGCGCTTCCCTGAAGGTCTTGCTGATCGCATAGTAACCCATCCAGCCGCGCATGTACCGCACGAGCTTTCCGAGCCTGTATTCCATCGACACGCCCCAACTGCGGCACGTGTATTCGCGTATCCGGCCCTTGAACGCATGGAGCGACTTCTCGCTCCACAGGATCTTGCCGCCGGTTCCGAAGGCGAAGCCGAGAAACGTCAACTCCCGCGCTTTTACCACGCGGCTCTTCTGCTCGTTCACCTTCAGCTTGAGCTTGCGTTCGAGGAACTTCCTCACGCTCGCCATAACCCG
>NZ_JARXHX010000124.1 GCF_031127835.1 Pelagicoccus sp. SDUM812002
AAGACGCCCGAGCAAACGATATGAAGTTGGCCCTCCTCTGGTTCGCCAGCTGGAAAAACAGCATGTCCTCCTACGCCCCAGAATGGGTGAAGGTCAACTACCGCCGCTTCCCTCGCTCCCGAGACAGAGACGACACCGCCATCGAAATCCTCTCTCCCTTCTCCAAAGAAAACGCCATGGCAGACGCTAAAGCCTTCGCCGCCCTCATGCGGCATATCCGGAAAATCGATACCGACCACACCGTCATCATGGTCCAGCCGGAAAACGAAATCGGTATGGTCGACCACGCTCGCGACTACAGCGCCACCGCCACCGAAGCCTACCACTCCGAGGTGCCGAGCGAATTGATCGACTACCTTACCGAGCATCGCAATTCGCTCACCCCCGAGCTTCTCGGCGCTTGGTCCCGCTCGGAATTCGCCACCAGCGGTAGTTGGAAAACCGTTTTCGGCGATTCGCCCCAAGCCGAGGAAATATTCATGGCCTGGCACTTCGCCGCCTACACCGAGCGCGTTACCAAAGCGGGAAAAGCCGAACACCC
>NZ_JARXHX010000125.1 GCF_031127835.1 Pelagicoccus sp. SDUM812002
AAGACGCCCGAGCAAACGATATGAAGTTGGCCCTCCTCTGGTTCGCCAGCTGGAAAAACAGCATGTCCTCCTACGCCCCAGAATGGGTGAAGGTCGACTACCGCCGCTTCCCTCGCTCCCGAGACAGAGACGACACCGCCATCGAAATCCTCTCTCCCTTCTCCAAAGAAAACGCCACGGCAGATGCCAAAGCCTTCGCCGCCCTCATGCGGCATATCCGGAAAATCGATACCGACCACACCGTCATCATGGTCCAGCCGGAAAACGAAATCGGCATGGTCGACCACGCTCGCGACTACAGCGCCACCGCCACCGAAGCCTACCACTCCGAGGTGCCGGAAGAATTGATCGACTACCTTACCGAGCATCGCAATTCGCTCACCCCCGAGCTGCTCGACGCTTGGTCCCGCTCGGAATTCGCCACCAGCGGTAGTTGGAAAATCGTCTTCGGCGATTCGCCCCAAGCCGAGGAAATATTCATGGCCTGGCACTTCGCCGCCTACACCGAGCGCGTTACCAAAGCGGGAAAAGCCGAACACCC
>NZ_JARXHX010000126.1 GCF_031127835.1 Pelagicoccus sp. SDUM812002
GCGGTGCTGCCCCGCTCGAAGCGGCTCAGAACCCAGAGACGGCGCTGCGCGCTCGAGAGAGCGTAGCGGGAGGAAGCTACGATTGGCTCGATGCGCCCTTGCTTCCTTTTCGCCTCCCTAAGGAGATATGGCTTAAACTCCTGCTTGTGTGCGAGAATTATTCGCTTCTGATCTTCTGTGAATTTTCCTTTCGATGAAAAAACTGAAACTTCTCCATTTTCGACGGAAAATCTTACCCCTTCTGCTAGCAAGCAATCCAACAAAGATTCTATCTCGTTCATAGTCTTAAAATCTCCACATCACCATCATGAACCGAATATTCATCAATGCTTCCATTTGTACGGATCATTAATGCAACCTGACGCGGAGTCGTTTTCAAAAATAGATCCGTCAAATCTAGATCAAAGCTCTCCGCATCAGAGATCATGTGCATTGCCCTCACCGCCTTTAGCGAATGCCCGCCAAGGGCGAAGAAGTCGTCGTCGAGACCGACGCGCTCCACCCCCAGGACCTCCGCGTAGAC
>NZ_JARXHX010000127.1 GCF_031127835.1 Pelagicoccus sp. SDUM812002
ACGACTTTGATCTCTGGTTTGTAGATCTGGGCTTCCTTGATGAGTTGAAGGATTTCTTGGGCGGCCCAGATATCGTAAGGCGAAGGCTGAACCGGAATCACGCAAAGGTCGGAAGCCATGACCACGCTCTTTGATTGCTCGTTTGTCCTGGGCGGCGGATCGATGACGATGTCATCGAAGTTCTCTTTGAGCTTCGCGACTTCGCGGTGAACGACTGGCTTCGGAAGCGCGACCATCGCGAACGGGAGTTCTTCGGTTCGTTGGTGGGACCAGTCGAGCGCTGAGCTTTGAGGATCGGCGTCAACGAAGAGAACCTTGCGGCCTTGGGCGGCGAGTTCGCCGGCGAAGTTCAAAGCGAGAGTCGTCTTGCCGACTCCGCCTTTCTGGTTGGTGAAAGAGTAGATCATTTCTAGGGGCTGGTTGTTGGTAAATCTACTGAAATAAGGATTTACTTAAATCAGTAATGCAGTTTTAAAGTCAGTCAGTCAAACGA
>NZ_JARXHX010000128.1 GCF_031127835.1 Pelagicoccus sp. SDUM812002
AGGTTTTCTCCAGTTTGTCGTAGCGAGTGCCGATTCTCCTGTACCGTTTTATTCTAGCGAAGAAGTTTTCAACCCGATGCCTGGTTCTTCCAACACCCTTGAGATATTCGATTTTACGCTTCCGGTTGTGTCGCGGAGGTATCACGGCGATGCCGCCACAGTCCTCGACATAGCAACGAATCGCGTCGCTGTCGTAGGCCTTGTCGGCGAGGAGGAAGCTTCCATTCACAAGACCTCGGATCGTATCGACTGCGCTGATACTGTCATGCTCGTTGCCGCAGACCAGCCGCATGCTCAAGGGCAGTCCGACCACGTTCACAGCGGCGGAGATCTTCGTGTTGCAACCGCCCTTGGTCTTTCCAAGCTTCTGTTCTTCAACGGAAAGAGGATGCTTCGAAGCGTCCTGATGGGCCTTCACATGCGACGCGTCAAGCATGACCGAAATCGAGAAATCGCGATAGCGGCAAGAGATTCGTTCGAGAATCCA
>NZ_JARXHX010000129.1 GCF_031127835.1 Pelagicoccus sp. SDUM812002
CGTCGAGTGCATACGATGGAGGAGGCGCAGCCTCCGGAATTGTATGCCACGTTTTGTTGGGCCAATCTTTAGTACTTAAATAGCCTTGGGTTTTTCTTTGATTTCGTAGGGGCTAGTGTCTTGTTCAACACCATGTAAATGGATGATCCCATGTGATTCTCTATGCTATCGTAATTCAATTCACATAGTTCCTTCATTATTTGAAATAGGTCATCTCCTATGCTTTTTATCTTCTTTTGGAGTACAGGGTTTTCAGTCGGATTTAGTGCGTCCAAGTCAGACTTGCTAATCTTTACTGCTTTTTCCGATCCACCGTTTGGAAAGATGCAGGCTTGGAGATAGTGCTGAAGCATGCTCGTAGGGTAGTCTCTCAATTTTTGTCCCGTAACTACTTGCAGCTCGTTCAGAAGAATGAGCGTTTCACCATCGGTTAGTGTGCTTACTTTTTGCTGAATTGCTTTCATTCTTTCTGCCCAACGCC
>NZ_JARXHX010000012.1 GCF_031127835.1 Pelagicoccus sp. SDUM812002
GCTGCATCACAGTGACCGCGGGAGCACCTACACCGCGAAAGCCTACATGGAAACCTTGGAGAAGGTCGATGCGATCTCGAGCATGAGCCGAAAAGTGGGCTAAGGCCGCCCTGGCAGGACCTTTTCCGTCTTCAAGAGGCCTGTTTCACCTCATATCCGCCACCATCGCCATGTTCAGCTTGCCCCATCCGCAAAAACGCTTAGAAGCAGCATCCAGCAACCAACTCCCCAAAGCAGCCTACACACACACGAAACGAGCCACCCGAACCCCTTATCCGATAGCCAGAACCAAGCGCTCGTCCTCTGAACTCGGCGATGGACGAGAATTGAAAATTGACTTTCAGACCCTTCTGGACAGCTTCCTGTCCATATGAACGCTATTACCTACACAGCAGCGAGAGAGAATCTCGCGTCGACCATCGATCGAGTCTGCAACGATCGAGACCCAGTCATCATCACCCGAAAGAGAAGCCAGTCGGTCGTCATGATCTCCCTAGAGGACTACGAAGCGCTCGAGGAGACCGCCTACCTTCTCAGGAGTCCAGCGAACGCCAAAAGGCTGGTTTCGGCTCTAGAAAGCCTCGAGAAAGGAAAGGCCGAAGTGAAGAAGATCGATCTCGAAGCATGAATCTCACCTTCACCCCAGAAGCTTGGGAGGACTGCCTCCATTGGCAGAAAACCGACAATCGAATCACGAAAAGAATCCACCAACTCATCAAGGAAATCCAAAGGAGCCCCTTCGAAGGCATCGGCAAACCCGAGGCTCTGAGGCATAATCTGTCAGGATGCTGGTCTAGAAGAATAACAGAAGAGCACAGGATAGTCTATACAGCCACAGAGGATGGAGTAGCTTTCCTTCAAATGCGATACCACTACTGAAGGAAAACGATGAAGCCATTCGACTCTTTTGGACATGCATTTCGGGGTATTCGTGACTTCATCGCTTGTGGAACAAATTCCAAAATCCAAGCTGGCGGAGCGTTCTTGATCTTTATCACTGGAATCGTTCTTGGATTTTCAACAAATGATTGGATCGCCATTGTGATTTGTACCGGCTTCGTGCTCTCAGCTGAGGCTATGAATACAGCGGTCGAGGAATTGGCCAATGAAGTAACAGAAGAAAGAAAAGAACGAATAAGGAAAGTTAAGGATATGGCGGCTGGATCTGTCCTCATATCTTCACTGGCCTCAGTTGTGGTGGCAGTATTGATTGTATTCAGAAATTTATGATATTCTGGTCGAACACGTCGCTCGATACAAATCGGACCAAGCACTCCGCGTCATGGACGCGTCAAATTCGAATCAACCCGACTTCTTTCACAATAGGCCTGCAGACCCTTGTGTATACACTCAGCGTGAGATGAAGAACGACATACAAAATTCTTCTAAATTCCCATCTAAGCTCGATCCCATTCCTGAATACATCACCCACTATTTTGAACGGACGGCTGGACCGTTTCGCAACATTTGCGATTTAGACGATGTCGAGATAGAGAAGATCTAGGTTCATCACAAGCACAGTGAAGACAAACGAAGCGATGCAAAAGATGCTGGCGAAGATCGGGTTCGTGACCGAACATCAGGTCAGGGAAAATGAATACCTTTACTTCCTTGAGGACTGATCTGCGTCAGTAAATGGTCAACGGTAAGCGCCATAGTCATTGACGCAGAAAGGACGAAGACCACCCTCCTCTTTCATCACGATCAACCCAATCCTCCACAAATCGCCCCTTCGTTCAGGAGGCGGCGGAATTGTGAAACAAAAAAGGAATACCGCATGTTAGAAAAACCAGTCGGATACACATTCGAGTCCAAAGCGAACGAGCAAGTGGCCCCCAGCCAAAGGCTACACCTCATTCTACTCGGCGTGAAAAATGTAGCTCGATCCGTCAAATTTTACGAAGCCCTCGGTTGGGAGAAGTCGCCGACTGGCAACGCTGGTTTCGAGAAGTTTGATTTAGGGGGTTACGCGCTTAGCCTCATATCAAAGGAGGTCCTCGCTAAAGACGCGCTGTACGAAAGTTCGGAAGGTTCCGGGTTTCCCGGCATCGCGCTCATCTATCTAGCCAAGACTGTTGAAGAGGTGCCGAGGATTTTAGCAAAAGCCGTTCAAGCTGGAGGAACCGTCGTCAAACCTGCCACGAGAACTCACTGGGGAGTCGCCGGCTATTTCAAGGATCCAGATGGCCACCTCTTCGAAGTGGATTACGAAAAGCCGTGGAAGTTTGACGGAGAACACCGGCTCATCGTGGATGAAATGAACTGAGCTCGTAGTTCCGCCGAGCGATCGTGCCCTAGAGCTTCTCCAATGCGCGTTCATACGGGGTTTTAACAAATTCTCACTCGTAAATCTGGAAATCTGGCTATCTTTGGGCTATGCCTATCAAATCAATCTGGCTCGAACAGGGAACATGCTGGGAATTCTCAGGGATCGTCACATCCGGGGATATCAAACAAGCGCATGAGAGTTTCTATTCTGACTCGAGAAGCGATCGTGCGCGCTATAGAATCGTCGATACCACGGGCGTCACTCGTTCCGACATTAAAGATGCAGATATCGTAAAATATGCAGCGTGCGACTATGCAGCGAGCAAATCTATAAAGATATTGAAAGTTGCTCTTGTGGCCGGAACAGATCAGCTGGAAGATCATGCGAGGAGATTCGTCGAAGTATCCGAGAGTTTAGGAAACGATTGGGAGATCAGGAAGTTTCACAAACTTGACGATGCCAAGAAATGGTGCCTTTCAGACGGCCGCATAGATGCCTAACTTATAGCATCACCTTAATTAGCCAATCTCTAGCATCGCTGCTTTTATAGCCCACGCAACCGGCTTCAGAACTACAACTAAGCAGACATACCCAATCGAAGGAAAAGATCATCCTGAGTCCTCAACGTTAGCAAAAAATGAATACACCGCAAAAAGCCAAGCTAACAGCATCTTCGCCAGTGCTTCTGGTTAAGGACATTGCTTCAGCGGCGAATCACTATCGGGATGCCATGGGATTTCACTACGACAGGTTCTGGGGAGAACCTCCGAATTTCGTCATACTGCAGCGCGATGGAATGTTTGTCATGCTTCGCCAAGCCGACGATCCCACACATGTCGTTCCCCACTGGAAAGTGGCGAATAAGCTCTGGAACATCTATTTCTGGGTCTCCGACGTGGATGCCCTTCACTCGGAATTCGTGAAACGCGGAGCCAAGATTGACTATGGAGTGTGCGACCAGCCCTATGGGTGTCGAGAATTTGGCACTCAGGATCTGGATGGGCACGACATCGGATTCGGCAAGATCATCGAACAAACGGAGGATCCCCTGCACCTCCTGTACGACTCCGCCCTGCCTTTTGCTCGGGCATACGCTCATAACCAATCGGCTAGCAAAATATGAATCACCTAACAGGTCCTCAGATCGACGAACAACTCAGCTACATCCTCGCAGCGCCCAAAGACTCCGGGACGGTCAAAATGATCGTCTCCCGTCCCGCGACCAACGAAAGAAAGATCGAGGAGTCATGCCGGTTCTCTTCGAAAGGTGGCACCGAAGGAGACCACTGGGCCAAGGGGTGCTGGAAGAAACTTCCAGACGGATCTCCCCACCCCGATGTACAAATCTCAGTGATGAACTATCGCGTTCTCGAAGTGATCGGAGACTCTGAGGACAGTCGAGCGCTAGCTGGCGACAACCTTTGCGTCGATTTCGATCTGAGCGACGAAAACCTGAAGACAGGGGACAGGTTGAAAATCGGAGAAGCAACCGTCGAAGTCACCGACATCCCTCACGATGGATGCCAGAAGTTCGCGGAGCGATTCGGGGCGGAGGCACTTTCGTACATTAACTCCGAAGCTGGGAAGAAGCTTCACCTACGGGGGATTTATGTTCGTGTGATCGAGGACGGAAACGTGAGCAAGAACGACCGCATCGAGAAGATAGAGCCGCGCCAGCCATGAGAAACGACCCAAGCCTATGCTCTGCGTCGGCCGTAACGGATACCCCTCACCTTCGGTCGAGAAATAGATGACGTTCGAGGTACTGACTATTTGCGGGAGCCTTCGCAAGGGCTCCTCCAACGCCAATCTGATCGAAGCCTACATCCGCTGCGCACCGACCGGAATCTCGTTCTCCAGCCTCGACACAATCGCAGCGCTACCGATCTATAATCCTGACATGGACGTCGAGCCGATGCCTACTGTAGTCGCTGAAACGAGGAGAAAAGTACGAGCGGCAGATCTCCTCGTCTTCTCGACCCCCGAATACATCCACTCGCTTCCCGCAGCGCTCAAAAATCTTCTGGAGTGGCTCGTTGGGGATCCCGAGTTTCATGGCAAGAAGGCGGTCGTCCTTCACGCCAACAGTTCGTCGACGTTCGCGTTGACCGAACTGAAAGAGGTCCTCTCGACGATGGCCGCACAGATCCTCGATCACGCCTGCGTCGTGGTGGACCTTGGAAGCAACAAGCTGAACATCGATCAGATCCTCCAGAACGACGAGATTAGAGCGAGCCTGACTCGGAGTTCCAACCAGCTCGTCCAAGACCTTACAAGGCCACGCTAAGCGGCTCAGCACGCGTCCTGGCTAGCAAATCCCTTTGCTCTGGGTCGCTTCGCGTCCATGAAAAGCCCAGTCGATCTCGTCCGCCACAGCTCCGCGACATTGACCTTTGTACCGCAAGCTCATCCACTGCCGGCCAAGCTATGAAAACAAAACTCCTCCTCGTCGCCCTACCCTTTCTCGCCTTTCTCTCATCCCCCGCTTTCGCGCAGGACGAAAACGCGCTCACCGAAGAACAAGCCCGAGCCGAGGCCCAAGCCAAGTGGGACGCCTTCATGCAAAGCCTCGCTTGGCAAGACCAAGGCACCGGCGAACTCAAGGAATGGGCCACCATCGAGATCCCCGACGGATTTCGCTACCTCGACGGCGAGGATGCGAGCCGCCTCATGCAGGCTTACGGCAATTTACCCTCCGAGTACGAAGGCCTGATCGCCACCAACGACCTCGATTGGCTGGTACTCTTCCAATTCGATCCTACGGGCTACGTGAAAGACGACGAAAAGGACGAACTCGACCCGGATGCTCTCTTGGACCAATTGAAGGAAAACCAAGAAGCCGGCAACCAATACCGCCGCGAGCAAGGCTTGGCGCCCATGTACATCGACGGCTGGGCTATGGAGCCACGCTACAACGAGTACACCAACAACCTCGAGTGGGGCCTTCTTTTGCGCTCCGGCGACAACCCCAACCCGTTCGTCAACTACGAGACCAAGCTACTCGGTCGCGAAGGCGTTATGGAGGTCACTCTGATTTGCGATCTGGAAGACATGCAGATGATTCTGCCGAACTACCAAGACCTCCTCCTCGGCCACCAATACAAGGAGGGCAAATCCTACGCGGAGTATCGCCAAGGAGATAAAATCGCCGAGTACGGCCTTACCGCCCTCATCGCTGGCGGAGCTCTCTACGGAGCCGCCAAGCTCGGCTTCCTCGGCACCATCCTCGCCTTCGGCAAGAAATTCCTGAAGTTCATCATCATAGGCCTCGTCGCTATCGGCGCCGCCTTCAAGAAATTCTTCGCCCGCATGTCCGGCCGCGAAGTCGTCGACGAGCAGAAGGACACGCCCGCATCCTAACTTTGGATACGGGCCGCATCCGCGCTGTGTCGCCACCCCATCATACATGACCGACGGACAGTCCTTCTACTTCGTCCTCAGCCTTTTCTACTTGATCGAATGCATCAAGTTCGCGCCCCTCGGATCAGAGGCGCTCGTTAGCCGTACCGGCAAGTTCGGAACCTGCTCCTTGCGCCAACCCTTCACCACCGCTTGGGGCCTGAAGAAGTCCGTATTTCTGGCGCCTTTGCTCCCTTGGCCGGCCAGCATGTATTTCCTCACTGGCGACAACGACGTCACGTGCCGGAGCTCCCGCATCCTCCTCGTCTCCAGCATCCGGCATCACCAAGCGTTCCTGCAGAAGGCAACCCAGCCGTTGCGAGCGCTCGCCATCCTCAACCTACTAAACTTCTTCGTATTCCTCCCTATCGTTTACGTTCGCACCTATGACGAACGCACCATCCTCTGGACCCTCGCGTATTGCTACGCTACCCTGCTCGCAGCCGCCCTCCACTACCGTAGACTCCACAAGCGACTCCTGCCTCGCGAAGGGGCAGATCGACTGAAGACGACCCTCTACACCTCCCTCCTGCCTTGGCACGCGCCCCGCGCCGTGGACGAGATCCTACTGAAGAGTTCCCTGCGTTGGAGCCCCATCGCCACCCTTGCCGCAAACGTGCAAAACAAGGCGATCCTTCGACGCCTCCAATACCACTGGCGAGCCGTCCACTACCATCCCGCCCCCCGATTCAACAAGTCCGCCATTGCCGATGCCCTCGCCCAAGCAGACATATCACCCGCCGACTGGCTGGAACCTCCGACGCAGTTGGACAGCCCTCAATACTGCCCGTGCTGTCACAGCGGATACGAAACTCAAGCAACGCATTGCTCCGACTGCGACGGCGTTGCACTTAGGAAAGAACTGCCATCCCCTTGAAAACAAACGAGGTCCCAGCAATACTTTGAAGCATGACTTCAATGTTCCCCCGTCTCGCCCTAAGACCCGTACTCGCTCTTGCCTGCATTTCCTACGCAGCTACCGCCCTTTCAGCCGATCCGGCAACTCCTCTCTTTCAGGAGGCCCTTTCGAACGCCACCTTTCCAAAAGGCGTTTGGCAGGTAGACGACGGGATACTCTCTGCCACCGAGGACCAGTTCATCTGGACCGATACCGAGTACGAAGACTTCGTGCTCGACCTTGAGTTTCGCAACCACGAGGGAACCAACAGCGGCGTGGCCATCTACTGCAGCGACATCGACAATTGGGTTCCTAACGCCATCGAAATCCAAATCGCCGATGACTATTCAGAGCCTTGGAACGCCAAGGACCCCAGCTGGCAAGCTGGCGCTTTCTTCGGACACAAGCGACCTATCCTGTCTCAGGTCGTCAGGCCCGCCGGCCAATGGAACCAAATGACCATTACAGCTAGCGGAGCATTTATCGCCGTCGAAATGAACGGCGAACTGGTCAACTTCATCGACCTTTCCGACTTCACCTCCGGAACCCTAGCCCCTGACAGGACCGAGATTCCAGAATGGATGCCCAAGCCTTGGTCCGGGGCTGCGACCCGCGGCCATATCGGCTTACAGGGGAAACACGCTGGAGCTCCCATCGAATTTCGAAATATTAGTATTCGTCCCATCGATACAACCGAAGAAATCGCCCTCCGCTCCATGAATCAGGAATTACCCCAAGCCACCCAGACCGGCCTCAATCTCGGTCGCGGCGTCAATCTGAGCCATTGGCTCTCCCAGCGGAACGAAAAGATGCCCGACCCGCGTGACTTCTTCACCGGCGCGGACGTCGCCCTCCTAGCCAGCCAAGGCTGGGACCACGTGCGACTGCCTATCGAAGAGTCCATCATGTGGAGCAAGGACGGCAGCCAAAACGAAACCGCGTTCGAAACATTAGATACCGTCATCAGCTGGATCCATGAGGCCGGCCTCAAAGCGATCGTAGACTTGCACATCGTCAATTCCCACCATTTCAACGCAGTGAACGACGGCGGCAAGAATACCCTTTTCACCAGCGACGAAAGCCAACAGCAGCTGCTCGGACTCTGGGCTCAGCTCTCGGATCACCTTAAAAAATGGGATAACGATTTCCTCGCCTACGAAATTCTTAACGAAGCCGTAGCCGACAATCATCAAGACTGGAACAATCTCGTCGCCAAAGGCATCGCCTCGATCCGCGACCGCGAGCCCCTCAGGCCCATCGTAGTCGGCTCTAACAAATGGCAAGGCGCTTGGTCCTTCCCTTTTCTGCGCCTACCCGAAGGTGATCCGAACCTCATTCTCAGTTTCCACTTCTACGACCCCTTCCCCTTCACCCACTACAAAGCCGCCTGGGTCGGCGAGTACGCAGCCTACCAAGGCCCCATCAACTACCCGGGCCTCCTGGTCTCCGAGGAGGAGCTCGCCGCCCAGTCGGACGCTCCTTACTACGAGATGCTCGTCGACAACAACGGGCCACACAACCGGCAAAGCCTGCGGCTCAAGATGCTTCCCGCAATCGAGTACGCCAAGGGCCATCGGCTCCCGCTTTATTGCGGCGAATGGGGTTCCCTCAAAACCGTAGAACGCGACGACTTGCTAAGATGGTACTCAGATATCTCCGACATTCTCGACAGTGAGGGAATCGCCCACGCGATCTGGGACTACCAGGGCAGCTTTGGCATCAAGGACTTTCGGTCTGGAAAAGTGGATACCGAACTTCTCGACGCCATACTCGGAGAATAGGATCCACCCTGATCATTCCTCAGGCTTCGCGCTCACGCAACTTCAGCAAGCCCCACAGGCTGAGTCCCCACACCGCCGCAAGGAACATGACGCGGCCCCACTCTCCCAGGACGGCGAACATGGGTATCATGAAGGTCGAAACTTGCCAGACAAGCGCGCTCAGCAAGCGAAGCCAATTCCCCTTGAGCTCAGCCTCATAGGGCTGGCTCCACTCTTTTGGCCATAAGCCGTTGGGGCGAATCTTCTGGTAAAAGGTCCGCAGGACGGATTCGTCCGTCGGGCCCGTGACGAAGGTACCCAAGAAGCAGCCGCACAAGGAAGTCGCAGAAATTGCCCCGAGCGAAGCGAGCTCGTTCCAATCCCCGCCGATCCAACCGGACGAGACGCAGATCGCCATGGCGAAACCAAAAACGATACCAAGGCTAAACCCCGCGCCATTGAAGCGCCCCCAATACCAACGAAGGGCAAACGGCACCAGAAACGCGGGAAACAACTGCACAACAATAAGTATCCAAACATCGACGACAGAACTCGTAGCGGTTAAGGCCAGCAATAGGCCCACCGCTACGATCGCGACCGATGCCACGTATCCAACCCGCACTTGCGCCTTGTCGCTGGCTTGCGGAAAGAGCGGGGCGAACAAGTCTCGGGTAATGTACGAAGCGCCTGCATTGATAGTCGAATCGAAGGTGGACATCGAAGCCGCAAAGATCGCAGAAATCGCCAAGCCACGGATTCCGACGGGGAAAAAATCGGACAACAATGCCTGTGGCAGCAACCGCTCGGGGTCCTCGCCACCTAAGCCCAAGCTCATACCGATCACCGCAAACCCCAAAGCCATGGGCCAACGAAAGGCGAATAGAAAGACCCAAAGCATTCCGATCCGTTGGCAGTCCGCTGGAGAACGGGCCGCGTAAAACCGCTGGGCCATATAGGCAGAGCCACCGCTTCCTCCCATTCCCTCAAGCAAGCCCTTCGCTGTCCAAGCGAGCAGGAAGGCGATAAAGAGCTCGTACTCTCCCAAACTCGGATCGCTCCAACGGGGCAAGACCGTGTTCAGACGAGCAGCTTCCCAGTTCGCCAGCATTTCAGCATCGATCAAAAGCCCCGCTCGCACTGCCACGTAAATAGCGATCCCGCCAATGAGAACCGCTTGAAAAACGTCGGTCCAGATCACCCCGTACAAGCCGCTCAACAGCGTGTAGGTGAGCGCGATGATCGCCATCGCGACCGCGCAGGTCTGGGCTTCGAACGGAAGAAAGGTTGCCAAAAACTTCCCTGCAGCAGCCAAGAAAAAAACCACCATTCCGATCGTAATCGTGACGTAGGTCAAAGCGGCGAGCATCCGCGAGGACTTCCCCCAAACGCCCGTTCCGAACCTAAGGGACATCCACTCCGCGGTCGTCACCACTCCGCTCCGCTGGTGCCACTTCCCCATAAACGCTAAGAAAACAGCGATCGGCAAAACCACCCCTCCACGCATCTCAATGAAGAAACCGTGCACTCCAAATTGGTAGATGAGGGTCACGATCGTCATGGTGCCGGCCGCGTCCAAGTTGCTCGTCATCCCAGAAGCGCCAATTGCCCACCAAGGTAGCTCCCTGTTGCCCAAGAAATACGCGTCCACGCCTTGCGAAGCTCGACGACTCAAGTAAAGCCCCGCCCCAAGCAGCAATACCAAGTATGCCCCCACAATAGAATAGTCTATTAAATGCATGGCTGACCGCCATACAGGTTTTCTAGGTAAACCTCAAACCTCATAACAAATTCCTTCCAGTATCCTCTTTACAGATACACTCAGAATCCGGCTGCACAAGCAAGCGAGAGCAGCCACCGCGTTAGATTCGGGCACCGATCGATTTGTTTTCCAATCAAGCAACTGTCAGAGCACAGAAAATAATATTTTCAAACTCGACCAGATGAGCTAGTCTCACGTTTCAATGGAAACCCTAAGCACGATTGAGACTGACTTCGCCGAATTCGTTCTCCTCCCAAGCATAATAATTTTACGTTGCCACGAAGGGGTCAAATTAGGGCTCGATCACGTCACTGCGATCCAAGGTGTGATTGATCGAATGCGTGAACTCGAGCAAACCGCCATCGGCTGGATTTCCGACAAGGTCAACAGCTACTCGACTGACCCGCTCATCGTTCCACCCGTCCAAGAAGCTAACCCAAACATTCGAAGTTGGTGCAATGTAATCTACGGGCGAAAAATCGCCGATTATAAGCTCCTATTCAAAGCTGTGTCCAAGGACAACTTCGGTATCAACAGCTTCGATACTCTCCCGACCGCTATCAAGTGGACCTACGAGTATCTGAAAAGCTGTCGCCAAGAATCATGCGACCCAGCGAAGTAACCGGGGACCCCTGAGCCGCATTATAACCCAAACCGGTCGCGGCTTGAGACCGCGAAAAAACGAGAGCCACAAACGCGACTCTCGCTTCGATCAATCTTCTGGACGCTCTCCGGCCGGGGCCATCTTGACGAGTCGAGGGAAGAATCGAGCCACCGACTCGACGAGGTCCGACTGCGCTCCCATCACTTCGTCGATGTCCTTGTAGACGAAAGGAACTTCGTCCAAACCGGCTGACAGCAAAGTCACGCCCCGGACCTTCAAGAGCTGGTTCGCATCCTTCCAATTCAGCTTGCTGGAAGCCTTCTTGCGGCTCATCACACGTCCCGCTCCGTGCGAAGCAGAGTTCAGCGAATCCGCATTGCCCTTACCGCGCACCACATAAGCCGGGCTCGCCATCGATCCCGGGATCACTCCCAGCACGCCCGTGCCGGCTGGCGTTGCTCCCTTTCGGTGCACCACCAACTCTTGACCGTCGTGCTCTTCCTTCCAGGCAAAGTTGTGATGGTTTTCGACGTCGAGTATCGGCTCCAAGCCTAGGTTCGCGGCAATGTACTTGTGGATACACGCATGGTTTGCAGCCGCGTACTCACCCATCAGCTCCATGGCCGCCCAGTATTGCTGGCCCGCTTCGGAATCGAGATCCAGCCAAGACAAATGGGCCAGATCCTTAGGCAACTCTGGATGGGCCGCTCGAGCTAGCTTACTGTAGTGGGCTGCCACGTTCGCGCCGGTACCGCGACTTCCGCTGTGGCTCATCAAAGCCACATAGGTCCCGGGTTCCACTCCAAGGGAGGTATCCGCGATTTGGATTTCTCCAAATTCTACGAAATGGTTTCCGCTGCCGCTGGTACCGAGCTGCTTCCACGCCTTGTCCTTCGAGTCACGCGTGATCGGAGACACCGACCAATCCCGGTCGAGCACCTCATGCTCCCGCTTCTCGCGAAAGAATGAGCCAACGCCAAACTTGGTTTCCGCTTGGATCGCCTCCGTGAAGCGTCCACGTCCCTCGTCTCGCAACAGACGCTTTACCGGGATGTCGTAGACGCTCAGCTTCATGCGGCAGGCGATGTCCACGCCTACCGCATACGGGATAACCGCGTTGCGAGTAGCCAGCACGCCACCGATCGGCAAGCCATAGCCGAGGTGCGCGTCCGGCATTAAGGCACCACGTTCTGCGATCGGCAGATTACAAGCGTTCACCATCTGCTGCACCGAAACGGGTTCAAGATCTTCCCCCCACTGGCGATACGGCGCTGGGGTCGCGCGGGGAATAAACTGTGTTTCGTTATTCATTTTAGTCTCGGGAGTCCTTGTCCCTATATATTCTGTTTTTCTTTTGAAGAGTGGAAACAAAAAGGTGGAGCGGCTTTGGAGAAGCCACCCCACCCGAGGTCTCGCTTCGATTAGTATTTCAAGAACCACCTCCAGTCGGCGTGCTTGGGGTTCCGGATGCGACGGAAGATGGGTTGGGCAACGGGCGCTCGCGGCTCACGTAGCAAACGGAGGCCCGCTTCCTCCGGCAACCGGTCGGCCTTGCGGGTGTTGACTCCCCGGTCGGACCAAACGAGATTCTCGAAGGAGTTGGCTCCACCCCGGGAACGAGGAACCACGTGGTCGAGGTTTCCGTCACTCCATGCGACACGGCGACCGGTGTACTGGCAGATACCACCGTCACGCTCGTAGATGGAGCGGCGCGTAACTCCTGGGCGCCACAAGGGCATTCCAGCGTAGTTCGCCACCACGATGACCGTCGGTACGCGCACCTTTCGACGAGGCGTTTGAATCGCCAAGTCGCAGCTTCGCACCGGCAGCCCGAGCCATTCTTCCCAATTGACAGGTACGCAGTCAATTGGACCTGTCGCTTGCACGACCCCGTTTTCGTCGAGCTCGTAGCGTATGTCCATGGCTAGAGCCGTACCGCTCAAGAGGTCGCAAAACGCCTGTCGTACTGTACGCTGTCCGATGGCTCGCCAAGTCCGGTTCAAGGTCAGCACGATTGCCTTATCTATATTCTTCATTTCGATCTTCTCACTAAAAGAGAGAGAAACGAAAGCGCGTGCTCTTTTAATGGATACAGGAAAAAGCAGCCTCTCCATTTAGGAAAGGCGACCGCTAGATCAGCTTTGTCAGTGACTCGCACAATCCACGCTCGCCAAGAACGACTTGCAGATTTGAGGTCTTGGAGACCGTTTCGAGCACTTCCAATTCGCGTAGCTTCATAAGAACAGGGTTGCTCTCCATCAGCTTTGCAGTGTTCAGCTGCGAACGCATCGCAGCCGTTTCTTCGCGACGCTTGATACCGTTCGCTTCCGATGCCTTTTGGGCTTCGATCACTTGGTTGAGCAAGGTCTTCATCTCACCAGGCAATATGACGTCCCGCACTCCGAGACTCACCACCTCTACTCCGAAGCTGTTCGCCACACTAGCCACATAGTGCTTCGCATTTCGGGCAAGGTCCTCCTTGCCGGAAAGCAGTGTATCGAGGTTTCGAGTACCGACTTCGGAACGAAGCGCCAACTGGGTTTCGCGATACAGAGCTTGGCCGGAATCCTGCGAGGACTCGACGAACTTGCGTTCGTCCACTACCCGATAGGCCAACACCGCGTTGAGACGCAGCGTCACCTTGTCTTGAGTCATGATATCCTGTCCGGAAACGTCCAGCACCTGCTCACGCTTTTCCACCAGCTGGATCTTCACCTTAGCCACGTCCTTCCAGAAAACATGCTTACCGGAGGCAAGCGTTTCTTGGTAGGCTCCGTTGACGAAGAGCACACCTACCTTTCCTTCGGCGACTTCCGTCACCTCCAAAAATCGCTGAGCTGAGGGATTCTTCAACACGGTCAGCAGATCCTTTCGAACGAGACGAAGCTCGTTCGCATCGCATCGCTCAACCTCTACCTTTCGCAGCTGATTCCAGAGTCCGTAGAGCCCAGGCCCCAGCACGGTATCTAGTCGGCCGTCGACCCAAACGAAGGCACGTTCGCTGTCCTTCAGGTCTACAAACACCGCCTTATCAGCGAGAGAAGCGGCCTTGCTCAACTGGTCGAGATCCTCTGAACGAATCCAAGGATTGCGCTGGCAGAGTACCTCCACTCGCAAAGCGTTCTGGAAGTCGAAGAACCAATGCTTTCCTTCGCCCACGAACTTGACGAATCGTCCATTTCGGAAGACGAGTCCGATTTCATCATACTTGATGCTCTTTCTTATGGGTAGCAACATAGGTCGCTCCTTTCTAGTTGTCGGCAGCGGATGCTGCCGGGGTTAAAGTCGCAAGGCTGGCACTCGAGCCACGCCCTATTGATTGTAATCTATTGAAAAAGTGTGAGCCCCCTAGGCAGGGACGAATCCTCCGACCACAGTCTTTCCGCGGGACTCGCTTTAAGCAGCGTTAGGGCTAGCGCTTCGGAACGAAACGAGACTCTTGAACAACGCGAAATTGCCTCGGCCTTGAATCCACATTCCCTTCCTAGTCGCGAACCGAATCACAGCGGTATCCAGTGAGTCCAGGCGGTCTAATTGCTTTTGCCCGAGTCACCTCGAAGGCGATATTCGGACAAAAGGTCGCAGAACCCGCAGCTCCCTAGGGGCGCTCTTTCTTTGGAGGCGGCTAACGCGCCGCCGGCGGGGATTCGAACCCAAGGATTTCTCCTTTTCCGTTTCATTGATGTACCGGAGTCGAACCGGCAACAGCATGATTAGCAGTCATGTACTCTTACCATTTGAGCTAACATCATCTTGATGGTATTCACGCCTTTTACGAACCCACTCACAGTACGCAGAAAAGCGACGCTCGTGGCGGCATTCCGTGCTGCTGGAATCGGTCGTGAATGTGTCTGGCACCCCGAGCGGGTTACGATCCCGCGTCTCCACCTTGAAAGGGTGGCGTCCTAACCGATTAGACGATCAGGGCATTTCTTATTATACACAATTATCCATTAAAAGAACACGCACCTTCACCCCTCTCGCTATATCATCGCACAACGGATTGGACGGCCGGTGGATTTTGTCCGGTCGTTTTATTGCTTCACTTGGGCGCAATATTAAAAGCCACATAAATTTGGATACAAAAAAGCCCGCGTCATGTTGATCGCGGGCAAAGTGAGACGATTGCAAAACGGTTTAACCATTCTGCCTCTCAACTTGCCCACACGAGCCTTGCTTCATCTCTATCGAGATTGGGAAGCGTGCATGCAGTCCATCAGAGGTCGTATCGCCGAACCCAGTACAGCTACCACATATCCTCCCTAATCTCCTATCTGTCATATCTTTATACATAATTAATCCCTCTCCATCAGATACAAAAAAGCCCGATCTCGTTTCTGAGATACGGGCGGCGGCAAGTTTAGTCTATGTTCAGACTATCGCTTAACGGCCTCCCGCTTCTGTTGATTGAACGCTGCAACAAGCTCCAACCCTCTCTCGCAGATCGCTGGAGCGAAATGCGTATCGAGTCGTGAATGCTTGCTACTTAAATCAGTTTTCATGGCGAGAGAGGGAGAGATATGAACAACCGCAAGTCCGTCAATATCATTTTCTATATTTCTTTATATAACTTCGAAATACGAAACCGTCGATAATTCGCCTTCTTGATGGAGATTTAAGAAAGCAGCATTGGGAAGCGTGCTTATCACGCGAATACAGAGTCTCGATCCTGCTCATCGCTAGGCAGGCTCACTCCCCTATCTGCTTCCAAGACCAGCTCCGCGACGTCGACCAGACACAAAAAAGGAGGCATCGCGTGAAGCGATACCTCCTCCTTCCGAAATCCGAAGCGAGTGGACAAGCTAGAGGCTCGCCATTGCGGGCGTATCCATACCTTCGATTTCGAAGCTTACGGGGACCGTTACGGTTTGAGGAATTGCCACTCCGTCAACCGTTCCGGGTTGGAAGTACCAATTCTTGACGGACTTAATCGCTGCCTCGCTGAATAGCCGATTGGAGCTTGCGAGCACCTTCACGTCGCTCACCTCGCCCGACTCATCGACGCGCAGCATCAACAGAGCCTGACCCTGCTTGCCACGTTGCAACATCTCGGACGGATACTTCGGAGCAACAGATTCGAGAACGTAGGCATCAGTCCTACTTGGGAGGGCAAAATTCGATTCGGCCTCCTCGGCAGTTCCTGCGAAAACCGCTCCACAGGTCAATACCTGAGCAAGAGCGATGAGTGTAAGTTTCTTAAGTTTCATGAGCTTGGGGTCCTTTCTAAGAAAGTTCTGTAACGTTTCCGTAACATATCGTCACATTCCCGTCACATACAAGTCACAATGGCAGTTTCAGGCAAAACGTAACATTTGTAAGAAACTGCTTAACCGCTTGTCCTACCCTTGGTGGATACAAAAAAGCCTCCGCACCTTACAGTGCGGAGGCCCTATGAACCGAAAAAGTAGCAGAACTAAAATGCGAGATTAGCCTCTAGCGTCAAAACCTGCTTGTCTGCGGTACCGTAGCTAACAGAAGCGCTTCCGTTGGAGCTGTAGTCGGCAAATTTTCCAATTAGGGTTACGTATTCGTTTAGCTTATACGATGCTACGAGATCAATCTCGGAGCCTAAGAATTCGCTGGAGCCAGCCGTATCAAAGCTGTGGTACACAAGCTTGACCGGGACATCACCTGCCTTGAAGCCGAAAGCTAGGTAGTAGTCTTCTAGACCTTCCGGCAATCCGCCACCGAGTCCAAGGGAATTGCCAGCAAACGCATCGGCGAAACCGTTGAACTTGTGGACGGTCGCGAGAGGTGTGGTGAAACCTGTTACGCCGTCTCCGTCGAGGATCTCGACACCAGCAGTCAGACTCATGCCGCTGAAGGCTGCGCCGAACTCGCCAGCGAGGTAGTCGACGTCGAAATCACGCACGCTACCTCCGTTGTCCATCTGCTTTGCGTAGCTGAAGCTGTAGGAATACGAAATGTCACCACTAGGAATCTTGCCCGCGCCGCGAATACCGTAGGTGTCGCTGGAGGACAGAACTGGACGGTCGAAGTCGAGAAGGTAGGCGTATCCCGTGAGCGTAAAGTTCTCGGTTAGCTTGCTGCTACCGTTAAAAACGATACCAGCGAGGTCTTGCGAAGTGGCATTCACGCGATGCACGGCATCTAGGTATGCGAAGCTGAGTTTCGACTTATCGTCAATGGCGTAGCTGTAAGTCGCGGCGTCGAAGGTTTGGATGTTCTGCCTCCAACCGACATGGCCGATGAAGCGCTGGTCGTCCAAAACGAAAATCTGCCGGCCAACCTTCGCTCCCTCGTAGCTGAACCAAACCTGGTTGAGCTCTGTGGTCGGCACATCGAGGCCGGGACGATCGTCGTCGTTGTTGAAGCTGAGGTCTTCCATTTCGACGAAGAGCTTCAAGCCTTCGTATTCGCCGGTCTCAAGCGCCAGCCGAGTGCGAACGCTGTAGCCGTTTATCTCGCTCGCAGGAGTTTCGTTGTACTCGTAACGAGCACGGACATTCAAAGAAGCCTTGCTGCCTTCCTTAAGACCATCGAGGACATTCGAGAAGGATTGTCCATGGGCCGCTCCCGCAGAGGCGAAGAGCGAACCGATTGCTAGTGCTTTGATCGAGCTCTGGGCGAGCTTCGCAAGTGACGTGTTGTTCATCTGTTTGTTTTCTATTTTTGCAGTCGTTGATATCTCGGGGCATGAGAGTCCCAGCCTCATCACTTTTCTGATGAGTAAAACTAATAACAATTGCTACTATTCAGCAACAGTTCTAATTAACTAGTAGACGTCGCGCAGGTACCGTTTAGATTTTTTCATAGCCTCCACGTAAGCCGCAGCTTCTTCTTCGGTCTTCTTTCCGTGCTCTGCGATCACATGATGCAGCGCTGTGTCCACGTCTTTTGCCATTCGGGACGCATCTCCACAAACGTAGAAATGTCCGCCCGTTTCGAGCCATTCGTATAGCTCGGCGCCCTTCTCTCGCATACGATCTTGCACGTAGACCTTTTGCTCTTGGTCACGCGAGAAGGCTGTATCCAGTTTCGTCAATACTCCACTGGCTTGGTATTCACTGAGTTGCTCTTGATAAAGGTAATCGGTCGCAGCGTGCTGGTCCCCAAAGAAGAGCCAATTCTTGCCGGAGGCCATTGTCGCCGCTCTCTCCTCGAGAAACGCTCGGAAAGGTGCGATCCCTGTCCCGGGTCCGACCATCACAACAGGAGCGTTCGAGTCTTGAGGCAGCTTGAACGTCTTGCTGTGGTGAAAGTAGATGCGCACCGGTTCTTCTCCAGTGTGATTCGCCAGGAAGTTTGAGCAGACGCCCTTCCGGGAGGCGCCATGCGCGTCGTAGCGAACCACACCCACGGTCACATGCACTTCGTTCTGGTGCGCGCGAGGGCTGGAAGAGATCGAGTACAAACGCGGAGCGAGCTTACCCAGCAGAGCAAGCAAAGCTTCCGGCTTTTCAAAATTCAGAGGAGCCTCGGTCAAGAGATCGATGAACTGGCGCCCCCAAGCGTAGGCCTTGAACGCGTCCTTGTCGTCAGCGATTTCGACAAGCTTTTGGCTACCGCTCAATTCCGCGTAGGTCTTGAGGGTTTTGAGAGTTAGATTCGTGACATCGTAATTCTCCGTGAGCGCTTTGCGAAGCGTAGTCCCCTCTACCTCCTCGTTGCCTGTGAAACCCGCTGCCTTAAGCAAATTTTCAACGTACTGAGAATCGTTTACCGGCAATACTGCGAGCGCATCCCCTGGCTCGTAGCTAAAGCCGGAGTCTTCGATAGAGATCTCCACATGACGCGTCTCTTTGGAAGACTCGTCACCATTCAAATTGTAGTTGTTTAGCAACTTCGCTGGGAATGGATTCTTTTTACCATACTCAGGCTCGCCAGACGAGGCAACCGCTTCGCCTGAGCCAGCGTTCGCCGCACCTGCGGCTTCCTCGACCGCCTTGAGCCAAGCCTCGAAAGCATCGTCGTAGTCCGCATCGCAATCGACTCGCTCCACGAGAGGGGTGGCCCCGAGAGCCTTGAACCGGAGATCGAGGTCGATGCCACACTTGCAGAAATCCGGATAATTCGAGTCACCGAGGGCAAGCACCGAGTACTTCAACTTGTCGAGCTTCGGAGCATCGCCACCGAGCAACCAATTGTAGAAAGCGGCGGCGTTGTCGGGAGGCTCGCCATCCCCAAAGGTGGAAGTCACCAGCAGCAGGAGCGACTCGTCCGCAAGCTTGGTGATATCGTAGTCGTCCATGTCATACACGGTTGGCAAAAAGCCCTTCGATCCGAGGGTCTTGGAAATCTTGCGTGCCAAACCTTCGCTATTGCCCGTCTGCGACCCCCAAAGGATGCTAACGGGCTTGGCTTCCATCACGACAGCGCCTTGCCCTACTTCCTGCGAAGAAAACATCCCTGCAAGGAAACCGTTGAGCCATGCTCGTTGCTCGACACTGAATGGAGCGCTATCTGGTATAAAAGGTGAACTCACTTCAAAAATTGGTTGTAATTACTTATCGACTACTAGTTCGCAACTGCGGCGAGCTCCCTAAGCTCCTCTATGCTGCGACTACCGGTGAACTGGACGAATGTCTCGCCCTCCTTGCGCTCTGCTAGGTAACGCTTCATGATCGTAGCGACGAGCGGCTTCACCTCCGTGAACGGAACGCTCTTAAAAACCTCCTTCGCGATCGCTTGCTCATTCTCGACGCCTCCGCCGAGCACGATGCTGTAGCCTTCGACGTTTTCGTCGCCGACCTTCACCTTAACCGACTGCATCCCGATATCGCCGATGTAGTGTTGGGCGCAAGAGTGTTGGCAACCGGTCACGTGGATGTTGATAGGCTGGTCCATGGCGACTTCCTGCTTGAGATAATCGCCAAGCTCTACCGCGTTCGACTTCGTATCCGCAGAAGCATACTTGCAGCCAAAGTTTCCTGTACACGCGATCAATCCGCCAAGGATCGGATCCGCATCGCAATCGAAGCCGTGTTCCTTTATCTCCGAGATCGCCGTATCGACATCCTCGGTACGAACGTGAGGAACGAGAAGGTTCTGCCAAACCGTGAGACGGATCTCTCCAGAGCCGTAGCGGCGGGCGACCTTAGCTATGCCCCTCATTTGCTCCGGCAGCATCTTACCCACGGGAATGCGGACGCCGATATAGTTGAGCCCTTCCTGAGACTGCGGATGTACTCCTAAGTGACTATGACGACGAACCGGGCGCTTGTAGTCGCAATCCTTCAGGTCCATCTTAACGAAATTGAAATCAAGCTTCTTCTCCGTCTCCTCGACAAACTTCTGGTCCCCCCAGTCGTCGATCAGGTACTTGAGACGAGCCTTCTTACGGTTGGTGCGATCTCCGTTCTCGATAAATACGCGAATCATTGCAGCGGCCACCGCGAGGCATTGCTCCGCCTCGATGAGAATTCCGCAATCCTTGGCAAACTGCTTGTGGCCGGTGATCCCCGCTAACTGGACCCGAAAGTACACACCCGGCTTCACTGCTTGCCCTTCCCCTACTCGCACCGCGTAGAAAGCAATGTCGTTGGTATCGGCGCAGGCGCTCATGCGACCTCCGCCATCAAAAGAGATATTGAACTTACGCGGCAAACCGTAAAACTCGCGTGTATTCAAAATCAAGTGATGCATCGCCTTCGCAAGCGGCTGCACGTTGAAAATTTCCTCCGGATCGATTCCTGAAGTAGCCGAGGCGGTTATGTTACGCAGGTTATCTGCACCCGCTCCACGAGAGGTCAGGCCAATATCAACCAGCTTGTCCAAGACCTTAACTGCGTTGCGGGACTGAATCTCGCGCAACTGGAAATTCGCTCTAGTGGTGATGTGTGCATATCCGCCAGCCCATTCCTCCGCCATTTCCGCCATGCCGTCCATTTGATGGGCCCGCATAACTCCTCCTGCAATCCGGCAACGCAGCATGAAAGCTTCCTGGGCCGGAGATACGTTGAAGAGGCCATAGTACTTGATACGAAACATGTCCGCACCTTCCGGCAACTTATTCTCCACCGCATAACGGCAAAGGTCTTCGTAAGAATCCAATCCATCACGCTCGAACTTGAAACGCTCCTCCTTGCAGAGGTCTTCCACCGGAGTTCCATAGACAGTATCCACTTCTGCCTCTGCCGAGCCTGTATCGCTGGTATAACTACCGTCGGAAAGCTTACCGAGGAAAGGAGTGAATCCACGCTGTCCCGCACCTGCGAAGAATCCCGCGAGGTATTCCTTTTGCTCTAAACTGAATGTCTGATTGTTGTTCATCGGTCGAAGGCAGAAGGAAGAGTTACAAAGGGGGTTTACTCATATTCTTCTGCTGTTTTTTCGTTATCATCGAGGATTTAGCATTCGCGATGCCAACCCCCTTGATCCGAGAGATGGGCTTCCCCGCAGGCAGCGAGCCAGCGGTCTCACCGATATCAAATCGCTCCCACAACCCTTCAACTGTAAGCAACTTACAAAGTTCTATAATACTAATCCGCGAAACCATTAAACAAATTTTGGTCTAAATTGATCGTATTTCACCGAAATAGCCTACCGCCGACTGCTTGATTTTAAATAACACTTTTTGATTCTGATCCCTATTTTCATGAATTTCATTCATGTATGCAAAAACGAGCAGGATTGCCCACCGCAGGGCTTCAAACCGAAGCAGACAGATCCGCCAACTGCAGGGCTACCGCACAGTGCTTGTAGGAAGGCTGACGCGAGTACGGATCGAAATCCGGCTTGGTCAAATAATTGGTTTCAGCATAGTGCATCGGCATGAAAAGCTGCCCAACTTGGACGGTTGGGGTGACGAAAGCTTTCGCCGTGACCTCCCCTCGCCGTGAGCGGATCACCACATCGCCTCCACTGCTCACGCCCAACACCTCGGCATCGTAGCTGTTCACCTCTACGTACGCTTCCTTCGGATACAGCTTCCGCAAAACATCGGACTTAGAAGTCCGCGTCTGGGTATGCCACTGGGCGGATGTACCGCGGCCGGTGAGCAGCACAAACGGATAGTCGGAACAAACAGGTTCCGGCAGCGGCTTCGGGTGATCGAACAAGAAAGTCGCCCGCCCATTACCATGAAAGAAAACACCATCCGAGAAGAGAGAACGATGCGTCTCCCCATCCTCCTCCTCGGAACGGTAGGGCCACTGGATTCCGCACTTCTCATCGATTAGATCGTAGCCATCTATTCCTGAAATGTCGCACGGTCGCCCTTTCGTAAGCTTGGTCAAGAGCTTGAATACGGTCTCGGGCGTCTCCCATTCCTTGAACATTTCACCGCAGCCCCAATAGTTCGCCAGAAGGCGGAAAATATTGAAATCCGACAAGGCCTGTCCGGGCGCTTTGCGAACCTTGCGCGTTCGACCGATTCGCCGTTCCGAATTGACAAAGGTTCCTTCCTTCTCGCCCCAGCCAGCCGCCGGCAAAACCAGATCTGCCAATTGAGCAGTTTCGGTGCTGTGGTACATGTCTTGGACTACCAGGAATTCAAGATTCTTAACCGCATCGCGGAACCGACTTTGGCCAATCCAAGAATGAGCCGAGTTGGTCGCAATTATCCAAAGCCCTTTGATCGTCCCGTTCTCGACACCTTGTACGATCTGATCGTACGCCCAGCAATTTTCGTTCGGGATTTTGGATACATCGATTTTCAGAAGTCCAGCAACCTTTTCACGGTGGTCGTCGTCAAGGAAATCGTGCCCCCCCACTAAGCTGCTCGTATTTGAGAAAAGACGCGAACCCATGGCGTTGCATTGTCCCGTGATAGAATTCGCTCCCGTGCCCGGACGACCGATGTTACCGGTCATCAGACAAATATTTATGAGTGACTGAGCGAGGCGAACGCCTTCGTAGCTCTGGTTGACGCCCATTGTCCACCAGATCGAAACTCGTTTTCCTGCCGCGATGCTATCGACTAAGCTACCGATCTCGCTGCGAGAAAGACCACTCTCATTGGAGACCTTTTCTAGTGTGTAATCTTGGACGAAGGATTCAAAATCCTCGAAGCGTTCCGTGTGTTGCTCAACAAAATCACGATCAACGTGACCACGTTCGATCAACTCTCGAGCGATCCCGTAAAAAAGCGAAAGGTCAGACTTCGGAGCGATTGCACAGTGTTGAGTCGCCGCATTGGCAGTCTCCGTGCGGCGTGGATCGACAACGATAATTTCAGGATTGTGGGGATTACGCATCACCCGCTGCCACATGATAGGATGAGCGATGCACGGATTAGCTCCCACAAAGATCAATACATCAGAGTCCTCAAAATCTTGATACGAGTAAGGCGGAGCATCGAAGCCGAACGACTGCTTGTAGGCTGCAATCGCAGTTGCCATACACTGGCGTGTATTCCCGTCGCCATGACGGATCCCCATACCAAACTTACCAAGTGCACCCAAATAGCCGAACTCCTCGTTGGTGATCTGTCCGGTGCCGAGCCACGCGAGGCTATCCGCTCCGTGCTTCGATTGTATTTCCTTAAACTTCTTCGCGAAAGTCGATGCTGCAACGTCCCAACTCACGGGCTGCAGTTTTCCGCTCTCGCCTTTCAACAGCGGTACCGTCGCCCGGTCAGGGGCGTCCAGCACGCGGAGCGCCTCCCACCCCTTAGGACAAGCCATGCCTAGATTAACGGGGTACGACGGATTCGCGCTCAGGTTGACGCCTTCTCCATCCTTCAAATGCACCTTTAAGGAACAACCCGTGGCGCAAAACCCGCACACGCTGTTAACCGTATTCGTAGGCTGGAGACGGCCCGGAACCTTACCGAGACCAAACCCACCCGGGTTAAGAACCAGATCCTTCGTCAGAGGCCCGCTCCACTCCCGCAACAAGCTGTTCTTCTTCGTACGTTCTGGTATCAAACCTTTCATCCGTTTAAACCTCCTGGCATCTTGGGAGCATTGACCGATTTGAAGTAGAGAACCCTCTCCAAAAGCTCGCCTGAACAAACGAGCATCAGCACCAGCAACCCACCGGCCGCTCCATCTAAGCTCGTGGCAGCCACAGCCGCCACGCAGGACAACGCGCCCAGCGACAATCTCGCTCGCCAAATCCCGCTTAAGGCAGTTGTCACTAATCCTTTACTGACTCGATTGTCGTCGAAGGACTCTTTCTCGACAACCATCTTCAGAACAACGATGCCCACAAAAGCAACGGCGATCCCGAGGGAAACGCCCCCGGCGGCGATCATTCCAAAAGCGAGTGCGCCTAAGAGAACCGAGCCATAAAACTTGGATAGCGAATACGGCAGCCTCCAGAAGCTCCTCTGCGTATCCACATATATGTACACCGACGTGAAAACGCCCATTAAGCCTGAAAGCGCCGTAGCTACGACGGCCGCGATTTTCAGTTCATCGACCCAAGCCAGCTCGCTCAGATAGCCAAATCTTCCAGCCAAGACCGCTCCTACCGCAATACAGGAAATAGCCGAACAGGCTCCCAATATTACCGCTTCCCGACTTAACCAAGAACGGCGAAACCCGAGGAACACCCGCCAGGCCTTCAACGGCTGACCGAGGTGCAACGCGCTGCAAACCAGTCCTAGGTGAAACACGACCCAAGCTGCCAACAAGGAAGCGATCCCCGCACCCTCTTGCAAACGCTCCGACCCCAAGGCAGAGGCTACAAATCCTCCGACACCAATCTGGCTCAAGGCCAAGAGACCGACCAGCGGCCAATGCGTATGCTGCACTCTCAAAACATGGGAATCTCCCGCCATCATGTTCTGCGGCAGACCTTTCTTCGAGATGTAACGCGTGGTAGGCTTGGTGTATCCAGGTTCTGGACTATCCGGCAAGAAGCTGTCCGCGTCCTTGCTGCGAGCAACCACCTCCTCCTTCTCAACCGTCACAATCTTAATCGCTTCATGCGGGCAAGCCTGTACGCAAGCAGGAGCCTCGCCCGACGACAAACGCGAATGGCACATGTCGCACTTGCGCACGATACCGCGTTTCGGGCTGAACTTCGGCACGTCGTAGGGGCATTTCAATACACAGTACTGACAGCCAATACATTGGTCATCCAAATGCAGCACGATGCCGCTCGCCTCGTCTTTCTCGTAAGCGTCGACCGGACACCCAATCATGCAAGCAGGCTCCACGCAATGATGGCAAGCAGTCGTCACCGTTTGAAGTGCCGGGCCACGCTCTCCCTCGCCCACTAGCATTCCAATATCCCTCCACGTCTCGTTCTCATCGAGACCATTCAAGCTATGGCATGCGGTCACACAGCCCTTGCAGCCGGAACAACGGTCGAGATCGACTTGAAACGCATACTGCTCGCCCTTGCGAGGGGCAGACAGAGGAATGAGGTCCCCGAACGAGCCCGTCCGCTCAGCGGACGCCCGCTCAGCAGCCTCCGCTAAACGACCAACAGGTGTCTCAACCTGTTGCTGCTCTTCCAGCAGCATGTCTATGAGGGTCTTTTCCTTTAGCTCAATCAGTTCACTCATTTCTTGAAAACCTCGATTGCCCCCTTCGAGCTGCCCACGCGCCAAACCTAAGCAATGCTCCAATTAGTACATTTCTTATTTTTAAGCTTATGCATTAATTATTTTCATCTTTAAAAACTCCCCTCGAGTTAGATCTCTCCCAGGTGAATCCGAGCGTTTTTTTCTGCTCAATTGTTCGCACCCAAACAATCCGGCGCGAGAAACGCTCATTAGCGTTTTTATACTTTTATACATGTATCAGTATTTTCTTTCATCCTTAACTCGAACCCTTCTCATACCATGAGCAAAGAAAACGTCATCGTCATTGGAAACGGCATGGTGGGCTGCAAGTTCCTAGCTGCCATGCTTCAAAAGGATACCGAGCAGCGATTTAATTTGATCACTTTCTGCGAGGAGCCGCGCCCTGCTTACGATCGAGTCCACCTCTCAGAATATTTTTCAGGCAAGACTTCCGACGACCTTACGCTGCAGCCGATCGACTGGTACACCGACAACGGGATCACCATCCACCTCGAAGACAAAGCTGTCGAAATCGATCGAGAATCTAAGGTCGTGCGTTCGGCCAAAGGCATCGAGGTCAGATACGACACGCTAGTGCTCGCAACGGGATCCTCACCTTTCGTACCTCCCGTCCCTGGGATCGAAAAGGAAGGCGTGTTCGTATACCGTACTATCGAAGACCTAGAGGGCATGATGGAGCATGCCAAGGTTGCCAGCAAAGCCGCTGTCATCGGCGGAGGACTGCTCGGACTTGAAGCTGCCAAAGCGACACAAGACCTAGGCCTCGAATCGCACGTCGTCGAATTCGCATCCCGACTCATGCCCCGTCAAGTCGACGATGCGGGAGGCGCAACCCTCAAAGATATCATTGAGTCCCGCGGACTCACCGTACACCTCAACAAGGCAACCACGGAGATCCTGGGCGACGAAAAGGTTAGCGGGATGAGCTTCAAGGACGGCTCGACCCTCGACGTCGATATGATCGTCGTTTCCGCGGGCATTCGCCCGCGGGACGAGCTTGCGCGCAAATGCGGGCTAGAGGTGGGTCCACGCGGTGGCGTCGTAGTTAACGAGCAATTACGAACGAGCGATCCTTCCGTTTTCGCCATCGGGGAAGTAGCCCTCTACAATAATATCATATATGGCCTCGTTGCCCCTGGCTACAACATGGCAGACATCGTAGCGACTCAGATCACCGGCGGTGACGCGAAATTCATCGGTGCGGACATGTCTACCAAGCTCAAGCTGATCGGCACCGACGTCGCAAGCTTTGGTAACATCGAGGCAAACGAACCGCATCAAAACATCGTCCTGACCGACCCCATCAAAGGCACCTACAAGCGCCTCATCACGAGTCAGGATGGCAAGCGACTTATCGGTGGCATCCTCATCGGCGATGCCGACGCTTACGGGACCCTCCTACAGATGACCCTAAATGAAATCGAGCTTCCGGAGGATCCCATTCAGCTAATCCTTCCCGCCGACTCTGGATCCACTCCTGCTTTCGGTCCCGCTGCCTTACCCGACTCCGCCCAAATTTGCTCCTGCGAAAACGTGAGCAAAGGAGACATTTGCTCCGCCATCGAAAGCGGAGCCACAACCTTGCCCGCCCTCAAGAAGTGCACGAAAGCCGGCACCGGTTGCGGCGGCTGCGTTCCTCTCGTTACTAACTTACTCAACCACACCCTCAAAGAGCTCGGCCAAGAGATCAATACCGACCTTTGCGAGCACTTCAGCCATACCCGCCAAGGCCTTTACGAAATCGTTCGCGCCACCGGTATCAACACTTTCGATACTCTTCTCGAGGAACATGGCAACGGCGGCAATGGCTGCGAGATCTGCAAACCTGCAGTCGGATCGATCCTTGCCAGCATTCACAACGACAAGGTTATCGCGCCCCGCAACCGCAAGCTGCAAGACACCAACGACCGATTCCTCGCCAATATCCAAAAGGATGGCACCTACTCAGTCGTGCCGCGCATCCCAGGCGGAGAGATAACCCCCGACAAACTTATCGTAATCGGAGAAGTAGCCAAAGAGTACGGGCTGTACACCAAAATAACCGGAGGCCAACGCATCGACCTCTTCGGAGCTAAGGTCAATGACCTGCCCGCTATCTGGCAAAAGCTCATCGACGCGGGATTCGAGAGCGGCCACGCCTACGGAAAAGCCCTGCGCACCGTTAAGTCCTGCGTGGGCTCTACCTGGTGCCGCTTCGGAGTTCAAGATTCCACGAGCCTCGCCATTGAAGTCGAGAATCGCTACAAAGGAATCCGTGCGCCGCACAAGATCAAATCTGCGGTCAGCGGTTGCACCCGAGAATGCGCCGAAGCTCAGAGCAAGGACTTCGGTATCATCACCACTGAAAAAGGATGGAACCTCTACCTCGGCGGAAACGGTGGCATGAAACCGCGCCACGCTGACCTCTTCGCATCGGACCTCGATAAGGAGACGCTTATCACGTACATCGATCGCTACCTGATGTTTTACATCAAGACCGCGGACAAGCTGCAACGCACTTCCGTCTGGCTCGACTCCCTCCAAGGCGGCATCGAGCATTTGCGGGATGTCATTATTAAGGATTCACTCGGCATCTGCGAAGAGCTAGACCAGCAGATGCAACACCTAGTCGACACCTATCATTGCGAGTGGAAGGACGCCATCGAAGACCCCGAAAAGCTCAAGCGCTTCCGCCACTTCGGCAACAGCGAAGAGAGCGATCCCACCATCAGGCACAGCCTCGAACGCGAGCAGATACGCCCCGCCAATGAGGAAGAGCTGGCAAAACTGTAACAATATTTCCACTACACTTATGTCTGAAAACGCTTCTCAAAACCTCTGGACTGTAATCGGGAAAAGCGAGGAATTCGCCTCCGACCTCGGCGTCTGTATCAAGATAGAAGACGAGCAGATCGCTATCTTCAAACTCGCTGGCGAGAAGGAGTGGTACGCCACCCAGAACCTTTGTCCGCACAACAAGCGAATGGTGCTCTCGCGTGGACTCACAGGCGATCTCAACGGCGAACCCAAGATCACCTGCCCCCTACACAAACGTTCCTTTTCAGTCAATAGCGGCGAATGCCTGACCGACAGCGACACCGGTTGCCTCAAGACCTACCCCATCAAGGAAGACGACGGCAAGTTGCTGATTCAATTTTCGTGACTTGGGTTTTATTAAAGGCAACAGGTCGCTTCCAAAGTTATAATATGTTGATGGAACGCGTCCTCAGAAACGCTTCAACAAGCTTGTATTCTCTTTTTATATACATAACCGCTCCCCCCATAAAAATGCCCGACAGTCGAAGGACTGCCGGGCGCAAGTGGATGGTTCTTAAGCTGCTTATCGACGGTTCAGGAACGAATTTCGCTTGGCGAAGGCCAACCCAATGATTCCCAAAGCAAGGAGCAACGAGGAGCTTCCACTGTCTGGCACGGTCATTGGCTTATTCATCGCCTGATAAGCTGCAGCCGTTTCGGACATACCGATAAACTTCCAATCCCATGTGCTGGGATGAGCTGTAGCTCCCGGCGCTATTTCTCCCCAACCGTAAAACGTCTCTCCGGTAGAGACCGTGAAACTGGATTGGGCTGGGAAATCTTCGAGCGACCTGAAGGTATTCGCCAAAACGTCCGTTGCGATCTCTGGCCAGGGAGCTGGAAGGTTCCGCCCCGTTATCAATGCAGTTTCTGCTGCAATCGGAGCGATTTCATACATGATGACCTCTATGGACCAAGTACCGCTTGGAGACGTCTCGGTATGGTCCGACATGGTTCCCGATCCACTGACCTCCACATGAAAAGCGGTTAGTGAATCCTCTACCCAGTCGACGTTCAAGGCATTGAGAGACAAGCTCAGCGAGGCGGCTAACAGCACCGCCACTAGTGTTTTTATTTTAATCATAACAAGAGTTGGTTGTTTTATTTTCAGGCAGGACTCTCGAACAAACACGGCGTTCGAAAGAAGCCGAATCCCTAAGGTCTCGAGAAGAAACTAGCGAGATGATAACACTCCGACCTGGTGCTATCTCTGGTTCACTAAATTGTCTCCCGAACTACCAACCCGCCAGGCACTGAGAAACCGAACGAGGGAACCCTATAGCGAGCGACGAACAATCTTCGCGACGTCCGAAACAAGGCTAAAAACTCGGTTTCGCGACTTCACCATCAAGTTAAGCTGACAAACTTAATTCCTCGTACTGTAAGATGAGGATAACGTTGCCGATTACCGGCTGAAGTCGTACGCACTAATCTACCCCTAAACCATTATGCCTCAGTTAACGACCACTCGATCTCCTTTGCGTTCGATACTATTCGTCGCTGCCTACCTGCTTCAGGCAATCCTTGTCGAAGGCCAAGACGCTTCCGACGGCAAGTTCCTGCGGAGCACGCGAGATAAGCTTCAGGGTGACTACGACGACACCGACAGCTTCAACCTCGGGAAACGGATCGAAGCTGCCCAACGTATTGCCGAGCGGGACCAGAGCCCGAAATCGCAAAAACAATTATCGAGGTTGATCGAACAGCGCGCCCTGATCATGGCGACCTTGGACCGCGCGTCCCAATCGTCAGCCCCTCTTAAAGAACGACTGCTCAGCCTCGAACCGTTTTCAAAATACATCTCGGCCGATCCTGAGCTCCGAAAAGCGGCCCAAGAGTCTCGACTGATTTTCGATCTCTCAAAATCCGTCAGGATCGCCTCAGAAAACGGAGACCTCGAACACCTTGAAGCATCCCTCGCCGGCCTACCAAGGTCCGGCCTCTCGAGCGTATTCAATTCTCAACTTCAAAACGCGTTACGGAATGGAATCCTCAAACGTATCAAAGTCTCCACTGGAGGCGCTGAGCACGAATCGGTATCTCCAAACGTAGCGACTGACATCATCCTCAAGCGCCTACTCGGCTTACCCAACGAGAAGTTGAAATTTGCCCTGCATCTGACCGGAGAAAACCCAGCTGCTGCATCGCTCTTCCAAAACGCCCTGAAACGAGCTTGGGGCGAAAATTTCGAACTTCAATTTCAGGAATCGTCTTCCACCGTGACGGATGCTGCTCTCTCTGGTAAGATCGAATTGAGCCCTTTGGTAGAAAACCTCAGAAGCCAGGATAAGAATATCGCCTCCAAAATCCCAGGTCGTGTAAAGGCGGTCGAAAATCCCGCGTTCAACAAGCTACTCACCCTCTACGAGAATGCTGATAGAACATACCAAGAAAGCATCGAGCAATACTACGACCAAGATTACAGGCGATTTATGGAGGAACGCTCATCCATAGAAGACCGAACCAAATTAGAGCTGATCGAAGAGGCGCGAAAAGGTGACCCCGAGCTGCAAGAACTAGAGATTGTATATTCGCAGCAATCCCAAGCTCAAATTGAGTACGACTTATACAAGGAATCGCACCTCCGAAACCTTGAACTCCCAGAACTCCCCGAAGCCCCGCATGAGAGACTCCTTAACGACTTGGCGAAAACACCGCCAATCATCGAGGAGACCACCGAAGACGAGGCCTACGAATACGTTCACCGCTCGATTTCGCTCGAACTAAAAACAGAAGCCTACTTAAAATTGGATACAAACGTCTCCAGCACACCAGTAGAACGCCGGCCCAACCTAGAGCATGATAACAGCTGGTTCGAAACGCTAGGTGTCCACCCTCGGGACAAAACTCCCCCAGCAGGTAATTACTCGGAAGCCGAGAAAGAAACAGCTCGCAAGCTTTTCCTGCTGAGCTTCAGCGCGGATTGTTCCAAGCAAATGAGGTCTGCCCTGAGCGAACTCGCGCAATCCATTTGGCAAAAAGGTCAAACGCAGAGCGACGCTCAGCTTTCGGCCTTCGGCTTAGCAATTCAGCTCTCCCAGCAACATTCTAGAACCACTCAGCTGGAGCTGGAGCAACTCATCGAACTTAGCAAGACACTGGCCCCTCTCGACGCAGCAACTCCCGAGGACCTGAATACACTCGTCGTTAGATTCGCTGAACCTCTCGTTCAATGGAACGAAGCCCTCGCTCCAAACAAACAGATATAGCAACGACACTAAATGCGAAGAATATACACCGCTCCAACACTCTTCCTCAAAGCGTTCGCACTATCAACAATCCTTCCTTTCGGCCTCACCGCTCAAACAGCCCTGGAGAAGGCGAAGACGACCCCCCTTCAAACAATTGAGCTCTACTCGAAAGCAGTTCAAGAGAAGGCGAAATGGCAGTCAGTCCGGGAAATCCTCGAGCACAGTCTGATCGTACTGGAGGCGACGGTCTCCGAACTTGGTCGCCAGATCGAAGAAAGCGACGCAGACGCAGCGAACGCTGAAAGTGAGTTTAACAAACTCGAGTCCGAGCTCACGGATATAGAGGAAGGCTACCAACTCATTATCAATCAAATCGATCGTTTGCAGACAGCGACTCTCGAACTCGCGCGCTACGCCCCGCCAACCCTTGCCGCCAAAGTTTCCAGCAGCATAGCAAACCTAGAAGCGCCAGAAGCGTCTCAAGACATTTCTCTCAGAATACAATCCCTGGCGAGCATTCTCATAAACCTCAACCAGTTCAATAAGCAGTACACCGATATCCGGACACTGCACACGTTCGGACAACAGAACACCCAAGAGGTCAGAATCCTCTACGCAGGTCTCGCTCAAGCTTTTGCCCTCAACGGGGACTCCTCTAAAGCATGGGTCCTCACGCCTGCGCCGGACCATTGGGTATGGCAGGAGGCGCCTGAGGCCACTCAAGAAATAGCGGCAGCCTTTAAGGTACTCGACAAGGAACTTCCACCACAACTGACCTCACTTCCTGTAAACCTGACCGAAATTGCCCTTCCCAACAAATGAGAATTCCGTTCAGCAGCCCTCTCCGTTTCTTAGCCCTAGCCAGTCTCCTACCCCTTCTTCACTCTCAATCCGACGTATCCATCGGAGGCATTGAATCAGCCATTCCTGAGCTTGAGACAGAGCTGAGTGAAGCGGTCGGCAACTACAATAGGGTCATCGAAGAAATCGAAAAAGAGAAACTCGATTTAGTGCGAAAGACGAATGCCCTAGACCAACTTGTGCTCGAGAGAAAAGAAGCGCTACGCGAGCGGCAACTAGCAGCCTCCTTAAAAGCGCAGGCGCAGAATACGGCACGCGAACAACTGGATGCCCTAAAGGGACAATCCAGTTACATCGATGGTGTTCTACGCGACTTCACAAACAATTTTCTGACGCGAATCGACTTCACCGAATATCAAATCTTCCTACAGCGGATTACCGATATAAACGAAAAGACTCGGATCGAAAGCGTGCCCTACGACACGAAAATCACCGAGCAACTCAAAGCCATCGAAATGACGATCGATCAACTGGAGAACGCGATCGGTGGCTACCAGTTCCGAGGGAACGCGCTCTCTCCTACTGGCACGCTTTTGACCGGCTCAATCACGAGAGTCGGCCCCAGTTCATACTTCACCGCGGAGGACACAGGACAAAGCGGCATCCTCACTCCAAACATTGGCACCATCGAACCGAAAATCGTTTCAATATCCGCAACGAGCGATCTCGACATAGCCAGCGTCACTGGAGCCCAGCAAGGCCGGCTACCGGTCGACATAAGCACGAACGCCTTAAAGCTAAACCGCGAGCGCGGCACCCTCCTCGAACACATTCAGAAAGGAGGTTGGGTCGGTTACGTGATCCTAACTCTAGGAACGCTTTCAACGCTCCTGGTCATAGTGAAATTCCTCAGCATTAAGAGCGAAAATCCGACGGCTCCCACGAACCTTAAGCAAATCATAAAAGAGGCGAAGCTCGGACACCCGGAATCTGCGAACAAACTGCTTTCCACTAAAAGTAAAAGCGTGCGGCGACTTATCGCTAACGGAATTGAAAACATCAACGAATCGACCGACATGCTTGAGGAGTGCCTCCTATCGAACGTGCTCGACTACAAGCTCAAGCTCGAACGCTTCGTGCCCCTCCTCGCTCTAACGGCAGCGACCGCGCCTCTCCTTGGACTGCTCGGGACCGTCGTCGGTATGATCAAGACCTTTACCCTTATAACCGTATTCGGCACCGGCGATGCGAGCTCGCTTAGCAGCGGAATATCCGAGGCCCTCGTCACGACCGAGCTCGGTCTCGTGATTGCGGTACCCGCGCTTATATTTCACGGACTCGTCATTCACATGATACAAAGTCGAACCACCGCGATGGAGCGGATAACCTTCGAAGTCATCAAGGAGTCCAGTCGCAGCCTAGGAGTGAAGTGAAGGCATTGGAAACAACTTTCAACGAGCTGTTCGCCAACGGTGGATTACCGATGGTCGGGCTGTTTGTGCTTTCGATCGCTCTCTACACATCCCTCTGTAGGTCCTTGCTAACCGTCACCAAAATTCGGAGACACCTCCGCAGCCATCCACTGTCCAGTGAAGACCCGAGCACCCATTCGACAATGAGATCCAGTTTCCGCGCGAGGATTCACAAACGGCTTCGATTCTCACGAGTCCTCACGGTGGCTGCCCCGCTTCTAGGGCTTCTCGGAACCGTCATGGGTATGCTGAATACCTTCAACGTCCTCTCTCAAGAGAAGTCAGCCGACACCGCTACCTCGGTGGCAGAAGGCATTTCCATGGCCCTCGTCACCACTCAAGCGGGACTCATGGTCGCGCTGCCGGCCCTTTTTTTAACAGAGTGGATCAAGCAGCTCAGCAAACGTAGCGAGCGGATGTTCTTCGCTCAATCGAGCAAACCCTCTACCCTCACATGATCAAGGAGAAGCTTCGCGACGACCGCAACGAGCAGGTCGAAATCAATCTATCTCCAATGATCGATTGCATCTTTATCCTGCTGATATTCTTCATCCTCACCACGGTATTCGTTGAGGAGACCGGCATAAAGGTAAACAAGCCCAATGCCGCCAACGCTGTGCTTCTGGAAAAGAACAGCGTTCTAATCGCTATCAACGAGCAAGACAAAGTCTACTACGGCGGTCACGAGATCGGAATATCCGGCGTTCGCCCCATCATCGAACAAGCGTTGAAGGACACTGAGTCGTCGGTCATCATTCACGCGGACCGCAATTCGACACACGACGTATTCAGCCAAATATACGGAGAGGCAAAGGCTGCCGGAGCCCAAAACGTGCAATTCTCGACCAAGAGCGACTAGCAGCGAATGGACCCCTTCGATCAGATTCTCGCAGACAATACGGGCCGATGGAAAGCTTACCTTTTCGGAGCGCTAGCGAGCGTCGCCATTTTCATTTCCATCATACTTACGCGACAGTTCGAGATACCTGTCGCCAAAACCATAGAAACTCAGATCTCCGAATTTTACCCGCCGCCGCCACCACCGCCGCCTAAAGCGACTCCGCCCGAGATCCAGGAAGCTTCGGAGATAGATTTTACGGTACCTATCGACCCGACCCCCTTCGAGTTCAGTCTCGACTACTTGAAAGTACAAATCGGCCCGGAGTCGAAATCACTCGAAAGCATCTCATTCGATCTAGACCAATCGATTGAGCAGTTTCGCTCGAGCGGTCTCGATCGGATGCAAGTTTACGAAACCAAAGATGTGGACGAAGCGCCCGTGCCGATACGCAGATTCACCCCCAAGCTCCCCGCTGAATTCAAGTCGTTATCACTCAAGGCTATCGTCCAATATCGAGTTACAGAAGCTGGCACAGCCGAGAACATCACCATACTCGATACCAACATCCCCGAGATGAACGAATTTCTGATCAGTACCATAAAACGGTGGGGATTTAAACCCGCAATTAAAGACGGAAGCCCTGTTCAGTCCTGGGCTCGCCACCGCATATCTATAGAAAACAAGGCCCGCCCCGACAGCCCGTTCGCTCCCTAAGACCAATGAGGTTTCCTAAAACAAGCATCTATCTGTTCGCAGTCGTACTACCACTGGTGACGTCACCATTCTCCGAAGGACAAGCGTATTTCGATCTCGGATACAAGCTCCAGAGCGACGACGCTTTCAAGAAATCGTTTCTGGGCAGCTACGGCGTGAACTCCGAAAACGAGCCGTCCATAAGCGAAGTCGAATCGGTCGTCTTGGAAAAAGTCTCTAAGATGTTCGAGGTAAACACCGCCTACGCCCAGAGGATGCTGGAAACGCTCGTCACGGACGAAGCAGGTGTCTCTGCAACATTCAACTACCTTTTAGCCAACCTTTATTTCGAGAATGAAGAGTACCTTCTAGCAGAAACTGAATACAAGAAGGCCATCGAAAAGTTTCCATCCTTCCAAAGAGCTTGGAACAACCTCGGCGTGCTCTTGATGAGGGGTGAGGACACCGAGCAGGCGATGAAGGCATTTTCACGCAGCATCGAGCTGGGCGACACCAGCGCAGGTACCTACGGACGGCTCGCCTACTGCCACTACGAACTTAAGAACTTCCTATCCGCAGAGGCAGCCTACACGCAGGCGATCTTGCACGATCCCAGGAACCCGCAGTGGCTAGAAGGGAAAGTCGAGGTCTACATGGCTTCAGAACGCTTCGAGCAGGCGGCGCTCATGATCGACGAACTCATTACGAGATACCCGGGCGCGCCCAACTACTGGCTCGCTCAATCGAACGCCTACCTTGCTCTCGACAAAAACAAGCTCGCTGCAAGAAACCTCGAGGTCGTGCACAAAATGGGGAAAGCCGGCTCCAATGAGCTCTACCAACTGGGTCGGCTCTATTCGCTGCTTGGGTTCGGCGAACTCGCCTTTCGCCGCTTCGAACTTACGGACCGTTTAAACGAACGGTACCTTCTGGAGTCGGCCCTTGTCCTGCAAGATCGAGGTGAAACCTCGACCGCCACTAGCATCCTCAACTTGCTGAAGAAGCCCGTTGAAGAAATGTCGCCGGAAGATTCTTCCCTCTACTTCAGGCTCCAAGCAAGCTTGGCTACCAACTCCGGCGATTCGGAAAAAGCGATCGAGTACTGGGAAAGAGCTCGTGAACAAGACCCGCTAAACGGGGAGCATCTTCTTCGCCTCGCTGCTCTCTACCTAAAGCAGCAACAACGCGAGAAAGCCTACCTGTTAGCGGAACGAGCAGAACAGGACGAGAGAACCACCTTTCAAGCCCTCCTGACGCGAAGTAAGCTACTCGTCGAAGATCGTAAGTACTCCGAAGCTCAGCAGCTCCTTAGCAAGGCCCTGCAACTACAATCAAGCGAAAGCCTGCAAAACCTCTACACTCGGGTAGTAGAAGCCAGCGCCCAGACCCGATAAATATCCTCCGCAAGGACTACCGTAAAAACCAAAGCAAAGTTGCCACCTCAGCCGCTAGCAGAGCTCCCGCGACTATCTTCCAGAAAAGAACCGGATTCCGCTCGATGAACGGCCCCGCATTTTCAGGTAGAAATTTGGGGTTCGGATGCTCGATATCGTACTCAAACTCCGAATACGATTCATAGCGAAGGTGAGGATTGATCGCCACTGCCTTCCGCAAAGCCCCGTCGAGCCAGACGGGTACATGCGAGTTGTACTTGGTAGCCGGTTGGTACTCCAGCACTGAGAAGTCCCGTACCGATTGGCAACGCTCATACCGCTCGCCGTAAGGCAACTTGCCGGTCAGCATCTCGTAGACGATCACGCCCAAGGAAAACATGTCCGACATGCGAGACGGCTTTTTCTCCAAGAAATACTCCGGAGCGCTATAACCAAGTGTCCCTAAGGCATGGCCGCCAAGGGAGAAAGCGTTGATCTCCTGCAGGCCGGCGACATGGGTCGAGCCGTAGTCTATGATGACCGCCCCTCGCTCAGGATGTAGGATGATATTGCTCGGCTTGAGATCCTGATGAAGCATTTCCATCCGATGCATGGCGCGGAGCCCCTGCAGGATCTCCCGTGCCATTGTGGTCACCCGCCGCACGTCTGGCGTCGGGTTCTCCCGTATCCATTGCTCAAGCGACTGGCCTTCGATGTATTCGAGAACCGTATACAGAAAGTTCTGCCCATGTGGCGGGGCGAAGGCCCTAGCAAGACGCTCGTGCTTGAGCTTCTTGCCAATCCACCCTTCCATGATGAAACGCTCGATGTATCCGGTGTCATCTTCGAAGGTCACCGATGGGGTCTTGATCACCACTAAGCGGCCGCTCTCGGCTTCTCGAGCAATGTAGGTTTGGCTGCGGCTGGTTGCTTGCAGTTCCTCCTCGATCTCGTAGCCGTCCATCTTCATCCCCGGAGCCAAATCTGGAGGAAAGGGCAGACGCTTGAAATGGCGTTGGTGTTCGCGCTTGCTCGCTGCTCCGATTCCTAGGACCTCGATCAGGATCGCCGAACAGTTGTCGTTGCTATTCGCAGCAAGAGCCTTCCGGCACAGCTCCCCGCAGGCAAGGTCAAATCCTTCTTTCTCCGCCGCTTCGACCGACGATTTCAAAACTGCATCTGTCAGGAAACCGTGGATACCGTCAGTGGTGAGCAGATAGCGATCTCCCTCCTCTACCGGGAGGTTTGAGGTTTCGACATCTAGCCCCGTATCCATTCCCATGGCGCGGGCCAAACCTGTGCCCCCTCTACCGTAGCTGAAAGAGTGGTCACGGGTGAGTTGCTCGAAGTCATCTCCTCGCAAGCGATAGATCCTCGTATCGCCGACATGAAAAATGTGGACGCTCCCCCCTTTGAATACGAGCGAAGTCATCGTGGTCACGTAGCCTCGACCGTCGCGCGAGTTGCTTCGCCCGAGTCCGTAAAGCCAGCGATTCAAGGATTGGAAAACCTTGTTTCCACAGGTCGCTACCGTCCAAGCTTCCGGAGCATCGTAGTAGTCGTTCAAGAAGCCTTGGACGCAAATCTCGGCCGCTTGCTTGCCATGCTCAGCAGCGCTCACGCCATCGGCGATCACCGCCGCAATTCCTTTAGTGATCAGCTCGATGCCCTCTGGAACTCGCACACCGAGGCAATCGTCATTTTGCTCATTCGGCCCCGCATCGCTCGACATGCCAGCTTCGATCTTGAGGGCGAATTCTAATGGCATATCGCGAAGTGGCATGGGTGTAGGGTTAGATGAAGTTAGGGCCAAGCACGGATATTCCTCAATTCGAAAAGCAACGACGGACGCTTTCCTAGAAAAGCGCCCGCCGCGAGTTCAATGAACTAAACTACATACCTAAATTGAATACACGGACTAGGCGACCTCGATCTTTTGAACGGTCCCGTCTTCCAAGACTTCAACCGTATGCCCTCGGGGCTCCTCCAAGAAGAAAGACGCCGCAAATGCGAGAGCCGAGGAACAGGCAATCACGATGAAGAAGGTGGAAGCATCCACAAAGGAGTAAATCGTCAAGAAGGTGACCGCTCCCACATTTCCATAAGCTCCAACCATGCCGGCGATCTGCCCTGAAAGGCGACGCTTCACGAGCGGAACGATTGCGAAAACCGCACCTTCTCCGGATTGCACGAAAAACGAGCACATCATGGTGGCCGCGACCGCAAGCAAGAGCGGCCAGCTACCGTCGACCATACCCATCACAAAATATCCGACCGCTAGGCCGCAGATGAGAATTAGCATGGTTACTCGGCGTCCGAACTTATCGGATACAAGCCCGCCGAAAGGACGCGCCAAAAGATTCATCAACGCAAAACCGCCGCCAAAAAGGCCTGCCATTTGCGGAGTAAGGCCGAATGTATCCATAAAAAAACCTGGAAGCATGGATACAACTGCTAGTTCCGAACCAAAGGTTACGAAGTAGTTGATGTCGAGGATAGCGACTTGCTTGAACTTGTAGTGTTGCTGCTCGTCCACCCCGTTTTGCAGCATGTCTTTGTTGACGTTGTAAATCGAGGAAACCTGAACGATGAAGAGAGCTGCAAGCGCCACGTAGATGCCGTAGGTCGCGCCTTGACTGAGAAGCGAGACTCCGGAAGGCGAAAGCTTCCAAGCCAGCACCGCCAAGCAAGCGTACATCGGGACCGTCATCCCAATCAGGAAATAGAAGTCGCGTCGGGACGTCACCTCTAAGCCACCAGACTTTTTCGGCTTAAAATAAGTCGAACCTTTCGGCGTGTTGCGTGCCTTCCAGAAGAAGAAGACTCCGTAACAAGCTGCGATGACACCTGTCGTAAGCACCGCGTAGCGCCAGCCGTCGGGACCGCCGTAGAAGAGCATGAGCGTTGGCAAAGTCCAAGCCGCAGCGGCCGATCCGAAATTGCCCCATCCTCCATAGATGCCCTCGGCAAGCCCTACCGTCTTGGCAGGAAACCACTCTCCGATCATGCGGATGCCGATCACGAAACCGGCCCCGATAAAGCCCATCAATAAGCGTGCCAGGGCCAGCATTTCGTAGCTGCTCGCCATGGAGAAAAACAAACAGAGTCCGCCCGCGGCGATCAGTAGTCCGCTATAAACATGACGCGGGCCAAACTTGTCCACCAGCATACCGATAACGATACGTGAGGGAATTGTAAGCGCTACATTCAGAATGAGAAGCGCCTTCCACTGCGCTGTAGTCATGTCGAATGACGTCATGATCGCGTCGCGCATCGGCGCATGGCTGAACCACATCACGAAGGTAAGGAAAAACGCGAACCAAGTGATGTGAAGCGTGAAGATCCGGGGATCGGAGATCTTGAAGAGGTTGATTTTACTTTGTGACATGGTTGAGAAAGTTTAGCCGCTGATCAGGATTACCCGGCCTGTGTCAATTTAATCAATCAGCTACGCTCATGCCAACGGACCGTGATGCTCAAATTAATCAGTTTCTATTTTTTTAATTATAACTGTATTTCTATTCATGAACCTAGCGACACATAGCCTCCCCTATCCTTGGTTTTCCATCTGCCCGCCTGGAGGGCGATAACACCTCTATCTCCCCTTCGTATCTGGAGTAACACCTCAGCCGACTTTCGCCTTCTTACGTGCTTTCTTCTCCTTCTCGCAATCGTCTAGGAATTGCAGTAGGCGCCGACGGTATTCATAGAAATCGGCTGTCTCCATAATTTCCTCACGGTCGCGCGGACGCTGAAAATCGATTTCCATCACTTCGCCGACCTTAGCGCCCGGACCATTGGTCATCATGCAAATCCGGTCGGACATGTAGACGGCTTCGTCCGGATCGTGCGTGATCATCATAGTGGTGATCTTCTCAAAATTCAGGATGTTGAGGATCACGTCTTGTAGCTCCATCCGTGTGAGCGAATCAAGCCGCCCAAAAGGCTCATCGAGCAAAAGCATCTTAGGACGCAAGGCAATAGCACGGGCAATTCCGACGCGCTGCTGCATGCCGCCCGACATCTCTTTCGGGTACTTGTGCATGGAGTCTTTCAAGCCTACCGCACAAAGCGAATACTCCACCATCTGCTGGCGCTCCTCCTTCGAAGCATCCGGAAAAACCTGCTTCACGCCAAGCATTACGTTGCCAAAACAGGTGAGCCATGGAAGCAGGCAAGGAGCTTGGAAGACCACCGCTCGGTCCGGACCAGGTCCTGCCACTTCGCGGCCCGCTACGATAACGCCGCCTGAGGAGATCGGTATAAGCCCAGCGACCATGTTCAACACCGTGGACTTACCACAGCCGGAGTGCCCGATCACGCTAACCAACTCGCCCTGTTTGACCATCAAGTTAAACCCGTCGACGACCTTGATCGCTTCCCCGAAGGGATTCGGATAGGCCTTCACAACCTGAAAGAGTTCTACGTATCTGTCTTCTAGCATCTTAGTGTATCCTTATTCCTCCTACATTCATGATCTCGCCAATGAACTACCTCACCTTGACTGACGCCCGCTTCGGAGGCGTAAAGTCGTAAGGAATAATGTCCGGCATCTTAATCGAAGAATCTACCTTCAGGTCCTTCGCATCCTTGTTCATTCCCACCATGAAGCGGGTCACGGAATTCTTCAGCTTCATGAAGTCAGGGTTCTTGTTCAAATTTGCCCGATCGCGCGGTCGCTCCATTGTTACCGGAAACGGCTCCGCTAGCGTGGCCTCAGGCCCCAGCGTCAAAGGCACGATCCGGTCCGCCATGAGGGTAGCCTCATCCACGTCGTTGGTAATCATCACCACCGTACGCTTGTCCTCTTCCCAAATCCGGATGATTTCGTCCTGCAGCACCGCACGCGTTAAAGCGTCGAGGGCGCTCAACGGCTCGTCGAGCAGGAGGACCTCTGGTTGCATGGCCAGCGTTCGAGCCAGCGATACGCGTTGGCGCATCCCGCCGGAGAGTTCGTGCGGGTTTTTCTCGAGGGCGGGCGTTAAGCTCACCATCTCGACGTAGCGTTCCACGTGCTCCTTGACCTGAGCTTTGGTAAAGCCGGGGAAAACCTGGCGAACCGCGAGCTCGATGTTTCCAAAGACCGTGAGCCACGGAAGCAACGAGTAGTTCTGGAACATGATACCCAAGCTCGGTCCTGGATTTTCAACGATAGATCCATGCAAACGCACCTCTCCCTTGTCGGGGCGCTGCAGGCCTGAGAGCAAAGACATGAGCGTACTCTTGCCACTGCCCGAAAAGCCGATCACCGCCACAAACTCGTTCTCCTCGACTGATAGGTTGATGTCCTTCAGCACTTCCGTGCGATTGGAAGGCGGACCGAAACCGATCGAGACATTATCCATTTCCAAGTAAGCCATATCTAAAGATCTCCGTATCCGCTAAATTTATACAGAAGTGCCACCGCCGTCGAATGAGACAAAACGCTGCAGGATGATCATCATGCGATCCAAGAAGAATCCTATAATGCCCACTACGAAACATACCATGATGATGTTAGCAAAAGTGAGAGAGGAACCGTTCTGGTACTCGTCCCAAACGAACTTGCCCAAGCCGTCCGAAGAAGAAAGCGCTTCCGCGGCGATCAACACCATCCACCCAACACCCAACGAGATACGCAGTCCGGCGAAGACCAGCGGCAAGGCAGATGGGATAACGATCTTGAAAAGACGGCTCCAGAATCCGAGACGCAATACACGAGCCACGTTGACGTGGTCTTGGTCAATCGAAGCGACCCCCAAAGCCGTATTCACGAGAGCGGGCCACACTGCGCACATCGCGACCGTGCAAGCCGAGAAGATGAGCGCTGGATTAATTTCCAGGGAAGAAACAAGGGGCAAGTTATTCAGGAAATTGAGCAAGGCATGATTTTCTGGATCTGGAAAAAACGCCCCCACCACGATCTGGAAAATCAGCAGCCATACCACTGGCGACACCGGTTTGAAAATCGAGATGATCGGCGTCATGCACGCCATGAAAATTTTGTTGAGCCCACACATGATGCCAACGGGAATGGCCACGAAGGCCGCCATGAAGAATCCAACGAACACCGTGAAAATCGAGCGCTTGGTCTGATGGTAAATCGTGACCGCAGACGCATACTCCTGACCTTCCAGACGGGCTGCGCTTTCTTCAGCGCGAACCGCTCGCTTGGCGATCTTTAATGCGTCCTTGGCGGAACCGGCCGTCGAAAGCTCGGTCATGTACTCCTTCAGCTCCGATTGAGCTTCGTCGAGCTTCACGTACAAGTTTCGGTCATCGAGGAACTCGAGACGTGTCTTCATGAAAAATTGCTTGTCGGCCACGCTGTCATACTCCTTGCGAGCCTGATCGAGCGGCTTGTACTTTTGAGAACGGATTTCATCGATCTGCGTCTTGATGACGCTGAGCTCTGCACGCTCCAGATCCGTAGCAACACTATCGTTTCGAATCGCGGCAATGAGGACGGCCGCTTCAGTCTTTCCTTCCGATACCTCTTTAGAAATTCTGGCGATCTCCGCGTCGCGAGCCTTGGCGGTCTCCTTGTATTCATCCTTCAATGACTCATACTTTTCGTCTAAAGGTGCGATCAGCCGAGCTACACGATTAGCTTTTTCAGTTTCCTTTTCCGCGACGAGAGCTTTTGCAGCATCCACTTGCTCCGTCAGGATCGCGTAATCCCTCACGACTTCTTCCAGGGCCGCTTCACGCTCGCTACCACTTAGCAAAAAGTCGCTCTTCTTTACCTTTTCGCGATCAGCAATGGTATCATTAATCTTAACCGACTCCCAAACGATATCCGGGGTGGGCACCTCTCCGGACTTCGTCTTATGACGCGGGCCGAACCAAGACCAAAGCCAGATACAGCTCAGCACGAAGATCGTTGGGATCACCAAGTACTTAACGATTGCCGCAAATTGCTTCTGCGGCTCCTCGCCGAATATCAATCGTATAACCGGGTCGAACGCCGTAAAGCCGCTCACGTCGAGCGCCTTGAGGATGCGATACTTAATTTTGTCCTTCGTTGATTCAGCCATCTTAGTGAAAGTTTGAGAGTGTGCCTTGCTATTTTAAAAGGAGGCGACCCCGCCGGCCGCGCCGCACATGATCGCCTCCATGAAAAGGTGTCTGCCTAGCGCAATTCTTAGTCCTTGTTTCCGATCTCGTGGGAGTTCAGATAACCAATCGGATCCTTCGGATCGTACAGGATACCATCGATAAATTCGTCAGTCGCTGGCTTGTAACCATCTGTATCCCAAGGAATATCAGTTTCTTCGATGTGACCTTCCTCGAGGAGGTGTTTGGCCGCTTCGAGGTAAACCTCAGGAAGGTAAACTTCCTTGGCAATTTCGTCGTACCATTCGGCTGGTTTAGCCTCGGTGATCTGGCCCCAACGACGCATCTGAGTGAGAAACCAAACGCCATCGCTATACCAAGGATAGGTGCTGTGATACTTGAAGAAAACGTTGAAGTCAGGCATCTCGCGCTTGTCGGTCTTCTGGAAGTAGAAGTAGCCAGTCATGGAGTTCTTTATCACGTCGAAGTCAGCTCCCACATAGTTGGGTTGAGAGAGGATACGCACTGCTTCTTCGCGGTTAACCAAGACTCCGTCGTCGTCCGACTCGTCTAGCCACTTGCCGGCACGTATCAAAGCCTTAACAACAGCAATGTGCGTGTTTGGATTTTCTTCCGCCCACTTGGCACTCACACCGAAAACCTTTTCTGGGTTATTCTTCCAAATATCGTAGTTGGTGGTGACTGGTACCCCGATTCCCTTGGCGACCGCCTGCTGGTTCCAAGGCTCGCCCACGCAGTAGCCGCTGATGTTGCCGCTCTCGAGAGTAGCAGGCATCTGTGGAGGTGGCGTTACAGAAAGCTCAACCTGAGCGTTGGTGAAACCTTTCTTGTCCTCCGACGTGTAGAAACCAGGGTGGATGCCTGCTGCCGCAAGCCAGTAGCGAATCTCGTAGTTGTGAGTGGATACTGGAAAAACCATTCCCATCTGCAACTTGCTTCCCTCTTCCAGCTTCTCCTCGACGATCGGAGCAAGAGCATCCGCAGTGATCGGATGAGGAGGCGTGTCGGTATCCAGCGCTGGATCGTTCTCCTGCATCTGCTCCCAGATTGCGTTGGAAACTGTAATACCGTTGCCATTGAGATCGAGAGTGTAAGCGGTAACAATGTGGGCCTTGGTGCCGAAACCGATGGTTGCCGCGATCGGCTGGCCGGAGAGCATGTGAGCCCCGTCAAGTTCGCCGTTGATCACGTTATCCAAAAGCTGTTTCCAGTTTGGCTGGGCGATCACTTCTACCTGTAGCCCTTCTTCCTCGAAGAAACCTTTCTCCTTAGCGATGACGATCGGGGCGCAATCGGTGAGTTTGATGAAGCCGAACTTGAGCTCGTCTTTTTCCAAGTCGAGCTGCTCGCCTTGAAGCGAGGTAATCGCTAACGCGACGCTAGCGGTGCTGATCCATTTCCTTATGTTAGTCATTCTGGTCTTTCCGGTAATTTTCGATTTTGGCTGATGAAGAGCGGCTTCCGTATTCGATAACTCATTACAAAGCTTCGCGTTGCTATGAGCAAAATCAGTCAGAAACCTGATACCATTCATTAGCCTCCTGCATGCCAAAAGCGTTCACCCAAGCTTCCATTTAGAGTTCTTAAGATTGTCTACTCACAAAATGGCAGCCGGTAACCATTAGCCAACAGCCACTTACAAATAATGCACACAACGACTAAGATTATTAATATTTTTTATTACGTGCACCATTAATGAATGTTATTCATGTTAAGAATTATTCTCTCCCATGGGTTCGAAGCAACTTTGAGCGATTGCGCTTTTTGGACCATGGCTCAATTTGAGCGCCAGGGATAAAGACCTTCCGCAGTCACGCGGAAACGCGCAGGGAACTACACTCGAATGGCCGAGGACAAAAAAGAACCTACCGCGAAGGTAGGTCCTCATTGTTGACAAATATCAAGCGCCTCGGCTAGCAGGGCAAGATCATGGCAGCGTCATACAAATCTGGCCTGAACACTCTCCGAGCAGCCTCCGTCTTCGCTGAGGAAGCCCCCCGTGCGCAGGAACGGCCCAATCTATCTAGTACCCAATCAGTGTCCGACTCGGACGGCCGAGCGGAGTTACCGTGGTAAAACCTCAGAAATCCCGGGCGGTGTTCAACGCGACCCAATCCGTAGTTGAAAGATGGCGACAGACAGTGCTCCAAAAGCTCGACTGGGCAGTTCACTCGCTTCTTGTCGCTTAGTAGCTCAGCGATACGTCGGCGCTCCGTAGGATCCTCGCAAATTGCGCATGCCTCCACGATCGCCGCTATGAGGGCGACATTCTCCTCTTCGTGCTCGATGGCGTAGTCCTCTCTCACCATGAGAACCTTTTCAGGATGCCCTGAACTAAGATCTTCGGAGTTGACCGGCGACCAACCAATTTTGTCGCCGATAGCCCGGCTTGCCCAAGGTTCGCCCACGCAAAACCCGTCGATCGTGCCGGCAGCCAGATTACGACACATCTGCGCAGGAGGGAGCGTCACCAGCTCTACATCTGTATCTGGGTCTATATCAGCGGAGACGAGCCATTCGCGCAGGTGAAAATTGTGCGGTGAACAGGCGTAGACCGTAGCGAACTTGTACTTACGAAAGGCCTTCCGATTATCCACATCGACTTTCAGCGTCTCCTTGTTCTTAACGCCGCGATGGCGGAGTTCCTCGGAGAGGACCACCGCATTTCCTCCCCGGCTGATTACCATTCCCGCCACACAAGGAACTGTCGCAGAGTCTAGGCCCAACGTCGCAACGAATGGAAGCGTCGACAGAGCGTGCGCCGCCTCAAGCTCTCCAAATAGTACCTTCTCGCGGATTGTCGCCCATCCCACCTCGCGGCTCAAAGCCACGTTCAAACCATAGCTCTCGAATATGCCGAATTGGTCAGCCACCAGCAAGGGGGCTGCATCAACCAGACCAATGTAGCCCAATCGAATCGCTGTTCTGCGTTTTCCAACTACTCTGGGCATAGCAATTGCTGCAGGAGCCTTTTTCTCGAAATCGTCCATCGAAGAAAAAGACAGCGACCTTCGCGCCAATCTGGTCTTATCGCTTGAAATCCAATTTATTTTTATATAACCCCACGTTTCTAAAATTTCTTTCATGCGTGAAGACATCATAGACAGCCGCCAGCTCCTTGCGTTCAAGACCCTCGCCGAGACAGGGAGCTTCACCTTGGCTGCCAAGCAGCTCAATCTTACGCAATCTGCCGTAAGCCACTCCATCAAGGCGCTCGAAGATGATCTTGGCTGCCCGCTCATCAACCGTCTTGGCCGTAAGATCCACCTTACAGAAGCTGGGGACATTTTTTTGGCTGCTGCCGACCGCATACACCAGCGCATGCAAAGCGTACGCGGCGAACTGGAAGCCCTCAGTCGGTGGGGAGCCGGTCGCCTGCGCATCGGAGCAGGCACGACCGCTTGCCAGTACATCCTGCCCACCGTCATTCGAGAGTTCCGCCAAACCTTTCCCGACTGTCAGCTATCCATTTCCCCCAACAATGCCAAGGAGCTCATGGACGAGCTGCGCGGCAACGAGATCGACCTAGCCCTAACGCTTTCTCCCCTTACTAATGACGACATCGACAGCCAGTCTGTTTTCGAAGATAACCTGCAGTTCGCTGTAGCCCCATCCCATCCCTGGGCCAACCGCAAGGTCGCGCCAAGCGCCGAGGTCGACGAGCAGACATTCGTGACCTACAGTAAAGGCAGCATGACCTTCGACTCGATCCGCCGCCACTTTCGATCGGAAGGACACTCTTTCAACAAGGTCATCGAGCTCGGCTCAATGGAAGCGATCAAGGAACTGGTAAAGATCGGTATCGGCGTCGGTATCATAGCTCCTTGGGTAGCCCAAAAGGAAATCGCTGACGGCAGCATCCACTTACTCGCCCCCAGCCGAAAGCAACTCAAGCGCACATGGGGCGTCTGCTACGTCAAAGGCCGCCGCCTCTCCCTCATGGAAGAGACATTCATCGGTCTTTGCGAAAGCGTCTGCGACTGCCTCGAGCAATAGAAGATAGGTAGCAGCAGCTTCTCTGAGGACACTAAAACGAGCTCTCCGCAAAGAGCTCTTCTTACAGCGGTAACTCGCATTCACTCCCCCAATGCAAAGGCGATGTAATAGTTACCTCGCGGTGTACCCATTTTCCCACCACCGCAAGCGACAGCCACATACTGGCGTCCATCGACTTCGTAAACCGAGGGCGTAGCATAAGCGCCTGCTGGAAGCTTGTACTTCCAAAGCTCCTCGCCCGTCCCCGCATCAAAGGCCCGAAAATACCCATCCTTGCTGGCACCGATAAAAAGCACCCCACCTGCTGTGACAACAGGGCCACCGTAATTCTCCGTACCCGTTGGCTGGATACCTTGCGCCGTAAGCTCCTCAAACTCGCCAAGGGTAGTTTTCCAGACATATTCTCCCGTATTCATATCAATCGCATTGAGAGTACCCCAAGGCGGCTTCACAGCAGGGTAGCCTTTCGAGTCCATCCAGCGTCGATATCCAGTATGGGTCCAAGGCCGAGAGTTGGCCGTTTCCTGCTTCGCAGACTTGTCGGCATGCCGATCACCTCCATCCCTGCTCACGAGGAAGTCAACCAAAGCATCGAGATCCCTCTCCTCGAAAAATCCAAATGGCGGCATCACGCCTTTTCCTTGGGTAATCCGCTCCAAGATCCCCTCTCGTGTCATACGATCCTGGATACCGGTCAAAGCTGGAACATTCTGGGCCAGGCTCCCCTTCAGATCTGCCCCATGGCACCCTGCGCAGTTTTGCAAAAACAGCCGCTGGCCCTCGCTCTCGGCCACTGTAGCGTCAACCATAGTCAACACCCAAGGCATCTCGTTGCCATTGACGTAGAGGATACCGTTGGGGTCGACTGCCGCTCCTCCCCACTCTCCACCCCCGTCGAAACCGGGGAAGATGATTGTCCCCTCTTTGCTTGGCGGCATGAAAGGCATGTGCGGACGCAGGGTCACGAAGCGATCCATTATCTCTCGATGTGCCTCGGGCGAAATATCCGAGATTTGGTCGGCCGAAAACTGCTGGCGGGCGAATGGAGCGGGCTTGGTCGGTAGCGGTTGCGTCGGCCAAGTCTGCTCGCCCCGCAGATCGGACCAAGGCACGGGCACTTCCTCAATTGGAAACAAGGGTTCCCCCGTTACTCTGTTAAATAGAAAAACGTGTCCCGATTTCGTGATCTGCGCGACAGCCGGAATCGATTCCCCCTCATGCTGCACCGTTAGCAGATTAGGAGGCGCCGGCAGATCCCGGTCCCACACATCGTGGTGCACAAATTGGTAGTGCCAAATTCGTTCTCCCGTCGACGCATTTAAGGCGATCAGGCAGTTGGCGAAAAGATTTTGCCCCAATCGATCTCCACCCCAAAAGTCGAAGGCAGCCGAACCTGTTGGGCAATACACGATACCGCGCTCTACATCCACGCTCATCCCCGCCCAAACATTGGCGCCCCCCACATTCTTGTACGCCTCCGCCGGCCAAGTATCGTAACCGACTTCTCCAGGTTGAGGAATCGTATTAAAGCGCCAAACCAACTCTCCGGTTCGAACATTGTAGGCGCGAATCGGTCCCGGAGCAGCCGGAGCTGGTCCCTCGCCAAGTCGCATGGGCATCACGATCAAATCCCCATAAACCACTCCCGGCGTGTTCGCCTGTACCTGCAAGCCTTCAGCGTCGCGCCCCAAGTCCGCCTTCAAGTCGACGCGTCCTGCTTCCCCGAACGTTTCGATTCGCTTACCGGTTTTGGGATCTACCGCTATCAAGAAGCGACTCACCCCAAATAGGATTCGCGACTCATCTCCGTTTGCCCAATACGCCAGTCCGCGATTCACCCCGCGACCCTCGGCGACTTCAAGCCCCTCATAAGGATCAAGCCTCCAAAGCAGTTCCCCGCTAGACGCATCCAAAGCGACCAGATCGATATTGGCATCCGTGCCATAGAGTACGCCGTCGATGACCAGCGGATTGCACTGGATCTCCGAGTATCCCCTGTCCGCCGTCGCCCCTTCATCGCCGTCCCATATCCAGGCTGCCTCGAGACGAGACACATTCTCCACCGTTATCTGAGACAATTCAGAAAACTGACTCGAAGCACGATCGCCAAGATAAGCACTCCAATCCCGAGAGGAGGAGCCAAAAGAATAGGCCGAACCTAGGCAGGCCAGCGCGAGATAAGGGAAAAAGCGGGGCATCCAAAAACACTCAAACAAATCGCCCGCCTAATCAATCCCGCAGCGCTGCATCTGCCAACCTCAGCGAAACGTTTTGGCTTACCGAAGTCGTCGATCGTTCTGTAGTAACTGAAACGCCTCACTGTACTAAAAACTGGATCTCCGTCAGATACTTCTTCGAATTACCCCGCAGAATCATGCCCGGTCCCTTGTGGTAAACCTCTCGCGATGGACACAGCAGCCGAAGGTCCCGACTTTTCACTTCCGCGAAGAGCTTCGCGTAACTCTCGTACAACCTCTCGTAAGGCCCACGATGCAAAAGCGTCAAGGCAAGCCCTCCCGCCAGCTTACGGCAATACAAGAGCTCATGGTCAACGACCTTCTTCACTTCAAAACAAGGTTCGAAATTCGCATCCTGATCCCTGTATTCGCCATCGAAATACAGACACATGGGCTTACCGGTCAAGACACGTCCCGCCCGCCGACCCAAAATGCGAAATCCTTGTCCCGCCTCTGAATAGTGCCCTCTGATACGATGCCCGGCCACGAGCATGTCCGGCACCGTTTTCTCTACGACAGATTCCCCTGAACCTGCGAACCCAGACTCCGCGAACTGCCCGCTCACAACCAATTCGATATCCGCAATAGAATCTTGAAACCGTTTCACCCGCTTTTCGAGATCCCGACGCTTCTCCTGCAGACGGTCCAGCAGGTCATCGTCTTCCTCGCAACTGTCCAGCACCTCCTTGATTTCGGATAGCGAAAAGCCAAGTTCCTTCAAATTCGCGACCACCCGAGCTTCGCCCACCTGCTCCTGCGAGTAGTAGCGGTATCCAGATTCCGGATCCACAAAATCAGGCACCAGCACACCCTTTTCATGGTACAGTCGTAAAGCCTTCACCGAAGCCCGCGTAATTTGAGAAAACTCTCCAATCGAGTACTGCATTGATTTCCCCACCCTTACCGCATCGCTTGGCGAAGCACGGTCTTCAACTTTTCCGGAGCTGTACGCCGCGGGTCGCTCAGATAGATCTCGTGATGTTTGTTGAAACGCTGCTTTCCCAATTCCTCTATTTTCTCGTGCACCCGCGTGACGTTAGGCCCCTCCTCCTCGAACGGCCCTACGTGCAGAATCTGAGCCGACTCCCCTTCCTCAAAGCACTCGAACCGAACGCTTTCGAGCAACGCCGGATTCTTCTTCTTACGAACCGCGTCCACCGCCTCAGCGAACATCTCTTCAGATACGAAATCCGGCTGCATAATCATCAACGTCCACCTCCACTCGTCTCGGCGCCGTTCGATAAAAGCGTTCATGTCATCAGCCCACCAAAGACCCTCCAGCGGAGGCACCACATAATCCTGAGCGGTCGGTCCCAGCTTCGACATAAACTTCAATGTATACGCCAGTGGATACAGAGACTCCATCGATTCCCCAAATTCCTTCGAGCGTCCTGGATCTCCCACCCCATCGATCATCAAAAAGTTCATGGCAGGAACATTCACTACAGAAACCGCCTTTGCCGACGGCTGGTAAAGTGCCTTACGATCCTTCTTAAAATCTATCTTACTCATCGGGCCAAAACATAATCCCTCCCCCAAGGGAAGAGTCAGTAAAGAAATACGTGCCTTAAGGCCGTTGGGCACCCCTTAAAGCCGACCCTCCTAGTGCAAGTTTTCCAGCCAATAAAGATTGACCCGCTGCCGAAGCGGCAAGCGACGAGACATCGAGGATGACGTGACCACCCAAACACAAAAACGCCTCCGGAAGTTGGAGGCGCTTTCTACGGACATACCGTGCAATCAGTGGTGGCGGGTCCCGGAATCGAACCGGGGACACAAGGATTTTCAGTCCTCTGCTCTACCAACTGAGCTAACCCGCCGCTGATAGAAAGATTTCGGACAATAGAAGCGGGGCTTGGTCCGTCAATGGGAAACTTCAACAAAAGACAGATTTAAGCTTAACCTCCTTCTCAAGAGAAAGTTACCGAAGCAAAGCACCCCCTAAATCAAACTGATTCACTCCAGTCAGCCCTCGTTTCAATACAAACACCGTTGCCCAAAAAACACTGCGGAACGATTAATTTATTAGGTGCAATTCAATGCACCTTTAACCTTGAAAAAAACTCTGACAAGATCGTACTGGAGGACATGACCCTGAAAGCCCCAAGGATTCCACTCGTCCTCTCCATTTTTCTGCTGTCGCAACTCTTAGGAAACGCGGTCGGCAAGCCAGAAGCGAATACAGCCGTATCTATAAAGAGACAGATTGAACCCCGCTACCCGGGATGGGCATACACGCATGGAGTGAGCAGCGGTTACGCAAAAATTGCCTTCTACGTCGACGAAAATGGAATTGCATCCGACTTCCTCCCAATAGAGTACACCTACGAAGCCTTTGCGGACGAACTGATGAGTACCATCAAGAAGTGGGACTTCATCCCCGCCACGCAAAACGGCGCACCGGTCAAAAGCGTCTGCCACGCCTACTGGGAATTTCGACCGGATCGAGCCATCGAAACCAATGCGCTTTTCGACACCAGCAAACGAATGGACGGAAACGGTAAGAATGCCTTCCGAACCTTGAAATACCGAGAGGATGACGAACTGGACTCGCGCATCGGCATGACAGCGTTCCCCGGCCTGGCCATAACCCGAGACTCCAGCTTGCTAGACCTAGACCGCCAAACCGTTCGTGCTCACGTCAGTTTCTTCGTCGATCAGCGGGGCAAGGTCGTACTACCGCACATCGTCGACACCACCGACCCGCAAGTGAGCGATCAACTTGAGCAAGCGTTCAAACAAGCGGCGTTCGCCTTACCAACCTACAAAGGCGAGCCCACCATCGCCCTCATCGAACGAACTTACGATTTCCCCATCCTTTGGGTCGACGAGGAGCTCCCACAAAGCCTCTAAAGCGTGCCTCTGCCTAGGCAGACCCGAATACCGGAGGATCAGCCCCTCCGTAGGCGGCGTTCAGTCTTCTAGGCTGTGAACATGGGCACGAAGTGTATTCACAAGACTGCGACAGAGACACATCCCTTCCTTACAGAACCTAGTTGAGCGGCATCGGAGCTTTTTCCACATTCCAAACACGACCGTTGGCAACGGTGAATACGGATCTACCGCGAAGTCCGCTCTCGCCGGTCATCGCGCTGTGGTAATGCGGATCCTCCAGCTGAGAAGCTAGGGCGGCTTCGTCTACTTGGTACGCGGCCTCCGGCTCAAAAATCGCCAGGTTCGCCATCGCCCCATCGGTCATCGTTCCGACTTCGAAGGGAAAATCGAAGAACTGGGCCATATGCTTTGCTGGATTAATTGACGCAAGCAGATCGATGTCCCGCTGCGTGTAACCGTAGCGATTCACTAACTCACTGTAAAACTGCAGGCTGTGCTCTATGTTTCGAGTGCCGGGCGCCCCGGGCAGACCATTCTTAAATTTCTTGGAAGCGAGGGCATGGGGGGCATGGTCTGTACCGAAGAAAATCGAGCCATCTCCTGAGCGCACCGAATCTCGAGTGGTCTCGATCAAGCTCAACTGATCCTCGCGACTCGGATGCGCCGGACGACGGTAATTGATAAGAGCTGTCTCCCGCTTCTGCGTGAGCAAACGCTCTCGACACCAGTATACATAGTCGAGTCCGACCTCTGCCGGCAACGCATAGGGCATCACACTGCGAGCATCCAATATCTGCTGCAGCGCTGGACCGGTCGGAATATGCCGAGCCAGCAGACTGCTGAGTCCCGCCTCTTTCGCGAGCTTCATGGTTTCCGCCTGGCAAGCTAGCACCGTGTCGCCATTGAAGTACTCGTGGTGCAGCAAAACCTCATCCGGTTGTATCCGCTTTTTGTATTCTACGATAGACTCCTCCTCTCGCGCTTGGTCGTTATGGTAGGAAACCGCCTGCCCCCTCCAGAGCTCGAACATATCGCGTCGCGTTTGACCGGTGAGCCCCGATCCACCAAAAGTCGAGCCGAAATCCTTACCCTCGTGACCCATAATCGCTTCCGCTCCCGGTTCCATTCGTGGCCACATTACGATCGGAAAAAGAGCATGCTCAGTATAGTGCTTCTGAATTCGCTCATGCCGATACGGACCCACAGGGCCCCATGGTGTGTTTCCCATTGCGCCGACGACGCACACGCCTCCTTTTAACGCCGCCAGACAGCCAGACCGTATCGAATAGAGCGCATTAGCCGCAACGATTTTCGCGACCAAAGAGTCGTAGTCCACTCCCTCTGGGCCAAACTCCTCTACCTCCCGTCGCGTCGGTATCGCAGTTTCCCGGAAATGCACATGCGGGTCGAAACGGCCGAGCGCGATGTGAACGGAGTCAGGCAAAACGATATCGGCGGACCCCCTTTTCCCGAGTTCTAGTTTCAACGGAGCGCCAGGGGTGCAGGTAACTGCCCCCGCAGCGAGCGTTCCATCGTCGAGATGGATATTCCTGGACGATATGCGTAACGAAGATTTCGAGTCTGACACGAAGAAACAGGGAATCGGAACAGGCCGAGGGGGCAAGCGCGGAGTGAAGGCCGCCACGCAGATCGAGTTGCGCTAAGAATATCCCCGCTCGATTACTTAATCGTGCTCTACCTTTCAGACTGTCTGGAGAGGCGGCTTCCGCTCCGGCCGCACATTAGGGAGCGTTAAGCACCTCACCACGCAACACCTCACGACCACACGAACCATGACCTCGCATAAGGTGTCACTAATTGCACCATCCACTCAAGAATCCAGAGAGATCGAAACTAGCCCTTCAGTGCCCACCTACGAACGAAATGACGCTGCAAAATAAGCGCAGAGGTCAATGGGAACCCTAAGCCAAAATGACGATGGAAAACGCACATGCCTAGGCAATAGAGGCAACCCCCAAAGTTACCCCGCAGACTAGGATAAACTCAAAAAGCCTGCGAATTCTCATCGTAATAATCTGATTTTTCGAATGCGAGCGTCATGGTTTTAACGGAATACGTGTATTCACAACACTTAGGACCTGAGAACGACGTCGAGTGCAAAGCGCGTTTTTCGGAATGCACGCTGCAACAGATGCCTATTATGGACGGCAGGTAGAATTAAAGATTCGATTCAACCGCCGTGAATTAGATTTTAAAAAGAAACCAAACTGTAGATAAACCACTAGTTGCAAACACCGCGGTAAGCTTGCGCGTAAGGGTTATGTAAAAGGCCGTCCTTATCCATTTTTTCAAGCGGAGGCTTTTTGCCCTCTGGGCTATGAAACATATGCATATTGCACTTAAAACCTCCTGAATTCTAGAGGGCAGAGGTGCGGTTTTAGCAATAATCATGAATGCTCTACCTCGCCATCGACAGCCGTCCAGATGCCGCCTCGTCATGTCTTTTCGGCTGCGGTTCCTCACGTAGTGGTAGTTTTTCTAATAACTACGGGAGTATTTTCGAACACTGCAGGTGCTCACGGAAAGCTCTCCACTTTACCAAAGTTTGTCTCGTTTTGACGGTTTAAGTTAGGTAGTTATTTTGGCCATGCGAAATAGATAAACTGAATCGCGGCACGTTAGGAATGGATCTTGCAGACACTTTCTGAAAGCGGCTGCTAAAACAGGAGTCACAATCTTGGAAGCGATCTCTAACGGAGACAAAATCTAATCAACAGAATCTACTAGCGTGGTGCTGCACAAACTGGGAATAATATTTTCCCAAATCGAGCGTAACTGCTGTTTTAGCGTAAAATGACGAAACGAATAAAGGAGCTAGATGGCGTCCGAGGCATAGCCATCCTTATGGTGGTGGTTTGGCACTTCGTAACCTGCCGACCAAAAGAGCTGATGCCAGGAAGCTTGCTCTACAACCTGCACGTTCCCACAACCGCATTCTGGTCAGGCGTAGATCTTTTTTTCGTGCTTTCTGGGTTCCTCATTGGTGGTATCATCCTCGACAATCATACGAAGCAATCCTTCTTGAAAGTTTTCTGGATCAGGAGAGCATGTCGCATTCTTCCAGTTTTACTTCTACTACTATTCACGTGTTGGATAACTGGGCTGCTCCTAGATAGACAGCAATTTTTGTGGCTCTATCGAGACCTAATGCCTTGGTGGACCTACTCAACTTTTACTCAGAATATCGCGATGGGCTTGAACGATATCTACGGTGGACAATTTCTGGGTATAACTTGGTCTTTAGCAGTAGAAGAACAATTTTACCTAGTCGCACCTTTGGCGATACTTTTTTTTCGCCAAAAAGTGTTCCTGAGATCGCTTATACCTATGATATTAGCGGCATTCGTATTGCGACTGGCATTCCCAGGTTTCCACACTGAGGTAAACACTATTTTCCGCATGGACTCCCTTCTTGCGGGCGTCCTCGTAGCTGCGCTATATAGAAGCAACATTGTATGGAAGAATCTCGAAGATAATAGAAATGTCACTCTAGCAGCCTTTCTTTGTCTACTTGTTGCGACAGGAGGGCTAATCCTTCGAGAGAGTGGTTTCGGGCTATTCAAATTCTCATGGTTCGCAATACTCTACGCGACATTCCTGACAGTTGTACTGCTTTTCCAATCCTCGAGATTGACGTGGATATTGCGTTCAAAGTTCCTTTGTTTCTTCGGTGCCATCGCTTACGGTTTCTATATGTATCACCAAGCTGTTTTAGGTTTTCTATACGGCTGGCTTAGAGGTGGCACCCCTACCCTTTTAAATTTCGGAGATTTCCTTATTATCACTGCCGCATCTATTATTTCGATTGGCGTTTCTTGGATTTCTTTTAAAACATACGAATCCTATTTCTTACGGATTGGAAGTCGTTACAAATTTGGAAGAAGTAAAGTTCACGAGGACCCTCCAGTCGTCGTTAACAGACTATATCATCACAATGCAGTGCCTCGGAACCGTTTGAAAAATACTAAGGTATCAAACGTCAAAGCCCAAATGGCCAAGCTGTGGCACTAGGATGGAGAGTTCCCCATCGGAGGCAGCGCACTTATTGAGCTAGCGTCTCGCTTATACGAGCATATGCGGCGTGCCCAAAATCCGCGAATTCCGACTTGCCATCCTACCTCTCGAAAGCAGAAAGTGTCAATCTGGACGCCGCTCTAGCTCAGTTGGTAGAGCAACTCATTCGTAATGAGTAGGTCGTCGGTTCGACTCCGATGAGCGGCTCCACTTCAATTCGCCTCGCCCGCCGTCGAACAAGTCCGAAGCATCCTCCCTTCGCTCCTTGACTGTCTCAACCTCGTTCCGCCGTACCGATGAGCGGCCACAGCTCGCAACGCAGATCATCTTTCCCAATTCTGCAGACTGGAGCTCGGAGCCACGATCAATCCTCCTCATGCCCAACACCCGATTCATCGCCGATCTCGAAATTCACAAAGAGGTCATTGTCGACGCTGTTTCGTCCTGCCAGCAATTTCTCTGGATTGCCACCGCAGACATTAAAGACATGCATATCGCTCGCGGTCGCCGAGCAATCCCTTTCCTGCAGCGACTTTCCGAGCTAGTAGAAGACGGCGTATCGATTCGACTGGTACATGCCAAGGAGCCTGGTCCCGCCTTCCGCACCGACTACGACCGTTTCCCCAACCTTATAAACGGGATGGAAATGATTCTCTGCCCCCGAGCCCACTTCAAGTCAGTCATTGTCGACGGGAAGATAGCCTATACCGGCAGCGCCAACCTTACAGGAGCAGGGCTGGGGGCGAAGAGTAAAAATCGCCGTAACTTCGAAGGGGGCATCCTCACCGAGGACCCTGCCCTAGTTCTCCCAATCATGGCACAGTTTGACCAGCTATGGATCGGCGAACACTGTCCAAGCTGCCAACGCAAAATCCACTGCACAACCTACCACGAGCTGATCGAAAACGGGTAACACTTGCTCGAGCGTTACCGCCTCCACTTCCCTCGGTACCCAATTGTTGCGCAAAAAATCAAAGCTGCTTCGATGCTACACCACAGCCTTCTCCCTCTCACCACTTTCGCTATGGTCGCGAGTGCGTTTCTCAGCGCGCAATGCCATGCCGCCGAGCTCTCTCTTCTGTGGGAAATAAAGAACGGTGTCAGGGGACCTGAATCGATTGTTTACGACTCCAAAAGGGATTGTCTCTACGTATCGAACTACAATGTCGAAACTCCCAACGAGGAGCTTGGGACTGACTCGGTCGGCAAAATTTCGCGGGATGGCGAGCTGATTGACACAGATTGGCTGGACGGGCTCTCCTCACCTCTCGGGATGGAGATCCACGATGATCACCTCTATGTCGTCGAGCGTGGGAGAATTAGCGTCTTCGATATCGCTCTCGGAGAATCCATCGAATTGATACAAACTCCAAATTCTGTTTTTCTAAACGACCTAACCCTAACACCCGAGGGTACGATCTTCGCGACTGATCCTAGGGCAAACGCAATCTACCGTATAACCGATGGCAAGCTAGAGCGCTGGGCATCGGGAGATCAGTTTACCGGAGTCAATGGGATCATGGACGACGCGGAGAACCTTTTGGTCGGGACATCTGGAGATGCCGCATTAATAGCAATCAATAAACAGACCAAGAGCGTGAGCATACTGGCCCGCTTCGAAGGAGGAATCCTCGACGGAATCCAAAAAGCCGATACGGGCTACTTCGTATCGCTCTACCACGGGGAGCTGTTCCGAATCGAGCCGGGAAACCCGCCGAAGCGTATCCTCGATACGCGTGAAAGAGGTTTAAACTGCGCGAACTTCCTATACATCAACGACACAAACAGCCTATACATTCCAGAACTAAGAAACAACTCTATCTCTGCTTACGGGTTCTCGGAAACAGAATAGGCCGCAGAAACGCTTTCGATATTACCAAACCCGAGCGAGCCTCTCAGCTCTCCAAATCCTCCAAACACATGAAAGTAACACTCAAAAAGATACCTCCCCTCCCCGCCGCAAAACTGGTCGCCGTCATATATGGATGTTTCGGCCTCATCTTCATCCCTTTCTTCGCCATCGCCGCCATAGCCGGTGTGGCAAGCCAAGAGGAGGGATCTGGCATAGCTGCGGGCATGAGCATCTTCATGGCGATCCTCATGCCACTGATGTATGTCGTCATGGGATTCGTCGGCACCTTGGTGGGCTGCTTCATCTACAACCTTGCGGCCGGCTGGGTAGGAGGGATCGAACTAGAGTTCGACGAGACCTCCATTGAGTCCCGCTAGGGACCAGAGCACATGGTTGTCCTCGAGAGTATTGTTCCCGTACTTATCCTGATCGTCTTTGGAGCTATCCTCGCGCGGGTAGGCTTTTTCGCAGGCGGCTTTTTCAAGGACCTCAACCGCCTCACCTACTTCTGGGGGCTCCCCTCCCTACTGCTCTACAAAGTCGCCGAAATCGACCTGCAAAGTGAGGCCGGATTCGGGCTTCTCTATACAATGCTCATAGTCATCGGGGCCTCCATTGCCCTCGCTTACGCTCTGGTCTTCCTCTTGAAAGTGCCTAAAGAATCGATCGGAGCTTTCGTGCAAGGAAGCTTTCGAGGCAATCTCGCTTTCGTGGGGTTCCCCGTCGTCTATTTCGCACTCGGTCAAGATGGACTCGACCTCGGGATGTTTACCAGCGGAATTTGTATCCTCACTTACAATACGTCGAGTGTCACCCTTCTCATCCTACATTCTCGACAAAAAAGCGAAAAGCCGCTCCGAGCCGTTTGGAAGCATGGCCTGCGAAACCCTCTCATCCTCGCTTGCTGCCTAGGCTTCGTCCTCAACCTCTCTGACCTAGAGATACCCCTCATGGCGCGACGGTCCCTCGTGGCGGTCGGCCAGCTCGCCCTGCCTCTCGCCCTCATCGGCCTGGGAGCCGGCCTCAAATTAGACGAGCTCAAAGGCCGCCTCAGCCTATCCGTCGTAGCCTCGCTCATCAACGTCGCCTTCAGTCCTGTCCTCGGCTACTTCGTCGGCCGCAGCATCGGACTGGACCCTACCAGTTTGAAAGTGGCTGTCATCTTCCTTTCCTGTCCTACCGCTGTCTTTTCCTACGTGCTCGCAGAAATGCTCGGCAACGACGGTATAATGGCCCGCAACATCGTCATCCTAAGCACCTTGCTTTCGATCATATCTCTCGTGCTTGCGATCGCGCTGCTGTAAGAGATGTGCGGCGTTCTTAACATCAGCTCGGTTCGATCGCTAGGTCTTTGCCAGGCTTTTTGCCCTTGAGACACTTTATTTTCCCTCCAATTTCTGAGAGAAGCTCCCCCAGATGGCTCAATGCTTACGTTTTGACGCTATCGCATCAGCCTAATGCTAACCGCTAGGCCGACTCTCTTTGATAACAAACTCATATCCATGACCCTGAAAAAACTGTTCCTTTTTCTGACGGCCATCGCACTCGCCGCTCAACTCTTCTCCGCTAATGCGGACTCCCTCTCCATCGACGGCTGGAACAACCGTGCCCTCGACGCTATTCGCGCCTCCCGGACTCCACCCCCCATGGCCGCCTATGCCTTGGCCCTTTTCCACTTGTCTCTCTACGACACGGTAAATGGCTTCCACGGCGACTTCCAACATTACCTGGTAGAGCCCAACTCCCCCGAGGGAGCGTCCCTAGAAGCTGCCTATCACACAGCTGCCTACGAGACGCTGGCAGACTTATTCAACGAATCCGTCAACCCCACCGTTTTCCGCAAGGCTTACCAGATGGAGATCAAAGACCTACCTCGCGACGAAGCCTTCGAAAAAGGTGTCGCATGGGGCCAGGAAGTGGCCTCCGCATACAAGATCGTTTGCGACGAAAGCCGCAAGTACGACGCTGTAGAGTGGACCACCGTCGCCGACGCTGGCGTTTGGCGCGAAACCCCTCCCTTTTTCCGCCCAGCTCTCCTGCCGCACTGGCCGCATGTAAAACCACTCGCCATGGATTCTCCCGACGCTTTCCGCTGTCCAGCTCCACCTGCGATCGATAGCGAGGAGTACGCCGCAGAATGGGCGGAAGTGAAAGCGCTCGGCGGGCGCGACAAGCACGACCGCTCCGGCTACGACACCCTCAGTTCGGTCTTCTGGTCCGACGACCTTGGCAGCTCCACGCCCGCCGGTACGTGGAACCTGATAGCACAAGAAGTCTACAAATCCCAAAGCTACGACTTCTACCAACAAGTGCGCCTTTACGCGTTGCTCAACCTAACCATGGCCGACGCAGGTATAGCCTGCTGGGACGCCAAGTACTACTACAACTATTGGCGCCCCGAGACCGCCATCCGCCAGGCAGACATCGACGACAATTCTGCCACTGAAAAGGACGAAAACTGGATCCCTCTAATGGGTAGCCCTCCATTTCCAGAGTACCCCTCCGGACACAGCTCGTTCAGCCGCTCCGCCGCCGAGTTGCTTACCCTCTACTGCGAACGTGACGACATTGCCTTTTCCACCACCTCAGACCAAGTACCCGGTGCCATTCGCTCCTATCCCGGCTTCGATGCCTGCGCCACCGAGGTCGGCATGAGCCGCCTTCACGGAGGTATCCACTTCATGTCAGCCAACTTGGTCGGACAAGAGCTAGGTGCGAATATCGCCAAGTTCATCCACCAAAACTTCCTGCTCCCCAAAGAGTAAAAAGCGAGCCGGCTAACTCGCTCTCCCAAAACGCTAAAAAGACTCGTATCATGCCCTTTCCCAGCCGTATTGCGTCCCTATTCATCCTTCCAATCGCGATCGGAGCCCCTCCCCTGGCGCACGCCGGCTTCGAAATTCTCGAAGCCGACACTACCGGCCTGCATTTGGAAAACGAATACAACGACCCACTGATGTGGAGTACTCGCTTTCGCGAATTCACTCTCGGCGCTGTGAGCATAGGTATCGCTTCTGGTGACTTAAATGGTGACGGGCGCCCAGACATCTACGCAGTCAGCAAAACTGGCCCCAACGGTCTATACCTTCAGAAAGAAACGCCCCTCGTTTTCGAAGACCACGCCGCAGCCTCAGGCGTTCTCGGCACCGAGCACTGGGAAACTGGAGTTACCCTTGTCGATATCGACAACGACCAAGACCTCGACATTTACCTCTGCGTTTACGACGCCCCAAACCAGCTTTACATCAATGACGGAGCGGGCAATTTCCAGGAACAAGCCGCCTCCTTCGGTCTGGACCTCCACGACGCCAGCGTCATGGCAGCTTTCTCCGACTACGACCGCGATGGAGACCTCGACGTCTACTTGCAGACCAACGTCCTCGAATTTGCCCGAAACACCAAAGGTAGCCCCGACTATCTGTATCGAAACAATGGTGACAACACCTTTACAGATGTAAGCCGAGATTCCAGCATCTGGGGACGTTCCCAAGGCCATAGCGCCACCTGGTGGGACTACAATAACGACGGCTGGCCTGACCTCTATGTTGCCAACGACTTCGAAACTCCCGATCGCTTCTACAAGAACAATGGAGACGGCACGTTCACAGATGCCATCGAAGAGCTCGTCCCACTCACTACCTTTTTCTCCATGGGCTCCGACCTCGGAGACCTCAACAATGACGGCTGGATGGACTTCATGGTCGCCGATATGGAAGCCGCTGACCACTACAAGGACATGACCGGCATGGAGGAGCGCAGCCGTGGAATTTGGGATACCGAAGCTGTATTCGAACTGACACCACAGTACGCTCGCAACGCGATCTACCTCAACACCGGCCTCGACCGCTTCCAAGAGGCAGCCTACCTTTTCGGCGTTCCCGGCACTAATTGGACTTGGTCCGTAAAGCTGAACGACCTCGATAACGACGGCTGGCTCGACCTCTATATCACCAACGGCATGGTGCGTAACCTCATCGACGCCGACCTCGTCGACCGTCAGAATACCGCTCGCTCACTGGCCCATAGAGCCCTCGTAGTCAAAAACAGCGAACCGCTTGCAGAACATAACTTCGCGTTCCGCAACACCGGTGACCTAGGGTTCGAGGATGTCAGTTCCGAGTGGAACCTCGACCAAGCTAGCGTCGCCTTCGGCAGCACTGTTTGCGACTTCGATCGAGACGGTAAGCTCGACATCGCCTATCTCGGCATGGACCAAGCCATCACCCTTGCTCACAATACAATCGGTGCGGATCACAACTACCTCAGCCTTCGACTCCGCGGAACGGTATCCAACTCGTGGGGACTCGGCGCAATCGTTTCGCTGCACAACGATAACGGGCAACAGCTCCGCCAGCTCAACCTCGCTCGAGGAATCGTATCCTCAGACGAACCCATTCTCCATTTCGGCCTCGGCGAGGCCGAACAATCGGACCTCATTGAAATAAAATGGCCCAGCGGAAGAATCCAAACCCTGCAAAACGTTGCAGCGAACCAACTGCTCGTAGTCACCGAGCCCGAATCAAACAACGCACCGCAAAGGTACGAAAACAACAACGAATACCTCTTCCGCGAACGTCCAGACCTCGCAGCGAAGTGGCCAAAGCATCAGCAGACCGACACCGGCGAATTTAACCGGGCACCCTTGCTTCCCCGATTAGTCGGGCAAAACGGTCCCGCTCTTGCTCAAGGCGATCTCGATGGAGACGGCAAGTACGACTTCTACATCGGCGGCGGATTTGCGCAGTCGGGAACCATCGTTTACTCAACCACCGGTCCCCAGGACGTCGGAAGAGATGAAACCAGCGAGGATATCGCTGCAGCAATTTTCGATGCGAATGCAGACGGTCTCAACGACCTCCTCGTCGTCAGCGGAGGAGCCCCTCGCCCCGGACTGGAGCAGTTTTCCGATCGCTTGTACCTAAACAACGGAGACAGAACGTTTACCAAAGCGAGCGAGGACACCTGGCCCGGTGATAAAGCTAGCGGCAGCACCATAGCCGTCGGAGACTACGATCAAGATGGCGATACCGACGTGTTCATTGGCGGTTTCGCAACTCCGGAATCTTACCCTTTCCCACAAGCCAGCCGCATCCTTCGCAACGACTCAAGTACCTTCAAGGATGTGACAGCCGAGATAGCAGTTACTCTGCAACAAGCAGGACTTGTTACTGGATCGAGCTGGATCGACCTCGAGGGCGATGGAACTCTGGAACTTGCAGTCCTTTGCGAGTGGAGCCATCTCTCGGTTTTCAAACTTGAGAACGGCGAATTCAAAGATGTATCCAAGGATCTAGGACTCTCTAGCAAAACAGGCCTTTGGAGGTCACTCTCCACGGCCGACCTAAACGGAGATGGCCGCCCCGACTTCATAGTCGGAAACCTGGGACTGAACACCAAATACGAAGCGAGCGATTCCGCCCCCGCAACCCTACTGGCAGGAGACATCGAAGGTGACGGGCGAATCCACACCATCGAGGCTTACTACGAAAAGGGGCGCCTCTACCCCGTTCGTGGGCGCAGCAAACTCAATTACAGTTTTCCTTGGGTGAAGGACGACTTCAAGAAATTCAACGATTTCGCGCTGGCGGAAATGGCCGACGTATTCGGTTCGGAACGCCTCGCACGTGCTCGCAGATTTGAGGCAACCGAGCTGCAGAGCGGAGTTTGGGTATCGGTTCCAAGCAACACCTACAAATTCATTCCCTTCCCACGTAGTGCCCAGTTAGCTCCTACCATGGGCATGGTGTCAGGCGACTGGAATGGTGACCAAATACCAGACCTCATCCTCGCTCAAAACTTCTACGGCCAAGAAGCCAGCACGGGACGACTCACCGGTTCAATCGGAGCGACGCTCATCGGCAAAGGCGACGGTAGCTTCGAGGTTCTTTCCCCTTCTGACACCGGTTTAAAGCTACCCGGAAACCAAAGAGCCCTCGCTAAAAGCGATCTCGACGGAGACGGAAACTACGAACTCATCGCCACCGAAAATGGCGGTCCCGTCCGCATTTTCAGTATCGCCAGAGGCAAGTAGAAAGCGTGACACCTGCAACTACCGCGTCACTCCTCTAACAACCGCCCCTCAGCTCACCATAATCATCTAAGCGCCATCTCAAAGCAGCCATCAAGTCGCTTGGCAACGAGCCCTTTTAATTCCATTGTCATTAATAGTACCGAAATTTCGGATACTCCTTTCCCCAGCTTTTCGCCAATATCCGCAAGACCCAACGACTCTCCTCCCGAAAGCAGCTCGGCGACGAGAGCTTCGTCTCCGTCGAGCTGAGGCAAACGCATCTCACTCTCCAGGCTCGATTGACCCGTTTCCAAATCTGGAATCAGTTGCAGGTGAGCGAGCTCTTCCAGCAGATCATCCACGCTACGCAGCAGCACAGCTCCATCACGGATAAGTTGGTGGCTTCCTTTACTCGCTTTCTGGTCAACCCGACCGGGAATGGCGCAAACGATGCGCCCTTGTTCGCCCGCGAAACGAGCGGTGATCATTGAACCGCCTGCATCATCTGACTCGACCACAATCACCGCATGCGACATGCCGCTCACCACTCGATTACGCATGGGAAAAGTTTGACGGTCTGCCCTTCTCCCAAACGGGAATTCGGATACCACAGCACCGTTTATTTGCGCCTGGCGAAACAGGTCAACATTCTCCGGCGGATACACGATATCAATCCCGCAACCAAATACGCAAACCGTCGAACCACCATCTACCTCTAGTGCCCCTTTGTGCGCAAAGGTATCGATGCCCCTGGCCATACCGCTGGTTACACAAAACCCCAACTGGGCAAGGTCTCGAGCGAAACTCTGGGCAACGCTTTGACCGTAGAGCGTGCAGTGGCGAGTACCCACGATAGCAATCGACGGCTTACTGAAATCGTATTTGCCTAAACGATACAATCCAATTGGGGGATCGGATATTTCTTTCAAGAGCGACGGATAGTCATTGTCTTCGCATGATACGAATTCTACTCCCCGCTGCTCCGCCTGCGACACTTCTCTGTCCAAGTTGAAGTGCCTCGTCCAATCGAGTAGTACGTCAACCGCTTTGCGTTGAAGTCCCTTGATAGATTCGAGTTCGCTACGCGAAGCGTTTAGTGCGCGGCAAGGGTCGCCGGAAAACGCGGCTAACAAGCGATTGAGGGATACAGGCCCAATCGCAGGCAGCCCGTTCAAGGCCCAAAAGGCCTGCTTACGGGAGAGTTGGAGTTCCATGCTGCCACTCTGGGAAAACTCGGATAAAAGTCCAACCCGAGCTGCTCTTTCGTATTCAAAAAGCACCCTTCGAGGCATGAAATATTCTATCGGGGGAAGCCGCATGACAGAGAATTCAGCTCCTCTCAATACTCCCTCACGCCGCAGATCGTTTTTGTTTTATACTCTGCTCACCTGCTTCGCTTTCGGAAGCGTTCCTATCTCCGCCGCTCCCAAATGGTGGCAAGCTGAAGCCACCCCCTTTCAAGTAATGAGCAACGCCCGCAAGGCGGAAACACAGAGAGGCTTCGACACCATCTGGAATGCTCGAGCAGGTCTGAAACTCGTCTTTCCACAACTGCGCGAAGACCAGAACGACTCGCTAATACTAGTAATCGCGGGCGACGCAAAGACTCGCGATCGCTTTTCCGTTCGTGATGGACGAAGGCGAAAATCCAACGGCGGGGATTTCGCAAACGATAGCGAAGGGTACTACACCGTGATAAGCGACCTAGGTTTCGAAGAACACACACGCGAGTCCATCGTCCACGAATACGTCCGCCACCTGATGCGTTGCAAAAACGCAGCACCTCTTTCAGTTTCAATCCTTTCTCGGAATGGGATTCGCAGAGATGAAGAAACGCTTGGAAGGACATTTAAGCAACGGTCGTAGCTACACAATCCGGCGAGAGCTCGAAGATGAGCAAAAGGCACCCTTCCTGGGCGCTGAATTCCGTTTCCGAACAGAACTCCGAGTCCCTTGCTACACGCATTATACTCGACGTCCGTAACAATGATGAATCCAGAGAACAAATACAGGAGGCTCGACGTCGCTGGCTAAATTTTTCAATCTCTAGGCCTTGGAGGGCGAGTGGCTCAACAAGAGCAATCGTATCGACGAAGCAAATACTTTGTTCGAACTTTCTCTAGAGGAAGACGAGGATCAAACAAGAGCCCATCTGTGGTATGGGATCAACCAAGCGACCCAAAAGCTTGCGGGGAAATTCTACCGACCCGGCAGCCTCGACAAAGAAGAGACGCTTTCCCTCTCAACCCATTTCTTCAAAGCAAAGCAAACAGGAGCCGGCCACCTTCCGCGGCTCTACATTTGGATCGGAGTCGTCTGGCTCAGCTCAGAGGTCTATCCAGAAAACCGTCATATGGCGGTCCTGGAAAACGCGCTAGCGACTTTTCCCGATAGCTGCGGAATAGCCACTGCCCTAGCCCTCTACTATGCCCGCTGCGGTCGCTGTGAAAAGGCCCAGGCCCTCATCAGCAACGCTCTTCCCATGCTTCATGCCTCGTCCCGCGAAGACTTGCTCGCCGACTTCTCCGAAATTCGCTCTATCGAACCCATCTACCGAACGGACTAGCTACGAAGCGCTTGTACCAGAAATCCCAACAAATCTGTGGTGCAAACAGCCGTTTGCCCGCAGTGCTTCGCCAGCAGGTCCGCTGCCTTGCCATGCCAATAAACCGAGCGAGACGCGGTTTCGAAAGCGGACGACTCTCCTTGGGCAAACAAACCGCCGGTCAAACCTGCCAGTATGTCGCCGCTTCCACCACGGGAGAGTACCGCATTGCCTGTAGGATTAATCGCGAGCTGCTCGCCATCGCTCACGCGCGTGTTGCTGCCCTTTCTCACCACGGTCACGCCCCGCTGCTTAGCGTACTCAAGAACTGCTCGGTCCGAGCAATCCGCGTCACCGCTCAATCGAATAAACTCCCCCGCGTGAGGAGTAAGGATGACATCCTTGTTGCCGGACTCCCGAAAGGCTTCCACTACTACCGGACGTAACGCATCGGCATCCAGAACAACCGGCCTATCCCATAAACGACCTACCTCACTCAGTAGGAACTGCGTCTCCGCTTCACTCCCCATGCCTGGACCTGCCAAGAGACAGGTCGCTTTTTCGGCTATCGACTTGACCTGCCAAAGCCCTTCTAGGGCGAGTCCACCTTCCGGCGTTTCCGGCCAAGTTCGCCACATAGCCTCCGGCAACTGGCAAGCCAGTTGGGAAACGATAGACTCAGGAGCAAATACCGTCACCAAGCCTACTCCACTCTTGAGGGCGGCTTTCACCGACATCGCTAGAGCACCTGGCATGCTGCGAGAGCCCCCAAGCACGGCCAAGTGTCCTTGCTGCCTTTTCTCGCTTGTAGAGGAACGCAAAGACCGTAGGGGGTCTAGTATCGAATCCGTAACTACAAGCTCTCTTGCTAAACTCTCCCCCTGGAAGAATCCAATATCCAAATATCTTATATTTCCGGCCGCAGTGCAGGAGAATAGAGGCTTCTTGAGAATTCCCGTCGCGAAGGTGAAATCCGCCTTGAACACGCATTCGTCCGACTCGTCGCCATTTCCCGAGGGTAAGTCTACCGCTGCTCGCAGCCGAAAGGAACTCGATCCATTCACAGCTTCGAGCAACGACCGCGCCCCGTCCCGAAAAGGAGGGCGAAACTGCATGCCAAGCAAGCCATCCAACACGATGTCAAACGTCCCGCATGCAAGTGCTGCAATGGCCGCTTCGCTCGGCATTTCCAAAATCTCGAGTTCTGTCTTTTTCTCCAACAACTCCAAAGCTCGACCCGTGTGCGGCTTAAAATCCCTCCGAGGGCCTGACAAAACCAAGGTAATCCCTTCCACACAGCCAACCGTTTCCGCCATTTCCAGAAATGCAAGGAGAGCATCGCCTCCATTATGCCCCTTACCTATCAGACCGAGCAGATGCAATCCATTCTGCGGAAAGCCAGTCATCAAATAAGCGCTGAGCAAAGCTCGTCCTAAAGAGGTGCCCGCCCTGTTCATAGCATCCCACACCTCCTCATCCGTTTTCAAAAGACGGGATTCCAAGGAATGAGATTCGGAGCAGCTAAGAACCGGATGAAAGTATGCAGAGGCCATAACGGTCAGGAGCCTAGCGCAGCTACGGCCTGCGCACTACCTTAATTCCTGCGGGAAGGTCCACGTCACTCGAAACGCTGCCGTCTGCGCTTCTCCTGTGAGAGACATGGATAACTCCCCTAGGCGTCGGGTACGTTCCCTCCACCCACTCGAGAGTAGCTAGTCGCGGCTCGATGTAGACGGTTTCGAAACCTGGGGATGCCGGAGAAATGCCAAGGACAAACTCGCTGAGCCAAGCAGTGGGTCCACTCGCCCAGCCGTGACAAAGGCTATTCCGAAGTCCCTTGTAGCTATGCTCCCCGTAGGTCGCATGGACATCCACCTTGCCCTCCGGGACTAATTCGTCGATTCGAGCGGCATTATCCAACCAAGATAGATCGAAATTTTCCCAAAAGGTTGTCGCGCCTAGGTCAAACATTCCGCCCCAATACTGAGATATGAAATCAATCCCAGTTTCGATATCGTCCGCCTCTGCGAGAGCGTCTAGAACATAGTATCCATAAAATGTAGACAGGTCACTCGGCCCATCAACCTTGAGGATAGACTCTGCAATTTCGCCTGCATCCTTGATTCCGGCGAGTGCTGCCAAGGCAGCGGGAGCTTTCCTGCCGCTATGGATTAGAGGCGCTTCCATCAGACGTTTAGCAGCCTCACGGCATTTTTCGCTCAAAGCGGAATTGCCAAGTTCACTCATTAAAAGGCCGCCACTTTGCATCGTCATGACCATAAGTGCCTGCAGTCCCTCGTGAACTGCATCCTTTTGTCCGTAAGTTGGCCAATCCACGAAACGCACACCGTCAAGCGATTCCCGGCCGTCCTCTCCGATGTATTTTAAAAGCCGATACAACAGCTCCGTCATGTACGTTTCCTGTTCCGCTAAGTATTCTTGATCACCCGTTTGCAACCAAAGCTCACTATGGATAATAATCCACCAAAGGGAATAGGAGCTGATAGAATTCATCCACGTTTCCACCGGTGTCTGGTGTCTAATTAAATCTAGGCTGTCGGTCACTACTTCGTTGACGCCAAACACTGCTAGAATTGTGCGAACCTCCGGATGCATATCTCCGAGCCATACCAAGCGATCCCTCTTTATCCCATCCCACAAGTAGTCCTGCATGTTGAGATGAACGGTGCGAGCGCCGGTCAACCAAATTTCATTCAGGCGTTCATCGCTGCTTCGAAATGAGCCCAGATAAGGAATATCCCTAATCTGCAACATCGCCCTGACTTCATCCAGTTCGACGGATAGATCCGCTTCGAGGTTATCGATTCTCATGAAACGAAATCCACCCGGGCCGACCATCGTTTTTCCCAGCCAAGCGAGTTCCACTACCTGATCCCGAATCGCGCAATCGTTGCTTGCGTTGGAGGCCTCCCCAATTTCCGACATCGCCTCTGAAACCGATTCACCCAAGCGAATTCTCGCCTTTCGCAATCGATCCTTTTCAGGCATCACCGGAGTCACGATCTCGACCCACCCACTTATTTCGCGACCAAAATCGATGAGGATAGATCCGCCGGGCCCTATGGAAGTCGGCGTGGTCACACCCATCAAGATGGCCTGCCCAGGTTTGTCATCGAGCAGCGACTGAGAATTCGAAACTCCAAGATCAGAGGTCCACACAATTCGCTTCGGATAAACTTCAAAAGTCGATAACGGTGACTTTTTCAATACATCCAACTCTTGTTCCATAGAGCGTGATTCCATCGTTTTCGCTCGAAGGCATAGCCCCAGTCCGCAAAAAATCGAAAGCGTGAGAAAACAGAGCCGGAAGGTAAGAAAGCTCATGGTGCCAATGACAACGTAATCAACCTCTTTAACCTAATATCGTGGCGAACGCGATAGCGTTGTCCTCCGCATGGGAAAGGCTGATTGCCACGCGTTTACCACCAACTTGGCAGAGCAGGAGCCGACCCAGTTCGTCGAGTTCGACCACCGGTTGTCCCCGATTTCCTGATACGACACCGATAGACTTCCAATTAAGATATTCGCCGATCCCAGTAGTGAACGCTTTCGCCACCGCTTCCTTCGCTGCAAAACGGGCAGCGTAACGCTCGCTCGGGTCTTTAAATTTGGAACAATACTCTCTTTCCGAATCCGTGTAAACTCGCCCAAGAAAACGATCTCCCTGCCGTGCTATCAATTTGCGAATCCGAGAAACGGATACGATGTCGACACCAATCCCCAATACGGGACCTTTGTGCGGCAGATTGATCGCGTCCATCTATGCTCCCGCGATCAGGGCTTTCATTTCGCGCACCGCTTCGTCGATTCCGAAATAAAGAGCTCGGCTGATAATGCTATGCCCGATATTGAGTTCGTGAAGGTAAGGGATAGTGATGACCTCGCCCACATTCACATAGTTAATGCCATGGCCAGCGTTGACGATGAGGCCGAGCTCGTCGGCCAGCGTAGCGCCTTCGACCAGACGGTCGTACTCCGCCTGCCGTTCGCCGGACTTGTAGTAGGCATTCGCATACGCGCCCGTGTGCAGCTCGATGTACTTGGCTCCCGCCTTGGCAGAGGCTTCGATTTGCTCCGCAACGGGATCGATAAATAGGCTCGATTCAATCCCTGCATCCGCGGCGGACTTGACGATGCGCTCGATGCGCTCGAACTGTCCTGCCACCTCGAGGCCCCCTTCGGTCGTAACTTCTTCGCGACTTTCCGGAACCACGCAGATCGCTTCCGGCAGTACTTCCAGCGCGAAAGTGAGCATCTCGTCCGTAGCTGCCATCTCCATGTTCAAGCGCGTCGCAATGCACTCACGCAAGCGGCGAACATCGGCTTGCTGAATGTGTCTAGCATCCTCTCGCGGATGAACGGTAATCCCTTGAGCGCCGGCCTTCTCACACAGGAGGGCGATCGTGATGGGATCTGGTTCGACGAACTGGCCGCAGCCTCGCGGGCTGTCCTTGTATCGTGCTTGGCGGACGGTGGCGACATGGTCGATGTTGACGCCGAGGAGGATGCTTTTACTAGACATATTCGTATTTTCCGCAAGGTATAGGACTCGCCTACGCCTGACGCAATCAAAGCTTCCAAAGAATGAGCGACGCTCCCGCCCCTTTAACTACGCCAAAAAAGCAAGAGAACTTCTTCGTAAACCTGCTCTGCAATCTCGCGCTACCTATCATGGTGCTAAAGTACGCAAGCGGCGAGGACCGTCTCGGCCCCGTGCTTGGCTTAGTCGCCGCTTTAGCCTTTCCGGTCGGCTACTTCTTCTACGATCTTTCGCAGCGAAAGAACTACAATGTCATTTCTATGTTCGGCTTCCTCAATATCCTACTAACCGGCGGCATCGGCTTAATGGAAGCGGAGCCAAAGTGGGTGGTAATCAAGGAAACCGCAATGCCGCTGATGATTGGAGTCCTTGTCCTGGCAACAGCGAAACGCAAAAACTCGCTTCTCAAGACCTTTCTCTTCAACGACCAAATCTTTGATGTTGAGAAGATTCAGAGCCACATCGACACCCCGGAGAAAAAGGCCCAGCTCAACTCTCAATTTAACGTCGCTAACTGGTTGCTTGTATTCAGTTTTCTAATCAGCGCTGCTCTTAACTACGTACTGGCCTCCCTGATCGTTAAGAGCCCAGGAGGCACGGAAACCTTCAATCAGGAAATCGCCACCCTCACTTGGGTTTCTTGGCTGGTCATTACCGCTCCCACCATGGCAATCCTGATTTATGCCTTGTGGCGACTCGTAAAAGGACTCAAGGAGCTGACAGGGCTCGACTTCGAAGGCCTGCTGCACGAACAGCATACCGCCAAGGCAAAACCGTAGGGGCGCGAACGAAAAACAGCGGTCCCTCGTAGAGAGGAACCGCTGCGCAATTCGGAGCAGCTGCGGGACGGCTACTTTTTCCTTAGGGTCCCGTTTCCGAGCAGCTCGTCGTAATCCTGCGCAGAACCGCCTCCAAGGCAGCAGGCGATGATCTTTTGACCAAGCGGGAGCAGATCCGGAGAATCGAAATTGGCCAACTCCTTGCGGAAGAAATCATAGAGGATTTCAGCCCCTTTGTCGTAAGCTGCCACGCCGACCTCCGGCTGCGTCTCTACATTGAAGAAACGCGTGCCGATTTGCCGCGATTCGACCATGATCGATTCCGGGTTCCAACCGAGCAAAGGACAGCGCGATGGATTCACCTGGCCCTCGCTGAACTTCGCTCCATTGCGGCGAGCGAGGTACTCGCGCGTGATCCATTGCGGCATGAAACTGACTTCCCAAGCGCCTACGTGCTGATTGGGCACGAGGATGTAATTCACTTCGGGCGTATCCACAATCTGCTGCAAGATCAGATTTGCCTGGTCGACCCGGCGACCCGTCGCGAACGGCCAATAAGATCCGACGCCTTCAGACGACATCCCTCCGGTGTCGACGATACTTGGATTGGCATGGCCGCGCGGAGCTACCAAGCGCCACAGCCACGCCAAAGCGGGTGGCAAAACATGGAACATACCCATGATGCCGTAGCTCGGCTGGTCCTGTGTACACGGCGGGCAGCGCACCCCAAAGCTTCGGATATCCACCTCAACCGGCTCGTTGAGTATATTTGGAATCGCCTTGCGCGGTACGATGACACGCGGGTTCGGACAAGGAGACCCCGGCTCGTCTTCGATGTGCTCCCAGATCAAGGCAGTGCCCTCAGGCTGAGCCTTGATATTCAAGAACAACAAATCCTCCGTCGGATGGATCGTCAGGCTCTCCAGATTCGGATCGATTCCATAACGATCGATGTGGTTGACGCGTAAGAACCATGCGTCCTCCGCGTCCACAAGCCCCAGCTTACCCGTCCCGCGATCGAGAGAAGGGTGACAGAGGGCCATATCATCCGTGACCGGATTCAAGTCGCAGGCTTGCGGCAGGCTGATCGAACGAGTCACACCCGTGACCACGTTCTTGCCGAGCAACAAGGAACCGTCCACTTGGCGGTGTACCTGCTCGAGCAATTCGCTTTTACCGCCACCACTGGCGCCCTCGTGGGAAATGACGACGCGGCTGTCGTAAGGAGTCACCACTTCCACAGTCGAACAGTGCATGGTGATCCAATTCTCCTGCTCGCCCAAGTTTAGCAACACTCCGTAAATCCCCTTTTTCGCGCTGGGTCCCGGATACAAATTGTAGCTGAAAAGCTCGTGCATGCCGTCCAAGCGATTGTGGACAACCACTTGCTTGCCCTCGAAATGAGTGTGGCGAAACGGAGGAGCCACATAGATGACCGCCTTGGGCGAAAATCCTGCCGGAACCGCTTTTGGCTCGATCATTCCCTGCAGCAGAGCAAGTCCTAGCGCGAAAAAGCCCGCGTTGGCTGGGGCTACGACGATCGCATCCATACCCTTCCCCGGCAAGCCAGCGCTGAAAGGGAAAACAGCGAGCGGTTGTTCCGCCAACCAAGCGAAAGTCTCCTCGCGCAGCGGATCGAATGACTTGCCGTAGCGCCCTTCGTAGGTGGGCTTGTCCGTTTTACGCTCGTCACCGATCACCATGCAATCCGGATCCCGGCGGCGCATGTACGGATCGAGATAGTTGGCTGCGATACCATTGCTGACCCGGCAGACTTTCGCCTCGACCACGCTTCCCATTCCCGGGACGTCGTAGGCGACGTGATGCCACCCCTGTTCATTTGCGTCGCAAAGCGCCAGGGTTCGCAGGTCCTCAATCGACTCGGGAACCACCACCGATGGAGCAAGAGAGAGAATCTCGTCCACCTCTGGCGGGAGTTCGAAATTGATGAGAGGATGGGTGAATTTGATGTTTTTCACTTTCATAGGAATTAAAGATATCGAATTCCACAATACAGAAAATCTTCGGAAAAGGCTACGCGTATGGCTTCGACTTCACGCATTTATTGACATCAATATCTGAGGTGTAGAGATTTCCGTAAATGCCCAGACTCGCTCTGCAGCTGCTACATCGAAGACTCGAGCGCTCCCATTTGCTGAATGAGCTCGCGGCGGACGCCCGCATCCTCTTCCGCAAACGGCTCCGTTTTCATCCGGAGGGCGAAAAGCTTGGCGCGGACCCATTTACTGTGGAACTGCTGGTGGGCGCAGTTTCGATCGGCCGCCTTTCGCTGACTCCGCCGCCCCGCAAACTGGAGCAGCCGGCTTACCTGAGGTGGCTCAAACTGGTGGGCCAAGACCTCGCCGAACACTTGAGCTCTCCCCACGGACATGCCCGCGAAGTCTTACCGGCCCGGATCGCCGAGGCGGCAAACATCATTCGTGAGCGCCATCAGGAGCCACTCAGCCTGGCAGCCGTCGCTAGCGGTGTCGGCATTAGTCGTGAACGACTGTCCCGCCTTTTCCACGAAACCCTCGGCATCACCTTTTCCGCCTACCTCAACCATGCTCGTCTCGAAACCGCTCGAAAGCTACTCAGACAAACCAAGAAACCCGTCACCGAAATCGCCTTCATCAGCGGCTTCCAGTCGCTTTCCCAGTTTCATCGCAGGTTCAAGTCGGCGGAAAGCAAAAGCCCCTCCGCATACCGCGAAGGGGCTTAATAAAAAACGTGACTCGGCAGGCCGCAATTAGCCGCGACGGTTGTAGTCCGATGGTAAATCGCGCTCCGCTTCGCCTTGGTACACCTGACGGGGGCGGTTGATCTTGCCCTTCGGAGCCGACGCCACTTCGTGCCAGTTGGCGACCCAACCAGGCATGCGGCCGATGGCGAACATGACCGTGAACATGTCGAGCGGGATACCAATCGCTCGCATCATGATACCGGAGTAGAAATCGACGTTCGGGTAGAGGTTGCGGCTGATGAAGTAATCGTCGCTGAGGGCAGCTTTCTCGAGGTTGCGAGCGATATCGAGGCAAGGATCTTCAGTGCCGAGAGCATCGAGTAGACGCTCGCAGGCTTTGCCTATGATCTTGGCTCGCGGGTCAAAATTCTTGTAGACGCGGTGGCCAAAGCCCATGAGCCGCTTGCCGCTGCTGCCGCTCTTTGCTTCTTCGATGAAGCGGCTACCGTCGTCGCCTTCCGCGTGGATCGATTCAAGCATCTTGATGACACCCATGTTGGCCCCACCGTGCAGCGGCCCCCACAGAGCACAAACGCCCGCAGTGATCGAGGCAAAGAGGTTGGCTCCACTGGAGCCGACCATGCGGACGGTAGAGGTCGAGCAGTTTTGCTCGTGATCTGCGTGCAAGAGAAGTATCAAGTCGAGAGCTTCAGCGACCTCCTTGGGACCTTCGTACTCGTCGTTCGGACTGGAGAACATCAGGTGAAGGAAATTCTCGGCGTAGCTGAGGTCCTTCTTGGGATAGTTGATCGGAAGGCCGTTGGAAATGCGGTAGGACATGGCCGCAACGGTCATCACCTTGGAGATAGCTGAAGCGCAAGATTGGTCGAAGTTCTCCAGATCAAGATCGCGATCGTTAGTGGATAGCTCCGGATAGTAGCTGCTCAGGGAGCCCATCATCGATGTTAGGATGGACATCGGGTGAGCGGAAGGGGGGAACGCCTCGAACTGGCGAACCATGCGCGTATCGATGTTGCAGGTCTTTATCAGTTCGCGCAGGAATTCGCGACGCTGCTCATCCGTCGGGAGCTCTCCGTAAATGATGAGGTAGGAGGAATCGATAAAATCGGACTTCTCTGCAACTTGCTCGATCGGGTAACCGCGGTAGCGAAGAATCCCCTTTTCGCCATTGATAAATGTGATCTCACTTTGGCAAGAGCCTGTGTTCCCAAAACCTTCGTCAAAGGTGATGTAACCGGTCTGCGCACGCAGGGTGCGCAGATCGATTGCTTTCTCGTTCGCAGTTCCCTCAATAATGGGGAAGGCAAGTTCAGTGTCGTCGATTTTGAGAATGGCCTCTTTGCTCATTGTCTGGCTGAAGTCAGGTTTGTGGATCTTGGCGTAATACGAATCGGGAAGCCCGATTTGAAGAAACATAACTAATTAGCCCTCCTTACCAACCTTGTAAAGGGCAGGCTAAGGCGAATCTAAATATTAGCTAAACTACAGCTTCTCAACAATTTCGCTAATCTACGAGCATTGCGCCACGAAGTTGGCGTACAGCTGCAACCCCTTGGCTTGGCTTTTCTCTGGATGGAACTGGCTCGCCACTAAGGAACCGACTGCAACCGAGCTGGCAAACTCGCCATCATAGTCTGTGGTAGTCAGGGCGATCGACGGATCCTCGGGCTGGATGTGGTAGCTGTGCACAAAATAGAATCGATCGTTTTCAGCATCGAGTTCGGCCCAATATGGAGAGCCGGGCTGCACCAACTTTGCATGGTTCCAGCCCATGTGGGGGATGGTAAGGCCTGGACGCGACTTGAAGCGGACGACCTGGCCCGGCAAAACGCCAAGCCCCGTAACATTGTCCTCTTCCGAATGCTCGAAAAGAGCCTGCAAGCCAAGGCACACACCCATGAACGGGCGCTCCTCCTTGACCCAAGAATGGATGAGATCGTCGAATTTGACGGCCTTTAGTCCTTCCACGCAGTCGCGCAAGGCGCCGACGCCGGGCAGGATCAAACCGTCTGCCTCACCGACTTCGTCAGGAGTGGCTACGATTCGCGGCTTGGCACCAATCTTCAGTAGAGCGTTTTCCACGCTGCGAAGATTGCCCATGCCGTAGTTGATAACTGCAATGTCTTTGCTCACTAGTTAGTAGATCGTTCAGATAACGCGTCTTCTATGAAGACGCTAATCGATTCGAGGGCAAACCACCTTTGAACAAGGCGGTTTAACATTTCTAATCAAAGCACTCCCTTAGTCGACGGAAGGCGGCCTTCCATGCGGGGGTCCACTGTAGATGCTGCATCGATGGCGCGAGCCATGCACTTGAAGATGCTCTCCACGATGTGGTGAGGTTCTTCTCCATACTCTAGTTCGATGTGTAGATTCGATCCCAAGGTATTCGAAAAGGCGCGACAAAATTCCTTGATCAGGATGATATTAAAATCCCGCACGTAGTTGGTCGGCGACTTCACATCGTATTGGAGAAAAGGACGATTACCCAGATCGATAGCAACACGCATAAGACACTCATCCATAGGCAGGATGAAGAATCCGTAGCGCGTGATGCCCGACTTATCGCCAAGAGCTTGTTTAAAGAGATCGCCAAGCACGATTCCTACATCCTCTACAGTGTGGTGATAGTCGACATCGATATCGCCTTCCGCCTTTACCGTCAGGTCGAAGAGACCGTGACCAGCGAACAGAGTTAGCATGTGATCGAAGAACGGGATGCCTGTATCGATTTTGGCAATACCTGTTCCATCGATGTTCAGCTCCGCTTCGATCGAAGTTTCCTTCGTCGTGCGCTTGAGGGATGCTATGCGTTCTTCAGCCATTTTTGGATGGTTTCGCTCACTCGGAGCATTTGATCTTCGTCGCCCACACTGATTCGCAAAAAGGACTCAGTCAAGGGGTTGGAAGGGAAATAGCGGATTAGGATTTTATTCGCTTTAAGATACTCGAAGAGCTCCTGAGCCACTTTCGGGCCAGCTTCTCCAGCTGCGTTGCGCGGCTCGACAAAGAGGAAGTTAGACTGAGAAGGATAACAGAACCAGCCGAGCTTCTCCCACTCGGCGCGATAGTAGTCACGTGTGCGGCAGATCTTCTCGGCAACCGCCTTCAGATAACGTTGGTCCTTCAATGCTGCAAGTCCGCCCGCTTGCGATAGGCGGTTCACGTTGTAGCTATCGCGAACGCGATCGAGAAGGGAGATGACATCCTTGTCAGCAAGGCCATAGCCTAAACGCAGACCCGCTAAGCCGTAAGACTTGGAGAAAGTCCGCGTAACCACCAGATTGCGGTACTTAGCCAGTAGCTCAGTCGCGTTCTCCTCGGCAAAGTCCGCATAGGCTTCGTCCACCACGACGATCCCTTCGAAGGTCTCGATCAGGCGGGACAGGTCCGCATTGGAAAACCCAACTCCGGTAGGAGCGTTCGGTGAGGTGACGAAGAGAATCTTTGCCTCGATTTTTGCCAAGGCGTCGAAGGGCAATTTCATCGAGCGATCGAACGGGACCTCAACAGTCCCCGTACCCTGAATACCGCAAAGTACTGGATACAGTGAATAGCTCGGCAACAAATATCCAGCCGGACTTTCCTGAGCAAAGGCCCGTACCAGAAGATTTAAGATGTCGTCAGAGCCATTTCCGAAAATAACTTGTTCCGATGAGACTCCATGCAGCTTCGCCGCTTCTTCGCGCAAGGCATCGCTACGCGGATCGGGATAGAGGCGCAGCGCATCGCCCATAGCCTCCTTTATCGCAGCTTCCACTGCAGGACTGGGTGGATAAGGATTTTCGTTAGTGTTGATCTTTACCCAACCGTCGCCTTTCGGCTGAAACCCAGGTGTATAGCCGCGAAGCTTCTGGATGTGAGGCAACGCGTATTCAAAAGGTGAATTCGTTAAACTCATCATTTTCTCCCAAGTCGAGAGCTGACGGAACGGCCATGCCCTTCCAATCCTTCCATTCTCGCAAACGCTTCTACCGTGGCAGCTGCGCTGCCCAAAGCAGACTTAGTGTAGCGAACGAGACTGGAGCGACGCATGAAGTCGCTGATCTGCAATCCACTGAAGTGACGACCTGAGCGGCCAGTCGGCAATTCATGGCTGGGGCCTGCTACGAAGTCACCCAAAGCTGTAGCCGACCAAGCTCCCTGCATGATCGCACCGGCCGTCGTAATCGATTTAATCAAATTGTTGAATTGCTTGGGATCGACCTCGAGCTCCATGTGCTCCGGAGCCACGTAGTTAGCGACCGCCGCCGCTTCGTCGTAGTCCTTTACGACCACGGAAAAGAAGCCGTCTTTGAGCACGGACTTGATAGCGTCCTTACGCGGCAAACTTTTGATCTGCTCGCGAATTGCAGAGCGTATGGACTTGGTCTTTTCCCTAGAAAGACTTACCAGAAAAATCTTTTCGCGGCCGGATCCGTGTTCAGCTTGGGCGAGGAGATCGGACGCGACAAAATCCGCATCCGCATGATCGTCGGCGATCACCAGCAACTCGCTAGGACCCGGCAAGAGATCCACGCCCACAGTGCCAAAGACTTGGCGCTTTGCCTCTACGACAAAAGCGTTCCCCGGGCCAAAGACCTTGAGCACGGGCTTGATGCACTCCGTGCCGTATGCAGCTGCGCCTATAGCCATGATGCCACCAAAACGATAGGCTTCGGTTACGCCGGACAAATACATAGCAGCCAGGCAACCGTCGTTCACTTTTCCGTCTGGACCGCAAGGAGTGAAGGCAACAATTTCCGTTACTCCGGCCAATTTGGCAAGGGCAGCAGTCATGACAACGGTCGAGACGAGGTCACGGGGAATGTAGAGGCCTACCCTTTCGAGCGGGTAAAAGCGCTCTCCGATGGTGGCGCCATGAGCGTTCTTGGCGGTCCAAGACTTCGGCAGTGCGTGCTTATGGAATTCAGTCACGGAAGCGACCGCATCTTTGATCGCTCGGACGTCTTCCTTTGGAAGACGTCGCACTGCCGCTTTCATTTCGTCGCGGCTGATGCTGAACGCTCCGGGCTCGATCGTCACCTTGTCGATGCGTTTGAGGGCTTTCGCGATGCCTGCGTCTCCTTGTTCTCGGACTTCTCCAAGCACAGAAGAAACGGTATCTACGATCGACTGAGGTACCTCAGCTGATTTGCAGAAAGCGGAAAGCTTATCCCAAAAGGTTCGTGAACTGTAGGCCAAGTCTGCCATGGCGACACTTTTGCTGTGCGCATTCGTGCAAGGCAAAGAGAAAGTTACGCTTCCCTACTCTCCAACGACCGGAACGCGGAAGCGCTCCAAATCGATGTCGGAGTTGATCTCAGCCTTCGAGTAAGAAATCTCCATGGTCGATTCCCCATATTGGGAAACGTAGGTTACAAGCACCTTTTTTGGGAAACGAACGCCTTCGACTTCGAGGTCATCTTCGTAGGTGAAGACCATTCCCTTCGAGCTCTGCATGAACATCACTCGCCCCGTTTCGGGATCAAAGTAGCGACGGAACCAGATGCGATCGCTGTAGACGTAGTTCAGAATGACAGCTGACTTTCCACGGACCTTACCCTTACCGACGAATTCGATACGTCCATTGCGAGTCTTGGGAGTTTTCAAGAAACCGAGACTATCCGCTATCGTAGCCTCCAAGTGACGCAACTCCTCTACTTCGTAGAAGCTTAGAGAATAAGCCCCAGGCTCTTGGAAGTTCTCCAGCTTACGCCAAGCACTCGTTGGATTGAGCGTAGAGGTTTCGCGGATACCGCCGATCGAGGAGACGAACTGGTAGTACCCTGGCTTCTTCATAACCGATTCGACGGTTCCCGACTGGCCTCCCGCATGCACGAGGACTCCTTCGAAACGTACCGACTCAATCGCATTCAACTTGGAATCTCCTCCCATGTACTCACGACCGAGCGCTACCGTTTCCTCGATGATCTTCGCCTTTTCCGCATCGGAAAGCTCCGAAGCCGTTTGGGCAGAAAGATTGAGCACGAGCAAACCGAGTGCTGCGACTGCTAGAAAGCTTTTGGGGGGAAATCGTTTCATAGGATAGATGGGGCTGGAGGTCTGAAGATTCAAAAGCGGAGCAGGTCATCTCCCGCTCCGCCCAAATTTAGTAGCTTTAAAGCGGATACGCTACTCCCACTCGATGGTGCCAGGAGGCTTCGAGCTGAGATCATATACCACCCGGTTAACACCCTGCACCTCATTGATTATGCGGTTCGAAACGCGCTGCAACACTTCATACGGTACGCGCGACCAGTCTGCGGTCATGGCGTCCTTGCTTTCCACGATACGCAGGGCGATCACATTGTCGTAAGTACGCTCGTCGCCCATTACACCAACGGTACGCACTGGTAGGAAAACGCAAAAAGATTGCCAAACCTTGTAGTACAACTCGGAGGCCATCATCTCCTCGTGCAAGACGGCGTCCGCTTTGCGAAGGATATCGAGATTTCGTTTGTTGATCTCGCCGAGAACGCGGACTCCTAGTCCTGGACCTGGGAATGGCTGACGCCAGACGACTTCTTTTGGCAAGCCGAGCGCAGTGCCAAGAGCACGCACCTCGTCCTTGAAGAGCTCGCGAAGCGGTTCGAGGAGCTTGAACTTCATGCTCTTCGGCAGTCCGCCTACATTGTGGTGGCTTTTGATGGTAGCGGCCGGGTTTCCATCGATAGAAATGCTCTCGATGACGTCCGGATAGAGCGTTCCTTGTGCAAGGAACTTAGCGTCGCCGATACGCTTGAGCGAATCTTGAAACACCTTAACGAATGTCTTACCGATAATCTTACGCTTCTTCTCTGGGTCCGTTACACCCTTCAAAGCGGTCAGGAACTTGGAACCGGCCCGAGCGACGCGTACGTCCATATTGAAATTGCGCTTGTAGAGATCGACTACGAGTTCGCGTTCATGCAAGCGAAGCAATCCGTTGTCGACGAACACACAAGTGAGCTGCCGCCCGATTGCTTTGTGAATCAAGGCAGCCGCTACGGAAGAGTCTACACCTCCGCTGAGACCGAGCAATACGCGGTCGTCGCCTACGAGCTTTCGTATATTCTCGATCGACTCGCGTGCGAGGTCAGCCATCGACCAATCACCAGTGCATCCGCAGATCTTGCGAAGGAAGTTCTCGAGTATGTTGATTCCCCCTTCCGAATGATCCACTTCAGGGTGGAACTGGATACCGTAGATCTTGCGCTTCTCGTCCGAGATAGCGGCGAAACTAGAGTTCTCAGTCGAAGCAATCGCCGAAAAACCAGTTGGCAACTTGGCGAGCCGGTCGCCATGGGAATTCCAGACTCTCAGCTTGCTGGGAAGGCCACGGAATAGGCTCCCCTTACGCGAAACCGTCAGCGTACCATGCCCATACTCACGCTCATTGCTCTTCTCCACTTTGCCGTCAAGAAGGTGAGCGATCATTTGAACTCCGTAGCAAATGCCGAGCACCGGCACACCCAGAGAAAAGATCTTCTTATCAGCTTGCGGCGAATTCGGAGCCAGCACGCTGGAAGGTCCACCCGAAAGGATCACCCCGATCACTCCATCTTTTTGCAACTGCTTGGCAGTCGTCTTATAAGAGTAGATTTTCGAGTACACATTGCACTCGCGAATGCGACGGGCGATTACCTGTGTGTATTGAGATCCGAAATCGAGTACCGCGATGGTCTGGTGCTTCATGATAAAGGTGAGGATTAAAGATACTAGCGGGGGCGCTTGTCACTCGTATTCAGCGAACGCCAAGAAGTTAGAATGATAGTTCGTAGTTATTGTATCCGCATTTTGGACATTCCTGCCCACTGGATACATCCTTCTTTCGAACCGAATATAATTCGCCGCACTTCACGCAGTGGAAAACGCGTCGTTTACGACGCACATCGAACACTCGTTTCTCCCTCTTCTCATAGTAGAACCACAAACCAGCAATGGCCAGCAGGCCCGAGCCAGTGTAGAGAATGAGGAACCAGGTGAAGGGATGCACGAAATTGCTTGGTTTTAAAAACGCGAAAATGCGTTCTTCGCGGAAGAACGCATTCTCAGGAAAAAGGAAAGATTAGAAATGGGAGGAGCCTTACTTGGCTTCTTCGTCCTTCTTGGTCTCTTCTGCTGCCGGCGCTTCCGCTTCAGCTGCTGGAGCCTCTTCTGCTTCCGCTACAGGAGCCGTTTCTTCAACAACTGGCTTATCAGCCTTTTTGGCCTTTGGCTTGCTTTTCTTTGCATAGCCTTCGTCGTCCGCGTCGATGAGTTCGATAAGAGCCATTTCTGCTGCGTCGCCGCGACGTGTACCAATTTTGTAGATACGAGTGTATCCACCATTACGATCCTTGAACTGCTCAACCTTCTCTTCGAAAAGTTCGTGCACGATACCTACATCACGTACGCGAGCGATCGCTATACGACGGTCGTGGAGCGAACCCTTTTTTGCGAGGGTGATGACCTTCTCAACGAACGGACGAAGTGCCTTAGCCTTCTTGAGAGTCGTCTTGATGCGGCCGCGCTGGATGAGCGCTGTTGAAAGATTGGCGAGGAGAGCTTCGCGGTGCTCCTTCTTTACGCCGAGTTGATTACGATGCTTGCGGTGACGCATGACTGTCTAGAGTGTAAGGTTACGTTTAGAGCTCCTTCTTATTATCGAGGAGGCGTTCGTCAAATTTCATACCAAGCGAGAGACCGAGGGACTCGAGCTTGTCTTTGATTTCATTCAGAGACTTCTTACCGAAGTTACGGTACTTAAGCATCTCTTGTTCGCTCTTCATCGCGAGTTCACCAACGGTGGTTATGTTCGCATTGTTGAGGCAGTTAGCAGCACGAACTGAGAGTTCGATTTCGTTGACGCTCATGTTGAGCAGCTTGCGAAGCTTGTTTTGCTCCTCACTTACTTCGCCACCTTCGTCTTCAAACTCGTAGTTTTCGTCAGATACGTTGTCGAAGACATCAAGGTGATGCTTCAAGATAGCGCCTGCTTGCTTGAGTGCATCGTCTGGAGTGATACGGCCGTCAGTCCAAACTTCGAGGAGAAGCTTGTCGTAGTCGGTGATCTGTCCAACGCGAGTCGCCTCGACTGCGTACTTAACCAAGCTGACTGGGGAGAAAAGAGAATCGATAGCGATAACGCCAATTGGATCCTCTTCATCCTTGTTATCGTCGCCAGGGCAGTAACCACGGCCAACCTTAATTTCGAGCTCAGCCGTGAATGGCATTTCCCGGTCAAGGGTACAGATGATCTGGTCAGGGTTAACAACCTCAACATTGGAATCCGGCTGGATATCCGCTGCTGTGATCGCACCCGAGCGGTTCGTGTTGATCATCAACTTAACGCCTTCGCGCTTGTGACAAACGAGCAGCACCTTCTTGAGGTTGAGCACGATGTCTGTGATATCTTCTACGATACCGTCGACACTCTGAAACTCGTGGCTGACTCCTTCGATCTTAACCGAAGCAATTGCAGCGCCCTCGATCGAACTGAGGAGGACACGGCGCAGCGAATTGCCAATGGTATGCCCATAACCCGCTTCGAAGGGTTCAGCATGGAACATCGCATAAGTTGAAGAGGATCCCTCTTCTACTTTAACAAGGCGGTTTGGCAGTTCGAACTTTCCAATACGTTTCGGCATGTTGCGTTATGGGCTACGGTGGGCTTAAAATTAGTTGGTCGGAGTGTGAATTGGTGAATGAGAACAGTCGCGATTAGAAGCGGCTGTAGAACTCAACGATCAGCTGTTCGTTGATGCTTGGCTCGAGCTCTTCGCGGGTTGGTTCGCGATTGATGACGCCACGGAATGCTTCATCCTGACGAGTCATCCAGTCAGGTACATTGCGCATACGATTTGCTTCCATGTTACGAGTCGCGAGCTGGCGGGAAGAAGTAGTGTTACGCACTTCGATTTCGTCGCCGACCTTAACTTGGAAGCTAGGGATATCGACCTTCTTACCGTTGACGCATATGTGCCCGTGATTTACGAACTGACGAGCTGCCTTACGAGTCTTGGTGAAGCCGAGATCGTATACGATGCTGTCGAGACGAGTTTCGAGGAGCTGGAGGAAAATAGTACCCGTAACGCCGCGAGTTGCCTTGGCTTTGTCGAAGGTGCGGCGGAACTGCTTTTCCATCAAGCCGTACATAAAACGAAGCTTTTGCTTCTCACCTAGACCGATAGAGTACTCAGACTGCTTGCGGCGAAGGCGAGGTCCATGCTGACCTGGTGGATAGTTGCGCTTTTCAAGAGACTTGGAAGAGCCGAAAATTGGCTGTCCGAAACGTCTGCTGATCTTGGTAGTAGGACCGGTATAACGAGCCATGATCTTCTTAGATTTGAGATTTCAGAGATTGAAGCGATTCGCGACTATACGCGACGACGCTTAGGTGGACGGCAGCCGTTGTGAGGAATTGGTGTCGTATCGGTAATCGAGGAGATCTCCAAGCCGAGCGTTTGGAACGCACGGATAGCGGAGTCACGACCCATTCCAGGTCCCTTAACTTCGATCATAACTTCCTTCAGACCGTGTGCCATTGCAGCTTTCGCAGCGTTTTGCGTTACGATCTGTGCGGCGTAAGCGGTAGACTTACGGGATCCGCGGAAGTTCATCTTCCCAGCGCTAGCCCAAGAGATAGTATTTCCCTTCAGGTCGGTGATGGTGACGATGGTGTTGTTGAAAGTGGCGCTCACCTTAGCAATGCCAGTGGTGACGTTCTTGCTACCTTTAGCCTTGCGGATCTTGAGATCGCCGATCTCTTCCTTGAGGAGATCCTGGGCGGTTGGTTGCTTCTTAACACCACCAATGAGCTCTTCTTCGACAGGAGCGTCAGTCTCTGCACCTTCTGCAGCGACGTCTTTTGCTTCTTCTTCTTCAGCTTTTACTTGTTCTTCAGACATGTTGTGATGGTCCTAAATTATTTGCGGAGCGAGCCCTGTGTCTTAACCTTACCCTTGCGAGTACGAGCGTTCGTCTTCGTACGCTGGCCACGTACTGGAAGACCACGACGGTGGCGAAGGCCACGGTAACAATTGATCGCCTGGAGGCGCTTCAAGTTTCCGGTGAACTCACGACGGAGATCGCCTTCTACAACGAACTGAAGCTCTTGGATCTTGCTCATGATGGCATTGATCTGCTCCTCGTTCAGGTCTTTCGCCCGCATATCTGGATCGATTCCAGTTTCCGCGAGGATCGTCTTTGAACGTGTTGGTCCGACACCGTAGATGTAACGGAGAGAGTATTCGAGCTTCTTGTTGGCTGGAATGTCAACGCCTAGGATACGTGGCATGGTTCTAGCAAGTTATTGGTTTAAAAGTATTTGTGAAGAGCGGCAAAAGGGAGCGTTTGATGCTGAAAAGTGCCTGTTTCTCAGAAGAGGAAAGTCATCGACCGGACGAAACACGTCGCCGGAAGAAAAAAGAGCAACGAAATGAGCCCTCCTCTAAAGAAAGTAAAGAATTAATTTGTCGTTGTTGCTATCTGAATGAAATAAGCCGCGAGGCCTACGAGGAAGATGATAAGCACCGCCGCATAGAGCTGGCCCACATTCTTTAGTTCAGTTGCTCCACCGAGTGCTGATTCGGCGCCACGAGCTTGGTTACGTCCACGAATGCGTCCCTTCTTAAGGAAGCCATCGTAGTGACGCTGCAACAGATGTGTCTCGATTTGTTTCATGGTATCAAGAGCGACACCAACTGTGATGAGCATCCCGGTACCGCCAAAGAAAATGGCAACACGCATTGGGATCTCGAACGAAAAAAGTAAAACGTCAGGGAAAACGGTTATCACCGTGAGGAAAATAGCCCCCGCCAACGTGAGGCGAGTCATCACGAAGTCGAGGAACTTAGCCGTTGGCTGGCCCGGACGAACTCCTGGAACATATCCCCCGTACTTCTTAAGATCATCGGCGATCTGAATGGGACGGAACATGACCGATACCCAGAAGTAGCTGAAGAATAGGATCATCAGACCGAAAACCACATAATACGAGGTCGATCCGTGCGCTAAGTACATTGAAGCATCAACCATCCATTGCAATTCGAGAGCGGCTCCGATTTGCGAGATGATTTGCTGAGGGAATGACAACAGAGCTGAGGCGAATATGACAGGCATCACACCCGCGTAATTCACCTTCAAAGGCATGAAAGAGCTTTGCCCTCCGTAGACCTTGCGCCCAACGACCCGCTTGGCATACTGCACCGGTATTTTTCGCATTGCTTGTATCACTGCGACAAGACCAGCCGTGACGATCACAAGCAAAGCAGCCATAAGGATACCGTGGCCAAACACGAGCTTGCGAACCCCGACCGGTCCAAAAAACAGGTCGTAGGTTGCCTGCGCTGCGCCTGGCAGGTCTGCAATAATACCGATGGTAATCAAGATCGAGATACCGTTCCCAATGCCAAGCTTGGTGATTTGCTCACCAATCCACATCAAGAGAACGACGCCAGCTGTCAAAAATACTGTCGACGACAACAGAAACCAAAACTTGTCTTCGATGATTATATCGCCGAAAGCGTCAGTCGAAAAACCTGGGAATAACGTCCCTGGATTCTGGAGTCCAAGAATCAATAGGACACCTTGTACAGCTGCGATGACAACGGTCGCATATCGAGTGTATTGCGAAAGTTTCTGACGACCCGCCTCCCCTTCTTGCTGCAGACGAGCAAGAGCCGGGAAAACCGCCCCCATCAATTGAAAGATGATGGAGGCTGAAATGTAAGGCATAATTCCCAACGCGAACACTGCACCGCGCAGAAACGCGCCACCAGTGAACATGTTGTAAAGTCCAACCAAGCTACCACCACCCGAAGCTGTTTGCTCGGCGAAATAGTCCTGCAATGGCTGCATATCGAGGCCAGGGAGCGGGATGTTCGCGCCGATACGGGCGATGAAAAGAAGAGAGAGCATCAGAAATATTTTCTGACGAAGCTCTGGAATCTTCAAACAGTTGGTGAACGCAGATAGCATGCCTTTTTAAGTCGGGGATCAGTGCGGAAATTAAGCTTCAGCTACGATGGCTTCGCCACCAGCCTTCTCGATCTTCTCCTTAGCGGAACCGCTGAATTTAACAGCCTTGATCTTTAGGGCTTTCGTAATTTCTCCTTCGCCGAGAATCTTGAGCGGCTTGTCGTTCAATCGAACGAGACCGGCAACTGCGAGAGCTTCGCGATCAACGTCCGTAACGGAGTCGTCGAGCTTAGCGAGCTCGCCAACATTTACCGTTTCGTACTCGGTGCGGAAGTTCTTGTTGTTGAAGCCACGGATAGGAAGCTTACGGAAGAGCGGCATCTGACCACCTTCGAAACCGATACGGATACCGCCGCCCGAACGAGCAGTTTGTCCCTTACCACCGCGACCGGAAGTCTTACCATGGCCGCCACCTTCACCGCAACCGACGCGCTTGCGACGATGCGTGGCACCCTTAACATTAGATAGATTATGGAGTCTCATTTTGAGGAGTTCCTTTATTTAAATTAGAATTAACTACGAAGACGCTTATAGTCTTCGTAAGTTTTGAGCTTCTTGAGGCCATCGAGCGTGGCGAGAACGATAGCGTTCGGATTGTTGGAACCGAGAGACTTGGTCAGTACATTGTGTACCCCAGCTGCTTCGAGCACCGCACGAACACCACCACCAGCGATAATACCGGTACCAGTTGTCGCTGGACGCAGAAGCACCTTACCGCCGTCGAACTCACCGAGAACTTCGTGCGGGATGGTGTCACCTTTGAGCTTAACCGGTTCGAGATTCTTACGTGCTTGCTCAGTGCCCTTGCGAATCGCTTCAGGTACCTCGTTTGCCTTGCCGTAACCGATGCCAACCTTACCCGATTGATCGCCTGCAACGACGAGTGCGGAGAAGCTAAAGCGACGCCCCCCCTTGACCACCTTGGCACAACGATTGATGAACACTACCTTTTCAGAAATGCCATCGTCTTCGCGCTCTTCGCGTTGACCGCGAGGGCCACCCCGATTGCCGCCAGGGCCGCGGTTGCCTCCCGGTCCACGATTGCCTCCTGGTCCACGATTACCGCCTGGTCCACGATTGCCGCCTGGACCACGATTACCACCTGGGCCCCCTGGACCGCGGTTACCACCTGGACCAGAACGTCCTGGTCCGCCTGTGTTTTGCTGTGAAGTCATCATAGGGCAATTAGAAATCTAAGCCGGCCTCGCGAGCGGCATCTGCGAAAGTTTTGACGCAACCATGGTACTTACGTCCGTTACGGTCGAATACGACCTTGCTGACACCGGCTTCCTTTGCCTTTTCGCCGAAGAGCTTACCAAGGGTGGCGGCGCCGGCGTTGTTGGCTTTGAGATTCTGGGAGCGCACGTCCTTGCCGAGGCTGGACACGAAAGCGAGGGTTGTTCCTGACTCGTCGTTGATCGCCTGAGCGTAGAGGTGCTTGTTGCTGAGGTGGAGACTGAGGCGTGGGCGCTCTGTGGTGCCGATCACCTTCTTGCGCACGCGCCAGCGACGCTTTTGCAATAAGTCGTTTTTCTTCTGAATTTTCATCTGTTAACTCTTCTTTTGGAGTTTGCGGTTCAAGTCCTAAGCCCTCGCTTATACAGACTTGCCCTCCTTGCGGATTACATGCTCGCCAACAATGCGAACACCCTTGCCCTTGTACGGTTCGATTGGTGCGAACTTCTTGATAGAAGCTGCTGCCTGACCGACCATGTGCTTGTCGATGCCTGAAACCTTAACCTTGGTGTTGCCGTCGACTGTGATCGTTACTCCCTCTGGGATGTCGTAGTTACAGTCGTGCGAGTAGCCGAGCTTGAGGTTGAGCACCTTGCCCTTGAGGTTTGCCTGGAAACCAACGCCAGAGATCTCGAGATCCTTGGAGAAGCCCTCTACGACGCCCTGCACCATGTTTGAGATGATAGAGCGCGCAGTGCCGTACATGGCATTGGCGAAACGGGTGGCATCTGCTGGGCTGACCTTGATCTGGTCATCCTCAACAGCGATCACGACCGCTGAGTTAAATGTCTTTTCGAGCTTACCCTTGGGACCTTCCACCTTAACGGTGGTGCCACTGACGTCGATCTTGACGCCTGCTGGGATAGCGACTGGAAGTTTTCCGATTCTGCTCATTTCTGGTTTTCCTTTCTTACCAAACGTTGCAGATCATTTCACCGCCAAGCTTCTGGCGGCGAGCGTCGCGGTCCTTCATTACTCCCTTCGGAGTAGTGAGGATGCAAACGCCTAGGCCATTTAGCACACGAGGAATCTCGGTGCTCTTAGCGTAGAGTCGTAGACCTGGCTTGGAGACGCGGTCGATACCGTTGATGGAGGCTTCCCCATCGACGTACTTGAGACCGACCACGATTGTCTTGTGGCCGTTTTCGTCAGTACCAGCCTTTACTTCGCTTACGAATCCTTCGTCGAGAAGAACCTTGGCGATAGCAGCCTTTAGTTTAGAGTGTGGCGCAGACGTCTCTTCCTTGCCGGCGAGAGACGCATTTCGAATGCGCGTTAAGAAGTCGCTGATTGGATCAGTGTGCATACTTGTATTAGTGGTTTGAGAGCCGCGCGATATCCAAACTCACGGCTCGAGATGTAAATTGTTGGAAAGGCGGACGATTTGATCGTGTGAAATCAAATCGTCAATGCCTATTCGCTTACCAAGAGGACTTAGTTACGCCAGGAATCTTTCCTTGGAGCGCTAGCTCGCGGAAAGTGAGACGTGAAAGTCCGTAGCGGCGGATGTAAGCGCGGGGGCGTCCGGTGACGTTACAGCGATTCTTGATGCGGATGGGCGAAGAGTTGCGCGGCAACTTGGTGAGCTTGTCACGAGCTGCGTAGAATTCTTCGTCAGAAACTTCTGGGTCCGCCATGATGGCCTTAAGGGCCGCACGCTTTTCAGCGTACTGAGCGACCATGCGAATACGCTTCTTGTTACGGGCGATAGATGATTTCTTTGCCATGTCTTATATAAAATTAAGCTGCGGTAGTTTCCTCTTCCTTCTTTTCCTGCTTTCGGAAAGGCATTCCGAGAAGCGTGAGCAACTCTTTGCCTTCATCGTTGGTAGCAGCTGAGGTGACGATCGTGAACTCGAGACCGGCTTGGTACTTGAGCGTGTCAGATGGCACCTCTGGGAAGATAGTAATATCAGTGATACCGAGCGAGTAATTGCCGTTACCATCGAAACGGGAGTGTACGCCACGGAAGTCGCGGATGGATGGAAGGCCTACCGCGAGGAGACGATAGAGGAAGTCCCACATACGGTTACCGCGGAGGGTGACCTTACAACCGATTGGCATGTCTTCACGAAGCTTGAAGTTCGCGATGCTCTTGCGGGCGTAGGTGCGAACAGCTGCTTGCCCCGCAATTGCGGACATGTTCTTAACCGCCTCTTCGAGTACGGACTTATCTGCGGAAGCATTGATACCCATGTTAAGCACGACTTTTTCGATCGAAGGGATCTCCATGTCGTTCTTATACCCGAGGGACTTCTTGAGGCCCGGGGCTACTACGTCTTTATAATGCTGCTTGAGTGCTGGAGTTTCTTGAGAGCTCATTGGTTATTATGAATCCGGATTTCCGACCCGGATTTCTTGGTTCTCGGTGTCTTTTAGGACAACTTATAGTGTAATAGTTACTTGGCGCGGCGTGCGTCGAATTTGTCCACGGACATGAGGTTGGAAACGTGGATCGAACCTTCGCGTTCCACGATGGCGCCTTCTGGCTTTTCTTCGGACTTCTTCTCGTGACGCTTGATCATCATCAAACCTTCAACAATAGCGCGGTCCTTAGCTGGAAGCAGTTGCAAGACCTTGCCGCGCTTCCCTTTTTCCTTGCCCGTGAGTACTACAACTTCCTCACCCTTCTTAATGTGTGCTGTAGCCATGTTAGAGTACCTCCGGTGCTAGTGATACGATCTTCATGAACTTCTTGTTACGAAGCTCGCGAGCGACTGGTCCGAAGATGCGAGTGCCCTTCGGATTGCCGTTGTTATCGAGGATGACGATAGCGTTAGAGTCGAAACGCAGGTAGCTTCCGTCCTTGCGACGGATAGGTGCCTTGGTGCGAACGACCACAGCCTTCACGACAGAACCCTTCTTAACAGAAGAATCGACGCTAGCTTCCTTGATGTTCACGACGATAACGTCGCCCACATCGGCAGTCTTCTTATTTTGTCCAAGACGACGGATCATACAGGCGCGCTTAGCCCCTGTGTTGTCCGCGATCTGGATGGATGAACGTAATTGAATCATTTCTAGTTACCCTTCCCTACTTTATGCTTCCACACCGGACTCGGCTGCGTTGGCGTCTTGCTCAGCCTCAACCTCAGCAAGCGTCTTCTTGCCAAGCATTGGAGCGCGTTCCGTGACCTTAACGAGGCGCCAGCGCTTGAGGCGGCTGAGAGGACGCGTTTCCATGATCTCAACCTTGTCGCCGAGGCGCGCGGTGTTTTCCTCGTCGTGTACGTGAACGACGGTTTTGCGATTGATTACCTTACGGTATCGAGGGTGAGCCTTCTTGTAGCTGTAGGTTACCTTGATGGACTTGTTGCCCATAATCGAGGTTACTACACCTTGGAGGTCTTTTCTCTTGTTGCGTGAATTTTCCATTGCCTGATGTATCTATAGGTTAGGCGGATTGCTTTTCGGCAGCGATCTTCTCGTTACGGATAGTTTCCATGCGAGCGATGCTCTTGCGAGCTACGGTGATCTCGTGGGTCTTTTCCACTTGGCCAGTTTGCTTCTTGAGACGCAGGTCGAGCAGCTTCTCGCGTGTTTCGCGGATCTTCTTTTCGATTTCTGCAACGGAAAGTTCCTGAATGTCTTTTGTCTTCATTTTAATCGTGTCCTTTCCGGTTTAGTCGCGATCGCGCTCGATGAAACGCGTCTTGAACGGGATCTTCGCGTCAGCGAGGGACATTGCTTGACGAGCGACAGCGATTGGCACGCCGGCGAGTTCGAAAAGAATGACGCCTGGCTTGATCGCAGCGACGTAGTGGTCGACTGGTCCCTTACCCTTACCCATACGAGTTTCGAGTGGCTTCTTGGTGATTGGCTTGTGGGGGAAAACTCGAATCCAGAGCTTGCCCTTACGCTTCATGTGACGGGTGATCGCGACACGGGAAGCTTCGATCTGACGGCCGGTAAAGTGGCCGCGCTCGAGTGCCTGGACTGCGAAGTCGCCAAATGCGATTGTGTCGCCGCCCTTCGCGTTTCCGCGAAGGCGACCTTTCATTACCTTACGGTACTTGGTGCGAGATGGTGTTAGTGGAGGCATGGCTTAATTACCCTTTCGGCTTAGTCTTCCTTATTGAATACCCAGCACTTGATTCCGATGATACCGTAAACGGTACGCGCTTCGGCAGTGCCATAGTCTATTTCTTCGCGGAGCGTGTGGAGAGGCACGGACCCCTGTCGCTGTACTTCCGTACGAGCGATGTCCGCGCCGCCGAGACGACCACCCACTTGAATCTTGATTCCCTTGGCGCCCAAAGACATGGCCATCTGGACGGCCTTCTTCATTGCGCGGCGGAATGCAATACGACGCTCAAGCTGGAGCGCAACGTTTTCAGCTACGAGAGTTGCGTCGAGTTCAGGCTTCTTTACTTCCTGGATGTCGAGGAGGATTTCCTTGCCAGTTGCCTTGGCGAGCTCGTCCTTGATCTTCTCGATTTCCTGACCCTTGCGACCGATAACGATACCAGGGCGAGCAGTGAAGATCTTAACGCGAACGCGTGCAGACGCACGCTCAATGAAGATGCGTGGTACACTCGCGAACTTGAGCTTTTCCATGAGCTTCTCGCGGATGATGTAATCCTCGTAAAGAGTGTCGGCAAAGTCGTTTTTGCGAGCGAACCAGCGGGACTGCCAGTTACGGTTTACTGCGAGACGAAATCCGATCGGATGTGTTTTTTGACCCATATTGCGTAATTCCTTTAGGCGTTATCAGACAGTACGATGCGGATGTGAGACATACGCTTCTTACGCTTAGCAACTCCACCGCGAGCGGCAGCCTTGAAGCGCTTGAGCGCGGGGCCTTGCTCAACTGTGGCGAGCTCGACGGTGAGCGAGTCACCGGAGAGGTCATGGTTGTTTTCAGCGTTAGCGATTGCCGACTGCAGTGTCTTGGAGATAAGAAGAGCAGACTTGCGGGGGATGAACTTGAGCAGCTCGAGAGCTGCGTTGGCGTTCTTTCCGCGAATCGTGCGAGCGACCTCGATCACCTTCTTAGGCGACATTCGAGCGTATTTTGTGCGTGCTTGTACTTGCATAGCTTTGATTACTCCTCGCGTTATTTCTTACCGCCACCGTGGGCCTTGAAAGTGCGAGTCTGCGAGAACTCACCCAACTTGTGGCCAACCATGTTTTCGGTCACGTGGACAGGAATGAACATCTTGCCGTTGTGTACGTTAATGTTAAGACCGACGAAGTCAGGAGTGATGGTGGAGCGGCGCGACCAAGTCTGGATCGGCTTGCGATCATTGCTTGCTTGAGCTTCCTTCACCTTCTTCTCGATGCTGGGGTCTACGAAAAATCCTTTTTTTACTGAACGAGCCATTTTATCTATTTCCTCGCTTACTTGTTTTTCATTTTCCGTCCGTTACGACGGACGAGGATGAGGCTGTTGCTCTCCTTGGACTTGCGACGGGTTGGGAAGCCCTTCGCCAACTGACCCCATGGGGACACGAGCATCTGGCGACCGCCACCACCCTTGGATTTTGCTTCACCACCACCATTGGGGTGATCGACCGGGTTCATGACAACACCACGAACACGAGGACGCTTGCCGAGCCAACGGCTACGACCGGCCTTGCCAATTACGACGTTCTTCTTCTCGGCGTTGCTGACGAAACCGACGGTTGCCATGCACTTCTTGGACACGAGGCGGATTTCGCCGCTAGGCATCTTGATTTGTGCGGAATCACCATCGATACCGACCAACTCGACTGCATTACCAGCAGCACGAGCGATCTGAGAACCCTTGCCTGGCAACAGCTCAACTCCGTGAACTCTAGTGCTCGGTGGGATGAACTCAAGTGGCATTGCATTACCTGGAGCGAAGTCGATCATCTTCTGGGAAGACAGAACGGTATCGCCGGCCTTAACGCCTGCAGGTGCGATGATGTAGCGCTTTTCGCCATCGGCATAAGCGACGAGTGCGATGTAAGCGGAGCGGTTTGGATCGTACTCGATGGCCTGCACCTTGGCAGGGATATCAAACTTGTTACGCTTGAAGTCGATGATCCGATAAAGCTGCTTATGACCTCCACCGCGGCGGCGCATGGTAATGCGACCGTAGCAGTTGCGACCCGCTGCCTGCGCGCCTTTCGCCTCGGTGAGGCTCTTCTCCGGACGCTTGTTCGCAACTTCCTTAACCTGGAGTTGTGCGAAACGCTGCGTAGGGGTGACTGGGTTGAAACTCTTGATAGACATTTTCTGTTAGTCTCCTTCGTTTAAGCGGTGAAGTCGATGATGTCGCCCTGCTTGAGGGTAACGATCGCTTTCTTGAAACCAGCGCCCGCGCTGGTCTTACCTGTCTTGCGGTTGCGACTTGGCTTGCCGATCTGGTTGATGACGTTCACTCGCGCCACAGAGACATCGAATGTCTTCTCAACAGCCGCCTTGATGCTGCCCTTGCTGGCGGTCTTGAAAACCTGGAAGGTGTACTGCCCCATCTCTGAGGACTGGACGTTGCTCTTCTCGGTCAAATGAACGGATTTGATGATCTTATCTGGCTGAATCATTTCGAGCCTCCTTTCGCACGCTCGACGAGGACGTCGAGACCTGCACGTGTTACGATGATTGTCTTGAACTGGCAGAGGTCAGTCACGCTTACGAGCGGTGCCTCTTCTAGATCGACACCAGCCAAGTTACGCAGAGCGAGAACGGATGTTTCGCTGAGCTCCTTGTCGATGACGAGAACCTTGCCGGAAGGAGCGATACCGCGGATAAGCGCTTCGCCGACCTTAGTCTTGGCAGGTGAGATATCGAGAGCGTCAACAACGACGATAGATTCGTCTGCGATGCGGTCGAACAAAGCGCGACCGAAAGCGAGGGTTTTCACCTTCTTGTTGATCTTCTTAGAATAGTCGCGAGGACGTGGGCCGAATACGATACCACCGCCAACCCAGATCGGGGAGCGATTGGAACCTGCGCGAGCGCGGCCGGTACCCTTTTGGCGCCATGGCTTCTTGCCACCGCCGCGAACTTCGCCGCGAGTCTTCGTGTTGGCGCTACCTTGGCGAGCGTTTGCTGCCTGAGCTACGACTACTTCTTTAACAGCCTGTACGCCCTTGTCACCTTCGAAGACGGGAACTCCATCTACTTCAGTTTCACCGTTGGCGCTGCCGTCGTTCTTGAAAAGTTTAAGTTTCATGGTCGATCAGTCCTTTCCTATTTCTTGGCCTTGATCGAGGAACGGATCATCACGGTGTCGCCATTAGCGCCCGGGATGCCACCCTTAACCAGGATTAGGTTCTTCTCGGCGTCGATGCTGACGATCTCGAGATTTTGAATTGTGCGCTGCTTAGCACCCATGTGACCTGGCATCTTCTGGTTCTTGAAGACGTGTCCTGGCCATTGGCAAAGACCGATCGAACCGATGCGGCGGTGGAACATGGAACCGTGGGAAGCAGGACCGCCCTTGGTATTGAAACGCTTCATTACACCAGCGAAACCTTTACCCTTGGTGTTGCCGATAATGTCGACCTTCTTGCCAACTTCGAACTTCGACACATCGAGCACGTCGCCCGGAGCAGCCTCGATAGCCTCTGGGCTACGCACTTCCTTGATCACGCGTGGTGCGTGAGCGATACCAGCCTTCTTTGCATGCCCTAGAGCAGCATTGCTAGCGTTCTTGTCCTTCTTGGAGTCGAAGCCGATCTGGATCGCATTGTATCCATCGGACTCAACCGTCTTTACTTGTAGTACCGGGCAAGGACCTGCCTGCAGTACGGTGACAGGGACAACTTCGTTGTCGCTGCCATAAACCTGGGTCATTCCCAGCTTTTTGCCTAATAGCGTATAGTTCATAGTTCTAAGAGGTAGGTGAAAGCAGACGCCTTCGTTTTTATTAGACCCACATTAGCGAACGACGGAATTGCCGCTCGAAAGTCTGTGTTGTTGGTTTCTCTTTATACGTTGATGCTGATGTCTACACCGGAGGGTAGATTAAGCTTCTTGAGTTCGTCGACGGTCTGAGCGGTCGGCTCGATGATGTCGAGCAAACGCTTATGCGTACGGATCTCAAACTGCTCCATGGACTTTTTGTCCACGTGCGGAGAGCGGTTAACGGATATCTTCTCGATTCGTGTCGGAAGGGGTACAGGGCCGGAAACACGTGCTCCGGAACGCTTAGCTGTATCCACGATTTCTGACGCGGACTGATCGATTACTCGATAGTCGAAACCTTGAAGTCTGATGCGGATTTTTTGTCCTGTCATGATTGTTCGGTAGAAAAGTTATGCTGGCAGTTACCAACCTTGATTGAGGATTTCGTCGAGTTGCTTTTGGGCAACCACTTCGTAATTGGACCACTCCATCGTGTAGCTGGCACGGCCTTTGGAAAGAGAGCGAACGTCGGTCGCGTAACCAAACATGGTCTTGAGCGGGACGCTTGCGTAAATGTAACCGAGATCACCCTTTGTCTCCAAATTTTGGATCTGGCCACGGCGGCGGTTGAGGTCTCCGACCACATCGCCTTGAAATTCGTTGGGAGTTACAACCTCCACCTTCATCACTGGCTCGAGGAGCACTGGAGACGCTTCTTTCATCGCTTCCTTAAGAGCGAAGATGCCAGCCATCTTGAATGAAGTTTCGGAGGAATCGACTTCATGGAAAGAACCGTCAACAAGGCGCACCTTGATGTCGATTACTGGGTAACTCGCGACCACGCCGTTAAGTGTAGCTTCGCGAATACCGTCGATAGTCGGCTTGATGAATTCTTTAGGGATAACGCCACCGACGGTCTCATCGACGATTTCAATCCCTTTCCCTAATTCCTGCGGCTCGATTTCGATAACAGCGTGACCGTATTGGCCCTTGCCGCCTGTCTGACGCACGAACTTACCTTCGGCACGAGCTGACTTGGTGATGGTCTCGCGGTAGGCGATCTGCGGCTCGCCCGATCGAGCGCTAACCTTGAACTCGCGGAATAAGCGGTCACGGATGATCTCGAGGTGGAGCTCTCCCATGCCTGATATGATCGTCTGACCGGTTTCTGGATTGGAGCTGACCTTGAAAGTGGGATCTTCCTCAGACAAACGGGCCAAGCCAGTCGCCAACTTGTCTTGGTCAGCTGAAGTCTTCGGCTCGATGGTCATTGAGATGACTGGCTCAGGGAAGACCGGCGGAATGAGAGAAACGTCGTAACCTTTAGGAACCAAAGTGTCGCCTGTAGCCACATTCTTGATACCGACGAGAGCACAAATATCACCAGAGCGAACGACCTCCAAATCCTCGCGGCTGTCCGCTTTCATCTGAAGGATACGGCTCACCCGCTCACCTTTACCAGTTCGGGCGTTGAACAGCATATCGCCCTTCTTGATCGTGCCGGAGTAGACGCGAACGAAAACGAGTTTACCGACGTATGGGTCGCTCCATAGCTTGAACGCCAGAGCAGAAGCCTTGCCGGCATCGTCTGCGTCAATCTCCACCGAAGAGTCGTCACTGGCATGAGCTTTCGTTGCAGGCAGGTCAAGCGGGCTCGGAAGGTAGTTCACAACCGAATCTAAAACGCTCTGCACGCCCTTGTTCTTGAAAGCGGATCCAGGGATCACGCCAACGAACTTGAGAGCGATCGTCGCTCTGCGGATTGCAAGGATGAGCTGGCTTACCGAAATATCTTCTCCGCCAAGGTAAGCTTCTGCGAGCTCATCGTCGGTATCAGCAACCGCCTCGATCAAAGACTCACGCAGGCTCGACGCCTCGCCTGCAATCTCGTCAGGAATATCCGTTTCGATGGTATTGACTCCCATCTCGTCTGACTCGTCGAACAAGAAGGCCTTGTTTCGAACGAGATCGACTAAGCCCCTAAACCCCTCTTCGGCTCCGATGTTTAGGAACAGCGGGTGTGCATTCGCACCGAGTTTGGCTCGCATGTCAGCGACAGCTGCTAGGAAGTCAGCTCCGATGCGGTCCATCTTGTTGATGAAAGCGACGCGCGGAACGTTATACTTGTCAGCCTGACGCCAAACCGTCTCGGATTGAGGCTGAACACCTGCTACCGCGCAGAAAACTGCGACTGCTCCGTCGAGTACGCGGAGGGAACGTTCCACTTCCGCGGTGAAGTCCACGTGCCCAGGGGTATCGATGACGTTAATCAAATGGTCAACCCCCTCGAAAGGCCCGAAGCGAGCCTTCCAATTACAAGAGATCGCGGCGGAGGTAATCGTGATCCCACGCTCGCGTTCCTGCTCCATGAAGTCCGTGACAGCATTTCCGTCATGAACTTCGCCAACCTTATGAACTACGCCTGTATAATATAAGATGCGCTCCGTGGTAGTCGTCTTCCCTGCGTCAATATGGGCCGCGATGCCTATATTACGCGTCCACTCCATCGGCACCGGTCTGTCGGCGCCGTTTCGTGGCGAATGAGCTGTAAGGGAGACTGACATTTACAAAGAACAAAACAGGCGAAGCTGCAGAGGGTTAGTTAATTGATTACCAACGAAGGTGAGCAAAGGCACGGTTGGACTGCGCCATCTTGTGAGTGTCTTCCTTCTTCTTAACAACAGAACCTGTGTTATTGTAGGCATCGACGAGTTCGGAAGCGAGAGCGTCCTTCATCGGGAGACCACGGCGTCCTGCAGCTGCGTTGACGATCCAACGGAAAGCAAGCGACTCTTGGCGGTCGTAAGAGATTTCGACCGGAACCTGGTAAGTAGCGCCACCCACACGGCGGCTCTTAACTTCGAGGCGTGGACGAGCGTTTTCAAGCGCTCCAAGAAGAAGATCGATTGGATCCCCCTTGCCGAGCTTCTCGGCAACTTTCTCGAATGCGGAGTAGACGATACGCTCAGCGACAGTCTTCTTACCATCACGCATGACGGTGTTGACGAGGCGACCTACGAGAACGCTGCCGTAGCGGGCGTCTGGCTTTGCTGGTCTTTTAGTAGCTCTTCTGCGACGTGACATGGCTTATAAATTTCTATTTCTTTTCCTTAGGACGCTTAACTCCGTACTTGGAGCGGCTGCGGCGACGCTTATCGACACCCTGGGCGTCGAGCGTGCCGCGAACGATGTGGTAACGAACACCTGGAAGGTCCTTTACACGACCACCACGCACGAGAACGATACTGTGCTCCTGAAGGTTGTGACCTTCGTCAGGAATGTAAGCGATCACTTCGTAACCATTGGTTAGACGTACCTTCGCGACCTTGCGGATAGCCGAGTTCGGCTTCTTAGGCGTACGAGTCATGACTTGTACGCACACACCGCGGCGGAACGGATTTGCTTCGAGGGCACGTGACTTGGACTTGGCCTTGATCACTTTGCGGCCCAATCGGACTAACTGGTTAATAGTAGGCATGGTGTGAAATTTTGAGAAAAGAGCGTGAACGTATCGTTTGAAGGTGCTTCGGCAAGTATTTTCTCGCCGAAATAGAACAAAAAACAGAACCAGCCCGTTCACCGGCTGAATCTGTTCTTTTCCTACACGTTTGTTTGGGCGGAGAACTCTTTTGGAGCCACCTATGTGATGGGAAATTTTGAAGGAGGAAGGGTTTGCGGCACCTCAGCCACAGCATCAAGCACAAAGCAGTCAAAAGCTCGATAAAAGCTGACATCTTGCAATTCTCAGCACGTACGGCAAACAATCCTCGCTTCGCTCTCCGCCTCGGTGCCACTATATTATATAAGAGAATCGTATTCCACCCAGGATCACCTCATGTATCGAAAACCGAACCAGCCGCGGTGCGCCTAAACGAGCCGCAGAAATGCCACGAAGACCGATCAACTTTGAACGCTGACCTATGATTAAGAAAGGATCTAAGCTCTTTTGCCCCGATGGCATAGTGGGTGCTAATACTGATGGGCAGTTCAAGTGACCGTTCAAAGACACACCCAAGACTGCACTGACTAACCCCCAGTTCGCTTCCTCTAAATGCAAATCAAATACGATACCGAATCCTTCTTCGACGAAATGTTCGATGAGAAGGGGCAACCGCGTCCTCACTACAAATCCTTCGTCGACCGATTCGGCGAACTCACCGAGAGCGAGTTCAATCGCAAACGCGAGGCGGTCAACCTCTCCTTCCTCCAACAAGGCATCACCTTCACGGTCTACGGTAACCAAGAGAGCACCGAGCGCATTTTCCCTTTCGACATGGTGCCTCGCATCATTCCCGATTCGGAGTGGAAGCAGATGGCCCGAGGACTCGAGCAACGCATCCAAGCGCTCAACCTGTTTCTCAAGGACGTTTATCACGACCAGAAAATTGTCAAAGACGGCGTGGTTCCCGCGGAAATCCTCAATTCCTCGAAACACTATCGCAAAGAGATCGTCGGACTCGACGTCCCTCGTGACATCTACATCCACATTTGCGGCACCGACCTCATTCGCGATGACAGCGGACAATACCTTGTCCTCGAAGACAACGGCCGCTGCCCGTCCGGCGTTTCGTACATGATAGAAAACCGCCAAGCCATGAAACGTGCCTTCCCGCGCTTCTTCCCCAAGGCAGGCGTTCGCTCCGTCCTAGATTATCCCGAGAAACTCCTCACCGCGCTGCAATACATCGCTCCTCAAGGGAAAGCCTCTCCGACTGTCGCTGTGCTCACACCCGGCGTCTACAATTCTGCCTACTTCGAACACTGCTTTCTCGCCCGCCAAATGGGTGTCGAAATCGTGGAAGGTCGCGACCTCGTAGTAGAATCCGACGACTGCGTTTACATGCGCACCACCGAGGGACTCAAGCAGGTCGACGTGCTCTACCGCCGCATCGACGACGATTTTATCGACCCAGAGGTCTTCCGAAAAGACTCTCTGCTGGGTGTTCCCGGCCTCGTGCGTGCCTACAAGAAAGGCAACATCGGACTCGCAAACGCGCTCGGCACTGGAGTCGCTGACGACAAGGTCATGTACTGCTTCGTGCCCGATATGATTAAGTACTACTTGGGCGAGGACGCCATCCTGCCGAACGTCGAAACGTGGCTTCCCTACCGGAAGGAGGACCTAGAGTATACCCTCGAAAATGCCGATAAGCTCGTCATCAAAGCAGCCAACGAGGCAGGCGGATACGGCATGCTTATCGGTCCGCACGCTACGAAAAAGGAAATTGAGGAATTCAAGGCCAAGGTCAAAGCCGCCCCCCGGGAGTTCATCGCCCAAACGCCGATCTCTCTATCGCGCCACCCGACCTACTGCGATGAAGGATTCGGCGGACGACACATCGACCTGCGTCCCTACATAATATGCGGGGAAAAAACGCAGATCATTCCAGGCGGACTAACGCGAGTCGCCCTCAAAAAAGGTTCACTCGTCGTGAACTCCTCCCAAGGCGGCGGCAGCAAAGACACTTGGGTTCTCTACTCCGACGAGTAAGTCCCAAACCAGCCAGAACCTAAAAAGTCGAAACCCAACACCAAATTTAACATGCTTTGCCGCGTCGCAGACTCCCTCTTCTGGATGGCACGCTACATTGAACGGGCCGAAAACACCGTTCGCCTAGTAGACGTCACCCTCCAAACTCTTCTCGAATCCGAACACTCTCCGGACGAAGACCAATACAAAAACTGGAGCCCGATTCTCGCCAGCCTCGGAGACCAAGCCCTCTTCGAGTCGCTCTACGAAGACAAGTCGAGCTCCAACATCACCGACTTCCTCATTTTCAGTCGCGAAAATCCGAGCTCCGTGCTGCAGTGCATCTCTGCCGCTCGCGAAAATGCCCGCATGATCCGCGACCAGATCTCCTCGGAGATGTGGGAGGTGATCAACCGAACCTATCTCTGGTTGAAGAAGCAGGATCCCCAGAAGGTTTGCGTCGAGGCGGATTACGAATTCTTCCAGCACATAAAGGAGTTCTCCCAGCTCTTCCAAGGCCTGGTCGACACCACCTTCCCACACCAGATTGGCTTCGAATTCGTCAAGATAGGAGCCAACCTAGAACGTGCCGACAAAACCTGCCGCATCCTCGACGCCAAGCGCTACATGCTGCAGGATTCGCCCGCCAAGGACGACGCCCTCGACAACGCACAGTGGGCCGCCATCCTTCGTGGTTGCAGCGCTCACGAAGCGTACCGCCGCGTCTACGTGGCCGACATCGAGGGCGACACCGTACGCGATTTCCTTCTGCGCTCGCGGGACTTTCCTCGCTCAGTACTCTACTGTCTCACCCGAACCCAGCTCGCGTTGCACGCCATTTCCAAGTGCCCGACCACACACTTTTCAAACGAAGCGGAACGCCGCCTCGGGCAGTTGATAGCTAAGCTCAACTACGCCAATCCTAACGACCTCAACGGCAAAGAGGCGCACAAGCTCATCGAATCGATCGAGAACGACCTCGGCGAAATCGCCGTGCAAATCAACGAGCGCTACATGTTCTCAGAGATCGTCGATCCTGCCGAGGATCTAGAGCAAGCCCAAGCGTAGCACACCACGCCCGAAAGCAGCGCAACCCCATCCCGCCTGCCCTCGAGCAATTCAATCTTCACTTTCCACCATTCACATTCCCTAGATGGCTATAAAAGTCGCTCTCAACCACAGGACCTTTTACAACTACGACCGCTTCGCCACGCTTGGCCCGCAGGTCGTCCGCCTCAGGCCGGCTCCACACTGTCGCTCCCGCATCGTCAGCTATTCCCTGAAAGTCCACCCCGAGGAAACCTTCGTCAACTGGCAGCAAGACCCGCAAAGCAACTACGTCGCCCGACTCCTCCTGCAGGAGCCGACCAAGTCCTTCGGCCTAGAAATCGATCTCGTCGTCGATCTCGCACCCATAAATCCCTTCGACTTCTTCCTAGAGGAAAACGCGACGAGCTATCCGTTCGAGTACAGTAACGTCCTTAAAAAAGAACTACGTCCCTATTTCTCGAAGATTCCCCTCCGCGGACGCTTCAAGGAGTTCGTCGAATCGATCGACCTATCCAAGAAGGACACCAACGACTTCGTCGCCTACATTAACCAAAAAGTTAATGCCCACTTGGAGTACACCCTTCGCATGGACCCGGGCATCTTCAGCCCCGAAAAAACGCTCAAAGAAGGGAGAGGCAGCTGTCGCGACTTCGCATGGCTACTCGTACACGTTTTTCGCAGGCTCGGCATCGCTGCACGATTCGTATCCGGTTATTCGATACAATTAAAGCCCGACCAAAAACCAATCGACCCGGACGCACCTTCAGGTGTACCCGAGGATTGCTGCGACCTCCATGCTTGGTGTGAAGTTTATCTGCCAGGGGCGGGATGGGTCGGGCTGGATGCCACAAGCGGACTTTTCTGCGGCGAGGGTCACATCCCCCTCGCCACTTCAGCTGACGCCAAAGGAGCGGCTCCGATCGAAGGCGGTATCACTGCCTGCAAGACCGAATTCGACGTGTCCATGTCAGTCACGCGCATCCACGAGGATCCGCGCGTCACCAAACCTTTCACCGACTCCCAATGGAAGTCCATTCTCGCCCTCGGCAAGACCGTCGACAAGCGACTCGAAGCTGGTGATGTGCGCCTGAGCATGGGCGGAGAGCCGACCTTCATCTCCATCTACGACCAAGAAGGCGAAGAGTGGAATACCGGAGCCGTGGGTCCCACCAAAAAGCCACTCTCCGACAAACTCATCCGCCGACTTCGCAAAAAGTTTGGCCCAAAGGGTATGCTGCACTACGGCCAAGGGAAGTGGTACCCCGGCGAACCCCTTCCCCGTTGGGCCCTCGGCCTATACTGGAGAAAAGACGGTAAACCGCTTTGGGAAAACGACGACCTAATCGGGGATGAGTCAGTAGAATATGGATACACCCATAAAGATGCGAAAGAGCTGATAGAAGAACTCACGCGCCAACTCCGAGTCGACAAACAGTACGTCAACCCAGCCTACGAAGATCCAGTCGCCTTCTCGCTCAAAGAGCGCAATCTGCCCGTAAACATCAACCCGCTTGATAACGAGCTGGACGACCCGCAGGAACGGGAGAACCTCCTCAGCGTATTCAACCGCGGCCTTAACACTCCCGTTGGCTACGCACTGCCTCTCCAGCGCGGCTGGGATAAGGATGGCCCCGCTTGGCACAGCGGCATCTGGATGCTTCGCGGGAAGCAACTCTTTCTCACCCCGGGCGACTCTCCACTCGGCTTGCGACTGCCACTCGACCGTCTCCCATGGGTTAAGGAAGAGGACTATCCTTACATCCACCCGTCAGATCCCTCTGCCCGCTATCCGGACCTTCCTTCAAGACGCTCTCTCATCGTTCCCCAACGCCGGGAAGACGACCACGCCGCTCGCGAAATCTCCAAACGCATAGAGGAGGAACGCACCGCTGCGGAAACCTTCGAGGAGGAACTCAGCAAGCTTCCGCAAAACCAAGTTCCTGACGAAGGGCAATCAGCACCCTGGGTCATTCGCACCGCTCTTTGCGTCGAATGCAGGAAGGGCCGCCTTTACGTCTTCATGCCGCCAACGGAGAAGATCGAGGACTACATAGACCTGGTAGCTGCCATCGAACACGCGGCGGCTGTATTGAAAAAACCGGTCCTGATCGAAGGCTACACGCCTCCCCACGATCCACGCGTCGACTACATGAAGATCACCCCCGACCCGGGAGTCATGGAAGTCAACATTCACCCATCGACCTCCTGGAACCAGCTGGTTGAGAAGACTGAGATCCTCTACGAAGAGGCCCGCCACCTAAACCTCGGTACCGACAAATTCCAACTCGACGGCCGCCACACCGGCACAGGCGGAGGCAACCACATCGTCGTAGGAGGATCAACACCAGCGGACTCGCCCTTCTTGCGCCGCCCCGACGTCCTCAAGTCGCTCATCGGCTTCTGGATGAACCACCCTTCGCTAAGCTATCTATTCAGCGGCTTGTTCATCGGACCGACCTCCCAAGCCCCCCGCGTGGACGAAGGGCGCCCAGATGCGTGCTACGAGATGGAGATAGCCTTCAAGCAAATCCCCGGAATCGACGATCCAAGCATACCGCCTTGGCTGGTCGACCGCGTATTCCGCCACTTGCTCACCGACTTAACCGGCAACACGCACCGTGCCGAATTCTGTATCGACAAGATGTTCTCGCCGGACAGCGCCACCGGACGCCTCGGCCTCGTAGAGTTCCGCGGATTCGAGATGCCGCCTCACGCCCAGATGAGCCTCGCTCAACAGCTCCTGCTACGCGCCTTGATCGTGCATTTCTGGGAAAAGCCGTACGAAGCTCCACTCACCCGCTGGCTCACTAAGCTGCACGACCGCTTCATGCTGCCACACTTCGTGCGGGAAGACTTCCGACAAGTCATCCAAACGCTGCACGCTGCTAATCTGCCCGTGCAGGAAAATTGGTTCACCACTCATTTCGAATTCCGCTTCGCGATCATTGGTACTGCAAGTTTCGATGGCATGACAATCGAGCTCCGCCAAGGCATCGAACCTTGGCTTGTCCTCGGCGAAGAAGCCGGTGGTGGCGGAACCGCCCGCTACGTAGATTCATCCATAGAGCGAATGCAGGCCAAGATCACCGGTCTCGATCCGGAGCGCTATTCCCTCACAGTCAACCGCACGGAGCTCCCACTCACATCGACTGGAGAACCTGGGGCTTATGTGGCCGGCGTTCGCTACCGAGCGTGGCAACCGCCCAGCTGTCTGCACCCAACTATCCCGGTGCACGCTCCACTCGTTTTCGATATCGTGGACAAGTTCCACTCGCGGGCCATCGGAGGATGTACTTACTTCGTCAGCCACCCCGGCGGACGCAGCCACGAACGCTTCCCTATCAATGCCTTGGAAGCAGAAACGCGGCGCGCTGAACGGTTCCACTCTTTCGGCCACAACACCGGTCCCATCCAGGTCAGACACATCGAACGTAGCGAGGAAATGCCCGTCACCCTCGATTTACGTAGGCTATAGGACGTACACTGATTTGGGGATCACAACGCTTGCACTTCAAAGCGTAGGGAATACTCCAGTCATCAAGCGCAATCACTGCGCAAAACCCTCCTGATGACCGAAGCCGGCCAAACGAATTTGCTCAACAACTGGATGGGGGGCTACGCCTCCTCCAGCGGTTCCTACGACGAATTACTCGACGAAAAGGGACTGCCGCGTCCGCATTGGCGATCCGTGTCCGAGCACCTCGGCGCCTTAAACAAACCCCGCTGGGAGCGGCGCGAGCGGCAGCTCGACCGCCTCATCCGCGACAACGGCATCACCTACAATGTCTACGATGCCGAAGACTCTAGCTCGCGCCCTTGGTCTATGGACATGGTTCCCTTGGCGCTCCCGCAGAAGGAGATGGAGTCTTTAGAAAGCTCCCTTGGGCAACGAGCGCACTTGCTCAACCTCATCTTGGGTGATGTCTACGGCAGACAAACCATGCTGCAAGGCAGCAAGATGCACCCTTATTTGGTCTTCTCGAATCCGGCCTTCCTACGCCCCTGCCACGGACTCTTGCCGCCTCGCCAAAGCCACATCCAACTCTACGCAGCAGACCTAGCCCGCTCCCCTGACGGCAGCTGGTGGGTACTCTCAGACCGTGTCGAAGCCGCCTCCGGACTCGGCTACGCGTTGGAGAACCGCATGCTCATGTCGCGCATCTTCCCCAAAGCGATTTGGCAATCCGACATCCTCTCCCTGCAGCCCTTCGTACAAAAGTTCTGCCAGCACATCGAATCGCTGGCAGCCACCTCATCTGACCAGCCCAACATAGCTCTGCTCACTGCCGGTCCGAAGAACGAAACCTATTTCGAGCAGTCCTTTCTCGCCCGTAATCTCGGCTACACCCTAGCCGAGGGCGAAGATCTGACCGTGCGCTCCAACCGTCTCTACATGAAGACGATCAACGGCGTGCAGCAGGTCCACGGCCTCTTGCGTCGCGTCGATTCACCCTGGGTCGATCCGCTCGAGCTTCGCAACGGTTCCCTCCTTGGCGTTCCCGGCTTGGTCAACACCGTCAGAAACCGGAACCTCGCCCTCGTCAATGCACTCGGCTCTGGCTTCGTAGAAACGCCCGCTCTCCTCGCTTTCCTACCATGGTTTTGCCGCAACTATCTCGGCGAGAGCCTCGAGCTCCCTTCCGTCGCTACTTGGTGGTGCGGGCAAAAACACGAGCGAAACTACGTTCTGGAGAATATCGAGAAGCTTATCATCAAGCCAACCTTCCGCCAATTGGGAGGTGCCACCTATTTCGGTCCGCGACTTAGCTCGATTGAGAAACAAAAGCTCATCGAGCAAATCAACAAGTACCCCGAGCGCTATTGCGGCCAAGAGATCCTATCGCAAGCCACCACTCCCGTATACGAAAAAGGCAAGCTGCAGCCACGTCACTTCCTCATGCGGGTGTTCATGGTGGCCGACGACAATGGTTGGAAAATGATGCCAGGCGGACTCGTCCGGTACCCAGCTAGCGACGACGTCATGGATGTTTCCATGCAACGCGGCGGTGCCAGTAAAGATGCTTGGATCATCCGCGACGCAGGGCCCGAAGCCGGCCAGAGAGCCGCCGCCAACATCAACAGCGATCGTCCGATCCGCCGCAACCACAACGATCTGCCCAGCCGCACCGCCGACAACCTCCACTGGCTCGGCCGCTACATCGAACGCGCTGAGTCTCTCGCACGCCTGCAGCGGACCATTTCAAACTTCCTCACAGAGGAACTGGGCGGCGAATCGCAGCGAGCGATCGTTCCCTTCCTCGAGCAGATCATCCCGCCTGACGAATCCATCGATAGCCTGCTCGATCCAGAAACCGAAAGGCTCGACTTCTCTGCGGTCGAACCCTTCCTCACCCGTTCCCTCTTCGCCAAAGACAATCCGGAAAGCCTCATCAACAACCTGCGCTTCATCGAGCGGGCTGGTGCAAAGGTCAAGGAACGCCTGTCGGTCGACACTTGGAAACGGATGCAAGCTTTCCGTGAGATTGGCGAATCCTACGAGTCTAAGAACCTTAGCATCTTCGACGAAGACGTATCCATTTTTCTAGACGACGCCTTAGAGAACCTCGCCATTTTCGTGGGCAATGCCTACGAAAACATGACACGCAGCCAAGGATGGACTTTCTTGCAAATAGGACGCCGCCTCGAGCGCGCTCTTTCCATCTCGTCCCTGCTGCAATCCTCATACTCTGTCGCAAAACCCTTCGACGACCGGCTCGATTCGCAGCTACTCTATTGGGCTGATTCCAGTATCACCTACCGTCGCCGTTATCTGAATACAGTATCTTCGGAAAGCGTTCTCGACGTTCTCTGCTTCGATGCGAGCAATCCACGCTCACTCATCTACCAGATCTCAAATCTTCAGAAACTGCTGGTGACTCTCCCGCACGCGAACAAAGGCGAGCGCAATACCATAGACACCCTTTCCCTACAGCTTTTCAGCCGTATCGGCCTCACCAATCCCAAGGCCCTTATGCACCAGGAACCGCTCGCTCGCATGAAGAGTGTGCACGACTTCTTCGGCGACACGTTCGCCAACTTGCTCGAACTCGGCAGCGCCATCCAACAGTACTATTTCGCCCACACCAACAACGCGGCCACTAAAAAGCCAAACGCAACCATCGGCTAACGTATCGCATGGCTACCTACCGCTTACACCACAAGACCAGCTACTCGTACAGCTACCCGGTCACCGGATCGCACCACACCGCGATCCTTAAGCCTCTCAAAAACGAATCCCAGATTTGCACGCGCTTTTCTTTGGAGGTCAGCCCTGAGCCCGCCGACCTCGCCGTGCGAGTCGACTACTTTGGCAATACCTCTCACCTTTTTGCCATACAACTGCCGCACGAGTCTCTCGTCGTGGACGCGTATAGCACGGTAGAAGTTTCTGCTGAGGCTATTGACCTCAAAAAACTGGATACACCTGTATCCGAGATCAGAGAGGCCCTCGCAGATATCAAGCGAACTGACTTGATCGAAGCCAAAGAATTTCTCTACGAAACTGAAAACACAAAGAAAACCGATTCGATCACCGAATTCGGAGCTCGCTTCTTTTCAGGTGACGCGAAGATCGGGGACGGGGTCGCAGCCATGCTTCAAGCGTTTAAGGACGAGTTCAAATTCGATTCCGAAGCCAGCGATATCTATACCCCTGTCGAGCAAACCCTCTCCACCAAGAGTGGTGTCTGCCAAGACTTCGCTCATCTCATGATCGCTGCCTTGCGTGCCCAAGGACTGTCCGCGTGCTACGCCAGCGGATACATTCTTACGATGCCACCACCTGGCCAGCCTCGACTCGTCGGAGCCGACGCCTCCCATGCCTGGGTTAGCATTTTCCTTCCTGAAAATGGATGGATTGACGTCGATCCGACAAACAATCTTGTCTGTGCCGATCAACACGTCGCCGTGGCTTACGGGCGGGACTTTTCAGACGTAAGCATGCTCAGCGGAGCCGTCACCGGAGGCGGAGAGCACACAGTCTCCGTCGAGGTGACGATGCAGCCGATTTGAGCCGATTAAGAAGGGTCAACCCGAGACACCACTTAACTACTTATATTCAGATTTTGGACACGCTGCTTCGGCTGATCGAGATTGAGTGAACGGACCTCCTCGCTTCCAGCTAACCATCATCGATGAGGACTAAACGGCCGGAACACTCTGCTGTTCGGTAAATTTATCCTTTCTCATCCTCGCAAAGCACTGTTTGATTTGGCGGTCTACGAAATCGGCCTGAACATTCCTTGTTCACCTTTTTTCGTGACCTGCCCTAAGCCTTAGAAACAACCTACCCCGCTTTATGCCTTTCGACCTTCCCGTTCTCCTTGCGTCGGGTGCCCTAGACTTGACGCCTTTTCTCGTTCTCTTTGCTGGTATTGCTTTTGTAGTCATCGCCATTGGTTATCTACGCATCCACCCATTCATCGCTCTGGTTATCGCAGCGATCATTGTCGGAGCACTTACCAATTTGGGTGGAAATACCGTCGGCAACCCAATCACCTCAGCGATATCGGAAACGATGCGCCAGCTGGGAAATACCGCCGGTGGTATCGCTTGGATCATCGCCCTCGCCGCGATCATCGGACTCTGCCTCATGGAGAGTGGAGCGGCCGACCGCATCGTGCGTAGCATGATCAAGGTATTCGGAGAAAAGCAGGCCGGGTATGCCATGCTTGTATCGTCGTTCTTCCTATCCATTCCAGTGTTCTTCGACACAGTCTTCTACCTGATGGTCCCGCTCGCCCAAGCGATGGCATTTCGCTTAGGTCGAAGCTATGTCTACTTGATCGTTGCTGTATGCACAGGAGCACTGGTGACACACTCTCTGGTGCCTCCGACGCCTGGACCCCTGATCGTAGTGGAAACACTGGGACTAAACCTCGGACTCACCATCGCCGGCGGCATTGCCTTAGGAATCATACCCGCTTTGGCCGGTCTAAAACTGGGGGGTATTCTGGATAGCAAGCTTGGCATAAAACTTAGGGACAGCGGAATGCTCAGCACGGAAGACCTAAAAGAAATCGTCGAAAAGGATGAGAGCCAACTGCCTGGAATTTTCGTTTCCTCCCTGCCGGTTGGGCTTCCCGTTGCATTGATCGCCATCTCTTCGTTCGTCGGAGAATTCGCTTCACGAGAGAGTCTAGGTTGGCTCTTCTCAGCCATAGAAGTTGTCGGACAAAAACATGTGGCCATGTTTCTAGGAGCCCTAATTGCCATCTCCTTACTCGCTCGCTATCGACGCCTCGACAAGAAAGATCTCTGGAAAACGTTGGAAAGCCCTCTCGGCACAGCTGGTACCATTATCCTGATCACCGCGGCGGGCGGAGCCTTCGGCGGCATGATCCGCCAATCCGGCATAGGAGATTCGATCACCGCCTTGACCGATGGCAGCGGCTTTTCCTTCGTATTACTCGCTTGGCTAGTCGCAGCTGTGATGAAGGTCGCCCAAGGTTCATCGACGACCTCCATGATCACGACTTCGGGCATTATGGCCGGCATACTGGCCACATTGACGACAAGCGGTGCGGCACTCGGCTTTGATCCGTTCTACATTTTCGCCGCAATTGCGTTCGGAGCAATGTTCGGCTCTTGGATGAATGACAGCGGCTTCTGGATTGTCTGCAAGATGACTGGCTTTACGGAAGCGGAAACCTTGAAGACTTGGACGCTGTCAGTCAGTGTTATCTCAGTCACCGGTTTGCTGCAGCTACTGATCGTCTCCAACTTATTTCCTTACCCGTTCGGTCAATAGGGGAAATCATAAGAGCTTGGAGCAGTTCGACGCAATTACTCGGGAATCGAGTTCGTAGCTACCGGCACGAACCCTCCTAAGGCCTCGAACCACCCAGCTATGATTCCAAACATAGATTCCCTGAGCGTAACTTCTTCCCCTAATACTGACACTATCTCTGCTGCTCTTATCGACGTGCGTACGCCGGAAGCATTCACAGAATCCCACATTCCTGGGGCCCAGAACCACTGCGTTTTCGATAGTGCATTCATAGAATCTTTTTCAAACACATTCCCCGATAAGACCATTTCCCTGGTGGTCTATGGAGAGAGCGAACGATGCAACGCTGCAACCGTGGCAGCGGCCCGCTTGCAAGAAGCAGGATTTTCCAATGTGCAAGTCTACACCATCGGCCTCAGAGGATGGATCGATGCAGGTAATCCGATTATTAGCGAACAAACACCTGAATCTTCGCCAGAAGGCATCTACCAGCTTAACGCGGAAAAGTCGAAAGTTCGCTGGATCGGTCGCAACCTGATCAACCAACACGACGGCTTGATCGCATGCCAAAGCGGTTCCTTATCGATCGACGCGAGCGGAACGGCAGATTCCGGGGAACTCGTCGTGGACATGAGTCGTATTTCCTGTCATGATATTTCGGATACAAAACTTGCATCGATGCTTATCGGACACCTCCAGTCGGAGGACTTCTTCGAAACCAAGAGCTACCCGACTGCCCGTTTTTCACTCAATCGATTCTTCCGTGATCCCTCCGCCCATCCAGGCATACCGAACGCGACGGTGGAAGGGATGATGCAAATCCGTGGCCAATCCCACCCCTTGCACTTGGATTGCACCCTCGCGCCCATCGAAGACGGTTACGTCTTGCAAACCCAGTTCGATGTGGACCGGACTCTTTTCGGAGCTGTCTATGGTTCCGGCCGCTTCTTCGAGCGACTCGGAAAACACCTCGTGAACGATCTCGTGACAGTGCAAGTGACCGCATTTTTCGAAAAGTAACTGGAGCAAAGCTAATTCCCGCCAGTCAGTAAAAAACCGGGCGGCAAAGCCTCTCCATAGGCCAACGCCCTTTCTCCTTGCGTCACCGGTACATAATCTCGCAACGGCAATAAGCGGCTCGCCGACACCCCAGACTTTTCGAGCTTGGAAACGATCTTTGCGGAGCAATGGCGAGATATGTTTAAAGCTCGCTCGTCCACCACTCGAGCAGCCTTCAAAAACAGTGGCACAGCGTCCGCGAATCGCCCTTCGGACCAATCCTGCTTCCGTAGACGATCAAAGACTCCCTCCACCGTATCCGGTGGCAACACCCGATCTACCGAAGCATCGAAAAGCACTCGACTGAGCAAAGAAGCCAATCCGCCCAACAACGGAGCGACTGCTTTGCCTTCGGAAAGCGCGCCATCAAGGCGCTGCACAAAGCTATCATAAATGCACTCTTTTGGCCTCAGTTCCAGCTTCTCCAGACTACCCAACAGACGGATCCGTTCCGCTTCTCCCCGCTTCGTCTCACCTAAACGAGAAAGATGCGTGCCAAATAACGCAACCTGCTGATCATCCGATAGTCCTGGAGCTATCCGACGCAGCAAGATCAGAAACTGAACCTCCACTTTTACAGGCGAATTTCGAAATGTGTCCGAAACTTCGAACACGTCGACCAGCCTGGCGTCATCTCCGGGTGCTCCAAAACCTGGACGCATGAGGTACCCTACGAGCTGGAGCCATGTCTCCGCAACTTCTGGACTTCGAGCGACAATCTCGCAGTTCTCGAGAGCTTCATCCACTAAGGCTCGGCAGACTCTCAAATTCCACTCGTACTTAGGCATCCTAAGGTCAGCTTCCAATTCCTTGAAAACTCGAGAGGCTTTGAGCCCCGTACCACGAGCAAGGAAACCGCGTTTCAAAGATCGAGACGCTTTCGCCACCTTGCCGGCATCCAATCCGGGGTCCACATTCGATAAATCTCCAGCCGAGCCGCCCTCTGCTCTCAGGTTGAAAGCCAACGGCCAGCTGCCAGGAACCGACTCATCCAGCGACTCGCAATTCACCGTCAACATTCCCAGTTCGCTGACTCCACTCTTCAAGCGAATGAGAATCGACTCCCGTCCTTCGAACTCGACCCGAGTATCCAATGGCGGCAAAGATCGCATTGTATCCATTTTCTCTTTACACCATTCACCTGCGGATTGTTGCATCGAGTCCCTTCCCTGAAACACTCGAAACCGAGCGATTTGATTGACCGCCATACGTAATCCAGGAATCTCAATATCGAACTGTTCTCCCGGCTGAGCCCCTTTGGGCAGTACACAAAGGTGCTTTGTTTCTGACTCGCTAGCAACTTCGATGAAGATCGCCCTAGCTGCACCCGCATCGATCCGTCTGCGGCCTTGGCATATCTGAGCCCCATAGAAAGCAGCCCCTCGGGCTACAGCGAGATCTGTCTCCGAGTTTTCCAATGCGACTACCTTTCGCGACTCTTGCCACTGCGAGATCTGCGACAAAAGCCGATCCTGGATCATCGAGGAAGAAAGGCTGCCCCCATTAAACAAAACTCGGTCCACACCCGCACAACCATCCAAAAACTCAGCAAGGTGCCGCGTCACCCCGCAATCGGTGGCGTACGGAAGACCGATCTCCAAAAGCCCTTCAGCCGAGCGTTCAGCTCGAGAACCTCTCTTACATTCAGGAAAGAAGCCCTCCAAAATCAATTCGCGAGCAAGACTGGCAGAAACCTCCGTCGAAAGCGTGCCAGCGATCAAGCCCGAGCCTTTACTCGGCACGGACACCGTGATCGATCGATCCTCCTCGGACTCGGCTACTAAGCACGCCTCCTTCAAGTCGCGAGCTCGGCTGATCAAATGTGCCCATTGGTCAACACTCAAATCTTCGCCATCGGGAGCTAATTCAGATTCTAAGGCGTGAGCTAACGCTAGGTCGATATTGTCACCGCCTAAAAGGAGATGCTCGCTCACCGAGACACGAACAATTTTCGGTCGACCTTTTTCGCGGCCGCCAATTCGAAACAAACTGAAATCTGAGGTTCCGCCCCCGATATCCACTACAAGGATACACTCGCCTTCCCGAAGCTCATTCGCTCTACCTTCCGCCGTTTCCAGCCAACGATAAAAGGCCGCCTGCGGTTCCTCGATGAGTCGCACGTTGTCCGGATATCCCGCTGCGCGAGCGGCCTCCAAGGTCGCAGCTTGAGCAGCCGCATCGAAAGAAGCTGGCACCGTGATGGTCACTCCCTGCTGCTCGAAAGGTGCTGAGTTTCCAAACTGCGAATCCCAAGCATTTTTCAACACCTCAAGCAGGTGACTCGAGGCTTCAATGGCAGAGAGCTTATCTGCGTCCGTGATCGCCTTCGACTTCCAAGGCAAAATCTTAGCTTGCGGACTAACCGTGTGATGACAAAGCCAAGACTTCGCCGAATGGACGACACGGTCTGGTTGCTCACGACCTCGCTCCCGCGCGAAAAGCCCAGCACTCCACTGGCCGTCCTCCTCGAGATACAAAAACGAAGGCAAAGTACTGCGTTGAACGTCAGTGCTCCTAGTCTCCAGCTGCCGAATACCCAGCACCTCCGACTCACCGACATCCCGCGTCAGGTCTAGGTAAGCCAGTGCACAATTTGTAGTGCCCAAGTCGATACCTATAGAATAACGAGGAGTCATCATCAAATCGTTGCGGGAAGCGGTCTTTCCCCGCGAATTATAGATCTAATTGCGATAAGAAGTCGCTTTCCCCATCGTCATCAATCCATGCGGACCTGGAATTCCACTTTCCACTTTCGGTCCGAATCGACATGTTGCATCCAAAGCTCAAGGTTCCCCAGTTCCGTTACCACTGAGTTCAGGAACACCGGAATCGGCTGCCCTTTCGGAAACTCCTCCATCGCTGGAAGCTCGATCTCAAGCTTGCTGGTTTCTTCCAGAAGCTTATCGGCCTTGTTAATCAAATCGCCTGGCTGGTCACCGCTGCGTATCTCCGACGCGAAGAACCGAAAGACAGCTGGCTTACCCGTGACTAATCCAAAAGCACGACCCTCTAGAGTGTGCGAAGAACCCTCTTCCATTCCCTGCGGAACGACGCACACCGCCTTGATTGGAGGCTTGAATCCCGGAACCGCAGGACGGGACGACTCAAGGCCGAGGTAGTAAGAGCGTGCCGTACCAGCTCGTATCCGAATTCCCTGACCCGTCGCACGATTACGGCCATAGCTCGCAGCACCTTTGGCCACCGCCAGATCCGGTTGGAAGCCCTGCAACTCGCGTGGAGCGTTCTCGCACCAAGTCGCTAAGAGCTCCATCACGCGATCGCGAATCGAGCCGGCCTTGAACACGCCCCCGTTAAAAAGCACGGCGGTCGGTTTGAGCAATTCGCCCGATAGTGCTTGCTCCGGATTTGCGATAAGGGTCGACAGGCTTTCACTCGTCTTCACGTTCTGTAAACTGCGAGCAAGGAAACGGGCGAGGTGCTTGCTAACAACTGCATCCGAGGCGTAGGGCAAACCGAATTCCTGCAGAGCCGCGGCGCCGTCTTCTACCGGCATTTCGTCAGCTGCAGTCAAAGCGAAGAATCCGTCGACCACAACTGCTTGCAGGGTCTCGCGTGTCAGTTTTGTGGATACAGTTCCGGCGAACAAACTAGAGCCACGCGACGGGACTGATATCGGCAAATCCGACAAGCTCGCGTCTTCGAAGAGCTTGGCCTTCGCTTGGCTCGCTCCGTGGATGAGCGCGAGGAACTGCCAGTCGTCAATTTCCGTTCCTTCGTCCTCAAGCTGAGCTTGCAAATTATAGGCGAGAGCAAGATCCATGTTGTCCCCGCCGAGCAGAATGTGCTCGCCGACCGCGATACGCTCGACCGCGAGGTTGCCCTCCTCCTCGCTGACCGCAATCAAGCTGAAGTCCGCAGTGCCGCCACCTACGTCGCAAACGAGAATCACATCTCCTGCTCGCACCTGCTTGCGCCAATCACTCCCGACCTTGTCGGTCCACGCATAGAAGGCCGCTTGCGGTTCCTCCAGCAGGATGGGTTCCCTCAAACCTGCCGACGAGGCTGCATCAGCCGTGAGCTTTCGGGCCACCTCGTCGAAAGAGGCCGGCACCGTCAGCACAATCTGACCTTCCTCCATATTCCATTCTCGTCCCTCCAAGCGCTCAGCGTAGAGCACCCCACTTTTGAGATGCTCGAGGTAGCGGCGTGACGCTTCTACTGCGGAGAGCTTTTGTTCGCCGATTTCCGAATTCCAAGGCAGCACTGGCGATTGCGGATCGACATGTGGATTGGAGAGCCATGACTTGGCTGACGTCACTAAACGATCCGGCACCTGAGCGCCATGCTCGCGAGCAAACGTACCCACGATGTGACTACGATCGGCTGACGACCAAGGCACGCTAATCGCGTCCTCTGAAAACTCGTTTTCGCTGGGCAAATAGAGAGCCGAGGGTAGCGACGCTCGCTCGCCGATTTGGCTGGGAGCGAGGATCTGCGTTACCTGAACTACTCGACTTTCGCCACTTTCCAAGTCGCACAAACTCACGGCACTGTTGCTAGTACCCAGATCAATTCCTAAGACAAATTTCTTATCCATTTTCCTTTTCCTCCCGTTGCAGGAACGACCTCTTTGTACGCTGCCCTCTATTTTACCTCAATCTGAGCAGGAGCGATAACGGGTAGCTTGCCCTCCTCCGACTTGATCACTCGAGGTAGATTAACACGGCTGGCCTTCCACCCTTTGTGCACGAGCTTGCCTTTCTGCTCGGAGCCCCCACTTGCCGAGCCAGAAATACGGTAGGAGTCAACCGCATGCTCTGGTACGGTGACCACGGATCCCTCAGCTTCCCTCGCAACCGGCTCGACAGTGATCATCTCGTCGAACGCGGACTTGCACCCTTGGTGCACGACACGTGCCGCTGCTCCGACCTGAGCGTCGCTGTACTTGCTGATGTCATCCATCAAGAAGTCCACCAAGCGCCCCTTACTCTGTAGCGTCGAAATGACCGCGATGACTTCTGCCTCGGCTGCGTTCTTAGGAGCTGGTGGAACCACGACCGGCTCATGCGCTTGGACCGGGGTGCTCACCTTTTCCTCTTCAATAGCAGGGATGTAGTCCGCCACCGTCATGGCTTTGAGAACCAGCCAAAGAGCGAGCGCCAAAGCTGCTGCGACCAGATAGATCCCATAGGCCTCAAAGCCAGGTACAAACAACAGCCCATTGAAAATCGCGATCAAGATGCCAGCGATGAGTGCCTTGTTTTTCATAGTAAAAGTTGGATGTTGAAAATCTCGATTAAAGGCGTTCGGAAACACCGTAAATTTCACCAAGCGTATAGAACTCGCCGCTTGGCGATGTCCATACTGAAAAGGTTCAGCCCACCGTACGAAGGCATCCATATGCAGATAATCTCCGGGACAACAGTTCAGCCGCCCAGAGAGAGCACACGAGCACCTTCCCAAAACACCGTAACGGTACCAGAGGACTCCGAGATTACGATAGCCAAGGACTTGGTGCGCGCCGTCGTGGCTGCAGCAGCCAGATGGCGCGAGCCGAGCCCTTTCGGAACCTTTACCTTACTAGTCACGGGGGCATCGAGGTAAACACCTGCTGCTTCGACCACGCCTTTGCGGTCGATGATGAAACCGCCATCCAAGGCGGAGAGCTCCCGCATGGTTTCGATGAAATCGGAGTCGTGAATATTGCGAAATTTCTTAGCGTGCCCTTTGCAGGGATTGAGGATGAGCGGACGGGAAATAGGTTCCAGCTCCTCTAAGTCGCCCAAAACAAAGACGGTTCCAATAGGTTTCCCTTCCCTTCCCTCAGATGCGAACTTGAGCGCTATTTCGATCAAACGGGCAAACTCCTGGGAGATCGGCAGCGCATCATCCTTCGAGATCGAACGCTTGCTGAACCAATCGAAGTCGCGTTTAGGGTTCACGAGTAGCATATTGTCTAGACGTTTGGAGCCGGCGACCCCGATCAAGCAAACCATGGATTCGTCGACTTCGATTGCGCCCTCCATCACCGCAATAATGACTGCCAAAGCGACCTGATCCATGCGGCCTACCGGATTCTCCGGAATCTGGACGCATCTGTCTTTCGAGCCCAAATCCACCTCGAAGGCCTCCTTGTCATAGGTAACCCAAAGGATCGATTCGGACTCTCGATGTTTCTCTACCATTCGCCGATCCGACAACAACTCGGCAAAGACGAGCACACGCCCGATTTCCAAACGTCGAGCGAGTTCGAATCCAAGGCCTACCAGGACTTTGGTTTCTTTCGCTTCAGTGGGATGTTTGTGAGAAGACGACATTTCACTCATACTCGCAATCTATGAGGTGGGTGTCGATGGCCTTGTTTAATCCAGCGCCTATCCGCAAAAAATATTACGCTCTTGAGAAGCAACGAGGAGGCTATAATCTACTAATCCTAAGCTAGAGTAGCATTACGTTTGTTCATGCTCGAATAGAAAAATTTGAAACTGTGACTCGCAATGGGCACACGCCTTGCGGATCAAGTGTAAGAGAGAAAGACAATGGCAAAGAAATCGGTATCGAACAGCAAAGAGGGATTCATTGGGAGCACCTGGGCAGGCCTCCAATCAGCTTGGAGGGAGATCGTTCGCGTATCCACTCGGGCGAATACGTCTGACGACTCAGATCCCGATACGATACGATCCCAGATCCGAGCGTGCTTAGACCAGAAAGGTGGCGAAGTTTCAGCGCGGAACCGAGCCGCCGGCTTAGCTCGCTCCTATTTGGAATTTTCTGCTGAGGAGCGTCTAGAGTTTCTAAAGATCCTCAACAACGAGTTCGGAGCCAATGGCGACTTGATCGCAAGCGCGATCGACGCCCTAAAAACAGCGGAGAACGAGGCTGAAACCGAACTTTCGCGCTATCGACTCCGCCGAGCCTTGGAACCGGCAAGAGTGCAGCTCCTGCGGGAGTTCAATACTCTCCATTCAGGGCCCAGGTTCTTGGTCGAACTCAGACGAGAACTGATCGATCTAGTCAAGGAATATCCCGAATTGTCAGCCTTGGAGCGAGACTTGAAGGAGCTGCTACGTTCTTGGTTCGATGTCGGATTTCTCGATTTGACTAGTATCAACTGGAACTCACCCGCTTCGCTCCTCGAAAAGTTGGGACGCTACGAGGCCGTGCATAAAGTACGGAGTTGGAGGGATCTGAAAAACCGGCTCGATACTGACCGCCGATGTTTCGCGTTCTTTCATCCCTGTATGCCGAACGAACCTTTAATATTTATAGAGGTCGCCTTGGTCAAAGGGCTCGCGGTGCAGATCCAAGATTTGCTCGACGAAAAGATGCCCGTGCTCGAACCGGACGAAGCGGATACCGCGATCTTCTACTCAATTTCCAATGCCCAAAGAGGACTCGTAGGCGTCAGTTTCGGAAACTTCTTGATCAAACAGGTGGTGGACCTACTGCGGCGTGAATTACCAAACCTCAAACGCTTTTCAACCCTGTCCCCTATTCCCGGATACGTGAAGTGGCTTGAGTCAGAACTGGAGTCAGGACGAGCCTCGCTCTCGCCCTCCGAAAGCAAGGCCTTAAAGCCAATCGCTGGCGAGGAGAAGCCAATTGAATTTGTAGCAAACGCCCTGAAGAGCCCGAATTGGCATAGAGACGATGCTCTCCGCGGTGTGCTGAAACCCGTGCTGCTACGTTACTGCGCCCTATACCTGCAGCAGGCGAAACGTACTGGAAGAGGTACCGCGGCCGATCCAGTCGCCCATTTTCATCTGAACAACGGAGCTCGTATGGAGCAGCTCAATTGGATGGGAGATACCTCACCCAAAGGAATACAAGAATCTGCAGGTATCATGATCAATTACCTCTATCGACTCGATCGTATCGAGAGCTACCATGAGGACTACAATAGCAATGGAAAGATCAACGCCTCTAAAGGTGTGGTCGCGCTGCAAGGAAAGGTAGACTCCAGCAAATACCAATAATCGGGGCGTGATTCAACCCTTGCGCTGAGTTCGGTACTATTCCGAAAACTCTAGCAACCCGCTCGGGTCGATGAAGTGCGGAATTCCTAACGTTAGACAATGTAGGAAGCCACCTGTCTGGATCAAATCATCTGCTGGAATGGGCAAAATCTCCCATTTGGGTAGCAACTCCCGGTAGGTTTCCATCACCTGATTTTCGAGAGCCGGATCCACGTCGGAATAGCTTGGCACTAACATCAGCCCATTCACGTAAAATACATTAGTGTAGGAACGCCACATCCCGTCTTTACGCGGCGGCAAGGGGATACGGTGCACTTGGACGGGGCGACCTTCAACCAACTGTTCCCCCACAAGTTGAGAAGCCCGCTCGATATGGGATCGTACCTCTTCAGTCTCCTCAGGTAGTGCTTGAGCAATTACAGCTGTTTTCGGATTCACGAAAGTAATGAACATGTCCGCATGGCCCGTCTGTTCACCCGGTATCGAAGGCACAAAGGTCAGGGTCTTCAGGGTAAAATAGGTATTCATCAATCCTGTAAACTCGTCACCGCTGAAGTTTCTGAAGCGATTGCGTTCGATCAGTTTGAGCGAGGATACCCCTAAACCATTTCCGTTGTGTACCAAGTTACCTCCCTCCAAAGAAATCGGAACGTAGGAGCATTGTATACCGAGAGCGTTCGCTAAAACCAAAGGAAACTGGTCGTCGAGAGGACGCGATCCCAACTCGTCCCTAGCCGAATAATAGGTGTCCACGATTGAACCGGACCCATCGGAGCGACGTATAAATATCGGTCCAAAATCGCGTATCCACATCGAATCCAATTGGTGTACCAAGAAGTGTACGCGATCACGATCCACCCCCGCCTCTTCCAAAGCCTCTCGACCGTTAAGAATCTGTTCCGGACCCGCCACAATAGCTATCACAGGTGCTCGTTCCGAGATGTGGCCAACCAATGTCGCGAAGAGCTCCGGATGAAAATGTACCAATTCGTTCGCAGACAATAGTACCGCTGACAACTTACCGAACTCCCCGGGAATACGAATCGGCAACGGCAAGCTTCGGTTGAACGAGTCGCGTTTGGCCTTGGCAGACTTTTCAGCAGATATTGGTTCCTGCTGAGCAAAAGTCTGTACGACGGAAACGAGAATCGCTGCGAAGAGAAGTGCAATTTTCATCAGATGGAATTCGGATATCCAGGCTCCGATACGAAGTTCGCAAAAGACGGGAAGGAAGCCGATTTGGCAAGAACCAAGAGCCCTACTCTTCCAACCGAATAGGACACAAAAAGCCCGCATCCTTTGGCGGGATGCGGGCTTTGCTAAATGTATTCTCTACGTGCCGGTTTAACCTGCTTCCGGTGTAGCCGCTGGCGCTTCGGCAGTGGCTCCTTCGGCTGGCTCGACGGGATCTACGTTGTCCTCGATGTTGCCGCCAAATGGGAGCGTGATGCGAAGGTCGCGGTAGGTGCGGAGACCGGTACCGGCTGGGATCAAGTGACCCATGATAACGTTTTCCTTGAAGCCGTGCAGCTTGTCGATCTTGGACAAGGTCGAAGCATCTGTGAGTACGCGGGTGGTTTCCTGGAAGGACGCCGCGGAGATGAAGGACTCTGTTTCGATCGACGCCTTGGTGATACCGAGAAGAACGGGCTCAGCTTCGGCAGGCTTTCCACCCGCTTCGATGATTTCGTTGTTCTCGCGCAAGAAGGTCGTGCGCTCGATTTGCTCGCCCCAGAAGAACTCGGTGTCGCCTGGATCGGTGATACGAACCTTGCGGAGCATCTGACGAATGATGAGCTCGATGTGCTTATCATTGATCGTAACACCCTGCAAACGGTAGACCTCTTGCACTTCGTTGATGAGGAACTCGTACAAGCGGGCTGGTCCGAGGATGTCGAGGATTTCGTGCGGGTCAGCGGAACCTTCAGTGAGGTGCTGTCCCTTGTGCACGACGTCTCCAACCTGGACGATAATCTGCTTGGCGTGTGGAATGAGGTGCTCTTCCGCTTCGCCAGACTCTTCGTCGGTGACGATGAGCTTGCGTTTGGAGCGAACCGTTCCACCGAGAGAAACGACACCGTCGATACGGGCCATTTCCGCAGCTTCCTTCGGACGACGAGCTTCGAAGAGCTCGGCAACACGTGGGAGACCACCGGTGATGTCCTTGGTCTTGGATGCCTGACGTGGCGTCTTGGCGAGCAACGCGCCTTGGGCGATTTCGTCGCCTTCGGTGACCGCTACCTGAGCGCCAGTCGGGATGCTGTAAACCGCAAGAACCTTGCCGGATCCGTCCTTGACTTCAACCGATGGGTTCAAGTCTTCCTTGTGCTCGATGACCACGATGGCGATCCGACCAGAGGATTCGTCAAGTTCCTTCTTGATGGTAACACCTGGGATCATGTCGCGGAAACCGATGACACCTGGCTTTTCGGAGAGAACCGGAATGTTGTAGGGATCCCACTCGGCTAGGAGCTGTCCTGCTTCGATTTCGCCGCCGTCCGGTACGCGTAGTAGTGATCCCACTACGATATCGTAGGCTTCAAGTTCGCGGCCTGTAGAGTCAACGACCTGAACCGAACCAGTCTTGTTAAGAACAACGCTAACACCTGGAGCGATCTCAACGAGACGGAGACCGCGGTACTTTACGACACCGGCGTTACGAACCGAGATACGTGGATCGGTAACGACCGACGACGCAATACCACCAATGTGGAAGGTACGCATGGTCAGCTGTGTACCCGGCTCACCAATCGACTGTGCCGCGATGATACCGACGGAGTCACCGATCTTCGCAACGTCGTTGGACGCAGGGTTGATCCCGTAAGACTTGGCGTCGATTCCGTAGGAAGCAGTCGAAGTCAAAGGAGACATTACCTTTAGGCGCTCGATGCCGAGTTCCTCAACGCGCTTCGCAACGTGCTCAGTGATGAGCTCGCCCGAACCAACGACAAGTTCGTCTGGCTCGATTGGGTTGTAAACGTCGTCGCAAGAGCAACGGCCTTCGATACGCTCGCGGAGACCAACGATCTCGTCGTCACCTTCGAAGATCGCCTTCTTCCAGATACCTTCGCGCGTTCCACAGTCTTGTTCGGTGATGATCACGTCCATCGCAACGTCACAGAGCTTACGAGTGAGGTAACCCGCGTCAGCCGTCTTGAGGGCGGTATCCGCGAGACCCTTACGAGCTCCGTGAGTGGAGATGAAGTATTCGAGTACCGTTAGACCTTCACGGAATGAAGAGAGGATCGGACGTTCGATGATCTCGCCGGACGGCTTAGCCATCAAACCACGAGTACCACAGAGCTGGCGAACCTGGTTCGGGTTACCACGAGCACCGGAGTCCATCATGACGTAAACTGGGTTCACGCCTGGCTTGCCGCCGTTGGTCTTCAGCTGGACGAATACCGCCTGTTTGATTTCGTCGGTTGCTACAGTCCAGATATCGATGATCTTGTTGTAACGCTCACCTGCGGTGATGATACCCTTTTGATACTGGCCATCTACTTCAGCGATCTTGCCAAAGGCACGCTTCACGATGTCGACCTTCTCATCCGGGATGATCATGTCGTCGATACCGATGGAGATACCGGCCATAGTCGCTACGTCGAAGCCGAGCTTTTTGAGCTTGTCGAGCGAATCGACGGTGGCTTCAGGACCTGCAACCTTGTAGGTGTTGTTGATGACGTCACCGAGCTCCTTCTTGCCCACTTGGAAGTTGATGAAGCCGAGATCGTTTGGCCAAATTTCGCTGTAGCGAATACGGCCAACCGTAGTGGTGATAGTCTTCTGGTCCGAGTTGCCGAATGTGGTTTCACGTCCGTAATCCGGGTTCGGAAGACGTACCCAGTCATGAGTGTGCAGAGCGCCATCCAAGTTAGCGAAGATCGCTTCCGTCTTGTTCCCGACGAGCGGGATACGGTCGAGGTCTTCGTACCCTTCACGTGGATTCATCGTCAGGTAATAAGATCCGAGGATAACGTCCTGCGATGGAGTGAGGATTGGCTTACCGCTGGAAGGCGAGAAGATGTTTCCAGTCGCCATCATGAGCATCTTACACTCGAGCGTCGCTTCGAGGGAGAGAGGCACGTGTACTGCCATTTGGTCGCCGTCGAAGTCAGCGTTGTAAGCTGTACAAACGAGCGGGTGAACACGGATCGCTTCGCCTTCGATCAAGATCGGCTCGAAAGCCTGGATCGAAAGTCTGTGAAGGGTTGGAGCACGATTGAGAAGAACCGGGTGCCCCTTGGTAACTTCTTCCAAGATGTCCCAAACTTCCGGAGAGCGCTTCTCGATCATGCGGCGAGCACCACGGACCGTGTGCACGAAGCCGAGCTCCTTGAGGCGGCGAATGATGAATGGCTCGAAGAGAACGAGGGCCATCTTCTTAGGAAGACCACACTGGTTCAGCTTCAGCTCAGGACCGATGACGATAACGGAACGACCGGAGTAGTCGACGCGCTTACCGAGAAGGTTCTGACGGAAACGGCCCTGCTTGCCCTTGAGCATGTCGCTGAGGGACTTGAGCGGACGATTACCAGCGCCCGTGACGGGACGACCGTGACGACCATTGTCGAAGAGCGCGTCTACCGCTTCCTGCAGCATGCGCTTTTCGTTGTGGATGATCACGTCCGGCGTCTTCAACTGCATCAAGTTCTTGAGGCGGTTGTTACGATTGATAACGCGACGGTAGAGGTCGTTGAGGTCAGAGGTCGCGAAACGGCCACCTTCCAGAGGAACGAGAGGACGAAGGTCTGGCGGGATAACCGGCAGGACTTCCAGTACCATCCACTCTGGACGAGAGGAGGACTTGATGAAGCCTTGGATAACCTTGAGACGCTTCGCTAGCTTCTTCTTGATCTGCTTCGACTTGGTCGAGCGCATCGCTTCCTGAAGCTCAAGTACGGTGACTTCGAGATCAGTGTTGACGAGAACGTCGCGGAGAGCTTCTGCACCCATCTTGGCAACGAAGGAATCGTCGCCGTACTCAGCCATCGCTTCGATGTACTCTTGGTCGGTGAGAAGCTGCTTCTCTTCGAGTGGAGTACGGCCGGGATCGGTGACCATGTACGCTTCGTAGTAGATCACTCGCTCGAGACTGCGGGCAGTCATATCGAGCAAGAGACCGAGACGAGACGGCATGCTCTTGAGGAACCAGATATGAGTGACAGGTACTGCCAACTCGATGTGCCCCATGCGCTGACGACGGACGCGAGATACAGTTACCTCGACTCCACAACGGTCACAGATGACACCCTTGTATTTGATTCGCTTGTACTTACCGCAGGCACACTCGTAGTCGCGTACCGGACCGAAGATGCGTTGGCAGAAAAGTCCGCCTGGCTCCGGCTTGAAAGTACGGTAGTTGATGGTCTCCGGGTTCTTGACTTCGCCACGTGACCAGGAACGGATGATTTCCGGTGACGAGACATTAATCGTAACGCAGTCGAAATTCGACTCACGTTCCGCGCTGAGCACTTGTTGGGCTTCTTGCGTAGACATTATATTAAATCCTCAGTCGGTTGGTTGGTTACTTATAGTCGAGTTCGCTTTGGCGGCCCAGCTTCACGTCGAGACCTAGGGATTGGATTTCCTTGATCAATACGTTGAAGGATTCCGGCGTGCCCGCTTGTAGCGTGGAGTCGCCCTTGACCAGTGATTCGTAGATTTTGGTACGTCCCTGAACGTCATCGGACTTAACCGTCAAAAGTTCCTGGAGCGTGTATGCTGCGCCGTATGCTTCGAGGGCCCAAACTTCCATTTCCCCGAAACGCTGACCACCGTACTGGGCCTTACCACCGAGTGGTTGTTGCGTAACGAGCGAGTAAGGACCAACCGCACGAGCGTGGATCTTGTGGGATACAAGGTGGTTCAACTTGAGCATGTATACCCACCCCACAACCACTTCGTTGTCCAACTTCTCACCGGTTCGACCGTCGTAAACGGGAGACTTACCGGTGGTTGGGAGACCTGCGTCCGCCAAATGCTGACGAACAACCTTTTCCGGAATACCGTCGAAGACTGGAGTCGACACCTTCATGCCTAGAACCTTACAGGCCCAACCCATGTGGGTTTCAAGGACCTGACCAACGTTCATACGAGAAGGTACACCCAGTGGGTTCAAACAAATCTGGATCGGAGTACCGTCTGGAAGATAAGGCATATCTTCTTCTGGAACGATCTTGGCGACGACACCCTTATTACCGTGGCGTCCCGCCATCTTGTCACCGACCTTGAGCTTTTCCTTGGTGGCAACGTAGACCTTGACCTGCTTGATCACGCCAGTTGCTGCGTCTTCACCGGACTCGATGTTAGCAGTCTTGCGCTCACGATCTCCTTCGAGCTCGTCAAACTTGCTCTGGTAGGAACCGATGATCTCCATGATCTTGATACGAACTGGAGAGGGGTCGATTTCGACGTGCTTTGATACTGCGGCAAGCTTGCGTAGAAGCGTTTTGGTGATCTTACGATTTGCCGGGATGATGATTTCTCCGTTCTGGCCATTGACCACGTCGAGAGGAATCTTTTCACCGAGAAGTATGTTGGACAGAGCTTCGGTCAGACCTTCGCGCAGCTTATCCATCTGCGTCTTGTAGTCTTCGCTGATCTGCTTCACCTGACGGCGACGATCCGATGGGCTTAGGCGCTCGCGCTCGTAGTCGAGACGGCTGGAGACCTTCACATCCATAACGATACCATCAACACCGGATGGTACGATCAGGGAAGTATCCTTAACGTCCGCAGCCTTTTCACCGAAGATCGCGCGGAGGAGCTTTTCTTCCGGAGCGAGTTCGGTTTCGGATTTCGGAGTGATCTTACCGACGAGGATGTCGCCTGGCTTAACCTCGGCACCTACGCGGATCACACCGTCGTGGTTGAGGTTCTTAAGAGCCTCTTCCCCAACATTTGGAATATCGCGAGTGATTTCTTCCGGTCCAAGTTTAGTGTCACGCGCTGTGACTTCAAATTCGGAGATGTGGATAGAAGTGTAGATATCGTCCTTGAGAACCTTCTCGGAGATCAGGATCGCATCCTCGAAGTTGTAACCGTTCCACGGCATAAACGCCACGAGGATGTTCTTACCGATCGCGAGTTCACCGTTCTGAGTACACGGTCCATCAGCGATGATTTGGTCCGCTTTGATAGGCTGTCCCTTGGCAACGATTGGCTTCTGGTTGAAACACGTGCCCGCGTTGGACCGCATGAACTTGCGAAGCTCGTAAACGTGGATGCCAGCCTTCACGTCTGTGTAAGGCTTGCGCTCGAAATTCGCGGGGAGTTCGCCGTCCTTAGAGATAACGATACGCTTTGCGTCAACCGATGCGACGATACCGTCGATGTCCGAAACGGATACTGTCTTGGAGTCGCGAGCAACGCGCTCTTCGATGCCGGTTCCTACGAAAGGAGAATCGGCTTGGAGAAGCGGTACACCTTGGCGTTGCATGTTCGATCCCATCAAAGCACGGTTCGCATCATCGTGCTCGAGAAACGGGATGAGTCCTGCGGCAACGGATACAACCTGCTTCGTGGATACGTCCATGAAGTCAACTTGGTCTGGGTCCACTTCCAAGAATTCGCCAGACTGACGAACGGTTACCTTGCCAGTGAAGTTGCCATTGTCATCGATCTCGGAGTTTGCCTGGGCGATGATTTTGCCCTCTTCCATATCGGCATTGAGGTACTTGATCTCGTCGGTGACGCGACCCTTGTCCACTATACGATACGGCGTTTCAATGAAACCGAACTCGTTTACTCGAGAGTAAGTAGATAGAGAGTTGATCAGACCGATGTTTGGACCTTCAGGAGTCTCAATCGGACAAATACGTCCGTAATGAGATGGATGAACGTCACGAACTTCGAAACCGGCACGTTCACGATTCAAACCACCTGGTCCGAGCGCAGAAAGACGACGCTTGTGCGTGAGCTCTGCGAGCGGGTTGATTTGGTCCATGAACTGAGACAGCTGCGAACGAGCGAAGAAGTCGCGGATCACGGTTGTCAAAGCCTTCGGGTTGATCAGCTTTTGCGGAGTGATCGAGTCGACGCTTTGGTCGTAGAGAGTCATACGTTCGCGAACGAGACGCTCTGTACGAGCGAGGCCGAGGCGACACTGGTTAGCGAGCAATTCGCCAACAGTACGAACGCGACGTGAACCGAGGTGGTCGATATCGTCGAGGTACCCCTCGCCTGCCTTAAGCTTGATAAGGTATTTGGTAGCAAGAACGATGTCTTCGCCCTGCAGGGTACGCACTTCGACGTCCGTTTCCATCTCAAGCTTCTGGTTGATCTTATAACGACCAACGCGACCCAAGTCGTAGCGCTTCGGATCAAAGAAGAGACGCTTGAGCAATGCCTTAGCATTAGCAGTCGTGGGTGGTTCACCCGGGCGCAGACGCTTGTAGATTTCCTTGAGGGCTTCTTCCTCATTTTGGGAGGTGTCCTTCTTCATGGCGCGAACGATGGCGCCATCGTCGACGGTGGTGTCGATGACCTTGAGGGTCGGGATGCCGTGGCCTTCGAACTCGCGAACGATTGCCTTGGTGAGCGGCTCGAAAGCGCGGGCGATAACAACACCCTTTTCCGCGTCGATTGCGTCTTCTACCAGAACGTACTGGGAGACGTTTTCCTTAGCGAGAGCTTCGGAGGTACCCAAGTCTTCAATAGTGTAGAAGAGCTTTAGGATATCGACGTCGGAACTGAAACCAACGGCGCGGAGCAAAGTTGTGATAAGGAACTTACGACGGCGACGGCGGCGGTCAAGGTAAACGTAGAGAAGGTCGTTGTTGTCGAACTGAACTTCTAGCCATGTACCGCGGTCAGGGATGATACGGAAGGCATGCAACGGCTTGCCGTTGGTGTGCGGAGTAACCTCGTAGGCGATACCAGGCGAACGGTGCAACTGGCTGACGACAACGCGTTCCGCACCATTGATGATGAAAGAGCCACGAGCGGAGACCATTGGGATTTCTCCCATATAAATCTCTTCGTCCTTGATGTTGTCTTCTTCGCGAAGGCGGAGCTTCACGTAGAGAGGGACGGAGTAAGTTATGCCTTCGCGGATACACTCGATCTCGGTGGCCTTGGGGTCACCGACGGTGTAGGAAACGAACTCGAGCACAAGGCGTCCGTCGTAACTCTCGATAGGGAAAACTTCCCGGAAGACGGCTTCCAATCCGTCGTTTTTACGCTCCGAAATCGGGGTGTCCTTTTGCAGGAAGTCGAGATAAGAATTGATCTGAATCTCGATCAGATTGGGCGGCGTGATTACGTCCTTAAGTTTTCCGAAGTTGATACGGTCTGCCATGTGAATCTGTGCTAGATGTGGGCGAAAATGTGGTGAGTCGGCTTGGTGAAAACGAGGTGGATAAAACGATATTATTCCCCGGCTAATAAACGCAGGAAAGACAGGCGCGACTAATACGCGCCTGTCTCAAATAAAAAGCTGTATAAAGCAGCGTGCAACAATGTCTATTTAACTTCGACCTTGGCGCCAGCAGCTTCGAGCTTGGACTTGATTTCTGCAGCTTCGTCCTTGGAGCACTGTTCCTTAACGGGCTTAGGCGCGCCTTCAACGAGGTCTTTTGCTTCCTTGAGGCCAAGACCGGTGATTCCACGTACTTCCTTGATCACATTGATCTTCTTATCGCCAGCAGCGACGAGGATTACGTCAAACTCGGTTTGTTCTTCAGCAGGAGCAGCGGCTTCGCCACCAGCAGGTGCTGCGGCTACGGCTACAGGAGCAGCAGCGGATACGCCCCACTTTTCTTCGAGGTCCTTAACGAGACCTGCGATGTCGAGTACGGTTTGGCCGCTGAGCCATTCGATTACGTCTTCTTTAGTGATGTCTGCCATCTTCGTAGTGATCGGCTAGTTTGGAAAGGATTTCCGCGTTTAAGGCGACGTGTCGCCCTAGCCTGTATCTTTTGGTTATGGTGTTGTAAGACGAAGGCATCCAAGCCCTCGAAAATTGAATGAGAGAATAAAGGGCTACTCGCCCTTGTCGGCCTTCGCCATAAGTACGTTGAGCATTGCCTTGGGTACGCCGCTGAGAACGAAGACCAAGCTTTGAGCGGGTTGGCTGAGAAGGCCAAGAAGCTGAGCGCGCATCGCGTCGATGTTCGGCAGCTTGGAGAGAGCAATGATCTCTTCCTTCTCTAGACGCTGCGAAGATAGGATACCCACCTTCACGTCCATCTTGTCCTTCTTGTCGAAGAACTTGGTCAGAACCTTGGCGACTCCGGAAGGATTCGCGCCTCCGATAACGATGGCGTTTTGACCGTTTAGGTGTTCGTCGATGCCTGGATAACCGCGCTCGCGAGCCGCTACCTTAAGGATGTTATTCTTAACGACGTGAAACTCCGCCTCCTCCTTGACGAGCTCAGCGCGGAGCTCGGCGATGTCGACCACTGTAGAACGCTCGTAATCGGCGAGGAAGAGGTAGTCGGACTTGTCGAGGTGAGTGTTGATTTCATCAACGAGAAATTGTTTTTCTGGTCTCATGGTATGTAAACCTCCTGTTTTATTTAGTACTTCGCGTACTCCGAGGTCGCGAGCTTGATGCTCGGAGTCTGGGTCGCCGAGATATAAGCACTCTTGATATAGCGACCCTTGAACGATGCAGGACGAGCCTTGCCAATCGCTTCCATGATCGCAGTGAGGTTACCAACTACTTCTTCGATGCCAAATGAACGTTTGCCGACGCCAACTCCAAGGGAGGCATTCTTGTCGACCTTGTATTCAACACGACCAGCCATTACTTCCTGAATCGCCTTCGAGATATCGTCAGAGACAGTACCTGCCTTCGGATTTGGCATGAGGCCTTTAGGTCCAAGGACACGTGCGATTTTGCGCACTTCCTTCATCGCATCCGGCGTGGCCACTGCAACGTCGAAGTCGAACCAACCACCTTGAACCTTGGCGATCATGTCATCGAGACCTGCTTCGGTTGCACCAGCTGCCTTCGCAGCTTCAGCATCGGCGGTGAACGCGAGAACGCGTACCGACTTACCGCTACCATGAGGAAGCATTACTGTGCCACGCACCATTTCGTCGCCCTTGCGAGGATCGACTCCAAGCTTGAGGGAAACTTCGATCGTCTCGTCGAACTTTGCCTTCGGCAACTTCGCGAGCGCATCGACTGCTTCAGCAATCGTGTATTCTTTACCAAGATCGGCCGCTTCTGAAGCTGCACGAAACTTTTTGGATAGTTTTACCATTTAGTACTCCTTGCGGTGCTAACGCCTTTCGGCTCCCGCGTTGAGGTTATTTTTATTAGCCTTCGACTTCTATGCCCATTGAGCGAGCCGTACCTTCGATGATACGCGACGCTGCTTCGGGATCCGAAGCGTTGAGATCAGCCTTTTTCATTTCGACGATCTCGAGAATCTGAGCCTTCGTTACCTTACCGACTTTGTCGCGGTTTGGAACGCCAGAGCCCTTCGCCAAGCCAGCAGCCTTCTTGAGAAGGACAGCAGCTGGAGGGGACTTCAGAATGAAGGTGAAAGACTTGTCTTGATAGACAGTAATTACGACAGGAAGGATGAGACCCGCTCTGTCTTGTGTCTTCGCATTATACTCCTTACAAAAGGCCATGATGTTGACCCCAGCCGCACCAAGGGCTGGACCAACTGGAGGCGCTGGATTGGCGCCGCCGGCAGGGAGTTGTAGGCGAATGGTTCCTGTGACTTTCTTTGCCATTTGTTTAGCTTGTTAAGCGTTCGACTTGCCAATACTCCAGCTCGACTGGAGTGAATCTTCCGAAGATCGATACCGACACCTTGAGCTTGCCCTTCTCGGGGTCTATCTCGTCGATGCGGCCATTGAGGTTGAGGAATGGGCCATCCGTAATCTTGACCTCTTCTCCAATCTCGAACTGTACCTTCGGGGTTTCTTTGCCCGTAGCGGCTTCCACTTGACTGAGAATCGTGTCGATTTCAGACTTTTTGAGAGGCGATGGACGGTCTCCGCCTACGAAATTGATGACGCCCGCGGTCTCGCGAACGAAGTACCAGGGCTTATTCAACAGCTTTCCATTCTCGTCGTAAAGACGCATGTGAACGAAAGCGTAGCCTGGATAGAACTTACGCACGATCTGAGACTTCTTGCCGTTCTTCACTTCCGTGACGGTCTCAGTCGGCACGAGGACTTCGAAGACGAACTCCTCCATCTCGTCTTCCTTGATGAACTTGTCTAGATAGCGCTTAACCTTACCCTCCTGATTTGAGAGAGTTTGGATAACGTACCAAGCGGCGCCGGTTTTTGCGCTGGTTTCAGACATGGGATCTATAAATTAAGGAAGAGTTTGGAAAACTAGCGCATCCAACTCGTGAAAAGATTCACGACATTCGCTATAGAGAAATCCGCAACCGCGACAAATAGCCCCATGATTGCGATCGCGATGAGCACGACGAAGGTCGACTCACGTAGCTCGGAAAAAGAGGGCCAACTGGCCTTCTTGAGCTCCGTGATCGTCTCACCTGTAAATATGCGAATGCTGCGGAACGGATTTTTCATTTGATAAAAAAGATGGCAGGGCAGGAGGGACTCGAACCCCCAACCCTCGGTTTTGGAGACCGATGCTCTACCAATTGAGCCACTACCCTATGCCAAAAAAAACTAAAAACAATCGCCGGAACCCAGGGGATGGGCTCCGGCAAAAGATAAAAACTTAAAACAAAACCTTACTCAACAATCGCAGTGATACGACCAGCACCGATAGTGCGGCCACCTTCACGGATAGCGAAACGCTGACCTGCTTCCATAGCGATAGGCTTGGTGAGGTCAACTTCGATAGAGATGTTGTCACCTGGCATTACCATTTCCACACCTTCTGGTAGCTTACACACGCCAGTTACGTCCGTGGTACGGAAGTAGAACTGTGGGCGATAACCATCGAAGAATGGAGTGTGGCGGCCACCTTCGTCCTTGGAGAGAACGTAGATTTCAGCCTTACCCTTGGAGTGCGGCTTGATGGAGCCTGGCTTTGCCAAAACTTGGCCGCGCTCGATAGCTTCTTTGTCGATACCGCGGAGAAGGATACCGACGTTGTCGCCAGCTTGACCTTGGTCGAGCATCTTGCGGAACATTTCAACACCAGTAACCGTTGAAGTCTGAGTGTCCTTAAGACCAACGATCTCAACGCTTTCGCCAACCTTGACGATACCACGCTCGATACGACCGGTAGCAACGGTTCCACGACCGGTGATCGAGAATACGTCTTCGATCGACATGAGGAATGGCTTGTCGATTTCACGCTCTGGCTCGGGGATATCGGTGTCGATAGCATCCATCAACTCTTGGATACACTTCTTACCGTAGTCAGTTCCTTCGAGAGCTTGGAGAGCAGAACCACGGATAACAGTCGTTCCATCACCGTCGAAGTCATACTTGTCGAGAAGCTCGCGAACTTCCATTTCAACAAGCTCGAGAAGCTCTTCGTCATCGATGAGGTCACACTTGTTGAGGAATACAACGATCTTAGGTACACCTACCTGACGAGCGAGAAGGATGTGTTCGCGAGTCTGTGGCATAGGACCGTCAGAAGCGGAACATACGAGGATCGCGCCGTCCATCTGAGCCGCGCCAGTGATCATGTTCTTTACGAAGTCAGCGTGACCTGGGCAGTCAACGTGAGCGTAGTGACGCTTGTCGGACTCGTACTCAACGTGAGCAACAGAGATCGTTACAACCTTAGTCTCGTCACGAACTGTACCACCCTTTGCGATGTCGGAGTAGCTCTTGATTTCAGCGAGGCCCTTGCCGGCCTGAACTGCCAAGATGGAAGTGGTCAGCGTAGTTTTGCCGTGGTCAACGTGACCGATCGTGCCGACATTAACGTGTGGTTTCGTTCTTTCGAAGGTTCCTTTAGCCATTTTTGTTTATGAGTTAGGTGTGTTGAAATTGGTTTCTGTTGGAAATTTCGACCCATCGATGAAACCGATCGTTCGCGCAGTGGAGCCCTCGAGCGGATTTGAACCGCCGACCTCGTCCTTACCAAGGACGCGCTCTACCGACTGAGCTACAAGGGCACTCCGAGAAGTGGATCTGAAAAAAAGAAGTGAGAACATGCGCAGGCCATTTTTGCCCGTCAACTACAATATCAATAAAATTGGACGCGTTCTCACGGCACCATTTCCAATAAGTAAACCCCATCTTCAAGCAGTCCCAACTTGGGAAAATTAGCGTACGCGATTGCGCTCATTTCACGGTCAGCTTCATCAAATCCGGAACTCTCCACTACAGACAAGCCCCCGACTTGGAAACTCCCCTCAACCGTCGCAAGCAATGTCAGGGGTCGTCGGTCTGGCCATTGGGATCCCAGATCGTCCAATGCATCATTATATATATTGATGCGCGAGACTTCACTACCACTGGACGGGTCGAATGCTACTAGCGAGACCCCTTGTGCCTCTTCATAGCTAACAGATAGAGTGGAACGTCCTAGTTCCCGAAACGGCAAAAATCCAAAATCTACTTGAGCCATCGAAAGTTGCTCGTAGTTGGCCGGCACATTTCCAAAGTCATCGATATAGTTCCCGTCCTCCAACTCGAACATCGGCGTAAACTCCGGAAAGATCTCCGCCTCCTCCTGCCAAAAACCGAGAAGGCTGACCGCATTCGCGCTATTCCATTCCGTCGGAAGCAGCAAGGGGCGTGGATCGAATAAACTCATCTGCTGTGCTAGCACCTCGGAGTGATCTGAAGAGCGCGAGTCCAAATACCTTATTTCTGTAAACTGTCGTTCTTGCCGACGGAGCTTCTGCCCACTATCGCGCGTAAGCGCCACGCCCCAGTACAAGATCACGTGCACCATGACCGTAGCGACGAAGGCCCAAGTCCAACGGATCGTTCGCCCAAAGGTTCTTTTCTCCTTCATCGACCACCCCCGAAAGTGCCGCCGACGGCCTGCCGCTCTTCAGTCGCAAGCTGCACCCGCGAGTATCCAGACTCGATCGCTAATTCACTCAGCAAAGCAAGTGTGCGCATCGAAACCGCTACATCAGCCTTAACCAACAAGGTCGCTCCTTGGGGAGCTTTACCACGCTTGGCAAACAACTTCTCAAGCGAATCCAGATTAAACTTACTATCCTTAAAGAAGATCATCTCCTCACCCTTCACCTCTGTCACAGTCACCACTTCGTAGAGCGGCGATATCGCAACTTGGGACGAGCCCACCTCTGGAAGAGCCAAGGTTATCCCTGGAGCCATTACGAATTTCGAGCTGAAGAGCACGAAAAACAGCCCGATCGCGCAGAGATCGAGAAATGGCCAAAAGCTCAGCTTAGCTCGCTTCGGCAGTTCCGCTTCCAGCTTTAACATTGCTTCGTCGCTCCTCAAACGCATCCGTACCTTCTGGATCCGGACCATTCTTCACACGGGTAAAGATTACAACCAGCTCCTGGGCTAGCCACTCCATTTCCAAAACCACGGTACGTATACGCCCTACCAGGAAATGATGAGCCATGATAGTCACAGCGGCGAGAGCTAGACCAGTGGCCGTGCTGATCAGAGCTTGCCAACCTCCGCCCACCAAATGTCCGGCATGCACATAAACTCCCTGCTGTTCGTATTGCATGAAACTATCGATCATGCCGATCACCGTACCCAACAGCCCGAATATCGGAGCTACCTGCGCTACAGCGTACAGGGCTCCAACACGACGCTTCACCGGCGCCAATTCGACGACTGCCGCTTCACGGACCACCTCGCGGATCTCAGCGTTGCTTTCACGAAAGCTCATCAAACCTGCCTTTACCATAGAAGCCGCCGGTCCAGGAGTGTCTTGGCAGATTGTCAAAGCCTCGATCAAGCGCCCTTTGCTCAACGAATTCTCTATCCCAGACAAAAACTCCTTCGAGCGGATCTGGTTTCGATGCAGAAACAACAAACGCTCCACGAAGACGACCAAAGCCACCAAGCTCAAAGCAAACAGAGGCCACATCACTAGCCCTCCCTGCCGAAACGTATCGAACAACTCTATTTGCAACGATTCCATCTATTACGCCAAATTATTACCCAAAAAAACGGGCCAATCCCCAGTTCATAGCAATCTAATTCGGGACTGACTCCCCAGCCGTCTGGTCGAGGATTTCCAGTCGAGCCCGCGCCAGTTCTACCCCGTTGAGCCGATGCTCGATTATCTTAAGGTAGAAGGAATTAGACTGATCCACCTTTCCTTCATCCTTCGCCAGCTCGGCTAAGCCAAACAAGCAACGGGCCACCCAATAACGACCCTTGTTGGTAAGCTTTCGAATTCCCAACTCCTCCACCAGCATTTGGTCATAGATAAGCCAAAACAACTGCTTTGCTTTCAAGGCCTCTCCCCGAGAACGCCACGCCTGACCGAGCTTGTAGCCAGCCTCTACCCGTAGATCCAACGGAGCCTCCGGCAGATCCATCAAAAGCTCCAGTCGCGAAACCGCTCCGTCGAACTTCCGCGGGTCTTCCTCCGCTTGAGCCAACAGGGTATCTGCCATCGACATTTGAGCAAAAAACCGATCCGGTCGATCCGCGTACTCGTTCTCCAACAGGTAATAAATCTGCTCCGCCGAGCCAAACTTGTTCAAGCGACGCAGCAAGTCGGCCTGCATCAGACGCGCCCTGTAGACGATCTCTGACTCAGGATAATCACTCGCTATCCTCTGCAGCAGCTTCGTAGCTTCGTCCAAATAGGTGTCTTGCCCTCGTTGTTCCGCATTCAAAGCCGCCTCGAAAAGGGCAACTGGAGCCAAACGATGGTCCGCGTATTCATCAGCCAATGACACGAGCAATTGCTGAGCCTCCACCGTACGGTTCACATTCGAGAGGTATCGAGCCTGTGAAATGTAGGACAGCAGAGCCGACTCGTATCCTGCATAATCCCTTCTCAAACGCTCCAATAAAGCAACCGCCTCTTCCGGTTCCCCTAAGGCGAAATGCGACTCGGACAAGGAGAGAAGACTGCTCGCTAAAACCTTATCCAACAGATCTTGATCTGCATCAACCATAGCCTCGCTCACTACAAAAGCCTCGATTTCGTTTACCCAATCTATCGTGTATTCAGGATCGCCCGACACGACCGAAAGCCGTGCAGTCAACCAAAGCAACCGCAGCTTGAGAAGCGGATTTTCAGCCTCCAAGAGCACCGCATCTTGGGCACGCTCGTAAGCTTCGGAAACACGGTCCACACGTCGCATTTCACGAAGCGCCATCCATTGAACCCGCCAAACCATCTCAGACCCAGCGAGAGATCTCAGGGCAGGGTCGTCGATCGCCTCTAGGGCGAGGTCTAGCTGCCCAGCTCGCAGCCTCGCGTAGATCAATTGAAAGTAAAGCGGTCCGGCCTGCGACTCCGTTGTCACATTCGACAATGCAGTTGCGTAAGCCTCTGCTGCATTACGGAAATCTTCTCGGGTATTCGATTGAAGCCCCGCCCGCAAATAACAGTCAGCGATCAATCCCGACAAACGATAGTCTCTTCGCAGATCGGAGTACTCAGTCCTCATTTGCTGCAGACGATTTGCCGCCTTTCGGTACTGGTACCGATTCCAAGCTGAAGACGCTTGCAGTGCCAACATACCTCGACGGTAGGGCGAATTAGGAAACCTCCGCTGCAACTCCGCCGCGTCATCTTCCGCACCCAAAAAATCGTCATCCAGAAAACGAAAAACAGCACGGTAATAAAGGGCCTGATCTAACAGGGCATGCTCCCTCTCCCCGCCGATTAGACGGTCTAAGATCAAACGAATTTCATCCCCTCCCTCGCCACCGTCCAGACGAGCGCGACTGAACGCTTGCTGCAGAGCTATGCTCATCAAATCCGGAAAAGCATTTGCCGCCAACAACTCGCTCATCGCTTGGCGACCTTCGACACGACCCATTCCTGCCGCCATAGTAGCGAGTAATTGGAATTGCGCCCTCTCAAGGGCTAGACCATCCGGGACAGCTGCAAGGTTTTCCATGATCAACTCGATTGCAGCATCCCTATCCCCCGAGTCATAAAGCAGCACCGCCAGCTGCTCCGCGTACAGAAAACGAATCTCCCGCCCCTCATTTTCAAGCAACGCATTCTGCAATTGCGGAATCGTCTCCGCCGAGGCCGTTTGCGTTTCCAAGATGCTTCGAAAAACCAGGTACCCGATCTGGGCCCCCAAAGCAGGTGACGCTCCATTCGCTACACTGAGGGCCGACTCGAACAGTTCTTTGGCTTCCTTGCCCTCCCCTTCCGACTGTTTCACCCATCCGCGCAAAAACCAAAACCAAGCCGCATCGCCCACCCCCAAACTCGCAGGTTCAACAGAAGAGAGCCGATCAGCCACCGCCTCTGCATCGTTTTCAGCATAGGAGATCATAGCCTCCCGCAAATCGATCCGTTGCTGCGGCCTACGATCGGCAACAGCCAGATCCGCAAGGCGGGATCGAGCTTCCACCCATTGCGTTCTAGCCAGCAATGAGTCGACTATCACAAATTCATTCGCGAAATCGGTCATCCCAGCCTCGTCCAAGGACTTCGCCTGCACCGCCAGCGAATAGCTCAATTCGTAAAGACCCGCCGCCAATGCGCGACGAGCACTCCCCTTCAACCAGAACGCATCCCCCAAATTACTCAGATCGACCCCCGAAACATCCTGACTCAACGGCGCCTCGCGATCCACTGGTACCGCATCACCTTGCCCGAATACCGTGTTAAGGCTAAACGCCGTGGTTGCCACTAACGCAAAAAAACTGAAAAATCCAAATCGCATACCGCTCAATAGGTCAGCCGCGACCTCACCAGAGTTCCGCGTGCTCCTGTAGCCAGCTGTCCCAAGCAAACGTTCACAACAAGTCTTCGGAATTAGATATGGCGAGAGTCGGACTCGTCCTTGGTCGCGTAACCACTTTCTTGGCGCTGGTGGTTTACTTTGTTTTTCGCGACATAAGCGTCATAAACGTCATCTGCTGACATACCCAAGGTCTGTGCCATAGAGATGAGGAAGTGAAAAAGGTCGATCACCTCCACGCGTGCGTTCTGCTTGTCAAAAGTCTGGTATTTCGCCCACCACTTCCAAGGTACCGAATCGATCAACTCTGCCATTTCCTGCTGCATCGCTCTGGAGTAGTTAAGCACCCACTTCGCCTGCTCCTCCTCGTCGATGTCCTTGAGGTTCACGCCGATACGCGCGTTGAGCTCTTCCTGCATTTCGAAAATCCGCTGAAGCTTATCCATAAGTTCCGCTAGCTAGCCGAGCTTCCACCCCCCACGCAAGGCCCAAGGCGTTTAAAGTTTGAACTTTTCAAACCAATAGTAAAGTACCTCTCCCGCGGTACTAACAGGACCCCAGCCGACGACTCGCCCGGTCCACCGCAATCCTTACTGCGAGTCGCACGCTCAGTCGATGACTAAATCCCGACTGACCAATGAGTAACACCATGTCACAAACAGAAGAAAACAACACTCCGTCCAAGCAGCCGGAGGCTACCAACGATCCCGTCGCGGAATTTGCCGACGAACTCCATATCGTTGATGCTATGAAGCCAGCCGCTGCCCCAACGTCGGACAACAAGCCGCTTCGATACGGCACCCGCAAGAAAAAGGCCGGCGAAGCCGGACCTAACATCAAAGACCTCAGCTCCGTCAGTAGCTTCGAAGAAGAAGAGGAGATCGAAATGGACGATCTCCCCATCCGCGCCACCGCGCCGGAGGAACTGATCGATACGAGAACAACCCCGAGCGAACCACGCGAAGAGTACGGCGAACGCCGCCCTCGACGCAACGATCGCTCGCGCGGAGAACGTCGCGAACGCAAGCCTCGCGAACGTGCTCCGAGAAAAGAAGCGGACCAGCAGTCCGCGGAATCCGAAACCAACACCGAAACCGCAGCAGCAGCTAAGGAGGAAAAAGGAGATCGCCCCGAACGATTCGGCACGGTCAAAACTGCTCCCGCAGCCCCACGCGAAGTAACGGTCGACGAGTTTCGCCCGTCCCGAGACGGACGCTCCAACCCGAAACGCGAACGCAAGCCGCGCAGCGCTGCCGACTCCACCCGATCAACGGCACCAGCCAAGAAAAAGGGACTCCTCTCCAAGATCATCGCCTTCTTTACCGGCGGCGAAAAGGAAGAGGAAAAGAAGCCGCAGGGACGTACAGACCGCGATGGAAATCGCGAGCGCAGTGGTCGCGGACGCCGCGGTCCTAAGGATCGCCAAAACCGTGACGGAAATCGCGAAGGTGGAGAAGGAGGCGGACAACGCCGCCGGCGCCGCCCACGCAACCGTAAGCCCCGCCAAGACGGAGAAAGCGGAGAGCGTCGCCAGCGACAAAACCGCGAAGGCGGAGAAAACCGTCGCCCACGCCGCCCTCGTCGCCCACGCCGCGATGAAGGAAAGCCCGGCGACTCCGATGCACGCGAGATCGGACGTCGAGCTCGCGAAGAAAGCGAAGCGTCCAAATAGGAACCGCCCAAACTTTCACAACTCAAGCCCTGCAGCCCTAAAGCCGCAGGGCTTTTTCGTATCCGCAAAATTCCTCCAATCTTCGATCTTCACATTTCACAAATCGCTTCCCAATCTTGCCGCATGCCCGAGCCCACCGACACAGGAGTAGACTATTTCGCCAGCGCCCTCTCCAATCAACTCAACACCCAAACTGAGTCCCTCCTGCGCCCCCCTTCATTCGAAGAATTCGTCGGCCAAAAAAAAACCGTCGAACGCCTCAAAATCATGGCCGGCGCAGCCAAAAAACGCGGCGAAGCCCTCAACCACATCCTCCTCTCCGGCCCTCCCGGCCTCGGCAAAACCTCGCTGTCGTTCATTCTCGGGGCCGAGATGGGGCGAAATGTGCGCATAACATCCGGCCCCGTAGTTGAAAAAGCAGGCGACCTCGCCGGCATGCTGACGAATCTCGAGGAAGGCGACATCCTCTTCATCGACGAAATCCACCGTATTCCCAAGACCGTCGAAGAGTACCTCTACTCCGCTATGGAGGACTACTGCATCGATATCATGATCGACCAAGGCCCCAACGCCCGCTCGGTCCGCCTCAACATCCCTCGCTTCACCCTTGTCGGGGCGACCACGCGCGGTGGACTCCTCACCGCTCCGCTGCGCTCACGCTTCACCCTACAGACCCGCCTCGACTATTACGGCCCCGAAGACCTTCTCAAGATTGTGACCCGAACCTGCCAGCTCCTCAATGTGCCGGTCGAAAAAGACGGCGGTTTGGAAATCGCCAGCAGAGCCCGCGGCACACCTCGTATCGCCAATAATCTCGTCAACTTCGTGCGCGACTACGCCGAGGAAAAAGGAAACGGCACCATCACCAAGGAGTCAGCCAAGGCCGCACTTGAACTCCTAGAAATCGATGCTCGCGGACTCGATGAAATGGACAAGCGCATCCTCCGCGTCATGGCCACAACCTACCATGGCCGACCCGTCGGGCTCGCCACCCTCGCGGTCGCGGTCGGAGAAGAAAGCCACACCCTAGAAGAGGTACACGAGCCCTTCCTCATCCAAAGCGGCCTCGTTCAACGAACCGCCCAAGGACGTATAATCACCGCGGAAGGCCTCGCCGCCATCGGCCTTGAGCCGACCACCGCCTAAACAGCGTGTAATACCTCGCAGGTACCTCTCTCCAATTCTCTTGGAAATCCTCGATATCTCATTCGTTTGGAGATGGTCGACAACGCACACCCCACTCCTGCAGAACAGCACACCCTAATTCGGAAATGGCTTCAGAATCTCAGCAACGACCTTCGCCCTCTTGATATCCGTATTGAATTCGCCTAACGACCTGGCCGTCGCCCAACCTTGCCAAGCGAGGTCTCGAGATGCCGCGTCAAAGACGTCCACGTACAAATAGATCGTCACGTCGCCAAGCTTTCCGAGGTGGTCGCCTGGATCACTCTCGTATCGAGACTTGGGCTCGTAGACGGGCACGCGTTGGCCGAGGTTTTTCACCACGCCTCCGGGATCCCAGCCTCTCATCACTAGCATGCCCGAACTGTCAGCCTGGAGAGGCGAATGCACCTGCCCTTCCGGACCCACATCTATTCTCAAACCAAGGAAAAAGTCCGCTGCCGAATCTTGCTCTCTGGAAAAACCTTTTTCCTCTAAAACATTCGACGCGACCGCTAACGCGAACCCATCGAAGCCAAACACCGCTTTCGCCACCGGATCAAATTCTGGATGCGGACTTGGAAGCACCCCAAAAGTCTTGAGGCGCGTGAAGTCGACTTGGGGATTGAATTCGTGCTGAACACTCAGACTGGAACACGAGGTCAACAAAAAGCAGAGAAACAGCGGGGTAGCAGCAAAGATTCTCATAACAGTCTAACAATCACTCGAACACCCCTCAAAGTCAAGTCTACGCCCGAGTGAGAAAGCCTCCAACTGGAAGCTGAATTTCCAAACAAAAAGCCGCTCTGGAAAACGTCCAAAGCGGCTTCGAAAGAGTTGCGAGAACGGTTTGTTACGCGAGGGCCGCTTTGATGCGTTCCATCGCTTCCACAACCTTTGAACGGGAGTTGAAGGCACTAATGCGGATGTGACCTTCGCCACAGGTACCAAAACCAGCTCCCGGCGTACAAACCACACCCGCTTCATTCAGCAACAAGTCAAAGAAGTCCCAACTCGGACGCTTGGCGTTGATCCAAATGTAGGGCGAGTCCTCTCCCCCGATACAATCGAAGCCGAGGTCTTGCATGGCTGCCTTCACGATCTTGGCGTTTTCGAGATAGAAGTCCGTCAACGCCTTCACTTCGGCAGCCCCTTCCTCCGAGTACACCGCTTCAGCGGCTTTCTGCACTGGGTAAGAGACTCCGTTAAACTTGGTGCAATGACGACGATTCCAGAGCGCGTGCACGCAGTGCTCCTTGCCGGATGCGTCTTGTGCCTTGAGAGATTTCGGAACCACCGTGTAAGCGCAGCGCGTACCCGTGAAACCAGCGTTCTTGGAAAAGCTGCGGAATTCGATTGCGACGTCACGAGCACCTTCGATCTCGTAAATGCTTTGCGGTAGCGAGGCGTCGCGGATGAACGCCACGTAGGCAGCATCGTACAAAATAATCGCGCCACAATCCTTGGCGTAGTCTACCCAAGCTTTCAGCTGCTCCTTGGTAGCCGTCGCACCAGTCGGGTTGTTGGGGAAACAAAGGTAGACAAGATCTACCTTCTCACTTGGAATTTCTGGTACGTATCCATTTTCTGGAGTCGAGTCAAGATAGACAAACCCTTCATAGCGCCCTTCGACGTTGTTTCCGGTGCGACCCGCCATAACATTCGTGTCAACGTAAACTGGATACACGGGGTCTGGTACGGCAATCCGGATGTCATCACCAAATATTTCCTGAATATTGCCGCTATCGCACTTAGCCCCATCACTCACGAAGATCTCGCTAGCGTCGATGTCCGCACCGCGATCCTTGAAATCGTTTTTCGCGATTGCATCCCGCAAGAAGGCGTAACCCTGCTCAGGACCGTAACCGTGGAAAGCTTCGCGCGTGCCTTGGTCATCGATCGCCGCATGGAAAGCCTTTTGACAGGCTTGCGGAAGCGGTTCGGTCACATCGCCGATTCCGAGGCGAATGATCGGTTTCTCAGGATTCGCCTCCTGGTAGGCAGACACGCGCTTGGCGATGTCGGAGAAAAGGTAGGAAGCCTTGAGCTTCAGGTAGTTTTCGTTGATCCGGATCATGATTGTAAAAGTGAGCCGACATCACACTGATCGGGAGGCGTGAGTCAACAAAAGGAGAGCCGCAGGGCAATTGCGGGTCTACAAAATCAACGACGATCTATGATGTCCGAGGCTTCGAAGCGTACCTTTTCGGTCATAGCATACTTATCCCCTTCCGAACGGTAGCCTAACGGGCAAGCGACGACTGTGGAATATCCGGAGCCTTCCAAGCCGAGGATCTTATCGTAGGCAGCCCCATCGATCCCTTCCATCGGGCAAGCGTCTACTCCTAACGCGGCGGCAGCGAACATCAATTGCCCGAGAGCAATGTAGACCTGTTTCTGAGCCCAAGCGTCGATCCAACCTTGATCTGACGCCATGTCTACAAAACCACCCGCGAACTTTTCGTAACCAGCGAGGCTTTCCGCGGTGACTCCGCGCACTTCCGCCATGCGATCTATAAAGTCTCCTACATCCTCGCGTTTGTATCCTGTTCTCGCCGCAAGCACCAACATGTGTGAACAATCCTTGGGCTGCTGCTGGTTCCAAGAAGCGGCGGGAAACTGGTCCTTTACGGACTGGTCTTCCACAACGATGAACTTCCATGGCTGAAGTCCGAAGGAAGACGGAGTAAGAATGAGGGCCTGTTCGAGTGTCTCCATGGTCTCTGCAGGAATCTTCTTGGAGGCATCGAACTCCTTGGTCGCATAGCGCCAATTAAGCTGCTCGATAAGGTCGTTTGGGTTGAGTATAGCCATAGGTGTTTCTTGTTTAATTCGCTTTGCGGCGGACAACGGTAATGTGCCCCAAGAGACTGCATGATCCGTAAGACTCGTTACTACTTTCCGCGGTCAAAAGGCTCGAGCGGGCCGTCGATCTCTTCCTCCTCCGCAGCGATGTAATGGCTCCCTTTACTCTCAGGATTGAGACTGGCGGCATGCACCACGAGCAGAGCCGCCTTGACCGCATTGCGCAGCTCGACTAGCGAGCGCGTGAGGCGGGCGCCTGCATAGAAGCTACTAATCTCCTCTTCCAATTGCCCCAAGATACGTCGTGCCCGCTGGAGGCGCCGAGGCGAGCGAATCAAGCCCACGTAGTTCCACATGGTGCTCTTGATTAGACGCATATCCTGCTGGATCAAAACCTCGTCAGCAGCACGCTCCGGACTCACCCACTTTTTGACTTCCGGCAAATGAAAATGCTCGCTCTTCAAGTCATCGACATCAGCGCGTGCCGTAAGCTTCGCTGAAACCAAGCACTCCAGAAGCGAAGTACTGGCGAGCCGGTTTGCCCCGTGTAATCCAGTGCAAGCGGTCTCGCCAATAGCATTGAGATTCAAGACTGAGGATCGACCTGATAGGTCGGTGTAAACTCCCCCGCAGGTGTAATGGGCAGCAGGAGCTACTGGAATCGGTTCGCGGCTGATGTCCACACTGCAAGCTAATGCTCGCTCGTAGATCGAAGGGAAACGCTCTCGGATGTACTCTGGCTTTTTACTGGAGAGATCTATGTAGACGCAGTTTTCGCCGCTAGCAATCAGCTCTCGGTGTATTGCCCGAGCTACGATATCACGCGGCGCCAGCGACTTCATCGGGTGCAATGCATCCATGAAGGCATGACCATCACCATTGACCAATACGCCTCCCTCCCCACGCACCGCTTCAGAAACGAGAAAGAGCTGGCAGTTCTTTTTGAGAAAAACGGTCGGATGGAACTGGATATACTCTAGATCGATGATACGTGCTCCAACGCGACGCGCCATCGCCACACCATGTCCCACCACCCCTGGCTGGTTCGTCGTGTTCTTGAAAACTTGACCGAGTCCGCCCGTGGCGAGAATCGTCTTCTTGGCAATGATCGCCTTCACCTCGCCACTGAGCGTATCTAAAGCGTAAACGCCGATACAAGTAATAGGCTTATACTTGTCGATCGAATGAATCGAGTTGTGCGACAAGGTCAGCAAGTCGATCGCAACATGGTTTTCTCGGATATCGAGATTCTGGATACCGCGAACGTAGTCGTGGAAATTATTCAGAATCGCTCTACCCGTTACGTCCTTGGCGTAGATTATCCGCTTATCGCTATGTCCCCCTTCACGAGTAAACTGCAGAGCGCCCGTTTCGCTACGGTCAAAAGGAATATCCAAGCGATCGAGCAAGAGGTCCTGCACTGCCGCTTGCCCTTCCGCCACGAGCGAGTGAACAGCCTCCGGATTCGCGGTGTTCGCCGAAGCGACCATGATATCCTTCTCCAGCTGGTCCGGATGATAAGAGGTATCATAGATGATTCCGCCTTGAGCCCACTTGCTATTCGCACCGGTCGATAGCTGGTCGGCACAAATCATCGTGACCGACAGACCTTGGCTACAAGCATGGTGAGCGTAGGCGCTACCGGCGAGCCCAGCCCCGATGACTAGGCAATCTGTGCGAATTGTTTCCACTCGAAATTAGCTTTCAGATAATATCGAGCCTAGCAGCCTTTGCTCGGCTGGTGGGGTGCGCCCTCCGCGATCTCAAACATGCGGTCGATCGAATGCAGCGCCTTTCGGCGAAGATCCTCATCAAGCTCGATGACCTGCTCCTTTCGCGGAGCCACCAAGACATCACGTATTTTCTCAAGGGAGTTCATTTTCATGTACGGGCACAGCTTGCATCCAGATATGAACCGTTTCTCTGGAGCTTCTACTTCGATGCGCTCCACGAGACCACATTCGGTCAGCATCATGAAGTAAGGAGCCTCGGTCGCTTTCACGTACTGCATCATGCCACCCGTACTGCCCACGTAATCGCTCCTTTCGGTTATGTTAAGCGTACACTCCGGATGCGAGACCACTTTGAGGCCGGGGAATTTCAAACGCGCCTCAGCGATCGCCTCCGGATCGAAATGGTCGTGAACGATACAGGTGCCGTCCGAGGAAACGATTTCCTTGTCGATTCCGCGTTTTTTCATTTCCACCCGAATGTTCTCCGCCATCAGGCGGTCCGGAACGAAGAGGATCTGTTTCTGAGGCAGCGAGGCCACGATCTTGTAAACATTGCTGGAAGTGACGCACACATCGCACTCCGCTTTGACCTCAGCAGTGCTATTGATGTAGCAAACGACCGCAGCTTCCGGGTAAGCCTTTTTTAATTCGCGCAATTGCTCGCCGGTCAATGAATCCGCCAACGAACACCCAGACGCGCGATCTGGAACAACCACCTGAGAATCGGGCGATAGGATCTTCGCAGTCTCTGCCATGAATACCACGCCGGAAAAGACGATGCTCTTCGCCCCAGCTTCTTTGGCTTTCAAGCTGAGCATATAGGAATCTCCCGCGAAGTCTGCCACTCCGTAGATGATCTCCGGCTCTACATAGGAGTGGGCTAGGATGACCGCTCCTTTTTCTTTTTTGAGCTCGTTGATCTCAAGCGTAAGCGGAGCGATTTCCCGACAGGCTTCAAGGTTCCAAGAACGGCTGGCCTCACACTCCACGTGCATGAGTTTTGCGAGAAGGCGTTCTGCCTCCTCTGCGATTTGAGCTTCCGAATAATTTCTGTTGTCTGCGGCGCTTACCATGGTCTGAGCACTAGCTTTTAGATTAAAAGCAAAAGACATTGAGCGGTTCCCAAGAGAAAGGGAAGCATTTGCTTGAATGACAGGAGTACACCGCTCGGGAGCGTAGCCAACTGAAATTCCACTACCCAGGCTTCTAAGATGCTTGGTACCCAGGGTGGGACTCGAACCCACACTTCCGAAGAAAGCGGATTTTGAATCCGCCGCGTCTACCAATTCCGCCACCTGGGCATCTCGTAAAACCTTCCCAGAGTCGCTTCGCATCCGGGAAAGGTTCGGTGTTTTGCCATTAGCACGATTCGATGCAAGCCAAATTCAAACCTCCGCGAAAGAATAACCCCGCTCTCGGAAAAAAGTTTCCCATCCCCCTTCTCCGATAAAACGCAAATCAGCTTACACCTTGCTTGGTAGCAACTTAGGATATTTCTGTCGAAATGCGGATTTTCTTACCAAAATCTTTGAACGTTCCGCTCAGGACTACGTCTATCTTTGCAGGACATATTAAGGGTTTGTTCAATTTTGTATCTAGTTTGTAGTTTGATAAGTCGAAAGAGGCATCGCGAAAGCGGTGCCTCTTTTCGTTTACAACGGCGCTCCGATCCCTTCGGAGTCTTTTTCAAACTTATTGCCAAAACTTTTGAACGATTCGTCAGCCAGCGCGCCTATCTCAGCACAAGGGTAGTTTAAATTTTTAGAATCTGGTTTGTAGTTTGATAAGTTAGTAAAGGCGTCGCGAAAGCGGCGCCTTTTCTGTTTGTAAGGAAGCCACTGCTGATCGTTACCTAGGAGCCATGCCAGACTTTCGCAGCTACCACGAGCGAGCACCCCAGAGCTTGGGCGAGCAAATCACGCTCAGTCCTGAGGAATCAAATCACCTCGTCGCTGCCAATCGTGCCCGCGTGGGAGATCCCGTATCACTATTTGATGGCCTAGGCTGCGAATGCGAAGCCCGTCTGGTCGAGGCGAACAAACGAAAAGCCGTCGTGGAAGTCCTAGGAATTTCCGAAGTACCCCACCCCGATCACTGCATAGCGCTGGCCCAAGCGCTCCCAAAAGGAAAACTGATAGAGAGCATCATACGTAAGGCATCCGAAATCGGGGCTCAACAGATTTTCCCAATCGTTTCGCAGCGCTGCGAAGCGAAGATAGACGAACGGAAGCAAGACACGAAAAACGCCAAGTGGTCAGCTGCTGCTCTCGAAGGCGCCAAACAGAGTGGCAACCCCCACCTCGTCGAGGTGAAAGCCGTTAGCGATCTCCATAGTTTCCTCGAACAAAGCCAATCTTTCGAACTCAAGCTCGTCGCGAGCCTTGAGCCTCAAGCTCTCTCTCTCAAACAACAACTCGCAACTTACAGCTCGAACCACTCCGGTAAACGCCCTTCGTCCGCCATTTGCCTGGTGGGCCCGGAAGGGGATTTTACACCCGAAGAATATCGAGCCGCCGCGGACTTCGGCTTTCTTTCCACGAGACTCGGACCGCACGTTATGCGCAGCGAAACTGCCGCCGTTCACGCACTCAGCCTCCTTCACTACGAAATCACCGGCATCTAGCTGGAGGATCGCGCTGATTTCCATTTTCGCTTATTCACCTTTAGGTGTTAAATATTGCGATCGAGTGTAAGGAATAGAAACAAATCTAATGGAGCGGTAAATCTCTCGCTATATTTTTTTAGCATCTGAGACAACAACTTACAAAATCACCTCAAATCTTGGCATTTTAATCGCTAACGGTCGGTCAACACTCTGGTTGTCGCCTTTCGCGTTCGACTGGGTAACGCCTTAAAAATGGACCGAAATGAACCAAGCGAGCAAAACGAACCGAGAGGCTGCCACTCACGATCTAGCAACTCAGGAAATGCCGAAAGAGCAAATTCCGAACGAACAGTTGGCCATAAGCGGAGAACTAGGGTTGATAGCCCTCGGGCTCGCCCTCTTGGCAGCTAGCGGATATATGTTCCTGCTGAAGGTCTCCAAGACACTGGCGCGGAGCAGCAATAAATAGCCACTCTTCGCATAGGTAGGATGATACCGGTCCAATCTGGTGCGATTTTACCAGGTCATTAAACCACCGGCAAACGTGAATCCTGCACCTACAGAACAAAAGATGATCTTATCGCCTTCCTCGAATATCTCCTCTTCCGCAGCCCAGCCAAGAGCCATCGAAACGGATGCGGCCGAGGTGTTGCCGTACTTGTTTATGGTGACCACGAACTTTTCGTAGGGAATACCCACTCGCTTGCTAACCGCCCGCAAAATTCGTGCATTGGCCTGATGAGGCACCACCCATGAAACATCCTCAGGCTTCAAGCCATGACGCTCTAACGCACTTTCGATAATGTTTGAGAATGCCAATACAGCACGCTTAAAGACGACACCTCCATCCATCTTGAGATAGAAAGAATCCAAATCCTCCCCCGGAGACGGCATCGGCTTCAGGGCACCTCCGCCCGTGCGCGATATGGCGTCAGTGTAACGAGCATCTCCACTCAAAGCCAGACGATGCAAGCGGTGCCCACCTTCACTCGGAGTCAAGATAGCTGCTCCTGCTCCGTCACCAAAAAGAAAAGCAGTCTCGTGATCCTTCGGGTTGGTGATCCGCGACAAAATTTCCGCGGTCACCACTAAGATGTTCTTCGCGGTGCCACCGTAGATCAAGCTACGGCCTACTTCGAGAGCATAGAGCCAGCCGGAACATGCAGCATTTAAATCGAAGGCCAAGGCGTGCTCTACGCCCAGCTCCCTCGCTAGGATACTCGCGGCGCCTGGAACCGGATGGTCCGGCAACAATGTTGCCACGACCACAGCATCGATATCGGAAACTTCGAGATTCGCCATCTTCAGAGCGTGGCGCGTGGCCTTGCTCGCAAGGCTCGTGGCAGACTCTCCTTCAGAGATAACGTAGCGTTGCTGGATACCGGTTACCTTGACGATCTCTTCCTCAGTCTTACCCGGGAACTGCTTTAATATATCCGCATTTGAGCGCACATTTTTGGGAACTGCGTATCCAATTCCTGCTACACATGCGGTTTGTAGCGAACCGTCACCTGGCGAAACCCTAGCAGCCTTGGGAGCAGCTGCGACGCTTGAAGCTGCGTAGGCGTCCAAATCGTCACCCGTCACACGACCGCCGGGCCCGGTGCCTACGATATTGGTTATGCCCTCCGGATCGAGTCCACGCTCCGTTGCCAGCTTCTTGGCTCTCGGAGTCCAGCGAATACCATTCACCTTGGTTACCGGCTTAGAGATAGCTACCGCAGCCGTAGCCGCTACCACCTCTTGCATCACAGGAGCGGGAGCCTCTGCTGCTTCCACCTGAAACTCGGCCCCTTGCGGAGCTGCATCGGGATCGACCTTCAAGTGGGCCACCGCCGTATCCTCAGTCTCAATACGGACGAAGGGTGCTCCGACCTCTAGTATATCGCCAGCACGGCAGTGGATCTTTTTGATCACTCCATCGCAAGGAGCCTCGAAATCGAAGACCGACTTGTCGCTCTCCAATTCCGCTAGCTTTTCGCCTTTCGCGATTTCCTGACCTGCTTCGACATCGAGATCGATCAAGGTCATTTCGTTGACAGTAGCCCCCATAGAAGGGATTGGCACGTCGATTTGAAAGCTCATGGCTTTGGCAGTGGGGTTGCTTGAAACGCGGTTGTGAACTTAGCTGAGGTTAACGGTTTTCGTCACGGCTGATGGCAGCTGCCACGAACGCTCGGAAGAGAGGGTGAGCCTTGTTCGGCTTGGAGAGAAACTCTGGGTGAGATTGTACCGCGAGGAACCACGGATGCTCCTTCAGTTCAACCATTTCCACGAGGTTTCGCTTGGGATTCACACCGCTGACGACCAGACCACCTCTTTCCAACTGTTCGACGAAGGCGTTGTTCACCTCGTAGCGGTGGCGATGTCGCTCGCGGATGATCTCTTGGCCGTATGCCTCGAAAGCGTGCGTTCCCTTCTTGACCTTGCACTCGTAGGAACCCAGTCGCATGGAGCCGCCCTTGTCGACGACCTGCTTCTGCTCTTCCATCAAGGTGATGACCGGGTGTTCGGTTTTCTCGTCAAATTCAAGACTGTTTGCATCCTTCAGTCCCAATACATTGCGAGCGTACTCGATGACCGCAATCTGCAGACCGAGGCAAAGGCCGAAATACGGGACTTTGTTTTCGCGAGCGTAACGAACCGCGGCAATCTTGCCCTCGGTTCCTCGGTCGCCAAACCCGCCGGGGACCAAAATACCGTGCAAGTTTTTGAGCGTCTCGAGACCTTCAGCGGTTTCGAGCGACTCCGCATCGATGCGCTTAACGTTCACCGCGCAGTCGTTGGCGATACCAGCATGGGTGATCGATTCGTAAACCGATTTGTAGGCGTCTTGTAGCTCAATGTACTTGCCGACGACTCCGATAGTCACCCGCTTTGAAGGCGACTTGATACGGCGAACGATATCCGTCCAGATACTCTCCTTGGGCTGGGGCGCGTTGAGTTGGAGGAAGTCCACTACGAGATCGTCGAGATGCTCGCGACGCAACATAACCGGGAGCTCGTAGATCGAGTCGTCCACGTCTATTTCCTCGATAACTGCCTTGACCGGAACGTTACAGAAAAGGCTCATCTTCTCTCGAAGTTCCGAATCAATAGGATGTTCGGTACGGCAAACAAGAATGTCCGGCTGGATACCGATCTCGCGCATCTTTGCCACACTCTGCTGTGTCGGCTTGGTCTTGAGTTCACCGGCTGCTGCCAGGAATGGCAACAGCGTACAATGGATGAAGAGCACATTGCCCCGTCCCGCTTCCAAAGCGAACTGGCGCATGGCTTCGAGGAATGGAAGGCCCTCAATATCGCCGACTGTGCCACCGATTTCAGTTATTAGGACATCCACATCCGCGCTCGCCGCCTCGATGCGCTTCTTGATCTCGTTGGTGACGTGCGGGATGACCTGCACAGTCTTACCGAGGTATTCGCCCCGACGTTCCTTCTGGATAACCGATTCGTAAATCTGTCCGGAAGTAAGATTGTTGAACTGGCTAAGCTTGCCCGAGGTGAACCGCTCGTAATGCCCGAGATCGAGGTCAGTCTCCGCTCCGTCATCGAGGACGTAAACTTCTCCGTGCTGGAACGGGTTCATAGTACCGGGATCCACATTTAGATATGGATCGAATTTCTGGATGCGGACTGTGCAGCCACGCTCTTCGAGCAGCGCCCCCAGAGATGCAGCCGTCAAGCCCTTGCCCAAGGACGATACGACTCCGCCCGTCACGAAAATATACTTCTTTACCTTACTGTTTTCCACGTTGGCTGCCATGAGAATGAGATATGAAAGAGGAGGTCAAACTACATCGCGTTACGGAACTAAAATCATCCAGCCGGCAAAGACCATGATCGCCAGAAGCGCCGCGGTAACCAGCAAGACCATGCCGACCCTTACCAACTTCCAAATCACCCAGCCAAACCCGAGCCCTACTACGACGAGGCATGCAGTGACGAGCCAAGATGGGTACATCCCATATAGTCCTTGGATTTCGTCGAGTATCTGCGCCATGGGGGGCGACTCTAGGTGAGCCGTCCAACCTGCATCAACCACCAATTCCACACTCTGGCATTTTTGCTGAGCAACACTCGTCACGGCGAGCATATCGCGTTGCCAAGTTCATCCGAATCCCCACAACCACTCACCGATGGCAAAAAAGTACAATGTATATGGAATGGGCAACGCGCTCGTAGACATCGTCACAGAGGTCGACGACGCCTTCTTCGCGGCAAACGAAATTGAAAAGGGAGTCATGACTCTCGTCGACGAAGCTCGCCAAAGTGCACTCGTATCTGCCATCGATCTCGATGCGGCGGACAAGCAATGCGGCGGCTCCGCAGCTAACTCGATTATTGGAGCGGCCCAATTCGGCGCGCGAACCTTCTACAGCTGCAAGGTCGCCAACGACGAACTCGGCCACTTCTACCTCACAGACCTCAAGGCGAACGGAGCCGACACCAATCTCACGATCGATACCCTTCCTGAAGGGATCACGGGCAAGTGCCTCGTCATGACCACTCCCGACGCCGAGCGCACGATGAATACCTTTCTCGGCGTCACCGCAACCTACTCGACCGAGCAGATCGACGAAGCTGCGCTCGCCGATTCAGAGTACCTCTACATAGAGGGATACCTCGTCACTTCCTCGAATGGAGTCGAGGCTATGAAAATTGCCAGGGACAAAGCAGCAGCTCTTGGCATCAAAACCGCCCTCACCTTTTCCGATCCTGCTATGGTCAAGTACTTCGGCGACGCTATGAAAGAGGTCGTTGGCGACGGCATCGACCTGCTTTTCTGCAATGAAGAGGAGGCCATGATTTACACCGGTACCGATTCCGTACCCGCCGCGGTCGAGGCCATGAAATCCGTCGCCAAGCAATTCGCGGTCACCCTCGGGCCGGACGGAGCCCTCATTTGGGATGGAGAGAGCGAAATCAAGATCGACCCCGTTCCCACCGAGGCGGTCGACACCAACGGAGCCGGCGACCTATTCGCGGGCGCCTTTCTTTACGGAGTGACCCACGGACTCAGCCTCTCAGACGCAGGAGCCCTCGCCAGCCGAGCATCCTCCGCAGTCGTATCCAAATTCGGGCCACGACTGTCGAAAGCCCAAGCTCAAGCTCTCCTCTAATCCACCGAGTCCCCCGCAAGATTAATCCCGACAGGCTCTGCCTCGCCACTCTTTCGAGCGGAGCAGAGCCTTTATGTCTCTAGAAATCTTATCGCCTCCACTTTGACAAAAGCCATATTTCACTGACCTTTGCTCGAACAAACTCCACTTCCCGTTACCTATAAATTAAAGTGGACAAGCTCTTCCAGTTCAGGCTGACACCGGAAGCCACGGAAAAGGGGCACAGGGCCTCTCGACCCTAGCCTAACCGAATACGCTTAACGGCATCGGAGACAACGGAGCAGAAGCCGAAACAGGTTAAACCTAGGTCCTCGCCTCATGGTCGACTCTACCTAAAAGCAGGATAACAGAATCGAAGTTAGCAGTAAGACAAACGAAGGGACCAAGTTCACCCTGACCTTTCCCAACGCTAGCTCAACTTGGGCAAAGAAGTACCTTCGAGATTGGACAGAACCAGACTTGTCTCCCTCTGCCGATACACGTTTTCTCCTCTTTTCATGCCTTCACCTCATCCTCAAAACCGCAAAACAGTCGCCATCATCGGTGCTGGAGCAGCTGGCTATTTTGCAGCGATAACGATGGCTGAGGCTGACCCCGAGGCTCAAGTCCAGATCTACGAAGTCTCCCGCCGCACGCTCACAAAAGTATCCATCTCCGGGGGTGGCCGGTGCAATGTCACCCACCACTGCTTCGACCCGAAAGAGCTCGTCACCTACTACCCGCGCGGGGGCAAGGAGCTTCGCGGCGCCTTTCATAAATGGCAACCGCGAGATACCGTCGACTGGTTCCAGAGTCGGGGCGTCAGTCTCAAGACCGAAGCTGACGGTCGTATGTTTCCCACCACCGACGACTCCCAAACTATTATCACCTGCCTAACCGAAACCGCGGCCAAAGCAGGCGTTCAACTACATTTAAGAACAGGTGTATCCGCAATCAAAATACAGTCGAATGAAACAGCCGCAGAGAGAACATCAAAATTTCAAATCACCCTCACCAACGGTGAAACCACCACAGCCAGCCACGTCATCATCGCTACCGGAGGCGGGCAGAAGAACGCTGGCCATGCCCTTGCAACAAGTGTCGGGCATACCATCACAGACCTCGCTCCCTCGCTTTTTACCTTCCACATCAAACATCCCCTGCTCGAAGACCTCCAAGGGCTCTCCCTACCTGAAGTCCAAGTGTCCTTCCCACCCGCTAAACTCCAGCAAAGCGGTCCCATTGTCTTTACGCATTGGGGACTGAGCGGACCCGGCATACTGAAGCTTTCAGCATGGGGAGCCCGTGTTTTCAGCGAGCTGAACTACCAGTGCGAGCTGAGTGTAAACTGGTACGGTGGCGCCAAGCCAGACGAGATTCGCTCCGCTCTCGAGCACTCAAAACAACAAAACGCCCGCAAAGCGCTCGTCAGCCTCAACCCCTTCGATTTTCCGAGGCGCTTCTGGGAGCGAATGCTCGCCTACGTGTCCATTTCGCCAGACACACAGTGGGCACAACTCCCCAAAAAGAACCTCAACCAACTCGTCGAGTCCATCGCCAATACCCGCCTACAGACCAACGGCAAGAGCATGAACAAAGAAGAGTTTGTAACTTGCGGCGGCGTCAAGCTCAAGGAAGTCGACTTCAAGACAATGCAAAGTCGCATCGTGCCAAACCTCTATTTCGCTGGCGAGGTACTGGACATCGACGGCGTGACCGGCGGTTTCAACTTTCAAGCCGCTTGGACCACTTCAAAACTAGCCGCCCAAGCAATCTCCGCCGACATCCCCGGTACCACAATCTAGAGAAAGCATCACGCCTCCATTCTCCAGAGTCAGCATTTGCGTCGGGAGGCGTTTGAGTTATACGTATTAAGCTTAATACCGTGACTCTCCCCAGATTCAATATCGCATCCACCACCCTCGTAGTTGCCTGCCTTTCAGTCGCCGTATCCGTTAATGGTGGTGAATTGTCGAGCGAGGCCGCGAACCTAATCGCCCGTTACGGGTCACCCAGTAGCCAAAACTTTTATGCGAACGAATCTGGCGTTCGCGGGACGGTTACGAGCATCGCTACGCTTCCAACTGGAGAACTTGCTGTCCTTACAATCAACGGCTTGTTCGTATTCGACGGAACCAACTGGGGCAAAATCGAAGAAATCCCTTGGTCAACTGACCTAAAAATTAGCCCGAGCGGCGAAACCACGCTCAGCACCTCGCGAGGATTCTATCAGGTTCATCCGAACTCGACCGGAAGCTTTACTCCGGAACGACTCGCAGGAGAAAACTACGACTCTTTTGCCCTCCCTGCCCTGGAACACGTCGCCTTCGCGAAAGGGCACACCTTTGGACTCGCGGGCAATCGCCTTATAGCAATCTCACCAGAAGGAGAACTTAATCGCTACGAACTCGAAAACTGGGCAGGCGGCCTGTTCACTATCGGGGACGAGCTCTATCTTTTAGGCGGAACTCAAACAGGTTTGAACCGCTGGGACTGGCAAAACCAATCACTCGTAAACAGCTCTCAGCAGCTAACTGCAGCTGGCAATTACGATTGGATGCTCAAATCCGTGCCCCGAGCGAAAGGCGGCGTTTGGCTTCTCTCTGAAACCTATGCCGTTATCGGATACGACGGGACCTCCTTCTTTGAATGGACCGGAAACTCGCAGGTAAAATCCCTCGGCTTGAAGGTAATCGATCTCGTCGAGCTCTCCAACGGCTCTCTCGCTATCGCAAGCGCCAACCAAGGCCTCTACCTTTTCGACGAAGAAGCAAGACTGACCCTTCACTACAACTCCAAACAGGACCTCCCAGACGACTCCATCCAACGTATCGGACTCGACTCGCAACAAGGACTCTGGATCGCCACGGAAAACTGCCTCACCCGGCTCCAAATCGACTTCCACAATGCCCTCTTCGACGATTTCCAAGGAATCGATAGCTCCGTTCAAAGCATCGCCTTCTTTCAAGACCGCATCTACCTAGGCACCAACGAAGGACTCTATGTCAGCCACCCCAACCCTCGCGCTCACGACCCCGTCTTCACGCACCAGTTAGACCAAGACAACATTTCGGACCTTCTCGAGCACCAAGGCAGCCTCTTCCTCGCAGGTTCCACCCTCACGATTCTCAGTCCCCAAGGCGATGTCTACGAACTCTCTCCCCAGAAAGTCACCACCTTCCTCCAACCGAGCGCCTACCCAGACCTGATCCTGGCAAGTACCGTCGAAGGAATCGCCCTCCTCGCTGCAGGTGAGAACGACCGTTGGGTCGTCAAAGCCTGGCTAGAGGGTCCGCCCACTGACGCCTATTCACTCGCAGAAACCTCCGAAGGCACCTACCTCGCCAACTACGGAAACGATCAATTCGCTCGCCTCGAACTCAACGAAAATGGCGGAAGCTACCAACTGGAAACCTTCACCGGATATCACAACGGTGAGTGGACCATAATGGCCTCCATCAATCAAAAAACCTACCTTAGCGGCACGCCCTGCCTCATCTGGGATCCATCCACCTCTAATTTCGTTCCAGACCCGAAAATGGGCTTTTACGACGTAGTACCACCCTTCGGCTTTGATCAAATATACGGACCGACACAGGACGAAACCTACGTCCCCGTAAACTCTCGCAGCAGCGCTTTCCTCCGCCGACCCTCCACTCACACCGTTCACGAAATCGCTATACTCAAGAATGATGTAGACAACCGCGCTACATGCCTCGCCTACGACGCCGACGGAAACGCATGGGCCGGAGGGTCGTTCGGACTTTTCTACTCCAAAGCCCCTTCCAACCGCCAACGCTACCCTACTCCCGAACCAAGAATCCTAAGCCTCACCACCAGCACAAAAAACCAAACCCAGAATCTTCCCCACAAACAATCCAACCTGACGCTCAGTGTGCAGCAAAACTCCCTTAAACTCGTCGCCTCCTACCCTCGCTTCCAAAATAGCAAGCACCAGCAATTCCAAATCCTCCTCAACGACGAATCCCCCGAAACCACGCCCTTTTCCTCCGCCAACTGGCGCGAGTTCTCAAACCTCCCTCCCGGTGAACACATCATCGTCATAAACGTCAACGACGCTTCCGGCACGACCCCGAGCTCCAAGCTACTCAACTTATACATTGCTACCCCATGGTACCAAACACCCCTCGCGCTGGCACTCTACCTTCTCATCGCCAGCTTCGCCGTACTCGTCATCATACGCCTGAAGACGCAGACCCAACGCAAACACAACCAGCAGCTCGAGGAGCTTGTCCAACAACGCACTAAAGAGCTCTTCCAAACAAACCACCAGCTCGCGACCCAAGCCGAGGACCTTGCCGAGAAGAACGAAGAACTCACCGCCACCACTGAAGCGCTTTCCTCCACCTTGCACCAACTGCAGAACATGCAAAACCAGCTCGTCGCCACGGCACGTACCGCTGGCAAAGCCGAAGTCGCAATCAACGTCCTGCATAATGTCGGAAACGTGCTCAACAGCATAAACGTCAACCTGACGACCCTCAGCCAACGCGCAGACCAATCGAACGCCACCAAGCTCGCGAAGCTCTGCAAGCTCATCGACAGTCACAGCCACGATATCGAAACGTACCTCTTAAAGGACCCAAAAGGCAAAAAAATCCCCGAATACCTCAGTCTCCTCTCCCAATCCCTCACCGACGAAATTAAATCCAACCAACTTGAGCTGGCTCGCATCAACGAGCACCTCGATCACGTCAAAAAGATCGTCAAAGCCCAGCAAATCCACGCCAAAAGCAGCCACATCCCAGCAGCCATTCGCCTCCACCAACTCTGCCAAGACGCAGTCAGCATCGTCGCCGCCTCCTCGGGCAAAACTCAAACCAAAATCGAGTACGACGTCGCCTTTGACATTCAGATCGAAACCGACAAGCACCTCCTCCTGGACATCCTCATAAACCTCCTATCCAACGCCCAAGAGGCCATCCAACAAAAAGCCGCTCCGCTCGGTAGCATCCGCATATCTGCGCAAGAGGACCTTGAAGCTAAGTCCATCACCATCCAAATCGCCGATAACGGAGTTGGTATAGCTCAAGATAACACAAACAAACTCTATCAACATGGCTTCACTACCAAGCCAAACGGACACGGCTTCGGACTGCATTCCGCCGCCAACGCTGCACTCTCACTCGGCGGCAACCTGAAAATAGAAAGCCCAGGCGTCGGTCTCGGCGCGAATGCGACGCTCAGCCTGCCTCTCAACGCACCAGCAACCCCCAGCTCAATTTAATTTGATAAACCGAAAGCAACTCGCATTCTCTCGCTACAATGACTACCACATCTAAGATTATCTCACTCGCCTTCGCCAGCTCGCTCGCATTAGCAGGCTGCTCCCAAAAGGAGGAAATCACGGAAGCCGACGTACAAGCCGCAGCAGACGCCGCTGCCCAAGACGCCAAGGATACCGCCGCCAGCAACCAAGCCGCCTCCGAAAAGAAAATGGAAGACAAACTAGCTTCTGGTCTCGCTTCCATAAAAAAGGAGTCCGACTCCAAGCTCGCTGACGCCAAAGCCGAAATGGAAGACAAGCTAGCGACCGAAAAGCAAAAGATGGAGGAAGAAATGTCCGCCAAGCTTGAGGCACAAGCAGAAGCCCTCAAAGAGCAATTCACATCCAGCAACGCTGCCTTGAAAAGCCAGTTCGAATCCCTCAAGGAGAAATACGAGTCTGTTAAGTCAAAGCTGCCCGAAGACACCACAGAAACTATATCTGCGAAACTCCCTGCACTCGCCTCCAGCCTCGGCAACCTGGAAAGCATAACCAACAAGTTTAACCCCAGCTCCATGGAGCAACTAAAGGACTTGCAAACAAAGTACGCAGACGAGCTCGCCATAGCCAAAAAGCTAGCAGACGAAGTTCTCAAGCTCATGGGAAAAGGCAGCCTCGAGAGCATGCTACCAAAACTCTAGGATTTAATACGCTTCCAGCATCACAAAGGCCGCCGAATAATGGCGGCCTTTTCACTCTTCAAAATCCGTAGTCCAACCGCTCTGATGAATCCACTCGAAGCCCTCGCCCAAAACCAAAAACGAATCCTATCGCTAGAGAGCATCGCCGGCCTTCTCGGCTGGGATGAGCAAACCATGCTCCCCGAAGGCAGTGCCGATCAGCGGCAGGATCAAAACGCGACTATCGCCGCCGTCATACACGAGGCCAAAACCAATCCTGCAATTGGTGAACTTCTGGAACAGCTCGAATCCCAGCCCTCAACCCACGAAGTCAGCCCCATTCTCCGCGATGCACGAATCGATTTCGACCGAGCCACAAAACTCCCCGCCCAGCACGTAGAGGAGCACGCCAGACTTACCTCAGAGGCTTACCACGCTTGGGCAACCGCCCGTAAGGATAACGATTTCGCAAGCTACGCACCCTACATCGAGCGACACCTCGAGCTCGCCAAGCAAGGAGCCGACTACCTCGGCTGGGGTGACCGTCCCTACGACTTGCAAATCGATCTGCACGACCCGGGCATGGACGCGAAAACCATCGAACGCCTATTCTCCGAACTCAAGGCCGAGCTCGTACCTATCGTTCAGCAAATTATAGATTCCCCCATAAAAGCTCGGACCGACATTTTCAAAGGCTTCCCCATCTCCGAACAGAAGAGTTTTCTCGAAACAGTGACCGCGTCGCTAGGATTCAACTATAAACGCGGGCGCATCGATATATCCCTACACCCCTTTTGCAGTGGAAATGGAGCAGACACGCGCATGACGACACGCTTCGATGAAGACAATCCACTCGATTCGCTCTTCTCATCCATTCACGAAACCGGACACGGAATGTACGAACAAGGCCTCCCTCTCGACTCGCTCCACAATGCTCTGGGAAAAGCCGCTGGCATGGGAGCCCACGAATCCCAAAGTCGACTCTGGGAAAACCAAGTCTGCCGCTCCCGCGCGTTCTGGAAACACTACGAGCCGAAGTTCCGAGCGACGTTTCCCCAGCAACTCGATGGAGTCTCCTCGAAAGACCTCTACTTGGCCATCAACTCTGTATCAAAAACGCCTATACGGGTCGACTCAGACGAAGTCACCTACAACCTACACATCATCATACGATTCGAGATCGAGAAGAAACTCTTTTCCGGCGAGCTAGAAGTGAAGGACTTGCCGGCGTACTGGAATAGTCAATACAAAGAATTGCTTGGAATAGAACCCCGCAATGATGCTGAAGGTGTGCTGCAAGACGTGCATTGGTCCGCCGGTGCATTCGGTTACTTTCCGAGTTACTGCCTAGGAAATATGCTTGCTGCCCAACTGTGGTACACTGCAGCCGAAGAACTTCCAAGGATCGAGGATGACTTTGTCAGCGGCAACTTCACGCGCCTACTCGGTTGGCTACGCGAAAACGTACATAGCCACGGGGCACGCTACCATCTCATGGAGCTAAGTCAGCAAGCAACCGGTCAAGAGCTATCGCCAAACTCGCTCATCCGCTATCTCAAGGAACGCTACCTCCCGCTTTACACATAAGCACCACCCCTCGAAGCTCTCGATATCCCATGCGTGCGCAAACCTCGGCTTCGTATTCAATAACATCTTACATTGTTGCCTCGCTCGCTTTCGTTTTCGGCTTGTCGAAAAGCGCATATTCGGCGAACGAGCGAAATTTCAGAGGCATTCCCTATTACAGTCTATTCACGTCGCGCGACTTCAACAGCGGCGCTTCAGCAGTTTTCCTCACCACTGCAGCCGACGGCACGATATTCTATGGAGACCGAAATTGGGTGTTCCAATACGACGGTTCAACTTGGCATAAAGTCTACCAAAACAGCAACACGAGCGAGAAGATCACCGCACTGCTTTGGGATCCAGACGGATCCATATACGCAGGGGGGTTCAACCTCTTCGGAAAGCTGACAGTTAACGAGCTAAATGAGCCAGCATTTCATTCGTTGGTGCCGCATCGAGGATTCGAAAACGGCGAAGCCATAGTAAAAATCGAAAGTACCGCTGAGTCAGTTTACTTGACGGGAAAGCGTAGCTTTGCCCACTACCACAAAGCGAAGGGAGAAACGGATCTCCACGTGCTGTCGACCTGGATTACTGCCAGTTTCTTAATGAACGGAGAGTATCACTTGCTTACCGACAACAACGACATTCTACGCTACCAAGATGGTCAGCTAACAAAGCTCGACGAGGTATCCAACATCCTCGGGGCGAGCGGCATCACTGTCGCTGACATCGTTGTAGACTCAGACGGCAGCGCGATTATGGCTTCCGAACGGAGAGGGATTTATCGTTTCGATGGTAGCTCTATCTCGGAGGCGTACCCTTCTTTTGAATACTCCTCAGAAAATCTAACAACCGATATCGAGCTCATTTCGGACAATCGACTCGTCATCGCGTCCCTGGGAGGCGGAATCACAGTCCTCGACCAAGAGGGAAATACAATCGAAGAGTTAGGACCAAAAACTGACTATCGATTCAAAAGCGCACGAGCAGTAGAAATCGACAAATCCGGAACCGTCTGGGCCATGTTCAATAATACGGTGGCCAAAGTACTTCTCGACTCACCGCTCACAGCTATCGACGAACGGATTCGACCTAGCTTTTTCTACGCAAGCCAACACCTTCACGAAGGCGAGCTTTACGTGCGCAGCTTCTACATCTTGTACAAAGCAGTCTTCGACAAGAATGGACGCATCTCTCACTTCGTAAATGCACTGCCTGGTTCGGAGCTCGAGATTTGGTCCGTTGCCCAAACAGACGATGGGCTATACCTTAACACCGCCGACAACGGAATTTTCCTATTCGAGAATGGCACTGCAGACTTTCTTGTCGAATCCGAAGCCTACGATCGCTTCGAGCACTCGAAAACCCATCCAAACTTCATCGTCGGGGCCAATAGCAATTCTATAGCACTCTACGAGAAGAGCGGCAAGACTCTCAGTCTGGTCGATAGAATCGCCAACCCTGGTGGCTTTATAAACCGCTTGTTCGAGGATCGAGATGGCTATTTTTGGATCGAGTACGGGCTCGGTCGCACTGCTCGAGTGGCGTTCGAGGGCGGAGGCATCCAACTGCAATCCTTCGCTTCAGAATACGGTATACCTCCAAATGATTGGGGGTCGCTTTGGATTCACGATGGGATTGCCCACCTCAACACTGGCCAGAAGACTCTATTGCTGGATCCCGCACAGAAACCATTTTCGGCGGACGCCGAATTGCAAGCGGTCGTCGGAAGTGATGAGTTCGGAGTCGGCCGAGCATTCACTGATCCCGAGGTGAACCTCTGGATATCTGCAAACAACAAAAACCTCATTTTTTGGAAGCAAGAAGACGGTAGCTATCTACGAGACGAAACCTCCCTAAGCGAGATGGGTGAACCCTATTTCGAGTCGATCGAATTTCTCGACAACGGTGACGCCCTGATCATGACCTCATTTGAGTTCTTTCACTTCCAGAAAGACAAGAGACTCCTGGAAAATCGTAACGATAATTTCAATACACGCATTATTTCCATTGAAGACCCCGAGGACAACGACCGGCTGTTTACCAGCTTAGGAAACAACGAATCGCTGTCACGTCTGGCTCTGAATTTCGCTCACAATAACCTGAGATTCACGGTTTCAAACAATTTTACCTACACCACGAATCCACCCGAATTCCAATTCATCCTCCAAGGGTTCTCCGACGAGTCGATCAGCCAAAATGAGCAAGGGTGGAGCGAGAGCAGCTCGATATCTTATACCAATCTTCAACCCGGAAACTACACATTTAAAGCACGGACAAAGTTAGGAAACGGGGCGGTCGGCCCTTGGGTGCAATTGCCACTAGAAATCTCGCCTCCCCTGCATCGAACAACCATCGCTTTTCTAGTTTACTTAATTGTATTCATCCTATTGATACAGGTCTTCGCGAAGTTTAACTCTGCTAGATTGAGGAAGCGAAATCAGGAACTGGAGAGAAAAGTAAAGAATCGCACACGAGAAATCGAAAACAAGAATACCGAACTGAAAAGCCAGGCCGACCTACTAGAGTCCAAAAACAACGAGTTGAAAACCCAATCCGAGGAAATCCAGAAAAATGCGAGCGACCTTGCCAAAGCGTTGATCCAACTTAACGACACGCAGGACAAACTACTGACCACCGCTCGAATTGCAGGGCGAGCAGAAGTCGCTAATAACGTACTCCATAGCGTCGGCAATGTGCTAAATAGCGTGAATACGGGGCTGAGCAACCTCGACAATCAGGTAAAGCAGTCTCGCGCGAAAAATTTCAAAAGCATCGTCTCCCTGATCAAGGAGAATGAGGACTCGCTGACTCACTTCTTCCAGCATGACGAACGTGGGAAACAGATACCCAATTACCTCGATCAATTGGCAGACGCCCTGAGGAACGAGCTCGATTCCTACTCACGAGGGATACGCGAAATCCATGAAAACGTGGACCATATAAAAATGATCGTCGCCACTCAGCAAACCCATGCTAAACGAGTCGGAGTCGAGCAGGAGGTGCACATTGCCGAACTACTCGAATCCGCCCTCACCGTCACCCTAGGTGAGTCCTATGAAAATTCATACACGATTGAAAGAGACTACGACTGGGATCTCGTTTCGTACACTGACAAGCACCTCGTGCTAGATGTCGTCATCAATTTAATCAAGAATGCGAAGGAGTCGATGTCCCATCTAGCTGCAAAACAGCGCCTGCTGAGACTATCATGCCGCTCCGCTGAACTGAATAAAACTCAAATTTCAATTACAGACAACGGCTCGGGTATCGCCCCAGAAAGTAAATCTAAGCTGTTCACGCACGGATTCACCACGAAATCCGACGGGCATGGATTCGGATTGCACGGCAGTGCCAACGCCCTCAAGAGCATCGGAGGAAGCCTCAAGCTCGAAAGCGAAGGACCAGCGAAGGGCGCGACCGCCACAATCGCCCTTCCTGGTTAAGCGGCAGATTTCAGTCCGGCATAGATCATCCGATTAACGCTTCAGATGACAGTAGCAGAACGAAAGACAATAGATCGGACAGGGAAGTTCACCAGCCTTCGCAGGTGGGCTCCTATCCTTATAGCCTGTTTTTCCCTGTCAGCTTACTCAATTCGCAGCGGTTCCCCAGCCCCCATGATCGAACTCAGCTGGCGAGACAAAGTTGATCACTTTATCGTTTACTCCCTCCTAGCAGCTCTAGTCTTTCAAGCCCTTCCAGTTAGAATCGAAGGGACGCGGAGATGGCTCTTCTGCTTCGTACTGGTCAGTGGCTTCGGACTCTGGGACGAGTGTCTTCAACATTTCAATCCAGCAAGAACAGGAGATCCGCTCGATTGGCTTGCCGATAGCGTGGGAGCCCTCTTGGCTGCAGTTGCCTGTTCCGCTTTCCCAAAGATCAGAAAACTCGCTAACTGGAACTGCACCTCGACCCTATTTCGCAAAAAAAGCCTGTAGGGACGAATCCACTACAGGCTAGATGGGGAATAAATATTCTCTCGAAGGCTACTGCTTGGCAGCTTCTTTTTCAACAGCTTCCTTAAGGGCGGACGCCTCAGACTCAGCTGTCTCAGCAGCGGACTCTGCTTGGCTTGATAGACTCTCAACTGCCTTCTCTTCTTCGGTTTTCTGTCCACAGCCAGAAAGCGAAAGTCCAAGAACTACAAAAACGAGGGAGAGGAAGGAAACAAGTACTTTAGAATTTTTCATAAGCTATTGGGTATGCATCGGTTAACTGCCTTGTGCAAGGCATATGTGCATCGGTAAAACCTGGCTGAGACAGAGCGCGTTTACGGGCTTTCCTAGAAAGACACGTGACAAATCCGAGCGATACGCGCAGGGTCCTCGACTTTCAATTCGTCCATATTGTTATGATAGAAGAAGCCACAGACATCGCCAGCCTAGTAAAGAATATCGCCCTCGACGCACGAGCGGCCTCCCTCAAGCTCGCAAACGTTCCGAGCGAATTGAAGAACAAGGCCATCCTTCGCCTCGCTGAGCTCATCGAAAAAGAGGCTCCGAGCCTGCAGACAGAGAATGAGAAGGACTTGGAAGCTGGGAAGGCTGCTGGCCTCACTGGGGCCATGCTAAACCGCCTTGAGTTGAATGAGAAGCGAATCTCAGGGATGATAGAAGGCGCACGCCAAGTGGCTGCACTTCCCGATCCCGTTGGCGAGTCGCTTGACACCTATAATCACCCCCAAGGTTTCACCATCGAAAAAGTGCGCGTACCGATAGGCGTGATCGGTATCATCTACGAATCTCGCCCCAACGTGACCGTCGATTGTGCCATCCTCTGCCTCAAGAGCGGAAACGCCAGCATTCTACGCGGCGGTAAAGAAGCATTCCATACTAACACCGCCTTGGCCAAGCTCGTTTCAAAAGCGCTCTCGGAAACTGGATTGCCCGAAAAGGCCGTACAGCTCATTCCTACGACCGATCGGGCCGCAATGAATACGCTACTCAAGCTCAACGAGCAAATCCAGTGTATCATCCCGCGGGGAGGAGAAGGCCTCATTCGCTTCGTATCGGAAAACTCGACCATCCCAGTAATCAAGCACTACGACGGCATCTGTACTCTCTTCGTAGACAAGGCTGCGGATGTGGCTATGGCTGAGAGCATTGTTGTTAACTCCAAGACTCACTACCCATCCGTCTGCAACGCGGGCGAAAATCTGCTTGTACATCGCGACGTAGTGGAATTTCACCTACCACAAATCGCTCGAGGGCTCGTCGCAAAAGGCGTCACGCTGAAAGCTGACGAAGAGGCAGCCACCGTTTTGGAGAACGCAGGAATCGACTGCGAACCTGCGAGTGAAGAGGATTGGTCCACAGAGTATTTAGACCTCATCATCTCCATCAAGGTAGTGGCGGACGAAGAGGAAGCGATGGCCTTCATCAACAAGTATGGAAGCTCGCATAGCGATGCGATCATCACTGAGGACGCCGAAACTGCGACAGCTTTCCTAAACGGGGTCGACTCGTCTACCGTCTACTGGAACGTGAGCACTCGCTTCACAGATGGATTCGAATTCGGACTCGGTGCAGAAATTGGTATATCCACAGATCGTCTACACGCTCGAGGACCGATGGGACTACGTGAACTTTGTAGCTACAAGTACAAGGTCGTCGGCAAGGGCCAGATTAAAGCTTAAACTTCGGTTTCACTCACCCAACGGTCACCTAATAAGTGACCGTTTTTTTGTCGACCAGGCGGGGTGCCGCCCAAGCGGAAAGCCCGAACACTGCCCAACACATCCAAACGAACCAGTCCCCATAGGTTACGTAAAAGGTCTGCTTACCGACCCAACGACGATCGCGAGAGATCTCGAAGACCGTCGCCGACTGCTCCCAAGGATCGAGAGAGCCTTTCACGCTTCCATACTCGTCGATCCAGCCCGTCCAACCATCGTTGCCCACCCGCAGTACGGGACGACGGGTTTCTATTGCCCGTAAAACAGAGTGTGCCTTGTGCTGGGACGCCGCACCGCTCTTGCCATACCAAGCACTATTGGTTGCAACATACAGGAATCCTGCCCCTTCCTTCACAGCATCGCGAGCAAGCGATGGAAATACATCTTCAAAACAAACCAAGGAACCTACTCGCAGGGTTCTATCCTCGAGATCCAATGGCAATAATTGCGACTTTTCCCCAGGTAGAATATCTCCGTTGATCGGAACCACCTTTTCCATCCATGGCCAAAGAGCACGCAAGGGAATGTATTCGCCAAATGGAACAAGGTGCTGCTTTGAGTAATATAGCGGAAACAAGCCATATTCCGGCCTAACTAGAAATACGCTATTGTACCAATCCAAATTGCCAGACTCTCCTTCGACACCCATCGCTCCCGCAAAAATTGGAGCCTCCAACCCTGTTGCAAGTCGCGCGCTCCAAGCTTCCATCGGACCAGCATCGTTCAATGGATACGGAAGCACCGTCTCTGGCCAAAACGCAGCATCCGGATCGAGAGCCTTCATAGCCAAGGTCTGACGCTCCAATTCACCTATAATCTTCCGTTCAAACGCCAGATCCCACTTCTGGTTCTGCGGAACATTCGGTTGTATCACCGCAGCTCGAAAGGCCTTTTCACGCTGCTGTCCAGAGCTCAACCTTAGCAACATGAAGCTGATTGCTACCGTAAACGACAGGGCCAAATAAAACTCGGGACAGACCCCCCTTTTCTTCGTTCGAGCGTATTCGACAAGTCGAATCAAATAGGCCGCGATTCCAAAATTTAGCAATACAAGTGCGAAGGAAACGACCCAACTACCAAAGATCGAGGCGCTCTGCAGCATGATAGGCTCATTGACCTGGCTAGCTGACAGAGGCAACCAAGGGAATCCAGTGAAAATGTAGGTGCGAAGGTGTTCCACCATCACCCACAAAGCCGCAGCTCCTAAGCTCGGAGCGAGCCCACGCCACATGCCCTCTCCAGATGCCCTCTTCGAAAGCCAACTCACACCGATCGCCCAAAAGGAAAAATGAAGTCCTACGATCCCCGCAAGAGCAATCATCCCTCCCCAAGTTACGTGGTGTAACCAAAATATAAGTACAATCCAAGAGCTCCATCCAATTCCGAAACTCGTAAGAAAAACAGCTTTCAAGCTTGGCCCAAAGCTCAGCCAAATCCCGAAAGGCACTAGGAATACGAAGGCCGCTTCATTGACTCCATAGGGCGGAAGACTCGCCACGTAAAAGAGCGGCGTTAGTATACAAGCAACGATTTGAGCCAACTTTTGACGATTCGTTTCGAACCATTCCGCGACCTTTGTGATCATGTCGAGACTCTGCGAGAATACCGCTCTCAGGCGAAGCTCAAAATAGAAATCCTCAGATTCAGACGCTAGTACTTAAGGACTCCATCGCAGGTAGTGCGGCATACGAAGCTTCTCACCGAAACGAGCCGTTCTACTTCCCTCCCGCAGGAAGCAAGGTTTCGGCATAGCTCTCAACAGACGCGTCAGGAAATTCCAACCGTAACGCTTCGGCTAACCTCAGCATGCCATTCAGAGAACCCGCCGACAAACGCTGGACCTTCTCAATATCTGCCTCATCCAGCACTCTTTCGAGCTGCTCCTTCGCTGCCCCGACCTGCTTAGCTCCGGCGAGCAACAAGGACATACTCAGCCTCAAATCCCAGTCCAGATATTCAGCCTTACCATTTTCGATGTAAGCAAGAAGTTCACCTACGTCCTGCGCGAAGGACTCGCGACGCCCAAAGGCGGCGGAGATCTCAGCAGAGATCAAATGCGTGACAATATCATCGGGAAAAGAGTTCGCCAACGCCTTACTGGCTTCCACCGCATGCCCTCCACGTCCAGTGTCCAAGAAAAACTCAACAAGCCGGCCTAGAGCACTCGCATTATCCTGAACGTCGACCACCCGGAAAATGTTAACCCAATCATCCTCAAAACCATCCACCAGCGGCACCTGAAAGGAAACAAGTTCGAGCCAACGAGGAGGCATCCATCGATTCAGCAACGCGATGAAAGAGTGTTCAGGTTGATTCCCTCCTAATAGGGCATAGTCTTCAAGGAATGTATCCCAAGACGGATGAACGATGAACTCCAGCTGGCGACTTTCAGCAAGGGCTCTTGCCTCGTCTGGAGTCGTAGCCGCACAAATCCGAACGGAAGCGCTAAATCCATCTTCATTTTCTGGATACGGTGTTCCAATTCCCCTCAGACCGCCATAAAAGGCGAGCGATACCGATACTTCAGGAGGAGCCAATGCAACGGAGCCTTCCTTGACTGAGCGGCGCGCCAACCATTGTCCCAAATGACGTTCGATCAGTAGTTCCAACTCAGCCGGCTCAACCGTCTGGATCGCTTTTGCGCTTGAACTCGGCACCACAAAAACCACCCCTAAAGCAGAGGAGAACAAAACAACACCCCCCACGCTCCATTTCCAAACCGCTTGCAAAGGCGCGATAGAAAAAACTGCAACCGCTACCAGCAGCAACTGCACGTGCAGCAAGCTCCACCATCCGAGATCAAGAAACGCACAACAGAGTGCCGCCGCCGCCGGGCCCATGGCAAGAATCAGAGGGCTCAAAGCACGAGCAGAACCTTTCGATCGAAAAACGGCTAACGCCCCTATCACCAGCAAGAGTAGAGGAACGCATAGGGCGAATAACAAAGAGCGACCCCCATCGACGCCTCCAATCTCCCCAAAGCCTTCGACACCTGGATCAACAGAGAGTCTCGTCAAATTAGAGCTGACTACGTCAACGCTCCAAGCGTCCGGACGGCCATCAAAAAGGATACTACAGGTCACTCCAAGTATCGCTAATCCAGACAGAAGAAGTACTAAAAGTCTACTTTTGCTCCTCTTTTCTCCTGTATTCAAACTTTGGAGCAACTCGCCAGCCCCTAACCAAGCGAACGCAAAAAGCGGATTCACGAAGTCGCTAAGCCAAGCGTTGGAGCTCAGCATTTCAGAAGAACGCTCGATCAACCAAGAACCAAAAACAACCGAACTCCCTCCTATTGCCCAAATACGCCAAGGCAAAACTGTCCCGATAGAGGCACCAGAGCTTGCAGCAACCTTGTTCTTCAAGACTCCCATTAGCAAAGCAGAGAGGAAGACACCTGCGAGCACTGGAATTCCGCCCGAAACACCTGTCCACATCGCAAAGCCTCCAGCTATCCCGGAAAAAAGGAAATAACGGCGCACACTCCGATGCGATTCTTGCCCGACTGAATTCTCATCCCAGAGCGATGCTCCGCACAACAGCAGTAGAACGCTCATCATCAAAAAGAGCGAAAGCAACGAGGAGGCACCGGGTTGGCCTGGAGCAAACGAACCTCCCAAAGGAAAAAAACAAACTGCCCCCACCGAAAACAAAACCGCCGCAAAGCTTCCAAATCGACGCGCTATGAAAAAAGCCCCAACTAAAACGACCGCTAGCTGTAAAACAGGATCAGCATAAAGAGCCGCCCTCTCCACTGAAAGACCAGTCGATGTATCGGAAAATATCTGAACTCCCCCTGCAATGCCGCTCAACCACCAACGATAGAGTGAAGAGGTGCGAACGGGCCTGCCATTCGGTGCATTATCAAAGTCGCTCTGCTTCAACAGCCAATCGCCAGAGTCCAACATTTCTTGCACATGAACCACATTTTGAAACGCGTCCAAGTTACGCTGAGGTACGATCAACTTGCGGAAGCCGTACTCATATCCAGTCGGAGAATCGGCGTCCTGAGCGATCTCCATGCCCCCAGCCAAATTGGATACATGCTCCAGGTGAGCGATTCTAAGCCCATGGCTACGAATGGCTAAGGCGAGCATAACAGCTGCGACGATTACCCACCAATGCTTCGAAATCCGATTGAAGAATACCATAATACTTGATCGATCAACGGCGACGACACCCTAGCCAAAAAAACACCGCGAACCATCCTCCAATCGATTCGCTCCGTCAATAAAACACAGCGCGCCAGCGATCTCGCTAAAAGCTGAAGGGCAACGAGTAAGAGCAATCGCGGAGCAAGCCGCTACGCGGTGCAGCCTCATCGCTCGCCTCCCTCCTGCCCGGCGTTCGAGAACAGCAGCGCCGGAGAGCCCAGC
>NZ_JARXHX010000130.1 GCF_031127835.1 Pelagicoccus sp. SDUM812002
TCGCGCGGCGCCGCGTACTCGACCCCAGAGGTCAGCGAGGACCCGTCGGGAGCGGGCAGCGCATTGCGGTCCAGCTTCCCGCTCGAAGTCAGAGGAAGCGCGTCCATCGGGATGAAGAAAGAGGGAACCATGTAGCCGGGAAGGACCAGACCCAAGGACGAGCGCAGGGACGCCACGTCGAGCTCGCCAGCGGAGACAACGTACGCAACTAGGGAGGTCTCCCCGTTCACCTCCCTCGCCGCGACAGCGCCGCTTCGCACGTCGGCGAGCGCACAAAGGGCGGACTCCACCTCCCCAAGCTCGACGCGGAAGCCCCGGACCTTCACCTGGTCGTCAATGCGGCCGAGGAACTCCAGGTTCCCGTCGGGGAGCCAGCGGGCCAGGTCCCCGGAACGGTACATCCGCTCCCCAGAGGAGAAAGGATCGGGAACGAACTTCCGGGAAGTCAACTCGGAGTTATTCAAATAGCCGCG
>NZ_JARXHX010000131.1 GCF_031127835.1 Pelagicoccus sp. SDUM812002
CGTTGGCAAAAAATAGATGAACGAAACCAAAGACATCAAACTATCGAGCACTGAGTTTTGTTTTCGAGCGAACTCAGTATTCATCGACGGAAAGAAGAATTATGAAAAATTCTTTTACGCAGATCTTTCCGAGATGAACACTGAGCACATTCTCTACCAAGCGAACAAAAAGACTTCACGATTTTCGCTTACGACACTTCAGGACAATCCAATCGCATTTGTGTCTGATGCAGTTAAAATAATCATCGAAGAGAATTACGGGACGACAGGACTGTACGATCCGTTCTCTTCCGAATACTGTAAAGAATCGTATTCACCGAAGTCCGAACCAATAGTAAAATTCGGGATCAAACTGTTCGAAATAACCAAGGGAGCATACGATAAAATATCCTACTAAAAATTGTGCCAACCAGGCAGCCCATACAACTCCAGCCAGCGCTCCGCGCTGACTTCCGCGTATGGCTTTCACGTT
>NZ_JARXHX010000132.1 GCF_031127835.1 Pelagicoccus sp. SDUM812002
GGGCTCAACTTCTTCGGCTGGCCACTCGCCGCTGGCGACCACTCCTTCTCCCAATCCAGCTTCGCCACCAAGATCTACTCCTCCGGTATGGTGCTTCCTGGATACGTCGGCATGGACCCTTATTCCATCGGCACGCCTGGAGCGGGCGGCCCCGCCAGCTCTGCGCCCAATGCCCTCTCGGCCACTCCTTATGTCTACCTAATTCCGGCCGGCCTAGACACCATGCGCATGCCGCCATTCGGCGATACCAACGAAATCCGCACCTGGACCGTGAAGGACCAAGCCTTGCCGCTGCCCAAGAACATCGGAGCTACCGACTACTCCGAATTCCAGTTCTTCACGCCACAAGGCTCGCTTAACGAGCAGCTCTGGATCCGTCGCAAACACGAAGCATTCCGTGCCGTGGACGATCCCGTCTACTTCTACAGCTCCATGCCAGCCGAGTTTACTAACACGCGCCTCGT
>NZ_JARXHX010000133.1 GCF_031127835.1 Pelagicoccus sp. SDUM812002
TCCTTCGTGTTCTTCATGCTCTTTTTGCCATGGTTAAGAAGATCCTTAAAGCCGCGTACCTCCTGAGCCTTTCGGCGGCTTGCTTAGCTTCGCCCTGGAGCGAAGAAGATCAAGCGAACCTCGCTCGGCTTTTCTCGATCGCTGAGGAGAACGCGGCCGCGATCATCGCGGCGAATCGTGAGGTTTCAGAGGAACGAAAACGCAAAACGATTTCGGGCCGATTGGCGGAGGCTTCCAGCTTTGGAGGCGGTGCCGTTTACGGTACTGCTGAAAGGCTGGACGACGTTTTGCAGACCGGCACGAGCGAGCGTCTGAATTACTCGCTTGGCTATCGGATTGACCTTTTCAAGCTCGCCTCTCCAAAGATCCGGCTTCCGGAGACGGAGGCGATGAGGCTTCAACTCATGCAAGACCTGAAAGCGGATATCGTGACGGTCTACGCCGAAATCCTGACCTTGAGA
>NZ_JARXHX010000134.1 GCF_031127835.1 Pelagicoccus sp. SDUM812002
CTTGCGACGGAACTCCACCGATACATCTAACCCACTAATATTGAATGCTTTAAGAATCTCCAAAGACCGAACGTCGCGAAATTTAACACTTTCCGCCTCTGTGGTTAACAATTGGAAAACATTCTTTGCCACTCCTCGAGTCCACTGGCACTCAGGGGGTTCCTAGCGTAAGCATATTCAATCGCAAAAAGTAGAACCGCCTTCCGAGAACCCAGAAATTGGCAGAAATAGAACCCGAGTGAATCTGCTATACCGAACGGCTCAGATCAATACAGTTATAAAGGGCGATTTCCTGTAGAGCTTGCTTCCTCGCTTCTCCTCGGACCTAGCTTCTTTCAACGGGAGCGACTGCCTTTTCAGCGTCGCGAGAGGGAGCAAACGAAAAAGCCTACCCGAACAGGGTAGGCTTGAGAGCATCGGGCGCTTCCCTCGGAAGCGTTCCGGA
>NZ_JARXHX010000135.1 GCF_031127835.1 Pelagicoccus sp. SDUM812002
ATAAGAAGCAGTCGAGTCAGCCCTCTCGAGCAAGTGGAACTGATCAAGCTTTTGCTTGCTGGATCCACAGTCGTAGCCGCTGCGGAGATGGTCGGCGTGCACGGTACACCAGCTGCTGAGTTCTTCTTGCGACTGAGGGAGGTCATGATGGCCGGCAACCTCCCCGGTTTCGAGCTTAGCGGGGTGATCGAGGCCGACAAGAGCTACTTCGTCGGGGTCCGCAAGGGCAAGCGAGGCCGAGGAGCCGCAGGCAAGGTGGCCGTCTTCGGCTTGTTAACTGGGAGCGGGAAAGTCTACACAACGATCATTCCCAACGCAAAGGCGACCAGGCTTCTGCCCACAATCGACGAGGAGGCCACGCCCGTCAGCATCGTCTACACCGACAACTTCAAAGGCGAAGAAGCCCTTGATGTAGGCGTGTTCCAGCATCGTCGTATCAACCAC
>NZ_JARXHX010000136.1 GCF_031127835.1 Pelagicoccus sp. SDUM812002
GCTGGAAGCTCAGCTTGAGCGACTTGCTCGCTCGTGGTGAGCTGGAGGCAGTAGCCTCGGAGTGAGAGAGACTACGTGACATAATGTCCGGTTGTGATTCCGGAAGGCCTTCTTGCTTTGGAGGAGGAGGGGCGGGGGAGCAGGGAGGCGACCCGAAACAGAAAGAGCGATTGGAGTCGCTTTGCGATTGGTTGAGCGTAGCGGAAGGAGGGAGCTTAGGCCGTTGAGGCTGCTCCCTCCTGGTTCCACTTGAGGACGTGTTGAGCGGGATTGTTGCCCGTTATTGGGTGAACATTTCCGGGGTTTGAATTATCCCGGCGAATTCCATTCCTGGTTGTGAAACTTGCTCGGTGACATCCTTCACCTCGTACCGTTGAACGGTGAAACTTTGGTCTTCCGTTGGAGCCAAAAGGAGGTGAACGACATAGCGTTTACCGTCGGG
>NZ_JARXHX010000137.1 GCF_031127835.1 Pelagicoccus sp. SDUM812002
ATGGGCAAGCCGTACATGCCCTTTGCCGCCTTTGTCCTTCCAGATCGGACGGGACAGAACGTCTTTTCGCTCGGAATGGGGGAGGGAACGGAGCCTTTCACGGTCTCGAATCCTCTCATCAGTGGTCACAGAAAACCAAGATCCGGCAGGGGCTTGTCCCCGAACGTGTTTAGAGCAATCTGCTGAAATCGTAGATTTCCTACCTCCTATAGAAGGCATGTCAGTCAGTCCTGATGAAGCTCGAAGCTGAATCAGGCCGCTAACAGGATCGACGAAGGCGTCGTATCCTTCTCTCTTGAGTTTTCGAATTCTGTACCTCTGGGCCAATATAGTCCCAAATTCCAACTGCCGAGGATCTCGGAGTTCTTCCCGCTCTTCCGGTGGATCTTCCTCGACCTTTCGTTCTTGGATTTCTCCCTCGATAAATTGGAGCTGCGAGCA
>NZ_JARXHX010000138.1 GCF_031127835.1 Pelagicoccus sp. SDUM812002
CGTCAAAGTGATGCGATGCCGACTTCGAACAGGTGTCTAAGTCGAAAACTGTTGATTTCGGTAAGCCCGAAGTAAAAGAGGCGGGCGTTTGTCGGCATTGCATCGACTGCCTTGTTCGACCTGATTTTCATTCTTTTATCCTGAGTATTTTGAATCAGGAAGCTCTGGTAGTTTGGTTCCGGTTGGGATTTTTCTATCCATAGATTTGTAGAATGCTCTTATGGCAGCACCTCTGGTTTTATGCGTATCGCCATGGGCTAAGTCGTACCATCTATCAATGACCCTCCATTCCTTTTCTTTGTTTTGGTGAATGTAGTAGCGTAGTGGTTGTTCCATTACCCATTCTCGTTTGTGGTCTGGATCTTGGACTACCCAAGGTTCTCTCGATTTCCATTGGTCGTGTTGGTCTGTCATAATTTTTCGTCGAACGT
>NZ_JARXHX010000139.1 GCF_031127835.1 Pelagicoccus sp. SDUM812002
GCTCAGTTGGTTAGAGCGCCTGCCTGTCACGCAGGAGGCCGCGGGTTCGAGTCCCGTCTATCCCGCCATCGTGAAAAAACCGTTCCTCTCGAGGGGACGGTTTTTTTGTTTCTTTGGTGACTGGCGAGGCGAAGAGTGGCGGCGAAGTTTAGCCGGTTGCTAACCTCCTAGATTCATTCTTAACTGAATCTCGTCGGTAGCTCCGCACGGAATAGGGAAGCTCTTCGCTTGTTTGTGGATGGGACATGGCATGTCCCGAAAAAATCAATATCCGATAGTCACAGAGCTTGACTTGGGAATCGGGAAACCTAGCTTCGGCGACTCTTTCACGCTACGGGGTAGTAGCTCAGTTGGTTAGAGCGCCTGCCTGTCACGCAGGAGGCCGCGGGTTCGAGTCCCGTCTATCCCGCCATCGTGAAAAAACCGTT
>NZ_JARXHX010000013.1 GCF_031127835.1 Pelagicoccus sp. SDUM812002
ACTACGCTGACAAACTTTCATTTGTCATGTTTAATTTTAGAATTGATTGGGGTTACAATCAATCACGCTAAATAAATTTCAAAGAACACCCTAGTTAAAGGGGAAAGAGTCCATTCACTCACCATATGAAAGCCCTAAATGAGCGTTTCGTTTGTGTGACATTTAATGAACGGAGGCCGAACACTGTTCGTATCACTCAACTAATCAAGAACTTTTTTGAGTTTTTCTTCCTCGGTGTTGATTTTGTAAACCACACCGAACCTAGCGAGCGAGACATAAACAACAGAGGGCGGACATTGCCGCGTCAAAAGCAGGAAACAAGACGTTTTTCGACTTTTCCTTCAATCGACTAGCATCCAAACATCAGTCAATCATGTGAATATTTAAAGAACGGAAGAGTCGGCAAAGTGCCGAAACTTGCCTCTTAATCAAGCAGTATTTTCTTATTTTTTTCAGCCCTCTCGGAAGAGAAAAAACTAAGACAAGAAAAGACCAAAGTGAGATTGATTAATAGAGAACAGAGCCGGCACAGTGTCGATCTGAAAACCTAAATCAAGTTGTTTCTCACAAAAGTTATCAACAGTCCAACCGAGGCGTCTTACACGCTACAGCGGAACAAATCTCCAACTGCTTAACAAAGAACGAAGGTGCGGACCCTGCCCTATCGACCGAATGAATCAAGCGTTTAATGAATAAATGTTGATGTCCAATTCCCGAAGCCAAGACCACACCCCCTGTGATCGAGACTTCAGTGGGCTAAAAAGCAACAGATTGGATAGACATATTATATATAGTTGCAAACTACCCCTTTCAAAACCAGCCCATTCGCACTCGCCAAGCGACTATTTTTCACCAAAGTCACCACCATTGCAACGAACGGAACCTCAACTAGATAGTTGCATGTTGCGTAAAACAACGTAACAGACCCACCCTTATTTACTTCACGAACAACTAACCCTCAGAGCTTTGGACATCAAAGAAATCAAGCAAATCGTCGACCTTATGAAGCGGTCAGACCTGACTGAATTCTCCGTCGAGGAAGAACAATTCAAGCTGCGCATCAAGCGAGCTACGGAAACCCAGGCGCAACCTCAAATCGTCAGTTACGCGGCACCCGCTCCGGTTGCCCCTGCAGCAACCGCTCCAGTCGCCGCAGCCCCTGCACCCGCAGCTGAGGACAAATCGACCTATATTACCTCACCAATGGTGGGTACGTTCTATTCGGCACCTTCGCCGGAAAGCCCATCCTTCGCGAAAGTTGGCGACATGGTGAAGGAAGACAGCGTGGTCTGCATTATTGAAGCAATGAAGATCATGAACGAGATTCAATCGGAAGTCAGTGGCACAATCGCGGAGATACTAGTCGAAAACGGGCAACCCGTCGAATTCGGCCAAAAGTTGTTTCGTCTAGCGTAGCATAGTCGTTCACGCCACGCGGCAATCAAATCCAAGAGTCGAGCCTTACCGGTTCGGCTCGCAGTTTTTCCCACCAAATACCATTCCAAATGGAGAAAGTACTAATCGCAAATCGCGGTGAAATCGCACTTCGAATCGTTCGCGCTTGCCGCGAGCTCGGCATTAAATCCCTCGCAGTTTATTCAGAGGCGGACATCGAGTCTCTCCATGTACAGTTAGCGGACGAGGCGATATGCATTGGCAAAGCTCCGAGCTCCGAAAGCTACCTTCGGGCTGATCGGATTTTGAGTGCAGCTGAAATTGCCGACGTTGACGCGATCCATCCAGGATACGGGTTTCTCTCAGAAAATGCAGACTTCGCCGAGCAATGCGAGTCATGCAACATCAAGTTCATCGGACCATCAGCGGAAGCCATCCGCAAGATGGGCGACAAAGCGGTGGCCAAAGAGACAGTGCAAAAGGTCAATGTCCCTGTCTGCGGCGGATCCGACGGCGTGATTTCGGACGAAAACGAAGCCTCCAAAATCGCGAAAAAAGTCGGATACCCAGTCATAATCAAGGCAGTCGCTGGAGGTGGCGGAAAAGGCATGCGTATCGCCCACAACGACGTATCGCTGCGCAAAGAGTTCCACATCGCCCGCAATGAAGCGGAGAAGGCCTTCGGCAACGGTGCCGTTTACGTGGAAAAGTATATCCAGAACCCGCGGCACATCGAGTTTCAAGTCCTTGCTGATGCATACGGGAACGTCGTTCACCTCGGAGAACGCGACTGTTCAGTGCAGCGCCGCCACCAAAAGCTTATCGAGGAGGCACCCTCGCCTTTCCTTTCGCCTGAATTACGCAAGACCATGGGCGATGCTGCGGTGCGAGCCACGAAGGCGGCCAATTACGAAGGAGCCGGAACTATCGAGTTTCTTGTAGACGATAAAGGCGACTATTTCTTCCTAGAGATGAACACTCGCATCCAGGTCGAGCACCCCGTTACCGAAGAAGTGACCGGCATCGACTTGATCAAGCAACAACTCCTGATCGCGCAGGGCGAAAAGCTCTCCTTCAAGCAGGAGGACATCGTAATCAATAAACACGCCATCGAATGTCGCATCAACGCTGAGGATCCTGCTCGCGGATTTATGCCAAGCCCCGGATGCATCGATCTTTACTACGCTCCCGGCGGTCACGGCGTTCGAGTTGACTCACATGCATACGGAGGGTACATCATCCCCCCCTACTATGATAGCATGATCGGAAAGCTAATCACCTACGGAGCCACCCGCGAGGTTGCCATCCAACGCATGTATCGAGCCCTTAGCGAATACCTCATTCGCGGCATCAAGACCACCATTCCGCTCCAGAAGGCTATCATCAGCGATCCTGACTTCCGGGCAGGTAAAGCTACGACCAAGTTCATGGAAGACTTCATGGCTCGCAACCCGAAGTTCGACTAGCATCTCGCTATCATTCGAGTGATTTACAAAAGCCCTCAAAGGCCCTAGGAACTTTTCTAGGCGAATCGCGACTCAATTCCCCAGCAAGCTGTAAAACAACCCTCACTCAATTCTCTAAACAATGGACCAACAAGAACCTAGCATCGAGATCGGTGACGATCAGGATGGAACTCTCGGCCAAATCAAGGTCAACCACACTGTAGTGGCCACCATCGTCAAAATGGCGGCAACTAGTGTAAAAGGCGTAGTCGGAGTCGGCGGCAGCTTCATTGAAAACGTATCTGCCCTTTTCTCTAGCAAGGACTACGATAAAGGAGTCCGCGTCTCGGAGGACGAAGGTGGCAACTACCTCATCGAACTCCGTGTTCACATGGAATATGGCGTAGAACTGGCCAAGACAGCAGAAAACCTTCAACTCATCGTCGGCAAGCAAGTCACCAATATGACAGGTAAGACCGTCGCTGCGGTGGACGTTATTATCGAAGGCGTAAAGATGCCAGAGGAGGTAGCCGCATCTCGTAAAGCAGCGGCAGAAGAGGCGAAAAACGCCCTCGAAGAATAGAGCCCCTACCGCACTGAATCGACCCCAAAGTGGAACCCTTCAAGGAACTGATGACACAACTGACGCCGCTCCAAATTGGAGTGGCCGTGGTCGCGTTCATTTTCCTCCTTATCGGGCTCCGACTCGTTTTCAAGAAGCCGCCGGCGCACCTAACCGCATTCAGTGGAGAAGCTGGCAGCGTGCTGGTATCGCGAAAAGCACTGCAGGAGCTCATTCGCTCAGCATGCCTTCTAGACGAATGGGTAGAGGCTGCACGCCCCACCGTTCGCCTCAGGGACAACAAAGTCACCGCTCGCGTTGAGCTTCGGCTCTCCAAGCCAGAAGACCTCAAAGCAATTTGCGAAAGGGTGCAGGATCACATAACGGCCCTTCTGCATAAATCTCTCAGTTTCGAACAAATCGGCTCCATAGAAATCGTAGTAAAAAGCTTCGGTAAGGAATCCGCTGAAGTGGATGCGTTTCCACCTAAGAGCCTTATCTCACCCGAGTCTCAACTACCCAAGATTGAAGGTCCTGAGAAGCAGGAGAAACCTTCCGAAGAAAACTCGTCAAAATAGCGTAGAGTCTAGCGCATGCGATAGGCCCGGACTCGCTCCGACACCTCCCCTAAGAGTTCCCAGCGACTCGGATACCGCTTCAGAATCGAATCGTCCCGCTCCTCTTCGAACTCATGCAGGACAGCGACAACCTTGACTTCGCTCTGGGCGGAAGCCTCAGCCAAAAGCTCCCAGTCGGAATCCTCTTTGGCCAGGTCCCATCGGAATATAGGGAAACGGGTGTAATAGTAGAACGCTCCGCTCGGCTGCATACAAATGACAAGGGTATCACTGTCTAAATTCTGCTTGGCCCATGCGCATTCCTCCGCGTACCGCCGCTCGAAGGCCTGCTCGCCTAAGATATTGAGCCTCCCTTCCCAATACACTGCAGCCACCACCGATAGGAAGGTCAGGGTTAGCAAAAGCCTCAGCTCAGCCTGATTCGAAAGGCGAGTCCGAGCGAACGACTCAAACCATGCAGCCGACAAAAGTATAACCGCAGGCAACGCCACCAATATGAAGCGGAGGAACCACCAAGTCTGGCTGGTAAAGAAATAGAACGCGTAAAACCCAAAAAAGGGAATCGCCCAAGCAAGCAGCAAGCGAACCTGCCCTTTTCGCAAACGCGTTGCTTCGAGCAGCGCAGATGGCAGCGCCAGGGCAAACAGTCCATAGAGCAACGTCCTCCCGTAGTGACGCATGGTTGGCAAAAAATATTCCGCCTTAAACAGGGACCAAAGATCACCATAACCACTCTGCCATAGGTCTCCGTAAAGCCTCCCATTCGACCACAAGTAGAGAAGCAACGCCGGTATCCCCCCTACAATCCCCGAGAACCACTTATCCCAACTCGCCCGATCTTGCCACAAAGCCACCCACACTGGAGCGAAAAGCAGAACGTTCGACGGCCGAGTCAAAACCGCCCCCCCTACAAGCAAACCGCAAAACAAGGCAGCGATCCGCGACCCGTTCGAGCGCTTAGCGAGCACCAAAACCCAAATTGCCAAGCAGGCGGCCAAGAGGTCGGACATCAGAATCAGCGAGCTCCACAAAAACAAGGGTGACGTCGCGAGAATCGCCACCGAGTAGAACCTCCAGGGCTGTTGCAGCTTCAACTCGGTGCCCAAAAACCAAATACCGATACAGGAAAAGATCGCTGAGAACGCATAGACCATCCTCACCAGCAATTCTGACTCGTGTAAATCGCCCAGCGAAAGGAGCAGAGGCAATCCAATCGGGTACGTCGGCGAGAGCTGTCCTTGTTCAGCTCGAAACATGAAACCTAAGGGCTGAAACAGAGACTTTGGCATTTCCTCAAACATAGCGCCCTCCGGAATCCTGACCGTCTCCGTCATCCTGCCTTCTCCTAGCAAGCGAGCGAAGTTCATGTATCCACTCGCATCCGCCGCACCCGCTAAAGGAACCATTTTGAAGAAAACGACCAGGCCCACACACGCGGCTAACCCTATCGACGCCCACTTCCAAACCCCGTGCTCTCGCCAACTGTCACTAATCTGCCGCTTTCCAAAATCTCTTCCACGCTCACAAAAAGTTCCTAGTTTTGACATTCCAAACACAGGCTGATCCCTTAGCCGATCAGCACCTTATAGCAAAGCAGAATCACTCTCTCCCTCTCGCATATCCGATGAACAAGCCTTTAGAGCACGCTATATTTTATGGGATCCTAGACGCCCGTTACGTCACCCCTGAGAAATGGACCGAGAAGTATGACGCCCTCGTATCCGGAGGAGCGAGTATCATCCAATTGCGAGCTAAGGACTGCTCCCAAAAAGATCGTTTCCGCCTCACCGAGCAAATCCTCGAGAAGCGAGCTGCTAGTTTAGCCAAGCAGCCTCCCCTCGTCATCAACGTCGATATCGAGACAGCGCTCCGATATCCAGATCTCGGCCTTCACGCCAGCCAGGAGGATCAATATCCCATGGACGCCAGAGAGCGCCTCGGGCCCAACCGTCTCCTTGGCGTTTCGGTGCACTCGCGCGAGCAAGCCGACGAAATACTGCAGCTCTCCGATGGCATAATAGACTACTTCTCAGTCGGCCCCGTTTTTGCCTCTCCAACAAAACCTTACAGCGCCCCCATAGGCTTGGAGTTGATCGAATATATCGCCTCGAAATCACCCAAACTTCCATTCTTCTGCATCGGCGGTATCAACAGAAAAAACATCAGGGAAGTTAAAGCGGCAGGCGCTTCAAATTTCGTAACCGTCTCAGACGTCCTTCAGGCCGACGACACCGAGAGCGCAGTACGCGAGACTATCCAACTTGCTCGACCTTAAAACCACCTTCGGTTCGTTTTGAATTGCATTGAAGTGCATCTAATCAAAAGTAGTTGACAGCCCCTTCTTCATAGAGTCGCTGCATTAACAAGCAAGCGCCAAAAGAACCACCCAAACGCTCCATGGCCAAGCTCAACCAAAAGTACATCGCCGACGAGCTGAATCTCTCGCGAACCACCGTTTCTCGCTGTTTCACGAATCATCCTAAGATCAATCCTGAAACTCGAGCCAAGGTCTTCCGGCTGGCTGCGGAAATGGGCTACTCCTATTCGGCGCAACGAGGCGGAAACAACATCAAGCTTCAAGGCCGCAAGAAACTTGCTGTCATCGTAGGTATCAGCGAAGACCAACGCTCGAAGAACGATACGAAAACCGCCGAAGAGCTGCTCACCGGCATCACCGAAAAGGCGGCCATCGAAAAGCTCGAAGTGGAGGTATTCTACGTAGATCCGCAAGAATTCCACCCGCAGTCCCGAGCTCGACAGATTGTCAAAGGAGTCAGCTGCCTGGAGTGGAAAGGAGCGATCATCATCTATCCCCTCATCGAGGACGCAGTGGCCAATATCATGGCCAAGTTCCCCACCGTGTCCGTCCTCGAGGATTATGACGATTGCGACGTGGACTGCATCCACCCCGACCAAATTCGCGGCGTATCCAGGATCATGCAACATCTCGTGCAACTCGGACATAAACGGATCGGGTTCCTGAGTTGGAAGTATGCTGTAAACACACCATGGGTGGAACGACGCTTGGGGGCCTACGTCGAAAACCTTTATCGCTTTGGACTGGAACTCGACCCACAGATCATCCTCAACTTGAGACCAGACGAGCAACTCCCGCTCGACGAACTAGATGGGCTCGCTGCAGAGTACACACGAAGCAAAGGCGTCACCGCGTGGGTCTGCGCCGCCGACCACCAAGCTTACCGGCTCATGGACTCCTTCGAAAAACTGGGGATCTCCGTGCCCGAGGAATGCTCCATCACGGGATTTGACGGTCTGACGCCGCCCAAAGGCAAGAAACTGCTTACCTCCGTTCGCATTCCTTTCCGCGACATCGGAATCTCTGCGGTCAGTTCGCTTATCCGCAAGATCGACCACCCCAATACCAGCCGACGAAACGTTCAAGTCTCCGGCGAGTTCGTAGCAGGAGAGACCTCAGGCCCGCCTTCCGCCTAGCATCCTCCCTTGGAAAGAAACTATTCTCGGCTTGCTTTAATTGCATCTTTTTGCATCTTAAAGACATGAAAGCGACCTCCTTCTCATTACTACTTCCCGCAAGTTTGCTTTTGGTGAATACTCTCACTCAGGCGTCTGAGAAAGCCGCTTCCTCACAGGGGTGGCAGCTTGTTTGGTCCGACGAATTCGAGGCGGATGGATTACCCAATCCGGATAAATGGAACTACGACGTCGGCGGGCACGGCTGGGGCAACGAAGAGCTCCAATACTACACCGACGAAAAGCTGGAGAATGCACGCGTCGAAGACGGACACCTCATCATCGAGGCGCACAAGGAAGAGCGCGAGAGCTCCGCATACACTTCAGCGCGCCTCGTAACTCGCGAAACCCAAGCTTGGACATACGGAAGGTTCGAGATTCGAGCCCGCTTGCCAGAAGGGCTTGGCACCTGGCCAGCTATTTGGATGCTACCCGTAGACTGGGACCTTGGCTCCGGCAGTTGGCCAGACGTAGGCGAGCTCGATATCATGGAGCATGTCGGCTACGACGTCGGCACAGTTCACGCATCTGCTCATTCCAAAAACTACCAGTGGCAAGCCGGTACCCAGAAGACGGGGACCATCTCCGTGCCCGATGCGGCGGAGGAATTTCACACCTACGCATTCGAATGGACGGAAGACGAAGTGAAGGCCTTCGTGGACGATAAACTATACTTCACCTTCAGCAACGAAAACTCTGGCTGGGAATCTTGGCCCTACCAACGCGACTACTATCTTCTCTTAAACGTAGCCGTCGGAGGGCTCTGGGGTGCCGCAAAAGGCATCGATGAAGACTGCTTCCCACAGCGAATGGAGGTGGACTACGTTCGCGTCTACCAGAAGAATTAGAATTCACCTTCTAACGAATACGCTTGAGCTTCTACAATAACAAGACGCGCCCTTTTACGCCACGAACCAGACCGCTACCTGCATGGGGCGGTCTTATTCTCTGACCTGGAAAGGCAGGTTCGCTGTCGCCACCCAAGTCCCCGGACCTTGTAGTTCCACAAAAAGGCGATAGGGCCCCTCAACTGATGGCGCTGCGAAGCAGACGCGACCCTCGCCTAATTGCTCGAAACGGGTATCAAGCAATTCAGACGCGGTTTCACGATCGCCTCCAACTTTCTTGTCATCGCTCTCGCAAGCGACAGACCACTTCGCAGATCCTTCGAGAAACACGCCACGCGAAAGCTCGCATACCGCCTCAACCCAATCGCCCGGAACGAGCGTTACGTTCTCCAGGGCTCCCTTGGAAGCGAGCTTGAGGCTCGAAATCTGCGGGCAGGTTTCGTCCTCCCCCTTCACTGTCCAAAGCGACGAGATTGCGGCGACAGATTCAGTCGCGCGTCCCTTCTCGTCGAAGAGTCCGTACCAAGTTGGCGTCCTCTCTTGTTTATTGCCCCACAAGAAAACATAGCTTCCCAAGCATTGCCCGTGCGATCCGTTCAAACGCTGGTAACGTCTGCGGATCTGGGCTGCTTTTTCGGTCGAAGAGGGCTCGATCTCTGCTCCCCAAGCAGTCTGGCGAACTTCCCAATGTCCATTCGCGCCCCATTCGGTGATCAGATAAGGACGTTCCCAGCCAATCACATCGAGCTTCGACTGAACTCTTTCCAAATCGCCATAGGAATTAAAACTCACGAAGTCGATCGACGGACAAAATGCGTCTATGCATTGCAAGGCCTCTTGATTCACCGAGGCGAGAACCGTCATCACTGGGCGAAGAGGATCCACATTCTTGATGTAAGCGGCGAGCTGCTCGACAGCATTCCAGACATCGGGGTTGAGTTCGGATACCCCCAGCTCAAGCTCGTTGCCGACGCCCCAAACAAGGAGGGACGGCTCCCTAGATAGTGAGTGAACTTGGCCCTTCAGCGTCTCAAACTGCGATTCCCGCAAGACGACGTCTGAATAGTCAAATCCCTGCCTGGGCGGGACCATCCAAAGCCCCGCACAAAGGGAAAGACCAAGCCGACGGATATCGGGCAGCGCCTTCTCTGTCTGGTCTATTCCCCAGGTTCGCAAGGAATTCCCACCAGCCGCGGCAAGTTTCTCGACGTGCTCAAATCCTGCAGCTCCTTTAACAAAAAACGGCTCTCCATCCCTGTATAGGGAGTACCCATCCTCTGTCTTGCGGACCTCGACCCGCGCGATTCGATTGCTATCTATCAAAGACATCCCTTAAATCCCTTCTCCTTCTGTAGTTGTTCTCCGGACACCGAGTTCCGTTTCGATCTGCGAGAGCATGGTTGATTTGAGCGGATAAAAAACGAGGGCGACTATTGCCGCTGCAGCCAATCCTGCCGGAAAGAGCGAGAACAGGATCCGAATCCCCATCAATGCGCTAGGCCCTTGCTCCGCTCCGGCCACAAAACCCGCAAGCCCCAAGTACCAACCCGCCATGGCACCACCTATCGCCAGGCCCATTTTCTGGGCGAACAGTGCCGCAGAGAAAACGAGGCCAGTGGAACGCCTACCCCATCTCCATTCGCCGTAGTCCGCTACATCCGCGTACATCGACCAGACAAGCGGCACCGTAGGTCCAGCCAAGAAACCGCCCAAAACGCTCAAAGTGAACATCAGCCAAAATTGGTCCGGCGGAACGATGAAAAACAGAGCCATGCAAATTGCGTTGAAAAGCGAGAACCAGATCATGATAGACCGCTTCTCGAAACGAGCTGCTAGCGGCTTCGAAAGCCAGACTCCTGCGATCAAGCCCAACATTCCTGAAGTCATGATGATACTCGTTTGATCGAAAATCAGGAACATTGGGGCATCGGAAGCACCCACATAGTACTTGAAGTAGTAGACCGTCGCCGCCCCACGAGCCGCCACGTTTGCAAGCGTGAATACCGCAACGAAAAACAAGATCAGCCATGCACGGTTCTGAACCAATGCTCCCAAATCCTTCCGCAGGTCGTTCTTCTGCCCTGCCGGTGGCTGCACTCGCTCTCTTGTCCCTCTGAAGGTAACAAAGAACATCACCACCGACACCGCTGCGAAGATCGCCATCGTAACTTGAAACCCGAAGGCCTCGTTATCTTCGCCCCCAACTGCGTAGACGAGCGGGCGCACAAACATAGAAATAAGTAGACCGCCAGCGAATGCTCCAAAGAAGCGATAGCTGGAAACCAAGGTCCTTTCCGTGGACGAGGGTGAAATTACACCCAATAAAGCAGAGTATGGAATATTTATCGCCGTGTAAGCCAGCATCATCGCTATGTAGGTCGCATATGCGTACATCAGCTTTCCGCCCTCGCTAATATCAGGTACCACGAACATCAGGTATCCAATTATCCCATACGGTATCGCCATCCAAAGCAGATACGGGCGAAACTTTCCCCACCTGCTATTCGTCCGATCAGCGATCACTCCCATGATCGGGTCGCTAAACATGTCTACCACTCGGGCTGCCAAGAAAATGCTTCCTGCAGCCGCCGGACCGATACCGAACACATCGGTATAGTAGTAGAGCAAAAACAGGTTAAAGGTCTGAAAAAAGAAGTTCGAAGCAGTATCGCCCAAACCATAGCTTAGCTTCTCTGAGACACTAAGACGTTTGTTACTTTCTGGCATCGTTTTTTGTATTGAGCGTTTAGATACGCTCTATCCCTTCCCACCGAAAGGGTACGGATTGGCCGGGTCGTCACTGGTGACGCACCGCATTACAAGAGACTCATGTTCAGGCGTCCCGCCGTAGCAGCACTTCAGCCTGAGGGTAAAAAATGGGCAAAAAAAGAGCGACGCTGGGACGCAGAACTCTACGCCAGCGTCGCTCGCACTACCAATTATCTACAGATCCATACCGAACTGGAAGCGGTACTCTGTTGGCTTGGCGTAAATGTAACCATACGCGTGCTGATCGTTCATCACGTTGTAAACGTTAAGCTGCACGTGGGCATTTCTTTCACCGAGCTTGAAGTCATACTTCGCCATCGCATCGATGTTGATGCGGGTGTCAGTTTCTAGGACAACGCGCTGGCCATTGGTGTCGGTCACGAGCTGGCCGGATCCGTCAGTGATACCCGAGAAGTACTCGCGTTCGCTTTCGTACTGGAAGCCAAGACCGAACGAGAATCCAGCAAGCGCTCCGTCATCGATGCGATAGTTACCCCAACCGCTGAGGGAGTGACGTGGCGTGTCGTCTTGCTTTTCGCCGGCACCGTAACCGCGGCCCTGCCAAGTCGAAGTGTCGCTAGGGTCGAGGAACTGGTCGTCAAGCGAGTAGCCAGAAAGTCCCCATGCTCCATCTGGGAAGTACCATACTGCCCATTTGTCCACGCCACCTGCACCCCATGGGTACTCGGGAAACGCGCCCGCATTGATAACTGAGCGCTTTGTCTGCGCGTAGTTGAGAACGAACTGCATGTTGTCAGTCGGAGCGTAGTTGAACTGGGCTTCCCAACCGGAGGATTCTTGGTCGCCGCTTAGGTAAGCGTCGTATCCACCGGCTTCGGCGCCGGCGAAGTCGAGCGTCGCGTTATTGGTATTGTCGTCCTGAGTATACAACCAACCTGGCCAGCCTGGATTAGTTGTCTTGGACGCATTGAACACGGCATCCATGTAAGCTGCTCCTTCAGTCGCAGTCGCATTCAAGTACCAGGTGTCGTTGATTTGGTAGGCAGCACCGGAATTGACTGCCGCATCCCATTGAGGTGCCGCAACAGTGAACGATCCGTTTCTCCAATCCGCTTCTACGGTTGGGTTGAAGTCCGCTACGTTGTAGACGATATTCGCATCTGGATCGAAACGACCCTTCGCTGGAGACGGTGCCCACCAGTAGAAAATCGGTGTACCCGTTTGCTTGATACGGTAAGCGCTAATAGTTCCGCTCAACTTGCCGTCAAGCATATCGAACTTGATACCGGCTTCTTCGCTCTCAGCAACGACCGCGTCCATGGCGTTGCCATAAACGTCGCGATTGCCGTCGAAGTTTGGCATGATGCCTTCCGCCTTGAGAGCGTAGACCGAGAAGTTGTTGTTTAACTTGAAGGTGATGCCTGTTTGGGAAGTGTCCTTCTCTTTAGCTCCTGGGTTATTGTTCGTGATCGTGTCTTGACGGAAATCTTCCACCATGCCACGGAAGTCATTACGGTCGCGGCGCATACCAGCGACAGCGGTAAGTCGCTCGTTCAACCAGCTACCTTGGTAGACGAGGTAGGTTCCTTGATTCCAGGATAGGTCGTCAACGTAGCTCGCATCTTCCATCGCTGGAGCTGCTGTGCCATCGCCGTTCATGCCAAATCTCATGTAGGACGAGTCGGTCGGATCCCAATAGAAATATTCGTTCTGCATCGTTCCGCGGGTGAACACGGACTTGGATGAGCTCTCCTCTGAACGGCCGAGCAGGAAGCTGTTTTGCAATCCGAATAGTTCGCTGTTCTGGAATAGATCGACGTTGTAGTTCACCTCCGCACGAAGCTGATCGCGGTCGATGATCTCGTTCTTCTCGTTCCATGAACCTTGGAAGATCGCGTCTGTCACCTCACCAGCTACGAACTCAGCGTCTCCATTCTCCACGCTAGCGGGAATCACGGTGATCGTGCTGCGGAGGTTTTCAGGTCCTACGTTGTTAGTTACACCTCCACCGACATCGCGGGAGTCGAATTCTACCTTGGAAGAATTGTATCCAAGAAGTACATTCAAATTATCACCGAAGCTGTGCGTTGCCTGCAAACGTATGTTGTGCGATTCAGTATTCAAAAACGTGTCCGGTCCACTCCAACGCATGGTGCGGATTTCCTTGTCGGGGAATTGGAGGAAGCCAGCGCGTTCCAAACGGTCCTGCTGGTTCGCCACGTTTTCGCTCGAGAGATCGCCACGAGCGCGGACGCTTTGGAAACCGACTGCGTCTCTATCTTCCTTGCCATATTCCAAGTCAATGGTGACTTCGGTCTTCTCCGTAGGACGGAAAGTGAAGATCGGAGAAATGAACTGGCGGCTATTTTCCGAGAGCTCAGTATAGCTACCGTTTTGCTCATGTACGGCAGTCAAATAGTAGCCGAACTTCATGTCGTTATCCAAGGTATCGCCTGTTTCATAAACAGCGCGGTAGTGCTTGTTGTTACCTACGCTGAGGGTAACGTGCTGCGTCTGGTCTGCTGGAGGAGTCTTGGGCAGATAATTCACAATCCCCCCGAAATTTCCGATTCCGTAAAGAAGCGCAGCCGGACCACGAATTACTTCCACACGTCCGATGTTAGCAGCATCTGTGCTGAACTGGCGGCGGTAACCGTCGCGTAGAGTCGCATCCGTGATGAAGCCGCGAACCTTGTAGGAGGTTTGCGTCTTGTTGCTGGTAGCTCCTTCAGGGTTGTGCACCCCGCCGATCGTTCCGAAACTATTACCCTTACCAGCATCGTTCTGTGAAGACATGATCATGCCAGCGCTGTATGCGAGCGACTGGCGCAGGTCTGTCGATCCCGTGTCCTTGATGAATTGGTCAGTAATGACCTCGATCGGCATCGGAATGTCCTTGATAGCGGCATTCAAACGAGTACCGGAGATGGTGTTGGTAGCGCGGTAGCCACTGTCTTCCGAGGCATCCACTTGGAAAGGAGAAAGCTCGAAAACTTCCTCCTCGTCGCTCAAATCTGATTGTGCGCTTAACGACGCCGCAACGCCGATAGTAAGGAAGCCAAAATGCTTCCACGAAGACCTTAGCATAGATTGCTGACTCATTCGTTTGATATCCATTAGTCTAGTCTGGTTTGGGGGTGGTAGGTAGGTAGGGCGTGGAGCCAAATACGAATCGACGATCGCTCCACTCTCGGTGGTGAAAAAAGGGCGGGGTCACATCGCTGCGAGCGGGGCGTCGGAGCGGGTGAGGTAGAAAGCCCTCGGGGTTGTAAGGTGCACTTCAGTACAACTTGCACTGTTCGTCAATTTTTATTTGCATTATTTTGCACCTTAAAAGGAAATGGCCACTTACCCCATGGAAACGTTAAAACTGTCCCCTCTCCTCATCGTAGTCGCTCTTTACTTACTTCCGGCAGAGCCGACGCAGGCACTCGCAGAAGCAGAGGAGCAATGGCAGCTTATCTGGTCAGACGAATTCGAAGGCGACGGCCTCCCGAATCACCAATGGTGGGACTACGAGACTGGCAAACTTCGGAATAATGAGCTCCAATACTATACTGAAGCACGCCTCGCGAACTGCCGTCAAGAGGATGGGGTCCTCATAATCGAAGCCCGTAATGACGGTTTCGAGGGAAACGCCATCACCTCTGCGAGCCTCACGAGTCTGCGCTCTGCCAGCTGGACTTACGGAAAATTCGAAGTAAGCGCCCAACTGGCGGCGGGACGAGGAACTTGGCCTGCGATCTGGATGCTGGGCGACAATGTCGGCGAAGTCGGTTGGCCCCACTGCGGAGAAATCGATATCATGGAATTCGTCGGGTACGACTCCGACACAGTACACGGCACTGTACACACCACCTCGTTCAACCACATCCTAAACACCGCTCGGGGAGGAACCATCGACTTCGACGATTTGACCGAATCGATGCACATCTATTCCGTCGAGTGGGAGCCCGAGGAGATTCGCTTTTACGTAGACGGGCACCTCTACTTCAGCTTTCCGAACGACGGGTTAGGAAACGACTCGACCTGGCCCTTCCACCGCCCTCAACACCTTAAACTAAACCTCGCTGTCGGCGGAGACTGGGGTGGTGCCCAAGGAGTGGATACTTCAATATACCCGACCGAATTCCTCATCGACTACGTTCGCGTCTATCAGCGACCGCAGGTTGAGCCATTCACCGTCAGCCTTAAAGCAACAGGCCCTGGAGAGCTTCGCCTGGATCCAGAAAAGGAAACCTACGCGAAAGGCGAAACCGTAACTCTCATAGCCGATCCCGACGTCGGCATGAGACTTGGCAAATGGAAAAACGTGCAAGTCAGCCGAGCCTTGAAAACTGAAGTCGTTGTCGACCGACCTCTCTTCGTAGAAGCCGACTTCGTGGACCCAAGGTCAATTATACAAAATACAGGCTTCGAGTCAGGACTAGACACTTGGTACAACTACATCGACTCCAGTTCTGACGCCACAATTGTAATAAACCAAGAGAAACAAGCCGCGATCTCGGTCACCGATTCCGGGACCGCAGATTGGCACGTGCAATTCGGGCAAGGAGGCTTTCCCCTTCTGAACGGCAATCGCTACGAACTCACCTTTGATGCGAAGATAACAAGCGGAACGCCTAAACTTGTAGCTGCAATTGCCCAAAACCTCTCACCCTATGCGACCTTCCAATCCTCCACCATCGATCTAACGAGCGACGAGAAACGCTACACCCTAAGCTTCACTCACAGCCAAAGCAGCAGCCTTGACGCACGCGTCGAATTCCGTCTCGGAACCCAGCTCGGTGCGATAGCTCTCGACAACGTTCGCCTACTAAACCTCGACCAGTCCCCTCTTACCCCCTTTGAAGAATGGAAACGGATTAACGATATCCGCCCCCTCGACGACGCTGCTGATCCTGACCAAGACCTCCGCCCCAACCTCTTAGAATTTATCCGCGGAACATACCCCTTCGAAAAAGACCCGTACCAGCCGGTAGCTCTCGTATCCGTAAAGGAAGGACATGGTACCCTGGCTCCGAATTTCGAGCTCGACCCCGATCAAGCCGACATACTCATCACCCTTCAGGAATCAAGTGACCTCGAAAAGTGGAGGGACACCAATAAGGCGACAAGTCGATTTCAGCGACTCAAAAATTACCGCTCCTGCCGCCATACAAGACTAGCAACCAAAGAGTTTAGGTTCCTCTGAGGGCCAATGCTAATCTTTCGCGTTTCTAAAACCTGGGCGCGAAGCCTCACAAGGGGAGCTCATCGACACCGCGCTAGGTCGACCGTTTTCCTGAGTCAAGCGTGTCACAAAAAGGCAACTGCGCGCAAACTGTTACAATCAGTTGACGTGTAAGTTAAGCTTGGGTGAAGCCGGCTTCCACTAGTTGACCTCGATTCGGATTCAAGTAGATCGTCGAGTCAACGTATCGATGGAGTCGATACACTTTACCCATTTGGGAATGTGTCCGACGCCGTTCGCTACGTAGACCAAACTATAAAACTACCATGAATCCTATATCTAAACTTCCAGCATTAACTGCTGCACTAATCGCTGCAGGATCGACTGGCCTGCATGCTCAGAGCGTCGACGAGCCTAGCTCGGAAGATGTTTTCGATCTCGAAGGTTTCACAGTCAGTCCCTTGGAGGAGTTTTCGAACCGTGCCGTCTACGGTGAGACACCCATCGCTTTCTCCGAATTGAGCAAGGAAGATCTTGACCGCTACCTGGCGTCCCAAGAAATTCCCATGGCCCTCAACTACACACCGTCCGTCTATGCAACCAACCAAGGAGGTGGCGCCGGAGACGCCCGCATCAACATTCGCGGCTTCGACCAAAGAAACGTGGCCGTCATGATCAATGGCGTACCCGTCAACGACATGGAAAACGGCTGGGTCTACTGGTCCAACTGGGACGGCATCGGTGACATCGCTTCCTCGGTCCAGGTACAACGAGGAATTTCGAATCTCGACCTAGCGGTGCCCTCAATAGGCGGCACCCTTAACATTATGACCGACCCTGCTGCCAAAGATAAAGGCGGCATGCTGAAGCAAGAATTCGGCTCCGACGGTTTCTCCAAAACCACTCTTGTCGGACACACTGGTCTCATCGACGACAGGTTCGCAGCCTCCGCCGCCATCGCTCGCAAAATGAGCGGCAGCTACATCGACGGCGTTTGGGTCGACGCTTGGAGCTGGTACTTCGGAGCCTCTCTGAAGCTAAACGAATCGAACACAATCGAGTTCTACGGATTCGGAGCTCCTCAGCGTCACGCCCAGAACCTGTACGCACGAAACATTGGCTCATACAGCGCGGACTTCGCCCTCGGACTCGAAGGCTACGATGCTGCCGCTCTACAAGAAAGCTATGGATACGAGCGCGGCTTCGCTTACAACGAAACCTGGAATTACGTCGACACCTCCTACACGCAGCTACAGGCGGATCATCACGGCATTGGGCCTCGTCGTTTCGAAAACTATATCAACGAGCGCGAGAACTTCTACGACAAGCCGCAGGTCAGTGCCAACTGGTACTTCCGACCAGAAGATAGTCGCTGGTCTTGGGACAACGTTCTCTACTACTCCGGCGGCGAAGGTGGCGGCACCGGAACTTACGGCTCCGTCTCTCGCGTATCCGACTTCGGCGGCTACTTCCACCGCAACCGCGACTGGAACGCTGAGATAGCAGAAAACCAAGCCAATCTCGACAGCACCGGCCGCGCAGAGTCGACTGGCATCCTCCGCAACTCCCGCAACAACCAGTACACAATCGGACTCATCTCCAAGGCCACGTACGAAGCCTCCGAAAACTGGAGCACCTCCTTTGGCATCGATTGGCGTACTGCCGAGATCCAGCACTTCCGCGAGGTTAGAGACCTGCTGGGCGGAGACTACTTCATCTGGAACGGTGGCCAAAAGACCCTCGGAGGGACGTTCGACTATAACAACACCAACACAGTCGATTGGCTCGGTGGCTACTGGCAAGCAGCGTACGAGAAGGATGACTTCACTGGTTTCGCCATGCTCGGTCTTTCGCAGATCTCCTACTCCTTTGAAGACTTCTTCAAGCTCAACAACGACGGAAGCAATTACGTTATCGACTCCGATACGTTCGATGGCATGCAGCTGAAGTTCGGCGGACGCTACGATATCAACGAAAACACTAGCGTGTACGCAAACTTCGGATACGTAGAGAAAGTGCCCATCTTTGACACAGTCATCGACGACGGTTCCGGCGAGGCATTCCTCAACCCGCCAGACGAAGTCTTCACCAACGTCGAAATCGGCGTAAACTACACCAACGAGGACGGCACCCTGGTTCTCGGGGCTAACGTCTACAATACCGACTGGTCAGACAGAGCCTTCTCAAGGTTCGTCGCTGTCCTTGACGAAAACGTAAACATCGCTGGCGTGGATCAACAACACCGAGGCATCGAGTTCGAGGGTACCTACTACTTCAACAAGCAACTCAAGCTCGATGCGACCCTCGCTTTGAGCGACTGGAAATACAAGAACGACGTCACCGCTCGTTTCGATCCGGACAACAATCCAGCCACCGCTCAAGAGTTCAACCTCTACTTGGATGGAATCAAGGTCGGCGACGCACCGCAAACCCAGTTCACGACCAGCCTCACATACATGCCACAAACGGGACTGAACCTTACCGGCAGAATGCGCCACAACCGCCAGAACTACGCAGGGTTCGATCCACTCGGACGCACCGACGAGGACGACCGCACCCAAAGCTGGAAAGCTCCTGACTACACCGTCTTCGACTTCCACGCCGATTGGAAGCTTCCTACCGATACTGACATCGAGTACGAACTCTTTTTAAGCGTGCTGAACGTATTCGATAAAAAGTACATTCAAGACGCGGTGGACGCAGACTCCTTCAGCGGTTACCATGACGACTTCGATGTCAGCGAAGGCGGTAGCGGCGACTACGCCGACCTTCACGACGCTGATGGAGCAGCCGTTCACTTCGGAGCCCCTCGCCGTATCAATGCCGGCCTGAAGCTCACCTTCTAAAAACTCCCTGATCTGAGTTTTTTAATACAAGAAGACGCTACGCCTCCAATCGGCGTAGCGTCTTTCGTTTTCTAAGTTCCAAGAGCTATTCTAGCGTATCGACTAGTGCACTACAGCGAACGGTAACATTTCCGGTTCAACCAGCCATTCGAAATCATCGTACGCCAACCGGATCAGTTCCGTATGCGTTCCCGCTGAGAAAAAGATATAGTCATCTTCCGCGAGTTCGGGAGCGACATAAACCTTCATTCCGTAGAGATTTCCGAAAGGCGGAATAGCTCCCAGGTCACACCCAGGAAATTTATCCACGAAATCCTCTTCATGAGCAAGGCTCACACTTTCAGAACCAACGATCTCAGCCAAGAAACCCAGATCGATGTGTTCGGACGCCGGCAGAACCGCCATGACCAAATCATCGTCTAGCTTGACCACAACAGTCTTCGCCAAATCCCACCCAGAGACGTGGGCTCGCGCCGCCACCTCTTGGGCAGTGTACGCAGGCGAATGACTGATTCTCTGGTACTTGATCCGATGCAGGTCCAAGTACTCCGTTATTCGAGCGATAGGCATAACGCTCACCTCCTATTATTGCTTGTTAACGATTCTCACCCTAACGCGAACGGTTGGCCGAGAACCACGCCCTTAAGAGCGCCAGTGGGGGGTATTCTATGTCCGATTGTTTTTTGGGAAAAACGTCGGCGTCTTGACAGTGAGCCAGGCCGTCGGCGGCGATGTACAAACAGTAGCTAAGCTTAACTAAAAGTCGAGCCTGCGAAACGTACCTTAACAAATGAATTTTATAAAGCGCGAAGCCATAGTAGCTTCCCTACTGCGAAAATTAGCAAACGCCCTAGCTACGAACTGTCCGGGGGCGAATTACCGAACCCAGAGAGCGAGCAACTAAGGTGCAGTTCATACCATCACAATTCGAGCTAAAGCGCTCCATCGTACGGGTTTTCTCGGATTGCAAAGGTTAGCTCAAAAACGGTGCTGGAGTGTTCGTATCCACATAACGGTGACTTCCTCCAATATGCGTAGCCAACTGGGAACTGATCGCGAGACCGATACCCGTGCCTCCGCTCTTTCTGCTACCTACCGGAGTAAAAAGCTGATCGCGTAATTCGACAGGTCCTCCTTCCCCCGAATCGCTCACAAGCAAACTCGCCTCCTGCCCTTCATTCGATAAATCGATGCTGACGAGACCACCGTCCAGGGTCGCTTCCAAAGCGTTCTTCACTCGGTTAAAAGTGATCAACAACACTCCGATACTGCCACCAATAGGTCGGAGCTGAAACCGACTTGCGCGAAGTCTGACAGCCAAACTTCCGGATAAATTTCAGAGCTCAAGAGCCCTTGCTCTAGGCTTTCCTCAACGTCGCTGGGATTCGTCCCAAGCGGTATCGTGGACCTTATCCTCAACATTTGCTCGAAGTTCCCTCACCACCGATATCCGCAATTGCCGAGAAACTTGAATCTCTTCGGAAAACTCATCTAGGAACAATTCGCGAGCTGCCTTGATCTCTTCTGCTGTTGCGTTGCCGCCCGGACGGTAATTCTCAATCCATGCTCCGCGGAATAGCGCCTTGCGATCAACGCAGAGAGATGAGGTGGGCACGGATCGACTCAGGGGCGTCTTCCGGACTATTCAAAAGCTCGGATATCAAACCGCCGTACCGTCTAAACCGCTGCTTTGATGTAGATGGATCGCCCCCTTCACCCGTTACCTCGTGCTGGGACCAAGCCGGCATCGCCCACAATACTGCAGAGCTACACCAAGCATCACTATCGTACGTTTCTTCTTCATTTGAGTCGCTGAAAAATCCTCTGGGTCAACGAATCCACCATCGCACAGCACATGCCAACAGCTGACAAAACACGTTAGCTCCTTTCTATCTGCACTTTAAGAAAACATATCGAGCAGTACGAAACTGGCTGTTGGGAAATTGAACCCAAGTTGAAAGGACTTTTCTGGCGATCCTTCCGTAAATATTTACCGGATCCACCGGTGGGGCCAAATACCATTTCTATACTCACAGGGGATTTAGGTGCTGCTACGCGGGATTCCACTCGACCCGACCAAGAACCCGTAGGCGATCCGCCCTACCACCCTTCCAGTGTATAAATTTATATTACTCAGTTGGGCTATTAATGGTTGAGGAGACTTCCATTCCCTCCGTTCCCCGACGGAGGTTCAATCCATTTCGAAAGTTCAGGCTCTCGGTTTCGGGTGGGACCGCTCTTTCGAACCAACCACCAACTAAATTTCGAGCCTTCATGAGAGTTCTCCAACTTTGCTGTAGACAATTACTCCACACAATCATCGCGTCGTTGTTGATCGGATACACAACGCTCTCTGCCTTCGGGCAGGAAAACGGCGTCACAAGAGAGGTCTGGACTAGTCTGGAAGGAAGTGGGATAGAAAATTTGATCGCCAGTCCCAACTACCCTCAAGCACCCACTATCCGCGATCTCCTGCCGACCTTTTCGACGCCCGTTAACTTCGCATCAACCTACGGCACCCGTTTGAGATCCTACCTAACGCCAAGTGTCAGCGGCGAATACAGCTTTTGGATACAAGGCGACGACAATTGCGTCCTCTACTTCGGCAGCGACGGAACTCCCAACTCAGCGACTCTTATCGCTTCCGTACCCAGTTACACCAGCTCCAGCGAATGGGATAAGTATCCAGAGCAGCACTCCCTCAAGATCACTCTAAACGCAGGTCAAACCTACTATCTCGAAGTCCTCCACAAAGAGGGAACCGGCGGTGACTTCGTGAATCTAGCCTGGGACCTCGCCGGAAACTTTACTCGACAAGAAATTCCAACGGAGCGATTGACGCCCTACGAATCCGCCCCCGCCTATGATCCGGACATAAACCTCTACGTGGAAGCAGGAGCGGCTCAAAGTGTCTACCTGCCCGCCAGTAGTTTTCAGCCCTCAGCTAGCGTTCTGTCAAAATCCGCCCCACTTGAAACCTTAGCCATCTCATGGAGCCAAACCTCTGGCTCCGAGGCAATCATTTCCGACTCGGACACGCTTACACCTACCATAGTCGCCCACACACCCGGAGTTCGTACCTTTACCCTGTCCGTATCCGACGGTACCGAAACACGGACGGACACAGTCGCGGTATCCGTATTCGAACCACTGGCTGAAGGCACCGGTTCATTTACCCAAGAGATCTGGCTAGACGTCGATAGCTCGCAAGTCGAAGGCTTGCTCGACAAAGCCGACTATCCTTCCCGTCCACATCTCATTCGTACAACTGAGGACCTTACCGGACCGCGCAACTGGGGAGACCGCTACGGCACTCGTACCCATGGACTCATTACACCTCCCACGACTGGTACCTACACGTTCTACGTGACGGGCGATGACGACGCCGCTCTTTTCCTCAGCAGTGACGACTCGCCATCCAACAAAAGCCTAATTGCCTTTACACCAGAAAACACGGCTGAAGGCGCTTGGACCCAATTTCCAGAGCAGATCTCTGACCCGATTCTTCTCGAAAAAGGAGAAACCTATTACCTCGAGCTTCTCTTCTCCACTCGCTACGGCAACGATTTCCATGCTGCTGCGTGGAGTGTCGAAGGCGGACCTATCTCAACTATCGGCGGAGAGTTTTTCATTTCCGCGATCGCAGAGAACAACGCACCTAGCTTCGAATCTGCAAGTGCGTTCGTCGTAGAAGCAGGGACCAATCGAAGTGTTCACAGCCCCGACAGCTCAGTCACCCTTCAAGGTAAAACGCTGAAAATTCTCGAATCATACACAGTCGAATCTATAACCTGGAGCCAAGTATCCGGTCCAGCCTTAGCCTCTCTGTCCAATGCGAGCGAACTCACCACGATCGCAACCCTACCACATGAAGGCAGCTACAAATTTAATTTAACGATAAGAGCGAATGGTATCGAAGGTTCGGATACCGTCGAGATCAACGTTCTCCCTGCAATCAACGATCAAACGGGCGGCTTTACTCGCGAGGTTTGGCTCGGGATAAAAGGCGAATCCGTTGAGGATTTGAAGCTCCATTCAGACTTCCCCAATACTCCACACCTCGTCGACCAACTCCCTTCGCTCGCGGGTCCGGAGAACTGGAACTATAACTACGGATCTCGTGCAACCGGTTTCTTGATCCCCACTCGCAGTGGCCCTCACACCTTCTACATTACTGCCGACGACTCTGCTGTCTTAAGCCTGTCAAATGACAGCTCACCAGCTGGTCTTCGCGAAATAGCCACCTCAGGACGACGTTCAAGAGGTGATTTCCGCGATTCAGGACAAATTTCCGAGGCTATCGACTTGATCGCTGGCAACAGATACTTCGTCGAAGTCCTGCACAAGCAATACTACGGGAATGATCACTTCGAGGTGTCATGGAGCTTCGGTAACGAAAACTCTCCAACACCGATCGGCGGAGGCAACCTCGAACCGAGTGACTCGACCGCCATTCCGCTCGACATCGATCTTCCTGAATACGCCTTCGCTGGACCAGACCGTCATTATTACGCCCCAACTCGATCTTTCGATTTGACCGGAAAAATCCTGGAGGTTGGAGCAGAAGACAACTTCCACAAAGTAGAATGGTTCTACCTCGGTGAAAACTCAGCAGTAAGCATCGAAAGTCCGAACAAACTAAACACTACGGCCAAGGTGCCTAGCGAGGGTACCTACCGCTTCCGCCTCACACTGAAAACGTCCGGAAAGACGCACTATGACGACGTATCCATCCACGTACTACCGCAACTCAACGAAGATACTGGCGGAGTAAATCGTGCCGTTTGGCTGAATGTCGAGGGCTCGACCATTGAGAGTCTGCTGCTTCAGGATCCTCTCCTTCGGTCTCCAGCTTTCGACGACATCATCCCTAGCCTCGAAACACCACTAGACTGGACCGACAACTACGGCACGCACATCATCGGCTACATCCATCCTCCTGCAACTGGCGACTATCAATTCTGGCTCGCTGCCAACGATGCCGCTGAACTCTATCTCTCACCTAACGAAAATCCGGAGGACAGCATCCTGGTCGCTTCGACCACTAACGCAGTCAGTTCGCGCAATTGGGATCGCTACGAGAGCCAGGCATCCGCTCCGGTCACCCTAGAAGCTGGCAAAAAATATCTCATAGAAGTTCTCCACAAAGAAGGCGGAAGTTCAGACAACCTAGCAGTCGCGTGGGGTGGTCCGGGGCTCAACCAGCGTGAGGTTATTTCTGCCGGCTATCTATCGCCGATCTACCCAGCTCAAATGTCCGCCGAGGAAATCCTCGTTCTAGCTGGCGAGGATCAATCGATCCGCTGGCCGCTTGCCAGCGTCGAGCTCTTCGCCCGCGTCTACGATCAAAAGGACGGCCCGGAAACGCTAGATTACCAGTGGTCGTCGTCGGACGAACGGGTCGCATTCTCGACTCCATCAGACGTATCAAGCCAAGCAAGCTTCCCCGAGCCCGGCAACTACACCATCAGTCTCACCGCGTCAGATGGCGAGAATTTCGCGACCGATTCGCTAAGCGTAACTGTAGCTCCCGCTTACTTTGACAATATAGGCTCAATCACTCGCGAAGTTTGGCTCGACCTTCCAGGCTCTCAATTGGACGACCTCATAAGCGATGAGCGATTCCCAGACAGTCCCGACATCGTGGATACAATCGACGTTTTCGACCTCCCACGCCATTGGGCAGACTACTATGGCACCAGAGTTCGCGGCTTCCTAATCGCTCCGAACACCGGTGACTACCAATTCTACGTTTCCGCCGACGACTACGCTCGCGTATCCATAAACACAAACAGTCAGTCATTCGATGGGCTCAAGCAGATCATCAACAGCCAGGGCTATTCCGACTACCTGCGTTGGGACCGAAGAGAAGATCAAGCCTCCGCACCGATCCGACTTAACGCAGGCCAAGCCTACCCGATCGAATTGCTGCACCGAGAAAAGAACGGCGGTGACCACGCAGCCTTGGCTTGGAAGCGACCTGGCTCCGATGAAATCGAAGTCATAACAGGTCGCTATCTATCTCCAGCTAACGAGGCTGAACCAGCCTCTAAGAATCTCATCGTAGTAGCCCCTATAGACATAATTCAGCGGTGGCCCCAAAACATTATCGACCTGCACGGCCTCGCCATCGATCGAGCCTACGGCCCTGAATCACTAAAGACACGCTGGCAGCAAACTTCCGGCCCAGGAGTTCTGACCTTTAGCTCGACGATCGATTTGGAAACAAACGTGCACGTTTCCGAACCTGGCGAGTATACACTTCGCCTTTACGCGTCCGACGGCAGCGAGGAGATCTATGACGAGATGAACATCACCATCGATGCTGCTCTATCAAGCCGTGCTGGAGCCGCAACTCGCTCAACGTTCACCGACATTGCTGGCGACCGCGTCGTGCATCTTGTTACCAACGAAAAGTTTCCCCAAGCCCCCGACTCGCAAGGCCCCATCCCGCAGCTCGATACCGAGACCAACAGCGATGGAGACAATTATGGCACCTTGGTCACCGGCTACATTCATCCGCCTGTTAGCGGAACTTACAGATTTAGCGTTTCGGGCGATGATTGGGTAGAGCTCTGGCTAAGCCCAGACAACACCGCCGGGCACAAGGCTCTCGTTTGCTTCACTCCTGCCGCTACTGGACAATACGAGTGGGACAAGTATCCAGAGTACCAGACATCAACTGAGATCGAGTTAGACGCTGGTCAAAAGTATTACCTCGAAATCCGACACAAGGAGAATTCTTGGCGCGATCACTTCGCAGTCGCATGGTTGCAACCAGACGCGGATGAAATGAAGATCATCCAAGGAGCCTACCTCTCCCCGCTCGACGATGATGCTGTCATCGATTCTCCAGAGATTGTGATTTTGGGCAACGATACCACCACTATCAGCGTTGGCGCGACCTTCAACGACCCAGGCTTCTATGCTGTAAACGGCAGCGGACAAAATATTAATGACCAAGTTGTGGTAACCAACCATGTAAACACAGAGATAGCGGGGATCTACTCCGTGCGCTATCAAGTGGTCAACCCGAGCACCGGCTTCGCCGAGACCGTAGTGCGCACTGTAGAGGTCGTTCCTGCGGTGAGCCATCCAGCCATCTATCCGGACCCTTCGTGTAGGCCGCCGTTGATGGTCGAATGGGAGGAGCCGGTGCCGGGACAAATTTCCGCGGAAGACGCATCGCGCTTTCTCGCTCAGGCAACGTTCGGCCCGACCAAACAAGACATCGCTCGCGTACAGGAAATTGGATACGAAGCATGGATCGACGAGCAGTTCTACATCGAACCTTCTTACCACAGGGACCAGATGCTGGCCCTCCGCCCAGCCTTAGACGATCTTGAGTTCCGCCCCTACGCCGACGAACGGCTCGTCACTTGGTGGACAACTGCCATTTCTGCACCTGACCAACTTCGCCAACGAGTCGCTTTTGCCCTGAGCGAGATTGTGGTGCTGTCCGACAAGAACAGCTTCAATCGCCTAGGACTCGCCACTGCCAACTTCTATGATATACTCGTGCGCAACGGATTCGGCAGCTACGAACAAATCCTTCAGGAGGTGACGGTCAACCCGCTCATGGGAGAGTATCTGACCCTGCTCCGCAGCGACAAATCGTCTCCAGACGAAAACTACGCCCGCGAGATTATGCAGCTCTTCTCCATTGGTTTGATCATGCTCAATCCTGATGGCACACCGCTCTGCGACGTAGACGGTCACAGCATTCCGACCTATGACAACGATCTAATCATCGAACTCGCCCGAGCTTTCACTGGCTGGACCTATGCAGGTTCAGACAACTTCAACTACACTCCATATGGGGAAACCGATTTTTTCTCTCCAATGGTTCCATTCGATGACCACCACGACTTCGGTAAAAAGACCCTTACAGGTGGTTTTACCCTGCCTCAAGGATTATCGCCGACGGAGGACCTACGTCGCGCCGTCAAACACTTCGCAGATCATCCCAATGCTGGGCCATTTGTAGGCTACCGTCTCATACAACGTTTGACCACTTCGAATCCAAGCCCTGGATACATCTATCGCGTAGCTAAGACCTTCGACGACGACGGCAACGGCGGCCGCGGAAATCTAGCAGCGGTCGTAAAAGCAATCCTACTTGATCCCGAAGCTCGCGATCCGGACACCCACGGTCGCAACCGATTCGGGAAACTCCGCGAGCCTATTCTTCGTCTCACTCACCTGTTACGCAGTTTCGAGGCGGAAACCTCCAGTAATCCTCCTGTTTTCGGACGTTATCCCATCCACAATACCACGGAAGCCTTTGCCCAATCGCCGATGCAAGCGCCAAGCGTATTCAACTTCTTCTCACCAGAATACGCTCCGCCAGGCGAGATCATGAATCGCGGGCTAGTCGCCCCTGAATTCGCAACCACGACAGAAATCACGACCGTGGACACTGCCAACTTTCTACACGAAACCATCGGTAGCGACGTTCCACTCTGGTGGCGGTACTCGACAAGCATCCGGCCAAATCTGTCCGCTCTAAGTTCGATTGCTTCCGATTCCAATGCAATTCTCGACGAGCTCAATGTACTACTCATGTCCGGCAGCCTCACAGCCAAAACCAGAGCTATCGTAAAAGCAACCATCGACAACATCGACGAACCTGAGGAACGCGTGGTGACGGCCCTTAAGCTACTCATCTCCAGCCCAGAATTCTCCATCCAGAAGTAGACAGCTATGAATCCAGAATCCAATATCAACGACGTCAATCGTCGCAGCTTCCTCCGTCTCACAGCTTGCGCAGCGGTAGGAACATCGAGCCTATTCTCCACTCTGTTCAATCTTCGTCAGCTCAACGCAGCAGCTGCCGATGCGACCTCCGGAGTAGACGTTGACGATTATAAGGCGATCGTATGCATCTTTCTTTATGGAGGAAATGATTCAAACAATCTGCTTATTCCAAGCGACGCTGCGACTTACGCGACCTACGCGGCCGGCCGGGAGCAGCTCGCCATACCTCGCACCGAACTCCTCGCTCTCAATTCGCTCAACACCGATGGGCGTTCGTTCGGTATCCACCCTTCCATGACAGGTTGCCAAGAACTCTTCAATAGCGGCGACCTCGCCATGGTTGCCAACGTGGGCACCCTTCTAGCGCCCGCAACCCTATCAGACTACCGCAATCGCACGGCTGCTATCCCGGATCACCTTTTCTCGCACAGCGACCAGCAGGTGCTTTGGCAAACCTCTATCAACGAAAACGCGTCCATCGACCCTTCTGGTTGGGGCGGACGTATCGCCGATTTGATCCATTCCACTCACAACGACTCCAGCATCTCGATGCTCGTGTCCCTCTCTGGCTCTAACTTTTTCCAAGTCGGCCGCACGCTACTCCCATTTCGAACAGACGCGAATGGCTCGTCGACTTACGACATACTAAACGGTTGGGACACTCACGCAACCACGCGAGCGGAAGGTTTTCGCCAACTACTGGACAAAGACTACGCCAACGTCATGGAGAAAGCCTTCGCCGACATTTCGAATTCCGCAATCAAAAATGCTGATACCTTTAACGAAGCGATCACAGCAGCCGACGACTTCGAAATGCTTCCTGACTCCAGTCTCGGCCGTCAACTCCGCATGGTCGCAAAAATGATACAGTCACGCCAAGTCCTCGGCCAACGCCGCCAGGTTTTCTTCGTCGCCACAGGCGGCTTCGATACTCATGGACCACAATTGGACTCACACGCCGGACTGCTCGGAGGACTTGATTCTGCAATCAAAGGCTTTCACGAAGCCCTCGGATCTATCGAGGCCCAAGACTGTGTTACCTCTTTCACCGCATCCGATTTCGGGCGAACCTTCGACACTAACGGTCGCGGTTCCGACCACGGCTGGGGCGGGCATCACCTCGTCATGGGCGGGGCCGTCAATGGGCAGCGCATCTACGGAGACTTCCCAGACCTCAATTTCGGAAGCTCGCAAGACACGGGGCGCGGCCGCTGGCTTCCCACGACTTCGGTCGACCAATACGGAGCCACCATCGCCCGTTGGTTCGGCATTCCAGAAAGCGAACTCCCAACCGTATTTCCCAACATTGGAAACTTCGCCGCTTCCAACCTTGGCTTCATGAGCTAACGGTTCTGTAGGAATCGGTTTAGTGCCACGACTCAAGAATGACTCCAAAATTCAAATACGCGAACTTCGCAATCGCCGTAATCGCGCTGCTAGCTGGAGGTATCTACCTCGGAACCCTGCTCCAACCAACGCCTCGGCCACCAGAGCAAGCAAACAAGGGACCCGACCTTAGCCCGAAGGAGGTCGAGCGGATTCGAAGCATCCCAAAACCCAAAGCTCCTTCCCCTCCGACCACTGATAAAGCTGCAACCACCTCGACGCGAATCAATGCGCTCGCTCAGTTAAACCAGCCCAACAACGACCCACAAACAGACATTCGCATTATCGAACACCTTCTTGAGCAAGTGCACACGGTCTTCCACGAGCTTCCAACTGGCGAACATGACGAAATCGTAGCCTTCCTTCGCGGAGCCAATCCCCGAGGTATTCAGTACATCCCAGACAACGATCCAAACTTAAACGACGACGGCAAAGTCATCGACCGCTGGGGCACGCCTTTTTTCTTTCACACCTTGAGCCGTCACCGCATCGAAGTTCGCTCCGCCGGCCCAGACCAACTACATTGGAGCGAAGACGACGTTATTACGGAATCACAAGCGACCGAGAGTTAATTCGCGTATCTACTTTTCAACTACTGCTACACCCAGATCTTCCAGCCACTCGACCATCGTCTCATAATAGCCATCAACCGGATTCCAGCTATTGCTGCTTTAGAGCATTTCACGAAAACCACCAGTTGCGCTCTTCTGAAGGTTATAGTTCCCATTCGGAAAACGCTTCACTGTGAGTAGAGACTCATCAAGGGCGGACCGGTAAAGTGCCTCTGTCTTACGCCAATCGACACTTGAATCTTTTTCTCCAAACAGAGCAAGAACCGGACATTCCACTTGCGAAAGAACCGTAGGAAATTCAGGCACGTAACGAAGTAAACCCGTCTCGGGATCGAAGTCGCGCCCCACTTTCGAGCTTCGGTTACAGGACTTCCGTTTTTTTAGCGAACCGCGCCGATAAGAGCTACTTGCCCTTTTTCGTTTTGCGATAGCGGATGTAGTCACGAGCCACGCCGATGCGTCGTGCCGCCTTGGATACATTTCCCCCGCACTTCTCGATCGCGAGGTCGATGAGCCGATCAATAGCAGCTTCCAAAGAAAACCCCTCTTGCGGAAGTTCCCAAGCAGGGTTAAGCCAATCGCCATTACTGGCATCCCCCCAGGCTACCCCAGAATCACCGCTAGTACCGGGCATACCCAGAAATTCGAGACTCGACGCATCTCCAAGAACGAGCGCGCGTTCGATCTCGTGCTCAAGCTCGCGCACGTTTCCGGGCCATTCGTAACTGCTGATCCAACAGCGACACCGATCGGAGAAGGCTGATTGTTTATAACCGTATTTGCGAGCGAGACCGACTAGGAGGTGGTCCGCCATACGCAGGGCGTCCTCCCCGCGGTCTCGCAACGGCGGAACCGTAAAGCAAAGCAGATTGAGGCGATGGTATAGGTCCTCACGAAATTCGCCATTGGCTGAAAGCTCCTTGAGCGGTTGATTCGAGGCAGCGATCAATCGCACATTCACGTCGATCTGCTTGCTGCTCCCCAGCTTTCGAATTCGCCCTTCTTCGATCGCCGTCAAAACTTTTGCCTGCAAGACGGGACTGAGACTCGCGATCTCATCGAGAAACAGGGTACCGCCGTCGGCCGCTTCAAACAAACCGATCCGTGCCTGCTTCGCATCGGAGAAAGCGCCTTTCTCGTGACCGAAGAGTTCCGACTCCGCCAATTGGTCGGGCAAGGCTGCGCAATTCACCACGACCAACTCCTTATCGCTACGCGATCCATTGGCGTGCAACCAACGGGCTAGGCTCGTCTTGCCCGTTCCGGTCTCCCCTTCGATCAAAACCGGCGGAAGCTTGTCGCTCAACCTGCGATCCGCTTCGATCACCCTATCGAGCTGAGCTCGGAATACGTCCAACGAATCACCGAAGAAAAGCCCTTTGTCCGATGTCGGTTGATTCCTGGGCTGGTTACGATGCCGTTTCAGTCGTGACTCCCGACGACCACTCTGAGCCCTACCCAAAACCAACGAAACTTCTTCCGGGTCGAATGGCTTAGCAAGGTAATCGCTCGCTCCGCGACGCATCGCATCCACCGCGGCGGATACACCCCCATCGGCTGTCATGATGACGATCGGTACGTCTCCCTGAGCTTGGGCTACCTCGATCAGATCGAGACCCAGGCCATCGGGCAGCTTCACGTTCGCCAACACATAATCGAGCGGCAAACGTTCGAGCGCATTGCGACCTTCATCGAACGTTCCGACTGCAGTACAGGACGCGCCTTGGCTTTCCAAATATACGGCTAAACGCTTTCTCAGTAAAAGCTCATCTTCGACAATCAAGATTTCCCGCCCGCTTAGCAATGCGCTCATGTATCCAACAAGTCCTGACTTGCCTAAAGAATCAAGCCCAACCTCGCATTCGTATTTCGCGATTTCTGAAGCCCAAGATGCATCCCTTGAAGTAAGCCAAAAGTGAGGTATTGCCGAAATAGACCTCAAGCCTCTTCCTTAACAATCGGTTCCTGATCCTCCTCTCCGTTTCGGTAATGGATCGCTGGCTCGCCGCTATGTGCAACCAAGGAAAAGCCTTCCTGCTAGGTCAGCACCAGAAATGGTATCTATGTGTCGCATAATTCCGAATACATTTTACAATCAGATCAATTGCAGAAAGGCGAAGATGAACCTGGCATCGCAATGCTGGAAAAACTCCTTTCTACTCGAATTCAGCAAACATTCCGCCATTATCCATCGCAATGCCACGAATCAGGTGAACCAAAGGATCCCTGGCAACGTATCGTCTAACAACCCACCCCACCCAATTCACCATGGAAAAGCTGAAGCTCGCCCTAATCCTCCTCCTAGTTGCATGCACAGTTAAGCTGCGCGCTTCGGACCGCCCGAATATCGTTTGGATCTCAGCAGAAGACCATGGGCCCCACCTCGGGTGCTACGGAGACAACTATGCCAACACGCCTCATCTTGACGCCTTTGCAGAGCAGAGCCTTCGCTACACGAAAGCCAGCTCCAACGCTCCCGTCTGCGCTCCGGCACGCACCACAACCATATCCGGCATGTATCCACCCAGCTTGGGCGCGCACAACATGCGTAGCCGCGTGCCCTCGCCCAGTTACCTGAAATTCTTTCCAGTATACCTGAGAGAAGCTGGCTACTATACGACCAACCAAAGTAAAGAGGACTACAACCTCGAGACCGATGACAAAGGTTGGGATGAGTCATCCAAGACGGCCCACTGGAAAAACCGAACGTCCACCGAGCAGCCTTTCTTCGCGGTCTTCAACTATACCGGCACCCACGAAAGTCAGATTAGGAACGAAAATGAAACCCCGCGCCACGACCCTCAGCTCGCGCCCCTTCCTCCCTACCACCCGGACATTCCGGAGATTCGCAAGGACTGGGCTCAATACTACGACCGACTCACAGAGCTCGATTCGTACTTTCAATCGAAACTCGATGAGCTCGAAGCCGCTGGGCTATCTGACGACACCATAGTCATCTTTTGGTCGGACCACGGATCCGGCATGCCTCGTGGAAAACGCTACCCCGGTTGGTCTGGCCTGCACGTCGCGATGATCGCCCACATACCAGAAAAGTTTCAACATCTAGCCCCCGAAGACTACCTCCCCGGCGGCACGAGCGACCGCCTAGTCAGCTTCGTCGACCTAGCGCCTACTACCCTAGCTCTCGCCGGAATTGAGGCACCCGACTACTATCACGGGCAGGCATTTCTCGGCGAGAGAGCGACCGCGACACCGAGCTATTCTTACGGTTTCAAAGGACGCATGGACGAACGCATCGACGAGTGCCGCACTGTCACAGACGGCCGTTACGTCTACATCCGCAACTACTATCCTCACTTGCCTCACGGACAGTATCTCTGGTACCAGCAGCAAACCCAAACCACAAGCAAATGGTATCAACTTTTCAACGACGGGAAGCTAAACGACGTTCAGTCCGCTTTTTGGGAACCGCATCCTGCCGAGGAGCTCTTCGACCTCGCCCACGATCCTCACGAAACGGAAAACTTGGCAAACAGCCCGGCCCTTAAAGATACCTTAGCGACGCTTCGCGCAGCGCTCGCCGACCACCAAAACGAAACTCGGGACCTATCCTTCATCCCTGAGCCAATTATACGTAAAGCAGTTCTCGCCGGAGAATCACCTGCAGAGGCCTTCGCTTCCTACTTCGAGCCAAACTCAGATCGAACGAACCTTCCTCAGTACCCAATACCTCAATACTGGAAATTTGCGAACCTCCTTTCGGCAAGTGAAGAGGAGATCCAAACCGCCCTGCCATCAGCTATCGCGGCCATCGATCACGAGGAACCTTCCGTAGCCGTGGTCGCCTCGGAATTGGTAGCGTTAAAAAGCACAGATATCGGCGTTCGCGAACAAGCGCTTGAGACACTCGTAGCCTACGCCCGCTATCCGGAAAACGAGCTCATACTTAGTTTGCAGGCTGGTCTAGCCCTTGACCACGCCCACGCTGCCGGTGTCGAGCTTCCTGATTCGGTAAACCAACTGATAGCCGACCACGAAAGCATCCCTGGTTGGGCAAAATCCTACCGCCCGCGTTTGCTGGAGCGCTTTCAGAACTAGAAGCGAGCCAACTCAAAGCTCGTAGCGCATAGCTTTACGCAAGCAAGGTCACGCTCGACCATTCGCCCAGTTCGTGAATTTGGATGTCCTTCCAATCGCGAAGCGGCGCAAAGGCGGCTTTCACATTCTCCGCTTCATGGGTCAGAATGCCGCTCAAAATGAGCGTCCCGCCCTTAACGACAACCGGAGCAATCGTTTCGCTAAATTCGATCAATACCACGGCCAAGATGTTTGCCAGCACGAGATCGTAAGGCTGCTCCGAAAATCCAGAGAGCAAGTCATCTACAGTGAAAGGCACCTCCGGAGTCTCGTTCAGCTCACCGTTCTCCACCGCGATACGCACTGCGTCCGGGTCGTTGTCGAAGCCCGTTACCGTACCAAAACCCAGACGCTTAGCTGAAATCGCCAAAATCCCTGAACCGCAACCCGCGTCGACAACCTTGAGCGACTTGAGGTTCTCGGCTCCTAGACGTTCGCGAGCCTCGATCAAGCGCTCCACGCAGAGCCGAGTCGTGCCGTGATTTCCGGTGCCAAAGGCCATACCGGGATCGAGCCAAACAGCCTCGTGGCCATTGGGCAATTCGTATTCATCCCTCAACCACACCGGTACCCAGTGAAGGGGTCCAATCGCCCAAGGCTTGAAATGCTCCTTGTAGCTGTCCTTCCAATCGGAGTCCTGTATTTGGCGCAGCTTAGCGTCTCCGCTCACGCCGGCGATCGCCGAAAGCTCAGCCCAGGCAGCTTCCGCTTCTATTTCCGTATCGTAGATGCCTTGCACTCGATATCCCTTGGCTTCGAAATCCTCGAATAGATTCCAGCGTGTCGCGTCTTCCACCTCGAAAACAGCTTCTTCCAGAATTGCGAATTCCTCTTGGGAAACAAATATCGTTATTTCGTACATAGCTAGAAAGTTGTGATTATCGAGCGAGTGGTCCTTTTTTGAATACACTGGATCCGATCACTCCGCCGAGAGCTCCAAGAATGAGCGAAAGCACTGAACCGGCTGCTAACATAACACCGACGACCAAAGGACGCACTTGCTCTAGGGTAAGGTTCTCGGCGAACTCTGCGGCCTCAGGCTGACCGTCCTCATAGAATTGGCGTAAGATTTCCTCGCGTGCCGTCTCAAAGTCCGTCTCTGAGAATCCATTATAAAAGACGATAGCGAACACAGCAAAGGCAACCAGCATGCCAAGGAACGAGGAGACCGCACCCAACTTTGCACCTGTCCCAGCAGTAAATGAAATCTTGTGTTGCTTCGCGAAACTTCCCGCAGCCGCGAACCCTCCGATGATGTAGTGCATGCAGAGGAAGATGTAACTGTAGCCGACGAAGCCTAGAACGGCAGTGATAGCGGCTGCGATTAGGATCGATTTCTTCTTGGAGCAGTTATCGAGGTCGACGATTTCACCCCCTTCTTGTTCGTTGATATCACTCATGGTTAAACCAGCATTGCAGCCTCATTTAAGTGGAGGCGAGGCAAAATTAACCTGCTTGAGCGGATCGAAGCAGAGAGGGGCCTTTCGCTTGACTTAGGACAAAAATGCTAGGCCTGCCAATCAACCAGCGTATCCACGTGAATCATACATGGGATGAAGGCCGCTCTAACGCCTATCCGTGGACTTCGGTACAGTGAAATGTATTGCGACTTCCCACGAAAATTATAGGAATTATGGCTAAGCTGTCCCCTATGAGTCTCCTGCCTCGCAATTCTATCGGCACGCTCTTCGCGTTATGCCTGCTACTATGTGTAGCAACGTCAAGCAACCGCGAGACCCAAGCGGCAGATGCAGGGAACGATGACGGAATCATCCGCATCGGATTGGCTGACGATTATGCTCCACTTTCACGTTTATCCGGAAACGAGGTGGAGGGATACTTGGTCGATCTCGCCCGTCGCATCGAAGGTCCTCTCGACCAGAAGGTGACTATTGGCGCTTCGTCTTGGACCGAACTGGAAAACCAACTCGAAAATGGAGACATCGATGCGATTTTCGGGCTGTATTATAGTGAATCGCGCAATCAAAAATACGCGTTCGGACCGTCGATCTTTCGCAATAAGGTCCTACTCTACCTCGATGCCAAAGCCGAGGAAGCCACATCCTTGCATCAACTTGAAGCGGGACGCTTCGCGGTTGTAGGCCCGGACTCCGTCATAACAAAAATGGTCACGGCACAATTCCCACAAATCGAATGGGTCGTCCTGGAAAACCTTTCGGAGCTTGAATCTGCTCTATCCGAAGACTTCGAATTGGACGGATTTGTTGAGGAGGCCCAAATCGCTTCGTATCTTATCCCCAAAATCGTAGGTCGCAATTTTACTGCAAGCGACGACGTCATCACCGAACAGGATCTGCGCCCTGTAACGCTTCGTTCCAGAGCAACTCTTGCACGGCGCATTTCCCATGCCATTAATAGCCTGCCTGAGTCAGAAGTCGCAGCCATGCAAATTCGCTGGACCCTACCGGCTAGCGGCATTCGCCCCCTAAACAAACCTGAAAACCAGAAGCTTTACCTTAACAGCGCGGAACAGCGGTTTCTCGCTTCGCATCCTACCATTCGCGTCGCTAGCGATCCAGCTTGGCCACCACTATCCTTCCGCGGCCAAGACGGTTCCTTGCGGGGAATCCAACACGACATTTTGCGGATCGTTGAGGAGAGATTGGACATCCGATTCGAATTTCCATCCTTCCAAGACTGGCCGGAAATACGACAGTCCTTCGAGGACGGTTCTGCCGAGATTCGTAGCGGGTCCTCCGAGGAGCTGAACGCCACCATCCCTTACCTGACCCTTCCGATCGTGCTTGCCACCCGTTTGGACCAGCCACTCGGGGTTCGCCTTTCAGATCTGAATGGCAAGAAAGTATCCATCGAGGCCGGCAATCCCTACGCTTATATGATATCCGCACTCTATCCGGAAATTTCAGTGGTGGAGTCTCGTACCGACCAAGAGGGGTTGGAGCTCCTCCTCCAGGGGCAGGTGGACGGGCATGTAGGCAACTACGCAGTGGTCGCCTACCTCGTCCGCGCGTCCTACGCCGGCAGCTTTCGGATATCGAATAAAATCGGGGTGAGCACCTCGCTTTCCTTCGTCATCCGCAAAGACCTCGAATGGCAACCCTTGCTGGGCCTCATGAACAAAGCCATCGCTTCCATCAGTGAAAGCGAGCGAGAAGCGATTCTCGAAGATTGGATCAAGGTCGAAGTCTCAAGAACGCTAGACCAAGAGGTGTGGGTAAAGCTCGCCGCCATCGTTCTCACGATATTTGCCCTAGCCCTCGCATGGCGACTCAGCACCTTGCGGATCCGACGCGAGCTCGTAAGAGCTAGGGAGCGAAATCTCCTCGCGGACAAAGTCGGAGCCGGCGGACGTTTCGAGTGGTTTCCGGGCAAGGGAAAAGTACGCTTCAGCCCCGAATTCTTCCGAATCCTCGGCTACAGCGAGAGGGATTTGGAGCACAGCGAAAAAACGCTCCAAGACCTTACGCATCCCGACGACTTCCGCACCGGCGCCAGGCAAACCAAATTGTGCGTCATGAGAGGCACGCCCTACAACTTCAAGCTACGGATGCAGCGTTGCGACGGAAGTTGGGCTTGGATATCCACCCAAGGTGTCCCGACCCACTTCTATCCGAAAGGCAGCGTAAAGCGCTACATTGGCGTCTTTCTCGATATTACGGAACTTCAGGACACTATAAACAAGCTGCACGAGCAGCAAGAGGTCGCCAAGAAGGCAAGCCGCGCCAAGAGCGAATTCCTCGCAAACATGTCCCACGAAATCCGAACTCCTATGAACGCGGTTCTCGGCTTCTCGCGACTGCTGCTGCGCGACCCGCAGCTCACCCAGCAGCAGCGGGAATACTCGCGGATGATCAATACCAACAGCGAACACTTGCTCAGCCTCTTAGACGGAATTTTGGATATGGCCAAAATCGAGGCCCGCAAGACCTCGCTCACCGAGCAAAACCTAGACCTGACCTTACTACTCGACGAGACCGCTAGCCTGTTCAGAGCACGGTGCGACGAAAAGGGCCTACGCTTCGAATATGTAATCGAGGCAGGGGTGCCGAAACGTATCGGCACAGATGGGACAAAGCTTCGTCAAATCATCTACAACCTACTGACCAACTCCCTCAAATTTACTGATAGAGGGGCCATCTCCTTACACGTCTGCGTAAATAATGAGGAGCTCCAGATCACCGTGGCCGATACCGGAGCAGGAATCTCCGCCGAAGAACAAGCCAAGCTCTTTCGCCCGTTCAATCAAGGCGCAGCAGGAACCGCAAAGAGCGGTACTGGCCTCGGACTCGCCATCTGCAAAGAATTTAGCCGACTTATGGGAGGAGATATAATCCTGCAATCCACACAAGGAGAGGGATCTAATTTCATCGTCCGTCTGCCATTCGTTGAGCTGGAAATCCATCCCCAAGAGGAGGAACCCCTCGTGCGCATACCGTATAAGGAGGCAGCTTCCCAAACGCTGCTCATCGTCGACGACAAGCTTCCAAACCTCCAATACATGGAACGCTTTCTCTGCGAATCGGGCTTCGCCATCTACCTGGCCGAAAACGGCATAGAAGCCATCCGCAAATGGAAGGAGCAATCACCTGATCTCATACTGCTCGATCTCCGCATGCCGGAAATGGACGGATACGAGGTCATCCGCCGCATTCGAGGCCAAGACGAGCTTCCTCAGCCAAAGATATTGGCTCTCACCGCCAGCGCATTCAATGAGCAGCGGGAGCGCGTACTCAGAGACGGCGCCGACGGTTTCATGACAAAACCCTTCGACGAAAACGTATTGCTCAAACGGATCGCCGCACTTCTCAATCTACCAACTGTTTCGAAAGATACCCCTCTTTCGATTACCACTCCTCATCCAATCCCAAAGCTTGACGCTCAAATCGAGCTCGATCCGCACCTTCAACGCGTCATCGTAGACGCTTGCCGCGGCGGCTATCTCGAAAAGCTGGAACGTGCCATTGCAACCCTTAGCCTTTCGCAACCAGCGGTAGCCGCCCATCTCAAAGAACTAGCCCATAACTTCGATTACGAACGAATCCTTAGCCTCATCTCCCCCACTTTAGAAAAGCAGGAGCAACCCTAGCCATCGAATCTCCTTACTCCTCGATCATGACCGAATCCAACCGCTACCGCATTCTCTACATAGACGACGAAAGCCAGAGCCTCCAAGCGTTCCGGCGTACCTTTAGCGACGTATTCGAGGTGCATATCGCCAGCAACTGCCAAGAGGGCCTCGAAATTCTGCGAAACCACCGCATTCAGCTGATCGTCGCAGACCAGCGTATGCCAGACGAGACCGGCGTCGAGTTCCTCAAAAAAGTACGCTCTCTCTACCCCCTCGTCATTCGCACAATACTGACCGGCTATAGCGACATAGAAGCAGTCATAGAAGCCATCAACCATTCCCACGTTTACCACTACTTCAAGAAGCCGTGGAATGAGGAGGAGCTAAAAATAGTCTTCCGCAACGCGATCGAGGCCGTCGAACTCACAATCGAAAACACCTCGCTTTCCCACGACCTGAAGGATGCGCTGGGAGAACTGGAAAAAAACGCAGAGACGCTCGAATTCCAACTCGCCGAGCGACAAGACCTCATAGACCAACTCGAGACGTCCAACAACGCAAAGTCCCGATTCCTGTCCACAATCAGCCACGAGCTACGCACACCGCTCAACCCTATCATCGGCTTTACCGACATGATGCTCGCCAAAGAGCCTGAAGGCGAATTCGCATCCTGCCTAGAGATGATCAATCGATGTGGACATGACATGCTGACCATGATCGACAGCATACTCGAATTCATCCAAGTGGAAAAAGGGCAAACGCTGGGAAAGATAAAACCCACCAACCTTAACCACATCCTGCTCGACAGCCGAGACCTCGCCATATCGCTTGTCGACGATCGCCCGATTCGCATAGAGCTTACCTTCCAGCATAACGGCGAAAAAGTGGAGTCACTACCGGAAGTGTTATCTTGGTTCGATCCCTTACGACAAATCCTCTTCAACCTCGTCTCTAACGCCTGCAAGTTCACCGATGAAGGCTTCATCTCGATCACCGCGAACCTAATTGACCTAGCCGGCGACAAGAGCCAGCTCGAGATCCACGTGAAAGACTCAGGGATCGGAATCAAGTCACAAGATCGCGACAACATCTTCGATCTATTCACCCAAATCGACCAATCCATATCTCGCAGGCACAGCGGGCTAGGGCTGGGACTCGCAATTTGCCGACAACAGGCCAAGAGAATAGAGGCAGAAATAGACCTCGAAAGCGAACTTGGTGTAGGCAGTCTCTTCAAGCTGAGGCTCCTCGTACATCCGATCGAGGAAACGTCTCAGGCGCCGCAAACCCACGACACCCTCGCTCCAACCACCCTCATTGGCAAAAACTGCCTCGTGATCGATGACAACCCCACGGACCTCAGCGTCACTTCGTCCATGCTGGAAAGCATCGGAGCCCACGTAAACGGTTCTCAAAAAGGAGAAACCGCCCTGCACGCCTTCACTGAGCAAAAAATCGACTGGGTCTTCATTTCCTACAGCGCTCAAGACAGTGGCAGTGCAGAGCTGATCCAAAAGATCATCGATCTCAAATTGGCGCCACTCTCTCACATCGTCCCCATCACGAACGACCCCGAGGAAACCGCGAGACCCGTGCTCCAAGCGATGGGGATCAAAAGCTGCTTGCGGCGCCCCTTCGAACTCAAGGGACTTCTCCGCTCCGTCGTGAAATAGCACACTCCGCAGTACAAAATGAGCGAACAAGAAACCGAAAGCATCATTGTCGTCGATGACGTTCAAGCCAACCTTCGCTTGCTCTGTGAGATACTCGCTCCCGCGGACTACCGACTACGCCCGTTTTCCAATCCACAGGCAGCCCTCCAATCAGCCTCAGAAGATCCCGCCCATCTCTACCTACTAGACGTAAACATGCCGGAGATGAACGGCTACGAGCTCTGCCAAAAACTGAAGCAGTACCCACAAACCAAGGACGCACCCGTCATTTTCATTAGCGCCAGCCGCGATACGAAGGACATCGTAGAAGGACTCCGCCAAGGCGCCGTCGACTACGTGGCAAAACCCTTCCATAGCGAAGAAATACTGACCCGCATCGAAACGCACCTTCAGCTCCAACGCACGACCCAGAGTCTAAATAAAAAGAACGAGATCCTCCACCAAGCCCTGAAAAGCCTAAAGGAAACGCAAAGCAAACTCATCCAATCCGAAAAGATGGCCTCGCTCGGCACACTCACCGCCGGCATCGCCCATGAGATTAATAACCCAGTCTGCTTTGTCCTAGCTAACGCTCGCCTGCTCGCCAAACGCCTCAAACTAGCAGAGTCTCAAAAACTTAGCCTATCAGCCGAAGAAACGACGGAATGGCAGGAAATGGTGGATAGCGTGATCGATGGATCGGAGCGAATATCCGAAATCGTCAACAGCCTGCAAACCTACTCTCGACACGAAGAAAACACTCACAAGCCCTTCGACCCCAAATCAAATATCGAAGCAACCCTTCGCATGTTTCGCCACGAGATCGATAGAAAGATCGAACTTAAGACGCATATCGAAAAACCGCAGCAACCGCTTCTAGCCAATCCTGGTCAAATAAATCAAGTCGTCGCAAATTTCATCAGCAATGCAATAGCGGCCGCTCGACAATCGAAGGCCGACCCACGCATCGAAGTCCGATCTAGCAACCTCGCAGGTAAGTACGCCATCAGCGTGAAAGACAATGGGCCTGGCATTGATGACGCTCACCTAAGGCAAGTTTTCGACCCCTTTTTCACCACGAAACCTCCCGGAAAAGGCCAGGGGCTAGGCCTATACATCGCCAGCCGTATCATCGAGGAGCACCAGGGTACCATAGAATTGGATACATCGAAAGAAGGCACCACAATCCGAGCCGTGCTCCCTTTCCGCGAATAGATCCGAACCCCTAGGAGAACAAAACGTCCAACTCCGGCAACTCCCCTCCACTTAAATCGAGCCGCTTTCCTACCCCTGGAAGTTGATTGCGAAACCACGTTCGCTGCTTTTTTGCTAAACGACGCGTATTGGTGGAAATCTTATTGGCCAGCATCAGTAAATCGTATTCACCACACAGATACGCAATAGTCTCGCGGTAGCCGATCGCACCGCAGGCACTCGGATTCTGCTCGATTCCCTTTTCTAGGAGAGCTTCCACTTCAGCCACTAAACCTTGCTCAAGCATCATTGAGACCCTCATGGCTATGCGCTCATTCAGCTCCCCTTTATTACGCTCTAAAACACACAGAGACTTAGGGGCCTCCACTAGATCGTTCGTCTGCTGAGCAAATGCCGCTTTGAGCTCCTGCAAAGTCTGACCAGACTGCATGCAACGCTCTAAAGCCTTCTTTACCCGGCGTGGATTATCTATATCCAGACCATCAAGGCCATCTGGGTTTCGTCTCCACAGTTCTGATACCGCTACGTCAAGCCCCTTTCCAATGAGCTCTTGAACCCTCTCCCTCGTATCTTGCGAGACAATGACCGCGTCCACCACCGGTTGGAAAAATGCCTTCAAGTAAAATCCACTGCCTCCAGTGACCAGGGCCTTTCTTCCGCGAGCTTGGATCTGTCGAATCCTCTCGATGGCCAGCTCTAGGTAGCGACCGATATCCATCTGTTGGTTGGGTTCGAGAAGGTCAATCAGGTGATGCGTCACGCGGGACAGCTCGGACGCACTAGGTTTAGCAGTGCCGATATCCATCCCTCGATAGAAAAGCAGGGAGTCGCAGTTCACGATCTCTGCTCCATTCGTTTCCGCCCATCGCAAAGCAAGCTCAGTTTTGCCAACTGCGGTGCACCCGCTCAGGCAATAAATTCGCTGTAGCGGCCGAACTTCGGCTACATCTTCCTGTCTGATTTCCTGCATTTGTGACTCTCGCGCAACCAAGTAGTTACGAGTCAGTTACATCTCTCAACTGCGAAAACAATTGACTCGCGCCACCCTAATCTAGCGTCATTACAAAAGAGGGTAACCGCACCAAACCTCCTTGGTCAGCTCGCAACTCATGAAGAAGCCACCGCTCAGATTCAAGACGATCTTCATATCAGACGTCCATCTCGGCACCTTGAACTGCAAAGCAAAGGAGTGTCTCCACTTCCTGAAGAATACTCGTTGCGACCGCCTAGTCCTTAACGGAGATATCATCGACGGATGGCAGCTAGGCCGTGGCAGCAAGTGGAGCAAGATGGACACGAAATTCGTTCGCTACGTTCTAAAGCGGGTCGAGAAGCACCAACAGGAGGTCATATATCTACGCGGCAACCACGACGACATCCTCAGCCGCTTCCTTCCCATGGAATTTTCCTCCGTGAGAATCGTCGAAGACTATGTTCACGAAAACCCGAGCGGCCGCTATTTGGTGCTGCACGGCGACGTGTTTGACACGATTACCAAGAATTTCACCTTCCTCGCCCATTTGGGCGATTGGGGCTACAAGATGCTCATGGGGCTCAACCGCTGGTACAACAAGTATCGCTCCTGGCGCGGCAAGGAGTACTACTCGCTCTCCAAGGCGATCAAAGCAAAGGTGAAGAAAGCCGTAAGCTTCATTTCCGATTTCGAGGAAAAACTCGCCAAGCTCGCTGCATCTCGTGGTTGCAAAGGCGTTATCTGCGGGCACATCCATACCCCGGCCGACAAGCACTTCGAGAATCTGCACTACCTCAACTCTGGCGACTGGGTCGAATCGCTCTCTGCAGTTGTCGAGCATGAAGATGGTCGCTTCGAGCTCGTCCACTTCAAGGACTTCGTGCTCGATTACCCAATGAGGATCGAGGACGTGAGCGGCGAGGACGAGCTGGAGAGTGAGATATCTGCCGGCTTGCTAGCGGAGGGATTCTAGTCCCTGAAAATTCGTCCGCTGACTAGGCCTGAAGTAGTTCTTGCTAGGAATATTTGCCATTTCGCTCGTGCAAAAACCACTAGTTCTTTCCCTCCAATAACTTAGGTTAAGAACCTCAGTTGAAGCGACTTTGGATTACCATTCCTCAGTCGGGCTGTTAGAATGCTGGTTTTTATAAATCACTAATAACCAACAGAAAAAAAGCTGGATCAAGGACTGCTTTACCATTTTCTTACAGCTTCCTTCCACCATCAACCTATTCCATCAATTATGGCACAAGAAGACATGACAGCTGCGGCCGATGCAGCAAATTCGGCAGACACATCAAACGAGGGCATCATGGCCTTCTTCACAGAAGAACGCGTCAATGGCATCGTAGAATGGGCTGCGGCAAACGGGCTAAAACTCGTCGCCGCCATTCTCATTTTCGTTATCGGCAAGTGGGTCGTCGGCAAGATTCGCAATGGCGTGAAAAAAGCCATGGAAAAGAAAGAGGTCGATCCAGCCCTCGTTTCATTCGGCACCAGCATCCTCTACTACATGTTGATGATCGCGGTCATCTTGGCTGCCGTACAGCAAATCGGTTTCCAAACCACCTCATTGGTAGCGATCCTAGGTGCAGCCGGCCTCGCTGTCGGACTCGCCTTGCAAGGCTCCCTCTCGAACTTCGCAGCTGGTGTGCTCATAATCATGTTCCGTCCTTTCCGCATCGGCGATGTCATCGACGCAGGAGGCCACGTTGGTAAGGTCGTTGAGATCGGCGTTCTCGTTACCATCATGCACAGCCCGGACAACAAAAAGATCATCGTGCCCAACTCGGCCATCATGTCAGGCAGCATTACCAACATCACCGCGAACGACACTCGACGCGTGGACATGTCAGTGGGTGTCAGCTACTCCGACGACCTCGACAAGGTGATGGATATCATCAACGATGTGATCAACGCTGACGAACGCGTCCTCAAGGACCCAGCGCCGCAAGTCGTAGTGTCAGAGCTAGCCGACAGCAGCGTAAATTTCCACGTGCGCCCATGGACCAAAAAGGAAGACTACTGGAATGTATACTTCGACTTCCAAAAGACCATCAAGCAGCGTCTCGACAAGGAGGGTGTATCAATCCCATTTCCTCAGCGCGACGTGCACCTGCACAAGGTCGACTAAGTCTCGAGGAACAAAAACCCTTCTACAGAGCCGCAGCCTGACCTCTGCGGCTTTTTTGTGATCGGCTGTTGGAACCGTTTGACTCGAATCATGGATTAGCCACTTCCAAGGTCGAGCAGCCTCGACTCCACCTCTGCAGTACCCCCCAAAAAAAACCGCCCTTTATAAGGGCGGCCGGAAATGAAAATTTCTCAACTCAACGCATACCAACTGGAGGGTCCAAAACCTCGCGAAGAACAATCGCTGTTTTGAGTGAGTCTCGGTCACCCAAACTCTGCCGCAGCCGCCTTCGTATGTCTCCATTGGATACAGCGCTTTCCTTGAGCGAAATCAATGGTTTCATCTTGGAAATGGAGCTCGCTCTCTTATTTGCCATTTGGCGTGCCTTTTTCGACTCCTCAAGCTTTGACTCGATTTCCCGACGACGCTCCTCGAACGGGTTTACTCGACCATAGGAGACGTCCGCGGACTCTTCGACCACAGGCTCAGCGCGCCTCGGAGAGACCGTAGGTCGTACAGGTTCCTCCTCTGCTTCCGGTTCTTCAAAACGGACAGATCGCGGCGGCTCGGCCGTCGGTCCTGCGTCTCCACGCTGACGTTCCAGAATCTTACGTCGAATCTCCTCTTGGATCTTCCGTGCACGTTCGGCAGCTTGCGGATCGTTTTCCTCTTCCTGCTCCGGCCTCTTCCCTTTGAGGGAAGAGATCATGTAGAGCAGAAAAATGACAACAGGGGCGAGCTTGCCGAGATTTTCAAAAAGCCAGTCCATTGCTCTCTAGCGGCTTTCCTTCTCGCTGTCGCCCTTACCGGAGATCGAGTCTCGCATACGAGTGTCGGACTCCACGTTCTTCATTTTATAGTAATCCATGATACCGAGATTTCCGCTGCGGAAAGCTTCCGCCATGGCGAGAGGAACTTCCGCCTCCGCCTCCACAACCTTGGCCCGCATTTCCTGAACTCTGGCTTGCATTTCCTGCTCGAGAGCTACCGCCGCGGCACGACGAATTTCGGCTTGGGCCTGAGCCATGTTCTTGTTGGCCTCGGCTTGAGCCTCTTGGAGCATGGCGCCCACGTTCTGCCCTACGTCCACGTCGGCAATATCGATCGAGAGAATTTCGAAGGCGGTGCCGACATCTAATCCGCGTTGCAGCACCATCTTGGAAATGCTGTCCGGACTTTCCAGAACCTTCTTATAACTATCCGCCGAACCAATGGTGGTAACGATACCTTCGCCTACACGGGCAATGATAGTCTCTTCCTTGGCCCCGCCCACGAAACGATCCAAGTTCGTACGCACCGTTACCCGAGCTTTCGCCTTAACCTGTATCCCGTCCTTGGCTACGCCATCGATCGACTTCTTCGGACCATCTTGGCTCGGACAATCGATGACCTTCGGATCAACGGAAGTGCGAACCGCTTCGACTACAGATTTACCGGACCCCTTCGTCGCAAGATCAATCGCGCAGGCCTGTACCCACTCCAGCTTTATACCAGCTTTCTTGGCCGCGATGATTGCCTGAACTGTCGGGATCAAGTTACCCCCGGCAAGATAGTGGGCTTCGATTTCACCCTCTCCCAATTGGATGCCAGCCTTGATCGCTGTGATCTTTGCGTCGACAACGACTCCGTATGGGGCGCCACGTAAGCGCATCGCGATCAAGGTAGTGAATCCCACTCTTGCATCGGAAAGCCAAGCTTTCAACCACGTCTGAATAAAAGCCAATAGGTAGAGAAAAACTACCAGCCCGATAATGCCCGCCACTACTAGGGCGATTGTAATCATAGTACTACTCATCATAATTATAATTTGGATACGGTTACTCTAAATTGATCAAACGAGTCGATTTTAACCGACTCCCCTTTTTCTAAAAATCCGCTGCGAGAGACCGCTTCGATCTTCTTCCCGTCAACGATGATGTAACCCGAGGGTGAGAGAGGAGTTGCCGTTTCCACCTGTCTTCCAATCATCGAATCATCGCCGACGTCTGGCTGGCTCTTACCCCCGATAGTGTCCTGAAGGAAGAGCCGCTTACCTGCAGCCGTTTTCGGCAAAATCTTGAATTCGAACCAAAGGCAAGCGACAAGGCCGACCAACCCAATCACGAAAGTCAGGATCGCTCCTTCCACCCCATATTGATCGAATGAAATCACTACAGCCGCTAACATGGCGATGCCGCCAAAGATTCCGACAATTCCACCCGGTATAAAAATCTCCAACATGATGAGGCCAAGCCCCAACGCTATCAGGCCGACGATCAAGCTCATGATTCAATAACCTCCACAACGTATCCAAAACTCGATTTTTCGACGACACGAATCTGAGCGCCATGCCTAGCTGAACCAAAGTTCAGTCGTGCCTCGAGTCGTCGCCCTTCGACCTCGATCTCGCCGCTGGGCATCAAGTCGGTTACCGCAAGCCCCATCGCCCCGATCAAGCTTTTGCTTTCCTGAACTGGTTCCCGAACCGCTTCGCCCGTGCTCATGCCAGAAATAGCATCCTTCAAGACCATCCGATCCCAGAGAACACTCTTCGGGATGAAACGTGCCAGCAAGATAACTCCGACAACCCCCATCAGGACACCGCCCACGAGGTTTTGGATCGGTCTTTCAAACATGGACCAAGTCCAAGTGAAGTCAGGGGTTTCCGCGGGCCAAACGTCGGCCATAGCCCAAACCAGACTCACCAACATCATGAAGAACCCTGGGATCGCGAAAAACAATGTGCCCGGCGCCACGAAGACCTCGAGCGCCAAAAGAGCCACCCCAACAACAAACAACAGCAGCGGCTCATGCCCCGATAGACCAGCCACGTTGTGGCCGAAAATTGCGACTAAAAAGAAGAATACACCGATGACGCCAAACACCCCAAACCCGGGCGTTTGGAATTCGACATACACACTAATCACCGCCACCGCCAAGAGAAACGGCGCCAAGCTGACGATAAACTGAGCAAGATTCAGAGACCAAGACGCTTCGAACCGGGTGATGACGGGAGCCTTATCCATGGTCAAACTCCCGATCAGCTTATCGAGTTCATCCACGATTCCAGATCCGAGCAAAGGCATGGGAGGTTCACCGTATTCTTGATGGGCCCGCTTGGCAGTCAAGTTGAGCAACTCGCCTTTTGGTGATATCACTTCCTCGCCGATCGTAAACTCAAATTCCGGATCCATCATGGCTCGAATCACATCGCTACGAAATGGGTACTGGTCCGTGTAAGCCTCCATCTTTGCGTTGAGGTAAGACATCAGCTTTCTTTTCATAGACTCGTTAATATCCTCTCCTTGCCCTGTCACCGGCTCCGCACTGCCGATCACTGCCTTCGAAGTGAAGTAGATTTCATCGGTTACGGCGGCGATAATCGCTCCCGCCGAAATCGCTTCGTCGTTAACGTAGGTGATCGTCTTTCCAGGAAAACGATCCAAGATTTCCATAATCTCCAAAGTCGAATCGAGGCGCCCGCCTGGCGTATTCATATCCAGTACCACGGACTCGTATCCTTCCGAAATGGCCGTTTTGACCCCCCCACGAATTGCAAACAATGTGGGTGGACCGATCGGGCCCTCTACCGGAATCACATAAAACTTGCTCACGTCATCTCCAACGGGGGTATCCAGGGCTTCGCTAGCTTGCTGCCGCTCAACACTATTAGGCTCGTCCGCCACAACTTGAGCTGTGGCATTTGAATTCGCGAAGATCGCCGTCAAAACGAGGCAAATCAGGGTACAGCAACGAATTATCATGGGTTAGGGAATGGTGACGCCAAGGGATACGAAATGCAAGACCCACCCATTGCAGTTCTCTTTCCTGAACTTTTGATTTCCAAAATCCAACGAAAGCCACTTTGATCGCACCTCACTAACATGGAGGAAATAGAGTATCTAGGAGAAACTATCTACCGCTGGGAGGTCGGGGCCTCGACCTATCTCGCCTCTCCCCGTCGTGGAGCGCGTTTGATGAACTGGAATCTCAGTTACGCGGACGGAACTTTCCGTGACGTCATTCACTGGCCTGACATCGACTCGATCGACAAGCTCGTCAAGGCCCGCGGTGGCAATCCCATACTCTTCCCATTCTCCGCACGCACCTTCTCGAAAGGCGAAATCCACAAGTGGGTCGCCCCCTCCGGAAAGACCTTGCCCATGCCGATGCATGGCATCGCTCGACAAAACGCGTTTGATATCACTCGTGCCGACAAAACAGGCTTCGCCGCAAAGCTCGTACAGGACAAGGCCGCGAAAGAAGCCTACCCTTTCGACTACGACTTCGAGGTTATCTACCGGTTTCAGGAAAAGGAGTTCAGCGTCGAACTCCGCCTCTCAAACCACGGCAAACAAAGTATTCCTTGGTCGGCCGGTCACCACTTTTACTTCACGATTCCTTGGCTCGACGGAACGACACGAGCGGACTACGACCTGAAGATTCCTGCAAAAAAAGCCGTACGCCATACCCCCAGCGGCAGTCTTGATCCGGTAAAAGGACTCAAGAAACCCGAATCCATCGCCAATCCCAGTATCGTTGACCGTATCCATTATCAACTTACAAACTCGCTAGTCGAATGCGTTTGCAAGCAAGACGACTCACGTTTAAAAATTGAAATAGGAACTCACGCAACTCCAAATCCCGGATACGCGCTGGTCACCTGGACCGAGTCCGACAATTCTCCATTCTTTTGCATCGAGCCATGGATGGGACCACCAAACGCCCCCGAGCACGAGATCGGACTCCACCAAGTCGGCCCCGGCGAGACACAGGCGTTCTCGGTTACAGTCTCGGTTTAGAAAGTATCATTGAGCGTTAGCCCGCGTCCGAATTGATGGATCGATTCTACGCAGCAGCGGGCTGAGAAGCCTTACAAAAAACCGTCACACTTTCGTGGGACGGTTTCCCAAATTAACAACTGTTTCCAGATCGATTACGCGTAAATCTCGTCGTCCGAAAAGAAACGTTTGAGCTCCGCGGCTGCGGTCTCAGGACCGTCCGACGCATGGACGACGTTGCGCATCATATCGGTGCCAAAATCGCCACGAATGGTGCCAGATGGAGCCTTGGTGGAATCCGTTGGCCCCAGCAACTCGCGAACGCGAGCGATCACATTCTCACCTTGGAGAGCTACGAAGATAACTGTACGGGAGCTCATGAAGGACTCAATCTCAGGGAAGAAAGGCTTATCCGCAACGTGAGCGTAATGCTCGCGTAGGATATCCGAGCCGAGCTTGGACATCTTGCTCGCTACAATCTCGAAACCTTCTTTTTCAAAGCGTGAGAGTACTTGGCCAGCGAGGCCTTTTTCCATACAGTCTGGCTTCAGGATGATGAATGTCTTTTCCATTTTAATTTCAGTTAACGGGTAGTGTAAAAATGTATCAACCGTTCCACTACACAGAGCGGAAGATTAACGATGCGTTTTGACCGCCAAAGCCAAGGCTGTTGCTCATGGTGATGCTGAGGTTGGCATCCCGAGCTTCGTTTGCCACATAGTCGAGATCGCAATCTGGATCCGGATTTTGCAAGTTCATGGTCGGGGCGACCTTGCCCTCCTGCAGCATCTTAGCGCAAGCAACTGACTCGATCCCGCCCGCAGCTCCGAGCAAATGACCGGTCATGGACTTGGTCGAGCTAATCATCAGCTTGTCGGCGTGAGCACCAAAAAGTCCGCGGACCGCTGCAGTTTCGAATTTGTCGTTGTATGGAGTGGAGGTGCCGTGAGCGTTGATGTACTCGATTTGCTCCGCGTTTAGATTCGCCGACTTGAGTGCGCGTTTCATAGCAGAGATGAGACCCTTACCTTCTGGATGCGGAGCGGTGATGTGATTCGCATCACAGGAAGCGCCGTATCCAGCAACTTCACAAATGATGTTTGCCCCACGCTTCTTGGCATGCTCGAGCGACTCTATTACGATAATGCCTGCGCCCTCTCCCATTACGAAACCATCGCGACCGGAATCGAACGGACGGCTCGCGTGCTCTGGGTCGTCGTTATTGGTAGACATCGCCTTCATTGAACAGAAACCTGCATAAGCGAGAGGCGTAATAGTCGCCTCACTACCTCCGCAAATCATGACGTCTGCTTCGCCGAGACGGATGGTCTTGAGAGCTTCACCAATCGCATGGGCACCTGTGGCGCATGCGCTGACGATTGAGAAATTAGGTCCCATGGCTCCGTACTCTATGGCAAGTACACCGGAAGCCATGTTGGATATAAGAGCTGGAATCAAGAAGGGAGACACCTTGCGTGGACCGCCTTCGAGCAGCTTCTGGGCATTTTTCTCCATGGTATCCATACCACCGATACCAGAGCCAACAAATACGCCGATACGTTCGGGGTCTTCCTTGTCGAACTCAAGACCAGACTGCTCGACAGCTTCCTTGGCAGCCGCGAATGCGAACTGCACGAAGCGGTCGTTGCGGCGCGCTTCCTTGGGATCCATGGCAGCGGCCGGATCGAAGTCACGGATCTGCCCACCTATCTTACAGGTAAACTTCTCCGTGTCGAAAGCATCGACACGGCTGATTCCGTTTTTGCCTGCGATCAGGCCATTGAAGAAGCTATCGACATCGAGACCGATAGGGGTGATGGCGCCGAGGCCAGTCACTACCACTCTTTGATTATCCGGCAATTCGCTCATAGAATGCTGAGGTTTTAGTACGAAAAAGTCGCTTGAAGCAAAGACTTCCAAGCGACTCTTGTCGAAAAATTGATTTTTACGGTCGGTCGCTTACGCGCCAGCCTTGCCGTTGATGTAGCTGATTACATCGCCAACAGTTTGAAGCTTTTCAGCGTCGGACTCAGGAATTTCACCGTTGATCTCATCCTTGAACTCTTCTTCGAAGGCCATGATAAGCTCGACTGTATCGAGAGAGTCAGCGCCCAAATCGTCGAGGAAAGATGCACCTGGGGTGATCTGCTCTTCGTTGACGTTGAGCTGGTTTACGATGATCTCAGAGACCCGTTGTTCGATTGTTTTTTCGTCAGCCATTTTCGGTCAAAAAATAAGTTATAAAAATCACGAGGGATCACATCGCCATGCCGCCGTCAACGGTAAAAACTTGGCCCGTGATATAATTAGCTTCCTCGGAGGCTAAGTAGGTAACCATGTTTGCGATATCCGCTGCTTCGCCCATTCTTTTAAGCGGGATTTGAGGAAGGATCATATCCAGTGCAGAATCGGCCAATTTCGAAGTCATATCCGTCTTGATGAAACCGGGAGCCACTGCGTTGACGGTAATACTGCGCGAAGCAAGCTCGCGAGCCAAACTCTTGGTGAACCCAATCATGCCCGCTTTAGCTGCGGAGTAGTTGGTCTGACCCGCGTTACCCATAATTCCGGACACCGAGGTGATATTGATCACCCGGCCAAAACGCTTGCGTGTCATCGGGCGAGCGAGGCCCTTCACCCAGTAGAAAACACTGTTCAGATTGGTGGAAACGACTTCTTCCCAGTCTTCCTCGCTCATGCGAAAAACCAGATTATCCCGAGTGATGCCAGCGTTGTTGACCAGAATGTCAATGTTGCCAAACTCTTCGAGAACCTCTTCGCAAACCTTTGCCACAGCCGCCTTGTCGCTGACGTCGACAGCTTTAGCGAACGCTTTGCCGCCAGAGGCGTTGATCGCTTCTGCTGCCGCTCCGCAGGAGGACTCGGATTGCGATACACAGATCACGGTGACGCCTTCCTTAGCGAGGGTTTCGGCGATGGCGCGGCCGATTCCGCGGCCCGCTCCAGTTACAAGGGCAACTTTGTTGTCGAAAGTGAGGTTCATAGATTGGGAAAGGTTGCGGTTTTCGAGCTCGACCTCCACGGTCTGGCTACCAAAAGACAAAAAGGACTACGCCTAGCCCGCCTCTTGGCAACGTTAGTTTTAGCGAAAGCAATTCTCATAGATAAGAAACATTGCCACAGCGGGTTTCCCCTGCACGATCTGCCGTTTTTTCCGATGGACTCGCCACAGCTGATACGAACTCAAAAACTCCTAGCCGACGCCGGGCTCTGCTCGCGGCGCGTCGCCGAGGAATACATCAAAAACGGGGAGGTCACCATCAACGGCAAAACCGCAGAGCTAGGCTCCAAGGTCGACCCCAACAAGGACGACGTACGCCTAAACGGTCGCCGCGTAAAGTCGGTGAAGAGCAAAAAGCAGCTCGTGATCGCTCTCAACAAACCGAAAGGCTTCATCTGCAGCAACGACGACCCGCACAACGAACGCACCGTTTTCGATTTGCTGCCGAAGGATTTCATGGGCGAGCGACTCTTCTGCGCCGGACGACTCGATAAGGACTCCGAGGGACTCCTGATCTTGACCAACGACGGTGACTTGGCCAACCGCCTCATGCATCCGTCGAACCTGATCACCAAGCGCTACCACGTTTCCCTCAAGCAAGCCTACCCTCGCTCCAAGCTTTTCCGGCTCATGCGCGGCGTAACCGTAGAAGGTGAGAAACTAAAAGTAGAAAAAGCGGTCTTCGCAGGAGACAAGAACAAGGAAGAGTCCACCGAACTCGATGTGGCTATGCACCATGGCAAGAAGCGCGAAATTCGACGGCTATTCCAAGCGCTCCACTTCGACGTGAAGAAATTAAAACGGTATCAGATCGGGCGATACAGTATCAAAGGCATGCCTAAGGGTGCCGGTATCGCGCTCACGTCCCGCGAAATCAGCCTGCTCTTCAAAGCCGATACGGACCTTTAACTTTAGCAATCAAACCGAAAAAGACCATGAAGCTAATCATCGCATCCCTTGCTTTCGTCCTAGCCTCCATCGCCTCCGCGGCAGATAGCATACCTGTCTTCCTTGACGCTAGCGAAGACTCGTTGCAAGTCGGCGAACTCGAAGCGATCTCTCTAGCGGTTCCCGCCCAATGGCCTCGCGGCGTCGAAGCCACCGAGGGATGGCAGCCCGTTTACTACCGCGACCTTTTCGAGGTGTACCTCGAAAATAATGACATCGCGAAGGACCTCTCAGCAAAACCAGGCCGGCCCTACTTAACTGCTCCCTCGAACGAGGCGCCGACCCTCGCCATCGCCACCGATAAAGATAAGATAGACATCATCAGCGTGGACTCTTGGTTCTGCAAAGCTCAGCTCGAAACCATCATCGTGGGCTACATCAAAAGCTCGTCGATAGAGGCGAGCAGCATCGTCAATAGCCTCGCCGAAGTTCCAGCTCGACAGATGTCCCAAAAATCCGATGCCGCTTCGATCACGGAGCTCGTCGGACGTTTCGAAAAAACCGGATTGATCGGGAAGACCCGCACGGGGATGGCCTACAAGCTCGCAGGGTTAGACGGGAAGACACTCGCCTTCATTGACACTTCCGAAGTTCCCGAACGGATACAGGTCCAGGAGTTTATCAACCGTGAGGTTCGCGTATCCGGATTTCTAAAACAGACGGGAGAGAACAATGATGTCATCCTTACGGCTAAATCGTTGAAGAAAGCGTTCTAGCTGCCTTCTTTACCTACACCCATTCGTCACCTCTTAAACCTCTTCTCAATGAAACTCATAGACGGAAAAAAGATCTCCCAAGATATCGTCTCCGAATTGACCGCGTCGGTCGCAAAGATCGAAGGTCAGAAGCCCTGCATCGCGTTCATCCGTGTAGGTGAGGATCCGGCATCCGTATCGTACGTTCGTCAGAAGAACAAGACCGCTGAGAAAATCGGCATTAAACCCATCCTTTTTGAGCTGCCGGAAACCATCACTCAAGAGGAGCTCTTCGCCAAGGTGGACGAACTCAACGCCGACAGCTCGGTACACGGCATACTCATCCAGTCCCCGCTTCCGGACGGGCTCAACGAACAGGCTGCCTTCAATCGTATCGACCCAAACAAAGACGTGGACGGCTTTCACGTGCAAAACGCTGGTCGAGTAGTACAGGAAGATCCAAACGGCTTCGCTTCCTGTACCCCTGCCGGAATTATCGAGATCTGCCAACGAGAAGGCATTTCACTCGAAGGCAAACATGTGGTCGTCATAGGTCGCAGCTTGATCGTAGGCAAAACCTTCGCCCTGCTCGCCATGCAAAAAGGGCCTCACGCCAACGCGACCGTCACCGTTTGTCACTCGCGCACCAAGAATTTGCCAGAGGTCGTGCGAGCAGGCGACGTGGTGGTAGCCGCAATCGGGCGACCAAATTTCGTGACCGCCGACATGGTCAAGGAAGGAGCCGTAGTGATCGACGTCGGCATCAACCGCGTCGAGGATGCTTCCAAGAAGTCTGGATACAGGCTCGTTGGCGACGTAGATTTCGCTGCGGTTGAACCCAAGGCTTCACGGATTACGCCAGTCCCAGGAGGAGTCGGTCCCATGACCGTCGCAATGTTGATGAAAAACACTTTCAAAGCCCACCAACTTCAGTCAGGTTCCTAGAAATCCTTCTCTGCAACGCCTTACCGCTTCCTTAATGAGCGAACTTTCTCCAACTCAAAACATTCCCAAGTCCAAGAGCACAGTACTCGTCGTCGATGACGAGCCGATAAATATTCAACTGCTGCAGAGAAAGTTGGAATGGGACGGGATTACCGTTCTCACCGCCACCAACGGAGAAGCTTGCCTGGAAGTAGCGAAAGAGGAACGCCCGGACCTGATTCTCCTCGACGTCATGATGCCCGGCATGGACGGGTTCGCAGTCTGCGCCAAACTCCGCGAAGACAAACGAACCAACGCGATCCCTGTCATTTTCGTAACCGCCCACAATTCCAAAAAGGGTAAGCTAGAGGGGTTAGAGGCTGGAGCAGTTGACTATATCACCAAGCCGATCGACCTCGACGAAACCATCGCACGCGTCCGAACCCAGCTAAGCTACCTTGCAATAAACAAGGCGAACGTAGAGCTGACTCGCCGCCTCGGCGAATCACGTCGCTCCGCTGCCATCGGCGCCCTTACGCAAGGTATCGCTCACAACTTGAACAACTTGCTCGGAGTGGTGATGGGCTACCTAGAGCTGGCGAAGGTCAACTACAAGGACCCGGACAAGGTCCTAAAGAACATTGCCCGCGTCGAGTCCGCCTCAAACCGAATTGTTGGAATTATCAAGCAACTCAGCACGGTCGCCTTCACAACGCGTCTGCCCCTCCACGAAATGGGGCTTGAGCGGTTGATAAGCGGAAGCCTCCGCAGAGCTCGCGAAGAAACCAACCGCGACTACGACGTCGAGGTGCAAAACCAAGTTGGTGAAATATTCATCAAGACAAACATCGAGGCCTTCGAGGATGCCTTGTCCAAATTGATTATCAATGCTTGGGAGAGTTATGGTCCTGATTACGCAGGCGAGCGTCCCATAAATTTGGAAGTAGAACAGGTAGACCAAGAGATCGAGTTTTCTATCGTAGACGAAGGGCGAGGTATCGATCCTGAGGTCGAAGAAAACATGTTCGAACCTTTCATCAGCACCAAGAACACCGTGGGGGTTGGCATGGGGCTCACCGTAGCCCGTCACGCGATACGCACTCTCGGTGGCGAAATCCACGTTCTGCCAAACGAGGATGGACAAGGCGTCACCGCGAAGTTCTCCCACCCTATAAACCGGGAAGAAAGCTAGCCTGTTCGTACGGGCAAACTTACTTCCCCTCACCTCCCAAGGAGGATAGAACTATGAAAATCGGATTCATCGGAGCCGGCAACATGGGCCGTGCCATCGCTAACGGATTAGTCGCCAAAGGCGTCTGCCAAGCAAACGCCTTGCTGTGCATCAGCGCCTCTGGAAAAGGCTCCGCCATCATGGCTGAGCAAACGGGGGCAAGCATCGCTTCCAGCAAACTGGAACTGATCGAGCAGTCTGACATCGTCGTGCTCGCCTTCAAGCCGCAGCACTTGGAAACTATCAGCGAAGAGGAAGCCACTGCCGCTAGCGGTAAGCTCGTCGTATCCGTGCTGGCAGGCCGTTCCCTCGCCTCCATGAAAGACGTCTTTCCGGACGCAGCGAATCTGGTGCGCGTCATGCCCAACACACCTTCTCAAATCGGGAAAGGCGTATCGACCTTTTGCTTCGAAAAGGTCCCAAGCGACGAGCAGAAAGAAACCGTGGAAGAGCTTCTCGCTTCGCTGGGCACCGCTTATGAAGTAGTTGAGGAACAACTACACGTCGCAACCGTTATTAACGGTTGCGGGCCTGCGTTCTACTTCCGTATCGCACAGCTTATCAGCGAAGCAGCAGACAAGCGCGGCCTAGACAAGGACCTAGCCCTACGCCTAGCTGCCGAAACGGGAATAGGATCTCTTGAACTTCTATTGGCTAGCAAACGCGACCCCAAAGATCTAATCGACGAAGTAGTTTCCCCTAATGGAGTGACGCATGCCTTACTCACAAGCCTCGACCGCCAAGGGCTACCAGCGATCATCGAACAATCGACAGAAGACGCGGCGAACCGCTCGATCGAGCTATCGCAAAACAAGAAATAGGTTCTCAAAAGCGTTGGTCGACCGCACTACTTGCAAATAACCCGACAGCGAAAAGCACAAAGGCCGCCCTCACTGAGAGGGCGGCCTTTGTATAAAAGTGTTCCAGTTAACTTAGAAGTGTTCGGAAAGTTCGCCAGCAGTCCATGCTCCACGGGATCCGATGTCTGCGCGAATTGCCGCAACCTGATCGGCGGTAACTTCTCCAGCATCATTATCCCATTCTGTACGAATGTACGTGATGACTGCAGCAATTTCTGCGTCATTCAAGACAGCGCCGAAAGCCGGCATCGCTCCGTTATAAGTGTTACCCTTGACTTGGATCTCACCCCCTAGACCCGCAAGCAGAACCTTGATAGATATCTCAGGAGCACCGGTCACCCATTCCGAACCGGCAAGCGGCGGGAACGCTCCAGCCAGTCCTTGTCCAGATCCTTGATGACAGGCCACGCACTGCTGAGTGTAGACTTTGCCGCCATCCACTACAACGGGGCCTTCCGGTTCTAGCGGACGATTCTTGTATGCTTCCATCGCAGCGATGTCTTGGCGATCGTGCAGAACGCTTGTCGAATCATACTCGGCGAAGTAGCGGCGCTGGTAGAACCAAGCGAAAACGAATACGATGATCAGAGCAGTCGCTGTAAAGAATGCGATAGGAGAGCCTTCTATACGCTTGCGGCGGATCTGGGCATGCACGCGTAGAACGCTCTCGTCACTAGCTTGACTAGCGTCGACTCCTGGCAGGTGGGGTTGTTCTTGATCGTCTTGCATCACTTGTAGGCGAGCTTTTCAGGCGTGGGAGCCTCTTCAATATCGTAGGCTTGGCTGAGGCCCAACATATAGGCAACCAATGCGTCCGCATCGCGAGTTGGTACATACTCGTAGCCTTCTTCGATCGTATCTTGAAACTCAGCAGGTAGCTTGAGGGCACGATCCGACGATTGCCCCACGATCTTTCTCTTTTCGAAGAGAAAGGTAAATGGAGGCATGTTACTGCCTGGCGTTACGATTTGCGGATTAAAGAAGTGGAGATAGTGCCAGTCTGCATCCGTGCGTCGTTCGCCCACGTTGGCGAGGTCAGGACCAACTCGGTTAGTTCCGGTGAAAACGACGTTTTGGTCGATGTAGTCGAGAGGCATAGACTGACGGTCACCCCACCCTCGCTCGAGGTCTGACCCAATGACGAGGGTTTGCTGAGTGTGACAGTTCACGCAGCCCTGCTCTTGATAGACTTCACGACCTTGCTCAGCGAGGCCCGCGAGAAGAGCTGGAACGCGATCCGCCCCTTTTCCGACAGGAGAGAGGTTACCACCTTCTTGAATAGGCTTAACCAAAGTGATCGCCCACGAGAGCGAAACGATGATGAGAACGCCGATGAAAATGAAAGGTCCTCTGTTCATGAGTGCGTGTACTCTAGTTCAGGAGCTGGCTCGATCAAGCCAGCTGATTTTTCCTTCTCTGTTCGTGGAGAGAGGAGTATCCAAATAAACGACACGGCGTAGGCAAAGTTGCCAAAAGCGGCGATCACGAAGCCAAGCGCTGTAAGGAAGAGATAGGAGTCTGTGGCTTTGAGGATATCAATAGTGTCGGCAGTGCTTCCGTTGAGCAAGGAACCATGAGCGTAGCCACCGGATAACATTCCCACCGCGATCAAAAAGATTCCAAGTCCCTGCATCCAAAATTGAAGGTCTGCCAAAGAAGAGTTGGGCAACTCCTTGTTCAGCAAACGGGGTAAAATATAATAAACCATGCCGGTAAAAGCCATTCCCGCAAAACCCACGAGGAAGAGGTACCGAACTCCGTCGGCGAACTGGCTGAACTGCGTCAGTTCCTGAACCTCACGAAGCGAGCCTATGATCGTCAAGACCGTTGCCACGATGAAAGCCACCACCCCATAAAATACGTAGCGCACAGAAACGGTATCCCAGATTTTGGAGAAGCTTGCGAACAAGCTCGTAAGGAATTGCATGGTGAAAACAGAGAGCGGAAGGAAAAGCCCGAAACTTGCTACCACACCCACGGATGCAACCCACGCTGGGAAAGGTCCATTTACCAAAGATGCAAGTCCAGCGGCACTGGAGAAGAAAATCCAGCTCCAGAAGGCGATGCCTGATTGGCGATAACCGATGATATGCTGGCCGAGAGCTTTAGGAATCAGATAATAGATCGTCGCAAAGGCGAAAGGAGCTACGACAAGGCCAATCAGATTTCCGCCAAACCAAGCAGCAACGACACTTTGGAAAACGCCTTGGGCCGGTAAAGAAAAAATCATCACCTGAGCCACGGTGAATATCCAAACGAAGCAGAAAACACCGGCGAGAGCGTACCATTGAGAAGCGAAGGAGGACCGGTAAGCCCGCGCCTTGAATGCGAGCAGGATCCAGATCCCAATTCCGATGAAGGCCGCGAAGAGAAAAGGCGCCGCGTAAGTAGGAAACTCGAGCATACGGTACGGGGTTTGGTCCCCCCTGAAGATACCAAACAAGCCGATGAACACGGCGAGGTTCCAGGCTGCAGTCGCAATTATTAGCACGCCGCTATTGCCGATTGGGCGGCCACCGAGGCGGGCGATGATCCACGCTACGCAAGCAAGGCCTGCATTGAATAGCCAGCCGTATACGAGGGCGTTCCAAAATGCTGGGTAAGCCTTGCCGTAAGTTAGCCATGCATATTCGGATAGGTAGGTCGGCGAGATCAGTTTGACCGAAACGATCAATCCGAGCAAGGAAGCGACGAGCAGCCAGAAAACTGAGCCCTTGATCAGACCCAGCACCGCGAAGCGCATGGAAGAGTCGATCTTCTGTTCCCTTTCACGCTGCGATCCATCGCCTTCCAAACTGGGGAAAATCGATGAAAAGAGGTTGCAGATCAAATTCATAGCTTAGTTCGAAGTTGCGAGTGCGCCGCGTCGAGAAGCCTCTTACTTAGAGTTTTCGGCGATCACGAGCTCCTTCGCTCGCTCGATAGAAAGGCGAACCTTGCCGTTGGCGGCGTCGGTTACCGTTGTCGTTGAGAGGAGAGACTCAGCCGCTCCGCGGTGTTCCGCGAGGGTCTTGTCTGGTACTGTGAAGTTGGATACTTCTTCAGTCTCGGTCGAATCGACGTATACCTTGCTGGTGAGGAACCAGAAAAGCAGGAACAGGCCGATGATGGCGACGACGACCGGGAATGAACTACGCGATGGTGTATGCGCTTGAGCAGTCATTTGGAAAAACTAGTGGTTGTGGTTCAAGCACTCCCCTATACGAGGGTCGCGAATTGGAATAATCTTAACCTTGTAATAGCTGGTCCAGTAGGCCCAGAGAAGGATACCGATTCCGCCCAAAACCGAGGCTGCGAGCCAAAGGAAGCCGAGAGGCTGATGGAGGAGCTGAGCTGTTTGACCATGGATCTTCAAGGATGGGAGAATGTTGAAGATCAGGTCGAACAATTGCATGAAGAGGATCCAACAAGCCATGAACACCATGGCCGGGTACTTGGTCTTCAACGGGAATTGGAGCATAAACAAGAACGGAAAGAGGAAGTGACCGAATATCAGGAACATGGATACGCCGTACCACATGCCCTCCTCACGAAAATTGTACCAGAATGTTTCTTCTGGAATGTTTCCGTTCCAGATTAAGAAGTACTGCGAGAAGCTGATGTAAGCCCAGAAAACCGTGAACGCGAAGCTGAGGGTGCTCAGGTCGTGCAAGTGCTTGGTGTTGAATATCCCCTTGAGAGGACCCTTCGCAACGAGGAAAGCAGCAACCAATATGAGTACAGCGAGGGCTGCACGCATGGAGTTGGCGAAGAACCAAACACCGAACATGGTGGAGAACCAGTGGTACTCGAGGGACATGATCCAGTCGAATCCGGCCATTGACCAAGTTAAGGCCACCACAATCAAACCGCCGGCCGCGTGCTTGCGGCTAGAGTAAGTATGCTCTGCAGAACCGTCGGCATCCTGAGAGAAAGAGTTACGACGGAAGGTACGTGCAAAGTAGATCCAAGCGGCGAAACAGGCAGCCGCACGTATCCAGAAGAAAGTTTCGCTCAACCACCAAGTCTTCTTCAAGTAGAGCGGGTCAGTACCCACTGTACCATGTCCGTGGAGCTCGTGTTCGAGGTCCATCCATATCCAAAGCGTATCCTGCTTGTAGAGGTAGGTGATGAGAAAGAGTGGGATGAAAAGCACTGCCATCCAAGGAAGCGCCGCGAGGAAATTTTCAGCCTGACGACGGATCACTGTGGACCAGTAAGCGTCGAAGATATGGTGAATCATCACCAAAAAGAGCATTCCGATGGTGATCGACGTGGTGAAGATCAAGCCAATCAGATAACAGAAGGAGGCCATCCGAGGGTCGACGAACATGCCGACAAACGAAATTATCAGGCCAACGGCGCCGATCAATAGCCACTTAGTTGGGTTCGGAAGCGAAGCGTCGCGTTCTGCACTCATAGTCCTAGTTCCCCCTTGCTAGCAGGAGTTAAGTCATTAATGGAGCCGTTCGCTGCGCGCTGGAGAGCACGGACGTAGAGAACGACCTTCCAACGGTCTTCGACCGAAAGCTTTTCTTTGTAGCCATACATGCGACCGCTGCGGCTACCGTTACCGATGTAATAGTAGATCTCGCCGTCGGCCATATCCGTGTAGGGTGCTGCTGTTAGGTTCGCAATTGCCGACATTCCAAAGGCAGCAGTGCGGCCGTTGCCATCGCCCGCCGAGCCGTGACACGGCGTGCAGTAGATCTCGTAACGTTCCTCACCACGTTCCATAGCAGCTTGGGTCACTTCGATTGGGAAACCATTTCCGTAAGCCTCACCGTTCTTGCCAGTCGCTCTGTAGGCATTTGGTTCAAAGGTACCGCGTGCGACCGTTCCAGAAACTGGCAAGCGATCCGTGCGACCATCCGAAAAGAAGGCGCTCTCGTCCTGCGGCTGGTACTTCGGCATGTGGTCCATGTCATCGAAAATCTCGAGAGGACGCTTTGTCGTCTTTGTGCCTCGAAAGCCGAGCACGCTTATCGCCGCGATTACGACGAATGCAAATATCAGGTATACGTAGCGCATCTCGTTATTTCTCCATGTCGGAAACTTCTACCGGATGCAGCCCTTCGATGAAGGAGCGCGTCTTGGCGTCGTCGTACTGAGGATCTTCGGACTCGATGTAGAGGAAGAATTTGTCGTCAGACATTTCTGCAATCTTCTCGGTCTTGAGCGCCGAATGATAATGCATCGGCAACTTGTTGAGGATAAACATGCCTAGGATCGAAGCAAAGGCAGAGAAGAGGATGGTAAGCTCGTAGGATACCGGGAAGGCAAAGTACGGGCTGAAGAGTGGCTTACCGCCGATAAGAATCGGGTAATTCACTGCGTTGGTGAAGTAGATCATGCTCATACCGGTAATGAAACCAGCGGTACCGCCCACGATAGTGAAGCGAGGCACCCAAGAACGCTTAAGCCCCATCGCTCCGTCCATACCGTGAATCGGAAAAGGCGTGATCACGTCCCAGCGCTTGAAGCCAGCGTCCCTCACCTTCTCGGCTGCGTGCATGATATCAGCCGGGGTGTCGAACTTTGCGAGAATTCCAAATTTGTCCGCCATTTTAGTTATTAACGTAGTCGCCGCTGCCGGCTTTGTGAGAGTGAACGTGGTGGGGATCAGCCTGAGGGGTGACTGCCTTGATCTCCGCCATCGCCATTAGAGGCACGAAGCGAAGGAATAGCAGGAACAGCACAGAGAAGAGACCAAAGGTTCCAAGGTAAGTAAAGATGTCCACTACTGTCGGAGAGTAGTAACCCCAGCTCGATGGAAGGAAGTCGCGAGACAGCGAAGTCACCGTAATAACGAAACGCTCGAACCACATGCCGACGTTAACGAAAAGGGAGATGACCCAAACGAGCGTCGTATTTTCGCGGATCTTTTTGAACCAGAAGAACTGCGGGGAGATAACGTTACATGAGATCATGATCCAGTAAGCCCACGCATAGTTACCGAAAGCTCGGTTCACGAAAGCGAAGATTTCGAAGTCGTTCGCGCCATAGGCCGCGATGAAGAACTCCATACCGTAAGCATATCCAACCATCGTACCGGTGGCCAAGATGATCTTGGTCATACAGTCGATATGGTACTGGGTGATGAGGTCCTGCAGACCGTAGATAGCGCGCAGTGGCAGCATCAAAGTGATTACCATTCCAAAGCCGGAGAAGATCGCGCCCGCGACGAAGTACGGGGGGAAAATAGTGGTGTGCCAGCCTGGAACCAAGGAGATCGCGAAGTCGAAGGATACGATCGTATGAACGGAAAGCACGAGCGGCGTCGAGAGACCTGCTAGGATTAGGTAGAGCATTTCGTAGTTGCTCCAGTGGCGATTCGAGCCGCGCCAGCCCATAGCAACGATACCGTATGCGATCTTGCGGAACTTGGTCTTCGCACGGTCGCGAACGGTAGCGAAGTCGGGGATCAAACCGATGTACCAGAAAAGCACGGAAACCGTACCGTAAGTAGATACCGCGAACACGTCCCAAAGCAGCGCCGAACGGAAGTTCGGCCAGATGGCATTCGCGTTCGGAAACGGGAAAAGGTACCCCGGATATATCGCAAACCAAACACGTCCGACGTGAAAGACTGGAAACAAACCCGCGCAGACCACCGCGAAAATCGTCATCGCTTCCGCCGCACGGTTGATCGAGGTGCGCCACTTTTGCCTCAAAAGACAGAGAATCGCCGAGATCAGTGTACCCGCGTGACCAATACCGATCCAGAATACGAAGTTAACGATAGCCCAGCCCCAGTTGACGGGATTGGCCAGTCCCCACACACCGACACCCGTTACCGTAAGGTAAACAAGACCGATGAGCGTAAAGCTCGCGGTGCAGCAAGCGATGATGAAGCACACCCACCACCAAGTAGGAGTCTTCTCTTCGATGATACCGCAGATCTTTTCAGTGATCCAATTGAAGGAACGATCGTTCGCCACGCACGGCTGGCGTGGGATGTTGACTGGATTCACTTCATCGAGAATCGCTGGTCTCACTTCTTGAGAGTGTGAGCTAGACATTAGTGGTGTCCTCCTTCGCTGTCAGAATGGGAGTCATGGGTAGCAGCTTCTTCGTGCAGCTCGCTAGATCCATGTTCGCCATGGGATCCGTGAGAAGCGTAATTGTATTCTACAGTAGAAAGCGGTTGGCTTTGATAATCGGGCATTTCCGGATTCGGATTACGGACACGTCCCATAAATGTGGTACGTGGACGTGTGTTCAGGTAGCCAAGCAGCGAATACGAACGCTCGTTTTCTCGAAGTTGCGAAACACGACTGTCAGCATCCCTAAGGTCTCCGAACACGATCGCATCTGTCGGGCAAGCCTGCTCGCAGGCGACCTTGATAACTCCATCGCGGACACGAACATCGTCGCCGGCACCCGCCTTAGCCTGTTGGGCGATCTTAGCTTGGTTAATGCGCTGAACACAAAAAGTACACTTCTCCATCACTCCGCGCATACGCACGGATACGTCCGGGTTCTGAGCCATCTGCACGAGCTCCGGCATGCCCTTTGGAGCGAGTGGCCCCATGTAGAGCTTATCGAGCTCGCGTTGCTGATAGTCGAAAAAGTTAAAACGACGTACTTTGTAAGGGCAGTTGTTCGCGCAGTAACGTGTACCGATACAACGGTTGTAAGCCATGGCGTTGAGGCCCTCTTCGTCGTGAACGGTTGCGTTGACAGGACAAACCGTCTCACACGGAGCGGTTTCGCAATGCATACAAGCGATCGGCTGGAGCGATACTTGAGGATCTTCGGGGATCTCGGTGTTGTCCGTAGAAGTGGATGAGAAGTATCGGTCGAGGCGGATCCAATGCATCTCACGCCCGCGTCGAACTTGGTCGCGACCGACGATTGGTATATTGTTCTCGCTCTGACATGCAATCACGCAGGAATTGCAACCCGTACAAACGTTTAGGTCGATGCTCATGCCCCACTGATGGGTACCTGTTAGGTCCGGATGCTCATAGATCGAACCGCCACGAGGGGTTTCGGTGACCTTCTCTTGAGTCGACATCGTCTCCGCGACCTCGCCGTAAATAGCGGGCGAGTGCGACTCCATACCGAGTCGGTCGACGAATCCTGCATCCTTCTGGTAAGTTTCGAGATTAGCTTCGCGAACGATTGCCCTCCCTTCCATCGACCAGTGTTCCTGCGTGCTAGCAAGTTGGTACTGGGCGCCAGTTAGAACGAGCGTCGCATTGGCAACAAAAGCAGATGCGGAACGGATCGCGTAGGCGCTGAAGCCGGATCCAGTGCCAACTCGGCCAGTCTTTGTACGACCGTATCCAAGTGGCAATACCACAGTGTAGTTGTCGAGACCGGGTTGGATGTGAATAGCTCCCGTGACTTCCCGACCATCCACAGTGATGGTGGCCACCGATGCAAACTGGCGACCATCGCGAACCTTATTGGGGTTCTTGCGAGCAACCTGGATCGCAGAATCCGACGCGACGATTCCCAAATCCTTGGCGAGAACTGGACTTATATTGATCGCATTGTCCCAAGTAAGCTTAGTCATTGGGTCCGGACATTCCTGCAACCAACCATTGTTGACGAAGCGTCCGTCGTCGACTGAGGCGTCGTTGAGGAACCGAATCTCAAGGCGTTCCTGAGTCGGAGCAGCCGGAGATTGATAGCCGTTTAGTAAATCCGCAACCTGGAGACCGGATACGTTGCTGTTGGAAACACTGTAGCCAGCGGAGAGGAAACCTTCGTTGAGGAAAGCATCGAAAGCTCGCTTGCCTGAATTTCCGTTCTCCGACTGGAAAGTCGAATAAACGAGGCTATAACCATCTGCATTCGCTTCACCTACCAAACGAGCAAGTACTTCGATTTCGGATACGCCGTCAAAAAGCGGCAGGATCATGGGTTGCTGCGCAACAAAATCGCCACCGTAGGTGCGTCCATCACCCCAAGCCTCGAGGAAGTGGGCTTGCGTGATATGGTAGCTGGCTTTTTCGGAAGTCTCGTCGGCGTAGTAACCAAGACGAACGACCTCCCCTACTTTCTCGAGCAGAGCTGCAAAATCGATTCCCGCTGGCGCGTTGTAAACGGGGTTACCGCTGAGAACTACGAGCGAGTTGACAGAACCAGATTCGATGTTGGAGGCAAGATCCTGGATGGATACGCTCGCAGCGTTGTCAACCGCAACGAGAGAGACAGTTTTCTTCAGGTTGCCCAGCTTTTCGTTGACCAAGAGGCCAAGAGCGTGAGCTTCCGGAGAAAGGTGCTGACCTACGAAAACAAGACACTCGCCCTTGTGGGCTGAAAGGTCTTCCGCGCACTTGGCTGCCCATTCTTGGGTCGCCGGGTCTAGCTTGCCGGCAAGCGAGCTTAGCGTAGAATTGAGGGAGTTACCTTCTACGCCGAGGTCGAGTTCCAGAGCGACCGCTGCAAGGAAGGAAACCATCTGGCTAGAAGCAAGGCGCTTGCGGTGGTCCGCCATGGCTCCAGTGAGCGAGAAGTTGCTCTCCACAGAGTAGAGGCGGTTCATTTCATCTTTGCTGGAGCGGACACGGCGTCCATCAGCAAATTGCTTGGAGAACTGCACTGCTCCTTGCTCTTCGTCGAGGAAGTCCGCGTCTACCGCGAGGATGCGGGACGCATTGGTAAGGTCGTACTTCGGCTGAAGCGAATCATTGCCCGTTACTTTAGCCGCAGCGATACCTGCGTTGGTCGCATCGATCGCGTCATATTCTGCCCAAGTGGCTTCAGGGAAGGCGTCGAGGAAGGCTTTCTTGAGGCGGAGTCGCGTTGGCGAAGATGAGCTTTCAGCGAGAACTGCCACCCCCGAGCCGTTGGATGCGGAGTACTTCTTGTTAAGAGAAGCGAGCAGGTCGCTGACGTCCGCGTTGCTAATTTTAGCTGTGCCCTTGGTGTGAGCAGTCGCACGATCTGGATCGTAAAGATCTAGAATAGCAGCTTGGGCCTTGCGGGTCGTTCCGCCTCTGTATCCAGGATGATCGGCGTTACCTTCAACCTTGGTGGGGCGACCGGTGTGCGTCTCGATCAGAAGCGGAAGCGTTTCACCTCGAAGCGGGAAACCTGTAGCGTAATACAGAGCCTGACCAGGAACCTGGTGCTCGGGCATCTTCGAATGCGGGAGAATATGGGAATCCGGACGACGGCAACCCGCGAAACCGAGACCGCCGATTGCGAAGGAAGCCGCCATGATCTTGAAGAAGTGGCGACGATCCACCTCGTTCATCTCGGAAGCTTCCGGTCCGAACTCGCGCTCTACTTGAGCGAGGAATTCGGGCGATTGCGACAGCTCGTCTAGGCTGCGCCAGTAGCGCGGGCCAGACAGTTCCGCTGATTCAGGGTGATTGTAAGGTGCGCGTTTCATCGATGGCAGCCTGTGCAGCTTTGAGGAGGAGTGATGTTGCGTTCGTCAACAAACTTGAGGCCGTCCTTGATTTGGCCCTGCTTGCCGCCTGGGTGTACCCAGTCGAGATTGTAGACTTGGTCTACTGGACGTAGAACTTCTTCCGGATTACGGTGACAGTCGAGACACCAGCCCATGCTCATCGGCTCGGCGTGGGAAACGACTTCCATCTCGTTGACTTGGCCGTGGCACTCCACACAGGAGACGCCGCGGGTTACGTGAGCCTGGTGGCTGAAGTAAACATAGTCAGGGACTTGGTGGACGCGCTTCCAAGCGACAGGCTCGCCAGTAGCGTAGCTCTCTCGAATCGGAGCCAGAAGATCGCTGTCCGTCTTAATCATGCTGTGACACTTCATGCAAGTGTCCGCGGCAGGGATGTTGGCGACGTCAGACTGGTCAACCTTATCGTGACAGTAACGGCAGTCGAGACCGAGCTCGCCGACGTGGAAACTGTGGTCGTATGGGACCGGCTGGGTTGGCTCGTAGCCAACTCGCACGTACTTCGGCGTCACATAATAGGTGATGCCGGCGAGGAGCGTAGTCACGAAGACGAAGACGAAAACAACGATCTTCAATGGCAACGCGTTCGACCACTTTGGAAACACTTTGGACATAGCGGTAAAAGTTTAGCCGTTCCTGTCAGGGAAAAAGCAGTTAGGCGAAGCGCGAATCCTCTCGGTTTACAGAGCGAGGGTCTTGGCGCAGCTTGATAGTGGAAGCATTCGAAGGACTACCCTTCGCCTTGCTACCAGCGAGCAGCCTAGGCAATGCGACGACACCAGCCACGACGGCGGCGATCGCAAGAAGAAATGATTTGCGGGAATTTTCGGAACTCACTGAGCAGAAGGTTAGGCGTTAGAGGAAACGGCAGTGAAAGAGCCGCGAATCGAAAGGCAAATAAAATGTTGGCGACTTTAGTCCACCTACCAAGGGTTATTAGCTGAAGTGCATTCAATTAATTGCGCTTCTAATAACCATGAGTAGCATAGATGCAAATCAATCGACAAAAAGACCGTCCTCCATGCGCAATATCCGGTCGCATTTGGATGCGAGTTCCGGATTGTGCGTAACAATGAGCACCGCCTGTCTATATTCTTTGGCAAGACGCGTTAGCAGATCAAATACCATCATGGAATTCTTCACGTCGAGGTTTCCCGTCGGCTCATCGGCTAACAAAACGCTCGGGCGGTTCGCAAGAGAACGGGCGATGGCAACCCGCTGCTGCTCCCCTCCCGACAATTGAGAAGGGCGGCGATGGGTTTTGTCACCAAGGCCGACCTGTTGGAGCAGTTCGGTAGCGCGCACCAGCATCTCAGATTCCCTTAGTTGGCCGAGCTTTCGCATAGGCAGGACCACGTTTTCCAGAGCCGTGAACTCGGGCAATAAAAAGTGAAATTGGAAGACAAAACCGATGTGCTCGCACCGTACTCTGGTATGAGCTCCGTCCCGATCTAGCGGTACCCCCTCTCCGCAGACCGAAATATCCCCTCCATCCTGCCGATCCAATAAGCCGAGTAAGTAGAGGAGCGTACTCTTGCCGCAGCCCGACGGGCCAACTACCGCTGAGACCTCACCGCGTCGAAGCTCAAGGTCGACACCTTTCAGAACGTGCACGCGGGATTCCCCTTCCCCGAGGTGCTTGTGCAAACCGCGACAAGCCAAGGCGATTTCGGAGGATTGGGCAACAACACTCATGTCGCCGTCCCCCGAATTACATCCCCTGGAATCAAGCGAGCTGCGCGGCGAGCCGGGGCCAAACTGGCAAAAAGCACAATCACCACCGCGGTTACGGCTGCCCAAAAGTAATGCATAGCCGACCACTCAACCACGTAGCTATCCGTCGAAAAAATACCTCTCACGCGAAGGGGCAGATTCGAGACTCCAAGGGTCACGCCTGCTCCCAAGGCGAACCCCAGAAATACGCCAAAGACTAGGACGATGCCACCTTGCCACAGGAAAATCGCCGAAATGTCCGCACGGCTATAGCCCATGGAACGCAAGATCGCGATCTCTCGGGTCTTCTCCATGACAATCATCACCAAGGTATTGAACATCCCGAGTCCCGAAATCAGGATGATCGTCGAAACCGTAATCACCGCCGATACCTGCAAGGCCTTGAAAACGTCGAGCCAAACCTTTTCGCGATCTTGCCAAGGAGCAGCCGAATGCTGGACCAGGTTTTCAATCACCACGGAGTCATACTCAGCTCGGTCGCGGTCGAACACGCTCACCTGAATAAACGTTACCCCATGCGGTCGACGCAACAGAGAGCGAGCTTGGTCCAAGTGCATGAAAACGCGGACGCGGTCTATGTCAGATACACCTGTTTCGTAAACCCCGCTCACCCGATACCTGCTTTGATCTCCCCTACTTTCTATTATAATAGAGTCGCCAACGCGCGCCTGCAGTCGGTCGGACAGCTTTCGCCCAATCAAAATACCCGTAGGCGACTGCCGAAATTCTTCGACACTCCCAAAAACGATCTGGTCTTCGAGGTCAGACACCGCGAGATGCTCGTTGAGCACGATCCCGTAGACTTGAGCCGACTCTGTGCGTAAAGGGCTCTGGACTTCGACCCTTCCTTTCAGCACCGACGAAGTCGCTGCCACATTCGGGATCGTACGCAAGGCGTCGATCACCCTCTCGGGATACTCTACTCCCTCCACGTAGCGACGGTTGCCGCGGTCCGCTACGAAAAACTTGGAATCCGCCCGGGTAGTGGACGCTGCCTCCATCTGGGCCAATGTCGTCTGAAACTTGTCCTCAATTCGAATAGCGCCATCCGTCCCCAAGATCGTCCGAATAAAAAACTCTTCGAACCCGCTCAGCTGGGCCTGGGTCACGATGAAGAAGCCGACCCCGAACGCGATGCCACAGAGACTCATCAGCATCGATCGCTTTTTAGCCAACAGGAACCGGGTTGCTATTTGAATGTTCGGACTCATCGAGGGAAACGCGAAGAAAGGCGGATTTCCTCCTCTGCTTCAACTACAAGTTTACCACTCGTCTATCCGGACAAACTGCCACTGAGCTGGAAGACGGCAGAGATAATTCCCAGAGCTACCAATCCGACAAACAAGAACACGAAGATCAAAACCCCAATCGAAACGACTCCGATGAAAGACTTGATCGCCCTGTCTACACGCTCTGAATACTGACGGGAAAGCTGCTTCAAGCCTGGTACTACGTTACCTGTGTTTTCTCCTACGGTAAAAATGTCCAAAGCCATACCGTCGAGATAGCCGGTTCCCTTGAACGCATTGGAGAGCGAGGTACCTTCCGTCACTTTTCCACGCGCATCCACAAAGCGCTGTCGCATAGCGTGGTTCGTCAACGAGCGCTCAGACATTTGCAAAGACTGCACCATCGTTATTCCGTTTTCCAAAAGGAGCGAGAGCACCTGAACCAGCCGCAACACTTGCACATCCCGCAAAAAGCTACCCAACACCGGAAGCCCCAAGATAATCTCATCGAAACGCACGCGACCTGGCTTGGTTTTGCGCCAAGATAAAATCGCCGTAACGCCAAACACCGTCGCGATAATCACTATCCAACCGTAGCTCAGGGCAAAATCGGCCAATCCGATCAGCAGCTTGGTCGACATCGGCAGATCCCCTCCCAATGACGCCAGCAAGCCCTCGATCTGCGGAAGCAGAAAAAAGAGAAACAACAGTACCAAGCCAAAGGCGACCACCATCAAGAATGAAGGATACGCCATCGCGGTGCTTAACTTGTTCTTGATCACCTTAGTTTCCTCAAGGTTCGCAACCAAGCGCCCAAGCACGTTGTTCAAGTTTCCCGTAGCTTCACCCGCTTCGATCAAGCTCACCATGCTATCGTCGAAAACCTCCGTCTGCTTACGGCACGCTTCCGACAACGAGCGGCCCTGCCGGACGTCATCCCAAAGTACATTAGCCAAACGTTTTTGCGACGGATCGTTAAGACGAGAGCTCATCAACTGCAGCGCGTCGCCTGCCTGAACACCACAAGCGAGCAATTCCTTCAGAGTCGTGAGGAACGGCAAAGTGACATTGCTATCGAGCTTACCCGCTCTTGCTGAACGAGTGAGAGATGACAACCCGAAGCCATCGCCAGACTTGCTACCGCCCGCAGCCGAAGCTCCACTCTCCTTCACGGAAATCGGCCGAAGGCCTTGGGCACTGAGCTTGCGTACCACTAGCTTCCGAGAAGCGGCATCCATCTCGCCTCGAGTGGACAAGCCCGCGGCATCTCTAGCATTGTATTTAAAAATCGGCACGGGTCTTTAGCCAAAATTGCTCATTCGCCTTCCTTCACGGAAATCGTTCGCACGACCTCTTCCAAGGTCGTGAGTTTTCGCTCCACCAAATTCCAACCAGACTTGCCCAAGGAAACCATGCCCGCCTGCAAGCCGAGGTGACGTATAACCGGGGCCGCCTCGCGGCGGACGATCGGGTCGTGCATTTTTTCTGTCACCCTCAGAATTTCGTAGATACCGATACGCCCCTTGTATCCAATACCCCGACACGTCTCGCAGCCGCAACTTTCCGGCAACTGCGAGATACCGCTTGCAAGGGAAGGATCGAGATCCAGAACACGCAAGGCATCCTCCACCTCCTGTGGCTCAGCCGCACGCATCGCCATACAGTTTGGACACGCCCTACGCAGCAGACGCTGGGCAATTACCATCTCGACACTGGAAGCGATCAAGAAAGGCTCTACCCCCATATCGATCAAGCGCGTGATCGCGCCCGCCGAATCATTGGTGTGCAAGGTCGAGAAAACCAAGTGACCGGTGAGCGACGCTTGAACCGCTATATCAGCTGTTTCGCGGTCACGGATTTCACCCACCATGATTACGTTCGGATCCTGACGAAGCACATGACGCAATGCCTCCGCAAAACCGAAACCGATATCAGGCTTTACTTGGATCTGGTTGACACCCGCGACCTCGTACTCGATCGGGTCCTCCACTGTGATAATGCGGCGGTCATGTGAATTGATCGAGCGGATGAAAGCATTGAGCGAAGTCGACTTACCTGAACCAGTTGGCCCGGTGACCAGGATGATGCCATGCGGTAAATTCAGCACGCGATTCACTACCTCAGAATCTCGATCCGACATGCCAAGTTGAGCAAGGCTGAGCGGTTTGTCTTTCTTATTCAAAAGACGCAGGCTGATGCTCTCGCCATACATGACTGGCATCGTCGAAAGACGGATATCCAAAGTCGTGGAGCCGATCCTGTGGTTGATACGACCATCCTGCGGCAAGCGACGCTCAGAAATATTGAGCTTCGCCATAATTTTCAGGCGCGAAACGATGGCATCCTGAAAGCGTCTCAAGTTTTCGGGTACAGGCACCGGCACCAACAAACCGTCGATGCGATAGCGGATACGAAGGTGATCCTCCATTGGCTCGAAGTGAATGTCCGTCGCTCCCCCAGAAATTGCTTGGTTGAAGACTTCATTCACAAATCGAATGATCGCAGCGTCTTCGTCTTCCTCTTCTTCGACGTGCTCTATCGCAAGTTCTGCTTCCAAATCGAATGAATCGTCGAGACTCTCTGCACCGACCCCTAAGTTCTGCGTAATGAAATTGGAAATACGTTCCGGATGGGCAATCATCCAAACCGGCCGTTCGCCACAAGCCGCATAGACCCAATCGTCCATTTCATCGCTAATGGGCCAGCTCGTAGCTAAAGTAAATGGCGAATCCTCGTCCTCCTCACCACTGAGACCAATCGGGACACAATGAAACTCGTGCAATATTCGAAGAGGTACCTTTTGCAAGGCTTTAAGGTCGAAGAGGCTGGGTTCAACTTGGTCGAATCCACAATACTCGGCGAGTTCGGAAACCAAACCATTCAAGCTCCGGCCTGCGTATCGGGCGATAAGCTCCAATCGCTCGCCCCGCCTCGCTTCTGCGATTTCAGCAAGTTGATCGTCGTTTAATTCAAACTTGCCTTCGAAAGCTGTATCTAGAAGTTGCATACGTAATCTAGTTCGCTCCTCCATTGTTTCGCTCTTCCAATTGCTTCCGACGCTCCGCGCGTCTGCGACGTATTTCCTCCGCAACTCGCTGGATACGGGCACGCGCTTCTTCGTCTGTCTCTACACTGCTTGAAGTAGTGGGACGGGTAACATTTCCAACGGCAGGAGGCACGACTGGTGGCGTTCTGGGCGGAGCAATCTTTAGAGGCTCGATTTTCATCTTATTCAATGAGAGCTTCTTCTGCATACCCGCCTGGGCGATCACCACCGTTTCACTCTCTTCATCGAATCGTTGAAAGCTGATGCCGTACTCGCCAAGCTGGCCTTGGCGTATCCAGAAGCTCTTGTTTTCCTTGGAGTCGAACAGGCTAATCCGGACGTTGCCGTTCATGACCATCAAGCCGTTGAACTGAAACCGATCGAGCGACGTTGGCGCCGTGTTCTCGACGACCGTGTCCGCGTTCGCTTGAGGAGCAGGTGTCGCGAAAGGGTTGATATCTGCAGCGCCTTCATCAGCGACCTGCCCGGAAGCAATAGCTGTTCCGGCCAAAAGAATAACGAATAGATACTTCCCCTTCATTCCAAGCCTTCTCCTAGTCTCCCTTACCCTTAGCTGAGCGAGCTTCGCTCGGAGCTTCCCTTGGCTGCGTGACGTCGACATTTCCCGTTCTCAAAAAGTCTTCGATCGCGCGAGCGCCCTCCATCTCACGCAACTTTTTCATAGCATCGGTGTTCACATCATCCGTCGTACGAATGATTTGGGGACGCAGGAACACCATCAACTCGCTCTTGGTGCTTTCCTTGCGCTTCGTCCGGAATAATTTTCCTAGCAATGGGATATCCCCTAACAAGTGAGCTCGAGAACGGCCAGTATCGAGCTTGTTCTTTTGCAAACCACCTAAGACAACCATTTCTCCATTGGAAACACTCACGTAGGAAGTTGCTTGCCGTTTGCTAATGATCGGTTGCACATTCCCGCCAATCGTTACATCGCCGGAAATATCGTCGATCGTTTGATCGATCTCGAGCTGAATAACATCGTTCGGCCCGATCAATGGCGTCACCACCATTTCGATCCCGATATTTTGGTATTGTACCGATTGCCTAAAAGTATCGGAGATGGATGAGTTCTGAGAACTAGTAATGATCGGATAGGAAACCGCTTCGATGATCTTTGCCTCCTTGTTATGGGTCGTGACTAAGGTCGGAACCGAAAGCAGCTGCACATCGGAATCCGTGCGAGCTTGGTTTATGATAGCGGTTAACGATAAATTCGAAATAACACCATCATCGTAGTTGAATGTACCTCCCACCCCTAGTCCTAGAATATTCAACCCAGGAACTTCGTTTTCACCCAGGCCTGGAATTTCCACATTGCCCGATCCATCTACCTGCTCGTCGTAGAAAATCTTAAACGCGTCCATCCCACGATTGAGCCCTCTCGATTCGTTCAGGTTAACCTCAGCGATGATGACCTCTATACGTACTTGTGGAAGCAATACGTCAATCTGCCCGACAAGCGCACCCATCAGTTCTAGATCGCTCCGCGTCCCCGAGATGACGAGCGCATTGCTGCGTTCATCCGCAAGGATCGTCATAAAGGTGCTGAACTGACTATCGCGCTCTTCACCCGTACTCGGATTCGAAGCGTTCTGATTGTTGTTCCGAACCACATTATTGATCGGAGAAGCGTCATTGGTGTTCGAGAAGGTCGGGTTGCCGGCACCTGTCCTACGATTATTTCTCGTATCCGTGTTTGCACTACTATTGGTCCGATCATTGGTGTCCCCACTGGTCTTGCCAGAAACGAACTGGCTGAGGAGAGATGCCACTTCGGTGGCATCCGCATGCTTTAGAGGGATAACCTCCATACGCGTCGAAGGGTCCGCCTTGATATCGAGCTTTTGGATGATGTCTTCGAAAAACTTCAAGTTGCTAGGCGCCGTCATGATAATGATCTGATTGGTACGGTCGTCGGCAGAAATGGCCGTATTGGATCCGAAAAGGATCTGACTTATCGAAGCGCCTTCTCCCGAAACGACCGTAGGTGATGCTTCTTCCTCGGCGTTGTTTCGCGTTCCCGCATTATTTGGCCTTCCGGAGTTCCCCCCCGTCTCGTTGCCAAAGCGGCTTCGAGCGTCCTCGATCATCTGTTGGACTTGCTGAGCAACCTCACTGGCTTGAGCGAACTGCAACGTGTAGAACGCTGGCTCGATATTGAGGCGGGAAGGCTTGTCCACTTCGCTTACCACATACTCGAGGCGCTGCAGGTTGCTTATGGTATCGGTCACGATAACCGCGTTCGAGTTTTGGAACGGAATGATCGAACTGAAGCCAGGACTGAGAAATTGCTGGATCTGCTGCTGGAAAGTTTGCGAATCCAGATGTTGAAGACGGAAGAGCTTGCTCACGACCTTGCCGCTAGCTGGACGCTCGGCGAGACTTTCAACTACCAATTCGGGGGCTTGGGTACGAATTTCGCTTAGTGGAACTACCTTCAAGAAACGCTCTCCCAAGGGAGAAATTCCGATGCCGTTCAAGCTGAGCAAACTCTCTAATGCCAGCGTCAGCTCACCGACCGTGATTTCGCCGCCGCTATCGAAAGTTATCTTCGGTGTGGGCAATGCCTGCGGGCGCAAAACCGCGCGCCCAGTCATCTCGGATAAAATCTCCAAGGTGCCCTCCAGCTCTTGGTCCACTACCTTGTAGTTCGCGACCTTCTCGTCAGGATTCGGTATCACACGAGCTAGACTCTCGTCTTGCGCGTTAAGGTTGGAGGCTGAGCCAAAGGCGCAGGCGATCGCCAGGATCGCAGTGATTAACTTTTTCACCCAAATTCTCATTTCGTGTATTCGATAGACTTAAAAACGTAGCGGACGTTGAGGAAGTCGTCGTCCCGCTCCTGCGCTTGAATCACCACTCTATCCAAACTGAGGTATGGCAGCTCCGCTTTGATCGTTTTCGTAAAGTTCTTTATTCGCGAGTATGTCGCCTTTTGGACGACGAGCTGAAAGGTGTGGAAATTCATTTCTGCACCAACTTCCGTGCGCGGTTCGCTGAAGTCGAAGGTGGAAAAACCGAAACGACGCACGAGCGCATCTATCTGACCGCTCACCTCGTCTCGACTCGGCAAGGAAGTGAGATCGATCGCTGACTTTTGCGATTCATAAGTAGCCCGGTGGCGGGGCTCCTCGTTCAGCCAATTTTCCTGGCCAGCTTCAACAATGCCTGCATCCCAATGCTGATCTTGAAGGAGAGACTGGCGCTCCAATTGCCAGGAACCCCAGACCAAAACCAATGCGAGCGTAAATAGCAGTGCCAGCACCTTCTCACGCATCGTCATCTTGAAAAAACCGCGCCGAGCTTTGACGAGGCCAAACGAGACGCGTGACGCCAAACTTGATTCCTGAGTGCCCATCACTGCCCCCCTCCCGCGAGTTGATAGAAAGCGCCAAACTTGAAGCGGATCGTCGTGGTGAAGGTCGAGCCCGAGGGTTTGTTAACCTGCTTCGATAACTCGACCGAGGCAATCTTGTCGAAACGCTCGAGACGTTTCTTGAATTCGGTGACCTGAGTCTGGTTGGCAGCCTTAGCATCGATGACCAGCACATCCGGCCCCTCAGTCTCGAACTTTCTGTATACGATATTTGGATACTGCTGCAGCGGTATCAAGGCGTCGATCATTTCGAAAGGCTGCAGGTCAGATTCCAGGAAGCCTCGTAAGGTGTTGCTGGTCGCCTGCAGGCTTTGAATTTCCTGCACCAGCGGGGTCATTTCCGCGATTTTCGAATTCCGATAGGAAAGGTAGGCAGCACTCGCTCCCCAAAACAACTCACCGAGTAAAATGATTCCAACCAATGCGGCGATTCCTCCCAGCCCTTTCCATAGAAGGGCGTTCTGGCGTTCCTCCTTCTGAGCTTGATCGACTTGCTCTTGGTCTCGCAAATCGGCCTTCCAAAGCTGTGCTCTGCTGAAATCGACCTTGGCGACCGGAAAATCGCTGGAGTCGACCGCGCCAAACCAAGCGGTTTGCCCTACCCACTTAGCTTCCGTATTCGCGTGCCAAATACGAACTCTTGACATCTTCAGGCGACTCTTAGCAACCGACTCGAAGCGAACAATCTGGCTCATCAAGGAGGGCGGTTCCTCTCCCTCGTCGCCTTCGAACTCTAGAGCCTCAGAATAAAACGCGGCTGGCAACTCGGACTTCTCATCGAAGGAGAACGCAGCAAGCGACTTTTCCGTCACGAGAATCAAACCCGACTCTCCGCTTTTCGAGCTCGTGTGCAAACCGAGTAGAAAGTCTGGCAATATAGCATCCCTGCGCCGCCAAGACGTCTGATCGACCTTTTCGAAGCGGCGCTTGTAGGCGGCGAAAACAAACGCGAAGCGCCCTGCTCTGTCTAATCGATAGCCGTAGTGCAGGTGGTCGAGTGGAAAAGGCGACAGGTTCTCCAGCTCCAAAAGCGCAAAGCCTTCCTCTTCCCCTTTTTCTAAATCAGAGGGGATTTCGATGCGGCGACAGAAAAACCAGTGGGCGGGCGCCAAGAAGGCATCCAGCTCGTAGGCTTGGGCTTTAGGTTTTAGTTTCGGGGGAAAAGGCACGACAAGCGAAAATCTCTAGGCAAATGTTATATGGGTCGAGCATTAATAGAGCCCGGCTGTTCCCTCAAATCGAGGAAAAGGAAAGGATAGCGAAGGTTCCCTTCACTTTGTTGTAAAGCTGGCGCCTCAGCGTCGAGGTTCATAGTTCCAATCAAGCTGTAGCTATAACCTCCTTCGCTGACCGTGACCTTGATTGTTAGCACCGAAATCTGGTGCCCCAACGGGGCCCCTTCCGGTATGTCCACCAGTACCGCAGCCACATCGTCAGCCGTCGCAAAATAGTTGTCGTCGGCAGTATCCAACTGGCCGTCGAAACCCTTAAGGAATTCGTCGATAGCTTGCTTATCGAACTCGTCAAGGTCCGCGATAGCCCGCAGAGCCAGCGACGAAGCGGCGTTCACGTTGAGCGACGTTACCTCGTAAACGCTCACCGCTTGCTCCAGTTGCCTGAAGACAGGCAACGGGGATCCGTTATCATCGAAGAACAGCTCCTGAAATCCAAAAAGGTAGCGCAACTCGTCAAGAGACATAAGCGGCTGATTCGCCGGTCGCACATCCAGTTCGAGGGAGCTGTACTCACGTGACTCCGCTCCTTCGATCCGCGTCTCATCGTCGCCATCGATCCAATCGAGCAAGACGTCGCTCAAGCGGGAGCTAATATCTAGGTCGAAGCCGAGTTCGTCGAAAAGTAAAATCAGCGAGTCTCGATCCAGTGTATTGATATTTACTTTACCGCTTTCATCTACGAATTCGAAGCGCACCTCCAATCCCTCGCGCAGCACGATATTCGCGTAGTCCAACGGGTTGCCCCACCCTTGGCTGGGTGCATAGAGAGCGGTATCGATCGCTTTCACGTCAGCGAGTACCGCTACCGCTATCTCCATCATAGACCACGCCTCCTTGCGAAGCTCCGCTCGCTTTACGTAGTAGCCCTCACCTTTGATTTCCACCTGAGCCTTTTCGATGAACATCGTGAGGGCAAACGATACCACCACGATCAGCACCAGAACCAAGAGCAATATCGACCCGCGCGTATCCCTGTTCCCTGCTAAACTCATAGGATCGGCGTCCCTTCCATGACTTTGGGCAAAATAAGCTGCCGCTTAATTTCCTCACCCTTGAAGATGAATTTCAGTACGATCCGCTCCGGCATCAAGTAAGAGTCGTCCGCCTCCTGCTGTGGCGTCTCCTCGATCTGCCACTTAGGGTTTTCCTCCTCGTAGTTGATATAGTGATACTCGACTCCCTTGACGAACGGAGAAATCAGAGTGCGGCGCGGCGGTTCCTCGTCAAAGTCCTCCTCCAAACGCGAACGCCAGCGCAAAAACAAGCCATCACCTTCGTCGAACTCTAGCGAGCAAACGATATGCGGCAACGGGCTCTCCGGCCAAATCAAGGCCCCGGGACTCTCCTTCAACTCGAAACTCAGGAAAGACTCACGCGTCGAATCGTCACCTTCCCAATTGAACCAATAGAGCGACTCATTTGCATCGGCCGCTTCGTCGTAGCGCTGGCTCGCCTTTTGAAAACTGGTCTCGATGAAGCGGGACACACCACGGGCGTGCTTTTCGAATAGACGCTCGTTTGAACCAACGCCCCAAAGCTCTGCCATGCTGAAGAGAAAGGCAGTCATCGACACGACAATCATCGCTCCCAGTGCCACCGCAAGCAGCACCTCGAGCAAGGTGAAGCCAGACTTGTTTTTCCGATGCCTCATCATTGCCGGATATTCAGCTGCCGATCCAGCAACCGCTCCCTCGTTTGGGCTCTCAACTCGTCTCGTTCCGTTGGCTCGGACCAACTCGGCCGCGTCAGGTAAAATCTTTCCGTCGCCTCTCTCGCTCCGTTTTCTGCGTCATCCGGATCCAACTCAACCGAGAGCGTCACCAGAAACAAATCCGCCACCGCAGTCGGCTCGTACTCCAACGACCAGCGGGCTAGGCCATGTTCGCCGGTGACGACATCGCCTCCCTCTTCCAATTCCTCGATGTCCGCAATCATGAGGGCCTGCCGCCGAATCGCCGCCATATCTTGCTCCAAACCTTGGTTCAAGCGAGTGCCCTCGATTGCCATCAGCGTGTTGAGATAGGTCATGGAGAAAAAAGTCACCGCCATGAAAAACAGAGCCAACGACACCAATACTTCCAACAAAGTGAAGCCGGCCGCTCGGCTTCTGCGGAGTCTCTCTCTAGATTTCCACAGCATCTTCATTCGGGTTTACGAGCTGCACCCCTGTCCATGGGTCCATCTGGAACCGCGTCTCGAAGTCTGCGATCTTCATGGAAACCTCGAACGGCGAACAGGTCCCGTCCGCAAAGAAACCGACCTTCACGATCTCACGCTTCTCTACGAGTCGCCCGCCGATCAGCACGTAACTGTTCTCCGGAGCTACCTCCACGAAGCTGACATCGATATCCAATTCCACGGGAGATTCGATTTCGACAGGGAAAGCTTCAGCCGCCCCGCCAGAAATGACCAGAAAACGCCTACCCTTCGGATCCCATTCTAGAAAATGCGCTTGTTGTTTGAATACAGCTCCAGTTCGGGCCGATTCCACCGCTCGCCAATACTCCCGTTCGAGCGTTTCCATCTCCCCGTCTTTCATGAGCGTGTTGATGTTCAACACAAAGACCGTCGAAAACAGCCCTATCAACGCCAGAACCAAGAGCAGCTCGAACAATGTAAAGCCACTTCGGCTGACTTTGGAAATTCGCGTCATGCAAGCCCTGGCAGTAAGCTCTCCTTCACGGAGGTACCTACTGCTTCCAATTTCCGATATCGTCTCCCGACTCTACACCGTCAGCACCGAGTGAATACAAATCGTAGCTCCCCGGATTCTTGGATCCAGGGAAGCGGTATTTGAAATCCCTTTGCCACGCATCGAGCAAGGAATCTTGGCTTTCGACATAAGGCCCGCGCCAGCGACCGCGATCGCTAGACGGCTTGGTCAAGAGAGCCTGCAATCCTTGCTCAGTCGTAGGGTAGCTCCCTGTGTCGGTCATGTATTTGAAAAGAGGAACGCTCATGGAGTCTTTGATCTTCATGCGAGTCAGCTTTTCCTTCTGGTCTCCGAAAATGCTGCCAGCATTGACCACGACCACCGAAACCAGCAATCCAATCAAACCCAAGACTAGCAAGATTTCCATCAACGTGAAACCGGATTTCCTACCGCGAAAGCTATTTCTCCTCTTCATACAACTCATTCAGATTCTAGTTTTTGGGGATTGTCTCTCAGAGTTCCAAACGGAAGCTCGACCCGTGTAAAGTGTTTATAGACTTACGGCTTTGCAACAATGTTGCGCGGAGCTAGCTTTGACGCCATTTTACCAATCACTCTTTAACGAAACAGACGTTCCACCCCAGCCCAAAAAACGAAAGCGCCTACACCCATGAGCGATGAAAACCCACTCCCCCACGAGCCACTTTCCCTGATCGAAACCCGTATCCTCGGTTGCCTCATCGAAAAGGAAGCCACCACTCCTGACCTATACCCGCTTACTCTCAACAGTCTCATCAACGCCTGCAACCAGAAGAGCAACCGCTCCCCCGCGCTCGAGCTAGAAGAGGAAACTGTATCTGCTGGCCTCGAATCCTTACGCCACAAGAAGCTCGCCCTACTGGTCACCCAAACCGCAGCCCGTGTCGCAAAGTACAAGCACAGCCTCGACAACCATTATCCACTGCCCAGCCCTCAAGTTACCATCTTGGCGGAGCTCCTTCTGCGGGGACCCCAAACAGCGGGCGAGCTCCGTACCCGCTGCGAACGAATGTACCACTTCGACGGCCTCGACACGATGCGAGACGAGCTGCAGCAACTCGCGACGCGCCCGACCCCGTTGGTGATGGAGCTACCTCGCCAACCTGGCAAGAAGGACGCAAGGTTCGTCCATCTTCTAGCAGGCCCCCCAAACTTAGAAGAACTCGCCACACCTTCAGCAACCAGTAGCGGCCCGGTCAAAGTCGATCTCGCCATCACTCTCCCCGCCGAGGCCGAGGCCCGCATCGCCGCCCTCGAAGCCACCGTATCCGAACAAGCAGGAGCCATTGCATCTCTCCGCGAGGAGCTGTCGGCCTTCCGCTCACAATTCGAATAGCTCGTGCCTCCAAAAGTGCTTGAGCTCTCGCTCGGCTCGGAGCACAGGAGGACGGAGACTGCTGCCGGGCACGTGTTTACTGACTCGCTCCTCCTCTAGGGCAACTTAGTAGCCGCACCCTAGGCAAAAAGGGTCCAGCCTGCGGAAAAAGCGGTACCTTTCTGCCGATTTCCCACTGGGACAATTTTTCCTCAGACCTCAGAAAGATTGTCAATCAGCGACTTACATAAGTTGGCGCGACCATAGCTAAGTTTGCCGCCGTAAACCTTATGATCGCATCGATGAAAGTGACAGAAAGAGCGCAGGAGCGCTGGGACGCCATAGTAACGCGTTTCCGCCACGCCTGTATCCTCCACCGTGATGGCAAGGAGTGGGAATCGCGTCGCATCATCAAGGAGGAGCTGCCTCCCCTCATCAAGCAGTGGATGCAGATGCTACCCTCAGGTTTGAAGGAAGACGCCAAAGCAGACCTGCGCGACATGTTCACCCGCGAGCAGAGCATCGTCGACCAAGGCCAGAAGCTGCAAAGACTTTTCAAGGAAACCCTCGTCAAACGCATCATACCGCAAGTCGAAGAGCGCATCGCTGCCAAATACCGCTCCCTCTACGTCACCCGGATGGAGCAACAGAAGGCCAAACGCCAAGAGGAACTCGCCGGCTCTTGGGTCCGACCTACCTACAGCGACGAGAAAAAGCCTATCACCTTCGGCTTTCAGGCCGGCGACCGCCGCGTGAAGCTCGGAGACGTCAGCGAGATGATCGATGCCCTACAAGGAGCTGACAACGAAATCCTCGCCAACGAAATCCTCTCACTCGACGACATCGTGCAAGAAATGAACGACGCCCAAATCGATCCTATTCTGAAAAGCTAGTTCCGCACGATACGTCCCCTGCATCAACGAAACGAAATCTAACCGACCACGAAAATGAGTATCACAACATCCAAAACCGCACCCAAGAAAACACAAGCGAAGGAGACCGAACAGGAACTCCTTCTTGTCGGGCTCGACCTCGGCACCAACACCACCTGCATCCAAGTTGCCAAGCCTACGACCGGAAAGGTTATCGCCTCTGAGCTCATCCCCTCCATCGTCGGCTACACCACCGAAGGCATCCTTCCAGGCATCATTCCTGGCGACGCAACAGCCCTCTACGGACAGCTCGCGCTCAAGTACAAGCTTCACCTCAATCTCATCCAACCTCTCCGCGACGGTATCATCGCAGATATGGATGCAGCTCGCGACTTTCTCGTACACATCAAGGAAACAGCCGGTATCTCTCCTGACGCAGAAGTACGTGCCGTAATCGGCATGCCGGCCAACGCCGACACCGAAGCGCGCGAGAACACTCGCCTCGCAGTCACCGGCATCTTCGACAAGGTCATCCTCATCCCTGAGCCCTTCCTAGCCGCTCTCGGTAGCCGCGACGAAGCCCAGCTCGTCAAGGCCAACTATGTTGACCCAGTCTGCAACTCCCTCTTCGTGGACATTGGCGCCGGCTCGACCGACGTCTGCCTCATCCAAGGCTACTACCCGGACGCCGAGGACCAAATATCTTTCGCTTTCGCAGGCGACGCTGTCGACGAGTCCATCCAAGACTCTCTTCTGAACAAGTACCCAGACAGCCAGATCTCCATCGCCAAGTGCCGCGAGATCAAGGAAAAGCACTCTTTCGTTCAGGGTTCTACCCAGCACGCGACGCATCCCGTCATGATCAGCGGCAAGATCAAGCAGCTCGAAGTGTCCGATGCTGTCGGCACCGCTTGCGACACCTTGCTCAAGAAAATTTACGAAGCCGTCCGCAATCTAATAGTAAAGGCTGACCCAGACAGCATCCCTGACCTCCTGCAGAACATCATCATCACCGGTGGCGGAAGCATGATCAAGGGACTCGACTCAGCCCTGCAGAAGCTCCTTTCCGAGGAGGGCTTCGAAGGCTGCAAGGTCACCAGCGTGGGCGAGGACTACAAGATTCGCGTCGCGACCGGCGCCATCACAGCAGCATTCCAAGCTAAGGAACGCCAATGGCAGACCCTGCTCCGATAGAACATTTTTAGGTAGTAAGTAGATAAGGTAGCAACAACGCCCCTCACAATTTGTGGTGCAGGAATAGGATGGCGGGCTCTGGGAAACCGGGGCCCGCCTTTATTTGTGCAGCTTCTTTGGTCCGTCCATAGACTAAACCAGTTCGTTCAGCTGGCATGCACCCAGCATTCACCCTAGCGGCAGTCGAAGAAAAGAGCTTGCGCCCATTGGTACTAGCACCTGCTCCGCCCCCTAATCTTGTTTTACTAGGAATTTTACGTCCGCCCGGCTAAACCGCCGAAATGCCCGAAATCTCCGGCAAAATGGTGCTCCTCCCCTCTAACCTATCCGCAAGAACCCATCGACGCAGAGCTTTTCACTCCACGGAACCTGCGCATTGGCGCTTAAGAAAAAGATCCGCTGTCCGTAATTCAAAGGAGCAAAAGGAAATCTCTTATAATGAAAAGCGTCGTAATAATTGAAGATCAAACCGCAATCCGAGAAATGGTCTCTGAGTTCATCTCCATGCTTCCGGGCTACGAGATCGTGGGCTCATTCGGGACTGGAGAAGAAGGATTGCAAGGGTGTATCAAGCTAAAGCCCGAGACCGTTATCCTCGACGTCGGCCTTCCTGAGCTCAGCGGAACAGAAGTTCTGCGTGGCCTAACCCTGCATGTCCCCGGTGTGAAAGTACTCGTATTCTCTGGTAGAGCGAGTTCCGCTAACATCCGCGAATTGCTGTCGGCCGGAGCACAAGGATACGTCGACAAGATGGACGGGTTCGATGAGTTCAAGAAAGCTCTCGATATCATCTCTGGCGGAGGCACTTTCATCGGACCGAAGATGGCTAGCGTCATGCGCTCGCTCATCCTCAATCCAGATGCCGCTTCCAGCGAAATCCCTCTATCCGATCGCGAAAAGCAAATCTTGCAGCTCGTGGCCGAGTCTTTCTCTACCAAGGAGATCGCATCCCGCTTGAACATATCCGTTCGTACCGTGGACAACCATCGCACGAACATCATGCGCAAGCTAAACCTGCACGACGTAGCAGCGCTCACCCGCTACGCCATCAAGCACGAGCTCATCTCGCTCACTTGATCCGCCGCGCAGGATTTTTAAAAGAACACCTATTCCACTCAAAGCATCACCGGTACGGGTGGCCAAGACGGCCCCGATCGATGACTTTTTCTAACAGCCGCGTTCGGGTTTCACCACCCGATCGCGGCGCTGAGCTAAAAGGATTTAGCTCACACTATCAGATAGCACCACCCACGGACGGACAGAATGCTTCGCGAAAGCAATAGCAACCCTACTCAACAGCCTGCAGGATCACGTCGTACTGACTTATCCAGGATACCAGGCGAGCCCCCCTTTGCCTCGGACCGCATATCCAAGCAAGGAACGACTGCACCTGCCCTGAATTGGAATTTCTTCGCTGGCTTGAGCACCGCCGGCGAAAACGCAGCCTACTCGCTGCACAACGGCAAACTCACTTTCGTCGACTGCGACCTAAACACTGACCGAGTGTGGGGACTCGCTCCAGGGCAAGCCAAGACGACCAGCCTCGCGCTCCTCGTCAACGACGCGCCCGCCCTCAAGGATTGGCTATTTAGCATCGATCCCGATACCACTGCCCCCGACTTCAAGGCTTCCCTCGCTGCCCCCGGATCCACTGGCCATGCTCTTCTGCTCAAGGCCTTCCCTCTCTTCGTATCTCCGGATCCAGAGCGGAGCCGCATCGTCATCAAGGCAGTGCAAACAAATGAAGCACCTGAGAGCGCTAAGGCATTCCCGGTAAACCTAAATCTCTCTTCGACCCACGAATTCAACGGACGCTTCAAAACCGCATCCCTTTCTTGGGCCGACCTTCTCGGCACTGGCATCGAGCAAGTCCGTGAACTCAATCTTAACGACATCGTAGTTCCGGCCGATTCCGATCGACTCGCAAACTATCTCGCCGAAGCCAAAGAATCTGACTCGGTCAAGTCGTGTATCGTCCGGCTTCGAGCCGATGCAGGAAGAATAAAGTCCGTTCTGCTCTCTGCACGCCATGACGCTGGAAACAGCAAGCTAGTGATCGAAGCGAAGAACATGACCGTGGAGGGAAACAACCCCGCCATGGACCTGCTCAAGACCTCCGTCGAACTAGTGAAGGAATCTGTCCTCCTTCTCATGCGTTCAGGACCAAGCTTCCGCATTTGCTACGCAAATAGAGCTTTCGAGCACATGACCGGCTACCGCTACTCGAAAGTAGCCGGATCCTCGCTCGCCTGCCTGCACGGCCCAAAGACCAACGCCCGAGCAATCCTCGCCATCGAGGAGTGCCTGCAGGACCAAGCCGAACACAACGGCAACATCCTGTTGTATCGTAAAAGTGGAGACGCCTTCTGGGCCAATGCCTATCTCACTCCCCTCCGCGACGAATCAGGCACCGCCAACTATTTCGCCGTCATCCTCGAAGACGCCACCGAAGTCCGAAACGTCTCCGACGAACTCGCTAAGAAAAACGTCGAGCTTCACGACGCCCTGAAGGACCTGAAGGAAACCCAGAAAAATCTCATCCAACAGGAAAGCCTGCGCGCCCTCGGGCAAATGGCCTCCGGAATCGCGCACGACTTCAACAATCTGCTCGCTCCCATCCTCGGCTTCTCGGAGCTGCTCCTTACTGTCCCCAAAACCATGCAGGACAAAGGAAAGCTCACTTCCTACTTAAAGAAAATCCAGACCGCCGCCCAAGACGGTGCGGCAGTGGTGAGTCGCCTCCGCGAATTCTATCGTTCCCAGAACAGTCCGGAAGAGTTCATCCAAATCCTTCCCGACGAACTACTCTGGCAGGTCAAGGAACTCACCCGCCACAGATGGAAGAACCAGGCGGAGGCGAAGGGCCTAAATATCGATTTTCAGATGAGTATGTCATCCGGCCGCCCTATCTTGGGCAATGAGCCGGAACTCCGCCAAGTCTTCACCAACCTCATAATCAACGCGGTCGACGCCATGACCCACGACGGCGGCATCACCGCTAGCGTGGCCGATAGAGACGATAAAGTTCGCATCACCATCGAGGATAGCGGCTGCGGCATGAACGAGGAAACCCGCCAGAAGTGCCTCGAACCTTTCTACACGACCAAAGGCAAGCTCGGAACCGGCCTGGGACTCTCCATCGTCTTCGGTGTCGTCCAGCGCCACCACGGAACTTTTAACATTGAGTCCGAAGAAGGCGTAGGCACTCGGATCATCATGGAATTCCCAGCGGTCAAACGGAAAATCAGGGAGGAATTAGATGTGTGCTCCAATACCAAAATGAGATCTCTCCGCATCATGCTCGTCGACGACGAGGAAGTCCTCCTCGAAGTCATCTCCGAACTCCTCGCCAGCGGAGGCCATACTGTCGACGTCTACGGTGACCCGAACAGCGCCATCAAAGCCTTCGAGCACAAGAAATACGACCTCGTCATAACAGACCGGGCCATGCCGCTGATGAGCGGAGACCAACTCGCCGCCGCCATCAAGCAGGTCGCTCCGCAAACCCCAATCTACATGATCACTGGTTTCGGCGATATGATTAAGGACACCGGCGAAAAGCCCGAGTACATCGACGAAGTCCTCGCCAAGCCCGTCCCCCTCGACGTGCTGAACCGCAAGCTGGCGGAGATTGCCTCCAAAAAGTAAGCCAGCCAAAGAGCCAGCTTCCCCTCTCCCGCAGTAGGCATCAAAAAGCCATTCGATTAGCGGTGTCTAATACAGTCTAATAAGAGACTGCACACGGGTCCAGATCAGCAAGACTTGGAACCCGCAATGCGCTAGGATTGTCGTCCGGTCATTCACGTATCCGACCCCGACCCAATACCCGAGCGCATGAAATCAGTTGTACTACCCCTTCTTCTCGCATTCACATTGCACCTGCCCGCAGGCGGACAAGAGATCGCTCACCGAAAAGCAGACCTGACAGTGCAGGTCCAGTCGACTTCCGGCGCTCCGATCGACGGCGCCACCGTCGAGGTCGAAATGCTAAACCACGCCTTCCGCTTCGGCTGCGCCGTTGAGCACCGCATCATCGACCCCAACTCGAACGACTACGACCCCTTTACCGTCGAGAAGCTCCAGGAATACTTCAACTCCGCCACCTACGGAAACATCATGAAGTGGAGTTACTACGAGGACCGCACCGAGGAGGTGAACCTCGCCATTGCCGCCCTTCCCCAAACCTTCAACGCCTTCGACGGACCGGATAAGCTCCGCCTCCGCGGACACGTCACCATTTGGGGCGCCGATTACCAGCTCCCCGCTCAACTAAAAAACAACCAAAACCCCAGCGCCGAAACCGTCCACAACCTCATTATCGACCACGTAGAAGCCTACCACACCACATACAAAGACGCCGGCATCGACAGTTTCGACTTATACAACGAGCACTTCAACGTCCCCGAGCTACTCGTCGACCGCATTGCCGACAAAAACGATACGGCAGCCCAAGCCGCCGAGGTTGCCACTTGGTTCAATAAAGCCAAAGATGCCGATCCAAGCGCCAACCTCTTCATCAACGATTTTAACATTCTCAACGACTGGAGCGGGACCGACAACCAAGTAAAAGCCTACAAGACTTTCATCGACGCGGTCCGCGACGCTGGCGGCCTTATCGACGGCATCGGTCTACAGGCTCATATGGATCACCCCAATATCCCCAAGGCCGTAATCGTTCGCCGCCTCGATCTGCTCGCGGCACCGATGGCTCCCACCGAAAACCACCCCAACGGCCTACCTGGGCTCCGCATCGAAATCACAGAGCTCGATATGGCCGTCAAGAACGAGATTCACAACGCCAGCTGGGTTCCTTGGACAACCCCCACCATGGAAGACCAGGTCGCCCTCACCGACTCCGTGATCACCGCCGCCTTCGAACACCCAGCCGTCGACGGCATCACCATATGGGGACTAGACGACCTAACTCACTGGCGCGGCAACTCCATCATGTACGACAACATGGCGGAGGGCAGTACGTCGAACAACCGTATTCCCGAGGATCCCGCGCTCAAAGAAACCGGCCAACTCTGGATAGATAAGGTCAAAGGCGAATGGTGGGAAGACCACAACGGCAGCTCGTCCTCTACGGGCAAATACGTCGCCAACACCTTCAAAGGCACCCACCGCGTCACCGTAACCTTCAATGGCGAGACCAAAGAGCAAATCGTCTCCCTCACCGACAGCGGCACCACCACCTTCCAATTCGCCGCGGAAGCCGCCGATGCCACCACCTACGACGCCTGGATAGACTTCATCGATTGGGGCCAAGCCTCCAGCCTCCGCGACGCTGACCCAGACCAAGACGGCCGTACCAACCTCGCCGAATTCGTCGACGGCACCGACCCACTCGCCGACGACCGGGCAAAATCACCCCGTATCATTGCCAGTGCTCCAGCTGACACCTCCATCCAGTACTCCCTCCGCGCCGCCGACACTTCCCTCGCAGTCACCATCTACTCCTCGCCAGACATGGTAAACTGGACCCTCTACCCTGTTGCTGAACGCATCTACTTTCCCTCCATCGAGGACGGCATAGCCACCTACACCATCCCCATTCCCGAGGTCGAAAAAACCACCTTCTTCCAAATCCGCATCTCCGAAATCTAGACGGTACACGACGGTGTGGCGCGATACAGCCTCGGCTCGTGCCAGCTCGTCTACAATCTGTCGGACGAAACTCGTCTAATTCCCTCGATCCTCACCCGATAGACCGCTCCTGCTAACGCCCTAAAGAAAAAAGCCCTGCTGCCGGTCGCTGATCTCCATCCCTGCCTTTTCCATCACCTTTAACCAATCCTCCCAAGCGGATCGCTTGTCGCGCTTGGTGTCATTGCGCAATAAATACGATGGATGGTAGGTCGGCATCACTGGCACACCTTCGAAGGTTTGCCACTGTCCTTTCAATTCCCTCAAAGAGCGGAAGGAATCCGCGCCCAACAGCCCCTTGGCTGCGGTAGCGCCGAGCGCCACGATCAGCTTCGGTTTCACAACTTCTAGCTGAGCCTTCAAGTAAGGCAGGCAAAAATTCATTTCTTCAATCGTCGGCGGACGATTACCCGTGGGAGTCGGCATCTCGGGACGCCAATTCATGATGTTGCCGATGTACACGTCTTCGCGCTTCAAGCCCATGGCCCCAATCATCTTGTTCAGCAATTGGCCGGCCTTGCCGACAAACGGCTCACCCTTGATTTCCTCATCCGCGCCGGGTGCTTCTCCACAGAAAAAAATATCCGCATCCAAATTTCCGATACCAAAAACAACCTTCTTGCCAGGCTTCACCCGCTCGTTGCAAGTCTTGCACTCAAGCACCTTCTCACGCAGCGCCTCCCATCGTTTCCGTTTATCCCCTTCGGGTAAGAGAATGCTCGGCGGACGAGGGAGCTTGGCGCCGTAAGTTTGTTTCGCCGCTGCTTTTTTCGTATCGGTCTTTGTCTCGACCAAGACCTTATCGAAGTCCTTCACGCTGGCAGAGCGCACGCGATCAGGAATGGAATCCAAGACTGCTGCTCGCGTTGTCGCAGCAACCGGTGAACCTTTCGAAAACTTCTTGAGCGACTGTATTGCCGCGTCGGATACATTGACCCGAGTAACGCCAGATTTCCGCAGACGCTTCAACTCCTCTATCAATGCCTCGACTTCCGCTCTCATGCGTTTCTCTGGGCCACTATCTTTTCGGTATACTTGGCGATCAGATCAAACTCTAGGTTAACCGAATCCCCTTCAGAGCGTTCACCGATGGTGGTCACCTCCAAAGTATGCGGGATTAGCCAGATTGTAATCAGACGATCCTCAACTTTCGCCACTGTGAGCGACATTCCATCGATTGCGATACATCCCTTGTAAACAAGGTACTTCTCGAATCCGTCCGGAATCTCAATCTCCAGGATGACATCCTTACCTTCCGTACGCAGCGTCTTAATCTCGCCCACGCCATCGATGTGGCCCGATACAAAATGTCCGCCAACCCTTCCGTCAAATCGCAAGCTGCGCTCAAGATTCACCGACCTCCCCACTGCAATGTCGCGAAGGTTCGTCAGCCGGCGCGTCTCCTCCAAAACATCGAAGCTCAAGACGCCTTCGCCGATTTCCACCACCGTGAGGCAGCAACCATTCACCGCAACGCTGTCGCCCAACGAAACGCCAGCGCCGACGACCTCTACTCCCACACGATAACGCCATGATCCAGCGCGTTCTTCGCAAGACAAGACCCTGCCTTTTTCCTCTACGATTCCGGTAAACATAAAACCGGATCACCATGCCTATTGACTCCCTCCTGTCCAAGCTCAATTCGAGCCTTTTCTGAGCAAGTTTCGTATTGCTTCTTATAAACCTATATAGGTTTATATTACAACTATAAACCTTTTATGGTTTACTTATAAGATATAAACCTTTTTAAGTTTATCTTGTGATTGCAGTACTCACAGGAGACATCGTAGGGTCGCAGGAGCTCAGCGAGTCTAAGCGCGAGCAGCTTCAGGCCTTCCTAGAAGAGACGGCAGCCAGCACGGACCTCAGCGCCAACATCGAGGTTTTCGCTGGAGACAGCTGGCAATGCGTCTGTCACGCGCCCGAATCAGCGATCCATCTCGCCGTGGCGATCCGTTCCCACCTCTTCGGCAAAAGAGGGATCGATACCCGCGTCAGCATCGGCATCGGCACCTACGAGAACCTCCGTCCCGAAAAGATCTCTCTCTCCCAGGGCGAAGCTTTCGTTCTTTCGGGAAGAGGTCTGGAGGAAATGCCACAGGAGCAGAGGCTCAGCATCCAATTTGGCGGCAATCTCCCTCTCCCCACCCAAGAACTCATCCACGCAAGCGTGCTGCTCCTGGACGGTATCACAGTCAACTGGACAGCTAAACAGGCACAAGCCGTCGCCCTCTCGGGAGGAAAGTTGAACCAATACGAACTAGCGGAAAAGTTTGATCCACCCATTTCCGCTCAAGCCTTCGGCAAGCACCTTGCCAAAGCCCGATGGAAACTCATAAAACAAGCCCTCACATCCATTTCGCACGGACTGCACGAAGCTCTCAAAGAAACTGAGAAATAGCCCCAGAAAACCTGTCCCTTTTTATGCCATCATTCGACCTCGCGCTCTTCGTCCCTCTGCTCGCCGCTCACCTCCTTTCGGATTTCGCCCTGCAGACAGACGCCATGGTCCGCACTAAGGACCGGCCCCTTACCTTCCTGCTGCACATTCTCATAACCGGACTCTGCGCTTACATCCTGCTAGGAGACTTTTCCGAGTGGCGCATCCCCTTGCTCGTAGTCGCCACCCACGGCCTGGTCGACCTCCTGAAAATCCGGCTCACCGGACGCCTCATCGACGACTTGCCCGCATTTCTCTTCGACCAAGCTGCCCACCTCGCCGTCATCTTCGCCATCAGCGCCATCGATTGGTCCCGCATCGGCATCTTCGAACCATGGTGGCTCGGCCAAAACCCCGTCTCATACCTGCAAACCCTCGTCGTAATCTCCGGCCTCATAGCCAATACCCTCGCCGCCGGACATTTCATCGCCAAGGCTCTCCCCAAGATGCTTTCTACCAATCCGCAACAGCTCCATCAAGACAGTGGGCTCAACGGAGCCGGTCGCTACATCGGGCACCTCGAACGCACTTTGCTGCTGATATTCGTCTATAGCGGACAACTTTCCGCCGCTGGACTCCTGATTGCCGCTAAGTCTGTCCTGCGCTTCCAAAAAGCCAACGAAAGCCGTCGAGAAACCGAATACATTCTCGTCGGCACCCTCCTCAGCTTCACGGTCGGAATCGTTCTCGCATTCGCGACCAAGCAATTGATGCAGTAGAACAGACTTATTCCCGTTCCCAAAAGAGTCGGAACAAAGCCTGCGTCCCGTCTTCTTCGCCGCCTGTTGCAACCAACTCGTCAAACAGTCGCTTAGCCATCGCCAAGCCCGAGAGTTCGAGCTGCATTTCTTCCGCCGACTCGAGCGCGATCTTCATGTCCTTCACAAAATGCTTCACGAAAAAGCCTGGCGAGTAATCTCCCTTCAAGGCCCGCGGCACTAGATTGCTCAGGCTCCAGCTCCCAGCCGCGCCCGCAGAAATGCTTTCCAACACCGTTTCTGCATCGAGCCCCGCTTTTTTGGCGTAAGCCATCGACTCTCCGATCGCGACCATCCCGCCCGCGATCGCGATCTGATTACACATTTTCGTATGCTGACCCGAACCCGCTTCGCCTTGGTAAACGATATTTTTGCCCATAGCTGCGAGAATGGGCTTCGCCTTTTCAAAATCGATCCTCGCACCGCCCACCATGATCGAGAGACATGCCTCACGCGCGCCGAGATCACCTCCCGAAACTGGTGCATCCAAAACGCCGATACCACGGCGTCCCGCCACCTCAGCGATCCGCTGGGCAAGCAATGGACTGGATGTCGTCATATCTACAGCAATCGCACCCTCTCCCAAAGCTGAGACGATCCCCCTCTCTCCAAGGTAGATCGCCTCCACATCACTCGGATAACCCACGATCGTGATGACAACATCCGCGCCCTGAGCTGCCTCGAAAGGCGAGTCCTTCCAGACTGCCCCCGCTTCGACAAGGGCGTCCGCCTTGGAGCGTGTTCGATTGTATACGCAAACCGGATACCCAGCCGCGAGCAAATGTCCGGCCATGCTCGCTCCCATCACTCCCGTACCGATAAACGCAATCTTCTGCTTAGCTGAATTCTCCATAGCCGCCGACTCTGACAGCTCGCCTATTCTTCGCAAGAACAGGATCCCAATCGTAGCCCGGAGCTTCGGCCCGAGGCCGCAGAGATTGAATATTGCAAATCGGGACCGGGATGAAGATCCGCGCTACGAAACCACAAAAAACCGGTTCCCTAACGGAAACCGGTTTTCAAATATGTACCTAAACTGTAACTACAGCTTATACAGTGCCGAAGATGGTCTTGCCTTCGGAGAGAAGGTCGGACGCTGCTTCCTGAAGACGCTTAGCCATGCTCGCTTCGCCCTTCTTGAGGTAGCCGCGTGGGTCGTAGGTTTTTTTGTTACCAACTTCGCCGTCGATCTTGAGCACACCTTCAATGTTGCTGCAGATGTGGGTGACGATTGGGCGTGTGAACGCGTATTGAGTGTCGGTATCGATGTTCATCTTGACCACACCGTAGTCGAGCGTTTCACGGATGTCGGAAAGCTCGGAACCGGAACCGCCATGGAAGACGAGGTCCATTTCCGCTTCTACGCCATGCTTGTCCATAACAGCCTTCTGACCGTCGCGGAGGATCGTTGGCTTAAGCTTAACAGAACCTGGCTTGTAAGCACCATGCACGTTTCCGAAAGTCGCAGCGAAAAGGAAGCGACCGATTGGCTGGAGGGCTTCGTAAACGTCGACCATATCACCAGGAGTAGTGTAGAGCTTGTCGATCGGTAGGCCAGAAGTGTCGTGTCCGTCTTCTTCGCCGCCTACGCAGCCAGCTTCTACTTCAAGGATGATACCGAGATCTGCACACTCCTTGAGGAGTTCCTTGGAGATCTTGAGGTTTTCTTCGAGCGCCACGACCGAGCCGTCAAACATGTGAGACTGGAAGAGCGGCCCCTTGCCTTCAGCAACGCGCTTGCGGGACGCCTCGAGGAGCGGCTTGAGGAAACTGTCGACCTTCTCCGGGTGGCAGTGGTCCGTGTGGAGAGCTACGAGTACGTCGTACTTTTCAGCGAGCAGATGAGTTGCCTCCGCCAAAACGATCGCGCCAAAGGCTGCGTCAGCTACGTTGAGGCCGGATGCGAACTGACCGCCGCCGGTGGAAACTTGGATGATACCGTCTGTCTTCGAGTCAGCAAAAGCCTTGAGGGCTGCGTTGATCGTCGTGAGTGACGTGATATTTACGGCTGGGTATGCGTAGCCTCCCTTTTGGGCGGCATCCAACATCGCTTCGTACTGTTTAGGTGTTGCGACTGGCATTGATTTTTTAGATTAGATGTTCTAATTTATTTTCCTCCCTATCAGTAGAGAGGCTGATTACTGTACTAAGAAAATGTTCACCTTCAACCAAAATCGCCCCGACAACAGCGCATAACTGCGGATAGCATCCAGAGGAAGGCTTTCCAACAGGTATTGGGACCGCAACACATCTGTTTTACTGCACCATCAAGCGGGACTGATAACTTGCCAAGCCCTTCCGCTTTCTTTAGCAATCTCCTGTCTATCGATATCCCTCAACCGAGTACAAAACCCGATACTATGTCTAACTGCCGCCTGATCTATCGAAGTACCGCCGAAGAAGAAACGCTCTCCAACGAGGAGCTGGCCAAACTTCAGTACAGCAGCGTATCCAACAACAACGCTCTCGGCATCTCAGGAATACTAGTCCTATCAGGTGACCAATTTTTGCAGGTGCTCGAGGGAAACAGCACGCGGGTCAATGAGCTCTACCTCAAAATCGCCCAAGATCCGCGGCACCATTCGATTCAGCTAATCTCGTTCGAGAGTATCACCGAACGCTATTTCAGCGACTGGGGAATGCGACTGATCGACCTCTACGACCTTCCGTTGCAACCACGTAAGTTCCTCATGCAGAAGTACCCAAGCGTGGACGACGCAATCTGCATCCCCACCCAGCTAAATCTCGTCTATGCCCTACTGCTCGATGCCAAAATGTTTTGCCTGTCCGAACCTTGGGAAAACAGCCCCGCGGACGTTTGAGAGTGGCCTAGTCCTGCTGGTAGCAAAAAACGTATTCAGAATTCCAGTCCGGGCGCCCTTCTACTCTTAAGATGAGCTTGAAGGTCTGTTCGTCGATCTCCGGGACGAGAAAACGCAATATCGGCCCGACCCGGTTCTCTCCCTCTTCGAGAGCGTCGAAATACCACCCGAGCACGAAGCTCTCATCGTCTCCAAATCGTAGATACGCCTCCACTCGATCGCCCTTCACCGCGTTCGGACCATCGTGCAATATCCAAAGCTCCGCTTCGAAAAGCTCGCCCGCTCGCCACGAAAAACGTTTCACCCGGGCTGACGCCAGGGTCGCCCGACAGCTCTGACGTACGGCGCGTAGCGAAGGCTTCGGCTCGCAAGGCCAAGAAATCAGGCTATTGTTAGCCGCAGCGGGCCAAGGCTCGTTGAAACACCAATTGATGGCCATCGAACAATAAGGCTTCTGACGCCGCGCCTCCTCGTAAATCCCCTTCAATCCCTCAGCCTGTAGCAGCTGGCCCCATTCTACCAACTCCTCGATCGATTCTGGGCGCCCGAAGTAATGCTCTACCGTCGGCATGCAAAGCCAAGATTCCTCATCCGCTTCCCAAGCCCCAAAACCATGCCGCAGTTCCCACACCCCGCCCTTCTTCGGCGGAAACAAATCCTTCTCCCGGATAAGGCTCCTCAACTTTTCGGCAGAAGCCGGGGCTGGAATCCCAAACTCCACATAAGCCGAGTTGCGCGCTTTCTGAAATACCTCGAAACACTCCTTGCCGCGGGAATCCCGAAACAAATACCCGCCATGCCCCGCGCCCATGATCGGGGAAGTCGGCAGGAAGGGTGTATCTGGATCAAGCTCCAAGCAAACCTTGTTGAGCAAACGGATTGCCTTGGACTGGTCAGTCATCCCCGACCAGGAATTGTATAACTCATTTCCCCCGCACCAGATAACGACGGACGGATGAGGCTTCAGCTGTTTAACGATAGCTTCCGCCTCTTGCCCGAGCGTATCCAAAAACTCGAGACTCTCCGCATACTTGTTGCAGGCAAGCGGAAAATCCTGCCAAACCATAATCCCCAAGCGATCGCATAGTTCGAAAAAAGACGGTTTTCCTATCGCCGCACCACCCCAGCAACGAAGCAAGTTGAAATTGCAACCAGCGGCTTTCTCGAGCAACGGCCGATAAGCATCCTCGCCTGCGACGCCAGGAAACACGTCCGGAGCGACCCAATTGGATCCCTTCACGAAAATTCGACGCCCGTTCACCTCCAGAGCCATCGGAGCCACGCTGCGCGTTTTGGGCATCTCAGGGGTTTCGTCCCAAGCCCCCTCGTTCATCACCAGCCGAGAGGTACGAAACCCGATGCTTTGCGAACGTGTATCCAGCAGCAGACCATCGACGTCGTGCAGGGAGATAGTGAGACTGTACAACGACTGATTTCCGTATCCACGCGGCCACCACAGCTCTGGTTCATGAACCTCGCAAAATCCGTCCACCAGCGACTGGTTTTCCAGATTGATCGCCTCTCCGTCCACCATATCCCCATCTGGGCCAATCAAATTCCACTCGAAAACTCCGCTCGATGCTTGGCTCAGCTCTATGGACAAATCGAGCTTCACCAAAGCTAGGTCTTCTTCGAGCACGTAGTCAAAGTAAAGCTCGCGAATGTGTTCTGCCTTACGGACCTCCAAATAGGTGAGACGCCAAATCCCAGAAGGCACCAACCTCGGATGAAAGTCCCATCCGTAGCTCACCGCAGGTTTCACCGAACTGCTCGCTTCAATACGACCCTCCCCGAGTCCCGAGTCTGGTATCGGAAATATAACTACCTCTATCTTCTCCCCCGGTCTAGCGATTTCGGTTAAATCGATTTCCACCGGACTAAACATCCCTTCCTGTGCAAACAGAGTACGATCGCCCAAACGCACCAAAAAGCGGTAATCGATGCCACCGGAAACGAAAAATAGCCGCTCCCCCTTCAATTCATTCAACCTAGGCAACTCAGCCTCGTATACCCAATACACCTTTTCCATCCAAGCGTAGCGACCAAAGTCGCCATCCTGCCAAAAATGCGGCCAACCTTCCGCCCGCGCCCAATCAAGCTGCACCGCCCCAGGCACCGAGGCAGCAACGAGTTTCTCCGGCCTTATGCTCGGATCGGAGGTGTATCCGACTTTCCATTCAAGATTGTATCGATTTTGAGGCATAGCTTGGGGCAAAGGGAATTCCAGCGTCCAAACCTCTAGCTTCCAAATTCAGTTCTCGCAACCTTTTGCGCAAAAAGTGAAAACCTTTCCTCCCAAAGGACAGAAATGAACCAAGCCGATCCTTCCCATCCGAAATTCCAGTCCATCGCTCGCGCCTCGATCCTATCCAGTATCGAGAACAAACACACCCAATACGTCGCCATGGCAGACCGCCGTGCCCAAGGATTGCTTACCATGGCGGCCATCCTCGCACCTGTGGCGATTTCCCGCATTAACGTAGCTGCATTCTTTCCCTCGGTCGTAGTTTTTCTGGTGGGGGCCGCCATCACCATCATTGCCGCAACCCTTTGCCTTTTCCCAAAACGCTTTCGCCGCATCAAAGCCGACGACCGCTTCCCCTTGCACTTCTCCTATATCAGTCGCCAGAATCGAGACGACTACCTCGCCCAAATGAGCGAGATCATCGAAGATACCACCGAACTCTCTAAAGAAGTCGCGAAGGATCTCTACCACCTCAGCCACGATGTGCTCATCCCTAAATTTCGGTGGCTGAGAATAGCTTACGCCTCCTTTGTCGGCAGCCTCTGCCTGTCCCTCATCCTGCTGATCTACAACGTTCTTCGAGCCGCCCAATAAGCCGAGTTCACTCTTCAACCATCCCATGTCCACAAAGCTCGCCATCAACCTTCACAAGCTCGCTCGCTTTACCAATACGGCGATCCCCATCTTCACGCTACTGTCCTTCCTCGCAGGTTGGCGGATCTCGTTTTACTTTCACTTCCTGACTGTTCCCATGATCGGTCTAACGCTGATCAATTACTACTACCTCTTCGCCCAGAGAAACCACTCGCTGCTGCGAAACTTTGGCATACTCGGACAGGGACGTTATATGCTTGAGAGTCTCGGACCCGAGCTTCGCCAATACCTCTACTCAGGCGACACTGAAGAGCGGCCCTTTAACCGGACCGAGCGAGCCGAAGTCTACCGCAAGGCCAACAACGTCGACTCCGCCTCCTCCTTCGGTTCGCAAAACGATTTCGACGCAACCGAGGTAAAGCTACGCCATTCGCTGTTTCCCATTTCTAAAGAAAACCTACTTCCTTACCGCCTCACTTTCGGCGAAGAGCGAGGTATCCAAAAAACATATACGCTCACCGTCCCCTTTATCATCAGCGGCATGAGCTACGGCGCTCTCGGGAAGAGCGCCATCCGTTCCCTCGCTCGGGGCATCGCTCAAACGGGAGGACTCATGAACACTGGCGAAGGTGGTTATCCCAAGTACCACTTGATGGAAAACTGCGACCTGGCCTTCCAGATCGGCACCGCTAAGTTTGGAGTTCGCCAAGAAGATGGAACGCTCGACGACCAGCGTCTGGCCGACCTTGCCGCTAAGGATCAGGTTAGGCTCATCGAACTCAAGCTCAGCCAAGGAGCTAAGCCTGGCAAAGGCGGCATGCTGCCAAAAGAAAAGATAACCGCGGAGATCTCAGAATTACGCGGCGTACCCATGGGGCAGGACGTGGTCTCGCCGACCCACCATCCCGAGTGCGAAGACTACCACAGCACCGTCGCATTCATTCGGCGGATACAGGAAGTTTCACATCTCCCGGTCGGGATCAAGCTCTGCATGGGCGACCCACGCCAATTCGCCGAACTCGTTGCGGAAATGAAACGTCAAGACAGCTTTCCGGACTGGATCACCATCGACGGCGCCGAAGGCGGAACCGGAGCCGCGCCTAAAGCGTTTATTGATCGGGTCGGCATGCCGCTCTTCCCTGCGCTCAAATCTGCCCAAGATGCTCTTGTCTCTGCAGGTGTGAGACAACGCCTCAAGCTCGTCGCCTCCGGAAAGCTGATCAATCCCGGCTCGCAAATCATCGCGTTCTGCCTCGGGGCCGATGCCATTGCCACGGCACGCGGTTTCATGCTCTCCATCGGCTGCATCCAAGCCATGCAATGTGGCAGCAATACCTGCCCCGTCGGAATCACCTCCCACAATCCCAAGCTCGAAAGGGGAATAGATATCGCCGACAAAGCTCTTAGAGTTGCCAACTACGTTCACAGCCTCGAGCACGATCTCGACGAACTGCTCTGCGCAGCTGGTGCTCGCTGCGTGCGAGAGCTCTCATTCGATCATCTCTACGTGCCGAACGAGACACTCCTCTATCCATTCGCCCACCGCATCTGATCCGACATGAAATCGCCAAAACTCAAAATCCTCTCTTGGATCGCCCAATTCGCAGCCGCAGCGATCATGGGCCAGACCCTCTATTTTAAGTTCGCAGCTCATCCGGAGTCCGTACAGCTGTTCACCGAACTCGGCATGGAGCCACACGGGCGACTCCTTATCGGCGCTTTCGAACTCATAGCCTGCGTTTTGTTGCTGATCCCCTCGAGCATCGTCTACGGAGCGCTCCTCGGTGCCTGCCTGATGGCAGGCGCAATTATCGGCCACATTACTGAACTCGGTTGGGAAGGGCCACGCCTCCAGCTCGGCTCGCTAGCCATCGCTGTCTTCGCTTGTTGCATCACTACGCTAATCATACGCCGGCGCGAGTTGCCCCTTCTCAAGGCGATCCAAACCGAGAAGCCGACCAAGCGAGCGCGCCCCAAGGATTGACTAGTCCGGCACAAAAAAAGCGATTGAAGTAGAAAGAGCGTAAAAAGCGTCTCAACTCCCTTGCCGCGGTGCGGCAAGCGAGCTTAAATGCCTTCATCCAATTCGTTGATGATGAGCCACACCCTCATGCTAACTCAAGCCCTGTTCGCGTTGATGGGACTCTACGGCGCTGCTTGGTTTTTACTTAATTCGAGAGGCGGCGCCAATTCACATCGATTCATTCTCGCAGGCATCGTCAACTTCGCAGCTGCATCGTACCTGCTATGCTGTCTTGCGTTCCCGCTTCTCGGTCTCCGCGAAGCCTTGGACCAATACCCATTCGACCCCTTCATCTGGATTGCCTTCGTCACGATTGCTTTCTCCGCCATCGTGCAGCAAGTAGCTGGTCGCACTCTGCGAAAAGCAATCCCGCCACCCTCCCTTGAGCCACCCCCAGATCGAACAGCAGCTTCGGATGGACGATCGGCGGAAGACTCTGAGAACGCCTTCGAGCGGCACGTCCTTTTGCTTGGACTCCAGGAACACGACTCGAGGCTCACGGCAAAACTGCTCTCCAACATCGGCTTCACGGTCATGATTGAGGATAGCCCCAACGATTTACTCTATTACGACTTTCAGCAGTCGAATGTCCACTTATCCATACTGTTCAATCGCGACGGCGCCGACGAAGTACCGACCTTGATAACCAGACTCGCAAACCAGCATGAAGACGGCGTCACCCTGATCGCCCTTACCAGAGACCCAAGATCACCCCATATCCAACGAGAAATTCGCAACCACAGATACCACGTGGCTACCGGAAGCCCCTTAAAAGCGATGGAACTTTTCCAGATTATCGACTGTCAGCGTTCAAGTGCTCTTTGCCGAATGCAGCCTTATCACCCAAACATAACCTAGCAGTTAAGTGGGCTGGTGCCTAAGGACTTTAGCTATTTCTCAAAAAATGTTGAAAAAAGTTGAATGCTTCCGGAAAAAGAGCGTCTACCCACAGCGATGCCTGATAGCAGAGGTAAATATACTCTAGAAGAGCTCATGAGAGCCAAACGCAACGAGCAACCAGAACCTGAGTTCTGGGTACGCTTCGATCGCGAACTAAAGCAGAAGCAAAAGCTTCTTATTCAGCGGCAACTCGTTAGCGAGACTGGCCTCAAATCACTTTTCGCAACCCGCTTCTACAAGGTGGGGGCATTTACAGCTACTTGTGGAATCGCAGCGGTGGCTGTATACTTAGGTTTTCAAACTCCCGTTAACGAGCCCTCTCTCGCTCATAAGCAACAGACAGAGGCTCTAAAACCTAGTTTCGCAGTAGCGACCGTGGTCGAGTCAACTTCTAAGCAAGTTTCCTCCGGCGGCTTGCAAGAGTTCGCTACCCTAGCCCAACCGAGTGCCCCGCGAGTCGTAATCGAAACGCCCGCCATCATCGCTCAACAACCTTCCCCGTCACAGCTGACCGCCCTTAAGACTCTCGCTTCCTTGGAGGAAACGATCAGAGCCAAGAGAGCGAGCGACCCAGCACCGACACCTTCCTACCAGTTTGTTAGCTCTAACGGACTCTTTGAAACGGAGCTTTCCGAGCTCGAAGAAGAATCGGTGGATGGCGTTTGGGATTTCGAAGACGCGTACCTGCTCGGCAAATATGCAGACCCACTGACCGGCACGCTCAACACCAGCCGTTCACTCTCTATCGACGAAATCCAACACGTGAGCTTTTCGCAGCTCGATGATGCACTTTCGAGCCAAGGAAGCCGCCGTAGCCGTTCGATCGATGCCCTGAGCGTAAAGTTCTAGGCGAGTCACAATCCAATCTCACAAAAAAGCCGCAGCTTTAGAGCTGCGGCTTTTTCGTGAAGATGAGCCAACTGACATTTGAAATTGATCAGATCTCAAATGGCAGCCCGACAGGGATTCGAACCCCGACTGACTGGACCAAAACCAGCTGTGCTACCATTACACCATCAGGCTAATCTTTGAAGGAGCGATAAGTTGGTAATAACCTCCCCGTTCGTCAAGCGCCTAAATAGCGATATTTTAGGAACGTTCCATCGCGCCAAATCACGCTTATGCGAAGCCTAGCATTGACGAGTCCAACTCACTTTGGCTTAACGAGTTTTTAATGTCATCAGCGTCAAACTCGGCCGAAAAACCTAAATACAAACGCGTCGTCCTCAAACTAAGTGGTGAGGTCCTGCGTTGTTCCGAGACGGGAGACCCCATCGCATGGAACACGCTTCGCAAAATCTGCCAACAGATTAAGGATATCCGAGAGCTCGGCGTCCAAGTCTGTATCGTGATCGGAGGTGGAAACATTTTCCGAGGACTGTCCGGTTCGACCGACCAAGGCGTTGATCGTACCACCGGCGACTACATGGGGATGCTCTCAACCGTCATCAACGGTTTGGCATTCATGGAATGTTTGGAAAAGATGGGGGTCCAAACCCGCGTCCAAACCTCGATCCCCATGAATCAGGTCGCAGAGCCGTTCATTCTGCGTCGAGCAATCCGCCACCTCGAGAAAGGCCGTGTCGTCATTTTCGTAGCCGGGACCGGAAATCCCTACTTCTCTACCGATACAACCGCCGCGCTCCGAGCGAGCGAAATTGAAGCGGAAGTCATAATGAAGGCCACCAAGGTCGACGGTATCTACGACAAGGACCCGATGAAGTTCGACGACGCAGTGCGTTACGATACCCTTTCCTATATCGACGCCCTCCAGCAACGCCTCAACATTCTCGATTCCACCGCGTTCTCGCTTTGCATGGACAACGAGGTACCAATCCTGGTGTTCAGCCTAAACGAGACTGACTCGATTCGCCGGGCCATTATCGGAGAGAACGTCGGAACCCTAGTCTCCTAACTTTCACCCCTCAAATAAATGGACGAAGAAACAGTATTCCTGACAATGGACGAAAAGGCTGATAAGGCCGTCGAACACACCGCCCACGAGTTCGCCGCGATCAATACCGGCAAAGCGAACCCTGGCATGGTCGAAGGTATCGTTGTCGAAGCGTATGGAAGCCAAATGGCCCTCAAGGAAATGGCCGCCATCACCACACCCGACGCTCGTACAATCGCTGTGCAGCCGTGGGACAAGTCGACTCTTAAAGCCATCGAGAAAGCCATCCTCGCCTCCAACATCGGCATCACGCCCGCTATCATGGGCGACGTCATTCGCCTTCCGCTCCCAGAGCTCACCGGCGACCGCCGCCAAGATCTCGTCAAGCTCGTCAGCAAGCAGGCCGAAGACGGACGCGTCGCCGTTCGCAACGCACGCCGCGACGCGATGGACGCCCTCAAAAAGCTGCAAAAGGACGGAGACATAACCGAGGACGAACTTAAGACTGACGAAAAGGAGATCCAGACGACCACCGACAACGCGATCAAGAAGATCAACGATCTACTCGCCGCCAAGGAAAAGGATCTCACTACAGTCTAAGCGGCACGTCGCTTGAGGCCGAAGGCTGAAGCAATCTAGGCTGTAGGTGGCAACACCGCAGCCTTTTTCGTTCTTCTCTCCAGCCTAAAAGCCTTGCACCTTCAGCCCCCCAGAATGAAACGCGTCGTCATCAAGCTTGGCACAGGCATCTTAACCCATGGTATCGGAAAAGTTGATACCGTTCGTATCAATGCTATCTGTAACCAAGTCGCAGAGCTCAGAAAACGCGGAATACAGACACTCATCGTAAGTTCCGGCGCTGTCGGAATGGGCATGGGAGCTCTCGAGCTGCAGGAGCGACCCAAAACGTTGGCAAAGCAGCAGGCATGCGCCTCGATCGGACAGAGTCGTCTGATCCAATGCTGGCAGGACGGCCTCCAGCCACACGGCCTCATTGCGGGACAAATCCTCCTCACGCACGAGGACCTGCGCATTCGCAATCGGTACGTGAACGCCAAAGCGACCATCGAACAGCTTCTGGCCTATGGAGTCGTACCGGTTATCAATGAAAACGACTCCGTATCCGCATTCGAAATACGATTCGGAAACAACGACCTCCTCGGAGCAATGGTCGCCAGCCTAAGCAACGCCGACCAGTACCAAATCCTATCCACCGCTCCCGGGCTCATAGATATGGATGGCGATGGAAAAATAATACCCGTCGTCCCAAGGATCACTCCCGAGGTCGAGTCCCTCGCCAAGGGCACAAGCTCTCCAACCGCAGTTGGAGGCATGGTCTCCAAGCTCGAGGCAGCCAAGCTTTCGACCAAGTCCGGTTGCGAAACTTTCATCGCTGACGGATCTGCGGACAACATTATCCTCCGCATCATCGACCGGGAAATAGTGGGAACCCGCTTCGAGGCTTCTCCCCAACCCATGGGATCCAAGAAGCGCTGGCTCGCCTACTTTCAAAGAGCAAGCGGCTCCATCTCCATCGACGATGGAGCAAGCGAAGCCATCATTCGCCGCGGACGTAGCCTGCTCGCCGCTGGCGTCACGGGGTTCGACGGCATTTTCAAGTCCGGTGACGTCGTCGATATCCTGAACGAAAAAGGCCAGGCGATCGCCCGCGGCGAAATCTCTTTTTCCAGCATTGAAATCGAAAAGATCGCCAACAAGCACTTCGAAGAGCTGAACGCTCTCTACCCTGACCGGACCCGACTTGAGGTCGTCCATCGCGACGCCCTCGTCCTCCTTTGACTGAGGTTCTACCGTGTGCCTCCACGGTTAAACGCAGGCCTTGTCACCAAGAGTCAAATCCGGGTACCCGCTAATCCTAAGCCAAATTCGCCCTTCACTATTCCCAACGGACCATTCTTACTCACCTCGAATGGACTTCGATCTCAGCCCGACGCCTAACCCTTTCGAGATACCCGAGATAGATTTTCGGGCCGAGCTCAACGACGAGCAATACGCCGCCGTTACCGCAAAACCCGGCCCTCTTCTCATCCTTGCTGGCGCCGGGTCGGGCAAGACCCGCACCCTCACTTACCGCGTCGCTTATCTCCTGAGCAAAGGCGTCCGAGCTGGAGAAATACTACTGCTCACCTTCACCAACAAAGCCGCCAAAGAGATGCTAACTCGCGTGGAAGAGCTCACCGCCGTCGAAGGTCGCAGCTTCTGGGGCGGCACCTTCCACAGCATCGGCCATCGCCTTCTTCGAATGCACGGTGAGGCTATCGGGCTTCCTAAAAACTTCACCATCCTCGATGCAGGGGAATCGGAAACAGTGCTCAAGCACGCAGTCGAGTCTGTCGAGTCCTCTTTCTTTAAGAACAAGACCCATCCCAAGCCTGGTCCGCTTTCCTCGATCATCAGCATGGCTCGCAACACCTGCGAATCCATCGAGCGGACCATCATCGACTTCTATCCGCAACACCACGAATTTGTCGACCGTATTGACGGATTCGCCGCGGCCTACGCCAGAAAGAAACAGGAACAAAACGTAGTCGACTATGACGATCTGCTCGTTTTCTGGCTCAAGCTTCTCGACGAAGCTCCCGAGGTCGCCGAATACTATCAGAAGCGCTTCCAACACTGCCTCGTTGACGAGTACCAGGACACCAATGTCCTGCAGGCCGCCATCATAGACAAGATGGCCCCTCACCACCGAATCATGGCGGTAGGTGACGACGCACAATGCATATACTCCTGGCGGGGGGCAAATTTCGACAACATCCTCACCTTCCCGGATCGCCATCCAGGCACAGAGATCCTCCGCATCGAAACCAACTACCGCAGTACGCCAGAAATACTGACGATGGCCAACGCCATCATCGCGAATCGTTCCACCGCTGGCTTCGACAAGGAACTCCGCGCCCACAAGCCATCCAGTCAGCGTCCCTACGTCGTCCAAGCAATGGATACTCGCGAACAGGCCCAATTCGTCATCACCCGCGTCCGCGGCCTCATCGACGAAGGCCAGGATCCTCGCGAAATAGCCGTCCTCTACCGTTCCCACTTCGTCGCGCTCGACATGCAAATGGAGCTCTCCCGCGCCGGAGTCCCCTACCAGATCACCAGCGGCGTCCGGTTCTTCGAACAAGCCCACATCAAGGATCTCGTTGCCCACCTGCGTCTCGTTTACAACCCCTCCGACGCCAGCGCCTTTCTGCGGCTCTTCCTCCTGCTTCCTAAAGTTGGAGAGAAAACTGCCCAAAAGCTGTACGATCACACGATCGCCGTCGCCAAGAAGCACGAAATCGACTTCATAGACGCTCTCCGCCACGAGGACACGATCAAGAAAGCGCCCGCCGCCGCCCGGGCCGATTGGGAAGCCGTCGCTCTCACGCTTCGCGACATGAAGCAGATCGCCGACACCGGAACCCCCGACGAAGTCGTGCAAATCGCCATCGATGGTTGGTACTCTTCCTACCTGCAGGGCGCCTACGCGAATTACACCAATCGGCTCGAAGACCTGAACTCCCTCGTCGGATTCGCCGCACGTTTCGAGGAAATGCAGGAACTTATCGCGCAAATCACGCTCCTAAACTCGGAGACCTCCGGCCGCATGGACGAGTCCGACGAAGCTATTCGACTGACTACCGTCCACCAAGCCAAAGGCCTCGAGTTCAACGTCGTCTTTGTAATCGGCGCCGCGGACGGATTCTTCCCTACCCGCCGCTCCATTGACATCGGTGATACCGAGGAGGAACGCCGCCTCTTCTATGTCGCAGTGACTCGAGCTCGCGACGAGCTTTACGTACTGTATCCAAAGATGAATACCAAAGGCGGACCTAGCATGTTCCTCAACCCAAGCCGCTTCCTTCAAGAAATTTCCACCGACCTGTTCGAACCCATCCGCATCCGCCGCAACTACGGCTGGTAGGAGCGATATTGGTCACGATCACAAAACTGCCCTTTCCGAATGAGACACTTCATAGCCGCCTTTACTCTGCTTGCCCTCGCCGCTTCCGCCCGGGCCGAGCTCACTATCATCTCTACCGAACACCGAGATGCCGCGTCCTTCAAACGTGTCTCCGAGTACCTAACCGGCAAGCACAGCGACGGACGGTACGCTGTATACCGCAGCGATACTTCCAGACGAGACGGCTTCTACATTTCACTGCTGGCCAGCGAGAAGCCTACTCTTGCCCAGATAAAAAAGGTTCGCGTCCAGTTCGTCCGAAAGGGCACCCAAGAAATAGAATCCTTCGAGTCCCCTGTCGAATCACTCGAAAAGAAGCGGATCCTCGTAGGCTTCACCGGAGAAGAATGGAATGCCTCCAGCAGCCATCCCGTGGCTTGGAAGATCGATCTTCTGAATGCCTCAGGAACCTCCCTCGAATCAGCCCAAAGCTTTCTCTGGACAGAAACACCACGTAGCGCGGAGCTTTAGCCCGCGTCCGCACATGGCCGATTGGACTTCTTGGACGCCCCTTCCGCTAACAACCTCATTCACCGAGCAGACCCTCGCTGAAACCCTAAACGGCGGCCAAGCCTTCCGCTGGAATTTCCTCCCCGAGGAGTCCTGCTGGCAAGGTGTTTGGGGGCAATATGTGGCGCGTATCCGTTTTTCGGATAAAAACCACCTCCTCGTAGCCACTCCCGCAAACGCACCCGATACATTTCCAGCACTCGCAGCCTACCTCCGCGACGACTTCGACTGGGACGCCGCGGTCGATTCCCTTCCTTGGCGCAGTGACGGTCATCTCGCCAAATCTCTCCGGGCCTTCCCGGGTCTCCGCATTCTCAGGCAACCCTTCGCAGAAGCTGTGCTCTGCTTCCTCTGCTCCGCCACCAAGCAGATCCCGCAGATCAAAGTCATGTGCGAACGCATGGCGGCTACCCTCGGCAATGAGCTCATGCCCGGTATCCACGCCCTCCCTACATGGGAACAGCTAACCAATGCCTCCGAAACCCAGCTTCGTTCCCTAGGGCTCGGCTTTCGAGCGAAAAACATCAAGAAAAGTGCCGATCTCCTCGCCACTCAGCCTGGCCTACTCGAGCGAATCGAGAACGCTCCGTACGAAGAAGCAAAGCAGATGCTCGTCTCCCTCCCAGGGGTCGGTGAAAAAATAGCTGACTGCGCCCTGCTTTTCGGAGCGGCCAAACTCGAGGCCTTTCCCGTCGACACCTGGATCATCAAGGTGCTCGAGAAACGCTACACCCTCGAAGGTTGGAACCCCGCTCAGCTCTCCCGATTCGGGCGCGTACACTACGGCCCTCTCGCCGGATTCGCCCAACAATTCATCTTCTCCTACGAGCGCCAACACCCCACATGAGATTCGCCGCCGCCTTCGCATTCCTGTCTCTCTGCCTGTCTCTAAGAGCCGAAGAGCCAACTCCTCAACTCCTCCCAGTGGCTCGCGACCTCCTGGAGAAAACGGGCTACCGAGGAACGGTCCTCGTCTACGACTTTCAAGAGGAGACCCACTTCGCGAGCCATCCCTCCATCGCCGAAGAGCGATTTATCCCCGCATCGACCTTCAAGATCCTCAGTACCCAAGCAGCCCTCCAATCCGGCGTGGTCGCGGACAAAGACAGCATCCTCAAATGGGACGGCCTCGAACGTGGTCGTCAAGAGACCAACCGAGACCTGCCCCTCACCACCGCATTTCGAATCTCCTCTGTTCCACATTATCAGGAGCTCGTTCGCGAGATAGGTCCGGATCGCATGCTGGCTTTCGTCAATTCCATTCCCTACGGAAACCAAGATATTTCCGGTGGCATCGACCAATTCTGGCTGACCGGAGCACTCAGTATTTCGCCCCTAGAGCAGATCGAATTTCTAGTACGACTTTACCAACACGATCTCCCTTTCGACCCAAGCGTGATGGATTCCGTCAAGCAAATGATGCTCTCGCCCGAAGACGAACCAATACGTTACGCCGCGAAAACCGGCTGGGCGGTGCTGCCTGAAAGCCGAAACATCGGATGGTGGGTCGGATGGGCAGAAAAAGAGGGACGCCGATTATTTTTCGCCACAGTGCTCGACTCGAATCAGCCACGAGACGACTTCGGACACACCCGTATCGACATAACAAAAAAGACCGTCGAAAGCATCTTCGAGAAATAGAAATCCATGAAGCACAAAACCGACCTTCGCTCTACTCTACAACGAATAGACGGAAGACCGTATCCAGCCTATAAAGACATTCGCGGAATCTACGACTTCGAATTTTTCGACCTCAGTGTCGACAGGGTTCAAGGCGACCCGTTCGCCTCGCCCTCTCGGCTTTCGATCATTCTCCCACACGATGAATCGGAACTCCCCGCAAACCTATTTTCAAACGTCTCCCGCCGTACCGGGACTGAAAATTATCTCGCCCTTTCCTTCTCCAAGGCATGCCAACAAGCCTCAGCACACAGCGGCTCCGGCAAGTCGGGCTTGATACTGATCGATACGCCTGGACAAGAGATGTTACAGCGAAGCTGCGTGGAGATCGGACCGAAGGAAACCATCGTCCGCTTTTCCGTTGGGCTCCCCGCAAACGGCCGACGCATCCGAGGTCACGCAGCTATCGATCTCTTGGTTAAAGCTCTGCCTGAAATGGTCGAAAACGCCCTCTGCTATGATCGATTGGATGCCAACGCCATCCGCAACTTCGCCAACGTTGCAGAGGACGCCGACACTCTAAGGGCGGCCCTCGCACCAAGGGGACTCGTAGCCTTCATTGCCGAAGGAGCCATCCTGCCACGCGCCTCCGGTATCGACCAACGGCCCATGCCAGACGCGGTCCCCTTCCAGTCCCCTGATTCTCTTCGCCAAACCTTTGAGCTTCCTCACGCTGGACCCGTATCCGGCATGGCAATACCCGATGGCGTCACTTTAATCGTCGGCGGAGGCTACCATGGCAAGACCACCCTCCTCTCGGCCCTTGAACGCGGCGTATACAATCATCGCCCCCTAGACGGACGTGAGCTCGTTGTCGCTCGCCATGACGCCACTAAAGTCCGAGCCGAAGATGGTCGATCCGTAGCGAGCGTCGACCTCACCCCCTTCATCGGCCAGCTCCCCGGCAACAAAGTTTCCGCCAACTTCACCACCGTAAACGCCTCCGGTTCCTCCTCTCAGGCCGCTTCCATCATCGAAGCTCTCGAGACTGGATCAAAAACCTTGCTGCTCGACGAGGATATTTCTGCCACCAACCTCCTCATTCGAGACGCTCGCATGCAACAACTGATAGCAAAGGAGAAAGAGCCCATCACTCCGTTCGTTCAACGCGTTCGATCCCTCTACGAAGAATGTGGCGTATCCACTATTATAGTACTCGGAGGATCGGGAGACTACTTCGAACCGGCCGATCTCATTATTGCCCTCGATAACTACATCCCAAAGGACCTCACCGCAGAGGCAAAAGCCCTTTGCGATAGTAAAGGTCCCCAGCAAAGGCTGAACCCTCAAAGCATCGCCACAGAGCCAGAGCAATCCACCCGCTTCGCCGAACCCGCATCCATCGATCCCTACACCTCCAACCGAGGCCGGCCCGGACGGAGTCGCGTCAAGACACGAGATGCGAGATCCATCACGTTTGGAGAAAACGAGATCGATCTCTCCCTCGTCCCCCAAATCGTGAATTCTTCCCAAGCGAAGACAATCGGAGCGGCGTTTCTCTATGCATCCGAAAATCGGCTCTTCGAGCAGTATTCCATCCCCGTCGCTCTCGAACGCACCTTGGAAATCGCGACCACTCAACGCCTCTCCGCCCTCGGCGAGGGCGACTTCGCCCAAATCCGTCTCCAGGAACTCGCAGCAGCGCTCTATCGCCTAAGATCCTTGAGGGTCCGTTGACGCAATGTCCCGCAGTTGCCTCGTAGTCCTCACTGACAACCTTTACATTCCCGGAACTCTGCGACTCTTGGAATCATGGCAGCAGCACAATCCCGTACTTCCCATCGTCGCGCTGAGCCGGGATGCTAGGGTCCTAGAGGACTCTTATCTCGCTAGGCTCGCCTCCCAACGCCACCGGATCGAAACGAATTCATACGCAGACATTTCACCCTACAAAAAGAGCCGTTCCAAACGCCACGCGGAAACCTTCTACAAATTCGAAGCATTCGCTGACTTCGGTTTCGAACGAAATATCTACCTCGACAGCGACATCCTTTGTCTCCGCCCTGCGCCCCTTCTCATAGGCAGCAGTCCGCACGCCCTGCTCGCAGCCCTCGACACTGGCTTCAAGAGTACCCGCGGCTACAAGGGGCATCCAAACGAGATCAACAGTGGCGTGCTCTCCATCCACAAGTCCATTCAAGGTCCACAAACAATCGAGCAGCTCAAAATCATCGCTCGGGACAATCCTGGACGAAGTGGCTACAATTCCGGAGACCAAGGCATCCTCAACAAATGGATACATCGACACAAGATCGATCTAGGAGTGCTTCCACCCGAGTACAATTTGATCAAAAAAGACTATGCGGACACCAGCGGACTCACCGACTGCCGCTTGCTCCACTACTGTGACCGAAAACCCTGGTTTCCCCAAACAGGTGAACGAAGTAAAATCGAAGATCTCTGGAACACCTCCCGCTGATCTCCTAATGAAGGACCACTCTGCGAATTCTGAGCTCGGCACCGCTTTGCCCTTGAGACCCTCTCTCGCCGAAGTATGCTCCGGACCAACCCTCAACCCAACAACATGTCAGCGAGCGAAGACCCAAAGGATTTCTTAGAGCAACCCGCTCGAAAAACAGCGAGGCAGCGGATCACTCAAACAATCCGCAAACCGTCGATTCCGATTAGCGACTCCCTACGGTTCTACCTCACGAGCTTCAATCGAGAGCACTCCCTCCCTATTCGCTACAACCAATTAGAGCGATTCCAGATGGGCGCCCCGCTCTACGACTCAAAAGGGGAAGACACCCTTTGGGAAACCCTCATCTACGAGCCATTCATCATGAAGAAGCTCAACGAGGGGCTAAAACGCGTGTACGCTATCCTCAAGGCAGGTGGAGACGAGTCTGTCATGGAGCACCTCTACGTCGATCGCATCGACTACTGCGTATTCGGTAACTCCAAGCCATTTCGCGTCCGCATCGTCAATTCGCGCAACGACAACCAAGACTATTTTTACGTCAAAAAGGCGGATGCCTCGCGTATATATGGCCTCGAGCTCGAGCACTTGCTCTCCCCTAACCGCATGTTTTTCCTAACCGATGGCGACACCTTGGTCGAGGAACACGTGGTCGGTCTGCCAGGCGATATATTTATCGACGATTGGATGGAAAGCCCTCGCCTCAAAGCAATCCGTATCGCGAAGGAGCTCATCAAGTTCAACGAGCGCTGCTTTGTGCGGCTTCTCGGAGATATGCGCCCGTACAATTTCATTGTCGATATCACGCCAGATTTCGAGGAAACGCAGATTCGCATCCGCTGTATGGACTTCGACCAGCAGTCCTACGATGGACGAAAAAACTTCTATCTTCCCCAATTCTTCAAGGAGAACTATCCGCTCGTTTCTTTCTGTACCAGCCATATCGATACAAAGACCGCTCGTCAGTACCAACGAGAGGAACATGCGCTCATCTCCCGCCGCATCGATGCGATAGGGCTTCGCCTCCGTGCCCTTCTGGACAGTATGTCGCAGGACAGGCTCGCCCCTATCGAGAATGTGCACCAATTGCGCGAAGAACTCTCCGACCACTACAAGAGCCAATCTTTCCTCACTTGCGAATCCATGGGGGCTCTGGTTCGCCAAAGCCTCGACCTGATGCGCGAGAGAGCGAAACGGTAAATCCGATATGGCCATCGATAGCCACATCCACCTCTATCCAGCAGACGTCTACCACAGCCCCGTTGCTTGGGCTGGACCTCGGGATGAAACCTATTGGCTTTCCTGCGTAAACCCGAGTAAAGGCAAATCCCTCCAAGCGTGGAAAACCATCAGTGAGCTGCTGCACGACATGGATGCAGGAGGTATTGAAAAGGTCGCCCTTTTAGCATGGTATTGGGAATTCCACGACAGTTGCATTGAGAACTTCAGCTGGCAGCTCGAGTGGCTGAAAATGCATCCGGATCGCCTTATTTGCTTCGCTCCTTTCAACGCGAAAGGGGGCCAACCCGCCCTCGATCTGCTGGAATCCGCATTTGATGCTGGGTTCAAAGGCATAGGCGAACTGAACCCGCCCGCGCAAGGCTACGGATACGACGATCCTGTCCTCGACCAAGCGCTGCAACTTGCCGCCCAGAACAACGCCGCGGTTAATTTCCATGTAACCGACCCGACCACCCGCGACTACCCCGGGAAAATCGATACCCCTTTCGACTCCCTATTGGATCTCGCTAGCAGCCACCTAAACACTCAATTCGTATTCGCCCACCTTGGCGGATGCGAACCGCTGAGAAGCGAAGAGAGGATCCCCAACAATGTCGCTTTCGACACCGCAGTCAGCCCTCTCCTATACAAAACACCGGTGTATCGAGAATTTTGCGACAAAGTCGGGATAGAAAATGTCCTATTTGGCACCGACTACCCGCTACGTATTTTCCCGCGAGATATAAACCCACCAAATTTTTTAGGTCCATTGGTTGAATTGAGGGACAGCGGATTGAGCGCTTTCGAGATCGAGGCTATTACAAACAGTAACCCTAAACGCATTTTCAATTTATTATGACGCTTGAAGAGCAATTCGAAACCTTCCTCGCAAAAGACCCACAAGTCCCAGCCAGCGCATACGTAGCCAACGAGGCCACCGTCATCGGCGACGTGCGCCTCGGCGAGAATGCAAGCGTCTGGCCTGCTTGTGTCCTTCGAGGCGACATCAACTACATCCAAGTGGGAGATCGCTCAAACGTGCAAGACGGTACCATCGTCCACCTCGCTGATGAGTTTCCGGTGGAGATCGGAAACGACGTGACCATCGGACATGGGGCTATCATCCACGCTTGTAAGATCGAGAACGAGTGCCTGATCGGCATGGGAGCCACGGTGCTGGATGGCTCAGTCATCGGCCATAACTCCATCATCGGAGCTGGCTCGCTTGTCACGCCTCGAACCATCATACCTCCGGGAAGCATGGTCATGGGAGCGCCGGCTAAGGTGAAACGCACCCTTTCCGAAGAAGAACAATCCAAGATAAAAGGCTGGGCTGCCAAATACGTAAAGGTTTCTGCCGCGCATAAAGCTCGCTTCCAGTAGCGAACAAACGGATACACGTTACTCTATTGGCAGCTCAACGAAAAAGGTGCTTCCTTTTCCCTTTTCGCTATCTAGGGAAACGGAACCTCCTACTCCATCTATCAAACGCTTGACGATCGCGAGGCCTAGACCAGAACCACCGAATTCGCGAGTTGTGCTGTCATCCTCTTGCACAAAATCCTCGAAGACTGCCTTCTGGCGAGACTTTTCGACTCCAACTCCAGTATCCGTAACTTTGATACTCAAACGTCTCCCTTTTCGTTTATCACCTTGAATAGCGTTCAGCTCCAGGGAAATGGACCCCTTTTTGGTAAATTTCACCGCGTTGCTCAGCAAATTCCAAAGCACTTGTCGCAGTACCAAAGGGTCAATTACAATCGTATTGTTGTCCGGTAGGACGCCCGACCAATGCAGTTCTATGGATTTCCTTTCGGCTTCGACTTTTAGTAGCCGAATGATCGGTTCGCATATTTCATACAGATGCACCGGTTCGGGCCGCGCGACGAAGGCATCTTGCTCCAATCGACTCAGGTTCAAAATGTCAGAAAGCAATCCGCTCAGAGCTTCCGCCGAACTTATGATGGTCGACGTTAGCTCCCGTTGCTCCTCGTTAAGTTCTTCCATCTCCAAGAGTTGAGCCACTCCTGAAATGCCATTGAGCGGGGTACGAATCTCATGGCTCATAATTGCTAGGAACCTAGACTTCGCCCGGCTCACGCTCGCCTCGACCTCACGACTTTTGACCAGACGGAGGACATATATGTTTAGCAGTATTGAGATCACCACGACGAGGCCGCTCGCAAACCAAACGAAAAGATCAATCCAATAGCCATTGGGAGCTTCAGTAGCCCAACCCTCTTTCGGACGAACGCCCATCTGCCAGTCACCCGAAAAAAGTCGGATCGGCTCCTTGAGCGATCGTGCTTCAAATATCTCCGGATCTCCAAAAAAGACTTCGCCCTCCGCCCCTCTCCCATCCTTTCCGCGCAAAGCAATTTCGATAGTAAGCGAGTCGTCGAACAAACCCGCATCCTCGAGCAACTGATCGAGATAGATCGGAGTCGATACGATACCCCAAAATCCCGAGTCGTCGTAAACGGGGAAACGCCCGACAATAGCGATGCCGCCTTGCACGAGGGCCAAAGGACCAGCAATTACCGGCTTGCCCCCTTCCTTCACTTCCAAGGCTGCTTTTCGCTGAGCAGGGGTTTCCAGGTAGTCGAGCCCCAATGCCGCCTCGTTCCCCTCCATCGGATAGATATACCGAATGACGAGATCAGGAGCGGCGGCAATATTGACGAGTCCCGGCTTCGCATCAAATATGGAGGCCGCAAACCTCTGGTAATCTTCCTGGGACAAATCAGGATATAGGGATATGTAGGCTCCAAGACTGGTAACAAGATAGAACGAAGAGAGAGTTTCCGCTTCCAATCGGTAGCGAATCGAGTTCGCCTCCAAACGTACCGTCTCCTCTTGTGACTTAATCTGTTTAGTCAAATCCGCCTCCCGCATGGAACTGCGGAGGTAGTTCGCTCCGAAGATAACAACGACCGAAAAAATGCCCACCACCGTCCATTGAACAACACTTCTGACAGGAAAGGTGCGGCGAGGCTTACGGTGGTTGTAGTCCATAATAAAATTTAGGAATTTGCTTCCGGGTCGTCGTCAAGCCTGAGCCAGAAAGAGCTTCGGAGAGAATCCGGCAATCTTGAACGCAAAAAAGCGCCGACCTTCTCCCGAAGGTTCGGCGTTTCATAAAAAAGACAAGTGAGGGCCGATGTTTAAGCGCGTCCTTGGTAGCTCTTGTCCTCAGGACGGATCTTAATGATTTCCCCTTCCTTAATGAAAATCGGCGTTTTCACTTCGATACCCGTTTCCATGACCACCGTCTTCTGAACGTTTCCAGAGGTATCGCCGCGAACCGCCTCTGGAGCCTCGATCACCTTCATCTCAACGGACGATGGAAGCTCCACGCCCATTGCATTTCCATCTACGAAGAAAATCTGGTAGCTCTTACCTTCGATTAGAAAGTCCTTCGCGTCGCCAACCACCTCCTGAGTGATTTCGATGGTCTCGTAAGTTTCGAGATCCATGAACGCGTACATGTCACCGTTCGGGTAGGAGTATTCGAGGTCCTTAATTTCCTTGTGTAAGACCTCGTAAGAGTCGCCCACATTCGTGCGGTTGTGGATGACCTTGCCAGTCTTCAGGTTCTTGAGCTGCATCTGGCAGAGCGCAGACATGTTCGGCGGAGCAACGATTTTACATTCGATCACCAAGCAGGGTTGCTTCTCGTATTCGATGACGTTGCCGCGGGAGATTTTATTTACCTTGGTAGCCATAAGAGGGACAACGAGTACCAACGATGACGTTTTTGTCCAGTCTCCTTTGAGAGGGTCGATCTGACTCAAAGAGAATGCAGCTCTCACCTCATCGGACGTCTCTCTCGCAAAAACATCACCACCGCAAAAAACACAAACCCTACGGCTTCGTAATACTGGAAATACTCACGCTTCTCGAAGAACGGCTCCGAAGCCACCGCCAGCGCTACACCCAGAAAACCGCCTATCGTTACGACTTCAAAAGCGCCAGGCTGAACCTGACGGCAGAGGCTTGCTTGTCCACTAGGCGCTTCAGTCCTACTCGATCGAAGGCGAAAAGCGAACGCTTCTCTTGTGCATCCCAAATCACCTGCATTTCTTCAAAGTTCATTCGATTCTTCCTCTCCTAATATTTCCGTAAGTCTTTTCCGAATACGCGTCAGCTTCACACCGACATTGCTCTCTGCATACCCCAATACTTCCGAGATTTCTCGATAGGAAAACCCGTCGAGCATCAGCAACGTCAACGAACGGTCCACCTCGTTTAGCTCAGCAATCCGCTCGTAAAGCCAATTGAGCCTCGGGTCTTCAATGCTGTGGTCCACGAAAAGCGAGCCGGCTTCGCCTGCGCACTCCACGATAACGTTAGCGTCGTGCCAGCGATAATTCCTTACAGCAAAAGGATCTTTATTCTACTCATCGCTTCGAGAAACCTACCAAACGATCGACCAGATCGCCTTCAAGTAACGGCTTTCCGGGCAATTCGACATCACCGGGTGGTCACTGCCAGCTCCCGTGCGATCTAGGATTTGCAGACGCCGTCCCGCGCGATGAGCCGAGCGAATTGCCATGCTCTCGAATTCCTCGGCTGAGAGTTGCCCCGAGCAAGAATAAGTAGCCATGACCCCTCCCGGTCTCACGAGCGTGCAAGCGAGTTGGTTCAAGTCTTCGTATTTTTTCATGCCCTCCGGTTGTTGTTCCTTGCTGAAGATCAGTTTCGGTGGGTCGAGGTTGACCAAATCCCATTGGCGGCCATTGCGCTGCATCTGACGCATGAACGAAAACGCGTCGCAATGCGTCCAGTTGATGCGGGCCTGACCGTTAAGGTTCGCGTTACGCTTACCTTGAGCAATCGCCTTTTCATCGAGATCGACTGCAGTCACGTCCGCAGCCTCTCCCAGAACGCTGGCGTTTAGAGCGAAGCCACCTGTGTAACAGCAAACGTCGAGAACCTCCTTGCCTTTGGCAAACTCGCCGAATCGCTTTCGATTGTCTCGTTGATCGCAGAAAAATCCAGTCTTATGCCCGTCGCGAAAGTCCGCTTCATAGCGAATCCCATGCTCCTCGAACTTCGCGAAGCGGATGTCGTCAGAAAGGCTTTCATCGATACGAATTCCCTCCAAGTCAGCGATCTTTTGGTCTACCTCGACAATTGCTTCGGAGGCACCGAGTCTTTCCTTCAAGTACGGTATCCACTCACCAAGACGCTCGTAGACTCCGTACGAATGTACTTGAACACTCAATACAGTCCCCAGCTTGTCTACCACGAGCCCGCTCAGTCCATCGCCATCCGAGTGGATCACACGATATGCCTCAGAGCTCGCATCGAGAGACACAGCTTCCCGACGCAAAGAAATCGCCCGATCGATCAATTCCAAGAAACCTGATTCCTCGAAAACCACGTCGCCATGGCGATACATCCGCAGCGGCACCCGTGCCTTTCCGTTATAGAGGCCCGAACCAAAAATCTCTCCCTTGCGGTCGTAGACAGTGACGATATCGCCCGCGGCTGCGTCGGCCGAAACCTTTCCCAACATCGACTTGTAGATCGTGGGATGAAACGTGAACGTCTTAATTTCGACCCAAGGCGTTCGGCGACCTGCCGTTGATGCAACCGGCTTTTCGCCGCCCTTACGCTTCCAAACGTTTTCCATATTCACTTCCTTAAATGCTCTTAATCCCCTTTGGTTTCCTGAAGAAACTGCTGTCGCGTAATGTCATGTAATGTGACTACCCCAACGACTCGCCCCTCGTCCAATCGACTGACCACCGGAAGGGCAATCCACTCCGTATTCACAAACTGCTTAGCCGCCTCTCGAATCCGAGTATCTGGATACACCTTCGGAAAGGTGTCGGAGATGAAGATATCTTGGACCTGCTTTTTGGGAGACTGAGCGCTAACGATCTTAACACCTTTACGATGAACCAATCCGACATAGTGCATCTCGTCATCAACGACTGGATACACCTTAAATCCCTCGCCTTTGATTTTGTCCCAAGCATCAGACAGAGACATTTTCGCCCCCAAGGTATGAACCGTGTTCGTCATAATCGAACCCACTGGCATATTTTGCCATCCTTGGCTCGGTCGTAAGATCGGAAACTTGCGAAGGTTGATTCCATCTTGAATGAGTAGTGCCTCGTAGATCGGCACATCGCGCAGCTTGGTTGCGATTGCGTAGGAAATCAGGTTGGCGAGCATGATCGGCAGGATCAAGTTATAGTCTCGAGTTAGCTCGAAGATAATAAGGATCGACGTCACCGGAGCCCGTATCACACCTGCGAAAAGCGCGCCCATCCCCACCAGAGCGAGAACATGCGGCAGCAAATCCGCATCTCCGCTCACCTTCTCCGCCAGCACACCCACCGCTCCACCCAGCATTGCTCCGATAAATAGAGTCGGCGCAAAGATGCCGCCCGAACCACCGCTCGAATAGGAAAAGATCGTGGCGGCAAATTTGCCCACGAAAAGAGCGATTAAAACGCCCAGCCCCAAGCTTCCTGCCAACGCGGCCGACAGATCCAAGTAGCCAATTCCAAAGACACCCATGTGCCCAAGATTCTTATACACCAACGCGCCCACGCACCCTGTCAGCAATCCGCCTAGTCCCGGCATCATCCAGCTGTAACGACCACGCACCAGCTTCACTCGCTCGCGAGCCCGTAGCAGGCACTCGACAAACGCGTGCGAGACGAAACCCGCCAACACGCCAAGCACCACGCTCATGGCCAAGCTCATACCCGATAAGTGGTCCGGATGAAGAGGCACCTGAAACATGGAATCAGTCCCCAGCAGAGAACGCTCGATCACCGCGGCGATCACCGCCACCATCACGATCCCGGCGAAAGCCTTGTGCTTCATGTCCCCCATGATCTCCTCGATCGCGAACACGATTGCAGCCAGAGGCGTATTGAAAGCCGCCGCTATACCGCCCGCGCAGCCCAAGGGGATCAAAGCCATGATCTGGCGTGGTGCCAAACCAAACCAACGTCCCACCCATGATGCGATTGCAGCAGATAGGTGTACCGTCGGCCCTTCCCGCCCCAAGCTGGCTCCCGTTCCAATCGAAGCTGTCCCCAACAAGAACTTTCCCAACGCCGCCCGGAAACGGATGCGTCCAAACTTCAGAAAATATGCGGCCTTTACTTGCGGGATTCCGCTCCCCGCCGCTTCGGGCGCCCAATGCTTGATCAGAAACCCGACGAAGAGACCTCCCAAAGCCGGAAGGACAATCAAGCCGACGACGCCAAGCCAGCCGGGGATTTCGCTCACCCGATAGATCCAGCTATGCTCCGCCCAATGGATAGACTGGTGGAATGCCACCGCGCTAAGACCGCTCAAAACTCCGATCAAGATTGCCAAAACGTTGAAACGGCTCCTTTGGCTCAAGGCTAGCCGTTCCATCAAATCCGATATCCAGCGCCGGGATACACGGTAAAAAGATCTATCACTTCGTGACATGCAGGGCGCTAAGAAACCACACCTACGCCTCATAACAACTCTATAGTGTCTCAAATCCCTTCGCCGCGCCCAGCGCAAGTCCTCTGCCCTCTGAAACATCTTCTGTTGCAAAAATCGGTGCCTCGGTCAAATAATCGCTTCCAATCCACGGCATCGTGCTGCAAAAGGAACCTCTTACCCAAGCGCCAATCCCACATATAGTTATGAAGCAAATCAACCGGATCGCCCTTGCCTGCCTAGGCCTCGCCTTTCTCGCGGCAACTGCCAACGCCGCTCCCAAGCGCGAGAAGCTCGTAGAAAACATCGTTGCCGGCGAATACGTACTTGAGGAAATCATGGCAGACCCAGCCACTGCCATCCCATCCGATATCCTCAAAGACGCCCAGGGAATCATTTTCACCCTGAACTACCGTGGCGGATTTATGGTAGGCGGTCACGCCGGGCACGGCATCCTTATCGCAAAGAATCCGATCAGCGGAGAATGGGGCGTTCCTGCATTCGTCCGCACCGGTGGAGCCACCATCGGCCTACAGCTCGGAGTCAAGGAGTTCGACGCGGTCTACGTGATCATGGATCTCGACACCGTGCGCAAAGCCTACACTGGCCGCATCGACTTCGGAGCAGATGCTGCAGCCGTGGCTGGCCCGCTCGAAAGCTCCCGCGAAGCTCGCCAAAACATCGACTACAAGAACGCCAAGATCCTTGTCTATTCCAACAAGAAGGGCCTCTTCGCTGGTGTTGCAGTGAAAGCAGGTTGGGTTTCTCCAAACAACAAGGGCACCCAAGCGTTCTACAACACCGACTATAACATGCCGGAAATCGTGATGAGCGATTGGTTCGAGCTTCCTCCTGAAGCCAACGCCCTTCTCCAGCGCCTCAACTACTACACCCGCGGCGGCCGTTAAGAGTAACTCACCCAACGAATAATTTAGCAAAGGCCCATCCCACTCGGATGGGCTTTTTCGTATACTCCCTACAGCACGAAGCTTCCTCCCGCGACCGCATCTCAAGATTTCATCAAAGTCGCTCGAGCTCTTCCAACCTCATCGAGAGAGAGGAGAGCTTTTTCGCAAAAAAAAACGTGCACCAAGACGGTGCACGTTAGATGATTATTTACGGTTAAAGCTCAATATTAACGCTTAAAGCGACGAGCAACTCCGGAAAGGACGATCAATCCAAGGCCGAGCATGCTAAGGGTGCTCGCTGAATCAGGGACGGTTGCTGGAGGAGGAGGTGCGACGTATACGCTCGCATTAAGACCAGCGACATAGAAATCTTCGCTTGGCCCACCGGTTGGATCAGAGATACCTGCGGAATGGGTGAAGCTAAACACAGAACCTGTCAAATCGAGGAACACAGAGCCAACACCCTTAGGCAGGGCATATGACATACCATTCAGCAAAAATGTCGCGCCATCGACCCAGTTCTGCACCCCATGCTTGTCTGCACGAAGCTCAACCTTCGACAGGGTCACGACCTGGTCAAAGGTAAGGATCAGCGTCTCACCCCTATCGATGTTGTCGTCAGAAGTTTTGATGGGCTTAGTCGTCTTATAGACACCTAATCCAGCGCCTCTAAGGTCGGACCAGCCCGCTGTGCTGTCCTGAACTGCAACTGCAGCGTTACCGTTGTACGTTGCCGAAGCGGTTACAGACAGGCCTTCATTGACGTAAGTCAAAGTGGGTGAGCCCACCATGTCGTCGGCGTTAAAAAAACCGTCTATCGGCAGGAAATCGCCTGCTCCATTTGGTTTATCGAGTTTGTAAAAATCGAAGCTGATGGCTCCGACAGAAGAAACAGCGCCGAGAGCGGCGATTGCGAACAGGAACGAAGGTATCGTTTTCATTTTAATATTGGCACCCATGAGCTTCCAAAGAATTTCGAAACTCAGGAACCAAGTTGCTTAAACTCGGCCATAAATTGATCCGCGTATCGCGCCAGTTGTTAAGCGCCTGTTGGTGATCATATTAAAAATTTTATCGAGTCCCAGCCCCTCAACCCCTAGTGTAAACTTTCCATACAAACCTTAGGAAATTTTCCCCATAAACGTTCCTTTCTAATTGTAGAACAACAACTTAAGAAACCCGTAAGAAAACTCGATACCTTTTCAGAAAAGCTTACAGAACTTCATACATGGGAGGGTCTCAGGTAGGGTGGGACCAAACCTAAGACCGAATCAAGCGCACCATTCCCAAAACCGAGCAGAGCGCCACACCCGGCCAAATTACAAAAGCTGGGCTGTGCAGCAGCAAGCCCTGCCCCGCCCGCAGAAGCGTTCCCAGCTCCGCCCAATTCGGATCCCCCGCCAATCCGAGAAAGGTCAATGCGCTCAACTCAAGGAGCGCGAATGCGAATACGAGCTTCCATAGTCCCAGTAGCTGAGGCCACAAGTTAGGCCAAATCGTGAACACGAAGCGGTGGCAGATCGAACCGCCAATCGCTCGACTCGCTTCGACATAAGCGGTCGCGTTTAGCTCGCTCCATATCACTCGAAGTTGCCGGAAGGCGAACGGCACTCCCGCCGCCCCGATCGCGAGAGCCAAGGAGCTTGCTCCCCTTTCCATAAAGGTCACGACTAGCAGCCCGATGAAGATCGCCGGTAAGGCGATACCAAAGGAAACCAAAGTCCTTACCACCTGCCCCAATAAGCTCCCCCCCATTCGCTCAGCCATCAGAAGCAAAGCTGAAACTAGCAACGCCCCCAAGCTTCCTAGCAACGCGAACGAAATAGAATTCCCCGCTCCTCTCCAGATACGGCTAAAATAGTCCTGGCCTAATCGGTCCACCCCAAACCAATGCTCCATACTAGAGCCACTAATTCGCAAATCGAAGAATGCCTGCTCGTAAGGATCGTAAGGCGTCCATAGAATCCCCGCCAAAAGCAAGGTCATCAGGCCGAATACGATTCCGTTTATCCACCGACCCTCGCTCACTCGCCCTCCTCCTTTTTCGGATTGAGCTGAAAGACGATCAGGTCCGAAACGAAAGCGACGAAGATCACCAAAAGCACGAGAAAAGTGAGAATGTTCTGGGCCACGAAAACGTCACGCTCAAGGATCGCCGTCACCAAATAACGACCGATTCCCGGCCAAGAGAAAACAGTCTCCGTTAAAAACGCTCCGCCCAGCAAAGCCCCGAAGGACGTTCCAACTACAGTGATCGTCGTACCCGCAGATACTCTCAGCAAGTGCCGCCACAAGATCCGAGCAGTGCCATAACCTCGCGATCGCAAAGCCACGATAAATGCCTGCAATTCGGGCTCCTGCAAGCGGGCGTAAGTCACCGACGCAACGCTTGCCGCCGGAAAAACCGACAAACAAACCGCCGGAAGAGCGAGATGCTTGAACGCAATTCCTAGCGAGGCGAGGTCTCCGGAAAAGACTGTATCCAAAAAGAGAAACCCGGACCTTCGACTCGGCTGAATCGACGCCATATCGAAGCGCCCTCCCATCGGAAACCATCCCAGCCAAAGCGAAAAGACCACCAACAGCACAATCCCTATCCAAAAAATGGGCACTACCAAACCGATTGTGCCAATCCCATTCGCCAAACGAGACATCGAGGGGTAGCTGCCTAGCGCGCCAAAGAGGGCCACACTCAATCCAAGAGCGACCCCCAACAACATGGCACTGAAGCTCAGCTCCAAGGTGGCAGGCATGAAGGCAAAAAAGTCCACCGTAGTGGCTTGCCCACTACCCAAACTCCTGCCCCAATCCCCTGTCAGAAATTGCTTTTGCGAGAGGATGTATCGCTCCACGAACGAACGATCCAAGCCAAGCCGTTCCCGCTCGATCGCTACTCGCTCCGCATTGACTACCTTGCCAAAGCGAAGCTCCACCGGATCGCCTGGAATCGCATTTATCGCCGCAAAGATCGCTAGGCTCGCAAAAACGTAGAGAGCGAGGAAGAACGGAATCTTTCTGAGCAGAGCCAGCAGCACGGCTAGGACTACAAACGCCTGATCGAAGCGAAGCGATTCAGAAAACGCTTTCTGTCGCGAAACCTACTTCACCCTAATTTCGCTCAGGCGAAGATCGCCAATTTTCTGCAACTGAAATCCCTCGAACTGCGAACTAAGCACTACAATATTGTCACCGTGGCAAAGTGGCAACAGCGGTAAATCTCTCTTCCATATAGCAATAGCCTCCTCATAGAGTTCTGCCCGCTCCGCCGTTTTGGTAGTCTTGCGAGCGGTCAAAAGCAGCTCGTCCATCTCTGGGTTTCGATAGAAGCTGTAGTTAGTCGCAGTACCCTTTTCCGCAGCCCAGCTTCCAAAGAACACGCTCAGGAAATTGTCTGTATCTCCATTGTCTCCCACCCATCCGATGAGGGCAGTTTCGAAGTCACCGTTGCGAAGCCTATCGAGTTGCGTCTTGAAATCCAAGGACACGACCTTTGCAGGGATGCCGATCGCCTCGATCTGACCCTTCATAAATGTCGCGGCAGTAACCGGATCGGGCAAGTACGGCCGAGGGGCATTCATAACTAAAATCTCCAATGGCTTGTCACGAAAGAGGTCCACGAAAGGAGCAGCTAATTTGCGGGCGCGCTCAAGGTCGTAAATGATCTTGTCCTCAACGCTCGGATACCCGAGAAAGCCCTTGGGCAGCGGATAGGAAGCAGGTCGCCCCGCTCCTTCTAAAGCCACCGTGGCAAATGCCTGTTTATCTGTCCCCAGAGCAATAGCCTTCCGTAGTTCGAGGTGCGAGAGTCGCTCCGTTTCCAGGTTAAACGCCATGTATCCCACATTTAGCCCAGCCTCCTCGTAGACAGTCAGGTTTGGATCGTTCCTCAAGGCAGCTACCTCGGTAGGTTGGAGCCCGTCCATGCCATGAATGGCACCCGACTTCAGCTGGAGCAATCGTGTCGTATTGTCCGGCACCACCTTGAGCACGAGACGCTCGAAAGCGGGTGCCTCTCCCCAGTAATCCGGATTACGTTCCAGAATGACCGCTTCGTTGCGACGCCACTCCTTTAGACGGTAAGGCCCCGTACCGATTGGATTTCGCTGCATCTCGCTTCCATATGTATCCAAAGAACTAGGACTAATTAACCATGCCGGAAAGATCGCCAACGAGCGCAGCATCGAAGCATTCGCCTGAGAAAGACGGATCTCCAACTCCATCTTGGCAACCGCTTCGACTGCAACCACATCCTGATAGAGGTAGCTCCAATACGAAAATGCCGCTTCTGGAAGATGGGCAGGATGGCTCTCGTCCATTTGTCGGAGAAAAGAAAACGCAGCTGCCTCGGCATCAAGGGGAGTGCCATCGTGAAACTGAACTCCTTCCCGAATTTTAAAACGGTACACCAGTCCGTCGGGCGATACTGAATACGACTCCGCGAGCCAAGGCTCGATTTCCAGCGTACCACTTTTGAACCGCACTAGGCCCTCACAAATCTGGGTAAGCGTATTGACGGACTCTCCATCATCTATATCCGCCGGATCCAGCTTTTGAGCGTCGCTACCCCGGGCGAAGACAAAAACTTGAGGAGCCTCGTTCGGTGTATCCGCTTTCGGACCACATCCAGCAAGCGCGAATAGAGTTAGGACTAGGCACAAGGCAATCTGACACTTCATCATTGCTCACCATGCAATCAATCCGGCCCCACAACGCAACCCTCTTGACCTGTGGTGGAGCGAGACATTGGCTACTGCCTCAATCATCCCAAGCCTTATCGCCATGAAACTGCCGCTCGTTACCGTAAACGCATTCGCATCCGAACCCTTCTCCGGCAACCCCGCCGCAGTCGCCTTGTTGGATGACTGGCTCGACGTTGCCATCATGCAGTCTATCGCTGCTCAGAACAACATCTCCGAAACCGCGTTTCTGGTAAAGTCGGCCACCGGGGCGTACAAGATTCGCTGGTTCACACCGGCCGTGGAGGTACTGCTGTGCGGCCATGCTACCCTCGCTAGCGCCTTCGCGCTGCGTGAGCACTTCGGCGAAACGTCGGACACGATATTTTTCGAATCGAAAAGCGGTCCGCTCTCGGTCAGTTGCGACGGCAGCCTCTACACCCTCGATTTTCCCTGCCAAGCTCCGAAACCGACCTCGACACCTAGTTGGTTCACAAACGCCTTCGGCGCACACCCCGTGGAGTTTCACGCGTCCGCCTACTCCCTCGCCATCTTTCCTTCCCAGGAAATTGTCGCCGCTCTCGAGCCCGACTTGTCGCTTCTCGCTCGCACTGCAAACTCCAACGTGATCGTTTCCGCACCGGGCAATTTGCATGATTTTGTATCCCGTTTTTTCGCTCCAGCAGATGGCATAGACGAGGACCCGGTCACAGGTTCAGCACACTGTATTTTAACCCCCTACTGGGCAAAGCGTTTGAACAAAACGAAGCTGCGTGCGCGCCAGATAAGCCCCCGCGGCGGAGAGCTCCTCTGCCAACTCGCCGGCGATCGCGTGCGAATAAGCGGCCAAGCTCAACTCTACAGCAAGGCGACGATCCACATCTGAGAAGCTGTTGACTCGGACGGACCGGTTCCTCCCGGCAAGCCTTACAGGAGGCGGATTTTGAGTGATTTCGATCTGAATGCCCTCAGTTTGGCCAGACGGACTCCTGTAATAGAAATTGTCTTCAGGAAAACGAGCTGTGAGCCAAAAAAGCGCCAGGTCCGAAGACCTGGCGTTTGATTTTCTAATTTAGGCAATCGGATTAACGAGCACTTCGCCGATATCGTCCTTTGGACGCACCAACGAAAACAGCAACACCGCACCCTGCATACGACAGCACGAGAGCGATGGACGAGTGGCTTGTGAACCAGAGTACTATTTCATTCATTGGATTAATGTGGCTGAATTTTCGAGTTTAGCCTCGCAACCCAAATAGCAAAATCGGCGCCAGCGAATTTCGCCTCTCAAAATCGCGTAAAAAAACGCCAGGCTAAAAACCTGGCGTTTCGTAAACAGACGGGAGCTAACGCTCCTAAATAAGCCTATTGATAAAGGCTGGGATCTGCGCCGATACAGCCATTGAGCTTTTCGCGATACTCCTCAGAACGGAAAGTCTCGAGGCGGCGCGCGATTGCTCGATGCAAGCGTTCTTCCTCGATACGATCGCCCATCCCTTCGTTGATATCGGTGGCCAAATACGTATCGAGGTACTCTAGGTGACGCTCCCACAGGCGAACATCTACCTGTTGCTTAGCGTCGAGGCGGGCCTTGTACCAATCGCTCTTTACCATCTCCTCGTACTCGAAGAGCTTGCGGAACTCAGCGTCGTGGTAAGTCATCCCTTCGTATTCGCCGTGCGCCATGACGTTAAGCAGGGCCTTTAGCGGCGGACACGCCGCGTCGATAGAGCCATCTTCGAAATAGTTGAGCGCTACGGATCGCTGCGTCTCTACGATATTCTTGATGCCATCGACGAAAGCGTCCATATCCTGCTGTTCGGGACGGAGGATGTGCTCGGGGAACACGGAACGTGGATTCGAGAACACACGACCCCCGTAAGCTTGAACGAATTCGCTCGTAATACGGTATCCCAAACGGCTAGCCTCGATCTTGTTACCCTTGTATTCGAAATCTTCGCACACCTCGAGATAGCCCTTTTCGATCATGTAGGAAGATCGACGCTCGTTCGGTTTCATGCGGCACCAGATTTCTGGAACGAGCAAACTAATGTCGTGATCGCAACGGAAGTTCGGACCTACACAACCAGCGGACGAGATGAAGCACTCGTATCCAGTAACGATATACGATACGAGAGCGTTATTCATATCCACGATTGGAAGCAACGCGTTGAAAGGTCCCTTGGTTAGAGCCCCCTCTGAACCAGCTCCGGTAGTCGACGGTGACTTACCGGTCAAACTCGCGATGAAGTCCATGAACGCTTCTGGTAGCTCCTGATAGTGAATCGGCCCAAAAGGAGCGAGAGCGCGGATACCTTCGGACGGACCATTGTTACGACGACCCGGCAATACGCAATTCACTGGGAAGTGAGGAGCGGCACCCGGAGCCAAACGTCGATATAGGGATGCACCGATTTTCGCTACGTAGACGCTGCGCTCATCCTCTAGATCGAGACGGTTCTGCAAGTAGCGAGGGTTCTTAGTGGGCACTCCATCAACCAAACGCGGGTTGGACGAAGAGATGGCATACTCAGGTTTTTCCGAAGCGTTAAACTCCAAAATCGTGCGCTGCATATTTTCGGTAAACTGTCCGAAACGGATCGCATCCTTGACCATCTCTTTCGTGTATTCGCGATTGAGTGGCTCGTAGTTGGAGAAGAATACACCGTTAGTGGAGAAGTCCTTCTCAGTGGTCTTGTCGTATCCGCGGTGAATCGCTTCGTCCGGACGCTGGAAGAGGCGGTACTCGCAGTTCTGGATGAACTTGAGTGAGCGAAATCCCTCTGCTCCGCGATCGAGACCCTCTAGCAACTCAGCTGGGACCACTACCGAAGACGATATGTCGTCTTCCGTTTGAATCTTCGAAGCTGGATAGAAGTCCTTACGAAGGCTGAATACGCGCCAAGAGCCATCTTCCGCGAAACCGACTCTCAAGTATTGCGAGATAAGCTTCTGGTCACGGTACTTTAGCTCGTTACCGGGACGACCATTCACGATGTCCACGCTGAAACGGTCGCGCCAGTCGGCACCCCAGTCCTCCTTGTAGAAGCGCTTTACGACCAGCACGATATCGATCACGTAGCCGGGCAACCCCTGCAGCCACTCGTTGTATTCGTCCGTATAAGACGGTGAAGTAGATAGCAGCTTGATCACGGAACCGAGCGAACGGTCTGTGCTGAGCAGAGGTCGAGAATCCTTGCGATTCAGCTTATCGTCTTTGTACCGATCGCCGTAGTCCTTGCTGACTACCTCTTCCACGAGATCGAAATCTTTCTTGAGATCCGCGGTGAAAACAGGCCCCGCCACGATCGCATCCGTTAGCGACTTGGAAATCTCGGACTTGCCACCTCCTGAAACAGTACAGGGCTTATGGCAATAGGTTCCCACCGCACTCGTTCCGAGCAGTCTCCAGCGGCGGCCCGCCATCGGCTGTTTCATCTCCACTTTGTAACCGGAAGGAAGAACATAAGTATTGTCTGGCTGAAGCGCCAGGCTGTGCTCGACACCGTCCAGCACCCAACTGATCTGTTGATCCTGTAGCGTGAAGCGGGCACCTTCAGGTACGTAGTAAATATCTGGATACCTCTTATCGATCGCGTAACCCTCTGGCTTGAAATCCGCCGAATCACCGAGGGCCCGCACCGCTTCTTCATAAGTGTGGTCAACCGTCAGCGTGTACTTACTCAGGTGGAAATCCTCGCCAAGATCGTACGCGGCGAAAGCGAGAGCGCCGCCCGCGTGTTCTTCTTCAACATTCCCGTAGAGATTAGAGGCATAGGAGATCTGAGTCTTCACCTCCTTCTTGCAGTACCCGTAGTAGTTATCCGCGATGAGCGTTACCACTACACCGCGCGCATCGCGGGTAGTAATCTTGAAAGCGCCGCCGTCGTTGTAGAGCTCATCCTCGCTTTCCCAGCACATGCCGTCCTTTTTCTGACGCTCGGTGGCTTCGGAAATATGAGGTAGGCCCAATTCCTTCTTTTTGGTGCGAACGAGGTGCGGAGCCAAAATCACACAGCCCGTGTGTCCGGACCAGTGCTTCACATCGAGACCTGAATCGTTCTCCGCGAGGAAGGGATCCCCAGCGTTTCCGAATATAGACTCAACGAAGTCAAGGTTACTGGTCATGTTGCCCGGAGCAAAGAAACGGATCTCCATTCGTTTCTCCTCAGTCACTCCTGGTACCTGCGGTTGGACGAGCGGGCGCAGCAGAATAGACGCGAACGTGCGTGCCTTTTCTTCCTGGGCCGCTGTAAAGGGTAGCTCGAGCAGGCTATCTGGCGGGGTCAACGCCACCGCTAAGAGATTCGCAAACACTTTGAGTGGGACCTGCTTTTTATCAGCGGGAATAGGCAATCCGCCTTCCGCCACGTGGAAAACCCCTTTAGTCGTGCGGCGGTCGCTCTTCGGGTTGTTCAAGACACCTTGCTTGGTGCGAAACGAGCTCACGATGTCCGATTCGAAACAATCTTCATTCGGCGGCAACGAGAGGGCGCGAGCCATTCCATGACGCTCCAGCACGAGCGTCTCTTTAGGCAACCAAGTACGTTCTTCCAAGCCCAATGGCTTGAAGAGGTCTTCCAAGTACTTTTGGATACGTTGATCGACAGGACATAGGTGCTGCTTGAGAAGTCGGTTCTTCTCCTGCACGCTCTTCAGCAACGAACTTCCCATCTGCAAGAATGGGAACTCTTTCTCTTCTCCATAAATCGGCAATCCGCGCGAACGCAGCTTTATATTTAGATACTCCGTGAGCTGACTCTCGTCGTAGCAGTTTTTGCCCGTTTCTGGGTCAAATCCGATTTGTGTCTTTAGGTCGGGACTTTGCGTATCCATTTTCTTTTACTTTCGCTTTGTTTTTAGCCTGCCAAGGCAATGTTTGGGCCATACACGCTTAAATACTAGACACTGGGAATGCTCGGCATCTTAGGAACCGCATCTAGTAGCTTTCGGGCGTATTCAGTTTGTGGGTCACTGTAAATTTGTTCAGAGCTGCCTTGTTCAACGATCTCGCCGCTTTGCATCACAATCACCTCATGGCTCATGTGCTCTACCACCGCAAGGTCATGGGCGATAAAGAGGTACGTGATCGCGAATTCATCCTGCAAATCCTGCAAGAGATTTACGATTTGTGCCTGCACGCTCACGTCCAGAGCACTTACGCACTCGTCGCAAATAATGAACTCAGGCTGGCTGCTCAAGGCTCGAGCGATGCAAATCCGCTGACGCTGTCCACCGCTAAACTGGTGCGGGTAACGGCGAATGGCATCCACGGGTAAGCCTACTTTGACCAAAAGATCCGCAACGCGGGCCTCTCGATCCATCCGGCTCATTTTCGACTCGTGGACGATTAGCGGTTCTGCAATAATCGAACCCACCGTCAATCTAGGATTCAACGAAGCATAGGGGTCTTGAAAGATCGTTTGTATCCTCTTACGAAAAGGGAGAAACTGCGATTCCGAGAGAGTAGTGATGTTCACGCCATCGTATTCAATTTTTCCTGACTCGGAAGGAATCAGCTTCAATATTGCTTTTCCGATAGTGCTTTTTCCACTGCCGCTCTCACCCACGAGCCCCACGGTCTTGCCACGCTCAACCGTAAAACTAGCGTCCTTGACGGCCCGAAAAGAGCCGGCTTTACCGAACAAACCTACCGACGAAGTCTGGTAGCTCACGCTGAGTTTCGAAACCCTGAGCAACGGGTGGCCAGATGAGGAGTCAGTCATGGCGTGCCTCCTCCTCTGCTATCGCAGCATAATCGACCACAGGCAGCCGTTCTCGCTTAACTCCCAATCTTGGAATGCAACGAATCAAAGCCTTTGTGTATTCATGTTTCGGCGACGCTAAAATCGAAGCAGTTTCGCCCTGCTCCACGATTCTTCCTTGGTACATCACCGCAACATTGTCGGCAAAACCATCGACGATACCAAAGTTGTGCGTGATCAAGATGATGGCCATGTTCTCGTTGTCGCGCAATTCGCGGAGCAAATCCATGATCTGCGCTTCAATCGTTACGTCCAACGCCGTCGTCGGCTCGTCCGCGACTAGGATGTCGGGCTGGCAAGCCAAAGCCATGGCTATCACGACACGTTGCTTCATGCCGCCACTCATTTGATGCGGGTAGTCGCCGTAGCGCGAGTCAGCATCTCGGATGCCAACCTTATGTAGCAAGCCTATGGTTTCCACCTTGAAATCCGCAACGTCTTCCCGGTGAAACTTAAGGGCTTCCTCGATTTGTGCCCCCACCGTGAAATACGGATTCAACGAAGTCGACGGCTCTTGAAAGACGTAGGCTATTCGCTTCCCACGCACCTTGCGTAGCTGGCGCTCCGGCAAATCCAGAAGGTTAACACCATCCAGCAGTGCCTGGCCGGATACCTCGCACTTGGGCGGGGGCGGCAGCAATCGCGACAGAGACATCGAAGTAACGCTTTTGCCACTGCCACTTTCCCCAACGATCGCCAGCGTCTTGCCCTGCTCGAGCGAAAACGAAATCCCCTTAACCGCGTCGACTTTCGAGTGGCGGCTGTTGAAACGGATTTTCAGGTCTCGTACCTCAAGCAGCATGATTGCCGCTCATCCTGCAAACCCATGAACAGACAACAAGTGGAAAAGGTCAAAAATCACATACAAATTTGTATTTAATAGATTTAATACAGCTCAACCTCGGTATTTGCCCAGCTAATCGGCCGTGGAACTCCGGAAATTTATTTTTTCGTCCGCATATCTGACAAAAAGCAAAATTCAACGGGACGCCTGCCCAGCTTGCCCCCTCGCACCGAGCGACCTCGAAACCCACGACTAGCGGCCGCCGCTAAAAACGCGAAGGGCTCCCAAGGTGGAGCAGATCCGCCAAGTACTGGGCTACGCCTCGATATTGAGGCAGCCGGCTAGTGCCTCAACTCGCAAGACACGTCAACGCTCTCGAATCCAGGCTTGAGTGCGAGAAAGACCGGACAGGTCTTCTGGGTAGCTGCTACGGCGCTCTCGAACTCATCGGTAGTCGCGGCTGGGACCAAGCCCTCGCACTTTAATTCCAAGCGCTTCAAAGAAGGCCCGCTATCAGTAACCTCGAGACCCACCGACGCTCGAACGACCAGCTCTGTAGGCACCTTTTCTCGTTGGCTCAGCGTATTGCTCAACGCCATAGCGAAACACGACGCGGCCGCTCCAGCGATGAGCTCCTCCGGGTTGGTTTCGCTACGGTCACCCTCGTCAAGTCGGCAACTCAAGGAATAACGCGACTTGTTCAGGACGCCGCTCTCCACCGAGACAAAACCATGGCCACCTTTCGCGTCACCGTTCCAAGTTGCATCCGCTGCTCTCATTACTGTTGTCATCGTACTCATATCATTTCTCTGGTTATCGTTCTAGCTTCAGGGTTCAATTTCTCCAGTAGCGCAAACCGCGCCAGTGCCTTTCATACACCGGCAACTCACGCAGACGAGCGACGAGCTTCCGACTCCGCCCCCCCAAAACTCCCCCGGTAATCGGCATTAGCTTGGGCTTTCCACGCTCTGTCCCAACTGCGCTTTGCAATCGCGGTAGCTCATACTGCAATCTCGTAAGCATATTCTTCTTTTGGATACAATTCGGTCCGACCGAGAAACTTACGAGACACAGCCAGCAAGCCTGCTTCGGCTTACTTACGGTCAAACCCGCCAATACAAGTGCTTCTTGGCTTTCTCCAGAAGCCGAGGATCTAATCGACAGTGAGAACGACCTTTCCCGCGACGCTCTCCTCCTCGAAGTAGCGGTGAGCGTCCGCAACCGACCCGAGAGGAAATCCTTTTCTCAGGCACGGCTGAAGGCGACCTTGTCTCAGCAATTCCAATACAAAAGCGATGTCGCCACCACGCGGCCGAACCATGATGACATCGTACGTGAACGCCCCTCGGAGCCGATCAATAAAGCCCTGCACCACCTTCTTCGCTTCGGGCCGGGTCGTCACCACCCGACCACCATGGCGGGCGAGCGACTGGACCTGCTCGAGGCTCATCTTCGCCGAGCAATCGAATACCACATCGAAACGTTCGTCGATTTTCGACGCTCCATCGTCTCTATAGTCGATCATCTCGTCTGCGCCCAGCCCCCGCACATAGTCAAAATGCTCGTCTCGACAAAGCGCAGTCACGGATCCACCGAGCAATTTGGCTATCTGTACCGCGAAACCACCCACGCCCCCTGACGCTCCGCTAACCAAAACTTTTTGGCCGGCATGCAGCTGAGCAATTCCCCGCAGGCCCTGCAACGCCGTCGATGCAGCCAAAGGGACCGCAGAAGCCTCCAGCATATCAACTCCCTCCGGCAGTCTGGCCACGTTCTCTTGGTCCACGCTAGCGTACTCAGCCGCCGCTCCCCCACCAACGCCCGTCATCGCCGCCACTTTATCTCCCGGGACGAAACTGGTTACCCTCTTGCCGCATTCCACTACTTCGCCTGCGAGATCGAATCCCAAGGTCTTCGGCAACTGAAACTGCGTGATCACCTTCATTTCGCCCGCCCGCAAGCTTGTGTCCAAAGCATTCAAGCTCGCCCCCTTCACCTTTACTAACACTTGGCGATCGCTCGGGCTCGGACGAGCTACCGTGTCGACGCGAAGGACCTCATGTCCACCATGACTATGAATTCTAGCTGCTTTCATAGGAAAAGCTTTTGCTTGATCCGCGCCAGCACCTCCTTCGATTCCGCGCCCCCTAGGGTTCTTGTCGGCTACGATGAATGATCGCACCTTCACTCTTCGGAATTCACCATCTCGAAACTTGGTGCCCAGGGTGGGACTCGAACCCACACGTCCTTACGGACAGCGGATTTTAAGTCCGCTGCGTCTACCGATTCCGCCACCAGGGCATTGGTGAAGTTCGGAAATGCAGCAGACTTGCCTAAGGAAAACAAGCCTACGATTTCCGAAATTTGAGGAGACCTTCCCTAAGACAGAGGAGCGCCCCGCTACCTCTACTAGGACGACGACGGTGTAGGGCTAATTTCCGTAACTGCTTCAAGCTGGAGCGTTTTGCGAAGGAGCTGGAAGCAGAAAGCCCCGAATAAGCAACGAACCTTCGATGCAAATCACACGATTGGCACCCTAAAAGATGCAGAATGCGACTCCAAATTCGTCTCAGCCTGCATACGCGGTGCATTACGCTATTTGGCGCGGTTTCAGCAATCTCGTGTCTGAAATCCTCTTCGATGCCACCCGATAACTTTAAAACCGACACGAACTCCCCAACAGGTATCGTACTCATTCAAATCGACGGTCTGTCCCGCTTCCAGTTTGAGAGGGCGATCCACTCTGGCCGCATGCCCCATCTCAAGAAGCTCCTGAAAGCTGGGGGCTACAACCTGCATTCGTTTTATCCCGGCCAACCGAGCTGCACGCCAGCGGTCCAAGCTGAGCTTCACTACGGAGCGCTGTGCGCAACGCCAGCGTTCAGTTTCTTCGATAGAGCCACAGGCCAGAACGTACGCATGTACGACTCCGAGTGGGCAAAACGAATTGCTCAAGAATCGAAAAGCCAAGGTTCAGGCCTGCTGGAAGGGGGCTCCAGCTACGCTAACATTTACACGGGCGGAGCCCAGAAGGCTAAGTACTGCGGCGAACTGAACACTTTCGCCCACTGGAGCAGTGAACTTTCGATACTTAGGTTGCTCAAGCTCGCCCTACGCAACCCGGCGGCTTGCTTCCGTCTGCTGAAACTTCTAGGTATCGAAATCGGGATTGGCCTCTACGACGCGATTCGCGGTATCGTTTCCAGAGGAGACTTGGCGGCGGAGCTAACCTTCGTTCCTGCTCGCCTGGCCGTCGCCATCGCTCTGCGCGAAGCAATTCGCGGTGAGGTGCTAGACGATATAAAAGCCGGACTGCCGATCATCCACGCGAACTTTTTTGGATACGACGAGGCCGCCCATCGTCGAGGCCCTCATTCCGGTTTCGCCCATTGGACCTTGAAAGGCTTGGACCAATCGATTCGAAAAATCTATAAAGCGGCAAACCAAGCCAAGGAGCGAAACTACAGGGTAATCGTTTTCTCCGACCACGGCCAAGAGTACACACTTCCTTATTCAGAACTAGCAAACTGCTCAATTGCAGAGGGCATCGAGAAAATTCTTCCGGACGGCTTCAGGCTCTCGCCCACCAGCACCGTCGATGCCTTTATGGAACGGTCTCGAGCGTTTATCATCGATTCCACTACACACTCTACAAGCAGCGATGAAACGACAAAATGGGTACACCTGCAAGCGATGGGACCTGTCGCCCATCTTTACGTCGATGGTGAGCTAGCCGAACACGAGCGTCTCTCTTGGGCAAAGACATGCTGTGCCAAAGCTGCGATACCGATCGCGCTCTTCGCTGGTAACAAGGGATCCGTCAGGTGCGTCACCAAAGATAAAGTTGGCGACCTCTCGATTCTTCAAAACCTGTTGAGGGAAAGGGGGCACGAATTCGTAGAGGAAACGATCGAGGATCTCAGTGTCCTCGTAAAATCCAAATATGCAGGAGATCTCGTCCTCTTCGGCTGGCGGTCCGGAGACAAGCCCCTCACCTTCGCCGACGAACGCGGCGCCCACGCAGGCCCCGGGGCTCAAGAATGCCGAGGATTTACGATGCTTCCGGAGACCCTCCAATGGGATCGCCCGTCCTTAAGGCCTCGGGACCTGAGAAACATCGCCCTAGCCGACCTCGGCAGATTGCCGAAAGAAAAGCCTGAGCCAAAGATCGCTCCTAAAGTACTTCCAAAACCCGAGGCGATACGCGTCGCTAGCTATAACTTGCACGGAGGCGTAGGTATAGACCGGCGCATCGACGAAAATCGCATGGCCCGCGCTCTTCGCCAGATAGACGCAGATGTATATTGCTTCCAGGAAGCATTCGAAAAAGCTAATGGTCCCTCACTCAAACAAGTCATCGGTCGAGTACTCGGTACTGACTTCGAGTACCTCTTTTGCCCGCTCCATAATATAGGCCCCATGCAATATGGCTTGGCAGTCGCGAGTAAGCTCCCCCTCAACCCCCGCAAGAGTGAGGCGTTCGCACTCTCGGACGGACGATTCTCCCACCGCGAGCCGCGCGGCTCCATCTGGGCTCAAATCTCGGTACCGGGCTCTCGTCCTCTGAACGTATTGAATACCCATTTCGGGTTGAACGGAGCGGAACGGCTTGCCCAAGCCGAGTGCCTTTTGAGCGAAGACTGGCTCGGCTCGCTTGCAAAGGAAGATCTAGTAATCCTTTGCGGTGACTTCAATACAGGACCCCGCGGCCCCGCCTATCTCGCTTTCGCAGACAAGCTTTCCGACACTCAACTAAACGCAAACCACGGCCAGTCTTCAGCCACCTTCCTTTCTTGGGCGCCCCTTCGACGCATCGACCACATATTCGCGTCCCCCCAGCTCAAGGTTCCAGCTTCCGGCGTTCTCAGTAGCCGTAGGATAAGAAACGCATCCGATCACCTGCCAGTCTACGCCGACTTGGAGCTAGCTTAGCCGAACATGAATACAACCGATAAAAAAACTCGTTCCATAATGGCTGGGGCTATACTTGCCACCATCGTCGCCGTATCAGTGTACTTGACATTCCACTACGACATAACCTGGGAACAAGTCAAATCTACAGTGCAGAACGCGCCCGCTTGGATCTTTCTGGTTACGCTCGTCTTTCTTCCCCCTCTCGGACTTCCTCTTTCGATTTTCCTATTCGCGGTGGGGGCCCGATTCGGCCTCGTACTGGGAGCCACCGTAGCATGCGGAGCCATCATCGCTCATCACTTAATCTCACTGTATTTGATCAGATACATATCCGGCTTCTTTTCCAGTAACCAAAATCAAAAGGGCCTTTGGCAAACACTTGAGAAAAAGTCTGGAGGAAACTCCAGCAAGCTTCTCTTCCTATGGGGGCTCCTTCCAGGACTACCCTATGTCGTCAAACTTTACCTACCGTTAGCGATGGGCGTGAAGGCGTCACCCTACTTACGCTGGAACAGCGCCGGCCACGTCATCGGGGCTATTCTCTTCGTAAGCTTCGGAGACGCGATTTTCGAAGGAGTGAACCCCGGAGTCGTGATCGTCATTATTCTCGGCATCGCTCTCAGCATCGGACTGAAAATCTACCGGGATCGCCTCAAAAAGAACGGTGGCAAACAAAAGGCCACCCCTAGCGAAGCAACCTAAACAACACTTAAGCCACAATGGGAATTGAAAAATGGATACCATGGCAGCTAATCGCCAGAAAAGCTGCGAAAGCATACGGTTTCAACGATCCGGTGAAAACGCTTGAGCGCATTCGGAAATTTAGCCGCCCCTCTGAAACCAACGAACCGATCGAGCTCCTGAGGGCTGGGTTCGCTTTCCATGCCCGCGGATTGGCAAACACCAAAGCCATACAGAACAACCTCGATTGGATCTGGCCCTACTGGATACAGAGACAATACAAACCGCTCGACGAAGCCTTCATACCGCGAGCCTTCTCATTCAGCCACATAAACCTGACCCACCGCAACTGGACCGCTGTCAGTGTGCCCGACAGCGAGGACTACGCCATCGTCGACCCGCGCGGGCTTATCACCCCGTTCCACGACTCCTGGTCGCTCGACTTCTGGATGGTCACGGACACCGGCAAATGGTTCTTGCCTTGTCGCGAAGACAAAGTGGTTCAATCCCTTTCGACCGGAGACGAGATCGCCGTTACGACATCCTTCGATCGCGATGGCTTCAACTTGACTACAAAGGTTCACATGAGACGCGAACCTACGACCCAACGGGTCGAACTTTTTATCGAACTAAACTGCTCGTCACGCGAACCTGCGAAACTCGTGGCTGCCGTCCGGCCGTACAACCCGGAAGGCATCCAGTTTGTCGATACAATAGATATTGTTAGCAATCGCAGGACTCTCGCCGTCAACGAGCTTCATCAAATAATCTTCTCCGAGCCACCAAGCCATTTCTCGCTGAGCAACTACCATGAAGGAGACGTCTCTCACTGCCTCAACGAACCCGCAAACGAGAACTTTATAGCATGCGACGCTGGCATGGCCAGCGCGGCTGCAGTTTTTCCGATCGAAGCGGGACAGACAAGAAATTGCCATATCACAATTCCCGTCTCAAGCCCGAGCGATGAGGTCCCCCAAAGCGCCTTGACGTGGGAAAACAAACTCGCCGGTACAACGAAGCTGAGTCTGCCCAACGAGGCGGAGGAAATACAGTTCCAGCAATCACTGCAGACCCTCGCTCAACTCAGCCCTCAAGACATTTACCCAGGCCCGTACACTTACCGCCGCTTCTGGTTCAGGGATGCTTGCCTCATTGCCCATGCCTTATTGCGCACGGGGCAGGAGGCCGTCTGCCGCCGCGCTCTTGAGCAATTCCCAGAACGCCAAACCAAGAACGGCTACTTCCTATCGCAAGAAGGCGAATGGGACTCGAACGGCCAAGTTCTTTGGATCTACGACCTCTACGAGAAACTCACCGGCAAACAAATCCCGGACACGTGTTTCAATACCGTAAAACCAGCTATTAAGTGGATCACGAACAAACGCTGCGACGCAAAGGGCACCGCTCATGAAGGCCTCTTGCCCGCTGGTTTCAGCGCTGAACATTTCGGTCCTAACGACTTCTACTACTGGGATGACTTCTGGGCTGTAGGAGGGCTACGCGCCGCCCACTCCATGCTCAAACGGCGCAACATGGATGAACCAGCCGGCATCGCTATCGACCTTTCTAACGAATTGCTCAAGAGCATCGAAAAGTCTCTCGACCAAATCGCATCTCGAAGCGCCAAAGGTCGACTGCCCGCTTCGCCTTACCGCCGTATGGATTCTGGAGCGATTGGCTCCCTCGTATCCGACTATCCCTTACAAATATGGCCCGCAGGCGAGAAACGCGTAATGGAGACGGCCAAGTTCCTAAACGAAAACTGCATCGTCGACGGAGCGTTTTTTCAAGACATGATACACTCAGGCCTAAACATCTACCTGAGTCTCGACCTTGCCCAAACGTTTCTCCGGGCGGGCGATCCGCAGTGGGAACCCCTCGCCCAACGCTGCCTCGAACTGGCGACTCAAACTGGGCAATGGCCTGAGGCGATCAACCCACGTACGGGAGGAGGATGCATGGGTGACGGCCAGCACGCTTGGGCGGCAGCCGAGTGGCTGCTTCTCGCACTCAATCGAATCGTCAGGGAGGAAGGTCAGCAACTAGTAATCGGATCAGGTATCACCAAAGAGTGGATACAGTCCGGAAAGCCCATGTCCCTCAAGGATGCCCCCACTTCTCACGGGCCAGTTTCAGTCGTAATCAGGGCTCTAGATGAAGACGAAATCCACGTGCAAATCGACCTCGATTCACGCCAAGCGAGCGAGCCCATAATCTCGTACAAAATACCTGGATACGAAAAAAAGGAGGGGCAAGCCCTCTACGAAGTCACTTTGAGCAAAGAAGATTCACTTAAATTACAGTTATGAAAATCGCCATGTTCACCAACACGTACCTTCCACACGTGGGAGGAGTAGCTCGCTCCGTCAGCAGCTTCGCCAACGCCTATCGGGAGTTGGGACATCAATGCCTCGTGATCTCGCCTGAATTCGAAGAGAAGATCCCTGACGAACAGGACGTCTACCGTGTCCCCGCTATCACCAACTTTAACGATAGTGGATTTTCATTCCAACTTCCCTTTGTCGGCAACGTTGCTGGCCAACTCGATGAGTTCGAGCCCGACATCATCCACTCTCATCATCCCTTCCTTCTAGGCGACACCGCCCTGCGAGCCGCCTATACGCGGGACATACCGATCGTTTTCACCCACCACACACTTTACGAGGAGTACACAAACTATCTCCCCTTCGACAGCGACTTCACAAAAAAAGCTGCCATGGAACTCGCTACGGGCTTTGCGAACGCATGCTCTATGGTGCTAGCTCCGAGCAGTAGCCTAGAAAAGCTTATCCTCGATCGCGGCGTGCACATCCCGGTGAAGGTACAGCCTACCGGTATCGACGTGGACGCGTTCGCCAAGGGTAGAGGTGAGACCTTTCGCAAGACCTATGACATTCCTGAAAACGCACCTCTCGTGGGACACGTTGGCCGCATCGCCAAGGAGAAAAACCTACCCTTCCTGGCAGAAGCGGTAAGCTCCGCTCTGGAAGCAGTTCCTGAGGCTTACTTCGCGTTGGTGGGCACCGGCGAGGAGGATGAGCACATCCACGAGCTTCTCTCATCGAAAGGACTGGGTAAAAGGTTCGTCGCAACCGGCTCTCTTCAAGGCACGGACCTTGCTGACGCCTACGCCAGCTTCGATCTCTTCGCCTTTGCATCGCAAAGTGAAACTCAAGGTCTCGTTCTCGCCGAAGCAATGGCCGGAAACTCCCCGGTCATCGCCCTATCCGGCCCCGGAGTCACCGACGTTCTCGAACACGAAAAGAACGGCATCCTCCTCGCCGAAGACGCGAGCAAAGAAGAATATTCCAAGGCCCTCACCACCCTGCTCAGAGAACCCGAGAAACTCGAGACCTACTCCCGGGCTGCTCGGGAGAAGGCGGATCAATTCTCCATTCTCCGAACTGCCGAATCCGCCTTGGAGCACTACCGAGAATGTATTGAAAATCACGCAAGTTGGATCGAGGGCACTGGCATCGAGAACTTCGATAGGGTGATCGCTGCCCTGGAGGGCGAACTTCAATTACTCAAGGTCAAAACGGCCACCGTCTCAACCGCGATCATAAACTAGAAAAGCCCCTCTCCCACCCTTCCATGCCCTCTACTCCTTCTTCCGAAAAACAGGACCGACTTCGTAACGACCACTTAGGCATTTCGCTTATTTCAAAGTACTACGGTATCGTTTTCTCCATCATCATCTTCGTGACGCTCTACATCGCGAGAGGTTTCCTGCTTCCGGTTTTTGCGGCTCTTTTAATCAGTTACACGCTCGTTCCAGCCGTCAGGCTTCTTTGCCACTTTCACATCCCGAGAGTACTCGCTGCGTTCGTCGTCGTCGCAGTCGCTTTCTCAGCCGCGATATATAGCTTAGTCGCCCTTTCCGGCCCCGCAGTGGCATGGCTGGAGAAAGCACCAGAGAGCTTCGACAAGCTCAGTGAGCTAACTGAAGTACTCAAGAGGCCGGTAGAAAACGTAAATGCTGCCACTGAGCAGCTGAACGAGATGACCAAAGGGGATGAGAGAAAACGGCCGTTAGTCGTGCGCTTGGAAGATTCGAGCATCGGCGACTTGATCCTTAGCCAAACCCCAATCGTCATCGGAGCAGCCATATCTACGCTTATCCTTCTCTTTTTCCTCCTCGCATTCGGCAACGTCCTCCTGAAGCGAATAGTGGAAATTTCGCCCCGCTTATCTGACAAAAAGCGCACCGTCGATATAGCACGAAAAATTGAGTCCAGCGTTTCCCGCTACCTCGTAACGGTGTTGGCCATAAATGTTTGCCTCGGATGTTGCGTCGCACTGAGCCTACACCTGCTCGACTTCGCAGACCCAATATTTTGGGGAGTCATGGCGACGACATTTAACTTCATACCCTACTTGGGAGCCGTAGCAGGAGTCTGCCTCCTCACTTTCGCCTCCATGAGCACCTCTGGCGACTTGGAATATGCCCTACTGTGTCCTGCTGTCTACTTCGTGCTAACGCTGATTGAAGGAAATCTGGTGACGCCCTTCATCTTAGGTCAATCGTTTACCGTAAACCCAATCTTCATCATTCTAGTGCTTCTGTTCTTGGGTTGGCTATGGGGAATACCGGGCGCGATCATGGCTGTGCCCCTACTCGTCGTCCTTAAATCTGCGGCTCAAGAATTCGAAAGCACCCGGTCCATTGCCGTGCTACTGAGCAAGTGACGGGAACCTCAAAATGCAATAGGGTACATGCCAATTGCATCAACACCCGCCCCTAATTTGACCTTTCCTCACGTAAGGCGTGAAGGTTTTCATGACTACTATCAGAGGGAACGCAATGAGAACTCCCTAAACTTACAACTCAAAGGCTAATCTGGCGCAGAAATTGAAAAGGAGGCCAAAACAAAACACTCGCGAAAGCGTTAAGCTGAGGCCTCCAAGGGGCGGCAGCAATGGCCCTTCCGCACTACCAAAGCAAAATCCGCCTCATGAAAATCTTCACAACCACACAAAGCCATAACATCGAAACGCAAAGCCCGACTGCCAGTGAAACCTGGAACACCTGGGAATCTTGCAAATTTGCTACGATCGCTTCTGGCGAATCCCTTCTCCACCGGATTAACTTCATCATGCAAAAACTCGATGGGGAAGAATGGCTGCCCAAGGGATTGAAGTGGCAAGTCCAAGACGGTTGTGATCGGATCATTGAATCATACCGGTCTGGGGACCTGAACCCGGCAAATGCCCAGCGACTTGTCGAAGAGCTTGCCTCCACAAGCTACAGCTACGAGGACCTGACGCTACAATCGAGTACCTTATGCCAAATCCGAACGCTCGATCTGGAAATGAATGATCACCTCAGCCAGTACGATACGCATCCTCGTGCTGTTTAGCGCCACTCCTTAGAACAATCATCTTTGGCAAAATCCGGCCGGCTCTCTTTATCAGGCAGCTGAATTAGAGGAGAAAAAAGAGGGAAGCCGCTTAGCAGCTTCCCTCTTTTGTTTTAAATCAACTCGCGCACAGAATTCTACTTCGCCGCCAAATAACTGCTCAACATCCAAGCTACTTTTTCGTGAACTTGGATTCTCGCTATCATCAAGTCTTCAGTCTGATCATCACCTCCGTCAGCAGCTGTGTCGCGAGCGGCTTTAAGATTTTCAATCAGCAAGCGGTGAGATTTATCGAGATGAGAAACCATCTCTTCAGCTGAAGCATCTTCGCCGATCTCCTTGATTTCCGACATGTCAGAGAGTCGACGCAGTCCGCCGGGAGCCTTGCTCCCTAAAGCCCTCACTCTTTCCGCGATCTCATCGATCGCCGCGAATAGCTCTACGTACTGCTCTTCAAAAGCGTTGTGCAGGGAAAAGAATCCATGTCCTGTGACATTCCAATGGCAATGGTGCAACTGGCCTAGCAGAGCATAGCTATCTGCGATCACTTGCCTCAGTCCATTAACCACAGGGTCCGTTTTTCCTTTATTCTGTTTCTTCGTTTTTTTCTTCATAAGGTATAGTTTCGAATTTGTACTTAGACTAGCGTAGCCCTAAACGCGGCAGCAAGCAACGGGGAAACGCTCAGCTTTCTCACACAACGATCTGCTTCGTCAGAACGCCAAAATCATGCCAAGCGGCTGGAGTACCTTTTTTGCCCTTACAAAATGCATTTTGCACTAACATCATCGTTTGTGATGCAAAGAGCACTGAACCACCTGCCATCGCCATTTCCACAAACGGCTCTATACAAAACCGCTTTCTAACGCTCGGCGCTCTGAAGCACCGCCTTGGCACGCTTTCTGTGGATGCAGCGCAGCCATGAGCGAATTTGAGGGTAAGATCTTAATTGGAGATTTATCGCTCCAGACGAGACCTCAGAATCTCGGCGTTCTTCAAATTTGCTTTGAATCCCACGTCGAAGAGGTCACCAACCAAAGGGACACTGCCGACCACGAAATCAATGGCTTGGTTGCCTATCAGACGGAGGCACACGCCCCAGCCTAAATTATAATGGCACGCCACTTCCAAATAATATATCAAAGGCGCAACGCCAATCAGATCGCCAACTCCAGGAATCAAACCAAATATACTATCCCACCCCATGCGGAAACGCGTGCCCGGAATTTTAAACGCGGAATCGTAGAATCGCGCCATTTTATCAAGTCGGGCCAAAGTTGAACTCACGTCTCTCGGAGCTACCTCCGTCTTCTGAACTGTTCCATTCATACGACACCAATCGCAGTTGTAGTGCCAACCTCCTACGAAACGATCGATATCGACTCTACAAGCCAAAGAAAACGAAACCCTTAATGAGCTCAGCCACCATCTGATGAGCCTCAGGCGGACGAAGGTGGCGCGACACCGATTTTCGAGTCACTGGTCCCTCAGTAGCCGCCCTGTGCGGAGCGTTCTGGAACAATTGGATCGTCATCAAAGGCGAGCGCCTTACCTTCAGCGAAGCCTTACCACAGTAGAGTGTAGCAGAAGGATGCAGCCGCATTCTGGTCGCTCGCTCTGCTCCCTCGACCCACCAAAGCGAAATGGAACGTGTATCCGAAGCGCTCATAATCAGCGCTCGAAAGCGTCTCCATCTCACGACTCCTTATTTCAACATCCGACCGTCCACGATCCAACTACTTCAGAAACGGGCACGCCAAGTCGTATCCATCATAATATTACTTCCGGGAAAAAGAATAGACAAGAAATGCGAACGGTTTGTGGCCGATTCATGTATCGCCGATTTCATTACAGAGCCAACCGTAAAGATGTATCGTTATCAGCGTTCCATGATTCACATTAAAGCCATTCGTCTCGACGATTGGATAAGCTGTGTGGGATCGCCCAACTTTAATCAACGATCGCGCAAGAAGGATTTCGACGTAGCGATGGTGGTGCAGGATAAAAACTTAGCCAGCACCCTTGAACGACACCTCAAAGATGACCTAGCCCTCAGCTAGGCAATCGATCCTAAAAGCATTAAAAATGCCTACGCTGGCCAAACGTCTCCTTCGCAAATCACTGATGCTCTTCAAGGAGCAACTCTAGCGTTCTTAAAAGAGTCGACGACGCTGTGTTAAATCATCCAAAGCTCCCGCCACGTCGCTCAAGGCGAAGATTGCTCGGTCCAGCTTACTCCCGAGACTTCGGCTAGGGAGGAATGTGCTCACACTGCCGCATATGCCTCCAAGGCAAAAAAACGAACCGACGAATGCCAGACCCATTCCTATGACTGCGTCGCAGTGAAAAGCGGCTGCAAGCAAGGCTACGCCCAGCAGAGCTGTCAGCGCACGAGCGTGAACGGAACGAGTTGAAGGCGTAATTTCCATTCCTATGGAACGGCACGGTGTGCCTGCTCCTGAGATCTTTTTCGCAGGATCAGTGGAAACGAAGGCTTTGAACCCTCCCCTAGAAAGGTTCCTCGAAGCGTATCCGACAGATTCATACGTTGCATGTAGTAGCACCCGGTCTACTGCAAAATGCAAAACGCAAACCGACAAAAAGGGGCCAAGTGCAGCAAAGCAGAAGATAAATATTCTGATACAAATTATTTATATTTTATAATCCACTTATCTACAAACACTTAACGAGAACATGATTTCCAGCGGCATTGCCTGTGCTCAAATAGACGAAAGCTCAAGCGGCGACTCCACTCGGAGTAGACTGACTACGAAGCATACAATTAAACCAACCAAGACGATAAAATGAACGCAAGCACGACAGCAGACTCCGGATACGACATCAAAGAACGCAACCACAGCCAGACCGAGGGAAAGACCACGTCAGATTGGCTAGCTGAACGCAAAAGCGAGCTCCGCGAGGTGTTAGAGGAAAAGTCCAAGGCACTCAGCCGAAAGGCCCAAGACAGTTTGTCCGAGAAGCTGGGCAACTACCACTCCGCCGTCCGTAAAGCATCGGAGAGCCTCGAAGAAGACTCGGAAACTCAGACCGCAAAGATCACTGCCAACATCGCTCAGCAAATCAGGGAATCCGCGGATTACATCCAAAACACCTCACCTGAGATGATCGTTGGCCAGGCCACGGACCGCGTACGGAAAGCCCCGATGCTCGCATTAGGTGTGGCAGCAATCGCCGGTTTCCTCGCAGGCCGCGTCATCATGAGTGCCAAAGACGACACTCCTCCCAGTTCCTAAAACCTTCACCTCCTTCCCAACATGTTAAACGAGCCCCAAAGCGAGCCAAGTTCCAAGAGCACTGGCAAAGCATCAATCATCGATCTCGCAGGTGATTTGAAGGACGAATTTTTTCACCTGTTTAGAGCGACGACTCAGTTGTTGCGCATCGAGCTAGCCGAGAACGTCAACAACGCCTCTGACGCGATTCGCCGCACGATAGCGGGGTTCGTAGTGGCCGGTGCCAGTGCCATTATGCTACTGCTCGGAGTCGACCTACTTATAATAAACCTGCTCGCTCCCGATATACTAAGCTACATCACTGCGGCAACCGTATCGACACTGAGCCTTGCCACAATTCTCGGCATTGTAGGGATAGTATTGTTCCGCAAGAACAAGAACGCTCTGAGCGCGGAAAAGCTAATTCCCGACCGAACACTCGCCACGCTCGAAGAACACGCAGAGTGGATATCACGAAAAGCGGAGGATCTTAAAGATGATACAAGAGAACTTTGAGAACACGGACAAGGAGACGCAGGACAACAGTAGCGTGCAGCTCCAACGCCAGATCACAGCATCTCGAGCCCGTATGTCGCGCACGCTCGACGAGATTGGTGAAGAGCTTCAACCTAAGCGATTCATTGAGCAATATGTCAACGAATACTCCGAGCAGCTCGTAGAGAATGTTGCCAGAAAGAGTAAAACCTACGTGGCAGAGATAGTACGCAAGACCAAAGAGAATCCATTACCAATTCTCGCTCTCGCCGCGGGACTTGCCCTGTTTGTGAGCCAAACAAATCGGAGCTCTGAAACTCCAAATCCTTCTAAAAGCTCAGACACCTGAACAAAAGATAAACTTAATAGAACAAGAGATAAAAGCTAACCTACGAAAAAATGAGAGAAGAAGAAACCACCACACTACCGCATGAACCGACTGAAGCGGACATTGAAGCAAACCAGCCCAAAGCTGGAGGATTTATCGAGAAAACATCCAGCAAAATCCACGACGCCAAAAGCCAAGCGGGCGCTGCTGCAATCGAATTCGCGGACAAGGCCAAGCGTCGAATCGCTGATACTTCAGACGCCGCTAAGGTAAAGTATACAGAAGTCAAAGAACAGGCTTCCTTGAAGGGTGCCGAAGCAAAAGTAGCTGTCCAATCCTCGTTTGATAAGCATCCCTTGGCCTACGTCGCTGGAGCCTTGGTCGCAGGCGTCGCCATCGGAGCACTCTTGCCTCGCTCACGTAAGGAGAGCGACATGCTAGCCTCTTCAGGACGAAAGGTCCGCAATACCGCAAGCTCAGCAGTGCAAGAAACCAAGGAAGCAGCTCAGGCTGCCACCGACGCTGCTACTGACACCTTCAAGCAGCATATAAGCGAATAGCGGTTCATGCGGATAAATTCCCGCTTTTAAAACGGTGGTCACTGCACCGAGACCGAACAATTAAACGGCCTACTCGATAGGCTCTACGGAGTCGGCG
>NZ_JARXHX010000140.1 GCF_031127835.1 Pelagicoccus sp. SDUM812002
TTCGAAGCGTCCTGATGGGCCTTCACATGCGACGCGTCAAGCATGACCGAAATCGAGAAATCGCGATAGCGGCAAGAGATTCGTTCGAGAATCCATGCCCACATCCCGCATTCGCACCAGCGACGGAAACACCTCCACACGCTGTTGTGCTTCCCGAACCTGCCGGGCAGCTGATTCCACATCGCCCCGGTGCACAGACCCCACCAGATTCCGTCGAGAGTTCGGTCGATGCTTTTGTGCGGGCGGCCCCGACGGCCGCTTACCTCTTCGCGGTAAGCGTAGTTAATTTTTTTAGCTCCTTGCGGACTTCCGAGGGCATCTCGTCGGCTTTGTGTTCTGACATTGAATGCTTTCATAAAGTTTCACATGGCATTGAAAGCCAACATCTTAAATCAAATCGAAAATTTGTCCACGTGGCCTAGCAT
>NZ_JARXHX010000141.1 GCF_031127835.1 Pelagicoccus sp. SDUM812002
ACTACGCTGACAAACTTTCATTTGTCATGTTTAATTTTAGAATTGATTGGGGTTACAATCAATCACGCTAAATAAATTTCAAAGAACACCCTAGTCAAAGGGGAAAGAGTCCATTCACTCAAAAAGCAAACACATCGTCAAGAACCTATTCGAAAATCTATCGTTTTTCGCGTCATTCTCAACGCTATGAGTTACTGATAAGGAACAGGAGGCCGAACAATGTTTTTTCTGATTCGCGAATCAAGCTCTTTTTCAAACTTTCTTCCGCTTTATGAAACCTTCGTTTCTAACAGCGTACTCTTCACGACATCCCATGTTCGGATACCAAGAAGGCCCCCGTCTCCTTTTGGGAAACGGGGGCCGTAATCTGGCAATAACCTACTCTCGCAGGACATGACGTCCAACTACCATCGGCGGC
>NZ_JARXHX010000142.1 GCF_031127835.1 Pelagicoccus sp. SDUM812002
TTTCCGTCGATGAATACTGAGTTCGCTCGAAAACAAAACTCAGTGCTCGATAGTTTGATGTCTTTGGTTTCGTTCATCTATTTTTTGCCAACGCCGAGCTCAGACGCGAGCGCTTGCGCTCGTTGTCTGAAGCGACTGGTTCGCTGGTTGGTCGTTTGAATTAGGGTGGGGTTCGACTTCTGGAATCTTCACTTCTCTTTTTCTTTTAATTGGAACGTTGTTTCGGTCGCCTGCGATTTGTTTGAGTCATAAATTAATGCAGGATTAGTCTTTTTTAAAAGGAACGTCGTGTGGGTCGAGCTCGCCTAGAACCGTCTCGTAATTACCACTGCAGGATCTTCATCTTATGTCATTGGTTTAGAAAATGGATACGACGACGTGTTGTTTGTTTGATTCTTCTTTTTCTATATTTAGCG
>NZ_JARXHX010000143.1 GCF_031127835.1 Pelagicoccus sp. SDUM812002
TATGATTATATAACTGAATAAAGGAAACGTACTCGAATCGAAGGAAGCAGCATCCTTAAGCAGTGCGACCACGACATTCACCAAGCCAATACGATATGGACCGATTCGAGTCTAACCAAAGAAACAGCTCATGACGACTGGCCATTCAAGCATCCGTCTTTAGCGTAGAATCCCCCAGCGACCCCAAAACGTTGCTGAAGAAAGCCCAAGTCCGAAGGCAACCGAAACCGACAGGAACGAACCAAAAAGAAGAACCGAATGACAAGCGGATCACCTTTGAAGAAACGAAGATTGCCATCAAGTCGGCCCATACAATTCCGGCAAACGCCCGCCTCTTTCACCTCGATCCCAGACTTGAAAACACTAACTTGAAATAGAACCCCAACTGAGGCCTCCACGTATGGCCTCTGCGTT
>NZ_JARXHX010000144.1 GCF_031127835.1 Pelagicoccus sp. SDUM812002
CGCCGAGACCATACGCGAGGCCTAGGCTTTGCCTCCATGTCTGGGGTCTTTGTTTTGGGTGGTTCGTGGTGAAGGAGGCGGGCGTTTGCCGAAGTTGTATGCGTCGACTGGTTCTACTTTATCAGGGAGCGTGTCTCCAGTGGTCGTTTCCACTCGAATCGAATCTTTAAACTGGCATCGGGCCTTGCTCGTCATCTCAGGGTAACAGGTTGGATTGTGTCTTCGGGAAGCATGGAATGTCGAAGTCGAAAATTCGTCTCGTTCCTCCAGTTCGTCAGGATCGTTTGAAATCTATCTGTCGTGTTCGTTGGGAATGTCGTGGTCGCACTGCTTGAGGATGCTGCCTCCTTCGATTCGAAAACCATAAATCTCTTCACCGGTTAGATTCTTTAGTTTCGTAGAACGC
>NZ_JARXHX010000145.1 GCF_031127835.1 Pelagicoccus sp. SDUM812002
AATCATCTATGCTCAGGTGGTGGAATTGGTAGACACGTACGCTTGAGGGGCGTATGCCGCAAGGCGTGGAGGTTCGAGTCCTCTTCTGAGCACCATTTTCTGAAAGGCCGCAATCAGCGGCCTTTTTTCATGCCCGTTCAACAGAGGCGCAGGAACTGATCCAAGGGTTCAACAGATATAAAACGAACCGAGCCGTGCCCTCCGATAAAAAACTCAAGGAGGGACGAATTCCATATCGTCCGCACGCAGGAGCAACGACTGGCTCCCAAGCAAATAATTCGGTTTTCACACTTTACAAAGCTCCTAAGATCTCCATTTCTTTGCGACCTCAATCATCTATGCTCAGGTGGTGGAATTGGTAGACACGTACGCTTGAGGGGCGTATGCCGCAAGGCGT
>NZ_JARXHX010000146.1 GCF_031127835.1 Pelagicoccus sp. SDUM812002
GTTCATCTCGTTGCTGGTGTTGCCGTCGGAGTACAGGCGCACGTAGCGGGCCTTGGTTTCCTTCGCCCCCACCAGCTTGCCCTTGTTGGTCTCGATGTAGGCCATATCCTTGCCCGCGCCGAAGCCCAGAGAGTTGTCGTGGTCGGTGTTGAACACCGTGGTCACGCCCGACTCGAAGCTCTCGTCGTTGGAGAGCTGCACCACCACGTCCACGTAGGCGCGCTTCTGGGTGTGGAAGTGCCAGAGGCCGAGGCCGTAGATGGTCGCTTCCTCCTCGAGGTCGATCTGCACCCATTGCGGGCCCTGGGCCAGCTCCACGAAGTAGCCTTCCTCGGACTCCTTGTCCCCGTCGGTCACCAGCTCGAGCTCCCCGATGATCGGG
>NZ_JARXHX010000147.1 GCF_031127835.1 Pelagicoccus sp. SDUM812002
GTTCATCTCGTTGCTGGTGTTGCCGTCGGAGTACAGGCGCACGTAGCGGGCCTTGGTTTCCTTCGCCCCCACCAGCTTGCCCTTGTTGGTCTCGACGTAGGCCATGTCCTTGCCGGCCCCGAAGCCCAGCGAGTTGTCGTGGTCGGTGTTGAAGACCGTCGTCACGCCAGACTCGAAGCTCTCGTCGCTGGAGAGCTGCACCACCACGTCCACGTAGGCGCGCTTCTGGGTGTGGAAGTGCCAAAGCCCGAGCCCGTAGATCGTCGCCTCCTCCTCGAGGTCGATCCGCACCCATTGCGGGCCCTGGGCCAGCTCCACGAAGTAGCCTTCCTCGGACTCCTTGTCCCCGTCGGTCACCAGCTCGAGCTCCCCGATGATCGGG
>NZ_JARXHX010000148.1 GCF_031127835.1 Pelagicoccus sp. SDUM812002
GAGAATCCAAGCTTAGCCGATACCCAAGTTACCCTAGCCCTAAGATGACCAACCCAGTCCTATGCCAGTTTAATGATTCGATTCTAGTGTATTCCTCTTTTGGATACTCGAATCATTTGGCTAACCAGGCAGCCCACACAATGTCGGCAAGCGCACGCCAGTTTCACAACGAAGCCTTGGATATCAACCTCAACCGAAATGGAAACTCAACCGAAGCCGACATCGTGTGGCTTTGACGTTAGCCACTTATGAAGAAATTTATATTGAGAGAGTTTTAGATCCGAAGGAGGCAACATCCTCGAACAGTGAACTAGACTTCTTGACCTAGAGAATCCAAGCTTAGCCGATACCCAAGTTACCCTAGCCCTAAGA
>NZ_JARXHX010000149.1 GCF_031127835.1 Pelagicoccus sp. SDUM812002
GAACGCCGAGCTCAGACGCGAGCGCTTGCGCGAGTTGTCTGGAGCGACTTGATATGCTTATTTTTTGTTTCTTATTCGTGCGATTTCAATCCAGATGCATCCGAAAGCAAAAATGGACCAGAACATCGGAACCATCCAAAAGGTGACTCGATTTTTTACGTATCCATAATTTATTTTTTCGACGTCGTAGAGTTCCAGTAGATTTGTGGTTCCTTTCCCTGCCGCCAAAATCAGGGTCCAAAGAATTGGTGTTAGAATCGTCGAAACGATCATCGCTTTGCTTCTTTCTTCGTTATCCCAGAAGTAGTAGGAGAAGAGGATGCCTAGCCCAATGTTGGATCCGTAGAATATGAGGTT
>NZ_JARXHX010000014.1 GCF_031127835.1 Pelagicoccus sp. SDUM812002
AGCACCATACCGGAGGAGTAGATCTTGGTGGCGAAGCTGGATTGGGAGAAGGAGTGGTCGCCAGCGGCGAGTGGCCAGCCGAAGAAGTTGAGCCCTGGCTCGACGGTGGTCGAGAAGCTCAGGACGATGCCGGGGACGGCGCGGCCGTCGGAGCGAGCAATGTTCTCGGCGTAGATGGCGACATCCGGATCGTTCATCACGTTGCTCATGATGTGCTGCTCGAGTACTTGTTTCCAGAGCAGGTCGTCGTCCGGCGTGGCTTGGTCGGCGCGGATGCGGAAGAGCTCTTGGCGCAACGAGAAGAGAGTGCCGTTTTTATCTGGGTTGTTGAGGCCGAGGCGGCCTTTGGCTACGGCCCAGTCGTCGCGCAGTCCGCCGAGAATAGAGGAGAGTCCGGTTTCGCCGTTGCTCGCTTCGATCGGGTTTTCGCCGTCCCAGGCTCCGACGGAGTAGGTCTTGACGATGCTATCGATGAAGGCCTTGCCTTCCGGGGAATCGAGCAAGCCTGTTTCGTAGTCGTAGGCGCGGGCGGCGCTGTAGGCGTAGATCTGGGCGAGCGAGAAGAGGGATTTGTACTGGGAGAGCTCTTCGTTGCGCAGTTCGCGGAAAACGAGATCGCGAGAGCGGTATCCATGAATTACCGACGCGGCTCGTTGGCGGAAGGTTTCACGTTCTGAGAGGATGTGGTTGGCGTCCGCGTAGAGCTTGGCGACGCGTTCGTTGGCGCGTTGCAGTTCGGTCAAGCGAAGGGAGATGTCGAAGGCGGTGGCGAGCACTTGGTCGTAGAGACGTTCGAACTCAACTACGTGCTGTTTCGTCACCGAATCGAAGTTGTAGTTGTCGATGTACTCTTGGGCTTGGCCTTCGAGGTCGGCGGCTTCGGCTTCGAGCAAGGCGGACTTGGTATCAGCAGCCCAACCGAGCAGCTCTTGGGCGTAGGCGGCGGTGTTGCCCGAGAGGAGTGCAGCCATGCGGCCGATGGAGGTGGCGTCGTTGGAGAAGCCGACCGAGGTGGGAGCGGCTTCGGCTGAGGCTTCAGCGAGACCGCGAATGTAGTCGGCGGTGAGGGCGAAGGCGGCGGCGGAAGTGGTGAGCGTGAAGGAGGCTTTAGTCATGGCGGCAGCCTTGTCGAGATCGACGGCAGCGGCGTCATTAGCAGCCCCGAAGTCGTCTATGAATTCTGAATACAGCTGATAGTCGCGGTCGAAGCGACGGTTGAGCGTATCGAAGGTGTTAGCGGCAGATCGCAGGTTGATTTGGGCTTCGTAGGCGTCGAGCAAGGCTTGCTGGATTTCGCCAACTTGGCCGCGGCGACCGAGGCCGTTGGTGACGGTGTCCGAGAATTGTCCCAATGTAAACGGCGAGAGCTTGAAGGTGCGAGTGGCGTATTCAACCGGATCGCGCAAGCGATCGTAGGCATTGTCTACCGACCATTCGGTGAAGGGGTCGAAGTTGACAGGCTCGCGGAATTCGACGGTCACGTCGGAGGTTGTATCCACCAGAGCGGACGGACGATCGATGAAGTAGGAGTGGTAGAGGTCAGGACCGTCGTAACCTTGCTTGTAGAGCTTGCCAGGGCCGACATCGCCGGCGTAAGGGGTTCCGAAAAGGGTGATCAGTTGGTACTGGTAAGCGTCCTCTTGGCGCTGGATAGCGGCGTCGTAGTCGACGAGACTGTCGTTTTGTTGGCGAAGGAGATGGTTCATCTCGCCCGCTTGGTCGAAGGCGTTCTTGGCATTGACGGCGGCTTTGACGGCGCGGTCGTAGATTTGCTCGAAGTGGGATTTTCCAGCGGCCAGCTCGGTGGGAGAGATGTCGAAGGACATGGAGCCAGGGGCGAGGCCGAGCGGATTGACGTGGGCTTGCTCGCCCATGGAAAGGGTGAGGACCTTCTCGGCGCTGGTTACGAGTTCGTTAATCTCCGGAACGGTGGTACGATCAATTTTTTGGATACCTTCGTGCACGGTGTCGACGTCTGGCAGCATGGCGTTGGCGGCCACCCAATTGTAATAGGCACCTTGGAAGACGCGGGAAGACCACTCGTCGGTGCCCCAATGACGGGTTTGGCCGGTCGAGCTGTTGTACTTGCCGTCTTGCATGTGGTCCCAGCCTTCGTCCTCGTCGGAGATGTGAGCCTTGCGAGCGGTGAAATCGATGGTCTCGACGCCGGTACGAGCCAAGGCTGCTGCTGCGGCGGCGAACTTGCGTTCGTCTTGGTAGTCGACTTGCACGGTTTGGCCGAGGACAGAGACGCCTTCGGTGCTCGGCTTCCAGGTGTAGACGGGCGAGGTCAGCAATTTGTAGTAACCCTTGAGGGCCGTGAGGTAGTGTCCGTAGGCGTCGCCATGACCTTGTGGATACATGTAGTAGGCATCGCTGGCGTCTATGCTTCCGTCGGCGTAAGGGCCGTCCGCTTTTTCCTCGATGCCATAGTTGACCGCGTAGAACGGTTCGCCGGAGTTGATGCCATTGGTGTAGTTCCAGTAGAGGCGATTATAGGATGGAGTGGTGCGAGTGCCTGGGCTGAGGAAGTCGTCGCGACCTCGCAGAAGGGCGAGCGTTTCGTCCATGAGGTTGGCCATTTGTCCTTCGAAAGAGAAGCGGGCGGTATTGACGTCGACGGCTTCGCCATCGGCGTCGATGAGGATCGTCGGATTCTGGGCGTCGTCCCAGGCCTCATTGCCGAGGGTCATGTAGAGATCGTTTAGATACCCGGCCACCAGAAGCAGCGTGTCGTTAACGGAATCGGTGGTGATACCGGACTCGAGGCTCTGGCGTTTTACGCGGTTGAGCACAGTCTCGTAGATTTCGATCAGGCCGAAGTCGTCGATGTTTTCGAGGTTCAGCGCGACGTCGCCTTCCCAGCGTTTGCCGGCTTGGGTGAGGATGCTGACGTCGGTGCTGATCGGGTTGTTGTAAAGGTCGGTCTGGCGTTGGTTGAACGGATTGATGCCGTCCAGCACGCGCTTGACCCAGCTTTCCACCAGCACGGGTTGCGTCCAGCTACTCCAGGTATCTCCGGTGACGAGGCCCGCAGATTCCTTGGCACGGTAGCGCATGGTAAAGTAGGTATCGGAGAAAACGAGCAGCGGGTCACCGAGGGGCGAGCCAGCGGAGCCGCCGATGACGATGGAGTTGCTGAACGTGCCGTTGGGATGAAGCCAGGGGGAGCCGACGGATTCAACGAGGTCGGTTTTCGAGGGGACGTGTATCCGGAAATCAATGGCACTACTTGAGCCGCCCGCTGCTTCGGTGGAATAGAGGGCGATTTCGATGGTGTTTGTTCCGACTTCGAAAGCGTCTGGGGGGACTTGGAATTGGTAAGCTAGCCCGTCGTTTGCTAAGCCGCTGCGTGGGGACTGAGCGGGAAGGTTTCCGGGAATGCCGTAGCCGAAGGGAACTTGATAAGCGAGGGTGGGTTCTCCGTTGACGTAGAGAACAAAACCGTCGCTGAAACCGAGGTCCGCGCTAAAGATGACTTCGGAAGGGATTCCGTCGGAGAGGTCGAGTCCGGTTACGCTCTTGAGCATTTGGCCGGGCAGGAATTCGTCGACATCGTACTCGCTGTTGTTGATCTGGATGGATCGAGGGAGCGTGATTTCGGTTTGCGGATAGAGGAGAGCTGGTGGTGAGGTGTCGGGATCGGACAGCATCATCCAAGTATCCGTCGATCCTGCGGTGCCGATGGAACGGGTCTGGCCATAATTATAGATAGCGGGGCTCGCACCGTCGACGGGTAGCGTGTAGCTCCATTGGAATTCGAAGTTTTCCGGATGAGCCGCGAAGTCACCGCTGTGGCGAAGGGAAGTCTGCTCATCGAGGGGATTGGAGGCGGCGATTTTCTTGAGGTCGCCTTGGTAGAGCTCCGGCGTGACGCGGATGATCTGCATGTCGACCGGTTCACCCTGGGGCGTGAAGGCTTCGCCGTTGGCGAAAAGGAGGGTGACGTAGCCGCTGCCTTTGCCTAGAGCGGTGAGGGCGTAGCTGTCGACTGCTGTATCCGAATAGGTGATACTTGGAAGTTCGTCGCTACCGACGGTGGCGGTCTTCGAGGAGTCGACGATGTAGGTGCCGCGACTGTTGGGATTTTCAATGAAGGTCTCGACCGTGGTGGAGAGGGCATTGATAGCGGTATCCCATGCGATCTTGTGCGGATCGGCGCTGTCGACGAGGATTTGCAGAGCTTCCACGTCGTCGGGGCTGAGCGTATTCAGATTTAAGTAGTCCTCGCCGGCGATCTCGTCCTGGAATTCGCCGATGAGCACGAGCCCGCCGAGGTCTCCCAGCAGCGGATCGAAGTAGAAACGCTGCTGCAGGTGCGGCTGGGCGAGTTGGAAGTAGGTCTTGCCGTTCTTGCTGGTGGTCTTGAGCGAGACGGGCAGGGAGGTCATGCCGAGTCGAGAGTCGTTGATGAGGACGGACTTGGCTCGGGTCGCGTCGTGGAGGGTGACGCTCGGTGTCGCCTCGTTCGCGATCGATTGTTGGTAAAGAACGTGAGCGCTTGTTTGTCCGCGGACGGCGGGGAGGCCGCGTTTGGGCAAGGCGAGCGTTTCACCGACGGTTAAGGTCGGTGGGTTTTCTGGCCAAGTGGGGAAATAGCGGATGGTGAGGGAATCGCCGATGACTGGATCGCCGACGCTGTCGCCCTCTTCGTCGAAAGGACGTAGGAACGGGAGGACGGTGCCTGTTGCAGGTTGAACGCGATTTGGGAAGACGAAGTCTGGCCGCATGGTGTAGTAGAACTTCATGCCGAGGGCAGGGTGTCCGCCGTCGTGCGGTCCTCGGTAGACCCAAACGTAGCCCTTGCGATCCTTGAAGGTGAAAGGCGTGTAGGCCTCGGGCGCTTCAGTTGAAAATGGAGGATCTCCGTATCCGGATTCTGGAACGACTTCCGTGTTCTTCACGGAACCGTCGGCATCGACCGGGAGGGGAAGCAGTGGCAAGGGCAGCGGAGCACTTACGATGGTGCCGGCCGTAATGTCGTAGGCGAAGCTGTAGTTGGCGTTCTCGCGCAGGACTTCATAGACAGCCATGGCTGGGCGTTGGTCGGCGGGATCCGTGTATTGGATGAGGACGCGCGGAAGCGACGTGAAGGTTGAGCCGATGGTTGCTCCTTCGGTGAGGTTAAGGTCGTCACGCAAGGCGTATCCACGACCGCCGATCATGAGTGCGTGCTCTTCGTTCGGATTGTAGCCTGTTTGGCTGGGATCCGGCTGGTTGTAGATGGTTCCTTGGGATACGGCGCTGGAGAGGCTTCCGGTTCCTTGGTTGGAAGCCATGACGATCTGGTTTCGCAAGGGAACGTCGATGGAGAGGGTATCGATGCCGAAGGATTCGTCGTGCGCACCACTGTTGAGCGTAGACCCGAATCCGACGGTCAAGGTGCTGGCAATCGGTTCGGTGGCGGTGGCGGTAGCGACAATGCGTACCTTAAAGGCTTGGTCGTTCCAGCCGCGTCCGTGGAAGTTTTTGTAGCTGCCGGGCACGGGCACCATTAACCACTCGTAGCGGATGTTGCCGAAACTGGAAGTGCCAGAGATTGGATCGACTACCTCTTGGCCAGAGAAAGGAACGTCGATGACGCGGTTGCCGTTGAGGTAGACGCGGAAATTTTCCGTATCCCAGGAGTCAATACGGAGGAATCCGAAGGTGACTGTCGCTTGGTTAGCGTTGTTGCCCGCCATGGAGAAGGTCTTTTGCGTGGACGGCTGGGCGGATTTCGCGAAGGGTCCGAGGAAACTGCCAGGAACTCCGTCTATGACGCTGGTGGTGTTGTCGGTCCAGCCGGTTGCTCCCTCGTCAAAGGATTCCTTGTCGATGGAAAGGGAGGTGCGGTAGGCGACGTTGTAGCGACCGACTTTGGCGGTGGTGTAGAAGTCTGAGAATTCGGAGGAAGGTGCTTTGACTTTCTTGAACCACCAAACGGTTAATGGATTCGATTCGCCGGGCAATGCGTTGACGGGGATGATGGCTCCTTTTTCGGCTGCGGACACGCCATTCAGGAACGGATCGATGTAGGCTGTAGGTGAATACGAAGTGCCTTCGGCGATGTAGCCTGCGAGTGAATAGTCGGATGATGGAGGAGCGACGCGTTCGCCAACGTAGGCTGTACCCGTGAGAGCACTACCGCCATCGCCTTCTTCGAAGTCGTCTCGGTCGTCCGCTTGAGCGAGGAGGCGTACGTACCAGATGCCGCCGTTGTCGCCGGTAAATTTGAGGAGGGTGCGGTTGAGTTGGTCGCCCCCGCTGCCGAGATTGACGAGCAGGCGTTGGCTGACGGTGTCGAGAAGCGTTTCGTCGCCTGAGGGAGCGTCTTGGTAGATTATTGTTGGGATCTTGCCGCCTTCGAATTTCAAGCCGGTGCCTGTATCCACGGAGCTGCCACCCAGGCCGACGGTGTAGGAGGCGAAGTCGGTAACGTCGCTCGGCCAGAACTGGAGGTATTTGTTAAGATGCTTTGGCCAATCGATGATGAGCCCGGGCGATTCGCCTTCGGCGAGGTAGATGGAGGCGTCGTGGGATTCTAGCCAGTAGAATACGACGCGGTCCTCGATGTCGTTTTCACGTTCCGCGTAGTAGGCCAGCGAGCCGTCGGGGCGTGGGTTCGAGCCGTAGTAAGCGGTTTGGTCGGAAGAGCTGGTGGTGGTGACCGGAACGGCCAGGAGATTTTCGTCGGGAGTGGGGCGGATTTCTTCGCCCAGCATGACGGTGAGTGTTTTCGGTCTGGCTGCTTGCTCGACGCTGACGATGTCGGCGCCGATGAATTCATGCGTGCCATCGTCGCGCAACTCGCCGAGGTACTCGATGAGGATGCGGCCCACTTGATTGTAGGCGTGTAGTTCGCCTCGGCCGTTGTTCTTTTCGTACCAGAGGGTTCGCAGAACTTCGGTGGCTTCGGCGTTGGGATCGGCGGCGGAGCTTCCCGCGACGACGAACTCCTCGTCGACGGTTTCCGGGAAGACGTTGCTGTAGACCGGATTGACGGCGACGATGCGGCCAGACGGGATGTTTACGCGCGGGCCGTTGAAGCTTTTTTCCGTCCAGAAGATGGTGCGGACGGGGGTCGAGGTAGCGGAGGAAACGGTGAAGGTTTCCTTGTAGAAAATGTAGTTGTTGGTATCCGGATCTGGGATACTCGAACGCCAGGTGACGGACACGTTGCCCGGCTGGTTGGCGAAGACCCGTTTGGCGTGTGGGCTGTAGTAGTAATTGGAAAAGGCCCCTTCCGAGAGGGCGGGGACGGCGGCGGCTTCGCCGGTGCGGTAGTCGACGGTAGGGTTTCCGCTCGGATTGGTAAGGGATTCGGCGGGGCGGACGGGCTCGGCTCGCCAGAAGGTTTCGGGGTTGGCGATCTCGATTTGCTCGCCATCCGAATTGGTAATGAGAGTGGGTGGCGTAATTTGGTCGCCGAAAAAGTAGCGCGGCACGCCGGAAGCGAATCCGCCGCCGATGGAGGCGCGTTCGAGGATGACGCCTTCTCCGGATTCGATGCTGTTGGGATAACCGGTGTCCGTGTTGATGGGGCCGGCTGAGCCGCTAGCTTCGGCGACGTTGGAAAACTGTGGGGTAATGGTGGGCTCGCCGCTTGGGCTGGCGTTGGGGCCTAGGGGCGGGATGTGGTTTGTATTGTCTGCAGGGATACGTTGGCTGAGATTGTTGTAGGTACCGCTCTTGTTCTCGTATTGGGCGAGAAGGAGGGCGGACGGCGCGAACGCCAGAGCAACCGCTAATTGAATGAAGCGGATTAGGCCGAAGCGTGATCTACCAGTTTTGGGTATGCCTTGCATAACAATGAGGGTGGAGGTGACGAAGTGTCGCTCTGGACCCCTACTTGGCTGCTGTTAGCATTTGCTCGATGGCGGCGAGTCGTTTTTCCAGATCTGCAATCCTGGCGTCTTTGGCGGCGAGTTCATCATTGAGGCGTCGGGTGGACGCTTCGATTTCGGTCAGAAGGGCTTCCTTTTCCTGATCGCCGCGTTCTTTCAGTTCTTGGATCGCCTTGATTGCGATGGTGCCAAAAGCGGTGTAGCCAACGGTCAGGTGTTCTTCCGTTTGGCCGACGGGGAGCCCTGAGCTGATGATGTCTGGAAAGAGAGGCTGTACCTCCTGGGCAATCACGCCGAATTCGGAGACAGAGTCTTCAGCTTGGTCGCGCCACTGGAAGCGACGCATGCGGAGCTGGAGGACTCGATCTAGGACTGGCTCCGCGTCTTCGACGTTTTTCTTCAAGCGGGCATCGGAATAGAAATCCAGATTTGAGTCGCCATTGTATAGGAAGGTTCGCCAGCCGCTATTGTGGTTTGAGTTGTACACGTCGACAGAGACACCTCTATTGTCGTATCGGAAACGGGCGTACGAGGTTCGCCCGTCCATGGAGCCGACGACAGCGAGTGAGCCTCCTATCGTCAAATCAGCTTGAGAAGTATCCGAAGTATTGACACTGACTTTCCTGTTTCCGTAGACGTTGAGGACTTCGGTCATGCTGCTCGAGCTGCCGCGACCGATGGCTACTTTGCTGCCCGAGCCGGACGAGAAAATCTGAAGCGTGCCACTGGATATGCCGAAGCCGTACTTTTCGGAACTATTGGAGCCGTAAAGCGCAATCTTTTCGCCCACTGTGTCAGCAAAGCTGAGCGGAACTCCGGGGCTGGTATTGCCGATGCCGACTTTTCCGTTTGTGGATACGAAGAGGGAGTCGTTCTGGAGACTTGCTCCGTCTTTCCCGCCTAAAACTCCTGCACCGGTTTCGGCGTAGATTCCGTATTTGCCCCAGGCAGAGCCAACGCGCAAGCCGTTACCGTCGGACTTTTCAGAGTCCTTGAAGAAGTTGCGGCCAAAAGTGCCGTTGAAACGAACTCCCGCGACGTCGAGTTTCGCTACGGGGTTTGTGGTGGCGATGCCGACGTTCCCATTGCCTTTGATACGCATGGTTTCATGGAAGTTGCTCGAAGTGCCGTAGCCGAAGCCGATATCGGAATTACTGGAACTCGTGTAGAGCTGCATCATGCCGTTTTGGATTCCGAAACCGAAGTGGTTGCTGCCATTTCCATAGAGGGAGATCTTGTCGCCCAATGTGTTGGAAAACGTGAGCGGGAAATTCGGATTGCTTTGGCCGATACCGACATTTCCGCTGGAACGGTAGACGTTTGCGCCGCTGGTGTTCCAGAGGCCGATGCTGTTGGTGTCGAGCTTGGCGGCGGTGATGACGTTGTTTCCGATATCTGCGGTGGCGATGCTGCCATCAGCGATCTTGGCGCTGGTGACGGCGGAGGCGTGTATTTGGTTGGTGGTGACAGCGCTATCGGCGATCATGCTGGTGCTGACGGCACCATTGGCGACGGTTTCGGCGACTTTGGCACGGAGGGCGTAGGCACCGCTGACCAATTGCTGGCGAGGGGCGATTTCGGCGTCGACGGTGGCGCCGTTTCCGTCGTCGACGGTGATGCCGAGGTAGAGAGAGGTTGTGCTCGCAGCGTTAGTGATGTCGCTGAGCGACTTGTAAGGGGTGGTTGCTGGGGAGCTGGGTCCTGGAGATCCGGATACGCCGGTGCCGTTTCCGATGAGCACGCTGAATTCGCCTGCTGAGATGGTGACGGTCTGGGTTTCCGCATAGATGGCAGTGCCGCCTGTGGAGACTGTGTAGAAGCGGAAGGTGACGGTACGGTTAACCGGCGTGGCATTGCCGATGAGAGCGCCCGCGGCATCTGTCACGCGGCCTTGGTAACTCATGAGCGAAGGCACGGTATCGGCGTAAGTGGTGACGATTGAGAGACTCAAGAGCAGTCCGAGCAAAGTTGATTTAGCGTTCATAGAATTGGCGGGTTGTTTTTTGAAATTGGTTTGTTGGAGGATCAGTCTTCCGACGGCGTGAGATCGATGTCTGCAATCTCGGAGATGCGTCGCATGGCGAAGGTGCCGCTGACTTGGAGGGGCTGGCTGTTGAGGCCGGTAAGCGTTTCGGCGTAGGTGCCGCCGAGGACGGTGGTTCCCCAACCGGAAACAGAGGCCCCGCTGGGAGGTTCGTTCGTGAAAGTAAATTCGCAGGTGCGACCGATCGAGTAGCTCTCTTGTCCTTCCCCTAGCTTGAGGGCGAAGGAGGCATCTAGGTTGTCGTGGTCTGGGTGATACGAGTGGACGAAGGGGTTGGTGGGATCGTCGTAAGGGATAGAAATATTACAGGTGGCGGTGTCGCCGATTGCGACGGAGCCGGTGGCTGCGATGAAGGGAACGAGTGGCATTTGGGCGGCGAAGTAGCGCTGCGGCGATACGCCTGACTGAGCGTAACTTTGGATAGCGTCCTCGCTGATAGCGATTCCGCGTGGGTTGCCAGGCGAAGCGAGGGCGCCAACGTACGCTTGCGAGAGGAGGCGGGCGACGCCTTCGCCGTCAACGTGCATGAGGAAAATCAGCTCGAAGGGGCGGGAAGTGGTGGAGCCGGACGGATTAGGAGAGATGTTTACTACGTTGCTTACGGTTGCTTTGGAAAGCCAGAGACCCGCAGTGCTGGCGGCTTGAGCGCTCACAGGCAGCCGGACGTCGGTTAAGGAAGACGTATCGCGTATTCGTAATATGGATGCGTGATGGGCGTTTGAGTTCGTTAGTTCGCGGCGGTCGACACCGAAATCGAGGTTGGCTCTGCCTGAAGCCGGAAGGGTGACAGTGAAGGAGCCTTCAATCGGAATCTGATCGTAGGAACCGGTGGAGCTGTTGAATACGCGTCTGAATAGGGTGACGCTGCCGTTGATGCCAGGTTGGCCGCTTGGGGCTGGTACAGAGTTTTCTAGGTTGATGGTCAGCGTGAGGCTGGTGGTGGACCGATTGGTGACGCCAACTGTAATGGAATTTAGGGTACGCCCGAATGCGAGCCCGTCGTCGCTGGGTAGTTCGTATTCAAGGGGTGCGGTAAAGTTGCTGACGGTGGCGGTTTGAAACCAGTAAGCCGCTTGAGGGTCGATGGTTTCGGTGCTGGGCGAGACCTGTATGGGATTGGATGCATTTAGCGGTCCGCCTGTGTATTTGTAGATCTTGGACGAGGGAGAAAGTACGGTGGTGTTGGCTGATGGGAAGCTGGCAAAGTACTTGGAGAAGGTAGGCGTTTGGGAGAGAGCGGGAAACCCCAAGAAATTGGCTCCGGAGATTTGCCACGAGGCGGCGGGTGGAAGCGGCTTTTGCTTGAGGACTAGGGAGGTTGCTCCTTCGGAGTGTATCAGGTATGCGGAGTTTCCGATGAAGCGGGAAAGGGTTTGCTCGTTGGCGTCGCCGCGTTTCCAGATCGTCCACTCTTCGCTCTGGGTGGTTGGCAGTGAGGGCGAGGTGGTGAAGGTGACTTGGTCTGGATTTGGGTTCCATCTCCAGACGTCGGTGATGTTTGGATACGCTGAGAGAAGGTCGGAAACCGTCGCGTAGGATGCGTCGCCTGAGAGCCAGATACTGTTCCAGCCATCTGCTAGGGCATAGGTTTTGTTGACCCACTGGGCGTGGGTGTTGAGGGCGGTCGAGCAGATCGCGAGGAGGAAGAAGGCGGTCTTTTTCATCGAGAGATCAGACGGAAGAAGGAGTTCGACCGGCTGACGTACACATTAGTGACGCCTGTGGTCTCGGAGCGCAGGGTGGTGTTAGTCGCGGTGTCTTGTTCTGCCGCGCTGACTGCGAAGGGAAGAGGCGTCCAGGTAACCAGATCGGATGAGGCCTCAAGCCGGTAGATGCGGCCGAAAATCGCGTAGAACTCCAGTCGCATATACTCAGACCCGATCTCCTTTACTTTGAGTTCAAGGGTTGTCGTGTGGTCGTCTGTGTAGGTTCCGGCAGTGTAGTCTGCCCAATTGCTGATACCGTCATTGTTAAAGTCGCTGTCGCGATCGATCAGTGACAAGTCCCACCCGTCTAGACCCGGCTGATAGCCAGCGATGTGGAGTTGAGACTCTTCCCACGAATCGGGAAGTCCGTCGCCATCGGAGTCGACTCCGAGCGTGAGATCCAGTCTCCGACGTTCGGCTGGATTGCCAACGACGGGAGCTTGAGCGATTTCGAGAGGATAGAAAAGTTGTCCTCCAACGTTAATGGCGATGGTGAAAGCGTCGTCGGGCCGGAGGGCGATTGAGCTGTAGCTGCCTGTGGCGACTCGCATCATATCGATGCGGAGGCGTAATTGGTAGTTGTGGTCGGCCTGTCCAGGATTTGTAAGACGCTCGCGTAGTATTTCTTTGTCGCCTTGGTATAGAATGACCGAGGCGTCTCCTGCTGGAATAAGATCGCCGTAGGCGTCGCGGACGTCGCCGTAGATCGTGTAGTAAGGTGCGGGCGGAAACGCCCATGCGGGGGAGATCGTTGAGAGCAGTAGGCCCAATAGGACTACCAATCTGCCGCAGTTGCGGAGATTGCTCAGATTTGGGCTAGGTAAGTTAGTGGAGTTCAATCACTCCCAAAACGGCGAAAATACTCACGAGTTGAGGAGTTTCATTGTCGCTCGCGAGAATTTAAAGTCATGGCAGGGGACACCGCCTAGGTGATCGGTGCAGCCTCTTCTTACCGTATCGAGGATTTTTGGCGGGTATCCTTCCTTTTCGTGAATGATGACAGTGCCGGCATTGATGCGGCGGTTTGGTATCTGTAGATGGTTATGTTTCGGTTAACGTTCTTCGAATTCCGACAAGGTTCTTAAGGCTCTCGATTCGATAAAGTTTGGGGTTTGACCAGGTACAATCGGTCGCGCCATAAGATCTGCGGTTCTCGTCCTCATTCGGGGATTTTATCGTTTGTATTCCAACCTAGCGATTATGAAATACCCCCTTTTGCTATCTCTGTTACTAGCATTCACGACGATCGGCCTGCCATCGTTTGCTCAAGAGTCCCAATCCGACGAGTCGGATGCGGAAGAGTCGAAGGCAGAGGAAGGGAATAAGGAAAAAACGATCGCTGAACTTACCGAGGAGAGCGATCTGAGCGAAGGCCTTTTCGATTTCTACCGAGACCGGAAAACAGGTAAGGTGCGACTGCTGCTTACCGAAGATGATCTGGACAAGGAATACTTGTATTTTTCTTATGTTGAAAACGGTGTAGCTGAAGCTGACTGGGCAATACGAGGAGCCTATAAGATCCAAACCGCTAAGGTTTTTGAGATTCGGCGTTTTTTCGACCAGATCGAATTCGTCGAAAAGAATACCAGCTATTACTTCGACTCGGAAAAAGCGATTTCCCGAGCGTCTAATGCGAACGTTTCCGACTCCGTTTTCTACCAAGCGAAAATCGAGCAAGAAGACGAGGAAACCAAGGAATTACTCTTAGATGTGGACGGTCTATTTCTTGGCGAATCGTTTTATCAATTTTCTCCAGCGCCGGATCCCGATAAAAAACCACATGAAGTTTTTTCCATGGGTAAACTTAGCAAGGAGAAGTGAAAGATACGGGAGATTAAGAACTACCCTTCGAATACAGATGTGATCGTGGAATATGTCTACAAAACGAAAAGCCTTACCTGCGGGGTAGTCCAGCTGTCACTGACCCGCGAAACCTAAGTTTCGTCGTCCAGCACTCTTTGCTGTTGGCTCCGGAAGAGCCGATGGAGCCACGGTTCGATGATCCAAGAGTTGGATACTTCGGGCATCAGGTCACCGATCTTTCCTCTACAGACGTTACTCCTTACCGGGATGTGATCGAACGGTGGCGTTTGGAGAAAAAGGATACTGACGCCGAAATGTCAGAACCATTGAAACCTATTGTCTTTTGGATCGAAAATACGACGCCGGTAGAGATACGTCCAATAATCGAGAAAGCCGCTCTTCGCTGGAACGACGCTTTTGAAACCGCAGGTTTTATCAACGCTCTCCAAGTAAAGACCCAGCCTGACGACGCGGAGTGGCAAGCGGGTGACCTGCGATATAACGTGCTACGGTGGACGTCTTCGCCTACGCCCCAGTTTGGAGGCTACGGCCCCAGTTTTCACGATCCGCGAACAGGTGAGATTCTTGGGGCAGATATCATGCTCGAGCACTCTGTCATCAGTCGCCAGTCGCTCAGTTCGGACGTGATGGGAGAGGGCGCGAATCTTGATGCGTGGAAAGAACAAAATCCCGAACGGTGCTCGGCATCTTTTCACGCTCACAACGAAACCTTGTTTGGCTTGGCCACTTTGGAAGCTCTCGGGGCGGACGGTGAAGAAGAGCAGCGATTGATAGAAGAGTTTTTATATTATCTGATCCTACACGAGATTGGCCATACCCTCGGACTGAATCACAACTTCCGCTCGAGCTACCTGCACACTCGAGAAGATTTGAACGATCCAGATAAGACTTATTCGCTCGGCCTATACGGCTCCGTGATGGATTATCCCGCGGTTCCATTCGCCAAGATGGGTGAAAAGCAAAACCAATATTGGACCACGCGACCCGGCCCGTATGATGAGTGGGCGATTGCATTTGGCTACACGCCCGGATTGCAGGGCGAGGATTTGGAAGCCCACCTAGCAAAGTCCACCCAGCCGGAATTAGCCTTCGCTAACGACGCAGATGACATGCGAGCCCCGGGCAAAGCGATTGACCCGAGGGCCATGATCTACGATATCAGTTCAGATCCAATCGGGTTTTCGCTGGATCAAATAGAACTTATCAAAGCGGTACAACCGAGATTCAAGGATCGCCTTTTAAAGGAAGGAGCATCATATCAGTATCTACTGAACGGATACAATTTGAGCCTACGCCGCTATGGGAATGCCTTCGAGACTGTTTCCCGTTTCATCGGTGGTGTCTATATTGATCGGGCTGTTGTGGGGCAAAAGGACGGAGCGGAACCGTTGACGCCTGTAGACGCAGTAGATCAGAGAAGGGCTATGGACGTTTTGTCCGACAAGCTTTTCGCTGCGGACGCGTTCGACGCCTTCGACGATGTAGCGCGCCAACTTTTGCCGCAACGCAGAGGCTTCGACCACTACGAAACCACGGAAGATCCGAAGCTGCATGCGAATGCTTTGGGAATTCAAAAGGAAATCTTAGACCATCTCCTCCACTCCAGAGTGCTGGCCCGCGTTACGGATTCGACTCTGTACGGAAACCAATATTCCGTGGATCAAGTTTTCACGGACCTGACCCAAGCTATTTTTGAAGCCGATTTGAATACATCGGTAAATACGATTCGGCAGAACCTGCAACTCGAGTACGTGGACCGCTTGGTCGGTATTGTAAGTGATGGTGGGTATGACCGAATAAGCCGATCCATGGCCTTGAACCGTTTGCGTTGGATCGAAGTAAACGTCGCGCCGCGCCGCGCGGATGACCTGCAAACACGAGCTCACCGAGAGCATGTTCTTTATCGGATAAAAAGCGGACTGGATCCAAAGTAATGGATTCGGGGATTTAATCTGAACACTGCCAGAAGGTGAGCAATCTCGATATTTTAATGTGTCTCAACCTAGTTTACCGAGAGCCCGTTTAGAAGAGGTACACTCGAAGTTTTTTTGTCATGGATCGTCGAAATTTTGTGAGCTATTTAGCCCTAGGTGGCGCTGGTCTGGCACTGGGATCCTCTCTTCGCTCCGCTGAAACGAACGGTACTCTGATTCGTCTTGGGATCATCGGTTGCGGCTGGTTTGGCGGAATGAACTTTCAAGCGTTTGCGAGGGTTGCGAACGTGAGGGTCGTTTCAATCTGCGATCCTAACATTCTCCACTTGGAATACCCAGCGTCTAATTGCCTCCCACCAGTCGGACTCCCCACTCGTATTCGCCGACTATCGTAAAATGCTCGAGGCCGAACCGCTCGACGTGGTGATCGTGGCGACTCCGGACCACTGGCATGCTCTACCTGCGATAGAGGCGATGAAAGCGGGAATAGATGTTTACTTGGAGAAACCGGTAAGCGTCGATGTGCGAGAGGGAGAGGCACTGCTATCAACCGCTCGAGAGTATAAATGTATCGTTCAGGTGAATACCCAACGACGCAGTAATCCTTTTTACTCGGAAATGGCTGAGAAATACCTGCGCAGTGGCCGTCTCGGAAAAGTGGGGCTGGTCGAGTGTTTCAGCTATTTGAGTCTCGAAGGCTGGCAAGCGGGGTCGATCCCCGATGCTGACGTTCCAGATCATTTGGATTACGAGCTTTGGGCCGGGCCCGCTCCGAAGCTTCCCTACAAAGGCATCCTCGAAGATCGCGGGTGGCGATCTTTCATGGAATATGGCAATGGGGTTATCGGGAATCTTGGGGTGCACACTTTGGATAAGGTTCGTTGGTTGCTAGACTTGGGATGGCCGGAATCGGTGAGCTCTACCGGCTCTCGTTTTCATGAGGAATCCTTCTCGAACGTGCCTGATACGATGGATTGCGTATTGAGGTATCCAGACCTCAACGTCAGCTGGAAACATCGCATGTGGGGCGTCTCTCCCATTCCGCAGCGTCATTGGAGCGACCAATGGGGCGCTCGTTTTATCGGCAGCGAGGGTACCTTGACGGTCACTATGTTCGAATATGTTTTTACTCCCGCCAACGGTGGGTCGCGAGAAGGGATTCACATGCTGTCGCAGTCTGGCGATCTGGAAAATATCGAATTTGATAGGTTGATGTCAGCTTATCTAGATACGGAGAACCGGCACGTGCTCGATTTTTTAGCTTCTCGGGAAGCGAGAGGAAGTCGGCTGCCGATCGCAGATATTGAGCAAGGCCATATCTCTTCGGCATGTTGTATTTTGGGTAACCTCTCGCTCGACCTTGGGCGGCCGCTGGCGTACGATCCATTTACGCGATCAATCACCGGAGACGAGGAGGCGACGAGACGTCTTGCGCGGCCTTATCGCGGAAATTGGATACACCCTGGGCTGAAAGAAGACGTTTGACTCTCTGAGAGGGGAAGTGCGGCTAGGGTACATTTTCGAGCGGGTTGCGAAGGCACTGCCTCCTACGACGGGAGTAGTGAATCGATCGGTATAACGGATTCGTTTGTTCTGCCCAATCCTGGTACAACCTTCTCCGGCTGGCGCTACCTCACGCTGTCGGAGTGCTCGACACTCTAGCTGCGCATCCTTTGAGCGACTTGGACAGAAACGGAGTCAAGCGACTCGAAGAGTACGATTTTAGTCTCTTTGCCCCGGAAATTGTTGGGTCAGCGATCATCCTCGAGGTACCCGGGTCACCCGGCGATCCGTTGCACGGCGATCTATCTTACTACCGTAACCGTTTGGCCGTAGACCTTGAATACACGATTCAACGTTTCGACTCTTCCAGCAGGTGGGTGCCGGCGAAATCTTGAGAGCCTCGGCATCATTGCCCAAGAGTATGCACTCGGCGCTTCCAACCATGTAAGCGAGATTGTTTATTCGGATATTCCGCTCGCGTCGGTCGATGACGTGCTACTCGGGGTCCGAGTACGTCTCTTAGAACATTGAGTGGAACGGCAGCATCGGTTGATGTGAGCTTCTTCACTGTAAATGAACAGGACATGCAGTCCAAGCTCGTAGCGAAGCGTACGAGCTTCTATCCGCTAGCAAAGGCTGTCCATGCTTACGGGTGTCCGTCCCGGTAGCCGTGGTTCGTAAACAACTACCAAGGGAAACTCACTGGGTGAAAACGGCTCTGAGGCCCATGCTGATGGAAGGGGCTACCATTGTGAAATGGTCGAAACCGGGGAGAAGGACTGTCTCGTAGCTATCCGGAGCTGCCCATTTGGAGTCGAGCAGGGAGCGCAGCGGTTTTAAGTCATCGATGAAGTAGGTGGGGTCCTCCAAATCGCCGGTAACGACGAAGAGGCGGCAATCGCGCGGGGGAAGTCCGGCTGCAGTCTCTTCAAGCAGCTCGAGCTGTCCCGCGAGAAAGGGGCTGCCGGCGACGATGCCTTGGAACGCTTCGGGTTGTTTCGTGTAAGCATAGAGCGAAAAGAGTCCACCCAAGGAGTGTCCGAAGAGGTAGCGTTGCTCGGAGTCCGCGGGGATATTGGCTTGGATCTCGGGAAACGCTTCGGAGAGTAGGAATTCAAGGAATCGAGATCCGCCGCCAGAGTCCTCTTCTCCGTCGTAGGGTTGCGGGCTGAGGTCGCGGGAGCGATGATTTCCGTTTTCAAGATCGAGTGTTCCGTATCCAATTCCAACTACAATAGCAGCAGGTACTGCTCCGCTCCAGCTAAGCTCCGTGGCGACGGAGCACATCATGGGAAACGTGTGGTCGCCATCGAGGGCGTAGATGACGGGGAATTTCCTGTCCGGTTGAGCTGCAGCGTCCGGCGGAACGCGAACGTAGAGGACGAACGCATCGCCGACTGTTTCGGAACGGAGGGAAAGAACCTCGGTGCCCGTGAGCACGGGAAGCTCGCTGGTAGAGACATCGGCGGAAAGAGTCGATCCAAGGGAAAAGAGAAAGGTGGCGAGCGCTGCCAGGAAGATGGGAGGGGTGTGGGTCGATTGCTTCATTGGAGCGATTTTAAGCACGTTTGGTGCCGTTTGTCTTTGAAGTAGCGAGCTGCGTTTATCTTCGCTCGGTTGGATTTGTCGATTTCAAGGACCCTCCCCGTGGCGTGGTTCTGGCTTGAAGAATGAAATGTCTAGATTTCCGTTGATCGCCCTTATCTCTGTTGTCTTTTCCAACGCCACTTGTTCTTTCGCTGAAACAGAAACCGAGGAGGCTCCTGAACCAGCGAATAATTTAGTTTATGCCGTGGATTGGAAACAGACTGCAGCTGAGTATCGGGCATTGTACTACGTGGTCGAGTCATGGCTGACCGTGCTAAGGGATACTTCGAATAAGCAGAAGCTTCAGGACGAAAAACTGAAACCTTCGAGATCGTCGTTTTCCTAGGGGATAACCTAAACGACTTTCGCCGCTAATACTACAGTGAGGGCATAGATGAATGTATCGAATTAATGAATACGGATCGTATGGGAGTCGATACATTCTCTATCCAAATCCCACTGATGGGCACTGAATACGGGCGATTTATGAGGAAAGCGAACCCGCGACGAGCGAATTGAATCGGTCGATCTTGAAGTCGGCGGCAAGTCGTGAAGCGTGGGCGCGACGGCTGCAAGATTTAGGCGGGTGTGTCGAGGAATTACAAAATGCAGGGTAGGCGCAGAATCGAACCGATGCAGGAATTGGCTGGCCTCTGAGAGATAAGGGACCCTCGTGGACATAGTAATGAAAAAGCCGTTGCCTTTGGTCCTTATTGATGGATCCGATCGCGTACTTCAAAAATAGAAGAGATCTCTATCGACGAAGCGATAGGCGCAGAAGGGGCAGGGGACCGGACAGGTTCGTTAGCTTTATACGGGCGAGTATAGGGGATGAGGTCAGGCTGGATCGCGCAGTCTCTGGAACAATGGAAATGTTTTGCCAATAGATTTGACCGGTTTCGCTGTCTATCGAGCCTTGTTGAAGGGACAGGGTGCTGAGGTTAATCCCCTTGGGTAGATAGCTGAGCGCGTAGAGATCGTTCTTCGCGCTTTGGTTGTATCCAGAAACTGGAACGAAATCGACGCATTCGGTGGGCCGAGCCTTAGTGTAGGGGAGGACCGCTTCTCTGTTTAGGAATTGCTGCAAGGTTTGAGCAGGAGTGTGCGTACCTCTCAGGAACCAGACAGGGAGGTCGTATTGTCCAGGATTCGTTCCGCGATTTAGTTCGCTAGCGTTAGAGATACCATCGTGATCAAGGTCATCCTCGGGCGATAGGCGCGACGAGGTAGCGAGTGCAGTAGTGGGCACTACAGCCTCCAACCGTTCGCGAAAGGCGTCGGCCAGCGGAATGGGAGTGAAGGTGAGGGAATCGAGGTAACAGGTATTTGCGGGCCATAGGTCTGCGTCGAGGGCAACCCAAGTGAGCAGGTGTTTCCCAGCAGGAATGTTGATTTGGTAGCTTTGCCCGTCAGCGAGTTGAAGAATGGGTTTTCCGTCGAGCTTAAGAGTGTTGCTGTAAGTGGTGTACTCGTTGTCTATGTTGCCGCGGAAAGTGAAGCTAAGGGTGCCACGTTCGTCGAGTTGTAGGTGGATGGCTTGTTGGAAGAAGGAGAGGTCGATGCCTTGTTCGATATCGCTACCGTCGAGAAATTCGATCTCCTGGCTACTATCGAGTAAGTGGTAGATGGAGCTGGAGTAGAGATTCTCCAAGGGAGAGGGAACGGCTGCGTACAGTTGCCCAACCTTGTGGCTGGTAACGGTAAAGGTATAGGGTAGGCTCAGCGTTTCACCTGACGGCTCCAGGAAGAGGTCAACCTGAGAGGGGCCAGGCTTCAGGTCGACGGGCCAATCCACGGTGACTTGATCCCCTTCGCGGTACGAGCGCATGTCTGGGACGATCTGGAAGCGGCTGCCACGCCGTTCGGAAGAGAGTTCGACCTTGTAGCCGCTCAGGTAGTAGCTAGGAGCGGAGGTCAAACTACGAGATTGCTGGAGGCGGACGCGGTGCTTTCCGTCCGGGAGGAGGAAGTAGCTGCGCTCCTTTTCGTAGGGGTAGGCTTCGGATGCAACACCGTCAACGTAGAGGCGGGGTGAGCTGTTAACCCCGACACCGAGGTAGAGTGTGCCTGGGCCATCGAGGAGGGCCTCGTAGGTGTAGGTATCTGCGGACTGGGTAATGGGAGTCCACGTCTCTCCAGTGGCCCCGATTACCGGAGATTCGACATTCGCGGGCCTGAGCGAGAGGTGTTGGTTTAATGCGGTGATTCTCAGCGGATTGTTTTCGCTTTGAAGAGTGCCAGTCCATGAGGAGAAGTTGAAGCCGTCTAGAGGGTTGGCTAGAAGGGTAACGGCTTCGCCGGGCAGGTAGTATGGCTTCTTTGGATACCGAATTACGGAGGTTTCCGATTCGTCGATATCAAGCATGTAACCGTCGATGACTCGCAGGTTGTGCAAAGTGCTGTTCGAGTCGCTGGTCTGCGGATCGTAGGAAAGCGTGAGGCTGTGAGTCCCAGCAGGAATCGGATAGTGATGAGCGATGGGGCCGTTGTGGTTGGGATGCGTCACCGTGTAGATCGAATTGCCGATCTCGAGAATAAGGGACACGCGTTGGTCAATGTGCGACTCGAGTTCTAAGACCTTTGGTCCAATGACGTTTCTGGTGAGCGTGACGATTTCGTCCTTTAGGGTGATACTCTGGTCGCCTCCTGAGTTGACGAAGGATGGGACGAATCCGATCGCTTGAAGTGCCCAAGGTAGTTGCGCAGGGGGTACGACGGGCTCCGGTGTTTCGAAGTAGCTGAAGACGGGCAGCTCGCTATTTGGTTTGGCGATGATGCTAGGCTCCGATGATTCGATAGGAGTGAGCCAGATATGAGTGTCGCCTGCCTCGTTTGGAATGGCTCGAAGCGTAACGTTGGCGTTGGTGGTAGATACGCCTTGGGCGGGCTCTATCTTTATCATTCCAGGACCAAACGAAACGAGAGGGGGCGCGTAGCCGCTGAGGGTGTCTATCAGCGAGAAGTGACTGACGTCCCCTGCAAGGCCGCTGTCGAGGATGCTGAAGCTTATGAAGTCTCTACCAGCAGGTACGGGAACGCCGATCTGCATCCATTCGCCGAAACCTTCGATGGGTATGTCCACTCCGGATACGAAGGAATCGAATATGGCGATATCTCCTTCCGGAACGTTAAGGTAGAAACGAATGTATCTGCTGCCACCTGCGTGGATGCGACAGAGCGTGCTGGAGTCGAGTTCCTTGCTGGCCTTTCCGTCAGGAGCCAAAACGTTCGAATTGCGGACGCCTGTTTTGGGGGTGGTGGTGAGTTGACCTTTGCTGCGGGTGAAGGTGGTACCGATGTTTCCGGTGACGAAGGTGTCGCCATTGATGGAGACTTTGTATTCCCTGACGAAGTCAGAGCTAGGCCACTCCGTCTTGTCGTAAGACGTCCGGAAGGTCACGAGATCGTAGAATCGCGAGCTGGAAGGAAAGGAGTTGCCGAGGGAGATGGTGACTTGCTCTCCCCAAGCGTAGTCCTCTTTGAATGGGCTTACTAGGACGTCCTCGCTATCAGGACCGAAGTCCCCCGCGAGGAGAAAGCGGTTTCGGGTCTGGAAGTTCCTGAGTGTGACGAACTCGCTAGAGTTCACGGGTATATTAATGCTAAGCGTTGCGGTTCGCTGTTGGGGGCTCGGGGGTGCGGCGATGATCGAGCCAGCGTATTTTTGCAGTGTCGGTTCTCCGGAGACTTTCCAGGTCATGGTCGTTTCGAGGGTGCCTTCTGTCTCGAACTGAAGCTCTTGGTTTGCGGGTACCGTAAAAGTGAATACGGTTGGGCCGCTGGTCCCGCGGACCTCTAGAGGTTGGTCCTATTCGTGAGGGATCGCTAGAACGTTAGATCCTTTGGCGAGACTAAAGCTGCTGGGGGCAATGGATTTGGTCGGGCGGTAGACAGGCGCCACGCTCAGATGGCGGTCCAGTGTCACTTGGATGGAACGCGTAGTACCCGATATGTCGCCAGACCAGCGGTCGAAGGTATTGTACTCGATAACCGGTGCGGTGAGGGTGACCTTGCTCCCTGCGGGGTAGACGTTGGCAGGAAGAGTCGGAGACACGGTGAAGTCATAGCTTTGTGGCGCATTGAATCCCTTGAGAAGGGCGAATCCGGGAAGGAATTCTAGATTCCAGAAGCCGATGCTGTTTCCGTAGTGAGCGTGGGCGATGTCGGTGGAAGCGCTCAGCCGGATTTCGATTTGATGGTTTCCGGCGGGAATAGGAATCTCATGGAGGAAGGTGTTTTCCTGAAGACTGAAACCGGAGTGGTGCTGAATCGCTTGACCATCGATGAGAACATCGGCGTTGGTGGCGGGGCCGATGCGGAATCGAAGCAAGCCGGCTGCGGACGCGTTGAGTACGAACGGCACGACCTCACCGCGTGCTGGAGGCTGTAGCGCTTCGAAGCTTTTATTGTAACCACGGTATCCCCAGTCCTCAAAGCTTTCGGTTGCGACAGCGATTGATTCTGCTCCGAGGTCGAGGGTGAAGCGGGGGATAAAGGTGAGATCGCGGTAGAGTTCGACGGTGGTCGAGTTGGAGTCCTTTGAGAGTTCGGGAGAGATCCAGCCCGTGAAACGGTAGCCGTCGTCCGGTTCGGTGCTAAAGGATACGGTGGATCCAACGCGACGACTGCTATTGTAGGAGTCTCCCAAACTGACAGAGCCACCATCGACGTTTCTGTGGGCAGTGATGGTTTGGTAGACGCCGAGGAATTGCAAGTCTAGGGAGCTACCGGGGGCACGCCCCGTGAAATTTACCGAAAAGTCCCCCGCCTTCTGTATCCAGATACCAAATTCAGCGGAGTTGTCCGACCCACTGGATTGAAGGTAGGGGGTGCTGGTCTCGGTGGGAGTTCTGAGTTCGATGTTCGGGTTGCCGATGACTTTGAATCTAAGGATGCAAGGACCTTCCGCGTGGCCGCGGAGGGTTGTTTTAAATTCAGTGCTTAGGGAACTGAGTAGATGCCCCCCTTGGTTTTGGAAAACAAAAGGGAAGGGCGAGCTCCACGTGAGCGGGATGGGTGATTCGAACGGCGCTGCTTGTTGAAAGTAGGCGGCGACGCTGAGGTCCCTCGATACGGGGACCTGCAAGCTGGGTTGACTGGACACTATGTCACCCCGCCACCCAACGAAGCGATCGCGGTAGCCTTCCTTGACGGAGAGGGTTGCCATCTCCTGCGGTGCGTAAGGTCCTGGCGATTGGTTGAACGTTTGTGAATCTCCTGTGACCTCGAGGGTGTAGTTCGGTTCGTCAGGGATTACGTGGCGAAATTTGTACACGAACGGGTCAGTTTCGCGGCTCTCGAGGTTTCGTGTGATGAGATAGAAATCAGACGCTTCGGCCTGCTGACGTGAAATGTTGACTGAGTCGTAGGGCCCGGTCCACTCGATCGCTCCTGCAGGCAAGTTTTTAGCGTAGGCTGAAATGCCTCTAGCAGTCAGGTAGCTCGATTCCTCGCCGCTTTCATATTTCAGAGAGACCCCGGTGTATCCATCGGCAGCCTGAGAGCGAGAAAGCGCGGTTTTCCCATCGTGCACGAATACCAGCGATAGCGCGTCGGATTCGAAGGATTCTCCGAAGATGGCTATCAGACTACGTGGGCCAGATTCCTCAAGCACCAAGCTTTTCTCGAATGAGAAAAATGGGCCGTCTTTAAAACGTCTCCAACCGATGAATACCCAACCCTCAGCTGGTTCGGCATCGAAGCGAGCACGCGGCAATCCTGTGTCGGAAGGCGCAATCTGCTCGCGCACCACTTGGCCGAGGCCGTGGGTGCCGACCACCGTTTCAGGAGCGGTCAGGTAGCGTAGGTTGCGGATTTTCATTGTGCCCCGCGCCTCGTGGTATTCGTTGCCGGTGTTGAAGAACCATTCGACCGAGCCGGGAGCGGCTTCGAACGGTATCTGCACCGTCACGAAGGTGCTTTCAGTCGGGCTGGCGGAGACTTTGAATTTTTCCGATGAGCGCGAAGAGGGAAGGGTCAGCTCCACGGTACCATCCTTGTGAGCGGAGAGCTCGAAAGTCAGAATACCTGGTTGGTGGAGGCCTTCGACGATAGCTTTTTGGACGAAGTCCTGCGGCCGTTCGAGGTCGTACCCCGGCATCCCGTGTGTCGGCTCCGCGGACCACGCCTCCGCCCCCTCACAGGGAATCTGCGTATCGAAAGAAGCGTAGAGGTGCATGTGAGTTCGCATGAGCAGGTTCAGAGAGGCCCGTTTCTGCAGTTCGTTCGGGTAGTCGTACCGCGCTTGATCAGGCCCGTAGGACAAATCGATGGATTCGATATTGAATTGGCGGAAGCGATAGCCCGGTTTGGCCTGAGCGGACACCGTTACGCTCTCGCCCTTTGCGAAGGTTGAACGAGGTGGGTTTGCGACGATCGTGCCCCCGACATGCGACTCGAAGACAAGCGCGTTTCCAGGCGTGACCTTGAACCCGTCGATCAGGAGAGCTGCGTCTGCGTTTGGCTCGTCGGATTGCAGCCAAAATGACAATTGCAGTTCTCGGCTTTCATTAGCCAAAGCCAAGACTCTCGCTCGCTGCCACCCCGCTCCGTCGGCTTCGGTCCAGATCGTTTCCACGTTCTGCGAGTTAAGCTTGGCGTAAAAGTCAAAGTAGCGGCCGATATTCCGCTTCTTCACGTAGAATTCTACGAGCGTGTTTTGTTCGATCGAACCGGAGATCGAAATCGAAATGGCGCCGTTAGGGCTACTAGGGGAACGGGTGAGGGCGAGGCTGGAGCTCCCGACCTTGGCTTCAGGATCGATCGCCGACGAATGGGTTTCGCCAACGGAGAATCCGCTCGCGACTGAAAGTTCGAGAGCGGCACGAGCTTCCTCAGTGGTGGGGGCCGCTCGGGTAATAGGAGAGCTCAGCAGGGCGATGACCAAAAACAAAAAAGAGCAATGTCTCATACTAGTCGCAGGTAGACTGTAGGGGCAATTTTGTAAGTCAATCTGGCTAATGCGGCACTAAACAGCTATTATCAAAGCTACTATTGAACCTCTTAGTCGAAGGCGATGGCCGCTTCACGATTGTCCGGTCGTAAGCGAGGGAATTCAAACTGGGGAAAGGGCCTCAAAAGAGAGTAAGCTCTTCCAGCTTGAGCGGCGGCGAGGCTCTTTGGATATATCGATTCCCTCGAGTGTAACGTTCGTTCGGTACTCGTAACCCTTTCGCTTCGCTCTGATACATTTTTCGGCCCGGCTGTAGAGGCTAGCCTTCAGGGCGGCTCTACAGATGTTCTGCGCGTTGATGACCTCTATAGACCGTAGTTAGAAACCGGGTACGTCGTAACGGTACTTGGGAACGTGACGACGGGAAGCTTAGAGGAGAATTCTTTTTCCTGTCCGAGCAGCTTCTCGGATCGCTTGTATAATCTGGATTTCACGGCGTCCCAGTTCGCCAGGTACGATGGTTTCTTGATTCTCTTTGAAGTCTAGGGCGATGCTGTCCATCTGCTTTGCCTGTTGGTTGAAGCCGGCGTAAGAGGGCAGTGCGCCTTGGATACTAGTTTTCCCATTCAATCCACCGTAGGAGTAGGCAGGACCGGTCTCGAACCAGCCTTTGTCGCCCTCGGCCCGAAAGTGGTTCGAAGGCTGGACCCAGCTCGTCTCTCCGTCGCAGGTAGAGCCGTCAGCGTATTCGATTGTGAAATACATTGTTTCTTCGACTTCGTCGAAGGTGTTGGGGAATTTCGCGGTAGGGATCTTTGCGGTAACCGCAATGGGGGCTTGCTCGTTTTTGGCCATGGCAGAGACGTAGAGAACGTAAACGCCGAGGTCCATGAGGGGGCCGCCACCCATGTCGCGTTTCATGCGCCAAGTGCCGCCGGGACGGTAATTGAAGCCAAAACCGCCGGAGATATCGGTAAAGTTTCCGAATCGGCTATCAGCGGCTGCGTCTTTTAGAAGTTCGTAGTAGGGGTGGAAGTGGGCTCGGTAGCCGATCGCCAGCTGTTTGCCCGCATGACGGGCGGCGGCGAGCATTTCGTCGCATTCTGCGACGTCCATGGCCATTGGCTTTTCGGAAATGACGTGCTTGCCCGCTTTGAAGCCAAGGAGGGTATCGCGTTTGTGCAGGGCTGGCGGGGTGACGGAGTAGAGTATGTCGATATCATCGTTGTCTGCCATTTCTTCGATGGTGTCGTATCCATAGACACTCGATTCGGGGAATCCGTATTCGCGGGCCCAGCGGCGGCCTTTTTCTGGGTCACCTGTAACGACTCCGCTCAATTCGCAGTGCTCGGTTTGACGGAGCGCGGGTCCGAGCTGTCCGGTCGAGTAGGAGCCTAGCCCGCAGAGGGTAACGCCCAGTTTCCTGCTGGAGGGAGATGGGCTGGGTTGTGCAAGGAGGCGAGGAAAGGTGCCGAGAGCGGCAGTGCCCAAGGCGACTTGTTGGAGAAACTTTCGACGGTTCTGTTTGTTTTGATCGAGCGTATCCATGTGGGAGGAACGCATGGCGTTGCGCTGAGCTTGCGGAGATCCCGCGTGTCGACGTCCTGTGTCGGGAGTCGCTCGTTCGACTCGCACCGATACGGCGTCTAGGATGCGGTTAAGCTCGGACTCTCTAGGCCAGGTTGAGGTGGGGCGTTCAAGTTGGGACGGTTGGAATAGTAGAGCTACAGTAAACTAACCCTTTTTTGCTGCCTCTGGCCATCGACTCTCACTTTTTTGATAAGGTCTGTCACCTCTCGTCGGAAGTTAGGCACTTCATTTCGAACGAAGAAATGAATCCTAAAACGAATCGAAGATTATGAATGACAGAACGAATAACATGAAAACGTGCGCAGGTATTGCTGCTATCATTGGCCTAGTCGGTTTCCTCGTCGTGTTGCTCTTCGCAATATTCTCGCCTGAAAACTTGCCAGCTAGCGCTTGGATCGTGGCTCCGCTATGTGTCATGGGCATCGCTCTGGGATGTTTAGCCACTAAAGGCGAGATGTTGCGATAATGAGCTGGGTCATGTGTTTTTTAACTATGGATGAACACAGATGTACGCGGTGATCATTGGGCGTGGTGATTGGTTCTTCGTCCATGTAGGTCGCTTGACTGCATGTGGTTGAGTTGAGGCTTGATAGAGGGGGAACGTTATTAGTGTTGTCATTTTCGCTCGTGGATTTGCTGTGTGCGAACAAGTGCAAGTGCACGACCAGTTGAGTTGGTTATGAAAATTTTGAAACAAGGAAATTCGTTTTGGCTGCTTTCCAGCTTGTTGATAGCTCTCCTAGGATCTCCTTTTAAGCTAGCTGCGGAAACGTTTTGGTATAGGGTCGTTAACGATGAAGTAACGATTACTGGATACGCGGGGACTGAGGAGACGGTGATTGTTCCCGACACGGTTGATGGGCTTCCTGTTACTCGGATCGGTGTTGAGGCTTTCCTTGAGTCTGATTCGGTATCTACCTTTAGCAGGATGCGTGGGGTACTTTTCGATAAGGAAAGGGCGACCCTGCTGATTTATCCTCCTGGAAAACGCGGTGAGTATTATGTTCCAGGAAGTGTATCCACTATTGCTGACTATGCTTTTGCCTACACAGTCGAATTGGCTACAATAAGGTTTGACGAGGGGCTCGAAACGATTGGTAACCGAGCATTTCTCAACAGCAGTTCGCTTGAGTCGGTTGTTCTTCCGGCCAGCGTCGTTAGCCTCGGCGAGCAAGCGTTTGCAGGCTGTCCTGAGCTCGAGCACGTTTATTTCAAAGGGAATGCACCCGTGCATGGAGATAATTTTTTCGACAACGGGGCGGAGCAAGCGGTTGTTTACTATCAGTTGGGGGGCTCTGGCTGGGAATCACGCTATGGCGGGCTCCCCACGATCGAATGGGATCCGGAGGCTACCTACGCTGCGTGGATTGCTAGCTATTCGCTGGACGAGCACGAAATGGGACTTCAAGACGATCCAGACCACGACGGTCAGCCAAACGGTATGGAGAATCTTTTCGGAACCAATCCGACCCAAGCGAGCGCAGGGTTGGTTGTCGTCGAGATAGGCGAGACGACCACTTTTGTTCATCCTTACAATGCTGCTTCCGCTAAGGATCTCGTTCTTGCTTATCAGTGGTCACTGGATCTGCGCCAGTTTTACAATGCAGATTCCTATGATGATGCAGGCTTAACCAGAGTAGCGTTTTCGACTCAGTTGGATACGCCAAGTGCAGGACTCGCCACGGTCGCCGCATCGATCAACGGCTCCGAGCTCCCACGCCGTATTTTTGTCCGGATACAAGCGACTCAGGATCCGGTTTTTTAGAGGGCGGGCGCTGGCGGAAGCGTTTCTGTTCTTTATGCGAAACGTGTTAAACTGGAGCGTAGTTGCGATGCGATTTCCGCTGGTGTTCCGCCGAAGTGACGCTTGAATTCGCGGCTAAACTGGGAGGCGCTCTCGTATCCGACTTTGATAGCCGCAGCGGATGCTCCCAGTCCGTGATGTACCATTAGCATGCGGGCTTTGTGCAATCGAATGGTTTTAATATATTGTAGCGGCGAGGAGGCGGTGACGTTTTTAAAGTGTGTATGAAAAGTGGATACGCTCATACCTGCTTGGCTGGCTAGTGTCTCGATATCGTGGGTGCCGGCGTAGTTCGTGTGGATGACGTTGAGCGCACGGGTGATTTGACCGAAATGGCTTTGAGGTGAAGCGAGCCCGCGCAAGTTTGCCCCGCTTGGCCCCGTGAGCACTCGGTAGACGATCTCGCGAATGATCTGCGGGCCGAGGATATTTGTGTCGTCTGCAGAGTCTAAGCACTTGAGAAGGCGGATGGCAGCATCACTTAACGCGTCGTCAGTAGGAGCGGATTCGATGGCGTGCGGTTTTTGGACGGCGTGATGGGGAGCGGATTCTAGTTGCACGAGCAATTCCGCCACGATCACTGGCGTGACGGAAATTGAAAGGCCCAATAGAGGCTCCTCGGACGTACCAAAGGTTTCGCACTCAAAGGGAACCGGAGCACTCATCACCAAGTAGTTGTTAGGATCGTAAACAAACCTCTGGTCACCGAGCCGACCTCGTTTTTTGCCTTGAGCTATAAACACGATGCTCGGTTCGTAGGTGATGGGCGAAGGGGGCACGTGTTCGGTGGAGCGCATGAACTTAACGCCGCTTAGGCGAGAAGCGCTAAATCCCTGTCCCGTGGCTAGATTACCCAATAAGACGGACATGGTTTTATCGGCAACTTTGGTGGGGCTTGTTTGTGACATGTCGTAGAAATAGGCAATTTATCCAGGGATATTGCAATTATCTAACCTTTTGTTCGTAGGATTAGGCAAACATTCGAGAGGACTGTGTATTGTGGGTAGATCCATTTTGCGATAGTGTTGTGGAGTCGAGACCGAGGGAAAGATCCCCGACCGATCACTAACAATCAGAATGAACCCCATCGCTCAAAAAGTAGTCCTCATTACCGGTGCCAGCAGTGGCATTGGCGAAGCCACCGCCCGTCACCTGGCCGCGGAAGGGGCCAAAGTCGTTGTCGGCGCTCGCCGAACAGAAAGGCTTGAAAGGCTCGTTGCAGAGATTCGCTCGGCAGGCGGTATCGCCGATTTCCATACGCTCGATGTCACTTCGCTAGAATCGATGCGAGCGATCGCAGCCTTTGCTTTGGAGCTTTACGGGCGTATTGATGTATGGGTCAACAATGCTGGTGTCATGCCGCTCTCTCCGATGGCTGAACTGAGGGTCGACGAGTGGAATCGAATGATCGATGTCAACCTGCGTGGCGTGCTCCATGGGATCGCTGCAGTGTTGCCGCATTTCGCGGATCGTAAGGAGGGACAAATCGTTAACGTATCTTCGATCGCCGGGCATCACGTGTGGCCGAGCTGTGCGGTTTACAGCGGTACGAAATTCGCCGTACGTGCGATCTCCGAAGGATTGAGGCAGGAGTCGAAGGACATTCGGGTAACAATCATATCGCCAGGCGCGGTGGAGTCGGAGTTGGCGGACAGCATAACTTCGCCCGCAACGGCAGCGGCCGTCGCCGAGCACTTCCGTCAAGACATGCTCGCGCCTGACGCCGTCGCTCGCAGCGTGGCCTATGCGATCGAGCAACCCGCCGATGTCGATGTGAACGAAATCACTATTCGCCCAGTTCGCTCTTTCAACTAGCTATGTCCGAGGCCACTCCGTCTTTAGCCTCGATCGAATGGGCACCGGAAAATGCCAATGAATACGTATTATGGTTACGAAAAGAGGCCTCGAAATAAGCCATTTAAATATAAGCCCAGCTTGCAGAAACTAAATGAAACACGAAAACAAAATAGCGCTCGTAACCGGTTCCTCCCGAGGCCTTGGCCGAAACATCGCTCTCCAACTCGCACGTTCCGGAGCCGATGTAATCGTAACCTATCGATCCGGTCGTGCCGCTGCTGATGAGGTTGTAAGCGAGATCGCTGCGTTGGGCCGCAAGGCGATGGCGCTCCAGCTCGATGTAAGTTGCGTCTCTTCGTTTGTCAGCTGCCGCGGTTTTCTCAAGAATGCTCTGTTCGAAGAATGGGGACGGGAGACTGTCGACTTCCTTGTCAATAACGCCGGCATTGATCTTTCCAAGCCATTCGGCGAGTTTGCTGAAGAGGATTTCGACGATCTGATGAACGTACACTTCAAGGGAGTCTTCTTCCTGACGCAGACCTTGCTGCCGCTGATCGCGGACGGTGGTCGAATTGTGAATACATCGACTGGTCTTGCCCGCTTCTCGATTCCCGGATATTCAGCTTATGCTTCGATGAAAGGTGCTGTCGAAGTATTCACTCGCTATCTTGCAAAGGAATTGGGATCGCGGGACATCTCCGCAAACGTAGTTGCTCCGGGAATCATCGAGACGGATTTCACGCGAGCAGCGCTTTCGCATCCCGGCGCTCGCGCGTTTATGTCTCAGAATATCGCGTTGGGACGCGTCGGCGTTCCCGACGATATAGGAGGTGTGGTGAATTTCCTCTGCTCCGAGGAAGGACGCTGGGTAAACGGACAGCGACTCGAAGCCTCAGGTGGGATGTTGCTGTGACTCGATTCTTCCGAACCTCTATTTTTATCGAGATAGCAACGGAAGCGAAGTCAATATTCTGGCGACTTCGGGAAGCCAGTTGGTCGGCATAGAGATCAAGTCGAGGACGTGTTTGCTTGTGTGAGTGATTTCTCATTGTCGCTTGGGTTGTGTTTTTTAACCGCTAATCTTTGAGAGGCAATTAGCGGCGGGGTGATCGCCTTTTCCAGGAGGCCGCTCTGATGCGATGGCGGACTGGCGTGAGCGGGGTCTCGTTTAGGTAGGTCTCGTGCGGGGGATCAGGGAATCTTTGTAGTTGTGAATAAGCACGGAACGAACCTCTTGTATCCCTCTTTGAAGCCACTCTTTGGTTAGAATCTATGCAAATCAGGACTTTAACTCCTTATTTGCATATGATTTTTGAAGGCCATGATCGCTCGTCGGATTCAGGAAGAACTGTTCGCCCAGTTGGCGGAGTTTCCAGTGGTGACGGCGTTGGGTCCGCGGCAGGCGGGTAAGACGACTTTGGTGAGAGGTGTGTTACCTGAGTATGCTTACGTCAGTTTAGAGGATCCGGAAAATCGGGCGATCGCGGAGGAGGATCCACGAGCGTTTCTGAAGCGGTTCTCTGGTAAGACTATCTTGGATGAGATTCAACGGGTGCCGCATTTGCTCAGCTACATCCAAGGGATCGTGCATGAGGAGAATGAAGTGGGGCGGTTTGTGCTGACGGCTTCGCATCAGCTTGAGCTTCGCGAAGCGGTGGGTCAATCGTTGGCGGGGCGGACGGGAATCCTGCATTTTTTGCCGTTTTCGATTGGCGAGTTGGAAGCCGCTGGAATTCGTTTCGATTCGTTTGAAGCGTATCTCCTCCAAGGCTTTTGCCGCGTGTCTATGATCAGAATCAACGCCCGCGCATTGCGTATGCGAGTTACTATCAGACCTATGTCGAGAGGGACGTTAGGCAGCTGGTGAAACTCAAGGATGCTTCTCTTTTTGAGAAATTCATTAAGTTGCTCGCAGGGCGGGTGGGGCAAGTGATCAATTATAACAGTTTGGGAAACGATGTCGGTGCGGATGCGAAGACGATCAAGCACTGGCTCTCGATTTTGGAGGCGTCGTTTGTCGTGTTTAAACTGCCGCCATATTTCAACAATTTTGGAAAACAAACGAGTAATCAAATTTCCAAAATATTATTTTATGGATACAGGATTGCTATGCTACTTGCTTGGTATCGAGCGCGTCGAGCAGGTGACTCGTGATCCTCTGGTGGGAAGTCTCTTTGAGAACCTTGTGGTATTGGAAGCCTTGAAAATCCGCTATAATCAAGGGCTGGTGCCGAATCTCTATTTCTATCGAGATAGCAACTGAAACGAAGTCGATATTCTGGCGACTTCAGGAAGCCAGTTGATCGGCATAGAGATCAAGTCGAGCTCGACCTATCATCGCGCCTTTAAGAAGGGGCTGAATCGTTTTTCAGAGAACGCTTCGCCGCTAAGCGGAAAATATCTCGTCTACGCAGGCCAAAAGCAGGACTTTAGCGACGGGGTTAAGGCGCTCCCGTTTGATCGAGTTGAGGAGGTGTTTGCTTGAGGGAACTCCTTCTGCGAACGGATTCGAATATCAAACATTACGGATCAAGCCCTTTTTTCGTCTTTGGAGTTGGCTTTGTGAACGGTGTTTCTGATCGCTTTAAGATTCACGTTTCAGCCAAAGGTGGCGGATCGTTATCGTCCCTGCGGGACTTCCGTTTTCGACGTAGTCGAATGTTCGGGGGTGTTTTGATATAGCAACTTGTTCAGCGGAGGTTGTAATCACGGATTTTGTGCAATTCGATGGGCCGAAGGAAGTTGATATTGGTTCTTTCCGTTTTGATTTGAGTGCTTTTGGTAATTTGTCGAGCAGAGTGTAGCCCTTTCGTGTATAGCCAACCATCATTGCACTTTGCATCGTCCAAGCGTAGTCTCCTCTGATGAATCGAATGAGACCTTTGTCGCAATATGCCGAGCCTGTTGGATGTTCTCGGTCCACGGGTTTGCACTCGATGAATAGTCCGTGTTGTGAATTCATGACCCGTGCTGGCCGGTCGACGAAATCCACAAAAAGGTCCGGCATTTTATCGGGGTTGCTGTAATTGAAATTACGAATTTTCGGTTCGCGATGTACAGAAGTGAATATGTTGCCATCGAATCCGTCTACCACTCCTTTGTTGAATATTTCGTCGTAGAGCCGCTGGTATAATTCGAGAGTTATCGTGTCTTCGTCGGCCGTTTGTAAGTCGAAACCAACTCGGACCTGACTCAGCATTATTTCCCATGCTGCCCGTAGTGCTTGTTCAACGATTAGATGAAGACGAAGTGAAAGTGGTGGGTGGGGAAATGGCGCGGTATTGTCCGCTTCTTCGAACATATTCAGCGTCATGTGTCGAATACGTCGAGGTGTTCACGGACGAGCTCAGCTCCGAGTAATCGTGCTCGGCTGGGTGTCCAGTAGCGATATTGGTTAAGCACTGCTACAAGTAGTCCATTGTCTACTTGTTGAATGATGCGAGTGCTGCCAGTATCGTCTGCGAGTTTGAGCAGAACGTCTCGGAACAGACTATCTGGCGAGGGTGCAGTGGTACCCTGCTTGGATATTAGCAGCAATCCGAATGGAGATGAGGTTTTAAGGAATGCTTCAGCTGGTTTCCAAAGCTCAACTAGTGGCTCATCTCCTGTAATTTTGAAAAATGGCCTAAGGATGGATTGGAGACGTTTACGGAAGCACTCTCGTTCCAATGGGCGAGGTGGATTACAGGCACGGTTCCGGGACTCAATATAGGGCATCGCGACTTCTACTGTGTCGCGCACAACTTCCATTGCTTTGCTATCTAGTCCAAATAGTTCTCCAAAAAAGCTATCAATCTCGTCAAAAACCGTACGGTCTTGAGCGATGAGTCTTCGGGACAGAGCTTCTACTGTCTGAAGTTGTTTAGCTGATAGACTTTCGAGTGGGTAAAAGGGACATTCATCTAAGTCTCCCTTTTGTAACTTTCTTCTCTCTGCAGCATATTCACTACTAGTGTTCAGCAAATAGTGCATCCAAATTGTTGAATGTGTGAAAAGTTGTAGATGTTTTGCGAGAAGTTCTGCTTGAGGATGCCCGGCGGTTGAGTATCCGTAAAAGCTCTCGTTAAAAGCTGAATCTTCAAGGCACAAAACTGCTCTGCAAGTTTCTGCATCGCTTCTAGGTGCGACCTTAACTAGTACCAATGGAGCTGAATAATTTTCTTTTTTCCGTGGGCGATTAAGGCTCTCTCTAGAAAAAGGAGGCTCGAATTGTGGATTTATTATGAAATCTCCAGGGGCACTATGTGTGATATTTGGGAGTCCTTTCAAAAATGAAGCATCCAATTGGGCTTGGGATTCTGCTATTCTGTAACCTTGAGTTGTCAGGAGGTTTAGTCTTTGCCAGTAGGCACGAAGTGTTTCTTTTCCTAGGCCATTTAAGTTTTTAACGACCTCCACATCTAATGATGTCCCAAGCGCCAAGGCCTTCCAGATCCACGGCAGCTCAAATGTCGATTCGACCTGAATTGGTTGAATCGATTTTGTATCGATCCGCATTTCTCCGTTTTTATTCAGAGATTTATCAAATTGCGGCGTAATTAGTCGGAGCGAATGCCCGGCTTTCGGTTTTCTGTTGCGGGCGAATAGCAGTATAAATGGTTGAGCCATTTTGGGCCAAACAGGCGTATCGGAAAGGTTTGTCCCATTTATGATGCCCGTGACTTCAACTTGCTTTAGAAACGTTTCCCGTGCACGGCGCGGAATAGCTTCCTGTTTTAGTAAAATACGGGCGGGTAAAGCCATTGCGATTCGGCCGTCAGGTTTACACCATTCCGTTGCTTTCCATAGAAATGGCAGGTCGGGTCCCAGATCTGGGTTTTCGTATGCCGCAGCAATTGTGTTATCTGCTGTTCTCCGCGATATGATCTCTTTGCTTAGCTGATTAAGTTCATCGGCTAGTGGGCGTTCTTTTCCTTTGAGACTGGTCCACGGTGGATTGCTGAGAATCAGGTTGAATTGATTATCGAAGCGATTGCCAACATGTGCACCAAGACTGCCCGCAACCGCTCCTTCTTCTGGATCTACCTCTTCGCGTCGAAAGTTGAATAGAACATTGTCACGCAGTTTACGAAACTTGAGTTTTTCTGGCGGAACAGGAGCTGGGTCGAGTTCGATTGCGGTCAGGTAGAGGCTGAGCGCTGCGAGCTTGATTGCTGATTCGCTGATATCGAAACCGACAATTTGTTTGTTCAGAATCTCGCGAATTTTTTTGGTATTGGGGCGCTGTTTGGTGGCTTTCCATTTTTCTTGGTAGAGACGCCGAAAAGCGAGAACGAGAAACACTGAAGCACCGCATGCTGGATCGAGGACTCGGGCCGAAGCGGCGTTTGGAAGATTTGTGAAAGCCTCATCGACCATTGTGTCTGCGATGTTGCGTGGAGTGTAGTGAACACTTGTTTCCTTCGCAGTCTTGTGTTCCCACTTCCACGCGAATCGTTCATAGACTTGGCTTAATAAACCGACGGGAACGTGCGCAAAATCATAGGTACCCCAAGTCCGTTCCTCAGGGCGAAAGTTCAAAAGAGTTTGCCACCCTGAATCTCCGATTGGTTCTTCGCCTCTTAAGATGGCGGTTAGGTGCAGGAAGACGCGGCCGCCTGTCCTTTTCCCGATTCCTTCGAAATAGGAGGTACTACCGTCGTCGGTAAGCGGAAGAAGGTCGCCATTGAAAGTGTTGTCCAGCCAGGTCGAGGTACTCGCAGTGTTTTCCGCATTTGCAAAGCAGTCCCCGATGCTGCGGGCTTTGGGAGCGATCTTTGGGCAGTCCTCCTCCCGTACAATATTGCGATCGTATAGAAAACGGAAGAACAGTGCTCGTCCCATAAGCGACAGCACATCTGTACGCTTGAGACGTAATGCTGCTAGTCTGTCGGCCACGTTCCATACCAGTTTGTACATTGCCGAGAAGACGTAGTCGGCGTCTTTGGGTTCGCCTTTTCCATCGTACTGTCCATTCGCCAAGCGCGAAAAGAAGGTGAGGGCCTCAGATGTTCCAGAAGTGTAGGGTTGCCACTCGGGAGTCCGTTCATCCAAAGAAACTGGTACTACCGCTAGTTCGCCAGGTCGAATTCTTGCGAGATAAGCCCGGTCACCGCGGCAAGCTAGTTTTCGCCGGAGATCGCTGAGTTGCTGATCTTGTTCGCTAGGAGATTTTGCCAGCCGACTTTCATTGACGATGAATAGCAGGGGGCGTCCCTGGCTTTCAACAACTCCATCAGGGAGCAGGTCATTTCCTTGAGACCGCTTACCGGTGACCGATTGTTGAAGATCCAAATAGTCTAGGAGTTCAGGTGTTGCAGCACCGTCCAGCACCCGCACAGCTGATGTCTCTGCACTTATTCCATAGTTAGAAAGTTCTCGAGAAAAACTCATGGGTTGTCTCGCTTGATATCTGGATTATTTGTGGAATTGAGACCGGGGAGATTTGGCTGAACTCGATCTGAAAGGTAACGTCGGGCTTGGTTTTCAAGCCAGTCCTTTAAAGTGGTAGAGTCTGCGGCAAGGGCTGCGTGTAAGTCTCGTTTTAATTGTGGATCAGTTTCCACTACAATTCTGCCTGAAGGTCCCTTAGCCATAGATGTTATGTTACATAAGTAACATCAGCGGGAAAGGTCAATCTTCGCGGCTGTGTAAAGAAATGGAGAGTTTAGCGGATGGGGTAGGACATTTGTGGTCTGTGGGGGGAGCCTGAATCGAATGGATAAAAATGTCTTAAGTGGAGGACCGCTTTTAAAGCTCAATCAGTTGGATCTTGGCTTTGGCAGCGGCTGCTAGGATCCTTTCTTTTTCGACCATGATGGTGGAGCCGGCTTTGAGGACGGCGGTGCGGATGTTGTGTTCGGCCATGATCTCTAGAGTGCGTAGTCCAAAAGCGGGTACGTCGAAGCGGTAGTCTTGCTCGCACTTGAGGGTTTGACAAAGATGAGCTGGTTTTGCTTGTCGGGAAGCTGGAGCGTCCTTCTAGCTAATCGCGTGGCGAGCACGCTCCCACAAGTGGCTTAAAGCCGAAGATCTCGCGGTTTGCTTTGGCCAGTGTCAGCTAGGGTTTTTGTGGCTGTTGTATTTTGCGGAGTCTTCAGCCACGGCTCGCTTGCGAATGCGTTCTTTAGTGTTGGGATCGATGTAGGGTAAACCTTTGGCTTTTCGTGCGGCGATGAGCGTTGCTCCGAGTTGATTAAGGTCATCTATTGCGTCGAGCTTTTCGGAAAGAGGGAGTTTGCGCCAGCGTCTCAATTCCTCACGCCGCGCTCCTTCCCATGTCGAGGAGGACCAGTCGGGTGATGTATCCTCATTCATCGTTTTTAGACTCCTCTTTTTGAATCCATCTAAGGTGCTCGAGGTCTACTAGGTCTTGGGGACGGCTTGCCGTTTCTTTCATATCGATCAGTGTCGCAAGGCTCGCGAAGCGAATTTCTTGCTTACTGTGTCCCAGCGACTGTCGATAGGCTATTTTCCACTCGCTTGTGAAATCGAAGGGTGCGTTAATGAAAACGTCTACCGGAGTATCGCGATGTTCGTCGCTCCAGAACTGGAGAACTGTCATGTTCTTTTGAATCGTCCAGTTCAGGCGGTTTTCAGGTTTGGAGAAACTTGAGGGGGTGATGGGTACGGTCGGCTTGTATCCGAGAGACTCGAGCGCCGTAAATGCCCGTTCGATATTATTCGGGAGGAGTTCGATTACGATATCGGCAATTTGGGTCGCTCGCAAGTAGCCGTGGGCTACGACGGCAAGGCCCCCAACGACAATGAATCGAGATCCGGCTTCGGTGAATGCTTTGTTGAGAGCTTCGAGACAAGAGGCTTTCATGGTGTCGCCTGATTAGGAGGGAGACATTGGACCTGAGCAATGGTGAATTGGCAGAAAGGAGATCGTCCCTGAAAGCGTTGATAGGAAGATAGGGATGCAAAAAGTAACTTTCAGAAGCCTATGAGTTGGATCTTTTGGCGTTTGGCGGCGGTTAGGATCTTTTCTTTTTCGATCATGATGACGGAGCCGGCTTTTAGGACTGCGGTGCCGATGTTGTGCTCGGCCATGATCTCCAAAGTCCGTAGTCCGAATACGGGTACGTCGAAGCGGTAGTCTTGCTCGCGTTTGTCGGTTTTGACGAAGATGAGTTGGTCGGTCTTGAAGGTTCCGGCTCGTTTGAGCATGGGGTCGGTGCCTTCGAAGGCTTCGACGGCTAGGACGGTGCCTTTGCGCACGACGACGCCTTGGCCGACGTCGAGGCGGGCCATCTCTTGGGCGATCTCGATGCCGTGCTGGATGTAGGTGTCCTCAATTTTCTCATACGCTTTGGTCATGTGACCGAGGTCGGCCATTTGGTCGTCGAGGAAGCAGCGGGCGTCGAGGGCGGTTTGCCCGTTGGCGGCGAGTTCATCAGCGATGGCGCCGAAGATGGTGTGGGCGTTTTTGCGTTTGAGTTTGAGGAGGAGGGCGGCGGCCTTGATGTCGGGCTTGAGGTCGCGGAAGAGCTTGCCGGGCTTTACTTGGCCAGCGGCGATGGTGTAGCGGCAGTCGAATTTGCGCAGGGCTTTGAGCCAGGCTCCGACTTTGCCGACGTTGATGATGGCTCGTTTGTCGGCGGGGAAGAGGTCGATGGTTTCGGCGGCGGCTTCGCCGTCGAAGGCGATGAGGCGGAGGTCGATGCCAGCGGCTAGGGCTTTCTCCGCGATGAGACGAGGATAGACGCCGCGCCCGGCGATGAGGCCGACGGGGGCGGTGGGGGTGAAGTCGGGCGGGAGGAACTGGGACATGGATGTATTTTTTTACCGCAGATGGACGCGGATGAACGCAGATTTTGATCTTGTTGTGTGTTGGGAGCGCGTCTGATGACGCTGTGTTGTTCTTTAATTTTTATCTGCGTTAATCTGCGTGTATCTGCGGTTCAGGAATTAGTTCGTACGACTCGCTTCCATTCTAGTTTTGAATGCTTGAAGTTAATAATCAGGCCGGTTCTGTGTTTGGTGATGGCTAGGTAGTTGAGCATCTGACCGACCTCGTTGTCTCCGATTTGTTCGACGACTTTAGTGTCCACAACGATTTTGTCGTAGGCAATTAGGTCGGGTATGTAATCCCCAACGTTGGTACCTTTGTAGTCGATCTCGAATCTTGGTTGTTGGAGGTGAGGGATTGATTGTAATCCGAATTCAACTACTAAGGCATTCTCGTAGGGCTTTTCTTTGAGCCCGTGTCCGAGTATGTTGGAAACTTCCATCGCCGCACCGATGATAGCAAAGGTCTCGGTTTTGTATTCGAAATCATCTGCGTTCATCGGCGTGTATCTGCGGTTGAAAAAAACCTAGTTGGCGACGATGTTTAGGATGCGGCCGGGGACGTAGATGACTTTGCGGATGGTTTTGCCTTCTAGGTGGGCGGCTACTTTGGGGTCCTGTTTAGCGAGTTCTAGGACTTCCTCTTGTGTCGAGGTTTTGGATACCATGGCTTGGCCACGCATCTTGCCCATGACTTGGAAGACGATGTTGACTTCGTCGGAGACGAGCTTGGCTGCGTCGAAGCTTGGCCAGGGGCCGAGGCCGACGGAATTTTTCTCGCCGAGGCGGGACCAGAGTTCTTCGCCGATGTGCGGGGCCATGGGGGCGATCATTTGCACGAAGGCTTTGGCGGTGGCGAGAGAGATGACTTTTTGGCTCTGCAGGTGGTTGATGAGGATCATCAACTGCGAGATGGCGGTGTTGAAGCTGAGGGCGTCGAGGTCTTCGCTGACCTTTTTAATCGTTTCGTGAAGGAGTTTCTCGGTTTCTTTTGAGTCTTGATGGCCGTCCTTGATTTTTGGATTCAGTTCGCCGTCTTTGCCGACGATTTCGCGCCAGGCTTTGTTGAGGAAACGGCTGATGCCGCCGATGCCTTTGGAATTCCAGGGCTTACGGGCTTCGAGTGGGCCGAGGAACATGAGGTACATGCGCATGGTGTCGGCTCCGTATTCATTTACTACGGACACGGGATCGACGCCGTTGCCAGCTGACTTGGAAATCTTTTTGCCGTCTTCGCCGAGCAGCATGCCTTGGTGGAAGAGCTTGCGGAAGGGTTCCTTGTTTTTCACGACGCCTGCATCGTAGAGGACCTTGTGCCAGAAGCGGGCGTAGAGAAGGTGCAGTACTGCGTGTTCGGCGCCGCCCACGTACATGTCGGGCGTTTCCCAGTACTCGAGGGCTTCGGGGGAGGCGAGGGCGTCCTCGTTGTGAGGATCCATGTAGCGGAGGTAGTACCAGCAGGAGCCGGCCCATTGCGGCATGGTGTTGGTCTCGCGGGAGGCGCGGACCCATTCTTCGCCTTCTGGCTTTTCGCCGGAGGCGGGCACGTAGGCGCCGGTGGCGAAGTTGTACCAAATCTCCATCCAGTCGTCGGCCTTCTTGAGCGGGCTTTCGCCAGTGCCGGCGGGTTCGTAGGACTCGACGTAGGGGAGTTCGAGCGGGAGAGCGGATGGCGGTACTGGCAAAGCGAATACAGTGCCGGTCTCGTCGGTGTAAGTGACGGGTTCGTCGGGGAGCCAATCAGCGAGGGTGCCGGAGGCGACGGCTGTGACGTAGTCTTCTTCGGATACCCAAGCGATTGGGAACGGCTCGCCCCAGTAGCGTTGGCGGGAGAAGAGCCAGTCGCGGAGTTTGTACTGGGTGGATTCTTCGCCGGTTTTTTCGGCTTTGAGCTTTTCGGTGATCTTGTCCTTGGCTTCTTGCCAAGGGAGGCCGTCGAACTCGCCGGAGTTGATGAGGACGCCGTCGCCGGTGTAGGGAAGGGTGTCTTCGTCGCTGCCTTTGATAACGGGGGTGATGGGGAGATTGAATTGCTCGGCGAATTCGTGGTCGCGGGTGTCGTGGGCAGGGACGGCCATGATGGCGCCGGTGCCGTAGGAGATGAGCACGTAGTCGGCGACCCAGACGGGGATCTTGTCCCCAGTTATTGGATGCACGGCGTAGGAGCCGGTGAAGACGCCGGACTTTTCCTTGGCGAGGTCGGTGCGCTCGAGGTCGGACTTGGCGGCGGCGGCGGTCACGTAGGCGGCGACTTCGTCCTTTTTCTCGGCGACGGTGAGCTTGTCGAGCAGCGGGTGCTCGGGAGAGACCACCATGTAGGTGACGCCCATGAGGGTGTCGGGGCGGGTGGTGTAGATTTCGAGCGACTCGTCGAGTCCGTCGAGAGCGAAGCGGGCGGTAGCTCCGGTGGATTTGCCGATCCACTCGGCTTGCATCTTTTTGGTGGATGCGGGCCAGTCGACGAGCTCGAGGTCTTCGATGAGGCGGTCGGCGTACTCGGTGATCTTGAGTACGACTTGGCGGAGGTTTCGGCGGACGACGGGGTGGTTGCCGCGTTCGGACTTGCCGTCGATGACTTCTTCGTTGGCGAGCACGGTTTTGAGTTCGTCGCACCACCAGACGGGACGCATGTCGACGTAGGCGAGGCCGCGCTTGAAGAGCTGGAGGAAGATCCACTGGGTCCAGCGGTAGTACTTGGGGTCGGTGGTGTCGACTTCGCGGTCGTAGTCGAAGGAGAAGCCGATGGTCTTGAGCTGGTTTCGGAAGTGGCCGATGCGCTCGACGGATGTTGTGCGCGGGTGTTTGCCGGTTTTGATGGCGTACTGCTCGGTGGCGAGGCCGAAGGCGTCCCAGCCGATGGGGTGGAGGACGTTTTTGCCTTGGGCGCGCTTGTAGCGGGCGAGGATGTCGGAGCCAGTGTAGCCGAGCGGGTGGCCGATGTGGAGGCCGGCGCCCGATGGGTAGGGGAACATGTCCAGGACGAAGAACTTCTCCTTGTCGGACTCGTTGGAGGCCGCGAATGTTTTGTTCTCTTCCCAGTAGCGCTGCCAGGTCGATTCGATTTCGCTGAAGTTATAGTCGGAGGATTTTGTGGACATGATGGAAAGTGTGTTTGGCCCGCGAAGGGCGCGGAGGGTCACGAATGTGGCGGAAGGGAGCTGTGTAGCTAGGTTGCCTTTGGAAAAAGAGGTGGGATGTTGAGGAAAAGGTGGAAGGCGTCAAGGTTGTGGGACTGCCTCGCATCCTGTGTGAGATTGACCGAGACGAGGGTATTACGGGGAGAAGGCTTGCCCTAGAGCTCTTTGGCGACTTGGCGGGCGATTTGTTGCTGGAGCCAGTCGATGGATTCGCGGCCGGTGCGGCTGGCGTCGGGGCCGAACAATTGGGTCGTTTGACGGAGGTTTATTTGGGTGGCTTGGTAGCCGGAAGGGGACTCTGAGAGTGTGAGGCTTAGTGTGATGGTGGCGTGACCGGCTCGGCCTTTGGTTTTGATTCGGAGCGGGACGTTGCCTTTTTTATAAGTCGTGACGGTTCCGGCAAGGATGAGGGCAGGCTCGGTTGGAACGGAACGCAGGACCTGGCTGAATTCTCCTTTTCGGATGAGTTCGGAAGCGATTTGGTCTGCGAGAATCCGCCCGACTTGGGAATCTGCGGACTGGAAGTTTAGCACGGCGATGGTGTCGTGGCGGGCTCGATCGACGAAGGGATTCCATTCGCGGGTGCTGCTGCACGCTGCCAAGGCGAGGGACAGTATGAGGACGATCGATTTGCTTAGGTTTCTCATGCGTGCTGATTTGGGTTATCTGAAAACGAAAATGCCGCCTGGCGCAAAACCAAGCGGCACGATAGTATGTTATTCTAGGGTTGCGGCCTAGTTAGCTGGCAGTGGTCCGAGGTTGATGAACTGGGTCTCGCCGCTGCTGTCGTCTACGCCGTCGTTGTCGGTAACGACGATGGCGTCGCCGTTGGCGAGCACGGCTAGGCCTTCGACCTTTTCGATTACCAAGCCATTCGCGGCTTCAAGGTTCGGCAAGATATCTAGGACTTCGCTTTTAGCGATGGTCTCGAGGCTGCCGGACAGGTCGTCTGACTTGAAGGTCAGGCCAGCAATTGAGAATTGGTAAATCTTCTTTATCGCGGCGTCCAAATTACCTTGGTTGTCTCGTTCGAGCACGATGAAAGTGTCGTCGTCGAGGGCCACGATCTCAGAGAGGCCGACCCATCCGCCAGCGGCAGATTCGGGAGTGTCTAGAGGGTAAAGGGCGAAGGTCCACTCGCTGGTTGCTGTATCGTAACGGCCGATACGCGGCTCGGAGTCACCGGCCCACTTGCGCTGGATGGCGACGTAGAGGACTTCGTTTGAACTAGAACCAGTGACGGCTACACCTTCGAATCCGAAACGAACTTGTTTGGCGTTGACCGAGTCGGGTAAGCTGACGACCTCTTCAATAGTGCCGTCTTCGGAGACCTTGAAGAGCCAGTCGAGCGATTCGATGGGACGGTCTGGATCACCGACGGTACCGGCTCCCTCGGAGGCGAGCCAATAGCCGCCGTTCGCGCGACGAGCGAGTCCCTCGGGGTCGAGGTTGACAGTGCCATCCTCGTTGATGAGGTCGTCCTCGTTGAGTTCAAAGTACTCTAAGCCTGCGCTGTTGATCGCGTCGTAGTAGGGATTGCCGGGAGAGGTGGCGGCAAGAATGGCGTTTTCGATCTCTGTTGCAAAAACGCCGTTGCTGTCTTTGAGGACGATTTCGTTGTCGATGAGGGCAGGAGTTCCTGATGTATCCACACTGAATATACGGCTCTTTTTATAGTAGCTGTCGTACACGGTCCAGGCTTGGTTGGCATTGGTGGGGTCGGCCGCCAGGGCGGAAAGGGCTGCCCACGGTATGGGGGTGCCATCAGGACGGTCTTCGGAAGCGATTGTCGGGTAAATTGGCTCCACGGCGTTGCGTTTGTAGATGGTTACGGTAGCGCGGAACTTGTCGTCACGGTTGTCTTCTTCAGAGGCGGAGATGAAGAGGTTGCGCTGTGGGATGGCAAGCAGACCTTCAGGGCCCATGCCACCGGCGAGGACCTGCAGGAATTCAGGCTCGTTCGACTTCTTCGGTAGTTTGTAGACGGATACGACGCTAGAGCGTTCAGAACCGACGAAGATGAGCTCATCCTTCCCGTATTTCGCGACGGTGACGCCTTCAGGTTCGTTGCCCTTGTTTTCCGAACGGCTTTCTGGGTAGTGGCCGATCATGGCGGTCATGTGGTCGTCCATGTTGCCGGACGAGAAGAGTACATTTCCGTTCTTGTGGTAGATTGTAAAACCGCGACTGCCGCCATCGAGGTCCCCTTCGTCAGCGGTGACGAAGCGTTTACGGTCGATCCAGGCGACGGCGTCGGCTTCGCGGGGAAGGTTTTCTAGTGAGCCGTCAAGTTCGATGAGGTCGTTTTCGTTGGTATCGATTTGTGTGAGGCTGACAGATCCAGCGGAGAAGTCGTTGATGATCCTGCCGTTGGTGAGGTTGACGACGATAATGTGATTGTTTTCCTGCAGTGTGATGACCGCTTGGTTGCGATCGTTAATATCGACAAATTCAGGTTCGGGATCTTCAGGGAATTTGTCGGCGATGCCTACTAGACTGACGGTACGGAGGGTCCATTTGTGTGGCTTGCCCACGAGGTCCACGATTGCGAGGAATCCTGCAGGGGCCTGCGGCGGTGCACCGTCGCCGAGATCTTCGTCGCGTTCGTTTTCGATAGCGATGGCAGCGTAGCGCTTATCAGGGCTGATGGCAATGGCGTCGGGCTGACCGCCTAGTTCAATGCTGGTAACTTGGGTTTTGCTAGCGATATCGACTACTACGAGTTTACCGCTGGTGTTGACGAAGTCTTCGCTGGTGTTGATGCAGACGAGGGCGTATTTGCCGAGCACTTTAACGGAGGTGGGTTCACCTTCGAGTTCGAGGGTGCCAAGCGGCATCGGGTTGTAGGGGTCGGCGATATCGACGAAACCAAGTGCCTCAAGTTCTGCGTCGGTGTAGACGAGGGTTTTGCCATCTTTAGTGGCATCGATAATTTCGGAGACTGTGTCGTTTTCGATGTCCGAATTTAGGAAAACAGGAAAGCTGGCGATGCGCGTGAAGTACTCTTTCTTCTTCTTTCCGGGTTTGTTAGGTTTGTCAGGATTGTCGCCATGTCCGGGCTTATCGTTGCCGTCGCCGTTTCCTGGGGTGTTGGGTAGGGAGGGTGATTGGGGCGAACTGAAGAATAAGAGCAGGGCGAAGACCGCGAGTAGGACTGCCGCACCGATCTTAAATGCGGCACCGAGGTTGAAGGGGCTGCCAGAGGAGGCTTTTGGTTTTAGGCGCATGGATTGGTTTTAGGTTTGGTTTCAAGGTGGCGCGGAGCAAGGGAGCTCCGAGCTGACGCTATCAAGGTCCCACCATCGAGTTGCCAATACAATTCGGCGATTGTAACTTTACGGAGTCTGGGAGGTTACACCTAGGTTACGAGATGTAGTTGAGGTTTGGTGACGTCGAATAAAGTACCGAAGCAGCGGATTTTTCATTAATAACGCACAAGGAGTTCATACTGTTTTCATGTAATGCGGCTAGTCTGGTTCAGTGTTTAAACAAGTGTGGAATCTTGTACGAGAATTGCTGGCAGGAAGCCCCGAAGTGCTTGCGCGCTGGCTTCAGCTGAGGGCTAAGTCATGTCTATGGATTTGTCTTTTCTCTGTGGTAATAGGAGCGGGTGCCTACGGGGCGACCATAGGATTGTGGAGGAGTCCAGGCCAAGCGTTGTTCGCAACGATGAAATTTCCGTTGGTGATCATTCTCACGTGCGGGGCAAATGTTGTATTGAATGGGATTCTGGCTCAGGTTTACGCCACGGGATTGAGTTTTCGACAGACGACTTTGGCGATATTAATGAGTTTTGCGATCGCTTCGCTCGTGTTGGTTTCGCTTTCGCCACTTGCGCTTTTTTTGCTTTGGAACACACCACACTTAGCGACGGAGGGGGCGAGTACCGGGCATAGCATTACCTTGTTGGCCCATGTCCCGGTGATCGCTTTTGCGGGATGGGCCGGGACGTGGAGGTTGTATCGATTACTTGTACACATCGCTCCGAGCCGTGGCAGCGCTCGTTCGACGCTGTTCGCATGGCTCGCGGGGAACCTGCTGTTGGGAAGTCAGGTTTCGTGGATACTAAGACCGTTTATCGGCAATCCGAATCTCCCCGTCCAGTTCCTGAGGGATAATCCGCTTTACGGTGGGTTTTACGAGCAGGTATGGCGGTCGCTGATGCAACTGCTGTCCTGATGTGTATCCAATACTTATGACAAAAGACAAAATGGAAAACGAAAACGATAATCTCTCAAACGAGGCGAAATTGATAGCCCCTGCCCGAGACCCTTACCTGGAGGAGCCTCTGGAAGGGAGTGGCTTGCTGGTGGCACTGGAGTCGCTGCTGAAGCGGCCCGGTCGCTTGATGCACGCGGTTCGAGGAGAATCGACGAAACGGGTGATCGTGCCGTTGGGCGTAGTGGCGTGCCTTTGCTTGCTGTTTTACGGGTTCGTGGTGGGAGGACTATCCGGCGGGGGGCAATTGTGGCAGGCTCCCTCTAAGATTGTTCTGGGCACGCTGGCGAGCTCTCTGATTTGTTTGCCGAGCCTGTACGTCTTTCTGTGTATGGGTGGAGTGGATGCGCGTTTCCGAGAGGTGTTAGGGTCGCTGGTAGCGATGGTGGCTCTGTCTGCGGTGATGTTGATTGGATTGGCTCCGGTAGCCTGGGTGTTCTCGCAGTCGACCGACTCCGTTGCTCTGGCGAGCGTGATGCATCTGGGGTTCTGGGTGATCGCTACGGCAGTGGGGACGCGGCTGTTGGGACGTTTTCTAGGTAGGCCCGGTAGTACGGCTCGGCTTCGTGGCTGGATAGCCATCTACTTGCTGGTTTGCGTGCAGATGATGACTTCGCTGCGACCTCTCGTAGGAACAGCGGAGACTGCTTTACCGATGGAGAAACGGTTCTTCCTTCAACATTTCTTCGAAATGCTGGATGGGGATTTGGAAGGTGGAAGTAGGTGAGGGATTTGTTTGGGCGTCGAGGTAGAGTGAAATTCGGCCTGAAGAGGCAAAGCTGCGGCGGTTGGGTTTTTACTAGGGAGAAGATCTCAGACGGCGGAGGGGAGACTTCCTCATATTCTCTAGCGCGGTGAAAGTCCTAGGCGCTTCAGCCGATAATGAGCAGGCCGCTGAGCGGATTGCGATGACTAGAAATGGAAGAAGATAACAAACTAAAGGAATTGGTACACCTTCGTCGAAAGGTTGTCGGGCTCGCTTTATTGTATTTGTCCTTTCTCTCTGCTCCCGTGTTTGTGGTGTCGGTCGTACACGCCTTCCAAAGCGGCGTGAATTGGTACTTCATCATCCAGAGCTGCTGCTACGCGGGGCTGATTGGGGGGCTGCTGGCCAAGGATAAGGTGTGTAGTTTTCACTTGTCGCTCTTTGTGGTGGGGATCCTCGCGGTGGTGGGTCTGGCTGGGATTCTCGCTTGGGGGCCGGCTCCGAGTCGTTTGATTGTCGTATGTTTCGCGTGTTTGCTCGCTGCTATTTTCAATGGTACTGTGTCGTCGCTAGTTACAGTAGGCGTTTCCACTGCTTTGATGGTCGTTTCGGCTTGGTTGCATCCTTATGTTGGCGAGGTGCCGGGTGGGGATTCCATTTCTGACCACACTCCTGTCCAGTGGTTGGTGACTCTTACTTGTTTCGCTTTCTATACCTCAGCAGGTTCGTTGTTGGTGTCTTGGGTTATGAAGTCTTTGCAGTGCACTATTGTTGCGTTGAAGGATAACGAAAGCGGCTTGCGAAAGGCTAACGATCTTCTACAGGAGCAGGCGGTTGAGCTTGAGGAGCAGGCGGATTCGCTGATCGTGCAGCGGAATCTCGCCCAGAGCAGCGCCAGAGCCAAGGAACGTTTCCTCACTATTGTCAGTCATGAGTTGAAGACGCCATTGAACCCGATCGTGGGCTTTTTGAAGCTGATGGAGGATGACGCCTCGATCAACGCGGAAGCGCGGTCCCAAGTCTCGCTGATGAAGCGGTCGGCCGAGCACCTCCACCGTTTGGTGAGCAGGGTGGTCAATTACTCGGCGATCGATAGGAAAGAGATTTCTACGAACCCTAGGCGAGTTGAGTTGGGAGATTTGGCGAGGGATATTGCCTCTAGGCAAGGCCAGTCGGCGATCTATGGGGAACTCGAGTTTTCCTCCGACGCGGGAGCGTTGAGTACTGTTGCTGTAAAAGTGGACAAGCGACTTTTGCTCGATGCTGTCGAGGAACTCGTGGCCAATGCGATCAAGTTCACCAACAAAGGAAGCGTTAAGGTCTCGTTTAGCTTGGAGTCGGTTCAAGACGATCCGTCAGACGAATTTTTGCAGGTGGAGGTAGCTGATACCGGCTGCGGCATGTTGGAGGAGGAGCGGGAAAGACTCTTTGAAGGTTTCGTCCAGTCAGACGATACGAAGACGAGGCAGTTTGAGGGGGTAGGGCTCGGTCTTGCTGTATGCGAATCGCTTGTCCACTTCTTGGGTGGCGAGATAACAGTGCGGAGCGAGCGCTGGGTCGGAAGTACCTTCATCGTCAAGGTGCCGTGCGTCCGCGCTGATACCGAGGTCGTGAGGAGTAAGGCATCCACGTCCGCTAGGTCTCGTTTTGAAGTTTCGCCAGACGTGCTGGTGGTTGAGGATGACTACGTGAACCAGCGAGTCGTGAGTTCTTTGTTAAAGAAGATGGGTGCCAGCGCTCGCTGCGTGGGCAATGGCGAGGAGGCATTGGAGGAACTCGTCAAGAATCGGTACGATTTGATACTCATGGACCTGAGTATGCAGATCATGGACGGTATCACTGCAACTTCGGAAATACGGACGAGGCGCCTCGCAGACGGGACACCCATTGTGGCATTGACCGCGCACTCCTATGCTTCCGCCGAGGATGAGTGCGACAAAGTGGGTATGTCCGCTTTTCTCAATAAACCTGTGAAGTATGCGGAGCTTTTCGGAACGATTTACGATTTGACTAAGCAGCCTGATAATAGCCTTTCGCCGCATCTTGATTTACACGACGTAAACTGAAGTCGGCGCGGGTGGGAGATCTCGTGTCGCCGAGTCAGATCGGTATTTTGAAAGGTTAGTCGGCTCGAGGAGCGGCGACTCACTGTGGTGGTTGGCTTCCGAGTCTTCAGGTTGCTACCACTGTGCTCGCGTAGCATCGGTTCAGGTTTGGCGAGGGTTGTGCTATGCATTGATTTTGTATGAAAGTGGATCCAATATTGCCTACTCAGCTGAATGCTCAATCGAAGGTGACTTCGAGCGAGGTAAACGCTCCAGCGGGCTCTTTCGAGTCGGTGCTGGAAGGTGTAGAGGGAGAGACGTCGGCCACTCGGGTGGCACGTTTTTCCGAGTTGCAGGAGTCGTTTTACGATTGGCGGAGTGAGCTCGATACGACTCATCCTTTGAATCTTCCGCGTTATGATCAGGTGATGGGGAGCTCGGATGCGTTTCTGGGGATCGTGGAGAAGGCGGTGATGGAGGATGGCTACTCGGATCCGCTGGCATTCGTACAGGGCCTGTCGGGTGTGGAGTTAGATACCCTGAAGGCGATGCATTCGACGGGGGATTTGAATCCGGCTACGATGACGGAGGAAGGGGCTTTGAACTTGATCTTGCCGTTCAACGAACGGCAGGACATCGACAACGATGGGTTCGTGGAAAAGGGGCATGGCGTGGGTTGGAGCTTTCCGCCGGTGAATGCTCCCCAGCACGTGCATGATGCTTGGAAGGAGACGACTGAGGGAATGACAGCCGGCGAAAAGATGATGGCAGAAGCGGCGTTGTTACCGTCGATGCTGAGACGTGACAACGCTACGGGAGAGGTGACCCAGGTGGAGCGTTCCGAATCGAACAATCCGTATGCTCGGGCAGGTTTTTCCTACGTCGCCATTGTGCAGCAACGATTAGATAGCCTCGAAGCTTTCAAACATGATATGAGCTCGGAGCAGTACGATTTTAAGAAGGATTTTCTAACTCGGTTTCGCGGGCATCTTTCCGATGAGGGAACGAGTTAGTCTTACACGGATACGAGGCTGAAGCTCCCCGCTTTGGAGTCTCCTACAATTTGCGGATCTGGACGTTGCGGTACCAAACTTTGTCCCCGTGGTCTTGCAGGTGGATCGCGCCGGACCCGCTGCCGAAGCCTTCGTGCTCGGCGTATTTGCTGGCGGAGAAGGCAGAGCGCCATTCCTCGCTGCCGATTTTGATATCAAGAATCTTGGTACCGTTGAGCCAATGCTCGATGTGGTTGCCTTTGGCTACGATGCGGCCGCTGTTCCACTGGCCAACGGGCTTGATCGGCTTGTCGTCAGGCGCTGCGAAGAGGTCGTAAAGGGAACCGGACCGGTGGCTGGGGAGCTTGCCGTCGCTGTGCTTTTGGTCGTCTAGGATCTGGTATTCGAGGCCGAGGTTTCCCTGAGCGCGATATTTGACGCCACTGTTTCCGCCCTCGGAGATCTTCCAATCAAAGCGGAGTTCGAAGTCCTCGAATTCAGCTTTTGTATTGATGCCTCCAGGACGAATGCCGCCGCGTTGGACGATGGCATTCTCGATTGTCCAGGCATCGCTTACGGGACCTCCGCCGGTTTTTGTCCAAGCAGAGAAGTCGCCGTTTTCGAACAGGTCAGTTAAGCTTCTTTTTTTTTTAGGCGCGAGTTCCTTGACCTTGACGTTCCGGAAGTGGACCTCGCCCTCTTTGCCGGAGTGAATCTGAAGGCCAAAGAAACCTTCGAAGTAGGTGTCGGTTTCGTAGTTCGCGGCTGGGATGCCGTTTACCCAGGTTTTGATGCTCTTACCGTCGGCTTTGATGGTGATGCGATTCCACTCACCCTCCTTGAGAGCGGCGCGAGCTTCTTTATGGGCGTCGAGCCAGAGCGGGTAGAGCCAGCCTCCTGCGGCCTCGCCGTAGATCCCACCGGACCAGCCGCGATCGCTGTTTAGGCCTTCCATCTCAGCTTGGGGGCCGTAGACCCTGCCGTTTTCGTCCGCTTTGGTCCGACCTCTGAAGATAACGCCGCTATTGCTGTCGACGGCCCACTTGAGTTCGGCGGAGAAAATGAAGTCCGAATAGTCGTCGCGGTCCGTGGAGAGGAAAGTGTTTGGGGATCCGGGCACGCAGGTGCCTACAATGGCTTCGCCCTTCGGCTCGAAAGTACATGTGCCGCCTAGCGCTGTCCACCCGTCGAGGTCCTTGCCGTTGTAGAGGTCGACGAAACCTTTCTTAAGGTTTGGTTCCTTGTCGGTGTTTATGAGGGCATCCTCGGGCTCCACTTTGAGGGCATGAGTCTCGTAGCGGGCGATGTACTCCTGCTGGCTTTCCGAGACTTGGCCAGCGGTAGCGATTGAGATAATGGATACAGCTGCGGTAAGGATTAGGGATTTTTTCATTTTCTATTCTGGGGGTGGAAGTGTTCTGAGTTTAAAGGGCGTAATATTGTTCCCAACCTTTTCGCGGAGCGGGATCGAGCAAAGCGTTGGCAAGCTTGTTGTTGGTGATCTTTTTCTTTGATCGGCTGAACTTCAGGTTACCTCCGAGGCGTTGGGCGATGCAGCCGAGGTTGAATACTTGGGTAAGCGGCCCGCTGACGCTGAATGGCGAGCGAGCTTGCTCTTCGCCTTTGCAAGCTCTGAGAAAGTTCAGGTAATGGTTTGAGTTCTTTTGCGGGAAGCGAGGAAGGTCGCGTCGCATGTCCATGTATTTCTCGTAGGGAAGGATTTTGAGGTAGTCGGAGTGAGAGCCACCTTGGAATACGAGTTCTTTTGAATAAATGATTTTGCCCGGCTTGGTGATTTCGACGGGAGCGCGGGCGGTCTTGCCAGTAGCAGGGTCGGTCTCGAGCTTTCCGTACTCCGCTTCGACCTCGGGGATGTTCTCGGTGCCGTCGTACCAAGTGACATCGCATTTAGGCATTTTGTCCCGCTTGGGAAACGCGAATTTGATAGTCGATGCTTGAGGGAAGACGAACTCATTGGCGCCTTCGCGTTTGACGGCGGTGATTTTCGTGGGAAGTCCCAGGTCGAGGAATTCGTGACACGTATCCAAAATGTGGGGACCCCAATCTCCGAAGGCTCCGCTTCCGTAGTCGAACCAGCTGCGCCACTCCGCGGGGTGGAGCTTGTCGCTATGCGGGTGTTCGGGTGCATAGTCCATCCAGAGGTCCCAGTCCATGCCCTCGGGCACGGGTTGCTGTGGGTAGGCGGTGACATCTTTGCCCCAACCGTGCCAGCGGCGCTTGTTGTTCATGTGGGCGGTGATGCGGGTAACGTCTTTGATGATCCCTGCGTCCTTCCATGCCTTGAACTGGAAATAGTTGGCGCCCGAGTGGCCTTGATTGCCCATTTGGGTGACGACTCCACTGCGCTCTGCGAGGTCCATGAGACGCTCGACTTGGCCGAAGGTGTGCGCGAGCGGCTTCTCGACAAAGACGTGCTTGCCCAGCGACATGGCCAGCATGGCTATGCTGAAGTGAGAATGGTCGGGAGTGGAGATGAGAACGGCGTCGATCTGGTCGGCCATCTCGTCGAAGAGCTTGCGGAAGTCGCTGAAGGTGCGGGCCTTGGGGAAGTTTGCTTGGACCTCGGCGGTATGCTGGCCGAGTAGGTCCACATCGCAGAGAGCGACGATTTCGCAAATCTCGTTTTGGGCGATATTTCGGGTGTTGGCGCCGCCTCGGTTGCCGATGCCGATGCAGGCCAGCCGTACTTTTTCGTTAGGAGTCCCCGCTCCCCAAAGCATTCGGGAAGGGAGAATTGCGAAAGCGCCAAATGCGGCGGATGCTTTCAGGAAGCGCCGACGGGAGACCTCGGTGCGGGGGACGTTTGGGGCGGGTATCATGTTTCGGAACTTGAGCGCTTTGACGCTTGAAATCAATAGTTTATTAACTAAACAAATTGATTATAAGAACGAATGCAGACCAAATACGATAGAGGTGATATCAGGCGTCTCAACGCGGTGAGCGCGCTGAAGCAGTTGCGCGAGCATGGCCCTTTGTCGCGTGCCCAGATCGCGGATAAGCTAGGTCTGACACGTGCGACGGTGTCGGCAATCGTGGCGGATTTGATCAGCGCCTCTCTCGTGAGCGAAAGCGAGTACGAAGAAGGCGGCGTGGGGCGCCGTGGTATGTTGCTCGACTTGAATCCCTCCTGTGGCTCCATGATCGCGGTGGAGCTCGACATCGATCGGGTAGTGGTGGTGTTAGCGAATCTCGGGATGAAGTTTTTGTGGCGGGGCGAGGCGAGTCTTTCGGCCCCCGTTTCAGCAGACGAAGGACTGCGTCGGGCCGGAGCTCTGGTGGAAAACGCGCTCCGTCGCGGGGAGGAGTTGGACTTGCCCTGTTTCGGTATCGGCGTCGCTTGGGCTGGACTCGTGAAGCGGGCGACCGGCGAGCTCGCTTACGGACCGATTTCCGGCTGGCAGAGCGTGCCTATCAAGGGAGATTGGGAAGCTCGATTCGGGACGCCGGTTTACGTAGAGAACGAAGCCCATGCGGGCGCAATCGCTGCCCATCACCTTGGAATGCCGCGGGGTGTACGAGATTTGATTTACCTGAGCTTGGGTGTGGGCCTGAGTTCCGGAGTTTTTGTGGATGGCGGACTGCTACGGGGTAGCGAAGGGTACGCCGGGCAGGTGGGGCATACGCCTTTCGTAGCCGAGGGCCACCTTTGCGGCTGTGGACGAAAAGGCTGTTGGGTGACCGAAATTGGAGCTTCTGGCGTTCTTCGGAAGCTGCGCGCGGAGGGAGTACATCTTCCGGATGCTGCGGATTCGAGTTTAGACTGGATTCCCGGCATTTGTGAAATGGCTCAAGCAGAAGACCCGCGTGTGCTCAGAGTTTTGGCTGAGGAAGCCAAGCAAATCGGGGAAGGGCTGGTCCAATTGGTTCAGGTTTTTAATCCTTCCCGCGTAGTGCTAGGGGGGCATCTGAGGGATATTTTGGCTTTATGCGAAGATCAGATCCGAGAAACCCTAGAGCAAAGGGTTTTGTATCCAATGGGTAAGGACGTGACGGTGATTGTGAGCGCCTCGCCGGAAGACCAGCTCAAGGGTTGCCTTGCAACTGTCTTCGAGGCGGTGATGTCGAATCCCATGCCAGCCTCGGCAAGGTAGTCAACTTCGCTTCGCGGCATGAGTGCTTTGCTCGGGGGTGGGCCCTTGGAGGTGCGGGCTCGTTGAGTCGAAACCACCTGAAGGAAAGGAAGTGGAAGCCCTAATCTCGGGAGAGGAGGACTTTTTACAAGAGAGCTCCGGCGATGGGGGCGACGACGTACACCGTGAGCCCAGCCGTGCCCGTTAAGCTCGAAAGGGAGGCTGCACCAGCCCGCAAGGCTGGTAGAAGAGACGTGGGGCAAGGTCTCGGGCGGGATTGAAACCACCCATGGAAGGCGGAGCGAGGAGGGAAATTAGGACGGTGAGAGTGGCGCCGATCGCGAAGGGAGCGTAGCGGGGAAGTATGGCGCTGTTCTTAGGATCGGTGAACCCGAAGACCGCAAAGGCGAGTAAGGCGGTCCCGACGAATTCGGCGAACCATGCCTGCGTAGTGGTGATGTGGAGACGAACTGTCTCAATGAGTGGCGCTCCTGCGGGATTAGGATAGATTTCGCCGAAGATCATTGCTCTTGCTTCGCTGCCTGCCGCTCCGCGCAGGATACCATTGTTGGTTTCGAAGAGGGCAATGCCGCCATTAAACAATCCATAGAGAGTAGCGGCGGCGAGGAAGGCTCCTATGAATTGGGCGGCTAGGTAGAGGGGAACGCGTCGCCAAGGGAAGTCGCGTACGGTTGCGAATGCGAGTGTGATGGCGGGGTTGATGTGGGCGCCGCTGGCAGCGCCGGTGAGGAGGATGGCGACGCAAACGCCGAAGCTCCAAACGATGGCAACTTGGAAGAGTCCCACTTGGGCGCCCATGGCGACAGCTGCGGCCACGCTTCCGCATCCAAAAAATACGAGGAGAAATGTGCCGACGAGTTCGCCGATGAAGGCGGTACTCGTTTTAGGGGACATCTTTAGGAGGAGGAATGAAGGTATGGTTTTCTATTGTTGGATTGCCTTGGAGTACAGGGGATTGCAACGATGTCGATAGTTGGAATGTTAAATTTGCCAACCCAGCCGCATGCTTCCCACCGATCCAAATTCCCCGCAACTGATCCCTAGCTGGATTTTCGAGCAGGATTTTCTCGTATTCCTTTCGTTTTTTGGGTGGATGTTGGTCGGCTTGTTGGCTCTATCCAAGCCATTGTCGAAGAATGGCGGCGTGCGGTTGCCGTGGTTGTGGATCGGCTTCTACGCCTTTTCGCAGGCGGTGTCCGACTTTTTGAGGACGCTCTCCTTTTCGGACGAGTTTTTCCGAACCTTCAACCTGGAGGTAGGCTTCGAAATGCTCGGATACGGGCTGCTGGTGGAAATCGCGATTCGCTACGCGAAGAAGGACGAGGGGCGAAACCTCTTTCCGTATTCGGCCTTAGGCGGCTTGTTTCTGGGTCTTTCGATCGAGATCGGAGACTTGCTCTATACGTTAGTGGTATCGCTCTTGGTCTCGGCGGGAGCCGTTTTTTGGGCGTGCCGCGTTTTCGCTCGCGCAGCCAAGGAAGAAGGACGCCGGGAACTCTATGTGATCGTGGCGGGGCTAGTCTTGCTTTTCCCCACATGGCTCTTGGCCCCGGGACGCTTGGACGTGGTGCTTCCATTGGAAACGGTTTCGTATGAAGATTTTCCATACTATGGATTCGATTTGCTGCTGTTGAGAATCGTTGCCGGGTGGACGATCTTGGCGGGGTTTTGGTACTACCGCTTACAACGCCGCATCGAGGATGTGGCGCCGCAGATTGCCTCCCAACTCCGACTTTGGGGGCATCGGGTTTTACCAGTCGCCTTGACGCTTGTCGTAGGTGCCAGCTTCTTGGTAACTAGCTGGAACGGCCAGCGTATGAAGAGTCGCATGTCGCAGGACTACCTGTCGCGAGTGCAGACGGCGGCGGTGCCGATGGACGTGGCGGAGATCGGCGCGTTTGACGAAATCATTGAAGAGGGGCGCCGATTGGAGGGTGCGATAGCGGGACAGTTTTTGGGGATAAAGCGCGTAGGTTCGGACGTGCGAAGCGTGTACTTGTGGAATGGGGATGGGGAGCTCATTCGCACCGCGGCGTTCGAGACGGAGCAAAGCGAGCAGCCGTTCCTAGCTAAAACGCATGTGAACTTGGCGGCGATAAGTGGATATGTATCCGGTGAAGCGTTTCTGGCGGGCCCTTTTTCGATTGGCGGAAAGTCGCTCATGCACCTGAGTGCACCTATCCGCGAAAGGACATCGGGCGAAATCGCTTACTGGCTCGGAATTGACGTTTCAGGGGCGTCGTGGTTTCGCAACGTATCACTTTCTCGACTACAGACGATTATCATAGCCGGCTTGGTCATGGCTTTGGTAATCTTTTTCCTGTATTATCAAATCGAGCACGAGAGCGAGTCGGACTTGATATTAGCCAAGGAACGCGCGGAAGCGGGCGATCGGGCTAAGAGCGAGTTCCTAGCAGTGATCAGCCACGAGATCCGCACGCCGTTGCAGAGCGTGCTTGGATACAGCGACCTTTTGAAAAGTACGCGTTTGGACGACAAGCAGCGGGCATGTTTGGATACGATTCAATCCGAAGGGAAGATCCTCTTGCGCATCGTGCAGGATATCCTGGACTTCAGTAATCTGCGCAAAGCCAACTTCCAATTGGAATACGGTCCTGTGTACTTGCGCCACTTGATCGAAGAGACTTTTCGTACCATCAAGCCGATGGCGGATCGAAAAGGACTGAAGGCTCACCTCGTAATAATGAGTGAAGTACCGGAGCTGGTGCAGGCGGACGGGGTGCGGTTGAGGCAAGTGTTGCTGAACCTTTTTGGCAATTCGGTGAAATACACGGAAGAAGGGGAAGTCTTCTTGAAGGCCTTCGTCGGTGGGGATTCGGATAGCGAAGCCCTTCCTTTAAATTTTGAGATTTTGGATACAGGGGTGGGTATCAAGCAGGAAGATCTGATCCGACTTTTTGAACCGTTTATCCAATTGGAACACTCCAGCAAGTTTCCGCGTGAGGGAGCGGGACTTGGACTTGCGATTGTAAACCGTATCGTCGAACTGATGGGCGGGCATATAAACGTACAGAGCGAAGTCGGGAAGGGATCTCGCTTCACAGCGTCGTTCGATTTCGATGTGCTTGAAGTAGAGGAGTCGAAAGAGGACCTATTTTTGTCTGATAGTCAGGATGAGGAAGACTCGCTTCCTATGGGGCAGTTGTATCCGCTCAAGATTCTGGTCGTGGACGACAACCCGATGGTGAGGCGTCTGATCCTCCAATACCTCGAGGCTCTTGGCTACGAAGCGGACGAATTCGACGGCGGGCAAGCTGCAGCAGATCATGGTTTGGAATATGACGTATTGATCATGGACCTACGAATGCCGGTTATGGATGGTCCGACCGCTGCGAGCAGAATTCGCGAAAAAGGTGTGGCTGCGGATCGTCCGTGGATTGTTGCGGTTTCGGCCTCCTTGCAGGAGGATGAGGTGAAGCGGGCCCGCGACGCGGGAGTGAACGATTTTCTGGGAAAACCGTTTTATGCGGGGCAACTCGGTGAAAGAATAGAGGCGATTCCTTGGATCGAGGAAAAACGGTTAGATCCTGCTTCAATCGTGGCAGAAGAGGAAGTTGTTGCGGAGCCGGAGCATGTGCCGCTGTTTATTGGTCCTGCCGTCGTGGAGGAGCCAGAGGAGGAAGTCGTAGCTGAACCTGTAGCGCCGAGAACGGTATTTGGCGGAATCGATAGCTATCCTGAAGAAGCGGTGAAAGCCGCAATCGCTGAAGTGTATTCAAAGCTCGGTGACATGGAGGCAGGTGCTGCGGAAGGTGACTGGTTTATGGTCAAGGAAGATGCCCACTACCTTGCCAATACTGCGATGGCGTTGGGAATCGACCAACTGTATCTTGATTCCAAGGACGTCGAGAATGCCGCCCTTGTGGAAGATGGGGAGAAAGTGAAGAAGGGGTTGGTCGAGCTGAAGTTGAACTTCGAGGCCTGGGAGAGCGAAGAGTAGAGAGAGCTTGGCTCAGGATGCACGGACGGGTTGGAAACCGTCCCTCCGTTAGGCACCCTTCGGACGGAAGGCTTTCATGTTGGCTCCGTTGGTTTCGAAGCGAGCGCCGCCGATGAGGTCAATGCAATAGGGGATAGCAGGGAAGACCGCTTCCAGGTTTTCTCGGATGGCTTTGGGCTTTCCGGGAAGGTTGACAATGAGACATGACCCGCGAGTGCCGGCTGTTTGGCGAGAGAGAATTGCGGTGGGTACGTACTTGAGCGACGCGGAGCGCATGAGCTCGCCGAAGCCGGGCAACATGCGGTCGCAGACGGCTTCGGTGGCTTCGGGGGTGATGTCGCGGGGAGCGGGGCCGGTACCTCCGGTAGTGACGATGAGACTACAGCCTTCCTCGTCGGAAAACTTCTTTAGGGTGGCCTGTATCTGGTCTTGCTCGTCGGGCACGACGGCGTAGGAGACCTCGAACTCGGTCGTGAGCCATTCCTTGAGGAGCTCCAGACAGGCTTTGCCAGGAATGTCTTCGTAGATGCCTTTGGAGGCACGGTCGGAGATATTGATGACGCCGATACGTGGAGAGGGTTGTGTCATTGCTCTTGGTTTGCTCGTAGAATGCGCAGAAAGGTTTGGATGAGGTTTAATCTCGTTTTAGTCGGAAGCGTCTCTTGATGTTGTCTTCGCAGGCGAGTAGTGACGGTGTCAATACGAGCGTGAGAATGGTCGCGAAGGCGAGACCGAAGGCGACGGAGGTGGCGAGTTGACTCCACCATTGGGTAGAGGGAGCGCCGATGGCGACGTGTGGTGTGAAGAAGTCGAGGTTGATGCCAAAGACCATGGGTATGAGTCCAAGGATTGTGGTCACTGTCGTTAGCAAAACGGGGCGAAGACGTTGAGCTGCGGTGAGCAGCGCGGCGTCATAGGAGTCCATGTTTTTGCGATGCGTGTTGAAGGTATCGATGAGGACGATATTGTTGTTAACGACGATGCCGGCGAGGGCGATGACGCCGATACCGTTCATGACGATGCCGAAAGCTTGGTCCATAACAAGCAGTCCGATGAATACGCCGAAGGTGGAGAAGAGCACCGCGGTGAGGATGAGCATGGACTGGTAGATGCTGTTGAATTGGGTGATGAGGATGATGGCGATGGCAAAGACTGCTACGAGGAAGGCCTTGCCGAGGAAGGCTTCGGCTTCCTTTTGCTCTTCGTCTTCCCCTCGGTAATCGATTTTCACTCGTGTGAAATCGATTCCGGAAGTGGGCAACCAATCGCGGAGTTGCTCGAAGATGGCTGCGGGTTGCACGCCTTCTTCAACCTCGGCCGCTACGGTGTAGACGCGGCGTTGCTCGACGCGATTGATGGATTGAACACGGGGAGCGGGGCGCTGCGTTATAAAATTGGATACGGGTGCGAGTCCGGCTTCGGTGACTATTTTGAGGTTGGCGACCTGATCGAGGTTTCGTTCGTCGAAGGGATAACGAGCTCGGATTTCGACTTCGTCATCAGCGTCGAAGGGGCGGTATTCGCCAATTTCGACCCCGTTGGTGAGCATTTGTATTTCGTTTCCTATTACAGTGATGTCTGCCCCGTAGCGAGCGGCTTCGGTGCGGTCGACTTCGATTTCCCACTCGAATCCTTCCACGCCTCGGGTGTCGGCTATATCGATAAGACCTTCGGTGGCTTCGAACTTTTCGACGATTATCTGGGTGGCCTTATTGAGAGCGTCCGGAAAGGCGGAGCTGATTTGCAGCTGGACGGGTTTGCCGACAGCGGGACCAGCGTCGGGCTTGGCGAATTCGATATGAATGCCGGCGAGGTCGGCGGTGCGTTCCCGAATGGTGTCGAAAATCTGGTTGGCGGTGGGGCGGCTTTCCCAGTGGGTGAATTCGAACTGGATGACCCCGACGGTGTCCTCAGGCACGTTTTGGGCGCGGAGTTCGGGATCGGCTCGGGAGTAGAGGAACTTGATGCCGTCGATATTGTGGATACGGCTTTCGACTTGGCGTACGAGTAGGTCCGCTTCGTCTACGGAAAGGTTTCCGCGGGCGCGGATGTTCATGCTGGCGAATTCTGGCTCGACGTCGGGAAAGAACTCGATGCCGTGGCCAAATTTGGCGTAGGTCGCGATAACGCCGACGAAGAGCACGATGAGGGCGACCAATTGCAGAACAGGGTGGCGAATGACTTTGTTCAGGAAGCGCGCGTAACTTCCGGTGAAGCCTTTTATTTTGGTGACGTCTGCGTGCTTGGCGCCGTCGAGAGCATCTAGGGCATCGTTGTCCGAATTGTTGGCCTTGCCAAAGATCGCACCGAGCGCGGGCACAAATATGAGGGCCATAGCCAAGGAAGCGGTTAGGGTGGCGATCAAGGTGATTGGCAGGTATTTCATGAATTCGCCAACCATGCCGGGCCAGAAGAGGAGGGGGGCGAAGGCGGCCAAGGTGGTTAAGGTGGAGGCGATAATGGGGAGTGCCATCCGCTTGGAGGCTTCCGCGTAAGCAGCGCCTTTGGGCATGCCTTCGGCCATTTTCCGGTCGGCGAATTCGGTGACGACGATGGCTCCGTCGACGAGCATGCCCACTGCCATGATAAGTGAGAAGAGGACCACGATGTTAACTGTGAATCCTATGGCATAGAGGAAGAGTACGCCCGCGAGAAAGGAACCGGGGATGGCAATACCTACTAGTAGGGCCGAGCGAACGCCGAGAGCGATGATGACCACCACCATGACGAGTACGATCGCTGAGATGACGTTGTTTTGCAGGTCGAGCAGCATATCGCGGATGCCAGTCGATTTGTCCTGCGAGTAGGTGACGGAGAGATTGTCGGGCCAAAGCGGCCGCGTGCTTTCGACGAGTTCCTTCACGGCGGCGATGGTATCGAGCACGTTTTCGCCGGAGCGCTTGGAGACTTCAATGCCGATGGCTGGTTCGCCATTGAGGCGGGCGTAAGCAGAGCGGTCCTTAAAAGTGCGTCGCACGGTGGCGACGTCGGCGAGACGCAGGACTTTGTCGCCGTCGCGCTTGACCGGGATGTCCATGACCTCTTGGGCGGACTTGAAGAGACCGGGGACTTTGACGGCAAAGCGGCCGTCGCCTTTGTCCATGTTGCCTGCGGCTACGATCTTGTTGTTGCGGGAGATGAAGGTGATTATCTCGCCCTGGGAGAGGTTGTAGGAGCGCAGCACGGTCGGGTCGATAATGACCTCTACCACTTCCTCGCGGTCACCGATGACGCGGGCTTCGAGGACTTGGCTGATGCCTTCGATCTCGTCGCCGAGGTCCTTGGCAATCTTGGTCAGGGCGCGTTCTGGGACTTCGCCGGAAAGCGTGATGACGATGACGGGGAATTGCGAGAGGTTGATCTCATGCACGGTCGGCTCCTCGGCGGCCTGGGGAAGCTCGGCTCCGGCGAGGTCGACTTTTTCGCGAACATCGGCGAGGGCGGCGTCGGGATCGAATCCGGCGTTGAACTCGAGGGTGACGGAGGCGGAGTTTTGCGAGGCGTTGGAAGTCATCTCCTTCACGCCTTCCACGCTGGAGAGTTCCTGCTCCATGGGGCGCACGAGAAGGCGCTCGGCGTCCTCGGGCGAGATGCCTTCCATGTACATAGAGACGTAGATGGTCGGGATGGTGATGTCCGGATCCGATTCCTTAGGAATCTGGATGTAGGCGAACATGCCTGCGGCGAGGATGAAGAAAAGCGCGAGGTTGACCGTGCGCTTACGGCTGAGAATGAGTTCGATCACTTTTTGTAGGTGATTGGGTGCTGGATCCTAGATGCTAGGGAGTTGGAGGGAGAGGGTGTTGGGGAATCGCGGTACATGGCCGCTTCCTACCGAGCCAGGATTACTGGATGCTGCTTTCTTCGACGGCGTTGACGGTGGCGCCGGGGACGACAAAACCTTGGCCCACAGTGATGAGCTTTACTTTCTCGGGAAGGCCGCTGACCCAGACCCCGTCGTCGGCAGTACCGATGATCTTGGTCTTGTGGAAGCTTACCTCGTTTTCGTCGTCGATGGTTTTAAGTCCGAGCTCGCCGTCGGTGTCGGCACTTAGGAATAGGATCGCTGGAGTGACCTTGTGGGCCATCTGGGTGGCTGTAGTGGCTACGATGTCGGCGGTCATGCCCGCTTCGAAGGATAGATTCGGGTTTTCAAATTCGAGCTCGACAGTGTAGGTGCGAACCGCGGAGTTTGCCGATTTGGAGAGGTATCGTATGTGTCCTTCCACCGTTTTGTCTCCGATCTTGGCGACAGCCGGGGAGTCGGCATTTATCTTTTGGATCTCCTGCTCGGTGGCCTCGGCGGTAACGATCATAGGATTGAGAGCGAGGAAATGGGCCATGGGGTCGCCGATCGCGACGAACTCGCCTTCCTCGACGAGACGATCATTGAAAACCCCGTCGTAGGGCGCGGAAACGACGGTGTGTTCGAGGGCGATTCGCGTGGCCGCCAAGGTGCTTTGAGCGTTTGCGAGCGCGGCGGCGGTCTCGGCGAGCCGGGTTTCTGATTGGTAGCCGCTTGAGCGGAGTTTTTGGGCTGCGTCGTATTCGAGCTGCCGCTGTTGGAGGACGGCTTCTGCGGCCTCGATTTGCTCGGGCAGGTTTTGCGGATCGATTTTGATGAGCGGATCTCCCGCTTTGACGGCGCTTCCTCGCTGTGCGACGATCTCGAGGATTTGCCCGCCGATTTCGGCTTTCAAGACGCTTTCTCGCGAGGCGAGCGTCTTGCCGCGAAGGGTTACCTTGGCGGCAAACTCCTGGGCGATCGAGTCGCGCACGCGCACGCTGGGAAGCGGCTTCTCGGTGGCTTCCACGGCTTGAACGGCCTCTGCTTTTTGGGCGGCTTCGTCGTTGGCGCCGATTGATCCGAACACCATCCAGGCGGTCAGAATAACTACGATAAGAGTAGCGATGGTAAGGTTGGTTTTCATCCTGTTTTTTAGGTCAAAGCGTGTTCAGAGGCATAGGGTTTGCCAGCCTAGGCCCCATTATACGCTCTTATATTTCGAATGGTTACGGAAAATGACTGCAGCTTGCACCGCTACAACTTTCTTTTTGAGAGATTGACAGTACAACCCCGTGCAAGTGGGGTTCTCTTTGCAAAAGTTGCCTCTAATTAAGGGAGCGCTATGTCACAGTAATGAAAGAGCACGATTTTACGGAAGTTGTTAGCCTCATCGTCAAAGAGGATCCGCGTTACGCGAAAAACGGGTACCTCTTTCTGCAGAAGGCCCTGAACTTCACCATCGACCGGGAGCGCAAGCGTCAAGGCAAGGTAGTGACGAAGGCAGCTAAACGGCACGTTTCGGGTCAGGAGTTGCTGGAAGGGATACGGGAGTACGCGCTCGATCAATACGGACCGATGACGTATTATATTCTGACCTCTTGGGGGATTGCGAAATGCGAGGACTTCGGCGAAATGGTATTCAACCTGATCGAGTACGGAGTTTTCAGCAAAAACGATAACGACGCTCGCGAAGACTTCGCTGCGACCTACACGTTCAAGGAAGCCTTCGAGGATCCGTTCAAGCCGAAGAAACGCTTTCTTAAGCGCCCCAGCTATCGGGCAATCGAGTCGTTGTAGGTGGCATCGTGTGCTATTTGCTCGCGACTGAGGTCGCTCCAACTTTTTGAATTCGTATTGAGGACGACTTGGAAGTCGTCCCTCCACACTTCTTATCGATATGATTGATTTTCCTAACAACCGCTCGCTGGATGCGAGCCAGGCTCTGATCGCTCCTCTCATGAAGGAACCTGTTGACCGTTACGTTTTGGACAACGGGCTAACGGTTCTGTTGAAGCCAGATCGTTCTTCGCCTGTTTGTTCGGTGCAAGTTTGGGTCAAGACTGGCAGCATGCACGAGGATAGCCACCTAGGGTCAGGGATCTCGCACTTCGTGGAGCACATGCTCTTCAAGGGTACGGGCAAGCGGCCGGGCAAGGAAATTGCCCGCGTGGTTCACGAGTCGGGTGGCTACATAAACGCTTACACGACGTTTGACCGTACCGTGTACTACATCGACATGCCCGCTGAAAATGCTGAGGTGGCTCTCGATGTTCTGGGTGATTCCGTGTTCGGCTCGGTCTTCCCGGCGGAAGAGGTGGACAAAGAGCGCGAGGTTATCAATCGCGAGATCGCCATGGGCGAAGACGATCCCGACAGCAAGCTGATGCACTCGCTCTTCGAAACGGCATTCAATAAGCATACCTATCGCTATCCGATTATTGGATACAAGGACGTCTTCAATCGAATCTCGCGCGAGGACCTCGTCGGCTACTATGAGGAAAGATACGTTCCGAACAACGCGGTTCTCGTGATTGCGGGTGACTTTGCAGCCGCCGATATGCGTGGAGCGGTCGAGAAGCATTTCAGTGCCTATCAGCGTCGTTCGCTTGCTCCGGTTTATCTCCCGGAGGAGCCCCTGCAATTGTCGGAGCGCCGCCAAGACCTTTACGAAGACGTGCAGATTTCCAGAGTGGCGATGGGTTTCCAGGTCCCTGGGCTAACACATGCGGACACGCCGGCGCTCGACGCCTTGGCGCTTGCCTTAGGCAGCGGCGATAGCGCATTGCTCTATCAACGATTGAGAGAGGAAACGCAGCTCGTTCACCACGTCGACGTCTCGAACTGGACGCCCGGTAGTGTGGGCGTGTTCTATATTTCGATGCTGTGCGATCCCGATAAGCTTCAGCCGGCCCTCGATGAGATGCGGTCCTATATCGAATCGCTTACGGAAAGTGATTTCTCGCAAAAGATCGTCGAGAAGGTGCGTCGCCAGCTGCTGGTAAATGAAGTTAATTCCCGAAAGACTGCTTCCGGCCAAGCTTCGCGTCTTGGTACCGCAGAAGTTGTGGTAGGAGATATTGGATACGCTCGTAATTATCTGAATCAAATAACCCAAGTTACGAGCGCTGATCTCAAGCGAGCGCTGGATACGTGGATACGTTGGGACCGATTGACGACAGTGACCTTGAATCCCAAGGACGAGCTCGAGAAGGGGACTGTTGTGGAGGACCAAGAAAAAGCGACTCTCGACTTTCAGGAGACGATTCTCCCAAATGGCTGCAAGATCCTGCTGCGTGAAAATAGGCGTCTGCCTAACCTGCATTTCCGGGTAGCGCTGCAGGCTGGTTCCTTGTTCGAGCCGGAGGGCAAGCACGGCCTTACCGCTTTGCTCTCCACCATGATGACTAAGGATACCGCCAAGCGCAGTGCCTTGGAAGTGGCCGAAGACATCGAAGGTGCCGGTGGAAGTTTCTATGAGTTCTCTGGCAACAACAGCTTAGGATTCGCTTTGGAAGTATTGCCGTCGGACACGGATATGGCGATCGATTTGCTGGAAGAGGCCCTCTTCCGGCCGTCTTTCAAGGACGAAGTTTTCGAGATCGAAAAAGAGTCGCACATAGCCGGAATAAAAGAGAACTTGGACGATATAGTGACTGCGGGTCGACGAACCTTGCGTAAGAAGTTTTTCGGTAAACATCCTTTTGGAATCAGCGGTAGTGGAGATTTGGAGACCGTAGAGTCGATAACGCTCGCAGATGTGATCGGGTTTTGGAAACAGATCGTAGTGGGCGGAAACGTGACGATCGGCGTTTCGGGACAGTTCGATTCGAAAGAGCTGAGAGCGAAGTTGGAAGCGTTGCTCAACAAGTTCGCCCCAGCTAAATTGCCGGAGCGAAAGGTTGCTTTCGACAAGCCCGTGGAACCGGGAGTGCATCGCGAGAAGATGGATCGCCAGCAGGCGATCGTTTTCCACGCATACCCAGCCCCCGGCTTGAAAGCGGAAGACTACTTCGTTTCCGAAGTCGCGGACGAGCTCTTTTCTGGGATGTCTAGCGAGCTCTTCGATCGCGTGCGCGAGAAGCTTAGCTTAGCTTATTTCGTTCGTTCGGCGCGTCTTGTCGGACTGGATACGTCAATGTTCTATTTTTATGCAGGCACCTCTCCCGAGCGCTTCGAGGAAGTGATCGTGGAACTGGATCGCGAAACACGTCGCGTGATGGACGGAGTCGACGAGGACGAGCTAGCTCGGTGCAAGAAGCGCCTCAAGGCTGCGAAGCGAATGAGCATGCAGACTAACTCAAGTTGCGCGAGCCAAGCAGTACTCAATGCGACCTATGGGTTGCCCGTAAACGAATGGCGGTTCTATGACCAAAAGATCGATGAGGTATCAGTGGAATCGCTACGCGATTTCGCTAAAAAATACTTCGTCGAAGCGAATCGCGTAGAACTGGTTATCGGTCCAATGGCCTAGCTCGGAGGATTTAGCAGTGAGCTGGGGGCCTCGAGTTAAAGCGTCGCCGTACGGTTCTTTATAGAAAAAAGCCGTCCGGAATCGGGCGGCTTTTTAGTTTGAAAACGTTGGCGAATATCAGTGTACCACGGCGTTGCTAGGTGCGGTGGGAGCGAGGGCTGCGTTAGCGTAAGCGTCGGGGTCGTCGACCTTGGTTTGCCATGAGGCCACACCGTTCTTCAATTCGCTGGCCTTAACCTCAAGAGTCGGGAATGCGCCTTCACCGAAAACGTTGATCACGTCGTAAGCGAAGCTTGGATCGTCGCCAGTCATGTCGAAGCTAAGAAGTCCGAAATTCATAGACGACGAATAGGGTTCGTGGATATTGATGGTGGAGGCTTCCTGATCGTCGTAAGTGGCTACGGGATCTTGGGCCAGCGGACTGCTTACAAGCTCGTAGAAATCGTATCCACCCTTCTGGGACATCGGGATCGCTTTGACTTCAGCTTGGTCGTTATCGCCGGACACGAGAATGACTCCTGGAATATCGTTGGAGGTAATGTAGCCGAGGAGCGAGTCGCGCTCTTCGACGTGGGCGGTCCAGGTGGAATTATTGTTTTCCTTGATATCGGTCCAGCTACTGCTGCTAAGCAGAACCTTGAACGGAGCGGAGCTCGCATCGAGCTCGGACTTGAGCCAATCGAGCTGGGCTTTGCCAAGGAGAGTGGAGTCGTCGCCGCTTTGGCGGAAGCTGTATGTGTCGAGAACGAAGAAGTCTACTCCGCCGTAGTTATACTTGAAATACGACCCGGGATTTTCGTCAGTGCCGTAGCTAGGGTTGGCCCAGTAGCGCTGGAAGACGTCGAAGGACTTTGGAGAATCTTGCTTCGGACCATCCCAAGTGGCCATTTGGGGGATAGAGCGTAGGAGGGGCTGCAGGAATGGGATATTGCGTTGCTTACGGTATTGCTCCGCTTGGAAAGCCGGTGGGAGGCCCTCCGCGGATTCGTTGTCGCCCAGCCAGAAGAAAGCGTGGGGACGGGCGTTTTGAACCTGCAGCCAGATGGCTTGCATTCCGTCGATTTCCGTCTTTGCACCGGCGCCGAAAGCGATGGTGAACTGGACTTCCATATCGGATGGAGGCGCTGTGAGGAGCGGATAGCCCTCCTTCTCGCGAACGGCGTCGAGGGGTTCGCCGTCCACGAGTATTTGGTAGTAGTAGAAGGAGCCGGCTTCGAGTCCGTCGATGGTCGCTTGCACGCAGTAGTCGTTCTCGGCTAAAGCGCGGAAGGGTGGGGTTTCGCGAGCATCAATGAACCGTGGGCTCTCTGAGTACAGGATGGAGAGGTCTGCTTCGCCGGCGACGCGGGCCCAGATCTGGGCCGAACTTTGGTCCACGTGGCCGAGCATGGGGCCCTGCATGAGCTTGGGAGCAGCTGTGGCGGCAAGGGCAGAAAGGGAGGCGCAGCTAGCGAGGATAGCGAGACGGAAGGATTGGATGCGCATATGTATTTGTCGTGGAGTTGATGTTAGCCGGCGTTTGTAAAACGTCCGTTAATGTAAAAGTATTGTTAAATCTACGACAGGATTTGGGAAGCCCGAAAGCTATCGGGAGTCGACCAACGAGGGCTGGGGGATTGGCTTAGGGTCGCTTGTCGGTACGACGATAAAATTGCTTGGTCGCATAGCAGCGCTATTGCTTTGCGACGTTGCATTTGTAGTGTGGCGAAATGGAACGTACCTTTGATAAAGACCTGCTTGTCCGGCAGTTGGGTCGAGTTGCCGACCCGACCCGCTTCCTGAAGACCATGGGGGAAATCGATTTGCTAAACGACGACGATCCCAAGCGAGTGGCGCTCGGAAAGCGGAACGTCGGGTACGAACTCTTTTTTGCCACTCAACTGACCCGGTGGGTGTTGCAGCTGGCACCGGAAGCATCCGAGGCTTTAATGCTGGCGGCCCGTGGACAGCATATCTGCCGTTGGATGATTCCTCGTGAGGACTACCCTCGTGACAGAGCAGGTTATCTGAACTGGCGGGCAGACCTGAAGAAGTTTCACGCCCATAAGGTTGGGATCGTCCTGCAAGAAATGGGGTATGACGAGGCGATGCAGTTAAAGGTTGCGGACCTTAACCTCAAGAAGGGCATCAAGAAGGATCCCGAGTGCCAGACCATGGAAGACGCGCTTTGCCTCGTCTTTCTGGAAAAGCAGTTTGCGGAGTTCAGCGAGAGGACCGACGAGGAGAAGATGATCGGCATCCTGCAGAAGAGCTGGGCAAAGATGAGCGAAGCTGGCCGCGAAGCCGCGCTCGCTCTCGAGCTTAGCGAAGATTGTCGGAAACTGGTTGAGAAGGCCCTTGCCACGTGAACGTTTAGTGCAGCGATTTCCGATCGCTTACGCAATTTCTCAAGCGAAATAAGTTCTGGAGCATTTCGACTTTTTGCGCTCCTGTCTGCTCTCTGACTGAGAATCGGAAACGACCCAAGATTATGATTGAAACGCTCTCGCTAGATGGAACTTGGATGCTCAAGGGGCCCAAGAAAATTAATATTCCAGCAACCGTACCTGGCTGCGTGCATGCTGATTTGCATCGGGAGAAGTTGATTCCGGATCCTTACTTTCGCGACAACGAGAAGCTTGTGCAGTGGGTGGGCGAGAAAAGCTGGACCTACTCGCGGAGCTTCGAGGTGGGCGGCAGTTTGCTAGAGCGCGACCGTGTTCTTCTGCGTTTCGATGGACTTGATACCTTGGCGAAAATTTCACTCAACGGCAAGGTGCTGGCGGAAACCGACAATATGTTTCGCGAGTGGGAGTTCGACGTGAAGTCTTTGTTGAGGGAAGGAGAGAATAAGCTCTCCATCGTTTTCTCCTCGGCCCTAATGTACGGACTCGCAAAGCAAAAGGAGCGATTCCTCTGGCAAACGGGTATGGGGCATCATCGCCTCGAAGGCGGCCAATGGGTTCGCAAAGAGCAGTCGAACTTCGGTTGGGACTGGGGTCCCATGATCGTGACCATGGGTATTTGGCGTTCGGTCCGTATCGACGCGTTCGATACAGCTGAGGTCACCGACCTTTTGGTTAAGCAGTCTCTGAGCAAAGGCTTCAAGAAAGCGGACTTGGAAATCGACGCCTTGGTGACGACGGCACGTCGCAGCAAACTCGCTGCTTTTGTCACCGTCTCGAAGGACGGGACCGTCGTGGCAACTGCGGAAGTACCCATAGCTCGGGGCAAGGCGAAGGCCAACCTCACTGTTCAGTCGCCGGAGCTTTGGTGGCCGAATGGACTAGGCGAGCAGCCGCTTTACGTGGTGGCAGTTTCCCTGCTCGACGGGGAAGGGGAGGTGATCAGCCAATCCAGCAAGCGGATCGGCATTCGCGAACTGAAGCTGGTGCGCGAAAAGGACCAGTGGGGCGAGTCGTTTTGCTTCGAGGCAAACGGAAACCGATTCTTCGCCAAGGGCGCGAACTGGATACCCTCCGACCAGTTCGACGTTTGGGGAACTGACGAGCGAAACCGTGATTTGCTCAAGTCCTCTATCGAGGCCAACATGAACATGATTCGTGTCTGGGGCGGAGGCAAATACGAACGGGACGACTTCTACGATGCTTGCGACGAGATGGGCGTCTGCGTTTGGCAAGACTTCATGTTCGCTTGTGCGGCGTATCCAGGCTTCGACGACGATTGGGTCGATAACGTGAAAGTTGAGGTCGAGCAGCAGGTTAAGCGTATTCGCCACCATGCCAGTTTGGCGATCTGGTGCGGCAACAACGAGATGGAGCACATACCGCCTATCCTCGGCGACGAACCCGGTCAAATGCCGTGGGACGAATACATAAAGCTATTCGACAAGGTGATCGGCAAAATTGTGAAACAAAACGATCCACAGCGCGACTACTGGCCCTCTAGCGAACACTCGCCAGTGGGGGATCGGAAGTTTTCCCAGAATCCGGATTGTGGAGATGCGCACTTGTGGAAGGTCTGGCATGGCCGTCGTCCTTTCGAATGGTATCGCACGGCGTTCCACCGTTTCTGCAGCGAGTTCGGTTTTCAGAGTTTTCCGGAGCCGAGCACGATCGAGACCTATACCAACAAAGAAGAGCGCAATGTGACTTCCTACGTTATGGAGCAGCACCAGCGCAGCCCGATCGGCAATAGCGCGATCATCGATTACATGCTCAGCTGGTTCCGCCTGCCGGTCGGTTTCGACAACACGATTTGGTTGACCCAGATCCTGCAAGGTCTGGCCATCAAGTACGCGGTCGAGCATTGGCGCATGAACAAGCCGCGTTGCATGGGTGCCTTGTACTGGCAGCTCAACGATTGCTGGCAGGTTGCGAGTTGGTCCTCGGTTGACTTTTTCGGGAAATGGAAGGCCTTGCACTACGCAGCTCGTAATTTCTACAACCCATTGCTCGTAGCAGGTGTAGAAGATCTGGATACAGATACGGTCGCGATCCACGTCGTGAACGATCTGCTCGAAGCCAAATCGCTAAGCATCGGTTGGAAGGTAGTCGACGTGGACGGCAAGGAACTCGAAACGGGGTCAAAGAAAATCCGCTCGGGCGCGAATTCGACGGGCGTTTTCAAGACGCTTAAACTGAAGAAGCTAGTAGCGGAGCATGGGCAGAGAGGGTTGATCGTGAAACTTTCTCTCAAGGACGGTCGCAAGGTGGTGAGCGAAAATTTGGTGACCTTTGCCCGTCCAAAGCACCTTTCCTTGGTCAATCCAGACCTTTCGCTCAAGGTGAAGGCGGCTACGAGAGGAGCTTACGATATTACGGTGACGGCTAATAAACCGGCGCTTTGGACCTGGTTGGAGCTAAAGGGAATCGACGCCCAGTACAGCGACAATTTCGTGCATCTCATGGCAGGCGAGTCGAACACGATTAGAGTGACGCCGAAAATCAAGACCACGGCAATCGCGGTGAAAGCTTTCTTGAGGGCTCGCTCGGTTTTCGATACGTACCAAGAAATTTAATACAAGTAAGGGCGGCCGTAGAGGTCGCCCTTCTTTGTGATTGGTAGCACTGCTGCTTCGTCACACCGTACCGCGGCGGTCTTCGAGTTGGGTACGGATCTCTCTCATCTTATCTGCGGTGAGCGGGAAGCGAACGATGAAGAAGAGAGAAACTACGAGGCCGGCTATGGGAACCGCAGCGAGAAGGAATCGTATCCAGAAAATGGCGCTATCCGGTTGGTCTCCTCCGAGCTCCGCGTCGAAGCCGGTTCTTTCGAGGGCTACACCCGTGATGAAGGTTCCGAGGATCATGCCGATTTTCATGATATAGCTGCCGCATGCTGAGAAGGCGCCCTCGCGACGGACCCCGCTTTCGAGTTCGTCGTAGTCGATGACATCGGCTCCGATGGACCCGTACATCATCCAGAAACCAGCCTGGGTGAGGGCGATGAAGCCCGTGGCGAGCACTTGCAGCATCTTGATCTCGGGGGTGTAGAGCCACCAGGTGGCGATGAACACGGCGATGCCGAAGAACTGGATGATGAGAATGACTCGCTTCTTATCGAACTTGGAGGCGAGTAAACCCCATATCATAGGACCGATGAAGCCAAAGAGCATTCCGACGATGCCCATCTTCAGATTGAAAAGGTTACCTTCGGTGCGGTTGCCGCCGCTCACGAAGTAGACGGTGGTGTAGAATCCGAGGGTGCCGACCATGCTCAATCCGAGAGAGTAAGCGAGTCCCATGGAAAGCTGGACGCGAAAGGGGCGGCAGCGCAGGGCTCCCCAAATAGAAGCGATAATCTTGGTCCTTGCTTGGTTTTTGTTTACGGTTTCGTAGTAGCGCTCCTTCAGTCCGAAAAAGAGAATGAAGCCGATGCAAATCATGACAGCTCCCAGCATGGAGGTGTAGACCCTGGCCGATAGCACAATGTTGATCTCTTCCGTACCGTCGCCTGTTTGCAGCCCAAATGGTGTTTCGAGGGCAGCCCAAGCCGCGGCAAAATTGAAGGTGAACAGGTTGCCGAGGAGCGATGTTGTCCAAGCGAATCCAGTGCTGAAAATATTGCCAACGACTTGCGGGATATCGGAAGCGGTCGCGCCCTCCCAGTTGAGGGCGGTCACAAAGGCCCCAGCGCCAAAGGAAGCGACTTCCATTACTTTTTGGATACTGCCCTTGTATTTGTAGATCGAGTTGCGCTCTGCGTAGTCTGGCGACAGTTCGGCACCTAGGCTGTTGTAGGGCATGTTGAAGCAGCTCACGAAGGCCATGAATACGATGGATGTAATGAGCATCCACCAAAAGTACTGCGTGTCGCTGGCTCCGACTTCTACCATGAAGAGGACGGGGAGGAATAGCCCGCTGAGGATGGATCCGACTAGGATGAAAGGGCGTCGTCGCCCGAAGCGCGTTCGGGTATTGTCCGACCACCATCCGAACACAGGGTCGGTGATGGCGTCCCACAGCAAACGGAGGCTAAGCGCGGTGCTTATGAGGGAGGGAGAGACGCCCAAGTACTGGTTGAAGAAGAGCCAGACGAAGGAGACATAGAACCAGTTGCCCCACATGTCGTTCCCAGAACCCAATCCATAAATGATCTTGGTACGCAGCGAGACAGACTGGGTGCTGGGCATATCTGACTCGGGCAAGGGCGAAGTGGGGGACATTGGCTTCTCTTAAGGGTGAGGAATCTGGGGATGGAAAACTAGGCTAAAGGCATACTTTATAGTCAAACTTCAAAACTTTAGCTTTTGCCCCGGCGGTTTGAGTTTTTTCTACGTCCGTAGAACTTAATAGCTCGGTCTCGAACGGGACCGTGAGGGGCAATAGCTCCACCTCGATACCCTAACCAAAATGTCTATGAACTATATTAAACGTGTAATTGTTTTTTCAATACTGAGCGTTGCAACCCCGTTGGCCTTTGCTGGCAAAGGCGAAGCTGAGAACTACATCGAAACTGAAATCTATACCCAAGAAGATAACGACGCTATGTTGGCCTTGTTCAAGGAACTGCGAGTAGCGGACGTAGCAGACGGAATGCACTCGGTTGGCCTGCCCCATACGGGTTTCGTCGATCCTGCCATCCATGCGGACTGGTTGGACCGGAAAACGATGAAGCATGTGATTCGCGGTATTGCGGTCACGGTGCGCTACGTTCCTACGCAGCGATCTGAGCATCCGGCGCCCGGGCAGGCCTTTTCTGAATGGGAAGGCAACTTCTACAACGAATATTCTTCAGAGCCTTTTGCGGACCATCTCTTTCCCGGAGCCGTTGTCATGATAGACGACGTTGAGGAGCGAGACATAGGCTCGATCGGCTCGTACAACATTCTGGCTTGGAAAGATCTGGGCGCGGTAGGCGTGATAACGGATGCGGGGTCGCGCGACACGGACGAGATCGCTTTGCAGGAGGTGCCACTGTACCTGAGGAAGCGTACTCGTGGAATTCGTCCAGGGCGTAACGAGATTGAGTCGATCAATCGTCCACTATCCTTTGGCGGCGTTTTGGTAATGCCAGGAGATGTGGTGGTAGCGGATGGCGATGGAGTCGTAGTGGTCCCGCGAGCAGTGGCGAAGGACGTGGCTGCTCATGCGCAGAAGGTTCTCGATGGAGATAAGGCTGGGAGACGGAGTTTGTACGAGCAGATGGGGATCCCACTCGACCAGACTGTTGAGTAGCGAGAAGCAGGACAGATAGCCGATCAAGGCCGCGTCCCCATTTATATCCAGCACGAAAAAGCCCTTCGCGGTTAGGCGAAGGGCTTTGTTTTCGAAAATGGGTTAGACTGGCGTGGCTTTAAACGTGAGCTTCGACCTTGGCTTTGAGATCATCCTTGCCGATCATTCCGACGATGGTTTCGACCTGCTCGCCACCCTTGAAAAGGATCAGGGTCGGGATCGCGCGGACGTTGAACTTGGCGGCAATGGCGCTGTTTTCGTCTACGTTGACCTTGGTGATGGCGGCTTTGCCATCGAGTTCACTAGCAATCTCTTCGAGAAGAGGAGCGATTGCCTTACAAGGTCCGCACCAAGGTGCCCAGAAATCCACTAGGACTGGTCCGCTTGCGGTGGATATAGCTTCGTCGAAGCTTTGTTCGTTCAGGTTGATAATGTCTGCCATGATTAGTGCGTGTTAAAGTAGATCAGAGCCGCGAATGCAAGAGAAGCCGTTGCGCAGATTAAACTGAGAGCGAATTCGAAGGGGCCCACGCGACTGTTTTTTCGGCGAGCGTATTCTTCGAGGAGGGTCAACGAATTGCCCTGCGAATCGGTTGCAAGCACCACTTGGTCGTCGTCCTTGGACTTGGTTGCAAGGATTTCCTCGCCCTTGCCATCTTCAATGGAAAGGGAGTTGGATGTGCTAGCTTCTCTATTGCGATTTGCCAATGGATTGGAGTGTCGGTCTGTCTGACCGTTCGGGTTCAATCTTGGGGACGGTTCTTTTCAATGAGTTCAGCTAGGTGCTTTTTCTCGATGGTTTCGAGCTGCTTCCCCGCCTTTTTCATGTCTTCGAAGGTTTTCACCACCGTTTCGGTCATCTTTTCGTGAGTCTCTTGGGATCCGCCGACGATGGAAAACTTGTCAGCTTGGGTGACGCGTTTGTGTCCATCTTCGTTGTCCAGACCAATTCCGAGTAGGTGTGATTGCTTGTTTGCTAGGCTTTCGTCTCGCACACCGCCTAGGTTGGGCTAAGGAGCTGGCTGTTCAAGCTCGTTTTCGTCCTCGAAGGAGAGGCTTTCGCCGCCTTCCAGTCCGGTGACAACGAAGTCGCAGAATGCTTCGTTTTGCTCGACCTTGAGGCGCCTCAAACGGGTGAGCTCCAAGATGGCGATAAAGGTAGTGACGAGCGTGCGAAGCCCGATGTGGCCATCGAAGAGGGATGAAAAGTTGAAAACGGGCTCGGTGCGAATTTTCGCGATTAGCATTTCCATCTGGTCGACCACAGTCACGGAGTCGTCCTGGATTTCTCCGACTACCAGTTTCTCGGTGAGGCGGCGGAGGACGATGTTGTAGGAGTTCCAGATCGCAATTTTGTCTTCGGGCTTGAGCGGTCGTTGCGGGGTCTCGGCCTTGTTAACAGAGTTGTAGTCGCGTTCCTTCAGGAGGGCTGCTCGATTGGAGAGCTTGTCGAGGGAGTCAGCGGCTTCCTTGAACTTTTTGTATTCCAATAGCTGGTGAACGAGTTCCCAGCGGGGGTCGATGTCAGCATCGTCGTCCTCGTCGTCGTCCGAAGCGATTCGCTTTTGCTTGGGCAAGAGGAGGCGACTCTTGATTTCCATCAGGGTGGCGGCCATGACGAAGAAGTCGCCGGCGACTTCGAGGCTGACATCTTTCATGGCGTTGATGACGCTTAGGTATTGGTCGAGAACGAGCTCGATGGGGATATCGTAAATGTCGATCTCATGCTTGCGGATGAGAAAGAGCAGAAGGTCCATGGGGCCTTCAAATACCGATAGCTTGATTCTGGGATCGTTCTCCTCTGACACGTCGGGAATTCACGTTGGGCGGGCGGCGGCTGGCAAGTGCGAAGTTGAGTGTAAAGGTTCCAGTCACCCGACTGTGGAGTTATTCGCGCTCTCCGGCTTCGCTCGTCCGCTCGGAAGACGTAACCGAATTTCGTTGCGAGCCGAGGCTAGGCTTTTTTGCGGAAGGTGGCGACGTAGAGTCCGTCGCCATTGTGGTCTTCGGGATAGACGGTGATGCCGCGGCCTCTATCCTCGTAACCGAAGCGGGAGGAGAGGGGTTCGTGGCGGAAATCGGTGTAGTCCTCGAGGAACTTCTCCTGCACGGCTTCGTTCTCGTAACGGGAGAGGGAACAGGTGCTATAGACGAGGATACCGCCTTCGGCGACGAGTGGGGCGTAGCTTTTGAGGATCGCGAGCTGGGTCTTTGCGTAGTCGAAAATTTCATCCTCGCGGGTTTGGCGCATGAGGTAGGGGTGGCGACGCCAGGTTCCGGAGCCGCTGCAAGGTGCGTCCACAAGCACTCCGTTGTAGGAGCCTTCCGTAGGTCGCTGGTCGAGCACGGATATGTTTTTGAGGCCTGAGCGTTTGGCGCGGGAGTGGAGCTCGCGCAAGGCGGAGCTGCGTTTGTCGTACGCGGTTACTTTGCCGTAGGGCTTGAGCAGATTGGCGAGTTGGAGGGTTTTGCCTCCAGCCCCGGCGCAAGCGTCGAGCCAGCTGCCTTTGGGTGCTTCTTTGAGGAGGTGAAGAAGGATTTGGGATGATATGTCTTGGATCTCGACGTCGCCTTCTAAGAAGCAGGGATGATTGGCGAGCGGGAAGTCGGAAGGGGCGTGAATGCAGTCGGGGACATTTGGGTGTTTCTCGATTCGCTCGGCTTGGGCGGGATTGGCTTTCGCTTTAAGTCGATCGACGAGATCCTCCCTAGGGTCCTTTTGGATACGCAGCCAGAGCGGCGGTCGAGTTACGAGGTTGAGCAACGACTCTGGCGAGGGAGAGCGCTGAGTGTGGCTGGTGAACCAATCGGGTAAGAGTTGCTCGAGATCGTCATCATCGCGGCCGAGCGAGCGGAAACGTTGGTCAGATGGGATCGCGAGTGGGGCTCTGTCCTTAAGTGTTGGATACAGCGTTTGGATCTCGTCGGTAGGGGCGGACAGGCAGATCAGCTTGTCCATGAAGCTATCTTGGTTGGCGTAGCTACTTTCCAGCCACGGCTGGTACCGGAGGTAGGTGTAGATGAGCTCGCGGTAGAGGCGGCGGTCCTTCGAGCCGAATTTGCCTTGGGCGCGGAAAAGCTCATGAATCTCGCGGGTGAAGGCGGTGCCGGGTTTCAGCAAGGTGCGCGATCGCTCGATGAGGGAGTAGGCTATTCGCCTCTGGTTTTGCAGGCGATGGATTTTGAGGCCTGCGTTAAGAAGTGGCTTTTGCACTTTAGAAGGAGTGAGTTGCTACGTGCTAGTAGTGTTTTTTGGGATTCGCTACTCGTCGAATAGATCGATTCCGACGGAGATGCCAAAATCGCTTTCGCGGCGGTCACCGTCGTAGATGCGCAACTCGTATTTGAGGCCGTACGTGTCGAGGGCGCGCTGCATGATTCCGATTCGTTGCTCGTAGAAGACGCCCGTTTGGTCGTCGTACCGAGTGGTGGCGTAGAGCTTCAGATTTTCGGAGAACTGGTATTCGAGGTGGGCGAAGTATTGCTCGAGGCGGAGGTTGCGGTACTCAGGGTAGCTGCGTCCGTAGTTGGGCCAAGTTTGCCAAGAGTAGGTTCGCGAAAGGTTGTAGGGTCCTGATGAAGTGAGATTTGAGCTCCCGTCGAGGAAGTGGGAGCCGAAAGTGACCCGCCAGTAGCCTTCGTCATGAATGGATACTCGGGGATTGAATTCTTGAACCGACATGCCGTCCTCGGGATCGAGGCGGGTGAAGAGCCCTAACTCCAACCACGGGGCAGGTGTGAGCTCGAAGTCGATGTTTATGAGAGATGAATATTCCTCGGCGTATTCGGATCCTTTCAGGTAGTAGTCAGTGGAAAGGTCGAAACGGGCGAGGTCGCGGGAACTGCCATTCTCGTTTCGAGTTTGTATCCGGTTTTTCACTTCGAATCGGATTTTATGGTCTTCGCGAATGTTGTCTGAGTCTCGACGGTCTAGCATGTCGATGGACGGCAGGTAGCTGGCGAAGGCTCCTCTGTCAGCATAGAGCATGCTCTCACCCATCGGCGGACCGTATATTGCTAAGACGGGCTCATCTGGGATGGTTAGGCTCGAATCGTAGCTCAACTCGGGGACGTAGCGGTAGGAGATGCGAGGTTCGATGATGTGGCGGATGCCGTCGATATTCCAAGTCTCGTTCTGGTAGTCGAAGGTGGCGCTCGCCTTCATGTTGAGATCCGCTCCGATCTCGCCGTAGGACTTGGTTCCGCTCGCTTTTCCCCAAGCGCTTACGGTGTCGGAAGGATCGTTAAGACTGGTGCGAACGTAGTAGGTTTCGGCGTCTTCGTAGCGGAGTCCGCGAGCTCCGGCGGTGAGGCGAAGGTTCACCCCGTCAGCCAAGCGGCGATTCCAATCTAGGCCGTAGGCCGCGTCGATCTTGGTGCTGTTCAGGTCTAGGTCGAAGCTGTCCTTTTTTTGCAGGGCTGCGGCCGAGAGGAAGCCACGGTGGCTGAAACCGTGGCCGAGGGATGTGGGAAAGTAGGTGAAGCGGACTTCGGGAAGGCGTTCGGTGTAGGATTGGAACTCCCCGAGAGCGGCCCGAGTGAAGAAGGAAAGTTGCCAGTTGTCGGCGTTGTAGTTAGCTTCCAGATACGAGTCTGGATTCTGCATACGGTCGAAGGAATCCTCGTAGAAGTCGCGGGTTACTTCTGAGTCTGACCAGTAGCGCGCGTAGGCGGAGATGTTTGCCCCGTTGTCGGTCCACATCTGCTGGTGCTGCCATTCGGCGAAGTAGCGGTCTTTGTTGATGAGTTCTCCGTTTACGTCGAGACCCAGATCTCCTTGGTCGTTTATGTAGCCAGAGATGAGCGAACCGTCGGTGGTGTAGGCTTCGTTTTCGAAGGAGTAGCCAGCGGCGGGGCCGACTAGAATGCCGCGCTTGGAAGAGAGGGCGACATTGCCTCCGAATCGGATGTGGTCGGTGACGGGCACGAGCGCTTCAGCTCCGATGAGTGCTCCGATGTGTCCGCTATAGTCGAGGGTTGGCTTGAAGAGGTTGGTTTCCGCATCGAGCGGTTGGGTTATGTTAGGAATGAGAAGGAAAGGGACAGCGCCGACCTTGAAGAAGAGACGTTTGCCGCGGAATTCGTTTTGGTCGACGATGGCGAGCTCGCCAGCGCGGGCTACGAAAAGAAAGGTGCCAGGTTCGCCAGGGTAGAAGTTGATCTCCTCGAAACGGAAGTTGTCCGGGTTTCCTTCGAGAAGGGATCCGTCGACGTAGTAGAGGCCGTTGCCGGCCCTGAAGTTTTGGGCTCGGGCGAATTGCTCGCGAGGTTTGTAAGTGAGGGAATCGGCGACGAGGCGTAGGTCGGCGCGGGTGAACACGACATCGCCGTTCGCAGAGGCTTCGCCGGTTTCTTGGTTGAAGCGTATGGTGTCGGCCGAGAGGAGCCACTCGTCGTACTCGATTTGGGCACCTTCGGTGGCTACGACTTCACCTGTGTTTTGGTCGTAAGTGACGGGGCCGCTGGGGATTAGCTCTATATCTTGGGCACGAAGGGACGTGTAAAAGGCGGCTAATGTGGCAGCAGCCAAGGCGAGGCGTGGAAATTGTCGGAAGAGCTCGATCATGGTGTCAGGTTTGAAAGCTGATTAATAAGGTAGGAGGAAGGGCGGCTGGCAAGGTCCAAGAAGACTCGCCTTAGGACGGCTAGCTAGGGATTCGGTTCCGTCACAGGCCAGACTGGGAATTGGGTACCAACCTGGCGGGCAGCTTGCTGATTATCACGAGTTTGAACCGGTTTTGCCTTGTCTATTTTAGGCAGGGCTGGCATCGGTTTCGAGAGTAAGTCGCCACACTCTTTGGCCAGTTTTATGTACACTTCGAAGCAGGATCTTAAACGGTTTGTCGACGCCAAGGTCGGCACGCCTCACGATATTTTAGGGATGCACCCTTACACTAAGGGCAAGAAGCGCGGCATCCTAGTTCGGGCCTTCCTCAGCGGGGTGGACGAATGCGAGGTCGTCGACGCGAGTTCCGAGCAAGGGCCTCGTTACTTGATGAAGAAGATCGATGACAGCGGTTTCTTCGAAGTGCTGATCGAAGACCGCGACATGGTATTCCCTTATCGTCTGCGTTCGGAACAGCGTAATCGCGAGATTCGCCAGTTTTATGATCCGTACTCTTTCCTGCCGACGGTGGGGGAATCGGACCTTTACCTTTTCAACGAAGGCAACGAACACCGCATCTACGAAAAGCTAGGTGCGCACCCGAGAACGGTGGACGGGATCCCAGGTGTTTCTTTCGCGGTTTGGGCGCCTAACGCGGACCGAGTTTCGCTGGTTGGCGTGTTCAATGATTGGGATGGCCGCTATCATCCGATGAGATCTTTGGGAGCGAGTGGCGTTTGGGAACTCTTCATTCCCGGCCTCGAAAAAGGCGAAGTTTACAAATTTGAAGTGCGGGCAAAGAATGGCGACGTTTTCCTGAAGACCGATCCCTACGGCTGCTATTTCGAAGCTCCTCCCAACAACGCTTCGATCGTCTTCGATCATTCAGCCTACAACTGGAGCGACCAGGCGTGGATGGCGAAGCGGGTTAATCATCAGGCTCTCGACCAGCCGATGAGCATTTACGAGGTGCACCTTGCATCCTGGAAGCGTCGCTGGGAAGAGGACAACCGGCCGCTGACCTACTCCGAAATGGCCAAGGAGTTGGCTGATTACGTTACCGAGCACGGCTTCACGCACATCGAGTTAATGCCGGTGGCGGAGCATCCATTCGATGGGTCGTGGGGGTATCAGGTGACTGGATACTATGCGCCAACGCACCGTTTTGGCACGCCCGACGAATTCAAAGCCTTTGTCGACTACATGCACCAACGCGACATCGGCGTACTCCTCGATTGGGTACCCGCCCACTTCCCTCGCGACACTTTTGCTCTCCCCGGATTTGATGGGACCTGCCTCTACGAGCATGAGGATCCGCGCCTGGGATCGCACATGGACTGGGGCACCTTGATCTTTAACTTTGGACGCCACGAGGTGAAGAGTTTCCTCGTCGCCAACGCTCTCAGCTGGCTCGACCGTTATCACATTGATGGACTTCGCGTGGACGCGGTGGCCTCCATGCTTTACCTCGACTACTCAAGAGAGGAGGGGCAGTGGATTCCTAACCAGTACGGCGGCAACGAAAATTTAGAAGCGATCGCCTTCCTACGCGAGACTAACGATCTCGTTCACAAGTACTACCCCGGCACGCTTATGATCGCGGAGGAGTCGACTTCCTTTGGCGGTGTCACCAAGTCGCCCGCAGAAGGAGGACTCGGTTTTGACCTGAAGTGGAACATGGGCTGGATGCACGATAACATGTCCTACTTCGAGAAGGACCCCATCTACCGCAGGCATCATCATAACAACCTGACCTTTGGCATGCTCTATCAGTACGCCGAAAAGTTCGTAACGGTTTTCTCGCACGATGAGGTGACTCACGGCAAAGGCTCGATGTTGATGAAAATGGGGGCTGGATCGATTTCGGACAAGTCCCGCACCCTGCGGTCTCTGTATGGCCACATGTGGGGGTATCCGGGCAAGAAGCTTTTGTTTATGGGCAGCGAGTTCGGCCAGTCCGAGGAATGGAACTACGACAAGAGCTTACAGTGGCACCTGAACGGGTTCTCGGACCATCATGGGATCGCCTCCTTGGTGCGTGATCTGAATCGCGTATACAAGTCGGAGCCCGCTCTCGCGCTGACCGACTTCGATGAGCAGAGCTTTCGATGGATCGCTTGCTGGGATGCGGATTCAAGCATCATCAGCTATGTACGAACCTCGCCGGATGGTCGCAGCAAGATTCTAGTTATCGGTCACTTTACGCCGATGGCTCGGGAAAATTATCGGATCGGTCTGCCGTCTGCAGGGCATTGGCGTGAAATTTTGAATACGGATTCGTCTTTCTACGGAGGATCGAATATCGGGAATGCGAGCGGTGTAAACTCCGAACCGGTCGAGTACGATAGTTTCGCTCAGTCGGGCCAATTTACAATACCGCCGCTCTCTACTGTTTATTTCAAGTGGGAAGGATAGAGTCTGTTGATTCGTCCCCGATCGCGTACTTCGTGATGGGAATTTGCGGCAGTGGCAAGTCGACCATCGCTATTGAAATAGCGAAAGCGAAGCGTATTGAAATGTTGGATGCGGATGACTTTCACCCACAAAGCAATGTCGACAAGATGAGCACGGGCATCCCCTTGACTGATGATGATCGGGCGGGATGGCTGCATGTCTTGAACGCCGAGCTTAAGGGGAAAGTGTCAAAGGGTGAATCAGTGGTATTGGCGTGCAGCGCGTTGAAGCAACGCTATCGCGATGCATTGGGTGAAGGCCTGCCTGATGTTCGGTGGCTGTATTTGCGCGGTGACAGAGAGACGATACTCGAGCGAATGGGTGGGCGAAAGGATCACTTCATGCCGACCACTTTGGTGGATTCCCAATTGGAAGCGTTGGAAGAACCGAAGGGCGCATTGGTCGTGGACATTCGTTTACCTGTCGATCTGATCGTTGAGAAGGCTGTAGCGGAACTGTGAATAGTCTGATTCGGCTAATCCAATTGCAACAGACGTTAGTCTACGACTCTCCAGAAAGAGACATGGTTAGGCAGTCGCTTTATGGTGAGAGGTTTTCCTACCTGCTTGCCATCTGTAGATCGGATAAATTAGGTTTTAGGTGTCTTCTGGCCTCGTGCTTTCGAATTAGAAGCAGCCCAGCACCTCACACCCGCTAATCAATTTATAGAATGCAAGGATCCTTTATAGTCACTGCAGCCCTGGCTCTCACTTTCTTTCTAACCGCTTGCGGCGGGGAAAAGGAGTTTTCGCCGAATGGAGTTGGGCCTCTTGAAAGCATTATTTTGAAAGGAAGGGACCAAGCCTGGACCGGTTCCAGCGAGAACGGTGTATATACTCTCGATAATTCTGGTGATACAGGGGCCATCAAATACTTCTACACTCCTTACAATGGCGAAGATGCGGGCCGGCGTGTTATTTCTGTTCACGTCGACGCCGAGGGAGCTTCGCCAGAGGGCAGGGCAGGTCTTCTTTACGGTTTCGATCAATCGCCGCTGAGCTACTACGCTATCGTCGCAAGTCCCGATCACCTCCTTGAGATTTACCGTCGTGACCAAGAAGGTTTCGCGATGACAAGTTCCACTTCGTTCGACCCCGCCGCATCGGGTTTCGAGCAGATCGTTGTCGAAGAAAGCGAAGATCAAATCTCAATTTCGGTAAATGGGCGGCAGGTTTCATCGCTTCAGGCAAGTGGTGTGGGTCGGGGGGCAGTGGGCATCCTTGCCATGGGGAGCGGTCGTTTCGCCTTCACCAACTACACGGAAAAGGGTTCTTCGAATGGGCAAGTGTCTGAAGTTTCGAATAGAGAAATCAAGGCAGAGTCGACTCGCGCTCCGGCTTACCAGTTCAAGGATCGTGCTGTCCTCGATGTGAGCCGCAATAGCATTGCCGCTTATAATCTCTTTGTGCCAGAAGGTTGGAAACTTGAGGGTCAATTCGAACAAATTCCTGCGTTTCACAACGTGCCCTATTTCGGAGCGATCGATGTCAAAGCCCCCGATGGCCGCGCCTTCTCCTACCTCCCGCTTGCCGAATTCACGTACACCGACTTCGCTCAGCTCGGATTCATGCAACCTTACGAGGGCCGCCCCGCCTACCGTCTGCCACCGAATCTCGGAGACATCATGAAGACGATCGCTCAAGCGAGTCCGGAAAAGACGATTTCAAACCTGCAGATCATTTCTGAAGAGCCTGCCCCCGAGCTGATTGAAAACTCCCGCAATTATGCTCGCAGCATTTACCAGCAGATCGAAGCTGCCAATCGGCAAGCGGGTGCTTATGGCGAAAAGCAAGCTTACCATGTCGATGCCCGCAAGGTCGTTGCTCGCTATAGCGAAAACGGCATGCAAATCGAATCAACGACGTTTGCGACCATCACCAACTATGCTTTCATCCAACCCAACGGCGGCACCCGTATCGCAAAATGGAATCTTCTAAACGTGGTCTCGCTCGCAGGACCAGTGGGTTCAGATTATCTCAATGATCCGCAACTCGCCGCGGTGGCTCGCTCGGTTCGGATCAATCCTGACTGGGCTTACGCCATCGACCAATGGGGGAAAGGTGCGCGCCAACAGGCAATCAAAGAAGGTATAGCCAAGGCGGCCGCGGCCAACCAGAGCTGGCAAAACACTCAATCAAGCCAAAGCGAGGACGTGCTCGATATCAGTTTCAATGGATGGAAGTCTCGCAACGCTTCTAGCGATCGATCACAGAGCAGAATAGTAAATGGTATTCATGAACGAACTACTTACGCTACTCCTACTGGAGGCACTGTAAATCTACCATCGTATTACCAAAACGCATACACTGACGGCCAAGGCAATTACGTTTTGCACAACAGCTCGCTCTACGATATCAACACCGACCCTTCCTTAAACTCAACCAATTGGACCCGCATCCAGGAAGCCCAATAATGGGCGTGAACCCTACTTCCGTGCAAAAGGAGGGCTATTCCGGAATTGTGAGGTGGGAGCCCGAGGTTGTCCGGTGTTATGGACAGTTCCTTCGCTTGGTTGGCTGGCGTGACGGCAGCCTCGCGGTGATCGGACTGAGAGGTTTAGTTCTTCCTCGATCTTCGATGAAAAACAACATCACGCGTGCGCGTCCTAGTTGTTTCGCATTGCTAGCGGACAGCTTTCTAGCAAAAAGGGGCTATGAGAAAGTTTTTCCTAGCGATCTTTTCAATTTTTTCGCTGCTGTTCATCGCGGCCATCGCGGTGGGTTTCTTTCTGTCCAATGAGTTCACCGTTTCACGCTCGGTCGTGGTGAAAGCCTCGCCGGAAAAGGTGTACGCACTCATCGGAGACTTGGAGCAGTGGTCAGTGTGGGGACCGTGGAAGGACGCGGACGAAAATTTGCAGGTTAGCTTGGGAGAGCAAACTTCGGGAGTGGGGGCATCGCAGAGCTGGGTCGGTACGGATGGCGACGGTCGTTTGGTTTTCACCGAGGCGGATCCTGAGTCAGGCATTGCTTTCGATCTGTTGTTCAACGAGGACGCCTTCGCTAACATCTCTTCGATAACCTACGAGCGGGTAGACGAAGGCTTGGTTGTCACTTGGGAGATGTCGGGATCTGTACCTGCTCCGGTGGTAGGAGGTTATCTCGCTTGGATGATGCCCGATATGATTTCGCCCATGTTCGACGATGGCTTGGCGAAGCTAAAGGCTGCTGCGGAAGCTTAAGAGTAGGAAAGCCAATAGGAAGCGGCTGAGTGAAGCGCGAGCAAGGCCGGTACACCGTATCGAAATTTCGGTTTCGATGTCTTGTGGTTGAATACTACCATCCCAATCAGGGCTCCAGGAGACGCGCCGAGGGCAGAGGTTAGGAGTAGGGCCTTTTCGGAAATACGGCTTCGGTTCGCTTTGGCGAAGAGCTTGTCGGTTCCGTAGAGCAGGAAGGCGATCAGGTTTAAGGCGGCGAAAAGTGCGAAGAGTTGCTGCTGATTCGGCATAGAGATTGATTCCACTTTAGGGTGGGGTGGTTCTTTTGGTTTTGGAAGAGCGATTTTAAGGTGGTGTCGTCAGGTCGATTTGTTTTCTCTCCCGCCGCTCTCTCTAAAGACCATCATGCAATCGAATACAATTCAGTCCATTTGGCATAGCGAATCCTGGAACGGCGAACCAATCGTGCTCGCAGGTGACATCGGAGGAACCAATTCGAATTTGGCCTTGGTCAAGGTTGCGGGTGGCAGCTTCGACTTGCTGCTAGAAACGGTTGTTCCGAGCGCGGAAGTCGACTCGATCATACCATCGATTCGCATTTTGCTAGATTCAGCGACGAAGAAGTTTCCAGAGCTCAGAGTCTCGGTGGCAGGCATTAGTGGAGCAGGTCCAATATCCAAAAACCACTGCGACCTTTCGAATTTGGACTGGGATCTGGATGGAACGGAGATCGAGATGGCTTTTGGTTTTCCGACCAAGATCATAAATGACTTCGAGGCGATCAGCTATGGCGTGCCGTTGCTCGATCTGAACAATCCAGAGGAGGTCACTCACCTGCCGCACACCGATGGAGGCGACCCGGAGCCGATCGGATCGGTCAGCCTGATTGTGGGTGCGGGTACCGGATTGGGTGTGGGGATGTTGATTAAGGACGGAGATCGCTATCGGGCTCTGCCGTCGGAGGGTGGGCACGCTTGTTTCGCGGCCTTCGACTTGGAAACGGAAGAGTTGAGGGCTCATACACAAGGGGCGGCGAATACGATCGTCGAAATCGAGGATCTGCTCTCGGGGAGAGGACTGAACACGATCCTCGACTATTTCATCGTGATGCGTGGCATGAAGGTGGATGAGACCTTGGGTAAGATACTTGACGCAGAACCCTTGCAGCGTCCCGCCTTGATTTCTCGTCACGCTGAACACCATCCGGTTTGTCGGGATGTGATTCGATTGTTCGTGAAGATCTACGGACGCGTAGCGGCTGACTTCTCCGCGACGGTTTTACCGCGCTGCGGGCTGTTTCTAGCCGGTGGCATTGTGGGCAAAAACGAGCGCTACTTCCTCGACGGCAGCCAGTTTATCTACTTCTTCGAGCAGAACGCCCGCGAGCAGGTGAAGCAGGTCTTGCGGAAAATCCCGGTCTACATCGTGAAAGATTATTCCATTTCGCTAGTAGGAGCGGCTCATGCGGCTTGGCTCCTGAGGGACGAGCTCGTCTAGATCGTCAGGATAGCTTGCTCTCCCGTAAGGCTAAGTAGCGTCTCAATACTAGGGGGCCGGGAAGCTACGCATCGTGGAAACCCTGATCCCGCGTAAAGCCGGGAGCGGCTGATTGACTCGTTTGTGAAGATCGGTTGACATCTTTTTTACGAGTAGGGGGGTCCCTTTCTGATGTGAGACCGACTATATGAGCATTTTCCTGTACGCATACACTTTGGCCGACGCTCCTCATGATCTTGAGGATCTTACGGGGGTGGAGGGGAGGAACCTCTTCATGGTAACGGTTGGGAATGTCTCTGCGGTGGTGAGCGCCTATGGTCAGAAAACGCTGACGTTAAGCGGTGACGACATTTTCGCTCATCAGCATGTGCAGCGTTTGCTGATGTCCCAATCGTCCATCATTCCGCTCCAATACGGTCTGACTCTTTCAAGTCTGGCTCAGGTTGAACGGGTACTTTCGAACAACGAGGAGATTCTCGAAAAGGAGCTCAATCGGATCTATCGCAAAGTTGAGATGGAGGTGACAATGCGCTTTGACGTGCTGGACCTACTTGACCATATGATTGAGAAGTATCCCTACCTACGCGACGAAAAGGGAAAGGTATTGAACGGACGATTGCTCTACTTCCTAGGTGACCGCGCGAAGAAGGGCGAAAAGTTCACCCGAACATTGGCTAAGGAAAAGGAAATTTATAAAGGGCAGCTCAAGGAGATGATCGGTCCTTGGTGCGCGGAGATCTGCGAAAGCCGATTGCCGACCTCCGAGGACGATGTAGTCACCTTTAATTGCTTGGTGAATCGGGAACGACTGCGTGTATTCGAAAAGTCGATATACGATGCCGGAGATCGTTTCGCGCCAGATTTCTCATTTACCTATAACGGTCCGTGGGCTCCGCAGAACTTTTGTAGTCAGTCGCTGATTTCCTACAAGTAGCGAGCATGCCCGGCGTGCTCCGGCATTAAGGAAACTTGGGACGTGTATGAATTTTGCCTTTAACTGAACCGTTCGCCGGGGGGGGCGCTTAAGCGTTGGGGGCGTTTCTTGCAGGATTCGAGAGGGTTTCAAATCGTAACATTAATTGATCTCAAGAGGGGTGTGATCGATGTCGAGAATGTGGCTTCCGGCGGGCGACGTATCTAGATGAGCTAGAGCTGGCCGGAAAGATCTTCAACCCACAAATCTGTCCTCTCAATGAGTTTAAAGTTTAGAATATTCCTAGGTTTCCTAGGGTGCGTAACCTTAGTTTTGGCGCTCTCCGCATTCGCGGTCGTTGCTATTGGCCGTTTGGCTGGTGATATGAGTGCGGGCAAGGATCGCGTTGTCGCTGACATACGCCGCGATTCAGTAATGGTAGGGACGGCTAACCAGATAGTCTCTCTTTCGCGCAAAATCGAATCGATGAAAACCTTTGATGCGTTGGATCGTTTCGATTCGGATGTTGAAATCGAGCGTGTTCTAAGAGAGGACAAAAACTTAGCGGAGGGACTGCTTGGAAATATACGGGTCGAACTTGGACAGTTGCACCTCGCCCGCAGGAATTACTTGGAGCTGATGGAGCTGCTTCCTGAGGAATTGGATGCGATTACCGAGAAGTTCAATCAGCTGTTTGCAGACTATGGCGAGCGTTTGGCTGCGATTCCGGAAGAGAGCTTGCCTGACTCGCGTCGTTCGCGGGCGAATGGAGCCCTTACGAATTTAGCCTATTCTGGTTCGAGAATTGTCGCGTCCGCAGAGCGGACGGTTGCCTTGTCGCACAATGACAAGGCTTTCGATCGTTTCGAGGAAAACGTGATGGATGCCATCGTCGACGCCCAAGAAGGTTTTTCCGCCCTGGAAGAAAGCCTGGCAGGCTCTTCGGCTGGAGAGTCGTTGGCCGAAGAGGCCTTTGGCGAATTCGGAAGTATTTTCCTCGGGTTTGTCGACGAGGAGGGTTTGTCGCAACACTTGGAGCAGCTTTCTATCAAGGCTAATTCAATCGATGCCGCTTCCGATAACCTTTATGCCTCCGTCTCTATGATTCAGAAAGAAGCCATGGCGCGATCGAATGAGATGGTGGTCGATTTGGAGCAGCAATTGGATGGTGTCGTTTCTCAAGCGATGTCTGGCCGTTCTACTATCATTTGGATTTGCGTTGTTGCGGTTGTTTTGTCGATTGCCATGGGAATCTGGATACCGAGGGTTATCAACCGTCGGTTGACTTCCGCTTCGCTCAAAATGGCGGACGTCACGTCCGCGTTGAGCGCTTCATCCGAGCAGGTCATGGCTGCGAGCAGCGTATTCGCGTCTGGTTCGGACCAGCAGGCAGCCAGCCTCGAGGAGACGTTTTCTGCGTTGCAGGAAATTTCGAATCGTTCGAGCGAGAACATGGGCAACGCGGACAAGACTGTTGCAGCGACGCGGCTGGCACGAGAGACGGCAGAAGATGGCGTCGCGGAGATTTCTGAATTGGAAAGCGCCATGGGACGTATCCAACGAAGCAGCGCAGAAACGGCTGACATCATTGAGACGATCGAGAACATTGCATTTCAAACGAACTTGCTGGCTTTGAATGCGGCCGTCGAGGCGGCTCGCGCAGGGTCTGCAGGCTCTGGGTTTGCAGTGGTCGCGGATGAAGTGCGGAGCTTGGCGCAACGTGTTTCGAAAGCTGCCAATGAAACGGGGACCAAGATCGAACAAGCGATCGAAAACTCGGAGCGGGGCGCTCGGATTTCCGTTAGAGCCCGAGATCGATTAGAAGAGATTGTTTCTCGCATCCGAGAGGCAGACAGCTATGTCGAGATCATCGCTGACGCAACTTCGGAGCAGTCCGCTGGAATCTCACAAACGGCTGAGTCGATGCGACAGATGGACGTTGTCGCTCGCGGCACGGCCCGTAGCGCCCAGCAAACAGCCGAAGCTGCGGATTCTCTGGAGAAGCAATCGTCTCGATTGCGCAATGCCGTGGACGAATTGAACTCTTTGCTAACAGGGGAAGAGTCGATAGCGAGCGAGACGGGGGAAATAAAAGAGTCCTTGAAAGAGTTGGGAGATAGGTGCGGCTCGCACCGGAAGATCTCGCCAAGCAGAGCTGAGCGAGAGGTTGCCTCGGGTTCATGGAATTAGTGGGAGCTCTTTTGCCAAAAGGTTAGGTGCTCTCGTTTTCGGCTAATTACTCGTTCTCAGTCGATTCGCTCTCTTCGCGCCAGCGCCTGTGGTACCAAAAGTACTGCTCAGGCCGTTCCGTTATAACCTTTCCCAGTTCTTGGTTGTAGGTTTCTAGAACCGCTACCTTTTGTTCGTTTGCGGTGATGCGTTCAGGCACCGGTAGCTCGGAAATCGTGACGGTATGGGTGCCGTCCTCGTTTCTATGTCCTGACATCATGAATACGGGTACCTTGTACTTTACTGAGAAGGACCCAGGCAAAGGGAGCGTCGAAGCGTTCTTGCCGAGAAAAGGCACTACTATACCACCGGCTCCAGCGTGTTGGTCCGCAACCATCACGACGGCACGGCCCGCTCGCAGCTTCTCGAGAATCACTTTGATGGCGGTTCGGCCTTTAGTTATAAATTCAACCCTATCCCCCGGAATCTTGTGGATGAAGGAGTCGACTTTTTCGTTGTGCTGCTTGCCCACTAGCAGGGAAAGGGGAATATCCCGCATTGCGATAGTGGCGAAGTAGATGGCCCAAGCTCCGAAGTGGCCTGTCAATAGTATGGCGCCGCTTCCCTTGTTTAGCGCGTCGCTCAGCAGACTCAGATTTTCTACCTTCACGACCTGCAGGAGGTCATCACGATCTTTTATACCGTAGCGTATGAATTCGGCGACGGTACGACCAAAATTCTTGGCAGCTTGTTTGCCAATTGCTTTTAGCTCAGTTGAGCTTGCGGACGGGCGAGCGTTTGCGATGTTCGATAGCACAAGGTCTCTGCGCATACCTGTCGTCCAACCGAACCATCCGACAAATGAACCTAAGTTGAGGGCCCATTTTCTAGGGATGATGCATATGAATTTAGCGAGGCATATGAGGGCTAGATACTGTATCTTGTGAGAAAGTCGCATGAGAAATCACTGAAACACTGGCCCGAAACACAGAGTGGGCAAGCGTCTAAGCGTCTTTCATGGCGCTGGGGCCCGAGCTCGATCTCTGGAAGGAGAACCGCTTGATGGATTCCGCGATGTCGCTGATGAGGGCGGGCTTAGAAAGGTAGTCGTTCATACCAGCTCTTTCTATCTCGAGCAATGCTTCCGGTTCCGTGTTCGCAGTGAATCCGATTATCCAAGGCTGAGGGCGGTTGCTAGGGAGTGTGTCGCGGATTTCTCGAGTGGTGGTTAGTCCATCTTTTAAAGGCATTCTCACATCCATGAAGATGATATCGAAGTCGTTTTTCCTGACGAGTTCGTAAGCAACGTTGCCATTGGATGCGGTCTCAATGTCCAGCCCGATCAGCTCCATATGGTGGAGGAAAACGTTTCGGCTCAATTCGTTGTCCTCGGCTAGGAGGATTTTAAGCTTGCCCCACTTCTCCGTGGGGTACGAGGCGAAGGGCTCAGTGTCCGGGTATTCAGGCAACTCGTTGCTGTCGGCGTGCTTCAGGAGTGCGTTACGCAAGTCTCGTTGACGTATTGGTAAAGTGAGTACAATCGTTTCAGTCGTTTTACGTATGAGGGAGGCGTGATCCGCGTGGGCGATGAGGATGACCCGTTCGAAGGAGTCTAAGCGCGTGGCTTTCTCGACGGCTCTAAATTCGTCCTCCGAAATTGCGGAGGCTATAGTGAGGTGAGGCTGGGTATGCTTCGCTTCTTCAGCTTGGAGCAAGCGGCAGTTCCATGATTTGATGCTGGTAGTCAGGGCTTCTTCGAGCAGCGGAGGGAGGAATCTTAGGTAGACCGAAACGGGGGCTTTGAATTCGAGCGGCTTGCCTATGGTTCCGCGCAAGCTCTCGATGCGCCGAATCGGTAGCGTCAGGTGGAAGGTGGATCCTTTGCCTGGTTCGCTTTCTAAACTGATATCTCCGCCCATAGCGAGTGCCAGACGATAGCTTATGGTGAGCCCTAGCCCGGTGCCGCCGTAATGGCGGGAGGTGGTTCGGGTAGCTTGGGTGAAGGACTCGAAAACGCTTTGCTGGCGATCCTTGGGTATTCCGATTCCTGTATCCTGAACGCTGATACGGATACGTTCTCCTCGGCAGCGGTCAGCAGGAATGTGCGATGCGGAGAGGGCGACGGATCCGGCGTTGGTAAACTTGAAGGCGTTGCTTAGTAGGTTAACCAAGATCTGCCTGAGTCGTGTAACGTCGCCCGATAGGTGTGATGGAAGAGAGGGGTCGAATCGGCTGCAGGAGACGAGCCGGTTGTTTTTCTTGGCAGCGGCAGCGATATCCATGGCCTCTTCTAGGCAAGAGACTAAGTCGAAGGGGTTGTTTTCCAGTTCGAGGCGGCTGGCTTCGATCTTAGAGAAGTCGAGGATATCGTTTATGAGGTCGAGCAGGTTTACGGCGCTTTTTTGGATGATCTCAATTTGCCGGGCTCTTCCGGTATCCAAGTCCTCGAATCGGAGCACGGAGCTCATACCGATGATGGCATTCATGGGGGTGCGCAGCTCGTGGCTCATAGTGGCGAGGAAGTCGGCCTTTGCCTCGAGCGCCTCTTCCGCCTTTACGCGGGCCGTCACGAGTTTGGCGGTTCGGTCAGCTACCAGTTGTTCGAGATTGCGGTTGGTCTCGTTTATCTCTTGGTCGCGCTGGCGGACGGTGGAGAGCATAAAGTTGATGCTGTCTACTAGCACCCCCACTTCGTCATTTCCATGTTTCTGGGCTCTTAGATGGTAATTGCGTTCTTCCGAGACTCGCTGGGCGAGTTTTGCAAGGTCTTCAACGGGGCGAGTAATGAGCGGTAGGAGCCGCTTGGCTAGGAGTAGTGATAGGACAAGTGATACGACGAGAATTAAAACATTTATAACTAGGCTCGTGACGTATTGGGCCAGCAATTGCGAATTTTCGGACTTGATGAATATGGTCCCAATGCGTCTCCCATTTAGCTTAATTTCCTCGTGTACTGCAAAGGAAGTCATGGAAGCTGTGCTTCCGAGCTGCTCGGGCATGGGTAGCGTGGCTCTGTCGGCATCCCGCTGATACTGGGCGAAAGCTTGTCCGTCGCCGTCGTAGATTGCGGCAAATGTGATGCTTGGTTCGCTGCGGAGGTTTGCGAGGTGTTCACTGGCAGTAAGGTTGTCGTCGAACCGGATCGCCGCGACGGAGTTTCCTGCATAGATTCTCGCCATCGAACTGAGCTTGTCGCGCTCCCGCTGAGAAACGATTTGGTATTCACGCACGATACTGGAGCCAGTGATCAATCCCAATGAAAGGAGGCTGGAGACCAAGACGATCAGCAGCACTTTGTTGGCAATCGATGTTTGCCAGAAGCGTCGCTTCAGAGACTGGACGAGACTCGCCATACTAGTTAGACGGGCCTTGTCCTTGCGATCGACGGGCCGCGCTAGCAAATCTTCCGAGGGTGAGGAGACTCGAATCGCTATTTAGGTGCTTCGTGGGAGGGCCGCTCATGCGGGTGTCTGCTGAGGAGTGCATCGGAGGAGATTGGTATGAGGATCGGTGAAGAATCGGTTGCTGGGGGTCAGAGTTTCGTCCGTGGAAACAAAAGGAAACGCTCTATTGAAAATACTGGGATACTAAGTCGCTTTCGGCTGGCGGGCGGGTAAAAAAAAGCCTGACCTTCAGGATCTACTGATGGTCAGGCGGAAGTGCTTACAGTAGTTGCGCGGATTATGCAAGCACGAGGAATTTGGCCTCGTGCCAGTTTGCTCCGTCAATCTTGGAGATACCTGCTTTGGCGTTCGCGGCCATGTGCAAAGCGATTTTGAAGACGAGCTCGGTTGATTCTGGCTGTCCTAGCTTTTCGGCGATGGTGGGTGCATCAAGGGCTTCGCCTTTATTCGCCTCGAGGGTCTCGACGATGGCCTTGCCGAGCTCGATTGCGATGCCAGCCGCTTTCTTGCCCGCCTCAACGCCTGGCTGGTGGTAGGCGTTTATGTTAGTCAAGCTTGCGTAGAAGCCTACGGCGCGTTCGTAAAGGGCGATAAGGTTGGCGACGCTGGCTTCGTTGATTTCGGCAACGGTCAGAGTTATCGATTGGCGGTCCTTTTCAGCTAGGGCTTCACGGGTTCCTAGGAGGAAACCTTGCAAATAGTCACCGGCGGTGACGCCTGGTTCGACTTCCATCGAAGGCCCGTTGCGGTCCTTGAGTACTTCGATGAGGGTTGCGAAGAAGTTCGGTACGCCCTCGCGGAGCTGCTGCACGTAAGCGTGTTGATCGGTCGATCCCTTATTTCCGTAAACGGCAATGCCCTGGTTGACCACGTTTCCGTCGAGATCGAATTCCTTGCCCAGCGACTCCATGATGAGCTGTTGGAGGTAGCGGGAGAAGAGGAGGAGGCGGTCCTTGTAAGGTAGGATGACCATGTCCTTTTCGCCCTTGCCGTTTGTCGCGTAGTACCAAGCTAGAGCGAGCAAGGCAGATGGGTTCTTTTCGATCTCTTTAGCGCGAGTGACCTTGTCCATGGCCGCTGCTCCGTCGAGAAGGGCTTGGATGTTGAGGCCTTGAAGGGCAGCGGCGACCAGACCTACGGCGCAAAGCACTGAGGTACGTCCGCCGACCCAGTCCCACATCTCAAAGCGTTCGAGCCAGCCTTCGTCGATGGCGACTTTATCGAGCTTTGAGTCGACGCCGGTGATGGCCACAGCGTGCTTAGCGAAGTCGAGTCCCATGTCAGCGTAAGCCTTTTGGGCTTCCAACATGCCGTTACGGGTTTCAGCGGTGCCGCCAGACTTCGAGATGACCAGTGAGATGGTGTTGCCGAGACGGTCGCCAATGGCGTTTAAGGCGAGGTCCATACCGTCTGGATCGGTATTGTCAAAGAAGTGGACCTGGGCTTTGTCCTCGCTCGGTACGCCGAGAGCGTGGGCAATGAATTGTGGACCGAGGGCAGAACCTCCGATGCCGATCACGAGCACGTCGGTGAATGTTCCATTGGCGCCCTTGAGTTCGCCGGAATGAACCTTCGAAGCGAAGGCTTTGATCTTAGCGACACTGGAGTTAATCGTTTCCTTCAGTTCGTCGTTTGGAGCGAGATTTGCGTCGCGTAGCCAGTAGTGGCCGACCATGCGTCCTTCGTCCGGATTGGCGATGGCGCCTTGCTCCAGCTCGTCCATGGAAGCGAAAGCCTTGGCGAAGGCACCGCGCTGGGAGTCGAAGTAACCCTCTGGGAGGCCCAGACGGCTGAGATCGAGCGAGAGATCGACTTCAGGAAAACTGAATGTGAGTGCTTTGTATGTATCCCAAGACATTGTGAGAGGTGTTTAGGTGGTTGGAAATTTAGCAGTTGGAGACCTAAAGGTTCTTGTCGGTGACCGCCCCTTCGGAAGCGGATGCGGCAAGAGCGGCGAACTTGCCGAGGACGCCACGCTTTTCACCAGGTCCTTTGGGAACGTAAGATGCCATGCGAGCGTCGAACTCGTCTTGCGGGATATTGAGCGAAATGGTGTTCTTGATCGCGTCGATCTCGATTTCATCGCCGGTTTTAACGATACCGATGGGGCCGCCGCAGGCTGCTTCTGGAGTGATGTGGCCCACGTCGAAGCCGTGGCTGCCGCCTGAGAATCGTCCGTCAGTGATGAGTGCAACTTCCTTGATGAGGCCGCGTCCGGCGACGGCGGAAGTTGGAGAGAGCATTTCACGCATGCCGGGCCCGCCGACGGGTCCTTCGTTGCGGATGACGACTACATCTCCCGCAACCACGTCTCCACGAAGGATTCCTTGGAGCGAGTCTTCCTCGTTTTCGTAGACTTTGGCGGTGCCTTTGAAGTAGAGACCTTCCTTGCCCGTGATCTTCCCAACGGCTCCGGTAGGGGCGAGGTTGCCGCGTAGGACGCGTAGGTGGGAGGTCGCCTTAATTGGGTTGTCCCAATCGCGGATGATGTCTTGGTCCTTCGGATACGGTTGAACGCCTTCGAGATTTTCCGCGATCGTCTTGCCTGTCACCGTCATGCAAGTTCCGTCGAGTAGCCCGCGATCGAGCAGGATCTTCATCATTGGCTGAATACCGCCGATGCGGATGAGGTGGGACATGTTGTACTTACCGAACGGCTTTACATCCGCGAGGAGTGGGATCTGTTCGCCGAGGCGTTCGAAGTCATCGATGCTGAGTTCGACATCCGCAGCGTGAGCGATGGCCAGTAGGTGAAGAATAATGTTGGTAGAGCCGCCGAGGGCGATGCAGGTTTTGATGGCGTTTTCGAAGGACGCCTTTGTCATGATGTCTCGAGGCTTGAGGTCGATCTCAAGGAGCTTGGCGACTTGCTGGCCTGCGTTGAAACAGTCTTCGCGTTTGTCCTTGCTGACCGCGAGCTGGGCCGAGGATCCGGGCAGGGACATGCCTAGGGCTTCGATGGCTGTAGCCATTGAATTTGCCGTGTACATGCCGCCGCAGGATCCGGCGCCGGGGATGGCCTTGCACTCGATTTCCTTAAGCTCTTCGCCATCTATTTCACCCTTGGCGTGTCGGCCGACTGCTTCGAAAATAGACACGATGTCGATCGGCTTATCCTTGTGCAGCCCAGGTAGGATGGAACCTCCGTAGACGAAGATGGAAGGGCGATTGAGGCGGGCGAGGGCGATCATGCAGCCGGGCATGTTCTTGTCGCAGCCGCCGATGGCGACTACCCCGTCGATACTTTCGCCGGCGACCACTGTCTCGATGGAGTCGGCGATAACTTCGCGGGAGACGAGGCTGTAACGCATGCCTTTGGTCCCCATCGAAATACCATCGGAAATAGTGATGGTAGAGAAGTTGACTGGCTTTGCTCCACCTGCGTCGGCCCCCTTGGTCGCGTGCTCGGCGAGCTCGTCGATGTGCATGTTGCACGGAGTGAGGTCACTTCCGGTGGAAGCGATTCCGATTTGCGGCTTCTGGAAATCCTCGTCGGTAAATCCCACTGCACGCAGCATGGAGCGGGCAGGGGCGCGGTCGTTGCCGTCAACGAGCGCGGATGAGTGAGGGCGGTTGGTTTTTGGTTGGTCGCTCAAGTGGGTTTTGGTTGAGAAAGTTTGATTTGCCTTCTTCCGCTTAGACCGTAGCGGTCTCTGCAGAAAAAAGAGAACCTTTACATCAGAGGGCCGGATTGCGATCAAGTTATACTTTGGCCCAAATTCAGCGACGATTTTCCCTCCTTCCCAACCCATGGCATTCAGCTTAGATAGAGTTTTAAAAGCCCTCCTTTTTGGCGCGTCCGGACCTTTGAGCGTCAAGGATATCCAGGGTGTGTTCACAAAGTACCATGCGGAACGGGAAATTCCTGAAGGCGAAGAAGTAGAAGAGAATCCGGACTACGAAGAACCGGAGCAACCGTTTTTGCCGGGCGACGGAATGCCCACTACCGAAGTACCTGATCTCGTGACCGCAACCCAGATCCGCGAATCCATGGATCGGATCGCCGCGGAGATGATCGACAAGGACGAGGTTTATCGGCTGATCGAGCGCCCGAGCGGATTCTTGATGGTGACCTCTCCTACCGTTGGCGAATGGATTAGTTTGTTACGTGACGAACCGCGTCCGATAAAGCTCAACCAGTCTGCTCTCGAGACCTTGGCTGTGATCGCCTATCGTCAACCGGTAGTGCGAGCAGAGATAGAGAAAATCCGTGGTGTGTCGATCGATTCTCCGCTCAGCAAGTTGCTTGAGCGGGAGTTCGTTCAAGTAGTGGGCCGAGCGGATTTGCCCGGCCGGCCTATTCAATACGGCACCACTGAAGCGTTTTTGGAATTCGTGGGGATTCGCTCTATCGAGGAACTTCCCGCTTCTGACGTGCTCTCGCCCGGTCAGCTTGATGAGTGGTTGCATGAAGTATCCAAGCAGCAGGAAATGACCGAAAAGGAAATGGGCCTGCCGGAAGGAGAAAAAAAGGAGTCTGGCGATTTGCCAACTGAGTCGGATTCGGAGAAATCTGAAAGTAGCGAAAGCGCATCCGAAGAATCTGCTTTCGGAGATCCGAATTCCGCGCCAACGGATGATGTTCTGGACCCGGAGGACGCTGAAACCGAAGAATTACCTGTTGAATCGGAGGGGGAACCCGCCGAGGAAGAAAAGCCTACTGAGTAGTATGGATCTGGATACGCTAAGAAAGAAAATCGACGAGATCGACCAAGAGGTTCTCAAGCTTCTCAATGAACGGGTTCGCACGGCTGCCGAAATCGGGCATGTCAAGCGCCTCGAAGGCTCTCCAATCTATGTCGCGAGTCGTGAAGAGCAGGTGCTCCGAAAGCTTGGTACCTTGAACCAAGGTCCGCTCAGCGACGAAGCGATCCGCGCGATCTATCGTGAAATCATGTCGGCGGCCATCGCTTTGGAGAAGCCGATGAGCATCGCATACCTCGGACCTGAGGCCACGTACACGCACCAAGCTGCTCTCAAAAAGTTTGGAGCGAGTATCGAGTACATCGCCGCGCCTGCCATTCCGGATGTCTTCCATCTAGTAGCCAAGGGAGAGGCGGACCACGGAGTGATTCCGATAGAAAACTCCACGGAAGGTGCGGTGTCGCATTCGATGGACATGTTTTTCGAGTCGGACCTTAAGATTTGCGCCCAGATTTTTACCCCCATCTCCCACAGCTTGATTTCGCGGTCTCAACCAAACGAGGTCGAGAGGGTTTATTCCAAGGATCAAGCGATCGGACAGTGCCGCAAGTGGTTGCATGCCCACTTGCCGAATGCGTCCTTACACGCTTGCGACAGCACAACCAAAGCTGTACAAATCGCCAAGGAAGATCCGAAGGCAGCAGCAATCGCCTCTATATTGGCTTCCGATCTATATGGCGTACCTGTAGTGGCTGAGGGAATACAGGACCGACTGGACAATACGACACGCTTTCTCGTGATCGGAAAGGAGTCCAGTGGGTATGCTGCGGGAGTCGAATTCAAAACTAGCTTCCTGATTTCAGTGGACCATACGGTGGGTGCACTAGAGAAAGCGCTTCGAGTATTCTCTTCGCGCGGGTTGAATTTAAGCAAAATTGAGTCCCGTCCAAGCGGTAAGACCGCTTGGGAGTACTGCTTCTTCTTGGACGTGCTAGGTCACTTCGAAGAGCCTCCGGTTGCGGATGCGGTCAAAGAGCTCCGAGAGTTCTGCCCGTTCGTCAAATGGTTGGGTAGCTATCCGAATGCGAAGTAGATGAGGTGCGCCGGGTAATCCGTCCTTCGACGAGTTCGGGATTGTAGTCTTCACAGGAATACGCAACCTCTGACCTATGAAGATGCTCAAGGTTGGTGTAATAGGAGCAGGAGCGAATACCCGTCTGCGTCACATTCCGGGTTTTAGGGCGATCGAAGGCGTCAGCATTGAGGTCGTTTGTAACCGGAGCGAAGGTTCTTCGCGATCGGTAGCGGAGGCGTTTGATATTCCTCGAATCGCTACGGATTGGAAGGAAGTCGTAGCCGATCCGGAAATCGATGCCGTTTGTATTGGCACGTGGCCTTACCTGCACGCGGAGATTTCCATCGCGGCTTTAAAAGCGGGCAAACACGTCCTCACCGAGGCACGCATGGCCATGAACACCGAAGAAGGGGAAGCAATGGTGGAAGCGTCTTTAAACCGGCCTGAACTGGTTGCTCAGGTCGTACCGTCTCCGTTCACACTCAAATGGGACGCGACGATTCGGAAGATTTTGGCATCTGAGGAATTGGGTGATTTACGAGAGATCTCGTTTGCTAAATCCTTGGCTATGAATGTAGACAGCAAGGCTCCGCTAAACTGGAGGCAAGACCGGTCGTTAAGCGGCAACAACACGTTGATGCTCGGAATCTATTACGAGGTGGTGCAGCGTTGGCTCGGAGTGGAGCCGGAGCGCTTGCTGGCGAATGGCGCTGTATTCACGAATCAAAGACGCAAGGGGGCCGATGGGGATTTGGTTAATATAGAGATTCCGGAAACGATTGACGTAATCGCCGAATACGAAAGTGGCCTGCGTTTGGTGGGTCGCATGACGGGCTTGGAACTTGGTTCGGGCAGTGACGGCTACGTGATCTCAGGCAGTAAAGGTACGCTACGGTTAGACCTGAAGACAGGTAAACTGCATAAGGCTCTGCTCGGTGCAAAGGAAATTGAGATCGAGCCGAAGGCAGAAGATGTCGCTGACTGGAACGTCGAAGCGGACTTCGTGAAAAGTATTCGTGAAGGAGCTCCGATTGAGCTGACTAATTTTGAAGACGGCCTAGCCTATATGCGGTTCACCGACGCTGCAATTCAGTCCCTACGAAAAGACTCCGTTTGGGTGAGTCTGTAGTTGATCGTTTGTGACAGCTTGATGAGCTAGTCCGCTCTACTCTTCGTTCTCCCCGGAAAGTTCGGGAATTAGGTATGGATTGTCAACGTCCTCGGCTACCCCCATATTGTCGGGTGTTGCGTTGAAATCGAAGCGAATGATGTCGACGGTACTGCTGCTGAGAGAAGGCTTTTTTAGAACAACGGAGAGCCGTATCTCTTCGAGCAGTTTCTTTTGATGGCGGGCGTATGTCAGGTCTTCGAGAGGTCCGTATAAGTAAGTGAGAAGCTCATGCTTGTACCGGATATACCATCCTTCGTCGGACAGCCCGTATTGGGTGACATCAATGCCGGGATAGGTTTCGTTGAACTTCTGTTGGGAAAAGCGCGCCCCGTCGGCGATGGCTTCGACCGGATAAACGATGATTCGCTCCTGCTGTGCTTGTGCGATACAGGCGGCTGCGATTGCTATACCGATTGCGATAAGGGTTTTCATGAAGTGTGAATCTAATATTAGAGATTTGAGGGTACGCCTACGTCGTCAATAGTGCCGGTGCCACGTTTGCTACCGGAGGACCCGCCGATGTCTTCGGGCATGGCCTGTCCGTCGCTTTCGGATGACGACTCTTGCTGTCCGCTAGAACCCTGACGTGCTTTTCGGCTCGATTGGTTCTCGGCGGTTTCGCTCGATTCTCCGCTCTCGCCCCCTTCGCCATCTTGAGAAGCAAGTTCGCCATTAGGGTCTATTTGTTCGCCTTCGCTGCCGATGGATTGTTCCTCGGGAGGTGGTGGCATTTGGCTGGATAAACTCCCCGTCTGACCTTGTTGTCCCTGCTGACCTTGCTGACCCTGCTGACCTTGTTGTCCCTGCTGCCCTTGCTGTCCCTGCTGACCTTGTTGACCCTGCTGACCTTGTTGACCCTGCTGACCTTGCTGACCCTGCTGACCTTGTTGACCCTGCTGCCCTTGCTGTCCTTGTTGACCTTGTTGACCTTGCTGTCCCTGTTGGCCTTGTTGACCTTGGCTTTGGGATGGAGGAGGCGGGAACGGGCTGCTCTGTCCACCGCTTTGTCCTCCTCCGCCGCCACCGCCCATGATTGGCGGCATTCCGGAGCTTCCGCCAGCAGCTTGGGCTACGGCGCCGGCCATTCCGCCGGGCATGTTCATTGGGTTGCCGTTGATGCCAGGAATATTCGTCTGAACATCGATGGGCGGGAGTCGCGATTCGTTGACAGGCGTGATGCTGCCGCCGAGAGGAGAGTTGTTGCCCTGAATCTTGCCGCCGTTAGAGCTCGCTCCGTTTTGCACGGCGTCGTAGATCGATGGGTCTGGGTTGATCTGGGCAGGGGCCGAAGCAATTACGCCCATGCCTATCGCGATAGAGATAAGTTCTAGGCGGCGAAGGTAAGTGTGCGAGTGAGCCATGGCTGGGGTGGTTAGCGGTTTCAAGTAATTGGTAAACTTCTAGTAATCGTTCTTAACGTTAGCGGATACGGTGATGGGGTCTTGGCTCATGCCACCTCTGATTTGGATACCAAAACGTACGTCCTGATATCCTTTCTTGCGGCCGATGATGAAATATCTGCCGGGCAGTAGATCCACAGTAGTAGTGTCGAATTTTTCCGGTTTACGCATAGATGGCCCCTGCACGCTTACCCATGTCGATCCGTCGGAAACGAGGGTCACGGACACAGGCTGACTTTGCAGTTGTAGGAACTTGCGAAGGCGATCTCCCTCCTCGGTCAAAGGAAGGTACTCTGGTTTGGACTTCATCGCTTCGTCGAAAGTGCGGATCGCGAGCTGAAATTCGGTGCGTTGAGCTTCAGTCGTAGCTACTTCAAGCAAGGTTTCGTAGCGGAGAATGCTGCGAATCATCCTGCCGGTGCGGAGGAGACCGTCTTTGGCTTCCTTGAGGTCCGGCTCCATTTGCACAAGCTCTTGGTAAAGGTCGCGAGCGCTTCTCCAATCGAACACCCGTTCGAACTCGTATGCTTGAGTTATCCTGGTGACGATATCGTTTTGACGCTTCTCGGCGACCGCTCGTTCGATGGCCGCTTCGATATCGGTTCGTTCAGGGAAAATCTCGAGAGCGGTTTGGTAGTTGACGATAGCGTCTTGGAAGCGCGATTCGCCTATCGCGGTTTGGGCTGCAGAGTAGGCGGCAGTGAAGTCTCGCTCGGAGATCTTGCGGCGTACGCGAGAGACGCCAGATTGAGCTTTCGCCGAGCCCGAGTCGATGGAGGCTGCTTGCTGATAGAAGCCGAGAGCTGATTCTAGCTGTCCTTCGTCTTCATTGGTTTTTGCGGATTGCAATGCAGCGAATACCTTGTCCGCTACGCGAGAACGCTCGAGTTGCTTGAGAGCCTCGTCGTTGGTAGGATCGAGTTCGAGCACTTTAGTAAACGCTTCTACGGCCTCTTCGCTCTTACCCTGGGCGATAAAGCGATTTCCCTCGGCAGCGTTGCTGCTGATGAAATTCTGCTTCGCTTTGGTAACTGCATCCAGAGAAGATGAAGCTTCCTCCATGCGTTGGAGCGCGAGGGTAAAGCTTCCGGAATCGAGGAACTTCTTACCTTCGGAAGCGAGTCCGAAGGCAGATTCGAAGCTTTCCTCGTCGAGGTGCTTGACGATTTCAAGCTCGCCGGAACGGACAAGGAAATCGTCGTAGAGGCCGCGGGCCCGTTGCTTGTTTTCAACTTCCGAGGTAAAATCTTCGATTAGGGAGTCGACGCTGTTGTACTGGGCGATGGCCCTGGCGAAGCGATTCTTAGACATTAGGTCGTCCGCTTCGATTTTCTCCTTCTCGATATTGATGAGCTTTTGGCGGAGTACTTCGTTACCGGTGATCGGCATTTGCCGCGCGGCCTCGAGCTTGCGGTCCACGGAATCCTTAACTCCTTGGGCGCGTGAGACACTTTCGAACGCGCGGCGCGGGTCGGTCTCCGAGGCACCTGCCGCCGCGATTTGCTCAGGCGTTGCGGTGGGTGGCGTGTAGAAGAATAAGAAGTAACTTATGACACCGATACCCACAACTAGCAGAGCCACGATCGCGCCGCCCAAGTAGGCCTTTACCGCGGGTTTGGAGTTTGCTCCGAGATCGTCTTCTTCGGGGTTCCAGTGTATAACCTTATGTTTCTTGGGCGTCTGTTGAGAGGGATCTTGGAGATCTGCCATAGTTCTAAACTCCTTCTGTGAGGTCGCTTCTTGCGGGGTGTCAGGTTGCTTGGTTAACGAGTGAATGAACGAATGCAAAACACACTATGCCAATTGTATGCACAAGTGAAGCGTCGTCTAAGGAAATTACGAAAAGCTTAAGGTTATGGATTCAGCTTACGGTGGAATGGATCGCAATTCTATCGCGGCGAAGGCTGAGTTTGGTTCTAAATAGGGACCTCGCGGCATTTATCGGTAAGTCCTACCCCGTCGAAACGGGGACCACGCCTTATCTATTGCAAAAGTGGAAGCGAGGGGCGAGGGTCTTTGAAACCAAATTTGCCTTCTGGACGTATTGGCTTTTTGTACAGCGTAGACTCGTTTGCTCCAACCATGAAGACTCTAAAACCTATCCTACCCGTTCTGCTTAGTTCAGCGCTTCTACTCAGCTCATGTAGCACCGCTCCGGTCACGGGCCGCAAGCAGATGAACCTGACCTCGGAAACGGAAGTGGCCAAGATGTCGATCGCGACCTTCGAGCAAATGAAGGCTCAGATGCCGATCTCCACTCACGCCCGTTACAACGAAATGCTACAGAATGTGGGGGAACGCATCTCCCAGCAGGTCTTTTGGGACATGCCGATGGCGGAGTGGGAGTTTATCGTTTTCGACCAACCGGAGGTGAATGCGTTCGCGATGCCCGGCGGTAAGGTAGGGGTATTTATGGGGCTTTTCCAAATCGTTAAGACAGAGGACGAGCTCGCGTCGGTGGTAGCTCATGAGATAGGGCATGTGACGGCTCGGCATACGCACGAACGCATTTCGCAGCAAATGGTATTGGGCGCAGGTAGCTCTATAATCGGAGTGGCTGCCGCGCTTGGCGGTACGGCCGCGATCGGCAGTGGTGGATACATCAACGCTGCGCCTATGATCATGGGCATTTACGGACTAGGCGCTGGGCAAGTCGCAGCCTCTTGGGACCAAGGCAAGGAAGCGGAAGCGGACCATATCGGGATAATATACATGGCTAAGGCGGGTTACGATCCGAACGCGGCTATCACAGTTATGGAACGTATGGTTGAACTCGAAGGCGGCATGTCTGGTAACAACTACAACTCGACTCACCCATCCTCGATGGATCGCCTCAACGCCCTCCACAGCTATCTCGAAGAGGCAATCGCTGAATACGACAAGGCAAAAGAGTTCTTCTATTGATACATCGGCCGCGGAGCGGCGATTGTATCAGTTGGGTTAACCCAAGGTGACGCCGGCGTTAAAACGAATCTTTGAGCGGCGGGCGCTCTTGACTCGATGGCCCCGAGCTGGATGGTTGAGGGCCTAGACGGATGAGGAATCCAGCTTTTCTACCTCATTTAATATAGCCATGCCCATCAGTGCCAACGATCGGAAGGTGCGCGTCGAGCGCTTCATTCCTCCATCACCAACATCCGCGTACAAGGTCCGTATCTCAGATAGTGATACAGATGTCTCGCAAGCCCAGCGTTTGCGTTACCGCGTTTTTAACGTGGAGCTTGGGGAAGGGCTCGCGGAATCGGAAGCCACCGGTAAGGATGCCGATCCGTTCGATGTCGTGTGCGACCATCTTCTGATCGAGCACGTTGTCTCAGGCCAAATCATTGGAACCTATCGCCTGCAAACGGGCGCTTCCGCTTTGGCTAACATCGGTTACTATAGTGAACAGGAGTTCGATTTTTCGCCCTTCGAATGTATAAGATCGCAAACGATCGAACTCGGCAGGGCCTGTATTGCCAAAGAGCATCGTAATATGGTCGTGCTCGGCTTGCTCTGGAAGGGGATCGCTCAATACGCAAAACTCTGTGAAGCGCGTTACCTGATTGGTTGCAGTTCGATCACTTCGACCGATCCGGTAGAAGGACAGGCGGCATTCTGGAAATTGTCGCGTTACTTGGTCGCCCCTAAATTCATGACCAAGGCGACGGCGAGATTCGATTGTCGCGTGGCGGGAGCTGACGAGTCAGAGATCATCGCTCTGTCGCGTGCTGTGGACATTCCGCGACTGATGCGGGCTTACTTGACTTTGGGAGCGAGAATATGCGGTGAACCGGCTCTCGACAGGGAGTTCAAGACGATCGATTTCTTGACGCTGCTGGACCTTCGTTCGCTTGGTCCCCGAGCAATGGCGAAGTTTTTGGGCTAGGCGTTCTGTAGATCCGAAACGCTCGGAGCTTGAAAAGCGTGTGCTTGTACGCATTGAAACGTTGCGTGCAGTTTCTCGTCCACAAACTCCGTCAAGCGCGGCGACTCGTCGCATTGGTAGGCGTATTCATAATTGCGGGACTGGATTTTATCTTCCGGGTTGGACGGTCGCCGAGTCGACGAGAGCGAGCCGATTGGTTGCAACGCAGCGCGAGGCTCATGCTGAAGGCAGTCGGCTTCGAGGCGACAGTAGTGGGTACACCTCCAGCTGGTGGTTTCATCGCTCCAAATCATCTTGGATACATGGATATCGTCGTGCTCGCTTCGGTGTCTCCGCAGGTTTTCCTTTCGAAGCTCGAGGTCAATTCCTGGCCAGTGGTGGGGGCTTATTGTCGCATGGCAGGCACGCTCTATATCGACCGCCAGCGTCGCTCGGATGTCGCGACGAAGGAAGCGAGCTTTGCGGAAGTTTTGGCGGCCGGGCTGAACATGACCTTCTTTTTGGAAGGCACCTCGACTGATGGACGAGCGGTGTTGCCGTTTAGAGCTTCCTTGCTGCAACCTGTTGTGTCCAACAGTTGGCCAATCACTCCTGCCTATCTGAAATACGAATGCGAAGACGGAGATGTAACCCGAGACATTTGCTGGTGGGGCGATATGGGTTTCGGGTCGCATATATTCCGCATGTTCAAGGTTAAGCACGTTAAGGCTACGGTTGTATTTGGAAAGCAAAGACAACCTGGCGGTGATCGGAAGTCGCTTGCGAACGAGCTTTATCAAGATGTGCTGAGACTGAGCGAATCAGTGGCCTGAAGGACGTGTTCCGATCCTATTAGCCGATTGGTCTGATGGCGGTAATGAAGTCTTTCCAGTAGGCTACGGTGTTCCGGATTCGGAAATATTAGCTCAGGGGCGAATATTTATTTTGAGAGGCCGAGAGCAATGCGGATTAAGGCAGAGGTGAGCAGGGTAACACCAATTGTAACGTAAATGCTGGTACCTATGTAGAAGCTCGGGGTACTGTCGTTTGCTACGAGTACGCCGAATGGCGAGTAGAGCTTTCCTCGCATCATGGATAACGTTGCGAAAGTCCCGCAGGCGAGGGCCGGTATCAGAATTGCGGCTGTTACGATTGCCCGCCTGCGAGGGTTGGAAGAGAGTTCTGGGTTCATGGAGAAACAGCTTATCGGTTTCTGACAGGTTGCCAAAGGAGAAATGTTTGAAGCTCCTCAGCGCGGACGAGGGGGAGTCCCTCCAGAAAGACAGCGAGATCGATTTGAGCCCGCCGCTTGTGGCCGAAGAAAAAGAGTGTGGCAATAGAAGAGCAGAAGAGTCCAACCAGAAGGTTCGAAGCCTCGTACAGGAGAACGCTGCGAAGTAGAAGTAAGCCGAAGGGAACGAAAAGCAGCGAACGCATCGCTCTACCATCCCAGGTTCTCAGGGCGGACAAATTCGAAAGGTCTTTCCGATCGAATTCTGCGAGTGAAGCCAGAAGTACAAAGCCGATAGCGGCGATCGCGAAGTCTCCTCTCAAAGGGACTAGTAAACAGGTGTTCGCAGCGATGTAGGGCACAGTGAGTTTTTTGGCCGCTGGTCGTGCCATAGCTGAGAATCCGAAAAACGCGTAGGTGCTCAGACGTATAAACGCAATGGTTACGGTGAGAGCAAGGGGCGGAAATCCGATTGGCGAAAATTGAAAGACTCGAAGTATTCGGAAAACTGAGACGTAGTGCCGTTCAGCTGGGCGTAGATTATTGCTCCCAGTTGGCAGAACAGAACGGGAAAGCTTGCGATCGCTGAGGTTTGAAGAGAGGAGAATCTCGTGCTGCAGAAGGTGATTATTGACAGTGATTGGGGTGGGGACGTGATGCAGCTCTCCAGCGTATTGTTGGCGAGGCCCGCTCAATTCGAAGTTTTGGGAGCTACTGTAACTTTTGGGAATGCGTCCTTGAGACAGAACCTGATTAACGCAGGTGCTATTTTGCGTTTTCTGGGGTTCGATGGTTTTGTGAAACGCTATGGCGGTGCAAATGCTCCCAGGGGAGTTGCCACCCCGCCAGAAGGAGACAACGCTCACGGGAAGACTGGGCTGGGTGAAGCGAGGCTTGCATTGTCAGGCGTCGAAGCCGAAACCGAGGCCGCCATAGACTTCCTTTTGAAAACGGTTGCGGAGGAAGGCGAAGGAACCATCACTCTGGTAGCCACTGGTCCGCAGACTAATGTTGCTCGGGCGATTCGCGAGGCTCCGGAGGTGATGAATCGGTTGAGGGAGATTCGAATCATGGGTGGCTGCATTCGAGAGATTCTGGGGTATCGGGTAGATCAAAACCTGAACCGGGTGGAGGAAACGCAAGTGCTGCGGAAAGGGAATATCACCGAACGATCAGAGTTCAATTTTCAACAAGCTCCTGAAGATGCGGCTACTGTATTGGAAAGTGGGATACCAGTGGCTCTCTTCCCGATGGACTGTACTCACCAAATGACATTTACGCGGGAGCGGGAGTGTCGCTTGAGAGATATATTCGAGGCAAAGCCTGAGAAGCTTGAAGTGCTGGTGGACTTATTGTCTGCCCCCCGTTTAATTGACGAAAAAAAGTGGGGAATCGCCCCGGTCATGCATGACGTACACACCACTGTATCGATGGTGTCTCCAGATTTGTATCGGGGACAGAGAGGGAGGGTCGCAGTGCGCGATGGAGGCGAAACGGACTTTACGGTCGATGAGCGTGGCCCTCATTGGGTTGCGGACCGGATTGTGGATCCCGATGCGGTTTTTGAGCTACTGGCCGAATCTCTCGCCCGTCTGCTTTTGCAGCCTCGCTAGGCTTGCTTGTGGCTATCAGGCTTGCGAGCCTGATCAACGTGCCACCACTCAATCCGCTTGAAACCTTAAAGTCAGTTTTTGGGTTCGACTCTTTCCGGTCAGGGCAAGAGGCGATCATCGAACAGATTCTCAAAGGAAATTCTGCTTTGGCCGTCTTTCCCACGGGGAGTGGCAAGAGCCTTTGCTACCAATTGCCGGCTCTATTGCTCGACGGTTTAACCATAGTGATCTCGCCTTTGATCGCCCTGATGAAGGACCAAGTCGATTTCCTGCAGGCGAAAGGAGTCAAAGTGGCTCGGCTGGATTCTTCTCTCAGTGCTCAAGAGGCCCGTCAGGTCTACAGCGATGTGCGAGCGGGCAACTTGAAGCTGCTCTACGTCGCTCCAGAGCGCATCTCCAACGAACGTTTCTTCGTGGCGATCGAGGGGAATCCGATTTCGCTAATGGTAATCGACGAGGCTCACTGTATATCCGAATGGGGACATAATTTTCGGCCGGAGTACCTGAAGTTGGCGCTTGCGGCCAAAGCGTTGAAGGTGGAACGTGTCCTCGCTCTCACGGCGACTGCGACTCCTACTGTAGTGGAAGATATAATACGTGAGTTCGAGATCAAGCCCGAGGCTTATGTGAATACGGGTTTTCATCGTCCCAACCTGTTTCTATCCTTTTCGCCAACTCCCGCTGCGGAGCGGATGGAGGTGCTTAAGAAGAGGCTTGATACGATCTCTGCAGGGCCAACGGTTATTTACGTGACGCTGCAAAAGGCAGCGGAAAAGGTGGCAGAAGCGTTGAGCTCGGATGGGTATCCAGCGAGGGCCTACCATGCTGGCATGAAGAGCGAGCAGCGGTCCGAAATTCAGGACTGGTTCATGGCGTCGTCTGACGGAATCGTGGTAGCTACAATTGCGTTTGGAATGGGTATCGACAAATCGGATATACGGCGTGTCTTTCACTACAATTTGCCTAAGACCTTGGAGAACTATTCGCAGGAGGTTGGCCGTGCGGGACGCGATGGAGCAGCGTCACATTGTGAGGTGCTTGGATCCGCGGAAGATCTCGTGGTTCTGGAAAATTTCGTATTTGGCGACACGCCGACCCAAAAGGCAATCGGCGCCTTTGTGGACTTCATCCTATCGCAAGAGGACGAGTTTGACATCTCGCTGTACCACCTTTCTCAGGAAACGGATATTCGCCCGTTGGTCCTTGGGACATTGCTGACGTATTTGGAACTTGAAGGAGTGATCAAGTTCACGGCTCCTTTTTACAGCGAGTACAAATTCAAGTATATCCAGCCAAAGGTGAGTGTGCTGTCTTCGTTCAAAGGGGAGCCAGGAGAGTTCCTCAGGAAGGTGTTGGCTCAAGCGAACGAGAAGAAGACTTGGAGCTACTTGAATTTGGATACGGCCGCGCGGGCTTTGGGTGCCGACCGTACACGAATCGTAAAAGCGTTTAATCACCTCGAGGAGGTGGAAATGTTAGAAGTGGGCGTGACAGGTTTGCGGCAGGGTATGCGAATGGTTTCGCGACCGAGCGTAGAGACTGTTACCGCTGGGTTGGTGGACAAGGTTGTTAGGAACGAAATGGGAAACCTGTCTCGTATCGGAAATGTGGTGCAGCTGCTCAACCACGATGGTTGCAAGACGCAGCGCTTACTTGCGTACTTCGGCGAGAAGCTGGAGATGGCTTGCGGACACTGTAGCTACTGCGAGAGCGGGAAGGTGATAACGATCGAGGGAATTGATCGCGGTTTAAGTGAGGCCGAAGGGTTAGTGGTCGAGCGGTTCCTTTCCGAACGGCCGATTGGATTCAAGTCGCCGCGCGAGGGAGCTCGTTTTCTTTGTGGGATCACGAGTCCGAAGACCAGTCGAATAAGAGGAAACAGGGATCCGTTGTTTGGCGCACTAGAGTTGGCTCCGTTTCAGGCGGTCATGGCGGCGTTGGATGAGTGAGGATTTCTACGTTAAAGGACATCGGAACTTGCGGGAAAGCAGGGTCATTGTCAGGTAGTTCGACATGATCGCGAATAGGGGTTTGAGTTCAGGATTCGAGAAGCGGCTCACGAGCAAAAGGCTGCGAGCATTGATTTCATTGGTGGGAATTTGTTCGTTCGCCACGATCGGATCAGCATCTGTTGAGAGCGCTCACAGTACGTCGACGGACGAATGGGTGGCGATGCCAAGCGACTTGCATTGGGTGCGCAATGCGGCCGAGTACAAGGCTCTGACGCAGCAGATCTACGCAGCGGCCACGAAGGAGTTGGAGGCGAGAGTCGCGTCTGGTGAGTTCGAAGGAAAGCGTTGGGGAGTGTCTATGGATGCCGACGAAACTGTGCTCGATAATTCGCTGGAGGCGAAGGAGCGTCGTGGAGCCGAGTTTCGCTTGGATGTTTGGCAAGATTGGTGTCGGCGTGTGGAAGCGCCAGCGGTTCCTGGATCGGTAGCTTTTATCCGTCGCGTTAAGGCACTGGGCGGAAATGTCGCGATCGTATCGAATCGTAGCGTGATGGTTCAGGAAGCAACTGAAGCTAATCTAGAGAAACTGGGGGTGCCGTTTGACGTCGTGCTTCTCAAGGACGAAGCCGATGAAAAGGAGCCTCGCTGGGAACTGGTCGAATCAGGCGCGGCCATTGCGGGCTTGGAGGCTTTCGAGATCGTGATGTATTTTGGCGACAATATAAAAGACTTTCCGAAATTGACCCAAGGCTTAGCGTCAGATGGAGCCGCAACGGAATTTGAGGAATTCGGCCGCAAGTTTTTCGTATTGCCCAATCCCGTTTACGGTTCTTTTGCGAGTAACTCCAAACTTTGAATGTGACCTAAGGTTTGGCTCCTAGGATGCATTGCTTGCTCAGAACTAGAGCCGTCTTAGATCACTCGATTTTCCAGATCCTCTCCAGCGTCAAAACGGGCTAGGTTTTTAAGGAAGTGGTCGATGCAAGCTTCGGCTTCTCCGGCGAAGCCACCAGCGGTATGCGGAGTGATGAAGCAGTTCGGTTGCTTGCGAAGATCGTGGTCCTGCGGTAACGGCTCGGGATCGGTTACGTCCAGCCACGCTTCGCGGAGTTGCTTGCTTTCGAGCACTTGGACGAGGGCGTCTTGGTCGACAGTGGTGCCGCGGCCTATATTATAGAATGTGGAGCTAGGCTTTAGTTGTGCGAAACGGTCCGCATTGAAGAAGTGTTGGGTGGCGGCGCTGTCGGGCAGAATGTTGATTACATGATCCGCAGCGGCTAGGGCGGCGGGGAGATCGGCCTCGCCCACAACCGGCATGCCTTCGTCTCCACGAGGAGTGCGGCGGTATGCGGTGAGCTTCATTTCGAAAGGAGCGAGCAGTTTGGCAAGGCGTCGTCCAATCGCTCCGAAACCTAGGATGAGCACGCGTTGTCCGCGCAAGGGCACTCCGCCGGAGCGAATCGCCTGCCAATCCTCCGATCCGTTAGGAGCAGTGGAAGCGAGTGCCTGCGGGAGTTGGCGGGATTGAGCGAGCATGAAGGCGAGGGCATGGTCGGCGCAGGCTTCATTGTAGACGTGAGCGCTGTTGCAAACTGAGATACCGCGTTGCGTCATGAGCTCGCGGAATTCAGGAGTATCGTAGCGGGTGATGCCAGACGAACTGACTTGTATCCACTTTAAGGATTCGGACTTTCCGGCGGCTTCGGTTTGAGGTTGGCCGAAAATGATGTCGCAATCGTAGAAAGCGGGTTCGATTTCACCGAGTCCGAGTACTGAGGCAGGTTTGGATGGAATGACAAGTTCGTGCCCAGTAGTACCGTTCTGGAGACGCTTGTGGAGTTCTGGAGTGAGGACGAAGTCGATGTAGATTTTGTGTGGCATGAAAGTCTTTTAATTGTGAGTAGACGGGGTGGTGTCGAGCGAAACGACGCCTTCCCCGTAGCCTCTTTTAGTTGCGGAAGAATGAACTGAGCCAAGTGAAGGCGACGCCGGTGAGCACAGCGAGGGATGCGGGACCGTCGGCGGTATCGGGGTTACCGGCTAGGTATAGGGCGAATGCGCCGAGGGCACAAATGGATTGGGCGACGATGATGACTCCAAGTAGTTTGAACTTTTTCGGTGAAGAAACCCGCTCGGCGGCGGAAATTGGAAGTGAGGTCGCCGCGAAAGCGAGGGCGCTGAACAAGGTACCTTCGATACCAGTCGTGACGTGGATCGTGAGCGATGCGACAATCAAGATGACGCAAGCACCGACTCCGGAGGCGACTTTTCGTTGTCGCTCGGAAAGGGCGAAACGTCCCATCGGGTGGATGAAGAGCAGCAGGTTGAAAAGGCTGCTGGCTGTCCAGGTGAAGTAGGCGAACGCTCCATACAGGACACGGACGGCTGTGGCGGCGCCGTACTGGCCGGAGGCTGCGAGACTGCTTGCGATGATTCTCTGGGCGAAGAATCCACCGAAGATGATGGCCATCTGCATGCCCGGCTTGAGACGGGTCATGAAGAAGATGTACTTGAGGAAGAGGGAGTAGACGAAGTGGCGAGCCTTGAGAGCTTCAACTAGACCTTCTTTGGCTTCTTCGAAGTTGGGAGCAAGTCTAAGGGCTTCGCAAAAATGTTTGGCAGCCTCTTCGTATTTACCTGCTTCGAGCAGGGTGTTGCCTTTCTGGTAGTGGGTATAGGGATTTTCTGGATTCCGCTTGAGCGCGTAGTCGAGGGAGTCTTGGGCGTCGTCGACGCGTTTTAGCTTGGAAAGGGCGTTGGCTCGGGCGTTTGTGCAGAGAATATGGTCGCTGTCGAATTGGAGTCCGTTTTCGGCGAGGGAGAGAGACTTTTCCCAATCAGCTTTGCGTGCGGCGAGGTAAGCGAGGAGTCCGAACATGTCGGAATCTTCTGGATTCATCTGCAGGGCTTGTTTGGCTGAGGCCTCAGCCTTCTTCCAGTCTTGCAAGTGATAGTGCACGCGAGCGAGGTGGGCGTGCATGTGAGGGTTGTCGGGATCGAGGCTGAGGCATCGCTCGGCTGGGTCGAGAGCGTCGCGATCCTTGTTTTGCTGGAGAAATGCAGTGGACAGATAGAGGTAGCCGAGGGCGTCGTCTGGGTTCTCTTGGATAGCGAGGCGAGCGTATTCCTCGGCGTCCTTGCCACGGTTCTGCTCGAGCAGGAGCTGAGCGCGTTCGAGGTTGGGGCTACTCATCGTTTGATCTTGAGGTAGTCGAGTATCTCGTCGTAAAGACCGGACTGGTTGGCGTAGAGGGCGTGGTTTTTGGCGGAGGAGAACCAGTCTTTTGAGCTGGCCTTCGTTTTGGAGGCGGCTTTGAGGAGCGCTTTGGTACGGAGAGGGACAATGCTGCCGGTCTTCATCGCCTCTTCGAGGGTGTCTTCCACTGCGACGTCGACGATTGACTTGAGGTCAGCGCCCGTGAGGCCCTCGGTCTTTTTGGCAAGCTTTGCGAAGTCGATGTCTTCGCTCGGCTTTTCGGCGAGCATGAGCTGGAGAATGGAGGTACGGGCCTCGAGATCGGGGGGCGGGACGAAGACGATTTGGTCGAATCGTCCGGGACGCCGGAATGCTGGATCGAGGTGCCAGGGAGCGTTAGTGGCGGCGAGCACCAGGACGCCTTCGTTGGAGTAGTCGATGCCATCAAGCTCGGAAAGGAATTGGTTAATAAGCTGGCGCCCGGCGCTTTGTCGCATGTCGGAACGGTTGGCGGCAACGGCGTCCACCTCGTCGATGAAGAGGACGGACGGTGCGTTTTGGCGGGCTTGCTCGAAGAGGTCGTGCAGGTTGTTTTCGCTTTGTCCGATCCACATGCTGAGGATCTCGTGCAGGCCGATGCTGATGAAGTTGGCTTTGACCTCGCCAGCGGTGGCGCGGGCGATGTGGGTTTTTCCGCAGCCCGGAGGCCCGTAAAGGAGAACGCCGCCGCCGATCTTTTTGCCGTAGGCTTTGAAGAGCTCCGCGTTTTTCAGCGGGTGGATGATCTTCATGCGGATCTGCTCTTTGACCGGCTCCATGCCTCCGACGTCGGCGAAATTGATTTTTGGTTTCTGGACGTCGGTTTCGAATTCGCCTGGATGATCGCCGGTGGGAAGCTTGTTGGGGTGGTCGGCGGGCTCGGAACTCTCGATGAGGAAAGGGGCGAGCTCGGCAGCAATTTCTTCGTCCTCCATCTTAGGGTCGAGCGCGACAGCTTTCTTATAGTGCTCGGCGGCGAGGACCAGCTCGGTCGTGTTGCTAAGGAGTTTGGCGAAGAGGAGGTGTCCGGCAGCTCCCAGTTCGTCTTTCTTCTCAAGGCTCTCGAGCACGACGAGAGCTTCGGAGCGCTTATCTTGCTGGCTGTAGGCTTTGGCCAAGGACAGCTGGAGTTCCCGGTTGCCGGGGTCTTGGACGAGGCCGGATTTGAGTTCGCGCTCCGCCGAGGCGAAGTGCCCGTATTTGATGAGGGCGTTTGCGAGGTGGCCGATCAATGGAATGTTGTCGGGGCTGAAAGCTAAGGCTTGGCGGAGGGCTTGGATTTCCTGTGGTTCGTCGCTCATGGTTTAGGTGCTGCTAAGGTGGGTTTTTCTGCGTGGGGCTGGCAATCTCTTTTCTGCTTTGGGATCAATGAGCGTGTATCTCGAAATAGAATACGAGAAGCCTAGCTTTCTAGCTTGTTTCTCAATTCCTTGGCCTTGCTGCGGCTGAGGGGGATGTCGCGGCCGCTGGGGAATGTAAGGGTGTGCTTGTGGTTTCCTCCGTTGTACAGACCGCTGATGGATTCGAGGTTGGCGAGGTAGGATTTGTGGACGCGATCGAATTGGGGAGGGAGAAGCTGGTGCAGGTCTTTGAGCATCTTGTCGTGAGATCTTAGGGATCCGTCTTTTTGGGCGATGAGCGAGCAGGGACCATCGGCCTGGATATATTCGATGTCTTGGATCGGTACTAGCTCGATGCGGCCGTGGTTTCGCACTGCGAGGAATTTTGCGAAATGGCTGCGTTGTGTATCGGATCCGAGGATACGTTTGAAGGATTGTTTGATACGTTCTTCGTCGAAGGGCTTAGGGATGAAATCGATGACGCCGAGATCGTAAGCTTCGATCGCTCGCTGGGTATAGGCTGATACGACGATAGTGTGGAATGCGCGTGAGCTGAGCTTTTTGAGGAGTTCGAAACCGTCTTGGCCGTTTAGGTTTAGGTCGAGCATCAGTACATCGAATTGGGCCTGGTCGAGTTGTTTTCGAGCTTCGGGGAGAGTGGTGGCTGTTTCTAGGGATTGAAGACTGTCGCCGAGGATGTTGCGGACGAGGCGGCAGAGGCGGTCCATGATGCTGGCTTCGTCTTCTATTATTAGGAGTTTCATATGGGGGATGGAGGCGGACTATGCGGGATAGGGGCGTTTTTGTGTGCGCTGGGCCAGCGGCCGCTACCTGTTGGCTGTGTTAGGTCGGGACGGCACCTGGTCCCTGCCTTTTATTTTGGTAGTTGGATTTTGGTGACCCATCGCGTGTCTTGGGGACCGTGTTCGAAGCTCCAGTTTGGGTATGATTCGGCGAGCCGCGCTTTGATGTATTTGATGCCGGTGCCGTCTGGTGGAGGGGTGGTTTCGCTTCCGAGGTAAGGGGCGGAGAATTCGAATTGGCGTTGGCGTTTGGAAGCGGTTTCTCGTAGCTGGAAGACGATGTGGCCTTGGCCGTAAGCGTTGTGGGACAGGGCGTTCTCCAGGAGGTTTCTAAGGATGGCAGGTGGGAGCTCGGCTTGCTCGTTCACGTTTATGAGCTTGAGTTCGTAGCGAGCTTTTTTGCGGTACTCCATAATTCGCAGGTAGGTACGGCAGGACTCTAGCTCGGTCTCGAAGGGGATGAGCGCTTGTTCGGAGATGGCGGAGAGTAGGTCGAACTCTTTGGCGAGTTCTTGGATGAGCTTCACGCCTTGCTGAGGGTTCGTCTCGATCCACTCGATAGCGGAGGTGAGAGAGTTGAGGACGAAGTGGGGCTGGATCTTGCTTTTGAGGAGCTCAAGTTGGAGGCGAGCGTTGCGGAGCTGGGTTTGGTTGCGCTGGCGACTTTCTTGGATGAGTAGGTTAATGGTGGATACTAGAAAAAAGACCATTAGGACTCCGAAGCTGTAGGCTTGATTGTTAACGAGGAAAGGGACCTGGTAGCTTGCTACGAGAAGGGAGCAGATGAGGGTAGAGTAAAAGGCGTGCGGTCGCTTTTGGAAAAGGGCGACAAGGGAGATGCCGAGGCAGAGGAGGAAGGTGCGGGGAACAATATAGAGAGGGATTGGGGTGAAGGATGCGACTAGTGGGGCTAGACTCAGGAGGAACATCCAGGGGCGTCGGTAGCCGAAGACGAGCAAGGTGGCGATGGGGGCGCAGGTGCTGAGGGCGATGTTAGAGAAGTTGGCGATTAGGGCGATTGTATCGAGATTTGGATACTCGACGTTCAATTGATAGTAGAAGAGCTTGTTGACGGCGTATAGGCTGAACAAAAGGCAGGATAGGCCGAGGAAAAGGTATTGGGGGAGTTTTCGATTGAGGAGGAAATAGGCGAGGAGGTAGACGCCGAAGAGGGCGAATCCCAGGAAGAGGCAGTAGGTGATGGTAGTGGTGCGGGTTGCGGAAAGGGAGCCCTCTAGGGAGTTGAGCACGATGATAAAGTTGTGCTTATCGGCGGTGTGGGTATGCGTTCCTCGGATACGTAGGGTGTGTTTTGTTTGCGGCGAGTCGACCTTGGGCAGGGCGAAGGAGTTGTAGCTGCGGCCGACTTCGATCTCTTGGCCGGTGGGGGAGAGGATTCCGTTTGTCCCGATGAGTTGTTGGTCGAAGTAAAGCTCGAAGGTGGCGCCGAGGTAGAGGGAGATGACGTCGCTTTTCGAGGACGTGAGGTCGTTTTTTAGGGAGAGCGGCAGACGGATTTCGAAATGGCGTGGGAGTAGCGGGACTAGTTTCAGGTTGGTGGCGAAGGGATAGTCATGTTCGATGACGTGTTTGGATGCGGGGATGATGTCTCCGGTGTCGGGGGATCGTTCGAATATCTCGATGCGGTCGAAGCCTAAGTTGGGATCGAGGGCGTGTAGGGAATCTGCGCTTACAAGAAGGAGAGCGAGTGGGATTAAGTGGAGAAGGCGAGAGAGACGCATTGGAGAGAGGGTAACGGGCTACGAGGCGGCTTATCGAGATCAATTGGGCGGGATCGGGACCAATGATTCGTTGCTGTGACCGTTGGTGAGGAAACGGTTGTGGGAGGAGCGAGAGGAAGGGCAGTTTTGGATTTTATCATTTAATCCGATTTTGCGTATGGCACAGATTACCCTTTCGATAAATAGTCGCGTCCATGAAGTGGACGTGGATTCAGAAATCCCATTGTTGTGGGTTTTGCGCGATACGCTCGGTCTGACGGGGACTAAGTTCGGGTGCGGGATCGGGCAGTGCGGGTGCTGTACGGTGCATCTGGGAGAGACGGCGGTGCGATCGTGTCAGTTGCCGGTTGGAGCGGTTTCCGGAATGGAGATTCGGACGATAGAAGGCTTGTCGGTCGAGGGACTGCATCCGGTGCAAGAGGCTTGGTGTACGGAGAATGTTGCCCAGTGCGGGTATTGCCAGGCGGGGCAGATCATGTCGGCGGTGGCTTTGTTGAAAAGTAATTCGAAGCCGAACGATGAAGCTATCGATGTGGCGATGTCAGGGAACTTGTGTCGCTGCGGAACCTATAAGCGTATTCGGAAAGCGATACATTTGGCTTCGAAGCGAGTGGAGGAAGCGAAATGAAGACGAGTCCAGTATCGAGGAGAAGTTTCTTGAAGGTCAGCGCCCTGGCAGGGGGTGGCTTGCTGCTGAGCGGGTTTTGGTCGTCGAAGGTGAAGGGGGCGGGTTTGGCAGGTGTGGCAACGGAAGGGCCGTGGTTCTTTGCTCAGTTCGATACGGATGGGAGTTTGTTGTTGAAGTTAAGCAAAATGGAGATGGGGCAGAGCTCGCCCACAGGAGTGGCGATGCTGTTTGCGGAGGAAGTTGGATTTGATTGGGACCGGGTACGGATTTCGCAGATCGCGTTTTCGGACGGGACCAAGGCGTTTTACGAGTCGCCCTTGGGCGGTGGTACGGGCGGAAGCTCGGCGGTGAGCACGCTGTGGGAGCCGATGCGGAAGGCGGGAGCGGCCGCGCGGGAGATGTTGATCCAGGCGGCGGCGGACGGGTGGAAGGCGCCGGTTAGCGATTGCGTTGCCGATGCTGGATGGGTGAGGCATTTGCCGAGCGGACGGGCGGTTTCGTACTATCAATTGGCGGAGGCGGGGGGGCGTTTGCCGGTACCGGAGAATCCGACGTTGAAGGCTCCGAAGGACTTTAAGCTGATCGGGAAAGCGAAACCCAATGCGCACAATCGAGAGTATGCGAAAGGCGAAGCTAAGTATGGGATAGATGTGGCGTTGCCGGGTATGTTGTTTGCGGCGATCGAGCGTAATCCGGTACTGGGAGCGACGCTGGTTTCCTTTGATCGGAGCGAGGCGATGAAGGTGCCGGGAGTGGTGGGCGTATACGATTTTCAAGGACGCGACCCAGACGATACGTTGTTTCGCGGCTACAGAGGCGGGGTTGCGGTGGTGGCGGATTCGACTTGGGCGGCGTTCAGAGGGAAGGCTGCTCTGAATGTGAATTGGGATGAGGGCGAGAATGGCTCGGCCAGTATTGGGACTTTGCGAGATCGATGCGAGAAAGGGACGTTTATCGCGAGCGAGGTTAAGAATGACTTTGGCGATGTAGACGCGGCGTTTGAGGTGAATAAACGAAGGTTGCGAGCTGTTTACGAAACGCAGTTTCAACCGCATGCTAGTATGGAGCCATTGAATACTACTGCTCGTTGGGAAGGTGATCGGGTGGAGATATGGACGTCGGCTCAGAATACGAGTAGCGTGGCGGAAGGGGTTGCGGAAGCGATGGGCTTGCCGGTGGGAAATGTGCGTATCAATAATCTGGTGGCGGGTGGTTCGTTCGGGAGACGCGTGTGGCTGGACTATGTTATTGAGGCGGTGTTGCTTGCGAAGCGGGCAGGGTGGCCGGTGAAGGTAACTTGGACGCGGGAGGACGATATGCGGGGAGATTATTTTCATCCGTACAAGCGGTCGAATTGGGAAGCCTGTCTCGATGGGGATGGTTTTATCGACGGCGTAAGGAGCGACTATGGGGTGGTGGGTTCGACCGGTTTTTGGTGGGTTCTGCATTGGGCGTACTTGCCGTATGGGATTCGCAACGTGAAAGTGGTGGCGAACTTGTTGGAAGAGCCGATCCAAACGGGGGCATGGCGGAGCGTGACGGAGCATTTGCAGGCGTTTCCCGAGGAGTCGTTCATCGATGAGATGGCGTTTTTTGCGGGCGAGGATGCGTACGCGTTTCGCCTGAAGCATGCGCGGCGGGCGGTTGCGGAATTCGAGGGGGACGACTATTGGCGGGCGATGACGGAGCGTGCGCTGCGTGTGCTGGAGTCGGTTTCCGGATTTACGGACTGGGGTTCGACATTGCCGCCGGGTCGCGGACGCGGGATTGCGATGTCGAAGTTTGGATCGACGGTAGTTTGCCAGGTCGCAGAGGTGGAAGTGTCGGGCGATGATTTTCGCGTGGTAAAGATCGATGCGATCGTGGCTCCCGGGGTCGTGGTGAATCCGCAATTGGCGGAGAATCAGATCGAAGGGGCGATTGTTTGGGGGATCAGCGCCTTGAAGCATGGCAAGCTGACTTTTGAGAACGGGCGGATGCGCGAGGGTAATTTCGATGATTACCCTATTCTCAGAATGAACGAGGTGCCCAAAATGTCGGTACACTTTTTGGAGGACGATGGTCCGATGGGCGGGATAGGCGAGCCGGGGGTACCGGCGGTGGCTCCGGCGGTTTGCAATGCGATCTTTGCGGCGTGCGGGAAGCGGGTCCGGAGTATCCCGGTAAAAAGGGAAGAACTTGTAAACGCTTGAGGCAAAGGTTCCTTTTCCGCTGGTGAGTTTTTGTAAGGAGCTTCTATTCTTTGGGCTGCCCTTTTAGCAGACGCTTTTAACTTGTCTGCTCAATTGGAGTTTCACGTATTAGCGACTTATGAAAGCCCCCCGTTTACCCTTTGTTGTACTTCTTCTCGTTTTTTTTCCCTCAGCTGTCTTTTGCTCTGCAGAGGAAACGCCGATGACCCTCTCTCGTTCGGATTATGCGGATCGCTTACATGGGTTTTGGTTGGGGCAATGTATCGCGAACTGGACGGGATTGACGACTGAAATGGATCGGGTAAACGCACCCTTTTACACCGACGAAGACTGGGGGACTCCTGACCAGGAAAATATGTGGGGAAAGTTGGGGCCATCTCCCGTGATCGACTTTTTTTTTGAACGAGGGAGTGCGGTCTGGGGTGCGGATGACGATACGGACATCGAATACATCTACCAACATCTCTTGAGCGAGGCCGAGAACTGCATTCTTACTGCCGAGCAAATCCGTGACGGTTGGCTCGAGCACATATGGTCGGACGACTATAACAAAGAGGGAGAGAATTATCTTTGGGTATCGAACGAGAACGCCTATGAGCTGATGCGTAAAGGTATCCTACCTCCGGATACAAGCTTGCCAGAGAATAATCCAGATTTCGATATGATCGATGCTCAGTTGACCACGGAGATCTTTGGTTTGTTCGCTCCCGGCCGGCCGGATGTAGCTTTGAAGATTGCCGAGCTACCTATTCTAACGACCGCGAGAGAGGACGCGAAGTGGGCTTCGGAGTTTTACGTCGCAATGCACTCTTTGGCGGCCTTGACCGATGACAAGGGATCTATGCAGGATCGGATCTCGTGGATGGCGGAACGGGCGAAGGACCGTTTGCCTGAGGGTTCCTATGTTCGAGGCATGTATGAATTCGTAAAAGCGCGATACGATCTGTATCCAGCGAGTGAGGACTGGGAGGCGACTCGGGATGCTTTTTATCAAGCTTACCAAATCGAGGGCAAAGATGGATACGAATATCGCCAGCCTTTTGATGCCGGTATCAATTTCGGGGCAAGCCTAGTAAGCTTGTTCTATGGCGAAGGCGACCTGAAGCGGACGATTCAGATCGGTACGCTGGCTGGTTGGGATTCGGATAACCCGACTGCGACCTGGGGCGGTTTACTCGGTTTCATGTTAGGCCGAGAGGGCGTCGAAAATGCGTTTGGCGTGAGCGACCTTTCTGAATTGTACCATATCCATCGCACGCGTCGTGGTTTTCCGGATCGTACACCGAGCGATGAGGGAGAAGACAGCTTTCCGCTGATGGCGGAGCGTGGCCTAGCTATCGTCGATCGCTTGGTGGTGCAGATGATGGGCGGCGAGGTCGATGATGATACTTGGCGGGTGCCGCCTGCCAAGCGGTTGTATTGAATTTTAAAATACGAAAAGGGCCGGACTCGCATGAGGCCGGCCTTTATCAACTTAGTAGATGCGTGTTAGAAATTAGGCCTCGTCAGAAGAATTCGTGGGTTGATTCGGGTTCTGGAAGATCCCCAAGATTATGATAAAGACATACTTTCAGCGCTTTATAGGTTCTAAATC
>NZ_JARXHX010000150.1 GCF_031127835.1 Pelagicoccus sp. SDUM812002
TGGATTTGATATTTGGATACAAAGGAAGCGAGCAGTTCCCTACTCTCCTTTTCCGCAAGCGGTCCGATTTTCACTTCGTCGAACCGCTTCCAAAAACGCTTGGTGTTTTTCTTCGCGAGCGCTGACTCTTCGCACGCTCCGAGCAGCGTTGCTTTTTCGCTGAAGGCTTCCAGCCACGGCCGAGAGCTTGGCGTGATGTTGCCGATATCGTCGATGACGATCAGCACGTTTTCGGCTTTGCCCAAAACCTCTACGATGTGCTTTGCCTTCGCGTCATTGGTCTTCTTCGCCTTTGTCCAGGTGTCTAGGTCTGCTTCCAAGCTTCCCCTCTCCCGCTCGACTAGTCCCAGCTCCCA
>NZ_JARXHX010000151.1 GCF_031127835.1 Pelagicoccus sp. SDUM812002
AACCCTGTAGGGTCGGCGCTCGCGCCGCGCCTCACTGCCCAGCGGCTTATCCCGAATAGCCTCTTGCAACGCGGCATGTCGCGAGCGACAGCCCTGCGATCCTCGCAGAACCCATTCGCACAACACAACCCTGTAGGGTCGGCGCTCGCGCCGCACCGCACTGCCCAACAGCTCACCCCGAGCGACCTCCTGCAACGCGGCATGTCGCAAGCGACAGCCCTACAATCCTCGCAGAACCCAATCGCGCAACACAACCCTGTAGGGTCGGCGCTCGCGCCGCGCCTCACTGCCCAGCGGCTTATCCCGAATAGCCTCTTGCAACGCGGCATGTCGCGAGCGACAGCCC
>NZ_JARXHX010000152.1 GCF_031127835.1 Pelagicoccus sp. SDUM812002
CGCCGAGCTCAGACGCGAGCGCTTGCGCTCGTTGTCTGAAGCGACTTGTTCGCTGGTTGATCGTTTGAATTAGGGCGGGGTTCGACTTCTGGAATCTTCACTTCGTTTTTTCTTTTAATTGGAACGTAGTTTCGGTCGCCTTCGATTTGCTCGAGTCATAAATTAATGCAGGATCAGTCTTTCTAAAAGGAGCGTCCTGTGGGTCGATCTCGCCTAGGATCGATCCGTATTACCACTGCAGGATCTTCATCTTATGTCATTGGTTTAGAAAATGGATACGACGACGTGTTGTTTGTTTGATTCTTCTTTTTCTATATTTAGCG
>NZ_JARXHX010000153.1 GCF_031127835.1 Pelagicoccus sp. SDUM812002
CGCTGAGGTGTCACGCGGAGAGGGCGCAGCCCTCGGAGTTGTGACCACCGACTTGATATGTGCAGTTTCTTTCAGTGTAGGGCTGAAACGTCGCATGCGATATCAAGTCGATCATCTTTGTTTTTTGATTGGTTGGAGCCTTTGGTTTTTAGTTCTTCTTCACTGCAGGATCAATTTTTAATCCGTTGTGGGAATCGTTTTATTATTCGATGCAGGAGATTCTTGAAGTTCGTTTCTGGATTCGTTGCAGGATCATGTTTTTATCCGTCGGTCTGATCCATTTTTTTATCATAACCCGATCATCTTTCTCCACATATCGC
>NZ_JARXHX010000154.1 GCF_031127835.1 Pelagicoccus sp. SDUM812002
ATCACACAACCTGCCAATGCAGGAGTCCAACCTAGGTCGGACTGTCTTGTGGCTTGAACGTTTTATGCCTCCGCTTGTCATGCTCGTTCCTTTTCATGGATCGATGCTCGAAATGGGTTCTTCAGGTTCTGTATCAGAATGTCTGTGACGTTTAGCAGCGCAGGAGGTTGATGCTGCCCTCGGTTCGAAATGCTTTCCCTCAAATATATGCGGAGTAAATTACAACGCAGAGGTGTCACGCGGCGCTTGTCGCCGTTGTGACGACCGACTTGATATGTGCAATTTTTCCTTCCTCAGAGTGAGGCTGATTTGCCGCATGC
>NZ_JARXHX010000155.1 GCF_031127835.1 Pelagicoccus sp. SDUM812002
GCGCTATCAGTGCTCAGCGGTCCAGCCGAAATCTCCGGCAACACCCTCACCCTCACCGGTGCCGGTTCCGTAACCGTAGAAGCGTCCCAACCCGGTAACGCCAACTACGCTCCGGCAACCGAACAACAAGTGAGCTTCGAAGTCGCTCAAGCCAGCCAAGCGATCACGCTAGACGCGATCAGCGACAAGACCTATGGCGACGCGCCCTTCGCAGTGAACGCCGCCGCCAGCTCGGACCTGCCAGTTGCGCTATCAGTGCTCAGCGGTCCAGCCGAAATCTCCGGCAACACCCTCACCCTCACCGGTGCCGGTTCCGTA
>NZ_JARXHX010000156.1 GCF_031127835.1 Pelagicoccus sp. SDUM812002
CGATCTCCAGATATAGAACTAAAATACGGATACAAAAACATCAGTGCAATCTGTGTATTCGGTGGTAAAGAAAAGAACTCCTGCATCAAACAGAAAGATCGATTTCCGAGAGAACGAACCAACTCGACCTCCAAAATAAAAAGATGATCCTGCAAGAAAGACGACCAACTAGATACGAGCTGAAAAAATGAAGAAAGGAGATCAAGTCGGCTCATACAATTCCGGCAAACGCCCGCCTCTTTCACAACGCCCCAACCAAAATCACCCAACTTTAAAAGGAACCCAAACTGAGGCCTCCACGTATGGCCTCTGCGTTG
>NZ_JARXHX010000157.1 GCF_031127835.1 Pelagicoccus sp. SDUM812002
CGAAGGCTCAGCAAGGACTACGAACGCACGACAAGCTCGTCGCAAGCCATGATCCACATCGCGATGACTCGACTGATGACCACCAGACTTGCCTAGGTCGCGTGGACAAAATGGTTAAAAGATTTAAGATGTTGGCTTGCAACAGTATGTAAGCCTATATGATAGTATTCAATGTCAGAATACAAAGCCGACGAGATGCCCTCAGCAGTCCGCGAGGAGCTAAAAAAAAGGGGCTATCCTAGCTAACAGTTATTGTTTTGTCCTTTTGTACCGCTGTTTAAGCTGCCTGAGCAGCTGTTGGTGGTTGCCTCCATTGA
>NZ_JARXHX010000158.1 GCF_031127835.1 Pelagicoccus sp. SDUM812002
AACGCTGAGGCCATACGTGGAGGCCTCAGTTTGGGTTCCATTTAAAGTTTCGTAGATTTGGTTGTGTCGTAATGAAAGAGGCGAGCGTTGGCCGGAATTGTATGCGCCGACTTGTTAGCCAAATTTGAACGTGTCTCCAAAGGTTGGATTCAAAAGTTGTGATTCTTAAAACTGGCATAGGGCCTTGCTCGTTGATCTAGGTGACAGGGTTCTTCGCCTGGGATCGAAGCTTGAAACGCCAAAGTCAAAAGTTCGTCTCGTTCCTTCGGTTTGTCAGAATCCATTGAAATTCATCTTTCGTGTTCGTTGAG
>NZ_JARXHX010000159.1 GCF_031127835.1 Pelagicoccus sp. SDUM812002
TGCTCGGTCTACGCGGAGGTCCTGGGGGTGGAGCGCGTCGGTCTCGACGACGACTTCTTCGCCCTTGGCGGGCATTCGCTAAAGGCGGTGAGGGCGCTTGCTCTGGTGCAGTCGTCGCTTGGGGTCGACGTTCGCATGGCCGACTTGTTCTCTCTCCCCAGGGTGCGCGATCTTGCCTCCGAGCTTCGCTGCCGTTCGGGGCGCTTCGCCCGCATCGAGCCAATCGTAGCTTCCTCCCGCTACGCTCTCTCGAGCGCGCAGCGCCGTCTCTGGGTTCTGAGCCGCTTCGAGCGGGGCAGCACCGC
>NZ_JARXHX010000015.1 GCF_031127835.1 Pelagicoccus sp. SDUM812002
TTTCAATCCGCGCTCCCGTGAAGGGAGCGACAGGAGGGCGTCGGTTGCTACTACGTGCTTGATGTTTCAATCCGCGCTCCCGTGAAGGGAGCGACCTGCAAGGCCAATAAGCGGAGCGGCACCGAAAGTTTCAATCCGCGCTCCCGTGAAGGGAGCGACCATAATAAAAAATCTCTAACAACCTCATCGATAGTTTCAATCCGCGCTCCCGTGAAGGGAGCGACCGGCTTACGCCTCCGTTCTGGATCGGTTTTTGAGTTTCAATCCGCGCTCCCGTGAAGGGAGCGACCCCAAAGCCCTGCTGTTTTCGCGTCCTTGACGGTGTTTCAATCCGCGCTCCCGTGAAGGGAGCGACGGCGGATACGATAGGCTCCTATCCGCCAACGTTTTAAGACTCACGAGTTGCGAACCCCGTGGCAAATTTAATTGCTCGTTTCTTTCGAAACGTAGCTGACTGTCAAAGAACCTGTAGCAAAAGAGCTTACGCTACTTGCGAACCGCCGCCTCGGCTATTGTGCACTTGGGGTTCGCGCTTTTAGACTAAGAGCGTCCCATCGATATCGAAGGGTTGCTTAGCGCCCATATGCTCCACGCGCCGCTGCCAGTTCGTTCCCAAGTTATAGATGCGAATCGAATCCTCCGATTCCTTCATAATCCCTAGCAACCGCGCTCTTAGTTCAACAAGTTGCCCCGGATCGACTTTGCACTCAAACACGGAGTTTTGCACACGCTGCCCGTAATCAAGGCACGCCTTGGCCACGTGCCGCAAACGCTTTTTCCCTGCTGGCGTTAAAGTCGATACATCGTAAGCAATCAGCACATACATTTCCCTATTCCTTCCCTATTCAAAAGTCTCAACTCCGGAACCTATCCCCTCACCTGCACAGAAAAGCGGGATACGCGTCCAAGTCGCCTCGGATAAAGCGAGCCAGCAACCGCGCTTGCAAGTGTGGCAAAAGCCCTAAGGTGCACTTCTCTTTGGTAAAGGGATGCAGCACCTCCTCTTTCTTGCGTTCTTGCCATGCAACCAGGACTTTCTTCCGCGAGTCCTCCTTCATCATTACCGCTCCAGAAGGCTCGTAATCGAAATCCTTTTCCGTAATCTGCCTGCGGTTCAACAGGTTCAACGCCACACGGTCTGCGACGTACGCGCGAAACTCTTCCATTAGATCCAGAGCCAAGGAGGGGCGACCCGGTCGATCGCGATGCAGGTATCCGCATTGTGGATCCAACCCGCAGCTATCCAAGGCGGAGCGGCAGTCATGCATCAGCAAGCTGTAGCAAAAGGAGAGCAAAGCGTTGATCGGGTCCAGAGGCGGCCGCCGATTCCTCCCGCGCATCTGCATCCGCTCGCCTGTGAGCAAGATCATATCGGAAAACGCGCCGAAGTACTCCGCCGCCGCGTCTCCCTCGACTCCTCTCAGCGAGTCCAGGTCCGCCACTTCCATCGAGTAGCGAAGGCTCTTGCGTATCTCGTCAGCCGCGCCTCGCAGGCGACTCGCCCGTTCCGGCTCCTTTTCCCCGTGGTCGCGCCGCGCTCGGAGCAGCACTGTCCTGCTGTTGGATAGTTTGGCGGCCACCATGTGCGTCGCGATCTGCAAACTTTCAACAGCATCGTCCGCTTTGCGGTATTGCTCTCGCCGCAGGTGAATATTGCCCGAGGCGAAGCCCCGAGTCGCCGCCAAGAAACGTCCGTTCGGATTGTGAAACGACAATGACACCTGAGCCTCCGAACACGCTGCCATCACACCCGCGGACGCCACCGTATTCCAACCGAAGCAAACGATCCCTTCCAGGTTGTGCAGCGGTACCCGAAGTTTAGATACGCCCTCGTGCCTGATTTCGACCGCAGCCCCGTCCTTGTGCAGGTAAGCGCCCTCCAAAGTAACGAACAGCGTGTTCAAATGGGTTTTCATAATGTTCTACACGGTTGAGGTTCGGTATATCAGTTTTGAGTCTCTAGGTTGTCCTTGAACCATCTCGATACCGAGCGACCGAGCACCTTCGGCTGGCATTGCTCGATCAACGAACAAGCCTCGCACAATTTCTTATTGTATTCAGATTTTGGAGTTCTTCCGCCTTCTAGGCATTCGTTCACCTCCACAGCGGTCTTCGCCACCAGCGAACGCAATTCGTCGTCAAACGCGACTTCGTGCCGACGCCGGTTCTTCCCGTAGTAGAGAAAGCCGCGCCCGATGCTCGTCTCCTTCATCTCCTCCAGGCAAATCGCCTGAGCGCAGAGCTGGACCTCGTCCGCCCGATGGGCCTTAGGCTTACCACGCTTGTATTCCACCGGCACGATCCCTCCATCAGAGTGGAATTCGATAATGTCGCACTGCCCAGTGAGGCCTAGGACGAGTGACCGCACATGCTGCCCACGGGCAATCCGGACGCCCTTTCTTAGCTCGTCCGGCCCATCGTGAGCTCGCTCGTGCATCACCTTCCCCTCCGAGGTGAAGCGATTCTCGGACCACACCCTTTCCAAATGGATAAGCGCGCACTGACGCGGACAATACAGCCAATGCTGCAAAGCAGAAATAGCGACGAGGCTATCCTCGCCGCTGCGCTCCACCGAACCTGAAGACACGGATTCCAAATCCTAGATTCGTTTGATTAAAGTCACTCCTTCCGGAATCTGTGCTTCGTCGATGGATACTTCGTAGTCGGAGAAAGAGCGAGGAACCTCCACTCCCTCCTTCTTCGCCACAGTCACAAGATCAAACAACTTGTGGCTGGGAGCATTGCCAAGCTGCGAGTCGTGCTTGAAAACCAGTAGACCGCGCATCGCCATGCTTCCAGCAGGCCGGGCAGCGGATTGATCGAATTGGAAGGCATTCTCAAGTGCCGTGAACAGCAGCTCAAGGTCTTCATCCGAAAAGCCCGTTTGATCCGCCAGAAAAGGATTCACGAATCCGTGAGCTCGATACAAGCCATAGGGAATTGTGAATTTTCGACCAATCGTTCTTCCTTTCTCGATATCCTTCTGGTTTGTAACCGAGGTTCGAGTAATTGCGTGTTCGCTCGTCACAATAGGGTCAATGGAACGCGCAAAAGACAACTGTGTCGCACCGCGCACCTGACCGCAGTTGATCTCGGTAGACATCACTGCGCCAAAGGCCCTGACGTCGTAAAAGTTCTCGCACATCCACGCCCTAGCTTTGTCGCGCTCAGCCTGCTTTGATTTCTTGGGATCTCCCAAATCGAGAGCCTTGTACGCCTCTTCGTTTTGGTCGTTGAGAACGATATTCTCGCCAAAGTAAATTCTATGGTCCGGTCGGGTTGTTTGTACAAAGTTCCGTATTTTACGTTTCAGGCAAACATCAGTCACTAAGCCCTGCCCCGTTTCTGCATCGACTCGAGGTAGGTTGCCCGCATCCGGGTCACCGTTTGGGTTCGCGTCTTGGGCATCGAAGAGAACGACAAAATCGTATCTGTTTTTCATTATAATTATATTCTGAGGATTCGTTGTGGAGGGTTAAGCAGTCGCAACGGCTGAATCGGCTTCTACTTTGGAAAATAGCGATCTTCGCTGGTGATAATAACCGAGAATGAACAAACCTTGCTCCTCTAGGTTATGGGATTTCTTGATACCGACGCTCGGCTCTTGCGGCCATTTGACGTCTGCGATCATGCGATCAAATTGGACTTTCCGCCCCGGGTTCAGGTGGCGTCGGTGGTGCGTCGATAACTGCTCAATGCGCGAAAACACAGCTGCAGGGGTCGAGCAAGCGGTGGAGAAATAGGTCTCTCGAATCGTTTTATCGAGACTGCGCCCTGTTTGTTCGCGATGGCCCTCCTCTTGGATTTTTTCGAGGATGGCGAATAGCCTGCCGAGCAGGTAGGAGGATTCCTTGTTTTCTTGATCGAGCATAATGTGGATGGATTTTTTGTGATTCCTAACGAGCACGGACTTGATAGCCGCGGCCTTTATATAATTTACGGATCGTTCGATATGAACGCGACGAAGGATCGCCGTGAATAGAGATTCTGGATACGGAGTCGCCTCCAAGATAGACCGCAACATGGCACCGCCCAACAGCGGCGATGGGTCGTCGCCCTGCCGAACCGTTTCACGAAGAAACTCCCAATAAGCAGGAAAGTCCGAATCTGCCCGACGTTTTCCTACTGGACTCTCAAACTCGCGAATGATCTCCAAGTCGCGACGATGAGCTCGCAGGTTGCTCAGCAACTCAGAGAGTGATGACTGATAAAAGAACCGCACCGACAAGCGAGCTGCGTTGGGGGCGAGTCCTAACAGATAAAATCGCGTTGCGTCTGGGCTTGAGTCCAATTCAGCATCCGCTTCCCGACCCTGTCGCAGCGCCTTGAGAAATACCTCCAGCTTCTGACGCACCTGCGGATCTTGCACCTGCTCCACCGCATGCGAACCATCGCTGGCAAATTCCGCGAAAATATCTTCGACGAGGCTCTCTCGATCCGTCCAGAAAACACAAGTTGTATCCCCGATTCGCATACGATGCTTGTGCGACTTCGGACCGTTCAACATTGCGTTCAATGCTGTGCCGTAGCGAAAGGCCGCATCTTCGCCAACTGGGCTGTTATAGCTCTGAGTTTTGCCATAAGACTCGTAGGCAGCGTCATTAAAGGAGACCAGAGATGCGCCAGCCGATTGAGCTCCAGCGATTCCCTTTATCTTCGGATGCAAGCGAGCAATCGGAGCAGACTCGCCAGTGAGCAGACACTGTCCCATGTCAGCTGCTTCGTTCGAAGGCAGGTTCTCACGCCACCACCGTTTAATATCTTCGGATTCATGTACTGGCCGCGTAGCCCCGACCATCTGAAATACACCGAATCCAGTCCCCACTTCATTCAGTATTTGGAATCCAGAAAGCCTCTCTGCCGACCACTTCTCTAGGAAGCGACAAACTGCGCCAAAGGACTCCGAGTTAATTTCCTCTTCAGCCGCAAGGTGCTTTTCTCGAAATCCTTCGAATCTCAGCTGAGCGAAACTCGCATCTTTCCCGTCAGGCGTACGGCCCAGCAAATAGGTCTGATTGTCCCAGAGAAAGCACGGGTTGATCCCGGAGCCTGAAGGCTTGGATTCACCGAGAACCTGAATCCGATCCGGAAGCATTTTTCCTTTCTCGTTCGGTTTCCTCGCGTCCAGGATATCGTGCAACTCCCCACTTGGATGCAGCCAAATCTTGAACGAGATCTTCTGCGGCGAGAACCCCGGCTCCGATATCTCGAAGGCCGGATCATCCGCGAGACGACCGTACAGTTCATATAATGATTGAAGGATCATCGCTTAGGAGACGGTTGAGGTTTGAGCGAGCGAATCCCTGACATCGATCACGCCGTCTCGCATGCGGGCTCGATAAAAACGCGGAGTCGTCGATCTGACTTTTTTGGACTGATGATCCTGCTCGAAATCGATGTCGTGCAGCATAAAACCTAGATCCCGCTCGCCGCTCAACGACTCGTCCGAAACCGGCAGGGCATCCTCTTCCTCCAACAGGGTAAACCGAACCGGAAACTCTCGGCATCCAAAGTAAGGTTGCTGAAAGCACTGTCCCCGCTTCGCGCGACGCTTGAACATGTCGAGGTGTTTCCCCGCAACCTGGTTCTCCGGAAGTTCAGGCCCACCGCGATCAAATCGGCGGTCGAGAATCTCAAAATGCGCTTCGATCACGTAACGCACATCTCGAAGCAGCATCGAAGCGCGCTGCTGCCGGTGGTCGGTCACATCGATGCTAAGGTTTCCCTTTCCCTCCTTCATCGCAGCGCTGACTCCTGACTTTCCCTTTATCGGAATCTTCGACGAAATCTCGTTCCGCCGCACATTGGTGAAGCGGATTGGGTTAATAACGTGAATCCGGTCGATCACCCAACGGATCTGCGGCTTCCAGTAAATCGCCTCCAAAATACCGCGAGCTGCAGATGGAGTGATCACGTCGTAGGAGACGCGTTCGACCTTCATTTCCGGCCGAGAGAACAAGGCGTAGTCGCCCGAGATTTCGAGTTTTATTCCGTACATATCAATAAATCTTGGTTCGCGTTTTCGAAGTGCAGGCCGAAGTGCGGCGAATAGTGAGTCTCGGGGCAGATCAAGATATGAAACTGCCCGTCGCGTACGCGTTCGAACTGTTGGTGATTCTTCTGAAACTCCGTTTTTCGCAGCTGAACCACATACGACTGAAGCTTGCGCAGAAGATCGCGATGGAGGGGAATGACCTCGTTTCGCAATTCCTCGATAAGCGCCTTCGCTTCCCCATCGTAAGGGATAACGATTGAAGTCTGGTCGTTCTCAATGAGCCGAAACTTCTTTGCGACTTCCCGGAACTGGAATCCAAACGGAAGCGAGCGGTCTTGGTTCAAGCGATAGTCTTCCAAGATCTCCTTGCTGTCCCACCGCTTGCCGTTCGCGGGGCGATGTTCGTGATAGTAGAGTTGAAAAAACTGCTCGACGCTTGAGAGTGACAATGGATCCTCGTTCAGCGCCAGAACTTGCGAAGTCACATTCGTGGTCTCCCTGAAGTAAGATTCCGAGCGTTGATGCTCCGAGGCAAACAAATGGGTCTCCCCCAGCGATTCCAATTTCCCATTTCGATTGCAACGCCCTGCCGCCTGTCCAATCGAGTCGATTCCCGCCATCGAGCGATACACCCTCGGAAAATCTACATCCACGCCCGCTTCAATCAACTGCGTGGAGACAAGCCGTACCGATTTTTTCATTACAAGACGCTCGCGCACTTCACGTAAAATACTTTTACGGTGAATCGGACACATCAACGTGGACAAGTGAAACGCTTCGCCAACGGACGAAAGGCGATTGAACAACTCTCGTGCATGCCTCCTCGTATTCACAATTGCCAGACACTGGAGTTCAGCATCCATCTCACCAGCGACCGTCTCATCATCAAGCGGACCACGGTTTATGACTCGAACCCGGCGAAGGTCTTCGAACAACAACTGAGGGTCGGAGATGATTTCTAACGACTCGCCGATTCCAATCGGAAACGCCTCAGACTTCTTGATCGCCGGTTGCGTCGCAGTGCAAAGAACCACCGAAGTGTGATAAATGGCCGCGAGCTGCTGCAACACATCCAAACACGGATGAAGGTAGTCTCTCGGCAGGCACTGAGCCTCGTCCAAAATGACGACGCAGTTGGCGATGTTATGCAATTTACGACAGCTCGAAGTTCTCGCCGCGTGCAACGATTCGTAGAACTGAACCGCTGTCGTGACAATGATCGGTGCATCCCAATTTTCCGAAGCCAGCCGCGTCTGTATCGTTTCCGATTCGGGCGATAGATTGGAATGGTGCTCGAGCACGATAGGAATGCCTAACTCCTTCGACAGCGCATCAAACACCTCGGCGAAGACCTGGGCATTCTGCTCGATAATGGAAGTGAACGGGATGACGTAGATCACCCTTCTCTGCCGATGACGAATTGCGTGTCGCAGCGCGAAGGCGAGCGATGACAGGGTTTTGCCTCCACCGGTCGGGACTGTCAGGGTGAAGAGCCCCACGGGGTTCTCAGCGGCTTCCAGGCACTGCTGATGGACTGCAGAGCGAGCTTGGTTGACGCTCGAATTTGGTACCCCAAAATCCTCAACGTGCTGCGTCAAAATCTGGTCCATCCGTTCGATCAAAGACGAAGGCGCTTTGCTCCGGTCTTTTGCCTGACCGGGATTCATGAACGACTCCGTCGCCAGAAAATCCGCATCGACCAAGCAAGAGAAGAGCATCCGAGAATAAAGAGCGAAAACGGGTGACGCATTGGGAAGCAAAGGATCTCGAAACCGTCGCTGAACAGCTGGCGGAAGTTTGGGTACATCCAGTCGAGCGAGCGCGTCAGGGATCGTTCCAAGCGGAGCCACTGACTTCTTCAATCGTTTCGACAAACATGCCGATTCGCTCTCGGAGTCAGCCAAGCCGCTATGATGCCCTGCAATCGCGTATGCAAACAAGTGCCCCAACATCGCATTCCGAGACACCGCCCACTGAGCCCCCGCCGTAGAATGATCCACTTTTCCGATACACTCGTCTTGGTGAGCATCGCTCACCTTCCTCTTTAAATACTCCTGCCACTCCGGGGCGAACTTCCCTAGATCGTGCCACAGGCCCGCCAGCCATCCCCATTCTCTTGCTGAGTTCGCTTCCTCGCTTCCCTCCGGAAACATTTCTTCCGCGAATTTGGCAGTCAGTCGCGCCACCTTATCGAGATGACCGCATTTCGAACAACAATCATCGAGCCCCGTACAGGTCCCGCTCGAGCACTCCGTATACAACTTCTCCCAGTGCGTTTCCGCGTCCTTGGGACGCGGAAACTCGGGATGCGTGTGAGCGTAACAGGGCTCAGAGGCGGGAGGAGTGGATTCGGATTCCTTCATCGAAAAGAGGAATCCTAACAGGTGGGGTGGGACATTGGCGGGAGGAGGGGCTCGAATCCGTAGAATTACTAGAGGCTACGGCCAGAACAAGTTTCGATCTCCTCCCAATCCCTATGACAGGGAATGGATTACAGACTCTAGGAGCATACACGTAAGGTGCGTCAAGCACTGAGTCTGGGTGTTGCCGCTAAGCAATTGCAGCCTTGTCGGCGCTGTCACCTGACGCCGATGCTGTTTTTTCTAAGCGACGGACCAGCGAATATACCGCCTCCCCCCCCGCCCGTGTTCTGCTCTGACGCGGGCGGAGGGCATGGAAGTGGTTGGGCTTTAGGACAGTCCCTAGAAGCGAAATTTTGCGGCGAACATGAGGCTATCGCCTTCTACCTTTCCGGGATCGTTGAAGTCGTCCGGATTGGCGATGTCGTACCTCTGGTCGTTGTAAAGCACGCTTAAGGCAAACGATTCGGTAAAGTACCACTCGCCAAATACGCCTAGGCCGTCTTTCACCAGAGAACTGGCTGAATAGTACGGAGTGCCCATCAAGTCGTCCGCATCCGAGTAGGAAACTCCAACGGCTAGCTCGCGAACCGGATACAGTGTGAACGTGAAGTCGTACACCTCGCCGCTGCTGTCGAACGGGTCGTCGTCGAGGTCTTCGAAATCAGCCACATCCAAGTCCACGAAGTAGTAGCTCCCTTCGATACTGAATCCGACCGCATCGGTGAACTGTCCGTAGTGTTTGAACCCGAGGCCGACCAAATCCGTATCCGAGCCGCTCCCGCTCTGTATGAAAAAGTCTCCGTCGACGTCTACCGATGCATACTCCAGTTCCAAGGTCGTGTTCTGCGCAACGTACTTACCTGCAGCTAAGGCAAAGCCGTCGTAGGCAGGACGGTAGCCTACGACCGCTATTCCGGGGCTTTCGCCGGCCGACATGTCAGCGTCTGCGTCGATGTATCCCAGTTTCCCGTACCATCCGGTTTCCGGATCGATAAGGGCGCCGCTAAAATTATAAATGTCCGACTCCACCAGATTGTCTAAATCATCGTCAAATTCCTCTATGTCGGCTCCGAATTTTATGAACGAAGACCGGTCGAGATAAGGAGCTTCGTGGATAGAGCGTCCGGACGGATCGAAGGCCTTAAAGTAGTAGGCTGCGCTGAACGAGATGTTGTCTTCGTTGACGTCGACGTTATCGACGTCGGCGTCGCCGGTGACGTATCCTCCTTCCAGTTCCCAGTGATGCGGTGCGGCAACCGCAAACGTCGCCAGGCCTGCTGCTGCGAGCCCTGCGTTTAGGTATCGTGTCAGTGTATTCATGCGTTTGTTTCTCCCTATCTTTCAGTTGGATTTGCTGCGGAGGCACGCCCGCAGCGGCTCAGGCAGGTAGGATACTAAGACAATCGATGGGCTGCTCAGCCTACTCTGCCTCGACTTTGACCGCAATGCGTGCGCCAAGCGAATAGCCACTGAGGCTGCGCAAGCACATAACACCCTGATCACTTGCGCTTTACAGGCTAAGCGATGCCTTCTGCGACCGAGCGACAGGTTTGCGAGTTACTTAGGCGCCTGTTTCAATCCGCAAAGCGCGAGAAGCAAAGCGCACCGCTACGCGTTGGTGTTGGCGTATCACGAGGGAAACGCTTCGGTTCCCATCCTCCGCCGCTCAACGCTCGTCCAGGCCGTTAGCGGAGATCATGCCGCGCACCTTGTCGACATAGGTCCAACGCTCCTGCGAATAGCGCACGAGTCCGGGCGCCAGATCGCGGCCCGTAGGCTCGACGCCATTCTCCCGATGTGCCGCACGGATGTCGCGGAGCGCGGTGTAGGCAGAGCCGGTATTCAAGTTGCGCAGGTAGGCGAGGAATGATTCGCGGGGACTGCGGTAGACCGTGACCTCGTGTGTCTTACCCGGGGACCGGCGCTTGGGTACGAGCCCGCAACCTGGTTCGTAGCACCACATGCCAAAAAGGTTGTTTCCTTGGCGAGCGAACCGAGAAGTGCCCCACCCGCTCTCGATTGCCGCTTGGGCTAGAGCCAACGACGCAGGGATAGTGTCCACCCGATTGAGCAGTTCCTCGAATGAGCGAGAGCTTGCCGACTCGACCGGATCGAGCTTGTAGATTTGGCGTTGATCGTTGAACGCCTCCATCCGACTGCCGTTGAGGCGGCCGTTTCGCTCGAAATAGGCTTCGAGTTTCAGGGCAGCGGCACGCTCTTCGAGAATGTTGCCATTGGCTTCCGCCACGAAGGGTTCGAGGAAGTCAAAGAATGCCTGCTTGCGATCGTTGCCGGTGGTGATCGCTGCGAAGTTCGGCAGATGCACCTCTTCGTAGTGTTCGGAGTCTTCGATGATGTTTTCGACGACGCTGAACGCTGAGTAGACGGCGATAAAAAGCAGGCTTAGGCCGGCGGCGGCGAACATCCAAGTCTGGTAGTCACTTTTCTTGGCGAGACTAACCCCACTTAAGAAGGACATGTTTGGTTTGCGAACTGGACTCATGATTCCCTGATTCCCCTTGTTATTGGGCGACAGCTAACCTCCTAAAAAGTCGGCGGGTGCCTATTTAACGCACTTCAAATGTAGAAAGACCTCTCCATCCATCCAATATTCGATGAAGTTGGCAGAGGTGTTGACAAAGTCGGTCCTACCGTAGGGCACTTTCCCTTGGTTGACCGGCGATACGAGCTCGTAGCCTCCGTGAGCCCACTCGCGGTAGTTGGCGAAGGAGTCATGGGAGAGCTTAACGATGATTTCCTTTTCCTTATAATCCGGGAAAAGTTGGAGATAGACGTTTTGTTCTTCGGGAACGTATTTCACGTCGCGAAGGATCGAGGCGTCGAAGGTAAGCGCTTGATAGGGGCCAAATTGCTTGCTGGAAACCGCCTTTTCACCCTCGCCTCCAGCCATGAGCTGGCAAACAGGGGCGAAGAGCGTCAGTAGCAAGATTGTTACGAAGACCCGATTCATTGTGGGCTGAGACAACACGACTCGTGGTCAGAAGTCAAAAGTCTAGGGTTCTGAACGTTTCGTGGGGGTTGGCCGGATGGCTCTAAGTAGTTGGGCCCATGCAGGCTCTGGAGCCTGGAACCCAATAAAAAAGTATCCTTTTTAGCACAAACTTTGTGGGTGACAGTCTATCAGGAATCCTTTTGTTGCCTCCTCAGCGAATTTACCGAATCGATGAGGCCTGCCAAACGTACGAAGGAGAGTCTCAGTCAAATTTAGATGATTCATTAATAGATGATCAGCAAAGTAGGAAGGCATAGCATACGCTTGGTGAGCGAATTGGGAGAACTTGCCGGATTTTCCGGTAAGGCATCCGTGGCACTCCCTGGCCAGCGGCACATAATGGAGAAGCTGACCCGCTCCATTTTCGAAATCGGAGTGCGTTGCGTGCCCATCACCCTGATCGTCGGGCTTTTCACCGGTCTTGTCCTTGGGCTGCAGCTATACTACGTCCTCACCAAATTCAGTTCGGAAAGCCTCCTGGGTCAGGCGGTGGCGCTTTCTATTATACTGGAAATAGGCCCCGTTTTCACCGCAATCATGATCGTCGGCCAAGCTGGCAGCGCCCTTTCCGCGGAAATCGGCATCCAGAGAAACGCCGAGCAAATCGACGCTCTGCACACCATGCAGATAAATCCTATCGGTTTCCTCGTCTCCCCGCGACTTTGGGCTGCCATCATCGCCTTCCCCATCCTCACTACCTTTTTCGACCTGATCGGAATATACGGTGGCTACCTCACTGGCGTTGAGTTGCTCGGAGTCGATCCCGGTGCTTACTGGAATCGCATTTACGAGGCAGTGAGCGTACAGAACATAGTGAACGGTCTTTTGAAGGCCCTCGTGTTTGGAATCGTTACGACAATGATCTGCGCGTTCCAGGGCTACTACACCCATCTCAAGTCGGATATTCCCGGCGCTCGAGGGGTTTCCCAAACCACGACGCGAGCGGTGGTTTATTCGAGTATCGCGATCTTGATGTTCGACTACCTGATAACCTCTTTCCAAATGGCGTCGTGAGCGAGGCAACAACACTGAAACTTCGCGGCCTGAAAAAGGCATTTGGCGAACAGGTCGTTCTCGGGGGCATAGACATGGACATACCGCTAGGCAGCCACACTACCGTCATCGGTAAAAGTGGTACCGGCAAGTCGGTGCTGTTGAAGTGCATTTCAGGGCTAATGGCTCCCGATGCCGGCAGCATCGCCGCAGGCGACGAGAAGGGGGCTCCTCCATGCAGCTACATGTTTCAGCAAAACGCGCTCTTCGACTCCATGACAGTTGAGGAAAACGTAGCTCTCCCCCTTCGCGAGAAAGGCAAAGCCAAAGCCACGGAAATAAAGAAACGTGTCTCCGATCTCCTCGAACAATTGGACCTGACCGCTGCCCGGAAAAAGTATCCAGCTGAAATTTCCGGCGGGATGAAGAAGCGAGTCGCCTTGGCTCGCGCCCTTATCACCAATCCCGAAATCATCCTCTTCGACGAGCCGACTACTGGCCTCGACCCGCAACGCAAATACAGCGTTTTCGATATGATCCGCAGCTACCGCAAGCGCTTTGGGTTTACGGTCATAATGGTCAGCCACGATGTCCCTGAAGTATTCGAAATCTCTGACAAGATCGCCTGGCTCGACGCTGGAGAGATCAAGTACTGGGGAACTCCTGACGACCTGCTCGCCAACCCACCTGAAGACTTGAAGCCCTTCCTTAACCCGCAGCTATCGCCCGCCTAAGCCGCAATTCGATTTATCAAAATGAATAGTAAGAAAATAGACTTCTCAGTAGGCCTTTTCGTCATCGTCGGCCTACTCGCCATCGTCTACATGGCCGTGCAAATCGGCAGTGCCCGTTTTCTCGGTAGTGACGACCAAAGGGTCACCGCCATCTTCACCAATATCGGAGGATTAAGTTCCGGCAGCAACATAACTGTGGCGGGCGTCAAGATAGGGACAGTAGGTCCGATCATCCTCAATCCGGAAACCCTCAAGGCTGAAATCGAATTGCGAATCAACAAGGATATAGAGCTCTTCGATGACGCTACAGCCGCGATCAAGACGAATGGTCTGATCGGAGACAAATACATTGCAATCTATCCGGGAACGCCCGGGATCGGTATGCCCTTGGACGGGGCGATCGTCGATACGGAACCCGCGATCGACATCGAAGGCCTCATCAGCCGATTTGCATTCGGGTCGGTTTCGGAGGAGTAGAAAAAGCTTCAGTCAAGCCTGTCCCGCAAACGTTCACGAACTAACTACAAACTACCATGAGCTACAAAACCTTCCTAAGCTCCTTAGCTGTTATCGCCCTCATCTTCGCTTCCACCACAGAGGTGAAAGCAGAAGAGTCGCCTGAAAAACTGCTCGAACAAACGATCTCAGATGTTCTGGACTTGCTGCACGCCCCTGAACAGGAACTCTCGCTCGATTCCAAGCGGACTCAGATTCTGACGCTTCTTCAAGAACGCTTCTCATTCGATATCATCATTCGCAGAGCGCTCGGCAGAAACTGGAACGAACTCTCCGCTACCCAGCAAGATCAGATCACGGTGCTCATATCCGATTTGCTGATACGCGCCTACACGCGCGAACTGGAGAACGGCCCCAAGCCGAATATATCGATCGTCAAGACAGACGACCTCGGATCCAACAAAATCGAGATCGTGACGAGCGTTCGCTACAAAAGCAACTTCGTCTCCGTCAGCTATCGGCTAGCCAACGTCAAGTCCCGAGGTTGGCAAGTCTACGACGTGCTGATCGAGGGCGTCAGCATGGTGTCAAACTACCGAAAACAGTTTGACGAACACTTCCAAACTAAGTCAGCTGCCGATTTGCTGGAGATGCTCCGAGGTAAGCTCAAGGAGTAACAAAGGATACCAACCATGAAATCTAGACGATACTCCGGTATTCTAATTCTGGCGACAGCGCTCTCTGCCACAGTAGGCGCTCAAGAAGACGGGATAGACCTTGACGATTTGTTCAACGACGACTTCGAGGAACAATCAACCGTCTCCATTAACGATCCGTTCGAGAAGGTTAATCGAGCTATCTTCAATTTTAATGACGGCGTGTATGATAAGGTCGCTCGTCCTTTGGCTCGTTCCTACTCTAATGTTATGCCTGACCGGGTGGAGCGTGGCTTGGCAAACGCTTTTAGGAATCTTAAGTTCCCTTCCCGCTTTACTGGGAATGTCTTGCAAGCTCGCTTCGGGCAAGCTGGCAAGGAAACGGGTAAGTTTGTTTTGAATACGACCGTTGGTCTCGGAGGCCTGTTCCGCCCGAGCGATCGCTTTGACAGCTTGCAGACCAGCAACGAAGACATCGGCCAAGCATTCGGCACCTGGGGAATTGGCCATGGTTTTTACGTGATCATACCCTTCATGGGACCTACAAGCTTGAGAGACTTTGTAGCCGATTTCGGAGACGATGCCGTAGATCCGATTCCGACGCCGTGGAGTCAAATTGACGATTCGCAAGACCGCTTAATTATCCGTGTCGTAGACATAACGAATCGGCTGCCAGCTTTAATGGAATTGTACGATTCGATGCGTCGTTCGTCCATCGACCCATACTCTTCCGTCCGAGACGCCTACGCGCAGAGAAGAGCTCGTGAGGAAGCCAGATAAGTAGGGCATAATGGGCTGCAGCCTTAGGTTGCGGCTCGATCGCCAGCTTACTCCTCGAGAAGACGAGTCCTCATGGTCACCTTGTCTACTTGGGCGTTGCTACAGAGTCCGAGAACCATAGCTGCGATCTGAACGGACGCTTGAGGGTGTACCTCAAGCGTTATACTTTCTAGCGGGCCCATTGATTGCGCGTTCTGAATGCATCTCTTCACACCATAGCTGCCGATTTCTTCTCCCTTAAAGAAGACAGAGCCCTCTTCGCTGATTTTTAAAACGAACGGCTCCGTTGGGTTTGTGTCCTTCGAAGGGACGATTTCCGGTGTGTCAAGATGTAGTCCGTTTTCCTCTACAAAAACTGTGGTGACGATGAAGAAGATCAACAGGATGAAGACCATGTCGATCAGTGGTGAAATGTTGACATCAGCGTTTTCAGCCTCCCCTTTCAGTGCGTTTTCCTTCATATCCTACAATTGTAGGATTTAGCTCTAAAGTCAAACCCATCGACGATTTTCAAATTCCCAACCAAAGCTATTGCTTTGGAGCGGGCGGAAGCATCTTGAGCAGGTTTTGCTGTTGCAAGTACCACTCCCTCAATGACCGCGATAGGATCTTGTCATCGAAATTTTTGAACAGGTCGATGTTCAGCGATCCCTCCACCGCACTCTTCAAGTCTGCATGCAAGGATTGCTTGGCCTCCTTCGACCAATACTCGAAAGACCCTGTCTTATCGTTCAAAGCTTTAGCGGCAGCCATGCGGGTTTCGTATTTGTATTCGAAATCTGGAACTTCCACATAGGCTTTGTCGACCTTGCCTTCAATTCGAGAATCCTTGTCTCGCTTGAGGATGATGTGCTTCGCCAACGCGATTATTCGTTTTTCTAGAATTGCTATATTGTCTTCGTCGGAGAGGTTTCCGGTCGCCGCCAAACCGAGATCTCGCGTCGCGTTCTCGAAGAGACTCAAGGTCTGCAGCAGAATTTCCTCTTCGAGCTTCTCAAATAGTGCGCTGCTTCGTTCTACGATTATTTCCTTCTCTTCGACAGTCCACGTGTAGGTTTCGCCATCTAAGCCGACGAACGTGGAGTATGCGTCCGTATCCAGAAGTTCTTTCAGCGAATCGATAAGGTTGGTAGCTTCCAGTTTCGGTGCCTTTTCGAGTCGCTCGAGCCCGTCCTTCGACTTGAGGCTGATCTTTGCTGGCAAATGAGCGAAAATCACCTGATCGACGCCTCCTAGCTCGTCTAAGCTCGATTCGAGCCTCTTCCAATGGGCTTCGTAGCGTTCAGCCTCATTTATGTCCCCAACGTATTCAAATTCCCTTTCCACGACCAACGAGCGCGTATTCTTGTCGAACCATCCCAGCATACGTTTCACGGGTTCCGAGAAACGCCGGGCAAAACCGCTGGCGTTTAGCTCGACAGCCTCAAGCGATTTGCGGTCCCTCGGATCCACGGGAGCTCGATCACTGATAAAACGCTCAATGACGGCGTTCGGTAGGCTCCTCGCCGCGACCGAAAGCTCGCGATAGTTGGCTTCGATTGGATTTAGGCCGAAGTCGCGCCTAAGGACATCCGCATAGCGATTGGTCTCCTCCTCGGATCCAAAGCTCAGTTTCGCATCTTTGATGCTATCGTCATCGAGGTAAGCGAAACGAATCGCAGCTGCGTCATGATCAAGCGCCTCGGCGCTTTGCAGGATTTTCCATCCATCAAAAATGGAAGCCTTGAAAATCGGATACTCCATGACTGAGGTCGACGTGCGCTTGTCCTCGTATTTAGAAAGGTCGTTGCCCGCGACAAAATCCTGCACGAAGGTATCCAATTCCTTCGGACTAACTGTAGCGTCCATGCTGGCTGCAAAATTGTGGCGAAGGCCAAGCACGTGTCCTACCTCGTGGGCTGTAACGTTGCGCACGTAGGCTTTCGCGATCCTGTCGATCGCCTCGTCCGTGACATCGGGGTCCGATAGGACTTCTTCCAGTCCTTCAGCCATCTTTTTTGCGAAAGCTATCGGATCCACGCGGCATCCAGCATGTCCGAGTTGCAACGCATGCAATTCCTCCTCGCTGTCGTCGTCTTCGTCCTCTTCGGCTTCGTCAATCAGGGAGCGAAGCGATCTAAGCAGTCTCCTCGCCCTATCCTTGCCGCGAAAGTCGAAAGCGCTCGTGACGTATGCCTGACCGCGTAACATCTCCCCCGTCAAAGGATCGACGAGAGCGTCCGCATATGCGAACCCAGCTAAGTCCCAGGGGACCCATTGAATGATGTTCCTGCTCGAATCCGGAGCCGTCACGCCCTCTGGTGCAATACGAGCTTCAAGAACGTCCTTTCCGAAGGCTTTGTTCCAATAGAGTATCCCTTCCTCGACTGCCTCTTGAAGGTTCTCGGGTGTGTTCGCGCTGTAATAGAACACGATGGGCTCAGAGATGTCGAAGCGGCTGATCTTCCGCGATATGCGGCCCGATTCGAGTTCCAACAAACCAGCTGATTCAAAGAAACGCAGGTACCGATTTTCCTCTGCATTCATTTCTATCGGCTCGAAATCGCTCGTTTCGTACGGCTGCAAGAAGTAGCGGATCTCATAGCGAGTCTCTAGATCGGGATCGTTGACGCGGCTTCTCGCCTGTACTGCTTGACGGATGGAAAGAGTATCACCCTCAGCTACGACTTCGAAGACTCGAGCCTGAGGCAATTCAGCGCTGCGCTCGAATTGTCGAGCGTCGTATCGAGTATCCATCGAATACCAATTGCCGTAAGCGAGTCGCCGCATACCAGCATTGAAGTCGATCACGATGTCCCGCCCGGAATCCTCAATGACGGGGAACGTCGCGAGAAGCCTTCTCGCGGGAAGGTCGGTCGTCACTACTTGCCCTTTTGTCGTTTCGTACATGTCGAGCCCGTCCTCGAAAAGTTCGAAGAAGACAACTCTTCCCAACATGCCTTTACTGGTAGCTGCAACCGACTGTGGAATCAGGGAAGTTGAAAAGATGTACTCATTTCCCAAAGCAGAATGGGGGATGGCGACGCGTGTCTTTTCCGCTACCTTCAGCGGAGGACCGGCCTTCTCTTTCGCGGATTGGGCCGTGCAGGCCAGGAAAAACAACACTATAGCGGAAAACAAGAAAGCCCTCAGAATCTTCATCAGCGCCATCCTTGCAGCCGCCTCGGATAGTTCACGCTCAAAATCGACTAAATCGGCTGGCAGCGCCTTGCTCGAAACGAGGCATTCTTTCCAATCGCGTATCCAGTTTCTGAGACTCTCACTCACGCAAACGGATCGATCCCGAGGGCCTCCTGCTTTCCTGAATATCCCAGACACAGCGACCCCAATCTAGGGGGGTAGAATCAGACCCATATCCAACTGCTGAAACCAGCGACGATGATCCAAGCAGCGCTCCTTCGCCGTACGAAGGCTCAACCGTTCGCAGCCTGGTCCTGCGCCGGGATCCTAGGTAGCGTTTCACACCGGCTGGTGGAGTCATCTACTCATGCCCACTCGTTGACGAGGGACTAAGCGACTAGCAAAAGGGGCGATCACCCCAAATTCGAAAGAATTTCCAATCGATTTGCTACGGAAGTTTCGCGAGAAGCCGATGATATGAAGCGTCTATTCTTTCAAGCCTTGCGCTCGAAAAATCCCATCATCTCAAATTCAACAGCAAATCAACTACCATGAAGAAATTTAAGACTGCGATACACGCCTTCCTGCTTGCCGCGCTAGCCTTTTCCCTGCTCCCCGCTGCCAACGCAGCTGACTGGGACGAGCAACCGTCGGTCAAGAAGAGCGTCGCTCCTGAAAACCCCAACAATCTCGACGGCATGGTAATGGCCACTATTAATATCGATGAAAAGGGTTTCGTAGTGGGTGCCGAAATTGCTAAGTCGACAGATGCTACGCTTGATTCGGAAGTCCTCGACGCGGTCAAGCAATGGCGCTTCAACCCAGCCAAGAAGGGTGGATCTGCAATCGCTTGCAAGATCAACGTCCCTTTCAAGTTCAAGGGCTAAAAAATTCGAATTGGCTAGTTCTCTTTCACGGGCGTCTTCCATACGGGAGGCGCCTTTTTCTGTTCTAGGACTCTCGGCCTATGCCTGAACGGGTCGACCTGTCCGCCGAAGGGTCACGTACATTGCCGACACCATAACGATCGAGACCAGCACCAAGGAAGCACCGACAATCGCCGTCTTTGTTGCACCGAGTCCTGAGATCAGATAGAAACCCAGAAACGGGGCCAAGATGCCACGAAATCCGGTGGTGAAGGCGTGTACGCTCATGTAAGACGAAGCGCGTTCCGGTTTAGCGAACTTGGTCACCCAGAGGCTCCATGAAATATTCGCACCCGCCATGGCGGTTCCCAAGACCGCTGCGGAACTGTAGATAATCCACATGTTGGCAGTGGTAAGAAAGAGGACGATAGAGAGCATGATCATCGCGTTCAAAACAATGCGAAGCAGCATGAAATCCAAATTATCGAACAAGTACCCCCAAATTCGTGAGGTCAGAAAACGGAACGCAGCGGGAATCCCGATCGTCACCATCATCACAGTAAGCTTACTCGCGAGGATCCCGTACTCCGGCTGCAAGAGATACTCCACCCTTATAGGCAGCACCATCAAGTTTCCGAAGCCTAAAAACATCCAACTGACCAGTAGGACGCCGAACTTTTTGTCCTCCACCGCGTATCCTAAGTTTCGCAGTGGGTTCTGGGCCACTCCCTTCTGCACGGGGTTAGAGGGTATTCGTGAAACCGCTACGCCTGACAAAAGGTAGGCTAATGATATTCCGACGAATACCCATCGATAGGAATTGATATTAGCATCGAGTATCCAGCCACCGGCTACGCTGAAAGCAAACGCTGCCGCCACGTTTGCCATCATGCTAATCGACAAATAAGCGCCTCGCTTGTTCGAAGGGTAGTTGTAAGTCCAAATTTGCACGAGCAAAGGCATCGATTGCGCCGACAAAGCGAAAGCGAAACACGCCGGAACCAGAAAACCCAAAAGGCTTTCAGCGAAGCTCGCCATCAAGAGTGCGCCACCCGCCAGGTAGGCGATCCATGCACTCAACTGACTAGCCGTGCAGTTTGTGCGAGAAAAAATGCTGAGGCTTATTGGGTTGAGCAACAACCCTAGCGGTCCTGCAGCTGCGATAATTCCTTTGACCGTATCCGGAGCCTGAAAAACACCTATCGCTACGATCAGCGCGAACCCGCCATATCCAGTTTCTACGACTCCGGAAAGTCCACCGCGCACGCAATCCCAGCGGAAGGTTCTTTTTACAGTATGAGAGTCTACTGGCATTTCGGGCACCCTAGGTTAACTGACAGACCACAAAAGCAAATTCGCCTAATCCGCTAAATGAGTAAACTGCGTTAGCCGTTGTAAATTTCGTCGTTTCAACTAACTTGTTCCACTACTTTGCTTGCTTGACTTTCCCCTATCTCTCGATGGCAACGAGGTAGGAAGAGGAATCGCCAGCGGGACGCTTATTTCCAAACCTACCGCGAAGACCCTACTTGAAACGGTCTTTTACACAGTGTCTTACCCCATCTGTACAATGAAATGCTTGTCCCTCGCGTCCTTCCTATCAGCAGCAACCATTTTCGCGAATCCCGAAGCGATGGCAGAGAGGGAGATGCCTCCTGCCGTTCCCGCGCCTCCTCAGCCAATCTGCGCGCCGCAGGATTTCGGATCTGACGAAATAGCGACTTGGGAACCTGACCAAATCTTTCGATTAGCGGCTACTAGCGGGCCAGTGAGAGTGTGGATTGAAAAGGCGGAATCGACCGACGAAATCATCATCCAGCAGAGCAACAGTAATCCCTACTCCGTATTGCAGTCGGACACTGTGGCGGAGGGAGACTCAGCGTTTCGCTTAGCCAACGTAGGTTTCAGCGACATTTCAGTGATGCTCTCACCTACGATCACGGTTCAAAGCGGCACGAAACTCTTTTTCCAAAGCCAGTTGGGTTTCGCGACGCCGAACCAAGTCGCGCGCTTGCAGGTATTGGTAAACGGAACACCTACCGAAATGTGGTCGCGGGCGGGAAACAGCGACGGATCCGCACCGACTCAAGGGGGGTTCGAACTCGTAGAGATCGATTTGGCCGACTTTGTCGGGCAGACGGTTTCGATTCGCTTTGTGTACGATTTCACCGGAGGCAGTGCATTCACCCAGTCAGACCTAGGCTGGGTGATCGACAACATTCAGATCGGTACGAGCATAGCAGCTGATCCCTATAGCGAGGTGGGTAATCCGAGTGCCGCCGAAGTGTTGATTGTTGAAATGATCAATCGGTCCCGAGCAGACGCGGTCGCTGAAGCGACGCGGCTGAGGAACCTAACGGAAGCAAATGTCGTAAACGCGATTGATTTCTTCGATGTAGATCTCGACTTGATGGATGCCCAATTCGCAACTCTTCAGCAGACGACGCACCCACTCGCCATCAACCAGCGCCTGACCGCAGCTTCCCGTCTCCATAGTTTGGATATGTTCGACAATCAATTCCAAGGGCACACTTCTTCAGCTTCGCCACCTGATCCGTATTCGCCGGGCGATGGACCAGGCCAGCGAACTACCAAGAACGGTTTTGTGGGGAGCGTGGGAGAAAACGTTTATGCATACGCGAAGTCCTACGAGCATATGCACGCTGGCTTCGATATCGATTGGGGAACAAGCGGCTCAACTGGTTTGAGCGTGGGAGGAATGCAAGACCCGCCTGGACACCGAAACAACATTCACACTCCAGGCCATCGCGAGATCGGCGTGGGTATAATCCATGGAACAAACGAATCAGTGGGGCCGATGATCGTGACGCAAAACCTCGGCATTCGCAGCGGATTCGACTCAGCTTTTCTGGTAGGAGTCACGATTCTCGACAGTGACAGTGACGCTTTCTACGATATTGATGAGGGACTAGGTGGGGTCCGAGTTGAAGTGGACGGCGCCCTTTTCTACACCGATAGCTCAAGCGAAGGTGCCTACGCGGTTCCGCTACCCGGAAATGGGGCGTACAGCGTGACATTCAGCAAAGCAGGTTACGCAACCCAAACAATTGCATTTGCGGTTTCTGACACCGAGAACGTGAAGATCGACTACCTAGCTATGGTCGCAGAGGAGGTGAACCAAGTTGATATGCTCAGCGTTGAACTCGTTGGCGATAGTACGCTACGGCTGCGAGTAAGTTATTCCGGTCCAAAGGAAGACTTGAGAGCGCAATCATCAGCCACTTTGGCAAGCGTCGGCTGGATCGACATCGAGTCCGTAGTGGCAGAACTAGGACAGGGCCTATATCAGATTGACGTTATCCCTGGTGCGTCGCCGTATTTCGTGCGAATCAAAGCTACGCAAGAAACGTCAGCGCAAAACGAATACATAGACGAGCAAAGCAAGTAGGCCTAGCGTGATGATCGTCCCAAGGATGCGGCCGTTTTCTGGCTCACGCTCAGATTGATCATCAGGCAGGTCGAGGTCGTCGTACATAGCATCTTCGTTCCATCCCGTTTCCGGGCAACTTCCGCAGCTTTCGCAGGCGGAGGCACCCTCCTCCACGTATTCCCCACAATTGGGGCAATAGCCTGGGGGGACGAAGCTCACTCTGGTTTTGCCACGATCGTGATTTCCAAATCAGCGACTTGTACCCGGTTTCCGGCTACCAATTTTCGGCGAACGCGGGTTTCCGTTTCACCATCCACAGAAACATGTCCTGAGCCTATCAGCTGCTTCGCTTCTCCGCCGCTCATGACGATGTTCTCGAATTTCAGCAGCTTGTTAAGCTCGACGTACTCTTCGCGCAAAGCGACTTCACGACGCTCATGTATTGACTCTTCGGACATGCCAGAAACGTACTCCCTCCTTGGGCAGCAACAATCAAAAAATCTCTGTAGAACTAGCCAATCGCTTCCACTCGTTTCCTGCCGATTACGCTCACCAACAACACGAAGAAACAAAGCACGAGTTGAAAGAGCGGTAGCTGCAACGGACTCGGCATCGAGTAAATGAAGGCTGTCCCGGGAATCCAAACCACCCATATCGCCACCAGAACGCCCAGCACTTCTAGGAGGAAAAAATCCCTGTCCAACTCCTTCGTGAAACGCCTCCACGAAAAACCGCAATCCTTCCAACGGTAAAGCAAGGCAGTTGCAGGGGCCGACCAGATGGGGCAGAAAACGAATTGGTCGAAGAGCACCTTCTTAACGACGGTTAGCGTTTGGGTGTCGTCGCCAAACATCACTGCCTGCATTCGGTAGAGGAAGTCGATTTCGATTCCTTTCCAGCTCCACACTCCCAGGAAAAACGCCCCTACCACCCAAAAGTCAGAGCGCTCTACCTTCCCTACGGATGCTAGGTAAAGGAACGGAATCAAGCCTCCGAATACGCCAGTCGAAAGCATCGAATACCAGTATCCGTACTCCACTTTCACCTCAGCGATCCATTCGTAGGCGCCTCTGGCTTCTGGCCGCAAGTAATACACACCGACTACGACACATGCTATTGCCTGAAGGATGAGCCCAGGTAATAAGTTTGTCCTAACTCCTTCGGTACAACGCTTCAGCAATAAGTTCATTTCAAACACGTTTGGCTACGTAAACCGCGCCGCAAGATTTTCCCTTGGTGACGGGATTTGCGAATACAACTTTATGGGCCTGAACTTCACCAAAAATCTTTCCTAAATGTTGAGTAAAACCTTCCTCTGGCTCCCCGTCAGCCCACAAGGCGAATACACCGCGCGGCTTTAGGCGGGTCGCCATCTCGCGAAGCCCTTCTTCCGTATAGAACCGCGTATTGGTTTGATGGAGAACGTTGGTGGGCGTGTGGTCGATATCCAGCAAGATGGCATCGTGCTTCTTTTCTGGGTACAGCGGGTCGAAACTCTTTTTAACATCGCTAGACAAGCCGAAGAAGTCCTCATGCACGAGCCTGCAGCGCTCGTCCAAATTCAAAGTCTCTCCCATCGGCACCAGTCCCTTTTGGTGCCATTCGATCACAGGTTTTAGATAATCCACCACCACGAGCGAGTTGATCCGGCTATCCTCGAGCGCTGAAACCGCAGTGTATCCCAGTCCAAGGCCGCCTACTACGACGTCCAGTTCCTCGCCTTCCGTCGCTGCCAGCCCAAGTTTCGATAGTTGCCACTCCGCTTCATGATACAGCGAGGACATCAAGAAGTATTCCCCTAGTTTCACTTCGAAAATATCAAGATCGCCCAATTGCGGAAGGCGTCGTCTGCGTAGCATCAAATCGCCCAATTCAGTCGGCTGATAATCCAATTCCTCGTAGTCAAAACTCATAGCGGCATCCACAAGGCCCGCTCGCTGTAAACAAGCCAACTTAAAAATAAACCTTGCGGTTTCTCATTTCCCTGTCATCGACCGCACCTTCACATCGTGAGCTGGGGCTACTTGTTGGGACAATTTATGGCTGCCGGCTTATAATCAGATCGTTTTGGGCAACGCACGACGCGTATCGCCGACTCGGTCAATTAGCCAAAAGCAGACCATGTCTGAACAAGAAATCGAACAGAAAAACTCTGTCCGCTTTGCGGATCTATCTCTAAGTCAACCGGTACAAGACGCCCTCGTCGAGATCGGTTACGAAACGCCCTCGCCTATCCAGGCCAAGGCCATTCCCGTCGTCCTTTCTGGACGCGACCTCATCGGTCAGGCGCAAACGGGCACGGGTAAGACCGCAGCCTTTGCATTGCCTCTGCTATCGATGCTGGACCCGCAGGACGAAGGCCCCAAGGCCATCATCCTCGCTCCAACCCGTGAACTCGCCTTACAAGTTTCCGAAGCGATCTCGAACTATGGACGCAACGTCAAGAAGCTCGGCGTAACCGCCATCTACGGCGGCACCGACTTCACTCGCCAGTTCCGTGCCCTCGAGCGCAAGCCGGCAATCGTAGTCGGCACTCCGGGCCGTATCATGGACCATATCCGCCGCGGCAGCCTCGACCTGTCACGCATCTCGCACGTCATTCTAGACGAAGCTGACGAAATGCTGCGCATGGGATTCATCGAAGACGTCGAATGGATTCTCGAGCACACGCCAGCCGATCGTCAAACCGCGCTCTTCTCGGCGACCATGCCTCCACGGATCGCAGCAATCGCTAAGAAGCAACTAAAGGACCCAGTCACCGTCGCTATTAAGACAAGTACTGCCACCGTCTCGACTGTTCGCCAGCGCTTCATCAAGTGCAACGGCATGCGGCACAAGATTGAGGTTTTGGGTAACCTGCTTGAAACGGAGGAGCGCGACGCCGCTATCGTCTTCACCCGCACCAAGTCCGCCGCCAGCGAAATCGCAGACGAGCTTGCCGGATCCGGCCACTCTGTGGAAGCCATCCATGGTGACATTTCCCAAGCCAAGCGCGAACGCGCCGTCTCGATGTTGAAGGAAGGCAAGATCGACATACTCGTCGCAACCGACGTGGCCGCTCGCGGCCTCGACGTCGACCGCATTTCGCACGTATTCAATTTTGACATACCCGACGACGCCGAACCTTACATCCACCGTATCGGACGCGCTGGACGAGCCGGACGCAGCGGCGAAGCCATCCTCCTCCTGACCAAGCGAGACTTCCGCAAGCTCCGCAACATTGAGGACACGACGCGTCAGCAAATGCAGCCCATGCCGCCTCCTTCGAGGGAGCTGATCGCCCAAATCCGCCAGACCAAATTGGAAAAGCAAATCGGGGAGATTATAACCGAGGGCAAAATCAGCCGCGAACTCACCTCCGTAACCGATGCCCTCGCAGGCCTCGAAACCGACGCTGAAACACTCGCCGCTGCCCTGCTCAAAATGCTGCAGGCCGGAAAAGCCCTACCTTCCAGCTCTTCCAGTGCTGCTTCCTTCGACCGCGAACCGCGGCGCGAATCGCGTGATTTCCGCGAATCTCGCGGACCACGAGGCGACCGAGACTTCGACCGCGACCGTGGACCACGTCGCGAACGCCCGAGCCGCGATCGTGATTTCGAATCTCCACGCAGTCGACCTGAGCGCGCTGAACGCTCGGAACGTCGTGCTGAGGCACCACCTCCAGAAGGTGACATCGAGCGTTACCGCGTCGAAGTTGGGCACAATCATCAAGTGAAGCCCGGTAACATCGTGGGAGCTATCGCCAACGAAGCGGGACTCGAGGCAAAGTTCATCGGCCGGATCGAAATCTACGATGACCACAGCACTGTCGACCTTCCCAAGGGCATGCCCAAGGAAGTGCTCAAAATGCTCAAGAAGGCTTGGGTATCCGGCCAACAATTACAAATGTCGCGTGTCGTTGAAAAACGCCGCAACCACTTCGAATAGTAAATTTCCGCAAAGCCGTTCTCGCATCAAAACGAGAACGGCTTTTTCTTGCCCAACCACCACGGACCGATGGAAGAAAAAGACAACCAGCCAGTACCCGCCTGCCAGAGCTGTGGAGCGCTACTACCGAGCGAGAGCAAGTTACCTGTCTGCGATGAATGTTTCACCGAGTCGTGCGACAGTTGTTGCTCCGACGACACCGATTGAAATAAGCTTCCGTATGAAAGTTTTCCTCAGCGCCATCAGTTTGTTCCTCTCATTCGCTCCCCCACTCTTTTCCGAAACCGAGCAAGCCGAAGCGAATCGCTTTGCTGCTCTCATCGAAAAAGAGAACACCTTGCTGGTTGACGTTCGAACTCCAGATGAAACGAGACAGGAAAAGATAGAAGGGGCCATCGAGTTCGATTTTTACGCAGATGACTTCGCCCAAAAAGTTCTACAGCTTCCCAAGGACAAGACTCTTTTGCTCTATTGTCGTTCCGGTAATCGCAGCGGCCAAGCTGCACAGCTGCTTGAGTCCAAAGGCTACGATCAGTTGGTCAACCTTGAGGGCGGTATCAAGGCATGGAAAGAGGCGAACCTGCCCATCGTAAACGACGAAGATTAAGATAAAATGGGGCAAACGCCACCCAAGCACAAGTCCATAGCAGATTGGAAAGAGCTAGCCAGCGCTTCGCCAGAGGCCGCTGCCTGCGCTTACTCGGACTCCCTCAAGGCGATTCCGGAGGAAGCCAAACGGCGGGTATTCGCCGCACTCCCATCTCACGACGAACTTGTCGAAGCCTTTGCGGTGTCCAAATCTCAGGCGATCCGTCCCCTCGCTGGCGTACCTTTCCTCCTCAAGGATCTGTATGATTTTCCTGGATACCCTACCACTGCCTCTTCAAGTTTCCTGACCGAGGTGCGACCGCCAAGTGAATCGGAATCAGCCCTTTCAATGGACCTTAGGACGCAAGGTGCGGTGTTTGCTGGCAAGACACATCTCAATGAGTTCGCTTACGGACTATCTGGCGAGAACCTTACGTTTGGCGACTGTCCCCACCCTGTTTTCCCCGACCGCCTCAGCGGCGGGTCTAGCAGTGGTTCTGCGTGGGCTGTGAGAAGCGGCATCGCCCCGCTCGCCACCGGAACTGACACTGCCGGCTCCATTCGGGTGCCTTCAGCCTGGTGCGGACTTTGGGGAATTCGGTTCGCTCCGAACAAGTGGTCGACCGAGGGATGCTTCCCGCTAGCCCCTAAGTTCGATACGGCTGGATGGATGACAGCCACCTCCGAGGACATGGCCATAGCCATTAACGCACTGCTTGTCCCCAGGAGGACTTCTTCTTCAGAACCCAAGGGACTAAACCTGATTGGTGCGGTGTCAAATCTGACGCCTTCGTTTCGTATCCGATCTGCGGATATACTAGACCGACTAAACCTCTCAAGCGAAAGCGATGCGCTTGACGCGTATTACCGAGACACGAAAGACTCTCCTTTCAGCTATGCCGTCTTGCAGAGCCGGGACGCTTTTCAGGTTCATCGAGAATGGCTCGACGAATACAAGGAGCGCTACGATCCGGTTGTATGGGCTCGTCTCGACCGAGCTCGCCACTGGAGCGACGAGCAGGTTAAGAAGGCGATCCAAGCCGAAGAAGCTACCAAAGGATTTTTCGCGCGGTGTTTCGAAAGTTACGACTTTATCGTGCTTCCGGCGACTCAATCCCCAGCGATCAAAGCGACGGAGCATACGGACACGTTTCGCAATGAACTACTAGCCATCACTGCTCCAGCTAGTGTTGCACGAACGCCCGTGCTTACAATTCCGATACACCTTGATAACGGGGCAAGCCAGGGGTTGCAGATTCTCTATCGCGACGGAGAGTCTGATCTGCCGCTACGATTAATCGAAACGCTTTCGTAGCCCTTACGAAAAGCTACTGCTTGTCGATCTTAGTGAGTTTTGATCCTTCGAGCGAGAGGTTGTACAGTAAGCCCTTACTACCGAAAACGAAGGCTACGACTGATTTGCTTTGGCATCAACAAGCACTCTGTTCTTCGCTGCGAAGGCAGTGGTGGTACGAGCAGGATCGTGATGAATGCGAGAAGCCCCGTCTTCTCGTAATCGCATAATTTGAATTCTGGGGGGTACGTCAGGACGGACTAACGCTTATTTTGCTCCGTAGACGCCAGAAAAAGGGCGTTCCGGTGTCGGTGACCAGAACGCCCTTCGGCGAATCTTATGGCTAATTCTATTTGCTAGATATCAGGAGCCCACTCGGGATGTTCGGCTTCACCGCATCGTCTCCCATCACGACGACCGCTCCATCAAAATTAGCTCGGGTAAAGTCGGCGGCCACGATTCCTTGAGTCGAACCACCTGCCAAAGCGAAACCGAGGAAGACCTTCTCTCCTAGGGCAAGGGCATCACTCGCCACCAGCGACCAGCTGTCACCGGATGAGGCCTTGGTGTAGTAACGAACACTGGAGCTAGTCTTTTCGATTCGTAACCACGGGCTCGCTGAGCCGCTCGCTCCTACCGCTCTGACTTGGGTATCGCTACCTCTCGAGGTCCTGGTACGTACACTCAATTCAGAGTTGCCGTTCAGGAGAAGCGAAGCCTGGGGAGACTTGCCGTATAGAGCGGATCTCACCATCAAGCCAGCAACCGTGCTCCCTGCACCCGCCTCGAGTGAAGAAACTTGCGCTTCGATTGAAACATCACCCTGAGCCTGGAGGTAGTAGTAACGGTGCGAGTCGGAAATACCTCCGATTTCTCCGTTCAGGTCCTCGAGTGTGAAAGTGTCGCTAGCTAAGTCATAGCTCGCCGAGCCTTCATTGGAGGAATCCTCTACGGATTGAGTCGCTAGATGGTTCGCCATATCCGAGCCAGTTGGCGCGGCACTGATTACGACTTCTCGATCTACCATGACGGTTTGCGCACGGCCCACAATCGATGCGACTGCGGTGATCGTGTAGCTGCCTTGTTCTGTGACCACCAAAGAGGCTTCGTATGGAGCACTCGAAACGGTCTCCACAAGTTCCTCGTCGATCCAATAACTAATTGAAGCGATGTCGGAATTATCAGAAGCAGATGTTTGCACCGTGAACGATTCTCCAGCTCGTGGCGAGCTGGTGATCGACTCTATCGCCAGCTGTAGCGTTGGGAAGTCATAGGAGCTCACGGTTAACAAGAATTCCCGGCTGATAGAATCCTCTCCGTCAGAAACGGTTACGGTGATAACGCTCTCGCCGGACGCATTCAGTTCCGGGGTCAGGGTAAATGCTCTCTCCGCCCCAGTCCCTTGGAGAACGACGTCTGAGCTATTAAGCAATCCGGAGTTGCTGCTGGCAACCGAGACGTTGAGCTCAGAGCTGGCGGTCTCGATATCGCTCACTGTAAATGAAATCTCAGCCGAGGTCTCATTCTCTTCAATAGCGACGTCTTGAAAAGCCGTGAGCGTCGGCGCTACATTAATGTAGTGGCTCGCCACATTCGAGTAGTCTGAACTGCCGTAGATGTTGAATGCATTGACGCGGTACTTGTAGTCGACTCCCTCAATAGCGGTAGTGTCGGTATACGTTTCAACATTGGTACCGACCTGGGCGAATTCCTCGAACGGGCCGTCGCCGATCGCCCGCTCGATGTTGAAGCCGTCTTCGTTATCTGAGTCGTCGGTCCAGCTGAGGACCAAGTCCTCCGCGTTTGCCGCAGCTTTTAGGGCAAAGAAAGCGAAAACGGCGATCGTTCTCGCCAGCTTTGAGGTTGTGAAAATGGATTGAGAGCTCCTGCGTTGCATGCCCACAGTTACGGGCGCTAAACTCCAAATTGTACAACTCGGTCAAAACTTGATGTGTTCTCCCTTTTGGAGCTGGGGAACTTCCGGAATCAACCGCAGAAGCAACCAACCCAAGCTCCCTTGGTGCACTTTGACCATCCAATCTGCAGATTCTACTCAAAGGGCTTTCGCAAGTCGACAAACGAGGTATTCGGTATCCTTCCAACCAATACAAGCGTCGGTAATAGACTGTCCGAAACAACGAGTGTTTCCTCTAGCGAGGTCCTGTCTACCCTCTACCAGATAGCTCTCCAGCATAACACCTGCTAGGCCTTTCTGTCCATTCGCCACTTGCCGAATAACCTCTTCGACTACGGTTGCTTGGTTCCGATGGTTCTTCTGCGAATTGCCGTGCGAACAGTCTACGACGACAGGCCTAGAGAGTCCTAGTTGGCGACCCGCGTCAGCCGCGGCCTGTACCGATTCCGCTTCAAAGTTGGGCCCGTTCGAGCCACCCCTCAGTATCAAATGGGTATTACGGTTGCCTTTCGTTTCGACCACGCATGCTTCCCCGTCCATCCCCGAACCGAAGAAGCGGTGGGGGGAACGAGCGGACTCAATCGCGTTGGTCGCGGAACCCATTTCGCCGCTCATCCCATTCTTCATGCCCATCGGGAGGGCGAGGCGGCTCGCCAGTTCGCGATGAATTTGACTCTCCACTGTCCGGGACCCGATCGAGCCGTAGGAGATGCAGTCCTCCAAATAGAGAGCGAGGAGCGGGTTAAGAAACTCGGTGGCACATGGAAGACCTGAGTCGTTGATTCTAGCAGCGAGACGCCTCGCCATGCAAATCCCAGCCATTGGGCTGTTCTGAACCTCTGTGAGAGGATCGTAGAGGAGACCTTTCCACCCGACGACGCTTCTAGGCTTTTCGAAGTAAGTTCTCATTACGACGACGAGCTTCTCATCGACGCGTTCCGAGAGCTTGCGCAGGCGTTCAGCGTAAACGTGAGCGGCGTTTACGTCGTCTACTGAACACGGTCCGCAAACCACGACCATACGCTCTTCGTCTCTGCCCGTAAGGATATCGGAAATTTCCTGCCGCGCTTTGGCCACCGTAGTCTTGGCTGACTCGGAAAGGGGAATATCTCGCTTGATCTTGGACGGAACTTGGATCGGCTCTGTCTGTGCGAGTGTCGGTGAATTGATATCATCTTGATCTGGATCTTGTACGGAAGGGAGCGTAGAGTTCATATCTTGCTTTGCGGTTTTAGTCGTTTCAATCGGGTGAGATGCTGGTTTACGGCATGCAAAAAGCCCTGGAATTCACGGGGAATGCCAGGGCTTTGTGCGGATTTGCTTGGTTCTAATTAGATACGTCAATCACGCCCCTGGAGATTCCAGAAGTAATAAAACCAAAACGAATAGTTAGCTGCGATCGACATACTGGGAGATAACGCTAGTTCGGAGTACGCTTGGGTCAAGTGCGAAGCTCACGCAGTGCCTCAAGATCAAATGTATCGAGCCAGAAGCTCTCTAAACAAATCGATGTTGATCGGTTTCACAAGGCAGTCGGAGCAGCCTGCGTCCAGCGCTTTGTCGAGGTCGTTTTGCATGGCATGTGCCGTGTGGGCGATCACCGGAAGATCCGGCCGAAGGCTTTTGATCCGGCGTGTCGCATCAAGTCCGTTGAGTACAGGCATGCTGATATCCATTACCACGAGCTTGATCTCTGGATCTTGCTCCACGGCCGCGATAGCCTCTTCTCCATTGGTCGCGCGAACGGCCACTAGGTTCTCGTTTTGCAGAACCTCACCCACGACTCGGAAGTTCATGTCGTCGTCCTCGGCGACCAGCACCTTGCTCCCTTCATAACCTCTATTCCGGCTATTCCCATTCAAACCCTCGATAGTCCCACTCTTCTTCGGCGCTTGGACTGATTCCGCGTCGGCATGGTCGCGAACGGTAAAGCGAAATACGGATCCATTTGGCGTGTTCTCATCCAGCCAAATTTCTCCACCCAAAAGCGACACAAGTCCTTGGCATATCGACAGGCCCAAGCCGACTCCATCGTTACGTCGCCCCGTATTCACGGAGCCTTGTCGGAATCTTTTAAACACCCGCTCTCTCATTTCCGCGGGAATCCCAGGCCCCGTATCTGCGACATAGAACTCGACGAAACCGTTCTCTTTTCTCTCATAGCCTACGTTGATAGTCCCTTTCATCGTAAACTTAATCGAATTGGATACTAAATTGTAGATGATTTGCCTTAGTCGAGTCTCGTCGCAAATCATGCAGTCTTGTGACTGTATTTGTTTATCTACTACAAGTTCAACCAAGCTATCAGACTCTGTTACTATCCGATCATGAAAGGCAGAATAGGTCTCCGCCAGCAAACCTTGCAGATCAAACTTAACCGGCTCCATTCGAAGTTGATTGGATTCGATTTTCGCAAGTTCGATGATATCGCCCAAAATCCTCAACAAGTGGTTTCCGTTGGATAGTATGATGTCCAAGAATTTGTCTCGTTCCTCGGCGGTTCCATCGCCTGTCCTCAGCAGCTGGGCAAATCCCATAACAGCATTTAACGGTGTGCGTATCTCATGCGACATGTTAGCTAAAAAAGCAGACTTCAACCTGTCGCTTTCCTCAGCTCGCTCCTTCGCTTCCACCCACTCGCGTTCGCGAACCTTCTGTTCGGTAATGTTGCGACTGTGAACAGTGGCACCTGTCACTTGACCAGATTCTCGTATCGGATTTAAGGATACATCGAAGTAAAATCGTTTACCCCTGACCAAGATCTCCTCCACTACCTGAAAGGATTCGCCGGCTAGCGCTCGCTCGAATCGAGGCTCCCAAGCGGCGACCAACTCAGGTGGGGTCGATTCCAAAAGATTGTCTCCGATGTGGAACTTCTTTCCATATGAAGCTCGGAGATTTGCTTGGAAGCGGGAATTGAATACGGTGAGTCGATATTGCGAGTCGAAGGAGAATATGATGTTCTTGGTATTCTCCAGAATAGCCTCCAAGTACGCTACGCCCCGATTCAGTTGCGACTCTACTTGTTTTCGCTCAGTTACGTCAGTAATCACGCCAGCCATCATCGGCCCGTCCGTTCCTCCATTTACAAGGCGCATCGTGAGCTCGGTCCAAACCACTCCGCCTTCTGGCCTTACGAAACGGCAGTCGAGCGAGCTTCGTCGTCTGCCACTCTTCACTCGCTCGACCGCCAACTCAAATGCGCTTCTGTCGTCGGGGTGGATAGACCTCATAAAGCTGTTAGTGGTCAACTCTGCCTCATCAACTTTCTGCCCTAAGATTTCGTAAAGATTCTCAGTACAGTGAAACGCGCTGGACTCCAAGCTCCAGAGCAGCGATCCCACCCCAGCCGCAGACAGAGCAGTTTGAAAATGGCTTGGAGCAAACTCGTACGCCTCCTCCATCAAATGCTCCGTGGATCCCTGTTTTCGAAGAACGCGCAAAACGAGCAAAGCCGAGAGTGCGACAAGCATGGGCATCAGGCTCAAATATAAGTTTACCTCAGGTAACGTAGCACGAATGAAGATCGCCGTTGCTACACCTAAAACAGTCGCACCCAGATAACGAGCGAATACACGATCAATTGCCCTCATCTTAGTAACGTCGGTCTTTTATCTACAGACGTCCTATCGTTATTCCGCCAAACCGCTGCGTTAATTCCAAAAGCGAAGGTGCGCTTAGCGCTTGAACAATTCACAAAACACGGGGGGTTGAAGGTACGGGTTACAAAAACGAGAAGTCAACAAACTGGGTAGATAAAGTAAACACTTACCCTAGCTGTTGGCAATGCTAGCGAAGAAGTTTTTGGCAAGAGCCGCCCAAATTAGATTGATATCCTAGACACCTAGGTGCTTCCTTCTCGAAGCTTTCCGCAAGCTTATCTAAATCAACAACTTGCGAATAATATAGTTCAAAACCTGTGAGCGAAAACTCAAATCCCTCGACTATCAAAGGCAGTGCCCTTCCCAACATACCTTGGGAAGAGAAACCCGATTGTTGCAACGATCCTGTTTGGCGTTTCAGCCAGAATCCGATTATCGGCTGGAACCCCGTTCCAAGCGGAGCGCGAGCGTACAATAGCGCCGTGGTTCCCTACGGTGACAGTTTCGTCGGCGTTTTCCGCATCGATGATAAAAGCGGAAGAGCGGGGCTCCATTTCGGCACGAGCGACGATGCCATCAAGTGGGAGTTAGAGGATAAACGCATCGATTGGGTCGACGAAAACGGCAACCCAAACCCCAATTCGTACGCCTATGACCCACGCGTCGTCAAAATCGAAGACACCTATTACATAACTTGGTGCGACGATCTGAAGGGCGCGTCTATCGGCCTGGGCTACACGAAGGACTTTAGGACCTTCGTGAAAGCGGAGAACCCTCTGATGCCTTTCAATCGCAACGGCGTTTTATTTCCACGAAAGATCGGCGGCGAATACGTCTTGCTCAGCCGCCCTTCGGATAGCGCTCACACGCCGTTTGGCGACATCTTCCTCAGTCGCTCTCCAGACCTGACCTATTGGGGAAGGCATCGCCACGTCATGGCGGCAGGTGGCTCTGGCTGGTGGCAGGGAACCAAGGTTGGTGCTGGACCTATCCCAATCGAGACGAAAGAGGGCTGGCTGCTTTTCTATCACGGAGTTTCCGGCACCTGCAATGGCTTCGTATACAGCATTGGTGCCGCCCTACTCGATCTCGAAGACCCCTCCAAGGTCCTCTACCGCACACGGGGCTACTTGTTAACTCCCGAAAAGCAGTACGAGACGACCGGCTTCGTCCCTAATGTAGCCTTTCCGTGCGCAACCATGTATGACGCCCCGACCGGCAGGATCGCCATTTACTACGGAGCAGCCGACACCTACTGCGCGGTTGCCTTCACGCAAGTTGATGAGCTTATCGAGTACATCAAAAACGACTCAGAAGTCTAACTTCCGCTGACGCAGGGTCGTTATTCTCCGCCTCGTTGAACCGAAGCAGTTACGCTTTCCAGCGAGATCGACAGCTCCTTGTAAAGCTCAGGCACAGAATCGTCCCAATCGTCACCGATGAAATTGCGGGCGACTCCACCGCCTGTAGCTTCTGGGTTGATACGAAACCCGATCAGCTCGCGATCCTGCACCTCCGACCGTGCTACCTTCCTGAACGCGTAATTCTCTTCGAATCCAAAGGTAAAGTCGGACAAAGGTAGGGTCAGCTCCAACCAGCGATCGAAATCACGCTCCGGATCAAACTCTAGAAAATACACCGCATTAAGCGACTCAACGCTCTGGTCGTTGTATCCAGGTTCCACGAACGTGAGACCGAGACAAGGAATCCCCCTGTCCAGCTGATATACCTGCTCCTCACTCAAGTGTCCCCCATAATGCTCGCTGAGGTCGGAAGGCGTCGGGATCATGGAATCCTCTGCGTTCAGCTTGATACGAAGCGTCACCGTATCGACATCGCCAACCTTGAGTGGTCGGTCGAAAAAGACAGGTTCTATTCCATTCGCGTGCTGCTGCCCCCAGTTACTCATCTTGCGAACCAACACCGTTCGAAAAACCCTTTTTCCTGACGAAGCTTCATCAACAGAAACACTTCGATCGTCGACTGCGTACTTATCCTTGGCTAATGCGATTAGCGGGAATTTCTCAGGATTCGTCACGATATGGCTCCAGCCTTTAACTGGGCCCGAAGCCGCCTCGTAGATGGTAACATTTTCCCGTGTCGACGAGGAGCAAGCAACCAGCAATACAGTAAGAGCAGCGGCTGAAAAGGAAAAGGGAATCTTGCGGGAAAATGGCCTGAGCATCTTTCAACGTTCTCAGTTCCGTATCCCCAAGGCAAGGACGCGATACGCCTAGACCTCGACCAGCAAATCGTAAGCGTAGAGCAGCTTCACCATTTCCACATCGGGATAATGACCGCCCTTGTAGTCGACGATCTTTCCAACAAATCGTCCTTCATCGATCAAAGCCAATGCAGCCAACAGGTCCAGTACCGCACGATGCCAAGCGGCCTCTAGGGACTTGCCTTCATTCACATGCGTAGGCTCGTTGCTGTAGCGCTTTTTGCCGGCGATCAGCACATTTTTGCTGTTGTATCCAAGGTTTCGCGACTCCGGAAAAAGCTTACCAAACGTTGTCACTAATAACTTCTGGCGGGCCGTGGTATTCGTGCGAGCCGTAGAACCGTGCAGAAACGAACGCTCGTTGTTAACGAAACGTATCCGTTGACGGCCAATCGCATTGGGAAAGTCGCGCACGCAATCGATGTCGAGACGGAGGCTTCCCTCGTCCGCAGGATCGATCATCAGCAGGCCATTGTGCGGCGTGAGCAATGACACTCGCTCCTTCACTGTGAAGTAGCGGACAGGAGTGCCGATCACCTTGCGCCCCGCTGAATTGATCGCCTCTACCAGCTCCTTGCTGCCAGCGTTGAAAAGTGGAGGGTCACCCGAATCGAGTTTGATGAGGAGATTGTCGACATCCATGCCCGCCTTGAGGGCGATGATATGCTCGACCAAGCGAACGTAATTGTGGGCTGAGCCAGAACGCAGCACGATGTTGCTCACGATCTCGCCCGTCGTCCACACATTGCGGATCGATACCTTGATGGGACGGGAGTCCGGGATATCGCAGCGTTGAAGCCACCATCCAGACAGTTCCGTGGGCTCCAGTTTCAAGGTGCGAATCGAGTTTTTCGAAAACGTACCCGGGGCACTTACCTCCACCGGACGAGCTATGGTCATGCCCCTTTCAATTCTTGGTGCCGGCTCGTCCGCTGACCAATCCTGATCGATCGGAGTCGCCTCAAACGCAGCCTTTGCGGCGGCCAGCGTCTCAGCGCTTCCTTCCAGTATGCGTCCTAAACCGTCTTGTTCCCTTACTGTCATCTGCGTAAAGCCGAGTAAAACGACAAGCTTGTCGCGCTGGTTCAAGCTTCATCTTCCTTTGCAGCTACCGCTTCTCTGCCTGATCCCGCCCCAGAGCGACGTTCCGCCAAAATTTTCTCCAACGATAATAATTAAAGATATTTTAATCTTTAAATCACGGGTAAAATGGAGGAAGATCTACTCCTCCCCCAATTCACCGTTCGAACGTCGCCGTAAGTTACGTGTTTGGACGATAGGCAGGGCAGCTCTGAAAACCAAATTTCAAAAGCCAACAAACCGCACTATGATCGCTTCGAAACCGAAATACCCCGGCGTCCGCATCACTACCAATGGCAACCAGCTGGTCGCTCTCTACACAGAGGCTCGCATCGCGGAAGCCGGTGTTTTCTACCCCATCACCCCGTCCACTGAGATGGGCGAAATGTTCGAGTTCGCCAGAGCGAAAGGGCAGCTGAATGTTTTCGGACAGCCCACCCTCGCCATCGAGACCGAGGGAGAACACGCCGCTCAAGGCGGGGCCATCGCCCAATCGGTCACTGGGAAACGCACTGTCAACTTTACCTCCGGACAGGGAATCGTTTACGGCATCGAGCAATACTACCACGCACCGGGCAAGCTCTCCACCATGGTCCTGGAAGTCGCTGCCCGAGCTCTCACCAAGCATGCTCTGAACGTCCACTGCGGCCACGACGACATCTATGCCGCCCTAGACACGGGCTGGATCATGATGTTCGCCAAGGACGCCCAACAAGCTGCCGACCAAGCCGTCATCCTTCGCAAGGTCACCGAGAAGGCCCTCACCCCGGGCATGAACATCCAGGACGGCTTCCTGACCTCCCACCTCGAACGCACGTTCCTCAAGCACGAATCGGAACTCCTGCGCGAATTTCTCGGTTCGCCGGACGACATCGTAGAATGCCCTACCGAAGCCCAAAAGGAGTTGTTCGGACCAACTCGTCGTCGCATTCCCAAGGTCATCGACCTCGCCGACCCCGCTCTCATCGGTCCCGTGCAAAACCAAGAGCACTACATGAACGGCGTGGTGGCTCGCCGGAACAATTTCGTGGAGCCTATCCTCAGCTTTATCGAGGACGCCTACAACGAGTTCGGCACCCTCACCGGCCGTCACTACAGCCTCGTATCCGAATACCGCAACGACGACGCCGAAGTGACCTTCGTCTCGCTCGGCTCTGCCGCAGAAAACATAGAAGCTGCCGTCGACTACCTCCGCAAAACGCGGGGCGTCAAAGTGGGTTCCGTACACGTCAACGTCCTTCGTCCCTTCCCACAAGCCGCCATCGTGGACGCCCTCCGCGGCAAGAAGGCCTGCATCATCCTAGAACGCACCGACGAACCCCTCGCCGGCGACAACCCACTCGCGCGCGAAGTTCGCGCCGCCCTCACCAAGAGCTACATCCATCCGGGCTTCGCTCATCGCGACGGCCTTCCCACCATCGAGCAAAGCGAGGTCCCTCGTAATTACTCAGGAGTCTACGGCCTCGGTTCACGCGATTTCCGTCCAGAGCACATCATCGGAGCCTACGAATTCGTTGCTGAAGGCCGCGCTCGCCAAGACGGCAAGACCGCAGAAGACGGCGTCACCTTCTTCAACCTCGGCGTCGACCACCCGTATTCAGTTTGCGCCAACGAAACGCCATCCCTCCTTCCCGAGGACGCCATCGCCGTTCGCCTCCACTCCATCGGCGGCTGGGGCATGATCACCACCGGCAAGAACCTCGCCGAAATCATCGGCGAACTCGGCACCTTCGTTGCGGAACGCGACCGGGAGCTCGACGAAAACGGAGCCCCCAAGGAGGTCGTTCACGTATCCGCCAATCCCAAGTACGGCTCGGAAAAGAAAGGCTCTCCCACCGAATACTTCCTCACCGCCGCTCCCGAGCGCGTCCGCGTCAATTGCGACCTCAAGCACGTCAACGTGGTGCTCTGCTGCGACCCGAAAGCCTTCACCCATATCAATCCGATCAAGGGACTCGTGGAAGGCGGCGCCTTCATCTGGGAATCGGCCGAATCGCCCGAGCAAGCCTGGCAACGCATCCCCGCAAAGTATCGCCAAGAGATCATCGATAAGAAGATCCGCATCTACACCCTTCCTGGTTTCAACATCGCCAAGAAAGCGACCAACCGCCCCGACCTGCAGCTCCGCATGCAGGGCAACTCCTTCCTCGGCGCCTTCTTCAAAGTCTCGCCCTTCCTGCAGACCTTCGGCATCGACGAAGACCACTTCAAAGAGGTCGTTAGAGCCCAATACAACAAGAAGTTCGGCAAGTTCGGCGAAGCGGTCGTGGACTCCAACATGGAAGTCATGACTCAAGGCGGCTCGCAAATCATCGAAGTGCCCTACGGCCCGATCGACGCTCCCGACCTCTCAGCCATGCGCGGCGAAATGCTCTTGCCCAACAGCGATTGCGGCGGCGCCTGCGGATGCGCTCCTCAAGAGGACCAACCTGTTGGCACTCCCATGTTTCGCACAAAAGCGTTCGACAAGGAATTCCGGGCCGGCCTCGGCTACGACCAGCCAGCCTCGCCGCTTTCCGCCGTGGGTGTTATGGCCTCCGCCACCGGCGCCACTTCCTCAAAATACGGAGCGCGCCGCGAAACGCCCAAGTATTTCGCCGAAAACTGTACCCAGTGCATGGAGTGCATCACCTCTTGTCCGGACACCGCCCTGCCCAACACAGCTCAGGATTTGCAAACCATTCTTCGCACGGCTGTGGACAACTATGTCCGCGACCCCGAGCAACGCACGCTCATCGCCGCCGCCATCCCCGATGTCGACCAAGCAATACGCGGCCGCATGCAGGACAACGCCAAAAAGAAGGAAGGCGAATCCGTTCGCGATCTCGTCATGGAGCTCGTGCGCTCGGAAGAAAAGATCTCAGCCGCAGCTGCCGACGAACTCGACGCCATTCTCAAAATCCTGCCGCTCGCCTACCTCAAGGTTCCCGCCGTCTTCTACTCTTTAGAGCGAAAGGAAAAAGGAATGGGCGGCATCTTCTCCATCTTCGTATCCGACCTTTGCAAAGGCTGCGGTCTCTGCGTGGAAGAGTGCGGCGACCACGATGCCCTCCGTATGGTGGAAGACACCGAGGAATACAACGCCGAGATCCTCTCCGCCACCGCCTTTCTCAAGCTGCTCCCCGATACCCGCCAGAAATACCTCGGCCTCTACAACGACGAAACTCCGGAAGACTCGCGTCCTGCAGCATGGCGAAACCACATGATGGTCAATCGCAACTACGACGCCCTCGTCTCCGGCGACGGAGCTTGCGCGGGCTGCGGCGAAAAACCCGTCCTGCACGCCCTTGCCTCCGTGACCGAGGCCTACATGCGTCCCATTTACCATAAGAAAGCGGATCGCTTCCTTGCAAAGGTTGCCAAGCTCAAAGCCGAGGGACCAGCTAAACTCAAAGCTCTCGCTGAAAGTGACGCCCAGTCCTACGCCACCTGGAGACGTATCGTTTCCCACGTCATCATGGGACTGGGAGGAGACTCCGATGAAGATACAAACGTCCGCCTCGCCGCCCGTGGTGAGATATCGGATACAGAGCTCATCGAAGCCCTTTGCCTCGTGCTCGAGAAAGAAGCCTTCAACCACAAAAACCTCCAGTCCATCGACGGCCGCCTCGCAAACGGCATGTCCGTCATGGCCATGGGCGCCCACACGGGTTGCAACACCGTCTACGGCTCGACCCCGCCCAACAACCCACATCCCTACCCTTGGCTCAACTCGCTCTTCCAAGACGGAGCCACAATCTCTTGGATGATGGGCGAGAGCTTCATGACGGAAAACGCCCGTCGCTCCGTGGTCCCCGAACGCATGGTCGACCACCTGATGGATGGCGACTTGCTCGACGACACCAGCTACTTCAGCTACACCCACTTCACCGACGCCCTGATGACCGACCAGGAAATCAAGGAGCTACCCAAGGTCTGGTGCGTTGGGGGGGACGGCGGCATGGGGGACATCGGATTTCAGAACGTATCCAAGGTCATCCTACAAAATCGTCCTAACGTGAAGTTGCTCATGCTCGACACTCAAGTGTATTCAAACACTGGAGGCCAAAACTCCGACCACAGCCCGATGACCGGAGGTTTCGACATGAACCAAGCGGGTGCCGCTTCCCAAGGAAAGCTCAACGAGATGAAAAACATCACCGAGTGCTTCCTCAACGGACACGGCTCTCCCTACCTAGCCCAAGTTTCCATGGCGGATTCTGCCAAGCTCTACAACAGCTTGCTCGAAGGACTGCAGTACCGCGGTACCGCATTCTTCCAGTGCTACACCACTTGCCAGCCGGAGCACGGCGTGGCCGACAACATGGCTACTAATCAAGCGACCTTCGCTCGTGAAAGCCGCTGCTTGCCAGAGTTCGTATTCAATCCGCAACTCGGCGAATCCTACCACGAGGCACTCAGCCTCAAGGGAAACAAAAATCCCGACCGCGACTGGTGGCAGGCCAAGTACAGCGAAACCAAGGAGCTCTACTCCTTCACCATTGCCCATTGGGCCTGCACCGAAGCCCGTTTCCGCCAGCACATCAAGAAGGCGAGCGAAGAAGAAGTTGAGCGCATGGAACACCTCGAGGATGTTCTCCTACGCGTCACTCAGCAAGACGTGGTATACCGCAGATTTATCGACCCAAAGAACCGGGCTTACATCCCCGACTACGGAGTCTACATCAAGTACGACGCTGGCAACGGCAAGCACATCCCCATGAAGATGAGTCGCCAAATGGTACTCTTCAACATAGAGCGCCGCAAAGCCTGGCGTATGCTACAAAGCCATGCCGGAGTCGTTAACAAAGACTACGAAGCCCAAAAAGCCCTCCTCGCAAAAGTCGATTATGGCGAGATTAGCCTCGACGACCTTAAATCCAAAGGTCGCGAACTCATCGTAGCCGAATAGCAAATACAAGAAAACAACCCCCAGGGTTGCCCTCATCCTCAAAAAAAGGCCGGACTCGTTTAGCATGGATCCGGCTTTTTTGCGGCGTACAGCGACCGTAGTAACAGACCAATGTAGGGCTGTCGCTTGCGACACGCCGCAAGTCCCAAACCAAGTTTGCACCGCGGCATGGCGCAAGCGCCAGACCCTACAACCATCACAAACCCAAATACCGTTTCACCGTATCCAAATCCAAATACCGATCCAGAGCATCTGCCATCCTATCATAGACTAAAGCTCGCTTCGCCTTCCAATCCATCTTGCAGATTTTTACGTCGCGAATGCCAGCTTGGTCGGCTAGAAGCTGCCTTAATTCCGGAGCATCAAAGAGTCCGTGCTGATAGCTGCCCCAAACCTTGCCGCACCTGATCCCATCCCTCTTAAATTCGCCCTCTCCTGCCTTGCGCGTTAGCAGCAGAGTTTCCGAAACGGCACCTCCTTCCAACCAGCTCTCACCGGTGTGAATCTCGAACGTTTCCCAAACACGTCCCTTAAACTTGGCCTCGTTCCGCACGACTCGCTTCGTTTCACAAAACTCCGTCCGAATCGGCAACAAACCCAGCCCCACCGCACTTTCACCGGTCGCTGGATCTAACAATTTATTCCCAAGCATTTGCTTCCCCCCGCAGATCCCCACCACCGCTCCGCCGGCCTTAGCAAGGCCCTTCACCGCTTCAGCTAGCCCGTGTTCCTTCAGCCACTTCAGATCCTCGAGCGTATTCTTGCTGCCTGGCAATACGACCGCAGCAGCTCCACGCACGATCGCTGCGGACTCAGTCCAAACGCATTGCACACCTTCGTCGTTTTTCCAAGGAAACTGGTCTTGGCTGTTCGAGATTCGTGGATACTTAATCCAAGCGATATGAGGAACGTCACCACGAGGTCGTTCGGAGCAGGCGTTTAAGCTGTCCTCATCGTCGATCGCCCATCTCGAGTCGAATGGCAAAACTCCCAGGTACGGAAGCTCGATTCTTGAATTGATCTCAGCCTTCGCTCCCTTGAACAAACTTAAATCACCCCGAAACCGATTAACGGCCACGCCCAGCCCTCGCGGCTGCATTGGCTCTGGCAACAAGCTCCAAGTTCCGAAGATTTGAGCGAAAACTCCGCCGTATTCGATATTGGATACAAGTAGCCATCTCCCGTCAAGGTACTCGACCGGTCTCAAGTTGACGATGTCGCGATCCATCAGGTTCAGCTCGACGGGACTACCTGCTCCTTCCAACACTAGCACGTCGCATTCCGATTTCCATCCATCCAAGGTGTCACGGACGGTTGCCCAATTTTCCTCGATCGTCCGGTAGTAATCACGGGCGGTCGAGGTTTCGCCCGCTACACCCAAGCGTACGATTTGAGCCCCGTCCCGCCCATTCGGCTTCAGCAAAATCGGGTTCATCTCCACCCGCGGGGTCAGCCCACACGCCTCGGCCTGCACCGCTTGAGCCACACCAATTTCGCCACCGGTCAAGGTAGCGAATGCGTTATTCGCCATATTCTGGGCTTTGAAAGGAGCGACCTTCACCCCTCGTTGACGCAGCCAAGCGCAAAGCGCCGTCGCCACCCAACTTTTCCCCGCGTTGGAAGAGGTGCCCAGAATTGAAACGGCCTTCATCGCTCCGGCTTAAACAGACGCCAGCGATCTTCGGTCAGGCCCTTCCGGTGCGTTTCCTGTCGGGCCAGCTTGAAGGCTAGGTCAGACAAACGATTCACGAACTTGAGGATGCTCGGAGCAACCGGATCGATCTTGTTAAGCGTTACCAAACGCCGTTCCGCTCTGCGGGATACCGTGCGGACCATGTGACATTGAGCGGAGATCGCGTTGCCTCCCGGTAGCAGAAAATACTCCGTCGCGTCGGCTAGCGTTTCCTCGATCTCTCGCATCCACCCTTCCATCCAAAGCGAGGACTCGTCGGGTAATGGGATGTTTGGCTGCCGTTCTGAGGTAGAGGGCGTAGCGACGTGTCCCATTAAATTCATCATTTCGGTTTGGATACGCTGCAGTCCTGACTCCCAATCATGCTCGGGCGGCAATACACTGCGCAAAACGCCTATCACGCTGTTCGTCTCGTCGAGATCGCCGAGCGCTTCGATTCGGGCATCGTCCTTATCGACGCGCCCTCCACCTCCCACTCCCGTGGTTCCCTTATCGCCCGAACGTGTTGAAATATTTCCTTTTGGCATAGTCTTGTTCTCCAATTTTTTGAGTCGCGCTTCAATCCTCGAAACGTCCGCTCCACTTCATGGTATAACCGATCGCAAAGCTTCGATGGATAAGCTCCAACAGCGAAGCCGATTCCAAACTCGTTACGTAATCTCTTAAACGCTCCTGCATTTCCTCACGACCAATCTCGCGCCCGCCCACGGCAGAAGCAATCAAAGCCGCGTGCGAAATCATGATTTCGTGAATACAAGTAAGCGGCGATACACCCCAAACAAATTGGTCGCGTACATGCACGAGGGCTTGTACCGCTGCTACGGTGACTGGATCGTGATTCGCGGACAGGAAGTTGGCTTCGAAAAGAGCTCTTGCATCCGCTTCCAACTGCTCTTTGATGGAACGGATAAAAGAGTCCTGCGTTTCACCAAAGCGTTGCAGTTGAGCTACGCTCGAGCGACGCGAATCCGGCGTCAATCCTGACTGCAGGTTGAGCGCGTCAAAAAGCGAACGCCTCACCGCTAATCCAATCAACTCTCCCAACTTCGAGTGTTTGTTCGCATCCGTATGTTGGATACTCGTACCCATCAGACAGGCGATGCCGATCTGGTCAGTTCCAGTGCCGGTCGCAATCCCTTCCGAATAGCGAGACGGCGCCATCAGCTCCTGCAATACGCTGGACTTCGCTTCGGTCATCATCGTGCTTGCCGCGACCAAAGCGCCGTTACTCAGCTCCTGATTTATTAGCAGCATCGTGTTGATGGTGCCCGCCTGCGGAGGCGGACGATCAAAGATAACAGTGCCCTGTTCAGAAGCGTAGTAGGAGGCGGGGTCGCCGGCACGGCCTCCGTTTCCACCCACACCCGCCGTCGTTATCGCTACCACTTCCAGTCCCATGTACTTCTCGACAGCGAAGGCCGCGTTGTTGACGTTCGCAGCGGTGCCGAGCGAAGCGCTCTTCGCGAAGTCAATTCCGGCCTTGCTCGCGATCCGCTTCTGGTAGCGCTCGGGCTCCTTTACTGCCACTTGGCAAAGATCCGTTCCCGTATGGGCTCGCGGTTCGCACGACTGATGATTGTACAGGTAGTCTAAATCTTCCCTCAAACCGCCATTCAAGCGGCAAGTCGACAGGACTCGATGTGGCTTCAAGAAGAGGGCGTAGACAATCTTCTCCGCACGGAAGACATTCACTGCATCGTAGTACTCGCCAATTTTCATAATCTTTCAGACAAACCTATGTGCTCCTGGCCGAGCAGATGCCGAACGAGCGATTGCAATGTCGGCTTCCGACTCACCTCACCGTTCGTCTCGAGGTCCCAGTTTAAATCTCCATCTGTTTCTACAATACGTATCCGCAATTTGGAGGCATCTGCATTATCAACGACTTCGTAGCCGATCCGCGTCAAAGCTCGTCTCGTCCAAACCGCGGCCGCCCCGTTCCCTTCGAGCGAGACAGTGGCGCAAGTGTGATTGTGCATGCGGAAGGCTCCTTGTTCGGAATCCCAGTCAACTTCGTTCGAGGTAAAGGTGCTCGCGATACAGCCGTCCAGAGCTAACTCCTCCGGCATGCCGGTAGTCAGCTTTCCGGCGCCGTCGAGCAGCCAAAGCTTATCCGCGCTTCGCAAGGCGAGATCGAGGTCGTGGGTGGACAACAAAATGCTTAGTCCCTCTACCCGAGCCAGGTCGCGCAGGGTTCGCATGAGCTCCACTCGGCGTGGCAGGTCAAGGAATGCCGTCGGTTCGTCGAGCAGGATCAAGTTCGTCTCCTGGGTCAGAGCGCGAGCGATCACTACTTTTTGGCGTTCGCCATCGCTCAATTCCGAAACCTGCCGATAGGCGAGCTCAGTCGCGCCGACCGCTTTCAAGGCCCATTCGATACGCGCTCGATCCTTGTCTCCAAGGCTGCCCGTCCAACTCGTATGAGGATGCCGTCCCAAAGCCACCACCGAATAGGCATCAAACATTCCCTGAGGCAGACTATCGGTCAGCACCACGCTCACTGCCCTCGCCTTTTCCTTCGGGCTCATTTGCTCGATTTCCGTATCCGAAATGCGTATACGCCCTGCGAGGGGCTTTTGCATTCCCGACAAGGTACGTATCAAGGTCGATTTCCCGACTCCATTCGGACCCAGCAAGCAGACAAATTCTCCGGCCTTGAGCTGAACGGATAGGTCGCTTGCGACATGCCGAGCGGCCTGACCTTTGACCTCATAGCCTACGCTTAGCCCGATCGCTTCCAAGGGCACGCTCATCCGAAGGCCTTCCTGAGGTTCCGCTGCCGAATGAGCGCAACTATTATCACCGGAGCGCCCACCAGTGCCGTAACCGCATTCAGCGGCAAGGCTCCATCGAACCCCGGAGCCTTGGCAACAAGATCCGCCGCCAAAGCGATACCCGCTCCGCCGAGAAGGGACGCGGGGATGAGCACCTTGTGCTGAGACGTCTTGAACAAGTAGCGACACAGGTGCGGAGCAGCGATTCCGAGAAATCCAATCGGCCCGCAAAATCCGGTGACCGTACCCGCCATCAAGGAAGCAAGCCCTAGCGAAAGAATCCTGACCGACTTCACCTTCGTTCCCAATGACTCCGCGAAGCGCTCTCCCATCAACATCGCATCAAGCGGCTTGCAGAGGAACAAAGATGCGGCGGCACCGGCGCCGATACAGGCTCCGAAAACGCGCATATGGCTCCACGCCACATTTCCAAATGTCCCGTAAGACCACGCGAAGAACGACTGCAGGCGCTCCGCCATACTATAGAACATGAGCACGCTCACGACCGCGCCCACCGCGTAGCTAAGCATCAGCCCCAGAATCAGCAATGACATCACGTCAACCCTCTGAGCAAAGGACAATACAATTCCCAACACCACCGCCGCTCCGCCGGTAGCTGCAAGCACTACCAAGAGGTGGCCGCTGAGCTCTAGACCTTGCGTAAGACTGACTCCCGCAGGAGCAAGCACCAAGAGAACGATCGCCACCCCCAAGCTTGCTCCAGAGTTAACGCCGAGCACGAAAGGATCCGCCAAGGGATTTCTGAAGATCGTCTGCATCAGCAATCCGGATACAGCCAAAGCAGAGCCAGCCAGCAGTGCCGTCATCGCCCGAGGCAGGCGAAAGTCGACCACGATTTGACGCGTGACGGACGAACCACTCTCTCCATCTACCAAAGCCGCCCAGACGTCCCCCAGGGAGATGGTAGCCGAACCGAGGCATACATTGGCTACTGCCAAGGCCAGTACTCCGACGCCCAAGATCGAAAAAAGCAACGCATTGCGTGAACTGGAAGTGTCGCTACCTGGCATCACTTCAGTTTCTCGTAGAATACGAACTCATGATCAGGCAAAAGTTCGGGGTGAAAAACCTTGATCAGGTCCGCTAACACTTCATCTGGGTGGGAAACGCCTCGTTCGAAAATATCGTTTCCACCATTTGCATTCACCCGAACCGTGTTGTTGTAAACGCGTCCCTTCTGCAAGGCCTCGAATGCGGCAAAACGATTATCCGCTGCGAGCAGAGCACGAATCGAAGCGTAGTGGCTGGGGTTCAGCCAAAAGTCCGCTTCTCCTGCCCGTTGCAAGACCACCTCTGTATCGAGAGGGATGCCACCCGTCGACTCGGTGTCCGACCAAAGGTAGTCCGCTCCCGCGTGACGAAAAGCAGTGGCTGAATAGCTCATTCCTCCCGGAACATGCCAAACGCCTGAGTAAGGAGCGCTGGAAAAAACGCTCGGGCGGTGCTTAACATTCTTAGCAGTAGCCACGAGGGATTCGTACCGTTTCGCTATTCCGTCAAAGATCTCTTCCGCCTCCTCGTCTTTTCCGTAGAACGCGGCCACAAACTTGATCCATTCCGTACGGGCAAGCGGATGTTGCTCCATGTAAGCAGCGGTCACAGCCACCGGCAGGCCAGCCCTGACCATTTGTGGGTGCACGTCAAACGTCGGATTTCCGGTCGTGCTCGTGAGGATGAGGTCTGGTTGTAGCATCAACATCGACTCCACATCCATGCCAGTACCGGATTGGATCGGTTTCGCCGCACCGGACTCTACCAACTCGTGGGCTCGCGGATCGTTTGCGTAATCGATATACGCGATCCCAATCAAAGAGTCGTACAGGTCCAAGTCGCGTATCGGTCCTAGGAATACAGTCGACATGATTGCGAGTCGCTTGACCGGAGTGCGTACGACGACCGCACCCTTCGGCAGATCAGGAACGTCCTCTCCTCGCGGGACCAAAGCGTAGACTTGTTCGTGATCGCCCGCGCCGACCCACGTGTTTCGAACTGTGATTTCCCGGTGAGTCTCTGAGTCTGCGATGAAAAAATTTTGGGCATAACGAAGCTCCGAAGCGGTGAGGGCCGCGCACGCAAAGGAGAGGATGAAGAAATATAAGGCTTTCATAGAATGAGCAAGTAGAAGGGAGCGTACCCATCCATCAGTCATGAGCACGACCTAATGAACACGCACGCCCCCCGCACAGAAAAACTAGAAGTTCATTCGCACACCTGCGTGCACATTCGCTCCGGCGGTTTGGTAGCCGGATATTTCTTCGTATTCGCTATCTAATACATTTCCGAAACGGACCCAGATCGTGCTCAAATCACTTACTTGATAAGTGGCGGCAACGTTTACGACTTCGTAGCCTTCGAGCTTCGTACCGGCAGAGCGCGAGCTGCTGTCGCCGTATTGGCTGGAGATGAACAAGGCATCGAGATTCAAGCCTAGCTTGCCATCCATACCTGACCAGTTACCGCCTATCGAAGCCACGCTTCTTGGCACCCGGAGGGCTTCCGCGCTGTTATCCTCTTCTGCGTCACTGTAGGTGTAGGCCGCTTTGAGACGAAGCGAATCGCTCAATTGGTAACGTACCGCGTTTTCCAGACCGATCGACTCGTACTCGTTCAGGTTCCTGTAAACACCGTCCCAAGCGATCTTGTCTTTTACGTTGTTGCCGAAAGCAGTCGAGCTAAAGAGAAGCTTTCCGTTCACCAAGGTCTTTTCAATGCCTAGGTCCCAACCTTTTCCGGACTCCGCTTTTAGGGAAGGATTTCCATAGGTGGCGTTAAAGAGTTCGTAGAAAGAAGGAGCTTGAAAGGAAGAACCGTAGGATCCACGGATGCGCGCATCCATATCTTCAATACGATAACTGAAGGTCGCTCGGTAGGTCGTTTCTTCTCCGTATGCGCTATTGTCGTCGTAACGTGCCCCGATCGTGACATCTAGGGCATCGCTATATTCGATTACGTTTTCGACGAACAGGGAGGTATCGTTTCGGTTTCCCACGTCGCTGAGGTTTTTTTCCTCTTCGTATTCCAGTCCCGCGACCATGGTCCATCTCTCGTTCGCTTCGACGGTGTTGATCCAGTCGTACTTGTAGCGTTTTCCGCTTGCGTAATAAGGACCGCTTTCGGTTTGAGAGAGTGTATCCACATCCGAATACGCTATATTAACCGAACTGTCCCATTTCTCGCTGAGCTGAAAGTCGCTGCCCGTGCGTACGAAAAGCTGTTCCGTGGTCGCATAGTTTTCACTGCTCGGAACACCCCAGATCCATGCAGGGTCGCCGGGATCGAACTCCGAAAACGTATCAATATATATCGCTGAGCCGTGAAGGCTGACGCTATCGTTCAATTGGTACTTCACCGCTCCGTTGAGCGTCGTGTTGTCATAGGCGTCGTCGTCCGCCCAAGCCTCGCCGTACTCGGGCGATTGGGAGGAGAAACCTTCCGATTCGTGGACAAGGCCGTCAACCTGCCAGCTAAATGCGCCATTGGATCCGGAATGCCCAAGACCGTAGTCCAGCGTATCGTAAGAACCGTAACCGAAAAGAGCGCGTCCACCATTGGAGGTTCCCGGGCCGAGCGTATCGACTGAGATTACACCTGCCAAGGCGTCGGCTCCATACAAGGAACTCTGGGGCCCACGAAGCACCTCGACCTTGGAGGCTGAGTTCGTGAAGAGATTCCCTAGATTCATAATCTGCCCGTTCGAAGGATTGCTCACTTCGATTCCATTGAGCAGTACCGTTGGGCGATTGGAGCTCAGACCTCGAGTCGTAATGCCAAAGGTTCCCCCAGGGCCGCCATTGTTTCGTAACACCAGTCCTGGAATTTCTCGGAGGGCGTCGACGAGGAAAATATCCTGACCATTCTGCAATTCGTAAGCATCGAGCACGTCTACGGTGCTCCCCACTTGCTGGACCGGAATTTCAATGCGATTCGCCGAAATCGAAATCGCATCGAGCTCGAAAAAAGCGTCGCTGCCATTTTCCTGAGATCGCGCAGGAACAGCCAAGCAAGCAAAGCTTAGACCAGCGACAAGAAGTCCACTGGCGGTATTTGTTTTGTATTCAGATATTTGATTCATTATTCGATGTGAGAAACGCCGCTAGAAAAAGGCGCTTCACATCGAACAGGGCGGAGGGATACGGATGTAATTCTCAATCGAGATCGATCATCCTTTAGCCGACTGCCAAGCGAAGTATTCGCGTTTACCCTCTTGCTCTAGCGACAAGTTAGTGTGCCTCCGCAGTCAACTGCAGGGACGGGTAGGATTCGTAGGCAGTGGTCGGACTCCAAGTTTGCATCCCCTTGTGATTCAAGAAGAAACCTCGTCCTACTCCGCAAAAGCGAAGCGCAAAACCTTACCAGAATCTTGCAGGGACTTGTGACTTGTTACCGTAGCGCGACTGTCGCCGGTTCTAACGGCGTTTCCTGTCGACGAATCGATTCAATGTTTAAAGAACGATCCCCTTAAGCCGGATGCAAAAAACATAAGCAAGCCTAATCAATTACTATTTAGTAATTAGTTTAAAGCATAGAGGCGAAGGCCCATCCTGCGAGAACGAGAGCCAAGCATTTAGCGTATGCAATCCCCATGATACGCGTCGCCCTTACGACGTCTTTCCGGATCGGTTGCCGCGCTCCTCGATTCATTTCGGCCGTCTGCACGAGCTCCCCTTTTTCGTACATGCGGCCACCAATCACCACGCCGAGTCGCTTCGCCATAGCAGCCTCTGGCCAGCCCGCATTGAAGCTAGGGTGAAGGGTCGCGTCAGACTTCAAACGCCGCCAACGCCTCGCTTCGCCCAACTTGAGGACGAGCATGCAACACAGGCGGGCGGGGATGACGTTCAAGACATCGTCTATCCGGGCTGACACCTTTCCAAGCTTCTCAAATCGCTCCGTTCGATGGCCAACCATGGCGTCCATGGTGTTGGAAACTCGAAATACCAAAGCTCCCATGGGACCGAACAAGGCGAACCAAAAAAGCGGGGCGATCACTGCGTCGTTTAGGTTTTCGGCGCCGCTTTCGATGGCAGCTCTACAAACATCCTCCTCCTCCATGCGTTCCGTATCACGCCCCACAATCCAAGAGACCCGCTGGCGTCCCTCCGCGAGGCTACGATCCAATCCGAGCTTTACTGCCACGACATGCTTTACCAAATCGCGGTAGGCTATGCATTGAAAAAGTAACAGACCATCGATCAGCAGCTTCAGCCAGTGGCCTACCATCTCCGCGCCCCAAGACAGCAGCAAATAGCCGCCCGTGCAGATAGCCGTGATTCCAAGCCACAGTATCGCCCCCGCAAATATCGAGCGTCCGAGCGAACGAACCAGGAACTGCTCACCCTTCACGGCAAGAGCCCCCACCAGACGAACGAGGTGTGGCATCCCTCTCGGATCTCCAAACACGAAATCGAGGATCACTCCAATTCCAAGAGCTATGGCAAAGTCCATGTACACGCTCTGCACATTTGCGTAAACTCGACTTCCAAGTCCAGCCCGACCTCACATTCAGAACGAGCAATCAGACCATCGCTCGCGAAAATTTGAAGCGTTGGGTATTTGGGCAAATTCCACCGGTTCAAGCGCTGCGACAGGTTTAGCTTCACTTGCCACATTGGTGCACGTTGACTAGAAAAGAATTTTTCAACCGTGAATCGCTGGTCTAAGCCACGCTTTTAAATACGTAATATCCCATCCCAACTGAAAATGCTGCACAATAACTGTAACGTCTCGTCTCGATTCCGCATCCTATTCGCCACTCTTTTCACTCTGATAGTGACTTCAAACGCCTTCTCCCTCGGAGATCCAGCATACGTGACGAGCGTCGAGGAGACCGACGGACTGCAACTTGCTTCCAATGGTGAGCTCATCGATATCTACGTCGATTCGGAGGACCACTGGGGGCTCGTAAGAGCAACGGAAGACCTGCGAGCCGACTTCGAGCGCGTCACCGGCGAGAAACCTGAGCTTCACCATTCGCCTAAGAAGTTGGGTAAAACAGCCGTCATTGTCGGTAGCTTGGGCAAGTCCAAACTTATCGACCAGCTTGCAGGCGACGGCAAAATCGACGTATCCGCGATCCAAGGCACTTGGGAGGGGTATCACATCGAGCTCGTCGAAAACCCAGCGAAAGGAATCAAAAAAGCCTTGGTCATAGCTGGCAGCGACATGCGGGGGGCAATATTCGGCGTCTACGACCTTTCCGAGCAAATCGGCGTTTCCCCGTGGCATTGGTGGGCCGATGTTCCGGCAAAGCAGTCGCCGACGCTCTACGTCAAGGCAGGGACTCGAATCCAAGATTCTCCCAAAGTGCAGTACCGTGGGATCTTCCTCAACGACGAAGCGCCCGCTCTGACAGGATGGGTCCATGAAAATTATGGAAACTTCCCCCACGAGTTTTACGTCCACGTATTCGAACTTTTATTACGCTTGAAATCTAACTTCCTCTGGCCGGCGATGTGGAACAACGCTTTCGCAGATGACGACGAGCAAAACATGATTCTCGCCCACAAGTACGGCATCGTCATGAGCACCTCGCACCATGAGCCCATGATGCGCGCCGACAAGGAATGGGACCGCCACGGAGAAGGCCCATGGGATTACGCTCGCAACCCAGACCGTCTCGACGCGTTTTGGAAGGAAGGGGCTGAGCGCAACAAGCCCTACGACTCCATCTACACGGTCGGCATGCGCGGCCAAGCCGATACTCCTATGTCAGAGACGGAGGATATTGACTTGCTGGAAAAGATTGTCGACGCCCAGCGCGAAATCCTCACAGAGGTCTTCGACGATCGAGACATCACTGAAGTGCCTCAAGTCTGGGCTCTCTACAAAGAAGTGCAGGGGTACTACGAAAGCGGCATGAGAGTGCCCGATGACGTTATTCTCCTTTGGTGCGACGATAATTGGGGCAACATTCGCCGCCTCCCGACTCCAGAGGAACGCAAGCGCACCGGAGGAGCAGGAGTGTATTACCATTTCGACTACGTGGGCGGACCTCGCTCCTACCGCTGGACCAATGTTACCCAGATCGCAAAAGTCTGGGAGCAGATGAACCTCGCAGACAAGTACGACGCCAACAAGATTTGGTTGACCAATGTCGGTGACCTCAAACCCCAAGAATACCCGATCACCTACTTCCTCGATCTCGCTTGGGACATCGATGACTGGCCCAAGGAACGCATTCCTGAATACGCCAAGCTCTTTGCTGAAAGCGCTTTCGGCTCCGAAAATGCCGAGGATATTGGCGAGCTTCTCACTGCTTACACTAGGCACAATGCTCGCCGAAAGCCAGAGCTTCAAGAAGCGAGCACCTACAGTTTGCTCAACTACCGCGAAGCGGAGCTTATCGAGGCGGAACTTGCTGACATGGTCGAAAGAGCCGAAAGGCTGTACGCCTCCGCGTCCGAGGAGGCCAAGTCCGCTTTCTTCCAACTCGTCTACTATCCAGTGAAAGCTTCGGCAGCCATCACTCAGATGTACATTGCCCAAGCAAAGAACCAACTCTACGCCGAACAAGGCCGAGCCAGCACCAATGAGTTTGCGGAGAAAACCAAAGACTACTTCGCCTTGAACAAGGAATTGCAGGACCTTTACCACGGAGACGCCACCGGAGGAAAGTGGAACCACATGATGTCTCAACCTCGCATCGGCTACACGCACTGGAACAACCCACCAGCGGATACTCTGCCCCCCATCACTTTAAATCAGCCCAATGCCGTAGCCGACATGGGAGTCGCGGTTGAAGGAATGGTTTCCGCATGGCCAGCCGAAGGAGCGTTCTACCGGTTGCCTGACTTTGATCCTCACGGACAAACGGAGCGCTACTTCGAAGTGTTCAACAAAGGCACTGTACCCTTCGACTTCTCCGCAACTGCATCTGACAAATGGATACAGCTAAGCGAAGATGCTGGCACAATAGAATCCGACAAGCGTGTTCAAGTATCTATCGACTGGAGTCAATTGCCCGAAGGCACCCACAATGGACACATTTTGGTTCGCGGCACTGGTTGGGGCGGAGCCCGCATCGCCGTCGCCGCCCATCACCGTTCGGACGAGGAGTTGAGAGGCTTTGTCGAAGCTGATGGCTACGTTTCCATAGATGCAGCTAACTACAGCTCGAAGCGAGACGTCGACGGACTCTCTTGGGAGGAAATACCAGAATTGGGGCGCACGGGCAGCTCGGTATCCGTTTTTCCGATCGGCGACCGCTCCTTCGAAGACCCAAGCCAGGCACCCTATCTTGAATACGATCTCACGCTATTCTCTTCAGGTGAAATCTCAATCGAAACGCTTTGGAACCCAACGTGGCCTATCGCTCCCGATCGCGGCCTCCGCTTCGCCATAGCGTTGAACGGTGAAAAGCCGCAAATCGTAGACCTGCACGAAGATCGAGCTCACGGTCTTTGGCAGGAATCTGTCAAGACCGCCGTTCGCCCCGCTACTACCCAACACACAGTCGAGAAAGCGGGACACCATACGTTGAGAATCTACATGGTAGATCCGGCCACCACCTTGCAAAAGATCATCATAAACACCGGAGGCCTCGCTCCTAGCTACTTGGGTCCAGCGCAAAGCACCGTGGCGAGCGATTGATTAGTCTAGGTCAGCTGCGACGCGTATCTTGCATCCCAAACGACCTGGAAACCTTCCCTCCGCTGGAGGGACAGGCTCCACCCGGTCCGCCATGCAAGAGCCGCCGTTCTCTACTAATTCCGAAGACTAACCGTCGCTGCGGATTGACTCCATTGGCGACTGCTTGGCGATACCAAGACTGTTGAGCATGCCCGTTATCAGCGTCATCGCAGCGACAATCGCGACCGTAGCGAACGTGACTCCCCACGGGATAAACAGCTCGACCTTCAGGGCATACTTGGTCACGGCCCATCCGGAAAGAAGCGAAAGCCCCACCCCAGCGATGCCGGCTATGATGCCGACTAGAGCATACTCGACTCCCATGATCCCGCGTATTTGCTTTGCGGATGCGCCGATCGTTCGAAGCAATGCGCTTTCGCGAGAACGCTGGTAGCGGCTGGTAATCACCGAAGCCATCAAAGCGATCAATCCTGTCACGATCGTAAAGGACGCCATGAAGCGTATGACGAAACTGATCTTGTCGAAGATCTCCTGCAGGCTCTCCAGCACCATGGTCAGATTCACCGCAGAAACGTTCGGATATTGTTTAACCACAGAGGACTGTAACGCCACTAGTGTTTCTTTGTCGTTAGCATGCGCCGCTGTCACGTAAAATGCCGGAGCTGCCTCAAGTACCCCGGCTGGGAACACCACAAAGAAGTTCGGCTTCATTTCCCGCCAATCCACTCTTCGGATACTAGTGACCTCCGAATCGATGGGCAGACCTTGCACGTCCCATACGATCCGATCTCCCAACTTCAACTGCAGCGCATCGACTACGCGTTGCTCAACCGAAACAGGAACCGGCTTGCCTGAATCCAGCGAGGCATTCGCGGTGAATACTCCACTCGTAAGCTCCTCGTCATCGCGGATGAAATCTCGATAAGTCGAGCGGTACTCGCGATGAGCGGCCCAACGTTCGATCTTCCGCTCGGGATCGTCGATCAACTCTTGAGCCGTTTCTCCGTTCAAACTCTGCAAGCGCATCGTAACGATCGGAGCGGGACGAATGGCATCGACGCCAAGCTCATCGATAACCTTCTCCACACCCGGAAGTTGATCGGGCTGGATATCGAATAAAATGACGTTTGGCTGCCCTTCATTGTCAGCCAACTCTCCCTGGCGGAGCATGCTTTGTTCGCTGATGTAGATCGTATAGATCAAAAACGCACCCATCCCCAAGGTTACCACAAGCATCGTAGTACGATTATTGGGCCGATGGAGATTGGACAGCCCCTGACGCCAAACATAGGGTAAGCCTGCGAAGTTCATTCGACGCAAAGCGAACCGAAGTAGCCATCCGATACTGGCTAGCAAAAGCATTGCAGCTAATATTCCGCCGAAGAAGCCCAAAGCCTGGCCAAGCGTCTGTGTTTGGGTCACCGTAAACACGCCTGTCAGAACCAAAAGAGCCGCCATGACTGCTAGGAACCCCAAGTCTTTCCAGGCCTTGCCTCCCTCCTCGACAGAGGCTCGAATCGCTCTCAACGGGGAAATGCGACGCAAAGGCAGCAGCGGCAAAAACGCGAACAAACTAGTGAAAAGCCAGCCAAACAATAGGCTCGAGAAAATGCTGCTCCATGAGATCTCAACTTGCAGTTCGAGTGGCAGGAAGGATTTCATGAGTTCCGGTAAAAATGACTGAATCGAAACGCCGAGAATCGCCCCGCTAAGACAGCCCAGAAGACCTACGATGGAAATTTGAATACAATAGATGAGCATTGCCTGACTCGTGCTGGCTCCCAGGCAACGAAGGATAGCCACCGCGTCTGTCTTAGCTTTGAGGTACACCTGCACCGCCCCCGCGATGGCGACTCCACCAAGCAGCAACGCTACGAAGCCGACCATACTGAGGAAGCTATTCATTCCATCCAAGGTGCGACCGATGCGGCGACGTTGATCCGCGACCGTATCTACATCCACATCCATTCCCTCCAACTCGTCCTTCAAGCCTTCAAGCACTTCCAAACTCGGCTCCACCATCAAGTCGTCAAATTTCTGATACGCGTAGTACTGCAGACGACTGCCGTACTGGGAGAGGCCTGTCGCCTCGAAGAAGGCCATGGGAATCAACACCCGGGGGGCAAAGGAGCCAGTGAACGACCCCTCTCCCGGCACCCGCAAGACCTCACCGATGATCTCAAACTCTTGGTCGCCAATTTTTATGGGATCGCCCACTTCGAGATCGAATTGAAGCAACAAGCTATCCTCCAAGAGAGCGACAGCTCTGTCGCTGTCCGCCACTCGCAAACCAGCGGGGCGTGTATCCAATTTCCCGTACCAAGGAAAACCCCCTTCCATGGCATGCGTCCGCACGATTCTCGTGTCGTCCTTGGTCGGAAAGTATGCCATCGTGGCAAACTTGATTTCCCGAGCGATCGACTCCGCGGGAACCATCGAAATCAAGGCCTCCGCCTTATCGCTGAAAGGCACATTCGCGTCATACTCCACGTCTGCGCCTAGCAGGCTGCGGGACTGGCGGTCCATCTCGGACTCGAGATTCGCCCGAAACGAATTAATCGCCACCAGCGCTGCCACTCCGGCGACCACTGCCAGCGCGAACAAAGCGAGCTGACGTTTCGCCCGCCGCATATCCCGCCAGGCCATGAGGAAAATCCAAGATCGTGATGCCTGTTTCATCCTAGAACTTCAGAGTAGTTGCTCGAGGTGATTCCCGTTTCCAGGAGGTGGCAAAAGCCGCGAATCACGTCTCCACCTCCGTCAACCTTCCGCGATCGATGCGTAGCAATCGGTCGGTCGTTTTCGCCAGTTCTAGATCGTGAGTCACGAGGACCAGCGTGGTGCCGGAATTCTTGTTGAGGTCGAAGAGTAGATCCACAATCGGCACGCTTGTTTCCGAATCCAGATTTCCGGTCGGCTCGTCCGCAAAGAGAATACTGGGGCGATTCACAAAAGCGCGAGCCAACGCCACTCGCTGCTGCTCGCCGCCGGACAACTGGATGGGGTAATGCGACACCCGATCCTTCAGACCCACTTTGGCCAGCAATTCCTCGGCGTGCTTTCGTGCGCCTTTCTCGCCGCGAAGCTCGAGCGGGACCATCACGTTCTCTAGAGCCGTCAGAGTCGGCATCAGCTGGAAGTTCTGGAAAACGAAGCCAACGCTGGCGTTTCGCACCTCTGCCCGCTCGTCCTCGCCCATTTTCGAAATGTCCTGTCCGCATAGGGAGACCGAACCGCTGGTTGGCTGGTCAAGGCCGGCGCAAATGCCGAGGAGCGTCGTCTTGCCGCTTCCGGAGGGACCGATGATCGAAACCGTCTCCCCTGACTTCACTTCGAAGGAGATATCCTTCAAAACCTCCAGGTCTTCATGCCCGCTGTGATAGGCCTTTTTAACTTCGTTCAAACGCAGCACCGACAGCGATTCGCTAGATTCCATCATGCGGTCTGACCCAATATTCGTATCTTGTAACATGCAACTGGTTAAGTTCCTCTCTTCAAACATGAAGCCAACGCGTCTCACAGGTCATTTGATTGCCATCTATACGTTGCTATCCCTCACAAATCTTGCCTTTTCCGCCACGGACGAGAAACGTATCCTCTTTTTGGGTGACAGCCTCACGGCGGGTTACGGCATCGATCCGAACCAAGCCTATCCCGCTTTGCTTGCAGAAAAGCTCGAGGAACGCGGCCTCGAATACGCCGTCAGCCCCGCTGGACTCAGCGGCGAAACCAGCGCCGGCGGATTGAGGCGGGCGAAGTGGGTCATGCAGAAGCCGGTCGACATTCTAGTGCTTGCTCTCGGTGCAAACGACGGGCTACGAGGTATCAAACTGTCGGATACGAAACGAAACCTTCAAGGCATCATCGATTTCGCAAAGGGGGAATATCCGAACATCAAGATCGTCATTGCCGGAATGCTAATGCCACCCAACCTCGGAGAAGCTTACACCGCCGAATTTCGTGCTATGTTTCCTAGCTTGGCTGAGACAAACGACGCCACCCTCATTCCTTTTCTGCTCGAAGGAGTCGCCGGAGAGCCCGAGCTCAATATCGCTGATGGCATCCACCCCAATCCCGAGGGCCACAAGATCCTAGCTGAAACGGTCTGGAACGCCTTGGAGCCCCTGCTCGAGAAATGAAGGCCAGTTCACTGCGTGGCGCGGAGCACCCTAGATCCCAAATTCCTTGAGGTCCTTCACGGCGAGTCCGCCCATCTTGCAGACGGCTTTGAAATGTGCCTTCTCGACGGGTTGAATCGAAAGCCGCTGTCCGCGCTGTACCACGAGCATCTCAGTCAGCTCAGGCGACCCTTTCATTTCCTTTAAGGTCACGAGACGCTTGAACGCTTTCGCCCACTTGAAGTCGACCATCAACCACCGAGGATTCTCCTTAGTCGACTTGGCGTCGTGGTAGTTGGATTTTGGATCAAACTGGGTAGGGTCAGGGTACGCTTTCTCGCTGGCGACCGTAGCAAGTCCAACGGCGCCGACTTCCGGTCCAGCATTGGAGTGATAAAAGATCGCCACGTCGCCCTGCTGCATTTCGTCCCGCATGAAGTTGCGGGCCTGGCAGTTGCGGATCCCGTCCCAGTGCTCGGTCTGGTTCTCGCAGTTTTCTAGGTCATCGAAGCCAAATACGTCGGGCTCGCTCTTAATCAACCAATATTTCTTACCCATGCCCACATGCCTGATCGTGAGAGCAACCGGCCTCAAGCAATTTTCGATCAATGCTGTGTGGGAACTAAGCTAAACCTGCAGCTTCCAGCTCTCTGATGACTTCGGCAGAGATCTTGCTAAGGTCCGCTGAAACATAGTCTTGATTAGGAGGTCATTCGACGGTGTCCTTCTCGCTTCCGTTAAGGGAACCCCTGCGGACGCCTAAATCCCATAAAGAATCACCGAAATCGATATGAGCAGCTGGTCTGAACGAGTCAGAAACGAAGTAGGAAAAGCCATCCTTGGCCAAGAAGTCGTTGTTGAACGAATGCTTGTCGCCCTCCTCGCCGACGGGCACGTGCTATTAGAAGGAATGCCCGGACTCGCTAAGACTCTCCTGATCAAGAGTCTCGGCACCGCCCTCGGGCTCCAGTTCGAACGCGTCCAGTTTACGCCGGACCTCTTGCCGAGCGACGTAATTGGCACCATGATCTTCCAATCTCAATCCGGTCAATTCGAACCGCACAAGGGACCTATCTTCGCGAATCTCGTGCTCGCCGACGAAATCAACCGCGCTCCGGCCAAAGTGCAAAGCGCTCTCCTCGAAGCCATGCAGGAGAAGCAGGTCACCCTCGGCCCGACCTCCCACAAACTACCTCGCCCCTTCTTCGTCATGGCCACCCAAAACCCTGTCGAACAGGAAGGCACCTATCCGCTTCCCGAAGCGCAACGCGACCGATTCCTTTTCAAGTTGCTAGTGGACTACCCGAGCCAAGAAGACGAGTTCGAGATGATGCGCCGCTGGGGTCAGGTCACCGAAAAGCCAGAGCTTCATCCAGTGGCGACCGGCGAGGAGCTCTTGGAACTCCGAAGCGAGGTGGACAGCGTCCACGTATCCGAAGACATCCAAGCCTACATCTTAGAGCTCGTCCGGGCCACGCGGGAAATGCCAACCGCCGCAGATCCTGCGGACCGCCTTCTCACCTACGGAGCCTCGCCCCGAGCATCCATCAGCCTCTACCAAGCAAGCCGAGCCTTGGCTTGGCTTCGCGGCATGGACCACGTTTCCCCAGCGGTTGTTAAGGATATTTTCTTCGACGCCATGCGCCACCGCGTCGGCTTAAGCTACGAGGCAGAAGCTGAAGAAATCACAGCGGACCAGGTCTTGCAGAAGATCCTGGATAAAACGGCCCTGCCCAGTCGTGTCGCCTCGGTCTAGACCTTTGGATACAGCAACTTCACCCGTTCGAGCTTAGCCCGGACGTAACACGTCATCCGATCTATGTCATCTCAGCCAGACAAGTCAGGCTCCGCCACCAACCTTTCCGCAACCGTCGCCATGCTGCGCCGTTTGGAATGGCGGGCTCGCCTAGTTGTGCAGAGCGCTCTAGGCGGCGAGTACAAGTCGTCTTTTCGCGGCAAGGGTATGGAATTCGACCAAGTGGTGAAATACGAGTTCGGCGACGACGTTCGCGACATCGACTGGAACGTAACCGCCCGTCTCGGGGAGGCCTATCGCAAGAAATTCGTCGAGGAACGCGAGATCACGCTTCTCCTTCTCTTCGAGGACACTCCGTCTCTCCAGTTCGGTTCCGGCAACACGACGAAACGTCAATCCCTCCTCGAGCTTGCCAGCTTGCTGATGCTGCTTAGCGCCGTAAATGGCGACCGCATTTCCCTCCTGCACGCTACGCCCCAAGGCTACACTCTCACTAAGTCCGCCACCGGACGAGGGCGCGTAATGCATACCGCAGCCAATCTCCTCGGGCATCCAGCTCCGCCGATTTTGGAGCAACAGGAAGCTAAAATACCGTGGAAATACGTCCTAAAAGCAGCACCGCGGCACAGTATTTTTATTTGGCTCGGCGACTTCCCCGGCGGCCCGCTGCCCGACGTATGGCCGGTCCTGCGTCGCCGCTACCAACCTGTTGGTTTCCGAATTTCGGATCCGTGGGAAATCGAACTCCCCAAGTCAGGTAGCCAACCGGTATACGACCCGACCAGCGGCGAGCTTTACACCTTGAACGGCGGATCCTCCGCTCAACGCTCCGCCCACAAGACTTGGACCGAGCAACGGGAAGCCTCATTCAAGTCGATTTTTCCCAATGAGAGCGATCGCCTGAGCCTAACCGCTGGCGACGACACTCTTGATGCAGTGACCAACTTTTTCCATCAACGCATGAAACGATTCGGACGCGTATGATCGAACTTTTGGATACGAAATTCCAACTAGCCAGTCCTTACTGGCTCTTGGCTCTCCTAGTCCTCCCATTGGTCGCCTGGCTGCGTGGACGCCGCGCCGTTTCGGCCATGATACTGCCCTTCTCCGGAGCATGGCGGAGGCCGAGTTTCATCGGCGGTACTAAACTGGCCACAACGTTAATATTCCTTTCGGCAGTCGGAATGATTCTTGCCTTGGCCCGCCCGCAATCCATCGCTACGGAACGCCATTCCAAGAGTCGCGGCTACGACATCATACTCGCCGTGGACCTTTCCGGCTCCATGGAGGCGGAAGACTATTTCGTAAATCGCAAGCGCTCGAACCGCTTGCAAGCGGTGAAGCCCGTCCTCAGTGCCTTCATCAACCGTCGCGAAAACGATCGCATCGGACTCATCGCCTTTGCTGGAAGAGCCTACACCGCGGCGCCCTTAACCTTCGACCACAAGTGGCTAGCCCGGCAAACGGAACGCCTGCAAATCGGGCTCATCGAAGACGGCACCGCTATTGGCGATTCGCTAGCAGTCGCCACCTCCCGCCTACTCGAAGGGGCCAAGGAGCGGGCCGGCGAGCGCGAAGGAGCCTTTATTGTTCTACTCACAGACGGCGAAAATACGGCCGGAATGATGGAACCCATGGAAGGGGCAACTCTCGCCAAAGAGGCCGGAATTCGCGTCTACACCATTGCAGCGGGGAAGAACGGATACGTTCCATTCCCTAAACGAAATGAACGCGGCGAACGCATCGGCACAACTCAACAACTGCTTCGCGTCGACACGGAAACGCTGATGAAGATTGCTGAGTTCACGGATGGAGAGTTCTTCCGTGCGGAAGATTCGGATACGATCGATCAAGCCTTCGAAAAGATTGACGAGTCCAGCACCATCGAGTTCGAGGTGAAGCAATACTCCACTGTCACTGAGCTTTTCCACTACCCTCTTTATGCAGCCGGTCTGTTCGCGGTCCTGAGCGTCTTCACAGGGGTAAGCAAATTCAAGGAGGTCCTGGCATGAATATAAGCTGGGCACACGAAGAGTTTCTATGGGGGCTGGCTTTGCCTGCCTTGCTACTAGCTTGGAGCATCTTCCATCGCAGACGTGCCTCGGCTCGACGCAAGGGTGCTCAGGCGCACTGGGCGACTGCTGGATTCGGCGGTATAAAACAAGCGACACGTAGCAGCACACGCCCTCCTAAGGTATTGCTTTGCTGCTCACTTGCATTGCTCGTCGTATCCATCGCCCAACCACGATGGGGGACCGAAGAACAAACGACCTTCGAACGCAGCCGTGAGGTTATCATAGCCATGGATTTGTCCAAGAGCATGTTAGCCGACGATATTAAACCCAATCGCCTCGAACGGGCGAAGCTTGTGGTGGAAGGAATGCTCGACACCTTGGAAGGTGAAAGCGTTGGCCTCATCGTTTTCGCCGGGACCGCTTTTCTGCAAAGTCCCATGAGTCCGGACTACCAAATTCTTCGGGGATTCTTGGACGACATAAATCCGAGTTTCGTACCCCAAGGCGGCACCAACTATACAGCCATGATGGATACGGCTCTAGATTCGTTCGAACAGTCGGACGGCATGGCAGACCGCTTCTTGATCATCATCAGTGACGGAGAAAGCCTCGACTCTGGCTGGCAAGAGAAAGCGAGGGAGCTCAAGGAGCAAAACGTTCGCACCATTTGCCTCGGATTTGGAACAAAGGATGGGAGTCTTATTCCTGATGGGAGCGGCGGGTACTTGAAAGACCCTCAAGGCGCCGTGGTCCTAAGTAAGCTCGAGTCGCGGACACTAAGCCAGATCGCCCAGATAACCGAAGGCATTTATCGTGAGGCCAGCGTTTGGGTGGACCTGGCGACGGTGGTCGAAGAAACCGTCGAAAAAGGACGGGCGGCGCTGAAGGAACGTGAACGCGAGGAAGCGATGATCGAGCGTTTCCATTACTTCTTGGCGCCAGGATTCCTTTTGCTGCTCCTTTCTATATACCTAGAGTTTCCAACTTTACCCAAACCTCGCACCTTAAAGCGAAAGGAGATGGCCGCATGAAACGTCGTATCCTCATCTTGATTACACTTATATACGTCACTCCGGTTTGGGGTGCCCCAGGCTCCGGTCCTAGTTCGGAAATCGAAAACGATCCGGTCGCTCCTCGGCCAACCCCTACGCAGCAAGGGACAACCCTCCCGGACTACATTTCTGAGATCGCGGAGAAAGATGAAATCACTGCTGAGGACTATGCCAAGATGGCTTCCGGAACCATGCAGGTCGCCATGCAGGTCATGCAGCAAGGCGAGAAAATGCCCGATCCGCCTATCGAGGACGCCCTCGACGCCGTCGCTGCCGGCAGAGACATCGACCCTGAGCATTCCGATTGGGACCAGCTCGAGCAGCGTCTTTTAGACCTGCTTAATCCGCCCCACCAAGAGCAACAGCCGCAAGAGGGAGAATCATCCGAAGACCAGGAGGAGCAGCAGGACGGCGATGACCAACAGCAGGATGGAAGCGCAGGTTCGTCCGAAGAGAGTTCGGAAAACTCAGAGGAAAGCGACTCCGAGTCGCAGGGTGAAAACTCCGACGAGCAGCAAGACGCGCAACAGGGAGAGCAAGGCGATCAGCAGCAGGAGGGCCAGGAGGGCGAGCAAGAGTCACAAGATGGCCAAGACCAGCAAAACGGGGAGCAAAGCGATGAGGGCGAATCCACCCAGCAGTCAAATACTCAGGATGGAGCGCAAATGGGGCAACTCGATCAGAACCAAGATGAGCAACAAGTGGAACTCGACGGAGAGACTGCCGAGCAGCCGCCTGAACGTTCACCAGAGCAGATGCAGACACTAGGCGGCCAGCAAGCGTCAGGCGAACCTGTGGACGCTGAGACTGCCGCCCTGAAGCAACTCCTCGAACAGTTGCGTCAGCAGGACCAGCCAGGTAAACTTTATCAGATCTTACAGGAAGCCCAAACGGGTGGAAAAAAGAAACAGCAACCCAATGCCAAAGATTGGTAATCATGCGTTTCCCTCTAATAAAACGAATCACACTCCTGCTCGTAGCCACAAGCTGCGTATCCATTGCTTGGGCGCAATCCGTCTACTGGTCTCCCAGCAGTGGCACCCTACAGCAAGGCAAGTCCAACGCGATCGACCTGTTTTTCGATTCCTGCCAACCAGAGGGCGAGCCGGAGCTTTCGAAGATCGACGGGCTGGAGCTTCGGTTTCGAGGACAGTCGAGTTCCACTAACATCATTAACGGACGACGCAGCTCGAAGGTAATTCTCAATTATCAAGCGATTCCTCTACGCCTCGGCACCGTCACCCTACCCAGCATCCGCGTGCAAACCTCGGATGGAGAAATGCAAGTGCCCGCGGCGCGTTTCGAAGTGGTGGAAGCTACAGTGGGAAACAGTGGAGTCAGCCCTGAAGATGTCTTTGTATCCATTTTTCAAAACAGAGACGACAAGATCTATAGTGGCGAAGTCTTCGAGCTTGAGTACATTGGTGGAGCAAAAGAGGAGTATCAGTTAGCAGACCTATCCGTTCCCGAATGGAATCCGACTGAAATCGTCAGCGGCGGTCTAGTGGACAGCCAAGCAAGCCGCGTCACCTACAAAGGTGCTCCGTACATTATCAAACTCTACACGGCCAAGGCCATCGCAACCTCCCCGGGCATCAAGCAACTTCCGCCCGCTACTCAGGAGGCGACGGTCGTCATTGGCCGGCGTCGGAACATTTTCCAGGAGGCTGTCTATGATTCATTTACCATTCAGTCCGAACCCTTCGCCTTGGAGATTCTTCCCCTGCCAGAAGGCGCACCAGCAACCTTCAAGGGTGCTGTGGGAAATTTCGAACTGGAATCACGAGTAGTGCCAGAAGAAGTACAAGTCGGCGAACCCGTAACCTGGACGCTCGAGCTCAAAGGCACTGGCAACTGGCCTGCTGGCATCGGGGTACCCGCGCGGTCCGTCTCCAGCCGCTTCAAAGCGATTCAACCAGAGACCAACAAGGAATTCGGGGAAGATGACCTTTTCACTGGAAGCCAAAGCGAGGACATCGTCCTCATTCCAACCGAGGCGGGTTCATTCGAATTCGGACCACTTGAATACACCTACTTCGATCCTAAGGACGAGAGCTACAAAACGATAAGCATACCCTCGAAGACAGTCACCGTTACTCCCGCCACTCCTCAAAATCCGGTTCTGACCTCCAATCCGAACGAATCCGATCCGGGATCCGTCGAAAACTACAGCGCAGGAGGCGAAACCTACGACTTGGATCCGAGTGGTCAAAATACCTTCCAAAAACCGCCTCAATTGTTGAAGGATCCAAAAGGCACAGCTACGGCTGCAGCCGCTCCCCAAAAGTCAAAGTCGCTGCTAGTACCAACTACTGTCGCCCTTGCGTCACCTTTGGCTGCTTGGTTTGCCCTCGCCCTAATTCGCAGCTTGGTCATCGATCCGCGGAAGGCCGAACGCAAAGCGCTTAGCGACCTTCGAAAGACTAGCCGAGCTTCGCCGCCAGCGGATCTACAACTGCTCAAGCAGCATCACTTAAAGTGGAGAAACGCTGCTAGTCGCTATTTCGCACTCGATACTCTCGAGCCCACTCCGCTCGAAATTTTCAATCGAGCAAAACATTTACGTAACGAGGAATTCGCCAAAAAATGGAAAGAGTCTTGGGAGCTTTCGGACCAATTGCTCTTTGGAAAAAACGCCGTGGACAGCTCTCAATGGCAGGAATTGCAGATGCAGGCTGTCGGGATGTGCCCAGGAAAGAACTACAGCCCAGCGTCCGTCTTTCGTAAGGCGGCTTGGCTCCCTGTCATTGCTCTCGCAGCGATCGCTACTTCCTTCTCTCCAGATTGCGCAGCGCAAGACGACACGGACGCTTCCGCTGCTGAACTCTACCAGCAGGGCAACTTTGCCGCGGCAGCTGAGAAATGGTCTGCAGCGGTAGCGAGTCATCCAGAGATTTACGAACACCGCTACAATGCGGGCTTGGCCTACGCCCAGACCGGCGATTGGTCTCGGGCTTGGGGATTTTGGACAAGCGCCTTTTGCCTCGATCCAAGCCGGGACGAAGTCGCTTGGAATCTCCGCATCGCCCATCAGAACACGAGTGCCTACGATCCTATTCTCCAATCCCTGATCGCCGGCGAGGGGCTTTATGGGATCGTCCGCCTGCGCTCTCCCGCGGGCTGGCAAACACTCTCGGTGCAAGCGTTATGGGTACTCGGGATACTCCTCTTCCTCGCAATCCTTTCCCTGTATGTGAAACCTTTACGTTGCTTTCCGCCGTACTTCCTAGTGCTATCCCTACTGTCTGGTCTATTCGCGTATTTCGCGCAGTGGTCTCATCTCAAGTACGAAAGTCTCGGAGAACCCGACTCAATTTTGGTCATAGCCGAATCTCCATTACTCTCCATTCCCACCGATCTGCAATCCGAGCAGGTGAGCACAACGGTTGGAGAAGGAACCATCGTCAAGGAAGAGCGGACCTTTCTTGGTTGGGTAAAAATCCAACTGCCGAACGGCGAATCGGGATGGTTGCGGAACGAAAATCTCATGCCGCTCTACGGCAGACCTTCGCAAGGTTAAGTGGGTCAAGACCTTATCTTCTGACATTAAGCTGGGCAAAGTTCGGTCGATGCTAAGAAAATAGCCGAAATCACTCCCGTAACAGAGTCGTTTCCTTGGCATAGTTCACTTATCTCCGCATGGATTTCCTTAAACGTCATTGTTCAACCATCGTTTTGATAACGATAGCAGCATTCTGGATCGGCATTCAGCTCGGTACCGATGACTGTCCGAGCTGCGTTGTGTCAAATCTTGCCGGGAAGGCGTTCCCTGCTGAAAAAGCAGTTGCTTCGAGCCAAGTGCCCGCACCGGCAAAGAAGGCAAATTGGTCAACGGTAGACACAAACGGCAAGTTATTCACGAGTAACGATCTCGAAGGGAAAGTAGGTGTGTTAGTTTATTGGGCGACTTGGTGCGGCGGCTGCAAATCGGAAATTCCGGACTTGATCGCCTTGCGAAAAGAGTTCGCCACAAGCGACGTCGAAATTGTAGGCCTCTCCGTAGACGAGGCCCACAAGGATCTCTCAGCCTATGCCGAAGCTGTTGGCATCAATTACCGCGTCGCTCGCGTGACTCCATCGATAGTCGAAGCGTTCGGCGAGGCAGAAGCCATTCCCACCCTGCTGATCGTAGACCAGGAGGGTCGTATCCATTTCCGCCACACCGGCGTGGTATCCAAGGATGCTCTATCCGAGAGGGTAAGAAGCTTGCTCGCTACCCATACGATAAATCGGGCATACGGAATCTAATCACTCGGCGAGACTCACTTGAATCGACCCCAGCGATCCCTTCGCTTCAGCTTCGTTGATTTCGGCCGAGAAAACGCGGTTTCCCTCGATTTCTCCGCTGTCCAACAGCGCTGACTTGAAATTCCGGATGCGCTCGCCTTCTAGATCCTCTACCCAATTGTTGTCGAAAGAGGTTTTTGGCGTGGATTCGAGCACGGCCGACAACATCGTTTCGTAACTCGGTAGATCGGAATCGGGCAAGGAGGGATCTCCAGACGACTCTTCTCCTTCTTCTGATGATGGCGCTTTAGTGGCTTTTCCATCCTCCGAGGTGGTACTTTCATCCTTAGAACCGAGCCCTACTAAACTAGCCAACCGCTTTACCAAGCCCACACGCTCCTCGCGGTCATCGGTTCTCTTCTCCACTGTGACGGCGGTACCTGCAACCTCATCCGTTACTTCTGTGGTGCTACCCTCTGCATCAGTTGCAACAGATGCTGCCATCAGTTCGGCGTAGCGGCTGCGGACGACAGTTTTGAGCGCTTCCTCATCTACAGGCTTCAACAAGTCGAGACCGCTGATGATTTGCAGGTCAGGATTCGCGAGGCGATGTTTAGTGTATTGTTCAACCAAATACGTCTCTTCAGCCGGGTTCGGCAAGAAACCCACTTCCATCCTCAAACCGGGGCGCTCGATCATGAATTTGCGTAGAGCATCTACTTTCTCCAAACTTTCCGAACTTAGTTCGACCTCCGCTACGGCAAAGGATATCGTATCTAGATCTTCTCTACCACCCGCGAGACCAGCCAAGAATTTCAACGGTGAGGCAACCGCCTTGAGAATTAGGTTACGGAAAGCTTTGCCGATTAAGCCCCAAGGCTTGACCTGCGGATCCGACAAATCGCCTTCGACCGGCAGTCCGTTGTAGGAAATCAACCCGCTTGGATCCTGCATGAGCTTGATCGCGAAGCCTAGGGGCAGATTGATCGCCCGTTCGCTTTCCACCTTTTCCCCCAGAGTAAGCTGATCTATTTTAAAATCGTTCGTCCCCTTCAGCTGATTGTCCCGCACCTCGTACTTCGAAATGATTTCGAACTGCCCCTTAGAAAGCTTACGTCCAAGGTAGGTTGCCCAATAGGGACTTGTAGCCGTTAAGTCATACCCGCGGAAACTCATGTCCAAGTCTAGGTGCTTCGATGGATCCGCCACGCTGAAAGCTCCGTTACCCGCAATGCGAGCGCTTCCATCGATCACTCCCGAAAATTCAAAATTGGATAAACCCTCGGAATCAGTTGATATGTCCTCAACCACGAGATCAAAGTCGCTAACTTTACTATTATGAGTGGAAACCAATGTCGTATCCACGAAACCAACACCTGCAGATTTGAGCTCCAGACGTCCCAAATTAAATAGCATCCCCGTTTCTTTCTCTATATTCTCGGTCTGTTGCTCGATCTCTGCCTCAAATTTTGCAATACGGGCCAGATTAATGCCGTAGTCGTCCTGCCAAGCAGCAACGGTAGGCTCGTCGAGGCTAACCAAATCGATGCGCACGCTTCCCTCGGAGAATTGGATGCCTTCAACGTCGAGACTCGTGATAGCCGCGAGTTGTTTTTCCGTTCCAATCTCCCTAACTTTCAGCCCTTTCAACCCGAATGAGCCATTCAACTTCGGATCGCTTAAAGCTTGTGCGCTTGCCTGAAATTCTAAGCTGAACTCACCCTCCTCGAGCTCGGCGTTCGCATACTGCGCCACATAGGGCTGAAGGTTGTTTATCTGCACTCCAACGAGTTTGAGCGATGCATCGGCTAATCCTTCCAGAGATTCAAGGGACGCGTCTAGATTGAGCATGCCTCCGAGCACATTGAGGGTGAGAGACAGGGTGCCTGATGCGTCGTAGCCGTCGCCAACTTGTTTCGCCTTGAGCTCCATCAAACTCATTTCAATCGCATCGAGCTCTGTTTTGAACGGGGTACTGACACTGCGGTCTTCGATAGCCACTCGTCCTTGAGAGATCACTACGGAGTTCAGGCTCGCCTCGAAATTCATCGGTTCGCTCTCGGCGGCTGGTTCGCTCTCGGTACTCGCTACCTTCATCTCGGGAAGCCGTGGGCTCTTGTCCTCTAGTAAGATGGCTTCGAACGCGGGTGATTCGTATGCAATTTCAGCCACCGATAGCTTCATCGTTTCGGTGTCGATTTCAACGCCTGACACCGTCAAGGCGTCCCAACGAGCAAAGCTCTGCTCTGAATCCGAAAACGAGAATTCATCGATCCCTAGACTACCGGAAACCGTAACCGACGGGCCCGAATCAGTCAGGGCGATGGTCTCCCGAAGTTTGAAGCTAAGCACACCCGCGAGCTGAGCGACTACCGACTCGTCCACATACGGCTGGACGCTCTGCAGCGGAAAACCTGACATTTCAGTATCAACGCGAAAGCGCCAAGGGCTCAGACTTTCTGCACCACCGTTTAAACCGATTCTGGCCCCACTAGCGGTAGCTATCAATCCATCGAAATCCCAGTGAAGCGGTCGGTCGCCTGTATCCGTCGAGGCGGTACTATTTTTCTCAACCGTGCCTATATCCCGACCCGCGAAACTCTCGATCGTAACCGTCTCTTCGTAGGGCGTGCTTAAACTATCGTCACGGTAGTGGAGCTGCAAATTCGAGAGCAAGAGATCTTTAACGATAACCGCTGGAATTTCCCCGGGTTCTTCCGAATCATCGGCGGGAGCGGAAGCTTGGGCGTCGAGAATATCTTGAAAGCTAAAAACTCCGGAATTGTCCACCGCCACCCACACCGAGCCATCACTAACCTCGATTGACTTAATCGCTATGGTGCCGAAAACGCTAGAGAGTTGAGGGTTAGCCGAAATCTTCCCTATTTCCAAAAGCTTGCCCGGCTCACCATCCTTCGCTCCGACCGCGACGTCGTATAGCTTTGCCTCCAGGGAAAAAGGGTTGAATGTCGCACGCTCTACTGTGACTTCCCGACCGAGCGCCTCGCTCCCCATGCTTTCTATTTGGGAGATCATTATCGCCGGTATCGCCCATATCCCGAAACAGAGGTAAAGAGTGAAAAGGACGAGTGCCGTGATTGAGAGACGTTTGCGCCAAGAGAGTTTCGATGAAGCTTTGGATGTCATATCAGAGATTGGATTTAGACTTATGTACGCCAGCACAACCGTAGTGGCAAGGTTTGGAGTTGTAGGTCGTCTGAAATGTGGCTTCCTCGGGGCCATGATAAGCAGTCACGACTTCGACGCAGTAATTTGGGATATGGACGGTCTCATTTTCGACACCGAGAGGCTATCTTTCTTTGCCTGGCAGGAAGGGGCTAAAGCAATCGGACTGGAAATCGACTTGACCCTCTTTCAATCCCTTATCGGCATGAATTCTCAAGCAATCCAAGCAAGACTCCTCGCGGTCCTTGGTGATACCACAGATGTAGTTGCGCTCAGCAAAGCCGCTGGTGTCAGTTACGACGGATTGATCGCAGCGGGACCGCCATTGAAACACGGAGCCAAATCTTGCCTCGAAACGATTGCAGCGTCGCGGATCCCTCAGGCTTTGGCGACCTCCTCCTCATACCGCTACGCCTCGAAAAAGCTCGAACATCACAATCTGCTTAAGCTCTTCGACGCTACCGTGACTGGGGACCAGGTGACTCATGGAAAACCCCACCCCGAGCCTTACCTTCTTGCAGCAGAGAAACTTGGCGTATCGCCAACGCGCTGCGTTGCCTTGGAGGATTCGGTCAACGGAATCCGTTCCGCAAAATCAGCTGGCATGCAAACCGTGCTTATCCCGGATATGTGCCCGCATGACGACGAATCCTTGTCTCGAGTCGACCATCAATTCACGTCACTAGAGCACGCTCTTCCCTTTCTTAAGCAGCGATGCGGCATCGCATAGGTTCTCTCGCTGACTCGGCCAGTCCGCGAGGGCGCAATCCCCCGTCCACGGAAATCGTTAGCGACTAACAACTGCCTATGAAAAATCTATCGATCCTCACTCTTATTCTAACTCTCACGTCCAGCCTGGTGGCCAACGATCATATCAGCACCAAAAAAGTCAGCTATGACATCGGCGAAAAGTCCTTCGAAAGCACATTAGTGTATTCAGCAGATGGAGACGCAGATAAACCGGGCATACTGATGGTGCCCAACTGGATGGGTCCTACTCAAGGATCTCTCGAAAAGGCAATGAAAGTTGCGGGTGACAAGTATGTCGTCATGATGGTGGATATGTACGGCACGGACGTCCGACCTGAGAACGCTCAAGAAGCGGGCGCAGCAGCAGGCTCACTTCGTGGCAATCGAACGCTGATGCGGGAACGAGCCGCCAAAGCGCTAGAAGTGTTCAAAGCGGAAGCGGCTGATCTCGGGCTCGACACGTCAAAGATTGCGGCCATCGGTTTTTGCTTTGGCGGCGGTACGGTCCTTGAACTTGGCCGTTCGGGCGCAGATGTAGATGCAGTTGTAAGTTTCCATGGAGATCTACTGTCTCCGACGCTAGAGGCGGACGCCTCGGCTACCCAAGCAAAGGTTCTTGTCCTGCACGGTGCAGATGACCCGTACGTACCACAATCAGATGTCTCCGAGTTCGTGCAAGTGATGAGCTCTACCGACGTCGACTGGCAACTGGTGCAGTACAGCGACACTGTGCACAGCTTCACCAATCCCGAAGCTGACTCCGACGGCTCTCGATACAACGAAACAAGCGCACGCAGATCATTTGCTGCCATGGAAACTCTGCTTTCCGAAATCTGGCGATAGTCGCCACTCCATTCTTGTATGTTTTTCGTATTGGTCCCGTTGATACTCGGGCTCCTTCAATACTATCTTTTCAGGACAGCGGCGACCGCATACCCAAACCTCTCCGTATTCTTCCTAACTACCATCTCCCTGCTTTTCCTTTCGCTTTTCGCGGCAATATTTCTGGAAAAGCGAGGGAAGCTTGCCCTGTCACTTCCCTTTTCTTGGCTGGGATACACGTGGCTGGGCGTGGCTGGTATCTCCGTCACCCTGGTCGCAGTGACAGATCTGCTCCAGCTCCTGGGTCTTGGCTTCACGGACCGGTCTCAATTTCTGGGTGTTAGCCTGCTCAGCATATTGCTCAGCGGCTGGGCCGCATTTGAAGCGCGACGCGTAAGAGTGAAGCAAGTTACGATCCGGAGCCATAAAATGGGGGGGCGGAGGAAGCCGATCAGGATCGCCCAAATCTCAGACATGCACCTGGGCGACAGCAGCACCGTTGGTCACACTCAAAAAATAGTTCACACAGTCAACCTCCACGAGCCGGACGTAATCGTCTCAACTGGAGATCTCTTCGACGGCTACCTCGAACTCATGGCACCCTTCGTGGATAGTCTCCGAGAGTTGAAAGCTCCACTTGGCAAATTCGCAATTTCCGGAAACCACGAAGTCTATGCAGGGCTGGAGAAAGCGATGTCATTGACCGAGCTCGCTGGATTCACAGTTTTGAGCAATAGGTCCCATCCGGTGAATGAACTCCTCACGGTTGTCGGCGTCGAGGATCCAGCTTCGCCGATCGCTCCGGACGAGGCGGCCGCGCTAGACACGATTTCCCAAGTTCCTTTCCACCTTCTTCTTAAACACCGACCCGCCTTCGATCCGAATTCTGAAGGCAAATTTGACCTGCAACTCTCGGGGCACACCCATGGAGGGCAAGTTGCGCCGTTCCACCTGCTGACGAAGCTCGTTTACAGGGCGAAGCCCGGTCTCAGCGAACTCGCTCCCAAACAATTTCTCTACCTTAGCCGCGGCACAGGGTCTTGGGGCCCGCAGCTGCGACTTCTCGCTCCACCGGAAATCACCATTATCGAACTACGGCCGGAATAAAGCTCCCTACGAACGCTAAAAGGTCAGGCCACTCTCAAACGGAACCACATCGTAGTTCACCGTCCGATACACTTCTCCGTCGATATAGATCGTCAGTTCGTATTGTCCCAGTGGATCGTCCGGCGAGAACCAAAAAGGGCTAGAATAGACTTCCCAATGGATTTCCGAATTCGACCGGATAAAACGTCCACCTTCCATTACAGTGTAAGCTTTTTCTAGGTCTGGAGTAATTTTGATGGGTTCGGGGAATCGGATCTCGAAATAGCCCATGAAGCGCTGCTGATCTTTTCGCGAGACCTCGAATCCATGTACGTATTCTTGGTCTGTATTTCGGTAGATGTAAGTCGTTTCCGCATAAACACGGTACTTTCCGCCCGGACCAGGAGCCATCACTCCAAATTTCGAAGCGTATTCGGATTTCCACTTCTTCTTCGGCTTCGCATCGAGGGAATCAACTCCAGCAAAGGTCGCAATTGCAAACAATGCAGCGGTTAAAAGTCGGGCAATAAACGTAGTGCGAGACATTGAGAGCTTGGATTTCATAAACAAACAAGGCTTACGAAATTATGACTCGCAGGTCAATCCACAGCTTCCCAAACTGGTAGCTCCAAGCGCAGGCACATGATGTTGTCGGATCCACTATCGCACAGCGACAAGTGACCGTTCTGGGCCTTGGCGAATTCCAGCGACAAGCTTAAGCCTAGACCTGTGCCATCGACAGAACGATTCCGAGCGGAATCGCCGCGTATGAAACGGTCGAAAAGCCTTTCCTTTAACTCAGCACTTACTGGTGCGCAGGAGTTTACAATCTCAACCGCGACGAACGTCGCGGTCCATTCCAGACGGACATTCACCTCTGAGTTGTCTGGCATACGGTATTTTAGAGCGTTTCCGATAAGGTTGTTCAAGATCTGACGGGTAAGGGTCTCGTCGCAAACCGTCTCGAACATTTCCCCGTGCGTCTTTAGTACCAAATCAGCGCCGGGGTTATCCTCGCGGGCTAGTTCCAAGATTTCCTGCACGAGCTTCTTCAAGTCAACGCGCTCCGACTGGATTTCCAGGGTACCGGCGTCCGCCTTGGCGAGGATTAAGAGCTTTCGAGTGATTGACTTTAAGCGATGCGTCTCCTCCAGCAGCCCGCCCAGTAAGCGCTGCGCATCGCTGCCATCCTCCGCTTGCTGAAGCGCCACTTCCAGCTGACCTTGCAAAATCGCTAGCGGCGTTTTGAGCTCGTGAGCCGCGTCTGCGCTAAATCGGGTCGCTTGAGTAAAACTCCCTTCGAGGCGCTCTAACATGCTGTTGAAGTGTTCGATCAGAGAAGCGAATTCGCTGTACTCGCCCTCACTGTCTAATCGCTCTCCGAGACGCTTCGCCGAGACTGAGGCAATCGTCTCGCTCAATTTTCGAACAGGAGAGATGGCCTTTGTAACGAATATCCAAATACAGCTAGCCATCGCGATCAAAGCCACAGGAAAGGCGATGGCGAAAGCCTTCTGCATAAGAGCTGTGTCTTCCCTGGTTTTTTCGAAGTTGACCCCAACCAAAACATTATAGCCGGAATACTCTGCTACGGCTAATCTCCAGTGGCTGTTGTCCTGTGGGTTGACTTTACGAAAGAGGCGAACCTTCGGTTGACTCACATCAACCGGAGGACCACGATCAGGTTCTCGTCCGGCAAAACCTCTTGAATTATTCGAAGAACCGCGTGGTCGGTCATCGAGGGTGTCGTACCGGCCCATCACTTCGGGTAGCTCATTCGTATCCGGAAACAAAGCACGGAGATTACCCCAAGATTCGATTGTAAGTTCATTTGCAGCAGAGACCGTTAATCTGTCTGATAGCTCCTCTCTCCCATACACTGCGACAATCACGTCCGTGCCAAAACTTTCCTGTAGATCAGCTCTAGCAATCGGCCCGATCCGATCCCAAAAGCGTCGATGGCTAGGTGGTAGACTAACTCGTTCTACATAACGCTGTAACGCATCTTCGACTTGCTTCTCTTTCGCATGCTTGAAGGCCACGTTTCCCGCTATCCCGAAGCCAAGCATCACGACTCCAGCAATCACGGTGGTCCATAGGATTATCCTGACGCGAAATGATTTCATGCCTTTCGCATGCGGTATCCCGCTCCTCTAACAGTTTCGATTAGCGAGACTTCATGTCCTGCGTCTACCTTTTTTCGCAACCGCTGTATGCACACGTCCACTACATTTGTATTAGGATCAAAATCGTAGCCCCAAACGTGTTCCAGGATTTGGGTACGCGTTAGGACACGTCCGGGAGACCTCATCAAATACTCGAGCAAATTGAACTCTCTAGACGTCAAATCGATAGACTCTCCACCGCGCAGAACCTCGCGCGTGGTCATGTTCGCCGTCAAATCTCCCACTTGCATTAAGCTAAGTGACTGACCACTTGAACGACGGTGTAGCGCTTGAATGCGAGCGACTAGTTCATCCAGATAGAACGGCTTCGTAAGGTAATCGTCAGCACCCAAGTTCAGTCCTTCCAGTCGCTCGTCGAGCTCTCCTCTAGCTGTCACCAAAATGACCGGAACGGTGTTACCAGATTTTCTGAGCGACTTGAGAATACTCAGGCCATCCCGGCCCGGCAGCATGATATCGAGTACAACGACATCGTAGCTTTGCGTGCTGGCATGAACGAAGCCGTCATTTCCGTCCTCAGCCAACTCGACGACATAACCCTGCTCTTTCAAACCCTTGGCAACGAAGTCCGAGATCTTCTTTTCATCCTCAACCAGCAGCACCTTCATTTTCGCACGATGCAAGAAAACCTAACCGCTATCAAGGTCGCTGTGCATTACATTTTTGTAATTGGGACAGTCATTAAAAGGTAATCCCCAACAGGTTAAATGGCTCTATCAAATCGATCGGCAATCCATGTCGTCGGAATTCACAACCAAAAGGAGAAAAACATGAACGTAATGAATACACAACTACTTGCACTTGCTTTAGCCGGAACAGCGACGCTGGTTTCGAATCTTTCAGCCCGTCCATACGGCCCGCCTCCACCTGATCCCGAAACGGTAGTGGTTGAGATGTTCACCGACTATGACGCCGACGAAAGCAACACTTTGAATCAAGAGGAGTTGGTAGCGGCACTCACCGGCATTCGCGAAAAACATAGAGCTGCCCGACAAGCAGACAGGCCCCGAATGAGCCGCAATGGCCCTGAAAGCGAACCACCAGCTAATCGCCCCTCCAAGCCGGGAAATGGCAAGCGAAGAGGTCCGCCTCCCGCTGAAGAAATTGCTCCCGGTTTGATTTCGGATTTCGACGCCAGTGGGGACAGCGAACTCGACACCGAAGAATTGCTCGAAGCGATCAAGTTCATGCGCGAACGGGGTCGCCCCTGAGCCGGAAGACGCAGCTTAAGTGGCTCTCCACGGCCTCCGATTTCGCTTTTCAGCAATCTTCGTACGGTTCGGGGCCGTAGTTTGGCGTAGAGAAGATATTACCACGCGCAGCGCACACGACGGGACCAGCTTCAGGCTGGGCCCGTTTGTGCGTTATTCGCAATTGCCAAGCCAATCGCGCAAATCCTAGGCTCTCCGAACTGCATGCTCAGCGAACGCGAACAGATCCTTTTCCGAAAAGCCCTCACTTATGCCAATGGCTACCGCGAACTCGGTATGTTCGACGATGCTTTGCACGAGCTTGCCTCTCTCGGCGTAGAATACTCTGCGATGACGGAATACCAGCAAATGCAGCTAGCCATTTTCATGGAAGCAAAACGATGGGAAGAGTCCCTACCGGTCGCGGGCACACTCGCCACCAATAACGCTTCCGATGCTGGCGCTTTCGTCAATCTCGCCTACGTTACTCGTAGAGCCCGTGGGATTGGCGAGGCATGGGCCATTCTCGAAAAAGCCTCCAAAAAATTCCCGAAGGAGGCCATCGTACACTACAATCTAGGCTGCTACGCCTGTTGTAGCAAAGATTTGGATACCGCAAAAGCCCATTTGCTCACAGCATTCAGTTTGGACGAGAAGTACCTCGAGATGAGCTCTACCGACGAGGACCTCAAAACGTTGAGGGACTGGCTTGTAAAAATACCTCGCTCGAAAGAGTCGAAATAAGAAGCTCCGCGCTAGGCGTTCGACTACCAACCAACCGGCTCCACCTATTTGATCTTTTTCGGATTGATGCGCTGCACCTTGTTCAGCTTGGCTCGGAAAAGCTCTTCCATGAGTACGCGTGTTTTCTCGGGAATACGTTGCTCTACCAATTCTAGCGGCGGCAACTCCTTCCCGTCATCGGGAATGATGTCCTCATCCAGTACCGGCATGGAACTTCCCAGTTCCTCCGCCAAGTCGAACTCGCTGGGCGCGTCGATAAAGTTGTCGTCGGCCTCCGTATCCTTGTACTCGAATGGGCTAGCTTCAGGAGCTGCGACCGGAGTCTTACGCTCTGGAGCGGGCGCGATTTCGGAGGTGACGTAGGGCTTACGCTCGGGAACCGTCAGTCGTTTTTTTTTTCGTCGGAAGTCTCTGGCAAGCCTTCCGCGATACTCGAAAGTTCGCGAATCAAGCCATCGATCGCCCTTGCCCGGCATTCCTCAGAAGCCTTCAAGAGGGCGACCTCGAAATTGACCTTTTCGCTCAGCCCGAATTTTAGTCCGGATTCGCTCTGGCGAAGGCTGTCGAGCAAGCGGGTCAGCGACTCCGTGCTCAGTTCCTCGCCGAGACTGGCGGTCTTGCCGCCGCCCCTTACGGCTTCCAAAAGCGCTTGGCGAACGCGGGCCTGCAGGTCGACGAGGGCACGATAAAAGTCTTGTCCGGATGCGTCGAATTGGTCGCTCAGCTCGAGCAGGCGCGGGTGGTCTCCCACCGCGATTGACCGTGCGAGTTCGTTGATGTGCTCGCCGCTAACGAGTCCGTAGACTTGCAAGACATCGGGCTCAGTGATCTTGGTGCCACAAAAGGCGATCATCTGGTCAAGGATTGACTGCGAATCTCGCATCCCGCCATCGGCAAGTCGAGCAACCGCCTTCAGGGCTTCTTCGTCCGCTTCGATGCCTTCGGTCCGGCAGATCAGGGCCAAGCGCTCACGAATGAGATCTTCCGGGATCGGCTTAAGATCGAAGCGTTGGCAGCGCGAAACGATGGTCGGCAATACCTTGTGCGCCTCCGTAGTCGCGAAAACGAACTTAACGTGCTCGGGCGGTTCTTCGAGAATCTTGAGCAAGGCGTTGAAGGCGCCGGTCGAAAGCATATGCACCTCGTCGATGATGTATACCTTGTACTTGCCTTGGCTAGGAGCGTACTGGGCGTCCTCCCGCAAAGCACGCACCTGCTCGACACCGTTATTGGAGGCACCGTCGATCTCCAGCACATCCATGCAGGTGCCGTTCATAATCGCCTTGCAGATTTCCGAGTCTTCAGGCGGCTCGGCGAGCGGTCCGCCCTCGCAATTGAGGCATTTGGCGAAAATACGTGCGGTAGTTGTTTTTCCAGTACCGCGGGGCCCCACAAAAAGGTAGGCGTGGGCGATGCGGTTTTGCTCGATCGCATTCTTCAGGGTACGGACCACATGATCCTGTCCTACGACCTCGTCGAACTTTTGCGGACGCCACTTGCGGGCGATAACCTGATAGCCTTGGCTCATTAAATGGGAAATGGATAAAGCGGCTTGTCCCAAGACGCCCAGGAGAAAAGGAAAGGTGGGGCGGCTTGTCCCAAGACGCAGACAAAAAAGGGAAAAAGGTGGCCAGGCACCCTACGGCGCATGTGAAACGCGACTACCGTTGCTACCTTCCGGTCCTGGCGGGATTCGCCCGTCCAGCATCGCATAGGACCTGGCCGTTGGAGAAGCTCGACGGTCTGGGCGTCGGTTTCAACCCCTATTTTAACAAATTTCGCGTCTTCCTCTGGTGCGTCTCATAGCTCACCTAATTCTCTGAATACTGAGCGAGTGCAGCGGGTCGCTTGCTGGGAGGCGAAGACACCACACGCGTCAAATCAGCGGTCACGAACGGCATTCTCCAGCTTGAGGGAGTGGCCACGTAGATGGGTTCCCACTCCGGATTGAAGCGATCTTTGTAGGCTCGGAGTCCGCGGAAGCCATAAAAGTTCTCCCCGTGGTTGAAGACCAAATCCAGCACTTTGTGGGCGAGCGGAGCAGTGTTTCCGACAGTAATACCCGAGAGAGGAGCAACCCGAAGGTCGAAGAAGGTGAACGCCTCCTGCTTAGCCCAAAGAAGCAGCTCCACAAAAAGAAATTCCATTATACTCGGCGGAGCGGCGTTCGCGTATCGCATAAGATCGATCGAGAGCTCCTGAGGTTTCCGAGCCTCCCAAATGTTGGTGAAAGCCACGATCGCCCCTTCGACCCGCACGACCGCGATGCGGAAGTTCGCAAGGTAGGATTCATCAAAGTAACCCAGCGAGAACCCTTTCTCCTTCGCCTTCTTGGAAACCAACCATTCGTCGGAAATCTGCCGCAGGGTCTCCATTTCGAGCAACGCATCCTTTTGGCTAAGAATTTCGAAGGTGCAGCCTTTTTTGGACGCTCGCTTCAGACGCGAGCGCATACTCTGGCGCTTCGATCCCTCGAGGCTGAAATCCGCGATCCTCACCCGAGCGATTTCCCCTACTTTCACCGGCCGCAGCCCGACATCTACATAATTGAAAAGGTGGTCCTTGCTGGCTTGATAAAATACCGGCTGTCCGCCGAACCGTGCCGCCGTCTCTTGAAAAGCGTTTATCAGGTCCTTGAACGCTCTCGCTTCGCCAACTGGATCTCCCATGGAAACCCAAGTCTTCCCGCTGATACTGAACATGATAAAAGCGGTCTCATCATCGTTGAAAAAGAAACGCTTATCACCCATGAGGGCGAGGTTTGCCGATGCGACTGGACTGTTCGCCAGCACCCGCTCGACGGCTTCCCGCTTCTTCCAAAAAGACTCTCCCGCGTCTGGGCGGGCCGTGTGAACGAGCTTGTAAAGCGCGAACAGGAGACTCAGCAAAGCGATTGCGAACGACGTGCGCAGAAAGCGTGGCTTCTCCGCATCGAACTCGAATTGCCACCAAGACTGAGTCTCGTAGGCCCCGTGGTGATAAACGAAAAACCCGAGATATATCGAACTGGCAACGGCAAGGAGCACCGCCAATATCGATCCCGATTCCATATTGAGTTCCAGCAAGGAAGACTTCCGATAAAAATACCGCCGGCAAGGAGCCAGCACTGTCGCCATCACTGCCAGAACTGCGAACGCTCCGAATCCATCACCACGCAGTAGCGAGAGGGGCGCGCCAATACAGAGAACCAGTAAAGTCAGGTAGTAAGAGCTATCGATCTTTCTCTTGATCCCGTAAGCGAGGAAAAGCAGGGCCAGACCAATCAAACTCACCGCGAAGTGAGACAACTCGATCAAGGCCAGCGGCAGGATCTCCTCCAACCAGCTCATGTGCATCGAATTAGGTGGCAATGAACCGGCGAAAAGAAGCATGAGCCCGCCCACGAAGATAAACGCTGACAAGACGCGCGGTGCGATGACGCTCAACCAACCTTGAGCCTTCTTGACTCCAGGTCCAGCTCGGCCTGCTACCGCTTTCCCTTCGAGCGCGGCGAAAAGTGAGCACGCTACCAACAGTGGCAGCAGGAAGTATATCGCTCGGTAGACAAGCAACGCCGCCATCAGCTCGTTGCTGTCAGCTGTCGTCGGCAGAAACAGCAGAAACACCGTTTCGAAGACGCCTATTCCCCCCGGCGTGCTGCTCACCAAGCCACCGAAAAAGGCGATACAGAAAATGCTGGTAAAGGCGAAGAAGCTCAGATTGTCGTCCGGAATCAGAAAGTATAGAGCCGTCGCCGCCGCGACCGTATCCGCTACAGTGATACTGATTTGACCCACCCCACTCTTCCAACTCGGCAACGAAAGAGTCCGGCCCTTGAATTTGATCCCGTTCGTCGAGAAACGGCAGGCAATCACATACGCTACGCCCGAGAGGACCATGAGGGCACCCATCGGTTTCACCAGAGCATCGGAAATGGGGTAAGTTCCGTCGAAGGAAACGTTCGACGCGCAAAGAGCTGCCCCTGCTAGCACGATAAGTCCTAGCCAAAAGCTGACAGAGGCGAATACGATCAGCTTTGCAATATCCTTAGCTTTGTATCCCCAACCTTGATACATCTTATAACGCACCGCGGACGAGCTCACGATAGATAGCCCAACATTTAAACTCAGTACGTAACTGTAGAAAGCAACGAGCAATGTACGCTTCCAATTCTGGCGTTTGCCGATATAAGCCTGTCCTAGCCAATCGTAGCCACCCATCAGCACATAACTTACGGCCGTGAAGAAAATCGCCAGGCCGATGGCTCCTGCGGAGTACGATTTCACCGTCTCCAAAATGCTGCGGTAATCGAACTTCGAAAGATTCTGAAAAAGAAGATACATCAGCCCTGCGGCCAACAGGAACACCCCGAGCGTGACCACACGCTTCTTCCATGCTTTCGCAACCGTCTCGCTCATTGAAAATTCCCTTTCCATTCGGAAATACGTTTAAAGGTACTCTCGATTTGGTCGCTGACCAAAGCTGGATACGCTTGCGGAAGGTCATGTCCACCGGCTGGCACTTTGACTAGCTTCACTTGATGGTCCGCGAGCCTATCGTTAATGTATTTGGAATTTGATGACGGTATTAGAGTATCCTTCTCCCCATGGATTAATGTAACCGGAAATTCGACACGGTCCCAAACGCCATCAAGCCGCGAAAGGTTTCGCCTGACCGTGGTCATTTCTTTGGCAGATTGCAGGTACCGTTTCGGAACGAGTTGCGATACCAAAGGCAAGAGCGCGAGCCGATGGTACCAGCGAGATTGCCTTTCAGCCGGGTTCAAGACCCCAGATACGAGAACCAGCCCCGATACCCCACCGCCAGGAGCGAGTCGTTCCGCCAATCCCAGAGCCAAAGCCGCTCCGTAAGAATGTCCAACAACGAGCAACTCCCTACCCTTCTTTAAATCGGGCAGCAGGATATCTTCGAAACAGCTCATTTGCTCGTCCCAGGATTCTCCAGCAGACCAGGAGCCATTCAAGCCGAAGCCGGGGCGATCAAGGGAGATGATCCGGCACTCGTTTTCGCTTTCCGAGACAGCTTCCCAAACAGGCTGCCAATCGGAAGCTTCACCCGGAGTTCCGTGAATTAAAAAAGCGATCCGGTTGGCGGCGGGATTTCCCAATGTCAAGGAGTGGATTCGCGCTCGACCCGCACGCTCCGCCGAAAGGACCGGCGTTGGAAGTAGCGCCGCCTTCGATTTACTGTGATTCGGGGCAGATTCGATCGGTTGGTTCATCGAGTGAGTAATACTACTCTATTTCTAACTACTAAATAGAGCCATTACCTTATCGGACCGAGGCGCTTACCTTTGGAGTCGGAAGTGCCGAAGTCTGGATGATTCTCCAACTTTTTACCAAAGAGTCAGCACCCGAAGCCTGAGTGAGTTCGGAGCGTGGGGTGGCTTGATGACCAGCAGCTTTCCGCTGTTAAGATCTGGCAAAGTCTCCGTCGCGTAGACGATTTTCCGTTTCCCGTCGGCATCGACGCCAAGTCGCAGTGGAAGTGGCTCGCGGCCTTCCAGCGGAAATCCGACGACTCCGGAAAGTCCCTCCTCTAAAGCTCCCGAAAATTCGCCCAACTGGCAATGGAGAGGCACTCCCGAGAAATTTAAGAACCGGAAACAGCCAGGGCCCCATTCCTCCTCAGACTCATCCATCACTGTAATGCGGTAAGTCCCCTTCTGAGCGAAGGCTGGCCCAGTCTCGAATAACAGCAAGGCGTCGCCTCCGCCTGAAGGGAATCGAGCCCTTCCGCGCTCGACGCGTCGCTCCCTACCTTGCTGATTCTTTTCCACGGAAAAAAAGCGAACTTCCGAGGTGTCAGCGGCTATCTGGTACGGAGCGGACCGGCGATCTGGATGAAATACAAGCGACACCCTCACAGTCTCTCCCTCCTTTTCGCGCTCGAATAGAATGTCATCGAAAAAGCTGTCGCCGTAGCCGATCACTTGAAATGCCCGTGAAGGTTCCGGCTCTTCCTCGTCCTGCCCGAAGACGGGCGCACAAAGCAGAGCAAGTAAGCAAAGAGACCGCTGCGCAAACGTCCTCATATTTCTGAAGGGGAAAGCCACCGGAAGGCTTCGATCACAAACCGTCTTCCAAGGCCCGGATTGTCTTCGTCATACGGTTCATGCGTCCGCTGGACGATTGCTTCGCAATAGGCTCGAGCCCAGATTTTGTCCGGATTGCTCGGGTCCACCGCATCGCCGTAAGCCCGAATTAAAAAGGTATCGCTGCGAACCGAAAGGTAAGGAGCAATCAAGTTGAGAATGGTCGACTGCCGAAACTCCCGGTTTGAGTTTGCTTTTACCCAGCTTGGTTTAAACACACTATTTCCACCTACGTTTATTTCGCTGTGAGCATCGGAGATAGCGTTTTTCAAAACTGCGGAATCTACGAAACCCTGAAGGCTTTCGAAAGCACCGTTTGCCTCAGAATTGTAAGGCGATACTCCCTGGTGGCGTTTACGGATATTAGAAACGATGTGCCTTGCCAGCACGTCCAAGTCGGCCGCTTCAAATACAAACATACTTTGGCTCACGCTCGCCCGAGCCTGATCAATCGTCTCGACTGGAGCCAAATCTGCAACAAAGGTATTTTCAGCTCCTTGCGGGTAGTTAAACATCAAATACAACTCTGGGTTGAGTTCCGTGTCCTCATCGCCTTCGAGATTTTCGAAATAATCGAACCAAAACGCGTTTGCTGAAGCTGGCGAGCCTTTCAGAAGTGCCGCCCAAGCTTCGATCGATGTTGAATTTACATTGAACATGCCGTGAACGAAAAATTCATCTGCTGAATCGACGGACTGTAAGGTCGCCTCACTGGCGTCCGATCGAGGGACGTATCCAGAGTTTGGAATCGGATCACCCAAAGACCACGTTCCATCGTCGGTTCCAATTCCTGAAAAGAAATGCGTATCAAAAAGGGAGTTTTTTTCTGCTTCCGGTTCTCCCAACCTAAACGATCCCCATTCGTTCCCATAAGCTCCATTTAAATGAGAGATAGCCAGCAGCTCCTGCTTGGGAAGTTGCAGCAAGGGCAAGTCATAGCTTGTATCTATCGCATCATCTGGCTCAAGAGGTGTAGGGTTAGCACCGAGTAAAAGGGTTGTAGAGGCGTCTTCAAATGAAGGATTGTAGTTAACAAGACTGTCGACTACCGAATCAAATGAGAAGAGTGCATCTAAATCCAACGTACCATCAAAAGGATTATAATTTTCGTATACACCTATTTGATCGTCGTCAATTTCCCACGAGAAACCGAAAGTAGCTCTTTCTTCACCAAGTAAGATACTCCCTAACAACGGGCTACCGGATGTGAAGGAGGAAGGCAGCTCATAGGTGGCAAGGAGCGTGCCGGGGTCGTCGTTTAAGTATAATTCGACAACAATATTCGCCGGTTCAGAAAATGTGTAGGGCACTAAATCGACGGAGCCCTCTACGATGTGGTCCAAATCTTGAATCTCGACCAAGCTCGCAGAATCATTAAGGTAGCCGGAACCGAGTGACAAGAGATAAGGCCCCTCTCCTGATGCGTCTTTCGCGGCGGGGCCAGAGTAAGATACAATTTGTCCTGGTCGCCAGAAAACCTCTTCATCAACCGTTGGCGGGGTGATAAATCTTGTATCACCCAACGCCTCTAGGTCACCAGTCCATTCTTTCAGACTGAATCCTACCTGTAGACTGGGCAATCCACTGACCTCAACTCGAAGGCTTTCAGCTTCAATAGCGCTTGTGAATGGGTTCCAAAACTCTAGTCCTGCGAAGAAACCTATGTGTAATTCGGATCTACTGTCACCTAGGTCCAAAAGATACAGAGCATAAGTCAAATTGAACTGAGTCAGCACCGGATGAATTGCAGGACCTGTCGCATCGTTCGCCTTCATAGGAAATACGTCGTTCGTATAGTCCGTTGCCGTCGAAATGCTATTTTTCCCCAAATTGAAATAGGCGTCCAAGTAATCGACTCCCGTGGTTCCGCCTTGGCTCAAATCCAATCTCATCCCTCCATTCACAGGATCGACCAGCAGACCTTTCGACAATGGAGTAAAGTCGTGAAAATACTCTTGCACTCTGTTCTCCGTCAAACCGTACAAATAAAACTCAGGTTCCTCTGTGTCCCCAAATCGATCACGAAATTGGAAATCATTCACGAACGCATCGATCCGGGCAGGATTACTCGGATTCGCACCCACCGAATCTTCAGTATCTACGGTATCCAGTCCCAATTTGGCTATTCTCAATTGGCTCAAGCGTTCTTGATGTGAGCGTATGCCGTCGTCTACTGTTTTTTCGTCGTAAATGTCATGCACTGTTTCGGCAGACGTATCGCGAATCGCGTAACTTGCCTTGATTCCCAGGTCGCCCACCCAATAGCCATAGTGTCCAATTGTTTTGGAATCAGTAGCAGTGAAGCCATCGACTCCGGCTACTCGTATTGCTTCTTTGGGTACGTTCACCTCGAGAGCTCTGCTCGAAACAGTATTTCCGTTACTCACCAACGTCACTTCAGGGTCAGAGTAGTCGTTGATCGGTGATTCCATGCCGCCGTCCATTCCGCGGGTAGTGAGCCACGAAACCGTCGAGCCATTCTTCGCGGCAGTCCAAAATGGTTCACGCAAATCTCCGGTAACCGCTTCGTCAAAGTCATCACCCTTAATTGGCCGTCGCACATCTGCGGCGTAGGAAACCGCTTTATCCGGTCCCAGCTTTTCCTGAAGCTCTGACATTGCCATGTCGAATGCAGCTCGTGCGTGATCTCGAGCCAGGCGGACATTCTGGTCATAGCTTGCTGCTGCAGTTTGTAGTCGTGTAACCACTACTAAAGAAGCGCCGAGCAGGAAAACTAGGCTCGCTAAAGCCGCCACCAAAACGATCGCAAATCCTTTTCTGTTCAGCTTCATGGAGTATATCCTTTCGATTCGCGGCCGGGCATTCTGATCATGCGGCGGTAGAGTCGGCTGTGCTTATCAATGATCTCCTCATAATCGAGCAGACCCTCGCCCTCCTCAAGCAGTACCAGCAAATCTGCCCCCGGGTCATCGAGCACCCTCAGAAAGATCTCAATCACATCAGGGTATCTCTCCGAATAGTCTCCTGTCGCGAACGAACTCGCTAGGTGCTCGTCATCGTCATCATCAATTTTTCCAAAACCGTCCGCAGGAAAGATTAGCCTGAGGCCGCGAGGCGAATCGTCCGTGCCGTTAAAGTCTTTTTCGAACACATAAAGACGTATTCCGAAATCAACGACATCTTCCAGTATTACGCTCTCTAACCACGGCTGAGCTAGCACATCGAAAGTCCGATTTGGGGCCTCGCCCTGTGCGTACTTTCCCTCTACAATATCGAGTCCACCCAGCAAGGTCTCGTTTTGCGCAACAACGGCACGGTGCAGTAGGTACCTAGCAGGTGCCAAGGAATCGTCGAACACACGACGACGAGCGATGTGGTAGCTAATGGCGTTAAAAGATGGAGCTGCCGAAAAAAAACGCACCCAAGCACCACCCCAGCCGTAACGGTGGTTTGCAGGATCAAAGTGAAACTCATCAGGTCTTTCAGACTTAGCCACTCCGAGCCAACGGTTCCAACGACTAGTCTCTTGAGGTTGTAGGTCGTCTTTCGAAATCGCCGACACAGCGAACATGGTTAGTTCATTCGACTCTTCGTCTTTTCGCTCCTGAAAAATAGCTGATTCCAGATCCATCGCAATTCGATCTAGCGCTATCTGAGCGTCGAGTTCCGTATCCACTCCACCCTCCGTCTTGCGCCAGAGTTCTGCTAGATTCGTAGCAAAGCTGAATACAAAGAAAGCTATGACCGCAGTGATCGCCAATGAGACAATCAATTCAATCAAAGTAAACGCGGCCTTCACTCGATATGTCTTCATTTTCTGAATACTGTTGTGAAGAACAATTGATTTCGACCGCCTACATCGTCCGATTTGTAAGGCCAGGTCGCTTCATATACGATTAAGCGAAACGAATCATCCGTGCTGTAACTATAGCCCGCAGGTTCCCGCACTGTTATTTGATAATATTGGTCCTGCGTAGAGATCGAAGTGTTCGACTCGATCTCAATAAACCGCAAATCGCGAGTCGCAACGAGTGTTAAATCATCATCGAGAGTATCGTCTTCAGCTAAAGCCCTCAGAGCAATATCTACACGAGCTTTTAATTCCGAAGCTGTAGATGATGCCATTTGTGCCTTGCTGCTTTTTACAACCATCGTTGCGAGACCGATCGCCGGCACGGCAATCAAGGCAAGCATCGCTAGAGCCACTACAACTTCCAATATAGTGAAAGCCTTTTTTGATATTTTCCTATTCATCGATCAAACTCCTCTCCCTCGTTTGGTAGCTTGAACCATTCAGCTTGAAAGCGATACCGATGTAATCATTCGCGTCTGCAATGACAACCCCATCACCATTGCGTCCTCCCTTCGCCAAAACCAATTGATTGTTTAGAGGGGGGCTGTTGCTACCACCACCCCAATTTCCTTCTGACAACCGCCCATTCGGTGCGAATTGGATACATATCCAATTCGGTTCACTTTCCTGAGATTCGTTAACAGGGTCCGCAAGCGGATAGTCAAAACTATAGACTGCTAGCCCATCTGAGTCATAGTTAGTCTTCTTATACACGCTTCGCCTCCCCGACTCCGGCCACCCCTCTGGTAGTGTTACCTCATTCCCCTGAGGCACTACGAAGATACCCTCTGGCAGATAGGCCCCGCGGTCGATCGCAATCCACTCGTTCTTATTCGTATTTTCGATTACGACTCCGATTCTTCGCAGATAGGATTCAGGACTGTCAGTGTCAGCATTTATGATTAAACGTGCATGAACACCATTAGTGATAGCCTGAGTTCTAGCAACTCGGACCATCGAATGAAGAATATCAGCCCCTTTATCTAAAGCACGATCCTCGTTACCTCGAGCGATCGTGTAAAAGCCAATACTGACTAGCAAGCTAATGACGGCCATTGTGATCAAAAGCTCGAAAAGTGTGAATGCAGATAATCCTCTTGATTTCATTCCGCTAGGAGATCGTCCACCCCAGTGTCTCGCTTCCCATTGGGTCCATAGGATCTTAACTCGTATCCAAAAAACTCCCACGTATTGTCGTCAGGTTTATAGTCGTACTCATATTCAGATCCCCAAGGGTCTATGATAGAGTTCGCCTGCACGGCTGAGAGCGGCAGGCCAGGGTTTGAGTATGTGAGCGGAGACGTATTGAGCATGACGGGAATACCGGTACCGCTTATAATATCCCCTGTCGGACCGATTTGACCACAAAGAGCATTAAGCAGGTATTCGCTATTTGAGGTGATTCCGTTGGGATATGTATCCGGCACCCTCGGGTAATCCCCAAATCGAGCCTTATAGGCCTCTAAGCCTTGTTGGATGATTTGAATGTCAGCTCGAGCGCGATCCTCTCTGGCAGCGTCTTTCTGACCAAAGAACATAAAAGCGGATACTCCCATCAAGAGCGCCAAGATTGCCATCACCGTAACCATCTCAAGCAGGGTGAAGGCCTGCTTGCGACAAAAGGGAGGACTGCTGGGAGTTAGGATCATAGGACTTACTGGACTAACTATCACCTTAGCAGTTCAATCGTCACCCTTTTAGGATCCACCTTGGGTGACGTTTTGGCTATCGGACTCTAAGAATAAAAGATCGCGCAGCGAACGCGGGCTGAAGCTCCGCGCGACCATAGGGTCAATCTCCTCAACCCAGCGCTTTCGCTAGAGCTCGAGGTCCGATCTGATCGAGCGGCAGCGTTTCGTCCACGCCACCGTGCTTGATGGCCTCGTTGGGCATGCCGAAGACCACGCAGGATTCGCGATTTTGAGCGAAAGTGTAAGCGCCGGAATCCCTTAGCTCCTTCATGCAAACCGCTCCATCGTCGCCCATGCCTGTAAGGATCACACCGACGGCATTTCGGCCGGCGTTAAGGGCAACGGAGCGGAAGAGCACGTCCACCGATGGGCGATGGCGACTGACCAAAGGACCGTCCCTGACCTCCACAGTGTAACGGTTTCCCGCGCGACGAAGCATCATGTGATGCGAGCCAGGAGCGATCAAGACCTGACCCGGCTCTACCAGATCACCATTGCGCGCCTCCTTTACGCGGACTGCGCACGTGGCATCCAATCGATTAGCGAACGATGCTGTGAAGCCTTCCGGCATGTGCTGTACGATAATGATGCCCGGACAATTCTCCGGCATTTTCTCCAAAAATACCTTAATCGCGTCGGTTCCTCCCGTGGAGGCCCCCACCGCTATGATTTTTTGCGCCGTAACGGGAATCTTTCCGTAGGAGTCGACCCGCGGTGGAGGTATTACCTCGTCCGCCGAGAGTTTCGCGCGGGGAACGAATGCTGGCGGTCGCGTTTTCTTCTCCGAACGGCTCGACACAAGGCTCCCGGATCGGGACCGAAAACGCGCGACCGCCGCCGAGCGTATGACGTCGTGGATACGCAGCTCCAGTTCGTGCATGACTTCCTTGGTTGCGGCCCTTGGCTTGCCGATAATTTCAACCGCACCGTTTTCCAAGCATTCGAAGGAAGTCTTGGACCCCTCCTCTGTGAGGCTCGAGCACATAATTACCGGCAACGGGTGTTGAACCATCAACTTCTTCAGGAAGGTGATCCCATCCATGCGCGGCATCTGGACGTCTAGAATCATCACATCGGGCGTCTGCCTCTTGAGCTGTGCCACCGCCTCGAAAGGGTCCGCAACAGCGGCGATGACCTCCATGTTTTGCCCGCGATTGACGATGTCTGAGAGAATTCGCCGAGCTGTCGACGAGTCGTCGACGATCATGACGCTGATCTTGGTTGGGTCCGGCATAAGGAAATTGGAAGGGACGTTTAAGAGAAATCAACCTAAGCAAAATACAAGCCTAAGTCTCGATTAAACAGCTCTTTAGCCGTTTTCCATATAGTTCAGCTTATCCTTCAACTTGAACTAATTCACTCATCTACTCCAGTCCGCAGGCTACTCGCGCCCGCCTGTTGACGACAGATGCGATACCGCGAGCCTTCTGCGCTCCTTCGCGCAGCACTTCCTCTACGTAGTCGAGATTGGCCAGCAGCTCCTCGCGACGCTTCCGCGCGTCCGCGAAGTGCTCCCAATAGCACTCGAAAAGCTTTTTTTTGACATGACCGTAACCGAAACCGCCCGCCTTCAAGGCTTCGACCGTTTCGGTGTAGGTTGCTTCATCTGCTACATGCTCGAGGATCTGGATCGCGTTATTTTCCTCTGCGTCTGGCTTCGGCTCGTCGATACCGCGGCTGTCCATGACGATACTCATGATCCGCTTTTTGATAGCCTTCTCCTCGCCGAATATATCGATCGTATTGTTGTAGCTCTTCGACATTTTTCCTCCGTCGATCCCAGGCACCTTGGCGACATCGCGGCGTATCCGTGGCTCTGGCACGACAAAGGTCTCCCCATAAAGGTCGTTGAACTTGTTGGCGAGGTCACGTGTCACCTCCACGTGCTGCTTCTGGTCCTGCCCCACCGGTACGACATCCGCATCGTAGATGAGAATGTCGGCGGCCATAAGCACCGGATATGCGAAAAGTCCGTGGTTCGGCGAAACCCCCTTGGCGATCTTGTCCTTGTAGCTGTGGCAACGCTCCAGCAAGCCCATCGGGCAAACGGACGACAGCATCCATGAGAGCTCAACGTGCTCAGGAACATCCGACTGCTTGAAGAGGACCGCCTTCTTCGGGTCCAAGCCACAAGCGAGGAAGTCGATCGCCACGCGCTGGGTGTACTCACGACGCAGCTTAGCGTCGGTAAGCGAGGTCATGGAATGATAATCGGCGATGAAGTAGAACGCCTCGCCCTGCTCCTGCAGATCGATCGACGGCTTCATCATGCCAAAGTAGTTGCCAGCGTGAAGGATGCCCGAAGGCTGGATGCCTGAAAGAATTCTCATGTCAAAAGGTGCGGTGGAAAGCTGCGGGAGTTTGCGGCAGGTGGTGATGGATTCAAGCGAAACTACACTTGCTTTCTCGAAGGAAGTCTCTTCGCGGAAAAAGGCCGCTGCCCAAAACCAGAATTAAAATCAGTCCATGCGGTCGATCTGATTGCTCTTGGGTTTGCTCAGAAGCATTCGTCCCTCGCCGAGGGTTCCAACAAAAGGAGTTAGCGGCCCCACAAGCGCTCTCTTTCCAAGGATCGAACCTGGGTTCAGCACGGAGTTGCAGCCCACCTCCGCTTCGTCGCCCACCAGGGCTCCGAACTTGCGCATGCCTGTATCCACAATTCCGGTATCCGTCTTCACCTTCACGGGCTGTTGGTCGAGCCGCAAGTTAGAGAGGATGACTCCCGCCCCCAGGTGAGAACGATTACCAAGGACCGAATCCCCGATGTAGGAGAAATGCGGCGTCTGCACGCCTTCGAGAAGCAGGCAATTTTTGTACTCGCAAGAATTCCCCACCACCGAGTCGGCCCCGATAATGACATTGCCACGAATGTAAGCCCCTGGCCGGATCTGAACACCCGCACCAATCCAGGCGGGGCCTTCGATCGAGCAAAACGGCGGCAGTTCAACCGACTCGTGGATGAAGACCTTCCCTTTTATTGAAACGCCCCCTGGGACCTGACTTGGCACACGTTCCTCGAATCCAGCGGCCAAGGCGGGCTTGATCTGCTGTATCCATTGCCACGGCAGAGCGTCAGGATCGAAGAAATCGGCGAAGGGAATGCTCTCGGGGAAATTGAAAAGGTCGCTGGCTTTCACGCGGCGCATTGGAGCTGCTACCAGGCGAACCCTCAAGCTCGAAACAGCAGCGACATTCTGACAGCTCCTGCAGCGCGGACAGGGTGGAACCGGTCCCTCCCTCGTCGGAGGGACGACTTCCACGTCGTCCGCGCTGCAGAAGTAACCAATCAGCTGAACCATCCCGCCCACCCAGCGCGACGATTAAGGTCGTTCCACCCCCCTAGCCAATGAGAAAGCGGAAAAAAGCCTCCCCGGTTTCCGGAGAGGCTTTTAAAAAGTGGAGCGGGCGAAGAGATTCGAACTCTCGACAGCCACCTTGGCAAGGTGGTGCTCTACCAACTGAGCTACGCCCGCTTTAAATGAGGGTTTCGCACCTTTCCCGTTAAGGAAAAGTGGAGCGGGCGAAGAGATTCGAACTCTCGACAGCCACCTTGGCAAGGTGGTGCTCTACCAACTGAGCTACGCCCGCCTCATTAAAGAGGTGCGTCAGAATCCATTTCAAAGACCTCAAGTCAACAGAAAATTCCGCAAAAATAATACCCTCTCAACTGCATCAAAACCCTGCCGCCCTGCCGCCATCAGCGCACCCGTACGAACAACCTAGCACAGCGCTTCAGCGCACGACCGCAAGGCAGGATCAATCCCTCTTTGCCACGGTTCTCACCTCAACGATCTACCACATCCAGTTCAGGCCATTGCTGCAATTTCCGGTGCAGCGTGCGACGAGAGATTCCCAACAAAGCAGCCGCCCGCGTGCGATTTCCGCGGGCATCAGCTAAGGCTTCGCGAAGCAAGCGTTTCTCGTTCTCCTCTTTGTCGAGCGGCGATACGATTTTTCCTGAGCCATCGACCGAGGGCCCTTCCCCTCGAAACTTGGAATCCAAATCGTAGTCGTGAATGGTGCCGCTGCGATGCATCACGACCGAGTTTTCCGCGAAGTTTCGAAGCTCCCGAATATTGCCCGGCCATCCATAACGGCGGAGCGCTTGGATCGCACCGGGCTCGAATGTGGGCGGTTCCATCTCATTTTCCGCGGCGAACTCCTTTATGAAGTGATTGAGAAGCAGAGGCAAATCCTCCGCCCGGTCCGCGAGGGAAGGCATCCTTATCTGCACCACGTTCAGACGATAATACAGGTCTTCGCGAAAGTCGCCTTTCGCAACCATGTCCAGCAGGTTCTTGTTAGTCGCGGCCACCAATCGCGTATCGACTTTAATCGACTTACTGCTGCCCAATCGCTCGAAGGTTCGTTGCTCCAAGAAGCGCAGTAGCTTTACTTGGGTGGAAAGATCGATCTCGCCAATTTCGTCGAGAAACAAGGTGCCTCCTTCTGCCATCTCGAAACGTCCGATGCGTCGCTCGGTGGCCCCCGTGAAAGCTCCTTTCTCGTGACCGAATAGCTCGCTTTCCAGAAGCGCAGCAGGCAGGGCCGCACAGTGCACCGCGACAAAGGGACCTTTTGCTCGGTTCGAGTTTTGGTGAATCGCCTGCGCGATCAACTCCTTGCCCGTACCAGTTTCTCCTTCAATTAATACGCTCGCTCTCGAGGGAGCGACTAGCTTGACGCGGTCGATAACTTTCACCAGCTCGGCCGAGTTGCCTACAATCCCCTCGAAATTGAATTTTACGTCCAACCGCTCGTGCAGCTGGGCCACCTCGGTTTCCAGGTTCTTGGACTTGAGGGCTCGCTTGATCAGGATCTCCAGCTTTTCCAAGTTAACGGGTTTGGTCAGAAAGTCGTAGGCACCTCGCTTCATGGCCTCCACCGCCGAGTCGACGTCGCCGTATGCTGTCATCATAATTACGGGCGGGCGGCTCGCGAGCCCGAGAGCCTTGTCTATCACTTTCATGCCCGACTTCCCAGGCATGCGTAGGTCGGTCAGAATCACCTCGAAGGGTTCGGACTCCATCAAGTTGAAGGCCTCCTCAGCGTTTTCCGCCAAGTAGATGTCGTAAGAGTCTTCGAGCACCTGCATAAGTCCCTCTCGGGTATGCCGCTCGTCATCAACAATGAGAATAGTTGGCACCATTCTTCTTACGCTAGAGGAAGACACCGCCTGGTCAAGTGTGCGGTTTTGTCTCAATCAAGTCCTCGAGAAGAGGGGATGCTTCGCGGAAGCCCTATCCTCCTAGCATAACCAGCTTCCGATTCCGCTTGGGCAGCTCGATGGTCACCACCGTGCCGACGCCTTCCTGGCTGTCGATTCCCACTTGGCCGCCGTGCCCTCTCACAATTCGCTGCACGATCATCAAGCCGAGTCCCGAGCCAGTTTTCTTAGTCGTGTGGTAGGGCTGGAAGACGCGTGACAGGTCGGACTGCCGGATTCCCTCTCCCGAATCGCCAAAGCGTAGATAAATCTTTTCCTCATCCGAGCGGGATACGATACGCAAATCTCCGCCGGGTCCCATCGCTTCCATGGCGTTTTTTATGAGATTGAAGAAAACCTGTTTCATCTGGTTTCGATCCGCTCGCACGATGGGAGCCTCAGAAATAACTTCGACCTCGACCGAAATTCCCCGGTCATTGAGCTCGGAGCCGACGACCTCCAGGACCTCTTCGAGGACGAGGCTCAAATCGAGGACTTGAAAATCTGGATCTTGTGGCCGGATGGCTTCCAAGAAGTTCTTTACAATACCATCTAGGCGCTCGACCTCGCCTCGGCAGACATTCAAGGAACTGACGAGCTTTCCAGACCCCGAATTTTCCCCCAGCTTCTTTAACTGACGTTCCATCAACTGCAGGTGGATGGTCAGGGAATTGAGTGGATTCCCCAACTCGTGGGCCACCCCGGCTGCCAACAGAAGGATGGAAGCTATCTTTTCAGACTCGATCGTCTCATCCTTGGATATCTTTTCATTGGTAATGTCGGACAACATCACCACGAACTGCTTTTCGTCGTCTCCAACTGGCTCCTTGAAAGGCAGGAAATAGATCCTCACGTACCGACGCTCCGGGTAGGTAAGCTCCAGCTCTCTGGAACTGATCGAGTCTCGCAGCGGCTCGCCTTCGTCCAGTCCCAACGAGTCGCGCAGTCCGGGGATGAGTCGCCAAAGTAGCGTCGTTCCCAACTCGCTGTCGCTTAAGCCGATCATGCGTTGGCCTGACTCATTGGCGTACTGCACCTCGCCTTCTTCGTCGACGACCAGGATTCCCTCGAGCGCCGTGTTGAAAACAGTTTCCAAGTAGGCTCGCTCCCGAGCGAGCTTTTGCGCTAGGTTCGTCAGATTCGTGGCATCGAGACTTTCGATACGGCCGAGTACGCGGTCAAGTGAGGATTCTTTCTTCGCCATGGTAGAAAACGCTGTTGCAAAGGTCTTTAGACCGAGCCGAACGCCTTTGGCAACCCTTCACGCATGCGGGATTAACAGCTAATAGTCAGTATTAGAATTCAACAGTACTCCCCCTCTAGTCCGGTCCTGCTTGATTTATGGTATTCGAGTCACTTATCTGGCCCACGATTTATATGAAGTCCTATTCGTGCCTAATCTCGATCGGCGTTTTATCGGCGTCACTCATTCTGTCCAGCGGCTGCAGCAAACCTGAAGTGAAGGTTTACGACGTAGCGAAGGGCTCAAGCGCAGCCACGCTTCCGACCGCCCAAACAGCCCCATCGAGCCAGCAGCCGGATCCGATCTCCTGGACCCCTGCCCCCCAATGGAAGGAGCTACCGCCTACCCAATTCCGCAAGGGCAACTACCTATTCACCGATGACGCTGGTTCGGCAGAAATCACAGTCACGTCCTTTCCTGGCGAGACGGGCGGACTCCTTGCCAATGCAAATCGCTGGCTCCGCCAAGCGGGACTGCCCGAGATCGACCAGGAGCAGCTCGAAGCTCTGGCCGTAGAAGTAGATCTCAACGAAGAAATGAGCGCTGTCGTTCTAGACCTTAAAGCCGCGGACAAATCGGAAAGCTCCAGCCGCGTCTATGCAGCAGTCATCCCGTACCGCGGCCAAAGTTGGTTCCTGAAAATGTCTGGCCCCTTTTCGACCGTGCAAAGCCAAATCCCTTCGTTCAGCTCTTTCGTGCGCGGATTGCGTTTCGGTGACGATGCAACCTCCTCGGCAGATCTCGCCGGAAGCGCCCACGGAGAGCACTTAGGAGATCTCGCCTTTACCGCTCCCTCAGGCTGGGTGGAAACAGAAGGCAACTCCATCCGCATTGCCAGCTATTCGATTCCCCAAGAGGGCTACCCGCCGGCAGATTTCGCCATCACGTCCTTTCCCGGCGATACCGGAGGGCTCGTAGCGAACGTCAACCGCTGGAGACGGCAAATCGGTCTCTCACCTTGGGACGCCGCGCAGGTTACCGCAGCCGTCCAATCATTGGAAAACGAAGCTGGATTGGAATTTAAAGTCTTCGAACTAAAACCAAGCAACGACAGTGAAAGATCGGTAACTGACGAGTGGATACGCGTTGCTATCATGGAAAAGGCTGGCAAGTCGTGGTTCTTCAAGCTCAAGGGAGATGCGATGCTGGTCGACTTGCAGCGCGACGAATTCATATCGCTATTAGAAAGCGTTCACTTCAGCCACGAAGGCCACAACCACTAAGGGACGCCTCTGCTTTTCAAAATAATGAAGCCACTTTTAAAACTACTCGCGTCACTTGAAATTACCATTGGTTCCTTTGTACTGGGGATGGTTCTCATCCTCTTTGGCACGATCGACCAGGTAAACCTCGGCATTCACGGAGCGACCGAAAAGTATTTCCATACTGTATTCGTAACTCAATACATACCCTCGATCGATATCAACATACCCTATATGCCTGGTGGCTACCTGATAGGGTTCGTATTGCTGGTAAATATGATTGCGGCGATCTTTTACCGCTTCCGCATGTCGACGGAAAAGCTTGGCATTTGGATGGTCCACTTTGGCTTTATCCTGCTGCTACTAGGAGAATTTATCTCCAGCGTTTTCCAGCATGAGGCGAGCCTCACAATAAATGAGGGCGAGACCGTCGATTTCACCGAAAGCTTTCGAGAGTCCGAACTTGCGATCATTGATACGACCTTCGACGACAAAGATCGAGTCTACGCAATCCCTCAGGCAATGCTGGAGAGAGAACAACAAGTCTCGATCGAGGAACTCCCCTTCAACATAAGCATAGACGAATTCCTGCCGAACTCCGTCATGCAGCGCCGCAACGAATCTACCCCAGACTCCGCCAGACTCGCCAATCAGGGAATCGGCCTGCAAGCCTATGCCATTCAGGTACCGGAAACTGGCAAGATGAACGACCGTAACGTGCCCGCCACCATTGTTACCTTGTTCTCGAAAGACTCCGGTGAAAACGGATCCGAAGTGATTGGGACCTGGCTCGCTCGCGAATTCGTGCCCAACCAGACGTTCTCGTACCGAGGTCGCAACTACACGATCTTGATGCGGCGCGAGCGCGAGATGATCGACTATGCGGTCACTCTGAAAGACTTCAGCCATGACCGCTATCTTGGCACCAACATTCCAAAGAACTTCTCAAGCGAAGTGACCGTCCGCGACAAGACAACCGGACTCGAGCAGGACTTTCTCATATACATGAACAACCCCCTCCGCTACGACGATCTGACCTTCTACCAACAAGGTTTCATGAACGACGACACGACCACCATTCTCCAAGTTGTCCGTAACCCTGGCCGTAGCCTACCCTACATCTCAACGTCCCTCATGACCCTCGGGCTCGTTGTGCAATTTGGCTTCAGCCTCCAACGCTTCTCCAAGAAAAGAAAGAAAGCAGCCGCATGAAACGCAGCCTTTTTACCATCATCTCACTTTGCCTCTTCTTCGGGACCATCTACTCGAACTATAAGAGGCAAACTCCCAAGTCCGAGGTGGACTACGACTCCTTCGGGAGAATCCCCGTCGTCTTGAACGGACGCGTCCAACCTCTTGACTCCGTCGCTCGGAATACGCTCCTCGCCATCAATGGCAAAAGCACTGCGACCTATCAGGACGGCAGCCGTCACATGGCCATAGAATGGCTCGCTGAGGTACTCTTCCAACCGCAAATAGCGATCGATCGTCCTGTATTCAGAATCCATGACGATGGATTAAAAGCCATCCTGCCACACAAGGAGCCAAAAGAAAGCGACAACATGGTCAAGCGCATGCTGTTTGGCTCCGGCAGTAGTCACCACTACTACTCGCTCAACGAGATCCGAACCGTCTACAACAAGATCCGAGAAGACGCTATCGAAGCCTCCGAGATCGATAGCCAGCTACGCAACCGCTACCAGAACGCGGTCGTCAATCTGGCTAACAATGTAATCCGTTTCTACAATCTCACCCGCACCACCCATCACGGCGAGTCGCCTAGCTTCCTCGAGGAACTCACCGCCCTGCAAACCCTAATCCCGGCAGCAATTGAAGAGACTCAAAAGCAGCAACGGGGAGAAGAGTTCGATCCTTCAAAGCTAAGCCCTATGCTGAGCTTCATGCAGGTCTACCGAACCTTCGAGTCGGAAGCTCTCTTCTTCACCCACCCAATGCCGCCGATCGAAGGCGAACAAACCTGGCACAAGATGAGCTCGGCCCTCGACGAAATCACTCGAGACGGGAAGCCAAGTGACGTCACTGTATACTGGGCGACCCTCGTTGATTCCTTTCGCCAAGACGATATCGATACCTTTAACGAAACGGTTCCAAAGCTGCAATCCGCTATCGAGGACATCGATCCCGAGGCCGCGAGCAAGGCGAAAGCGGAACGTCTCTTCAACTACCTAAGTCCCTTCTACGTGTCCATCGTCGGATACGTGATAGTATTCCTCTTGGCCGTCTTCTCATGGCCCTTCGCTTCCCGTGGACTCAATCGGGCTGCGTTCTGGACGACTGTCGCTGTATTCGCCTTCCATACAATCGGAATGGGGTTCCGCGTCTACATCATCGACTACGCCCCGGTAATAAACCTCTACTCCTCCGCTATCTACGTGGGCTGGGGCGCTACCCTGTTGGCCCTCATCATCGAAAAACTCTTCAAGAACGGAATCGGGAGCTTCGTAGCCTCAGTGATCGGGATAGGTAGCCTCATCGTTGCTCACCACTTGATTGACGGCAAGGATACGCTCGAGCAGATGAAGGCGGTTCTCGACTCCAACTTTTGGCTCACCGTGCATGTGCTGACCGTCACATTTGGTTACGCCTCCACCTTCTTTGCTGGGTTCGTCGCTATCTTCTACGTTATAGCGGGCACCGCCACCAAGCTCATCGACAAGAAGATAGGGAAAATGCTCGCGTCCGTGGTCTTCGGCATCGTCTGCTTCTCCACACTGTTCAGCTTCTTTGGAACGGTCACGGGAGGCATCTGGGCTGACCAATCCTGGGGCCGGTTCTGGGGATGGGATCCCAAGGAAAACGGAGCCATACTTTTAGTCCTCTGGAACGTGGTCATCCTTCACGCTCGCTGGGGCGGTTTTGCCAAGACCCGAGGCATAATGGCTATGGCCATATTCGGAAACGTCGTGACGAGCTGGTCATGGATGGGCACCAACATGCTCGGTATCGGGTTACACTCGTACGGATTTATGAATTCCGCGTTCCAATACCTCGCCGGCTTCTGGGCGTTACAACTCGTGTTTATCTTACTAGCGTATATCCCGCAAAACCGTTGGAGAAGCCCAGTTAATGGTTGAGCCCATTGGGCCATTGAATTACTCATCTCCCCTTTGAGATCAGAAGGAGCAACCCTTCCCCAATGCCCAATCGCTCACCACACGAAGTAACCTCAGGCTCCGTATTGGCCGACGACGTCTATAACCTAGACGCGCGGCTCCTCTTCCCTGCGGGCACTGAGCTTACAGACAAAAAGATCGAGATCCTAATGATGTGGGGAGTCGAAAGCGTTCACCTACAGGGCGAGGCAGGCTCCGAGAAATCCGTATCGATAAACAGTTTTTCAGATACCGCTAAGCACGACGCGAAGCTTGAAGTTCAGAGACGCTTCAAACTGGTAAAATCCTCCCATCCAGTCGTAGTCGCCATCAGAGAGATGGCGATTCTCGAGTCTGCAAAGTCCTCCGATCATTCCCCCAAGCAGCAGTGAACTCACTTCTCAATCCCGTCCTCGAGGACGCTGATAAGTTTCCATCCCTCCTCCCCCTCGCTCTTGCCATTGAAGACGCTGTAGACAGTCCGGAATCATCTTTCGATGACATCGCCCGCATCGTAGAGTCAGATACCGACCTGACTGCTCGATTTCTAGCCTTGGCGAATTCGAGCTTCTACAACTACCCGGTTTCTATCACCACTATTCCAGATGCTCTCAGCGTGATAGGACTCAGGAACACGCGAAACATGAGCATCGCCCTCTCACTGCCTAGAAGCCTAGGCAACTCTCCGGAGTTTCCAGTAGAGAGCGACAGGTTCTGGCGACACAGTATCGCAGTGGGACTTTGCACTCGGCTCATCGCCCTCGACAGTCGCGACGCAAACACAGAACGTCATTTCCTTGCCGGGTTTTTCCACAAGATTGGTCGCCCGCTGATAGCTAGCTTATTTCCTGAAGAGGCCAATGCGATTTACAAGCGTACCCGTAAAAGGGATACCCTCTACCAAAAGGCAGCCCAATCGATACTAGGATTCGACGAATCCGAAGTTGGGGCGGCTGCCTTGCAGCATTGGCGTTTTCCGGAAAACATCAGCACACTGGTTCGCCACCACAACAAACCCGTGCTGGCACGCACACACTTGCGAGGGGCCAGCTTCGTTCACATCTCAAGCTTCATCGTATCCGCCCTCAATTTTGGAGACTCCGGAGACCGCTTCGTTCCGGAGTTTTCCGAGGCAGCCTGGGGTTTTTCGAATTTCGACGAATCTAAGCTATCAATGATCGTTGAAGAACTAAAGAGGCAGCTCGACAGCGTTTGCCATGTATTCCTATCTGAAAACATCGACCAAGGCTAGCGATGGACTCCCGCCACCCAGAAAAGCACGAGCAAATCCAAAGTCGCTTCGAAACTTTAGACTTCTTCCAAAGGAAGCTTCGGGAGGCGACAAACGTGAGAGAAGTCATCCAAATCACGGAAAACGAGCTCGATAGTATCCAAGATTTCGCGACGCTTGGATTCTATCTCGTGAACGAGGCAGACGGCAACTTCGAGCTACACAAGACCCGCCCCACCACCGCATATGCATCCTTCCAATCCGTAGTCCGCCGATCGATACACCAAGGTGCTTTCGCTTGGGCTATTCGGCAACAGAAACCCCTATTCTGGGCGGATGAGAAGTCAGGCAGAAAGTTGATGCTGCATGCCCTATCTACCCGGGAGCGGACCCTTGGCATGTTTATTGGTCTCTTCAGCGAAGTAGACCCGAGCGAACAGCACAATATCGTTCTCAACCAAATTTCACTCACCCTTACCCTTACCGCCACCACCCTGGATGCTCTCGTGCTCCGCGGCGAATTACAGTCGCAAAATCGAAGCCTAGAAGAAACCGTAAACAAACGGACGGCAGCCTTCCTAAAAGCGAAAGAGGAAGCCGAAAAAGCGAACCAGGCTAAAAGCGAATTCCTAGCCATGATGAGCCATGAGCTGCGAACTCCCATGAACGGTGTAATCGGTTTCGCGTCACTGCTGCTCGAGACAAGCTTAGACGACGAGCAAAGGGATTTCGTCGAAACCATCCGCGTATCTGGAGACTCACTCCTCACGATCATCAACGACATTCTTGACTTCTCTAAGATCGAAGCCGGCCGCGAAGAACTCGAATTGGTGAGTTTCAGCCTCCAACAACTGCTTCAGGAAGTCCTCAATATTACGTCACCGATCGCTTCCCAAAAAGGCCTTTCCTTGAAGCTCGATTATTCAGAGCAACTCCAGGAATTCGTAATCGGTGATCCCGGAAAAGTGCGGCAGGTCATCTTAAACCTCGTCAGCAATGCCATAAAATTCACCAACGAAGGGGAAGTCTGCATACGAGCCCGCTCTGACGATAATTCTGGTCAACACTCAATTGTTCGTATCAGCGTCATCGATACAGGTATCGGAATCACTGAAGAGGTGCAGAAGCGCCTTTTCCAGCCCTTCACCCAAGCCGACTCTTCCACCCGCCGAAAGCACGGTGGCACTGGCCTGGGGCTCGTCATCTCAAAACGCCTAGCAGAGATGATGGGGGGCGACATCACCATCCAAAGCGTACCGGGGTCGGGTTCCTCCTTTACGTTTACAGCTTATCTTGAGACAAGCGTCCAACAGGAGGAACAGTATTTCGACAACGCACTGAACCTAGAGCCATCCGAAGGTTTGGCGAACCACAAAGTTCTCGTTGCCGAGGACAACCTAGGCAACCAGAAGCTCATTCTCGGAATGTTGAAACGCATCGGCCTTTCAGCCGACACGGCTTCCAATGGGCTCGAAGCCCTAGATCTCTTTTCCAAGAAGCATTATGACCTCGTCTTGATGGATTGCCAGATGCCAGAAATGGACGGTTTTGAAACAACCAGAGGAATCCGCGACCACGAGAAGGCAACCGGAACGCATACTCCAATTATCGCTCTTACCGCGATGTCCCTGAACGGGGCGCGTGAGCGATGCATTGAAGCAGGTATGGACGATTACCTCTCTAAGCCGTTAGAAATAAAACCTCTCGCGGCAACCCTGAGCAAGTGGACGAAACCAAAAGGCGGCCCCGCCAACTGATCAAAGTACCCTATTTGCTTAAGACGAGAGCGTCATCGGAAACTGTGAATCGAGCGGTATCCCCGTCGCTGACCTCTCCGCCGATAATTGCCTTCGCCAGATCGGTTTGAATAGAGCGTTGGATAAAACGCCTTAAAGGACGGGCGCCGTAAACGGGATCAAAGCCCTTCAACGCAACCCACTTGAGCGCCTCTTCATCGAGCTCGACGGTTATGCGCCGTTCTTCTAGGTTTCGGTTCAAATCAGCCAGCAGGAGTACGACGATCTTTTCGATATCTTCCAAATCGAGAGGTCTGAAAATTACTGTCTCGTCGATACGATTCAGAAATTCTGGACGGAAATTCCGGCGCAACTCGGTCATGACCGATTCTTTAGTCGATTCGGATATATCTCCACCTCCTTGCTCGAGCAAATATTGGCTACCAAGGTTCGAGGTCATGATCACAATCGTATTCTTGAAGTCGATCAAACGGCCCTGCGAGTCAGTTACTCGACCATCGTCCAGAATCTGTAACATGATATTGAATACGTCTGGATGGGCCTTTTCAACCTCGTCAAAAAGGATAACCGAGTACGGCTTGCGGCGAACCGCTTCCGTGAGCTGGCCGCCTTCCTCATAGCCAACGTATCCAGGAGGAGCCCCGATCAATCGAGCCACTGCATGGCGCTCCATATATTCGCTCATGTCGATTCTGATAATCGCATCCTCGCTATCGAAAAGCGTGCTCGCGAGCGTCTTAACGAGCTCGGTTTTACCTACCCCTGTGGGACCTAAAAATATGAAGCTACCAATCGGCCGTTTTGGGTCCTTGATGCCCGCGCGGGCCCTCAAAATCGCCTCCGTAACGTAGCGAATTGCTTCCGGTTGCCCGATCACCCGTTCCTCCAAAGCTCCGTCTAAATGCAATAGCTTCTGGCGTTCGCCTTCGATCAGCTTCGTAACTGGAACACCGGTCCACTTAGAGACAATATCAGCGATTTCTTCCTGCGATACCTCCTCCTTGAGCAAGGAGCGTTCGCTGTGTTTAGCTTGAGCGGCAATCAAGCGCTCCTCGAGTTCCGGCAAGCGCCCGTGCTTGAGCTCTGCTGCCTTGTTCAAGTCGTAAGCTCGCTCCGCCCTTTCGATCTCTGCTTTCGTGCTTTCGATCTCTTCGCGCAGCTTTTGCAGCTGAGAAATAACGTCCTTCTCCGCCACCCATATTTGCCGCTGAGCCTTCTCCTCTTCTCGCAAGTCGGCGATCTCGCGCTGTACGCCCACGAGGCGATCCTTGGAAGCTGTATCCGTTTCTTGGAGCAATGCGGCTGCTTCGATTTCGAGCTGCATCAATCGACGCGTCATCGTATCGAGCTCTTCGGGCAAGCTATCCAACTCCGTGCGGATAGCCGCGCAAGCCTCGTCCACTAGGTCAATGGCTTTGTCCGGCAAGAATCTGTCTGTTATGTATCGATTCGAAAGCACTGTCGCCGTAACCAAAGCATTGTCTTGGATGCGCACACCATGGTGTACCTCGAAACGTTCCTTCAAACCGCGTAGAATAGAAATCGTATCCTCGACGCTTGGCTGATCGACCAAGACGCTTTGGAAGCGGCGCTCCAAGGCGGCATCTTTTTCGATATAGCGGCGGTACTCGTCCAAAGTCGTCGCCCCGATACAATGCAGCTCCCCGCGTGCTAGCATGGGCTTCAAAAGGTTGCCCGCATCCATGGCTCCGTCGGTCTTTCCTGCTCCTACAATAGTGTGCAACTCATCGATAAATAGCAGGATTTGCCCGTCGCTAGACTTCACCTCCTGAAGCACCGCCTTGAGACGTTCCTCAAATTCGCCGCGATATTTAGCGCCCGCGATCAAAGACCCCATATCCAGAGAGAATACGGTCTTTTCCTTGAGTCCCTCGGGTACATCTCCACGCACGATACGTTGGGCAAGTCCTTCAGCGATGGCAGTCTTTCCAACACCGGGTTCGCCAATCAAAACGGGATTGTTTTTAGTCTTACGAGATAGGATTCGGATGACGCGTCTAATCTCGTCGTCGCGCCCAATCACGGGATCCATTTTCCCTGAACGGGCGCGTTGTACCAAGTCGGAACCATACTTTTCCAAGGCCTGGTAAGTGGCTTCCGGATTTTGCGAGGTCACTCTCTGGTTACCACGCACTGACTTCAGGGCTCCCAAGATCTTACTCCGGTCTAAGCTAAAACTTTTCAGAACATTCGCTAAAGCCGCGGGCTTCTGCACGGTCGCTAAAGCGAGAAAAAGATGTTCAACGCTGATGTATTCATCTTTCAGCGACGCTGCTTCTTGCTCGGCCTTCGTGTAGACTTCGTTGGTGGCCTGAGTGATAAAAATCTTCGAACTGTCGACGCTTCCGGAAACCTTTGGAAGACGGTCCAGCTCCCGATCGAGAGCGAGCGAAAGGGCCGTATCTGAAAGCTCCAATTTCTTGAGAACGCCTTGCACGATACCTTTATCCTGCTCCGCAAGGGCGGCAAGGAGGTGTAGCGTGTCCACTTCGTTGTTCTGTTTACGACGAGCGATTGCTTGGGCGGCAGTCAATGCGTTGCGCGCCATCTCTGTTAATCTGTTCGGGTCAATCATTTCGTGGTTTCCTCCATCAAATCCCGTATTCGCATTTTTCGTACCTTCGGGGAACACGCTATTAATTTAGCGCTAGCTCAAATCGTAAGTCACTAACATCGTTCGGCTTGCATGAAATTGCGAGCACCGAGTTCACTCGCTGTGCAAGCATATAATAAACGGCCAGTGCGACACACTGACCGTTTCGAAACTTAAAGCGGGTGTCCCAGTGTCACACTAGATCCCTTCACCTCCGACACCTTCGTCCGAATCGCCCATGCCATGCGTCGCCGCGCCGGGGACGTGAATTTCAGCGACCATCTGCTGGATCGACAGCGGGGGAGGCGCCGTAAGCAAGCTAACGGCGTAGGCGACCACAAAGTTGATTATCATCCCCACAAACCCGATACCATCAGGTCTGATCCCAAACAGGTACTCGCTTTTAGTTCCACCCAGAAACTGGAAATAAATAATATAGCCGATGGTGAATACGATTCCACATAGCATCCCGGATACAGCGCCTTGCTTGTTAACCCGCTTGGAAAAGATGCCCATCAGCAGGGTCGGGAAAAACGAAGACGCTGCCAAACCGAAGGCGAAGGCTACGGTTTGAGCGATAAACGCGGAAGGAGGGTTGATGCCAAAATAAGACGCTACGGTAAGGGCGACGAAAGAAGCCGCTCGAGCATAGTTGACCTCTTCCTTGTCGCTCAAGTCCGGCTTCACGATCTTCTTCATGAAGTCATGCGAGATCGACGTTGAAAGAACGAGCAAGAGCCCCGCTGCAGTCGAGAGCGCGGCTGCGATACAGCCCGCCATCAACAAAGCGATTACCCATTTAGGCAATCCAGCCATCTGCGGGTTTGCCATAACGATGATGTCGTACCCAAACCACAACTCGTTCGGATTCGTGACGTCAGCTTTATTGGCCAGCAGGCGCTCTCCGTAGGCGCCTCTCAACTGGCTTGCTGGAGCATCGTCTGCAGGGTACATCGGCTGTGCTCCACCAACGAAAACGTCGTTGCTTTTAGCGTCCGACTTGCCTGGACCATAATACTGGATCTTGCCGTCTCCATTCTTATCCACCCACGCCATTTGGCCCGTGTTCTCGAAATCCTTAAACCATGCCGGTGCGTTTTCGTAACTCGTTTCGTGCAACTTCGTGATGAGGTTCACTCGCGAAAAGGAACCGATCGCTGGAGCCGTCAAGTAGATGACCGCTATGAACAGCAGTGTCCAACACGCGGACTTTCGCACCGAGGCAACATTCTTAACCGTAAAGAAACGTACGATGACGTGCGGCAAGCCTGCCGTGCCGCACATGAGAGCCGCGGTGATACAAAACATGTTCACCGTACTCATGGTCCCCGAAGTATACTCGCTGAATCCGAGCTCCGTATTTATATTATTTATTTTTTCCAGAAAAGGAATTTTGGCTCCATCCACTGTGAAGTCTCCAATCAATCCTAGCTGGGGGACAAAATTGTTCGTCAAGGCGATGGCGATAAAGATAGCGGGTATCGTATAGGCAAAGGCCATCACACAATACTGCGCAACTTGAGTGTAGGTGATGCCTTTCATACCGCCTAGACCTGCATAGAGAAAAACGATAGCGGCCCCCACGATGACTCCAGATTGGATCTTAATCCCGAATAGCTGGGAAAAAACGACTCCCACTCCACGCATCTGACCCATGATGTAAGTCATGCAAATGAAAATCGCGCATGCCACTGCAACTCCTCGAGCGAGTTTCGAATAGTAGCGATCCCCCACAAAATCAGGCACTGTCGGCTTACCGAACTTTCGAAGGTAAGGCACCATCAGGACCGTCAACAATACGAAGCCGCCGGTCCACCCCATAAGGAAACGGGACGCGTCGTACCCGTTGATAGCGACCGCTCCTGCCATAGAGATAAAGGTAGCTGCCGACATCCAGTCCGCCGCCGTCGCCATTCCATTCGCAAAAGGCGATACCCCGCCGCCGGCAGTGTAGTATTCCTTCGTCGAGGACGCTCGCGAAGTAAACGCGATGAAAATGTAGAGACCGAAGCTGAGTCCGATAAAGATGAAATTATATATATCTTGCGACATCAGATTTACTTACTCCTGCTCGTCTTCGAGGTGAAATTTATCGTCCAGTTTTCCCATCCAAATCGCGTACACGACAAGCAGTAGAACAAAGCAGATAATAGAACCTTGCTGAGCCATCCAGAATCCAAACGGAGCGTTCCCAACACTCGGAGCGTTTGCATCGAGCCAATCCCGGAAAAGAATCCCGCAGCCGTAGCTAACGATAAACCAAATGGGTAACAGGCAAAGGATCACTCTGAGGCTAGACCTCCGGTGCAAACGCTGCCTAGCTAGCTGTTTGACTTGGTCGGGGTTCAGTTCACCTGAGCCGGACGCGACGGAATGCGAATCATTCATATAGCAATTATGTTCGGGGCTTCTATAAGGGGATAGGTAAGCGCTAAGTGAACGCATACCCTCGCCACCAGCAAGGTAAAACTCCTTTCTCCCTTATCCGACTGTTTAATCGTACTTATAACCAAGGAAACCGCGCGATCGAACTACTTTTTTGAATACAAAAAAGGGAGAGCCAAGCGACTCTCCCTCTTCGAGAAAACTGTATTTAGGAGTCGAAATCAGCCTAATGCTTCTCTTCAGCCTTATCCTGGTCGGACTCGGCGGCTTCGACCGGTTCCTTGGCTTCCGGTGTAAGATCAGCTGGCGTCGCCTCAGCTTCCGCATCGGTCTTCGATTCTTCTGCCATCTCGGACTTCGCCTCTTCCTCGCCTTCGGGCTTAACCTCGACCGAGGCCGCTTCTTCAGGCACCGCGGAGTCAGTTGCCGTATCGGCGGTCCCGGCAGAAGTCTCAGAATTCGCCGAAGCTTCCTCCGTTTTTTCGTTCGACTCGACGGGAGCCGCCTCGGAAGAAGCCGCAGCCTCTGCTACTTTCGGCTCGTCGGCTTTGGATGATTCTTCGGATTTCGGAGCTTTCTGGCTTCCCTTCGTCCCGGGTGCGGTTTTCTGCTTCGTGGTTCCTGTATCGAGTACGGGCTGGGCGAAAAGAGAGTCGTCTTCGAAATGACTGATGTAGCCATCGGCGATTAACCAGTGCAGATCACGCACGATTTTCTTTTCGTCGGCAGCCTCCTCAACTCCTTCGGACTTGAGCCATTCTTGGTAGGCAGCAGGCAATTCCTTCGCTTTTGTCAGCTGGTGCGTTTCCAAGAAACGAATGATGCGGTCTAAGTCGGGCGACATTACCTGCCCGGGCGAACGGAAATTCCGCTTCGTCGAACAAACGTAAGTGATCCCTTTAGCTCCCTTCTTGTAGATGCTGAACTTTTCGCGGCGCATGCGACCGCGGATAGCGTTGGCCGCATCCAGCGGGAATCGTTGCTGGCGCTGGCGTTCGCCATCCATCGCCTTGAAGGCTTCGCTGTCCTGGTACTGCTCGAGTATATTTCCAGCAACGCGAGCGTAGTTAACTTGCTTCACGACCTTGGACTTCAGCGCCGTGCGTAGATGCGCCATGGCATCTTCTACGGAACCAAATACCTTCGCCTCCTCGCCTTCGGGAGTCTCCTTGGCTGTGTATCGAGTCGCCTTCTTCTGGCTCTCCAACCAAGCGGCGACCACTTCCTCTTCCCGAACTGTTTCGATAGCGCTTTGCAGCTTCTCGAAAGACATGTTGGGCAAACGCGTGCGGTGGTGGTTCCGAAGAGCCACCTCATACTTGTGGTAATTTGGCGGACCGAGCAGCTCCTTTGTGAAAGGACAGCGGTTCACGAATGGAAAGTTGCCGCTCGGGGCTTCCACTTCCACTTCCTCGATCGTGAAGAACTCGCCAGCATGGTGTGCCATAGCATGGGCGATCGCCTCCTCGTCATTGGCGAAAGGCATGTTGTCGATGGCGCAGATCGAAACCTTTTCAGGCTTTTGGCCTTCGGCTGGTTTCCGGGTAACGCTTGCGATGAAGCGATCCGGCTTTTCCATGAACAACTTGGCGACCTGAAACAACTCGTAGGTCATATGGTTGCCGCGCATCGCTTTGATGATGGCCGAAAAGCAATTGTCTTCCGGGTAAAAGCAAACGTCGAAGACAGGGCTTTCGTAGGGATGGAACGGAGCACGGGGCCCGTCGTTACGGCCTCCTCTACGCTGAGGACGGCGGCCGCCCTGGTCTCCCCTTTGTTGCGGACGATCGCCATGGCCTTGATCCCCGGCGCCGCCATCAGGACGCGGCGAGCGTGGAGGACGGCGATCCTTGCGAGCGGGCCCGCTTGCGCCTGGCCTACGATCAGATCGATCACCCCCTCGAGGGCCACCTTTGTGAAAGCGAGGCTTTCCCGAGTCAGGAGAGGATTTGCTAGCAGCGGTCCATTGGGTGCCGAAGCTGAAGCTTTGAAGGTCTGAAAGGTCTACCGAGTCTTGTTTCGGTTCCTCGTTGGAATCCTTGGGTGTGGAATCAGGCATCTGATATTTTGAAAAGGCGCCGCAAGAAGGTGGGCATCCTGTATGTTTGTAGTTCTAGAGAAGTCGAATGCGACGGACGAAAAGGGGATATTGGCAAGGTTTTAACTAGGTTGTTCCGGGAGAATCAACCCAATACGAAGAAAACTAAGAAATGTTCATTTTCGCTCTTTACAAGGTCCCTAAGATCTCCATTTCTTTGCGACCTCAATCATCTATGCTCAGGTGGTGGAATTGGTAGACACGTACGCTTGAGGGGCGTATGCCGCAAGGCGT
>NZ_JARXHX010000016.1 GCF_031127835.1 Pelagicoccus sp. SDUM812002
CGCCGACTCTGCGTTTGGAAATGATTACCATGCCGCCAATAAGATTCGGCCCTTCATTTGGCGCGTAACCTCTCCGTGACTTCCCTATCCCGAATCCATTTTAATAAGATGCTATGCGTTCTCGACCTAGTCCGTCAGGACCGGCTTCGATTCGATCGGTAGCTCGATATAAAAATGGCTGCCCACCCCTATTTCGCTTTCCAACCTCACATCGCCACCATGTGCTCTCACAAAATCTCGAGCAATGGTGAGACCCAAGCCGATCCCCGCCCTCCGATTACCAGGAGCCTTAGCGTATCGATTGAAGATTAACTGGTGATATCGCTTCGCGATCCCAACCCCTTCGTCTCTGACACCGATTCGAAGCAGTTTGCCAGCCGCATCCATTTCAGCGGTCAGGTCGACTGCTTGACCTGCGTCGGAGTGCTTTATCGCATTTGAAACTAAATTGTTCAGAGCATACAACGTACGCTCCAAGTCGACGTATAATTCAACCGAACTACAGGATCCAGTGAGGTCTATCAGCGAGATGTTTCGTTTCTCCGCTTCGCGCTGCATTTCGCTTATAGAACGGGCAACCAAATCTGAGACTGAGCAATACACGCGCTGCAGACTGTATCCATCTTTAGAATACTTTTGAATATCGAGCAAATTGTTAAGCAACCGTAGAAGTCGCTCAATCTCTGATTTCGCCGTCTCTGCGAGTTCTCGCTGGTCCGAATTCAACTCGCCCAAGGCCTTGTCAAGGAGGAGCATCACCGCCATTCTGACTGAGGTGACTGGTCCTTTAATTTCGTGGCTCAACGTCCCCAGCAAGTCGGTCTTGAGGTCTTCGATGAGTCTTAAATCCGTAACGTCCCTAAGCAGCAACAAGGCGCCGCGTGTCGTCTCTTGATCTCCCATCAAGTTGACGACTCGAGGTGAAAAATAGCGGTCTTCGCCGTTAACCTTCTTTTGCAAAAGGCTTCCGGGATCGTTCGAAAAGAAGTCCTTACCCGACTTGATCGCCTCTTCAAATACGGTATCCAGACCAAAAGGAACATTCGAATTTCCCAGTTCCGCCAGAGTCTTCGCAGGGCCATTACTGTACTCGAACTCGCAATTAGGTCCGTAGAGCACAATCGAATCGGGTAAATTCTCTAAAATGGCCTGCATCTTCTCTGCGGTGCGACGCTGGCGTTCTTCGCTCTCACGAAGCTCGTCATTGAAGCGGGCAAGCTTTTGTTTTTGCTCCTCGATGAGCTGCAGGGACGCGAGAAGCTCTTGGTTTTGGCGCTTTAGTTCTGCAACGGGATTGAGTTCGCCCGAGCTGAGAATCTCGTCACGTATACCGCTCGCATCCGCTAGGCTGAGCCGCCCCACAGAGCTCGGCAAGGTCAAGTACAGCTTCACAAGCGTACCTCCACCAGAAGAATCGACCTCTAAACGGGAAACAAGTCTGCGGCTACCGTTGAGCCCATCGTCCAGCCCTTTTCGCGTCCAAACGCGCGGCTCAGACTCTTCGTGGTCGATGCCATCGTCTTCTATGAAAACCGCGAGCTCCTGGGGATCGCTTATGATATCCAGCTGGAAGACTATCTTCCCTCCGCCGCAGCTCAATGCGTTACGCGTAACCTCCGATACAGCTGTTGAGAGGCGCGTTCTAGTCGAAGTGTCGAGTTTTAGCTTCTCCGTGATCAGCTTCGCCCAACGACGGCTCGCAGCGAGGTCCTCCTCGCTTTCAATCAACGAAGAAACGATAGTATATCGGCTAGCGGCTTTATGTGGCATTCCTACTGACAGTGCTACGACCACCTACCCCTTTCGAATTAGACTTGATGCAAACGATCGAACTATCGTCCGAAACTTTCCGATATCCTCGCAGGAGCGCGCCCGCGATGATCGAGCTCCGCGAATACGAGATTCCCGGAAACTTTCCCAGATCCCACCTACTTCCTACGCCATCTGAATGCAAAATTATCATACTGTCCTCAAACCACGGATACTCAAAGCTACGCGGATTCCTCATGTTGTAACCCACCGTTCCGCTAACCGATGTTAACTGGGACGTCTCCGTACCGTTAATAAGTCGGCCAAAGATGTTGCCCATGCCTGTAAAGCGAGTAGAACCCGCGACATTGTCTACTTCTGCCACCGCAGCTACTGCGCCACGCGTTCCCTTTAAGGCCTCATTCAGGGCAAGCATTATGGACTCACCCTCCAAGTCTCGTACCGTTGCGAAACAGTCTACAGCACGCGTTGCCGCCTGGTGTGCCTTGGGTCCATGACCTAAACCATCGACCAAGAGGACCTTCAATCCCCGATCCCAGCTCTCAATCGCCCAAGCATCTCCTGAAACACTTTGCCCCGGCTTCGCCAAGGAGGTCGCGAAAATGTCCCACAATGCATCTCTCGGCGGCTGTATGGACTTCAAATCGCCCCCTCCACTGAAACTCATCCCGACCACCAGCCCACCCGTTTGAGGCAGATATAGCTCGAAGACGTCGGACAAGCGTTTCATGGCGCCCAAGCCAATTCCTTGGCCGCCCGCAGTCGAATAACCGTCCTTCATGCACTGTCCGATGTGGGCGATGCCAGGGCCTTCATCCCAAACTACAACCGCGAGCTCGTCGCCCCCACTCTCGCTCAGCTTCATCGGTTGCATCAGAAAAAAGCCCCTTCCAGCATGTCTCACGACATTTGAAACAGCCTCTGTCACGGCGATGCTCACGCGCTCGCGGTCCACCTCGGAGTAGCCCATTTCCTTGGCAGCCACCTTAGCCCTCCGGCGGCACTGCGAGATGCGACTTTTGTCCTCTATTTCGATAAAAACCACTGCACTCATCGCCAGTAATCTAGGGTGACGGTGGTACCTGCACCCGCATTACTCTCCACCCTGAACGCACGGCAAAGCTTGCGAGCACCGTCCAAGCCCAATCCCAAGCCTCCTCTCGTGCTGTAACCACGCCCCATCGAAAGCTCCAAATTCTCAATACCTGGGCCCTGATCGACGATTTGAATCCTGAATCCCGGTGATCCATTGTTGTAAAGAGTACTGACATACATCGTGCCTCCACCGCCGTGGATCACGCAATTACGCGAGATCTCGCTGACAGCAGTCATCGCTCTGGTCCTCTCCACCACGCTGAAGCCCTGTTGGCTAGCCCATTGAGCCACCAATACACGTGCTCTGCTGACATCTCTGTCACTATGAAGAGAAATAGATTCCCTGAAGCTCCCGTCGTTACCCATTAACCTTTCGTCCCAAGCGCTGCGTTAGCAACTCCATCCCGCGCTCCAAGTTTAAAGCAGTTACCACGCCAGGAAGTGAGAGACCTAGCTCGACCAAGGTAATAGCAACAGCCGGACGCATGCCCACTACGACAGTCTCTGCATCCAGCACTTTCGCCATCGCCGCAGTGTCCGACAAAACACGACCCATGAAGGTGTCCACTACCTCCAAAGTCGAAATGTCGATCAACACGCCCTTGGAACCTCGCTTCGATATTTCGGCAGTTAAATCGTCTTGCAACTGCAATGCAGCCCTGTCGTGCACGTCCATTTGGATCGTCACCAGTAGATAATCGCCTAACTTTAAAATTGGAATGTTACTCTGCATCCGTTGTCGCGTTAACCCTATAACCTCTACAGGCTGATCTTCTGTATACTCAGGCCTAGCTGTCTCAGCGATTGCTGGAAAGCGCTCATTAAAGAACCCTTGGTCTGCATGCCCCCAAGGTCCAAGCCCAACTGAACGATCGTCTGAGCAATCTGAGGGCGCACGCCACTCACAAAGCACTCCGCTCCCATCAACTCTGCAGCGGTGACAGTCTTGAGTAGATGCTGAGCTGTCTGCGTATCCACCGCTGGAACGCCCGTAATATCGATGATGGCGATCTTAGCCTCGAACTGGACGATCGCCTCTAGCAAGCCCTCCATGACGACTTGGGCCCGAGCACTATCCAAGGTACCGATGACAGGTAACGCCAGGACTCCCTCCCACAATTCCACGACCGGAGTTGAGACCTCCAACAGCTCCTCCTGCTGGCGTTCGATGATGTCCTCACGCTTCTCGATGAATATACTCATCACATACAAGCCAAGGTTATCAACACACAGAGTGACGCTCCATAGATCCTTTAGGAGGCTCTCGCTCTTCTTGGTCTTCAGCAAGCGGCTGAAGAGCGCCTCCTTAAGAGACAGCACAAACTTGGCGGACTCCGCTGGCTTCAGACCGCGCTGAGCGCGGTAGAGAGCAACCTCACGAAGCATTGACAAGGTCTCGTCCCACGCCGGATCAGTTATGTCATTCTTTCCAGACTCAACCGCCTTAGCGAACAACTTCAGGAAGTCAGTCGATTGCGAGACGACCTCATCCTCTGAAATTGATAATGAATTTCCTTCATCATTACGTTGTAAAGAAATCCATTCCGCCAGTATTCCTGAAACGTCTTCCGATAGTATTTCCGATATTTTATTCATGTTCGTTAGTCCAAAACATCAACGGAATCCTACCCCCTTGTCCATCCGTCTTTACACTTAAAAGTGTAGCATTTTGCACTAAGATGGTGCAACTTGCACCTTTAATATTGCACCCAGCGGAGCCACTCCTCATTCGCAGGATGAAGCCGTACACCGAAAATCTCCACGCGCACCACCGCAGGAACGCTGAACACCTCCCGAATTAACGAGTTGGCACGGAAATGGCAAATACCCTCTCGAACCAAAAAAAATTCAACCCACTAAAATATGTTATCTTGGACACTTACATTCCTAGTCGTAGCGATCATCGCCGGCCTCCTTGGATTCACCGGAATCGCCGGGGCTGCCGCTGGCGTAGCGAAAATCCTATTCTTCGTTTTCCTCGTTCTGCTCATCGTATCATTCGTAGCGGGCGCCGTACGCGGAAAGAATCCTCGTTGATTCACCACCACGCTAAGCTCCATTTGAAAGAACAATGGACCCAGTTTATAGCGTGCCGCAGACGAGAGTCAGCGGTGCGCTTTAACTCATTATTCTCCCAATCTTCCCATACATGAAAGTTCTGATAGTCGACGACGAAGCCAATATCCACAAGACGACCTCCATCGCCCTCCGCGCCATGGGCCACGAGGCATTCTCTGCCTACAGCGGCAGCCAAGCCGTCAAGAAGCTCCAAGACAACAAGGTCGACGTCATCTTCCTCGACCTGCGACTCGGACCGGAGAATGGCTTGGAAGTATACGACAAGATTCGTTCCGAAGGCTTCGATACTCCGGTGATCATCTTCACCGCTTTTTCGTCAATTTCTACAGCGATCGAAGCGACTAAGAAAGGCGTATTCGACTATGTCCTTAAACCGTTCGTTCCCGAACAAATACGTCAGGCGCTCGACCGCGTTGGCAAAAGCCTATCTCTCGAGTCTAAGGTAGAAGAGCTGCAATCTGAGGTCTCAGAATCAGTGCCGCCGAGCGTCTTCGATTCGCAGGACAAGTCCATGCAATCGATTTACCGCCTCACCGAAAGGGCTGCCCCTTCCGACGCTACAGTCCTCATTCTAGGACCTAGCGGAACAGGTAAAACCGTCTTGGCCAAACGAATCCACAACCTCAGCAAGCGCGCCCACAAGCCCTTCGTCGTCGTGCACTGTCCCAGCCTTTCAAAAGAGCTATTGGAGAGTGAACTATTCGGGCACGTGAAGGGTGCTTTTACCGGAGCCGTTAAAGATACCTGGGGTAAAATCGAAGCTGCCGATGGTGGTACTCTTTTCCTCGATGAAATCGGCGACTTGCCTCTAGAAATCCAGGCGAAGCTCTTGCGTTTCCTACAAGAACGTCAGTATGAACGCGTCGGAGAAACAAAGACTCGAACCGGCAATGTACGCATCATCGCCGCGACCAACAAAGACTTGCAGCAGGAAGCGCAAGAAGGACTCTTTCGAGAGGATTTATATTATCGCCTAAACGTGATATCCATCGTGATGCCTGCCCTTAGCCAGCGACCTCAAGACATACATGACTTAGCGCAAATCTTCCTGCAGCACCACGCCAGACGACAAGGACGCAGCACCTGCACCTTTTCCGATAGCGCCATCAGCGCTATCCGTCGTTACTCTTGGCCGGGAAACATAAGAGAGCTGCACAATGTGATAGAGCGCAGCCTTATCCTTTGCGACGGAGGCGTCATCGAGCCAGAAGACCTGCCTGCAGAAGTCGGATCTCATTCGCCAGACAGCAGAACCAGCAGAACCCACATCGCCATCGGAGGTCGCTTTACATTGGAGGAGGTCGAAGAGGCCCACATTAACGGGGTGTTGAGCAGTGCTCATAGCTATCAGGACGCTGCAGAGATTTTGGGGATCAACAAGACTACCTTGTACCGCAAACGAAAGCGCAATCCTGAGCTAGAAACCGCGGATACATAATCCACCCGCAAATAAGCGAAAAAACCGCAGCTCTACGCTGCGGTTTTATTGTGGCCCCTTCTTTTCGATTCGAGGCGCCATGATACTATTAGGAATCTAAAATCCTACTTCGAAAAATTCTCGGTCCACTCGATCACACCGCAAGCGATACGCGCCCCGGCCGCACCTGAAGGTTGCGACTTGAAATCGTCCGCACTGTCGTGAACGACCACCGCCTTTCCGATGATAGAATTCAATCCGTCAAAAGATAGATGTTCATCGACTCGCACGTACATAGCGCTGCCGGCTTCCGTCGCCTCCAAATTGCCGAGATCCCCAACATGCCGCCGGCTGTCATCCGGCCCCGCGTGATCTTCTCCACTAGGATTGAAATGTCCTCCAGCTGAACTTGCGTCGGGAGCGGAACAGTCTCCGTTCTCATGGATGTGGAAACCGTGCCTGCCATTGATAGAAAGATTACGTATATCAGCAATCACTCGAATGCCTCCCACCTCTTCGATGAAGGTAACAACTCCTTCGGACTCATGCCCTTCAGTTGGTGATATATGGGCCTCTGCAATACGCCTAACTGAAGCCACGCCAGCATTTTTCTCTTTTATATTGTCGGGTTGCCCGTCGCTCTCCGGTGAACACCCAGTGATAAGAGCGGCACCAAGCGAGACAGCATAGACAATGAAATAAGATGAGAAGGAAGAGTTGCTGCGATTGAATATAGTCATAAACCTATTTGGGTACTTGGTTGAACGAAGGTGGAAACTTTGAGTAGGAAAACGCTGGAGCAGTCCTCTCCTCAATTTTGATACACTACCGTGTTATGCGATACTGGCTCTTCCTTCAATGTGAAGGCTTCGGCAAATAATACTTTTTCTAAAGAGCACTTAGTTTGCAAAGCATTACGAGTCTCCAAAGTTCTTACAAGGATATCGTTCGCCAAAAGACTTTGAAGCGCTTCATCGGACTCTACAAAACTACTCGCTGCGCGGTACGCTTCTACGATCTCGCGCTCCAAATTTGATAGGTGAGACGGTGGTGATTCACTACCATAAATCGTCGCGGCACAAAGAATCGCATTTCGCGGTCGATCCCAACCAACCGTCGCCAAGCCGGGCACTCCGGATCGCTTCTCGACCTGCTCTACAGGGATATTGGCATTCTCTCGATGGGCGTTTTGCAGGAATCCATAACAATTCTCCCCTAGATCATCATCCAAAAGTTTCGCTGCTAAACCGTAAACCTCGACAGCAGCCAATTCGCGACGCAGGAGATCGTTACAGACCGATACACCAGCCAATTTTCTTTCATTCTCATTCACGGATCAGTGCTATCGCAAATTCAGAGCCAAGGAAGTTCGAATGGTAGTTGGCGTGAAACCTCGAGGAGTAAATAGAGAACTAAAATAACACCGTATGCGCATTAGGAAAAGTAAACCACGCTATCCGCATAGACTGCTGAGCAAGAATCGGAAACCTCGCTATCAAAAAAGCCACTCACTGGCTGCTAAGTAGAAGACTCCTGAAGTAGCCGCGATCGCCAGCAAAGCGAGGACTCCATCGTGAGCAATCATCGCAAGGCCGAACGAGCTTAGGGCGGCACCCGCAGTGGTTGCCAAGAATGGTAATAGCTCCAACGGTGGCATGGTAGCCCCGACCAAGACGCACAATATAGCCATGAACCGAGCACCTAATCCATTCGTCAGAAACGTCAATCGCGGCTTCAATATACGATCTATAAATCGACCCACCGGTCGCAAAACGCCCAAACCCTTTTTTAATTTTTTCGAAGCGATTGACCTCTGCAGGAGTCGTTTCGGCACCCAAAAGCGCCTACGCCCTACCACCATCTGGCCCGCTACCAAAACAACCATTACACCTAGAATCGAAGGCAGTGTCGGAATGCCGCTCAAAGGTGACATCGCAATGAGCCCGATCATTAGGACAACTGGACCGAAGGAGCGGCGTCCAACGGATTCCATCATCGCCTCCATGGTAACAGATTCCTGTTCCTGTGATGCCGCAGACAAACCATCAAGCATTTCTCCGAGGCTACTGGGCGCTTGCCTGTTCTCACTAGCTGCCATCCTGAGATGAAACGCAGCAGCTGCACCAAATAGGAATTAACAACTCTATAAATGTGAAAATGTCGAACTGAGAGATTTATTGGTCGCTCAGATACTCGACAGGCCCCTAGTCAGTCTCAAATCGCTGCTTGATTCGGTGGCTTCACCGTATAATCTCGCTACTGCAGAGCGTATTTTCGGGCGGGTCAAATCCTGGTCCCCGCGAATGGTAATTTCGCTCCCAGTCTCACTTCTATAAGACAACATCGCCGACCCAGATTCTGCTCTCCTTACCAAAATTGTGTACTGAGAAGCTCGCTCTCTCGAACCGTTTCTGTCAGTCCGGTCGACTCCAACGAGAACGTAGTATATAACGCGATCCTGAGCCTCTTGACCTTCGAAAGCCTGAGTTTCATCGATTTCGCCACGACAGCAAAACCAAACTCATCGAGGTACTCTTCCACGGCTCCAACCACTTCACCGAAACCAAGCTCGCCTGATGCAGTACCGGTCGCACCCACCCCTTCGGACTGATTAGCCGAGAAACTAAAAAGCAGGGAATAAACGAAGAGCAGCAGATGCAGGAACAGCATAAACGCCCAATCGCAGAAAGCATGCCGCGACAACCCCATTCCTAGCCATGCAGCCCACATCGGTGACAAGGATGCTAGAAGCGCCATGCAGAGTGGCAAAAAGCACCCTCGGCATTTATATGTGGCAGCTTCGACCGCAAAACCTGTGTACCACTGGCTCCTACCAACCGCGCAAAGGCTGCGGCGTAATAAGCAAAAAGAACACCTCTTCGAGCGTGTGCTCGAAGAGGCGTCCTCGTTTCAAAGTTGCAGGCTCGATTCCGAGCGCAGCGATTAGTTTGTCGCGTCCTTAACTTCGTCCGCAGCATCTTCAACTGCGTCCCCAGTGTTGTCAGCAGCGTCTTCGATCGCGTCACCGGTACTTTCAGCCGCATCTTCGAGATCATTGTCGTCAGCACAACCTACGAAAAAGAGGGCAGAGCCAATAACGGCGAGAAGACTCAAAAGGAATGTATTAGATTTTTTAACCATACTTCAGCCCCTTCAAGATCCGCGCCAATCGTACTTCCGCAGGCAAATGGAAAAATATATACGATATTTAAATGCAAAGTGCACCGACTGCCACCCGTTTAATGCAATTCGCAACTCACAGTAACTCTTCCAGATAGAAGTGCCCTTCGGCGAGACCTACTCGCATCGCTTCAGTCCGGTTTGTCGCTCCCAGTTTTTTATATATGCTCTCTAAATGAGTCTTTACGGTTCCAACCTTCAGACCGAGCTCACGGGCCACCTCCGAATTGGACTTCCCTTTCGCGATCAATACCATCACTTCCCTCTCGCGAGAACTGATATCCAGATATAAGTTCGGTCTAGCGTATTCCGCGTAAGGACCGTAGAAGGCATTTCCCTTCTTAGAACAGATTTCCTTGAGGGCCGCTATCAAGCTCTCGCCGTCCTGATTCTTAGAGAAAAATCCGCGAGCGCCCAGCTCGTGAGCCGCCCGCACCAAACGAGCGGGAGCATAGGCCGAGAGCACTACGGCGGCCGTCTTGCCTCCCAACTCAGCGACTCGCTCCAAGACGCGAAGCCCGGTAGCCGCATCTCCCATTTTAATATCAACTACCACGATGTCCACCGGTGAGGACAAGAGTCTCTCAGCAGCCTCATCGTAGTCTAACGCTGCCCAAGCAGTAACGAGTCCACCGTCCAGGGCAAACATAGCTTCCAGACCACGAGCGACGAAAGGGTGATCGTCTACTATACCAACTTTATAAGCTTTCATCAGGTTCGCGCTAATATCGGGTTACTGGGGTTAGGCATGCATTCTGCAAATTCGACGACCATGCAGGAGAATACCATTCAGAAGAACTCAGAAAACCTATGCCATTTGGCGGACTACCTTCTCCAGAATCGCCGAGAAGTCCTATCCGACTGGAAAGAGCGAGCGCTCGGTGATGCTGAACTGGAGGTAATGACGAGCCTCTCCCGACGCGAATTTTTCGATCATGTTCCACAAGTTCTGGACCTCTTCGACGAAGAACTCCGTCGATATCGAGATGGCATGACCGACCCAGAACGACTCGCTCGATCCAATCCTTTCGAGAAACACGGGCTTAGCCGCTGGCAACAAGGATTCAGCATGACCGAGCTCGTCCGCGACTGGAATCACCTCCGCTGCGCCATCCTCCGATCAATAACAAAAGCAGTGTCGAGAGACCCAGAAATAATCGAACCCGCCTTCGCCAAGGCTGCCGACCTACTCGCAGATCTCATAGCCGAAGGCGTCAACCAAAGTGTCGCTAAATTCGAGGAGATACGGCAAGCGGAAGCGAGAAGCCACGCCATAGACCTTCGAAACACCGTACAGGACCTAAGGGAAATCTACAGCCGACAAACGGCCCTCTACCGCGACGCAGGACACGATCTCGTCGGCCACCTGGGTATTCTCTCTAGCATTACGCATGTCTTCCAGAATCGCTCGGAGGACGAATCGCTATCTCAGCTCTTCGGCCCCCTAACCCAAGGGCTCGGACAAGCGGTCGATATCTTGGAGGACGTAAAGCTTCAAGCTACCCTCGAAGCAGGCCAAGCAAAACTCCATTTCGAGACCTTGGATCTCGTCGATTTGATGCGCGACACCTTGGCGCCTTACCTAATCCTCGCTAGGGAGAAGTCCATCGACCTCGAAATGTCGGGATGCAAGAAGCTACGCATCGAAACCGACTCCGCGAAACTCACCCGCATTTTGCAAAATCTGCTGCATAACGCGTTGAAATTCACAACGAAAGGCTCGATCACCGTCCGCTGGGGATCCTGTTCAGACAAGGCACGCTTCTACGTGCGTATCGAAAACCACTCCAGCCCTACCCCCACGCCGGCATCCATGCCCTTGGGCATGCAAATGGTGAAAGCCTCCTTTGCCAACTCTACTCACGTCGGAACCAACGGGGATGCCTCTGAGCCACTGGAGATGAATCGCCCGCACCGCACAAGAACACTCGAACATCGGGCTGACCCGCTGGAGGCTTCGCGAGAAGGTCTCGGGCTTTCTATCGCCAAGCGCCTGGCGAACCTTCTCGGTGGACGACTCGATGTAGTAGGAGCGGACGGACACCACGGAGCACGCGTCACTCTCACTCTCCCTCTTGAGGGACTGGCACCCGTGTCCGCAACGAATTTCCATTAGGCCGATCAGCCGATAAGCGGCGAATTGCGTGCCGCACTTACCTCGACCATCTTCGCGAAATCCACGTTCTTGCGAACTACTTCAAGAACACTATTCCCGCAAATTGCAGCGCAAAAGTGCAGAATGCACCTTCCTTCCTTGACGAAAGAAACCACCGCAAAACGTTTGGTACTCATTGTCGATGCGGACTACTCGACGCTCTACACGTTTAGCCTTGCCCTCGTCTCACACGGGTATCGAACGCTTACAGAACAGTCCGCCACCGGAGTCTTCTCTAGCCTGAGAAACAACCCGGTAGATGCTATCGTTATTGACCCTGACCTCATCGAAATGGATAGCGATGCCCTAACTGAACAGATCCGCAGACACCACCCAAAGATTCCCTTGCTGATAGTCGCCTACGAGCCACCGAACAATTTTACTCCATCGCCCCTCACTCAATTTCTTCCCAAGCCACCCCTTCCGTCCACTATCCGAGATGCGATAGACTCGTTCTTCGAAGCCTCCCCCTACTCATCCTGAAGAGAGACTGGCATGCTAAATGCGTGGAGCCGCAGCATGAACACCGAACAGCTGGATCACCCAAGAACCGACTTGATCAACGACGCCCTAGCCTCCCTTCGGACAGGACAGGAGGCATTCGGAAAGGCTTACTATGAATTCAGGCACCTGCCAAAGGCGGGAGCTCTCGCCGAGATGCGACTCGTCTACACTGTGCTCGAGCGACACCTATTCCAAGAACTGGAACGGGAAGGACTGCACAAAACCGCTCGGAACCAAAGAGACACAGGACCCTTCGCTCAAGACCCGCGTTCTCGGGTTTTTGGCATAGGAGAAACACTCGTTTTTGGCTACCTTCATAAAAGTGACGCCAAATTGATGGCTGTGCTCGAGGGCTACAAAGGAGAGCTAAACCTGGACAATAGTCAGCTGAAAGCTTGGCGGGCTGCTAGCGCCGTGCTAGCTGAAGGGCTAGAGCTAGAGTTGGCCGCAAGCTCCGAACCTCAGAAAGACGAACGTCGCGAAGATTCCTACGCTCTGTGCGGCTAGCGAGGCGCTTCACGCGTCCAACAGGCCAGACGACTTTGAGGTCCGCCTCCGTGGCTCGCTCAAGTGGCGGAGGTGCCGGCCAAGCGAATAATGAACGTGGACCCTTCCCCTTCCACCCCGCTCGACTCCGCCCAAATACGACCGCCGTGACGCTCCACCACTTCTTTGCACACCGCTAAGCCGAGTCCCGTTCCCTTGTATTCCGATGCTCCGTGCAGTCGGTACATGGGACGGAAAACTGCCGATATTTTGGACGGAGCGATTCCGATACCGTTGTCGCTAAAACGCAATTCGCAGCCGGTAGAGCCGATCGTCGCGCTAATGCGCAATCGCGGCTCCTTGCTAGCATTATACTTCAAAGCGTTCTGTATCAGGTTTTGAAATACGTGCGTGAATAGTTTCGGATCCACTGAGACTTGCGGTAGCGAATCGCTGAAGACTCTGCCATCCGTAATAACATCAGCCATATTCAGATTGCTCAAAGCGCTCTCCAATATGCCCTCCAACGAACAGGCTTCTACACTCAGCTGACCGGCCTGCGACATGGAGAAGTCGTGCAATGCGGACAAAGTCGACATCAGGTTCTCACAGTCGCTGCACAATACATCCAAAAGCTCCTTCGAGTCTCCTTCCAAACTTGGCAACACCAGAGACAGGGTCTCTGCGGCGCTCTTGACGTTACCGACAGGCCCCATCAAATCATGGGCTACGAGACGTGAAAAGTTTCGCAACCTCACCTGTTGGTCTCGGTTCCGTATCGCGTACCTGATCGCTCTGTCAATCCCACCTGGAGACAGATCGCTCTTACTGAGGAAGAAATCAATCGCCATCCCGAACGCCGCTTCGTCAGCCCCGGACGCGTCCTTGCCCGTCAATACGATTATAGCCGTGCTCTCACTCTGAGCAGTCAGCTCCGCCACTAAATCTTCGGCCGTTTTCGTGCCGAGATAATAGTCTAGCAAAATCGCGTCATACTGTACCTCCCTCAATCGGTCCGATAACTCAGTCGATGAGGAAATCCAATCGATGGAATGCCGGTCGCCCGTAGACCGCCTAAGAATCCTCTCTATGAGGAACCTGTCCTCCTCGTCATCCTCGATGAGCAGGATTTTCAGCCCTCGCGTTACCAGCGAATCCAATTGTGCCTCCTCGATCATGATAAATGTCTCGGTAGTTGCGACAGCTGCAACCAGTAAGAATCGATTAGACGCGTCGCCTTGCTGTAGCCTTCCAGAGAATCTGGTTTCGACAAGAAGGAGTTCGCTCCTAGCTGATACAAAGCGTCGATGTCCCTCTGGCTTTTCGTTGAACTCAATATGATCACCGGGATCGACCTAAAACGATTATCGGACTTCACCGCGGCAAGAGTCTCCTCGCCCCCCATCACCGGCATCTGAAGGTCGAGTAAGATGAGGTCAGGCAGCCTTCCAGACAAGCCAGTAGCTCTCTTCTCAAGTTCATCCAAGAGATTCAACCCGTTGGACAAGTGAACGATGTCGTAGTTCGATGAAGCCCCCTTGAGGCCGCGCGAGAGGAGCTCAACATCCTCCGAATCGTCGTCTACAATTATAATGTTACTTCTCACTTCGCTCATGCTCGAGATTCAATACTATCGGCATGATCTATGACCGGTAGAATAACTCTGAATGTCGAACCTTTTCCCTCGACAGAATCTACCTTAAGGAGGCCATTGTGACGCTCTACAATGCGATTGCAAATGGCTAATCCCATACCAGAACCCTCATACTCGCTCCTGCCGTGCAAGCGCTTAAACGCTCCCAAGATGTGGTCCGCATGCTGCGGATCGAACCCGATCCCGTTATCAACGACAGAGATCACCGCCCAAGGCCCCTGCCCTCGAATGCTAACCTGGCAACGCTGGTTCAACTCATCCGAACTCAAGCGCTCGAAGTCGACTTGGATCTCAACGGGCCGCTCCGGCGACCGGTACTTAATCGCATTGCCAAGCAAATTCTGAAAAACGTGCTCAAGCTGCGATGCATCAGCATCCACAGTGCGTAACTCACCCAATCGAACGACCGCATTTGCTTCAGTCACCGCCATCTCTAAATCTTCCAGCACACGGCGCAGCAATGAATTAAGATCCAGTTTTTCAATACGCAAATCGACGCTGGAAACCTTCGAATACTCAAGCATCTCGTCCAAAAGCCCCGACATCCTATTCGCAGCGCTTTTCATAATCCCGATGTAGCGGACTGCTTCCTCTGGCAAATCCCCCGCAAAGTCCTCTTCCAGCAAATCGCCGTATGCCTGAACCTTGCGCAGTGGTTCGCGCAAATCGTGCGAAGCTACGTGGTTGAACTCCTCAAGCTGCTTATTCTTAGCCTCCAAACGTCTAGATGTACTTGCGAGGGCAACCTCCTGCTCCTTGATCGCGGACAGATCATAGATCGCTCCCAACCACTCATGGACCTCGCCGCTCTGATCACGAATCGGCATCCCTTTCGTGATGATCGGAACATAAGCGTTACGTTCCTCGCTCCAAAGGTGCGTTTCAAATTCATAAGGCTGTTCATCGCGCACACACTCTTTCCAATGCTCGGCTAGCGCTACACGGTCGGACGGCAAGATCGCGTCTAGCCAGCCCCACTCCTTGTACTCGGCGTGAGTCTGGCCCGTGAACGCTTCCCAACTAGGCATCTCTTGACTCACCTTGCCATTCGTATCCGTGACCCAAACCACAGAGTACACAAACTCCGTCAGCAGCTTCCAACGGCTGTTACTTCGCCAGAGCTGCTGCGTTTGCACTTCCATGCGCGCTCGCAAACGCCTCTCAGCCTCTACTCTACCCTCGGATTCGGTACCCAGTTCACTCGCCAATTTATTATACTCGTCCGGAAATGGTATGGAGAGAGCGACCGGTAAAGAACGAATCAAAAATAAAGCCGTAGTCAGAGAAACCGCAGCGGTGGCCGCTTTTACAGAGCCCGACAACCAGTACGCTCCATTCCACACATTATACACTGCAAACAGGTGCGTAAAACCGCACAGGCATATAAACAGTCCAAATAGAATTACCACACTGCGGATGAACGTCTTCCGCTTTTTCGCAATGAAGACCATCAACGTTACCGGGATAGAGAAATAGGCTAAAGCTATCACCGAGTCGGAGCCGACATGGAGCCAGACCAGACCTGGCTCCCAAAGGTAACAGTGCCCGTGAGACATAAATTCCGAATTCAGAATCGACTGACAGATGTCTCTTAACGTTCCCCCCGTACCCTCTCGCACGAAGAGAGCCGTAACACCCCCTAACACAGCTATTATAACCCCTACCAAACCTACCAATTTCCAGTGGCCAACTTTCATAAGCGGCACACTGCAGTCTCAAAGTGCAAGATACAACACTCTTCAAAAGCCTAACGTAAAATGGGCATATACACGGTAAATGCATCCTGCAGCCAGACCATGGCATTTTGAGAGAAACGAACGATATCGGTCTCTCATCTACGCTTTCAGCGATCTCTCTCGAGAGTCCCAACCCACACCTATGAGGCTTCCTTCTGCTTAATCTACAGTGACTTAAGGAATCGTCAATATCGGTGAGCATCGGGCAAAACGAGAATTGGCGCGACGTCTGCAAATACGCTCTGCGAACCAAACACTACTAACGAACTACTAACTATACCGTAAATGAAATCCAAATACATCGCTACACTTGCGGCCCTTGTCGCATCGCCCTTTTGCCTAGCTCAAACGAGTTCCTACTTTCTAGAGACGGACGTGGAATACACTACTCGGGATACCGACCTCGAAGACTCGCAACTCAACGAAGATAATATCGACTTCGGAGCTACCCTCTACTTTGCACCGATAGAGACTGCTAACAGCGGAGCAGCGCTTCGCGAGCTGCCTTTCACGCAAAGGTCTTCCTTAGTAGACCTCCAGCTAAACATCCGCGAACTCGACGACGACATCGATAATGTCGTAGACCTCGACGCTTACCGGATAAACGGCCTCTGGGTCAGTCCCAACTCGGGATGGTATGGAAAACTTGGCTATATCAACGCCGATACCGACGTTTCGGGAGATTTCACTTCCGGCATTTTCCGCTATCAACCTGACTTTGACGGATACTCCGCGGAAATCGGCAAATACGTAGCCGAAAACACCACGCTTGGACTCGCGTACTCGGAAGTCGACTACGAGAACCAAGTAGAAGCATCCCTCCTCGAATCAGGAAGCGATACCATCGGCGTAACCTTTCGTCATTATACCGCGTTAACCGACTCGAGTGGGTTCAGCCTCGAAGGCAACCTGTATTTTATCGACCTACAAGTCTCCCAATTCGACGAACTCGACGACCAGGGCCTTGAAAGCAGCGGGGAAGTCTACGGCTTTAAGGCTACTTACTATCCGAACAGAGAGCTCGGTTTCGGAATTTCCTACTCTGATGCGGACGACCTAGGCGGGCGTCCTTACCTCACAGCGCGAACTGCGATCCGCGACGGCGCGGGCATATTCGCGGAGTGGTTTGTCACCGAAAGATTCAGCGTCAAAGCGAGATACGCTAACAATGAGTATGACTTGAGCGACGCGGACAATTTCGAGGAGCCAGGCGAAGTCGACTCAGACAGCCTCACATTTGGTGCAGCCTACAGATTCTAGGCTCGGCTAATGTAGAGCTTGGTAAGCACCTGCTCAGCTAAAACCTTACAGTTAGACATCGAAGACCACACCCGTCTCGAACGGGTGTGGTCTTTCTGATCCAGAATTCATCACATGCATTTATGCAAATCAACTAAAGAACCATAACTCATAATACATAAAAAATGAACACAACTGACTTACATAAAAACCTAAGCTCACAACTAGAACAGCTAGCATCACACGTTAACGACTCACTTAAAGGTTTCGAAAAAGCTGCTGGCAGCGTCTCACCAGAGGCGGACACACAACGTTTCCTAGCAATGAAAACAACACGCGAACCCCTGCTCGACGCATTAAACGAAAGGCTTCAGTGTATTGGCGAAAATGCTGAGACCAGCGGATCTGTAAAGGGTGCTACCCACCGAGCCCTCATTTCAGTCAAAGATCTTTTCACCGACAGCAACTCTTCGGAAGCAATATATGAAGAGGCCGTTCGGGGTGAAACAAAACTGCTCGAGTACATTTACGAAGCTTTCTCGGATTTGGAAACTATCGACCATGCCACAAGAGAAGCGATCGTAGAATTAAAGGGAAATGTCCTTCGCAATATTTCTGAACTAAAGCAGCACTGCAGTGCGTAACTCATTCATCAGTTGAGCACCAATAGAGTGAATCCCATGTCATCATGGATTCACTCTATTTTTTGTCCCCAGTGAAGCATCAATTCAAGACGGTTCGAAAAGTACCAAATCAACCTAATCCTTCGCCATCGTCACACGCGGCGCCACAACGAAACGGGGCGTTAAAGATTCTTATCCAAAGAGTCACTTCGCCCATTCAATCTTCCGCGCGCGACTTTATCACTTTGCCCACTTCCGCTCCCACAAAAAATACTTGAGCAGAGAAGTAGACCCACAGAAGGACCACAATTAAAGAACCCGCCGCACCTTTGAGATCGTCTTGGCGAGACAGATAGATACTGAAAGCGTCCCGACCTAAGCCAAATAAACCCGCGGCTACTACAGCGCTCCAAAACGCAATACGCCAGGAGACCTCTACCGTGGGAAGCCACTTATAAAGTGCGGCGAAGAGTGCGGCCACTACTGCGAAAGAAGTTACGAATCCCACTATTAACCAAAGCCAATCTTCTCCCGGCAGATCAACCCGAACCGAGTCTACCACATACGCAAGAGCTGTATGTAGACCCAGCGATACGAGGAGCAGAAAAGCTACGACAAGGCACATCCCCAGCGCTATAATGCGTCGAGTGAGAGCAACCTTTATTGAATTCCCATCGCCCCTCGCGTTCCAAATCATATCAAGCGCTTCTTGGATCTCGTAAAATAAACGCGTCGCGCCCCACAGCAAGACCGCTCCGCTCAGCAACCCACCAAGTAAACCTGAACCCCAGCCTTCAGCGTTGCTAATGATCGATTGTATGAATTCCGCAGACTCTCGATCCGTTACATTGGCTATCTCGTTCGCGAGAAGTCCACGAGCCGCTTCATCGCCCAGTACAAAGCCTAGGATAGTGATCACTACTGTGAGCAGCGGAGCCAGAGACAGAGCCGTGTAAAAAGCTACCGCCGCGGAGAGACGCGGAGTGCCGTCCGCCATACAAGATTTGGCCACAGCCCAAATTACTTTAAACACTTTCTTAACCCTTTCCACTCTGCGAGCCCCCAACCGTAGTTACCTTCAACCTTTTCAACTTGTTCTGGACTCTTATCTAGCACGCCTCGCTTCACTCTCCCGCGATACGTAATCCTCCAACACCTCTAACCATTCGTCGAGGGCCTCCAACTCCTCTTCAGATAACGGATTATCCTTTAATCGAATTGGATGACTGAGACGGTTTCGGAGCTCGAGCAAGCGATCAACTCGAGAGGCGAAGCCACGCTTGCTTTCCTGCGGCGACGCCACCTGGTCCTTGACCTCGCCCCACTCCGAAAGGGCGACCTCTTTGAGATCACGTAAATAGAGGGCTGTCTCCTTCTCGATCTGACCCTCACTTTCTTCGTACAACTGAGAGGCTTTCACGCGAATCGATTCTGGGACTCCGCTGAACCACCAATTCTCACCATAACGACTTTTGAGATGACCGATTAACAATCGATAAAGGCTGACCTCGATTTCCTCAATCTTGCGTCGAGCCACGGCATTCGCACTTTCGTGCGTGCGACCCGGCGAAAATAGCTTAACTAACGAAACAATATCTCCCCGTGCTCCATAGTCCAAGGAGCCGAGACCAAAGTCATCCGGCAAAGATTCCTCGGATTCGGGCCTCAGCTGAGCGATGCGATATAAGGCTCCATTAGAGAGCTCTCCCAGTGGTTCATCGAGCCGCGAGCGGCGTAGCAGTTTTAAGGCTTCGAACAGCGTCGCCATCTCAGTCGTTTCAGTCATAATAACACGGGTCTATCAACCTATCTCGTCTGACCCTTTGCACAGCCCGCGCCATCCGGAGTCGAGGTCCTGCACGCGAAAAGGCGCCGACTCTAGAGCCGGCACCTTTGTTGTGAAATTCAGTTTCTTTCAGCTTTATGAGAATCTCACCCCCTAGCGGGCAGCATATTCATCAGTATCCTCTGAAATCACGATAATGTCATAACCATTGTGCAAGTACCACTGGTCCACATCGCCATCCTTGACAATCGGGGCGGACTCGAAATCTGGAGTGCCACCGGCAACCGACAGCTCAACAACTTCATCACTTACCATAAGGGATGGAACGCGAAGAGCAACCTTCTCAACATTAGGTTTAAAATCCCAGTCATCAGTCTCTAGATCTTCGACAATGGCGTAGGCATCTAGGGTATTCGGAATTTGTATGATGCTTTCGATTTCACCGATCTCATCACCACTCGAGCTCACGACATCGCGGCCTACGAGGTCAGAGCAGAACACTTGGTTCGCGCTGAGGCCCCTTTGATCAGATTTCTTCATATCGGTAGCCGGGTTTGATTCAATTAGGCTACTGTTTCCCTTGTCACTAGACTTTGAATACATAGGGCCAGCCTCGTATTCGGTAGCACTCCCAGACCACTGCAGTTCGCTCTCTCCAACGCCATGCCCTACCTCGGACACTGCTAGCAATCGAGATCCCGTAAACATACCTTGATTATCTAGGAGAATGTGGCTCACCTCACCCGTTTCCAAGTCTAGGACTGCATCTTGCACGCGACCGATGGCCTCGCCATCGCTCGATGAAACTCTCATCCCCTCCCAGTAAGAGACATCCATCAGCTTGTCAGCGCGCAAAGACTTAGCCATCCTTTTCTCAGCTTCCATGGGGTACTGGAGCTCCTCCGATCTACTCTCCTTGTAGTCCTCATCAGATGTTTTCGCGAGGCTGAACGGCGCAACGAGCGACAATGCAATTGCGATGGCTCCGACTTCAACAATTCCTCTATCGGTCGTGCTCTGATTGATGTCTTTATTTTCGTTCTTCATAATCGTCTTATCCCTTCGGTTTATTATGTTCATAACGAGTCCAGCCCCGCTTTATCTATGCCAACTTGAGTTTAATCGACCTCGATGTAAGTCATCGACACCTTGCGGACATCGAGTGCTGGCCGCTATTTATTTAGCAGCGGGCCTTGTTTGAATGGATTCTAATTTTTCCGATCCTTATTGCATATGGCACATTTCACCATGCGATCTGCAAAAGACTAAATCATGTTTTCCTACACCCGAATGCAGAAGTAGCACGTGAGTGGATCGTTGTGCAATTTGACCCCTTCTGAACGCCCATTAGATTTAGAAGGGACCAAACCAAAAGACACCTATCCGTTTGCCTACCTGACAGTTGCATACTCATCTAGAGTTAATACAATCGGATTGGCACGACACCTGCGGTTAGACACGTAAAGATAGACCTACGTAACAACCAACCGAGAAGGAAGATGAAAAATAAGAATTTACGAAACCGGACGAGTATCGTCGCAATTGCGGCCAGCCTGCTGCTCGCTCCCCTCACAATGTCCGCAGGATACGCCAAGAATACCGACCGTGATGCGACGCAGAATGACGCCGATCAGAGAATGGTCGAGATAAGTGGTTCTAAACTTAAAGTCGACGAAGTCAGCGGAGCCAATGTCGTAAATCGAGACGTGCAGAACTTGGGTGAAATCGAGGATGTAGTCTACAGCGAGATCGACGGAACGATAACACACGTCATCATCTCAACAGACGAGTGGTTCGACGGACGTACCGCCGTCATTCCCGTAGGTTCATTGGAACAAGCGGACGCTGAGCTTCGCGACAATTTTTTCGCAAAGCTGCGAGGTGGGATTTTCGTCCTCAACATGGAGGAAGATCAATTCGACCAAATCGCCACTTTCAAGCGAGGAACCGACCTCGAAGAATATTTAGAACAACAAGCCAGCGAACTCGCCTCAGTCCTCGAACTAGACGAAGCTGATGTCTTCGATAAAAACCTAAGCTACCACTCGGTCATCACTAATCGCTCAGCCGACGAGCACACTGACGGTCAGCTCGCAAACACCGATGATGCTCCGCAAGAGAGCTCGGGAGTGCGGCAGTACCGCTACAATGAGGACTCAGACGATTTGGAAAACCAAACTGTCGAGATTGACGGACAGGAGCTCCCCGGAACCGAACTGAAAGGGGTCGAAGTGGTCAATCACCTTGATGATAGGCTCGGTAAGGTTGTTGACATCATCGTGGACAGCAAGGGCAGCAAAGCCGACTATCTCGTCGTACGCACGGACAACTGGTTCGATGGCGACCACGCCGTCATCCCAGTCAAGTCTATCAAGTATCACGCAGATACAGACTCCCCCCATCCGGACGACGGCGCCAACTGGTGGATGGGGGATCATGTCGTACTCAGTATGACTGAGGACAAATTCGAGGATCTAGCAGACTACCGACGCGAAGAAGACCCAAACGTCTATATCAATCGAAACCGGGAGCGAATGAGCGACAGTTACAGTATTGCTGAAGCTTCCATGCCAGTGACAGGTACGTACTACGGTTTCGCATACACAGTCCCATACACAAGGGTCCCAACCGTACACGAAAGCCAACAAGCGGTACCGAGCGGCTACGGTCGCAGCGACAAGCCAAGCCAAGATCGAATTATAAGTCTTGGAGACAGCCGCGTGCGGATTAGCGAACTTAAGGACAAAAGCGTTAAGGACAAAAACGGTAAGAAAGTAGCCACCGTTTCCGACGCGATCGCTGACACAAGCTCGGGCAAAGTCGAGTTCCTCGTCCTCGAGAACGCCCGTAACGGAGGAAACACCATTGTACCCGTATCTTCGATCGAATCGTCAACTCAGGAAACGGAGCACGATCATAAAGGTGATGCTTGCGCGATCTGGAGCAACGAAGGACTTACACTAAGTTCCAAAGCCTCCGAATTCAAAGGTTGGGCGACCTTCGAGGCTCCAAGTGAGTTCAATTCATTTTTGGATGACAACGCCAGCTCACTCAGTGACGCATTCGGTATAGACGAAAGTGATTTCAAAGACTCTGACAAAGAATACGTCTTCATCTTCGAGTCTGGCGCTTACCAAACGGCTTCTCGCTAATCGGTAAACCCGAATCAAACCAATCTAGTTTAAACGTAAGTAAGCATTGCTTCTAGGGAGGCAGAACACGGTCTCCCTACTAGAGCGGCCATTTCACCACGGTTAAAGCTCGCATCAAAAAAATCTCAGATAAATCACATTAACTCCTAAAAATCCGCACACGATGGACCTCTTAAGAATAATACTATCAATAATACTTCCACCCGTTGGAGTATTCCTGCAAGTCGGTATCGGCTTTCATTTTTGGCTAAACATCCTGCTGACCATATTGGGATACATCCCTGGTGTCATTCACGCAGTATATATAATTGCTAAAAAATAGGCTTGCTCAAGTCACACGCACCTTTGGTCTTCGCCAGAGTGGTAGCATAAGCGCGCAATCCTAACTTACTAACATTCCAGTGGCGCGACTCGCTTTTGAAAAAGCGAGTCGCGTCCCATTGCATTCAGGTACAACCTACGCTCTATCAATCTCAAGGGATTGAAAACCCATCGAAGACCAAGTGCTGCACCTCAAACAATCCGATTCGGAAACGGACGCATCTCGGTCTTCGACTCGTAATTACCAGTCGATTTGGTCCAGTCTCACCTCTCTGGGTGTTACCACCAAATTTTTCGCTAAAGGGAATTGGTGCGACCGACTCTCCTTAAAGTGCATAAAGTATCCAGCCGTATTCGGGAAAACGACCAAGTCTCCCACTGCGATTCCTTCAGGGAATCGAAACTCCCGTAAGCTGAGAAACTCGGATTCCGTACAATAGGATCCTACCAAAAAGCCCGAATCGGTAGGCACTTCGCGTTGGTCGGGCATCGGGCGCGCGCAACGGTACAGAAGTGGGTCCGCAAAGAAGTCTACGCTACTCGTGCGGCACTGCGTATGATTCATCGCAAGGCCGACCAAAATTTGGCCGTTGCTGTGGCGCTTACGGTACGCAACTTCGGCGACCGTAACCCCACATCCGTCTAGGGCACTCCGACCTGGCTCCAACCGCAATTGCAGCCTTCGCCCAGCTAGGGAACCCCCTAACGTTTCTCCGCGTCGACTTGAGTTCACAATTTTAGCCAGCCACTCCTCCTGAACGAGCTCTTGATAAAACGGATATCGTTTCACGTTTCCGAAGAGACGTCCGTCGACAGAGACCCGCCCGTATCCGTCATTGTCAAATGTGACCGGATCGCCCGTGCCCAACAGAGCCGCATCGTGCCTCGACCAGAACCCTTGCCACTGCTCGGCACTCGCGAGATAAGAAATCGGAACACCTCCCCCGCAGTCAATAAACCCAAGTCGGACACCTTTCTTCTGTAATATCCAATCTGATACATCCAAACACTGCCAAAGGGCGGAGACGCGCTGTTGATAACAATATCCATCCAAATGGAAGTGCAGCCCAGCAAGCTCTAGATGCGCCAACACGTGGTCACTTAAAACACTTCCAATATCCCCTACCGGAAAACCAAAGCGGGATTCGAGCCTCAGGCCTGCATGCTCAAAGCCCGAAAGACGCAGTGCGACCTTCATCGTTTTTTGACTGTCCCGAGCGAGCGATACAGCAAGATCTATCTCGTCTGAGTTATCGAGAACCACACACACGTCTCTCTCCAGACATTTCGAAAGCAGCGAGCGGGACTTTACCGCGGCAGTACAAGCGATCTTTCCGGAGGCGACTCCACAACGCAGAGCCTGGTCTAGCTCGATTTCACTCGCAACGTCCACTCCGTATCCATTTTCTCTGCACGCATGTACGAAGGACAGGCACTTGTTCGCTTTGCGTGCGAAAAAAGTCGCTATGTCCAAATCGTGTGTACAACCCACCGTCTTCAACCTCTCGAGATTTCGAACAAACGGTTCGGTGTTGACGAGGTTGAAAGGAGAGCCGTGCAGATCGCGCCCTTTCTCTAAGATTTGACCGAACCTAGCATCCTTCATCCAAGGTTCGAGTCGAGCAGTTAACGGAGCAACTCCCTCCAACCTACTTCGCTCGAATCGGACCGCCGACTTTCTTCCACCATTCTGCATCGTCATCGCAGTGCGCGAACCTCAGGCTCAGACGCGTTCTCAACGCTAAGCTTAGCCCACTGGGAGATACCCTCTCTAGCGTTCCTTCCTAGGCTGTCATTTCCCAACAGCCACCCTTCCGTAGCCCGGCCAAAGTAATGCAAACGAGCGCTCGGCTGGCCGCTCTTACCTACCAATGCTCCACTTTTCGTTACCTCGACTCCACCGCTGGTGGGGTCACGACGCGCGATACCGAGCTCCACCAGACGCCCTATTAAAGAGCCCTTCGCGAAATCTTGAAACCCTGGTAAAACCGCATCCACATGAACATCCACCGATAAAGCGTAACGTTCGGTAATAAAGCGTTCCAAATCGTAATCGTATTGGTAATCTGGAGACTTTACAGCATTCAAGCGGACCACCCCTGCACCCATCAACGCCACAATCTTCTCCATGTTTTCTAAAGGCGGCCCGAATGCGATGCGTTCCATCTCGCGATGCATCTTCCAAAACGGCTCCCATTGGCCCTTTTCAAGACCTCCACGCTCTACTAATTGAGCAATGGCTGGATACAGCTGCCTCCAACTTTCGCCCAAAGCCCAGCCAGAATCCACAGCTCGACGACCTGCGGCAATACTGCAGGCTTTACTCATCTCATCGAAGATGTCCCACGGATCTGAACCTAGCTTCATCCACCCTTCCAACCACTCGGAAACATTGCCCCGGACACCACAGAGCCGCATTGCTCGCTCCGCGCTGTCTAATACGATCGGCCAAATGAGCCTCTGAAAAGAAACCGGTTCATCCGAAAGATGATCGGCCAACCAGCCACGCCCTTCGCTCCAAACAGTCCGTATGCTCGCGGGCAAGCTCATCCGGCTCGCTTCGGGTTTGCACCGCATCGGACGGCCCGTTCGGCAATAGGGGTATATAGAAGCTGGTTCGTAGCGACTTTTTATATATTTGTAACCGGTGCTCGTACGAAGAAAAGCTCCGCCTCTTCCTTGTGTCAAAGCGAGTGCGGCGTCGATAAAGCAAAGAGAAAACCCCCTCACAGCGACACGGCTGCCAGGAGGCACGCTAGCGGTCGATAACATCTTATCCACCGGAAACACATGAGGCACAGCTAAGCGGGTTTCTAAGGACATCGCTGATCCGCTCGACGGCGGCCTCCAGCCTTCATGCCCGGTAGCTACCACGACCTCATCAAACTCGTGCCACTTATCGAACGTTCGCAAAGACACCTCTTCTCTTCCCATTCCGATTTGATCAACTTTCTTGGGAACTATCGTAATCGAGCAGCCGAATTCCCCCAACTCCTCTACCACTTCTCTAAAACAATCCTGCAAGTAGTCACCTGCCACTGCTCTGGGAACATAAGACTCACCCTTCCAGACGGATTCTCCATTCGTAGCCAACCACTCTACCAACGATTGCGGACGTGGTCGTTCACGTAGGCTCCAGACGTCTATGTTCTCAGAAGCGTAGTTAATTCTCAAATACTCTGCTTGCCTCAAGTCGTACACGCAACCTGCACCGGGCCACGGGCATGGCTCGAAAATGGTAATGCTGTAGCGAGCAACCTTCCCTCCCGCGGCAATCTCATTCGCAAGTCGCTCCAAACAAAACAGACCGCGCGGGCCACAGCCCACTATACCTAGGCGCCTAGGCGTGCCCTCCCCTATCGAGGATCGATCGGTGAGATAAGGACCTATCATAGTGCTCTAATCCTTCGACTGCTCCAGGCATTCGACCCAATTGGCATCTACGAGTGATTGTAAGTCAGCTGGCTTCGCTCCGAGAGTGTCCTCCACCCACTGGTCTGAGTAAATCGTATCAAGATAGCGCATCCCTGAGTCGTGTAGGATAGCCACGCAACGTTTGCCGCTGAGCTGAGACTGCATAGATCGCACCGCTTCCAATACTCCTCCGGCAGAACCACCCACCAGCATCGCTTCACGCTCAGCTAGTCGCCTACAACCTACGACACAGCGCAGATCCGATACGCGGCAGTGAGTGTCGAAGGTCTGGCCCTCTGCCAGCTCCGGCATCACCCCTGCTCCCAGCCCCGGAATCTTCCTCCGTCCTTTCTCACCGCCAAATAGCACGCTGCCTTCTGCGTCAACCGCGACAACCTGCACCTTCGGTCGCCTCTCTATCAAAAAGTCGCGGCACCCTCTGGCTGTTCCGGTGCTGCTAGTGGCAACAAATACCACGTCGTATGAATCGCCTAACTTATCGTCGATTTCCTGTATCGTGCCCTCGAAGTGAGCTGCTGGATTCCGTTCGTTACCGTATTGATTAGTCCAATACGCGTCCGGATTGTCTCTGATGATTTGGCTAACTCGTAGAAGACGGGCAGAGAGAAAATCACCGTTAACCGGTTGCTCAACCCATTCAATCTCCGCTCCGAGAGCCTGCATAATCGCAACATTTTGGCGCTGTGCATTCGGATCGACCACGCAAATGAGCTTAAGCCCGTAGTAGCGACAAGCTTGAGCCAGACCGATTCCCATGTTGCCCGAGGTCGATTCCACCACAGTCTGACCCACCTCGAGCTCTCCGGATTCCAAGGCATCCTCGATCATCTTAAGGGCTGGTCTGTCTTTAGCACTTCCCCCAGGATTGCATGATTCCACCTTGGCGAACAACTCTACATCGGTTTGGTCGAGATACCGCGACAAGCGTACGAGGGGCGTGTCGCCCACCGCTCCGAGTATCCCTTCACATATTCCCTCATTTCGGAAACGTAACGTATCGAACCCGTAAGGATTCGAAGATGCAACAGAGTTAGGTATTTGGATCATCGATAAATTGGTTGAGTTCGTCTTTTGGTTGCTGGTCCATTTGCAAAGCTTGTGCCAAGCTGTTTCACCTATGATTTAAGAGGCCCTCAAACAACCGTCTCACAGGGCTACTTCTATAGCTGTTGGCTAAGCAATACCGCCAACTCTCACTTCCAACCAACGCAAGCTGAACAGAGCTCACAATGCACGAAGTTAAATGCAATCCGCCCCACGCAAATGCTCATGCGGGTAAGGGGATGCACGGTGAAACCATAGCATGTAAGCTGCAGGCCCATTCGCCTGATTAAGCCACCCGGACCCGACTTAGACCTTTCGATAAACGTTTGTGACTAGCCCGAGGCATGAACGTGCCGGCTGATGGGGATTTTCCCTTTTTGGATTAATCCAAGCGTAATCTAGGTTGTTGTAATCATCGTATCTAACAACCCTACAGACGCCCCATAGAAGTAGGCCTTCGATAGAGTTATATAATGTGGACTAAATCGATGTGCAATGAAACTCAATTAATTGCCGAGCTCCGAAATCTACTCCCCAATATAAACCATCGACAACCGCACTATGAAATTACTGACACTACTACTTTTCTTCCTAGGCCAAGCCGCTTTTTCCCAAGAGCTTATCGTAGCAACTAAGGAGACGCCCCCTTTCTCTATGAAAAATCAATCGGGGGCTTGGGAGGGATTGACCATCGACGTTTGGGAAAGGGTCGCTGCGGACGCCGGTATCGACTACCGGTACCAAGAAGCGACCCTCGAACGCATGCTTGAAGGCGTGTCCACTGCAGAATTTCAAGCAGCGGTTTCCGCGATCACCCTCACGAGCGAAAGGGAGAAGACACTCGATTTCTCGCATAGCTACTACAGCTCAGAACTCGGTGTGGCCGCCCACGCAGAGGCCGCAGGACTCAACTGGCTAGCCGTGATAAGTGCGTTTTTCTCATGGCAATTCTTCTCTGCTCTATTCGCACTGCTCCTTGTCCTCCTAAGCGCAGGGTTCGCAATCTGGCTATTCGAGCGACGGGCAAACCCAGAGCAGTTCGGCGGCGGTCGCCTGAATGGCATCGGAGACGGATTTTGGTGGTCGGCAGTGACGATGACCACAGTTGGATACGGTGACAAAGCTCCGGTAACCTTAGGGGGGCGACTGGTAGCCCTCGTGTGGATGTTCACCAGTATCATCGTGATATCCGGCTTCACTGCTTCGATCGCCACGTCCCTCACCGTGAATTCAATCGGTTCACCGATCGAAAGCGCCGATGATCTGGTTGGACGTAGAGTCGGGACTGTAGCTGGCTCTACAAGCGAATCCTACCTCGACGATCTCGGTGCAAAACCTGTATCGTATTCAAGTATTGAGGACGCAATCGATTCGCTCCAAAACAAGAGCATCAAAACCCTTGTTTACGACAAAGACCTGCTGACCTACTACTTTCCTGCCGACGACAGCCTGAACATCCTTCCGCTCAATCTACAATCTCAGGACTATGCTTTCGCTTTGAACGTCGCACCCGAGCAACGAGAGAGGATCAACCTGTCGTTGCTGGAGTTTCTTGAATCAGGCGGCCTCGCTGAGATAAAGGCAAAGTACCAGCTTGAGAACTGAGTGCGTCATCGTTCGCCAGAAGGTTCCAAGAACAAAGACGGTCCCACCAAAGCGGGACCGCCACTTGTGTCCTTCCTGTAGATGCTCCTCAGCACCTGTAGATGCTCCTCAGCACCTATATATCCCTTACGCCAATATCGCGCCAACTTGCTACCGTCAGAGGGAAATTAGTTGAATCGCCTTTCGACCCGCAGATTCGCCCCTGCAAAAGATGCAAACCGCATTCGAGCTAGTTGCACTTTGCTTACCCCGTTTGTTCCTTGCAGTGGCTCGAAGGAGTCTCCCATCCTCTTTGCCGCGAATTCATCGCCCCTTCCTCGACTCTGAAAAAAAAACTTTGGCTCAAACCGAGAGAGGGCACGGCATGTGCAAAATAGTAGTAGATAGAAAACGAGAAACGGAATCTAACTCTTAAACAACTGCAGCCCTGAAATTACTCATTCCACAGAATCCGTACCGACCTAGAGTTGAAAGTGTAGAGCTGAAAAGAGAGATACATGATGCTATCCTCCTTTGCCTATATATGAGATACCTCGCGGGCCTCCTTCCGAAGGCAGCCTCACAAAGTCCTCAGGATTGTGGAGCCCCCATCGGACATTATATCGACTCGGCCAATCGTAACCTGCGGGCGATTAGGTCATTCGCCAAGAAGTGCCACATCTACAGCTTTTTGGAACGCACGGGATTCTTAATTCGGTGGACTTCGGGGAGGAACACCACCCCTTTGGGCTTTTTCATGGAAAAGCCTCGATCCGTTTCCGATACACTAGAGGCACTTGAAACAGCAAGCATTATGCTGCGGGAGAGAACTCTCCGGAGAATAGAAAACAAAGCAGCAAGCACTTCATCACTCAAGCTAGCAGCGCAATCTATTCCCTTTATGGCAATCAGAGAAAAAATCGCGTTCGACAGCCTGCAGAGTACATATGTGCATAAAGAAACCCAATCCGCACGGGCGAGTTTCCCGATGAGGCGACCACTACGCGCAGCGCGAACGACTTAGCTATGATCGCATGGACTCCGATTGTTTATAGATAGACACTTACTACCAAGTTATACACATTTTAGATTACAGCGACCTCCGCTAAACAATTACAATTTAAGGGCTATATCCCTAAACGTAAATAAAATAAAGGGCCACTCATCAACGAATGGCCCTTTCATATTTTAGCTTTTTACTAGCGATTAATTTGAGGCGTCCTGGATCTCCTCACCGAGGTCTTCGACGTCCTCACCGACGCCACCAACTGTACCACATGCGACCAGCCCCAACATCGAGCTGATAAGTACGGACGCTAACATAATTCTGATGTATGATTTTTTCATTTATCTATATTTATTTGTTGTGACTAACTAAAAAACTTCTGCCAATCGATCGCCCCAGCTTACCCTGAAGCGCTGGGCAGACGCTACTTATTTGTCGTTGCTTAAGACAGTGTACGTGAAGCCAAGTGCCAGAATTCCCGAAACTATCATTATTGACATCGGGAACCCCGGATAACCGAAAATTGAGAACCCCGTTTCGATATCCATCATTAAGGAGGCGCCCACGATCATTGCTCCGATTATCGCGCCCATTGCGATCCTGTTTGCGATCTTTTGGAAACCGCGGATGAGCGCGACCTCGTCGACGGCATCAACATCGATGCGTAATCGATTCTCAGCCAGCAATCCCAAGATATCATTTACGCGCTGAGGCGAACGGGAAATAAGCTCCTTGAACTCCAACAACATTGAGAGAAGATCCCCCTGTTTGAGCGAGTTGAGAGAGCGTTCTCGCGCGATCGAGTTTAGGTTCCTTTGGATACTCGCGTTCGGGTTAAAAGTAGGAGCCAAGGCCATCCCAACCCGGTCCAGGTTTAGCAAGGTCTTGCCGAGGAGAGAAAGTTCGCGAGGAATCTCCAATCCTTGCTCCGCACAGATTCGCATTACATCCATCACAACGGAGCCAAACTTCAATTGCTGTACCTGGGCATCGTGGGCCCGTCCCAGCAAATCCGCGATTTCCCCCGTGAAAAGAGTGCGAGAAACTGCGTGAGCAGGAGAATCCGTCATCTTGAGAGCAACATCGCAAACGCGATCCGCGTCTTTCTCGCAGATACCCGTTAAAAGGGAAAAGAGCTTGTCTCTCATCGACTCACTCAAGCGACCCACCATGCCCAGATCTATCAAAGCAACACGGTGGTCACGGGTGACAAGTACATTCCCAGGATGCGGATCCGAATGATAAAATCCAACAACCAAGACCTGTCGCAAATAAGCTTTAAACATCTCCTCCGCGAGCGCCTCCCCGTCGAGTTCTGTCATCGCTACGCCCGACAGATCGGTGACCTTGACCCCGTCAATCATCTCCATCGTCAGGACCTTGGCGCTGCAATAACCATCAACCGGCTTCGGTACGATCAATCGGGGATAGTCTTTCACGATTTCCCTCATCGTATTCAAATTCTGGGCTTCCAACGTGTAATCAAGCTCGTCGGCGATACTCCTCTGAAATTGCTCGATGATACCTGAGAAACGGTAGCGCTGGCCGAGCTCCGAATGATTGTCCGCGTAATCGGCAATCGCCGACAGCGCCTCTAAATCTGTATTAATCCGCTCAGTCACATCCGGTCGTTGGACCTTCACGACAACCTCCGTTCCATCTCTCAATACGGCGCGGTGCACTTGTCCCAGCGATGCCGACGCGATTGGCGTGTCCTCGAAACTCTGGAACGCCTTGGAAATCCGAACGTTCAACTCGGTTTCCAGAGCCTCCCGAATTGTTTCAATCGGGAGCGGGTCTACATCGTCCTGCAAACGCTCCAGACTTTCGATATATCGCTTCGGCAAAAGATCGCCTCTGGTGGAAATGAGTTGTCCCAACTTTACGAAGGTCGGTCCCATCTCCTCCAACGAACTTGCGAATTTTTCGGGCGCTTCTTTGTCCTTACTCGTTTCCGCTTTCGCTTCAGCTCCGAAGTTCGCCTGCTCGACTATAGCAGGCTTGGCGTACTTGATGAAGAGCCAGGCTATCTTTTGGTAAAGCTGTAGATGCTTCGGAGAGAGGGTCATATGGAGGAATGAACCTCGCAGGAACAGCGCCACCCAAGCTTTCCAGACCTCTAACGAGGCCAATGCCCCGAGCGGCCCGTCGCCACTCCTCATTCTTGAAATGGCATTTTGCAATAAACCCACCCCAATAAGTGCACAATGCATCTACAGTCCAAATCCTTTACAACTCATTGTGCACTCCACCGAGAGCCTGTACTGAAACCTATCCGATCTAGAGCGACACACGGCGCGTATCGTGCAAGCCACTACAAGCTATGACCTCCAAAAATGAATACCAAGGTAAGGTGGCCCTCGTGACGGGAGCGACATCCGGAATCGGAAGAAAAGTAGCGCAATCAATCCTGACACTAGGAGCAAAGGTCGCGGTTAATTACCATTCGGAGGACGAAAAGAAGGAGGAAACCGAAAGGGACCTACAAACGATTCTCACAGTGGCTGGGCGGCCTCGCTCGGATTTGATGATGGTTAAAGCGAATATCGCTGAAGCTCCAGAGGTTGAGGATATGTTCACGGCGGTCGAGAAACAGCTCGGATCTCTAGATATACTGGTCAACAACGCAGGCGTGCAGAGCGATTGCCCGTCACACGAACTCGAAAACGACCGCATCCAGCTGGAAATTTCGGTGAATCTCATTGGACCCATACTTTGCTGCCGGGAGGCGCTCAAAGCGTTTCTAGCGAAGCCGAAGTCCAAGGGTTGTATCGTAAACATCAGCAGTGTTCACGAGAAGATACCTAAGCCTGGATTTCTCCCGTATTCCGTATCCAAGGGTGGACTACGAAACTTGACTCGCACGCTAGCGCTGGAGTACGCGGACCGAAACATTCGCGTCAACTCCGTCGGGCCAGGAGCCGTAGACACAAAGATGAACTCGAAGCTCTCCGACGACGCAGTACGCAAAGAGACGCTGGAAAACATTCCCGTGCGAAAAATCATCGATCCAGCCGAAATTGCCCGCTGCGTCGCGTACCTCGTAAGCGACGAATCCAAGAACCTGACCGGTCAATCAATAATTATCGACGGAGGGCTTAGCCTCTATCCCAGCTTCCAAGAGAACTGGTCCTCTAAGTAGGAAATTGAAATCGTTTTCAGCGGCCGAACTTACTCGCTCGGAACATCATCCAATAATAGGTTCCGGTCAGACAAGCGTTCGGTCTCCTCTCGAACCTGTTGGTCCAAGGAGTGGTCGGGCGACACATCTTCTGATTCAGAGCTAATGGCCCCTTCGCGATTAGGCTGCGAATCCTGAGGTGCTGGCACTGGTACGGCGACCTTTCGACGTTCGATTAGCACGCGATGTATTGGCTCTGGTAGATCCATGCCTGCCGCTTCCAAAGCAAGCTTCACGCGCCGTATTGCCTCACCTTTAACCTTCACAAAACTGTGCTCGGTTTGGTTTACCCACGCGAAAAAACTGATCGTCACGCTCGAGTCCGCTAGGCCGGCCACCACAGCCAGTGGAGCCGGTTCAGCGAGCACGCCTTCCATCGAGCTCAGTGTCCTCACCCCGATTCGACGAGCTTCAACCAAGTCCTCACCCGTGCCCACACCCACCGCAAAATCGAAGCGGCGCTCGGCATTTCGAGTGTAGTTGAGCATCACGCTTTTGAATACCATGGCGTTTGGCAGGCGGAGGTGGTTTCCATCCAAAGTCATGAGCGTGGTAGCTCTCGTATCCAAACTCACCACCTTGCCTTCATGCCCGTCAATCACCACATGATCGTGCGGTCGAAACGGGTGCCGAATACTGAGCAACATGCTCGCCACGTAGTTTTCGATCAAATCTCGGAAAGCAAAGCCAATTGCCAGACCGGCCACCCCCGCAGCCCCAAAGACTGCCCCCATCAAGGCGGTAGCATCGAGTACCTCCAAAGCGATCACCAGCCCTACCAGCATGATAGCCATACGCACCGCTTGAGCCACCACCTCTCTTAGGAATCTGTTCTTCTCAACGACGTGCCGCATCACTGCCGGACTGCCCACCCAACGACCTAAAACCACAAACGCTACTACGATCAGAACCGCTAATAGAAAAAGCGGCACATAGTTCACCAAGGTGACGACTTTCGCATAAGTACGCTCCATCGCCCCTTCCAAGCGGACCCCAATAGGTCCACCCAGCACCACCTCATTTCGTACTTCGATGACTCCCTCATGAGAACTGCTCACCTCCTCGGCAAGCCGTTGAAGGGCTCGATCTGACACCTCCCCCTCTAGAGTCACCACGCCGCCCTCTTCCGAAAGCTCGACCGATTCCAAGCCCTCTATGCGCGACAGCCGTTCCCTCAATTCAACCCCTAAATCGAGCCCTGAGCTAGAACCGGCAGCCCCTTCGGCCCCGCTCAGCTCGCCTCCAGTGTCATCCTGCCCGTCGGCGACAACGGAACCTAAAAACAAAATGACCCAAGCTAGTGTTGTATGCATGATTTATCACCGCAAAATGCATGCCACCGGTTACTACCCTTAGTGTCGAAGCCCGAGGGTCACAGAGGCAAATCATAGCCTTTTGCACGTTTTGGCGCGAAAAATGAAATGTCGCCCGCCATGAACACCATACTGACACTGTTGATGTATTTTGGCCTGGCCTCCCTGGCACTGTTCGTGATCGGCCTCATCATCCAAGCAACTCGGCGGCCTAAAAAGACCGAGCATAAGACTCCCACCAAATCCGAGCAACACGGCGGGACAGATCCGGACGCTCCTGCGGCAAACCAGCAAAGCAGTTGAGCTAGCCCTTCCCACAGTGGCACCGTCCGCTCCGACCCCAAAGCCAGAAGAAACCGCGGCATGAGCTGCGTTCACGCCGGAAACTAACGCAATATTTGATCTTCGGTCCTAGCTGTCGAACTGAGTCCTGATCCGCAACTCCTCCGCGAACCGAGTTAGCCTAAGAGTGAGGCGCCTGAGCTCCGCTAAACGGTGCACAATTCCAACCCATAGAGACCAATAATGCAGCTGCTTCAGATCGGCTCTCGTAGGAAAACCCTTGCGTTTTTCCAGACCTACTGCCGAGAAAACCATTTCCGAAGAAACCGAACCAGTGGGTCGAACGAACGAGGAAACGCGATTCAGCCAGATTGCATTTTGAAACCCACAATCACGAGATTTGCCCGGATTTCGCCTGATCTAAGTCGAAATTTTTAGCGATACAACCCACATGCGCGATACCACCTCCGACCACTTTCCCATCGTTGGCCTCGGTGCCTCAGCGGGAGGGCTCGAAGCCTTACAAGTTTTCTTTTCCAACGTTGATCCGCAATTTGAAGCAGCTTACGTCTTGGTTCAGCACTTGTCGCCTGACTTCAAATCGAAGATGGACGAACTCCTGGCCCGCAAAGTCGCCCTACCGATAACCGTGGCAACGGATGGGATGAAGGTCGAGGCGGGAAGAATCTACCTCATGCCCCCGCGAAGCGAGATGGTCATCAGCGACGGTGCCCTCCAACTCATAAAGGTCGACAATAACGACCACCTCAGCCTCCCCATCGATCATTTCCTCAAGTCGCTCGCCCGCGAGGCGGGCTCGCGGGCTATCGGGGTCATCTTGTCCGGCACTGGCACCGACGGCTCGCGCGGCCTCGCAGAGATTCACGATGCCGGCGGACTCGCCATCGTTCAAACTGCCGAAACTGCTAAATTCACCGGCATGATCGATGCCGCCACCGCCACCGGCAAATTCAACTTTCAGATCGATCCCGAAGCCATCCCCAGAGCCATCGCCAACCGTGCCCGCGATCTCGACCCGCGGACTGCTAGCATCGAGTACGATGCGACATACGACGAAGCGACCAAGGCCGTGCTGCTGCAACTTCGCAATCTCTACGGGGTCGACTTCACCCAGTACAATCCGACCATGATCCTGAGAAGGATCAACCGACGCATGGCACTCGTCGGCTCGAGCGACCCCCAAGACTATCTGCGGCGCCTCGCTGGCGACGAAAACCAGACTTCCCAACTTTTTCACGACCTCCTTATCGGCGTCTCCTCCTTCTTTCGGGACGACACCGCCATGCAGGCGTTGGATGAAAAAGCGATTCAACCCCTTGTACAGAAAGCTCAACCCAACGACGAAATTCGAGTGTGGGTGGAAGGATGCGCCACCGGGCAAGAGGCTTACACACTCGGGATTCTCTTCTTGGAAGCCATCCGCGAGTCGGGCAAGGACCTTCAGCTTAAGGTCTTCGCGACCGACGTGCACAAGGAATCGCTGGAAATAGCCGGACGAGGAATCTACGAGAAGGACGATCTCGAAACCGTAGAAGAAACACTCCGGGACCGATACTTCGAACAGAAAGGGCTTACTTACCGCCCCACCGAGGAACTTCGCTCGGTGGTTATTTTCGCCGTCCACAACGCTCTGGTTTCCCCACCGTTCACCCGCATGGACCTGATCTCATGCCGCAACATGCTCATCTACTTCAAGCCGAGCGCGAAAAAGAAGGTCCTCTCGCTCCTCAATTTCGGACTGAAACGAGATGGCTACCTATTCCTTGGCTCCAGCGAATCACCTTTCGGTCAAGAAACCGAATTCGAGACCGTCGACAAACGAGCGAAGATCTATCGGAAGATCGAGGCGACACGCACCAGCCCTGCCTCTCTCGTGAGCAGCACCTTTTCGACAATGCCTCAACTCAAGGCACTTCCTGCGTATTCACAGGGCTGGGACGAGAGATTTAGCCAAAGCCACCTCATTCGCACCTATGAAAGCCTCCTCGAGCAATTCATGCCTCGAAGTCTTCTCATCGATTCGGACTACACTGTTCTCCACACGTTCAACCAAGCCGAAGAGTTCATAAAACTGCCAGGGGGCCGAGCAAACGTGCGCATTCCGGATTGCCTCCCCGCGCCGTTACGAAATCCAGTATCCGCGCTTCTGAGACGGGTAAAGAACAGCAACGAAGCCTCCCGCTTGAGTGGCATCAAAATCGGCCAAGGGAAAGGGGACCCGCTGGAACTAGACCTCAGCGCCCGCCCGCTTTGGGATTCTCGAACTAAATCCTCCCGTTTCCTGCTGGCCATCGAAACCGCGGCGGAAGCGGTCGCGCTGGCCGATAGGAGTCCGCGCGAAAAGGAGGCCTTCGAAATGCCCGACAGCGATCACCTTAAATCGCTCGAGGACGAACTCAGCAGCACGCAAGAAAACCTTCACGCTGCCATCGAAGAACTTGAAGCAAGCAACGAAGAGCTACAAGCGACCAACGAGGAGCTGGTAGCTAGCAACGAGGAACTGCAAAGCACCAACGAGGAGCTCCAATCGGTCAACGAAGAGCTCCAAACCGTCAACGCCGAGCACCAGCAAAAGATCATCGAGCTCAGCGAGGTGACCAACGATCTTGAAAACCTCCTCGTCGCCTCTCAGGTCGGCGTTTTCTTCCTCGACGCGGATCTCAATATCAAGCGCTTCACACCGCTTGTCGCAAAGCTCTTCCACTTGAAGCCGGGTGACACCAATCGTCCGATAGAGGACTTCAAAAGCGACCTTGACTACCCCCAAATCTACGACGACCTGAAGAAGACATGCCAACAACAGTCACCCTTCGAAAAACAGGTGACCGACAAGCAAGGCACACCTTATCTGGTACGACTCTTTCCCTACCACGACGGTTCGGAATTCCGTGGAGCCGTATGCACGCTCGTCGACGTTTCCTCCATCAGCGAAACCGAGAAAAAGGCCCGCCTCCTATCGTCGATCGTATCAAGTTCTACAGACGCGATTTTCACTGTGTCGCTCGATGGGGAGCTGAGGTCATGGAACGAAGGAGCCGAAGCATTGTTTGGCTATCCAGCCAGCCAGGTATTGGGTAAAAACATAAGAGAGGTCTTTGGCTCTACAGAAAGGGCGAACACGGAAATCGACCGTTACCTCAGCGAAATACGGAGAGGGAGATCGGTCGAACCTTTCGAAACGGAGCGGCTCGCGCTATCGGGTAAGCTCAAACAAATTTCAGTTCAGGTATCCCCTCTGCTCGGCGTCCACGGAGAGCTCGTCGGAGCATCGATTATAGATCGAGATATCACCGAATTCGTCCGCAACAGAGACGTAATCAAGCGCCAAGAAGCTGAATCGCGCCTGATTCTTGAGAGCTTGGCGGAGGGCATCATCCGCTTGGACGCGCACGGAGTTTGCGTCGCGCTGAATACCTCCGCTGTCAAAATTTTGGGCTTCACGAAGAAGGAGGATGTGTTGGCTAAGCCGCTATACGAACTCTTCAATTCAAATCCTTCGCAGGAGTCTGTCTCCATCCCGAACCTCATCGAAAAAGGCCGTTCGCCTTCTCATCAGACAAACGCCCTAAAGTTCTCTTTCGAAGACGCCGCGGGGAAGCTCCGGCACATCGAGTTCAGCTGTAACTTGGTGAAGCACAGCGAGGGCGGGCACGTCGTCACCTTTCTCGATATTTCCGAACGGATCCAGTACGAGAAAGAGCGCGATTGGCTAACTACGGTCGTACATTCGTCATTGGACTTGATCAGTTCTACAGACTTGGAAGGCCGTCTCACTTTTATGAATACAGGCGGTCGGCAGCTTCTCGGAATCAATCGAAAAGACGACATTACGCGCTTCAACTTGTCGGACATCCATCCTCCAGAAATTCTTGAGCGCATCCAGAACGAGGGATTGCCTCAAGCCTTGAAGCACGGTCACTGGAGCGGAACAACCTCCCTTGTCGATCGGTCCGGAAGAATCATTCCGATTTCCCAAAGCATCTATTCTCATAAAAATGGCGATGGTGAAACCTATGCAATCTCCACCATTTGCCGCGACATGTCTGACTACAGCGCCTACGAAGACGCGCTGAAGCAAAGCGAGGCCGAAAGCCGACGCTACGCAACAACCCTTGCCAACGTTATAGACAACATTCCGGAATTTCTTCTAGTCGTGAATCGCGACTCGAAACTAGAATTCGCAAGCCAGAGTACTCGCTCGCTTTTGAATACTCTCGGTTTCGACGATGAGATCCCTTCAGCCGTCCGAACGCTCACAGAGCAAGTACTCGAAACAGGTAAGCCCTACGTCGCCTACGACTATACAGGTATCATTGAATTTAATTTTGGGGCACAAACCCGGTTCTTATTGCCGAGAATCCAACCGAACTTCGAAAAGGGCCGCAACGAAGGTGTCACCGGGGCAACTCTTCTGCTACAGGACGTAACCGAATTTAGGCTTCTAGACAAAATTAAGTCAGACCTGCTCAGCACGGTTAGCCATGAGCTAAAAACGCCAGTCACAAGCGTCAGGATGGCTCTCCTACTCATGCTCGATGAAAAAGAACGGCTAGACGAAACCCAGTCTGTTCTCATCGAAACAGCTGCGGAAGAAACTGAAAGGCTTCTGAGGACCCTCAACAGCCTGCTCGACCTAACACGCTTCGAGAGCGGTCGTAAACAGTTGGAGCTGAAAGCGATGCCCGCTGGAGATGTCGTGCGAGACATCATGCAATCTTTTGATACGCCGGCTAAACTCCAAGGGCTGAAAATTAATCTGGAGCTGGAGCCGGAGCTACCGGAGGTCATGGTCGACCTACACCACATTCGACACGCTTTGGGTAACCTGATCGGAAACGCGATTAAGCACAGCCCCACCCACGGTACCATCACAGTCAGATGCGAGGTGCTCGAAGAGCCGACCCGCGTGGAATTCTCAGTTTCCGATGAAGGCCCTGGCGTTCCAGATGAACTCCATGAACGCATCTTCGAACGCTTCTTTAAAGCGCCAACCAACACCAAACCAGGCTCGGGACTTGGCCTCAATATCGCCAAGGAATTCGTAACGGCCCAGCGAGGGGAAATCGGCGTTCGCAACAACAACAAAAACGGAGCTACGTTCTACATAGCCCTTCCTTATAAATCATAACTCACCACAGATGACTCAGCGCAAATATCACATACTGCTGGTTGACGACGAACCTTCTATACTCGTCACCTTCCGAATCGCTCTTACCCGATCCGGCTACGAGTTGACAGCAGAACCGATCTCCGAAAGGGGACTAGAGTTAGCCCAAAGCGAATCCTTCGACCTGATCATCGTAGACTATCGTATGCCTGGCCTCCATGGCGTCCAGTTTATCGAAGAAGTTAGAGAGTCAGGCAACAACACTCCTATCCTACTCATGAGCGCATCAGAATCTCCCCTCGATTCTGTAGCGCCTCAGTATCGAAATAATCTAAGCTTCGAAGCAAAACCCATGAGGCCCGAGAAGCTTCTCTCAGCTGTCGAAGACTTGCTAGCCGCTAGTAAAACATAATTCAGCGGAAGAGCTCTGTGAATCTGATTCTCACTACTCCTGGATCCCTCTCAATCAAGCGGGCCTTCTGGAAGTTTTAGCTTCGGTAGTCCAACCTTGAATACAGATCCACCCGCGGTGCCACCTGAGGACTCCAGAGAAAGAGATCCACCGTGCCTAGCTGCGATTTCCCTGCTAATCGTCAAACCTAGGCCCGTTCCTTCGAAGTCCGAGCGTCGCTGCAAACGGACCATGGGTTGAAAGATGTCAGCAGCCTTGTCAGCATCGATGCCGATACCGTTATCCTCTACCCGAATGATCACCGAACCCTGAGTCTCCTCTACCTTCAACTCGACCTTAGGATCATCGCTAATATTATATTTTAAGCCATTCTCAATCAGGTTTCCCAGCAATAAGGGGAACAAGCGTTCATCTACCACGACCTCCGGTAAGTCCTTTTCATATATGCATTGCCCTACGCCCCTCACGTCCTCTCGAAGTCCTCCAATCGCCATTTCAATAACATCGCTGAGGGACATTGACCGCAGCGCCATCTCTCCCCCTTGAGAGACGGAAAACTCACGCAGACCATGCAATATAGACAATATTCGCTCCAAATCGCTCTCAACTAGACCTAACAGTTCTTCGGGCTGTCTACCCAACTCGCCTAACTCTTCCTTGAACATTATCAGCGCATTACGGACGTTGCCCGCAGGGCCGAGCAGATCGTGGGACAATTGACTGGAAAACGTTCGAAGTCGCTCCTGCTGATCTCGGTTGCGAATTGCATAACGAACCGCACGCTCAAGGCTTTCTGAGCTCAATTCGATCCTTCGAAGTAAAAAATCGATGGAAGAACCCAAAGCTTTTTCGTCCTCCCACGTAACATTCGCACCCGCTAGCACCACGACTGCCAACGAGCCATGCTTACCTTCCAATTGCCGCAGTACCTTCTGGGCAGTCCCATTGCCCGAGAAGAAGTTCAGCAAAACGGCATCATAGCGGGCAGTATCGATTTTCTCATACAACTCTCGAGATGACATAGCCCAATCAAGGCTAAATTCCTCCCGCTCCCCAGCCAAAAGTTGCACAATTAAATCTCGATTATCTGCGTCCTCCTCAACGACCAAAAGTCTGACAATCTCGCTATTGGGTGGCTGAACAGACTTCACGCTCTAAGTGATGTTATATTGTTACGCAGTTCCCAACCGTTCGAAAGCAGACGGGCAGTGCACTTGAAACCGCATGAGATAGTGCAGCCTTCGTAAAGACCGAAAACAAATAATATAAAGTTCATACTTAAATCCCATCACGAGTTCATCGCAACATTCTAGCGTCTCCCATCTGTTTCGCTTTAAATATACGATTGAAACTCAATGACCCCGCTAAAAGGCATTGCAATTTCTTTGCCACTCCGCGCTCCGAACGTTAGAAATATCACGATACGCTTTAAGTGACAATAAATTCTCAACCACCGGTTAAATGACACATTAAAAGGTAACGTAATTCCGTCCGTCAAAGAAGAAACGACTCCTACCCAGCTTGAAAGCGGCGAGATCGCAGTATTCGGCTGGAATACGACAAGGCTCATAAACCACCGCTCCTTTGAACGGTCACGGGGACGAGTTTCGAAATGTGTCTCTGGAATTCCGATACGCAGAGATTCGAAATCTGCAATTTATTCGAAGTCTGATACACTAGGAATCTGACTTTTCGTGATACAACACCCGCAGAGCTTCCCGCTCCAAAGCAACGTCCACTGGTGTTCTAACATGTTTCAACTCTCCATCGATTGCCACCAATAGCTTCTTCCGGCCCCGTGCCTTGATTTCAAATTGGGATCCGTAAGCGATATCTAGATCAGGATCTTCCCGGGAACGCCCCATCAAGAAGTTGCATACCAAGCGAAATAAAGACCAACGCGATCGATGCTCAGAATATACGATGGAACACATACCTGCCTCTAAGCTATTCCTTTTCGGAATGATACCCAAATTATCTTCGTAGGTTCCTGGGATGAGAAACAACATCCTAGAGCTTAAGTTGCGAACAGTGCCGGAATCAACGTCTTGAACCGAGAGCTTCAAACTGCGCCCTCTGGTGAAAGCTTTGAAGAAAACGGCTGCAAGTCCCGTAAACTTACGCAACCAATTCCTTCCATGAAAAGATTCGCTGCGGCTGAGTAATTTCGGATAAAACCCGAACACCGCCATGCACAAACAGGCATGTCCTCCAATTTTCAATACGTCGATCTTCTTAACCGCATCGGGACGTAAAGACGCTGCTGCTTCCAAAGGGTCGAGCGGCGAGCCTAGGTCTCGCGGCGCTAAATTAAGAGTCCCGAATGGCAATATACCCAGCGGAGTGTCAGATCCGAGCATCATGCTCACAATGGAATTTGTCGTCCCATCTCCCCCCCCCGCGATGATCGCGCCCACTTTGGCCCGCTTAGCTTCCTTCACCGTCGATTCTATTTCCTGTCCTTGAACCTCGCAGATACGAGGTTCCCAGCCCCCTTCCTCGAGAACCTTTTGAAGATCGTTCTTAAAGTCGGCAGACCAAACATCTTTGACCGTGCCTGACTCGCGATTGACGATCACCGTGCAGGTTGTTTTCCCTGTCGATGGCTTCGTCTCGTCAGCGACGCTCTTAACGTCTGGTCGTTCTGGAGTGATACTAGACATGTGCAACCCTTTCGTTCGTGTAGAGACGGTCCGTCTCCCGACGAGGCAGGTAATAAAGAGCGAGTAACCACCACAGCAATGCCCACGTAGAGCCCGCGATCCAACCAGCAACCACATCCGTAGGCCAGTGCACTCCTAAATAAATCCGCGATAGACCAACTAGGATGGATGCGAAAACAGCTAGGGCCACAATGAATACCTTGAGCTTCACCATGGGCTGGCTGCTCGCTACTAACACTCCGGCGCTCAAGTAAATCAGTGCTGACAACATTGCATGCCCGCTCGGAAAACTCATCGTCAAGGTGTGCATTTCGTGGGGTACCAAGTCAGGTCGCGAACGATTATAGAACTCTTTAAGAAAACTGCTAACCGCGACTCCTGAAAGACTACTGGAAATTAGAAACGCGCTGGATCGGAGCTTGCCCGAAAGAAACAAAAAGATGGCACTCGAAGATACGAAGATGCCCAAGATGACGAAGCTCCCAAGGGCCGTTACATCACGAGCCAGCTCCTCCATCCACAGGGGACCAATCGGATCTCCAAGGTCGCTACTTTCCCGCAGAGACAACAGAATCGACTCGTCGAAGCGCCTAAGATCGTCCTCAGCTACCTCATCGGCGATCTCCAGAAAGCCCCAAGCGCCCAACGCGATCAAGAGACAGTAAAAAACCTGGCGAATGCTGTTCCGACGACGGTTTTTTCTTACGGCAACATTCCCTTGCTTCGGTTCCTCCTCTGACATGACCGCCATCACGCAATTCATGTGCCAGACACAAAAAGATATGAGCGAAGGCGGCACCTGCAACGCATACGGCAATTCACAGGTGCTAAATGCAACGCGAGAAAGGAGACGCAGCATTATGCACCCTACGATTTAAATACCAGCTCCGTAGCCTATTTTTCGATACACCGCTTTGATTAACATATAGACCCCTTACGCGAATAGCCCGATTGCAAGTGTCCCCATCTAATACGGGCCAAATCTATTCGGACGGTTGCAGTTTACGTTTAGATCATAGCTGGTCCAGTTTGCGCGTGACAAAGTCCCTCGATGGGAAGCTAACGAAACACTACGGTAAACTGCGAACTTGCTTCGAAAGACGGATCGCGCGAAGTTTGACGAAGCGCTGTTCCCTTCAAAAAGATGCCTACCATCGCCCATAGCCCAGCCAAAAAGGATCCGACGTCGACCGCCCCTCTGCAAGTCGCTCGGTTCCGTACTGCGTTAGATTGGATGATCGCTCACCCGAAATGGGAGGACCATTGGGTCTGCTCCGTGAACGAGCTGAGGTACAAAGGCCGTCGCCAAGGGATTAACCAACGCAACGCTTTGCGGAGCTTGCCCCTAGAACGAAAGCAGGAACTCATACGACACGCTCTCGGACAGGAGCTGCCCGCTCCCAGCTTTAGCGAAGCAAGACGACTTGCCCGACACTGGGGCGTCACCCAATACCGAGCCCGCAGCGACTTCGGCCGGCCCAGCCTCAAGGAATGGCAAGCCCTGCAGCAAAAGGTTCTCCTCCGAATCTCGGCTCGCTATGAGCAGTACAAAGAATCCCAAAGTGAACTGTTCAAAACCTTTCAGCACCTGCCAATCGAAGGCGCGCTCGCCAGTTGCAATCGAACGTCGCAACGAGAGGACGCATGCCAAGAGGCTCGGCTGGCCCTACTGGAAGCGATCGACCGAATCGAACCGAGCGAAAACTTTGAAGCGTACGCACGCCAATGGATTAAGCGGCGCGTGCTAAACTTCATCATGCAGGAGCGCGTTCCCGTAAAGGCTCCCATCAATATGATTTCGAAGAGCATACGAGGCGATAAGGGAGCGAACCCCAATCTAGCTAAGGCCATACGCGAAGGAACCGTTCAGCTCGACCATCCGGATTCCCCCCAGAGCTCAGGAGATCCCAGTCTCGTGTCCGAGCAGGAAGATTCGCCTCATCGCACCGCGATGAAATCTGACGAGTTTCATCAGCTGAGCCTCGCCCTCGCGCAACTTACGAAAAAACAGCGCGAAGTCGTGGATCGCCGCTTTGGACTCGGCAATCACAGCAGTGGGCAGTCCCTAGCCCAAATCGCTATTCAAACCGGGATCTCGCGCCAGCAAGTTTACCAACGAGAGAAGCGTGCCCTGCACGCCTTAAAAACGAATCTCCTAGAACTCGCAGAAGAACTGAGTATCGAGGGCGCTCGGTCGTGCGACTATTGACACAGGCTTCGATTCCGCGAGAGCTTCGCCCAGTGACTGAGCGCATAGGCATAATAGGAGGTAGCTTCGATCCCATCCACAACGGTCATCTGATCATCGCATTGGACGCCAGCGAACAATTCGAATTGGATTTGGTCCTCTTCGTGCCCGCCTTCCAAGCCCCATTGAAAAGCAAAGCTCCCGAATCCACTCCCCCACAACGGATGAGGATGGTGGAACTCGCTACCGAGGAGGAGCCGAGATTCGCCTGCTCAGATGTCGATTATCGTTGCGAATCGACTAGCTACTCGGTCCGAACCGCCCAAATCCTAAGCCAAGAGCATCCAGCTGCTAGTTTGTTTTGGATTCTCGGAGCCGATCAAATCGCGCAGCTGCATCTCTGGAGAAACATCGAAGAACTCGCCAAGCTCGTCAGCTTCATCGCCTTCGAACGGCCAGGATCCGCTTACCATTTCGCAGACGAACTTCCAACACACACCCGCATTCTGCGAGGTCAGAGCAGGCAGCTAGAAATCAGCTCCACCGAAATCCGCGACCGATTTAAATCGGGTCGCTCTGCCAAGTACTTCTTGCCAGCGAATGTCTTTGATTACATCAAGGCCGAAAATCTCTATTCTTAGAGGCGAAAAAACATGAGCACCAAATCAAACGTAGAACTAAAAGGCGAAGAGCTGTTAGCCCTTTGCTGTAAGACCTTGGCCGACGCCAAGGCGGAGAACATCGTAGCCCTCGACGTACGGGAAACGTCCTCCATCACAAACTACCTGGTGCTCGCTTCCGGCTTGGCCGAAACTCACTTACGGGCACTGAGACGCGACCTAGACAAGGCCCTAAAGAGCCACAAGGTCAAAATCCTCGGTGTGGACGAAGGCGACTTCAGCGGCTGGGCCGTTGTCGACGCCTTTGACATCATGATACACCTCTTTTCAGAAGAGACGCGTGAGACGTACAAGCTCGAAGCATTGTGGAAGGACGCTGTTCCAGTAGACGTAGAGCGGCTCCTCGAGGCGAAGTAAGCGCGACGATAGCCCGGCTGACGCTCGGAAAGAGCTGAAAGAAGGAGCGAAGATCCCCAGCCCTAGAACGCGTACCCCAAGGAACTGATGAAGCGGCGATCTTCCCGCAACTCCTCCGCGAGAGAATTGTCGACGCCAAGCTCGTAACGGATCGAGAACTTTACGGACTTCGACAAAGCTGAAGTGACAGCGGTGGAAAAATTTATTTCATAGCCTTCGGTGTCTTCCAAAGGCATCGCGATGTTGAAGTCTTGCTTCAAACGAATCCTCTCGGACATCCGGTAATCCCAGTCTTGAAAGACGCTCACAAGGTATTCGACTTCCGATTCGGTTTCGGGGATCGACCGCCAACGTCCGCTCGCTCCGAGACCGGCCGACAGAGTCGAGTACTCCTTGTCGAAAAAGCGCGTTCCCAGACCAAATTTCTGTTCGAGGCTAGCGTCGATCAATTTGATTTGGTCGTTAAAATAATCTGACTCCGATTCGTAGAAAACGCCGGGCCCGATGTCTTTTCGCCAACGATAGCTTGAACTCAAGCGGTCCCGTGTCACCGAACCGTTTGCCTCCCCATAAGCGTACTCCGCTTCGATGTTTATCCGGCTCGACTCGAATTCCCGATCCATGTCCAGGCGATAATTCTGGGTGGATTGGTCTTTGCGCCCCGAACTCGAGTTCAAGCCGAACTGTAAACTCTTGTCCCACTCGGGCAAAATGTCGATTTCGTCATCTAAGTCGCCTATCGCCGCGAAGATGCGGTAAATGAAACTCCGCTTCCGAGCAGGACTCGTATCCTCTTCCTCAGAGCCTTCGATCACGTTATCAGGGGCAGGAACGTCTTTCACCACCCGCGATTTCTCCGGAGTAGAAGCGATATTCGTTTCAGCGATCGCCTTTGCAGGGGACTGGAGAGCCTCCGCTTCGACGCTAGATATCCTCACAACTTCAGCTACTCGATCTTGGGGGAGCGATATTTCGCCGAGATAGTCGACCGAGATTCTTATCTCGTATTCATCTTCGCTCAAGAGAGAGCCAGAGAGGCTGTCTCCATTGTCTAAAATAACCTGAACGTCCTGCGAGTGCGAGGACGCGACAAAGATCGTCAATAAAGCTGATAGGAAAAACTTACTCATGGTTATTAGGTGGCCAGCTCTATTCGGAGCGTGAGAAACGCGAAAACACAAACGGTTAATTCGAAAAAAAATGTAAACGGAAGGCAGGTTACTGATTTTCCCTACAAAGCCGCCCAAACGGTTAAAGACGCCTTTCCGACCTGTCGTATTTCAAAGGGTTCGTATCCAAATTCATCAACCGAACAATTAACTTAGGAAAATATCATTATGCATAAGAATACATCCAAAAAAGGTTTCACACTCGTAGAAATTATGATCGTCGTAGTCATCATCGGCCTCTTAGCTGCGATGGCTATCCCAGCCTTCCAGAAGGTTCGTCAGGACTCACGCGAATCCGCTGTATCCAACGATGCACGCCAGCTCGCATCCGCCGCTCAGCAGTACATGCTCGAGAACAACACCACTACAGTAACTGTAGGCTACAGTGCCGACGACGGAACAGTAGGTGCCGATCTGACTCCATACGTTCGCCGTATCGGAACTGGCTACGCTCTCTCTGCTACCTTGGGCATCGACAGTGACTTCACAATCGGTCACCCTCAGATCAAGACTGATACGAACACGACCATCCTCACTTTCACAGCTGAAGGTCAGCAGAAGTAAAGCCTGATCGAGCTAATTTAAGATCTCTTCGGGAGGCGCGCTGCTTGCAGTGCGCCTTTTTCGTTTGCGGACGCGAAAACCACACTCCAAAAGAGGCACGTTCTATCCGATCATCTTGGGCAATGAAAACAATCAACCGCGACCCTCTCACTTCAGACACGCGCAAACTGAGGCTTATTCTTTTCGTGTTCAGCGCCGCCCTATCAATTGGATTGGCGTTTTTCATACCTGACCCTGAGCTGGCCGAAAATCTCTTCATCTATTCCGGCTACCCGATGATGTTCCTATTGGTCGCAGTCTGGGGAGTATGCCTTTCCCAAGCTAAATCCATCAGACTGCCAAACCTACAAGCGTTTCTGTCTTGGAGGACCCTCGGACCCTTAGCTGCCGTCGTATTCCTAACCGTCTTCCTATACACTCGCGAAGGAGGCGGCTTCAAGATCCCGTTCGACGAGCAACTGCTCACAAACGTATCCATGAATATGGACGCCCGTCATCTTCCAGTTGTAAGCGAGACTGCGCTGGAGAACCTTTCCCGCCTTGAGATGATAGATAAGCGACCGCTGCTCTATCCGTTTATCTTATCCCTCGTTCACGGAGTTTTTGGATACAGTTCGAGTAACGCTTTCTACCTGAACTTTGTTCTAACCGGCGTCTTCTTACTGCTATTGTTCAAGATAGTAGAGAGAATCGCGAATCGCCAGTCCGCGTATTTCTCAATAATTCTCGCGGCACTGATGCCGATTATCAGCCAAAACTCCAGCGGCGGCGGGTTTGAGATGCTGAACCTATGCTGTATTCTCGCAGTTTCGCTGGTGTCTATGGACTTTTGGTCCAATCCAGACCAGAGAAATCTGTCCACACTCCTTCTCACCGTCGCTGCAGCCTCGAACGTTAGATATGAATCGGCATTAATAGTCGTTCCAGTAGCCGCTCTCGTATTCACAAACTGGATAAGACAAAGAAAGGTGGACCTCCCATGGATTACTCTTCTGATCCCCTTCTTCTTCCTTCCGCTGGTCTGGCAACTTAGAGCAATCGCGGTAAACCCACAACGCTTCCAGTACCAAGTGGATGGAGAAGGCTCATTCAGCTTATCCTATATTTGGTCTAACCTCGAGAGCGCCTACCGTTTCTTCTTTCTACCGAACGACATCTACGCGAGCTCTCCATTTGTCAGCTTCATCGGAATTGCTGGTATTTTTTTGATTGGTTCCCTGTGCCTAACTCGGACCAAAAAAATATTCCACAACAACCCAAACCGGGTAGCCTTCCTCGCTACAGCTGGGTATTGCTTAATCCAACTCGCTTTCATTCTCACCTTTTTCTACGGGAAGCTTGATATCACGATCACTGCGAGGCTTGGCCTTCCCTTCATGCTGCTCATTTTCATTTGTGGGTCGATCATCCTATCCTTGGCGTTCAATGCCAAAAGCTGGAGTCCGTTAGTGGTGGCTTTGTTTTTGGCCGTTAGTGCTTCGTATTCATTTAAACAATACTCCAAAGCAAGGTACACATCTTTCAATACCACCAATGCGAGAATCGAGTGGCTATTGGATTTCGCAAGAACTCGACCCGCAGAGAACAGTCTCTTCGTCAGCGGCTACCCTAGGATTTACGAGATCGAGGGGATGAATAATATAAGCATCTCTCGTTTCAAACTCGAACCACAAAAAACTCTATTCAGCTTGGAGCATAAAATCTATGACCATATCTACGTCATTCAGGGCGGAAAGATTACAGCGTCCGAAAAGGGGGTGGAGAAGACTGTGCTCCCCATCCATGAACTGAGTCCAGCTTTCGAACTCGAAACGATTAGAGAGTCCTCGTTCACAACCCACAATTTTATCAGGATTAGCAAATTGGTGCACGTGGACCCATCACTGCATACTGAACCGATAGCGATGCCTGACGCAGTTCCTAGCCAGTACTATAGCCCCAGCAAAGAGGAAATCATCCAGTACCAAGAAAGCTTTCTGTAGCCTTTCTGTCCGCAGGACGCGCTTAATTCAACTTCGCCTTACGTCCTACTAGCACCAAGTTTTTTCCGACAGGGACAGGGACCACTCGTTCGAGCATTCGCGTAACCGGTACTCCGATACGATCGTAAAGACCTACGCTGCCTTTGGTAAGTCTTCGGCCCATGAGCTTCATCATGACAAACCAAGGCAAAACACCCAAAACATCCGCATATTTAATACGCTCGACCGTGAAGCCCGTGCTCAGCAGGAGCTCACTGCCACTCGACTTGTCGTAGCGCCTGAAGTGTCCGAGGCTACGGTCGAAGTCGCTGTAGAGCCACTGCAAAGCGGGTACGTAAATCAGCACACAACCACCAGGCTTGAGCATACGATAAACAGCCTCTAGTTCGGCAGCGTCGTTTTCGACATGCTCCATCACATTGTTGTAAACCACCGCATCGAATCGTTCACTGTAGCGGTCGGCGACATCTGTCACATAAGCGTTTACAGTCTCGAGCCTATCTTCTTCTCGGAAACGATTCTCGAGTAGTGAGTGCATTTTCGATGACGGCTCGAACGCGTGGATGGAGCTAAGTTCAGCCTGAAGCAGGTACCGTGAAAAATTTCCGCAGCCCGCTCCTACATCCGCGACATCGCCTTTCAGGTAAGGAGCAAACTCCTCCACAATCCACTTAGGGTAGTTTTCAGCTACCTCCATGGCTTCTAAGTCCGTGCCATCATATTCGAAAGCTTCCGCCGATGAATCGACGGTTAACGGCACCTGGAGTTCAGTCAGATTGGTCGGGTTCATGAATTCAGAGCTTTAAAGTCAGAGTGCTGTACAAGAAACTCCATCGACTCCTACTGGCTCGCCTTGAGACCGATCCCCAACAATCGGAACTTTTCACCTATCTCTGCGATGCACTCGACACGCCTGAAGATGGCTATAGGTCCACGGGAAGAAGCGCGTCTAGAGCCTCCCGCGGCCGCCGTAAGCGCTAGATTCGAGCCAGGTATACCAACGACTCGCTATCGGGCTCGGGAGGCTCGAAGTCAAAATCCCCATACACCGAAACATCGGAAAACCCGGCTTCTCCGAGCCGCACCATCATTTCGTGCGGCAAATGCCAACGAATCGTCATCTCCTTGGTTTCAGAACTTACCAAATCTCCCGCTGCATCCCATCTCTCAAACCTATTTTTAAGAACCAGCCGCTGCTTATGGGTGTCGATCTGCCAAGCCTGAAAGGCAACTAATTGCTCCCCAATCTCCGGGAGATCGACTCGCTTGCGCTCTTCCATCGGACAGCTCTCGCGCCCATCCCAAATCATTTCCCAAGGCATGTGCGTGGACACGATAAGCTGTCCGTCTTCCCTCAAGTGCTTGCGGCAGCAATCGAAACACGCCTCCAACTCCACGTCCTCGAGCAGCATTTGGACACTGAACCCAGGAACCAAAATCGATCCAAACCGCCGGTCCCCAAGGTCAAAGTCTCGCATATCGCCGCGCACCAACTCCGCAGTCGCTCCCGCTGACTCCAAGCGGCTAGCGCATAAGTCCAGCATCGTCTGAGATCCATCCAAGCCTACCACCTCTTTCCCGTCCTCGGCGAACGGAAGCAAAATGCGGCCCGTGCCGCAGCCTAAGTCCAGGATCGGACCATCCACCAAGTCTACAAACCATTGATAGAAAGAGAGGTCCTCGAAATCGCTCAATTCATCCAACTGGTCGTAGAGCTCCGCCTCCATTCCCTCGTAATCGTACATTTGCGACATCCAGCAAACCCTGCCTGTACCGCAGAAGTACGCCAACCCTAATCCTACTAGGCGAAACCCGCTCATTCTCAATGCCCCGGAATGAGTACATCCCTTCAGCTGCAGCCTTATAGAGACCCCTTTCTCAAGCTATTTGCCTCCCAACCGTTTTTCCTGCAAAGCCGACTAGGCAAATCCTCTTCCCCTTTCGACACCAACGGCACTAAAATGACCACGCGGATCCTCATTATCGACGAAGACTTAAACTCTCTGCGAACCTATCGGGACACCCTCTCTCCCAAGTCGAAACAATGGTCCGTCGATTATGCAGAAAACGTCGAACAGGGTCTGGAATCAGCGGCGGCGAACAAGCCTGACATCGTGATCGTCGACCTGTCCGTTAACGATGGACACGGCAACGACATCCTGACCCGATTCGAAAAGTCCGCTCCAGAAGCCCAGCTCTTCATCACAGCCAGCGAGACCGACAAACCCAAACTCGAATCCACCCTCGGAGCCTCCTTCCAGTTTTTGCCAAGCCCATGCCCAGCCCAAAGACTGGTGTCCGAAATCCAACGCTGCGTCGCCATCGACAACTGGCTTGGAAACGACCGCGTCAAGGAGATCGTAGCCAAGATGGGCAAGTTTCCCAGCCTGCCGCCCATCTATCTGAAGGTCGTCAACGCCCTTAACTCGAAACACGCCGACACTGACTCCATATCCCAAGCCATCGCCGGCGACCTCGCAATTTCAGCGAAAGTCCTTCAAACCGTAAACTCCTCCTTCTACGGCTTCGACGAAAAGATCTCAAATATCGCCGATGCGATCAGCATCCTCGGTACTGAGTGCGTAAAGAATCTCGTCCTCGCAATCCAGGTTTTCAACAACATCGGCCGCTCGGCTGACCAGAAGTCAATCACCGACGAACTCTGGCACCACAGCATGTCAGTGGCAGTTGCCGCCCGTCGCGTGGCCTCTTACGAATCGAAAAACGAAAAGGCAGGCGAAGAGGCCTACACCGCTGGACTGATGCACGACATCGGGAAGCTCATTCTACTCGACGCCGTCCCCCAAGAGTTCGCCGAAGCCCGTAAGCTAGCCAACGAAACCTCGATTTCCCAAGCAGAAGCTGAGACCCAAATCATTGGCTGCAACCACGCCGAAATCGGAGCTTACGTACTTGCCCGTTGGGGAATGCCTACCTCGCTCACCGAAGCCGTAGCCCTTCATCACGAGCCAATCAATTCCTTCGGCAGGTCCTTCTCAGCTCTCGCGGCCGTGCACGTCGCCAATGCCATCGTGCACCACCGCCAAAAGCCCGGCCACCCCAGCGCTGCCATTAGTGAGGCCTACCTCGTGGAAATCGGAAAGTCCGACTCTTGGGACGACTGGCTCGCTGTATCATCAGGCAATAAACCTGCGCCCAAGGAAAAATCCGGACTTTCGCTCAAGAAGCAACCGAACACCTCACCTTCCTCTGCCCAACAGCAAACGCAGGCTGCGGCCTCAAAGGCTAACGAGCCAGAAACCGCGACAGAAACCTCCGGTTCCGACACTGCCGCACTGCAACCGGAGCAGGAAGCGTCTCGGAAAAGCAAGACTCCCCTTCTCGCCTTGGCTGCATGCGTCGCGCTCGCAGCTATCGGTATCTACCTATTGAATACCGTTGATAACTCCGACCCGTTCGAGGATTTCGCTTTTGAAGACGAACCCATAGAAAAGCTCCCCCATCTCACCGAGACCGAGCAACGTTCGGACCAAACAGCTAACCTCGACGAGAGCGAACCCGCGATCAAAGAGGAGAAAGCTGTTGAATCGACGGGGCTCGCCTCCAAAATCAAGGCAGCTCGAGATCTTTCCGAACTCTCAGGGACCGAAGACGCCCTACAAGAAATTTTCGACTCCCAAGAGGAAACAGCGCCTCTATCGACAAGCGAGGTGGCGGTGACAGCTCCTGAGCCCCGAGAGGTTAGCACGATCTCCGAGACCAAGAACGAGCTGCCTCAACCTCAGCTTCCAAAGGTCGAAGACCTATTTCCAAATATCGAGCTCGCCGGAATTTTCTACAACTCGGAACGCCCCCTAGCTAGCGTCAACGGCAGAATCCGCCGCGTCGGCGACACCGTGAGCGGCGCCCAGATCGTCCGCATCGACCAGCACCAAATCATCGTCAAGTACGAGGAAACGCTCCGCTCCTTCAAGCTCAACTAAACGTGGGATCCGGGCCAGCAGGCCAGCCTAAATCACCTTCACAAAAGAGCCTGAACCTCCACAGAGGTGCGGGCTTTCAAATTTGAGTTCTCAGCTGGCTTAGAAAGCGCTGGAATCCACGCTCTCGATCCACTGAACGTAGCTCGCGGCGTCGCCGTCATCGATGAACTCCGTCGTCCCCTCCACGTCGCCTTCCGCCGAGTAGAACATTAGGAAGGGAATGCCGGTAATCCCGAAACGTTCGCGAATCCCTTCCTCATCTTCCGACTTGCGCGGGATCAAAATCTTGGCGCCCAAGATGTCCTCGCTCTCCAAATACTTGTCCAAGGCATCGCTCTCCTTGAGAACTCCATCCAAGGCGTTGCACCATTTGCACCAGTCGCCGTTGCCCTTGAAAATCACCAAGAGACGCTTCTCTTCATCAGCACGTTTCGCCAAAGCCTTTTCGATATCGGAGATCCATTTCATAGGCCGCCCATCCAAAGGCCCCCGAAAAAACAATCAATCCCCGATTCCCTAATTCACTCCTCCTAAACCCGCCACTTCGCCAAAAAGACCGAAGCCGCCGCAGCTGCGTTCAAAGAGTCCCCTTTTCCGAATCGTGGAGCGAAAATCCTGCCCGTCGCCGCGGCCGAAACCTCGTCTGAAACCCCTCGAGCCTCGTTCCCAAGCACGATCGCGCATCGCTCAGGAAACGCGAAGTCCGACAACGAAACCGCCGACTCGTCCAGCTCAGTCGTGAAAACGTGGATACCAGCTTCTCGCAATCTTGAAACCGCATCCACTAGGTCGACACCCACTGCGACGGGAAGGTGAAACAGGCCACCCATCGTCGACCGCGCCGTCTTACCATTCTCCAGTTCAGCGCAACCCTTGCCAAAGATAACGCCGTGCATCCCAAACCAATCGCAGCTTCGCACGATTGCTCCACAATTTCCGGGATCGCCCAGCTCATCGAGCAACACCAACCTGACCGGCCCGACCTCAGGCAGCGTCTCCATTAGCTTTTCTAAATCGCAGCCCACCCGGTCCACCAAAGCCATTACCCCTTGAGAAGCTTTCGTATCCGAAAGTTGGCCCAACTGACTGGCCGTCCCTTCGTAAGCTTCTCCCGCTCGCCCGAGCGCCTCGTCCAAGATCGTCTCCTCTCCGGTCTCCCGACGAGCCGATGGATCAAAAACCAATGCATGCAGTCGACAATCCGCCTTCATCGCTTCGTCTAAAAGATGCCAACCCTCTACAAAGAAACGGTCTTGCTCCTCTCTCGTTTTCTTCTGCAGGAATTTTCGAAAGATTGTAAGTTTGGTCTTGGATAAAGCCGTTGGCATTCGAGCAGTAAGAGCAACAATCCGAAATTTCAGAAGCAGAAACTTTCCACCAAACCACTCAGCACCCTAACCCAAAACCCATCAACAAAAAGAGACAGATCATCCACATCGATATGGACTGCTTCTACGCTGCCATCGAAGTGCGCGACCACCCGGAACTTCGGGGCGAGCCCGTCGCAGTCGGGGGAAACAGCAGCCGACGCGGCGTTCTCACCACCTGTAACTACAAAGCTCGGACCTTCGGCTGCCACTCTGCCATGCCCACCTTCCAGGCCATGCAACGTTGCCCACACCTAATCGTCATGCCCGTGCGCTTCGATGTCTACCGCCGCGAAAGCCGACGCATCCGACGCATTTTCCAAGACTATACCGAGCTCATCGAGCCCCTCTCACTCGACGAGGCCTACCTCGACGTGTCCCATCACCAGAGTTCGGGAGCGACCCTAGCCAAGGAAATCCGGCGACGCATCCGCCAAACGACCGGTCTGACTGCGTCCGCCGGCATTGCTCCTAACAAGATGCTCGCCAAAATCGCCAGCGACTGGCGAAAGCCAAACGGCCAGTACGAGGTCAAGCCCAACGGTATCGAATCCTTCATGCACGACCTCCCAGTATCCAAAATCTGGGGAGTCGGAAAAAAGGCCGCCGCCCGGCTCGCTTCCCACAACCTCAGGACCTGCGGCGACTTGCAGCAAAAAAGCCGTCTTGAGCTTCAGCAACTTTTCGGAAAATTTGGCTCAGAGCTGTACGAGCTCTGCCGCGGTATCGACCATCGCGACGTAGTTTCAAATCGCATACGTAAATCCATGAGCTGCGAACGAACCTACTCCAAGGATCTTGAATCCATCGAAGACCGCCAGCAGCACGCCGCCGATATTTTCCAAGAGCTCTCCCACGACCTCGCTCGCTTCAAGAGCGACCGTCCCATCGCCAAACTCTTCGTCAAGTGCAAGTACTCCGATTTCACTCGCACGTCCATCGAGCGCAGCGGCCTCCCCTTCCAGCTCTCCAGTTTCCAAGATCTCCTCGACGAATCCTACGAACGGCGCTCCGACCCGATACGCCTCCTCGGCCTCGGCGTGCGATTCGTCGATCCCGAAGCGCAAAGCCGCTCCACTCGACAGCTCGAGTTTGACTGGGGGTAGGCACGAACTTGGTCGCTAACCCATAAGCAGCCTCCTTAGACTAAAATCAATTTGCCCTCTCCTCTCCCACCCCTATCCTAGAGTTTCGTTACTCTACTTTAGAAACCCTAGCCAATCGCAATGGCAGCCACGGCCATCTTTAACCTCTCGCTGAGACTCACCCTAGTCTCGCTCGTGATAGTAGGCGCCTACCTCTTGGGAGATGCTATTTCTCCTGCAGTCACGCTTGCATCCCGTACAGCCTCCGAACCTGCTCCAAACGAGTTCGACCTCCTTCCAAGTGCAAGTACCTCCGACGCACTCAGGCTACTCGAGGAGGCATTGGAGTCGGGCAACGAATTCCTTGTCCACTACACAGCAGCCTACCTTGCCAAACGGCTCGATGTCCCCGAACTCTCAATACTTCTCGATACAAGTTCCAAATTCCAACACCCGCACAACTCGGTCGCTCGCGTCATCCTCGGCATCGAACTCGCCTATCGCTCGCCGGAAACCCTCGCGTCCCTGTTGAAAGAGGGCAGCTCTCAGCTACAAGACCGATTGGACACGAGTACTCTCTTCCGCTACTTCTCCAAGTCCCATCCCGAGTCCGCATTCGATCTCGCTCGTTCCTTGGAAGAGCCGCATCGCGGTAGAGCTTTTCAAGGCATACGCACCTCGGAAAATCGAAGGGCCGAAGACCTGCTTTCGTCCTACCAACATTCCCAAAACGAGCAACGTCGCCAAGAGTCATATCAAATCCGACGCGACTCCATCGTCGCCGCCATAAAGGACGGCAGCTACCTCCAGGACCCCGAAATCTTCCACCAGGAATTCGTGAACGCTCTGTATCGGCACGGTGAAGAGGCCTTCGAAATCGCCCAGAAAATAGACAGTCCTGAAGTTCGCTTCAAACTGCTCCGCACTCTATTGAACCAGCCATGGGAGCCTTCGTCTCTCAAACGACAGCTCGACACCATAGCCAACTACCAAATCGGTGAATCAGCCTTCTCACCCAGCGCCCGCAATAGCCTATATTCGAACTTGCTTAAAAACTCCGAACCGGAGCTTCGCCCCGCTATCCTCGATTGGCTGGAAACCAATTTGACTCGAGACCAGCAGAACTCGTTTCTTCCCAATTCCTTCAACATTGCTACGGACTCTCCTCTCGAATTCCTCAATTCCCCTATTCTTCAAGAGGCTCCACCCTCGGTTCTCAAAAATCGACTCATGCGGAGCGCCCTAGCGCACCTAGCCAGCGAAGATCTTGATACTGCACTCGACTTCCTCACCCAGTACTCAGACACCGATCAGGCCGAGAACCTCCTGGCTTCCCTCGTCGTTCCCGCGTTCCAGAACACTTCTCTGGAGGTAGCGACCACCCTCTATCGTGAACTAAAGACACAAACCGCTCGTCAACAGGCAATCGACGGTCTCGCCAATACACTAGGAAGAGCCAACCCCGTCGAATTTGTTCAGTGGGCCTCCCAAAACACAAATCCCCAAATTTTTGATACAGCTATCTATAACGTCGCGTATCATTGGGCGAATCAGAACCCCGAGGAGGCGGCAGCGTTTGCGGAAAACCTTCCCGCAAGCGACGCCAAACGAAACCTGCAGATCAACGTAGGTAGAAAGTTGTCTCAGTACTCGCCCCTCGCCGCTATCGAGTACGGACTCACCCTTGAAGATTCGCACACCCACTATGCAATCTTAAACAACGCAGCGTTCGAGTGGGCCAAAGTAGACCCAAAGGAGAGTGCACAATTTTTCGTCGAAACCCTCGAGACCCCGCCCAGTCCCAACCCCAACCTCCCGGTTGAATACTACCAAATCGAAAGCCAAATCGCTTCGATCTTTCTGAACACTGCAGAAGCCTGGTCTACTTTCTCCCCAGAAGATGCTACCCGCTTCTTCGCCCTAACGACTAACCAAATGGCCGTCTCCTCGGGCTTTCCTACCAGCTTCGACAAATGGGTAGCGGAGGACGAATCCGCAGCTCTCGACTTCATAACGAAACTCGACACTTCCCGCTACTCGGATGGAGCCCTCTCAAGCATCGCGAGCTCCATTTCCCTCATCACTCAGTACCCAGAAATCGCATACAAATTGGCAGCGGAAGTATCAGAACCCGAACACGCCGAAGCGACACGGATCACCATTCAAAACGCGGTACGAATTCACCAAGAAAGGCAGCAACAGTGAAAACGCTTTACGCTGTCGCCCTTTCGATTGCAGCCCCCTTGGCACTGTGGCTCGGCTATCGGCGGTCTCTACCTGAAGCTTCACCCCCTCCCCTCGGCGTGGAGAACGCTCCTCTTTCCGATTCCCAAAACTCGCCTAAGGATCTATCGGATGAGCTTATATCTCGCTCCCGACTCAGCGCTGAAGATGGTATCCAAAAAATTCACTCTTGGATGGAGAGCAGTGACGCCCTCGCCAATCAATTCCCGCTCTACGACGCTATCGCTCGGCTCGAATACGGGTCGTTCCCATCGATTGCCGCCCAACTGAGTGCCCTAGATTCTGAACCTGCCAGAGAAGCGCTCGCTGTACTCTACCTGCGTTGGCGAAATACAGACCCCTTTGCTCTCGCCCGCTACCGCGAGCAACAACAACCCTCGGGAAAGAACGAACCGATGACGCTTCAAGCCTTGATTGAAACCCAAAGCTACTTAAATGAAGCCAGCACCTTCAAACAGTTTCTGGTGGCCGCTTTAAATGTATCGCCAAAAGGCGCCTACAAGCAGCTCGACCAAATCACCGATTACGAGGCAGCGCAAACGATCCGTCTAGAGGCTATCGCCCACATCTCCCGCTCAGATCCGCACTTAAGCCTAGATCTCCTTCGCGACCTGTTTCCAGATTACAAATACAAACAAGCTGCGGGCAGCTATCAGGCCTTGTCCCAAATAGGACATAACCTGATTGGTAAAAGCCCGTCAGATCTAACCTCTTGGTACGAAAGTCAAAATCGAGACAGGCTCTCCACCGAGATAATAAGGAAGCTGCTCGAATCCTCTGGAACTAACAGCATCGCAACGCTCGACCTCGCTGCACTACTTCCTCCTTCACAAGACCGTGTTGCATTGCTCAATCGCCAGCTTCCAAATCTAGCTAGAGAAGATTGGGATGGGGCGATCGCGTGGCTTGAGCAAAACTTGGACAGTAATTCGAAGCAAGCTGCCCTCAGCGCTCTTGCTGGCTCAGGCGACAGCAAGTCGCGCAATAAACGCGTCAAGTTGCTCGAGCAAATTACATCCCCACAGCTTCGAAACCAAGCCACACGCCAACTCGTCGCCAACTGGGCCAGAGACGATCTTCAGGCTGCTATCGATTGGTCTCGCGGCCTCAGTTCAAATTCTCAAAAGCAAATTGCCCTCAATTCGATAGCTCCAATCTGGATCCAGCAAGATCTCGACGGGTTCGACCGCTTTATCGAGGACCTACCAAATTCAAAATCGAATTCAGATCTCCGAGATACTTTGCGGGGCCACCTCCATAGTTTTCGGCTCTATTCGCCCTCAGTACCCACACTCGAAACCTCGGGCAAATCTCAACAAACCAAAACGCACCTAATCGCCCAACATACCACGGAGCTTCTCTACGACGACCCGCAGAAAGCGCTCGATATCCTCGTCGAACTTTACGCCACTGACCCCGATTCTAGCGCGCAAGCCACCGCTAGCATCGCACGCCGATGGGTGGAATTTGACCCGGTATCGGCTGGGCAAGCTATCCTCCCTCTCGGCGGCAAACGAACAGCAGACTCGCTTTCTGTCATATTTAATAACGTAGCCAGGAGCTCCCCTGAGGATATTATTCCGCTACTAGAGCTCGTCGCCGACAATCGGCAGCGCGAGACAGCAATTCAGCACCTCACCTTCCACGCCGATCTCGTAGCCACCCGTCCAGATTTGTTCGACCAGATGCTACAACTCTTGGATGCTGCCCCCAGGGAAGAGCAAAGGCAGGCCGTCCATTCGGCTCCCTAAAAAATCACTTCCAATTCACCCCCCACTCCTCACCATCGGCTTTCCCATGTCATCCCTCACTGGAAAAAGAATCACACTCATCATCACAGGCAGTATCGCCGCTTACAAAGCGATCGAGCTCATTCGCCTGCTCACAAAGGCGGGCGCTGAAGTGGAAGGTGTACTCACCAAAGGCGGTGCCGCTTTCATCACCCCGCTCTCCGTCGAAGCTCTCACCGGCAAGAGAGTCCACACAGAAATGTGGGACGAACATTCCTATGAGATGAACCACATCGAGCTCTCCCGTCGAGCCGACCTTATCGCCATCGCCCCCGCCACCGCTGGCATTATCGCAAAGATCGCCAATGGCATCGGCGACGACCTCGCTTCCTCGGTCTTGCTCGCCAGGAACAAGCCCATCCTGCTCGCTCCCAGCATGAATACGGAGATGTGGGAAAACGCCGCATTCCGTCGTAACCTTGCTCAAGCGCAAGCCGACGGCGCTATACTGGTCGCCCCGCAGACCGACACCCTCGCCTGTGGCGAGACCGGAATCGGAAAAATGGCGGAGCCTACGAGCATTTTTGACGCGATCGAGACCCACTTTCGATCCGCCGAAACCTTGAGCGGCAAAACCGCCATCGTCACCTCCGGAGGCACTATCGAACGCATCGATTCGGTCCGCTACATCAGTAATTTTTCATCCGGCAAACAAGGCAATGCTATCGCCCTCTCGCTCGCCCAATCAGGGGCCAAAGTCTCTCTTGTAGTTGGCAACACCAAAGAACACGCTCCCAAACACCCAAACATTGAAATCATTCCTGTCGAATCCGCCGAGGACATGAAGGTTGCCGTCGATGCGAAGCTACCTGCCGACATCTTTGTCGGCTGCGCCGCTGTCTGTGACTTTCGCGTATCCAACAAATCGGACAAGAAGCTAAAGAAAGAAGCCGGTCTCGACCTCCAATTCGAAGAAAATCCCGACATCGCAAAAAGCGTTGGCACCTTAAGAAAAGAAGAACGGCCCCATCTGGTCATAGGTTTCGCTGCTGAAACCGACGAACTTATCCACCACGCGCAGAAGAAGCTAGTGAGCAAAGGCTGCGATCTCGTGGTCGCCAACGACGTGAGCCAAGGAGCAATCTTCGGCCAAGATCAAAACACCGTCCATTTTGTCACAAGAGAGTCGATACAAACGCTCGACACCTTGCTTAAATCGAAAGTCGCAGACGCAATAGTCGACTGGATACGGGAGCGGCTTTAAAAGCTGAGTTGCTTCTGCGGAGAAAACCCGCAAGACAAAGTCCGATCTACTCTAATATCTACAAGAACGCTCCAATATCCGGGAGCTCTTTCGCCCTTTTGCCGCCAGATGCGGTTTTCAGATATGGGTCCTTCGTAATATCGCCAGCGATATCATCTTCCCACGCTTCTTCTTCGTCATCATCGTCGAAGACTTCAGGCTCGTCGAAAATGCGACTAATGCGACGCGACTGTGTATCCAAAACGAGCGATGGATTTCCAACTCTCCCTTTCTTCACGTATTCCCAAAGGCAGGGAAAGCACTCTTCCTCGTAGCGGTCGAGGAAGACCTTGATTTCCTTGTTCCCAACCTTCTCGCGTCGAGAAAGTAAAACGACATCCGAAAAATGGATACAGCATGCAAACCAAGGAGACGCTTCTTCGTTTCCAATCGCCAAGTCGCTATGCAGTACAGTGATCACGCGACCTAGCTCGCAGCCGCCTTCGGGGAGCCAGCCGTGAAAAGCTTCGACGAAATCCGAAGGATCGCCCCGTCCGTCAGCCACCACAAATACGAGATCCGTGGCTTCATCGACTTCCAGCGCGAGCTTGCCCGCTTCAAACGAGTAGGCAGCCTGCGTCACCTCGCGGTGCTTCACTTCGAAATCGGATGCCACTTCTCCAGCGTCATCCGAGCTGTGAAACAGAGCTGACTTTTCTTCATCCGACGTGCCAAACTCAATCAAGTCTGCGATCACGCGAAACTGGTCGGAGCCCTTACAGCCGAGTATGAGATAAACGATTGGCTTGGCCATCTTCAGTCTTCAATTAAGCTTCGAACGTGAAGAGGCGGTTCTGCGCATGCTGGCGCATCATGTGATCGACAATCACCAGATTCGCCATCGCTTCCACTATCGGTATTGCGCGCGGCACTACACAAGGGTCATGGCGACCACGGCCCATCAAAGTCGTCTCCTGACCTTCGAGATCGACCGTGGCCTGCTCCTGCAGGATCGTCGCCGTCGGCTTGAAGGCGACTCGGAATACCACCTCTTCTCCATTGGTGATCCCCCCTTGCACGCCTCCCGATAAATTCGTCTTGGTTCGCACCTTGCCGTCTCGGTTTTCAAACAAGTCGTTGTGTTCCGATCCCTTCAAGAGAGTTCCCTCAAAGCCACTACCGACTTCGAACCCCTTGGTTGCGGGGAGCGAAAGCATCGCTTTCCCGAGATCCGCTTCGAAACGATCAAAAACGGGTTCGCCCAATCCCACGGGGAGATTGCGTATCCGGCATTCGACGACGCCACCAACGGAGTCTCCTTTGGATCGAGCTTCCTTGATGCGATCAATCATCGTTTCCGCAGTCGCCGCGTCTGGACAACGAACGATGTTGGCTTCAATGGAAGCTTCGGAAATCTCCACGCCCTCCGGCATAGAAATGTCATGGATGCGAGAAACGTACGCGAGCGTTTCTACCTGAGAGGTGAGCTTGAGAATCTTCTTGGCGATCGCGCCCGCGGCCACCCGGCCGATCGTCTCGCGAGCTGAGGAACGTCCTCCGCCTTCTGGATTCCGGTGGCCGTACTTAGTCTGGTAAGTGAAGTCGGCGTGCGAAGGGCGAAACTTCTCCTTCATCTCGGAGTAAGCGCCGGGGCGAGCATCCTTGTTGAACACAAGCATGGAAATCGGTGTTCCCGTAGTCTTGCCTTCGTAGACACCAGAAAGGATCTGTACCTGATCCGCTTCCTTGCGAGGAGTCGTGATTTCGCTCTGCCCAGGGCGTCGGCGATCGAGCTCGGGCTGGATGTCAGCTTCGCTGAGCGGAAGATTCGGGGGGCAACCATCGATCACAACGCCGACGCCGCCTCCGTGGCTTTCGCCCCAGGTACTGATTGTGAATAGCTTGCCGAAAGTATTAGGCATGGGCGGGACTGTACGAAGGAGCACCCACGAATCAAGCCACGATACGTAGCATTTCTGTCGGACGGATCACTCCAATCCAGCATCGAGTCCTGCCTGCCGAGCCCGGCTTGGCACGGCATTTGCGGGAGAATTCGTCAAGAATACTGAATGGCCATCCTCTCCTGAACCTTTTCCCGTTAAAGCGGGTTCCAAACCAACTTCCTCATTGCAAAATGCATGACCACGCGAGCGAGCGCTTCCGCAGCCTGCACGAAGCAAGACTCTCTCTCAGACCTCACCCGACAAATGGAGCTGAACTCCTTCTGTCCTGCTGCATATGCTCCTCTCAAACAGAGTCATAGAGTGGCTCCTGAACTAGCTAGCAAAGATCCCCGATCGAGTCCTCCGACCTCAAAGTTTAGTAGACGATGAACGACACTGCCGCATCATTTGAAGACGCCTATAACATACTGTCAGAAAAGCTGACGCGCTGGTACGAACTCCTCGTCAGCCACCTTCCGAACGCCGTCGCTGCCCTCGTTATCTTCGCTATCTTCTTCGTACTGGCCTCCGTCAGCCGTCGCATCGGTCAACGACTCTTCGCCCGCGCCTTTGACACTGGGGCGATCGCCCAATTGATATCGACTATCCTGAGAGTCGCCGTGCTGCTGGTGGGCCTCTTCATAGGTCTCGGTGTTCTCGGGCTACAAAAGACGGTCCTAAGTCTGCTCGCTGGCGCAGGTATCGTAGGTATTGCCCTCGGCTTCGCATTCCAAGATCTCGCAGAAAACCTGATCGCAGGCATTACCATGGGCATCCGAAAGCCCTTCAAGACTGGCGACCTCATCGAGACGCACGGCGAGCTCGGGCATGTAGCGAGCCTAAACCTTCGCAACTCGATTCTCATTAACTTCAGCGGCCAGCGGATTATCATTCCCAACAAGCACGTTTTCCAAAGTAAGCTCGTTAACTATTCGCAGACCGGCGAGCGCCGCATCGAGATCGATGTCGGCGTCTCCTTCGATACTGACATCGGAAATGCGGCCGAGATCGCCCAGGATGCGATACGATCTCACTGCGGCGACTGGCTTCACCCCCAAAAGGACGTGGAAGCTTTCGCACTCAGATTTGATTCGTCTAGCATCTCGCTATCCGTCCGCTACTGGATAAAGTATCCAGGTGAACAATCTTACTTCGCCGCAATTCACGAAGGCGTCAAAACCATCTCAGAAGCTTTCCGGGATAACGACATAGAAATCCCGTTCCCTATTCGCACACTCAAAACCAGCGAAGATCTCTCGCTAAATATCGAGCAACGCGAACATGCTAATGCCTAACAGACAACCAACTCACACTAACGTTTAACCACAGAAAACTATGAAAACCGAAATCAAGACACTACTCACCAGCCTCTTTGCATCCGCATTCATTTTCGCCCTAGCAGGCTGCAGCGATAACGATGTTGGAGACGACCTCGAAGATGCCGCTGACGAAGCAAAGGATGCCACCGAAGAGTTGGCCGACGAAGCGAAAGAAGCCGGAGAAGATATCGCCGACGGCGTCAAAGACGCTACGAACTAGCTAACGCTCGCCTAGCCGATCGCAGAGAGTCGACTTCGGCAGACCGACAATTACAAAAAAACAAGGGCAGCGACCTAAGTCGCTGCCCTTTTGTATCCTAATTATAGATACTCTTATTCCGAGTACTTACTACACTTGGTAGTCCAGAGGCTGCTCGTCGAGCGAATCCTCACTATCGATTTGCTGGTTCATACCGAGCGCGGGAGAGGTTTCGCCGCATGTGCCGATCGACCTAGCTGGCACACCCACCACCGTGCAATGCGGCTTGACCGAACGAAGCACCACGCTGCCGGCGCCGATCTTGGCGCCCTCGCCGATCGTGATGTTGCCCAAAACCTTCGCGCCCGCGGCGATAAGGACTCCGTTGCCCACCTTCGGATGGCGGTCGCCACGCTCCTTGCCGGTACCGCCCAAGGTCACGTTGTGCAGCAGCGAAACGTTGTCTCCTACTACAGCGGTCTCACCGATCACCACCCCTGTGGCGTGATCGATCAATATCCCCTTTCCGATAGTAGCCGCCGGGTGTATGTCCACACCAAAGGTCCTCGAAATTAGGGACTGAAGATAGAGGGCCAAGGGACGGCGCTCGTCGCACCAGAGATGATTAGCAAACCGATAAGCGGACAACGCGCTAAACCCCTTGAAAAACAAAAAAGGCGAGAGGTATCCATTCGCAGCGGGATCACGATCGCGAACCGCTTGAAGGTCGATACGGATCGCCTCGCGCAACTTCTCGTCCTCCCCAAAAATTTCGAGAAAGAGATCTCGCAGGGTGATGCTTGGCAGAATCTCGTCCTTCAATTTAGAGGCCAAGGTGTAGCTCAAGGCCGCCTCGAGCGATTTTTGCCCGAGAATGGTTTCCTGCAGGTAGGCCACCAACAAACGCTCCGAGTCCGCGGCTGCTTCCGCTTCCTCGCGAAGTGCTTTCCAAATTGCTTCCAGTTGTTCTGTCATATCGGCCTTTCCCAGTTGGAACGCGGACAGTAGGAGCCGTACTGCGCCGCGCCAATTGAAATTTCCAGAAGCATCGGGCACTGAACCACTTCAAAGAGGGCATTCCAGAGGCTCTTCATAAAAGTGTAAATGTTTGCGGCACAATAGACAACGAGCTCTCCCGACCGAGCCGGAAATGGCAATCTAACACTGGACTTTTGCGAATTTGCCCTTTGTTTGAGGCCTCGAAATTCAAACCAACTATAAAAAATGAAGCTATTCCCTGTTCTAAGCGTAGTTGCTGCCCTTCTCGCTAGCACTGCAACTGCAGACACTATCGTCACTACAGGCGGTTCTACAATCAACGGAAAGATCCTCGGCATTGACGGAGGTAAGATTTCAGTGAAGACAGACTTCGCGGGCAAGATCATCATCGATCAGAAGCGAGTTGAATCGATCACGACCGACGACGAGGTCTCTCTTTCTCTAGAAGATGGCACCGTTGTCCAAGGTCCAGTTAGCGGCCAAGACGGAACAATCCTGGTCCAGGGAGCAAACGGAAATATAACCAGCACCATATCCGCCATCGACGAAACTTGGATGCCTGGTCAGAAGAGCCCCACCGAGATTGCCGCTGAGCGCAAGTGGGCCTACGAAGCAGCATTCGACCTGACAGGAAAGAACGGAAATCGCAGCTCTACCGGTCTCGGCAGCCGATTCCGCGCTACCCTCGATGGTGAGCAAGACACACTCGCCTTCTTCGCTCGCGTCAACTACCAAGAGGTCGACGACGAAAAGAGCGCGGACGAAGCCCGCGGTGGCGTCGACTACTCCAACAAGTTCGGGAAGCACTACAACTGGTACGTGCGCACAGAATTCGGCTATGATGCCATTAAGGAAATCGACCAGTTCTTCACGGTCTCCGCCGGCTTTGGATATGTATTCACCGACACGGACACTCGCAAGCTTAGCATCCGCGCTGGTCTCGGTTACCTCTCCGAAAACTACGGTGAAGACACCACCCTCATGGACGTGGGCGCCGCCAGCTTCGACTTGGGTTTGAGCCACAAGGAAACCTTCGAATTCGGGACTTGGACCAACCGCGCCACCTACACCCCTACCCTCGAAGATTTCGGAAACTTCCGCCTCATCTACGACACAAGCTTCGATTTCCCTCTCAAGTCCGATGCGTGGAGCGTGCGAACAGGGGTGAACTTCGACTACAACAGCGAAGTCGAAATCGGCGACGAGGAGCTCGATACCACCTACTATATACGCATGGTATTGAAGTGGCTCTAAGCTAACTCCGATCACATCACTCACTCAACAAAGCCGCGTCCCTCCAAGGTCGCGGCTTTTTCGTGCGAGCTCATCCGGTCCTAAGAACTATGATCTTCTTTAAAGAGGACGAACTGATCACTATCCGTCAGTGTGCGAAATTTCCCAAGATCCGCTCTCCAAACCTAGAAAAACGGCCATCGCCTCCACTTCCTTCTCTGCAGCCACTCGGTACGCCTTACCTTTCGGACGCTTTCCCGCATATCCAAACTCCGTATCCAAACGTCCAGAATCTACCTTGGCATTCGCCCAACCTATCACCTGACCTTTCCACAAAACGGGCATTGCATAGTAGCCACGCTCACGTTTCGACGCCGGTACATAGGCTTCGAACCGGTAGGTCCATCCCCACAGCTGCTCGAAGCGATTCCGATTACGTACCAACGGATCAAAGGGAGCCAAGATTCGAACCCGATCCGGATGGTCAGTCACCAGCCAGTCTTCTCGTATCCATAAATAGGCCACACCCTCTACCACAACCTCCTGCAGAGAACCGTCCTCGATCAGACTTTTCACCGCGGCGAGTCTGTCTTTTCGGTCCGGTAACAACCATCTGTGATATCCCAACTCAGTGAGCAAAAACCGTGTCGATGTCGGCCCGAAGACATGGGCCGTCGCAATTGCTAGATTCTTATACCGCTCGACGTTTAGTAGTTCCTTCTCGTCATCTAGAAACGGTACTTGATAGACGCGCACGCCATTCTCCCGGCGGCTTACTCTCAGCAATCCGCTGTCATGCAGCGAATCCAGAACGCGCTTCGTCTCCTTCGATTTGCCTCCCCAATAGTTCCTGACCGATTTCCTCCCAAAGCGCTCATCGAGATCACGAGGATGGACTTCGCCCAGTTCTCTCACCGCATTCAACACAGCTGTTTCCAATTTGCTCAATTTAGCGAGGGATCGCCCTCGCAGATTCCTCCACAATTCAGGCACCATAAAGCCATAAGCAAAAAGATACCCTTCCTCCGCGGCCATATCGGGAAACAGGCGTTCAAGGTCCCCAGCACGGTAATCCTGTACCCTTTGCCTTAGAATCAAATCCTGAGCCCGAGCTGGACAACGTATCGGATCCGCCTGCACGAACTGCATCCCACGCAAAGCCGTATTCAAATCCGAATACAAAGAAAAACTTCCCGCAACAACTCGCTTCCTGAAAGCCTGCAGGCTCAACTTTTCGACACCAACCATATGGACGCAAACCTGCGAAAGGAGGCGCAAAGCTGCGATTCAAATCGACCCTACAATAGATCTATCGTCACAACAAACTTCCAACTTGGTAAACGACCGTCGCGGCTATCCACGCCAGAGTCGTCATAAAAACGAAAGAGAACACACCGTACTTCCAACTCGTTTCCTGGGAAATCACGGCTACCGTCGCCCCACACTGTTGACACAGGGCGAAAAATACCATAATCGCCGACACAACTGGAATCGTGAAGATCGGCTGCCCAGCCTTCTCGCCTTCTTGCCACTTTTGGGCCGCCATCACATCGCGCAAATCGCTGCTCTCCTCATCCACATCTCCACCGAGGCTGTAGATGATTCCCAGGGTCGAAATAATAACCTCTCGTGCTGGAAAACTAGCGATCACGCCTACCGTAATTTTCCAGTCGAAGCCAGCCCAAGCAAAGACAGGCTGTACCGTTTTTCCAATACGTCCCAAATAGCTTTGCTCCACATAAGCTGAAGCGATTCTTCGATCCAACTGATCCGCCATTTCTTCGTCCGCCTCAAGCATAGCCAACGCGTCAGCTTGCGTAGTCCCCAAGGCATCCGCTTGGGCGGACGCAAATGCTGTCGTTGCGCTTTCCGCGACTTCCTCGCTCCGCGGGAAATAGAGCAAAGCCCAGATCACGATCGTGATGGCAAAAATCACCGTACCCGCGTTTCTCACGAACTCTTTGCCCTGGTTGTACATGCGCATGAGCACATCACGCACTTTCGGCACTTGGTACGATGGCATCTCCAGCACGAAAGTCTGTGGTGGAATTTTCAGCACGTATTTGTTCGCCACATACACAAAGGGCATAGCCACCAAAAGGCCGACGAAATGCATCGTAAACAGGCAAATACCCGCCACCGCCGCTCCATAGGTCGGTTCGATGAATGCCCCGATAAGGAGTACATATACCGGCAAACGCGCCGAACAGCTCATGAATGGAGCCAAAAGGATCGTGATCATTCGCGCCTTCGGATCCTGAATAGTCCGAGTAGCCATCACTCCCGGAATCGCGCAAGCATAGCTAGAGAGAAGGGGGACAAAACTCTTGCCAGACAAACCACACCAGCTGAAGAGCTTATCCATTAGGAAAGCAGCCCGCGCCATGTATCCAGTATCCTCCAGTAGGGTGATGAAAAAGAACAGGATCAGAATCTGTGGCAGAAAAATGAATACTGCTCCCACACCCTCAACGATTCCGTCAGTCGCCAAGCTCTGCAGCATCGGCCATTGTACAAGCCAGCTACCAATTTGATCCTGGATCATACCCTTGCCCGCATCGATAAGGTCCATGAAAGGTCCTGCCCAACTGTAGACCGATTGGAAGACTACATACATCAAACCCAAGAAAGCGAACAAACCCCACACCTTGTGCGTCAAGATGGAATCGATCGACTCACTTCCGCTACCGGTTCGGGTAGTGTCGATTTCGATACAACTTGCCACCTTCTCCTTGATGTGACGATAGAGAAGCACCGTCTCTGCATTGCTAGGATTGAGCCCCCCTTTGAACAGCATTTGCCGCCCCGCGTCGATAGCGGCTCCTGCCTGTTCATCGGTAGCTCCGAGTCGCTTGAAGAAGCTGCGATCCTCGTCGAAGACGCTGCGGTGCAGTACCGCATTCGTCGCTGCCGGACGGACAGACTCTGGCAGCGCGTCGCGAGCTGCGTTTAGCGCTTTCATCACGGACTCAGGCCACTTTGCCTCCGTCACGTGCGGCTTGGAGACCAAGGCCGCAGCCATCACTTCCTTTAGTTCTGTGATCCCTTCCGCTCTAGCCGCTGAAATTGGAACCACGGGAACCCCTAGAGCTTGTCCCAGACCCTCGATATCGATCTTGATATTCTTCTTTCGGGCTGAATCCCAGTGATTGACAGCCAACACCATCGGAATCCCCAGCTGAGCTGTCTGGTAAGCCAGAAACAAGTTCCGCTGCAGATTTGTGGCATCTACGATAAAAAGGACGAGATCAGGGCACTCGAGCGACTCGACCTCACCCATCAAAGCATCGACCACCACACGCTCATCCGGCGAATCCGCAGCCAAGCTGTAAGTTCCAGGCAAGTCGATGATTTCGGCCACATTCTTGCCGTAGATCATCCGGCCCACCTTACGCTGAACCGTAACCCCCGGGTAATTGCCTACCTTTTGACGTAGCCCCGTGAGGCAATTGAAGAGCGTGCTCTTGCCCGTATTTGGGTTTCCGAGAAGAGCGATTCGCGCGACGCCGCCCTCGGTCGGGATAATTCCGTTTGCCACAATCTAAATACGTCGAGGCTCTAAACTAAAGGGCCTGAACCGTGATTTGAGCAGCGTCCACACGACGAAGGCTAAGATGACGGCCATCCACCTCCAAAGCGATCGGGTCGCCCAGCGGCGCCGCCTTCACAAAACGCACCATCGTCCCAGGCATCAGCCCTAGCTCCATCAAGCGCCTCGCAGCGGAGAAACGAGGCAAGTAGCAGCTGATACGGGCAGTCTGGCCCTGAGTGAGATCGTTAAGCGTTTTCAATTTTATGCTCCCAATAAGATTTGATGCTTGTTGAGATCGAGTTTCAGTATAGATTAGCGGAAGTCAACTTGCATTTTAGCCAAATGAATAGCCCAACCGAAACTGCAGTCGTAATCGTCATCGTTCTCCTCGCCGGAGCCTACCTGACGCGACGCTACCTGCTCAAGCAGCGCCAGTCTAAAGACTCGTCCTGCGGCGGCAGTTGCGGCTGCTCAGTCAGCAAGCCTAAGATCGCCCAAAAGTAAGCCAAATGACGGCGAGCCACTGCCTCGACGACCCGAGCAGGAAGCTCTGCAATTCGCAGGCGATAACTGGATTCAGAGCCGAACTGATTCCGTGCGGTCGGAGCAAAGACGACTCCCAGCAATAACGGCTTGCGCAGGGCCAATAATTCATTTTTCGTCTGGCCCTTCTCAACACTGGCCCTGGTGGTGGAATTGGTAGACACGCATGACTCAGAATCATGTGCCGCGAGGCGTGGGGGTTCGACTCCCCCCCTGGGCACCAGTGCTTGTAGTTGCGTAGCTACGGGTTGGAGCGCACGACTTTCAATTTAGGGATAGTGTTGTACGGCGGTCGTGCAATAGCTCCCCTACGCAACAGATTAGAAGACGAAGAAACCGGGGGCAAGCAGCCCGCCCGCGAGACGTAGAACCAAGTCTTCTCCCAAACTTCCACTTCAATCCATCCAAACCCCTACAATCCAACGCCTCCCTCCAGGCTTGGAACCAGATAGCATCCCCGGTTGTTGTCCTTTTATGGGCTCAGACTCGCCTTTGCAGCTACGACGCTCCGACCGAAGCCCCCTTTTCCGAACGAATGTCCTTCAACTCCCAATCGGTTCACATTTCGAACAATACCGTCATGCTACTACTCTCCCATCGCTTCTCCGAGGCTCATCCCTTCGGAAGGTCCCAACGAATCTACTCCGTCACCTTTACGATTGCCCGGCGGTAAGCATACAATTCAGGCGAGCCGCTGTCGTAGACCTTCAGGACAATATGAATACTACTTCCGGCTGCATCCTCCGGAATCTCAACGGAAGCGAGGCGTGAAAAGCTATCCCGAATCACTACGGGACCGTCGAACGAACTCGGCTCCCTGTAGAAAACCCATTCATAGCTCAGCGCATCGCCGTCAGGGTCACTTGAACCCTCAGCGCTGAGTTCCAGAATCTCGCCTACCGCCGCTTCTATTTCCAAGACCTGCCGCGTCATGTCTTCATTTAAGACCGCAACGGGGAAGTGGTTCGCATCCTCGAAGTTCGGCGTAATGCTCCAGTCCATACGAGCTGCCAAGCTGTTATGGATAGCCTCTAGCCAGCGTTTGATCGACTCGATGCCCTCCTCCGTGTCCGTCAGCATCTCATAAGGATCGTAGAGCGTTTCGTCCACCCCGCTCCGGATTACGATATCCATCGTACGGATACCAGCCTTCTTGTCCCAAGAAAAGCGACCGCCCCAGCCCCCTTGATCGATCTCGTTCGGATCGTTCAGACCGCGGGCCATCAAGTGCATAAACGCAGGAGAATCCCCTTCAGTCGCCCAGCGGCGGTCACGGTACTTGGGTCCGAGCGGACCGTGGCTTTGCACGTGCTCCGCTACCCACTCGTCGCTTGGGGCCCAACCGTAGATCGACTTGGTGCGGATATAGGTCAGCTCCGGAAAGGTCTTCGCCATCCAAGCGCCCGTATCGCATTGGCCCAGTATATCGTAGATGCGGATCTTGTGGATGAATCGCGCGAATTCCTCAGGCGAGCGCGTGTGGTGAACCTTCCAGATCGCTTGAGCGATTGTGTTGGTGCCGCCCCACGCATTGATCCAAACCGGACGCGGATCGTCCTTGTCTACTACCGAAATAATCAGCTCGGACCCTTCCGAATCCTTGCCTTCCCCGACCCCTTTAAGCAACGCCTCCTTCTGTCCCGTCGCGAGGATCGACCGCAGGTAGTCCGCGCTTGGATACCCGTCAGCGTGAGTCCTCAGATTCGGGAGGCATTCCTCGTAGGCCTCGACGATGGAAAGCGAAAGGTCCTTCGGACGAAAGTAATCGTCCAGCCAAGCGTATCCGATCACAAAGCCCTCAAGCTCAAACTCGTTGGACGCCACCAACAGATGCACCATCGACTGCTCGTCGTCGGGATCCTCGCCGCCGATATCGGTTGTCACTACCAAGCGCTGCTTTTGCGCCTGTAGTTCGATCTCCATGCCTTCCGTATTCGCCAGAGAGATACGTTTCTCCTTCCTCCAGTAGCGATCCTCTTCGAACTGCAGCGTCACAAAATCGTCCTCCGGCCGATCCGCTGGTACTGAAAGAACAAATTGGCCCTCCGCATTCGATCGGGTCAACCGATCGGCCCCGGTGGCGCGGACTTCCACGCCGACAATCGGCAGGGCGGTCGCGCTATCTCGCACCACACCGCGGATCTCTCCGGCGTTCATTTCAGAGAAAGGCGCGACCAGCACCAAGGCAGTTAGCAGGATAAAGATTCGGTTCATAAGCGTGGTTCGGTTAAGTTAAAAAGCTCTCCGGGGGGTTCCATCAATCTACTCAGACACCTTCACGATTGCTCGGCGATAAGCGTACAAATTGGGCGCGCCGTCGTCGTAGACTTTCAGGATGATGTGTAGGTCATCTCCGACCGCGTCTTGCGGGATCCGCACCGTTGCGACGCGCGAAGAACCATTGCGGATATCGACCGGGCCATCAAACGAACTCGGCTCCTCGTAGTAGGACCATTCGTAGCTCAGCCCGTCCCCATCCGGATCGCTCGATCCCTCGGCCGAGAGCGAAAGCTCCGAGCCAGCCCGAGCGGATAGTTCAATGATCCGCTTGGAGCGGTCGCCATTCAAAATAGCGACCGGATGATGATTCGCGTCCTCGTAATCGCTTGTAATGCTCCAGTCCATACGCGCTGCGAAGTCGTTGTTGTACTCGGTCTCCCAGCGCTTGATCGACTGCCCACCTTTCGGCGTATTTCCGTACATGTAGTAAGGATCGTAAGACGGCTCGGCATCGGAATCGATTTTGGCGACCTCCGACATACTGCGGATGCCGGCCTTCTTTTCGGTTTCGAAGCGACCGCCCCAGCCGCCTTGGCCAACGGCTTCGGGGTCGTTCAAGCCATTTGGATACACATGCATAAAGGCAGGCGTATCGCCTTCGGTCGCATACTTGCGCTCGGGGTAAACCGCCCCGAGCGGACCGTGACTCTGAATATGCTCCGCTAGATGCTCGTCCGACGGAGCCCAGCCGTATACGCCAGTGGCTCGAATGTAGAAAACCTCCGGAAAATTCTTGGCAATCCATGCTCCCGCGTCGTCCTGCCCAAGGATATCGAAAAGACGGAGCTTGCTCAAAAACTCCTGAAACTCGGTCGGCGTTCGCGTCTCGCGCGCTTTCCAAATCGCTTGCGCGGCGATGTTCATGCCACCCCAGCCCATCACCCAAACGGGGCGCTGGTCGTCCTTGTCGACCGCTGCGATGATCATGTCGGAGCCCGGACTATCCTTGCCCTCGCCAACATCGCCCATGCCATAGCCTAGCTGCCCCATCACGGAAATCGATCTCAGGTATTCCGGCGCAGGGAATCCGTCGGCATGTACGTCCAAATTTGGATACGCTTCTCCGTAGGCATCGACGATCTCGTCGAGCATGTCCGTATTCCTTTGGTTCTTTCTCCAACAGCCGGTAGATACGACGAGTCCCTCGATATCGAACGCGTTCGCCATCACCAACTGCCGCACGAGAGATTGCTTATCATCCGGATCGGCGCCGAGATCGGTCGTATTGACGACGCGCGGCTTGTATCCGGGATCCGCCAGTAGCGATTCCCGCCCTTCCCAAGCCGCTTGCATGTCCGCGAGAAATTGGCTGCCGTCCCCGTCGAATTGCACCACAGTACGTTTGGCGACTTCAAAAGCGCCGACCGTATCCGCGTCGTAGGCCGGCACTTCATACCCGATCCCGTCGAAGTAACGAATATCCGCCGCGCTCTCCCAATCCTTCCTCGGCACGCTGCTCGAAATGAAAAGGTGCTTGTCTTCGTACAAGCCGACGACCCCTTTCATCGTATAACGATCCTGGGGCAGGAAAGCCCAATTCACCACCAGGTCCTGCTCAGGAATCGCTGCCTGAAACCAGTCTCGATTGTCCTTTACCTCCACATCTGGATACGTCGCCGCAATATAGTCCCGCAGCCAGATGTTGAACCAGAGCTCCCTTTCGGCGTGAGCCGCCTGATTCGGCGGACCGACCGGACTGAAAGGTTCCACCAAACGCTGCTCGATGAAGCGGCTGATTTCCTTGTGCCCTTCCTTGTCATGAAACCCAAAAACCGCTACCGGATCCGTCCCCGTGAGGGAGCGATTGTCGTTGGGCCAAGTGCCGACCCGACCGTAGCTTACGACTACCATGTTATCCTTCTGCACGTAGGACTCGCCTCCGATGCCTTCCGGCAAGTTTGTCGCCCCGATATAGAGGACCTGGGTATCCTTGGGGTCCGTATCCAAAAAATAGATAAACGGCGAAAAACACTCTGTAAGGCTGCACAATTGCCCATTTTCCGTTCCGTCCTTGAAGACCCATTTGTCCACCTCCGGCCCTTCCATCTCGCCTCCGATCGGCCCCTCGAACAGAAACGCGTAGGCATCGTCGGCCCTCAGCACCTTGATAGCGATATGACTGGGAAAGAAATGATACTCGAGTTCATAGGTCTCGTTGGCGGATCTCATGCGCAGGTGCTCCCCCTTCAGCATACCCTGGGCATCGAACGCGAGATCCTCCCCGTTCTCGTCAACCCACCGCGTCGAAGAGCCGCTCGGTCGCTGAGGATGGTCGAAATTGCCATTCCCGAAGTTCGGCCAGCCGCGATACTCGTGCTTGCCCGTGCCGCGCGGCGAAAGGTTGTAGCCCTTGTCCGCGTCGTTGCCGATCCAATCGTTGCCTGCGTGATCGAAAGCGCTGCTGAATCCGGTCTTGCCATCCGTTTCGCCGGTCTCGAAGTACCAGGTCCCATTCCCGGCCGCGATCTTCCAACACCAGTTTTCGAAATGCATCACCCGAGTCACCACCACCTTGTCAGGGAACAGCGAATACGGAGTGCCGGCAATGGCTTCATTCTTCGCAGATGACAGTGCGCCCGTTCCTAGGGCAACGATTGCCAACAGCAGCGATAGCCTGCTTGTGCTCTTGTGTCGTTTGTTGTTCATAAAACGTATTGCTTGAAGGATCTCACTCCACTACATCGATGATGACTCGTTGGTACCGCGTAAGACGCGGCGAACCGTGGTCGGTGACGGCGAGGATGATATGCATGGTGCCGGTGCCCGGCGGCATGACGCGGCTGGTTTTGACCTCGAGCCAGGCTTCGGGTCCGTCGAAACCGTGAATGTCGTGCTTGTCGCCCGTGCGGGCGTTTGACATGCGACGCGTGCCGGGCTCTTCGTAACAGAACCATCGATACGACAGAGCGTCACCGTCAGGGTCGTAGGAGGAAACCGCGCTCAGATCGATCCGTTCGCCTTGCTTGGCCTTGATATAGTTCGGAATGTCGAGCTGCACAATCGGTGGATGGTTCGCTTCTTCATAAGGTTTAATTGTCCAGTCCATGCGAGCGGCGAAATCGTTTTGATAGGCTTCGCGCCAACGCCAGATCGTCGCGTGATTGGTGGTGTGCCACTCGCCGTCGTTGCCGAGCACCTCGTCCTGAACGTTGGTCCAGATGGGACGAGTCTCAGGTTCGAGAAACCACTTTTCCGTCTTCGGCGTGTAAAGCTCGTAGCGGCCACCCCAACCTCCCCAGTCCGGACGCTCGGGCACGCTCAGACCGTTGTTGATTAGGTTAAAAAAGGAGGGAGTATCGCCTTCCATCATGAACTTCCATTCTGGATACACTTCTCCAAGAGGACCATGGCTGCGCACGTGTCGATCGAGCCACTCGTTGCTGACCAGGTCGAAATCTGCGCCGCCAAACCGGCCGTGGAAGCGGTCGCCCCCGATAGCGATCCAGGTGGCGTGGTGAAAGCCGCCCCCCGCGTTCACGCCAGGAGTGACGATATAGAAGAGTTCCGGAAATTCCTTTCGGATCCAAGGACCGGAATTGTCCTGATCGGAGATCGCGTATACCCGCAGTTTGGATACGAACGCCGCCAATTCCTCCGAACTTCGAGTCTCCCGGACTTTCCACAGGGCTTGAGCCAATACGTTGGGACCACCCCAAACCGCTACCCACAATGGGCGCGGATCGTCGCGATCGACCGCGTCGATTAGCAGCTCCGATCCCTCGGAATCCTTCCCCTCGCCCACCGCCTCCATGTCCCCCAGCGGCAAGCCGCTAGCGATGCGTTCCTTCAAATACGCTTCACTTGGAAAGCCAGGCTCATGCAGTTCAAGGTTGTCGCGAACTTTGCCATACGCTCCGACTTTCGAGTGAAGGTATTGCGGATTCACCGGACGCGTCGCCCCTCCCGGAGGCGTCGCCACCAAGCCCTCGATGTCGATATGGTTCGCGTAAGTCAGAAGGCGTACCAGCGACATCTGATCGTCAGGATCGCCACCGATATCGGTTAACACTAAGAGGCGCTGCCTCTCCGACGCGGTCAAACAGCTTAGGAACACAAGAGTCAGAACAAGCGTAAAAAGTTTTTTCATGGTAAATAAAAGTAGCGCGGAGCTTTAGCCCGCGTTTTCGAATAATTGATCCCGCAAAGCGGTCGCGGGCTGAAGCTCCGCGCTACGAAATTACGGAGTCACCTCCACAATCACGCGCTGATAACGCGTCAGCGCAGGGCTGCCCTTGTCGGTCACCGCTAAAATAATATGCAGGTCCCCGGGACGGGCGTTGTTCTTGGCAGGCACTTGCAAAACAGCTTCCGCCTTGTCATGACCTTCGATTACGACAGGGTAACCTGTACGAGCCCGCTCAGTGGCGTAGGAGCCTGCTTCGTTGTAAGCGAACCAATGATACGTGAGTTCGTCTCCATCGGGGTCGTAGCTTCCGACCGCACTCAGCGGAACCTTGTCGCCGATTCGAGCCTTGAGCCGATTGGAGTGAGCTAGCACGGCGACCGGTGGGTGGTTCGCCTCTTCGGGGGACTTGATCGTCCAATCCATACGAGCCACGAAATCGTTTTGGTAGGCCTCCCGCCAACGCCAGATCGTCTCGTGGTTGCCCGTATGCCACTTGCCGTCTATTCCGAGAACCTCGTCATCCGCATCCGCCCAAAACGGACGGGTCTCTTCTTGCAAGAAGTACTTCTTCCAGCGTGGCGTGTAATATTCGTAGCGACCACCCCAACCGCCCCAGTCGGGTCGCTCTGGATTGCCGAGTCCATTGTCCATGAGATGCAAAAAGGTCGGAGTGTCCCCTTCCATTAGGTATTTAACTTGCGGATACTGTTCACCCAATGGTCCCTTGCTGCGAATGTGTTCGTCGAGCCAAGGATTGTCCACGATCTCGAAATTAGCCCCGTCGCAGCGGGCATGGAACTCGTCTCCACCGATTCCGCTCCATGTCGCGAAGTGATAGCCGCCCCACGCATGAAAGCCGGGACTGGCAATGTAGAACAGGTCGGGAAACTGCTCCCGCATCCACGGACCGCTATCGTCCTGATCGGAAATAGTATATACTCGCAGCTTGGATATGAAGGCTTTCAACTGAGAAGGCGTACGCGTTTCGCGTACCTTCCAAAGGGGCTGAGCCAGAACGTTTGGACCACCCCAAACAGTCACCCATACAGGGCGAGGGTCATCGCGATCGACCACTTCGATCAGCCAATCGGAACCGGTGGAGTCCATTCCCTCGCCCACTGCATTCATCCCATAATCAGTGCGTCCTTCCTTGGTCACAGAGTGCAAATACTCCTCACTTGGAAAGCCGGGCTCGTGCAACTCGAGATTGTCGCGTACCTTTCCATAGGCTTCGACGATTTCCTTGATTCGCCACGTTGCGATCTCGTGCTGCTGGTGAACGGAAGTCGTGGCGACTAAGGCCTCCACGTCCCATTGGTTTGAATACACGAGAAACCGCACCAGCGACATGGCATCGTCCGGCTCGTTCTCGATGTCAGTTAATACGAATACGCGGGGTTTTTCTCGAGCTTGCATAGAAAAGGCGAGTACGGACATGGCGAGGGCTAACAGGGGTAAAATGAGTTTATTTTTCATATTAGAGTAGGTGGCATCTCTTTAGGGCTTCAAAATTTCGCTTTCCATTTCGGGTATTCTTCCTTCAACAGTTTCGCTGGCCAATCACCGTGATAGCCATAACCACTGCGGCGTTCGTAGCCGATCTCTGAAAAGTCATAACGAAACACTGAATCTCGATCGAGATAGAGAGGTCGATTCGTCTCCAGTTCATAAAAGCGAGCCCACAGTCCTTCTCCTTCAGGATCTTCGACCAACCAACGCTCAGTTCGTCCATCGCCACGGCGAGCCGACTCAAGGCGGACGCCTTTCATCTCGACTGCCTTTAGCCAAGCAACTGCACCTTCGATCGCCTCCACGACTTCCGCCGACGGATCTTCGATTGACATCAAGTACCGAACAACGCCAACCGACTCCTCGCCTGAAAGCGATGGCGGCTCATAGGCCCGAGCCCAAGCCGGTTCCAAAGTCATCTCGTGATGCTGAGCGCACCAGCCGGTAAGCTTCCCATTTTGTCTAATTTGGGATTTCAAAATACATTCAAGCCCAAGCTCCAAGGCTGCGCGGGCGCGATCCTTTCGCGACGCGTCAACAAAGCCGTATGTGTCATCTCCAGAAACAACGTACTTAAGCAGCTCCATCACGCGCATCATCGCTCCATCGTTATAAGTGATACGCGAGTAATACTTGTCGCCACGAAGCGGCCAAAACTGCGGCCACCCTCCTGTCTCATATTGAGCCGCAAACAAATAGTCCAAACCACGATTGAAAGAATCGATGTAAGCCTCTTCGCCCGTTGCATCTGCCACCTTAGCGATAAACTCCATCGGCACCGTCGTCGCATCGTTATCAAAGCTATTCGCTCGGCCGCTACCCGGTTGAGGAATATCGCCGATAGTAAGCGGAGGCCGTGCGAGGTCCGTGCTCTTGGGCCAACCGCCTTGGGGCGATTGATACTGTATTACTGAATCAGCAATCGCTCGCGCCTCTGCTGAAGTAAACCAGCTGTCATCGTTTTTCAGCAGACGATTACTCCACAGCCTTCGGTCCTTAATCCCCGGGGTAAACGCCTTCTCAAGGTACGCCTCGATCAAAGCTGTCATTTCATTGTGGTTACGAAATGCAGGAGCGAAGCCGATCACGCAAACATGCTCGTTACCGCTCATGCCGAAGGTCTTGTATCCACGATCTCGGCCCGTACGACCAAAACTGTACAAATCCATATTGTGCATTCCATTCGGGCGGATTTGGCGATGGTTTTCGTTGGGAGCATCGTCCTCTGGAGTCTTCGCTAGAAACAAGAAGTTCTTCGCCTTGGGATCTCCGAGATAGAGCCACTCGGGCGTGATGTCGTCGAACTCCCCGCTCGGGATGCGCTTCTTCCCATCGGCGGTTACGAAGTAGTCCTCTTCATCTGCCTGCCCACCAACAACAGACTCAAGCAGGAAGCAATAATCCCCCTCAGACTTCAGTACCTTCACCGCTATTCTGTCTGCAAGAAAGTGATACTGAAACGTGAACGTTTCGTTACTCGATTCCAGAATAACGACTTCGCCCTCCGTCACGCCGTCAACGATCGTTGTGGTCGAACCACTATCGCGACCCGCATGTCCAAAGTTTTCAACACTATTTGGGAAGCCTCGAAAGTCTCCATTCGGTCCGGGAGGCATATAGGAAGCGATCCAGTCGTTTCCTTCGTTGTCGATCAAACTTTTGAGGCCGGACACGCCATTGTCCTTTTCGAAATAGGCAGTCCCCATTTCCATCTCGATCTTGTAGCAGCCAACGCCGGCCCACTGAACTTCGCTGAGCCGAACGCGAGCGTTGGACTCAGACACAGGGATCAACTTCAAATGATCAAGATTGGCCAAGCCCTCAGGCCCCGTGGCTGAAAGTCTAATCACATTCTCTCCAGCTGCCAAAGAAACAGATTGATACATCTCCTTGTAAGTCCAATGGGTCCAATGTTCGGTCGGAGTAAACTTCAGAGAGGGATCGACCACTTCTCCATTTACCGAAACCTCGGCCGGTCGCGTATCCGGTTTACCATGCACGTATCGAGCATGGAGCCTGTACTCACCTGCATCCGCGACATTGAATCTCACCTCTACATGACTGCCCACATGGTTATCCGTATCCACATATCCCTCACCAGTGAATCCAGTATGCGGCCCCTCGTGTTCTGCGATAAAGTTCCAACAGCTGTGATGGTCAATCTTCCCTTCGTGCAAGCCATCCTCCGCTTCAAGCACCTGAATGCGCGGCAATTCCCCTTCGCCGACCTCACGCAATTCAGCCACCTTAATATAGTCTGTATTGCCAAGCCCCCCTTCGTTCAGCGCCACCAAACGTATCAGATTTCTCCCCTGCTCCAGATCGACCACCGTAGAATCCCGATTAAACGCGGGCAAGGCCTTGTTCTGTGGCAATTCCAACACAGGCCCCTCTACTCCGTTTATCCAGAGCTGCCCCGGTCGTGGATCTGGCTTTATATGGGTGTACCGAACCGTAACCTTATGCGGTCCCGTCCACAATGCGTCGTAGGCGACTTCAATAAAACTCCCGACCTCGTTGGGTGTATCGACAAATCCACTACCGGAGAAAGTAGAATGCGGCTCGTCCGTCAGCATTACATTGTGCCAGCAACTATGCTTGTCCACCCAGCCGGTAAAATCGCCGGACTCGGCTTCCACAATGATGGGTTCAGCTGCAAACGAGTCGACGAACATAGCACAGGGCAATGCGACCGCTGCAACTATGTGGTTTCTGAGATGAATTTGCATGAATTTTGGGGCACTAAAGTTAAACACTACTTCGTTTTGGCGTTTCGACATCGTTCAAGGCGTGTTGCGAAATCGAGCATGAAGCTCTCGCGCCATTGACTCACGGTTCTCGCTCCGTGATGAGCTCCCTCCGCCACCGGCGGCGAGGGGTCGTCTGTCCACCAATTCGGCCAATGCTCATCAGGTTCGAGAGCTACATCAGGTGACGGCAAGACCGCAGTCACCTGCCCTTTCTTGCCGTCGAGCGAAGGATCGTTGCCCACGATTTCGTACGAGTAGGTTTTTGGAGTCTTGGGGCAAAAACGAAAACGCACCGTGCCATCTCCAGGCAAATGCCCAACCAGCATCTGATTCTCCACCTTCATGTGCAGTGATGGCGTCTTCGGCGCATCCGAACCGAGCGGCAGCGCCAGCTCCATGATCGCGCAAAACTCGATCTCGTCCGCCTCCGTCGTCATGCGCTCGAAACGTGAATACGGTCGCGTCCAGGCACGAACGAATCGGCCGCCCCAGCCGCCTTGATACGGCTTGTCCGGATCGCCCTGCAACAACCACGCCACCGTAGGCGTGTCGCCCATCTTCACTTCCTTGCGCACTTGGTCGTGAAAGGAGATACCGCCAGCGAAAAAGTCTCCCAAAGCCCCATGCCCAGCCGCATGCGCTTCCGCAAACTGGTGGGTGCTCAAGTCACCCTTCTGTGCGCCACCGACAAACCAGCCACGATAAGTGGAGTTCGACTCGATCATGAAAAGCTCCGGGTGTTCGCTCGCAATGTAGTGATAAGCGTCAGGGCTCCATTTCTTGTTCGGGCCACCTATGTAGTGGACTTTCAACTTCGGCAATATTTCGGGTGCGTCGTGTAGGGCTTGGGCCACATCCTCGAGCCCGCCCCAGACCAACACGTGTAAGGGGCGTGAGTCTAAAAAACGAGCGCGTTCGACAATCCAGCTCGACCCTTCCGTCGAACGACGAACGCCCGCATACGGCGCCCTCTCGGTCTCGCCCTGCTTGGTGATCGAACGCAGGAATTCAGGACTCGGATAGTGCTCGGACCACGTACGGAGTTTCGGATAATCCGTCTCGTAGTGGTCGATCACTGACAGAATATCTTCCTTCCTCCCTGGCCCATAGGGAGAAGATATAAGCCCCTCGATCTCCAGCTCATCCGCATAGAGCAAAAGGTGAACCATCGACTGAAAATCGTCGAAGTCCGTGCCACCGATATCAGTGGATACGATGACACGATGACGGGGTTCAGAGTCGGCAGCAAAGGTCGGAGGAGATGAAAGGAGTATTGCGAACAGGATCGCCCCGTAGCGGTGAGCTTTCATAGTCGCGTCCGTAGCCTTGGCGAAGGCGGAATCCAGCGACGGCGTTGCAGGCTCATACTCCAGCAGACGCGGTCTAAAGCACCGCGCTACGTGCCTTGCTAGTCTTCGTACGACTCCCTTCATCACTTCCCTACGGTTCCACCGTCACCACCACTCGGGCGTATCGAGAAAGTGGAGGCGTTCCCTTATCGCTCAGTTTGAGTATAATGTGCATCGTTTCCTTTTTCTCCACTTCTGGAGCGGTGTAGTTTACGCGGTCAAAGTTCTCCGCTCCATTGTGGGGCACAAACGTCTTATACGTCCCCGCTTCCGGATAGTGAAACCAGAGATAGCTGATGCTGTCGCCATCGGGATCATAGCTGCCATAGGCGTCCAAAGAGAACCCTTGCCCCGACTTGACCGTAATCTCATTGGGATGATTCAGCTTAACCACCGGCGGGTGGTTGGCTTCTTCATAACTCATCGTACTCCAATCCATGCGCGCCGCGAAGTCGTTCTGAAAATCTTCGCGCCAGCGCCAGAGGGTAACGGCATTTCCACTGTAGCTCTTATCGCTCTTTTCCACAGCACGCTTAAATTCGCTTTTCTGATACGGAGTGTACGTGTCTGATGTATCCGTCCAGATGGGACGGGTCTCGGGTTCGGGCACCACGACAGAGCCACCATCTTCGAAATCATTCACGTCGGGAATGCTCAACTCATAACGTCCACCCCAGCTGCCCCAGTTGGGTTTCTCCAAATTATTCAATCCGTTCGGAATCAACCCAAGGAAGGCCGGCGTGTCGCCTTCGAAGCCCCAAGAAGTGTCCGGGTAACGAGCTCCGAGCGGACCGTGCCCTTGCTGGATGTTTTCCTCTAGCCATGGGTTGCTAACGTATGAGTTGTCGGCGCCTTCGTGATTGTTGTTGATCGCGATCCACGTCGCCTTTCCATAGTCATCGGTGGGCGTGACGATATAGAACAGATTAGGAAACTCTTTGCGCATCCACATGGCGCTGTCGTCTTGATCCGAAATCGTATAGACGCGCAGTTTGGAGATGAGTTTGTCGGCCTCCTTCTTCGATTTTGTTTTGTCGATCTTATAGAGGGCTTGGGCGAGCACATTCGGGCCACCCCATACGGAAATCCAAAGCGGACGCTCATCGTCGCGCTCTAACACTTCGATGATCCAGTCCGACCCTTCCGTATCCATTCCTTCACCAACACCTTCCATGCCGTACTTCGGAATTCCCTCCTTTACCGTCTTACGGAGTGCATTCGCAGTCGGGTATCCATTTTCATGTTTCAACAAATTCGGCCGCACCTTCTCGTAAGCGGCGAGAATACCCTCAATAAAATCCGGACGAATACGATCGCGATGCCAGCACGAGGTCGTAGCCACGATGCCCTCGATATCGATCTGGTTCGCGTAAAGCAATAGCCGCACCAGCGATTGCTCGTCATCCGGATCCGCTCCCATATCGGTGAGCACGATCATCCGGTGCTTTTCAAGACTGGAGGCGATCAGAGAAATCGGAATTCCAATCGACAAAATTAAAATGCGAAGAGTAGTTCTTAGGGGATAGTTCATGGTGCCTCTAAATTGTGGTTAACGTATCGAGAAGTCAAAATTGTGAGTGCCGCTTTCTAATTCGATGCCTTCAATACCCGATTCAACAAGGTCGCCATTCAACATGACCGACTCCCAATCATCCGTCGGTAATATAATCTCAGCGATGGAATTCGCCGGCACCGTCACGGATAGTTTCATCCGTTCGTCTTCAATTCGCCAGTTCGACGCAGCCGTCCCGTAAGGCGTCTCCAAAGAAGCCGAGGCATGGCTAAGTCCGCCACCAGGCTTAGGTGCGACACGAAACCGTTTCCACCCCGGAGCTTCGGGCAATGGTTGCAGACCCGCGATATCGCTGTAGAACCAACCCACCACCGAGCCGTAGGCGTAGTGGTTGAAGGAGTTCATATTATGGGGGTGAAAACCATCCTCGGGCGTCCAGCTATCCCAGCGCTCCCAAATCGTCGTTGCTCCGTTCTTTACGGTGTAAAGCCACCCTGGATACGAGGTTTGCTTAAGTATCGTGTAGGCGAGATCCGTTCGCCCCATCTCGGTAAGCACCGGCATGATCAGTGGCGTCCCCAGGAATCCGGTTGCTAAGTGATTGTCCTTTTCGGCAATAACACGCAGCAGGTTATCCTCGACCGAGCCTTTCTGAGTGTCCGATGCGAGGTCAAAACCAAGCGTCAGGAAATACGATGTTTGCACATCGTCAGCCACCACCCCATTGCCTTCGATGTAGGCTTTCTGGTACGCACCCTTAGCCTGATCCCGTAAGGCCCGATTGCTGGCGGCTAGCTCGGGGCGTCCCAGTTCATCCGCGATTCTGGCCGCAATGTCGGCCGCTCTCGCGTAGTAGGCTGTGCCAATCAAGTCCTGCCTTGGTGGCGATTTATAGCGAGGATATCCAGGCGAAAGCCAATCGCCCCAGGTTGCTGGACTGATACGCAGTCCATCGGGAGATTGCGCTGCCATTATCTCGAGGGCGTGTTGTATCGTCGGCAAGCTCTCCTCCAGCACTCGCTTGTCGCCAGTATGCAAATACACGGTCCACGGCACAATGAATCCCGCCTCCGACCAACCTGCGCTACCAAATCCGAACCCCGTCAATGGTGCCACATCCGGGAAACCGCCATTCGGACTATCCCTCAACCCATCGCGCAGCGAATAAAGCCACTGGCGATAAAAGGCTCCCGCTTCCATATTGTACAACGCCGTCGGGGCAAAGACCTGGGCATCTCCAGTCCAGCCGGTGCGTTCGTCCCGCTGCGGGCAATCGGTCGGCAATTCCAAAAAGTTCCCTTTCTGACTCCAGAGCGTGTTGCTGTAGAGCTGGTTTAGCATCGGGTCCGAACACTCGAAGTGCCCACGCCTTGGCAGGTCCGAGTGAATCACCACGCCTTCGATAGCATCCTCTAACGGTTCCTCCACGCCTGAAAGTTCCACGTATCTAAAACCGAAATACGTAAATCGCGGTTCCCATACTTCAACCCCTTCTCCTTTGGCTACATAAGTCGCGGTCGACTTCGCTTTACGGAGGTTTTCTGTGTGCAAGCTACCATCGGCATTGAGCATCTCTGTGAAACGCAAACGAATCTGCTGCCCTTTCTTCGCCTTAACCTTCAGGCGAACCCAACCGACCATATTCTGGCCAAGATCGTAGATATGCACCCCTGGCTCGCGCTCCTCGACAGCTTTTGGCTGAAGCGTTTCGATACGACGCACTGGAGGCGACAATCGAGCTGTAAAAGCCTGAGGAGTATGGCGTCCCGATCTAGTCGTAACCGGTTTCCAACTACCATCTGCAGCTCCTGGCGCACACCAATCGACCAACTCCATCCGCGCGTCATAGGTCTCGCCATGATAGATCGAATTCATGCGAATCGGCCCTTCATCGGTCCAACGCCATTCCTCGCCAGAATTGATCGTAGCCACGTTTCCATCCGCATCCATCAAATCCAGAAACGCCGCAAAGCGTGGCTCGCGGCCGAACTGGTGACGTGGAATCATGGTACCACTGTACCATCCGTCGCCGAGCACCATTCCAAGCGTATTGTCTCCTTCCTGCAGCAATTCGGTCACGTCGTAGCTGACATAAAACAAACGTCGACGATAGTCCGGCCACCCGGGAACAAAAAGATCATTCGTCACTGCCTTGCCGTTGATCCATGGCTCCACCAAACCTTTGGCGCTCACATATAGTCGAGCTCGTACAGGAGGCGTATCGATTATCAGGTTACGTCTAAAATATCTAGCTGGGGCCGTTTCGAATAGCTCAACAGCTCCCCCATCGCCAACCCAATCTGCTCGCCAGCGATCTCCCAACAATCCCGTACCAAAACGTTGCGGTTCGCTCCATCCGCTGTCTTGACCATGATTATCCCAAACCCGAACCTTCCACAGGTAAGCGCTGCGCGGCTTGAGCTCCATTCCCGGCGGCGACACCCAAGCCGATTGCTCCGTTTCGATGCGTTCAGTTTCGGAAGGCTCACCCATTGGTCGCATATAACCGTCCACTTCGATCAATCGAAATTGGTACGCTACCTGGCGCGTATTCTCCCGATCGGTTTCCAGAACCCATGAAAAACGAGGACTTGGCGTATCCACTTGATTGGGACGCCTAACACCCTCGCATCTCAGATTCCCTACGCTCAACGCCGCGACCAATGGACTCACAAACAACGAAACGAGGCCAAAGAAAAACAAACAACGCATAAGCACACCCGTTCTATTCATCCTCGCCCTTTGTGTTCATTTTATCGATCGCAACCGCCAACAAAATGACGCCTCCCTTGATCACCTGCTGCCAAAACGGGGATACGTTCAGCAGAAAAAGCCCATTGTTCAACACGCCGATGATCAAGCAACCAAGCACCGTTCCCATCACAGTACCGCGACCGCCGGAAAGCGAAGTCCCTCCGATCACCACTGCTGCAATTGAATCAAGCTCATAGCCGAGCCCCGCATTGGGTTGCGCGGAATCGAGTCGCGACGTCACGATAAGACCAGCCACTCCCGCCAAAGCTCCCGCCAGCGTGTAAACCGCGACCTTGATGCGATTCACGCGCAGCCCGGTCAGCCGCGCCGCTCGCTCATTGCCGCCCACCGCATAAAGGTGACGCCCGAATCGGGCCTTCTTGGTCACCACCACAAAGATCCCCGCCAGCACGAGCATGATCCATACCGGCATCGGCACTCCGATAAAGGCTCCAGTTCCCAGCTTCCCGAAACTCTCCCCCAGTCCCGTGACGGGAAACCCTCCCGTCCACAACATCGTCAACCCGCGCGCGATCGAGAGCATGCCGAGCGTAGCCACAAAGGGCGGTATTCGAAAACGCGTGATCACGAAGCCGTTGATCCAACCAGCCGCTCCACCCACTAAAACCGCTGCCAAGATCGCTCCCGTCGTTGTAAACACCAACGCAACCCCCAAGGGCGGCAAAACCAAACCATTCTTCAAAAGTCCCGCTGCCACCGCGCCTGCCAAGCCGAGAATCGCCCCCACCGACAAGTCAATCCCACCGCTGACAATGACCAGAGTCATGCCGATCGACAGACAAAGGTTCACCGAAATCTGGCGAAGAATATTGAAGCCGTTTTCCGGCGTCAGGAACTGCTCCGACAAAAAGCTTAAGGCAATGACCATCAGGCCCAGCGCCAACAGCGATCGGAATCGATTCAAGTTTTCAGATAAGGTTGCTGAGTTCATCAGGATTCTAAAACGTTCGCCTCGTCTGGCAAAGCGGCGTGCAAGACACGTTCAGGAGTGGCCTCTGCTCTCGTAAATTCCGCCGTCTTCCTTCCTTCGCACATCACCATAACGCGGTCAGAAAGGGCCAACACTTCCGGTAGTTCCGAAGACACCACAACCAATCCGAGGCCCGCTTTCGCAAGCTCATCGATAAAGCTGTAGATCTCACGCTTGGCGTTCACATCGATTCCGCGCGTCGGTTCGTCCAGCAATAGGATCCGAGGCTCCGTCGCCAGCCACTTGGCTAAGATCACCTTCTGCTGATTCCCTCCGCTTAGGTTCACCACAGCCTGCCTCAGACTGGGCGTCTTCACTCGAAACCGGTCGACATAAGGACGAATAAAGTCTGACTCGCGCGCCGTATCGACTAAACCAACGCGCGTTGATTTCTCCAGTGTTGGCAAACTCGCGTTCTCCAGCACGCTCATCGGGAGGACGAGACCATCGCGTTTGCGATCCTCGGGGGCGAAAGCCAGGCGAGCCTCGATCGCGTCCGCCGGCGAGCGAAAGAAAGCCCGCTCCCCGTCGATGAAAACCTCTCCACTCGCGGCACCTGCATGTACCCCGAAAAGACACTCAAGCAACTCCGTGCGCCCCGCCCCTACCAGACCAAAAATCCCCAACACTTCACCTCGCTTCAGTGACAGCGAAACCTTGTCCACCAGAAACGGACGCCCCACTCCATGAGCAGGAAGTGATATGCCTTCCGCCCGTAAAACTTCCTTCCCAACCTCCGTATCCGTTTTCTGAAACAGCTCCTTGGACTTCCGCCCGGCCATCAGCTGCACGATACGCTCCCGGCTCATTTCGCCCAATGGTCCAGAGCCGACGCGTTCCCCATCCCGCATCACAACCACTTCATCGCAAATCGGAGCCAACTCCTCGAACTTGTGTGTGATGTACACAAGCCCCACGCCTTCAGCCTTCAACTCCCGCACCACGGCGAACAGAGCGTCGACCTCGTGCGATGACAAAGACGATGTCGGTTCATCCAAAATCAGAACACGAGCGTCCGCTGCCAAGGCCTTCGCAATCTCCACCAATTGTTGCTGCCCCACGCGTAGATCGGAAATCAGCTCACTCGGCTTCACCCGCAGGTCGACTCGCTTAAGAATTTGCGACGTCTCCTCCTCCATCCTCCGAAAGTCCACTAGGCCGGACCAAGTGCGAGGCTCGCGACCGAGAAAAACGTTCTCGGCCACCGAAAGATAGGGAATCAGATTCAACTCCTGATGCACAATCCCGATACCTCGCTCCTGGGCCTCTCTCGTATCCGTAAACTGGACGCACTCTCCTCTCACGCGAATCGTTCCTGAATCCGGAGGAAATACTCCGGACAACACGTTCATTAAGGTGGATTTGCCAGCTCCATTCTCCCCCAACAGCGCCACCAATCGCCCAGCATGTACCTGCAAGCCAGCTCCTGAAAGGGCCTTCACACCGGGGAAAGTCTTCACGATTCCTTCTGCCTCGAGCAGGCACGGAGTCACATCACTCATCGACTCACCTCCACCTGCAACGGCACGAACTCCAACAAAGCGCCCTCTCCAAGAGTTTCGGGCGCTTTTGCGCAACCGACGAAGGAAACGGTCGCGCCTACCTTCACACTTTCCTGAAGCGAAGGCATCACCTCCGTTTCCACCTTCGTATTCAGAACCGCGGATACCGCATTGAATGCCTCGAGTCCGGAGAAATCATTCACACTCAATAGCCCCGTGCCATCGCGTACCGTATTTCCAAAAACGGGAGAAGCAATCAACAGCGAAATGATTCTCCCCTCTACTTCAAGCATCGCCTTCCGTCCTTTGATTTCCACGACATCACCGCTTCCTTGCGCAAAATAATAACGCGAATCATATAGCCCGTAGCGCTTTCTCGCCTCCAACGGGTCGACAACCAGAGCAGCCAAAAGCTCCTCTACCTTCATCGCTTCACCAAGATTCGGCTCAAGCCTATCCTCCCAAAAGCGATCGACAAACCCAGCCGGATCGAAGACCTCACTCTCGTCACCTTTCGCAGGCGCCTTGCCCGACTCATCGAGTGACACGATCCGAAAAGGAGGAAAGACGATCCAAAAAACAACTACCAGCAAAGCAACGCCACCCCAGCGAATGGCTGGCGACGAAAAAAGGGCAGAAGAATGTGCACTCGATGTCATTTTTGGGCAAAGGGGGTACGATTGCAAAGGCACAGCCTGAGAGGCTACTTGCGACCGGAATCGCCGTAGTTCGACACATTCTCCTCAGTCACGAGCTCTACCGGCACCAGGATCCGTTGTTCGAAACCACGTTTCCCGTTTAGGTACTCGTGCGCGCTCTCAGCGGCCTTCTGAGCCATCCGTTTCGGAAACTGCATCCCAGTAGCAGTGATCTTCCCATCCGCGATCGACTTCACCACGTCATCCGCTCCATCGAAGCCAAAGACTTTAACCTCATCGGCCTTTCCCGCAGCCAGCAGCGCCTGGTAAGCCCCCATCGCCATCGCGTCATTACCGCAGAAGACCGCGTCGATGTTGGGATTCGCCTGCAGGATCGACTCCATCACTTCGAGCGCCTTCGCCCGATCGAAATTAGCTGACTGTTGGGCTACCATCTTTAAGTCCGGAAAACGATCCACCACGCTGTGGAAGCCTTTCGAACGATTCCACGTGTTCGTATCCGCGATGATCCCAAGAATCTCAGCGTACTCGCCTTCCTCACCCACCGTCTCCACGAAGTACTCGCCAAGCGCCACGCAGCCAGAGTAGTTGTCGGAGAGAATCTGCGACACCGCCACGTCATTCGCCGTAATTTCCCGATCCATACAAAAAACCGGCACCCCCGCATCCTTCGCACGACGCACATTGGCGATTGAGCCTTCCGCATCCGTGCAGTTGAAGAGCACTGCGTCATAACCAGAGGCGATCAGATTGTCGAAGTGCACCGACTCCTTCGCCGGGTCGTTCTGCGAATCGAAAATCGTCGCCTCGTACCCCAGCTCGACCGCCTTGTCCCGAGCCGTTTCCGCGAGCACGACAAACCAGGGATTATTCAAAGTGGATACCACCACCGCAACACGACCCGAGCCCGAAGAGGCCGAGTCGCTTGAGCCATCGCCGCTGCAGCCGCTCAACAGCAACGTGCAGACTGCAAACAAAGAGGTGATAAGGGTAGGGATAGACGCCAGACGTTTCATGGGGCAGTAGGTTTTGAGATTAAGTCATTAAGTATCAGAAGTTCCAAGGCACTCAAACTTCTTGAGGCACCTTGCGGTCAATTCGCGCGTTTTCGTTCTGAAAAAGGGTTTGCTCGACCGCCCGATTCCAGCCGGAAAGAAGCTGCTCCCGGCGACTCGGCTCCATTACGGACAGATACCGCTGGCTCGACGCAGCGACCGCCTGAAAATCTTCGGGCCTCTCTAGCATCCTCATTCCGAGCATTCCCGCCAACGTCGCTCCTAGAGCAGAGCATTCCTCGACGCTCGAAACGGAAATCTCCAGCGAACACAAGTCGGCGACAAGCTGCATGAGAAACGCGTTCGAGGTCGAACCACCATCCGCTTTGAGACTGGAAAACGATATCCGCGACGCGTCCTTCATCGCCGCAACTGCATCGTGCACTTGATAGGCGATCGATTCCACGCCCGCTCGCATCACCTGCTGACGTCCGCTGTGTGAACTCAATCTAACGATCGACGCCCGCGCCTCCGCGCGCCAATAAGGGAATCCCAGCCCGGTAAACGCCGGGACGAGATATACGCCACCGTTGTCTTCGAGCGCGTCCCCAACCTCCTCGAGCTCCGCATTATCCTCGAAAAGGCCGAGCTTGTTCTTCAACCACGCGAGCGTCGCGCCCGTGCTAATCAATATTCCTTCCAGCGCATAGGTCGGCTTGCCCCCTCTCGTCCAAGCCAAAGTCGTCACCAGTCCTCCATCCGCCATTTGCATCTCGGAGCCAATGTTCAACAAGATCGAAGAGCCGGTGCCGAAGGTCACTTTTCCCGAACCTTTCTCGTAACATCCCTGCGCGAACATAGCTGCCTGCGAATCCCCCATCACTCCACAGATCGCCAGAGGCCGCCAAAGCTTGCCGCCTAGATTCGTCTCGCCAAATTGCGCCTCGCTATCACGCGCCTCTGGCAGGGCGCCCAAGGGCACGCCCCAAAGCTCGCACAGATCCTCATCCCAACGCATTTTTCCGATATCAAAAAGCAGCGTTCGGCTCGCATTCGTCGTATCCGTCGCGTAAACACGTCCCTCGGTTAGACGATAGATTAAGTAAGTGTCAATCGTTCCAAACAAGGCCTCACCCCGTTCTACCTGCGCAGCGATTTCGGGCTCGTTGTCCATGAGCCATTTCATCTTCGAAGCGGAAAAATAGGGATCGATCGTCAGTCCCGTTTTGCGTTCCACCTCAGAGCCATACCCTTCAGCTACCGCCTCGCTGCAAAGAGCGCCGCCACGCCGACACTGCCAAACCAATGCATTGTACAACGGTCGCCCCGTTGCCTTGTCAAAAACGACGACCGTCTCACGTTGGTTCGTGATGCTCAAAAACGGTATCTCTCGGGCAAGCTCGCCATTGCGCTCCAATATCTCCCCCAATACATCCAAGCAATTCCGCCAAATTTCCTCGGCATTGTGCTCTACCCATCCCGGTTTCGGATAAACCTGCGCGTGCTCCTTGGATACGCGATCGACCACATCCCCTTTTTCTGAGAAAAGAAGAGCCTTGCTTGCGGATGTGCTTTGGTCGAGGGCTAGAAAATGAGGCATCTGGAGTATTCTTGCTTATGATAACACTAGGACACGGGAACGTTATTCTCCGCGAGCGATAGCGCCGTTTGCGCCAAACCTTCCATCGAAATTCCGTAGTGTCTAAAAATGTCGGCTTGGCTTCCTGTCACCGTGTATTCGTCCGGAATGGCGACTCTCCGAAAACGGCAACCCGCGTGACCCGATTCCAAAATCGCCGCCGCGCAGGCTTCGCCAAGCCCCCCGTTCACGAGATGCTCTTCCACAGTAATCACCGCCCTGCAGCCTTTTGCCGCCGCAACAACTGTTTCCGTATCGAAAGGTTTGATACTATGTACATCCAGCACTCGCGCGTTCAGAGCGTGATTTCGCTTCAGCCACTCCGCCGCCAGCAACGCATGGATCACTGCCTCGCCTGTAGCCACGAAGGCGACGTCGCCCCCGTTTCTCAACAGACGCGCTTTGCCTATGCGAAACGGCTGTTCGGCTTCGAATCCGAGATCGTAAAGCGGCGCCTTGCCAAACCTGAGAAAAACAGGCTTCTTCAAGGCCGCTGCGGCTTTCACTGCTTCTCGCGCCTCGTAGTTGTCCGCTGGAGCCACGACATTCATATTGTTGATCGCCCGCAAGACAGCGAAGTCATGCAAGGAATGGTGCGTCGTCCCCAGAGCTCCATAGCTCACCCCCGCGCTGATTCCTACCAAGGTGACTGGATTATCTGAATACGCTACGTCGTTTTTGATTTGCTCCAAGGAGCGAGCGCTCAGGAAACAAGCGGGGGAAACGGCGAACACCGTCTTGCCCGCCGAAGCCAGGCCTGCGGACACGCCCACCAAATTCTGCTCCGCGATTCCCAGCTCGATCAACTGTTCGGGATAGCGCTCGCTAAACGGACCGAGCTTGCCCGATCCACGCGAATCGCTCACCACCGCTAGCACGTTGCGGTCCTTGGAAGCCAGCTCCTCAACTGTCGCTGCGAAGACTTCCAAGTTCGCCTTTCCCTTCTTAAGACCTAGCTCGGAGGCCATGCTCGCGGCGGCCTCGCTGTACATGGATGCTGCAGGGGTGCTCATGATAAAACTCCTTCCCGTTTCGCTAGCTGGGTATCAAATGCGGCCATTGCGCGGCCATACTCTTCGTCGTTGGGAACGCCATGGTGCCACTTTCCGACACCTTCCATAAAATCAACGCCCTTCCCCTTGATCGTATCCGCGATCACCATACTGGGCTTTCCTCGTTTGAGCGGACCAGACAACGCTTCGGTGAGCTGTCCGTAGTCATGCCCATCGATTCGAGATACCGACCAGCCAAACGCCGACCATTTCGCGCCGAGCGGCTCGCTATTCATCACCTCCCGCGTCCGTCCGGCTATTTGCAGGGAATTGCAATCAATGATCGCCGTCAGGTTATCCAGTCCATAATGAGCCGCTGCCATCGCGGCCTCCCAATTCGATCCCTCCGCCAACTCTCCATCACCTAAAAGCGTGAACGTCCGGTATTCCTTCTTATCCAATTTCGCAGCCAATGCCGTCCCCACGCTTATCGGAAGCCCATGTCCAAGGCCTCCTGTATTCTGCTCCACGCCGGGAACCTTGCGAGTCGGATGTCCGATGAAGTGGGACTGGTAGCAACATAGTGTCTCCAGCTCTGATTCAGGGAAAAAACCCCGATCCGCCAACACCACGAAAAGAGCCTCTACCGAATGCCCCTTGCTCTGGATATAACGATCCCGATCAGGAGAAAAGAAAGTCTCCGGCGACACGTTCAGTATCCGGTTATACAGTACATTCAAAATATCGATGCACGACAAGCTGCCGCCCGTATGGCCAGCGCCCGCGTGCTTGATACTCTTCAAAAGACTCCGCCTGAGCTTCACGGACTTATACTCTAGTTGTTCATCGGTCATCGCGTATATCCCTTTCTACCTTGGTGTTTCGAAGGAGCTATCGCCCCTTATTCTCCGGGCTCCTCGTGGTAGTAGGTTTCCCAACCCAGATAGGTTTCGAACGCTTCCTTGAGCACAGTAGCAGTGTGCGAGGCATTCATCACCACATGATGCTCAAAGCCTTCGCGACATACGTGACGCATCAGCTTCTGCAGCTTGGGTACTTCCGCCACTGCGCGGTTTCCAAAGGTGTTGAGCTTATCGTCGGTCAAACGTCCTTCGCCGACATAGGCCCTCATCCGTCCGTTCGTATCATCCGTCGTGATACGTCCATAAGTCAAAGCGCTCGCGGGCGAGCGTCCGTCGAGGGCGCCGTAGGTATTCTCCTCGCCCACGACCGTTCCGAGTATCGGCGCCGTGGCGATCTTCGCTTCCTTGAGAAACGACTTTGCCCAGTTGCCGCAGTGGAACAACACGCACTTGTCGTCCTCGCTACCGTAGTTGTTATTCCAATCCACCAAAGCGCTCGGAGAACCGGAGGCTAGCTGCATGGCGTACATCGTGAGCGTACCGGTCACATCCACTTCGCAAGCGCTGGGCAACAGCTCCTCGCTCATCATGCTCATGCTGGTGCACACATTGCAACCGTGGTTCGCCTGCACCGATGTCCAGCACTGGATCGCGGTCGCGTCGAGTCCGTTCTCTTCTACAAAATCATCGAGCACCACGCCCAAGCGCGCCATCTGCGTAAGCTTGTCAGCCGGCACCAGACTCGCATTGGCATACGCCTTGATTTCCTCTGTCTTCGCCACCACGCGTCTGTCGTCCGCCGCTAGCTTTTCTGCAGATCCAAGGATCTCAGACAAATCCACCGTCGTCACCGAAATTCCATTACGCTCCAGAATCTTCTCGCTGTAGCGCACTGTATTGAAGGCTCCAGGACGCGCCCCCACTGCGCCGATGCGACACCCGCGGATGCCCCGCACCACGCGACACACCGCCACGAACTTTTCCAAATCCGCGATGAAACTTGGGTCGTCAGGCCGCACCACATGTTTCTCAGTCAGCGAATAGGCGATACCCGCTTGACGAAGATTGTTGCACACCGAAATCTTACCGCAAAACGCGTCGCGACGCCGAATCACGTCGAGTCTGTCCAAATCGTCCGGATACCCTTGCACCAAAACAGGCACATTCAACCCGGCCAGCTTCAAGGTGTCCGCCACCCCCTTCTCGTCGCCGAAATTCGGCAGGCAAACGTACACCCCGCTTATCTCGTCACGATGCGCCTTGAACAACTCAGCACACTTCCGAGCGTCGGCATGAGTCTCTACCCCGCCAAGTTTAGTGTCGTCCTCGGACAACATGATCGCCTTCAAGCCAAGAGACTCGAATAGCTTAGCGACATCGGCACGGGCCTCCGTCACAAGCTTGTCAGGAAAAAAATCGCGGTTGCCAAAGATGACACCGATTGCAGATGCGTTTTCGTTCACGTCGGGGGTGGGGTTGGAATACAATATTAGCGAGGGAGGCAGTATAGCCTAACATTATCCTCGCTTCTTCCTATCTTGACGCTTTTTATGACTGTATCCTAAGCTCTTAGCCAACAAACCGCCCCTGTACCTTTTTTGGACTTCTTCGACCCCAACAGACCCGATTTCAAGCCCTACGGACTCACCTGCGTCAGCTGGAAGCCAACGCCCATGGGCAGACCCGACCACCACAACGAGATCGAGCTGAACCTCATGTCCAAAGGCTGGGTCTCCTACTTGCTTGGCGGGTCAAAAGTCACCTTGTCTGCCGGTCAACTGGGGGCCTTCTGGGCGTCCATCCCGCACCAAGTTATCGACTACGCCGATGATACCGAATACTTCGTCGTCACCATTCCTTTCTCCTGGTTCCTCCAATTCAATTTGCCAGAGCCCTTCACCCAAACCTTGCTCAAGGGCGTTTTGGTGAACCAACGACTGCGCGGCAGAGTCGAAACGGAAGCCGAACGATTCGCCCAGTGGGAGTTCGACCTCACAGACGCGCCAGGCGAGATGCAAGACGTCGTGCTCCTAGAACTACAGGCCCGGCTCAAGCGCATGGCCCACTATGCGCAACAGGAGCATCTACTCGACAAAGGCTCTCAAGACTCAAAAACCGCCCTCCAGGACGGCAGCCTCAACAAAGTGGAGCAAATCGCCTGCCTCATCGCCCAACGCTACCTCGAGCCGCTCACCTCCGAGTCCATCGCCAAATCCGTCGGCCTCCACCCCAACTACGCCATGAACCTTTTCAAAAAAACCTTCGGCACTACGCTCGTCGACTACATCACCCATCACCGCATCTCCCACGCCCAGCGCCTCCTCATCACCACCAACGACAAGATCCTAGACATTGCCATGGCCTCGGGATTCAACACCCTATCCCGCTTCAACGAAGCCTTCCGCCGCAGCTGCAACTGCACCCCTCGCCAATACAGAGCGAGCCAGCACGCCATGCGAACCTAAGCCGCCGCCTCCTTGGAAAAAAGATCGCAGCCCTTCACGGTCGCCTGAGCCCTCCTACTAGCCCCCACTCTCAACAGCGCTTCAAGCTTTGCCCTCGTTGCCAAGGAGGGAATCGCCCCGAATCTCCCAACCGTGATCGCCACTTTTACCTGCAAACGCCACACACCCCAGGTTGATTACACGTCAAACTCTACCATGATTGCTCGACCGCATTTCACGAACCCTAAATCTAACGCAGCACGTGCTCTCGAAGCCCCTGCTCTATCCAATTCCCAAACCACCTTCTACCGATACGTCTACACTCTGAACAAAGAATCCTAACGCCCCTCACAATGCGCAACCCCACTTTTTTCCTCCGCACCTTCACCGTATCCATCGCCCTGCTGGGCAGCCTCGTTGCTTCCCAAACGGCTACGGCGGCGAACGCCCCCGAAACGGCCCAGCAAAAATACCTCGCCGCTCCCTTCCTTAGCCTAGCTGAAACGGCAGCCTCTGGCACCTTCCCCCTGGCCCGCAACGGAAAAACCGCCCCCATCCACTACGACGACGCAGACGCCACCGTCGTGCGCATCGCCGCCGAAGCCCTCGCCGCCGACATCGAAAGCGTCACCGGAATCGCTCCTCCCGTTTCATCCGAAGCGCCTGCCAAACGCTCCCGCCCCATCCTCGTCGGCACCCTCGGCCAAAGCCCGCTCATCGACTCCCTCGTCGACGCCGGAAAGCTCGACGCCAGCGCCGTCACCGGCCAATGGGAATCCTACCTCGCCACTGTAGTCAAAAACCCACTACCCGGCATCAAGCAAGCGCTCGTCATCGCCGGTAGCGATCGACGCGGCACCGCCTTCGGCATCTTCGGCCTATCGGAAGCCATGGGCGTCTCCCCGTGGCATTGGTGGGGCGACGTACCGACTCCGCAGAAAAGCGAACTTTACCTCTCCGCCGGCACCCACGTCCAGCCCACGCCAGGCGTCAAGTACCGCGGCATCTTCCTCAACGACGAGGACTGGGGCCTGCAACCATGGGCCGCCAACACCCTCGAACCGGAAACCGGCAACATCGGCCCCCGCACCTACGCTAAAGTATTCGAGCTTCTACTACGCCTCCACTCCAATATCATTTGGCCCGCCATGCACGAATTCCCAGTGCAGACCACCCCCTTCTACGTCGACCCGCGCAACCCCGTCGTAGCCGACGACTACGCCATCGTCATCAGCACCTCCCACCACGAGCCCATGCTGCGCAACAGCCACGAATACGACGAAAGCGTGCAAGGCCCCTACAACTACTGGACCCACCGCGACACCATCTACGACTTCTGGGAAGAGCGCGTCAAAGAAACCGCCGGCTACGAAAACATGTACACCATGGGCCTTCGCGGCCGTTCCGATATCGGCATGCTCGCCCCCGAAGGAACCACCATCGCCGAGAAGGCAGCCATGATCCAAAACCAGATCATCCCCGACCAGCGCCAGATGCTCGCCGATCACGTCAACTCCGACCCATCCCAAGTCCCCCAGATCTTCATCCCCTACAAGGAAACGCTCGTGCAATACCAAGCCGGCCTCGAGCTGCCCGACGACGTCACCATCCTCTGGCCTGACGACAACCACGGCTACATCCGCCAACTCTCCACCCCCGAGGAACGCAAACGCTCCGGAGGCTCCGGCGTCTACTACCACCTCTCCTACTGGGGCGTCCCCCGCAGCTACCTCTGGCTCTGCACCACTCCGCCGGGCATGACCCGCGTCGAAATGCTCAAAGCCTGGGACTTCGACGCCAAACGCATGTGGCTGGTCAACGTCGGCGACCTCAAGCCCCACGAGATCGGCACCGAGTTCTTCCTCCGACTCGCCCGCGACCCCGAGTCCTTCCGCGACTTCGACCAGCACGCCTACCTCGCCGAATGGGCCGCCCGCGACTTCGGACCGGAAAACGCCAACGCCATCGCCGACCTCCTAGAGGAATACTATCGCCTCAACATCGTCACCCGCCCCGAGCAGCTAAACCGCGAGCAAACCGGCTTCGACTTCGTCGGTGCCAAGGGCCACGGCGACCAAGCTCAAGCCCGCCTCGACGCCTTCGCCGCCCTCACCACCCAAGCCAACACCCTCTACGAAACGCTCCCCGCCGCCCAGCAAGCCGCCTTCTACCAGCTCATCCTCTTCCCCATCCGCGCCGCCGACCTCACCAATCAAAAGGTCCTGCTCGCCGAACGCAGCCGCCTCTGGGCCGAGCAAGGCCGCGCCGCCACCAATCAAATCGCCGCCCGAGCCCAAGCCGCAGACGAGGCCATCCGCGCCGAAATCGCCTTCTACAACACCGAGAACGCCGACGGCAAATGGAACTACATGTTCAACCCCATGGATACGGAGCTGCTCCCCCGCTGGGCCCACGACACCCAGTCCATCTTCTTGCCCGCTAAAACCGCCAACTACGACGCTCTTGGCACCGCCGGACTCGGCGTCGCCCTCGAAGGTTCCGCGACAACTTTAGACACTTCCAGTCCCGGCACACTCCCCACCTTCCGCCGCGCCAGCAACCGCAGCCGCTTCATCGACATCTTCAATACCGGCACCGCCCCCTTCAACTGGACCGTCACCGTAAGCGAGCCATGGATACGCCTCAGCCAAAACTCCGGCTCCACCGACGTACGCCTAACGGTCAGCATTGACTGGAACACCGTACCTAAAAAACTGATACAAAAAGCCACCATCACCATCGAAGCCGCCGGAGCCACCCGCACCATCCAAGTCGCGGCCGCCCCGCAACCAGAAATCGAACTCGCTGACCTACCAGGCGCCCTGCTCGACTACGGCCAACTCCACATCGAAGCCGAGTCCTACGCCGAGCGCCGCGACAGCGCCGACGCCACCGGCTGGCGCCGCGTCTCGCAATCAAACGCCAGCGGCGACGGCATGCAGCTCCAGCCCGTCACCGCCCCCAGCCTCGATCCCACGGCCTTGCCGGACGACGCGCCCGCACTTACCTACACCTTCCACGCCTTCGAGCCCGGCCCCGTTTCGATCGAAGTCCGCTGCCTGCCCACCCACCGCATCACCTCCGACCACCCCGGTCTCCG
>NZ_JARXHX010000017.1 GCF_031127835.1 Pelagicoccus sp. SDUM812002
TGACGCGGGACGGCGCGAGCGCCGCGCCCTACGATCCGAATCGAACTCAACTCACTTAGCACGCACATTTAATCGCACCCATACCAACTTCTAACTAAAAAGACACTTTATGAAACTACTTGCCATCTCTCTCTCCGCGTCGCTCCTCGGCGCCGTAGCCGCTGCCAAACCAAGCGAAGACATCGTGCGGGAACGCCTCTTGGGGGCCGCTTTCCTCGACAACCAGTCTTACGACTTGCTCGAAAAGATGACCAACCTCTACGGCGGGCGCATCACAGGATCCGAGTCCAACGAAAAGTCTATGCAGCTTCTCGAACGAGCCCTCGACGAAAACGGCATCGCTAACCATCGAGAGCTCTTCACCTTCCCCGGCTGGGAGCGCCGAGAAGACTCCGCAACCTTGCTGCATCCTCTCAAGCGAGAGCTGCGCTCCATCGCCATGGGCTACGTCGACCAGCATCCCACCTTCGCTGCCGAACTCATATACCTCGGCAAGGGAACCCCCGAAGAGATTCCCCAGAATTCCCAAGGTAAAATCGGCCTGCTGGCTGCCAATGTAAAACTATCGCAAGATAGTATCCAAGCGTTCGCTACAGACAACGGCATCAAGGGCCTCCTGCTCACCAACCGAAAAAATGGCGGTCAACTGCTGGCCCGCACTGCCAACTACAGTGGCGACGCCTCCCCCATCCCCATCTACTCCGTCACCGAGGAAGAGGGCCATTGGCTCAAGCGACTGGTCGAAAGCGGCGAAAATCCGCGCATCCAGCTCTCCACTTCCTCGATCGTCAAGGACATCGAGTGTGCGAACCTTGTCGCCACTATACCGGGAAAAACCTCAAAGAAAATCGTGATCGGCGCACACTTCGACTCCTGGGACTTGGGTCAAGGAGCCCTCGACAACGGTCTCGGCATCGCCCAAGCCTTCGACATCGCTCGCCTCATCCACGAGATAAATCCAGATAACCACTACACCATCGAAATCGTCTGGTTCAATGCAGAGGAATTTGGCCTCTTCGGCTCCTACGCCTACATGGAGCAGCATCAAGACGACGAGATCGTGGCTATGATCAACTTGGATATGGTCGGCAATCCCATCGGGGCCAACGCCATGGGATTCGACTCGCTGCTACCCGCACTCGAAACCTTCTCCAAGGACCTCAACGGATTCGCCCTGCCAAAAGACGTCGCCAACGCGCCCTGGCTGGGCAGCGACCACATGCCATTCATCAATCAAGGCATTCCCTCGATCACTCTGAACGCTCCCATCAAAGCGGAATCCGTAGCGTACTATCATGACTTCGGCGATACCTTCGAAAAGGTGGACAAGGAAGTCCTCTCCAAATCCGTCGGTATCTTGTCACTTCTCGCTTACCAGCTCGCCAACGACCCCAGCCTCGACCGCCCTCGCCTCACTGAGCAACAAACGATCGAACTCCTGAAAAAGGCTAAGCTCGACGAGAAAATGAAGACCGCAAAAATTTGGCCTTTCGAAGAAAATTGATCCACAAGAGGTGCCCTCGGCTCTGAAATGGGAAGCGTGCTTGTGCCGCGATTCGTGCAGGATCAATCGCGGCTCAAGTCCGCTTCCCTACTTCGCCAACTTGCGAGCGCCAGCCAATGGCACAGGGACTGGGCAACACTTGCCCAAGAATGATGTGTATCCAGAAATATCCGCCTTGCTTGGCTCAACTGCCCAAGGAGCCCCGAGCTCTTTGAAAGACTTCCTTTCGTGAAAGGAGCGAATCGCAAAATACTCGAGATCAGTCACTGTATCCACGACCTCATTACTCTCTTCCCGAACCGCCTTCCGATACTCTTTTGGAATATCCTGGATGATCGCGGTGTCATGGACTGCGTTAACCCATTTCACCGTTCCTCTCGCCAGCGTACTGGTGCAGATTCGAGCGGGCTTGCCTTGAATTACATCGATCACTGAGTCGAACATGTGATCGCGCACCGCTAATTGACCAAGTTTCGGATATGACATTCTGACACCCTCCGCTTCTACTTCGTAGTCGCCAATAAACCGCCAGATGATCTTCCCTTTTTCTCCTTCGATATGGATCTCCGGATCAAAGCGCTGGAACGTACTGTGGCTCAAGACCACCGCGGCTTCGATGCCCGAATCCATCTCTACCACACTTCGAACCGTGTCGTAGCTTTCGATCGATTTCGACCGGTAGGTTTCGGATAACATTTTCATCAACTCCGCTTCCTTGCCGAGCTCATCGCCAGACCAGAACAGGATCAAATTGATCAAGTGGCAAAGCGCGTTGTGCAGAGGAGAATCCAATATCCAGGAGTCCCCGTCGTGCAATCTACCGCTCCATTTGTTGCGTTCGTAGTAGTTGCGGGTACGCGGCCAAAGCGCTAGGCAATTGATACGTTTCACCTTGCCGATCTCGCCGCTCAGGATGCGTTCTTTGATATCCCACGTTTCCTCTTGGTAGGCATACTGGAAGCCGACGCTTATTGCGATACCGGCCTTCTTTTCCGCAGCCTGGATTTCAGCCACATCCTGCAAGGTTGGAGCCAAGGGCTTCTCTACCGTGACTTGAAATCCACGGCGCAGGCTTTCCACCGCCATTTGCGTGTGCCAGCCGATGCCGGTCGGGATACAAACCCAGTCGATCCGGTCCTTCGCCTTTTCTAGCATCTCCAGATAGTTCGCGTAGACAGGAACCGAACGCTCCTTGAAAAACGCGATCTCCTCGGCCGTTTCTTCCGGGTTAATAATGGTGACCGCCCCCCATTTCACGCGGCCCATATCGACCAATCGTTTGAGGGCATCTAGGTAGGCAGAGCCGTAGCCAGTGACGCCTACCAGCCCTACTCGAACAGGGTTGGGCGGGCTTTGCGAAAAAAGGGAGGTTTTAGTTTTGATCATCCGCGGTAAAAGGAGCCGCAAGGGCTCTCGTCGATAGAAGAAGTTTGGCCCTGAAATCTGCATGGAACGGGCCAATGGATGACAAACTAGCCGATCAAATGCAGCCGGTCATGGAAAAGTTGTTTTTCCAGTAAAGCGGATTCCTCCGCTCTCCCCTTAGGGCATGTCTTTCAATGACCTCAAACCTTCCTCACGCGGGGCAGAAATCCCGCTGGTGCAACGCTTCGCAACGTTCCAGCACAGACTCGGAAAACGACGGCAGTTGGCTCGCTCGAATGGAGTCTTCCAGCTCCGCCAACGACTTAGCTCCGGAAAGGGCCAGCGAAACTCCTGGCTGGTCTAAAACCCACCGGTAAGTCGCCTCGGGCAACGTTCTTACACCGTCCCCCAACAATGCGTCTTTCAACGCGTCCGCATAATCAACCCGCTCCGCGATCTCATCGCGCGAGTAGCGGGCGTTCAGGCTGCCCTTCGGAAAAACGGTTTCGCGGGTGATACCGCCGCTGAGAAATCCGTTGGCCATGCATTCGCGAGCTACGACTCCGCAATCGAGTCTCTTCGCTACGTCGATCAAAGGACGCGTCTCTCGGTTGAAAGGACTGAGCACCACCTGGATCGCGTCGATTCGGCGTTCCCGCATCCAGTCCGCCGACAGGTCGCAGGTATCAGAGTACATGGAAACGGAGTGTCCGAGCGAGCGCACTTTTCCTTCCGCACGCAGTTGGTCGAGCTCTGCCCAGACGTCATCGTCGATCTCCGAAGGGCCAAAGGGCGAATGGAAAAACAGCAAATCCAGCCAATCCCGCCCGAGACGTCGCAAGCTCGCCTCGCAGGAATGACGCGCTTCCTTCGCCGTGAACCGGCCAGGGATCACATCTGTCGCCGTCCGGCCAAATTTGGTCGATATGATTGCCTCTTCATGGCGACTTCCCAAACACTTTCCCAGAACGGTCTCGGCGATTCCATCTTCCGTTTTCGACCCATAGAGTGGAGCCGTATCGAAAAAGTTTATACCATGATCAAGCGATCCTTGAATAAGTCGCTCGGATGCCGGGAGTTCCACCTCGCCATATACCGAACTTCCCAGAGCCCAAGTGCCTAAACCAATTTCACTGACTTCTAAGCCAGTCCTTCCGAGCTTTCTCGTCTTCATTTGTTATCGTCTAACTCCTCAATCCATTTGTTCACCAGCGGCACGGCATTTCCTAAAAGGAGTGCCAACTGCTTCGCGCCGCGCTCTTCGCTCGCCTCGCGCGGGTCCTCGCCTGTGATGCCGTCGTCATCGAGCGTCACCTTGCGGTCCGGCAGGTTCGCGGTCTCCACAGAGCCAGGCCTAAAATACATCTGGTAAGAAGTCTCGTAGGCCCCTGCGTGATCCGCCTTAAACGATCCACCCTTCAGAAAATCGTTGTCTGCCCAAACCTCAAAGGAAGCCGTATCAATCTTCGTTCGAGCGCTCCGGGCTCCCGCTTTCAACGCATCGATCTGCTCCGGCGGATAATGCCCTGTAAACAAAATGATGATACGAAAGCCTTCGTCCGCCAGCTGGAGGCAAATTTCCTCCGCGAGCTTAGTGATCAGCCCAGCTGAAATCTCGATCGAGTGCGGAAACCCCTTGAACGGTTTAATCGTATTCGTAGCCAGCGGTATCGCTGGCAGCACTACACCCCCCGTCTCTTGTGCAAGAGCGCAACAAATCCCTTCCGCCTTGACCGAGTCGAGTCCGATCGGAGCATGGGCACTATGCCACTCCAAGGCTCCCCAAGGCACGTAAGCTATCCGGCTCTGCGCGAGAATCCGATCAATCTCCGCCGGCTTCAAGTCGCTGTAGCGTCCCCATGCGACAACTGCAGAGGACGAGGTTTCAGTAAATGAGTCACACATATTAAAGTTGGTAAGAAAAGGGGTAGCCTTCGCGTTTGTAAGGCTGGCGCTTGCGCCACGCCGCAGTGCAAGGGAGAGTAACTAACTGACGCAGAATTTGGACTAATTGTGGGAAGCGGCCTTGTGCCGCGATTTGATGCAGGAGATTCGTGGCACAAGGCCACTTCCCCCAAAGGTTGTTCGCGAAAAGACGGATTTCCCGAAATAGCGTGATGCCAAAAAAAAGCCCAAACTAATCGTTCCCCTTCGCGAGCGCCAACAAATCGCTGCCCGTTATCCGCTCCTCCGCGCTCAAGCTATGCGGAATCCTACCGCCGAACTCCTTCGTCATCTCCTCAAATCGCTTCTTCGTTGCCTCAACGAATTCAGCGACCGGTCGGGTCTCCCCAAACAACTTCATGATCTCCGGCAACCAACGATGCCCATAACGAACGTGTCCTTGCTCGTCGTTTCGATCGAATGCTAGCAGCGTATCCGCCTCGAAATCATTGAGCTCACGCACCCGATCCATGACTTTCGCCTTGGTGGGAAAACTCCCCGCTTCGAATTCCATGGTCATCATGGCATAGCGCTCTGGCGGGCTCATCTGCACGAGAATGTTGTACAAATCCAAAGAGTGCTCCAGCTTCGACAGATCGACTCCGAGCTTGGGAAGCTGCCTGTATCCAAATTGACTGTGACGCGACTCATCCCAAAGGTGGCGAGCCAGATCGTAGTGTAAATCGAAAGGCGCGTCTGGGGTGTCGTAGAAAATGGTCGAGAGATAGTCTACCGCATCGAGCTCCATCATGAGCCAGACATAAATTGTCAGTCGCACAAGCCGAGCATCCGTCGCCGGATCTTCTATCCAAGAGCGCACAATCGGATCGGATTCCGGATCATAACCAAAAACGCTCGAGCAGATGGGGTACTTTCCACGACTGCAAACCTCAGGATGCTTGTACACTACCTTCGCATACGACCACTCGAATCCGTCAGGAAAAGCGGCCCCTGCCTGAATTTCAAGCCAACCTCCGCGGACCTTCAAACAACTTTCGAGACTGGTCTCCCACTCGCTAGAATCCACTCCTTCTAAGTAAGGTTGGATTTCCGCAGCATGGCGTTTCTCGTCGGCTACGAACTCCTCGACCAACTTACTGGAAGGCCAGTCGGCTAAATGATCCGTCACCTCCAAATACTCCTGGTAGGCCGCAAGAAGAGCCTGCTTCAACACCCGGTAGAAAGCGCCAACGGCGACCATGGAATCTTCGCAACGAACCGCCTCTTCGAAAAATTCCCGAATTTCCGGCCGCACCGTTTCACTCGAACCAAAGCCGCTCAGTTCCCGTCCACGTTCGCGGATAAATCGTGCGTGACCCGCCGCTTCCCAAACGTGTTGGCAAAGCAAATACTTGAGCTCTATGTCGCCTACCCGGCAAATCAAAGCGGTCGCGGTTCGCACAAACTCCCGCTCAACCTCGAAAATGGATCGCAGGTAACCTGCCATGTCTTTAACAGCGGTCATACGACCGCCCAACGGGCGCGCACCCGAAACCTTTGCGTTTGAAGAAACCATATCGAAATGTAAATGTCGTTGTAGTCGCTTAACAGATACGACCGAGTTTAGCCGCCTTGGTGTGACCAGGAGGATTAACGCCTACCCAACGCTCATCAATCGGCTCACTGGCTCGTTGATAGCGGCTGTCGCTAGAGATGCGCAGGGTATTTTCCGTTTTATTGTCAACTGATGCATGCACGAGGAACATGCCAAAGGTCAAAAAGTCGCCTGCCTTGAATTCAGTTGTCAACCAGCGGCCGCCAAAGGAATTCCGTACCGCTGGAGGGTTCTTGGAAAGCGTTCCCGTGAAGGTCCATCCTCCGTCTTCCGCCCGCTTCTTCTGCTCCGGCTTGTTTTCGCAGTAGCTGTCGACGTCGCGAAACACGTACCGTTCAAGCATATCCATACGCTTGTGCGACCCTTCCAGGATCATCAAGCCACCCAGCTCGTATGAGATATCTCCATACGGCAACCAGCAAGTCATGTGCTGGTGCGTGCCCCGTCCCATATAAGGCAAGTCACAGTGCGGGTTGGTTCCCTTGCCCGGACGCATCGCCCGCAACCAGGTAAAGTCGTAGTGACGAATCTCTTCGGCGTAAAGCTGGCGATAGAAATTTGTCAGCTTCCCTGAATACAACAGTTCCTGCACGCTCTCGCTGTCACGAGCCGCGTCCGGCATGAAGCAGAGCCCATTGCCTTGCTTACACCGGGCCTCATCCTGCGGATACGCAGGGTCGAGTATGCCGTCCCCCGCCAAGTGGCTCGTAATAGAAGAGCGAGCTGCCAGAACCTTATCTCGGTCTAAGTAGCCACGCATGTAAAGATAGCCGTCTTCCTCGTGACGGCGACGCAGCTCGACAAAATCTTCGGCAGCGTCGGAAGAATCTCTCAAAAGGCCGACCTTGTCCTCGTCCATTTCGAGTTCGTGGCCATAGGAAGTCAGTTGCGGAATGGGGTAAGTCGTTTTCATAGGCACTAGTAAGTTGTTTAATAACGAACCATCAGCATAGCTGAAAAATGCCTTTGAGAAAATGGTTGTAATGGGAATTCGCATGTAGATTTTGGGAAATATGCCATCTTCCCCGTCGCCACCCCCTGGGTCCTGGCTGAAGGTCCCCATCCGTACCGAAATCGGCACCATCTCGCTAGCGGGAGCGCTCAAGGACGGAAGCTGCATCCAGCCCGAATCGATGCGTACGCTCGGGAATTTCGCCCTCATCTTTATACTTTCTGGACAGATCGCCTACTCGGATGCCAACGGCATCAGGCAATCCGTCGCGCCCGGCGACGCCATCCTCGTATTCCCCGATCTCGCCCACGCCTACGGTCCCGCAGCTGAAAACATTTGGGAGCAAATCTACATCGTCTTCAACGGCCCCCAATTCGAACTACTCGCCGACGCAGGCATCCTCTCCGCCACACCCCCCCTCTGGCGTCTCGGCTCCGTCGAGTACTGGCAGCACCGGCTCGAGGAGCTCTTCCGCGAAACGCCCCTCCGTCACGGCTCCGACGCCACCCGAACAATCGGTCGTTTCGTCAACCTGCTCACCGACATGGCCGCCACCCACGCGGAAGCCCAGCAAACGCCCCAGGACACCTGGCTAAGCGAAAGCATGCGCCTCCTCTCGGAACCCGGCCCCAACGGTTGGCTGACGCCCCAGCAAACCGCCCAACGCGTCGGCCTCAGTTACGAAAACTTCCGCAAGCTCTTCGCCAAACGCGCCGGCGAGTCGCCCGGCTCCTTCCACAAACGCCGCCGCATCGAGCACGCCTGCGCCATGATCTACCAAGGCTCCCGCCCCTTCAAGGAGCTCGCCGACGAGCACGGCTTCTGCGACGTCTTCCACTTCTCCAAAGCCTTCACCCAAGTCATGGGCGAATCCCCCTCCGACTACCGCAAACGCGTCAAAGGGAGCTAACAGGGGGAGCCAAGAACGTCGCTTACCTAGACCTCTACAATCATCATTGTGGGAAGCAGCCTTGTCGAAGAGCCTGAGCCTGCCGAACGGGTGCCGCGATTATTCGCGACCAAACAAACGAACAGTGCTCTTCAGGTACGGCAACAACCAACCCTCTCCCCAATGTGGGAATGTGCTCGTCACGCGATTCCAACGGCATATTGGAAACAAGCAGTTTAGCCTAAAACGTCTGTGTTATACAATTTTGAGCGACTATAATTTCCCTTACCAAAGAAATCACTCCTACGTAAAAACCTTTATCTCGCCAATAATCACCAAATTTACCAACGTCCGGCAGAATCCCCTCTACCGAACTGATACCTGTCTCTCCCAACCCTCCCTTGGCCTCCGAAAAAGACACCCGCCAGCAAATCATAGACAAACGGCTCGCACTCGCCGGTTGGGATGTCACGGATCGCACTCAAGTCATCGAAGAGTTCACAGTGCGAAAGTCCGAACCTCTCCTCGCGGCCGAATCAAAAGCCAGTTACAACAATACGTTCTCAGACTACCTGCTGCTAGGACGTGACGGGAAACCTCTCGCAGTGGTAGAAGCGAAGCGAACTTCCAAGGACGCAAAGACCGGCCGCGAACAAGCCAAGCAATATTGCTACGGCATCCATGAGAACTCCAACTCTGAGCTCCCTTTCTGCCTCTATACAAACGGGCATGACATCTATTTTTGGAATCTCGAGAACGCTCCCCCGCAAAAGGTCCACGGGTTCCCCACCCGTGCCGACTTCGAGCGTCTCCTCCACCTCCGTAAATACAAGAAGCCGCTCACCGACGAGCTCATCAACACCGACATCGCCGGACGCGACTACCAGCTTCAAGCCATCCGCTCCATAACCGAAGGCATCGAAGCTAAACGCAACCGGTTCCTCCTCGTCATGGCGACCGGTACAGGCAAGACGCGTACCTGCATAGCCCTCGTCGACGCCCTAATGCGTGCGGGTTGGATACAGCGTGTCCTCTTCCTAGTCGATCGCGTCGCGCTCCGTACCCAAGCATTGGATGCGTTCAAAGAACATCTACCCGACGAACCCCGCTGGCCACACCTCGGCGAGAAGTCCATTGCCACCGATAGACGCGTCTACGTAGCGACATACCCCACGATGCTCAACATCGTTCAAGATGAGGCGTCCCGACTCTCTCCGCACTTTTTCGATCTCATAGTCACCGACGAAAGTCACCGCTCGATCTACAACACCTATCGAGAAATCCTAGAGTATTTCAACGCGATCATTCTAGGCCTTACGGCGACTCCCACCGACGTTATCGATCACAACACATTCGAAATCTTCGATTGCGAAGATGGCGTCCCACATTTCGCCTTCTCCTACGACGAGGCCATCGGACACACCCCGCCTTACCTCAGCGACTTCACCGTCACGAAACTCACCACCCGATTCCAAAAACAAGGCATTAGCCAACGCACCATCTCCCTCGACGACCAGATGCGCCTGATCCACGAAGGCAAAGCGGTAGAGGAAATCAATTTTGAAGGCACCGAACTTGAGAAGACCATTACCAATCGCGGCACAAACGCGCTGATCGTTCGCGAGTTCATGGAAGACTCTATCAAGGATCCAAATGGCGTTCTACCAGGCAAAACCATATTTTTCGCCACCTCCAAGAAGCACGCCTATCGACTAGAAGAAATCTTCAACACACTCTACCCTGAGCACAACGGCGACCTCGCCCGCGTGCTCGTTTCAGAAGACTCGCGAGTCCACGGAAAAGGCGGCCTACTCGATCAGTTCACCCACCAAGATATGCCGCGTATCGCGATCAGTGTCGATATGTTGGATACAGGAATCGACGTTCGCGAAATCGTAAACCTCGTTTTCGCTAAGCCCGTATTCTCCTATACAAAGTTCTGGCAAATGATCGGCCGAGGCACCCGGCTCTTAGAGTCAAAAAAGCTCAAACCGTGGTGCCCGGAAAAGGACGTCTTCCAGATCCTCGATTGTTGGGACAACTTCGAGTACTTCAGAGTCAACCCCAGAGGTCGCGAGAAACCGCCCCAACTCCCTCTGCCCGTACGCTTCGTCGGCATTCGCATCGACAAGATTGAAGCCGCCGTCGGAAGAACCGAAAACGCCATTGCCGCCAAAGAGATTGGAAAACTCCGCGACCAAATCAACGAGCTCCCCAACGCCTCCGTGGTCATAAGAGACGCCTCCAGAGATCTCAACCAAGTACAAACCGACGCATTTTGGAAATCGCTCACGATTGAAAAGATCGAGTACCTTCGCTCCGTCATTAAGCCTCTCTTCCGCACCCTTTCCCAAGTTGACTTCAAGGCCATGCGATTCGAGAAAGACATTCTCGAAACCTCCCTCGCCCGCCTCAAAGGAGAGACTGACAAATACGAAACGCTCAAGGACAACATCGTCGAGCAGCTCGAAGAGCTACCGCTTTCAGTCAACACCGTAGCCGCAGAGGAACCGCTCATTCAGTCAGCCAAGACCAACCACTACTGGTCCACTGCTACTGAGGATGCGTTCGACACGCTCTCGACGCGACTCGCTCCGCTCATGCGTTACCGAGACACCTCCGCATTCAAACCCGGTATCGCTAAGTTCGACTTTTCGGACTCTATCTACGAAAAAGAAACCGTCGAGTTTGGCCCCGAACACGAAGCCCTCAGTATATCCCGTTATCGTGCTCTAGTAGAGGAGCGAATCGGTTCGCTCCTAGACTCCAACACAGTCCTCCAAAAGCTCCGTTCCGGGCTGGACATCTCCGAACAAGAAGCAGACCAGCTCGCCGATACCCTCTACCACGAGCGACCACACATCACTCTCGATCTTCTCCGCCGCGCCTACCAGCACCACCGAGCGCCCTTCCTTCGCTTCATCAAACACATCCTTGGCATCGAAAAACTAGAGAGCTTCCCCGACACTGTATCCAAATCCATCGACCTCTTTATCTCCCAGCATAGCACGCTCACCACCCGTCAGCTCCAGTTTCTCAACATCCTCCGCGACTACCTCATCGAACGTGGCACCCTCGAAAAGCGAGACCTCATCCAAGCGCCTTTCACCTCCATCCACCCCAGCGGTATCAGAGGCGTCTTCTCCGCTCAGGAGATTGACGAAATCCTAGAGCTCGCCAATACCCTCGTCGCTTGATGACCGACTCCGAACTACAGCTGATTCTTCAAGAAGGCGAAGGCTACACCATAGAGTTCAAGGAAAACGCCAACACCGACCTCTCCCGCGAAATGGTCGCCTTCGCCAACGCCTCCGGAGGCCGCATCTTCATCGGAATCAACGACCAAGGCAAAATCACCGGCGTCAAATCCACCAATCCCCTCAAGTCCAAGATCCAGGAAATGGCCACCGCGTGCGACCCCGCCATAACCATCGAGATCGAAACCTTCCAAAACCTCCTCGTCGTTCACGTCCCACCAGGGCAAAACAAACCCTACCGTTGCACCAAAGGCTTCTACCTCCGCAACGGCGCCAACGCCCAGAAGCTCACAACTCGCGAGATCACCGAATTCGTCCAAGCCGAAGGCAAAACCCGCTTCGACGAAATCCTCCGCGACGACATCGACGCAGCCGCCACCGCCTCCCCACAACTCATTGGTAATTATCTAGAAACCGCCGGTCTCGAAAACGCCCTGCCCAACCTAGATACCCTCGGAAACCTCGGCGCCGTCCAAACGCGCGGAAACCGCCGCCTGCTCAACAACGCCGGCCTTCTCTTCTTCGCCGAAAAACGCCCCGCCGACCTCTTCCACGCCACCATTACCTGCGCCCTCTACAAAGGCACCGAAAAGCTCGACATCCTAGACCGCAAAGACTTCTCAGCGCCCCTCCTGCAAAACATCGAAGACGCCCTCCTCTTCCTCAAGCAGCACCTCAAAACCCGCTACGAGATCACCACCCTCCGCCGTAAGAACATCCTCGAAATCCCCGAAGTCGCCCTGCGCGAAGCCGTCGTCAACGCCGTCTGCCACCGCGACTACTACGAGAAAGGTGCCAACGTCATGATAGAGCTCTTCGACGACCGCCTCGATATCACTAACCCCGGCGGCCTCCCCAAAGGCCTTCTCCCCGAAAAGTTCGGCAAGCTCAGCATCGCCCGCAACCCCACCATCGCCTCCCTCCTCCTACGCTGCGGCTACATCGAAAAGATGGGCACCGGCATCCACCGTATCCAAAAAAGCCTGAGCGACGCCAAACTCCCAAAGGCCAAGTTCGATTACTCCAGCGTTTTCACCCTCACTTTCACCCGCGTCCTCTCCGACGCTGACCGAAAAAAGGCGGTGAAAAGTGAGGTGAAAAATTCTCCGACAAGTTCACCAAACGCGTCGGAGAAAACGTCGGAGAAAACGTCGGAGAAAATAGTCCACTTAATGGCTCAGAACCAACAAATCACCATCGCGGAGATGTCGGAAAAAATCGGCGTCACAACGCGCAGCATCGAGCGGAACATCAAAAAGCTACAGGCAGTCGGACGCATTAAACGCGTAGGCGGCGACCACGGCGGCCACTGGGAAGTGCTCGACTAATCCAATTCCGAAGCCCCTCTATTTCACTTTTCAATTTTGCTACGCCATCTTCGCTACGCTCCAACACCCTTCACTCTTTCTAAATGCTCCTAAACCAAACCATCCTCGCCCTCATTCAAAAGCTCTGGGACCGCTTCTGGTCCGGCGGCATCTCCAATCCCCTCGCCGCGATCGAGCAGATCACCTACCTGCTCTTCATCAAGCGGCTAGACGAGCTAGATCTCAAGCGCCAACAAGATGCCGATTTCACTGGCGAGCCCTACACATCCCGATTCGAGGGAAGCTTCTTCCTCCCACACGACACGAATAAGATGAACCCCATCGCCAAGGAAACCCTGCGCTGGAGTCACATCAAGCAGATGACCAAAGCCGACGAAGCCTTGGCCCACGTCCAAACCAACGTCTTTCCCTTTCTCAAACAACTGAGCGACGAAGACACCCCCTTCGCCCGCCACATTGCCAACGCGGTCTTCCTTATCCAAAAGCCGGACCTGCTCATTACCGCCATCAATATCATCGATGAGATCTACGCCGAGATCGAGCGCGACCAAGCCGAAGGCGGCCACACCTTCCAAGACATCCAAGGCGACGTCTACGAAATGCTGCTCAACGAAATCAGCAGCGCCGGAAAAAACGGCCAGTTCCGCACCCCTCGCCATATCATCAAACTCGTTACCGAGCTCGTAGGCCCCCAGCTCGGCCACCGAGTCTGCGACCCCGCTTGCGGCACCGCAGGCTTCCTACTCGACGCTTACCAATACATCGTCACCCAGCTCGCCCGCAAAAAAGCCAAGAAAGGCCAAACCTTCCAGCCCGATGACGACGGCTTCATCCGCACCAGCATCTCCGGAGCCCTCACCGAGAAAAACAAAAAGATCCTCGAACAAACCCTGCAAGGCTACGACTTCGACGGTACCATGGTCCGCCTCGGCCTCATGAACCTCATGATGCACGGCCTCGACAATCCACAAATCGACTACCAGGACACCCTCAGCAAACGCTTCGAAGAAGAAGGCCAGTACAACGCCATCATGGCCAACCCGCCCTTCACCGGCAGCATCGACAAAGGCGACATCAACGAAAGCCTCAAGCTCAACACCACCAAAACCGAGCTCCTCTTCCTCGAACGTATTTTCACCCTGCTCACCGTCGGCGGCACCGCCGGCGTTATCCTCCCTCAAGGCGTCCTCTTCGGCTCCGGCAAAGCCTTCGTCGAAATCCGCAAAAAGCTTGTCGAGGAAGCCGAGCTCAAAGCCGTCATCTCCCTGCCCAGCGGCGTTTTCAAACCTTACGCCGGAGTCTCCACCGCCATCCTCATTTTTACCCGTGGCGGCACCACCGAAAACACCTGGTTCTACCGCGTCGACAACGACGGCAAAACCCTCGACGACAAACGTGACAGAAAAGAGGGCAGTGACCTACCAGATGTTATCCAAAAATGGAATACACGCGATCCGCAGATTACTTCGGACTACAAAGCCAAACACTTCTTCGTATCGGTAGATGATTTACGAGAAAAAGCCTACGATCTCTCATTCAACCGCTACAGCAAAGTAGAACACGAAGAGACCACGCACGAAAAACCAAAAGTTCTCCTCAATAAACTGAAGACCTTGGAGAACAAAATCCAACAGGGCATCGAAGAATTGGATGGGATTTTACAATGAGCCCATGGTCTACTCAAAAACTAGGAGAAATTGCTACATTACAACGTGGCAATGATCTTCCTAAGAGACAACGCGCACACGGGATCTACCCTGTAATTGGTTCAAACGGACCACTTGACTTTCACAATACGGCAATTGCTAAAGGTCCAGGAGTCACTGTAGGCAGAAGCGGAAGTGTCGGGAAGGTGCATTGGATCGATGTTGATTTTTGGCCACTAAACACATCACTTTGGGTAAAGGATTTCCACGGTAATGATCCGAAATTTGTGTATTGGCTTCTACATTCACTAAATCTCGGAAAATATTCTGAGGGAGCTGGCGTACCCACATTAAATCGGAATCTTCTGCATCCCATCGCCATAAGAATCCCGCCCCTCGACGAACAAAAGCGAATCGCAGCGGTATTGGACAAGGCGGACGCCCTACGCCGCCAACGAAAAGAAGCCCTCGAACTCACCGAAAAATTTCTCCAATCCGTATTCCTAGACATGTTCGGCGATCCTGTTTCCAATCCGAAAAACTGGGATCAGGCACCACTTACTAAAGTATGCAAACCAACCAGCGGTGGAACTCCCTCGAAAAAAGACGCAAGCTTCTGGGAAGGCAATCTGCCCTGGTACACTCCCAAGGATCTAAAAGCTCCTGAACTCTACGATTCAATTGACCACGTAAGCGAATCAGTCCCTGAAAGGACTCGTCTAAAAGTTCTTCCAGCAGAAACAGTATTGATTGTAGTGAGAGGAATGATACTCGCCCATTCCTTCCCCGTTAGCCTTATCATGAAAGCTGGCGTTGTGAATCAGGACATCAAGGCATTAGTTCCAATCATAGACCTTGAACCGCAATTCCTCGCTGCTTGTTTAATCGCCCAAAAGTCCTTCGCTCTTAGCAAGGTGACCGAAGCCGGCCATGGCACAAAAAAGCTAGATTCAAATGGCCTAGCAGAACTACAAGTAATCCTTCCCCCAAAAGGGCTACAGGAAAAATTCGTTAAGATTACAAACCTATATAGAGGTTTCCTCAACGATCAAAAAGAATCGCTCCTCGAACTAGAGAATCTCTTCTCATCCCTCCAGCAAAGAGCATTTCTCGGCGAACTCGACCTAACTCGCGTTTCACTACTTGAAGAGCAAAGCGACTCACCAGAACCAACAGAAAAAGAACCAGTTAGTGGGGACAGCCCTCCCCCCGATACATCGCTCTCTCGCACCCAAGCTGCCCTCGATATTCCAACCGAAATCAAAACCTTCCTTGAGCCACTTGATGAAGAAGTGGCCAAAGGGGAACTCATCAATTGGTCTCCGGAGTTCTTCAAGTATCGAATCATTGGCGACAAAATGAATCGCCCCTTCACCTTCGAAGAGCTCATGCTCATATCCAACACCATCTTCTACGATTCCCCACCCTACGAAGAAGCCAAAGCCATCGTCTTCGAAATGCTCGAAGCCAAGCAACTCAAGCAAACCTTCGACGAGCAACCAAACCGTAGAGCCATCGTTCTCGATCTCGCCTGATGAAGCTGATTCGCCTCAAGCTCAACTCCCCCTTTCGCAGCCTAGCCCCCGGCTTCGAAATCAACTTCCTAAACGAGTGGAACGAGCAAGAGGCCTACCAGTTCAATCCCTACTGCCTCGTCGGCAAAAACGGCAGCGGCAAATCCAACGTCCTAGAAGCCCTCGCCGCCATCTTCTACCACATCGAGTGCATCTACCTGAGCTATCGCCCAGACAACCTTTCAGATGAGGAAAACAATGAGGGGTTTGACGCGTCAAGAAGCACCCCTGATGCATTTGAGCTCGAGTACCATTTTCGCTTAGCAAGCGAAGACTGGAATGATATCGTTCTAGACTACCTCCCGACACTCGATCTATCAGAACCGAATTTCGTTCATATATCTATCACCAAACAATCCGGAACTCCCCCCGTCATTCGAAGTGCGAACATTCCACTACTAAATGAAAAGGACGGCACGCTGAACAGAGCGAGAGTAAAGCGGCACTTACCAAAGTACATCCTTGGCTACACTTCGGGTCACAACGAAATCCTGAGCCTACCATTCCAAAAAATGCGTTTCATCCATTTCGATGAATACTACGAACGCTTATCGAAAGGACTCGACTATATTGGCGTACCAGAGGGACGTTTGATCTATCTCGACGAGCAGTATAGCCAAGCCATCCTACTTTGCCATTTTCTTTTCCCAAACGAACATATCCTAAAAACGTTCGCAGATGAAATCGGTGTTGAGGCAATCAAGAGCTTCAGCATCGGTATTCGACACCCTTCCGAGCCAACCACCCAATCAAATCAGTTTCCAGCTCAACTCCCTATGACGTTTGAGGAGCCCAGAAGAGAACTCGTTCTAACCTCCAAACTCACCAAAGTCATAGATCGTTTCGGGAAGTGCTCCACCACTCAATTTGAAGACGAGCACACCAGCGAGCAATCCTTTGACTTTTGGAACAACGATGCCACCCGAGAAGCCTTCAAGCTTCACTTCGGCTCAGCTCTGGAACTATTCCAAGCATTCCAAATCCTCTTCACGCTAAATCTTCATACCGTGACAGAAGAGATTAAGAAGGAGCTCTACCTTTCTGAAAGTTTATACGCATCTGAAAAGATTCCGTCGTATCCTTCCGATTCACAGGTGATGCGCTTCAAAAACTTCTTCATCAAGAAAAGATCAGTCGACGAACCCATACTACTCAAAGCCCTTTCAGACGGCGAACACCAATTCATGCACACCATCGGTGTTTGCCTCCTCTACCGCAACGAACCAGCCCTTTTCCTCCTAGACGAACCCGAGACACACCTTAACCCCGGCTGGCGCGCTAGCTACATCTCCATCCTAAGACGAGCCCTTGAAGAAGATAGCGACGCCAAGAAAACCAGCCGCGAGATCCTCCTAACATCTCACTCCCCCTTCATCGTATCTGACTGCAGGCAAGAAAACGTACTCGTATTCAAAAAGTCGGTCACAAACAAAGTCATCTGCTCCCGCCCAGACTTCAACACCTTCGGTGCCTCAGCAAATACGATTACAGCTAAGATTTTCGATCAAGGGGACACCATTGGAAACTATGCCCGCAGCAAAATCGAAGAATTCGACCGTAGACTTGCGATGGGGGAGAATGGCGAAGACCTCATGGATGAAGCAGACGAAATGTTGGGTGACTCTATCGAAAAGGTACTCTTAACCAATAGAGCAATAAAGAGCTAATATCGATTTCCAGAATGCTATACGCTTACAAATACATATCGCATTCGCTCGAAACCCTTCAAACCTATCTGGACCATTTGGTCTTGGAAGTTTGGTGCAAAGCAGATGAGGCGTACTCACTCGACTTGCTACACCCGAAGCTAAAGGAAATCGTATTAGATTTTTACTACGACGACGCCATAGAGAAAGACTACCTCGATGGGCCAATAAAGACGATCTACGCCCTTTTTCAGGATTTATCCGCAGATCAAAGAAACGCCATTGCAACCGCTTACCGAACAAACAACGACATCGAAAGCCTTTGCTCCGACTGCAATGGATGCAAGCCCGCCACATACAGTTCCATAACCGCAATATCCTCAAGGCTCTCCGCAGAACTTAGAAAGTTCTACAAGTCACTCTTCACGGAAGTCATACATAGAAAGGCAGTCTACTCTCGCCTCGGGAGTCTCGATGAGCATTTCAACGAATTTCGGAAAGTGAATAAACACAGCTACTGTCCTTTCTGCGGCTTGTATCGACTCAAAGGTGTGTACCATCAAAATAGAGAGGCATACGACCACTTCCTCCCTAAAGCGACCTACCCATTCAATTCGGTGAATTTCAAAAATCTGGCACCCATGTGTCACGAATGCAATTCGACCTACAAACTCGCGAAAAACCCACTTATCAGCCCAAGGAACCGCGATCCTATTCATTCAACCGACTCGCGCCCGAGAAAAGCGTTCTATGCGTATTCCGAAACCTCACCAAAGGTCGAGATCACTCTCGAACTCGCAACCGGCGATATTGAGAATCTGACACCCAGTGACATCGAATTGAGCTTAACCTCCACTGACTGCGATGAAGAAGTCTCAACATGGGACGACATCTTCAGAATCAAAGAACGATACAAGGCCATATTTTGCGAAGAGGACGACGGAAAAGCCTGGATCGACACAATCCTCTCTGGTGCTTCTTCAAAAAACTTAACACCCCGGCAACTATACAACGAGTTCATTTCCGCCGCAGAAAAGAGACCCTTCACTGATACTAACTTTCTCAAGAAGCCATTCCTCGAAGCCTGCGAACGAAAAAGCCTTATCCCATCATGACCGGCAAAACCCTCCAAACCTACCTCCCCGAAGGAACCCCATCTGGCATCCGTATCGCCGAACTCACCACGCGAATCGTCCTAGCCGTTTCCGTTCCGCGCACAAAACTCGAGCAATTCTTCCACCGGCTAGAATCACAGCACATTGGCACCTACTTCCTCTTCGGTGGCAGCGACGACGACACCAAGCCGATCTCCTACATCGGCCAAACCGAGGACCTCAAAACGCGACTCAAGAACCACGACGCGAACAAGGAGTTCTGGACCACTGCCGTTGTATTGATTTCTCGGACACACAGCTTCACGCAAGCACACATCCGCTGGCTGGAATGGCATTCTATCCTAAAGGCGAAAGAGGCAAACCGCTATCACCTCGAAAATGGAAACTCGAGTGGCCTGCCGTTCGTAACCGAACCCATTCTCGCCGACCTACACGAAATCTTCGAAACCGGTTCGCTACTTCTCGAAAGCTTGGGCTATCCTATTTTCAAGCCATTGGTTTCAAAACCCGAAACCAACCTTTCCGAATCAGAAAACGAAAAATGGTATCTAAAGAGCAAAGATGTGGATGCAATCGGTGTATTCACTACGGAAGGTTTCATTCTCTTAAAGAACTCAAAGCTCCGAGCGGAATTCACACCCGGAGCGGTGGATTCCGGCTTCGCACGCAAACGGCACAAGCTCGTAGAAGAAGCAATTCTCAAGCTCGATGGAAACTCCTATATCGCACAAGAGGACTTCATCTGCAACTCTCCGAGCCAAGCCGCTGCGATATCGCTCGCTCGCCACTCCAACGGCTGGGTTCTTTGGAAAAACAAGTTTGGCCAAACGCTGGATGAGGTTAAGCGTCAATCAGAGAACTAATCCGAATGGACCGGCTTCTGATAATAACAATAGCGAGTTATAAACAGAAAAACTTACATGCTACTATCGAACAACCAAGCCAATCGGAGACCGCTGAAATGACCCTCGCAACCCTCTGGAAATCCGACTCTCAGCAACTCACCGATAAATCGATCCAGCAGCTCTTCGCTTTCGCAGGAAAAGAGCAAAAAGGAGTCAGGCTGTGCTTGTTGACATTCGGAGGAGAGGTCGAAAAGAGTTCAAACCTCGGAAGACAAATTCCATGGTCCAACCCAAAGGCATTCCCCAATTATGAGGTGGCCTACCCGACAAGCTCGCGTAGAATTGAACTTCCGGCTCCCCAATGGGTCGCAGTTAACCTTGTCTAACTCCGACTCCGTCACCATAAATCCAATACTCTAGCGAAAATGAAGCGTTTCCTCCTCTTTTCCGCGCTCTGCTTTCTGTCACCCTTTCACCTTCAACAAGCGACAGCCTGCAGCATGGTCTGTTTCGTCGACGAGTCTGGCCAAACTTGGATCGGCAACAACGAGGACTATTCCAATCCCAACACTTGGATGTGGACGGAGCCGAAGGGAAAGAACAAGTACGGCAGCGTATTCTTCGGATTCGGGGACTTCTTCCCGCAAGGAGGGATCAATGAGGCAGGTTTGGTCTTCGATGGATTCGCCATGCCGCCGCTGGAGCAGAAACTCCAAAAAGGTAAGAAGAAGATGGATTCGACCAAGCTCATGAAAAAGGTCATGGGCAGCTGCTCCAACGTGGCTGAGGTCAAGGAGATGATTCTCGAATATCGACTGGATTTCCTGGAATCCGCTCAGCTGCTATTCGCCGACAAATCCGGAGCCACGCTTATCGTCGAGGGCGACGAAGTGGTCGAAAAAGCGCCGGGCGAACACCAGATCTGCACAAACTTCTACCAATCCCTCATCGAGTCACACGAGCAGATAAGCTGCCCTCGTTACTTGAAGGCCTACTCCATGTTCGACGACGACGACGCCCTGATCGAGGACGGAAAAGAGTTCTGCCTGGAGCTGGTCGACGCCATGCACCAAGAGAGCGAGCAATGGGGAGGCACCCAGTATTCAAATATCTACGACCCGAAAAACGGAGTCATCTACCTCTACCTTTTCCACAACTACGAGGAAGAGGTTCGCCTGAATGTCAGCGAAGTCCTCGCCACTCAGAAAGAGCCGATTCGCATTTCCGCCCTATTCCAAAACACGCAAGCCTACGACCGCTATCGATCGCAACACTCCCAACGTTAGCTTCACCCGCACTCAACCTCCGTTACGGCTACATAAGAGGGAAGAACAGGGTCAGCTCTGAACGGCCTGTTGCCATCGAAAGCGTCCCCGGTATCGGGGAACAAGTTGGTAGGCAAAACAAGAAATGGGAGTATCAGTAAACGTTCCAGCTCCCCGAACTTTAAAAGCCCATAAGCGGACTTTCTCCAGAATCGCCCCCTGCGCTGCTGCGAGCTTTCGCCTCCGAGGTAACATCCAGCATCGGCTAGAGTTCCCAGAGCATAGAAATGGGGACAGCTAAGAAACGCGGATCTCCCAAGGTCAATATGTCATGGCCATCGTAGAAAACCACTCCCGACTGAAAGCTGTTTTTGGCATAACCTGCGAGCCGGCGGAGCCCCTTAGCATCATCAAGCGAAACCGATTGAGACAGCTTGACTTCCACGCCCCAAACTTTTTGCCCACGGGTTATGACACAATCGACTTCATTCTTATCTTTGTCGCGGTAATGCCAGAAACGAAGCTGCGGGTGACTCCAACTCGCTTGAGCAATGAGTTGCTGCACGATGAAGGATTCGAGCAAATGCCCGAACCGGGGGCGTTCCGTCAACCAATCGTCCGCTTCCAAGTGAGTCAGAGCGGCCGCCAACCCACTATCGCACAAATGAATTTTTGGGGTTCTAACTGCCCGCTTGGTGGCATTCTGATGCCAGGCCGGCAGTCGGCGCACGAGAAAGAGTTTTTCCAGAATGGCTAGGTGGTTTTCAACAGTGGCCCGCGATCTCTTCAAGGTGCCGGCCAATTCCGAGATGTTCAAAAGCGTAGCGGTACGCTCTGCCAATAGCTCCATCAGCGATGCAAGGTCTGCGCTGTCCTTCACTTTGGCTACATCCTGGATGTCACGCTCGATGATCGATTGTAGGTATTGCCGCAGCCAATCCTGGGCTCTCGACAGGCTGCGACGACAGGCCTCCGGGTAGCCGCCTAAGAGTAAACGGACGGGCAAGGTAGAACTTTTAGGTGCCTGACTGCCTACAACTTTGGGCTGGATTTCACCTGCCAGCCATTTTTTTAGGAAAAGCCCTTCGCTACGCGCTTTCTCAGACTCAGTCAATGGATGCAACTGGAGCGTTTCCATGCGACCTGCCAATGAGTCCGCCAAGGTCGGCAGTTGCAGGAGATTGGCTGAACCGGTCAGAATATAGCGACCTGGGCGGCGATCGTGATCGACACTTCGCTTGATCGCTAGCGTCAATCCTGGAGCCCGTTGCACTTCGTCTATCGTCACCTCATCAGGAAGTTCTGCGAGAAAGCCCTGCGGGTCTTCCTGAGCAAGCTTGAGATAAGCAGCGTCATCCAGGCTTACAAAAAGACGAGACGGCTCTAGGCGGGCCGCAAGGGTAGATTTTCCACACTGGCGCGGCCCTAGAAGGCAAACCACCGGGGTATCCTTCAGCGCCTCGATAATCTTCGGTTGCAGCCCTCTTTCGAAGTAATCCTCCGGTTGAAGTGATGGCGCTTTGCCTCGGCTCATTGCAATCGACTATTTCGACTATTTGCAAAGTGTCAATCCGACTATTTGTAATGTTATCTACCGACTATTTGCAAAGCTCAGCCTCGTAAAATTGGGCGATAGGGCTAGGACCAGTTGCCCTCTAAGCTCATCAAAGGGGGCATCGGTGAACGTTCTGACCACCCCCGGAACTTTGTGCGGACTTTCTCCAGAGGGAGCTTAAAGCGCCATTCCTTACTGTTTGATATCACTAGACTAGACGGGAGCTTAAAAGCGCTCAACTCTCCCTACTCCTCCGGCATCCAATCCTCCGGACGCGTGTAATTCTCGAAAGTCGGATCTTCCGCCGCCATCTTCAAGAACACGTCGAGCGACACCACTTCGAAAGCGGGGCCAAGGCTATCGAAAATCGCCTTTACCCGCGAAATATCGCTCCACTGTCGCACGTGCAAAAGCAGGAAATAAGGCCGAACCTCATTGATCGCCGCCAACTCCAGCAAATCCGCTCGCACCTCGGCTTCCGGTCGTCCGGGAGCCATATAATAATCGTAGGACAACATCGCTCGACCATCCTGGTGCACGAAGGTATAAGCGGGCGCATAACCGTTCAAAAAGCCGACCGCGTCCGGCATCTCCTCGAAATAGACATCCACCACCGATTGCGGCAAATCGGGATTTCCCTCGACCGAAGCCCCCTCCGAATAGTCCATGATTTCGAATACACTCAAATCAAGCGTCTCCATATACTCGCGCGACTTCCGCAGCGCCATCGGCAGCTTATCGCGCGGGATCGCCTTGGAATACATATAACCCGGGCCAGAAAGACCGCCGATAAACAGGTCGTTTGGCGTCCCTTGATCATAAAACATTTCCAAGATCGACGGCCCCATCCAAAGCCAGTTCGGCGTCACCTGCCAAGCGTAGGGAATCTCTCCACGGCCCGGACGCGTCCACGCCCCGATCCCCAGCGCATCCGTCTGCACCGCTGCGATGTACACCTTCTTCTCTGGCACGTAACGCACGCCGTCCTTCACGTTGTGGTTATTCTTGAATTCAAATCCTGGAGACAAGGGCACCTGCGTATTGAAACTCATATTCGGCAAGGTGTGCAGCCCCGAGACACGGATCAGATGCGAAGACGCCAGCTTCACGTGGTCACGCTCCTTGTCCTTCTTGTACGAGTGCCAACCAAAGCACATCCCCATCTCGTTCATCTCCGAAAAAAGCTTATCAGCGAGCTTATACTCGTCCGCTTCCGCCGGATCCTTCGCATCCGTAGAAAGATCCGTGAAAAAGCAGCGATGATACATGCCGAAATCCGCCACGCCGGGCTTCATGCGATTCCCATGCTCGCCGCCCATCCACACGATCGCGTCCTTGTTGCAGCGATCCCAATACGCGTTGTACGCCCACGTATAAATCTCGAAATCGTTCATTCCCGTAAACCGTCCCCGAAAGTCCTCCACCTGCTTCAGGCCGAACTCCTCGACGAGCGGTATCAGATCTTCGGTTACCACGATAGCATCCTCCAATCCCGCCACCGTAAACGCTACGATCAGCGAAGTCCGCACCTCCGGATCCCAAACCACGTACTTGTGAACCTTCCCCTCGAAGGCCGCCAAGGCCCGCCGCAGCGAAGCTATTTTCGTAAACGTAAACTGCTTCTTCTCTTTGTAGAAATCGAGAATCTCGTCCGTAAACCGAAAATCCCAAGTCTCCGGATAGATGAAGTACAACAACGGCGCCTCCCGATTCACCACCCCTTGCAGCGTGATCAAAGCCGCTTGCTCGGGCAACAAGCTTTCGATTTTCCAATCATCCGCCAACTCCATGTAAAAGGAATCTCGATACCCTTCCTTCTTTAGGCGAAAGCTCAAGGGCTGATCTGAAGGACGCGTCGGCCGAGAGATCGTCCAAGTCATGATCGTCCCCGTATCGTCCAAGGAAATCGTGGAACGACTCTTCAGATCCCGCTTCCCCTGCGACGACTGAATCGGAACATTTTCTTGCAGCGCCAAAACCTGAAACTCCTTTTCCCAACCCGCGCGGATCCGCCTCATTCCGCCGATCTCACGCCGCAGTCCCATAAAAACGTTGCTGGCAAAAACCTTGGCCGCGATCGGCACCTCGTTGACCGCACCGCCCAATGCCAAATCCAGAGTCTCCGCATGCGAGCGCCCTTCGCCCCACGTCTCCACGAGCAATACTTTTCCAGCCTCGACCGAACGGAAATCGAGCGAGACCGTTCCGTAGAGATCAAGATTGCTGCTCTCGTTTTCGATCAAAACCCACTTGCCCAGCCAATCCTCCGCTCTAGGCGCGGCCCTCGACTCCGCCGCCAAAAAACCTAGCACAGCGAGGACAACCATCAGCAGGACAACAAAGCGGCGAGATCCATAAATCTTCATCACAAAAAGCGGGCTCAAGGATTCAAGGGAGTTACTACGCAGTAAAAAGACGGTATCACAAAACGACGCCGATGCTTTCTCAATCAAGCCCCTGTTTTACCGAAAAGCGGCCTGCCTGCTGGCTCCTATTCTTGCGTTCTTTTTAAATCTAAATCCGAACTATGGAATTTTCTATACTCTCAGACGAAATCTCACTCGATATCAAAGAAGCCTTCGAACACGGAGCCGCCATGGGCTTCCGCAAGTACGAAATCCGCTGTATCGACGACTACGAACACCGCGTCCCCTACTTCAATCCCGGCCGCGAGCAGTTTCTCCAAGAGCAGGTCGACAGCGGCGCCATCGAAGTCACCGCTCTCACCCCCGGAGTCTTCAAAATCGACCTCAGCGACCCCGCCCTCGTCCGCAAGGAGCTCGACGAGACGCTTCCCCTAAGTTGCGAAATGGCAGTCCGCCTCAAGGCTCCCACCATCATCGTCTTCGGTTTTATGCGAGGCCTCGGATCCGAACGGTCCGAAGCAATCTCACTACTCAAGGAGGCCGCTCAGATCGTCAAACGCTACCATCTCAATCTCGCCATCGAAAACGAGCCGGGCTCTTTCTGCGACACGGGAGCGGCCACTGCCGCTATTGTCGAAGAAATCGACATGGACCACGTCGGCATCAACTGGGATCCCGCCAACGCCCTCACATCCGGCGAAGTTCCCTATCCCATCGGCTACGAACGCGTCCTTCCTCACCTGCAAAACATGCACATCAAGGACTGCATCCCCATCCCGCCCGACAAGTGGGAAAACCGTCTCGTCGGCGATGGCGGCGTCAACTGGATCGGACAACTGCAAGCCGTCATCAGAGACCAAAAGCTGCCGTTCCTCACCATAGAAACCCACGTCTTTCCCGTGCTCGAATCCACTCGCGAGGAGCTTCGCAGGCTGAAGATCTACCTCGAAACGATTAAGCAACTAGACCAAGCCTAGTACAGCTCCAAGCCTAGTACAGCTGTCCCAAATGCCTCCTCCCTTCGCCCGTCTCTCGATTCCGATCGCTGTCCTCCTCGCGTCAAACGCGTTCAGCGCTGCAAACCGCTCCACAGCTTGGACCCGAGCCACCGCCAGCGCAGGAATCGACGGCATCCAAGCTTCCCGCTTGAAGTTCGGCGATCTTAACAATGACCGAAGGCCTGACGTCGCTATACTCCCCTTCGACCTCGAATCACCACCGCGAGTCTTCCTCAATCAACCCACGAGCGAGCACTCCCTCGGATTCCAGTATATCGAAATTACGGATACAAGGCTTCCTCCTCTATCCAAGACCGACATCCTCGCTTTCGCCGATATCAACAACGACGGTACGCAGGATGCCATCATCGGTCGCAACCGCGATTTCTACCAAGACGACTACGTTCCGTCTTCTGAAGAGCCAACACAAAGCTCTTGGCTTCCTGGAAACGGTGACGGCAGCTTCGGCCCGCCTGTCGCTATAGGCGACGCCACCATCGCCACCACTTGCGCAATCGCAGTAGGCGACGTCAATGAGGACGGCCTGCCCGACCTATTCATTGGCAATTGGTACGAACGCTACTTTTCTGGATACGAAGCTTTCGCCAACGACCTGCTCCTCCAGTACAGGAATTCGGAAGGGCAAGCCGACTTCGTCCGCTGGCCACTTCCCCACGAAACCACGCCCACCGACTACACTACGGACCTCGGCGGACGCCCCACTTATGGCACCGCCTTCGCCCGACTCGACGACGGACTTCCCATGCTCGTCGAGCTCAACTACGGGCGACGCTGGAACCGTCTCTACAAAATGGAGACACGCCAGCCGCTTCGTGAACTCGCGGACGATCCCACCACTTCCTATACTCCCGGCGAATCCGCCGCGCTCCCTGCCCACCTCGTCCGCCATCTAAAAGGTCGAGACATCGCTCCCAGCGTCGGCGTTGACGGCGACTCGATCCGCCACGGTCGCCACCAAAAGTGGCCCGAAGAACTGGCTCGCGACAAACCGCGCTCGATGCGACCCGACGAACCACCCTTTCGAGCGAACGGTAACACCTTCGACGTCGCCATCGGCGACGTCGACAACGACGGTGACTTCGATCTCTTCTTCAGCACTATTTTCCACGCATGGGCGGGCGACTCGTCCGACCACTCTCGCTTCCTTGTCAACCAACTTGCTCAATCCGGAAGCGTCACGTTCGAAGAGTCGCAGCACCTCTCCGTCGACCGCTTGCCACCCCCTCCCTCTGCCGGTGAAAAATGGCAATACCATCACGTTCGCCAAAACCAGGGAGACATCTTCGCCGCCCTCGCTGACCTTGACCAAGACGGTCAACTCGATCTCATTCTTTGTTCATCCGACTATCCCGACGAACCGCCTTATGAAGAAAGACTCCGCATCTTTATCCAACAAACCGACGGCAGCTTCGCCGACCAAACCGCCGAGCTCGGCATCGACCACATCGGAGCCGGCATGCCCTCCATCGCAGACGTCGACCTCGACGGGGACCTCGACCTCCTCGTCGGCCAAAGTTTCAATCGGCTTACATCCGAAAAACGCCGAGCCGCCGCGCTCGCCAGCGGAGCCCTCGCATGGGACAGCCCCGAAGACGCCATCCCACAAAGACGCGCCACCCTCTTCCTCAACCCCGCCGCCGATCATAAACATTCTCTGACGCTTCACCTAAGCGGCGACCCCGCAAAAGGCGTCACCCGCGATGCCTTAGGCGCCATCGTACGCCTGACAGCCGATCTCGACAACGACCCTACCACCCCAGAGGTCACTCAAATGCGACAGCTGCTCGGCCCCGGAGGCCACGCGGGTAAGCAGAACGAACTCATCCTCCACTTCGGACTCGACCAGGCCACCCAAGCAACCCGAGTCGAGATCACCTGGCCTAACCCAAAACGACAAAAAACAACCTTGGAAAACCTGCCTGCTGGGCATCACCAAATTCATCAGCCATGAAAAAACGTATCTTCGCTTCCGCCTGCCTCGCTCTCTCTTGCCTCGTTGGCTCTACAAACGGGGCAAGCCCCGAAAGCCGCCTCCAAGAGCTCGACATAACGCTCGCCCAAAACAACGCCCCCGTAGCCAATTACGTGAGCGCTGTGCGCGCCGGCAATCTAATCTTCTTGGCCGGACACCTTCCCAAGGGCGAGGACGGCTCCTTGGTCACCGGAAAGCTCGGACAGGACCTATCCACCGAAGAAGGCTACGAAGCCGCTCGCCTCACCGCCATCGCTCTCATCGGAACCCTCAAGGGCGAACTTGGCGAACTAGGCAAAGTAAAGCGAATCGTCAAAGTGTCCGGCATGGTGAATGCCTCTCCGGACTACACCGAGCACTCGAAAGTGATCAACGGCTGCTCGGACTTGCTTGTCGACGTATTCGGAGACCGGGGACGCCATGCTCGCATCGCCTGCGGCTACAGTTCCCTCCCTCTCAATGCCGCCGTCGAGATCGACCTTATCGTCGAGGTCGAATAACCGCCCCCAGCTAGGGCCGCGCAAAAACCGGAAGGCCCTAAAGACCCGCGACAACCGAGCGCACCGCATCCGCATACCGGCGAGCGTCCGTCTCTTGATGATACACATGCCAGGAAGCGCGGACACCATTGAGGCCTCGCTCCGTAACTACGCGCGTGCGGAACTTATGCTCCCGCGACAAGCCGTTGTAGACTGTACCACAATCAACTCCGGGCACGCGAAAGGTTAAAATCGAACTGCGCATCGCCGGGTCGATCGGACTCAAGATTTCCAGTCCCTTGACCTCGCTCAATTCCTCTAGCACGAGCTGCGAGAGCGATGCTCCATGATCAGCGATCCTCTGGCGGCCAATCTGGTTTTGCAATTCGAAGGCAGTCTGCAAGCCAACCACACTCGCCGCGTTGCGAGTACCGTACTCGTGACGAACAGCGGAATCCACATAGGTGAGCGTCGAAGGCAGCTCGTATTCGTCATTGGAATACGCTCCGATATGACTGCAAGCGACCTCGTCGTTCCGCTCTGCCGCAATATAAACCATTCCCGTCTCGATCGGACCATTGAGCCACTTGTGCCCACTGGTCGCATACGAATCGCAACCGAGCTCTTTCAAGTTTACCGGGATCATCCCGGCACTCTGCGCTCCGTCGACGTGAAACCAGATCCCACGTCGTTTCGCTTCCGCGGCAATGGCCGGGATGTCGAAAATCAAACCCGTGGTCGCTGTGATATGACTCACTTGAATCACCCGCGTGCGATCCGTCACTTGATCAAAGAGCCGCTCTAAATTTTCTTCGGAGCTCGCGGAGCTTGGCTCGAAAATCTTCACCTTCACGCCATCCAATTTCTGGCGATTCATCCAGGCGAAAGAACCTCCCGGATGGGCGTGCGACTCGAATACAACCTCGTCTCCCTTCTTCAACGACAGTCCGCTCGATATCACAGAGTTGCCCTCTGAAGCATTTCGCACGAAGGCGATTTCGCTGGAGTTCACCCCGAAAAACGCCGCCGCGGTCTCGCGCGCCGGAGCTAGCAGCTTGTGATAATGCTCCCCAATTCGGGCTTGGGTCTGGCTCTGCTCGAACACTCTGTCCAGAGCCGGCTGGGAGGCAGGCCCGAGGCCGCCCGTGTTGAGATAGGTTACCTCTGAGCGTAGCGGGAAGAGAGAGCGCACTTGGTCCCAGTTATCCGTGGCCCACTTTCCAGAAGGGGCTAAGCGAGCCGCGGCATCGGATTTACCGAGGAGGCTCGATCCCACGAGTGCTCCAGCGCCGCTCGCGGCAATTGTCGTGATAAACCGTTTCCTGTTCATTGATAACCCCATCTACGCAAACTGAAGCAGGTACCTCGGCAATTGAAAGAAACTTCCGGTTTACAGTAACGCGAAACTTAGCCAAGAAGCCCTCGCATCCGGACCCGATTTCCTCAAAATCGATCCCTTAAAATCGGGTCATACCGGAAATTTCCAGACCGAAACCATAGCATGTCAAAGAAGCAAATCATCGCCATGGGCGGAGGTGGGTTCTCGATGGAGCCCGATAACCTGCTGCTCGACGCTTACGTTCTCTCCGCCTGCGAAAAACCGCAGCCCACCATCGGACTCCTGCCCACCGCAAGCGGCGACTCGGATTGGCTAATCTCCCGATTCTACCGCGCCTTCAACACGCTTCCCTGCCGCCCCAAGCACATCCCGCTCTTTCGCCAACCTGTCGACCTCGCAGCCGAGATCGAAGCGTGCGACGCCCTCTACGTGACAGGCGGCAATACTCGCAACATGCTCGCCATCTGGAAAGCCAGCGGCATGGACCGCCTGCTGCGCGACGCCTGGGAGCGTGGCGTCATTTTAGCTGGACTCAGCGCCGGCACTATTTGCTGGTTCGAACAAGGCCATACCGATTCCACCGGCAGCCTCTCCGCCATCGACTGCCTCGGTCTCTTGCCTGGATCCTGCTCCCCCCACTACGACGGAGAAACCCAGCGGCAAAGCTCCTACCACGAGCTGCTCAAAACCGGAAACATCTGTAGCGGCCTCGCCCTCGACGACGGAGCCGCCGCTCACTACCTCGGTAGCGAACGGGTAAAGATCGTCACCTCCCGCCCCGATGCCCGAGCCTTGGCAGTCAGCCTCGAAGATCAAAGCGTTCGCGAAATCGCCCTCCCAACAACCTACCTCGGCAAGGCCTAATCAGGAAAAAAATCCGACCCTCGTACATGATTCGACTCATAGACCAACGTATCCACTTTTTTCCCATCCGGACACGCATGCCTTTTCGCTACGGGATTGCGACCATGAGGAATCTTCCCATCGCCTTCGTCTTCCTCAAGTTCCAGTTCGGCGACGGTATTGCGGAGACCCGCTGGGGTATGGCCTCCGACCTACTGCCACCTCGCTGGTTCAAAAAAGATCCCGATCAATCGCCAGACTCCGAGATCCAGGAGATGAAGTCTGTCCTGCTGCACGCTATTGAAGCTGCCCAAGAGCTCGAAACGGAAACCCCGTTCGCCTTTTGGGATCAGCTTCATCGATTGCAACTCGAGTGGGCTGAGCAAAAAGGGATTCCCCCCTTGCTCGCCAACTTCGGCACAACCTTCGTCGAACGGGCACTACTCGACGCCTTCGCTCGCTTTCACCAAAAGCCCCTCTGCAAGCTTATCTCCCACAAAAAGCTCACCCTTGAGCTTGGAACGCTGCACCCCGAGCTTTATGGACTATCACCGGTTGACCTGCTTCCCAAAACACCGCTCCCGCGTATCCAAGCGCGGCATACGGTCGGTTTCGGCGACCCCCTTGAAGAACGAGACATCGCAGCCGATAACCGGGTTGCCGACCCGCTTCCGCAATCGCTGGAAGCCGCGATCGAACACTACGGGCTCACCCAGTTTAAAGTTAAAATCAACGGTCGGCTCGACGACGACCTCGCCCGCCTACGAGCCCTTGCCAAAATCTTCGAGCGCCTCTGCCCTCAGGGCTACGCCCTGTCGCTCGACGGCAACGAACAATTTTCAGATTGGCCCCAGTTCGCCGCTTTCTGGGCTCAGGCTCGAGCTAGCCCCGAACTCCATCCCTTGCTCGAGAACGTCCTCTTCATCGAACAGCCGCTTTCCCGAAGCGCCGCCCTTTCGAGCAGCGAGATCGGACAACTCCCCGACGGCAACGAGACGCCGCCTGTCATCATTGACGAGTCCGACGACGGTCCAGAAACGTTTCGACGAGCCCTCGCCTGCGGGTACCGGGGCGTGAGCCACAAGAATTGCAAAGGCGTCTTCAAGGGCATCGCCAACCGTTGCCTCATTGAGCACCGTAACCAAACTTCAGATACACACCTGATGATGAGCGGCGAAGATCTTTGTAACATCGGGCCCGTGGCCGTTTTGCAGGACCTCACCCTGCAATCCCTGCTCGGCAACGCCAGTGTCGAACGAAACGGGCACCACTACTTCTATGGCTTGTCCCCCTTTCCAACCGCAGTGCAAAGCCTGCTGGCGGAACGGCATCCTGAACTCTTCCAAAGCGCGATCGACGGCTCAGCCTGCCTACAAATCCATTGCGGCGAAATCCCGACCGCCCACTTGCACCACCTCCCCTTCGGCACGGGTTTTACGCCCGAAGAGCTTTCCGAGGCGCTCGGCCTGGAAACCTTGACGTAGAGGAACCGCGAAGGCGCGCAGCCGAGCCAGTTCCAGACTTTATCGTAAACTCAAAACCCTCTCGATTCCACCTGCCCTCTCTAGTCGGATAGGGGTCCTCGACTTCAAAGCGGGGTCACTTCCAGAACTAAAAGCCCGAACGAGGCATACTCAAAAATGACACTTTCCGAACTCCTCCAACGCTCTAGCGAAATCTGCATCCTCCACGACTCCATCGAGGTGGAAAATACAGCTGCTGCTCTCATCAAAGAAAGCGTCCCGGACGCCACCGTCCTGCAGAACGGCTCTGGAGCAAACAACGGCATCACCATCGGCGTCCTCTCTCCAGAGGAGGCCAAGAGCCGCAACGTCGATTCGCAAGGCAAAGAGCAGTGGATGTACATCCGGGCCAACGAGAAGACAGGAATCGAGCTTTACGCATCCCACACCTGGTTTATTTACCGGCTCGCCTATCAGCTCATTCACGACTTCGGCGACCGCTTAGTGAGCGACTTGGAGGCGGGCGAAGTCAGGCAAGCAACCTTCAAAAACCTCCGCACCTCTTACGACTCCCTACTCAACAACCACGCTCGCACGGCGAAGGACTTCGATCCCGAAGACCACATTCGCGAGATGGCTCAGATGGGCTTCACCCACGTCGAGGTCAATGGTCTCGCCACCACCTTCCCCGCCGAAGAAAACGCACCCGGCGAGCTCCTGTATTTATTCTACACCTACTGCGCCGCGCTCGACCAATTTGTCTACAGCAAGCTCAACAAAGGCATCTACCCCTACCACTACTTGCAGGCCAACCTTAACAAGCTCGTCCGCTCCGCCAAGCTCGCCGAAAAATACGGCCTTCGTGCCGGTCTCGTCTGCTTCGAGCCGCGCTCCGTATCGGACAAGCTCCTCGAGCGCTACCCCATGCTGCGCGGAGCCCGCGTCGACCACCCATTGCGCAGCTTCCGCCCCCGCTACAACCTTTGCACCTCGCACCCCGTCGTCCTCGACCACTACCAGGAAATGCTGGAGAAGATCATGCGAGCCGCGCCGAACATCGACTTCATGTCCATCTGGTCAAACGACAGCGGAGCTGGCTTCGAGTACACCGCCTCCCTCTACGTCGGACGCAATGGCGGCGGCTACGAGATTCGCGAGTGGAAAGACGAAAACGAGATCGTGGAAGCAGCAGCCAATAACATTCTCCGTTTCATGAAAACCCTGCGCACCGCAGGACGAAAGGTGAATCCCGACTTCCGTTGCATCCTCAAGAACGAAGTTTTCTACGCGGAACAAGATCACTTGAGAGCCAACCTCGAGCCGGGCCTCGAGTTCGAGACCAGCACCCTCGACACCAAAGGATTCGAAGGCGGGTATCAACATCCTAAATACGAGTGGGCAGACGACTTCATGTTCACCGGCCTCTTTAACCAGTTCCACGAAAAGGAGCGCAAACACATGGACGCCATCGAGGCCAAAGGCTCCAACGTACACGTCTACATCAACTCCGGCGCCTTCTGGAACCTCGAGCCGATCAAGGCAGTTCCTTACCCGAAGCTCATGTGGGAAAAGCTGCGCGACCTGCGGACCCAAGGCGTCGATTACGTGGCCAACATGACCGGTACCATTCCCGAGTCGCTGGCGTCCTACAACATCAACCAGGAAGTCCTGCGCGCCTTTCAGGCGGATCCAGACCTGCCATTGGAAACAGTGCTCAAGCGGGCCGCCGTCCGCTGGATTGGAGAAGAAGATGCCGATCTGCTCGTCCGGGCATGGCTGCTCGTCGACGAAGCCTATCGCAGCTACCCGCCTCCTGTGAGCGTACTCTCCTTCTGGAGCACTTGGTACCGCATCCTCGTTCGTCCGTTCGTTCCGAATTTCGAGGCCCTCACCGAAGAGGAGCGCGCCTTCTACGAAGACTTCCATCTCGGCCACGCCAACAACCGCGTACGCGTCGACTTCCGCCGCGAGGTCAACTTCGACTTCTGTACCCCCGAATACGGAAACAAGTGCCGCCACGCCATCAGCGACAACGTCTTCCCGGCTATCGAGCAAGCCATCGAGCTCGCCCGTAACGCCCGCAATCGCTCACCAGAAGGCTCCGAACGCCAAAAGGCTTGGACCACCCTGCTCGAGCGCTTCATCCCCATGAAGAACTGGTTCCGCACTCAGCGCAACGTGGCTGCTTGGGTCGAAGGCGTGCACGGCTACATGGAAGCGACGGACGATAAGGCCAAGGCCGATTTCCGCGAGTTAACCAAGCTCACCGTGCTCGACGAAAAGGCCAACGCAGCCGCGCTTCTCGAACATGTGCGCACCGCGACCACTGATTGGATGATCGAATCAGCCGTGGGCGAAACCACTTTCATCTACGGGTCCAACCTCGAGGAGCTCCTCGAAAAGAAGATCGCCCTCATGGAGGGACGCGAAGAGGACGAGCCCTTCGTCGACCCCGACTACATGTGGCGCGTGCCCGGAATTAACTGCTAAGAATCAAATAAGTTATAAACTCCGCCCCTTTGATACACTCGGAGGGGCGGCTCCATTTAGGCCGCTCTTCGCATGCTCCAATCCGCTAACCTACTCGATACCGCTGATCTAGATCCGCCCATGGGGGATCTCTTTTCCTTCCGAACGCTCTCCGAGTGTCGCTCGGTCTGGACTGCCCCCAAAACGGGCGAAAGCGATGCCCCCGCGCAGCGCATCATCCACTGCCGCGCTTTCACCCCGACCGGTAGAGCCACTGTCGAACGCATCGGCTTCCGCAACGCTCCTGGCTATCACAAATGCGGCAGCCATCAGGAGGACGACTGGATCGTCGATCTGCGTATCCTAACATTGGACACGCCTCACAGCGAGTGGAGAGAGCTCCACTACCTGCGCGACCTACCACAACAAGCGAACAAGGCGTTCAAGTGGGTCGATTTGGGCGAACTCAAAACCTACGGACTCATTTTAGAAATCCGCCGTTGTGGTATCGACGACTGGTGGACGCCCTGGAATCTCGCCGCACAAGCCTTCGTAGTCGAAGGGAAGCTACACGATCCAATTGCCCCGCGCAACGAGGCGCTCATCGAAACTTCTAACATCGACCTTTCTGCACTACCCGAAGGCCTGCAAGCAATCCAGAGCAACGGCCAAATCCGTTATAAGTCCGACACCCTCGAAATCGGCTTCTATCTCAGCCGTACCGGATTCTCCTACTTAGGCATCGACCAGACAGGTAAGAGCAAAACGGATACCAACCTCCTACAAGTCGGCCCCGGCTCCTTCCACCAAGGAGCTATGCTTTCACCGCTTGGCGACATACCTGTGGCAGATCCCGCTGTCCGTTTCCGCTTCACTGGCACGGTTTCCGTCGAAGCGAACACCATCGTCTACCAACTGCACAACGAACGCTGCGGACAAAGCTATCGGCTTGAATGGACGGTTCTGCCCGAAAAGCTCCACTTAAAGATCAAACGCGAATCGCAACGCCCACAGCGAGCTTGGCACAGCGCTGCTTGGCGGATGAGCTTCCACGCCCCCGCCGCCGCCAGCCAAATCATCGCCCTCGTGGACACGTGCGGACAAACCGGTAGCTTTGAAAGCCCGGCCATCCTGCACGCACCTGCCAACGGAAGCCTAGCCATTTGTGCAGCAGGCAAAGCCAAAGCTCGCTTGGAGGTATTACGCCCTCGCGATCGGATTGAACTGGAGTTGAAGGCCGGTGAAGTCCCCTGCGAAGAAGGCGATTGGCTTTTGGAACCGGGTACCCATGAAGCGAGCTGGACTTTCGAAGTAACGCGTCCGGCCTTCGCCCTCTCGCCCGAAGCTCCCAAAGCCGCGCGTGCTGCCATCGTGCAAGCCGGATTCACCGGTCTCAACTTTCGCCCCGATACCGCCACGCTCAGTAACAACGGAGCATCCATGCACTGTCCCATTTCCATGGATACGTGGGCATGCCAGTGCCTGAGCATGGGCGAGCTGCTGCCAGGCTTACGCAGCGAGGATCTGCTGCGCCTTTCCCTGGAGCGTTGGCTCACCGGTGGCCCGGGTTACGCAGGCGGAAACCTCAAGCAAGAAGGATCCCTACACTCCGGAGAGGACGAATACCTCATGACCGGAACGGCCACGCTGCTCGGGCTCGCCGAATACTTGCACAAGGCAGCCACGCCCGCGTGGATCGAGCGCTTCAGCAAAGAAATCGAGCAAAAGATCCGCGAAATGCAGGTGCGCGACCTGGACGGCGATGGGCTGATCGAAAGCCCCTTTCGCACCGGGACGTCCGGCTCTCGACAGTGGAGCACTTGCTGGTACGACGTGATCTCCTACGGCTGGAAGGACGCCTTCAGCAACGCCCTGCTCTACGAAGCTCTAAACCACCTCGCCCAAGCCTTGCCGGGATCAGTTCTGGCGCATTGGTGCGAGCCCGTCGAAACATGGAAGACCCAGATACACGCGTCCTACTTCAACACGTTCTTCAACCTGGAAACCGGCTGGCTGGCCGGCTGGGTTTGCAAGGAAGGTAAACTCCATGATCACGCCTTTCTGGCAGCGAACGGAGCCGCCATCGCAGCCGGTCTCATAGAACTGGATACCGCAAAATCCATCCTGCAAAACTTACTCGCGGAAGCGAAAGCTGTAGGCATGCCGACCGCCCGCTTAGGTCTGCCGGGAAACTTGCGATCAATCCCCGACGAAGATCTCTCCGACATCATACAAGGCTACCCCTTCGGCTATTATCAGAACGGCGGCCGCACCCACGCCCAAGCTCGCCATTTCTTGCGCGGCCTCTACGCAGTCGGCCTCCGCCAGAAGGCAGACGTACTGCTCCAGGAACTCAGCCAAGGACTCGCGGCAGCGGAAGTCTTCGGGGGATGCAAGAGCGGTCTCGATTGGCGCTACTGGGACGATCGCCCCTGCGGCTACGAGGGCCTACTCACCGACCAGTTCGGAGTGATCGGCCTTATCCTCGAGCGCTATGGCTTACCAACCGAGACCAGCCAACCTTAGTTTCTAAAACGGAGCGTCGATAGTGGAGACGGGCTTGCCCCTAACCGTGCTGAGGTGGGCTTTCACCTCTTCGACGATATCATCGAGATCACGATGATCATCATCTAAAAGAAAGTCCGTCCAGCGGCTTCCATAGCGGACGTGATTGATCTCGTCCGACCAATCCTGATCGGCAAAAAGCTGGCTGCGGATATCCCCTACTTTCTCGTAGTCCTTCACACGTTTCCCTTTGCGTGGCATGAAGTAGGCCTCAAGACCACGCGTCAGGTAAGCGATGCGATGAAGCAAAGGCAGCCCTTGCGATTCGTCGAAGAGCACAGGGTTCACGCGATCGGGTTCGCAACCGAGTTCGCGGAGGCGAATGCAACCAAACTCGCTGTGCCGGGCCTCATCCCAAAAATGACGGCTAAAGTCTGCTGACATTTCCCACGGATAGTCGCTATCGGCCGCGTCATAGAGAATACTCGCCAAGAGGGCCGCCGCATAAAACTCGTTAAAGAAAACCTTAAACTGCTCAATTGTTGCTTGCCCGGCGTCCATCTTTTCTCGCTCTTCGTAGGAGCAAAGCGGACCGACCGTTATCCTGGAGTCAAAATGGATTCGCTCAGGACGAACGAAAGGTTGGTAGTTGGTAATCGTATACGGCTCGCCATGCGGCAACTCGCCGTGCAAGCCTCCCATCGATTCTATGAGAGCCTTAATTTCCTTGGCCCATTCGTTATTCTCTACATCCAAACCGAGGCTCAGGAACCATGCTTGCTGATCCTCCAAGTCTTTTAACACACGCCGGAGTAGCCGAATCTCGTTCGCGTTTGCAGAACGATCAAACTCCTTGAGGTCAGCTTTAATCGATTTGATAACCTCTGCCTGTAAGACTCCGTAGTATCCAGCGAAAAAATCAGTATCGGCCGGAGCGAGCATAACGATATCACACAATTCCCGCAGCCGCGGTTGGATGTTCGCGTTCGGGTTACCGCCCCGCATCTCACCTAGGCGATTGCGAATCCATGTCACGTGTTCGGAATTGTCGTAAAGGTGGTAAGACAAGGCATATTTGTGTTCAAAGTCACCTATACGCAGAAACCATCCGGACAAGGTCTTGATTGATCGACGGGCGATCCAACCATAGTTACGAAGCCGCTGAGCTGCATTAGAAATCCCGAAGCCACGAGCCTCGTCCTTATCATATTTTTCGGTCATAATATATCTATCTCTACAATCCCCAAAAACCAATCTTCAATCCGGTTAGTATACGGACTATAATACATCTATGTAATCGATTACATACCACACAAAAGAGGCCCCCCACATGAGGGCCTCTTCGCTAGAACAAAATAACTAATTTAACTAGTATCAAATTTACCATTCGTACGTTGCCGAAAGAGTCGTGAGGCGACCTCTCAAGAAACGGTAAGTCATGCTACCATCTGGGTTAGCATAGGTTGGCACGAGATCGTCATTGTCGAATAGGTCCTTGATGTTCAACTGGACAGAAAAACTCCTGTCATTGTTAAGAACGTATTCAGAACGGAAGAACAGATCGACGTAGTCTTGCGAACCGGCGTAGAATGGCTTTGATGTGTCGAATGCCATGTCACCGAATTCATTTTCGGAAACCCCAAAACCAATACCAGCTTCGTCTTCCCAACGATAGCCACCACCAAGGGTAAACCTACCGAGGAAGTCAGGGATGGAACCACTGTCACGATCGAAGGCGTAACTTGTGTTGAAGTTAAACCTCCACTCTCTTTGCTCGATAGAGGGAATACCTTCTTGAGTAAGAGCCTTTGCAACGGGCGTGAGGATCGATTCTTGAGCTAATTGCGCGAGCGTTTTAGTACTAAGATCGTCGATGTAAAAGTTCTGCGCGAACGAGCTATCAACCCAATTTGGCTTTACGAAGTCTGCAGCGTAATTTCGTAGGACTGGATAGATGTTCGATAGAACAGTCTGCTGCTTGGCCACACCGATCATGTTCGTCCAACGCGGATTCGGATTAATAGCGAGCTCTAGCTCGTAACCCTTGGCCGTGTAGTCTTGAGTGCCGTTATCGTTCGAGTTGCGATCCATCGACGCCGTGAACGCTGTCCAATTCGGAGAGAACCCATTCATATCGAGAACGCCTTGTGGAGGAAGTACCGCTTGAGCATCAGCTGCCGTGAAACCTTGAGCTATGTTATCCGGATTATCGAGCTGCTCTACGAGGTTTCTAAGAATTCCCTCGCTTGAGGAAACGCCACCTGCATCGAAGCTATTATTTAGGATGCCTGTCTCATATTTATTCAAACGGACAGAGACCTTGCCATCGAAGCCAGAAAAGATGACACCCATTTCTTCGGTCGATCCAGTAACCGGGTCAATCTGCTCGTTGTAGATATTCACACGACCACTACTTGGCTGGAAGTTGTCAGACTCGGTCATGTAGAAAGAGAGGTTTGGCACGTCGCCACCGAGAAGTTCACGTAGGTGGAGCGTGGCGCTCCATGAGGTAGTGTCCTCGTCAGCGTCTTCTGTCAGATTCTCGGCAAGAGGACCCGCAACGAAGGTTGGATCGTAGACCCTGTCTCCGTCTGAAGTAATGCCCACTCCTCCTGGAGCGCTGATCGACTCACTGCTCAATTTATCATTACGCCAGGTTCCCATCAAGACGAGCGCATTGTCCCATAGGTACTGCTGTGCAACTACCACCTTCGAATCCAGCGTTTCTAAACCTTTACCAGCGTAGAAAGATGCTGGGTAGTTGTTACCGTCATCCAAGGTGTAGGTTCTAGCGTCAAAATCGACGAAGGCTCCAGCTTTTTGAGACCAAGAAGTCCATGTACCAGAATAAGGGCGATCGCGCTCCTGCCCGAAGGGTACGGCACCGATGTTGGCACCCTTCAAATCGTCGAGCGAGGTGATGCCGAGGTAATCGATGTTTGTATTGTGCGGCAGTGCGAAGATGCTACCAGTACGAATGGTAGCCGAACTCAAGGCAGTATCGCCTTGGATCGCCGCCATGACTGAGGCTGGATCTATTTTGTAGCGACCATAAGACTCAGAGTCGCGTAGCTCTCGCTCTTGCAGCACTCCGGTTACCTTTAGTCGGCCAAGGAGACGGGAAACCAGCCCTTCGTCCATGAAGTCTTCAAAGCGGATTTCGCCGTAACCAGTTAAACGAGTTGAATCGCGATCAGCTGACAGGTTGTTACCTTGCCACCAGCCGCCAATAACCGGCTTGCCAAAATGCGGATTCGGCACTAACGCTCCGCCCGGAGTGCCGTCCACCGTATCGAGCAGGTACATATTAGGATCTATATAAATCGTGCGTTGGCTCAATCCTTGAAGAGGGTTCGACGACTTTGAGAATTGCTCCTGCTTGAACATCGCCAGTTCGAATCCAAGTTGATGGTCAAACCAAGACCCCTCAATCGAGCCTTCCAATATTCTCCAATCGGAATCCTGAGAGTGTGCCCCACCGGTGTAGAGGTGTTTTCTGTAATCGAAGATACTCGTATCGGTAATCTGAGTGGCGACATTTCCAGCAACATAGAAGTTAGAAGTGCCAGCTTCCACAGGAGTACCATCAGGATAATACCCCGTTGTACGAATGATGTTTTCGCGAGTACGTGGCTGGAAGAGCATCATCTCTCCCGTAACCGTGCCGCCGGGTGCTCCCCGGTTCGCTCGCACGAAGGTATTGCCTCCAAAGAATGGCGCTGGATTCGTCGTATCGAAATAGCTTACGAAGCCGCTGGATGAACCGGGGCCAGCTAAATCCAAGAACCCGTTGTTGGGAACGCCTGGTACGAAGTCCCCAGTGCCGCGCCATAAATCGGAGCCGTCAGCACCACCCGTGGAGATCGGCTTGCCCATCTCGATCCACGGAGTGATACCGTCATTTGGAGGTGTTGGGTCAGGATTTGCACCATGACGTGCGCCAGACTCAATGCTGCCATAAGCGCGGAAGTGATCGTTGATCTTCCAAGCTAATGACAAATAAATTCGCTCGTCTTCGAGAAACGCTTCTTGCTGTTCGTACTTCCGATCCTCGACAAGACCTGCTACCCGAATAGCGAGCTTGTCCTGAATGATCACCTGATTGTGACGGAAGGACGCTCTCTGAGTACCGTGTTCGTCAGTCTCGAGACGAACACGACCAAAATTTTCGTTCAAGCCCGCTCGCAATGTCGTATTGTTAACGATGCCACCTGGACTACCGATACCAAAAAGAGCCGAATTCGCCCCTCGTTGCACTTCGATTCGCTCGGTGTTATAAGTGTCGAACGGTACCTCGGTGTTAAAATAGTTACGCGTCAGATCAGCCGACGCGAGGCCACGGACACGAGTGTTTCCGCCTTGCGGCCGGTCGGTTTCCCCTTCAGGAATCTGATTGCCTGCAGAGGACTGGTAGCCAGAAAAGTTACCGCCAAGCCCAGAGACTTCAGTATTAGGAGTGAACAAGAGCGCGTCGCCAATCGTGTTCGACCCCGTATCATCCAGAAAAGCTTCGTTAAGAATAGAAACCGAAGCCGCGATGTCACGCATGTTAGTGCTCAAACGAGTTCCGGCGAGCGAGGAGGTTGATAGGTATCCGACATCCTGCGATCCATCTACCTCGAAAGGCGATAGCTCGAATATATCCTCGTCATCCGAGGCAGCGTCTTGGGCATTCAATCCCGAGAGCGCAAATACGCTGCACAAGGGCAGCGACAATCTTAGTAGTTTCATAAGGCGTTTTTTAGAGGTGTTGGTAGGGGTTTAGGCAGCCACTAAGCGTATCCTGAGAGCGAGTCTGGTAAATCAAAAGGGACAGTTGCCATGAAGGTGAATGCCCACTTTCTTCGGTAATAAATGTTGGTCCATGGTGATGGATTGCTCGCTTCCAACGAAACAAAGAGTGTCTGACCGTACCAAAAGCTATCCCATTCGCATCATTTTCATCTACCCATTTACTGTTTTACAGTAATCCGTAAACCGCAACGCCGCCCTCACGAATGACTCCGTCTTATAATGAGGAGTAGCCCAACCTGCAGCCGTCGAAACTGTCCGGATAACAAGCTGAACGCCGACTCGACGCAGCCGCTCAAGCGCGCTTTACTGTAAAGCGCCCACAGCTTTCTCAAAACGATCCAACTTGACGCAACCTGCAAACCTACCTCGAGAGACCTACCAAACCACCAAGTGAGCAAAGCATCATTACCGATCAAAACGGCAATCATCGGATTTGGGCAAAGCGGAGAGCTCTCCCACGCTTACGGAATCCTAGCCAATCCCGAGTTCGAAATCGTCGCCACCTGCGACCTCTCGCAGACACGCCGAGAATACGCATCGCAGATGCTGGGTTGCCCCAGCTATTGCGACCATCACGAACTTCTTAAATCTCGTGACGATATCGAACTCGCCGCCATCGTAACCCGTTCAGACACGCACTGCGAGGTCGCCTGCGCACTATTGGCAGCTGGTATCAATGTGCTCATCACGAAACCTTGGGCCCTAGACCAAGCGGAGGCTGCCCAATTGATCCGCGCCAAGGAAAAAAGCGGCAAACAGATATTTCCTTGGATACCCATGTACTGGTCTCCCGAATACAACGAAATCAAACGGCTGATTGAACAGGACTCGATCGGGCGCATCTTCACCATTCGTCGCTACATTGCCCAATTCAGCAAACGCTCGGACTGGCAAACCGAGCTCAAGTACGGAGGTGGCTACCTCAACAACTGGGGTGCCCACATCGTACAACCCTTGCTCGGTCTCGCGAACAGCCTCGTCCAAAGACTCTCAGGCCACCTCCAGCAAGTCATAAACGGCGGCGACGGAGACGACAACTTCCTGGCGGTGATGGAATTCGAAAATGGCATACGCGGAATCGCTGAATATGCCCAAGCCATCGAAGGCTTACCCTCCTTCCTCGTTCAAGGCACCCACGGGACGATCGTCTCCGATGGTGAAAAGATAACGCTGCTACAAAAGGATCCCGCGTCGCCGGACGTCGGTAAACGCAGCGAGCTCCCTATCGTCGGAAAGCGCTTCGGAGACGAAGCCCACATCTACCGCGATGTCGCCAAGACGCTACGCGACGCCGCCCCTTTTCCCGCATCGGTGGAAGACGCCTACTACGGCACCGTAGTGCTCGACGCCATACGAGAGTCGCAGGTCAAAAGCGCATTCGTATCCAATTTACTGCCACTCGCTCCCTCCCTTTGAACGTTCCACATTACTATGGCTTCTTCAGCAAACTCAGTACCCCAAATACGCCCTAGGATAAAGATCTGAATCACCCTAGACATCAAATACGCTGACCCAAATTCTACAAATAAGATCGATCAAACACACCCCACAAACGAGCCCCCCCCAAGAACTATGAACAAAGTACAGCCATCCTGTAAGACCATTGCCAAGGAAGCCGGTGTCAGCCGCATGACCGTTTCCATGGCCCTGCGGGACCACCCTCGAGTTGCTCCTGAAACCCGCGAACGCATCAAGGAGATTGCCAAGCGGCAAGGCTACACCCCAGACCCGAACTTGACCGAACTCATGCGCTACCTGCGCAAGCGAGACATCAGCAAGGAAGAACCTGTCATCGCCATTCTCAACCCCAAGCGAGCCCCGCTGAACAAACTCTGCAAGGACTCCCGCCTCATCCGCGAGGGCGTCAAGCAACGCGCCGAAGAGCTTGGCTTCAAAACCGAAGACTTCTGGCTGCACGAACCGGGCATGCGCCTCAAGCGCATCGTGCAAATCCTCGAAACCCGCGGTATTCGCGGCATCGTTGTCCTGCCTGTCGAGGATCTGCAGGACGTCTTTTCCTTGCCCCAGGAGAACTTCACCGGTGTCGCCACCTGCGCCGTGGCGGCTAAGCTTGGATACAACCAAGTACACCCTCACTTCTACCAATCCATGCACATGGGCGTGTCGAGCTTGGTGGACCAAGGATTCAAGCGAATCGGTTTCTGCATAACCGCCTCCGAGGACGAACGCTCAAACCATCTTTATCAAAGCTACCTGCTCTGGCACCAGAACAACACGCCCGCTAAAAATCGGGTTCCGATCCTCTCAAATGACGAAATTACCAAAGAAGCGCTCATTAAGTGGGTCAAAAAGGGAAAGCCAGACGTAGTGCTCAGCCCCAATGTCGAGCACTGCCAGTGGCTGAAGGAAGCCGGTTTCAAAATCCCCGAGGACCTCAGTTTCGCCGCGCTCAACCCGGCCACCGAGGAGACCGGCGAGATCGCTCAGGTCAGAATCGGATTCCGCAAGATCGGAGCAACCGCCGTTGACCTTCTCAAGTCGAAGCTGGCCAACGAGCAAGTGGGCCCGCTGCACAACCCTGCAGTCACCTTGATTCGTGGCGAATGGGTAGAAGGCAAGAGCGTCAAAGCCCCCCAAACGCCCACAAAGATCATCAAGGAAAGCGACGCTTCACTGCAAAAAGTCGGCTAAACACGCACCAAAAATCATTTAAGACAAATCAAAGCGACCTTCCCAAGTCTGGGAAGGTCGCTTTTTTATTCACTCAAACGTACACCTAAAATACGGAAAGCGGCCTTTCGGAAATCGCAGCGAAGAGTTTATCTCATTAAACAAACCCTAACAAGCGGGGACATCGCCCCCACTCATCGCGCACTCAATGGATCGATACCATAGCCCACAACAGAAGGATCACCACGCCGACAGCTACCCAACTGCCGCCAAAGCCAATGATGTCCATCCTGTCCGGTTTGGCGATCTCCCAGCTACTCTTGGGAAAGATCTTCTTTGCCTCACGCTCGGTCGGGTTCGCCGCTGCATGAGCGACTGCCAACTTGTCCGCTTCAGGCGTTGCCTGGACAGGGGTATAGATTTTAGCGAAGAAGTAGTCGAGGCGACGCTTGCTCACCGGCTGGGTGAGAAGCGAAACCAGAATCAGAATCACGAAGGGGAAGAATGCGTTGAAGAAGAATCGAGCCGCAACGAGCTGTGACTTCTTGAATCCAGTAAAGTCCACCCCGAACCAACTCATCACCCAAAGCTCCGACTCGAAACGACCGATACCGATCAATGGCGAATTCGGATCCTCCGGATTTTGACGGGCCACCTTTTCGAAGAAGATACCCTTCGATTCGATGAATATTTCCTTCTCGATCGAGTCGCCAACATTCTCCGCACGCCCCAAGGCGACGTCCTCGCTTAAGGCCGGAGCCTTGTACATGTGCGAGAAGGAGTCGGTCTGCTGAAGAAACGCTGGATTCGTGCGAGCCCAGTCCAAAGACATGAAAACGTTGGGGAGGATAGCGAAAATTGCGAAACACACTACGACCTCTACCATTACTGCCGTCTTAGTCAGGCGCCGCCAAATGAATCCCAGCCAAATCGGGGCTCCGAAAATTGCGGGAATAGAGATGAAATACTTGAAGAGCTCCAAGAGGTTATCGACGTAAACCGCCGCGCCGATTCCTCCGAACAAAGTGACTCCAATCACAGCCCGACCGACCGTGATGTAGTGCTTCTCAGTCTTGCCCGGACGAAACGGTTGATATAGGTTCTTGATAAAGAGAGCCGAATTCGAAACCGACAACGCATCCAGCGTCGACATATTCGCGGCCAAGATTCCCACCAACATCAGTCCGATCGCTCCTGGAACCAAGAGGTCTCGACTCATGTAACCCCATGCCAAATCCGGATCGTGCAGCTTGCCGGCGTACAGCCCAACCGCTATCAATCCCGCCAAGATCCAGGAGAGCATCAGCAAGCGTTTGAAGAACATACCGCCGATAATCCCGAAGCGGGCCGAGTTTTCATTAGTCGCCGAACCGGCCGTTTGCATATTTTGGGCTATTGCCACGATCGCCACTAGGTTCGAGCAGGCCATAGCGAAGATCGTGTACCAACCATACTCGCTTAACGATACCGAGCCAAACAACTCGAACTTAAAGGCAGGCACCGCTGCATGCAGTCCCTCGAAGCCTCCCAATTTCGAGAGCCCCAGCGGTATCAGTATCATCGAAAACAATACAATCAGGAACCCTTGAATAACGTCAGTTATCGCCGCCGCACGGAAGCCTCCCATCATGGTGTACACCGCTACAATCAGGCCGTAAGCGAAATAGAACACCAAGGGATCGGTGTAGGAATAGAACGAGCGCAGCTCGCCGCGTAGATTCTTTTGTTGAAGCACATCGTAACGAGCTTGCTGGACTTCCGTACGTTCGCTGATCGTCAACGCATCCAGCTCGTGGTACTCGTTGAACTCCTCCACCGTCGTGCGTTGCTCCACCGTGAGCATCTCCGCCGGCTTCGGCGTGATCGCCATCATCGTCTTGCCGGCCACCATATAGCCGACACCGCCGCCTACAAACGCCATTAACAGCGTAAACACAGCGTAACTTCCGCCGAGAAACGGACTCTTGAAACGCTCCGTAAAATAGTCGCCTAGAGTTGTGAGGCGAACCCGACGGAAAAAGAGAGCCGTAAACCAATAAAACGGCGTCAAGAAGAGAACGAGAAACTGTATCCACATTCCCCCGACTCCCTGACGATAGGTTTCGCGCGTCACGGCGACTGCCTGGTCAGCATTGGTAGATGCCCCGAAATTTAGGAAAAACTGGTAGAACTTTCCCAAAGAACGCCCCGCGAGAAAAAACTCGTCGGTATCGCTATTTCCTTCACCGGCTTTCTTGCCGAGATACAAGATCACTACCAAGTAGATCAACAAAACTATAATATCAAAAACGTGAAGTCCTAGAAATTGCATGAAAGAGGAGTAATGTAAGATAAACAGGGATTTTGGAACCACTTCGGCTGCGTCGGCAAACCAAGGTAGAACACTGAGATTCGGCAGAGTGTCACCAATCCAGCCCACGTAAACAACCGATCTGAACGATGTACGGTAAAACGGGCCTCGCCTTGGTCTCGACCCCGAAACACAGGACAACCAAGGTCATTTTTTTTTCGCTCTATGCAAAACCTGACCTACACCAAGACCGGCCAACCGGAATTCGACAGCCTCTTCCCCAAAATTCGAGCCTTCCTCGAAAAGGACACCATGGAGATGCTGATCGATGGAGACGAGATTCGTGGGTACCGCTCCCCGGATACGCCAGCCGTCTGGATTCGCGACCACAGTGACATCATGCGAGGGGCACGTTTCTTCGAGCAAGACCTCACCTCCGCTGTAACCCATTTCGCCGACACTCAAGCCCGCAACGGACGTATTTTCGACTACTTCACCGTAAAACCGGAGAAAGTCCCTTGCGAGAAAGAGAACTGGACCAAGTACGTGCGCGTCCCCGTGGAAGCCGACGTAGAATACCGCTTCATCAAAGCCACGTTCCTCGCTTGGCAAGCGACCGGAGACGACTTTTGGATGGCATCCCTAATCCCATCCATGGAGCGGGCGCTCAACTATGCCTTCACCCATCCCTGGCGCTGGGATCCAGAAACCCAGTTGGTCAAGCGGCCTTACACCATCGACTCGTGGGACTTCGCCTACTCCGCCGGCAGCCACGATTGGTTACAGTTCCAGATCGATGAAAACACCTTTTGGGGAATCATGCACGGCGACAACAGCGGCTTCTACGAAGCGTGCCTCCTGCTGGCCAAAATGCTGGCCAAAGATCGACAGCCGCAAAAAGCCGCCCACTGGACAAGCTTCGCCCAAGGCCTCAAGAAACGCATGAACGAAGTTTGCTGGAACGGCCGCTTCTACACCCACTTCGTCAAGCAAACACCCGTCGAAATCGACGGAGTCGACGAAGCCAACCAACTTAGCTTTAGCAACCCCATGAACGTGAACCGCGGGGTATGCAGCCACCAGCAAGCAGTGTCCTTGCTAAATGAATACCAACAGCGGAACGCCGACGGAAACGCCTTCGCGGAATGGTACTCCATCACCCCCGCCTTTCCCGACGGCATCTTCGGCGAGGAAAAGATCGTAGCCGGCGCCTACTGCAACGGCGGCATCATGCCGCTCGTCGGTGGCGAGCTGGCCCGAGCCTACCTTGAGCACGGATTCGAAGCCCAAGGCATCGAAACCCTCAAAAGATACCACGAACTCATTTCCAAGGATAACGAAACCTACCTCTGGTACTTCCCAGACGGATCCGCCTCTAGCATCGATACCAGCACTAGCCCCGACGCCATGCCGACTGACGGCTGGGGCTCCAGCTCCATGCTGCACGGCTTCATCGAAGGGTTGGTCGGGATCCAGGATCAACAAAGCCTCCTTCAGGATATCGTCTTCAGCCCCCGCTGGTACGCAGCCGGCATCAGCGAAGCGGAAGCGAGCGTCGGCTACGAATGCTCCGGCTCCCAGTTCCAATATTCGTACAAAGAAAATACCGACAGCGTTTCCCTCTCCCTCAACGCTAAACAAAGCCATTGTAGGTGCCACCTTCTCATCCCGGAGGGTGCAACCGTGGCCCAAGTACAAGCAAGTAAAGAATCGATCAACTTCCAACAAACAAACGTGCAATCGAGCAACTACATCGATTTCAACTGTCAGGTTTACGACGGCACGGACATCAGGGTCGAGTTCAAGTAACGACGAGCCGCGCTACCTCCCCAAAGGTAGGGCTGGCGCTACGCTGTTAAGTCCGAATCCAGTAGGGTGCGGCGCTTGCGCCGTCCCGCGGAAAGCTGATCACAGTAACCCGCCACCCCATGGTAGGATCCGTCACCCTCTGCACTACGACGACTCACCAAGAACCCGCCCCTCCCCAAAGCTAGAAGGCCGGAGCAAAAAAGCTCCGGCCTTATTTTATGGACGATCCCCCAAGAAGGCGTCCTACCCAAAATTCAATACGATCAAAAAACAATCCAACGAGTGTAACTTAATTTCAAATACGTCTCACGGCGATCAACGATACGCATTCCTATCCACCGGATCCGACCCCTGCAGGTAGCGTTGCTTATAAGTCTGCTCGCTGGCCGCCAGCTTCAGAAAAACGTCGAGCGAAACCACCTCCATTTCCTCGGAAACGCCTTCCAGAATATCCGCCACGCGATCGATCGTCGTAGATTCGCGCACGTGGATCAGCAGAAAATAAGGCCGTTTCCGATTCAATTGAATCAGCTCCTCCAAATCCGCGATCGCTTCCTCCGTCGGACGGTGCAAGCCCAAATAATAGTCGTACGAAACCATCGGCCGTTCCCCGCGCAAATCGAAGGTGCGAGCCGAACCGTAGCCGTTGATGAAACCAATCACCCCCGGAAAGGCCTTATAGTAGCGGTCTACTAAACTTTTTGGCAAATCAGTGTTGCCCACATGCCGATTCCCTTCCGAGTAATCCATGATCTCCATCACCCGCAGATCCAGCGCTTCCATCAACTCTTCCGCCTCGTCCATCAAAGGCCAGAATCGGCGTTCGGGAATCGGCTTAGGATACATGTAGCCGGGTCCGGATAGACCCGCTATAAAGTAGTCGTTAGGCGTGGCAGCTTCCGCAAAGTACTGCAAGGCAGCCGGTGACGTTCGACTCCAACTCATGGATACCTGCCAAGCATACGGAATGCGACCGCGACCGGGCTTCGTCCATGCCCCTATCCCCATGCTGTCCGTTTGGACGAGCGAAACGTAAACGGTCTCCTCGGCATCAAGCGTCTCCTCTGGCGCTACGTTGTGGTTATTTTTGAATACAAAGTCGTCTGTGAAGGGAATCTGGCAATTGAAGCTGATATTCGGCAGGCTGTTAAGTCCTTCCATCTTCAAGCCATAGCTCGAGATCAGACTCACGTGCTGCCCTTCCGTATCCTTCCCGTAGGAATGCCAACCCATTATCGTCGCATCCGGATTCAGCTCGCTAAGAATCTTGTTGTGCAAGGCCAGCTCCGCTTCGTCTTCCGGGCTGGCCGACAAGTCGCAAAAGAACGCCTCCCGATAAATCCCATAATCTGCGAGCCCCGGCTCCATGCGCGAACCGTGAGCTCCGCCCATCCAGATCACCACATCCTTGCTGGTCTTTCCCCAGTATCGGTCGTAGGCGATCTCATAAATCTCCGCATCGTCCATACCTCGAAAATCTCCCCGCAGGTCTGCAACCGGTTTCAATCCCGCTGCTTCAGCCAAGGGGATCAAATCTTCGTTCACCGCGATCGCGTTCTGCAACCCGCAAACCGTAAAGGCTACAATCAAAGACGTTCTCACCTCCTTGTCCCAAACCACGTAACCGCTAACCTTCGAAGCATGTTCAGCCAGCGCCGCCTCCGCGCTGCCCAAGTCCTTGAAGTCAAAGCCGTGACGCGACTCGTAAAAGCCCTTCAGCTCACCGGTGATCTTCCAAGGCCAAGATTCTGGATACAGAAAATACAACTCCGGACCGCCCTTGTTGACCACTCCTTGCAGCGAGATAAGCATCGCCTTCTCCGGCAGATCCCCGTCCAGACGCCAATCCGCGTCAAATTCTAGCACGCTCGCGTCCTTCGCCTGAGCCGTCCCTAAAAAGCCAACGACCAAGTATGCAAACACCGCAAGCCATGCCGCTCTTCCTTTCCACATCTTCATGGCTAACTCCCTGAAAACGTTCTTCCGCGGATCTCGTTTTAACAAATCCATGTTCATCGCTCCTTGTTAAAAACCTGCAAGATAGGACGCGGACGAGTCGAACGCAGCTCCATCACCACCAACTGATCCCCGTCGGACGACACGCGAAACTCCTTATGAGAACGCACATTCGTCGCTCCTTGCGACGTATCCAGTATGTAGTTACAATACAGCACAAGCGTGCGTCCTTCGTCCAAAAACTCTGCATCAATCTCCATTGTACGGTTCCCGCCTATGTAGGCTCCAATATGGCGATTCCCGGTCCAGAGATCGATTGGCACTTTGTTTCGCGGTTTATCTAAATCGAGCTCGTAGCGCTGCGTCGCCCGTCGCCGGCCTGTCGTGTGCAGTTCTTCAATTAAAACCTTGCCTGCCTCCACCTCGATTTCCAGATGGATGCTGCGCCACGGATCGAAGGCAGAACTCAACTCCTTGTCGATCACCCATCGTCCCTCAAACTGCGGGCTTCCCTGCATCGATGACGCAGCGATTATCGATACCAAGATAAATAAGGAGGAGAGAGCGACTTTCTGCATACCGAAGCAGATCTATCCATTTCCACGATCAAGCACACCACCGCGACGTTTTACGGTCAAACAGAGGCGCTATGTAATGCGAGCCGAGTCCCATGCACTCTCTCAGCCGTGCCCAGCAATAAAATCATCGACGTCCACGCTCACCCCATCTTCTTTGGCAAAGGCAGTAGCAAACCGGAAGTCGACAAGCTCGTCAGCTATTCGAAATCCTTAGGTATCGATAAAATGGTCTGCCTCGGCGACGTGCTCGTGCACGGTCCCAGTCCGAGTGCCAAACAATTGACAGCTATCAACGAGCAAACCCGCCAGCTCCTCACCTGGTACCCTGACTTCTTCATCGGCTTCTGTTACCTCAATCCCACCCTCGGAGAAAAACGCTTGCGAGCAGAACTCGATCGCTGCCTCAACGCTGGGTTTCAAGGCATCAAACTCGAAATCGCCAACAACGCTCGCGACCCCATCATGAAGCCGCTCATGCGAGCAGCCGCTCACTACCAAATACCGGTTCTCCAACATACCTGGGACACTCTCGGCAAACCCATGCGCCGTACGCACAGCGATCCGCGAGACACCTGCCTGCTGGCCCATCGTTTCCCCGACACAAAGGTTATCATGGCCCACCTTTACGGCTTCGGCATGCGCGGCGTCCTCGAAGCCCAAAACCTGCCCAACCTCTATATCGACACCTCCAGCTGCCTTCCATTCGCCGGACTCCTTGAGTATGCCGTGGAGAAGCTGGGGCCCGAGCGTATCCTTTACGGCTCCGACATCCCGATCCGCGAACTCGGCCAATGCATCGGACGCATCACCGGATCCGATATCCCTGCTGCTGCCAAAACGCAGATCCTGTATTCAAATGCTAATACGCTTTTCAACCTTGCCTAGGCCATGACCTTTACCGACTGCAATCTATCCTTCGGGCACTGGCCCTTCGCACGACTCCCAAAACGCAGCCTCCCGCAGCTAGTGGCCCACCTGGAGCAGCACAAGATCAAGCACGGTCTCGTTTCCTACCTAGAAACCCTCTTCGTACCCGACCCCGATCCCGCTAATCGCGAACTCCTACAGTCCTGCAAACGCCTCCCTAGTCTCACCCCCGTCCCCGTTCTCAACCTCAGCCTCCCCAATTGGCGAGAAAGCCTCGAAACCTACCGAGCGAAGACTGAGCTAAAGGCGGTCAAACTGTATCCAAATTTTCATAACTATTCTCTCCGGTCGAAAAACTGCGCTCGACTGACCGAATACTTAGCGGACACAAACATACGCCTCATCATCAACGTTCGCATGCTCGACGAACGCCACCAGTACCACGGCCTCAAAATCAAAGGCGTCAGCGTGAAGCAGCTGATCGCCTACGCCCAACGCTTCCCTGACTTCAAATTCCTTTGCACCGGCCTCTTCCGACCCGAGATCCTCGAACTCGCCGACTCCTGTCCCAATCTCTGCACCGACCTCTCCTTCGCCGACTGGCACGACCTCGTTCACGGCCTGCTAGAAGTTATGAGCCCCGACCGTCTCTTCTTCGGCTCACACACCCCGCTCATGGTCACGGAAGCCAATACCTACAAGCTCCAGGCCTCCAACATCACCACCGCTCTGAAAACGCAAATCGCTAGCGGCAACGCCAAACGTTTTTTTCGCCTCTAACAACCTGCGCCCGCAATTGGCTGCGTGCCCCGAAAACGCCTACTGCGAATCGAAGGCGGCGTAACGACCAGCGTATGCACGGCCAAGGAGAAGTGAACAGAGCCCGCCCTTGAGCAAGCATTTGCCCTGTTCCTCAGTCGGTTAAGCCCATAAATCGCGTTCACCATCCCTGATCGCTCGGGAAAACGCAGCAATACGGCTTTTCAATCGTTACCGGTGCAGACTGCTCGCGACCTTGTCGATCGAGACTTCTCCATCGAATTGCTGCAGCCACTAGCGGTCCCAGGGTAAAACGAAGCCCGAGCCGGAACGGCACCCACGCAAGGGCACACAAGACGCTCACAAAAAACTCAAAAATTGAAAGACAGGCTCCATTAGCTATGAAAACGTATCCTAAAACATTCTCACATATCGGACTCTCCGTCCCAAACCTGGAAGAAGCCGTCGCCTTCTACGAAAACGTGATGGGCTGGTACACGATCAAGAAACCGACCGAGGTCAAAGAGGAGGCCGAGACCGCAATCGGAAAGATGTGCATCGACGTTTTCGGCGAAGGCTGGGAGTCGTTCAAGATCGCGCACGTTTCCACCGGCGATAAGATCGGCATCGAAATGTTCGAGTTTAAGAACAATCAGAAGCCAGACGAATTCGAATACTGGAAAACGGGAACGTTCCATTTCTGCGTGCAAGACCCCAATATTGAAGAACTCGTGGAAAAGATTGTCGCTCACGGAGGGAAGCAGCGCATGCCAATCCGAGAATACTATCCAAACGAAAAACCGTTCAAGATGGTTTACGTCGAGGATCCCTTTGGCCTCGTTTTCGAAATCTACACGCACAGCTACGAGCTGACCTATTCGCAAGGTGCTTACTGAAGGAGAAAGGCTGGCCAATGTCGCAAACCCGTTCCTCGCGGCTCGCGTTGCCTGGCATCGTCCCCAGCAAACACGGAAAACGGACGTGGGCTGCGGTTTACCATAAACCGCCGACTCCGTCACCGTTCGAGAAAAAGTCCGATTAAATGATGATCCTTTCCTAGATCATCATGCCCGAACTCCACTTTCTCAACTCGCTCGACTATACCATCCTCGGCGGATACATGCTCATGATCGTGGCCATCGGCATTTACGTGGCTCGCTTCAACAAGAAGACCGCCGACTACTTCAAGGGCGGCGGACACATTCCGTGGCAACTCTCGATGGTGTCGCTCTTCATTTCCGGTTTCTCCGCATTCATGTTCGTCGGAGCTTCGGGCATCACATACCAAAACGGCGGCGGCGCGATCCTGCTCTTCAGCCTCGCCCTTCCCGCCTACCTGATCGGCTACTACGTCTTCGCAGTCCTCTGGCGACGCACTCGCCTCGACACACCCCTGCAATTCCTTACCCGCCGCTTCTCACGCGAAACCACCTATTTCTACACGCTGCTTGCAGTCGTGCCCAACACCCTCGTGCTGGGCATCATGATCTACACCCTTTGCATTTTCACTTCCACTGCATTGGGTATCAGCGAACAAGTCTTCGACCTTGGACTCTTCACCATCAAGGGTTTCGAGCTCTCCATTCTCATCACCGGCGGAGTCATAGTGATCTACACCACCCTCGGTGGACTCTGGGCTGTCATGGTGACCGATGGAATCCAATTCCTAATAGTACTCCTCGTCACCCTGATCATCACGCCCCTATCGTACGCTTACATCGGCGACGGCAATATTATCGACGGACTCAAGCGACTCGGCACCGATGCTCCGGAGGGTTACTTCCAAATCGATTTGGAGGGAAAGCCATTCCTCTTCTGGCCAGTCTATTTCGTGTATATTGTATTTGGATACAATGTAAATTGGCACATCGCCCAGCGCTACTACAGCGTGGCCGATGAGCGCGACACGCGGAAGATGGCCCTCTGGTGCGCCGGACTTTCCTTCGTGCTGCCCATGCTTTGGATCCTGCCCATTTTCACCACTCCCATCATCTTTCCCGAAATCGCTAGCCTCTGGCCGAGCCTTACAAATCCAGAAGAAGCGTCCTTCGTCACCCTCGCCCTCGCGGTCCTTCCTCACGGCATGTTGGGACTGCTCACTGCCGCGATCTTCGCCGCCACGATGAGCTCCACCGATACGCTATTCAATTGGCTGGGCGCCGTGATCACCAAGGACGTTTACGTCCCCATTTCCACGTCCATCAAAGGGGCTGCCCCTTCCGAACGCACGCAGCTTTGGTTCGGCAAAGCTTCCGTCGCCTGCCTTGGTGTCTTCTCCATTTTTGTCGCCTTCAATATCAAGCGCTTCGGTGGAGCCTTCGACGTCTACATGAAAGCGGAGTCGCTCTATAAAATCACCCTCTTCATCCCCGTATTCTTCGGACTTCTCTACACCAAAACCCCTTGGTGGTCGGCCATCGCCTCCGTAACCGCGGGCGTGGTAGGCGTTTTCTTTGTCGGCATCACCGCAGCCCGCGAAGCCGCAGATGGGATCACCGTCATGAACATTCTTTTCGCCGATATCAATGCAACCTGGTTCGGCTTCGACCTCACCCGTTACGAACTAAATGCCATAGTCGGCATCCTTACCAGCGGCAGCGTGTTTCTCGCCTCCGCCTTTTTCAACAAGCGGGAGGGCGACTTCAAAACGCGTATCGAATCCTTCGAGACAGACCTTAAGACGCCCGCCTATTCCGATCCCAATACCAAGATCGGATCAGAGGGACTCATCGCGTATCGGCTGCTTGGTTACCTTTCGCTCCTAATCGGCGGCATTCTGCTACTCGTCACGATTCCGACTCTAGATCGCAACGGCTGGCTCAACGCTCTCGCGGGCGTCATCGCTACGGCCATCGGCATTTCCATCATCAAAGCCGTTCGGGCTTACGAACGGCGACACCAACCCCCACACCCAGCCCCTATCGAACCATGACACGACGCGATCTCCTACGCTATGCCGGCTCCAGCCTTATGCTGGCCAGTCTCCCCCTTTCCCTCAAAGGTAAGTCAACCACTCCACGATCTTCCAGCGGCGGACGCCTTTTCTTCGAGCGAGACGAAATCGAGAAAATACGAGCCAACGCTCGAACCAAGCTGCTCGCCCCCACTTTCAACGATTGGACCGAGCGGACACCCCAAGACCTCGAAACTGCTCTCAACGCATTCGAGAAATCGGGCGACATTATTCGTGATTTTGCCTCCATCATCAACCTGCTCACTGAACTCTCAATCGTCCAACTCGTGAAGCCTCAGCCTGCCCGACGCGACGCCCTAGTCTCGGCCATAACCAGACTCATCGGCTACGAAACATGGGACTACTTTCTTGACGGCAGTAAGCCAATTGGCATCCAGAGGGCTTCCATCGCGACAGTACGCATTCTCTTCGCTCGCGAAGTGCTCGACGGCGATATCGACGCCAAACTCGACAAAGCCATCCTCGACGCCATCGCCGAAAAAGGCTGCCTCCCCTGCTACCGAGCTGTCTATGGTATGGATCATCCTGATACAGTCGAGGGGTGGTCCTTCGACAAGCGCCACGAAGGTTTCTACGATCTTTCCATGGAACGCTGGCCCATGATCCTAGGCGACAACAATCTCCGATCCGCACCAAGCAGTGCCCTCGGTATTGGAGCAATTGCCCTGCTCGGGCACGACCCGCGGGCTGAAAAATGGCTGGCCACCGCCGAATCCAGCTTCGACCGCGTCCTCCGTCTTTTCTCTCCCGACGGCAGCTACTTCGAAGGACTGAGCTACGCGGGATACACCTTGCGCACCGCTCTCAACTTCTTCGACGCCCACGCTCGCAACGGCGGAACCATTGACTGGGCGAAAAAGGCTAACTTCGACGGCATGCTCGACTTCATAGCCACCATGCAAGCCGGCACCCAAGAGGATGGCACTCCGGATATCGTCAACTTCAGCGATGCCCGCTCCAGCGTTCACGTCTGCATTCCGGCATGGATCGGCAAGCACACCGGAAATCCGCTCGCACAATACGAGGCGGAAAACCTCAGTGTCGCAAATAGCTTTCTCGACTTCATTTGGTACGAACCGGGCAAAGCCTCCAGCCCGCCGCCCGAATCGCTCCAGAACGTTCGCAACAACCTGGACTGGGTTCTCTGCCGCAGCGGTTGGGGTTCCCAAGACGCGGTGCTCGCCTTTCGCAGCGGCGGTCCTTGCAACCACGAGCACGCCGACCGCAACCACATCACCTATAAGATTTTCGGAGAACGGCTTCTGACCGACCTCTTCGGGGCCGCCTACGATCGGCGGCATTCCGGATGGGAAATGCGCAAGACGAAGGCCCACAACTCCGTTCTCGTGAACGGACTCGGGCACCACTACCACGATGGCTCCGAAGGCACCAACGACAGCCAGGCCTACGCCGTCATCACCCAATTCGAAGACCACGGCGACACCGTCTGGTGGACAAGCGACGCCACCGCGGCCTATTTAATCGACAACGATCACATCTCGAAAGTCCTACGCACTGTCATCTTCGCCAAGCCTGACATCATCGTAGTGGTCGACCAAGTACGCCTCCACTTCGGAGAACAACCCATGAGCCTCCGCTTTTTTCCCGATAATCGCGATGGCGTGGCCAAGCTCAGTGCCAGCAAGAACAGTTTTCTCATCGAACGTCCGCAAGCGAGCTTGCACGGGACCGTCCACTCTCGAACGGAACCCAACATCGCCACCACCAAGCTGGATGTGACGCCCGAAACCGGCGACTTCCCCTGCGTCGAACTCAGCAGTCCACCCGCATTCACTCACGAAATCGTCACCGTGTTGCAAGCCGCCCCAAAAAACAAAAAACCACGCAAGCTAAGCGTTTCTTCTACCGCGAACGGCTGGCTGGCTTCCGAAGGTGACCTGAAGATCGATATCAACACTCGAAACATCACGCCCGTCGTCACGCTCGGCTGAGTCGGACCCCATGAACGCACCCATCGACATTTCCGCGATGAGCCCCAACCACGCGGCTTATTTCACAAACGCCCTTAAACGGATTCCCTGGGCGACTCAAACCAATGCCAAACGCTACGAGAGCGAGCTCACCCCGTCTCGGCCACCGTTCCTCAAAAGAGCAAAAGGTTGCCGCGTCTGGGACCTGGACGGCAAGGAGTATATCGACTTCAAGGCGTCCCTCGGCCCCATAATCCTAGGCCACCAGTATCCGGAAGTTGACGACGCTGTCAAAGCTCAGCTGCAGGACGGCGTACTCTTCAGCATGGCGAGCCCCCTGGAACTGGAAGCAGCAGAAGCCATTCTCGACACCCTCGGCTGGGCAGACAAAATTCGCTTCATGAAAACAGGGGCCGATGTCTGCGCCTCCTGCCTGCGCCTCGCTCGCAGCAAGACGAAGCGACACCACTTCCTTACCAGCGGCTACCACGGCTATCAGGATTGGTTCGCCCTCGGCTGGCCGAACAACGGCATTCCCTCAGACCTCCAGAAATTCTCTCACGCCATCGAATACGGAGACTTAGAGGCGGTGGACCAAATTTTCGCTGCCGTCGGTCAAGACCTCGCCGCCGTCATCGTCTCCCCCGTCGAGTGGCACAAGGAACCGAGCAAGGCGTTTCTCGAAAAGCTGCGGCACAAGTGCAATGAATACGGTTCCGTGCTCATCTTCGACGAAGTCCTGACCGGCTTCCGCCTCGCCAAAGGAGGAGCCAGCGAGTACTTCGGCATCGTGCCTGACCTCGCCGCTTACGCTAAAGGAATCGCCAACGGGTATCCGCTTTCCGCTTACGCCGGAAAAGCGGAGTTCATGAACGTGCTCGATAGCAGCATCATCACCACCACCTACGCAGGAGAGTGCCTTTCGCTCGCCGCCGCTAAGGCCACCATGGACGTGTTCCAGCGCGAGCCAGTCTTCCACCACCTAGCTGCTCTCGGTCAAAAACTGCGAGACGGTTTCGATTCGATCTTCAAGGAATTCAGTTACCCCGCCAAAACCGTAGGCCTCGCTCCTGCCGTTACCATCCAGTTCGGAGGTAACGAAGCCGAACAGAGCACCGCCCGAATCAAGCTTTTCGAGCAACTTTTTCAGCGTGGGATCTTCGCCAACAAGGAATGGTTCATCACCTATTCCCACCGAGAAAGCGACATCACCGAAACCCTCGAAAAATTCCGGGAATCGGTGAAAGCAATATCTTAAAGGACCTTCGCTGTCTCTCCTTGAGCTTCAGCTCAACCAGCGATCCAGATTCTCTCGCACGAACGTATCGTCGTTAAGGCTTGGATACGCAGCATAAACGCGATCCAACTCTTCTTTCTGTCCGGGCGACAATACTTCGTCAGGATTCAAACACCAAAGCCCTTCCAACAGGCCTTGTCTACGGAGGATTTCATGGATACCAGGAATGCAGCCAGCAAAGCCATTTGCGACATCAAAGATCGCCGCGTTCGCATCCGTCAGCTGGTGAGCTCGCGTCAGAAGTTCTTTAGGCAAAGCTTGCCCGTGCAGCGCTTTTACAACGTCCAAATCCTTGGCAGCTTGATGCGTCCAAACCGCCCACTGCCCTAAAAGTCCCCCGCGAATACGGATCGGCTCCGCCTCTTCCGAGAAGCGGAATTCGCTGGCCAGATCGATCAAAATATTGTCGTCATTCCCCGTGTAGAGAGCGACCTCACCTGCACGCCCCGATTCGGAAACCGCTCGAATCACATTCAAAGTCTCGTAACGATTGAAGGGAGCCATCTTGATTCCGACCAGATTCTCGATCTCCACTGCCTTTCTCCAGAATTCATAGTCGAGCCGCAACCCTCCAACCGATGGCTGTAAGTAAAAACCACATACTGGAATCACTTCCGACACTGCTTGTAAGTGGGCGACCATGGCATCATTCGAATTCCCTTTCAGGGCGGCCAAACTAACCAGTCCCAGGTGATAGCCCAGCCCGGCCGCGATTTCCGCTTCCGCCACCGCTTGTTCGGTATCGCCCGCGATGCCCGCGATCCGCAGCAGTTCGTTACTCGAACCTTCTTCGCAGGAATCCATCGTACGCGCTGCGAGTTCCAAGACCGGCTGGTAAAGACCATACTGCGGTTCTCGGATCTCGAACTGAGTCGTGTGCACACCTACCGCAATCCCGCCCGCCCCAGACTCGCAATAGTAACGCGTCAAGGCGACCTGTCGCCGCTCGTCCAATTTCCGGGAACGATCCAGAGCCAAAGGATGAGCAGGAATAGCCACTCCATCCATCAAGCGTTCGTGAAGAGAACTCTTAAGAACCGTTTTCGAACTCATGTATCCAAATTGTTAGAACTTTCCATCGCGCTTTTCGAATCCAGTCGGCTTCCCATAGGTGCTTCCGCCTCCCGCCAGCCATACAGCCACCCAATCCATCATAGTATTGATAGCGACGGCCGGTTCGCCGAAGAGTCGATGCGAGCGACTGGCATTGTTCAACCATGCCGTTTCGCCCTCCTCTCCCTCTAAACGAACCGTACGGCCAAACTTGCGAGCGAATTCCTCGGCGATCTCCCGAACGCTCAGAATCTCTGGCCCTGTGATGTTCAAAGGGATTGCCGGAGATTGAACCAAGGCCAAAGCCTGCACGATTTGGCAGAGCGCGTCGTTTTGCCAGATCACATTGACGAAGCCCGTCGATACGTCGACCGGTTCTCCCGCAAAAACCTTGCTGGCGATATCGACCAAAACCCCGTAGCGAAACTCCACCGAGTAGTTGAGCCGAATCAGGACCACCGGCGTGTCATGCAGCGCCGACACCTCCTGAAAACAGAGTTCCCGCTCCAGGCACGATTGGGCGTATTCACCCACTGGATTAGTGGGTGAACCTTCGTGTGAACCACCGGATGCCGGGGTGACAAACGAATAGACGCATCCAGTGGAGAAAGCTACAATGCGGGACGCGCTATATCGGCCAGCTAGTCGTTTCGCTAAGTCGACATTAGTCTCTCGCAGAAGGTCCGGATGGTCAGCGGTTCCAAACTTCGCACCTACCAAATAAAAGACGGTCGCAGCTTCGGGAAGCGACTTCACAAAATCGTCATCTCGCAAGTCCCCAGCACGTGTTTCGACACCATGCTCCTCGTATTCACTTTTGGACTTCAGGTTTCCGAAGCGAGAAACCGCGATCACTCGATTGGTTTGTTCCAGCTCGTTCAAGGCAAACCGAAGCATCAAGCAGAGGTGCAGCCCCATTTTTCCTCCAGCCCCAAGTACCACGATGTCACCTTCCAGGTTCCTCAGGGCGTCGCAAACCGCCTCGCTCGGTTGCGAGAGGAACAGGTCTATCTCTGAGCGTGGTACAGGTAAATTGCGTCGAGCGTCCGGGAGCGCCATAGCAAGACAGTTTCGGGAATTCACGGCAGGCGCCGCAACGAAACCCACAGTTTACAGAAAAACAGCGAAAAATGCTCTAGCCTCGGATCCAGCTCCGCAAAGTAGTCGCATCTTTCCGGAAATTCTCGATCGAGTGATCCTTCACATGCTCGATGCTGATCCATCGCTCTCGTCCATCTGACCGCAAAACCTCCAGAAACTCCTTCCACGGTTCCTCGCCCTCTTCCAATAAAAGCGAGTGGGGCCAACCTTCTTTGGCGAAATGGTAACAATGCACGTTGCTCACCCGTTCCCCCAGCTGCTGTAAGCCTTCCAGTCGATAGGATTGATCCATCGATAGGTACGGCTGCCAAAAGGTGAACAGGTTGGGATGTCCGACCTCCTTTAAGAACAAAGCAGCTGACTCGTTCGAATCGGTCAAGGTATTGTCGTGGTATTCCAAATCGACCGTTATTCCGCGTAACCGCGCTTGCTCAGCGATCTCGCGACAGCGTTCCACGATTCTCTCGCGTTGCATCGCAGTAGTATCTTGCGAGCCCGAGCGACCTGCCCAAACACGAATCGACGGAGCCCCGAGCTCGCTCGCCGTGTCCAAAACCGCATTCCACGCAGGTCCGCTATCAGAACCATACGAGATACAATCCTCGAATCGGTAATAGGAACCGTAAGAAGACACCTCCAACCCCGCATCCGCCGTCATTTGCTTCACTTCCTGCGCGCGTTGCAAATGCCCATGCGGCACGTGCTCGTCCCCACCCCATTCTACGCCGCCGAGCTTCGCTTCGCTGACAAGGCCTACGATCTCTTCCGCCTGCAAATTTCTAAATGTGATAGATACCAATCCCGTTTTCATACGCGTAACCTCCAAGCATTCATCCGATCTTCGAGAGGTATCGCAAGGCCGCTGCATAGTTACGATAAACTAGCACCCCAAGCGACAGCCTTTGGTCAGCGGATCAATATAGCGACAGACGATCGATGAGCATCTCCAATACCAACGACCAATCAAACAAGCTTCCGGTTCTAAAACTATTCCTGAATACCGGGACCCTCCGCGACCTGCCCCAGCATAGCCAGCCCTCAGGCCTGGACCTTATTCAACAGTACAAGTTGATCCAAACTGCTGGATTCGTCGGCCTGCAAGATGGCGAGGCCGAACCATGCCGACAGTTAGGCCTCGATCGCGCTGGAAGCGGTAGAGTCAACCACTCTTCCGAAATCGAACCGCTCGTCGAAAAACACGTCAAGGAAGGGCTTCTCGCCACCACTCTCCACGTCGGCTGGGGAACAGAGAACGACCAAGAGATTGACCAACTGATTTCCCAAATAATCGAAATATCAAGCTCCTACCGTTACCCGCTCTACGTAGAAACGCATCGAGCAACGGTGACCCAAGACAATTGGCGTACCGTTCAAATCGCAAAGCGCTTTCCCGAAATTCGCTTCAATGGAGATTTTTCCCACTGGTACACCGGCCACGAGATGGTCTACGGCGATTGGGAGGAAAAGTTAGAATTTATAAAACCGGTTCTCAGCCGCGTTCGCTTCATTCATGGACGAATCGCCACTCCCGGAGCGATCCAAGCACCATTGCAGGCGAACCCAAATACTGAATACGTCTCCCATTTCCGCCAAATATGGCGTCATTGTTTCGAAGGTTTTCTCGAAACAGCGACTTCAGGCGACTTCATCATATTCGCTCCGGAGCTTCTGCCAGCTGCTATCTACTACGCGCAAACGCACCAAGACAAGACCAAGCAAATCCGCGAAAGCTCAGATCGCTGGCAAGACGCGCTCCAGTTGAAACAGATCGCCGTGGAAGAATTCAAGAACGCGAAAAACTAGAATACCCGTCCTACCATCGCTACGGACATGTTTCAAAATGTTGAGCTGGCATAGTCAGAATAGTTGCAGTGACAGCTTCACCTGTGATCCCTAAAACGGAAGCGCTTTGAAACTAGGACCAATCCGCTACGAAAAAGCCTCTTTAGCATATTCTGATCAAACTGCACAAAGCTCTCTTCTGGCCATTCGTTCATGCGAATCGACCAAACCCGCAAGGAAGCTCATCGATACGAAACTCAACATGCCCGCGAGGTTTGAAGGCTAAGTACCGAAGAGCGAAGCGATGACACACCGAAACGAAGCAAAGAATAACAGCTGCATTTCTGCTTCAATTCTCAGCCATGGCATCCACTAGGCAGGCATACTGCTAGTAGCTCTAACAGTCCATGGCTCCGGCCTACTCTACGTCCAAGCCTTTGAGGTAGGCTAAGCTGAGCGGAATGTCGACATGGGGCCGGATGCCCTCGTCCTCGATGAAATGAAGGTCCACCCCGTACTCGAGGGCCGTGCTGATGACGGCCTCCCAGTCAATCTGGCCGGTGCCTACCGCTACTTTATCTGTGGCAGGAGCGCCTCCGGTGGGTTTTCCAATCGGGGCTCCTTTCCGGATATCCTTGATGTGTGTGGCAATCCAGCGGTCCTTGTACTTGTGCAGGAGTTCAACTGGATCTGCCCCGCCGTGCACCACCCAGAAGACATCCATTTCGAACCAGACGGTATCGGGATCGGTCTTCCGAAACATGGAATCGAGGAGAGTTTCACCCTCCCGTTCGCCGGGGGCAAATTCATAGCCATGAGGATGGTAACCGAACCGAATCCCTTCTTTGGCAAACATCGCTCCCCACTTGTTGAAATGGATCACTGCGGTGTTCATCTGCTCTATATCGAAGGTATCGCCCTGCCGTATCCATGGAATGAAGACCGCCTTGACGCCGAGAGCCTTCATTTCTTTCACCACTTTTTCAGGATTTTCCTTCATCGCCCTGTATTGGACGTGGGCAGAGCGCAACTTGAGGCCGCGCTTTTCGATTTCTTCGCGGTACTCTTCAGGAGTCCATCCATAGAGACCGGCGGCTTCCACTTGCTCGATCCCCCAAGCTTTGACCAGGTCCAAGGCCATCTCCGGGTCCTCCTTGGTCAAGTCACGCAGGCTCCACAGTTGCAGCCCAATGTTATTTTTGAAATGGCCGGGACCATGATCATGGGCCTTGTCGCTCCCCGCGAAGAGGAGCGGCGGTGATAGTGTCAAGGTCAGGGTAAGCAGGGTGAGGATCGATTTCATCAGTCTGTCGAAGACAGTAGTTAAAAGAGGCATTGTAAATCGGAAAGTGGCTATCGCCCGTGGATCTTTTGTGGAAATGGCGTAGTGCAACTTCGGATCAAAACGGTAAACGCGCAGCATACCATCCCGCCCGCTAGAAGAACCTTTCACCTAGGTTCTGTGGCGACTTCACCTTCGCTTGAAATGGTTCTAAGGCTGCGAAGCTGGACGAATGAATAGACTCTTAGGACTACTGTCTCTTGCCTAGGACTAGACCGTCATAATCTTTCCTTCTCTCGAGCAACCTTATTGCCAATCAACTGCTAGGGCGTTGATCGCTACGCTCTCTTCTTGAGACGTTCCCCCTTCGATCCCAGATAGTCTGACATCAGAGACTGGCAGCAGCGAGTCTCCACAGATTCGATAGACATAACGCACATTTCCTACCTTTATGTTTTCCATTCGAACAAATTTTATCTGAGTAATTCGCTTCTCATAGGTCGGCACAAGTTCACGCCACTGGTAGAGAACGTCCGTATCGATCCCGAGGATACCTTTACGGAGATCTCCCGACTCGATATTTCGCATCCATACATTACGCACCCAGCCGCCACGACGTTCGTTTGTCTTGATATACAGTAAGTGCCCGACGTCGCCCAACGACTTATCGAGGCTACAATTTTCGATCAATACGTTTTCCACTCCCGCTGAAAGCTCGGTGCCGATCGCCAGGAGCTGGTGGGCGTTCTTCACTTCGCAGTTGCGGATCACCACGTTGCGAGTCGGCACTCCGATACGCCAAGCATCTTGATTACGACCCGACTTGATCGCGATCGCATCATCGCCCTGATCGAACACACAATCTTCAATCAGCATGTTTTGGCACATCTCCGGATCAACTCCGTCGTTGTTGTGTCCGTGCGCTCTAACCGAAACGCCGCGTATCACCACGTTTTCGCAAAGAAAGGGATGCAATACCCAGAAAGGACTGTTCTCGATGGATACGCCTTCGATCAATACCTGCCGGCAGCGGTTAAACTGCACGAACTGAGGACGCAGGTTGGCGTCGCCCTTCGTCATGTCGCGCTCACCCAATGGCCAATCTTTGCAGCCCATTTCGTAGAGGAGCTTCAAGCCCTCCATGTGAGCAGGCGGTCGGGCAAACCACTTTTCCCAAGTGTCCATTTCCGCGACCAGCGTTCCCTCCCCGCTTATCGCCACGTTCTCGCACTCGTATCCATAAATCAAAGGCACATAGTTCAAGCACTCGAACCCTTCCCAACTTGAGGGAACTGCCGGCAAATAGTCTTTCGGATTTCCTGAGAACGAAAGACGTGCATCGCGAGCGAGGTGCAGGTTCACGTTGCTCTTGAAGCGAACACCGGAGCAAAGCCACTCGCCTTTGGGTACAACAACCACGCCTCCACCCGCAGCATTCGCGTCCGCAATAGCCCGTGCAATCGCCTTCGTGGTGGCGCTTCGATCCTCCCGCGCCGCACCGTAGTCAAGGATGGAGTAGCGCTGGCAGTTCTCGAAATCCGGAATTCGGATACGGGGCATCTTAAACGGAGCCTCGACTTTCACCAATTCGTATCCAAGGCGTTTCTCTTTTTCTTTCTGCATATTGTGTGCGTGTGAAGAGGCCTTGCGGAACAGGTCCTCTATGAAAATAACGACAAAAGTGGCTACGCCGATTTCCGACGCAGCCACTGATGAATCAATTACCTAAATTATTCAGACCTCTTAGAATATGAACGAATTCGTGAGCGACCACGTGAGCCCGTCCGTTGGGCGCCACTTGTAGTCCTGCCATTCGAATGTGCTAGGATCTGTGCCAACACTACGTTTCTCGATGACGTAAGGATCGTCGTCGTCGAAAACGTTCTTCACGTTGAACTGTACGCGCCAATCCACCTTGTCATTGATGGGACGGCTGTAAGTTGCGAAGAAATCAATTGTTGTACGCTCATCACCCTTAGCAGGGCGGCTTACGTCAAAGTTGCCGTCAGCATCTACGAAATAGCCAATGATCGGAGCACTGGACCAGCTGAAGTTCGTCCCCACAGAAGTACCTTTCAGAGCAGAATCACTTTCAAAACGATACTTGAGGATACCGTTCATGCGATACTTGGAGGAAGGGAAACTTTGATTGCCTTGCAAGGCGATGATCTTAGCAGATTCATAATCTGCTTGAGCTAAGTAGCCCGCCAGAGTTGTCGTACCATTCTCAGTAGTGAGAGAAGCGTAGTCTGGATTTGTATACACGGAACGACGTCCCTCGAAATAGTCCAGCATATCAGTGCCTGCTTGCTGAATCGTTGTCTCGTTCTCACGACCTGAAAGTCGGAACGTCCAGCCGTTACCGAGTGATCCGTTAACGATCAACTCTGTACCCTCTGCGATTTCATTGGATCGTGAATGTGAACCAGAGTTTTCGAGCAGGTCTGAAGTCGAACCGGTTACGTCCGGATTGCTGTAGAGGATCGTTTCGATCGCACGAAGATCGTTAACGAACGACGAGAACTGACGCGTTTGTTGAGCAACCGTTTCATATTGGTTGATCGAGATATTCAAGCGATCTTCCAACAGGTTGAAACGGACTCCGTACTCGTCAGTCTCTCCATCGGTCGCTCCCAACAACTCTCCATAGATATCGTTACTTTCCGAAGGCAAGCCGATGCTGTTAGCTCTGCTGAAGGAAAAGCTGACCCAATCCGTCGCGTGGAAAACAACTCCATGGTTACGAGAGATACCTGAATTGGTTCCCGTCTTCTCATCTGGCAGCGCCGCATTGCGGAAAGAGCGATCGCCCACAGGCGTCCCGTCTACGAAGCCATACTCCGGTTCTACGATCGTGTACTGGCTGCTTCGGTCGCCCGTGATACCAGTTGCGAGCCATTCATCTCTCGTTTCATCACGATACCCGATCGAAGTTACAATGCGATCGTTCCAGAAACGGCTCTGTAATACATAGAGCTTCGTGTCCAACTTGTAAGTTTGATTCTTGTTGGCCCAGTTGTCCGTCTTCACCCACTCGAAGGTATAGCCATCGATATTCATGGTTTCCTTATCCCAATAGGTATCTCGCCAGTCAGAAGAGTAGTACTCGCCCTCACTTGGATCGAAATATTCCTTAAACAAAGGACGGAGGCTACTAGCTGCGAAATTAGAGGTTTCGATCGGGCCGTCCGGAGTTCCTGTCGTAACCATACGCCATTGGTCCCAAACCTCGTTCTTTTCGTTTTGCTCCACCATGGCAGCTAAACGGTGCGTACCAAAGATATCACTACGCTCTCCAAAGTCGAAATCGTACGACAAAGACAATCGGTAGTCTTCGATGTCCCAGTAGCGACGAATCTGCATCGGACGCGAAGTCGATGTATAGAATTCGCCGAAGTGCTCTCCAGACTCGGGTTCTACACGCAAGGAAGTACTAACCGAGTGAGTCGACAGTTTTTGTTGGTCGGACTTTCCGTAAGAGAAATCCAAATACAGGTCTTCAGTGATCTTTTGCTGAAGATTGAACTCCGTTACATTGAAGCGCGTATCGGAAAGCGTGTTCGTTCCGGAAGGCTGGTAGTTAAGCGGGTAACCGGCATCAATCAACTTCTGCGGGTTGCTGATCGTATAGCCATTTTCCGAACCGGTTTCCGAGAGTAAGTAGCGGGACCGCGTTGCGCTCTCACGGTCGCTTATCATGTAGGCGGTACCAATGATTCTCAGATCGTAGTCGCGTCTATCGACCACCGTGTCGGAACCTGCGAGCAAGATAGCATTGCCTTGGGCGATCCCGTTCGGGTTTCTAGGATCGTCCTCCGCGATATAGTAATCCACCACTTCAGGGGCACCTGCTTCGAGATAACGCGAAAATTGGTCCGCGCCGAATACTTTTCTTGGATAAGCGCGATCAACATTGTTGTACTCGTGGCTCAAGGTCAGCGTGGTTTTCTCGGTTGGCTTCCAACGCAACGATGCGTGAAGCGCGTCAGACACCGTGTAGCCCGGCTTATGAAAGTACTCCCAATCCTGGCTCAGAGCGTTTACGCGCAGAGCAAGTTTGTCCTCGATCAACACCTTGTTGATATCAGCCGTCGCACGCTGGCCACCTTCGCTGCCGATCTTGTAGGAAACGTTATTCTCGTCCGCGAAGAACGGGACCTTTGTGGAATAGTTATAAGACCCACCGGGATCACCGAGTCCGAAAAGCACCGCGTTCGGCCCCTTGGAGAAATCCACGCGCTGAGCATTATAAGCCTCCACCGACGTTTCCAGGTTCATAAAATTACGCGTGGCTGTACCCACCTTGAAGCCACGAATCGTCAGGTAGTTGAAATTCCATGCTTCGCGTTCCTCGCCGTTCGAATTCGCGAAACCAACCTCCGCTGGCTCTACATTGTTGGCGATGGCTGCCATGTCTTGCACGTCTGTAATCGCCAAGTCCTCGATTAAGTCCTTGGTAATAACGTCGACTGAGTTGGCGATGTCTTTCATGCCAGTCGCCGTACGGCCGCCTAGCAGCGAACTCGTAGCCCGGTAGCCTTGCTCTTGCTCAGCTGAAACTTCGAATGGACTGAGTTCGAAAACCTCGTTGTCCATTTGCTCCGTGGATTGAGCAAGAGCGTTGGTCGCACCAAAGAGTGCTAGGCATGCCGCTGCTCCATATGCAGGGCGCCAATTTGGCTTTGTATCTATTTTTCTCATTGGGATAGAAGGGTATTCAGTTTGGTAGTTTTGAAAGACGGCTCCCCCATTTTATTGAGAGCCACCTCGGAATGTTGGACTACTAAGTAACAGACCGATCAAACCAGCAACTGCCTCAGCTATGACTAAACAACCATAGCAAGTATATTCATAAGCATACAGGGATCGCTCGATGCGCCCCCGCTTATGCTACTACTGCGACGCTTCCCAAAGCGCCTTCCAAGCATCCAAACTATCGACCTCCACCTCGCCACTCCAGCCGAAGCCACTGCGGTAGCGAAACTCTCCGTTCTCGTCTGTCTTGCCAACTAGTAGCTCCTGTCCGGCATCCCCGGAAGCAAACTTGGTAAAGCTAGTCGTGTCTACGAGCTGCAGCGCGCTGCCAAGGGTCCCGTCGTGGAACGCCTCCCAAAGCCCAAGCGACGCCTTTTCCTCGTCGTTCCATATCTCAGGACTCTTAGACTGGGCAACCAGTCCAACTGCCACCGGCAAGTCCTTTACGCCTTCCCAGGTACCCGCATAGACGAACTGTGAAACTGCTTCGTAGTAGCGATCCCCCATATCGAGGGTGATCGTCTTCTTCTCTGTAATTGCGCCGTACTCGGTTTCCGGATACTCATAATGTACCGTAATCGATGCCCTCTTTGATGAAGTCCAGTTAACGAAGCCGCGATCGTAAACATTTGCTTGCAGCAGGGCATCGCTCTGCCAGATCCCACTCCCTCCAAGTCCCACTGTGGGACCGACTTTGTATCCGTCAAACCCTTCACCCGTATCTTCGTGGTAGCTCTTCCCATGCTTCAGGTCGCCTTCGTACCACTTATTGATGACCGGGTAATCGACCTTCTTGGTCCATGCGTCCACTCCACTGCGCTCTTGCGACTCTCGCAAGGCAGGGCCGTAAACACGGAAGGCAACCACATCGTTTTCCCATGCAATGTCGTCCTTACGCTCGGGCACCAAACGGGCGAAAGCTCGCGGCTCGCCCTCACTCTTCGCAAGCAAGCTCTCGGCCCGGCTCAACAATTCGCCACACAGTGCTCCTTCAGCTTCACCAAGCACCTTCATGTACTCCGCGCCCGCGAGCAATACGGCTCCAACGCCGTAGTCTTCCGTCTCCTTAGCCGTTAAGGTATCCGGGGCCGAACCGATCCGCTGCACGTAGCCAACGCGACCGCTTTCCTCGATCCGAGTCAGAAGCCCCTCCCAAGCCTCCTCCAAACGAGGCAGGTACGTATCACGATCCAGGTATCCATTATTGATACCCCAAGCCAAGCCGAAGGCAAAAAAGCCGGAACCACTGGTTTCGCCCACGGAAATTTGCTCGGGGTCGCGCAAAGATGGATACCAGAGGCCGTCGTCTTGCTGGGCTCGCAGCACCCCATCCGTCATTTCCAAAAACACCTTTTCCAGAAACGGACGGAATGCGTACGATTCCGGAAGCTGCTCCAAGGTGAGAGCCAATCCGCCATACACCCAGCCATTTCCTCGGCTCCAAAAGATCTTTTTCCCGTTTTCCGTACGGCGGTCGAGGAACCGGGTATCGCGGAAGAAGAGCTTCTCCTCCTCGTCATAGAGCTCGTCGTAGGTGAACCGGAATTCCCTCTCTAAAAACTCCAAGTAGCGCTCATCGCCTGTAGCGGCATGCAAACGAGCGAGGGTCGGCGGCGCCATGTAAAGCGCGTCGCACCACGTCCAGCGATCGCTGACACTGACCTCTGGATACTTTTGCTTGTTGCGATAGTCGAGCTCCTCCAAGCGGGGCTCCGAAAAAACCTCCTCGAACCGCTCGACGAAGGGACTTAGGCGCTCCTTTCGATCGGTATCCATAAAATAGATATCTAGCCAGGCATGACCCACCGCATGGTCATCAGCATGGTAGCGACGCGGCCCCGGCAACCAGACCGATTGCTCTCCGAGCTCCAGAACAGTCGCGAGGTAACGCTCATCGCCCGTCGCGTCGGCGGCCCGCAGCAAACCGTCGTAAAGGGGGGCGATTACCCAATGTCTCGTGTCCCGCCCGCTTGGGTTGTCCAGTATCCAATCCGCCACGCGACGCACTTCCGTTTCCACGGAGTTCCCCTCATGCTCTTCCGAGCTAGGATTGCACCCAACCCCAAACAATGCCGCGACCGCCATAGCCGTCGCTCCTCCTATCGATCGCTTCGCTAGATCCTCTATCTTCATAATCTTAAATTCACCTTTTACCTTACTTTTCTACTTTTATTCTCAAACTCACGGACTTGCCGCCATGCATCGACGAAAGGGGCAAGTGGAAGACCGCGTCAACCTGCGATCCCTCAGCATTTCCAACGCTCACCTCCAGCTCTCCGCCCTGGCGCGAAGGGTCCGCAACCGTCAGAACGAACTCGTCATTGCCATCCTTAGAAACAAGCAGCACGCAGCGTTTGCTCACAGAAATCCAAGCGCCGTCCGGCAAGGCACATCTTCCTCCTTCATGAAATACGAATTGGCTATGTCGTCCTGCCGCATCGGCCACCGCTTGCACTTGCTTCGTGTTGGCCAAAACTCGGTAGGGTACCGCTTCCACAAGCTCAATTCCTCGTTCTCGCTTCGCTGCGCTAATCACCGCGTATTCATATTTTTCAGATTGCGGCTTAACTCCATGGGAAAGCGTCACCGAAAATACCTTACTCTCAACTTCCATTGGGCTTCCAGTAAGACGTAGCTCCCGCCAAGATCCTCCTTGCATTTGGCTACCAACAAAAACGCGCTGCCCTTCTGGCAAGTAATACAAAGTCCCGTCGTGCCAAACGCCCAGTGCTTGCGGCGATTCAGCCATCTCACGCATTTCCTCCAGGGCTTCCACTTGAGACGTGCCCTTTCGCAAGAGATAAGCACTTCCCTCCGCGAACCGCTGCTCCACGGAGGTTTGCAGCGGCTCTTCGAGGTCCGACTCGATTCCGGCGCCCAGCATCACCATGCCCCAGTCGAAAGCGAAGTAGCTTTTTAAAGCCTTCACCCCATCACGCTGATAATCGTACACCGCCGCTCCGCGCCAACCGTCGCTGGCACCGCCCACGAAATCCGTATTTCCTTTGGTCCGTACCACCTTGTGGTTGAGTTCTGGTATCGGCTGGTTCGATACGACGCCAGTCACGCCCGGTATACGCCTCCAATCCCAGACCGGTTGAATGTTCGCATACTCCTGGCCATCCTTAACGAAAAGGGTTGAACCATCGGGAAGGTAATAACTCTTCAATCCTTGCCGGTTGATCGACTCCGTTCCCGTCAGGAATTTCGAATACGCCTTGACCGACGCATAAAACGCTTCCCGCCGATGAACCATGAATTCGGAGCGATAAAAGTAGCGGTTCCCTTCCAAGAGATCAGGCCCCTCCTCTTGCGTCGAAGCGACAAGCCGCTCGAGCTCCCGCTCGCGTCCATCACCCATTTCCAGCCACAGCTTGGCCACCGGAGCCAAATAGCTGGAATCCTTGTCCTCCACCGAAACCATACGCCCCAAGGCTCCGAAGTCGGCAAAGGTGCCTCGTGCCATCCAGCGATTACCATCCAAGAGCATACCGAGAATCAACTCCCGCTTCTCCTCCCCGAACTGGAAGCGCCCGCCATGGGCCATGTACATCACTTCCGTCAGGTCGGTCACAAACTTAGCTCCGTAGCCATGCGAGTAAAGTTGGGGACCGTGCTGGTGAAAACTGAAGTCCGCCTGCAAGCCTTCACCCTCTTCCACTCGCACCATGGCTGCAATCCGCTGAATCGACCTCTCCACCAGGGACGGGTTCTCCTCCAACAAGCCACGGATCATGGTGATCTTGTTGATCCAAATCAGGTTTTGCCCCGTCATGGGACGCTTGGCTCGTCGCATGACATTCAGGACCGACTCCCGGCGTGCTCCTTCGAGCTCGTCCCTCAGATAGAGTCCGATTCGAGCGAATTCCAAGGGATAGCCGATCTCGTTGTAGTACCAATTCCGATGCCAAAGATTCTCCGCTATGGTATAGTCTAAGCCTCTATACACAGCCTTCAGAACCTTGTTTCGCTTAGCCGCTGTGAGCGCCATCCTCTCGCGAGCGTAAGCGAGCTTTCGCATACGGTAGAGGTGCTGCATACGACTGGTCGCGCTCACCGAATCGGTATGGCCGTATTCAAACTCTGGCCACCGTCCGTCAGGCAATTGGGTTGATATCCATTCGTCGATCTCCGGTTCGCTGACCTCCTCCTCTTGCAATTCTATGAATCGATCCGTCAATCGCTGCAGGTCTTGCCGCGTCTTGCTGTCGATACGGTCCGGCTTGGCGGGATCGGTTTGGTGATTCCGGAATCGCTCCGCCATCTCCGCTTGCTGGTCGAGCAACCGTCGCTTGGCTTCAGGGCTGAGCCGTCCGTCTTTCCCTACCATCGCCATGTCTCCCCAGAGAACCGGCATCAAGAAGGGGCCTGGCCCTGAATTCGCGCTGCGGCGCTCGATGCGAAAACCAACCGCCTTTGCTTCTGCCAAAGGCTCTCCTCCAAGCTGCTCGAGCGACAAGGACAGTTCCCATTGGTAGCTCGAGGCGGTCCGCTTCCCCGCGACTTTAATCACCTCTCTCGTTTCGACCGACGCAGCACCCGATCGTATCAAAGAAACAGATACTTGATTGTTTACGTCCGGAACCCCTACCAAAAAGTGAAAATCGTCGGCTTCGTAGCTGAAGTCGCTGTCGTTGCCTAAGTCGATGCCGAAATTGAAAAAGTCCTTGGCGTGGATCTCCCAAAAACCGGAATCTCCTTCCACTCGCGCCATCAAGTATAGCTCCGCCCCTTTCCAGGCAGCCTGGAACTGAAAACCACCTTCCTTTGTCGGCGAGCTCGCGAGCTGCTCCCAATCGGAAAAATCTCCGTCGATCGCCAAATCTCCCTCCGTGGCTACCCACAACTCTCTCGCATGCTCAGCCGAAGCAAGCGTTCCCGCTAGCCCCGCGCCCAGCGCAAAAAGCATCCCTCTTTTCAAAATCCCCATCGTTCTATCGCTCAGTAGGAAAGTATGCTGGCAAGGGCCTTCCCGATTCGATGGCACCCATGTCCGGTCCATCCCCTGAGTAATCGTCGTTAAAGTTTGGTAGCTTTGCCGCAGCTCCGTAGCCCGGGCTATCTTCCGCAAGCGGCATCGCCCAGATAGTTCCCTCACGTAATGATTCGGCAAATACCGGTACTCCATGAATCCCTTCGCTCTCGCTGGAATGATGGGCCTGCACGCGGCCATTGTAGAGGTCGTAGTTGAAATCGTTCAACTCGCTGGACTGCCCGTCATAGACCGCATGGCCATTGTCGTGGCGCAACCACAAGATGTTGTTCCGGCTCTGGACATTGACCTGCACCTTTCGCTGCGTGCTGAACTTCAAACCCGCCTGAGCCCCCGAGGTGTCATTCGTTCCGTCCCACGGTTCGGGTTGCAAAATCGTGTTATGGAACACGTAGATCCGCCCCTTCGTGTAGGCCTCGCTCCTCGGCTCCCCTCCGAGCTTGAGGAAGAACTGCCCGCGAAACGCATCCGGTCCCTTGCGGGAACGCAAGTAGATGTTGCGAAAGACGTAACACGGCCCTACCGAGGTGCCAGCTGTCGCAATCGCTCCAAACGTGCTGTCGATTACATTGCCCCACACCCGCACATTCTGGTTTGCGCCTTCGATCTCCAAGCCATCGTCCCAACATTGGGAAATCCAATTCCCGTAAATATCGGAGTCATTTACTGGAAATCCTCCGTATCCAAAATTATGCCACTCGCCCATGGCATCGTTGAACATATGGTCCCAGTCAGAATAGATTCGATTGTGACGTATCACCATCTCACCTCCTCCGTTGATAAACGAAATCCCTTGAGGACCAATCGGGTGACGGCTCCCGTTCCGGCTCTCGCGCGCTTGCGTCCAAGCGTTCGAATTCGAGCGCGGGTGGTGCAGCAAATTATTCTGAATCACGATCCGATGCAGGGTCTTTTCCTCGCCTTCTGCCGTTTCGTGAAAGATCGCCGAATCGAAGTTACGTCCCCAGCCGTCATCGAGATCTTGGCCCCAACCAGAGATATCGCAGTTTTCGATCACAACGTCATGGACCTTGCCAAGTTCCACGCCGTGCTGCGAAGCCCCCACCAAAGTCAGGCCGCGCAAGATAACGAAGTTTGCCTCCACCAGCACGTTTACGCGATCCTGATTGCGACCGTCTATGGTTGTCCCATCTTCGCTCGCTTGATAAAGCACGTATCCATCCTGCGGATTCCCTCCTTCACGAATCGTAAGCGTTTCATCCATACGCTCCGGCAGTGTCACGACCCGAGCGATCTTGAAATCCGAATCGCGGGTTTGCACCTCAACCCGCTCCGTAGGGAACCCACCCTCCAGGCTCAGCTCGACCTCATAACGGGTTCCTTCCTTCAATCCCACGATGCTCCCGCGATACTCGTCGCTGAATTCTGGCGCTTCCTCGCGCTCGTAGTCGTCGAACCAAAGCGGCAAGGCTTCCCTCCAAACATCCCTCCCTTTCTCTCGATAGCGGACCGAACAAAGAATATCGCTCCCCCCTTTTTCCGGCGCCCAACGCAAACCGATGCAGTCAAAGGTAGGTACCGCCTGCGGAGCAGACGCTTTTCCAGCTACGCTCCAACTGAGGCACATAGTGGCCAAACAAACAAACAGGGTGTAAACTTTCATACCAAAAACGTCCATCTAGCTACCGTTCCCACTCTTGAACAACCCCACGTCTATGACTAAACAGAATCGGACTCCTTATTCAGTTTGTCGATCATGGCAGCGAGGCGCCGCGCCTCAGGCAATGCGCCCTGGGCCAGCGCGAGTCGTCGAGCCGCCTCGAGACTGGCAATTCCCTCCGCGAATTGGTCGAGCTGCAACAAGGCAACGCCCTGGATTTTCCGAACGAAAAAGCTTTCCGGCAATTGCGGAACAGCCACCGACGTCAGCGTTTCCAACGCTCGCCACTCTTCTCCCTCCACCAAACGAGCGGCAACTTGCCGGAATCGCTTCTCGCTAGCGGGGTTGCTCCCGTAGGCTTTGCTCAATGCCGCCAACCACTCAGGCCGCTGCCCAGCCTCTTCATGGTCTAGCGCGCGCGCCAGCCAGTACTGGGATTTCAAGCGAGGCAACGCCTTCTCTCCAGGCAATCGTGCGGCCAGCGTATCGACTGCCCACGCGGCTTGCGCCCAATCGCGACCTTCAATCGCCGCTGCCAAAAGCTTAGCGTAAAGTTGGCCGGTCATCGGACGCGCCTGCAGCGCCTTCCTGAAAAGAAGCAGGGCCTCCTCGAAACACCCTTGCTCTCGGGCCAAATCGCCACTCGCCTCCAGCAATTCTCCATCGAAGCGGTGCTGCTCTAACGCTTTATTCAAAACAGTTCGCGCCTTGTCGGAACGGCCCAGAGCCATCCAGCAGCGCGCTTCCAGCAACGCGACACGAGCTCCGCCGAAACCGCGCTGCTTCGCGCCTTGGCAAAGTTCCAAGGCTTTACGGTAGTCCTCGTTTCGATACAACTCGTCTCCGTAAATGGTAAACGCGTGACGAGGTGCATCCTCGCAGGCGACCGCCTTTTCGATGGCCTGGAAAGCTGGGCCTCGCCGATCCGAAGCGAATTCCAGTTTCGCCAAACCGACCCACAAATCGCCGCTTTCGGGATAGAGCTCGAGCCCACTCTCCAAGACTTCACGGGCCTCATCGAAGCGCAAGGCGGTGAAAAGCTCATCTGCGTCGCACGACAAACGGTATTCTCCGTATCGATACGCACGAAGTTCCTCCAACCACGGATCACGCGTCGTGGTGTGTCGCGGATTCCCCTGCCCTATCTCCAGAAAACGCTGGGCCGTGGCTCCCTCGCCGGCCGCCGCATAGAGGTTTGCTAGAAGCAACGCCGCATCGCCGCAATTCGGATCGCGTTGCAGGCAATCGAGCAATCGACGTTTCGCCTCCGTTGAATCCCCTCGTCGCATCGCTTGTTTGGCTAAGGAGACCGAGGCCCCGGCGAAACTTGACGCTTCCGCCAAACAGGCTTCGTACAAATCCGCCGCATCCTCCCCAGTCGCCTCCTTCAGGCGAGCCAAACGGAGAGTTGCCCGAGGATAGTCAACACCCCGGTCTCGCTGCTCCTCAAGGAGGTCACGAGCCCGGGCCGCATTCCCTTGCGCCTCCCTGACGCAAGCCAAAAGGTAGGCGGCCCGATCCGAAGACTCGCCGATTCCCGTTTTCGCGACCCATTCGTAACAGCTCGCCGCCTCCGCCAAAAAGGCGTTAGCGTGGTAAAACTTCCCTAAGCGAAACGCGGCGCCTAAAGACTCCCCGCTTCGCTCCCACAAGTTCCGATATGCTGATGCCATGACCACATCCTCTCCCAGGTCCTTCTCGAGGAGTTGAGGCATCACGCGAGCCTCTAAACAATCCACCCCTGAAAACACGCAGGCAAGGCAGGCGATAACCGGGGCGAAACGGAGCACTTTGAGGTTCGAAAAAGTCATCGGAGTCTCGGGGTAACGAAGAATCACAGTACTCTCTCACCATTTCCGTCCCGACGCCTAGAGGAAAAGCAGCCCCCACGGCCGACTTCCAATGACTAAATATTCATAGCCTTTAAAACATCAGTAGTCGCAGCAATATCGCAGCACTCCTACGAACCCCAACATGCCCCGACTACCCATCCCGTTTCGCATTCCACTTGCAGCTGCCGCCATACTGGGCATTTGCCTTCCCCGAAACCAGGCGAGCGACGCACTCGCTCCCCTTTCCCTCCCGTCCTACGTGCCGCGCACGATCGGTTTCCCTGCTGAGAGCGAAGCCTGGATTACCGACCTCAGCATCGCTGACCTCGACGGCGACGGTCATCGCGACGTCATCGCTGCCGAGGGTCGGCTTCACCGCATTTCCGCGCTTTTCGGAGAAGGCGACCTGAGCTTCGCCGAGACCGTCCTCAACGAACAAACAGCCGGCCCCGCCCACGTGGAGGCTTGCGACTTCGACCAAGATGGCGACCTGGACCTGCTGGTCGCTTGCATGGGCATCATCTTCCCGAGCAACCAGAGGATCGGTTCCATCGAAATCCTCGAACAAACCGCCCCGCGCGCTTTCAAACGACATGTGATCGCGGAGCAAATCGCGCGGGTCACCGACCTGCGAGCGGGCGACCTCGACGGCGATGGCGACCTCGATCTCGCCGTAGGGCAATTTGGATACGAGCAAGGCGAAGTGCGTTGGCTGGAAAACCTGGGAAATTGGCAATTTACCAGCCATCCGCTCCTCGCCCTGCCCGGAGCGATCCACACACCCATCGCCGATCTCGACGGGGATGGCCATCTCGACATTGTCGCCCTCATCTCCCAGCAGTGGGAGGAAGTCCACTTTTTCAAAGGGAACGGAAACGGCAGCTTCCAAAACCAAGTCATCTTCGCCTCCAGCAACCAAGACTACGGCAGCAGCGGACTTTCGCTTTCAGACATCGACGCCGACGGAGACCTAGACGTTCTCTACACAAACGGAGACGGATTCGACTACGCCCGTCCCGGGCCCCGCCCCCACCATGGCCTGCAAGTCCTCTACAACGATGGCGGTCGCTTCCTCAACCAACGCATCGCCGACTTCGCGGGGGCTTTTAGTCCCCACGCCGTGGACCTCAACCAAGACGGGCGGCTCGACATACTGGTCACCAGTTGCTTCAACCATTGGGAAAACAACCCCGTGTCCCTCGCTGCCTACCTCGCTCTTCCCGACGGCAGCTACCAGGAACACCCGCTCGCCCACCAACCGACTCATCTGGTCGTCGTCGACTCCGCCGACTTCGATGGAGACGGAAAGGTCGAACTCGTTACCGGAACCTTTCAAGTCTACCCGCCCTTTGATCCGCTCAGCCGCATCACCCTTTGGACCGCAACCGAGAATCTTTAGTCAGCGGAACGAGAATCGACAGCCAGCACGACTGTACCTAATCCCCTGCGTACCCGACATTTTAATACAATTCAAATGAATCACCCCTTCAAACTCCTATTCATCGCGTTTCTTTGCCTCGCGTCGTATCTCAATGGTCAGGCTGACAGCCCCGCTTTCCTGCAAATTCCAGAACTCACCGTCGCTCCCGACCGCTCTGACTGGACCTACGAAGTGGGCGAGCCTGTTGCATTCACCATCTCCCTCCACGCCCACGGCAATCCGCTGAGCGATGTCGAAGTCAGCTACCAAGTCGGACCCGAACTGCACGAGGGACCCGCTCAAAGCGCGATCATTCGCGACGGTCGCTTCTCCTTCGAAGCAAATCCACTGCAAAAGCCTGGATTCCTCCGCTGCATCGCTACCGTCACACTGGACGGAGAGCAATACACTGCGAGAGGCACGGCGGCCTTCAGCCCAGAGCGAATACGTCCCACCCAAGTGGAACCAGCCGACTTCGACTCATACTGGAGCGACCAACTCGAAAGCCTCGAGAAGATCGACCTGCGTCCCGTCAAGACTCCGTACCCAAAACTCAATACACCTGAGGTCAACACGTTCAAGGTACGCTACCAATCCTGGGGCAAACAAAATGGCGAAGCTCCCTTCTACGGCGTGCTCACCGAACCGAACAAAGAAGGCAAGTTTCCCGCCGTCCTGCAGGTTCCCGGAGCGGGCGTACGCCCCTACACCGGAAACCATCAACTGGCGAAAGCTGGATTTATCGCCTTCCAAATCGGCATCCACAGCATCCCCATCGACCTAGAAGGTGACGTGTATTCCAATCTCAGATACGCAGGGCTCCACAATTATTGGGGCTACAACCTCAATGACCGAGACGAGTACTACTTTCGCCGCGTCTTCCTTGGCTGCGTCAAAGCCCTCGACATTCTCACCACCCATCCGAACTGGGACGGCGAAACGCTCATCGTCTACGGTGGCAGCCAAGGCGGATTCCTCAGCATCGTGACCTCCGCCCTCGACAAACGCGTGACCGGACTGGTGGCGAACTATCCGGCCTACTGCGACGTCACAGGCACCTTGCATGATCGCGCTGGCGGCTGGCCCAAGATGTTCCGCTACGATCGCTATCGCCAAGAGAATATGATTGCCACTACCGCCTACTACGACGGCGTTAACTTCGCCAAACGCCTCACCGTGCCCGGCAGTTACGCATTCGGCTACAACGACACCGTTTGTCCGCCCACCAGCATGTATTCAGCTTATAACGTCATCACCGCCCCCAAGGACCTGACCATCCAAGTCGACATGCCGCATAGCCCCTCCAGCTCTTTCCGCGACGAAACTTTCCAACGCGTCCTGAGGATCGCCGGAATGGAACTAGAGACCCAATCCAGTAGGTAGCGCCACGATGCAACAGCGCCCAAATATCCTCCTCATCACCAGCGACCAACAACATTGGAATACGATCGGTAGGTACTTTTCGGAGATCGATACTCCCAACCTTGATCGTCTTGCTGCCCAAGGCATGCACGCCAGCCGCGCCTACTGCCCCAACCCCACTTGCACTCCGACTCGAGCCTCCATCCTCACCGGCCAATACCCAAGTAGCCACGGCGCTTGGTCACTGGGTACAAAATTGCCGGAAGCGGTCCCAACCATCGGAGAGAGCCTGCAGCGAGACGGCTACGACTGTTCACTCATAGGTAAGGCTCATTTTCAGCCCCTTGTATCCACCAAGGAACACAATTCAATCGAATCCTATCCGCTCATCAAAGACCTTGAATACTGGAAAGACTTCCACGGACCTTTTTACGGATTCAATCACGTCGAGCTAGCGCGACACCATGGAGACGAAACCCATGTCGGTCAGCATTACGCCCTATGGCTGGAAGAAAAAGGACTCACCCACTGGCAGGACCATTTCCAGAACACTTGGGAGGATCAGGACTTTTCGGAAGGTTCGCCCAATCCTCCGCAACGCCACAGCTGGTCGCTCCCCCAAGAATACCACTCGAACACTTGGATAACCGAACGATCGATCGTGCGCATGAGGGAAGCCAAATCTCAGGAGAAGCCTTTCTTCCTATGGGCCAGCTACTTCGACCCCCACCCTCCATACGTAGTACCGGAACCGTGGGCCTCCATGTACGATCCCCAAGAGCTTACAATCCCCTGCTTGCAAAAAGGAGAACTCGAACAGGCAACGGAACTGCTTAGAAGGACACAAGACCCGTATCCAGATTTCAGTGATTTCGATGAATGCGGCTTCGGCAACCATGGCTTGCACAGTCACCTGCAGGATCGCGAGGAATTAGCCAAGGACATCGCCACCTACTACGGCATGGTTAGCTTTCTGGACCACCAAGTCGGCAAGCTGCTCGACGAACTAGAGGAACAGGGCGTGGCCGAAAACACTCTGGTCGTCTTCACCTCGGACCATGGACACTACTATGGGCACCATGGGTTGACTGCCAAAGGACCGTTTCATTTCGAGGATGGCATTCGCGTCCCTTTCATCGCAAGTTGGCCTGGACAAATTCCCGCTGGGCGAGAAACGAGCTCATTGATATCGCTCGTAGACCTTGCCCCCACTTTCTTGTCAGCGACCGGTTCAGCAAACGCGCTACCCGCGACTCAAGGCCTAGACCAGCTTTCCCTCTTGCTCGGTCGCAGCTCGAAGCTTCGCGAGAACCTGATCGTGGAACACCGAGCTCAGGAGCAGAAGCTCTACCTAAAAACGGTTGTTACGGATTCGCACAAACTGACAGTTTACCTCGGGTCAGAACAGGGGGAGCTCTACGACCTTTCGAATGACCCTGATGAGTTAAAGAACCTCTGGAACGAACCAGCAGCCAACGCCCTAAGAGAACGGCTCCTACGCGAACTCGTCTTCGCTACGATGCGTCAAGAAGCGGTACCGATGCCTCGCCTTTCGATCGCCTAGGCGAGGTTCGTATCGCTAGGAGGAGGTGCTTGCAGGCTTGCTGGCCCCTTGTTCCCTACTTGCTCGAGGGAACTTGGCTTGCGGTCTTCCATGGGGCCCCAGCCTCGCTCAAAAGGACCCCTCTTTCGAATGCGTTGATAGCGATCGATTCCAAACCTCTTATCGCCCGGAAAGTATCGCCATCCTTGGCAAACTCTTCGAGATATTCGTCCGGGATCCCTATCGTTTCGCAACCCCTATGCAACGATTCTACGACCTCGACCTGGGGGATCGCTTGCTCCGGTCCGCAGAGCCAGGAAACACCGCCAGATAGCTGATGGCCGATCTCCTCAATCATGATGCGAACCTCTTCTTCCTCAGAACTCAGGTCGATACGCCGTTCAGGCTCCCCCTCTACGCGATAGTAGGCGCCTTCATCTTTGATCCATTCGATCTCACCTTTGGTCCCGATGATACGGACCATCGGATCCACCGTTTCGCGGCTAGCGTGAGAAGCGATGAAGCTAACTGGGATTCCTGTACCCGTCAGGCCGCGCAAGCTGGCTGTATCGAAATTTTCGATATCATTCGCGCGATAGGTTTCAGCCTCAAAATGATCTACGATCGACGCGACCGAATTTAAGGCATCTCCTGCCCAAAACAGCATCAAATGAAGAAAATGGGCAGTCGCGTTGCTCACGGGAGAATCCAGCACCAGCGAATTTCCCAATCGGACCTTCCCGGCCCAAGAGTTGCGGGAAAAATACGACACGCCTCTCGGCCAAAGCGTTATGCCTCTAATCTCCCGTATCTCCCCCAGCACTCCCGCCAGAAGATCCCGCTTGATCTTGCGGGTGGCGGCAGAGTACATCTTCTGGAAACCTACTGCCACGAACCGGTCGACTTCCGCCGCTCGTTCCATGATCCTCGCGCAAGCTTCCGTCGACGGAGCCAGAGGCTTTTCGATCAATACGTTGGCTTTCGCCTCCAGAGCGGCCAGCGTCATTTCCTCGTGCAGGAAGATAGGAGTCGGAATCATGCACAAATCGAGTCTCCCCCGCCAAACGCGCAGCATCTCTTTGTAGTCGCGAAACAACTCGCACCCTTGAGCCCGCAGTTTCGCGCACTGGTCCTCCTCTTCCTCTTGGTTGATCACCGTAGCCGCCACCAGCTCAAGCTTATGCTTCGACACCATATAGTCGATCATTCTCAAGTGCACGCGACCGTAACTCGAGACGCCGATCAAAGCTGCTTTTATCATTAAACTAGGGCTCGTATAAGTGGTTAGAAATAGAGGGGTACCCCTGCAGGGTCTGCAGGAGTTCTTTTTCCCTACAGGAGTTTCGAAAAACGTATCCGCTAGGCGTCGACACCATAAACATAGGCTCTTTTTCCCAGCCAAATTTCAACGCTTCCCCAGATGACTAAATAACCATAAGGCAAGGCTTGCCGCCTAATCGACTGCCATCATGTTCCATATTCACAAATAAGCTTCCGTGCCCCCACCTCAAAACAATGCAGCACGACCGTACGGCGTACCAAGAAATCTCAAACTGTAAACCGTTTCCTTACTCGTCACGAAGCGCTGCTGCAGTACTCGATCATACAGATAGATGAATCAAGACTTCCGTGTAACCCAAGCCGATATCGCCCGCAAGGTAGGATGTAGCCAAGTCACAGTGTCTAGGGCTCTCAATGACGACCACCGAGTCGCAGAGGACCTGAAGAACACGATCAAGCAAATGGCCGATCAGCTGGGATATCGGCCCGACCCCATGCTGCGGGCCCTCGTGACCTCCCGTCGCTACCTCAACGCCAAAAGCGCCAACGCCAGCATCGCTTTCGTCTACGTCGGCAACAAGCCCGACGCCAACACCCCCTTCAGCAACTTCGAGTACTACAAGGGCGTCAAAGACAAGTCCGAAGCCCTCGGTTTCAACCTGGAAGCCCTCAAGTTCGACTCCGGCGAGATCTCCCCTGAACGCTTCGCCAGCATCCTCCGCCACCGCGGCGTCAAGGGCGTCGTCTTCGCCCTCTCCAGCGGACATTGGATCTTCACCCAGCCTATTTTCGACCTGCCCGAATTCGCCTACGTCTCGCTGGGCTACAACTTCGCCCACACTCCGGTCAATTGCATCATGCCGGACAACTACCACTCCATTACCGTAGCGTTCCGCGCCGCCCTCGACCGTGGCCACAAGCGAATCGGCCTCTCTGTATCCAAAACCCAAAACGAACGCATCGACTACGCCTTCACCGACGGCTTCCGTCGCATCGCCCTAGACAATGGCCTAGACCCGGACCTTATGGTCCACCTCTTTCGCCACGAGACGGGTGAAGAACGGAACTGTATCGACAAGAACATGATAGACTGGATGGAACGGGCCAAGCCCGACATCGTCATTGGCGAACTGGGCACCCGCCCCCACCTCGCCAAAATTCTTGACCGCAGCGGAAAAGAGCTGGGCAAGGACCTCCCCTTCATATGCCTCGATATTCGAGCTCGTATCAACGGTGACGACTCCGGTCTCATTGGAAACCGAGAACTCATGGGCCAACGGGCCGTAGAAAACATCGCGTCCCAGATCACTCGCAACCATGCGGGCTTGCCTCGTACCTACGAACGCTTGCTCGTACAATCGACCTGGCACGACGGCGAAACGTTCTAGCGAGGGTCGCCATAACGGATGCTTAGTTAAGCATCTTTCGAGCTATTGCAGATAACAACTTCCCAAGACTTTGGTGGAGCCGCTCCCAATACCATGAAACCAGAAACCCCCGATTCTCAGACCCCAGACGCAACATCGCCTCCCGACAGCACTCTGGCCCAAGTCTCCAAACCACAGGGCGAGTATCGTACCTCGATAAAGGAAAAGCTGTCTTACGCCATCGGCACCATTCCCTTCATGCTAGGGTCCAGCGGCGTAATGCAGATCGCCAACCCACTCTACAACCTGACCCTCGGACTCAGCCCGACCCTAGTCGGCGTCGTCATGGCCATTGTCCGCCTATGGGACGGCTTCACCGACCCCCTCATGGGTTCTGTCAGCGACAATACCCGAACCCGCTGGGGACGTCGACGCCCCTTCATCGCACTTGGAGCCGTCCTCTGCGCCATCACCTTCCCCATAATCTGGCTCGTACCCATCGATTGGGGACAGACCGCCACTTTTGTCTACTTTCTCGTTACTTGCCTGATGTTTTTTACGGCATTTACGGTTTATGGCGTGCCGTACCTGACGCTTGGATACGAGCTCAGCTCGGACACCCACGAGCGTCTCCGTATCCAGACCTACCGCGCCATGTGTACGAAGATCATTAACTTCATCGCCCCCTGGATCTTCGTCATCGCCCAGCTAGACTTCTTCGACAGCACCATATCCGGATTCCGCACCGTTGGCCTCATCATCGGTGCGCTCTTCATCGTCCTCGCCATCCCAGCCGTTCTCAACACTCGCGAACGATTCAAGAAACGGGCAGCCAAGCAGCAAAAGGTCAAACTGGTAAAAGCAGTAAAGCTGACCCTCGCCAATCGCCCCTTCCGCTGTCTCGTCGCCATCGTCGTCGGCATGCTCATCGGCACCAGTATGGTCAACATCCTCGGTATCTACGTGAACAGTTACTACGTCTTTCCTGGCGACACCGAACAAGGGGCCAAATACCACGCACTTGCTCTCACCCTCTACGGAGTAGCCGGACTCGTTGCCGTTCCCATCGTCAGCAAGATCGCCAATCGCGTAGGAAAGCTCAAGGTCCTGCAATGGTGTCTCTTCATAGGCATCATCGCCTCCGCCAGCAAGTTCTTCAGCTACACGCCCCACGCCCCCTGGCTACAGTTCCTGACCATGCTGGCCCTTTCTCCTGCCTTCTCCGGCTTCTGGGTACTTATCGACCCCATGAAGGCGGATACCGCCGACTACGACGAACTCAGCACCGGCATGCGCCGCGAAGGCATGTACGCCGCGGTGGCCAACTGGATCGAAAAGGTCGCCCTTACCGGCACCCTGCTCGTTTCGAACTCTATGCTCGACATCACCGGCTTCGACGTCAGCAAAGGCGCCGACCAAGGTGACGGAGCAATCCTCTCTATCCGACTCTGCTATTCGCTGATACCCGCCGTCCTCTTGACAATCGCCTACATCATCGCTCGCAAGTATCCACTTACTGACGACGGCGTTATCGAACTAAAAGGCCAGCTGGAGGAACGTCGAGGTAAGGTAGTATAAAAGAGAAAAGGTAGGGCGTGCCCGCCGTACACACCGCGATTCCCCAATCGCACAGAACGCCCCCCAAAACGCATCCACCCCGGAGCCGCGACTACCGGTAGCCCTCCAGACAGCCAACGGAGAGCGCCGCCGACGCCCAGCAGCCCGCTACCTCGCTGCTTCCCTTATATTGGCACCATAGGCGCTTTTACCATTGGCACAGACTTTTCCACTGTGCATCAAAAGCCTGTCCTCAAAAGACTGAGCTTCACTTGAGACCCAGCCGCTCTCCCTTTCACTCTTCACCCTTCCCTTTTCACTCTTCCCACATGCCTCTCCACAAGAAGGCCTCTTCCACGAAAGACTCCACCGCCAAACTGCGACCAAAGCCCACCGGGCCGACCCCCAGTGCCCCGCCACTAACAGAGATTTCGACGACGCCGACCTCTCTCGCAACATGAACGAAACACCGAATACGTCATGTCAATTACAGGCCACAGCGCTCACGGGCAAAGCTGTTTATACTCTGGAAACCGCAACTTACGAAGCATCATTACCTTTGGAAGGCTCCGCTTCATCCGGGCAAAAAGAAACCTCGGCGCCTGTTCGCCGCAAGCAGCGAAGGAAGGGGTTCCGAGGTGTACATGTGTTACAATCGACACGATCGAGCCCTAGTCAAACGAAATCCTTGCGCCACACGCACCCTCCCCATGTCCCCGCCCAGCTACCTTAAGATCGAAACTGCGCTCCACACTGAACGACTCGACGCCTATCGCCAAGATGGAGCTGACGAAAAGATCGCCCTCGCTCGCTACGCTCTAAACATGGCGTTGGCGGAAGCGCTCTACCCCTCCCTCCAGTTCGCGGAAATCGCCCTCCGCAATGCCATCCACGCCTCCTTCACAAACCGCTTCGGAACATCCAACTGGTACGACGGAGCAATAAAACTCCTTCCTTGGCAAAGCGCCAAAGTCCAAGAAGCCAAAATCACTCTAGACAAGCTGAGCAAGCCAACCACTCCCGGTCGCATCGTAGCGGAGCTCAACTTAGGTTTCTGGACTGGCTTCTTCAACAAACAGCACAACCGCACCGGCCTCAGCCACCACATAGCAAAGACGGTATTTCCACATGCACCCAAGGCTGAACGCAACACCACCAAACTCGACCTCCGTTGGCTCGCCATCCGAGACCTGCGCAACCGAGTTTTCCACCACGAGCGCATCCTCCACTGGAAAGACCTCGGCCAGCGCCACCAGGACATCTCCACTACGACCAAATGGATCTGCCCTGAACTAGCCGCCTACGCTCAGAGTCTTGACCGCTTTGCAGCAGTCCGCAGCCACGGGCTTGCACCCGGGCTGAAAAAGATCGAACAACTCTGACACACGTAGCGCTGAGCTTAAGCCAGCGTCACCGTAGCAAAAACCTCAAGCACTGGCCCAAACACTCCACCCATCGCGACCAGATTGTAGTACTCCCTGTCTGATAATTTTCTAGAAGCCCATCCTTTCGCGAACACTCCCTTTCATGCCCAATTTTTCCTCTACCGTTAAAACGTCCGCGCCGCCTGCGGCCTTTCGTCCAGTCCCCTAAGCTGGCACCTCATGGGCCACCCTCCTCCCACGGCCCTCCCAATATCAACCAGCAGAGAACGCCCCTCGCTCCACCGCCTTCCAGCTCCCCGCTACCTAACCGCTTCCCTGATATTGGTACTATTCGCGCTTTTACCATTGGCACCGACTTTTCCATCGCCCATTAAAATCCCTGTCTTCGAAAGACCTAGGCCCATTCCCTAGGACCTGCTGTTCGATCGATCCCGCCTCACTCCCACACCATGCCTCCCCGCAAGAGAACCTCTCCAAAGAAAGACTCCTCCGCCAGGTTCTGGTTCGCCGCAGACAAGCTGCGCAACAACACGGGCGCCACCGTGCGACACCCGTGCCGCAGGCAAAGGCATACGCACCGTCCCGGGGCTCATCTTTCTCAAGCACATTATCCGGCTCTTTCAAGGAGCACCGGGTCAAGCTTCTACAGCGACCAAAAACTATTGGAAGCTTTTCACAAACTCTACGCCCCACTCTACGAACAAGCCGAATCCAACCGAGCCCAATCCCGCAACCTCGCCAATCTCCGCGACACGCTGCTACCGAAGCTGCTGAGCGGGGAGTTAACCCCTGTCTAACCTCATGAAACATATCGCGATAGAACAAGTGCTCGAACGTGCCGAGAGAGCAAAATCTGACTCCGACTATACCTATTTTTTCGCTCTCCTGTTTGCAGCTGAAGCTCTTGCGAAAACAATGGTGCTGGGAATGGTTGCTTCAATCGCTGATGACAAAGAGCGAAACCGCTACAGACTAGAACATCAACTTGCACGGGCAGATGGATTGGGTGATTGGGGAAGAGTTTTAGAGGACGCATTGATTGGCCCCGCTTCACAATATCTGCTAGCTGACGCAAGAGATGAACGAAGAGAACTGACACAAGCTTGTAAAGAAAGCGAATGGCAGTACGACGCAATCGCCGCTTTGAAAGCTGCTCTGCAGATTCTGGAAATCGAGAGCGAAGAACTTCCCGTAAAATCGGACATGAAACGTTGGTTTCGACTATTTGCAACCCTCCGCAACAAAACAAGAGCACACGGAGCACCTCAGCCAGAGAGAGCAGCAAGGGCAGCAGAACACATAGCCAAGAGCATCGAGCTAATATATAATAATTTCAGATTGTTCTCCAGACCCTGGGCTCACCTACACAGAAATTTGAATGGTAAGTTTCGAGTCTCTCCAATCACTGATGACGTCTCTGACTTTGCCTTTCTTAAGCAGGTACAGGATCGACAGTTCCCAAATGGCATTCATCTATTCATTGGAGCCCCTCGCCAGATTCTGCTGATGCGGACCGACCCAGAACTCCGCGACTTCTACTTCGCAAATGGTGGTCTAACAGGAAAAAAGTTTGAGATGTTGTCCTACTATTCGGACGACAAAATGAATGGTGAAGGGGCAGATTTCCTGACGCCCCCAGGCAGCTTGCCTCCGAGTGAAACAGAAGGTTACGGTGAGCTAATGCCTAAGGGCAGTTGCTTCACAAATTTGCCGGACCTTGTTAGTGACTACGTTAGTCGTCCGAGACTTGAAGAGGAACTACTCAAACTGTTGCGGGACGATAAGCGTTCCATCGTTACTCTGGTCGGTCGTGGTGGGATAGGAAAGACATCGCTAGCGTTAAAGGTCATTCCCGAACTATACAACGGTGAACACTTTGAAGGCATTGTCTGGCTGAGCGCTCGCGATATAGACCTCCAGTTTACCGGGCCGAAACCGGTACGGCCTCTGGTACTTTCGCCGGAGGACATGGGGAATTTCTACGCAGGATTAGTATTACCTGCAGAAAAAATCAAAGAAAAGGGCTTCAACTCTAGGGTCTACTTCGAGCAGCAACTTCAAAAGTGCGATCTCGGCCCATGTCTCTTTGTATTCGATAACTTCGAAACCACGCAAAACCCCATAGAAATGTTCAACTGGATCGATTCGTTCATCCGGTTACCAAATAAGGCTCTAATAACGACTCGGCTCCGCGAATTTAAAGGTGACTACCCGGTGGAAGTCTCTGGTATGGAGGAGAACGAAGCATGTATATTGATCAACCGAACAGCGGAGTCCCTCGAAATCTCAGATTTGCTTAGCAGCTCATACATCAATGAACTAGTCGAAAAGTCTGAAGGCCATCCATATGTCATAAAGGTATTACTCGGAGAAGTCGCTAAAGCAGGTAGGGCCATCAACATCCCCCGCATCGTCGCAGGCACCGAGGACATTTTAACTGCTCTCTTTGAGCGAACATATAGCTCGCTTTCTCCTTGCTCACAACGAGCTTTCCTAACGCTCTCCGCCTGGAATTCACCAGTCCCCTTACTCGCCCTTGAAGCAGTTATGTTCAGGTCAACACATGAACGGCAAGAGGTAGAGAAAGGGATTGAGTCACTGCAACATTATTCGATGGCCGAAATACACGTAGCTCCAGCTGATCAACAGGAATTCATAAGCCTACCGTTAGTTGCCAGTATCTTCGGTAAGAAAAAGCTAAATATAAGTCCATCCAAAGCGGCAATTCAGGCCGACGTTGAAATACTGCAGATGCTTGGTGCTAGCAGGCGCGATGATGTGCATCTCGGTTTGGCAAAACGCCTCGAGAACTTCATATCAAACGTCTCGAGGCGAATCGAGGGAGGTGCGACGTACGAATCATACGCTCCCGTATTGGAAGCCATCTGCCGGTCGTATAACCCAGGGTGGTTACTACTTGCACGTTGGCACATGGAAGAACGAACTGATGACGGATATGCTCGAGCAAAAGAAGAACTCAGAAGGTTTCTGGAGAACGGACCTCCCAATGGCGAAGCAGCAGAAGCTTGGAAGCTACTGGGTCACGCTTGCTATCAGACTCGAGATGCACTCGGTGAAGTGCATGCTTTCATAGAACGTGCGCAAGTATCTGACGTTAGCTTCTACGATCTATCCAACACAGCAAACAGACTAAATTTATTCTTACGCGATCAAGGTCTCGATATTGATAGAGAACAGAAGCGTGATCTAGCTACACGGATCATAGCAGTGCTAAATGCAAGGCGAGCAGAGGCAGGTGCTAACGATCTTTCCCGTATGGCATGGCTCGCAATTCACTCAGGTCAGGAGGACTTGGCGAGAGAGTTTGTTAAAGCGGGATTAGCGAAGGAAAGGAACAACCACCACCTTGTCAGGCTCGGCCAGCGACTAGGAATCTGTCTTTAGGTCATGCCCCCAACGAATCCACCGCCGAAAACCTGACCCCATGACCAAAAAGAAGCCAGATCCGGACGAGCACCCTAAGAAGAAAGCCAACGCATCGCCCATTCACTCCTCGGCGGCGGAACACCTGACTCTTGTCGCGGCAGGCGGTAGTTCGGAAGGCAGCATCGAAATGCTGCTACTAGGACGATTACATCTGGCTAACGCAGAAGATGGTGGCGGAGCTATACCGCGTCTCCATCCCCGCCATCAACCAGCACCTCAAGAGCATCTTCAGCGATAACGAATTGGAGGAAACCTCAGTTGTTAAGCAGTACTTAACAACTGCCGTCTGCGGCAAAAGCTACCACAAAACAACGGACATTTACACAACCGCTACGAAAGGTTTCTTTGCCGCGGTCTAAAGCAGAATACTCAGCACCGTGCACATACCAAACCGTGCTCGCCCAAGCCAAGCTCCTCCGCACAGAGTGGACGTAAGTAATGGGCACGACAGGACCTTGCCGTATTAACTCTCAAGGTCCCCTAAAAAAAGAACCCACCGTACCCATAATCTGTGACAATCTGTGTCATCTGTGGTTCTAAACACACACCCAATCATCCCCTCCTCATTCGTGTCCATTGCTTCGCCATCTCCGCGTCGCTCCGTCGTGGGCTAGAGAACACAAGCCACCTATTCGGACCTAACGCTTCGCCTCCCCCTTTCATCCAGACACGAAAAAGCCCACGCTTCCCCAGGCGTGGGCTTCCCCATTCAACTAGAACTACACTAACAAAAAGCTCTAAACCTTAGCGGGAACCACGCTTTCCTCAAAGTATTCCATCGCCATCAGCTCTTCCTCGATACTCGCAATCTGCGTGCGAATCAGCTCCGGGCTATAAAGCGACTTCAGCTCCACGAGCCCCACCGCTACGATAACGTTCTCCAGAACCGTGTTCGCCTCCTTGAGGTCCGCGATCGACTCCTTCACGTTGAAGCGTCCTGGCGTCGTAGGAAGCGGCGGCCAACGGCTGTCGGAAACCCAAGCGTTTGTCAGCAATCGACGCGCTTCCTGCAAGTCGTCACGCATCGTACCAAAGTCCGTCCCCAAACGTTGACTGACTCGACGCAAGCCATCGTGGATATCGCGGCAAACCGGATCCATGATGCGAGAGTAAACCGTATTGGCCCACGCCTTGGCGGTTCCTCCGTGCCACGCTATCCCATTGTCCACCTTGTAAACCTGGTCAGTCTTTATTACGTTCTCGCTGGAGTCTATCACCTCTGCTGGCGTTCCCAGTTCGTATCCAAGGTCTAGAGACACATCGAGCAACTCCTTAAATCGGTCCACGCTCTCCGGCATTGGCTCGAAGAATCGGGCTTCATTAAACTGCTTCACATAGAAATAAGCGCTCGTGCCGATGTATTCGGCATCTTCCGCGTACGGCATGATGAAGCTGCCGGTGTCCTCCACGCGTTGCGACCAACGCTCCAAGCTCTCGCGAATCTCATCCAGCTGCACGGGCGTCTCGCGATTTCCTTCGGTCGCCCCCATCAGGTACCAAAGCATTGGATTGGCCATCATATCGGAACGAAATATCAAACGCAACCCGTTGGACAGTTCAGTCGGGTTTGTCAGCAAGCGAAGGAAGTCAGGCTTGTCTTTGATGTAGTCCTCGATCCGGAAGAGCTTGTTCTTGTTACTGTGGCTGCGCACGTCGTAACTTAGGCCCGTCGCTTTTCGAATTTCGTCGAAGGATAAAAACAGGCTGTCCGCGTCGCCGATCAAATTCTTGAAGCCGGCCTCGCGGTAAATCGACGGCAAATACTCCGCCCAGCTGCATTCGGGATTCCATCCCGTATCCGGGCGGACCCCTACATAACGCTCCCAAGAATCGAGGCCGTCGAGCAAACTGTGGAACCCAATCTCTGGGTCGATATTCGACAGCATAATGTGCGTGTGCGGCGAAGCCACACCCTCAATGCGGCCTTCCTTTACCAGAGCCTTAAGCTTGTCCAGAGACTTTGGATACTGTTCCGCCATAATTTCCAGGGTCTTTCCGCTGGCTTCAAAGCCAATACGGTAGCGGTCGTCTGAAGCTACGAGGTCAAACAGTGGCTCATAGGACTGCTGAGCCACCCAACCTCGTTTCGACGGTTCGAGCTGGGAATATTGCAAGTTGCCATGGGGCAGGAAGAGAATCTTACGTTTTTTCATATGATCAGATAAAGTTATTTGGGGAGGATAACACTCTCGCCCGAAACCCGTCCGGGAGAAAGCCAACGGGCGATGACTAACTATTCACCCCCTGCAAATACCTAAGCCCCCTCCGCCGTCGCTCACTCAAAAGGTAACACCTGTATAAATCCGCTGTATACCCCAGTGACTCAGCAGCTTATTTATACATTGCCAAGTGGGTTGGCAGTCGGCTCTCGAGGGGACAAGACAGTGAAGAATACCTGTGTCACCACTGCCTCTAAATTTTTGGCAGGCTGGCGCAACAAGCCCCATCCCTCCGCCCCGCAGTCGCGAGCCGAAAGGGGTGAACGCCAATCAACCCACTCAGTGCAGTGCGCACATAACCCCCTGACACCCAAATCTATGAAAAGGTCGTTCCCGACGTTTCTATTAAAACTGCTGGCGACGCTTGCGTTGCTCGCCATCCCGGCACGAATGTATGCCGTTGACTACTATGTCACCCCCACTGGAGCCGGAGCACAAGATGGTTCCGACTGGTCAAACGCCTACGACGAAGACCAAATCGAGAACCTATTGAACAGCTCCGTTCCCGGCGACCGCGTTCTCCTAGGAAGCGGCACCTATACAGTATCACCAATCGATATCACCACCAGCGGCGTCGCGGGCTCTCCTAAGGCGCTGGAAGGCGTGGATACAGGCGGCGGACTCCCGCTCTTCCAAGGCACCTTCGACGTCAAAAACAACGCGAACTACACTTTTCTGGAATTCCCTGGAGCCGCCCATTACTGGGAAATCAAGAACCTGCGCTTCAAGGACCAACCCTTTGTGATTGGAATGAAGCGTAGTGGTACTACCGATACACTACGAACCAACATCCTCTTCGAAAACCTCCACTTCGACACCATCGAAGACGCGATTCGCCTCTACAATACCAGCGAAATCCTCGTCAAGGATTGTACCGTCATTCGCCATACTAAGAAAGCCTTCCGCATCGGCGACTACTCGAGCTTCGTCACCTTCGATTCCTGTTTTACCGACTGCAATGGAGGTGATCTGTCATTCCCGTCGCGCCCCATTCCTAACGGTTTTGCGGGCGACGACACCGATGGACAACCCATCATCCACGATATCACTTTCATCGACTGCGTCGCGATAAATAATGGATACAACCAATCCAGCTCACAATATTGGAACGGCGATGGCTTCAGCACCGAGCGCGGGACCTACAACGTATTCTACATCCGCTGCAAGGCCTACGGCAACAATGACGGTGGCTTCGACAACAAGGCCTCCTACATCACTTACCAAGACTGCGTCTCCGCCGGCAACTCGCGCGGCTACCGCCATTGGGCCGATAATGGCCAGATGTTTAACTCACTCGCCGCCTTCAACCACAAGAAGGGCGGAACCGGCTCTTCCTACGGACTCTGGGTCAGCGGCAATGGTGGCGAACTTACCGTCGACTACTCCACCATGCACGGAGGAGGCCACGGGATCACTGTTGAAAACGGTTCCTCGGTAACCGTATCCGATTCCATCCTTTCCACCACCAGCTCCTCTTCGGTGTTCGCATCTTCTTCGGTCAACCTGATCGATACCGCAACCTACCGTCCTGGCGAAGGCACCGACCCGCAATACGTAGACACAGACCCGACATGGCAGGGAGTCCCCCTCGACGCCATGGACAGCCAATTCTACGGCTTGACCAAGGGCTATAGCAGCGAGCGGGTGGACGAGACACCAAACGTCGCTCCTACCCTTTCCATCACGTCTTCCAGCACTGGAGGAGTTTCCCCGACCACTATCGATTTCACTTCCACCGCTTCCGACTCCGACGGATCCATCATCAGCACCCTTTGGGATTTCGGCGATGGCAATGTAACGAACGAGCCAAACCCTTCCCACACCTACAACGTCCCAGGCTCCTACGTAGCCGAATGCACAGTAACGGACAACCGTGGAGCCAAGGCATCTCAAAGCGTGAACATCGTAATCGATTTTCCCACCACACCAGTAGTTTCCCGTATCGAGTCTGGCGGTACAGCCGACTTCACCGACTCCAACGGAAACATTTGGTCTGCCGACCACAGCAGCGATAACGGCGGCGGACTTGCCGACCGCGGCGACATCGAGATCGCCGGCACCATCGACGACCGTATCTATCAAACTGAGCGCTGGGGAATCTCTGACTACCGCATAATCCTCGCCAACGGCCTGTATGAAGTGAAACTCCACTTCGCTGAAACCTACTTCGGTATCACAGGAGCTGGACAACGTATCTTCACCGTTTCCGCTGAAGACAGCTACCCAGCTGGTTGGGTCGACATCGACGTATTCGGTGAAGCAGGCGGTACCAACGCCGCCCTCATCAAGTCAGGCTTTGTCGAAGTGGAAGACAACATCCTCGATCTCGTCTTCACCGGTTCGGTCGACAATCCAATGATTAGCGGCATCGAAATCCTTCCCACAGTCTCCGGAGATCTTCCTCCCCAGCCATCCGCTAACTTCTCCGCTTCGAACCTTCAAACCAACGGATTTACCGTCAGTTGGGACGCTGCAAGCGACGAAACAGGAGTAGCAAGCTACGACGTTTACCTAAACGGTCAATACGAAGGAACGACCAATACCACCTCCTACGTCTTCACCGGCCTAGATCCTTACACTTCCTATTTCGTCAGCCTCCGCGCTCGCGATTTGAACGGTAACCTCTCAGCCCCAAGCGACGAGACCATCGTCAAAACCCTCGACGACGGAACCGTTGGCAACGAAATCATTCTCGACAACGACGCCCAGCTCGGTGTGAGCTTCGTCGGAGAGTGGCCCACTAGTAGCTCGTCATCTGGGTATTGGGGAGACAACTACCAGCACAACAATGACACTGATCAAGGAAGCAAATCCGTTACCTACACGCCGGACCTGCCAACTACACGAACCTACGACATCTATCTTCGCTGGACCAGTGCCAGCAACCGAGCGAGTAACGTACCCATCGATATCGTACGCGCAAACGGTACTGACACCGTCATGGTTAACCAGCGCAGTGATGGCAGCGCATGGAACCTGCTCGGTACCTACGAGCTCGCAGCCGGTACTCTCAACAGCGTCGTACTCCGCACCGACAACGTAAACGGATACGTCATCGCAGACGCAGTCCGCTTCCTCGCTAACGACGGCCCCGCTCCCGACACGGAGGATCCAAGTACGCCCGCCAACCTACAGAGCAGCGCCGTTGGCGAAAACAGCTTCACCTTAACTTGGGAGGCTTCCACCGACAACGAAGCGGTCTCCGGCTATGAAGTCTACCTCAACGGCTCGCTCTACAGCACCGTCACCGAGGCTTCCGAAACAATCACCGGCCTCTCGCCCGAAACCGCTTACGACGTGCAGGTGATCGCATTCGACGCAGCGGGCAACAGCTCAGCCGCAAGCGCTAGCCTCACTGTCACCACGCTAGCGGAAACCACCGGCGGCGGTGGAGGAACATCTAGCGACGGCATCATCAGCTTCAACGTCACCGACCCCGGCCTCGAGTTAACAGCAACTGACAGTCTAGGTGCGGTGCCTGCAACCAACTGGCACAACTCCACCGTGAACAACGAGTCATTCACCGACGTTAGCGATAGCGAAGGCATTGCCACCACGCTGGACTTCCGCTTCTCGAACACGCCGTTCTTCTACCCGAACAACACTCCAGAATACGCTGCGCCACTCGCCGACGACGCATCCATGATGCGCACCCAGCGAGCCAACAGCAGCTCCACCAGAACTGCCGCTTACGCCGAAGCAGTCCCCTATGATAACTACGACATCTACGTTTACTGGGGTGGCGTGCGCTCCGCCGATTCACCGCCCGAGACCATGACTGTCGAGTACCAGACCTTCGACGGATCCAACTGGGTGACTCAAGAAACCAAATACATCCGCGACGACGACCGCCAATGGGACGGATCCTACAACGAATCCACCGCAGTCACCGCTGCCGGTGCCGTCGACGGAAACGAATACATTGTCTTCCGCGCACGTTCGGACGTGGACTTCAAGATCCTCACCACCTCCGGACGCCGTGTCGGCATGAGCGGCCTGCAAATCGTCTCCCACGACGTCACGCCTCCAAGCGCTCCCACTAACTTGCAAAGCAGCAATATCGGTGAAAACAGCTTCACCCTTAGCTGGGACGCTGCCTCAGACAACGTAGCTGTCACCGCCTACGACGTCTACCTCGACAGCGCCTTCCACGGAACTGTAGCCGACACCACGATAGACATCACCGGTCTGTCGCCAGAAACCACCTACAGCGCTACCGTCGTCGCTCTCGACGAAGCAGGAAACGCATCCGACGAAAGCGCTGCCCTCATCGTCACCACGGGCAGCGTCAACGGCGGAGGCTCGACAAACGGAGACACCATCAGCGTCAACATGGCCACCGAAAACAACCAGCTAGCGCCTGGCGACATCGCAGGCGCCGTACCAGCTGCTTACTGGAGCAATTCCACGGTGAACAACGAAAACCTGGTAGACGTCCTCGACAGCAACGGAAACGCGACCACAGCTGATATCAAGTTCACCAATACAGCCTATCCCTACGCCAACGAAACGCCGGATATGGCCGCGCCCCTAGATGACGACGCCAAGATGATGCGTAGCCAGCGAGCTCGCAGCAACGTCTCCTCCATGGCCTTCGAGGCCTCCGAGATCCCCTACGCCACCTACGACCTTTACGTCTACTGGAGCGGCCGTAAGTCAGGGGAAACCGTGCCTATCACCATGGACGTAAACCTGCAGTACCACGACGGATCGACCTGGGTCGTCCAAGCCACCAAGTACATTCGCGATGCGGATCGGAAGTGGGACGGGACCTACGACGAATCCACCGCCACCACCGCGGCCGAAGCGGTCGACGGAGAAGAATACGTCGTATTCCGCGGCCTCACGGAAAGTTCCGTCCGCGTAGTCGGAGTTTCCGGACGCCGCACCGGACTCAGCGGATTCCAGATTGTTTCCCAGGATGGTCAAAGCGGTTCCGGCGGAACCGGAGAACCAAACGGCAACAGCCCCGAAATCACCAGCGATTCGACAGCTACTGGAACCTATGGTGACCTGCTTAGCTACAGTATCCTCGCTTCTGATACACCTACGAGCTACGCAGCCACAGGGCTCCCCGCTGGATTGACCATCGACGAAAACACAGGAGAGATCGCCGGAACACCGACCGAGACAGGAAGCTTCTCAATCGAACTCACCGCTACCAACCAATACGGCAGCGGTACCGGTACCCTCGTTCTCGACATTGCGCCGGCTAGCCAAGCCATCACCTTAGACGCGATCAGCGACAAGTCCTATGGCGACGCCCCCTTCGCAGTGAACGCCTCCGCCAGCTCGGACCTGCCAGTTGCGCTATCAGTGCTCAGCGGTCCAGCCGAAATCTCCGGCAACACCCTCACCCTCACCGGTGCCGGTTCCGTA
>NZ_JARXHX010000018.1 GCF_031127835.1 Pelagicoccus sp. SDUM812002
TCTCAACAATGCAGGAGATCTTTTCTTATTTGTAGAATTAGAAAATGGATACGTCGCCTCGTTGGTTATATTTGAAATTTCTATCTCTCCCCATCAGTGGTATTCACGACACTTAAATTTACGGGTTAATTTACGCGAAAATTTACGGGCGCGTTAATTTTGTGTTTGGAGGTTTATACTTAGGTATAGATTTGGAATCGCAAGACGTATCTGCGTCCCGGAGGGGACATCTCCTCTTTGATGGAGAGCTTGAGGGGCAGAGGTGGCGTGGGTTCTATTATTCGTTCGCGGAGAGCTTATCCCAGAGGTAGGTGTAGATGAGGGCGGAGCTGTAGGCTCTTTGGGCGTTGGTGGAGGAGCCGGCGTGGCCGCCTTCGGTGTTCTCGTAATAGAGGGTGGGGTGGCCTTGCTGAAGCATCTTGGCCATCATCTTACGGGCGTGGCCCGGGTGGACGCGGTCGTCGCGGGTGGAGGTAGTGAAGAGGGGTTCCGGATAGGTCTGGTCGGGGTTCAGGTTTTGGTAGGGCGAATACTTGGAGATGTATTCCCATTCGTCAGGATTATCGGGGTCGCCGTATTCGCCCACCCAGCTCGCTCCCGCGAGTAGTTTGTCGTAGCGGCGCATATCCAGCAGCGGAACCGCGCAGACGACGGCGTTGAAGAGGTCGGGGCGCTGCGTGTAGGCCACGCCTACGAGCAAGCCGCCGTTGCTTCCTCCGAAGATGCCGAGGCTTTGCGGAGTGGCGATGCCGCGGCGGATCAGGTCTTCGGCGACGGCGATGAAGTCGTCGTAAGCGCGCTGGCGGTTTTCCTTGAGGGCCGCTCGGTGCCAGGCGGGGCCGAACTCGCCACCGCCGCGTATATTAGCGGTCACGTAGACACCGCCTTTCTCTAGCCATGCGGCTCCGGTGACGGCCCGATAGCCGGGCTTGATCGAAATTTCGAAGCCGCCGTAGCCGTAGAGCAGGGTCGGGTGGCTGCCGTCCGTTTCGAGGTTTTTGCGGGCTGTAACGAAATAGGGGATACGTGTACCGTCGGCAGAGATGGCTTCGTATTGGGTCGACTCCAAGCCTTCCGCATCGAAAAAGGCGGGCAACGCGTATACGGGAGTAGCGGCTATTTCGCCTTGCGCGAAGCGGTAATGGTAAAGGGTGGAGGGGGTGAGGAAGTCTTCGTAGGTTAAAAAGAAGTCAGTGTCCGTGTGGCGGAGGTTCTGGATCGAAAAACTTCCGAGACTCGGTGTATCGACCTTTTGGGCATGCCAGGAATCGTCGTTGCGGGTGTAACGATACAGGACGTTGCTTATGTTTTCGAGGAGGTTGAGGTATAGAGCATCTTGGGAAATGCCGACTTGGTCGATGCTCGAGCGCGAGTCGACCAAGACAACGGTGTTGAGCTTAGCGATACCTTCGAGCAGAAGCGGCAGGTCAGCGGAGACGAGGCTTCCTTGCGGGTAGGTGGTTCCGTCGACGGTCCAATCCGATTTGAGGTGCAGCAGCAATTGGTCTTGGAAGAGGCCTTCGACATCGGAGTCTTCCGGTATGGGGAGCTTTTTTAGGGCGCCGTCGACCCATGCAAATACGGTGCGGGTGAAGAAGGTGATGGATCGCTGGACGAAGAAATAGGTCGGCCCGTCGGCTTGGCGGAGGGAGAAGGGCCACGCTCCGACGTCGGTTTGTTCGCCCTCGAACAATTCGGTGGCCTCGTCGAGCGGTTGGTTGCGTATCCAGCGTTTGACGACGCGTGGATAGCCAGAGTTGGTCTGGGAGCCGGGCCCGAAGTCGGTGGCGATCAAGAGGGTGTCTCGGTCCACCCATTCGACGCTGCCTTTGGCGGTCGGCAAGTGGAAGCCATCCGCGACGAAGGCCTTGGCCTGCGGATCAAACTCCCGTATTTCCACGGCATCACCTCCGCCGGGAGAAAGCTCCATGAGGCAGCGTTGGTAGTCCGGCTGCAACCAAGACGCACCTTTGTAGACCCACTTAACGCCTTCCTCTTCGCCGAGCAGATCGATATCGAGGACGGTTTCCCATAGGGGCGAGCCAGAGAGGTAGGAGGTCTTAGGCGAACGGCGAAGCAATCCGCGCGGGTTGTCTTCGTCTTGCCAGAAATTATAGACGAAGTCCTGGCGAACAGCGGGGTAGGGAATCCGTTCGTCCGAATCGAGGATTTGCAAGGACCTTGCCTCGATCTGATCGAAGAGGGCGGTCTCCGCGTAGCGCCTATGGGCGATGGCGTTTTGCTGCTCTACCCATGCGAGCGCTTCGGGGCTGTCTACGGCTTCGAGCCAGAGGTGCGGATCGTTTTCGGGTGGGTGAGCGCTGGCAGGCATGGCGAGGAGAGTGGTGACAAGGATCAGAGAGGTGAGCTGGAACATGGGAGGTATAAGCAACAAGGGATGCTATTTACCTCGCAGGCGCACGGAGAATATGGAACCGGTGCCGTTGTTTTCCTTGTGGATTTCGAAGGTGTCGATAGCGGCGAAAAGTTCGCTGAGCTTGGAGAATCCGTAGTTGCGGGGGTCGAAGGAACCTTGGTTGAGAATGTGGTTGCCGACCGGGCCGAGGCGGGCCCAGCCGTCTTCGTCCGCTCTGGCGTCCACCGCGTTGCGAAGCAGGTTCATTAACTTGGTGTCGCCCTTGAGCTTTTGGGTGGGGCCAGTCTTGTCGCTCTGCTTAACCTTGGCTTTCTTTTCGTCGTCGAGGTAGAGGAAGCGGGTGCAGCTGGCGACGAAGGGCTCGGGTGTCTTGGCGTCGCCGAAGCCGATAACGCGCTTGCCGTCGGCCCGCAGGCGGAGGACGAGCGGCGTGAAGTCGCAGTCGGAGGAGACGAGGCAGAAGGTGCCGACGTTCTTAGTATAGAGAATGTCCATGGCCTCGATGAGCAGGGCCATGTCGGAGGCGTTCTTGCCCTTGACGATGTCGAAGTGCTGCACGGGCTGGATCGCGTATTCGTGCAGCACTTTTTCCCAGCCGGAGAGGGCGGGTTTCTTCCAGTTTCCGTAGGCTCGGCGGATGCTGACGCTGCCGTAGGTGGCGAGCTCGGCGATGATGAAGTTGATCTTGGCGGCCGGGGCGTTGTCGGCGTCGATGAGTAGAGCGATGTTCTCGCCGGAGGATTCGGTATCGGGCATGGATGCTGGGATTGGGGATCAAGAGAAAGACGAAGTGACCCATACGTTTGAGGCTGCAGCGAGGCAAGGGATTAACAGTGCAAATACTTAGAAGGGGGTTCGAAACCACTGGTCCATACGGATTGCACGCGGATGAACGGGTTGTGCCGTGTTTGCCCACGACGGAGGCTTGCCGGAGTGGTGAGTCAAATACTCGAAGGGTCACGAATGGGTGAGGATGATCCTGCCGACCGGACGGGGTGGAAGCCGTCCCTCCAGTGAGGGGGAGCGATCTAGCTGGGCACGGCGAGAAGCAGGCGTGGGGCTATACCTTGGCTGCTATTTCAAGAGGGACTAGGTCGCGAATGGCTCCCCAGCGGCCGTGCTCGACCTCGGCTTTAAGTGTCGTACCGCCTACTTTGAATATGATAAACTGGCTATTGTTCACCGTTTTGAAATCAATCGAACGCAGCTCGCTCATAGGCCAGCATTTTTCCTTGCCGAAGAATTTAGCGCGAATTTCCGTATCAGTAATTGTGATACGGCTAGGGCAAACGAATGACGCGTAGGCGAAGGTAAAGGGAAAGAAGGGGAGCGATATGACAAACACTCCAAAGACCGGGCCAAGAGCCTGCAACCAGAGAATGGTGAAGTCGAATGCGAAGTCTTCGTCCTTGGTCAGGTAGGTTGCCCCTTCGTATTCTTGATGGCTACCGCCAAAAGAGTAAACGATTCCGTAAAGGAGAATACCAGCTATCGCCGCGTAGGAACCTGAAAGAATGAGACGCGAGGAAATGGGCGAGGAAAGGCGGACCATAAATACCTGGTGTTGAGGCGGCTACGACAGAGGTGGAGCGAGGGATACGTTAGCCGTAACGAGGAGGCAAGGCATTTTGCGGGAGGTTCGTAGAATCATGATTTTGATTAAATCCTGCAGCGCGGACGGGGTGGAACCCGTCCCTCCAGTTGATTTGATTTCGACGGGTTGGGGGATCGATTTTGACTTTGGTTCAAACCGTTTTGTTTATGGCGCATGGTTGAATCTGGGCATAACTTTCGGAAAGCGTTAGCGACAGCGTTCGTCGCGGCTCTTTTCGCGGTCTGCTTTCTGCCGGGATGCTCCTCGGATATCGAGGAACCTGTCGAGGTCGCTGCTACTGTACCTAGCCTAACCCCGCCGGAGATCGCTCGCGAATTCCGCGGCGTATGGATTCCCACGGTGGCGAACTTGAGCTGGCCCTCGAAGCCCGGCCTTAGCATTGCCGACCAACAAGCGGAGTTATTGGCTCTGCTGGATGAGGCTTTGGAGCTGAATCAGAATGCGGTCATCCTGCAAGTGAGACCCGCTTGCGATGCGTTTTACCTGTCGGACATTGAACCGTGGTCTGAGTACCTTACAGGAAAGCAGGGCCAAGGTCCCTTGCCCTTTTACGATCCTTTGGAGTTTGCGGTGACAGAAGCCCACCAACGGGGACTCGAGCTGCATGCTTGGTTCAACCCCTATCGAGTTCGGAGCTTGAAGATAACAGCTCCCGCTGCGGATAGCCACGTGAGCAAGCGGCATCCGGAATGGGTTCGCACGTACGGCAGTCTGCTCTGGCTGGATCCTGGGCTGCCGGAGGTACAGGACTACACGCTGCAAGTCGTGCTGGACGTGGTGCAGCGCTACGACATCGATGCCGTTCATTTCGACGACTATTTTTATCCCTATCCAGAGAAGGACAAAAAGGGGAAGTATTTGGATTTTCCTGACAATCTGAGCTGGGAGAAATTCGGAAAGGAAACCGGCCTCATCCGAAGCGATTGGCGTCGCCGTAACGTAGATGAGTTTGTCCATAAAGTGTATCGGGAAATTCACGACGTGAAGCCTCAGATAAAGTTTGGCATTAGTCCCTTCGGCATCTGGCGGCCCGGCCACCCCGATACGATCGCCGGACTCGATGCCTACGAGGCGCTCTATGCAGACGCTCGAAAATGGCTACGGGAGGGCTGGTGCGACTATCTAGCGCCTCAGCTTTACTGGCCCATCAACGACCCGCCAACGAGCTACCCAATCCTCCTGGACTGGTGGACGGGGCAAAGCCTGCTGGATCGTCATGTCTTTCCCGGGCTCAATGCCCTGAAGGTTTTGGACGGGTGGCCAGTTGCAGAAATCTCAAGGCAAATCGAGTTCACTCGCACCCAGCCGAGAGCAGGAGGGCAAATCCTCTGGAGCGTCAATGCCTACAGGGACAAAAAGGCGTTCAAGGATGAGCTTGCGGGCGAGGTTTACACGGAACCAGCTTTGAGCCCTCGATTTGAGTGGCTTGATTCTACCCCGCCCGCGACGCCGACCTTGTCGATGAATGTCGCGGATAATGGATACGAGGCGACATGGAGCGCACTGGGCGACGAAGAGGCTTGGCTGTGGGTGGTGCAGACGCTCGAGCGCGGCGAATGGAAAACGAGTATCCTTCCCCGAGGCGAAACATCTTTTCGATTCGTTTCGACTATCGAGGGCGTCGCCGTGACAAGCGTGGACCGCAGCGGAAACACGAGCTTGCCAGCGGTTCTGGAAGTTGAGTCAGGCGAGAGCCGCGACCAAGGCGCCGATCGCTAGGGCAGTTGCCACCATCGCGTGCAGCTGACCCGCTTCGGATCGGATCGAAAAGCTTAGCGGTCTGGCTGATGGACGTCGTTAGGGCTGACGTTTTCGTCGTCCAGCTTTTCATCCATCATCTCCTTGTCATCCTCATCCGGCTTCAGCGGCTCTGAATCGTTGGAATCCTTGGGGGTCAACACGAGTTTGACGTACATCGAAAAGTGGTCGGAGCCGTACTTCGGAAGACGACGAATGGTCGCGAGCTCGAAGTGTTTGCTACAAAAAAGATGGTCGAGCGGCCAACGAAAGCACCAGAGCTTAGCATGAAATGTATTGAACATTCCCCTACCGATACGGACGTCCCGCATGCCGCTCGCTTCGCGGAATAGTCGGGTAGTGCCGGACCAGGCTACATCGTTGAGATCGCCTGTCACGATAGCTGGAACGAGGGCCTTCGACACGCTTTTTCCAACCATGGTCAACTCCGCGTCGCGCTCAGAGCTTTCGGTGTTTTCCGATGGGCTAGGCGGAGCAGGATGGATGAAATGCAAACGTATCGCTCGCCCGTTTTCCAATCTGGCAAGCGTATGGACCGAGGGTACGTTTTCCTCTACGAGCTGTTGGATCTTCGTATTCTCCAGTTCGAAACGGGAGTAGACCAGCATGCCATAGAGGTTGTCGATCGGGCACTTAGCGGTGTGGTGGTAGCCGTGTTCCCGCTCGAGTACGTCGAGCTTGTCTTGCCACCACTGATCGGTCTCGAGTGTGACAAGAATATCTGGCTGAGCATCGAGCACTATTTTAAGGAATCCATCGGCGTTGCGATTTGTTTGCAAAACGTTAGCGGTCATCATCGCGATGCTTTCGCCGCTCTCCGGATTGCGGCAATTGACGACCTCCTCCTTCCAGAAGCACGTGTAAGGAAGGATCCACCACGCTTCAATGCCTAACGCAAGCAGGCAACCGCCAACAGCTGCCCAGCTCCAGAGGCTTTCGAAATCGAGTATCCACAAATCGACTGCAAGCAAGATGCCGGCGAGAGACGCGAATTGCAGCCGAGGGAAATCGAAGCCTCGCACCCACCAACCCTCGAAGCGCAGGAATGGTATGACTGCGCAAAGCAGGACGAGGAAAGAGAGACAGATGCACGCTATTTCGGAAATCGACATAGTATACTGGAGTAGCATTCGAAAAGAGGGCGCGGGGTCAACCCCGCGGATGCGAACGGACGCAGTATCATAAGTCCGCTTTGACTAGGGCGTCGTAGACGTCGCGGCACCTTCGCTACTCCCTTTGTCTTCCGAGAAAAGCAACAGCAATGCCGGAAGCGTGAGCAAATCAGCCAGCAGAGCAATGCTGATAGAAAGGGCGGTCAGGAGCCCAAACCAGACGCTCGGGATGAAGTCGGAGAAGACCAGCAGTGAGAACCCAGTCACTATGACGATGGTGGTATACAGCATGGCGTAGCCGACTGAGCGATGGGTCCGCTTAACAGCGTCGGCGGGAGAGTGGCCGTGGGAAATTTCCTTTTGGTAGCGGTGGGCGTAGTGGATGGTATCGTCCACTGAAATGCCCATGGCGACCGAGGCGATGGTCATGGTCATGAAGTCCAGGGCGATGCCAGCCCAGCCCATGATCCCGAGCACGACGCCAATCGAGATGACGTTTGGCACCATGCAGACGAGCGCGATGCGGAGCGACCTGAAGATGGCCAGAAAACAAATGAATACGCCGGCGGCTACGATCCCCAGGGTGAGGACTTGGGACCGGTAAAGGCTTTGCAGCAAGTCCTGGTAGACGACGAACAGGTTACTGAGCTGGTACGTGTCCGAGCCGATCCCGAGATCGGCGGCTCGTTGGTGGATGGAGTCGATAAGCACCGCCCGGTCGAGATCCTCCGTCGAGTCCTCAATTCGCAAGCTGATGCGAGCTTGGTGATGAGGCTCGGAGTAAAACGAGCCGAACAGGGAATCACGCAAAGTCTGGTCTACGGTGTAATAGGCTGCGGACAATTCGTATTCGGTGAGAGGCCGGCCTTGATTGAGCTGCTTCGCCAATTCGGTAAAGTTGACCAACGATAGGGCTTTGCCCACGCCTTCGATCTGGGAAACTTCATGCTGGAAGGCCTGCATGGTTTGGATCTCTTTGGCGGTTGCGAGGAGCGCGGTGTCGTCCTTTTCCTGCAAGGTGTAGATGATGTCGAGCGGGACGGAGCCGCCAAACTGCTGGTCGATAAAGCGGAGCTCTTTGTGAACGAGCGTCGAGCTTCGAAAGTAGTTGATGAAACTGTTTTCGACGGAGAGGAAGGCCACCCCAGCGGCGCCGGACAAAAAGAGGAGAATCGAGCCGATTATTACTCCGCGAGGGGCAGCAACCACCCAACGCGCCCCGACGGACAATGAGTGCTGGGCGAATGAGCGCTCGCTTTGCGGCTTTTCGGACGAGAGCAGGGCGGCGATTTGCGGAAACAGAGCCAAGCTGCCGAGAGTGGAAGCGATCATAGCGAGGATCATCATCAAGCCGAACGTATCTACTGGCTGGATACCAGAAAACATCAAGGCGGCGAAACCGATAGAAGTCGTTAAAGCTGAATACAGACAAGGGGCAGTTTTCTCGCGCAGGACGGCGCTGGCGACGTCTGCCGCGCTGGCCTTCGGGGCTGCCCGACGCTCCTCGCGGTACTGCACGATCAAGTGGATGACGATGGCCAGCGTGAGCACGATCTGCAGCGAGATGAAATTCGCGGAGATGACGGTACCCTTCAGTCCTAAGATTGCGAATACACCGAGCGTGCAGACGGCGCTGAACGCGCTGGCGACGAAGGGCACGAGAACCCAGCGGATTGATCGAAACAGAAGAAAGAGGACGATACAGGCGGCAATCGCTAAAGCGCCTCCGAATACCACCAAGTCGTTGCGGACGATTTCCACCAGTTGGTAGGCGAGAGCTTGTTCGCCCCCGAGATAGACGCGAGCCCGCTCTTGATACGGTGCGAGGATTTCTCGGATTTGTTCGACTTCCCGGTGGCGGCGCTCGGCGAGCTGCTGCTTGATGGGCTCGGCTTGGTCGTCAATCGTTTGGATGGCGTCCTGGTCGGGCTCGTCCTGGCGTAGCAGCTCGAGCTTCCGCTGGTGAAGTTGATCGAGCTCGGGATCGCGTCGGAACGTGACTTGAAGGCTGGTAGCGGTCTGGTCCTTGTTTACCAGAAGGTCCTCGTAAAGCGGGTGTCCGGCGAAGAGCCCAGGCAGCGTATCGAGCGGCGGACCGCTTTTTTCAAGCGTCCAATCGTCGGGATCCATGTTCGGATCAAGGCCTCCTGTCGCCAGGCTGAGAAGCGGCACGTTGAGGATGGAGCGAACGGTGTCGACTCGATCAAGACGGGAAATCTCTTGGCTGATGGCGCCGAGGTCCGAGACGGTTTTCTCTGAAAAGAGTTCGTGGTCTAGTGGTTCGTACGCGATGAGCAGAAACTCCTGCGGCTGGAAGCGCTGGTCGATCTGCTGGGTGAGACGAAAATAGGGGTTGTCTCTGTCGACCAAGGTCTCCGCGGAGGCATCGATCTCGAAGCGGGTGGAGTGCCATGCTAGAAACGCGAAGAGAAGGCCGAGGACAACGAGGAAGGTCCGTGGGTGGGCGAGCCAGGGACTAGTTTTGCTCTGGCTCGGTCGGGTAGTCTTCATCGCGTCGTTGGCCTTGCTCGTAGAAGTTGCGGAAGAAGCGGTAGGGATCCTCGGTTTCCCGGTAGAGCTCCATGTAGTTTTCCGCGAACGGGGCGTTCTCCTGGAAGGCGTCGGTGACTTTCAGCTGAGTCGAAAGAGGGCGATCGAAAATGGAAAACGGATGCAGTAGCGAGTCGCCGATAAGGCCAAGGGTATCGCGACAATCCGAGGCCCCGATGAACGGGATGACAAGGTAGGGACCACGCCCCATTCCGTACTGCCTCAGGGTAGCGTCGAAATCCGTATCCGTTTTCTGGATTCCGAACCGTTGAGTTGCGGGGTCGAACACGCCGGCGACGCCTAAGGTGAGATTAATGCCAAAGCGTTTCAGGCTGCTCAGCGACTTTCGTCCGTTCCCTTGCAGCCCATGATGGAGGGCTGAGAGGGGGGCTTGAGCGGTATCGAAGACATTTCCTATGCTCTTGCGCGCAGGCTCAGGCACGATGCGTCGGTAGCCCTTGCTCAAAGGCGTAATGGCGAAGCGCCGCGTGACGTGGTTAAACGCGAAAATCGCTTTATTGAAAGGCCGTAGAGTGTCCTCTTCTTCTGGATACTCGACAACAGTCGGTTCTAGGTCAGTTTGACGTAGAGCGTCGCTGGAGAGATCCGGTGAGGACTGTTGGTCGGGTGCAGGCTGGCCCGGAACCTCAACAGCAACGAGGCAAGAGAGGAAGAGGAGCAAGCTGAGTGAAGGCGTTTTTGGTGACACGGAGATAGGCAGTCAAAATCGGTCGGGCAGCCTGTTCCTGCAGCGCCGCCCGAACCAACTGATCGCTTTAGGCTTCTTCGTCGAGACGCTCGACAAGTTTGTCGATAGCGTCGTCGAGCTGTTCCGCATCGAGGCTGGTATCGTCCTCGGTGATGTAGCCTCTCCAGAGAAGGGTTTCTGTATTCACATCGTAGATATCGAGCAGGAAGATGCGGGTGTTAGCGGGGAGATAAATCGGTTCGCTTGCGTCGGTGGCTGGGACCGTCTGCGTCTTGGAGACGGTCGTTACCGATCCGTCTCGGTTACGCGTTTCTTCCGTGGTGGTTACGGTGATTTTTTCGGTGAGCGAAGCGTCGAGGTAGCTCGCCTGCACTGCGGGATAGGTACGCAGAATAGCGCGAATCTGTGGATTTCGTTCGCCGACGTAATCGAAGCCGTACTCTTCGAGCTCTTCGATCAGTTCGGAGCTAGCCACTTCCTGCATCTGGGAACTGAATGCGGTGTCCATATCCGCTGTGTCAGGAATGGTGACAGCGAATCGATCCGTCTTCTGCAGATCGAGAGCTCTAGTGACGGAGCTTGAAGTCACGGATTCGGGTGTGGCACAGCCAGCAATTAGGAGGATAGCCAACAGTGCAAACGGGATGGGTAAAGTGCTTTTTTTCATAACGATAGTGGGTTTTACATTAATGATTGCAGTAAGGCATTGCTCGTAGGGTGCCAAACCGAGGGCACCTTTGCTACTAAACGGCTTTGCTCTTTGTAAGTTGCTGTATACGATCTAGTTACTCGATCAACCTGCATGAATTCCCTTTTCTGAGGATTGGACAAGCTAGTCGCAACGGTGCAGTTCGCACCCTCGAGTGGTGGAGATTCGGGCGAAAGCTTCGCGTGGGTACATTCCCAACTTTGTTACGGGTCGAGCGGTCGTCCAGGTGGATTCTGAAGTTTGGCACTTCCCGTGCATATCGGACAGCAACCTATGAAAACGGTGTACCCACTGCCCGAGCGCGGCGATGAGCGTGCTGCGATGCATTGATTGGCACTGCTTTATGCAACGCTGAACGAACACGAAGGGAGTAACGAAGATGACGATACACAAAAATTGGGGCTCTCTTTCGCGCAAAGCCCGCTTCGGGTGGATCTGCTTGGCGGTGTTCGCGATCTTGCTGACGCTTCGTGCCGCGGCTCCCACTCTGGTCGAGCGTCATGTCAATGGCGTGCTGGACAACCTGGATGGCTACAGCGGTTCGATTGACGATGTCGACCTATCGCTCTTCAGGGGAGCCTACCGCATCGAGGGACTGGTGCTTGATAAGGACGAGGGCGGAGCAAAGATTCCCTTCCTGGAGGTGCCTGGACTGGATCTTTCGATCGAGTGGAAGGCGCTACTGGACGGCGGATTGGTAGGTGAATTAATCTTAGAGGAACCTGTCCTCTCGCTCTTGGCGGCAGAAGATGAGGAAGACGAGCAACTCGGGGAAGAAGGAAACTGGCTAGAATCGGTGCAGTCGCTCGTCCCCTTCGTACTGAATCGGTTCGAGGTGGAGAACGGCACGATCACATTTGATTTTGCAGACGATGCGGCACCGCTGATGGTGAAGGCAAACTCGCTGCAGATGCTGGCGACCGACATTACGAATGTGGCGGATGTGGCCGAAGAGCTTCCCTCGCGGCTCAGGGCGACGGCGACGCTAGAAGAGGGGGCTCCATTGCGATTGGAGGGCCGCTTCGATCTGACTGGAGACACGTGGGAGATGGATATGGAACTAGAGTGCGAGCCAATCGAGTTGGACTACCTAAATCCGTTTCTGGAGAAGTACGCCAATCTAGATGTGCGCGGCGGGAACCTCGGCCTGTTCGCGGAGTGCGCGGTAGCGGCTGGAGAGGTCGACGGTTACCTCAAGTTTCTCGCTCAGGATATCGACGTTTACGAGTCGGGCGAAGAGGGCGGCCCACTCTCGGCTTTGTGGGAAGCGGTGGCCGCGGGGCTGATAACCATAACGAAAAACCGAAACAAAGACCAATTCGCGGCAAAGGTACCCTTTTCCGGGAAAACGGAGGATTTCAGTGCCGGGACGTTCGCCTCGGTCGGATCGCTTTTGAGAAACGCTTTCGTGAAAGCCCTATCCGGCAATGTGGACGACAGCATCAGTCTAGCGGACTTGGACCAGGAAAACTGATCGCTAGCGGCGCTTGAACGAGGATGGGAGCCCCGTCGAACGAGCAATACTCTAGTAACCAACCGGCCACGAAACGTAAACGGGACTGCCAGCAACACCTTCTCGTCAGTCTCTCAGGAAATTCTTTTTCCGGACGATTTGTGAGGGATGCTGTTACTACTAATTTTTATTATAGCAGGGTCGCTGTTTGCGATGTCGCTTTGCCTAAAACTTCTAAAGCGCAGCCGCTATCAAGGACCGCCAGCAGTCCCAGAGAAGCGGACGAGCAGGGTGCCCCAGCCCGGACACGAGCTTGCAGGGCATTATCAGCGAAAAGACGCCCTCTTGAGTCCTTCGGAGCGTCAGTTCTATGTGGAGCTGAAATCAGCCTTGTCGATCGAGCACGAGGTTTCCTGCAAGGTTCGTTTGGAGGACATTTTTCTCGTGAAGCCGATGCATAGCCGAAATGAACGCCACAGCCTCCGGAATCGGATCAAGTCCCGGCATGTGGACTTCGTTGTAACGAACGCAGCAGATTCACGCATCGTGGCCTTGGTCGAGCTAGACGATTCGTCGCATCGGTCGAAGTCTGCCCAGGATAGCGATCTCTTCAAGGACGAGCTCGCTCGAGCAACGGGCGTGAACCTGTTGAGATTTCCAGCTCGCAGCCAGTATGACGTCAGCGAGATCCAGCTCAGCCTGTATGGACCCAACTGATACGGACTCCGAATCTTGAGCTTGGCTTCCTTCTATGAACCTAACGCCATCGACCATGCATATCGGAGTTAATCCGTGGATACGCACGCCGCCTATAATACGCTAGAACGCGTAATCACATGAATCAGAGCCTTTTTTACATTCTAGTGTGCTTTACAGGTCCATTGCAGAAAATACTCATTGCCTAACGCATACCTTTTTATTTCGCACAATAGATATTATGTCTAATCTTAGTTCAAAGGAAGCAATGCTCTGTTTTTCGGTTTGAATTCATGTTTGCTCCTCTTCTGCCACAGTGCCCACTTCAGTCTTTTGCTGTTTTGGAAGATGGATACGTGAGTTCACGGGTTAACGCACTTTTTGCGTGTGATCGTGAATAAAGTGCCCGACCGAGTGTCTGGAGGCTTTCAAAACTTCCTCTTCTTTGGTTTCAAGGAATTGGGAGTTCAGGTCATGACGCAACGCAGGCACGGCAACAAGGGTTACAACGGCCATCGCCCATTGGGACGATCCCAGCTGAAACAGCGTTTTCTGCGGGCTCGTGAGAATCCTCTACCTCCTACCGCTGATCTAGAAAACGTTGCAGATGCCGGTTGTTTAGCGGAACTGGGCCCATGGCCGTATGAAATTTCTAATTACTGCTGCGAAAGTTGCTATCGCGAAGCTATGGGCTATGCGGACGAGGAAGATCTAGATCTCCACTCTGTACGGCTTCTGTTGGATACGCTCTTGCACCCAGATCCTTGGGTCTTGGATTTGGAACAGGCACGCGATCGTATGCTGCCAGATACGCCAATGAGCCACTCTGTTTGGTCGATTCAGCAGAGCCCATTGAGGAACGTTTGGCGAACCACGTGCAGCGTATGATCGGCGCGGCTTCAGAAAACGCTCCTTTGCGGCAATCTGTTCTAGCTGGCGTCAGCGATTCCTCGCGGTTGCAGCGGATTCGCGAGGTCAGCCAAAGAATGGCTACGCCGCATTTCGGACGGTTGATTTTGCTGTTTTCGCCCTTCTGGATTCGCGAAAACACCGTGGAGGTGGACCTCGGCCAGCTCCGCGTGGTGCAGGCTCGCGGTAAATTTAATCGCCCTGCCAATGCCGCCGAACAAGCTACCATTTCCCGCTGGTTCGCTGCCGTCGTTGAAGAGAACCACACCTGAGTATTTCTAGGTCTCGGACGACATTCCTCCCCACTTTTCCAATCCTGAATCCAATACCAACCGACTCATGACTCCATTCCCACAATCCAAGCTCCCAAGCGCCGTACGAATGGTGGCTGGCTTCGTTCTGGCCGCCCTGCTTTCAGTGCAGACTTTAACTGCTCAAGTGCCCACTGGCCCTTGGACGGGCCTCGACAAGTCGATCCATCGCGGTCAACTGCACGAACTCAAGCTCGAGCTGAAGGAAGCCAGCGATGAGGAGGCAGGTCTCTTCCCAAGGCGCTCTCCCCTCGCCTTACCTGCGCTTGAAAAACGGATACTTGCCGGATCGATGGAATTCTGGGTCGACACGAATCGAGGCAAAACGCTGCTTCGCGAAACGCGTGACATCATGGTCGCCTACTTCCCGGAGATCCGTATAATGTCATTGCATTTCAAATACGGTACTCGGATTGATCCCATTAACACGCATGTCGGCATCTATGATCCGCAAGATCAAGTGATCGCCTTCTTCCATACAGGAGGAGCAGCGAGAGACAGCCTTCCCTACATCTTGCAGGCAGGCCGTACGCCACCCCAGGACTTACAGCAGCTCACCGAGCAAAAGGGTTCCTCGGTCTTTCCGGTCGCAGCGAATCCAACAAACGTTTTTCAGGCGGCCCAACAACGCAAACAGGCCCAGCAGGCCGCTAAGCGGCAGCAGGAGCTGATTCTCAAATATCAGCCGCGCATCCAGGCCCTGCAGCAAGAGATGATCGCCGCCTTTCAAGTGGGCAACAATGCTCTAGCTCAGGAGAAGCAACGGGAAATGCAGGAGCTCGCCGTGAAGCTGAAGGCTGTCCAACGTGGCGAAATCCCAGCGGAGGAGCTCGAGGCCGGCAATTCCTCCGGCGGGTCGAGCACGGCCTCGAAGCCGGGATCAGGTTGTCCGGAGGAAGCGCAGGCTTGGATCGGCGAACTAGAGGCCAACGGCGAGTCGCATCGTGAGTTTAGCGGTATGGTTCGGCTGGGGAACTTTTTCCGCGACGAGTATTTCGTCCCTCATTTCGAGGAAACTTTTAGCGACTTCAGCAAGCAGCAAAGCATGAAGGTTTCCCGAGACATCCAACAGCGTTGCCTCCCGGCAGGGTCCCATCTGCGCAACTCCGCTTACGTCCCCACTTTGGGCGGCATCTTCATGGACAGCCAACAGTTTAACCGCTTCGACGCGCTGTCCACGGCTAAAGCCCTCGATATGCTGGCGAAGTGGCAGGAGCAAACGATTCGCCGGGTTGAGGAGTCTGGAAGCCTTGAGCTTACGGAAGCGTTCGAGCTGATTCGCAACGGGATTACCGGAGCTCTTTGGCCGAGCGGACAAGAGGTGGCTCGTGAACAGATGGCGGAAGTGGTTTCCAGCAAAGTGAGCAAGCTGGTTTATTCGGAACTCGAAGCTATTTTAGATCGTCTTGTAAATGCGGATACGGCGGCTCCTTTGCGGGAGTTGATGAACTTGCGAAGAGGAAGCCTCGCGAGCAAGATTCCAGGCGGTAAGGCGGATGCGTTCGAGGAAGCGCTTTGGATAAAAGTGGACCCCGTGCTAGGACGCTACTTGGATAAGCGATTGCGCGACTTTGGCGAATCGAGGGATGGCCGCGAAACCTTAGCTGCAGGTAAGCGTTGGCATCGCGAAGCCGGCGAGGCCTTGCAGTTTATCGGCGAGCGGCCGGCCTATCGCGACTTTGAAACCGCTTTCTCGAAGCAACGCCAGCAGTCCTACGACGCGGCGGAAAAGAGCTTGGAGGCAGACTTGATGGAGATCACCGAAAAGCGTGCCGCGATGGAGTTCGATTGGCCTTTCGCGCTGAAGACGGACTTGGCTGTCAGCGCGGCATGGCGGGGTCTCAAGGCGCTGCAGCAAAAGCGTATCGAGCAAATCGATTGCCAGAACTATTTGGCCCGCGTGGGCGACGGGCCGTTTGCCCCAGATTATCCAGGATCAGTTTATCTAAACGCGGTCTACCGCGGAGATGTGCAAACCATGCGGGCGGAAGATCAAGCCTACCAACAGCAGATACGGGAATACCTAGCCCCTCTGCTCAACAGCAGCGCCATGGATTCGATGGACGTAATTGTGGGCAGCATCCTTGGCCCTGAGTTCAAGGTGAGTAATGCCTACCTGAACGGTATCGCCGACACGAATGGATACGACTCCCTGCTCGCTTGTTTCGTGGTCAAGTACCACGGGGTCTATGGCAACTGCGGTGGTAGGCCGACAACCGTCATTCCGGTGACTACCATCACTACGACCGTGCAGCAGTTTACGGATGGGACTAGCAGAAGCTTCGAAAGCGACCGCGAAACAAACAACCACACAGTACTGCGGGACCATTCGACGGCCTGGCGCGAATACGAAGGCAGATATTCCGACCCACAGCTGATGCGCTATGCAGCGATGCTATCGAAATCGATGTCTCCTGAGGGCAAGGATCTGAATCTTGGATACAAATTGGCCGATGCAATCGAAGGCTTGATCAAGGCAATGCGGACTTATCCTTGCGATCACGACGTGACGCAGCGAATGGAAGCTAACCTGTTGGACCTTTTCAACGGTCGCTCGCCCCGCCGTACCGGCCCCGTGGGTACAAACTGGAAACACTAACGCAAAAGCCCCTGCCGCGAAAGCAGGGGCTTTTTTGTAATGGCAGACCGGGTGGAACCGGTACCGCCCGTTCGCTGCTTAGCCGGCGGCCTCTGAACCTTCCTTGAAGAAGTGCACGTCTCTCTGCGGGAATGGTATGGAGCAACCTCCCGCTTCGAGCGCTTCCTTGCCGGCTTTGGTCAGGTCCAGCTTCGCAGGCCACCAGTCGGAAGCCATACAGTAGACGCGGAACATGATGTTGACTGAGGAATCGCCGAGGCTGTCTACCTTGATAAATGGAGCGGGGTCCTTGAGCACGCGTTCGTCTGATGCCGCGAGCTCTTCTAGGATCTGTATGGCTCTGTTGATATCATCACCGTAGGCGATGCCGAATGTGATATCGAAGCGGCGTTGAGAGTCTACCGTATCGGAAAAATTGACGATGATACTGCCCCAAATCTTGGAATTAGGAATCATCACCCTCGGACAATCTGGTTGGTGGGCCTTCGTGACGAAAAGCCCTATTTCGTCAACGAGGTATACGTCCCCTCCTCCGATTTTAACTGCGTTTCCGGCACGGAATGGCTTCAAAAAGAGGATCATCACCCCGGCAGCGATGTTACTCAGGGTGCCTTGCAAGGCTAAGCCGATGGCAAGGCCAGCCGTACCGAGCACGGCGATCAAGCTGGCAGTTTCGACACCAAATTTTCCGAGTACGATTATGACCACTACGACCATCAAGGCTGCGTACAACACCTGCTTGGCGATCGATGCGAGCGAGGGTTCCTCGGGGTGCTTCTTCAGGATCAAACCGGAAATTCTCTTAGAGATGAATTTCGCTAGAATGTTGCCGACAATCAGTATGACGATCGCGCCGAGGACACTCATGCCATATCGGGTCGCGAATGAGACGAGGCTTTCGATAAACTGCTCGGTAGCTTGATTCGCTTCGTTGACCGTGTTTGTCGCAGATTCGTCTGCAGTTGCTTGGGCGATTGGTAAGATGAGATGACTTATCATATTATCAGTTGTTCAGTGCTAGTAGGATTGGCGTGACCAGAAGCTCGCGCTGGCACATGAACGGCCCCACCTGCTGATTCCATGCCCGATCTGATTTCAAACCCGAGCTTCCCCCTAACCAACCGAACTTAGTGTCGTTCTCCTTGAGAACTGGTAGCAAAAGTTTGCAAATTTCACCAACGAGCGACTCTAGGCATTGCTATTTGCAATACCGCATTTCAATTAGCTCCCTCGCTCAGGCGAATAACAGGAGCCTACCAGAAGATTCTGTCTGGATCCGCAAGTCCAACCCTACAAAAGGCGTTCCCACGAAATACGAACGCCTTTTGCACTTTAGGAGAATGAAATCTGAATAACCTAGCGGCCCATCCAGCCTCCGTCGACGAGCACTGTGGAACCATGCATGTAGTTGGCTGCGTCTGAACAAAGGAAAACGATCGGTCCCTTGAAGTCATCAGGGCTCCCCCAGCGGCCAGCTGGAATACGGGCGAGGATCTGCTCACTGCGAACGGGGTCGTTGCGCAGGGCTTCGGTGTTATCGGTACTGATGTAGCCAGGAGCGATGGCGTTGACGTTGACCCCCTTGCTGGCCCATTCGTTGGCGAATGCCATGGTGAGCTGCCCAACCCCGCCTTTACTCGCCGCGTAACCAGGAACGGTGACTCCCCCTTGATACGTCAGTAGTGATGCCGTGAATACGATTTTTCCAGCGCCACGTTCGACCATGCGTTTACCGACCTCGCGGGTGAGCACGAACTGGGCGTTGAGGTTGATTTCGATAACTTTGTCCCAGTACTCGTCGCTGTGCTCGACGGCGGGCGCTCGCAAGATGGTGCCGGCGTTGTTTACGAGAATGTCGATTTGCGGAAAGTCGGCGTTCACTTGAGCGATGAATGCATGCAAGGCTTCTCGATCGCCAAAGTCGCAGCTGTAAGCCTTAAATGCGCGGCCAAGGGCCTGGACTTCTTTTTCGACGTCGCTGCCTGCGGTGAGCGAGGCGCTAACACCGATGATGTCGGCACCCGCTTCCGCGAGTCCGATTGCCATGGCCTTGCCGATGCCGCGTTTGCAGCCAGTTACGAGAGCGACTTTTCCAGTGAGATCAAATTGTTTCATGGGAATGGATTTGGAGGTGTGAATAGAAAACCCTACACGTATGTGATTTCGAGTGCATGACTCTGTCGGAAAAACGTTCGTCATTGCAAGGGGGAATCGAGCCCAGCCGTAGGGCGGAGCTTCGGCTGTGAACGAAGTCTCTAAAACTGAACAGGCCGCCTCGCGATGACGAGCCGGCCTGAATGCTTAAATAGACTTACGATGGAGTCGCTGCTTTCCGCTGCCCGTTTCTAGTGCAAGAAGCTGCGTATGCCGGTGGCGGTGAGCGTCATATCGTACTCGTTGGCAGCCTCGATGATGAGGTCGCTGCGTAGCGAGCCACCCGTTTCTACGATGTGCTGCACGTTTGAGCGACTTGCACGGTCGATGTTGTCACGGAACGGGATAAATGCGTCGGAGCCGAGGCAGATGTCGTCGTACTGCTTGATCCACTCGGCGCGTTCTTTGCGGGAGATGGGCTCGGGGCGCGTATTGAAATTTTGGAGCATGTTGGCCTCTTCGTTTTCGCTGAGGCTGTCCCAAAGCAGGAACTGGTCGATGAGGTTCGTTTTCTCGACCTTCTTCAGTCCGTCTTTGAAGTCGAGGCCACGCACCTTGGGGTGGCGTTGCAGGAACCATTTGTCGGCCTTGTCGCAAGCGAGACGGGTACAGTGGATACGTGACTGTTGCCCTGCTCCCATGCCGACGATCTGGCCGTCGTAGGCGATGCTGATGGAATTGGACTGGGTGTACTTGAGTGAAATCGCGGCGACGAGCAACGTGTCGAGAGCTTCCTTGGAAATGTTCTTGTTTGCCGAGAGCACGTTCTTGAAATCGTCCTTGGTGAAGAGCCGGCTGTTGCTGTCTTGGGCTACGGTCACTCCGAAGATCTCACGCTTTTCGATACCGGTGGGCATGAAGTCGTAGTCGATCTCCAGCATACAGAAGCCGCCCTTTTTCTTTTGCTTGAGGATTTCCAGCGCTTCCGGCTCGTAGCCCGGCGCGATGATGAGGTCGCTGACCTCGGTCTTGAGGAATTGGGCAAGGCTTACGTCGACCACGTCGCTGACTGCGAGCACGTCGCCGAATGAGCACAATCGGTCGCCGCCGCGAGCTCGAACGTAGGCGCTAGCCACGGGCGAGAAATCGGTGGTCTTGAGAAATTGGGATTCTTTGAAGGCATCGTCGATCGGCTTGGCGATCGCCGCTCCCGCTGGACTGACGTGCTTGTAAGATGCCGCAGAGGCTTTGCCTGTCGCTTCCTTGAGCTCGCGTACCAACTGCCAAGAGGTCAAGGCGTCGAGCATGTTGATGTAGCCAGGGGCGCCATTTACGATCTTGATCGGGGAAGGCTCTGGAAACTCCAGAAATGCTTCTTGCTGGTGAGGGTTTGTTCCGTAGCGGAGAGAGATCATTCCCCTGTCTATGCGTGCCGTTTCTCCAAATGCAACATCAGGAAAACGCCCTTCCTGATTTATCGTTACATCGTTAGAGCGCATTGAGCGTTGCAATCTTTTCACCGCGCGGGTTTTTCTTTCCGCCGATATCCCCCCATCGCCCCATCGCCCCCGCTCTTAAAATGAATATCTCCCCACTCAGACAACTCGTATCAATCCTACTCGGACTTTCCGCCTCATCGCTTATCGCTGGAGGTTTGCCTCCTCTGGATTGGGATGAGTTGAGCCAGACCAACCCGTGGCAATACACGGAAATCTACCGCGAAGTACCGGTGGTCACGCCAGGTGAGCAAGGCAGTGCCCCCTCGGACGCGGTTGTGCTCTTCGACGGTACGGATCTTTCGGCCTGGCAGAAGACGCCCTTCGGAGAGGGAGTGGCGGTTGACCGGACTGAATACTACTTGAAGCAGTACGAAGAAGGCAGCGGCTGGGCACCTGCGGCTTGGAAGGTCGAGGGCGGCGCCATCGTAGCTGGACAAAAGCAAGGTGCTATCGCCAGTAGGCGAGCCTTCGGCGACATGCAATTGCACTTGGAATGGAAGGTGCCTGTGCTCGATGGAAAAGACGGGCAGGAGTACGGAAACAGCGGCGTTTTCCTCATGGGCATGTACGAAGTCCAGGTGCTCAATTCCTACCAGAACGAAACCTATTCAAACGGCCAAGCCGCCTCGATCTACAAGCAACACGAACCGCTGGTCAACGCTTCGAGAGCTCCCGGCGAGTGGCAGAGCTACGACATGATTTTCACCGCCCCTCGCTTTTCCGAAAAAGGCACACTGGTTAGCCCGGCGCTCTTGACCTTGCTGCACAATGGCGTGCTGGTTCAGCATAACGCCGTCTTGCAAGGTCCGACCGCTTTTATTGGCGAGCCCTACTACTTTCCCCATCCGCCCAAGCTTCCCATCGTCCTTCAAGATCACGACAATCCCGTGCGCTACCGCAATATCTGGGTGCGGGAATTGTAGGTCGACGATCTGCGCCTTTCTAGGTTTACCGTCCTTCTCATTTTGCCGCCTTTCACGGTTGCATGGACCGCTCTCCAAGTATCTGATCCGCAACTTAAATGGCGGAAAAGCAGCTCTATCTCCATACTTCGAACCGAGTTGAAAAACTGGCGGGTCGATTGGTGGACGTCTCTCAAGAGCTGCCCCTGGCGAACACGCTCTCGCAGGAAACCGTGATGACGCTCAACCCGGGGATTGCCCGATGGCTGCAGTTCGAAATCGCCAAGCAGACTGGCGTCGCTTTCGGCTGGGAATTCCCGCTACCGGGCAAGCTTTTTTCCCGCGTCTTAAAAGGTTTCGAGCCCAGCTTCGAAGCGACGGGGGCCTTCCCCGAAGACACGGCCCGTTGGCGCTTGCTCGATCTGCTAGGCGATTTGGAGGACCATCCACGTTTCGCTCAAGTGCGTAGCTACTGCCAGCAAGCGGAAGGGACGCGACGTTTAGGATTCGCCAGTCGGCTCGCTAAACTCTACGACGAGTATCTCGTTTACCGGCCCGACACCATAACGAAATGGGAGGACGATCCCAGCGAAACCTTTTTCGACTGGCAAGCAGAGCTTTGGCGAAGGCTCGTCCGGAAACTGTATCCAAAAACCAAAACGCCACGGCATATCGCTCGTCTATGGCAAGACCTCGCTCGTGGACAAATATTGGAGTTGGGGTTGCAGCCGCAGTATTGGCCGGAGCGATTGTTCGTATTCGGCGTATCGTCACTCGCCCCGCTATACCTTGACCTGCTCGACCAGCTCGCTCGGTACCGACCGGTTCACGTCTTTCTCCTGCAGCCATCCGACCAATATTGGTCCGACCTCAAGAGCAGCAAGCAGATCCAAAAGATCACGCAAAAGGCCGCCCGCAAAGCAGGAGTTCGCATCACAAAGCCAGAAGATTGGCTCTACGAAACAGGCAATCCCTTGCTGCCCTCATTAGGTAAGCAGAGCCAAATGTTTCTCGACCTCCTGATTGACAAGGATCCGCAACAAGACGACAGCCAATTTGTAGAGCCCGACGCAGAACGAAGCCAACTGAGCTGCTTACAGTCCGATCTCTTTTCCATCGAAGATCGAGATATCGCGAAAGGAGCGCCGGCCTTTCCTCCCTACGACGCCTCCATCCAGCTGCACTCCTGCTCCAGTCGGCGGCGGGAGGTGGAGACCGTTTGGGATCTCATTGTAGAAAGACTCGATAGCGAGCCTACGCTCAAAGCCAGCGATATCCTTGTCATGGCTCCGGACGTACAAGCCTACCGCTCTCACATCGAATCGGTTTTCAAAGCGAAAAGGGGAACGCGCTTGGAAATTCCGTTTTCCATTGCCGACAGTTCCGCTGGCTCCCGCCCGGGAGTGCTCAGTGGTGTTTTCGCCATTCTGAATTCGGTTTCAACACGAGCCAGCTCGTCCGAAATAATGGCCCTATTGGAAACGCCATTGCTGCGAGAAGTTTTCAAATTTTCAGATCGCGATCTGGAGAGTATCGATTTCTGGATACGGAATCTAGGAATAACTTGGGGCTGGGACTCCGAGCATCGTAAGCAACACGAAAGCTTCGCCACGGACCGGAATACCTGGCGCGAACTGCGTATCCGCTTGCTTTCGGGAGCCCTCTTTTCAGGCGAAGCCCTCACGCCCCAAGGCATGTTGTCCTACGGCGAAGTGGAGAGCGATCTTTCCGAGACGGCGGGTCGGCTCTTGGAGTGTCTAGAGCTCATTCGTGGACTGCGTCAAAGCTTCCACGAGACGCACTCCGTGGCCACCTGGCAAGAACGCCTCCTTAATCTGCTGGGTGCACTACGGTGCGACCGCGACGAATGGGAACGCGATTTCCAGAAGGCTAACGATCTCATCCGCGAAACTTTGCCTTTGCTCAACGACTCCTTCGCTACTGGGGCAGAGACCTACAAAGCGCTGGCAGGAAAGTTCGAGTCGAGCGCTTCTGGTGGCGGCTATCTGAGTGGCGGCGTAACCTTCTGCTCCCTCAAACCGATGCGTGCCATTCCTACAGATACGGTTTGCCTGATGGGCATGAATCGCAGCGATTTCCCGCGCAGCAGCAAACGCTCTAGCTTTGATTTAATGGCTAACGAATCACGTATCGGGGATCGCAATACACGGGACGAAGATCGCCAATTTTTCTTGGAAACCTTGCTTTCGGTTCGAAGCCGCCTAGCCATCACCTACCAGGGCATTGCTACGAACAGCGATACGCATAGCGAACCTTCATCGGTCGTAGAAGAGCTACTGAGCTATTTGGAGAATGCGATGGAACCAACGGAGTTTAACTACATTTCCCGCAAGCAGAAACGTCAATCCTTTGACCTTAGCTACTTCGAAGGCGAACATAAAACCTACGATCCAGTCCGCGCGGAGCTCAGGAACCGCTTTTTCTCGAATGCTGACAAGCAGCAGAATATCGAGGCCGATGAGGTGCGGGTGGATGTCGCGAACAATGAGGAGAATCAGATAGACCTCGATGAGCTTGTTCGCTTCTTCGCTGATCCTTCGAAAGCGTTCGCCACAACCGTAGCTAAGCTAAAAATCGCGACTAGCGAAGAAGCGCTCCCAGAAAGCGACCCGCTCTTTTCGAACGGCTTGGATCGCTACCAACTGCAAGACGCATTTGCCGACATCATTTCAAGTGGTGGATCCTTGGATACGATCAGTTTTCGCAGCGTCGCCCAATCCAAGTTTTTGCCTGCGGGTTACCTCGAGCAACCAGCATTTCAAGCGGAGCGGGAAAAAGCTCAGCGACTTGTGGATGTGATTGGCCGGTTGCAGACTGAAACAGTCTATCTCGAGGGCGAATTCGGCACTTTAACGCTTTGCGGAGAATCGTCCACGCGTACGAGTCTTTGCGATCAGCTGATCATCGAAGCAGGAGAACTGAAAGCGAAACGTGTCCTTTCAGCCTGGATACGACATCTATTCGCTTCCGCATTCAACCCTTCGTTCAGCGGTCAAACGCAGGTTTTAACTCTCCATTCATCGGGTAAACACTTGCAATTCGGACCTGTCGAAGCGGCGAAGGAAAAGTTAGCGAACTTCATCAAACTCTATCAGAGCGGGTTGAACGAACCGTTGCCCTTCTTTCCCGTTCTCTCGGAGGTGGCTCACAAGGCATGGCAAAAAGAGGCCGTCGACGACGACGAAATCCGTATCGAAGCCGTATTGGAAAAAACAAGACGCGAACTGCGGAAGAGCCGCGCAGATAGCTTCCAACGCAATAGAGACCTAGAGTGGTCCGACTACGACCGAATTTGTTTTGGCGACGACTATCTGCCCGATCGCAACTTCCTCGATTATTCGTTGCAGATTTGGGGCCCGTGTCTTGAGGCTAAAAAGAGCTTGAAGCTGGAAGGCTTGAAAGGAGCGGAAGCCTGATGGAGCTGCACAAGGGAACCACTCTGATCGAAGCCAGCGCGGGAACGGGCAAAACCTACACGCTCTGCAGGATCGCTCTGCGACTAACACTGGAACACGGCATTACACTCGACCGCATCTTAGCGGTTACCTTCACTGAAGCAGCCACGGAGGAGCTAGCCTCCCGTATCCAAAAACTGTATCAGTCCGCACTTCGCGATCTAGAACTAGGAGTAACGGAGGAACCTCTCATACAGGGGTATTTGGAGGAAGAAAATTTTGACCGCGACGCGGCGCTCAATGCGCTACGCTATAGTCTGGAGGTTTTTGACGAAGCGCCTATCTCCACCATCCACAGCTTCTGCAAGCGTTCACTCGATTTGGTAGCCTTGGAGACTCAAACTCCTTTCGACGCAGAATTAAGCCAAGTCGAAGACGTACTCATCGGACAACTACAGTCAGAATATATTCGTCAAAATATTCTCGAGTCATCCAAAGCCCTTAGCTTAGCGATCGGTTTCCAGAAAAACTTTGAAAAACGACTCAGCGACATTGGCAAACAAAGCGCTACGCACCCCGAAGCAAAGCTTCGCCCTACTCCACTCCCACTCGATCTAGACACTCTGGAACGACGCTTCGCAGAGATGCCGGACGCCATTCAGGATCTCCTTTCGCGTAAAGCGGACTTCCTGCCTCACTTAAGAAAATCGAGTCGCAACGCGAAACAGTTGGGCGGGATTTCTCCCGACTTGATCGCTTGCGCCCAACGGGGCTTTTTACTGGCGCAGGATTTGACTTGGTTGGGAGACTTTAAATCAGAAGATTGGAGCAAAGCCATGAACAAGAGCGGTCGAGACCTGCCACACCCGCCCCTGATTTCGCTCGTGGATGTCGTTCTAGGGCAGATCGAATCTGCTTTTATGTCGCTGATCTATAACTACAAGTCATGGCTTTCCGAACGGCTCGAAAAGGCTAAGCAGCAAGCCAATATAATCAGCTTCAACGATCTGCTCTATCATTTGAACCGTTCGCTAAGTAGCGAGAACGGCGAACGCGTGAAGGACTTTCTCGCGTCCAAATACGACGCCGCTTTGATCGACGAGTTTCAGGACACGGATCGCGTGCAGCTAGATATTGCTCGAACCTTGTTTGGAGGTGGCGAGCATTACTTGTTTTATATTGGCGATCCGAAGCAGGCCATCTATCGATTTCGCGGAGCGGATATTTACGCATATTTCCAAGCCGTTGAGGCGGGAAAAATTCGGCGTGAGGTATTGGATAAAAACTATCGATCTGCACCCCGTCTGGTCGCCGCGGTCAATGCCTTGTTCAAGAGCTCAGCAGCCGGTTTCGTCGATGATCGAATCAAATTCGAAGAGGTGCTTTCTGGAACTGATCCTGGCGACTTCCCTGTATGCCCAAGCCCCTTGACTTTGCGCCAGCTCACGATTTCAGAATTTGAAAAGCCCTCAGGAAGCGGCTGGTACCGTGATGTTCTCGCAGAGCGGGCTGCCAACGATTTCGTTGCTCGAATCAATTCAGACGCGAACTTCGACCCGGCGGGGGTCGCCTTTTTGGTCAACAGCAAGACGGAAGCGAATACTTTGAGCCGAGCATTGACCAAGCGTGGGATATCTGCGGCGATTCGAGCGGACCGAAGCATCTTTCAAACGCAGGAAGCCTCCGATATCAAACAGCTGCTGACTTCCCTCGCCTCGCCTACGCGTTCCAGCCTTAAGCGGGGCGCTTACGCAGCTCTGGATCATTCGCTCACCGCGAAGGCGATGCAGGGAAAAGCCTTCGATGATAAAGCGGCTCCAATCTTTGAATACCTAAGCGAGTGGTCGAAAGAGTGGTTCGCCCGAAACTTCGACGTGGCGCTGCAAGGCTTGCTGCAACTGCTAGATTCGGGTAACAGCAACGCCCTAGATTCGGAGCGTCGCCATGCGAATATCAGCCAATTGTCAGAACTCTTGTCGGAGGCCCGGGATGCGGAAGACCTTAGTCCGCGCGGCTTGCTGAATTGGCTCCTCCGAAAGGTAGACGCGAATGTTTCTCAAAACGACGAGTGGCAAACGCGAATCAGCTCCGACGAGGGCAAGCCACAAATTATCACTGTACACAAGAGCAAGGGTCTACAGTTCCCTATCGTGTTTTTGCCCTTCCTTGGATTGCGACGGGTGCGCAAAGATGAACTTTCGGCAACCTATCACGGGTCCGATGACGAGATGATCATCGATTACAGTCCTGAAGATGGCTCGCCTGCAAAGGAGCACTCACTACGGGAGGCTTTGGCCGAGGATGTCAGATTGCTTTATGTGGCGCTGACCCGAGCTGAGCGGGAAAATATAGTCTACCTTTGCCCCGAAGAGATGCAGCGAGCCGCCTGTTCGAGCTTTGCTCAGTTCCTGCTGGACGATGGTTTAGCAACATCATCCGCCGCGGTCAGCGACGCCCTCGAGCGTTTACAGTCGGACTCGGACAGTTGCATCTCTTTTGAACGACTCGCCCTGGATGCGGGCGATTTCGTAAAGCTCGAACGTGACCTCGGCAATAAGGTATTCCCATCCGTATCCGCACTTCCCTTACAGAATCGCAATAGAATGCCGTTACCCGATCGCGTTCTGAGTTTCTCGTCCTTGAACAGGAGTTTGCATAACGAAGATTCGGAGAACGAGATCGACAAAATCGAAGCGGAGTCTGACTTGAGCGACGAGACATTGCAAGGTATTGAGCCTGAAATTGAGCAAGAGCCAGAGGGGATAAGCATCTTTACGCTACCAAAGGGGACCCATGCGGGAGATCTTTTACACCTCATCCTCGAACGCTTTGATTTCAGCCGTCCCGAAACGCTTGCCGCTACCACCCAGTTTGCGTTCGACTCGCTGCAGTTCGAACCCCGCGATTTCGAGCCCATCGTGGCAGCCCAAATTGGGGCGATAGCCAAGACGCCCCTGCGGAGCCGCTTCGGCGAATTCACACTTGAAGAGGTTCCAGCCTCCTTGCGTATTCCAGAGCTCGAATTCGCGTATCCAGTAACTGGAGATGTAAAGGAAGGGATTCTCAACGCATTGTCTTCATGCGATCTCGGCGCCATTCCAAACACTTGGCTAGCGGGTCTTGTAAAAGGAGAAATGGGTTTACCTGCCTCCATGCTTCGCGGATTCATCGACTTGGTTTTGGAGATGGACGGTCGCCTTTATATCTTTGACTGGAAGAGCAACTATCTGGGTCCGAGACCTGTTGATTACGATCAAGCAGCGATTCAAGAATCAATGGCAGACCACAATTACTACCTGCAGTATCTGCTTTATTGCGTGGCTCTCAAGCGATTCGCAGAATGGCGCTTTCCCGGGCAATCCTTCTCCGAACGGTTTGGCGGCGTGTTCTATATTTACGCTCGCGGAATCAGCCCCGGAAAAGAGACCGGAATCTTTTATGATCTTCCTTCTATGGAGTTGCTCGAATCTTTGGATATAGCCTTATCGCCAGAAGGGAGCCTCGTATGATCAAAGAACGCGGCGAGTTCTCCATGCTCAACGAAGTGCCGTTCACCTCGAGCGATCGTATGCTAGTGCGTCACTTGCGGGAGGACTGGGCAGAGAACAACTATTGGGTACTATTGGCAGCGGCATTCTGCAACCTATCCGTTCGCGAGGGCCACACTTATTTCGACCTGCAGGCTCCGCAGCTTAGTTCGGTTTCGGTTCCTCGCTCCTGGCCGGACTTAGCACGCTGGCAGGAGTTGCTAGCGGCAAGTCGCATCGTTGGCGACGAGAGCACGAGCGATGACCGTCCGCTCATACTCAGCGGGTCGTCCTGCCTGTATTTAGAAAAGTACTACCGCTACGAGCGTCGATTGGCGGAGCAAATCCGAAACCGGGCAAGGGGAAGAGCTTCCACCCCCGTAATTAAAGATCCGGTGGAACGGGCGGCTCAGCGGTCTTTCTTCGTCATTACAGGCGGACCCGGTACTGGTAAGACCACCTTGGCTCTACGCTATTTAGATCGTCTGCTAAACGTGTGGACCGAACAACGTCCCGCCCGCTTCGCGGCGATCGCTCCGACGGGCAAGGCCGCGGCGCGTCTCGCTGAGTCGATTAGTAATGGAGTGCAACGCTTGGAGGTGAACGAAAAGCGAAAGGAAGAGCTCAAGAGCATTCCCTGTCTCACGATCCACCGCTTGATGGGAACCCTGCCCCATCGAGCTTCGTTCCGAAGAAGCCCGCGTCACCCTCTCGCCTATGACGCCCTGGTGGTCGACGAGAGCTCGATGATCGACCTTCCGCTCATGATGCGATTGTTCGAGGCCCTCCCCCCCCGCTGCCAGGTGCTTCTGCTGGGCGATAAGGACCAACTGGCTAGCGTGGACGTGGGGTCTGTGCTGAGCGATATCTTGCTAGCCGCGGAGTCTGGCGAATCGATTCTGAGCGATTCAGTCGAGCGCTTGATCAAGACCTATCGTTTTTCTGAAGACAGCGGTATCTATCAGCTCTGCACCCTAGCCAAGGAAGGTGATCTCGATGCCTTCAACCGCTTTCTGGAAGCACCTCCAGACGATGTCCGCTTCCATCGGCTCGAGTCAGGAGCAAAGCGAATACCCAATGAGCTTGTGCAGCTAGGCCTTGCTCAACACCGGCGTTTGTCCAAGTCCAAGAACGCTCGATTGGCCTTGGGAGAACTCGGGAAGTCAATGATGCTCACGCCGACTCGAAACGGCCCATTTGGCACGATCGAGTACAACCGGCGGGTCCGTCAGCAGGTACTATCGCAACTCGATCTCGTCGGAGGCGATGATCTTCCCTTCCATGGAGAGCCCATCATCGTATTAGAGAACGACTACGAACTGGAGCTCTTCAACGGGGATATCGGCCTAATATGGGAGGATGGGGACGGCCTGTTCGCTTGTTTTGAAAGCGCCACAAGTGGCGTGCGGAAATTTAGAGCTACGGAACTTCCGCGGTATGAGTCGGCATTCGCGTTGACCATCCATAAGAGCCAGGGCTCAGAGTTCGATTGCGTGAACTGCCTGTTCGGTCCCGATGCCGGGCTGAATCTAACGCGCGAGTTGATCTACACCGCTTTTAGCCGAGCCAAGAAGGAGCTTGTGGTCTTTGGCGTTGCCGAGTCGATGCGCTTGGGAATTACGCAACAGGCCGTCCGGGCGACCCGCCTCGCGGAGTTGCTCAGCGAGAAAGAAGACTTTAGGAACCAACAATCTTAGTTATGCCGCTAATTGCTGCTTCAACTCCTTCTAATTGTAGTGCATCAACATCACCTTAACGATGGAATTATGTAAGGTTCTATGTTTGATAAACCGACCTAGCCTTGGTCGAGCGAAGACTAGGATTTAACGTTTAACTTTTCCCCTCGAAATGACGAAAACCCCAAATCGAAGAACTTTCCTGAAGAGTGGCGCGATAGCGATGGCATCGACCTTCGCTGCTCCGATGATCCTGAAAGCGGCCACTCTCGGTCGTGGCCAGCCTGGGCCCAACAGCCGTATCAACATAGGCCTTATCGGCAATGGATTGATCATGGGTGGGCACCGCGACTATTTTCGCGCTCGCGAGCACACGGTCGTGGCCGCGGTCTGCGACTTGTACACGGATCGCATGGAGTCGGCGCTGGCGGACTGCCGCAAAGAGAACAACGCCTGCGAAGGCTACAAGGATTTCGAGGAGATATTGGCTCGGACCGATATTGACGCAGTCGTGATCGGTACCCCTGACCACTGGCACGCTGCGATTGCGATCGCTGCCATGAAAGGTGGCAAGGACGTGTACGTCGAAAAGCCGATGACCCTGACTATCGAAGAAGGCAAAGCGATGGTCGCCGCCGAAAAGCGTTATGGCCGTATTCTGCAAGTCGGGTCCCAACAACGTTCCGAAAACGCTTTCCGCAAAGCGGCGGAAATCGTACGCAACGGTTGGATCGGAAAGGTCAAGCAAGTGCATTGCAACCTAGGCTCATTCGCTCAACCCTCTGAATACCCAGCAGAGCCGGTTCCAGAAGGATTCGACTATGAAAAGTGGCTCGGCCCAACGCCTTGGGAGCCTTACAACATGAATCGAGTCGAGAGCAACTATGGCGGGGGATGGAGAAACTTTTGGGAATACGGCTCTCGTAAAAACGGCGACTGGGGAGCTCACCACTACGATATCACGCAGTGGGCATTGAACCGTGACGACTCAGGTCCCGTTTTGTTTGTTCCTAAGAGCGAAGATCAGCCGTATCAATACTATGAGTACGACGACGGAGTTCGCGTGATACGCGATTGGGGTGACCTGAAAGGCCATATGATTCGATTTGTAGGCGAAGAAGGCGAAGTCATGGTCAGCCGCGACAATCGTCTCGACACCCTTCCCGTTTCACTCGCGGGCAAGCCTCTTGGCCCCAAGGACACTAGGCTCTACAAGAGCACAGATCACCGAGCCAATTGGATCGAGGGCATCTACACCCGCAAGCCAACCATCTGCCCTGCCTCCGTGGGACACAGAACAGCGACCATCTGCCAATTGGCAGGAATCGCGGAGCGATTGGGTCGGACCATAGAATGGGATCCAGTCACCGAACAGATACAGAACGATCCAAGGGCTGCTCTATGGCAGGACCGTCCGAGACGCGCAGGCTATGAGCTGCCCGTTTGACTGTAACGATATCTGGATACGGAGAACTGAATAAAATGACTTTCCTCAAAAAAATTACAGCACGCACTCTCATCGCCGCCCTCTCGCTGGCGATCTTGCCAGTCCTCACAGGACAAATTTCGGATGCGGATTTCGAATCCATCTTCAGCCGACTCAATGGCGACGACTACGATGCCCGTTACGCAGCACGCATGGATTTACAAGATCATGTGTCCGCGGCTTCAGCTCCTGGGAACGAGGAGCAGCAACCAATCGTTGAGCAGCAGCTGTTAGATAGACTCTCCTCGGAGCCCTTACTCACCACGAAGCTTTGGCTCCTACGGCAATTGGGTTCGATAGGATCGGAAGTTTCCTTGCCGGCTCTCAAGGTCCTGCTGGATTCAAAGGACGTGGAGTTGGCCGAAGGAGCTCAGCAGGCGATCGATCGCATCGTTCCAACCGTTTCACCGAAACCGGGTTTCTTCGCAGACTTAGGCGTCGATGAACTTGAAGACATAGCTCGCAACTCAGCCAATCGGTCTGAACGCTTCATGGCGTTTTCGCTTCTTGCGAACAAGAAAGCTAAAATAGCCGCCGCCGTGATGGCCGAAGCCGGCCCGTCTGCACCGGATTTTATTCGCGCTGCTATGCTTGGATCGAATTCGAACCTCCGTAAGCAAGCGCTATCGCAGCTAGCTAACTCGGACGTCTCGCACCAGATAGCGGTGATCGCCGCGCTTGATCCCAAGGCCCCCTCGTCCGTCGAAAAGACACTGCTCGAATTGCTTGCCACCGACAACGAAACCTTAGAGCTGCAAACGATAGAGGCCTTGGGCCGGATCGGATCTGTGCGAAGTTTAGATGCCTTGCTCGAGCGTATCGAGTCGCGATCCCGCGACGTCAGAGACGCAGCTGTTGATGCTTTAGCAAGTATAGCGGATCAGAAGATCGATTCGAACCTACGCAAACAGCTAGCTGACGGAGAGAAGGAGGAACGCGTAATGGCCTTGAAGGCACTCAGCCTGCGGGCCAGCCCCGGAGTCAACGAACTCGTTAACACCTACGCCGCGGATGAAAGCGTCGACCACGAACTGCGCGAGGAAGCGATCGCGAATATGGAACTAGTAGGCGACGTCGACAGTTTTCCGATTTTGATCGATATCGTCGTCAATGGTGAGGCGTCCGGTCTCCGGAGGGACGCCCAGAAGTCGCTAAAGCGCATGTCTCTCCGCTTGGCCGATCCTGATGCAGCATGGAATGCTTTCGCAGCTGGGTTTGAAGCCAGTAAAGGAGATTTGGATACCCAACTCGCTTTGATGCTGGTAAGCGATTCAGCTCCCAGCAAAGACGCTATCGATTATCTGGAATCAGCTTGGGCGACGAACGAACCCCGTATCCAAAAAATGGTTCTCCGTGTTTTACCGACCTGGCGCAACTGGGATGCCGGCTTTGCGTTGCTTGAGTTAGCCAAGGCGGCTGACGGAGATTCCGAACTCGAGTCTCAATGCTACAAGGGAGTTGGAAAACTCATCCTGGGAAGCGATGCCACCTTCCCCTTGGAATCCAAATTCAAGCTCGCCGGAGCAGCTTTGGAGCAAGCGCAAACACCCGCTGACCGGCAGTCCGTGATCGAAGGATTTCGGTATTCGACATGGAGAGAGCGAGTGCACGTGACCTACAATGAAGTCGATCCAGAATTGAAAGAAGCAGTGCTGGCTTACGCCAAAAACTAGCGAACGGATCAATTTTACCAGGCGTCCTCGATTGACGGGGGACGCCTTTTATTTTGCAAGGGCGCAGTCCGTATCCTAAATTCTGCCGCACTGTCCAAGCGCAAGTCGGTCCTCTCGGTACTAGCTTTCTCGCCAATCGACCAGCTCGAGCTGCAGCGCTTTCTTGTTACCAAAGGTATTCCAGACGAGGCGGAAGGCTATGTCGATGGGTGTTCTAGCGGGAGGGATACGATCGGCCATCTTCCACGCAACTCCAGAGATGACTTGCTGATGTTTCGTGGTGAGCGTAAAGCGGAAGTGAAAATCCTTGAAGACAGTTAGCTTCGACCCAAACAGGATGCGCCGCGCCGCGAAAATTGGCTCAGGATTCGCCTGGCCGAACGGCTCCAACAAGGACAAGTCCTTCATCAACTTTGTATTGATATCTTCGAGACGCAGCCAAGATGCGATCTGCAGCTTCTTTTCGACCTGATGAGTCGCAAGGTATTCAGCAAGTGCCTTGTCGAAAAAAGCTGCGAACTCGGGAACGCGTTCCTTCTTCAGCGAAATGCCCACTGCCATGGGATGCCCTCCCCAGCTTTCCAATCTGTCGGAAAAAGGTGCAAGGACCTCGACCAGATTTACGCCCTCGATACTGCGGCCAGACCCTTTAGCTAAATCCCCTTCTCGGCCGAGAACGATTGCTGGACGGTTAAAAGCTTTGGATACGCGACTGGCAACGATACCGACGACACCAGGGTGCCAGTCATCTCCGTAGACGACGAAGCCGCTCCCCTCTGCCCGATCGGACTTGATTTGCTGCAATGCGCTCTCCGTCATGGACCGCTCGATTTCCTGTCGCTCGCGATTGAATGAATCGAGCTGGAGGGAGGTCTCCATGCAGAAGGCAGGATCGTCGCTCAGGATAAGCTCTACCGCTACCGATGCGTCGGCCAAGCGCCCGCTCGCGTTGATCCTTGGTCCGAGGCGGAAAGATACGTCAATCGGGTTGACGCCATGACGCGCTGCGACGCCGGATACCTTCATGAGGTTCTTGAGGCCAATGCGTTCGGTCTTGGCAAGGACCTGCAAGCCGATACGCGCGAAAGTGCGGTTCTCTTTGTTGAGAGGTACCATGTCAGCAACCGTCCCCATTGATACGAGATCGAGATAGCTGCGGAGTTTTACCTCGAATGCTCGCTTATCGTCGAGTCCACGGCGGTGCTTCAAGATTCCATGAGCGAGCTTAAAAACGAGACCGACGGTACATAGCTGGCAATGGTTCTCGCTATCGCGGTCGTTGACATGCGGATTAACAAGGGTGACTTCGCCCGGAAGATCCTCTTTCGCCTGATGGTGGTCTACGATGATCACCTCGCACCCCGCGTCGAGAATGCTCTGAACGGCCTCTACGGAGTTCGTTCCGCAGTCTAAGGCAATGAATAAGTCAGGCTGGTTCGCCTTGTTCAATGCCCGCTCCACTGCTTTTTCAGAGAGGCCGTAGCCCTCCTCTAAACGGAGCGGCACGATGTAGGCGGGATAGTTCTCGAACTCCTGCAGGATCGCAACCATGAGGGCGGTGCTGGTGACTCCATCCACGTCGTAGTCGCCGCAGATGACTATACGTTGTCGATTGTCGATCGCCTGGGAAATACGCTTTGCCGCCTTCTCAAGGTTCGGGATCTCAAACGGACAATCGATGGCCCCCAGACGCGGGTCGAGAAAGTGACGGGCTTCCTCGACATCGGAAAAATCGAGCCGAGCAAGCAGTTCGGCTACGGTCGGACCGACCTTAAGTGACGAAGTATACTCCTTAGATAGATCGCTCGCGGGTGGACTGTATTCCCAGATAGCCAAGGACTAGTCGTCTTTTGACGTGCCGCTAGAGGCAACCTTAGTGCTAACCTGCCAATCGTATTCCGGCACGATGTCGTGGCTCGATTCGACGCTGCGACGGTCACCCTTGTGGTAGAAGTAGAACACGGGGCTCGCGATGAAGATCGAAGAAAAGGTACCGGTGATGATACCGATGGTGAAGGTGAAGGCTATATCGTTGATGACGCCCTTACCGAAAACCATGAGCGATACCGAAGCGAGCAAGGTCGTGATACTAGTGAGCACGGAACGTGTGATGACAGCGTTCATTGCGATGTTGATCACTTCGCGCAGCTTACTGGTCGGTCGCAATGTAAGTTCCTCACGGATACGGTCGAAAACAACGATGGTATCGTTCAGAGAGTAACCGACGATAAGAAGGATCGCAGCGACCATCGGAGCCGTGAACTGGTGCCCCGGGACGAGGACGAAAACGCCAATCGTCAATAGGATGTCGTGGATAGTCGCTACCACAGCGCCAATACCGTAGCCAATCTCGAATCGGAAGGCGATGTACAGCAGGATGAGGCCGAGAGCGAGAGCGATAGAAAGCAAAGCGTTCTTTTGGATTTCGGCGCCCACGGAAGGACCAATCTCGTTCTTTCCTAGCATTTCGTAGCCCGCTTCTGGAAACGCCTTGATCAGTGCCTCGACGGCTGGCACGCCTTTTTCGAATCCAGTCTGGATACGGAGCAGCTCGTCTCCCCCACCCAGTTGAGCTTGGTAGAGTGGATTGACTTCGCCAATGTCTGCAGCAGCAAGCGCGTCGCGGATCTGCGCCTCGTCGAGACGTTCAGTAAAACTCATGATCACTTCGTCTCCTCCCGTAAAGTCGATACCCCATATGTTGTCCCACTTCGTCGCGAGGACGATAACTCCGACAGCAACCAAACACCAAGAAGCGAGGAAAGCTGGTTTGCGGAACTTCATGAAGTCGATGTTAGAAGCATTGAAAAGCGAAAGTGTCTTGAACTTCTTGAGGGCACCGGAAGTGAAGAGCAGCTCGAGCATCAGTCGTGTCACGACCAAGGCGCAGAACATCGTAGTGATCACACCGATGGCAAGGGTCAGACCGAAGCCCTTAACCGGACCGGTCCCCAGTCCGAGCATTACGAAGGATACCAGCAAGGTGGTGACATTCGCGTCGAAGATGGTGGAGAACACCTTGTCGAAACCGCCCTCGACCGCAGATTTGAGAGACTTGCCCGCTCGAAGCTCCTCGCGGATACGCTCGAAAATAAGGATGTTGGCATCCACAGCCATACCGACGGTGAGAACTATACCAGCGATACCCGGAAGCGTGAGGGTGGCATTGTAGCTGGCGAGCACGCCGAGCACGATTACGACATTGAAGATAACCGAGATTAGGGCAACGACGCCTCCAATCATGAAATACGCGATCATGAAGGCAGACACGGCAGTGACACCGATTATGGAAGCCTTGACGCCGGAGTCGATGGAGTCCTTCGCCATGGAAGGACCGACCTCGTACATTTCCACAACTTCGAGCGGCAACTCGAGCGGATTGTTGAGCGTGTTTGCGAGGTTGATAGCCTCGCGTTGGGTGTAGTTGCCCGTGATCTGGGCGCTGCCACCTGCGATGCGTTCACCTACGCGAGGTGCAGATTGAAGTTGACCGTCAAGCACGATAGCGAGCAGGCCAACTTCGCCCGATCGGGTTTGGATGCCGCGCTCGGTAATAGCTCCGAGGCGTTCGGTAACGTCAGCAAAAAGCTCAGCTCCTTCGTCGTTGAACTGCAGGATAACTTCGAGGCCGCCCACTTGATTAGTTCGCGGAAAAGCGTCGGAAACGTATTTGCCGGTTAGAGCTGGAAGGCGCTTCACGTAGTAGCGACGGACGATTTCTTGGTCGCCGTTGTCGTCGACTTCTTCCATTTCGATGTAGCCGGTCGGGCGAGGGTCGGTGCGAGGATCGGCATTGGGATGCACTTCGCGGAACTCTAGGCGAGCGGGAGCTTTGATGGTCTCGATGATGTCCGGATTGTCCTTCGTATTGACACCTGCGATCTGCACTTCGATGCGGTTCTCACCCACAGGGCGAACGATAGGCTCGCTGACGCCGTAAGTGTTGACACGGCGCTCGATGATGTTGATGGCATCGGCCAGTTTTTCGTTACGCTGGGCAGCGGGAACTTCGGCCAAAGCTACTGGATCGACCTCGAACGTGACAGAGATGCCACCTTGGATATCGAGGCCCTTCTTGAGGTTTGCCTTCGAGTCTTCGAGAAGTTCCGGCAACAAGATATTATTGCGTTTCTCGACGTTGCGTAGGCTCGATTCGAGCTCTAGGCCTTCGAAATATTGGCTGATGTCTATGCGTTCCTCGTTCGCGATGGACTTGAGGGCCATATACACGCTGAGCGCACGATCGGAGCCTTGGCTCTCCTCGGAAACAGTTTTAGCACGCTCCACGAGAGCTGCGAACTCAGGATCGCCGGAACGCTCGGTGACGTGCTCGGCAAAGTCCTGGTCGGACATGGGGACTAGGTAAGAAAGGCAAAACGCGACGATTACCGCAGTGAGTGCCAGCTTCCAAAAATACTTTCCGGACATCGGGATACTTGAGGGTTAGAACTATCTAATAATAATACAGATGCCACGCCGGTCGGGGCGTGGCTCGTGTTTTGAAACTACTGGGAAGGCTTTTCGCTCTATTCGGCTGCGGTGACAACCGACGCGACGGCAGCCTTGGAGACTTCGATCTTCGTATTCTCAGCAACCTTGAGGATGAAGCGGTCGTCCTTGACGTTGGTAATCGTTCCATAGATGCCACCGCTGGTCACGACCTCTGCTCCGCTCTTGAGCTCAGTAATCATCTTCTGGTGCTGCTTCTGCTTTTTGCGTTGCGGAGCGATGATCAGAAAGTACATCGCAGCAAAGATGACAATGAATGGGAGGAAGCTCATGATGCCTCCTTGTGGAGCGGCTTCTTGGGCCAAAACGATTGTAGAAAGATCCATTACAGATGTGGGAATTTAAACGCTAAAAGGGTTCTTGAAATTGAAAGGCGCGTACTCAAGCTAGCGGCTTTTCAAAAAGCAAGCCCAACCTGAACGCTATACCACCCTTGAGCAACAGCCCGAAATCGCGATGGACGACCTCTGAAGCAGAGCGTCTTTATGGCTTTAACCGATGGGGTACGCCCTACTTTTCCGTGGATAAGGAAGGCTTTGTCTGCGCCCACCCGGGGGCAGACGAACGATCGGTAAGGATCGACGACGTCATCAAGGAAGCCGCCACTAAGGGAATAAAAGCCCCCATGGTTATCCGTTTCCAGGACTTGCTACGCAACCGCGTGCAACGCCTCAATAAAGCGTTCGCCGACTCGATCGCAGAGGAAAATTATGCAGGTCGCTACCGCGGCGTCTTCCCGATCAAGGTCAACCAGTTGCGCGAGGTGATCGAAGAGATTCGAGATGCCGGAGAGCCGCACGGCTACGGATTGGAGGCCGGCAGTAAGCCTGAGCTCATGATTGCGATGGCGATGCACTTGGAATCGACCGGGCTTCTGATTTGCAATGGCTACAAGGACGAGGACTACATCCGGCTCGCCTTGAACTACCGAAAAATCGGCAAGGAGATCATCATCGTCGCGGAGCAACTCAGCGAGGTAGAGCTCATCATCAAGGTTTCCAAAGAACTGAGCGTGGAGCCCCTCGTCGGCCTGCGAGCGAAGCTGGGGACCCGCGGCGAAGGTAAGTGGGCGACATCGACCGGAGACAACGCTAAGTTTGGCCTTACCTCGATGGAAATGCTAGAAGCCGCACGAATGCTGGAGAAGGCCGAGCTGAAAGAAAGCCTGCGGCTGCTGCATTTCCACATCGGCTCTCAGGTGCCAAACATCATCACTCTCAAAAACGCAGTGGTCGAAGCGACTCGCTACTATTGCCAGCTCAAGAAAATGGGCTTCCCCATGGGCAGCTTGGACGTGGGAGGCGGACTCGGTATCGACTACGACGGCTCCCGCTCGAACTACGAAAGCTCCACCAATTACACGCTCGAAGAATACGCCCGCGACGTGGTGTACAACGTGAAACAGATTTGCGTGAAAATGAAGGTGCCCTGCCCTGATCTTACGACCGAAAGCGGAAGAGCAATCGTGGCGCCGCATAGTATCCTGATCACGGAAGTCTTTGGCCGTATTTCCAAGCGCGAGTCCCTCCTCAAGGTACTAAAGGACGATATCAAGGACCAAGTCGTGGCCGACCTCCACGAGATGCTCAACGGCCGCACGAAGTACGGCGCTCTCGAAATTTATCACGACGCGCTCCAGAAAAAGGAAGAAGCGGACTCGCTCTTTTCGCACGGTTACCTCGACCTCGTGGGCCGGGCGCAGGCGGAATCGCTCTTCTGGCAAATTTGCGATCGCCTAGAGAGAAAAGTGTATTCTACTCGCGGATACCAGCCAGAGGAATTGATCGGGCTCTCAGAGCTTCTGTCTGACCAGTACGTCTGTAATTTCTCGGTATTCCAATCCCTCCTCGACCACTGGGCTCTGGACCAACTCTTCCCGATCACACCCATCGCGCGCTTGAACGAGCGCCCGAGCGTAAACGCAATCCTCGTCGACATCACTTGTGACAGCGATGGCAAGGTTTCCAAGTTTATCGATTTAGAAGACGAAAAGCAGTACTTGCCCCTACACCCGCTCAAGAAGGGGGACCCCTACTATTTAGGCATCTTTCTGGTCGGCGCCTACCAAGACATAATGGGCGACAACCACAATCTCTTCGGTCGTGTCAACGAAGTGCACGTCTTCTTGGACGAGGACGAGGATGATGGATTCTACATCGAAGATACGATCAAGGGTTTCCGCATGAAGGATGTTTTGGAAGGCGTTCAGTATTCGGCCGAAGGGCTCTGCCAGAATCTCAAACGGCAGATCGACAAGGCGACAAAGGAAGACATCGTCCGCCCTCGCGACGGCGTTCGCTTCATGGAGCTTTACGAGCAACAGCTTCAGACTAAGACCTATCTGAACATCGGTCAGAAGAAAAAGAAGCGGCGAGCGCCTGCCCGAAAAAAGGCTGAGGGTTAGCTCTCCTTTTGGGGAGCTGATCTAGACTCCAGAGCGGCAACGAGATCATTGAACACCCCGACTGTTAGGGGCTTCCTCAGATACTGCCGGACGAGTGGAATAGCATTCGCCCGCTTCCGATCCTCGCTATGCATCGAAGTCGTAAGCATCACGATGCGGTCATTCCGGTTTTGGCTAGCGCAGGTTTGTTCGTAACGTTCCAGAAAAGCGAACCCGTCTAAATACGGCATATTAATATCCAATAATATGATACGAAACCCGCGCGACGGGTTCTTCGCCAGGAAGCTCAGAGCGGATACGGGATTACTGAACGGCAGCGGTTCAAGCTTAAGCTCGGACTTTTTCACAACCAATTTGTTAGTAAAGAGGTCGTCAGGATTATCATCGACCAGAATGACGGATTTGACGATCTGGTTCATTACATAACTAGCCTTTTCTAATGGTGAAGTGTATCATTGCTCCCTTCTGGTAATCGGGATCAATCCATATCTGGCCTCCATGCAGTTCAACAATCATTTTGCAAGTGGCTAGGCCAATTCCTGCCTTGCTCACCTCCTGTAATCCAAGCCGACCAAAAGGCGCAAACGCTGAAAGAGCGTCTGACGAAGCGAGTCCAGGCCCGTTGTCTTGAATGCTGAAGGTCCAGTGGGTTGCGGTCTCATTTGCCGCAAGCTCTACCTCGGGAGTATCACTCTCGGAGGCGAAACGTATCGCGTTGTCCAAAAGGTTTTCGAAGAGCGTCTTGATGAGCCCTTTATCAATAGCGTCTATTTCAGGCAGCTGCGATCGTATTAAGGATACGTTACCGATAACCCCAGTTTTCCGCCATTCCTTCAACGTTTGCTCCACCAGCGTACCGAGGTCTAGCTTCTCCTTCTCGCGTTGCCTGTCGTCAAGGATTGCCTCGCCGTAATTTACGAGTGCCTCGAGATACTCAGTCATTCGGTTTGCCGCCTTGGAGCTCTGTTCGACTAGTTTCCTGAAGTCTTCACTGAGGCCATCCGCACCATGTTGAAGCAAGAAACTAAGATGTCCTTTAATCGTTATCAAAGGAGCGTTGAAGTCGTGTGCGGTTGCGTAAACGAACTTTTTAAAGTGATCACTCAAGTTCACTTCAGACACATTGGCTTGAGATGGCGACACCTCGTCGGAGAATACCAGGCGAGGCCCTTCTTCAACTACCCGCTCATTACTGAAACCTTCGCTAACTTCTCGTAAAGGAAATCTCAATACAAAACGGGCTCCAGGACCATCGTGTTCCTCTACGAAAGCTCGCCCTTTCAATGTGCCCATGATCTTTGCTACGATAGCGAGTCCGAGCCCGCTTCCTTCCACTGATAGATTCAGTCTTCGAAAGAGTTTGAACACATCTGCTCTGTTAGCTTCTGGAATCCCGTTTCCATTGTCCTGAACGATTAAGTCAATCTGCTTTTCGTTTCTCCGAGAAAAAACTTCGATGATCGGATGTTCCGATGTACAGCCGTATTTCAAGGCGTTCGCGAGCAGGTTTTGCACCGCTTGACGAAGCAGAATGGGGCGTGTCCAAATAGGGGGAATGCCAATGTCGATGCGAAGGTCGCATCGGCTGCTTTTGATGTCTGCTTCGAATAGCTCTCGAACCTCTCCTAATACCTCTAGGGTTTGGACTTCCTCGTGCTCTCCGTCCAGGCTACCGACCTTGCTCATTTCAAGCATGTCATTGATTAGCGTCTGCATGTGGCCGGCAGCTTTTTCTATTCGGTTGAGTAAACCGTTGGCGTCCTCATCCATTTTGAACTCACCGATACGCAAAAGGTTAGATAGACCTAGAATTGATACTAAGGGGGCTTTCAGGTCGTGAGAAACTGCGTATGTCATTTGCTCCATCTCCTGATTTTTAACGGCCAGGCTTTCATTTATCCGCTCGACCTCCTGCTCGTGGTCCTTGCGCTTTTGAATGTCCATGATAGAGCCTACCATCTTGGTCTTTCCGGTACTTTCGTCCTCGACAAGCTGACCGGCCGAATAGAACCAACGGTAGCCTCTTTTCTTCGTAAGCAAGCGTTGATCTTGGGTAAAATGGGATTTATCTCCGAAGCAGTTCTTCAAGGCCTCAAGCGTTGGCTTGAGGTCGTCTGGGTGAAGCAGGCTTTTGAAATTTTCGTATGACGCGTCGAGCTCCTCTGGAGCGAACCCCAAGAGTTCATACATTTTTGGACTCCAGTACAGCTTGTCTTCAGTGATATCGAACCAGTGCCAGATTCCGACATTACCGCCCGAAGTCGCCTGCTGCAAAAGAAGTTCGCTCTCCCGTAAGGCTGCTCGAGCTTCTAGTCTGTCAGTGATGTCGACGACGGAGGCACAGACGAATTTACCTTCTGGAGTCTCGAAAGGGTTCAGGCCGATTTCGACGGGAAATGTGGTGCCGTCCTTTCTGAGCCCAGATAGACTCTTGATAGCACCTCCCATAGCTCGTCGACTTGGCCTATTATTGAACGAGTCCATATGCGCCTCGTGCCTGTCTCTCGCTCCCATCGGTACAAGCGTTTCAACAGGTTTTCCGATGAGTTCTTCCTTTGTGTATCCAAAAAATTGCAACAATTGCTCGTTGCACTGGACGATGCCACCTGAACTATCTACCACCAATATTCCGTGAGCTGCAGCGGACATTGCCGCCTCCGCTCGCGCGGCGCTGATATCGCGCTGCGTAAGCGCCGCGGAAACACTTTCCTCTAAGGTTTGCTGGAATCGCTTTTCCGTTAGGCGATCCTTGGATACATCCATCAGGAAGAGGGCTAATTGCGAGCCAGTTGGGATTATCTTGACGCTTATCCACCTTCGGTCAATAGCGCCCTTTTCCCGCAGCTCGTATTCGGAGTGGTGCGGCCTCTTGCTCTCCAAGCACCCCTTCAAAAGCTTTACCAATCCAAACTGCCCTGCAGAAGGGAACGCCTGTTCGATGTTCAGACCAGCAAGAATCTTGTTCTTGCCAGACATTTCCTTGGCCGCCAATTCGTTGAATTCCTCGACTACGAAAGATATATCGGACGCCCCGACTTTTTGTATCGGTTTTAAAACTACAAATGCCTCTAACCCATCGCTTAATATCGCTTGAAACAGCGTATTTCGCTCCCTGAGCTTGAACTCCACTTCTTGGAAATCCTCTTTCAACGGGAGCGTTATCAACGTCGGCAGCGACCGAACCAGATAGATAGCAGTCGCGACTGAGACGATCGCAGTAGCCAGTTTCATGGTGCCGGTGAGCCGATAGGCCCCATACCACACACTGTAAATTTCTAGGACGTGGGTGAGCCCGCAGAATAGGATGAACAAGCTGAAGAGCCAGAATACCCCCCTGAACCGCAACCCTCTGCGCCTGCGAACAAGTAAGACAATGCAGAGCGGAATCGTGAAATAGCTCAGGGCAACCAAAGCGTCTGAGCCCACGTGGAGCCAGAGAATGCTTGGCTCCCAAAGGTAGCAATGCCCGTGCGGCATGTAATCTGCGGCAAAAAGGCGTTCGACGAAGCCGGCCGGAAGTAGCGAAGTGATCAGGAAGACGCATGCCACAACGATAAACGTCACCACGATTTCAAGACGGCGACTACGCAATTGTTCTGATAAGGACACGCCAGCAATACATACCGCTCAATATGCGACCGCAAGCCGAGGCGGACTTTTGCTGAAATCGTTGCCAAGAATTCATCAACAAAGGCGCCGCCCGTACTTGCCAAATACTCATTTCCGCAAATTCTATGCCGTTGGGCCGAGCTAGCACTAGACCGTGGATCCAATCATAGGCCAAAATTCGGCGCCTTCCTATACGTTCCAAAGCATGGTAGAAATTAGCCATTTCCAAAAAGACAAGCTCCCCCCCTCCAAGGTTAAGATCCTGCTGGTCGAGGACGACGACGACCATGCGGAGCTCTTCATGCTTTCCGCTCGGAACTATAGCGCGGCAAGTATCTCCCGTGCCGAGACTCTGACCGATGCGATCGCCATCGCCAAGTCACAGAAGCTCAGTCTCGTAATTTTGGACCTAGGGCTACCTGAAACGGTAGGTCTCGACACGCTTAGTCTTTTTCTTCAGTCCTGCTCATCTACCCCTGTCATGGTGTTGACCGCAATCGTTGACCTAAACCTTGGTGAGGAGGCGCTGAAGTTAGGGGCGATGGACTTCCTGAGTAAGGAGGAAATCACCCCTCGCACGCTTTTGCGTAGTATACGCTACGCCTTGGAGAGATGGTCCCAGAAACGCAAGCTAGAGGACAGTTTGGCAGATTTGCAGTATTTCGGCAGTATGGCGGCTCACGACTTGGTCTCGCCGCTCGACGCCATCCACGGCTTTTCCCAGTTGATAGAGTTGGAACTATCGAAGGGCAAGATCACCGAAGAAGCCCTTGAGTGCTTGGATCTTCTAAAGAAGAGCGCTCAACGTTCGATCGTGTTAGTTCGCGACTTGCAGAAACTCTCGAGTCTCGGGAGAAAATCTATCGAACGTAAAGAACTCGATATCAATACCATCGTCAAAGATGTCTGCTCCAACCTCAGCAAACTGATTTCGGAGACAAAGGGTACCGTTGAGGCGAGTGAGGTGCTCCCTATTCGAGGTGATGCCGGACTCGTCTACCATGTGATGCAAAATCTAATTGCTAACGGCTTGAAGTACGGCAGGGACGACGTTCCTCCGCATGTGCGGGTCAGCAGCTGCATCGAGGAGGACTATACCGTCATCTGCGTAGAAGACAATGGTATCGGCATCGACGAAAGCGATTCGACTCGAATCTTCCTTCCTTTCGAACGTCTCACAGGGGCGAGCGACAAGAAAGGTTCCGGTTTAGGGCTGTCGATTTGCAAGAAAATCGTAGAGGCTCACAATGGGGAAATATGGATTGAGTCGACCGAAGGGGCTGGCACCCGCTTCTACTTCCACCTTGGGAGCTAGCTTAGCTACGTACCTGCATAATGGATACATTCAATTTCCCAGTCAGTCTATAAGCGACTCGCAAAAATCGGCCATCGGCCTACTGCGCTTCAAGTGTCGGTTGCGCAACTGCATCCATTACCTCCTTTAAGCTGTTGGCAACGGAAAAGTAGCCTAATCCCTCCCACGGCTTGAGCACCTTAATTAGGTGGTCCCAAAATCCTCCCCCCTCCGGCAAAGGCTTGTTGTAGATTAGCACCTCCTTACCACGCATGAGCGAGTGCCCCATCTGCTTGAAGATGAGGAGGGCCAGCATCTCCTGTACAGTTCCTGCTCCACCGGGAAATATGACAAACGCATCGGAATTTTCGATCATAGCCTCCATGCGCGTGTAGATGTCAGGCCTAAGCCAAAAGCTAGTCATCCCATCGGGCAATCCTTCCAACTCGATGATATGCGGCACGTTCGAGCCGCCGGTCCAGCCTCCGGCGTCCACGGACCCTCTTACCACGGCGCCCATCACGCCTGTAGTGCCCGCTCCGGACACACAGCCATAACCACTGTCCGCCAGAAGTTTACCGAGCTGGTATCCTTCATCCAAATACGAAGGATCCTCGATGCTTGCAGAGCAAAAGACACAAACCCGACCCTTGAGATCGCCCGCAAACGGAAACTCGAATGAGTCCGTGTCGCACTCCATTATCTTATTGCGGCCCACGTCTGGCAGTCCCTCCTTGGTCACCCGTGCCAGCGACGCGAGAACATCGTCAGTCGTTTCAACATTCAGGAGGAAATCGCGGTAATCCTGTCGAATAGTGCCAAGTGCGTGAAGGCTGTCGAGTAGTTCGAACAGCGAGTTCCAAGTCTTGTCGGAGTTTAAAATTACGGTGGCTTTGCCGAATAGATTTTCGTCTAGCGTCTGGTATCCAACAAATATGGACACAGCCTTGAACAAGTCCTCTAGCGTTGCCCCTGGCATGAAGACGAACGCGTCTGACTCGACAATCTTACGTTCTATGTTCGAGAGCGTTATGTTTTGGTCGCCATTGGAATTGTAGATATCCCAGCCGTTGGCAAAAAGCTTGTAGAGCATCCGCGCGCGAACCTCGCGATTCGGGTCTCCTGCACCTGATATTTTTCCTGAAAGTCTTACAAATGGCATAACTGAATTTTCCCTCGCCCAACGACGTACGTTGGCATGAAGAATCGCATAGCAGACATCGCACCACATTTCGAGTCGTGGGTTTGAAATCTACACCACGCGCAATTGCGTCGCGACCCAAAAATGGAGGGACTCTGGCTCAATTAGCGATAACTTCAAAACTTGGCGCTGAATACGCTCATGGACCTAGACCTTCTGATTTGAAACTGTTCGCACCCAATTCGTCCACCAAGCTCAAAGCTGTCCGCGGTCGCCTCCTTAATCCGATGAGCGACACGGACTGCCAGCTGTACCAAGATGCCTTACTCGTGGGGCGATTTCACGGCGGCGAATGGCTCGTAGATGCGATCGGGCCCGCTAAGGACATCGCCACGAGCTACGGCTGGAATCTCAAAGAAATCCCGAGCTGCGAAGGGACGCTTTTGCCACCTTTCTACGACACGCATTTCCACTGGGTTCAGGACGACGTCCGCCAAATGCCTAAGGCATCGCTCCTCGAGTGGCTCGAGCGTTACACGTTCCCTGAAGAAGCTAGATTCGAAGACCCAGCGTATGCCGAAAACAAGGCAAAAGCATTTTGGTCACGTATTCTAGGCACTGGTACGGCCGGAGGTCTCTGCTACAGCTCCATCCACGATACGGCCCTAGACGCAGCCATGAAGTACGCCCCGCCGTGCTTCCGTATCGGTGGGGCCATGATGACCATGAACTGCCCGGACTTCCTGCGGCAGCGGAAACGAGAAGCTATCGCGGCTGCTCGGTATGGAGTTGAGACCTACGGGGACCGTTATTGCGTTTCACCGCGTTTTGCTCCGACCACTCATCCGGAGGTGATGAAGGAAACAGCTAAGCTAGCAAACAAGAACGGGCTCTTCCAACAGACCCATCTCGACGAAACCCGAGCGGAAATCGAATGGGTCCTCGGAATCTACAGCGATATTGCCGGTTTCGAAGACGTGGAAACCTACACTGAGATCTATGAGCGCTGCGGGGTACTGGGCCCTCGAACTGTCATGGGGCACGCCATCCACCTCGAGGAAACTGAGCTGGAGTTACTTGCGAGATCCGACACAGCAATAGCGTCTTGCCCTAGCTCCAACGCACCGGTTGACGACGACGGCTTAGGCTCCGGATTGTTTAATTTTGAGCAAGTCGAAGAACGCGGAATTCGCTGGGCGCTCGCCTCGGATATCGGGGGCGGCCCTTACCTTTCCATGTTTGATGTCATGTCCTCCTTCGTCTCTCAAAATCGAGATGAAGGCGTATTCGCTGCGACTTACTGCAAGGCGCTCTATCGCTCTACCCTAGCCGGGGCGCAAATCCTAGGCCATGCAGACCACAAGGGAAATTTCGCCACCGGCAAGTCCTTTGACTTCATCGAGTGCATTGCTCCGCCTTCTGACGCTAAGTGCGGCACAGCGGAAGAGCTTCTCTTGGCTACCATCGGACAAGCTCAAAACCGCAGCGAATTCGACAATTTCGTACTCCGCACCATTATCGACGGCCAATCCGTTTTCGAAAAGGAACCCCTGATCTCATGATTGGGTTTTGGACAGCGGCAGAGGTGGAACTGCAGGCACGTCGCCGCGTATTCATGGCATTCGTAGCGACTTCCTCCAAAGGGTCGCCCGGCACCCCCAAAGCCAGGATGTTGCTCCGCGAAGATGGATCCCAACTTGGCACGATCGGTGGCGGAATCATGGAGCTCAACCTTTTGCAAAACGCCACGAAAGCACTTCGCCAAAAAGACTTTCCAACTCGCTTGCAACGGATCATCCATCGATCCGCTTCCGAAAACGCATCCGGACTCATTTGCGGCGGTTCCCAAATAAACGTCCTTTGTTTGTTCGATCCAGAAAGGGATCTGGCGACGGTCTCAAGAATTGCGGACGCACTACGAAACGAGGAAGACGCAATGATCGAATTGTCTCCCTCCAGCTTCACGCTGAAGTCGTCATCCTCCACCTTAAGTGGTTCGTCAAGCCGGCTAACTGAGTTCGGAAATGACTGGATATATCAACTGAGCACGGTGAATCCGCGACGCATTGCTATTTTCGGAGCTGGCCATTGCGGTCGCGCGCTGGCCACTCAGATGGTCTTACTGGGATATCACGTCACCTTAACCGACCCACGCAATGATTTGCCCTGTAACGATCGTATTGGAAACGTCCATACCGTGATCCCGTCTTCAGCCAGCGGCTGCTGCAGAACGCTTCGGCACTGGGAGCTCACGGCGGTCGTGGTGATGACCCACTCCTACACCACCGATGTGGAAGCACTATGCGAAATATTGCCCTACCGTCCCGCTTTTCTTGGATTGATGGGCAGTCCTCAGAAACTAGCGAAAGTCAGACGCGAACTTTCTGAAACGGGTTTGAGTGAAGAGCAGATCGCAAGTCTGAGAGCTCCCGTGGGACTCGCCATCGGCAGCGATACACCAGAGGAGATAGCAGTCAGCATCGCCGCGCAGCTGCTCCAAGAAAACAATCTCAATTCCCTGCATGAGCCAGACTACGCAGATCACGTTTCTACTTAATCACGAGCTCCTTATCCTGGATGTAGCTCCTGCCATGGTCGCTCTCGATTTTCTTCGTAAGCTGCGACAACTCACAGGATCCAAGGAAGGCTGCAAGGAGGGCGACTGCGGAGCCTGCACTGTAATTGTGGGTGAACTACAAGAAGAGTCGATACAGTATCGTCCCATGACATCCTGCCTACTGCCCATGGGGGAGCTCCACGGAAAGCACTTGGTCAGTATCGAAGGCCTAAATCTGGACAAGCTTTCACCGGTCCAGTCTGCAATGGTTGATTGCGGCGGCACGCAATGCGGGTACTGCACGCCCGGCTTTGTCGTCGCTATGACGGCCGGATTGATGGATCCGACTATCTCGATGGACAGCAAGGGTCACGACTTCGCGACTTCGGGAAACCTCTGCCGCTGCACTGGTTACCGGTCCATCAAAAACGCAGGTGAGCAGGTATTCGAAAACCTGCGAAAAAAGTTGGAGGGCAAACCGAGAATCGAGGCTCTTGCCGACCTTAATGCAATACCGCATTACTTTCGCGCAGCCGCAGATCAATTGGCGTCTATCCAATCGTCCACCAAACCCCAAAACATCTCGACTGAGTATACCGGACCTATCGTTGCGGGAGGAACCGATCTGTTCGTACAAAAAGGCGAAGAACTTCCAGATACCAATCCTCGATTGCTCAACCGCCAAAAAATCGAAGCCGCCCAAGAGAAAGACGGGGTCGTCCGTTTGGACGCAGGTATGACGTTCGAGGCTTTTGCTCGGGATCCGCTTATCAAGGAGGCTATTCCAAACATCTCAGACTTCAACGATCTGATGGCGAGTTGGCCTGTCCGAACCCGGGCTACTTTGGCCGGAAACATTTGCAACGCATCGCCGATTGCAGACATGACTTGCCTGCTACTCGCTCTCGAGGCGGAACTGGCAATTTCAAGCCGTAGTGGGCTACGCATTGTTCCCCTCAAAAAGTTCTACCTTAGATACAAGCAGCTCGCTAAGGAGCCAGATGAAGTCGTCAGCGAGATCCGTTTCGCAAAGCCCACCGAGCGGGAGTGCGTACATTGGGAAAAAGTATCCAAACGAAAGATACTCGACATCGCCACTGTGAACGCCGCTTCGAAGTTCGAAGTCAAAAACAGCTTCATCGCGCGTGCTTGCCTAGCGGTAGGTGGCGTCGCCGCTACTCCGCTTTTTTTGCAAAAAGCCTCCGACTTCCTATCAGGAAAAGAACTGACAGTTGAGACCGTATCCAAATGTCTTGAAATAGCTCAAAGCGAATTTAACCCAATCAGTGACGTGAGGGGTTCGGCTAGCTACAAGCGACTACTCGCCAGACAGCTTTTGGCTTCACAATTCACCGGATTGTTTCCCGAAAAGCGAGACCAGGAGGCATTGTATGCGACACTGCGATAGCGAACTTCACGTCATGGGTCGCTCGGAGTACGTGGACGATGTTACCCCGCCTGCCGGCATGCAGCATGCGGCTGTGTTTGGTTCACCCGTTGCTCATGGTAACATCAAAACCCTCGACACCGCCGCAGCTCTCCTCATTGAAGGGGTTAGCGCCGTATTCACTTTTTCCGACATACCTGGAGAAGGCTACTTCGGAGCTATCGTGCAGGACGAGCCTCTCTTCGCTGACGAAAAGGTCTTTTTTCAAGGGCAAGCCATCGCCCTCGTTGTGGCGAATTCCTATGAAAATGCCCGCAAAGGCGTTGCAGCATGTTCCGTTGAGATCGAGGAACTTCCCGTGATAACGTGTCCACGCGAAGCCTTCGCCAAGGGTGAAACGCATCAAGAGCTCCGCGTTTTCGAGAAAGGAAACGTCGATCCGATATGGGAAACCTGCGATACACTCGTGGAGGGCAGCATCGACCTTGCGGGCCAGGAACACCTCTATCTCGAAACCAACCGTGCTCGGGCCGTCCCTTGCGAAGACGGGCAGATCAAAGTGTACTCCTCGACTCAAAGCCCATCCGCTACCCAAAAGACAATTGCTCGGATTTTGGGACTACCGATGAACAAGGTAGAAGTGGATGTGAAACGCCTAGGCGGCGGTTTCGGGGGCAAGGAAGACCAGGCGACTCATTGGGCCTGCATGGCATCGCTCGCAGCTTACCTGCTTCACAAGCCGACCCAATTGGTACTCAGCCGAGGCGATGACATGCGCATGACCGGCAAACGTCACCCATACAAGCAGGACTACAAGTTAGGTCTGGATACGGATGGTCGCATCCTCGCCTACGAAGTGAGCCACTACCAAAATTCGGGGGCTTTTATGGACCTTTCCAATCCGGTACTGGAACGCACCTGCCTCCACTCCACCAATGCGTACGACATTCCGAATGTTCGCATTCGTGCCGTGCCGTGCCGCACCAACCTCCCTTCCAATACTGCATTTCGTGGGTTCGGAGGACCGCAAGGCATGTTTCCCTTGGAGGTTGCTATCGAAAAGGCATCTCAAAAAATCGGCGTACCGCCCTACCGGATACAAGAGCTAAACTTGGCTCGCCGCGGATACGTATTCCCCTACGGCCAAGAGCTAGAAGATGATCGCTTACACCGAACTTGGGAAGAGGCAAAGGACACCTTCGACCTGGAGCAGCGGCAAGAACACATCGAGACCTTCAACTCGGAAAACAAGATCTTCAAGAAGGGGCTCGCGTTGATGCCGGTTTGTTTTGGGATCAGTTTCACCAAAACGTTCCTCAACCAAGGCAGCAGTCTCGTGCATATCTATACCGATGGCACGATAAGCGTCGCTACCGGAGGGATCGAAATGGGCCAAGGGGTGAGCTCAAACATGATCGCTATTTGTTGCAAGGTACTCGGCGTATCGCATAGACGTATTCGATGTAACAGTACGAACACCTCGCGCATCGCCAATATCTCACCCAGCGCCGCAAGCGCGACAAGCGACCTGAATGGAAATGCAACCATTATAGCGTGCCAAGAAATCCTTGCCGGCATGAAGCGAGTCGCCAGCGAAGAGATGAAATGCGAAGCTGATGAAATAACCATTGTCGATGAGAGGGTCTACCTTAGGGGTGATTCCAGCGTCCTCGATTGGGACACCTTGGTTCTCAAGTCATACTTTGCCCGGGTTCCTCTCATGGCTCACGGCTTCTACGCGCCACCTAATATCCGTTTCGATCCTGTGGCTGGCTGGGGACGCCCGTTTCATTACTACACCTACGGTACTTGTTTGATCGAGGTAACTGTAGACTGTATTCGCGGCACCTATACGATCAATAGTTCTAAAGTCGTGCACGATTTGGGCCGTGGCATCATACCGTCAGTCGACCTAGGGCAGGTCGAAGGGGGACTCGCACAAGGGATTGGTTGGGTGACCTTAGAAGAACTCGCCTTTTCCGATGACGGAAAGCTCCTATCGAACGCTCTTTCCTCCTATAAATGTCCCGATGGGGACTTTCTCCCTGACGATATCCAAGTTAAATTCCTCGAAAACGCTGACAATCCCGGCGGACCCCTCGGAAGCAAGGCAGTTGGCGAACCACCCTTCATGTACGGAATTGCCGCTTACTTTGCCATTCGGCGTGCCATCGAAGCCTTTACGCCCATCTCTGAAAGCGAAACCCGTTGTCCGATGACACCTGAGCAAACGCTTCTGAAACTCTATCCGCAAGCTGCTGATAGCTTCGCCGCATTCTCGACTGATAAGTAACAAATGAATACGGATCTCATAGACTTCTTTAACATTACGCTACGATTCACGCATATCGTAGCGGCAATTATGTGGATCGGTAATTCGCTCCTCTTTACATGGATGGAAATCAATCTTCTCAAGAGAGATGACGACAAAAACCTTATCGGGTACATGGATATGCTACACGGCGGGGGCGTTTTTCATCTACAGAAACGTGTCCTAAAACCGGATACAGTTCCCTCGCCACTCCATTGGTTTTACTGGCAGAGCTATACGACATGGCTTTCAGGCTTCTTTCTTTTGGTTACTTACTTCTTCACACGAGCAGACACCTTGATGCTGGACCCATCGAAAATGGATCTCGGCAGTGGCGGTGCAATTTCCATAAGCCTAGCGGGTATTTTCGGTGGTTGGCTTCTCTTTGATCTATACTGGAGAAGCCCCCTGAAGAACTACCTTAAGACGGGAGCCGCCGTCTGGATCAGCCTCGTCATACTCTACGCGATCGGGCTCAACACAGTATTCAATGGTCGAGCCATGTTTCTGCAAGTGGGTATGACACTCGGCTCATTCATGACCGCGAACGTTTTCTTTCATATCATCCCAAATCAACGGAAATTCATGAAGGCCCTCGCGGAGGGCAAAGAACACAATCTAAACGTTGGTAAGGCAGCCAAATTCCGGTCCCTCTCAAACCACTACATTACCTTCCCGGTTATCTTCCTAATGCTAAGCGGACACTATCCAGTTCTCTACGGAAGCGATAACAAAATAGTCATTCTTACTATCGTCATCGTCTCTCTGATTGTCATCAAGCATATGATGAACGTCAGGAACACATTCAAACCATGGCTCGCCGTGCTCCTTCTCACGTTTGGAGGAGCATGCTCAGGGATTGTAGCTGCGATTACGCTGCCCAGTTCCAGCAGCAAGGATCCTGTCGACCCCCAAGTCGCGGCAGGCGAAGAAGCGTTCAATAGCTTAGGTTGTATCGCTTGTCACCAAGCTGCTGATACGAGCATTGCTCCGGGGCTCGCTGGAATATTCGGAAAAGAGCGCGAGCTTTTAGATGGCAGCAAAGTAGTTGCGGACGAGGCCTATTTGAGGGAGTCGATTCTGCAATCGACCGCGAAAGTGAGTAAAGGTTTCGTACCCGCTATGCCTGTCTACGAAGGCGTAATATCGGACCCACAGGTCGATCAGCTCATAGCCTACCTCAAACAGTTTTAGACTCCCCGCGTTCATGAAAATAGACCCCTTGCTAAAACAGATCAATCCGCCACCGCGACTCATCATGGGGCCCGGACCCGTAAATGCAGATCCCCGCGTCCAGCGCGCCATGTCCGCGGACCTATTGGGCCAATACGATCCAGCAATGACTGAGTACATGAACGAAGTGATGACTCTCTATCGTATTGTCTTCCAGACGGAAAACCATTGGACTTTCCTGATCGATGGAACCAGCCGGGCAGCTATAGAAAGTTCGCTCGTTTCCCTGATCGAAAAAGGGGATAAAGTTCTCGTCCCCGTCTTCGGAAGATTCGGCCATTTGCTCACGGAGATCGCTTCCCGCTGTGGAGCCGAAGTCATCGCCATATCCAAAGAATGGGGACAGATATTTACGCCCGAAGAGATTGAGGCTGCCCTCGACGAGCATCATCCAAAAGTACTCGCCATCTGCCAAGGCGACACTTCGACAACCATGAACCAGCCTTTGGACACAATCGGAAAGCTTTGCGCCGAACGTGGCGTCTTGAGCTATGTCGATGCAACTGCTTCCATAGGTGGTAACGAGTTGCTCATCGGCGATTGGGGAATTGATATATGCACCGCAGGCTTACAAAAGTGTTTGGGCGGGCCGTCCGGTTCGGGACCCATCACAATTTCGGAAACGGCAGCGGCCCTCATACAAGAGCGCTGGCATGTAGAGAAAGGGATTGAACCCGCGGGATTTATCCCCGGGAAACAATCTCGAATCCAAAGCAACTACTTCGACCTCGCCATGCTGATGGCCTACTGGAGTCCGCAGCGTCTCAACCACCACACTGAAGCGACCAGCATGCTCTACTGTGCTCGGGAATGCGCCCGCTGCATCGTTGAGGAAGGTCTCGGTAAAGTCCTAGCAAGGCATGAACTGGGAAGTGCGGCGATGGTCAGGGGACTTCAAGCGCTAGGCTTGCAACTTTTCGGGGACCTTAGCCATAAAATGACCAACGTCACCGGAGTTTATATTCCTGATACCGTCGATGGAGAGGCCGTTCGGCGCGACATGTTGCACTACTTTGGGGTAGAGATAGGAACTTCTTTTGGCCCGTTGCACGGCAAGATTTGGCGGATCGGAGCAATGGGTTACAATGCCCGCCGTGATGCTATTTTACGTACCCTTAATGCGCTAAGCTCTTGTCTCAGGCTTCACGGCTACAAAGCGCCAGAACACGATGCTGCGCTCGCCGCACTCGAAGTATTCAAAAGCGAGGAACTTGGCCCAGCCGACATCGAGATTTCTCCTGTTAGCAAAATAAGGTAATGTCCGGTAGTTCAATTTTCATTACAGATATCGACTTTCTGGTAACCGCGGACGCAGATCAGAATGTTCTGGCAGGTGCCTGGATTTTGGCTATCGATGGTTTTATCGATTCCTTCGGTGTAGGTACGCCGCCAGAGGTCGAAGGGCGCGTACGCACCTTACGTGGGCGAGGTAGAATCCTGACGCCGGGATTTGTCAACACGCACCACCACCTATACCAGAATATGGCGAGAGCCTACACGCCAGGGAACAATCTTCCCCTGCTCCCTTGGCTCGCCCACATGAATAAGCTCTGGAGGTATTTTCGCGAAGAGGACCTTCACACCTGTACAAGGCTTGGACTCGCCGAATTGATGATGAGCGGAGCCACGACCGTCGCGGATCATCATTACGTTTTCCCGGAGGGTGCCACGGACATGACAGTAGCGCAATTCGATGCCGCCGAAATCATGGGAGCTCGGTTCCACGCCAGTCGCGGATCTATGAACGTGAAATCCGATCTCATCTCAGATTGGGCGCTGCAAGACGAGGAGACGATTCTAACTGAAACGGAGCAACTAATTGAGAAGTATCACGATTCCACTTCGGGGAGCTATCGGCAGATTATTGTCGCTCCCTGCGCTGCCACTTCGTGCTCAGCAAGCCTGCTGGAACGCAGTGCAGCCCTCGCTAAAAAGCATCACGTGGGACTGCATACCCATTGTGGCGAAACGGTCGCTGAGAACGATTTCTCAGTCGAAAAGCTTGGCCTTCGTCCGCTCGATTTTCTGTTAGAACGAGGCTGGGACTACAATCGAGCTTGGTTGGCACACGGCATTCATTTTAATGATGAGGAACTGTCGCAGCTTTCCCAATACGGTATTGGTGTGGCTCATTGTCCCAACGCCAATATGCGACTCGGATCCGGTATCTGCCGGGTTCCCGAACTCATTAAACAAGGGATTAAAGTGGGAGTCGGCGTGGACGGTAGCGCATCTAACGATTCCGGACATATGCTCGCCGAGTTGCGTCAAGCCATGTACTTAGCCCGTGTCCGCTACGGTGCTGAAGCGATGAGTGCCTTGGATACTATCGATCTCGGTACCTGGAGGGCTGCGGCCCTAATCGGTCGTGAGGATGTCGGCAAAATTGAAACCGGATTGTGCGCTGATTTTGCTCTATTCCCTTCGGAAGAACTCTACTCCAACGGAGCCGAGAACGTGGTCGACGCCCTTCTTATTTGCCATGCTCGTCAAGTAAGTGAACTTATAGTTGGAGGGAGTGTACGTATCGAAAACGGACAGTTCGTCGAAATCGACCTAATTGAACTGCAAACCGAACATAAGGAACGTGCCGCGAAGGTGCGCTCCAGATCTTTTAATCGAGAATAGCATGCAGATTGTAAGAGTATCCGACTGTCCTGATTATGTGGCCCCAGATTTAGCAGTGGCGAAGGAATTCATGTCTCCTCGAATGTCCGGACTTAAGAATTTAAGTATCGCACTAATCACGATCCCTTCAGGAGTAACCGTGAAAAAGCACTATCACTTAAATAGTGAAGAAGTGTACCACATCGTCTCCGGTGAGGGAATAATGTACCTGGATGGCGATGACGAACGAATGCGTACGGGCGATGCAGTATCCATAAAAGTAGGACAATGGCATAGCGTTCGTAACGATACCGCCGAGCCGCTTGTCATGATCGTGACCTGCGCTCCAGCTTGGGACCCTGAGGACCAGATATTTGAGAACGAAACTCGCTAGTGGTGATGACAATAAGTCTAGAGACACTCAACGCCTTGCCATCCGACGACTATGCAGACCGTCTGGATAGCCTATACGAGTATTCGCCCTGGATCGTGGAGCGATCTGCAGGTCTTCGCCCCTTTCCAACCATCAAGTCGATGCAAGCTAGCTTTGAGGGACTGATCTACGGAGCGGATTCAAACCTGCAAAGATCTTTGCTGCAAGCGCACCCGGACCTCGCCGCAAAGCTCGACGAGCTCGCGTGCTTAACGGATTTCTCGCAAGCGGAACAGGCTCGCGCCGGTTTCGCTACCCTCGCTCCTAATGAGTTCGAAGCGCTCCGTTCAGAATTAGCCCGCTATCGTAGGCGATTCGACCACCCATTTATACTTTGCGTCAACGATCATGGAGCGGAAGACGTACTTCCTATCTTGAGAGCGCGGATCTCAGAAAGCCAGCAAAGCGAAGGCATCGCTTGCCTCGCCCAGGTCTGCCGCATTGGGTGGCACCGACTTCAACAAATCGTATCCAAATAGCACTATACTTCCTCATGAACGGTAAACTTAGCACTCACGTACTTGACAACTATTTTGGAAAACCGGCGGAAGGCATTCCCTGGAAACTTGAGGTAGCTGGGGGAGGATCGGAATGGTCGAAGATTTCTGATGGTAAAACGAATCAGGACGGTCGCACCGATGTGCCGCTATTGGAAGGCGATAGTCTAAGGACCGCCTGCTACCGCATCACCTTCAAGATAGCTGGCTACTACGAAAGTCGGGAAGTCGAACTCGCCAGCCCGCCATTCCTAGATGAGATATTGATTACGGTTAACCTAGTGGCCGGAGAAAACTACCATGTGCCACTTCTCATGACCCCTTGGAGCTACTCCACCTACCGAGGAAGCTGATTTGAAAGAAACGCCTCAACAAGCTGTATTGCGGAAGCTCTTCGATCGTATCGAGACACTGGGCACTATCAGTTCGGACACGCCCGGGCTCACGCGTGTATTTCTATCAAAGGAAATGGATATCGCTTCCAGACTTATCCAATCGTGGATGAGCAACGCGGGATTAATAGCCTCCGTAGACCGAATGCAAAACGTAGTGGGTTCGTGGCCTGCAGAAACCGCTCACCCGCCCGCGATCCATATCGGCTCCCACTACGATACGGTAATCAACGCCGGAAAGTACGACGGGCCGCTCGGCGTATTGCTCAGTATAGCAGCCGTTGAAACGCTACGACTAGAAGGGTACGAGCCAAAGCATCCGATCAATGTAGCCGCTTTTTGCGACGAGGAAGGCGTCCGCTTTCGTTCAACCTTTTTGGGCAGCTCGTTCTTTTGTGGCACTTTCGACACTCGATTCCTCGATAATGTCGATGATGCGGGTAACAGCATGCGCAGCCTTCTCGAATTACGAGGATTCGATACGAGTTCTTTCAATCAAGGAACTCCCCTCATTGGTAAAGACGACCTCTTCCTGGAAGCTCACATCGAACAAGGCCCGATTTTGGAGCGACTGAATCTATCTTTAGGTGTGGTTTCCGGAATCGCAGCTCAGACCCGTATCCATGTTACCATCACGGGAGAGTCTGGCCATGCCGGCACGACACCATTAGACCTGAGACGAGATGCTCTCACAACTGCCGCGGAAATGATCCTAGCGGTTGAAGCCTCGTTCGCAGATAATCCAAACGCTCGAGCCACAGTCGGCCAAATCAAGAACTATCCAAATGCGACCAACGCCATTCCCGGCGAGGTCGAATTCATGATCGACCTCCGTAACCCCGTCACTGCTGGGCTGAACCAAATGCGGGATACACTTTTAAATAAACTCGATGAAATTGCCGCACGTCGCACGACTGAGTTCAAAGCGGAAATACTGCAGACGGTTGATTCCATTACTTGCGATTCTAATGTCCAGCAGGCTTTGAGCAAAGCGCTCGCAAAACACCAAGAACGCGTCACGACCTTCACTAGCGGAGCGGGGCACGACGCTCTCAAGATCGCTCAAACCTGTCGCACAGGTATGATGTTCGTTCGCTGTCGAAATGGCCTGAGCCATCATCCCGACGAATACTGTTCCCCTAAAGATATCGAAGTCGCCCTGGCAGCTTGGGTCGATACCCTACGCGAGCTCGACCAGAACTTTCCAACTCCGGAAAAAGCCAATGCATGAGCTCGCAATAAGAAACGCTAGGTTGCTCCAAGACGGAACTTGGCGACATGTCGATATCGGAATCGACGAAGGACGGTTTACTAGCTTTGCCCCGAACAGTGCGAAGAAAACACTTAATGCCAACGGACGAATGATATTCCCGGGAGGCGTTGATTTGCATGTACATTTCAATGAACCAGGACGCACTCATTGGGAGGGATTCGCGACAGGTTCCTTAGCGGCGGCGGCGGGCGGGAATACGTTTTTGGTAGAAATGCCGCTTAACAGCATTCCGACTACGGTATCTGTTGAAACACTACGAAGCAAACTAGCTGCTATTGCTCAAAAATCGTTAGTTGATTTTGGGCTTTGGGGCGGTTTGGTTCCTGGGAATGTGAAGGACATTGAAGGTCTTCATCGAGCAGGAGTTGCTGGCTTCAAGGCTTTCATGTCGCCCTCGGGAACAGATGACTTCAAAAACAGCGATGTTGCTACGCTAAGAGCTGGAATGATAGAGATAGCAAAGACGGGCAAGGTCCTCGCCATTCACGCGGAAGACCCTGCCATTTTGCGTGAAGCTGAAACTAAGCTCGCCCAGAAACGTACCGCACTTGATTGGGAACGATCTCGTCCGATTGAAGCTGAAATGAGCGCTGTAAACATCGCAATTGATCTCGCCGGTGAAACCGGATGCCGTATCCACATCGTTCACGTTAGCGCTCCTGAAGTCTTGGAGCTCATCGCAAGTGCCAAAGCGAAAGGAGTAGCGATCACCTGCGAGACTTGTCCGCATTACCTGCTTATGAGCATGGAGGAAGCCGACGCAATCGGACCAAACGCTAAGTGTGCCCCACCGCTACGCCCCCGCCATGTTATGGAAACCATGTGGACCGCGCTGAGTAACGGACTTATCGATACGATCGGTTCCGATCACTCGCCTTGTACTCCTGACCTGAAAACGGGAAGAGCGTATTACGATGCATGGGGAGGAATCAGCGGTATCCAACATGGGTTGCCTCTGCTTTGGCAAGAAGCTCTCGTCGATTCTAAACTGCTGCAGTCGATCATTGAGCTCAGCAGCATCCAGGCTGCGAACCTCATAAACCTGTCCGAAAAAGGTGCCATCAATCTTGGGTACGACGCAGACTTCGTCCTCGCTGAGACGCTCTCTACTCCCTACAGAATCAAGACGGAAGCTCTGCACTACCGAAACCGCCACAGCCCCTACTGCGACCGAACACTCACGGTAACGGTATCAGAAACATGGTTACGCGGAACCTGCCTCTACAGGAAGGGAGAGGCAGCGAGTGAACCCAACGGAAAATTCCTAGCATTTTAGGCTCCCTTTTCTATGACCACCGAACAAATGATTGCTCACCTCCGGTCCTGCAACGATATCGCGCTGCAAGCTGTCAGAGACGGATATCACCCGTTTGGGGCCATTCTCGTCGCTCCCGACAATCAAGAGATCCTCCTTACTCAAGGAAACGTGGACGTCGTTCGCCACGCTGAGAGCGAACTCGCCCGTGCAGCCGCCCAAGCTTACGACGAAAAATACTTGTGGAACTGTACCTTGGTCACGACCTTGGAACCCTGCGCCATGTGCGCAGGAACTCAGTATTGGGCCAACATCGGCCGCCTTGTTTACGGCGTCTCCGAAATCAAGCTACACGAACTTACTGGCTCCGACGATCGAAATCCCACGTTAGGCCTTCCCTCTCGCACTGTCATCGAATCTGGCCGCAAACCGATACAAGTCCATGGTCCCTTTCCAGAGCTCGAGGAAGAGATAGTCGCACCTCATCGGGATTTCTGGAAATAGCTATTCCTCGGCCGGAGCCTCTCCCTTTCGTATCCAAGCCACGATTACGTAAACCAGCGGTGTGTCGACCAAGGCGACACCAACCTTCAAGATGTAGGTTCCTAGAATCACGCTCGGTAGCACCTCATTCGGTATGATTCCGTAAAAAGCGATCAAGTAGAAGATCGTGGTATCCAACAACTGGGAGCCAAAAGTAGAAACGTTGTTTCGTAGCCAGAGGTACTTGCTGCCGGTTTTCTTTTTAACCCATTCGAAAACGTAGATATCCCAAAGCTGGGCTACGATTGTAGCAACGAGCGAGCCCCCGACGATTCGCGGAGCTCCCTCGAATATTGCTCGATACGCGTCGTTATGGGGCCACCCGTCGGCTGGGGAAAGCTTTACGCCGATCACCAACATAACGGTACAAAACAGATAGACAACCGTGCCCATGTAAACCATGAAGCGAGCGCGTTTCGCCCCCCAAACCTCCGCCACTGCATCGGTGCAGGGAAACGTCAATGCATGCACAAAAGAACCGTAGCTGAAAGCTAGCACACCGAGCCCAATTCCTGATAGATCCAGCGGGACCAACTTCACCGTTAAGCTTTGCAACATTCCCCAAAAGCCAACGTAGAATCCGGTATATTGTTTCTCGTGTCATAAAGTAATCTGTATCCACTTGGAGCAGGTTCAATGCCCGAACTCGGCGCCCAAACTGCTTTACGGAAGCCACGAAGAAACTATCCTTTGTCGCGGTTTGCCTACTCCCCACGGCCAACTTTTCACAGAGGCCCACCTTTCTACGAACCTAGCGAAACGAACTTCGCCTACGGGATGGTTCACGGGGCATCATTACTGATGGATCTCTACGGCCACAAGAAACCAAATGGATACGCGATCGTTTTCGTAATGGGCACCGGACTCACTGCTTATGGGGGGTACGACGACGTGCCTCCCACAGACCTGGATCGGAACCTTGGTCAGTCTTCGGGAACGACCGGGGTACCTATGTCACATCCGAAGGTCCTCCCCTTTTTCTCCTAGATGGAACCGAGGAAGACACTAGTCGATAGAATATGAGCCCCTCCCCCTCGGAGAAGCTGATCGTGCGGAACTGGGTATCGCCACAAATCATCACCCATGGGCCAAGCCGTTCGTGGGTTGAGCGGCAACCCCCTGAGTGCAGCTTCATTCTGCCATTTTGGTACGGGCTGGTAAGGGACTTGCTTACATGGATACATGCCCGACTCCTCGTCTACCCAAAACTCAACGATCTTGTATCCACACGATTCTACGATGCCCCCAGTCAAGGCATCGGTGGCGGCGGTGCAGCAGGTCGTGGCGATGTTCGTTGGCTGCATCACGCCGATCCTTATTTTCTCGACGGTAGTGGACATCGAGGATTCCGCTAAGCACTACATGATCAGCATGGCCTTGATCGCGTCAGGCCTCGGCACCTTCCTTCAGGCTAAACGCTTCGGCTTTATTGGCTCTGGCCTGCTGTCCATCAATGGAACGAGCTTCGCTTATGTCGATCTGCTTTTGCGTGCAGGAAACGAAGGGGGCATCGCCCTCGCCTGCGGGATGGCTTTGGCTGCCGTTCCCCTGCAATTCTTGCTCGCTCTCTCTTTACCCACCCTGCGGTCAATCATTTCACTCTTGGTGGCAGGTATTGTAGTTTTGTTAATTGGCCTAGATCTCATACCGGTCGCTGGATACTACATCGCCTCGGACTTGGGGAACGGAGCCAGCTGGCACATCAATGCCATAATCGCCACACTTGTAGTGCTCGCGTTGGTCCTGTCGCAACTTTCCAAATACCCGATGCTGCGCATGAGCGCTCCCTTATTGGCAATCGGATTAGGTTACCTAGCGGCTGCGAGCTTCGGTGTCATGCAGTGGCCAAGCTTTTCGACGGAGCAATGGATCGTGCTGCCAAAGTTCCTTCCTTACGGACTCGCTTTCAAATGGGAACTCCTTCTGCCCTTCGCCTTGATTTACGTCGTATCGTCTATCGAGGCGATTGGCGACTTGTCCGCTACCGCTCGACTCTCCGGCATGAAAACCACCGGAATCGATTTTTGGGAACGCGTACGTGGCGGCATTTTGTCAGATGCGATCACGAGCACGTTCGCGGGATTGATAAACGTTTTCCCCACAGCAACTTTTTCTCAAAACAACGGAGTTATTCAGCTTACAGGCGTCGGCTCGAGACAAGTGGGATTCTACGTCGCTGGCATCCTCGTCATTACCGGATTGCTACCACAAACTGGATACGCATTCAGCGTGATGCCTAGCCCTGCTCTTGGTGGCGTAACACTGGTCCTGTTCGGCATGATCGCCGCTGCTGGATTGCGGATGATACTCGAGGCAGGCTTCACTCAAAAGTCGATGCTCATCGTGGCGATCAGCCTTGGGATCGCGTTCAGCATTCCAACCCAAGAGGAGTACGTCGCTAAGCTGCCAGACTACCTTTCAGCAATCCTATCATCAAAAGTCGCCACCGGAGGGCTCGTCGCCATGGTCCTTAGCTTCACCTCGAGTCGGCAACCCGCGGAAGCTACTGAGAAAGCAACAGAAGTTCCCCCATCGGAGACTCCGACGAAGAGCCAAGTGTAATTTAGTTTAGACACCAAGGGATGAGACAATCAGCTTGAGTCTGCAACATCCTCTCAATGGCCAATAAACTCACCAAAACCCTGCAAAGCCAGAGCTTTACCCTAGCGCTCATTGCTGCGGTAGGAGCCTCAATCCTCATTCCCGAGTTGGGAATTAAAGGCGGTCCCCTCAAAACCGAAACAACAACGAAGATCGCAGTCGCCCTCACCTTCGTGATCCAAGGCCTTTCGCTCCCCACCCGCCAGATTGCCGCCAGCGCCGCGAAGCTTCGTCTACATGTCTTTTGCCAAGCCGCAATATTTCTCCTCGCTCCAGCTCTAATGTTGGGATTTCTCTTTGTATTCGGTTCTTGGATCCATCCGGGCGTCAAGGCAGGCTTCTTCTATTTGGCAGCTTTGCCCACCACAATATCGTCCGCGATCGTCATGACTTCCAATAGCGAGGGCGACAGCTCGGCAGCGCTATTCTCCACCACCCTTTCCAATGTCATGGGTATTTTCGCAACACCTCTCCTCTGCTCCCTTTTTCTGGCATCTTCCTCAGAAGCCGCTCCGCCCCTCTCCTCCTTGGTCGCAAAACTCTCCCTACTGGTTCTCCTGCCGCTTGTAGTCGGACAACTGATACGCCCCTTCGTTCGGGAATGGGCTGTCGCGTCCAAAAAGCTCTTCAAGCGACTCAGCAACGCCTTTATCGTATTTATTGTTTTTGCTGCCTTTTGCCAGAGCGTGAATAGCGGCATATGGGGGGAGGTCGGTACTGCTTCCGTGGTGACCATTTTTTTATTTACGACGCTCTTCCTCCTGTTCTTTTCGGCTGTGGTTTGGGCAATCTCTCCCCTTGGTTCGAAAAGGATACCCGAACGCATAGCGGCTTTCTTCTGCGGCTCTCAAAAAACGCTCGCTGCAGGTGTACCCATGGCCTCGATACTTTTTGCGAATCTACCGACCGGCGGCTCTTCAGCGATCGGACTGATCATCCTGCCCCTCATGTGCTATCACCCATTGCAGCTCTTCTTGGCCGGAGCCTTGTCGCCCTACTTCGCACGTATTGCTTCGAAGTAGGCTAAGGCGTTTCGCTAAGCCTAGTGAATCGGCTACCCGGAAGGTGGCCCGGCGGTTGTGCCGTACCTCAGAGAGCGACCCGAAGCGATGACCTTACAGAGCTGATCCGGTCAACATCCTCACCTGGAGTTGGGTGCAATCGTGTAATCTCCTTCACGGCGTTCCGGCTGGAACCGGTCCATCCATTAGGGCAAGCAAAAGGCCGCCCCCTTTCGGGAGCGGCTATGGCGGGACAAGTAAGCTTTAAATAGTCCTTTAGAAGGAGTATTTCGTAGAGAATTCGAAACGAGCGGGTTGACGAGGTAGCGCCGAACCGTTTCCGTAACCGGAATTGTTTACGTCCCAGTTTTCTTCGTCCGTTACATTGAAGATGGTAAACTTGAAGTCCCAATCCTCGTACTCGTAACTAAAGGTCAAGTCTGCCTCGTATTGAAAGCCCAATACGGCTGTGTTAGCCGTCAGGATATAGTCGTCGCCGCCATTGGCTCCGGTGAGATCTGGAACAGCAATCTCAAATCCTGAGTATCCAGAATAAGTGTCACCCCAACCGAGGAATCCTAAAGTGACCCCGAAACCGTTGTCCCACTTGTAACGGATCAAGCTGTTGACCAGCTTTTCAGGAATACCAGGTGCGGGCACCAATTCCGAAGGCGATTGAAAAAGTGGAGAAATGTAAATCCCGCCTGTTTCGTCAGCACGATCGATCGTATAAGGTGAAGCGAAGAATCCAGCCGTACGTTCAGCATCCATGTAGCTGAAGCCCATCGTCGCGAAAAAGTTCTTATTGGGCTGATAGTTGAACTCGATTTCGTAGGCATCGATGAAGACCTCGTCCACAGATCCGTCTTGATTACGCTCCGTGAACTCGCGGTCAACAAATGCTGCATTCAAAAAGAACTTACCGTCCGCAAATACAAACTTTCCACCCAACTCCATCAGGTCGCTCTCCTGATTGTTCCCGAAAGTATCAGGCAAAATACGGCCACCGGTATCTACGGTCATCGTCTCGCTAACATTGTATGTCGCATAGAGAGATGTGTTTTCGTTCGGTTTGAAGATACCGCTGAGATTATAGTTGTTGAGCTCGGTGCTCTCGTCAACGAGGTACCCGGATTCAACGCGGTCCGTTGCGATGGAACCATCGCCATTGAAGTCAAACGTACCTGACGCCCCGAGAACTGGATGAGCTTCCTTGGCATCAACGAAGTCTGTTGTAAAACCAGCTAGCAAGCTGAAGGTATCATTCATTTTGAGGTCGAATTGAGCAAATGGACCGTAGATGAAGTTCTCACCGTCTCCCCCCGTCACAAACGGAACAGGAGCAAATGCATCAACGCTTATGTACCATTGATCAAGCACACCTCTGGCCTCTTCGTCGAATACCCAGGCGCTTCCTGCGAAGCCTTGGTCCGGCACGCGACGCGTGTCAGGGTCTCGCGTCATATCCCAGAAGTTAACCGGCTCGTTGAGATAGTGATTGACCGACCAGATATCGTCGAAGCGCAGGCGAAGACCCGCATTTACGTCGAACGAGCCTGACTCGCCAAACTCAGTACCAAAGCGGAACTCAGTGCGGTTGTCGAAAGCGTAGTTATCGCGAAGCAGTTCGGAATAGTGGTAGGAGGAGAATGTCTGGCGATCCTTCCATGAGAAGTAGGTCTTGTTGACGATATCGAAATTCTCGAGCTTCCAAGTTTGGTCGATCCCACCCGTCAACATGCGACCGAAGGAATCATCGCCCGGTGCCGCAAGTTTCCATGAACGGTCTACAGGTACAGGATTGTTTAGGTCAGGGACAGCGATGGTAGCGAATCCAGCATCGCCGAATTGAGACGCAAAGTCTACGCCAGCGACACCCCCTCCAAAGACGTTATCTCCGTTTCCGAGCTTCGCTATGTACGCGAGGTACTCAGCGTCGGTCTGAGCGTTCGCCAGGTACTCGCCTTTGTCAAAGAGGTCTTGCGTCACACGGTTGATCCCCCAGTTTTCCGTGTAGTCAGCCTGGAAATACTCCAAGTTTGCCTCTATCGTATAGTTTTCGCTCGGCTTGTAAGTAAGCGCAACGTAGAGGGCCTGTGAATTCTGTTTCCAGAGTTCCCAATAGCCGTCCCATTCTTTGCCTTCGTACGAAATACGATAAGCCAACTTATCGCTGATCGGCTTGCTGTAGTCCAGATTCCAGGTGTACTGGTCGTAAGATCCTACGCTGAAACCGACGCTACCGCGCTCGGCGTCGAAGTAAGGCTTCTTCGTAATCAAATCAGCGTAACCGCCTAAGTAGTTGGTTGTCCCATACACGACACCCGCTGGTCCCTTAACGATGTTAACCGACTCGACTGCATTGAAGTTAACTGGAAGACCGTTGCCGTTGACCGAACCGCCCTTACGCATTCCGTTTACGAAAAGGTCCGCTTCTTGTCCACGCAGGTTTGGCGTGGAGGGAGAACCAAAGTTCGTTTTTGTATATGAGCTAGATGTTAGCTTCGAGAAGTCGCGAACGTCCTTGATCGCAATCGCGTCCAGTTGCTCGCGCGAGATGATGGTTACGTTTCTAGGCGTATCCAAAATGCTCCGCTCTGTTCCATATACCGAATTGAAAGGGCGAGAGGTTGGAAGGATATTTTCTTCGATCGGAACTTCTTCCGAAATAAAGGCATCCAACTCTTCCGGTACGTCCTGAGCGAAAAGCCCTGTACTCAAAGATCCTGCCGCTAGGAAGCAAGGGAGAACAAGGGCCGCTTTCTGTGTGATCGTTTTATTTGTACGCTGCATAAGTGATAAGGTTTCTACCCATCAGCAGGTGCCGCGCTAAAGTGCTATTATGTGAAACAATTCCCTCAATTTCACCCAGCGGATGCCGGGTGCTAGTATTCCTATATAAAACAGCGCCCTTTCGTGAGCTTCGCTGGCTAATCCAATCTTCTACTGAATTAATCCATATAGAAAAAAGCGCTAAAGTGCTTCGAACAGAGGCACGATTTCCATTTGAGGAACAAGCACGAGCCCCTTATCGGTAAGCCGAATCTCCGGTATAACCGAGAGCGGCAAGAGGTTGAACCCCATGTAGGGTAAGGTGCATCCCATTTCACTCCAAACTTTCTTCAGTCGGCTAGAATCGGCAGCGACTTCGGGAGCGCGTTTGTCGGAAAGCAAACCAGCGATCGGCAATGCCACGCTTGCCAATATCTCGTCATCACGAACGACCACCACCCCTCCGTTTAATTTTTTGATCGTTTTGGCAACCAGCTGCATGTCCGCTTCGGATGTGCCTGCCAAAACGAGGTTATGGGCGTCGTGGCCTACGCTGCTGCCTACAGCACCCCGCTTTAAGCCGAAATTTTGCAAGAGACCGTATCCCACCTCTCCGGTCTTTCCGTAGCGTTCGATAACCGATAGATAACAGAGGTCTTCTGCAGCGAGGAACTCCTCCCAATTCGTTGTTTCTGGGTCAAATACGATCTTCTGGTGCACCGTTACAATACCGGGCAACTCCGTTCTCAGAACGTTGACACGGGATTTCATAGTTGCAGGGGATGCTGCTATTTGCAGGGCGTCAGAAAAAGTGACTGTCTCGTAAGCTTTTTTCGGATACACGTACCGGTTTTCGCTCAACTGCCTATCCAGTTCCGGCGTCACCTTACCTTCTTCGACCACCAACTCGCCGCCGTACCAAGTATTTTGCACTTCGTAGTCATCGTTGAGCAATAGGATGTCTGCCCGACGTCCGCTACCCAGTGCTCCGAAGTCGCCATCCATCGCGTAGCGCGTGGCGGGGTGGAGCGACCCTAGGCTCCAAGCCTGAGCAGGACTCAAGCCTGCCACCATAGCTTGGCGCGTTACCCAATCCAAGCCGAACTCAAACAAGTCATCCGCGTCCCGGTCATCCGTGCAAACGCAAACGCGCTTGTGCGAAGCTCCCAGTTCGGTCACTGCTTTGATCGCTTCTGGTAAACTGTGCCATGGGGTGGTCGGCGGTCCGCCTCGCAAAAACACCCAGATCCCAGCCTCGAGGAAGTCGTTGGCGATATCGCGGTCGATCGCTTCATGCGTATCCGTCACACCGCTGGCCGCGTAGGCGGATACAAAATCCCGACCGTAAATGTGACCACAGACCGGTTTACCTCGTTTAAGGGCCTCGCCAATAATGGCATGCGAACGAGAATCGCCCATACAGACCGGTACGAAGTCCATTTTCTCTCCCAGAGCCACAATCTCCGGCCATTTGTCAAATAGCATCCCGGCCTTGTCCGCTGTTAAATCTCCCCCACAAGTTTCCATTTGCGCGTTGGTCGCTGGAATTGTCGAAGGCAACGTGAGGAAGATATTCAGCGGGGCTTGGCGGGCGTCTTGTAGCATCCACTCGATGCCGTCGACGTCGCTCACGTTTCCGATTTCATGACTGTCACAAAAGATGGTGGTCGTCCCGTTGAGCAAGGCACCTTCCGCATAGGCGCAAGCGGTCATCATGCTGCTCTCTATGTGGATATGCGGGTCCACCAGTCCGGGTGCGATGATCCCACTCTGAGCATCGTACAAACGGACATCGGAAAACTTGCAACTGCCGAGCGGAGCTACCGCCGCAATGCGGCCTGACTTCACCCAGACCTCTTTTTCCTCGAGAAAACGTTCCGTATACACAGAAAGGATACGCCCTCCCCTGATGATAAGGTCTGGAGCAGTGCGACCAGATGCCACGTCCGCTAGAACACGAGTGGATTGATGTAGAGGGGCGACTGAGAATCGAGTGAGCAGATTTGACATGAAAATAGCTTGGATAACGGTGTCCGAGAATAGGCGTATTAGTAAATCAATTACAGTTTAAGGCCGAGTTTTTGCTCTCCATAATCGTAAGTGATTGCCTTGCTCTCTGAAACAATGCTTTTCCAACCTCTTTTCAAGCAATCCTCAGCGAATAAATTCAAGTCTGTTTCGAGTTGTTCGAGCAAGATAGTTTTCTCGTCGTCTGCCAAGAAACTATAGCTTAGGCTGTTACGGCCAAGTTGCTCCATTTCTCCCCAGGACAAATTAAACCGCGTGACCGCCACAAAATATTCGTCTGTCATGTTGGAGTGCCACATGCCACGGTCGTCGGTATTGAGGCAGACGGGAACCCCTTGGCGCAAGTAGATTGGAAAGGGATGCTGATCAAGATCCGGTACATAGCCGAGGACTTCGTTACTGATCAAATTGATCTCGACCAGGAATTTGCCGCAACGCATGAGCTGCATCGTCGCTTCATCCTGATACAGGTTGATACCATGCCCGATACGTGTCGCCCCCAGGCGCAACGTATCGAAGATTTGGGTATCTCGTTTTTCTGCTTCCCCAGCGTGAATGGAAATCCCGATGCCGGGATATTTGCGGAGCATCTTGTCATAGACATCGGTAAAGCGAGCGGCGTAGCCACGATTATCGTCCTCTCTGCCGGCCATGTTGAGCCCAACCCAGAAGTCACGGTTGCGGTCGATGAATTCGTAGTAAGCCTCCACGCGTTGCTCGGCATTGTCTTGGAAGCGAATGACTATACCTTGAAAACGTAGCGTAACCCCGGTCGCAACCGCATCGGGTTTGGCGAGGCGATCTTTGATCGCTTGGTTCGCTTCGTCGGCCGTCAATTGCCGTCCGGTAGCATCGGACCAGCCCCAAGGTCCGGTTTGGATTTCCAGGTAGCGCACGCCTTCTGCAGCAAAGCGAATCATGTTCTCAACCATCACTTCGGTCATGATTTCGATGCTGCCCAACAGGTCGTTCAAACGCGGCCAGATGTACTCGAAAAACTCTTCTCGCCCTTCGAACTGGCGGTCGAGAACCACCGAAGAAAGCCACTCGCCCTTCTGCTCGTCGTCAAGTTCTCCGAGCTTCTTAAAATCCCCTTTCTCAGAGGAGGGCAAAGCTGCGTAAGTACGCTCGGAGATCGTTGTCCAGAACATCGAATTACGAGAGTCACGATGATAGTTAGCGGAAATCTGACCATATCCACTCACCTTATACCGCGTGTAGAAATCTTGGCCTCCGTTGCGGCTCTGGTCCGTAGCCACATCCCACCACATCTCAGGCAGAATCCCCCCACCAAAGTGATGATGAATATCCCCTCCTTTGGGCATCGCGTACAGAAAGCGGTAGAGATCCTCCGAGGTGGCTTCCCGTTTGACAGTTTCGAAGAGACGGCCAATCGGAGCCCGTTTCGGCTTTGGCATAAGGCTCTCGCTACGGTGGATGCGTTTGTCCTCGATCAGCGTGGATGGCGTGATTGGCTTTGCCTCGGAGCGGGGACCTGCGAGTCCGAAAACACCACCGGCGAGCAGGCTAGCGGTTAAGAAGTTTCTGCGGGATACGGAAGATTCGATTTCTTCGGAACTCATTTATAGATGTAGTAAACGATGAATACGAGGGTGATAATATGGCTCAACAATGGCACTGACTTCGCTCGGCCCGATAGAAGCATGATCACCGTGAACAGGGTGAGACCCAACCCAATCCCTTCGGTTATACTGAAAGTGAGCGGAATCATCAGCATCGTGATGAATGCCGGGGCAACTTCGGATAGGTCGTCGAAGTTTAACTCCTTGAGACCTTGAGCCATGAAAATGCCCACCATTACGAGGGCCGGAGCAGTCGCTGCTGCGGGGACGATCAGAATAATCGGCGTAAACAGCAGCGCTAGGAGGAAGCAAACGCCTGTCGTCGCGGAAGTCAGACCAGTGCGTCCGCCCGCTTCGATCCCCGCTGCGGATTCGATGTAGGAGGTCGTTGTCGATGTCCCTAACAAAGAACCTCCAATCGTCGCGATCGCATCTGCAGTAAGTGCCCTTCCCATCTTCGGCATGCGACCGCTTCCGTCCACAAGCTTAGCCCGGCGGGACAGGCCGACTAGCGTCCCGATACTATCGAACAGATCGAGGATAAGCAGGGTGAGCAAGACGTCCGCAATCTCTGGAAAATACTTTATTGGATACATGATATCCAAAGCAAAGATGACTTCGCCGATGCCCGAAGGCAGTGAAAAGAATCCGTCTGGCGGTGCGGTGATGGTTCCCTCTCCCGCTGGTATTACGAGGCCTACCACAGTGACAACCAGAATGGTAATGAGCAATGCTCCTGCAACGCGCTTCAGGGTGAGGAAGGTCATCAGGGCAACGCCCCCCAGGACCAGCAACGAAGCAGGTGACTTGATATCGCCGATGGTGACAAGGGTCGCGTCGTTACCTACCACAATTCCGACGCTCTTCAGCCCCAGGAATGCGATGAAGAAGCCAATGCCGACCTGTATCCCGACCTTTATTCCGTTGGGCAACGCTTCAGCAAGTCGCGTTCGCAAACCCGTGACTGAAAGCAGCAAAAAGATGACGCCGTTCCAAAAAGTGAGAGCGAGTGCGGTCTGCCATGTCAGTCCCGAGCCGATACAGATTACGAATGCGAAATAGCTGTTGGTGCCCATCCCGGGAGCCTGGGCGATAGGGAAGTTGGTTAAGCCCGCCATCAGGAAGCAACCCAATGCCGCCGCCAAAGCAGTTACAGTGATGAGCGCCGGAAAAGGCATGCCCGCAGTGCTGAGTATGGACGGGTTGACGGCCAGTATGTAGGCCATCGCAGCAAAGGTGGTGAGTCCGGCAAGTACTTCGGACTTAACGGTAACCCCAGCCTCTTTAAGTTTGAACCAACGGTCGAGCATGCGAGCGCTCCAGCAGCTTCAATGCCGATCGACTGCCCTTTGCTCAATATGGTGCACATGACGGAACCTCTGATCAAATTTCAATCGAACATGAACATTTCTCATACCTATCGCTCTGATCTTCAGAATGGAAGAGCACCTGTGGCGCAAAACCTGCCTGAGCCCTCCCATGCGCATTTCTACTTGTCTACGTCGGGGCCTGAGCCTCGCCATCGCTTCTTTAACCGTAGTAGCATCTCCCCTCCAAGCTGACGAACCGATACCGGTCAAAGTCTGCGTGCTCGCCATGTACGAGATGGGAGAAGTGACAGGCGACCGTCCCGGCGAGCTTCAGTTCTGGGTTGAACGTGAGGATTTGTCTAACGTGATGCCCTTCCCCATGGGGCAAACCGAACTGCGAATGAGCGAAGAAGGACTCCTTGTAGCTCTCACCGGAGGAGGTGTAACGCACGCTGCCACGACCCTCACCGCACTCGGACTCGATCCTCGATTCGACTTCTCGGACACCTATTGGATCGTCGCAGGCATAGCGGGTGCCGACCCCCTCGACGCTTCTTTGGGTTCGGCAGCCTGGGCTAAGTGGGTAGTTGACGCCGACCTTCTCTACGAAATAGACGCCCGCGAGATTCCCGAAGACTGGCCCTATGGACTGATTCCTCTGGGCGGCTACGAGCCCAACCAGCTCGACACCGGCTGGACTGTGGATAACATAGCCTTTCAACTGAACGAAGGCTTGGTCAATTGGGCGTATTCACTGACCAAGGACATTGAACTCGAGGATACCCCTGCCCTCAAGGAGTTCAGAGAGCAATTTACTGGCTATCCGAACGCCCAAAATCCGCCAAGGGTGATGATGGGCGATTCACTCAGCTCCTCGACCTACATCCACGGAAGGTACCTCAACACTTGGGCAAACGATTGGATGAAGCTCCACACCGGAGAGGAAGCCGAATTCGTTATGACCAACATGGAAGACAGCGGTACGTTGACCGCGCTCCGTCGTCTATCAGATGCCGGTTACGTCGACTTCGACCGCGTTCTGGTGCTGCGTACCGCAAGCAACTTCTCCATGCAACCGCCGGGCAAGGAAGCGACGTGGAGCGCTACCGCTCCCTACCCAGACCAAGGGGTCCCTGCCCTCGAGGCTGCTTACAAGGTCGGCAGCACGGTCGCCCATGAACTTATCGACAACTGGTCCGCATACAAAAACCGTATTCCGAAAGCCCAGGCTCAAAAAGAGAAGGTGAAGGCCGTAGTGGTGACGATGTTCGAAATAGGAGAAGACACCGGAGACCGTCCGGCTGAATTCCAGAACTGGGTTGAACGCTTTCCACTTGATGAGAAAATCGACTTCCCGTACGGCTACCGCGACCTGCGCTTCAATCGTGAGTCGGGCGTTCTAGGAATCGTCACTGGTATAGGCACGTTCCGCTCCGCCGCTTCGGTTATGGCCCTCGGCATGGACGATCGCTTCGACCTCACTGATGCGTACTGGCTCGTCGCAGGTATCGCAGGTGCGGATCCTAACGACATGTCCCTCGGCTCCGCGGCCTGGGCAGAATGGCTCGTAGACGGGGACCTTGCGCATGAGATCGATCCACGAGAGATTCCGGATGATTGGAAATTTGGATACACGCCTCTACGTTCAGCCGAGTACCCCTGGGGCCCCATCCCAGAGAACGATGAAGGCGTGCGTTACCGCCTTAATCCGGGCTTGGTGGACTGGGCGTTCCAATTGACCAAGGATGTCCCGATTAAGGATACCGATGCCATGAAGGCCATGCGCAAAAAATATACGGGCTATCCAAAAGCCCAGAAGCCCCCTTCCGTGATCAAAGGCGACCAACTGGCGGCTATGACATTCTGGCACGGCAAGATGATGAACGATTGGGCCAACGATTGGGTTAGCTATTGGACCGAGGGCCAAGGTAACTTCGTGACCTCTGCCATGGAAGAAACAGGCACGATGCAGTCTCTCACCTTTCTCGCTAACGCCGGAAAGGTGAATATCGATCGCGTACTCGTGCTACGCACCGCCAGCAACTTCGCGATGCAACCTCCCGGAGTAACTGCAGCCGAGAACCTCAGCGGCGAAAAGAAGGGCGGCTATTCCGCATTCGTTCCGTCACTCGACGCTGCCTACGATGTAGGGAGCACGGTGATACGCGAGCTTGTTGGAAATTGGGACCGATACCAGAGCGAGCTCCCTAAACCGTAGCGATTTGGTGACATCGGGCGAATCCTCTTCTCATCGCCCTAGTCTTTGGCATGCTGCACACCATGCTCGCTCGTACTTTCACCTGCTTCTTCCTCCTGTTCTACATCTCTGCCGTAGCAGGGCGGCCCACTTTGCTCAATGGCCCCATGCCTGGGGTCAGCACGATGGAGTCGGTCGTTATTTGGACACAGACGGACGCTCCTGCCGCGGTTCATATAGAATACTGGCCCAAGAGCGGCAATCAAGCAGACGCTATCCGCTCAAAAAGTTACGAAACGGAATCTGAGAACGCGCATGTTGCGAAAGTCGCCATCACCGAAGGACTCGTTCCGGGAGAGCGCTATTCGTATTCAGTTTTTGTCGACGGCAGAGAGCAAAAACCCGCTTTCCGATCCGAATACAAAGAGAACACTCCGATTCCCATGGAGTTCCAAGTGAAACCCCGCTGGCGTTTCGTGCCTTCTGGAGACGATCGACATTCTGTATTCGATTTTCGGATCGCAGCCGGAAGCTGTAACTATATTAACGAGGACGGATACGACCGAGAGGGACAAACGCCCTACGGAGGGCAGTACCAAATTTTCGAGTCAATCTACGAAAAGTCTCCCGATCTCATGCTTTGGCTAGGCGACAACGTCTACTACCGTGAAAACGACTTTGAGAGTCGATCCGGCATGATGCATCGCTGGACCCATGATCGCGCGATCCCCGAGCTGCGCCCCTTGCTGGCCACCGCACAGCACTTTGCCACCTGGGACGACCACGACTACGGTCCCAACGACATCGGTCGCAGCTACCCGCTCAAAGGAATCGCCAAGGAAACCTTTGACCTGTTTTGGGCAAACCCCAGCAGCGGCTTGCCAGAGACGCCGGGTATTTTCACTTTCTTCAGCTGGGGCGACGTAAATGTATTCATGCTCGATAACCGGAGCTACCTCACCACCGCCACCGCGAGCCCGGAGAAGTTCGGCAAGCCCAAGCCGATGCTGGGCGAGGCTCAAGTCGATTGGCTGATCGACCACCTCGTTTGGGCCCAAAGCCAAATGGCCGACGATAGCAAGAGCTACCCTGCCCGCTTCAATTTAATATGCGTCGGCAACCAAGTTCTCAGCGAGTCAGGAAACCTGCACGGGTATCGGAATTTCAAGGACGAATGGCAGTACCTCATCGATCGAATCGTCGAGGAAGGGATCGACGGCGTTGTTTTCCTTTCCGGCGACGTGCATTTCGGCGAGGTCAACCAGCTTAAATATACAGGCGGAGGACAACCGGGCGTACCGGGCAAAGCAGGCATCGAGGGTGAAGTCTACACGCTGCACGAATTGACGAGTTCCTCACTTACCGCCGGCTCTTGGGCTGGCAGTGAAACCAACCCGGCGCGTTTGGACATCTTCGACGAGCCGGATGTTGACCGTGTCGGCCAGCGCAACTTTTTGGTCATGGACTTCAAAGGCCCTCTAGAAGACCGCCGCATGGAGGTGCGCTACTTCGACTCGGACGGCAAATTGATCAATCGGAAGCAAGGTGGCGGTCCTGACGAGATTACCGAAGCCTCCATTTTTCGGGCAGAGGCGTTGCGGTCTCCTCGCTAAAAAATTTGGCGCTGCCCAAGCTACGGTAAAACCGTATCGATATGCTCAATAAAACGCTTTCAATTTCAGATTGGAACCAACTCTCCAGCGGCGACCCGGAGGACGCTGCAGGAATCCTGCTCGACCTCATATCGGGTATCGAACCTCAAGCACGTCGATCCGTACTTGCAGCCCTTCCAGCGCGCGTGGAACTCGCTGGCTATTTCGAACAATCGCGGAACACTTCGGGTCCACTCGCGGGTGTGCCTTTTTTCCTCAAAGATCTTTTTGACTTTCCCGGTTACCAGACCACCGCGTCCTCCACTTTTCTGCACAAGCTTAGACCTGCTGCAGCCGTGGAGTCCGCCTTCTCTCAAGCGCTTCGAGCGCGCGGTGCGGTGTTCGCAGGAAAAACGCACCTCAACGAATTCGCTTACGGGCTCTCGGGAGAAAACCGAAACTTTGGCGACTGCCCCCACCCCGTATTCTCCGACAAGTTAAGCGGCGGATCCAGCAGCGGCTCCGCCTGGTCGGTCCGAACCGGTCTGGTGCCAATCGCCACGGGAACAGATACGGGCGGCTCAATACGCGTGCCGGCTGCCTGGTGCGGAGTGTTCGGGCTCCGCCTAGCTCCTAACGAATGGTCCACAGAGGGCTGCTTCCCGCTTGCCCCGAGCTTCGATACAGCAGGCTGGTTTTGCCGTAGCGCAGAAGACATGACGACCGCCATTTCTAGTTTACTTGAGACGCAGCCATCAAACAAGCGATCCCTTCATGGCTTGAGTTTGCTCAATTCCTTTCCGGACCTCAGTCCGGAATTTCGTGCCAAATCCTTGGATACTCTTGAGCGTCTGAACGCTCAGTGCGAGGCTCAGCTTACGGAAGAATATCGGGTGGCCACTAAATCCGTAGCCGCGCACTACAGTGTGCTACAAAGCCTGGAAGCTCACGAAGTCCACAAAGACTGGCTCGACTCCGAAAAGGCGAACTACGATCCAGTCGTCTGGCAACGCATCGACCGGGCCCGACATTGGAGCCCATCGCAGGTCGATAAAGCCAACCAGTACGAATCAGCCGTGAAAAGCTTCTTCGAAACGAGCTTCGAGGAATACGATTTCGTCGCAATTCCGGCGACTCAAACGCCAGCGATATCTGCGGCCGAACACACAGACCGATTCCGTACCGACCTACTCAGCCTAACAGCACCGGGCAGTTTTGCCCGCTGCCCCATACTCACAATTCCGATACAGCTAAAAAGCGGCTTAAGCCAAGGACTGCAGATTCTCTACAAGAGAAACGAATCCGAGCTACCGCTCCGCGTCTTAGCCCAACTCCGCGCTACGAACTAGTCGAATATAGCTTCTGGCAGATAACCAGTGATCGTGGTCGTCGGCACGTTCACTAGCTGACTGACTTTCAGATCGAGTACCACTGAGCAAGTCACGTAGGCTTGCTCGCGGCTTAGGCCCAGACGGTCCATCAGGTATGCCATTGCTCGGCGAACCACTCTCTTACATGCCTCTCTGGGATTTTCGTCTGATTCGACGAATGCGTGGAATGGCTTCTTTGCGTAGCGGGGCGAGACCAGTTGACCAGGTGTCGTTATATACGGTCCAGCGAGCGGTTTATCTTTGATCAGACTTACTTTGAAGGTAGCCGTCATGGGTGCCTCCATCCCATTGATACAAACTTCGCCGTCGCCTTGGGCAGCATGACAATCTCCAGCGCAGAGCCCCGCTCCATCGACGAACACTGGCAAGTAGAGCGTGGAACCAGCCACGAGGTGCTTCACGTCCATGTTGCCGCCGAATGGACCGGGAGGACGCGTGGCGAACTCTCCGGACTCCTCGCGCTGCACGCCTATGATCCCGCAAAACGGATTGAGATCGAGCGTTAGCCCAGGCATCGAATGAGTCTGATCACCTTCGAGCTTCCAAATGTGCAGGTAAGGCTCGTCAAATTCGTAATCGAGTAAGCCAAGCCCTGGCACGATACTGGTCCAGGCCCAGCCTTCGTGCTCGTACTCGAGTATCTCGATCTTTAGTTGGTCTCCCGGTTTCGCTCCTTCAATTCCTATGGGACCGGTAAGAGCGTGAATCTTTAAGCGATCGATGGCCTTGTACTCCTCCACTGTCATATCCGGATGAACTTGAGCGTCGCTGGCGTCGTTCATGGCGATCTCTATCGTATCCCCAGATTCGATACGGAGACGCTCGAGGTAGTCCCGACTCCACCGGTTGTAAGTTAAGGAGCGATCGATGAAGTGATTTGCCATAGATAAATACGTCTTAACGCGGCTTGCTAGCAGCCTCGAGTCGAGAGATGTAATCCTCCAGATAGGCTTTGGGCTCAAGTGCATTCGCGCGACGGAGATTGGTGATGGCGGACGAATAGTCCTTCAGGGCGACCTCTAGACGAGCCAGCGAAATCAGCGCTTTCGCCTCGAAGCCCTTCACCTTGGAAGCCCGCTCGTACTGAATCATAGCGTTCTCCGTATCGTCTTTGCTCTTGTAGAGATCGCCCAGCAATAGCAGGGCTTTCCCGTTCAAAGGATCCTTCGAAACGATCTCCTCTAGAATTTTGGACGCTGCCGCGCTATCCCCTTGGGCGAGCGCTCCGCTCGCTTTCAGATTAAGCAATGCGAGCTCGTCTTTGGGCGAAAGCTTGGAGCTGTAGCCAGACTCTATTCTGGAAACTAGGTCGAGGGACTGCTGGATGGAACCTCGCTGAGCTAAGCCTTCCGCAGCAGTGAGCAGCTTTTGAGCAGGCAAGTCACCCGACTTGATCGCATCCGTGTAACGCTCCACTGCTAGATCAGCAAGGCCTTCGTTAAGGAAGATATCTCCCAAGAGCGCCAGACTGGCCGGTGAAGCCGCGCCCATGCGGGAGACCAACTCGAGGTTTGCGAGAGCTTTCTCGAAGTCGCGAGCCCCCATATAGGCGTTGGCTTGCATCATCCAGAAGTTAGCTTCGGAGGGGCGTTTCGCTATCAAGTCCGAAAGCATACCGATGGCCTCCTCGTTCATCTGCAGATCGAGCAAGGAGTTCAGCTTGCCCAATAGCCAGTCGGAACTGTCGGGTTGGAAAAGTAGTGCTTGCCGGTAGGCGTCAAGGCTGAGGGATGTATCACCTGTATTCAAAAAGCAGTAGCCCAACAGGCCGAACAGGGTCCCGTTTCCGCCACCAATTTCGATCGCTTCGATTAGCATCGGCTTGGCTTCATCGTACTTGGCCTGCTGCACAAGTGCGAATCCAATATTCTGATACGCTCGGAAAAAATTCGGAAACTTCTTGATAGCCCCGCGATAGGTCTCAATCGCCTTGTCCGTTTCACCTTGCTGCAGATAGAGGCTGCCGATGGTGTAATCGAGCGCGGCTGAAGAATCTGCGGTAAGGCCTGCCTCTAGGATACGAATTGCCTCAGATGGATCGGAGTTCATGAACTCTGCGACCTGCTGTAGCTGTTCCGATTCCTCGGACGTAATCTTTGGGTTGATCTCTAGATCGAAGCCGTAGGAACCGAGGAAACGTTTCTTGAACTCAGGGTTGCTCCAGGAGTTTTCTGTGAGCGGATAGACTCCATCAGAAGCGGCTTGCGTGAAAGGGTGCGATAAGGAAACCAGCGCAATTGCAGCGGCGACTCGGTTGCTTAATTTTGTTTTTCTCATAGGTTCGCGGCTTAAAATTTAAAACCAATCGGGAAAATGTAGCGGGCTCTCACAGGCTCTCCATTCTTGGTGGGGGCAGTCCACGTCCATTGCTCAGCAGCCTCGATAGCAGAGGCTTCCAAGGCTGACGCGCTGGATTCTACGACGCTGAGCACCGTTGTCCGGCCTTGCTCGTCAATCATCACTTCGAGTCGAACCCAACCGGAGCGACGCTCCTTCTTGAACTCGATAGGCGGCACCATTTTTACTTGTCGACGCGGGTTCGGCCTTTTGTCGAGGTCCTTGACGTCGAAAAGTTGCAAATCAGCCAAGGCGTCGGGCTGCGCATCCATTCCTCCGAAACCGAGTCCGGCAGCTTGGGCGTCTCCGATTCCTGGATTCATGGCCATTTCGAGTTGGGCCAAGTCAAGAGGCGGTGGCGGCTCCTTGAGTTCGGGCGGTGGATTCTCCTCAGGCTCCGGCTCGGGAGGCTCCTCTAGGTCAGGTGGAGCGGGCGGTGGCGGCTGGGCAATGTCGAACTCTCGATATTCGATCACGTCCTTCTTTTGCCCCGTGATGAATTGCGTCAAAGGAAGCAATGTGTAAATGGCAAACAGGCTGCATCCCGCATAGACAAGTGAACGAAGGATAGCCACTCGGAAACGAGTCGGCTTGTATCCATTTTCAAACTTCGAAACCTTTTCTACGCTACCTGACATTCTTAGTTATCAGTGGAAACGTTCACAGACTGGGCTCCAGCTAGCTTCGCCTCGTCGATGACGCGAATCAGCAGCTCCGTCGTCACGGTTTTGTCCGCTTGTATGATCACCGGCATCTTATCTTTCTGAGAAAGACGCTTCACGGTAGAGCGGACTCCCGTAGGACCGATCTCACGACCGCCGTAGACAACCTTCCCGTTTGCGGTGATAGCAATAAGGATGCTATTCTTCTCGAGGTCTTGGGCTGAGGAAGCCTGTGGCTTGTTGACCTCTACGCCAGTTTCTTCGACGAAAACAGTCGTTACGATGAAGAATATCAATAAAATGAATACCATGTCGATGAGAGGCGACATGTTGATCTCGTCTCCTCCCTCTTGTACGTCGGAAAATCTGCGTTTTATGCTCATGGGATATTAAGCTTTTATCTTTCCTTTTTCGAAGCGCTTGAGGGTCATAATCTCGACCTGCGTGCAAAAGGCGCTCATCTGGTCGCGACGGCGCTTCACGATATTTAGCATGATGTATCCAGGAATCGCTAGCACGAGTCCTGTTTGAGTGGTGATCAAGGCTTCGGAAATGCCTCCTGCCACGAGGTCGACCGTGTTGCCCGCAGCACTATTAGAGAGTCCGTAAAAGGTGTTCAACATACCGGTCACTGTGCCCAGCAGCCCCGTTAGCGGTGCCGTTCCTACCAAAATGGCGGCGAAACGGATGCGGCTGTTAATGCGCGACAGATGGGAACTTCGGATCTCTTCCATACGGTCGCGCACATCCTCCATACTATGGACTTCGTGTTGGGCGTATTGGATGATGTCGCCCAAGCGCCCCGTGGCGTCGTCCGGCTCGTCCACCCAGTGCTTCCACTCGTCGGGATTGCTGTTGTAGTAGTCGTTGAAACCAAAATACACGATAATCTCAAACAGGGCAAAGTAGATAACCATGCCGAGGATCGCCAGGGGGATCATCAAGGTGCCGCCCGCGACCCAAATTCGAAGTACCTCGTCTATCAGTTCTTGAAGCATTTATCGTTGCTGATCCCTTGTTATTTGGATGTGGCTTTTACGCCATTTACGAAGGACATGGCAGAACGCTCCATCGAAGCCATGATCGACTTGGCTCGACGCGATAGAAAGGCGTGGAAAAGCAGGGACGGGATAGCGACCACAAGACCAAATTCTGTCGTGATCAAGGCTTCCGAAATCCCCCCCGACAAGGACTTCGCGTCACCCGTACCAAAGATGGTGATGAGCTTGAAGGTGTTGATCATACCCGTGACGGTACCGAGCAGTCCGAGAAGTGGGGCTGTGGCGGCGGTAACCGCGATCACCGAAAGCAAGCGTTCGATCTTCGGCTGCGTGGCTATCATTCGCTCCAAGAGAATTTCCTCCAGAAGCTCCTTCGGTTCGTCTGCGTTTTCGACACCGACAGCCACTAGCTCGCCACTCGGACCAGGCAAGGCTCGAGCTTCGTGGAGGGCCTTGGCTTTGTTGCCAGAGCGGTAGAGCTTGATGACCGACGTCATGGAGCCACCCGGCAGGCCTTTGACAGAGGTCAGCTCGAAGAGCTTATAGATTGAAATAATAAGTGAGACGAATGCGAAACCAAGTATTGGGAAAACCCATACGCCACCTTTGAGGATGTGTTCGGCAACGCTCTCTTCGGTTGAAGCGATGGCAATTGCCTTGCCGAGAGTCGGATCGAGCGGAAGCTCCCCGCTAGAGCTCGAGGCTATGTCTACGATCGAACTCCCTGCTCCACCGACTGGAATGATCGCAGCGGCACCCGACTTGCCTGCGAGCGACAAGCCGCTCGCGCCGCTATTCGAAGCGAAATAGGCCGAGGGGCCAAAAAGAACGAATGAGCCCTGCTCTAATTCACCTTCATCCGTTACGGCAGATCCTGGAAAGACTTGTCCCCCAATGATTGATTCGATGCGGTCAACCCCCATTTCGATCACTTCCAATTGAGCGGTGATGACCTCGATTCGGTCGAGTTCTGGGTTGTCAACCGCGAGCAAGGTCGCGTCTATTTTCGGCTGGTACATTTCCAGTTCGCTGGCGTCAGCCCGAGACTCGATGTTGGAAATGTACTCCGTCATCAAGCTCACAACATAGTCGACTTCGTCCTGGCGTTGCTTGACGTTCAACTCAAGCGAGGACAGGTCGAGCGAGGTGGCGTCGCTGGCTCGTGATACCTTTTCAAATTCGTTACGCAGTTCGCTTACCTCGGCGTTCAGCGTATTCAGTTCCTTAGCGAGTGGGGCCTTTTTTTCGGAGATGTCTTGTCGGAGCGTAGAGAGCTCACCCAGCGACTCTTCGAGCGAGGCTTCTACGGAGCGGACAGCAGTGTCCAATTTCGATTGTGCGGTCAGTGCAACTACAGGAATGAGGAAAACCGCTGCGGCTGTGAATAGTGAGAGTTTCATGGTGGTGCAGTCCTATCTGATGTTGACCGGCAAACGGACGAACTCGGCCTCGGTGGTTCCTTGATAGACCGCGAACAAATCTGAAATGGCCGAGGCGCTTTCGGGAGTTTCCTTCCACTCCCAACCCGCTGTCCCCGGATATCCTACACCGGCGTACTTACCTGACTTATCCTGAAAGAAAGCTCCGCCTAGGCCAAAGTAGAGGATGTCCACTTCGGCGGGGCCGCTGTCCAGCTCCTGGATTTTGGATACGACTTGAACACCACCGTTGAACTTGTCCGCTTGGCTCAGCACTACCACAATTGTTTGCAGTCGCTGTGAAAGGGAGAGCCGCGATTCTACGTCCGCTTTCGGTATCCTGTTAAATGATATGCTAACCTCCTCTTGGAGCGGAGGAGGAAACTTGGCGTGCAAAGCTACGATCATCTGTTCGAGCTTACCGACCTGGGAACCTAGGAAATCCATGGCTTCGATAAACTCCTCACGCTGTTCGACCAAGGACGAACGCTTCTCGTCCGCCTCTGAAGTAGCGTTTTTGGCGAGCTCTATGCGCTCCACCAAGCTGGTCTTCTCCTGCTCCAGCAGGTCTAGCATGTCCGCGATGATAACGCTCTCCGCGTTCCAGTCGCTACGCTCTTCCGAAATGAGCTTCTCGACTGCAACCCATTCCGAGACCGAGCTTCTCGCCTCCTCCAAGCCAGTGTCCGCCCTAGCGTTCAGGCACGCGAGAGTGATCAGACCGATACAGGAAAAGGCCCTTAACCTTAGGGTTTTTCTATTTTGCACAGCAGCATTTAGCGAGTTCTGCGCCAAAGCCATTCCACTAATATATGAATGTTCTTCATCGAACACTTCACTTCCCATAGTGCCCGTTTAAAAGCGCAAGTGATTCAATTCGCCCATCCCTCGCCGCTCCGAGCAACCGCCCAGCCAGTCGAGGCTATCGCCCATCTCGAGCGGTTGCATCCTTAAGGTCCGCCCGTTTCCTAGGCTAGTTTGTAGTCCCTGTTCCCGGACAAAGCAGCAGCCTGGAAGTTCGAGTAAACGCTGACAGTTTCCACCTTTCAAAAAGTGGCAGCCCCACAGGGACTCGAACCCCGACTGAAGGAACCAGAAACCTTTATTTTATCTTTTTAGCAACGACTTAGGAGTGATTTGCGTGAAAATGTGTGAGATTAGAATACCTATTTGAATTGCTATTTCTAGAGCAAAATGAGCTTCACTGCAATTTTGAGGGATGATCAAGCAGAGCCTTGAGCGTGGTACGAAACGCTTCAATCCAAAAATTGGAACCGAAGGATCAGTGCCCCAAACAAGTAATTCCAAGCGGACGGATCAGGGCAACAGCTTGAGAATCTGAAGCGAAGACCACAGATAACAACTCATCAGAAAAGTCATCCGCCCTTAGCTACACTTCAACTACGCGGTAAGACAGCAGGCAGAAATCGAGGAAGCCGACGAAGCGAACAATCGAGCCAGGGAAGCGTTTCGGACGACTAGGTCCAGTTTGTGGTCGAACAAAGCGATAACTCATGCCGAGCCTCAAGGAGGACACGAACTTCGCCCACTTTTTTGAAGTAGAACCACCTGCCGATTAGAACCGCATCCCACCTAAGCCAGGACTTCAACGACTAGAGCTCCATTTTTCGAATACACCCAAACTTACAGATTTCGTCCCAATCGTCTCCAAATCCAGCCGGCAAGAACGTCTCCCTTCCGAAAGCAAATGACACACTCTTACACCGCGGAGACGCTTACGAATCTGGAGAAAAGAATCCCAACCTCGAGAAACTCAACGAGTGGCTCTCCTGGCAGCGGTACTGCCACAAGCACGAAACAGCTAGGCTAAGAGCAATCCCTTTGTCCGTCCCAAATCTGAAAGACTACTGCTATTTTTCCGCTGAAACCGCCTCGTCGCGGGTCTGACAATCGCATACCGTCTTCTCAAGTCTCGATTCTCTTTTCATGACCTGTAGTTCGATCCGTTTGCATTCGCTGCGATCCAACATCAAATAGCTTGGGCCTAAATCTGGTTCTTGTTGGCTAATGTCGCCACCGGAATTTGTCCTATCGGTTCTCACCACGATCCGATCACCCAATGCCTTGACCAGGTTGCCTTCAAGGACCGAACCTTCCTTCCCCCAATGCACACGGACCTGCGTTGCGTTGTTCGACTCCAAAATCTTCCGAGCCTCCTTGCTTCCTCCCTCAGCCGCAAGTTTCGATACCGAAACAAAAGCGAGAAGGCACACTGAAGCGACACCAAGTACAAATAACCCATGCCCATCATTGTCCTGAAAATGTCTTTCAGATTTCTCCAAATTATTCTGCCAATACGGATCACGTTGCCGCTTCGGCCGACTTATGAACCAACTACCGAGCCTGTACAAGACCCAATCAAAAGGAAGAGCGATGATCGGCACAAACGCGTCCATAATGACCCAAACAGCAACCAATGCTAGGAGCACAACAGAAAAGATCAAAACTTGCTGCCACGCAGCATACATCACTGCGTAGGGAGTGAATTGATAAAAGCCGATATCCAATCCCAAGGTCTCTGCAAAACTATGCCAGTAAACCATCCCCCAGAAATATGTAATAGCTGCGACGATAGTCACAAACAGTGAGCTAAGCAGGATCTTACTCATCCGATTTTCGTTTTTGTTTTCTTCCATAATGATAACGTCCGAAAGGTTTCTCAAAATAGATCAGGTGCCTTTCCGCCGATGATCCGGGAGGCAGTTAGTGTTCAATCAAATAACCCAGATGGAAGACACCAACGGAAAGAAAGTAGAATAGAAGGTAGCAGCCGAGGGATCGACATCAAGCAGCGAAGTCGTGAAGATCGACTTCGGCAACCTCGAGAAGGATCTCGGAGGCTTCGTTCGAGGGACTGTCGAGGAGGCGATAAACGGACTTCTCGACGCTGAGGCAGAGCAGATCTGCGACGCTAGGCACTACGAGCTAAGCAATGAGCGTTCGGCTCATCGCAACAGTCATTGCGAGCGCAAGCTGCATACGGGAGCTGGCGAAGTGAAACTGAAGGTCCCCAAGCTTCGCGGAGCGAGCTTCGAGGCCCTGATCATCGAACGCTGTCGCAGGCGAGAGTCCAGCGTGAAGGAGTCGCTTGTCGAGGTGTACCTAGCGGGCGTATCCGTTCGACGGATCGAGGACACAACCGAGGCCCTTGGGGGCGCCAGGGAGAGCCTTCGACCGTCAGCGACCTCAAACCAGAAGAGATACGAGTGTATAGAGGCGTTGCGGCAGCCTCCGCTTCGCAGTCGTTACGTCTACGCCTTCATGGACGGGCTTCGGTTGAAACGCTCGCGGGGAGGCGAGATGGAGAACGTGAGCGTGCTTGTTGCCATCGGCGTCAACGAGAATAGCTTCCGCGAGGTGCTCGGCTGCGTCGAGGGGATTAGCGAGTCGAAGGACAGCTGGCTGGATCTGCTCAGAAATCTCTACTCGCGGGGACTCGGGAAGATAGACCTGACGGTCTTCGACAAGTCCAGGAGGGTTGTTGAGGCTTGCCCGAGATCGATCCGGCAAGTAAGGGGCAGAGGTGCCTCCTCCACTTCCATCACAACGTGCTGGCCAAGGTCTCGCACAGCAGGAAGTCTACTGCCGCCGCGATGCTTCTTAAGGCAGTCCACGCTCAGGAGTCCGCCGAGGCGACTACCCGCAAGGCGATTGAGGTCGCCGACGCTCTCGAATCGATGAAGCTGGCTGCCGCAGCTACGGTTTTTCGCGAAGGCATAGTCGGAGAGCGTCACCTACTACCGCTTCCCAAGGAAGCATCATCGCAGCATACAAACAAACAATAAGCTCGAGCGCATAATGATGAAGATAAGGCGGCGAACCCGGGTCGTCGGCTGCGTCCCCGACAGCAAGAGCGCTCTGATGCTGGCTTGCGCCCGATTGCGTTACGTCGCTTCGAAGTCGTGGTCTGACAGTCGAGCCTTCCTAGAAATGAAGTTGCTTGCCGAAGCTTACGAGGAGAGGATCGCCTGAATCGGCGGCGCCTAGGGGGGCTAGTTGAAATTCAGATACCTTTAATCTCAAGATACGAATACTCCACTGCCTAAAGGCTCAGCTACCTTTTTGCGAAAGATTTCGGACTCCAACTAGGAGGCAGGTTTTGTTGAATTCTCAGCAACATAAATATTTAACTGTGAGCTCCCCTAGATCCTAAAATAACTTCGATCACTCGTGGTCAACACAAGCAATGTCGGCTACCACGAATTAGGCACCAAACCCCAGCAACCATTACAACTCGCCCTAACTTCTGCCCAAGTCAGGACACTTCACTTCATAAGCACCTGGTAATATACAAGTTTAGGCCGGCTCATAACCGGAAGGTCCTTGGTTCAGATCCAGCCTCTGCACGCAGGAAAATGCTGCAGTAACTCGCTTATTATTAGCCGCTTCTATGGCAATCAACAGCCTGCGAATACTCTCTAATCTTTTTGGTTCACTAATCGGGATCCAAGAACAATCAGTAAACCTGAAACTTTCTGAGATATAGCCGAGTTTCATGAACAAACGCCCCACTAATCATTGCTCTTTCGAAGACGAACACCACAGTGCTGAACCGATCCGTAGTACGTTTACAATTTGAGATTCGAACAATTCCAATCCAGACAGGTCACCTTTCTTTCTTCCCCTTCATACGCGAGCGAGCCCCGGTACCGTCTGCCAACATCAATCTGCCTCACAGTCCAGTGCGTAGAGGCTTTTTGCTCAGAATTCATCTTTATCACTTGAGATGCCTCACGACCCACAGATATCGAAAACGAATCAAAAGGAATCGAAAGCCCTTCTCCTATTGCCTTTACCAAAGCTTCCTTCCCAGTCCAGCATCTGTAAAAGGAAAGGATTCTATCTTCGGCCGGGGACGCAAGGATCGCACGATACTCACTTTGCGAAAAGAAACGCTCAGCCAAGTCCAAGTATTCGATATCTGCATGCGTTTCTTCAACGTCAATCCCGACATCTACCCCCATCGCAATTGCCATCAACGCCACATTTGAAGAGTGAGACATATTAAACTTCAGTACACATTTGCTCAAATAAGGTTTTCCGAATCGAGTGACACTAAAAGCTATGAGGCTCGGATCACAATGCAAGTACTCGCCAAGCAATTTTCTCAAAATCCCATGAGACAAAACGTACTGCTTACGATCTTTCTCAAACCTAAATTTCTCCGAGCGTCGACGCTCGGAGAACGAAAGTAAACAACTCACTCTTTCATACTCCTCGATAGGAGCGTCAAGTGGGACCTTCCAAACGTGAATCTCGCCATCGAGTATATACATTAAAACGCTTATTGATTAATTCGAAAATCGCTAGCTAACAACCCCGAAAAATTTATTCTCCATTTCCACGAAGTCAATAACGGCTTACGCCATCTGACGAACCGAAGCGATCGCCTTTCTCTTGATTTTCGACTCATCACGCCCGCAGTGAATCAACCTCCTCAAACGCTCCACATTTATGAAGCATAGACTCGATCCTCTCGACGGTGGGCAGACTGCAATTTCGCCGCAGTTCGACCGGATCGTAAGGGGCGTCGCTCTCCACGGCGAAGCGCTTGCGGGGATGGGAAGAAGAGATCTCGCAGCCTCCATCTCGCCGTCGTGATAGACTTCATAGAAGCATCGTCTGGTTTGCGCCCAGCATCCCAGTTGCGCGATCGCCTTGCCTGAGCCTGCGGAGTCGTGGACCGCGTAGCCGTAGCTTTGCAAAAGCCTTTCGAACTTGGAGACGATCGCATGCGCTCCCGCCGCCACGGAGTGGAGCCGACCGCCTGTCTCAAGGATGTTCTTGAAAAGCTGCACGACATGATGGCCAGCGAAGCGGAACAACTCACGCCTTCGAACTGGAAGAAGAGCAAAATCAATACGCACTAGGACGGACGCTTACGAAGATGGTCCACGCGCTCGGAGACGATCAGATAGGCGACCAGACCGGCCAAAGGGATCCCGCCGGAGACAACGCATCCCGGGAGCGGTGCGAGGAAAAGGGCGGCGTCGACGTCGCCCTCTCTCTTGAACTTGGGACGGACGATCAGACGGCGTATCCTCTATTCAGATACGCGATGTCTTCGATAGATGAAGTCCTGGCCGAGAACGCGACGTTTAAGGCGAAGCTGACAAGCAAGGACGAACGCATCGCCGAACTGGAGGCGCAGATCGCATGGTTCCGCCGACAGGTCTTCGCCGGAGGCAAGTCCGAGAAGGCCGACGCCAACTAGCTCGACTTCCTCCTAGGCAAGCTTGAGGAGGCCAAGGCGGCTGAGCCGCAGTCGCAGAAGATATCCTACGAGCGCAGGTCCAAGGCTGCCTGAAAGACTCGCGACGAGCTCTACGGCAACCTTCCCGTCGAGGAGGAAACCGTGATCGAGCCCGAGGAGGTGAAGACGAACCCTTCCGCCTACGAACGCATCGGCGAGGAGGAGACCTTCGAGGTGAAGGTGGATCCGCCACGCTTCTTCCGACGCCGGACCGTCCGACCGAAGTACCGGAAAGTTGGCGACAAGTCCAAGGCTCCCGTCCTCGCCCCGGCTCCGCTGCGCGTGGTCGAAGGCATCGCGTCGCCGGAGCTGCTGGCCTTTATCGTCGTATCCAAATTTACCGACCATTTCCCCTTGTACCGCCAATGCTCGATCTACAAGCGCCACGGCTTCGTGGTCACCCGCCAGAACCTGACACGTTAGGTCGAGAAGGTCGACGAGTGGCTCAAGCCGATCTACAACCACATGCTTCTCGAGCTTCTGGCTGGCGGATACGTCCAGGTCGACGAGACGCCGATAAGGTATTGCGATCCCGACTACGGGGAGAGGAAGACGAGAACCGGCTACCTTTGCGGAGTGACCCGGCCGCTGGGCGACATCTGGTACATACGGAGCGGCTGGCGTTGCCATGCCTCGGTGACATCCCATCTCGAAGGCTTCGCAGGCGTGGCTCAGGCCGGCATGTACGAGGCCTACCCCAAGCTCGCCAAGACCAGCAAGAGGATTGAGCTTACTGGGTGCTGGGCACACGCACGCCGCAGGCTCTTCGAGATAAAGGAACGTTTCCAGCACGAATGCGCCGCCTACCTAAAGCTTGTCGCAAAACACTACGAGGTTGAAAAGGAGATCCGCGAAGGCGGACTCGACGCCGATGCCTCCTTCAGGCTTCGCTAGGCGAAGTCGCTCAACACCCACGCCCGCATTCGCCGGGTATTGGAAATCCTGAGACACGGAAAGCTCCCAGCCAGCGACTACTCGCTCTCGCACTGGAACTACCTCTCGACCTATCTTCAACACGACCATGTCCAGATAGACAACAACTGGATGGAGAACGCCATCCGTCCGACGGCGCTGGGCAAAAAGAACTGCCTCTTTCGTAGGGCATCCCAAGCCGGTGAGCGCGCGGCGATCCTGATCTCCTGCCAACGTCTGGACATCCAGCCGCTGGAATACCTTCGAGACGTCCTGAGCCAGAACACTGGCATCATGTCGGAGCAATAGCTCAGAGCTCTGACCCAGCCAACTGGAAGAAGTCAAGGCAAGCCTAGCGGGTCAATTTCGTACCGCTTACTGTGCTTGAGCGCCTCCTTCTGGCTTCTGGTCAAGGCGAGTTCGACCTCGAACCCGATCTTCTCGAGCTCCAGACGGTGAAGCTGGGAACGCAGATCCTCGTTCTCCCGCTCGAGTTCGCTCGCCTTATCGCCTCTCGTACCTTTCGGTTGGATACGCTATGCGATCCCGGCTCAATGGCCAGTCGAAGCGTGCCGCACTACACTCCCGACTCGTCCACCGAGAGGAACTCTCGCAAGGCCCTCGTGCGATTGGAGAAAAGATAGAGGAATCCGGGCTCTCCTCTGCCGACCTACAAGCTAAGCGTGTTCGCTCCCTTGCACAGATCGACCTCCCCGCCGTAGACTTAGCAACTCACAGCTTCAAATCTAGCCGAACGCTCATCATAACAAGATTAGGCTCGAAATGCTAAACGCGTTAGGACTGACGCTTACTGTAGAAAATCGATAAGATCGCACTAATTTATACTAGATGCCCTAGGGTTTTTCTCAAAAAGTCGTTCCAAATGTTGAGTGTCAAATGCAATATAAAGAATAAGCTCAAGACCATTTTGCAATTCTAGCTCCTAACCCTGATGTTCCCTTAAAAAAACTTCTATGTTACTAGCAATGAGTTCGCAACTCTTTCATATCCCTATAAACATCAACTTATTTCAATTCTCGTATTCCTTATCTATTTAATTAATTGAAAGAGGTTTCTAAGAGGGTGTCCAATAAGTCTGTATTAGGCCGCGTGGACAAAATCGAATTTAATCCAATCCACTAATGCAGCGATGTTTACGAATCCCATATAGGTTTTCTCCAATTTGTCGTAGCGAGTGCCTATTCTCCTGAAACGCTTTATCTTTGCGAAGAAGTTTTCAACGCGATGTCTTGTTTTCCCTACTTCTCGGTTGTAGTCGATTTTCCGCTTGCGGTTGGAGCGAGGAGGTATGACCGCGATGCCGCCGCATCCTTCGACGTAGCAGCGGATCGCGTCGCTATCGTAAGCCTTGTCGGCAAGCAGGAAGCTCCCGTTTACGAGTCCGCGTATGGTATCCACCGCGCTGATACTGTCGTGATCGTTCCCGCAGACCAGCCGCATGCTCAACGGCAGCCCGACCACGTTCACGGCAGCGGATATCTTCGTGTTGCAACCGCCTCTGGTTTTGCCAAGCTTCTGATCCTCAATGGGAAGCGGATGCTTCGAGGCGTCCTAGTGAGCCTTGACGTGCTAGGCGTCGAGCATCACCGCGACGGAGAAGTCGCGGTACCGGTTGGAGATGCGTTCGAGGATCCAAGACCACATTCCGCTTTCGCTCCAACGTCGGAAACTTCTCCAGACGCTGTTGTGCTTGCCGAACCTGCCGGGAAGCTGGTTCCACATCGCACCGGTGCACAGAACCCACCAGATACCGTCGAGAGTACGGTCGATGCTCTTGTGCGGACGACCGCGACGGCCGCTTACTTCTTCGCGGTAAGCGTTGTTAATTTTTGGGGCTGTCCTAGCTAAGGAATGATATTAGGATGGCAGAATGTATATAATAAGCAGTTGACTCAGCCCTCGCAAGCAAGGGGGGCCTGAT
>NZ_JARXHX010000019.1 GCF_031127835.1 Pelagicoccus sp. SDUM812002
GCGCTATCAGTGCTCAGCGGTCCAGCCGAAATCTCCGGCAACACCCTCACCCTCACCGGTGCCGGTTCCGTAACCGTAGAAGCGTCCCAACCCGGAAATGCCAACTACGCTCCGGCAACCGCCCAGCAAGCGAGCTTCGAAGTGGCTCAAGCTGCAGCTAACCTCAGCCTTGACGGTCTCTGGCACGTTTACGACGGTGCTGCCGCCGAAGTTTCCGTAGAAACGGATCCCGCATCCTTGGAGGTTACCCTGCTCTTCGATGGCGAGCCTGTCGCTCCCACGTATCCAGGAACCTACGACGTAACTGCAACCGTCGACGATGCAAACTACCAAGGCGACGTCAGCGGTAGCCTCACCATCGTGGCCACAGCGCTCGTCCAGGACGCACCGACCTTGAACGGTGGCGTCATAGGATCCGTGCAACTGATAGAAGCCGAATCGTTCAACCTCAATGGCGGAACTGCCCTATCAGGCGATCTCCTTCTCCCCGGCACTCCGGAGATTCGCGTCAACGGCCAACCTGGATTCTCCGGAGGAATTGATGCCGGCGGCGACGTCGCTCCCGACGACTACCGCATCACCTTCAACGGAGGCGCCTCCCTCAACAACGTTGTAAGCCGCGTGAATCCACCGAGCCTCCCAGTGGTAGAGGCGACACCCGCTCCAGCAGGCAACCGCAACGTTTCCCTCAACCATCCTGAGGACGAAATCGGTGACCTCGCGACCTTGCGAAACCTCACCCTCAACAGCAACGCTGGTTCACGCGAACTCCCAACCGGTACCTACGGAAAACTCACCGCCAACGGCAGCAGCAGTTTCATCCTCGGGACCGCAGGCGCTACTGAACCAGCAGTCTACAACCTCGAAGGCATCACCCTAAACGGCTACAATACCGGTATCCAAATCCTGGGTCCCGTCGTGATCAACCTTAGCGGAAATGTCTCGCTCAATAACGCCACCATCGGCGACGAGGCTTCGCCAGAATCCCTCTGGCTCCGCTTCTCCGACGGCGACCTCACCCTCAACGGCTCCTCAAATCTTAACGGATTCGTCGAAGCACCCAGCAGCAAGGTTACCCTCAATGGTTCCTCTACGCTACAAGGCTGCATCGCCAGCGAGAAACTCGTAATAAACGGAAACGCCCTCCTAACCTGGGGCGCTGAATAAACAATCTCAGTACCGGCGTACCTGATCACTGACCCGGTCGCCGTTTTCAAGAAACTTTGGCGTGGCTCGACACTTTTCGAGCCACGCCTTACCCTTTTTCCAACAAGATCCGTGAACACACTCTCCCGCTTTTTCGCAACATCTCTTACCGTATCCGTCCTATCGTTACAGGCGGAAACGCCTCCTAAGCTCTCGACCGGCTTCGAAGAATGGCAGCTCGCTGAGCAAGGCGTCATAGATAGCATGCCCGCAGGTTACGATCTCATCGGAAGACTCAGCCCTCGCGAAGCCACTGAGATCGGAGGCTCCTTGCTCGGCATCGGCGGCGAAACCATGGACCGCGACTTTACCGACTTCGAAGCGTGGGGACCCTACTTAAAACCGCTCGGAGCTAAACATGTCCGCCTGCAAAGCGGCTGGGCCAAGTCCGAACGGAAAAAAGGCGAATACGACTTCGCCTGGCTGGATCGCATCGTCGACGGCTGCCTCGCTTCCGGCGTGCAGCCCTGGCTGAGCCTCAGCTACGGTAACCCCATCTACGAAGGCGCCGGCGGCACCGGGCTTGGCGGAGGACTTCCCCATTCCGAAACCGCCCTGCAAGCCTGGGAAAACTACACCCGCGCCGCTATCCAGCACTTCCGTGGCCGCGTCGCAACTTACGAAATCTGGAACGAGGCTGACCTGCGCCACAACCAAACTGAAGTGGGCGCCTACCCTCGCCTATACGAACGTACCGCGAAGATTATCCGCGAAGAACAACCCGAAGCGACCATACTCGCCCTCGCCCTTGCCTACGTGCACGCCCGCCCCGGCTCCGGCCTGGTTGACCTCGTAGAAACCCTCTCCGCTCGCGACAGCCTCTCCCTTATCGACGGTATCACCGTGCACGGCTACCCCGCCAACCCCGACCACAGCTTCGAGCGCCACGCCGAAGTCCGCGCCTACTTCGACCAACACATTCCCCACGCCGTTATCTGGCAAGGCGAGACCGGCGCCCCCTCGGAACGCGCCGAAAAGTTCGCCCTCAAGAATCTCGACTGGTCCGAACTCAGCCAAGCCAAGTGGGACCTTCGCCGCTCCCTCGCCCACTGGTCCCGCGACATTCCATTCTCCCTCTTCTCGATATCGGAGATGAACTACAACCAAGCCCACTTCGATATTTTGAATACGAAAGGGAAACTCAAGATCCGCCCCGAGGACCTCTCCATCGAACGGCCCAAGATCTCCTACTTCTCATACCGCCACGCTTGCGCTCTCTTCTCCGATCAACGCTTTCCGCAGCAGCGCGACACCGCCGTCTCCAACCTCTCCAGCCTCTATTCCTTCAAAGTAAAGGACCGCCAAAGCGGACATCAAGGCTTCGTCTTCTGGGACGCTGCGGAAAAACCAGACGAGTCCTTCGAAGCTCAAACCGTCAGTATCGTTGCCAATGAGCTCAGCCTGCAAGAACCCGTCCTGCTCGACCTCCTCAGTGGACTCGTTTGGGCCGTGCCCGAAGACACCCTCGCCCCCTTCGGCCCGAGTCTCAGCCTCTACGATCTCCCTGTCTGGGACAGCCCCCGCGTCATCGCCGACGCCCAGCTATTCGATTGGGCGCCTCTCGACTGAACTCAGTCGCCTTACCTTTGACTATTTAAGCCCAATTCATTGCCTACTTAACACGCTGCAAAACGCCTTAAGGCTGATCCTCTCATGCAAAAATGTCCTCCCAACATCCTCTACCTACACTGCCACGACGCCGGCCGCTATATCCAGCCCTATGGTTATCCTGTAGTGACGCCCAACCTACAGCGACTCGCCGAGGAAGGAACGCTCTACCGCAACGCTCACTGCGCCAACCCGACTTGCTCTCCTAGCCGGGCCTGTCTGCTCACCGGCCAATACGCCCACAATAACGGCATGCTTGGCCTAGCCCACCGCGGCTTCCGACTCAACGACTACCAGCACCACCTCGCCAACCAATTGCGAGCCGCTGGCTACACCTCCGCCCTCGCCGGCACCCAGCACATCGCCGCCCCGCCGCTTTCAAGTATCGAAGACATCGGCTACGATCAGATCCTCACGACCGAACAAGATTTCGAAACGCCCACCGCGGCCGCTGAAAACTACTTTGCCAACCCGCCCCAAAAACCCTTCTTTCTTTCCCTCGGCTACTTCGCTCCCCACCGTACCGACGACGGGGCCTTTCCTCGCCAAGTCGAGCCCCCCAATCCAGATTACCTGCGTCCGCCCGTTCCCATTCCCGACAGCCCGGAGACGCGTGCCGACTTTGCCAACTACGCCGCCAGTATCCAAAGCCTGGATATTAGCATCGGGCGAGTCCTCGACGCCCTCGACCGCTCCGGCCTTGCGGAGAACACACTCGTCATCGCCACCACCGACCATGGGATCGCCTTCCCTGCCATGAAATGCAACCTCACCGACCACGGAACAGGAGTCATGCTCATCCTGCGCGGTCCCGGCGGTTTCAACGGTGGTAGGGTCGCTGAATCCCTCGTTTCGCAAATAGATCTCGCACCCACCGTACTAGAATTGGCTGGCCTCCCCATTCCCAAGCGCATGCAAGGCCAGAGCCTGCTGCCAAACGCAGAGGGCAAAGTCGCCAAACGCGACTGCGTCTTCGCCGAAATCAATTACCACGCCACGGAAGAGCCCTCCCGCTCCGTGCGTACGGAACGCTGGAAATACATCCGCCGCTACAAAGACTACCCCTACCAACCACTACCCAACTGCGACGACGGCCCAAGCAAGGATTTTTGGATACAAAACGGTTGGACCGAAAATGGCTACGAACAAGAGCTGCTCTTCGACCTCACCTTCGATCCCTGCGAATCGCGGAACCTCGCCACGTCCCCTGCCAACGCCGTCGTCCTTGAGGAGATGCGTTCCCGCCTCGACCAGTGGATGAAGGAGACGGACGACCCTCTACTCTCCGGCCCCCTCCCTCGAACGGAACAGACTGTCATCACCGACCCCAAGGAACGTTCTCCCAAAGGGAAACGCCTAAGCGTTTGATAAACTCCCTTCGTTCTACCAGCTGCCTATTTACCCGAATCCAGCAATCTATCTGGATTCGTGTAACGCCCTCGAGCCTCTTCCAGCTTCGCTCGCATCTCGAAGAGTATTCGCTTCAAGGTAATGTCGCTGGCTAGGTTGTGCTGCTCCTCCGGGTCGCTCTCCAGATGGTATAGCTCCTCAAACTGCAAGGCCTGCAAACTGGAGTCGTCATAGGTCGCGATATACTTCCATTCCTTGGTACGGACTGCCAGATGCGGTTGCGTTCCATGCTGCGGAAAAGGCGCCTCGTAATAAATGTATTCACGCCATCCGGACACAGGTTCACCTTTCATGATCGGAACCAAGCTTCGTCCCTGTAAGGCGTCGCTCGCTTCAAGGCCTGCCAGTTCCAGAACTGTCGGCATGATGTCGATATTGAGCACAAGCTCATCACGTACCCCTTTCTGGACCTCCGGACCGGCTACGATCATCGGAACTCGGATCGACTCTTCGTACGCCAGCACTTTACTGGTAAGACCGTGCTCGGAATTGAACCAGCCATTGTCGCCCATCAAGATAACGTAGGTATCATCCGCCAAGCCACTGTGCCTTAGGTAGTCCATCAGCTTACCCACCGCCGAATCCATGTCGGTCACCGATGCGTAGTAACCTTGAATGTGGTCAAGTACAGATTCCGCTTCTGCGTATCCATACTCCAATGCTCTCAGGCGAGGCCGGCTCCGCGACAAGTACGGGGGCTTGCCCAACAGTTCGCCTTCCCACGTTCTCGGTAGCGGCAAGTTAGATTTCGGATACTTATCCAAAGTCTGCGCGCGTGCCGGCCAAGCGAACTGGTTGTCCATGTGCGGGGCGAAAGAATTATACCACACAAAAAACGGCTGCTCCGCCCGCTTGCGTTCAAGGTAACGAACGGCTTCTTCAGTGGTCGCATCATCTACAAAGCCGCTCGTGGCAATCTCGGTCCCTTGCCGCTTGAACTCCACATCCCAATACGGCACCAGTCCGTAAAATGTGGACGCATAGTCAAAGCCGAGCCGTTCTGGCGTAGCTTTAAGATGCCATTTACCGAATACCGAAGTTTCGTAACCCGCTTCCCCTAGCCTTTGGGCAAGCGTCCCCTCCTCAATCACTAAATCAGTCTGCATGTCTACCACGCCGTTGTGCGTACCATAGCGACCCGTGAGCAACGCCGCTCGGCTCGGAGCGCAAATCGAGAGCGTCACGAATGCATTTGGAAGATAGAGACCATTTTCCGAAAGGCGGTCTATGTTCGGAGTTTGGATACGCGAATTTCGGGAAGCACCCACTGCATCCCAACGGTGGTCGTCCGTAAAAATGACAACGACGTTGGGGCGACTTTCCGCGGCAACGCGGCACACTGCAGCCAAGGCCAGCAGCACTGCCATCGCGGTTAACGATTTTGAAATACGGGAATAAACAGATAGTTTCATAGCGGGTGTGATTCTTTTCGGGGGCACGAGATTCATTACATTGGAGCAACGAAGTCGCATCGCTTACAGCAAATGCCTATTTATGCAGCAGCATGTACAGGGCATGGTCGTCTACTAAAATTCAATCTCTCCTGATACCGAACCACCCGCGTCATGCAGATTTCCTGGCAACTCGAGCTCGAGCGAGAGACGCTGCCCAGTATCGGCTTTCTCGATAGTTACGGTAACGCCTCCAGTTTCTCTCGCCGGACTCGCAAGAGTAAGCAGAAACGTTCCTTCAGCCGATTTGCGCAGGAGCACTGCGCACCGTCGGTCTACCTTGACAGAATAGCCAACATCAAGCGGCACCGTCCCTCCTTCATAGAAAACTGCACCGAATACGCCAGCGGCTCGGTCGGCGACCGCCTGAACCTGTCCTGTATTCTCCAATACAGTAAACCGAGGCTCTTCCGCAAACGCTTCAGCGGAGTCGATGTACGCATCAGCTACGACTCCATAGACATAGCGGCTCGTTTCCGGCGAATCGTGCTCTACCGAAACCGTAAGCACTTCGCCGCTCAGAGGCAGTTCTGATTCCCTCCGACTCAGCTCCCGCCAGCTCCCCTGCTGCCTCTGGGCAACGACCTCGACCCGCTGGCCTTCTGGGAAAAAGTAGACGAACCCGTCATGAGACACCCAACGCACATCGCCTTCCACCTGACGTTCGCCTAGCTCCAAGAGGGCCTTGACTCCCTGAGCCCCTCCTATCGCGACCTCCCCGTTCAAGCGGGTTTGGTTGACCGTGGTCTGAAGCTTTCCTCCCCTCGACCAATCGATATCCGCCCCCAGGCAAACCAAGCCCCAGTCGAAGCCGAAGTAGGCTTTTTTCGCGTGTACGCCGTCCTTTCGATAATCGTACCCAACGCAACCGACCCATCCGTCGCTTACGCCTCCGGCGAAATCCGATCCGCCTTTCGAGCCTGCTTTGGGGAATTCTACAGGCCGTTTCGACTCTTCGGGAACAGGGATCGTCGCTCCTGGAATCTTTCTCCAATTCCAGATCGGCAAGAGGCCTTCGTACTCATCGCCCCTTCTTAGAAAGAGCGTCGCTCCATCCGGCAGATAATAGCTCTTTAGCCCTTCTCCGTTAAGAGACTCCGTGCCGGACATACGCTGCGAATAGACGTTAACGGACGCGTAATACTGCGGCCGGCGATGCACCATGAACTCAGAACGATGGAAGTAGCGGTTACCTTCCAATTCATCTGCCGCGTAGTCACGAGTCGCCGCAATCAGCTGCCGCAGCTCTTCTTTTCGATCCGCGTCCGCGTCAAGCAAGGTCGAGGCGGCCTCAGCCAAATAGCGGGCGCTGCTCTCTGGCCGAACTACGTTCCTGCCCAGAGCAGCGAAATCCGCAAACAAGCCTCGGGCCATCCAGCGGTTGCCCTCCAGAAGCATGTCCTCTAGAAGGGCTAGCGTCTCGCGGGACATCTCGAACTGTCCGCCTTGTGACCAATAATAAGTCTGAGTGGCGTCGATGGCAAAGTCAGCCCCGTATCCATGGGAGTACAACAATGCCCCATGCTGATGAAAGCTAAAATCCGACTGAACTCCCTCGCCCGCCGTCACGCGGACGGTATCTTCAATCCGTCCGAAGGCACGCTCGACCAATGCGGGGTTCCCTTCCAGCACCCCCCGCATAGCAGTAACCTTGTTGATCCAAACGAGATTCTGGCCGGTCATCGCACGCTTCGCTCGCTTCATGACCTCCACGATTCGCTCTTTCCTCGGCTCGGAAAGCGCTTCGTCAAGCAGGGCAATTCGTCCCATCTGAAGGGGCACTCCAATTTCATTTCGCCACCAATTCTTGAATACGAAACCTTCCTCAAACCAGTAGTCCAAACCGCGATACAAAGCGGCTCGGGCTTCTTCTCCAAAATCAGAGAAGCGAACCGAAACCGCCAATTCCAATAGTCGATTCATGTGCTCCCAACCTCCCTCCGCATCGGGAGCGCCTGAGTGGTAGTATCGGATGTCCTGCCAGGAGCCATCCTCCTGCTGCGAATTGAGGTAACCTCGCAGTTCCGCTCGATCCAACTCTCTTTGCTGGGCTTGTACGATCCTCTCACGCACGCGTCGCAGGTCCTCCTTCGTACCTGGGCTTAGCTCGTGCGGCGCGTCCGGATCGGCTTGATGCCTCTCAAATCGCTCCTCGGCCCGCAGTTGATGTTCCTGCGCCCTTTGAAGCGTTCGACGCGCAACCTCGCCGCTCGAATCTCCCAAGAGCAAATCGCCCCAGTGTATTGGCAGCGGGTTCGGCCCGGGCGCCTGCTTAAGCTCGAACTTCATTCCGAGATCCGTCCCCTCGCGAAGCTTTCTTTCACTCAGCTTACCGAGGTCCGCAGACAATTCAATTTCCCATCCCTGCCCCGAGTGCCTTCCTTGGCCTTGCATCACTTCCTTTGGCTCCACTGGGCTGCCTCCCGTTCGCACGAGCGAAAAGGATAGCTGACCATGTTCATCCGGCAGGGATACCGAGAAATGGTAGTCGTCTTCCTGATACGCGAAGTCACTGTCGTTTTCAAAATCCAGGCAGAAGTGAAAATAGCGCCCCGCTTTCATAGCCGCATCGTCTAGCTTGATTCCCACACTCAACTGCCCGTCAGTCCAACCGAACTTCAGCCAGTAGTCAGCCAACTCCCCCGTGACTCTCTCCCAGGGAACATCAGCGAGCTCCTTTCGTTGCTCGCCATCCAAGCGCTGGGCGATGTGCATGCGAAGCGGCTCGGAAGCGTTGCAAGTTATCGCTCCCGCGAGGACGAATGCGTATACGAACCCGATCAATCTCATAATGCTGCGTTACTCTTTTTTGGAAGTTCGTCCATCTCGGCCTCAGAAGGAGCAGGGAATTCGCGCATCGGGCTGTAGCGTAGATAGGAATCGAATACTTCCTTGTCCGGACCGACCACTCGTGGATCGTTCGTTTGCTTGAGCTCCGCGAAGAGCGCTTTCTTAAGCTTAGCTTCTTGCTTCGCGTGGCTTTCATTGCCCGCTAGGTTACGGAGACAGTAGGGATCCGCCTGCACGTCATAAAGTTCGAACTGCGGGCGCTTTCCGACCGCTAAATCAAGGAAATGCCTCGCCCCTTTGTTCACGTATTCTTCGACTAGATGCGACTTGCTGGGACTGGCGTCGATGTCGGTGAAAGCCCATTCGCTCACGTGCTCGCCTGTCTCGTTCATGCCATATAGGGGCAACAGTTTCCTAGAATCTTCTGGATCGACGCACTGGGGAGCGCCAGCGGGCCAGCGTTCTGGCTTTGCGTTCCACACCAGCAAATACCGCTCGCTGCGGATCGCCCGCTGCGGATACCCCCAATTGTCGTGACGAGAGGAAGAATGCCGCTCCCTTCCAGAGAACGCGTATTGATTTCTCAATACACCGGATCCGCTCTTTTTCGAGCTCAGAGCAGCGGCTATGCTCTTGCCCCTCATGGCCAGCATTTCTTCCGGCTTCGTACGCGTCAGCTCCAATAGGGTCGGCGCAAAATCAATGAAACGAACAGGGTCGTCGATAACGCGGGCTCCCGGGAACGCCTTCGGGAAGCGAATAGCCAGCGGCACGCGAACGCCGTAGTCGAAGCAGTTGGCTTTCGCCCTCGGGAACGGCATGCCATTGTCGGCAGTCACGATCACGATCGTGTTCTCAAGCTCACCCTTCTCTTCGAGATAACGCAGCATTCGCATCAGGTGGAGGTCAAACCACTCGATTTCCAAGGCATAGTCCAAAAGGTCACCGCGGATCACGTCATTGTCAGGCAAAAATCCCGGCACTTGTACGTCAGTGAGTCGCTTATCGCTCCGCTTCCAGCTTCCTTTCTCGTAGCGGCGGTGCGGCTCCGTTCCTCCGTACCAGAAGAAAAAGGGTGCTCCATCAGGACGATTCTCCAGGAAATTCTCAAAATTCGAGAAATAGTCGGACGGGCCGATCCGGGTGGTCGGACGTCTGTCCTCATGCCCCTCTTTACCGTAGCGAATGTCGCTAAGCTCAGGTCCGGCCGCATTTCCTTCGCGCCACTGACTATCGCTTTCGTCACGAGCGTACTGGAACGGGCCCACGCCCTTGCCAGTCCTACCGACGTAATATCCATTCCGGCGAATTTCGTCGATAAAAGGAACGTGCTTTTTCAGCCAAGCGGAAGCGTGCTGCCCCGATTGTTCGTTCTGCCAGTGGTGCCGGCCGGTAACAAGGGCGCTACGCGACGGAGCGCAGCCAGGCGAGCCCGCGATGCAATTCGTAAAATAGACTCCTTCTTCCGCGATCCGGTCGAAGGCTGGCGTATTCACGAATGTACTACCCGCAAAACTTGTATGGTCGTAGGACTGGTCGTCGCTGATCGCAAAAAGGATGTTCGGGCACTTCCCTTCCTCTCGGGCCCCGAGGGTTTCCACAGAAATAAAAACGAGCGCTACGCAGCAAAGAGAGCAAGTTGACTTCAACACGCTATTGAACGCAGCAAGGCAGCGCTTACCTACCCATAAGACTAACTTTATTCTGAATGGGGTCATAAGTTTCGGGGTTTAGGAAATTCGTTTCGAGATTCGGATACGAACCCACCACTCTCACAATAAAATCCTTATTGATGGCGGGTGAACAAGTTTCGACATCGAAGCACGGACGGGAGCGGACTGGATCCGATCCACTCTACGTGATTGATCTAGTATGACATTCTCGCTCGCAACGGCCTGAGTTCATTTACCGTAAACAATCCTAGGTTCTATCGGATTTTGCGCACCGTCGGCCCGCCGAGCCAACTGCCTTCCATCTTGACTGTCTTGGGAGCCGACGGCAGCCCCAACTCTCGGCTGTGCAGCTGACCTACAAGCTGCTCGACCGCAGCCCTTCCCAGCAAGTTAAAGCGGGTCCGCATTCCAGCAACCTTCGCCCCATCCTCAAAGAGTTCCAGTTGAGCGAAGCCGACCTCCTCCGGAACCGCCACACCTAATCGCTTCAAGGCGTCCCAAGCTGCAGGACGGTTCGAGACCACGACCTCTGGTCGATTCTCTTGATACCACGTCTCGAAGCCTCCGTCGTCCCAATCCTTGTATTCATATATCGGAACATATAGTTCTTGAGCCACTTCGGAGAGATGACAAAGCGCAGCCGCTTTGTGGCGCATGGCGTGCATACGCTGCACGTCTTCGTTGAATACAAAACCGAACTTCCGGTAACCGAGAGCTTTCAATTCGGCGAGCAACGTGAACGCGTTGTTGAAGTGAAACTCCATCACTCGATTGACCCGAGGTTCCACGATCGTGTCTCCCAACGCCACAAACGAAAACCCCGAACAGTCGAAGTCCAGCTTCGTGCCCGCCTTGCCCGACGAGGAGAGAATGATCCCCTCTATGCCCCGCGATTTAAGGATGCCCGCCAAACGTTGCGGACTGGTGCGTGGCTGATGGTACCAAAACAGCTCCAAGTGGTAGCCAAGTTCCTCCGCCCTTTCCGTAGCGGAATCATGGAACATTGCCAGCAAGACCTCGCGCTCTACGAAACGGCTATCTTCGCTCGTGTTCAACAAGGCGATCGTGTTCTGAAAAACCCGTGTGCCCTTCCGCCCAGCCAGATAGGACATCATGCGGGAAACCGCGGGATCCGGAACATAGCCCATCTCCTCTGCAATCTTGATGATGCGCTTTCGCTTCTCCTCAGACACGTTCGGCGCCCCCCTTAACGCATAGGAAACCGCCATCGGCGTCACTCCCGCCCGCTCTGCGATGTCCTTTAATCGTACCCGCTTTTCACTCATGCATCCAAGGTTGAGGGCCGCCAAAAGGCAGGGCAATTCATTTACGGTAAACAAACGGGAAACGTTGCTGGCAACAGTGTCAATTGGCGACAAGGTAAGGGTCAGAGGACACATCACCCCTCTCTCCCTGACACGCCTTTTCATACCAGACTTTACATGGACAGCTCCCCATTCACCGCTATTGATTGGACCTTGCTAATCGCATTCCTGCTCGGAACCACCTGGTTCGGACACGCACTGCGCGGCAAGGGCCAAGACGTCGAATCCTTCTTCGCAGGAGGCCGCGACCTGCCATGGTGGGCAGTCTCCGGCTCTCTCATCGCCACCAGCACCAGCGCCCTGACCTTCGTCGCGGTTCCTTCCGTGGTCTTCAAGCCGGGCGGCGACCTGACATTCTTCCAGATTTCCCTAGGGTTTATATTGGGCAACATCCTGCTGGCCCACACCCTCCTTAAAGCGATCTACAATGCGAAGTACTACAGCCCATACGACTTCGTAGAGGACCGGCTCGGCCGCAAGGTTGCCAACTACACCCGCCTGCTCTTCACCGTGGGGGCCGTACTGTCGCAAAGCGTACGCCTGCTTTCCACCGCTCTAATTCTTAGCGTTGTAACCGGACTTTCACTACAGCAGTCCATCCTTGTGATAGGGCTGTTCGCCGTCATTTGGACCTGGATGGGGGGCATCACCACCGTCATTTGGACCGACTTCCTGCAGTTAATGATTTTCATTTGCGGCAGCCTGTTCATACTGGCAAACCTGCTATTCGCCCTGCCGGGCGGACTGACGCAGATTTTGGAAATCGCTGACGACAAGGGGAAGCTCGTCATCCTAAACCTGACCGCCAACCCTATGGTCACCTACACCCTCTGGGTCGGCATCTTCGGCACGAGTATCTTCGAGTTCGCCCAGAAAAGCGTGGACCAAGTCGTAACGCAACGTCTCTACTGCTGCCGCAATTTGCGCGACGCCCAGAAGGCGCTCTACGGAGCCTGCTTCGCCAACGTAACCGTATGGATCATGCTCGCGGTCGGCATCGGCCTCGTCGCCTTCTTCGAAGTCAACCCGCTTCCAGCTGAAGCGGCGGCCCAAATCGCTGCCGAACCGGATCGCGTAGTGCCCTACTACATCGTGAACCACTTGCCAGTCGGCATCTCTGGCTTGCTGGTCGCCTCCCTCTTCGCAGCCGGTATTTCGACGCTCGACTCCGCGCTCTCAGCCCTCTCCCAAACCACCACCACCAACCTACTGCGCACCTACATTTTCCCAAATCGCCCCGACCGCTTCTACCTGAAACTCTCCAAAGGCTGCGTGCTCTTCTGGGGCATCACTCTTAGCATAATCGCCCTACTTTTCAACTCTACCAAAGAGCTCGGACTTCTCGACATGGGACTATCGGTACCAGGCTATGTCTATGGCTCCATCCTCGGTATCGCTTTGCTTGCTTGGATGCGACTGGGTAACTTGCAAGCGATCCTCACCGGCAGCGTCGCTGCCACTGTATCTATTCTAGCACTACAGAAGTACGGCGTGAGCTTCTTCTGGTGGTACCCCGTCGGCGCCGCCGCCCTGATTGCGATTGCCTTGGTCACCCTCCGACTGTTCCCAAGCAAAAGCCAATCTAACTAATCCGTATCCAATTTCCATGACAAGCTCACCAAACCTTTCACCTTCCTACGACATCATCGTCGCCGGAGGCGGTCCTTCCGGTTCGATGGCTGCGCTCGCCGCCGCCCGCGAAGGCTGCCGCGTCTTGCTCGTCGAGCAGTTCGGCTTCCTCGGCGGCAGCCTCACCGCCATGGGTGTCGGCCCCATGATGACCTTCCACAACAACTCCGGCGATCAGGTTATTCGCGGATACCCGCAAGAACTGATCGATCGCTTGATCGCGAAAGGCGGAAGCCCCGGACACGTCGAAGACATCATCACTTACGTTTCCACCGTTACCCCTTTCGACAGCGAAATGCTGAAAATCGAGCTGGAGGAAATGCTCACCGAAGCGGGCGTCGACATCCTCTTCCACACCTTGCTCTTGGACGCAGAAGTGGAAGACGGTCTTCTAAAGGCCATAACCATTGCCAACAAAGCTGGCGTTTCCCGCGTCGAGGCAAAGGTGTTTATCGATTCCACCGGCGACGCCGATCTCGCCTCGCGAGCAGGCGTGCCCTTCGAGTTCGGGCGTGAAGCGGACAGCCTCACTCAGCCCATGACCATGAACCTGAAGCTGGGCAACGTCGACCGAGACAAGTTAATCGACTACGTGAAGAACAACGTCGACGACTGCGAGTTCGACTACGGATCTGAGCTGGGGCTCAAGCGGCTCGAAACGGCCCCTCGCCTCTCGCTCAAAACCTTCATCAAAGCCCTTGAGCAGGCGCGCAAAACAGGGGAGATAAGCTTTAATCGGGAATTCATCCTTCTATTCGAGACGAGCGAAAAGGGAACCTTTATCATCAATGTATCCAGAATTCAGGGACTCGACCCGACAAATCCTCTCGACCTGAGCAAGGCAGAGATGATCGGACGCAAGCAGTGCCTTGAAATCTTCAATTTTCTCAAGAAGCATGCAGCAGGCTTCGAAAACGCGATCCGCCTAGACTCCTCCAGCAAAGTTGGAGTGCGCGAATCCAAACGCGTCATTGGACGTTACACGCTCACTGCTGAAGACCTGCTGGCCGCCCGCCAATTCGATGACACCATCGCCCTCGGCGGCTACCCGATCGACATTCACTCACCGGACGAGAACGGAACGAATACCCAGTTCTTCAAACCCGGAACCACTTACAGCATCCCGCTCCGTTCGCTCATGACAAACGAAGCCCGGAACCTGATCGTCAACGGGCGCTGCCTCAGCGCCTCGCACGAAGCTTTCGCCGCTATTCGCACCACGCCTACCATGATGGCGATCGGACAAGGAGCCGGCACCGCCGCCGCATTTATGCAAAGGTCGGAAAGCTTCAGCGACCTAGATCTCGATCTCGAACAGCTACGAAACTTGCTCGAAAAGAACGGTGCGCTGCTCGTCCCACCCACCGCTGCCATCGAAGCCTAGCCCTCGGAACACGCGTCACCTCTCAACCTGCCATGATCGCTGGAAACGCACAATACTACCGTTCGCTCTTGATCGCACTCGCGTCGCTTTTCCTCAGCGCGGGCGGCTATGCAGAACTGCGTCTCCCTTCGCTCGTGAGCGACGGGATGGTACTTCAGCAGGATAGCGCGGTGACGATCTGGGGATGGGCGCGAGAGGGTCAAGAGGTGCAGGTACAAGCCTCCTGGCACAAACCCACCAACTCCCATTCCGCAATCGCGAACCCAGACGGCCGCTGGTCTGCCGAGCTCGAAACCCCAGGCGCCGGTGGTCCCTACGACATACAGGTCCGCACTACCGACGATTCATTGTCCGTATCCAATATCCTGATCGGCGAAGTTTGGCTTTGTTCGGGCCAATCCAACATGGCGATGCCTGTTCTTGGCTTCAAAGACCAACCCGTCGAAGGAAGCCAAGAGGCTTTGCTCGCTAGCCGTGACGACCGCTTAAGGCTCTTTTCAGCGAGAGTTCAGCTCGCCGAGAAACCAGTCGAGGACGTCGAGGGCCAATGGATCCCCGCTAAGCTCGAAAGCGTCGCCCGATTCAGCGCTGTCGGCTACTTCTTTGGCAATCGCCTCCGCGAGACGCTCGATGTACCCGTCGGCATGATACTTGCCGCTCGATCCAGCTCCGCGATCGAGTCGTGGTTGCCGAGCGATGCAATTCTCGAATTCTCGCCTAATGACTTGATCGAAGAGGATCCAGAGATTCCGCACCGAGCCCACTCCTCGCTCTACAATGGCATGATCGCTCCGGTTAGCCCATACAAGATTCGCGGCGCGCTCTGGTACCAAGGCGAAGGAAACCGGCACGATCCACTGCCCTACGCCCGGCTCCTGCCACGGATGATCCAGTCCTGGCGCCATGCCTTCGGCGATTCGCAGCTCCCGTTCTACTTCGCTCAAATCGCTCCCAACGTCGAGCGATACAACGAGCTCACCCGTAAACAGACGCGGGCCGCCTACTTACGCGAGACACAGTTTCAGACTTCGAAAAACGTCCCCCATACAGGCATGGTTGTCACCCTCGACCTCGGCTCGCCACACACCGTGCATCCGCCCCAGAAATGGGAAGTGGCCAACCGATTCGCCTACTTCGCCCTCAACCGGCAATACGGATTCGCCCCCCTCGGGGCAACTGGCCCCGTCTTCCAAAACGCGACTTTCGAGGACTCCATCGCTATCCTGAGCTTCACCGGCATGACGCACGGCTTTCAGAACTACGAAGTCCCGCTCGAGCACTTTGCGCTCGCCGGGCCAGACCGCATTTTTCATCCCGCCAAAGCAGTCGCCAAACGCGACGGCACCGTGCACGTATCCAGCAAGCTGGTACAGGAACCGGTAGCTGTTCGCTACGCCTGGAAGAATTGGACCGAGGCGAGCCTCTTCGACTCGGCCGGCCTCCCCGCTTCCTCGTTCAGGACCGACGACTGGTCCTGGTAATTTTTGTCACAAATATTCAAACCGCCCCCCGCGTGACGCTAGGGGCTCAAACTAAACGATAACACCCTTATGAAGAAACTGCCCCTTATACTACTTGGAGCGCCCTTGTTCACGACGCTTCCCTCCTACTCCCAGTCAACCGACCAGGATGATGAAGAGACGTTCGAGCTATCGCCCTTCGTCGTATCCTCAAACGAAGATTCTGGATACATGGCAACGAGCACCCTAGCCGGCTCGCGCCTGCGTTCCTCTTTACAAGACGTGAGCGCATCCATCTCGGTTGTCACTGAAGAGTTTATGGACGACACCGGATCCACCGACGCCAAGAGCCTGCTAGTCTATACTGTTGGAACAGAAGTAGGCGGATCGGGCGGCAACTACTCCGCTACCGGTGCCTCCAGCGGATTTGCAGACGAGCGGACCAGCCGTGCCAGCGCCACAGGCCGCAACCGTGTGCGGGGACTCGCGTCCGCGGACCTGACACGAAACTACTTCGCCACCGACATCCCTTTCGACGCGTACAATACAAGCCGGGTCGAGATCAATCGCGGAGCGAACTCTATTCTATTCGGATTGGGAAGCCCTGCGGGCATCATCAACAACTCGACCGAAACCGCGCTCTTCGATGACAGCACTACCGTTGAAGCGAAAGTTGGCTCTTACGGCTCTGTTCGTGGCGTTATCGACATTAATCGCGTGGTGCTCGAAGACCAATTGGCCATCCGCATCATCGGTCTGGAGGATCGCAAGAAATTCCAGCAAAAGCCGGCGTTCGAAAACGATTCCCGCCTTTTCCTAGCTCTCGACAGCAAGCCATTTGCTGGTACGGATGGAATGCTCTCCAGTTTGTCATTACGCGGCAACTACGAGAAGGGCGAGATCGAAGCCAACCGCCCTCGCATAACGCCTCCATCGGACAACATCACCCCGTGGTTCGATCCGTGGGACCCTTCGTCCGAACCCAAATTCACCTTCGATCCGGGCAACACCCCCTACGGCAATCGCAATACCTCCGAGGCGGAACCGATGGGAGGAGCTCTGCGCAACCCAGTCGTAATCTATCCAGACGAAAACTCGCCGACGCCGCTCGATCCCGCAGCCACCGCCAGCCAAAACATCATCGGCCGCCAATTCGTTCTCTCGAATTGGACCTTCCCGAGCGGACCAACAACTACAGCAGTTCACACTGGCATTACTCGAATGAGCAACGCCTTGCGTGAAGCAGGTGAACAAGATTGGAGCTTCTATCAGCAGCCAAGCTTAACCGATACAAGTATCTTCGACTTTCGGAACAACCTCATCGACGGGCCGAACAAATATGAAGATTCGGAGTTCGAAGCGTGGAACCTGACCCTCGAACAACTCTTCCTCGACAACAAAGCCGGTATCGAACTCGCCTTTGATCAGCAGGAAATGAGCAACGCAAACGGTTCGCTTCTTGGCGACGAACGTAACGCCACGCTCGCGATCGATAACGCGCTGACCATGATCGACGGCACGCCAAATGCCAATTTCGGACGCCCCTACATCGTCAACGTACCCAAGATGTACTACGACGAAGCGCAGCGTAGCGCATGGCGAGCGACCGCATTCTACGACTTGGACCTCCGCGACACGGAGAGTGATTTTCTAGGTCGTCTGCTCGGTCGCCACGTCCTAACTGGCGTTCTCAGCGAGCAAACTCGCGAAGCCCAGTCCCGCTACGGAGCCACCACATATGCGGGTTCCGAGTTCACCCACGGAGCCAGCACGAGCATCAGCAACGGCCAAGGCCCACGTTTCGGAGCGATCCATTATCTGGGCGACAGCTTGGCCGGTCTCGATTCTCCGTCGGGAGCGAACATCCCTCGCCTTTATACCGAGCGTAGCCTTTCGGCCTTCAACCTAACCGGCAATGACGCGGTCTTCTTCCTCAAGGAGCAAGGCTCAGGCGCCGAAGCAGAGGTCATCCCGCTGAACGTGTTTAACAACGACCGCAACCTGACCATCGCTCCGGAGGACGCCGATTTCGGTCGCTCCGAAGTCGAATCGCTCGCGCTCGTTAGCCAAAGCTACTTCTGGAACGATCTCCTGGTAGCGACTCTCGGCTGGAGAGAAGACGAATTAACCACTTACGACGCAGGCCCCGCACCTCTGCACCCCCAAGGCTCGCGCATCGTAGATCCCGAGGTATACACCTTGCCGGAGAACCCAACGTTCTCGGACAAGAATGACACCTTCTCGTGGGGAGCGGCCTTCCACGTCCCCGACAGCTTGACGGAGAAGATCAGCTGGATCGATCGAATCAGCTTCTACTACAACGACTCCTCTAACTTCCAGCCTACCACCTCGCGCTTCAATGTGTACGGCGATCGCATCTCCTCCCCTCAGGGCGAGAATGTGGACAAGAGCATCGGACTCACGCTCTTCGACAATAAGCTGCATATCCGGGCGACTTGGTACGAGACCAACCAGGTAAACGTAAGCCAAGGCACCATCTCCAACCAGATCCGCGAAATCGTTAACCGCCAGTACGTGCGTTTGATCGAGACCACTCGATTCGGCCTCAATCCAGATCCAGACGGCGATGGCATCCCCTTCGAGTCTGGCTATGTCGCTCCGCCACAGTTCCTCTTGGACACCTTCAACGTGGCTCGCCTCTCTGACGGATCCGCGACCTTCAGCGATCCAGGAAACGTCGTCGGCGTAACCGAGTCACAGTCCTCCGGATTCGAACTGGAAACCGTCTACAATCCGATTGAGCGACTGAGCCTCGTACTCAACGTCGCCAAGCAGGAAGCCATACGCGACAACAGCGGCGCAGCCCTGCGCAAGTTCTACTTCGAAGATCCAGTCGGAACAAACGGCGAAAGCCTCTACGACAACTGGACTGGCCCTGTCGGACAAGGCCTAGTGATAACTCAAGGCGGCGTCACCCTTGCCCAACAAGCAGAGACGATCGCCAACGAGATTCGCTCGGTCGTAGCCCAAGACGGAGCTATCCGTCAGGAGGTTCGTGAGTGGCGCGTCAACGCCGTCGCCAACTACCGTCTCGACGACAGCTGGAATATCGGCGGAGCCTACCGCTGGCAGTCGGAGCCAGCGATCGGCTACCCAATCATCGACGGTCCTGCCGGCGACCGCATCATCGACGTTTCGAATCCCTTCTTTGGGCCGAACGAATCAAATCTCGACGTTTGGGTCGGCTATCAGCGCCCCATCATGAACGACTCGGTTGATTGGAGGCTGCAGTTCAACATCCGAAATCTACTAGACGACGATGACCTGATCCCAACCGTCGCCCAGCCCGACGGAACGAGAGCGATCTACCGCATACCAGAAGAACGCCGCCTGGAGTTGTCCTCCAGCTTCACCTTCTAGCTTCATCTATATCGGATTCGAACTTCGAAAAGCTCGATCTGCCACAAGCCAATTCTACCGCCATCAGTCTGTACACTGATGGCGGTTTTGCGTTGCGAGGACCACACGCCCCTCCCAGCACCCTGGCCTTTTGGCAGAAGACCGCTTCAAAATATAGATACCCCCCTACCCATCCTCGAGCTCGAGAGCTGCAGCGACCCACAAAAAAGCCTCTTTCGTAACGATTTACGAAAGAGGCTTTCTTTTCAAATGGTCGGGCTAGCGGGATTCGAACCCACGACCTCTTGTCCCCCAGACAAGCGCGCTACCAGGCTGCGCCATAGCCCGAATTTGAAAGAGCGGCCAATGTGAACAGCCGCTCCGCGAAGTTCAATGAAAAGTTACGCGAATTTTGACTAGCAAATCAAGGAGTCGAAATCCGAGAAATCCGCTCGAAACCCGCCATGTACTCCTTTGCAGATCACCGAAACGGCATCATGCGAGTGCAGCGACTCGAGGTGCGAGCAAGCAACCTGGAAATCAGCGATCCGATCATCGCTGGCCAGCTGCTCGTAAACGAGGCGGGCCGCGTCTTCCACAAACTTGATGTAGGCGCCGTTGAGCTCGGCAAAGGCCTGTTCGTCCTCGCGCTTGACCATGACCTGCGTCTCGGTCTTAAGGGCGGTGGCAAGGTGCTTTTGCAGGTCTTCGATATCGAGACGAGCCCCTTCCGCCAACTTCACAAATACGCGCGCCTTGCTGCGCTGGGAATGCGGGATCGAGTATGCTTCTCGCAAGTCGCGGGCGTGCTCCGCGAGCTCCGCTGAGCAAGGACAGGCAGACGAGTAAACGAAGTCGAAATGGATCAGCCGCTCAAAAGTTCCATTTTTGGACAACCGCCCTTCGAAAGCGCACTTGTAATACTGGTACCCTTCCAGACCGCTGCGCAGACTTTGCTGCACGATCGGATAATTGAAGCGGATGATAATGCGGGCGTCGTAAGACACCACCTTGTCGCGAAACAGGTCCAGCACTGTCTTGACCGTATCAATGGTGAAAACCTCGTCCTTCAATTCATAAAAGGAACGCATGATGCGGGACATATTGATCCCTTTCAGGTTAGCCTCGAGAGAGACAGACCCGGTAATGCTGGCTTCGAGAGTCAGCAGCTTGCCGTCCGCCCCGCGAAAGGTAAGCGGCAGCTTGAAGTTTGATACTCCGACCTGCTGGATCGGAACGGCCGCGCCTTGCTCCGATTCGACTGCGTCCATGATGTCCGGCATTGACTCCCGATAGGCTTCGGAAGGCTTGAAGTCGGCATCGTACGACCGCTTGACCGGTGCCGCTTCCGCGGGATCGGTTTTGTGCAGGTACATCTTTGGTTTGTTCTTAATCGACATCGGAATGGTGGCTCGCAGCCAGCTTCAATGGATCTCCCACTTGGCAAGCTACAAAAAATCGAGCCGCCAGTAGAGGTTTCGCGAGAAAAAATGCAAGAAAACAAGCTGAACGCAACGTCACGCCTCACGGCTGCGCTCATTCCCAGCTAGTTCCACTTCCCGGACAGAAGCGTCGTACCTTCTATCCACTCGCTTTCTACCAGCTCGATACGAGGGTTATCGGGAATCCCAAAGTTTTGGTTCATTATTCGGGAGGCTAAGAGCTCGACCGCCCACTCGCCCATAAGCCTTTGGTTCTGCTGCATGCCTGAGAGCTCGGTGCCTTCCAAAAGCTGTGTCACAGCGGCGATACCCACATCTCTAGGCACGCTTATCCCGTTGCTTTGTAGAATCTTCTGCAGTTTTTCCACTTCCCTGCGATGGTGAACGCAGACAATTACATCTGGTCGATTGCTGCGAAACCACTCCAAAGTTCGCTCGGCACTCACCTCCGAAGTTCGCAAAATTGGCATCAGCAAAGGATTACCCAACACATGCTCGCACCAGCCGAGATAAGCGCTGGGGTAGACATGGGCCGTTCTCCCCTCCTCGTACTCGTTGAGCAGCAACCCCGGACGTCTATACCCTATCCTATGCAGCTTGTCCAAGGTGCGGTAAAGATCGTTGAAAAAGTGACTCGTGACCCGATGCAGCGGCGTGGAGATACTCAAACCCACGGTCACCACAGCGTAGTGATCCAACTCATTGGGGAATTCCTCCTCTACGTTGGGACTTCCGAAGCAGAGAAGCCCCTGGATACCGCGGGCATCTAGCACCGAGCGAAAGCGAGCGGGGGTCATCCCCGGAGCTTTCAAACCGAGCGATTCGAGCCGATACCCCAAAGCCTCGCCGCGGGCCTGCATCGCTTCGTAAATATAAGAAAGGTGCTTGGAACGCTCCCACGGCCTTAGCGTGTCGTAGAAGGAGACCACCCCGAAACAAGCCACATTGGGCCCCGTGCTGTTGAGGCGCAGGTGGCTCATCAATTCGTTGAGCTTGGCATTGGGCCGATATCCCAAGCGAGTAGCTTCCTTCAAAACCTTGTCCCGAGTCTCTTCCGATATCTTGGGACTGCTGCGCAGCGCGAGCGATACAGTGGATGGAGAGAGTTCCAGCGTCTTAGCAATTTTCCTTACACTCATCGGTTCAAAATCAAAAGTTCGACTAGGAATAACACGCCCAAACCAATTCGACGAGTCAACGTCTAACTCACCAACTCTTCCCAGTTCCAGCACCCGTGTCATCTTTTTGGGGTAGTATTGATAAATTCGCCTCATTCCTATATCTTTGGTCATACCTCCTGTATCTCTACCTACATACCCCCCTGTTTCAACGTCTAATAAACCTCCATTTGATTCTGTTAAAAATTCCTGATTACTGAGGTTTTATTAGTTTTTTAGCCTTCCACCAAAAAACGATTTAGAAACTCTCCCCCTGCCTCTTCTTGCCTCATACTAGCAAGGCCGAAAAACCAAAAGCCTAAGTAGATACCACTATACCCCTTATATGTGCGGCTCTGACCTTATCGGGAACGTGCTAGGTACCGCATATCCCAATCCAGCATCCCTCCTTAGATGCATCCCTTTCATCGACGCTAGACACTCCGTCAGCCGTCACGAAAAACAAACGAACCCATACCCAAAAAACCAAGCTACAACTATGTATCGTATAGCTACAGACATCAAAGCACTTGATAGACGGCGATCCCTGCGGATCGCTTTTGCTCTCGGGCTCCTCGGATGTGCGCCGTTCGCATTCTCCCAAAGTGAATCAGAGGAGGATGAAGGCGACGTCTTCGAGCTAAGTCCCTTCGAAGTCACAAGTGAGGGAAACGAGGGATACCGAGCGAGCAGCACCCTAGCTGGCACTCGTATCCGCACAGACTTGAAGGACGTTGGCTCCGCCATCTCTGTCTACACCGACCAGTTCCTAAAGGACATCGGAGCGACAGACGGAGGTACACTCCTTCAGTACACCACTAACGCCGAAGTTTCCGGCACGCAAGGCACCTACCTAGGACTTAATGCTTCTGGGTCCATCGACGACTCTGGCACGCTTCGAAACCCAGTTAGCAACTCCCGTATCCGTGGCCTCTCCGGAGCCGACAATACGCGCGACTACTTCGGCACGGACATTCCATGGGACTCCTACGCCGTCGATCGCGTCGACATCCAGCGCGGCGCGAACTCCATGCTCTTCGGACTAGGTTCGCCAGCAGGTATCGTTAACGCGACCTTCTCCGATGCAGCATTCCAGGATGACGGGAAAGTAGACCTTCGCTTTGGCTCCTACGGGAACCTCCGTACCAGCATAAACCTGAACCGAGTGCTACTCGAAGACCAACTGGCAATTCGCGTTGCCGCGCTTCGCGATGCTAAAAAGTACAAACAAGATCCCGCGTTCGAAGATGACACCCGTCTGTACACAGCCGTCCGCTGGGAGCCTAACTTCGGCGGCGACGGCATGAAGACGACTATACGCGCGAAGTACGAAAACGGCGACCTTGATGCCAATCGTCCTCGCAACACCCCACCGCTCGATAGTATCACCGCATGGTACCGGCCTCTCGGGTATGATGAGGATACCAATCCACTGGGAGGTCTAGGTAAGTGGACCTCTGCAAATGTCTATGACACACAGGCCGACTTCGTAGGCACCCGCGACCACGCGTGGGTCCAAGCATTCGGTGGGCAACAGTCGCCATTCTTCACCTTCGATGGAGCGACTGGTCAACTGTACGATGCCAAGATGGGTCCCGTTAACCTTGGAGCGATCCAGTCTGACGGTTCAGTCGGCGGCACTGCGGAAAGCCTTGCCGGAAGACGCTACGCGGAACCGTTTTTCGGAATCACCTCTCTGAATTCAGCAGCGGACACCGGAGGCTGGAATTTTGAAGAGTACGGTCTCTACCGAGGACAGTCTCTCATGGACCCTACGGTCTTCGACTTCAACAACAAGTTGATCGATGGCCCCAACAAGTCCGAATGGGGAAGCTGGGATGCCTTAAATCTCGATTTATCGCAGACCTTCCTGAACAATCGCATTGGGGTCAACCTCACCTATGACAAGCAAGACTACAACCGTGGAGGCAATGGCCTTCTCGGTTACGGCACAGCGATCAGTGTTGATCTTACAGAAACCTTCCAAGACGGTACTGCGAACCCTAATCTTGGCAGGCCTTTCATCACATCTAACGGCGGAAGCGGTTCCAACTTCGACAGCTCGCGCGAAAATAAGCGCGCATCGGCTTTTGCCGAGCTTCGCGCAAGCGATGTCTTCGAAAGCGACAGTTTCATGACGAAGCTGCTTGGAAAGCATCTCTTCAATCTTGTAGGGACGGAAGAAGACTACACCTACGAGAATATGAGCTGGAGAAACAAGGCTGCCACCCAAGCTTGGCAGGGATTCTGGAATAAAAACGATGGTTCAAGAACCCAGTTTGCTGACCGTGCTCCTACCTCGATTATCTATCTCGACGATTCTGTCGCAAACCTCAGCTCCGCCTCTGGAGCGAATATCGACAGGCTACGATCGGTCATCGACTGGAGAGGCGAAATCCCGATCCAGACTTTCGAGACGATCTGGAACCCTCCGGCCGGCGTATCATGGGACGACCCATGGGTCGGTCCTATGGGTGACGTAGCGATGAGCGACACACCTCCAGATGAGGAGATCGGCTGGCAACAACGTTCCAATCCTGCTAATTACGTTGGTTGGACGCGTTCGCGCAACATTGGTATCCGCAGCTATGACAATGGAGCCGATCCTGGCCTAATCACTGGCGCCAACATGACCCAGCGGGAAATCAGCTCCGTCGCAGCGACGTGGCAGGGCCACCTGTGGAATGAATCGCTTGTCGGGACCTTCGGCTGGAGAAAAGACGAGGTGAAGTCTCGCTCTGATGCGGCAGTTAGCGGCAACGGCACCGGTACCTACGATCTGTCGCCAGATTCGTACTTCCTCCCCGAATACGATCCTGCAGCGACTTTCGAGGATCAAACGACCTCGTGGGGTGCGGTATTGCACCTCAACAAGATCCTCGAGAACGATCCTCTACCGATCAACGTGAGCCTCTCTTACAATGAGTCCAGCAACTTCCGAGTTGGTGAGGTGCGACGTGACATCTACGCTAACCCAATCGCTAATCCATCGGGAGATACCAGAGACGTTGGCATCACTCTGGGCACCAAGGACGGTAAGTACTCGTTCAGAGCTATCAAATACGAGTCCAATGCCAACAACGCCACCGCCCCCCTCGGAAACAAGGGAGACATCGGTGGCATTATCCGCAGAGGTCTCACTTGGAGAAACGTGTTCCTCTACAAGATGTCGGCATATGACTACAATGTTCGTGAAGTCAGTCAGGCAAACGCAGGTCGTGCTTGGCTGTCTTCTGTCTACGGTCCTCAAGACGATCCGGCCGACAATCGCCAATGGGTTGTAGAGACTGGGTCACCCGAGGAAATGGCACTCGAAGACGAGATGATCGAGACCTGGAACCAGATCCAGCGTGACTTGGATGCCTCTGGCTTCCTAGACGCGTGGCAGTTAACCAACCTCGTCCCGCTCGACAAGCTCACGAATCGTTCGACCTACGCCGCCTCTTTGGACGATAGCAATCCTCCAAACGCTGCTGCTCAGTACACACCAGATCCATCGCAAGTCAGAGACTACGCAGCAGTTGCTCCACCAAACCTCGAGGTCACTGCCGACGTAGTTTCCGAAGGTTACGAGTTCGAGTTCACTGCAAATCCAATCGAAAATCTCCGACTTTCCTTCAATGCCTCCAAGTCCGAGGTGGTGAACTCAAACGTTGGTGGTGATACACTGAATGAGTTTATCGAATACCTCGACCCTCTTTTGAGAGGAACCATCGCGGGTGAGATGCCTATGTGGGGTGGTTATAATCCAGTCATCAACGCTGGAGGCTGGAATAGCTTCATGTCGCAGTACACGCTCATGAAGTTGCAGGAAGGCACTGCAGTTCCCGAACTGCGTAAGTGGCGCTACAACATCGTAGGTAACTACAACTTCACCGATGGTAAATTCAAGGGTCTCGGCATAGGTGGATCTTACCGTTGGCAGGATAAGGTAGCGATCGGCTATCCTTTGATTCCTCTCACTGATACGGAATACACCTACGACCTGGAGGATCCGATATACGGCCCAAGCGAAGACTTCATCGATCTATGGGCAAGCTACTCCAGGCCGCTCAACGACAGGATCGACTGGAAGGTTCAGCTAAACATCCGCAACGCCTTTGCAGATGAAAAGTTGATCCCCATAGCAGTCCAGCCAGACGAGGATCACACGATTGCGGGAGCTCGCATTGCTCCAACGCAGGAGTGGTACCTCACGAATACATTCTCGTTCTAGCGAGAAAACAATACGCTTTAAATCCAAGCTCCCTGCCGCAAGGCGGGGAGCTTTTTTTGTCAACAAAACACCCCTCTCCTACAAAAAACTAAACTCGCTAAAAGTTCGCTGGTGTCATTCAATCAATAGCATGAAATCGTCTCGACACTTTTATACACTATTTGAATACATCCGCTCAGATTTCTGACCTCTACCATATAAGAACAGCTGGCATCCCTTTCGAACAAAAGGATTAGCAGTCTAGCAGAACTTAGCTCCGTCAGCCCATTCCGTTTCCAAAACAATGAAACAAAAATCGTCCTTATATCTATCCGCCCTAATAATATATTTCGCGTTCTTAACCGGCTGTTCAACTGCTGGCCTCGGTGAAGGCAAAGAAGTGACTGGAGCGATACTGGACGTAACCAAAGGAAGCTCGACTGCGGACCTAGTCGCCGCGTTGGGCGAGCCTATCAGCATAGAGCCCTACGAACCCGACCCAAATGTAGAGATTTGGACCTACGACTTCACGAAATCCAGAGTCGATATGGTCGGCGTCGATACCCAAGAAATACCGTACGTCGACCCCATCACCGGTATCGAAAGAACCATTACCGAAGCAGTCTATCGTCCACAAACCACCACTGAAAAACGTTTAGTTAGGGTATTTGTGGCGAAGGACACAGTCATCGGCTGGAAAGAGGAGACCGATGTGGATCGCGACTTAGTCCGCTAAAGCGCACCTTCCTCGCTCACGAAAATATAGCCACCAGCGGGTGGCACCTCTAACCTAGCAGAAACGCCATTCGGCCAACGAATTCTAAGTTCTGCATCGTGAGAAGCTTCGTCCGGGATAGTCAGAAACACTGTCGCGGATGATTGGCTGGCGTATCCACCACCTGCACTCACTTCCCAAACCTGCACGATCCGACTTTCGGAAACGAGCTCGATCCGACTGCCGACCCCGTTTGGATTGCCCTCCTTTCCACGCAGCTGGAGCGCTACAGCTCGCGTTCCATCCGATCGATTCAAGAACGCCAAGCTCTCTTGGTTGTTCCGACTAGCCAACAAATCCGGACGAGCATCCCCATCGAAATCAGCCACCACTAAGGCCTTGACGTTCCCAGGCACAGAAAATCCACTTTTCAGTAAAGACAGAGGTTCGAAATCTCCACATCCATCTCCCAGCAAAATATAGCCCAGACCGCCGTCGAAACGACCCAGAGTAGGATTTGCAGAGTAGTCATTGCCGACAAGCGCCAAATCCTGCGATCCATCACCGTTGAAGTCCGCCACAGCGATTCCCTGCGCCGGAAAAGCCTGAGCCAAACGAGGCAATGGAATGAAAGAAAATCCTCCAGCTTTTTGACTCATTAATACACCACTTCGTAGCTCATTTGCACTGTAGAGCTGGGCTTTCTCAATTTCGTTCGCTCCGAAGATCTCTTCTACAGTAGAGGCAGCATAGACATCGTTGGATGGGAAACTCTTTAGAACTTGGGGTATCTTCGCCGCAATCTCAGTTCGTCCAAAGACGGGCAAAATTTCGCCTTCTACATTATACGACAGGATAAGTTGAGGATTTCCGCTCCCTGCAAAATCGCCTGAATACAAGTGCATGGGGAATTCCCGACTCGCCGAAAAGATAGTATTCAATCCTTGATTACCTAGGACATAATCCAGTCTTCCATCTTTGTTGAAGTCACCTGAAGCAACAGAAGTCCACAAGCCAAGACCTGCAGAATCAAATCCCCACTTATCGGATACATTCTCAAATATTTCGCCTTCGATATTTCTAAACGCAAGCACGCCGCCCCATTCCAAAGTCAGGATAAGATCGATCCAGCCATCGTTGTCCACATCGCTTGCTAACGCCGACGTGACTAAACCGATCTCCGCGAGATCTGGATTCATGTCATCAATTATATTCTCGAACCTGTTTCCTTTTCGAGACAGCAATGCACTGATGGCAGGTTCCGGATAAAAACCCGGATACAATCGTCCCCCCAAGAAGACATCCAAGGTACCGTTCCTATCAAAATCAGCCGCGACTGCCGCTCCTACACTGATCGGCACCTCGGGCAACATCCCCTTTGCAGCGCGCGAAAAAAATCCCTTTCCATCGTTGATCCAAAGTGTTGGCTGATATTCCGGCTCTTCACCCATAAGCGCTGCGCCTCCCGCCGTCAGGAGCAAGTCGTTGAGGCCATCCCCATTCGCATCGAAAATAAGCGGAGCCCCACCATTTATAGGAGGAGGCATGGAAAGCTCACCCGTATTCAAATCTTCATATACTTCCTCCTTGGCGACAAGCACCTTGGCACCATCCTTTGCCGTAGCCGCAAATACGATTTCGTCCCTCCCGTTACCGTTCAAGTCACCAACAGCTAATCCAGGCCCTCTACGGTTGAAACCGCGATACAGGAGCGGCTGCGTCACGGTTCCCTCCAAAACTTCCTCAGTTTTTTTCACTTCCAATCCTAGACGATTACCAACCTGCTCAAATAAGGGGTTAGCAACCAGCGCATCGACCTCTTCGCCAGCGATCACTCCGCTCACTTCCTCGATCGTATATCGATATCCTGCCTTCAGATTTCTTACGCTTTGAACGCCTCCACTCGGCCAGAATATTCTCAACTCCTCGACCTCGGCTTCCGCTCCCAATCCAAAGTGGGCGACCGGTTCACTCGTGGAAAGATAACCACGTGCCAATACCAGCTGACGCGCCTGAGTGCCCTTTGCTGTAGTCGCTTCGATCCTAGCTCCTATACCATAGCGATTTGAATCAACTCCTCGCAGGGCAATCACAATGTTATTCCCCTGCTCGTTGTCATTTCGCAACACGGTCGCTCCCTCTTTATAATTAGAAAAGACCAAGTCTAAGTCTCCATCACCATCCAAGTCGCCAAATGCCGACCCAAAGCTCACCCCAAACTTATCGAGCCCCCATTTTTCTCCAACTTCTTCAAAAACCAGATCGCCTCGATTGACGTATGCCAAATTCGTTTGGGAGAGAACTGGGCTCATCTTGGTAATTTGGATACGTTGCATAACATTCGTCGCTTTCAGCTTCTTGACTATAAAATCGAGATTGTTGTGCTCTCGGTCCATCCCATTGGTAACGAATAAATCAAGACGCCCGTCACTATCGAGGTCTTCAAAGCGAGTGGACCATGTCCAATTCGTTCCTTCCAAACCCGCGAGGTGAGCTACCTCCATACTACGTTCGGTTCGCGTATTCAGATACAGTGCATTGCTGTGCACTTGTATTGCGGTATTCAGTTTAAGATTTTCGCTGTCTGGTAACATGCCTCGCGTATCGACTAAGCCTCGCTGGGAAAACTCATGAGTAACACCCGCCATATCCGTCACGAAAAAATCGACATCTCCGTCGTTATCAATGTCTCCCAAGTCTGCCCCCATTGAGGAGAATGGCGTATGTGGCAATGCTTCGTCGATCGCGTTGTAAAAGGTGCCGTCGCCATTGTTTCGATACAATATATCTGCCGGAGCAAAGTCGTTCGCAACATACAAATCCGGCCAGCCATCGTGGTTCTGATCCCACCAAGTCGCGGAGTGGCCTTGCGTTCGCCGCTTCAAAATTCCCGCGGCATTTGTCACGTCTTCGAAGGTTCCGTCACCCCGGTTGCGAAACAAATAATCTCGTTGCCCTTCAATATTCGCTACCGAATCCAAAATATTAGTCTGTATGTAAACGTCCAGCCAACCATCGCGATCGAAATCGGCAAAGCAACCCATCCCCGAAGAATCGACCACAGCGAGACCACGCCGCTCTGCTTCTTCTCTAAAACTACCGTCTCCAAGATTCATATACAACAGGTTAGGCGCGTCGAAGCGGCAGATGTACAAATCGAGTAGTCCGTCATTATCGACATCCACAAACGATACCCCCTGCTTCCAAATCCCGCTGTTATCCTCGAGACCAGCAGCTACCGTGACATCTTCGAATTTCCACCCCCCGAGATTTCGAAACAATCGCCCGGATTCCACTTTGCTCACCACGAAAAGATCTGGCTTTCCATCGTTGTCGTAATCGCCAATAGCGACTCCGGTTCCAATTGCTCCAACGTTATATTCGCTATGAAGGCTACCCCACATTCGCGGGTCGTCGTAACGGTTACTGGTTACGATTCCAGTGAGCTCTGGACTCAGTTCCGTGAACATCGTTTCATCGCCTTGGACAGACCGTTCGGAGAATGGTACAATCGAAGGTTCATTCGCTTGCAAGGAACTTGCCATCAACACTATAGGTAGTAACGCTTTCATGCTCGCATTGGTTGTGAGAGGCTGGGTAGTCTTCAAACCTTCATTCATAATCCTCGTTGACTGAACCGAGGTAAACCAGTCGAGTCAAGGGCTAGGAAACGTCCAAAGATCGCCAAGCTCCGACACCAAAAACACTCCCTTTCAACGATGTCCGCTACCTCCTCCGACACGCCAAGCTCACTCAAAAAATTCCTCCCCCACGCATGGTGGATTGCCCTTGTCATTGCGTTTGCCATTCACTGGACAGCCACAGAACGACGCATCGATCGAGTCCTTGAGATAAGCAGCACCCCGACCTGGTCAGCCGACCGACCAGAGATAGACCCGCAGAGCCCCACCGGATTCGAACACGGACAGCGTTCTCTGATTATCCCGGGACACCACAATGCTAGTTATTTCTGGATAATAGAGGCCCAAGAAGCTGCCCACACGGGCAATCTTCGTATTCGCGAGGTCACATACGACGCGATGCCCGACGGACGCACAATCGACCGCACCTCTCCTTACCGGCTTTGGCTTATATCTGTCGGTTGGTTACACTCCTTGGCCAACGGGGAATCCCTAGGGTATTCTATAGAGCGAGGCACTCTCTGGGCCGACCCTGCACTACTCGCATTGATGCTCGTCTTTGGCTCAGTCTATTCTGCGCGCTATTTCGGAAGCTTAGCTTCCGTTGGGTACAGCCTCGCCTGCGTATCCATTTTTCCACTCGCCGCCAATTTTCAACCGGGCGCCCCTGATCCACACTCCCTTTCCTGGGTGCTCGCCCTAGCTGGAATTCTTCCTCTCCTCGCAGCCTTGCAAGAAAACAAGCGGATTGGCAGACCCAATTTACACTTCGTTTGCGCGGGCGCCATCTCAGGCTTGGGCGTCTGGACCGACGCAAGCAGCGGCATGCCGGTCCTGCTCTCCCTCTTTCTTGGCGGGCTGGCGAGCGAGTTCCTACGTTCCCGAGAGCATGCAACTTTTTCTCCTCGGGCCAACGGCTGGAGAGTTTGGGGCTCTTCTGCTGCAGCAGTGATCCTGATGGGAGGTTTATTCGAAAAACTACCCGAGTACCTCTCTCTGTCACTTAACTCCGTAAATCCAATACAGGCACTCATCGCCCTCGGATTTGGAGAATTCTTACGCAACTTTTCTTTACTGCTGAAGCATGGGAGAAGCGGGCTCGGCAAGGTCAGCCTCACATTACTGGGTATGTCATCCTTGGCTCTGCTCATTTGGCCGATTGTTGGAGCAATCAGCGAATCCGGCTCTCTCCTCGCGGCGGATTTCTACGCCCGGGAGCTGGCTAATCACCCCAACGGCACCATAGCCTCGAGCCTAGGCACATGGATCAACGAGAAAGGACAAGGAGCTGCTAAGTTCACCACACTGCTTCCTGCAGCTCTAGTATTTGTTGCCGGACTACGAATGGTACAAAACAGAAGCAATACCGCCAGATCGACCCAGATCGCGCTCGCTTTGGTTGCTGTCCTGCTAGCACTAATCCTCGGCTACTTTGAGCTTCGCTGGTGGAATCTCTTCAATGCGTTTTCTCTTGCTCTCGTGGTCAGCTTGCTCGCGGACGCGAAAACTTGGAAACAAAGCAAACTGCTACCGCGATTCGCGATCCTCCTTCTACTCGTGCCAGGGCTGCTGCTCGGCTACCCGGAAACGGCAAATGGAAGTGCAGCAGAAAACCTCTCGCAGTCTGACAAACAAGCTCTTGTAGGCCGCGACTATTCCTACTGGCTAAACGAAAGACGCGGAGAAGACACCCCCGTCGTGCTGTCCACGCACATATTTTCTAACTTACTCGCTTACTATGGAGGGTTTGGGACTATCCTCTCTAGCGACGATGGATACGAAGAAGGGTACCGATCAGCAGTACGTATCCTCAGCACTAATACGATCCAAGAGGCAACCATCCTTCTCAACGACAAAGGTATCACCCACATAGTTCTGCCGCTGTGGGATCCTATACTCGATCGAATGGTTCAAGTTGGAACGGGGGTTGACCCCGGCGAAATACTGCCACCCTCGGCCTTCGCAGTGTCATTACGCGAGTGGGACTTCCCACTCTGGCTCCAACCACTCGCCTACTCGACCCCCAAAACCGGCGATTTCGCGAGCTTCGAGATTCGCAGCTTTGCGCTTGGACCGGAGCAGGAAGAGGAACTCAGACTCAGCCGCTTAGCCGACCTTTTTGTCGAAGGCGGCGAGAGTTGGAGCTATCGAGCAATGCGCGAAGGCCTCAAAGCCTATCCCCGCAGTCCGGCCGCCCTCGGAGCCATTGCCAACATCGAACTCGCTTCACAAAACAGGGTTGCACTCGAAGAGACACTTGAAACGTTAATCCCCTATCTCTCCCGCCGCTCAGCTCGAAACTTGCCTACCGATCGCCGGGTTAGTCTAGCGATACTGCTCGCTCGAACCAAACGCATCGAGCTAGCCAAGGAACAGCTCTCGAAATCCATGGAAAATTTGGATACAGATACACTTCGCTTTCTCACTCCAAACACAGTCGCCAGCTTAGTTCTCCTTTCACGTTCCTTAGATGTTCAGTTCCCCAACGACGAGACTATTAAGTTGGCTAACGAATTGCTGCCACCCGATATTCGAGAACAACTAGCGTCAGTAATTGCTCCAAAATAGAGATCCCGAATTTGATATCTCAAAGGGGGCTGGTGATAACCCATAAAACTCGACGCTTGAACCATTCGTACATCGCGTCTCAATCGTCGGAGTACCAACCCATGCAGAACACTGATGCAACTAGACCGGCGCCTCCAGTCGCCATTCGCCCGGAACTCGAATGAAAAACTACTTGAATGCAGCTTTTAGAACGCTCTGTGCTCGATCAAAAGCTTCAAAACGTTTTACTCCATCAAGTCCGGCACCGTACCAGTCGCCAAAATATGGTTTCACCGTCGTTCCAGCCTTCTTCAGGGTCTTGATGAATCGCGTCGCTTGAGCGGTATTTTCGCCGGGAGACCATTTTCCGTAGCAGACGAATGCAAACTTTGGATACGTTTCGATGTCGCTCACAGTTTGAAAGGAAAGTACATCTTCTCGAGGCATCCCACTCCAACTCGAGGCAAATGGTAAATCCACTCCAGCTCTCGCATCATTCCCCGTTTTCTCGTCCAGAGCGGCCTCCATATCATAAACACCGTTTATGCACAGAACCGCTCGGTACCTGTTCGGCGAAAGCTTGCCAGCGTAGGAGGCTGCCCATGCTCCAGCGCCTTCGCCTCCGATCGCTACCTTTTCGGGATCTGCAACTCCAGCTGCCACGAAAGCCTCAACCACATCCTCGATGTCACGAAACATCTTTGACACTCCATCCTTGGTGTTCTTGTCCGCTGCTAAAGGCCCAAGCAGCCCTTCACTTCCGCGATAGTTTATTCGTATTACGATAGAACCGGAAGCAGCGAAGTAATTTGCTTCGGGCGACCATTCCAACCTATCCAAACCTCCCCATACTTGCGGTCTGATCCAAACCAGAACAGGTGCCTTCCCATCCGAAAATGCCGAGGGGGTCGTCACTACGACCGAGAGTATGTCCCCCTCTCTATTCGGAATATTGAAGAGCTTGTTCGTGCCCACCTCATCAGGTGAGATCTTGCCGCCACCGTTTGCGACTACATACACAGACTTAAGCGAGTGCTGAACCAAACAGACTTGGCGCGGCAACATTGGAAAAGTACGTTCCACCAAAACCCTATCTCCGCTTAAGCTCAAATCCAGGATACGGTTCACGGACCCCACCAGGATCTCGTCGACCTGTTGCTGGTTCTTCTGGTACTTGGGGCTCAACCAGAAGCTCTGCGTCTGAAATCCCTGGAGGTGAAAGCCAGCGATGTTCCCCGTCGTGGCATCGAAGGCTACATCTCCGTAGTCTCCAAACGAATACAAAGAATTCGAAGTTAACGTTTTGGTAAGCTTGTCCGCGTCGATATCGTACACCACAAGGGAAGACCCGTCCCCGCCAAAATCGCCGGCTGCAACCACCTGACTGCTCGTACCATGAACTCCGAATACGCGCACCCAAGGCTGCAGCCCAGTCAGCTTGAGCTCTTCTCCACCGTCACCAATGCGGAACCAAGCTTCTGTCTCTCCTTCGCCCCCAGTTTTTTTGACTAAGCGAAGCTTCCCCTCAGCATCAAAAAAAGCTTCCAGCGTCTTGGATTTGACTTCGTAAATCGTTTCCGCGGACGACTCCCCCTTCTCTGCATCGTAAGCTACCAGACGCGACCACTCGGGTTCGCCGTCTTCGGAAGTCTCTTTGACGATAAAACGAGTAGTGCCGCGAATCGTCGTTAACAGAGATCGCTTCCCCTCTTTCTTCCATCGCTCCGGGTATTTGTCTCCCAAACTAAAAACGTAAAGACCGTTGCCGGAATCGAGATTCGAGGTAAGAATCAGCTTTTGACTGTTTAGCCACCGCATGCCGGTGACATCCGTGTGGCCACCTTTGCCGTTGCTCAAATGAGTCAGATCGAGCTTGAAGTTATCGGTTTCAGCGATCTTTACGATCACGTCGCCGCCCACCGGACGTTCAACCATCGCCACATGCCCTCCATCTGGGGAGAGCTGGACGAAGTCGAAAACGTCAGGCAATAGAAACTTGGAGTCGTCGTTCGCAGCGTGCAGAGCGACTCCAAGCGCGAGGGATATTTGGAAAACGAGTATACTTCTGACGGGGATCATGGGGTAGAAGAAACGAGGTTTGGGGCGAGACATCGGGTCTCGAAACGCCATGGCAAAGAATCATTACCGCCATGATCGTTGTCGTATCCCGACGTCGGTTGCGTGATGAATCGATAAATCGATTCAAGGACCCAGAAAAACGAGAGCCCGCATATTCGGCAAAACTAATCGTTCTAAATTTTGCGCTTCGGAAGCAAGATCCTCCAGCGCCCCTGAAGTCTAGTTCGCAGCCCTGATCGCGATGGTGGCGGGTTCCAAACCAGCGCCCGACACCCGAAGCTTGAGTGTGCCTTTCGCGTTCGGATCAGCACGGACAATAGCTAAGCAAAGCCCATTGAAGGCGGACCGTTCCAGCGACTTGAAAGATACAAGGCTAGTCGGGTCGCCATTGTCCGTTGCCACAATCTCGCCGGGACCTTCAAGCTCGAATTCTAAAGGCGTGTTCGCATTACGCACAAAGCGGCCTTCGCCATCGAGGATGCGTACCGTAACAAATGACAGGTCCTCTCCATCCGCCAATATTTTGGTTCGATCTGCTTCGAGCTCCAAAGAGCTGGGACTGCCAGTGGTTGCGACCTGACCCTCTGCCCATTTCTTGCCATCCTTGTAAGCGACGACCTCAAGTTCGCCCGGCTCGTACACTACATCGTTCCAACGAAGTCTGTATTCAAATTCTCCTTTCGCTTTCCGACCGAGCGATTCTCCATTAACGAAAAGCTCTGCTTCGTCTCCAGAAGTGAATACATGAACAGGAGTGACCTCTCCCTCTCGTCCTTCCCAATTCCAATGCGGCAAAATATGAGCCATCGGATAATCCGGGCGCCAGTGAGACTGGTAGAGAAAGAAACGATCCTTCTTGAAGCCAGCTAGATCGATGACTCCGAAGTAAGAACTGCGGGCAGAGTAGTAAGGCGTCGGTTCACCCAAATAGTCCCAACCACTCCAAACAAATCCGCCCGCCACGTAAGGATGCCGCTCGAGAGACGCCAGGACTTTATCTGCCGAAGATCCAAACGGAGCCGTGTAGAGTTCATAGGAACTGACCTGCGCTGTGATTGGATCGCCTCCCGATCCATCTGCCACCGGAGCGCTGATACCTTCAGCAACTGGAAAGAGGTACTCGCCGCGTGAGCTTACCGCGGCGGCGTTCTCACTGCTTACTATCATTTTCCTCCGATACTTTTCATGAAAATCTGGATACAGCGGCGGAGTATTGATCCCTTTCAGGTGAGCGTACGCCGGAGCGTTTCGGATACCTTCACCTTGATAATTTAAGCTGATAGAATCCATCACAGCCGTGATCGGCATGTGAGGCTTGGCATAGTTGAAGGAAGCAGCGGTCGGCCGCGTTGGATCCTCCTCCTTTACGATATCATGCAGGCGCTGAGCCACCGCGGCTCCCGCTTCATCGGTGTACTGCTCGCCGACCTCGTTTCCGATGCTCCACATGATCACCGAGGGATTGTTGCGATCACGGCGGATGAAGGATCGCAGATCCGGCTCGCTCCACTCGGAGAAAATCAGATGAAAATCGAGAGGAGTCTTTTTGCGTTCCCAGCAATCGAAAATCTCGTCGACCACCAAAAAGCCCATGCGGTCGGTCAATTCCAGCAACTCCATGGCGGGCGGGTTGTGGGCGATGCGAATCGCATTGCATCCCATCTCTCGCAAGATCTCAAGCTGGCGTTCCGCGGCCCGCTTATTGAAAGCCGCTCCCAACGCACCCAAGTCGTGATGCTGGTTCGCCCCTTGCAGGTAGATGCGTTCGCCGTTTACGAACACACCCTCGTCCCCATCTATGCGAAGGTCCCGAATGCCAAAAGTCGTCTCATAGCGGTCGGTCTGGCCTCCGGCTGTTTCAACCGTGGTGACCGCAACATGCAAATTGGGAGTCTGCGTCGGATAAGGACCCCACAGCTTCGGATTCGTTATAGTAAGGAAGTTGGAAAACACCCGGCTCGATCCCTGTTCCACGATCCCTGTCTGCTCTCGAAACGAGCCCACCTTCTTCCTTCGATTCCCCGAAGCGTCCAAACGAAATACCTCGGTTGATACGAGTGCCTTTGCAGCGTCTTCACCATCGTTGTCTATCGTCACCTTGAGGCTAAGAGTTGCCGACGATTTAGATACGTCGTACGTGTTCATTTGCGTACCCCATTGTCCGACGTGAACTTGAGGGGTTTTGGTCAACCATACATTGCGGTAGAGTCCGCCTCCGGGATACCAGCGTGAAGAGTATGGCGGATTGTCTACACGAATGGCCAATTGGTTAGATTCTCCGAAGTTCAAATACGGCGTCAAATCAACCCGCCAAGACGCGTAACCGTAAGGCCACCCACCCACCAGATGACCGTTGCACCACACCATCGCATAGGACATCGCCCCATCGACATCCAAAAAGATTGAGCGTCCCTCGTCCGAAACAGGAATGTCCAACGATCTCCGATACCAAGCGACTCCCGGGCTCGGCAGGCGTCCCATTCCACCGCCAACCGGAGTATCTGGGCCTTCCATAAATGGCCCTTGGATCGCCCAATCGTGAGGCAAGCGAACCTGCTCCCAAGCGCTGTCGTCAAAGTCATGTTGCACGTACGGAAAGTCGCTCCCCGGGGTTCCTTCCGGACGCTGGTGGCGTTTCTCAGGGTCCTTGATAAAGTCGTTAGCGGTCGGCAGTATCCACCCCTTGAGGACAGGTTCCTTTACCTCCACTTCGACTGCTTCGGTTGGTTTCGCGTCCGCTGCTTTACCATCTTCTCCATCCGTCACCTCGGGGCGCACGTCGTAAATGAGGCGATCCGCGACATCGGCAGATTCATACTTCATGAATCGCCATTCTTCGTTGAGGGAAATACGCACCCGCCCCTCGACGGCGTGAATTTGCGCCACATGGACCCATGCTATTACCAAGATCGCCCTCCTGAGGGCAGGTGAGAAACGACGAAAGTAACTAAACATATCGGGAAAACGGATCGAAAATTGATTGGGGGCGGATTCGTAAACAGCAGGGCTGAATCACAAGAATTACAAAAGCAGCAAGCGCCTCTGCTGTCGAGGTTAGCACAAAGGGAACAAAGCTATGAGGTCCTTGCGCCGGTCTATTCACAAGCGATCTTTGCGCATAACAAATCTATATCTAAAGTCATAGTTTTAACTAAAGTCTTGCAGCTACCTCTCGCCGTAGCCTCAAACAAAGTTTATCAAGCTCTCACCTACCCTACCCCGCTCCTTCAAATGCAGCCAGCCCTTCGACGATCCAACGAAATCCTTATTTTGAGAGGGTTGTCAGCCAGTCGAACTGTGTCCCTTCTCTGCCTTGCCTTGCTGGCGGCCTTGTTGGTTAAGCCTTCCCATATCTCAGCCAGCCCGGAGGTAGGCATCCCGTTTAAGCGCTCCTATCCTTTGGAGGAAGTTGGCGTCTCCCGCAGCGTTCAACTCGACTTCGACCCGATAGGTCGTCTCGCCGCCGTCGACAACAATAAGTACGTTGTGCTCAACGACTCTTCCTGGAGCGATCTCCTCGACGAGAACCAGCTCTCCCGGACCGAAATGTACGCCACCACAGATAGCGAGGGTCACACCTACTTTGGCGGTCTGGCTGCGTGGGGCTTTCTGGAGCGAGGCTTAGACGGCACACTACAAAGGCTCTCATTCCGCGACCGCTCTGTCCCGTCTTGGGTCGATGCAACGAACTTCGATATGGTCCTACCCGTCGGAGACGGAGCTTACTTCGCCGGCATTAACGGTATCGTGCACTGGAATCGGCCCTCGCAAACGAACACCTACATCGAAGCTCCCGATCTTGTACGCATCTTCGTGATCGAAGGGATCGCCTATGCATCAACCCATAGCCAAGGTCTGTGCGAGATCAGCATCGAGGAAGAGAGGCTTATCCCTCTGCAAACCGAACCGAAGGAGCTTATCGTCCCCTTCGGAGTGGCCGCTCTAAAAAATGGGCAGACCATTTTCAGCACTACCGACTACACCTTCGTTTCATACGAAAATCGGCAATTCGAAGCGTGGCCCAACGAACTAGGTGTCCAGCAAAAAACGCAGATCTCCAACCTACTGAAGCTGCCCGACGGAAACCTAGCAGTGGCCATCGACAATCGAGGACTGTTCGTTCTCAGCCCTAATGGGAAATGCCTGCAAGCCCTCACCGCTTCCGAGTACCATCGCATCAACGACCTAGCTGCCCGAGAAAACGGAGTCCTTTGGGTCGTATCCGAAAGCGACATACAGAAAATACTATACAACGACCCCGTCACCATACTCGATCAGCGCTCCGGGATCACCGTAAGCTGGCCCCACATCGTTGAGAAAGAAGGAAGCTCTCTCATCGTCTCGCACCGTGTCCTTTACGAGCTAGCTCCCGCTGAACTGAGCTTAGCTCCTCGCTACCAGCCTACCGCACTTCAGCCACCCGACGGCGTCCTGGCCGCCGCCGAAATGGACGGCCAAATATTGATGGGGAACCGAGACGGTGTGTACGTAAGAAACAATGACACGCTCGATCATTTGATTAGAGACATCGAGGTCGTTCGAATTTTGGAACAGGGAGAGTCGGATTTCCTCGCTATCGGTCGCGATCAGATTGCAACCTTGAGGTGGGACGGAGTGCGGTGGTTCGAACCGACACCACGCATCACCGGAGTGGGATTCCCTTTCATATGCCTAGCCGCCAAAAATTCCGTTTGGATAGAACTGGGCAAGAATCGAGCCGCCCGCCTATCCATTCGCGAAGGTGAAATCAGAAAACAAGTTTTCGAAGATTTCCCTTGGGAGAACGCCTCTTGGGTGCATATCGGGGTCGTCGACGAGATTGCAGTGCTCTCAGGCCTAGAAGGGAAACGGCTCTATTTTGACGAGACTACCGAATCCTTCGTCGAGACTCTCCATCTACAGCGCCTGCTAGACAGCGCCGGCTTCACCGTTTTCCGCCCTGTCAAAGATCAAAACGGGATCGTTTGGGCAGCTCACGAAAATGGCATATGCACCATTGAGGAACGCCAAGGCACCTTCCATCTCGACTTTGATTCCTACCGGACGATACGCGATCACGTCCCCGTCATCCACCTATCTGACGGAACCGAAATCTGGGTCTCCAACGGATCAACTCTCTACCATGTCGACGGGAATCGGGCCGCGAAAAGCCCGGCCCCGTTCCTCCCTACGCTCGTATCCATAATAGACATAAGCGACCGAACGCTTCTGTATTCAGTTTTCGAAACAAATAGTATTCCAGAAGAGATCCCCTTCGCTCGCAACGACTTGGAATTCCACTACTTCGCTGGTAGCTACGCCTCCGCCAATACTCCGATCTACCAGTTTGAAATGTCCAACCGAGCCACCGACTGGTCTGTGAGCAGCACCGAGTCACTCATCTCGCTCACTAAACTCAAGGAAGGGGAATACCAGCTCTCCGCTTCGATGGTAGATTCCAAGCAAGTCCTAGGAGAGCGAAGCTTCGCTAGCTTCACCATCGCTCCACCTTGGTACCGAACCAGTTTCGCCTATTTCTCGTACTGGACACTTTCAGCCTTCCTGATCGCGCTCATCGCACTCGCGTTAGCCACCCGTAGCAAACGTCGCCATGCCGAACTGGAAGCCCTTGTCCACGAGCGAACCGAAGAGCTCCGGGATACATTGGAAAAACTCAACGAGAAGGAACGCAAGGCCGCCGTGCTCTCCGAACGCAACCGTCTGGCCAGCGAGATCCACGACAGCGTCCAGCAAGGCCTCAGCGGCCTTGCCCTACAGATCGAAGCCACTCTCAAGCTACCCGACCTAGTCGATGCTGTTCATTCCCGCCTCGCCGTCGCAAAAAACATGGTCTCGTTTACCCGCCACGAGGTGCAGCAGGCGGTCTGGGGCTTGGAGTCTCCTCTTCTAGAAAATTCAGATCTCGCTACCGCCTTGAAAAAGATGGTGAGCCTCGTCAGCTCGGGAGGGCCAGAAATCGAGTTCAGATCGCAAGGCGCTCGCTTCGAGCTCGGAGCCAGCACTCAGCACCACCTCCTCCGGATCGCGCAAGAAGCTGCTACTAATTCGATAAAGCATGCCGAGGCCTCCAAAATCACGGTACAGCTCGACTTCGAGAAAGACAGGGTCTCACTGGAAATAGCCGACAACGGCAAAGGCTTTGACAAGTCCAAAACTCTCAACGGCGGTTTCGGCCACTTCGGCCTGCGCGGCATGAAATCCAGAGCAGCCAAAATCGGCGGCAACCTCTTCATCGAGAGCGACCCGCAACATGGCTCGACCATCCGTATCGACGTGACCCCCTCGGACTCTCACCGTTAAAATGGACCAAGAAAGCAAGATACGCATCCTTCTCGTCGACGACCATATCGTCCTGCGCATGGGCCTCGTCACAGCGGCAAACGGAGAATCTGACATGGAGATAGTCGGTGAAGCTGAAAACGGGACCGAGGCCGTAGATGTCTACGAAAAAGTCGCGCCTGATGTAGTTGTCATGGATCTACGAATGCCAGAAATGGGCGGTTTGGACGCGATCCGAATTCTCAAAAAGGCTCATCCAGGTTCTAAGATTCTCGTCTTCAGCAACTACGCAAGCGGGGACGAAGTTCTTCAGGCTTTTCGAGAAGGAGCAAGCGGCTTCGTGGTTAAGGAAATGCCCCTCGAGCGACTTCTGGACGGGATTCGCAAAGTTCACAGCGGCGTGCAGTACATGCCAGAGGAAATCTCAGCCCGCTTGACCAGTCGCATCGGTTCTCAACTATCAACCCGCGAGCTGGAGGTTCTCACGCTCGTCGCCCGCGGCTGTAGCAATAAGGAAATAGCCAGCGAACTCAATCTCGCGGAGGGCACTGTAAAGGTTCACGTCACTAATATCCTCTCCAAACTCCGAGTCTCTGATCGGATACAAGCTATCCTAGCGGCGGTTAAACGCGGTATTATTACCATGGAGTAAGTGGCTCACAAGCAAAGCCCAAGGCTACTTCTTCTCAAATGATTCAGGATATGAATACGCTAGGACCAGCCCATGAAGATACCCGCCAGAGAACCGCTAGGGTATGCGCTTAACTAGGGTAAAAGAGAAAGTCCACCTCAACCATCGCCACGCGGTCGCTATTTCGGCCATCGAGGTCGATAGAATCCTCGTCGCGACGGGAAGACTTCCAAATGTCGAATCGCTCACCCTTGAAGCAACCGGTATTAAGTCTACCAAGAAAGGAGTGACGGTCGACGAATACCAACGTACCAGCAACAAACCCGTCTACGCCGCGGGAGACATCAGTGGGCAGGAAAAATTCACTCACGCTGCATAGTCGTATGCTGAATACGCTACCCTAAATACGCTTGCTCCAATCCGCCTTTTCAAGTCAAGCAAGCGTCACATCCCTTACTCAACCTACACGGTCACACTTTGCGGCAAGCGACCGAAGTCCACCTGCAGCTCGCCAGCGGTGACAGTGTCACGTTTTGAAGGCTGGTGAAATCAGCTCCAAGCTTCCCTTTTCAGCAGGTCTTGCCAACCTACGCCGCACCAGTCGATTAATCCTTCGGTCGTGCGTATCCAAAATCTCAAAACCTCCACCCTTCACCTCAGCGATTGGACCCTCCAAGCAGAGGAAACTTGGTGCGTGCTGGGTAACAATGCCTCCGGCAAAAGCCAACTCGCCGCGGTATTATGCGGAGAGGACGTCAAAGGTTTGGTTGAGCTCGACGATGCTCCTAAAAACGCGGCTTGGGTAGGTTTTGAGACCCTACAGTCGCAATACGAAGATCAGCTCGCTCAGGACGAAAGCGACTTCCTCGACCGCCAAGACCACGGCTCCACCGGACTCGAACTACTGCTCGAATCCGGCGCCACAGAATCGGAGGCTCGCGAGCAAGCACAGCGATTCGGCATTTCTGCCTTACTCGACCGAGGTTGCCGTCTATTCTCCAGCGGCGAGCTGCGACGCGTGCAAATCTTAGTCCACTGGTTGTCGAAACCGGACCTTCTCATTCTCGACGAACCTTTCGATGCCTTAGACATACAAGCCTACGCAGAATGCTCAGCCCTTTTCGAGCTACTCGTCAAGGAAGGCCAACGCATTCTGCTCCTCGTAAATCGAATCGAAGATATCGCCCCTTGGGTCAGCCACATTGCCCTGCTGCAGGACGGAAAACTCGTCGCCAAGGGTCCCCGCTACGAAGTGCTGCAATCCAAGGCTTTTACCGAAATCTCCACGTCCGTGCACAAACCCATGGTTCATTTGCCTGAACCTCCCAAGACGGATATTCAGGTTCCCGACCCTATTGTTAGGCTAATAGGCGTTTGCGTTAACTACAGTGACGCAACGCAATTCGAAGGACTCGATTGGACTCTCCAAGACGGTGATCACACCTTGATAACTGGCCCAAACGGCTGTGGAAAGTCCACCCTGCTCGCCCTACTAACCGGCGATCATCCTCAGTGCTATACCAATCACATCGAAATCTTCGGTTATCGCCGTGGATCCGGGGAGAGCATTTGGGACATCAAACGGCACATCGGTTACGTGTCCCCGGCACTGCACCGAGACTACCGCGTGAGCTGTTCCGTTGATAGCGCCGTCCTATCCGGGTTTCATGACAGTATCGGGCTCTACGAGCAGCCCACTCTCGCCGAGCGAACTGCGTCACGACAGTGGCTTGCCCTCTTCGATCTAGAAGCCCACTCAACTCGCCCTTTCCGCTCCCTTTCCTACGGGCAGCAGAGACTCGTCCTCATCGCTCGGGCTCTGGTCAAGCAACCGCCGCTCGTCATTTTGGACGAACCCACCCAAGGTTTGGACGACCTCAACCGCCACTTGGTGCTCGCTTGCTTGAAGCGGCTCGCCCGACTCAAACGCACGACCTTGCTTTTCGTCAGCCACCGGCAAGACGAGCACTTGCCGCTTTTTCGCAAGCGACTCCATTTCGAAGTGAATACGGTAGAAAGCCCGCGTTTTACCATACGTAAGCTAAACTAATTTCTGCTTAACAGTTATGCTGAAGAAGGCTGGAGTTCATTTTTGGTTTCCATAATTCAATACTCTAATACCTAATCCGCCCAAAATTCCTCATGACTATGCAATTCTCCATCCTTGGTAGCTCCAGCTCCGGCAATGCCGGCCTGTTGCTCACGGAGAATTGCAAGGTGCTGATCGACGCTGGATTCAGCTGCAAGCGGATCTGCGGCATGCTTGAGGAACGCGACGTTAAGCCGGAGGAAATCGACGCCATTTTCGTGACTCACGAGCATAGCGACCACATCGCCGGCATATCCACATTCTCCAAGCGTTTCGGTCCCAAGATCTTCGCCAATCCTCTCACCGCAAAAGCTATCCAGCCGAAACTGAAGAATAGACCCAATTGGGCCTTATTCCAAACCGGAACCCAGTTCGAGTTTCGCGACATTACAGTCGAAAGCTTCTCCATCCCCCACGACGCCCACGACCCGGTCGGCTTCAAGTTTACCTCCGGACGTGGGGACGACCTTTTCTCGCCTATCAAGCGTATGGCCTGGGTTACGGACCTAGGATTCGCTCCTCAAAACATAGCCCAGCGTATCCAGGACGTCGACACCCTCGTGGTCGAATCCAACTACGACGACCAAATGCTTCAAGATGACACTCGTCGCCCTTGGGCTCTCAAACAAAGAATAAGTGGCCGCCATGGCCATCTATCTAACTCCGCGGCCAAGGACCTGCTCACATCGATCGAGCTCCCCAGGTGGAACCGCGTTTACCTCGCCCATTTGAGCAGCGACTGCAATAGTTCCGCTGCTGTAGACTCTACCTTCGCAGAACTGCGCCAAAACGCGTCCTTCCACATCGAGACGATCCACTCAGGCTCGGGCTGTGCCCTCGACGCCGTGTAGGCTACGCCTGCTTTCCTCGATTGCGGTTCCGGCGCGCGAAGGCCACATCCCACACCTTGCCTCGAGCGGCTAAGGTGAAAATCTAAACAAACACTCTTCAAACCCAGAACTCATACATCATGTATCAGGACTCACATCGCATCCCTCGACGCACAAAAATCATCTTCACCATCGGTCCAGCGACCGACAGTGAAGAGATGCTCGAAAGCTTAATCGGCGAACATTACGTCGACATTTGCCGCATCAACATGGCGCACGCCGACCACGACTACGTACGAAAAGTAGTCCGTCGCGTCCGTAAGGTGGGAGAACGCCTTAACCGCCATATCCCCATCATGATGGACGTCAAAGGTCCAGAGGTCCGGACCGGCGACCTGGAAGCACCTATCGAGCTACGAGAAGGCGAAACCTTCGACTTCACCATCAAGCCTGGTGGCGAAGATGCCAGAGGCAGCAGCGGCGAAGAAATTCGGTCCGTAGACGTTAACTACGCGGAGCTGATCAACGACGTCGAAGTCGGCTCCATCGTCCTCGTGGACAACGGCCTCATCCGTCTCGAAGTTCTTGAAAAGATCAACAACCGCATCCGCTGCAAGGTACTGATCCCCGGTGAACTCACCAGCCGCCGTCACATCAACCTTCCAGGGGTCAAGGTCAACCTGCCCGCCCTCACCGAGAAGGACCGCAACGACACCCGAGTCGGAATCGAGGAGGGCGTGGATTTCTACGCCCTTTCCTTCGTTCGCGAGAGCTCGGACCTGCAACTCTTGCGCGACTTCCTCGACACAAACGGAGCCCACCGATCGCTCATTATCGCTAAGATCGAAGACCAGTCGGCGATCTCGAACCTGCACAGTATCGTGCAGGATTGCGACGGACTCATGGTAGCCCGCGGAGACCTCGGAATCGAGTGTCCTTTCGAAACTTTGCCGACCATCCAGCGCAAGGCCGTAAAAGCCTGCCTCACCCTCGGAAAGCCCGTTATCATTGCGACTCACATGCTCGAGTCCATGATCAGTAGCCCTATGCCTACCCGAGCCGAGGTGTCAGATGTCGCCAACGCGGTACTCGAGGAAGCAGACTGCGTCATGCTTTCCGGCGAGACAACCATCGGCCAGTACCCTGAAGAATGCGTGGACGCCATCACTAAGATATCCACCGAGGTCGACCGAAACGGTGAGAAGACTAGGTTTGCGAAGCACTTCTCGCTCAACAGCGACAAGGCCAAGATCCAGCACTCCGCCGTCGTCATGGCAAATGAGCTCAACGCCGTCGCCATTATTTGCTTCACCCGTAGCGGCAACATGGCCAAGGGCGTATCCGCTCTTCGTCCTGAGCGCTCTCCCATCTTTGCCTTCTCGAACTCTCACGACACCATCAAGCAGCTTCGCATGCACCATGGCGTGATCCCTTTCGAGATGATCTTCTGCACCGAGCCGGACGCCACCGTCAGCCGCGCTATGAAGCACCTCAAAAAGATGGGGTACCTCATCCCTGGAGACAAAATCGTAGTCGTGTCCGACATTCTCGCATCCGACTCCGTTATCGACTCAATCCAGTTGCGTACCGTCTCCGCGGATTAAAGGAGATACGCGTATCCGCCGCGTCCTCTCAAGCAAGTTTCCAACTACAAACGCGAGCCCAACCGGCTCGCGTTTTTCGTGTCGGAGTTCAACCGTCATCCCTACCAACGCAACGCCCCTAGAAACGGTGGACGTAGAAGCCATGCTTGGTTCGACTGCCGATTGTGTAATGGCACGCGGCGATCAGGAACGGCAACCATATGAGCACCTGCAAAGTCCAAGGCATTGACCAAACATCGGTGTCTCCAAATATTCGATACGCACCGAAATAGGCAAACATCGACAAGCTCGTCACTCGAAAGACGTAGTTCCCTTGTCCCACGCCCACTATCGCCAACATCAGAATACTCCACGGATAAACTGTCGTCGCCAAAGCGATCGTCCAAACAAGGTAAAAGGACATGAAACGCTCGAGACTCTCGCAAGCGTGCACCATCCAAACCGTGGCCAGACAGAGGATCGAGAGGAAAAAGATAGGGCTGATCTGAAAACCCGTGACGAATGAGATCATCGCCGGAATAAGGGATATACTACGCTCCCCGGGACCAAATTCCGGAGCTATGATCTTAGAAAAATCTACATTCAGCGAAATCGACGCCCACATCAATGAGAGGACCAGCGGAGCCGCTGCAAAGACCAAAGTCACAAGTCCTGCTCGTATGCCGCTACGTTTCAAGACATGCCAAATCAACCAAAGCAAGCCCGGCACCATCAGCACGTTCATAGCGGCTCCGATTCCCATCAAAAGCGCAGCCACGCATACCAGTTGCCCGAGAGCGCTGCCGATACCACCCGAGGCCTTTATTGCAGAAACGCCCCCCTTCTGATCTATCCAAAATTCCCAAATAAGGTAGCCCGCTACAAACGGCAGCAGGTACAGGCAATAGTCGATGCCAAGTCCCCCGACCGCATAAATCACAAGCGGATTCCAAGCATAAAGCGCCGCTCTATCCGCTCCAAACCTCAAGGCGAAAAGCAAGCAAAGGGCTAAGTCAAAAACCACCAGCAGCGATTTGAACCAATTTTGCGGATCTCCCAATTCGTCGAACGCGCTGTACACCCAAAGCAGCCCGGGCAGATAGCGGGACGGCCTGTCCTTGTCTCGCACCGACTCCCAATGGTCTCCGCGAAAAGGCACCAACCTGTCTGCGCTAGGCGCCAATTCGTAAGGATTGTGCTCCGCAGCCAAGATCTTGCTGTCCCAAAGGCGACGGTTCAGCAGATCCCCCGTTTCGACTGGCAGCATCGCGATACGCGCCACCGCAGCGACAAGCAGCATCAGCCAAGTCAGGCGCTTCGCAAAGTGCCACGATAGCAGGTATCCGAGGGCGATGAACCCGAAGCTGATTTGAAATTTGGATACGTTTTCCGCAAAACCCAAATCCGAGAAACCAACAAGGCGGAAACTTCCTAGCAACACCAAGGCCGCCGCCAAGAACGGCAGCACGAAGTCGCGCCGCTTGGTGCGGTAGAACGAGCCTCTGCTCGAACCTCCGCTCGGTTGATTTAATATTGCCGAATTCCTACGCATAAATGGCTAAGAATCAAAGGGCTGCCAATCTGGGGATGGCAGCTCAACCCCAACTCTTGGCATTTCCGCGATGCACTCAAGCAATATGCGGCCCGATTCGTATAATTAGAAAGTAATAGCTCGATTTGAGCTTACTGCTTTGTGATCCGCCACTTGCGCATGCATGGGCTCAGACTAAGCTAGTACATTTCCCAGACAATTCGCATCACCCGAGATAGACACCCCATGAGCTCATATTTGCACCGATCCCTCGAAACGTTAACGGATCGAAACCCGTCCCAAGCCTTATTTAAACAAGCGGTCACGGAAGTTTTCGAATCGCTCGAGCCGCTGCTCCACGAGATCCCAGAAATCGAAGCGAACGCTATCTTGGAACGAATCTCCGAACCGGAGCGCCAGATCATGTTTCGCGTAACTTGGGTCGACGACCAAGGGTGTATCCAAGTCAACCGGGGATACCGAGTCGGCTTCTCCTCCGCCCTCGGCCCCTACAAGGGTGGCATGCGTTTTCATCCTTCGGTCGAGCTCGACGTCATCAAATTTCTCGCTTTCGAGCAAATCTTCAAGAACAGCCTCACCGGCCTCGGCATCGGCGGCGGAAAGGGAGGCTCCGACTTCGACCCCAAGGGCAAGTCCGACGGAGAAGTCATGCGCTTTTGCCAAGCCTTCATGAGCGAACTCTACCACTTCGTAGGAGAAGACACCGACGTGCCCGCAGGCGACATCGGCGTCGGGGCCCGCGAAATCGGGTATTTGGCCGGCCAATACAAACGGCTCACCAAACGTTTCGCCCACGGCGTTCTCACTGGCAAGCAAGTCGGCCTCGGCGGATCTCTCGCCCGTAAAGAAGCCACCGGATACGGCGCCGTTTACTTCGCAGCCGAAATGCTAGCTACCCGCCAAGACAGCCTGAAGGGAAAGCATTGCGTCGTGTCTGGCTCCGGCAACGTCGCCATCTACTGTGCCCGAAAAATCCAAGAGCTTGGCGGCAAAGTCATGGCAATGTCCGATTCCACCGGCTGCGTACACGATCCAGCGGGGATTGACCTTGATATCGTAACCGCTTTGAAGGAAGTCGAACGCGCTCGAATATCTGAGTATTCAAATCGACGCCACGGGTCGAAATTTTTCGAGCAACAGAAGGTTTGGAATTTTCCCTGCGAAGTGGCCTTCCCTTGCGCGACCCAGAACGAGCTAGCCCTCGAAGATGCCAAGGCATTGCTCGAAAATGGATGCCAAGCGGTCATCGAAGGGGCCAACATGCCAACCACTCCCGAAGCCATCGCCCTACTTCGCGAGAAGGGAACACTCTTCGCTCCGGGCAAAGCAGCCAATGCCGGCGGAGTCGCCGTTTCAGCTCTCGAGATGCAGCAAAACGCAGCCCTGCAAAACTGGTCTTTCGCGCAGGTCGACGACCGCCTGAAAGCCATAATGGCAAATATACACAACGACTGCGTCTTCTACGCCAACAAGTATCGCCGCACAGAGGATTACGTCTTCGGGGCCAACGTCGCGGGATTCCTAAAAGTCGCCGAAGCCGTCAAAAGCTACGGAGTGTTCTAGTCAGCGAACTTCCGGCGAGCGGAAATCGCCGTGTCCGCAGGCAAATGCAGCCCATTACTTTCGCAATACTGGTTGTGTAATAGGCTTCATAACGCTTCGTTATAGACACATTTGAGCCGGGTTTACTCTTCCATACAGACGCCTTTCCCTTACCTTTTTAGGACTACTCCGAACTTACCCTACTATGAATAAACTTCCCTTGATCCTCGCAGGGTTGCTCCTTCCATCGTGTCTCCTTGCAGACTTTGAAAAAGCACCACTCGCCCCTCGAAGCACGCCAGCAGGTGAAACTCTCTTCAGTAAGCTGACGCCGGGTGAAATCGGCCTGGCCGGCAAGAACGCGTATGCAGATCCCGAGATGTGGGGCGAAAAGTATGGCGAGTTTCAAGGTGGTGCCGTCGGGACAGGTTTGGCTGCAGGCGATATCGACGGCGATGGACTCGTCGACCTTTTCGCCGTCACAAAGACGGGACCCAACCGCCTCTACCGCCAAGTCGCTCCCCTGCAATTCGTCGACATAGCCGCCCAATCAGGTGTGATGGGAGGCGAGTCTTGGGGAACAGGTTGCTCCTTCGCCGATATCGATAACGACGGCGACCTCGACCTTTACGTCTGCCAATTCGATGCCCCCAACCTGCTCTACATAAACGACGGAAACGGGAAATTCACCGAGGCGGCAGCGGCAGCTGGAATCGCTGTCCAATCTGGCAGCGTCATCGGGGCATTCGAGGACTACGACCGTGACGGCGACCTCGACCTCTTCCTCCTCACCAACGTTCTCGACGCAACCGGAAATCCGGAAGGCGAGCCCGACCTGCTCTTCCAAAACCAAGGCGACGGTACCTTCAAGGAAGCCACAGGTGCGGCAGGCATCGCAGACGATCGGGGAAAGGGACACTCCGCCACTTGGTGGGATGCCAATGGCGACCAGTGGCCAGACCTGTATGTATCAAACGATTTCGAAGCGCCCGACCACCTGTATAAGAACAATGGCGACGGAACGTTCACAGACATTACTGACCTAGCCCTCCCTCATACCGCATGGTATTCGATGGGGTCTGATTTTGGCGACATCAACAACGACGGCCGACTCGACCTCCTCACCGCCGACATGGCCAACACGACCCACTTCAAGTCGAAAGTCACCATGGGCGACATGGGAGGATGGGTAGACTACTTCGATGCCCAAGTAACGCCGCAGTACATGAAAAATGCGGTCTTCCTCAACTCCGGCACCCACCGATTCATGGAAGTTGCCAAGATGACCGGCCTCTCCAGTACGGACTGGACATGGTCTACCCGCTTCGAAGATTTCGATAACGACGGTTGGCTCGACCTGCACGTCACCAACGGCATGGTTCGTTCCTTCACGGACTCCGACATGGTGAACAAGATCAAGAGTCTCCAATCGAAGCGCCAGGTCATCGCCCTCGTTAAAAACAGTCCTGTCCTTCGCGAGAAAAATCTAGCCTTTCGTAATGATGGAGCGGATACGCTACATTTCTCGAAGGTTACCAGCGAATGGGGCTTAGAACACGAAGGCGTTTCCTTCGGATCCGTTTCTGCTGACTTCGATAATGACGGCGACCTAGATCTCGTTTACGCCAACTACGAGGATGAGCTATCCTTCTACCGCAACGATAGCCAAAGCAACTCGCTTGTCATCGAACTAGATGGGACTCGCAGCAATAGCCACGGCATCGGAGCCCAGGTCGTCCTCGAGACCAGCCAGGGTACCCAAATCCGTAAGCTCACCGTAGCACGAGGTGTCCTTTCTTCTTCCCAAGCAATCGCTCACTTCGGACTCGGTGGCGACACCACCGCTAAATCCCTCACCGTATATTGGCCAAGCGGCAGCGTTCAGACGTTTAACGATATCCCCGCACAGCAACGCATCCGTATCCAAGAGCCCGACACAGGCCCGAGTCCATCGCCTGCAAAAGAATCGATCACCACAGTCAAAGGACTCTTCGCTGAGAGCGCTAACACGCTCGGTCTGGATTTCGAGCACAAAGAGGAGACCTTCGACGATATGGTTCGCCAGCCACTTCTTCCGCACCGCATGAACACCTTGGGCGGCGGGATCGCAATCGGCGACGCCGATTCAGATGGCGACTCTGATATCTACTTCTCGGGAGCAGCAGGCCAGGCCGGAGCCCTCTACCTGAACAATGGGAAAGGGCACTATTCGAAAGACGCAAGTGCTCAACCTTGGGATAAGAAGATCCAGACCGAAGAAATGGCTCCTCTCTGGGTTGACCTAAATCGCGACGGGCTGCTCGACCTCTACGTCTCCTCCGGGAGCGTCGAGACGGAAGCCGGAGACAGTTCCCTCAGCGACAGCTTGTATTTAAATGTTGGAAACGGACGGTTCGCTGAGGCAGACGCCAGTGAATTCAACCCCGTCTCTTCCAGTAACTCAGTCGTGGCCGCTGCAGACTTTGACGCAGACGGAGACATCGACCTTTTTGTTGGCGGGCGAGTCGTTCCAGGAGAATACCCACGAGCCCCTCGCAGCGCCCTTCTTCGAAACGATGGCGGTGTCTTGGTCGATGTGACGGACGAAGTCGCTCCTGGTCTCGCTGAGTCCGGCATGGTCACGGCGGCTCTTTGGACAAACGCCCAAGGCTTATCATCAAGAGACCTGCTCGTTCTCGCGGAGCTCGAAGCCCCCAGATATTTCGAGAACCGTAGCGGCAAGCTCACGGAATCGACTCACGACAAGGGTCTCGGAAACCTGAAAGGTTGGTGGAATTCGCTGACCGCGGCCGACGTCGATAACGACGGGGACATCGATTACGTCGCAGGAAACCTTGGTTTCAACACCAAGTACAAAGCCAATTCCGCTCACCCCTTTCGCATCTACTTCAACGACTTCGAAGGCACTGGAAAGTGTAACGTCGTCGAAGCGAAGTACGAAGGCGACAACCTCCTGCCCGTGCGCGGTCGAAGCTGCAGTTCTCGAGCGATGCCTTCCATCGCCGAGAAGTTCCCGACCTTCCACGATTTCGGAGCTGCTAGCTTGGAGTCGGTATACGCACCCGAAAAGCTGCAGGAATCGTTGGTCAAAGAAGCGACTGAGCTGGGAAGTGGGATATTCATCAATAACGGTCCCCAAAAGGCATTTAGCTTCAAACACCTCCCTCGCGTAGCTCAGATCGCACCGATATACGGCATCGCCGCGGCAGATTTCAACGGAGACGGAAACATCGACCTAGCCCTGGCCCAAAACTTTAACGGGCCCCAGGTCGAAACCGGACGCTACGATGGAGGGATCGGACTTCTCCTCATCGGTGATGGTACTGGCAGTTTTCGCGGAGCCGAAGCAGACGAGAGCGGTATCTTCATCGAAGACGAGGCACGCGGCATGGCAGTCGCAGACTTGAACTCGGACGGTTGGCCGGACCTGCTTACGAGTCGGCCGAACAACGCGATCCAAGCTTACCTCAATACCGGCGAAACGAGCCACAAATCCATGGCGATCAGCCTTCGTTCCGCAACCCCGGGGAATCCGCAAGCGCTCGGAGCTGAGATATTGGTTGTCTATTCGGATGCTTCCAAACGTGCCTTCGAGCTCAGTGGAAATTCGGGCTACCTCTCTCAGAACGAAGCCTGCATCTACCTTGGAGTCACTGATTCGCTGAAACCTGAGAGAATTGAAATAACCTGGCCCGATGGAAGCCAAAGCCAAAGCAATATCGACAGTAACAAAAACTTCCAGCTGATTGAGCAGAACGACCAGCTCGCCGCTCGATAGATCGATACTGGAATCTCGAACGAACTAATTCCCCCTTGCTGGCCTGTCTCCGACAGGCCAGTTTCGCATCTACATGCTTCGTCTTATAGCACTCTTCTTCATTGCGTTTCACGCATCTCCATTGGCGCTTTTCGCGAATAGGCTGAGCGATTCGCAGTCCCCCTATCTCCTGCAGCACGCAGACAACCCAGTCGACTGGTACCCTTGGGGCGAGGAAGCTTTCTCAAAAGCTCAAGCTGAGAATAAGCTGGTCTTCGTATCAATCGGCTACTCGACTTGCCATTGGTGCCACGTGATGAATCGCGAATCATTCTCCGACACCGAGATTGCCGCGTATCTAAACGAAAACTACGTCTGCATCAAGGTCGACCGCGAAGAGAGGCCAGATATCGACAGCGTCTATATGAACTTCGTGCAAAGCCTCACCGGCCATGGAGGTTGGCCACTGAATGTTTGGCTGACCCCAGACAAGAAACCTTTTTTCGGCGGTACCTATTTTCCGCCTCGCGACGACCCGCGCCGCGGGAGGGGGTTCCTACCAATCGTTACCGAGATCAACGGATTCTGGCAAGAGGACCCAGACGGTTTGCTTGCTCGTAGTCAGTCAATCCTAGAGACTTTGAATAAGAACGACCGTGGTCCTGAAGCCTCCGACAGTGACTCAGCTCTCTCCTTGGACCGCGTCACAGAAGCCGTCTCCTCGTACCTCTTCGCTTACGACGAGGAACATAAGGGGTTTGGAACTGGCGAAAAGTTTCCCAGCGCCAACAGTCTGAGCCTGCTTTTACGAGCCGCAGCCACACCTAACCTCCATCAGGAGGACCGAGCAACTGCTCAGCGACTAGCTCTCGAGACCCTTGAAGCCATGATCACAGGGGGAATCCACGACCAAGTCGGAGGGGGCTTCCACCGCTACACTGTGGACGCGGGGTGGAAACTTCCGCACTTCGAAAAGATGCTCTACGACCAGGCACTGATAGCAAACGCCTTGATAGATGCCTGGCAACTCACTGGCGAGACGCGTTACCGTAGCGCAGCCATGGATACGCTCGATTATGTCAAAACCGATTTGCGTGACAAACGAGGTGGATTCTACAGCGCCGAGGATGCTGAGAGCCCCGACCCCGACAAACCTGATGCAAAACGGGAAGGCGCTTATTACCTCTGGACGACCAGCGACTTCGAAACCCTTTTCGAAGACCCCGATCAACGCAATTTCCTGATCGAGTATTTCGGAATCAAGGCTGCCGGCAACGCTCCCTACGGTAACTTTCCACGAGACATTTTCGATGGTTACAACACGCTTCGTGTTACCAGCAAACCCACATCCGCCGAGGAAAAAGGTTGGCTCCAAAGTGGTCTTGAAACACTCCGCTCTGCACGGGAGAGACGCGAGCGACCACACCTCGACGACAAGATCATAACCTCTTGGAATGGCCTCGCTATTTCTTCCTTCGCTCGTGCAGGACTGGTTTTTGATCGTCCAGACTACACCCAACAAGCAATCGCCGCAGCCGAGTTTATATTCGAAGAACTCTACGACGAAAAATCGAACGTACTGTCTCGGCTTTACCGAGAAGAAGCCTCCTCCGTAGCAGGCTTCGCGGAAGACTACGCTTTTCTGATCGAAGGGCTTCTCGAGTTGTATGAAGCGACTGCTGACTACCGCTGGATTCAAAAAGCCCGCACTCTGCAAACCGCATTCGACAACAAGTTTTTGGATACAACGGACGGCGGCTATTTCCTTTTCGAGGCCACCGAAGACATCGTATTCAACCGAAGTAAACGGCCATCGGATTCAGCCCTTCCCTCGCCTAATGCTGTCAGCGCAAAAAATCTAGCGCGACTCTCACAGTTCTTTGACGACTCCGGTCTGCAAACACAGGCCGAGAATGCCATCTCCTCCTTCGCAGCGGAGCTGCAGCAAAACGGAACGACCTATCCCACTCTTCGCGAGGCTATACTCTATGTAGCAAGAAAACCGCTACAGATCGTAATCGCCGGCGACCCTAAATCCGACTCCGTACAGATGATGCTTTCGGAGGTGAATAGTCGACTGCTCCCCGCTCGCGTCCTGCTCTACGCTGACCAAGCAGAGGGACAAGCCTATCTAGGCAAGCACCTGGGATTCATTCAAACTGCTAGATCCTACGACAATTCCGCAACCGTGTTCGTCTGCGAAAACTTCGTTTGTCAGATGCCCACGGAGGATAGAGCGGTTCTCGCTAGACAACTAGACGCCAAAGGTGACACCAATCATTAGCCGGCGCCAGTATTCCAAGATCAATTCTCCATCGTCCCGCGCATCCGATTTCGCTTCTGCGTCTGAGCAACAAGAAGCGGAAGACTGCTTCTGCTTTCTCCATCGACGCTCAACCTGATGTCGTAGGTGCCGAAGCGAGGAAACCGCATCCCACTGATATTGAGCACCAAATTTTGGGCTCCGCTTGCGCGACCATCCAGGATCTTCACGCGCACTCGAGCTGACATCGTAGGACCGATCGCGTTTCCGTCTTCGTCCGTGATATTCACTTCGATCTTGTGCTCTCCGGACTCGCTAGCGTCAAACCTCATGCGAACCGCTAAGGAGCAACGTTCCTTTTGCACCGGCGCTACAGGCGCGGCGATTCCCTCAAAGGCACCCAATATGTTGAGACGTCCCCCATAATCGGTGGCCGCATCACAGATAGTGAAAATCTCAACAAACATCAGAAAGGAAGACTAAGGCGGACCCTGCTCAAATCAAACCGGCATCCCAAAACAACAAACACCTAGCGGACCTTGGTCCCTGCGACCAGATCGCTCACGAGCTCGCCCATCCGAGCGGTCATCGTCGACGGATCTCCGAGGTTTTCTTTAATTGTATTCACAATAGCGCTACCCACTACCACACCATCAGCCAATTCGCATATCGTCCTTACTTGCTCCCGCTTTGATACGCCGAACCCCACGACCAAAGGCTTGTCAGTTGCCTTGCGGATCATCCCGACCATTTCCTTCAAATCGTCCGCTAGATCCTCTCGGACGCCCGTGACTCCGGTGCGCGAAACGTAGTAGATGAACCCCGTCGCATACTTGGCTATGTGTCCAACCCTCGAAGACGGAGTCGTCGGAGCGATAAGGAACACCGTCTTCATGCCATGCTTTTCGCACGAATCCATGTGCTCTTCCGCTTCCTCGGGAGGCAAATCGAGAACCAGAAGCCCATCCACTCCAGCAGCTTTCGCATCCGTGATATACTGGTCGAGCCCGTTGCTGAACATCAAATTGTAGTAAGTGTAGAAGACGATGGGGACTTCGTCGTTTTCCTTCCGGATGTTTCGAACCAGCTCGAATACATCTGCTTGAGTGGTGCCGGCTTCGAGGGCGCGTTGGGCTGCCAGTTGATTGGTAAGCCCGTCCGCTAAAGGATCGGAGAACGGAACACCGAGCTCCATCACGTCGACACCACTTTTGATCAACGTACGACACACTTCCAGAGAGGTATCGATATCCGGGTCGCCGGCGCAAACGTAGGAAACAAAGGCAGAGCGCCCATCAGACTTAGCTTTGGAAAATGCAGACTCGATACGATTCATCGCCAAAGCCATGGAGAATCCGCTGCGCTAGGTCAAGCGCTGCAGCGTCGAAGGAAAAGCGCCCCTCGCTGCAGGGGTCCGACCGGGCACAAAAAAAGCCGAGACTATGAAAGCTCGGCTTTTTTCTCAGGATGGGGTGATAAACCGGACTCGAACCGGCGACCCCCGGAATCACAATCCGGTGCTCTAACCAACTGAGCTACTACCACCATCCTAAAAAAGAGGAGCACTAAGTTTCATCGGGTCCCCCCTTTGTCAATGATTTTAAGGAGGAAATTCATCCGTATTCAATTTACGGAGGAGAATCCTTTCCGCTAATCGCCCTTTCCGATTTCGCTCTACCGAGGATCAATCTTAACGGTCGAGTGGCTCGTTTAGTGTCTTAGTTGTGGACACTTACACAATTTTCATAATCGTGTCTGTCTTTGCCGCAACTAGTGCGTCACGTCTCACTGCCGAGCGACACTCCCCGACTGCGACAAAATCCCCCAAACAATCAATTGATCAGCCGCCCCAGTCCTTACCCGACCAAAAGCTTTAACCTGATTTGATCCCTCAACTGAACCTAACTGCGTCGAGCAATCTTCTATGAGTAACATAAATCCCTCCAAACTGTTCACAGCGAGCTGTCTCGCCTTGATCGTGACCGCGATGACCTTCGCCATCCGCGCAGGCATCCTGTCGGAACTCGCCACCGACTTTGGCCTCAGCGACACCCAATTGGGCTGGGTCAATTCCATGGCGTTCCTCGGCTTTCCTGTGGCCATGATGGTCTTGGGACTCGCCTACAACTACCTTGGCGCCAAAAAGCTGATGATCATCGCCTTCGTGGGTCACCTCGCTGGCCTACTGCTCACAATCTACGCAGGCGGCTTCTGGAGCTTACTCATTTCTACTTTCCTCATCGGATTCGCTAATGGTTCGGTTGAGGCTGCTTGTAACCCTCTCATCGCGGACATGTATCCAAAAAATACCACCACGATGCTCAACCGCTTCCACGTTTGGTTCCCAGGTGGTATCGTGATCGGAGCTCTGGCCTCCAAGTTCATGACCGACGCCTCCCTAGGCTGGCAGCTCCAAATAGCGATCATGCTGATCCCGACCATTCTCTACGGAATCTATGTCTTCTCCCAAGACTTCCCAGCTTCAGAGAACATTGAAACAGACACAGGTATGAACGTTAGAAGCCTGTTCTCTCCCCTCTATCTGTTCATGATCCTGTGCATGACTCTGACCGCGATTTCGGAATTCGGCCCACAACAATGGGTGGACCGCCTCCTTTCCGAAAGCGGAGCTTCGCCTATGATCATCCTCGCCTTGGGCACAGGTCTCATGGCCCTCGGCCGACAGTTTGCTGGTCCCGTCGTTCACAAGCTCAACCCGATCGGCGTTTTGCTCCTTTCCTCGATCATCGCAACCTTTGGTATCTATCTGCTCAGCGTGGCTGGAGGCAATATGATCTACCTCGCCACTGCGGTATTCGCGATCGGCGTCTGCTACTTCTGGCCAACTATGATCGGCTTTATCGGCGAATACCAACCGAAGACCGGCGCTCTTGGAATGTCTCTCATGGGAGGAGCTGGAATGTTCTCCGTAAGTATCTGGAATCCAGTCATCGGCAGCTGGATTGACTCCGCTCGCACCGATGCGATCGCAGCTGGAGTGAGCCCAGAGGACATCGAACTCACAGCGGGTCAAGCTACCCTTGGAAACATCATGATTTTCCCTGCCATACTAGTCGTCGCTTTCGGTATTCTCTTCGCGATGCGTAGCAAGGTGCAAAAGGCGGCTACCACCTAGAGCAAGCTAACGATTTCTATTTGAAAACTAGCCTTCCGCCCCTGGCGGAGGGCTTTTTCGTATCCAAACCAAGGCGTGACCAAGACAGGGAATTCTCGGGCGAGCTTCACTCGACGACGGAAAGGATTGCCGCTAAGAGGAGCGCGGATCCCAAAAAGCGACGAATCAACACCCCTCTCCCCAAGTGCTGCTCTTCATTTGAAAACCAATGGCCAATCCACCAAACGAGGACCACGCTCCATATCCCACGAGAGCTGTACATGATGTTGACGACGGTAGCTCTACCATAAGTGCTCAGAACAAAAGCCATCAAACCCGCCTGTACCGCCATCAGCAGTGCGCCTAGGCCCATCCACTTCCAGGTCACCGGACTGATTGCCCGCATATTCGACTTGAAGAGCGGTACGAGGCCAAAGGAACACAGCATCACCGAGGAAAACATGCCGGCTACCATTTTGTGAAACCCTAGGTCGCTTCCAAAGGCCGCGAGCAGCGAATCCGCTCCCGCGAAACTCAAGGCGCTCCCCACTCCCAGGACAATCGTTAGCATAACCTTGCGTTTGTCCACAGAACCTCCTCCCCGCATCAGCAGGATCGCAACCGCGCTCAAAACCGCACCTTTCCAAACCGAGGGAGATAAGCTCTCCCCGAGGCCGATCGAAACGATCAAAGCAATGAAAACCGTCTTCGTTCCAAGCAACGGCGTAAGCAAACTCACATCCCCTCGATGGATCGCCAAGCAAGTCAGCAACTGCCCCCCAAAAAACGCGATTCCAACCATCAAAGGCATGACCAAAGCGTCGATCGACTCGACAGGCTTTCCGAAAAACCAGAGAGGAAAAGCCACCAGAAACAGGGCGAGATTGGAGATAAAAGTCGTCCGCCACGGACCGATACCATGGGTTGTCGCCCGCTTCAGGCACAAAGCCCCGACCGTGTAGATCACGGCATTGAGCAAAGGAATCCAGTGGTACGGCTGCATCCGTCGAACACTCGTCTGCGAAATAGTGAGCGCAAGCCAACAAAAAGGTACGCTACCCGAAGATAGCGTACCTGAGTTCGAAATGGCTTGTTTAAGCGCCGACTTCGCTTACACGCCTGCCGCCGCGATCGCTTGATCGATATCGGCAATGATGTCCTCGATACTTTCGATGCCGACAGAGAGGCGGATGAGCTCCGGTGTAATTCCACCGGAAGCTTGCTGCTCGACCGAAAGCTGGCTGTGAGTCGTCGTCGCAGGGTGGATCGCCAAACTCTTGGCGTCGCCCACATTGGCGAGATGGCTGAAGAGCTTGAGCGAATCGATGAACTTCGAACCCGCTGCAGCCCCACCCTTGATGCCAAAAACGACCATGGAACCGCCTTTGCCGTCGAGGTACTTCTGAGCTTTGGCGTAGTTGGGATTGTCTTCAAGACCTGGATACTTGACCCACTCGACCGCATCGGAGGCCTGCAGATGCTTAGCAACAGCTAATGAGTTTTCGCAATGACGCTCCATGCGTAGGTGCAAGGTCTCGATTCCTTGCAGAATGATCCAAGCATTGTCGGGGGATATACAAGCTCCTAAGTTGCGGAGAGGCACGGTGCGCATACGTAGGATGAAGGCGAGCGCGGCCAAAGGCTCAGGCAAATCGTGGCCCCAGCGTAGACCATGGTAGGATTCGTCAGGCTGATCATAGAGCGGGAACTTCCCGTTGGCCCAATTGAATTTGCCGGAGTCGACCACGATGCCGCCAATACCCGCGCCGTGACCGCCAAGCCACTTAGTGAGCGAGTGCACGACGATGTCCGCCCCGTGCTCTATCGGTCGGTTCAGGTAGGGCGTGGAAAAAGTCGCATCTACGATGAGCGGCAAGTCCTTGGCGTGCGCCACGTCCGCCAAGGCGGCTATATCTGTGACGTCGAGGCCAGGATTACCCACGCTTTCGCAGAAGACTCCACGCGTGTTCTCGTCGATCGCGTCCGCAACGTTTTGCGGGTCGTTCGCATCGACGAACTTCACGGTAATTCCAAGGTCTGGCAGGATACTCGCGAACTGTGTGTAAGTGCCGCCGTAGAGATTGTTTGCGGAAACGATGTTGTCCCCCGCCTTAGCGATGTTGATCACCGTATAGAATATCGCGCTCGTTCCCGAGGCCAAAGCCAAGGCCGCGGCCCCGCCTTCCAACGCCGCCACGCGCTGCTCTAGCACGTCTTGGGTTGGATTCATAATGCGGGTGTAGATATTTCCGAGCTCCTTCAGAGCAAAGAGGTTCGCCGCGTGTTCGGTATTGTTGAAGACGTAGGACGTCGTACGATAGACGGGAACGCCTCGTGAATTGGTTGTCGGATCAGGTTCTTGCCCTGCGTGCAGGCACTTGGTTTCGATATTCATTATGAGAATTCGCTGGGTTAGTTAATAAAGGCTTCGCCAACCAGGCATGGAGACGAACGCGAAAAAAACGGCAGCATGTCTCATCTTTCTGGGAGGTACAACAAGGAATCCGCTCGTTTGGAAGCGAGAAAGCGAAAACAGGCCCGTTTATTTGTCTTTCATTTCACCCCGCTTTCCCTAGGCCAATAAAAAGTCATGCTCCTCGCAGATTTCAAAGCTAGGTGGCCAGGGGAAGCCGGCTACCGCCAACTCCTTAAAGTCGCGTTCCCGCTGATCGTCAGCTCAGGCTCGACCTCCCTCATGCTGTTCATCGACCGCATGCTGCTGAGCTGGTACTCCAATGAAGCGATCGCCGCGACCCTACCCGCTGGCCTGCTACACTGGACCCTCATCTGCCCTTTCTTCGGCATGGCGATGTATACCTCCACGTTCGTAGCTCAGTATACTGGAGCGAACCGGCCCGAACGGGTAGGCGCCTCGATCTGGCAAGGACTCTATCTTTGCATTATCGGCTCCCTCGCCTTGCCAGCGATCTCCCCCCTCGCTGACGAATTCTTCGCATTAGTCGGACACGCTCCTCGTATCCAAGAAATGGAGTCGAGCTATTTTAAGATCCTAAGCTTTTGCTCCTTCTTCTTCCTGACCAACGCTGTGCTTTCCAGCTTCTACTCAGGAAGAGGCCGCGCTTGGACTATCGTTTGGATCAATTTCTTGGCAATGTTCCTGAACACGGTCTTCGACTATGCTTTGATTTTCGGAAACTGGGGATTCCCTGAGCTCGGTATCGTAGGGGCCGGCTACGCAACGCTTGCTAGCTCAGCCGTCGCATCCATCATCTACTTCTTCCTCGTCCTGAGCCGGCACAACGACGCTGCTTACGCGACCAAGAGTTCGTGGAAACTCGAGGTAAACCTGATCCGGCGAATGGTGAAGTATGGCTTTCCCGCAGGAATACACTTCTTCCTCGACGTCATCGGGTTCACTATCTTCATCATGCTGATCGGTCGTCTGGGTATCGCCGATTCCGCAGCGACCAATATCGCTCACCAAATCCACCTCCTCGGGCTGCTTCCGCTTGTCGGCCTTGGAATTGCCAATACAATTTTGGTAGGGCAATATCAAGGAGGCAAGCAAAGCCACCTCGCCGAAAAGGCGACCTATTCCTCCATTCATCTAGCGACTGCCTACAACCTAGTCGCCGCCTCCTGTTACCTCTTTCTCCCACTGCTCTTCATTGGGCCGTTTTTCCTGGCCCGCCAAGAACCGCCATCCGAAGAACTTCTACAAATCATCACGAACCTGCTGAAGTTCGTCGCCCTCTTTACATTTTTCGACGCGCTCGTTATTCTAACTAGCGGTACCTTGAAGGGCGCTGGCGATACGAAGTTTGTCATGCGAATACTGACCGTCACCTCAGTGACTCTCGTCATCATTCCGACGATCCTCATCATCGAGGTTTACCGGCTTCCTCTCTACTATGCTTGGAGCATCCTTGCGGTAAACCAGATCAGCTTGAGCGTTATCTTTAGCCTCCGCTTCCGCAGCGGTAAGTGGAAAGACAATCAGGTTATCGAATAAGAGGGTCGTCGCTTTAAAATCGTCTGCTCAAACCCATGCTCAGCAAGGAAACCGATGCATCAATCTTGCCGTAAAGCCGTTGTCCTGCCGAGTGACTAGTGTTGTCGATCATGGGGTCGTCGACGATGATGCTAAGATAGGCGAAGTGCAGATCGAGCTGCTTGGTCGCGGCAACTGATAATCCCAGGGAGATCCATTTGCGGTCCTCGTCCGGAATTCGTGGCGAGCGAACCTCGTCGTTCGGCACAGGTGATTCGTCGTAAGCGAGGCCGAAACGCCCCATCAACCTGTCATTGAATTTATAGGACGCGCCGAGACTGTATTTGCTCACATCTTGCCAGAGCTCGGGGATCACGTTCGCTGGGGGCGAAGGATTTTCGAATTCAATGCGCAGCTCTTGGAATTCGCTCCAGGAAGTATTGGTGACATCCGCCATAAGTGAGAGCTTCTCAGTCACGTTGCCAAACACCGAAATCGAAAGCGTATCCGGAAGATTGATATCCACCCCGCCGCCCTGGTCCGCAAAGGCATCGCCCAGAACGCTCTCCAAAGCTCCTACCGTAAAGTCGGCTTGGCCTGACAATCCTAACTCGACCTTGGAGCGATAGTGCACGCCCAGGCGCCAGTCTTCGTTCATTTCGTAAAGGGCTCCTACGTTGAACCCCCAGCCATCGCCATCTCCCTCCAAACGAAGACCGCCATCGTATTTCGGACCACCCATGTTCGCTTGGATGTCCCCAGCTAGAGCAGAAGACTGAGCATTGACAGGAATTCCTCCCAATTGAAATTGGTTCAAAAAGACAAGACCCATATCGATGGCATTGCTCAAAACCGCGTCAGCCTTAACATAATCTAGACCGCCCCCAATCGAGAGCTTGTCGTTCACCCGGAAAGCTAGGGAGGGATTCACCAGAACCGTTTTCAGCTCCGTGCGCCTCGCCACGTAGCGACCCACCCAGTCATCTTCGAAATCAGTGGTTAGCCCGAAAGGAGCAGAGATACCGATACCCCAAACAAGGTCGTCATTCATCGGGGCTACATAGTACAAATTCGGAACCAAGGCCTCCTCTTCAGAAATCGCGTCACTTCCTTGAGTCGGAGCCGTTAGAGTGGTCGAGCCGAGATTAGTAAATTCGGCCTCTGGCATGATAAAATGGATACCAGCGTGGAGCTGTGGCTTCTCGATAAGAGACATGCCAGCCGGGTTGAAGTAAACTGTGGATGCATCCTCCGCTGACGCGGCGCCACCCGCGTAGGCGTTTCCTAGGCCAGATATGCTCTGTTCTTGGATCGCGAACCCCGCTGCAAACAAGTTAGATGCGAAAAGACTGATCGATGCAAAAGCAGTTATACCAAGGTTTTGGGAGGAGCATTTCATAAAACAGTGTCGTCGGGGGCTATCACCTTTGTCGCGTCCATTGGCGTCGGAGGCTGCATTTACCGAAAAGTACATGCTCTGCACGTTTTTTAGCAAGTGTACGGTGGCAAAAGGTCTGCCTTTTCGCCTCCTATTTACGTTCCTCAAGCACGAACTCGCATTCCGCCTTTAGGCGAGCGGCCAAGATCTGCCCCGCTCGGTAAACACGTTGCTGCTCCTCACGATACTGTTCACGTCCAGCGGCAGATTCTATGTAGATTGCGCTGTATCCGTATTCAGAAAGATCGTACGGGCTAGCCCGCATGTCAAGTTCCCGAGCTTCCAAGGCCAGCTCGAAGCAAACCCTCAGCAAATCGGAGCCCAACCAAGGGCTTCCCTTGTAGGTCCACCGATAGAGATCCATATTGAAGTGGATACAGCCAAACTGTTCGTTTTCTTCACGCTCGTCGCGTCCTGGGGTCAACTCGTTCAGAGGCCGCGCTTCTGGAGTGAAAAAACGGAACGCGTCCCAATGTGAACAGCGAATCACGCTGTTCTCTACTACTTTTGCAAGTTCCTCTGGGCTCAACCGCAAAGGTGTCGTCTCATGGCGAATCTCCTTTGCTTTGTAAACCATGGCCCACTCGTGCAAGCCAAAGCAATTGAAACGCGGCGGCCTATTCTGGGCTGCTCCGATAAGAGAATGCACCCAACGAATCCGCTCGATGGCGGAATCATCCATTTGAGCAAGATTGAGGCCTACTCCGTATTCGGTCTCCTGATACCGGTTATCCGCTAGAAATTCCTCGGCGGCATCCCCTTTTAAGAATTGATGCGCAGCTGGCCTCCATCGACGCAACACCGTGCGATTCGTCTGGTAGTACGCAAAAAGGAAATCGTGCACAGGGTGTTTTTGGCGGCTGTCCCGACGTTTCCGATAGGCATCGATGTAAGGTCCTACTACGCCTTCGTGAATGGAGGCCATCGCCTGCCATTCTGGCTCCTCAAGGACTTGTATCCGTGCGGCGCTTACAGTACTTGCTTCGCTATCCACTCCTCTACCTCCTCATCAAAATATACATCCTCGAGAGCTTCCCGAGCCCAGAGTTCCGTTTTTCCTAGGCGGTCGAGCACTCGAGCTGACACCACCTGCACCGCTGGGACCTCGCTCCACACAGATCGCGCAGCGCAACGCCAATGGGCAGCGTCGATGCGTTTCGGATTCTCCAGTTGTTCTCGGCAGGTATCGCATACAAAAACGCAGGTTTCGACAACTGGCGCCTCGTCCTCGGGTGGCACTGGAAAAGGACGCAATGCGACTCCCGAAGTTTCACAAAGCTCGCACTTCGAGCCGGAACGCCGCGTTAGGTCTTTGCCAAGAGCGCTAAGTTGAGCCTGCTTGGCTTGGTGTTTTTCGAGTCCTTTTGCCATTTTGAAATAGGTCTCAACCCAATGCCCATAGATCTACTCGCTGGCAACCCTTTGAAATAAAAGTCCTCAAGAACGGATATGGTCAGCCTTTGATAGATCGTCCGCCACGGTTCTACAGAGCTTTCAGCCACTGCGCTAGATACTAAGAGCGGCCCCTTAAATTTTGAAACAGATTATTTACGGAAAAACGGGGAAACCATTATCTTTCCCTTCAAAATGAAGGCTCTGAATGATCAAGCTTACCAAGATACTGAGGTCACCTTCTAAAACACCCCAGCTGGCTAAGGATATTTTGAAAATTCATAAGCTAAGATCCTCTATGCCTTAACTGCCCTCATAGAGAGTTCCCTCTAATGGCAGTGAATTCTATTGCGGCTCCCGCTTAACGTCCTTCAACATGGCCAAACTCTCACCACGGACAAAGCAAAGCGGAACAAGCTACCGCCGCCCGTTACCGAGACTGTTAACAACGCAACTACCGACAACGACTGATGGACCCGATCAATTCGAATCCCTTTTTCAACTCCGCTAGACTCTACCAAAACCGTCCAGCGCAGCAGAATCCCAATCCTTCGGTCAACAATGCAACCTCCGCTGCAAGTACACCACCAAGCACAGGAGCGGCGGGAAAGAGTGAAGAGCTCTCTAACCTATTCGACGACGACGCTCTGCTCAAGCTCCAAAGCAATCTGGAAGCCATCGCTCAGATGGCAGAGCAATCACTGAAGCAGATCGATATCTGATTTAGGTTCGACAACAATCTGTACGTTCAGCTTTTGCGGCAAAAGCGTTGCACAACGCAGCCTGAACATTAGATCCTTCTCCCATGGCAGACCTTGGGGATTTGAGAGAAGAATACGGTCACGACACGCTGAGCGAAGACTCGGTGCATCCCAATCCGATCGAACAATTTCGGATCTGGTTCGACCACGCCGTCGAACAAAAGATACCGGAGCCCAATGCTATGAGCCTCGCCACCGTGGACGAGGACGGACAGCCTTGGCAGCGGACGGTACTGCTCAAAGCCTATGACGACAAAGGATTCGTCTTCTACACCAATTACGAAAGCCGCAAGGGCAAACAACTCGCCAACAACCCGAAGGCCTGCGTCCTCTTTCCATGGATACAACTCGAACGACAGGTCATTGTAACCGGCACCGTGGAACGCGTCTCAACTAGCGAGTCCCTGAAGTACTTCGCAAGTCGGCCCTTTGGCAGCCGACTCGGAGCATGGGTTTCCCAGCAAAGCGCCGTGGTCTCATCCCGCTCTATTCTTCTGGCGAAATTAGAGGAGATGAAGAACAAGTTCAAAGACGGAGACGTACCTCTCCCCTCGTTTTGGGGCGGCTATCGCATTAAGCCCGAGACGATAGAGTTCTGGCTTGGCGGAAAATCCCGCATCCACGATCGGATCTTCTACAATATGGCAGAGGACGGTAGTTGGGCTATCAGACGACTAGCACCCTAAGGTGTTACTGAAGCGCTTGATCCCACTTTTCAGAGCTGCACTTCTGGTGACCAGCAGGTCGTACGACCGCCAATCGTATCTCGTCGCAAAGGTACTCCCGAAACGGGGCAAATCCCTCCATCACGCCAGCGATGGGTGAATAGCCATTGTTTCGGCGGATCACTGTAGTCCTTTCCTATGATTCGAAGAGCCTCACGGCACACCCAGCGCAGCTCCTTGAAAAGCGCGTTACGCTCGGCATCCTTCAAGGTGCCCAAACGACGATCCGGCTTCAAGCGAGCCCGCCAGAGAATTTCGTCCGCCATCCAATTGCCCACTCCTGGGAAAAGCTCCTGTTGCAAAAGCAGGCTCTTCACGATAGCTTTGTCACGTCGCTGAAGAAGCAAGTGGAAGCGTTTTCGCGTAAACGCTCGATCATGCGGCTGCGGCGGCAAGTCCTTCCACCAGCCGGGAAGCTCGCCATCGTCCGTTTCGTGCAAGGCTAGCCGTCCAAACTGGCGCGGATCGCGAAACACAAGCAACGATCGCGAACTCCTCAGGGCGAGATGATCATGCTTCAGTTCTTCGTGGTCAGGCTGCAGACGATGCAGCGAGCCAGTCATTCCTAAATGAACTTCCAGAAATCGATTCCCCGAAAAGGCAAATAACATTCGCTTTCCATGCGTGTATCCGGATAGCAATTGCGCTGAATCGATAGAGGCGACAAGCGTTGCGGCATCGAGTTCGCGACAGCATCGCGGCTGGGAATGGAACCACGCCACATCGAAACGCTCCCCGCAGGCAGCCTTCCAATGCGAGCTGTGAAAAAAGACTTCCGCGAGTTCGGGCACTATTTGATCTGCCAGCGATAGTGGTACTCGCTAAGGAATTCCGGACCATCGTCCCGCACCGCCACCACGTCCTCGATACGGCACCCCCCTACGCCAGGATAATAGAGTCCCGGCTCAACGGTCACCACCGCGTTCCGCTTCAGCTTGTTCGAAACGACTGAAACACGGGGTGCCTCATGAACCTCTAGCCCAAGACCGTGTCCCGTTCCATGGATAAAGCCTTCCGCGCCGCTCTCGCCACAACGCGTTTCGTATCCAAGTTTCGCGAAGGTTTCGAGGACGGACCCATGAACCGTCTTGCCGTTGACCCCCGTCTTTACTTTTTGGATCGCATCTTGTTGAGCCTTGAAGACCGCATCAACGATCCCCTTCTGAGCTTCGTTCGCTTTCCCTTTCAGAAAGGTGCGTGTCATATCTCCGTGGTATCCAGTTCTGGATACACGCGGAAACACGTCGACGATGATCAATTCGTTCGCTCGCAGCGGTCCTTGCCCCGCGCAGTGAGGATCGCAAGCCTGATCGCCTCCTGCTGCAATCGTATCCATGGAAAGTGAACCGGCCTCCAAGCAAGCGATTTCGATAATGCTCCGGAGCCGCTCCGAAGTCAGCGTCTTCCCGCCGAGCACAAGTTTACCTTTCTTTACTAGGCTCTGCCGGATCGCCTTTTCCGCTGCTCGAATACCGATGGCACTGCAGCGGTTTCCTTCACGAATCCACGCCAGCTCTTCCTCGCTTTTAGTTTCGCGGCTTGGAAACAAGCTGCCTTCGCAAACATCGACTTTCACACCCAACTCCACCAATTGAAATGCCAGCGAGCTGGGAAAGTCGCCCGGCACTTTGAAGCTCTCAATTTCGAACTCTGCCGCCAAAGTCGACACGAGCTCTGCGTATCCTACTTTGGCTCGCTTAAATTTCTCGCGCGTCACTTCTAACCAAAGCTCAAGCTGGAGTACCTCGTCGAAGCGCGATTCCTTCAAAGCGCGAGCATACTCGAGCTGATTAAGAACCGCATACCACTTGCGACCCTTCTTGAATGAGATGAAGGCATCGGGAACGCTGAAGCCCCCGATGTAGAGCTGATCGGCGCTCATGCGTGTGTCCGCATAGAGCAATGGGGAAGCGGGCAATTTCTTGGCACGCTTGGCAGGCGCTTTCTTCTTTGGCATCCACACATGCAAATTCTGACGATCCACTTTGTAAACGTTCGAGTGAGTGATTTCCCCATCTAAGGTGCAAAAAACGCTCAGTCAGAACTGCCGACACAGAACTGACGGAATCCGTTAAGCCCAGAGCGATGGGCCCTCAACGTACTCGGTAGAGATATTCATTCATTTTGATGTCTCACGCCATCTTTACCCTTGATTGACGATCCGAATCTGCCGATGGGGCGATATACAAATTCAAGTCCGCTCCTAATTTAAATGAACCCTATCACACGAATTCTCAACCTAACCGCACTTACTTGCGGAATCAGCCTAGCGACTGTCTCTCTCAACGCTGTAAGCATCAATTTATCCGAGGCAGGCGGCTACAATCTCATCACTTGGGGCGATGCTACTCTTAAGAATTCGGATACAGAAGGACGCGTAGCCGTTGGCGGAAATGCGAGCTTCGGATCTTACTCGGTCGGCACATCAACTTTCGCTGACGATCCCGCCCGAGCCCAGTTGACTGTCGGTGGAAATCTCGACGGTTCAGGCGGGGGACAAGTCTACAACGGCAGCATCTACGTAGGTGGCAATTATACGAGCCCGGGCTATAACCTCCACTCGGCACCCGGCTCTTCCATCCAATCAAACCTCGGCAAGGGCAACCTGCCATTCGACTTCGACGCCGCTCAAGCAGCCCTGTTGGCGAAATCCACCAACTGGGGGAGCCTTGACTCAACTGGCTCCGCTCAAATGCAATGGGGCACCCTCACGCTCGAAGGCATCAATAGTGGCCTCAATATCTTCAACATCGACTCTGCCACCCTGAGCGCCGCACACACTTTCAAGATCTTCGTCCCTTCAGGAGCTAAAGCACTAATCAACATCTCCGGAACTATCGCAGAGATGGGAAACATGGGATTCTTCGGCACTCACACCGCCGACAATACCCTCTTCAACTTCTTCGAGGCGGACGAACTGACAATGCTCGGTATCGGTGTTACGGGGTCCATCCTCGCACCCGGGGCAGACCTCAATTTCGCCAGCGGACAAGTAGACGGGCAAGTGATCGCTAACTCCTTCAAAGGAGCCCAATGGAGCACCGGCGAAATGCACAACGTACTCTTCAACGGTGATCCGGGGGAAAAGATTCGCGTTCCCGACACCGGCTCCACACTCGCTCTCCTTGCAGCGGCACTCGTCGGCATCGTTGCCGTTTCGAGAAAGCTGAAAGGCTAGCGGCCCCTTAAACTTAACCCTTGTCCGCTACATACGCCTCGAGCATCTCGCGCGAAACGCGATGCTTGCCCGCGCAGCGAGGACAATTGACTTCGATGAGCTCCTCGCCGAGGAATAGATCTTCCGGATCAGCTCTGAACGAAGCGGCCAAGGCCCCTAGCATACGTTCTTGGTTGCAACCGCAGTGCCAGCGTACGAAGCGAGTCTCCAGGTCGACGACCTCTTCCGTCTCTTCGATAGTGCCAATATCCTCCAGCGTGACCGTCTCGAACCAATTTTCGTCGTAGTCTGGATGAGCAGCTAAGATAGCAAACACATCGGGCTCGAGCTGAAAGAAGCGAGCTGGGCGCTGTTCACTGAACTTGTAGAATTCCTCCACTGCGTGAATCATGTCCGCCCCGTTGAATCCGACGATAGAACGATGCGGCTCGCGACTGCGGCGCACCACGTCCTGATAGAACACGTTTTCTTCAGCCTGCTTAACGCCTTCCGTATAAATCCGCCCTGTCACGTCTCCTGTACCGGTGTCTCCAGCGAGAAACAGGTTGTGCAGCGGCTGCTGGAAATTGACTGTCCAAGCCAAGAGATCATTTCGGGGCCGAGAGATACAATGTAGGCTAAATAGGGCGATCGCTTTCTTTAGCCTCTCATCCAAATCTGGCCTCAAAGAAAGCCCGTTGTCCTTCTGATGCAGGTAATAGTCGACATAGAGCTGGCTGAAATCGGCCTTGGCGTAGAGCAGGTTACGACCACGCACGAAGCGTGACATGATGGAGAGCACCTCTGATTCGTCTGATGGCGGATTATCTGGCATCCCTCGGTATTGGGCAATCGAATCGCAGATCTCAAGCATGAGAAGGCAAATCCGCGAAAACGCCCCGTCTAAACTTATATCCGCCCAACGCTATTCCGGTTTCGCCTCGCCGAGCAGATTTCGAAGCCGCTCCGCCGATTCCACGAATTCGGCGAAACGCTGGTGCCTGGGCGCTGAGCGGACTAGTTCATCATAGGCGAGCAGTGCCCGCTCGTTTTTGCCGAGTTCCTCGCCTAGGGCTCCTATTCGCTCCAGAACTTCAATGCGAATCGAGCCAACTGGGATGCCCAACCGATACGCTTCGATCATGTGCTCGTAAGCTAGCTCCGAATCGAGTTCGAAGCTGAAATACGCTTCTCCCATAATGCGATGGACGTTTTGACGGAGCTCCGGAATATTGATATCGGAAACGATCGGTTCCAAATTCTGGATACGCTCCCAAACCTCATCGCCGCTGCCGTCGTCATCGTAAATATGCAGGGTCGCATACTTCACGAAAGCCATCTGACCGAAAAAGCGCTCCGGCCACTTTTCGTAGAGATTCCAGTAAAGCTTTTTAGCTGCGGCGATATCCTGCTCGTAAGGGTTCGATTGGATTACGCGTGCATTGTAATAGGCAGCAGCCAAGCCGATCGCATCGCTGTCGTTGTCAGCGATGATCATTCGAAACATGCGCTGGGCGATTTGGTACGGCTTTTCGCCGTCCTTAACAGGGACTTTCCCATGTAAAGTATCGAGAGCGTTGGTGTAGAGAGAGAGTCGCTGGTTATCTTTGCCCAACGACCTCAGACGGTTGAACTCGGTAGATCGGCCGCTGTAGACCAGCATCACCTCCTGCTCCCAAATCGGTCTTTCCTCATCCTGAGCCCAGGCGCCCATAGCTGAAGCGAGAACAAGCAAGAGAGCGACAAGACGCCGAAGATTAAATTGGTTCATCATGTGTCGAGTGGGGTAAGTGTGAGGCTGCCATTACCTTGGTCCAATTCGCTAGACGCGCAACTCAGGAGTGAAATCCGGGGCTTTTCCGCTAGTACGAGCCTCGAAAAAACACGGATTCGCTGAATGCTTGCTAAAGTCACGTCTCTGGGGATAATTCGACGCTACCCCACTGCTGCTAACATTAGCACCCTAACCTTCGTCCCACGAATGCTTAGAAAACGCCTGATCCAAGCTATTGCCATCGGTTTCACTCTGTCACTTCTATCTGGCTGCGTGTACATACGCCTGCTCAAGTTCAAGGGGCAGCTCTATTCCTTCGACGAGTTTGTGGTCGTGGAGCTCGATAAAGGACTCTCCCTCAAATTTCCGAAACCCGTAGTACGCGACGAGGACTTTGTTTTCATCACCGAGTCCCAGCCAAGCAGCATCGCTGAAATATCTCAGGAGCCTAAGGTCGAAAACTGGAACTGGCGCTTTGAGAAGCAAATCCAGAACGAGGATGGCACCCCGTTCAGCATTATTTTCCGAACACGCTTCGAGGAGGGTCTCCTGACGCGAATTGACTTCGACGAAAAGCTGCTGGAAGCGATCCCTGCAGGCTTCATCGTAGAGCTCTTTCGCAGCCTTGGGGAAGCCAAGATCAACAAGCTTCGCAAAAGCGCCACCGCAGCCATGAACCGAGAAACCATGCATGGTGTACCACTGCCCACTTTGACCGACATATCGGACGTCATGGGCCAACCCACCGACAAGGACAAGAAAGACAAGCGACGCCTCTGGAACTACGTTTTCAACTTCTACAATCCAAAGAACAAAGACCTGTCAGGCCAGTTCGCGATCGTCTTTCAAAGCGATTCCGAAAATCCTGACCAGGAAATTGCGGGCTTCGAACTCACCGGGAAAGCCCGCTAAGGTTTTCGAGCAGAGAAACCATCCGATGGGAGAAACACAAAGCCGACTAGGGCTTGATGCGAAGCAGTTTCTTAAACGCTGTCGCTGCACTTTCTATCCCTCCTTCGCGAGCCTTGGACAAACCCGCTCGGTACAATTCTGCAGCTTCTGGACTCCGGTCCAACTGCTCCAGCATTTGGCCAAAGAAAAGGTAGGCATCCAAGTTGTTAGGATTGTCCTCTAGGACCGCCTTGAAGGTAGATTCGGCCTCCTCGAACTCGCCAAGCTGATTGAGGAAGGATGCTAGCGCCACTTGCGATTCTGCATTCTCGGGTTCGACTTCGAGAGAGCTGCGGATACTGCGAACCGCAAGACTAAGGCGACCAGACTGCGACTCTGCGTATGCATACATCTGATACGCCCTCACCAACAACTGCTTCACTCGCTCAGAATCAGGATGTTTCTTGCGCAACTCTTCCAAGAAGCGAACTCCTTCGGTCCGGCTTCCCTGAGCCAGCAAGAGGTCACCCTTCATCAGGTAAACATCCATGATTGCGGTACTTTCCTCGATCAAGCCATCGACTAGCTTTAAGGACTCCGCCCATTTTCCTTGCACGCGATAAGCGTCAGCCAAGTGGTAACGATATTGTTCCTTGCCTGGAGTGAGCTCCATCACTTTCTTGAGATTCGCAATCGCTGCGTAAGGCTTCTTTAAACCGATGTACGCCTTGCCGATTTCGTAGGTCAGTTGTTCCGATTCTGGAAAGCTTTCCAACCCAACCTTAAGAGCATTCACCGCATGCTCGGGACCGCCTACGATCCCCATGACACGTGCCATTTTCAGGAATAGTACTTCGCTCCCTCCAAACTCTTCAATCGCTTTCTCGAATACGAGGACCGCACGCGGCGCATCGCCCGTCTCTAGGTAGAGGTCACCAATTAGGTCGAGCTTATCCATGCTCGCCCCGTTTTCCTCCACGTCAACCCAAGCAAGCTTAAGCTTTTCCTGCAATCCGTTGGGCTGGGCATCGAGGTCGGCTACTGCGGGTTCAACATCGGCGGCAGATACTGAACTCTCCTCTTGAGCAAAGCTGGTTGAGACTAATGCAGCGCTTAGGAATGCGCAAAGAAGCAGGATAAAAGTAGACTTCATAGCTGAATGATGGGGCGTAATTCGGGGCACGTAGACTGGTCAAAGCCTTGTAGCTTAGGCAAGATTTTCTGGAGCCGATAATCGGAGACTACCTTCGATACGAAAACCGGCGTACTAACGTGCTGCAACCAATTCGAGCAAGCGGACTGCTATTCGCGAGAAGGTGATGCAAACGGTAAGGATACGGTTTCCAGTCGTCTCGCAGCCCGCGAATAGCAAGACCGGACGCATAAGCGAACCCAGCTGCCACGCCGCCACCTGCGATGGATAGCATTCGGCGGCAAGGATAGAAATCAAGCGAACATGGGCATGCTTCATCTCACCCACAATTTGGAGCGAGTTTGCCTTTGCCGTAAAGCTTAGACCGACTTTCTATCGGCAATCACTTCCTTGAGGGAGTGGGTAGTCAGCAAGTAGTAGACCTCTTCAGCAATGTTCTGAGCGTGGTCCGCAATGCGCTCCATCGACTTGGAGATGAATACCATTTCAGTGCCAAAATCGACACGCTTGGGATCTTTCTTCATCATGTCCAAAAAGTAGCGGAAGTTCTCGCGATTGAGCGAATCGACCTCCTCGTCACGCTCCGAGATTGCGATAGCTCTGGTGGAATCTTCATCGATAAAACAATGCAGTGCGTCCTTTAGCATTCCAACCGCGAGTTCGCACATCCGCGGCAAGCGACCGAGGTCATCTGTCGAGCTGCCCGTTTTGAGGATTTTGGCAGTTCGCTTTGCAATGCTTGTCGCTTCGTCGCCCACCCGTTCCAAATCGTGGCTCGCTTTGATCGCTACGAACAGCAACCGCAGATCACGCGCGACTGGAGCGCGCAAGCCAATGTAGCGAGCTACCTCGTCGTCTATTTGCTTCTCAATCTCGTCGATCCGGTCGTCAGCAGCGCGAACTTGCTGCGCGGTCGCTAGATCGGAATCAAGCAAGGCTCGCATGGCGAGGTTGACGTTGGCGATAGCCTTCTCACCCATCAGCATCAGATGGGATCTTACGTCTTCTAGCTCTTCGTGGAAATAGCGTTTCATGGTTCTGTGGTGAGATTACGGATACAGAGTGCGAACTCAGTATTTGAGTTGAATTGGATTTGACAGAAAAAGTAAGGCGATAGCCCTGCAGATCAGCCGAAACGACCTGAAATGTAGGCTTCGGTTTGTTCGTTCTTCGGGCTCATGAAGATCTCGTCGGTCTTCGCCATTTCGATGAGCTTGCCGAGGTAAAAGAAAGCAGTCTTGTCGGAGACACGGGCGGCTTGCTGCATGTTATGCGTCACGATCACTATCGTGTACTCTTTCTTTAGCGAGTGAATTAGCTCTTCCACCTTTGCCGTTGCGACGGGGTCAAGAGCGGAGCAAGGCTCGTCCATCAACAGGATGTCGGGCTCTACCGCAAGAGCACGAGCGATACAAAGGCGCTGCTGCTGGCCGCCCGAAAGGCTCAGGCCGCTCGTGTCGAGACGATCTCTAACTTCGTCCCACAGAGCCGCCCCCTTCAAGCAACGCTCCACCGCTTCGTCCAGGACAGACTTCTTGTTAATACCTTGGATTCGGAGGCCGTAGATCACATTCTCGTAGATGGACTTCGGAAACGGGTTCGACTTCTGGAAAACCATGCCAACGCGCTTGCGCAGCTCGATGGTATCGACCCGCGGATCATAAATGTCAGCTCCGTTAACCTCGATCTTGCCGCGACCTATGCGTGCGACCTCCACTAGGTCGTTCATGCGGTTTATGCAACGCAGCAAAGTGCTCTTGCCGCAACCGGAGGGACCGATGAAGGCAGTGACCTCATTCTCCTTCATATCCATGTTGATATCAAAGAGGGCCTGCTTTTCTCCGTAGTAGAAGTCGAAATCGGCTACGCGGATGAGCGGACGTTTGGGTTCAGGCTTTTCGGTGGCCATGGACGAGCTTGTCTTGGAAGAAGTAATTACCTTGGGATTGTCTTTAACGAGTGCCATATTACCAGCGATATTTTTTCCGCATGCGGATTCTCAGTAGGATGGAAGCAAGAGCGATACCAGCTACAATGAAAAGGAACACGAAAGCGGTCCCATACTGCATTCTTTCAGTGTATTCATTTTGTGGAATCTTAGCGCTTACTACATAGATGTGATAAGGAAGGGCCATCACGCCCTGGAAGAAAAAGTCCGTCCATTTTTCCAGGCCTTCCCAGGGAAGCTGGTCTCGCATCGCATAAGCGGCGGTGAACATGATCGGAGCCGTTTCGCCTGCTACGCGAGCGACGCCGATGATAGACGAAGTCAGAATGCCGGGCATAGCGTAGGGCAGCACGTTTGTGCGAATCGCCGTCCACTTGCTGGCGCCGAGAGCGAGCGACGCTTCGCGAAGGCCTTGCGGAATCGCCCGCAACGACTCTTCACTGGCGGAAATAACGATCGGCAGGACCATGAATGCGAGCGTGAAACATCCGGCAATGAGCGAGACATTCCATCCTGCAAATCCAAAGTAGATCGGAAGCGGCCAGAATTGGAAGTCATAGCCTTCAAAGGGAGAGAAAGAAAAGATCGGTCCAGCCAGCACGAAGAAGCCGAGTCCAAAAATCCCGAATACGACAGAAGGGACGCCAGCTAGATTCAAAATAGAAAGTCGTATAGCATTGAGGATCTTACCAGGCTTGGAGTACTCGCTGAGGAAAATCGCGCTGAGCACGCCGAGCGTAAGGGCAATGGTCATGGCACCCACCACGAGCAGTACGGTGCCCACGATACAGGGCCAAATACCCCCACCCGAGTACGCGTAAGTAGTCGTATCAATCTCGACTCCTCGCTCCTCTTCAAAGGCACGGAAATTATTGTCGCTCAGTTCGTATTGCTCCCCTTCGTATTCAAAAACATGAAGCGTTTGCGGGGCCTCCGTAAGGAACTCCACATTGACGAAAGGGAACTCAGTTTGGAAAACGGTTTGGCTGCCCTTATAAAATATCGTCAGGAAAATGACGGAGGAGCAAAGCAGGATGAAATAGGTGCCTAGGCGAAATAGCCAGAAGAATGCCTTCTCGGTAGACTTCGCCTTGGACGGTTTCTTGTGGAAGCCGAGGCCTTCGGTTGGGCGCTCTTTTCGTATGGATGCGGTAGCGGGCATTTGCTTAATTAGCCTCGTGAAACCTGGTACTTCAGAACGATCTTCTGAGCCAGGTAGTTGATAAGGAGAGAAAGGAGGAAGAGTACCATCCCCACCATAAACAAGGCGCGGTAGTGGATGCTTCCATTTACGACTTCGCCCAGTTCCTGAGCGATGATACCAGTCATGGTATGGACGGGTTCGAAAAAAGTAGCCAAGCCGTCGGTGAAATCCGGAATCTCGATACGGTTACCCGCGCAGAGCAAGACCACCATCGTCTCCCCTATCACGCGCCCAAATCCGAGCAGTATCGCCGAGATGATGCCAGACAAAGAAGTCGGGACGATGATGCGCATTGTCGTCTGCAGGCGGGTCGCTCCCATTGCTAGCGACGCTTCCTTGAAGGACTTCGGCACATTGTTGATTGCGTCTTCCGCAAGGGTGAAAATCGTAGGAATTGCCATCAGAGCGAGCAGACAGCCAGCCGTGAAAGCAGTCAGGCGCTCGCTGATTGGAAACGCGTCGAGGCCGGAGAAAATAGCCCAGCCAGATGCCTGACGCACAAACTCGCCGAACACTGCAATGCCGAAGAATCCAATCACAACCGACGGAATCGCTGAAATAAACTCGATATAAGGCTTGATGAAATTCTGTTCAGCGGGAGTCGCGACCTGGTTGATGTAGATCGCCGCTCCCACTCCCAGTGGGATAGCGATCACCATGGCGATGGAGGCGACCAGCAACGAACCGGTGAAAAGCGGAAGAATCCCGTACCAATCTTGTATCGAAGAATTGGTTACCCAATCCTTTCCAAAAACAAACGAGGCAAACGCGCTCCCCATCCCGACAGGCTCCTGAGGATCCCACTCCGCGAGACGCGTTTCATACCCGTCCATCTCTGAGACGAACATGAGAGCCAGCTCCTTGAACCGCTGCATTTTATCGTCCAACTTTTCGATTCCGATAGTTGGGAGGTCGTCGGTGAGTCGTATAATGCCGACTGCGACTTTATCGTTCAAAGCGAGGAAATCAGGTTCGCCCTCCTTGATCATTTCTACAAAAACGCTGAGGTCTACATCCAAGACTTCTACCTCTGCCGCCTCTTCGTCACGCCCGAGGGCTAACAAGTTTTCGCGGTGTTCACGATAGTTGGAGGCTTCCACGAACATATTTCGAGCGCCGATGGCGACCTCGTTCATTTCGAGGACATACTCCCGGAGAGGATAACCAAGATCCTCGAAATTGTAGATGAAATCCTCGTAAGATGAGAGTTCTGCCTTGGCCTCCGCGAAGGAAAGTCCGCGCTCCTTCAAAACGGATGCGTGCTCTCCCCTTATGGAGTTTAGGTAGCGGTTTAATTCCGAGAAGGAGTCGGTCTCCTTCTTCATAATCTCCACGTACTCAAGACCCGACTTGCGATAAAGCTCGATATCATGGCGATACTGGCCAAAGAACCCCGCTCCTTCCTTGAAAAGAAAGAAGGTGATCAGTGCCAAGACGATAACCGACACGAGGGCATTTCCGCCGAACAAGCCTTTCAAAGCCTGCCCCTTATCAAGGCCGAGGACGCGCCTCCTGCGTGAGTGCAAGTCGTAACGACCGGACTTAGATTCTTTAGCCATGGGTATTAAAAAATGGATGCGACAGTCGAGCCGCTAAGTAATCGAAGAACCTGCATTCCACCTGTCGGACGAAATGAGGCAAAACCTTACTCACCGTCGAAAAAAGCGACGTCCTCGAGGAAAACAGAGAACGCCGCTACGGCAAAGTCGCTCCTCAGAGTTAGAGGATTGAAATGAAGTGTACGTCCTCGACGATCTTCTGGCCTTCTTTGCTCAAGCAAAAGTCAACGAACTCCTTTACGATAGGACGCATCTTGGCGTTGCCATCGTAGTAGAAATAGACCGGTCGAGCATAAGGGTAGTTTTTCTTCTCAGGCGTGACCCCGTCCACCGGAAGAGTCTTGATCCCTTGAGTGCCTAGATAGGCAAGACCTACGTAGCCGATACCGTTTGGATTCTTGGCAACCTCGGAGGCGATTTGCTCGTTGCCAGCCATCTTTTGAGAAGAACCCGCGTAGTCTCGCTTACGAAGAGCCATTTCCTGAAATACAGCGTAAGTACCAGAGGACGTGTTACGGGTATAAATCGAAATATCGCCGGAAACGCCATTGATCGAGCTCCAGTCTATCACGTCGCCAGTGAAGATCTTTTCAACTTCACGGGAAGAAATCTCATCCATGGGATTCTTTTCGTTGGCGATGATGGCGATACCATCCTTCGCGACTTCGATCGGGGTCATCTTGACTCCCTTTAGGAGCGCCTTTGACTCTTCTGTCTTCTTGGCTTCACGAGAGGACATACCGAGATCGGCAGTGCTGTCGATTACGGCAGCGACTCCGGTAGAGGAACCCTCAGCCGCTATCTCGAATATAACTTCGACACCTTGCTTGGATTTGATCGCCTTGAACTCTTCAGCAAGCTGAGGAACCATCTTTGCTCCAAGAGTATCTGAACCCTTGATAACGATTTTTTCCGCTGCAGAGACGAGGCTAGCAACGCTGAGTGCAAGAGCGGCAAACGCGCTTTTATTTGCGATTCGGGATAGGCTGATTGGTTTCATAATTCTATATGTTCGTTTGGCTCATAGCATGAGCTACAAATTCGAGATTATTCGTGTAACACATGCTCAGTCCAAGAGCTTTAGTGTCACTTTTAGGTTACGGGATCGGGTTTGATGAGCTGGCCGTACCGAAGAGCACGACCAGCAAAAATTGAATGATATTAGCGGGCTTAGAACTTAACCGCCGCGTCCACCTGGAGGAGTTTCACGTCGTCCTTCGCAACGACTGTTGCAGCAAAATCTTCGTCAATCGTATCACTATCCATGTAAGTCACCCCAGCTGTAAAAAAGTCCGTAACGGCATACTTGTAGCTTAAGACAAATCCCGCATGGTTCAGGCTGTTTTTCGCAAAGTCTGAATCCGACAAGTTGGGCGTGTATGACGCACCTTCGAGATAGATATACTCGATACCAGCCTGCCAAGTACCCGACTTCTTCGCGCTACCGTATTGGTATCCAAAATTAAAGAACAAGTCCTGGTCTCCCGTATCTATATCGCTATAGAAGGGTGAACCCACATCATCGACGGCGTCGCCACCAGAGAAGTTCTTTCCAACCGTACCAAACAGCTTTTGACCGACTCCGTTTCCGCTTTTAAACTCGTACTCGACCGGAACCATGAGCACATCGAAATTGCTGAAATACGTAATCGCATTCTCGCCACTGAAACTTGCGCTCTCTGAAAAAGATGACTGCCCACTCGTGGTAGTCAGATACATCGGGGATACCGTCAAACCTTCGCCGTTCGTCCAGCTCGCTTGAGCGACAAACATGAACTCGTCACTGCCCCCCCTATCCTCTCGCTCTTCGTCGATGATGTACTGTCCAAAGTTGTAGGTCATGCTGCCGGATTCGAATGTTTCGGAAATGCCTTCTGGATTGATATCGCTATCCCAAAATGCCGAGCTGATCACAAAAGGGTGCTTGTGCTTGCCCAAGCTGACAGTCACCTCCTCGCCAGCATATTCAAGATAAGCAAGTCCGAGCCTTAGCTCGTCGCCAGTCTTGTCAAAAAAGCCCCCAAAGTTCGCATTGGTAGAGTCGTTCGCGCTCGCAGTCTCCATACGCATTCCCATCGAGTACGCGCTATCTTTGAACGCGTAGTCGGCGCCAAATCGAGCACGATAGCGCCAGCGCTGCCGCGTGTTGCTGCCATCGACATCCTCGCCTTGGAAACGAAAACGAGCGTCGCCATAGAGCTTAAGGCCATCAAGAGCTTTCGGCATCGGAACTGCCGCAACTGGAGAAGCTGCTTGAGCGGTCGACTCAGCTACAGCTGTTTGCACGACTTGCTCCCTCTCAGCGGCAGCTACGACCTCAACCTCCTGCCGGATTACGGAAGCTTCTTCCTCGGTAAGGATCCCCTTGAGGACGAGCACATCCACAAGGATGTCCGCAGTATCGCGCTCGGCTGCGAGCTCGAGAGTTAAGGGCACAGAAAGGAGCGCACCCGACAAAAATGCAGTTTTAGCAAGTTTCGAGAATTTCATTTGGCGTGTGATTTACGGGAGCAAAAAGCGCAGGTCCATTTGCATTGATTGCCAAGTGATTCCGAAAAATTACAAAGGCGAGGCCAGAATCCCAGCAAACCCCTCTTATCACCTCCACGTAACATACCCGTAACGTCACTGTAACACTCCACCCCCGTTTCGCTCAAAAGCCTGCCTTTCCGTGACACAACTGTCACGTTTGCAGGTCGAAGGGGCCGCCTGACGGAAACGTTATCTCTGAAGCTCCTCGATCAGATTCGAGACTTCCTCGACCACGACCATGTCCTCAGCTCCATAAAGTAAAGCACGCTCGAGCGAGGACAACGCTTCTTCAAAGAATCCCGCAGCTCGAGACTCCCGAGCGTACTCCAACAAGCGATAGGAATCATAGCAGTGCTCAGAGAGAAACGAAAGCCAAGCATCTCTCGGCTCGGAAACGAGTGCTCTCTTACCCAGATCCTCACGAAGACTCTTCGCCTTATCAATGTTTCCGAGCTCCAGATACACATCTGGAAGGAGCTCTCGAACGGGTTCGAGCTTAGGCATCAAATCGATGGCCTTTTCCAGCCAGTCCTTCGCCAGCTCCCATTCTCTTTCCGCAACTGAGATTCGTCCCAATCCTAAACGTGCCCAGCCATCATTGGGAGCTCCAAGTACACAGTACTCGTACGCCGTTCTGGCATCCTTAAACTCGCCACCTTTCCGATAGGCTTCGCCCAATCTGAAGTAGGACAGCGGACGTGCCGGATCCAAGGTGATCGATCGCGCAAAATGGGTCGCAACCTCGGCTTGGTTCATTCGATCCTCCTTCAACACTCCCAGCAAGTAAGGCCAACGGGCATTCTCCGTTTCGAACGACTCCAGCCCCAAGTAGCACGACTCCGCTTGCGAAAAAAAACCATTCGCGTGGTAGAGATAAGCCAACTCTACCAAAGCCTCCCGCTGCAGCTCGCCCACCTCCAATTTTGCGTGAGCGTTTTCCAGCCGTTCAATCAATTCGGACGGTCTCCCCGTCAAGTCCGGCAACTCCGGCAACACCTCGACGATCAATCGATCAAAAGGCCGCGGCGCCTCTCGTTCAAACTTCCTCACCGTGAACGAAAGACCACCAATGACGGCCAAAGAGATCAGCAGCGGAGTGATTTGCCTGAGGAAGCTTATTCGAGTCACCATGGAAACTTACGCGCAGCAGACTCGCCGGGATGCGCCAACCTCGCAAGCCTCTCCTTGACAGATAGACCCACGACCGTACTTTCCACCCTCGTACTATGAACCACATCAAAGCCACCGCTATCATTATGATGACCAAAGCAAACACGCTTCGGGCCGGTGGCATGCGTCGATACTAACCGTTATACGACAGCAACCACTTTTTCATTTAGCCCGAGGCCTCACAGCCTCGGGCTATTTGTTTTCCGAATCTACACCCACGACCACACACATCATGCCTTTTATCGCCAATTCGACCCATTCTGACAAAGCCACTTCCGAGAGTGACCAATGTTCCAACCTCGGCGACGAACTTGACGCGCTGTGCCAACGCATCCTCGCCTATGCTGAGAAAGCCAAAGTCCAGCACTTCCGATACTGTCGAAGCCCGCATGTCCCGTATTCCCGACATCGAAACCTTAAGCAGGCGATCCAAGGACTCCACCAGGAACTCGAGGGAGCAACCGCACTCCCTGTCTGCCAGACACTGGCAATCGATCTCCTCCGCGAACTCGCCTCGCTCGGACATCAACCACCCTGCGATAACTCGCGTCAGCAAAAAGCCGCCGCTCTAAAAATCAATACAGTCCTTCTCGAACTTCGCTGACAAAGGTCAGCGACCGACCCCCGGGTTGGCAAAACCAGCACCTAAGAATCCGAATCCTGCTTTTCGCTATCAGTTTCACCATCCTCGCCATCGCCCTCTGCACCGTCCACTAAGAAAGCGAGCTTCTCCTCGTTCTCCAGGAAAAACTGCGGATCCAAGTCCACCGCCGGCACCAAGAACTCCCGCTTCGTCGGGCGATGCACGTAGCGCGTGTACTTGCGCGTGCGAGCTTTCACTCGCAACACCCGACGACGCTCTAGCATCAAGCCGAGAAAATGCTTCAACTCCGCATTTTCCACTGAAAGAGCCCCCTCTTCTTCGCCTTCGAAGAAGCTGATGAAAAGGTTGTCCGCCGTTAGTTTCAGGGCCTCTGCCTCTTCCTTGCCGTCATTCGGCTTCGGCTTGAACTTCTGGGTCCAGCGGCAAAGCACCTTGCCGGGCATCTCGACCTTATTGGCTTCCGAAATGAGCACATCCACCCGCGCGAGCTCGCCTTCCTCAGTCTTGACCAAGGCGCAAGCGATCGCGTCGTCCTTCGCAAATTCCACATCCGAGTGAAACGATTTACGAGCGATTGGGGTGATATGCCATTCCATACGCACCCACTATTATTCCCCACGCTCAACTGGCTAGAAAATTTTCGGGCTTCGGATTGATTAAGCGCCAAGAATGCTCTTTAAGGTCAGACTCTTACGGGGCTATCCTGTCCCGAAACTCAACCGACACCACCCAGGCATGCAACTAAACCGCAAGGTTCGCCCAGAAATCCTAGACTCAGTAGCCCTCCTCGTCATCGATGCTCAAGACGCCTTCATCGATACCATAAGCGACAAGGACGAATTCAAAAAACGAGCCGCATTCGCCATCGAAGCCGCACGTTGCCTGAAAATACACACCCTTTTCACCGAGCAGGTTCCCGAAAAGATGGGTCACACCAACAGCGAACTCTACAAGCTCGCTCGCAACCCGCGCGTCTTCAGCAAGCAAACTTTTTCCGCGCTCGGAGCCGCCGGCATCGAACGCTTCCTCCGAGAAAAGGAAATCTACAACCTCCTCATCGTCGGAATCGAAACGCCAATCTGCGTCTACCAGACCGGATTGCAAGCGACCGAGGAAGATATCGACCTCACTTTCCTGAGCGATTGCCTCGGAGCTCGTCGCCCCCAAGACGAAGCTCCCGTGCTCGACGCTCTCCGTTCCATGGGCTGCCAAGTCCTCCCTTCGGAAACCATATTCTATTCTCTCCTCTCCGATACGCAAAATCCATACTTCCGCGCCTTCACCCAGATCGTGAAAGCCTTCGGAGCAAAAGACTTCAGCCTTGAGTCCTACCTCAAAAACCGTCCTGCCGAAGTCGACGAAACGCCAGAACGTCCTCAGAAACCTCAACGAGACGAACGCCAGGAAAAGCCGGTTCGCGAGGATTCTGACCAACCGCGCTCCGACACCCAACGTCGAGATCGCCAACCGGATAGGCGGGACGACAACCAGGATAGCGACTCAGAGGAACGCCGCGGTCGCAAGCGGGGACGTCGCCGCGGAAGGGGACGTGGACGCGATCGACAAGATAGCGATGCTAACAATTCCGGTGAACAAAGAAGCGACCAACGGCCCGACCAAGACAAGCAAGCTAGCCACAAGCCTCGGTCTGAAAATAAATCCGATCCCCGAAAGGATTCGAAATCGGACGCCCCCCACCCTTCTAAAGATAAGAAGACCGAGAACAACGCCAAGTCCGCTCCCGAGCAGCCTCCAACAAGCCCAGCTCCAGCCGTAGATAAGGTCCCACCGAAAAAAGCGGCCAAGAAGGCTGCCAAAAAAGCAGCGAAAAAGGCGGCCAAGAAAGTCGCTAAGAAAGCAGCGAAAAAGGTAGCCAAGAAGGCTGCCCCAAAGTCCGAATCCGAGTAGCCCTTACGATGGGTAAACTGGCGAAACGACTTCCATGTCGTTCGCCTCACAGGATCCAATCCACCAAGCTTTCTACACCGTCGCGTCCAGCTGCAAGCTGGGAGCGATGTCTAGCATTCCGTCCTGACGTACTCGTTTCTCGAATACGTGGCTAAAACCGATCATGCCGGCGTTATCTCCCGTGTGGCAGCGTCGGGCCAATAGGCTCTTCACGCGACGCTTCGTCCCCAAGGCTTCAAAGCGAGCACGCAACACTCCGTTGTTCGAGACACCGCCCGACAAGCCCATACTCTTGTAGCCACCGCCTTTCAAGGCTTTGTCGCTCTTGCGTATCAAAGCATCCACTACTGCTTCCTGATATGAGGCGCAAAGATTTCCGATGTCTGCCGCTGCAGCTTCAGGTCCCATCTTTTCAACCTGGTACCGCAAGCTCGTCTTCAAGCCGGAAAAGCTAAAATCGAGGTGTGGCTTGCCTACCAAACCTCGAGGAAACTGATACGCCTTCACGTCGCTCCCATCCGCGAGCTGCTCCAACTTCGGTCCGCCGGGGTAGCCGAGTGCCAGCAACTTCGCTCCTTTGTCCAAAGCTTCTCCCGCTGCGTCATCGATCGTCTGTCCGAGGATCGACAAGGACCGATCCTTCTCAATGCGAGCAAGAATCGTATTTCCTCCGGAAACGATTAGCGACAAATGCGGCAAAAGCTCATCCACCAAAAGCGTATCAAATCTCTCAGGACAGTCCTCATAAACCGGAAGAAAAGGCGAGTGAGCGTGAGCTCGGAGATGGTTGACTCCAAATACTGGCACCTTCCACGCTAGCGAGAGAGCGTTCGCAACCGCCAGCCCCATCGCCAAACAAGCCGCAAGCCCCGGCCCGGTCGTCACTGCTATTTCAGTTATTCCCTCGAATCCGACATCCTTGCGCGCTGCTTCCAGCAACGGAGCAAAATTGTTAAGGTGTTCGCGACTCGCTAAGTCTGGAACCACGCCACCGTATTCGGCATGCAACGACACTTGGCTGCTGATCCACTCGCCACGCAGTCCCACACCACGCTCGAAGAGAGCGAGGGCGGATTCGTCACAGGAACTTTCAATGGCCAATAACATATCTACCCACTGCTTTACGACTCCCCTTCTCTCCCGCAACAATAATAGAGACCATCAAAGTGCGTGACTCTTGATGACACATCTGTCTCGTTCCCAAGCGTCAGTTTTCACAGATGAGCGATTTGCCCGAACAGCCTCCTGAAATCCTAACTGCCCTCGCCAACAAGGCGGGGCCGGACGGCATAATCGAACTCCCGGACTTCATCGAAACTGCCCTCTACCATCCTCAGTACGGCTACTACCGCAGAGAACAGCATCGCGTCGGGCGAAATCCCCAGTCTGATTTCTACACCTCAATCAGCCTCAAAGAGTCGTTCGCCGAAATAATAGTTGAGGCCAGCTGCTCGATGCTCAAACAAGCCGGCCTCGACCCCGCCGAAACCGACTGGGTCGAAGTTGGAGCCGAGCCGGGCGGCACTTTGCTCGACGATAGCCAAAGCTCATTTAGGAGCGTTTCAACGATAGGAATCGGTCAGGAGATAGAAATCCCCCCACAAGCGATCGTATTTTCCAACGAGCTTTTCGATGCTCAAACTTTCCGACAGATTCGCTTCGACGGTAGCCAGTGGATCGAATTCGCCGTGCAACTTCAGGGTAAGACGTTCGTCTGGAAGCCGCGACCGACCATCAGTGATGAAGCTGCATTCTATACAGACGACCTCCCCAGCGACCTCCCGTCCGGTTATACGGTCGACCTCCCCACCGGCTCCTTGGCACTCGCCCGCAATCTTATAGAGAGAAACTGGTCGGGAGCCTTCATCGCGTTCGACTACGGAAAGACTTGGCACTCCATCGCTCAAGATACCCCTCAAGGTAGCGCTCGGGGCTACTATCTACATAAGCAACGTCCGGATATCCTCGACGCCCCTGGATCCATGGACATAACGCACCACATTTGCTGGGATCACCTCGAAACGGCCCTCAAGGAGGCCGGATTCAGCAAGCCCTCCCTGCAGAGCCAGGAATCATTCATCGTTCATCGAGCACCTAACTATCTACAAAAAGCATTCGACCCTACCTTGCCCGCTTTCGCTCCTATCCGCCAAAAGCTCAAGGAGCTGATGCATCCCGCATTGATGGGACAGAAATTCCAAGCGCTCAGTGCAATTAGACTCCCTGATGCACAACCAACCAGTACCTGACACCCAGAACCTAAATAATTCTATTTGGTTCTTGCCAAGGCACTGCACCAACCATTTCTTCCCCGTTTCTCAAACCAATTTCCGACATGGCAAGAATCTGCGCAATCACAGGCAAACGACCAACTACTGGCTCTATCATCCACCGCAAGGGCCAGGCTAAAAAGAGTGGCGGCATCGGCACGCACGTAACCAAGACTACCAAGCGTAAGTTCCGTCCAAACGTGCAACGCATTCGGGTCCGTCTCGCTTCCGGTCAGGTTAAGCGTATGTGGGTAAGCGTGAAGGCGATCAAGGCCGGACTCATCGAAAAGGCGTAAGCTTCTTTCAATAAACACTTTCTGAAACCGCTCATCCGCTACCGGAGAGCGGTTTTTTCGTGCAAACCACACAGTGTACAAGGCGTACCACCTCGCGCACATTGACAAAAAGGCCGACGCATATTTCTCGCGTCAGCCTTAACTATACGGTCTTCGGTCCGGTTGCTCGCCTTAAATCTGGAAATCCGACTGGCCAGAAAGCTCGTGCAGTCCACACTCGCGTTTGACCCCGCCGAAGCGCGTATCCGCTTCGGCCATTCCTGGCATTAATTTTGATGTGCTATGCCAATCTCCCAATGAAACATAACCCTCGTCCCAAAGCGGATGGTACGGCAGGTCGTTGGCAGTCAAATACTGGTGCATCCCGCGATTATCCCAATCTATGATCGGGTAAACTTTGGTCATCTTATTCTGGACCTGTACAGCAGGGCGCTCACTGCGAGTCGCGCCTTGGCTGCGACGCAAACCCGCCAGCCAAGCTTTGGCACCCAGTTCACGAACTGCCCGATCCATTGGCTCCACCTTATTGAGAAGGCTATATTTCTTGAGCCCTTCCTCGCCGTTTTCCCAGAGTTTTCCGTAGAGAGCCTCTTGCTCCGCCGCGGAAATCTTAGCCTGGTACTTCTTGATGTTCAGGTTTAGACGGTCCGTCAGCTCAGCCGCGAACCGGTAAGTTTCAGGAAAAAGATAACCAGTATCGATGAAAACGACTGGTATATCGGGTAATACCGATGTCACCAGATGAAGCATCACCGCCGAGTGGGTACCAAAGCTTGTCGTCATGATCAGCTCATCGCCAAACTGCTCGGCTGCCCAGCGTACACGCTGCTCTGCCGAAGCTCCTTCGAGGTCGATGTCTTTCAATTCCATGGTTTCAAATGCGGTACTCATCGTCTTAACTTTAGTAAGTTGGTTATCTTATGCATGTTTATGCAAATCAAGCACGATTTCTCCAAACGCTTGATTGACGAAAAACCAAGAAAAACGCCTAGCCCGAACCTTGGGGACTTCATTCCCTAGTGCAATGCAGGGATAATATCCACATGGACGGAGAAAAATATGAGCGCTTTCCCCATCAAGACATGAATTTTACTGCCGATTTAAGCAGTCCATTCGATTACCCAAATCTAGAATGGACCAAACAAAATTCGCTCCCGGCCTAGAAAAACAAATCCCTCCCTTTTATGCTTAAAAACATCTCTATCAGTGCCCGACTATTCATTCTGATCGGTACCCTATGCCTTTTCATAGTCGCCACTGGCGCCGTAAGCATCATGGAATCCTGGAGGGTCGCAACCCTTGCTGAAAAGGTTCAGGCCGCAGAAAGCTTGGAGCAAGCTCAAGCCCAAATCGCCGAATTGACTTCGTCAGCGAGCAACTACTCCACAGTATCCTTTGCACTCCTTGTAGCAGGATTAGCATGCGGCGCATTCTTCGCCGTTACGGCGATCCGCGCCATCACGAAACCACTCAATGAAGTCGAGACTACCCTGCTTGCCATGTCTCAACAAACAGGCAGCGCAGCTGCGCAGGTGTCAGCATCTAGCCAAGGACTGGCCGACGGAACCAGCCGCCAAGCCGCCTCCATCCAACAAACCTCAGCAGCTCTTTCCGAATTATCAAACACCACTTCGCGAAATGCTGGCAACGCAGCCAAAGCTCGCAACATGGCCAATGAAACCCGAGCCGCCGCAGAAGACGGATCCGAAGGAATGCACGAGATGTTTGAAGCGATGAACGCAATCAAGTCTTCCAGCGACAACATCGCCAACATCATAAAGGCTATCGACGAAATCGCTTTCCAGACGAACATTCTCGCCCTCAATGCTGCCGTAGAAGCAGCCCGTGCAGGTGAAGCAGGCGCTGGCTTCGCAGTCGTAGCCGACGAGGTACGAAACCTCGCCCAACGCTGCGCCGCTGCAGCCAAGGATACAGCCTCTCAAATAGAGGACTCGATCCAGCGCTCTGAGCGCGGCGTCGAGATTTCAAACCGGGTTGGCGAGAGCTTCGATAACATTCTCGGCAAGGCCCGCAACGTCAACGAGATCGTAAAGGAAATCTCCGCCGCCAGCCAGGAACAGACCAACAGTATTTCCCAAATCAACACAGCCGTCAACGAACTGGATCGCGATATCCAAGCCAACTCCGCCACTGCCGAAGAAACCGCAAGCACCTCGGAGGAACTCTCCTCCCAAGCCGAAATGCTCCAGCAAACCGTGCTCGACCTGCAATGCATCCTCAGCGGACAAAGCCAGCATGCCTCCTTTGCTTCGAACACCCATCGCAGTAAAGGGCGCTCGACGCAAAGCTCCAGCTGGGACTCTTTCGACTTGTCCACAGACCGTTCTAAAGAAGAGGTTCTCTTTAACTAATTTCGGGTCTTCCGGAAAATCTGTGGGTGAAAAATGATTATAGCCGGTTCCATAGTCCTACGCTGCGCGCAAGCCCAATGTCGGCATAAACTCGCTGCG
>NZ_JARXHX010000001.1 GCF_031127835.1 Pelagicoccus sp. SDUM812002
CGCTACGACAAACTGGAGAAAACCTATATGGGATTCGTAAATGTCGCTGCATTAGTGGATTGGGTTAAATTTGATTTTGTCCACGCGGCCTAGTATCATTTCTTACCTAGGACAGCCCCCAAAATTAACGAAATGAAAGCTAACGAGGCTGTCGAAAAACTCTCGATTGTGGATAAGTACTGATTGAGTTCTCCCGCACTTGCTTATGGATACAGCATGGCGCGATTCAAGGAAGACCAGAGGGCCCAGGACCAGATGTTCTGCGCCAGCCTGCTCGAGCAGCTCAACCCCGGAACCCTCGAATACCCGATCGACTACCTCGTCGACGCCAAGGTCGGCCTCGAGCTCTTCGAGAGCCGGTACAACAACGACCTTGCCGGCCAGAAGGCCTACGACCCCAGGGCCCTGCTGAAGGTCGTGCTCTACGCCTACTCGCTGGGCATGGAGTCCTCCCGCAAGATGGAAAGGGCCTGCAGGGTCAACCTCGTCTTCATGGTCCTCTCCGGCGGAGCCACGCCCGACCACTCCACCTTCGCCGCCTTCATATCCAGCATGGGCGACATCGCCCGCGACGTCTTCCAGAGGATACTGCTGGCCTGCGACGAGCAGGGCCTGCTCGGATACACCCACTTCGCCCTCGACGGCGTCAAGCTCCCTTCCAACGCCTCGCGCGAATGGACCGGAAAGAGGTGCGACTTCCAGCGCAAGCGCGAGAAGTTCGCGGCCAGCATAGACCGGAAGATCAAGGCCCACAAAAGCGCCGACGGCGCCAGCGAGACCGAGGACACCCAACACGACGAGCAGATATCCAGGCTGGAGAGGGACCTAGCCAAGGTGGACCGCTTCCTCGACGAGAGCGAACCCAAGCTCGGCGAGTCCGGCAAGGAAGTGAACGACAACGTAACCGATCCCCAGTCCTGCCTGATGAAGATCCGCCACTGCATGGTCGAGGGCTACAACGCCCAGGCCCTGGTCGAGCAGGAGAACCAGATAATCGTTTCCGCAGGGGTGGAGGCCACCGGCCACGACCATAAGCTCGCCAGGCGCGCCCTCGACGAGGCCAGGGTGAACCTCGAGCCCGGCAAGCTCAAGAAGGGCTCGCTCAGCGGGACCTACCTGACCGCCGACTGCCAGTACCACAGCGAGGAGAACATCCAGGCCGCCGAGGACCACGGCATGTATCCAGTCATCCCCGACAACCGCTTCCGTTCCCGCGATCCCGCCTTCCAAGGCCGCGAACGCCACAAGCCAAAGCCCAAAAGTGCGGGCAAGTTCAAGGTAGAGGACTTCCAGTACGACAAGGAGAACGACTGGTACGACTTTCGATCCTTCTCCGATGGTTCGCCCTTCGAAGTGTCTCGGAAGATCGGATACATCGCCGTCGACTGGGAGCTCTCTCCGGATACAGTCATAAAGTTCAATGCCGATGTCACCGAGGACGATCGTCCGCAGGACCTCGGCCTAATCAACCTTGACGGCGACTTCTCCGACCTGTCGCATGAAACCATCGTCAGCCAGCCTTGGAGCAAGTAGGACTCCGACGTCTGGAACGCTGGCGTCGAGATCGAACATCGCTTCGAAAACGAAATGACGTTGCAGACTGGATACAGCCTTCAAGACTACGTCCGAGACCGCTACGACAATCAGCTCAGAAGCGTCTACAACGGAGACGATGCCGTCGAGGGTGACATCGTGATGCGGGCTCAGCACCGCTTCAACCGCTGGGACAACCTCACCCTCACCGCTTCCTTCACCCTACTCGACGCTGAATACGTCAACGACAACAACGCCAGCCTGATCGGCTACACCCCCGCCGGAGCCAGCGACGTGGCTCTCAGCCTTTGGTCTGAATACCAGTTCAACGAAGGTGGCCTTAAAGGGCTTTCCCTCCAAGGCGGCAGGTTCTACGAGTCGGATCGTCCGGTCGATGATGCCAACAGCTTCGATGTCGAGGCCTACCATCGCTTCGACCTAGGCCTCAAATACGTCATGCCGCTGGCAGAGAGCGGAGGCATCACCTATAGCCTCACCGCTTCCAATGTTTTCGACTAAACCTACTACAAAGCCGACCGCGCGACCGAGATCAGCGTCGAGCGTCCGCGCGAGGTTCGTCTGTCGGTTCAATACACATTCTAAACCCATTCCAGAGGGGCTCGCGCCACAGTGCTCGGGCCTCTCACCCATTTACCGACTGTCGATGTCCGCGCCGAAAAACTACCCGTAGCCGCAAGCTGCGCCGCCTCGTAAACCGCATCCACCTGTGGGCCGCCCTCATCGGCTCGCTTCCCGCCCTGCTGCTCTGCCTCTCCGGCCTCGTACTCGTATTCGAACCGGAACTACAGAAATTTGAGGAACGCGACGCCTCTACCGTGACCCCAAAGGCTCAGCCCTATCTCCCTCATGCCGAGTTGGTCGCATCGGTTGAAAAAACCACCGGACACCCCGTCAGTTACCTCCGCTTCCCTCGAAGCCCCGAGCAAGCTGCCCTTCTCGCCACCAGCGACAAGCGCTATCACTTCGTCGACCCCTACACCGGAGCTATTCAAAAGACCACGTAAGTCCCCACTAAACTCATGCGGGCCGTGCGCGTCTTCCACACCCAGTTTTTCCTCGGCGAATTCGGAACTTGGATCGGCATCGCCTCCTCCTTCATACTCATTTCCCTCTACATCACCGGCTGCTATCTTTTCCTCAAACGAAAGCTCAAGGCTCGCACACTCCTACGCATCCGATGGAATCCCGTTGTCCGACGTCACTACGACCACCACGCTGCTCTCGGGTTCGTATCCGCTGTACCGATACTGCTCATCGCCCTTTCCGGAGCCCTCATCGGCCTGAACACTCCCTGGCGAGAAACCATCCTTTTCCTCACCGATTCCGAGTGGAAACAGCGCCCTAAACTCGAGCAAGCCGCCGAACGCTCCGACTGGAATTTCGGATACGACGACATACTCCAGACCGTGCAGAAAGCCGCCCCGGAGCGCATGTACATCGAAGCCATAAGTCTTCCCGCCAAATCCGACGACCCGCTTCATTTGCGCCTCCTCTACCCTTATGCCACGCGCCCCGCATAGTGGGCCTTCGTCGATCCCCTAGGCGGAGCCTTTATCGAATTCCACCACCATTGGGACTTCGAGCCCGGACACCTCATCCACCGCCTCAACCGCGGCTTCCACTCTGGCGAACTCTTCACCGACGCCGTGCGCTGGCTCTGGTTTGTCCTCATGATCGTGCCCTTCATACTCGCCTTCACTGGCTACCGGCAGTGGAAGAACAACCGAAGGCAAAGGGCCGACTAAATCCCTCTCTGGGCTGAGAGAAATCCGAACGTCGATTATGGTCGAGGGGTTCAAATCCATATGGATAAGCTCATGACTACAAACTGACTCTTAAATTCGCTCGCTGTCGTGGCATCTATCGGCGTCGCTAGCACCTCCTTCGCCCAGACCGAGGAAATCGACGTCTTCCACCTGGCTCCATTCGTGACTTCTGGAGAGAACTACGCCTTCGGAGCCCAAAAGACCGTTCACGTCACCGACAAGGACCTCGAGCGCCCCCGAGCCGAAGAGCCCAAGGAGAGCCACGACAACAGGACTTTCTGCTAGCCTAAGCTTTGCTTCAAATCGTCGAGATTGATGATCAAGTTGGGAGGATCCTGTTTCATGGACTCAACGTCGCGAACGAGCGATTCCTCCAAGAACTATCCGAAGACTACGCATCCATCGAACCTCTCGTCGAAGGTTTATTCGAGGCTGCTGATTACCTAGAAGCCTCGCATTTTGCCGACACTTATCTTCGCTACAATCCGGAAGCCCCTCTGGTTTACAGGGAAAATCGAAACATGCGCAACGATCCGGTTGTTAAACACTGGAGAGGCTTCATTGTAGCCACACTTCGAAATGGTGGTTGGCCAGACGAACAAGGGCAATATGCTCTGTTCCTCAAACCGGGTTTCCAATATGCTCGAATGACAGCGGACCCGGACCAGACAGCTCAGCTATCGATTGTATCCCTACCCAGCTCGAACCTCATTCGAGCCGCTACGGAATCCAACTCAATTGTATAGTCTTCAAAGCATCTTCCAAAAAGACGTCGATAAACAATGCCCCGACACGCGGGCATCGTTCCACTAAAACCACCCAGTAAATTGTCACCAGTAGTCGCTAAATTGCTATGAGTTGCTCAATACGCAGATTTTGCCTCATTTCTACAAAGCAGGTTTTAATTCCGAATGACATAACCTTCCAAGCCTACTTGCATCGATGCGCGACCTCTCCAAATCAACCGAATCATCATCCACACATGTCCATCAAAGATCCAATAGCCCACGGCGAGAACTTCTACCTCTACAAGGAGTGCTTTTCCGACGACTTCGTTTACCTGGAGCTCGAAGGTTGCGGATTCGAAGCTTCCAACAATAAGGTGAAGGTCGAGATCCCCATAGAGGTGTGGGAGTTTATCCGTTCCATGGATACGCTAAGCTTCGAACATGCAAACCTCTCAGACATCCAAATTGAAAGCTTGGTCTCCGACATGGTCGACGAATACACTGCTAAGCAAGGAAACGACTCGAAGAGATCTCTGTTGCCAGCGTACTTCGGGAATTCCGACGCAAGTCGCAAGGAACTCATTAAAAGAGGGGTCGACCATTTCAAGAAACTCCGGGATAGGGAGCGAGCGATCCAAGACATGATACAGGAGTTCAAGCGAAGGCATTATGCAAATCAGCATAATGCAGATCTGCATTAAGCAGATCCGCACTACGGGTAGCCATTTGGCTTCGCGGCACAACCGCTCCAACAGAAATTTTCAATCGATATTGGCGAACTGACTTTTGTATCCAAAAACGATTACACCCGTCGGAACCTTGAGCACGACCGCGAAGGTACGAGGATGGGCTGAAGTGCAACGATTCCACAGAGTAGAACCATCGGGTTCCTTCCCTTCTAAAAGTTCTCGAAGCTATAGGTTCTTGGCCACTGATTGACCAATTCTTCCACCAAATCTAGGGGAGGCAAAATATGAAGGATATCGAGGAATTTCTTGAGAAGCTACGAACAGACCCTGGGATACAAAAGCTGATCAGCGATCAAAGGATAGCAGCCGTGACACTCGCCCGGCAGCCACAGCAAAGCCAAGAAGAGTGGATCGAACAACAGGACCGCTTGAGAAGAAACTCGCAACGCCAACAGCCTGCCTCACCACCTGAGGAAACAGAGAAATGACCCACGTCGCATCCTACAAGGAGGCCATGTAGTAAGGGGCTCTTTCAAAATATACGACTGGTAGAACAGCGCTTTCGAATCCTCTACCAGCAAGCTGATAGTCGGAGCGAGTCCTTGAAGCGTTCCGGAAGCCAGCTGCGCCCAAAACCAAGCTTCCCGTGGCACGCAACTCCGAACCCCTTAACCCCGAGAAGAGAGAATTACTACTCGCATCCCTACGCAATACAACCTAGTAGTATCGCCATTCCTCCTCTTAGATGCCCTCTCAGCCTCTCCAACAGCTAGAGGACAATCCCTCCCATGAACGACCAAAAGTTCTCATCCCAAATGTTCCGCTTTATCCACGCCGCCGATCCGCATCCGGACAGCCTCTCCTCGGCTTGGTATTCCGTGAAGACTTACCCCTCTCGCTGTTTTAGAGGAGCGACCCGACGCACATTCCAAAATCGCTGCTCATCACCTTCGACAATCACCGCACCAAAGCCATCCTCCCACAGCTCTCCGAGTTGGCAAAGCGTATCCAAATATTCCTCTTCACCCACCACGAACACCTTATCGACCTCTGCCAGGAAACGCTTGGCGAAGACCGCATCCTTTATCTCATGGAGGAATCTTCCGGCCCTCTTCATAACATGATCCTGATCTTCCTCCCCGAACGCCAAATAGATTTGGATACAGCAGAGTTCTTTCAACTAAAGTGAGGATTAGAATGGTAGAAGCAAAGGAGACAGACTACCTATCCTATTGATATCATAGCCAGTACAGAAGTTATTCATTACGATCTGACTCATTTCGACTTTTCTCAAAGCTGCTGAGCGGGGAACTTTATCCTAAAGCCTTACCAACATAAATAAGCTAGCCCCATGAACTGGAAACAACTACTCAACGCCAATCGCCCCAGACCGTCCAGCATGGGACCGGACCATCGCGAACAGTTCGAGCGCGACTACGACAGAGCTATTTTTTCGACACCCGTAAAACGGCTGCAAGACAAGGCACAAGTTTTCCCACTCGAGCCACATGACGCGGTTCGGACTCGCCTCACGCACTCCATGGAAGTTTCGGCGGTAGCTCGCGGATTGGCTATCTCGGTTGGCAAATGGTTACTCGACGAAAAGCACATAGAGTCTGGGATGGAGCGTCAAATCGAAGCCATTGCTTCCACTTGTGGTCTTATTCACGATCTTGGAAATCCTCCATTTGGTCATGCCGGAGAGGATGCGATTCGCGAATGGTTCAAGAAACGCGGTGCTCCTACACTCCGCGAAGAGCTTAATGGAGATGAGCAAAGAGTTCAGGATCTACTGCAATTTGAAGGAAATGCTCAAACGCTTCGACTAGTGTCGAAGCTCCAAATCTTGGCAGACTTCAACGGGCTGAATCTGACCTACGGAACACTTTCTGCCGCATGCAAATACGTAGCTGAATCGCACAAAGCTAACAAGGACCATCATGACCACGCTCGGACGAAGCCTGGGTTCTTTTCTTCTGAGAACGACCTTATTCAGAAGATCAGAGAACAAACCGGTACAGGTGATGCACGAAACCCAATCACCTTTTTAGTAGAGGCCGCTGATGACATCGTGTACTACGTCGCCGACATTGAAGACGGGATCAAGAAAGGTATCATCACTTGGAAAGAGGTTGAAGATACACTGGTTGAGGAGGGAAAGTCGGATACAAATGGCACAGTGCAAAAAGTTCTAGCTCGCAAAGAAAAGATCCTGAAGACCGGAAGAGACGAAGTTCCCTCAAACCTTTCGGACGACGTTCACGGCTCTGCATTTAGGACAGCTTACATCTCCATTCTCCTTCCTGATGCTGCTGCTACCTTTCAGAAATACTACGATAACATCATGGAAGGGAGCTATCACGGGGAGCTCGTAGGTGACGGTGAATGCAAAGCTTATGTCAAAACCCTCAAGAGAATTGGGCGTTCTCGGATTTACTGCACTCATTCGACACTCAAATTAGAACTAATGGGGAGAGTTATCATACAAGATTTACTGGACCTGTTCTGGGAAGGCGCAGAAACATTAACCACCGATGGAAAGGTTCATACAAAGAATTTCGCTGGTCGCGCAGGTGCCCTAATATCGCCAAACTACCGACAAGTTTTTTGTAATTTTGCATCAGCTGACGGTGGATGCAACGACCGCTTCCATCGCTACCTTCTTGTCACCGATCAAGTATGCGGCATGACCGACACTTTCGCGCAACGCCTTCACGCCGAGCTTAAGAATGGATAGCAACGTTCAAATTGAACGACTAAAGAAACTACTTCGAGAGGAGGTAGCGTCTTTCTGTAGGCAAGACAACAACAGTTGGCGTAAATCGGTCTCAGAAACCATTAGCGAGATCAGGGAACGGAAGTGGAATGCTGTCTTCTTCGGAGGGACGCTCCGATCGCTACTTATCTCGCGTCTAAACGAAAACAAACCAGGTAGGCCCAGAGACATCGACATCGTAATGTGCGGTGCGAGCCTTGAGGATATGCGATCATCGTTTAAGCCGTACATTTCCCGACAAACCCGCTTCGGAGGATTACAGCTCAAGCGAGTTAACTGGCAATTTGACGTGTGGCCGCTCAAAGAAACATTTGCCCTTAGGGAACGGAAAATGGAGTTCCCCAAGTTCTCGGATCTCCCATCGACAACATTTTTCAACGTAGAAGCTATCGCGGTAGAAATATGGCCTAAACCGGGACGTTCACGTCGGATATTTTCAGGTGATGATCAGTTTTTCACAGGAATCACAACCCGCACCATTGAAATAAATCACGAAGCAAACCCATACCCTCAACTGTGTGTCGTGCGTGCTTTAGTAATGGCTGCCAAACTACAATGGAAGATCGGTCCACGCCTGCTTGTGTATCTCGGAGAGCACGGTGATACAATGTCACCAAAAGATTTTGAGGCCATTCAAGAGAAACACTACGAGCGGATCCTATGGCCCGGGTCCTACTTCGAAAAAGCGATGAAAGAGGTTCGCCGGGCTATAGAACGGAGGGAAACCGAGGCAGTAGAGCTTAGTTTGCCAGGTCAGCTCACGTTATGGCCCGAAGACGAAGTTTATCACCAGAGAATTCATCTTCGAACCCTAAAAGCCGCAACCTCTTCGAAGAACAAGAAATGATAAACATATTCACCGTCGATAACGCTCCCTCGATGGACCACGCTGGACAAGTTGCTTAGCTAGGCTACGCCATCGGAGACGGACCCCAACTAGAAAAACCCATAAAAAATCAAAGATTGATTCTTGATGTCCAATTCTCACGGGAGAAGCTCAGTCATGACTCCACGAATGACGATTTTATCGCCCCACCAAGCTACACAAGTTGAGGCACTAAGCCACGGGCGACTTCTGAAGCGCTCTTATCACAATCTTCGTCCCAAAACTTACCAATCGACGAATAGTAGGGCTTCCAAAACTGTTTCTGCGACCACGATAGACTCTTTTGATACAAAGTCGAATCCAACAAGTCGGCCCATCCTTTCTTAGAAAAGTTGGATACAACAAAATCTACGGCCAAAACGACGTCCATAGGTGGCTGAGTGACCCTAAAAGCATCAGCAACAAACAACGAACCAAAAGCATTCCTGTCGTCCTTATATAAGGCCTTCATGTGCTTTCCGCCATACGTTAAATGATAAAGTGGATGAGCACAACTCAAGGCATCCTCTTCCCCTGAGTTCCCATCTAAAAACTCATGCCTGTCATGGTGCCAGCAATGTTGACGAGAGACATAGTCACCTTCTCGTTCTTCGAGACCCACAAAACGAAACTGAACTCCTCCGCGTTTAATCAAATCAGCAACATCCTCACTTGGATAAACTCCCTCTATTACGATATCTAATACACAATACAGTCCTTCAACTTCGGGCGAGGTTCTAGAATCATCCCCAAGCTCAATTTTTAAGTTATTTACTTCGTACGCCCAACGCTCCCCTGACTCGGGGATATTGATACCTCTCAACATCGAGGTATCCTTACACAGCTTGAATCTCTCAAGAATCGTAGAAAGATTAATCAACGAACTTCGAATTCCTGCTCGAAAATCTGCTTTTGATTCACTTTTTGCCACGAGCAGCCTTGCTTTGCGCCTTTAATCTATCCACCCGTTCCTTTTCCAGACTTGATACCACAACTTCATTATTCCTCATTCGTGCATACTTGGATGGTCTAATCACAACATCTTCACATACATACTCTTCATCCTGCCACGGGTAGGAATGCCCACGGGCGACAAGAAAACCATCCACCGGATCTAGCGGGCGTTTTGTGACTAAACAAACCGTACTAAACCTTAAGCTTAGCTCTCGGGAAGGAAACTCCTTTGACTTCGGAAAATTCAATTCTACGAATTTCGACTTTCCGCCAAACTTTTCCCGGAGTAATCGAACCCTCTCACTCGAGGTGTAGTAAAGCGGTGAGCGATTATCCACTTCGGATTTCCACCAATCTAACACAGACGACCACCACCATCTTTTAGAAATTTCCGAAAAAGGCCCCGAATATTCAAAATTCTTCAGAACCTTTGAAAGAGTCGAACGCGCGTCTAGTTGTTCTATTTCAATGCCCAGACGAGCTGAGAGGATTTCCGTCGAAACAAGTGGGCCGTTTCGATCCAACATATTTGACCTAATGTGCATAGAAACTCGGTGAGCCACCTTAGTTGATACAGACTGAAATTCCTCCCAAATGCCTCTATCCAATTCGATTCCATCTGGTGGCACAAGAAGTGCCTCCAAGTCAGGCTTCTTACTCTCAAGACACTTTCTTACGATGCGGTAACCATTGGACAAAGCGGAAAGTAAAGTCGCCTGCCTAGTCAGTTCGCAGTCGTCCGGATCTTTAACAATACAAGCATCGAATAAATCGTGGCTTAAAATATCTCGGGAAAACTTACTTTTAAATTTTTGGCTTATCGACCAAAGGACAATAGGAACATCAAGGCACTTCCCATTCGCCATATCTGTTCGAAGTGCCTGAGCAAGTGTCTGAGCTAAATAACGTGCTGGCTTGCCTTTCTTCGGCACACACTCATCCAGTCGAAGATCGAGTACAACTCCAGTGGCGGCATTCTCACTGAGTTTATTGGAAACCATTTTCGCACACTCAATCACATCTGGGTCAGGCGAAAATGGATCATGAAACGAAAGTCCTGACTTCCTTCCAGACAAACTCCCAAGTAAAGACTTCAGAACATTAGGATTATCATCAACGACAACGTACTTTTCTTTATTCGCTTTCACTGGATGGAATCTTAACAACTATAGACGTTACGTATTTTGAATCCGGCATACCAACAAATACTTCTCCACCTCGGGCAGAAGAAATATCAGAAACGATCTTCAATCCGAGCCCCATACTTCTTAGTTCATCGCTTCCGTGGGATTTCTTTATTCGTGTAGTAGTAAAAAAAGCGTCGAAGACACGATCTTTCACCTCATCCGCAATACCATCACCGTTATCCATAAATTCGATGTAGATAAAGCCATCTTCACAATAAGCTTTTATAAAAACACAACCATCACCATGATGTTCGCTTCGTCTAATTGCCTTTATTGAATTCGATAACAAATTTGCCAGAATTGAGATCAACTCACCAGAATGCATAGGGATAGAACGCAGTTCTTCGTCTATATCGGTCTCAATTGAGATCCCTCGCGACTTCACTAGATTGGCGGCGTTCTCAGCGAACTCGTACAACTGACTTGAAACGTCAACAGGATCCAAATCCCTGCCGACTTCCAACTCTGCCGAGTTCTCCACAAACGTTGAGTACTGCTTGACCAACTCAAGATACTTTAAGGACTCCTGCTTCCGCTCACTATCCTTTCCATCTGAAGGCAAGAGGTTCAAACCGTGCTCAATTGGTATAAGGCTGTTTCTTATCTCATGAGAAAAAACGCCGACCGACAACCCGACACTAGCAAGCACTCTGAGCATCGAGATTTCCTCAACGACACTCGAATATTTCTCTTCAACTTTCTTTTGAGCCAGTTCCGTCTTTTTATTTGGCTTTCCGGCTTTGGTGACCTCCCTAAGCTCACTTAAGGCCGCCCCTAAGGCGCGTTCTGTAGTTTCTCGTGGTTCAGGTTTCTTATCGCTTTTCGGATCACGGGCATGAACCTTTTTGCCACGGGCCGCTTGAACTCTTGCGACTCCATTGACAAGAGCGTCCAAGCCAAACCCCGTCAGTTCGTCAAATGCAAAACTGTGAATCAATCCCTCCCTGCTACTCGTTTCTTCAAAATTGCGTTCAGGATCATCACCTATCGTAATGGCCCCAAAGAAATTCTGATTTCCTATTGCTGCCAAAAATGTTCTACCGCGGTAAAGTTCATCTAACCCTAACCAATCATCATTCAAGTCACCATATGGAGGCACCCTGAAGCCATTCCGATAAAGCCTAACACCACCGTACTCATTAGACAGCGACTTAATCCGACTCATATCCTGAGTAGGGATCTCTCCATGCACCCAAACGAAATAGTATGCCTTTAATTTTATGTTCTTTAGAAACCCGTAGGTTTCACCCGGCTCAGAATCATCAACTCCAAGGCGTTCACTCACGACCCGCCACTTAGAACGGCCCTCCCCATCAACTGAAGCGGTAATTTCCGCATGAGCATGTTTATAGACCATCGAGAACAGGTCGAAATCTTCCTCGTCGGATTCGCTGCTCGTTTTCTTTATAGTTACACAAAAACCGGGGTCTTGGTCTTTCTTGGTCTTTTTAGAATCCTTGAGAAGCGCTTGCTCAATCGGATCCTGAAGATTCATCACCGAACGATATGCTTTCTTCTGTCTAGAATCCGGCCAGCTATCACGAAGATTTATAATAGTGAGAGTGGTGCCCGATTTACCATCGCTCGAGATCTCTCTGATTTTACTAGCGACAAACTCAAGATTCTTACCCGGGAGGAAATCATCCCAATCAATATCAACCTCATAGGCTTTTTTTGATTTCGCTGTTTTAGTGTTTATCAGCAATCGTGAACCTAACCTCTGGCTAGCGAAACGACCAATTCCCTTCTGTCCGGCTCTCTTTCTCTTCCATTTCGGAGAAAAGGGAGCATCAACTTTTTGAGTAGATGCTAAAGTCATGAACCCAGAAATGAGTTCCTCGCGAGTCATTCCGCTACCGTTATCTTCAATACTCAGACTACCACCGGGCTCATCTGCGTCGTCGAAAATTAGCTCTACTCGCGACGCATCTGCATCATATGCATTCTTTATAAGTTCTGACAGTGCAGTCTCTTGAGATGCAACCAACTCCCGCCCTAGCCGACTAATAACCCCCGCATCCACTCGAAACCTTAAGATGGACTCGTCCATAGAGGACAGCTCACTCGTCAGTTCCACAAGCCTCTGAACATCAACAGGACTCTGACTAGATATCTTCTTTATTTCTTTCTCTAGTCGTTCCCTCTGCTTTCGCAATACGCTATTTGAAGCCATAGTCTTTTCTCCGGAGCCTTCTATTCACTAAATTATAATAGAGTTCCCTACACTCCAAAAATCTGTTTTTTGATATTCCCACTAGTCCATCTTTAACAAAGAAGCTATCAGCGAGATTCGCAGCTTCTAAATCGTCACCCTTGGTCAAGCATTCACTCACTTGAGAAAAGACGCGTCGGACGTTTCTTATGTCGCACCGGAGCCTTTGAAATATCTTCAATGAGCGAACATCGCTAGGCTCGTGCTTGAGTAGCCCGCCTCCATATTTCCTCCCTTCAATTTCTGCCGAAAGGCGACCTACACTACAAACAACACTCAGCGCAGCCAACATCCTATTTTTCTCCCCTATTCCGGACTTGAAAAATATTCGATGAATTGAATTCGTTGAGTTACAACCAACGTCATTGAGAACGATCCGAGGACCTCCTTGATTCATGTAGACGAAAAAAGCGTCCGGAGTTACACCATCATCGGGGTCCCTCCAATCTAATCGTTTCTTGAAGGTAAGTACCTCACTTCGTTTCTCTGCATCATAACCAAGATAGTATTCTTCAAGAAACTTCGATTTACTTGTAGGTCGAACTAAATACATTTTCTCCCCTCGAGAAGCAGATATATCAAAATCGATTTCGTTTAGCGAAAGACCTTTGGCTATTTTTGATTTTGAAAATATCCGATGCACAGCACTACGAGGAAGCCGATGAGTTCGCACCTGATCTTCGTTCAAAACGAAAAATGAATTATTTCCAGTGACAATCCCAATTTTCACATCAGCGACAGAACCCAAATCACAGATGGTAGGCAGACTCGAAATTTCTCGATATAAAGCCCCCCCGAAATCCAAGGATAAGTAGCTGGACCTTTTACTTTCGCTTTCGAGTACGTTTCTTAAACCACCAATGTCTTCCACAAAATACGAAGCAAACGCAGCTATTAGTTCTTCTTCAGAAAACCCCTCACAAATGAGGATTTCTGAACTTTCTTCAGCACCTTCTTCTTTAAAAATTTGCTCCGAAAGGGATATGATTGAGACATAAGAAAAGTGTTTCCTTATGAAATGAACAAGTTCTCGACCATAGTCTGATTGAGTCGCACTTCCCGGGAGCAGCCATGCCATCCTCCCTCCTGGTTTCAAAAAACGCATTCCGTGCAGCACGAAATACGCCCAAAGGCTAGCCAACCCAGACAATCGAAAATCTCCAAACGAACTGACATTTCGAGAAGATGAGCGCTGCTCTCCAAGCATATTGTGATTGGAAACATAGGGTGGGTTTCCTATCACCACATTTACCTTTGAGAAGGTTCCATTCCCCGGATGCTGAGTCAAAAAGTCCCCCTCAAAAAACTGATCATTTGGGACTCCAAACTCCATCGCACGGGGTAAATAATGCTCGAACGCATCCTCATCGATATCGCACCCAAAAATCGAACGATTTGGGTTGCGAGTTCCCAGGTCAATCAATCTGCTGCGTATCGCTTCAATGAAGCAACACCCTCCGAAACTTGGTTCAAGAACAGTATCGCTCGGTCCGCGAACAGCCCAGCGGGTCATTAACTCGCTAACGGGAGTCGGGGTGTAATAGACTCCTAACTGCTTTTTTCTCTGAGGGTTAAGTTTGATCATATGTTCAAGCCAAGGCCAACGATGAGATCCAAGTTAGTTTGAGACTATTTTCCAGAACATTCTATCTTCAATAGGTCGAAGGCCCCCCAATCGTTGTTGCCCGAAGCATTTATCTCCTGGTCTCTAAGCGGACCAAGCAGACAGAGGTAACATAACGATGCAAAGACAGCGGCGAAGGGAGTAATCCGTGCTTGTTGATCTAAACACAGTCGAAGCGGTCCCTGCAGGAGCGATTCGAACAAGAACCTATCCGCAAAGCCTCGGCATTCGCCGGGGCTTTCGCGTAGCTGGGCAAAGCTCAGCTTCTTCAGCTATAGGTTGACAGAATTAATTTTCAATACTTATTTTGTCAACATGAGCGAAAACGACCCGAAAGCTATCTTTGCCGAACGCCTCAAGCAGGCCCGAGCCATGTCCGGCCTCTCCCTGCGCAAGCTGGAGCAAGCTATTGGCGGCGTCGTTTCGTACAATGCCCTCAGCAAGTACGAGAAGGGAGAAATGATGCCCAACAGCGACGTGCTCATGGCAGTGTCGGAGGCGACTGGCCAGAGCTACGGCTTCTTCTTTCGCCCCAAGCATTCGGAGATTTCGGACATCAAGTTTCGCCGTCTGATCTCCCAGTCAGGCAAGAAGGAATCCGTCGCCATCCAGCAACAAGCAACCGACTTCTTCGAACGCTACTTCGAGATTCTCTCAATCCTTGGCATCAACGACGCATTCAAGAATCCCCTCGGACAGAGAGGGATTCGAACCCCCGGGGACGCCGAGAAGGCTGCCGATTCGCTTCGCGAGAAATGGAAACTAGGTCTCAACGCGATTCCAAACGTTCACCAGATGCTAGAAGAGAATAACGTGAAGGTTTACGAGGTGGATGCGCCCCTCACCCATGACGGCTTCTCTGGCTGGATCGATAAGCATCCGGTAGTCGGCGTCGCCAAGCACCTCAACAAGCAATGCCTGACCCGCAAGCGACACACCTTGCTCCACGAACTGGCTCACATCCTTTTCAAGGACCGACTAGGCGAAGAGGTCGACGAGAGCCTTGAAGAGAAACTCGCGCCTCGACTGGCCGGAGCCTTGATGCTTCCCGCAGACGCCTTTTTCAAAGAGTTCGGTAAAAGCCGCTCTTCCCTGTCGCTCACCGAACTCATCGACGTGAAGGTCAAGTACGGCATTTCAATCGCATCGATCATGGTGAGAGCTCACCAGCTCGAGTGCATTAGCGAGGCGATGTACAACCGCTTCTGGAAAACCTACAAGGAAGAGAATTGGAAGGAGGGAGAGCCAGGCGACGACGAATACGTGGGCGATGAATCCTCCTCTCGCTTCAAACAGTTAGTTTACCGAGCACTCGCAGAAGGAGAGATCACTCGCTCCAAAGCGGCAGAGCTTCTCGTCGTATCCGTCGACGAAATACGAAAGGAATACGCTGCGTTTCAATGAAGATCGCGGTCAAAGATGCTAACGTATTGATCGATCTGGAGATCGCAGGCCTGCTCGAACTGTGGTTTCAGCTAGGGCACCAGACCGTGACCACTGACCTCGTTATCAGGCAGCTAAAAACCGGAGGACACAAGGAATCGCTCAGCCACGTTTCCACCGGCAACATCAAAGTTCACAAATGCTCGGGCGAATTTCTAGCCCGAGCATTTCAGTTAATGGAGCAAATCGGATTCGGCCCCGACATCGCCGACTGCAGCGTCCTCCTCCTCGCAATCGACCTAGATGCCATGCTCCTCAGCGGCGACAAACCGCTCCGCAGAGGAGCCACCCAAAATCAAGTCGAAGTCCATGGCACCCTATGGATCCTCGATCAACTCGTCGCAGCCAAACTCCTCAGCAGACCCACCGCAGCCGCAAAACTAGAGCACCTGATCGAACAGGACAGCTTCTACCCCAAGGACGAGTGCCAAAAGAGACTGACGAAGTGGAAACAGAAGAAATAATGGCGGCTCGACTCATTGGCGTGGCCAAAGAGTCACAGAACACTGAAGCATCATCCAAGCAATGGAGCTCGTCATCCTCTCGGACACCCACACGACGCACCTTCCGAAGTAGCAGCTCAGCGGAAACGTGCTGATCGATGCTGGAGATTTCTACGATGCTTCGGACCGGAGGCAACGGGAGCTTTCGAATACCTCCTCTAAGATCCAGGCAGATCAAAGGTCCCATTCGGCTCAGCCAAGTACGCTCAAGGTCAGCAACACGTCTATCTGTCTTGCCTCCGCTAGGGATTAGACGCAGAATAGTAGCATATCTCCGAGAGTTCTGTGGCAAGCATACTTGCCACATCTCGAACCGTTAGTGGCAAAGCCGAATTAGGAGTTTCAGAAATGAGTGTAACCATCACCAACGCAGCAGGCGAAAAGATTCGTGGCCCAGGCATCTTTGAAATCCTCAAGATCATTGATGACGCCAATCGGGGTACTGGGAATGTCATTCGCACCAGGAGAAACCCAAAAAGGAATCGTCCTCAGATATCGCCTGTTGCCAGAATTAGGCTTGGACTCCATAAGCGTTGTCCCTAACGCGAGCGGTGAATAAAAATTCATTTCACGAGCACTAATTCCTGAACGGCAGGGCGTCCGTACTCGGCTCCTCCAGTCTTCACAACGAGATTTGAAGCAATTTGACTCTCTCCTGCCCCGTGGGTGTGTCCGCAAAGTACCTTCAGGTTTCGATCTGGATAGGCTCGCGCAACCTCAGCTAGCATTTCCCCCATGGCCTTGCTGCTGAAATGCGGCAAAAAAGCATCGTCTGAAAACCTCCCTTCATGCCAGCAGGATTCACGAAAAGGAGGAACATGCGTTAGTACGATCACATCCTTGTACCGGTCCAGGGCAGCAACCAAGCTCTGCTTGAGTTCCTCAGACGCGCGATCCCCCAACTGGTTGAGAAGATCAAATCTGGCTTCCAGGCCCAAACCTACAAATTCCTCAATCAGGCGGTAGTCGTTGAGTTCGACGGGAGAGCTGCGGCCTAGTCCAAGTCTACCGTCGGCCCATCCGTCATGACCTACCAGAGCGGAATACGGGGTCAGTTCAACCACTCCAGAAACAGTCAAATATCTGACCAAACGAGAGCGTTCATCGAGTCGAACAGCTGCTTTCTTGGTCTTCGCTATCGAGCCATGATAACAGTCGTGGTTCCCCAGAACAAAGTAGACCGGCCGATTCAACTTATCAGCTACACTCTGAATGTAATCGTCGAACGAATACGACAAGCCTGTGTCGCCACCTATGAGAATCGCGTCTGGACGAATCTTGTGAAGCTGGGAGCAGAGCGACTTGAACGACGCATAGTCATCAGCAAACTCAAGATGGAGGTCTGTTAGCCAAGCTACCTTTTTCATTGGGTTGTAGTGCAAGAGGTCCAGCTCTTGATTATCTCCGAATTAGTCCTGAGCCTGACTCAATAGCCAAGCGTCAACGGCGTCCATACTCTCAAAAAGACTACGACCTTGGTTTGCATCCATATCTTCAACCACTCGCTTAACATAAGCGGTCCATTCTGGATCCCGCCGATTGTCTTCCCCAATCCTCGGTCTTCGCCTTAGCCGGCAAAAACTCCAAGGTCGTGGCAACTCCGGAGAGAACTGAAAATGATGAAGAACACGTCGATCTTCATCTCCGTTCGAAACTTCCCTGAGCGTGCTGCCTACCGCTTTCCTCAATCTCCCGTATTTCTTCACCAAATTCGAAATTACATCTCTCCGCGTGGGATCATGTGAAAAGACGCAGGTCTCAGCTGACTGGATCTGCAGCGAATTTATAAGCTCAGTATCCTCCTGACTGATTGGAACTAGTCTGCGTTTTCTATCGCCTACTTTATAAACTCTTTGATCGAAAAATATGAGACAGAGGCTCGGGGATACCGGAAGAAGCATTTGAAAGCCCGACCGACTGAATCCTACAAATGAACGATGCGGCAGAGTATGCTCGAACATCTGGTTCATCAATATAACTGGATGGTCGGACGTGATGAAGAATTCCTCCGAGGGAGACTCCAACAGCTTGCAAGCCAAAGACCGGGCCTCGAGCCATCCCCCTGCCACGTTCTTGAAAAGCTCGCCTGCAACTCCACCGAAATCTATCGTTTTCTCTGACCAATCAGCGGGCGGTGGCGGTAGCTCTCCTCTCGCGATCGCAGCCTGCGTAACCTCGAAAAACATTTTCCGAGGAAAGGTCTTTGCTTCCTCGATCGCCCGTTTAGTCCGAACGTGCATGATGATCGCGAACAACTGCAACGCTGTAAGTTCCTGACTATCGAAACCACGCTTATCGGCTACTCTCGAAATGACAGGAGCCAAGTCCCGTTCACATGTAGTGTAGATGCGGTCGAGCTCGCCATCAGTCTTGTAGAAATAGTCTTCCTGGCATTGCCCCTTGATGCCGGCTGTTGGAAAAAATTCAAAAGGGTCGATCCGTGCGACCGAGATCTGCTTGGTGTCTCCTATGCGAAACTGCCGCAAATAGTGTTGAGGAACGTAATGCTGGTTCTTGTTCGTCGGCATTCGAGAAGGGTGTTATGTGATCACTAGACATGATCATTAGTTGAGCCCTCTCCCAATATTCTCTTTTGAGAAGAGAGCCAGGCGGTGATAGACGTATCAAATTCAGGATATCAGCGATTATCCTATCCAAGCGATCGACAGAATCCTGATATCGATCAGCCCGCCCTTCCTCTAGGATGCGTGCACCATACTCAGAGAGCTTGCTACGATATCGGATAAATCTGCCAAATCGGGATATCTCCAAATACTTCGAACCGAAAGTTTCGTCTGGTTCCAACCTTCTTTTTGCGCGTCGCCCCATTTGAGACAAGTGGACTAGCATTTCGCATCGAACTCAACTTTCCAAAGTCAATGCGTGGAAAACGGGCTGAAAACCTCCAAGATCTTTCGAGATCTCTTCACCGCGGCACCTGCCCCGCGAGCCAAGCAACAGAAGCATCCCAAACTACGGCCGATCCTCCCGAATCAGAAGCGCGTAGACCTGCGTCGAGCTGATGCCGAAGGCCTAGCTGGCATAGCAATTGGCGACTCACCCTCTACCGGCGAGGTCTCCCCAAAGTAGCAGTCGCAGCACCGATTCACAGCTTACACACCAAATGGGTTCATCCAAAACGGTTACAAGCTGATCGGTGTAAATTCGCCCCAGAGCGATCTTCTTGATACGAGATCCGTGCTGTCGTCTTGTTCACCTTACTTGGCTTTCGTCAGACACTCGACTAGATCTGCATGACTTGAGAATTGGGGTGCAGCTCCCTTTGCATTTCCAATCAAACCATCCTAGCCGGCGCGGTCGATAAGCGCGAGATATGCAAACCTCTGCAGCATACGTGCGCTGCTATTTTCGTATTCTTATTATGCATACACGATTACCATTCTGCCACTGAGAAGGAACACGCCGGGCGGGCTTTATGCAAATGAAGCAAAAATCATGGAACTGCGATTAGCTGCCAGCGAGTTCCAAATGAAGGTCAGCAAGCCTAACGATTTCCGTCGCTAACAACGGAGCGAGCAAGGAGCCTCTAAAGGCTCTTGTGCAATGAAAGCCTCATCCCCCAGCTCGAGGTCGAGCAAATAGACAATCTGCTCACTGCCGGCACAAACGCGCCAAAGCAGCTAACTGCCTATCGATTTTGGGCTACGCTGTCCCGGTCGAGATTGATGCATGGCCGCTAGTTTGGGGCCTTCTTTCAACGGAGCATTCGCCTCGGCGTTCCGCCGGTCGAAAGCTCCCTTGTCTCTGTTTTGTGAATACACCGGTCATGTATCGGATAGAAGAAACTAAACAGCACAACGAAATGAAAGACCACGAAAGCCGAATCAGAGAAATACGCAACAAAGCGAAGACAGACAGTGAGCAGGCATTGGAATACATCGCGGAATCCAAGCGCAGCGCCAGAAGAGCCCGGATCCTAACCGCCATCAACATCGCGTTGGTGATCTTCAATGCGGTGATGTTCGCAATCTATCTGATGACTGAAAACAGGTAACCCAAAGAAAACGAATAATACATGAACTTAAAAAGAGTAGCCCTCAAAGGCATCAAAAGGAGGAGGCGTTTAAGCGCCAGAGAATTCAATGAGCTGCGGAGCCAGCTGGAGGCGGGCAATACCAAACCGAGCTTCGACCGCATGCAACAAGCACTCGAGGCCCGGAATTGGGATTTCCTTTACGAATGGTCGTACTCGCACCTGACCCTATCGCATACATGCTCGCGAAACCTGATATACTACGGAATCGCTTCCGCTCGCCTCGGACGTTCCGAACATCTCTGCATCGCAATCTACAATGGCTGGACTTCGCCACAATCCTCTAAGGAGTTGGCCAGAGAAGCTGCGATTGTATCCGGAATGCTGGGACTGCGGCAGTACTCGCTGGCCTTCTTCTCTATTCATCAGCTCCTGTCACATAGAAAAGAAGGCCATAAGTCCGAATCTCCCGAGCTGATAGAGTGCTTTCAGAGTTTTCTCAAGGACTGCAGTGTCGAACCGCAATACCGCTGTCAGCAAACCGATCTCACATTTCCCTACTACTTCACTCTCTTGATTCAGGAGATCGCGGACCGGATCCCTACTCCCTCCGATTCCCTCGATCTATATCTATAACGCCTTCCGTATTCAAAGGCCCCGACGTCCACGACGCCTCGGGGCCTACTTGTATCCAAAACACATGAAAGAACACCAAAAAATCGACGCTCGGTCTGCCCAGACCTTAAGAGACAAACAAAAGCTAACCGATGAGGAGGCTTCCTACCTAAAGCTAAAGATCCTTGAGGGCGACCCCTGGCCCAGCCACGAGCAGATGCTCCACGCATGGATTGCCGGAGCTTGGCCGCTGCTTGAATGGATCGCACGGAACCACATCCAAGTGGATTCAAGTTCCGCAAGGGCCTATCTGCACCTCGCAGCCGCTCTCCATCAGCAAGGAAAGAGCGACGAAGCTGACTTAGTCCTCGAACAGGCACATGCGTCCTGCTCGAGCCTTGAAGAAGTTGAGTACGAGACGGCCGTGATTTTAGCCATGGAGGGACAATTGGACGAAGCCGAACAGCACTATTTCAGTAGCCTGCATATGATGGAGCTTAAGAATCCTGACAATCGCCCTATTTCCGACAAGAAGGCGGCATTCCAAAAATTCCTAAGAAACAATCTGCTGCCCATCTCGATAAAATTCCGGGATTCCACGGGAAGCGAGGACAAGCCTACCAGAGATTAGCTATCGTAAAGGACAACCTACAATACCCGGGATCTTCGAATTGTTCCTAAAGGACCATTCGCTACCAGTACGCTTCAAGTTCCACGACGTCGTCTATGACGAGAACTAGCCACCTAAAATAATCACCAAATTTTCGTTACAATCTAAACTGACAATGCAAGTCACCTTCATCTCCAACAACCACCGCATGAACATCCCCTTCGTATTTGGGGGCGACATCCTAATCCACTGCGGCGACTTCTACGCAAAGGGCGAACAGGATCCCGATCTGAAGCTTCTCAACGAATGGTACTCCAACCAGCAGTTCCGACACGAGTTTTTCATCCCTGGCGAGAACGACGACCCCGTCCTCCTCGACCAAGTTAACGGAGGTGGAAAGCTTACGGAGGCCACTCTGCTGAACGGAAAGCTCGTCGACGTCGATGGCCTGAGGGTTTTCGGAGCCTCATTCTTCTCTTGGCAAGACAACGAACCCTATGGACTCCAAACCCTCGACGAGGTCGAAGCACTCACCAACTCCATTCCAAGGGGATTGGACATCCTAGCCACGCACGTTCCGTCTTTCGGAGTCCTCGACGAATCCATTCCCGACGAAAACTTGGGTTTCCTCACCCTAAGATGCCGTGTCCAAAAATCTCGCCCGTACGTTCACGCCTTCGGCCACGATACTGGAGCTTCCGGATACGAACGCTTCGAAGATACGCATTGCTACAACGTCGCCCAAAACTGGGACCAATCCCTTTGGCCAATGCCAACAACCCTGAACATCGAACCACATTGCAATCAGTCATTCTTACCGACAGAAACCGTCGTCCATTCGTAATCAGAATCTAATTGCAAAACTCCAGAAGGTGGAGCCCCAGAACTCTGCCTTCTTTCAAACATTCAAGCCCCGGTCAGTACAGACCGAGCGCCCCAATTTCTTTTTCTCCTTTGCCAACTTTCCTCTTTTTCTTTCACAGCACTTGATTCCTGCAGCAACGGATCGAATGGTCTGCCGGACCCAACAAATCCTCCACTTCCTCTTTGGCTCCACCAACTCTTCAAACAATGACCCATCCCAAACGCATCGCTTGGCTCACCGACCTCCACCTCGAATTAGTGTCCTCCTACAGCCAGATCCAAAAGCTCTGCAAGAGGATCAAGATCGAGAAACCAGACGTCATTCTGATCGGAGGCGACACGGGAACCGCAGACTCATTCGCTGACTATCTAGAAGACCTCGAACATCTGATCAACAAGCCCATCTACTTCGTGCTCGGAAACCACGACTTCTACGGCAGCTCCATCGAAAGCGTAAAAACCGAGGCCCAACGACTTTCCGGTGGCTCCAAACACCTTCGCTATTTAACTCGCTGCGGTGTGGTAGGGCTCACTTCCTCCACCGCCCTCGTCGGCCACGATGGCTGGGCCGACGGCAGACTCGGCAGTGCCGAAAAAAAGTACGGTAGAGCTGAACGACTTCCGCTTGATCGATGATTTCAAAGCCCTAAGCAAATCAGAACGATTAGCAAAGCTCGCTGAGGTCGGCGACCAAGCCGCCGCTGAAGCGAAATCGACCCTACAAAAAGCTTTCCAGAAATACGACGACGTCATTTTCTTCACTCACGTTCCCCCTTTCAAGGAAGCCTGCTGGCACGAAGGCAAAATCTCCGACGACGACTTTCTCCCTTACTTTGCTAGCCAGGCAATGGGCACAGCACTGTGCGAAACCATGCTTAAGAATCCCGATAAAACACTGACTGTCCTCTGCGGCCACACTCACACCCAAGCCGAAGCCAAAATCCTCCCTAACCTACAGGTCAAAACCGGAGGCGCTGAATACGGTTCGCCGAAGCTTCAGATAATTATCGAAGTCTGTTGAGGAATCCCACGATTTCTCGATCTTCGAAAACCTTATTTCACTACGCCCCAGCATCCATTTGCCATTTAGTGGGAAGACTCGGAAAACAGCTTATAGCTTCCCTCCGATTCTCAAAGAAAGTTCTTTATCACGTAGCCAAGAAAAAGGGGGCTAATGGTTCGGCCAGTCAAGCAGCCAGCACATGGCAACTCTGCTTCTCACAACTCCGAAAGAAATCTCACCGGAATTCAGGCATCGAGGGTTTTGCTATAAGTTTCGAAGACTCTTTAGAGCCAAACCGAGTCTTTGGACTCCTCACAGATCGGCTCTCCCGCACCCCGTACTATGAGCTGACAAGATCCCCGATCTCGATGTGAAGAGGCCCGAACTGGACACCCAGCTGCGTTCGTGAAAGTCGCTTCACGCAGCGTCCCGGCTCAGACATCTTCCTTTCGCCGATCCAGACCAGAAAGCATTTGCTCATATTGGATGTGCTTCATCAAAAAGCGCAATATAGGGTCTATGTGTATGTGAAACGCTGCTTCGCCGTGTTTTAGAACGTCGAACCCAAGCGATATCGGTGCAGTTAAATGGCAGTCTAGCCTAGATGGATTACTGAGATCAATTTGACAGAAAACCCTCTCTGGTCGCGGCCATCCGAATCCAAATAAACTACTGCCGTACCCCAAATTTGGATCACAGCCAAAAACAGCCATAAGATAAGGGTATGACGAAACGCAAGAGAAGGCAATTCAAGCGAGGACGCACAACCATACGCAGGGTATACATGAGAACTCACCCCCAGTCGAGGGCAGCAGGTAAAAGCTATGCGGCGATCGTATCCTATCGGTTCAAGAAAAAACTGAAGGACAGCAGATCTGGCAAAACCTACTACAACCAGTCGAAAATAAGTGAGGTTTTAAGATCCGGTATGGTTGGAAAAATCGCCGCCGAAACAAAATTAGAGGATGTCATAGAAGACCTCGAGGATTCCGAACGTCGCAGAGACTCAAACCTCGGACGAGACATCGTGCTCGAACTGCCAATTGAACTACAAGGGGTAAAAGGATCCCTTGAGGACGTGACTTGGGCATTCGCTAGGTTCTTGTCTGAGAGGTACAAGACGGTCGCTTTCGTCGCAATACACAACAAGGATGGAAACCCTCACGCTCACGTTTTTTTGCCTAACAGGGAGTACGATTATGGCGTGCGAAGACAGACTCGATTGAATAAGCTGCTAGATCGAAAAGCGTCTCCAAATGAGGTCAAGTTGTGGCGCCAAGAATTCGCTGAGATACTCAATCGCGAACTTGAAAGAAGAGGACTATCGGAAACCCTCGAATATGATCATCGCTCGTACAAAGACAGTGGTCTACGATTTTTGAGCGAATTCCACGAAGGACGCGGAGCGGAAGCAGCGAGTCGTTCGGAGCTAAACAAAACAATACGAGAGCACAATGAAAGGGTGCTCGATCTCATGGAATTCGAGGAGGAAATCAAGAAAGCGAAGCCTTCAAAAACGGAAAAACAAATTAGCCCGCAAGAAGGAGCTTCAATGATTAATGAGCCTAGCATAAGCACTGATAAAATTGCTACTTCGACTTCGCCGTCTACAAACACATTTAGATCTGGTACTCAGTTGAGCTCAACAAGGGTGGATCCAGTCAAAAAAACATTAGTCAATCCAATCTACATCACTGGTGCAGCTGTGAAGGAAACTTTCCCTATAGAAGACGGTTTCGATCCTCTCTATCAACTACAGGAAAGTGGCCATACCGATAGCCCGTCCTCTCACCCGCGCCAAACATCAATCGAGGATTCCAAAAACGCTTTTCCCGCGATAGGGAAACTAAAAAACGATCTCAGGGAGGCGAAGCTGTTCGTGACCTTGTTTCCGGGTAGCTTAGCAGCTAAAGATCGAATTTCGGAGGTAGAGCAGTCATTCCTTGAGTTCGAGAAATCGACAAGTACGAGGTTTGAAAAAAAGAGCTATTCAAAACCTCCCAATAGTGATCCCGATCTACCTGATGAAATAATTTCGGAAGCGTCACCTCATGTTTTCGAGCTATTGAGCAGAAAAGTTCGAGTACTGGTCGGTCAAGCAAAGGATTTGGAGGGCGGAGACCATTTCGGAAAAGCCAAAATTACCAACGCAATAACCGAAGCCCAATCCCTAGTATCTCAGGTTGAGCAGATTGCAATGTTAGCAACATCCCTTGAGGCTACGAAAATTTCGTCCTTAAAACTTAGTGCTGCTGGAGCTCTAGTTGATCCCCCTCGTACCGGGCCATCATCCGATAAGAACGAAGTATCGAAAGGGTTTCAAAAGGCTGAAAAGCTAATAGAATCCTCTTTGACGGATCTCTCCCACGGCTTTAGCACTTTCACATTGTTTGGGGACAACAAAATCTCTCGCGAAGCCGCATTTGATAGTATCCAAAAAGTTCAGAACACGGTAGACCGATTGCGCAAAGAATTCGCAGACCAGGTAGATGTAAATGCGATCAAGGGGGTTGAGAAACAGTCGGATCCACCTGAAACAGAAATCACACAGCTGTTCGCGTATAACGTAGCCAGCACTCTCAAAACCCTCTCAAACGAGCTTTCCAAGGTTGAGAACCAATTAAAGAGTTCGAATTTGACGGCGGGAGAGGGTTTCGCTTCTGAAGCAATTAACCTGCTAATAGAACTGCAAAAGAGAGTATCCGAATTTCCTATTGATAAATCCTGCGAAAAACCAAAGAGCCCCTCTGGAATGGAGATCATCGAAAGCGACCATAAGCCCCCGAGGCAAAGTCAAGGTTATGACCTAACCTAGCAAGGCAAACCCTCTCCATTTGCATTTGATGCCTTTCGAGCCATAAGGATAGATATGAGCAAAAACTTAAAAACCCTGATCAATCAAAAGAGCAAAATTGAGCGAAAGCTGAAAGAGCTGAACCACAATATCGATCAATCAGACAATCTCTGTTTTCAGCGGGAAATACGCAAACGAATCAAGTATATGTACGAAATCCTCAGGATGCGAGATTCAGCAGTCTGTCATTCGTTGACAATCCTATTTTGGTATTACGAAAGTGAAATCCGTCCCAAACAAAAACAAAAGAAATGAAAAAGAAAAAAACTCCGCAAGAAAAACGAGAAACCCTACTAGAAGCACTAAAACAGAATGCTAAAGAAATCCGTGAAGCTGAAGACAAGAGACTACTCAGGTTGATAAAAGCAATGACGAAGAACCAACTAAAAAGGGTTTCCGATATCGACAACAAGGAACTTTGGAAAATATACGAAACCCTTTCGGTTCACCTAAACCCTAGCTCGAAAAAGTCAAAAGTAATTAACTGAGACTCAGACTCTTGCCCGATGATTTTATCATCGGTTTTTTGCGTTAATATACTTTCAATATTTTATTTGGATTTTTCTGCTGCATTTTCCCTCCCGAAGAAAACTCAGAAAAAGCTGAAATAAATCACCCAAACCACTTCCGCAAAACCCTTAACGATGCAGAAGACTATTCATGTCAGAAAAACATGAATACGATAATAATCCTCAACATGACCACGAATCATCCAACGACAGCAAGCCTGATAAAGCGGATGATTTGTTAAAGTTTCCGTCGAGCGACAATCACAAGCACCCTCAGTCAAGCGATAACCTTCCCTTGAAGGAGTTTATTGAAATTTGTTTTCTCGAGGTCATGCGACGCATTGAAAACATAAATCAAATCATACTTGAAATTAAAAGCGCAAATACTCCGATGTCTGAGCTTATGACAGTTAAGGAAACTGCAATTTTTTTGCGTAAAAGCGAAGCGACAATCCGGTATTGGCTGGACGAAGGGTTCATACCTGCGTATTGTATAGAGGTCGGGGAAAAATCGGCTCGGCTGGTCTCAAAGTCTAAACTCTTACAATTCCTTGAAGATGAGTGTGCTTGAGTTTCGCGGGCAGAACACCATTCCACCATCGGAGATAGTAGCGAAATGATCATTCATTTCAGATACCGACGATCAATTTCTGCTCAGAGAAAATCGGAGGGACGGATGCTGAAAAACTCCTCAGGCGTCTCGTCGTCGAAAAGCATCCCCCAGTAGCTCTTGCGCCCTGTTTCAAGATCGTGCCCCAGCTGCCTGCAATACTCCCAGTCGTCCACGTCCTTTCGTATTCGGGTAAAAGTCGCAAAGGTATGTCGATAGACATCGTCCCAGCGCTTGTTTCGTTGACGTTCCTCGTCCATGACCTGCCGTTTGAAATACTTTTGATCGCGGGACCATCTACGGTCGGAAGGGCATAGCGGCAGATCGTTAGCTTTGATGAACGTTAGCCATTCCAACACGTTTGGCCGGATGGTCACGTTACGCCTTTCATTCGTCTTGGTTGCTATTCGCTCGTCGCAGACGATGACACCCTTATTTAGCTGTATGTGCAAATCCCATACAAGGTCCCGGCCTCGGCTTTTCTCCAAAGCAGTGTAGGGCCTTAGGGTTCCTTTCGAGTTCCTTTGGGCTGGTTCACCTCGTTGTATTCGTCCGACAGCCTGAATCTCCTGTGGTCTCAATCCGCAATACAGCCCTAATACCAAAGCTCCAAGCCACTCGCCTCGGACGCCATCCCTCACTTTGTAGTCCATCGCGATACGCAGGGCGTTTCTAACTTCGCTGATGTGTAGAATTGTCGGAGCCATGTCGACGTTAACGCCGAATCGTTTGCCCTGGTTGGTTGCGAGTTCGAACTCCTTCAGCAATTTCCTCTGGATAGCAGGCGAGGCGTGCCCATCGTTGCTCGAGTAATCCAGAAACTCTCGTACGAGGGTGTAGATCTTTGGCTTCATCCCGAGGCTCTGAGAGTCAACATATTCGACCAGGAGATCCTTGTTCAGGTCTGCTACTTTGGCGTCCTGGAAATGTTCGATGAATTTCTTCATCCGTGGCGGGATGTCCTTGTAGGAGTTCCTCTTTATCCCCGATGAAGTCTTGTAGCTCACGAAATCGTCGACGACCCCAGACAACGGCCTCAGCCCGCCCGGATTGAAAGTCGCCTTGAAATGCTCCAGCACCTGCTGGACCGTTACTCCCGGCCAAGGAAGAGCGTCCATCTCCGAGAAGAGCCATTGGGCGATCTTCACCTCCGACGTTCCCAGCGTCCCGTTCTTTTTCTGCTCGAGACGCTTCTGGGCACGAGATTTCTTCTTCCGCTCCTTCTCGGCGTCGGCCTTGAGCTTGAACTGCCTGCGACGATTCTTGAGCAAGACGCCGTCTCGCACTTCGTCGAAATCCAGGATCCAGCCCCCGGTCTCGTTGTTCGGGTAGACGGACGGCTCCCTAAGTTTTCTCGGCTTCTTCATCGATCGATAATGTGTGAAAATGTGTGATTTCCACTCAAAAAACGACCCAAATCCGCTAAACTTGAGGACTAAGACACCCTCGACTGGGATGACTCTGACAGTACTATCGGCAGTCCAACTCACTAAACCACAACGACTTAGAAGTTGGCAGCCCCACAGGGACTCGAACCCCGACTGAAGGAACCAGAAACCTTAGTGCTACCATTACACCATGGGGCTGTCAGACGAAGATGCGGAAGTTACGGGAGACTTTACCGAAATCAATGAAAATGCGCGATTTTTATTTGGCATTCAAAATCGCGTCCAATGAAGGCTTGCGAAAGCTCCAGTCGCCCCCTTCCTCTGTGCCCCGTGAGCAAGAAGTCCGTTCCCGAACATTTCCGATTTTGTCCTAGCTGCGGCTCGGAAAAACTGGCCCTTCGCGGAGGCAAATGTGTCGAATGCCCCGATTGCAGTTTCACGCTCTACTTTAATCCGACGTGCTCCGCTGGAGCATTGATTTTCGACCAACAGGGTAAACTTCTCGTGGTCGAGAGGGCAAATGAGCCCAGCAAGGGCAAGTACGGCATTCCGGGCGGGTTCACCGACCCTGGAGAACGCCTGGAGGAAGTCGCCGTGCGCGAGACGAAGGAAGAGACGAACCTAGATATCCACTCGGTGAAATTCTTCGCCTCGTTCCCGAACGTCTACACCTATCGGGAGGTGAGCTATGCCGTCACCGATACCTATTTTCTCGCTAAAGTGGATTCCTTCGAAGGCCTCGAAGCCGAGGAAGGCGAAGTGGCGGGTCTCCACCGAGTTGATCCCAAGGAAGTGCCTCAGGACCAATGGGCTTTCGATTCGCTGCGTAACGCGATTGCTAAGTACCTCGCAGAATATTAGGGTTGGCGGAGGGATTTGGGCGGCTCTTACGTTGCTGATGACGTGGAAGTCGACCCTCCAGATTGACCCCTATCACTTGAGTTGCAGGTCTGTCCAGACGAGGCGGTGGTCGCTCCCTTCATAATAATCTCGGCGGTCAACGATCCCGCTGCTGGTGTCGAAAGTCTTTACCAGACCTGAAGACGCAAGCATGTAGTCGAGAAGCGAATACTCGCCTCCTTTCTTGTAATAATGCGTCCAAATGAGTCCGCTCGAGTCTTTCGCTTCGAGGATCTGCGAGATTTCTAGCTCTCCTCTATTCAGGAATCTGCGGACGGGGCTAGAGTTACGGTGATCATTGAGGTCGCCGACTACCAGGAAGGATGAATTTAAGGGATCGGGGAAAATCTCGAGGATTCGTTCGCGGGCGGAGTGCGCCTCTTTCGTTCGGCGCCGGGTGGACTGCGGATCACGCTTGTCGGAGGTGTACTTGCTTTTGAGATGCAAAATAAAAATGCTGAAACCGAGCCCCCCACCCGTTTGTACCTCGAGCTCGAGCATGCCACGCTTCACTTTCATGGGCTCGTCGAACAGGTTGAAGCCGAGATCGATGTGAGGAACCGGCCGCACCTGCACCTCTTCGTTCCAGAGAGCTCCGACACGTCTCGTATCGTCATCAGCCTCGAGGATGTAGTGCGAACTATAGCTCAGCCCGTCCTGCCGAAGGTCGTCCAGCAATTCCAGCAACTCCGCTTCGGTACCGATCTCCTGAACTGCTAAAACGTCGGGCGCAGCGGCAACGATCGCTTGCCGCACGACCGTCTTCTCCGTCTCGGGCTTCGGGTAGTCGAGCCGAAATTGCCCCTCCACCAGACGATCCATGGCTAAGTAGTTGCGTAGGTTGTAAGTTCCTAATCGGATGGACTCCGCCTCTGTCTGCCCTTGAGCGGCAACGGCCGAAAGCAGTAGGCAGAGAGAAAAGCAAAGCCGTTTGAACATCGTCCCTTAGGATTCGGCCCGCCCTGTGGCCATCGCTGCTTCGCGTTCCAGCAGGGTCGGGTGCGAATAGTGGAATCCGCTGTAGGCGGGGTGCGGTTGCAGGTTGCTAAGATTTTTCTCGCTCAGATTTCGCAGAGCGTTGCTCAAGGGCTTCCAATCGCCTACGACGTCGCGGGCAAAGGCATCCGCCTCGTATTCATGTTTTCGAGACAGGACATTAAAGATGGGAGTCATCCAAAACGTGAAAAGCCCGCCGACCAGGCCAAAAAGCAAGAATGCAATTCCGATATTGGCTTGCTCGAATCCAAAACCCTCGAAAAAGGCTTCGTTGTTCGCCAAGTAGCCTATGATCCAAAAGCCTCCCAGCATCATAGCGGCTGAGCTTGCGATCATCTTAGGAATGTGCCCGCGCTTGTAGTGACCGATCTCGTGGGCCAAAACCGCTTCGATCTCATCCTCGCCTAGTTGCTCTATCAATGTATCATAAAGTACGATACGGCGAAACTTTCCGAAGCCAGTAAAGTAGGCATTGGAATGGGCGGAGCGCTTGCTGCCGTCGATGACCTGTATGGCGTTGCACTTAAAGCCCGCCTTGTCGGACATTGCCATCAAGCGCGAGCGCAGGGGCCCGTCTTCCAGCGGGGTAAGCTTGTTGAATAGCGGAATGATCAGCATCGGATACAATACCATCATAATGAGCTGAAATCCGAACATGATACCGAAGCCCCAAATCCACCAGAATTCGCCCAACCAACCCACGAGGCTGATGAGCAGCCAGAGCAACGGAAAGCCGATGATCAATCCGACCAAGCTCCCCTTAATTTTGTCGACTATCCAGAGCCCCTTGGTGCTGCGATTAAATCCGAAGTGATCCTCGATCTTGAACTGCTCCCAGTATTCCAGCGGCAAACTCGGCAGGCTGAGAACGATCATCACCACGACGAGGAACAAGGCAGAACTCCAAGATTCGTCCCCCATCCGAGCACTCCAGGCGTCGAAGGCGAGAGGCAGCACGCCGCTGAGGATCACTGCGGCCAAGATTGCAGCGTCAAGCAAAAGTCCGATCGTGCCGAACTTGCTCTTGACCAACGTGTACTCGTTGGCCTTTTGGAATTTCTCCTCGCTCATGATGCCTTCCAGAGCGGGGGGCATCGACTTGGTGTTGCGGGCGACTTGTCCGCGATTGAGCGTGTCGAGCGTGAGTTCGGCCAACAACTTAGCGGCCAAGGCGATTATAAAAATCGTTTCGAGCAGGGTCATAATCTCAAACCTCCCCAACAGCTGGCCGACTGTCGAGCGCTGATTTTATCTTAAAGCGGTAGCAACCCGTCCGTGGAATTGCTGCCTTCATTTCCTTGAATCTCAAAGGCTTCCCCACATAGTGGGCCGCTGTGAGCGCCAAAAAACAGGACATGATCGCAACCTTTGAGGAAGGGCTGGAAAAACTGGAGACCATCGTCACCGAGATGGAGGACTCGAAACTTCCGCTGGAAACCCTGATCACCCACTACGAAAAGGGGAACAAACTGCTCGCCCAATGCGACATCAAGCTCAAGGAAGCCGAGAAGAAGATCGAGATTCTAAAGGCCAAAGCCGAATCAGGCGCCCATTTCGAGGAACTCGAAACCGGCCAATAAAGGGTTGGCGCTTCAAAGTGTTGGACAAGCCGAGTGTAATCGCTTCAGTTTCGCCCCCTTTCCCTCTTCCATCTTGAACGACGACACACAGAACACCGCTCCGGGCGAAGCCTACCCTCTCCTCAGTAGGATCAAGGGCGCCGCGGAACTGCGAGAATTTACCCCTGCGCAGCTCGAAGAGCTTGCCCAGGAAATCCGGGACCGACTCATCCGGGTAACCTCCACTAACGGAGGTCACCTCGGACCTAACCTCGGCGTCGTCGAGTTGAGTATCGCCCTCCACCTCGTCTTCGACACGCCTCAGGACCAATTCGTCTTCGACACTTCTCATCAAGGCTACGTCCACAAGCTTCTCACCGGCCGAAACGGACCGGAATTCGAGGGTATCCGCAGCTCCGCAGGACTGAGCGGATTCCTATCGCGAGACGAGAGCGAACACGATGCGTTCGGAGCTGGCCACGCGGGCACCGCCCTTTCAGCGGCTCTGGGAATGGCAGCGGCTCGCGATGCGCTCGAATCCAAGGATCACGTGGTCGCCGTCTGTGGAGATGCCGCTTTCACCTGTGGCATCACCATGGAGGCTCTCAACAACGTCGCCGAGTCCACCAAGCGCCTCGTAATCGTCCTAAACGACAACGAGTGGTCGATCGCCAAAAACGTGGGAGCCATCTCGAAGTACCTTAACGAGCTCATAACCAACCCAATCTACAACCGCCTGCACCACGACTTCGGGTCTTTCCTGAAAAACGTCCCCGGAGGCGACCAGCTCCTGAAGATCGGCAAGACCGCCGAAAAAGGCTGGAAGAGCATGATGGTGCCTTCCTCGCTTTTCGAGAAGTACGGCGTGCGCTACCTCGGTCCGATCGACGGGCACGATCTCCCGCAGGTGACGCGTTACCTCGAATTCGCCCGCGACTCCGACGAACCAGTTATCGTTCACGTCGTCACGAAGAAGGGTAAAGGGTACAAGCCCGCAATCGACTTTCCCGAACGTTTCCATGGCACGAGCCCTTTTGCGATCGCTTCTGGAAAGTCGAACGGCAGCAGCAAGCCAACCCCTCCGAACTATCAGGACGTATTTGGCAAGGCCATAGTCAAGTTCGCCAAGGCGGACAAGAAGGTAGTCGGCATTACTGGAGCCATGCCTTCCGGCACCGGGTTGATTCACCTGAGCAACGAAGTGCCAGATCAATTCTACGACGTCGGAATCGCCGAGGAGCACGCAGTTCTTTTCGCAGCCGGTATGGCTACGCGTGGCCTTCGCCCCGTTTGCGGGATCTACAGCACTTTCCTTCAACGCGCTTTCGACCAGATCATCCACGATGTCTGCCTGCAGAAATTGCCGGTCGTATTTTGTATGGACCGGGCAGGACTCTCGCCTAATGACGGAGCGACTCACCACGGGCTCTTCGACATCGCCTACCTGCGCATGGTGCCAAACCTGGTTGCCATGCAGCCACGGGACGAGGACGAACTCGTGGACATGATGCACACTGCCTTCTCACAAGACTTGCCAGCCTTCATTCGCTACCCGCGTGGTGGCGGCGAAGGTGTCAAGATGAAGGAGAAGCCCACAGCTCTGCCGATCGGTAAGGCAGAGGTGCTCGCCGACGGAAGCGACGTGACCATCTGGGCTCTCGGTCCGATGATCAAGGACGCGTTCGTATTGAAGGAGAAGATCGAAGCCGAAGACGGCCTGGGCGTAGCGGTCGTAAACGCTCGCTTCATCAAGCCACTCGATAGCGAGCTTCTCTTATCTCACGCAAAACAGACTAAGCTACTGGTTACGATGGAAGACGGCGTCAAATCCGGCGGGTTCGGCAGCTTGGTTGCCGAAACCTTGGCTGACGAGGGAATCGCAACGCCACTTGCTCGTATCGCCTGGCCCGACGAGTTTGTCGGACATGGCGACAGCGTAGCCGATCTTCGGGCGCGCCACGGACTTTCACCCGAGCAAATGCTCGCCGACGTTCGGGCCAAACTGAAAACAGTATCCGCCTAACCGATTTTAGTCCGCTACCGGCGAGCTGCCCTTCGCGGACTACGGGCTGGATCCACCTTAGCGTTCTCTATCGCGCCTCGCCTTGACTAACATTTGGTCAGCCTTGGCGGTGAGGCTGAACTCAGGCGGATTGAAATTGTTCCATTTGGATTCTCGGGCAAACGACATCAGGTCAGGGTCGCCGTAGGGAGTCTCGATTCCGACGTCGACCATCCTAGCCTTCCCTTCGTCTCCCAACAAAAACTCGCGTAGGCCTTCAATGGATACGTCTATTCGAGTTTTCATTTCTCCTATATAGGCTTTTCGCCATTCATCCTCCAACAGAACCGCTTTTGTGAGTGTGATGAAGCGGTCACGCAACTCCTGCTTCTCCTCTCGCGATAGCCGATCTTTCAAGCCGTGGATTCCAATGAAAGCGTCGAGAGCTTTATCGATTTCACCCGCTTCTTCCATCGCTTGAACTTTCAGCTCGATTTTCGCCAAGCGGTTAAATTCCGCTCCCAGATTGAAATCCACCTTTGGCGGACCGAAGTCGGCGACGCCGATATCTGGCAAAATAGCGAAGTACTCTTCTTTCAGAGAAAGCGGCTTTTCAGATTCAGCTTCGAGAAGCTCCGGCGTGGCTGCGAGGAGCGGGTCCGACGCTTGCTCGAGGTAGATCAGGAAATCGGCCTCTTTTGAATGTTTGGAAGTACGTCCCGCCAAGCCGCGGGGCTCAGTCAGCGTTTGGTGGTCGATCGGTATATTGCTTAATCGCATTGCATCCTTCTGGTTTGAGTGCGGTGGTGGGCAGAAAAGGACGGGACGCATTGCTCAGCACGACAGATGCCAAACGCATTCGCGACGGACTTGCCCCGAGGGCAACGCCTTCAATTCACCCTGCGAATCGTCAGTTCTCGTAACTCACTCATGAACAAAGAGGAAAAAAAATCCCTTCTCGGAATTCCATTAATCCTAATCGTAGGCTTAGGCTTCGCTTTCGTTGGCTCTAACGGAGCGCTCCTGCGCGCGGACGGAAACCTGCACCCCTTTGCGTTGTCGGTAGCCATCGCCTTTCTCCTTCAGTGGCTTGCCTTCGTGCCAGCCTTCATTTTCCAGACGGAGCGGTACTTCGATCTCGTGGGCAGCCTGAGCTATATCACAGTCGCTCTGCTGGCTTATTTGAACACCGACAGCCATGGTGCTCGTTCCACCATCCTGCTTGCCATGGTTTTGCTGTGGGCTGCAAGGCTTGGCTGGTTTCTATTCAGTCGTATCCACAAAACGGGGAAGGATGGAAGATTCGACGAAATGAAGCCGTCTTTTATTCGCTTCGGTGCGGCATGGACACTTCAGGGGCTGTGGATCACATTCACCGCTGCCGCAGCATTGGCGGCTATCGCGTCTCAGAAATCTCTTGGAGCAGACGGCTTCGTTGTTGTTGGAGGACTCGTCTGGCTTGCCGGTTACCTTCTGGAGGCAGTGGCCGACTGGCAGAAATCTAGATTCAAAAGCGATTCCAGCAACAAGGGTAAGTTTATCCGCTCCGGGCTTTGGTCCAGATCTCGACACCCGAACTACTTCGGCGAAATCGTAATCTGGACCGGCGTGGCGATCATAGCTTGCCCCGCCCTAGAAGGCTGGGAACTTGTCACCCTCCTGTCACCAGTGTTCGTCTCCATTCTACTATGCAAGGTAAGCGGTATCCCCTTGCTTGAAGAGCGGTCTGACAAGAAATGGGGCGGCCAAGACGACTACGAAGAGTACAAGCGCAACACCCCGGTGCTCATCCCAAAACTATGGTAGACGGCGGTGAGGTTCGAGATCGGTTTGATCAAATTTAGGATCGTGTTTGGCAAACCGGGTTTTGCGGGTATTTAGTACAATTTCGAGTCCCGCACCCCCCACCCTGTACGCCTATGACCAAGATCTTCGCTTTCCTCTCAGTCGTCCTGATATTTGCTAGCCAGCTTTTAGCAGGAGTAGAAACGCTACCTGTTCGCGGCCTCAGTATCGCCGCTCCCAGTACGAGTCAGTTGGACCGGTTTGTCGCGTTCGTAGAGAATGAGCTCGTCCCTCGGCAAATCAATCTGCTCCTACTTCGCGTCGACTACAACTTCGACTACCAAAGCCATCCAGAACTGAAGCCCGAAAACCCTCTAACCCTAGAGCAAGTGAAACAGTTGGTCGAAGTAGCGAGACGCCACGACATTCGCTTGATTCCGCAAGTCAACCTGCTGGGGCATCAATCATGGCATAGCAACCTAGGTCCGCTCTTGTCGGTGTATCCAGAATTTGATGAGACCCCGCATATAAACCTCCCGCCACCTGGGACCTACGATTGGCCCAATCAGGATGGACTGTACTGTAAGAGCTATTGTCCCCTCCACCCGGACCTGCATAAAATAGTCTTCGCACTGATAGACGAAATAACGGAAGCCTTCGAAGCTGACGCTTTCCACGCCGGGCTCGACGAAGTTTTCTATATCGGAGACGACAATTGTCCTCGCTGTGCCGGTCGCGACAAGGCTGAGCTATTCGCAGGCGAAGTGCAAAAACTACGCGATCATCTCGCCAAGAGCGGCAAGGAACTATGGATGTGGGGAGATCGGCTATTGGACGCAGAAACGACGGGACTCGGGATGTGGGAAGCCAGTGACAGCGGAACCCATCGAGCGATAGACATGATCGCTGACGACGTGGTAATTTGTGACTGGCACTACGAACGAGCGGAATCCACTCCCAGTTACTTCGCCCTGAAAGGATTTTCTGTGCTGGCCTGCCCTTGGAACAAACCAGAGATCGCCGAAGCTCAACTGGCGCAAGCCCTCGATTTTCGAGCCAATGCCAATCCTATGCTAGCGCAGCGTCACCGAGGCATTCTTCATACCTACTGGTCAAGCGCCGAGCGGTTCATGGATCTGTACGAAAATCCTGCTGAATCCACAGACAAGGAACTCGGTCCCATTAAAGTACTCGATACGATTTTCCCAAAAATCGAAAATTGACCGAAGGCGCACATGATTGACCGGATACGATCCATCGATGCCTTCCGCGCCCTGACCATGTTGCTCATGATTTGGGTTAACGACTTTTGGTCGCTTAACGACATACCGACCTGGCTTCTACACGTGTCAGCAGATACGGACGGAATGGGATTCTCCGACATCATTTTTCCAACATTCCTCTTTATCGTCGGGCTTTCGATCCCTTTCGCTCTCAAAAATCGTATCAGTAAAGGAGATACAAACCTCCAACTAGTAGGGCATATTCTCAAACGCTCGGGAGCTCTCATTTTCATGGGTGTTCTGATGGTCAACCTCGAGAGCTACCACGACGCGTCGCCTCTCCTACCCAAACCGTTGTGGCAGGTTCTGATGACTATCGGCTTTATCTTGATTTGGAACATCTACCCGAAGACAGACTCTTGGACGAAACGTGCCCTTGCGTTTAGATGCATCGGTTGGGGGATCATGGTTTTCCTGCTGGCGACCTTCAGAAGTGATCCGCAGAACGGATACAACTGGATCGAGCCCCATTGGTGGGGAATTCTAGGCCTGATCGGTTGGTCTTACCTGATCTGCTCGATCGTGATGCTAGCGACTCGGGACAAGGCCGCCTACGCCTTTGCGGCTTGGTTAATGTTATCGCTTGCCAACGTGGCGATCTTCGCGGGATGGACTGAGTTTCTGGAACCGGTTCGGAGTTACATTTGGATTGTCGGGGATGGCTCGCTGCCAGCTCTAACAATGTCCGGCTGCGTCGTGGCGTTGCTCTACCTCCATTCCTCGAAAGCCAGTCGCGGGTTACGCTTTTGTCTATTCGTTGCAGCTGCGGGCTTGGTTTGTATCGCGGTCGGTTTCGCGATGCGGCCACTTGGCGGCATTTCAAAAATCCATGCCACCCCATCCTGGACTCAGATTTGCACAGGTCTCGCGATGGTCGGTTTCGCCTTCACCTACTATCTGGTTGACCTGAAGGGTATCCGGGGCTGGTACCGAATAATTGCGCCAGCCGGAGCGGCGACCCTGACCTGCTACCTGTTGCCCTACCTAGCTTACCCATTCCTAAATACAGTCGGAATAGACCTGCCAGCTGTTTTGACGACTGGTACCCTAGGACTTTTGAAGTCGCTACTCTTCGCCTTTGCAATCGTGGGAGCGACTGGCTTAATCAATCGATTTGGCGTGAAGCTCGGGGTTTAAGTACGTTATTGAAAATTGCCAAGCGCTCGGGATCTGGCTTAGCCATAGCGGTCTTTTGCAAGACTTACGCATACCTTTACCAATTTGTAGTCGGATTTAGGCTGACGCCCCTTTTCATCCTCGTACCTATGAAACCAGAGAACCCCTCCTTCCACTCACACCATTCTCCAATGGGCGCCCTCGCTTCTTTCACTTGTGGGGCTCATGGAGCCAAAGGAGGCATGGGTCTCGAACTTGCCGGACCGTTCCCGGGAAGCATCTCAATCGGGTACCACGATACGTCTGGCACGCTTCATCTGCTGCCGCTATTTGAGGGAAGCGAGTCATCGGAAGCGGAGCGTTACGTCGAGGGGCCTGAAGGCACGCAAGGCAAGCTCCACACCTTGGGCGACGTCACACGCGAGTACCTTTGGGCGACAGACCGTATTTCCGCCCCAGGAGTTACCTTCGAAATCGTAAGTCCCTTTTTCGCTATACCCGACCCCAAGCAAGCAACACCCATAGAGCTAGCGTTCGCCAGCTGCCCGGTGGTCCAAGCGACCGTAACGTTCAAGAACGAAGGCGACGAACCGATTCGCGGCATCTTCGCGCTCGGTATAGATCACCGCTGGAGCGGCTTGTCCGATCGCACCAACGGCACTCTGATCGGCGCTACGAGCCGCGAGGAGATTGGCTTTGCAACCCAGAACGAAGAAGCCTCCTGCTGGATGGATTTCGATCCCATCTCAGCGATGAACCGGAAGCATAGCACCCCTGAATTCCTCCTTGGTCCCACGGCCGGGCTCGAGATCTTTGTGCCTGGAGGAGAGGAGCGTACCCTGGAGATTACACTCGGTTTCTTCAAGGCAGGCAATGCGACCTTCAATCGGTCGATGTCCTACTACTACACTCAGCATTTCACGAACTTGTCTCAAGTCCTTGAATACGGTATCGCGGCCCGCGAGGAGTACCTTGAACTCGCCCATGAACGTGACGAAGAGCTGGTTGCAGCCAAGCTCAACGATGAGCAAAAGTTCCTCATCGCCCACGCCACCCGCAGCTACTATGGCTCCACGCAATGGCTTTGGGATGGCAGCGAATCCGTTTGGGTCGTGAACGAGGGCGAGTACCTGATGATGAATACCTTCGACCTGACCGTCGATATGCTCTTCTTCGAAATGCGTTTCAACCCTTGGACCGTACGCAACGAACTCGAACAGTTCGCCAGCCGTTACTCGTTCTACGACGAAGTCTTCGATCCCCAGGATCCGAATACGCTCTATCCGGGAGGTATTTCATTCACGCATGACATGGGAGTCATGAACCACTGGAGCCCCACCGGACGCAGTTCCTACGAGGTGGGTGGACTCGACCGCGCTTGCTTCTCGCACATGACCTGCGAGCAACTTACGAATTGGGTGCTCTGCGCTGGTGTCTACCTATCCCAAACGCACGATGATGAGTTCCTGCGCCGCTATCGCCAAACCTTGATCGAGTGTTTCGCATCGTTGCAAAACCGAGACCACCCTGATCCTGAAAAACGCGACGGGATCATGAGCTTCGAGTCTTCTCGCACCCAAGGTGGTGGAGAGATCACAACCTACGATTCGCTCGATCATTCTCTCGGACAATCACGCCGCAACATCTACCTCGGCGGCAAGATGTGGGCATCCTACGTCGTCTTGGAAAAACTGTTCGAACTCAGCGAACTCAACAAGCTTTCCAGCCGGGCTCATGATGCTGCGAAACGAGCTGCTGAAACATTAACTGCCGGATACGATCCAAAACTCGGATACATCCCCGCCGTCCTCGAGGGCGAAAACACGAGCGCCATCATTCCAGCGATCGAAGCTCTCGTGTATCCGCATGTTATGGGATTCGAGGAGGTTACCAGCGACGACGGCCCTTACGGTGAGTATATAAAGACGCTCAAGAAGCATCTCAAGCACGTGATCGATTCGGGAATATGCCTCTACGAGGACGGCGGTTGGAAGCTCTCCTCATCGGCAGACAATTCCTGGATGTCGAAGATAAACCTCTGCCAATTCGTTGCCCGCGAGGTACTCGGCTTCGATTTCGGAGAGGGCCAATTCCAAGCTGACCAAGCCCACGCCCGTTGGGAACGCGAGGGCTCGAAGCTATCGGCTTGCTCGGACCAGTTCCGCTCCGGCGTGGCCCACGGCTCACTCTACTATCCGCGTATCGTCACCAATATTCTCTGGATGAACGAATAAGCGGCCAAGCAGCGCTATTTCGCCCGATCAGCTCTCGCTCAAACGTTTGAGTTCCGCTTCGTCAAACAATGCGTGAGCTTCGTCGAGAATGTCCACGATTTGGTCGGCGAACGGGCTTTCAGCCACCTTTTCGCGAAGTTCGACCTTATCGTAGTCCTTCGCCTTGCGACCAGGGAACCAATGTTCGGCGTTACCAAGCAGATTGTAGCGCATCTTCCCCCAACCTACGATGTCGAGCGACTTCGCGTAAGTGTAGAGGCGCAGGATTTCCTTCACGTTTACGCCACTTGGAAGTTCTTCCCATTCCGGTATTCCTTTCCACCATCCCGAGCACCAATCCGCGCCGAGGACCTTTACCATTTCCGCGCGGAGCTTTTCTTCGACAGGTTTCATGGTCTCCTCGGCAATATCGTAGTAGTCGAGCATTTCCAGATGCGTATCGAAGTCTTGGGGACAGCTCACTCCCATGCTGAGGGTGTGAACCTCTGGACGGGAAAGGCAGAACAGCGCGTTCCACTGCATGGGGTGCAGGTCGCCGCAAATATCGACCAGTTTCTGAGACGGCTCGTAGAGCTTACCTCCCTTGTCGTTAGGGCTGATAATGAACACGCCCATGTCTTGCTTCTTAGCAATTTCGATCGACTCCCAATTCAGTTCGTTCACGAAATACCAGTGAACGTTGAAGTAGTCGAACTGACCGCTTTCGTTAGCCTTGCAAATCACTTGGTTACTCGCGTGGGTCGAATAGCCGATATGGCGGATACGTCCTTGCTCGCGCAACTTGTGGGCGACTTCCATGCAACCTCCGTCCCGGAGCACCCAGTCGAGAAGCTCCGCATTGTTGATACCGTGAAAGGAAAAAAGGTCGATGTAGTCTGTTTTCAGATACGCCATGGACTTTTCGAAGTTTTCCAGGAAGACTTTTGGATCCTTCTCCGGAGCGACCTTTGTCTGGAGGATTAGCTCCTCTCGGTTAAACTTGGGCAGAATCAGACCAAGTTGCATCTCCGAGGAACCATAGCCTCTCGCTGTTTCGATATGGTTGGAGCCGACTTGCAGTGAGAATCGCACTGCAGCCTCGAGATTTGCCTGCCCGCCTCCCTTAAGGTCTTCCAGGGCGATATCTGACCAGCTCTGCTGAAACCTCATCCCCCCGCAGGTGATAACCGGCATTTTCAACTCTGTTCGTCCATATCTCCGATACTTCATAGGTTCGAAAGTGCGGCTTAATTTATTGAGTAAGGCCATTAAAAAACACCTCCGTGGACGGACCCAGTATTCGCTCTCACTATTTAACCGCCGCCGGAAGTCATTGCTTACTCAACAATTCAGTCGTTTTACTCCCTCTTTCAGTATTTTTACTTTAGACACGAATCGTCAGCTGCCTACCGTGTCTCCTGAACTACGTCTAATAACCCAACCGCACCCCCGACATATGCAAAACATCCTTTTCAACGGAGAATGGACTGAATCTAGCGCACCGAGCTCCACCTTCCACGCGTTCAATCCTAGTACTAAGGAAGAGCTAACAGAGAGAGCTTTCCCGGAATCTAACTGGGATGAAGTCGAGTCGCTCGTGGATGCCGCGTTCACAGCAGCCCAAGCGTTGCTGGACGTGGACTCTGACACTATCGCCAGCTTCCTCGAATGCTACGCTGCTAAGATCGAGGCGGCCACGGATCGGCTTGCTGCAGTGGCGAACGAGGAAACCGGGCTCCCCGTTTCTCCTCGCCTTGCAGGTGTCGAGATTCCCCGCACCGTCAACCAGATCCGCCAGGCTGCCGCAACTGCTCGCTCCGGAGACTGGGCGCGTCCGACGCTGGACAATGCGACCAACATTCACTCGATGCACGGTCCGCTGGGAGGTCCTGTGGTCGTGTTTGGACCCAACAATTTCCCTTTCGCCTACAACGGAATCTCGGGTGGGGATTTCGCCTCGGCCATCGCTGCGGGTAATCCCGTTATCGCCAAAGCCCATCCTGCCCACCCGTACACGACTCAACTGCTCGCCGAACTAGCTCAGGAAGCCGTTAGTGAAACAGGACTTCCCGCCGGCACGGTCCAACTTTTTTACGGCACCGCCCCTGAAAATGGCCTGAAGCTGGTTTCCCATTCGAAGGTTGCAGCAGTTGGATTTACCGGAAGCCGTCCTGGTGGACTCGCCCTGAAAGAAGCGGCTGACAAGGCAGGTACTCCGATCTATTTGGAAATGTCCTCGGTGAATCCAGTTTTCGTAATGCCCGGAGCACTTCAAGAGCGCGGATCCGATATCGGCACCGAACTACATGGATCCTGCACGCTTGGAGCCGGCCAATTCTGCACGAAACCCGGCTTGGTGGTAGTCCAACAGAGCAGCGAGGCAACCGCTTTGATCGAGCAAATGACGGAGAGCTTCTCCCAATCGCCAGCTGGCATCCTCCTCACAGGAGGCGGCGTCAAGGCAGTATCCAAAGCTGTGGAGCAGCTAAAAGCAGCCGGCGCTAAACTACTTGCGGGCGGTAAAATCGCCGATACGGCCCACTTCGGCTACGAACCGACCCTACTAACCGTAGACGGCTCTACATTCCTCGGAAGCCCGAACGAGCTGCAAAGCGAAGCCTTCGGCGCCGTCTGTCTCGTCGCAGTAGCCAAAGACGCAGAAGAAATGTTGGCCATAGCTTCTACCATAGAAGGCAACCTAACCGGCAGCATCTACAGCGACACCAAAGGTGGCGACGATTCCGAATACGCTGCACTTTCCAAAGAACTTAGAACGAAAGTGGGACGTCTCCTAAACGACAAGGTACCCACTGGAGTCGCAGTTTGTCCCGCCATGAACCACGGTGGACCGTATCCAGCTACTGGACACCCAGGCTTCACAGCTGTCGGCTTCCCAGCCAGCGTGATCCGCTTCAGCGCTTTGCACAGCTACGACAACGTTCGCGAAAACCGCCTGCCACAAGCTCTGCAAAAGAAGAATCCTACTGGCTCGCTTAACCGATTGGTCGACGGTAAATGGACAACCGCTGACGCATAATCCTCTAAGTATGCCCCTAAACATTCCCGTTTCGAAAGTACTCCCAACTTCGGATCCCATCAGCCAAACGCGTACCTCCGGCAAATCGCCTGAGGGACGCTTACCTGTATCCGAAGAACAGCTACGCGATTCGCCGAGCGGCGATCTCTTCGGCTTGACCCAAAATGCGGGCATGGGCTGGCGAGCTTCCGAAATCGGGCGCGACCCCTTCCTCATCGTAAGCACCTCTGGCGGTCTTCGCGATGCCGACGACTCGCCCATCGCCCTCGGTTTCCACACAGGACACTGGGAAATCGATAAGCTGGTCAAGGCAGCAGCCCTGACGTTTACGGAGAACAAAGCCTTGCCATTTGCGGTAAGCTGCAGCGATCCGTGCGATGGGCGTTCGCAGGGGACTCACGGGATGTTTGACAGCCTGCCCTATCGCAACGATGCAGCGATCACCATGCGACGTCTTATCCGCTCGCTGCCACGCAGAAAAGGGGTGCTAGGGATCGCGACCTGCGACAAGGGCCTACCCGCTACGATGTTGGCCCTCGCCGGTTGCAGCCATCTTCCCGGAGTCATCGTGCCCGGCGGCGTAACTCTACCTGCGCCTGGAGCAGAGGATGCAGGCAAAGTACAGACCATCGGAGCGCGTTTCGTGCACGGAACGATTTCGTACGACTATGCGGTCGATATGGGTTGCAAAGCCTGCGGTTCCCCCGGTGGCGGCTGCCAGTTCCTCGGCACCGCAGCGACTTCGCAAGTCGTAGCTGAGGCCTTAGGAATGAGCCTGCCGCACAGCGCGCTGTGCCCTTCCGGAGAACCGGTCTGGTACGATATAGCCAAAAGATCGGCCCTCGCCCTTCTCAATCTTGCCTCTAACGACATTCCGCTTTCGGAAATCTTAACCGACAAGTCGATCGCCAACGCAATGGTCACGCACGCGGCTTTTGGGGGCTCTACCAACTTACTGTTGCACATTCCTGCCATAGCGCATGCCGCAGGTCTCAAAACACCGGTAGTTGAAGATTGGACACGTGCAAACCGTGCCACACCTCGTCTGGTGGACGCCCTGCCGAACGGCCCGAAAAACCATCCTACCGTGCAAGTTTTCATGGCCGGGGGCGTTCCGGAGGTGATGCTACACCTTCGCGACATGGGCTTGCTTCACCTCGATGTCTTGACCGTTACTGGTCAAACGCTTGGTGAAAACCTCGATTGGTGGGAAAACAGTGAAGCTCGATCGGAAGCAAAAAGACGACTCAAAGAGCTCGATGGCATTGATGCTAAAGACGTAATTTTTGGCCCCGACGTAGCTCGCGCGGCTGGATACAGCTCCGCTCTCGTTTTCCCCACCGGCAATATCGCTCCGGTTGGCTCCGTCATCAAGGCGACCGCCATCGACCCGAGCCTAATCGACAAAAATAACATCTATCAACATACCGGCCGAGCAAGGGTTTTCTCCCGCGAGACGGATGCCATCCAAGCGATCAAGAAAAAAGATGAAGGTGGTATCACCCAGGGCGACGTCATCGTTCTAGCCGGCTGCGGACCTGCGGGGACGGGCATGGAAGAAACCTATCAACTGACTTCCGCCCTCAAGCATCTGCCTTGGGGAAAGCATATCCCCATCTTGACCGACGCCCGCTTCTCAGGCGTATCCACCGGGGCGTGCATCGGCCACGTCGGTCCTGAAGCGTTAGCGGGCGGCCCAGTTGGCAAGTTGGTCGATGGCGATATCATTCAAATTCGAGTCGATCGCAACGATCTGACCGGAAGTATCCAATTTATTGGGTTTGATCCAGAATCCCTACTTACGCCTGAGGAAGGCGCCACCCTACTAGCTGAACGACCGCTCAATCCTATCATCGCTCCACATCCGAGCCTGCCCGAAGACACCCGGCTCTGGGCAGCCTTGCAGGCAGTTAGCGGCGGCACCTGGGCAGGAAGTGTCTACGATGTCGATCGTATCATCGAAACCTTGGAGGCTGGCAAAAAAGCGATGGAGCGGCAGCCAACCTGAATCAGCGCGTCTTTCCAAAGTAGCGCTCGATCGATTGGATTTGGTCCTTTCCCGCTCGCACCACGAACGTTTCGCCACTGGAAAACCAGATCGTCAGGTATTTGGCTCCCTCTCCGAAGTTGACGCGGCTAACGGCGCTCAGGGGGCGGTGAAGCGTTTTCATTCTACCACGACCTTCTACTTCGATTCCAGCTTGCGAAACCTTAACCTTCTCGGGGAAACGTCGGAAACTGAGCAAAGCGCCGGCGGCTAATCCGATTGCCATGCAAACACCATAGCTACCAAGCAGCCGGGCGCCGCTCATCCAACTGGGAAGCTCGACAAGGAATTCGAAGGTCCCAAAGGCGAGTCCAGCCAATATTGCGAGCACGTATCCAGTGCCGAGCATATCGCTGGTAGAATTGGTCAAGGTTACCTGGGGCAAAGTGTTTTCGAGGGCAGCTGGCTTAGGCCAGGATTCAGCGGGACTAGCGTCCGCGGTCTTTGCCACCCTCCCTGCCTCCGGGATCGATAAGCTTTTCGAGATATCGTTTTCCGACTCCGCAAATCTCGAAAACAACGCGTGGCAGTCCGGCGGAGCGAGCTCGTCGAATTCGTCAGAATCGATTTCTCCAGATCGTAACCTGTCGTATTCAAAACTCAGGTCGTAGAGCTGATCGTAGAGGTCTTGCGAGATTACGTATCCACGCCCACAGTCGTTGCAACCAACGGAACACTGTTTCCGGCGATTGGAGTCCAATTCGAAATAGACGCTAAAGGGCGTTTCCTCACTACAATGCCGACATTTGAGGGTCACACAGGGAACCCCAAGATTGCGGTATACGTGGAGATTGTTGTTCATAGCGATCGGCCCGAATACGAGCTTTGCAGCGCCCGAAGCGCAATCGCGAATTTCGAGCAATCATGGGCGCCAAGTCTGCGTTTGCCCTCCACAGTGGCGATTCCGCCCTGAAATAGTTCTCTACCTAGCATCCTATTATGAAAAAAGTTGTACTTACTCTAATCAGCCTCGCCTGCCTCGCCCTCGGAGCAACCACCCTCAACGCAGCCCACCATGAAGGCCACGACGCAATGACCCCCGGGTCTGTCATCCACGTGGTGACCGTATCTTGGAAAGCCGACGCTTCCGAAGACGGCATCAAAGCCGCCCTCGACGGCGTAGTAACCTTAGCCAAGGAATACGACGGCATCGAGCGCGTTTGGATCAAGACCATCAAGGCTCAAGGCAACCGCAGCCACGCATTCGTGATGGAGTTCAAGAGCGCCGACGCCCTCAAGGACTACGCTGGCAGTGACGCCCAGAAGAAGTGGTACGAAGTATACTACCCTGTTCGCGAAGCCAGCACCACCTTCGACATCACAAACTAGCTTTAGCAATACACACTCTCATGCCCGTCACCTCCCTCGGTGGCGGGCTTTTTTTGCTCACATAAGGGAAGGACACCTCCTTATTGATGAGAACTTAAAACCCACTCAAAGCTAACAGCCAACAGAACGCTAAGCTTCCCCAAGCGATCGACAGCAAAAGTGCCTGGACCCAAGGGTTCAAGCGTCGTGCAACTCCAGACCAGGCGACGACCAATCCTAGAGCGCTTCCGTACCCGAAGGCCCAGAAGTGACCAGGCACGTCGGTGGGAAACTCTCCTCCTCCCATCCATGCGAATGCCACGCAGGCTCCGAAGAAAGGCAGCAGCCAGTCGCGAGCCTGGATTTCAACCTTTGCCCTCAGGTAGCTACCGACCGGATACCCCGCCAGCAAGCCGAGAGCTGCGAAAACTGCAGTCGAGGCTCCAAGAGACGAAAAATCCTCCCCAGAACGCAACCACGCGTTGCTCAGGTTCGCCAGACATGCCGCAGCCAAAATCACAGCCCAACCAAGACCATTCCCCATGTATCGACATGACAGATACGCGAAAACAGAGAGTCCCAGCAGATTGCCAGCAAGGTGGCCAATGTCAGAATGCAATGTCACAGCCGTGAGGATCCTCCAACATTCGCCGGCCTCTAGACCCTCGCTGCTATTGAGTCCTGAGGTTACGATGCTGGGATACTCGTATTGGAAACCGAATACGAGGGCTAGCATCAACATGAAAGCGATGGTGGGCCACTTGCTCAGAGAAGGCGCCGACAAGTCCAAAGCGCGCGGCGGCCAAAAGCGGTTTTTCGCGGCAGTCATATCGATCTCGCGCTTTAGCTTCTCAGCTCGGTCGCTCATCACCACGAGCAGGAAACGTCCTTCCACGATTCTCACCCAATAGGGATGCCCGCAAGCCAGCACTGAGAGCCCCGCCTCGTGGGCTTGCCTTGCAGTGCGGTAACTTCCGATCACCGCTAAAGCTTCTTCCTCATCCTCCATCGTTATACGGAAAGTGCCCCTGGCGCCCTAATACGCCAAGGCTTAATCCGAATAGATACAGAGCGTTCGACGTCTCCGGCCGATTGAGAGTGCTTGCAGACAGAGCGACTCCTACTCAGCCTCCTCTCCCCTTATGGCAGAACTTGGAAAACGGAACACACTGGCAATCCTCAATGAATCCCCTCACGGCCTCTACCTCGACGGCGAAGAACTAGGCGATATCCTGCTGCCCAATGCCTACGTACCCAAGGGAATCACTCCCAACCAAAAGCTCTCCGTTTTCGTCTACCTCGATTCCGAAGACCGGATCGTCGCCACAACCGAAACCCCACTGGCTGAGGTGGACCAGTTCGCCGCCTTGAAGGTTGTCGAGGTCAATGAAAAGGTAGGTGCCTTCCTCGACTGGGGACTTAGCAAGGATCTACTGCTGCCGTATCGCGAGCAAAAGGGACGTGTTCGTGTCGGCGATACCAGAGTGGTTCGAATCTACGTGGATGACGCCAGCGGCCGAATCGTTGGTAGCGAGAAACACGCCCGCTTTATCAGCAAGTATCGGGCAACTTACAAGCCGCAGGAGCAAGTAGACCTCATCGTGATCGGCGAAACGCCTCTCGGGTACAAAGCCATCATCAACAGCGCCCACATAGGCCTGCTCTACGACAACGAGCTTTCCGAACCGCTTACAGTTGGTCAAAGCTTCAAAGGCTACGTCAACAAAGTCCGGCCCGACGGTAACATCGACCTTCGACGCGATCCGTCAGGCTACACGCGCGTCGCCCCGTTGGCCGATCAGATTCTCGACGCGATCCAGCAGAATAGCGGCACCCTTAACCTTGATGACAAGTCGCCACCCGAAGCAATCCGCGACGCCTTCGACGTGAGCAAGAAAGCATTTAAACAGGCACTCGGAACCCTCTACAAGCAACGGAAGATTCGTTTTGTCCCCGGCGGCGTCCAGCTGACCGATTGAAAAAAGCCGACTATTTGGGTCACGCCCCACCATTCCCGTGGTACTCGAAAATCAAGGCACTGGTAAGTTATCTCTGCATCTGCTAGGAGAAATCTAGATACCGAATTAGGATTTTCCATTACTAGACTTCGAAAGAAGTCGATAACAGCAAAAAAAGTACGATCCCGACTGAACATTATTACGAGTTTGTCGTCTTACAAAGTAGTTGGGCATCGCTTAGCGAGCCCACTAATGGGGTAACAAAGAAAATAATGGCGGATCGCTTAGGGGTAGGCGGTCCGCCTTTTCTTTTGCCGCTTTCAATCCTAACGTTTCAGGACCGAACGGCTAGTCGAGAACAGCCACCAAGTCGCTGATCGAAGCACCACTCTCAGCCTCCAGCACGAAGTCGCCAAATTCGTAGGTGTAGGGTGCAGGAACAAGGTTCGTCCGAATCTCTTCCATTCCAGAGTAAAAATGCAATTGTTCAGGCATTTCATAGTCCAACCTCTGGAACAATGAAATGATTTTAAACTTACCGGCCTTCAGATCGCCGATGGATTTGCATTCGAAAACCGCGTCACCCAGTTTGTTGAAACGCATGACGAAATAGGCATCCGAGACATCCTCCACGGCAGTTACCTTAGCGCTAAACTGAAACCAGCCAGATTTCGCAGTGAATTGATTTATCCCATCAGAATTAACGACACCTGATCGTACATTCTCCAATATTTCCACTTCGAGGAAGCCATCGCCAAACTCTGAATTGGAGAGCATGGTGACTTTCTCAGTCGAACTCTTTAGCAATCCGTCTCCAATAAAGCAATACGGCGTACCATTCCTAACTTCGAAAACCGGAAGCCACGCCCCTTGTTCTAGACAGTGGAGAGTGCTCTGGGCTTGAGCAAAGAAACAAGAAACAATGCAAAGTCCAATTCCAGATAGGCAGTTTCGAATGTTTCTCGCTTTCAGTTTCATATAGTTTAGCTGTGCAAATACTATCGCCAAAAAAGCTCCGAGCTCAACTTATCGCCCCCCTATTGATAGATAAGTTACAAGACGCTAACACACCATTTACAGATACCCGTAAGGCTCCCCTTTTTCTCGTCCCTGCGATGCTAGCATGTACAAAGCTGCACCGCTGACTTTTACTTAGAGAAGTTCCCAGCATGAGCGTGGGGATACTGAAACAGTATCAATGGCACAACTACATCCCGCCCGGTGTTAACAGTGTCACCGATTGCCCGAATCCAAGGGCTTTACGTTTTCGAAAAGTCACTATACCGTTTCCATCCTACAGTGAGTTCAACGCCCCTAACAGTCCTCATCACCGGTTGCAGCTCAGGCATCGGTTATGAATTGATAACTCTTTTCGAGAAAGGTTCCTACCGCATCATAGCCACGGCCCTGCCCGGCTCCGTCCAGGAACTGAAGGAAAGGCCTGTCGCCCAAAGCTCAAAGGTGACGGTGGAAGCTCTCGATGTCGCTGACTACGCAGCTGGCACAGCCTTAATCCGAAAAATCGAACAGGAAATCGGGCCCGTCGATATACTCATAAACAACGCCGGCATTTCATACCGATCAACCGTCGAGGATATGACCGTCGAAGACGAACAAAGGCAGATCCAGGTGAACTATCTAGGTGCGATGCACTTGATTCGGGAATGCCTCCCCTCAATGCGTCTTAAACGGAGTGGCCGTATCATCAACATTTCTTCGGTGGGAGGTATGATGGCGATGCCGACCATGGCCTCTTACTCCGCTTCGAAGTTTGCCCTCGAAGGAGCCAGCGAATCGCTTTGGTACGAATTGAAGCCTTGGGGGATCCACGTGACTCTGGTTCGACCAGGGTTCATCAATTCCCTCGCTTTCACAAAAGTTCTCTATTCGAGGCGGAAGGCGGAAGGGAAGTCTTCGGAGGAATACGCTCTGCACTACGAAAACATGAAGAGCTTCGTGGAAAAGATTATGAAGCGTACCCCGTGCACCTCCGCAGACGTGGCGAGACGTATCTTCAAGCTTTGCCAAAGAAAACACCCGCCGCTACGCGCTGCGGGCACACCAGATGCTACTATTTTTTACTGTCTGAGGCGCATCCTGCCGCGCTTCATTTACCACAAGCTTCTTTTCAGTACTCTACCCGGAGTGAAACATTGGGGGCCCGCGAACTCGGAGAAGAAGCCATGAGCAAAGATTTTTCAGATCTAATTTTTCGCATTTTGTTCAGCCTGATCTTCATCGGCTTGGGCGGCGAACACCTCGTGAGCGACGATCTCATTCAAAAACTCATGCCCGAATGGATTCCTAGTCCGCGAATCGTATCCATATTCTGCGGACTTGTGCTATTCCTAGGCGGTGGCATGATAGCCGTCGGCTACCGGATTAAGACCGCAGCCATCATTCTAGGGGCATTCCTGGTAGCGGTCACTGCTCTTGTACATGCCCCTGCCTTAAACGGCCACTTTTCTCCGGTTGCCTGCCCTGAGGATCAATGGATGTGGGACACCTTGCAGCGGAGCAATTTTGTAAAAAACCTATGCCTGCTTGGGGTTTGTACGATGCTGCCCTTCTACAGCACTGGGAAGTGGTCCTTAGAGGCCATACTCGAGGCTCGCAGGCAAAAGTCCTAAGACAGGTGAATTCCCTATCTGTAGGGTCAAAATGCCGCGGATAAGCAAATTCTGAATACGTGCATTTTTTACTTCCAAAGTCGCCTTGGACCCCCATGTTTCGTCGACTTTCAGAAATTCGGGGAACTTTGCCTGAAATTTTGAAACTAAGACGCGGGACCTTCTCAAGGTCCCTCATCAAACAAACTACAAATACAAATCAGAAATGAACACTAGAATCATCGCTACTCTAGCGACGGCTGCTGGACTCGTGTCGGCTGCCAACATCACTGCTCAAGAAGTAACTTACTCTGTAAGCTATGGCGTTGAGTCAGAATACGTCTTCCGTGGCGTAGAGATCGCAAGCGAAAGCCTCCAAGGCAGCATCGAAGCCACATACGGCGACGGCTACCTCGGTCTTTGGGCTAGCGAAGCTCTCGACGACTTCGGAAGTGATACCAGCGAATTCGACCTATACGGCGGTTGGGGCTATGCTCTCAACGACGACGTTACACTCGACTTCGGCGGCACCATCTACCACTACCCTGACTTCAGCGACGAAACATTCGAAGCATTCATCGGCGCGGCGTTCGACACAGCTCTAGCACCAAGCCTTTACGCATTCTACGATTTCGACCTCGACGCTTTCACCCTCGAAGGCGGTATCGGTCACAGCGTAGCTGTAAATGACGTCTCTAGCGTTGATCTTGGACTCACAGCCGGATACGTCGACTTCGATAACGGCGGTCACTACGCCTACTACGGAGCGACAGCTGACTACGTTTACAAGCTCAGCGAAACCACAGACGTGTCTGTTGGCGTGCGTTATAGCTCGAACGACAAGGATCTCGGCCCATCTCCTGACGGAAACGTTTGGGGCGGTCTCTCCTTCACTCACAACTTCTAGTCAAATCCCTTCGCATCGAAGGGAAGTATAGATTTTGGCCCGTTTCCGATCCGTCGGGAGCGGGCCTTTTCGCGTACGAGTATCAGCTGGCAATGAAAACAGTCCTATGGACTGAGATCGCCTCGACCTGGCTGGCCCATTTCTTTAGCAGTACCTTGTCATTCTGGCCAGTCAACGACTTCTCTGACGTAGTATCCGTACAAAAAAAGTGCTGGCTCGGAGGCCCCCCTCCAAGCCAGCTATCCCTTTATTGTTGCCTTGATCCTGAACCTTAGCGCGTTTCCGCGCAGTCCAAATTAAAGAAATTCTGCTGCTGTGCTAATGGTTAACTCTGGGTTTTTACCCCGATCAACCGTTTGCATATATACCACTATCGTTGCCGACGACACATAGTTAAGCCAGATTCGCGGAAATTCCAGTCACCCGAGCAGTTTTCGCGAATTATTTGCAAGCGAACCTAGTTCCAGAATGTCGCCTCGGCATCCTGAGTTGTCCGTGACGCTTCGAATTCGTTCTGTTTCGCAGAGCGGGGCGAGGTGCTAGCAGAGGTACCCGTTGGTAAGGCTTTATCAGGCACCGCAGAGCTACCGCACAGATCTGCCAAATCCCCTATCGCTTGATTCAATGAGACGGCCTGTTGACTCAGCTCCTGAGCAGAAGCTGCGCTCTCTTCAGTGATGGCAGCATTTGACTGGTAAGTGTTTTCAATCTCGCGAATCGCAGCGTTTACCTGTCCGACCCCATCTCGATTTTGTAAAACGGACTGGGCGATATTGGCGACCAGCTCGTCGAGCTCAGCTGCCTTGGAGAGAATATCTTCCAAGCTGCGGGAGACTCGAGCGCTTAATTCGACGCCGTGCTGGCTCTTGCTGATCGAATCCTCGATCCGCGATGAAGTTTCCTGAGCCGCTTTGGCACTGCGTTGGGCTAGGTTCCGAACTTCGTCAGCCACAACCGCGAATCCAGAACCAGCCTCACCGGCTCGCGCTGCTTCTACAGCCGCGTTCAGGGCGAGTATGTTGGTCTGGAAAGCGATTTCGTCGATCGATTTGAGGATTTGGGAAATCCCGTCGCTGGAATCTCGGATGGCGTTCATCGCAGATTCCATTTCGTCCATTTGCTTCTTGCCGTGATTTACGGCATCGCGGGTCTGGTTGGCGATGTTGGTCGCTGCGTTAGCAGAATCCGCGTTTCTTCCGGTGTTCTCAGCCAAGACCTCAAGCGACGCGCTCGCTTGCTGAATTGATGCGGCTTCGCGGTTGGTAGAGTCTGCCAGCGCTTGACCGTAGCGCGACACTTCCTGTGATGCGCAGTCGACGACTTCGGCCCCTTCGCGAAGAGAAAGCGCGATACGCTTGATCTGAGCGGAAATTGATCCCCCGAGCCAACCCCCCAATCCAGCCGCTATCGAAAACCCTAGGAACATCGCGCCACCGGTAAACCATGCGAGCTGAGATGCGTCTGCCTCGAATTGAGCGATTCTACCTGTGGCAGCTTCGCTCTCGAACTCGCGGACCATTTCAACTATGGCGTCGATTTCTTCTGTCGGAGCCCGGTCGATCCCCTTTACGAGCCTATCGACGTTTTGATAGGAGAGTCCATCTTCAGAGTCGAAGCTTGTGATAGCCTCGCGGTAGGCTTTGCCAAGACCAAGGTGGCTTTTCGCGGCTTCACTCACCGCGCCCTCGGGAACATCATTTCGGCTCAGCAAGGATTGAAGCTCGCTTAGATTGCTTTGCACGACTTCCTCCCGTTCCTGGAATCTGCCCCAATACTTATCGAATTGAGATCGGTCGTTTCCGCGCAGGAGCGTGTTCTTCCACTCTTGGACTTGAATCTTGAAATTGACTTGCGCTGAGCGAGCGAGATCGGTCGCCTCTACGAGAAAGACTCCTCGTTCGTATATTTCTGAACTGACCTCTGTCATCGCCCTGCGGGATTCTCGGAGTCCGTAAAGGCCAACGAGCCCGATTGCTAGCCCGATCGAGGCTACAGTAAGGAAGCCCCCGATCAATTTTTGTTTCAGTGTGAGTTGATGCATGGTGGTCGATTCGCTTGTTGGATTACCGAGCCCTTCGTACCTCGGTAGCGCGCAATCGGATTCGACCTCAGTGCCCTTGAGCTAAGGTAACTTCGTCGCTTCACTCACTTTATCGCTTCCTTTACAAAATACACCTCACCTTAGCGTAAGGAAGCTTCCCCAGCGAGCTGTGGCTAATGCAGCAGGCAGGATTCAATTGCTTATAGCTTCGAGCCAACGAATCAACTTGGCCATCGCCTTCCCTCGGTGGCTCATGCCTCCTTTTTCCGATTGGGAAAGCTCGGCGAACGTTTTAGTGAAACCGCTGGGAACGAAGACGGGATCGTATCCAAAACCTCCTTCGCCAGCCTTTTCTCGAATGATCTCTCCTCGGCATTCGCCTTTGAACACCCGCTCTTCTCCGCCCTTGGAGACGATCGCCAAATGGCACTGGAAAGCAGCTGAGCGATCGACATGCCCCAGAGCGCCGAGCATGTGGAGAAGCTTGTTGGTATTGTCGGAGTCCGTAGCGTCCTCGCCTGCGAAACGAGCAGAGTAAACGCCAGGGGCTCCGTCGAGAGCGTCGACGCAAAGTCCGCTGTCGTCAGCCAGCGAAAAAGCACCATCCGGCAACAAAGCGGCCAAAGCCCGCGCTTTCTTGAGAGCATTTCCAGAGAAGGTTTCCTGGTCCTCCTCTACCGTCGGCATGCCGCCGAGAGCGGTAGGACCGTTTACCTCGATGGACAGACCAGCGGCAGCTAGCATAGCCCTCAGCTCTTCGATCTTGTGGGAATTACCCGTTGCTAAATACAGTTTCATCAACGTCGAGACGAGCGGGGTAATTTACGAATCCGCGCATGAGCTGATCTTCGCCAAATACCTCGTGCCGTACTTTTTCGAGCCGGATTGCTTGCGAAAGTCGCTCCGTGCGCAAGCCACGGTAGACGGATTTCGCTTTGTCGTCGCCCATCATTATCGGGGCTCGGTAGTTGAAATGGTAGTTGAGCTCACGCATGTGCAACAGCTCGCTCACGAGTCGGCTACCACCTTCGAAATAGACGCCCGTTATACCTACGTCCGCGCAACGTTTTCTGAAAACGGAAAACGGGACCTTCATGTTCTCGGCGGGCAGGACCCAAACGTTTACACCTTCCGTCTCCAAACGACGAATGTACCCGGTGCCAGCGGCATCAGTGGTTACGACGATAGTGTTATCCCTAAAATCGTCGGTGTAGATAGTTGGCAAATACCGCTCCATCGCAGTACGTAACAATCCGTCGAATACGAATCGCATTCCACACCATTCAGGTTCACCTTCGATGCGACTCGTGAGCCGAGGGTCGTCTTCCACCAAGGTTCCCGCTCCTACCGCGATCGACGGAAAGAGTCGACGCCACTTCATCACGTTTTGGCGAGCTTGCTCCCCAGTGATCCACTTCGACTCGCCCGTCCTGCAAGCGATCTTCCCGTCCAGGGTCGTGGCGGATTTTGCGGCAAAAATTGGAATGCGATTCTGTACCCAGAAATTGGATATCAGATTCAGGTCTTCGCATTCTTCGATAAGAACCCGGCGTTCCACTTTGATGCCTGCCTCCTTCAAGGCGTCAGCTCCCTTGTTCGCATGGTCAGCGACTGGATCGCTGGCCCCAATTACCACGTAGGTGACACCTGCCTCGCGAATTGCCCGAACACCGGAGTCGAGCCTGTTCGAGCTCGGTCCCGGCTCCATGGTTAGAAAGAGGCAAGCTCCTTCCTTGGGTTTTCGACCGAGGGCCTTGAACAAGCGAATCTCGGGGGCGGTGGAACTCGGCTGCTCGACGTGGGAAGTCGCCACGACTACCCCCTCCTCGACCAATGCAGCACCGATCATCAATTGTGGATGGGTGCGGCCCCAGCCCTTGCGGGCCTTATCGAGGGCAACTTTCATGAAAGTCTCTTTTTCGGACTGGGTCATAATCTTAGAGGAATCGGCTAACGCGTTCTCTTAGAACGAATTTTGTGTGTTCGTGCAATGCCCTATTCGCCGGATACATAGGGATTAGAGGATATCTCTTCGCCTACGGTCGTATTTGGCCCGTGTCCGGGCAGTACACTCGTCTCTTTTGGAAGGGTGTAGATCCTTTCTCTTATCGAACGTTCCAACTCCTTGAAACTTCCCCCAGGTAGATCCGTCCTGCCAATACCACCCGCGAAGAGGGCGTCCCCTACAAAAGCTGCCTTAGCTGCAGGGAAATAGAATAGCACATTTCCCGGGCAATGCCCGGGTACGTGCCGAACCTCGCAATCGAGGCCAAGAAACGTGAGTTTCGTTCCGTCCTCCACCCAGTGATCTATCGCGAAGCCACGCAGCTCCAAATCCGGGGGGTAAGCGTAGGAGCGCATGCATTCTGGATTCTCAAACATTCCCCTATCCGCCTTGTGTCCGTAAAGCGGAACTCCGCGATCAGCGAAAGTTGCCACGCCTCCGATGTGATCGTAGTGCCCGTGGGTCAGCAGCAGCGCCTTAAGTTCGCAGCCATCTTCGGCCAAAGCGGGATCAACGAATTCGCAAACATCATTGGGAGCATCGATCAAGATCGCCTCGCCGCACTCTGGGTCGCTGATCAGGAAAGCGTTGGTCTGTATCGAGCCTGCTGGAATTATCCTTACGTTCAAAGACATGCTGCCACGGCATAGACGCTTGCTACGGGAATTCAACCTCCAAGAACCACTTTTACTCAATCAACAGGCGAGCTTGCGCTCGAACAAAACTCCCTCAATTCTCATTCTATCTCCCCCAATTCGACTTTCCTCCCATTCCATCTCCGTTCGCCTTTCGCCCTGTGCCCTACGCAATGCACTCTCCTTTCAGGACACTACTTAACGGTGTCTTAGCCATCTTCGCGTTCTCGTTTTGCTCGATGCCAGCGAGCGGCGCACAAAATTCTGACTTTTCGAATCTCGACTCAGATTGGAACTTAGAGGAACTCAGCTTTGAGACCGTCAACCTTTTTGGCAGCCGCTCAGCTGGGCGGATCCAAACAATCACCCAAAGCAGAAACGGACTGATTTGGATTGGAAGCCAGCAAGGACTCTACCGCTACGACGGTCGCAGAGTACTCCCCTTTTACAGCGATCCTAGAGACTCGACGAGCATCCCGAATGACAGCGTTACCGCCCTTCATGTCGACAGTAAGGGACGCCTTTGGGTCGCTACCGAGCAGGGGGCGGCGCTATTTCAAGAAGACAAAGAAGAGTTCATTCGCTATCTTCAGCCCGAGCAAACGGGTGACGGTCAAATTTCGAGCCAAGTGAACGGTATAGGGCACACTAGCGACGGGACCGTCTACGCTACCAATGAAGCCGGGAGGGTATTCAGCTTTGACGAACAATCAGGCAACTTTGTCGAGGCCACAAACTACCGCTTCGGAGCAATCAAGTCACTATCGATAGACCTTCGGGACAGGTTGTGGATTGGTTCAAACGACGCCGTATACGTATTCAATCCGCAAACACAGGAAATACAGTCGTTTACCGAGCCCATTGTTACGCAAGACGCCGTCACTATAAATTATGTCCTCGGAATCTCCTACTTAGACGAATCCGAAGTCTGGCTTGCCACTTCGACAAGTGGCTTGATCGTGCTCAACCCCAGCACCGGTGCGTTCCAAAGGATTCCCGCTAGCTCGCAACCTGAATCCTATGCCAATGGCATCTACTCCGACCAAGCGGGACGTATGTGGGCAATTAACAACGCAGGACTCACCCTCTACGACCGGTCGACTAAAGAGCCGATCCTCCAACCCCAAAACGATGCGGACAGACTAAAAACTCCGCCGAGCGGCATAAACTCCCTGTTTGTCGACCACCAAGGGAGCATATGGATCGGGAGCAACTACGATGGCGTCAGTAAATCGACCAGTTACAAACGATTCGAGACGATTGACCTCCACGCTAGAAATCCGGAGGTCAGGGCGTATGCGCCCGTAGCAGCTTTTGTGGAAGACGGGGGCGGTAATTTATGGGTCGGTCATCCCGAATCTGGGCTAGCGATGTATCCGCGTGATGGTGACAGCGTACTACGCATATTCCACGAACCGGGAGACGATTCATCACTCACCGACCAACCTATCCTCTGTCTTTTCGAGGATTCTAAAGGTCAGATCTGGATCGGTACCTACCGTGGCGGACTCTATCGATATCGTCCCGGTACCGGCGAACTCACTGGATTTCATCACGACCCCGACGACCCACATTCGCTCGGAGGCCACGATATACGAGCGATCGATGAAGATTCTGATGGAGCGCTTTGGTTCGCGACTCACGGCAGCGGCGTCATAAGCTACGATCCCGATAACGAACAGTTCGCGAACTACACTCTGGGTACGCGCGACGAAACCAGTTTCTATATTCCTAACGACTGGATCAATACCCTACTCATCGACAGCGAGCAAAACATCTGGCTCTCCGCTCGCAACGGAGTCGTCAAAATTTCAAAGGATCGAAAGAGTTACCAGCACTTTGAAGCAGACGCAAACACGCCGGGCGCCCTTTCCCATTCCCAAACCATAGACTTGTTCGAAGATTCCAAGGGACGTATGTGGATTGCGACCAAAGATGGACTAAATCTATTTTTGCCCGAGACCCATACCTTCAAGAGCTACTCGGTCCCGGAAGGACTGCCAGACAGGACAATCGTCTCAATCATCGAAGACGAGAGAGGATTCCTTTGGCTCGGAACTCTTGGAGGTCTTGCCCGTTTCGACCCCGAGACGGAGTTGACGCGAACTTTCGACACGACAGACGGGCTTTCGAGCGACGACTTTTTTGAGACAAAGGTGGCGAGGGGCATCGGCGGTATGCTCTATTTTGGCCAAAACAAAGGTATCACCCGCTTTAACCCCAACGAAATCGTCGACGATGGAGTAACGCCTCGTGTTTTCATCACAGGACTTCGCGTATTTGGCACCCCGCTGCAGGTATCCGATAAGAGTCCGCTCGAAAAAAGCATGCTTCAGACCGCCAAGATCGAACTGCGGCACGACCAAAATGCTCTCGTATTCGAGTTCGTAGCAGTCGACTTCAAAAACCCCGCCAAGAATCAGTACCGTTTTAAACTCGAAGGATTCGACAAAGATTGGTCAATACCGAGCAATAAGGCGGAAGCGATCTACACAAACATACCTTCCGGTAACTACATATTCCGAGTCCAGGCCTCAAACATTGATGGCTTCTGGAATTACCAAGGAGACACTCTCGCCGTTCAAATCACCCCTCCTTTCTGGGGCACTCTAAGTTTTCGAGTAATACTGATAATTTTCGTTATTACGGTCCCGATCGCTCTCTTTTTTTGGAGAATCAATTCCATCCGCAACGAAGCTCGCCGTCTCGAAGTCGCAGTAGCAAAACGTACTAAGGACCTGAAGCAGGCCAACATCTGGCTCGAAGAGGCAAACGCTAAAACGCAGTCGCATGGCGAGCTCCTTGAAAGAACAGTGCGCGAGCGCACCAAAGAGTTGGAGATCGCCAAGGATAAAGCCGAACACTCCGATCGCCTAAAGTCTGCCTTCCTCGCCAACATGTCGCACGAGATTCGTACCCCGATGAACGCAATCATCGGCTTCCTGCACATGCTCGAAAGCACCGATTTGAGGGATGAAGAGCGGCGGCACTTCCACGAAATAATTAGCCAAAGCAGCAAATCACTCATGTCGCTGATAGACGACATCCTAGACCTGTCAGCCATCGAAGCCGGCGAGGCCGAGATAGCTCTCCAACCGAGCGACATCGACGAAATCTGCGAAGAACTCGGCGCTCTATTTCGTGAATCTCTTCTCGCTCAGAAGAAAGGCAAGGTTTCCTACAAATTCGAAAAAAACGTATCACGCCATCTCGAGGAAGCCGGCCCTCTCATCACGGTCATCGATCCCCTACGCCTAAAACAGATCCTTTGGAACCTCCTCTCAAACGCCTTGAAATTTACAGAAGAAGGTGAAATCCGCCTTCGCGTGTCTGTCAAAGACGACGAAGGCGACGGATCCCCGGAAATACACTTTTCGGTCAAAGATACGGGCATCGGCATCCCAAAGGAAGAGCATAAGCGAATCTTCAACCGCTTCCACAAACTAGACGAAGACGGCAAAAAATTGTATCGCGGGACAGGACTCGGGCTGGCCATCACCCAAACGCTCACCACTCTGATGGATGGCGTGATCACACTCGAGTCAGAGCCGAACGTGGGTACCCAGTTCTTCGTGACCTTTCCTTACAGGTCGAAACTCGAAAGTACCGACCCCGCTAGCAAGCACGCCAAACTAAGCTCTGATAGAAATGAGGTAGACCTATCAGCCTTCAACTTGCTGGTGGTAGAGGACGAAACACCTAATTTCGAATACATCAGTCGCGTGCTAAAAAGGACGGGAATCAATATCCAATGGGTGGATCGCGGCGGCACTGCTCTAGAGAAATTCAAGAGCCAGCCATTCGATCTCGTTTTGCTCGATCTCAAGCTGCCCGAGGTTGATGGACACGAAATCGCAAGACAGATCCGAGAAATAGCTCCCGATATCCCCATTATCGTGCAATCGGCTTTCGCGATGCGCGATGACGTCCATCGCTCGAAAGAAGCAGGAGCCAACGAGCACCTGTCCAAACCCTTCAGCCCCGGAGCTCTGATAGATATCCTCAGCAAATACCTTTTGAAAACAACCGATTACTAGGCCCAATCGGCAGTCTTAGCCTCACGACCCGAGCTGAGACCGGATCCGAGCAATAGCTCAGGTTCTCGGCACCGAAAATTGCATTTCTGATCCAGCCTAAAATTACGCTTTAAAAAGCCGCGTTTTCCCCCTCAATGGCCCCCTTCATGAAAACGCTCAAATTCGCAGTTCTCCCCGGTGACTACATCGGCCCGGAAGTAATGACCGTCGCGCTCGACGTCCTCAAGGCCGCAACCGAGCCCGCGGGCCTCACCCTCGACTACACCGAAGCCCACGTCGGCGGCGCCGGAATCGACAACGAAGGCAAGGCCCTGCCCGAGTCCACCATCAAGGTTTGCGAAGAAGCCGACGCCATCCTCTTCGGCTCAATCGGCGGACCAAAGTGGGAAAACCTCCCTCCCGCTGAACAGCCCGAACGCGCGGCCCTCCTGCCTATCCGCAAGCATTTCTCACTCTTCGCTAACCTCCGTCCAGGCCTCCTCTACAAGGAACTCACCGACGCATCCCCGCTCAAGACCGAACGCATCCCCGAAGGGATCGACATGGTCTGCGTACGCGAACTCACCGGCGGCATCTACTTCGGCCCCAAGCGCACCGAGACCCTACCCGACGGCGACATCCAAGCCACCGATGAGATGGTGTACAAGAAGTCCGAAATCGAGCGCATCCTCGACGTCGCCATCGCCACCGCCCGCTCTCGCAACAACAAGATCTGCTCCGTCGACAAGGCCAATGTCCTCACCACTTCCGTTCTCTGGCGCAAGACCGCCATCGAGTACGTCGCGAAGCATGCACCCGAGATCGAGCTTACCCATATGTACGTCGACAACGCCGCCATGCAAATGGCCCGCGACCCGAACCAGTTCGATGTAATAGTAACTGAAAACATGTTCGGCGACATCATATCGGACGAAATGGGCATTGTTTGCGGCAGCCTCGGAATGCTCTCCTCCGCTTCCCTCGGAACCGGCAAGAACAAGTACGATCTCCCCTTCGGACTCTACGAGCCATCCGGCGGCACCGCGCCAGATATTGCAGGTAAAGGCATAGCCAACCCCTGTGCCCAAATCCTCAGCGCCGCTCTCATGCTCCGCCACAGTTTCGGCGAAGAAGAAATCGCCCAGAAGATCGAGAAAGCCGTCAAGCAAGCCGTCATGGACGGCTTCCGCACTGGCGACATCTCCTTCGGCAAACCCAGCATCGGCACCAAAGAAATGGCGCAAGCGATCATAGACCGCCTGTAGCCTAAATTTTTAGCCCACAGATTGCACTGATGAGCACAGATAGTGGAGATTTTCTTTACAAAGAGGAAAGCTATCAACTCATCGGTGCAGCCTTCGAAGTCTACAACGAGCTCACCTGCGCCTACAACGAACCGCTCTAGCAAGAAGCCTACGAATTCGAATTAGCGCTCCAAGAAATTCCATTCGTTGAACAGCCACAGCTAAAGGTCGCCTACAAAGGACAAATCCTGAAAAAGGACTTTTTCGCGGATATCATCGCCTTTGAGAAAATCATCGTAGAACTAAAAGTACTGCCAAAGCTTACCTCTCGCGAAGAGTCTCAACTTCTAAACTACCTAAAAGCGGCCAAGCTCAAAGTAGGCCTACTAATCAATTTCGGCTCCCATCCAAAACTCGAATGCAAAAGGATAGTCCTCTAAATCAACCCGGAGCCTATCATCATCTGTGTAAATCTGAGTAATCTGTGGGCAAAAAAAGCACAACCATCCATTTCCATCCCAGCATGACTTCCAACCAAATACGCCAGTCCTTCCTCGACTTCTTCGCTTCTAAGCAGCACGCCATCGTGCCGTCCGCATCCCTCATGCCGGACTCGCCGAATCTGCTGTTCACCAACGCGGGCATGAACCAGTTCGTCCCCTACTTCCTAGGCGAACGCGAGCCCTCCAACCGTCGCATCACCGACACCCAGAAGTGCATCCGGGCCGGAGGTAAACACAACGACCTCGAAGATGTAGGACTCGACACCTATCACCATACCTTCTTCGAGATGCTGGGCAACTGGTCCATCGGCGACTACTTCAAGCAAGAAGCCATCGAGTGGGCATGGGAACTCATCACCAAAGTCTGGAAGTTCCCCAAGGAACGCCTCTACGCCTCCGTCTACCAGCCTTCCGCAGGAGATCCCGGCGAATTCGACCAGGAAGCCTACGACTTCTGGAAAGCTGTATTCGAAAAGGAAGGACTCGATCCCGAAGTCCACATCGTATTCGGCGACAAGAAGGACAACTACTGGATGATGGGCGACACCGGCCCCTGCGGCCCTTGCTCCGAACTCCACGTCGACCTGACTCCTGCCGGCGATACCAAAGGCAAGCTCGTCAATGCCGACTCTCCCTACTGCATCGAAATCTGGAATCTCGTCTTCATCCAGTACAACGCCACTCCGGACGGCGAATTCGTCCCCCTCAAAGCCAAGCACATCGACACCGGCATGGGCTTCGAGCGCGTGGCCGGCATCATGGCGACGTCCAAGAACTTCACCGATTTCTCGACTCCACCGAGCAATTACAACTCCGACCTCTTCGACACCCTCTTCCAAGAGTTCGAAAAGCTCTCCGGCCACAAGTACCAACGCACCCTTCCCGAAGACCTCGACAACATCTCCGAGGTCGAGATGAAGGACGTCATCTTCCGCGTATTGGCCGACCACATACGCTGCCTCAGCTGCTCCATCGCCGACGGCATTCTGCCCGGCAACGAAAGCCGCAACTACGTGCTGCGCCGCATCCTGCGACGCGCCGTAATGTACGGACGCAAGCTCGGCCTCGAGCAAGGCTTCTTTGCCAAGCTCGTTCCGGTCGTCGTCAATCAACTCGGCCACGTCTTCCCCGAGCTCAAGCAACAGGAAGAAATCATCCAAAAGATCATCAAGTCCGAAGAAGACGCTTTCGGTAGGACCCTCGACCGAGGGCTCCAATACTTCTACTCAATGCTTCAGGCGGACCTTTTCAAATGGATTGAAGAGCATGAGCTGGATGGCACTAAGGCGTACTTCAAAATTAGTAGTGAATCCGCACCAACCGATTCAAACAATGGACTTGAGAATCTTCTTCGGAAGTATTTCGAGCCAGAAACTGAACAACTTAGGAAGTCATCACCGTATTTCCTGTCAGGTGAAATTGCCTTCACGCTCTACGATACCTACGGCTTCCCGCTCGACCTTACCGAGCTCATGGCCAAACAAAAGGGTATCTCCGTCGACACCGAAGGCTTCGAGCTCGAAATGGAAAAGCAACGGGCCAAAGGCCGTGCCGCCCACAAGTCGACCGACATCCTCGTAGCCGATTCCGACGCGCCCGCCCAGGCCACCAAGTTCCTCGGTTTCGATACGCTCGCCGACGAAGCCGAACTTATCGACATCGTCAAGAGCGACGACGCTGCGTATCTAGTTTTCAACCACACACCCTTCTACGCGGAAATGGGTGGCCAAGTCGGCGACACCGGCGAGATCAATTTCGACGACGTACACTTCGATGTGCTTGATACTGTAAAAGATCCAAACGGCCGCTTCCTCCACAAAGTGTCCGGCGACCTCTCCGCTATTTCCGTCGGCGACGAAGCCAACCTCATCGTTGCCCACGACCGCCGCAAGTCCATCGAGCGCCACCACTCCGCGACCCACGTCCTCCATTGGGCGCTACGCAAAGTCCTCGGCACCCACGTGCGCCAAGCTGGTTCCTACGTGGACGACCAACGCCTGCGCTTCGACTTTTCCCACTTCGAAGCCGTTAAGCCCGACGAGCTCGCCCTCGTGGAAAAACTCTGCAACGAGCACATCCTGGCGAACAGCAAGGTCAAGTGGTTCGAAACGCCCTTCGACCAAAGGCCGGAAGGCGTGATGGCAGAGTTTGGCGAAAAGTACGGCGACGTAGTACGCGTTGTAGACATCGGCGGATTCTCCAAGGAGCTCTGCGGCGGTACCCACGTACGCGGCACCGGCGAAATAGGTCTTTTAAAGATCACCAGCGAATCCGGCATCGCCGCCGGCACACGCCGCATAGAAGCAATTGCAGGCGACAGTCTGTATTCGCATATCAACGACATCGAGTCCACGATCGCGACCGCATCCAAAAGCCTATCCGCAGCGCCAGCCGATCTTCTTAAAAAGCTCGACACCGTACTCGCTCGCAACGCCGAACTCGAAAAGCAGCTTAAGAGCTTCCAACAAAAAGCCAGCGGCAACCTCGCCGACGACCTGCTCAAGTCCGCTCAAGATTCGAACGGTCTCAAGCTCGTCGCCGCCAAGGTCGATGCCGACAATCCGAACGCTCTCCGCCAACTCGGAGCCAACCTCATCGGCAAGCTCGGCGAAGGCGTCGTAATCCTCGGGGCCGAAGTCAAAGGAAAGGTCAGCATCGTAGCCTTCAGCAGCGGGAACGCAATTGCCGCAGGCCACAAAGCCGGCGACATCATCCGCGACCTCACCGCCAAGCTGGGCGGCCGCGGCGGAGGCAAGCCCGACTTCGCCATGGGCGGCGCCACAGACGTGGACTCGTTAGAAAAAACGCTCGGCAGCATTAAGCTATAGTCGTCTGCTGCACTTGGATGGCCGCAGCTTTCCTGCTTCGGCCATTACCTTCGCACCCAATTAGCTCTGCAGAAGAAGCCTTAGAGCACGCAAACACTTTGAAAGCCTAGCTATCCGAGATCGCCCGCAGCCTAGGAAAAGAATGCGGTCTTAAACGTGTTTATAAAACGGCGTCCTAGGCGCTTGACCTTTTGTTTCACTCGTCTCCTGAGCCTAACAGTAACTTCGGGTATATTGTTGATATAAATACCAGAGCCTCGATACAGATTCATTGTCTCTAGGCTCAATACGGGACGACCGATCGCTTCGGCTATCCGCCGTGCCTGCCATTCGTCGCTTTCAATAAATAACTCGGTATCCGTTTTGCGGTACACTTCTATTTTGTGAGGAATGTGAGCTTGCGTACGACGTCGCTCCTCCTGACTTGGCAAATCGAGTAAATGGAGCTGGCCATACTCGACTCCATTCTTTCGCAACCACTCCTCGCATTGAGGCCGATACTTTTCGAGACGAGCCGATACGATGTGGGCAATTCGAGTCGAGGGAAGGTAAAGCGGCTTCGCTGTCTCCAGAAACTTCATGTAGCGCTCGCCATCGTCGTTAACTTCCTTTGGTGGATCGACGCACAGCACTCCATCAAAATCCAAGCAAGCGTTCTCGATAGCGCCGTGGTGAAAGAGGTTCCATTCGAAAATGCGCGGCATCTCCATGACTTCGAAGCACAAATCCAGCTTGCCAATCGACTCGGGCGCTACAATCGCAGCACAGGTAACGATCTCGCCCTTAAAACCACTGTTACGCAAGAATTCGACGCACTCGTTCATGGACTTGCCTGTGTAGACGCTATCGTCCACTAGCAGTATTCTTTCCGCGTCAAAGGGCGCCTCAACCCGCTTCCGAATTGGCCGAGTCCTACCGTGGCCTTGGAATCTGTTTTCCGCGAATACATCGACATTGACGACTGGAAGATTCAGTAGCAACCCAATCGTGTAGGCGGGAATCATGCCACTTCGAGGAATGCCGACCACCACGTCAATATTGGGTGGCAGCTTTGGAAGGTTCTTAACGACAATGTCGCTTAAGCCAGAAAGAGACACAAAACTATACCTACGAGGCGTCATTAAATATTAATAAACAACTACTTACAACACCATACGAAATTTTTAGCTAAACCGATGCAGCCCGCAAAAAGATGGAGATTGGAATATTTTGGCAACAGAAAAGATTCGGATTGATTACCTAGCTTTATAACTCCCTTCTCTTTTAGGATCCTCAAAGTCGGGCTCAGATGTCAGCAAACAGAGCACAGGCAGCAGACCTAGGAAACTTGCAGACGTATACCTGCTTTTCAGTTTCTTGGGTTATTGCGTCACTCTTTCACATGCTCCACCGGAGCGACATTGTCGCTACGCCGTTGTCGATGGTCACGGCCGCATCAGCCGGTTACCTGCTGCTGAAGCCAGATAGCCTCAACCGGTTCTTGGCATTCTGCGTCCTTCACGCCACTCTCTATTTGGACAACGCTCCCAACACAGGGAATCACGAGTTTTTTGCCTTTTGCTGCGAATGTTATATCACTTCGATGATTGTTGCCAGTCGCCTTGGAGTCGCAGGAGCCGATTGGGCGACGAGTTGGAAGCGACACGTCCTCCCCGGGCTCAAGGGCCTTCTGATAACGCTCTACGTATTCGCGGTACTACAAAAGCTAAACACTTGCTACCTGTCACCGGATTCGTGTGGGGGGACCCTACTCTGGGACTACGCAGCGGATCACCCTTTTACTGCCTCTCTTGCCGCAAGCCTACCAAGCGATGCGAATTGGTTTCGCCAGACCAGCATTTTCAGTAGCCTCGGCATCGAATTACTCATACCCGTCCTCTTGCTCATTCCAAGACTTGCGTGGATCGGTGCCATTCTCGGCTTAGTCTTTCACTTTCTGCTCGGCTTTTTCTACTTCTGGCATTTTACGCCCGTCCTCTACGCCATGTATATACTGTTCTTGCCAGAGACGTTCCAGAACAGGCTATTCAGCGTTATTGAGAGGGTCTGCTCTCACGAAAAGGTTCGTTGGCTACTCGTCTTTTGTATAATCGCCCTGCCGATTCTCTACGGTCTGAAAGGCTCAATAAAGAACATCGAGTGGGAGATAGGTTCCTTTTCTAGGGGCGCGCGTAACGGTTGGGAGTTCGGACTGAACGTGAGGACTCTTTTTGGTTGGCTACCGTTTTGCGTTTACACGTTCTTGCTTGGACTATTCGTCTTCCGCGAGGGTCGAGGATACCAAAAACCCAACCGAACTGGCACATCCTTATGGTCCGTCGCAGCAATCGCTCTTGTCGCCTTCAATGGCCTCTGTCCCTATTTGGGCCTCAAAACCCACCAGGCCTTTTCGATGTTTTCGGGTCTAACCGTCGGTGACAATCAAACCAATCATCTCTTCATGCCCGTGCTTCCCCTGAGTCCCGACGGACTTGACCTACTCTATCCTCTCGGGGAGGACTTCACAAGCCACTCAGCTTCCCTTCGTTGGGCCCCTGATGTCGCGCTTCCTCTCTTCGAGTTACGTCGCCGGATTTCGATGTTGAAGGAAGAGGAAATCGACAACATACGACTCTCCTACAGCCGGGGCGGTGTAAATTACGAGACCGCTAATGCGGAGCTCGATCCCGAACTCGCCGCCCCAGTTGGTTGGTTCGGACAAACCTTCCGTATATACCGGCCAGTACCAATCGATGACTGCTCATGCCAGTACTAGAGCTCGTTCCGGTCCAATAAGATCCTTCCGAGCTTCGGGAGCGACGATTGCTCGGTCCCTTGCGGAAGTTTCTGTCGTCTAACTCAAACGACGCCGAAACGAATTCCCATCGGCTGAGAAACGAGAGGACATTCGCAAATCCTCCCGCACTCTCCGACATCCCCGAATAAATGCGGGCCAGTCCACGAGAAGAAGCAGATAAACCTGATAACTCGGAAACCCCAACTTCATGGCAAGACCGATTCCTACATGCATAGACACGCTCCAGAGCAGATATGCATTCCGGTATAGCGGCGGAAAAAAAAGCAGAAATGGAGAGAGCTCCCAAATCAAGGTACCAATCGATAAGAGTACCAGCAACTCCGGGAAACTTGCGATCCATTGGCCAATCTCGGTGGTTTGAAATCCGTAAGTGTGGTCCACAAAACGAATAAACGGTTTGCCCTCTTCACTCGGTCCTGCGTCGGTCAAGTCAGCGATCCAGTAGTCCTCGACTTGAGTTCGGCCAAGATAGTACCCCAGCGTTTGGCCATCCCACCACTTGCCTTCTGATATGACCAATTTCGATACGCCTGACGCCAAATACACCACAAAGAAAACCGCCAGAACCAGCTTGGTTCCCCAAGGCTCTCTCGTTTTTAAACGCCAAAACTGCTCGCTTCGGATGCGCCCCTTCAAATGCCGCAGGAAGGCCTGCACGCCAAATTCCCGCATAGAGAGCAAGCCGCGCAACAGCGCATCCACGGAAATCGACTTCACTCCCGGACTGATTGCCAGGACGAACAACAAGTGCTGAGAAAGCACCGATTCATGATTGTACTGCAGGTTCGCCGCGATTCCGGCGTTCAGATAAAGCGATACCGCGCCAAAAACAAGCAACGAAAACCGAGTGAAGAAACCGACTCCAGCGCAAAACGCGGCAACCCAGAATACTGCTTTGTATAGGCCCCAAGCTGTCTTGCCCAGCAGCACCTCTTTCTGAATATCAAAAGGGAACGTTGAACCGATGAACCGAAAAAAGTAGTTTTCGGTCATCAATATGGGATCTACCTTCGAGGCATAATAGAAAAAATCCAAGCGGTCTCCTAAAGCGAATACGAGGTAGATGACGGCTGCGATTCGAATCAATCCGAGGGGATTATAGACCTTTGGCCTTAGGCTCGCTTGTTTCGGCTCCACTCTCATCGCGGTGTCCTTTCGATCGTTTCGTCAAATGATACCAAACCTAGATCTGTAGAGTAGCGTGCCATGACGATCGGTTCAAGGCCTTCATTCACGGGCGAAAGCACTAGTAAAAATAGTCCTGGGTCCTCACCGTGCTGTTCGATGTATCGGCGGTGTAGCTGGACAAACCAGAGTTCGATCCGGCGGGAAAAACCTTCCTCCGCGCAACCAGGGTTATAGTAAGGGGAGCATTCCTCATCACTGCAATAGATCGAGTACAGCAATATACGACGATTCAGGCCATAGTCGCTAAACCGTAACGCATTCTTCTCATCAATCGCACGCTTGTAGAGATCGACCGAATACAGCTGAGTTTCACGGTCGATGTATCGAGCGAACATAGAAGCAGAGGTTAGCGGAAAGTCTTCCCGTAGATTGATGAGATTGACGCCATTGATGACGAGGTAAGCACTCGCTAGCGTGAGAGCAGCGCGTCGTTTCCAATCCAGTTTGCCGGGCAGTCCAAGGCTCTTCCCCAGTGCGCGACCAAGTTTTCTTAAGCGGGCGGAGCAATGTTCGAACCACCCTGCGGCCGGGAATAGCGAGATTACACAGGTCAATACAACTGCTGCCGCAACAGCGACATGAACCCCCTCCGCCAATCGGCTATTTATTACCCCGAACACAAGCAACACCTGAAACACGTACACGGACAGGGAGTTGCGCCCTAGCAATTCTAAACCGCGAATCCGCGACTTCGTCCGCAAACGTATCAGCGCTCCGTACACCAATAGAGAGAACACGAGGAAACTAAACAGGCGGACGATTCCCAGAAACTCCTTCTTTAAAAATAACTCAGGCACTACACCTGACGCATCACCGAAGTGCTTGAGAAGAAATATTCCCAAGCAGATGGCGCCCGTAACCCAGATCAATTTCGGGCTCCGCAGGAGGCCTGGCAGGGTGCCTTTCTGGGCACGATGACCCAGCGTGATGGCAATGACAAATAGGAACTGCCAGGATAGCACCGAAAAACCGATCCATTCGTAACCCTCGTAAACCCGTCCCCAAGGACTCGGGACACTTCCACGCAGAAACATGGCGACTCGGACGACCGGTTCAGTCCACTCGCCGAACACGATCGCTAGCTTGGCCGCAGAGGCTGGCACCCATGACACTAGGTAAAGCGCCACCGACACGCCAAACAATACGCCAGAACGACCCTTTTGAAGCAGAGTGAGAATCGGGTAAGCCGCCAGAAAAAGAACGAAGTAGAGACCCAGCACCTCGCCATAGCCGAGCCGGAGTGGAAAACGGAATGAATCCGCTGTCAGCGCCGCAAAAGGCAATCCCCCAAAGGTGTGGGCCAAAAGGGGAACGCCCACGATCAAGCCCATCCAACAGGAACCGATCAGCATTGCGCGACAAAGGAGCTTTTCCCTCAGCACCCCGCCGGTGCTCGGAATCTTGCTGTAAACGTAACCCGCCAGAATGCCCGATAGAAAAACGAAACCCTCCGCTGCTCCGAAGAAGCCGAGCGATTCAAACGTCAGCCCTTTCCCTGGATTGGCCTCGATATGATTCACGGTGAGCAGAATCAGCATGAGCCCTCGAAGCCAATCGATGGCGAACAACCTTCCTTTCTCCGGGCAACTCATTCAGGTTCAAATCACCTGTAACGACTTATCGCTGCAAGACTTTCGTCGATGTATGGTTTTCTTGCTTAGCTCCGAGAAGCTCCTACAGCCCGGAATTAAGGTTTCGAAGGTCCCTTCGAATCCACTGAGTCGCCACGTTTTGGATTCACGTTGAGCGCCAATTTCATGCGTATCACCATGAAGAGCGAATGCTTCGACCCGAACGACGAAATTGCCTACGAATCAGGAGGATAACCAAAACCACGCCGATTGGACGGAGATCGAAGTTTTCGGATGATGCGGAAGTCTGGGACTTTCACTCTGCTTGGGTAGATCGATTCCTAAACCCGTTTCTACGGTACCGTATCGGAAACCGAAAACAATGGAGCAGAAAGCGATAGCTATCTTAGACTCGACGGAGTCCGTATCAATCGATTGGGCACATAAACATTAGACCGATGGTCGGATCATCGCTCGGGCACCTCTCCTCTAAACCTCGATACAGACACCAAGAAAAGAGGTGCTGATCCTAACAATGATGGCATCCCGAATTGGCTCGAAATTACCCATAAAATTAATCCATTCGAAAAAGACGAGTTACCTCTATTTAGTTTCGCTGTCGCCCCTCCAATGGTAGCCGCATGGTACTTGAATTTTTACGCGGACCGCTCATCTCTATTCGATTTCCTACTGCGTAAGCAACGATTTGGAGCGTTGGGCTCCAATACATCCCGAACTAGAAGTGTCTAAGATGCCGGAGACTACGATCACATCGTTGCCACATTTTCTTTCGGCCCACATACTAACAGCCAACCATACTTTTAAAAATGGAAGGTTGAGCAGACGACCGAAGATTCCCCGAGCAGCTTCCAATCCAGCTGTGTCTGAGAGGGCATTTTGCTAGGTATCCTTGTAAATCTAGATTTCCAGAACCTTCCTGAAGTGCTTGAGTAGAGCTGGAAAGGCGGTAGGATACCGCACATGGAACCCCCTGCTCGCTCTTCCTTTACGAATTGAGCCTCCCCTCGCGCTTCGCATACATGCACATATTCTCAAAACTCGTTCACTGTCCCGTCCTGTTTTCGCATTTCTTATTAGCTCTGGGATTCCCTTCCGCGCTGACCTGCCAGGCAGCCGACAAACTAGACGGTGATAGAATACTAAGGAACACATTAGAGCTGTATTCTTCTGCTGGATACTATTCATGCAATGCGACGGTCGAGGAAGAGGTAACAGTCTACCAAGACAACGCTTATTTAGAGCAAGGATTGAATACGCCTAAGGTAGTCTTGTCGCATAATTTCTCTCTGGAATTCACCCGCCCTAGCGAGATCATCGCCTACTGGACTATCGTGGACGGCTCTCAACAAGTTCAACGCACCGGTAGCCTTTCCACCGCGGAGGACATCTATATCCTCGGTCACCAATATCCTCAGAACCCAGAACTGACTGAAGAACCCGACCAATTCCAGAGCTTGGACCGAGCCATCGACTACTCTGAGTTCGCAAGCCTGCGTGTCACGGCGCTCCTCAGAGAGTTTCTTAATCCAGCCTTTCACGAGGACCTATTCGCCAACGAAATCCGGCTCACGGGCACGCGAAGGTTGGGCAAGCTTCGCTGCTATGTCCTGCGAGTTGAAGGCTACAAGTCGATGACTATCTATATCGACCGCAAGAACTTCGCTCTAGCCAAAATCGACTACGCCACGGACTACGGCACGTTACAGGGCGAAGCCGCCTGGCTAGACTGGAAACTCAATCAAGCACAACTGGCCCTCGATTCCGATGCCGACCGAATCCAAAATCGGATCTCTCTTTATCGCGACCCTCCAAATCTGAGTTCGACGAACTACTCCTTGCTGTTTCAAACCCAATCCATCCAGCCCTAAGCTTCGCTCTAAACTGTTCTTGGCTTGGCCGACACCATCAACGATCGTTTTTCTAGATCGAGAACCGGTCACTTTAGAAGCAGATGTTAACGCTTTCTCAAACTGTACGGCAGCAAAACTTTCGAAGTTCCCTCGCGACACTCTGTTTGATCGTCCCAGATGCACCCCATTTTTCATAACATCCGTGACTACGGAGCCATCGGCGATGGAGAGACTATCGACACGCATGCTATTCAAACAGCGATCAAATCCGCTTTTGAAGCTGGCGGTGGTACGGTCATCTTCCCCTCCGGTAGCTACGCGAGCTACACGGTCCACCTCGCCTCGAACGTTACCCTTCAGTTTGAGTCCGGATCGCGTTTGATCGCTGCCTACCCTTCACCTGTCGATGAAGCAGGATATGACTTTCCAGAATTTAGCCAATCCGGAGAGAAAGGGTATCAAGACTTTGGGCACAGCCATTTTCGAAACAGTCTCATTTGCGGAGAGAATCTAGACTCGATCGCAATCACAGGCTTCGGAACCATAGACGGTCTAGCCCTCGTGGGAGCTCACCACGTCACTCTCCCAGGAGAGAAGCCGAGCCCTTTCCAAGGCGAGAACCACGGCAGCATTGACGACTTCCATGACTACGATCTTGCAGAGCAACCGCTCCAGGCCAACAAAGCCATCGCCCTTAAGAACTGCCGCAACGTCACCCTGCGAGACTTCACCATCTTCCGCGGTGGGCATTTCGCTTTGCTTGCCACAGGTGTGGACAATTTGACGATCGATAACCTAAAAGTGGATACCAATCGCGACGCTTTCGACATCGACTGTTGCCGCAATGTTCGCATCAGCAATTGCTCCGTCAATTCACCACACGACGACGCCATCGTGCTCAAAACCTCTTACGCTCTCAACGAGCTGAGACCTTGCGAGAACATAACAATAATCAACTGCTTCGTAAGCGGCTACAGTGTCGGTTCACTGATCGATGGAACGTACGACCGTAGCTTTAGTCGAGCCACCGATCAGGACGGCCCCACCGGACGGATAAAGATTGGCACTGAGTCTACTGGCGACTTCCGCAATATAGCCATAACGAACTGCACTTTCGATCACTGCCGAGGTCTCGCTCTAGAAACCGTAGATGGGGCCACTATCGAAAATGTCGTAGTATCCAATATATCAATGCGCGATATTGTTACCGCTCCCTTCTTCCTGCGTTTGGGGGCACGCTGCCGCGGTCCTGAAGGAACTACCATTGGGAAACTCCGCCGCGTCTCAATCTCCAACGTCTCCGTACTAGAGGCTGACTCACGCTACGCCTCTCAAATAATGGGAGAGCCGGGCCACCCAATCGAAGACATCTCTTTCAGCAATGTCCGTATCGAGTACAAAGGAGGCATCACACTCGAACAAGCCTCCCAGCAGCCAACCAATTTGGTGAACCCCTTTTTCCTCCGAAAGGAAGAGCCAGGAGTGGTCGGCCCACGCAATCCTTTCGAAGTGCCAGAACGTCCGCGAGCGTACCCGGAGCCAAGCATGTTCGGCCTACTTCCGGCCTACGCCGTCTACGCTCGCCACGCCAAGAAGCTTCATTTTACCGACGTATCCGTAACGCTGATGCAGCCGGACGAGCGCTCAGCGATCGTTCTCCACGACGTGCACAGCGTCGAATTTCACAACTGCCACTTCCCCGAAGAAACGGGTTCCCCGCAATTCAACCTCTACCAAGTTACTGACTTCCAAAACAAATAGGAGCTGCCTACGAATTACGGTTCGATCGTCACATCGATGCCCTTACGAGGGTCAATTGTGTAAAATAGTAATCTTCGATACCCACACCTTCGACCATGAACACCCCGCTTGAAGACATACTGGTCAGTGGTTACGCCCACGAGATGGAAGCTTACCTGCAGAGTCATCCGGAAGATTTCCCGGAAGCGATCGACTTGGCAGTGGCGGAACGTGAGCGCTACTCGTGGAGAGCGGCATGGCTGTTGGGAAACTGCATGGAGAAGAATGATAAGCGAGTCCGTTCCTCGCTAGATCGGCTTATAGCGGCTATGCCCGGAAAACCAGACGGACACTGGCGTGAACTGATGAAGATCGTTGCGGTAATGAGTTTGAACGACGAACAGGAGGGACACGTTTTCGACATTGCTATGCAGCAGTGGCTAAACCCAGACAGGCAAGCTTCCGTACGGTGGAAAGCGTTTCAGTTTATCACCGACACGGTGCATAAATATCCGGAACTGGCCGAGGAAGTGAAACTGGTCTTGCTGCCGGAACTGATCGACCCCCTCTCCCCTGGAGTCCGGCGTTCGGTTTCAAAAGAAGCTAAAAAAAACCCAGCCATACATTCATCACTATAATGAATACAACATGGGGTATTCTGTTTCTTTTGATTCTCAGAATAGCCGCTATACCTGCAGCAGCCGAGCAACTTACTGTCGAGGATACGTTCGCGATCGCTGAACATACAAGTTACTACAAAATCAGCCTTTCGACTGGTGGTTATGGCGAAGTAGCTCCTCGCATTACAGGATATATTCCAGCAACGATAACTTTCGATACAGAAACGCTCCAAGTAAGTAACTCTGGTATCAGGGACGGAGCGAAGATAGAATGGAGCATTTTCGGTTTCAACATCTATTCGGACATCATGTACGAGAACATCGGAACGATTCGTACTAATGTGGCAATGCAATTCAATGACCTCAAACTGGAGGTTTCAGTGAAGGACGGATCCGTCAGAATCAACCCTGAAACGAGAGAAATGAACACTGACGACTTACAACTATTGACCAATAGCGGAAGCGTTTGGCTCGCATTGGAAGTCGATGGTACATTCGAAAGCGACTCTGTCGACTTACAGCAGAATCCAACTGTATTGCCCCTGACAAAAGCACCCAAACTCAAAATAGAGCGAATTAAGGACGATATTTATGGATATCAATATGATATATCTTTCGATCTGACTTCTGATGAAACCGGATCCGAGAAGCTCGAAGGCACTAATATTACGCTCAATACAGGCGAAAACGTGAGGTTAGTCGCGAGACTCTCTCACGAAAAGGAGTCTCCATTCGGGCAGTGGCATCGATTTAACCAGTACTATTACGACGGCGATGAACTTGATTCAAAATCACCCGCTGGCATCCCCATGTACTTGGCTTTCGCTCTCGGTCATGAACACTACCAATCCAGCCATCAAAGACCTTTCTATTTCACAACATACGAAGACGAAACGTACTTTGGAGTTGTCTGCCCATTCCGACGAGCCGACGTCCAAATTGAATATAGCACGGATCTCAGCACGGGAAGCTGGAAGCCGAAACCGATCGAGTGAATCCCTCGAGGACCTCAAGCACTGCTCGACGGCAGCCGAAGAGGCTACTCTGTCAAATTGCCAAAGAACGGCTCTTCCACATTTTTGCGGGTCGACGCCACTCCAGCTCCATCGTCAATCTAGCTTTCCCGTCCCATCAAGACATTGTGGATTTGATCCTTTCGTTTTCCTTTGCGGTTTAGACAACAAATCCAGAACTCAACTCCCTCTGGCGATCTATAGCCACTTCGCTGGAAAAACTAGCAATGAACATCACCCTTGCCTCGTTTGGGATCATTACAAGTGGTGCGCGAGCTGAGTAAAGAAGTATTTCTGTTTTCCGAGGCCGTGGCTGACTGAATAATTTCAGTCGCCACTGTCGCGACAATTGCGAACGAACCGGTATCTGAATAGGAAAAGCTTACTCGTAACTTGAACCAAACCAAATAAAAGAAACTGCAGTATGGGCCAAAAACCAAGAACACAAAGCGCCGGGAACATGATCTACGGAATTCTCAGCGCGGTCGTACCTAGTTGCGGCCCAGCCATGGAAATGGTTGAGCGCGGTAAAAAGCGGCCGCTCAAGATTACGGAAAAAATAGTCCTCCTCTATAACTCTCCTCTTTGCCCGCACTGTAACTGCAATCGTCAAAAATTTATAGATGAACGAGCGAAAATGCGGCAAATCCGAAGCGGAAAATAGGTTCAGACGCCCAACAGCAGTGACACACGAGTTTCTCGCCCTAGGGGACTCACGCCCGTAGTTTCGACGCGAGGAGGCTCAGCGATGTTTTTCACTCAAGTTACTTCAATTTCCTCACGGTAGGTTAAAACTTCGGAATAGTGAGTGAGCTGACGAGACGGCAGAGAGCAACGAGCGTAGCGCTGCTTTACTCTGGCCTGACTTGCTGCACATCACTTTAATTCTGCTGAGCGGCAAGCGTAGTAGGAGGACCCAAGTAGGACGGCTTTAGTCCGCCAAGGTCGATTACAATTTTCTGGGCAATCATTCCTGGATCAACGCAATAGAGCCGCAGTGTATGCTTGCCCTCGGTGGCAAGCTCTACGTTGATCGTATTTATTGCCGTGTTGCGCATGACATTGTCCGCCCATTCCTGAGAATATTCCTTCTCGTCGTTGTGGCGTATCTCGACCTCTCCGTCGTCCACTTGTATACCATAACGAGTACTGTGCGATTTATCCTTGGCGAAGAGTGGAAGCATGTAAATATGGACCGCTGCTTCGCCGGGGGTCGCTATATAGAAGTCGTACTCGACATAGGATTCTCTCCCATCGTCATACATCGAGCTTCCTAACCTCAAAGCAGTGTTGCTATATCCAAGTCCTTCGATTGGCTGAAACGCGATTTCACCGTTCTCAACTTTGCGGTGAAAACGAGCTGGCGATATGCTCACTACGCCGTTATCTTCGACGTATGAGTCAGCAAGATCCGTCAGACTATGCATTGCAGGATTCACGACCGAAAGCCCTATCCGCCGCTCCTGGCCTCCGCCAGATATTTTGATCTCTCCCGCTAGTTCCTCTTCTTCCGGTATTTCCTTCCAGTCAATACTCACGTAGACTCGATCTTGGGTTGCTGTTTTACCAGAAGACTGGCTCAACTGTATCCAAGGTTTAGTGAAGGTCGCTTCCCAGCTCACTTCCGAATCTACCTTGCTGAAGACTTCGAAAAAGCTATCTCCTTGATTGAAAGCGCTGAACTCCGGCAGTTGCAGATTTGCCGTAGGATTCACTCCTCCTTGCTCGACAAATATGCCCATAGCTTGTTGACCTCTGCTTGAGGCTACAGTCTGGGTGGTCGGCAATTGCGGCTCTGGCAGAAAGCCCGGCGCCGTCATCATGCCCTTCCATTTGCCGTCGAGCAGAGAATTGTATCGCTCTGTCAGATCGGCTAGTTGGTCGTGGAGATCCTTTACCTCGCTGACCAACGCGTTCGCTGAGACTCGACCCTGAACGGCATACCATCGGTTCTTCTGGGCCGTGAGCATCTGGGTATTGTAGAGCTGCGCTGCCTTCACAGGGTAGTAGACTAGTTGGAAGAAGGATGCCTTGTGACTGTCTGGAATTTGCTCCATAATTCGGCCAGCAGAGTCTGATATTGCTTTGTATTCGGCTAACCTCGTTTCAGCTTCGCGGTAGTTGGCGAAGGAAAAACCGGTATCCTTGACTTCCTCTTTTTCATAAAGGCTGTTCCAACGATAGTCACCGGTCATGTACTCGGGTTTGCGAGCGAAGCCGTGGAAGTAATAGCGGTCAAAAATATAGGCAAGGTCCTCCTGGTAGGATTCTCCGAATATGCTAGCTAGCTTTTTGGCTTGGTAATCGGCGATATTCTCGAAAGAGAAGTCAGAAAAACTCCACGCCATATCCAAGAAAAGCTGCATCCCCATTTCACCGGGCTTGATATCGCCGACATTCAAAAGCCAATACTTGTCCGCTCCTAGCGAATACGCCCGTTCGAGCTCGGAGTACATGAGGGAAGGAGGCGTCGTATTGAGCCAAAGGTAGTCGTTCGGCCAACCGAGGTAGGAGATATGGTAGTAAACTCCCGCACCGCCCGACCGATGACGCTCTTCGGAATTGCTCAACTTCTTAAGGTATCCATAATTGTCGTCCGGCCATACGATTGTGATATCTTCAGGAAGCTCCATTCCCTGCTCGTAGATTTCGAGAACTTCTTTATACGGAACGAAAATTTGCGGGATCTCTTCGATCGGCTTCTCGATGTATTTGGATAAAATATTCCTTTGGTCTTGAGCGGCTGCTTCCAGCACCTCCACCTTGCTACCTTCTTCCACTCCGAGCATTCCTTCGTCATGCATGCCACGGAGAGCGATTGTATAGATATTCTCCTTGGCCGCGGCTTCCGCGACGCGCTCGTCTAGGACTCGAGTGATTTCGTCGCGGTTGACCATATAATTCCACTCGCCTTGCGTATCCACATTCCACTCACTCGCGTTGTTGTAGAGCAACGGTTCACAATGGGCCGTAGTTATCATCACTCCGTAGTCGTCCGCCATCTTCATATTTCCTGGAACCGTGAAAAACGCTTGCGTACAAGCGTGCATCGCTGGGGCTACCATATTGCCTTTAAGGCGTAGTAAGAGTTCGAATACTTTTTCGTAGGTTTTAGGACCGATATCTCCGAGCTCAGGATCGAAGGTCTCCGCCGACCAAGGAAAGAGCCCCCAATCCTCATCGTTCAAAAAGATGCCGCGATACTTGATCGTTGGCGGTGGCGATAGAAAGGAATCAACCTCTAGACTCAACGTGTCCTGTTTTGCGACAGGTACATCAGCCCAGTAGTACCAAGGAGAGACTCCGATCGTCTCCGAAAGGCTCAAGGCTCCATATGCTGTACCGCGACGATCGCTGCCTGCTACTACCAAGGCTTTCTCTACCCCTGGAAAAGGATTCTGCACTACTTCAACCAGATACCGCTCCCAAGATCCTCGAATCGCCTCAGCGTCTATGCGGCCCGAATCAGCCAACTCGTCAATCCAACGATTCTGCCCCAAGCTACCAATCAGTATACAGTTCTCGGATACGCTCTTCAAATCGCTTTCGACTTTTGGCAGACGACCTGTCACTCGCTCGATGTCTTCGGCTAATAGGTTTGCAACTCGGTCGACTAAAACCGCATCCGTGGCGTCAAAGTGAATACTGGCGAGGGCATCGCCACCTAGCAGCTCGAAACCTACGCCGGGCAATGAATCCTCGGGAACAAGGCGGAATTGAGCCAACGCCAAGGCAGGCATCAGAAGAAAGGACAAGTAAAGCAGCTTCATGATAAAACGCGGGGTAGATGAACTCTGGGCTTAAAACATTAGTATGCCTCAACTTTTGAGGCTATAGAAAGCCAAGAATCGTTCGCGTTGGCGAACGTTGAATCACCGTCCTACAGCTTCACGGTCTCAAAGTGACGGCCTCGCTAAGCTACCGATTCTCGACGCCAGGGGGCTTGGCGTGAACTCGGCTCTTAGCATTCGAACGCTTCGGGCGCTAGTCGTACAACAACCATGCCGGCTATTATATCGTTCAAGGCACGCCGTTTCCTGATCTTCGGATGATCTCCGCTACAATTCACGCGTCAGTCGCATCAGGCCTTCGGCGTACTTCTTTAGCTGCTTAGTACTAGGGCTGTCGGCGAGGTTTGAAATCATGTCCGCGATCTTGACCTTGGTGGCAAGCGGACTCTGGGCAACCCGCTCCAGATAGGTTTCGTAGTCTGTGTCCTCCGACTTGGTCAACAGCTCAACTGCGTCTGCGCAATGCCTCGGGATGCCATTCTCCAGAAGATGATCCGCGGTTAAATCACTATCTTCCAACACATCATGTAACCAAGCGACCACTTGCGCATTGGGATCACTGCCAACACGACTGGCAACTGCTCTAGGATGTTCGATGTATGGAGTCGACCCGTCCCTGCGGTACTGGCCCGCATGAGCTTCCGTGGCAATCCTCTCCGCTAGACCTACGATCGTTGCTTCCATTTTTTGAATGCTGAAGGCTCGGGGAGCGTCTGTAAACCCGCAATAAATTGGGACCGATAAGCAGGTTCGAACCCTACCCGAAACTTCCGAGCAAAGCTTCGCCCACCGCGTCTGCAACCATTCGACCCTCGGGGGTGAGGCGTAGGGTACCCCTTTCACGCTCTGCCTGGCCTTCCTCCACCAATTGGTCGAACAGGGCGACTTGACTGAGGTCCTTGTCGAAGCGGCGGCCCAGATAAGCGAGGTCTACGCCTTCGTTCATACGCAGTCCAAATATCAGCGAATCTTCGAGCATCAGTTCATCGCTCAGATTTACTCGGTCCACCAGACCACGTTCGCCACGCTCGAGCCCAGCCAACCAAGCCTTAAGGTCGGGCGTGTTGGTATGACGAGAACCGGCCCACTGGCTGGAACCTGACGGTCCGATACCAATCCACTCCGCCATTTTCCAAGTATTCACATTGTGGAGGCACTCGTGACCGGGAATCGAGTAGTTGGAAATCTCGTACTGCCGGAAGCCACCTTTTTCCGCCTCCTCCCACATCGCTGTGTAGAACCGAGCTTCGCGCTCTGAATCGATCGATACTTTCCCCTGCTGCAGTTTAATGAAGAGGGCCGTATCTTCCTCAAAGGTCAGGCAGTAGGTGGAAAGGTGATCGGGCTGCAAAGCGAGAGCTCCTTGCACATCCGCCCGCCACTCTTCCTCGCTTTGGGTGGGAATAGCGAATATCAGGTCTACATTGACAGAGTGGAAACCGACTTCGCGGATCAAGTCGTAGGCTTTGTGTATTTGCTTGAGGGAGTGCTGGCGGCCGAGAGCGTCGAGCAGTCGCTCGTTGAGGCTTTGGATACCCATGGAAATACGGGTGACGCCGGCTTCCTTGAGAGCTTCCAGCTTGTCCCGCTTGACGGAGGACGGCGCCATTTCGACGGTCCACTCCTTAGCCGGCATTCCCAGCTTCTCAGTGATCGCAGCCCCTACCTTGAGCATGTCAGCCGCGGGCAACAATCCTGGCGTGCCCCCTCCCCAGAACATGGTATCGAGTTTTCGGTTACCGGCATCGACTAAGTCCAGCTCGCGCTTAACGCCATCGATGTAGTTAAGAATACCCTTACGATCAGACTGAATCTGGTAGAAACCGCAGAAGTCGCAAGAAGTGGAGCAAAAGGGTACGTGCAAGTAGAGGCCGAGGGGCGTTTGTTTCTCTTCAGACGGCTCCTTGTGTTTGCTTTTACTCACTCTTTGTTCTCCATTTCTATTAAATCGCTAAGGACGGGTGAACTATTTGCTTCACCGCAAGTCCGTTATGTGATTGCAATACAGGCATTAATTCACTCTACCAGCCCGAAAACATGGATAAGCGAATTTCCAAAACCAACCGTAGAACTTGGCTCTCGATCATTCTCGTCCCCCTCGCTCTTTTTCTAGCAGGGTGCGACTTGAAGCTCGTAGACCTAACTCCGTCGACCCACAAGGCCAACCCTTCCCGCACCTATTCGATCACCGCACAGGTCTCGGTGAAGAATAACGCGGTCGTAGAAGGTAGCGTGCGGCCAGAGATCATCATCGACGGCAAGGCTCACACCATGAACCGCGTTCCTGGAAGCGATTCCCTCTACGAATACGACTACACAATGCCTCCGGGCCGCGACAAGGCAGCGTACTACCTGCTCGTCCGCTACCAGCGCAAGACGGCGACCGCTGTCGTGTCCAAGGAGATTCCGACCGATGTTAAGACCATCAACGTGGAAAACCGCTACTCGGTGGAACTCGAGGTCAACCGAGCTCCAGTCGGCACCCGCATCGCCATTCTCGGTCGAGGCTTCACTCGGGACGACAAGGTCATGGTTGGCGGCACCCCGGCAGTCACCCAAGCCGAGAGCTCAACTTCCCTCGCCTTCTACGTTCCGAGCCTACCAGAAGGCCGCAACTACAACGTAAGCGTCCTCGGCCTCAACGGAGAACTCTCAGCCGGGACCCTTCGCATCGACGCTTCCAACATTCGCGTCTCGCCGAGCAGCTTAAACCTTCGTCAAGGACAGCGCGGCATCCTGGCCTTCTCTATCCCAACGGAGGCTCCCCCAGGTGGCCTAGCAGTCACCGTAACCACAGATGTGCCCGACAGCGTGATTATGCCAGAAGTCATAATCCCCGCGGGTCAGCGCTCCGCCAGCATCCGCGTAGAGGGCGGCGAACCTGGTTCGGGCAATCTTTACGTCGAACTGGGCGGTTACTCAGACGTCGTTATTCCCATCACGGTCTCTAACTAGACGACGACGCGAAGCAATTTTCCAAGCCTCGGCAGCCCAACCGCTCCGAGGCTTTTTCGTGAGCAGACTTTTGCAAACGAGGGGACGGGCCCAGTTTCGGATGCTAAAAACTATTTTTCGACCTGAAATGACAGGTGGGATTCAATCATTTAGCGCTGGCAACTTCGTCTCGTAGCTAGATCCTTGCTGTGCTCATTTCTCCTTTGGAGTTTCCCGCGTATGTCCCTCAGCCTCAGCCTGCAAGTCGAAGCCATCTACCGCCAGGATTCCGGCAAAGTGCTGGCCACTTTGGCAAGGCTCCTCGGCGACATCGACCTTGCGGAAGAGGCGACGCAAGACGCGTTTGTCACCGCCTTGAAATCTTGGGAGTCTAAGGGAATTCCTGCGAAGCCGGTCGAGTGGCTTATATCTACAGGTCGATTCAAAGCGATCGACGCCATCCGCAAACGCTCACGATTGACCGTGCTCGAGCCAGAACTCGAACACCGAATCGAGGAAATCCAAGAGGCCAACCTTTCCTTTTCGGAACGCGATATCAAGGACGACCGCCTTCGGCTCATCTTCACTTGTTGCCACCCCGCCATCGACCCTACTGTCCAAATTCCGCTAACGCTCCGAGAGGTCTGCGGCCTATCGACGCAGGACATAGCAAAGGCTTTTCTCGTCCCCACCGCAACGATGGCCCAACGAATCGTTCGCGGTAAAGCCAAGATCCGCTCCGCTAGAATACCCTTCGTTATGCCGGACGCAGCATCTCTGCCCGAGCGTCTCGAATCGGTGCTCTCAGTCGTCTACCTTGTATTCAACGAAGGCTATTCAGCCTCCTCAGGTACAGCGGCCCTTCGCTCTGACTTATCGCAAGAGGCGATTCGGCTCGCTCGCACCCTCTTAGATTTGCTTCCGGATCCCGAAGTCAGAGGATTGCTGGCTCTGATGCTCTTGCACGAATCTCGCCAGGCTGCCCGCACGAACCAGGAGGCCGATATCGTTTTGCTCGAGGAGCAGGACCGCAGCCTCTGGGATAGAAAGCTGATCGAAGAGGGCCTGCTACTCGTCCAGCAGAGCCTGGCTTCACGCGAGTTCGGATTCTACACGATTCAGGCTGCGATCTCCGCGGTTCATGCCGAATCCAAATCGACCCAGGAAACGGATTGGGCCCAGATCGTGGCTCTCTACAATGTACTCCGGCAAATCGATCCTTCTCCTGTCGTGGAACTAAACAGAGCCGTCGCCGTCGCCATGCGAGACGGCCCCCAAGCCGGACTGGATCTCGTAGACAATCTGCTCGAAACTGACCAGCTCGCGGACTACCATCTCGCCCACTCCGCCCGCGGTGAATTCCTCAGGCAACTGGGCAAGCCGACCGATGCGAAATCCGCTCTCGAAAAGGCCCTATCCCTAGCCAGGCAAACGCCGGAGCAACGCCTTCTACGGCGACGCATCGATTCGCTAGTTCTCAAATAGCACCGCCAAAAACCGAGGTCGCGTTCAACGACCCTCGAACTTCCGCGTCCTTCACCTTATCGCAGGGCTGCAAGATGCCGGGTACTCCCGCATTTGCCCAACAAAGCACCCCTGCTTTCGCTACGCTATGCTAAAAAAGTTTTTCCACCTGTCGAAAACCGCCGCCTGCATTCGACTAGTGAATGAACAATCGAATACGCAGGGTGAAACACCCAAGCGAGCACAACAGATAGAGGAACTAGATTATGAGAGTCATGGTAATGGTTAAGGCCACCAAAAGTTCGGAAACCGGCGAATTGCCGAAGACAGAGCTGATGGCAGAAATGGGGAGATTCAACGAAGAGCTCGTCGAAGCGGGCATCATGCGCTCGGGCGACGGCCTCAAGCCGAGCTCCCAAGGCGTTCGCGTACGATTCAGCGGCAAAGACCGCAGTGTCACAGACGGGCCTTTCGCTGAGACGAAAGAGCTGATTGCTGGCTATTGGGTATGGGAAGTCGACTCGATGCAGCACGCCATCGATTGGGTAAAACGTTGTCCGAACCCGATGCTTGAGGATTCCGATATCGAAATCCGACCCTTCTACGAAATGAGCGACTTCGCCGAGCTAGACCCCTCCGGCGACCTAAGCGAAAACGAGGACGTTCTGCGCGACGCCATTTCGATGCAGTCGGCTGATGTTCGACCCTACCTCTTTTTCGGCGGTCGCTGCGAGGAAGCCCTCGAATTCTACAAAAAAGCGCTCAACGCAAAAGTAGGCATGGTCATGCGGCATTCCGAAAGTCCTGAACCCGCTCCCGAAGGCATGCTTCCTGAAGGCTTCGAAAACAAGATCATGCACGCGGAATTCACAGTGGGCAAAATCACTCTGATGGCCTCCGACGGCTGCGGCGAATCCGTCGACGCTGGCAGTTTTCGCTTGGCTCTCACCGTGCCCACCGAATCCGACGCTCAACGCGTCTTCGCCTCTCTTGCCGATGGGGGCGAAAGCGTGATGCCGCTCGAAAAAACATTTTGGTCGCCATGCTTCGGTATGGTCACGGACAAATTCAGTGTCGGTTGGATGGTGATGGTACCCGACCACAAAAACCCAGATCACTAATAACAGATAGGCCCATGTTTCAAAACTTGAAATGCTGGGATCGAGCAACAACGAAAAACTCGTATATATAAAATGAAATACATGCTATTAATCTACGGATCCGAGGATACTTGGACTGAACAAGAACGCGAAGACTGCATGTTAGAGTCTATGGCGATCTCCGACGAGTTGGAATCTCAAGGTAAATGGATCGCTTCTTCTCCTCTTTTCCCGGTATCCAGCGCCACCAGCCTACGCGTTCGCAACGGAAAGCGACAGATTACCGATGGGCCTTTTGCCGAAACTGTTGAGCAGCTTGGTGGATACTATATTATCGATGTAGTCGATCTCGACGAAGCGCTCTCCATCGCCGAACGCCTTCCTCCTTCTAAGAAAGGCACGGTCGAAATTCGCCCACTTTTCCCACTACCAGCGAGGCGAGCAAGCAACATTACTGCCGAGGAAACCCGCTAAACTAAAACAATCTAAGAAGGAGAATATGTTATGTCAGGATATACAGATGGATTTGTAATACCGATACCCAAAGGAAAAATCGAGGAGTACCGTAAAATGGCCGAAGCCGCAAACGAGGTTTGGCTGGAGCATGGAGTCCTAGACTACAAGGAGTGCATAGGCGAAGACCTAGCAGCCAATAAAGACTGCGGCTCGTTCCCAGACTCTCTTGGCATAAAGGAAGACGAAGTCGTCATTTTCGCTTGGATAAGCTACAAGTCCCGTGAACATCGCGACGAGGTAAACGCCAAAGTTATGAAAGATCCGCGAATCGCCGGTATGTGTGAAAGCGGTGAAATGCCTTTCGACCCAACACGCATGCTATATGGAGGTTTCGAGGTGTTCGTGTCTAAAGATCCCGTCCAATAAGCAGGGTTATATTTTCTATTTCATACAAACGAAAACATGAAAAGTTCTAAGAAAAAGATCATCGGCTGGACCCTCAGCGCCCTGATCGCAGCCTTCCTTACCTTCGCTAGCGCGAGCGGAAAATTCACCGAGTGGGAGGGAAAAGAGGAGTTGTTCGCCGAAATGGGTTGGTCGACCGAAATCATGTTCAAAATCGGTTTTGTCGAGGTCCTTGTCGCCTTGCTTTTCCTCGTTCCAAAGATCGCTATCTATGGTGCGATCCTGCTCACCGCTTACCTTGGCGGTGCCACAGCTACGCACATTCGTATGGGCGAAGCCTTCTACATGCCTATTGTTATAGGCATTCTCGTCTGGATCGCGTTAGCCTTCAGAGATCCCTCAGTATTCAAGGCTCTACTGTCGAAACGACCCGAATCCTCGACTACATCATTATCAAATGAAACTTGAAACAAAAGTAACCCCGTGGCTCGGGTTTAACAACAAGGCCGAGGAAGCTGCCCGCTTCTATACATCCATCATCCCTCACTCGAGCATCCACAGCATCACCAAAAAACCCGGAACCAGCGATGCATTGGTAGTCAAATTCGAACTCGGAGGTCTTCCCGTATACGCCCTCAACTCCGGGCAAGACTGGAAATTCTCGACTGCATTCTCCTTCTCCGTTGGCTGTGACGATCAAGAGGAACTCGATCACCTCTGGGCAGCCCTCTCGGAAGGTGGTCAAGAATTTGAATGCGGTTGGGTAACCGACAAATTCGGTCTTTCCTGGCAAATTGTTCCTGCCCGATTGTCAACCTATCTCGATCCCTCCACCCCAGAGCGAGCAACCCGCGTGCTGCATGCGGTTTGGGGGATGGTAAAGCTCGACATAGCCTCCCTCGAGGCTGCGTATTCAGAAAACGAATAACCTCTATTCATTGTTATGAAATACCTTGTACTACTTTACGCCGAAGAAGGGACTTGGCCTCCTGAGGAGCACAAAGTTGCGCTGGAAAAATCGATACAGATCTGCCACGAGCTAAATGCTAAAAAGCAATATTGCGGAGCATCGCCCCTTCAGCCGCCAGAAACCGCAGTCTCCGTGCGCGTTCGCGACGGGAAACGTTCCGTTTCGGACGGTCCGTACGCTGAAACAAAGGAACACCTCGGCGGCTATTTTCTGATCGATGTTCCCTCTATAGAGGATGCCATCGAAATCGCCGCTAGAATTCCCGGATCACACCGTGGCACTGCCGAGATCCGACCCGTCCTTGAGGTCACAGGATTACCGGAGGCGGATTGAACCTCCATATTCACTTCCAATATTAGCCTCCAAGAGGTTCAGGATACGACATCGCGAAATTGTCATTTTCGATCATTTGTAAAACTGGGTGGCGGGATCCTAGAGAATGCAGCGCATGTACTGAGTAGTATATGACTAAAGCTTACAACCCCATCCCTAACATGATCAGAATACTCCCGGTCTACGCGCTAGCCTTCGCTCTTCTGCTGACAGGTTGCGAATCGACTCAGCTAACAATCTCGCCGGTTCCGACCCAAAATTCCGGCGAATCCTCCGACGCGTTTGCATTGGAAAAGACTCATCGAGTCTCGGTCGAGCTGCTGACTCCGACCTTCTCGAGGAAATATGACGAATTGCCGACGTTCGTCGTCGTTATCGACAACCAAGGTGAGGAATCGATCTTGTTCGGTACCAACAACGTGAAACTGAGGTCTGGAAGCCAGCAAGTACCTGGCTATACTTTCGACGAGTATGTTAAGCTCGTTTACGAATCCGCGCACCGTGAAGCCGACGAGTACGGAGCGCGGCAGGCGGAGGTCACCCTTGGCTCTCAGAATGGCCATCGAAATGAAATGATTAACGACAACAGCCAGGCCGTCGCTAAGATCAGTGCCGCCAAGAGGACCAATGACGCCGCAGCGAAACAAGAGGCTGCCAACCGTATCGGCGACGGAGCGGTGGAAATGATTAACTTCCACCAAATCAATCCGGGCAAGAGTTTGGAGGGATTGGTAAAGTTCCACGGAGAGAAAATACAAGCCGACGAGCCGTTAACACTCATCGTCACCATCGCAGGCGAAGTTTACGAATTCGAGTTCCTAGTTTCGTCGAAAGAGACCTAACCAATGCCGAACAATTGGAGCGGGCATCGGCCTTTTTCACCGCGCCCTAACCCAAATTCATAAGATCCTCGTCCGCACTGGTGGGGATCTTTCGTTTCCAGCAGCGCAGCTCGTAGAAATCGGCTGTTTGCCGCATCGCAACACGCGCTCTCTGATCGCGCCTTTACTCTGGTGGTTTCAATGCATAACCAGCTTCACAGCTCACGTCTCAGCAGCTACGCTTCCGCCCATGAGTACCCCGTTTTTCACCTCCATCACGCTTTCTCTGCTCGGCGGGCTCGCGATCTTCATCCTAGGCATGGGCCACATGACCCAGGCTCTCACCAATATCGCCGGAGCTCGCATGAAGGAATTGCTGGCATCTTTCACACGCAACCGATTCGCCGCCGCGGCAACCGGAGCAGCCATCACCGCTTCCGTCCAATCTTCTTCTGTCACGACCGTTTTACTAGTCGGCTTCTCCTCAGCCGGACTCATCAGCGTGGCACAGAGTGTGGGCGTCATCCTCGGAGCGAATCTCGGTTCGACCGTCACCGCCCAAATCATCGCTTTCAAGATTTCCGAGGCGGGGGCCATTCTCATGGCAGTCGGCCTCGCCATCTCTTTTGTGCGCAAACGCGAGCGTCTAGCCCAGTTCGGCACTCTATTGCTTGGACTCGGCGCCATATTCTTCGGCATGCAGCTAATGGGTGACGCAACCCGCCCCCTCCGCGGCTACGAGCCTTTCCTCGAAGCAATGCAAACTATCGAAAGCCCCCTCTAGGGCGTTGCTATCGGACTCGTATTCACAGCAGTAGTACAGAGTTCTGCTGCGACCATCGGTCTCGCAATTATCTTTGCCAACCAACAACTCATCTCCCTTGAGGCCGCGATCGCCATCGCGTTCGGAGCAAATATCGGCACTTGCATTACCGCTACATTCGCGGCGCTCGGACGCCCAGCTGCCGCTTGGCGAATCGTGTTCATCCACGTGATCTTCAATCTTCTCGGCGTAGCTGTCTGGTTCGGGCTCATTCCTTAGTTGGCCGAACTGAGCCGTCTCGTAGGAGAGCGCTTTTTCAACGATGCGACACTCGGTCGCCAGGTCGCAGTTGCTCATACTCTCTTCAACCTCATCAACCTGCTGCTTTTCATCGCCTTCACGGTTCCCTTAGCACGCCTCGCTTCCCTAGTCGCTCCGGACCGACCTAAGAAAACCACTGTCGCGGGCAAGCCACTCTACCTAGATCCGATCTACTTGGAAACGCCTAATATGGCCATCGACCGTGCCCATCTCGAATGCTGTCGTCTCGCGACTCTCGCTGTATCCATGGCGGAAGACATTCCCCACGCAGCAATCGAGGGCGAACTTAGAGACTTGCGAAAGTTGGACACTCGCGACGACGAACTCGACGATTTGCAAACTGCCATCCTTAACTATCTATCATGTATCCAAGCCGCCAAACTCGCCCAGAAGGATCAGCACGCTATCAACCAGATCATAGCCCTGGTCAATAGCTGGGAGAATATCGGGGACCTACTCGATTCGCACGTCCTTCCTCTCGGTCACGACAGGCTTGAGACCGGCCACGCAATCAGTGACAAGACTAAGAAGACTCTCTTCGATCTCCACCAGGCCCTACTTCAAGACCTAAGGCTTGCGCTGCTCGTGACCACCAAAAGCGACCCTCAGGACATGCAAAGCCTGCTGCGAAGCAAAGCGACCTTTCGCAAGCTAGCGGACGATGCGGAGAGCGATCTCCGCAGCAGCCTCGTCGGTCGCGACCCCGAACGCATGGAGCTCTTTCGGCTCGAGTCTGATCTCATCTCGAATTTCAAGCACATCCACCATCACTGTCGTCGCCCAGCCAAGCTTTTGGCAGAAGGCTGACGGTATTACTGGAGCACCTATTCGCTCCAGCCCACGATCACGATCTTACCGATCGAACGTCCGGACTCGAGCTGCCCGTGGGCGGCGAGCACGTTACCCACATTGATGGGTGACAGTTTCGTCTTCGCAGTGCTGCGGAGCTTTCCTTCATCTATGAGGGAGGCAACCCTTTCGAGAATCCGATGCTGCTCTTCGATGTCTGTCGTTTCGAATACAGCCCGGGTAAACATTAGCTCCCAGCAAATGCGAGCGCTCTTGAGCTTGAAAGGGCCACCGATGTCCAAGCTTCCGCTCGGTTCCACAATCAAAACAACCCCACCCTGCGGCGCAATCAGCTGACCCATCGCATCCCAATAGGCGTCGGTGTTGTTGAAGTTAGCGATGAAGTCGACCGTCTTAAAACCTATATTCTCCATTTGTGGCGGTAACTCCTCGCCGTGGTTAACCACGAAGTCCGCCCCGAGATCGAGACACCACTGCTTGCTCTCTTCGCGAGAAGCCGTCGCGATCACGGTCAGGCCCGCCAACTTCGCAAGTTGAATACCGATCGAACCGACACCTCCAGCGCCTCCAATGATCAACAGTGACTTTCCCACGTTGCCACCATCGGGATCGATGCCCAAGCGATCGAAAAGGGACTCCCATGCAGTCAAAGCAGTCAAAGGGATGGCTGCGGCTGACGCAGAATCCAGCGAGCTGGGTCGAACCGCTGCGATACGCTCGTCGACCAAATGGAACTGCGAGTTCGTACCTGGACGGGCTACGCTGCCAGCGTAGTAAACCTTGTCGCCGACTTTGAGCATCTCCGTCGCATCGCCCGCTGCTACCACCGTGCCAGCCGCATCGAATCCAAGGACCTTCGGTTCTGTTCCCTCCCCAGGGCGAACCTTCGTATCCACAGGATTGAGACCGATCGCTTCGATCTCCACGAGGATGTCGCGACCGGTTGGCTCTGGTTTGGGCAAGTCAACTTCGCGAGCGACGTCGGTATTTTCGAGGGAGAGTCCGGGTTGAAACTGGATCGCTTTCATCGCCCAGAGAACGCATCTAAGTCGCAATCGCCTGCGCCTGAATCGATTCAATCGGAAACGAGCACGACAGCTTCAAGCGATCCCATTCCGCGTCCACTCCATCCGTTTAAATCGCATTGCTAGCAATCACAAAAAAACGCCGTCCGGTAGGACGACGCTTTCTCGAAAATAAGTGGCGGAGAGAGGGGGATTCGAACCCCCGGTACGGTTTACCCGTACGACGATTTAGCAAACCGTTGCCTTAAGCCACTCAGCCATCTCTCCGCTAAGGTCTTGGAACAGTGCTAATTCAGTTTTGGAGATCAAGCCCTAAAACCGCTTTATCGCTAAGAAAATCACCTTCCTCTTAAAGCTTTGCCCTGCAGGGCTTTTTGCTTGGATTTTAATCTGAATCGGATGGGAATTTCCTCCGATGATTTGGAGTTTCATGGGTACAGGTACGTCGCAGGGTGTGCCGATGATCGGCTGCGACTGCGCCGTTTGCCACTCTGCCGATCCCAAGAACGTTCGCTACCGAACGCACGCCCACCTAGAAATGGGCGGGCTTAACATCCAAATCGACGCCGCGCCAGAGTTTCGCTTGCGCGCCTTGGAACTCGGCATCCCTAAAGTAGACCTCGTTCTACTCACTCACGGACACGCAGACCACATCCAAGGATTCGATGACCTCCGCCAATACTGCGACCAGCGCGAGGGCGAAGCTATACCGGTCTACTCGAACAGTGACGGGCTCAACCGGCTGAGAGAGGTCTATCCATACGCAATCCGCGACAAGGCTGCTTTCAGGAGCTATCCCGCCTTTCGCGCTCTCGGAATGCCCAAGGTCCTCGACTTGGGAATCGCAGGTCGCGTGTACTCCACAGATCAAGAACACGGACGCTTCCAGACCTTGGGCTTCGTTTTCGAAGAAGCGGAATCAGGCAAGCGGCTCGCGTATTTCACAGATTGCAGCAGCGTCAGTCCAGAGGCAGAAAGCCTCGCCAAGGGCGCAGACGTGGTGGTGCTCGATGCGTTGCGCCCCATGGCCCACCCTTCACACATGACGATCGACGAAGCGGTCGAGGCTGCACAGAGAATTGGCGGAGGCCAAACCTACCTAGTCCACATGACCCACCATATTGATCATGAAAAAGTGGATACGGAATTGCCCGATGGAATAAATCTGAGCTACGACAAGCTCGTTTTAGAAATCTGAAGATCGGATTCAGCAACGTTTCTCGTCGTGGGGCCATCGATCCAGATAGCAGGTATCGTAGTCGTCGACGCTGTGTCTGGTATGCCGTAAGCATTGCGATGCAATTGGCCGACCAGCAATTCGATTCCGCGCCGGCCGATGAGGTTCGGTCGCAAGTCGAGCCCGCTGCACGGAACTTCGCTCATCAATACATTCAAACAACAAAAACCGTGCGTTTCCGGAACATTCGCTCCCATGTCCTCCATCCATTCTAACACGTCGGGACGGTGACTTAATACCACATCTGGCCCGTTTTCTTCAAACCATGACTTGAAAGACTTCTCGTTTACGTCTTCCAAAACCAGCGGCTCGAGCGCCTCGAACGTTTCTGACCTCGTATTTTGGATACGATAGGCCGCTTCCCAACGGTAGAGCAATCTCTGGTCGTGAGCCCTATGGAGGACCAATCCCGGACGTTGGTAACCGAGCTCCTCCAATTTCCTCATCGCCACTACCATGGAACGGAAGTGGTCGGAACACACCGAGTCCAAAGCAGGCTGCTCGATGATATAGTCGGTATAGATTCCCGCATAGAGGTCCCAATCCAAATTGCGGATATCTGGAGTGGTCGCCGCTGGCAGCACCAGCAGGCCACGAATACCGCGCGATTTCAAAATAGTATTGAGCCGTGCCACCGTTAAACCTTCAGCTCCCAGAGCAAATATCTCCGTCTTGAAGCCTAGCTCCTGACCCATTTTTTCGGCTCCCGAATAAACCTCGCGGTGGTAGCGCCGAGCCGCAGAGACGCGCTGGTCTGAGCTTTCGAGGTCCACTACCGCCAACACTCCCCGGAATGAGCCAGCACCCGAACGCCTCATCTCCGACATCAACGCACCAGCAAGCGGGTTGTGCCTGTAACCCGCCTCCTTGGCTGCCTTGAGCACGCGATCGCGAGTCTCCTTTTTCACGCGCGGCTTGTTACGCAAGGCATCGGAAACGGTGGTATGTGAGAGGCCGAGGGCTTTCGCGAGTTCTCTGACTGAATTCATGGGGCGTTGGGGTTAGCTAGAGTCCCAGGGAAATGTCTGATAGCAGCCCCCTGTCTTTCTGACTGTCAGAAGTCTCGCGGTTCGCTCGCACTTACAAGTACAAATTAATCTTCTCTCAGCATTTTTTTTTGAGTTACCCGTGCTGTCTCATTCCCTTTTTACTGTCTGGTGTGCGGCATCAATACCCTAAAGATTTTCCTAACCCTCAATGATTCAATCAGCAGGAACCCCTCCCCGAATCGCGCTTATCGGCGTTTCTGGATACGCCGAAGTCTACATCGACTGGCTGCTGGAAGCACACGCCGAAAGCCTTATCGATCTGGTCGCTGCCACTATTCTTCCGAGCGAACGAAACGTAGCACCAGCTCTCGCCTTAAAAGAAATCGCATCGAAGATATACGACAGCTATGAAGATATGTTCGCTGCGGAAGCGGGCAACTTGGACATTTGCTTCATACCCACTGGCATTCAGTGGCACGCTCCTATGGCGATCGCTGCCCTGAAAGCTGGCTCGAACGTCTTGGTCGAAAAGCCCTTGGCCGGCTCGATCTCTGACGTCGACAGCGTACGTGCCGCGGAGAAACAGTACGATAAGTGGATAGCCGTCGGTTTCCAGGACATGTACACGTCTGAGATACTGCAATTAAAGGAGAGCCTATTGAGTGGAATCATCGGCGAGGTACAGTCCGTTTCCATGCTCGGAGCTTGGCCGAGACCCGTTTCCTACTACGAACGAAATCAATGGGCCGGCAAACTAGCGGTGAATGGCAACGCCGTTATGGACTCTCCGCTCAACAACGCATTCGCCCATTTCGTAAATCTTTCTCTCTTCCTCGCTGGCGATAACCTGCACGCCTCCGTCAAGGCTGAGGTCGACCAGGCCGAACTATACCACGCTCACGATATCGAAAGTTTCGATACAGCTGTGGTGCAAGCGACCGCGGAGAATTCGGTTTCACTGTGGTTCGGAGTCACGCATGCATGCTCGGAGACCATCGAGCCGCGTATACGAATCGTGGGCGAAAAAGGGTCAATCATCTGGGAGCACGAAAAGGACTGTACGATCTTCACGGAAAGCCAACTCCCTGTCACTATCCCCGTCCCACGCTACAGCCATACCCGCAAGAAAATGTTCGAGAGCGTGATCGATCGCCTAACCCAAGCGAGCGCCCCGATTTGCGATACCTTAATCGCCAAATCCCACACTTACTTGATCGAAGGAGTTCATAAGAACGCCGCCATATATGCTGTCCATCCCGACCTGATCGAACCATGCGAGGGCGATTCTGAAAACCAGTCAATCCCTGCCATCAAAGAGATCACTCGATTGCTCGAGCAAGCCTTCGATACCAATGGTCCTCTGGGAGATTTGACCGTCAGCGCTTTACGAGCATAGTAGGATAGCGAAGACCCTACATTGCTTGCATCTCCCTAACGCTCCCAAGCGATCCAGATCGCTTCTCCTCTAACCTTCGAGGCGAGCGTTTAACTTTACCCGAAAACACCCCACTTCCTACATCGATGAACCGACGTGACTTCCTAGTAAAAAGCGCCTTTGCCGCGGCAATTCCGATCGCCGTATCCGCTACCCAACTACAATCATCAACACGCACTCCTGCCAAGAAAGCTCCGACAGGGGCACGGTCCATCAGCTGGCTAGACGGAGATGCGCCGAGAGTTCAAAGCGGCTCCATGTGGGGACTGCCTTGGCCCCAAGGCGAGCTCTTCAAAAACGAACCAGTAAAACTCGAAAACGATTCCGGTAAATCGATCCCCGTCCAGACTTGGGCAACTGCTTTCTGGCCAGACGGATCAGTCAAATGGACGGCTCATGCCATCCCCGCTCACGTCGCGGCTACTCAAACTCTCTTCATTTCGAAGGGCGCACCAGCAACACCCGAGTCTCCCGTACAAATAACCGATCGCGGTGCCTACATCGTCGCCGACACTGGAGTCATCCGCTGCATCGTCCCGGTCTCCGGCGACCATGTATTCACCTCCATAGAGCGCAACGGAATCGCGATCGCGGAAAACGCGCGCCTGATCGGCTACCGACAAGACAGCGTAGACGAAAGCTTTGAAACTACTCCAGTACGGGAGCCCTTTCAGGGCATCACCGAATCGGTCACAGTCGAGCAGACCGGCCCCGTGCGGGCAGTGCTCCACATAAAGGGAAAGCACAGGACTGCCAGCGGGCGAGAATGGCTGCCCTATTCGATGCGTATTTCCTTCTTCGCAGGCGGAGAATCCGCCCAAATCTCTCACAGTTTCATCTACGACGGAGACGAATCGAAAGACTTCATCAAAGGTCTCGGACTGCGTTTTGACGTGCCTATGCGTGACGAGATGCATAACCGCCATGTACGTTTCGCAGGCCAAGACTCGGGACTTTGGGCAGAGTCAGTGCGTGGCCTCACCGGGCTTCGGAGAAATCCAGGTGAGGAAGTCAAGAAGGCTCAGATCGATGGTCGGCCGACGCCGCCAATATCAGAATGGTCGCCACGCGTAAGCGATCGTATCCGCTTTATCCCTACATGGGGAGATTTCACTCTCAGCCAACCATCCGCTAACGGTTTCACGGTACGGAAACGTACCAAGGTCGGACACGGATGGATCGATGCAGACCAGGGGGGTCGCGCAGCCGGCACAGCCTATGTGGGGGGCACGTCGGGGGGGGTGCTTTTCGGCATGCGGGACTTCTGGAAGCTTCACCCTACGCAGCTTGATATCCGCAATGCGAATACCGAGCTTGCACAAGCCACCATCTGGATCTGGTCTCCCGAATCACCCGCCATGGACATTCGCTTCTACCATGACGGTCTCGGCATGGACACTTACGAGGAGCAGTACGATGGCGGCTTGGAAATCACCTATGAAGACTACGAACCGGGTTTCGGGACTCCACACGGAGTCGCACGTACCAGCGATTTCAGCATCTTCGCCCTCGGAACCACACCTAGCCGCGAGGACACCGTTTCACTAGCCCATTCGGTCAGCGAGCCTCCGCTCCTCACCGCAACCCCCAATGACTTTTTGGATTCTGGAGTATTCGGGAGCCTTTGGAGCCTACCCGACCGTTCATCCAGAAGTAAGGCTGAAATCGAAGATCGTCTCGATTGGTCAGTACAGTACTACCAATCGCAAGTAGACCAACGTCATTGGTATGGGTTCTGGAACTACGGTGACGTGATGCATACTTACGACTCCGATCGGCAAATGTGGCGCTACGATATCGGAGGTTACGCATGGGATAATTCAGAGCTATCACCGGATCTATGGCTTTGGTACTCTTTTCTTCGAACTGGCCGCCGTGACGAGTTTCGACTCGCCGAAGCGATGACGCGGCACAACCGTGACGTAGATATCTACCACCTTGGCCAATGGGCCGGACTTGGCACTCGCCACAATGTTCAGCACTGGGGTTGCAGCGCGAAGCAACTGCGCATCAGTACTTCAGCGTATCGACGTTTCCACTACTTCCTTACCGGAGACGAACGCACAGGCGACGTGCTCAATGAGGTGACCGAAGCGGACACGCAATTGGCAAACCTTGTCCCAACCCGTAAATTGAAGGGACGAAGCGCTACGCCTACCGCTACACGCATTGGGGTCGGTACCGACTTTGGTTCGGCCGCTGCGAACTGGCTAACCGCCTGGGAACGCACCGGCGATCCGAAATACAAAGCCTGGCTTGAGGATGCAATGAAGACGATCGGAGCGCAAGAACTTGGTTTCTTCGCCGGTGACTTTGGATACGATCCTGTCACAAAAAAGCTGCTACCTCCGGAAGATCCTAGGGCTAGCGTATCTCACCTCAGTGCTGTCTTCGGACTCGTCGAAATCTGTGCGGAATTAATCGAACTCATCGACGTGCCAGCATTCAAGAACGCGTGGATACAATACTGTACGCTCTACAATGCATCCGAGGAGGAGCAAGCAGCTCAGTTAGGTCACTCCCTCAGGGGAGGCAGCCTCGAGCAAGCTCACTCGAGACTCACCGCGTATGCCGCCAACTCCACCGGAAACTCTAAGCTAGCCAAGAGAGCATGGGAAGAGTTCGAGAAGGAATGGGGTGGCAAAAAGACAATCGGGAGCGAACGTATCGAAGGTCCAACTACCTTGAATCCTGTCGACGTTGCAGAATGGGTTTCGACCAACGACTCCTCGCAATGGGGGCTCGCTGCGATACAAAACCTGGCCCTCGTACCTGACGCTCTCTAGCTTTAAAAAGATGCCCCGATTTCGCTCCCAAATCTTCTCGTTCCTCGCATTCGCAACGCTGCTCCTTGGGATATCCCGAGGAGAAGAGGCTTTGTTTCAGGAGCTCCTCGTCGAACCGGTTGAAGGCTTCACTGCCGATGTATCCAAAGCACACATCGCAAAACTGGGTGAGACTCCTATAGCAGTCTCGTTCTCTGATGGATCGATTTCGGCTTATTCCCAAGACAACAATAATTGGACAACCGCGACATCCCTCGAAGGCAACCTTGAGGGAGCCGCTTTCGCTGCTACGGAAAACGCTCTTTATGTGATTGGAGGGACTGGATCTCGCTCGGTCACAGTTTCAAAACTAGAAAGAATCGGGATGGGCGACATCCTCACTAGGGCGCTTCCTCCTTTGCCTGAATCACTTCCAAACCTTACCGCGATCTTCACGGGTGGGAAGCTATACGTGGCCGGGGGAGCAACCGATCAGCCTACACAATTTTTAGCATTGGATATCGGGATTGAATCTACTGCTTGGCAACGATTGCCCGATCTTCCAGCTCCTGGCCGGAGTGGTGGAAAACTTGTGAAAGCCATCGAGAGTATTTATTACATTGGGGGCTATGATTCGATGGGTGAACGCCTCCCTATCGCCTACTACCACCCACTCTACGGTTGGCGCGAAAAGGGAACTCCTCCTGCTTGGTCAAACAATGTCTCACTCGCCTCGATTGGAGACTCTCACTCCGTGATTCTCCTCAATAACGAATCGACTGCAGCTGAAATCTATTTGTATCACGCTATTGGAGACAGCTGGGTCAAGGTTAACGAGCTGCAAGGTTTCGACCAAGCACCTGTCCAGTTGGTCGGCGCCAACAACGACATGATGGCGATCTCCGAGAATTCTGCGGTTAAGCTTTCATTTGAGGCTCCTGAAACCAACTACGGCTGGTGGGACCACCTCGCAGTCGCAGGCTATTTCGCCATCATGATCTATGTTGGCTTCTACTTCACCAAAGCGAGCAAGACTTCCAATAGCTTCTTTCGCGGCAGCAACAATATCCCATGGTGGGCCACCGGGATGAGCCTCTTCGCAACGGGAGCTAGTGCCCTGAGCCTGCTAGCGATGCCTGGCAAGTCTTACTCTACGAATTGGACTTTCTTCGGCATCAGTGTCTTTTCGGTGATTTGCCTTCCACTTTCGATGTACCTGCTCGCCCCACTGGTTCGGAAGCTCAACTTCGCAACCGCCTTCGAGTATCTAGAACACCGTTTCGGGATAACCGTGCGGATGTTTGGAAGCGCTATTTTCGTGATGCAGCAAATCCTCGGTCGCATGGGTCCTGTCATGCTTTTGCCGGCTATCGCCATGAACGCCATCACCGGTATCGATGTGAAAACATGCATCATCGCCATGGGTGTCGTCACTACTCTCTACACCTTCCTTGGTGGATTGGCGGCTGTGATCTGGACCGACACCATCCAAGGATTCGTGATGATCGCCGCAGTGCTTGGCTGTCTGATCCTCGTTTACATCAAGATAGATATGCCAGCAAACGAGATGCTTTCCATCCTCGATGCAGACGATAAGCTTCACACCTTCAATTGGAGCACTAATTTCACACAGGATAACGTCATGACGATGTTCTTCGGAATATTAGCCATAACCCTGTTCGGCATCAGTGACCAAAACTACGTGCAACGCGTACAATGTACGCCAACCCTGCGTGATGCAAAAAAGGCAATCGCTACCCAAATGGCGGTCGCTGTACCCATAAACCTACTACTCTTCGGTCTTGGAACTGCGCTCTTCCTCTTTTACCGAACTCATCCCGCCGACTTGAATCCGGAAATGAAGACCGACGGCATCTTTCCCTTCTTCGCAGCTCAACAGCTCCCTCCCGGCGTCTCAGGGCTCGTGGTAGCTGCCCTGCTCGCGGCAACGATGTCCACTATTTCCAGCGCTATTTGCAGCGTTTCGAATCTTGGGGTGGACGACTTCTACCGTCGCTTCCGCAATGGAACCACTGACCGTGAAGCTGTAATCATGGGACGAATACTCACAGTGGTCGTCGGAGGACTCGGCATCGCAGCGGCCCTTTTCTTGGCAGACTTCAAAACGCCTTCCATCTGGGACCTCGCAAACCGTTTGATCAGCTTTATTACATCCGCGACCCTCGGCATATTCGCCCTTGGACTCTTCAGTAAGAAGGCCAATGAGATCGGTGTTATCGCAGGTATCATCGCAGGTATCGCTTCTACCTATTACCTCAAGACGTATACACCACTGAGCTACTGGTTCTACCCGTTTACTGGTTCAGGAGTGACCTACGTCGTGGGAGTTGCCGTTAGTCTAGCGTTCGGTGGCAACCGGAAAGGTATCGATGGCTTAACGGTCTACACCTTGAATTCGCGACGCGGTGGACTGGACGACTAACCTTCTAATCAAAAGCGGCCGTGTCCAAGTCAGTATATCTCTTTGCTTATTTCGTAGGCAACGGCCTCGAGGGCTTGCGGCTCGCAAAGAGTAGCGACGGTCGCTCCTGGACCGACATCGCGGATCATTTCTTCATCGCTCCCAGAGGCGGACTGATGCGCGATCCTTTCATCCTTCAAGGACCGGATAAAACCTTTCACCTAATCTGGACTACGGAGTGGGAGTCGCGAGACATTGGATACGCTTGCTCAAAGGATCTCGTAAACTGGAGCGAGCAAAAGAGGCTACCCGTTATGGAACCCATACCCGGCACCCGGAATTGTTGGGCTCCAGAGATGATCTATGACCACGAAAACGAAACCTTCTTAATCTATTGGGCTTCAACGGTGCCTGGACAGTTTCCCGATGACGAAAATACTTCAGAGAGCGGCTATAATCATCGCATTTGGTCCTGCACGACATCAGACTTTAAAAGCCTCAGCTCACCGCAGGTATTCTTTGACCTAGGATTTAATGTGATCGATGTCACTCTGACCCGCGACCAATTCGGAGAGTTTCGACTCATAGGCAAGGACGAGCGCCTCAATCCTGAAAAGAAGAACCTGTTCGTTTGCGAAGCATCGACACCATACGGTCCTTTTTCAAATCCAGGCGAAGCGTTCACCGACTCTTGGGTAGAGGGTCCCACAACACTAAAAATCGACAACTGGACCTATGTTTATTACGATGTGTATCGTGAAAAACGATACGAAGCAAAGCGTACTCAAGACTTTAAGTCATGGGAGGATATTTCCCACGAAGTCAGCTTTCCGCATGGAGCACGGCACGGGAGCATCATCTCCCTTTCCGCTGAAGAGTTTGGCGCAATAGAGAGCAAACTTCGTGCTTCGAGCGCTACTTGAAGCTCACGTCCCACACGCGGCTAAACTTGGACGTCCTTCCGCCTTCGTCAGTAACTGTCAAGGTTACTACGTAGTGCCCTGGTTCAGCGTATTTGTGGATAGGATCCGCGTCCTCGGACGACTCACCGTCGCCGAAATGCCAGCTCCAAGCGACGACCTCTCCAAGTGACTCATCAAAGAATGCGACGTTGTATTCGTCTCGGTTCACTATGCGACAGCTCCACCCCGCCTTGAAATCGGGCATTTGATCAGGTTCGCGCGGCATGAGTCGAAAAGCCACCAGCTCCTCAGCTTTTCCGTACATGGTATGGCTCCGTGACAAGTTCCAAAATCCGTTGTTCCTTGTACTGTCGACGTCGTCGTAATCGATAATCGCCCAAGCGAGCCCTATTGTCCTTCCCTCGGTCAATTGGCTTTCCACAGATTTACTGGGACCTTCGAAGTGCGCGAAATCGAAGGGCGTTATCCAAAATTCCAATACCAGTTTTCCGCTCTCTCCGGGTTTGAAATCGTAGTTGTAAGCGTAGTTCGCATACGGAAGTTCTTTCAACCACTGAGCGGGTCCCCAGAGCATGCACCAATCCTTGTCCTGCGCCGGAGTGAATATGTGGTAGTTTTGCGCATGGGCTCCATGCATGGATAACCAAGCTTCGACTTCACCGAACCTATCAGCATTGGCACGGAAACGATCGATCAACGGACCACCTGACAAATCGGCATCAATGACCACCTCGAAGGTATCATTCTTCAATCCAGGCAACTCGAAATCCCAATAATCGTCATAGGCCTCGTAGAGAAAGTACAAGCGATTCAAACCTTTCACCCATGCCACCTTGACTTTAACATCAAGGCTTTCAGGCAAAATCCCTTCATGCTTACCAGAGTCTTCCCAGAGCTCATCCGTATCGACAGAATAAGCCTCTGGCACCTCGGACCAATCTGCACCGTCGCCATCTATTTGAGGAATAGCCTCTGGGCCAAACTGATAGACCTTGAACTCGGTGTCCGGCCGTTCCAAAGCGTGCGAAACAAGGCAACCCCAAAAGGCAAGACTGATGAAACCGAAGCGGAGCATAGTAGTGCTACAGTTGAGGTTAGTCAATTCGCTCGATCCGAAGATCGCTGATAGAGAGGTGACTCCAAACGGTGCGGAAGCCAAACCATCCGCGTGTGAGAGGCTCAGGATCTTCGTATTCAAAAACGAGTTCTCCATCCCGAAAGTACTGCGCCTTTCTACCATCAGCGACCAATTCAATGCGGTACGCCTTATCCGATTCGATAAGAAATTCCCCTGCGGACAAGTCGAACCCTGGTAGCAGTGGCTTCTCGCCGCGACCTAAGTATCTGCGAAAGCGAGTCGTCGCGTTGTAATTCCCTCCGTACCCCACGTAATAAAGCTGCAGGTCATCGTATTGGGCGAAAGCTCCTTCACGTCCGTGGCCCTCCGCAAACAAATCGTCCAAATGGTCTAAATCGCTAGCCATCCAGAAGCAGTTTATGTCAGAGATGCGTCCAGTCGAATTAGCCGTAACCGTATAGCTGATACGGACGGGTGCCTGGATGGAATGCTTGTACCAAACTGTACACCCTTTCTTATCTTTTATTTCCAGGACACCGTCTTCGATCTGCACTTCGCCACCTGGCTGCTGCTCGACAACCCAATCATCCATTGATGCTTCAAAAGCAATTTCTCCGTCAGGATTACCGTTGGCTTTAAGAGAGCACATTAATGTGAAAGCGAAATATAGACAGTAGCGGGGTATCATAGACTTGAGACAGTAGCGAGGTCTGCAGCACTAGCAAGGATGGGAAGCTCTTATCGCCAGATAATGCACTTGGTAAACGAGCACTAGCATCAGCTTAAATCGATGACTTTTGACTCGTTCGCCATGAGCGAAACCGCGTGGTCTCCGTTCGGACTGTGTACGACAGTCTCCTGAGAGGTATTCGAATTGTTGATTACAACGAGTTTGGAAGACTGCGGATAGTAGGCGCACTCCGTATGGAAATTGCTACATTGCCAGTGTTTCAGCAGGGACTCCTTCCCGACAGACCAGAGAATGGCCCTCAGTAGGAGACGAACGTTTGCCGCGTCATATTGGTAGCCCGCCAGGTAGACGCATCGCCCTTTTTCAAAGGTCTTAACTGCGAGTGTTGGAGAACCCGAAACTGAGGCCAGCACTTCAGTATTCGTATCGAATAGATAAATACCATCCACCGACTTTCCGAGATCCAAGTCGCCGTGTATGTCCTCGAGGATAAAGTGTTTGGAATTATCCTCGAATGCGAAACGGTTAAAAGCGCGCGTGCGCCCTAGCTCCCGGTCCACTCCAAGCGCATGGGAGAGTTGAAAGTATTGGGAACTGTGGCGTTGCGCCGTCGGCTCACCCACACCGATCAATCCGCCTCCGCTGGCAACGAAGTCAGAAAGCGCTTCCACGATGCGCGGATCCGACCAGTACTTTCCGCCTGACCAGGCATCATCTACGAGACCGGCATTGATTACGACGTCTATAGAAGAATCGATGCTTCCCTTATTAATTATGTCGTCGAAAGAAACAAACACTGTTTCGACGGACAATCCGGACATCGACTCCATAACTTCGTTGTAGTAGTTTCCTTTATTGAAATGTCCGCAACACGCCCAAGCTCGGGTGTTTCCCCAACCGGTCAGGAGCGCAACCTTGACCGGCAACATTTCGGACGGACCTTCGAGATGCAGGTTTCTCAATTCCCGGAATTCACTTCCTAGCGTTTCGATGTAATCGACAAAATCCGGGTGGTTTTCCACGAGATGCAGGTAGCCACCGAATCCGATACGGTCGACACCCTTCCTCAGCAAAGCTCTGCGAATATCGGTCCAGTAGCGCTTGCATTCGTCTGTCGGCTTTCCACCGGGCAAAAACGAGGGCTCTCCATTGACTCCGGTTGGGAAAAGGTAGGGGTGCATTCGTATCTCCCGTACGGATACAGCAGGACACTCGGCCACCTTACGCGCTTCGAATCCATTGAAGATGCCATCGATAATACCATCAAATCCAAATTCCTTGAACCGTTCGTTATACGGTTCGATGCCGATCCAATGATCGTTATAGAATACGAAGGCCAGTTTGCCGGCAGCATGGATCATCTCGATACACTCTTTGCCGAACTCCACGACGAAAGTGTTCACAAAGTCCATCCAGTCGCGGTAGAGCTCACTCGGAACCTTGTATGAGTTATTATAGAGCCCTCCGTTCACAAAGTCCTCACTCTTGGGTCTGTACCCTTTTTCTTCTTCGAACTGGAGTATCGCCCCAGTCGAAACAGAAAATTCGTACGAACCCCAGTCGTTGACGATGAACTTTTGCTTATCTGGATCACCCCAGAACCACCAAAAATTGTAGAACATGGAGGTCAAACGAACCACCTTGGTATGAGGATGTTCCTCCAGCCAGCGAGTAAGATAGCTGCGGATTTGGTCGCGAGCTTCCGGATAAATCGGGTCGATCGGCATCAGGTGCTCCTTGTCTCCCCAATCGTTCGTTACGTGGTTGTACATGGAAATCTCCTCCCAGATACGGTAGCAGAAGAAGTTCACCGTGTAGCGGTGCCACTTCACGGTCTCACGTATTGTGACTGAACCATTCTCGTGATCGAAACTCCAATCAGCCACGTCAACCTCTTCACCCGTAGTGCGGTCGAAGACCTGCCACCACTCTTTAGGATCGTCGTCGGAGTTTATCACCAGCTGTTCCTTGAAATAGCCGTCGAGCAAATCGACAGTTACGGATCCTGTGGCTGCCGTTACGGGGCGACTCATCACGCAGCACTGCTGGAGCTTGGAGCGGTTGGCCTTGGCCCACTCGTTGTCCGCCCGCACGAGGCAAAGCGTAGAATAGATATCGTAGTCGGACTCGATAATTTCGTCCGAAAGTTGCGTGCCGTCTGAATCACGGATCACGTCCGCCCCCCATTTTTTCGCAAGTTCAAGAGTGAGGGTTTCGTAGCCCGCTTCTCCGGGGAGGGTGAATCCGCCAGTATTCAGTGATCGATTGTCCATGTTCTGCTTAGGGTGAGAGGGTAAAGGTATTGCAGCTGTATCCCTGCGACGGGTCATTCCTCGACACGGGCGCTACAGTAGAATTAGCGCCCGCCGGAGGCTTGGGATACAGTCGTGCCTTTGTTGACAGTCAGATTCCATGCGAATCGCTTGCTCCATTTCGTCTCCTAATCTCACTTCTTTTCGCAATTACTAAATTGCTCCACTTCCAACGACGCCCCTATGGAATTCTGCCCCCGCCTCCCAGCGACTCTCTTTCAACGCTTGTTACCGTCAATAATCATCGTGTGCGCCGCTACCTTTGCGGCTTGGGGACAATCTGCGGACTGGCCAGAACCCACCTCCACCAACAAACCGTGGACGCGCTGGTGGTGGCACGGCTCTGCGGTAACCAAAGAGGGAATCAGCCGCGAGCTGGAAGAGTTTCGCAGCGTCGGCATCGGCGGTGTCGAAATAACTCCCATCTACGGCGTGCAAGGTTTAGAACACCTGGAAAAGGAATTCCTGAGCGATGAATGGCTGGAGCTCATAGAGCACGCTTGCCTGGAAGCTCAACGCCTTGGCTTGCTGGTCGACATCGTTCCTGGAACGGGATGGCGTCTCGGACACGAGTTCGTTCCCGAATCGGAGCGCGCCGTCGAGCTCAAGCTTCACAAGGAGATCAACGGCGAGCAGATCCATTATGAGATCGAACCCGAACTCAGTGGCGAGCGCGTTAAACGCCCAGCGCCGGGAGGCTCTGGATACACTATTGACATGCTGGACCGAGAGGCCGTTTCGAACTACCTCGACCGATTTCACGAACGCTTCTTCGAAAAGGTTTCGCCTAATCTTATCAGAGCTGTCTTCCACGATTCATGGGAATACGAGACCGATTGGTCTCACGACTTCGAACGCGAGCTTCAAAGTCGGGGCCGACTCACATCGCCGGATGCGTATTCAATCTTCGATACAGATCGCGCCGACATTCCGCAGGACACGATCGAGCGTTGGCGTTACGACTATCGCAAAACACTTGAGGAACTCCTGCTGGAAAACTTCAGCGACACTTGGGCTCAGAAAACGCACGCTTACCACCTCTTTACCCGCAACCAAGCCCATGGATCCATAGCCAACTTGCTCGACGTTTACGCCAAATCTGACATCCCGGAGACCGAGATCTTCGGCGACAGCCAGGACTTTCTCATGCACAAGTTTTCCTCGTCTGCGGCACATGTCACCGGTAAGAAACTTGTATCCGCTGAAAGCTACACGTGGCTATCGGAGCATTGGACTAGCGACTTGGCGAAGATCAAACGCGCCACCGACTACCTCTTCCTTTGCGGCGTGAATCATCTTTTTTATCACGGGACAGCCTACTCCCCTGCGGACGCCGCTTGGCCAGGCTGGGTATTCTACGCGTCAACGCAGCTCAACAACCGCAATCCGCTCTGGCATCACATCCCTGCCCTCAATACTTACATAGCCCGAGTACAAACAGTCCTGCAAGAAGGCCAGCCTCACGCCGACCTCTTTCTCTACTCACCTATCGCGGACCCATACTCCGAAATCGGAGGAACTAAACTTCGCCAAAATATCGATGGCAGGGATTGGTTCAAGGGAACCGGTTTAGAACACACCTCCAAGCAGCTCTGGGAGGCCGGAGTCCATTTCGACTTCATCTCCGACCGGCAAATCGAGCAACGCGTGCTGAGTTCCGCCTCCACTCCTACTATTGTGCTTCCGTCGCTCAAACGGATTCCGCTTCGCACGGTCAAAGCTCTCGACCAACTTGCCCGCCAAGGCATCAAAGTCATTTCTCTGGTGGACCCGAAAGAATGGATAGTACCGGGCTACCACGCACACGAGAAACGCCAGGCGGAGCTCGACGCATTTGTCACCCAAGCTGTTGAGTCAAATCGTATTCACTATGGAACCACGGAAGACATTTTGAATCTCGTTCCCGACACATGGCAGGAACTTTCTACCTTCCGTACCATTCGCCGTATCCAAGACGATGGCACACACAGCTACTTCATCGTCAATCGAAGCGACGAAAGGGAAAGCGTAAATATTCCTTTGCCGACTAAAAGTTCCGTCTGCCGCCGGCTCGATCCTTGGACAGGCCAGATCGGTATCTCACCCTTAAACGACGGAATCCTCACCCTCTCCCTCGAGCCCTACCAATCGACGATAATTCAAACGGTCAACGAACGTGCCGAGGATCGGGCGACTTTCGCAACGAATACGGCTGGAGGTACCACCATCGCACTCCTAGACGACTGGACCCTGAGCTTTAGGGACGGAGGCCCCACCCTGCCCGAAAGCCGTCTTCTTGAATCGCTTTCACCCATTACGAAACTGGGAGAAGTGGAAATGGAAAATTTCGCCGGTTTGCTCGCTTACGAAAATCGCTTTCGCCTTAGTTCGAAACAGTCCAAATTGCCCTTACGAATCGATCTGGGAGAGCTGAGCAGCAGCGGACAACTCTTTGTAAACGGAGATCTAGTCGGAACGAGTATTCTGAAACCACATACACTCGAAATCCCTGCCGATACCCTCCGAACAGGCGACAACCTGCTTCGCGTCGAAATTGCCACTCTTGCCACCAATCGAATTCGCCATCTAGACCGAACCAAGACCCCTTGGCGAATTTTTAAAGACATCAACTTGGTGAATATCGACTACCGAGCCTTCGACGCCTCTGACTGGGAAGTTGCACCCTACGGTTTGTTAGGTCCGGTCCAAATTACGGAAACATCAGCAAGGCAATAATCTACTCAGAATTCCTATGTTAAGTCGTACACATTTCCTGCTACCCTTTCTTCTGCTCGCCGCATCCCTTGCCAACGCGGCTCCAAAAATGGAGAAGCTCGATCGAGGACTCGCCGCCGTGCAGACAAGTGACGGCAAGGTATTCCTCAGTTGGCGGCTTCTCGGCACCGAGCCCTCCCACACCGCATTCAATGTCTACCGTAACACTGTAACTTCAGAGCAACCTACCGACTGGGGCGCTTACGCGGCTCGCCGCGGCCAAAGCAGCGGCTTAGAGAAACTAAACGAAAAGCCGCTCACCGGACCAACCCACTTCATCGATGACAATCCTAATTTGCATCTAAAAACTGAATACACAGTTCGAGCTATCGTCGACGAAGAGGAATCGGGTCCCAGCAAGCCCTTCACATTCGCTCCAGGATCGCAGCCTCAAGCATACTTCAGCATTCCATTACAAACTCCAGACGGCTACCACGCCAACGACGCATCCATAGGGGACCTCGATGGCGATGGAGATCTCGAAATCATCATCAAACAAGAAGGCCGGGCTCAGGACAACTCGCGCAAAGGCGTGACTGACCCCGTATTCCTACAGGCTTACAACCTTGAGGGCGAACTACTCTGGCAAATCGACCTCGGCATAAATATCCGGGCAGGTGCCCATTATTCCCAATTCATGGTCTACGACCTAGACGGTGACGGCAAGGCTGAGCTAGCCTGCAAAACCGGAGACGGAACTCGTGACGGGCTCGGAGACGCAATCGGTGACCCAGAAGCGGACCACCGCAACAAAGATGGATACATAATTGCCGGTCCCGAGTACCTTAGCGTATTCAACGGCGAAACCGGAGCTGTGATCGACACCGTCCCCTACGAGCCATCGCGCCATCCTAGTATTGAAAGCCCGACCGCCAACGAGATGAAGGAAATCTGGGGCGATGGATACGGGAATCGCATGGATCGCTTCCTCGCTGGAATCGCCTACCTCGATGGCCAACACCCCAGCCTGATCATGTGCCGCGGATACTACACTCGGACTGTGGTAGTCGCTTGGGACTTGGAGGGAGGCAAGCTCAGGCGACGTTGGCTCTTCGACAGTGACGCCACGCCCCAAAACCGCCCCTACCGCGGCCAAGGGGATCACAGCCTATCGATCGCCGACGTAGATTCAGACGGAAAGCAAGAGGTTATCTATGGCTCGATGGTGCTGGACGATGACGGCACGGGACTTTACTCGACAGGTTGGGGCCACGGGGACGCGTTGCACGTGAGCGACTTGGTGCCGAGTAATCCCGGCTTGGAAGTATTCAACATCCAGGAACGATTCGACGACCAAGGAATGAACATGCGAGACGCAGCGACGGGCGAGGCGATCTTCACTGTGCCTTCTGTCAAAGCCGCAAACTCTGGAGGCGATAAAGGCGAAGGTCCTGGGCGAGGAAACTCCGTAAATATCGACCCAAACCACCCAGGTGCCGAGAGCTGGGCTGCAGGCACTGGCATGACGAAAGTCTTCAACGCGGAAGGCGAATGGATCTACGATAAGCCGCATGGCATGCCGACGAACTTCGCAATCTGGTGGGATGGAGACTTGCAGCGCGAACTGCTCGACCAGAACTTCATCGTAAAATTCAATCCAGAAACGTCCTCTCTCGATACCTTGCTGATCGCTCACGCCAGCTCTTCCAATAACGGAACGAAAGCAACTCCTGCCCTAAGCGGAGACGTCTGGGGTGATTGGCGCGAAGAGGTGATCTGGAGGACCCGCGACAGCTCAGAGCTACGCATCTACACAACCACGACTCCGACCAAGCATCGCATGCCGACTCTACTGCACGATCCTCAATACCGAGTTGCCCTTGCATGGCAGAACGTGGCCTACAACCAACCGCCCCATCCCAGTTTCTATCTTGGAGACGAAGCCCCATTGCCAACACGTGCTCCAGTCGAAGTCGCGGGCGAATAAAAGGAACTTGCCACCTGACCTCCCAATTTGATTTCTGTTTCCCATGCCTCTCGTCGACAAACCTCTCTCGGAACTTAGAGTCTATCAAGGAACGAACCCTTGTCCCCAGGATTTCGATACTTATTGGGATGACTCGCTAACGGAGCTCGCCGCGATCGATCCTGACCCCGAGCTCACACCAAATAACTCGATCACGACGAAGAGCGCTGACTGTTTCGATCTCCGCTTCACCAGCATCGACGGAGCTCGCATCTACGCGAAGTACCTTCGTCCAAAGAGCGCCAAGAGTTGCCCCGCCGCTCTTATGTTCCACGGATACAGCGCCGAATCCGGCGAATGGAACGACAAGCTCTCCTACACCAGCGAAGGAATCGCCATTGCCGCGATGGACAGCCGTGGCCAAGGAGGCCTCTCGCAGGACGTGGGTGGAGCGCTCGGTACAACACTTAGAGGGCACATCGTCCGGGGATTGGAGGATCCCGATTCAAAGAAGCTACTCTTCAGGTCTCATTTTTTGGATACAGTTCAACTCGCTCGCGTGATTGCGGGATTCGAGGAAATCGACGCAGAACGAATCGGCTGCTTTGGCGGTTCTCAAGGCGGCGGACTCGCGCTTGCCTGTGCCTCGCTTTCCCCTTTTATCAAACGCTGCGCGGTGTTTTTCCCATTCCTCTGCGACTACCAACGCGTTTGGGAGATGGACTTGGCAAAGGATGCTTACGATGAGCTTTCTTACTATTTCCGGCGGCGAGATCCGGCCCACAAGACCAAAAGAGCAGTTTTCGAAAAGCTCGGCTACATCGATTGCCAGCACCTCGCTCCTAGAATCAAAGCTAAGGTTCTCATGCAAACCGGCTTGATGGATGCTATCTGCCCACCCTCAAGCCAGTTCGCAGCTTACAACAAAATCACATCGGACAAAGATCTCATCGTCTATCCCGACTTTGGCCACGAAGTGCCTACTGGAGGGTGGGACCAGGTTTTCAATTTCCTATCGAAACTCTAAGGACGTAACCAATTGTCGGAATTCGGGCACTATTTAGCGCACTACTCGTTGTAGTCGCTGCTCGCAAAGACATTCGTTTCCAAGCCCTTAATACAATCTACTTAAGTCGCAATGCTCCACTGTCGCCCCTTGTTGATCGCCCTTTTTACCATGGCATCCGCCCTGAATCTCTTTTCTGGAGACTATCCAAATCCATTGATTTTGCAGCGAGCAGATCCTTGGATCCACAAGCACGACGACGGCTACTACTACTTCATCGCTACAACTCCCCAATACCTTCGCATCGAAATGCGTCGATCCGAAACCATCGCCGGTCTGGCGACTGCGGAACCGACTACGATTTGGAACGCCCATGAAACAGGACCGATGGGCAATCATATCTGGGCTCCCGAACTGCATTACCTCGATGGAAAATGGTACGTTTACTTCGCGGCTGGAGACGCAGAGGAAAAGTGGCGCATCCGGATGTATGTATTGGAAAACGAATCTTCAAATCCGCTTGAGGGAGAATGGGTGGAGAAAGGCCAAGTTAAAACCAACTGGGACGACTTTTCTTTGGACGCCACCATCCTTGAGCACGGCGGCAAGCGCTACTACGTCTGGGCTCAGATGGACCGAGAAATGGGCGTGAACTCTAATATCTATATCTCCGAAATGGAGAACCCGTGGACGCTGAAAGGTCCCCAAGCGATGCTGACCACAGCTGAATTCAGCTGGGAGCTTATGAAATACAAGGTCAACGAAGGTCCTGCGTTCCTCAAGCGGAACGGCAAAATCTTCATGACTTATTCCGTCAATGCGACCGATCGCAACTATCGCATGGGATTGCTGTGGGCCGACGAGGATGCAGACCTGCTAGACCCAGCCTCGTGGATAAAGTCGCCTGGCCCAGTCTTTCAAACTTCGGAAGACAACGGGATTTACGGGCCTGGCCACAATGGCTTCACCACAGACGAGGAAGGAAACGACATCCTAGTGTATCACGCACGCAACTACAAGGATCTTGAAGTCGACTCTTTGCGGGACTGGAACCGCCATGCTCGGGTCAAACCATTCACATGGACTGATTCCGGCTTTCCAGATTTTGGGGCTCCACAGCCAGATTCTCCCGAAAAAATCGCAGACAAGCCCCTCTTCCGTGATCCGATTTTCGACGGTGCAGCTGATCCCGTCGTTATCTGGAACGAATTACGCGGACGCTGGTGGATGTTCTACACAAATCGGCGAGCTAATGCAGACGAACTCTTCGGGGTACAGTGGGTACACGGCACGCACATAGGAATCGCCGAATCGAAGGACCAAGGCGCCTCATGGGAACGCCACAGCCAAGCGAAGATCAACGGCCTGCCGCCCGAACTCCAAGTCGAAGATCCAACGCACTGGGCTCCCGAGGTTATACGGGGCCCCGATGGCAGCTACCATATGTATCTCACGTTTGTACCTGGAGTATTCGATAACTGGGGACACCCTAGAGTGATAGTGCACTTAACCAGCGACGATCTCGAGAACTGGAACTACCAATCCACCCTTTCGCTCGTTAACGAGAAAGTGATAGATGCCTGCGTATACCAGATCGGAGAAAACCATTGGCGCCTGTGGTACAATAACGAACTGGACGGAAAATCGATCTACTACGCAGACAGCACGGACCTTTTCAATTGGGAAGACAAAGGGAAAGCTGTTGGCGACAAATCAGGAGAAGGACCGAAGGTCTTTAACTGGAAAGGCTACTTTTGGATGATAACCGATGTCTGGTCCGGCCTCGGTGTTTATCGCTCTGACGACGCGCTCAATTGGCAACGCCAAGAAGGTAAAAACCTACTGGAGACTCCCGGATCTGGCGAGGATGACGGAGTGATTGGCGGTCACCCCGACGTCCTTGTGCAAGGCGACCGCGCCTACCTTTTCTACTTCACCCATCCCGGGAGAACCGACTTGTCATTACCGGATGGATACGAAACGCGGAGAAGTTCGATACAGGTTGTCGAGTTAGAATTTGCAAACGGGAAACTTGACGCAGATAGAGACGAACCCGTTTCAGTAAAACTAGACCCTAGGTTTTCTCACTAGAAGCAGGACAGTATTTACCGTCACAATATACCAACATATTAGCGCGTATCCATACCTTGGAACGCGCTTTTTGTTTTTCATGAATACGCGGTGCGAAAACCCCAAAGTATCCATGAAACGCCTCGATCGTTTGCAATTTCGCGGATCTGACACCAGTATTCTTACTGTCAGATTCTTGCTACGTTGGAAAAAAAGGGAACCTAGTTTTTCATACAAATATAAATACCCCGGATCCGCTCCGACCCACCTAACCCTGACGCTTACCTCACCGGACCAAACCCCAATCGGTCCCGTTTTCCAAGACTAACCATATCCCGCCAAGATGACCCGTGTCTACTCCACCGAACGTGGTCACTAAGCCCCCTTTTCAACCTTTGCATCAAACCTACTACTCAAAGATGAAACAAACGAAACAGAACCCGATACCCCGGTTCCGAACAACATTAGCTCTCTCGCTATTGCTCGGAGCTTGCACCGCTGGTTACTCGCAAGAGGAAACCGACGAAGATGAGATCTTCGAACTTTCCCCGTTCGAAATCACCAACTCAGAAAACGACATCGGATATTACTCCGAGAGAACCTTGGCCGGTAGCCGTCTTAACAGCAAGGTCTCTGACCTCGCAGCTTCGATCACAGTAGTGACCCTGCAGCAAATGCAGGACACAGCCGCAACTGACCTCAACGACGTCTTTCTGTACGAGTCTAGCACGGAAGGTTTTGGTAACTTCACCGCAACGGGTGGTAGCCTCGCTGACCGCGGTACCGTAAAGGATGCCGGCGCTGGTTACAGCTTTGCGAATACCGGTGAAAGTGCATCCGCAGGCTCCTCGAATCGTATTCGCGGACTGAGCTCACCTACAACTACGCAGAACTTTTATCCTACGCTAGGCGGCATACCATTCGATGCCTACAACACGCGTTCTGTAGAAATTAACCGTGGTCCAAATTCCATTCTTTCTGGCTTGGGAAGTCCTGCAGGTATCGTCAACCAGTCTACCGCTAACGCTGCCCTTAATACCGATAGCACTCAGTTGGTTCTCCGCTTCGATGATCGCGGAAGCATTCGCGGCAGCTTCAATCACAATCAATCGCTCATCGAGGATAAGCTCGCGATCTACGTTGCTGGTTTGAACGAACAGGAAAAGTTCGAGCGCAAACCATCGTATGACAAGACCAGCCGTTTCTACGCGGCCATCAAGTACAAGCCCTTTGAGAAGACGAGCATTCGCGGTAGCTGGGAAACATTTAACAACAACAATCGTCGCCCAAACTCACTCACACCTCGCGACTTTGTGACTCCTTGGCTAGAAGCGGGTCGTCCCGCCTACGATCCGGTCACCCGCATGGTCACCGTTCTCGATACTGGCGTTACCCGCGGACCCATCGAGGTCAGCAACCTATCGCCAACGTATCCAGACGCCTCAACCGGGCACCCTGCCAACCTGACTGGCGGAGGTATGCTCTACAACGAAGACAGTATCTACTACACTCCTGGTATCGTTGATTCGGATGCTCGTGTTGGACGTCCTGTCATTCTTGTAGGGCAAGACGGATACATAGCCACTGAGAAGATGACGGATTACGGATGGAACGCCAATTCCAACTACCCGCAGTCTCAGTCAGCTCCAGCTGCGGGAGATCGTACGCTTCAAGAGTGGAACCTGACCAGCCAGCTTTGGATGCGTTCCGACTTCTACAATTGGGATGACAATGTCGCTAATTTTGTGGCACCTCCAGTAACCGATCAGTCAGTTTACGACTGGGAACAGTTCAACACGCTCGCGATGAACTACGGTTCGAAATCTGCAGACACTTTGAACTTTGAATTCGAACAAGAAATTCTCGAAAACCTGCACGCTTCAATCGGCTGGTTCCGTCAAGAATACGAAGATGTTCAGAACTACACCGTGCAGCAGCAAACAGGTGCAACACTTTATGTAGATCCGAACATCAATCTGCCAAACGGTCAGCCTAACCCGTACTTCGGCCTTCCGTACCTAGAGGACTACCTTCCAGACACATGGACGAACGAAGAGGTTAACGACAATCTCCGCGCCCAGCTTGCCTACCAGCTCGACTTCACCGAGAAGGACAACTGGATGAAGCACTTGGGTAACCACAGCTTCCTTGGCCTTTGGTCGCAGCAGAAGTCAGAAAGCCTTCGCCTGCGCCTTCGTGGAACCTATGTGGGCGGTGATGGACGTTTCCTACCTTGGAACGACTTGGACTCCACCGGAGCATGGCGCTACTACGGCAATAGCGATCGCATCCGCCGCAACTACTTCCTCGCCAACCCGGGCGACGAGCAAGCGACTGTCACGTCAGGAGCACCCACAAACTGGGGGCAACCCAACTACGTCGGTGTCGGCGGTGAAGTGCTCCGCGATTTTGGCGGGCCAAACTCAGGCATGGTCAGCCTCTACGATTGGGAAACTCGCCAATGGGTGGACAGGCCAGCCGAATGGGCAACCGTGTTACACGACGCCACAAGTAGTCGCAACCACCGCGATCTAGAGTCTGAAACGCTTGGTTGGCAGGGCTACTTTCTCGATAACCGCGTAATCACAACTGTTGGTTGGAGAAACGACGCCGTCGATCTTCGTAACACAGTTGGATCCACCGATCTTGGACGTGAAGAATTCACCGAAAAAGGTTACGTTAAGCCTGAAGCTAGCTACAACCGCTGGTCCTACGGAGATAACCAAAGAAACGAAGACTACCTTGAAGGAAGCACACGAAGCGTCGGTGTGGTCGCAGTTCCCTTCCGTTGGGACGGTGGCGACTTCCGCGTGCACTACAACGAGTCGGACAACTTCAATCCGCCGACTTCTGCCCAGACTGACGTTTTAGGCAATCTTTTGCCTAAGCCTACCGGTACCGGCGAAGACTACGGCTTCAGCCTGACCGCCTTCGACAACAAGTTCACCGCGAAGGTTAACTGGTTCACCAACTCTGCTGAAAACGAGCGTACTGGCGCCGCGGCAACGCTGATCGACCGCCTTACTCGTATCGAGCACCGTTACCTTAAGCCATGGGCTGAGCAGATAGCTCACATGGAGCTTGGTTACCAAAACTATGCAATCGATGAGCAGAATCGTGCTGATCTCGACGCTCAGCAGCAGGCCAATCTCGAGGCCCGCGTGGAAGAAATCACTGGACTTCGCTACGATTGGCCTAACGGCCTCAACTTCGGTGCGACTCAATCCACTATCGCAGAAGGTATGGAAATCCAGCTCATCTACAATCCAACCAGAAATTGGAATATAAAGATGACAGCTGCCCAGAACGAGACGACCACCCAAAACGTTGCTCCACAGTACGATGATTGGGCTGAACTCCGCGTACCTTACTGGCAGAGCCTCACTTCGCCACTTACTTCAGCAAATGATCCTAACATCGACGGAGACAACGACCCGAACACCTATATGTTCAACGGTGAGCGTCCTGTAGACTTGAGCACCTTCTGGACGGCGTACGGTTACCAACCGGACTTCGATAGCACTAAGCCTGAGAATCCTTGGGCAGACGTTAGCGAATACTTCGAGTACGCGGTGCAATCCCAAGTTGCTCTCGCTAAGGCACAAGAAGGCGTACCTTCGCCAAACCTCCGCGAATGGCGTATCAACATGATCAGCAACTACCTCTTCACAGACGGCCGCTTCAAGGGCTTCGGTGTCGGCGGTAGCCTCCGCTGGGAAAGTGAGTCTGCTATCGGTTACTACGGTTACGCTGCGGATCCAGATCGTCCAGACTTCCTGAACGCTCCTGATCCAACGAATCCCTACAACGATGACGGAAACGTAAACGTTGACCTCTGGGCTTCTTACAAGGTGCCAGTCAAGAATGAGAACTTCGACTGGAAGCTCCAGCTCAACATCCGCAACGTCCAAGACTCTGGCGAGCTTCGCCCGATCGCTGTTGACTACGCGGGCAACGTGTCTGGCTACCGTATCATCGATCCACGTCAGTTCTTCTTCACCTCTACTTGGACATTCTAATCGATACGTCTCGTATCCATTAATCCATAGTCTAGTTTAAAATTAGGGACCCCTTCCTCTTGCGAGGAGGGGGTCTTTTGTGTACGTCATATGTCCTATCGCCGGTAATCCGTTTGAACCGCATGCAATTCCCGAAGACGAAAATCTCCCTTTTCCTCAGCCTCCTGCTCGCCCTATCCATTTTTTCAGTATGGAGCAATAGCTACCAGTCACCGCTGGTCTTCGACGACCTAGGATCCATTCGCGACAACGCCACCATTCGCCCACCGTATTCCTTAGAACCTTTGTTCAACCCACCCTCAGAGGGAGCTCAGACCGTTGCAGGTCGGCCGCTCCTAAACCTAAGCTTAGCGGCCAACTACTACTTCTCTGGCGAAAACTACTCCACGTATCGAGTCACCAATGTGATGATACATCTCGCCAACGCACTTCTTGTATTTGCTCTCGCTACCCAACTGCTTCGACTCGCCTCTTTTGATGAAGATGTCCGCACAGCCAATTGGCTGCCTTTCTTTATCAGCCTAGTCTGGGCACTGCATCCGATCTCCACGACTGCCGTCAGCTACCTCGTACAGCGGGCGGAATCCCTAACTGCGCTTTTCTTGTTGCTAACACTCTACTGCTTCTCTCGAAGCCTTGATTCGAAGCGGCCAATTGCTTGGCTAGCCGTTTCACTGGTAGCCGCATTTGTGGGCAGCGCTTGCAAGGAAACAATGGTCGCTACCCCGTTCCTTGTCGCCCTGATCGCATGGAGTTTCGGACAAAATCCGGACCGCCAGGCGCCTACACGGAACTTTCAGCTTTCAATCTATTTCGGGCTACTTTTCCTATCGATCCTTCCCACGATCCTGCTTTCTCAGGCTACTGGAGACAGAGCGGAAACCGCCAGCATGTCGATCGGTATTCAATCTTTGGATTACCTAAAGCTCCAATCATGGGCTATCCTGCGCTACCTTCAGCTAGCAGTGTGGCCAGCTGGACAGGTGTTCGATTATGGAAGAGATATCGCTATACCGTCCACTCTCGCTTGGATGGGATACGGTTTCCTCATCGTCTTAGGCCTAGCGTTTTCTGTCTACCTCTTTCTCAAGCGAAGGAAGATCGCTTTCATCGCCCTCGCCCCATTCATCTTGCTTGCTCCAAGCTCCAGCGTTTTCCCGCTGGCTGACCCGATCTTCGAACATCGATTCTACCTCTCGCTCGCTTGCATCGTCGCCTTGCTCTGCTTAGGCCTCCACAAGCTCTCTGCCAAAGCCACATTGGTGTTGCTTCCAATTATCGCGACCTTGCTCGGCTTGACGTCCCACGAGCGAAATAAGACCTACCAAAGCGCTATCGAACTCTGGCAAAGCTCCCTCGACTACTCGCCCATTAACGCCAGAGCCCAGACAAATCTCGGAACCCTCCTCCTTGCCGAAGGAAACTATGATGCCGCGATCGAACACCTCTCCAAAGCGATAGAAATCCGTACAACTCCGCTTCGTCTGCACAACCTAGCAAATGCCTACGCCTTGAATGGGCAGACGGAAATAGCAATCCCGCTCTATACCGACGCGCTTATCTCCGAGCCCAACTTCCCAGCAGCGATCCTCGGCCTAGCCGAAGCGAACCTAGCGGCAGGCGACTTTCCCGCAGCCATGGAGTCGTTCCGCAAATTCCTAGAAGAATCCCCCGACAATATACCTGCCCTACGAGGCTATGTTCGATCATCTCTCGCCACCAAGGATCTAGAAACGGCGATCGAAGCTTTCCAACGGATTTGCGAACTCTCCCCGCAAAACGCTAACGCGTATTTCGATCTTGGAGACACCTTAGCTCAGGCCGCGCAATTCGAAAAGGCTAAGTCCGCTTTTCTTCGCGCGATCGAGATTGAACCGCAACATGCTCAAGCCCTCTCAAATCTTGGCAACCTATACCTCATGCAAAGGGAATACGCCAAAGCTACCAAATCGTACCAAGACGCCATACGTATCGAGCCTAACGCAATGTCGCATACTAACCTAGCCATCTCCCTCATCTACCAACGCCGTATCCAAGAAGCCAAGACGCATCTCGAATCGGCGATCGAACTCGATTCCAACTACCCGCCTGCTAGAGATTTGCTGCATAAGCTGAACAGCCGCTGACACTAGGTTACTCGAGCCCTGTGATGCTTGGAATCGTTAGCGTAAAGCAGTGAATCATTCCCATGAAATCCGTGAGTACCGTGCAATCGATCCAAATTTGCTCCGCATCGGGGCAAGCTTTTTTATAAGCCGCAACGACCTGCTTCTCCAACTCAGTCATCAGCGCTTTTTCGTCTTCACTTCGAGCTTTGAAACGAGGAATCAAAACGATCTCACCACCATCTAAGGACTTTACGAATAAGCTGTTAACGTAAGAACGATAATTAATCTGCGGCTCCACATGGCTTGCCAACAGATCTGGATACGTCTCGCCGAGATACCTTTCAATCACTCGCTCCTGTCCCGTGCTTGATTTCCAGTCGGCAATCCCAGCATCTGCTTCGAGCTTCGATTCAATTCGTGGATTGAATTCGAAGGCATCCCAATTCGCCAGAGCCAAAGCAGGATCAAAACGCATCGCAATACGCTCTTCAGTCACGAAAACCTGCAACGCTTTCAAGAAGAGTTCGCGTCTCACGTCCTCGTCGCTGTCGAACGCAGGAGGCGGCATTGGGACCTTAATGATCGTGCTCTCAGGAAAGGCTTTTCTTACGATGGCTTCGTTTCTCGCGAAACTCGCCTTGAGCTCTTGATCGAGTAAGCGGTGGTAGGAACGTTTCCCTTTTATCCCTTGGGGAGGCTCCGCCATCAAGACGACATTCTCTCGAATTGGCTGCACCACGAAGTCCAAATGCTCTATAGTCTTTCCGGGCAAGTTCTCCAGAAAGACAATCGTATCTACTCCATAGTACTTCTCGACAGTTTTTCGAAAGTTCTGAGCGGTGCCACCATTTGCACGTAAGGTAGATTCGGATACAAGTGCTGCCTTCGTATTTACCGGTAAAAAGTCGCCGCCTTGCAGATAGAGGGGCGGGCGGGAAAGTTGCGTCTCTATCCCCCACTTCGCTTCCAACATTCCCGCCATCAGTACGGGAATGCGGTCGCTTCCTTCTAAGCCTCTCAAGTTCCCAAGCTCTTCGACCATCTTGAAATGTTGCTGTATCGGATCTTCGGTTGTCTTGACGTCGAATAATTGTCCCCTTGTCGCACCGGGGTCCCCAACGCTGGGATCGAGCAAAACAAGACTATCTTCGATACCTTTGGCGAACTGTGGGCCGAAGTCTCTCATCCAAATCGAAAATGCCTCACTCGCCTCCAAACTCAGCCTATTTAAATAAGGGGCGATTCGATCATCGGATTCCAGTCTACCCCAAAACGCCCCGAGAGCCCTCCGGTCGAGCCGATGATAGTAAGCCACCACCTCCACCCGCGGCAACAGAGCTGCCAGCGTGTCCTTGAACAAACTCTCCAAATCCTTGTTTTCTTCCAACTCGCCCAAGGGCAAAGCTAAGGCTACCGCCCGAGTCGTCTCCCACGGCATCAAAAGGCGCTCGAGTGGAACCGCCTCGCTTGCCTTTCGATAAACGGTGTCATATTCCGCGGATACGCTTTCCCAGAGCGACTCTTCACCCCCCGGCAAAACTAAGGCTGAATTGTTCGAGCCTTGGGCGGAAAGCTCAGTCCAGATGCACCACAAGGCGGCACCTGCTAACAATTTGAGTGAAGTCGTTTTTAAGGATAGGGAAGGCATAAACTCGGAGACAGGGCTAACAGCTCCCGTCCTTTTAATCAGCCGAAAACTGACAGATCTTTTCAAATCCGCTACCCGATACCAGCCACCGCTTCCCTTACAGTCAAACAGATCGATGAAACTGAGGGATCTTAACCTCGCGTGGCACCTAACTCCCAGTAGAAAGCTGTTGCATGAACTGCAAGTAGGATGGCTCTTGCGGAGCCAAATCCAGCGCCTTTTGCAAGCTTGCTCTGGCTGATTCCAAGTCTCCGAGTCGTGTCTGTATTATGGAGATATTATACCACCAGCGATGCTCATTAGGATCCAGCTTGAGAGCTCTCTGCATGGGCTCCACCGCTTTTACAAGTTGGCCCTGACCAGCCAGCAAAAGTCCGATGGAGAACGGATACAGTCCAGAGTTTGGCTCGTAGGCGCTAGCGATGCGAAGGTGCTTTATAGCCTCCTTACCTAATCCAACGCGGTCGTAAAGGATCGAAACATCATAGCGGATAGCAGCGTTTTTTCGGTCGAAGCTGATCGCAAGTTCGCCGTATTGCTTCACGAGGTCTATGTTACCCTCGCTAGCCGCTTGGGAAGCCAGCTTCAAAGCCCCCGACGGACGGTCCGCGTTGTACTGCAGGTAATCGTTATACTCGTCGCGGAGTTCTTCGCTCAGGTATGGGCTTTCGGCTAGAGTATCCGCCACTTGCATACGCACGATCCGCGAGGAGTCTTCTGCCGCCGCTTGCAGGTGCTCCAATCCATCCGCACGCGTTCCGAGAAGAAAAATGGCGACATCCCGCAAGATTGGTTGGTCTGCGTCCTTGTACTCAAGGGCTAGATCGCGCACTTCGTCGAGATGAGAAAAGTCTCGCAACATTCGTAACCAGCTAGCTCGCCAATAAGGATTTTCCTCCGCCTTTAAGCGAGCGATGATGGCCTCGGGGGACTCGAGCTCTCCCGACCACGTATCCGAAAGCAAATGCGCCCGGTCACGTAAATCAGTGACTCGATCCGAGTCTCCCCACCACTTATCGAATTGGCTGAGCAGATGATCTGCATCCAAATCCTGATGGCAGCTGGTGCATGCGTCTGGAGCTCCGAAGGTTTTTGCCATGTAAGGATCGGGGATAGTGAAACCATGATCGCGACGCGGGTCGCGCGCCATGTACTCTCGCTCTGGCATGTGGCAAGCCACGCAAGAGTCACCATCGGAGCCTATCGGGTGGCGACTATGCGTACCCAAATCAACTATAGTCGCCCCTAAGTTTCCGGTACTGTGACATTGGATACAGGTCGCGTTGGAATCCGCAGGGAACTTGAGCGTCGCGGAGTGCGGATCATGGCAGTCCATACAGGAAACGCCTGCATGTCCCATCCTACTGTGCATGAACGACCCCCATACGAAGTTTTCCTCGTTAGCCTTTCCGTCTGGGAAGTAAGCCGTAGGATGGTCATAGAGCATCACACGGTAGTGATCCTCAAATGATTCGCCGACCTCGAAGCCTCCCTCGCTCAGCTCCTCGCGGCGAGAATGACAGCTGGCGCAATTTTCCATCATGACCCGCGTCTCCGACGATGCGGGCACCTCGTAATCGTCCCTGCCGATTGTCGCAACATGCTGTTTCATGTCCGAATGGCAGGCGATGCAGCTGATACCTTGGTGCGTCCAAGAACTGGCGTAACTGTCCTTCGAGGGATCGTAATTCTTTTCATACTCGGTCGTATGGCACCAGGCGCAGTTGGAGTTCCAATTCATGCCCTGACCAGACCAATGCCCCCACTCGCCAAGCAGCCGCTCCTCATCGCCGAAAACGTTGAACCACTCTTTCTCGTCGGGATCCCATGCCATCGCATGAGCTTGCAAACGCCCTCGTTCGCCTTCCACCAGCGGCTGTTGCAGCGGGGTAACACCTATGACCGCCGTCGCTTTCGCGGGTAAGTAATCGCCATCTGGGTTTCTCTCGCTTATCAGGAAATCGCCTCCTTCGTAACTTACTCGATATTCGCGTCCAGCGACATCCTTGAATTCGCCTACCCCGTAACGAGCCGCATCTGTCTCTGTGTCCACAAAGCGGTTCGCATCCGCGTGATGGCTGCCGATCCATGACTTGTGTTCGTCTTCATGGCACTTCAGGCACGTCTCTGGCTGGCGCCAGTCGGCATGAACCGTTGCCACCGCGGATGACTCCGCTGGAGCGGGCGCCTTGTTTTCGTTTTTTTTTGTGCAGCCAAAAATAAAGGCCATGGCTGCTAAGTACGTGGAACCGAGGATAAACAGGGACTTCTGAGGGGGGAATCGTTTCATTCGACGAAGTTATCTAAGAATTCATTACCCTGCTGCTTCCAGATTAATTCTGCCACAATCGGATTTAGCGACCGGCAGCTAACTACCAGTTGGTCCCAGCTGCTCATCCTCTCGTACTCCCGGTGCGCGACAATTCCAGTCGGCCCATGCCGTAAATCGACCCAAGAATCAGTACGCCCCCTAGGACAATTCCGAGCCCTATTGACTCACTCTCGATCAGCAACGCCGACTCAACCACACCACAGAGCGGAATCAAGAAACGGTAGGTGGACAGGACGTTCACGCTGTACTGCTCGATCAATCGATTCCATAAGGTAAATGCGGTAGCTGATAAGAACGCTAGATAGAGTATTATCCAAATTGCGTTATCGCCCAAGTCACGCCAAAAGCCGCTCCAACCGCCTACCCCTAATAGCAGTAAGGCAAATCCTCCTATAAATAATGAGAGCGAAGTGATAACCCGGCTACCATGATGCGCCGACATCTTCTTGAGTCCGATAGCCCCGAAAGCACCCGAGAGCGATGCCAATAGAAACGCTGCAGTTCCAAGACCTACCTTCCCGCTTCCCGCTCCCGGAGCGTAGACCGCCAAGGCGATACCCATCGAGCAAACAGCCACAAGACCCCATTGCTTTGGGCTCGGCATGGGCGTTTTCAGCAAGATCGGGGCCAGCAACATCCACCAAAAGCTACCACCTCCAACAAGCAATGCTCCCAGAGTACCACTCGAAACACTGAGGGCGTAGTAGAAAAAAACATACTGCAGGACAGTCTGACCAAGGATAACCCAAGCGAGCAATCCCACAGGAGCCGATTTAAGAGTGCTTAAAACCGAACTGCGGCAAAACGGCACGATCATCAGGCCCGCAATCATGAATCGGATCCCCGCAAAGGTCATTCGTTCCCCGAAACCATCTATGGCAAGAGCGTCGTAACTGAGTTTGATAACTGGGAACGCGCTGCCCCAAAGCGCGGCGCAGACGAGAACCTGCAAATAGAAGCTGAACGGAAGCGGTTTCATTGCCTAATGGCATTCCACAAAGCGTTCGTCATTCCAGTCCGGCAACCTAAAAGAGGTACGCCTCTACTCGGATTTTCGGTCCATTTTTTCTGGGTTAGAGTGGCGCGTCATTAGCTTGAGTGACATAGTTCAAACCCGTCGGCACAGCTCGCCAAATCTACAGCGACCCGACGCAATCCCAAGCCGAACCAAGCCGTTTCACTAGCAGTGTTATCGTACCCAGCCTAATCCCAACAGTCCACGCGTGCCAATCGGACTCAATCTCAAATTTATTCGTCGTCATATCACGCAGCCCGCCAAAGGGCTGTGCGTCTGGGCGCTTTTTTCACTCTGCGGTCCACAAGCAAGGGCGGTAGACACGCTCTCGATTTTGTCAGAAGCGCCTCGTCTTGAAACCGCTGCTGAGCTTTTCAATTCCGGCCAATACGAAGAGGTAATTATCTACTCGACCGCAGCTCAAGACCTCGACCCTTGGATCACCGACTGGGAGATCTACAAGGCTCGATCTCTCATGGCGCTGGGCCAATACGAGGAAGCCTACACTTCGCTCGAAGCCTACGTGAGCGAGCGCTCGTACGATATCCGGGCACGCCTTCTCCTTCGAGAGACCGCCCTGCTCACCGGACGTATCGACGAGGCCGAGCGGCAGAAGGAAGCCCTCGCATACCTCGTTAACGAACAACGCCGCCGCTACGCCTACGATCCCGAGAACGTCGTCGCCATCGGACATATCGCCTTGCTCTACGACGTGGAACCCAAGCTGGTCTTGGAGAACTTTTTTCGGCGGGCGCAAGAGTTCAGCACCAAGCCGGTTTCTGCTTACCTTGGCACCGGAAATCTGGCGCTCTCCAAGGACGACTTCAAACTCGCCTCCAAAGCATTCCAAGAAGGACTCCTAGAATATCCTGGCCACGTTGAATTACTTCACGGCCTAGCCAAAGCCTACGAAGAGGGCGATAGGGCGCAGTTGCTCAACTACGTCCAACAGGCCCTCGCCATCAACTCCCGCCATTCCCCCACTCTCGTGCTGCTCGCAGAGCACCTAATCGCCGCCGAGTCCTATGAAGCGGCTGCACAAAATCTCGACGCCGCCCTACTGGTCAATCCACGCGACTCCGAAGCCCTCGCCCTGAAGGCGACTATCGCCTACATCCGCAATGAAAACGACCGTGGCGACGAGCTACGTACAGCCGCCTTGGCATCTTGGCCAACCAATCCGCGGGTTGACTACCGCATCGGTAAGCAACTTTCCCGCAAGTACCGCTTTTCCGACGGTTCCAGCCACCAGCGTATCGCCCTTGGGTTGGACGAGGGCTACAACCCCGCCCGCATCCAACTCGCTCAAGACCTTCTACGCCTCGGACGCAACGAAGAGGCATGGAAGCTGGCCAATGCCGTGCATGAAGCAGATCCGTATAATATTTCTGCATACAACTTGGTCACTCTGCGGGATCGTCTCAACAACTTCCAAACCATCGAGTCTGAGCACTTTCTCATTCGCATGAGCAACGAAGAAGCGCCGGTCTACGGCGAGCGTGCCCTCGAGGTATTGGAGAATGCCCATACGCGCCTGACCGAGAGATACGGCCTCGAGCTTCCACAGAAAACCACGGTTGAAATTTACCCGAACCCTGCCGACTTCGAAACACGGACATTCGGCGTCCCGGGCAACCCAGGATTCCTCGGCGTCTGCTTCGGCCCCGTCTTCACCATTAACAGCCCCTCTACCCGAGAGGCGAATTGGGAAGCCGTGCTCTACCACGAATTTTGCCACACCATCACCCTCAACCTCACCAACAACCGTATGCCTAGATGGCTCTCAGAAGGAATCTCTGTCTACGAGGAACAGATCGCAAACCCAGCATGGGGACAGCGTATGAGCGTGCCGTACCGCACCCGGATCCTCTCCGGGCAGATGCAGCCAATCAGCTCCATGAGTTCCGCATTCCTGCAAGCGAACGATGGTGAAGATATACAATTTGCCTACTACCAATCGTATCTGGTCGTTGAATACATCGTCCAGACTTATGGTATCTCGCCGCTGCGCGATTTGCTCGTCTCCTTGGGCGAAGGAGTCGAAATCAACGAGGGATTGGAAACGCACCTCGCTCCGCTCGATGAGCTCGACGATGGGTTTTCACAATTTGCCCGCGCCCAAGCGGAACAATTGGCCAGCGACTACCGCTTCGATTCGCAGAGCGGTCCGGTGGGAACAATTCTCGACCTGACTTCACCGAAAGAAAACTACCGGGCGGAACTTGACCATGCTAACGAATTCCTGGAAGCGGAAGATTGGACAGCAGCGATCGAACGGCTAGAACAACTGATCGTAACAGCAGGCTACCTCCCGGGTGAAGAAAACGCCCACTGGCCGCTTTCCAAAGCGTATCACGGCATCGGATATTACGACAAAGAAGCCGAGACACTCGAAGAAATGGTAGAGCACGAAGCGAATCGCTTGCCCCCCGTCACCCGTCTCCATGAACTTGCAATCTTAAGTGAAGACGCACCGAAAATCTATAAGTGGTCGAACGCATGGTTAGCGATAAACCCTATGGCTGAAACACCTTGGCGTTCACTCCTCAAATCCGCAAAGTCCCTCGATGTCTCGCCTCGGGCAACCGAAGCGGTTTCCGCTTTGCTCGCCTTAGATACGCCCGACCGCCCCTCTCTGCACTACCAAATGGCCCTATTGACCGCAGCAGACGACCCAGAAGGAGCCAAACGCCATGTGCTCAAGGCCCTCGAAGCAGCGCCACGTTTCAAGGACGCATACCGACTTCTAAAAGAGCTACAATCCACCATCGCCCAATCCACTCCTAAGGACCCATTGGAAGGTCTCGACCTTAAGTATGACTTCTTGGACTAAAAGGCACGTTCTCCATCTCTGTGCGGGCATAGGGTTCGCGATCTCCGGATTCCTGGCGAGCGTTTCGCAAGGGCAGATGCTCGACCGAGCAGGCGTGCCCGAATGGGAAGTTTCGCCGGCCTTTAAGGATGACGTCTTTACTTTTGCCCGCATTCAGTATGACTCCTTTGGATACGGAGGTGGCTGGGGCGGCGGTCGCCGCGGACGTTGGGCAATCGACTATCCGGACGCGGAACTCAACCTCGCCTACCGCTTACAGCAAATGACCAGCCTAAAGGTCAATCCCGACTCAGCGGTAGTGCGTCTGGACGAAGACAATCTCGCCGACTACCCTTTCCTCTATATGGTTGAACCGGGCTCCCTTTCCTTTCGCGAAACGGAAGTAGAGGCGCTTCGGAACTACCTGCTCAACGGCGGCTTTCTTATGATCGACGACTTCTGGGGCGAGGAGGAATGGTATAACCTTCAGTACGAACTCGAGCGTGTTTTCCCCGACCGAGAAATACATGACTTAACCATCGAGCACCCCATTTTCCACATCGTCTTCGACCTCAAAGAAAAGCCGCAAGTACCGTCCGTCGGGCATGCCATGCGATACCAAGGAACGGGCCGCACGTGGGAGCGCGAGGATGCCAAGGAGGTAAATTATCGAGCTATTTATGATGACGACGGCCGAATGATCGTGATCATTTGCCATAACACCGACCTCGGCGATGGCTGGGAGCGCGAAGGCGATTCGGAATGGTACTTCCGAGAGTTCGCCGAGAAAAAAGCCTATCCCATGGGCATCAATATTATCGTCTACGCCATGACCCACTAACACTCTGCCCAAAATCCATTTTCCCAATACGCTATGTCTGACACTATCGAATCCCATTCCGCCATCTTCGAACGTATCCAAATCGGAAGACAAAAAGTCGAAAGCGAACTTTCAAAAGTTATCGTAGGCCAAACTGAAGTCACCAAGCAACTTCTGGTCGCCCTGCTCGCAGGTGGTCACTGCATGATCACCGGAGCTCCAGGACTTGCGAAGACGCTTCTGGTTAAGTCCATTTCAAACATCTTTCAACTCAACTTCCAGCGAATCCAATTCACGCCCGATTTGATGCCCGCAGACATAACCGGTACGGAAATCCTTACCGACACGGACAAAGGCCGACAACTCACCTTCGTGCCCGGCCCTATGTTTACCAACCTCCTCCTCGCCGACGAAATAAACCGCACCCCTCCGAAAACTCAATCCGCCCTCCTGGAAGCAATGCAGGAACATCAGGTCACGGCTGCCGGAGCCCGACACGTCTTGGAGGAACCCTTCTTCGTTCTAGCCACTCAGAACCCGGTCGAAATGGAGGGAACCTACCCTCTGCCTGAAGCTCAATTGGATCGCTTCCTATTCAACGTCCTTATTGATTACCTACCAGAGGCGGACGAGATCGAAGTGGTACGGCGCACCACAATCAACTCCAAACCCTTCATAGAGCCGGTCTTCAGTGCCGAAGAGGTCATAGCTATCCAAAGTCTCGTCCGAGAGGTTCCTGTATCCGACGACGTAATACAGTATGCCGTCAAACTAACCGCCGCGAGCCGACCCAATACGCCAAACGCTCCAGAATTCGTAAACAAGTACGTCAACTGGGGAGCTGGCACACGTGCCGCTCAAGCGCTAGTCTTGGCCTCCAAAGCCCTCGCCCTCTGGGAAGGACGTTCCTACGTGAGCAAAGAAGAGATCAAGACCTTAGCTAAACCTGTTCTCCGCCACCGCATCTTACTCAACTACCGAGCGGAGGCAGAAGCTAAAACCGTCGAACAAATCATCGAGGACCTTCTCCAAACCATCTGAGACTTTTAAAAACATCGTGCCGCAATCAGCCACCAGTATCGATCCCGAAGCCTTGCTCGCCATCCGCGACCTCGAGCTGCGTGCACGCATCGTGGTGGACGGCCTTTGGTCTGGACTGCACCGAAGTCCCTATCATGGCTTCTCGGTCGAATTTTCCGAGTATCGGCAGTACAGCCCAGGAGACGACTTGCGCTATTTGGATTGGAAGGCTCTCGCTCGCACAGATCGTGAGTACCTCAAGATCTTCGAAGACGAAACGAACTTACGTTGCACTATCGCTCTCGATTCAAGCAAGTCCATGAACTTCGCTTCCGGAGTGTACCCCAAGACTGAATACGCAAAGACACTCGCAGCTACACTTTCCTACTTCCTGCTCCAACAGCGCGATATCGTCGGGCTTGCCCGTTTCGACGAAGATGTTAACAATTATCTTCCCGCTCGATGGCGTCCGGGCCATTTGAAACGGGTCTTTGCCCTACTCGAGCAAGCTTCGCAAGGCCTATCCACCAATATAGAAAAGTCGCTGCAGTCTATCGGACGACTGTGCCGCAAGCGCGGACTCGTTATTTTGATATCCGACTTTCTTTCGGATCCGGAACAATGGCATCAATCTCTGGCACACTTGACTGCCATGGGGCACGACGTGAGAGCCTTACAAGTGCTCGATCCTGCTGAGGTCAATCTGGACTTCGGCAAGCCTGCATACTGGGAGGACATCGAGTCGGGTGAAACCCTTTACGTCGACCCAGAGTCCCTAAAGAGCCGTTACCAAGATCGCTTTGCCAGTCGGCAAAGTAGGTTGTTGGAAGTGTTCCGCTCTGCAGGTGTCCGTCACCAAACTATCACTACAGACCAAGCACTCGACCAGTCGCTCTTGGACTTCGTACGAAACTTGAGGGGAGCCAATCGCTCACGTCCATGAGTTTTCTCGCTCCCTTCTTTTTGATCGGAATCGCTCTCGTGGCGGGGCCTATACTTTTTCACCTGATGCGTCAGGCGCCGCGTAATCGCGTCGTCTTCAGTTCCACCGATTTATTGGAACCCAGCCAACCAAAGCATCAAACCAGTCGTCGAGTCCAAAACCCTTGGCTACTGCTGATTCGTTGCCTCATCATTGCTCTGCTCGCTTTCGCATTCGCCCGTCCCTTCATTCCTACCTCCTCACAAAACACGAGCTCGAACGAAATCCGGCGCGATGTGGTCATCGCGCTCGACCAAAGCGCGAGCATGAACAGAACTGGTGTCGCTCAAGGAGTAATTGAAGAAGCAATCTCAATTGTCGAAGCCCTAAAACCCAAAGACCAACTTTCTGTATTCGGATTTACTGACAGGATTGCACCCATTCTCTCTAACGAGCAGTGGTTAGACCTCTCTACTGAGAACCGAAAAGCCTTTGTCGTAGAGCAACTGCGAAATTGGAAGCCACTTAATTATCCTGGAGAAATCGACTTGGCGATTAGCGAGGCCGTATCGGAAATAGAAGGACTGAGGGAGTTGTCATCAGCTCCAGGATACGGCGAGGTTTACATTATTTCTGACTTCGCAGAGGGAACGAGCCTAAATGGGATCGAGCTCATTGACTGGCCAACGGCCATGCGTTTGACGAAGGTCGAAGTTCAACCAGCTGTTTCGGGACCTAACCTGAGTCTTCGCTGGCTACATGGGACCGAAACCGAGGACGGCCAATCGGTAGTTCAAATCGTTGTAACCACCACCCAGCCGCAGAGCAAGAGCCTCGCGACAATCTCTATCGAAAACGCGGTTACGGGCGAAACCATCGGGCAGACTCTAGAGGTCGTTATCGAAGATGAAGCCCAAAAGATCGTTTCGCTTCCGATCGAGCAAAGCCTTCTAAACTCTCCGATCTCCATCCGGCTCGAAGGCGACCAGCAGGAGTTCGACAACCTGCTGCCAATAGCTCCCGAATACATCCCTGAAGTCACGATCGGATTACTCAGCTCCGATACGACGAGCGCCGAAAAAGCCGCTCCATATTTCGTCGCCAAAGGAGTCCAGGGGTTCGAGAGTCCGCGCACTCAGATAGACACCCAAACTCCTACGAGTTCCGGCAATGACGCTTTCCTGATCGACCGCAGTCTCTCGGCAGACGAAACAAGCGCTATTCGAGCTGAAATCGGGAGCGGAAAGTCAGCTCTCATTCTCGCTCGCAGTATCGATATTTCCGATACGCTTCGTGCTCTAACGGGAAACGACGCGTGGGTGATTAGCGATCGTCCTCGGGCGAAGTCTCTCCTGATCGGCGAAGTCGATTTCGGGCATCCCCTTTTCGCGCCTTTCGCTTCACCCCGCTACAGCAATTTTGCAAATATCAATATCTGGAAGGCACCTGAGATGGCAACTCCAGACAGCGCAACCATCCTTGCCCGCTTCGATGACAAAACACCTCTTCTGAGTTCCTTGCCAATTAGCGAAGGGACTCTTTACGTTTGGACTGGAAGTTGGGACCCCGCAGACTCCCAGTGGGTTTTATCGAGCAAGTTCATTCCCTTCCTTCATCGTTTCATTCTCGGAGCATCAGGAGGCCCTGCCTTCGCTAGCAATGTTCAAGTAACCAAGGAAAACGTCGATCGCTACCAAAGTCTCACCTCCGACCAACAGATTGAGTCGGTAGGGATCTATCCAGTCCGAGGACAGTCGAACCGTTGGGTGGCCTTTCAACCTGTTCTTGAAGAAAGCAAAACAAATTCGATTTCCCAAGACGCTTGGGACCAGCTTGGACTGCCGGAGTTTGACGAATCCATCACTCGCGCTCAGGTCGAACGTATTCGAATCAACTCGGACAGAGAATCCGCTGCAAACATCGAGGAACGCCAGCAGATTTGGCAATGGCTACTATGGGTCGTTTTGGGACTACTCGCCGTCGAAAGCGTACTAGCAATTACTTCACCACGCGGAAGGGAGGCCACGACGTAATGAAAGAAACGATACAAGAACAGTCTCATTTGTCTCACGCAAAACTGCGACGGGAACTTTATCCAGTGGCCCTTCGAATTCGTGACAGAGAACGTATCCAAATCCGAACGAAGGCTTTCCTGAAGGCCTTTGCTGCGTGCGCTCTCGCTGCGTCAATCGCTTACCTCTTTCCTAGTCTATCCGACTTTGCCGCGATTGTCGGGATACTGGCCACTACCTTATTTCTGGTGCTTTCGTACAGGCGAGAGAATCATATTGGAATTGATTATCTAGAGGCCGCTCGCGCTATCGAAAAGAAAAACCCCAATCTCAACCAATCTCTCATTACCGCGGTCCAGCAGAATCTCGCAGGCGACTCAGGCTTCTTTTCCACTCAAGTAATAAACCAAGCCTTAGCATCAGAAAGTGTGCCCGAATGGGAGAACATCGGAAAGCCTGATTCCCTGAAAGGCGCTCTCTCGCACATTGGGGCACTTTCAATCTTGGCATTTAGCCTCTACGCGTGCTTCCAAGCCAGCAAGTGGTCTGACTCAATTAACGAGGAATTTGCGCAGTCACCCGAAGTAGCAAGCTCAGTTTTAATCGAGCCTGGCAACATCGAGATCCAACGCGGTTCGTCTATCGTCGTCACTGCTCGCTTCGAGGGACGTCTGCCCGATGGCGTCGAGCTAGAGCTTGTCCCATCCAATACCGAGGCGTCCTCTACGATTCGCATGGCCCAGAGTCTTTCGGATCCAGTATTCGCTTATTCTCTCCAGGGAATCGAGGAAACAATCGCTTATCGTATTCGCTACCGAGATAGTGTTAGCGAAACCCACCATATATCTGTTTACGATCTACCTAAGCTCGTAACGGCAGATGCAGTGCTAAAATTCCCAGAATACACAGGTTGGAAAAGTCGCAAGGTCATGGATACACTGCGCCTGTCCGCGATAGAGGGAACCCGACTCTCCTACACCTTCAATACCAACAAGCCCGTCCAAGACGCTTACCTGGAGAATAAAAGAGGTGAACGCGTTAGCCTGAATCCGAACAATGAATACAAAACTCAGTTCTTATTGGAATCGGTCCTAAATCGTTCTGAGAGCTACACTCTGCATCTGCAAGACGAAGCGGGACGTTTCAACGAATACCCCGCAGAAATACAAATCGACTCGATCGAAAACAAACGTCCCAATTTACGGGTAGAGTCACCCCGTGGAGACTTGCGAGTGTCTCCCCTCGAGGAAGTACTTTTCAGCGGAAACGTGAGCGATGACTTCGGACTCCTAGATTACGGAATCGGATTCGCATTTTCTGGGGAAGAACCAAACAGCTTTTCCTTAGCGAACGAAAAAGCTGCTCCCGACACTTTCGAAGACGAATTGAACTATCTCCTCAACTTGGAAGAACACTCCGTACAGCCAAAGGACATTTTCAGTTGGTACCTATGGGCGACCGATTTCGGCCCAGACGGAGCCGTGCGCCGCACCACTGGAGACCTATATTTCGCCGATGTGCGAAATTTCGATGAGATATTCAGAGAGCAAGATCAGGGTGGCGGTGGACAAGGCGAAACCTCCGAACAAGGCATGGAGCTCTTAGAGAAGCAAAGGCGAATCGCCATCTCCCTATTTCGTATCAAGAATGCTGCGACGGACGCAGAGTCAGAATCGGATAATCTCGACGTCGTTCAGTTAAGCCAAGTCGAAGCTTTAGAGGAACTTCAGCAACTCGTCCCCCAACTGCGTGAGGCGAGTTCACGGCAGTACGCTTCCGAGGCACAACGCTTCATGGAGGGTGTCGACGTCGGCCTTAGCCAAGCTATTGATCGGCCAAGCCTCGAGCCACTCGAGTTGGCCTGGAGCGACGCCCAAAGTGCTTACGACAAATTGGTGAAGCTGGGGGACGACGAGTTTAACGTATCACGGTCTCAGAATTCGCAACAAGGCGGTGGCGGCGGTCCGTCCCGCAATCAAGCCCAAATCAACGAGCTCGATTTTCGAACTGAGGACAGCCGATACGAAACGGCCAGCCAAGCCCAAGCCCTCACCTCTCCGGATGAAAGAAAGGATTTGGAACTGATCTCGAAACTCAGCGAACTATCCCGCAGACAGGATGACATCAACGAACGGCTTCAAGAAATGCAGGGCGAACTAGCCAACGCAAAATCGGAAGAGGAGCGGCAACGCATCGAGCGGGAGCTCAAACGCTTGGAAGAGGAGCAGCAGCAAATGCTCGCCGACGCCGACGAGGCTATTCGTCAAGCTGGCAACCGACAAAGTACCCGCCAAGTTCGCGAACAGTTGGAACAAGCCCGCGAGAACATGCGCGAGGCAAAGGAGGAACTTGAGGACGGACAAGTCTCGCAGGCTCTCGCCTCAGGTACCCGAGCCCGCAACACCTTGGACCAAAGCCGCGACCAGATGCGCGAAGCCAATAGTAGCGAGTTCTCTGAAGCATTGCGCGAAGCTCGCTCGCAGGCGAAGCAGCTTTCGGAGACCCAGGAACAATTGGAGCAGCAAATCGATGATTTCGTGAAGACGTCCCGCGGCAAACTAGATGACACGGAGGAGCGTGAATCTCTGGCTCAAGACATCGAGCAGCAATCGCGGGAATTGAAAAGCCTACTTGATCAAGTGCGCGAGATAGCTGAAGCGGCGGAAAACGTTGAGCCCGGTTTATTCCGCGACCTGTATCAGATTCTTCGCGACAACAACACATCCCGCTACGAGGAACGTTACGATGAAAGCTCACTCTACGTAAGACAGGGGTTCATAGACGAAGCTCGAGGAGGCCAAAGAGGCTTGTCCGAAAGCATTGAGCAGTTAAGCGAATCAATTTCCGATGCCGCCGAGAGCGTTTTAGGTAACGAAGCTGCCACCATGCAATTCGCCCAATCTGAAATCGAATCGCTAAACCAACAGCTTGAGTCGGAACGCCAGTCGCAAAATCAGTCACAAGCTCAGTCACAGGGCCAGCCACAAAGCCAATCCGAGGGCCAGCCATCAGGACAATCTCAACAAGCCAACAACACTCAGCCACAGAGAGGCGGATCCGGAGGCGGATCCACGCCAAACCTCGGCGAGCAACTGAGAGATGCGTTTTCTGATTTCGAACAAGCTCAACAAGGTCCCTTGACCGGTGGTTCATTCAGCGAGTGGATCGATCGCTTGAACACGGTGGAATCGCTCCTTGAGGAGCCAAACGTCCGAGCACGCGTCAGCGAGGCTCGGGAAACTGCCGAAAGCATGCGCCGTGACTTCAAGCGACATGGAGAGCTTCCCCAGTGGGATATGATCGAAGGACAAATTACCGATCCGCTCAACGAAGTAAGAGCCTGGCTAGCTGAAGAGCTTATTCGCACCCAAGGTTCCGATACGCTACAAGCAATTGATCGCGACCCTGTGCCTGAAGAGTACAACAATATCGTTCGTAGTTATTACGAATCGTTAGGAGACGACTAAAGGCATGGTTTTCTCAAGTAACATTCCTTGGCTCGCCTTCGTGGTCGCATTGATTGCCCTGCTGCCGCTCGCATGGTTCTCTTGGCGAAGCATAGACCGACCCTTCGGAGCAGCTCGCATTTTCGCCATCTCATTTCGCGTTCTCGGCATCCTCTTCGTCGCATTCGCGATAGCTGATCCACAAATCATAAGCGAACGTCCTGCGCAGGGGGCAAACATCGTTGCACTCCTCGCCGACAACAGCAAAGGGCTCGCCATCAAGGACCGCGACTCAATTGAAAATCGCGGCAAAGAGCTTCAGTCGGTTCTATCCGAAACCAGCTACCCCTGGATCGCACAGTTAAAAGAGGACTTCCAAGTCCGCAGCTACCTTTTCGATTCGCAGACTCGGCGCACCGCCGCCTTTGACACCCTCGATTTCACCGGTGAACAAAGCAACATAAGCACATCATTGCAGGGACTTGCGGAGCGGCTTGAGAACAAGCCAGTGGCGGGCATCGTTCTCTTCAGCGACGGAATTACCACAGACTACTCTCTTCCAGCAGAGCAACTTGAGAAGCTACCACCTATCTATCCGGTCGTAGTAGGCTCAGCATCCCAGGTCGCCGATATTTCAATACGCGATGTAATAGTAAACCAGTCGGCTTTTGGAGACTCGCCCGTTCGCGTGACAGCGAAACTCATCAAAAGCCCTTCTGCTGAAACTGCAGTTCGCACGAAACTCAAACGAATCGGCACTAACATATCGCTGAACAGCGGTTCCGCAAAGTCCATCGATGAAACTGTTAAAACCATCGGCGAGGAGAGCGACTATGCCTTCGAATGGAAATCGGCTACAGGCGGAATCGACTTCTTCGAACTTTCTACTCAAGCGGAGGATCCAGATTGGATCGAGGCGACAGTCGATAATAACCGTCAACTTTTTGCCGTTAACCGCGGAAAGGATACTTATCGGATTCTTTATGCGACCGGTCGACCGAATTGGGAATACAAGTTTTTGAACCGAGCTCTGTCGGCCGATCCGCAACTGGACTTAGTGGGCCTCCTTCGGGTAGCTAGCCGCGAGCCCAAGTTTGAGTTCAAGGGTCGCGCGGGCGAAAATTCCAACTCACTCTACCGGGGATTTGGAAGGGAAGACGAAACGGAACGCTATGACGAGGCAGTCCTCATTCGAATGAACGCACGAGACGCGAATGAGCTAAAAACCGGCTTTCCCGACGAAGCAGAAGAACTCTTCGCCTACGACGCAATCATCATCGATGACCTAGAAGCTGACTTCTTTTCCTTCGCCCAACATACCTTGATCCGCGATTTCGTTAAGCAACGCGGCGGCGGCTTGCTGATTCTGGGTGGCGTGAACGCTCTAGAGGATGGTAACTACCAAAATACTCCGATAGCTCAAGTACTCCCGTTGTACCTGGATGGTGCTGGAGCCTCTATCCCCAACGAGCAGCTAGCTCGCTGGGACCTGACTCGAAGCGGATGGGTGGAGCCGTGGGTACGTATCCGTCCTTTCGAGACAGAAGAACGTATGCGAATGCAAGAGATGCCGGGCTTTAGAGTATTCAATACTCCAAGTCGCATTAAGCCAGGCGCAGAAACGCTGGCTACGATTGAAACGCTCTCTACAGAAACTTACCCAGCCCTCGTCACCAGGCGTTTCGGTCTTGGTAGAGTGGCTACTGTTGGGGTCGGTGACTTCTGGCGGTGGGGTATGCAAACGCCCAGCACGCAAGCAGACCTCGCTCAATTCTGGCGCCAGATCTCGCGGTGGTTGGTCAAAGACAATCCGAACAAAGTGGAACTTACCTCCAAAGACGCTTCCGACTCCACCGTGACCTTGACTGCGATCGCACGTAATGACGACTTCAGCCCGCTGGAAACGGGCCAAGCTAAATTGACCATTCGCAGGGCCGACAAGGAAGAAGAGATTCGTGAATATAAGATGGACCGAGTATCCAACGTCCAAGGACAGTATCGGAGTACAGTCGCCATAGGCGAGTCAGGGGCTTACCTCGCCACTGTGAGCGTGACGGACCTAGAAGGACGATCCATCGGAGAGGCCGAAACAGCTTGGGTTTATCAGCCCATGGTCGAGGAGCTTAGCTCCCTCTCTCCCAATGTATCCTATTTGCAAGGACTCGCCGAAGCAACGGGGGGAAAGCTTATCTCGATTCCCGAGCTCAATCAATTGTCAGAAATTCTGAACGAACGATCGTCGCCCATAATGGAGACCTGGTCTGAGCCGATTTGGCATCGCAACTGGCTTTTTTTGCTAGCATTGGCAGCCTTCCTCTCCGAATGGCTACTCAGAAGAAAGCGAGGTCTCGCGTGAAGGGTTTCCTCGCCATAGTCATTTTAATCTCCACATCCGTGACGTCGGCCACGGAACACATTCTCGTCATGCAAGGTTCAGGTGGTGCCAGCGAATTCGAAGAACGTTTTTCTGAAGCAAGCGAACTTTGGATACAGCTCGCCGCAGAAGTCGATGCCACTGTGGACCTTGTCAGCCCCGCTACAGCGGGATCCGAAGCGAAGCAAAAAATTCGAGATTGGATAACCTCTCCCGAGCGAGAAAAGGCATCCAGCATATGGATCGTCTACCAGGGGCATGGAACCTTCAATGCAGGCGGAGCTAAGCTTAACTTGCCTGGAGAAGATCTATCCGCAACGGAACTGGCAAAATGGCTCGAGGGTATCAACAAGGAAATGGTATTCATTCACGGTGGCGCAGCGAGTGCACCTTTTATTGCCCAACTCTCGGGTGATAACCGCGTGATTATAACAGCCACCCGTAGCCCTTCCGAACAAAACTACGCGCGTTTTGGCGAACGTTTCGCTCAAGCCCTCGCTGACGAATCCAGCGACATCGATAGGGATAATTCCGTATCCCTCTTGGAAGCCTTCCTCAGTGCCTCCAACGCAGTGGAGACCTTTTACAAGGAGGCGGGCAGGCTGAGCAGCGAACACGCGCTGCTCGACGACAATGGCGACGGCAAAGGTACCCCAGCCACGCTGTTCTCGGGTCTGCGTCTAGCTACCGAAACGGGCCAAACTGCCAGTGACGGTCGACTCGCCCAGAGGCTATCGCTATCTCCGAATGACACGAGCAACCAACTCAGTGCCGAGCAATTGGAACAACGGCACGAGCTAGAGCAAGAGCTCGAAGTATTGTATTCGCAAAAGGGCGACATGTCCGAGGACGACTATTACGAAAAACTGGAAATTATCCTGACCAAACTTGCTCGCTTTTACATTATAGGAGAAGAATCGTAAATCGGCTTGAGACGAGGCGAAACTGACTGGGATTATTCAGTTTGCCACTCGATTGGAATTCTACCAATGTCGCAATCGTGATTTTCCGCATCCTCGCCCTTCCCGTAATCATAATATCATCTATGTTGCTTACATCCTGTGAGACAACGAGCGGTACAGGATACGGGTACTATCTCGGCGAACTGACGGACGATACCATCGTCGAGCTTTTCGCTCTCAGCGACGCCGCCGCACAACGGCAGGACTTCGAATTCTACAAGAGTTTCTTTTCGCCCAACTACTCGAGTGTCGACCGGACCGACAGTAACCGATCGATACTCTATCGAGAGGGCTACCTCGATATGGTTGAGGATATTTTCAAGACAGCCGAGTCCGTCCACCTGCAAACCTTAGTCATGGATATCGAGTATTCAAATGGCGGGCACAACGCGTTCGTAAAAGTCCACGAGGAAGAGAAGATCGAACAATACGGCCAGACCCGACATTACACGAGCCTGCTCGACGTCGAACTGGAGATAGAGGAGGGTTGGGTTTTCGTTAACAAAACGACCCGAACTTCTACGCAAGTCATTGAAGAGTGAGCGCCCTCACTCGCGAATTTCCCGCGCGTCCACAGCGTCTTCTGCTGCGTAACTGAACGTCTTGCCTACCATATCCGCGGGCGGGTTACCTTTGTACCACTCGACCGACTCCGCGAGTCCGTCGTAATAGTCGGTCGGTTCCTTATAGCCGAGTTCCTGCCTGATCAGACTTGTGTCGATCAGCATGTCTTGGGAGAAGTCTCCAGGTGATTTGAGATAGTCCGGTAGATCGACCGAAGATATCACTTTCACGCGACCGTCCCAGCCGAACACGGTTCCCAAGTGCTCTAGCCTTTCCTTCATGGTCGGGGTTTTGGCCTCGCCTACATTATACACACGGTGGTTCTCACCGGGCATTTGAACAGCCAAAGCGATCGCATGCGCAACATCATCGACGTATGCGTGCGTCCAGCGCCAAGACGCCTGACTCGCCCCCAACAATACAAAGGGGCGATTGTCCATCATTCGAATGATGAGCGGATAGAAGCGACGCAAATAGTCATTGGGACCATAAACCGGAGGGAGACGCAAGATGGTGCACGGGTCCTTCGAGTTGGACATGATCTTCTCGACGTCCCTCTTATCACCCTGCTCCTCGTTGCCGATCCCCAAGGTACGGATAGCGGCCTCTTCGTTAATAGGAACTGCGACCGACGCTCCCGGCTCGGTGCGTTTTAAACGAGCATGGGCCAAGTAGACATTGGTGTTGCTGGTCACAACCGTCTGCATGACATTCCCCTGGAACACCTCGAGGAAAGCGGAAGCCTCCTCCCCGGTATTCGCCGATAGATGCACTGCTATGTCCGGCTCAAATTCGAGGCATTCGTCGCGGTAGAACGCGAGCGAACCCTTGTCCCCGAAAATATGGGTTACCTCATCAGCAACAGACTGCGGAGGAGGATTCTGATCAAGAAAGGCCACCTCATGCTTCGCGTAGATGAGCTCTTCGATCAGCTTGGGAGCGATGAAGCGTCCACTTCCTATGATGAGGCATTTCATTGAACTTTTTGCGGCGAATGACTGGGGTATGCCGACATTGATTAAGGTGTGGCTTTGGCGTTGTTGCGCAACCTTTTAGACGGCATTTGAGGCCTAATCATGAGGCAAAACCTAACTTATTCGCATTGCCCCATGGCCTCCTATCCTTAAACCAAGCTATCTTATGCGTACAAATCCCAATATTAACTGCATCGCTCTCAGCGCCACTCTGAGCCTCTTATTCCTTTTCGCAGGCTGCACCAAAAAGGAAACTCAGCTGCACGCCACGATCGACACCTCAATGGGACCGATCGTGGTTCGCCTCCTCGACAAGGACGCCCCTAAAACTGTGGAAAACTTCGTCGCCCTCGCCGACGGCTCGAAGCTACTCGCCGAGGGTGAAGACGCCTCTACCGCAAAGCCCTTCTACGACGGTCTCACTTTCCACCGCGTCATCCCCGACTTCATGATCCAAGGCGGTGACCCTGCTGGTAACGGTTCCGGAGGCCCCGGCTATACCTTCGAAGACGAGACTTACACCGAGGGCGAACCTCTTACAGGCGAGATTGCTGACCAGGATCGCGCTGAGTTTGTATTCGAGCAATGGATCGTCCCACACCTTCGCGAGCACCGCGGCGAGAGCCCGATCGAATTCATAGCAAAACTGTTCGGCGAGATGCAACAAGCTCAAGGATTTGATCCAATGTACGACGTTACTGTCGAAGAGCTCGCCGAAGCTTTGGAAAAAGAGCAACCGATTGTCGGTCGCGGCGAACTAATCAACTCGGTTGATTACGGAACACTCTGCATGGCAAACGCAGGACCGAACACCAACGGATCCCAGTTTTTCATCGTCACCAAAGACGGCGGCACCCCATGGCTCAACGGCAAACACACTGTTTTTGGCACAGTCATCTCTGGGATGGATGTCGCAGAAGCGATCTCGCAGGTCCCTACGAAAGCCCAAAACATGCCCGTCGAACCGGTGATCATCAACAGCATCCGAGTAAACGAGGTAAAAGTCGTCGTCGAAGAAAAGGACGAAGAGGAAACAAAATCCTAAAACAGCTCGTCGTGCTTCCGACGGATTCTACGCTGGAAGCGTTTGTCGATCTCCCCCGTCGAGATTTCTATCAGGGACGGACGCCCCTCCGGATCCGTTAACGGCTTTTCGCAGTTAAAAAGCGTTTCCAGCAACGAATCTATCTCGGACGAACTTGGCTCTTCCCGCGGTCTACGGAGCTTGGCCGCGGCTCGTTTGGCGATCATTTCCACCGCCACGCCTTCCTTGTCTTCCGCCACATTGCCTTGGCGCAATAGGCCGATCGTTTCCTTGACGAACTCCTCCGCCTCGGTGTCCTCCAGCCAAGTCGGGGTCCCTTCGATGCGGAAGAAATTCCTTCCGAACGGGGCGACTTCAAACCCGAGACGCTCGAAAAAATCCAAGCTCTCTTCCAACACCGCAGAGCTCACCGGATCCAATTCCACCGGCTGGGCGAGTAGTAGCTTCTGGCAACGAACAGACTTAGCGGCAAATTCCTTGATCATACGTTCGTAAAGGATACGTTGCTGAGCCGCTCTCAAATTAAGCAAGACCACGCCCGCGCCTGTGTCGAAAGTGGCGAATTCCCCCTGCGCCCAACCTAGGTAACTCCAGTTTTTTGACTCTGCCGGCTCTTCTCGTGTTAGCTCTGCAGATTTTGTTTCCACGTTTCGTTCGCTTGCCTGTACGCTTTCATCAAGGGACTGAGGAGGGATAGCAGGCTTGCTCGGCACCGGAGCACTCTTTTGGTTCGCGGTCGATTCCGGATGCACAAGACGACGTTTGACCGGCTCCTGCCGAGCTGGTTGCGAACTTGCAGGAGTTCCACGCGACCTAAACGCAGCTGCCCGAGAATCCTCAGCCTCCACGTTTTTGGGCAAGCGAACTTCGACAGGTTTGATTGTCTGGAATGAATCAGACTCTGAGCGCAAGGCTTCCAGCAAAGTGCGCACCGCAAAACCGCGGGTCTTCGCCTCCTCGCGAAACCTTATTTCCCGCTTGGCTGGGTGCACGTTCACATCGACCCGCTCCGGATCAATATCGAGAAACAGAAACGCCACCGGATAGCGACCCTTGGGAATATGGCCGTAGTAGGACTCGACTAGCGCGTAGCTGAGCGTCTTGTTCTCGACCGGCCGATTATTCACGAAAAACAGCATCTCGTGGCGGCTGGAGCGAGAGAGGTTCGGCATGCCGATATAGCCGTGCATGCGAAGCCCGTCCTCACTCGCGTCCACTTCGATCAAGCTGTTTGCTATTTGCTTTCCAAACACCTCCGCAATGCGGCTCTTTAAAGATGAATTCGCAGGCGACTGAAACAGCGACCGACCATCGTCCAGCAAGCTGAATCCAATTTCTGGATGCGCGAGCGCATAGAGACGCACACATTGTACAATGTGGGCAGACTCGGTCGTCTTGCTCTTAAGAAATTTGCGGCGAGCCGGTACGGTATTGAAGAGCTTGCTGATCGTCATGCGCGTGCCTTGCGGCATCCCGCAGTCACGCACGTGCAGCATCTTGCCGCCGTCGATCAAAATTTCAGTTCCGCCTTCCGATCCCTCTTCCCGTGTTTGCAGCTGAAATTTGGATACGGAAGCGATCGAAGGCAGGGCCTCTCCTCGAAAGCCCATGGTCGTCAGACCATCGAGATCCTTAACCTTCTGGATTTTGCTGGTCGCATGCCGCTCCAGCGACAACAGAGCATCGTCGTGACTCATTCCGCCACCGTTGTCCTCGATGCGCATGAGGCTCGTTCCCCCGTTACGAAATTCCACTTCGATGCGCGTCGCGCCCGCGTCGATACTATTCTCAACGAGTTCCTTTACGACCGAAGCAGGCCGCTCAATCACCTCGCCCGCCGCAATCTGGTTGGCGACGTGGTCTTCTAGTAGGCGAACTTTGGCCATCTAATCTCTCGCAGTGACTAGGAAAGTTGTTTCTTCCAGCGAGCCAGTTGCTTGCGTATCTGCTTCGGACCCGGCATACCAGTTCCCTCGCGAGCTTTCATGGCACGTTGCAAATCGAAGACTTCAACCCAATCGTCTCCAATCTTTGGATGCAAAGCTTTCGCCTTATCGTCCGGCACCTTATGGAGCGGGCAATCGAGTTTTTCTGCCAATGCTACCAATGCGCCCACCACGTGGTGAGCATCGCGGAAGGCGACGCCGCGGTCGACGAGATAGTCCGCCAAATCCGTCGCCAGCAGAGCTGGATCCGCAACAGCAGCCGCACATTTGTCCCCTCGAAACTCCATCCCCGCAAGGGTTCCAGCGAGCACGTCGAGGCACATCATGATTTGATCGTAGCTATCGAAAACCTGCGGCTTATCCTCTTGCAGGTCGCGGTTGTAAGTCAGCGGCAAGCCCTTGACCATGACGAAGAGCGATTGCTCGTTCCCTATGATGCGACCCGACTTTCCACGGAGAATTTCGAGGGAGTCCGGGTTTTTCTTTTGCGGCATCAAACTCGAACCGGTGCAAAATGCGTCCGGCAAGACGACGTATCCAAATTCCGAAGAGTTCCAAATGATGACGTCCTCAGCTACACGAGAAATGTGAGTCGCCGCTACCGAGCAGGCATGCGCGAAATCGAGGAAGAGGTCGCGATCGGCAACCGAGTCCATAGAATTTTGCGTGACCTGCGGCTTGCCGCGAGCATTTACGAACCCGAGGGCCTTCGCCGTTAAATCACGATCAATCGGCAAGGTCGTGCCAGCGATCGCGCCAGATCCTAAAGGACACCAATTCGCATTTTCCAGTACCTCCTCGAATCGCTTTATATCGCGGCCAAACATTTCGACGTAGGCGAGGAGATGATGGGCAATCGAAACAGGCTGGGCACGTTGCAGATGCGTGTATCCAGGTAGAAATACGTCTTGGTTTAGCTCAGCTACTTCGAGGGTCGCTGTCAGCAATGTTTGAAGCTTGGCGATAACTTGAGAGCAGGCGTCCTTGAAAAAGAGGCGAACATCAGTGGCGACCTGATCGTTACGGCTGCGGGCAGTGTGCATCTTGGCCGCAGCAGGAGTGATCTTGGTGAGAGCTTGCTCGATGTTCATATGAACATCCTCAAACTCAGCCTTCCACTCCAGCTCACCCTTTGCGATTTGCTTGCTCAGAACGTCTAGGCCTTTGTGGATTTCACGAAGCTCCTTCTTGGTGAGCAGACCGATGTGTTGAAGCATGGCGGTATGCGCCTTGTTCACTTCGATGTCGTAGGGGGCAAGTCGTTTGTCGAAAGACACGGATTCGCTGAAGGCCAGCATCAATTCCGCTGGCCCCTTCGAAAAACGTCCACCCCAAGTCGCTTGAGCTTTTTTCGCCATGCAGCGTAGGCTTTCGATCGACTCGCGTTTAGCAACAGGAAATTTTCCGCTTTTGGTAAGAGAAGCCCTGCGTAATGGCCTATTCCACCGCAAAACTTACCGAGTCTAAGCCAGCTGCCTGACAGGCGTCCATGACGCGTACCACCATTTGGTGAGGCGTGTCGTCAGAAGGAGCGATGGTGACGCGAGCGACCGACTGAGCGGATTCGGAACCCTCTCGATATCGATTGAGCATCTGGGCCAATTTGACATAGCGGAGTTGGTCCGGCTCGTCATAGGCGTAGCCATTTACCCAAGCTTTTCCCTGGGAATCGATCTCAATCATTTGCTCGTCTGGGAAAGAAACTGGTTCGTTGGTTTTGACAATAGCCGGTAAGGAAAATCCGATATCAGCTTCTTGCTTTTGAATGCTAGAACTCACCATGAAGTAAACAAGCAACAGGAAAACCACGTCAATCATGGGAGCGATTGGAAGCTCGCCCGCCTCATCCCTGGCACTCTTTCGTTTCATGCAAACCGACATCGCTTCTAGTTCGAGCCCGCCTGGTAGGTGGCATAAAGGTAGTCGTCGATCCCAGCCGCGGCGGCGACGCGCATAGTCGCTTTGACCGCAGAGAAAGGCGTGTCCTTGGCAGCCCGAATATTCAGTTTGGCACTTGGCTCGGATTCCCTAAATGCGACAAGAACTTCTGACAGCTCTTCGGCATCTAGTTGTCGATTTCCCACATAGGTTTTTCCAGAGGAGACGATGCTCAAGATAAGACGACCCGAAAAGTCCTGAGCCACTTTCGCCTCGGGTGAATCGGGTAGGTCCAGCTCCAGCTTACTCCCGGCTTGGGACATGGCGCTGGCGGTCATGAAGAAGACCAAGAGGAGAAACACCATGTCGATCATGGGAGCCATTGAAACTCCGGCTACCTTGCGACTCCTGGTTTTCGATTGTAGTTGGACTGCCATGACAATGCTCTTTTTCTTCTACCAAGGAATCTCTTCTCCTGTATATTCGATAAAACTACCGGCGTCTTCTAGGGTGAGCTTCGCTACGGTCTCGATCATCGTGCGAACCGATTCTTCCGGAGTTAGAGTCGCCTCGTGGCCTCCCATATCGGTTTTCACCCAGCCGGGACTCACGGCCAACGCGATCACCCCGCGATCCCGCAGGGAGGGGGCAACTTGCCGCACGACCATGTTGAGGGCTGACTTGCTCGCCGCATAGCTGGAGAGCTCGCCCCCAAGATTGATATCGAAGTCGAAGGATCCCATACGGGAGGAGACGTTGATAATCTTGCCCCCCGGTGCCATCACTTTGATAAATGCCTGCATAATCATAGCGGGCCCGACCACGTTTGTTTCGAGAGTTGCAGAGAAGGAGTCGGCGCTCCACTCGCCCACCTTTTCCGCCACCGCAATGCCCGCGTTGCTGTAGAGCGCATCCAGTTTGTCACCCCGCTTCGAAAGCATGCTAGCGAGAGATAAGATCGAAAGTGGATCCACCACATCCAACGTCTGAACTTCCACGTTTTCGTAGCTTTCGCTCAGGTGGATTAGTGCTTTAGCGGTATCCGTATCTCGGCAAGTGGCAATAACCGCGTCGCCCGCTTCTGCGTATTGGCATGCTAGCTCCAAGCCAATCCCTCGACTGGCGCCCGTGACAAGAATCGTAGCCATCCCCAAACGCTAGCGTACTAGGGCTTTATGGAAAGCATCAATTTTGCACGACTTGCACTGTGAGTGTTGCGGTCTTGACGACGCCACTTACAAGCGGCCAGCTTCTCCAAACCTAGGCTTTATCCTCCTCTTGCAAATAACTGGAAGGAACGAAGCTATTGGCCAGAAAACCAAGAGCTCCCTTCGCATCAGAAACGATGTATTCGATTTCCTGATCAAGCGGGTTCTTCCAATCTTCGGCGATTTCTAGAATACCATCCGAGGCGGAATTGTCTTCCACAACTGCAACGACTCCGGCTTCTCCATCCATTTCGTCGTCCGTATTCAGATATTGGTAGCCAGCTAAGACTACCGCGAGGGCTGCCACGGCCATCCCCGCATTTCGGATCCAAGCTCCCCATAGCGGAGATCTACTGTTTTCCTGCTCCGCGGCATAATCCTCCTCCGCGATCTGTCTGAGGACTCGGGCCGCCATGCTGTCGCCAGAAAAGCTGCCTGAGTGGCTAGGACGTCTCTGTAGCTCACGGGTTAGGACATCGCCAAAGGCTTTTTCTTTCGATAGAGCTTTATCGCTGCGACAGGCACGCTCGAGCCAAGCCGGCAGGTCCTTATCTGAAGCTTGGTACCAGTTGATTAGAAATTTGTATATTGGCGTCATCATTAGCGTTCCCTCGGGTTTTCGATTGTCCGCAGTTTCTTAAGTTGGTTGCGCGCTCGGAATAGAATAATTTTCACGTTCGTTTGCGACTTCCCCATGATCTTGGAAATCTCCTCGACCGATAGGTCATCGATATACTTGAGGCTTAACGCCTCTCGAAAGTCCGGTTTCAGCTTTTGGGCAGCGCTCCATACCCAACTCTTCTCATCCTCACGCGAGGCTTCTAGGTCAGGGGTGTCAGAAGACTCGACGATATCGTATTCGAGCGCTTCGGTTGGCTTGCTATCGCGGAAGTGGTTATACGCTGTGCGGCGGGCAATAGTGTATATCCAAGTGGAAAAGCTGTATTTGTTGTCGTAGCGGTGGATGTTGCGGTAGGCCTTGACGAAGGTGTCTTGCGTGAGGTCCTCCGCATCCTGTCGGTTCCGCGTATAGCGCAAGAGGAAGTTGCGAAGCTTGTCCTGATGCTCCTCCACTAAGGCTGCGAAACCGGCACGGTCGATTCCGTTCCCTGCGGGTAGGGATTGAGCGGTATCAACGTTTGTCACAGAGCCGGTCACGGTCGCTTGGGTAGGAGTAAAAACTGAAGTACTAGTCATGTCCAGCGTAGGCGAGCACTTGACCCTGCCCCAGCTCCTTCATGCACTCGCTTATCGATGAGGTGCTCTGGCCATGGCCGTTGTCGTGGCCATGGTCGTGCTCGTTCATCATTTCCATCGCGGTACCGATCAAGCTCATGAGTTTTTCGACTGGATAGCGGAAATCGAGAGACACGAAGTCATCACCTTGCTGAACGTCCACACTGTCTACCACTTCCATCATACTCTGGTTTTCAACCTGGGTGAAGGAGGCTAGCGCGAGCAATCCTCTCACTATTTGGGAAAGTTGCATGGAGATCTTGGGCCCCTCCGTCGTCAGAATCACATTGGCACGGAATTCACCTTCGTCTTCGCCGATAGAGAGCTGACCACCCTTCGTCTTCTGGAGCATGCGGGCTTGAGGAGGCACGTTCTTGAAATCGTTAATCCCGTTCGCCGAAACCATCAGGAAAAATCCTGCGTCCTCGTTCAAGACGAGCTTCTCGTCAAGGTCATCAATGTTCTCCGCTTTCCCATCGATGACGGCATAAGCTTTCTCGATGCTGTCGAAGTTTTTGCCCGCGATCGCGTAGTTCTTGTTCGGAAAGGCCAAGAAGAGCTCACCTTCTAACAGAAACGTTTGGTAGGGCTTGTCTTCGAGTCGCTTAAGCGGGCTCTCCGTCCCCTCCATTTCTTGATGAGCGACCAATCCTTCGAAAATCGCCTGCAATCGGTTGCCCGTCTTTAGAATAATTACGCTCTCAGTTCCCGCTGACTCGGTGTAACTCGCTCCGTAAGCGGTGAAGGACTTGATTTCGGACAAAACAAGATCCACGTCGATGCTGAGCTTGCTCTGGTTTGCTTTGGCGACGACTTCCTTGAGCTTCGCGACACCGATATCGCTGAACGATGACTTCATGACTCCCTCCATGTCAATATGGGCCAACCACTTAGCATCCTTCGCAATTTCAGTTTTTACGAGGGGTGCCGCCGTTAGCCACGTGGCTGCTGCAACGGCTCCGGCGATTAGAATGCAAAATTGTTTGTTTATCATTTTGGTAATGCGTTTGTTGCCTGAAGATTCACCTTCCGAGGCATTTCGGTTACGAAAAAAATTCAGATAGTTTATCAGGCCTCTTTTTCGCTACCGACCACGTAGCGAGACTGACTAAAAATCGCGGCTCCAAGGACGATGCCGATCAACCCGGTGGCCAGAATCCATGCAAAAGAGTTGAGCTCTAAATTTCCATCGCCAGAGGTCAGGCCATTCAAAAGTGTTTTGGCGTGGAAACTTACGGCCAACCGTTGGACTCCGTTGGGAATAGCTCCCAAGCCAAGCTCCACAAAAGAGTAGTAGAAAATCCCGAGCACCACGAACTTGGACGAGAACGAGCTAATTGCTCCGGATATGGCGGTGAAGCTGGCGACCACCACAACCACGGTAAGCCACAAGCTAAGAAAAGCTCCACCCCCCAACGCTCCCAGAGCCAAACCGGCCAAACTGATCCCCACCAATGCCGAACCGACTATGGAAAACGTGCCGAGAAAGCCGCTAAGCATAAATCCTAAATACAGTTCCACCTTGCTCGCGGGCCGAACCCATAAGTATTCGATAGTTCCTTCCTTGAGCTCGCTGCGTAGCGTCTCGCCCCCTTTGGTCAGGCAAAAAATAGGTAGAAACTTCAAAACGAACAATCCTGCCACCAAACCCTGGTAGCGGCTGGCCGCATTATCGACATCAAGTCTCAAAAGCATCAACAAGAGAAAGCTTGCCACCGCAACTATGGCGTTTCGAGAAAGGGCCGCGGGTGTCGTCAACTCTTGGATACGCATAAAAAGCACGCCTTTGATCGCTCCAAGACGAGCCTTGTTGGACGTTAAATGGCTCATCGTGTCATCCTTTCAAATATGCTGGAGAGCGCTTGGTTTTTGTTGCGAACCTCGAAGATCTGGCAATCGCAGCCAGCGAACAAGGTCGGCCACTGAGCGAGAAAGTTCTCCGGTTCGTTTACCCAGATAGTTAGGTCCTGCCCGTCGGCCAAAAAACCCCGCAACAAGCCCTGTGCCTGCAAATGCGCCGCGAGCTCACTAGGCTGAGAACAGCGGATCGAGATTTCGTCTGACCACTCGACCACCGTCTTGCGTATATCGATCTGGCTTCCTGAAGCGAGGACACGTCCCCAATTTAGCATGACAAATCCGCTGCAGAGAAATTCCAGCTCGTGCAGGATATGGCTGGAAACCAGAACACTGGTACCTCCTTGATGCAGCTCCTTTAGGATTTCCCCAAATTCAGAACGCCCCATCGGGTCCAGCCCATTCATGGGCTCGTCGAGCACAACCAGTTTAGGATCGTGCATAATGGCCTGAGCCAGCTTCACTCGTTGCTTCATGCCTTTCGAGTAGGTTCCGATCCGCTTCTTCCAATGCTCCTGACCGAGGCGAGCGCGGTCCAAAGCCTTCGTCGCCAATACCTTTGTCTCACCCCAAGGCGTTCCCGATACGGAAGCCAGCGCCCGCAACCAATCGACGGGTCGTAGGTCCTTGGGCAGTTGCTCGCGTTCTGGGCAGTAACCTAGATGGCCAAGCAGCTTCGGATTGTTTCTCGGGGATTCGCCAAAGACACGTAAAGTCCCCGATGAAGGGGCGAGCTGCCCGGTGATCAACTTGATCAAGGTGCTCTTTCCCGCTCCATTAGGCCCAACGAGTCCAGTGATTCCAGCGGGAACTTCGAAACTTACATTGTTTAGCCCGAGCACGATTCCGTAGAAGCAGCTGAGCTCTTGCGCTTGAATGATTGGTTTCATGAAGAACGCACCCTTCTGCTTACCACGACGATAGAAATGATGCAGTACAGCGACAGTGATAAGAGAGGCAGAAAAACCTCTCCATTGCTGATCGGCAAATCGGAAGGTTCGTTTCCGGCGCTTACCCGATTGAAGAAACCACCGAAAAAGGGTAGCATGTTCTGGGCGTCAGTCACGAGGTCCAACATTTTGAATACTCCGCCGGAGAAGGCGTAGATAGCTTGAATTGGGCTAATGTAATCGAGCGCTGGATGTGCAACACTAGCGACGCTCGCCACGATCCCGAGCGAGATCCACCCTAAGATCCAGTAAGCAACCGCTGCTCCAGTTTTTCTAGCGAAGGATGAAACGAGCAAGGCCAGACAACTCAAAGAAAACACCGCTACTAACCCGACCGTCAGTCCGCGAAGCAAAGACGGAAATGAGTGGTAGAAAAAAGACCAATCCGGCGACAGGAAATTGCTCAATACCCAGGAAGTGATTACCGGTAGTATCCAAACCACAGAGAGGATTGTCGAAACTACGATGAACTTGCCGATCAGATAGTCCCATCGAGTGAGAGCTTTACTGTTGTAGATAACAATCGCGTTACTCGCCAAATCATTAGCGATCAATCGATGCACGAACAAAGCAACAATGATCATCGATAAAAAGGGTCCGCTAAAAGTCAGCAAATAGTACATGACCCGATAGATCCCATCGACACAGATTTCTGGATACAAAAGTGCCCAAGAGGTCAGGGCACTGATGATTTTTATGATCTCCTGCCCACCCAGCCCTTCCAACCAGGTAAGCAAGGCGCTTTCCGGAGCTACTAATTGGCCAAATAAGAAAAAGACTCCACCGAGTAGGAAGGTTTGAGCGAAAGCGAGAACCAGGAAGATCTTTATAATCTTGCCCGAGAGGCAGAGCCGAAGTCCGTATCGGGCTATCGAAAGCCGTCGTTGCCAAACCCCTACACTCTTTCCTTCCCAACGCCGATACTGAGCGTTCCACGCATGCTTCATGCAGGAACCCTTTCTTTTTCGAGTGACTGCAAAAAGAGCTCGCTCAAAGCATTAGGACTCTCCTTCACCTCGAGAGGTGAAATCCCAGCCTCCCTCATCAAGTCGATCAATGGATTAAGCGAGGGCTGACCGTGCACAACCTTTATATTGCCATTGTTAAGAACGGAACAAGCCCATCCTTGGGCACGGAAAAGGCCTAAGAGCGACTCGGTGTCGTCAGCCGCGACGACTTCCGCCTCAGGACGGCGCCGACCCTTCAAGGCAGATAGGGTGTCGTGAGCCACAATGCGCCCTTGGGCAATGATTACGATGCGGTCACAGATCCGATCTACGTCGTGCAGCAGATGCGAGGACAGGACCACGCTGATGCCTGACTCCTTCCAAATCCGTTCGATAAGCTCCAAGATCAAAGACTGCCCTTTTGGATCCAAGCCGTTGGTCGGTTCGTCCAAGAAAACGAGATCGGGATCGTGCACGAGGGCCTGGGCTATTTTTATCCGTTGCTTCATACCGGTGGAATACGTATCCACTTTTCGATAACGCTCCTGCCCCATGCCCACGAAGTCGAGCATTTCATGCGCCCTCTGACGGGCCGCCTCAAATGGCATGCCGCTTAATTCCCCACAATAAGTCACGTACTCGCAACCCACCATGCCAGGGATATGGCAGTCCTGCTCCGGCGCATAACCGATCCGACGGCGCGTCTCGCGCCCGAGCGTATCGATATCGTTGCCGAGCAGGCTGACCTTGCCACCATCCTTTTCCTCGAGTTGCAAAAGGCATTTGATAAAAGTGGATTTTCCGGCTCCGTTGGGACCGAGCAGACCTATCGCGCCGGCGGGTAAGGAAAGGTCCAGTCCGTCAAGCACAGTTTGAGCCCCATAGCGTTTAGTCAGGCCACGAGTCTCGATAACGTTTGAGTTAAGCATAGAAATAGAGGAGGGTTCGAGGCAAGGTACCCCGGCAGAGGATTGGAAGTTACAGGCTTTTTCGGGAAACCCGCACAGCTCTAGTGAAAGACTGCGAAGACTCTGGCCAGACCATCGAGCCTGCTACAATCCATTAGAACACCAAATGCTAAGAAAACACATTTACAAAGCCATCTCGCCAGCCCTTTTGGCGGGGATCGCAATCACCACAACTAGCTGCGAGGAAGCTGAGAATGAAGCCGACGTACCGAGCCTTCACGAAGCGTTCGAAGGCTTGTTCTTAATCGGAGGAACTTTGAGCGACCGGATGATATTGGACACATCCGATCCTGGATATGCGATAGCGGAAAAGCACTTCAACAGCCTTTCTCCAGAAAACTGCATGAAGTGGGGACGCATGAATCCCGAACCTAATGTTGAAAATTACGAATTGGCAGAAACCTTCGTGCGGTACGGAGCCGCGAATGACCAGGCGCTGGTAGGCCACACCTTATTCTGGCACAGCCAAACACCAGACTGGGTTTACAAGGATGAAGCTGGAAATGACCTGAGCCGCGAGGCCTTGCTCGCACGCATGAGAGAGCGCGCGACTCTCATGGCAGAGCGTTGGGGCGACGAAATTGTTTATTGGGACGTTGTAAACGAATCCATCATGGGTGACGGATCATGGCGCAAATCCAAGTACCAGCAAATCATTGGCGACGACTTCACCGAGCAAGCCTTCCGTATTGCCTCGGAAATTCTGCCTCCAAACGCCCAACTGCTCTACAACGACTACAGTATGACCGACGCGGGACGACGTGACGCAGTGGTCGCCATGGTTAAGGACTTTAAGGCGAAGGGCCTGCGCATCGACGGAATCGGCATGCAAGGCCACTGGCTGATGGACTTCCCAGATACCAAAGATATAGCAGAGTCCATCCAAGCATTTGGCTCTACCGGCGTAAAAGTTCACATAACCGAACTCGATCTCGACCTCCTAGGCCGAGCTAGCTTCTTCGGAGCGGATGTCGACATCAGAGCCATCCAAGTAACGCCAGAGAACAACCCCTATCCCGACGGAGTGGCCCCTCCAGCTGAAGAAGAGCGATTCGCCAACCGGTACGGCGAAATCTTCGAGACACTCGTTGCAAACGCCGATCACATCGAGCGCGTCACCTTCTGGGGTATCACGGATAAGACCAGCTGGCTAAACCATTTTCCTGTAAGAGGACGCACCAATTTCGCACTCCTTTTTGACCGCCAATACCAACCGAAACCTGCCTTCTACCGCGTGCTTGAAACCGCGAAGAATCGCAAAGAATAAGCCTTCAACCCAACACCTCATGTACCCCAAAAAGCTCATTTTCCTAATCGTTGCCCTTTGCTTCTCAGCGCTTGTTCATGCCGATGACTATCCTCAACCACTGGCACTGGGCTCAAGCGCGCCGGACTTCACCCTGCCAGGCGTGGGCGGCAACGACTGGTCGCTGAGCGACTTCTCAGACTCAGAGCTCTTACTAGTCATCTTCACCTGCAACCACTGTCCTACCGCTCAATACTACGAAGAACGTATCAAAGCATTGGTGACAGACTACCAGGACAAAGGTGTGGCCTTGGTGGCGATTAGCCCCAACGACCCGCATTCCGTCCGGCTCGACGAGCTCGGCTGGGCAGTCCGTTCAGACTCCTTCGAAGAGATGAAAGTTCAGGCTGAGGAGCGTAATTACAACTTCCCTTACCTGTATGACGGCGATTCCGAATCTGTCTCGCGCCAATACGGCCCACTCGTAACCCCGCACGCCTTCCTCTTCGACGCAAACCGCAAGCTTCGCTACGTAGGAGCCATCGACGACTCCGAACGCGAGCAGCATGTATCCACTCGTTACGTACGCGATGCCATGGATGCCCTCCTCGCAGGCGAGCAACCAGAGATCGCAAAAACGAAAGTGGTCGGTTGTTCCGTGAAATGGGCCGGCAAGGCTCATCTAGTGGACGAGTATATGAAAAAACTTGCCGCTCGCCCCGTTACGGTAGAACCAGCGGATGAGGCGGCGCTTTCGGCACTCCGCGCGAATGAAGGCACTGAAGAAGAGCCAGCGAAATTTCGCCTGATCAACTTCTGGGCGACCTGGTGCGCTCCTTGCGTTGCGGAATTCGACGAATTCGTAGCCATCGACCGCATGTACAGTCATCGCGAATTTGAGTTCATCTCCGTTTCCCTGAACCGGCCGGACGAAGAAAAAAGGGTCCTCGCTTTCCTCAAGAAAAAGCAAGCCGCCAACAAGAACCTTATTTTCGCTTCATCGAAACGCGAGCCTCTGATCAACGCCTTTAATCCGGAGTGGCAAGGAGTGGCTCCCTACACCGTGCTGATCAATCCCGAGGGAGAGATCGTGCACAGCGAAGTTGGGACAATCGACCCAACCGCCTTGAAGCTTAAGATCGTCAGCGAGCTGAACGCTCGCAACCCTTGGTAAAAGGGCGCCGAGTCCAAGGTTTCGTTACTTTCGGTTCGAGAACTGAAGACTGTCAGGTGTGTACATCATTAGCTCGATAGCGTTTCCGTCCACGTCCTTGATCCATGCCTGATATGAATGATCGATTCCTTTCTTGGTCTCGGTCACTTCTACGCCCTTGCCAACTAGCTCGTTTCGCAGCGCTTCGATATCCGTTGTCTCGAAGCAGATGTGGCGGTAGTGGACGTTCGCGGCTTGCTTGAGCTCCACGGCCTCTCCTCCCCACTCTTGAACGGCTCCGACCTGATCGAATATCTCGACGAAGGTGTCGTTTCCACAATCCATGTACCAGCCAAAGGGCGTTCCACCATCGCTATTGTTCATTACAAAAGCGACGGGAAAACCGAGAATGTCCCGATAGAAGGAGACCATTGCCTCCGCGTTTTCAGTAAAAAAGCAAACGTGAGCGAGTTGTTTTATCATAAGTATTCTAGTTAATTCTGTCTAGGATCAGTGAGTATGTTGGTGGCGATGTGCCCGAATTAAATCTTCGCCAAAGTCTCCTTCAAATTCACGCCAAACGCTGTGGATGTGGTTGTTTCGATTTTGCGTATTGTCGTACTCGATCAGAAAGCTCGCCCCTTGCAGGTAATAATAATTTCCCCGATCCCGATCAATCGGTCCCGCCCAACCGAAACGGATCGACTCCCATCCAGAGCGCTCGATACCGGCAATGGCTTCCTCACGAATGGCGTCCTTAGCCTTGAGCAAATAGCACTCGAGAAGTTGCCGCAGCAAAACCGCTGTTCTGTATTCATTTCCCCATACGTGACACCTTCTACTGGCAAGGGTGATACCTCGCGATGAGCGCCGGTAAATATGTCCCAAGGAGCTTTGCTGTCGAAAACAGCTTTGTCTAATTGCTCATCTGTGAAGCTTTCCACGAGCTTGAAAGCGATGTCTTCCTCATTCGCGAGGGCCCGAAAACCTGTTCGTTCGGCCGTCTGGACTTCCGCCGGATTCGCGCCCAAGAAACGGGGCGACAGCGACACTCCCTGCCCTTCGATTATGGTTGCGTTGATAGAGATGTGATGTCCTTCGAAACGCCATCCCCAATGTCCCGATTCAGGCGTCGCGAACAGGTACAGGTGATAGGCCTCAGGATCTCGAGCGAAGTGCCGTCCCGGCCCTTCCACCAGCCGTAGCACCCTTTCCAAACTACGAATATTTTTGACAGTCTGCACACCTTGCTCGCTCAACCTTTCACTGATCAAAGCATATGCCAAAACCCGTTGGTCCCCACTCATCGCAGAAAGCAGCAAGCCTTTTCGTTGACGCGGAACGAAGTGCCAGTCTTTTCGCCGATCATCGAAGGGATGCTGAACTGACTCCGCTTGCGAGTCATCGATGCTCTGCAGAAAGGCGTTCGCCGCGGTACCCATTTTATCCGCCACCTCACTCACCTCGGCAACCAGCGCCTGACTCGTAAGAGCAAGTGCTAAAATCCAAGAGAGTAAGATACGACAAGGGGCCTGGGGCATACATCGACGCTAACACCCCGGTCTCGCGTTGAAACTAAAAAAGACGGCCTTACCTAGTCCTGCCGAATTTGGCGAAACTTGATATGCAACTCCGCCTCCAATTCCCTGATACGCTTGAAGTCACCCTTGGTGATGAACGCCATGGAGACGCCTTTGCGACCCGCTCGGGCCGTTCGTCCGCTGCGGTGCGTATAGTATTCGATCTGATCGGGGAGCTGGTGGTGAACCACGAACGCGAGGCCTTCCACATCGATTCCACGAGCTGAGACATCCGTTGAAACGAGAACCTCAGCACGGCCTTTGCGGAAAGCACGCATCACCTTGTCTCTATCCTTTTGCGAGAGATCGCCTTGCAAGGTAGCAACCTCGAAGCCACGCTCTTCCAACTCCTTTGCGATGTTTTGCACACCCGCCTTGGAGCGGCAAAAGACAACTCCGGGACGACCCTTTTGAGCTTTGATGAAACGGGCGATTTCGTCGGGTTTTTCCTCGATCGTACAAACGGTGAACCAGTGGTCGATGTTCTTATTGACCGGGTTCTTCCGATCCACGGTTACGTGTTCAGCGTTGGGGGAGAGATAACGTTCGATGATCGCCTTGACGCCTTTCGGCATGGTAGCGGAAAATAGCCAAGTGTTGTTCGCGCCGCGGGTAAATTCGAGGATCTTGTTCAAGTCGTCCTTGAATCCTAGGCTTAGCATCTCGTCTGCTTCGTCTAAAACGAGAGTATCAATATTTGAGAGGTCGACAGCTTTGGCCTTCAACAAGTCGATCAGGCGCCCAGGTGTCGCTACAACAATATGAGTCGGGCGAGCCAACGCGGCTATTTGGCCCTCGATCTTTTCACCGCCCGCCACCGCTTCCGTGAAGATCTTAGTGGTATACTTTGTGTAATGGAAAAGTTGTTTGGCAATTTGCTTGGCGAGCTCGCGAGTCGGACTGAGCACAAGCGCCTGAACCTGGTTTTTCTTTGGATCTATCTTCTGCAGCAAGGGCAGTCCGAACGCTGCCGTCTTACCGGTTCCAGTCTGGGCCTGGCCTACAAAGTCGCCATTGTTCTTGAGCAAATAGGGAATGGTGAGCTCCTGAATCTCAGTCGGCTCGATTATGCCCTTCTCCTCGATCCCCTTAATCAGATCCGCTGCTACTCCTAATTCCTTAAATGTCTTCATATCGCGATTTAGCGGCGAGTAGATGGAGACGATGCACTTTTTGTCAAACTACGACCTCTGAGACGTTGCTGCAACAAGCGAGAGCCGTCCGAAAAAACCTTTGCATCCGGCAGCCGCCCTCACTTAGTACCGAATTCTGGATGGAGAGCCCCCGACAAATCGACGAATCGCCAAACACAGCTATGCAAGCCATTCGCTTCCTAATTGTGAGCGGGATCTCCCTGTCGATCGATTACGGGGTGTACAGCATTCTAAGCCACTTCACGGCGTTGGACAGTTCGTGGGCTAAGCGCATCAGTTTCGCCTGTATCTTCGCTTGGGGATACTTTGCCCATAAGCATTTCACCTTCCGCAACCGAGGGTTCAGCGCGAGCGAACCCCTACGCTTCGGACTGCTCTACGTCACCGGCTGGGTAATTAATAGCCTAGTTCACGACTATGCCGCCTCCAACCCGGATGCATCCACGCCGGCCTTTCTTGCCGCAACTTTCGTTTGGGCGTGCTGGAACTTCGTCGGGCAGAAGTACTTCGTTTTCCGCAGGCGGCAAATTGAAGAGGGATAGCGGCTTTCGACCCCGATAACCGCTACCCCTCAACTAGCGGTAGCATCTAGGGACCCAAACCAAAAGGTCCCCAAGAAATGTAAAACAAACGAAATTTCCCCGTGTATAGTTGTCGAGACTGCCCCATCGTTAACCCTAAGTTCACGAACTTAGCAGCCTGAATAGAACACGGGGAATGGCTGAAACTTATGGTCTAATTTCCGCATGACCAACTCCATTTGCGGTGCACTTGATTCTATCTATAGAACGCCCTATTGGAGGAGCAAAAGGCACATTCGTCATTGAGCTATGGTGGCAGCTTTACTCTGCGACTGGAAATGCGCCCGGGTGTCTCACGTCCTTCTTTTTCCAACCGAGAGCTTTCAACGCCTCACCTGGCAATTCGGCCGTCGAATCGAGGCCTACAAAATCCGGCATCAGTTCGAACCGATTCGTTTGCTTACCCTGGAACATCGGCCCGTTGTAACCAACAAACCATTGGGAATCCCCCGAGAACTCTGGATAAAGCGCATGTAGATCTCCTGGGGTTTCAAGCAGCACTGAGTTTTCGTCGCTCGCAGAGGGGCTCCACTGGATGAGAGGTCCATGATTCGTGTAACCGTCTCGCACATACACATTGCCGTCGATAGCCACCGCCTGCGGGTCAGTTAACCGGTCCCGCAGAACCTCCCTCTGACGAAACTTCAATACAGGCCCATTGTGGGAATCGTCCGCGTAAAGGAGATTTCCCATAAATGCGTGGCCGTGGCGCTCTTCAACCTTCGGTCCACTCGCTGGATGCCAATCGAAATGGTCTCCCACGGCGCTGCGATCGGTGCGCTCGAACGTAACCGTACTGTTCACCATGGTGTTCTGATAGACCCGAACACGTTCACTGTTCAGGACAAAAATTCCTTGAGGGCAGTCCACAAAGACGTTGCCCGTGCATATGGCTCCCTTCGAAATTTCGAAGAAAAAGCCATTATCGGTGTTTTGTATCCAATTGTTCACGAAAAGACCGTCCACATTGCCAACGTCATACCAGATACCACTCGAGTCTTCATTGTCTATGATGAGGTTCTCCCGACACGTAACCCGGTAGCACTGATTGAAAATTTTGATCGCGGTCACATAGTACCCGGTGATCTTTTCCATATTGTTGTGAGTCACAATGTTCCGCTCGATGAGAACATCATTGGAGCTAAGGATAAAGAGACCTTCCGTACTGGTATGGCTCACCAAACAATTGCGAATCACTAAACCGTCGCCACGGAAATAGCCACCCACTCGCGAGCAGTAGCTAAAGGTGCAATTTTCGAAAACTGATCCCACCACATCTTTGCCGTGATTGGATTCTGGAGACACTTCCTCTGGATCGTAGCCCTCTATCTCGATTGCTCGATAAGCATACTGGGTGAAGATGATTCCTCTCACCTGCGGTCCAACCGTGCTCGGCTCCATGCCGTGAACCTCTTCAATCGTTCGGGTTAAGGCATTGTCGAAAGCAGTTATCTCGATGGTCTTCCCTTCAGGGTCCGTCGCTGTATAAACGAAACCTTCCTCGTAGTCTATGTAGAAGGATTCGGCATCGAGTTCCCCCGGCCAGCCTACCTGCTGGAGCATGCGACCATCCACGAAAACCATGTCGTTATTAAAGCGATACAACGGTGTGCGAGCCGCTTCGCGGTGGCGGCGCCACCATGTTTCGGGCTTCATCGGGAAAAGCGTCTCCCACTTCGTCCGCCACAAGCCGTCACGCAATGACTCCCAATCTTCGGCGACTGCAGTGCCTTTCACGATCGGCACTTCGTCCGCATAGGGTTGGATCACCAAACCTTGGTTGAAAACCAAATTCCCCGACCGATAGGTTCCTCCTCGCAAGACGAGTGCATCCCCGTCAACAGCTCTCGCGAACGCTGCTTCGATCGAGGTAGGCCTTTGAAGCGAGGTGCCCTCTGCCTCTTCGCTTCCCTCTGGTGCTACATAATAGATAGTCCCGTCGACAGCTGGCAGCTCGTAGTTCAAGCGCACCGGTCCATACGGGCCACCCGAAGGCTTTGCGAAAGCCAACACGGGAAGGCCAAGCGCTATTATGAACAGGAGTAAACGTCGAACTGGGGTTTTGGAAGTAGTAGACATACTAAGACACTACACCCGAAGCCCAATCGTACGAAAATATTTTCACAATTTCGGGATTGGACGCCGTTCGATCTATAGAACGGCCCCGCGTTTAGCTGAAATCAAACTGAACCTTGTCGCCCTTGATCTTCAATTTTGCGCTGAACTCCTTACCTGCCTTCGATTTGAAGCCTTCGAGCGTATCGGTTACGCCTTTTTCCAAAAGCGTCCGTGCCTCCTCGGCAGAAATCGGTCTCTGAGCAACCTGCTTCCAAACTATGAATCGACATCCATTTTTCCAGTTGCAGCAGCCGTACCCCTTGGCACCTTCCACAACGGGGCTCTTACAAATTGGGCAGTCTCCGAATTTATCGAGCCCTCCTGTGTCCTGGCTCGCTTCAACCGTCTCGTAAGAGAGCCTCCCGCCCCTACCTAGAGCTAAAAATCCTAGTAGCTTCTTTCCTTTGTCCAAAACCGGGTGTGGCTCCAAGGTTTTACCGTTGTAGAGCAACTCCCGCATTAAACCGGGTTGGAAGGTCATTCCCAATTCTCCGTCCTTGATGACAAACTTACATCCCTCCCGCCAGCTGGAGCAACCGTATCCAGTTTTTCCACGCATCACGGGAGCGCGACACTTAGGACAAGGACCCAGATTTCTCAGGTCAACTGTCTTACCGGCATCATTGGCCAAGATTTCCTTGGTGTACTCAACGACATCTGACATGAAAGATGCCGCGTCTTGCTCACCACGCTCCACCTTCTTAAGACGAAACTCCCAGTCACCCGTCAGTTCGGGTGATTTTAAGCGCTCGTCCTGTATCAGAGAAATCAAGTGACGCCCACTGTCCGTGCTGATCAAATTCTTCTTTTTGCGCTCAACGTATTTGCGTTGAATCAATACTTCGATGATCGACGCCCGAGTGGCTGGCGTGCCCACTCCCTTGTCCTTGAGAGCTTCTTTGAGCTCCTCGTCGTCGACGATCTTGCCCGCCGTCTCCATCAGTGAGAGCAAGGTCGCTTCCGTGAAACGCTTGGGCGGGTTTGTCTTGAACTTTTCAATACTGGGAGCGTGCGGATTGCTTTCGCCGACTTGGAAATTTGGCATGACTGCAGGCTCTTCAGCCCCTTTCTTTTTGCCTTTAGCTACCTTCTTCTCAGCCTGCGGATACAATACCTGCCACCCCGCTTCTATGAGGACGGTGCCCTTAGCTCGAAAGGTCTCCTCCGCAGCCTTCGCTTCAACCGTAGTAACCGCACGAATACAAGCAGGATAGAACACAGCAATGAGTCGGACCAGGATTGCATCGTAAACGCGAGCTTCATCCTGGTTAAGATTCCGAGGCAAGTCCTCCGTAGGGATAATTGCATGGTGGTCGGAAACCTTGCTATCATCTACAATGCGCTTGTTGAAGGATAGCTGGTCGAGATCGAGAGCTTCGATCTCCTTGGCCTTCGTCGCAGACAACCGCTTAAGCAAGGGTCCGACGGTCGGCTCCAAGTCGGTGGAGAGGTAGCGGCTATCAGTTCTCGGATACGTTATGTGCTTTTGCTCGTAGAGATTCTGGGCAATTCGCAAGGTCTGGTCTGCCGTGAAGCCATACCGGCGATTCATCTCCCGCTGCAGTTCGGTAAGGTCGAAAAGGAGCGGCGGGTTGGTTCGTTCGTCCTTTTGCTGGACGTCGCTCACCACCAGCGGCTGACCTTCAACCTTAGCGTGCAATGCTTTGGCCTTCTCTTCCTCGGTTATTTTTCCTCCAGCATGGCGGAATTTTGTCTCGCGGCAATCCGTGTGGACTTCCCAAAAATCTTCAGATTTGAAACTTTCGATCTCTGTATCGCGCCCGACAATCATAGCCAAGATCGGAGTCTGCACTCGTCCGAGGCTTAGAAGCAGGTTGCGTTTGCCGTATTCGACTGTGAAATATCGCGTCGCATTCAGGCCGACGATCCAATCCGCTTCGCTCCTACAACGTGCCGCATCGTGCAGTGTATCGAATTCCTTGCCATCCTTGAGCGCGGCGAAGCCCTTGCTAATGGCTGAGCTCGTCAGCGAGCTAATCCATAGTCGCTTGACAGGTTTGCCCGTACATCCCGCCCACTCTAGGATATAGCGAAAGATCAGCTCCCCCTCCCGACCTGCGTCTGTTGCGCAAATAATTTCCTCCGCTTCGGAAAACAGCTTTTTGACCGTGGCCAATTGCTTCTTAGCGCCGTCGTCCCCCCGCGCTCTCAACTCGAACCGGTCAGGGATAATCGGGAGGAGGCTCTTTTTCCAGGACTTCCATTCCGGACGATACTCCTCGGGCTCCTTAAGCTCGACAAGATGACCGAAGGCCCAGGTGACCGCCCACTCCCCGCCTGTCAGGTAGCCATCGTGTCTTTGGCCCGCATTCAGATGCTTGGCTATATCTCTGGCAACGGAGGGTTTTTCGGCAAGGACGACTTTCATTCAAGGAGGCTGGCCGAGGCAAAGAAACTACACCGCAAAGTCAACGACGGGATGAGCATCCCCCACGCAGAAACGCTCTTTCCCCTGGGCGCCATTTTTTTGCTTGCGGACGCTAAAAAGCCTCCGGGCTACCACCCCCGGAGGCTGTTCAGATTCAACAAACTAGACTAATGAAATTCTAAATCAAAAACGACGCAGAACCTTCTAGAAACGCAGGCCCCAAGCGCCGTTGTACATCTTAGAGAGTCTTACCGAACCGACTTCGCTTGCGAAGATCGCAACCGTGCCCTCAGAGTTAATTTGCGGATCCGCCTTGAGGGCTGCCTCGTAGGATGTCACGAGAGCGTTTAACGTCCCGGCATCCGAAAACTGGGAGCTCAAACTTGCTACCAACTCCTGTACGGCAGCCTCCGACTGACCGTGGCGAGCGTCCAAGCAACGCTCCTTCACCAAGTGTTCCCAATCGTTTTTCTTGTAAAGTTCGACGATCACCTTGAGGGCCTGCCTCGGTGTCTCCTTTTCCGTGTCGGCCTGCGCCAAAGATGCCCCGATGAATAACGCGATGGAGACGATGGTGGATAATAGTTTCGTTTGCATGTGTAACCTGGGTTGTGGATTGGAAAGCGACTTCGTATCCAAAAACTGAGTGCGCTGACTAATCTCCCGCTACATGCGTGCCATCGTGGGGCGTGGACGCTTGCCAGAGTCCGACCGCTTAGGAAAGCAGGCCTAAAACTCCATTAGGATCCCTTACCTATTCGGATGCGTAAGAGAATTCTTTAGGAAATAATTTAAAAAAATGCGTCACCTATGGAGGGTGACGCATATGAAGCGAAAGTTAACAAACTGGGCCTAGCCTCAGGTCACGGGTAAAATCTTGCCGTCTTCGTCGTAGAAGATCTCTTTGACCTTCACGTTTCTTAGATGGTTCACCCCTTCTGAAATCTCGCAGTCGTGATGGAACAAGTACCACCGACCTTCGAATTCGACGATTGAGTGGTGGGTAGTCCAACCGAGGACCGGCTCCAAAATGCGTCCGCCGTACGTGAATGGACCATACGGATTGTCGCCAACCGCGTAGCAGAGGTAGTGAGTATCTCCCGTAGAATAGGAGAAATAGTAGCGGCCCTTGTATTTGTGCATCCAAGCCGCTTCGAAGAAACGACGGTCATGGTCGCTGCCTTTTAACAGGTCCCCATTTTCGTCTAGGATCTCAATGCTGCGAGGAGCCTCGGCAAACTCCTTCATGTCCTCTTGCAACTTTCCGACCACCGGCAAAAGAGCCGGCGTATCTCCCTCAGGCTCCTGACCTTCCGGATCGAAAGTATCGCCTTGCCAATTTTGCAACTGACCTCCCCAGATACCGCCGAAATAGAGGTAAGCTTCTCCGTCGTCGTCCACGAATGTCGCGGGATCGATACTGAAACTGCCCTTTATCGGCTCTGGCTCTGGCACGAAAGGGCCTTCCGGACGGTCGCCCACCGCGACTCCAATTCGAAATATGCCATCCGCCGCACGAGCGGGAAAGTAAAGGTAGTACTTACCATTCTTGTAGGCTGCATCCGGCGCCCACATCTGCTTGTCGACCCACGGCACTTGATCCATGTGGAGAGCCACGCCATGGTCGGTCACCTCGCCATCGATCGAATCCATCGAAAACACATGGTAGTCCACCATGTCGTACTGGTCACCATTGTCGTTGGTCGGCTGGTCCGTCTCCCTATCGTGGGAAGGGTAGACATAGATCTTGCCCTCGAAAACGTGGGCAGAGGGATCTGCTGTAAAGAGATGAGAAATTAGAGGCTTATCAGACATGATTTTGCTTCGATTGGGGATAGTGAGCGTGAGAATTTGAGGTTAACGGCAGCAAGATCGTATCTGTTTTTCAAATGCACAACCGGATCTTGAAGGTTCACCGCCGCGATTTGGTCTAGCTATAGCTCTGTATTACTCGAGAAAAGAATGAGGGAAGCCAGCAGTAAAACGGCCCGCGAAGTCCACGGAAAAATTGGATCTCGGTATGCACAAAAAGGCGTTGCCTCTGAGGGCGACTGTGTAAGCATTCACCGCAAGTTACCCATGCCCTTTCAGCTAAGCACTCCTAGATCCCGTTCAACGCTCCTGACAACGGGAGTGATTGGATTGCTCGCGCTGGCGTCAATTGAGTTGGGAGCTCAATCAATTCCGGAATCCTCAGGTAGCGGGCCGATTTCGCTAGAGGAACTAGCGAACACCCCTGCGATCATCTCATCGCGGCTCGAATCCCAGATTTTCAATGCCCCCTCCGGTTCCTTCGTTTTTGACGAAGAGGACATCGCGCAGCTACCAGTAGATTCAATTCCGGAGATGCTACGCTACGCGCCAGGCGTGCACATCGTTCGACCGAGCAATGGCATCTGGGGAATGGGGATTCGTGGTGTGAACTCCCGCTTCTTCAACAGAGCTCTCTTCACGGTCGACGAGCAAAACGTCTACGCATCTATCTTTGCTGGACTATTCGGCAGCCAACACGATCTCCTGATGGAAGATGTGGCTTCAGTGGAAGTCGCCTACGGACCCGGCGGCGGGACTTGGGACAACAACGCGGTCAACGGCCTTGTTAACGTCCGCATGAAGACAGCCTTCGAAACCGAAGGCACCCTACTGACGGCCAACGTCGGTACAGAAAATCGCGGTGTCGCAGCTAGAATCGGCTGGGCTATCGACGACAAAACCTCCGCTCGCGTGTACGCGAAAGCCAACATACGCGACTCCAGCCTAACCCGTTTCCCATACGGCAATGATTGGGACACCGCTCGCACTGGGTTCCGCGTCGACCACCGTCCGACAAACCACGACTTAGTGAGCGTCTCCGGGGAAGCCTTCTACTCTGACCTCGGCTATGCCTACAACCTCGCGGATTTCGAAACCGGCTCACTTGATTTCGTAGCTGATTCGGAACGACTCGCCGGCGCCAACACGCAAATCAAATGGACGCGTAACGTCTCCAACGACAGCTCATACTCCGTTCGCAGCTGGTTCGGCTACTCGGACCTAGACGCAGCCTACGCCGCATTCGGCATGTGGACTGCGGGAATCGAGGCACGAGGCAGGCAAAAATGGGGCGACGCCCACACTGTCAGCTTCAATGTCGGATCCGCCTACGACGAGGAACACACCTCCTCTACCCTAGCATCCGACTTCACGAGTCCAGTTCTGAACAGTTTCGTCATGTATTCAGGTATTCAAGACGAATGGGTACTCTCGCCAGAGCAGCTGACCCTGTCGTGGGGAGTCGACTTCAGGCACGATGATCGCTCTAACAACACGACGATATCGCCCAACGCGAGCTTGATTTTCGAGATCGACGAATCGAGTAGAGCTTGGCTCACCTATTCGCAATCTAACCGCAATCCTCCTGTCTCGCTCAGCGTAATTGAGAGCTTGCGCAGCGGCAAAGCCCTAGACACGCCGCTAGACATATCGACTCCGGGAGGAACCCTCACGGTAGAACACAGTTTGGCCGACGCAATGTCCAACATGCTGCTCGACGCCGAGGTCATGGACTCGATCGAGGCAGGATATCGAGTATTGTTGCTCGATGAAAAAGGCAGCTTCACCCTCAATGCCTTTCACTATGGGTATGATAATCTAATTGGGCGCGTGGGCGTCAGCAATGCCCTAGTGCTCGATACTCCGACGCCCTACGTCAAAATAAACGGAGCTTACGACAACTTGCTCAAAGGCGATGCCTATGGCTTCGAAACATCGTTAGATTGGCAATTCTCGCCAAAGCATCGGGCAAGGATCAACTACTCTTATAAACGTGACAGCTTCGAGTCGATCGTCACCCCAGAGAACGCATTCCAGGAGGACTTCATAAACTTTTCGATTGGAGAGTTCGACCATAGCACTCCCGACCATATGGCAACGCTAAACCTATCATCTGAAATCTCAGATGATTGGAATTTGGATACAGGGCTTAGATACACCAGCAGCTACAACTTCGCGAAAGGTCTGCAACCCGAAATCTTCCAACTAGATGCTCGACTGACTTGGCAAAAAACAGAGTCGCTCAGACTCTCACTCGTAGGCCGCAACCTGCTCGACTCGACAACGCAAGAAGCCCGGTTGAAGGACTTCTTCGGTCATTGGACAGAGGTTAAACGAGAAGTTTACCTGGAGATCAGCGCCCAGTTCTAGGCGACGACCGACAGCATGCCACACGCAATCCACAAGTTCCTGACTGCCTTCGCAGCTTTCTTGCTCGTACTGCTAGCAGGAAGGGCAAGCTTGCAGGGACAAACGCTTCAAATTGACTCTTCCACTGCCAATTGGATCGAAGGATTCGTGGACTTCGTTCGCTGGGATGGTGAAGAAAATGCTGAGTTCATTACCGTCGGCATTATCGACGCACCCGAAGTGGAGTCTTACCTCAGAAAGCGGGCAAGCGAGCGAACCGGTAAACCGAGCATCCTAGTCCAGGCTATCACTGCGACCGATTCGTTCGACGGTGTTGATATCGTATTCGTGGGTGGTTCGAATCGAAAGCACTGGCAGAGAATCTTCTCGAAGTGTAAGGACAATAATACCCTTACGATCGGGACCGACGACGGTTTTGTCGAAAATGGCGGTTGCGTAGAGTTCGTTGTAAGAAGAAACCGCTTACGTTTCTACATTGAAGGAGATCACGTTCGCGAAAGTGGGGTCGTCATCAGTTCCAAACTGCTGGAACTTGCGATCGAGCCGAAGAGCCGATGAACATAATCGAAAAGACCAAAAAGCTCGTTTTTCAGTGGCGCATTTCCTCCAAGATTGTCGCCATCTGCGCAGTTTCGTCTTTCGTCACCCTTACTTCTCTTTGCTCTATCGCGGTCTATCTTGATTGGCAGGAATTCAAGGAAATGCGCCTGAGCTCGCTGGACACGATTTCCGAAATCATCGCGAGCAGCAATCAAGCGGCCCTCAGATTCGAAGATCACGCCACCGCAAGGGAGCACTTGAATGCTCTCTCGCACGAACCTGGTATTCTCCAAGCAACTTTATACGACCGCAATCGCGTCCCTTTCGCAAATTACAGTCAAGACGAACAACGCCCACCTTTGAAATATGAAGAGTCATCTGCACCTGTGTGGAAAACCAACTCAATCCTTATCACGCACCCTATCGAGTTAAACGGAGAGCGGATCGGACAACTCTCTCTCGAAGCGGACACCCGCCCCTTCATGGCCTCTGCATACCGTAGCATGGCTGCAAGCGTCCTACTCATAGCTGGCGGCATGCTGGTCTCCATCTTTCTCGCCTCAAAGATGCAATGGCTGATCGCGACGCCAATTCGCGAGCTAGATAAAATCGCTACTCAGGTTCAGGATTCAGAAGACTTTTCGAAACGGGCGGTCAAGCGATACAACGACGAGATTGGTTCGCTCGTCGATAGCTTCAACGCGATGTTGCAAACCATAAGCAATCGCGACCGCTCCTTACGGGAGGTAAATTCGAATTTAGAGAGCATCGTCGAACAGCGCACCAAAGACCTACGGATTCAAAACTTCGCTCTTCAGGAAGCGATCCAAGCAGCCAAGGCCGCCTCTGTCGCAAAAAGCGAATTTCTCGCCACAACCAGCCACGAACTGCGAACTCCTTTGAATCCAATCATTGGATACGTAGAGAAGATCCAGCGAGATCTGCCCAGCGGTCCTCACACTCGAGAACTGGCTCTGATCAGACAATCGGCCGCTCAACTCCTGAGACTCATTGAGGACATTCTCGATTTCAGCCGTATCGAAAGTGGGACCCTACTGCTGAAAGAGGAAAGCGTTCACGTGCAGAGCCTTTGCGAAGAGGTCGCCAACCTCCTCCGCCCTCAGGCGAGCGAAAAAGGCGTCGTGCTAGCCTTCGAATCCTCAGAGGAGTGCCTCGGCGATGTTCAAAACAGTAACATCTCAATCGACGAAGGTCGCCTGAGGCAGATCGTGCTAAACCTGACGAACAACGCTATCAAGTTTACGAACCACGGCTCAGTCACCCTTCGGACAAAGCTGGACCGTAAGGGAGCGCGAAAGGCCACTCTGACAATCGAGATAGTCGACACAGGCATAGGCATAGCAGAGTCCGACAAAGACAAGCTCTTCAAACCATTCTCTCAGATAGACGGGTCGTGGACACGTGAGCAGGGAGGCATGGGACTCGGGCTCGCGATCTGCCAGCGAATCGCAAAAGCGATGGACTCCGAAATCGTATGCGAAAGCGAAGTTGGTAAAGGAAGCCGCTTCAGGATGGACATACCTGTAAAACTTTGCAGCTACACACCGAAGTCGAGACAAGTCGCCGACGATCTGGATTCATTTAGCCTGGATGCTGGCGTAAGAGTATTACTCGTAGAGGATGAACCAGTAAATCGAGAGTTGATGGACTCCTTGCTCTCTAGCCTCGGACACCACGTGACCACCGCAAAAAACGGCATCGAAGCCGTCGCTGCCGCTCGCGATCAGGACCTAGACTTCATTCTTCTCGATATCAGCATGCCAAAAATGGATGGTTTCGCTGCCAGTCGGCACATTCGAAAGCTCGGCAAAGAAAAAGCTCTGATACCGATCGTAGCTATGACGGCTCACGTAACTCCTGAGGACAGGGAGCGATGCTACGAAGCGGGCATGAACGACTACCTCTCAAAACCTGTTTCCTTTACCCAATTGAAGCACACTCTCGCGAAGTGGATTGCTCAACGTCCAGTTTGATAGCCCAAGTGGGCCGAAATCAGAGACACTCACAAAGGACATTCTCTCCGAAACGATAGTTGCTTCTATTTCGGCCGGGGTCGGCTCTTAGGATAGAACTAGCGTTCATTCCTCCTACAGGCGTGCTCTGGATTTAGGACCTGTGATCAACACGCAAGGCGTACCAAGCAATTCAGTATCCATGTATCGTTTACAGATAATCAAACCGTACGCCCTTCAACGGTAAGCGGATGGTAGGGCAAGAGGGACTCGAACCCCCGACCCTCGGATTAGAAATCCGATGCATGCTCTTCTTATCCTTTTTATCTCCAACTGTTTATTCTTATTCTATTTTATTGGTTACAAATTGGCGCAAGCCACTCGAAGGCTGGAATTTCGTTCCGAGTTTTGATTTAGATCCTGATTTTCCCTACGGACCTTTCACCATAATGAAGCACACCGTAAGGTCTCCGCCACTTTCGGCGCATCGAGCTACCTGAATGTGGCGAGCCAGCGAAACCAGATCGGCTAGACAGCAAAGCGAACAAACAAAGCCATCCTCCGGCTATTCCCGGAAATGTGTTAGTCCGAAACTGTGCGAAGAGGACTAGCCATTCCTTTGCTATTCGCTTTTTGGAATTCTGGCCACACGGGACTCGAGCCAAATGTTCAACTGGCTCAATCAAATTCCTCGCGATTCCTCGCCATCGCTTCGTCCAATTCGAACCTATCAAAGACAAGATCAGAACCCGTATTGATCATCTTTGCGGTTATTCCTTCCTCTTCCACAAACCGAATAAATTTCCTGTGCTGCCGATCCTTACTGCGGATGCCGCAATAGAACTCTGCTTCGTCAATAGGGTAGTACCTCTTCTCCACCGAGCCGTTCTCTACTGCCCTTAGAATCTCGGTGAGAAGACTTTCGATCCGATTCAAACGTTGATCGTTTTCACAAACCTTCTTCAAGATTTGCCCGAGCAGGAAGGCCAAGACACCGACAACATGATTGGCCCCAAATGCAAGCAAGCCAGTGAGCAGCGGTAAGCGGTGAGAACTTTTGCTCTCCTCCTTAGACCTCCCAGGTAGCTGAACTGTGTGAAGCTGCTTGATACTTATTGTATGGGATAAATCTCCCCAGCTCCAAATTATTTTTCTTCTTTTTTTTCTCCCTTTTAACGAACACGTTTATGGGCCAAACACTTCCCTCTCGAACTCTAAGATGAGGATCTGATTCAAACTCTTAAAATTTTAGAGAGTGCAACCAAGGGATCTTACGGGAAAACGCCGCGAATCCCCAACCTCCTTTCTGCGTGGCTCAGTATCGAAAAAAGCGGACCCTTTACAGGGTTCGCTTGATTCGTGGACTATTTCATCCCGCGCTTGAAAAAGAGTCGCAAGGATTCGAAATCAGGGTCACGCGAAAGCCAGGCTCGTTTGTCCAGGTCGAAGCCAATTGCCTTCATCATGAAATTCGCGGCGCGAGCTAGATTTCCTTCAAGGCAATAAACGCGAGCCGCTTCGTAGTTCACATCTGCGCTACCTGCGCATTCAGCTAGGGCTCGATTTATACAAATATGGGCAACCCTGAGGTTCCCAGTTGTGCCGTAGTTGTAAATCAAATTAGCCCAAGCTCCGCCATGGCTAAAGTTAGTCTCGAATAAAACCCTCCTCGAGTACTCATTTTGGGCCTCCAATTCACCAAGTTGTACGAATGCAAAAATCATTAATTCAAAACTGTCGTCACAGATTCCAAACTGAGATTGCAGCATTTCCAACTCGTCGATCGCTTCTCCAAAACGCTCCATACGGAGATAGCCCCTAGCCACGCCGATAGAAATGTCGCGCTCATTCACCGCTAGAACCTCTCCGATGGAGCCAATAACGAAAAAGCGACTCACTTTGAGTTGTGAGTCGCTTTGGTAAAATCGAACGAAGCCGATCGAGGAATTCAGGTGCGGATAAGCTATCGACAGGGACCTTAATCAGCCATTCGGCAATTTCATCTTTGTAAATGACTCGTTCGACATTCGACAAAGAATCCTGCATTCCCGAATCGCCTCCAGCGGCGAGATACAGCCAGTGCATTTCCGGTGTGTGCCGGCGGCTGCTTTGGTATTGGTTCGTAGTCCACATCTTTAACCCATCAGCTCCCCGGTGAAGCAAATCGACCTTCCCCGAGAGCAGGCCGAACAAACGCTCGTCTTTGCCGACGACAAGACAAGTGTCTGAAGCACAGTCGAGAAACGAAAAGGCGAACCAAGCAAGCGTGTCGAATGCGCGGCAAGAGCTCTTGAGCGGAACCCATCCTTGAGATGCCGCTTCGCTAAACAGAGCGGTTCTCCATTGAGATGTTTCTTCACCTTCATCGGCATCAAAAGCGACAACGTGCCGCCGCGAATCCGGGTAAGCGTCCTTGAGGGAATCGAGGATAGCATAAAACTGCACAGCTCGAATTTCCTTCATTATTCGTTCGTCTCCAATAAGGCCTTCGGCATCAACGATGACCCAATCATAGGCTTCCGTATTCATTTTTACTTACTTGAATTTTGGGATTGCGACCATTGGGGCGGCCTTCGCTAAGTCGATTTCCCGGGTCTCTTGCATAGGCCCAGTCGTTTCCGGGAATCGTTAGCTGATAGTCGCTGGCCACCGGGCAAAAGAGGGCCGCTCGCTTTCGGAACTGAAGAGCCTTCTCCCGACTGAGCTCGAACTCAGCTGCTGCAAGATGGACTAGCTGGCCCGGCTCGAACCATTTAGAGGAGCATTCGAACCAACGCTCGAGCTCCAGCCTCGAGACATCGATCTCGGAAATGACGGCTGAATCTACGAACCAATGGGATTCAGGCGAATTTCCAAAAGCGTCCAGATACTTCCCGCGGCTCCATAGCTCATGGTGCCCATTGTGAAAGAGTGACAAGTCAACATTAGGTCCAAGGCATCCCAGCAGCCTTTCGTCGGCACTGACAATCAATAGACTCGTTTCCTCTGCTCGCCGACAGATCTCGGCAATAGCGTCGAAGGTTCGGCGTCTGCTTGGAAAAGAGATCTCCCAACCTAAACGCCTCGCGAAACTAAAGAGCTCCAGTTCCCGGTCTCGATCTGCTCGTCCAGCAGTACGTTTGTCGACGACAATGTCCGAAGAAACGATCTGAAGAAGTGCATTCGGGCTTTGCATCTCCGTTTTTAAGAGCACTTCTTTCAGTGCTTCGAAACGTTCAGCTTCGGTGCCCAAACAATCCAGCAAACTGTCGAGTTCGAGTACCACACATTCGTATTTTTCTTTATGTATCATAGCTTTAATTACATTCAAAAGGCCGCCGAAATGAATCGACGGTCTTTCCTTGTTGATAGTTTGACGAGCTTTTCAGCGACTAAACCGCCTCCTGTTTTCGAAGCCTCGCCGGGCACCGTACTCGACGTAAATTTCGTGACTCAGCGCCAGCATTTCGACTGCCTCTACAAACTCGAGGCCGTTCGAACGCATCTCGAATTCGATAACGTCACCGGAAATTCCAGTGGCTTCACACTCGAATCGTTGCCTTTGAGGATGGACGACCAAGGACTCGTTTCGAGCATCCTCACAGAACGGGGAAGTCCCACGAAGAGAGTCCCCATCTCGCCTGAGCGGGATTTGGGATTGGATATGATCAACGATTTCGACGCCGCCTTTGACGCGTAGAACCGTATCTTTCGTTACATACTTGTTGTTCATTTTACTTTAAGATTAGCTCCTGTTGTTTAGGATTGCCTCAAAGCAGTGCAGGAGCACACCACTTTTCGGCGTTATCAGTGAGTAGTATCCTTTATTCGGATACTTTAAACTTGTTTAATTCCTTCGATCTGCCATAGTGGTCATATGGCCACTTACTTCGAAGAAGACCTCTCCCAATCTCTGTTAGACACGCATCGACTGCCGCTCGTAAAAATCCTACGCGGTTTATTCCCCGGCCTCGTCAATCTTCAAACTTCGGTGACGGATCGCGAAGACATTAGCGGCACCGATGCCCTAATTCGGCTTAGGGACAATCAGCATCTAAAAACTGACTTAAAGTTCAGATCCTTAGACCCGCGCCGATTTGGCAACGATGACCTTGCTGTCGAAACTTGGTCCGTGTTCGAGAAGAAGATACCTGGGTACTTCGGCAAACAGACAGACTACCTCGTCTGGATTTTCAAGGACACTCATCGCGCCGTAGCAGTGCCTTTTCACGCTTTCAGGAAGCGCGTTGCCGAAAAGCGCCAAATGCTCCTCAGAACACTACCGACGCAAACCCAAACGACGATTAACCGCTACGGCCAAAGTTACGAGTCACACCACCTATTCGTACCCGCATGGATATTCCAAGACCTCATCATTGAAGCCCACTATCCATCCAAAAAGATAGCTTAGTACGATTGCCGTAGCGGCTGCAGAAAACAGCCCTGCCAGCAACGGTTTTGAAAGGATAGAGCCAGATCCTAAATCAACACTCAGGAGAGCACCCCGAACACATCTCTCAAGGAAAGAGGCCCCCTTCGCGAAGAGCAGTAGCCACATTTCGTTTTCCGCGAAAGAAGAGGACCTCTTTCACTCGCAATCTAAATTGGGAAAATTGGTTTCTAAGCGACCGGAGGAGGTCTGACAGCCAATTAATCCGTACTCTCCACAACTGCGTCACCGTTACATCCCGAGTCCTTCCAGGAGTGGGAACAACCCTCCGCAGTCGCCCCCACGTCCGGAGTGATAGACCAAGGCACACGCTCCTTTCCGCAGGAGCGTTGCACTATTTCAATCACATCGAATATTAACCTCGCAAATCTACTTACGTCTATTGCGTGTATTCAGCCGCTTTCTGTTAAATTGACAATAACCCGAGCGTTTGCCTTCTCCTCCTTCCAATCCCTCTCCGCTTTCTAATCGATTCGACTCCCCTGAGGAAATCGAGGCGGCGCTTTGGCGTCAGTAGCATCGGCTTTTCGCGGTACTCAAGAACTTTTTCCATGAGCGCCACAGGTTAGCTGATGACGACCCGAGACGTGAAGCTGCATGGCACGCTCTGATCTGGACGATAGTCTCTCCCAACAAAGTGGTAACAGGGGGAATAGCGATCACCGCAATCATTGGTCTCGTTATCGCTTGGCAGGCTAATGATCTTCTCGCTCACCAAAACGATACCTTGGACGCGGAGAAAGTCCTGCTCGAAACTCAAAACGAACGACTCGCGATCCAGAACCAACTCCTCTCCGATCAAAACGTCCTAGCCGAGTCGGCCCGCAGATCCTCACTCGTTTTCGAACTCACCAGCATACTGGATGAGATCGACGAGGAACTCGACGCCGCAAACATCCAAGTAGACGCCGTCGTCACCAGAAACCTTGGACAAGATGCGGGGTCGGGCGAACTGGAGGGTAAGAGGCCCCGCCGCCGCGACGAGGAGCACCCACCCTTATATCGTCTTTCTGACCGACTCACCGGGCGAATCGTAGCTTTGAGCCGCTCACTTCGGCCATACCGTTTCCTCGGCGACGATGGGAAACTACTGCTCTCTCCCCTCAGTCCCGAGCGGGGGCAGCTTCTGATATCATTGGTAGACTCTGGCATCGACATGGAGGAGATCAACCACTCAGCGGTCACCTTTGTTCAATCCGATCTCCGCAGTGCAAACCTTTCGCAATACGACTTCACTCATATCACCTTGGAAGGCTCCAACCTCTCAGAAGCCAATCTTGGCGCCGCTGTTTTCCACTACGCGCGTATGGATGGCGCCGTCCTGGATGGAGCAAAGCTTGGCTCATCCAAGCTAAACTGGAGCTCATGGAAAAATGCTAGCTTTGCAGGAGCCAAGCTCCAAGGTGCCGACCTCGAGGAAATTGATTTGGAAAACGCAGATCTCTCCGGTGCCGACCTCGGCTATATCGAAAACTGGCAAAGCATTCGCAGCCTGAAGGGCACTCGGATCACTGACGTCAAGAACCCGCCGGAAGGTTTCACCGAGTGGGCTTTACAGCACGGAGCCGTGCTGTGATCCTCGTCGTGCTAATTTGTAATCAAACTTTCGCTACAGACCTAAACCGCTAGGATTCCAAACCCTTTCCCATGGACCACTCCTCCCACAACAAGATTGTCTCTTTCATCTGGTCGATCGCCGACGACTGCCTGCGCGACGTATACGTGCGCGGCAAGTACCGCGACGTCATCCTACCCATGTTCGTACTGCGACGCCTCGACTGCCTGCTCGAGCCAAAGAAGGAGGCCGTCCTCGAAGAGGTTCGCTTCCAGCGCGAGGACGCAGGTTTCACCGACCTTGACCCGGAAGGCCTCCGCGAAGCTTCCGGCTATGTTTTCTACAACACCTCCGACTGGACGCTCAAAAAGCTGGTCTCCACCGCATCCAACAAGGCCCAAATCCTCGAGGCCAATTTCAAGGCCTACCTCGACGGCTTCTCGGACAACGTCAAGGAGATCATCGACCGCTTCAAGCTGCGCGAGCAGATCGCCACCATGGTCGATGCCGACGTCCTGCTCGACGTCCTGGAGAAATTCACCGCCGAGCGCATCAACCTCAGCCCGCACGAAGCCTTCGACCCCGACGGCCGCAAGCTCCCGCCGCTCTCCAACCTCGGCATGGGCTACGTATTCGAGGAACTCATACGCAAGTTCAACGAGGAGAACAACGAGGAGGCGGGCGAGCACTTCACCCCGCGCGAGGTCATCCAGCTGATGACCCACCTGCTTTTCGAGCCGATCAAGGACCGGATCCCGCCGGTCATCACCGTCTATGACGGTGCCTGCGGTTCGGGCGGCATGCTCACCGAGTCACAGGACTTCATCACCCACCCGGACGGCCCCATCGCCTCCACCGCCGAGGTCTACCTCTACGGAAAGGAGGTCAACGGCGAGACCTACGCCATCTGCAAGTCGGACATGATGATCAAGGGCAACAATCCGGAAAACATCAAGTTCGGCTCCACCCTCGCCACCGACGACTTCTCCGGCCTCCGCTTCGACTTCATGTTGTCCAACCCGCCTTACGGCAAATCCTGGAAGTCCGACCAGAAGTTCATCCTCGACGGAAAGGATGTCCTCGACCCGCGCTTCCAAGTCCGACTGACCAATTTCCAAGGCGAGGAAAAGGAGGAGTCCGCCACCCCGCGCTCCTCCGACGGTCAACTGCTCTTCCTCATGGACATGGCGGGCAAGATGAAGTCACTCGACGCCTCCCCGCTGGGCTCGCGCGTGGCCTCCGTCCACAACGGCTCCTCCCTCTTCACCGGCGACGCCGGCAGCGGCGAGAGCAACATTCGCCGCTACCTCATCGAAAATGACCTGCTGGACGCTATCATCCAGCTGCCGAACAACCTCTTCTACAACACGGGCATCACCACCTACATCTGGATCCTCTCCAACAACAAGCCCGCCGCACGCCAAGGAAAGGTCCAGCTCATCGACGCCTCCCAGCTCTTCAGAAAACTCCGCAAAAACCTGGGCAACAAAAACTGCGAGTTCGCCCCCGAGCACATCGAGGAGATCATGCGCCTGTATTCGGAAATGCCCGACAACGGCACGTCCAAGGTCTTTGCCAACCGAGACTTCGGCTACTACAAGGTCACCGTCGAACGCCCGCTCCGCAAAGCCGCCCAGTTTACCGCCGAACGCGTCGCCACCCTCCGCTTCGTCTCCGCCATCGAGGAGCCCATGCGCTGGGCCTACGAGCGCTGGGGCGACGCCCTCTACACGGAACTCCCGCAAAAGAAGAAAACCATCGAGGACTACCTCGAACGCGAAGACCTCAACCTCTCGCCCAAAAACAAAAAGGCCCTGCTCGATCCCAAGGTCTGGCAAGCCCAGCGCGAGCTCATGCAAGTCGCCCAGCAGCTGCACGAAAAAATCGGCGATGCCACTTTCGACGACTTCAACCGCTTCACCGACCAAGTCGACTCCGCCCTTAAGGAAATGGAGGAAAAACTCTCCGCCACCCAAAAGAAGCAAATCCTCAACGCCGTTAGCTGGACCGAGGAAACCGCCGCCAAGATCGTCAAAAAGGTCCACAAGCTGAGCGGCAAGAAGCTCGCCGCCCTGCTCCAAACTTTGGGTACCACGAAAGAACACCTGCCCGACTTCGGCTACTGGCCCAGCGGACAGCCCGGCGAGTGGATCGAATACGAGACCGATTCCGACCTGCGCGACACTGAAAACATTCCGCTTAACGAGGATATCCACGACTACTTCCTCCGCGAAGTGCGTCCTCACGTGGAAGACGCCTGGCTCGATCTCAGCAAAACCCAAATCGGCTACGAGATTAGCTTCAACAAATACTTCTACCAGCATCAGCCGCTCCGCTCCCTCGAAGACGTCACCGCCGACATCCTCCAGCTGGAAGCACAAACCGAAGGCCTCCTCAAAAAAATCGTCAGCTTCGGGGAGGTCGCCAAGTGATCACCGCCGCAGCCAAGATCGAGTTCCCACGCTACGAGAGCTATCGCGACAGCGGCGTGGATTGGTTGGGCGAGATTCCGAGCCATTGGGAACTCGCAAACATACGAAGCTTTACCCGCCTAAAAGCCGACAGAGGCCAACCTGACTTAGACATTTTGTCAGTCTATCGTGAATACGGAGTCATCCCAAAGGATTCCCGAGACGACAATCACAACGCCACATCCCTCGACACGTCAAACTACAAGGTCGTCGAACCGGGTGATTTGGTAGTCAACAAAATGAAAGCATGGCAAGGTTCGATGGGAATAAGCGAACACCAAGGCTTGGTTAGCCCAGCCTACATTACATGCGAAACTCGACCTGATCGAATTTATCCCAAGTTCGCCCACTACTTGCTCCGATCAAAGGTCTACATCTCCACGTATTCATCACTCTCGTACGGCGTGCGTGTCGGCCAATGGGACATGCACTACGAGGATTTCAAAAAGATCCCAACACCTCTCCCCACCCTCGACGAGCAACAACGCATTGCCAATTTTCTGGACGAGAAGGCGGCGGAGATCGACGAAGCGATCGGCAAGAAGCAGCGCTTGATCGCCCTGCTCAAAGAGCAAAAAGCCATCCTCATCAACCAGTGGTTTCAAACCACTGAAAAACCAATCCTCCTAAAACGCTTCTTGAAAAGAATCGAACAAGGGTGGAGCCCAGACTGCAGCGACTCAAGCGGTTTGCCATCCGGATGGGGAGTTTTGACTGCCGGATGCGTAAACGGCGGTACGTATTACCAAGATAGATACAAACCACTGCCTGCACGCTTAACGCCACGTCCCAGCATTGAAGTCAAAAAAGGAGACATTCTGATGTCTCGCGCGAATGGCTCACTAGATCTGATAGGATCTGCAGCCTATGTTCATGAAACAGAACCTGGCAGAATGTTTTCCGACAAGATCTTCAGGTTGGTTCCCAATCATGAAATGGTAATTCCAGAACTGCTCGCCATCGCCCTCGGAACTCCAGATGCGAGAGAACAGATTGTGGCAGCGGTCAGCGGTGCTGGAGGTTTGGCAAACAACATTGGTATGGGAAGCATCAGAAACCTTACGATCAGCATTCCTCAATCGCTCTCTTCTCAAAATGAACTCCTAGCGAAAGTAAAAGACCTCAATTCCAGCCAAGCAACAATTACAAGCTCGCTCACAGAACAGATCAAGCAACTCAAGGAATTCAAACAAATCCTCATCGCCCACGCCGTCACCGGAAAGATTAAAATCTAAATACAACTCTAACTGTGAAACTTTCCTCAATCAGAATTCAGAACTTTCGTTCGTTTAATGACGAAACGATTCCACTGGATGACTACACCTGTTTCGTCGGTCCAAATGGAGCAGGCAAGTCCAATGTTCTGTCCGCTTTAAACCTGTTCTTTCAAAACCCGACCTCGTCCCTCCCGAACGTCAAGGAACTCGATATTGAAGATTTTCACAATAAGTACACGGAAGAACCAATTCGGATAACCGTCACCTTCGACAATCTTAGCCGAGAAGAGAACGAAGAACTCTCCCATTACGCTCGCCAGGATCGACTAATCGTAACAGCTGAAGCCGCTTGGGACACATCTCAGAGCAAAGCGGAGGTCAAGCAGTACGGCAGTCGCATGGGCATGCGTGTCTTTGCCGATCGTTTTTTTTCGAAGAAAGCTTCGGCTGCTGAATTGAAAATCATCTTCAAACAGCTCCGGTCCGAATACGATGGCATAGCAGCAGCACCAACAAAGGGCGATATGGAGCAAGCCCTTCGAGATTACGAAGCCTCAAATCCTGATCAATGCGAAGAGCTGCCAAGCGAAGATCAATTCTACGGTTCTAATTCTGGAAAACTCAATCGATATATACAGTGGGTCTATGCTCCGGCGGTCAAAGACGCACAAGAGGAAGGAGAAGAATCAAAGAAGTCGGCACTTGGCCAGCTACTCGCCAGAACTGTACGCCAGAAGACAAATTTCGGCGAAAAGCTAGAGAAGCTGAAAAGCGACACCCTAATCGCCTACGAAAAGCTCTTGGGAGAAAACCAATCAGCTCTCGATGAAGTCAGCGGAAATTTGCAAAGGCGTCTTGCTACCTGGTCACATCAAAATGCCAGCCTAAATCTCAAATGGTTAACCGACTCCGCTAAATCGGTTCAAGTCCAGGACCCCAGCGCTGGAGTTTACACGGGCGAAGGCGAATTCTCCGGCAAGCTGTCTAGAATGGGGCATGGACTACAACGATCTTACTTGCTGGCTCTTCTCATCGAAGTTGCAAACTTGGAGTCAGACAATCTACCTACTCTCATTTTCGCGTGCGAAGAACCGGAGTTGTATCAGCACCCTCCTCAGATTCGCCGTCTATCAGAAGTGTTCGCGGAATTAGCAGCAAACAACTCACAAGTCCTCGTAACTACTCATAGTCCGCATTTCGTCAAAGGCAAAGATTTCGAAAATGTCCGACTTCTCCACAAGGACCCACAGAAAGGCCAATCCATACCCTCGTATTCATCCAGCAACGACATCAGCACCTACTTAAACGAGCATCGTTACAACAAAGAGATCCACAACCCATCGAGCCTACGAGTTAAGATCAACCAGTCGTTGCTTCCTCACCTCAATGAAATGTTCTTCTGCCAGTTTCCAGTCTTCGTCGAAGGCTTAGAGGACGTCGCCTTCATCACAACGGCTCTACACATCTTCGATCTCTGGGACGATTTCCACGCATCTGGTTGCCATTTGATTTCTACCAATGGCAAGAGCCACCTCATACATCCCGTCGCCATCGCAAACAAGCTGGGCATTCCCTACTTTCTAATTTTTGACTGCGACTCGAATCAGACCGGTGACAACAGAGAGAAACAGAAGCCCGACAATTTGACGCTTTTCAGCTTGGTCGGAAATCCGACGAAAGACGCATTTCCAGCTGCAGGCTATACTTCTACTAATTGCATTGCATGGCCTGAAAACCTCGGGAAGTCCGTAGAAGCCGATTTCGCGACTCAGGACCTGTGTAATTATATGCAGGAAGCCCGGAAGAGGTGCGGAGGAGCAGGCCAACTAAAGAAAAATTCCATGTTCATCAGCGAATGGCTGACTCTCGCATCAGAATCAGGCATACATTCCCAAACTCTAAACGAGCTCTGCGAGTCAATTCTGACTGCGGCCAAAGCATAATAAACTCTCCCCATGAGCAATCAACACTACCAACTCAAACTCGACGGCCTCAAAGAGCCGCAAGGGCAGATAAAGGCGAGCGACCTCCATCAGGTTCTGGGGGCCTTGATCAAGACCGCCGAACGAGCCACCCGACTCATGGCCACCGGCGAGAGCAAAGGCGGCAAACCGAAGTGGCTCGCCGAAACCACCGCATTCGTCGTCACCGGATTGACCGAAGGCTCGACCATACTTGAAATCGACGCGCCCGAAATCGGGGCCACCGCCAAGGAGCATTTCGTCCAATCCGACTTCTGGCGCGAACCGCCTGAAAACTCTGACACCGCACTCACCCTTGCCGCCCAAGCCATCGACGAGGCCCTGAGTGATGGCGATTCGAGCGAACGCTTCGACTCTGGTCTCCTCGACGCAGCGCTAGAGTTTCGAAAAGTCGCGCGTGATGCGGACATAAAATACAAACTCATTCCCACAGGGAACGCTCGCGGAACATTTGAACTCTCCCAACGATCTTACGAAACCTTCGAAGCCAAAAAGAAAAAACTCCCCGAGCCCAGAGCCTTCATCGTGAGCGGTCGGCTCGACCACATTCAGTACAGCGACCGTCAGTTCCTCCTGGTTCTCACAGCAGGCCAAAAGCTACGTGGCTCCATTCACCAAGAATTCCTTAGCGAGGAATCGCTCAGACCACTTTGGGGCAAGCCCGTCACCATCGAAGGCCTCGTTCACTTCAAAGCCAATGGAACGCCCCGTTTCATCGAAGCTCGAAAGCTCAGCGTGCAAACCTCTCAGGATTCGATCTTCGACGAGATGCCACGAATCTCCGTCGGAGAAACTGCTGAATTCTTCCCCGAGCTTAGCACAAAGTCGAAGAAACGAGCAGATCCCATGGTACTCTGGAATACCTGGCCCGGCGATGAATCCATCGATGAACTCATGGCTCAACTCGACTGAGGAGACAAAGAATGCGCCGTTACCTTCTCGATACAAACATGCTACTCGGATTCATCCGAGGTGCGGAATGGGCTCGTGAGACTTTTGCGCGACTAGACTTTGCGGCCGAAGATTGCATCACCTTCACATCGTCAATCAGCCGCGGAGAGATCCTTGCACTCGCCGAACGAAACGGCTGGGGTCCGAAGAAACGAAACAAACTCGAGGCCGGCCTCAGGCAGTTCTCGGCTCTCGGCATCGACAAAGAAAGCGTTTCGTACGCCTACGCGAAAATCACAGCCTGGTCACAAGGAAAGCCAATCGAACCTGAAACATTCGGTCTTGCGCCCAAACCTGCGAAACCAATGAAACAAAACGACGCTTGGATCGCAGCCATTGCCTATGCATCAAACGCTATTCTTGTCACGACTGACGGCGACTTTGACCATTTAGATGGACGGATAATTGAAGTGGAAACAGTCGACCAAAGAAACTCCTGATAATTTCACAACCCACCACTTCTCACGCTTCCCCATGCGCCGCATCGAATCAGAATTCACAGCTTTCCCCTCCTCAATTCAGGCAAACCACTCACCCGCACTACGCAGAAAGCGTACAAATTTTCTTGCACATTCGACGCCTTGCGGTTCCTTGGAACGTAACACACGCGCCGTGCCGCTCGTCCGCAAGGAGGATGCACATCAAGGGCGCGTTTCTTTTTGCCCAGACACCAGGGCCGTACGGAGAGGAGACGCCATCGGATGAAAGTCTCCTACCAGAAGAAGTGGCTGCCGATCTCCGAGCAGATCGAAAAACTGGAATCCCATGGGCTGGTGGTTTCCGACAAGCCCGAGGCGGAGAAATTCCTCCGCCACCTTAACTACTACCGCTTCAGCGGCTACAGCCTCGCCTTCGAAACCTTTCGACATCGCTTCGTGCCGGGAACGACCTTCGAGCAAATCCGCCAGGCCTACGAATTCGACCGCGCGCTGCGCGACCTCGTCTACGAGTCGATGGAGGTGATCGAACTGGATGTCCGCACCACGGTCGCCTACAGCTTCGGCAAAGCGTATCAGGCATTTGGACACACCGACCCTAGCAATTTCTTCCGCACCTTCAAGCACGCCAACTGGCTCGCAAAGCTGCGAGAGGAATCGGACCGTTCCCGCGAACGTTTTATCGATCACTTCAAGCAACGCTATTCGGAGTATCCAGATCTGCCGATTTGGGTAGCCACCGAAATCATGTCCTTCGGTGCCCTCTCGCGCATGATCGAAGGCATGGGCCGCGACGATCAAAAGTACATCGCTCATCGCTACGGAATGCAGCCGCAAACCTTTGCATCCTGCCTGCACCACCTCGTTTACGTGCGCAACATCTGCGCCCACCATGCCCGTCTCTGGGATCGCTCCTGGGCCATCGAACCGAGCCTACCTCATGGCAAAAAATGGGAACCGCCTCTCTTACCTGGAAGCGACCGACTGTTCGCCAGCCTCCTAATCCAATACACTCTGCTCAACCGCTGCGCCGCCGAGAAACCCTTCGCTGCCGATTGGAAACAACGCGTCGAGACGCTCATCAACAATCAACTCCCAACCTGCCCCCAACCCCTAGAGCAAATGGGACTGACTCCCAACTGGAACGAACACCCAGTCTGGACGAGATGAAGCCTTCTATAGTCAGGCATCGCCCTCCAGCTAATCAACAAAATGAATGTCTCGATCCTTAAAAACTAAAAACCCGATGATTATAGGTTTCACTGGCCATAAGACCCGAAACACACGGCATGGAGCCGAATTTCCACCATCGGATACGGGAAGAAGATCGCATTGCGGTTACAAATGTCAATCCCGCAGCTCAAGCCACCCTCTCGAGGAATAAACTTTGAACTTTCCTCTGTACTAAAAAAGAATACGTTTGTATGAATTTTTAATACATTCCATGACTACCCTCCACTCCCTATTTCCAAAAGCCAGAGCCGAACTCCTTCGACTGCTGCTCACAGATCCAGCGAAAGAGCTCCATCTTCGCGACCTGGCGAAGCAAAGTGGCATGTCAGTAGGAGCATTGCAGAAGGAAGTACAGCGCCTTGAAGAAACAGAGCTACTTGTCTCGCGTCGCGACGGCAACCGACTCTACTTCCGGGCCAACGACTCCCATCCAATTTTTCCGGAACTTCGAGGCATCGTCGAAAAGACCAGCGGACTCGCCGACTCGCTTTCAGAAGCGATCAAGGAAATCGATGGCATCCAGCTGGCCTTCGTCTTTGGCTCAACAGCCAGTGGCGAGGCAAAGGCAAGCAGCGACGTCGACTTCTTCGCCATCGGCAGCGTTGGCCTACGCAAGCTCACTCCCAAACTTCGGCCCGTATCCGATTCACTGGGACGTGAGATCAATCCTTACACCATCACCGCCAAGGGCTTTGCGCAAAAGGCCGCTAGCGGTGACGCATTTATCGAGAGCGTGCTGAACGCTCCGAAACTCTGGATCAAAGGCAGCGACGATGAGCTCAGAGAGAAATCTGAAGAGTGAAGAGTGAAGAGTGAAATGGAAAGCCAACCATTAGGAATTCAAGAACGGACCTTCGCGTTCGCAATTCGGGTTGTCGGTCTGTGCGACTCACTCAATTCTGAACCCGGAGTATCTCGAACGCTTTCCAATCAACTGCTCCGATCTGGGACATCGATTGGGGCGAACGTTGAGGAAGCTCACGGGAGTCAAAGCAAAGCCGACTTCACTGCCAAAATGTACATCGCCTGCAAAGAAGCCCGCGAATCTCTCTATTGGCTACGGCTACTAATCGCGACCAACGTGGTGTCCAAATCCAAACTTCAGCCTCTAACAGACGAAGCAAACGAACTCGTTGCGATCTTAACGACCATAGTGAAGAAAACGAAATCTAGTTAGACTACCCAATTTCACTTTTCACTCTTCAGAATTCACTCTTCCCATGTCTCCTTCCCAAACCAACGAACGTGCCCTTGAATCCTGTATCGAAAAAGCGCTGACGGGCTTATCGCGCGACGAGCTCAAGAAAGACGAGAACGGCGAGCTGATCGTTTCCGAGACTGGAGCGCCCTACGGTCTCTCTCCCGAACACGGCTACCAGCTCGGCTGGCCCAGCGACTTCGACAAGGAGTTCGCCATCGATACCCGACTCTTTTGGGAGTTCCTCCAGTCCACACAAGCCGAGGAATTGAAGAAGCTGCAAGACCGCCCCAACTGGCAGCGCCTCATCCTCGAACGCCTTAACCGGAAGATCCTCAAGGACGGCATACTGAGCGTACTCAAAAAGGGACTCTCCATCGACAGCGCCCGACTTACCCTGCTCTACAGCCTCCCCTACAACGCCACCAATCCCGAGGTCCAAGCGAACTTCGAAAAGAACATCTTCTCCGTCACCCGTCAGGTCCACTTCTCGCAAAGCCAACCTGCCCTTTCCATAGACATGGCGATCTTCATCAACGGAATCGCTATCGCCACCATAGAGCTGAAGAATGCTTGGACCGGTCAGACAACCTACCACGCAAGAAAGCAGTACCAAGAGGACCGAGACCCGAAGGAACCGCTGCTCAACTTCAAACGCTGCCTAGTCCACTTCGCCGCCGATACCGACGAGGTTTACATGACCACCAAACTCGCGGGTAAGAAAACCTTCTTCCTGCCCTTCAACAAAGGGCACAACAACGGAAAAGGAAATCCTCCGAATCCCAACGGCCACAAAACAAGCTATCTATGGGACGAGGTTCTTCGCAAAGAAAGCCTCACCAACATCATCGAGCACTTCTGCAAGCTGATTAAGGAAAAGGATCCCAAGACCGACAAGACCAGAGAAACACTCTTCTTCCCCCGCTACCAGCAGCTCGACGTAGTCCGAAAACTACTACAGCACGCGGGGATGCACGGCCCCGGTCAGCGTTACCTCATCCAGCACTCCGCCGGATCGGGCAAGTCGAACTCGATTACCTGGGCGGCCTATCAGCTAATCGAGCTCTACGCCGAAGGAAGCGACGCGCCAGTCTTCGATTCCGTCATCGTGGTTACGGATCGACGAGCTCTGGACAAACAGCTCCGCGACAACATCAAGCAGTTCTCTGAGGTAAAGAATATCGTCGCTCACGCCACCAAGTCCCAAGACCTCAAGGAGGCCCTAGAGTCCGGCAAGAAGGTTATCATCACCACCATCCAGAAATTTCCATTCATCGTGCAAGGGATCGAGTCGTTGAGCGAACGGAACTTCGCCGTGATCATCGACGAAGCCCACTCCTCCCAAAGCGGCAAAGCCGCGGACAAGATGAGCACGGCCTTGAGCAAAGACGAAGAGGACGAAGAGGAGCCGGAAGACTTGCAGGACAAAATCCTGAAAGCGATGGAAGGCCGCAAGCTCAGCGAGAACGCTTCGTACTTCGCGTTTACCGCTACCCCCAAGAACGCGACGTTGGAGAAGTTCGGAGTGCAGCTGGTGGACGGCAAGTTCGTCCCCTTTCACTTATACTCGATGAAGCAGGCTATCGAAGAGGAATTCATCCTCGACGTACTCGCTAACTACACGACCTACCGCAGCTACTACGAAATCCAAAAATCTGTCGAAGACAACCCGCTCTTCGACACCGCGAAGGCACAGAAGCGATTGCGAGCCTACGTCGAAGGCCATGCTGAAACCATCGCCGTGAAAGCGGAGATCATGGTCAACCACTTCATGGAGAACGTGTGGACTCCCAAGAAGCTCAAGGGAAAAGCCAAGGCCATGGTCGTAACGCGCAACATTGTCACCGCAATCCGCTATTACTTGGCTATTCGTGAAGCTCTCAAGAAACGCGGCACGCCTTTCAAAGCCATCGTTGCCTTCTCCGGAAAGAAGAAGGTCGACGGAATCGAGCATACCGAAGAGTCCCTGAACGGATTCCCATCCAAGGACATTCCCGACGAATTCGACAGCGACGACTACAAGCTGCTCGTGGTCGCCAACAAGTACCTGACCGGATTTGACCAACCAAAGCTTCACAGCATGTACGTCGACAAGAAGCTTCAGCACGTTCTGGCCGTGCAGACGCTTTCCCGACTCAATCGGGCGAACAAGAAACTCGGAAAGAACGATACCTTCATACTGAATTTCTACAATGCGACCGAAGACATCAAACGAGCCTTCGACCCCTTCTACACCTCCACCTCGCTCGCGGCGGCGACGGACGTGAACGTCCTCCATGACTTAAAAGACCTCTTGGACGAAGAAGGAGTCTACGAGCAAAGCGAAGTCATCCAATTCAACGAACTCTATTTCAACAACGTCCCCGCAGATCAGCTTAGTCCCATCATCGATATCGCCGCCGAGCGCTTCAACAACGAGCTAGAGCTAGAAGAGGATCAGAAGGTTGGCTTCAAGGTTCGGGCCAAACAGTTCGTGAAGATCTACGGACAAGTCGCCTGCATGATCCCTTTCAACAATCCCGATTGGGAAATGCTGCATTGGTTCCTCAAGTTCCTCATTCCCAAGCTTCACATTACAGACACGGGTGGAGACCAGATGGACGAAATTCTAAACTCCGTCGACCTGTCGTCCTACGGCCTATCAAGAGTGAAGCTGAACTCCACTATCGGACTCGACTCTTCGGATACGGAACTCGACCCGCAAAACCCGAATCCGCGCAATCCAGGCGGCGAGGAAGAAAGAGAGACGCTCGATGACATCATCCGAAGCTTCAACGAACGCTTCTTCGCGGGTTGGGAAGAAACCGACGAGAGCCAACGCGTCCGCTTCGTAAATATCCTTCGCAACGTCGTCAGTAATCCCAACTACGAGGCACAGGTCGTCAACAACGACGACGTGCAGAACCGCAGGCTAGCCTTCGAAAAAATCGTCCAGCAGGCAGTCAACCAGCAACGCAAGAACGACCTCGAGCTCTACCGCAAATTCGCCGGCGATGAGGACTTCAAGCAAGCCTACATATCAGAGGCCATGCGATATCTAACGATGGCCTCGCCCGAAGATTTAGAGAACCTCTTAAGAGCATCCTAGTCGTCTCCGGGTTCGAAATCGTTCGTGCCATTCACATGTCATCCAATCGGTAGTGGTAGTACGCTACTTCCAAAGTAGCATACGTCAGAAACCAAGCCCGGTCTGAGAATCAGTTCGGCGAGGGGTTCGTTTCCGTTTTTGGCTAAGTGTCGCGCTAGGGATCACGCTGACAAAAAGCAAAGCCGCCGCAGGCAAACCTTGAGCGAGAAGGACTCTTCCCGCGAGGTGCCCGATTTCATCTGGGCCAAGCAGCCGAAATGGATCAAACAAATAGCGTTCCACACGCGTTTGGCCATTTCGCCGTCTTGGTCATTGTCCACAAACAGAAACGATGGTCACAAACAGAGTTTCGGCGTTAGCCTTTTAGTCAGTCAAAAACAGGAATCAGGGATTAAGGTCAGTACTGCGGAATTCTATATCCAAATGCATTTAGATACTCCCTGCCCAATCGAATGATATAGGTTGAAACAGGTTTCAACGTTCATCCGCATAACGGAAACCCTCTATAATTCAGGGTTGCGGTAGAGTATAAGCTCTAAAGAAAAATAGAGTTTAGGGTTCATGGAACTGTATAAACTACCAAGATACTCTCTTTTTTCATAAAAAATCATGTTGATTATCAGGCACTTAAATCATCTGCATAAAAACTTTAAGAAATCTGGAGAAAAACGCCCATAAGAAAGGGCGTGAAAAATAAAGAAAAAGACACAATCATCACGGCCATTGAGGCTTCTCAAAAACTGATGCCCGGACTTCATGAAAATGTAATCCTGCCCGAATCCGTTTTGGAAGTGGGTCAATCCGCTCTAAAGAAGAACTATCCAACCCTGTTGAGCAAAAGCCGCAAGAAGTTGGAAACAGCATCCAAGAGGAGAGATTCACTGCAGGTGACTGAGCCATGCGACTCAAAACCGTTTCTTACGATTTCAGCACTCAAACAACACGCTGAGGATCTCGGATACCATCCATCGCCACAATTCCTCGAGCATGCCCGTCTTCATATTTTGGCATGGCTAGGCACGAACGCCGCCGCCTACGACATTTTCAGGTCGTGGAGCAAAAGCGCGAATAGAACGACGCCACCTCAGCGAGAACCGGAATCTGAGAAGCCGAACCCGAACAGAAAAAAGGAGGGTCTTGACCATGGCTCGATCCAATAAATCTCGGGGCGCAAAAAGGAAATCAAGCGGCAGCGCGGACAGCGTTGCCGCGGTTCTACACCAAGTGGTCCATACCAAAAAATCGAAGGCGGACCAACTAAAGTCGAAGCTGGTAGCTATGGCCGAAACCGAGATCGCGAAAGCCATCTCTGGGCCTGTAGATCTGGAGGAGGAGGGATTCGAATTCGAATCCCTTGGACCTGGCAGCTCATACTGTCGCGACGGGACGGAGATTCGGACTAAGGAACAAGCAAAAGAATGGAGAAATGAAAAGATGACAACATTCGATCACTATTACGCACTCGACAAGCATGGACGATGGAAACGCCGTAAACGAAGCGGAGGCGTCTTGAAAAAGCAAGCGGCCACCCTGTTCCCAGAGCACGACTACATCCTACGGGCACTAGATTCTCTGGGAGTGGATATCTCACCTTTGACTCGTAAGCTCGCGGACAAGGTGACTGACGCATTCGACCGGATCGACCCAAACGAAAACGTCATCCTGACTTCGATTCATCCCAACGCTGGATGCCTGCATATTGACCTCATCACGACACGCTTTTGCCGGCCTACACCCGAACTGAATAAAATAACCCTTAAAAACCAAAATACTCGACAGGGTAACAACCGCAGCGCGCATGCGGGACCTGCGTTGATCGCCCTACTTCGCTTGCGGGAAAGAGGAGTATGGCCTGACGAACTCTCCAAGGACCTGGACAAGTTCTTGCGGAAACGCGAACGCGCGACTGAACGCCTTCCAACGGACTACTTAGTCTGTGACATTGTCGATCGCTTTCTGGAGGAAGAGCTACCGAAACTTCATAAAGGGATTCCCCACCTGGAGAAAGCCGTCGAGAAAGCGAAGGCAGACTACAAGCAGCACATCGAACTTGTGGCCGCTAAAAGACTACACGAATTCAAGGTAGCCAAAGGGGACATTGCTCCAGACGAAACCCTAGAAAAGCTGCGCGAGGAAAAAGCCCGCAAAGAGGAGGAATTAAAGGAGGCACAAAAATACCTCCAAGATTCTGAAAAAGCGTTGCACGATCAAAAAGGGAAGCTCGAAACCCTGAAATCAGAATCAACCAAGCTTCACCAGGAAACTCAGGAAATAGAAAAACAACTCACCAAAACCAAGAATTCGAACGAAACCCTCTCGAACACGATTTCCGACAAACAAAAGGAAACCCTCAAACTCGAATCAGAAGTCGAAACCCTTGAACGAAAAACCGCTGATATAAAAATCAAGTTTCGAGAACTTCGAACCTTGGGAGAAAATCTCATTCGCCGCTTCAAGAGACTTCAAGATTTCTGCAGGACAATCAATGATACCATCACTCTCCAGGAGGAAGTCTCAAATTCTACTCAACAAGCGCTGGGAGCACATCGTAAAGATTCAAAAGCTTCGAACCCCCTTTTCGAATCCCTCTACGGACACCTCGTCCAGTACATCAAAAAGAACACAGCCGGAACCCTGAAAACGTTAGAGGAAAAGTCGAAACCCTTGGAAAAACAAATCAGGGATTTCGAAAGCGAAGCGAAACCCTCTCTTCCCCAAGAGAGTGAGCGAGAAAGGAAAGAAATCTGAAAAGATCGCCTCCTCGACGGCAAAGTAACATTCATCTGTCTGTTAACTCCCCCCTACGGGGGGAGAGTGAAAACGATAGACAGACAGACGCATGCTTAGAGATTCAATTTTTGCCACCAGTGGTCTCGGTCTCAGGCGCCTCTTCTTCCTCTTTGAGCAGTTTCACCATCTCAGCCTTACCATTCCTGAAACGCGTGACTTTCTTGGAAGCTTCCAAAGAAAGGATAATCCCACCAGTAAAATCCTTCTTCCCAAAACCCTTCTCATCAACTGCCTTCACAAGCTCTTGGCGTGACTTGGTTTCCCCTGGGGAATTCGATAGGGTTTCCAGCAAAAACTTCTGTGCTCTCTTTGACCTTTCCTTAGCCTTGTGAGCCTTGTCGGGTTTCGCGACCGCTGGAGGCATCGCTGCGACAATTACCTTTTCATCCGCAGGTAGAAAGACCCCTGGTTTGCGATGCCAGGTCTTAACCGCACCCAAAATACCGTTATTGTTTTTGGCACACGTGCTTTTGACCAAATCGCTTTCCGGATCGGAGCTAGCTCTTTCAAGTATGAAAACAACCCTAGCATGAGCCGCCAAGGCAAACGAACCAGCAATATCGTGCAACATCGCTACGCCTTTTGCATTCCTTCCCCTCGGCTTAGCCGTGTGTGAAACGATAACTAAGGCAGGACTATCCTCATCGCACCCGAATACTCTACGAATCTCTCCGATAACCCTCACAACTGCCTCTCGATTGTCGCCATCGGAGATGGATGTCCAGGGATCAATGACAACAACATCCGGGTTTATTAGCTTCTTTGCATCTTTGACCTTCTTGGCGAATGTCCCCTCACCAAACCGCTCTCCAAAGGTAGGAGGATTAGAGATAAAAACCCTCTCACCGTAATCAAATTTAGGATATTGGCTCGCCTCACTGTAAAGCCTTATAGCTCCATTTTCGAACTGGATAACCATTGTCGTGAATTCGCGATTCACCTTCAGTCCCATCCAGTCTACATCTTTCCGGTTCCTATCGGACTTCAACGCGCCCGCTATCGCCAAGTTCAAGGCTGCCAGACTCTTCCCACATCCCGGCTCCCCTCCGATAAGGGTTACAGCGCCCTTCATCACATGACAATCGCCCACCAAATTACCTTTGCTGCTCGGTTTCTTCTCTAAGATCTGGCCGATCGTACGAAAGATCAACTCACCATCCCGGGCCTTTTCGCTAAGAGTTTCGAGTTCACGAGTTTTTGAAGAGGATTTATTCATAGTAGCCGACGTAGTATTTGAGTTTTCGAGGAGGCCAGCAGCGGCAGAACCTCGGAATCGGCATCAATGAAACTCCCTTTAGGAGATACAATATTTTCTAATACGCAGAATGGATCGAGTTAATTCCCTTTCTACCAGATGATCACAGACACTACGCACGTGATCCACCAGTCCCATGGATTAACCTGCTTCAACTCGGGAACCTATAAAAAATGCGTATATCGAACAACTGATGCTCGCACATGAAATTGAGCTGACAGGTATGCGCCAAGCCGGCGATGGCATATGGACAGCAGTTAGCGACCTAAAGCAAAAAATTGCGAATGGCGAGGTAAAGCGCCGCACCGGAAATAACCATGGCAATAATCGCGAGCAAGCCGTCGTTGGCGATCAATGACAGGCCAAATGCAGTCAGGGCGGCTCCCGCAGTGGTAGCAAGGAAAGGCACAATCTCCAGAGGAGGCATCGTCGCTCCAATAAGGACGCAAAAACCCGCTACTACAGCCGTGCCGATCCCACCCGTCATGAACCCCATCCGCGGACGGATAAATCGATCTACGAACCGTGCAGCCGGCCTCACCTTTTTCAGCCCCTTCTCGAATCTGTCCTGAGGCACCGATCGACTCAGCAGCTTCTGCGGCAGCCAAAAACTCTTCCTTCCTAGAAGGAGCTGTCCCGAAATCAATGTTACCAGAATCCCGATGATCGACGGTATCGTCGGGATGCCGCTCAATGGCGTCACCGCTAGAAGCCCGAAGAACAAGATAACCGGACCGAATGACCTCCGCCCGACAGCTTCCATCATTTGCTCAATGCTGACCTCGCTCTTCCCCCCCGACTCATCGCAAAGCCGGTCCAATACCTCCTCTAGATCGTGAGGCTCCTCTGCCCCACTGTCCTCTTTCTGTGATGTCTCGCTTTTATTCATCCTAGCTCCCTTGACCCAGCCGGACAGGTATCCGTTTAAGTGCTACAGTGCTCGGTCGGAATCCTCAGCCTCAGCCCGCTCGCCTTCACCGAGTGCCTGTCCAACCGTTTTTAGAATTACAAGTAGGGAAGCCATAGTGCGACGAACATCCGGATCGCGAGCGAGTTTGAGAACCTGCAACGTGCTAGGTGGATCCTTACCGAGAATTTCGCTCGCCTGTTCCGTCCCATTGCCAATGCCATCAGCCACGCCCTCAAGCTTTTCGGCCGGGATTTTCGAAAGCACTTCGGCGAGCAATGCGATCGACCCAATCAAGCGACGCCCTGGTGGAGCGTTGAGATGCTCCATGGCAACGCCGGACACTTCCGCGAACTGCCCCGTTAAACCCTGCAGTGTCCGCAACGTGCCCGACTCGCTTAGCGACTCAATCAATCCTTCCAACTCGTCACGAGCAGTTGGGCTTGGCACTGGCTCGGTGGTATATCTCAGACGTTCCGCCATTAGACATTCCCTCCTTCTGGTCTGCTTACGTCAGGGCCGCGGTAATCATCCCGCTGCCACTTCTCTTCGACGCGCACAGTGCGCAATGGCGTCGGGCTGCCGTGACGCGGATTGGATTTTGGAATAGGCGACGCTGAACGCCTGCCAAGTTTCCTAATGCTTGCGGAGATCTCCTTGTACGCAGGCGTGTCAACCACTGGATCCGCTTTGCTCGACGATAAATGATTCACACGCTGCTCAGTCGAACAAACCGGCATATAGAGCTCGCCCCTGCGAATGCTTTCCGAAACCACGATTTGCGTCGTGACCTTGCCGAACGGCGAACGTACATCGACCCAATCGCCCTCTTCGAGTCCTTGGGCCTCCGCGTCTGCCGGATTCATCTCCACGAAGGCTTCGTGAATTTTCTCAGCACAGCCCTTCACCCTGAAAGTCATATTGCCCTCGTGAAAGTGCTCGAGCACCCGGCCGTTGTTCAGATGATTCGGGTACTCCTCGTCTGGCTGGTTCACCGGCTCCGTGTAGTCGACCGGGAAGAAACTAGCTTTGCCATCCGCAGTATGAAACCTCTCCTCGTAAAGCAATGGGGTGTCGTTTCCGTCCGCATCCACGGGCCAACACAGCGAGTTGTAGCCCTTCAGCCGGTCGTAGTTAATTCCCGCGAACTCCGGGACGATCCCGGCGACTTCGTCCATAATATCGCTGGGGCTTTCATAGTTCCATTCATGGCCGAGTTTGCCCGCCAAGTCCCGGAGAATCTTCCAGTCGGGACGACATCCCTTCAGCGGCGGCAGCGCTTCGTTTAGAAGCTGCACGCGACGTTCCGTGTTAACGAACGTTCCTTCCTTCTCCAGCGATGGCGTGCCGGGAAGCACGACATCCGCAAAGCGAGCAGTAGTGGAAAAGAAGATCTCCTGGACTGCGAAAAACTCCAGTTTCTCCAACTGCTCCTGAACGCGGCGCGCGTTCGAGTCGACCAGTGCTAGCTCCTCTCCCACGACGTATAGGGCCTTGAGCGTTCCTTCCTCTATCGCGTCGATCATCGTCTTGTTGTTGAGGCCTTTTCCGCTCGGCAGCTTCATGCCCCAGGCCTCTTCGAAGGGCCTACGAGCCTCGTCGCTGTCAACAGAGGCGTAACCTGGCAAATAATTATAAAGAGCCCCGAAGTCGCAGGAACCTTGGACGTTGTTGTGTCCGCGTAACGGATACGCCCCCGTTCCAGGTTTGCCGAAATTCCCAGTCAATAGTAAGAGATTCGAGATGGCGGTGCAGGTGTCGGTCCCGCCCATGTGCTGGGTCACGCCCATAGCCCAAAGCCCGCAAACAGATTTCGCACTCGCGATCTCTTTGGCCACCTGCATCAGTGTCTCCTTCGTCAGCCCGGTCCGTGCCGCTGCAAATTCCAGCGTAAATTTTTGCAAGCTATCGCGATACTTGTCGAAGTCCTTGACCCGTCGCTCGATAAAGTCTCGATCTTCCCATCCTTGATCCAAGATGTACTTCGCGACTGCGTTGATCCAGACCAGATCCGTGCCGGGTTTAGGCTGCAGAAAGATATGGGCTCGATCCGCCATCTCATGGGTACGCAGGTCAGATACGATCAGGCGCTGCCCGTGTACCTTCACCTGCCGCTTGATGCGTGCCGCCAAGACAGGATGGGAAACCGCGGTGTTCGACCCCACGACAAAGACGAGCTCGGCCTTCGTGATGTCGTCCATCGTTCCCGCATCCGCTCCGTATCCAACTGTCCGCGACAGTCCCTTGCTAGCTGGGCTCTGGCAATAGCGGGCGCAGTTGTCGACATTGTTCGTCCCAAACACTGCACGGGCCAATTTCTGTACCAAGTAGCACTCTTCGTTAGTAATCTTCGACGAAGAGATAAAGGCCACGCTGTCGGGACCATGTTCGTCTACGATCGTCCGCAACCTTTTAGCCGTATACTCCAAGGCCTCGTCCCAATCCACCAAGTCGAATTTTCCCTCACGACGAATTATCGGGTTCACGATACGCTCGTCGCTGTTCACGAAATCCCAGCCGAACTTTCCTTTCACACATGTGGAAATCCCGTTCGCCGGAGCGTCCTTGTGCGGTTGGATTTTCAAAATATGGCGGCCTTTTGTCCAGACTTCGAAGGCACAGCCCACGCCGCAGTAGGTGCAGACGGTCTTGGTCCGCTTGATCGTCTCCTCACGCATAGCCGCCTCCGCCTTCGAGGTGGCGAAAAGCGGCCCGAGTCCGGTGAACGTCTCCGCGTACTTCACGAGGTCGATCGACTTTTTTAGAACGTGCTTGGGCGCCCCAGTAAAATGCCCCGCCTCGCCGATCATCGATTTCTCCATGAGAGCGTTGCACGGGCAAACTGTCACGCAATGCCCGCAACTCACGCAGGACGATTCGTTGATCGCCTTGCCACCATCCCATAGGACGCGCGGCTGCTCCATTGTCCAATCGATGCTCAAGGTCTCGGTCACCTGGACATTTTGGCAGGCTTCCACGCAGCGCGCGCAAAGCACGCACTGATCCGGGTCGTATCGATAAAATGGATTCGAATCGTCTACTTTATACCCCTTGCGTTTGAAAGGGTACTTTTGATGCTCAAGCCCCACCATTTCAGCGGCATTGTGCACTTCGCAATCGCCGTTATTGTAGTCGCAAACCGTACAATACAACTCGTGATTCGCGACGAGACGATTCATCGCTTCTTTTCTCGCCCCGACTGCACGCGGCGATTGCGTGACGATCTGCATGTCATTCTGCACCTCGGTGGTGCATGCACGTTTCAATTCGCCATTTACCTCGACCATGCACGAATCACAGGTCGCTAGCCCGCCCATTGCGGGATGCCGGCAAACCTGCGGAATCTCTACTCCGAGACGGTCTAGCAGGGCGGCAATCGTCTCTCCCGGATTCGCAACATGTCTCTCACCATTGATCCGAGGCAGCGTTTCTTCGTCCATGTTTACGCCGACTGCAAAGCTCGTGCCAAACTATTCTGCTGCCCGCATCTCCGCTGTTTTGCCAGAACCGGATAACTGCCTGTGACTGGGCTTCCAAAGCACCACGGTTAACCTAGACGCCATCAACGCGAGCAGTACCCCGATGGCCCACCGCACAGAAACACGCATTCGCAAATTCCGCTCGAATTAGCACTTGTATCCATTTTATTTATACTTTTTTAAATGAACCGACTGCGGGCTAACAAGTGCTCTTCACAGCAGCGTTTGGCACAGCGGATACAAGCGGGTTTCAAACCATACCGCCGGCCTCACTGAAGTCGTCGATCCGGCTAGGCAAAGCCACATGTCCCGATACGCAGGAGGCGCCGCAAGCACGTTGAAGCACTTGATTTCCCCAGCATCAGTTATCTGCCCGCCTTTCGGATCATAATAGGCGAAGCCGCGCCCGCAGCTTCCTCGTCCGTGACAAAAAATAGCCATCTCGGTAGCTTCATCCCAGGTAAGGTTCGCGATTTTGTTCATCTCCTACTGATATGAAATGCTCCGAGCGAGAAGCGTAACAAAAAACTCTAAATGCTTCGTTGCCGCCTTCTCCTCTTGTTCCCGACTATCCCTCATGCGACGCTTTCTGCAAAATTCGTGCCCACGTTCCCTCCTTGTCCTTCCGAAGCTTACCGCCCTTATATTCAATACGAAGAATCTGTCGCTGCTAAATGCATCAATAAAAGCAAGGGCGACAAATGGAGCTCATCGCTCTCACACGATGGGGACTAAGTTCCGGTGAATTGATAAACAAAGTAGCCAGCTTCGATTACCACCTCGTGAAATCTCCCGATCCTCAAAATCTGTTCGTTTCATTAAGCCTTCTAGCCAAACAGAAGTCACGGATCCTTAATATTAACCAGTTCCGCGAAGCTCTGTGGTCGGCAGGAAGTCTGCTCTAGCCCTTATCTGACCACTCTATAACACCGCAAGCCAAACGCGCTCCCGCTGCTCCCGAGGGCTGAGAAGTCAAGTCATCCTTACCTGCGTGAACGATTACGCCTTTGCCGATAATCGAATTCGGACCTTCGAACGTCAACACGCTATCAACCGTATCTCGCTGAGCTTGGCCAGCACTAGTCGCTTCTATATTGCCCAAATCGCCGACGTGCCGCACCCTAGAATCCGGTCCCGCATGTTTCGCGTTCGTCGGATTAAAGTGTCCACCCGCTGAGCTCGCGTCGGGAGCTGAGCAGTCGCCATTCTCGTGAATGTGAAACCCATGCATGCCACTTGGCAAGCCTATCAAATCCGCGACCACGCGTACACCGTCACGGTCCTCGATGAAGGTTACCGTTCCAGATACCTTATTGCCCTCCGTTGGCGATAATTGAGCAATGGCGACGCGTTGGCTCACCTCACTGTCGACCGACCTGTCCGGGCCCGGATTGCATCCTCCCAACACAGTCACTGCTAGGCCTAATGCGGCTATCGGCATCCTTTTATTTTTTCTCAGTCTTAGTATTGTTTTCATAGGTTATATTATCAGCTGTTCAGTTCAAATTTTGGTCTCACTCCCCCGCTCGTTTGCCACATAGGAAACAGCCGGGTTGGATTGCACTGCATCATCCATGCCGGACCGCTGCTAGATATACCCCACTCGCTCCGCTCGGGATTGACCCGCTTGCATACCAATTCGCACGTTCACATCTGCGTTTCGGAAAAGCTCATACGCAATATCACGCCCGCTCTGCTCCTCCCCTCGGACGAGATTAGGCACTCAATCGAACGCCTCAACTCTTAGCGCGGGCAAAGCTGAACGGGCTCGCGGGGCATGGCAATGCGCATTAACCGCAATGCAACTCACCTCCGCAAACTCACGAGTCCGGCTAACCATTAGAAGGAACGCGCTGAAAAAGCGGCCGAACGGAAGAATACACCGCAGCAGGCGCGGACTATGCAGAAACGCTTCGGCTTGCTGCCTCCCGCAACGTCTCGTCACGAGTCTATGAATACGAATATAGAAGCACCCCAAAGCTCTTTCAGCTGTAAAGTTGCCCGCGGGGGCGAACTCAACCAAATTGCCGAAAGCCGCTACGATTGGCAAACCACCGCACAGGCCCATCCGATCTCCGCTGAACGAAACTCGCTGCAAGCGGAACCCCGAAGCCCCTCGCTAGTGGAAGCCTTCATTATTCGGGCAAAGATCTCTCGCTTCGACCATGAGCACATCCCTGAGCACGTCGAGCACGCCCGTAGCTCCGGAGCTCGCGGCAGCTTTAAGCCCTCCCAAAGCAAGGGCCGAAAATTGGTCGAAATTCCTATAGAGCGTCAAAAGCCATCAATCTGATATAGAGAGGCGAAAATACGCCCCTTCTAAAACTCAAAGACACATCAAAGAGAAACCTCACACTAAAACCAAGATGTCACGTACTATGAATACAAAGAACGAGAGCCTACTTTGCGATCCCCGCAAAAAATACGAAACTCCGGATTTCGAGAATCAAGAAGACCAGTCCCACCCGGGCAGCGAGCGAAAAATGACGCCTCCCGCCGATCATGGCGAAGAAAGCTACGAGGGGACCGGAAAGCTCAAAGGTTGCGTCGCTCTCATCACCGGCGCGGACAGCGGAATCGGCAGAGCAGTTGCCCTCGCCTACGCCCGCGAAGGCGCGGACGTCGCCTTCACCTATCTGGAAGAGGATCAAGACGCCCAAGAAACCGAGCGTCTCATTACCGAATCCGGGCGGAGGGCGAAGTCATATAAAATGGACCAAACCAGCCGGAACGCTTGCGACGAGGTGCTGGAGTCACTGATAGAGGAATTCGGAAAAATTGATATACTCGTCAATAACGCGGCGTTTCAAAAAACATACGAATCCTTCGATGACATCACGGACGAGGATATCGAACGCACCTTCAAAACCAATATCGAGGCATTCTTCTATTTCTCTCGAACAGCGTTGAAGCACCTACCACCCGGCGGTTCGATCATCAATACCACTTCAATACAAGCGTTTTCTCCCAGCCCTTCTCTCGCTCCCTATTCGGCGACCAAAGCGGCAATAGCGAATTTCACGCTCTCGCTCGCCCAAGAAGCCATCAAGAAAGGGATTCGAGTAAACGCCGTCGCGCCGGGCCCCGTATGGACGCCCTTGATACCCGCGACCTTGCCTTTGGAAGACGTGAAAAGCTTCGGCAAAAACACACTCTTCGAAAGACCAGCCCAACCGGCGGAACTCGCCCCCATTTACGTCTTCCTCGCCTCCGACGCAGCCAGCTATATCACCGCGGAAATCTACGGCGCTACCGGAGGTGGGAAGCAACTATAGACGAGTAGCGTCCTTCGCCCTTGGGAGATTGGGCGGTCATTCAAACGCAATACCAACAAGTGGCCGAAACCACTTAGCTATACATCGCTCCGCCTTTTAAACAGTCAGGTTTCAAATTCAAAAAACGACACCGCGTGCACAGGGGCATTTAGGCAAGATTCCTGCAGGCACCGCTATACTATGAACTGGATTCTACCTGAGACTAAAGAAGCTTTTGTAGCAATTAAAGTAAGCGGCAGGCTGGACAAAAACGACTATGACACGATCGTGCCCACCCTTAAAAATCGAATCGAGCAATACGAATATATATCGTTGTATTGGGAGATGGAAAATTTCGACGGATGGACGTTCGGCGGCCTGTGGACAGACCTCAAGTTCGATGTGAAATACGCTAAGAATTTCAAAAAAATCGCCATCGTTGGGGAAAAGAAAACGCACGATCTTATGGAATCCTTTCTAAAGCCCTTCACCTCGAGCAAAACGAAATACTTCGATCGCGATGATAAGGAAGTAGCTTTGCATTGGGCGAAGAGCCCCATTTCCAGCAAGTTGAGCTAACCAACAACCCGCTCTTCGGTTATACGGACCGCTCGGAGGAGAGAGACCTAAGAGTGTCAAGCCACGCCAAACTATCACCTGCAGTTCCCCTACTGCACTTCGCAACCTCAGTCATACATATTGCAACTTCGTCCGCGTATTCGATGTTAGCATACGTGTAGATCCTGATATAACTGACTCCCTTTTCCGTCCTTGAACTGCTTCAAGCTTGTATATTGGCGATGCTCTCATTGAGCTGCTTGTCGGTCCGAAGAGGATATGGCTTTCCTGGTTCGCAACCGCTCGAAATAATTCGAAACCCAATCGATCCCCGTTTTTCCTGCTCGTAATTCGACGCAGGAATCGCAGCGATCGCTCCTAGTTCCGCCAGAATCAATCGAACCGCGACGCCAGCCCGCATGCACACAGACGAAACCTCCCCGAAAAAATCCAGGTCGAAAGCGAAAGCTAGAAACGGAAAAAACGCTTCATCTTCGGATTCCAAACCCCATCCATCACCAGAGGCAAAGAATTCCTTGCCAGACAAGCTGACCATCGTCGGCATCGGAGCCTCCGCGGGCGGCTTGACCGCGCTGAGGAAATTCTTCGAGCACGCCCCCACCGACGCAGGGCTCGCCTACGTCGTGGTCGTTCACCTCTCGCCAGACCACGAGAGCCGGCTCGCCGAGCTCTTGCAGCCACACGTCAAGATGCCGGTCCAGCAGGTCACGAAGACGATTCCTATCGAGAAGAACCACGTCTACGTCATCCCGCCCAACGCGAACCTCAACACCATCGACTCCCACCTCCGGCTGAGCAAGCTCGAGGAAAAGCGACGCGAACGAGCGCCCATCGACCACTTCTTCCATACGCTCGCGAACACCTACGACGGCAGAGCCGTTGGCGTCATACTCTCCGGCACCGGCGGCGACGGAACCCTCGGCCTCAAGGAGATCAAGGAAAACGGCGGGTTCACCGTAGCGCAGAATCCCAGCGAGGCCGAGTATGACGGCATGCCGCAAAGCGCCATCGCCTCGGGCGTCGTCGACCTCGTGCTGCCGCTGGCGGAGATCGGGCCGACCGTGGCAGGCTTCGCCAGCGTCCATCCCCGGCTCCCCAAAGTCGGCCGTGAGGGCGAAGCAGCGGACGAAGTACGCAAGCTTCTGCACAAGGTCTTCCAATGCCTGAAGTCGCGCGTCAACCGCGACTTCAGCAGCTACAAGCACTCCACCGTCATCCGCCGCATCCAACGCCGCATGCAGCTCCGCGGGATCGAGGACGTATCAATCTACCTGAAGAAACTCCGGGAGGACGCCAAGGAAGTCCAAACCCTGGCAGACGACCTCCTCATCACCGTGACCAGCTTCTTCCGCGACCCGGAAGTGCATCGCCTGCTAGCCGAAACCGTCATCCCGCAGATCTTCGACAAGAAAGGAGCCGAAGAAGAGATCAGAATATGGAGCGTCGGCTGCGCGACCGGTGAAGAAGCCTACACGCTTGCAATCCTCTTCCTGGAAGAAGCAACCCGCCGCGACATCACGCCACGCATCCAGATCTTCGGCTCCGACCTCCACCATCATTCCCTCAAGACCGCCCGCGACGGCTTCTATTCCATCGACATCGAAGCAGTCGTCTCCCGCGAACGACTCCAGCGCTTCTTCATCAACGAAAGCGGCGGGTACCAAGTCCGCAATGAAGTGCGTGAGATGGTGCTCTTCGCCCCGCAAAACCTGCTCAGCGACCCGCCCTTCTCGCGGATCGACCTCATCTCCTGCCGTAACCTGATGATCTACATCAAGCGCGAGGTGCAACGCGACATCATCGAGCTCTTCCACTACGCCCTGCGCCCCGACGGGCACCTCCTCCTCGGCACTTCCGAAACCATCGACACCCCCGACCTCTTTCAGGTCAAGGACAAGAGGCACTGCATCTACCAAAAGAGAAACATCCAAGGCCCCGAGCCCAAACTGCCCGTCTTCCCCCTCACCCAAAGCCGGCTGCCCTTCCTTCCAGACCAGCCCCACCGACCGGAATCCGGAGAACCCGTAGCCTACAGCACCGTACACCAGCGACTGAGCTCCCAACACGCCCCGCCCAGCATCCTCATAAGTCCCGGCGACAAGCTCGTCCACCTCTCCGAACGATGCGGAAGTTTCCTCAGCCACCCAAGCGGAGCGCCTACCACCAGCATCTTTAAGCTAGTCCGCGATGAATTTCGCGTGGAACTGAGGTCGGTTCTCTCCGCCATTAGAGGCGGACAGGTCGCAACCGATTCCCGCCCCATTGCGATCCATCTCGACGGCGAACCTTCCCTCGTCACGTTGCGCGCCCGAGCCACCCTCGACCCCCAGTTCTCTGGCTTCGCCCTCGTCATCTTCGACGCGCAACCGGTAGCGGAAGACGCTCTCGAAAAACCGGCCGGCAAATCCCGAGACAGAGAAGGCGAAACCGACGAGCGCGCTAGGACGCTCGAACAAGAGCTCAACCACACCCGCCAACGGCTGCAGGCCATCGTCGAGGAATACGAGACCGGCCAAGAGGAAATGCGCGCCTCAAACGAGGAAATGCAATCGACCAATGAAGAGCTGCGCTCGGCCATGGAAGAGCTCGAGACCAGCAAGGAAGAGCTGCAAAGCATGAACGAGGAGCTCCAAACCGTCAACCAGGAGAACCGCTACAAGGTAGAAGAGCTGGGCCAACTCTCCGACGACCTGCAAAACCTCCTCGCCGCCACCGACATCGCTACCCTCTTCCTCGACCGCGATTTCCGGATCCTCCGTTTCACCCCCAAGGTCAGCGAACTCTTCAACATCCGGTCAACCGACAGGGGAAGGCCCATCTCAGACCTGACCCACAGCCTCGGCGACAACCAAATCCTCGCCGACCTCAAACGCGTGCTCTCGGACCTCGTACCCATCGAACGCGAACTGCTCGCCGAATCCGGCCAGTACTACCTCACCCGAGTCATTCCCTACCGCAGCTCCGACGACCGCATCGAAGGCATCGTCATCACCTTCGTCGACATATCGGCACGCAAGCAAGCAGAGGCCGTCATCGAAAACTCCCGGCGATACGCCGAAAAAATCATCGAATCCCTCCCCGAACCGCTGCTCGTGCTCACGCCCCAGCTCAGCGTCAAGTTTGCCAACGCGGCCTTCTACAAACACTTCCACGTAAGCCCTGAGCAAACCGTCGACGTCCGCCTCTCCGCCCTCGGCAACGGACAGTGGGACATCCCGGAACTGAAAAAAATGCTCAAAGGCGTCCTCGGCGATCGTTCGCCCTTCGCCGAATTCCAAGTCCAATGGGAGTTCGAAAACCTAGGCCGACGCGTCATGTTCCTCAGCGCCAAGCCACTGGAAGACCACGAACTCCTGTTGCTCAGAATCGAGGACCGCACCGAACGCTTCGAAATTGAAGAAAACCGGGCGAAGCTCGCCGCGATCGTCGACTCCTCCCATGACGCCATCCTAAGCAAGACCTTGGACGGCACCATCCTCTCTTGGAACGGCGGAGCGGAGCGCATCTTCGGCTACACCGCAGCCGAAGCCGTCGGCCAGCCGATCACCCTTATTGTACCACCCGAACTCAAAGCCGAGGAGGAAGGCATCCTAAGCCGACTCCGCAGAGGCGAAGGACTCGAGCATTTCGAAACGGAACGCGTCGCCAAAGACGGCCGCCGCATCTGCGTATCCCTCACCATCTCACCCGTACGCGACGACCAAGACAAAGTCATCGGCGCCTCGAAAGTCGCCCGCGACGTCACCCAACAGAAAAAAGCCGAAAACCGCCTCCGCCTCCTCTGGAAGTCAGCGTCCGCCCTGCTCTCGACCCAAGCTCCTAAGCAGATGCTCGAGGAAGTCTTCGCCTCGATCGCCCCCCACTTCGAACTTTCCGCCTACCTCAACTATACCCTAAGCGAGTGCGGGAACTTCCTGACCCTCGCGTCCCACGCCGGCTTGCCGGATGAGGAAGTCCAGAAGATCAAGAGCCTCACCCCAGGCGACACCGCATCCGGCATCACCGCCTCGGAGCGGCGCCCCTTCGTGGCGACCCATATCCAAGATTCCGACGACGAAAAAACGAGACAACTCAAGAGCTTCGGCTTTCGTTCGTACGTGTGCAAACCCTTGCTCAGGGACGACCAGCTGCTCGGAACCCTATGCTTCGCCAGCAATGAAAAAGACGAGTTCGACCCCGTAGAACTCGATTTCCTCGAAACCATCAGCCGCTACGTCACCTCCGCCTACGAACGCCTCCGGCTCGTTGAACAGCTCCGCGTGTCGGACCGGCGCAAGGACGAGTTCCTGGCCACCCTCGCCCACGAGCTCCGCAACCCGCTCGCCCCCATCCGGACCGGCCTAGAGCTCTTGAAAGTTGCCGACGACAAACTGGAAATATTTGAGGAAGTCCACGAAATCATGGAACGGCAGACCAAGCAGCTCGCCCTCCTCGTCGACGACTTAATGGACATCTCCCGCATCACCCGCGGCAAGCTAAAGCTCAAGAAAACAACTATAGCCCTCGAAGATGTCATCCGCAGCGCAGTCGAAGAGGCGACACCTTTAATCAACGAAGGAAAGCAAAAGCTCACTGTCTCCCTGCCAGACAAACCCGTAACGCTCTACGCCGACCCCAGCCGCTTGGCTCAGGTAATTTCGAACCTTCTAAACAACGCCGCCAAATATACCCCCAACCAGGGGAGCATAGAGCTCTCGGCCGACCTCGTCGAAGACAACGTAACCATCACCGTGAGAGACACCGGCATAGGTATTCCACAGGACAAGCAAGAGCACGTTTTTGAAATGTTCTCCCAGATCGAAGGTCCGAGCGAGTACTCGAACGCAGGCCTCGGCATTGGACTAACGCTCGTCAAAACCCTGACTGACATGCATGGCGGGACGGTCAGTGTACAGAGCGAAGGAGAAGGCCTAGGCAGCTCCTTTTGCCTGCACCTGCCCGCAGAGGTCAAAAGAGTCCCGTCCCCACAAAAAGCCCAACCCAGAGATGACAACCCTCAAGGCACACATGCGAGCCGACGTGTGCTCATCGCGGACGACAACGAATCCGCGCTTAAAGTTCTGGCGTTGTACTTCGAAAAGCTCGGTCATGACGTCCGCACCGCGGCTGACGGCCAACAAGCAGTGGAGATAGCAGCGGAATTCCGGCCTGAATTCGCGCTGCTCGACCTAGGCATGCCCCGAATGGATGGTTACCAAACCGCTCGCGCTATCCGTGAGCAGGAGTGGGGAAAAGATATCGCCTTGGTCGCGCTGACCGGTTGGGGTCAGGAAGAGGACAAGCGAAAAAGCAAAGAAGCAGGCTTCGACGAACACATCGTTAAGCCCGCTAATAAGGAAGCTCTACTACAACTGATGGTTCGGCACAGCCCCGATCCGCGCCAACTGTCAGGCTAAACTCACCAGCTACACTAAAGCCCATTCTGGTCCTTTAGTCCCGACATCCACCATCAGCTACTACAACTGCTTCTCCTCGTGATCTGAAATCGAAACGTACGCATTTCGATTCCCTAGGAACACACTCAGACTCCGTTCGATTAAGAGCCCGTGCTCTAAGCGCTATCGTAGAGATGAAGGCTTAGTGCGGGGCTTCCGAGATGCGGAGTTACGACTCACCTAGGAGCAAAACCAAACGATCCTACGCAACTGGCCCCTCCTCGTTTCATTGCGTCTAATTGTTCGCCTGTAGTTCATCTGGTCCAGGGCTAATCTCTGGCGATAGGCCTTGTCCATAAGCGGCTCGAGCTATAGCGAAGCTCGCCAGCGGAAAAGTGATAAACCTAAAACGGAAACTCAGTAGCGAGCCGCTCTCTTCAAATTCAATAAAGCGAAACCGAGCGTTCCGGTTGCGCCACAGCTCAATACCTGAGATAAACTTTCTTGAACGGCAAGAGCGATACTGAACTGGAAAACACAAAAAGAGCTACTAATAGATAGATAACAGCTACTGCCAGCCATATACCCTCTCCCTTATACTTTAAAACCCGCGTATACCAGGGAGGAAAACGCGAATGCATCCGTAGCCAGCTAGTCCCTCAAATTGTCTTGGCGACAATAGTATAACACCGATTGAGCCTAAAAGGGATTATCAGACGCAAAGCATTGTGTTCTACGTATAGTAGCCGCAGCGTCACCTCAATTTTTCCCTTTGTACTATATGCATTTTTACCTGCGAAGCATCCGCTTTTGGCGCACTTGATGCGGAGGTACAATCTCACAACCGGTAGCCCGAACTCTTCATGGCGGTCCTACTGAAAATTACCTCTTTATAACCCTAAACTCAAACGAGCCCATGAAAGCAGCCGTATTCCACCGCCCAGGAAAAATAACCTGCGACACTGTTGACGATCCGAAACTCGAGAAGCCGGACGATATTATAGTAAGGGTCACCGCCACTGCCATCTGCGGCTCGGACTTGCATATATACGACGGCTTCCTCCCCCAGCTGAAAAACATGGTGCTGGGCCACGAGTTCATGGGAATTGTCGAGGACGCTGGAGCGGCGGTGACTTCCGTAGCGAAAGGGGATCGCGTCGTCGTGCCGTTTCCCGTGGCGTGCGGAGGATGCTTCTTTTGCGGCCATGGCCTACCTGGCCATTGCGAACATTCCAACGACAACTACGGACCGGAGGGAGGGCTGTTAAAGCAAAAAGGCGGAGCCCTCTTCGGCTATACCGACCTCTACGGCGGCTACGATGGAGGCCAAGCCGAATACGTGCGCGTCCCCTACGCGAACTTCGGCCCGCGAAAGGTCAACCCGGACTTCTCCGACGAACAGGTTCTTTTCCTCACCGATATCTTTCCGACCGGCTACACCGCTATCGACTGGGCGAACCTTCAAGGTGGCGAAACGGTAGCAGTCTTCGGCTGCGGCCCCGTCGGCCTCATGGCCCAGAAAGTTGCGTGGCTGAAAGGAGCGGGACGGGTCATCGGGATCGACCGCGAACCCTACCGACTCGAAACCGCGCAACGGACCGCCAAGTCGGAAACTATTAATTTCAAGGATACCGATCCGGTAGAAGCCATCCGAGAAATGACCGACGGCCGCGGTGCCGACGTTTGCGTCGACGCAGTAGGATTGGAGGCAGAACGCAGCGTACTCGACAAGCTGGGTAACATTGTGCACATGCAAATGGGCACCATCAACGCCCTGCGCATGTGCTGCAGCGCCGTCAGGCGCGGCGGTCATGTCAGTATCGTGGGAGTCTACGGCATGTCTTACGACAACTTCCCTATCGGACAGATTTTCGACAAGGGCTTGAAGCTGAGCGCCGGGCAAGCCCCCGTCCACAAGTACATTGACGACCTCATCGATCACGTGGAATCGGGCCGCGTGCAGCTGGATGATATTATCACCCACCGCCTCTCTCTAGACCAAGTCTCCCACGGCTACGACATTTTCAAAAAGAAGCAGGATAACTGTGTCAAAGTCGTGCTCACGCCTTGAGCGCGCGCGGCCGCCGCGTAGCGTAACTTGCCGCCCGAGCTGCAGATCATTTCTGGTTGAGCGCCGCCGCCGCTCGTTCGAGCGACTCTGGCTCTTGTCCTGAGCCAGCGACACGCCCAGATTGCTTTTCGGTTTCGCCCTGTTCCGGAGCAGGTAGAAACTCGTTAAAGAGCCCATTCGCACCCGTCGCCAGCCCCGGCATCAACTGGTCTCCCATCGCGGCCACCCACCAACGCCAAGGCACGATCGTCTCCGGTTTCCCACTACGGCAAGCGGAAAGGATCTTCCGCGCGGCTGAAGAGGCTTTGGCGCTGATCCCCGGCGCTCCGGATAACGCTGCGAACCACTCGAACTCCTCTGACTGTCGCCCGCGGAAACCTGCCGCTCCGTGGGAGCCGGTTCGCATCAACCCCGGACAAGCAACAGTCACTCTGATGTTCTCCTGTCGCAGCTCCGCAGCAAGGGCTCGCGAAAACCCCACAAGAGCGTGCTTGCTCGCCGAATACGCGGACATGTGAGGCACGCCCACCTTGCCGCCGATCGAGCTGATATTCAGAATTCTTCCCTCTCCTTGGCGACGCATCATTGGCAGTACTGCTCGAATACAGGAAATCGGACCGTAGAGGTGCGTATCAATCGCCTCCTCGAAGTCGCTACGCTTATGGTTGTCGAACGGAGCGCAGAGTATAGTGCCGGCATTATTGATCAAAACGTCGACGCGGCCAAAAGCACTCTCGATCTCATCAAACGCGACTTCGACCGAGGCGGAATTGGTGACGTCGCACTCGATGGTGAGAACAGACGCACTCTCCGTCAGGCGCTCGAGATCCTCCCGTGCCGATCGCAGGCTTTCTCCGGAACGGCCGAGCAGCACGACGCTCGCCCCTTCTCCGGCCAGCTGCCTTGCCATCTCCAAGCCTAAGCCCCGAGACCCGCCCACGATCGCTATCACCCGCCCTTCGAACCGGTAACGGCTACCGTTTCGTTTTAGCATCCAGTAGGCGAGGCCAGTCCCTGCTGCTGCGAGCAGTAAATTTGTTGATAGCTTCATAGGGCAACTCGTTTGCAATTGCCGTGCCGATTAAATCGACGGCGGACAGGACATCCTCCATTGCCCCCACAAGGAAGCCTCCTATTTTGCTAAGCGTAGCTTATGGTATCGTTTAACGAGCTGGGATCCTATCAAGGAGCTCCTCGCGCGCTATGCGAGAGAGGGACTCGTGCATCGCCTCATCCTCACGGCGAGACGCCTTCAGTAGCTCCACCGTATCCAGATAATCAAGACATTCAGCTAACTCCGTGGTAGCACGGTAAGCTGCGAGTTCATAAAGCTCGATGCGGCGGGTGTGAGCAATGATCAGATAGTCGCGCGCCGCAGGTAGACTCACTTCCGCCACATGGTCTTGACCCCCGTCGATCAGCCCTTGCATCGCTTTAGACGCATCCCCGCCCAAGTCCCAACCACGGCCGTTCCCGATCCGTTCAAGCCGCTCCCTATGCCGATGGGTTTCGTAAACGTGCTTCTCGAAGCACCGAGAAAGAGACGAATTTGTCGCTAACGACGCCAATTTCGGGAGAGCGGATTCTAGTTGGCATTCGACGCTGTAGGCGTCCCGGAGTTGGTCCCGTAGAGCGCTTTCTAAACTTTCGACTTTCCGGTCGGTCATTTCGTCAAAGGTGCTATTTAGCTTCCAAGAACCTAGGAGTCCAATGTTTCGATTGCTTCAGGGTTAGTTCGTCTGCCTTCAAGCAAATCACAGAATAGGTGTGTCGCTCGCCGGTCATCGCCAATGGGTGCTGGAGGAAGGCTCCAGTTGTCAGAATCCTCTCCGTCACGGTTCACCAGAACGTGATCGAAGTTGTGGGCCGATCAAAGCTCTTCAAGAGCGTTGCCTGCCCGTCGCTCAATGTCTTCTAAATCCGGCAACGCGAGGTCGACCTTCTTTTTTCTCTGTCGCCGAATCAACTTCTGCCGCATGAGGTCCGTCACCACTTTCTCGAGCGCGGTTCCGCTATCCTTGATTTCTTCGATCTCGTCATTGCTTAGTGGAGACAGAAAAATGGAGACGGACTGGTGAGTCTTGAGGCGTCGGTCGTGCATCAACGCTTGTGCCACAAACGTGTTAACCTCAAAGAACGCGTTACCCACTTCAAATAGCTCCTGCGTTTCCTCTACATCAACGGCTTGCAGGTTGCCTCGAACGTCGAAGGTGAGGTAGCGATCGTTCTCGCCCAATTCCTCGATTTCGTGTTTGCTGCGAAAGTGGTAGTCCCGCCCGTCCTTCTCCCCCGGACGCGGCGACCTGAAGTTATACAGGACCAATGGCGCCAACGACTTCGCCAGCTGGGGACGGTACTGCTTGATAGCGCTCGCTAGTGGGCTCTTTCCAGCACAGGAGGGGCCCGTCAATATGACTAATCTCGAATCTGATTTGTCTGTCATCGTTTATCGCATCCACTGTTGCATTCCCCGTTCCAACGAGCGAGCAGTGGCGCTACTTATGCAAGCGGGGCCCTATGGTTTTTCTACGACAGGTATCAGTGCTCGCGGCAGCTAGCGTTCTCTTGTTCGGCTGCGGAGACTATCCCAGAGACGCAAGGGACTCACTCAAAGACGCGGCGGACCTCGGGAAGTTGAAAGCTGGGTACACGCTGCATTCCCCTTGGGTTTCTGAAGGCAACGCCGGTTCCAGTCCAACCGGCCATGAAGCCCGCCTGATAAACGAATTTGCAGGTGCACTCGACCTGAACGTGGAGTGGATCTCAGGGTCGGAATCACAGCTCCTTGAATGGCTGGAAAAAGGCGAGATCGACCTCGCCATTGGCGGCTTCCCTAAAGACCTCGCTTGGAAAAGTCACGCTGCCCTGACCTTTCCTTATTTCTCTTCCACGAGCAGAGAAGTCCCTCGTGTCATCGCCGTTCCTGCTGGGGAAAACCAGTTGTTAACTACTCTCGAACGCTACCTCTTGGAGGTAACCGAAGCGACGAATCGCTAATTCCACCCATGAACAAACGCGAGCCAAAGCAGATACCTGATGATAAGCTCCCGCTGTTCGAGAGGGCGAACAAGCTAGAGCGTTGGAGCATCACATGGATGTCAACGATCGTGCTGACAACCGGACTTGCCCTCAGTTCATCGCATGCGATGAAGGCTGCTTGGCTGGAGGATATACTCGGTCTCGTCCCGCCAATGGTTTATCTGATAGCGTCCCGGATAGCACCAAAGCCGTCCGACGAAGAGCACCCCTACGGGCACGGGCGTTCCATGTCGCTCGCTTTTCTCGCTGCCTCCGCAGCGATACTCGTCCTCGGACTGTACCTTGCCTTCGAATCCCTTTCCTCTCTAGTCTCTGTAGATCGTCCGTCGCTGGGGTTGTACAGCTTGGCCGGTCACACATGGCCTATCTGGTCGGGCTGGATCATGATCGCCGCCCTCGTTTACAGCATGGTACCGCCCATTATATTGGGTCGGCTAAAGCTGGAGGTCGCTACCAAAATCCACAGTAAGACCCTTTACGCGGACGCTGTCATGAACAAGGACGACTGGTTGACTGCGGGTGCCGCGGTGGTTGGCATCATCCTCGTCGGGTTTGGACTCTGGTGGGCTGACGCCGCTGCTTCGCTCGTGATTTCCTGCAACATTCTGCGAGACGGTTATCTCAATATCATGCGGGCCGCTCGCGATCTTATGGATCAACGACCAACCGATCTACAGGAGGGAGAGGCCTTGGGACTGGAAAAACGGGTGGAACGCGAGCTCGAATCGCACCCGGCAGTCCAGCGGGCGCGTGTGCGACTGCGGGAGGAAGGCTCGCTATTTTCAGGCGAAGCCTTCCTGCGACTCGAAGGTGATTCAGTCGCGTCCAAGGAACTTTTTACTAACCTTTCGAACGCTGCCAAAAGCATCGACTGGCGAATCTGCGAGATAATCGTAGCTTTCGACGACTCGGCCGATTGAGTCGCCAACAGTCGAGCAAGCGAACTATGTATCCAGTATACAACTTCACTCTAAACCGACTTAGCAGCTTATGCAAAGCGAGAGGCAATTAGCCACCCGACTATGGCCGATTGCACCGTTCGCCGCCGAACCCGCGGATCGCCTCCTGACTCCTTCGCGGAGGAAGGCTTAAATGCGGTCCGTAGTTTCCTCCGGCCCGACTGGCTACGATTCAGGCATAGCACCTGCAAAGGTCGAAACGCTATTATGAACCAAAGTCAGAAAGGAACAAAAAGATGATTAAACTACACGCCTGCCTAGGCATGGCGATCCTGCTAGCCCAGGCAAACTCCGCGGCCGACAAGAAATTCGCAAAGCCGCCCGAACAACCGGTGAACACCCGCATCGAAGGCCATATATTCATTCCCCACAGCGTCGAGCCAACCGAACAGCGACTCTCGAAACTCTCCCTTCCCGAGGGATTTAAGATTCGGCCCTTTGCTAAAGATTTGGGCGAGCCGCGTATGTTGGCGGTTGCAGACAACGGCGACGTGTATGTCACACGTCGCGCACCTAATGAGGATGTCTTACTCCTCCGCGACGCCGATGGTGACGGTACCGTCGACCAGCAAGTGACCGCAACGGAGTTGAAGCAGGTACACGACATCGCGATCAAAGAGGATCTAGTATATTTGGTAGCCGTTAACAAACTGTACGAAGGCGAGATTCAAGAGGACGGTACCTTTGGCGAGCTAAGTGTAGTATTGTCCGACCTTCCTGACGGTGGGCAACATCCTAACCGCACCATAAAATTCGGCCCCGACGACTATCTCTACTTGACCGTCGGCAGCACCTGCAACGCCTGCGATGAAACGAACGATGAAAACGCTACGATCCTTAAGGTAGACCTTGAGGCGAAGAGTCGGGAAATTTTCGCCAGCGGTTTACGCAACACTATCGGTTTCGACTGGCACCCGGAGACGGGCAACCTGTACGGGGTGGACCACGGAATCGATTGGCTGGGAGACGACGATCAGCTGGAAGAACTGAACCTTATCGAGGACGGAGCGAAATACGGCTGGCCTTACGTGTTCGGCAAGAGCGAACACAATCCCGCCGACGAGCCACCAGCGGGAACAAGCCGAAAACAGTGGGCAAAGGAATCCCACGAACCGGTCTTGCTTCATGAGGCGCACGCCGCTCCCATGGACCTGCATTTCTACACAGGCGATGCCTTTCCAGAAGACTATCGTAACGATGCATTCGTGGCGTTTCACGGCTCTTGGAACAGGTCCGAACCAAGTGGCTATAACCTCGCACGAGTGGTCTTCGAAGACGACCAGCCTCTCCGTTTCGAAACATTTGTCGGCGACTTCTTGGAGGATGGAGGTAAAGCACAGTTTGGACGCCCTTGCGGCCTAGCACAGACACCGACCGGAGACCTGCTCTTGAGCGATGACAAGCACGGCGTTATCTATATCATTTCGTACGAAGGCTAATTATATATCGGCTGCGTTGTAGAACAATCGCTGGCGACTATTCACCTAACGAAGCCGCATTTCCGCAGGACACGGCTTTACCATAAACCCAACCGTTTCGAGTTTACGCCTGGAAACCTGAAAACAACCCTCAGCCCCGAAACGCGTTAAGGGCCGCCGCCCGCTCCTGCGCTGCCAACGCTTGCTCTTCCGTCTGGTTCGATCCCTTTGTGGGCTCGCAAATGAAGGACTCCTCATCCGGGCGAGAAAGGATGTCCATTCCCGTAGTCCGCAGTAGTCCTTCCAGCGCGCGCGGACTCGGAGCCCACCAGTTCGTAGGATCGCCAGCAAAGCGTTTCTCGATAAAAGACATCGACGGCCAAGTCGGCGAGCAAAGGTCGGATCGCTCTTCGTAGCCGAGGTTGTCTGGCAGGTCGACCTCTTGCTCCAAAGCGGGACGGGTGAGGCTTTGGAACACGAGTCGCTTTTTAGTCTTCGCGGCCAAGAGATCGAGGGCCAGCGTCGGATAGCGTAAATGATAGAAGACGCCCATAAACCAAACGAGATCATAGCATTCCGGCTCGACGCAAAGCTCGTAGACCGTCTTGCGTTCAAACGAGACATCGAGCCCGAGTTTCTCCGCAGCCCAGCGCCCCTGCTTCAAGTAACGATCATCTATGTCTACTGCTCGGACCTGCGCACCCCTTCGTGCAAGCTCGAAACTATAGAAGCCCGCGTTGCAACCGACGTCTAACACGCTCCAACCGTCCAACGATTCTGGCAAGTGTCCGACTATCTGCTCCCACTTGAATCGAGGAAAATCTCCCAGAGGGTGATCCGGAGCTGTTTGCCCTTCTGGTAGATGAAGATTGTGAAACCACGGATCGAACGCTTGAACTTCCTGTTCAAATCTCGAACTCGCTTCGTTCCGACGCGTCTGTAACGTATCCATATATTTATCCTTTCACCGCGTTACTCGCAGCCAAATTTTCCAACTGCTCAGCCCTTTTTTCGGGAGCGTGTTCCGCTAAGAAACGTTTTCTGGCTCGCTCCCCGAGCTCCACCCTATCCGCCTCACTGAATTCCTGCAGGTACTCGATCACTTGGTCCGAGGAATCCGCCAACAGAATTTCTCGGCCAGGCTCGAAGTAGTCGCCAATGCCCTCCCACCGGTCGCTAATGACGGGGACTCCGCAAGCAGCGGCCTCGAACAAGCGCACGCTTGGGGAATGTCCGAGCTCAACCATGTCCGCACGCGTCACATTGAGCGTAAATCGCTGCGAATTATAGAACTCCCGATGGAGGTGCGGCGGCAAATGATCAGATCGTTCCACATTCTCTGGCCATTGAATGTCAGCCGGATACTGCGGGCCTACTACTTGGAACCGCTCACTAGGAAGCCTTCTCGCAGGTTCGATGAGCAATCGCTCCAGCGGAGGCTGCCGATCTCTTGAGTACGTTCCGAGATAACCCAGCGACAGGTGCTTCTCTTTAGGTTCCGGATAATACAGGTCCGGATCAGCCGAACAATGGAAAGCAACCGCATTTTGAGCTCCAAATTTTTCTTGAAGACGCTCTAGTGCGATTCCACCTGAAAACGATAGATACGCATCAAACCGCGGTACCAACTCGGGGGAGAGATATTCGCATGAGCCGCCCTCTAATGCTTTCAGAGTAACGGGGGTATCGATGTCGTAATAAAAAAGCGACTTCCAGCTGGCGAATGATTTTGTCAGCCAATCACCGATGGCTATTCCGTCGTGTACGTAGCTTCCGAGGATCATCACCTCGGTTTCCTTGCTTCTACCTGCGACTCGCTGCTTTAGTTCTTCCGTGTCAGAATAAAGGACAAGCTCGGCGAACTTCGGGTCCGGCATGTCCCGGTTCGTGCGATACCAAGGTGCGTCGTATTCAAAAAACACGCACTTGTTTCCGCGTTGGGATAACGCTTTCAATAATGATCGAAACGTAGTGGCATGACCATTACCCCAAGAGGATGAAAGCGATAGCCCGATAAAAAAGAAGGTGGTTGGGTCAGACGACGAGCTCATTTAAAAATCCATCTAGATTGAACGGTCCACAAGAAAGTCGAGCATTCGCTCGGCCTCCAAAGCCCGGTGCGCATAGGTGTGCTTCTCAAGCAGTTTTAGCCGCGCCCGCTCGCCCATGCGTACGGATTCGTCCCAGGTCAGGCTCTTCACAAATTCCGCGACCTCATTTCCGTCACGTGCCACTAAGCACTCCTCGCCAGGGTTCAGAAACTCCTCGATGCCCTCCCAGGCATCAGTGATCAAACAGCCACCCGCTCCGACGGCTTCGAAGAAACGGGTGGGCGGCGAATAGCCGTTTTTGGCCATGCTCTCACGGCACACGTTCAGCACCGCTTTAGCCGTACGGTTGAAAGCGTTGTGGTCCTTGGTGTAAAGGTGGCCGATCTTCTTCACGTTCGGCAGTACAGGAGCGTTTTCCTGCCAACCGTTACCCGCCAGAAGGAACGAGTCGTCAGGGGCGTTGCGAGCCGCGCCGAAGAAAAATTCAAGAACCCGCTCCTCTCGGTCCGGCAGTCGATTGCCCGCGAACGCGAGCGAACTGCGGAATCGTTCTTCGGGTTCCACCGCGAAGTGTGTCTCTGGATCGAGCGCATTGTAGATAGGAACGCACTTGCGCGCCCCCATCGCTTCGTAACGCTCGACTACCGGTGCACCGCCTCCGTAGGTGAAAACGCAATCATAGCACGGAAGGCACTGGTGAAAGGGATCGTCCGGATTCTCCTCCATCCGGGCCAATGTCGCCGGAGCGTCGACGTCCCAAAAAATGCGCGTTTGACCACGTCTCAATTTGAGAACGCGCGACTCTAAATACTCGTCGCGGACTCCCACGCCGCTCGCCTTGACGACCACATCCGCCAGGGACGCCTCCTCCAAGCGCCTTTCCAATTCGCTGTTGTCATCCTCCACTGGATACACGTCGCTGCGGGCGTACGGCACCTCGTCCATGTCTCGATGATCCTGGCGTTCGAAGGCGTCCGGTTCGTAAAAGGTAATCCGATGCCCTCGGCGGTGGAGTTCTTTTATCATACCCCGGAAGTAGGTGGCCGCTCCGTTCCAGTAGGCCGACACTAAGCTCGAGCCAAAAAAAGCGATTGAATGGGTTCGCCGCTCGCCAGACAGCGGACGCTCTTGATGGTTAGATACTGTAGGTTGCATAGGCATTACGATTGTGCTGCTGAAAGGTTTGAGCGTTGTGATTCTAGTCCGAGTCCGCTCGGCGCCTCTCCGCAGATGCTAAGCAACTCGTCCACGCGATGGACGCAGGTGTGACGCTTCTTGATCGTCTCGAGGCCGCACTGGCTTAACCTGCGTGCCAAAACGGGATCGTTGATGATTGCCGCCATCGCTTCTCGCATTTCTCGGCTATCCCTTGCCGTCAAATAATCCTCTCCCGGCGAGAACAGCCCCTCCGCGTCGTCCCATGGCGCGCAGACGAGTGGGATTCCGCACGCCAGTGCTTCGAAGACTCTGATCGTAGGGATGCCTGGCAGCATCTGCGTATAGAAGCGACGCGGAACGTGCACCGTCAGCTGGTACTTGCTAAAGACTTCCGGAGCAGCGTGATTTGGCAGCCATCCGCGGTACTCCAAGCCTCGGGCCTTGAGGGCGGCCTTCGCCTCCTTTGGATAACGCACCCCGTAGACACGTCCGCGAATGCCGAGCTCCGAAATTGGGCCGAGCAGGTAGGCATCCAATTCTTCCGAGCGCTCATCATCGCCCCAGTTTCCGATCCAGACCGCTCCCTCTCGCTCCTTGAGCGGTGCCCGAGGATAAAACCACGTCGTATCCGCCGCCTCGTGCCAGACCCATGCCTGATTTGACCATCCTCGATCTCTGTATTGATATTTTAGTGACTCTCCAAAAACCAAGGCTCCGTCGTAATACGACAAGTCATAACGGTTCATTTCCTCCGGAGCACTCACTGCCCGATGATGCGTATCATGGAAATAGATACGCACCTCTTGATTGAACCGTCTCGCCGCACCGACCTTAGCGACTAGTTCCGGCTCGTTCCACTCATGCACCAGCACCACATCCGCAGCTTCAATCCACGGTGCTGGATCGAAGCCCTGGGGATCATAGGTTCGCCAAAGTCCTTGTAGCCCAACAGCCTCATTTATTTCGGATAGCATATCGCCTCCTGCATCTTCGATGAGATTCTTTCGGCTCCAGCCGTCAGCGGGTTCCAGCACGAGGACCTCGTGCCCCCGACGCGCCAGGTCCTTGACGACGCCGCGCAGAAAATGCGCGTTGCCGTGGTTCCAGTCGGATAAGAGCGAATGATAAAACAAAACGAATTTCATAAAGCAAATTGGGCCGTCCTAGATGCACCGGATTCCGAAATGATATTGTAGTAATATTTCAGATATGATTCCGCCATCGAACTGGCACTGAAACGCGAAGACACCGCTCTCTCCCGTGCTAGCTCGCCGAAACGGGAGAGCTTGATCTCGTCGTCAACCAACTGCTGAACGGCGTTCGTCCAGCACCGCTCGCTCCGCGGTGGCACGAAGAGTGCCGCGCCTTCCCAATTGGCCCGCAATGATGGAATATCCGCTAGAATGAGTGCACAGCCTGCCGCTGCCGCCTCCAACACCGCTAGACCAAAGGGTTCGTACAGAGCCGGACAAATGTATACCGAAGCTTGCTCCATAGCCGAAGACATTTCCTCACGGCTCAGTTGACCCAGCAGCTCAAGGTTCGAACAATCCGGGGAAGCGTTACCGTTGGGCGAAACGGACTCACCCGCCACTCGAATAGGCCACTCGACGTTCCTGGCAGCCTCCGAGAGTACCGCAATGTTCTTAGCCTCATCCCATACCCGACCGGCCGTAAGGATATAGGGTTGCTTTGGAGCGGGTCGGATGGCCTCGACGTTCCTACCGTTTCCTACGGCCGGCAAACGCCGGTACGAACCATACCATTTCTCAAGGCCATCTAGCAACGACTCGGAGATACCGGTCACTGCCGTCGCGCCCGCCATTCCGGCTGCGATTCTCCGCTGATACTCATCCCACTCCGCTCCTGGGCGGCCCTCTCGTACTGCTTCGTACCAAGAGTAAACGCAAGAGTGAGCTACCACCAATGTAGGCGAACAAAAGCCAGTCGAAGTGTAGCAGTACTGGTTTAGATGGATGACATCGGGACGGAATCCATCCTCAAGTTCCTGTAACCAGTGCACGGTCTTTTCAACGTCGTCCCAAGGTTCCTCCATCCACTCAAGCTTCGCTTTCTTGTACAATAGCGTTGCCCCCTTCAGGCGATCCACTTCGCTCGTTTGCGCTGGTGTGATCGAGTCCCCCACAGCGGCCAACAACACCTCCACACCTTGTTCTCCAAAAGCGCGACACAGCTCGATTGAATAGGTCCAGACCCCTCCCACAGTGTCGCTCACCATCAGAACCCGCAGGCCTTCAGGCCGGCCATTGCCGCTAAGCACTCCGCTATCAGGGCCTCTCACGGCTCAGTCCCCTCCAAGTCGATCCAACCTTTCACAAACCCATCTGGCCTGTCCTCGAGATCTTGATACGCTTCGTTGATCCTTTCGAGAGGATACCGGTGTGTCAGCAATCGATCCAAAGACAACGCTCCACCAGCCGCGAGACGAATGCCTTCGTGCATCCCCTCCGTGTAAACATCGGGCGCCCGCTCATGGGCGTTGATTACATCGATGCCACGCCAATTCCACTGCTGCATGTTCACTTCTCGCAGCCCGTCTTGATGGTAACCTGCAATAACGAGCCGACCCCGTTCGGCGACAAACTCGCTCGCTACGTTCAACCCGCCAGCATAGCCGGTGCATTCCATCACCACGGGGAATTCCGATAAACCTTCTCTCTCCAGCGATTCCCTAACCTTCCAGGCTTCGGCCATCGGCACCGTGACGTAAGCTCCCAGTTCGTCAGCCAACCGTCGGACAAACGGACGCGATGTCACGCAAACCGCTTTGGCTCCGGCGTCTTTGACAAGCTGAAGCAACAAACACCCCAAGAAGCCCAAGCCCACGATTAAAACCGTATCTCCTTTTTTGATACCGCTCCTCCGAAACACGTTTACCGCACAACCGACAGGTTCCGCCGGAAAGGGACGATCCTCCAATTCTGCTGGCAATGCGATCACCTCAGAAGCGGCAACACAAACATAGGTGGCATAGGAACCATCTGCCAAAAATGCGACCCGATCCCCGAGCTTTAGCCCTGAAGTTTCAGCATGCTCACCGAAGGCCTCCACGATTCCCCAGCCTTCGTGTCCCAGCTGGCCGGGCTCAATCGGGTAAGTGAACCAATCGCGTCCCTGCCACATGGGCAGACCGGAAACGCAAACTCCGCAACCCAGCATACGCATCCGAACTTCACCGACAGCAGGATCAGGAATCGGTGACTCTTCCACAGTCCACTTCCGCGGTGCTATCAGTTTGGCAGCGAGTCTTTTCGAGGGTGTGGATGAGTTGAACCGCTCTAAAACGTCTACGCTAGTTTCACTCATCTTTAGACAAAGGTTTGTTCTCTCTTTTCTGCCACGAAACTTCGCCCTCTAGGTCGAACGTTCCGCTCCAGCCACTCACAGAGGTTTCGGACACCGTCCGCGGGTGCGACTTGTGGACGCCAGTCAAGGGAGGACTCCAACTTGCTAGTATCCGAAACATAGTAACGTTGGTCGCACTCTCGCCAATCGCTGAAGCGCAGCTCGACTTTAAGTCCAAGATTCTCCTGCAGGAGATCCACTAGCTCCAACAAGCTTAGTGTGCTTCGCACTCCACCTCCAACGTTGAACGCCTCTCCTGAGATCGACTCGATGTTATCCACAGCCTTGGCCATAGCGTCTGCCAGATCGTCGACGTAGAGCACGTCGCGAACCTGCCTGCCGTCTCCGTAGATTGAGATTGGCTCGCCCTTGAGAGCATTGTTGATGAAATGCGCGACCCATCCCTGGTCCTCGGTTCCCCATTGGTGCGGCCCGTAAATGCAGCTCATCCTGAAAACCGTCGCGGGCAGTCCGTAGCTCCGTGCGTAATCAAGCACGTACTGGTCGGCGGTACCTTTCGAACAGCCATAGGGACTGCAGAAGTTCAACGGAAAGCTTTCATCGAAGGCTTCGAACTTTACAGACTCCGGGGTGTACCGGGTTTCCTGCTTCTTAAGAGGAATCGAGTCGAGACCACCGTAGACCTTGTTCGTCGAGGTAAATAAGAGCGGAACCGGGTTGGTTGTCCGCAGAGCCTCGAGCAGATTGAAGGTCCCGCAAGCGTTCACCGTAAAGTCTTCCTGAGGTCGCAATAGGCTCGTGGTCACTGCCACCTGTGAAGCCAGCTGGAACACACAAGACGCATCCGCCACCGCCGCCTTGACCGCTTGAGGATCGCGGATATCGCGCAGGTCTATTTCAACCTGCTCAGGATAGCGGTTTAGTAGCCACGCCAGATTCTTCTCCACGCCAGCCCGCGACAAATTGTCAAATATCCGCACCTTGGTCCCGGCACTGCAGAGTCGATCCGCCACGTTGGTTCCCACGAATCCCGCTCCGCCAAATATAACTGCTGGTCGCTCTCCCGATTCCCGGCCAATATGAAAGGGTCGATCCATTGTCCGAGCGAAGTCGACAAGGTTTGCTACGCCTCCTTCTTCCCACAATCGAAACGCCAGCTTCGGTTCGCCCTCCGCTGTCTTAACGCCAAAGTGATAATGCTTCACATCCTCACGCAGGCCATCTTGATGCGGCTCGTCCGGGTGCAAATCGTGAAGTTGGTAGATGTAGCTGCGCTCAACAGGCAGTCTCAGGATCTCCAGCAAGTGGTTCACCTGCTCGCGCTCGTCGTGACGCCAAGTAGAATACCCCGCCTCCGTCACCCAGACCTCCGCGTTAGGGTTATAGCGATGCAGCGTTTCCCGAGCATTCTCTACGTTACGCTCCCAAGTGAAACCTACGAAGTCCCAAGTCCCGGGAAATCCATGCACCCCAATCGCATCGAAATGCTGGAGTACGCCCCGGTCGCCAATCATGGCCAGCCAAGAAGCGTTCGTCTCCGCCATTCCTCCCATCAAAGTCTTGTATCCACGCTTTTGACACCAATAGGCGGCCTTTGAGATCATGTCGGAAAAGATCTCCCAATGAGGATCCAAGCGAAAATCCCAGTCATTCAGGTTGTTCGGCTCGTTCCACAACTCCACCCACTCGAAATGCTCGCCGTAGCGGTCCAGTGCCGTGTCCATAAAATCCGCGTACGCCTTTGGATCTCTTGGCGGCGACGCCGTACTGGGCTCTATGCCCAAAGATGGCGGGGTGTAGGTAAAACAAGGCAGTATCTCGAGGTGCGAAGCAAGAAACGGAATCAGCCAGTCGTACCAAGCGGGTCCGCCCTCGCGAAAATAGTCTGCCCACGAAACTCCAAACCGGAGCCGTCGCACTCCAAGGCGTTGCAAGTCGGCGACCGCCCTTTCGGCACGAGCTCGCTCGCCCACTCGAAACCATTCGCAGAACCCTGCTCGGCTCTCTAGCAACTCGACCGCTCCTTCCTCGTAGCTCACCTCGCCCTTCATTTCGCCAATCCTCTTGTTGTCAGTTCTCGCTGGGCGTCCTCTACTCGATCGATGGCTATCTGACCCTCGAGCCATCCTACCAGTTCAACTAGGCCGTCATGAAAATTCACCCTTGGTCGGTACTCCAGCAAATGCCGGGCTAGCGTCGTATCAGCGTAGCAATGACGCACGTCACCCGCCCGGAATCTTCCAGTGATTTCCGGCTCGATTTCGCCTTTCCGTCCCATCGCCGCTATGATGGCTTCCGCGATCTGTCGTATGCTACGCTGTTCACCGGATCCCACATTGACCACGCAGTTGCGAGCGGCCTCCGTTTCCAGTGCCAGCCGGCAGGCACAAGCGACATCTTTCACGTGAACGAAATCGCGCCGTTGCTCGCCATCTTCGAAAATCAAAGGCGCTCGTCCGTTCATCAGGCGAGAAGCGAAGATAGCCAGGACGCCAGTATAGGGATTCGACAGGGCCTGTCGCGGCCCGTAAACATTAAAGAACCGCATGGCAACTGTTGGAATATCATAAGCCTCACCGAAAATCAGGCACATTCGCTCCTGGTCGTATTTGCCCTGCGCATACATCGACGCGGGCAAACACGGCTTAGACTCCGCAGTGGGCTCCGGCTTAAGCGTTTCGCTGCCCTCTCCCCTGAAGTCCCAAGAGTTGTGCTGGGTAAAGTGGTTTTCCCTCCGTTGCTTTGGAAATGCCGACTGGCCTGTCCCGTCCACGTAGGACCCCTCTCCATACACGCTCATACTTGAAGCCACGATCAGTTTCTTCACTGGATTCTCAAGTAACGCCTCCAATAGGACAGCAGTGCCAAGGGCATTCACCTCAGTGTATTCCCTTATTCGATACATGCTCTGACCAACGCCCACCTTGGCGGCAAAATGGTAAACGAAGTCGACACCTTCCAAAGCCCGCTTAAGAGCTTCAATATCAAGAATATCTCCCGCCACGAATTCGACTGCAGGATCCAAGTATTTAGGAAGCGTACCCTCGGGATGAACCTGCTTGTCCAAGTGGTCAAGAACACGGACACGGTAACCTGCTGCAAGCAGCTCGTCCGCCAAATGTGAGCCAATAAAACCGGCTCCTCCTGTTATCAAAACAAGTTCTCTGGATTGATTCAAGTTCGGCATGAGCCAGCCACTGCATCTCCCGCGCCAACTGCCGGAGTGGGCTCCTGCTCCAGCGAAAACAATAGATAGCTGCGACAACCCAACACAACCTAGCAGCAAAACGCATAGCTGCAGCTGCATTCTGCTATTACTAATCGCCTTGGTATTTCTTATAAAACAGGGGGTCTCTCAGGGGTGGCATCCGACGGAACGCTGTATCCATTTTCTCCTACACGTACCGTTCGATCCATAGCAGAGGAAACTTCGCACGCCTCCAATGCACTCTGAATGAGAGCTCCTCGCGCAAAGTCCGGCTGATCCTGTTCGCCGCTGCGAATGCCCGTTATAAAACGCTCGAAAATGCTCGGAGTCGCATCGCATCGCAAATGCTCCCAATCACCGCACTTCCTTCCTACATTGCGACTGATCAACAATTCGTTAGCAGATCGATCAAGATCTAGTTCGATTGATCCCTTATCTCCGTAGAGGTTTAGCCGGAGAGAGTTCAGATGAGGAACCGCCCACCTCGTCGTGTGGATTACACCGATTGCTCCGTTCTCAAACTCCGCCGTAATCGCTGCACTGTCGTTCGCTTCGAAGTCATAGTCGTCAGCCACGCCCGTTCGGTCTTTTTCGAAACTTTTAAGCGTGCAGCGCACCGACGAGATCCCGCCGAGCGGCATCGAGGCAAAGTCTAGAATGTGCACCCCCACATCTCCGAGCACCCCCATGCTTCCATGTTTTTTCGACAAGCGCCAAAGCCACGTTGGAGACTCTCTCCAGTATCCCCATTCATCTTGAGCAAGCCAACTCTGCAGGTAATGGGCGTGCACATGTCGCACCACTCCGAGCTCCCCGGAGGCCACAAGCTTAGCTGCTGCCTGCAGGGCCGGACTGTCGCGGTATGTGAAGTTCACCATGTTGATGACTCCTGCCGCATGAGCGGCGTCTCGCATCCGAGCCGCATCCTCATAGCTTGTGGCCAAGGGCTTCTCGCATAGAACATGCCTCCCCTTTTCGATCGCTAGAAGCGCTATCGAGGCATGCATAGCATCAGGGGTCGCAACAGAGACCGCGTCCACCGGCTGACCGGCCAGCAGGTCCCTAGCGCTGCAGTAGGCGTGGCCGATTGAGTGCTCCGCACAGAACGTTTCGACCCGAGTCCGGTTCACATCGCAGGCAGAAACAACCTCCACCCTCTTCATCCTAGAGAAACGCAACGCGTGCTGATTTCCCATCCCTCCCGTTCCAATGATTCCGATTCTTATCATGAGCTGTTAGTAAGGCTTCCTGCTGCTGCTAATCTCGTACCAACAGGGATCGCTCGAGACATCAGCCAACTCGAAAGGTTTGCGATAGAAACAACAGCCGGACGGCCACCTTACGCATCTGTTTCACAAAACCTGTAAGTGCCGAGCTTCCTCACTGCATGTCCTCACGCACCAAATTTTGCACGTATCTATCGATATCTTGTAAAGAGGCCGGTCCATCTTCAAAAATTCCACCAGACTCGCCTGGGTCCTTCCAATCTTCCGCTGCTGTACATCCAACAAGCTCGTGCCTACAGGCCCGCACCAACTTTCACCTCGTTCGACCGAGAGAGAATTAACGAACAGGTCCTAGCCTTGGCTCGATGCATTTCGCTTTCTCAGGGAAACAACTTCTGCATTTTGCTCCCGCCCGCGGAAAGGCTATACCAAAAATGATCGGACGGCCGTACGCGTATTGCCGTAGTATAATCCGTAATATCATTTCCCGCGTGCCGAGAGTATTGGCTAATCATAGTTGTATAATTGCCCATACTCTTCCATATGCAGCTTAGCATGCACGTGATTTTTGACACCGGCATTGAGTAGCTCCGTTCTCTGCATGTTCACTCTCCTTCTATTTGAACTACTCCACATGGCACGAATGTTGCAGAAGTGCGACATCAATGGCTCATAACCTACCAACTGAGTCACTCACTCCTCGAATAGCTTCGCCAAAGTTAGGACGCGAGATCTGAAACTCGACGCATTACACAGCACCGACGCAAACAAACGTAATCCTGTACGAGACGGCCGCACCAAAGAGATTTAACGAATTGCTTTTTCCGAGACACACCTCCCTGAACAACCCAAGTAAATATTTCCACGATATCCGGACTGCGGGAGTAGACGGGATATGAGCAATATGTTCGTGGCTGGTGTCAGCGGCAGATGTAGAGGCGACGTCGTCCTCGGCTGTATAGCCGTCATGTTGCTTCAAGTCTGCGATCAAGCAGAGTGCATCCGCGTGGACGACTTCGAGTTGCTAGCCTATGTCCTCGTGAAGGTAATCTACACATTGCAACGAGGAAAGGATCCAAGTACCTTATATCCCTTTCCTTCTGTCTCAGATCGGCCCGAAGCTAAAGCAGTCGGCACATTGGGCCTGTCCGAGGCTGCTGCCATTTCACAACTCCCTCGCACTATCGGCAAGGAGCTAATGCACAGATCAACCACCGCCGTCGGGCGAAAGAGGCTACCGCTTTGCCCCTAGCACTTGCCTCTCGGTCACTGTGCTCTCTCTAGGCAAGGAATCCTCTCTCTTAAACTGTTAACCCCACTAAGCTCATGTCATCCGACTCAAAGGCGGAACCAACCGTTGCCACACTCCCTTCAGCAGACGAACCCTCCAAGACCCCAAAGGCCATTGTGGGAATCGGCGCGTCCGCAGGTGGTTTGAGTGCGTTGAGAGCTATGTTCCAAGCGTTTCCTGCCGATAGCGGATTGGCGTTTGTGGTCGTCATCCACCTCTCTCCCCAGCACAAGAGCCATCTCGCTGAACTGCTACAAAAGAACTCTCCGGTTAAAGTTCAGCAGATCCGAGAGACGACGCCCATACTACCCAACCACGCCTACGTAATCCCGCCCAACGCCCAGTTGGAGGCAATCGATACCCACCTAAGGCTCGCGCCGCTAGAGAGGAAACCTGGTGATCGAGCAACTATTGACCACTTCTTCCGCACCCTTGCCACGACACACGACGGCAACTCCATCGGCATCATCCTAACCGGTACCGGCGGAGACGGCTCTCTCGGCATAAAGGAGATCAAGGAACAGGGAGGGCTCACCATCGTACAGGATCCAAGCGACGCGGAGTATGAAGGCATGCCGCGAAGTGCCATCTCCACAGGTTTGGTAGACCTCGTCCTTCCCCTACAGGAGATACCCGCCGCTGTCATGAGGCTCGCCAACACCGAGCCGAACCTCCCGACGAAAGAAAACGAGGGCGAGGAGATGGTACCGCAAGAACAGCAAATCCTTCAGCGCCTTTTCAGCCTAGTGGCCTCGCGCACAAACCGGGATTTCAGCAACTACAGGATCTCTACCATCTTGCGGCGCATCGAACGCCGCATGCAACTGAGGGGTATCGACGACCTCGCCGACTACCTGACGACACTGAACGAGGAGCCCTACGAAGCCCACGCCCTCGCGGAGGACATGTTGGTCACCGTGACCAGCTTCTTCAGGGATCCGAAAGTGTTCGCCCATCTCAAGGAAAAAGTGATCCCCAACATCTTCGATAATCGCCAGACCGACGAAGAGATTAGAGTGTGGAGCGTGGGGTGCGCGTCCGGAGAGGAGGCCTACACACTGGCGATACTTTTCCACGAGGAAGCGAAGCGGCGCGACGCCACTCAGCGTATCCAGATATTCGCTTCAGACCTACACGAACGCTCACTCAAGCGAGCCCGAGAAGGCTTTTACTCAGGCGATATCGATACCATCATACCAGCGGACCAGCTCAACCGGCACTTCACTAAGGTGGACGGAGGTTACCGTGTCCAAAAGGCGCTAAGAGATATGATCGTGTTCACCCCGCACAATCTGCTTGGCGATCCTCCCTTCTCGCGCGTCGACCTGATTTCCTGCCGCAACATGCTCATCTATATCAAGCGGGCGATCCAACGAGACATTGTGGAGCTCTTTCACTACGCCCTTCGAACAGATGGTTTCCTCCTGCTCGGCACTTCCGAAAGCCTTGCGAGCGATGATTTGTTCCGAACCACCAGCAAACGGCACTGCGTGTTCCGTAAGCGCAAAGTTGCGGCCCTAGAACCACGGCTTCCCGTCTTCCCTTTCGCTCAAACAAAGCTGTCCGCAGACGGCGGATGGGAGAAAAAGTCCAACAAGCCGATCGCCTTCAGCGAACTACAAAAGTCGCTGTTGGAGCGCTACTCTCCGCCAAACGTGCTGGTGAGCCCTGAGGACAAAGCCACGTACCTTTCGGATAATGCCGGAGCTTTTCTCCGCCACTCGAGCGGAGAGCCATCCACTAACGTATTCAAGCTAGTCCGACACGAACTGTGCGGCGAATTGAGAGCGGCCCTTTTCCGTGCTCGCGAGACGGAAGAGCTCGTCCGCTCCAAGCCCGTCGAACTGCCTACCGAAGATAAGGATTCGGCAATGCAGGTCGTCATCAGCGTCCAGCCCGCGACCGGCGAAAAGTTAGCTGGTTTCGTGCTCGTCTTATTCGAGGTGAACATGGAGGCAGCTGAAAGCGGCGCCGCAGACAAGGACAAGCGCGAGCCCGGCTCCGGAGCGGAGCAAGCCGCCTCACAAGAAAGCAGGTCCGAACTCGGATACACGCAGCAGATGCTGCAGTCCATCGTCGAGGAGCACGAGATCAGTAAAGAAGGCATGAACGCCGCCAACGAAGAGCTTCAATCGATGAACGAGGAGCTGCGGTCAACGCTCGAAGAACTGGAAACCAGCAAAGAGGAGCTGCAGAGCACAAACGAGGAACTCCAAACGATGAATCAGGAGAACCAGTACAAGGTGCAGGAATTGGATCAGCTGACGGGAGATCTGCAAAATCTGCTCGCGGCGACCGATATCGCGACTCTGTTTCTCGACAGAGAAATTCGGATACAGCGCTTCACCCCAAATATCGGGGAGCTGTTTAACATGAGGAACATCGACCAAGGTCGTCCCCTCTCAGACATCACGCATCGGATAGGCTACGATAAGCTGCAGGAGGACGCCCGCCAAGTCGTCGCGAAACTCATCTCCGTCGAGCGCACCGTTGAGAGCGAATCCGGGAAGTGGTTCCTCACTCGGCTCATGCCCTATCGAAGCGTGGAGGACCGCATCGAGGGCGTCGTGATCACTTTCGTCGATATCACTGAACGCAGAAATATCGAACTGAAGATCCGCGACGCCCGCATCTTCGCCGAACGCATCGTGGAGACTTTGCCGGAGCCGCTGATGGTACTCACCTTCGATCTCCGGATACAAACCACCAACGACACCTTCCACGAACATTTCAAAATTCCCAGAGCCGAAACAAACGGCCGAACGCTGTTCGATATTGAAAACGGATGCTGGGACAGCCCATTGCTTCGAAGTCGCCTCAAAAGCCTAAGCGACGAAACCCCCACCTTTCGCGACTTCTATACGACGTTGGACTTCCCTAGGGTCGGACGTCGGTTTCTGCTGATCAACGGTAGGCGAATGGCCGACACGGGGACGATCCTGCTCGCCATCAGCGACATCACGAATCTATCCAAAGCCGAGTCAAACCTCAGGAAGAGCGTCGAGAGATTTCGCGCCCTAGCCAATGCAAGCGCTTACGAGATCTATTGCATGAAACCGGATTGGACAGGCATACGACGGCTGGATATTCCAGCCGGATCGAGAGACGGAAACGACTCGAGCTCGTCTTGGCTGGACGAATACATCCTTCCCGAGGAGCAGGAGGACGTCGAAGCGGCGATCACCAAAGCGATTGAAACCCGAAGCGTCTTCGAGCTAGAACATCAGAAAAGAGACCGGAGCGGATGCGAGGGTTGGGCGCTCTCGCGAGTCGTGCCCATCCTCGACGAAGCGGGAAACCTCGTCGAGTGGATCGGTGCCGCGAGCGACGTCACCCTGCGAAAGCTAGGCGAGCGTGAACTAAGCGATAGCAGGGCCCACCTTGCCCAAGAGCTCGGCGTCATGACGCGACTGCACACCCTGTCGACACGGCTTCCCGCCCTAAGCCAGATGAGCTCAGTGCTCGAGGAAGCACTCGATGCGAGCATCGATATAATGGGCGCCGACATGGGCACCGCCCGAATAGTCGATCCCACTACGGGGGAGCTTGGGCTAGTCGCTCAGCGAGGTTTCAGCGATCGAATTCTGGAGAAGTTCGGCCGAGTGGATGCTGCCCACACCTCATGCTGCGGCCGCGCATATAAAGCTGGCACACGCATTTTCATCGAGGACGTACGCGAAGACCCGGGATTCGAGCCCTATCGCGAACTCGCCGAAGAGGCCGGATTTGTTTCCGTTCAGTCCACCCCCCTCAGGGGTCGTGACGGCACGCTTCTCGGTATGCTCACCACTCACAAGGGCGCGGTTGGCCGCCCGGACGAAGCGGACCTGCGGGTACTCGATCTCTACGCTCAGCAAGCGGCAGACTACATCCAGCATGTACGCCGCCAAGAGGAAATCGCTACGGAAAATCGCCGCAAGGACGAGTTTCTAGCAACCCTCGCCCACGAGCTTCGTAACCCCATGGCACCTATCCGCACTGGTTTGGAACTACTACGGATAACTCGCGAGGATACCGACCAGTTCGACGAGATAATAGGTATGATGGAGCGGCAATGCGGACAGCTAGTCACGCTCGTCGACGACCTGTTGCAGGTATCCCGCATCAGCCAAGGAAAACTAAAGCTGAAGAAAAAGAGGGTAAACCTCGCCGAAGTCGTGCGCAGCGCGTTCGAGGAAACTCGACCGTCTATCGAGGAGGCGAAACATGAATTGCGACTCGATCTCCCCCGCGAGCCCACTTATGTGAACGGAGATCCAAATCGTCTCGCTCAAGTTCTATCAAATCTCCTCGGCAACGCCGCGAAGTACACCCCGAAGGCTGGGGAAATAAAGCTCTCTATTCAGCGAAGTGGCTCAACCGCTACGATCGCGGTGAAAGACAACGGAATCGGCATCTCGGCTGACAAAATCGGCAAGATATTCGACCTGTTCAACCAAATCGAGAGGTACGACGAAAACTGCGAGACTGGATTGGGAATCGGCCTCTCGCTCGTCAGGTCAATCGTCGAGCTGCACGGTGGGACAATTGCCGTCCACTCCGATGGCGAGGGAAAGGGATGCGTCTTCACTGTCGAGCTGGCCCTCGACGAGGAGGATTCCTTGCCCGAAGAGGAAAACGATACCAAAGAAACTCAGTCCATCCCAGCAGCTCAGGTTCCTCGAAAGAGGGTTTTGGTCGCCGACGACAATGACAATATACGGCAAATGTTCAAATTCTATATTGAGCACCAAGGGCACGAAGTGCGTACCGCGAAAACGGAGAGAAAGCTATCGAAGCCGCGACTGCGTTCAGGCCTGAGGTCGTATTCATGGATCTAGGCATGCCCGTAATGGGCGGCTGCGAAGCAATCCGTAAAATCAAGCAGGAACCGTGGAGCAAAAACATGGTTTTCATCGCTATCACTGGAAGGGGCACGGACGCCGATATCAAAAATACCACGGAAGCCGGTTTCCATCACCACATGGTTAAGCCGCCTGATCCTAAGAAGCTAATCGCCCTTATCGGACAGACGGAGGAGGCGGGCTGCTCCCACTCCCCCGCTCCTACTCGGGCACCGCATAGTGAAGGTGAAAGAGCACTGACCGACGGCGAGGGCGAATAGGGTTAACCGACAAGAGAAGTTTTGACACCGAATGGTGCCACATGCTCGTTCAGCCCTTGGACGAAAACGCGAGGGGCGATATTCTCGTGCCGAGAGGCGTTCTATCAACCCACCTCAATCTGTCCTCGGTCTCTACCAAGCCACAGCCGGCAGTAGATAGTCCCGATGGCTTACTCTGCAGCAACCCAATAAGCCCACGCGAGGCTGCGAAATGTATATAGGGTGCAGCCGCTCGGACCCCGAGCCTCCCCCATTTTTAGTATTACTCTCAGCGGCGGAGAAAATACCTTCAGGAGGTTCTTCCGTTTGGCGCGCTGAGTGCAATCCACCGACTCAGGAACGTGAACGTCGTCGATTTTTGAATCGACACTACCGTCATGCAATATCAACCGCTAACAGAAAGACCAATATGTTTTACCACGATGGAGGAAAGCTTCAATATCCCGTACGAGTCGAGAAACCAAATCCCGTATTCGCAAAGGCCCTACAGCAGGCCATTGGCGGCATCCAAGGGGAAATACGCGTCTGTCTTCAATACATGTTTCAAGCCTTCGGTAGTCGCGGTCCTAGCAGATACCGCGACATGCTGCTGGAAACTGCCACCGAGGAAATGGGGCATATCGAAATGCTAGCCACTGCAGTAGCGCTCAACCTTGAAGGTGCACCTCTAGACATGGAAGAGGCTGCAGAGGATCCAATCGTAGCAGCAAAACTCGGAGGTATGAACGTGCAACACGTAATCGGCACCGTGATGGCGGCAATGCCGGTTGACAGCAACGGAGTTCCCTTCGACTGCAGCCACGTCTACGCGAGCGGCAACGCAGCGGCCGACATGCTCGCGAATGTCACCGCGGAATCGACGGGACGCATGCTAGCCGTTCAACTCCAACGAATGACGGACGACCCGGGAATGAAAGACATGCTTAGCTTTCTCATCGCCCGCGACACCATGCATCAGAACCAATTTCTCGCCGCTTGGGAAGAGATGGGCGGTCCAAAAAACCACCCCATCCCCAACGACTATCCGATGGAGGACGAACTTCAGGAGGTCAGTTATACCTTTATGACAACCGGAAAGGACGACTCGGTTCCACAGCCTACAGGACGCTGGAGCAAAGGGATGAGCATCGACGGACGCGGCGAGTTTCGCATGGAGCACATGCAGCCACGGGGCGACAAACCTGATTTATCTCCGCCACCTGAAAATGCTGCCAATCAGCGGGCACAACGGGAAGGGACAAGCTAGATCAAACCAGCATCTTATCAATATCATGAGTAATACAGCACTTATAACCGGAGCGACGTCTGGCATTGGTCAGGCCTTAGCCGAAGAGTTCGCTAGGAACGGGCACGACGTCATAGTCGTCTCTCGGGACGAAAACCACGTAGACGAAGTAGCGTCTACCCTCGCGCGCAAGCACGGCGTAACAGCACTGGGCCTGGCATATGATTTAACGGAGGCCGGAGCGGCTGAGGCACTACAACAAGAGCTCGAAAAGCGGAATATAGAGATCGAGATCCTTGTTAACAATGCAGGTCGTGGCCAACGCGGCGACTTCCAAGATATTCCATGGGAAGACCACCTCGAAGTGATCCGCCTAAATATCGAGGCACTGACTAAACTCACTCACCTCTACCTGGCCATTTTCCTCGAACGTGGGCACGGACGAGTACTGAATCTCGGCTCCATCGCTGGATTTCAACCCGGTCCCCTACTGTCCGTGTATCACGCGACTAAGGCCTACGTCGTCTCGCTTTCCGAAGGGATCGCCGAGGAAATCAAAGACAGTGAAGTGACGATCACTTGCCTCTGTCCTGGCCCAACGGATACGGAATTCTTTGATCGGGCAGACGCATCCGAGAGCCGCGTAAGTCAAAATGCCAGCATGCAACAAAGTGCCGCCGAAGTCGCGAAAAACGGATACCATGCGATGATGAAAGGTGAAACCGTTCATATTTCGGGGGGAATGAATAAAGCTCTGACTTTCCTGCGCCGTATCCTGCCTGAAAGCACTCAGGCCAAGTTCAACGAGATGCTTTACGAGACGAAAGACACCAAGAACGAGTAGCCCGAACCTCTGATGATGGGCCGACACAGGTATGACGTCGTAATAGTCGGCAGCGGACCCAACGGGCTTACAGCTGGAGCCGCTCTAGCGAGCGAAGGCAAATCCTGCTTGCTAATAGAATCGGAAGATACGATCGGCGGCGGCTGTCGGACACAGGAGCTGACGCTGCCGGGTTTTCGTCACGACGTATGCTCCGCAGTACACCCGATGGGTTATATGAGTCCTGCCTTTCGGCAGCTTAAACTTGAAGAAGTAGGTATCAAATGGATACATCCTCCGCATTCAGTCGCCCATCCGTTAGATCGTCAGCCTGCTGTCATGTTGAGCCCTGATAAGGCTCTCACCGCAGAGAGGCTGGATGATGCCGACAGGACAACGTTCTATGAATCTGTGCAGCCGTTGATGGAGACATTTGCCCGTGTCGGGCCACAGCTCCTCGATCCATTATGTCCACGAAAAGATCTTCTCGACCTCGTGCGCTTCGGATTACGCGGAATCCAGCCTGCCAAAGCTTTCGCGAGTCGACTCTTCGACGGTCCCCGTGCGAAGGCCCTCTTTGCCGGTTGTGCCGCACATTCGATTCTGCCGCTCACCGCTTGGGGCACCGCTGCGTTTGGATTGATTTTCCTCCTATCCGGCGGCCAATTCGCATGGCCAATCGCCAAAAGGGGCAGCCAGACGATCGTCGATGCGCTCGCGAAAACATTCGTCAGCCACGGCGGGAAATTACAGCTATCCACACGGATACAGTCATTTAGCGATTTACCCGAAGCCAAGCGCTACGTTTTCGATCTCTCTCCCAAGCAACTGAGCTCAATTTGTGGCGACTACCTTCCGGCACGTTACCGACATCGCCTAGCGCGCTTCCGCTACGGGCCAGCGGTATTCAAGATCGACTACGCTTTGTCAGAGCCCATCCCCTGGAGCGACCCGCTCTGCCACGACGCCTCAACCGTCCATCTTGGGGGCACTCTTGAGGAGATCGCCGCCAGCGAAAACGCAGCTTGGCAGGGGCAAGCATGCAGCAACCCTTTCGTTCTGGTATGCCAGCAAAGTCATTTCGATGCTACACGAGCGCCCGAGGGAAGTCACACAGGATATGCGTATTGCCATGTGCCCTTTAACTCCGACGTGACTCCCATCGTCGAACTGGAAAAACAAATCGAGCGCTTCGCTCCCGGATTCAAGGATTGTGTAGTCGCGCGCCACACGAGAAACGCAAAGGAGTTCGAAGCATACAACTCCTCCTACTGCGGAGGGGCGATAACGGGCGGCGCCAATACGCTTAGCCAGCTCCTCACCCGGCCGGTAGCTCGCTTCGTGCCGTACGCCACGCCAAATCCACGTATTTACCTTTGCTCCCAATCCACCCCTCCCGGCGGCGGAGCCCACGGCATGTGCGGTTACGCTGCGGCCCGCTTTGTCTCGCGATCGATGGATTGAATTCCGTCAAAGGCGGATCCTGAAACGCCTAAAGTGGCACGGGGTTAGATCTATGCTTCCATAGGGGGAAGAGGCTCACCGAGACGACATCCATCGCCGAAACGTAGTAGTGGCAATCGCGCCCAAGGCTAACATTCCCGCTCCCATCACCAGTTTACTGCCGGCCCTGCTCAGTGTCCATGCTAAGCTTCTCTCCTTAGCGCGATCGTCGAAAGCTCCATGGGCATCGAAATGCCCTTGCACTGGCGCGAAAAGATTGTCTTCCCGTCCTTCGTCCTCGTTTTCTTCGGTTTGTTGGGACGCAAAGCCACTGCGGGCGAGCATGCGATCCGCGATTCCCGGAAACATCTTATTGAATAGAATCGCCTTCCAGCTGGAGCTTCCCACTACAATCTCCCGATCTCCTCTACGTGCTGCATAGACCAATGCATCGGCCGCGACTTCAGGCTGGTAAATTGGCGGCACGGGTTGAGCTCGTTTTGGCAGACGCGACCGCACCCAATCAAATTGCGGTGTGTTCAAGGCAGGCATCTGCACCATCACAACCCGTACAGCACTCCCATCATGCAACAACTCACAACGCAAAGAGTCGGTAAAGCCCTGTATTGCGTGCTTGGCGGAGCAATACGCGGATTGAAGCGGAATCCCGCGATAGGCCAGGGCCGAGCCCACTTGAACGATCACTCCGCGATTTCTCGGCCTCATACGTCGCAGAGCGGCTTTAGCGCCGTAGACATAACCGAGAAACGTTACATCGATGACCCGCTCGAATTCTTCTTCCGTAATGTCGTCGACTGAAGCGAAAACGGATGTCATCGCATTGTTAATCCAGGCGTCGATCGGACCAAACACTGCTTCCACTCGAGCAGCGGCAGCCTCCACCTCCTCCGCCACAGCCACATCGGCCACGACCACTAACGCCCTACCGCCGAGCGACTCGACCTCTTGGGCTGTTGCCTTTAAGCGCCCTTCCTCTCGGGCGACAAGTCCGACATTGCAGCCCTCAGAAGCGAACGCCCTAGCAGTCGCTCGACCGACTCCGGCAGACCCTCCTGTAATTACCACTGTTCTCGGAAACCCGTCTCTATTCATTTTAGTCCTCCCTCTCTCTACACTTGCTGAACAAGCTTCCAATGCAGTCCGTATCTCACCACTCAGACATCCTTACTTGCCTTCTTGGCCTTCACGTATCCTTGGTGGAGAAAGTCTGAGACCGATACGATGGTGAACCAGCCGGCCACCAATCGCGTCTGTCGCGGCCAAAATCGGTGCCCCACAATGAATACGCCAGATACCCACGGACTCAAACACCATGCGCAGGTAACCAGGTCACCCACCGCTCGCTGGAGGCCTCTGCCCCGCGACTCCTCAACAACCTCGCTCGATCCCGTCGATTCGGGACAGCGGGCAACGGGAGCTCGGACCGCACTCGTCACCTCATCGTAGGCCGCAATGCGTGCTATCTTGTGAGTGGCTATGCCCATCAGCGCTATGTCCTTGGCAGAAAGATCCCCGGGCAAAGGGCGCCGACTCCGTCGCGAGGAGACGCCATAAGCCACTGCCGCACCGGCAAAACCCAATAAGATGGCAAGGTAGCCCTTCATGGGCATCTCCTTGTCAGAGTATCCTGAATACACTCCTTTTTTACTTTCGCCGCCACGAGGCACCGGTTTGCGATCCGATTCTGAGGTCATGAATTAGACACTGCACAGTCTGTGCCACGACCGAAAAACTTAGGGATCGCTTCACTACAAAACCTCGTCAAATGGAAGTAGCACTTCCGTGCATCAGCCATTCCTCCAACAGCCCCGCAACAACATAGGACGGCAATAGTTTTTTGCAGTCGTCAAGGGGCAGGACGCAACGTCTCTGAACACACTAGGCGAGATGGACGAAGGCGAGATACTTCGAGAATCTTCGAATACAGGCGTCACTCTCAAGATCCTTTTCCGGACTCAAACCAAGGTCTGGCTGCCTGCGGTTGTTTATGCTCGCACCTCAGGCCTGTTTTCCATTAAAGACCCGCGCTATGAAAAAATGGATACGCAGAGGAAGAAAAACGTTGATCGATGACCGATGGCTGAAGTTTCACGCGGATACCTGTGAACTTCCAAACGGACAGCTCATCGAACCGTTCTACGTACTTGAAGAGAAGGAATGGGCCCACATAGTCGCGATTGACGACGATGGCCGCATCTTGCTCACGCGCCAGTACCGCTATCCGGCCGATCGCTTCTCCAGTGAGTTTCCCTGCGGTTGCGTCGAATCCGAAGAAACGCCACTTCAAGCCGCAAAACGCGAACTCCAAGAAGAAACCGGTTTCGTAGCAAAAGATTGGATACCGATAGGTTCGATGCACGCGAATCCAGCGAGACAAACGAACCAGATGCACTGCTTTCTCGCGCGAAACCTGTCGCAACAAAGCGCCCAAAACCTAGATGAAAGCGAAGAAATCGAATTTGGATTCTCCACACGCGAAGAGCTTCAGGCCCAGATCAAGGACGGCTATTTCACCCAGGCTTTGCACATTGCCTGCTACTACCTAGCGCTTTCCTATCTTGAAGAGAAGCCAACCGCCAATCCAACTCGCTAGGTGACGGCAAGTTCAGTCGCAAGGTGATGGCGAGTTCAGTCGCCTGAGCTCGCACAGCAGGGCCGGGTGAACAGATGATTTTATCGAAGCAGGCCAGTGTGTGTTCTGCAGCTAGTAAACCAGGTTAACCCTATCCCGTAGCTCCGGAGAGGCGTTAGGCAATTCGAGTAATCCACTTTGCAGCCTCCCTCGCTGCACCGAACTCCATCGAGTGACGGTTTATTGCGTTACCTCAATCCCTCAGGAGAGACTCAATCCAACCGGAGGACCCTTCGATCCACCGTAAAAGCCCCTCGAGCGGAGTGGAATTCCGAACGTGTTGAAGTACTTCGGCATAGCATATGCAATGCAGATGATCCGATATTAACCTGCCAGAAAAAGTCTGGCGAACCTTAAACATGTTAAAATTATGGATACTGAACTTCACAAACTATTCTTGGACCAACTACAGGACGTATACGATGCTGAACAACGCATAGTGGAAGCGTTGCCTAAAAAGATCGATGCCGCACAAGACGATGAATTGAAGCAAGGACTACAACACCATCTTGAAGAGACAAAAAACCACGTATCGCGGCTTGAGCAGGTGTTCGAATCAATTGACGCATCACCGAAGCGCAACACCTGCCAGGCTACAAAAGGACTCATAGCGGAAGCCGAGGAGTTGTTGTCCGATTTCAAAGGTACTCCCGCTGGGGACGCTGCGATTATCTGTGCAGCTCAAAAGATAGAACACTACGAAATCGCGACCTATGGTTCATTGTGCAGTTGGGCCGAGCAAATGGGCCACGACAAAGCCAAACAACTGCTAGGGGAAACCTTGGAAGAGGAAAAGAAGGCGGATGAAACTCTCAATACCGCCGCTCTAAAATCCGCGAACAAAAAAGCGGAAGCGTCGCATACCTAACCAACTAGCACCTTGCGGATTCTCGGTCGGACTTAATCTGGCCGGGAGCCCCCAACGCTTTTCTGACGATCGAACAGCTGTTCCAGATTGGACCGCGTAGTTGCAATCATAATACGGTCCTGCTCAACAGATTTCTAGGAATCTAGGCGAAGACTTTTTCGGCTTGGCACCGAGTGACGAGTACAACAGGTGAGGCCTCGCGTAGCGGGTTATCTCATTAAATCTCATGGAGTAATACCCACCTAAACACATAGCCGTGAATTACACGTTACCAGAAACTCGTAATGATTTTGTAGCCATGCGCCTCAGCGGGAAACTCGATCAAAACGATTGCGGAGAATATATTTCAATACTGGAAGAACGAATCAACCGGTATGGCAGAATCAGCCTCTTCTGCGATATGGCTGACCTCGACGGCTGGACGCCGGCCGGGTTGTGGGCCGACACGCAATTCGACATCAAACACGCTAGCGATTTCAAACGCATCGCCTTTGTCGCCGAAAAGAAGTGGCTCGATCTAGTAACGCAGGCAATGAAGCCATTCACCTCAGCTGAGTTAAGGCATTTTGATTTAGCCGAGAGAGACGAGGCCCTTCAATGGGCGAAGACTTAAGCCACCAACCCGAGGCCTCATCCTAAACCAACGGTAAACCCCAACGCACCCATGAGCCACCGCCATGGAACAGAATCGATAAGCGACAAAGTGCTGCTCTGGGCGATGGCCAAAGGCAGCATGAACGCCAAGACCGCATTTCTGCACAACATAACGGATGCCGGGGTGACGCTCGCCGTCCTGCTCGGGGGTGCCGCCATCTATTGGCTAGAATGGAACTGGGTGGATCCATCCTCTACATGTCGTTCGGGCTGATCCAGAAAACGTCCAGAATCTTCATGGAGGGAACTCCGAAGGATCTCGATATCGACGAGCTAAAAGCGACCGTTAAAGGAAGTCGACGGAGCCCGTGGCCTGCACCACCTCCACGTGTGGAAGCCAGACGAAGACCACAGGGTGATGGAAGCTCAAATCGAGCTCGAGAGCGACGATTCCGACCGCAAGCGCAGACGCAGAGAGGACAAATCTAGGCTAAAGGACCGATTCACCATCGCACACAAAACGCTCGAACTCGAAGTCCCATCCGACAAGGACGTCTGTTCCAATACGGGGCTTTATCCAGACAACGCTTGATCAGGCAAAAACATAGAAAGTAGCACCTCGTTTGAAATGAAACAGCCTTTCCTAGACCTATGGGCGGAATCCGCCACCACAACAGCCGGCCTGTTTTGGATGGCCTTCTGGGCCTTCGGGTTTGGCTACCTCATCAGCAGCATGATCCAGGTTTTCGTCACGCGGGAACGCATGCAGAAATCGATGGACGAAACGGGGCCTAAAAGCATCGCTCTCGGCAGCTTCTTCGGATTTATATCAAGCTCCTGCTCCTTCGCCGCCCTTTCCGGAGCGCGAGCTATCTTCACGAAAGGCGCTGGACTCATCCCGGCGCTCGCCTTCCTCCTAGCCTCAACGAATCTCGTCATAGAGCTCGGAATAGTGATCGCCGTATTCCTGAGTTGGCAGTTTGTCGTGGGCGAGTACGTCGGCGGAATTCTTCTCATCCTGCTCATGTGGATAATCGTGAAGGCGTCCTTGCCCAAAGGCCTCGAGAAGTCTGCCCGGGAACACGCCCGGGACGAGGAAGGCGCGGACGAGAAGGAGGATACTCCCGATTGGCGCAAACTCATCCGCTCGAAGGAGGGGTGGCTAATGGTCGCGAAGCGCTACGCCATGGAATGGGGCATGGTTTGGAAGGACGTAACCATAGGATTCACCATCGCCGGAATTATTGCCGCATTCGTGCCCAAGGCCTTCTTCCAAACCCTGTTCGTGGGCTCCGGAGCGGACTCCCTCAGCTTCTGGCAGGTACTCGTTCAAACGCTGGTAGGCCCAGTCGCGGCGTTCTTCACTTTCATCGGGTCCATGGGAAACATTCCTCTGGCAGCCGTGTTGTTTGGCAACGGGGTCAGTTTCGCAGGGGTGATGGCCTTTGTCTTCAGCGACCTTGTCGTACTTCCCGTCCTGAGAATCCAAGCGCAGTACTACGGTTGGAAAATGGCATTCTACATTCTCGGGGTCTTTCTAGCGGCGCTCGTCGGCAGTGCCCTTCTCATGCACTACGGCTTCGCTCTCGCTGGGATGCTTCCCGATCCAAGCGAAGCCAAGAGCGTCACCGAACGCGAGTTCTTCAAAGTCGACTACTCGCTCTTCCTCAACATTGCCTTCCTAGCGCTAACCGCCATCTTCTACTTCTGGAAGCGATCCAAGTCTGACGGTCACGGCATGTCGTCCGGGAATCTCAAGGAAAAGATTCTGTTTTGGCTCGCCTGCGCCTCGTTCGTCTGGGTGCTAGGAGGGATCGCCATTTCCAGCCAATCCTAGCCGTGGCAAATCCTCGCCAAAAACCGTAGCTCAAATAGAGCACAAGCCCGGCACCGAACAGGAAAAGTGCGGACTTGGTGGCTTTCTCAAACTCCCTTCCGCCCAATAGGGAACAATCCCCGAGCCCGCTAGCTAGTGCTTCCTCTTATAGAAATCTGTGCAGTTTACAGTCCTAGTTCATAGGAAGCGGCAAGATCATTTCAACTGCGCCTCGCTCAAACCGTGAATCTATCCAACAGCAAGAGCACTCCTACAAGCGCGGCCGCGAAAAGGACGGCAAACGGCAACGGTCCGAGTCGAAAGACATCCGGCAAGCGGATGCGTCGGCTGTCCGCCGGTGCCGCTTTCAAGTGCGTCTCCAGCTGACGGGACGCGAGCGCGTAAATGTAGGAGCCGACCACCATCCCAATGGCCATAAACCAAGCGTCCCCGTTGCCTTGGCCGATAGCCGCGGCCCCCGTACCTGGGCAATATCCGCTGAAGGCAAAGCCCGCCCCAAAGACTAACCCGCCGCCAATATTTGCTCTCCATCGCGTGGGCTTGATCGAGTATTCCGCCCAGCCCAGCCGCGTCAGCACCATGGCGCCAAACATGCCGACTAAGATCGCTGAGAGCATTACCCGCAACACTGTAAAGTCTTCCAAAAGGAGAGCACCAATCAGCAGATGAAGCTTACCCACGCCTCCCTTCTGCAGTAGGAATCCGAATAGCAGCCCGAAGATGATCGCCTTCACCGTACCCGATTTCACAATACACCTCCCGGGTAGAGCAAGTGGGCAACGACTACTCCTCCGATGAAGAAGCAAATGAGAGAAAGCCACGAGGACAAGCTCAGCTGCAAGGACCCGCTAATGCCGTGACCGCTCGTGCAGCCGCCAGCCAAGCGCGCTCCCAAGGCCATTAGAATGCCGCCTGTAAGCGCGAATAAGGCTCGATGAGCAGACGCGCCTTCGCCGAAGCGATCCGACCAGAACTCCGGGAGGAAGCGACCCGTCAGCTCCCCACCGTGCCAAGCGGCCAGAAAGGCTCCTACTGCCGTCGCCGCAATGAAATAGATGCTGTAGTCCAGCTTCGGCGGCTCTTCCTTATAGTACTTCGTCCGTTCGGTCGGTTTCCGCGCAACCGCTTTCCCTATCAGCCCCGCGATCGTCGCGTAGGCCGACGAGGCCCCTATCGGCTTGCCCGCAAACGGCATGCTGGCACACGTCAGCAGCCCCACCAAAGCGCCCACCAAATACGGTGACCAGGCGGGCCCTCCATAGCTCGAAATCGGCGGCGGCTCCGCTAAGGCCGCCGCGAACACTGTCGAAAGCATTCCGCCCTCCAGCATATCCATCAGCTCGATACCTCCGCGGGTTCTTCCTTTGCTATTTCCTTGCCCGCCGAAGTCCAAGCGCTAAAGCTTCCCGCGACGTTCAGCACATGCTGGAAGCCCTTTCGCTTCAGAATGCTAGAAGCGATGCTCGCCCTAAACCCGCTAGCGCAATAGGTGGCAACCGGCTTTTCCATATCAAGCAGCTTTTCGGCCTGTTCCTCCACATTGGGGACGAAGCAGTGCTGCGAAGTCGGTATGAACCCCTTCTCTCGTTCCTCGGGCGAGCGCACGTCAAGCACCTGGATCTCGTCCAGCCGCTTCTCAAGTCGATGCACGTCGATCTGTTCAATACGATCTACCTCGTGACCGTCCATGATCCACGCTCCCATGCCGCCAGCGAGGTAGCCCTTCACGTTGGTGTGCCCGGTGCGCCACAGGTGCGTGAGCGTGGTCGTGAGCATTGAGTCGTCCTCCAAGACCAAATACAGCGGTTCGTCGAACTCCAGCATCCACCCCGACCATACCGAAAGTTCCGGGCGGGCCGCGATGTTGAAGGCGCCCGAAATGTGGGCGCTACCGAACGCTAGCATATCTCGTGTATCCAGTAGCTTGGCACCGTCACCCTGCAACGCCTTCTTGAACGCAGCGGGCTCCAGAGGTTCGACGGGCGGATATCCGTTAAAGACCTTAGGACCTTTGGCGTTCACTTTCTTCATCGGCCGGTAGTGGCGCGGCTCCGGCGGGGCCGAGTCCAGCACTTGCTTGATGAAGTCGTCGCGATCCTCAATTTTCATATACGTGTTCGACGCTTTCTCGTAGCCGATCGAAGTAATCATGCGATCTCCGATATCCGGCCCGCACGATGACCCCGCGCCGTGGCCGGGGTAAACGATCACGCCGTCGTTCAAGTCACTGTAGAATCCTCGGATGCTTTCAAACAGCTTGCCCGCTAGCTTCTGAGTCTCGTCCTCTCCTAGCAGATCCGGACGGCCGACGGAATCGACGAAGAGCGTGTCTCCAGAGAACACCGCGAACGGTCCTGCCGCACCTTCTTGCGTCGCCAGATAACTGATATGCTCCGGAGTGTGGCCGGGAGTGTGACGCGCGGTCAGTACCAGCTCGCCAATCTTGAACTCGTCGCCCTCGCAGAGGCGGTTAACGTCGAAACCATATTCTTCGGCATCGATTCCGCTAGCGTAGATGGGGGCCCCGCCCAGGCGATGCGACAGCTCTCTCGCTCCGCTCATGAAATCCGCGTGAATGTGGGTCTCGAAGATCGCCTTGATCGCCATGCCCGACTCTTGGGCCTTTTCGAGATAAGCTTCGCAATCTGGCCGAGGATCAATCACCGCCGCGACCCCCTCCGAGTCGTCTCCGATTAAATAGGAAAGCTCTGCAATGCCTCCCGCGTAAAAAAGCTCTACGACTAGTGCCATGATTTTTCGTTCTCCTTTTTTCGGTTTAGTACACCACACGGGCGACGTCGCTAGGATGCGAGGATTCGGCCTTTCGGCGCCGAGCCAGTCCCACAACGCGGCCTTTGCGAGTCCGCCGACCTGCATCGGCCGCGCCAGAAAGGACCCGATGCAAACACGCGCTCTCGTCGCGGTATTCTAGGCACTGAAAGATCCTCTCCAAACACCAAAGGCGCGATCAATTCCGGCAAACGCTACAATCTCGTCTCGTGGTTAGAAAGGCTGACGGTTCACCTGCAGGTTGCACCGAATGAGAGGCATTTTGAACGCGGCGCCTAATAGTTCGCTACTGAGCGAGGGAGACGAGAGCGCGAAGATATGGAATATCCAGAAGCCCTCTTTAGCTGGCGAAGCGCATTAGCCAGAGACTCCGCCTGCCCGTGACCACAAACTGCGGACTGCCGGGATGCCAGTCCACGTCGGGCTAGGACGCAAGGCACGCGTTATGCAAACGGGTCCGCATGAACGAGAGCGAAATATCATATGCGGACATCCGGATGCCCGGCACAATCCTCGGGATTGGGCTTGGAGGCTTTGTCGATGGCATCCTGCTGCATCAAATCCTCCAATGGCATCACATGCTCAGCAGCACCGGTAGCGACAATCTCGGGATCCAGCCATACCCAGTCGATACCATTCACGGCCTAGAGATGAATACGTTGTGGGACGGATTCTTTCACACGTTCACGTGGCTCGCAGTTCTGATAGGCCTAGGTATGTTGTATTCGCGCGTCACACACTCGCGAGGTCAGGTGTGGGGATCCACGGTCCTTTGGGGATGGATACTTGTAGGATGGGGCGCTTTCAACATCGTCGAAGGTGTGGTCAATCATCACATCCTGGCGATCCACCACGTCCGATCCGGTCCCAATCAGCTTTGGTGGGATCTCGGCTTCCTACTCCTAGGAGTACTCTTAATCGCGGGCGGATGGCTGCTTCAAAGCAAGAACAAGCGACCGATATTTGCGGCGACGCGCTAGCGCTTGGGTTGCCCAGTTCGGCGCACGCCCACTCCGGCATGCTCGCGCTCGGCGTGATAATGCTTGCGCTGGGTATCCTGTACCTCGCGCTCGCGCTCCGGCGTCAGCCTACGCGCCGGAGCTGGAGCCGGTGGAGGACCATCAGCTTCACGCTTGGCTGCGTGATGGTCGCCGCTTCCCTCTATCCACCGCTCGTTCCCTATCCTCACGGCGACTTTAGGGAGCATATGCTACAGCATCTAGCTCTAGCTATGATAGCCCCGATTTTACTGGTACTCGCGGCTCCGATGACGCTCTTGCTCCGGTCTCTTTCGGTAGTTCACGCACGCGCCTTGTTTAGGATCCTAAAGTCAGCTCCCGTCCGATTCCTTACCAATCCTCTCATCGCCTTGACCTTGAATATTGGAGGAATGGCAGCTCTGTATTTTACCCCTCTCTACACAATAGCTAACCACAGCCCCGCTTGGCACCTGTTCCTGCACGTGCACTTTCTGGCTGCGGGCTGCCTGTTTGCGTGGGTCATTGCCGGTCCCGATCCCGCCCCACATCGCCCATCCGTTCCACGACGGCTCGTCATTTTAGGAGTGTCGATCGCTTTCCACGCGACCCTGTCGCAGATGCTGTACGCTGGCTTCCACACGACCGTCCCGGCCCCTGCCCACGAGCTCCGAGGGGGCGCCGAACTCATGTACTACGGGGGCGATATCGCAGAACTCCTTCTAGCGTTCGCCTTGGTGAGCACGTGGAAGCCCCGGCGCCGCCACGAGCGCGCGAAACGCAGTGCCTCCCAACCGCGAGCGCTGGCATAGCGTCACCGGGTTGACGAAGAGCTTCCATTGTTCCGAGAGCGTGGATTTAAAAAGGACGGCAATCCACCGCTCCAACCGGCCAGCAACGTCGTGAGCCAACGCAGCCGCTTGTGCCGCGGCCTATGCCCAACCCGTCATCATCGGCGAACCGGTAGCCTCTTAGGTAAACGAGAAACGGACCATCAAGGTCCGACCTAACCTACGCCTTTGGCTAGAGAAGTACCCGCAGGACGAAAATTCCCCATCTCTCCGAATAGACTTTTTCGCGACATGTGCCCGGATGCCAGAACGTATCTCACCCTATCCCACCATGTGCTTCGCCACACCTTCATATTGATGACCGTAGGAGCGTTTCGCTCGGGCAGGTGACGCCTCACTACAAGCTGGCAACTCCGAACTCGTCATCCGCAAACACTACATTGAACTGAAGTTAGTCGATGAAGCCGACAACTTTTGGAGAATCACACACAAAGGCAGGAATCTCCCATCCAATCAGATTAGTTACTTTAGGCTCATAATCGGGAAGGGTAACATTTCCGACCTTCTCGCTGGTATCCAACACAAATCGGGGAGGACGCTATGACAAGGAAGTACAGTCAGGCTTTTAAATATTCCTTTCTATGCAACAACGATGTTCAGCTACGATCCGGAACAATTGAAAAGTACTTTTCAGCAATGCTGGGGGGGACCATTGTACCCAGATAGGACTCGTACAGCCTCACTGTGTTTTTATGCTTCAGCACTAGCGCCGTCCGGCCGGGATTCGCATGGAGGGAAATGTGATACGTAGCAAAGGAATCCCGCTTCGCGTTGCTCGCCCACTTGACGATTCCACATTTGCTAAGAATCGCAGGTCGGATATCCTTTTCCCACGCTCGTTTCCCAGGGACTGGAATTCGCCCAGTCCTCCTTTTCTCCGGTTGCCTATCAAACCACTTCCAAAAATTCGGCTGAATATCCGAGATTCGCCATGGATCCTTGGTCTTGGCACCTTTCTCTTTCAGGCCCGTCGCTTCGCTTCGCTTCCACTCCGGAACACAAATGCTCTTCGTTTCCAACTCAAACCAATCATACCTGAAGCGATCCGCTTCACTCGAACGAAATCCGACAAAAAACTGCAATGCAGCCCAAAGGCAATATTGGGAAATATCTAGCGGGTTACCGTTCCGATCCAAACAACCACTATCGAACAGTGCCATAGTTGCTTCCACATGCTCCAGCTTCATTGGATGTTTAGCAGATGATTCAACAGCCGGCAAATCGGTCGCTAGGTCAATTTCCAACAACACATTAGTTTTTACGTAACGCTTGCGTGCAATCCAATTGAAGAAAACCCGCCAGTCCCTAAAGCGGTTCCTGATAGTAACGGGCTCTGCTCCACCCTCGATAAGGTCATTCAAAATATGCAGGAGGTCGCTCGATCGAATTGCGTCAAGAGGCTTGGTGGAGAAACGGACTTTGATGTCGTTTAACGCAGTTGAGTATCCAGCACTCGTTCTTGGATCGACATTCCGTTTCTTCAGCCTCATGAACATGTCCATAGCGTCAGAGAACCGGCTAGGCCGGTTGGGATCCAAATTAGAGTTTGAGTAAAATATTGCTGCCTCAACAAGGCTCACATCCTTCGGCAAATGACGCTTTGCCTCTTTGTATTCACGCCAGTTCGCATCCGCATACTTCGCGATAGCCCCGCCTATCTTAGAGGCCTTCTTTTCGAACTTCCTAAGGTGCGATCGAGCCTCCTCAAGGGTCTCAAACGGGGAGTTAACTTGCTTACCAGCTACCATCCGTCGAACGATATACGAAGTGACACGAGGACCCACCCTCTCATAAATCCCCTTCTCGACGCGCTTAAGTTTCCTGCTATCCACAACTCTAAAGTGGTGCAAATGGAGCGAAAATCTAGGCTAAATTTGGGGAAATTTGGAGCAATTCCGTGAATACCCAACCGACCTTGCACCAGAATCTGGGGTTCGCAAAGTTCCTTGAAGTCAACGTCTTAGAACAAGGCAATTGTGTATAAGCACTTTACGAAGTGGTAGGGCAAGAGGGACTCGAACCCCCGACCCTCGGATTAGAAATCCGATGCTCTATCCAGCTGAGCTATTGCCCCATCCGCGCAAAAGACCTAAGTCTCAATTACGAGGGCAGGTTTAAAAGCGTTGCCGATACGCATGTCAAAACGGAAACACATCTCATTGCACTCTCTTGAGGAGCAACAATTTCGTAGACAGTCCCCCCAATCGAGCTAGCTTCTTGCCCTATTTCCCAGCCCTCCTGAGCTATGGCACATCAACTACACCCAAACATCGACTTAGAGACCTTCGAGTCACTCGCCCAAAACGGGAACGTCATTCCCGTATATGCTGACTTAATGGCTGACCTTGAGACCCCGCTCACCGCCTACTCCAAACTTAAGACAGATGGACCAGCCTTTCTTCTCGAATCGATCGAAGGAGGAGAACGCCTCTCTCGCTATACCTTCATCGCCTGCCGCCCCCGCAAGGTTTTCACCTGCTACTGGGATAAGACCATTATCGAAGAGTCCGGACAATCGACTCGAGAAATCGAGACCCCGCAAGACCCATTGACCCTTATAGAAGAGGAAATAGCGGAACATCATCCGGTCGAAATGCCAGAGCTTGCCCCATTCACTGGCGGCGCGGTTGGGTATGTATCCTACGAGTACATTTCACGTATCGAAACCGTAGTGCCCATAGCCAGGAATAACTGCCACGGGTCTCCCCTAGCTTACTACATGATGGCCGATTCCATCGTCATCTTCGACCGGGCGAAGCAGACCATGCGACTGCTCGTGAATGCCCGCTTAGAGGGCAAGGCCAACTCCGCTGAAGCCTACCAAGCAGCCTTGGAAGAGCTAGACCATCTCAAAACTCGCCTCGAGGGGCAGTGCAACCTTACACCCGCGACGCTTACCCCACCTGAAGCACTCAAGGTTCCTCAAGGAAACTTCCTCAAACAAGATTTCGAGGACATGGTTGAACGGACGAAAGAGTACATACGATCGGGAGACATAATCCAAGTGGTGCTCAGCCAGCGATTCGAGAAGGACTTTGAAAAGTCACCCCTGGACCTGTATAGAGCACTCCGCAACGTGAACCCGTCGCCCTATATGTTTCTTCTTGAAACCGACGACTTCGCGATCGTAGGAGCCTCCCCGGAAGTCCACGTCCGACTGACCGGCGATAAGGTGGAGATTCGCCCAATCGCCGGGACCCGACATCGCGGAAAAACCGAGGAACAAGACCTCGCTCTCGAAGAGGAGCTTCTCGCCGACGAGAAGGAGAAGGCAGAGCACCTCATGCTAGTGGATCTAGCCCGCAACGACATCGGACGCGTATGCAAATACGGCTCGGTTGAAGTTCCGGACTATATGATCGTCGAACGGTACTCGCACGTCATGCACATCGTATCCCAAGTCGAGGGACAAATCGCTTCTGACAAGAATGCTTTCGACCTGATGCGAGCCACCTTTCCAGCAGGCACCGTTAGCGGGGCTCCGAAAATTCGTGCGATGCAGATCATTTCCGAAAACGAACCAGACCAAAGGGAGTTCTACTCCGGTGCACTTGGATACTTCAGTTACAATGGAAACTTGGACAGCTGCATTACCCTGCGTACCGCGATGGTGAAGGATGGTAAAGTTATCATCCAATCCGGTGCCGGCATCGTTGCCGATTCAATACCAGAAAGCGAATACCAGGAAACCATCTTCAAGGCATCCGCTCTCTTCAAGGCAGTCGGACTCGCCGAAGCCTTTCAAGGCTAGCGTTGCTCGATACCTTTTCCGAGTTCCCAAATCCCATCGGGAGTGGCACTAGCGAATGTCGCAAAAGACCAAGGCTCAGCTACATCTCCGTCGCTGCGCCCTTCTTATCCTTTGGACCTTAGCCGCCACAGCATTACCTCCACTCTGGCCCGACCTGTTGCAAACAGACGGATGCTTGCACTCGAAATCCCTCCAAGCTTACCCTGACCTTCTACTAAAGGGCATTCCCCCACCTTGAGAGCTGCATTTTTCCTTTATTTCCTATTTTTCGGAAGAGTTTACTCGCATTTTTGGCAATCATAGCCCAAAAACAACAGCAGGAATGTAAATCCCGATAAGAATTAGCGGTCTTTTTGTAAAGAGGAGATTAAACAGCGTGGGTATAGTACCCTACCCCATCTTTGGGCTATACACCAACTCCGCTAAGTACTTTAATTGATCCATAGCCTCAAGCGCCTAGCAACCGATCCAAACCCGCGCCGTGCCATCCTCTCGGCAAGAGTCAGCGATAGGATGCGATCCGTTTGATTATTCAAAACAGTCCAGCCACTAAACGGAGAACCCAAGAAAATGTCCATTCAAGCACTCGCCGATCTCTCGCAACGTTCGCCCCTCGGATCCCAAACCTCTAGCCTGAAGATATTCAACGAGGACGATGCGAGCAACGTTACCACTATCAATTTTCGAGCGGCCGCTCCCGCCAAGAAGGAGAAGGTAGAACTCCCCGAGCGAAACAGCATCAAGACCTACCTACAGGAAATAGGAAAGATCCCTCTCCTCACTCCAGCTCAAGAGATCACATTGGCTCGTCGCATCCAAGCAGGGGAAAAGGAAGCCCGCGACTTGATGATCAAGTCCAACCTCCGTCTGGTGGTAAAGATCGCTCACGACTATAAAGATTTCGGACTTCCCGTCCTCGACTTGATCAGCGAAGGCAACATCGGGCTCGTAAAAGCCGTAGAACGCTTCGACCCTGATAAAGGCGGCAAGCTAAGCACCTACGCCGCGTGGTGGATAAAGCAGTCCATAAAGCGAGCTCTAGCAAACCAGAGTAAGACCATCCGACTACCAGTCCACTTGGTCGACAAGATTTCCCGTATGCGCAAAATGGCGATGGCTTTGACTGAAGAACTCGGTCGCGAGCCAACTGACCAGGAACTGGCAGACGAGCTCGAAATGCCCGTCAATAAGGTCTCGCATCTCAAATCGGTCAGCGTACGTCCTACGTCACTAAACGCTCCGGTTGGCGAAGATGGAAACAGTACCGAATTCGGTGAAATTGTCGGCGATGACAACGCACCTACCCCTTACGAGAACCTACACGAAAAATCGCTTCGAGGCGACTTGCATGAAATGATTACCGGTCTCGAGACGCGGGAAGCTGAAATCATCCGTCTCCGTTTTGGACTCAACGGCGACACGCCGCTAACGTTGGAGGAGGTTGGGCAACTCTTCAACATCACTCGAGAACGCGTCCGTCAGCTCCAAAACATTGCGCTCTCCAAAATGCGTAAAATCATGGCAGGCAAGGAACGGCAGCATACCGCCGAAGAGATTGAGTTGGAGAACCGTGAACGTAAGCGGATGGAAGTGTTCAAAGAATTTTACGAAGCTACCGCAGCTAAGGCCTAGGAAACGGATCGGTTTTCATTGTAGTTGGCCAGGACAGCTTGCCCTGTATACGTAATTGGATACAGGGTGTTTGTTTTGTAGGCATCATCGACCGCGATTAAAACAGGCGACAAGCGAGCAATTCCCTCTCGAAGATGAGCTCTTTAGGCAGGTGGTCATGCAACCTGAGGAACAGCTCCTCATGCATGACGAGCTCACGCTTCCACACCTCTCGGTTAACTTCCATGATCGAGTTCCACTTCTCCTCCGAAAAATCGAGACCGTTCCAGTCAATATCCGAATAGTGAGGGACATAGCCGATTGGCGTTTCCTTTGCCTTGGCCTTGCCCTGGGCTCGCTCCACGATCCACTTCAAGACCCGCATGTTTTCGCTAAAGCCGGGCCAAACAAAACGTCCCTCCTCATCCTTCCGAAACCAATTCACGTGAAAAATTCGAGGCGTCTCGCGAATTTTCCGCTGCATCTTGATCCAGTGCCGAAAATAGTCGCCCATGTGGTATCCAACAAATGGCAACATCGCCATTGGATCGCGCCGAACGGAGCCTATGTTTCCAAAAGCGGCAGCTGTCATTTCTGAACCCATAGTAGCTCCGATATAAACGCCGTCAGACCAATTGAAGGCTTCAAAAACCAAAGGCATCGTGGTCATCCGGCGGCCCCCGAATATGATCGCGCTAATTTCAACACCACGCGGATCTTCCCAAGCTGGGTCTATCGTGGGACATTGGTCGGCTGGCGCCGTGAAGCGCGCGTTTGGGTGAGCCGCCGGAGATTCCCCACCTGGAGTCCAATCGTTTCCACGCCAATCAATACAATGAGCGGGCGGCTCGCCATCCATGCCTTCCCACCACACGTCTCCATCGTCCGTCAGAGCGACGTTTGTGAAAATCGCGTTCTCCCGAATCGATTCCATAGCGTTCGGATTCGTCTTGTACGACGTACCTGGAGCTACGCCAAAGAACCCAGCTTCCGGATTAATTGCTCTAAGGCGGCCGTTTTCATCGGGCTTGATCCATGCGATGTCGTCACCTACCGTCCAAATCTTCCATCCTTCGAAACTCTTCGGAGGGATGAGCATGGCGAAGTTAGTCTTCCCGCAAGCGCTAGGAAATGCGGCCGCTACATAGCTTCGTTCCCCTTCCGGATTTTCGACGCCGAGGATCAACATGTGCTCCGCCATCCAGCCTTGGTCGCGAGCCATGCATGAAGCGATTCTCAATGCGAAACACTTCTTGCCCAGCAGAGCGTTGCCACCATATCCGCTGCCGTAAGACCAGATCGACCTCTCCTCGGGAAAGTGTACGATGTATTTATTTTTTGGATCCGGTGCACAAGGCCATTCCACGTCGATATCGCCGACCTCGAGGGGAGCTCCGACCGAGTGCATACAGGGCACCACTCTCTTGTCCCCGAGATTGTCCAATACCAACTTCCCCATTCGAGTCATGATACGCATGTTCACAACCACATAAGGTGAATCCGTTATCTGAATACCGATGTGAGAAATAGGAGAACCGATCGGCCCCATACTGAAGGGGATCACGTACATCGTTCGCCCGTGCATACATCCCGAAAACAGGGACTTCAGGGTCTTCTTCATCTCGACTGGATCGCACCAATTGTTGGTGGGACCCGCCGCGTCTCGGCTGTTGCTGCAAATAAACGTTCGGTCCTCTACCCGAGCCACGTCGCTTGGATCCGATCGGCAATAGTAACTGTTGGGACGCTTTTCCTCGTTCAGCTTAACGAAGGTGCCCGCAAGCACCATCTTCTCGCATAGCATATCATACTCAGCCAGTGAGCCATCGCACCAGTGAATGTCCTCGGGTTCACAAAGAGCGGCCATTTTATCTATCCACTTGTTGAGAGGCACATTGGCAGACAGTGGGGTCATGGGGGATTTCGTTTTCATTACTGAAAAAATTATCAAAAACGCCCCAAAGCGCAAATGAGCTACCTGCGAATACGTCGGGTAGCATTCGGCGATTTTCGCTAAATAAGCCGAGCTTATCCGAGCAGCCAACTATCTCGTTCAAAACCGCGTAAAACGAACGTTAAGCCTACAGGGCTAGCAGTAAGTCACCGATACTAGAAGGGATCCACTCCATCACTCACGAAAAACACCAACGACAGGACCAGTTTTGAATAAGAAAATTCTCATTGTTAGAGGGGACAAGCAGAACGCGAAGGCGTTGTCGTTCCTGCTTGCCGGTTCCGGGTATCAGATTTCCGCTCACTCTTCCGCGGGCGAAGCGATCGAGGCAGCACGCCACCAACGCTTCGACCTAGCGATCACGGACGAAGCCCTACCCGAAAACCAACCGGACCTCTCGCTCGTTTCCAACCTCAAGGAAGCCCAGCCAGCGTTGCCGATTTTCTACCTAGCCAACCAGCAAAGCGTGGAAACAGTGATCAGCTGCATCCGCGCAGGCGTAACTGAAGTGCTCAACGATCCTAGCGATTTGAAGGGCCTGTTGGAAATGACGCGTTCCTTCCTTCGCGGAGCCGACAAATCACCGAGCGAGGACGAAGTAACTTGGGAGGACATACTACAGGTCGAGAGGCTTCTCGACAGTGCTTATCCAGGTTCAGGTAATTCAACAACAGCCTCTCCTACCGCTAGCTCAGCTGAAGTTAAGGAGCTTAAGGACAAACTCGATTCTGCCCTCGCCGACCGTGATCGTACCACGGGCGAACTCGCAACTACCTTAGCAAAACTAGAGAAGGCTCGCCGTCTCGTCGACGAACTCAAGAACGACAGTGGAAACAAGGCTACCGATTCAGAGATACAAGAACGCGCCGCTGAACTCGACGAGCGCGAACGCAAGCTGAAGGAAACATCCACAAAGCTCACTCAGCAAAAATTCGAAGTGGAGTCCCAACTCGCCGAGCTCGAAGCTCAGCAGATCGAATTCGAAGAGGCCCAAAAGGAGGCCCTTCCCATGGGAGGCAACGCCGACATTTCCAATCAAGAATTGGACAGCGAGCGAGCAAAGTTCAACGAAGTCAGGCTAGACCTGCAGGCCACAATTCAGGATCTCCAACGAGAACTTGAAGTCGTGAAGACCAAGGCCAGCAGCAACGAGGACCTGCAGAACGAACTCGTCAGTCTCCGGGAAAAGATCCAAGACGCAAACGAGGCAATCGCCGAAAAGGATTTCATCATAGAGCAAAGAGACCGCGAACTTGAGAGCTTGAAAGAGAATCTCGAGTCAACCGCTAGCAACCTTCAAGTCGAAGAGCTAGAGGACGCCAAGCGACTGGTCGAAATCGAGCGTCATAAGCTTCGAGAGCGCATCGATCAACTCGAGCTGGAGAAACGCCTTTCTGACGAAAAGCACCAGAAGGACCGCCGCGAAATCCAAGTCGAGAGACGAGACGCAGAAATATCTCTGCGAGAAATGCAAAATGCGATCAAGGAGGAGCAACTTAAGCTGAAGGTCGAACAAGCGACATTGAAAGACGAGCTACGGCAATTTGAACAAGCACGCACCAACTTCCAAGAGGACGTTCAGGAACTTCAGAACAAACAGGCCGAACTTAAGAAGATGGAAGCCTACCTCAACCAGATGGAGGAAAGCATAAAAGCAAACGGCGTGATGGCTGAGAACACTCTGCCAAAACCGGACAGCTCCGCCTTCGAACCCATCCAAACCACCCCTTCCGCTCCTCAAGCCGTCGAGCAATCGGGAGAAGCCAGCGGAAACGAAGAGACGAAAAAGCCCGAGAGCTGGGGTAAGCCTGACATGGAGAAAAAAGCCGGTCGCGGCCCGCTCCGTATCGGTCGCCGATCCTCCTTCTAGGCTTCCGGTCAAAGCATAATTTTCGAATCAAGGTCCCGCTCCACCAGCGGGACCTTTTCTATGCCCTCCGTGTCGGGACCAAATGCTCTCACTCCATTACTACGCTGGGTCGATTAGGCCGTATCAAAGGGAGACGGGCCGCATAATCAGGATGCCTTCATGCTGCTGTAGGTCGCTACGAGAGCAGAAAATACACGCTCGGGCGAAGAAGCCGATTTAACCTAGTGACTTAAGCCACCTTTAATCATCGAAGAGTAAGATATCCTTCACCGAGAGTCGTCCTCCTTGACCCGAAAAATTCAGGCGAGACCACTCGAGTTCAGCTAGACAGAAACCTGGTCGGAGTTCGCGTCTTCGATTTTTCCACCCGCGAGATGGCGAAAAAGAGCTCGGTTCTCGTCCCAGACACCCAGTCCGCCATTGCGGGCTTGGCTTTCAGCTTCCACTAAACTGCCGATGAAGCCACCCCCGGTTGACTCGTAGCGAGCGAGCCCTTTGCGGAGCATCATTTCATTCAAGCAATCTCCATTGGAAGATTTTAAGGTTACGTATCGGCAACCACCTACTTCCTTGAAGACTTCCATATAAAGCCGACGGCCCATGACCACCTCTTCAACGACGTTCGCGCAATCCTGCTCAGACCGCGGGTCCCCCGGAGGGAATCCTATGCCCGCTAGAATCACTCGCTCCTTCACCTTGTTTACCAGTACTTCAACCGTGCGGCCGTCAACTGCACCGACCACATCAACAATTATCGTACTCGTGGTACTTGAGCTCCGAAGAGTCATGTATATGAGCCCAATTGCGATAGCAGCGATCGATATGAAACCAAGAATCATTGTAAGGTAGACGAGAGTAAAGGATAGACCCTTAGATATATCGTCCCAACTGATAGCTTCGTTAAGCCACGCGCCTTAATTCGCAGGCAAAAATGCCGTTTTGGCTGCTGTATCTCTAAAGCTCTACTTTCGGAGGAGGAAACTTTCGAGGACTTGGAGGCTTCGCAATACCTGCCCGCTCTCTATAAACTCATCGTTCTTATGCGCTTGGGCAATGTCGCCGGGCCCGAAGACAACACCGGGAATGCCCGCAGCTTCGTAAGAAACCGCGTTTGTCATGTAGGGCACCTCCCTCTCCGCGACAGAGATACCAGTAGCGTCAGCCGCAGCTATCAGCTTTCCTACAAACGCACCGGAAATTTCGCCCCTCAAGGGCGGTCGCTCCAAGAACACTTCAAAGCGAGTACCTTTTTCTGATGCGCAAATTTTTTCCAGCTCACTTCGAGCCGTTTCGGGATCTTCATTGGTCCCAAGCCTCCGATCGATATCCAACTGGCAAGCGTCTGGGACTACGTTGAAGCCAATACCACCGCGGACGACACCTACACTTACCGTTCCTTTCTCGATCTCCCGCTCGTGGGGCACCTCGCTTAGTCTCTGGCCAAGTTGCTCAATACTCTGGCAAATACGCGCCGCTTTGTAGATTGCGTTTTCCCCGAGTTGAGGAGCGGAGGCATGGGCGGCCCGACCCGTAGTGTTCAAAAGGTATCTTCCCACACCCTTGTGTCGGGCAATCACGTCACTACAAGTCGGCTCTCCGGTTATGGCAAAGGATATGCCCAAGTCGTCTTTTAACTCGGCAAGCTTCGAAGCTCCCACCTGTTTACTCTCCTCATCGACGGTAGCGGCAAACACCAGGCCATAAGCCAAGTCTTCCTGTCTGCCGGCAAACCGCTCGAGCACCAGCATAAAGGTCGCTAGACTCGCCTTAGTGTCACAGGAGCCGCGCCCGTAAAAGCGATTGTCCAATTGTCTCAATTCAAAGGGGCTTCCGGTAGCCCAACCGTCCACACCCACCGTATCCATGTGAGCCTCCAGTAGGAGCGTAGGTTTGTCCTTGGGCCCTATCCTTGAAAACAGGTTATCCCTTCCTGGAAGAACGGACTGCCGCACGCATTCGATTCCCCGTTCAGCCAACCACTGAGAAACAAACTCGCACAGTTCAGCTTCTCCAGGCCCACCGAAAACGGGGTTTACGCTGTTGATCCCCACGAGTCTCTCAAGCAGCACAAAAGCGGCCGTCTCATCTAAAAATCCACTCTTCATTTAAACCCTGAATGCGTGCCACCTATGATGGCCTAGGGGAGAATTGCAAATGCCAATTAAAAGCCCATAAAACTCGATGCTCCGCTTGTACGAATAGGGCTTTTGAACTAGCGTTCGTAACGTCTACCGCCCAATCCAACTGAGCCTACTGAGACCTCAGTCATTTACTTTAAATGCCAGATAATCGCCAGACAACAGTTTCGCCAAAGAAAACCGAAAGCACCCCTAAGACAACTCAGCTGGAACTCGAAATAGCAAGGCCAGTGAATCGTCTCGATCAAGATTCAGAGTGTCCGGTTTTCGTGGTCGACGAACTCTTCAACGTAGTTGCTTTTGTCAACGGCGTCCGCTCCATCCTAGGGTCCCCGCGAGCGACCGAGTTTCCCCTTTCGGACTGCGAGGCCCTCAATCCGCTGCAGAAATCAAAGCTTTCCGAAGAAATTCAAAGAGTCCTTATTAGCGACGATCCAGAGATACAACGTTTTCTGAGGATCGAATTCGAGTATGAGAGTGGAAATCGCGTTTTTTGCCTCACCTTCGAAAAGGAGAAGTTGTCGGCTGGCCGTTCCGGCGTACGCTGCACCGCGGAGCCCCTAATCGCCAAATCAACCGCTGACTCCACCGCAAAATTCGCCGGAGACACCGAGGAAGCAATCCTCGGATGGACGCTCGAAAAGCAGTCGAGGGCCTTCGAGCACTTTGGCAGTCCCACCTCTCGCGAGATGGGACGAGTTCTCCTCTCAGAGTGGCTTGCCTGCGTCTCCGAGGCAGACCGCCCCTCCGTCGAAAACGCCTTCGAAAATCTGATTGGGAAAGAGGGTTCCGAGTTAAATATCCAATACAGGATGACACTCGCGACAGGTGTGACGCGAAAGGTCACCACTCTTGCTAAATGGGCACCTGCCATCGACGGGCGCAAATCGGTTACAATTATTGGCATGCACCAGTACGGCCTCGACAACCAAAGCGTCGTCGAAGACCTGAACCTCTTCTCTCACCTCGCTCGGAAAGTACAGCTATCGATCTTGGTGTTCGACCACCTCGGTCACGTCAACTGGTGCAATAACGCGTTCACCGAATGTACCGGTTACAACTTCGAGGATATCATCGGCAGAGACCCGAATGATCTTCTTAAAGGTCCGTTAACCGAGGCCAGCACGGTTAGGCACATGCGGGACCGAATCCAGAAGGGCAAAGCCTTCCACGTAGAGCTCGTGCAGTATAAGAAAAGCGGGGCACCCTATTGGGTGAGCATTGACGGAAACCCCCTCGTAGATGAATCGGGAAAGGTTACTCGTTTCATTTCCTTTCAGACAGACATCACCGAGAGCAAGAAGACTCAAAGCGCCATCCTGCGGAGCGAAATCAAATTCCGCTCCCTCTTCGATAACTCAACCGACGCACTTCTACTGTTGTCGCCAAAAGATGGAGTCATTATCGAGGCAAACAAGTCCTCGTTCGAACTTTTGGATACAGAGCGCCTAGTCGGCCAGCGTTTCGAAGAGATTTTCCCTGACCATGCAGATTTCAGGATAGACTACCTCAACACTCTAATCGACGAAAACAACGGTCATCAACGCCACAGCGCCGAGTTCATAACAGCATCCGGCCAGGTACGACCGGTTGAGATGACCGTTAGCCGTACCCCTATCGGCGAGTCGATCGCTCTCTTCGTCACCCTCAGGGATGTATCTGAAAAGCGATTACTCGAGGAGCAACTTCGCCACACCCAACGCATGGAAGCGGTTGGACGCCTCGCTGGTGGGATCGCTCACGACTTCAATAATCTACTGGCAGGCCAAAGAGGCTTCAGCGAATTGCTTTGCAATTCCCGCGACCTCGCGAAGAAAGACCACGTCTACGCCAACGAGATCCTCAAGATCACAGATAGAGCAAGCAAACTAACAAGCAGACTACTCTCTTTCAGTCGAGGCAAGAGCGACTTGCCAGTCGTAGCCAACCTAAACGAGCTGATCGGCAACATGATGCCAATGCTTTCTCGAATCCTCAAAAAGGAAGTCCGCTTCACTTCGCAACTCGACCCAAAATTGAGTAATGTAAAGGTGGATACAAACCAGATCGATCAAGTCATCATGAATCTGGTAGTAAATGGACAAGAGGCTATTTCCAATCACGAAGGTGTCGTATCTCTGAAGACCAATATGATCGAACTGACAGGTTCCGAGATATTCATCACCGGCAAGCCCAAGCCCGGGAGATACGCAAAAGTATCCGTTCGCGACAATGGCCAAGGCATCCATCGGGACGTGTTGGAGAAGATTTTCGAGCCCTTCTTTACCACCAAGAAAGGAGCTGGCACCGGACTTGGCCTGTCCATCGTCTACGGAATTATTCAGAGCAACGGCGGGCACCTCATGGTAGACAGCGAAATTGGCACCGGCACCGAGTTTTCGTTCTATTTCCCAGAGGTTCTGGAAGAGGTTGTGAAGGAAGACGTCCCAAATCTTCTCGAGCAAATGCCAAGCGCCGAGTCCAAGAAGTCTGGCGGGACTCCTACCATTCTCGTCGCTGAGGACCAAGAGCAAGTTCGCGAAATCCTCGAGCTCGGCCTTGGTCAAAGTGGATACAACCTCATCATTGCAAAAGATGGATTGGAAGCGATTGAGAAAGGCAAAAAGTTCGCAGGCGCCATCGACTTGCTTCTCACCGATTCCATCATGCCAGGCGCATCTGGGTGCAGCGTGGTCAAGGAGATGCAGAAAGCGTATCCAGAAATCAAAGTCGTCCTGATGTCAGGGCTTCCTCAACAAGAAAACGTCGAGTTCAAGGGTCTCAAAATCGATGCCTACGTCGACAAGCCTTTCTCCATTCGCAAGCTGCTCGAGCTGATCCAGCAACTTGTAGCGGTCCCCGATCAATAATCTGTTGAAATTTTAGGATCCGATTAGATCCAGCCCAAAGCGTATCCACAGAGGCATCGTCAGCATACCAACCGCGGTCGTCGCCATCACCACTCGAACGGCAACAATCGGTAGTCCTCCATAATGCTTGGCAATCAGTATCGGCATGATACCAGCGGGCATCGCGGATTGAAACACAAGCACGCGCTTCAACTCGATAGAGAGCGGGAAATACCAAGCGATCCACAGCCCCACACAAGGCAATAGCCCTAGCCTTAGAACCATCCCCAATAGGCTGTCACGCACATTCCAAAGACGTTCTCCGGATCGTATATGATCAAAGAGATTAGTACCGATCGCCAGTAGCCCGAGCGGCACCGCGCAACCGCCGAGCAAGGCTACAGTGCGAGTCGCTACCTGCGGCAAGTGTTGACTCAAGCCGCTCATGTTGATCGCCAGGCCAATTACGAGGGCCATCACCATCGGATTGAAAATTTTGCGGAATCCATCCTTGATCGAACCACCCGCCAAAAACGAGATTCCAACCGTCCAAATCCCCACTTCGATACCCACATTGTGGATGAATAGAACGGCCAATTCGTTGGAACCGAACATACTTTCCATCAATGGGATCGGAAGGTATCCATAGTTATAGATGCCCGTCGAAAAAGCGAAGGTGCGCAATCCGCTTCCTTTTTTCATGCCGCAAGCCCGCCCGAGCAAACTAGCCACGAGGAAACCGAAAGTTACCGTTCCAAATCCCACGACGGGGCCCCAAAGCGATCCCGAACCTACCTCGAACGGTTCCGCATTGATCATGGCGTTTACGATCAGGCAGGGATAAAACACTTTAACCACAAGGATCGTCATCCCTTTCTCGACCGAACCGTCCAACCAGCCCTTCCAACGCAGAGCCATTCCAATCGCGAGCATTGCAAACACGGGCAAAATCAGCAGAAAAATCGAAAAATAATCGTTCATCGGAGGGCTTCTGAACTGACTCGACCGCCGATTGCCGTCAAGACAGCCCTCTATATCTTGCAATTTTCCAGAGATTGACAAGATGAGCCCCTCACCAAAAATTGGCTCAAATTAATGGCTTGGCGCATAGATAAGTACGTTGTTCGTGGTCTCATCCAAAATATAGTTCCCGGACGTGTCGTTGGCACGGTTTGGCTGAAAGGCCTAAACCAACCGGTAGAGCTAAACCTCAAAGGAAATTGCTATCGCGACCTAGCAGGCGCTCGCCTCGAGTTTCGAAACGCAAAGGCGATCGAAGGCGACTACTCTGGATTCGACATTTTCCAAGAAGGCACTGTTGGCGACATGACAGCCTCCAAGAAGGTTAAAACGCCGCCCGACTTCGATGACGACGAATTCGTGTCAGACGAACCTCCCGCCTTCAAACTCGCCAACTGCTTGTACCTCGAATGGTTCAGCGAATCCAACGGCAGAGTACTGATCGAGTCGGTCGACTATGCTTGGAAGGTCAGCCTACCCAAATGGACCCTATCTGAAGATGCGGAGCGCGACCAGCAGGAGGCCAACAAACAGGCAATGTTCAACTTCATGGATGAGCTCTCCCGAGCCCTGGATCCTGCTGAGCAGCGCGAAGATCCCCTCGAGGAGGACATGGACGAGTTTCAATGGGAAGCCTACCTGCAAAAAACCGACGCGCGCAGCGACATGTTGCTAGAGCTCTTCGAAAAGTATGAGAACGCTCCCGACTGCGAGGAAATCATAGCTCAAGCCATGGGTTGGGAAATCGACTCCATGGAAGTTACCGAAGAGTTTTTCGAAGATTGGGATACAGACGAGGATGAAGAAAAAGCAGGATCAGCTTTAGAGTACCTTCCAAACCACCCCCTGATCGTCAACATGATGGAGATCACCTCCAATCTTTACGACGAGTCGGAAGCCAGAAAACTTCTCAGCGACGACACATCAAACCCGTGGAACCAACTCATCTGGCATGGTCAAATGACAGTCAGCAAATTGATCGCGGCCCTCGAGCAAGTATCCGAAGGTGTCGAAACCGAGCCCGGCTTCGTTGTCGCCGCCCTCAAGCGTGCCCTCCATCTCCTGCACCTCACCATCGCCACCATGGAGGCCTGCATCTCCCTCAAACCGGAAGAACACAAATGGACTTCGGACATCCGCAAGGAGCTCTTCGCGTTGAGAGAGTCGATCATCGACCTGATGCACAACTACCGCCAACGCTAGCGGGGGGAAATGCGTTTCGCCCCATTCTTGAAGCGTAACGGTTTTTGGATACGGAGCCAGATTTGAGACTTCTGTCGATTGACAGCAGGCAATCCGCTAAACGAATCGTTGCATTTTTCGACGGCTGCGCCATTCCAGCCTGCAAATTTACAGCTATGGAAATCGCTTTCACAAAGATGCACGGAGCCGGCAACGACTTCGTAATGATCCAAAACCTCGACGGAAAGATCGAGCTCACTTCCGAGCAAGTAGCGAAGCTTTGCGATCGTCGTTTCGGAATTGGAGCTGACGGGTTGATCCTACTCAACCCGCCAGCGGATAGCTCGACGGAAGCCACCATGGTTTACTATAACTCAGATGGCGGTCGCGTCGACATGTGCGGAAACGGGGCGCGCTGCTTCACCTCCTTCGCCCTGCAAAATGGCGTAGGCGACGGCACTAGCGTTTCGTTCAAAACAGATGCTGGCCCGATGACTGCAAACGCCAAGGACGGTCAATTCACCATCCGCCTGACACCGATGCGCGATCTAAAGCTCGACCAAACATTGGTAACAGAACGCGGAAGCTTCACCTACCATTTCATGAACACCGGCGTAGAGCATGTCGTTTCTTTTGTAGACGACGTCAGTGCTGTCGACATCAGACCGGAAGGTAGTGCCGTTCGCTACCACAAGGACTTCGCCCCCAAGGGTACCAACGCGAACTTCGCGCAAATTCAGCCCGACGGCATCATCAAGGTTCGTACCTATGAACGAGGCGTCGAAGACGAGACACTCGCCTGTGGTACAGGTGTAACTGCGGTGGCCATTGCGGCTTCGCTCAAGGGCCACGCTCAAGCACCGGTTTCGCTTTTGGTTGCAGGTGGCGATGTGCTCACCATCGACTTCGATCGCGACGGCGAAACGGTCAGCAACGTCACCTTGACCGGGCCAGCGAAGAACGTCTTCGCCGGCACCGTCCTGATATAGCGTGACCCGGGATATCACCCTCGCTAAATGCCTTACACCTGTCGACCGAGTACTCTGGGCGATCTCAACTTACTGAAGATCGCCGCATTTCTCGGCAAGGTGTAGAGCAACTCGCTTCGCAAGCAAAGGTCCCTCGAAGATCATGCCGGAATAGACCTGTACCAGAGTCGCTCCTGCATCCAGTTTTTGAGCCGCGGTATCCGGACTGGTGATACCGCCAACTCCCACGATCGGAAATCTTCTGTCAACGAGCTTAGCAATGTGGGCGATCATTTTAGTCGACATGTCGCAAATAGGAGCTCCGCTGATTCCGCCTGCTTGATTGATGTCCTTGAACGGACCTTCGCGGGCCATGGTTGTATTGGTGGCGATAATACCATCGAGGCTAAGGTCGTGGAGGATTTGAACGATGTCGTCAACTTCCCCTTCAGTTAGATCGGGAGCGATCTTCAACAGTATGGGCTTACGACCTCCCGCGCGATTCTGCTCACGTTTATCGTTGGCTGCCACCAATTCGCTCAATAGTTCGCGTAGGCGATCCCCTTCCTGCAATTTGCGAAGGTCCGGAGTGTTTGGACTGCTCACGTTGACCACCACGTAATCCGCATAATCCGCCAGCAAGGCGAAGGATCCGAGATAATCTTCTACTGCCTGGTCCAACGGGGTAACCTTGGACTTGCCGATATTTACTCCGAGCGGTATCCGACGCTCTCCCGGTCCCGGCTGACCGGCGAGACGAGCTGCTACAGATTGAGCTCCGTGGTTGTTGAATCCCATCCGATTCAAGACTGCATCGTGCTCTGGATAGCGAAAAAGCCGAGGTTTGGGATTTCCTGGTTGTGCCTTATGCGTGACCGTACCGATCTCAACGTGTCCAAAGCCGAAAGCCTCGAAGGCTTCCCAGCAAACCGCATTCTTGTCGAATCCGGCCGCTAAACCGATCCGATTGGGAAATTTAACGCCAAACGCCTCGACGGGCTGGGCGGCACTGGGCAACTGGTTAAAAGTTCCCATCAAATGAGCCAGCCCCGGGATCGAGCGAAGGACCCTCAACGAATCAACGGTCACTTCGTGCGCCCTTTCGGGGTCGAGCTTGAAAAATAAAGGTTTCAGAAGGTTCTTGTAGACAGCGCCCATGCTATCCGTAAAAGAAGGCAATAAGTGACGTATTGGAAATCAAAAACATACGCATTATCCGCCATAACCAAAGGGATCTCAGAACTGATGACGTCGAGCGCGCAATTTCCACTTGCAATGACCTCGAAACATGCCCTTCAAAAATTGACTTAAAGCACCTACAACATTTCGTCGTCTTTAGCCTTTCATTGATTGACTTAGCAGCCGCAGGAGCTTTTTGGATAACCGTAATTCGTAAAATATGCCAAGAGCAGCAAAACAGTTAGAGTGGTGTACCGTTCGTCTCGGAGAGGATACGAACTGGTGGGTAGTGGAAGTTAGCGACGATGTCCATTGGGACGTCGACGGACTCAGCATTGTCGACCCGCGCCAGATTTCCCACATCCTCGACCTCCTCGAGCCGCTCCAGGAGTATAAGCTCGACCAAGATCTTTTCGATACTGCGTTCATACCGTTCCGTATCCAGAGAAACTTGGGGGACGGCCTTATCCGGCTCACTCGCTCGCAGGAGACCTTTGCAGACGCGGACGAACCTCTCTTCGGACTGCCGAACATCGTGGATGACGAAAACAGCCCCTATGCTGACTTCATCAACCACATCACCAAGATTCGTGTGAACATGCTCAACGACTTGATCGACTTCGAGCAGAAGCTCACGATCGACGAAGTCGAGGACGACATCCGCGAAGAGGAGAACAACAATTTCATCGAAGGCCGTGCCGTTCACCTCTTCAATGAGGTGACCAACATCCTCGACTACGTTCCCGCAGGTTGGGAGCTCGACGACGACGACTCAGCGAGCAAGTCCGACGGCGAGGAAGATTTCGAAGACCTTCCCGAAATCGAAGAGGAGGACACCTCCGAGATTTCCAAGGACGAAAGCCTGAAGTGGGACGAGGAGGACGACGATGAAGATAAAGACGACACCTACGAAGGTCCCCCACCCGATGATGACGACGATGACGACATCGGCTCGGACGAAGAGGACGAAGACAAGTAACCATTTTTCCAATACAAAGCCCGCTCCCATGAGAGCGGGCTTTTTTTGCAAGTCGTAGTGCTGAGCTTTAGCCCGCGGCACCACTGCGAGGAACTATCCCCTCAGCTTAGTCGCCACTTCCTTAGCAAAATAAGTCAGGATCACGTCCGCCCCGGCACGCTTGATCGCGAGCAGCGATTCGTCACGCGTCTTTTCGTAGTCGAGCCAGCCTAACTTCGCCGCCGCGTGGATTTGGGCATACTCGCCCGATACCTGGTAGGCAGCCACTGTCACTTGAGACACGTCTCGCAATTCGCGAATAATATCCAGGTAAGCACCAGCCGGTTTCACCATGACGAAATCCGCACCTTCTTCCTCGTCCATCATAGCGTCCATAATCGCTTCGCGGCGATTCGCAGGGTTCACTTGGTAAGTTTCCTTGCCCAGCAAGGTCGTGCCAGCCGCCTTGGCGCTGCCGACCGCTTCCCGGTAGGGACCGTAATAAGCCGAGGCAAATTTAGCTGAATACGCCATAATCGCGGTGTGGATGAACCCTGCTGCATCGAGTGCCGCTCTGATCGCCCCCACGCGGCCATCCATCATATCGGATGGCGCTACGATATCCACGCCTGCCTCAGCCTGAAGCAAAGCCATCTGGCAAAGACGCTCTACTGTTTCGTCGTTCATGACATAGGAGCCATCTTCACTCAGCACGCCGTCATGACCATGCGTCGTGTAAGGATCGAGCGCCACGTCAGTAATCACCGAGATTTCCGGTATAGCCGCCTTGATGGCCTTCACAGCTCGCAGCGTCAGCGTGTCCGGATTACCCGCTTCCGATCCTTCCGCATCCTTCAAGCTTGGATCCATATTGGGAAAAATCGCCACTGCAGGCACTCCTAAGTCCGCTAGCTCGCGGCACTCCGCCACCAGATCCTCGATGTTGAGACGAAAGAGGCCAGGCATCGAACCGACAGACTCCTTTTCGCCAGAATCCTTGACGATCAAAGGCGCGATCAAGTCCTCTATTCGCACGTAAGTCTCCTGCGCCATCGCCCGCAGAGACGCAGTACGACGCATCCGCCGTGGGCGACGGGGTAAATCCAGCTTGAAATCCTCGGTCTTATCGAAACTCTTCATGGCTTTTCCAGCGAAGCTGTAGATTGGCGTCCAACACGCAACCGAAACCTACAACCTCCGCACCTTATACCAAAACACCGAAGCTTAGCCATCGTGCAAGAAGTCACATTCCACAACACCCTTTCTCGCAAGGCGGAACCTATTGTTCCCACCAAAGGCAATGTCGTCGGCATGTACTGCTGTGGCCCCACCGTCTACGCCCAAGCCCACATCGGCAACTTCCGCACTTTCCTCAACCAGGATGTAATGCGGCGCGTCCTGCAAACTGCCGGCTACAAGGTCATCCACGTGCGCAACCTTACCGACGTAGACGACAAGACTATCGCTCGCTCCATCGAGGAAGGACGTCCTCTCATCGAATTCACCGAGCATTGGACTGAGGTTTTCCACAAGGACTGCGACCGTTTCAACATGCTCGCCCCCCAAATCGAGCCAAAGGCAACTGCACACATCCAAGAGCAGATCAAGATGATCGAAGACCTCATCGAGCGCGGTCATGCTTACGCCTCCGAGGACGGATCCGTCTATTTCAGCGTGTCTTCATTCGATGGATACGGGAAGCTATCTCGTATTAAGGATCGCGAACTCCTCACCGATGCAACGCCCAACGACGAGGACAAAGGCGCCGTCGACGCCGACGAATACTCGCGCGACTCAGCCGCTGACTTTGTCATGTGGAAAAGCCGAAAGCCCACCGATGGCGACGTCTACTGGGAAAGCCCTTGGGGTGAAGGGCGTCCTGGCTGGCACCTCGAGTGTTCCGCCATGGCGATGAAATATTTAGCCAACAACTTGGACATCCATTCCGGCGGGGTCGATCTCACCTTCCCACACCACGAAAACGAAATTGCCCAATCAGAGTGCTCCTGCGGGCACCAAAAGCAATTCTTCAAATACTGGATACACGCTGCCCACCTGCTCGTAGACAACGCCAAGATGTCTAAGAGCCTCAACAATTTCTTCACCGTCGACGATATCGAAGCCAAAGGCTACGCGCCGGTCGTGCTCCGCTACGCCCTCACCTCCGGCCACTATCGCCAGACGATCAACTTCAACGCCGACTCCCTCGTCGCCGCCCAAAGCGCCCTAGTCAAACTTCGCAAGTTTTCCGACGAGATCCTCACGGCTGCTGGACTCAAACGCTCAGCCGTCTTCAAAGAGATCAACAAAGGGAAGCACCTCCACGACGATTGGGGCCAGTTCGCCGACGCATGGCAAAAGCTCTCCCACGACATGAACATCCCAGGAGCCCTCGGCGGCATCTTCACTGCCATGAAGTCGAAGCCTGGGGCCGAAGCTGTCGTACCGTTCCACAAGCTCATTTTCGCCCTCGGATATGACCTGGACCAAGTCGTAATCGGAAAATCGAAAGTCGAAGCTCCCAAGGAAATCAAGGCCATCGCCCAAAAACGTTGGGAAGCGAAGCAAGCCAAAGACTGGGGAGCTGCGGATGCCTTACGCGACGAGCTCGCAGCGGCCGGCTGGAAAGCTCTCGATGGCAAGGACGGATTCGTGCTCGAGAAAGTTTAAGCTCCTAGTCTGTAAATCAGACTCTAATTCTATACGCTCGTTCGCCTACCAATATCCCGGATTTCAAGTTATTTTCGTGGTCTCAAAATAACCCCGAAAATGACCCTAAGATTTCTGTACATCGCCCTTTCTCTTCTATCTATCACCGCTACTTCCGCAGCTTCAGAGGTCGTTTTGACTGAGAATACTCATTGGCTGAGAACGGAGCTACAGGTTGACGAAACCACGACCACCCAGATCTTCGCGGTGGAGCTCTCTGGAGAGTTGCAAAGCTGGACCTCATACCCACTAAATTTCAACAGCCAAAGTGGGACTTGGACTATACATTCCAGCGGAGCCGTCTCTATTTTCTCAGAGTCCGACAACGGTGACGGAAGTTGGAATATCGTTTTCGACATCATGATCGAACAGACAGCCTTTATGCGACTCACGCCTTTGCAGGGCCCTTTTCCCGTGGACTCCTCAATAATCCAAGAAACCCGAAACCTTCTCAAGAACATCCACCGCCTCGGATGGAATCCAGAGCAATACGCGTTCGGGCAAGAATTTCCGCTGAGCTACGATACGGGAGGAAGCAATGGGGACATCGACCAGTCCGACAGTAAGGACGTGATCGGCGATCATCCAGGCGTACACGGGTCTGACTTCCTCTACATGATTGATCGCCCTTGGGAGGAGGACTTCCATATCGCTGCCGCCAAGCGGGCCTACGTGAACGGAGCCATCGTGACATTCGACTACCACTGGGCAGGCAAGTATGGCGGTAACTACCAATCCCAAACCGACGACAACAAGATCCTCGACTACGTGGTGCGCAACGACGACTCCCGTGGCGATGTGACTTGGTTCTACCAAAGTTTGGATCGAATACTAGGTATCATAAATAATGACCTGCAGATCCCTATCGTTTTCCGCCCTTTCCATGAAATGGACGGCAACTGGTTCTGGTGGGGCCGCCAAATGCAGGGCGGGGCTGAGACCTATCGACAGGCTTATCAGCTGCTCGTGGAGTACCTGTCCGAACGCACCGACTACCTGCTCTTCTGTTGGTCTCCCGACGTCGCTCTCTCCGACTTCGAACAGTTCTACCCCGGTGACGCCTACGTCGACATCGTAGGCCGCGACATCTATAACGTCACCGACTCAGGACGCCCACTTGGCAAACTAACCGAAATGATCGACTTTGCGGAAGCCCATGGGAAGGTCGCCGTCCTATCCGAAACGGGTTATGCGGGGAACGGATCCTTCGAAACCAACGATCCGGATTGGTGGACCACTCATATTCTCCATCCTATAGCAGCTGACGAGAATGCCGGAAAAATAGCTTGGGTCCTCACTTGGATCAACGCTCCTTGGGCCAGCCCTTACATTCCGGATTTAGATTCGCCTCAAGCTGCTAAAGACGACTTCAAAACTTTCTACGATTCCCCCAGTACACTCTTCCAAAACGAAGTGGCAGCCCTCGACGTATACGCGGCGCCACCGACTGATTAATTTGCTCTCTTCCTGAAATGAAAAGCCAACGCATCCTTTCGACTGCTTTCTTAAAATCCTGCCTAATAGCGGCTTGTGCCCATAGTCAACCTAGCGCTCCCGTGAACTCTGAGGTCACCCCGGAAACAGCTCACCTTCTCGCAAACCTTCACCAGCTTGCCTGGGATACAGACAAGATCATCTTCGGCCAAGAGTTTCCGCTCAGCTACCAACGGGAGATGAAAGGTATCAACGCACCGGATACATCTGACGTGAAGGACGTAGTCGGCGACCATCCGGGCATTCATGGCTCCGACTTCCACTACCTGATCGACAAGGACGCACACGAACGCTTGTCCCACAAACTCGCTGCCCTCACCGCATACGAATCGGGCGCTATCGTGACATTCGACTACCATTGGCTCGGCAAATACGGCGACTCTCACAATTGGCACGAGCAAGACGCCAAGATCCTCCACAACGTTGTTGAAAATGACGACAGCTCGGGAGATGTAACTTGGTTCTACCAACACCTCGACGAAGTCCTGAAGATCGTCAACGAGGACCTGCAGTTTCCCATCATCTTTCGCCCCTTCCATGAGATGAACGGAAAGTGGTTTTGGTGGGGCAGCCGACTGGAAGGTGGCCCAGAGACCTACCGCAAAGCCTTCCAGCTCCTTGTCGAATACATGTCCGAACGTTCTGAATACATCCTTTTTTGCTGGTCGCCCGACAAATCGTTCCCTTTGGAATACTATCCAGGAGATGATTACGTAGACGTGATTGGCTTCGATGGTTACGGCCAGGGTAACCCAGAGGTAACTTGGTTCACAGTGGAGGACATGGTGAAAAACCTCGAGGTGGCCGTCGACTTCGCCCGAGAACGGGGCAAAGTAGCCGCCTTCACAGAAACTGGCTACGGCACCTCCGGGACCGTCGATTACCACAACACTCAACCGGACTGGTGGACCCGCAGTGTACTCGAGCCCATTCTCGCCAGCGAAAAGGCCCGCCACGTCGCTTGGGTGCTCACTTGGATCAATTCGGACTGGTCAGGCCCCTACACCCCCTATTCCGGATCGCCAGAAGCTTCAAAGGAAGGCTTCCGCAAGTTCTACGAACACGAAGCGACCCTTTTCGAGAAAGAGGTAGCCGAGCTCAAGGTCTACCAAGCTCCCGAATAATTCTATCGCTCAGGAGGGCAGACAAGTGAAGCTCGCGGTCCTTTTTGGCCTCGGAGCCGTTCATCCTTTAAAAAGAACGACCGAGGCTATTGCGTCGACGTTCGCATAATGTGCTACATTGACGGGAACCCCATCCACGCCCCTGCGCCAATGTCGAAAGCCAAATTCAGTCTCCCACTCGCCACCCTTATCCTAGCAGCCTTCGCGATCTCTGGCCCAGTCTCCGTTGAGGGCCAGGCAACCCGGCTCGTCGACGCAACTCGAGTTGACAACGCGTTGGCCAACCTCGTGAACGAACACGGACTGATAGGCGTATCGGGACTCGTGTACGAAAAAGGTGAAGAAGTATATTTCGGTGCCCACGGCTTTGCTGAGCGTGAAGCCAATCGCCCAATGAGACGCGACACTTTGGCTTACATCTACTCGATGACTAAGCCAATCACCGGTGTGGCCTTGATGACCCTCTATGATAGGGGGAAATTCAAGCTCGACGACCCGCTCTCCAAATACGCGCCGGAATTCTCGAACCTCAAGGTGTATTCGGGTAACGACGACAAGGGTGATCCCATTTACGAGAAGCCTAAACGGCCTATCACGATTCGCGACGTAACGCGCCACACCGCTGGCTTCAGCCGAGGTGAATCACCCGATGGTCCGATCACTCAGGCCTACCTCGCAGAAGATCCCAGGAACTTCAACAATACGCTTACAGAGATGGCTGAAAAACTCGGCCGAGTCCCTCTTGCCTGCCACCCGGGCGAACGCTGGCTCTACGGAGATTCCGTCGACCTTCAAGCATTCCTTGTCGAACGAATCAGCGGTCAACCTTTCGACGAATACTTGAAAGCGAACATCTTCAAACCGCTAGGCATGCAAGAGACGGCCTACTACTTCGGTCCAGAGCACGACAACAGGCGCACCCGAATTTACGTCAAGCAAGACGACGGCTCCTTCGAAGTCGAAGATATGGAACGTATCGAATTCAATCAAGAACCTCGAGCTCTCACTCCCGGTGGATACGGCCTAATCTCCACTCTCGACGACTACATGCGATTCGCACGAATGCTACTCAACGAAGGTGAACTCGAAGGCACTCGTATCCTCCAACCCGATACCGTTCGACTCATGGCTACAAACGCTTTACCTGCAACTCTGACCGACAGCATCTGGCTTCCTTCAAAAGGACAAGTTGGATTCGGAATCGACTTCGCTGTACGGATCGCCTCACCCGCCACCCCAGAGGAAAGCTCCGGGGAAATTGGTGAATTTTTCTGGGACGGCCGCGCGAGCACCCTATTCTGGGTAGATCCGGTCAACGATATCGCCGCTGTGCTTTTTGCGCAATTCATGCCCTTTGGGGCGGTTCCTGCCCACAAGGACTTTCGCGACGCTATTTATTTCGACGACGCTTCAGCCGCTGCGCCGAAAGACGACCGCTAATCCAAGCCTCGCGCTCGCCAATTGAACTCGTACCCATTATGATTCAAAGGCTCGCAATCACAATTATCGCACTCGCCAGCCTCCTATCTGGAAACACTAATGCAGCCTACTCGACTAGAGCCCGAAGAGGTCCATGTCTGCGAAGTCCAAGAAATTCACCTGTATTCTCAGGCCGAATACGAGAACCCATACACAGAAGGCGACTGCTGGATAGAACTGGAAGGGCCAAATTTTTCAAAACGAGTTTACGGGTTCTGGGACGGTATTACAGAGGATTCGTGCCTTTAGCACGTATCAATGGAGTTGGTACAACCCGCGAAATGGCGACTGGCTTAAAACGTTGAAGATCAAGACAGACTCTGAAGAGCATTTGAAAAGCCCACCCTTCCCTGCAGACGGCAGTGACTGGCCCGCAAAGCTAACTCGTCTCTACAGCGCCTAATTATTCACCGTTCCGACAATACGAAAACATTCGATTCTATGAGAAACCTCGCCACCGCTTGCCTCTTCACTCTTACATCCGCAATAACCTGTCACGGGCAGTTCTTCGATGACTTCGACGGAGACGAAATTGAAGGCTGGTTCACTATGACCGGCGATGGCTGGGCAGAGATGGAACTCGTACCTCGCGGAGGCTACGCCCGCCTATCCGTGGATGCCACCAAAGATCCGTACAACGTTTGGTGGGCGATCATGAAGCAAGACCTGTCCCGTTTTCTGGATCTTGAAAAGCTCAAGGATCCAGCTTACGAACTGCGAGTCGAGATAAGGGTCCGCCCAAGTGTCGGGCCGAGGCGGATCAATGTCATGATCAATACCCAAAGAACGACCGACTACCACAAACAGCTTCGCGAATTCGATGTCTCTGACACATCAGGTTGGAGTACGATCAGCATGACAACCCAAGACCTCGATGCCTCACCGGGCGACGAATTAAACGTGCAGCTAGGCATCACAGACTGGGGCCATGACCACTACTACCTAGACATCGACTACTACAAAGCAGATATCGTGAAAGCCGCAACCAACGCGCCAGAACTCGGCGAGCCCTTAGTCTACCACCCCGAGACAGCAGAATTGGACAGCTTTTCTGAGCATTTGTCCGTAGCGCATGACCTTGTCATTAACCCAGACTTTCCGGAAGTGAATTTCCACGAATGGAAAAACGGAGAGGACCGAGTCCTTACTGTCAACTCCAGCCAATGGCCGATCCTGCGTTGGGATTTCGGAGCAGCTGAGGGGATGAAAGCCGCGGGACCGGGCATACTGGAGCTTTCCACTCAATCCATCGTTAAAGGAGGCAACTACATCGGAGCCTACGGCGAAGACCTCGGAGTGGAATTCGGAAAGGTTCGTGTCATCGAAATATTTGGCGGAGACCGGTCATGGGATCAATCCACTGCAACCTACGAAAGCTTCACCCACGGAGAGGACCTCGAAACGCTGATCAACAGTCAAATGATCTTCGACACCGAGCTCGCCGAAGACAGAGGCGGCAAGACTTACGTCACCCTCTCCCGTCCCGTTATGCAACGCCTCCTCGACGGTACCACTTCCGGAATCATAATAAAGCCTCTTGGAGCAATCTCCGCCTCGATTTATGACTCAGAAAACGGCGACGGAAGCCAAGCGCCAGCACTGCATTTCAACTTGGAATAACCGTTCACTGCATTAACCGTTGATCTTCGAGAGCTCGTCGTAGTAGTTCCCAAACCAGCTCACGATTTTGTAACCAACGTATCCAAATATCCCTAACAAAACAATTGTAGGATACGCCACGCTTGCCAGTACAAGGCGGCTTTTTGCGTCAGCAAAGTAGCGTTTTGCTGCGGCATCCAGATTCTCTGCTAAGGTACCGGTCTCTTCGCCACTGCGGTAAAGTTGAGCCAAGCCTTTAGGTGCTCGCTTCCCACAATTGGCAATCGCCTGACTTACCTTATTCCCGTTTGAGATAGCTTCGAGCATGGCATCAGTGAGGCGATAAAGCTTAGGACTGTCTGCCGCTTTAGCTGCTATTTCCCACGTTTGTCGGACATTCATCCCCGCAGCGAAGCCCGCCGCCAACACTTCACACATAGTTCCTACCTCCCAACTCCACCTGTATCCAGAAAAGAAGGGCATGTAGCGCATTACGCTAGTCGCTGACCCCGGGAAGAGCCTCGCTCCCGCAACCAAAAAAAGGATCAGTAACCATACAGGCACAATGACCATACCGGCCGAGACGAAAAAAGCGGAGACGTCTCCGTCGACCAAATACGTAATGGAGAACACGAGAGCCGCAAAGTGGAGCAGGAAGAGAGGGTAGGCGAGGGCCAACATCATGCGTCGTTTCACTTTGGCTCGCTCTCGCCGCGCCGTGGCGATGCGACGCATGGCTACGGGCAAACGTCCTGAGAGATCGGATGCTTTCAGTATAGAAAGTTCCGCATACGACAACGAAAGCGATGCGAATTCCAAAGAATCACCCCAAGCCTCTCCATTCTGAAAAGCCGCTTCTAGGCTATCGCTTTTGTCGGCTGGCAACCTCTTCGCAAGTCCTACTGCATTACTTGCCTGCAAACCAGCATCCAAGCCATCCGCTACCTGTTCGAGCCAATCGGCCAGATTTTTATCGGAAAGAGTGGCCATCGTGCTACCTTGATTTTAAGCCTCTCCCGCGTATCCACCACTCCACTTCAACTTGTGGCGAACCACGTTGAAATGCGAATAATCGAGCTTTTGGGCGATCTGTAGCCGTTGCTCGGATACGGAAACCCCTAACGAGCTACCTTCTAGGATATTCAAGTTTCGCTGACCATCCAAAGCCACCAACAATCGCTGGCCGGGCTTCGCATTCTCGATGCGAAGCTTAACGTTGCTAGGAAAGATAATGGATCGGTTGCTCAGGGTGTGCGGGCAAATCGGAGTCAGCGAAATGGCTTCTGTATCCGGATGCATAAGCGGACCTCCCGCTGAAAGTGTGTATGCAGTCGAACCGGTTGGAGTTGCGAAGATCAATCCATCGCAAACGTAAGTCGTGACAAATTCATCGTCCGCAAAAACGTTAATATGAATGATCTGGCTCGAATCCGCCGCCTTTACCACCACGTCGTTCAAAGCCAAATCGATGTGGTTATCTTGGGCCGAGCACGCCAGCAAGGAGCGTCCCTGCACTTTGAATTCCCCAGCCAGCACCGAGGGAAACAAGGATTCAATCTCTTCAGCTGTATAGGTGGTCAAAAAACCAAGTGTACCGCGATTCACCCCGATGACCGGTATCTGCTGCCTCGTCGCTTCAGAGGCCGCACTTAGAAAAGTACCATCTCCACCAACAACGCAGCAGGCATCCACTCCCTCAAGGCTTCCCTCGGGAACAGGGAACCCATTGATATTGCGAGACTCGATTCCGTGATCGCTAGCGATGGCGGCCAGTCTGTCTACAAGTTCATGTGACCCCGACTTGGAGCCATTGATCACAAACGCTAGTTTCTTGATTGCCGTCATGAAGTGCCTCGAAAGATGAAAGTGATAAACTCCTGATTTTCAAACGCTAAGCGCATCCGCTCGCTCAAGCTCGTTTGCTGAGGCCCAGAAGAAACTCCACATTACCGTCCCCGCCTTTAATGGTAGAGACCATTTCTCCGATGTACTCAGCTCCAACAAGCTCCGACAACGCGAACGCTTTAACATCCTCCATGGCTTTCTCCCTCGCTTTTTCGTCACGAATCACCCCTTTGAACTTGTCGGCGATGGCCTTCCCTACTTCGAACTGCGGCTTGACCAGAGCTACCAACACTCCGTCTACCTTTAAAAACGGCCAGACACAGGGAAGCACCGTCTTAAGGGAGATGAAAGAAAGGTCCATTACCATTCGATCGTAGGCATCTCGCGGCAAGAGTTCAGCTGTCAAATAGCGGGCATTGGTCTTTTCCAAGTTCGTGACCCGCTCGTCATTACGTAGCTTCATGTGTAGTTGTCCGTACCCTACATCAACGCAAGTCGCGCCGACAGCACCGTGCTGCAACGCACAATCAGTAAAGCCTCCGGTGCAGGCACCGACGTCCAATACTTGGCACCCTTCGAAGTCCAAGCCGAACTGCTCAATCCAGCCGAGCAACTTCTCCCCACCTCGGCCGACAAAGCGTTGACTGGCCTCTACTTCGATCTCGATCTCTTCCTCGTACTTGGCTCCTGATTTGGTGAGCCGTTCCGTTCCGAGGCGAACTTTTCCGGTCATGATCAAAGCCTTCGCCTCACTGCGTGAACTAGCGAACCCCCGCTCTAGCACGATTTCATCGAGCCTCTTTTTCTTACTGGCCATCGAAAAACGCTTTCGCCTCCTCCACGTCTTTGGCGATCTGACGCTTTAGTTCATCCACCCCACTGAACTTTTGCTCCTGACGCAGGAACTTGTGCCAGATCACCTTCAACCGATGCCCATAGTCGAAGGGACATCTTTCGAGCAGAAAGGCCTCCAGCAAGGGCTTGGTAGTCATCTCTACCGTGGGCCGCAGCCCAAAGTTTGCTACCGCTTTGTATTGGTGTGGCAATGACACGTCCGACACACTCACTGCATACACACCATAGGCGGGCTTCAGATCACCTTCGAACGGTAGGTTTAAAGTGGGAGCATCGATGGTCCGACCCATTCGCTTCCCCTGTGTAACGGTTCCGATACTGTAGTACTCGTAGCCCAACAATCTGTTCACCTTCGCAATATCGCCCGTTGTCAGTAAGTTTCTGATACGCGTGCTACTCACGCGCTCCTTTTCTGACTCTAAGCAAGGCACTGCATTCACGGACACTTCCATAGATTCGCCTTGGCGAACTAAGTCTCCCATATCGCCCACCCGTCCTTTGCCAAAACGCCAGTTTTCTCCTGCGTGCACAGAGGCCAAAGAGGGAACTTCCGATTTTAGATGAGCCAGAAAATCTCTTGCCTCGATAGAGGCAAAATCGCGGGTGAAAGGCTCTTCGACAATAAAGTCCAAACCGAGCTTGGTGAGTTCCAGCCGCTTCAACTCTGGACTAAGGATCATTCGAGCCGGATCGTCGGGGCGAAAGAGACGGCTCGGATGAGGCCAAAAAGTAAGCGCCCCGCATACGCCGCCGCTTTGCCGAGCGGCAGCTTTGGCGGAATCAATCACTAACTGATGGCCGCGGTGCAAACCGTCGAACATTCCAACCGCAAGGTGCACGGGACAATCGACCGCGTATTGGGTCGAACTCAAACTTTCGAACTGAAGCGTCCCGCTCATTCTGTATTCGCAATTTAGAGACGATTTTCCGGCATGGCTTCGTGAGCCGGAATAAGCTTTTTCTCAATTTCAGAAATTTCCATTTCCTTGAAGTCGTCCAGACGGACAGAGCGCGAAGTATCAAACTCGTTAGACGCATCGCGGCGCAGAGCGATCAGATGAGCCCCGCAACCTAGTTTTTCGCCAAAATCGTTGGCTAAAGTGCGCACGTATGTGCCCTTTGAACAATCGAGAGTAAAGTCGATTTCAGGAAGTTCAAAGCGTGTAATTTCAAACTTAGATACACGGATGAAGCGTGGCTCTCGCTCGACTTCCTGCCCTTTCCGGGCAAGCTTGTAGAGACGTTGACCATTGATCTTAACCGCAGAGAACATAGGCGGTGTTTGGTACTGATCGCCTACGAAATCGCTCAAAGCGAACTGTGCCTTCAGCTGAGTAAGGCCTTCCGGCAATGGCTTCGTAACTGTAATCTCCCCATCCGCATCTTGCGTATTAGTCGATTCACCGAGCTTGATAGTACCCGAGTAGGTTTTATCCATGCTAGTCAGAAACTGAGACAGCTTCGTCGCCTTACCCACGAGGATGATCAACAAACCAGTGGCCATAGGATCAAGCGTACCCGCGTGTCCAATACGCTTCATTCTCAATTTTCGACGTACTTGGTCAACTACGTCATGGGAGGTCATTCCGGTGGGCTTGTCGATTAGCAATACGCCTTCAAGATCTCTTTTCTGTTCCATTTTTCTAAATCTCTTTTTCCTGCTCTACTTCGGTTAGGCGCTGCTCGATGGCAGCAAATACTTTGGGTCGAATCTCCTCAAGTGACTCCTCCGTACTGAATGCAGCGGCGCAGGCATGACCACCACCCCCAAATTGTCTAGCGAGTTGGTCGACGCGATAATCAGGAGTCTCCGCGCGGAAGCTTCCTTTCACCGTCGTTTTCTTCTGCTCGAAATAAACCCCTACTCTAACGCCTTCGATAGCCCGCGTGTAATCAACGAAGCCTTCCGTGTGCTCGTACTTAGCTCCTGTATCCAGAAAATCTTGATGCAAGAGGAAACCGGTGCCCAGCTTACCCTCACAATGTGTGGTCAAAGTCGCAAGGAATCGCTGTAAAAGCTCAAGTCGGCAAAGAGGCTCGTTCTCATAAAGAGATTGAGCGCTTACGACCGAACGCGCACCGCAGTCGACCAAACGCGCGCTGAGCTCGAATACACGGCTGCTCGTGGCAGCGTAGGAGTAGCGTCCGGTATCGGTCATGATTCCCGTGAGCAGGCACTGAGCCGTCAAGGGGTCCACGTCCCACCCAAAATCAAACGCCAATCCGGCGAGGATCTCACACGTCGCGGCGCTACTGGATTCGACAAGGTTAAAGTTAGCGAACTTTGTATTCGAAATGTGGTGATCGATGTTGCCGAGGAAGTGGCTCCTCTCGATTAGCTTGCTCGACTTGGGACCGATGCGCAGCTGATCCGCACAATCGACGAAAATAAGAGGGCTTCCATCCAAGGCATCCGGACTGAGCTTCCCGATTTCTGTTTCAGCCATCAAAAACGACAAGGCATCTGGAATTGGATCCGCGTTGTACGCTACAGCGTCCACGCCTTCAGTTCGCAGTAATCGCGTCAAAGCGAGCTGAGAACCGATGCAGTCACCATCCGGTCGAGCGTGTCCGAGAACCAATACCCTGTCGTTCGCGATGCTGGCGAAGAGTTCGCTGAAGCGCTCGGCCAACTGGGGGTAGTAGCTCATGCGTCTGGCTTGTCGGCGCTGGTGGACTTGCTGGCATCGCTCTCTGGCGCTACAAGCTCGTCGATCAACTCGTTCACCATGGCAGCCGCCCGGTTCTTCTCGTCGAAGGCAAAGGTCAAGGCAGGTAGAAACTTCAGAACGATGCGCTTCCCCAATTCGCGGCGGAACATGGAAGTGTTTTTCGCGAAAAACTGCTGGGCCTTCTTTCGGGTAAAACCATCCGCCTCGATTACCGAATAGAAGATGAGCGCGTTCTTGTTGTCGGGGGAAACATCGACCTCCGTGATCGTGATCAAGACCGCGCTCGATTTGAACCGCGTGTGCAGGATATCGCTGATCTCACGTTTGACCAGCTCGCCAACTCTAACTTTTCTATTGCTCATGATCGAAAGACAGTAGGAGCGACCTCGGGTGCGAATCTACTTTTGGGAAAAGAGTCATCGCGACCAAGGTCGCTCCTACATTAGTTGAACTAAAGATTAAAGCGCGGCGCGTACTTCGTGCACTTCGTAGATTTCGATGGTATCGCCCGCCTTGTAGTCGTTAAACCTGTCGACCTGGATACCGCATTCGGTACCGGCACGTACTTCCTTCACGTCGTCCTTCACGCGGCGCAGGGTGAGAATCTTGCTGTCGTGCAATACCTTGCTGCGGCGAAGCACCCGAGCGTTGGCTCCGTGAGATACGCGACCTTCGGTAACCAAACAACCGGCCACGAAGCCCTTGGCGATCGGGAATACAGCACGTACTTCCGCAGCGCCGATCTTATTTTCGCGGAACTCTGGATCGAGCATTTCGACCATGTCTTCGCGAACGCGATCGACGAGTTCGTAAATGATCTGGAAGGAGGAAGTCTTAACGGCCTTGTTCTTGGCAACTGCTTGAACGCCATTGTCGGAACGAACATTGAAACCGATCACTTCCGCATCTCCAGCAGCCGCCTTCTCGACGTCGCTCTTGCTGATAACACCGACTCCCTTGCCAATGATTTCGAGGGCAACTTTTTCGCTCTCGATGGAGTTGAGCGCTTGGCAAATCGCTTCCAAAGAACCGAAGGCGTCCGCCTTCACGATCACCCGCAAAGTCTTCTTCTGGGTTTTGGCAATCGCAGCAAAGAGTTTCTCCTGAGGGGTCATGCCGGCCGTCGCTTCGTCTTCCATCGCTGCGAGATCGGCCTTTATTTCGATCTCGTTCTCGGAAGCCTTGGACTTGGCAACCTTCTCGTTCTTCACGGTTTCGTACTGGTCGCCGCAATCAGGAGTGCTAGACCAACCGATGACACGAACAGGGGTCGATGGCGGAGCCACCTTCACCTGCTTGCCGTTTTCGTCGAGCATAGCCTTGACCTTCGTAGAAGCCGCGCCGCAGACGAGGGCATCGCCTACCTTTAGGGTACCGGCTTGAACGATGATTGTAGCAGTCGGACCACGGCCGACTTCGATCGACGCTTCGATGATGATACCGGTCGAGGGCTTCTTTGGATTGGCTTGCAGTTCGAGAACTTCTGCCTGCAAGAGAACCATGTCGAGGAGGTCTTCAACCCCTGTTCCGTTGATAGCGGAACACTCGACGCAAATGGTCTGGCCGCCCCAGTCTTCCGAGGCGATGCCGCGTTCCTGCATCTGCTGCTTCACGCGCTCGACGTTGGCACCCTTCGTATCGATCTTGTTGATCGCTACGATTGGCTGTACGCCAGACTTCTGGATAAATTTAAGGGCTTCGTCCGTCTGCGGCTTGAAACCGTCGTCTGCCGCTACAACTAAGATAGCGATGTCTGTAACGTCCGCACCGCGAGCACGCATGCTGTTGAAGGCTTCGTGGCCAGGAGTATCGAGGAAGGTGATCTTGTGATCGTTGTGCTCGATTTGGTAGGCACCGATATGCTGAGTAATGCCGCCAGCTTCGCTCTTAGTGACGTTGGCTTTGCGGATGTAGTCGAGCAGAGAGGTCTTTCCGTGGTCGACATGGCCCATGATACAGACGACAGGAGGACGATGCTCGAGCTCCTCTTTCTCGTCAACGGGAGCTGCTGCTTGCTTTTTCTTGGCCTTGTTGCCTTCGCCGCGGTGACGGATTTCCAACAGGAAGCCGTGCTTGGCCGCGAGAGTGCTAGCGACGTCCTCTTCGAGGCTCTGGTTAACAGAGGCAAATATGCCCATTTCCATGAGCTCAGAGATGAGCTTGAAGGGCTTTACGCCAATTTCCTTGGCGAAGTCCCGCACCACGATAGGTGGCTTTAAGGTGATTTGCTTGATTTCGTCCGGGTCTCCGGCGGGGGCAGCAGCTTCGCCAGCCTTCGCTTCCGATGGAGGTGACATAGCGCCTGGACCAGCCGGAGCTGGAGGCTTTGGCGGTCCTCCCACGCTCGGCGGAGCGGGTGGCGCCTTGGGAGCGGGAGCTGCAGGAGCTGCAGGTCGAGCCGTTTGGGGCGCCTTATTTCCTGGAACAGGAGGTGGAGTAGCAGATGGAGCCGGGCGCACCCCCGGATTCGTAGCCGGTGGAGATACGGAATTCGGCGCGGCAGGAGCAGGCTTGCTAGCCGACGGCGGTGCGACAGGAGCCGGTCCAGATGGAGGAGCCATAGGGGGCGGGCCCGCAGGACGCGGCGACGGTGGAGCCACCGGTGCAGGTGCCGCAGGGGGCGGAGGCGGAGCCACTGGCTTAGGAGCGGCCGCAGCAGCTGCCGCTTTTTTGGCTTCATCCTTTTGACGAGCAATATCCTCAGGACTGCGTACAAAGGACGCTAGGTCCGGTGCTGAAGGCGGCTCGGGCGCAGCAGGCTCTTTTGTTTCCGGCTCGGAGGCAGCCTCGTCTGAAACGCTTTCGCTTGCAGAGGTTTTATTGGCGAATTCCTCGCGGAGGGATTCGGCGGAGATGTTGTCGACCGTACTGGACGCGCTCTTAACCTCGAAGCCGCGCTCGCGCAGCAGGTCGATTAGCTCGCTGTTTTCCAGACCGATTTCTTTAGACAACTGGTAGATTCTAACGCTCATGCAGGGAAATGTGTGTCGCTGTAAAAAATGAGTAGTAAACGGAGGCGGTATTCTAGTCTACGCCTTTTAGGAGGATATGTTCTGCGACTGTAGGAACTGAGTCACCTTAGCTAGGATATCGGCCGCTTCTTCAGCGGAGAATCCCATTTCAGCCAAGTCCTCTACCTCTACGTCGAGGAAGAGCTCAGGGCTGATCAAACCATTGTTAACAAGACGCTCCGCAGTCGCAGCGTCGATACCCTCGATCTGGTTGAGGCCTTCGGCAGCTTCGGCTTGTTTGGTCTCCATCGTGACCACCTTCACCTCTTCCTTCATGATGTCGATTTTCCAACCAACCAACTTGGAAGTGAGGCGGGCGTTCTGTCCCTTACGCCCAATCGCGATGGCGAGGTCATCTTCTGAAACCTCAATCGTGATACGGCGGTTGCGATCATCCATATGGATCGCACGCGGGATCGCTGGCTTGAGCGCCTCGAGCACCATTTCCTTAGGATCTTCGAAGTAACGAATGATATCGATCTTTTCGCCGCCGAGCTCGCGAACGATGCTCTTGACGCGGGCACCACGAGCTCCGACGCAAGCTCCGACTGGATCTACCTTTGGGTCCGAGGAGGTTACCGCAATCTTGGTACGGTAGCCAGGTTCGCGGGAGAATGCTTCGATCTTTACGGTACCATCGGCGATCTCCGTCACTTCGAGTTCGAAAAGGCGTAGAACAAACTTCGGGTTCGAACGAGTAAGGATGAGCTCTGGACCACGGTTGGTCGCTTCTATTTTAAGAAGGAAGCAACGAATGCGCTCGCCAGGAGAATAGTCTTCGCCAGGAACCTGATCGCGGGATGGCATCATCGCTTCGGCCTTGCCGAGATCGATGATGAGATCGCCGCGCTCGCGCCGACGGACGATACCGCTCACGATGTCACCAACCTGATCCTTGAAGTCGTCGTAAATGCGCTCCTTCTCGAATTGGCGGAGGCGCTGCATGATCGCTTGGCGAGCCGTCTGGGCCGCAATACGACCGAGGTAAGCCGGGTCGATTTCCTTTTCGAAGACGTCTCCGATGTTGAGTTCGTCGTCGACTAAACGAGCTTTCTCAAGAGAGATCTCGGTCTTAGGATCGCTTACCGAATCTACAACGTTGAGCAGTGCCCATGCGTTCATCTTACCATGACGAGGATCGATGGTGATCTTGAGTTCCTGGCCAGCGTTCACGCCCTTGGCTGCGGCGTTTTTGATAGCCGTAATAATAGCGGAGATCATGTCTTCACGACCGATCCCCTTCTCCTTTTCCATGTACTCAAGGACTGAAAGAATTTCGCTGCTCATCTTAGAAGTTGGTGCGTATTTGAAAAAAAAAGCGGGTCAATGACCCACTTTCAAAAAATAATTGAAATTGTGAAGCGGGCACTAAATTTCCCGACATTAAGAAAGTCAAGCGTGTGCTTGGAAGCGAGCCGCCCCACTGGCCCCTCTAGAAGTAGGGCTTTTGGAACCTAGCACTCCCTGCAGCCAGCCATTGCCCATCGGGGTTCGCCCACGCTCCAAAACCTGCAATAGCCGCAAGGCCTCGGCACAAGACTCCGGAGCGTTCCCCGCATTCCAATGAAACCACATCGCGAAGGCGCCACCACCCTCTACCGCCGCTAACAGCGGGAGCAAGGCATCACAAACTAGAGTGTCCGCTTTGGGACCGCCGATCTTACGAACCAACACCTCCTCGACCATAGCTTTGCGAAGTCGACTCACCCCCAGTTCTCCCCGCAATGTCCTAGTCCCCCAATCGTCATACCTTGGACCTGGTTTAATCTCAGGCAACTGATCTCTCATGGTAGCCAGCCGCCGCGGCCAGTCCCTCGCTTCTGCCACCCACGATAAATATTGCTGCAACCGCAGCTTCGGATGGTTCGCCGGCCGACAACCGCTGAGCCGCCAGCGTTCACCTCCGATTTGCATCAATTCCTCTGCGGAATGAATCCCGGACGCTAAGTCACCAAGCGAGAGCCGCTCAGCAATCATCAACATAGGAACTCGATTCCGAGCAAATCCCATGACCTCCAAGGCGCTTTGATGGCACGCCCTCGCCCAACCGAGACGTTCGATGCGCTGTGCCGCGTAATGAACCTTCATTGTCCAACGGTGCTCAGCGTGGGCGATGAGCCGTCGCTTTCGTTCCGCTAAGGAAAAATTCAATAGCTTATCCACCTCCGGTCTCAAATCCACACCAGTCGAAGCGATCAACGAGTCCTCGCCTGCGTATTCCTCCAGAGAGTACCAGAGCAACGGCAACAAAGCGACCGATGCCAGCTCCGCCCCCGACGCTGTTCGCGCCGTCGTCACCCTTTCCGAAGGAGTGTAGTAGAGAACGTGCAATACCACTCCATCGTAGGCTGGATCGCTATCGTGACCATGAGCCTTCCAGTCGGCTTGCGAAAAATGCACTTCAACGTCGCCGCGAAACTCCACTCCATCGATCCGTATCACAGCTCCTTTGAAGTCTGGCCCTTCGAGTCGATTCCACGTCCCTGGATGCTCGACCTCGATGCTGCGCGCCGATTGGTCCCGCAGGCGGGAAACGTCGAAGGCTTGTTCGAGCCATATCTTTTGCAGGACCAGTTCGCTGACTTGGTAGGGACCGTAGGGACCGTGGAATTCCTCCACGGATTGCAGATGAGTAGACTGAGGCATGGGTAACAGGGTGATTGGACGCCGAGATCCTAGGGACATCGCGCCCACGACCAAGCGTTTTCTTTCGACGCATTCTACGGGACAAAGCATTGACGCCACTCCCCCTTTCGCTGCAAATCCCACCCAATGTCCCCGAAGAACGAGCCAGATTGGGAAGTCGTCGACGAACTCCCCGGAGAAAATAAGCCTCAAGCGAAGCCGGGGCGTCTGCTCGCTGTCCTAAAGAGCAAGACACTCTGGATTGGCCTGCTGGCTGGAGCTGCCCTGGTGATCTTGGTGCCCGTCTTTCGGGTGATGGCACAAAATCTCTTGCGAGCCTGGTGGATCTGGGTCGGCCTCGCCATCTACTTTACCTGGCGCCGCATGAAGAAAAACGCTACCGCCGCCCATAGACGACGGTAGCTGAGGCAAATCCGGCACCGATGTGCCTCTACGGATCGCTACCCTCGACTTCAACTCGTCCTAATGGCTGTGCGAATGATCGTCGTGGTCGTGACCGTGGTCGCCAGCAGACGTTTCCTCTTCGTGGCAAGTACAGGCATACTCCTTGTATTTGCAGGTTGGACACGAGGACATGTTTAGCTGAAAGCGCTCGCGGTACGTTTTTCCACCGGGCTCTTCCTGAAACTGCACAACTAGCGGAATCGCCTTGCCCATCGGTAGCTTTTCCTCGGACACAAATGATTCCCCGATCTTCTCGAAGTTCGTACGAATAGGATCCATGCGATCTCCCCCGACAAGTGTTATGAGTTGCTTGGCAGGAGGAATGACTTCGCCATGGTCGCTTAAGAACGTAACCTTCACTTCTCCATCGTCCGCGACGTAGATTTCGGCATGCGGCTCGACGTTGGTCACCAGACGCCCGCCGTTGGGCGCCTCGAAGTCATGCTCGTGATCCTGAGCACTCGAGGTTGACAGACATGCCGCGTAAAACGCTGCGGCAGCGAAAAATGTATGTAAGTTTCTTTTCATATTTTCGTATTTGTTAAATGTATACAAAGAACGTCCCTAATCCGAGGCGGCTGCCTTAAGACGAATCGACTTCATTGCCGCTTTACGGCAAAAGCTTAGGAATAGAGCGGGAGTCACGCCGAGGCCCAACAGGGTGGAGCTCACAAGTCCCCCGATGATCACGATCGCCACCGGGTTCAGAATTTCCTTTCCAGGTTCGTCCGCCGCTAAGACCAAGGGAATCAAGGCCAAGCCCGCGGAAATCGCAGTCATCAAAATTGGAATCAAACGCTCCAAAGTACCGCGAACCACCATTTTGCGGGAAAACGTCTCACCTTCTTGCCTCATCAGATGTAGGTAGTGCGATATCAGCATGATATTGTTCCTTGCCGCGATTCCTGCCACCGCGATAAAACCGACCAGCGTCGCGATACTAACATTGTTTAACGTGTAGCGGGTGTAAAGGACGCTTCCAATCAGGGACATAGGAACAATCGTCAAAACGAGTACCACAAATCCAAAGCCCTTAAAATAGCTGTAGAGCAGGAATATAATGACTAATAGTACGACCGCGGAAGTGATTACGATGACGCGGCGAGCTTCTTGTTGAGCTTCGTACTCACCTTCGAAGCTGATCGTGTACCCGGTCGGCAGTTGCACCGTTTCCTTCACCTCCGCTTGCAGTTGCTCCACTACTGCATTCAAGTCGTCGATGGTAGGATTAATCGAAACAACAAAGCGACGAATGGTGTTCTCCCGCAAAATCGTGTTCGGCCCAGTGGCCTGCCTGATCTCTGCGACGTAGCTGAGCGGAATGCGTTGTCCGCTCTTAGTATCGATGTAAAGATTCGCTAAGCGGCTCGGTGACTCGCGCCATTCCAGCGGCAGCCGGACCACCAAGTCGTAGACGCGCTGTCCTTCGTAGATTTCCGCCACACTGTCCCCGCCCATGAGCGAAGCAAGCTGCTGGTTAAGCTCTCCAGGCGTCACTCCATAAGCTAAGGCTCGTTTACGATCGACCTCAATACGGAGCTGAGGAATGGGCGCTTGCTGTTCGATGCGGGCTTCTTCTAGACCGGGAATCTCACGAGCGATTCCAGCTATCTCCGTCCCCAAGCTTCTCAGAACCTCGAGGTCCGGCCCATAAACTTTGACCGCGATTTTTGCCGAAACGCCGCTCAGCATATGGCCGATTCGATCCGCCAAGGGACCGCTCATCGCGCTAAACGTCCCTGGAATACCTTTCATCTTCGCTCGCAAGTCCGCCATGATCTCGCCTCGCGGCCGCCCGAATCCCTCGCGAAATTCCACATCGAACTCCACCGTAGATACCGGTACCACATGGTCGCCTTTCTCTGCACGTCCCACCCGATAGCCAACCGTCTTCACCTCCGGAACCTGCAGCAGTAAGTCCTGCGCGGTCAGAGCCAGCTCAGTCGTTTGCTTGAGAGATGTGCCGGGAGCTGTCGTAGTCGCAATGACTACCGTCGGTTCACGAAACGGCGGCAGAAAATTCCCGCCCATTTGCGTAAAGGAGGCATAGGCGAAGTAAAGCAGCCCTCCCGTGAGTAGAACAACCACCAGCGGCTGCCTGAGCGCGAAACGCAACCAAGTGTACTCAAAAAACGACTTCAACCCTCTCGCGACTGGGCCGTCGCGGTGAGCCTTGCCCGGCTTCGGCTTAAGCAAGTAGGAACTCAACACAGGGATCACCGTCAGCGAGACGATAAACGAAGCAGCCATACTCACCATAGTGGCGATGGCAATCGGCGAAAACAACCGTCCCTCTACCCCGCTCAAAGCAAGCAAAGGCAAGAAAACCAAGATAATCAAAACAGTCGCGTAAAGGATCGAAGACCGCACCTCAGCAGAGGCGCGAGCGATCACCTCCAACGGGGGCTTCGGTTCCTCCAACGAAGCGTTTTCTCGAAGACGTCGAAAGACGTTTTCCACATCCACGATCGCATCGTCCACCACCATCCCAATTGCGACCGCGAGGCCACCTAAGGTCATTGAATTTACGCTCAGTCCCCACAAGTCGAATACGATGACTGTGATACCCAGCGACAATGGAATTGCAGTCAGTGTAATGAGTGTGATTCGAAAATTGAGCAAAAAGAGAAAGAGAACGACCGCCACCATGATTGCTCCATCCCGCAGAGCTTCCTCTAGGTTGCCAATGGAGAGATCAATGAAGTCGGACTGCCGATAGACCGTTATCAGTCGCACGCCGTCCGGCAGAGTCTCTGAAAGCACGCCCATCGCCTCCTCTACTTCGTCGGTTAAAGCTAGGGTATCGAATCCGGGCGATTTCGTCACGCTCAAGATAACTCCTTCGTATCCACGTTTTGGAGCGTGCGGGTCGAAGTTCCCTTCCAAGTCGAGCTTTGTGCCTAGGCCGGCATCGCCTCGCATCGGCTCCGTGTCCCAGACGATATTAGCTACGTCCCGCAGTCGTATCGGACGGTCGTTCTCGTAACTCACCACCGTATCGCCAATTTCGTCCAGATCAGTCGTCATGGCCAAATTGCGGACCATAATCTCTTGTGCCGACTCGGTAAGGAATCCTCCCGTCGAATTGCGAACCGCGTTTGAGGCCGCATCGTGTATTTGTTCGAAACTTACACCGAGCGCCAGCATGCGATCTGGCAGCGGCTGGACCTGCACTTGCTTGATACCTCCGCCCATTGATAGCACTTCGGCAATCCCCGGCAGCGACTGCAGCCGACGGGCAACTGTCCAGTCGGCCAAGGTCCGCAAATCGCGGGGACTCGTTTGGCCGGTGGGATCGAACAAACCGATCAGCATGATGTTTCCCATCAATGACGCGACCGGCGTCATGTAGGGATTCACGCCTTCGGGCAAACCCTCCGCCACTCCAGTGATACGCTCCTGCACAAACTGGCGAGCCTGGTAGATGTCAGTACCCCAATCGAATTCGATGAAGATGAGCGAAAGCCCTACATCGTTGACGGAGCGTAAACGAGTCACACCCGTTACTCCCATAAGAGCGTTCTCCAGAGGGATTGTGACCAAGGTCTCCACTTCCTCCGGCGCAAAGCCCGGCGTTTCGGTGAGCAAAGTCACCGTTGGCTTCGTCAAGTCGGGCAAAACCTCGACTGGCAGCTCCGTAGTTGTCTTCACGCCCCATACCATCACCACAAGGGCGAAGGCCAAAACCAAGGGGCGTTGGGCCAAGGAAAATCTTATCAACGCGTTCAGCATGTCAGACTACTCCTTTTCCTTTTGGCGACGACCGAGGAGCTTCTGTCCGAGAAAAACGCAGAGAAGCGTGATCGCGATCGCGTAGTAGAGGAGCCAGCCCATCTCCCCTTCGTGGTGGTCATGATCGTGGGCTCCAGCGGCCTCACTTTGACGAGCCGCCTTTTGCTCGGGGGTTAGCTCTGAGCCATCCTCGTTGTGCTCGTGTCCATGCGCCGCATCGAGCGCTTCCTTGAGCGACATTCCGCTGCCGCTCCCCGCAAAAGCAAGCGAGTAGGAACCACGCGTCACGACCTCGTCGCCCGGGAAAAGACCAGCCACCACCTCCACGAATCGATCGTTTTGCTCGCCTAGAATTACGGGAGCCTTCACGAACGCGTTCGGCAGATCAAAGTCCTTCACGAATACAATTCGGTTGGTCGGGTCTCCTTGCACGGACTCGCGAGGAATGCTCATAACGAGCTCTCGCGTCTTCAACACGATAGAAAACTCGGCTCGCATGCCGGGCCGCAAACGACCTTCTGCATTATCGAGTTCGAAAATCCCCTCTACCGCTCCGGCCTGACGGTCGGCGTCGACGCCAAATCGATACAAAGTCGCTTCTATCACCTCCCCACCCAAGGCCGGGATACGGATATGGGCCTGAGAACCGATGTCCACTTGGGCCGCTTCCTGCTCGGGAATTTTTGCTACCGCCCACATCCTCGAGCGATCGGAGATGTCTAACAACTCGCTATCAGGCTCCACCGGCTGCCCAAGCCTCACATGCGAGTTGACGACCAATCCCAGCTGCGGCGCCCTCAATTCAATGGTTGGCGGAGGGTTTCCAAGCTGGCGACTTTCCACCCGAGCGAGTATTTGTCCTTCGGATACAGTATCTCCCTCAAACACATTCAAATCGACTACTCTTCCGGGGATCCGACTGGAAAGCACCGAGCGGGACTCAGGAATTTCCTCAATGCGACCTATGGAGAAGACCGTACTCTCGAAATTCCGCTCCTCTGCCTCCACAGTTTGTATACCAAGATTTCGAACGCCCGATTCATCCAAGATTATCAAGTTGGGGTCAGCCGCCGCTATGCTCAATTGCTGAGCCAATAAACAGGAGATTCCGATTAAAAAGTTACGTTTCATCTTATTTCAGTGAATTAAATATTTTTGGCGACAGCTGCTCTCCACTCGACGAGCGCTTGTTCATAGTCCCGCACCATCTCGAGGTGGGCGGACTGGATTTTGAGCCGTTGACTCTGCGAACGAAACACTTCGTTCAAGCTAACCTGACCTGCCCCGTAGGCTTCTGCCATTTCCTTGAGGTTAAGCTCTACGAGAGAAGTGATCTTCTCCTGGAACTCGAGCGACTGATGGTACAAGTGGGAAGCCTCCTCACGCATCGCTCGGGCCTTACTTCTCAAATCCAGGGATACAGCCTCCCTCATTTGCAACATCTGCTGCCGCTCGAGAAGGCTTTCCTTCAAGCGGCTCTCGTTTCGCTTCTTCAAGGGTAGAGGTATCGATACACTCACGCCCAGAAATCGTTCGTTTCCAATTCCTATCGGCTCGTCGATCGAGCGCTCCTCCCTGTATCCAAGGCCTAAAGAAATATCGTCCCAGCGACTCGCCAAAGCCAGCGACTCCCGCATGTCAGCCACTTCCAACATTAACGTTCGCAACTGGTATTCCGGATGCGTATCCAGATCTTCGAGACTAAAATCGGTAAACTCAGGAGCGGCTCGCCCAAGATCCAAGCGATGCGACAAGGTGATCCGTTCCCCCACCTCGAAACCGATCTTGGCCCGCAAATTTTCCAGCAAACGCGTACGATCGGTTTCCAAGTGCTCGATCTCCTGCTCAAGTATATAAAGCTCGATCCTCACCTGATTCGCTTCGATTGGCGACGCCTCTGCCGTTTCGATTCGCGATTCCACGAATGCGGCGAACTCCTTGTCATTCTCCACCAAAGAGTGCCGCAATCCCAGTTCCGCATCGATGTAAGCGATCTCGTTGCACAGCAACTCTACCTCCCGTGCCATCAACCGCTCTTGGTTGCGAACCTCTGCCCTAGCCAATTCGATCTCGACCTCAGCGAGATCTTGCAAGATCGACAAACGCTTGGTCACCGGAAAACGCTGCTCGAAGCCAACTCCCATCGATGTCTGCCCCTCGTCGTTCAAAACCCAATCGGACGAATAGTTAAATGTGATCTCAGGACTTGATCGCAAGCCCGCCCCGCTGCGCCGCGCCTCCGCTTGCTCGATCAGTGTACGGGCTGCCTGCAAGGTTTTATTGCCCTGCAAAGCAAGCCCCACGACTTGCAGTCGCGAGAAGGCCTGAGCTGAGCTGTTATCCCCCACTAGGGAGGCGTGAATCAAAAATGCTGATACGAAAATTACAGTAACACGGATATATCTGGACATAAAAAAACTCCTGTTTGCCTTAGCGGTTTGCCATCCCAATGGAGGGGCGGTTCACCCGACTCGACCTCGCGGTCAAGTGGAGCGCTAAAAAACAGAAGTTTTCAGAGTCTCAGAACGGTTCTCTTGATCTGCAGGTTGGTCAGCGAGTCTCCTACAGGTGGGGCTCGCGTAGCTGGCAACGTTGAGGCCAGGCCTGAATCGAAAAGCTCCGGAGAATCGAAACCAAAAAACTCCACCGAGAGGACCGGAGGAGCCGACACCCGGTCTTGGTTGGTGCTGCGGACTAAGTCCTGCAGCTCGTCTCCGCCCACTTCCACATCGATGCAGGAGTCGCAGCACTCATTGCCTGTCGCATTCAAATGTACCGTGCTGTCATGCTGGTGACAGGCCGTCTCGTGACTATCGGCCGCGTGGTCTCCACTTGACACCAAATGGGATTCGCCCGACTCATGCTCGCAGAAAAGCATGCTGCCCGAGTGCCCCGCCGCTACATTGAGAGCGAGGGCCAGAAGGCTGATCAAGATGGCGAGACGATTCATACGATACACTTAGAACGGCAGATCAGACGCAACGATTCAGGAAAAGTTCAAGAGTTTTACGTCGAAGCAGGCTGGATTCCCTTTATCGACAAGCATTTGCAAAAAGCCCACCGCAGGTGGCCTGCAACAAACCTTAGCCGAACAAGGGAAAGGGGCCCAACCTTTCACTTTCACGTTCCAGCAGATAGACAGCCCGCTCCAAGGACTCCTCCGAAAATCGAAAGTCGGGCCACGTGACCGCTACCAGCGGCGACAATGGAGACGGCTCCCCCAACCAAGTCGCCCATGCCACAATAGCATCCTCCGACTCCGCAAGGTTCATTGCAAAACGCTGCTTTTTAATTGCCTCTAACTCAGTTCGGCACTCCTCGCTCGCTCCCGCCGGTATCAAGTCGGGACGCACTCCTAGCAACAGCTTACCCATGGCCATCTTTTCGATGGCAAAGCGACGGCCCACCGGAGGAGTCACCCGGACGCGGCAATCAGGTTCCTCGCAGTGGATATGCATGAACTCCCTGCCCGATAGGCGTCCGAGAGTCGTCATCTCACCAAGGTCATCAGTGATCCGTCGCATCATCGGTCCAAAACGCTCCCGCAACAATTGGTCCGGATCTTCCATCCGCCATTCCCGAAAAGTCTGTGTCACCCTGTACCGCCGCCCCTCGCCACGAGACACTAATCCGTAATGGATCAGGCTATCCAACAACCGCAGCAGACTCGTGCGCGGCAGCCCCATCGCTCCCACCAGGTCCTGGATGCCCAGCCCCTGCCGTTCCGCGGAGAGAAGCGACAGAAGGTCGAGCCCCTTGAACAGAGATGTCGCGAGCTGGCGTGTTTCTTTTGACATGTGTCGAAGGAAGACTCTTACTCGTCCGCATTTCAAACAAATTTGTCCATTATGCTGACTCAAAAAATTGAAGACCAGATCCGCGAGAGCGGTATCATCGCCGTAATCGCGATCGATGACGCTGCGGATGCAGTGCCGATGGCCCAAGCTCTACAGAGGGGCGGCATCAGGGCTATCGAGCTGACCCTGCGTACACCAGCCGCTCTCGACTCAATCCGAGCCATTCGCGAAAGCGTTCCCGATATCCTCCTCGGAGCTGGTACGATCCTCACCAGCGACCAAGTCGACGCTGCGCTCGAAGCAGGCGCCCAATTTGGCGTAGCCCCAGGTCTCAACAGCCGCATCATCGATTACGCGGACGAGGTAGGCCTACCCTTCGCACCAGGGGTCATGACACCGAGCGATATTGAGCGGGCCCTCGAACTCGGCTGCAAAACCATGAAGCTTTTCCCTTCCGAATCGATCGGCGGCATGAAAACGCTCTCCACCATGGCAGCTCCCTACAAGCACCTCGGCATCGGATTCATTCCGCTCGGAGGCCTCAACGAGACCAATATGGCTTCCTACCTTTCCTCCCCGCTCGTAGCCGCCATCGGAGGATCTTGGCTCGCCAAGACCGATCGCATAGCAGCCCAAGACTGGGACGGAATCGAAGCCACAGCAGCCGCCGCAGTCAAAATAGCTGCCGAAGCGAAATCCTAGGAACCCAGCTGTGATTCTCGCAGTCGCACCGCCGTCGCAGGATAATTTCTCAGTACGCGATAATTGAGTGATACACGATTAACGCCTCAGTCGATGCCGACTGAGGCGTTTTTGTTTCCACTGTATCCGAAGAGATGAAGCCCGCTCCGCATGCAGCGACCAGATCGAGCCTTCCAAGTATACAGAAGTCGGGCCTTGCAAGTATACAGAAGTCGGGCCTTGCAATCCACTCCGCGAATCGTTTGATGCCGGACTTTCAAATGTCGGAGAAGTGCCAGAGTGGTCGAATGGGACTGACTCGAAATCAGTTGTGGGGGTGACTCCACCGGGGGTTCGAATCCCTCCTTCTCCGCCATGAAGACCTCCAGAAGGGATGAGAAGCCCCAAAGGGTTTCGACGGAGAGAGCGTAGCGAACGGAGACGGGACTTGCGCAGTACAGGGTGCGGATCCATTGGCGCGCCTCTCTCGTTTCTAGAGGCCCCTGAACCACTCGAGCAAGAGACACAGAAAAGCCCCTCGACCCGGCCCGAGTCCTGCTAAAGACTTTGGACTACGCTTACCCAAGATCCCTCTTTTGCTATGTCCAACCAATATCCCGAAGAATTCGACGCCATCATCCTCGGTGGTGGCTTCGCCGGCGTCTATGCCGCCCAAAAACTCTCACGTGCCTTGCGGCGCTCCGGCTCATCCGCAAGCGTAGCCCTTATCGCCGAAGAAAACCACATGGTTTTCCAGCCTATGCTTCCGGAAGTCGCCGGCGCCGCTCTCTCCCCTCGGCACGTCGTCAATCCTATCCGAAGTCTTTGTAAAGGCGTCAACGTTTTCAAGGGCCAGGTCAACTCCCTCCAGCTCGACCAGAGGAAGCTCACGCTCCACGCCGGCGACTTCGCTGGTCCCGTCAGCTTCACCTACAAGAACCTCGCTCTTTGTCTCGGCGCCAAAGTCGACCTCAGCCGCATCCCGGGAATGCAAGAACACGCTCTTCTCTTGCAAAACGTCGGTGATGCAATGCGCATCCGGGCCCATTTCATTTCGCGAATCGAGGAAGCAAACCTAACCTCGCACAAAGCTACCAAGCGCCGTCTCCTATCTTTCGTCATCGTCGGGGGCGGCTACTCGGGCGTGGAGACGGCTGGCCAACTCATCGACCTCGCCCAAGCCATCCATAAGCATTACAAGCACGTCGATTGGGCGGACTTCACCTTCACACTCGTGCACAGCAGGGACCACTTGCTTCCCACTCTGCATCGCTCGCTCGGCGAGTACACTGCAGCCCAGCTCAAACGCCGCGGTCTCGACATCTTGCTCAACAGAAGAGCCAAGGCCGTCACGGCCAACCGCGTCTACCTCGAAGACGGCAGCGGCATCGATACCAACAACATAGTCTGCACCGTCGGCAACGCTCCACATCCCCTCATACTCGGGCTGGAAAAAACGGCTCCCGCTCCCGTATCCATCGAACGGGGCCGCGTGACCACTTTGCCCGACTGCTCCATCGAAGGCATTCCTTGGCTGTGGGCGGCTGGCGATTGCTCCAGCGTGCCCCAAACCGACGGCACTCCGAGCCCGCCCACAGCTCAATTCGCCCTGAGACAGGGTGAGCTCATGGGACGCAATATGGCTCGTCGCTTGCAGGGAAAGCAAACCCGCCCCTTCACGTTCAAAGCAATCGGCGAGCTAGCGACGATCGGGCACCACAGCGCGGTAGCCGAAATCAAAGGACTTCGCTTCTCGGGAGCCTTCGCATGGTGGATGTGGAGAACGATATACCTAGGCAAGCTACCCGGCTTGGAACGCAAGCTCCGCGTCCTTTTCGATTGGACCCTAGAACTCTTTTTCCCACGCGACATCAACCTGCTCAACCCGCGGTTTAGCAAAGATATCTCGGAGACGCACCTGGAGCCCGGCGACACCCTATTCCACGCCAACGATCCCTCGTTCTCCTTCTATCTTGTCAAAAAAGGAACCATCGAGCTCCGCGATAAGGGACATTTGATCAAGACTATCGGCGAGCACGAGCACTTCGGCGAACGCGCATTGCTTGAAAACCGGCCGTACCTTTTCGAGGCGGTCGCCACCGAAGCGACCACGTTGGTCACCATCGCCAAAGACACTTTCCAGAAAATAGTCTCCGCGGACTCGAGCTTTGGACAATCCCTGCAACAGAGCGCACGCTCCTACATAAGCTCGGAAGAACTCGAGATGCTATTGAATCGACTCCCTTCCGATCAACTGGACAAGCCCGTTAGCGACTACATGAGCTCCAAGCTCTCCAGCGTGCCGGCAACAGCCACCATCGAGGACGCATTAGCTTTGTTCTCCCAATCTTCCCGCAACTACCTGCCGGTCATCGAGGCAGACGGCTCCTGCCAGGGCGCCATACAAAAAGAACCGATCTACATGCGGATGCTGACCACGAAGCTCGACCGTCAAGAAATCGTGGCGACCCTCCCAAAGATCAGCCTGCCTCTCATCTCCGCGACCGCGACGCTCCGTCAAGCGCTCACACTCATGACCCGCTCAAACGCGAGCAAGGCAATCGTGATAGATAGCGGGAACGTCCCCTGCGGCATGATCGCCATCATCGATTTGCTCGAGACTATTCACTGAAACCGCGTCGAGGCGCATAGGACAACCCCCTGATGCAAATCGCAACAGAGGCAGCCTTCCCTTTGATCGCTGCCATTGCTGAAATGTGGGCCCTCGGCCGGGGCGCGTCGTCATCTTTCCGAAAAGACGCTGTAGGTGATCCAGATAATTAGCAGTCTTTGACTGTTCATCACCCCATGCCTGAGGCTCGGTAGAGAGAGAAGCTGGGAAAATAGACCGCGCAGGTGACTCTCTTAAGCTCCTAGAAGCCTTCTTCGCTTACCTTAACAAAGTGAAAGCTCCGGAGAAAACGAGCCCGCACCCACCTCCAATTTGTTGGGAATCCACGGCATTTCCAGCCCGTACCGGCCAGCGAAAATCGTATCTGGGGACTTTTCCAAATCACATTAGGGAGCCCCCCCCCCCCCTTACCCGATAGATTTCTCTCTTTTGTCATATCGTAAAAAGACCTAGCGATCTTGCGAGACGCATGCCCAACGAGCCATTCAAGACGTCGTCCAGGAAATTCGAAGCCAGGTTAAAACCGTCACCGCAGACACTCGGTCAGCCGGTGAAAAAGCGAAGGAGGAAGTGGAGAAAGCGCAGACGATCACCAGCGAACCCGGAAGCATATCGAACAATTTCAACCAAATCCTAGAAGCTGCTCGCTATGTATCAGAGTGTACCCGCGGGACAAATGACGGAGCATTGGAGCACCTACGCAAGGCAGAGGAAATCGCCAGCGCCGCCGAGCTGGCAAACGCCTCGGTCGAGCAATCGTCAACCGCTGTCTCTGAGCGAAGCAAGGCGTTCCGCGACATGGCGTACTCGGTAGCGATCATGGTGAAACTAGCCGAAACGATCAACGGTACTCGCAACGCGAAGAAAGTCGCAAGCGAGCTATCGAAATCTGCAGAATCCATGTCGTCCAACGTCGAGGAGATTCACCCGTCTGCCTCCCATATTTCCGTAGCCATCTCAGAAATCAACTATGCCATTCTCCGCCAGTCTCACGCAGCAAAAGACTCCATGGAGACCAGAGATCAACTCGAGGGACAGGCGGAGGTGGACTCTAGAGGCGCTGATACACGCCTATTTGGCGAGGCACTTGGCAGAATTCTTCAAAATGCCCTAGAAAACTCTTAGAGAAACGTGAGGGTTAAGGCGGCACAATTTCAAGACTACACCCCTGTTTGTGTGTGCGATACTGGATACGGTATTTCAGAACGTGACTTCGCCACGATTTTCCTACCCTACCCTCACAGCAGCTCTCTAGACTCAAAGCAGGGCCTAGGACTCGGACTTCTCACTGCACGCCGCTGCATAGAATTGCACGGAGTGCGTATAGAAGTTCAATCGACCTTGGGCCAAGGATCAACCTTCACCCTACTAACGCCCTCGAGCCAGACTCAATGGGCGTTTGAGCCAAATCTCTAATCCGAGGTTAGCCGCAAAACGGAATTAAGCTTGGAGAATGCGCGTACGAGCCTCGGCGACTGAAACGCGGGGCAGTTTAAAAAAAGCGGCTCCCTGAACAGGGAGCCGCAAAAACTGTTTTCAAGTTGGGAGAGAGAATTACTCCTCGCCGATTTGATAACGAACGAAGCGACGGATTTTCATGTTCTCACCGAGCTTAGAGATTTGCTCCGTGAGAACGTCCTGAACGGTCTTGCTGTCGTCCTTGACGAAAGGCTGGTCGAGCAAGCAGACGGTTGAGTAGTACTTGTTGAGCTTCCCTTCAATGATCTTTTGAACAGCGGCTGCAGGCTTACCCTCAGCTTGGGAAGCAGCTACCTCGCGCTCCTTCTCGACGAGGTCAGCAGGAACTTCTTCGCGGCTTACACATACAGGGTTAAGAGCAGCAATGTGAAGTGAAACGTCCTTTACGAAGGTCTTGAAATCGTCGTTCTTGGCAACGAAGTCAGTCTCGCAGTTCACTTCGATAAGTACGCCAACCTTACCACCAAGGTGGATGTAAGAGTCGATAAGACCTTCGGAAGTAGCACGGCCTGACTTCTTGTCGGCAGATGCGATGCCCTTCTTGCGAAGGATTGTCGCTGCTGCGTCGAGATCGCCGTTGGCTTCGGTCAAAGCCTTCTTGCAGTCCATGAGACCTGCACCGGTCTGGCCACGGAGTTCGCCTACTAGTTTCGCGGATATTTGTACGCTCATTTGCTTTATAGAAATGTGTTGAGTGGAGAGTGGTTGAGTAGAAACGAAAAAGGCGTTGCCGAAACAACGCCTCTTGCAGAGTCGTTCTTAGCCTTCGGACTTCTTTTCTTCCTCGGCAACAGGAGCAGCCTCTTCGCGCTTTGGAGCAGCGACAGGAGCTTCTTCTTCAGCCTTAGGTGCGGCAACGGGAGCCTCAGCCTTAGGAGCTGCGACTGGCTCTTCCGCCTTAGGAGCTGCGACTGGTTCCTCGTCGGCTTGAACAGGCGCTGCCACAGGTTCTTCAGCGGCCGCAACAGATTCAGCAGCAGCAGCATTTGCATCGCCGCCCTTGCCTTGGTTCATGCGGCTAGCACGCTTCGCGCGCCCAGACTCGACCGCTTCAGCGATCGCTTCGAGGATAATGCGGATCGACTTAACAGCGTCGTCGTTGCCTGGGATTGCGTAGTCAACGGTCGATGGATCGGAATTGGTATCTACGATCGCAGCGACAGGGACCTTCACGCGGCGAGCTTCAGCAACCGCGATGTCTTCATAGTTCACGTCGACCACGAACATGGCAGCTGGAAGCTTGTCCATCTTCACGATACCTTCGAAATTACGGTTCATACGCGACATCTCACGACGGATCGCGGAGCCTTCCTTCTTGGGAAGCTTTGCGAGGGAGCCGTCTGCTTCCATCGCCATGTACTTCTTGTACTTAGTGATCGAAGTTGTGATGGTCTGCCAGTTGGTGAGCGTGCCACCCATCCAGCGGTTTACGCAGAAAGGCATGCCAGTGTTGGCAGCAGTTTCGCGAACGATTTCCTGAGCTTGACGCTTGGTACCGACGAGGAGAATTTCGCCTCCCTTGGAGACAACGTCCTCAACGAAATCGTAAGCCTTCTTCAGACCTTCGTAGGTCTTAGCGAGGTCGATAACGGAGATACCTTGGCGGTGGTCGAACACGAAGCCCTTGGACTTCGGGTTCCAACGCTTAACTTGGTGGCCGAAGTGTACTCCAGCGTCGAGAAGGTCAGTTAGTTCAATATTCATATAGCTTAAAACACCCCTGCTTGGCTGGGGCGCAGGCCGCTCGAGAGCTACCTTACGTTACGGTTTTGGTTATGGTTTTTCAGGTTCCCAGAATGGGAAAAGCGAGAACGGTAGCCCTCCCCCTCTCCTTGGCAAGGAGTAATTTTAGACAATTCCGCAGAAAGATTTGAAAAGGCGTTGACAGATGAAAAATCTTATCCCTTTCTCCGCATCTTCCGACACACCAGAGCGGAGATTTACAGTTTAAATACTGCAGTTGCAGGGTGGAGCAGTCTGGTAGCTCGTCAGGCTCATAACCTGAAGGTCGTTGGTTCAAATCCAACCCCTGCACCCATGAAGGCCCAAGGATTAACCCCTTGGGCCTTCTTCCGTTTTAGCTGCCAGACAGCAACTTACACGAGTGCTTCCCACCTGAATCGGTTTCTTTGATCACGCCGAGGGTTACCCCGAACGTTTGAAACATTCTGAAATTTCAGCGAATTGACAGAACACAAGCCCCAGTTTTGGCCCCAGTTAATTACGCTTCAGTTAACCAGTATGCCCTTGAAAATCTCGTTCAGATCATTCGATCCGACGCCTGATCGCCCCAAAACAGGAGCCAAGGCAGTGACTTCATCCTTCTTCTGACTATCGAAAGCCTTAACTCCCTCCCCTAATCTTCGATCTATGCTCCGCAATCTGCTTGCGTCCCTCAATATTTTGAACGGCTTGCGAAGTCGACCCTTGCCCCAACCTTATCAAGAATCGTCACTTAATCTCCCCATTAGGCAACGCCGGCGGACAGGCTCACTACTTCCTCACCATTGATTCCCAATCCAATGGAATTCTCCCAATTGATAAGTCCCTTTCAAATCGATGCGAACAGGTACACAGAAACAAACCAACTTACGACTCCGATTAACAACTAACTACTTGCCTCACTGGACCACCGGGATTCGAAATCGATACGGCTAATCCTTAATATTCTGAACCAAAGACACTTACGTTGTTCATCAAGCAGTTAAAGATAAAGGCCAATGCAGTAGAATGCAAGAAGATGAGAAAACCAGCACCCTCTCTGACAGGAATATGTCAGGAATATTTGCCTTCTCGTACAGTAACGCAATCGCCCTTGCCACCTCCATAAACACCCATGCCAGATTGCGAGCAAACAGGCACCTCCCCATAAGATCCCATTTCTGGCCTATAGTCAGAAGGAGTAAGTGTCTGGATTTTTTCGCCAAAAGGTAGCTGCACTTTCAGGCAGCAGCTTGTTCACAATTTGGCTACTGATTAATCGTATCTAAATAGCAACAAGCACCGCTGCTTTAGATGAACTTATCCTTGTTTACTTCAGCCAGCAGCATCATCTCCAGATAGACTCGGCTGTCCGACTAGGACTTCGAAGCGACGTATCGCAATCTGCCGCGGATGAGCATCAACGAATTCTTGCCGTCGTGGAAGCAGCTTACAACTTGCCTTCGCCGGCGGATCTCATTCAATATCCTTTCCAGCACGTTGTTAGTTCGTATGTTACGATAATGCTTCCTCGGGAAACGACAGTAGGTGACGTTCCTTGATATGTCTTGGCAAAGAACCGCACATACGGCGGACAGTTTCATCGACCCGAAAGCATCAGCCACCTCCATCGCCTTTTGAGTGACCTCCTCAGCGGACGAATGGGCTTGGATCACCTTATGGCATCGCAGCGGATTTGGAAGAGACACCTCAAACTTTTCGGACATTATCCGGCCATTCAGGATAGGAAAGTAACGTAATGGGTCGCTTTTAGCATGAATTAGCCAATTTTCTGGAACTCGTAAACGGGAGAGAGCCCACCGCTTTCCCAGGCTTTTATTCGACAAACGAGAATTCCTAGCTTGTCGGTAACTTCGGTCTGTGAAAAGCCAGATTTTTCCCTAGCCAAATCTAAAATGGCTGAATCTTTGCTTCTCAACATCTGATGTTCGAAGTCTCTGCTCCACATCAATTTCTATACATTAGGAGTATTTTCATCATTCTCGGAACATCAAGAACCAGTTTTCAAAGTCACTTGTATTGACATTAAACAAATTAACTTTGGCTAATCTACAAAAACACTACGTACAAGGTAAGGGCAGCCGCTACTACGACAACACCCCAAATTTTAGCTGATAGCGAGTAAGCCGGTACAATATCCCCCCCCTAGCCGTTTAATCGTTATTCCGCTAATCTTCTTTCATGTCTACTGAACGAGGAAAACGTTACACTGAAGACCAAAAGCAAGAGCTCCTCGAGCTCTTCCGCCAAAGCGGAATGAACGCCTCGCGTTTTTGCAAGGAGATGAAACTGAGCTATCCGACTCTCAAACGCTGGCTCGGTCCCGCACCGACTAAGTCCGTGCAGTTCGTCGAGATCGCGCCCCCCCGCTCCGAAGACGGGCGATTGAGCGTAGCGTTGCCAAACGGACTTTGGGCGGAGTTTCCACTGCTTGCCGACAAGTCGACCATCGCATCCTGGATACGGGAATTGAAGACATGCTGAGCTTTTCCTCCGCGGTTCGCATCTACCTAGCCGTGGAACCGGTGGACATGCGCAAAAGCTTCGACGGGCTCTACGCCGTCGCTGCCGAGCAACTCGGCGAGAACCCGATCCATGGAGGAATGTTCGTCTTCTCCAACAAACGTCGCAACCGCCTCAAGATTTTGTTCTGGGACGGAACCGGCCTGTGGGTTCTGGCGAAGCGTTTGGAGAAAGGGGGATTTACCTGGCCTCGAGGCGTTGACGCGGCCAGCGGCAAGTTGCGACTCAAGAGCGAAGCTCTTTCGCTTCTTCTTGGCGGCATCGACCTCAAGGACGGCATGGCCAAAGCCTGGTACGAACGCTGAAGAAAACGGTTGAACTCTATCGCGTATCCTCTATTCAGATACGCGATGCCTCCGATCGAAGATGTCCTCAACGAGAACGCCAAGCTAAAAGGGCGTGTCGCCGAGCTGGAGGCTCAGATCGCGTGGTTCCGTCGCCAGGTTTTCGCGGGCGGAAAGTCCGAGAAGGTGGACTCGAGCCAACTTGACCTGCTGCTTGGAAAACTGGAGGAAGCCAAGGCGATCCAAGCCGAACCGGTAAAGGTATCCTACGAGCGCAAAGCGAAGACTCCGCGCAAGTCTCGCGAAGAGCTTTACGGAAATTTGCCCGTCATGGAGGAAAGCGTGATCGAACCGGAGGCAGTGAAGGCGGACCCCGGCGCCTACGAACGCTTAGGAGAGGAGGAAACCTTCGAAGTGAAGATCGATCCCCCTCGCTTCTACCGCCACCGCATCGTCCGTCCGAAGTATCGGAAAGTTGGCGACAAGGCTGCCGCTCCGGTAGCAGCCCCAGCTCCGCTTCGCGTGGTCGAAGGCCTCGCCTCGAACGACCTGCTCGCATACGTGGCGGTCTCCAAGTTCCTCGACCATCTCCCCCTCTACCGCCAATGCTCGATCTACAAGCGGCACGGCTTTACGGTATCCCGCCAAAACTTGGTTCGCTGGGTCGAGAAAGTCGCCCAATGGCTAAAGCCGATCTACGATCAAATGAAAATCGAGCTGCTCGAAAGCGACTACGTCCAAGCCGACGAGACTCCGATATCGTATTGCGATCCCGACTACGGGGAAAAGAAATCCAGAAAAGGCTTCCTTTGCGGCCTTTCCAGGCCCGGGGGCGACGTGTGGTACAAATGGAGCGCCTCGCGTAGCCACGCTTCGGTGACTTCGCACATCTCGGGCTTCGCGGGAGTGCTGCAAGCCGACATGTACCAAGCCTACGTAGAGCTGGAGAAAGGCGACGACGGCATCGAGCTAGCCGCGTGCTGGGCGCACGCCCGGCGAAAGTTCCACGACGCGAAGGATCGCTTCCCGCGCGAATGCGGCATCTACCTGGGGCTCGTCGGAAAGCTCTACGCCGTGGAGAAGGAAATCCGAGAAGGCTCCCTCTCGCCGGAATCGGCCAAACAGCTTCGCCAATCCAAATCGACGAATACCCATGCGCGCATCCGACGCGTATTGGAAATATTGAGACATCGCAGCCTGCCGAAAAGCGAGATCGGAAAAGCCTGCGACTACTCGCTTAAGCACTGGGGTTATTTGTCTACCTATCTCGACCATGGGCAGGTAGCGATCGACAACAATGCCATGGAGAACGCGATCCGCCCTACCGCGGTCGGCAAAAAGAACTGGCTCTTCGTAGGACATCCCGAAGCCGGAGAAAGAGCGGCAATCCTCTACTCGATCCTGATCTCCTGCCAGTGCCTGGACATCCAGCCTCTTGAATACCTTCGAGATGTCCTCGGCCAGGACACTCGAACTTTGCCGAAGCAAGATCTCAGAGATCTGACTCCGGCCAACTGGAAGAAGTCAAGATCAGCCTAGGCGGTGGATTTTGTACCGCTTACGGTAGCGAAGCCTCGAGCTCAATTGCGTCGACCCTTGGCATCTCCACCGACTCGGCAAGTGGGCTGATTTTTGTGATCACAAATCCTTGGGCCATTACAATGAAAAAGCACAAGGTCATACGGTCTAAAAAACGCCATCTCGTCCGAGTACCACAGACCGGCGGAAACGAGCCAACCACCTAAGAACCATTTGAAGCCGCCGTAGGCTAAGACATTGGTCGCTATACCCAGAGCCCCGAAGTAACGCGGTGTACGAGGAGAGAAAAAGCCGATGATAAAAACCGCTAATATGCCCGGCGAGATAACCCCCTGAAACTCCTGAATGTATGCGAAGATGCTCTCGAACTTGTCCAACATCGCTGCGAGCACTACAAAAAGCACAACGAAAAACTTTCCTACCTTTACAAGCTTCTCCGGATTCTTCTCGCCTGTGAACTTTGAATACAAATCCATCGTGGCAATCGTCGAAGCAGAATTCAGCATGGAAGCCAACGAACTGATCACAGCACCGGTAAGCGCGGCAAGAATAAACCACGAAACCAAAGGCATCGGCTTAATCAAGTTCCTAACCAAAACTGAAAACACCCGGTCGCAATCATAGCTGCCCGTCTCTGCGTTGAACAAATCCCCTCTGAAGAGATTAAAGGAAGTTATTCCTGGAATAACTACAAGAAACGGAATCAGAAGTTTTAACCCAGCCGGAAACACGATCCCCTTTTGGCCTTCAGCCAATGACCTCGAACCTAGCGTTCGCTGCACGATATACTGGTTGAGCCCCCAATAGAAGAAATTCGGAATCCAAAGACCGATCAAAAGCGCTATCCAAGGAATATCTGAATCCTCCTTGGGGCGGATCATGTGTACTTTGCCACCAGAGCCATTCTCGCCGTTTTGGACAACTGCTTCGCCCTCAAGCCCATCGTTGAGCAAGATAAAGCGTTCCCACGCCGAGGCACCTTCCAGATCAGCCTCCGTTATGCTCGAATTCGCCACCTTGGTCCCGATCAACTTTTCCACAGGCTTCGACTAAAGCACAGAAAAGGTGAATAGCATGATCAAAGCTCAGCACACGATCAAGGCCACACCCCAAACGAGATCCGTCCAAGCACAAGCCTTCAAGTCACCCACAAAAACATATACCGCCGCGAAAAGCGAAATCAACCAACAAACTGCCGACAGATTGTTCAAGAGCGGAATATCGTTATAATACTCCGAAACAAACTCGCCACCTGAGTAGATTACCGAAGATGTCACGACGAAATCAAAGTCACGATCGCTGGGATCGCCATCGTCAAACGAGCCACGCACCGAACTGGTACTCCCAAAACTCAGGAATAGTATATAGTCTGGAAGACAAAAACTTCGGCAAAAACCAGAATACCACCACCAACAAATGTCAAAGCCGCCAACCATTCGTAAGATGCGATCGCCATGCCCAACCAATTTGCCGCCGAACCCGACATGACCCACGAACTGTTCTGTGGAAATGTTGGCAGCAATCAAGGATAATCCAACCAGCCACCACGTCAGGCCGCGCCCCGCTAAAAAGTAGTCACTAGCGTCGTCACTCGATTCTTCCACCGAGGCTCTCCCCTTGTAGATACCGATAGCTATAACACCAACAACGGCGGTGATGAAAAGTACAGCTTCTAATACTAACATTTTTATATAGTATTCAACATTCAGACAGCATTCCCTCTAAGCATGGGAAAATTCAAACAATGGATTACGAACGATATGACGAGGTACGCGTATGGATACACATACACTTGTTCTAATAGATCTCGTTACTGATTGGCCCCTTGGTGGCTCGGGTTCCCTCTTCCTCGATCATATCTCCAACCCAACCACACCGAAGATTCGTGATAGCATCCGGCTGGTACTTCCGCACCATTCCCATAATCCCCAAAGCTTTGCTGCTCAAGGCTTCCTGCCCTCACAATCGCTCTGGTACCGGCCATTCGTTTCCACGATCAAGATACTTCCCGGGTTCGTAAAAAATGCGCCATCAGCGTCGGAGCCTTCTTGAGCGAGCCAACCGCCATCCCCAAAAATGTAGTCGATGCGACCGTAGTACGTCTGCAGTTTGCGAACACTGACATAATTCTCCTCCCTCATCACCCGCGCACTTTCCTTGTTCGAGGGATCCTGTTGATAGCCGAACTTGTTGGCCTTTATATTCTCGCCAGTCACGTCGAAAAATCCTGGATCCCGCCAATTGAACGGAGAATAGTAGAAGCCCACCTTGAGCCCGGAAGCTCTCACTGCTTCGACGTATTCGGCGAGCAAATCTCGTCCGAGGGTCTGGACGCTCGTAATCGAATTCGGATGAGGACTATCGAACAAGCAAAAACCATCATGGTGTCGGGGCGTCAGGCACATCCATTTCATGCTGGCCTTCTTCGCGAGTTCCGCCCAATAGCTTGGATTGAATGCCGCAGTGCGAAAGTACTCCGAATTCTCCTTATCAGTCGCGTATTGAAAATACTCCTCCTCCGTGAGCCCTTGGTTTTCCATAAACCACTCTCCCTTACCAGGCCCAGAACAGCCCCTCAGTGTATGAACATGCCAAAATAGCCGACGAGTATCCACTTCATTTACTCATTCGATTGCTGGTAATCCCCTATCGGTCACAAACGTTCGAGAAGGTGGCATGGGAGGTCTTTCCCCCAAACGGGAAAGCTCGCAGATTCAATTAGAAACGCAATTTAAACGGAAGCTGCGGCCCTTGAGAAATAGCGGTTCACTTTTATAGAAGTTATTTGAAGCTTAAGGTTGCGGAGTAACGAACTCGTTTCGATAAGGAGGGACGACGATGCTATGAATCAGTCAATCCCGCTAACGCAGATCGCAGAAACGTTCTGTATCCATAAATTGCGATCACCACAAAGCAAAGAAAGCTCAGTAGGAAAGACAAGCGGATCGATGAAAGCGGAGCAGACAGGTTTAAATCGACATTCGCTCCTTGCAACGGAGGTAGAAAAGATCCTCCGCCAATGGCCAAAATCAATCCCGCAGCTCCCAGTTTGCTGTCTTCACCCAAACCGCTGAGAGCGATACCATAGATCGTCGGAAACATGAGAGACATACAGCCGGATACGCCAATGAGACAATACAAGCCTAGCATCCCCTGCAACAGCACGACACCAAGAATCAAAACGCCACCTCCCATTGCCAAGTAAAACAAGAGACGCCCGGGAGAAACGAACTTCAACAAGCATGTACACACAAAACGACTACATACGAATATCGACATAGCGACGATGTTGTAGCCCTGAGCGTCGGCCTTGCTCATCCCTAGCTCCTCCTCCGCATACTGAATGACGAATGTCCAACACATGATTTGAACTCCAACGTAAAACGCCTGGGCTACCACTCCCTCCAAATAGGAACGATTCGCTATAAGCCGCTGCAAGGTTTGCCGCACGGAAAGGCTGTGCCGCATCCCTTCTGATTGATTGGGCACATCCTTGAAAAAGAAGATTGCGAATACCAAAAAAACAACGATACCCAAAGCGACATAAGGAGTCACCAACACTCCTAAATCCCTACCGACAAGAGAGCTGAACTTCTCCGGTTCAGTCATTCGCAAAGCCGCCCGTTCTTCGTCCGTCGAGCGGGAGAGTTTGGCGAGTATCGCGTGTTGCGCCACAAGCATTCCGAATAGCGAACCTGCGGGATTGAAGGCTTGGGCCAAGTTCAATCGACGCGTCGCAGATGCGGGATGACCGAGAGAGAGAATATAGGGATTGGCACTTGTCTCCAGGAACGATAAGCCGCAGGTCATCACGAAGTAGGCTAGCAGAAACAGCTTGAACTCCTGCATATCGGCAGCGGGAACAAAAAGGAAACAACCAATCGAATAGATGCCTAAACCAAAGAGGATGCCCAATTTGTAAGAGGTTTTAGTGACAAGAATCGCAGCTGGGACCGCCATCAGACAGTATCCTCCATAAAATGCGAACTGAACCAGCGAACTCTCAAAATTGCTCACCAAAAGAATGCTTTTGAAGGCCGACACCATGGGATTCGTGATATCGTTAGCGAATCCCCACAGAGCGAACAAAGTGGTGATCATGCAATAAACGACGATAAACTCACGACCAACAAGGGGAGTATGGCTTATACTTTTTTTTCCCATTGGGTAATTTTGAATACATCCTGAACCAAAACTGTCTCGACAAGGATGACCAATGCCAAGTATGTCTATTTTCATTCCCCTCTGCCATAGACATCCATGACCAAACATGGATAAATCGATCTACTAAATGACCAATACCCGTGCCCCTTTTATCAAAGTCTGGGAAAGTTTCGCGAAATCGCTAAACTCGGCGGAAATCCTATGCGTTTCTTGAAGAGACGAGAAAAGTGAAACGGATCCTCGAAGCCTAGCATTTCGGACACATCCTTTACCGACCCCACCCCGGAGTTTAGCAAATGAAACCCTCGGTTTATTTTGTGATCAAGAAGCACATAATAAGGAGCTTTGCCAACGAAACTACTTATGACTAGTGAAAGATGCCCCGAACTAATGCTCAGTAGTCCAGCCCACTCACTTACGCTTTGGATCGATGCGAAATCCCTTTCCAACACCGACAACGCTCGCTCAGCCAAATGTGCGCCTTGCGGTCTATTCGCCCGACTTACACCTGCCTCTAGAGCAAGGGCGAACAAAGAATTGACGATACATTCCAGAGAGCGAGTGGAAAACCGCGAACTCCGCTTAGCAACGACAACCAACTCCCGATATAGAGCCTCCAGTAAATCGACTCGAGCGGTACAGTCGTAGATGCCATAGCAGTCATTACGAAGAAACGTCTCTTTAGCGTTTCCTTTTATGAGAACGAAAAACACCTTTTGCAAAGGGAGTGTGTGAGACGTTCGGCAAACCACATTTTCGTTCGGACCATAAATCCAAGCGAAGCCACGCCGCACCTCCTTACTCGATTCCCCGAGGCTCACGACACCCTCCCCACGAAGAACCAATTCGAATACTGGCAAATGAAAACCGTTTGGCATCACTTCTTCGTACTCACGCGAACAAGCCTCGAATCCATAGGCCCAAACCGATCCGCCTGCTGTAGTGAAATTTCCATACGCCGAACTAGACGTTTTAGTAGACACTGAGATTTGCAAAGCACTGTTCATAGTCGAGTAGAAATAACAATTGGATAAAGAGAATGGTTTTCTCCTTTTCAAAATTGGGTTTTAAATGCGTTCGAACTCCACCACTATGCATCCTCTTTCTTCGCGTATTCAGATGGCGTGACACCGAACTGCTTCTTGAAAGAAGCACTGAAGTAGCTGAGCTCTTGATAGCCCACGTTTTCGGCTATTTCCGACACGGTGTATTTGCCTGTCTTCAAACCAGCTGCAGCCAGCTTCAGGCGTACGCTCCGAATAAAAGCATTTGGCGACATATCGGTCACAGCCTTCACTTTGCGATAAAGCGTCATGCGACTCATGCCAAGAGACTCCGCGAAGCGCTCCACGTCGAATTGCGTATTTTGAAGGTTGTCCAAGACAATCTGCCGCGCCTTTTCCAAAAATACGCGGTCTTTATCCTCCACAACCGCGCTGCGTGGAATCAAATCAATCACCCTGGCGGATTCCGAAAACATCCTTCGCAAGCGCTCCCGCGCTGAAATCAAATTCTGGATACGGTTCTTGAGGATCTCGACATTGACCGGCTTGCCGACGAAATCGTCCGCTCCCAGCTCTAGACTCGCCAGCTCGTGCCGCGGCGTTTTATGGGCCGTCAACATGACGATCGGGATGTGACACGTCGCCTCGTTTTCCTTAAGCCGACGGCAGAGCTCATTGCCGTCCATGATCGGCATCGCGACATCGGAGACAATCGCGTCGGGCACTTGCTCCAATGCCAATGCTAAGCCTTCTTCCCCGTCTCTCGCTTGAATCACGAAATAGTCGTCTCCGAGCTCCGACACCAAAAAGCCGCGCACATCGTCGCTGTCGTCTACGACAAGCAAGGTCATTTTATCCTGCGAAGATTCATTGGAGTCCTCTTTCGTGTCACCCTCATGGCTGGCCGGGAGAGACCCCGCCGAGCTCTCAGCATTCGATCCATTGCGGATCGGCAATTCGAGAATGAAACGAGAACCGCTGACTCCATCTGCCAAACATGGACTTTCCACACTTATCTCGCCTCCGCAAGTTCTCGCCAAGCGCCGCGCTAGAGCCAAGCCAATTCCCGTCCCCCTTCGCTTTATCAACCTTGCCGAGCTCCCCTGCACGAATGGTTCGAATACGCTCTCCTGTTCCGCCTCGGAAATCCCAGGTCCTTGATCTTCCACGATGAGTTCGAGTCCATCTTCCACCTCCACATGCAGCCTCACGCAAACAATCCCTCCTTCCGGTGTGAACTTGATCGCGTTGCTCAGCAGATTGCTGAGGATTTTCTCCAACTTGTCATAGTCCAGCCAAGTGATGTAGCGGTCGATGTTGCTGGAAAAGTCCAAGGTCTGCCCCTTGTCTTCGACAAGCGGTTGATGCAGATCTAGCTCATGGCGGACGAAGCGCAGCAGATCGTCCTTCACCCGCAACTCAGGCATCTTCGCTGACTCCGACTTTCTGAAGTCCAGCAATTGATCCACGATATGGTTCATCTTTCTGGCATTCTTGAGAGCCAGACTAAGCAAGGCGTTGGGCAAATGGCCATCTTGCTTGGCGACCAATCGCTCCAGTGGTCCGATGATCACGGTCAAAGGCGTTCGCAACTCGTGCGATAGGTTCGTGAAGAATTGAATCTTAAACTCCTCGAGCTCGATGATCCGTCGTATCCGCTGCCTTATGATCGTGTAGATCGATGCAAGCAGCGCCAACGACACGATGCTCGCCAAGCCAATGAACCAAGGCCGTTTCCACAATGGCGGGACGACTACGAATTGGGCGAGTGCATGCTCCACGCTTTCATTCCCATCCCCATCGCGAACGCGCACTTCGAACTGGTGCTTTCCTGGTTCTACCCGCAACAAAATGGTCTCGGTCTTTCGGTCGTAGCTGGACCAATCTCCACGGTCCAGACGAAACGAATACTCAAGCTGCTCGCTCGACGTCCTCGTCCAGCGATCAACGCCTTTCCAGCTGAAATAGGGATAGCCGGGTTCCGCCAAACGCGGCTCGTAATCCAAAATCTCGATACAGGGGGCTCCCACCTGCTTGCGATAGCGAATAGTACGAAATCCGCTGCCCCGATTCGATTCGGAATCCTTGGCGACTTCCGTTCGAAAATACCAATCTCGATCACCGAAATTCAGCCAAAGCGACCCGTCGCGCGATTGCTTAAGCGTGCCGCTTTCCCGATTGATGGCAAAAGAAGAGGGAAACAGAGCGTCGGTCCAGGATTTGCCGTCAAAGTGTCCTACTCCCTCGTCCGTCGCTACCCAAATGTGTCCTGGCTTTGAAAAGTCCTCCTCCAAGTAGACCACCTGATTGCTGACGAGGCCGTCTTCCTCTGAGAATAGCGTCCAGTTCGCGCCCGACTTTCTGGCGACTCCTACGCCGCCAATGGCCAGCCATAGGTCACCCCTTGTATCCTTCATCAAATGATCGATCCAAATATTGTTGAGAAAACTGAGGTCCGTAATGGTTTCCGTGTGCCCGTTTTCTTGATGCTTCAGCAGTTCTCCACCTAACCAAAGCTCAGTGGGCGTCACCTCGGCGATCCCCACCACTCTCTGGTCGATCCATCCCTCTCGCAGTCTACGAGACCGGTACTGTCCGCCCTCCTTTCGGTAGGCCACGATACCTCCCGTCGAATCATTTTCCTCAAAGGGCAAATTTCCGACACCGAAGAGCACCGTCCCATCCTGCAACTCCCGGGCCGAAAGATAGCTAAAGCGCGTCCCGACCTCGGCGTGAATCCGTCGCTCCCAAAACGTTCCATCCCATAATGATACTGCCGCTCGCCCGGAGTGGGATCCCAAGGCCCAAAGTACCCCGTCGCTCGAAAGGAACAAGGCGGACGCCGAATCGATCACTCCATCCTCGGCATCGAACGCGACCCATTCGGATCGACTGGGATCGAAGCGAACTGCCTCACCGCTCCGGCTCAGAAACCACTGCATCCCGTCTTCGCCTTCGCATTGGAAATGAAGGCCGTAGAGGGAATCCCAAGACTCGTTCGTCATATCGATTTTGAAAGTCGTGTCTCCTCGAGCGCCCATCACGAAAGCTCCGTCTGCCAAGTTGACCAAGAATGGAGTACTCGAAGGAATCTTGTATTCGGGATGCCTCAGCTCCTTCCAGCCATCACGCGCTTCCACTACCAGAGAATTCCGAGTATGGATAAGCAAAGTACCGTCCGAGGCCTCAATCAGATCCTCATGCTTGTGGCTATCCATTTGGCTCGATACACGATCAACCACTTTCCAAACGTCCTGTTGGGCGTCGAATCGCAAAGGAGGACAATCCGGCAATGAGTTCACTGCCCAGAGTTCACCGCTTCGTCGCCAATAAAGCATCGTCTTCTGAGGTTTCCTGCCTGGCGTCGTATCATAAATGCGCCACGTATCGGAATTTTCGAGCAAGCTCGGATCGTCTAAGGAGCAGGAATACACCCGGCCATCTTCGAGCGTGCTGAGCCACAACCTGTTTTGATTGTCAATGACGACACTGGTCACCGCATGTGGCACAGACCCGAGCAAGGTCAACCTGCCTTGTGAAATGCGGGCGAGGCTCGATTGAGCGCCGAGCAGAATGTCGCCTTCCCGAGTCCATGCCGCTCGAATGTTGCGCGTGCGCTGCTCCCCAGGATAGGACAGCATCTGGCTCCAACCGCCCTCCTGTGTCCAAACGAAAAGTCCAGTTACCGTGTTGACATAGACGGCACCCCAATCCGATGGCATCACGCAAGTCGGCAAGCCAAAGCCAGCCACGTCTCCATAGGGATGGTTTTGATACTCGACACCATCATAACTCGCCAAGCCGGTCGTCGTCCCCATCCACAAGACCCCCTTCCCATCCGCAGCGGCGCAGACAATTGGTTTCCCTTTGAGCGACTCCAAGGAACTCCAACGCCAAGGCTCTTCGATTGCAGAGCCTCGGTCCGGCTCGTAGTCGCGTAAGCATAGGGCCCCCTGCACGAATAGACAAAGCGACACGAGGATGAGGAGAGCAAAGCGGACTATACTAGCAATTGGGGACACGCGAATGGGCGGGGGTTCAATCACCAAAAAGGTCAGCGCCAAACCGCTGTCCAGACATCAAATTTCAAACAGCAAACTAAGCGCTTTTTCAGTCCTTTTTATATAGCTGAAAGTCATGGCTTTACAAATCGCGATACAATTTCCCCAGGCTTTTGTTACATATTTGATAACAAGATTCCTAACAATTCGCTATTCTGCCGAGTCCGTCTTCGCACAAGAAATCCGCATTTTCCTGCGTCGATATCAAAAAACACAGAAATAGCAGCTTACAGATCATTCGACGGCCTAAAACAAAGCCTAAAGAAAACCCAAGATGAATAGCCCCTTTAAAACACCATCCCAGTCCCTGCTATGCATTGCCCTTCTCGCTTGCTCGCATGCACTGGCCAACGGAGTCCGCCACGAGTGGGAAGATCCTGAAATCTTTCAGATCAATCGCGAGGCGCCGCACGCGTCCTTCACTCGCTATCAGAGCGCCGAGTCAGCTCTGGCCGACCGCAAGGGAAAGTCGGACTACGCCCGCTGCCTGAATGGAGATTGGCAATTCAATTGGGTCCCAAAACCAGCAGACAGGCCGGCCGGATTCTACGAACCGAGCTTCGACGCTACCGGGTGGGGCAGCATTCCCGTCCCTTCCAATTGGGAACTCGAAGGCTACGGAGTACCTATCTACACGAACATCGTATACCCATTCCCCAAAAATCCGCCCTTCATTGACCACTCGGACAATCCCGTGGGCAGCTACCGCCGTAGCTTCTCGGTTCCCAAAAGCTGGGACGGACAACGTGTCTACCTGAGCTTTGGAGCGGTCCGCAGCGCCATGTACGTCTGGGTCAACGGGAGCTTCATCGGCTACAGCGAAGGCAGCAAGACCGAAGCGGAATTCGATATCACCGAGGCCCTCCAACCCGGTGAAAACCTGCTCGCGGTCCAAGTCTACCGCTGGTCCGACGCGAGCTACATCGAAGACCAAGACTTCTGGCGACTGAGCGGCATCGAGAGAGACGTTTGGCTCTTCGCCACCAACCCGGCTACGCTGACCGATTTCCGCGTAGTCGCCGACCTCGACAAAAACTATCAAGACGGACTCTTCTCGGGACAACTGCTGTTGACGAACAAAAGCGACGCAGAAGAAACGCTCTCGGTCGAAGGAACCTTGCTGGACGACCAGCAAAACGAAGTGCTCGCATTCGCGACTCGTGCCGTCATCCCCGCTCAGGACAAATCGGAATTCATCGTCTCCAAGGAAGTGCCGTTAGTTCGCAAATGGACCGCTGAAACGCCTGAGCTCTACACCCTCCGACTCAAGGTCACTCCCAAGAACGGAAAATCTGAATACACCTCCGCGCGCATAGGATTTCGCAAAGTCGAGATCAAGAACGCTCAGCTTCGGGTCAATGGAGAGCCCGTCTACCTAAAAGGCGTCAATCTCCACGATCACGATCCCGTGACGGGACACGTTATCAGCGAAGAGACCACGCGACTGGACCTACAGCTGATGAAACGGAACAACATAAACGCCATCCGCTGCAGCCACTACCCGAAGAATCCCTTCTTCTACAAGCTTTGCGACGAGTACGGTTTCTACGTGGTAGACGAGGCCAATATCGAAACGCACGGCATGGGAGCGACCAACCAAGGCGAATTCGACGAGTCGATACACCCCGCCTACCTTCCGGAATGGAAGTCCACCCACCTCGACCGCGTGCAACGCATGTTCCACCGCTCCAAAAACCATCCCTCCATCATCGTATGGTCCCTCGGCAACGAAGCGGGCAACGGCCAGAATTTCTTCGCGACCTACGACTGGCTCAAAGCCAATGACAGCACGCGGCCCGTCCAATACGAGGGGGCTACGAAATTCAGCAACACAGACATTCAGGCACCCATGTACTCATCGATCGAATACATCGAAAAGTACGCCTCGGAATCGCCCGAACGCCCAATCATTCTTTGCGAGTACGCCCACGCGATGGGCAACAGCGTAGGCAACCTCCAAGACTATTGGGACGCGATAGAGAACCATCCCGCCGCCCAAGGCGGCTTCATATGGGACTGGGTCGACCAAGGCATCTCCGCCCAAGCGGAGGACGGCTCGCCCTACTGGGCCTACGGAGGAGATCTCGAGGCCGAACACCTGCAAAACGACGAGAATTTCTGCCTGAACGGCATCGTCAACGCCGACCGATCGCCGCACCCCGCCCTCTATGAAGTCAAAAAGGTTTACCAGTACATTAAGTTTCGCGATTTCGATCCAGCAACATCCAGCGTCGAAATCCACAACGGATACGCATTTACCGACCTCTCCGAATTCGACCTTTACTGGACCCTTTCGAAAAACGGAATAGCAGTCGTCAAATCGAAACTCGCCTATATCGAACTCGCTCCCGGCCAGAGCAAACGGACTACCCTGAACCTCGACTGGGATCTTGATCCAAATTCCGAATACCAGCTCAAAATTTCCGCCCATACGAAAAAGGAAACGGTCCTCGTCCGCGCAAACCACCTCGTGGCCGCCGAACAATTCCAGATCGGATCCCACTCATTCGCTCGCTTCGAAGCTGAAGCTCCTGGCGACGAACTCTCTATTGAAACGCAAAGCCGCATCCAAGTGGTTAATCGCCACTTCCAGTTGGGCTTCGACGAGCAAACCGGCTTCCCCGACTCGCTCGTCTACGGAAACAAGCCAATTCTCAAAGAGCCGCTAAGTCCCAACTTCTGGCGAGCCCCCACCGACAACGACTTCGGCTATGAAATGCAAAAGGAGTGGCGAGTCTGGAAAACAGCAGGCGAGGAGCCCAAGCTCGTCTCCTTCGAATCGAAACTGCTCGAATCAGGCGCCGCATCCATCGTCGCCACCTACAAACTCCCGGCTGTAGACGCCTCATTAACAATTAGCTACTCCGTCAATCGAGCCGGCGAAATCTTAGTTAGGAACCGTTTAGAGAATGTCTCCTCGGACCTGCCTGATCTGCCACGATTCGGCAACAATCTCGTATTCTTCGATGACTTCGAAGAAGTCGCATACTACGGACGCGGCCCCTTCGAAAACTACCAAGACCGCAACTCGGCCGCTTTTGCAGCAGTCTATCGAAGCCCAGTGGAAGACCTTGGATTTTCCTACGCTCGCCCCCAAGAAAACGGCTATCGCACTGACTGTCGTTGGCTAGAGCTTGTCGACGCGTCGGGACAAGGCATCCGGATCGACTCTACCAATCGACTGTTCGGATTCAATGCTCGCCACCAATACGATTCAGACTTCGACCCTGGCTTGGAAAAGGCCCAACGCCATATGAGCGACGTCGAGCGTCGTCCCCTTGTCAGTGTAAACATCGACCACTCCCAGATGGGCGTTGGTGGTGACAACAGCTGGGGCGCAATGCCGCACCAAAAGTACCGACTCCCTGCCACGGACTACGAATACAGTTATATGATCAGTCCGATCTACTAAAAGTCCGACAGAACGACGGTATTTTACAGTCACTGAGAGAAAACATCACAACCTAATCGCATGTATATCAAAGAGTTATACGGATGTTACAAATTCGCAATCCAATTGTTACATCGTAGATAACGCTCGCCATTTAACATGTGGTAAGTTCACCCCACAACGAAGATGAATGAGACCTCTTACTTATTAGCTGGTCCGGACTCTTCGCTACCCACTGATTTCAGGTGTTAGCGATTTTCGCTCACACCTGGAGCAACACCCTGAAAAACACAAACCACAGACACCCTATGAGAATAACCCCGAATAATGGGTGCGGCCGAACCGCATTCTTGTCGTATACTGCCCTCGCTCTATCGAGCCTGATAGCCTCACCGTTCCTCCAAGCCCAAACAGACGAGGACGAAGAGATCTTCGAGCTTTCACCCTTCACAGTCAGCGCGGAATCAAACAAAGGTTATCGCGCCACCAGCACGCTCGCCGGAACGCGCCTCCGTACTGATATGAAGGACGTAGCCGCTCCAATTAGCGTATTCACTAAAGAGCTGTTGGAAGACCTCGCCGCGTCCAACTCTCAGGAAGCGCTGCTCTACTCCGTCAATGTCGAGAACGAGAACGAATACGCTCCCGACGACGGCGAAGGTGAAAGTGTAGCCTCCACCACGCAAACTCGAGTCCGCGGCATCGCCGCTGGCACCCCAACCCGCGGATTCTTCAAAACCAAATTCCGATCCGATCAGTACAATACTGAGACCCTAACCATTGCGCGCGGCCCTAGCGCCATTTTGTTCGGCCTCGGCAGTCCATCCGGCGTTATCGACTCTTCGACTTTGCGTGCCTTTTACGACGAAAAGCAAAGCGGCAGTGTCGGTCTTCGCACCGATAACAACGGTAGCCTACGCGGCAGCTTCGACCTCAATGTGCCCCTTATTGGGGACAAGCTCGCCGTACGAGTGGCGGGGATGGATCAAAAGCTTAAGACGTTTAAAGATCCGGAGTTCGACGACGAGCAACGCTACTACCTCTCCTTCACCGCGAACCCGCTCGAAAATACTCAAATTCGAGCCAGCTACGAAGACATGAGCGACTACCGCGTACGAGCGCGCTCCATCCTGATGCAAGATCGCATCACTTCGTGGATCGACGCAGGCAAACCGCTCTTTGACTACAGCACCGGGCTTTGGACCACCGACGACGGAGCAAGTTGGCAGGAGATGCCCGCCCTTTCCGGCTACGTCAACGACGGCGGGATAGGGTACCAGGACCGAGTCTACATGGCCGACGGCTACCTCGGATCCGACGAAACCGTACAAGCTCGAGTCTGGGAAAACACCGGTCTCTCCTGGGACCGTACACTACCTGTCCAACGCAGTTTCACAGACGACAGCATAGTGCCTACCGATACCAATTTCACCGGTCTGGCTTCAACCACGACTCTTAAGGGAGACATCACGAACGTAGTGGTCGAACACAAGTTCACCGATGACCTCTACCTAGAGCTCGCCTATAATAACGAAAACTACGATCGCGACCAACACGAAGGCATCCGCTTCGGACTAGCCGGGATCGAGGCCGACGCTAACTACTACCTTCCCTACGAGGTTGGCCAGACCGATGGCGACCTCGCTATCAACCCGAATCGCGGCCGCTACATGGTCGAGTCCGAATATCTTGGATACACCCAGCAAACAGAGCTGGAGGCAACTCGTGCTACCTTGTCGTATAATCTAGATTTCGCCAAAATAGAAAAAGGATGGCTCGGAAATCACAACATCGCCTTGATGTACCAGAAGGAATCCGAGGACAACTTCAAGATCAAGCGCCGCATGCTGAACCAAGGCGACTACTGGATCGGCGAATTCGACGAGGACGGCCTAAACAACATCAAGACGCGCTACTACCTCGATGTACCCGAACTAGGCGGAGACTCGGACGGAGTCGCCTTTCCTACCACATTCAAACCCGCTCCGTGGGACAACCTGATCGGATCTATAGCCGGAGACGGCATCCCCTCCATGACTCGCAGCGAAGTCGAAGGGAAGCTATTCGTAACCCAAAGCGCGTTCCTAGAAGGAGACCTCGTATTCACTTTTGGATACAGAGAAGATGAACAGAAATCCTACCGAGCTTCTTTTGGCGACCGCAATCCAGTCACCCAAGAGTTCATCGTTGATGGCATCGATCTCAACCCAGATCCTACGGTCCAAGCAGGCATCACTCGCAATCACGGCCTAGTCTACCACACGCCACTCGAATGGCTATCCCTCACCTACAATCGTTCCAACGCCTTCAATCCGCAGGGCAACTATCTCGATTGGAACGGAAACTCCCTACCTCCTGGATCTGGTCTCGGAGAAGACTACGGAATCAACCTAAAACTCTTCGAGGGGAAGCTACATGCGAAGATCACTAAATATTCCAACACATCGATCGATAACGTCGAATTTGACTGGTACTATGAAGAGCCCAAGTGGGGAGTCGGTGGTAACATGGATGCATCATGGGGAATGGTATCAGTCTATGCCGAGCGACTCGGTAACACCGAGGACATCCACATCGTGGAAGTGAACGACGACGTACGGGCCACTCGTGACTTCGAATCCTCAGGCTATGAAATGGAACTCTTCTATCAGCCTACCCCTCAGCTCGACATTCGATTCACTCTTGCCAAAACCGAAGCCGTCAATCTTCGCGTCGTTCCGCTCTTGCAGGAATACGTCGATGAACGCTACTCGACCTGGGAAAAGTATTTTGGATACCCCGCATGGGGTCAGTGGGACACAGACATGCCAGAGTGGAACGACGACTGGATCAATGATGCGAACTCCACAGGTTATGGTTTGCTCGAAGCTCTCAATCGCGTCGAAGAGTTCAAGGCATCAGAGGGATCCGCCACCACACGTGGACGGAAATGGCGTTCTAACCTGATCGCCAACTATCGTTTTCAAAATAAGCTCGAGCGTCTGTCCCTAGGGGGTGCAGCTCGCTGGCGCAGCGCCGACACCATCGGCTACGAAAGCATGGAAAATCCCATCAACCCTGCCGCTCCACGCCTCAGCGACCTAAGCCGCCCAATTAAAGGTTCCGAAATCTTCGAGATGGACGCATGGCTTTCCTATTCGATGCCGTTCACATTCGGACAACACGATCTTGATTGGGAAATTCAGTTAAACATCCGCAACCTTCTCGACGAAAGCGGTTTCGAACCCATCACAGTTTACACCGATGGAACCTATACCGCATACACGCAAAAGACCCCTCGCGAATTTATCCTATCCAGCAAAATCAGATTCTAGTAGCGGAAGATTCACAACAATAATAAGAGGGGACGCAACTGTCCCCTCTTTTAATATAAACCCTCAGATAGGACCGAGTTTAGTAGCGACCCACAATCTGGAAAACACGCAGACCCAAAGACCCAGCGTAGTCAGAAAACCTCCTGAGGCTCAGCATACTCCGTCATTCAAAATAGTTATCTACAATGAAACCCCTTCATATAATTCTAACCTGTTTCTCCATTCTTTTGACAAGTCCTGTCGCCTACGGCGAAAGCCGGGACTGGCATCTCATTTTCGCCGACGAATTCGAAACGGATGGTCCACCCAATCCAGATATCTGGAGTGCTGAAACTGGCTTTTCACGCAACGAGGAGCTGCAATGGTACCAACTCGAAAATGCTCAAGTAAAAGACGGGCATTTGGTCATCGAGGCTAAAAAAGAAAATATATCCAACCCCAACTACATTTCTGGAAGCGACAATTGGAAGCTCAATCGCCCCCTTGCAAACTACACCTCCGCCTGCCTAAAGACCTATAACAACTTCTCTTTTCAATACGGTAAACTAGAGGTCAAGGCACGCATCCCAGATCCTACTGGCATGTGGCCAGCTATTTGGACCTTAGGAGACGATCGACGATGGCCCGCCTGTGGCGAAATCGATATAATGGAATTCTATCTTTCTGAAGGCAAGCCCACGATCCTTGCAAACGCAGCTTGGCCAAGCGCGTCAATGTATCCACCGATTTGGGACGTTGTAAAAACCCCTTACTCGCATTTCCTCGCCAAAGATCCAGAATGGGGAGAAAAATTTCATATATGGACCATGGAATGGAATTCGGACAGCATTAGCATAAGTCTCGACGACGAACATCTAAACACGATTCCTATTGCTAACACGGAACAGCCGGACGGTTTCAATCCGTTTCACCAACCTCACTACATCCTGCTCAATCTCGCAATCGGAGCAAACGGCGGCAGCCCTTCGGAGACCTCATTCCCACAACGCTACGAAATAGACTATGTCCGAGTTTACCAACTCGAGGACAACGCTAAATCAGACTAAAAACCTTCTACTAATCGAATACAATCACCGCCAGTCTCATTTGGAATGATCAAACGCTTTGCCCCTATCTTCTACTTACTTCTGGTTGCCAGCATCACAGGTGCCGAGGATCATTCAGCAAGCAGCTACCTGCTTACTTCTTTTCGAGGCAACGGCGACGGACTTCACCTCGCCTACAGCCACGACGCCAAAGACTGGACCGACCTAGACACCATTTACCTCAGGCCAGAAGTCGGCTCCAAGCTATTGCGAGATCCTGACATAGAACTGGGTCCCGATGGAACCTACCACATGGTTTGGACCAGTGGCTGGAAGGATCTCGGCATCGGTTACGCCTCCTCCACGAACCTGCAAGATTGGTCGAAACAACGCTTCCTCCCACTCATGACCGACTTCGAGGGAGCAAAACTCTGCTGGGCTCCGGAGATCTTTTACGACGTTGAAAGCGAGCAATTCCTCATAGTCTGGTCAACTGCGGTGGAAGATGACACGTCTACAGAATACGAATACAGAGCTTATTACACCCTTACAAAGGATTTCAAAAGATTCACTCCTCCAAGCCTTTTTTTCGATCCGGGATTCAACAACATTGACACCACCTTACTAAAGCAAGGCGAGCACTACTATGCAGTCCTCAAGGAAACCGACGACCAGAATATAAAAGACTTCGGGTCTATCCACGTCGGTCGCTCAAAGGATCTGCTAGGCCCATACGAATTGCTTTCCGAAACTGTACTTAAGAAAGAACAAGCAGAGGGACCCACAATCATCAATACCGGTAACGAAACCATCGTCTACTTCGACTACTATGCCGATCACCACTATGGTGCTCGTGTATCCAAAGACTGGGCAAGCTGGCAGAACATTTCCGAAACGGTTGCCCTTCCTGAAGGCCAGCGGCACGGTTCAATCTTCCGGGCACCCGCTAAGCTCGTCGAGTCTCTACGCGCTCAAGCTGCTGCCGTCGCCCCTTCCCCAGTTCTACCTGAATTCACTGCCGATCCAGCTATCCGCGTCTTTGGCGACCTCTATTACATTTATCCGACCTCGGACCGTCCTTACTGGAACACTACAGAATTCGCCGTCTGGTCGTCGCCCAACTTGATCGATTGGCAAAAGGAAGGCATTATCCTCGATATCACCCAAGACGTCAGTTGGGCCAACAACAACGCTTGGGCACCGGATTGTATCGAACGTGATGGCAAGTACTACTTTTACTTCTGCGGCGAGGGAAACATCGGCGTTGCCATCGGCGAATCGCCCACAGGCCCATTCAAAGACGCGCTCGGCAAGCCATTCATCGCTAACGCCAATCACAAGACCTACACAATAGATCCCCACGCCTTCATCGACGACGACGGCCAAGCCTACCTGTATTTCGGCAACGGCACGCCCACCGTGTATCGATTAAATGATGACATGATCTCCTTCAATAGCGAACCGATCGAAATCCCGCTCAGAGAATTTCGCGAAGGCATCGTAGTCTTCAAAAGAGAGGGTCTCTACTACTTCATGTGGTCCATCGACGACGCACGGAGCCCCGACTATCGAGTTGGCTGGGGCGTATCCGAATCTCCATACGGACCTGTTCGAACTCCAGACAGCGAAGAGAACTTCATCGTCCTCCGACAAAACGGAGCCGCCAAAGGCACCGCCCACCACAGTATTGTCAAAGTCCCCGGAACCGACCGGTGGTACGTTGCCTACCATCGCCACGCCGTTCCCGGCGGAGGTGGATACAAACGCGAAACCTGCCTCGTTCGCATGGAATTCGACGACAGTGGCAATATTCTACCCATGGATCCCATGTCTACGCCCTTTGCTCCAAACTCAACAGGCGAACCAATCAATTAGCCAACCCTGAAAATCAACCATGAGACCTCTGCTCTTCCTCGCTTCATTCGGGCTTGCCTTGTCGACTTCCCTAAACGCTTCCGAGCCTATTTCAGTCGATCTTAAAGTCCGCCTCAACCAACCAGCGAAAGCGATTAGCTCGAACCTGTTTGGCATCTTCTATGAGGATCTCAACTACGCTGCAGACGGCGGACTCTACGCAGAGCTCGTTCAAAACAGGTCGTTCGAATATTCCGCCTTAGAGCAACCAGACTGGAACGCCCTCTCCTTTTGGGAGGTCTCGCTCGAAGGCGACGGGCAAGCCACCCTCATCGTAGATGGCGGACGCCCTATCCATCAAAACAACCCTAAGTACGGTGTATTCAAAGTCGAAGATCCCGGAGGGAAGGCTGCCATTCGCAATCGAGGGTTTAATGGAATTTCGATTGATAAAGGCGAATCGTACAATCTGTCCCTCTTCGCTCGCCAACTATATAAAGGAAACCGTTGGTCGCCTGATACTTTGGACGAGAAACCACTCGGGCTCCTTGCCCGACTTCTCAACTCAGAGGGTGAAACCATCGCCGAAGCGCCTCTACCCGAATCGGGCAATGAATGGTCAAAACTGGAAACAACGCTCGTCGCCAAAAAGTCCGCTATCGCGGGCCAACTCGAAATCATCGCCACTGAAGCCGGAGGCATCGCCCTTGATATGATTTCGCTATTCCCGAACGACACCTACCAAGGCCACCGAAACGGACTTCGCAAAGACCTAGCTCAAACCATAGCCGACACGAAACCGCAATTTATGCGCTTCCCAGGCGGATGCCTCGTCCATGGGAACGGAATCGGAAACTTCTATAATTGGAAACATACGATCGGGCCAATCGAGGAGCGCCGTGGCCAGCCAAACCTCTGGGGCTATCATCAAACAGGAGGACTCGGATACTTTGAGTATTTTCAATTTTGCGAAGACATGGGAGCCATCCCGATCCCAGTCGTCGCCGCCGCAGTCAGCTGCCAAAACTCGGGCCACACTGCAGGGAGCGGTCAAAGTTGTATCCAATTGGAAGAATTGGATCTCTATATAGAAGATATTCTCGACCTAATAGAATGGGCAAATGGTCCGGCCGATTCTACATGGGGCTCCAAGAGAGCCGCAGCTGGCCACCCTGAACCTTTTGGACTGAAATTCCTCGGGGTAGGAAACGAAGACAAGATCACGCCTGAATTCGAAGAGCGCTTTACCTTAATCTATGATGCCATAAAAAATGCCCATCCAGAAATCGTGGTGATCGGAACCGTAGGTCCGAGCCCGGACGGGACAGACTACGAGGAAGGCTGGCGCATTTCCAACAAACTGGACCTCGAAATAGTAGATGAGCACTACTACCAAAGCCCAGACTGGTTCTGGCAAAACCTCGAACGCTACGATTCGTACGATCGATCAAAAGCGACTGTATACCTGGGGGAATACGCAGCACACGACCAAGGACGAAAGCTGACTTTGCGTGCCGCTCTTGCCGAAGCCGCTTACATGACCTCGCTCGAACGTAACGGAGATATCGTTGGCATGGCTTCCTACGCTCCCCTTCTCGCCAAGCTCGGAAACACGCAATGGAACCCGGACCTAATTTATTTCGACAACCAAACCGTGTATCCAACGATCAGTTACGAAGTACAAAAACTATTTGGCCAATCGCAAGGAGACGAATATATCCACAGCGATTATACCGGCATCCATCAACGGTTTACTGCATCTACGGTTCGTAACAGTCAAACCGCGCAATTATATACGAAGCTGGTGAACGGCAGTGAAAATCCCATTAAGCTAGCGATTGATTTCGATACAGCAGCTAAGTTCACGACGGACGCTACGATAACGACGCTAACAGGAAACCCACTCGCAGAAAACACTTTCGAAAATCCGAATTCCGTCCAGACACACAGCAAGAAAGCGTCAATCATACAAAACCACTTAGACATAAACATGCCGCCGTACTCGCTCTTAGTAGTTACCGTCAACGGACGACCTGCCAAAAACTTCTCAAACTAAAAAAGCTCAGATGCACTTCAAAAAAACGCTCCTATCCCTGCGCACAATAGGTCTTGTCGCAGGAATCGCCGTATCAAGTTACTGCCCAGCTCTCGCAGAAGATTTCCATACTTGGGCAGAGAGCCCTCCCATGGGCTGGAATAGTTGGGATTGCTTTGGGACCACAGTCACTGAAAAGCAAATCAAAGAACAAGCCGACTTCATGTCCACGCACCTCAAAGACCATGGCTGGGAATATATAGTGGTCGATATTCAATGGTATCAGCCTACGGCCAAGGGACACGACTACGAGGAGGGAGCGATACTAGCGATGGACAAATACAGCCGTCTGCTCCCCGCACCAGAGAAATTTCCTTCCGCCGTCAAAGGAAGAGGCTTCAAGGAACTAGCAGCCTACGTGCATTCAAAAGGGCTAAAATTCGGCATCCACATGATGCGTGGCATACCGAGACAAGCAGTACTGCAAAACACACTAATCAGAGGGACGCAGGCCAGAGCGGCAGATATAGCCGACACGTCCAGTACTTGCTCATGGAACCCTGATATGTACGGAGTAGACATGAGTAAAGAGGGGGCTACCGAATACTATGATTCCCTCTACAAATTGTACGCATCATGGGGAGTAGACTATGTCAAAATCGATGATATAAGCCGCCCCTACGATTCGATTCAACAAGCCGAGATTGAAGCCATTCGCAACGCAATAGACAAAACGGGACGACCGATTGTCTTAAGCCTATCCCCCGGAGAAACCCCGCTAGAGGCAGGAGAACACGTCTACCAGCATTCCAATCTATGGCGGATCAGCGACGATTTCTGGGATGGATGGCCGTCTATGCTCGACCAATTCAAACGCCTTCATGACTGGACACCTTACCGGATAAGCGGCGCATGGCCCGATGCTGATATGCTTCCCCTGGGGATAATCAAATTTGATCGTCCTACCCGTTTCACCCGCACCGAGCAATATACACTTATGACTCTCTGGAGCATCGCCAAATCTCCGCTCATGCACGGAGGCGATATGACAAAGACAGACGACTTCACCTTATCTCTCCTGACAAACGACGAAGTCCTCGCCGTTAACCAACACAGCGAAAATAACCGTCAGCTGTTCCGCACAGAGGACGGTCTTATCGCCTGGGTCTCAGATGATCCAGAATCTGGAGACAAGTACCTCGCAGTCTTCAACACGAAAGACCGACCCGAAGGAGCATCCCAAAAAACTACAATCACAGTCGCCATACCGGTAGCCGATCTAGGCTTCGAGGGCATGGTAAAGATTCGAGACCTGTGGGCGAGAGAAGACCTTCCCGCGACGCGCGACAGATTCACCGCAGCCGTACCTCACCACGGTGCCGCATTGTTCCGCCTCAGCGCGGTTAATTGATGTAGGTTCACCAGAGTCTAGGCGCAACTATCAGAAAAAACCGTGGAGAGCTACCAACGACTAGAGCTAGTAGTGCACTCAAAGCGACTCATCTGAAATCCCCCAAAATCCCTCAACACCGCATACGGAAACGGAGCCGACGAAGACGTCGCCGACGAATCACCCGACGACACTTCAGGTGGACGCGCCTTCCTGGAAATGCGCTCGCGCAACGTATCCGGATCCGTTCGCCACAAGGTTCCCTTTCTCCGCTTCGACCTCTCGAGCCTCTCCGCTCCTACCGACAATACGACACTGCAGCTCTGGGTGCCTTCCAGTGGGCTCGATTCCGAATCCTTCTCCATCGACGTCTTTGGAGTGAACGATGGCGTCAGCGGCGAAGATAAGTGGAACGCAGCCTCGCTTTCCTACAATACCGCTCCCGGGCTAACCACCGGCAACGCCGACGTCGACCGCGACCATGTAGCGAACGAAGTAAGCTACCTCGGAAGCATAACGTACCCGGGCAGCAACTACACCGGCGCCATCGAACTTTCATCGCAAGAACTCGGCGACTTCATCGCAGCCGATACCAACGGAGCCGCTACGATCTTCCTCGAGGCTCAGGTCGCCGACGTCGGAAGAGATTTCGCCATCCATATCCGCACCGCGGAAGGCGTCGGAACCCAAGCAGACGACTTCGCCCCGACTCTCGTATTTTCCGACGGCGTGCCGCAAAGCGTTGTCACCAGCACAGACACGGGTAGCAGCATCATCCTCGACAACGGCATCGTACAAGCGGTGTTCACCAAGGACGACGGTGTCTGCACCGACCTTAGACTGGAAGGCGGCAGCAATCTGCTGGCCAACGGCGGCAGGCTCTACCTCGATTCGAATTCAGGTGGCAGCTATTATGGATACAACGGCACTTACGAGCTGCTTGAAAGTACTGACCAGAAAGCTCACATCCGCTTCACCGGTCGCATGGGAGAGTTTACCGCTACCCTTAACTACGTGCTGCAGGCGGGCGAATCCGGCTTCCACGCCTACGTAGAGCTCGACCATGGAGCGGGAGACGCAGCGGCCTACCTCGAGCAATTCCGAATGGTGATGCGCTGCGACCCGACTATTTTCGATCGCGCCTTCAGCTCCGAAACCAAGACGGGCCAAATGATCGACCCCGCCTTGATCGCCAGCACGCCTCAGGTAATTGACGCGACTCACAAGCTTCCAGCCAGCAGCAGCTATACGGAAACGACCGGGCTGACGGAAGACGGTTTCCCGACCTATACGAAGTACGACTGGGCAGACTATATCGAGAACCACAAAGCCCACGGACTCTCCAGCCAAACCGCCGGACTCTGGATGCTCACCGGCAGCGAGGAATACATGAACGGAGGATCGGGCAAGGCGGAACTCATGGTCCACAGCACTAGCCAAGATACAGCTGGCTGCCGACGAACCTTGGCAAAAGCTCTACGGCCCAGCGAAACACGCTGTCCCAGCTGGTGCGGAAGGTGTCGGCGACCTACTTCCCGCTCAGATGCCTGGCCCAGCGGGCGAGGAAAAGCTCGTAGGGCTTGGTGACGGGGCTTTTCACTTCAGCCCAAGGTAGGCTCTCGACCTTCACCCCGCAGCTCGGGCAGTCCACTCGCCTCATGCGATAGGCGAAGTAGAACTTGTGCCCCCACAGCGGTACGAACTGGAAGCGCCTCTCCCGCCTGGAGGTGTCTTAGACGGCGGACTTGCACCGTAAGCGGTACTAAATCTGCCCCCTTGACTTGGTCCAGTTCGACGGCGTGAGCGCGGAGCGCTCTTCTTTTGAAAGTTTGCCCAAGTCGGTTTTCAGCAGGGCGGTCAAGTATTCCAGCGGCTGGACGTCGAGGCGCTGGCAGCTGATCAGGATCGAGTAGAGGATGGCCGCCCGTTTGCCCGCGTCGGGATGTCCGACAAACAACCAGTTCTTCTTGCCAACTGCCGTTGGCCTGATCGCGTTTTCCATCGCGTTGTTGTCGATGTCCACGCGGCCATGCTCGAGGTAGGTCGAAAGGTAGTCCCAATGGTTGAGCGAGTAGTCGCAGGCTACAGCTAACTCGCCGGCTGGCAGTTTGCCGTGTCTTACGATTACCAATACGCGCTTGAGGCGAGCGTGCGTGTTGGCGGCCTTCGCAAGGCGAAGAGCTTTTGCCCCCTCGTCGCCGAACCCTTCTTCGCCGGCTCGGCGTTCGCGGATAGTCTTCTCCACCCCGTAGAGCTTTCCTATGAGCTTGAGGACTAGGTTGCACTCGCGGGGATGGCGTTCCTTGATCTCGAAGAACTTACGGCGGGCGTGGGCCCAGCATCCGGCTAGTTCTATGGATGCTTCGTCCTTCTCGAGCTTGACGTAAGCTTGATACATGTCGGCTTGCAGCACGCCGGCGAAGCCAGCGATATGCTTCGTAACCGATTTATGGCTACGCGAGGTTCGCCACTTGTAGCAGACCTCCGCGCCTGGACGCGTGAAGCCGCAAAGCTGGCCTTGCCGGCTTTTCTTTTCCCCGTAATCGGGATCGCAGTACCTTATTGGCGTTTCGTCCGCCTGAAGGTAGTTTCCGCCGAGCAATCGCATTTCCATGCAGTCGTAAATCGGCTCGACGTGCTCGGCGACTTTTTCAACCCAGCGTACGAGGTTTTGGCGAGCGACGGTAAAGCCGTAGCGCTTGTACATCGAGCATTGGCGGTAGAGCGGAAGGTGGTCCAAGAACTTGGATACAACAATGTACGCGAGCAGATCGGCGGAAGCAATGCCTTCGACCGCGCGAAAAGGGGCAGGCGCGAGAACCGGAGCCTTGGACTTGTCGTCGATTTTCCGATACTTGGGGCGGACGATCCTGCGTCGCGAGAAGACCGGCGGCTGGATCTTGACTTCAAAAGTTTCCTCCGCGTCGATACGCTTGTAGGCGTCGGGATCGGCCTCGACCTCCTCCGGCTCGACCACGACCTCCTCGGTGACGGGGAGGTTGCCGTAGAGCTCGTCGCGGCTGTGGCGCTTGGTGGGCTTGCGGCGTTCGTAGGCGACTTTTTCTTTGGCCGTTTCCTCGCGCTTGGCCTCCTCGAGGAGGCCCTCGAGCATGTCGAGCTGGCGGGAGTCGAGCTTTTCGGACTTCCCTCCCGCGAAGACCTGGCGACGAAACCATGCGATCTGGGCTTCCAACGCGGCGATGCGCCCGTCCTTTTTCGACAGCTCCGCCTTGAGCTTTTCGTTCTCGGAAAAGACTGTTTCGACGGGCGGCATTGAGCGTATCTACATAGAGGATACGCCCTTCGAATCAACCTTTTTTCAACGTTCGTACCATGCCTTCGCCATGCCCTCCTTAAGGTCGATGCCGCCGAGCAGCATCGAAAGGGCTTCGCTCTTGAGCCTGAGCTTGCCGCTGGCGGCGCCGCCTGTCCTGGGCCAGGTGAAGCCTCCCTTCTCGAGGCGTTTCGCCAGAACCCACAGACCGGTGCCGTCGAAGAAGAGGATCTTCAAGCGGTTGCGGCGCTTGTTGGAGAAGACGAACATCCCTCCCTGCAGCGGATTTTCCTTCAGCTGTTCGGCGGCGACTGCATAGAGCCCGTCGAAGCTCTTGCGCATATCGACCGGGTCGACCGCGAGATAAATGCGAACCGCAGAGGAAAAGCTCAACATGCCTTCAGCTCCCGTATCCAGCTTGCGACGACGGACTTTTCGGCGCTGAGCGGGAACTCCGCCCAGATTCCGTTGGGCAAGGCGACGCTCAGTCGCGCGTCGTTGGGTTCGGCTTCGCCGACCTCGACGAACTCCACCGTCTTGGCGGGCTGGGGGCCGAGCCAACGTTTGAGCGTGGGGTAGCTCACGTTCATCTCCTTGCAGAATCGCGACGCGTTGAGGCCGCTTTGGCGGAAGAGCTCAACAAGCTCTTTCTTCTGGTCTTCAGTGTAACGTTTTCCTCGTTCGGTAGACATGAACTGAAAATAGCGGAAATGCTATCAAGCGTCTAGGGGGCAGATATAATACCGCTTACCTTGCACCCGCAGCCCGAACAGATTGTCTTTGAGCCCTTGCGGGGGAGGATGGTCGCGACTATGCTCTGGCAGCGTCCCGCGTTCTCCAAACCGACCGCATCGTAGACAAAGCCATTGAGTCGGCAGACCTTGTTGAGTAATCTCTTCAACTGCACCGACATCTTTTGGCTGAGTTTGTTTTCACACCCTACGATGGGAAGGCACCAGGGCGCTTGTCCATCCCGACTGGAAATCAAAGACGTAGCTTTTCGAAGAAAATCGAACGCCCCTCCCACTTCATCGGACGAAGTGAAGGGCAATCTCGTATAAAGAGTCCTGCCAGCAGGACCGAGCGCAACGAGTTTATGCCGAAATTGACCTTGCTAGCAGCGTAGCACGATGGAACTGGATACGATTTTAGCCATTAATTATTCGAAAGACCCAAATAATTAATGGGTTGAGGAGCGCTTCCAGCACCAAGCCTCTGGGCAGGCCTTATAAGGACCTCGATGGTACACTCGACGGCATTTGGTGGATACTCTGCACCGGATCAATGTGGAACCAGCTTCCTGCCCGATTCGGAAAGTGGAACAGCGTTTAGCGCGCGTTTAGCCGCTGGTTCAAGTTCGGCGTCTAGGAGGAAATCCTCGCCATCCTACGCTCGAAGGCGTGGCCGTGATGCTCGACGCCACTCACGTGAAAGCTTATCAGGACGCTTCCAAGTATCCATTAACAGCAGAGGAACAAAGACTTGGAAAGACCAAGGGTGGTTGCGACACGAAGATCTCCGCCGCAGTGAACGTGGTCGGATTGCCCTTGAGCATGCGACTGGTTTGCGGAAACGAGCACGACAGCATTAGCCGTGTGGATACGAGGACTTGTGGATGGAAGCTTCCTGCTTGCCGACAAGGCCTACGACAGCGACGCGATCCGTTGCGATGTCAAGGACTGCGGCGGCATCGCCGTGATACATCCGCGAGCTAACCGGAAGCGAAAAATCGAGAAACTCAACTAGATTGTAAAAACCAGGCATCGTGTTGAAAACTTCTTCGCTAAAATAAAGCGGAACAGGAGAATCGGCACTCGCTATGACAAACTTGAGAAAACCTATATGGGATTCGTAAATATCGCTGCATTAGTGGATTGGGTTAAATTTGATTTTGTCCACACGGCCTAAAGCTATTTTTCCGAACTGCATTACCCGAGGACTCCAAAGCAATTGCCTTCAAAGCTCAACAACTACACTACGCAAATAGGTATCGGAATACGCATTGGTCTCTGCTTTCCGTATGTGCAAGATATAAACTGCGATTGACGGGCAAAGCCCTCCCACCACAAGCTTTCAACTCTGAGGCGCCTACTCGAGATTGATCTCTAAAGGAACCCTTATCTCGGGAAAAGCTTCGGGGTCGGCTTCATAGTCTAACTCCTTTACGTAATCGCGAACCGCAGAGTCGTATACGACAACCGCTCGGGCTAGCTCGTCTCCAATATTCTCCGCATGATGGGGTACACCTCTTTCAACCCCAAAGGTATCACCTTCCTCAAGGATAACATAGTTGTCGCCCCAAGACTGTTTTACTCGCCCTTCGAGAACGTATAGAATCTCCTCACTTTTAAAGTGGATGTGTCTAGCTCCGCCGTCTCCTGGTTTAAACGATACGATACCCAGTGTCAGACCCTTCGGCATTTCCAATTTTTCCCCCAGCAACCCACTTTAGAGTCCCCCAGTCTTCGTGTACGATCGCTTCCTCGGCTACACCGGACCGATAAACTCTCCGGCTTACGCTACTACCGTCTCGTAAGCTCTGAATTTTTTCTTCTATTTCCGCGGTAGAGGCTTCTTCCACAAGCGTGTCATGAGCATGAAGTCTTATTACTGTCGTCGCCGCTAAAAAAAACGATTACCGAGAGCTTGTGCAGTTTTCTAGAAGTTTCATTTCTAATTCGCAACATCATCTATCCCTTTCTATTTTAAGGTCAGCAGGTAAGCCATTAAATCTGATATTTCTTTGTCACTCAAAACTGTCGACAATGCAGGCATCGGTGAAGCTCCCTTGAAGTGTTCATAACCTTCCGCGATACTCGCATTCGGTTTAAGTAAACTTTCCAGTATATAATCAGACGACTTCCGTGTGGCAATTCCCTCAAGGGGCGGCCCCATGTCAGCGCCACGATAACCATCATCGCTGCTAAGCTTGTGGCAGATGCGACAACTGACAAACGGATGTTGTAGAGCGATAATTCGACCCTCTTCTACATCGCCTGCCGCAACATCAAATTCACTCTTGATCGCGCCCTCTGCCGAAATCGGATGTCGAACTAGCATATTCTTTAGGGCTGCCAAAAGCTCAGGGCTCGAATTTTCATCGAACCGTATCTCCCTCAAACGCTCAGTAAGTCTTTCGGAACTGGGGAGTACCGCGATTTTATTGTAGAGGGTGCGTAGATTGTGAGGGTCTGAATCAAGAAATACGGAGACATCTTTTCTCAATATAATATTCAACCCGGATTCATCTTCACTTAGCGCCTTTATCGCATTCCGTCGCATAGACGCGTCTACACTGTTCAAACTTAAAACAAGTAAATCATCGCTCAGTTTTCCGAGGCCATGCAGAGCCCAAAATGCGTGAATAGCACCGACACCCGGCGATTTAAGCCTAATTTCAAGGGACTCGACCGCTTGAACTTGCTTCGTTTGTACAAGCAACCTCTGGGCTGTGAGACGCCAGAACTGATTATCATCGTCTAAAGCTTCGACGAGTTGCTCTGCTGATGCGTCTTCTAAACTTTTAGTCTTGGGAGAATAGTCTTTTTCCCAAACCATCCTATAAATGCGACCCCTCGTATTGTCGCGGTTGGGATTGATGTGAGCATTCCCTTCACCTTTGATGGCATTGTATCCGCCTACATCAGTAGTCGCGATCGGATTGTGTTGTAGTATAAAATTATACCAATCGAGTATCCAAAGAACTCCATCTGGCCCCACCCGTACGCAGGATGGAGAAACCCACTCATCCGCGCTCGCGAGCATACTAAATTCATTTTGACTTATATATCCCGCTCCGTCACGGACCTCGGTGAAGCGATTCACTACGTGTCCAGTGGTGCCTCCAATAAAGAAAGTCTTGCCCCTCCATTCTTCAGGGAAACGGTCGGAACTCGCGAAGAAATGTCCGGTAGCTCCGCTGAAGTTACCGAAATTATTGGTCTGCCGTATATTTGTAGTGATACTGGCCAACATCCGATTTTTCGCCACCATTTTCGCCGACTGTCCCTCTTTCGCTAGAGAAGTCACCGGCAGATATCCAAAATAGCTAGGAGCTCCGTTAGCACCTCCCCCGTAAGCGTCACCTGCCTCGTTCAAACCCAAGCCCCAAGTGTTGTTAGAACATTGGTAGAGAAACTCTAAATCAGTGTAGTCCGATCGAAACCGGTAAACACCATTTCCGAAGGTTTCGATAAAGCGCTCGGAACCAGAGTATCCAGAATAGCCGACCGCACCCCAAATCCAGTTGTCTAAACCGTACTGGAGATTGGACGGACCTGCATGCGTATCGGTCGTCCCCCATCCGTCCATAACGATTTCGCGTATATCGGCTCGATCATCACCATCGGTATCTTTTAGAAAGAGAAAATAGGGCGCCTGAGCTACGATAATTCCGCCATTCGAGAAGGTGAACGAAGTCGGCAAATTGAGTTTGTCAGCAAACAAAGTGATCTTATCGCATCTTCCATCCCCATCGGTGTCCTCCAAAATACGGATGGAATCGTTACCGATTTGGTCTTTTTTCATATAGTGCGGGTAATCAACACTCTGCACAACCCAAAGGCGGCCCCTCTCATCCCAATCCATATATATTGGATTCATGATGTCTGGCTCAGAGGCGAATAACTCCAAACGAAAGCCCACCGGAATTTGGAAATAGCTCAAGCTATCCTCAGCGTTCATCGGAAATTGAAACTGGAATCCCCCGGGCACCCCCTCAAAATTTGGTATGTCAGTGCGAGGTTCATAACGGAGAGGTTTTCGAGATTCTATAAAACTCCACCAACGCTCGACTCTCTCTTTTCCAGAGAGCCAAAGAATCGCGTTCCTAATTAACTGCTGATAACTTGAGTCGCTCCAAGTCACTGCATCGTTTCCGTATCCACTATAAGCTACCCGACCTTGACCAACTTTGCTCAGGCCTGTCCACGAAAGCCTTACTTCCTCACCATCAGAGGGAACAAACTCTTGAATAATGCTAGATAGTGAATCTGATCCAGACCCATCGATCAGCCATTTAGGAGCTTCTCCAATCTTGGACCTCAGAAACGGATGCTCGGCATCGACAGGCAAGACTTGACCGCGTTGTAGGTTAGGTTTGGATATCGGTACTCCTGACTCCAAATAGTCCGTAAACTGAGGATACGCCACCGTATCACCGAGTAAGAGTAGACCTTTTCCTCTCGCAACAAACTTCTTTAGGTTAATCGCTTCCTTCTGCTCGAGACGGTCGTGGCCATTGAACCAGAGAACGACATCGAACTTGCTAAGGTATTCGTAATCCGAGAGAGCAACAGCCGGTGAACGTAGATAATCGAAATAGATAGCGTCATGTCCCAGAGCTTTAGTCAGCTTCGGAAAAAACGTGTCTGCACTGAGAGGCGTTCCCGGCGGGTCTGACAAAAACAAAACACGAATGGGACCCTCACCGGGAATGACTTGCACCGTTTCCAAGGCAGTAACTCTGCAAAGCAAGAGTGTGAAGAGCGTAGCTACGAAGGCAGGCCGTGATAAAGCTATGCAGCGAAAAGAAAGATTTTCTTTGTCGAATAGGACCATAGTGTACTAGAACGCGAATTGGAGAGAGGGATATTGTTACATAAAACGTGACCGACACACTACCAGATGAAGAACACCCAAGCACTTAAATCAGATCCACACGTATCCAAGATCCGATACGCTGGAACAAGTAGGCATCAGAAAAGTAAGAGGTGCAAGAAGAAATGTTGAACACAGTTCAACTTTTAAAACCAGAATTTCAAGCGTTTCCCAAGATGGAGAAAGAACTAAAAATCGGACAAAAAATCCGCAAGTATCGGAAAGAGCAAAAACTGACGCTACAGCAGCTAGCTGACAGAAGCGACTGCTCTAAAAGCTTAATATCAAAAATTGAGAATGACAAAGCGATGCCTGCTATCGCTACCGTAGCCAGAATTGCCGATGCTCTCAGCCTGGAAACGAGCGCACTCTTCAATGCCAAAGCCCGAAGCTCGAGTTCTTCGGTATTTGAATCTCCCGATTTCGAAAACGAGATGACGACTACCGAAGTCGGCTATCAAGCTTACCCATTCGCCAGAAAACTCGCAGGAAAGACGATGCAACCCTTCATGTTTGTCGCAGAGAAAGGCAAGCTTCAGACGCATTCGCTCCAGCATCCCGGTGAAGAATTCATCTACGTGTTAATCGGCCAGATGAACTTCTGGGTAGGAAAGAAATGCTACAAACTCAAGCGGGGCGAAAGCCTCTACTTCGATTCCAGCAAAGTACACAAGGTTGAACCTATTTCGAAAAAAGTTCAGTACATCGCAGTATTCGTGGGCTAAGAGACTGTCCAAAAAGTCATGAGAACAGTATTTAATTGAGTTTTCACGCACTTTGTTAGCGCTTTTTCCAAAAAGCTTCTTACTGTAGTGAGTCGATGGAAAAAGAACCATATCCATGCGACCTGACCGACAGCGAGTGGAGCCTAATCGAACCGCTGATACCGGGGGCAGCGAAACTCGGTCGGCCACCCCGATACGAGAAGAGGCGCGCGCTCGACGCGATCTTCTACCTGGTGCGAAGCGGCATAGCCTGGAGGATGATACCCAAGGATCTTCCGCCGTGGCGAATCTGCTACCACTACTTCTCGAAGTGGAAGGGCGAAGGCGCCTGGCAGAAGGTCCATGACGAGCTTCGAGGCTACGTCCGCTACCGCTGCGGTAAAAAAACTCCCACTGCCGCGATCATCGACTCGCAGAGCGTGCGAGCTGCTGGCCACCCCGGCCTTCGCGGATATGATGCAGGAAAGAAGGTTAAGAGAATCAAAAGGCATTAACTCGTGGACACACTTGGACTCGTGCTTGCCTGCGTGGTCCACTCGGCGTCGGTCCAGGACCGGGACGGGGCTCGAATGGTTCTAGGCAAGCTCGAGACCGTGTTCGGGTGCATACGCAAGCTTTGGGCGGACATGGGATACGACGGGAAGCTCGTCAAACGGGTATCCGAGATTCCAAGACATCGCAAGGTCGAGCTGGAGATAATCCGCAGAAGCGACAAGGCCGAGGGCTTCGAGTTGCTGCCTCGCCGGTGGGTCGTGGAACGAACCTTCGCATGGCTCTCGCAGCAAGGCAGGCTGACCGTCGACCGAGAAAGGAAAACCTGCTCCTCCGAGGTGATGATACACTTGGCGATGATCAGACTCATGATTGGAAGACTCGCAAATTAGGACCTATTGGACAGTATCTAAGAGGTTACAGCACCAGCGAGCTACCCAATTCGTCTCTATAAGTTGAATCCTATTCAACTTATTTCTTGCGAAAAGAAATTTGAGCAACACCATTGACCACACTAAACTGTCAGCTCGAAAAACATAGTGTGGTGAATCGTAGTATTTTCATGAATACAAAACAACCACGTACTTCGCTCAATCTGAACCATGAAATTCCTACCCCTTACCGCAGCTTTACTTATCGCCGGCACCCTATCATCTCGCGGCCACGCGAAGTTTGAAGGCCCCTGGCCAGACCTCCCTGCGAACGAAGCGAAGAGGATCGAGAGTGCAGCAAACCTCAAAGCCACAGCCCCCCCCCTCAGACCTCGCAAATTGCTGGTGTTCAGCAAAGGGATTGAGGCGAATCACAAATCCACTCCGCACGGGATGCGGGCATTTGAGGCTCTGGCAAAACATTCTGGAGCATTCGAAGTCGTCCAGACCTATGATCCGGAGATGCTTACCGCTGAACGTCTCAAGGCATTCGACGCAGTCCTCTTCAACAACTCGAACCGACTCGACTATTTGCGAGACGAAAGCATTCAGGAAGGTCTATCAAGCTTCGTCCGAGAAGGGAAAGGTTTCATTGGTATCCACGCGGCAACCACGAATTTTATTGAACGATGGAATAGCGATTGGCCCGAAGGCGCAACGATGCTCGGCGGCGTGTTCGATGGACATCCCTGGCACGAAAAGGTAACGCTGCAAATTGAGGAACCGGGGCATCCGCTCACGCACGCTTTCGCCGATCCATCATTCGAAGTGCAGGACGAGATCTATCAATTCTGCGCTCCCTATTCCCGCGAAAACGTCAGGGTGCTCGTGAGTCTAGATAAAAGAAAAACTCCGATTGCGCACAAGCACCTCTCCCAGATCAATCGAAGAGATTTGGATTTTCCCGTTTCTTGGATCCGTTCGTATGGCGAAGGGCGGGTCTTCTACTGCTCTCTCGGCCACGATCCTCACATTTTTTGGAACCCTATCGTTTTGCATCACTTCCTAGATGGCATTCAATATGCGCTCGGAGATTTAGAAGCTCCGGATGCCACAAGCAAAACGCGCGACCAAATCCAATCCACCGCATCAGGGGTCCTCGAAATAGCGGAGCGGCTAGGAGCGATATCGGAACGCGAGCAGACTCCCTTCGGCGACGAATTGAAAAGTCGTATCGTCTCTACCATGACAAGCCTCTCTAGTTTAAACGAAACAGACAGAAGGGCTTTGGAACAGACCTTTCTCAGCTTTCTTCAAACGACATCAGCGAAGCAAAACAAGCAGTTCGTACTTAAGCAACTCAGCAAAGTGGCCACCGAGGAATCGATTCAAACCCTTTCAAATTTGCTCTACTCTGAAGATACTTTCGCCGCGGCACTACAGATCCTCGAGAACAACCCGAGTGGGGACGCTACGCTGGCTATTGCAGTTGCTCTCTACAAACTTGACGAAAGCAATCTTCCGAAACTCATCAAAGCTGTAGGAAAACGTGGATACAAAGAACCAGTTGAAAAGCTAAAGGAGTATCTGACCCACGAAAACGAAGAAGTAAAACACGCCGCCCGCTCTGCTCTCGAGAAATTAGATTTCTAGGGACACTAGCGTCCAACTAAAAGTCATTGAACATCAACCGGTTAGGGTTATCGATTTCTGGACTCCTTGTATCATCTTTCATAAATAACTGATGGATAGGGTCTTTCGAAAATATATAGACGCTTACGACTTGCAGGATTCTGGACAGATTCTCGTCCAAACCTGTCGTCTTGTTGAGAATGGCCACCATCAGGTAAGCGCAAGCGGCGACCCAGATCTGGGTCCTCACCGCATTCTCGCTGGTGCCGTAGAAGGACTTGATCCGCAGGTTCTGCTTGATCCATTTGAAGAAGAGCTCGATCTGCCAGCGAGCCTTGTAGAGCTTCGCCACGACCGCCGCCTCGAGCTCGAAGTTGTTGGTGAGGAAGACCGGTGCCTTCCCCGTCTATGTATCCACATAGCTGACACGCTTCAAGTTCGATCCGTACAGGCCTTTGGTCTTCGCCCCGTTGAGCCTGATGGTCTGGTCCGCTCTCAGACCGGTCGACTTGTCCACGCTTCTGGACTCCTTGACGTAGAAGCTCATGTTCGACTTCGCCCTTATCACGAAGTAGGCGCGTGCCGAGTCGATACGGGCGAGACGTCCGAAGTCGAGGTACCCGCGATCCATCACGTAGAAGGCACCGGCCTCTAAGCTGATCCAGTCCAGGGCGTTCACGACGTGGGTCTTTCCCTCGAATACAACAGTCGAGCCATTCGCATGAGGATTCCGGCAAGCTCGAAGAAGACGCGCCAGTCCCGCTTCTCGTTGACGTAGGCGAGGTTGCTTCTGGAAACCGCCCCGCGGATGCCCATGGCGTAAAGCAGCTGGACTTGCGAGCGAAGGCATGCTTAGATGTCCCTGAGACTCTCGCGATAAGTCAGCTGAGCGAAGAGCATGCAAAGGAGCTGGTCGCGTGCGGAGAAGCTCCTCGAGGCCCTCGGCATCGGATACTTGGATACGCATCGCTGGAGTTGTTTTCGATCGATGATATCGACGATTTGAGAGAAAACGAGGCTGCCGGAGTTCACGCCGCCCAGTCTCAATAAGCCTCCGGGAAAACCAAAGCAGATTCAAATGCGTGACATCTAAAAACCGACCTATCAAATTGAAAAACATTAACTTACAGAACCTGAACCCGTCCTTAGTTGGACACCAGGCCGCGTGGACAAAATCAAATTTAATCCAATCCGCTAATGCAGAGATATTTACGAATCCCATATAGGTCTTCTCCAACTTGTCCTAGCGAGTGCCGATTCTCCTGTACCGGTTTATCTTAGCGAAGAAGTTTTCAACACGATGTCTGGTTTTTCCAGTCTTCTTGAGATACTCGATTTTTCGCTTCCGGTTAGCTCGCGGAGGTATCACGGCGATGCCGCCGCAGTCCTCGACATAGCAACGGATCGCGTCGCTGTCGTAGGCCTTGTCGGCAAGCAGGAAGCTGCCATCCACAAGTCCTCGTATCCACAGCGCTAATACTGTCGTGCTCGTTTTCCGCAAACCAGTCGCATGCTCAAGGGCAATCCGACCACGTTCACCGCGGCGGAGATCTTCGTGTTGCAACCGCCCTTGGTCTTTCCAAGCTTCTGCTGTTCAGGGGAAAGTGGATGCTTCGAAGCATCCTGATGGGCCTTCACATGCGACGCGTCGAGCATGACCGAAACCGAATAGTCGCTATAGCGGCCAGAGTTTCGTTCGAGAATCCATGCCCACATCCCGCATTCGCACCAGCGGCGGAAGCACCTCCACACGCAGTTGTGCAGCCCGAAGCGATCAGGCTCTGGTTCCACATCGCTCCAGTGCACAGAACCCACCATATTCCATTCAAGGTCCGGTCGAAACTCTTGCTTGGGCGGCCGCGACGGCCGCTTACCTCTTGGCGGTAAGCGTTGTTATTTTTTTAGCTCCTCGCGAATACCCGAGGGCATCTCGTCGGCTTTGTACTCTGACATCGAATACTATTATGAGATCTCAGATGACGTTGCAATCCAACATCTTAAATCAATTAAACAATTTGTCCACGCGGCCTAGTCATGAAAATATGTTTAAAGGGTTTAAGAAACTGACAATCAATAAGTTAATTTATCAAAGTGTCCAAAAAATCTGAATATCGATCGTTACAGAAAATCCTCAGAGTCAAACATTACTGGGGATTAGAGACCTGACACATCGCTTACCACCAAGCAATTCTAGGTAGATAGTGGAACCAAAAACCTCCTAATTAAATTCCTACCGGATGTCCATTCGCCGGATAAATCCCCGACCTTTTGGTTGTTTTTTCGTGGAGCCTCCCCCGTCTTAATCTATTGAAATAGGGCGATATCCCCCATTAGCCCTAAAGTACACCAACAAGGCCAAGAAGATGAATCCCATGGAAGCTGGAATAAATGAGTCGATGCGCATCGTCTTTCGATCGCCTTCGAGACTCGATTCCACGAGAGCGATTTGCGAGTCGTTCGGTGTTGCCGCCGCCTTTGCTTCGGCCAAGCGTTTGCCGTCGACCGCGGTCACTTCCTTGAAGAAGAGCCAGGAGTTCGAGTCGGCAGCCTTCATCTCTTGATACACCGCAGGTGCCTGCTCCTGCAGCGCCTCACTGGCAAATCGATCCTTGGCGTATCCAAGTCCTGGTAGACCGATCAGGCCACCGGACATCATGCCAAGTCCGCCCATGATGCTGATCGCGATCGCACCCGTTCTGGGAAAACGGTCTCCCACGATCGCAAGCATCGTCGGCCAGAAAAAGGTCTTACCAACTCCGTAGATCAGAAGCGCCAAAACTGCTCCGGAGAAGGACTCGATGCCACTTGTCATGTTGAGTCCCACAAATGCGAGGACCGCACAGACCAGCAGCAAACCGACCGGCGAGAGCTTCAGATTACGCTCGATCCACGCTGCGCAAAAACGAAGTACAAACATGGTCAGCGAGGTGATAACGAAGAGGGCCTTCCCCTCTTCCGAGCTTAAGATGCTACCGGTGATATTTTGTATCCATCCATCGGTGCCCAGCTCCACTGCACCGACCATGATGTGCGTACCGAACAAAACGAACAACAGCACCGAACCCATAGCGAAACTCGTGATCTTCGCGATCGACGCAACCAGCACAATCGCTCCTACCAGCAACAGCCAAAGCGGGAGACTTGGAAAGGTCGCTTGGAAGAAAAGTATCAACATACCAGCGATTACCAGTCCGCCGAGGACACCCACATCCTTGAACATGTCCCCCAAGCTTAAGCCCTTCTCTGCAGCTTCGGACCTCGGAAAGCGTTGTCCAAGAAACATCGCACCGTAAGCCACGGTCGGGACGAGGAAGATCGCCAACTGCAATTTCCAGGATAGGTTAATCCGGTCGTCGAGAAGCCAACCAACCGCTCCCCCGAGGACGAGGCCGAGTGGCCAAGACGCGTGCAGTATATTCAAGTAATGGGTACGATTCTCCGGAAACAGGGTGGCGACCAACGGATTAGCCACCGCCTCTAGCGATCCGTTAGCCAGGGCGAAGATGAAGGTCCCCCAAAACAAATATTGGTACGCGACATCGATCCCCATCCCTGCATTCGCGGAAAAAGTCACCACCGCCGACAGGATGTGCAATAGAAACGAGGCGACGATCAACTTACCATAACCCAGTGTATCCACCACAAGACCACCGACGAAAATCCCAAAGCAAAACCCCGTCAGCCCCGCTCCGCTAATCACGCCGAGTTGAGTCGAGGTAAAGCCGAACTCTGCCCCCCAGTTATCGAGGATTCCTCCTCGCACCGCGAATCCGATTCCGGTAGCGAGGATTGCAGTAAAGCCGGCCCACAAGAGCCGCTGAGCGTTGATAGATTTTTCAGGCATGGGGTGTCAGGGGATCAGTATCTTTGGGCGCTGCAGAAGCTATTTTGTATTCAAACTTTGTATGTAAGCGACGACATCTCTCAGTGCCGCCTCGTCGGGCAGGATTTTAGCAAAGGTCGCCATCTCCATGCTCTTAGCATCACGCGGGTCTCCACCACGAGCACCGGAGCGGAAATCCTCGAGCTGCTTGATCAAGTACCAGTCCTGCTTGCCCGTAAGCTTGGGAGCTAGCAGATCCTCGTTTCCTTGACCATCAGCGCCGTGACAGGCCATGCAGCTCGCGAAGAGCTGCTTGCCGCGCTCTAGGTCGCCCGCTTCGGTTTTTTCGGGGGAAACCTCGTCGAGGGATACGAGATAATGAGCGATATGGGAGATCGCTCGATTCGGCTCAATCTCCGTGTCCAGAAACTGGAGAGCACTCTTCATCGCAATACCGCGTGGGTTTTTGAAATGGGTACCGCGAATGCCAGCATGGAATTTCTGCAGCTGACCTTGAGAATACCAGTTCTCCATGCCGCGAAGCGAAGGGGCTCCCAGCCCGAAATCGCCGGTCGCGTCCGAACCATGGCAAGCCACACAATTTTGAGCGAATATCTCCTCTCCATCAGTTTCGCGGCCCCAGCCCCAGATATCGGGCGAAAATGTCCGCTTCTTGGTCAGCTCGGCAAACTCCGCTTCGTCGACCTTGTCAAATTCCAGGTCGAGCCCCGCCGTAAGCAGGCGCAGCTCCATTTGGGAACGCGGATCGGATGCGGAAGCCAACTCCTGCAGGAGTTCACGTTCTACCTCGCTAGGCTCCCGCATCGCCTTATTCCACGTATCCAAAAGTACTAGACCAACGACACCGACCGAACTCGGCGGCAGCTTTTGCCAATCCCCAATCAGTTCAATTGGATCGCCTCCTTGCTTGGCGAAATATTCGCTAAGCGTTAGAAACTCCGGCAAATCCTGCATGTTATCGAAGCGGGCAAAATACTCGGAGGAACCGCCTTCGGTATCGCTCAAGAATCGAGTCGCGAATAAATCCGCAGACTCCAAAGCCGCATAAGCAAAGACCTGGGCGAGGTACTCGTCACGAGTAAGCGTATCCCGGTTTTCGTAGATTGTATCCACGAGATCTTCCGATGAAGGCAGCAAACCGAGAGCGAGCAGCGCTTTGAGACGAGTCTTCGCATCGTCATCGCCAACGAGAGAAGCCGCGAGGCTCAACTCTTCTTCGCCACCCGTTTCGGTCAGAGCCATCACTGCGTTTTTGCGAACCGCCGCGGATGGATGCTCCAGAGCTTTCTTGACCGCTGCCTCGTCCTGCGACGAATCGAGGTTAAAGGCACCGAGTCCCTGCAAGGCCCAGACCGCGTGGATCGACCGTGTATTCAATCCAATCGCGTCTACCGAGTCGTCTTCGAGTAGGATCTTTCGCAATGCCGGAACCGCTTCCCGACGCTTCTCGCGGACGAGGATGCGTTGAGCGGTCGTACGCCAGAACATGTTATCATTCCAGAGGGCTTCAACGAGTTCCTCAGTCGTCGCATCGGCAAGGTCCAATTTACGACTCGGTATCGAATCTTTGGCGACGATCCGGTAGATGCGTCCGTGATGGCGGTCGCGCAGCGGATTTTCGTGAGCATTACCGAGTCCTATTTCACCTTCGAAGCCGGCCCGTCCTTTGGTCGGCCTCGGATTGTGTTGAATGATAAAGTTATACCAATCCGCCACCCACAGCTGACCATCCGGTCCTACATCGGTGAATACAGGGGAAAGCCATTCATCGACCGAGGCGAGGATCGCACCACTGTTGTGAGCCACGTAACTGCTCCCCTTTTCCTCAAGCAGAAACTGCCCGAGCACATGTCCGGTAGGTCCACCTTCAAATGCGGCCCGATTCCAAAACGACTCCGGAAACGATCGAGCCGTATAGATGTTGAAGCCCGAACCAGCGGTGTAGCGACCATGTCCATCGACTTGCAGGAAGTGGTGGGTAACTGGAAAGATTTGGCTGAAGTCATCAATGCGAGCCGACAGACGCGACGGGATCTTCTCGTTTCGCTCGTAAGTGAAGGGACGCCACAGCGGCACGTGCCAAGCCGGTGCGCTGTTCGCCGTCGAACCAAAGATCTCAAAGTCCTCGCTGATCCCGAGGCCCCAAGTGTTGTTGCTAAACATGCCGATCGGTTCCACCACACCGCTATCGGCGTCCATACGGAAGACGCCTTGCCCGAATTCGCCTTGAGTCGTTTCGTTGACATTCGAGTAACCGACCGCGCCCCAAATCTTGTTGTCCAAACCGTAGCGGAGATTCGAAGGTCCGGCGTGCGTGTCGCGGGTTCCCCAGTAGTCATTGATTGGATACTTAACGTCCGCCCGATCATCGCCGTCAGTGTCTTTCAGAAAGAGCATATGCGGCGCTTGCGAAACGATCCAGCCGCCATCAACCGGAGTCAGGCCCGTCGGGATATTTAGACCTTCCGCGAAAACGGTAAACTTATCCGCCCGCTCGTCGCCGTCAGTATCTTCGCAGATGATGATGCGGTCGTTGCCTTCCTGGTTCGGGTCGACGTTGTTCGGGTAGTCGACGGTTTCCGCTACGAACAGCCGACCGCGCTCGTCCCAAGCGAAAGCGATCGGATTCACGATATCCGGTTCGCCAACGAAGAGCTTCAGTTCGAAGCCACGCGATACCATGCTGAGCGCTTCGGAATCGTCAGGCGAAAACGCATTTGCCAACTGAGGAGCGGGGCTTTGCTGACGGTAGTTGGGAATCGTATCCGCCTCCGTGTATTCAAGTTTTGGCAACGACGCGACTAGCTCACGATTCGCTTCGCGCTTTTCGTCCCCCACTGCCCAAAGAATTCCGCGAATCATCAGATCATGAAAGGCCGCCTGCCCCCAGGTATTCATATCGTGACCGTAGGCGGTGTAGAAGACACGCCCCTTGCCCTGCTCGCGAGTCCAGCTCCAAGGCTCGTCCTCGCGGTACATCAGCACCTCGCGCCCCTCGTCGTTATGATCAGCGTGCACGTAAGTCTCGTCTTTTGTGACGAATCCCTCGTAGCCCTCGACGATCGGGTGATCCTCGTGACCTTCCGCGATGCGGGTCGAGAACTCCTCGTATCCATGACTCTTGAACCGCGCCCCGACCAAATCGACAAATGCCTCAGAGTGTCCAAAACAAGCACTCGCGCAGTGCACCGGCAGAAACGCCCCGCCGTCTTCCACGAAACTTAGTAAAGCCTTCTCTTGCTCGGTGGTGATCTCCGAGTAATTTGCATAGAGCATGACCACATCGGCCTCCGCCAAGTCAGCCGTGTTTAAAACATCGGTTGTCTCCACATACTTCATACGGATTTTCTCGCCACCTAGGGAGCGATTGAAGACCGGCGCGAAGAGATGCGATAGATGGTAGCCACTGCCCTCGCGTTGGCCGTGGCCGATGAAGAGCAGGTCGATCACGCCTTCATCGCCCGCGGATTGGGCAGATGAAAACGGTAAAAAGGTTAACACGGTGCACACCGTGACAAGGAGGGATAAGCAAAAACGGCGGGGTGAGGTCATCGGTAAACAACAGACGAAGCTGTCTCGGTTCTGATCGTTAGAATAATACTGGCTGGCTCCGATTGGGAACTCAACCTATAGAGCAAAGGCAGGCATGTTCTTTAACACGCCTCCTTCCATCGCGGACTGGTGAGCCAGAATGCCAACGCAACTGATGTTGGCCGACTCCACAGCATTTGGATACGCGTTTGATTTGTCCAAAACCGCCGAAATGAAATTATCGACCAAGTGCGGATGGGAGCCTCCGTGTCCCGCTCCTTGAGTGAAAGAAAGATGCTGATGTTCGTCCGCGTCATAAACCCCGCGACCGGTGAAGTGCTGAATTTCCTCCGGCAACAGATGTGCATAGTCGGGCACTGGCGTGTGTTCGGGGATTTCCGGCTCGGGCTTACCTAAAGTATGGATTACCGGATCCTCTCCTTCGATCAGCGGCCACTCGTAAGACTTCTTCGAACCGTACACATCGAAGCTCTCCCGATACTGGCGAGCCGTCTCGAATAGCGAACGATAGATGCGGGCCGAAACATCGCTATCCTTCATCTGGATATGGCAAGACTCGACCGCGAACGGCGATCCGTAAACCTTGGCTTGCGACTCGGCGATACGTCCAGAACCGACGCATGAAACCTTTTCGGCCAACTTACGTTGTAGCCCCAAAACCGGACCCACGCAATGCGTCGCATAGTGCATCGGCGGCAATCCATCCCAGTACCCCGGCCAGCCCGCCATGTCTTGTTGATGGCTTGCCTGCAAAAACTGGATACGCCCCAGCTCACCTTTTTCGTAGAGCGCTTTGACGAAGAGATACTCGCGGCTGTAGACCACCGTCTCCATCATCATGTAGACCAATCCAGTCTCCTTCGTCAGAGCCACGATTTTCTCGCAGTCCTCGATCGAGGTCGCCATTGGCACCGTACAAGCCACGTGCTTACCCGCCTTCAGCGCTTTGATAGACTGCGGACCGTGATCTGGGATTGGAGTATTGATGTGGACTGCGTCTACCTCCGGATCAGCCAACACGTCGTCGAAGGATGTATAACGTTTCTCGATGCCAAATTGATCTCCGACTTCGTTTAGCTTAGCTTCACTCCGTTGGCAGATCGCGTACATGTTGCTCCGCTTGTGAGCTTGATAAATCGGGATAAATTCCGCTCCAAATCCGAGTCCGATAATCGCTACGTTCATAGTATTCACTTTTTGGGGTTGTGCTTCAGTACGCTCATCGCACGGAGGCGTACCATGATTTTAAAAATTGCAGTCCTCTGGCGGCAAACTCGTCCTGAGTCGGCGTGAACCGCTTCCAGATACATACTGCTTCGGCCAAGCTCGAACTATCGGGAGAGAAGCTCTCAATCGAAATCTTGCCGGTGTATCCGATGTCTTGCAGGCCGGCTCTTAATCCGTCCCAGTCGCTATTTCCATCGCCCGGCACTCCGCGATGGCTGTCGGAAACCTGCAGGTGCACCAGAGAATCTCCCGCCTGCCGGATCGCCTCGCGAAAATCGACTTCCTCGATGCTCATGTGAAAGCTATCGAGCGAAACGCCTAAGTGCGGACTGGCTACGTCCTCCACCATCTTCATCGCATCTTCCACGGTGTTGATCATGTCGGTCTCGAAGCGGTTGAGCGGCTCGATCCCGAGCTTCACTCCAGCCTCTCCTGCGGTAGCGGCCAGACGGCGGAGGTTGGCCACCGAGCGCTCCCACTCCAGCTGTCGCTCTCCTTCTGTCGAAAGTCGTGCCTTTCCCACCGGTGCGTACAAAGGGCCAACCACCAACGGACTGCTCCACAATTTCGCGAGTTCGATGCAGTCTTCGAAATAACGTTGTGCCGTTTCCACCACAGACGGTTCGGGACTCGAGAAGTCCCGTTCCTCGTCCACCGCAGTGCAAACTATCGTCTCAAGGCCATACTCTACCATTGCCGCTTTGATCGCAAATCTATCGATCGCAGTCGGATCCTCTACCGGAATTTCCACGAAGCTGAACCCAAGTTCGGCAATCTGTTTTAAAATAGACAAATCGGATCCATCGAAGGGCGAGGTCCAAAGCCAAGTGCTAGCTCCAAATTTCATAGTTGGGTATCAGGGACTGGGTTGTGGCAGAATTCTATCGGATCGAGGTCCCAATTGGCTTGTATCTATGAGTCTAAAAATTGTAATTTTTCGTCATGTCACCCGTAGAATCGCTATTTCATCAACTTGATCCGACCTCGTCTATCAATCGGATTTTCGATGTGATGCCGAGGACCATGTTCTTCGTGAAAGACGCCGATCTCCGCATCGTGATGAGCAATCAGGAATTTGCTCAGCACTGCGGCTTCTGCTCCGCCGAACAGTTGCATGGGCTGAGCGACGACGCAATTTTCCCGGCCTATATGGCTCGTAAATTCCATCGCGACGACCTCGTAGTACTCGAAAATGCGGAGCCGCTGACCAATCTCGTAGAGCTCTTCCCTACCCGCGAAGGCCTGCCTGAGTGGTTCACCACCCACAAGCTACCACTTTGCGACATATCAGGGAAAGCCATCGGCGTCTGCGGAGTCGTTCAGAGTTACGAGCGAATTCTCTCTCACGCCAAAGACCCGATCTATCAACTTGTTAGATACATCCGGGAAAACTACGCCAACCCGATTTCGATTCCCGAACTGGCTCGCAAAATCGGGCTTTCCCAACGTCAACTGGAGCGTCGTTTCAACTCGGTTTTTCGCGTCAGTCCCCGGCGCTACATCGTGCGCCTTCGCCTCATCATCGCTAGTGACCGTTTGCGTGAAAGCGACATGCCGATCACTGAAATTGCTTACGAATGCGGATTCTACGATCACAGCAGTTTTATCCGACACTTCCGTTCGACATTCGGCACCACCCCACTTAAATTTCGCAAACGCTTTCGACGGGAGCTTACCAAAGTTACCAGCTCCCTACCCCATGGCGCTCTCCAAAGCCATCAAGGCGATAGCGGGAATCCAAATCATAATTCCCCTATTTAGGCGATCGATACGGCTTGCCTGCGCGGTCCACTCGGCGTCGGTCCAGGACCAGGACAGGGCTCGAATGGTTCTAGGCAAGTTCGAGACCGCGTTCGGGTGCATACGCAAGCTTTGGGCGAACGAGGGAGACGACGGGAAGTTCGTCCAATGGGTATCCGAGATTCCAAGACATCGCAAGGTCGAGCTGGAGATAATCCGCAGAAGCGACAAGGCCGAGGGCTTCAAGTTGCTGCCTCGCCGATGGGTCGTGGAACGAACCTTCGAAAGGCTCTCGCAGCAAGGCAGGCTGACCGTCGATCGAGAAAGTAAAACCTGCTCCTCCGAGGTGATGATACACAGCGTTGTATCGCTTCTTTTTCATTGTCCGGTATCGTGCGGCAACCAGACTAACTTTTCAACAGGTCCTAATTCAAGGAGTCATCCCAACAAATTCCAACCCAGAGGCTGCCAACTTAAATCGAACGCTTCTGAAAAAAACTAGGAGAAAGATCCGTCACAGCCTTCAATTTCCGATATAGAGTCATACAACTCATCCCCCAAGAACCAGCTAAATTCTCCACATCGAATTGCGTATTCTGAAGATTATTCAACACGATTTGTCGGGCACGCTCCAAAAATCCACGATCTTTATCCACCACAACGGTATCACTCGGGATCAATTCGACTAACTTGGCCGATTCGGAAACAGCTTTTTTAATCGTTCTCGAGTTGTAATTAAATATCGTATCCGAATTTTGATGGCAGCAACATCGACTGGTATCGCGACAAAATCGTCAGCCCCGTTCCTCCAGACGCACAGCATAGTTATACGAGGACTCCGTCCTGGCATCGTATCGTAAACTCGCCAATTATCCAAATCCTCCAGAGAGCGATCGCCTCGAAGAGAACAAGTGTATACTTTTCTGTCGTCAAGAGTGCTCATCCAAAGAGCATCGCCCTTATCTAGGGGCAACGCTAACAACCGAACGAGGCAAGGCGCCTAACAACGTTAATTTGCCCTCATTAATGTGGGCGAGCCCAGAGGGGGGGCAAAAAAACATAACCCTCCTTGGTCGAGACTGCTCTTATATTTCGAGTTCTCAGATTACATGGAAAGGGCAATAGCTGACTCCAGCCACCCTCGCTCTGCGACCAGACAAAAAGTTCCGTCGCTGTCGTTACATATATTGTCCCCCAACGAGATGGAATCACGCCAGTGCATAAACCGAATTCCTCCACATTGCCATAGGGGTGGTCCGAATAAGCTTGTCCGTCGTAACTCGCCAACCCTGTGGTAGTACCCATCCACAGGGCACCATCCTCATCGGTTGCCGCGCAAACGATAGGTTTGCCTTTCAACGTTTCCAAGGAACTCCAACGCCACGGCTCTTCGATAGCGCTTCCACGAACGGGAGTATAAAGACGCGCATGCACCAAGCTTGCCAAAAGCCCGAGCATGCCGAGCCAAAAGAGCAAACTGAATTGTAGTGTATCTAGAAGTCGGGGCACGAGGAAGATGAGGTTTATTAACACCAGAAATGTACAGAAAACGGGTCTGTCCAGTCACCAGATCCCAATTTTTTTCTAGGTATTATTTCAATAAGCCACAAGCTTTTGTACACCAACTCCTTATGTAGAGCGCTAAATATTCAATAGCACTCTGATACATAATTGATAACTCCGATTTCGGATTTCCGCTAAGCTAGTGAATCGGTCTGCAAAGACGAAAACGACAGCCATCTGGCCCTCTTTTTGAGTAACTCAGTCAATCGTACCGACACCGCATTGGCTCCAGATTGATTAGCAAAATTCCAACCCTAATGAAACTCTTCCCGAAACGCTCTTTCGCCCTAATCCTCTCTCTGGTTACCCTCAACTGCAATTCGAGTAAAGCCAACGGAATTCATCACGAATGGGAGAATCCCGAGATTTTCCAAATATACCGTGAAGCCCCACATGCATTCTTCACTCGCTATCAAATCCCCGAAGCAGCGACCAAGGATCGGAAAGAAGAATCCAGAAAAATTTTCAGCCTAAATGGCAACTGGAGCTTCAACTGGGCCGCCAAACCTAGCGAGCGACCGATTGGCTTCGAAAATCCGAACTTTGACGCCTCTAGCTGGGATCAAATCTCCGTCCCCTCGCACTGGGAGCTACAAGGATTCGGAATTCCGATCTACACGAACATTATCAATCCGTTCCCGAAAACCCCACGGTCCATCGACCATTCCGACAATCCAGTAGGAAGTTACCGACACAAATACACTATTCCCAGCGAGTGGAACGGACAGCGGGTTTACCTTTGCTTCGGAGGAGTCAGCGGGGCTATGTATGTCTGGGTAAACGGCCAGAGAATTGAATACAGCGAAGGGAGCAAGTCAGAGGCTGAATTCGATATTACCGATTCTCTCCAAACGGGCGATAGACTTCTCGCTGTAGAAATCTATCGCTGGTCTGACGCGAGCTATATGGAGGATCAGGAATTCTGGCGCCTGAATGGCATCGAGCGTGACGTTTGGCTCTACGCCACCAATACCGCAACGCTAACGGATCTTACAATAATCGCAGATCTAGACGACTCGTTCAGCACCAGCAAATTTGTCACCGAATTCGAGATCGTAAACACAGAGGACAAAACCCAAACGATTTCAATTTCCGCAAAACTTCTCGACGGCAATAAGAAGATTCTTGAATTCGACAAGTCATTGTGTGTGCCAGCCAACGGAAACAAGACTGTCACTTTCGATGGAGATATCTCCAATGTCCGAAAGTGGACCGCCGAGACACCAGAGCTATATTCACTGGAGGTGGTTACAAAACCAAAGAATGGCGAATCCGAATTCTCGCGATTCGACGTCGGCTTCCGACGCATTGAGATAAAGAGCGCCCAACTCCTCGTCAACGGCAAGGAAGACTACCTGAAAGGTGTGAACCTTCATGACCATCATCCATTAAAGGTCACATAATGGAAGAATCGATCACGTTGAAGGACCTTCAGTTAATGAAGGAAAACAACATCAACGACATACTTTGTAGCCACTATCCAAAGAAGGATTCATTCTACACTCTTTGCGATCGTCTAGATTTATACGTCGTAGACGAAACAAATATAGAGGTTCAGGGCATGGGCACGACCAACCAAGGTCCCTTTGACATGACTGTTCATCCAGTTTATCTGCCCGAATGGACCGGTGCTTTCCTCGACCGCACCGAACGCATGTACGAGAGTTCAAAGAACCATCCATCCATAATCATTTGGTCTCTTGGAAACGAGGCAGGAAATGGTCAAAATCAGGTCGCTTCCTACAACTGGTTGAAATCGGGCCAATCAAGCGGACCAGTCCAATACGAAGGCGCCACACACTTCTCGAATAGTAATTTCCAAGTTCCAATGTATTGGAAATTCGAGGACATGATCGCATACGCTGAGAACACTCCCGGACGCCCACTCATTCAGTGCGAATACTCTCACGCCATGGGCAATAGCGTAGAAAACCTCCAAGACTACTGGGACGTGATCGAGTCATATGATATAATGCAAGGGGGCTTCAATTTGGATTGGGTCGATCAAGGCATTCTAGCCCAAAACGAAAACGGTAAAGACTACTGGACCTACGGCGCACAACTCGGTAGCGAGCACCTACAGCACGATTACAACTTTTGCCTCAATGGTTTGATTGACGCAGATCGTACTCCCCATCCGGCTTTGTTCGAAGTCAAGAAGGTCTATCAGTTCATCAAGTTCCGCAACTTCGCCCTCGAAACGAATACTATCGAAATTGCGAACGGTTACGATTTCAAAAATCTAAGCGATTTCATAATCAGCTGGGAAATCACGAAGGACGGAAAACCTTACGCAACTGGAGGGCTATCGGAACTTGATATTGCTCCAGGTGGATCCCGTCGCGTAGACTTGAATCGATCTAACTTTGATCAGACGAGCGGCGAGTTCTTGTTAAACCTACGGGCGAATCTTCGTGTTGAAAAACCCCTACTTTCTGTTGGATCGGAATTAGCCGCAGAGCAATTTGCTCTGTCTTCATACAAGTTTGCAGCCGATATGCCAATCAGTAAAGAATCGATCAGCTCGCAACTTGAGGGTAAGAACCTGACAATCAATGGCTCAGGCTTAAAAGTCGTATTCGATTCGCAGACCGGAGCACTTTCCGAACTGAATGACTCGGACAAGAACATTCTCAAGGAAGCTCTTCGACCAAACTTCTGGCGCACCCAAACCGACAATGATTTCGGTTACCGTATGCCACAAACCCATGCGGTATGGAAGAAGACGACAGAAACGCAGAAGCTAGTCAGGAGATCACTTGCTTAGTCGAGAGCCAAGGCAAGCTACTCGCTATTGAGAACGCCTCCAGTGACGCCTCAGAAAACCACCGCGACAACAGAGCTCCAGTGAATAACGGCAAGTTAGTTGCATTCGTACAGGCCGCCGCGGACCACGGGGAAGTCACTGTCTCCTTTAGAGCAAATGGCCTCGAGTCATCAAACCTATCAATAAGTATCGACGAGTAGAATCCTCTTTTTCAGCAATCCAGCTGAAATTTCAGATCCCTTCACTTCCAATCCTCACGCTCTATTCGAGCTTTTTGACGCTTACGAACTCCGAAACCTACTCGAGTGAAGTTCCAGAATTTACAAAAGACTCATCGCCGGAATCGGCAAAAAGAACGGATTATTCGTCTAATGGTCGCAGACGATCATCCATCGATGAGAAAGGGTATAATAGCCTTGGCCCAAAGCCAGCCGCAAATGGAAGTTGTGGCAGAGGCTTCGAGTGGGGAGGATGCGATTAGAGTCTATGACGAGAAACTGCCTGATGTGGTTCTCATGGACCTAAGAATGCATGGTATTGGAGGGGTGGAAGCGACAATGTCTATTTGCCGAAGGCATCCGGAAGCCAAGATCATTGTGCTTTCCACTTACGACTGGGACGAGGATATCCACAGTGCGATTCAATCGGGGGCAAAGTCCTATTTGCTCAAAGATATGGCGGTCGAGGTTATTACGGGCACTATCCGAAAGGTCTTCAATGGCGACCAGATATTGCCGAGTCAAGTTGCTGAGCGTCTCTCTCAACGAGCGGAACGCCAACAACTCACAGCGCGCGAAAAGGAAGTCCTAGAAACTCTTATCAAAGGCCGGAGCAACAAGGAAATAGCGACGAGTCTGGGGATATCAGATGAAACAGTTAAGTCGCACTTCAAAACTCTTTTCAACAAGCTTGGAGTGAGGGATAGGACCGAAGCAGCTATTGCAGCGATACGGCATGGGATTGTTCATTTGGATTGAAAATGGAGTTCATCTGGTAACCGGAGTTCGCTCATCTAAGACTTTTCGATGCTTTCTAAATTCAGCAACATGAACCGTCAGATTTGGACGTTGCTCCTGCGGCCACTCTAGGCGCTTAACCTAGATATTTATGCTGCAGAAAGCGGCGAGTCAGGCCCAGCGATGAGACTGCCGGACATGCCCTTGCATGACCCCTACATTGTAGCTCATGAGCCTTCGCGACTTAATATTTGTACATGCGAAAGGTTCCCCGCCTCACGGGTGAGGAAAGGCTGTGCACCATGGCATACTTGTCCAAGGATTTGAAAAGTTGGTCTTTTGCCAAAGGTAGTTTTCGTAGTGCCCGAGGACTCGTTTGCGCGTCAGGGCAACTGGGCACCTAAAGTACATGAGTACGAGGGGAAGTTCTACCTTTTTGTTACCTTGCGCGATAGTGAAGCATATCTGAAGATGCCTGGCGTGACCCTTATGTACGTGGTACGATCACAGCCGTTTCGGGTTCGCCGGACGGACCCTTCAAAATGTTGGACAAGACCGGCCCCGTCGTTTTCAAGGACATTATGACGCTGGACGGTACGCTTCACGTTGATAGGTACGGTCAACCATGGATGGTATACGCCCACGAGTGGCTGTAACGCATCGACGGTACGATCGAGGCGGTAAAGCTCTCCTCTGACCTGTCGCGAGCCATTGACGATCCTATCCATCTCTTCAAGGTTTCAGATGCCCCTTGGCTCAACAATGTATTCAATGTATCCGACTCATGACCACACTATGTGACCGATGATCCTCAATTGTACCGGACAAAAGACGACCAGCTTCTTTTGCTCTGGTCGAGTTACGAGTCAGGATCCTATATGCAAACGATAGCCAGTTCGAAGTCGGGTACCTTGCATGGCCGTTGACTCAACTCGCACCCTTGGTCAAACGCGACTCCAGTTACGGCATGCTGTTCCATACCTTCGATGGAAACTTCATGATGGTGCTACATCGCCCGTATCGCGGAGCTCGCGGCAAGTTCTTCGATATGGCGGATCGAGGTGACTATCTTGAGATGTTAAGGCAACCGAACAGATCTCGATGGAGAATCCCTTCACGACAATCTGCGTGAGGCCCTTGGTTTGTAGTGTCGATTGTTTTTCAATTGGCAGCGAGACCGCAACAATCTAGTCCAAACGCGATCACGACTATATGGGTTTAAAGTATGCTTTGCTCTAAGTTGTGTGCTTCCGAATTCTCTCCAACCTACGAAAATACTTTGCTTTCAAGAAACATGTGCCGAAACTGGATCCGAGTAATGAATCTACTTATACAAGAAGACTCCGCTCCTCTGCTTCAGAATCCTTCGGAGAAGCCTCAAACCGCGATTTCGAACTCATAACAATTGCGACGAGATTAGGCAGCGTGGACAAAATCAAGTTTAACCCAATCCACTAATGCAGCGATATTTACGAATCCCATATAGGTTTTCTCCAATTTGTCGTAGAGGGTGCCGAACCTCCGGTACCGTTTTATCTTAGCGAAGAAGTTTTAACACGATGCCTAGCTCTTCCAACCTCCTTGATATATTCAATTTTACGTTTCCGGTTCGCTCGTGGAGGTATTACGGCGATGCCGCAGCATTCCTCGACATAGCAACGGATCGCGTTGCTGTCGTAGGCCTTGTCGGCAAGCAGGAAGCTTCCATCCACAAGTCCTCGTATCGTATCCACAGCGCTAATACTGTCGTGCTCGTTTCCGCAAACCAGTCGCATGCTCAAGGGCAGTCCGACCACGTTCACTGCGGCGGAGATCTTCGTGTTGCAACCGCCCTTGGTCTTTCCAAGCTTCTGGTCTTCAAGGCAAAGAGGGTGCTTCGAAGCGTCCTGATGAGCCTTAAGATGCGACGCATCGAGCATGACCGAAATCGAATAGTCGTGGTAGCGACCAGAGATGCGTTCGAGAATCCATGTCCACATCCCGCATTCGCACTAGCGTCGAAAACTTCTCCGCACGCTGTTGTGCTTGCCGAAGCGTTCAGGCATCTGGTTCCACATCGCTCCAGTGCACAACACCCACCAGATACCGTTCAAGGTACGGTCGAGGCTGTGGTTCGGGCGGCCGCGACGGCCGCTCACCTCTTCGCGGTAAGCGTTGTTAATTTTTTTAGCTCCTCGCGGATATCCGAGGGCATCTCATCGGCTTTGTATTCTGACATCGAATACTACCATAAAAACTCACATAGCGTTGCAAGCCAACATCTTAACTAAAATAAATAATTTGTCCACGCGGCTTAAACAGTGTCGTCCGATGTTATCACACAATTACCTCACCCATTTAGGGTGATCTGATATTCAAGAACCATGTGCTAGGCTGCGTTTTCAAATCAGATTGATCCTGAAACAAGCTGCAACAAAAGCTGAATATAACCCCCATCCCAAATCCAATTGAGATTTCCCTTCCCTATTAACTTACTCGCCAAGACCCTCTTACTTCTACCGACCGTAGTTGTCAGTCCGATCTTCGCCCTAGAGACATCAAATTTAAGCCTTCTCACAACAGCCGCTGAGATCCGAGCACTCACCCCTGATCAAGCTGCTCAGCAAATACCGATCAAGCTTCGAGGCTGCTTTATGGCCAGGGAACAGCTCCATTCCTTTGCAATTATCGATGAGACTGACAGTATTTTCTTGTTTACCGAAGACACTCCTCCAATCGTATTCGAGCCTGGTGATCTCGTCGAGGTTGAGGGGTTTACAACCCCCGGTGATTACGCTCCCTGCGGTACCGCGACAGCAATCAGAAAGATCGGGCAAACAGATCTTCCTAACCCAATCAAGGTGTCGATACAAGACCTTCACTCTGGACAGTTTGATGCCAAGTGGGTCGAAATAACAGGAATCGTCCGGAGCATAGATTTTCAGCCAGATCCAATACCTGAGGATCCATACGAAGATGCGGATCCCACCATTACACTAGAACCACACCCGCACACAGTAATCAAAATAGCGGTTGGAAACTCATGGATTGTAGCGGAAATACAGGAAATCTTGGAGCCTCACCTATACATTGACGCTAAGATCAAGTTAAGGGGGCTAATTTTCTACCTTCACAACGACAACAGGCAGGCCGTTCGCCCAATACTCCACTCTACGAACGGGGTTTTGCCTGAGATTATTACACCGCCTCGAACAACCGACTTCGACGGCATACCTAGATCTGTATCAAGATTGTTTACCTTCGACCAAAGCGGAGGACATCCCTGGCACCGAGTTCATATAAGAGGCGTTGTTACACACCATCGCAAAGAACAGGCGCTTTGGGTCAGGGACGAGTCCCACAGCATGCAAATACACAGCTCCCAAAATGATGCCCTCGAACCTGGCGACTTGGTCGACGTGCTTGGATTTCCGGAAGTTGGGACCTACAGTCCAATCCTAAAAGACGCAGTTTTTTCAAAACGCAACGAACAATCGCCAATCGAGCCCATCAAGCTAGACGACATCGCAATGATTACACGGCACGATTCGGACCTTGTCCAAATTGAAGCTGAGCTAGTTGAATTCCAAAACTATCCCGAAAGTATCGAACTTACCCTAAATGGTCTCGGAACTACCGTAAGCGCTTCATTACAAATTGCGACCGGTCAGGAGATTCATACAAGCTGGGAAGTCGGTAGCATTGTCTCTGTATCGGGAATTGCGTCGGTCGGTGAAGGTGAACCAATACCTCGAAACGGGCTTTGGTCTTCCGAATCGCTCCACATCCTTCTACGTTCCCAAGATGACCTCAAGACACTCATTGCGGCCCCTTGGTGGACAATCAAGAGGATCTCATATGCACTTGCCAGTATTCTGTTCCTTGCCGTCATTACTATTGCGATTATTGTCATCATGTCTCGAAGGAGACTTCGTGAACAGCAGCAACAACAAACTCAAGCAGAAGGTAAGTTCTCCGCTATCCTCAATGAACGCAATCGTGTTGCTCGCGAAATCCACGATACTCTAGCTCAAAATATTGGCGCGATATCGGTTCAGCTCGAACTTGTTCGCACAGACTCCAAAAATCTGGGAGATATCGCGAAACAGCACCTGAAAACAGCTCATTCGCTCGCTCGCAATGCGTTGTCAGATACACGGGAATCTATTTGGAACATGCGATCCCAAGTATTGGAAAAACACGACCTTACTGGAGCTCTTCAACGAGTATCAAAACAACTGACGGAAGAATCTGAAGTCGAAGTAATCGCAAACGTTCAAGGTACCAGCCGAAGACTTCATCCTGTAGTTGAAAATAACTTACTTAGAATTGGACAAGAAGCACTTGCGAACGCTTGCAAGCACGCAAAACCAACCCGCATCGAGATTTCAATCACCTATTTCAGGCGGCGGATCGAATTGCGAGTATCAGACAATGGCACTGGATTTGACCCAGAAAATGTCTCCCTGGAATCCAGACAAAGCTTCGGCCTTGTTGGAATAAAAGAGCGAATCGAAATTCTTGGAGGTAAATTCAACATTCAAAGTCAGATTGGCAAAGGCACCACAATCTGGGTTGAAGCCAGCGACTGATATAAACGTTCTGAAATTGATTTCGAAAGCACTGCTCTACCCAAAAGTAATAGCGTGAGATAGGCGAACCACAGCATCTCCCTTAGAAACCCCAAACTACCCCGTGACACAAAACACACCTGAACACATCATTCGTGTACTCATTGCTGAACGACCATCCATCAATGAGGGTTGGATTAGCCGCCCTGATCAACCATCAATCGAAAATACAGGTTGTCGCCGAAGCGGCAAATGGTGAAGAAGCAATAGAGGTCTACTCTAAAACAAAGCCCGACGTAGTCCTTATGGACCTACGCATGCCCGGCATTGGTGGAGTCGAGGCGATTCTCGCCATCCGTAAAGTTGATCCAGATGTAAAGGTCATTGTTCTATCAACCTACGATTTAGACGAGGACATTCATCTGGCCATTCGATCGGGTGCGGCCTCGTATTTACTGAAGGATACTCCGATAGAGGACATTGCGAACGCTATTACAAGTGCCTATGCAGGAAACGTTTCGCTTCCGAAATCAGTCACCAAACGTCTCGCAGAGAGTTTGCAGCGCGAGCAGCTAACGGAAAGAGAGAAAGAGGTTCTCGAAGCGCTCATAATGGGCCGTAGCAACAAGGAAATAGCCTCTCGACTTTCAATCTCAGATGAAACCGCAAAGTCCCACCTCAAAACCCTTTTCCAAAAATTGAATGTTTGCGACCGAACGGAAGCGGCAATTGCAGCAGTTAGACATGGCATCGTCCACTTGGACTAGAGGGCAAGAGATCAAGTTTCAGATTTCGACTACATCGACATTTCGAAAACTTTCACCATTATTCATCAATGCAGTCCTTCTATCGATTGCGATACCTTTGGCAAGCTCCCGTCAGGATTGTGTATCAGTTCTTCAATACACACTGAACGTCGATAGCTTCCCCCACTCGCCTGTACGCCGCCGCTATGATAGAAGAAGTTCCACTTTCCTTCGAATTCGATGATCGCTTGGTGTATCGTATTGCTGTTGCCCGCGATCTCTGAGAACAGGCCGCGGTAAGTCCAAGGGTTATTTATAGAATCGCTCGTTGCGTAAGCAACCCTCTCGGGAACCCCGTGGCATAGCTAATGTAAAAAGTCTCACCACGTTTGTGGATCCAAGGTGCTTCGGTAAAGTCCAGAATATCAACTGTCCGTATCGGTCCTTCAAACTCAATCATGTTATGTTTGAGCTTCGCGTAGTAACAAAGTTTGTTTCCCAAAAACAAATAGGCCTGTCCATCGTCATCGATCCAGACTGTCGGGTCATGTCGTCCCACCAAATATCCGTTTCCTTTGTCATTTCATTAGTTACGAGAGCAGACCCGCGGGCATCTTTGAACGGTCCTGTTGGATTGTCTGCAACTGCAACCCCCAAGGCCTTGCCGCCCTTTTCGTGCTCAACCGACACCTACCAAAAGAACTTTCCATCTCGCTCGATTACTTGCGCTGCCCAGGCATCGGCTTTCGCCCACAAAAAATCAGCAACAGACAAGGGCGAACCCTCATCACACAAATCCTTCATGTCATTCGATGAAAAGCAAAGCCAGTCATGCATCTTGTAGAATGAATTATCAGGGGACTAGTCGTGTCCAGTATACAAATACACACGCCCTTCGTGCACCAGAGCGGCGGGACCCGCAGTAAAGGATTTTTCGATAATAGGATTACCAGCCGTACTGTGAACGTACGGCTGGTCGTCCGCAGGTGGAATCCCCTAGTTTGGCGTCCCATCTTCGTTCCACTCGACGACCCTGGCTCGAGTCGCTCTGTCAGGGTTTCGCAAAGGGTCTCCCTCAATATTCTCGTAGTTACGAGCATGATATCAGTTTCGCCATCTTAGGACGTTGTAAAACTATTGTGCCCCGGACCAAACTGCATCGTCTTGGAACTGCTCTTGAAGACAGGTTCAGGCGACTTAGCCCATGACACTGGGTCAAGCATGCTCTTCGCTCAGTTGACTTATCGAGAGAGCCTCAGGGACATCGAGGCGTGCCTTCGCTCGCAATCGCAGCTGCTCTACGCCATGGGAATCCGCGGATCGGTTTCCAAAAGCAATCTCGCCTACGTCAACGAGCGGCGAGACTGGCGAATGTTCTTCGACCTTGCCGACATCCTCATGCGAAAGGCGCGGCGACTGCATTCGAAGGAAAGATACATCGAGGAGATCGACCAGGCGGTTTACGACTTGGACGCTTCTATCGTCGACCTGTGCATGTCGCTGTTCCCTTGGGCGAGATTTCGGCGGGCCAAGTCCGCCGTGAAGAACCAAGCCATGATCGATCTCAGAGGCCCTATGCCCGCCTTCATAGCGGTCACGTAGGGGAAGATCCACGACGTGAACGCTCTGGACTGGATCGTGTTCGAGACAGGAGCCTTTTAGGTGATGGATCGAGGCTATCTCGACTTCGGACGTCTCACCCGTATCGAATCGGCCCGATCCTACTTCGCGATAAGGGCGAAGTCGAACATGAGCTTCTAGGTCAAGGAATCCAGAACTGTCGATAAGAGGACCGGGCTGCGTTCCGACCTGACCATCAGACCCAACGAATCGAAAAGCAAAAGCCTGTACATTTCGAACTTGAGGCGTATCAGGTATTTGGATGCGGAAACGGGAAAGAAGCGGATCTTCCTCACCAACAACTTCGAGCTCGAAGCGGTCATGGTGGCAAAGCTCTACAAAAGCGCGTTGGCAGACCGAGCTCTTCTTCAAATGGATCAAGCAGAACCTCCGAATCAAGTCCTTATACTGCTACGGCCTGCTAGGTGGCATCAACCGAGGATTTCTTGACAAGCGCTCGTATCTACCTGCTCCGCTGGACACCTGGGAAGACCTGCTATCCTGCGTAGACGAAGACGGAAAAATGGGCTACGCACAGCTTGTAGTTGGTGGTCCAGCCCACGAACGACCATCCGAATCCATCGACTACGCAAACGGTGCCTTTCTCCTAGCCGCCAGCGAACTCTACAAAATGGACCTCGGGCACGAGGACTTCCTCGCCCTCAAGTCCCCTTTTGAGCTCAAAGAACTTTCCCGAGACGGAGCCTGGACTTGGTTCAATGACGAACGCGTACTCTACGATGGCGACGGAATCTAGACAGGTTCTATCGACTCAGAAGGCCGTGCTCGAGTTTACTACTACTCTACCAAGACCGCTCAAAGCCCCTACGCCACCAACGGCACTTACCGCATCGATATCATCTTCACCGACTCGCACCCTCGCCGGGATCACGAAAACAACGTCTATCACATTTACTACCAAGGCGACATTTTCCATAAAAGCGATGGACCCCCATACGCTCGCTCGAAACAGTCATATCACAGCCGCTCCTACCCTCCGAGGCCACCCTCATCTACTCCGGAACAGAAGCCGGAAGGGCTTGGATATGAGATCTTGATACGATCAAAACGACTCCCCCCCTCAACGCATTTATAAACTCCACCGATCACGAAGTCGACAATGATCTGCGCTATCGTATCGCCCATTTGGACACTTCGTCAATGGGCTGGATCCAGAGCCAAGTCGCTTTCGCAGGTACCCATCTCTACAGCAGAGAAGAACACTACGCTGGCGGCATCGCCATCGACCCACAGGACACGGATACTCTCTACCTATCCAGCGAGGTCGATCCGCAATCAGGCCAGCCAAACCTAACTGGACGCTACCAAATCTTCCACGCTACCCGCAGCCAAGTGTCGTGGAATTTTCTGCAACTCACCTTTGACGCCAGCCAGGACAACATTCGTCCGGTCATCTCGCGCAACCACGATTTCGATACAGTCGCTCTTTGGCTCCAAGGTCGCTACACCAATTATGAGGACTACAAAACCCGTGTTGTGGGAGTAATTGAAAAGGCAGATTAGAATCCGGACAGCAACAGGACACACCAAAAGCAATCAGATTGGCTGTTTGTCGCAAGGGCTATCGTACCTATTGTATCCACAATTATTGCAGTCTCCTGCAGCCTAAAGTCAAATGTCAATACTGTCTAGGCCGCGTGGACAAAATCAAATTTAACCCAATCCACTAATGCAGCGATATTTACGAATCCCATATAGGTTTTCTCCAATTTGTCGTAGCGGGTGCCGATTCTCCGGTACCGTTTTATCTTAGCGAAGAAGTTTTCAACACGATGCCTGGTTTTTCCAACCTCCTTGATATATTCAATTTTACGTTTCCGATTTCGTCTCGGAGGAATAACGGCGATGCCGCATCAGTCCTCGACATAGCAACAGATCGCGTCGCTATCGTAAGCCTTGTCGGCAAGCAGGAAACTTCCACCTACAAGACCTCGGATCGTATCGACTGCCCTGATACTGTCATGCTCGTTCCCGCAAACCAGCTTCATGCTCAAAGGCAATCCGACCACGTTGACAGCGGAGGAGATCTTCGTGTTGCATCCACCCTTGGCCTTTCCAAGTTTCTGATCTTCAAGGGAAAGAGGATGCTTCGAAGCGTCCTTATGAGCCTTAACATGCGACGCATCGAGCATGACCGAAATCGAATAGTCGCGGTAGCGACCAGAGATGCGTTCGAGAATCCATGCCCACATCCCGCATTCGCACCAGCGTCGAAAACTTCTCCAAACGCTGTTGTGCTTACCGAAGCGATCAGGCACCTGATTCCACATTGCTCCAGTGCACAGCACCCACCAAATTCCGTTCAAGGTACGGTCGAGGCTGTGGTTCGGGCGACCCCGACGGCCGCTTACCTCTTCGCGGTAAGCGTTGTTAATTTTTTAACTCCTCGCGGATATCCGAGGGCAACTCGTCGGCTTTGTATTCTGACATCGAATACCATCATAAAAACTCGCATGGCGTTGCAAGCCAACATCTTAAATTTAATAAACAATTTGTCCACGCGGCCTAGCCAACCGATGTACATCCATCGGCCTATTCGGGTAGCTCGATCAACATGATCTCTGATCAACATAATTCTCTCTATTCGCACGGAGAATTCCAATACGCCGTATTCTATGACCAAGAAAGCTACCTGACAGTAGCTAAGCGAAAAGTCGGCACGAACGCTTGACTATTCGTTAAGACGAAGTACGAAACTCGAACACAGGATGCACACAATACTGCAAGATTCGGAATAGATGGCGCTGGATTTCTTCACATCGCATGGGGACATCACAACACACCTCTGAACTACATCCGCTCTACGGAGCCTGGCATGCTTGAATTTGGCCCCAAACGAGGAATGACGGCCACAATGGAAAATTTGGTCAGCTACCCTCAATTCTTCTCGCTGCCCGACGGAGACCTCCTCTTTCTCTACCGCAACGGAGCTTCAGGCCGGGGGAACAGTGTGCTAAAGCGATACGTTTTAGAAACCGAAAGGTGGTCTCTAATTCAAGAGAACCTAATCGATGGCGAAGGGGACCGAAGCGCCTACTTTAATGCAACCGTCGATCCATCGGGAAATTTCCACCTCGCCTGGAACTGGCGCGAAAGTCCGGAGGTATCCACAAATCACGATCTCTGCTACGCCCGTTCCAAAGACGGAGGACTCACTTGGGAAGACATATCAGGCAATCAACGACCCCTGCCCTTTAATCTCGCTAATTCACCGTACATTCTAGAGATACCACAAAACAGCAATCTCATGAACCCGCCACCGTTGCCGCAGACGAAAACGGGAACCCCGCTATCGCCAACTACTGGAACGCACCCGACTCTGACATCCCTCAGTATCAAATAATCTATTACAAGGACAACGAGTGGCACCGGACTCAAGTCACTCAACGCACGTCTTCCTTCAATCTTTCTGGGACCAACACTAAACGCCCTCCACTCTCGCGTTCGGTGCTTCTTTACCAATCTTTAGGAGCCGCCCACCTTGTCTTTAGTGATGACAACCGCAGAAACCGTTTAGTTCTCGCAACTACCAAAAGGCTCGAAAGTGACGAATGGGTGCTCAAGGAGCCTCTTCCCAACAATCTCGACGCCTGGGAGCCCTCATACGATGCAGCGCTTTGGCTTCAACGCGGCCACATCTCCATTCCTATACAAACCGTCCACCAAGACGACGGCAATGACGATACCAGAGACCAGGTGCCCGCTACTCCTTACCAAGTACTCACCCTACAATTAAATAGCGCAAATAGCTAATGCACTAAAGTCTGCGAGCATTCCGCTTTAGACTTTTTGCCCGCAAGCGACTTCTGCGCAGTTACCGAATCACCAGTTGAAAACGTATTCGTGCCAATCTTGAATAGACGTGAAATCACTATGACGTTCCCACGCGAATCCAAACGCGAAGTCGAGCGTGTTGTCTTCCAGATCGATAGTCGCTAGATAATCACCTTGTAGGGTCGCCCCTTGCTGAAATTGAATGGAGCCCTCTCGAAAACCGCCCAAGAGCTGCACTCCGGTAGCCAACCAGTAACCGTCGATCTCGTCCCATAACGTAAGACAGCCACCACCAGCCATAGCTGTAGCCTTGGTGCTTTGCGGCACCAAGCCCACCGAAACCTTCATGTCTCTCAAGACTTTCTCCGAACCGGAAAAGTGGGAGCGAGCTCCGCAAAGGTATGAGCCTTTTCTCAGGGAAATTTCCTTTTGCTCGTAGAGCTTCTCGCCTGCGATGTCGTATTCATAATCCAAGGATATGAGCACCATGTCATCTCTAGAATCGTCGATACGGACCGCACGATACACGTTACTGGTGTAGAAATCGCCCTCGTACCAAATCCCAGTACCGCCACAACCTCTCGAACCGCCGACCTTGTAGGGGTCGTAGCCTTCCCCCGTATCCTCGTGATAGCTTCCCTCTCTAGAGAATTCCTTTTCGTACCACTTAAGGACTACTGGTGTCTCGATGCGCTTGCACCAAACATCGACTCCGCTGTCCTCCGCTGAGTTCATTAATGCAGGGCCATACACTCGAAAAGCAATTTTGTCGTTTTCCCACGCCACATCATCAGCTCGACGCGGCACCACATAGGCTCCCACCGTTTGGGCTGATGTATCGCCGAGCGATACCGAACAAGCGGCGAAAAAGCCGGCAAAAACTATTGTTTTCAAATTCCCCATGCAACTTTGACAACTAAAGGCCATCGATACGTCAGCGCCCCATCCAGCCGCCATCCACAACTAGTATCTCTCCGCTAACATAGTCGAAGGCAGCACTCGACAAGAAATACAGTTGGTCCCTTAAAGTCCTCTGGGGTGCCCCACCTGCCAGCTGGGATACGAGCCAGAATCAGTTCACTTCGAAGAGGATCGTCTCTAAGGTCCGCGGTGTTGTCTGTCGCAACATAGCCGGGAGCGATTGCATTAACATTCACACCTTTGAATGCCCATTCGTTGGCCAACGCCTTCGTCAACTGTCCAATCGCACCCTTGCTTGCGGCATAACCGGGTACCGTTATTCCCCTCTGAAAAGTCAGTAACGAAGCTGTGAATACAATTTTTCCGCTTCCTCGCTCAACCATCCGCTGACCAATTTCTCGAGACAATATCCACTGGGCGTTCAAGTTCACGTCGATCCCGCGTGCGCAACCAGTCACCAGAGCCTTCTTTCCTTCGAGCGAAAATGCTTTCATAACATTAATGGGCTATCTCAATGAAGCTATTGGCGCTGGATCCATGTCGTCGAATCGTTGGTTCTCTCCACCCATCGCCCAAACAAATGAATAGTTGGCTGTGCCACATCCAGCGTGAATACTCCAAGCAGGTGAAAGAACCGCCTGCTTGTCTCCAACGCACAGGTGACGGGTAGACTGCGGTTGTCCCATAAAATGCATGACAGCCTGGTCACCTGGCACGTCCAAGTACAAATACACCTCGCTCCGCCTATCGTGTGTGTGCGGTGGCATGGTATTCCATACACTTCCTTGGGCGATCTCAGTGTAACCTAAAACAAGTTGACAGCTTTGGGTACCACTTTCGTGGATGTATTGATAAATCACGCGCTCATTCGCGGTGGCGCTACTCCCCAACTCTATTCTCTTAGCATCTTCCTTCGCAAATCTCTTTGTCGGATACTCTCTGTGCGCAGGATAACTAACAAAATAAAAACAGCTCCCTCCTCCTGCCGGACCGTCAAACGTGATAGACTTCGCGCCTCTCCCTACATAAAGGCATTCCTTTGGAGCTAATTCGTAAGTTTGACCATCTACCGTAACTACACCGAGTTCGCCTAGGTTAATCACACCCAATTCACGCCGCTCGCAGAAGTATTCAGCCTTTATGTCCCCGGTTGGCTTCAACCCAAGCCATTCGCCCTTCGGAAATGCGCCACCCACGATCACTCGGTCTAAGTCGCAATACTGGATTTTGATTTCCCCTTCTTGAAATAGGTCTTCCAACAAATATCGAGATCGAAGTTCATCGGTTGACCTAGTATTGCTCTCATAAATCAAAGGGAGGCATCTTAGGCTCATTGCAAAGTTATAAGATTAGCGGTATCGATTAAAACCGTTAGGCTAAAAGTGAAACAACCAGTATGTCACTCCCTTCCCTACCCCCCATTTGGGGGATTCTACTACTCAAGCCGAAAATCTATTTGCCCGTACCCAACAGAACTTATCTCCTGAACCAAAAATGCGGCAACGAACAACTCGAACACTTAGATTTCTTCCATGCGCGCCATTGCTGCTGCATTCTCATTCAAAGTTGCGAGAAACCAGCCAAGGCTGAATCGCTCTCCCTTCCCCCTGCCGCAGCACATCCCAAAGCGGTGATCACCTAGCCCTTCTTCCCAATCCGAAAAAGGTTGGAGTACCTATCGATGGATATCCATGGATTGCACATGTAAACTCCGTAGATCTCGACCAAGATGGCAAAATGGATGCTTTTCTGTGCGAAGCTCAGGAGGGCCGAATCCACTGGCTCCGACAGGTCGCTCCGGGAGACTTCCGGGAACTCACGATTGCTGAGGACATGCGAGCACCTGTAAGAGTGGAAACTACCGACATGGATAGCGACGGAGACATTGACCTGCTCGTTTCAAGCATGGTCAGGTCTTTCCCAACAACGACCGTATTGGTTCCACCATAAATCTCCAAAACGATGGCCAACAAACCTTCACGCCGCACTGGATACTCAAAAACGTCGCTCTTGTGACTAACATGAGAGCCGCCGACTTCAATAGCGACAAACAGCAATACATCGTAGCAATTGTCTTTCAAGATTGGGAGCAAATTTGGTACTTTGAGAACGAGGGGTGGGTAGCTTTGCCAGCCGTTCCATTTGGAGCTCCACCAACGAAGACTACGCTGCAAGCGGCCTTTCCATTTGCGACCTCAACCAAGACGGCATGCCAGATGTGCTCTTTTCAAAAGGTGACGGCTTTGGTCCCATCGGAATCTCCGGCCCGCGCCCATGGCACGGGGTGCAGTGGTTAGAAAATACTGGTAAAGACTCATTTCAATTCCATCGCATTGAAAACCTTGCCGGCGCGTATTCGCCAATCGAAGTCGATTTTGACAGAGACGGCCACATTGACGTCATCGCAGTGAGTGCCTTCAATGATTGGACCAAACCAAATGCGCAACCGATGGTTTGATTCAAGAACAATGGTCAATTGCGCTTTACCCCAAACGTCCTTGCCTACGAACCAATAAAGCTCCTTTCTGTCGTTCCTGACGACTTCGATAGCAGTGGACAAGTCTCGCTCCCAACTGGAGGATTCCATGCGTACCCTCCATACAACGTCAGAATAAGCCGCCTATTGCTCTGGACTCAGGTGAAGCATTGACTAGCCGAACGAAACTGATTCTTAGTTGCGCCCTATTTGCCTCCCTCGCAATCGGAGGGTCTATCGACTATCTGCCGAAAGTGCGTAAAACACGGACATGGGAAAAGGCTATAGCAGAACTGCCACCTCGCCCCGAAAACATTGCGTATCCAGAACTCAGTGACCGTATTTAAATCATAGAATCGAAAATACAGTCTAGGGAGAATTGGCAAACTAACTCCGGTAACCTAGCCACCCTATATCACGCAAATGGATACTCCCAAGAGGCAGCCACGCTTTATGGCATTTTAATCCGCTGTGATGAACAAAATGCGCTTTTGAGCAATCGACTCGTCTCCATATACAGCCTCTATGGGCAATTGGACCAAGCAATAGCGCTTTGGCAGCACACTTCAGACATCGACCCCAACTACCTGCCCGCCCAACTCAACTTAGCTGACGCTTATAAAAGATCCAACCAAGCTGCAAAAGCGGTACCCATTTACAATTTGGTTCAGAAAAAAGATCCACAAAACCCCTACACCATCGCAGGATTGGCAAAAGCCGCAATCGCCACCGACCGTTGGACAGACGCGAAAGCACTTTTGGAGGACGCAGAGCTGAATATCCGAGTGGGAATAGGTGAAAACCTTTTGGTATCCATTTACGAACACCTCGGGGAGACGACTAAATCGAGAGCTATTCGGAGCCGCGCCAAAAGCACCGATTCCTACATAGAAGTGCCCGATCCCTGGCTCGACCAGATTAGTGAATATTGCTAAATCCATTTCCCCTCAGGCTACAAGCTGTAGCCGCAAGACGAAAGCAAGAGCTGCCAAGAGCCCGTCGCTTCTTAGAGAAAGCGATAAAAGTAGACCCTTCCCATGCCCACGCTCACTTTCAACTCGGTCTCCTGTATCTAGATCTTCAAGATTTGGAATCCGCCAAAATCACCATTCGCAAGTCAGTCGATCTCAATCCGAGCTACGGCGATGGCTGGGTACAGCTCATCGAGTTTAGCCAGTCACAAGCCGAAGCAACCCGTCTATTCGAAGAAGGGCTCCGCAAATGCCCCAATTCGCCTACTCTTCATTCTCTAAACGGAAAGAGGCTCAAGGCAAGCGGACAGCTAAACGAGGCACTGGAAGCGTTCCGTAAGGTAGCTTCTCTCCGGCCTGCCGAGATTCTTAGACTGTTTGAATGCACACTAATCCAATTCCAGCGTGGCGAAAACGACGAAGCAAATGCCTCTCTTCAAAAAGCTCTGGAGATCGTTCCAGAAGATCCTCTCGTTCTCTACATGCTCGCGATCCATTGGATTAAAGAAGACAACGAGCCAAACGCTCTGGACCTAGCCCGACGTTGTCTAGCTCAGACATCCCTTTCGGAGGTTCATCTATCGCAAGTTTAAAGGCCTACCAAGCAGCATTCGGCATCTCACCATGGTAACGTCTGAAACGGGCAGTTCATGCTAACCGACGAGAGTATCAGCATGTAAGCAGAATAAATCCAGTCCTAACACACACTATGATGTGTTACATCCATTCACAGAAACTGTTATTATGATGTGTGAGCTCAAGTCCCGCAGAACCTCTCCAAAAGACATTCGGCCAAGTGCTGCGTGACCTTCGTTCGAAGATGGGGCTTACACAAAACAAGCTTTCAGAGCTATCGGGTCTCTCAACTAATTTTATCTCATTCTGCGAACGAGGAATCGAACAACCAAGCTTGAATTCGATTTGGTTGCTTTCCTCGGCAATGAAAATCGAGCCTACGGAATTAGTTAGACTAGTCCAAGATCAGAATCCAATTCCCAACTACTGACAATCTATGCGATGTGAAGGTTCAGAAGCTGTTTCCGATAGCAAACTCACCTCACTTCTTTCCCTTGATGAGTTTGTCGCCATTTCGATGAAAAGTGAAAGTGAAGCAGCTTTCAAAGAATTCATAGAACTCTGGAACCATTCAGCAAGCATAAGACATGTAATACGCCAAGCCACATGCAACGCGGATTCGTATCCTATTACCAATCACACCAAACTAAACACTAGTTCAAAAAATCCACTTGCATCTTCTCCCAAAGGTCCGTCAAGCATTGAAAGCCTAATTGAATCCGGTCGTATTTCTCCGTTGGAAATTTCTCGAAGCCTCACTATCACATTCGGAGGACTTAGCCTTCGAAAGTTGATTATGCTTCTCGAAAAACATAAGGCAGGTCGGACCTCAATCGGACCCTACCTTCTTGTAAGAGAATGGAAAAGAAGTCACGGATCTGCTACTCCGATCAGTGTACGCCTGAAACAGCTAACACTGCACTCGCTCAGCGAGGCAATTAGAACAAATAGAAGCGACTTTCTTCGAGAACTTGCAGATACTCTAGACTTCCTCAAAACGGAGGAGTACGAAACCAACGGCAATTGGGACCACGATCCTCGGCATTGGTGGCAATTCCATATTTTATTATACATTTGGGAATACCCCAAACATAGGTACCCGATCCGCGAATTCGTTAAGCACTTCGAACAAGAAGTTGGCGTCAACGAAATGCCGACACCAAAGACGATCAGAGCATTCTGCAGAAAGATTGGGATCACGTTGGATTCGAAACCAGGAGCTCCAAAAAAAGACTCAAAGAAGACATAGCGTATAATATTATAAGATACACGCCCGACTATCACCTTGTTCGCTTCGCCTTGCTCCACCAATCGCACACTTCTCCATCGAGGCCTATCGGCGGAAGCGTCACCTTCTGCCAGCCTTGCTCGCAATGCTGGACGACGCACTCGAATTTCCGCAGTTTCCGAAACTCGTATGGCTGGATGATATAGCGGTCTTCTCGTTGCTTGTTATACGATTTCTTGCCGCCGGAAACACCGTACGACTTTCGCCACACTTCGCGCTTTCCGATTCCATCGGCAGCAGTCTTCGCGCTCTCCTCGTCGGCTGCTTTAAAAACAACCTTGTTCGCCATGTTCGCAATGAAGACTTGCGCCTTGTCCCGGCTTCCCATCGGTGGAATCAAGCTCTGCGTAGACTGCGTCCCCGCCATGATCATCACCCTCGCCTCCCGCAAGGTATCCGCTGTATTGTAATCGCTGATACCCGCTTCGCTCGCCGTCGCGGTCTTCTGGAACTCGTCGAAAAGACCGACCAACAAGTTGTCCTTCTTCCTTGCCGCCGCAGTCTTGTCGAATCGCTGCAAGCCATGGTTATAGAGGCTAAGCTTTAAAAGCGTATAGATGTACTTCCGTTCGACCGAAAATTTCTGTGGGATCGAAACGGTAACGACCTTTCCATCGTCCAAATCCGAAAACTTGAAAGTCGAAGGTTCCTCGGGGCAAAACACTTCTGCCACTTCCGGGCCGGTAAAGTAGCTGAGGTATCCAGCAATCGTAGATTGAACTCCCTTGAAGGTCTCTTCGTTCAGCCCCAAGTAATTGTCCTCGAAATGGCTGCGAACCAGCTTCGCTTCAGCCGTCCCAAGCGAGGCGAGGATTTCCATCACCTTCGGCAGCAAGGCATCCGATGTCAGAAGGTCGTGGCAATTCTTCAGCGTAACGGGTTCCTCGATGGCCTCGAGGCACTTGAAGCCCCACTCGATATGGATCGTCGCCTGCTGCGGAAAGAACGGATTCTCTCCGCCCTTCTTGAGTAATGCGCTCGCGACATCGACGATCGTCTTGGCATGATTCGAATACGGAATTCCCGGAACGTCGAGAAAGTTGAAGGTAACCTTCGGTTTCCAATCTTCGCCGTGACGTTCGGACCGCAGCTCAAGCACGACTAAGTCCGCTTCGCTCCTTTTCGGATGATTCCGAAATATCCCCTGTAGTATTTCCACGAACACACCCTTCTCGTCGAGCACGAGCCCTCCCCAATTCGGAACGTTTTCGCAAAGCTGCCAGATAACCCGTCGAAAGAAGAAGGTCTTTCCGGTTCCCGTCTCACCCGTTACGAACCAATGCCGGCACGCTTCGGACTCTCGCCAGCGGAAACGCCCGAACCGAAACACGACCGGATTACCCGAGAATCCGCCTTCCCCAGATAGCCGGTAACATTCGCACCCGTACTGCCAAACCGAAAGCGCCCCGAAGGCGACAGCCGATACGGACAAGGTCGCCTGCGAGCTCCAAAGCAAAGCGTAGCAAGCCGAAGCGCACAATAGGCTCAGTATCAAATTTCCCCAAGGCATCGTACAAGAGTCATCCAGGCGACCGGATTCCGACGGCCGTCCGATCAAACAATTGCGCAAAGCTCAGGAACAGGCAAATAGCAGATGACTATACACACCATAATATGAAGTTTTAGGATCGTCATTCGTTTTTATCGGCGACCTCGATCCTCTCTATAAACGGCATGTCCTTCGGACAGGAGAGCAGGTAGCGTTTATCGTATCGGCGTACCCACTCCACCCCAAACTTCGCAATGCGCTCCACCAAGCCCCCCAAGCGTACGCCTTCGAGCGTTACTGTATGGGACGCATAGGACAGTTCGATCCTATCCAGTCCCCTCTCGCTTTCGTAAACAGCATGGAGGAGGTGAACCCACGGCATGATCCAACGCCTCCCGCTCGCATCCTCGATTATCAGCGTCGGAGCTCCCTCTCGAACCGACGCGCAAATGACTCCCGAGCGTTTGCCCGACTCTTCTCCGGTCCCATCAGCGGAAGTTAAGCTATTCAATTTTCTCATCTATATCTTTTGAGTCGCGGACCTCTAGGCAAAAGTCCCTTCCACCTGGCAGCAGCCATCATTTTCCTCGCCATGCTCAAGGTCCACCGAACCAAACGACGGGGCTTCTCCACTTTACCACGCACGTTTCCACTACCGCCTTCCGCGGAACTCCCCGCAATGTCCAGCGCCAACTGCCGGTCGCCTGAGCGCAACAGGTTCTCGCTCAAGGCGTCCTTGTCCGAAGTATAGATCTTGATGCGTTTGCGCGCCCGGGAAATGGATACGTACCACTGGTTCCGGTTCGTCGCCGCCTTGCTCCGCGAATCGCTAAAAAGAACCGTATCCACCGTCTTGCCTTGCGAGGCGTAGGAAGTGACCGCGTAGCCGAGATTCGCCAAACGTTGGTTGGGCGACAGCGTCTTGCGGATTCCCTTGTCGTCGCGAACCGAGATGTTTCCGTTCTCCCATATCCGCGACACCGTAACCAGCTCGCCGTTCACAACCGGCTTCCCGTCCAAGGAACGGTCGTTGAACTTCATCTGCAGGCGGTCTCCCCGAGCCAGTTCCATCTCCTTGCTTTCCACCACCATAAAGCGCTTGGCCTGCTTGAATGCGACGGTCGTCACCTTGCCGTCGATGTCCAATTTCAAGCCATCGCAGCCAGCTCCGCGAACCTTCGCAAAGTCTCCTTTGCGAAAACGACCATAACTGCGGACAAAGCAAACGTGGTCGTCCTTTCGATAGAAACGCGCGTCGCGTTTCTGAGCCTCGCCGAGGTCGCGGCTCTGGTAGAACTCCAAGCGCGAGTCCTTTCCCAGCATTCCGCTCGCCTTGAGATTTCTGCGAACCGCTCTGTTCACAGCATTGATTTCGTCCCAAGTCTGGGCCACCACCAAGACGTTTTCCCCGGCAAGTTTCGCAGCTAGGTAATCGCTCGCCAAGACCTCCTTGCGAACGGCTTCCGCGTATTCCTCCACGCAACCAAGAGCGTCCAAGCGTTCGAAGGACTCGTAGATTTGTTCTGCCGACGCGGCCTTCACGGCGCCGCGATAGTCTCGAATGAACTCACGCTCAACCTCGTCCTTTCCTCCATCCGGATCCTGGCGCCGGATCTCCTCCAGTTCGGCTGCCTCGAGTCCCGAGTGCAGTTCGATTGCTCGCAAGGCATCGGACGCCTCCACCGCTCCATGCTGCCGCGTATCGCCGGAAAGGATGATCCGAGCGTCGGCCTTTTCAGCTGCCCGAAACAACTCCGACATCTGCTTGCCTCCTATCTGCCCAGCCTCGTCCACGACCACTACCGCCCGCTCTGGCAACTCGCATTTCGTCAGGAAGCTAGCGACGGTCTGTGCCTTGAAACCGTCCTTTTCCAGATCGATTACCTGCTGTCTTTGCGGAGCCAAAACAGTCGCATCAAAGCCCGCACGTTTGAGACCACGTTCCACTTCCTTCAACGCGAAACTCTTTCCCGTACCCGCACCGCCTCGGAACAGAACCACTCGATCCCTACTCGTAAGGATCCTTTCGATCGCCAACTTTTGCTCCTCAGTTACCGTTGGAATCGAGGGCTCGTAAGTCTCGCAAAACGGCTCGCAGATTCCCTTCCCGTTCCACGCCGCATGTACGAGCTCCAACTCGCGGCCCAACGTCAGCCGGGTCGTAATCTTGTATCCCTTATCGTTCTTGAGGTATTCGCGACGAACGATTTCCGCTTCCAATTCTTCGAGCGAAAAACGTTCGCCGCGTCCTCGCACCAGAGCCGCCGCCTTAAGCTGGTAATCCTCCACCACAGACTTCCGCTCGAACATATGCTCGTCCGCCCAGTCGACCACGGCAGTGATATCAGGCTTCGTATTCGCCGAAAAACTACCGGAAATTCCATTCGAAAGTATGGCCCGTTCCCGATCGATCATTTGCTCATCCCACATTGCCGAAAGCTTTTCCGCGCTCGCTCCCCTCATCTTCCGATCCCGTTTCTCATGTGCTATCTGAGCTCGCAGCTCCTTCACGTTTCCCACGAATTTTCCTTTGGAAATATGCTCCGCAACCGCTTCGTCTATCTGCCGGTTCCGTTTCGAAAACGTTTCAATCAATGAACGCGAAACCCCTCGGATTTCGAAGTCGCGAGCATTGTTCTCGATTGCGTAGCCAAGCTTGCGTAGGCCTTTCGACAGCTCGTGGTAGTACAGATTTTCAACGAACTTCTGAGCCTTTAGCATCTGGTAATTCTGCAGCGCTTTCCAACGTTTTTCGAAAGGGTCGAAGGTCGCGTTCATCACGATGCAGTGCGTATGCAAATGCGGATCGAGAGCCCGACTCGTATCATGCCGAAAGTATGCGCCCACCACATTGCCGGTTTCACGATCATCGGAAACGCCTCCCTTGCGAACTCTCGTCATCGCAAATTTCTCCATTTCGTGCATCGATTTTCGGATCGCTTCGTCATGGATTCTCACGATGCGTTCGTCTTGGTATAGCGCTACGATCGACACGCTCTTCGGAGGGCTAATCGTAAAGTCGTAGAAGATACGCCGGTTCGCGGTTTCCTTGCCGCACGACAGACGCGTCGTGTTCTTCCGCAAGGTCAACCGCTCGCCATTCGCGGGGTTCAGTCCTTCGCAAAGGGCTAGGAAATCCTTCTCCTGCACCGGTCCATTCAGGTCGAGACGTTCGGCCCCCAGTCCGAACCACTCACCCTGAACCGCATTCTCCTGGGCGTAGTAATCGCCCACCTGCAAGTGCTCGCGAAAGTATCGCTGGGCATTCCTGAGGTTGTACTGGGCCTTGGGACTTATCATCGCATTCGTTCCTTCTGATCGGTGTATCCACATTTTCGAAACGTACGTTTCGTTTCGTTTGGGAGAGGGACGCCTTACCCCTTATGGAATAAGGCAACATTAGAACGGAAGCCCTCGGTTGAATAGGGAAACGCCGAACAACACGATTCCCCTATTTACGGGATCGAGACGGCATGCATCGAAGTAGGCCTTAAGCAGGATGATTGTCCTATCAATTCGGATACGTGTCCGCGAAAATTCGATGGATCAAAGTCGATCCCAAAAAGAAAAACTGTCTGTCCGTTTTCTCCCAGCCTATCACGCGATTCAAGGTCGTGCTACGCCTCCACCTTGACTTCGCGCGACTGGGAAACGCGAACGGTTTCCAGTTAAAACCCTCATCGGTTTGAGGGGCGGGAATCCTTTCAAAACGAAAGGTAAAACAATGAAAGTCTATGAAGCATCACTTCAATACTCACTCGTCAGCGAAGGCGAAACCAAGCCGCTCGACGCCCCGGAAAAAGTGCACCGCTACATGCAGGACGCATTCGAGAGGAACCCCATGCAGGAGAGCTTCTGGGTCATCTGCCTAAACCGGAAAAACCACCCGATATTCCGGGCAATGGTGACACTCGGCAGCGCGACCGGAAGCATAGCAACTCCGCCGGAAATCTTCCGCATCGCCATTCTCGCCAGCGCTACGGCGATGATCGTCTGCCACAATCATCCCAGCGGAGATCCCGCTCCATCCGCCGCCGATATTAAAGTTACCCGAACGCTAAAGGAGTGCGGAACGCTCATGAATATCGATCTACTCGACCATGTCATTTGCGGAAATTCTATATCCGATCCCCAAGGCCGAGGATACTATTCCTTCAACGAGGCAGGACTCTACTGACGTTAGACGCGGCTCGGTTTTCTCGAACCGAGCCGCTTTATCACCCATTAAAACCCTCTTCTAATACGAGCGTTCCCCTATCTCTTTCCGCGACCAATTTTCCATTTGGTTTCTTCTTTCGGAAAAGCTGTTCCACGATTGCATCTCGGGTTTCGCCTGCCTAAGCGCAACCGAGCGACCGAAATGTATTGAAGAAAATTAGTTGAGAATCACGAGGAATCCACGAACTCATAGTCACGAACAGACGCGGTCGGCGTCGCAAGCCCTTTAGGCGTAGGTCACCTCGAAACGGCCCGACGCGCTAGCAAACGTCATGGGAGAGCCATCCGCATTTTGGATTTCCACCAGCAACACCGAATAGCCAATGCTCCTTTCAGACAGAAACACCCTGGCCGAACGCTCGACCTCCGCTTCCAACAAACGGTGGGCATCCTTTCCTGTCGACGCGTAGCTTTTCCAATCTCCCGACAGCTTGTTTCCGGAAGCTCCGTATACCGTTGCGACAATTCGGTCGACACCCATGAGGACAAAAGTTTGCCATACGCTTCGCGTTCGCAAGTGCGACTTCTAGTTTTCACGCGGCCTTTTAAGAACTAGTAGCTCGAAGCCCTCTCTAGGTCACCCAACCCTAGGCCGGGGAAGAAATCCAAACCAGTCATCGCTTCTACGTGCCTGACCGAGACCCGATATTCCTCCAGCCGAGCGTGGGCTTTATGATGGAGGGGCTTCAACCGCACCCATTCCCGCGGCGCCAGGACGAAGGCAGTTTCTCGTACCGAGAATTCAACAATATGACTGTCTGCCAACTCAGCCGAACTTGCCGGAGGTCATTGGCAGAGTTCCCTGCCTGGACATTGCGAAGGCAGTCGCATCCATCCGTTGTTGCCGGAGATATCGAGGGGCTCTTGGATGAATCCGAAGCATCGAACGTTGACGGGAAAAGCGCAAAAAGGAGGGCCTGGGAAACGATCGGTCATACAGGGAGAAGATAACAGGAACGAGCCGCAACATGTCCGCGAGGCTTCAACGCTAAGAAGCTGTGTTTCTTTCACGCTTAATCGACAATGTTCGCCGCCAGCAGGAGCGCTATTGATTGGCCTGTACGTCCTGAAAGAACCCGGTCAAGAGGTTCCACCAACTATGCCGACACACCTCTCGGGCGATGCCACTAGATTTGCATCGAAAAGTTCGCGTTACCGGCAGAGCGTACCAACCGGAGGATCAATTCGGACTGTAGCCTTAGCTAGATACGGTCAACTAATTGAGTAGGTCGGCCGATATCCGGCGATTGCCTGACGGTGGCGATTCCGCAAAACCGAAGCCTAGGTCGTCGCGACTATCCTCTGAAGGCTTCGCGAGACCAACACGCTGCTTGCCGTCGACAATCGAACTCAAAATACCGACGTAATCGCGCAATTCATTGCCGATGTGGTTTAAATCGCACGCCGCTGAGGCTGTCTCTTCCGCGGATGCAGCCGAACTTTGGGTAGTCTCGTTCATCTGCCCGATAGCGTGGTTTATCTGACTGATCCCTTCGCTTTGATCACGAGAGGCATTCGAGATATCGACCATGATCTCATCGACCTTTTCCACGTTCCTCAAAATAGCTTCCAAGCTACTGCCGACCGTCTCGCAAACGCTCACCCCGGTCTGACTATTGGAGATCGACTCCTCCAGCTTGCTTGAAGTCTCGCTAGCAGCTTCAGCGCTGCGACGAGCCAAGTTGCGCACCTCGTCCGCGACCACCGCGAAACCTGCGCCAGCCTCCCCGGCCCGAGCCGCTTCCACTGCAGCATTCAAAGCTAGGATATTGGTCTGGAATGCTATCTCGTCGATCGTCTTCAGGATATTGGATACGCTGTCGCTCGAACTCTTGATGGTGTTCATCGTTTCGACCATCCGCTTCATGTTATCCACGCCTTCCTGCACGGAAAGCTTCGCCAGCTTCGTAGTCTTTTCCGCTTCCAAGGTCGCGTTAGTGTTCTTTTCGGTCATCAGGCCTAGCGTCTCCAGGGAGGACGCCGTCTCCTCGATGCTCGAAGCCTGTTCGCTCGCCCCGTTCGCCAACGAGTTGCTCGAGTTCGATACCTCGTCGGAGGCTCGGGCAGCGCGATCGGAGCTGGCTTCGAGCTTGCCGATCACCTGTCTGACAGGGTCAGTGATGAATCGCTTGTTGAAATAGTTGAAGGAGAGCACCACGAGAACCAGGACGCCGAAGCCCACAGCCGAGGCTCGAGACATTGTCGATGCGATCACAGGATCGCTCCCTATGCTCGTTCGCAGGACGAAGGCTCCCTTGATGTCACCCACCTGCATGTTCTCCATCCGGAACCCAAGCAAGTCGAGGCCGTCGCCACTGAGACTGTCGTCCGGATTTCCATGGCAATCCAAACAGCTCTCGCGAAGCTTGACCGGGCGGGCGGCGATGATCTCGTCGGTTCCCTCGACCTCCTCGATGTAGAGGTCGTTGCCGCGCTCGAAATAGTCGAACATATCGGCGTACTTGTCGCCGTAGTCGTGTTTCGCGCGACGACGTCGGGATGCGTAGAAATCTCGAAATCGAAGCCCTTTTGGTCCGCCATCGTTCGTACCGACTTCCAAGCCGAGACTACTGGAATCGTATCGTAAAACGCAGAACTCCGATAGGTTTCCTTGAGAGGCCTGCTCCCCCTTGAAGCTTTCGCTTCGTCCAGCAAGCCCTCGGTGTTGAAAGCACCCGAGGAGTGCATTCGATCCATGTTGTCGATCACGTTCTCCGCCTGCGAAAGGATCCCATTCATTTCTTCCTCCACCCCGGCAATACGGTTGGCCTTAGTCGTAATATAGACAGTCGTTATGCAGGAAATCGCGGTCAGGAGACCTGCCGAGGAGGCAGCAAGGAGTATTTTGGTGCTAAGCTTCATGGGTACTGTGGTCGAGCAGTGGTGGTAACGATGTTCATCGACAGCCGAATTTTTACCTTTAACCAGAGCCAGATGTAATACCTTCTTACACTGGACAGTAATTTCGCTAATACATGAACTGGTTCGCGTTAGCCGAAACTTAGAACTTCTAGCACTATCAGCGACGTTCGTAGAACTTAACGCACCCAACAAGGAGAACTTATACTTGAAAAAAACTGACAATCGTCTAGAGTGATACGTAGTTACCACGAATCCCCACTCGCAGCATCCGACGATGTCTTACGAAATAAATTGGAACTCCAACTACGTCTCATTCGACTACTTTGGGGAAGTCACCCCAGAAGATATCGTAGAGAGCAACAAGGAAGTCTACGGCGACGAGCGTTTCGACGATCTTCGCTGGGAACTGGTTTCTTTCGACAAGGCCGATTCTGTCTCCTTCGAGCCAAAGCAAGTCCGCATCATCGCCTACATGGATGAAGCTGCGGCAATCAGCAATCCACGAATAACCGTTGCCTTCATCGGGCACACCAAGATCTTAGAGGCGGTAGAGGCCGCCTACGAGACCTCCAGAGCCCAACAATGTTGGGCAATTCTGCACTTCGAATCCCAAGAAGAAGCCCTCGCCCACATCGAAGACAGCAAAGGCTGCTCTCCTTCACGATAGAGCTTCCCCGATGGCGGCCAGCATCAAATACGCTCGAAGAAGAGGTGCAAAGCCTCGCGGCTCCTGCTTCTTCCGACCTAGAGTACTGGCCGCGTGGCGTGGCAGTGTCATATTCGCAGAGCGAACTCGTCGATAATCAGACGGCGAACCTAGCTCTAGCGAACTGACGGCAACTCGCTCAACAGGGTCAATATGTATCTTTTTTTGGATACTTTCAAGATCTCAACAAACCCGACAGCGCTACACCGATTGGCTTCAGTCACGCCAGCAAAGTGCTTATATTCCATAGTAGCGAAACGGGGTAAGCTGTAACCATCCCAAACAGCGAGCAAAGTTTACTTTCCATCTTTTTGAACGGGTGTGGTTGGACTGGAATTCACCTGAGTAATTAGACTCTGCAGAACGTGCCCGCTCCTCGCTATAAGCCTTCCACAGATTTTGGTGATGAACCTCTTAATCAAATTCGTCGCGATTGGCTTACGTATGTGGCCAACCCATTAACCCTTTTTTGAATCCAAACTTCAGATGTTTGTGAAATCTGACCTTGTAGCTTGATATAAGGACTTAACCCTATAGCTTTTCCATATATAGACCACTGCGGGTAGACAACGTCCCAAAACTTCCGAGGATTCCATAAACTAAATGAAACGTCTGTACATAGTTGATGACCTAACCACCGTTCGACAGTTGCTCGCAGATGTTCTCGAACGCCACAATTACAACATCGTCGGCGATTGCGGAATCGGACAAGAAGCACTCAAAGAAATAATCGAACTCAAACCCGATGTCGTCATCGTCGACGCTCGACTGCCGAGATTGAACGGCCTGGAAATCGTGCGACGCCTCAAGCGCCAGCTTCCCGAAACGCGCATTCTCGTATTCTCCACCTACCAAAACCACTCCATCCTGAAGGATATGCTCGAAGCCGGCGCCCACGGCTTCGCGGAAAAAAACGCCAACCTTAGAGAATTTATCAATGGGTTAAGCATCGTAGCGGAAGGCGGCACCTTCTTCGGGCCGAACGTAGCGGAGCTGATTCGCTCCGTAGTCGTAAACCGAGGAAACGAGCATCGCTCGAAAGACACCCTTACGGAACGCGAACTCGATGTACTGCAAAAGATCGCCGAGGGCCACAGCACCAAAGAGATCGCTTTCAAGCTTGGTCTCAGCGTCAAAACGGTCGACAACCATCGTACCAACATGATGCGCAAGCTCGACCTGCATAACGTCGCCAGCATCACTCGCTACGCAATGATAAACGGGCTCATCGACCTCGAATCCGCCCTATAGTAAAACAATTTAAAAGTATAAGCCCACCTGTTGGCAGGTTTCAGAGCGACAGAAGCCTTAAATCACTTTTTTTCGGGGTCATCGCGATTTCTTGTAATACTCTTCGATCCTCTATCCTGTTCTGCTGCTTCTATCAAAATTCTAAATGATAGAAGAGTGAGGATAGTCGATTCAAGAATTTAGACCGCCTTTACGGATACCCCCCCCTTTTTTTACAGCTGTGGCAGCCTACACATCCGGAATCAGGACACAAACACTGATTCGATAGCAACAAATATCGATACCTCCCATCTCTCACCTGACTGCAGCCTGCTATTAAGAAGGTAGCTAAATAGCTTCGATTAATTTACTGGGAAGGTGTGGAAAAACCGTCGCGTACAGCATTTTGCTAGCCGGTACCGCACGCCTTCGTGCAAAAGAACTATCGCTTCTTGGCCAAGTCGTGGATTCCCTGATTCGTCTGGTCGGAGCTCTACCACACAAAATCGCTGTTTTGGGAAGTGCGAGAATCTGAACGAAAGACGCGTGGCAATATTCTAGGGCTGCCAGCCAGAACTCGGATTGGAGCTCCTCCCTACTGAATATCCGACGGTGCTCGACTATCTTCCCGGAAGAGCCAGAAAACCTCGAACCGAATCGGTTCCTCACCGTTTCGATTCCATTTCTAATACGAGCTTTCCCGTATCCGCATTCGCAAACAGCTTTCCATCGGTTTCCTCGTTCAGGAACAGTTTCTCTACGATCGCGTCGCCAACCAATCTCTCGATACAGCGGCGCAGGGGACGGGCTCCAAAGCGAGAGTCGAAGCCTTCAACAAGGGCAAGTTCGAGCGCGCTGTCGTCATACGATACCGAATACCCAAGCTCGTCATGCAAACGTCGAACCTCACGGTCGAGCAAGAGACGAGCGATTTCGATCTGAGCCGCATACTCCAAACGGTTGAAGACGACCAGCTCGCCAATTCGGCCAACGAGTTCCGGCCTCAATCGGTCCTTCACCAAGGAAAAAAGAACGCGGTCTATCGTTTCCTGAGAAGACTTCCGCATTTCCATCGATTCCGACGCTCCGATATTCGAAGTCATCACCACGAAGAACTCCGACAAGCAAAGCAAGGTACCGTCTCGCAAGGTCAACCGCCCCTCCTCCAATACTTGCAGCAAAATCAGCAGAATATCCGGATGCGCCTTTTCAATTTCGTCCAAGAGAATAGTGCCGCCTCTCAGATTCCCTTCTTCGTCACGATTCAAGTCGAAGAAACGGCCCAGCTGTCCTTGCGCGTTCGATCCATCGCCCAACAGCACTTCCAACTGTTCCTTGTTCTGATACTCGGACATGTCCAAGCGAACCAAACGGTTTTCACCCTCGAAAAGGCAACGGGTAAAGCGTTTCGTAAACTCCGTTTTTCCAACGCCTGTCGGTCCCACTAAAAGCAGCGACCCCAAGGGACGATCCTTCGACGCCAGCCCGCAAGCTCCACGAACTAAAACGGAACACGCTTTTTCAATCGCGCGATCCTGCCCTAATATCCCGGACAACAAGTGATCCTTAAGGGTCGCCGCCCGACTGATATCCAGCTTCCGAATGCTCATATATTAAAAAGACATTATGTTATATTTAGAAACAATGTAAAACCGCACACATCATAGTGTTATATAAAGTGAAATAAATTGACGAAACATTATCATAACTTTTTCAATATACCCACTCTTGTAACCCGCAGCGAAACTCCAACCTTCGCCTGCGACAAAATCCAACTCAACCCTATGTGAGATATGAATATATCCTTCGCACCCATCGTCCTTGCCCAAGCGGATCTCGACGACCTAAAGGAAATGTTTTCCTTAGCCCTAGGCGTCATTTTCTTCTTCGGTTTCGTCTACGGAATTTTTCTTATCTGGCGCGGAGCCAGAAAGATATCCGACGGAGATTCCGAGGGATACTCGTCCATTTTCGGAGGCATCATAATAGCGGCCGCAGGCCTGATCATGTCCGCCTTCTTCGTGCTTGCCGGCCTTGACGACGCGGTAATCACGCCGGACTTCTAGGTCGCTCGAACCGGCCTCCCCCTATTAACCCCACAACCAAACTACCGTAATGGAACAGTTGGAAAGAACGCGCACAAATGCCGCGACAGACTCGAAGGGACAAGCATTCGGCCTATCAGGGAACCTCTTCCTATACCCAATAGGAGGCATGGTTTTCGCCCTGACGATTTCGACCTTATGCTTCGGAGCCTTCAATATTAGCTTAGCCATTTCTATTATAATAGGGATCCCTTTTATGATAATCCCCGTCGCATACGTTGTCCTATTCAAGCACAACAAACCGAAAGGTTTCGACAAGGACTTCATCGATAATATTTCGTCCTCCGGATTTTCGATCGCGAGGTCGAACCAACCGTCAAACCCTCGGTTCGGAATCGCGGCCCATGACTAGCCAAGCGCCCAACGGTTGGTTTGCGGATGGGATGCTCATCTACGGTTCGCTCGAAAAAGGATGCGTCGCCTCGAAAGGTTTCGCTATCGAAACGCCAGACCTTAGAGGAGGAAGCGTTAGCCGGAAAAACGAATTCAAGCGCAGGATTCGACATTTGATAAACGCCCTCGGCCCTGACGAAACCATGCAGGTCCAGTGGACCTGCGACAGCGACTATCGCAAGGAGTTGACGCGGTACTACAACGACACGCTCGACCACTGCGACCAAACCTACGTCAGGGCCATTCGCAACGAACGTTTCAGCCGCTACTGGTCAAAGATGCTCGCCCGGGAACTCAGGCGCGAAGTCCTCGTCGTTTTCGTATCCAGAAAAATGGAAACGTATTCCGGCAACCTGAAGACCAAGGCAGGGCTCCGAAGATTTTACGAAGCCCAGCTTTCCAGCCTGCGAACCTACTACGAGGAACAGGAGAGCCATATTCGAAACGTGCTCGGAGCGGACACGACTGTCGCCCCGATGGACGACTTGCAGCACTGCAGTTACCTAAAGAAGTTCCTCAATCCATCCCTATCGCAAAACGTCGACTATGACTTTTCCAGAGGATTCGACGAGCGATACAGCATACAGGAAAACTGCCTGCACGGCGACATACGCCCAGCGCAGGGAGCTGCGTTGGAATTCGACGGCTACTACCACAGCATATTCACCATCATGCGCTGGCCGAGCGAAACGTATCCAGGAATCGCTCACAACCTGACGAGTCTGCCCTCTCAAGACTATCAGATCACCGTCAACGTGACGCCACTCGATGCGAAGGAAATCATCCGCAAGGAAGAAAAGGAAGCGGACCGGCTAAAGAACGAGCACCGGCACAAAGGACGTCAGTCCGACGCAACCGCCATCAACAAGAAGGAAGCCACAATCGATTCGCTCGCCCAAGGCTATACGCATCCCTTCAGCGTCACCTACATCGTGCGAGTCTGGGCGGGCGATCCTGATACGCTCAGGGCGCGAACCACCGAGCTCAAGCAGGCGATAAGCCAGATGAACGGAGCGGAGATCTATCAAAACACGCTCTTCGCATCGAGCAAAAAGCTGTTCTTTGCTTCGTGGCCGGGCTGGACAGGATCGAACTATACGCATCGCAGCGAATACGCCGAAGACGGATACCTTGCCGACCTGCTTCCTTTTTCAGCAACCTTTACGGGGTATCTCGACCAAGCCGAAGCGCTCTACGACGGGAGCCAAAACAATTTGGTTGGCATCAACGCCTTCGTCGACGAGACGCCTCAGCACACTGTTCTTTTCGGAACAAGTGGAGCGGGCAAGTCGGTCTTCATGGAAGACCTGCTTTCGCAAACGGCCCACCGGTTCGCCTATTCGGTAATCATCGAGGAAGGCATGTCCTACGAGACTTTTACGAAAAACCTAGGCGAAACTCCGATCATTATCGAACCGGACAGCGATCTCGTTATCAACTATCTGGATACCGCAGCCATGCCGTTGACACGCCTGCAGGTATCCGCAGGCGTCACGCTCGTATCCAGAATGATCGGACTCGCCGATTCGCGGGAACGACAACAAACAAGGCAAGCTCAGATCGGTCACTATATCGACCTGCTCTACCGCGACCAGTTCGAGACATGGAGCAAGCGGAACCGCAGCAGGATGCCAGAGGTTCGCAAGATCGCCTACGCCGCGTACCTTTGGAAGAAGCGAAGCTCTGGAACGAAGACCAGCTACGTGGAGGCATTCAGCAGCCTGAAGGAAGCCCTCGCAAACGAGGAAGAGGAAGCATTGGAGTTCTACGACACCATCCAAGCCAGCGAGATTCTCGCATTCTCCAAAGATCCGGACACGGCCGACTACGTGAAGGATACGGCCTTCGCCTATTTCTCGCCAAGCGACTATCCAGCCCACTCGCAGTTAATCGAACTCATGCGGTTCGGCAGAAGCCCCCATCATCCCAAAAAAGACATCGACGAACTCGCCACCCTGATGAGCGCGTGGACCGCCTCCGGCAGCTACGGCCGCCTCTTCGACGGAACCACTAACGTCAGCCTAAAAAGCAAGATCGCCCACTTCGAGCTCGGACAGCTCGGCGACGAAGCAGTCGAACTGAGAACCGCGGCCGGACTTCTCATCACCTCCTTCGCCCGGCAGCATATCATTTCGCTTCCGAGAAAACTGAGGAAGAGAATCATCTTCGAGGAAGTATCCAGATTTCTCGACGTTCCAAACGGAGAAAAAACGGTTTCGGAAGCCTACGCCCAGCTTCGTAAATTCTCCTGCTGGACCTGCTCGATCGTTCAGCAATACCAACGGTTCAAGAACTCGCGTATCCGTTCCGTGGTGATGGGCAATTCCAAGCAACACCTCTTGATGAGGCAGTTGGACAAGGCCGACATACACGAAATAGCAGCGGATACCGGACTGCCTCCCGTCGCCCAAGAAGCCATCATGGAATATCCTCTCGTAGAACAGCAGCCCGAGGGAGCGAAGTTCTCAAGCGTTTGCTACCACGCTCCCGGAGCGAGCCCCGCCCTTTGCGGCACCGCCCTGAACATCCAAGCAAAAACATACTACAAGGAAAGCGGCGGCAAGCCCGCCCAAGCCACGGAGACGGCCAACAATGAAAGATAGACTCAAACTTATACTAGCCTGCGTTTTATTGATTGCGGGAGCCGTTCTCTCCGGTTGCGCCAGCGGAAACGCAGGCAGGAACGCGAACATTATTGGAGGCAGCGCCTTAGGCGCAGCCCTCGGACACAACGCCTCCGATGGCGATGCGTCGTGGACGATAGGCGGAGCCGCCATTGGTGCCATTTCTGCGGCAGGGGTTAACGCAATGGCAGAGAGCAACGAGCAACAAGCCTATCGAAACGGATACGAGGCAGCTCTCAACCAAAGCGTGAAGCAACAGTACTGGATCATTCAAAACCGTCAAAAGGAAGACACGAGTAACCAAGGAACCGATACCGGAACCTTCGTTCCGGTCGTCATCCCCGAGCAGGAGATCGACGGTGAAATCACCAGCGAGCGGATCATCTACCTAAGGACCCAATAACATGAAACTTATCTTCGCCTTGGCGCTACTCGCCCCCTCTTCCGTCTACGGTCTGTTCTCGGTAGCCGGAAACTTTTCGACGGAAACCACCCAGATAGCCTTCAAAATCCAAAACGTCGCCCAGCATGCCAAGACGATGCGGGAGTGGAAGCGCAACTACGATAATCTAACCAAACAGCTCGATACCATGGGAGATCAGCTGGAAGCCCAACTCGACGTGAAAAGCTGGATCGGCAATCCCATCGACGTGGATCTTCCATCCATAGATATACTATCCGTCGAGGACTTTCTCGACGAACTCAAACACGGCGTCTCCTGGGAAATAGTGATCGAGGAAGCGGACGGGACGGATAGCCTCGAAGAAACCCACGGCGGGATGTTCGTAGAGGTGGAAGCCGCAACCGTCACCGGCAAGGAAGTCGCCATGAGCGATGCGGAACTAAAAAAGTACGCCGTAGTGGATCGGCAATACACCAACTACGTCGAAGCATCGGGAACGATAGACGAACGACTGGCGGAGCTACAGGAAAACCAAGCCCTCGCGCTTGAGGAACTCGAAGCAGCCACCACCGATTCGGAAGTCCAAAAGCTTTCTACAATCGTCAACGCCCAAAACGGGCAAATAGCCCTACTCGTCTCGGAACGGGAAAAGCAATACCAGCGCTACCTCGCCCTCAAGCAGCTCAATGAAAACCAGGAATCGAAGGCCAAAGCGGTAGCGGTCAAGGCCCAGCTAAAGGACCAGAGCGACGCGCTCGGCTCCCTGCAAAGCTACTTGGACAGTATCACAAAACCGGACTCGGAATAAGTATGAAGATAGCAACTACATTTATCGCAGCCGTATCCCTTTGGCTTTCCGGATGCTCAAATTCGGAAGAACCGGTCGAGGTCGTCGTAAAGCAAGACGGAAGCTCCCGCTACGCCATTCATATCACCGTAGAAGGAAAGAAGGACGTCGTTATAGACGATCCCTACGAAGACAAGATACAGGAGCTCTCGCGAGCCTTCGCCTCCGAGCGCGACAATTTTATCGAAAACCGGGCGAACATGAGCTCCGAACAAAGAAAGGCCTATGGGAAACTGAGAGACTCTACCGCAGCCCAGATACGCGAACTCGACAAGCTCAGACGCGCCTACATCCGCTCCCAGCTCGAAGCCTACGAAGGCGTCGGCTTCACCTTGGAAACAAGGGAATCCTCCACTTCCACGCAGGACGCAAAAGACTACTTCGATTCGCTCGAAAACTAAGCCTCTATCCGATCGATGAACCTAGTAGGACCCATCTACCTCGTTAACTTCGAAAACGCGATCCTCGAGCTGCAGGACGCGATGATGTTCATCGCCTACTTCATTCTCCTAGCCGGACTGATCGTTCGAATCGCCAAGCTTTCAGACGGCAACGCTGACCTGGTCGCCATGACCAAGCCGGTCTTCACTTGCTTCTTCATCGTCGCCATCATTTCGACCAGCTCCTACTGGTTCGAGAAACTCGACTACGGCTTCTACGGCTTGGCCGAATATATCAACGAGAACTTTGGCAGCGAACCGTTCGAAGTCACCAAGGCCTTGATGGATACGGTCGCCGAAGATCCGGAGGCGGACGGATGGGGAGTCGATCGAATCGTCCAGTCCATCTATCTGAGCGTCGTCTACGGACTTTCCAAATTTTTTATCGTATTGGTGGCATTGATACAGGTTCCGATCTACCTCATGCAATTCATCCTCAAATGGCTCGGAGCGCTCTTCCTGCCCATCGGGCTCGCCTTGTTCATTTTCCCTTCGCTGGCGAGCATCGGCGTTCGGCTTATATCCAACATCCTGGCGGTCATGGCTTGGCCAGTTGGCTTCGCTATCACCAACCTCGCTGCAATGGGGTTCGTCAACGATTTTGGAACCGCCGCCACCTACAGCGGAAACACCACCGGCGAAGCCCTTTACATGATGAGCTTCGGATCCCTCGTCATGGGACTGATCGCAGCTTTGATCCTCGTCATCGGAACGATCGCGACTCCCACCGTCATGTTCATTCTCTTTTCCAGCGGAGCAGGACTGCAGGGGCTTACTGGTGTCGCATCGGGAACCGCAATGTTCGCAACCTACCTAGTCGGAGGCGTGGCTAAAGGGGCAGCAGGAAAAGGAAGCAGCTCCGATTCTTCGAAAGGCGGCAAGGAAAGCAAAGGAGGTCCCGCCTCTACCTCCGGTTACGGAGGCATCGGCCCATCCGGTGGTGGATCACAGGCAAGCGAATCGCCGGCTGCCTACGGATCGGCCAGTTCGATCGTCGGCCCCCTGGAGCACTACCAGGTTCCTTCCCAGAAAACCCTTCCCAGCCAAAGCCAGCGCTCGCTGCCTTCTTCCCGCTCTCCCAACAACCCGCTCCTTCCGAGCTCTCCCAACGATCCGAGCGGAGACCGGAAGGCTGCCCAGCTCTTCGCACTCGGAGCCACGACAAAACCTGTCATCGATATATGAATACGGACTCCGAAGAAGAACTGGACCGTTCTCGTCCGGACCCGATCAAGGGAAGAGAACATGCGAAAAGAGCGGCGACAAAAAACCAGTTCCATCCGCTAAAGCTCTTTACCGACAATGCCTGGGCGGCGCGCGTATGGTTTCTGCTTTCGCTCGCCCTCCTCGGCCTTGTCGTCGTTCAGCCTTTCTTTATCATCGAAGCCTACCGCACCCGAGAGCGTGTCGTCATCATGGACCAAGCGGGAACCTTCTCGATCGCTCCAACCTTGGATTTCGAGAAGGCAACTCGATTGCACGAGGAAATGGCCCTCTGGTCGACCTACGCCCTCTTTTCCCAAAACCCAAACGGCTTCGATATGCCGGAGCTCCTCGACAAGATGTTCTTGGAGGAACCGCTCAAGGCAGCCCGCAAGCTCCAGTCGAGCGCATCGAAGGAATTCAGGGAGAAGAGCATCCATCAAAAGGTCGAAGTATTCGAAATCAAAATACTGCTTACCCGCGAAGAGGAAGTGTTCGCTCAGGTCAAGGGCCAGCTCATACGCACCGGCAGTTTCGAAGGGAAGCCCTTCGTAGAGGACCCGCAATTCAGCCTAACCCTAGTCATGCACAGAAACCCGGACATGCTCGCTAACAAGCGCTTCCCTCTCGCGGTCATCTCCTTCGAAGAAACGATCTTACTCTGAACCTGAAATGATCCGAACAAGCGCCATCACTGCGATATTGCTCGCCGCCGCTCACCTTGCCACTGCGAGCGTGGACCGCGACAGCTCGGGCATCATCAAGGAATACGCCTTGGATCCCGCGACGGTCTACAACATCCCCATCGGCAACACACCTACCACCATTGCCTTTCCCGGCCCGTTAATGTCGATCGACGGCGCCAATGTCAGCGCCGATGCGGCGAACGCGGCTCCCGTGCTCCTCAATCACGTGGGAGGACGCTACTACTTCTCCATCCGGGCAAACCAGCCAAACGCCCAAGCCGCGATCAACGCGATCTACAAGAACCGAACCTACGCATTCAACTTCTACCACAGGGAAGACACTCCTCCCTACCGAACCGTACGCCTCGTCGAGGCGGAAACCCCAAATACTTTTATCTCAGGAGCTACGAATCTCGCCGGATCCCGCAACGAAATACGTCCCACCACGCCAGCGGCATTGGTCGGTATCTTGGACCAAGCCAAGAGCTTCCATCTGGTCAACCAAGCCTACCCAGGACAGTTGGACGACATCGAATGGAACGCTCCAACCAACGCGGGCACTGTCTATAGGGATTTCGAAGTCAGCATCAGCGAGGTCTTCCGTTTCGGCAGCTACGATACAATCGTATTCAAATTACGCCTACGAAACAAAATTGCGACGGACATTTTTTACCAACCGCAATCCGTCGCGGTTCGCATCGGCCAGAACGTGTACTTCCCGTCCATTGCAGACGCTTCGGGCATCGTACCCGCTCAATCGGAGAGCGTTGCCTACATCGCAATCACCGGAAAGCCCAACGGGCAACCCGCGCACCTAAGCATCAAAAACAGCTTCCAGATCATCGTATCCAGAATCAGCGACCCTGCAACGCTCACCATACCCTAGAAACGCGAAACCATGTTCGAATTCATCAAGTCGCCACTCGGAAACGCCCTCGCTATGCTGCTGCTCATAGGGATCGTCACCTTGTCGGTTTTGATAAGCGTGATCGGCAGCGACGAAGATCCAGCCCAATTCGTCGAGTCGAGCGAAACCTACAACTACAAGCCCGACGTATACAAACGCGACATCCCCCGCTTCAACACTCCCAGAAAGGCTATCGATGAAGATACCGGTTCCCAGGCAGTGGACGAAATCGAAAAAACGCCTCCACCCAAGCCGGAGCAAACACTCTCGAGGCCGCTGCTGGCGCGACAGAAGACAAGAAAAGCGACCAAGCCTGCGATCCTCCCACTCAACCTTTTTTCCGGACAAGCGGATACAGCTGACGGCGTATCCGAACAATACGCGCCTTACGGACGACTCGTCCCCTGTCAGCTTGCCATCACAGTCGAGAGTAACTCCATCGATACGCCAATCATCGGTATCGTGACAGAAGACGTAGTACACGACGGGAAGACGATCATTCCCGCAGGAGCCGAAGTCCACGGAAGGGCAAGCCAAGGACGAAAGCGCGACCGTATCGACGCCACGGGTACATGGAGCTTCGTATGGCGCACCCAGGACCCGCTCAACGGCTCAGAACTCACAGTCGAGGGAATCGCATTGGACAGGGACTTCGACTTCAACAACGGCACCTGGGGCATGAGAGACGGATCCGCTGGCCTCAAAGGCTATTTGATAAAGAGCGACAACTGGAACGAAATCCGGCTTTTCGCATCCACCTTCCTTGCCGCCGCCACCCAAGGCGTAAAGGACTACGACCAATTCATTACCGATACCGGATCCAGCATCCAACTCGCTAAGAACACGGCAGGAAACGCCGCCCTCGACGGGACGACCGCAGTACTGGAAGCGTACGCGCGGCAAATTAGGGAGGCCATCGAAAGCGACGGCTTCTACATCAGAATTCCCACGGGAAAGCAGTTCTACGTCTACGTCACGCAAACCATCGACGTGGAAAAAGCCATTCGCGGAAACGCGAGAGCCGCAAACATCTGGAAGCAGAAACTCGATACCAATGAAGGATAAATCAGCAATCACGCTCCTCGCTTGCATTACGGTGAGCACATCAGGCTGCAAGCACACGGAACAAGTCGTCACGCCACCACCGGCTCCACCCGCCCCCTCGCTACCCATACAAGTATCGGGAACCGAACTGGATCCCTACGACATGTCGAAGGTACGAACTTCCGAAGCGGTCCACGCCTACTACCTCGGTCCCTATATCGACCCGCAGGATTCCGGAATCAGGCACGACGGACATCGTATTTCGAGAGTCGAGTCTTCGGCCAAATGGAATCTTTCCCCCTCCGCGCCGACAGCCGTTCCGCTGGGTCCCGTCGTTGCGGTAGCCGATCCCGCCAAGCAAACCGCGCAGCTTTCGGCCGAACTCGAGAACAAGATCGCTCAGGCGAATCTCCTCGTCGCAGCCCTCATCGAACAGAACGACGAACTGCTGGCCAAGCTCAAGGAACGAGACAAGGCAGTCGAAGCGCTCTCCCGACGCATCTCAGAAATCGAATCGAAATAGGATTATGGATACAAAAAATAAACACTTTGGCACGACGCCGAACCTGTCACCAGCTGAATTGATAGCGGCCCAGCGGACAGGCAAAGAAATCGCTGGGTTACAGTAGGAACATCCTATGGCATTAGAAACTAGCGTTAATCAGAAGTCGGAAGCGATCAAGTCGAAGGGTCCCAAGCGGAACCCCGAGATCGACCCGCTCATCGACCAGTACATCAAGGAGAATCCTCAGCGGATCGCCTTTTTAAAGACGGAAAGCAAGGAGCACTTGATACGCCGCGTCGTCGTTGGCGATGCGATCAAGCACGCCGACAAGGCGAAGCGCTTGAAAGAGGAAACCGCGGCAATCGGATCTTTTCTCAAGAAGAATCCCGAAATAGCGGAGGCTATCGAGCAAAAGATAATCCGAGTGCCCGAACAGGAAAAGCAGGTCGCTCGCATACGCCTAGGACGCAAGGCGGCCACTAACACTGCCTTAGGAATCTGACCAACGCGGCTAGCCGGACGGCAGACTGGTCCGGTTAGCCTTCCTTCCCCATGAACTTTTATTATATCCCCCCTCTCCTACTTATGATAAAGAGCCTCGTCCCTCTCTGCCAGGCAGGAGGCTTCCCCAGCGACGCATGGGACCCAACCCTTAGCGGCGACATCCCGCTCGCGATCGAATTCGTCGAAACCAACGCTTCAGAGCTGACGCTACCGCCACCTCCTCCGGACGATTCTGAAGAAACGTATTCGGAAATCGATTACTTAAAAAGGATCGCAAGCAAACGCAGTTCCACCGACATCGTACTCATCGCCAAAGAGAACCACAAACCTCAGCGACGCTTCTACAACCTGCTCGACATCACCAAAGCCGATCATCCACGCACCTTCGAACTCATAGAACGCATAACCTCCGAAGCCTACCTCCCCATCCTCTACTTCAAGCACAAGTTCTCCCGCACCCGTCCCTACCAACTGGACAATAGCCTCAATACCGTCATCGAAGGTCCGCCACACGCCTCCTATCCCTCCGGGCACGCCACCCAAGCCTACCTTCTCGCGCTTGTCCTTTCGAAGTTCCTGCACGAAGACGATCCACGTATCGAGAAACTGATGACATTGGGAACGGAAATGGGACTCCGACGGGAAATCGCCGGAGTCCACTACCCAAGCGACACCCAGGCCGGAATCTCCCTCGCGAAGCAACTCAATACCTGGCTCATGGAGAAGCCGGACTTCATCGAAGCGTTCCATGCCGCCAAGGCCGAACTCGCCTCAAGCGATACGCTCCACTCAACCGCCCACTAAGCATGCCGTCCACCAGCCAACCATCCATTAACCTGATCCTGCCGCCAGAGATCCAGCGAACCTTCGAGCGATCCAGCGCCTTCCTCGCCTACAAATACGACGGAGTGGCTCCCAGCCCCGAAGAACTTGCCATCTTCTACCTCGCAGGCGCCGAGCCCCACGAAGTCGTCACCAACTTGGAGCGGCAAGTCCTCCAGATATCCGGAAGTTCATTACCGGACAAGGACGACCATCTCGTACAGACCTACTTGGAAATGGAGAGAACCACCGAATACTACCCCAAGCCATGAGAAATCGACTCGAAGAATCCATCAATCAAAAGCAGGCAAACCTGCAAACGGAACCGAACCTGAAAGTCGGTCCCCAAGTCGTAAAGTGGCTCAAGGAGAATCCCGGCTTCGAAAAGCGAGTCGCTGCCAAAGTGACCCCTCGTCACAAACTTGAACTCAAGAAAGGGACGCAGCAGCGCCCCTAGCAAAACAAAGCGGGAAAGCTCAAATGAGCTTTCCCGCAGTCAACCAACTCCTGTATCCAAATTTCAGGTGTCGCCACCAGAGGGCGAGCAAGCCCTCAACGTCACCTTGCCGTCAATCGGCAAGCTATTGAGCACAAGGTTCACGCCACCGCCATCGCGGTGCATGAATCCCGCTCCGATCCGGTTCCAGAACGGCTTTTCGCCCTCATTACGGTCCGTTAGCTGATAGGCTATGTAGTTCGGTCCCTTGCCCTGGGCTTCGATATCTGTGCCCAATTCCATTTGTTCGTTCGTGCCACTCATTAGAATCTCCTGTATTCAGTTTCATCGAACAACGATTGCCTGGCTAGGTTAACGTACAGCAACCTGCTCGATCAACATACCTTACCAAGAAGGGCTCGTCCTGAATAGGAACGTTCATCGGATACGCTTTCCCCTATTTCGAAAAGCGAAGCATCGCTAGCTTTCCCAGATGAAAGACAAAATCATCGCCAGACTCAAACAGATCGGACGCGGCTACGAACTAGACAAACTCCCACCAGTCCTCCTCAAAGCCGTCATTGATTCCTCGATACCGCTCATCGAAGCGGAGCTCAAAAAAGCTGAAGATAGAGCCATCCAAAAAATGATCACCGAACGCTTCGTCGCTAGGGTGATCAAAACAGCATTGGAGGGCAATTCATCGAGGCGTAACCAGAAACGTGAAGCAGCAGTCGCTATTTTACAAAAAACGAAGCCTATCCCTTAAATTCTGGTTTCGAGGTGGTAACCAGCTCCCACCACAGAACGGGTCTAATCGAGAAAAGCAGTACTCATCATTTCCCTAAGTAATCCTGCTTTTTGCTCGCCGGACTTAGTAAAACACGGCAAAGAGGAAACTCCTTCTCTTTATGTCTCTCGAAATCCTCCAGCAATTGGTCGACAACTCTGACCGTGGTCCTGGATGCGTTTTCGCCTGGTTCATCCAGATCGTAATCATCGTCTCGATTCTGGATTTCACGATTGAGACCATCCCTAGCGTTTCACCAGAACATAGATCGGTCCTTTGGATCGTCGCAGCCGTAGGAGTCCATGGCTTCGAGGCCGGAGTTCAGCCACTGCCCTTCCATTCCGAAATGTCTTTAGAAGGCCACCACCAAATTAACGACTGTTGGCGGCGGCAACGTCTTACCCATCACGATTGGCGGCAAGCACTTTACCTTCCTCATTCTCGCGGTCGGCCTAGTTGCCATTGCTGTCTCCTCCGGCTAAATGGCCAACGCCCTTTCCCAAGCCCGGGAAGAGATGAAGATAGAATCCGACAATAGCCAATAGGCAGCCCAATCAAAAGCCACCTCCAAGACATATGAGATTTAGAAAACGTATTAGAATCGCACCCGGAATTCGACTCAACCTAAGTTTGTCAGGTGTAAGCGCCACCATCGGCCCCCGAGGCTTCAATGTTAATGTTGGAAAGAAAGGGGCGTATCTTAATACGGGCATCCCAGGAACGGGACTATACGACCGCCAAAGAATCACGCCGCAGGCCAATCGCAATCCGCAGGAACTTGAAGAGCGAGAGCAAACTTTAGAGTTCGAACCCAAGCCCGAAACCGAGTTCAAAAGCAGACCGCTACAAGAGATTTCTAGTAATCAATTAGATTTCATCAAGGAACAGGTTTCATCCGCCATCGCAACCAAAAGAGAAATTGGGAGCGAGCTAAACAAAGCTTTTTCCAAGCACAGATGGCACGCACTCTGGCTGTTAACCTCACGGATCTTAATATTCGGATTCTTCGTCAAGAAGATCAAAGTTACGTGTGCTATATACAAAGCAGAAAGATTATCATTACAGAAAGAATACGACGATTACCAAGTAGACTTCGATTTCGAAATGGATAAAAAAATCAAATCTAGCTTCAACAAACTTGAAACTGCATTTGGAATTTTGAAAAGTTCAAAGGCGATTTGGGACGTAACAACAGAATCATCGGTCGATCAATTCTCGACGCGCAGTGCCGCTTCGCACGCCATCGAAAGAACAAAAACCCGAGCGTATTCAGGATCTAATCGTTACTTTAAATCTAACAACGAAACACTGGCTTTTGAGAACAAGAATGGCGGCGACATACATCTACACCCCGGCTTCGTACTTGTCGAAGGTTCCGGAAAAGAAGACTTCGCACTCATACCGTATTCGGAAATCAATCTCATTCATAACCCACAAAAATTCGTAGAGTCCAGTGCAGTACCTTCTGACGCAGAGATCGTCGAGTACACATATAAATACGTGAACAAAAGCGGAACTCGTGACAAACGATTTAAAGACAACCCCCAGATTCCAGTAACAAAATACTACGATTGTGAATTCAGAACAACGAATGGGCTCTGCGAACGCTTCGAATTCAGCAACTGGAAATCCACCCAATCATTTGCTCAAGCATTTGAAGAACATCAGAAACGCGTCTCTGATTTAAAATGGTAAAGAACCTTCAAGCCTCCGACCTAAAAGAAATCGCAGAACGTTGGAAAAAATAAAAGCGAGGGCAAAACCGAAGTTCCTTTCCTTTGATAGACCTCATCCAACCTATAAAATCTGAATACAGCCTTACTCGCGGCAATTTAGCATCGTGACAATAGTAAAGCACCAACCCATATTCCAATTATTTCCCGAACCTCACATGCTAATGTCAAAATGCAGGACCCACCCATCTTTTCTCCTTTTAAAATGTGAACGAAAGCGTGAACAATGAGTAGTCTTCCAGGTGGAGCAGCAGAAAAAGCGGGCACCACGTATGAAGCACTTTGGGGTGTTCGTGCAATGCTAGAAATCTTACACGAGAAGGCGGACCGCATTCGCATTGAAGAGCCGCGAGTCGATGGCGCGGAATTCTGGATAGAGCGGAATGCACAACGTGAATACTGGCAGATTAAGAGGCAGCTCCTCAGTCAAGCAAACTGGACGCTAAGAGCTTTGTCTAACGAAGGTATTTTGCAGTTCTTTCTCGAACAGCGGCGAAGCGGGCATCGTTGTGTATTTGCATCAATCACCGACGCGCCGGAATTGCGTACGCTTGCCGAGCGTGCCCGCGATGCGCTTGAGAGTGCAGAAACATACGTCGAGGGCTTTACAGACTTTATAGCAAAGTTCCTTGTTGAAGGAAAATGGCGAAAGCAATTTGACGAATTGTGCCGTATTTGGGGTAACGCAAAAGAAGCCGAAACGTTTGATTTGCTTTGTGGAATTGAGGTCAGGAGTTCCGACGACCACACTCTATCGCAAGACCTTTGCTTTTCACTCGGCGTGTTGTCCGAAGCACCGGGGATGGCAACTCTCGGTTGCCTCAGAGCTTTTTATCAGGACAGCGTACATCGATTCCTTACCAAAGAGTCAATTTGGAGCCACCTAAACGAGCTGAAAATTGGTCCTCGGACTTTTTCATTCGGAGAGAAAGCCCTGCATGTACTTAGAGCGGTTACCGAAACATACATCGCCGGTCAGCGTTCCAAACTGATTCGTGGTCAAATGATACCGCGCGTCGCTTCAGCCAATATTGTCGCCAAAATCATGGATGCAGGCCTTGGGCACGACATCATTGTAACTGGCCCCGCTGGCAGCGGAAAGAGTGGATGCCTACTGGAAATCATCGAGGAACTCGTTGAACAAGGTGTGCCTGTTCTTGCCTTTCGACTAGATCGGATGCAACCAGTCCAGACTACTGCGGCGCTAGGTGCAGAGATTGGATTGCCAGAATCGCCGGCGTTAGTGCTAGCTCGCTCTTACCCAGGGAAAAAGGTTGTGCTTGTTGTCGATCAACTCGACTTCGTGAGTACAACATCCGGCCGTCATCCTGATTTCTTTGATACGCTCGCAGCCGTCATTGGCGAGGTTCGCGCTCTCCGTGCAGAAACGGAAATACATCTCCTGCTCGCGTGCCGAAAATTCGATTTCGACCATGACGCGAGGTTGCGGGCTTTATGTCCAGTTGATGAAACTTCCTTTTCGCTCGGTGAACTGTCTGAATCAGAAGTCCGCACCACGCTAGAGGCGGAAGACTGCACTCCTACACAGTTGGGCCAAACGCAATTGCGATTGCTGCGTCTTCCGCAAAACCTCGCACTATATGTAGACTCGGGCCTCGTACGTTGCGCTCCGGCGAGTTTCATTTCGCAAAAAGAACTGTTTGATGTCTACTGGCGAACAAAGCGAGTTGAGTTGGAGCGTGTTCGACCTAACGACGCGAATCAGTGGATACAAATCATTGAAACGTTGGTACAGTCGATGAACGAAGCGCAGGAGATCTCTGTGCCGAAAGTGCGACTTGATGATTTTTCGCCACGCTTTCTCGACGTGATGGTCTCTGTCGGGGTTTTAACTTTCGATGGAAAACGCTACGGATTCGGCCACGAGAGCTTTTTTGACTACTGCTTTGCGCGCACCTTTGCCGCTGGCAGGCAGGACCTGGTCGATTTTCTCGAGGCTGATGCTCAGCATCTCTTTCGCCGGGCACAGACACGCCAAGTCCTGGTGTATCTTCGCGAGGATGATCGACCGCGTTACTTGCGGAATACCGTCGCCCTACTTGCGAGCGGAAAAATTCGGTCGCATTTGAAGCTGTTGATAATTGAATTGATCGCTGCATTTCCCCACCCAGGTGACGACGAATGGGCGATCCTGCTGCCGCGTATCGAGGCTGAACTCAATTGCCTACGCTGCGAGAAGGCGAACTCCGACAAAATATCATCGCGTGCCTTTGAAGTATTTCAAGCTTCTCGCTCGCTGTTCATCGTCGCGGATCGCCTTGGCTTCGTTGATCGCTGCCTACACTCGAATGAGCCGAAGTTGGAGGACTTCGTAACCAAATATCTACACTGGCAAACTTACGAGCACGCAGACCGGGTGACGGAATTGATCGAACCTTTTGTCGGTAATGGAGGTGAGTGGATTCGTCGGTTACGCTATATGATGTCGGCCCGCTGCATTGGAAAAAGTCGCCGATATTTTGAGTTGTTCCTCCGCCTACTTAAAGATGGCACGCTCGACGATGCTCAGGGTTGCTTTGCTCCTAACGGCACTTTTTGGAATACACTTTATGGACTTTCGAAGGAAAGGCCTGATTGGTGCGCCGAAGCTGCGGCTCGCTGGCTTGATCGGCAAATCGCGAAAGTAGAAGAAACCAGTGACGATATTCAGTCTCAAGATTTCCGAATTCGAGAAGGAGTTGGAGTGAAAGATCTTTTCTATAGCGCTGGCAAAGCTCCGTCAGCGTTTCTGTCGCATGTTCTTCCCGCCATCATGCGGACCACTGAAGCCACGGCGTTTTCTAAAGATGACGGCCTCACACATGACTCCATTTGGTCAATTCGCATTAAGAGTAAACACCCATCTCTCAGTGAATCGTATCTCGCTGCGTGTGAGGCTGCCTTTGAAAACCTCGGGCAGCAAACTCCAGAAGACCTCAGACCATATATAGCACAGCTTCGAGGCAGATCGACAAAAACCACCAACAGTCTGCTTCTGCAAGCCTACACGGTAGGCGGCGAACCCTTTGCTGACGAAGCGTTGCTACTACTATGCGAAGAACCGTCGCGTTTGCATTCTGGCTATTCCGATAGTTCGCACTGGTTCAGTCGTTGCATGATCAAAAAATTGTCGTCGTGTTGTTCGCAGGAAACCTTTCAAAAACTGGAAGATTTGCTCGCCAGCTATGTGACCAATTACGAGCAAAGTGAAGACGCAGCAGTGATTCGAGGCCGTGAGAGCTTCAATCTACTCTCCGCGCTACCTCCTGAGCGGTGTCACAAACGAACACTGGAACGCATCGCGATGTTGACGAAGAATTTTGGGAAGCCCGACGCAGAACCACAAGGAATTCGTTGCTATGAGATTGTATCTCCAGTCCCCAAGGAGGACGCCAAAGAATTGAGTGACGACGACTGGCTTGCTATGATCGAAACATACCGTGGCGTCGGGCACCATTCGGATTGGGAACACCCAGAACGTGGCGGCGAACAATCATTTGCTGCCATGATGCAAGAACTAGTAAAGGAGGAGCCGGATCGTTTCGCACGACTAGCGCTTCGCTTTCCATCCGATGTCGCTCCTTGCTATTGGATGAATGTCCTCTATGGCCTGAATGACGCAGCGATCGCATCGTCCCTAAAGATTGAGGTAACTCGCAGAGTCTTCAGCTCAGATGACAAAGCATGCCTGAGACCAGCCGTCGATTTGTTGAGCAGAATCACGGATGAGTTTCTACCATCTGATGCAATCGAATTTATTTCTCACCTCGCGAGAGAACATCCAGATCCTGACCGTGAACACTGGCGTGTTGAGAAGGAAGGCCAATCGGCGTCTTTTGGTGGCGATATCCTGAATTGCGGAATCAACACCGTACGTGGGTGCATCGCCGACAAACTTCGCATCTTACTCAACGCAGATAAACACTACCTCGACGTGTTTCTTCCGACAATCGAACATCTGGTCACTGATCCAAACATTTCTGTTCGGGCTTGCACGGTTTCAACATTGTTCGGAGTTGCTCTGCACGATGAAAAGCTTGCGTTGACGCTTTTCGAAACGCTGTCCCAAACCGACGATGCTTTGCTTGGGACGCAATACGCCGAGGCGTTTATTCGCCGCGGCCTCTTAACACACATGCCCATAATGCGCCCTTACATCGAGAGAATGTTGTATTCCGAAGAAACAAAGGTCCGTCAAACGGGGGGTAGGCTTGCAGCACTTGCTCGACTAACTCACGTAACCGAAGAAGCCATTGTTGAATTTGCCATGGGCGGCAACGCTGCTTCTCGCCTCGGTATTGCCGAAATCGCCGAACATAACCTAACTCATTCGAATTGCCGTTCGTGGTGTGAACAAGTGTTGGGTGATTTATTCGACGATACCGACAAAGCCGTTCAAAAGGAAGCTTCCCATTGCTTCTGGCAGCTCTGGCAAAAGCCAGAAGTTCCACTTACTGAATACGTCAGCCTAATCGCGAAATTCCTGAAAAGCTCGGCATTTACTGTTTCACCAACGATGTTATTCTATGCCTTGGAAGATTCGAAACACACCCTACCCGACGTTGCTATCGAAGTTTGCGAGCATTTTGTTGATCGATACGCAGCCGAAGCCCACGACATCAGCACCCAATATGCGGCAGAGGAATACAAGATTGGCCCTATCGTGTTTCGAGCATACCAACAACTTGAGGGCAATCCAGCCCAGCTCCGAGCGCTGCAACTCATAGACCGACTGTGCGAGGAAGGACTCAATAGTGCTGCACAAAATCTTTCGGAATTTGATCGGTAAACCTCTGGCTAGCGAAAACCCAATGAGATCGCACCTTGTTTTTTGATTTCATTCAGGTTTCGAAAAGCCACTCTTTAGAAAACGTTTCTATGTTAAAAAAACAGAGGCAGGAAAGTATCGATAAATCCTGCGAGATAAGCCTAACCAAATCCTCGTCACCACTTTCCAACTACTACCTGAGCGATTCGACTTCCGATACCATTGGAAGCTAACCTTCTTTTACCAAACATCTTTGAATGACTAAAAAGTCCAAGATCCTGGCTCATTCTCCCATCTTTCTTTCATCTTAGGCAGCATCCAGTCCTTGAAAATAGTTAAGTCTTGCAACCTGCCTAAGTTTGCGAGCCTGAGCGGCCAGTGTGGCGATAAAGCATAAAAGTGCTCGTCAGGGTCGCACCCTTCATCATCAGGCCTGATCTGCACGATCCAGCTTGCCAGAAAAAACGTGTAGTATTTTTTATTTCCTCGCATGCTACACCAAGGACTCGCAACAGGAAGCCACCCGCCCTTATTGTCTTCGCAATATCCTATTGTTACGGGATAATCATCCACTTCACCTGGCAAACCATTTAGGATCATTTGTCTAATTTTCTTTTCGTGGGAATCATCGAGTTCCACGTTCCCAAAAAAGAGATGCTTTGTTGTATGCGCTCGCCAGAGAAGCGATACGAAAAACAGCTTTAGCTTGGTATAATCGTAGTCTGCTATCTCCAATCCAGCTTCCTTTCCGTCAACGAAGATGCGTTGACCATTTGCTTTGAGCTTCACAAGCAACTCGCACGCATAACCATCCCAGTCTGAGAAAAGTGCCTCCCCCTCCAAAACTAAAATTGAATTATCGTAAATTCCTTTGGCTGTTGCTCTTTGAGGACGAAACGAGTCATCCCCCTGCAATGCAATCAATTCGTGTTTTCGGATTCTTGATTTAAATCCTTTCCACCTATAAAAACTTCTGGGAATGATGTGCGAGTCAACCCCTAGCCCCTCAATACCAGTTAGCTTACACTTGATGAGCTTCCGTCTTTGTTTCCTTTTAGACACTATACTTCTATATAAATTGCTATTGGCCTGCCTTTACAAACTCGGCTAAGGAAAGTCCCAAAAAGGGGGAGCTGGATGGGGTCAATCCAATCTCTATCAATATTAAACTTGCTTGGCCGATTTCTTTCACATCTCAAAAACAAGAAATGCGCCAAAGATGAGCGAAGAAAGCGATTGCCTAAATGGAGGCATAATCAACCCGCTTCCGCAACCGTGCAAGCACCTCACTCGCGAAAGTCGGTATAGCAGGATTGTGACAAAACTGGAGAAATTAACGAGATCAGGTTTTAGCTATTTGGACTAGGAAATAAGCAAAGCAACCTTTTCGCCTTCACTCATAAGCACTCTAGTTTTGGCGCTTCACTTCGCTTTTTTCTATCCAAGCTTGCTCCATTGCCTTGATAGGCAGCGTCAAACACAAGGTCCTCAACCTCCGATACCGGAAGGCTAAGCTGCTTGGCGATATCTGCCGTCGTTACACCTTCACCCCAAAGCATGGTCAGCACCTTTCCCCACACCATAGACCGTTCACGTGGCATACCCTTTGGCTCTCCTCTGCGGTAACCCATACGGGCTAAAGCAATGCTAAAGTCGCGATATCGCCAATCGCTCAGAATGCCAATTTTGTGCAGCGTGTAGTTTAGAGCCATGGCTGAAACCTTCCACCGCTTTTTGTGCATTAGGATGGAGTGCACGCTAAACACCTCGTTTGCGCAGCATGCGATAACGTCAGCCCTAGGCATTAGAAAAGCAGAGGAAAATTGGTCCGCTTGGTCCTCAGCCTCCCTGCCAGTTATTGCCCCATCTTGGTGGAGCACAAGGTGGGCTAGCTCATGGGCCGCGTCAAAGCGACTGCTCTCAGCGCTTTTGAACGTGTTTAGAAACACAAAGGGTTTACCGCACTGCCACAAGGAGTACGCGTTAACGGTTTTGGTGTTTTGAACAAGCGAGAAGACGCGTACACCTTTGGACTCAAGCAGCTCTACCATGTTGGTAATTGGCACTTCGCCAAGTCCCCAAATTTCACGCAAATGCCGGGCTGCCTGTTCAGGCTCAACGCCGCCAAGGTCAGGCACGTTTACAACCGGGAGGGAAAAGCGTGCCTCAACCCATTCGTTGAGCAAGAAGCCAATAGAACCAGCGGCCAACGCGGCGTCGCGCACTTTGGCCGTCATGCCCTTTTGACTGCGAAAGCTTACGTCCCGCTTCTCAGGTTCAGTTGAATCAGAGCCATAGAAAAACTCCGCTGGAAATTCCAAAGCAGCAGCGAGGGCCTGCACGTTTTCACGTGTAGGTACATGTGTGCCCTTTTCCCATCGTGAAATGGTTAGGGGTGCTCCGTCTATCTCCTCCGCTAACCGCTTCTGATTCAGCTGACGCCGTTTGCGGGCGAGGCTGAGTCGAAGTGGGTTAAAGTTCATTCAGTGCCAGTCTTACGGACGACAGATATGTCGTATTCTTGTACAGGGGTACTTGTTGGTGCAACGGGCTTGCGCCCGGTTTTGGTGCCGTTGAAATCATCATTTTCGCCTGAGAGTATAATTCGCTCACGGAACTCAACAAAATACCCGTTTGCCATAACAGTTGGGCATGAGAGTTCAGCTCGCATTGTTTCCTTGCCGCCGTATACGCAAAGGTACCACGTTACAAATTCGCTGCCCGCTGAGGCTTGGTTTTCAAAGCCAAGTTGGCTGAAAAAATTTTGCTGGTTGCAGTTAACGTTGCTTTGAGTGCCCGTACCCTTTTTGGAGGAGTTTTGCGGGATGCTGTTGGGCAAACCTGTGCTCGCGTCAGTGTTGCAAACGATGAGCCTAATGCCTAGCTGCTTATTGGCCACAGACTCAACTTGTGCCGTTCTATCCCTTTTCCAGCCTTGCATGGTAAGGATCTCGCGTGCCCTTCGGGTACCGTCCATCCAGGATCTTAAGCCGCCTGCACCCGCAACGTCGTTTTTGGTGGTGTCACGCTTTGCCCCAACCATTGCCATTGCAATGTCAATGAGGTCCTTCTCAGACAACCCAAGCTCGTTGAGTCGATTGTTAGCTTCTTCAGGGTTGTCTATGATAAGTGCTTCCATTTGTGAGATGTTGATAAATTTGACCTCAATTGAGGTGACAAAAATCAACAAGTCAACGTCACAATGGACTTTTTTTACTTCCTACGATCAGTACTCTGAGGATTCCAATAATCCTGCCGTCACCCGTTTCGACTCCCCGCGCATTGGGTCAGCTCATAGTTTATTGCGATTGGCCTCTCTGCAATCCACCTCTACCCCCCCTCGAAAAGGACGGAGTCAGAACGTGTGTACGTTTAAGAGGTAATTGCCCAAATAATGGATACGTAGATCGAAGAAGGAGTCCAACGTCGAAAGTCAAATCCCTCTGATATCGCTCACCAACATTCGACTCCCCCTCACTCTCCCGCTGACCGAGGCTAGACTAATCACACTGGGTAAAGTCTCCTCAACACCAAGCCAGCCCTTCACGCACCGCAAGGGTGTCCCCAATCTGCGGCTCATGCTTCGCCTGTAAATTGGGCGATCCCCCTCCCCTGCGTCTTGTGTCCCCCGTCCTCGCCGAAGGGCAGTTTTTCAAGCGAGCGAGCAGAGTCTTGCTCTTATTTGAAGCCTGGGCCCAAAAAACGAATACAAAGCGATAGAGGATTCTATAGTTGAAAAACCTAAGTTCGAAGTTGAGCCTCACTGCGGCAAGCTGCCATCACCGAGTGCCGCCGTTGAAACGGGCTTCCCAAACGCGAAGCGTATGAATGACCGAATCGAGTTTCGGTGGTTGGCCAAAGAACATTTCCGTCATGGATTTCAAATCCGCATCCAATTCCTTGATACGCTCTTTTTTCGGCAGTAATCTCAGGGTCCCACGCACCGCAGTCTCATAGCTCGCCCAAGCGCTTCGACAAAAGGCTTTCTTATGTTCTACCACCGTTGCGAGCAAGGCTTCGTCCGCAGCGGCTTCCTCGCCGATGCCGCTCTCGATCATCGAAGCGAAATCGCAGTAGTGACGCGAGTAGCGGGCAGGTAGTTTCTTATCGCCAGCTAGAAGAACAGTCGAATGGGGTCAGCCCTTGAATTGCATGGTCGAAGCGGCCAATGGGATCAGTACTTCGATCGTGAAGGGGTCAAACGTCGGAGGTCAATTTTTCACAAAACCACCTGCCTAAAGCCAACTCTCGAATAGCAAAGCTCCTACTCCGTCAAAAATTTGTATACAATTTCTTGGTACAGAAAAGGAATCCCAACCCTCCCCCATTCGAACTGCTTCCTTCGGAAGCCTTCAGCGAATCAAAAACAGAAATCAAGCGATTCTAGGATGCAATAGCGGCAACCCCTTCGGAGTCGTTAGGTCCGCAGCCAAATGCGAAAGGTACGACTTAGCAAAAGCCCTCGCCAGTTTACGCAACTCCGGGTCCCATTCCTCCGAATGCTCGCCGTAGACAAACGCCATAACTGCGGCCCCGAAGGCAAGGCTATGAAAAAACCCGCGGTGATTTGGACTCGTCGCCGGCTCTAGTAGATCCGGCAGACTTCCACCTAGGATCCCCAATCCTATATACAAGATAGCACTACCAATATCGAATTCAGCTTCGGGATCTTCCTTCAGCTTCTCCTGGTGCAAATGAACGCTGTAAGCAAAACCAGTCGCTCCCCCAATGAATCTGTGAGCTTTACCATTCATAACTCTGCTTTCTGAAGCTTACCGTGTGTGGCACGATGGCGAGCAAGTCGCACAACCATCAACATCTCGGTAGACGCCCTTCGCTACCCGAACCGCTTCTTGGCAGGTCGAGAAAACCCCGAGATAGGTTTTGCTATGCATCATTCGGAAATAGGGGCATTGGTCATGGTGTACTTCATGTTCCCCAGTTGGTTGAGCGTTGTCATTTACGTAGTAATTTTTCATTATTTCACTTTCTAGTTTGTAGCTCCAAATGCGCATCGTTGCGCTTGACCTCAAACCCGAAGAAACCACGATCACGACTCTCACATCAGATCTAGGCTTCGAATTCGAAGCGGTCCTTGCAGGAGCGATTCGAACAAGAACCTAACCGCTAAGCCTCGGCATTCGCCGGGGCTTTCGCGTAGCTGGGCATATGCTCAGCTTTCATAGCTATAGGTTGACAAAACAGATTTTCAACACTTATTTTGTCAACATGATCCAACTTGCCCCCAAAGCGATCTTTGCCGAACGCCTCAAGCAGGCCCGCGCCATGTCCGGCCTCTCCCTGCGCAAGCTGGAGCAGGCCATCGGTGGCGTCGTTTCGTACAACGCCCTCAGCAAGTACGAGAAGGGAGAAATGATGCCCAACAGTGACGTGCTTATGGCAGTGTCGGAAGCAACCGGGCAGAGCTATGGCTTCTTCTTTCGCCCCAAACATTCTGAAATCGTGGACATCAAGTTTCGGCGTTTGATCTCCAAGTCAGGCAAGAAGGAATCCGACACTATCCAACAGCAAGCTACCGACTTCTTCGAACGCTACTTCGAGATTCTCTCCATTCTCGGCATCAACGACGAATTCAAGAATCCTCTCGAAGAGGGAGGGATTCGAACCCCCGATGACGCCGAGAATGCGGCGGTATCGCTTCGAGAAAAATGGAGACTCGGACTCAATGCTATTCCCAACGTTCACCAGATGCTCGAAGAGAACAACGTGAAGGTATACGAAGCGGACGCCCCTCTCACTCACGACGGCTTCTCTGGTTGGATCGACCAACATCCGATTGCCGGAGTCGCTCGGCACCTCAACGATCAGTGCCTAACCCGAAAGCGACACACCCTCCTGCATGAGCTTGCACATGTCCTTTTCAAGGGGCGTTTAACTGATGGGGTCGATGAAAAATTGGAGGAGAAACTCGCCCCTCGATTCGCTGGAGCATTGATGCTTCCCGCAGAAGCCTTCCGCATGGAGCTCGGGAAAAGTCGCACTTCCCTTTCGCTAACCGAACTAATCGATGTGAAAATAAAATACGGGATATCTATCGCCTCGATCATGGTACGAGCCCGACAGCTCGAATGCATCAACGAATCCATGTACAACCGTTTCTGGAAAACCTACAAGGAAGAGCGTTGGAAAGAGAAGGAACCAGGTGACGACGCCTACCACGGAGACGAAACCTCCACCCGATTCAAGCAGCTAGTGTATCGAGCGCTTGCAGAGGGAGAGATCACTCGCTCCAAAGCAGCCGAGCTTCTTGCAGTATCCGTTGATCAAATACGAAGGGAGTACGCCGTCTTCCAATGAAGGTCGCGGTCAAGGACGCCAATGTTTTAATCGACTTGGAGATCGCAGGCCTCCTTGACCTGTGGTTCCAACTAGGGCACCCGACTACAACTACGGACTTAGTAGTCGGTCAACTCAAGGTCGGCGCTCACAAAGAAACACTAAGCCACGTTTCCAACGGAAACATTGCAGTCCACAAGTGCTCAGGAGAATTCCTAGTACGAGCATTTGAATTGATGACAAAAATCGGATCCGGTCCAGACATCACCAACTGTAGCGTTCTGCTTTTGGCAATCGAAACGGATGCGATGCTTCTCAGCGGCGACAAACCGTTACGCAAAGGGGCTACGAAACACCAAGTTGAAGTCCACGGGACCCTGTGGATTCTCGATCAACTGATTGCGGCGAAACTGCTCAGCAAGCCGACTGCCGCCGCAAAACTAGAGCACTTGATCGAACAGGATAGCTTCTACCCAAGAAACGAGTGCCAGAACAGATTGAATAGGTGGAAGGCGAAATGACATCTAATGCCCCATTAAGTGGGACGATTAGACAAGCAAACAACGATCCCTTCTACCTGAACTAAGGAGCCAGCCCCTCACGCCCCGCAAGAGTGTCCCCAATCTGCAGCTCATGCTTCGCCTGTAGATCGGGCGATCCCCCTCCCTGCGTCTTGTGTCCCCGTTCTCGCCGAAGGGCCGGTTTTCAAACGAGCAGAGCTTTGCTCCTACCTGAAACCAGTGCCCAAAAAATAATTACAAAGTGATAGATGATTCAAAAACTGGAAAAGATCTAAGGTCGAACTTTAGCCAGGCTGCAGCAAGTTGCCATCACTGAGAGTCGCCGTTAAAACGGGATTCCCACACGCGAAGCGTATGAATGACCCAATCGAGTTTCGGTGGTTGGCCAAAGAACATTTCCGTCATGGATTTCAAGTCCGCATCCAGTTCCTTGATACACTCTTCTTTCGGCAGCAATCTTAAGGTCCCACGCACCGCAGTCTCGTAGCTCGCCCAAGCGCTTCGGTAAAAAGCATTCTTATGCTCTACCACCGTTGCGAGCAAGGCTTCATCTGCGGCGGCTTCCTCGCCGATGCCGCTCTCGATCATCGAAGCGAGATCGCAGTAGTGACGCGAGTAGCGCGCCGGGAGTTTCTTAACGCCCGCTAGATGCGCCATCTGGTGCAGGATCGTCGCCTTCTCCCAGAAAGTCCGCTTGGCATCAAGGACCTTGATATTCACGGAAGGCTCATCCAGCGCTTCGGGAAGTGCCTCCGCCAGATAGGGAGTCAATTCATGTTCCGCAGCTGGCCAGTGATCCGCACGAGCGCCAAACTCAATCTTAACCGAGGGCTTTAGGTAAGCGGCTGGCGCCTGGGTGATCGACGTCCGCGGATAGACGAACGCCAGGCTTTGTCCTTCAGGGTCGGTTTCGTCTTTTTCTAAACTCCAACCTTCAGAACCAAGGTGCGTTTCAATCTGTCGAGTCAACTCCTCGCGGGCTTTGCCGTTTACCAGCTCTCGGGCTGCATCGGCGAGCGCATCGATTTGCTTTGTACGCTTCTTGTTGCTCATGCTAGGAATCGCAGGATCCGAGTCGCCACTGAAACCAAGGCTCTCTCGCTGGATAGATAGATCTATGTCTTCCGAAAAGCGGTTTATCGCCTTGTGAACTTTCGACAATGAAGTGCCACCCTTGAAGAGCAGTCTGCCTTTCAGCGTATCCAGTTCGAAAAGACGCTTCAAGGTCCAGCAGACCCAAAAATCCTTTTCGATGATGTGAGCCTGCAGCCCCTTTTTGACAGCTGCTTCCCGAAAGAAAATCTCACGCTCCACAACGTCCTGCTTTGCAAAGGTATCCATTTTCTAATTCTCCGCGATCTCCTTAAAGTAATCATGCATCCATGCCGGAGCGTAGACGCGATCCTTCCAGAGCTGAGCCTTGTCCTGCTCAGACAAGGTCCGTTTCAGCTGCGAAACATGGTTCAGCGTGACCCCGTCTTTCTTCAGGTAACGAAACGCTTGGATGACTAGACCTGATGTCTTGCCCGCGGTCTTCATGTTTTTCGGTGTCGTCTGCTTGAGCCGGATTTCCAAGTTTCCGACTTCAATCCGTTTCGAAGCCCCATCCGTCAAGTACACATACTTTGCCGGTACTTGCTGCGATAGTCCGAGAAGGTTCACCGCATAGGCGCCAGAAGGCTGCAGGCGGGTCGATTCGCTCTCACTTAAGGCCCGGGCAATCATATCCGGCTGAGCGCTCAGAGCCCCCAGTTTCGGATGCGAGGCTGGGTAGTCGTAAAGCCCCCGAGCAAGGTGGCGGATGGTTCCCGCCTTTTCCAAGAGAGACAGTGCTTCATCAACAGATCGCCGCGAGCCAAGGTCAAGAAATCGGCTTGGAGTAAACACCCAACCCCTATGCTTTGCGTAAATCCTCTTAACTATCTTATTTCTAACGGATTGTCCCATCACCAACCTTCTATTTTCATGGGAAAAACTACCTCTTTTTTCCCATAAAGCAAGTATCTAGTCCTAGGCCGGAATTCACTTTCAACAAGTGCCTAATTGGTCACATCTAGCTTGTTCTATTTTAGTTCTCTAGAGTTAATTCGACGGACACAAACATCAGTGAAAATCTCACTTCACTGCCAATCGATACGGTGAGGAGCTTCTGGCCCTTCCCATTTTCCGGTGTGAAGAAACCACTCGTACAGCACTAGCCATTCAGCAGTCCAAGGCACTATGGTCTCGTGAAGGTTTTTGCCTTCATGCCATTTCAAGTCGCCCGGGTAGTAGAGGCATAAGTTTCCGCTCCGGTACATGTGGATTTCAGACCTTGGTTCGATGTAGGGATCAACAATCCGAACCAGAGGAAGCTTACCATAAAAGATTTCAACCGTGTAAGCCGTCGAATCCACCCCTTCGGGGTCTGGGTCGATCTTTCCAATGCACCTTAGCTCTTTTTGGCCTACATGACAGGCAAAACCTGGAAAATTACGCCTCATCAGGAATGCCTGGAGGCAGTTTCTTCGGTAGATGTTGGTTTTGGGAAACCTAGTAATCCTCGCCATAAAACCGATGAGGTTGGTTGTCCACTCCACCAGCCGAAACAATGACGCCAATCGAGCTGGTAGACGCGGATCCCGAATTGATCAAACCAACCTTCTCCTCGAGCCTGGCTTGCTTTTCGTCAAATTCGCGGAAATACCCGTCAGTCTTGAAGACCCAGTCCCAAGCGGAGCGGGTGGAACGTTCGTTATTTCCTTCGACGGAATCCAAAACCGCCAACTGATCCAGAGCATCATCAATCTTATGCTCCAGTTCCTCCACATTGCTGTCCGAATCCGAACGCGTGAGCTCAGGCTGGTCAGGATGAGCTAGATTTCGAATGACCTTGTCGTATCGAAGCCTGTTCTTTGCGTTCTCCAACAACTCCCGAAACGCCTCGTCCAACCTCAAAACAGTATTGGGTTGGCATTCAGCAACGAGCATCGTCAGCTTCATGCCACTAGGCATATCCCAGTTGTCTCGACTTCTGCAGAACCTCTTAAGGAGTTGAATTAGACGCCGGAACTGTGTGCCCCTGCCTGCCTCCTGTTCGTTGAAAGTGGCAACACGACCATTGAACCAGCTGTTGACTTGAGTGGGGTTCGATTCAATCTAACCATCCTCGCCAGCAAGCTCCCTAATAGTCCTACCGTCTTTGTCTTCAAATTTCCGGTAGATAGGAATATCGATGTGGTGCCGCTCCTCGTCTTCTTCTTTGTAGAAAACACGAACAGCATTCGTTACCAGCTTAGGCTGCTTTACGAATCGCTTGTCCTTAAGAGCCTTCAGGACAATTTTCCGGACTTGGTCGCTTGAAACCTCGGCCCCGTTCTCGTCAACGAGGTCATCCCGCCATAGAACAAGCCCATCATCGATGTCGTACTCCTCGTATTTGAATTTGGTTCTGATGATGGTATCAACCGCCATCGACCCCTGAGGCTTGAATGAACCTGATGAGATTCTCAGGTCTTCGATGTATCCGGGAAGCCTATTGATTAGGCGATCGCGATTCGCCTTCCTGTGATCGTATAGCTTCTGCTTGAGGTCGCTCCCGAGCCGAACTTTCTTGTCTCTGAAAGATTCGATTTGCTTGGAATAATCAAACATTCGCCACCTCCTTCACGATAGGACTGGAGAGAGCCTGCGCGTAAGCCGACCAATCAACTGCTGGAACAGTCCCTACGACTCTGAGTCGGTCGAGGAGCCGGAAAATAAAAAAAGTCCACGCATTGCCTTCAGGACCAAAAGTTAGACTTCCATCGCCAAACGTGTCGAAGGTGGCACCAGCGGCAGCGAAACCGCAATCCAGTTGGCGTTCGCCAGCAAGCCCGGAGAATGTACTTTCAAAGGCTTTTCCTAACCCGTCCGACCATTCGACGTTTATTGCCAGAATACCCGCGATGATGTCAGGCAAAGGTCGAGCCGGCTTGGGTCCATCGATGGTCATGACCCCCATGCTCGTGCGTTTCAGCATACGAACTGAAGCGGCCTTGTCTGCAGCGTATTCCAAATACTCCTTGTTGATCTTGGGTTTGCATTCAAAAACCGCGTAGACGCTTTCCGCCGGAACGTATCGGTGATGATCCGAGTCCAGGAGCGTCGGAGTATATTGACGATCGAAAATCACAACGTCAATCGAGTCGCTTACCTTGCCGGTAGAATCGAGAACTGCTGCCTTATCGACTGTGTAACGATCGGGAAGACAACGCCTGAGTGCCTCAATAAAATAGATCTCGTTGACTTCTCCACGATCCCCGCAATGCCGAATCCTCCTCGAAGATGTCAGGCTTGTAAAAAGACACTCTTGCTCTGTGGCGAAAGCATCTTGAATAAACGAGATCCCCCTCGAGGGATCCCCATTTTCGTCTCTATCTAGGTTTTCCTTTATCATAAATTTATGTCTCCAAGAGCTATTGTTGGCCTGCGGAGAAAAATTGCCGAAAAAGATAGATTTTTCCTAAATTTAATAGAAAACCTTAGGTTGTAATGCGAAACGACGACCGATTGGCAGCATCAGGAGAAGACATCGACACTCTCGTCGACAGGCTAACTGCCTACGCGACGAGGAGAATTCGGGAACTCACTTGGCGGGGAATCCGCTCCAAAGACATTTTGTGTAAAGGATTGACCATCGAAGCCATCGTACAAACGGCATTCGAAAAGCTTTTGAGAGGAGCAAAATGGAGAGAAGACTTGAGCGTTTCGACCATCTTGATGAGGCTTGTGAGCACGGAGATAGCAAACCTCGTGAGGTCTTGGGAAAACCAAAATTTCCGCGATCCTCAACCCGACGAAAACGAGGATATCAACTTCTTCGACACGATCGAAGACGACGGGCTTACCCCTCTTCAGCTCACGATCCGCAGCGAAGATGAGGACAGGGCAATTGAGATACTCGAAGCCCTTGGAGAAGGTTCTATTGAACAAAGGATCGCTATGGCTATATTCAATGGGGCTCGTAAACGAGCCGAGATAGTTGAAGACGCAGAGATTACCACTGATGAGTACGACGCAGCCAGAAAACGAATGAGAAAAATACTCGAATCGGATTTAATCGCAAAATTCCGGCAAGAAAACGAGCCAGCCCAACAATAAAGCATTTAGGAGAACCTATGAGTACTGAAAAAAACAACGACTCAGGAACCCATTTCCTAGCCAAGCTCTCGTCGTACGCCTACGAAACGGACTCGCTGCCACCCCACGAAGAGGCCAAGAATCTGCTGGCAAAGGAGAAAATCGATACGTCGAGCTTGAAGTCTTGGGCCGCAGAACAACTGCGTGGCGCAAACGCTCGCATCAAACTTGAAGCGGCTGGACAACAGCGAATCGCGTTTCTGCAGAAGTTCGAAGCCGTCCAGGAGAAGCTGGCTTCGGCTTCCGATGGCTTAAGGAAAAGAGTCATGGATAAGCTAAGTTCGCTCCAAAACGCCTCACCCGATACCGCTATGGTATATTGCAGGAAATTCGAAGAAGCGCCCGAAGAAGATCTTGCCGAACTCGAAGCTGAGCTTCTGACTTTGGATTTGCTTAATGAGGAGTCAGACAAGTAGCCAAGCCAATTTGACTCGAGCTAGAGCCGCCGCCTTCAAGCTTTGGAAAGAACTGGGCGATCCGCATCCAAGGGAGGTTCCCCTGGAAAAGTTGGCAGCCTACAGGAATGCGTTCGTACGCTATGGCTCAATGAAAGGAGCCGAGGGACGATTGATCCGAAAAAACGGAATAGGTGTAATAAACGCAGTTCCTTCGGAGCTCTACCCCGGTAAAACCAGGTTTACAGTAGCCCATGAACTTGGACACTGGGAGTTGCATGAAAACACCTCACAGTTTCTCTGCAACGAGGAGGACATGAGAGACTACGGGAGGTCTCCAATGGAGATTGAGGCCAACCATTTCGCTGCTGAACTTCTTATGCCTACTTTTTACTTCAGAAAGTCTTGTGGGAGAGAATTCCCCTCATTTGAACTGATAGGGAAACTAGCAGCCGAATTCGAATCCACACTTACGGCAACCGCCATTCGCTATGTAGACATTTCTCGCCACAAAATAGTTCTGGTTTGGACATACAATGGTGTGGTTCGATGGTCCTATTCTCGTGCCGAATTCAAACTCCCGTTCGTTCTCACCAACAGGCCACCACCTCCATTTAGTTCAGCTACAGTTGATGAATCTGATGCGAGAGAGGAACTAGACCGATACGAAGATGCCAATTGGTTTCCGGAATTGAGCCGCGTACCAGAGGTGCTAGAATTAACTAAACGAATGAACAATTTAGATGCTGGCCTGACCGTCTTGTATTTCCCCTAAACCCCAGGGAAATCATAAAAAGAAACGCCACACAGAAAAAGAGAGACGAGAAGCACTCGTCAAAACCTCAGCCCTGCAATTCGATGTTCCCGTTCCCTTATTTCTGTGTACTCGATTTGCTCCCAATTCACGAACAAGATTCGCCCCAGCGGTTGAGGAAATGACCAAGGGAATCGGCTAAGGGGCCAGCCCCTCACGCGTCGCAAGGGTGTCCCCAATCTGCGGTTCATGCTTCGCCTGTAGGTCGGGCGATCCCCCTCCCTTGCGTCTTGTGTCCCCGTTCTCGCCGAAGGGCAGGTTTTCAAGCGTGCGAGCAGAGCTTTGCTTTCCACTTGAAACTAGTACCCAAAAAACGATTACAAAGTGATAGAGACAGAGGATCCAAGAGCTAAAAAAGACCTAAGCTCGAAGTCGAGCAGCACACAGCAGCAAGCCGCCATCACTGAGAGCCGCCGTTGAAACGGGCTTCCCACACGCGAAGCGTATGAATGACCGAATCCAGTTTCGGTGGTTGGCCAAAGAACATTTCCGTCATGGATTTCAAGTCCGCATCCAGTTCCTTGATACGCTCTTCTTTCGGCAGCAATCTTAAGATCCCACGCACCGCAGTCTCGTAGCTCGCCCAAGCGCTCCGGTAAAAGGCTTTCTTATGTTCTACCACCGTTGCGAGCAAGGTGGCGGATGGTTCCCGCCTTTTCTAGACGAGACAAAGCCATTGCCATGGCTCTATGTGAACCAAGATCAAGAAAACGAATCGGAGTAAAGACCCAACCCCTTCCTTTCCCATAAACACGCGCAACTACCTTATTTTGAACCGATTGCATTTATTATGGTTAACCTATTTTGTGGCAAAAAGTACCCTTTTTTTGCCACAAAGCAAGGGATTCTGTTGATGAGCGGCTGATTGCGGAATGCAGCTGCGTTCAATTGCGGCATCCGCGCGAGAACCGGTACTGCCCCAGCTTGCGCAACATCGAAAAGGTGTCCTCGCAGCGGACGGGAAACTCATCGCACACGTCCGGCCGAGACCTTTCGGATCTCATCAAGAAGAACACCCTGACAAAAACCGGTGAACTCAAACACACCCGCTACCACCTGAACCACAAGTAAACGGCTAGCTTTGTAAGCATAGCGTACACGTGCAATAAACGGGGAACAGGCAAAGCTCAGGATTCCCTATTCGCGATCACGGATTCCCGCTAATCTAATTGCGAGGATAACACCGTGAAAGAATCGACAAAGACTATAATCGAACTCGCCATCAGCAACGACGGTCAAGTCGATTGCCAAATCGCTAAACTCATCAAGAACGCTCTGAACGGGTCCCTACCAGAACAAGCAAATACGAGATCTTCGAATCCAGACGAGCCCCTCCTGTTACCGATGAACAAAGCGGCTAAAAAGCTTGGCGTCAGCCGAGTCACATTCTGGAGACTGGTAAACATGGGCACGATCAAACCAGTCGAAATCTTCGAAGGCGTATTCCGCTACAACTACAGCGACTTGGTAGGTCTTTCTCAGCAACGATCGAAGTATGCGCCGAAAGCAAGAGGGATACCCAGCAACTCTGCAGCATAAGGACGCAAGACGTGCCCACCCCAAAAATACCAGCAAGCGATCTGCTCACGGCTGACGCAGCAACTTTGCAACTCGGTTGACGTCGCCGGGGGCATCATCGCCTAGTGATTGTTTAAGGCTTTCGAGACCTTCAACTCCCAAAATCTGAAGCTCCTCTTCGCTCAACTTACTCGCAAGCTCGAGGAGCTTTCGAAGATTCGATTTCGTATCACGATTTCCGATATCTCCGGTACCTGCCTCGTTCATCAACAGCCCCGGCATCTTCGATTGAAGGTTCTGCTTAAAGTAATCCCGACCTGGCTGGAAGTAGTGCTTGAGCACAATGTCTACCGTTTTGTGTCCAGTAACCATTCGGACCAATTCCAAATCGACACCAGAGGTCAATGCGAGCGTGACCCAGCTCACCCGAAAGGAATGGAAGTCGCGAATCGAAGCAGCCCGTAAGCCACTATCCCTTTTGGCATGGACGTTCGCGATATGTTTAGCCTGGGCAGCCTTAGTCTCAGTTTTCTTACGATCGTAAAACCCAGCTTCCTTCAGAACCTTCCGGACACGCCAAGTAATGCCGTCCGCGTTTTTAAGATACATTTGAGCCTGCTCAGGAAAGAAGTATTCGCAACCATCCTCCACGATGTGTGTTTTCAACTCCTCATGAAGCAGAGGGAAAAGAGGAATCTGCGCCATCTTGCGGGTCTTACCCGTTTTCACTTTCAGAAACTCCTGCCTAAAATCCACGGAACGAGGAGAGAGCAAGCAACAATCGCCCCTTCGCATTGCCGTACAAATGGCAGTGTAAATAATCGGACGAATGAAAGCGTGACGCTCCAGCCTCGCAATCTCGACAATCTTCGAAAGCTCATCGATGGAGAATGGTTTTCTGAATACAGTTTCCTCATCCTTAGTAGGAATCCCTTCGAACGGATTCTCGAAAATCGCAGCTTCTTTCGCCAGCGCTCCAAACGCAGAACGAAGCGCGATCAAATTATTGTTATACGTTTTCGGAGAAATTCCCCTGTCCTCTTCGCCCAACATGAAACTCCGGGCCATTTGGCTTCTCACATCCGACATCTCCTTCACTTTCTTTTCCGAGAACTCCCGTTCTAGAAAGTCGATAAACCTATCGAACAAAGACCGCATTTGTTTAACATACAGTTCGGACTGAGCCCGCTTTCGAGGTACGTTCCGCCACGCATCAAACATACCAGCGACACCTTTTCGCAAACGCAGTGGTACCGACCCAACGCGCTCCCCTGTACGAGCCTCGTGTATGGTTTGAAGGATCTCCACACTCGCTTTCTTCTGCATCGCCTCGCTTTGCAGCTTACGAAGCTTCTCCTGCGCCTGCCCTCGAGATCTTTCGAACAGCGCGCTTCCCTTTTCACGAAGACTACTGGGACGCTTCCCCTTGATCGCAACGCCCAAGTTAACCGACTTCTTAACGCCATTTACCATTATCCGACCGTAGAACCATTTCGAGTCCCGTTTCATTGCCAGTGCCATGAATTCTCTTTTGTTGAAGTGAATTAGAAATGTCGCATTTCACGCGACAAACAGACTGGCGGTATTCCTTCACCACCCTCGGTTGATCCTATTCGCTTCTGGCACGGGGAAGTCTTAAAACAGTTCCTCGAACGCCAAAATTCAGGCTAATGCAGCAAGCTGAAACATAGGTTAACAACATTGCACGCTTAAGTGGCACAAGACTACGTTTTGGCCCCAGTTAGTCAAGAAAACACGATCAAACGCGAGCAACTTTCTCAACACAAGCAACTTACAAACAACGACTTATCAGGCTCATAACCTGAAGGTCGTTGGTTCAAATCCAACCCCTGCACCCATGAAGGCCCAATGCGTAAAGCGTTGGGCCTTCGCCTTTTATATGGCTATCAACGACTTACGTAGCCTCTAGAGTTAGTTGGAGGCCAAACTCAAAAAGGCAGCAAAGTGCGACAAGATGACGCGATTTGCCATGAAAAACGGTTTTGTGGCAACCGGCTGGCAACCGCCTTGCAGCAAAATGAGGTAGGATGAGAGTAGTCTTCGCGGGTCTCCATCCCGACCAAAACAAAGCCAAACCAATCCGCCCCGGAAAGAAACTCAGTTCTTCCACTTTGCGGTGATGAACTTGCCGCTACCCTTTTTCAGGCTCTTTCGCTCGATAAAGCGGGACTTGAAATTGAAATCCTCATCGATCTTCACGATCACCAGCACGTTGAAGTTACCCTCTCGCTTTACACGAACCACATCCGACTGCTTCTCGGGCGATATCGTCTTCACCTCGACCCAGTCGTTGCCTATGCGCCCATCGGAACCCTTCGTATACGGGTTGTGCCTCTTGAGGCCATAGTGAAGCTCAGCATGAAGCTCTCCTAATTCGCCCCAAATTGATAGATAGCGGCCTGTCAGACTTCTGTAGGCTTTCGCAGATTCAAGCAAGGTCTCGAAAACTTCCTCTAGCTCGTAGTCAGGCTCATACTCATCCTCAGTCGCATTTTCATCCTCTTGAGAGAATCTCTCGATGTACTCCCAGCTTATCCATTCACCGTCGTCCCAAATCGCGTCTGAGGCACCCTCTATAATTTTCCCGGTGTAAGAGCAGCGTAACATGCTGAATATATCGGCTCTTCTCTGACCTAGTTGACTGCTCAGGCACTCAGTCTCCTTCTTGCTTCGCAATCGGAGCATGAGCTCGCTTCAGTCGCCAACTTAGGTTTCGCCCCTTCGGATCAATCCCGTCAGCAGACGACTTCGCGATTCCTTCGGATGCCCTCGCGCGATTTTCGGCGGCGCGATTTTTCGCGTTTTCCGGCGAGCGCGTTTTTTGGAGCTTCGCTTGCCCATCCCCCCAGCCCCCCTCCCCGCGAGGCGGCTCAGTCGTCGCGCTTTCGCTTGAGCTCTTGGCGGATCTTGATCGTGAGGTAAACGATCGTCAGCAGGCCAACGAGGATGCCCACTGAGGTGTGGATGTGCTTGAGGGCGACCGTCCAGGCGGTTCCGGCAGAGCCGATGAGGGCAACTCGGTCTTCTAGCAGGCTAATCAGGATGCGTTTCACTTGGCGGCTCCTTGTCCAAAGTAGAAGGCCACCACCGCGAGGAGGGCTTGGCGGGTTTCGGGAGTGACTAGAAAGCCATCAATGGCTTGGAAGCGAACGGCGTTCTTAGTAGGGCCAAACAAGCCAAAGAGCTTGCCTCCGGTTTGCTCCGAGTACTGGAGAACGGTTTGGGCATCAGTGAACACGGTCACGATGAAGGGCGCGAGGATTACCGCGAAGACGATGGCGGCCACCAAGCCACGGCGTATCCACTTGCCAGCTACGTTGGCAGCTCGAACACGCGAAGCCTCCGAGAGGTGGCGCCGCTCGGAGGCTCGTATGTGTTCGGCGTGGCGCTCTTTCCGCTCTTCTGCCTTATGCTTCATGTAGAAGCCGGCAGCAGCTGAGACGCCCATCGTCAAAAGGTCTGGAGAAATATCAAACGCCATAACACGAACGAATACTGGCCCGGGCTAAGCGAATCGCGAGGCGTCAAGTTCACCGGCTTCAACCGCTTTTCACTGCGGCAACGAAAACCGCTTCGCGGCTGCGTTACAGCTCAGGCTTTTGAGTGGGTTGGCGCGCACAACGCAAATGGCCATCAGCGCAGAGTTTTAGTGGAAGCGAATTTTGCAACCTGCCAAGCGGCGAGCGTTCGAGAAGGCGGCAGAGCGAGGCGGTCAAGGTGGAGGCGAGCCTTGGCGAGCACTACCTTGAGGGGCGAACGGATGCGGCCAGACTGGGAAGCGACCGTGGAGAGGTGACCTTTTAATGCGGGCGGCTCTGCCGCACGGCGACTGGCAGCGAAGCTGCAGGCGAATCGACGCACTGGCGGTGCGTAAGCGCCGACGCCAGCGGGCGGAGCGAAGCTGGCGAGAGCGCGGGGCCACCGCGCCGCCTCGGGTGGCGGGGGGAAGGCCCCTGCTTTACTCTTGTAGGCAGGGGCCGCCTGGAGCAGCCGAGCGATCGTGCCCAACAAGCGGATACGGATCAGGCGAACAAGCGACGACCCACCAAGAACCCCGGGCGGGGGCGGGGTAGCCCGCACTATTCAGGACTGAGCGAAGCGAAGGACGTCTCTTTCGGCTCGGCTGCACTCGACTCCCCTTCCCAGCCGGGACCCGGGTGGCTGGGAACAGCTACAAGCGATAAGAGCCGAAAAGCTAAAACGCGACTGACGCTATGCGGCCAGACTATCGACAGAAGCCGCGAAGGCTGGCGGTAGCCAGCGAAGCAACGGAGCCGCCCACTCCTGGATGCGTACAATACGACATTATGTGCCATCTCGTGACTGAGAGCAGGCAGACATGGCCAAGCGAAGGTGAGCAAAGCGTGAACGAAATGGACATAATGTCAGGTTGTACGGGCGTAGCCGTACAGGAAGGATGCAGCTTCGTGTGACAGCTTTGCTGGCACTCAAGATGCAGGGGCGGTGTAGTTGCGTTACGGTGACAACCGATGAGCGGCGATGTTTTGGGTTACTCGGATTGAGTGAGCTATGCGAACGATGAAGGTAGCTTCGAGCCCGCCGAGCTGTGGTAGCTGCAGCTATAGGCGTAGCTGAGGAACGAAGCGTAGACGGTTGCTGCTGCTAGCTCTGCGAACGGGCGACCACGAAGGGTGTTGATTGCAAGTTGGGCGAGCAGTCGCTGACGTCTGAGGGATCGTAGTGAAATGGAGCGTGCCGTTTCAGTGGCGGCGGCTCGGGGCTGCTGGTGCCACGTGCCTGCGAAGCAGGACGCGAATCCGCGGACGATGCGATAAGCGAGGCCAGTGCTCGGCTTGCCCGAGATCTGGAATCGCCGCATCGGTAGCGGTTGAGCGAGTGGCACGAGCAGAAACGAGGGATAGCCGACGCGAACGGCTGAGCGGAATGGAACGGAGAGATCGAAGATCTCAGCGTCTGCGGGTGGAGTCGAGTTGGGTGGAAGTTGTCGCGACAGCGCGACGACCAACGGGAGGAGGACTACCGAGCGAGCGGAGCGAGTGAGGGGTTGTTGATCAGAGCGACCTCCTCCAGTTCGGATGTTTCGCCAACCATGCCAACGCTTCGTCCAAGGTTGTTCGGTTGCCAGGCATTGGGAAGCCTGCCTTCCGCATCAAATAGACATAGTTAGGATGGCGGTTGAGCTTCCAAGCCAACTCCTTCACGGAGAGTAATTGCTCTTCAGTTGAAGCGTTCATGAGTCTGAATTTTGAGTGTCGAAATCAGTGTAGTCTCAGTCTCACCCCATAAAGGGGTGAGAGACTTGAGACGGTACGGGCTTTGAGGTCTCAGATTTTACTCCTTGCCGAGGCAATATTCGCCGCTCGAAGTCTTCCTGGCGTATCCCTTTTCAAGAGCTTCGGCGATCCGGCGGGCGGCGGTTGCTCTGCCACATCCGACGTCGTCTGTGAGGTATTCGAGGATGTCCTTATGGCGGATTTTTCCGTCACGAATTGCATCGGTCACATCTCTAACGCTGACAGCTTGGCCGCGCTGCTTGCCGTCGAGATCGTCCTTCCATGCTTGAAGGTCGAAGGCTGCATCCAGTCCGTAGAGCATGGTGGCGTCATCGAGTTTGAGGCCCACGGGATCGAAGGGTTTGGCGTCGTTGGACTTTCCACAGGAGATGATTATGCGGCTCGGATCTTCGGCATCGGCGGGGGCGATATTGATCTGGGCTCGAGCTCCTGAATAGAGGGCCTTGGATCCGAGGGCGTAGTTTCCCTTGTCCCAGCCGACCGCTTGAGCGATGTTCGCCCTGCCCGTTCGGCCATGGTGGACGATAACGATCGCAGTGCGAGGATTGAATCGGCGGCATACTTTTGTGATCTCTCGGAGAGTGTGGCGAACATCGGCGTCCTTGTTTATGTCGCCCACGTGAATCTCACCGTAGGGATCGATGTAGACCACGTCGGGATTGACGATGCTTAGCGTATCCACCCACTTGCTACGGATCTCTTCGTCTCCCAGGTTAATGAAGGCATCGTCCATCTCTTGAACCACGTGGAAGAACATGTGGGCATCTACTTTCTCTCTCTGTTCAGGCGACAAAGACTGAGTCATCTTTTGATACTCCGACTTCTGACGATAAATGCTATTCTCCGTGCCGATGAGCAGGTGCTTCAGGGGCGTCGGGTGCGTCTTCAAACCAGCGAAACTCCAACCGAGGATTTGAGTAATAGCCACCTGCATCGTTACGCGACTCTTACCGGTGCCTCCCTGCCCGATGACTGTAGTCAGCTGACCAAGGGCGATGACTCCATCTCCGAGGATGTTTACCTTCTCGGGGATGGGCACCGTACGAAGCTTTGATCCTGTGAGGATCGTGAAGGGCTTTGGCTTCGGGTGTAGTTGGTTCTCGGTGACGTGGAAGTCGGGATCTTCGATCTCCTTCCAGATTTCAATGAGGTCGGTGGTCATGGGTGCTTGGGTGCGATTGGGTTGAAGAATAGGATGGACTGAGTCTTGCCGTTATCCCGGCGTCCTCCTGGCATTCGTACTAGCTTGGAGGCATCCCAAAGTGAGGCATCGGATCCGAGAAAGACTGAGTGGCGAAAGAACCGGAGCTTGGAGGCTTCGTCTAGGGTGCGAACATCGAACCAACCGTGGAGGGACTTGCCTCCCGAATAGACTACCATGATTAGGGGCGTGTATTCGGTGTGTAATGACGAAAGAATGGCTGCTTGTTCCTTCAAGGTGCCTCTATCGAACTCAACTACCTGATAGACCTTGCTCTTGGTGGCATTATCGAGGCATCTGGGGGATGGGTGTCCTGATTGTGTGATACCTGTCTCCTTAGTCATGGCATTGGGAACCAAGAACTGCATAGCAGCTTCTTTGCCCCGCCATTGTTGGCGCAGTTGAGTGACAGCGCTCTTGGTATCAAGAGCTAGACAGAGCAATGCGTTTTCGGAGAAAAGGCGGTCTATGACCTCGCTGGCAGGCAACTGAGTGCCTTCGCTTCCGAAGAGTATCGGGTGGTCGATGCGTCGATTCCAGGCGTCTTGGCTGAACTCGGGCCAAGGTGGGATGCGGTCCTCTTCCGAGGGTGCGGAACGCTCTTCGAAGGCTCGGGCGATTGCTCGATCAATTTCCGGAGTGAAATCGCGGTCGTTCCATTGAGAAGCTACGCTTAGTAGGAAGGAGCGTATCTTTTCGCGTGAGGCGACGTTCTTGGCTCGCTTGGCGACGGTGTAGAGCCAGACGTTTCGTTGTCCGGGCTCGGGTGGGTGCTTGAGAGTTTCCTCAAGGGCTTTGGTGGTGTTTTTTAAGATGGCCATCGGTTATTTGGTGTAGGCTTTTGCTTCGATTCCATCGGCTGCGACAGGCAGGCCGGGAATCCAATCTGGGGTTTGAGCTAGGAGTTCGGTGACGGTTTCAACCGTTACTTCGGAGTCTTCGGGGACTTCGCAGATCACTTCATCGTGAACCGTCCAAAGGATGCGGATACCCGCTTTATGGATACGCAGGAGGCCTTCGGCGAAAACGTCTCTCGCAGTCGCTTGCACGAGGTTTTCGGTGAGTTTTCCGCCGTACCAGTTGATCGATCTTCCGCCTCTTTCCGTCGCGGCGTAATAGCCGTCGTTGTCGTCTTGAACGTCGAAATAGCGGATCGTGCGAAAGCTCGGCAAATACATGAAGAAAGTGCTGCCGAGATGGTAGCCCATCGAGTCTTCAATCGCTTGCCAGAGGCTGACGATGCGAGGGTTTGCCTTGCGGAAATCGTCGACCGTGCGTTTCGCTTCGCCGATGGAGATTTCTAGACCGTAGCTTTTGGCGAGGAATTGGAAGGTTTTGCAACCCGCTCCGTATCCAAGACCAATGACACGACACTTCGCCAGAAGGTAGAGTCGTGGGTTCTCCTTCTTTAGATCGCCGCCTTTCCAGCCCATCGAGGTTTCGGCGTGAGCTTGGTAGATGGGGAGACCGTTGCGGATCTTGTCGAGCAGCTCGTGATCGCCAGCAAGCCACGCGAGAACGCGAGGCTCGATCTGGGAAAGATCGGCGATGATCAGCTTGTGACCAGGTCGGGCGACGAGGCACTTGCGAGGATCGACTCCATGAAGAGCTTCGCGGTTGAAGTTTTGGAAGTTCAATCCGGCGTCGCCTGCCCAGCGTCCGGTTGCGATGGCTCCGAAGTACTTGAGACCGAACGGGAGGCTTCCGTCGCGTCGACAGCGGCTCTGCATGGTTTCGAGAACCTTGAGCATGCGATTGGCTTTTCGCCATTCGGACATGTGCTTGAGCCATGGATACCGTTCGCCGTATCGCTCAACCCATTCGCGAGTGACTGGATCGTCTTCGCTGGTGGAGTTGGGAACGGGGATTCCGGCTTGCTGACAGGCTTCAGCGAAGGCTTTGGGACTGCTGGGTTTCAAGCGGGGAACCCAAGGCAGTTTCGCCGCTTCGGCTTCGCAGACTTTGGTAAGCGTTTCGATGCCTTCGCGGACTCGCTGAAGGTCGAGGTGAACGCCGTACTCGCCTTGCTCGATGGTGAGGCTTGAAAGAATGCGTTCTTTCTTCGGCCACTTGTCGCTGTGCGAGATCCAGAGTTCGCAGGCGAGGCGAGCATCGTCGAGGGCGTAGTCGAGAACCGCTTTGTCGTGACAGAGCAGACCGGTTTGCATGCCTTTCATCGCGTCGCGGATGGCTTTGTTCGGCTTCTCGCCTAGCAGCTTCTCTGCGGCTCCTGCGAGGCTGCGAGGGGCTTGGAGATAGACTGCCAAAGCGGCAGAGTCATGCCATTCACGAGGACGGATGCGAGTCGGGATGATTCCTTGTTCCTTGAGGCGGTAGAAGACGGCTCGGTCGAAACGGGCGTTGTGGGAGATCCAAACGCAGTTGTCGAATTCCTCCCAAGGACACTCGCTAGGATGGCCAACGAAATTGCCGTGCGGTCCCCAGAAAGAGACCAGGTAACAATCAAAGCGAGGATCGGCGACATAGGCGTCAACTCCGAGACTTCGAACGTCGTATCCTTTTGTGTAATACGTTTCGGTGTCGAAGCCGAAGATCTGGCGTTCCTTGTGCGAGATGCGGAAGGATCCGCCATTCTGGCCAGTGACCGGCAACGGGAGATCGATCTGATTTGGATCGCTCGCTTGCGGACTGGCGTATGGTGAGGCAAGGGCGATCATTGCTAGCGGCGGCGTGGGTTGACGGTGCAGTTTTCGCTAAGCGCCTTGCGGACTTCCTCGATGTCGAAGCGGATGAAACGTCCGATTTTGACGAACGGGATTTTCCGTTGGGCCTGCATTTGACGGACCCAGCGAACGGAGGGACGGGAGGACTTATCGAAGAGCGCTTCGAGGAGTCCGTTGGCATCAACCAGTTTTGGTTTAGATTCGGTAGATAAACTATTTTCCATTTAGATTTTCGGGTTTAAGCACACGAGGGTGCATTCAGTTGCGTGATTGCGTTTAAGAAAAGGAGGCCCGCCCGACGGTGGACGGGCCATGAGGAGAGCTGAGAACTAGAGCTTCGAAAGGTCGTCACTGTGGACGAGTATCCAGAATCCCTTACGGTTTTTCTCAGCCAAACAGACCACAGGAGTTTTCTCTTCCTTGTCTGCGAGTTGCTTGGTTTCGTCCCAGAGCGTGACGGCGGAGTGCTTCTGGCGCTGCTTGCACTCGATGAAGAGATCGGGGTGCAAGGTGTCTGAGCGAGTGACCTTGGAGTTGCCGCCAGAAAGAGCGTTGCGTTCCGTGTTAAAGAAGGTGGCAACGCGTCTTTCTAGGGCCTTCCATGCCTTGTCAGGCATTGGCCACCTTCTTTCTGGGATCGAAGCCTTTAATGTGTCGCCACATCGAACAGGCTTTTTTGAATACGTCGTATTCCTCGATCAGAAGCTCGGGAGCGTAGGAACAGACTTCGAGGCGTCCCGGCTCGGTGGTGGAGATGTAGACGTTGGCTCCGAAGACTTTTCCGAGATTCTCCTCGCCCCAGTAGGTCGCGGCATAGGCTGCGATCTGCATGGCTTGCCCATCGTATGGATACACGGGTTGGCCGGGGGTAGTCTTGCGAGTTTTGAAGTCGATTACGCCGATCCCGTTCTCCCCATAGCGACAGGCTACATCCATTGTGCCCGCGAATCCTTCCTTGTGATTTACCAGCGTCTTCTCGCGTTCAACGAACTCGATTTGCTTCTCATGTTTCCAGTCAATGACCGGCTGAGTGTAGACCTGGAGGTCTTCGGCAACAGGAACGCCTTCGAAGTATTTTTCTAGTGCGTCGTGGATACGCGAACCGAGTTCCGCGGCTTCTCCAACTTGAGCGAAGGCTTCTTCGATGATGCGATCTGCAAAGTACTCGTCGCTTTCGTTCTTCGTGCGGTCGAGTCGCATCGAAGCGAGAGCGACCTGACGCATTTTCCAGCGATCGAGCTGAGGCTTGGCGAAGATTCCGAGGATGGAGGTAACGCTTGGATACAAACGCAGACGGCGAGCGTCGCGGATAGTGGTGGGACGGAGCCCGTCACCGCTCGCTCGGGGCAAGCGATGACAGGGGCTTCCGTCTTCTTTGTACCAGTGGGAGGAGGAACCACTGTCTTTTTTGAGAACTGCCATTTCTAGGTTGTTGGGTTCTAGGTTCTGGTTGCTAGGACTTGCGGGAAGCGTGGCCTAGAATGGGCAGTTGTTGCCGTTGGGATCGTTCGAGGGATCCCAGGAACCGACTCCGCCTTGCTGGGGAGCCTGTGGCTGCACTGGCTGTGGAGCTGCTCGGGTGGGAGCTGGCGGCTGTGCGTTGTACTGCTGCGGGAACGGTACTGGTGCGTTGGCTGGAATGTGTGCCGCCGGTACGTTTACAAGTTGTGCTTGAGGAGCGGATACGGGAGCTTGTGGAGCTTGATTCGCTTCGAAGACTTCGAGCGGAAGAACTTGGTTCTTCAGTTGCTCGATGACCGGCGAGATGCTGTTGAGGCTCGCAAACGTGCGAGTACCATCGCGGCTTTGCTTCTGGGCGACAGAGATCATTCCGCCTTGGCCCTTCAGTTCGCAGTAGTCCCAACCGTAGGCGGGTGGATGGCCAAGCCATGCCGAGAGGAACTTGTAGAGGTTACTCTTGGGTGAACCGCTGATTCGGAATTCGTAGGACTGGACCTTGTAGAGGTTTCCGTCCTGACCCTTGAAGCCGAAAAGGAAACGGGTGACGTCGAGCTTCTCCATTTCGTTAGGATTCTCGAACTTCGGGCGTTCGACACCGAACTGGTCTAGGACCTCGAGACAAGTGGCGATGAAGGTTCCCGCCGGAGCGACTTCGCCGACTTCGAAGGAGTTAGATTGGGGCTGAGTAAGTTGTGCCATAATGATTTTTGATTCATTAGGCAGCCCCTCCTTTACTAGGACACCGTGTCTTTGTTTCTTGGAGGAGCTGCTAACACCCCCAAGGCGCGATATTTCATGTCACAACTGTGATATTTGGCGTCACATTTCACTTTTTTGAGTTTTTTCTACCAGAAATTTCCTCGTTTGCGATTTGCCGTGTAAAGGAGGGCATGAATACCTATTATTGTAACAATTGTTGGAAAGCATTGGGACTAGTGAGCCCAATCGATATAACATCCTGCAACCCTACGGGGCGCAGTTATCTGCTGGATAAGTTTGAGAAGCATACGCTTCCTCCGACCGGGTCGGATTATATTTCGGTCTACGATGATGCCACAATCGATGCGTACACGGAAAACATCGAGTTGGCATGCGCCTCTGGAGCATTAGAAATAGACCACAAAAGAAGAAGAAACCTTTTGTATCGTAGAAATGTACAAATCGGCGTGGGGTTCAGTGGATTGATTCCTGTCTCAACCCTCGATACGGTTAAGGTAGTTTGCCCTCAGCAAACTGGATCGGTCCATTCGTTTCCAGTAGGATCCAGCGCCTTAACGAATACAGTCTGTAATTCTTGTGGATGCAGAATCTAGGCCTCCACTTTCCAAACCTCGCCAGCGTCGGGTGTGTAAGTGCAAATGTATCCAGTTTTCAATCTGGCTTTGAGATGGGCACTTCCGAAAGGCAAGGAAGCAACGATACGCTTGAGGTTCGAGCTGACCGATTGACGGGCTTTCTCTTTTTCACCTTGCAAACGCGATCTGCCGCCCACTCCGGACACTTCAGAAAGATGTTTGAGGATCGAATCTCTCTCGTCCTCCAGCCGTTCTATCTCGTCTTCACGTTCGAAGGCCATGGCTTCCTCCAAGTCTTCCTCGATGTCGAGCAAACGCTCTTTATAGCGGCGAAGAGAGGATCTGTCGGTTGTTTCCAAGTCTGAGACTTCAACGGAGTCTTGAACAGCATCAGGATTTGCTAAAGCAAACGAAGAAAAATTCTCAGTGGGTTTGCTCAAAAGCTTGGCTAGGAATCGAATCCCCTTGGAGTCAGAAACCGTTGCTTCCTCGCCATCAAAGATGAAACGCCAGGTGGCACCCTCGCATATCAGTGCATATTGAGGCTTCGATTTCTCGATGCCTAGCGACAGAGGCCAGTTGATTTCAAAGCTGCTTGTATCAAAATCTGTGATGAAGAGATTCGAGGCTTCGAGCAGTTCTTCTGTAGCAGAATCGAGATCGGGATAGACAGGAAAGACTACCACTCTAGCGGATCGGCTGCGTTCACGAGCAAGCGCTCTCAATCTCAATTCCAGCGAATCGAAAAAGCCACTGCCAATCGACAGGTAGACGCGAAGCGTATCCGACGCTGAAATACGTTTGTCTCCCAAGCGAACGAATTTCTCTGATTCCTGAAGTCCTTTACCGACGATGGCGTTTGTCGCTCGCAAGGAATCGGCAAACCTGGAAGCGGAAAAGCAGTATTGCCGTACATCGTCTTCGCTCAAGACCTCGAAGCCATTCGGCTCGTCGGAGTCTTCGACGCCGAAAAGCTTCCCGTTCACCTGCCGAACGATCATCCAGCGTAGCTTTTCATCCAGATAGGCTTCTGGAATCGGAGTCTCTTCAAGCAGGCCATTGCGAATCAATGGCTCCCAGAGACCGGGTTCGTAGCGTTGCAGCTCGCGATACCGAAAAAGAGGTTCTTCGACGGCGCTGACTCTACGCCAGAGAAAGGAGAGGTCGTCAGAAACTTTCATTACGCCGACAAGAGCCCCCAGCGTCGAAGATAGCGAAAAACCTCCATGGATCGCGTCGAGCGATTGAAGGAGATCTTGTTCGAGTCGGAAAGCGTAACCGTTTTTCCACGACGGCACTCGGGAAATACGATTTTGATCTTGGCTGAGGCTAAGCGAGCTTCTCCTAGCGATGGCCGTAGATTGAGCTTCTCCAGCGTCTGGAAAACGTCCTTCGAATTGAAATCAACCCGATGGGCTTCCTTCCCGCCAAACTGGCAACGTACGTCTGTTAACGAAGCATAGTGGCCTGACTCCAAATCAAAGACGAAAGCAGGATCTTTCAGCCGTTCCAAGTTGATCAAGGTTTCTGATTCCTCCGAGTCGAAGAACTCAGGATCATCCAAGAACACTTTGCCAAAGGTGGTTCGCAGAATTGAGGTGTCCCTCTTTGTCGTGGATTCGATCTCGATTTTTCCAAAACGAGGGAAGTAGGCGATGAAGTCCTGCTTCACAGGCCGAAAGATGAGAGGCTGAATGTCGATGGTCTCGCCGTTCTCCTTCATCTCGAGAACGGCTTGAACGCGCTCTTCGTGGTACACGATGAAGTTCTGTACGTCCCCATCGGTGAACCGCTTCACCAGAACCTTCTCCGTGCCTTTCCGGACGGCGAAGGCCTTCCTTAGAGCTTTGGCAAATCGCTCAGTTCCTTCTTCCAGAGCCTCTAGCTCCCGAGCTTCTTTCCCGCGAAACATGGTAAACTTGTCTACCCGCGAAACGGTCAAGGTATCGTAGGCCACCTCAAACACCTCAGGAAACTCAGACAAGACCCGCAGCGCCAAGACTTCCACATGCAGAGAATGGACGCCAGGGATCTCCACTCCGAACTGCTCAAGGGCATCCATGAGAATCTCTTGCCCCTGCTTGGTCGACAGGTCGTAAGCCCGATAGATGCCCTCCAGCATCCCCTTGTACGCCAAGCGATTTCCTGCGGAGTACCGGAGCCAATCCTTGAACGTTTCGACCGTCAGCATCTCCGGAAAGCCGTCGAGGCCTTCCTTCCACTGGTCGCAATAGCGTCGAAGCACACCTTCGAAACACTTGAACTTATCGAGAAATCTATCGGCGTTAAACTTACGTCGAGGAGATTTTGGCATTTGAGGATTCCTTTCTTCTAGGGAGGTTTTGATTACGAGTTAACCGATCCGGCAACAGCTCGCCGATTCGCGGGGAAAACGACGTTAGCAGACCCCCTAGGACAGTTCCTGTCCTATGCTCTGTGATATTCTCGAAAAATTCACCTCGCCATCGATAAGGTGGTAGGTAAAAACCTTTAGCTTCTCCCTTACGCAAAGATCTTACAGATTTCTCCCCTAAATGACCCGTTTGTTTGAAAACCATAAACTGCCCACAGCGACCTGCTCCAAACCGTACAAGTTGCCTCCGTCGGATGATTCAAACCTAGTTCCTGCCTTCGAATTATGGACCTAATTCGTTCGAAACAACGGATCGCTGACCACGGGGAAGTCTTCACCCCCGAATGGGTGGTCGAGGCGATGCTGGATCTCGTGAAGGGAGAGACCGAGCGCATTGACTCTCGATTCCTTGAGCCGGCCTGCGGTAGCGGAAACTTCCTCGTGAAGATTCTCATGCGAAAGCTCGCAGCTGTTGAGCTGAAATACGGCAAATCTGACTTCGAACGGCGACACTATGCCTTGTTCGGTATGATGTGTCTGTACGGTGTCGAGCTACTACCCGACAATATCGCTGAGTGCCGAGCGAACCTTTTGGAGATCTTCGCACAGTACCTCGCCCTCGACCCAACCGATGACCTCTATCGAGCAGCGTTTTACGTGCTCTCTCAGAATCTTGTTCACGGTGACGCACTAACCATGTGCAGCCACGATGGCGACGCGATTACATTCGCGGAGTGGGGCTACCTTGGGAAGGGTAAATTCCAGCGACGGGATTTCCGTTTCGATGCGCTAACTCAGTCGTCGGTGTTCAGTGAAGAAGGCTCTCTCTTTGCCCAAGTCGGCAAACATGAGATCTTCACCCCAGCGAAAACCTACCCGCCAATGACTGCTCGCAATTTGGCAGAACTAAGTAGTGCAGATACATCGAAAGGGGCCTCATGATTGAACAAGTCCCATTCATGCTCAAGGGGCGCAATCCAGATGTTTTGACCTGTATTGCAAACCTATCCAACGACGAGGTATTCACTCCACCGGAGTTCGCCAACAGAATGCTCGACACATTAGCCGAGGCATGGGCGGAAAGCCACAATGGGGCTAACATTTGGAGCGACAAGACCGTCACATTCCTTGATCCCTGTGCGAAGTCTGGCATTTTTCTCAGAGAGATAACCAGTCGCCTTACTAAAGGCCTGAAAGAAGAGATTCCAGACCTTCAAGAGCGCGTCGACCATATCTTGACCAAGCAGGTGTTCGGCATCGGGATCACTAGTATCACCAGCCTGCTTGCTCGCCGTAGTCTATATTGTTCAAAGCAGGCCAACGGTGAGCACTCGATTGCTCGCTCCTTCGGCAGCGATGAAGGGAATGTCTGGTTTGAGCGCATCGAGCACACTTGGGCAGGTAACAAGTGCGAATTCTGTGGGGCTGACAGGAAAACTTTCGACCGAGGCGAAGATCGCGAGACGCACGCGTACGCATTCATTCACACTGACAACATCAAGGCTCGGATCGCTGAGCTATTTGGAAATAATATGCAATTCGACGTTATCATTGGAAACCCACCGTATCAGCTTGAAGATGGGGGAGCTGGGGCTAGCGCAGTTCCGATCTACAACAAATTTGTCGACCAAGCTAAAGCCCTTGAACCACGCTTAATTTCGATGGTTATCCCCTCCAGGTGGTTCTTTGGAGGGCGTGGATTAGATAATTTCCGACGAGCTATGTTGAGCGATAGAAGCATGCGAAAGCTTATAGATTTCCCAGATAGTCGCGAAGTCTTTCAAGGAGTCGATGTGGCGGGTGGGATCTGCTATTTCCTCTGGGATCGTGACAATTCTGGTGATTGCTCTGTTGTCGCGCACGAGCCAGGGCAAGCACCCGACGAGGTGGTGCGCCCTTTGATCGAACCAGGCACTGATATCTTCATACGAAGCAACAAAGCACTTCCGATATTAAAGAAGGTTATGGCCTTCGAAAACGGTTCGGGTTCGAGTGATCTACGTCTACCGGAAGACAAACGTTTTGATGTACAAGTGAGTTCACAGAAGCCCTTTGGTCTTCGCACTTTTTTCCGAGGGGTAGACAAGAAGTCGTCCAAAAACGATCTGTTAGTCTTGCAGAGCCGTGGTAGAGCCTGGACTTCAAGAGATCAAATATCAGCAGGCCAAGACTTGATCGATAAGTGGAAGGTCTTCACTTCAAAATCCTCATCAGAGCACGCGGGCCAAGTGGACAAGAATGGGCAACGCCGTGTTCTCTCTTTATCAGGCGTGATTCCGCCAGGTTCTGTGGTCACAGAGACGTACGTGCTCTTAGGAGCTTTCGATTCTGAAGAAGAGGCTCGAAACTGTTTCTCGTATGTGACGACGAAATTCTTCCGATTCCTTATTGCCGTTCGATCATCGGCACAGGATCTCGCTCGATCAGCTTACTCGTTTGTTCCGCTACAAGATTTCTCGAAGCCTTGGAATGATAAAAAGCTCTTCAAGAAATATGGAATTTCGAAAGACGAGATTAGTTACATCGAATCAAAAATCCGCCCCATGAATCCAGACAACGGCTAGGATGACAAAGCCCTCCATCGATCAAATCCTCACGCCGAAACCGGAGGCTCGACCCCGCATCTATGCCTATTCAATAGGCGACGAGGCTCATGCGGGCTTGCTCAAGGTAGGGCAGACAACGCGAGACGTGAAACAACGTATCGCCGAGCAGCTCAAAACCGCAGCAATCAAGAATTATCGAATCGAACTCGACGAAGCTGCTGAGCGGGAAGATGGCTCGATATTCTCCGATCACGAAGTTAGAGCCGCGCTCGCTAAAAAGGGATTTGAGAACACCGAGCTAGAGTGGATGCGTTGCACTGTCGAGGACGTCAAAACGGTCCTCATCGAATTGCGTACCGGCAAACGGATCTCTGGCACTCATGCCGAAACTTTCCCGATGCGATCAGAGCAGCAAGATGCGGTAGATACGACATTATCCTATTTCCACTCCCGTTGGGATGAAGATGAAAAAGCAATACCTCGCTTTCTGTGGAATGCAAAAATGCGCTTCGGCAAAACCTTCACCACTTACCAGCTTGCCAAGAAGTTGGAAGCGAAGCGTGTACTGGTTCTGACCTTCAAGCCAGCCGTTGAAGATGCTTGGCAAGCTGACCTCGAATCGCACGTGGATTTCGATGGCTGGCAATACCTCTCTCGCAACTCAGAGAGCGACCCGTCACAGAATTCCAATGACAAACCGCTCGTGTATTTCGGTTCGTTCCAAGATCTTCTGGGACGCGACAGGGCCGGAAACATCAAGGCCAAGAATGAATGGCTTCACATTATAAATTGGGACTTGGTCGTATTCGACGAATACCACTTTGGAGCATGGCGAGAGACCGCAAAAGAACTCTTCGAAGGTGAAGACGACACCGAATCGAAGGAGGAGGCGAAACTCGAATACGCATCAGGTTTGGAAAACGTAAACGAGGACCTGTCAGAACTTTCCTCAAAGGAAAGCGAGTTCCTTCCCATCACGACAAAAGCCTATCTTTACCTCTCTGGCACTCCTTTCAAAGCGCTTGCGACAGGCGAGTTCATCGAAGAGCAGATTTTCAACTGGACCTACACTGACGAACAGCGAGCAAAGGAAGCGTTCGCTAAAGAGCACCCAGGTCAGCGCAACCCCTATGGGGCGTTGCCCCAAATGCGCCTGCTTACCTATCAAATGCCGGACGAACTGCTCTCCATCGCAAGCGGTGGAGAATTCGACGAGTTTGATTTGAACGCTTTTTTCGAGGCGTCGGGTCTCGGCGATGAGGCTGAGTTCACTCACAAAAGCGACGTGCAGAAGTGGTTGGATATCATACGCGGCGGGTACACCGCGAAAGCGGCAGAGCAGTTGAAGGCAGGGACACGACCGCCATTTCCCTACTCCGACGTTAGATTGCTCCCATACCTGCAGCATTCCTTTTGGTTCCTACCCAACGTCGCGGCATGCCATGCCATGGCAAATCTGTTGGCCGAAAGACAAAACACGTTTTGGCATACCTATGAAGTGGTTGTAGCTGCCGGGACTTCGGCAGGTATCGGACTGCAGGCCTTGCCTCCCGTTCGGAAAGCCGTTGGCAGCGGCTTCGACACGCAGACAATAACGCTCTCATGTGGAAAGCTAACCACGGGAGTCACAGTCCCGCAATGGTCATCGATCCTGATGCTCCGCAATTTGAGTTCGCCCGAAAGCTACTTTCAGGCCGCTTTCCGTGTGCAGTCTCCCTGGTCGATCAAAAACCCGAATGGAGATGATCCGAACGAAGAGGAAATTCTCAAGCCAGTCTGTTTTGTTTTCGACTTCGCACCCACACGAGCACTGCGCCAAATTTCTGAATACGGAATTGGACTGTCTCCTAATGAACCCAACCCGGAAAACGCGGTAAAGGATCTCGTATCCTTTTTACCAGTACTCGCCTACGACGGATCGAGAATGATTCAGATCGATGCCGGCGGTATCCTTGATATGGCAATGGCAGGTACATCCGCCACCTTGCTTGCACGCAAATGGGAAAGCGCCTTGTTGGTGAATGTCGACAACGACACCCTACGTCGAATTCTCGAGAACGAAGACGCGATGGCTGCTGTAGCACGCATCGAAGGCTGGCGGGCCCTTGGCGACAACGTCATCGAAACCATTATTAACAAGGCCGAAAAGATCAAAGACATCAAGAAGAAGGCCAAAGAAGGAGAGTTGACGAAAAAGGAGCAGAAGGAACTCAGCGACGAAGAGCGTGAATTCAAATCGAAGCGAAAGCTCGTTCAGGAGAAGTTGATCAAGTTCGCCACTCGCATTCCGGCCTTCATGTATTTGACCGATTTCCGAGAGAACACACTCCAGGACGTTATCACAAAGATAGAGCCAGACCTCTTCGAGACAGTCACCGGATTGACCGTAAAAGACTTCCATCTACTGGTGAGCCTGAGGGTGTTTAACACAGAGCAAATGAATGCAGCTGTCTTCGCATTCCGTCGCTACGAAGACGCCTCCCTTCGCTACACGGGTATCGAAAGCCACGAAGGCCTGACCCACTACGGGCTGTATGACACAGTAATGGCGAAGGAATAACGACTTCATGAACAAACCGGGCAAAGAAGAGGAAGCCGTCGAACGATACTTGAGCCTTTTTCGCGAATATCGGGCTGCTGATCAAATACGGGTATTCGAACATCAACGGTGTTTCAGGAACGAGACGGTCATCAAACTGCGCAAATGTGAAGAAGAGCTGTTTGACCTAATGGAAAGCGACAACCCCAAAATTTACTTCGCTTTAGGTTTGATTCACTCTCTTGGACTAGGGCGAAAATTCGATTCGTCTCAAGCCGTGCATTGGTTTGAAAAGGCCGCCAAGCTTGGTCATGTCGAGTCCATGAGACGTTTGGCCGGACTCCTCAAACGAGGCGGCGAATCCAACGACCTAAAAGCCTCTTTCGCTTGGTATATGAAGGCAGCAAACCTAGGCGATACAGGAGCAATGGTATTCGTCGCTTTTGCCTATCGAGAAGGAACCGGGGTTGAACAAAACCCAACCAAAGCCGCAGAATGGTTCGAAAGAGCCATAGATCACGGAGACCTGCGGACATTGGTCTTAGTTGGAAAGCTGTATTGTAGAACGTTAGGGGAAGCCGAAAAGGGACTCGAGACGCTTCATCGCGCCGCAGAACTCGGGTTCAGAGATGCAGACATCGAACTGGCTTTTCTATACGGGGATAGAGGCTTCAAGCTCTACGACCCGAAGAAGGCGGTTGAATGGAACTGGCGCATTCTGTACCACAAAACCGACATAACGCGACCTGGAGCACTGTATCGCCTTTCCCAATACTATTGGAATGGTGATGGCGTAGAGAAAAACGCTGAACAGGCAAAGTCACTACTCGGCGAGTTAGTAGCGATGAATCGCGAGCAAAGCGACTATCACAAGAAAGCCCTAGCACTCCTATCCGAAATTGAATCAAGCTTGCTGTAGGTGCCCCGTGCTAGAATTGGACACGCCATCCACATAATCTAAAATGTTAAAATTTGCTTTTGTATATAATATGCTGTGCTCCAGAAACCGAATTCATAAAGTGGAATACCTCGCGTTTTCTGAACGCTTCCCTTCTCGAAAATCCGCCCCCCAACCCTTATCAATCAGATGGCCCTAGTAGACATTTGGAAATCCAGCCCTGAGCAGTTGAAAGGAAAGACTGTTCAACAGATTCTCTCCTTTGCAGGCAATGGTACGCTGAGAGACGGCAACGAAACGTCGGAGGAATTTAGAACATATCTGGCCCATGTGACTTCTAGCACTCTGGCTGAACACGCGTCCTTCTGTCTGAACAATAAGTTCACGGACTCGGGATTGGCTTTGCAGGATGTGGTTAACCAGATCGGGAAACGATTAGGTTTTGCGATAGAGTACGGGAGGTACCGTGGTGTCCGCAATGAAGTCGGATTTGATGGAATTTGGAAGTCTAAGTCTGGAGAGTCGATCTTAGTAGAAGTCAAAACAACTGACGCGTATCGACTTTCCTTAGACACCACAGCCAACTACCGTAAAAAGCTAATAAAAGCAGGTGAACTGCAAGAAGAGCACTCTTCTATCCTTTACGTCCTCGGTCGGTCGGATACAGGCGACTTGGAGGCGCAGGTTAGAGGTTCTCGCCACGCTTGGGATATTCGCCTCATAAAACTGGATGCCCTATTGAGGCTGCTTTCGGTAAAGGAGGAACTCGACGACGTGGAAACCTTCGATAAGATTCGCGCGATCCTACGCCCCAAAGAATACACCTTGGTAGACGAAATCGTCGACCTCGTCTTTACTGCTACTCAAGATGCCGTTTCGGATGATGTCGAAGAGGAAGATGCAACCATCGACAGTAGGCCGAATCCCCAACCCAAAGGAAAGAAGTTTACCACAGCAAACTTTAGGGCACCCTGCGTTGAGCGTTTGCAAAAGCACCTTGGGGAAACCTTGGTCAAGCAGAGCGCTGCAACATTCTCTACGCCCGATGATTCGCTAGGAGTTCTCGTTCCAATCTCTCGCGAGTACCACGATAGATCGAAAGGAACCAACTACTGGTTTGGGTACCATCGCAAGCAACACGAAGCACTTGCTCAATACGACAAAGCATTGATCGCCTTCGCATGTGGAACTGAAGAGCAAATCGTCCTGATTCCGAGAGAAGAGCTGAATGGATGGCTAGACTTTTTCAACACGACAACAGGCGAGGATAAGCATTACTGGCATATCCATCTCGTGCATGTAGAAAAAACTTGGATACTGGAGACGAAGCAAGAGTTTGAGCATATCGATGTGACCAAGTATTTTTTGAAATAAACACGAAGACGTCCGGCAAACCGAACCAATGGAATCCTCCCTAAACACCTCAACTCAAATGCAAATCGGCACTGTTACTGCCGATGAATTGCCCCAAGTCGTAGAGCTCTGGAAACCTGACCGGCAAACGCTTGGCTTCTTTCCTCAAGGAGCATTCGAGACCTACGCAGAAAATGGAAACATCCGAATAGCAAAGGATGAGTCTGGTCGAGTTCTAGGTTACGCAGCGTTTCGAGAAACCAAGAACTGGATACGTTTAGCACATCTCTGTGTGGATAGAAGCATCCGAGGAGCCGGCCTTGCCAAGGGGCTTATTCAAGACCTCAAGGAGACTGCAAGAAAGCGAGATTGCTTTGGTATATCCCTAAAGTGTCGTCGCGATTATGATATTCACAAGTTTTGGCCTAAAGTTGGGTTTACTGCTCGCAATGAGTCGGAAGGTCGAGGAAAGGAAAGAAAACCGCTAACGCTTTTCACTTGGGAATCTGGAGTCCCTGATCTTTTTTCAGAAGCCATCCAAGCCGAAGACAGTCGTTTGTCTGTGGTGATGGATACAAACATCTTCATCGACATTTTTGGAGACGGAGAGCAAGTGGCTGCAGAGGAGTCACGAGCGCTAGATGAACCATGGTTGTCCGACTCAATAGCTCTTTCGATAGTCAATGAGGTATTCAATGAGATTAACCGGATTGAAGACGAATCAGATAGATCTTCGCTAACGATAAAGGCACGATCAGTCGAAGAGCGGCAACACGATGAGGAAAAGGCAAAGCAGCTATTTCCGATTGTCAGGGAAATTTTGAATTGGGACACACTCACTCCGAGCCGCGAATCGGATATCCACCAACTTTCACGTGCTGCCGCGTCGGATTGCGATGTGTTCGTCACTCGAGACGGTGAGATGCTGAACAAAGCCGAAAAACTTCTCGAAGCTTGTGATTTACTAGTCCAGAGACCCGTAGAGCTCATTTCGCTACTAGACCAAAGCGAAAGAGCCGCATCGTACTCACCAGCATCACTCTCGGGCACAACGATATCCGACCGACAAATCAGCTCATCCGATATCGTGAGAATTGCAGACATTTTCTTGTCCTACCAAAATGGCGAGAAGAGGAACCAATTTCGCGAAAGACTTCTCGTCGAGGCCTCCCGCGTAAGATCCGGTCATAGCGGCATCAGCAAGCTTGTTGAAGATGATGCGGGTAATCCAGTTCTCTTCTACACCCATCGCATAGATGGCGATACGGCACGGGTTGAGTTCCTAAGGTCCACAACTTCACGATTTGCTCCTACGGTGATCCGAAGCGTTCTCTTGCGTCTCATCAGCAATGCAGCAACTTCGAAGGCGAAGTGCATCGTAATTTCGGATACAAATTATTCAACCGAAGTTCATGAGGCTCTGGTCGAGTTAGAATTTTACTGGGATGATCAAGTCTATATTCGAAAGATTGGATACGGGGTGCTCGATATTAGAAACTTCGACGATCAAAAGCTAAAAGATCTAGGACCTTTCCCCGAAGGCATAACCGATGGAGAGCATGCAATCGAATTGGCTCAACACATCGAGAAAACACGTTGGCCAGTTAAAACAGTTGGGGCCGACCTAAAATCAGTTTTGATTCCAATCAAGCCACATTGGGCGGGAAAGCTCTTCCATTCCACAATCGCCGAACAAGAACTATTCCGGCCAAGTCCAATTCTTGCTCTCAATCGAGAGAATGTTTATTACAGCAAGTCGATCTCAGCGCCGCTAGAGTACCAGGCAAGAGTCCTATGGTACACCACCTGCGACAAGAAAATTCTTGGTTCTGGGGAAATCTGTGGATGTTCCCGTCTGATCCGAAGCCACCGAATGAAAGCAAAAGAGGCATTTAAGGCATTCAACCGTCTAGGAGTGTATGACTGGAACGATGTCTTGGCGTTGGTCAAAGGAGACCCTGAAGCGACTGTCACAGCGTATCATTTCGCAGACACCGAGATTTTCGAAGCTCCTGTGAAGTTGGATGAAGCCCGAGCGATTGACGCTGGAGGCATGATCGCTGGACCATCAATTTTGACCGAATCGCAATTTCTCGAAATCTACAAACGTGGATTCAACCTCCTTTAACCAAACCATGAGCCAAAAAGCAGTGCTACTTTCAATCCATCCTCGTTACGCGAACGCAATCTTTGATGGGACCAAAACAGTCGAACTTAGAAGGAGAATTCCCAGCTTGCAGGCCGGTGACTTAGTTATCGTGTATGTGACTTCTCCTGTTTGCGAAATCCAAGGAGTCTTCACGGTAGAGAGTTTGGAATCTGGCAACATAGAGCGACTCTGGCGAAAAGTCGGAAGCAACTCTCAAGTAGACTACCAGGATTTCAAAGACTACTTTGATGGATTGGAAAGCGGTTTTGGCATTGTTATCGACGAAGTATTCAAACTCCCGCGACCGACAAGTCTCTCAGCGATGAGAGAACGCAATATTCAACCACCCCAAGGATTCAGGTACTTAAACCAGGACGACCTCAAAGCGTTTATTGGGAATGGGAAGCGAAGAAAGCTGAGCTCTCACAACACCGCTCAACGTCGATCTCAGCAAGACATTCTCGTATTCCCTTGAGCCACCTAACGGGTAATTCCTCCGACTAACGAAGGACTCAAAGACCGCGTCTCCCTCATCGGAGAGCGGATTTTTTGGAGACCTAGCACAGGAAGTTAGCCGTGTTCTAAAAGGCCCCTTGAACCCCAAAAAACAGTGAAAACTATGAGAACGAAAGAGAACCAAGAAAACTTAGATTACGTTAGATGACTACGCAGGTTCGGAGAAGCCCATGCCTATCAATTGTTTGCGTCGGATCCAGTTGATTTTTCATACAGTACATCAATTGAATTGTAATATTTCGCGCAATTAAACACTTTCAGTCGCAACCAACCAATGATGAGCGAGTTTGAACAAAAACCTTTAAGTCATTGTGTTTCAGCAACTTATTAATTCTCATTAGCTCATGCTTCAATTCGACGAAATGAGCCAATCAAGGTCCAAACTTAGTAAGCACATTTTCGGACTGTTCAAAACACAACTGAAGCGAGGAGCTGGCGTCCAAAGCCAGCTCCGACCTAACTTTATTCAGCCATGACCTTTCCAAGAATCATTAAGTCAAAGCACAAAAAAATCAACGATGAGCAGGTTCGCCTAAGAAGTGAGTACTGGCCAAAGATACAAGACGATGATTTGTGGCAAAAATCCACAAGCAACGGATGGTACTACATCCCACGAGCATTTCCTTTGATCCAGAGGATTATGAATGCGATGGCACCGAAAGGGAAGCCCGTATCTGACGTGTACCTCGATCTTTGGTGCAGAGTCTTCACGCCCGAGCAAGCCTTCGTCAAACTAGGTGGGCTACACGAACAAATGGCATTCTACTGTAATTTTAACGGAGAAAGAGCCGTACACACGTGGAGGGGGCGGATCAAAATCCTAGAGGAACTTGGCTTCATTGAGCTCGCAGCGAGTGCTGAATCCGAGCTTGGCTATGCATTGCTAAAAAACCCCTACACAGTCATTCGCGACCACCGAAAAGCAAATCCAGAAAAAATCCCAGACCGCCTTTACAATGCCTTACTCGAACGTACCAACGCTATAGGAGCCGATGACCTTCAAGAAAAAGTTGATGAATCCCCACCCGCGAAGAAAGTAGTTAGAGTTCGGAGACGAGCACGGGGTTCAACTGAAACGAAACAGCCTAGAGCTAAGAAGAAGTTGAAAAGCCGAGTCCGTAATTAATTGGATACCAGGATTGATTTGCTTCCACAAAGACGGCCTTGCTATGCCTAAAACACCGGCACTTTCGACTGCTCCTCTGTCCGCTTTTGGTGATATGCTTTCGAAGCCTCAATAGCGTCGGTAGAATAGATCATCAGCTGCTTTGTCGTTGCGAAGAAGAAGGCGAGCCTCCCCTCTTCGCTCTGAAAAACGGTTTTGGCATACAAAACAGGGATCTCGATGCCAACCGATGAATCCGAGCTTAGTCGCTTCCAGCCGCTACCGTAGGCTGACAAAGCAGCTGCTAAACTTTGATCCGTAAACTTCTCCTTCAGTGTAATGCGAACCCACAAAGCTTCGAGTTTGGGATCGGAATAGAGGACTTCGAGCCTGACGTCCTCCTTATTGTAGACGCGGATCAAACACGGCTCTTCGATGGGGACATATTGCCCTTTGAACGGAGTGTAGATCTTGTAGCCCACAACCGCTTTGCTCGATTGCTGCGAACCGTAGCGGTCATAAAAATAGACAGGACCCTTTTCAAGACTCTCCCCGAGAAGCGAACCGGAAACTGAGACCGCCAAAAGGCAGGCAAGGCCAAGCGATTTCGCACGCCAAAGGGAAAAGCGAAGAGCCCTCTCGACAAGAGTTGGAAAGCCGAAAGGAGACATGCCTTCTAATACGGCTTAGACTGGTTCAAGTTTACTCTACGTGACCACCGAGAACAAATCAGCACCAATACGGCGAATCATACCCGAAACGATCCCCCTCGTGACCGAAGGCGAGACACTACACCCAGAAGCGGAACGCATGGAGGAGGATATCAAAGCCGACACCCCTTCACCGATAGAAACTTACCGAACAGATGGCCCGGACAAAGCGTTCCGAATCATAGTGACCGAACAGACACGCAGCAAAGCGATCCGCTTTCTTCATCAGCTCATTTGCACACTAGAGGAATTCGGGATCGAGCTAGGTACCTGTGAGAAACGAGGCAGATATGGATTCCAAAAACAAGGGGCACTCGTCTGGATCGAAATTGAAGAGCAATACGACAAGAAAATACCCGACCTCACAAAGAGCTACAACCTCACGTATTCTGGCAATCCCCGCTACGAACATATCATGAACGGTCGCCTCAAATTCCGACTCGTCGCCGATCCCGGTTTTCCCGGGCAACGCTCCTGGAATGAAACCGATAGTCAACCGATTGAATGGATACTCGCACGCGTAATTGAGAACATAATACAATCATACGACAAACTCATCCCCGAGGAGCGAGAAAGGGAGGCACAAAAGCGGCGATGGGCTGAAGAGGCTAGGGAGGAAGAACGACGACACCTCGCCTACGAACTCGAACGAAAACACGATGACAATCTGCTTCGAGCCATCGAGCTCGACCGCCGTTCCGAGGCCATCGCCGCATTCGCCGCCAAATGCGAAAGACGCTGGCAGGAAGCCCAAAGCCAAGCACTTACCCCAGACCAAGAGAAATGGCTAAAATGGGCCTCTCAGCGAGCCAAGAGGCTATCCCCATTCAATTACGGTTACCCCAACCCCGAGAAAGACCTCCCAGTCAATCTAGAAGAGTGGGACAAGAACACCCCACTCCCCGAACCAACACAGTTGCCAGGTTAGAAGAAACGAAGCGGATCCGCACCCTATACGCAAGCCGTTTCAACTTCCTTCGGAGCCTCTCCCTTCTGCATCTCCTCAAGCTCCGCCTCAGTGGGTTTCTTGATCGCCCAAAACTGCCTGGACTCGTTTTCCGCGACCATCTTCAAATAGTGACGGCGAACGATGGCTTCTGAATTTCCAGACTGTAGCGCTGTGGCACCTACACTTTTGAACTTTGCCACGTGCATCGAAATGAAGGTGTGGCGGAGGACGTCGTGACCGAGCTTTTTCCCGGCTCGGATCTTCTTCAAACGGCGCTCGAAGTTCGTGACCGCGATTGAAGCCTTCTCCTTCGCAAAGGGCTTCAGCCAGTCCGCTAGATTGGGCTGAATGTTGATCGTGCGATATTCTCCGGTCTTCGAAACTTCGGGCGGGATGCGAATGACCTTGTTGCGGAAGTCGATCAAACTCCACGCCTCAGCGCCCATCTGAGCGATCTTGCCAAGCTCTCCGCCCGGATACTGTGGACGAATCCCCGCAAACAACGCCAAGGCGAAATAAGGGATCATCTCGGGATCCTTCCATGCAACGTAGTGCATCAACTCTTTCGCCTCCTTGAACCTGAGTATTTGAGGAATCCCCCGCTCGAGCTTGAACTTAGGCAGATCGGAAGCGGGATTCTCTGAGAGCCATTGGCGTGGTTTCAAAAGGCACCATTCAAAAAAGGAATGCAGATCAGCTCGAAAGTTGTTCTGGGTTTTGGGCGACCAGGATTTGGACTTTATGTAGTCCTCCAAATCAGCGATTGAGATCTCGTGGAGCAGCTGCTTTGGCACTGCCTTGGTAAACTGCGTGAGCGTGCTCTTAAGCTGCTTAATGGACCTCTCGCGGACTCCAGCAGCCCTCTTGGCGTCAAGGAATTCGTCCAGCACGTCAGAGATCGTGAAGCTCGAGGTCGGCTCTTTGTAGTTCCCGAGAAAGTAGTCGACTGCCTCCCGCAAAGAGTAGCGTCCATTCAAGCGATCAAAAGCATCTTGCGCTTCCGCGATCTGCAGATCCGTGAGAGTGGTAACGGCTGAGCGGTGGGTCTCGCCGTTGAGGGCTTTGATTCGCAAACTCTGAATTTCCTCCAGAGCATCAGCATGCTTGAGGAAGTTCTTCCTGACTCGCTTGCCGTCTACCGTACCTGTTACGCGCCACGAACGAGAACCCGTCCGTTTGTTTTTGTATTTGGTGATCTTAAGTTGAGCGGATTCCATAACGACTTAAAGGTTGCCAAATATCGTGGCAACCGCAACACAAATCGTTGATTATCAACACAGAGGTCAGGCTCATAACCTGAAGGTCGTTGGTTCAAATCCAACCCCTGCACCCATAAGGCCCTCGAAGTCAACGACTTCGGGGGCCTTTCCATTTGTGACTCATTTCGGCGCTTCAGGACCTGCCAAATCGAGCGTAAGCGATTCACTTCAGGACTATGCAAAACTGGTGAGCCCTTAAATTTTTCATGGATACCATCCAATCCGCCTTTGCGCTTCTGTATACGGAAACGGAATGGGATCTGCAAAGAGGATGCATACACTCCACGGAGCAGCGGTGAACCATTCGCAAAGGCAAGGTGCAAACCGAACCTTGCAGGTTGTAACGTTGCATTCCTGATCACCAAAACAATCGAACCATAACACACATGAAAAACAGCAAAACACCTCTAATATTGAGCATCATATTCGCCTTCTTCCTGTTGGCGGGTTGCAGCGACGAAGGGGGCTCGGTCGAGCTGAGTGACACGGACATCGTCGAATCGGGAACCTACACCGGAACCGCCAAAGAGGTCGATCCGGAGGAAAAGGAAATCTACGTGGAAACGCAGGACGGCAAGACCCTCGAGCTATATTTCACCGAACAGACCCAGCTACTGGAAGACGGACAGAACGTTGCATTTTCCAGCTTGTCGCAGGGCGACCGAATCGAGGTTCAGATAGAGCGGAAAGGCCAGCGGCTCGAACCGATCTCTGTTAGTATTCTCTAGGCTGAATGGACAGCATTCCGTCCATGTGGCGGACAGAGCTTTGGCAGCCTCTGTCCGTCCATTTTCCCATTGCACTCCTCTCGCTGGCTGCGGCGGTCGCGATCGCCCTCCCCTTTTTCCGCAAAAGAAAACCCTTCTCGTCGTTGAGATTCACTTACAGCCTGCTCTTATGGAGCGGGCTCTTGGCATTTTGGATCGCATTTTACACCGGCCAGCTGGCCTATGACGTGGAAGTCCGCCGTCTCTGCGATCCCGGCGTATTGAAGAAACACCTACGCTGGAGCTACATCTCGGGGATCTTCTTTTCTATAGCCGCACTTTGCGATCCGGGGCAGGCCGTCCCGAGGTTGTAAGCGAAGCGGACCCTGCAGTATCTCTCGTTCAGCCTCGCGGTCATTGGAGGCGGGGCTATGTTTACGTCGGCCACCTTGGCGCTTCGCTCGTCTATCAGCAAGCAGCCGGAGTCCATGTGCCAGACGAGAATTGCGGAGAGTTCGAATAGAAAGGAAGCTAACGCGGAAGCGGTTCTTGCAAAACCGCAGTTTGATAAAAAATCAATAACTTAGGTTTCATGGTCCGCGTCTCCGAGTGTTTGATTCTCTGATCCTTATCAACATGAACCGACGCGGCCAGAAGGTCTCTTACTATCGCCCAGCTCCTTAAGGAATCACTTTCAGATCTACGCAGCATGTATTAATACCCCCGATAGGCGGTCCACCATGCCTAGCGAACGCTTCGTTTCCTTCCTGAACGTCTCGGTGGGCAATCTCACAATCCTCTTGTTTCGCGACCGAGAGCCGAACCTACCACGCTACAAAACGGGATAAACACAACGGAACGGGCCAAACTTGGCGCTTTTTTACCAAGATGGGCGACATGCTTGAAACCATCGCCAACGAGGTGCAACGGGCTCGAATGGGATTTCTCTAAATCTAACCGGGCCGTCGATCAATTGTAGTTCTCTCCCCATGACAGGTTCCCACCTTCGCCAATAGATAACAAGGGAGCCCGCCCTTGAACCGTCGCTGACGAGAGCGTAAACCGTCGAATTCCATTCTGATTCCAACACTATTCTCATGTATTCAATCCCATTATTACGCTGCTCCTTTTTTTCAGTATTGATCCTAGCCAGTTCCACCTGCGGAGCTGTGCATGTACGCGATTTCGGGGCCATCCCCAACGACTCAATCGACGACGCCAAGGCAATCCAGGCTGCCATCGACGCCGCTTTGACTGAGGACCATCCGCTCGTGGAGCTCGACGCCGGCGACTACCTTGTCACGGAAATTACGGGCAAGTCTCCGTACAACGACCGCCGCGTCTGCCTGGCGATCGATGGCGCTGAGCAGGGCTTCACTTTGCGCGGCACCCTCGATGCGGAAGGCAAGCCGGCCACCGCCTTGATCTACAACGAAGCCGGTCCCCGATTCACCGTCGAATACTGGATGTGGGTATCGCGCAGTAAGGACGTCGTCCTGGAAAACCTGCTATTCGATTTTCCCGGCGCCAATGCGTCCGGGCGTATAACTAAAGTCGGAAACGGCCGTACCTGGGTCGAGCTTTGGCCGGAAGTCGTCAAACCCAAGTCGTTCATCCAAGGAGCTGAATACGTTTTCCTTTACGACCCGGAAGGCGGTGAGATCGTGCATGAGAAGATCACTGTGGGCGCAGGCTGGGACGAAATCACGGGCGAGGAAGTTGTCCTCGAAACGCCCCGCGATACGCCCATGGCTTCGCTCACTGAGGGCCATGGCTTAGTGCTCGACGTTGAGGTCGGCGAAGTCGGCATGGGGCTCGTCTACCCGATCCAATGGCACCATGCCCCGGAGAAGACCTTCGTCGCTAACCAAGTCGAGAATTTGACGCTGCGCAATCTCACCATCGTCACCGCCCTCGGCCACATCCTGCTTCCGGTCGGCTGCGAAAACATCACCGTGCAAAATCTCCAATTCGACCCCGCTGCCCGCGGCTCGAACCGAGGGTGGGTCTCCCGGCGAGACGGTCTTACCATGCGGGCCTGCAAGGGCGACCTTTTGGTGGAGGACTCCACCTTTCAACGGACCAGCGACGACATGCTCGCCTTCTGGGGATTCCAATTCCACATCACCAAAATCCTCTCTCCCACTCGCATAGAAGTCACTTCACGGCAGGCGGCAGGCGACTACTTCCTCGACTTTCCGCTCATGATCGAAGCCGGCGACTGGATCGAATTTCGAGTGCCGACTCAAGACCGTGGACTGCCCTTGAGTGGCAAACGCGCCACCATCCGCTCCGCTGAATTCAAGATTGATCGCGAGCAAACCATGGACTGGACCCGCTTTTTCGAAAAGGAGATCGAGCCGGAAGCATTCTTGGTTAACTACGTCCTGGAGCTGGAAGAGCCGCTTCCCGATTTCGTTGCAGATGCCTCAACGAAGATCGTTCTCCTTGGCTCCACACTTTTCGATTCCGCCGTCATCCGCCGCGTGACGACGCGAGACATCACGAATCATCCCGGCGTCTTGATCCCCGGAGCACTGGACTACACGATCGAGGACAGCGAATTCTACACGGAGGTTGAGCTCTCGTCCCATTCGGGCAGAGGCACTTGGCACGGCGGCGCAGGCATCTGGAGCGCGACGATTAGGAACAACACGTTTGGCTCTAGCAGTGTGGTGCCCCACACCAAAGGCTTGAAAGCGGATACCGTCGTTGCGCTCGAGCCGCGGGGCGAAGTCGTGATCGAAGGAAACCGCTTCATAGACGGAGCGAAACTCGAAGTCAGCGGGACCACTCCGATCCAAGCGCGCGGAAATACCTTCGCCGGGCTCGAAGACGACTCCGACCCGATCCAAATCTCCGGCAGCGCCCAAGCCGCTTTGCTCCAACGCGAAGGCAACGTAATCGTATCCGGAGACACAGATTCGGCAGCAGAGAATTAGGGAACGCCCAGCTCCGCAAAGACCTGCCCGAGCGGTTTATTCCTCGCAGAAGGCTCAGCCCAGCTGGCCCCCTTCTGATTGAAAAGGTGTCATGAAGTCCTAGGTTGCTCTACTTCTCGGTTCGCCAGATCGTAGCCACCGCCTCGTACTTGTCCAAAATCCAGTCCGAGTTGGCTACACGCATGTGGCCACTCGTGGACTCGATGCGCCAGAGCCGATCCCCGATCATCGCTTGCACCCAAGTGTGACCTGGCTCGCCCGGTATGTAATCTTTGGATACGCGAATAGAAAGAGCCACCTCCTCCACTCCTGCTCGCACCAATAGCTCTACTTATTGAAGGCCTCGACCACTAACGCCGTCTCAAATAAGCTGCGGGCTATCTCCGAGGACGGATAATGGGAGAGTGGTATTTGCTAGATTTGCCCCACAACTACAGCTGATACTAAATTGACTACGTAAAAACCTTTAGCTCGCCAAGGTCATCGATCTTCGCCACTTGTAAAATCTCCGACCTGCGCCCATGGACCCAAAAGAGAAAAAGGAACTCAGCGAGATAGACATCTGCGACCTATTTATCACCCCTGCCATTATCAACGCTGGATGGGATCAGCTAAAACAAATCCGTCGAGAGGTTACGCTCACTCCTGGTCCAGTCATTGTTCGAGGAAACCTTTCCTCACGAAACAAGAAGAAAAAGAAATTTGCCGACTACGTCCTTCAGTGGGAAAAAGGCGTGCCGATCGCCATCGTCGAAGCCAAAGACAACAACCACACGGTTAGTCACGGCATGCAGCAGGCACTCGGCTATGCGAATATCCTCGAAGTCCCCAGCGCGTTCAGCTCAAACGGCGACGCGTTCGCCTCTCACAATAAAATACCGAACCCCGGCGAGGACATCGAATCCGAGTTTCCTCTGGAAGCCTTTCCTCTACCAAACGAGCTCTGGCGACGCTACAAAAAGCACCGAGGGATAGAAGAGGATGATGAAGAGCAACTCGTCACAGCTCCCTACCACGATGACGGCTCAGGCAAGGAGCCTCGCTACTACCAAGCGGAAGCGATAAACCGATCCATAGAAGCGGTAGCTCGAGGGGACAAACGAATCCTCCTCGTCATGGCAACTGGTACAGGCAAGACCTACACTACGTTTCAGATCATCTGGCGCCTCTGGAAGGCCAAGAGAGCCAAGCGTATCCTATTCCTTGTCGACCGCAACGTACTAGCCGACCAAACCTTGGTCAACGACTTCAAGCCCTTCGGCTCGGTCATGACCAAGATCAAAAACCGCAAGATAGACCCCTCCTACGAAATCTACCTCGGTCTCTACCAAGCCCTCACCGGTCCAGATGAAGAAGACAAAATCTTCAAGACCGTATCCAGAGACTTCTTCGATCTCATCGTCATCGACGAGTGTCACCGAGGTAGCGCGGCAGAGGATTCTGCTTGGAGGGAAATTCTCGATTACTTCTCGGACGCGATCCAGCTTGGCCTCACCGCGACACCGAAGGAAACCAAGTATGTATCCAACATTACATACTTCGGAGACCCCATCTACACTTACACCCTCAAGCAAGGCATACAGGATGGCTTCCTAGCACCCTACAAAGTCGTTCGCTACGACCTGGACAAAGACTTGCTTGGGTGGACTCCACCGAAAGGCATGGTCGACGATTTGGGAAAGGAAATCGAGCGACGCCAATACAACCAGTTGGATATGGACCGCATCCTGGTCCTAAACAAGCGTACCAAACTCGTCGCAAAGCTGGTCATGGAGCTACTCAACGCGACCGACCCATTCTCGAAAACAATCATCTTCTGCGAAGACATCGACCACGCAGAGCGGATGCGCGTCGCCATTACCAACGCCGCTGGAAAGCTTGCTCTGGACAATCCCAAATACGTCATGCGCATCACTGGCGATAGCGTCGAGGGCAAGGCGGAGCTCGACAACTTTATCGACCCAGAGTCGAAATTCCCAGTCATCGCCACGACCTCCGAACTCCTTACCACCGGCGTCGACGCCAAGACCTGCAAGTTGATCGTTCTCGACAAGACCATCACCTCGATGACGACATTCAAGCAGATCGTTGGGCGCGGCACCCGCATCGAGGAAGAACACGGCAAGTTCTACTTCACCATTATGGACTTCAAGCGGGCTACCGAACTCTTCAGTGACCCTGCATTCGATGGAGAGCCTGTCGTCATTTTCGAGCCCGGTCCAGACGACGATCCAGAACCGCCCGACCCAGAGCCAGACCCAGACGATGATCCCGTCGAAGAAGAACCCGGCGGCTACGGATCGAAAAAGATCCGCGTCAGTGGCGTAGACGTAAAGATCCTGTCCAAGCGGGTTGAATACCGAAACGAAGATGGCGAGCTCGTCACCGAGTCCTACCGCGACTACAGCCGTAAACACATTCGGGGTGAATTCGACTCTCTCGACGAATTTCTCAACACTTGGAACGCCACCAAGAAAAAACAGGCTATCGTCAAGGAGCTAGAAGAGTACGGCATCGAGCTACCCAAGCTAGCCGACGAAGTGGGCAAGGACTACGATGCCTTCGACCTCATCCGACACATCGCTTACGACCAGCCCCCTCTCACCCGCCAAGAAAGGGCCAACAACGTCAAAAAGCGCAACTACTTCACCAAGTACGGCGAGCGAGCCCGGGCCGTCCTCGAAGCCCTACTGGACAAATACGCCGACGAAGGCGTTCTCACCATCGAGAGCCCCCACGTCCTGAAGCTCACTCCCTTTGATCATATCGGGACACCTACGGAAATTATCAGAGACATCTTCGGCGGAAAGGCAAAGTACGAGGCCGCCATACAAGACCTCGAGAGCCACCTCTTCGAGGAGGGATCTTCGGCCTGATCCGCTCGCCTCTTTCCACTCATCTCGTGAGCGAAACCAAAAAAGAGAAAAGCCCCGAAACCTTTCATCGCTACCTCGACGAGATGGGAGACACCACCTTCTTCGGGAAGGGCCGTAAGCTCATTGTCGGCGACCAGGGCGTCTCCCTCTCGTTTGGAATCGGGATCCTCAAGATCAACCGCCCGATTCAAGACGTGCGAAAGGAAGTCGCCCAACTCCAAGCCGACATCCAGGACGACCCTCTTTTCAACACGCTTCCCAGCGTCGTCAAAAGAGTAGAATCCGGCGGCTTTTACTTCCATGCTTGCAAGGATACGCCCGATGTCAGGAGCCCTTTCCTGAAGTACATCCGCTCCCTCCCGTGCGAGCTCGAAGCCGTTGTCGCTCGCAAGATCCCACCGCTCTTCGAAAAACAACACCACGCGAAAGAAAACGAATTCTACGCGGACCTCCTTTCCCATCTCATCAAAAGACGCGTCAAACGCAGCGGAAAGCTCGTACTGAACATAGCCGCTCGCGGCTCCAGCACACGCGACAAGATCCTCACCGAGGCTCTCTCTATCGCCAATGAACGGGCCCTGAAGAAATGGAGTAAGGAAGACCTGAAAAGCCACGTTGTATTCAATGTTCAAACACCTCGCACTGAGCCACTGCTCAACATTGCTGACTACCTTTGCTGGGCCGTTCAGCGCGTGTTCGAAAAAGGCGAAACACGCTACTACGACTACCTACAGCAACGCATTCGTCTCGTAGTCGATCTCTACGACAGCGCGAACTACGAAGGTTACAAAAACTGGTACGACAAGAAGAATCCGCTGACCTCCAAAAACAAATTAAGCCCGCCGATTACCTAAGCCGCTTTCGCGGCGACGTCATGGAGACGACTTTCAGTAATGGCAGGCTATGCACTCTACGAAGCACAGGTTGACTCCGATTGCAATCCTTCAAATAACCAGCCCCTCTCCTAACCCATTTCACCCTTTCTCCCATGTCTAACATCTCTGGCATCATCAAAACCATCCAAGACATCATGCGCAAAGACGTCGGCGTCGACGGCGACGCGCAGCGCATCTCTCAGCTCGTCTGGATGTTCTTTCTCAAGATCTACGATGACCGCGAAGCGGAAATCGAGCTTCTCGAAGACAACTACAAGTCCCCGCTCCCCGAGCACCTACGCTGGCGCAACTGGGCGGTCGACTCCGAAGGCATGACTGGCGACGAACTCTCCGACTTCGTCAACCTCCAGCTCTTCCCCACGCTCAAGGACAAGCTCTCTCTTCAGGGTGCCGCCGGAAAACGCGCCAAGATAATCCGCGACGTGTTCGAGGACGCCTACAATTACATGAAGTCTGGCACCCTCATCCGCCAGGTCGTCAACAAGATTTGCGAGATCGACTTCAACAACACCGCCGACCGCCACACCTTCGGCTCTATCTACGAGCAAATCCTCAAGGACCTCCAGTCCGCCGGAAACGCTGGCGAGTTCTACACCCCGCGTGCCGTCACCAAGTTCATTATCGACCGCCTCGATCCCAAGCTCGACGAAACCTTCTTCGACCCCGCTTGCGGCACCGGCGGCTTCCTAGCCTGTGCCATCGACCACAAGCGCGAAAAGTACCGCAAGTCCGCCAAGGACGAGGATACCATCGCCGCCTCCATCTACGGCGTCGAAAAGAAAGCCCTCCCCCACATGCTCTGCGTCACCAACATGATCCTGCACGGCATCGATACTCCCACCAACATCCTCCACGACAACACCCTCGCCAAATCCTACGTATCGTACGGCGAAAGCGACCGCAAGCAGGTCATTGGCACCAATCCTCCCTTCGGGGGCATGGAAGAGGACGGCATCGAAAACAACTTTCCCGCCACCTACCGCACCCGCGAAACCGCCGACCTCTTCATGGCCCTCATCGTTAAGCTGCTCAAAAACAACGGCCGGGCCGCTGTCGTCCTCCCTGACGGTTTCCTGTTCGGCGAAGGCATGAAAACCCGCCTAAAGCAGGACCTGCTCGAAAAGTGCCACCTCCACACCATCGTGCGCCTGCCAAACGGCGTCTTCGCCCCCTACACCGGCATCAAGACCAACATCCTCTTCTTCACCAAAAAGCCCGAGAGCGAGCAGCCCGCCACCCAGTCAGTCTGGTTCTACGAGCACCCTTACCCCGAAGGCGTCTCCAGCTACAACAAGACCAAGCCCATGCGCTTCGAAGAGTTCGAGACCGAACGTGCCTGGTGGGGCCAAGAGTCCGACGGCTTCAGGACCCGCGTCGAAACCGAGCAAGCCTGGAAGGTCAGCATCCAAGACATCGTCGCCCGTAACTATAATTTGGATATAATAAATCCACACGTCGGCGAACAAACCGTCCACGATCCCGAGGAACTGCTTGCCCTACACGAGACTCAACAGGCGGAAATCCAATCCCTCCGCGACCAGCTCAAGTCCATCCTTTCCGACGCTCTCAGTACCCGCAACTAATGTCCGCCGCTGAAAAACTCATCACCGAGCATCTCGAAACCTGGACCGCCTCCGTAAAAACAAAGTCCAGCGCCGGGCGCGGTGCCGGCAAGAAGCGCGAACTCTACGGTATCAAAAAACTCCGCGAACTCATCCTAGAACTCGCCGTCCGCGGCCTGCTCGTTCCACAGGATCCGAACGATGAACCGGCTTCGGAACTGCTGAAGCGGATCGCGAGCGTAAAGGCGAAACTGATCAAGGATGGAGAAATCAAGAAACAGAAGAAGCTGCCCAGAATCAATGATTCGGACATACCATTCGCTCTTCCCGAATCGTGGGAGTGGACCAGACTCGGAGAGGCAACCAACTATGGCAAATCCGATAAGGCCGAATCATCAGACGTAAACGAAAGCACTTGGGTCTTGGAACTCGAAGATATCGAAAAATCGACCTCTAAGCTTCTTCAAAAAGTTAGATTCAAAGATCGAAATTTCAAGAGTTCAAAAAATCGTTTCAGAAAGAATGATGTAGTTTATGGAAAGCTACGGCCCTATCTCGACAAAGTCATAGTCGCTGACGAACCAGGGGTGTGCACAACAGAGATGATTCCGCTGAGAGGCTACTCGTCAATCAAGCCTGAATTTCTCCGTTTATCCATGAAGACTCCGAGCTTCATCAAGTATGCCAATGACTCAACTCACGGTATGAATTTACCGCGAATGGGTACGGACAAGGCTCGGGCCGCACTAATTCCGTTAGCTCCTGAAAACGAGCAAAGACGCATCGTGGCCAAAGTCGATGAGCTGATGGAGCTTTGCGATCGACTGGAGCGGGAGACGGAGACGCAGCTCGACACACATCAAACCCTCGTCGAGACCCTGCTCGCCGCCCTCACTGACGCCGCCAGCACCCCAGCTCAATTAGCCCAAGCCTGGCAACGCATCGCCGCCCACTTCGACACCCTCTTCACCACCGAATCCAGCATCGACCACCTCAAGCAAACCATCCTCCAACTCGCCGTCATGGGCAAACTCGTCGAACGAAAGAGTTCTCCTGATTTCAGCTCACTAGGGGAATTGCTTTCAATCGCATCAATAAATGGCGTATCCAAAGGTCCTACACAAGACTCATCGGCAATTGAAGTTCTCAAGATCAGTGCCGGAACGTCTAGAGATGACTTCTATGTCGATGAAACCGATTTCAAGCATGTTGATCTCCAGTCTTCAGAAGTAGAAAAGTACAAATTGAAACCTGGAGATCTTTTAGCGTGCCGCTACAATGGAAATCTACACTTCGTCGGGAAATTCAGTGAATACCGAGGTTTTACGGGCAAAACTCAAGTAAACCCAGACAAACTTATTAGATTTCGATTCGATCAATCAAAATACTCTCCTCGTTATATCTGCTTCGCAATGAATTCAGCACAAACCCGCCAAACAATTGAGGCAATGTGTGCAACCACTGCGGGAAATATAGGCCTAAGTGCAGGGAAGATAAAGACTGTCAAAATCCCAATTCCCCCCCTCGCCGAGCAACGTCGCATAGTGGCCAAAGTCGATGAACTGATGTCGCTTTGCGACGCCCTAAAAGCCAAGCTCCAAGCCGCCCAAACCACCCAACTCCACCTCACCGACACCCTCGCCAGTTCGGCTGTAGGCAACTAGCATGGCCAAGAAAACCAAGAGTTGGTGTAGCGAAGATGAGCACGAGTCGTTCGACCGGTTCACCGACTTCAACGCTTGGATTGATAGTGACGAGGAAGAGGCGAAAGCCCTTAAGACAAGATTCGGATTGAATAAGCTAACCCATCCGAGCAAAGCCTTCTTCGCAAGCGACCGCGAAGCCTACGAACAAGCATTTCGCGAATACAGGTTGCAGAAACGAAAGGAGGTCCTAAGCACGGAGTTCCTTGATGACGCATTTGGCGACTCTCATTGGTCAGAACGAAACGAAACGCGTTTCGATCAATTTTTAGACCAGCTCTTCGACAATGCAGCGGTTCCTTTTATCGGTGCCGGCGTTTCTGTTGCAGGCGGATTTCCCACTTGGAAAAACCATCTCAGGCAACAAGGAAAGACAGCAGGCATCCCACTAGAAACTATTGAATCGTTACTCTCAGACGGACAATTCGAGACAATCATCGATAAAATCGAATCCACACTAGGCAAGGATGTATTCGCTCAGGAAATACGTGATGTTTTCTCAAAGACCGGTGATCTCGAAGAAATCACACTGATCATTACAGACCTTTTTACCGACACTCTCATCACCACAAACTACGACAGACTGATCGAAACATCCTTCGACATTGGGCCAGAGGATGAATTTGAGGTTTTCCACAGTTTCGACGCGATGGTGAAGCCCGCCTCCAACAGGACTACAATCATCAAACTCCATGGCGACATACGATCTCCCCAACGCTGCATCCTCGGCAGGTCACAATATGATGATGCATATGGCTCGGAGTCCATCGACCTGTCGCTACCAATTCCCAAACTTCTAAAATACCACTATATTACGAATAGTCTGCTTTTTGTCGGGTGCAGCCTCAACAACGACCGAACGATTCAAGTCTTTCGAGCTGTAAAAGAGGCGATAGGCGACCTCGACCTGCCACAACATTTCTCTCTCGAACAAATACCTGTCGATGACAACAGCGAGCCATCCGAACAAGGACTGATTTCGAGAAACGCCGAGCTACTAAACCTAGGCATTACACCGATCTGGTTTCCTCATGGTGAATTCTCTTTTATCGAATCAATCCTTCGTCACAGCCGCTGCGAACTGAACTACAGGATCTGCAGTACGCTCAAATCAAAATCCCCCAAACTCTCAGCCTCAGCTTAAATTGGAATCCATCTTTTCTACCGAAAATCCACCGTGTGAACATATTCAATACGTCGGAACAACCGGTACTACTCGCGATTGCATAGACAGCGTCATACGCTACCTCCAGTGCGACGACCCGATCCGCAAAGCCAAGATCATTACTTGCGGCAATCATCACTGCCTCATTCTCTACGCTGAGGTAAATCCAAATGAAACGAGCAACACGATCGTTGTCCGTGCCGGATTTGCATCCGGTTACGGAGGCGAAGGACCAAGCGGACTTGCCTATGCCCTATCCCTTCTCGAAGACTTCGACGTCGAAATTGACGAGTTCGAAGTAGGCGAGAAACTATTCAATCGCATCAACCAAGCTCTTCTCAAGCGGAGTGATCTTGAAAAGCTGGAGTCACTACCACCCGTTCGCCCAACACGCTATCACGACTACACCTTAGTCAATCGACGAACAAAACAATCTGAATCCTGGAAACGCTTCCCTTTGCCCGTTCCCTTTCGAATCATCGATTCACGTATCCAAGATTTGGCGATAAAATTTTGGCAAAGCCCCGGCGACCACATTCTGACCGGCTTCCGCCGCTTCGAAGACTCCGTACGCCAACGTTGCGAAAGCGACGAGCACGGAGCTAAACTCTTCTCGCGAGCTTTCCGCGACAAAGACTCTGTTCTCCAATGGGAAGGTATCCCCCACAGCGAACAAGCCGTCCGAGCAAACTTCATCATCGAGAGTTACTCCTGCTTCCGCAACCCACGAGCCCACCGCGAAAAGAACTCCTCGCCCGAAGATCTCCTCTCAGTGTTTCTGGTTCTAAACCATCTCTTCCGTTTCGAAAGAGAAGCAATGGTGCGTCCACTTGAACAAGAGGAAGATTCGGCATCAACTCCTCAAACCAACTCCTGAATTATGTCCCAAGCCAAATACTCCGTAAACCAACACCCCATTTCCATAGTGCTCGCATGGATACAACAGGGCGAAATTGCTATTCCGGAAATCCAGCGCCCCTTCGTTTGGAGCAAGACTCAAGTTCGCGACCTTATGGACTCCCTGCTTCGCGGATTCCCCGTCGGCTACCTGATCGCATGGAAGAATCCCAACATTAAGCTCAAGGACGGAACCACCTCCGAAGGGAAACGTATCCTCATCGATGGCCAGCAACGCGTCACCGCTCTCATGACTGCCGTCAGCGGAATGAAGGTTCTCGACAAGGACTACAAGTCCACCCGCATCCGCATCGCCTACCACCCCATCGATCAACGCTTCGAAGTTTTCAACAAAGCGATTGAAAAGGATAGCGCTTGGCTAACCGACATAGCACTCGCTTTTGCTCCCGAATTCAAAACGCACAAGTGGGTTGGAAAATACTGCGAAGCCAATCCAGAGGCCGACGAGGACAAAGCCTTCGAAGGCATGGATCTACTCACTAGCATCACCAGCAATCAACTTGGCCTGATCGAACTGGACGGCTCCCTCGATATCGAAACCGTCACCGAAATTTTCATACGCATCAACGGCAAGGGTGCCGTGCTCAGCCAAGCGGACTTCGCCATGTCGAAAATCGCCTCCAGCGAAAAGTATGGCGGAGACAAAATCCGCAAGACAATCGACTACTTCTGTCACCTCGCGATCGCGCCAGAGTTCTACGAGACGCTCGTAGATGGCGATTCCGAGTACTGCCAGTCGGACCGCTTCAGACGCATGGCCTGGCTCCGCAACGAGAACGACAATCTCTACGATCCCGAATACACTGACATGCTGCGAGTGGCCTTCACCACACAATTCGGTCGCGGGAAACTTCAGGATCTAGTCGCCCTGCTTTCCGGACGTAACTTCGAAACACGCAGCTACGAGGAAAGCATCGCTGAATCCAGCTTCGCAAAACTACAGGACGGCCTCGATGCATTCATGAGCGAGACCAATTTCAAGCGTTTCGTTATGATCATCCGTTCAACCGGTTTTGTGGATCCCTCACTCATTGGATCCGGCAACACCTTGAATTTCGCGTATGTACTCTACCTACACATGCGTTCTCTGGGCCTTGACTCCAATCTCATCGAATCCGCCGTGCGAAGATGGTTTGTCATGTCAATCCTCACACGCAGATACAGCGGCAATCCCGAATCTGCCTTCGACCTGGATATCCGTCGTATCAACGAACGCGGTCCGATAGAACATCTCGAATCGATCGAACAAGCGGAGCTAGGAGACGCCTACTGGCAATTCGGCCTTGTTCAGTCTTTAGAGACTTCCGTAGCCAGCAGTCCGTTCTTCAAGCTCTTTCTAGCGGCTCAAATCAAAGCCAACGACAAGGCTTTCCTCTCCAAGGATATCACAGTCACCGACATCATTCTCAATCGCGGCGATCTCCACCACATCTTCCCCAGGAACTTCCTCAAGAAGCATGGGATCCCCCGCAGTCGCTACAATCAAATCGCCAACTTCGCCATCACTCAGACCGAGACTAATATCAAAATCCGCGACCGCGAACCTAGCGTCTACTTTGCCGATGTAGTGAACCAAACAAATGGCGGTGAAATGAGCTACGGTGCCATCAACAATCCAGCAGACCTAGCCGCCAACCTTGAAACGAACTGCATTCCGGAAAACTTACATGAGTTGAAACTAGAGAACTACGACGAGTTCCTCAAACAACGCCGCATGCTTATGGCCGTAAAACTCAAAAACTACTACTCGACTCTCTGATTAGTAACATCGCACAACGGCAACTTCGGCACTGAATAAAAAGAACAAGATCACTTGCGCCACCTCTTCCAACAACACCTTGAGTCGGTCAACCTTCCCGGCAGCGGCAAGGCGAGCTCCTACCTCAAGGCATTGGAGCACTTGTCGCGGATGATTGAATACGAGCCGCTCGGTTTCGCTGATTGCCAGGACATCTTCTCGGTTCATTCCCTCAAGCGACTCAACGAGCTCTACGAAGTTACCAACGAGCAAAAGCATCTCGGGCGAAAGAGCATCTGGGTGGTTCGTGGAATTCCCCGCAGCTACTTGCAAAACGGCTACTGCACCGCCGCCATCCGCTCTTATCAGGAATTCCTCATCCAACACGCCTACGAGAGCGATCTCCTAGAACGCTACGATTCCTTCCAAGGCGAAGCGGAAGAACCGCGTCCCGCCTCAAGCGCAAAATCACGGTCCCAAACACCTGCTCGAAAACTGGTAGGGGGAGGAAGGCATAGAGACCCTCCGCACCATCAAGGCCCGCTTCAACCAAAATGTATTCCGTCGTTACACTCTAGATAACTACCAGCAGCGCTGCTGCATCACAGATATTCCCCTTCCCCAGCTCCTCACCGCCAGCCACATCAAGCCCTGGGCGGCCAGCACTGCGGAGGAGAAGCTCAATCCCAGCAACGGCCTCTGCCTCGCCAAAACCCAAGACGCCGCCTTCGACAAGGGTCTTATCACCTTAGACGAAAAGCTGAGAATCGTGCTCTCAAAACGTATCCGTGGTCACATGACAGTGGATTCGATCCGAGAAAACTTCATTCAATACGAAGGCAAGACCATCACTCTCCCCACTCGGTTCGGCCCCAACCAGGAATTCCTCGAATATCATCGAACAAATATTTTCGAAAACAAACGATGCGGTTAACCGCAACCTGTGTTCTGCTCAAAGCGAATAGGTGAATCAGAGTGATAATCCTCAATCCTCACCTTCGTAGCCATCAGGCTACGCCTTAAACCAAAAATTCGCGTCCATTCGCGTCCATTCGCGGTTAAAAAGAGCACTACCTCGATATATTCAGTAGGTTCCCAACGGTTTCAGCCGGCCAGCGTTTCAAGCGCTATAGCTTGAGCTGCGTTGGTGGCAATTCGCTCTTGCTGGGGGCTAGGGGCGGCCTAGCTTAGGGGCATGCTTTTTTCTACCCCTATTGTGATGCTTTGCTGCGTCTGGGCACTTGCCTGGAGCGGCCTAGACTTGAGACATGCTCGCGCGGAGGCGAATGAAGTCCGCGTTTGGGAAATGCAGGAAATCCTGTTGGAGGCGAACGGCGACTACGACAACCCGTACGTCGACGTAACCTGCTGGATCGACCTCGAAGGGCCGGGATTCAGCAAGCGGATCTACGGGTACTGGGATGGCGGCGCTGCCTTCAAAGTCCGCTTCGTGGCGACGGCGCCGGGAGAGTGGTCATGGGAAAGCGGCTCGAATCAGCCAGAGGACGCGGGCCTAAATGGCCACAGCGGGAGCGCGCGGGCGAAGGGTTGGAACGAGAACGAGAAACGGGAGAATCCGAATCGCCGCGGTTTCGTGAAGGCAACCGCAAACGGCCACGCTCTGGAGTATGCGGACGGGACGCCCTACTTCATGGTTGGCGATACCTGGCTAGCGGGCAGTACCTGGCGCCTGCCGTTTCGCGATGCAGCAACGCGTTCCGAGTATGTTCCGGGCCCGGGAATCGGCTTCGAGGACGCGGTCCAGTATCGCAAGGGCCAGGGCTTCAATTCCGTCAGCATGATTGCGTCCTTCCCGAACTGGGAAGCCGATCTAAACCCCAGTACCTACGCTGACGAAAACGGCATCTACGTCCGCAACGCGTGGGAGAAATTTCACTACGACGTATCGGAGGGCCGAGGAACCGATGCCTCCGGTGGCGTGAGCTATTGGGGAACCTTCACCGCGAAGAACATGCGGGACGAACGGGGCAACCTGCCTTTTGCGATGTCCGAGGAGCATGCAGGGGTGTCGAATTTTAACCGTTTGAACCCGGAGTTCTTCCAAAGCCTGGATCGCAAGATGCACTACCTCTCCGAGGTCGGTTTCGTGCCACTGTTGGAAACGGTACGCCGCGACGTGGGACCGTCGTGGAACGCCTATTTCGATTTCAACGAAACCTTTGCCCGGTACTACCAGTATCTGATTTCTCGATACGGCGCCTACAACCTTCTGTTTAGCGGCATCCATTTGGATTGGGTTCCCGAAGATTTCAGCCTGACGGCGGAGCAATTCAACCAAGCCCTGATCTACCACCGCGAAACCTACGGGCCGCCGCCGTTTGGGCAGCTCAGCACGGCCCTGATCGATCGGGCCACTCATACCACGCTGGGACAGGGCGAGCAGGTGCCTTGGCTCGACATGCATAGCGTAGGCAACAAGCCGCGCGACCATCGTGTGGGCGAGAACCTGGAAGCCCAGTTCGCTATCGAACCGCCCAAGCCGACCATTAACTTCGAGCCGTACTACACGGGGTGGTTACATGAGATCAACAAGCCGGGAGGCGAGGAGCCGCCTCCCAATTCCGCCCGCGACGTGTATTTTGCCCGAGCCCAGATGTATGGTTCGGTCCTGTCGGGCGGACTCTCGGGCCACGTGCACGGCACCGCGGCGTACGACATTACCACCACCGGCGAGCCAGCTGGGGCGCGCCCTCACATCTGGGAGGCGCTTCAGTATAATTCCGCTGAATACATGGCACTCTTGGAGGATTTCGTCCTTTCCGAGGGCAAGCGGTATCAGGAGCTGGTACCGGCGACGGATGCCATGGCGCCACGCAAGGCGCCGGGCGCTCCCGAGGACGGACTGGACGGCTGGTCCTACATGATGCGGACCGAGGATGCAGACTTCGCCTTGCTGTACTTCGAAAACGAGGCAGTGGGAGCGACGCTTTCCGGCTTCGAGCCGAACGCGCGCTACCGTTGGCGTTGGTACGATCCGCGCAGCGGGCAATGGCTGGAGACCCGCCAGCTACGCTCGAACGAGAAGGGAGAAATCTCGACGCCAGCTTTTCCGGAAGGCGCAACGAGCGCGGCGGGTGACTGGGCGGCAAAGGTGCTAGCCCGCTAGAGTGTTTGCGTTGGCCGGGCTTACCGCGGCACAAGGCCGCTTCCTAAAGGGCTCGGCTGCGTTTGTTTGCGTCTGCTTAAACGCAAAATAGATCTAAGACTTGTCGATCGCGGGAGATTCAAAAGGGGGCAAATCCCCTTCCCTAACCATCGATTCGTCCGAGCACTTCGAGCGCACCTTCGTGCGACAGGCTGCAGACTACAATTTCTCCAGAACTTGGATACACTCCGGCGGTCGCGGTGATGTTTACTTGATGCGTTACCAGTACCAGAGCGCGACGGTCGCTTGCGTCGCGCGTGAGCAACCATTCGTTCAAGGCCTCTGTCTGGTCGTCTCGACGCTCGTACTCCTGAAAGAACGAATTCAGCGCCGGGAGTTCGGAGACGGGACCCAGGTCCAGAAGCTCCGCCGTTTCGCGGCAACGGCACCATTGGCTAGTGAACACCGACGCTTCGTCGATTCCGCTAGCGCGAAAACGCTCGCCGATCTCTCGGGCCTGGCGGCGTCCGGCCTCCGAAAGGTTTCGCTGCGTGGCGCAATCTGCGATTTCGAAGTTCCCCGGGTCGCCCGTTCCGGGAGCCAAGGCGTGACGCATCAAGACGAACGCTTCACCCGAGCGAACGCTCTCCCACAGGCGATCGTCCTCTTTCGTCTGACCAGCGCCTGGCCTCGCCAGAATCCCAAGCGCCAGCCACAAGGAACAGGTCGCGGCCAACCCGCTCCAATGCAAATTCCGAAATCCACTACTAGCGTTCATCTCTGCCGACACAACGAGCCAAGATACCTAACGCATGCCAGAGCAAGGCGACGTTCGGTGACTAGGCCCGACCGTAGCAACCAGACAACCTAAAAGTCTCAAAAGTAAAACAATGAAGCGGAGTCAAATCAATGAGAGTACAGATTCAGGGCCACCGGCACGCACGCTACGACAACTGCGAACCGCTAAACACATCAAGTTTTGAGCGACCAAAATGCGGATGAAAAGCTCAACCCCAGCAACGGCCTCTGCCTCCCCAGGACCCAAGACACTTCGGTAAGGGCCTCATCAATCTCGATGAAAAGCTAAGAGTCGGCCTCTCAAAACGTATCCGCGATCACATGACAGTAGAGTCGATCCAAAAGAGCTTTGGACCCTTCGAAGGGAAACCGATTCACCACCCACACCGCTAGCTGCCTGAGCTTGCCTTTCACCGAGCACCACCGAGACAAGATCTTCGGCGGCTAACCCAAATTCCAACTCCACATGCCCATCACCACACTCCTCTGGATCGGAGGCTCTGGGATTATTTTCCGTGATAAAGATGGTCCTCGGCTAGCATGCGCCTATCGTTCCCATTTATGAAAACCCCGTTTCTTAGCTACATCCCTTTTTTGAAAGCACTCACCCTTTTGCTCGTCGCTTTTTTTGCTAGCACTTCTGCCTTCGGACGCGACGACAACATCGCTAACGTCTACGCGCGGGGTTCTCAGACACTCAATGGAAAATGGCGCGTGATCGTCGACCCTTATGAAAACGGGTTCTACAACCACCGCCTACAGCCTTACGACGCCACCGAACCCGCTTACGCCGGCTATTTCCTTGACCGCACTGTGACGGATCGTACCGCCCTGCAGGAGTACGACTTCGACACGGCCCAGATGCTCACCGTGCCCGGCGACTGGAATTCGCAGGACGACAAGCTCTTCTACTACGAAGGCTCGGTCTGGTATCGACGGACCTTCGACTTCGACGCCACGGAGGCACAGAGCCGGCAATTTCTCCATTTCGGAGCGGTGAACTACGAGGCCCACGTCTACCTGAACGGCCGCAAGCTGGGCAAGCACGTGGGTGGGTTCACGCCGTTTCAATTCGAGGTCACCGATCGCCTGCAGGATGGGCAAAACTCGCTAGTGCTCATGGTTAACAACGAACGCCACAAGGACGCGGTCCCGACATTGAACACCGATTGGTGGAATTATGGCGGTATCACGCGAGACGTGCTGCTGCTGGAGACGCCGGAAACGTTCGTGTCCGATTTCAACGTGACGCTGGACTCGACAGGCGAATTCATCGAGATCACGACCCAACTGGAGGGCTCGCAGCTTTCGCAGGAGATCACGGTGGAAATCCCTGAGCTATCCCTTTCGAAGTCGGTCGAGGCCAACGCCGAAGGGTACGCTGAACTGCGGCTGCCGACGCCTCCTGACTTGCAACGCTGGTCGCCCCAGTCTCCCAAGCTCTACGAGGTGGTGGTGAGTTCGGAGAGCGATCGTACGGAGGACCGCATCGGCTTTCGTACCATAGAAGTCGACGGCCGCAATATTCTGCTCAATGGTGAACCCATCTTCCTTCGAGGCATCAGCATCCACGAGGAAAACCCCTTCCGCGGCGGACGGGCATTTGGAGTCGAGGATGCGCAATTGCTGCTCGGGTGGGCCAAGGAGCTCGGCTGCAATTTCGCCCGCTTAGCCCACTATCCGCACAGCGAGCACATGGTGCGCGTGGCGGATGAAATGGGGATTCTTCTCTGGGAAGAAATTCCCGTCTACTGGACCATTTCCTGGGAAAATGAAGAAACCTTGGCCAATGCGCGGAGCCAGCTCAAGACCCTGGTCAACCGAGACCGCAATCGCGCCAGCGTGATAATTTGGTCCATGGCAAACGAAACCCCGATTAGCGAGGCGCGCACAATGTTTCTCAAACGCTTGGTGGACGATACGCGGGAGCTCGACCCGACGCGACTTATCTCCGCGGCGATGGAAGTGCATTCGGAACCGGGCAAAGGAGACCACAAGATCGTGAATGACCCGTTCGGAGCTTACACGGACATCCTGAGCTTCAACCAATACGTCGGCTGGTACGATGGCCTACCGGAGAAGATAGACCGAGTGACATGGGAAATCGGAGACGAGAAGCCGGTCATCATTAGCGAATTCGGAGCGGGGGCCCTGCAAGGCAAACGAGGTGACGCTTTGACGCGTTTCAGCGAAGATTTTCAGGCCGACCTTTACAGCCGTACAGTAGAGATGCTAGAGCGGATCCCAGGGATAAGCGGAACGACTCCGTGGGTTTTGGTCGATTTCAGGTCTCCTCGCCGTCCCTTAGCGGGAGTGCAGGACGGATGGAATCGCAAGGGACTGATCGGGGACAACGGGGTGCGCAAGCAGGCGTTCTACGTATTGCAGGACTACTACGAGAAGAAGAAGGAAAAAGCCAACAAGGCGAAGTCTGAATCGGAAGACGCCCCTTAAGGCGCCCCCTCTCAATCCATCGCTGCGGAAACATTTGATAACGGATCAAATGTTAATCCGCCCCCTGCAGTGACCCGAAGCGTCAACGCTTCCCCAAACACTTCGAATCCGGAATAGGGGAAGGGGTCAAACGTCAGAATACCGCGTTCACTTATGTATTCTGTTTAGTAATACGCCCTTTCTTTCTGTAATAAACGGGCCGAGGGTTGAACCAACTCGTACAAACAGGAAGCGGGGACGAACCCGGTATTTTTGAGCGTTCCTCTTTTTACTTCTCTCAAATCACGGAAAACCCATGATGCCCCGCAATGCCGGAACTTGAAGTCTCTCATTGGGTTATCCTTATCGCGGCCGCTTTCTTTGGAGGGTTGATTGACTCTATCGCAGGCGGAGGCGGACTCATATCGGTGCCGGCATTTCTGGCGGTGGGGTTTCCTCCACACTTGGCCTTGGGTACGAACAAGCTTCAAGCGAGCTTCGGTAGCTTGACCGCGGCTTTTCGCTACGCTCGCAAAGGCTTGGTCGATATCAAAGAGATGGTTTGGGCCATCGTCAGCACGGCCATCGGGGCGGCCACTGGAACCATCGTTATCCAGCAGATTTCCAGCGACTTTCTCGAACACCTCATCCTGAGCCTACTGACGCTAATCTTTTTCTACACCCTCTTCGCGAAAGACCTCGGGGCGCACGCCAAACCTCACCGTATCGGCAAACCGCTCTTCTATCTCGTATTCGGGCTAACACTCGGGTTTTACGACGGCTTTTTCGGACCGGGTACCGGTTCCCTTTGGACGCTCGCTCTCATCGTTTTTCTGGGCCTCGACATGAGGAAAGCAACCGGACATACTAAGGTGGTCAATGCGACGAGCAACGTGACTTCCCTCATCTTCTTCCTTGTCTACGGAACCGTTGTTATACCTGTAGGTATCGCCATGGGAATCGGACAAATCGCGGGAGCTTGGATTGGGTCGCACATGGTGCTCACGCGAGGCGTCGGCTTCATTCGCATCTTCTTTCTAATCGTAGTGGCCGCAACAATACTGAAGATGGCATACACAACCTACTTTTGAAAACGCGGATTACTATACCGCGACCACCGATCACTTCTAAGAGACAGATCGTAGGGATCAAACGTCGAAAGTAGAACGGCCCAGCTCAGTTGCGGGACAGCAAGGGGGCGAGCTGATTGAGGCTGCGGCGCCAAGATTGCCATTCGTGGGCGGTTTCGGGCGATACGTAGTAGTGGGCATCGATGCCTTCCGACTTCAAGGACGCCACGTCTGCTGCGGTCTCTCCGCCACGACGGGTCTTGCCGTCCGAGACTTCGCGGCCGCCTTAGCTGACGAAGACCAGCTTGTTACTTTTCTTAAAGGCATCCATGTCCTCGATGTCGTCTGGCTTAATGCTGCCGCCGCTGAAGAGACCGATGTGGGAGAATGTATCCAAATTCCTAAGCGTGATTTGCTTCGTTTCCATGCCGCCCATGGATAAGCCAGCCATAGCGCGGTGCGGCTGGTCGCTGAGCGTGCGAAAATGCTCGTCTATGTAGGGAATGAGCTCCTTGACCAACACCGTTTCGAATGGCTCGATTTTAAACTCTCTCAGCCCGCCAAAGCTTATTTCGTTGGTCATGCGATAGGTCATCACAATGAGGAATGGATCGATTTCGCCAGCAGCTATGAGATTGTCCATGATCTCCGGCACGCGGCCCTGCTGGCCCCAGCCGAATTCGTTCTCGCCCCAACCGTGCTGCAAGTAAAGGACCGGGTAGCGCTTGTCGGAATGCTCGTCGTATCTAGGCGGCGTATACACGAAGGCGCGGCGTTCCGATTCCGTGCTCGGCGAGTGGAAATAGATCTCGAGAAGCTGACCATGGGGAACCTTCGAAAGCGTATAGAAATCCTGATCGTCCGCCGGTATCTCGATGGCGCTACCCCAACGCATGGCGCCGAAGTACATGCCGCTGTTGGGATCGGGAACTTCAGCTCCGTCGATTTTCAAAAGGTAGTAGTGGAATCCGACGTCGAGGGGCCGAGTGTAGCCATACCACGCCCTGTCCTCGCCCTTGGCGAAGGTGCTGCTGTCGCTGAAAGTCGTGCCTACGCTCATCGCTTCCGGCGCTTCGATGCGAAACAGCACGCGGTTTTCGGAGTTAACTTTTGGATACGCCTTGCCCGGCTGGTTGGACGAGGCTGAAACCCAATCGTCAGCCGGTTCGGAAGCTGCATCCTGATGCGAATAAGTTGGTGTGGAGGCAAAGCAACGATGCCAGTGCGAGGGCGTAGGTAATTCGTTTCATATTTCAGGCGGTGGGATAAGGAAGCGGAGCATGAGGGAGGAATCGGCTGCGCAAGCGCAGCCCTTTGGAAACAGCCTGCGAGGCGTAGCTCAAAAAATGCATCTAGTCACATGCAATAGCAAATTAGCCGAAGCCACCCTGCCCTTTAGCATTTTCAAAACACTTACCCAGACATAGTGAGAATGTCATGAAATACTCCATACCCCTATCCCTAAGCCTTCTCGCTGCGACTGCGGCTCTCACGCTCGCTCGCGCCCAACACCCCGAAGCGCCGCAATGGTCGCAGCCCAGTTCCGCGACGCATCAGCAAGTGCCGCCACCAGCGGGCTTTCACCGCCCCACTGTCAATTTCGACGTACCCATCGGAATATTCGACGGGCAATCCGATGTGGGCGGCCCCCTCCTCCCCGGAGAAGCGAGTTTCGACGCCGAGACGGAAGCCTATACCATCGACTCCGCTAGCTATAACATCTGGTACTTTCGCGACGAGTTTCGCTACCTCTGGAAGCGGATGTCGGGCGATATCTCGCTTGCCGCCGATATCTCGTTTCCCGATCCGGACGGCTATTTCGATCGCAAGGTCGTGCTGATCTTCCGACAGGAGCTCGACGACGACGCAAAGGAGACCATGGTAGCGCTGCACGGCGGCGGCCTGATCCATCTCGCGACTCGACCGGACAAGGGCGCCGACATCGAAGAAGATTTTCGCATCTCGCCCAACGAACATACCACGCCCGCCCCAGACAAGCCTGTACGGCTCGGCATCGAGAAGAAGGGCAACACCTTCACCCTTTGGGCAAGCGTCGATGGCGGCCCGATCCAACCCATCGGTGAAACGGCCACCCTCGAATTCGACGAACCCTTCTACGTCGGAATCGGGTTCTGCTCTCACCTCCCCGTGACTTCGGACCGGGCCGTGGTGACCAACCTGCTCTTCGAAACCGAAGCCGGCAAGGTTCGCTGAGCGTCGAATGACGCCGGTCGAGCCGCTTAGGGATGGGGCCAGACGGCTCTTCTTAATTTTCTTAGGCGAGATGCCTACGGGACGCAGGTATCAACCCTTTCGGCGGGAGCGCAGGAGTTGATCCATTTCCGCGTGCATACGGAGGTGTGTCCTCACTATCGATGTGGAGAATTAATTGGAAATTGGTCCACTACCTTTGCTGCAGGGTCCATCCACCTCGGACAATAGAGTCTTGATCGCTCAATGGGCGAACCCTTGGGGCGTCATTTTAAATCGGATACGGTATGCGTTTCTGGAACGACGCTGTCGGGGTTGTTATCCTTCTCAGTGGGTCGACCCAAGGTCACCGTACTTCCAGCGAATCGTACCCCAGTTCGAAATGCTCCGAGAGCAAGTCTGACTTACTGGAATCAAAGTCTGAAAGGTACCAGTTCAACCCTTTGACATTTTCGAAGAAGAAAGTCTGAGTCACCTTGTCTTGGCGGTCCAAGACATTCACTAGAAGCGAAGCGGGTACTGTCCGCCCCAACATCCACCGACGGAAGGGCGACTTCTTGATCCAAGGTCGAATAAGCAGCAGGCGATGCTGATGGTGGATGAGGTTCGAGGACGGGTCGTCGATTCCCAGAGAAATGCCCTGCACCTTTGCAAATTCCTCGATAATGGGACGGCGGATACCTTTAGTCCGCAGTTCGACCGAGAACGCGAAACTAACGAAAAGGTCTGGCTTTGCCTCAGGCATCAGGCTTATCGGACAGTGAGACCTTCGTGAACGAGGACCATTTCTTCGATCAGCAGCTCTGAGGAACCGGCTTTTAATTCCGCGTAGCGCACCTTTCGTGGCCAAGCGTTCTCAAGCGTCCAGGTGATGATGGGCTCGTGCACTTCGTTCAGCAGCTTAATATTCACGGTCCGGCGGTAGAGGCTGCCTGTCGTGTTCCCTTCCTGGAAGTAGTAGGTTTGCTTCCATGATTCGTAGAAATCGAAATCACCCTCGAAGGTGCCCCGCTTCAGGGTAACGTCGCTAAACTTCGTCAATCCCGGCTGTTTGCTAGGATTGTATTTCTTGCTCGAGCCTTCACGGTACTCAATGACTTCCGTTTCGAATTCAAGTCCGCTAACTTCCGTGAAACCGATCCGGGCATCGTCTCCCCATTCGACTCGGAAGTGAAATTTTGGAATCGGGTAATCTCCTTTTGCTGGCATGCTATTTCCTTTGGTTGGATGCTGAGAGGGCTTTAGGCTGTGATCGGCTTGGAACCTATACCAAAAAATCGCGGAAGCAACCGACGCAGTTTGTTAGTTTGGATTCCCATGGAGCTTTGCCTAGCCATCGGAAGCCTGTGAGGGAAAAAAATGGGGGAGGCGTTCTGTTATCCGTTCAGTTGGACGTGGATGGAGGGATGGGTAGGATCCTAAATCTTGATATCGATACGGGATCGAGGAGCAGGAGGTTCTAGCAACGTAAGTATCACATTGCGGGAGGAATTCCGAAAGCACCTAGACAAGACGAACGTCAGTGGAAGCGGTGAGGCCAGATCGGACCTGCGGAAGAAGAGCTAAGAGTAATGTTCTCGAAGCGTATCCGCAATCACATGACAGTTGAGTCGATCCGAGAAACCTTCGTCCGCTACGAAGACTACCGAGCAACGCGACACCTGAAGTGCTTAGCAACGAAACAATCCATCGTCCTCCTCTCTCGACATTTGGAATTCTTCCTGCAGCCAGTCGAGCCTCGCATGTGAACTAAAAGCTGTCTTGGCTTGAGACTCTTCTCCGCTCCATGTACCTGTCAGTGTTTGGGGCCCTTGCGCTCACCACTTCGCAAGAGTTTTTCGCTCCTACCAAGGCCACTGCGAATTTCCCACACCGTCACAAAGTGACCAAAACGAACGTGCACCAGACTTCGGTTTGCACTGTTGACACTCCTTATCAAATTCTAAGGAACTAGTAACCCAACCAGAAACAACCCCCGAATCCGTTGCAATGAAAGGAAGCTTCCCAGCCCTACTCGCCCTTATAACGATCTTTGCTCCAGCAGGCCCGCTATCCGCTGAAATCAAACTCCCCAGTATTGTCGGAAACGACATGGTTCTCCAGCGGGACCAGAAACTCACGATCTGGGGCTGGGCCGATCCATCTGAGAAAGTCAGCGTCTCCTTTCGCGGCGACGAGGAATCGACGACTGCCGATTCCCAGGGCAACTGGTCCCTCATTTTACCCGAGCAGAAGGCCGGTGGACCGGATAACATGGAGATCAATGGCTCGAACCACATCACGCTCACAGATGTGATGGTAGGCGACGTTTGGCTGGCCTCTGGACAATCAAACATGACCCACACCTTTAACCGCTGGAAAGATGAGTACGCCACGGAAATCGCCACCTCTGAGAATCCCGAAATCCGGCAATTCCAGGTTCCTACCAAAGCTGTCCTGAGCAGACCCTTGGATGATTATCCGGGCCTAGAATGGAAAAAAGCCAATCCAGACAACTTGCTCGACTTTACTGTCGTCGGTTACTCTTTCGCGAAAGCCCTCTACGAACGTTACGGAATTCCCCAGGGTATTATCATGTCCTGCGTAGGAGGCACTCGCATCGAGGCATGGACGAGCGAGGAGGGATTCAGGACCTTTCCAGAGGAACTGGCGACCATTCAACGCAACAAGGACAGCGAGTACATCGACCGGATCAACGCTGAAGCAAAAGCTGATCGCGAGGCTAACCCCGGCCTAGAAACGGTCGACGCTGGCAACGTTGCAGAGCCTAAGTGGTACGCTACCGACTACGAGCCGCTCAACTGGAAGCCTATCAACATCCCAGGCTACTGGGAGCACCAAGGGATCCGAGACCTCGACGGCGTCGTCTGGTATCGCAAGGAAATCGAAATTCCCAATTCCATGGTCGGTGTCGAAGTGCTCGCCAAGCTGGGCCGCATACGCAACGCCGATGACTTTTACGTCAATGGAGTCCGCGTCGGTGGCACGGGCTACGAGTATCCGCAACGTCGCTACACCATTCCTGCAGACCTCCTGCACCCCGGTAAGAACCTCTTCGTCATCCGAGTCTCCAACCAATCAGGGAATGGCGGGTTCATTCCCGACAAGCCCTACCAACTTGAAGCCGACGACCAGATCGTCGACCTGAAAGGCACCTGGCACTATCGCGTTGGCGAGGTCTATCGCCCCAACCCATATCAATACAAGCGTGGCATCGACGCCGGCTCGCAACCGTCTTCTCTGTACAATGCCATGATCGCCCCCTTCACCTCATACGGCATCAAAGGGATTCTCTGGTATCAAGGCGAGAGCAACGCAGGCAATCCGCAGGCCTACGCCAAGCTTCTGCCTAACCTGATCAAGGATTGGCGCAACCAGTTTGGCTCCGATGATATCGCTTTCTATATCGCGCAGCTGCCTAACTTCATGGACGTTGACTACCTTCCCGCAGAGAGTGGCTGGGCGGCCATGCGCGAGGCTCAACTGGATACAGCCCGTAGCACCCCACTAACGGGACTCGGCATTAACATCGAACTCGGCGAATGGAACGACATTCACCCCGGAGGCAAGTGGACAGTTGGCGAGCGCCTCGCTCTTCAAGCCAGAAAGATCTCTTACGGCGAGGACATCGTCTCCTCAGGTCCCATATTCAAGTCACAGGAAATCAAGGACGGGGAAATCATTCTCACCTTCGACAATGTGGGCAGCGGCCTCACTTCCACAAATGACGAAGAGCTCGCCCACTTCGCCATCGCTGGCGAGAGTAAACAATTCGTCTGGGGAAAGGCTGAAATATTAGGAGACAACGTAGTCGTATCCAGCGAGGAGATACCTGAGCCAAAGTACGTACGTTACGCTTGGGCCGACAACCCAGACTTCGCCAACCTCGGTAATGAGGAGGGACTTCCCGCCGCCCCTTTTCGCACTGATCGCTAGACGATCGCCTCCGCTACCGTTGGGTCGGCCTCCACGAAGACGACCCAACTAACTTACATCGCCTCACTCAGTTCGTCTCCTATACGGTAGTAGTCGAAATCCACGTACCCACCCGCTTCTTGGGAAGCCCAATTGAAGAGGCCAAAACGATAGCCCATGAAGTGTGGCAATGTGTAGCGCATCTGCAGTGCTTCGCCTATCGAGATCCACTTCTTACCATTCAAGCTGTAGTAAAAATAAGCTTTGTCTGTCCGCTCACGGAAATCGCACTCAATCTTGAAGTAAACCGTTTTCTTCTCTAGAGGTACAGAGGCCAAAACCTCTGGTTCATCTTCCTGAGCCCGAACCATCAGGATCGAGCGCTCGCCACCTTCTTGCCTCACGCTCACGTATCCAAAATGTCGTTGCAGTGCGATCAGTCCGGCTGTGTCGCCATCTTTCATTTTCGACACGTCGAGCTTGGTCTCGGCAGAACTGATCGGCCCAAAGGTTCGTTGTGTCAGTATATTCCTCGCGTGGAGCACATCCGCATCCACTCGAACGGTTTCGAGACGCAAGTGGCCCTTTCGCTCGCCGATCGACCAATTGTCGTTAACGGGATTGTGATTCCACTGCCAAGCCAAGGGCAATTCCGCTCCGCTCTTTCGGTCGAATTCATCCGAGGTTACTAGATTCGCAAATCCCATTTCCGAATCTTCCAAATCAAGAACCATAGGCGCTTTTCCTTCCACGCCGAGTACGGGCCAGCCGTCCTCCCACTCCACCGGTACTAACCAAGGACTCCGCCCCACTGCACCATTGTCTTGGAACAGAACTGCAAACCAATCTCCTTCAGGCGTATCGATCAAACAACCCTGCGCGACGCCTTTGTCCTGAAGAACCATCCGACCCTCGTACGGCCCTTTGATAGAATCCGAACGGTGCACGATCTGCGTCCGCATACCACCCTGTGGCCAGCAGATATTCATCACGTAGTAGGTTCCATCTTTCTTTAGCACCTGGGTTCCTTCGGCATGCAACATTGCGTTATTCGTAGCGACCTTCTCGGCGTGCTCGATGACCACTTCGTTGAAGCCCCCGTCCTTGATGCCCGACAAATCCGACTCCAATTCCACAAGTCGCAGGTTGCCGCCACCGTAAAGCATATAAACTTTTCCATCGTCGTCGAAAACCAGCGAATGGTCGTGCAAGGATGGCTCGAATGAGATTTCCTTCCACTCGCATTTTTCGATATCATCCGTCGTGAAGATATGGGTACGTCCGCTGGTCGCTGAGAAAGTGGATACGTAAAAGGTGCCGTCGTGATAGCGCAAACTGCTCGCCCAAGACCCCCGTCCATAGGCTGCCTTATCCGTCTCCAACCTCAAAGCTTCATTGTCAGCTAGCGTATCGTAGGCATATCCGAGCAATTCCCAGTTCACCAAATCCTTGGACTTCATTATCGGAAGCCCAGGACTCATGTGCATCGTCGTGCTGCTCATGTAATAGGTGTCGTCCACGCGAATCACCGCCACATCGGGCACGTCCGCCCAAATGAAAGGATTCTCGGCCTTCTCAGCATTCAAAAGTCCCGCTGCGCTTGAAAATATCGCAACAACTAACCAAAATTTACTCCGCTTCATAATCATAAAACTATTAATCTTCTCTTGAGGTGAAAACGCGCCTTAACGCAGGCGCAAAATAGTGAGAGAATTCGCCGGGAACTCGCGCTCGAACTGTGAACGTACCTCGCCGCTTTCTACGACCGTCACTGCTTGGGGCGCTTCTCCATCCTGGTTAACCGCATCCGCGTTTTCATGACTGAATACAACCGATTTCAGGTCGTACTGCGTTTCCTTGCCGGAACTCAAATCAATCGAGGAGGAGATAGCCTCCGGTTCACCATTCACGACCTTGACGATGATGTCACCCGACTTCGAGTCTCGAACGACCGAAGCCACCAACTTCTCACCGTCTTCCACTTCTCTAAACGAAAAAGGCAACGCCGTATCTCCACTGTTTACACTGAACAAGCGCTGCACTTCGTAGTTAAGCGTAGGATACACTTGGGTTGCATCGAAATAAATCAGGTCCGGCCGCCACTGCGTATGACCACGACGTGAAAGCATCGGGGCGTAAGACGCAAACCGCACAATATCGGCATTCCGTTCAAAACTCACTAATCCAGCCGCCTCCGCAATCGCCGACCGCATTGTGTTTGCCCGATTCGGTTCATGGGCCGCATATTCGCCGACATACACTTCCGCGCTCTCCCGGTCGTAGGCGTCATACCTCTCTTGGTTTTCCCAAAACCAATCCGGCTCCACGTAGTAGTGCTCGTCGATTATATCCAGGTTGAGCTCTCTGGTAAACTCCCAGCCATTGTCGTAATCCTCTCCGCTAGCGAAGGGGCCTACCGTACCAATAACGACTATATCCGGATACCGTTTCTCGACCGCATCGCGGATCATCTGGAAACGCACCTCGAAGATTGAAGTGATCGCGTCCTCATTACCCACGCCCAGATACTTCAGGCCAAACGGTTCGGGATGCCCCGCCTCGGCCCGGACCGAGCCCCATTCCGAATCGGCAGGACCATTCGCCCATTCGATGAGATCGAGCACATCCTCGATGTAATCAGGCATCTCGTCGAGAGGCAGTCCCTCCTGTCCACGTCCCGGGCTGTCACCTGAATGCTGGCAACAAACACCCGCCGAAACCACAGGAATAGGGATCGCCCCCATGTCCTCGCTAAACTGAAAGAACTCATGGTAGCCGAGACCCAAGGTCTGATGGTATCCCCAAAGGTTCCGAAACGCCTTTCTCTGCTCCAGCGGCCCGACGCTGTCTTTCCAATCATAGTACTGGTGAATGCCCTGACCGTGAACCAAACACCCGCCGGGAAAACGCATGAACTTAGGTTTCAAATCTGCAATCGTCTGGGCCAAGTCCTTACGAAGCCCATTCTCGCGGCCCATAAAAGTGTCATGGGGAAACAACGACACCATGTCTAATGCGATACCGCCGGCCCTTTCCGCGAGTAGAACGAAACGAGCCTTATCCGTCGTCGCATTGGGCACGAGCGCAGCGCTATGCTGCTTCCACTGTCGTCCCTGCACAACAAAGCTCGATTCCGCTATTACTTCACCTACCTCGTTCTCCAGCCGAGCGACCATCGGCATCGCCTCTTCCTCCTCTTCAGGAGAACCACCCCACTTTTCGCCCATGTAAGCCTGGTACGCCCAGAAAGAAACCTCATAAGATTTGCCCGCTTCTACTGGGATTTGGTCAAACCCTTCATTAGCAACACCCACGCCCAATCCGGCGGCTTCGACATTGAGCAGCAGGTAGTGTGGGTTGTTCACATGCACCGGGCGCATATTTCCAAGGCTGAGACGTCCTTTCCCATCACCGGTTTCAACTAGGTCCCAAAACGAAAAAGGACCCCAACTCGCAGTTTCAGTCGCGCTGTATTCAAAAGATCGATTTTGAATCAGCTCCGCATAGAGACCACCGTCCGCTGCGTAATTCAGATCCTCATAGAAAATACCCACCAAGTCTGGACTGATCGCCTTACCTTCGTCCTGCATGTCGATTTTCAGCGTAGCAGCGGGTAGCGATGACACGCCCAGCAGAGACAAAGAAAATAAGACGGCCGAACGCTTGCTGCTTCGCCCCTTTTCTTGAGAATACTCGTTGTTCATAATACCTGATACGTGTGGGGCTATCGGAGGGCGGAAACCTGAGAGCTATTTTTGGTGGAACAATACAGCACCGCCTTGCGGCTCCAAGCTGAGCGTTATCTGACCATCAGCTTGAACGCTCACTTCACTGAAGCCGGACCGCTGCTCTCCCGCCTTGTCATGGATTAACGATAGTGTCTCACCTGCAAGGAAAGGAACGTTGAGCGAGAGCGTCTTCTCCGAGTCTTCACCATTCGATGCCGCCAAGTACCAACGATCTCCCGACCGGCGAGCCAACACCACATGCTTGCCAGGATACCCATCTACAAACCGAGTCTCATCCCAGACGGCGGGAACCTCGCGAAGAAAATCGATCACATACTCGGGCTGTTCCTCGAAAACGCGGGGCGTAATTCCATAGTGCTGTATGCCAGAGAAAAAGAGAACTGATGTCGCTAACTGGAATGCGTCCGTCGTCCGGCGGATGTTTCCGCTTTCGGGATCGCCGGAGAAACGGTTGTTCAATACAACTGGGCCATAGTCCATCGCCGCGACCGGATTACGCACGAGCGTCATCACCGTGCTACGCCATGCCTCGCCATCGGCGAACCCTTGGGAGAACACGAGGTTCTCCGAAGCTGTCACCGCCTCACTTGTCATGTGATTTGGATACATACGCTCCCACCCGCGCGGCAAAGTCGCTCCATGGAAATTCATGTTCAGACCGTAGCGGTTCCCATCCGTGAGGATGTCTTCGTAGAGTTTCATCGTGACCTGCTTGTCTCCTCCAAAGAAATCGACCTTCAGACCCTTGACTCCGATCGACTGCAGCCACGCCATTTCTTGTTGCCTAGCAGGAGCAGAATCGAGCCGGTTTCTCGGCCCTTGTGGAGCATTGTTCCAATATCCGTTCGAGTTGTACCAAAGTAGCACATCCACGTCCTTGGAATTTGCATACGCCACCAGCTCTGCCAATTTCTCGCGTCCTAGATTCCCATCCCATAAGGCGTCAATGAGGATGTACTCGAAACCAATATCCGCTGCCAGATCGATAAAAGTCCGCTGGTCCTTTTCGTTCATGCTTTGGTCCTGCCAAAGGAGCCAGCTCCAAGTCGCGCGACCGGGCTTTAGGCTAGCAGCTCCTTCGTAGAGCGGTTCAACCACGTCTGTCGCAACCGTCGACTCTACAATCGGAGCTAAGGTCTCACCTACTGTGATGGTGCGCCATGGCGTCGTCATAGGCAGCGAGCTCGCAACTGTCGAGGCACCTATGCCGCCATTCTCGTCGGGTTCTGGAAAGGTGACCAAGTACAAACCGTCTTCGGTGGGGTTACCCAGGCGAGTCCCCGCGTACTTGCTTGAAACACCCGTTTCCGAGACCATTGCCCATGCGTCCTCGCCAAAGCGGAAAAGGCCGGGATACGTAAACCCAAGCCCACTTGGAGCTGTCGTACCCACCGGCACATCCATCAGGTACCCTTCCTCGTAACTTGGCTTCGTGCCCATCCATCCCGTGCCGGCTTTCGCTTGTTGGGAGAGGAACGCTGTCGTACCAGCGGGAAAGTCGAAACCAGTGGCTTCGCTTTCGACGATCAGCCGAACGTTTTCTTCGCTCGAAATACGATAGGCGAAAGCGGCATCATGGTCCGCGACCCGTACGAGAACCTCCATCAAGTCGCCGTTCACGTTGCGATAGCGGGCCGTCAACTCGTTCGCCACGTAATCGACCTGGCTCACCTTGCCGTGGGGCAATTCGTAGCTTTCCTCGATCAAGAGAATCTCGGAGCCATCCTCTTTCAAACCGCTCGCGAAACTGCCAATACTCGTTTCCAAGCCCAGCGGAGACTTTTCCAGAACAAGAGTATCCTTGTAGTTGACTTCGTAATACAGCTTACCTCCATCCAATTCAAGGTCCACCTGAAGCGAACCCTCCGGACTTTTCACCTCGTAAGCTGAGAGATTAGCAAAGCCAAGGGCTATGGCTGCAGAACAGTAAAATGGTATCTTCATGCGAATTGCTCCGTTTGATTAACGAAAGAGGCGTTGGCTAAAGTGGTAGAGGTTACTTCCCCAAGTTTCGGCGTCGTGCCCATGGTCATCCACATTCCAGATATGAGGTATGTCATGCTTTTGCAAATACCGTTGAATTCCTTGAGAGAAGTTTATGAGACCGTCCTTATTACCGCACGATAGGTAGAATAGGTTCAATCCCTTCTTCACCGCTTCGGGATCGGGCATTAACACCTCAGCAGGCTTGGTATTGGGAGCTGAGGAGAAGGCGCCCAACCACGCGAAGGTGTCCAGATGCGTCAGGCAAAAGTTCAGCGTTTGACCGCCACCCATGGAAAGCCCGGCTAGGGCTCTGTGCTCGCGATCTGTCTTGGTCGAGTAATTGGCGTCAATCGCCGGAATCAAGAATTTGATCAGGTCCTGCTCAAATTTGGCAAAGCCTTCCAACTTCTCCGGCGCGAAAATTTCGCCTTCCGCTCGATCGTTCGCCAATGCTCGGCCATTGGGCATTACGACAATCATTGGCTCGGCTCTGCCTTCGTTAATCAAATTATCTAGGATGAGGTTGGGCGATGCGAAACGTAGCCATTCCGTCTCGTCTCCTCCGATTCCGTGCAAGAGATACAAAACAGGGTAACTCGCCCCTTCCTGGTAATGAGGCGGCAAGTAAACGTTCGCTGTGCGAATCGTACCGGTTACGCCCGATTCGTACTCGAACTCTTCTAATTTGCCTCGGTCCACGTCCTTACGTTCCGCCTTGTAGCCTTTCGGAGGCTCTGGAAAGGCTCGGACGTCCTGGTCCGCCAAAACGATTTCTCGTGCGAAGTTAGCCCGGGCCTGTCCTTGGCCAGATGACTCGCCATCGGATTCCTGAGCTTGGGCGAACGAAATCGGGGCGATGAATAATACGGATGCGAAAAGTCGCAAGGTGGACTTGGTTATTAGATATTGTACCACAGTTCTTGGGGGTTAGATTTGAAGCCACTTTCGATCGAGGATAATCGAAAGCGGATACGCCTCATGCAAGACGTCGTGCCGCAGAAACGCAAATGCGACGTCTGTCGTTCTAAAGTTAGACAGTGTAGGGCTAAGCTACTTCAAGCCAAATTGCCACCAATCCAGCTTGGCGAGTTCACCTTCACCACCATCGAACACTAGATAGAGGTCATGAATACCCTTAATACCACTGGCTTTGCCCTCGACGGTTTTCCAGTCAGCGCCTGGAGCAACGTCTAGCGTCGCTACGACTTTGCCGTCTAAACTACCTAGCCGCATCTCGATCATGCTCGAGACCGTCCCACCTCGGACGCTCGCGGAGATCTTGCGAGCTCCCTTGCTTCCGAAATCAACTCCTGCGAGTTTAATCCAGTCCCCATTTTGCGTATCCGTGAGATTCATACCTCCGGCTGGACAAGGCTCAGTCTCGACTCCGCTCTGAGCGGCGAACGTTTCACCTTCGACTCGGACGTATGGATCGAGGTGCCCGTTTTGCTCTACGCCATCAGTGGTGTACTCGACCTTAATAATGGCACCCTCCTCATCGTATCCAAATTCTTCGAGAGCGATATTGCGGCGAAACCCTGTAGGAATCCCAGCCTCGGTTGCCACGATGCGGTTGTGGTACACGTGGTACCATTTGTCCCTGAACTTAAACTCAGCGGCATGGTTGTTGTTATGGTTGAGCGGTGGTTGGTCCGCTACGATGCCTGCGTACTCGAAGCCTTCGGTAGGATGCTTGCTCGTCATATAGTCGATACGCATCTCGGCCTTGGGGGTGGTCGAGTAAGTGAAATAGTAGGTATCCTCGATCTTGTAAACCCAAGCAGCTTCGAAGAAATTGGGAGCGTGCATCTTGATCACCTCCCCATCGATGGTTACCATATCCGGCTTTAGCTTCGCGGCGCGTACGTTGTCGTCGCCATTACCGCCGAAATAAATGTAGGCCTGATCGTCGGTGTCGATGAATACGCCAGGATCAAAGAGCCACATGTTTTTGGCCGGCTGTACACCTGGGGTGCCGTGGGTGATCAACGCCTTGCCGAGAACATCCTCGAAGGGGCCGATCGGACTGTCCCCCTCGGCAACGCCGATATCCGCACCTCCATTTCCAAAATAAAGGTAGAACTTTCCATTACGACCTATTCCTGCGGGAGCCCACGTTTTCTTTGCCCAAGAAGTGTCGCGCTCCGCGTCGAAAACGATCCCGTGATCAGTCCAATTTTTCATGTCGCTGCTGGAAACGCAAACTACGTTCGGAATGTTGTAGCCTCCTTCCAGTGGACTCTCGTCGTCATTCGAACAATAGATGTATACGCGGTCCTCGGTGACCACCGACGTCGGATCGGCCAAATAACGATGCGAAGCGATTGGATAGTCCGCTAGGGCTTCAGTGGAGATCGCGCCTGCTGCCGCTAAGATCAACAGACTCTGGAGATTTTCTTTTATCATAATTAGGAGTATCGTAAATTTATATAAGATTGATTGGTAAGCCCAGACACGGATTCTAATAACAGATCACTGTGTCAGATTGCGTTACAGTCTGCTCTAAAAAGAATGCATTTGAATTTCTTGAGCGTTTCCCAGAACGCTAGACAAGGGCACAAACGGAGTTAAATTCATACGTATAGGCTCTATGCGAATAGAGTTGCGGGCAACAACACTAAACCACCGTTTATTGACTATCTGAATACAAATACAAACTACAAAGTTCGACTCTATAGCCTAGGCTATAATAACTCTCTAGTCAGAGGCAAACCCTTCCGTAATTTCTAACTATCTGAAGAACCTTTACTGAGAATAAATTCCTGAGCTCGAAATCTCGGATCAAGTATTAGTTAGTAGAGTTAAATGCCAAATTTTATAACTTAAGTTATAGTTATCATTTGCCCTATAAAATGCTGACAACTTCAAACCGAGTCGCAAGTTTCCTATCCATCCCGAAAGTACCCTGCGTCAATATGAAAAATCTTCGCCTCGCTCTCGCATTGGTAGCCCTCTTCGCGCTCCCAACACTCGCTCGTTCAGCCACCGGAAAGGAAACGTTCGTCATTCTACATGGAGCAACAGCGGGCGGCTGGGAATGGAAAAGTACCGCCGCGCAGTTGCTCGAAAAAGGCCATACCGTTTATCGGGCCACTCTTACCGGATTAGGGGAGCGGATACACCTAGCCAGTCCGGAGATCGATCTGGAAACCCATGTACAGGATGTCGTGAACCTCATTCTCTTCGAGGACTTGAACGATGTAGTCCTGTCGGGACACAGCTACGGAGGAATGGTGATAACGGGCGTCATCGACAGGATTCCAGAACGCATTAAGCACGTCATCTACCTCGACGCTGCCGTGCCCGACGATGGCATGTCTCTCTACGACCTCTTCGGCGGGCCCGGGGAAGGCACAAACGTCGAGAATGGAATGCTGCAAGTACCTTGGGTAAAAGCGGACACTAGCCCACCGCACAGCGCCCCGCAATCCGTGAAAACGTTCTCCTCCCGCGTCTCGTACGACAACCCTGCCGCGCTTACTTTACCGGTGACTTACGTGGCTTTTGTACCAGCAGACCAATCAGCGGAGGAGCGAGCTAAACGTGACGGGAGCTGGCAACGAGCCGAAGCTCGAGGATGGACGGTCCGCACCTTCCCGGGACACCATGTAGCCCAGCAGGAAGACCCCGCAGGCGTCGCTTCCCTCATGCTCGAAAGCATTGAAGACCGTAACAGCGCACCTACTTCCCAATAGACTAATGAAATCCATACGACTACTGTGCCTTATTTTTTTGGTCGCTGCCCAAGCGAGCTCAGCAAACCCAGATACGGCCAAGGCTGAAAAGACTAAAAAGCCTCGCCAAACCATCGCCCATTCCATCGTCAGTCCGGAATACCAACGCCAGAGGCTGCCCAACGGTCAATGGGAGGAGCAAACATACGCTCTCGCCATCGGCAAGATGCTCGACCCAACCGACCGCGACCAGTCGCTCGAAGCGCTCAGCGTCAGCGAGATGGCGGAGATACTCGCCAACGCCCTTCATCGCCAAAACTTCATCCCCGAGAGCAACCCCGACAATACGGATCTCATGATCGTTGTGAACTGGGGAAAAACGATTCCCTACCACGACGGCTTCAAGCAGACCGCTCTCGACGGAATTACCAACTCCTTCAATGAAATCAACGCGATTGAGATCGAGCCGGAAAGCGCAGGATCCGTCACCTTGGGTTCATCCGAATCCGTATCTGAATTAGAAATGACGCTGGCCATCCAATCGATGGCGGAGCGAGCCCGCCGCCAAGCCAACGACTACAACGCGCAGCTGCTTGGTTTCGCTCCACAACTTTCGCAGTACTACTTCGACGATCCTTTGGGCGGACCGCAACGACTTGTCATGGACGACCTCATTGGCGAAATCGAGATGGATCGCTACTTCGTAATCCTGCAAGCCTATGACTTCAAAAAGCTCGTTGAAAACAAGGAGAAAGATATACTTTGGATCACGCGCTTCAGCATGCGGGCCAAAGGCCGAAAATTCGACGAGGAGTTAGAAAACATGGCCCGAGCCGCCTCGCAATTCTTCGGTACCGAGACGAAACGATTGAAGCGCGGACTGCTTCCTGGTGAAATCAAGATGGGCGAACTCGAAGTGGTCGAGACAATGGAAGCAGAAGAGAATTGAGGCAGCTCTAGCGAAAAGGCATCAACTATCTCGTGCGTATCGTTATTTCTGGATACGAGCATTCTCCAGTGATCCTTTGATAGCAACCACATCACCGAACCTTTGTATCAAAGGTTTTTTTCCTGATCCGTGACATTCCTCCAACTTAGCTGAACGTGGCTTAGATTTGATCATCCAAAGGAGTGGTTGGCATTCGATACTCCGAACTCATGAAACGGTACAGGGATGGCTTAGAATAGTTATGCAAAAACCATTACTATAGTAATAGTTATTTTTCATCGCCCCCCCAACACCTAGCAATCATATCAATTGGAATGAGACAATTATACCTAATTTTTAGTTTACTTTCGGTCGCTTTATTTAGCTTACCTAACCCCCAAGCCAAAGCAGATTCATAATGTGGGTCAAGCTGGGTTGAGTGCGTAGGAAATAACCGTTGCATCATGTCGCCGACATACCACTACCTATACAGCTATTGGGAATATGATCCACTATTCGGGGGTATGCAAGAGATCGAGGTTTGGGGATGCACCCTCGAATCTGCGTGCCAACCACACTACCTTTGCGGCGGATATCAAGGCTAGATGTTACGATTCACACTCATCGAACTAGCTATAAAGAAAGAAGTAGCTTTTGCGAAACAAGAATTCCGTTGCCTTGGATAAGTATCATCTCACCGCTATTTTATCGGTTTCTATTATCGCGGGCTTAGCTTGGGGCTTGAGCGAATCTCGCTTGAATCCAGACGACTCTGAGATAATCCCCTATCGGAAGCTCCCCTCCACGAGTCACGCTCAGGACTCTGAAAGCCGTACTCTTACGAGCGAAACGATAAACAACGCTGGCGACACCTTCTTAAGCAATCTACTCGAAGACCGGCGAGCTATCCCTCTACTCAACGAAGACAGGCTTCTCGGCGTCTTCATTGAAAACCAGCGCGAACACTTCGAATACCTACTGAGTAGAACTATGCTTTCAGAGCCACAAAGAACTCTGGAGTTAGTCGATAAAAACATCGAAAGCTCTACCCCTCGCTTGCGAAACCTGCTTCTACAGGTTCTAGGCGAAAGCAAAGGCTCAACCGCGATGGAGTGGTATCTCGTGGCTAATACTCCTCCAGAGGATCTCCCCGAGACCTCAGCTTCCTCTCTCGAATTTGGCCATACAATACCCGAAGGCACAAAAGTTGCAGACGACTCAAACGGCAGAACGGTCTGGGATACCGATGTTCGAGAAATTATGAAAGGTTGGGCCCAAGCCGATTCCGAATCTGCCACCAGATTTGCGGAAGCTAACTTTGGGTTATTCGAGAGAATCGATATCGGAGAGTTGCTGCTCAGAGCCCGCTCGCACGATGGAGGCATTGTTACAGTTGCTCCTTGGCTAGACTCGATAAAGTCCGAGGAAATGCTCAGCCAAGTGGCGCAGCCAGCTTTCTTCAGAATGTATCATCTAGAGAATCCCATATCCGCTCTTAAATACCTTCAAGATCTCCCTCCAAACTCGCCAATCACACGCGCTGCAGCCACATTGTTGCTCGATGAAACAACAGCGGGAGGAGATCGAGCACAGAGAGCATTGAACGCCCTAAGCGACTTGCCTGACGGCCCTGTAAAGACGCAGTTGATGCAAGAAATAGACGCATGGCAAAAGTGAGGACAGTAGCAGCAACCGTGTTCATAGCGAGCGTGACAACCTTTGTGTCCTATCAGGCAGGCACCCTGCTGCGACGCGGCTTTTCAGCAACCTCCATCAATACGTATTCATCATCTAAATACACCGCAAGTAACCAAACCGAAACATCCAATTCAACCGAGCTGGAAACAAACGCTTCAAGCTCGATCGACGACAGCGATTGGCTTAGCTCAATGTCCTCAGAAGAGTTGGTCTACTATCTCGACCATATTCGAATAGAATTTGCTTCCCTAGACGAACACGAAACTTCGAAAGTATTGAGCCAACTCGAAGGCTTCGAGAGACGTTGGCTGCTCGCCCATATCGCGAGTGAGAACCCTTTTAGAGTACTAGAGCTAAGATCGACTATCGGAGCTCAGCTTGTTGACGAAAACTCGGTTCGCACGGCTTTACGAACTGCAGATCCGGTAATGGCATTGGACTGGATTTGGAAACATGCAGAATCGCCTCAGGCCCAATTGGCACGTCTTCATTTCCTTTACGATAATTGGGTTATGAACGACTCGGAGCTCGCCGTATCTGCGACAATCCAAACGCTCGACGATAGCTCAGAATCAAAGCGTTCAGCAAGCGCTTTGCTGCGAGCGATAAGCAAGCGCGGCAACTCTCAAAGACTTATCGAAGCCAGCGAACAAATTGTAAAGCAAGAGAAGCTCCCGGCCACAGCATTGACTTCAATCACTGCAAACTTGCTCATCCGAAAAGACCCAGCCGCTGCAATCGAATGGCTGGCTTCCTTAGACAACCCTTCGTTGCAGATCGTTTTTTCTACAGAGGCTGTCGAAGCCTACAATCGAACCTTGGAGCGAGACAGTGAAAGAGCTAAATTTGTGGATACAAAAAAAAGTCCTGCCACGGATGCCGCCTTAGACGAGCTTTTTAAGCGGATCTACACGGTCAATCCCCAAGGAGCCCGAAGCTGGGTCCAAGCTTTAAAAAATGACCCAAAGACTCAGGGCATAGCAGAAAGAATGGAGAGAAACTTCCGCGGCGTATTTGATATCGAAATACAGAGTACGCCGCCAGAGCTCCGCGACACGTCAGCTAATGACGACTAGAGAGATCCTTGCAGCTCGATCGATTCACCTGCTTGCGTAGCAAATCGCCGCGCTTCTCCGCCGAGGCGAACGGTTACTGCTCCACCACGAAGCGAACGAATTTTGGCGTTGGAGAGCTCTCCACCCTCCCACTTCATATCCACTTCAAAGCCGCCACGGGAACGGAATCCTTGAATGGAACCAGCTTTCCAATCTGCTGGTAACGCTGGCAAGAGGTGGATGATCCGATCTCCATTTTCATCTACGAGGTGGGTTTGCAAAAGCATTTCGACGATGCCGCTGGCTCCGCCAAAATTCCCGTCGATTTGGAAGGGCGGATGCGCGTCGAACATATTGGTGTAACAAAAGCCCGGGCTGATCAAGAGACGCAAAAGGTCATGAGCGCGGTCGCCTTCCAACAGGCGAGCCCAGAAATTTACTTTCCAAGCCAAGCTCCAGCCCGTCCCTTCGTCGCCGCGCAATTCCAGCGTCTTGCGGGCCGCGGCAGCCAACTCCGGCGTGAGAACCGGCGAGATCTGATTGCTTGGATGCAAAGCGTAGAGATGGGAAACGTGGCGGTGCCCCATCTCCGGAGCGTCGAGGTCCCAGTCGAATTGCCATTCCTGCAGCTGTCCAGCTTTGCCCAATTTGAACGGTGGCAACCGGTCGGCGGTACGTTCGACTTCCTCGCGGAAGTCAGCGTCTACACCCAATATTTGACTGGCGGTGGAGACCGCCGAAAAGAGGTCCCGCAAGATCGAGTTGTCCATGGTCGGGCCTGCAGCGATTGAGACGCCGGGGTGATGTCCGTTTTCCGGAGAGTTAGAGGGCACTGTGACCAAGTATCCAGTTCTTGGATCTTCTACCAACGTATCTAAGAAAAATTGAGCAGCTCCTTTGAGCACGGGATAGTCGGCTTCCAGCGTTGCGACGTCCCCTGTGAACTCGTAACGCTCCCAAAGGAAAAGACTCAACCACGCTCCACCCATGGGCCACATGCCCCAAAAAACTCCGTCGATAGGTGCGGAAGCTCTCCAGAGATCGGTGTTGTGATGCGTTACCCAGCCCGATGCATTGTAGTGCTTCTTTGCGGTCCGCTGTCCCGATTCGCTGAGTTCGTGCAAGAGCATGGCGAGCGGTTCCACGCACTCCCCGAGCTGCGTTACTTGAGCTGGCCAGTAATTCATCTCCGTATTGATGTTGATGGTATACTTGCTGTCCCAAGGTGCAAAAAGCTTGTCGTTCCAGACACCCTGCAGGTTCGCCGGTTGCGAGCCGGGACGCGAACTGGAAATCAAAAGGTAACGGGCAAAGTTGAAATAGAGCTCTGCCATTTTCGGATCACGGTCCTGAGAAAAGCTAGCGATACGAGCGTCGGTATCACGCTCAGCCAATTCCGGTTTCGAGCTCTCTAGGTTCAATTTCACGCGACCGTAGAGATCCTGATAGTCTTTCAAGTGCCGTTCGTTGATTTCAGTGAAACTGAATTGGTTGGCAGCTTCTAGCGTATCCGCATTGTTCTGACGCGGATTCCCACTGACATCATTCCAATTCACGTAACTCGTATCCGCGGCAATAAGGATCGTCACGCTATTGGCATCGCGCACCTTGAGATAACCGTCCCCAGGCATGGCCCAGCCGCCATCGATTTGTACCGCTGCTTCCGCGCTCCAACTCAGAGCCCCTTCGATTCCCGCGCGTTCGCTGTTTCGACCGGAAATACGCAAACCGTCCACCCAGTATTCGCCGCGAGTACGCTCATGCGGAGAGACAAACTGTAGGCTGAGGTCGACTTTTCCAGGTTGATCGGCGCGTATCCGGATTGCTATGACACCATCCACAGCACTCGCAATGTGCTCACGAGTGAAACGGACCCCATCTACTTCGTATGTCACGGTCGCGATCGCCTCGTCCAAATTAAGAGTTCGCTGATAGTTCTCCACGCGGTCGTGTCCGGGTATGCGTACCAGCAAGTCGGCCATAGCCTGATAGCTCATTTGAACCATCGGCTTGCCCATGAAAGAGCTTTGCACCAATTCCTGAGCCTCCTTGTGCTTGTTCTGAAAAATCAGTTCACGGATTTCGGGAAGGACGTCCCCTGCTTCCTCGTAGCTCGGGTCGTAAGGTCCCCCAGCCCAGAGCGTGTCGTGATTGAGCACGATCCGCTCCTCTTCGGTCCGTCCCATGACCAAGGCACCCAAGCTGCCGTTTCCGATGGGGAGGCCTTCCGAGAGAGGCTCGAACTGGCCGGCTTCCCCGTACTTAAGCAACGAGACGTTGGGGAACGCCAATTGAGAGCAGATGAAGCACGTTAATATTGAAAGGGAACGTCTTAGGGTATTTTTAAGCATTATTCGTCGGAGATTTAGTGAGTGTATCGGGGGGCGAACAGTCTTTCGTTCCAGACTGTTAAGGCCGACGAATACTACTTCAAGATATGAAGTCTATAAAATCGTATTGGACTATCGGAATCCAGCTCGCAGCTCAGCTCCAGCGTGTCACCGGTCGCCAGCACCGCTTCTCCTACCGGTGCCCAATCTGCATCCAAAAGCGTATCGCTGGATTCGATCTGGAATCGGCGTCCTGCCACTGTTGCGCTAACTATGTACCTTAGCCGCTCCTGCGTGAACTCGAAACTCACCGCTCGCAACTCCTCATCGGAAATCGCCGGCCGCGGTATCTCTTCGTTCAGTTCGGCGACGCCCGCGGCATCGAGAGCGATGGAATAGATGCGAAAATCATCGACTCGCCCTTCGAGATACGGATCTGGCCATTGGGACTTACCAATGTAATTCTGGGTTGTCTCTCCCAAACTTGCCGGCGTGAGGGACATGCTTTCGTTTCGGCCTACTTCCTCTCCATTTACGTAGAGTATCGCTAGCGACCCCTCAATCGTGACCGCGATATGTAACCATTCTCCCGTAGGCAAGGGCTCCGTGCCATCTACCACCTGTTCTCCTGACCCGTTCGTGATAGCGAAACGGACCGTTCCGTCTCCACCATTGGGAGTCAGGAACATGTAGCTGCCTGTCCCTGAACCGAAATCGAAGATACGCGACCAAAAGTGACGCTCGTCAAGGTACATCCAAGTAGAGACTGTCATCTCCGTAAGCTCGCTAACGATCCCTTCCGGCAGAAGCACATGCCCATTACTGCCATCGAGATGAATCGCGTTTCCATCACGTCCGTCAGCCCAGGTCGCGCCTCCGACCAACGACCCATCAAACCCGTTCACCGAACTATCAACTACGGCGGTACCGCTCGATGAATCAAAGTCGAAGCTCGCGTAGAGTAGCGGCGGATCGGACTTCGCCTCGGCGCTTTCCAAACTTTCGGCACCGCCCACTTGCGCGCTCACTACGTAAAACCATTCGTCGCCTTCCTTCACGTCCGTATCAACATAGCTCGTCTGCAAAATACCCGACGCAACGACGATGTACGGTCCACTGGATACAGGTGAACGCTTTACATTATAACTTGTAGCTCCCTCCGTCTCAGCCCAGGTCAACTCGTTCCCCGTCTCTACGGTATCAACTGTCAATCCTAAGGGAAACGCGATACCTGAGCCTGACTGAATCGCCCAGAATTGACTCGGTCTACCATCGTAAACGTACTGCACCACGGCCGCGTCAGCTTCGACCGACGAGTCCGTTGGCATAACCGTCAAACCACTTACCGCACTTCGGAATCGATAGTAGCCGTCGCTCGAGGGAGTGATCAACACCCGTCGGTTTCGCGCCACATCGGTCCATGGCACCACTTCCACGGGATCGTCGTTATTCTGTTCCAAACCAACGCTCCAGTTCAAGCTCTGGTTCGCCCAAGTGACATGATAGTTTCCAGCTCCCAGGTGCGTCAGCTTCCATTGCTGGGCCGATCCCTCGTACTCTTCTTGAACGAGCTCGTACGTGTTCAAATCCAAACCAACTGCCATGCCGCTCGTACGATTCAAAAATCGATAGGTCCCATCGGTTATCGGCCCGTCAGAAACTGGAGCCAGTTCGAACCAGTCCAAATCGACTTCGCCAGATTCTACCGCAAGCCGGACCTTCTGCTGACCATAGTCAAGGAATACCTCCACCTCGACGGTCCCCCAATTGCTAGAACCTCCGGTACTCGGTACCGAGATAGTTCCTGTCGCGTCAATGCCGTTAAAACCAGCTTGTAGTTTCGCATTCGATACGTCGGATGCGTAGCGCAATTTCAGGTTATAAAGCCCGGGCTCCTTCGCAAAGATGGTGTACTCCATCCACTCACCGGACTCGGTGGAAGTTACAGCGAAACCGCTACCAACGCTTCGGATATCCACACCCTCGTCAGTTCGATACCCGCCCTGTTTGTTCGCGGGGTCACCGTCTCGGTAGGCGATGCCCGGGCCTCCCGTATCAAAGTCTTCTGCTTCCACGCGAAGGGTTCCAGTCAGCCTGTTATTGGTCCATTGACTAGCAGTCTCTCGCGGTAGTCCGTCATTCCCAAACACGCCACGCTGCACCGGCCAATCACCGTAGTCCGGGACCCAGCCTAGACCAGACCGATTGACGATATCTGAATAAGCGGTCGGGTCGCTAATCGCTTCGTTGATGAAGTTGGGCGGAACATGAAGAAAATTGAGCCATGATATCCCGAGGCGTTCCAGCGTTGCGGTCATCTCCAGATCGATGTGGTCCAAACTGTATCCCCATTCGGATGTGGTGAACTCCGTCATGAACATTGGGTAGCCTGCTTCCAGTATCTTCTCCAAGGCAGGTGGCGTTTCCTCGTGCCCCGCGTAACCATGAAAGCCTACTGCGGCATTGCTCCAATCGATATCGTCATGTATCTTCGAGAGGTCACTCAGGGCAGCATTCCAATTCGACAAGACCGCGTAGGTCATAAGCAACACCGGCGTATCCGGAGCATGGCTACGAATGGTATTGTACGCTTCGACCTCCATATCGAGTACTGACTGAGAGTAAGGAGGCGACCAAGCCACCGGCTCGTTCTGGATCTCGAAAATCACGTGTGACTCCGCTGCATAGCGAGAAGCGTAAAAATCCCAGAAATCGATTATGTAGTCGCGATTGTAGTCCCCGTTGTTCGCGCCGTTCCCGATGGTGACAACTAAATACAAACCGAGCTCCCGAGTCATCTCAACCATGCTATCGATTCGGGAAGCAGAGTACCCCGGCCCTTGACTACCCTCTGCAGGATACTCTGGATCGAAGACTTCTCCATACAGATGGACTGCGTTTAATCCTAGCTCTTTTAGCTCAGCCAAATACTCTCGCGGCGGTGGTTCGCCCCATTCGGTTGAAGCGAAGGGACCACGGATGAGCTGACCGTTATCCGCAACGAAAGTCGTGCCCTCCTCGTTCAAGACCGCCCATCCGCGCTGCGTCACAACTTGCTCCGCTGTGTCGCCAAAAGTAAACGAATCCACATCCAGATACCCAGCGCTGTTCTCCGTCTCCGTGTTGTAGCAAAAGATGGCGAATTTCTGTCCTTGGAAGGTTGCATGGGTGATATCGAAACCGAGCGTGAAAATCCCTCCGAACCGTGTCCAAGAACTGCCATCGTAGCTGTAGGAGCACATACCAAGCTCCTCTACGAAATCCAAGTCGACGCGGAGGTAGACCGTATCGCTTTCCAGCGGGATTGGCACCGCCCCGTCATGGGACCCCACTCCCCGATGTTCCATCCCTGAACCCAGCGTTTTGTTTCCTTGGCTGTCGACCTTCACGTAGATATTTCCGTTCACCTTACCGAGCGTGCCGATACCCGCTCGATCGCCTGGCTGAAGACCGCTCACGTCAATCTTGACAATACCGTGACTCTCCGGCCCCTGCCCTTTTTGAGTTAACGTGTTTTTGGCTGTCCAAAATCCGTCAGCGTAAAGCGGCCTCAAGCGCAAGTATCCAGTCCGCTCCGACAGAGACCATTTAGCACCATCGGGATTGTGGTTCCACTGCCACTGCATTCCCAGCTTCGCTGAAGAGAAATCGTCCGATGTAGCCGGCTGTTGGATGGCTTTTCCAAGTATCGGTTTGTGAACCGTATCCGCAATCTCACCACGGTTTGCTTCGGTTCCGAAAATCGGCCAATCGCTTTCCCAAAAAACCGGGCCGACACGGGGCATGCGACCCACCGCACCACTGTCCTGATGCACGAATCCCATCCAACTGCCGTCAGCCAGCTCGACTACCGAGCCTTGATGTCCGCCCGTGGTCGCAGTTAGGACCACTCTCCCCGTTTCCCACGGACCCGTTAAGCTCTTCGCCCGCGAGCAGAGTAGTTGAAACGGCCATACACCGGGGTTAGCGTTGAAGACGTAGTAGTATTCGCCCCGCTTTATAACGTGGGCTCCCTCTCCGCCTGCGTCGAAAATGTTGTTCGTTTGAGCGACGACGCTGGAATAGTCGGAACTGAGCTGCATGAGAGTCATTTCCGAATGGCCCGTCACGATGTAGCCCGTTCCGTCGTCATCGAAAAACAGACCGGGGTCGTAGGCCGGTCGATCGAGCTGGTGGTACTGCCATTCGCCTCCGATTTGGTTAGAGTGGTAGAGGCGGGCATTGCCAAAGGTCGGGTTTACCAAGACGTAAAAGGTCCCGTCGTGGTGTCGCAGACTGCAAGCCCAGAAACCTCCTCGATAAGCCTCCCCGCCGTCGAGGTTGTAAGAAGAACCGCCATCAACCTCCAAGGCCACGTGATCCGCTATTTCCCAATTAACGAGATCTTGTGACCGCAGAATACGAATTCCCGGCGAATCGACGAAGGTCGTGGAGACCATGTAGAAATCATCTCCAGCGCGTATGATGTCCGGATCTGGATAATCGGCATAAAGGACCGGATTAGTGAAAGTGCCGTCTCCATTGTCGGACTGCCACGCAAGCAGCGCGGGGGCATAAGCCAGCAAAGGGATCGATAGTGACAGGAAAAGAGCGAGGGTTCTAAAGCTCATGGTATGGGGAACAAAGAGATTACCCTCTCACCCGAGCGCTCAATTAGAGCCGAGATGGGTTGGGTTAATAACAAAAGGAGTGGGGCACTGATTAGCTCCTAAACGACCGTGTTGACTCAAGTCGGAAAAGGTCAATTTACAGGTCTAACCTAGGCTATAGCGAAGCATTTTTCCGGCGTTGCACGGACCGGGTGGAACCGGTCCAAGCAGACACCAGATCTATGGAGGGACGACTGCCACGTCGTCCGCGCTACCACCATCTCCGTTTCTCTTGCGGAAGTTCCCTTACCGCCTCGCTCCTACGAGTTGAGCCGTTTCAGCAAGTTAGCCCTAATGCCCTTCGGTTGCTCGCTGGTACCGAGTCCATCTAAAGCTCGCTGCCATGTTGCACGCGCTTCATCAGGGCGACCATTTTTATAAAGCAAGTCACCGTAAATGAGGAGGATGGTAGGATTCACCGCCCCGTTTTGGATCAATTGCCGCATGGTACGTTCCGCATCTTGGAAGCGATTCATGTTTATGAGCAGCTGGGATTTCGTCATCAGAGTTTCGATCGAGTTTGGCAATATCTCCAAAGATCGATCAAGAGACGCTAGGGCAGCTTCGCCATCTCCGGCAGCTAGTAACTTGCCTCCGATCTGCAGATGCGCATCCGCCAAAAGCTCAACCCCATCCTTGTATCCAGGTTTCACCTTCACTGCTCTTTCTAGGAGCGGCAAGGCGTCAACAAAGATTCCCGCTTCCATAAATACGAGAGCAGCTCGCACCAGCTTCTCCGCATCGCTCGGAGCGAGCTGACGTACCATAGCGAGGCTTCGCTTAGCCTCTTCCGGAGAGTCCAGCCACATGCCGACTCTGGCCCGTAGCAGAAGGACTTCGACATCGTAAGGATCAATTTCATGTGCCTTCGACAAAGCCTCCATCGCCTCGGCGTTCGCCTCGCGATCCACCAGTAGCCGAGCGAGCTCGAGCAGCAGCGCAGCAGTGGGCTCGCTATCTTGCAAACCCTTCCGCGCCACAGCCTCCGCTTCGTCCGGAGCGCCTCCTCGACCTAAAGACTGAACCAGCAAAGGATAAGATTCGGCATCGTCGCCACCCAGTTCGATACCTTTGCGAAAATTGACGCTCGCCTGATCGAAACGTTCCTCTTCCATCAAAACCGTACCGCGATAGCGATAGAAGCGAGCATTGTCCGGATCGATCTCCTGCATTCTATCGAGGTAGGTCAGCGCCCGTTCGTAGTCGCCTACAGTGAAGTAATCGAGGAAGATAAAGTCTAGCCGCTGCGGATCGAACATGTAGTCTCGGAGCACCTCGACCCATAGGTCTTCCACTGGAGGCATCCTCGAGCGCGAAAAAGCGCTACCCAGATCGAAAACCTGATCGTCTTCTTTCAACTGGGCTAGGACGCGCACCATCAAAGCCTGGGCGTTGTAGTTGTCAGGTTCATACGAGAGAAGCGTTTCTAATTCCCGCATGGCGGAAACCAGTTCTCCTCTCGTCTCATGAATTCGGGAAACGCCTAGGCGAGCCATTGAAATCTCCTCGTCCTGAGAGAGCGCAGCGCGGAAATGCGTTTCCGCCTCTTCAAGGTCCCCCGACTTCAACTCAGCTTCACCCAATCGAGCGAAGGCTAGCGGATACTGACGAAAATCGCTGGTCGACATTTCCAAATACTGCTCGACCGCTACCAATTCGCCTTTTTCCTTCACAGCGTCTGCCGCAAGGTAGGAGAGTCTCGCCCTCTTCTCCCCGCTCTCGCTTCGCTCGATCAGCCAGTCGTAAATGGCAGTCGCCTTATCCACGAAACCATTGGCGTGATAGAGGTACGCGAGTTCACGAATAGCTTCCTCGTTCGTGGGATCCTCTCGCAGCAGATCGAGCCGCTGTTCGACTTGATACTGCAGAGCTGGAAGTCGATCGATCCGTTCCGGTAACGAAAGTGCTTCTTCGAACGAAATCTCCGTCGCTTGAAGCCCAGTCGAAGCTGCGAACGCCCACCATAGCGCTACCGCTACCAATAGGATTCCACTTCGATTCGTTTTCATTTCACCTCTCCCGTCGTATTGGGTCCACTTTCCCAAAGCGTTACACGGCTCTTGTGGTCAAATGGCGGGTAATACATGAAGGCGCCAGTCACCAACTCGACTTCGCCATCCTGGTCGAAATCAGCGCCGTCCACCGAAATAAGATGGGTTGGCTGCCTTCCGAGAATAACCTCCTCGAAGCTCTTTCCTTCAACCTGTCTGAGTAGCACCATTGATACCGCTGTATCCAAAGTCCAATCATTGAAGCCACTCACGACCACAATATCCTTTGCCCCGTCACCATCGAGATCGACGACCAATGGGCTGTGGGCGCCGGGAATGTCGGCTATGCGGTGGTATTCAAAAGCTCCACCTTCCTTATTCTCCAGCCATTGGACCCCGTGCCATGACCTTGGCCCCGGAGTGGCGTAATCGAGCCCATCTCCGTTGGTGAATACAATATCCGTATCTCCATCCTGGTCCAAGTCGGCAACGGTCAGTCCACTGCTCCCGAAATTCTGGTTCAGAGCGCCATAAACTACCTCGCCCGAGAAGTTACCTTTGCCATCATTCTCGAACACATGAACTTCTTCCCAGTCTTGCGAGACGAGGGCCACTACATCCAAATCTCCGTCGCCATCTATGTCACATAGTGGAGAGTGAATCGTTCCAGATAGCTCCAGCATGGAATGCCCCTCAAATTTCCAGTCACCGAGGTTTTCGTACCAGCTAATCTCTCCGTCCACAAACCCGAACATCCCCACGATCAGATCCAATCTTCGATCGCCGTTGAGGTCGCCCGCGCTGACATAGGTGACGCGCGGTAGAAGTTCGATCAAGGTACGTTGGGTAAAACCCATTTCGCCTCGATTTTCGAGGTAGACTACTGATCCGATTCGTTCGTTGGTGGGAATTACGATACCCATACAGGCAACAAGGATGTCCAAATCACCATCTCCATCGAAATCAACCGCCTCCGTTTGCACCGGCCCTGCAATCGTATCGCCCAACGCACTCTCCTGGAAATTTCCGTTCTGCAGCTGGCGAACCCAAGTAACTCGATTTAACCTGCCATCGCAAACGAGGATATCCTGCAAACCGTCTTGATCCAAGTCGGCGACTTTCACGTTAGTGATCCATGGCTCACCGCGTACCGCTTCTCCGATCGCTCGAGAGTTATAGAGGCGTTCACCGTCAATCGTGAACGATTCGCTGGCTTGCAGATTTATCCAAATTCCTGATACAGCAGCCAGCGTAAAGATTCGCCGGAAAAGCGAATTGCAAAGCCGCCTCTTTTCAAAACGTCTCATCCCATCCACCATCGAGCAAGTGGCTCGCAGGACACGCGATAAAAATGAATTAACAATGAGTGTATGTCCATTTGGCATAGCAGGTAGGGGGCCGAAAATTAAAATTGAGCTAGTCCGAAGCAACGGGAAGTGAAGCCAACGAGCAAGGTGGAGCAACAGACTCACAGCAACGAGAACATTGCTCTAAAAGATGAACAGCGACACAAGCCCTAAAAGCCGAGTCAGGAACCCTCGGTTTTCTCGGAGGGAACACTCAAAACCGAATCAAAACGTAAAAACGCGCTAAGGTGACTATGTCTCAGGTTATAGCGTTTTACTTGCCAACAGCAGCTTGACCTAGGTGAGCTCCAAACGGTCCAATAACGACGGTCGTTCAAACGCGAACGCCCGACTTGCAATCTACCCCTCCCTCCCCAGCCCATGAACGCAAACAGTGCTCCACCTACTCTTTCCGCTCATCCCTCAAGCCCGATGCCCCACATCGAGGTCAACCTTAGATCTCCGGCTGATCCGACTACCGCCGCCGCCGGGACAATTCCGTTCAAAATTCCGAACGCCCATCGCAACGCGAACCGCCAAACGAAGGTCTGGGTCTCCTCCCAAACAGCTCAACCTAGCTTTCTCCAAGGCATCATTCGCTATGCCAAGAAACAAAACTGGCAGCTGACAACCGATTTACTGCAAAGCGGAAACAGGTCCGAATCATGGTTTGGCGATGGCGTCATAGAGTACCTTCCGGAGCCGAACCTAGACTCGCAAACACCGGGTTCGAGGAACCTGCCACGCGTCACGGCCAGTCTCTGCGACGACCTTGCCAGCGGCCTTAAGGTACAGGCCGACAACTTTGCGATCGGCCGGCTAGCAGCCGAACACCTCATAAACCGAAATTGTCGCAACTTTGCCTGGCTCCCATACGGGCAGGATAAAACCAACCAAATTCGGTACATGGGCTTCCTTTCGCATCTTCGTGATCGTGGCTTCTCCTGCCGACAGTTTGCCCCGCCACTTTTGGAAACCAGCTCAGCTCCGTGCCGAGACTGGATCCTGTGGAGGCAAGTCATGATCCAGAACCTTGAAAATCTGGAGGGACGCACTGGACTCTTCGCTTCCAACGATAGCCTGGCAATCGAAGTGGCTGAGCTCGCAGGAGAGATTGGAACACGTGTGCCCGAAGATCTCGCCATTCTCGGAGTCGGCAATCAAACCGCCGAATGCGAGTCTGCACCGGTCACCCTTTCAAGCATCAACCCTAACCTCGAAGAGCTGGGGTTCCAGGCTGCAAAGCTGCTTGACGAAGCGCTGAAGGACGAGACAGATATTTCCCGATGCATCCACGTTTCTCCGACAGGAGTAGAGGCCCGGGACAGCACAGCAATTTCGAACCTTGAAAACCAACGAGTGGCCCAAGCCCTCGTCTTCATCTCAAACCACTATCCAGACCCAGGGCTCGGTGTCTGCTCGGTGGCTGAGTCACTAAACATATCCCGTCGCCAGCTCGAGCGCGATTTCCGCAGCGAAAAAGGCTGCACCATTCGTGAGTTCATCGAGCAAACGCGCATGAACGAAGCCTCCCGCTTACTCTCGGAATGTTCTAGCCTAACTGTATCCGCTATCGCCGACCAAGTCGGTATATCAGCACAAGGCAACTTCTTCCGCATATTCCGCAAACACTTCGGACTGACGCCCAGCGCCTACCGAGAGCAGCAAACGTCTTAGCCGTAGGCATCCAATGATCTTTCAGAGATACCAAAACAATACTGATCGATGCGAATTCGGGTTCTACTGATAACAAGCTTTGTCGCTATAATTTTCTCTTCATTTGTTCTTCGCGGAACAAAAAAGGACGATCAACCCGAGATACTCCAAGACACAAACACCTCGGAGCCAACGCCCAGAGCCATCCCCAACTTTCAAACGCCCGCGTACACGCCGAACCAAGAGGCTCACAAGCCCGAGTTAGATAATGATCCTCGTTTGGAAAACGAGTCTATAAAGTCAATTACGGAGCAGGCTGTGATAGACAGCGATGTTCGATTCGCTAGCTTTTTGTCTTCATTGGATGGATACAGCGGCGAGCAGGTCGCATTAGTCAGATCAGTGCTTTCAGAGACCGAAATAGAAAGAAAACTTCTATCCCATACTATTAATTTCTCATCACCGACGATCAGCCAAGAGATCACTGAAAACCTTCATCGTATCGAAGAAACAAACAGACAACGGCTTTCGGAAATCCTTTCGAATCAAGACCTGGAAAGCTACGACTCCTATTTAGCCTCAATCCATTTCCGTGAGACGTTGCCATCAATTAGAAGCCAACTAGAGGCCCAGAGAATTCCTCTCAGCGAAGAGACTGCAGAGTCCATTGCAAGAGCATATCAGAAGGCAGTCACCGGGCAACGAACACTCACTTCACAAAAATCTGACACTCAATCTCCTGAATCGCTAGAGTCTGTCACCTTCGATGAGCGTTTCCTCAGAGAAGCTGCCGTGATTTTAGATGATAAATCATTCGATGCTTTTACATCCATCTACTTAGACCGCCAATTTCGGTAGTCCCCGTTAACCAGCTCCAACCAACTCTTAGAATGTTACCCTCAAGGTCCATGCGAGTGCTGTGCACCTGCGTAGTCACGTCCTTTGCTATAACCTCTCAATCGAGCGCCTTCACAACTGACCCCAGCTCAGTCGATCTTTCGATCGCGCTCAAATTTTCCGACTACGAAGTATCCCAATACATCGTCGATAAGAATTTTAACCTCGAATTCGGAAAGCACCCAAACGCCAATGACAAAAAATCCGTATCTGACTGGTTTATACAGTTCTTTTCCCATCAGGCGCTCATTGCTGAACTTAGGTCAAAAGGCTGGGACCAGAAACGCGAGGTCGTTCAAGGCGTTGTCGCTATGGAAAAGTATATGCTCCTTCAAGACGACAGCCCGGTCTTCCAGAAGCTTGTTGAACCGAGTGAATCTAACCCCAGAAACCTAATCGAACTGAGAAAGGACGCATCGACTCGCGTCACGGGCAGTTTCCTTAAACTGCCGTCGGCGAACGCCCGCGAGTATGACTCACAACACCTGAAGGACCTCATCATAGGCTCAGTACCGCTTGAGCGTAGCGTGCTAGGGACTACTGGGGCTCACGCGGCCAACACTGTCCTGAGCTGGCCGTATCATCCCTTTATGGAATTCAGAAATCAGATCTCAGCCGCTGAAATCGGCCAGTTTTATGGCCCAATCAGGAGCCGTGATTCAGTGCTCTATTTCGAAGTCTTAGACAAAGATGCGGACTCTCCCGTCTTTGCAGATCAGAGCGACCAAGAACTGGCTGAATACGCTCGCTTCATCGAGCGTTCAGTCGCGATTCAAGCGTTCTCCCGGAAAATGATCGCCGAATCTGAACTAGAAACATTCCCAAAATCCAAAAGACTCTTTCTCGATTCAATCGAGTATCTTGGAAACGGGATCTGCCAGGTAGCAAACTCTTCTATCCAAGACTATACCCTCTTCTCATACAGGTCGAACAAGGCGTACATTTCGGTCTCTATCGAACAATTCGTTGACTCGTTAAACAGCGCAATACTTCGCCAACCAATCACGACAGAATCTGACCTAAACTACCAAATCGAACAACATACTCTTTCGAATCTTCTTTACGGAATCACATTGTCTCCAGGTTTTCATTACAATTCTAAATTCGAACAAGACAGACTGAATTTTGAAAACAATTCCATCCTAGAGCACTACAAGAATCAGCAAAGAAGAAAGAGACCACCCCCTTCAGATGAGACCCTAAAAAACGCTTTCACTACACGATTCGGAGGTAAGATTAAGGTCTTGGAAATAGTGGGAAATCTCGAAGTGCACAAATCCCCAGATTCTATTCTCCGAGGCGAACTGCCCAATCGTATTGATGAAAATATACATATTAATATTGAAGATGGTTCTCACTACTACGGTATGCCAACTCAGCTACTTGCATCACTCAGAGAAGAAGAATGCTCGCTGCCGATTGCATTGAACGCTGAATTCGCGGTTTTCAGAAAGAAAGGCGTTAGTAAGTCGAGACCTTTCACCATGAGCGAAACAAGAAGCCAGCTTGAGCAAACACTTTTCGAAAATAAGTTCAAAAGCGAAGCCATCGAGGCATTACCAGACCGAATTGTACGACTACAGATGCAAAGCAGGATCGATTTCTCAAAATACGGAATATCGCCACCTCGTCAGATCCAGCCCAAGACCCTCCAGTAACTCTCTTCCATGACAAGTCACGGAAAAAACAAAAACACACATCCAACCAAAAATATATGAAACTCAAAATATTAGTGCCCACACTCGCAATTATCCTAACCTCGTCACTATTCGCGGGTAGCCAATACTGGTCGAACTCTGCAAATTGGAACAATGCTGAAAGTGGAACCGACTATTTCTACACAACCGCTTCAACGCAATTCACCGCTCAAATCTACGGAGGCGGCGACATAGGAGGCACCGCAAGAGCCTTCGAAGGTAGCGGTCCGATTCATGCCTATGTAGAAGGTATTTACTCTGGAGAATATATTATGGATAACGATAGCGGAACCGCTCCTGCGGGTCGAACTGTCATTATCTATCGCTCAATTGGGGTATACACAATAGGCAGTTATGGCACTGCTAGAGTTATCGCCAGCTGGTAGACTTTCACCAACTTCAAGGCCCTGTTTCGGCAGGGCCTTTTTTTTGTCGAATCACTATTTTGCTCTACGTGCACACGCTCTCGAATACTCTTGGTTGAATAGCGAACTTGAGCCACGATCCTCCCGCATCAATCGCGGCACAAGGAAGTTTTCTACTTTCGCTCCTATCCCTTAGCCTGCAACTTCCTCAGATTTGCGTTATAAACCTGTTTTCGTTCCGAGTTCCATAGTCTCAACGGCGATAGCTCTCCGGGAGCACACGATCACAATAGGGATTTCTTAAATTTCAGGATTCGCAGATCCGAAATTAAGTTCTCAGTTTTAGCGCACTAGCCTTTTCGGGTATTAGCGTATTCATTGCATCGAATCGCAGGACTAGCTTACCTTCCAAGAACAGAAATCCACCCAAATCCGCAACATTAGATAGTACACTGAACGTCATGTCGTGAGCGTATCTCAGAGGGTTACAATGGACAAAAAAATCGCCCCCGGATAGCTCCGGGGGCGATGCAAATACAACTAACTAAGACAGACTAGAACTTGAACGTGTTCGTTATAAATATCTGTTGTGGAGCTTTGATGCGGTAGGCAGCTGGCGTGCCGTCCGGCTGCACCGTGATCGGTACGAGTTCGTCGCCCACTCCCACATTGGAGATGTTCATCTGTACCCTCCAATCGACCTTGTCATTGAAGATCGGCTTGCCGTAAGCCAACCAAAGGTCGAAGTCTAGTTGAGAGTCATCCTTGAACGGCGAGTCCAAATCATAAGCGAGGAATTCTGCACCTGTGAACTCCGAGACATCGTAGTAAGGTTTGTAGGCCAAGGTAGAAGCCGACTGGTAGCGAGCGGAACCACCGACGCTGAAGCCCTTGAACTTGCCGTCACTGAAGTCGTAGTTGGTGACGAAGTTGACGTGCCAGAGACGATTCTCAGGTACTACTGTACCCTCTTCCGCCAAACGCGCCTTGATATCGCCATCTGCGTAGCCATTCCAGTTGTCGCGAGCGTTTGCACCGCCACCAGCTCCCCAGATACGGAGGTCGCCCATCGCGGTAGTGTTCATGCGATCGTTAAAATCGAGCAGATAGTCGATCATCGTCATCTCGCCATCTGGAGACACGGTTTGGCCAAGGTTGTCGCGATACGACTTGATGCGTGAAGCATTCATGGTGAGGCGCCAGTTATCGGTAACCTGCGCATGCAACTCGAGCTCGTACCCCTCTGCCTTGATGTCGTCGGTGAAGCGGAATGGTATAGCCTGCTCGGTAAAGTCAGATCCATCCCAAGCGAAACTCCATGCCTCGCCCATCAACTGCGGCAACGGCGCCATCTCTTCGAGCCATTGGTCGTAAGCGTTGATAACCGCAATCTCCAGAGCTTCTGCTTCCGCCAATGTCTGCCCATCGAGAGGACGATAATCGACATCCCACTTGGTCTGTGGTTCGCCATCCGCCGGGACCGGCAGATTACTGATGATGCCATCACCGTGCTTGATACTTCCTGGAGCACCACGCGTCTCGTAGTTGTTCTTAATTTGGTGATACGCTTGGGCGTAGATACCCAGGTTGTTTCCGTAGAGCCAATAAGAGAGATCGGTTCCGACGTTGTTCTTCACGTCAGATTCGAACTTGTTAATTCGAACCGAATACTTACCGTCCTTGGTGGCAACCATAACGCCCATGTCTTCGGTATTGCCCTCAGGGAGCGGCAATGGTTGGCCCCAATAGTCTACGAAGACCTGACCCGTCTGGAAATTGTTAGAGTTGTTGTACGAAACACTAACGTTTACGGGTAGCTTGTCGACGAACTCTCCGAGGAACGGGAGATCGTTCAAATGACCGACCACGCCCCAGCTCTTGGACTCTTCCTCGAACGGACCTGTTTCGTTGATATTGAGAGGAATCTCCGTCGCGTAAGTCGTAGAGTCATCAGTTTCCCAAGTGGTACGAACTTGGCCGACTTCGTCGTTACGAATACCAGCAGTCGCCACGATCGAACCATCCCATAGCTTGCCTTGCCAAACGATAGCACTGGCTTCGTTGTAGCGGTCATCCCAAGAACGGCTCGACGTTAGGGCGTCGCGATTGCGCGGGTCCGTATCAGTCATGAGCCGCACTTCACGAGTGCCCCAACCAACATAGTTCGCTGGGTTTTCGGATTGCGTGGACTCGACTGGACCACCTTCCGTTCCTGCTGTCACTTGATTATACCAGATGGCTCCCGGATCCACATACCCTGCCGCTGTCGGGTCGGTAGGCTTATTCCAAGTCGAATCAAAGTAGCGCAACGTCATAGTATCCGAGTACTGAGGGGCGACCGAAGGGGGACGAATTCCAAGATCTTGACCTAAGGTCGCACCTTGAAGATTCGGCCCGATGTAAACGTTCCGCAATGGAACGAAATCCGCCCAGAATCGACCGTTGTTAGCCTTGATCTCTTCGAATTGTCCGAGGTTATAGTAGTCGCCAACAAATGTGCTGCTTTGCCAACTTTGCCCCGTGTTCAGGTAGTTGTCCTTCGACCCCATCCCAGTGATCGTGTGCTTACCGAGCAAGCGGGTCAGCCAGTTGTTGTCACCCTTGTCGAAATCGTGGGAGACAAACGCAGTCGCACGCCAGCTTTCGCGATCCGTAGTAGATTCGCCTTTGCCATTGCCAAGACGGACATAAGGACGACCTGCTCCCGGATTCACTGTACCATCAGTGTACCATCCGGTTTCTGGGGTATTCGTACCATCGGCGAAACGGCTGTTTACGTCGATTTGTATCGCGTCCGAAACTGGGTTGTAACCGCCAGAGAGGTAGCTCTCCTTGTGGTAACCGATATCGAAGCCCATAGTGTCGCCAAAGAACGTCTGGCTGAGGGAGAGATCCAAAGAATCGAAGTTCTGCCACTCACGTTTGATGTCGCCATCAATAAGGTAGTTGTAGAAATCGAATACACTCGGATCGGTAAGGAACTTGTCCTTGGTCAAGCTCGCGAACGGAAGCCCCTGGTACTGGGCATATTCGCGGTAACCACCGATTCCGTGAGGGTTCCCATCCGCTAAGCCACCGATGTTGCCATCGCGATCTCCGTTAGCTCCTCGACCGAGGTATGCAACCGCGTTCGGCGTCAGTCCCAAAGTCGGTTCTGTCTCTCCTGGCATGTAAAAGAAGAAAGAACCGCCATAGTAGCCTGCGTAACCTGCACCATTTGTGCTGTTACCGATCCGATCTACGTAGTTCGGATTTGGATTGGGTGGATCAGCATAATCCTGAATCGCAGCGGCTCCACGACCTGGGATCTGCCAGTTGCCTTCGTTACCCCAAGCCACGTCGTAGAGGTTCTTGTCCAATTCCGTAAACCAAGGTGTGATGTAGTCTCTTGGAGGCATATTACGCGCACGGTTGCTTTCGCCATCGCCCATTTCGTAATTAGCCCTCAGGATCGTACGTGCGTTGTCGGAAGCGAGAAAGCTCGGTTCGTAGCGGAACGCGAAGTACTGGCGCTGGATGTCGTCGAACGCTGGATCCTGCTTGAACTTCGTGCGGCTGTCCACTGCCGCGAAGCGAACCGCGAGTTCGTCTTCGATGATCACACGGTTGACGTCTACCGAAGCGCGAATGCTGCCATACTCGTCAAAGCGAATTGAAACTTCGTTGGAATCTTGCCAACTCGCTTGCTTCATGCGGGTGTTGATCACACCGCCGGGGCTGCCCTGTCCAAACAGGATCGCATTCGGACCGCGCTGGATATCCACGCCGTCGACGTTGTATCCGTCCCAAGGGATACTCGAGAGATATAGGTCGCGGGTATTGTCCGCTCCCACCAATCCGCGAACGCGGTTAGTGGACTGCGGACTGAGTGACGCATTGGAATTAGGGTTCGTTCCTCCACCCGAACCCGAGTAGTTGCCGTAAACGCCGCCAACTTCCGTACCCAAAGTGTACTTGAGAAGAGTGCTATTATCCGTAGCGCCGATATCGTCCAAGAACTGGTCGTTGTAAACAGACAGAGAGGTACCCAAGTCCTTGAGGTCCGTTTTCAAGCGGTTACCCGCGAGCGTAGCTTGAGTGGAGTAGCCGCCATTTGCTTCGCCAGAGACTTCAAAAGGAGATAAGGTAAAGACCTCGTCCTCTTCCTCGTTCCCTGATCCGGATTGAGCATAGCCAATCGCGGGCAGAAGTACCGTAGCAAGAATCGCTCCGGTGGATTTATATTTTCCAGGTGGTAGTTTTATCATATTCAGGTCAACAATGTTGTTAGCTTGTAGTTAATCTCTTAATACAACCCGACAAACGGAATACCGACACAAACGACACAGTCGCGAGGAGCCTAGGCCAAACGCGAATAATATGGGGTGATTTCGCAGTTTAGATTCTGAAAATAAAAGAACCTAATTTCGGGTGCAACAAGAGCTTACAGCATACCAACAACTACGAGACCCAGTCTACGGGCATTTTGCGACATTCATGCACACGTTTGCGACCTACTTAGATGAGGTATAACCTAGGCTATAGAAACAGGTATAACCATTGTCTATTTGCCCACACTTGGCTTTTTATCAGCATCCTCAAATCGCCATAAAAAACGTCCGCGTATCCCCACAAAAAATACACCACGTCCTAGTTCAACACTATTATTCGGTATCCCAAAATCCCTTTCCATGACGCTACCCCGCACCCGCCCAACCTTGGCCATTCTTGCCTTTGTCGGACTCACGCTCCCCGCACACTCTCAACCATTAATCAAATCCGATTTCCCACCCTCCCGACAAAGCCCAGGCGATAAGCTATTCAGCTTGGTCGAGGCTGAGGAGAGCGGACTTTTAGTCGACAATCAATACGACGATCCTCTCATGTGGACTCACCGCTATCGCGAGTTCATGGGCGGAGGGATGGGGTCCGGAGTTTGCGCAGGCGACTTCGACAGCGACGGCAAAGTTGACCTATACGTAAGTACCAAAACCCAACCGGGCAGGCTCTTCCGAAATCTGGGAGGCTGGAAGTTCGAAGACGTCACCGACGACGCTGGGTTGTCCGAAAAGGCCTCCATGTTTGGCTGGATATCCAATGCGCTCTCTGAGGACGAAATCGTTTGGAGGCAAGGTGCGGTCTTCGCAGATGTGAACAACGATGGTTGGCTCGACCTCTACGTATGTCGCAACCGCGCCGCCAACCTCCTCTACATCAATCAAGGCGACGGAAGCTTCGAGGAGGAAGGCGAAAAACGGGGGCTCAACCTGTCTGACGGAAGTGTCGTAGGGTCATTCGTAGACTATGATCGCGACGGCTGGCTCGATGTGTTGGTGCTCACCAATCAAGTAGACGGAACCGAGTCCCAAGGACGCCAAGACCGCCTTTTCCGAAACACTGGAAAGGGTTCTTTTGTGGAGGTGACGAAGGAAGCAGGCATTCAAGGTTCCACCTTCGGTCATGCCGCCACTTGGTTCGACTACAACGAGGACCGATGGCCGGACCTCTATATCGCCAACGACTTTTCGGGAAACGACTACTTGTATCGAAATAATCAGGACGGAACCTTTACGAATGTCCTGCACGAAATCGCCCCTAGCGCCCCATACTCCTCCATGGGTGCCGATACGGCCGACATCAACAACGACGGGCACATCGACCTCCTTGTAGCGGATATGGCTACCACCAACCGTGAAAAAGACCGACGTGGTCTCGCAGCTTCCCGAGCTGACGTCCTGACCACTGGCACCACCGAGGGTATCGCCCCTCAATACACCCGCAACAGCCTACTTCTTAACACCGGGCTCGGCCTCTTCGGAGAATCCGCCTGCTGGGCCGGAATCGAAGCTACAGATTGGACCTGGTCCGTCCGTTTCGAAGATTTCGACCAGGACGGCTGGACCGACCTTCACGTCACCAACGGCATGGTGCGGGAGGCAAATAATAGCGACCTGCTCGCTCGCATGATGCGGGCACTTTCCGACATGCAACGCATCGCTGTCATGAAACGAGCCCCTCCCCTGAATGAATCGAACCTCGCCTACCGAAACCTTTCGGGCGAAGGCTTCGCGGAAGTCACCCAAGACTGGGGCTTGACCGACATCGGCGTAACCTTCGGCGCGGCCACTGCGGACCTCGACAACGATGGCGATCTCGACCTTGCCTACCTCGACTACAACGGCGGACTCAAAGCCTATCGAAATAACGTTTCTAAGCTCCGCAGCGTGCAAGTCCGCTTACGCGGCCACGATTCGAATGCTTTCGGTGTGGGCGCCGTCGTCCGCATCCAAAGCCCTTCGGCTGGCACCCAATCGCGCACCCTCACCGTCGCCCGCGGCTATGCCTCAGGGAGCGAACTCGTCGCCCACTTTGGCGTCGGCTCTGACGATCGTATAGAATCGCTCACCGTCGAATGGCCTTCTGGCGCAACGCAACGCTTCTCCGACCTCGAAACAAACAAAGCCTACCTCATAACCGAGGACGCCTTTGATCAAGCACCCCCCGAGACGCCCAACGGCACACTCTTCAAAGCCAATGCCAGCGATTTTGGACTCGAGGTAGAAGACCGCTCCGAACTCGCTATTCCCGACAAGGAACAACTTTTCCTCCCCTTCCGCACCGACCGAGCCGGCCCTTCGATCACCCTCGCCGACCTCGATGGGGACGGTACCGAGGACATATTCCTTGGAGCCACAACCGGCTCTCCTCACAAACTTCTGTTGTACCAAGATAACAAGTACACAAAACGTAGTATCGAGGAGATTCCATCGAAAGCAGCGGAGCACGGCCCCGCGCTCGCCTTCGACGCCGACGGAGACGGAGACCGCGATCTTCTTGTCACTCGGGCAAGCGCCAATGCTGCAGCTTGGCCACAAGCCTATCAGCCAATCCTTTACCTAAACGACGGCAAAGCCAATTTCACCCACAGCAAAGCCATTCCCTCACTTGCCATCAATGCTGGCTCAGCCGTTGCCGCAGACATCGACGGCGATAGCGACCTCGACCTTTTCATCGGCGCCCGATCCATCCCCGGACTGTATCCAGATACGCCCACCAGCGTGCTTTTGGTCAACGAGAACGGCCAGTTCATAGACCAGACTGCCCAGCTAGCTCCCGCGCTCGCGACGGCCGGACTAGTAAAGAGCGCCCTTTTCCGCGACGTCGACGGCGATGGCCATACCGACCTCCTGCTAGCCTTGGAGTGGGACTTCGTTCGCTATTTTCGTAACGACGGGCAAGGTAAATTCACCGATCGCACCCGCGTCGCCGGCTTCGAAACTGGAGGCCGTGGCTGGTGGAACGGGTTGACTAGCGCCGACTTCAATAGCGACGGCCGACTCGATTTCGCTACAGGCAACCTCGGTCTCAATACCACATACGAAGCCACTCCCGAATCGCCCGCGTTGCTGTTCTACGGCGACTTCGCACAAAACGGTACTCAAATCCTAGCTGAAGCGATCCACGACCAAAGTGAAATCTACCCGTTGCGATCACGTGTCGATATCGGCGCCAAGCTACCTTCCGTCTTGCGCAGATTTCCAAAAAACGACGATTTCGCAAAAGCGAACATGAAGGAAGTCTATGGCGAAGCAGCTCTACAAAACGCAAAACGCTTTGAAGCGACAAATTTCCGATCCGGAATTTTCCTTAGCCAAGCAGACGGCAGCTACCGATTCGAGCCGCTTCCTCCCGCTGCCCAAATCGGCCCTATCATCAGCCTCGTAGGCAACGACCTCGACGGTGACGGCCACCTTGATCTGGTAGCCACGCAAAACTCGGACATCGCGATACCAAGATTCCACGGCGGGGTGGGACTCTTCCTTCGCGGTGATAGCACGGGCAACTTTACTGCGGTCAAAGCTAGCGAATCCGGAATCGCTCTCCCTGGAAACGGGCGAGCCATCGTATCCATAGATCCAGACAATGATTCGCGCCCCGATCTCTTCGCATCTCGTCACGGGGGTACAAGCGTCCTACTGTCCAACGACTCAAGCGATCAAGCCTGGCTAACCGTGCAAGTTCTCGGCTCAGCCGCGAATCTCGACGCAATCGGGGCTCGACTGCGGATCAGCTACTCGGACGGCTCGATCCAAGGACACGAAATTGGACTCGGCAGCGGTTGGCACAGCCAAGGCTCAAACAAGCTCTACATCGCCTCAGCGAATTCTAAGATGCCCCTATCGATTGAAGCAACTTGGCCAGACGGCAGCTCCACGATACATGAGCGATTACCCGATTCAGGACCTTGGATCATCGCAAAACCCCTCGGCGATTAACGATCACCCCTTTCCCAAAGACTTAAAATGACTTCTTGGCTCCATTGGAAACAGGCTGCCGCCATCTTTCTCATATTGATCACGCTCGGGCTCATGTTGCGAGCTGACTACCAAAGCCTTGATTGGGCAAAACGGTTCTCGAATGAAGGCAGTCCTGCTCCCGAACTAGACGCTAATTCAACAACTGGTTACGAGCTAGGGCAGCGTCACTTTCTTGGGACTCGTAATCGCGGTGAAACCTATCGTTGGATAGCTTATGCTCAGCAACTCGAAGAAGAGGGATTCCTTTCGAACGAGACCTACAGTAGTGACACGATCCCCACCGGACGGCCCCAACTCCTTCCTAAGCTCTACGCAGGCTGGATCGCAACGATCGCCTCTTGTATCCAGTTTTTCGATTCACAGCCATATCCGCTTGCAGTCGCCCAAGCGGCCCTCTGGGAACCTCTTATTTCGCACAGCTTGGCTTTTCTGATTCTCGTCTTCATCACCATCCCTAGAGCGGGTTGCGTGGGCGGCGCAGCAGCCGGTCTTGCCTTCGCGCTTTTCCCCTATTTCTCTGCCCAATTCATCCCCGGCTCCCTTTCCACTGACACTTGGGCGATTCTGCTGGCTGGTTTCAGCCTCATCCTAGCCTTTCCTCGAAATAAAGAAGCGGACAAGCATAAATTTTTGGGGGTTGCCTCAGCAGTTTGCGCCGGACTCGCCGTAAGTTTGGACCCCAGCGTTGGGTTTTCCGCAGTGCTAGTCCTTGGAGTATTGGCAGCGGCCAACATCCTTGTTGGAGGGAGGACACAGTCGATCCTGCGTTGGACGCTTGTCGGAGCTGGCGTGGCTCTGCTATCGAGCATTCTCGACCAAAACCCACTTGCTCTCGAATCAAGCGAGCTACGCTACAACCACCCGCTCTACGCAGTTGCATGGTTAGGACTCGGACTCGCCTTGAGCGCTTGGCAGGCACTTCGCAACTCCAACCAGCGAAGCACTTTGCGGTGGATACAAATAGGAATTGGGACCATCCTCATGGGATCGCTCGCCTACTTTCAGATCTCGGAAGGGCTCTCTGGGTGGCTCCATTCAAGCGCGTCTCTCCTGCGTTTAAGCTCACTCGACGAGACGATCGTATTCAGCAGCATCATACATTGGGTCGCCCAGATTTCCGTAATCGAAAGTGTATTCCTACTCCTTCCCTTCATCCTTTGCGCGATAGTGTTATTGATCCAGCTACGTGCAGCCCCCAGAGGGAATCGAAAAGCTGAAATCGTGACCCTAGCCGTCATTTTGACTGCCTTACTACTCACCTTCTTCAGAATTCGTTGGGGAATCGTCCTTTCCCTCGCCTGTATCCCGTTACTCTGCCAGTTGACCAGTGGTTTCTCACCGGATACGAAACGATACGCATTGGCCGCCGCCGGAGCACTCTTCTTTGGCCTCTTCGCTTGGAATAAGAGTCTACCGCAGAGCCTACAACGTCCAACTGGAGACGATCCCCTTAGCAAATTCGACCTCGAAGCCCTCGTCTACCGTCACCTCGCTCACTGGATGGCGAGTCACTATCCAGATCGCGAAGTCAAAGCACTCGCATCGCCCGAGCTTTCCGACTCGCTGATTTTCCACGGCAATTGCCAAACCCTCCTTTCCACGGGTTGGGAATCCTATCCGGGGCAAGTTGCCGCCTCGCGCATGTTGAGCGCTCCTGAAAACACGGAAGCGCAAGCTCTCCTCGAAAGTCGCGAGATTACGCATATCATGCTCTCCTCTTGGGACGCAGTTTTCCCGCTTCTCGCCCGCGAACCGGAAAATGCGGAGGATAGGAACTTCTACGATCGCCTGCAAAATTGGATCCTGCCTCTCACTCTGCGGCCCATTCCGTACCATCTTCCTCAGACTCCCGGATTCGGTACCGAGAAACTCGCTCTCTTCGAGATAACGTTGCCTCAAGACGCTGCCCTTTTAATGGCCAGACTAGCAGAATACTTCTCAGAGATGAAACGCCAAGAGCCAGCCGAACTCGCAGCGAAGACCTTGGTCGATTCCTATCGACAAGACCCAAACAGCCGTATCGCGAGAGCAACCGTGCTCTCTACTTCGAATGATATCATGCCTTTCCGGCAGCAAATCGCTGAAATCGTAGCTGATGTCGACAAGGGGATCATACCCATGGATTGGGATCGACGCGTCGCCCGGGCCATCGCTCTCGCTCTGGGCAAGCAACACGAACTCGCCAAGAAAGAAGCCCAAGCATGTATCGACACTATGGACACGGACAGCCTTTACCAATTGACGGCTTTACAAACCTACCAGCTTCTAAGCATTGCCCGTTCCTACAAGATCCCTTTCCCAGACGCTTCTCTCCACGCGTTGGCTCTTAAACGCTGCTCGGAATACCTTCGGTGATTAGACGAACAAACCCGATCCCCTAAAAAAGGGAACCGGGCAACGCCCCAGACGCTACTAGCTATGCATAAACAAATGATCAAACGACAAAATCTCTTCGAGATAACGATATATTCATTATATCAAAAAGGACCGCTCACTATTAATGAGGCAGACATGAAGGCAGCAAATCCGAACGGTGTTCTGTATCAAGACAACGTTGGTCATCATTAACCTACCCCTCCGGTTATAGAAGCCCGAACTCCAGGCCACGCGACTCCCGCAAGTCGCTCCCTCACAGGTTCACCATTCGAGCCGTCTTGCCATTCCCATCTACCCAAGCTTGCCTTCACAAAAGCTAATCGATTCTAAGACGCCGCTTAACCATAAAACTCAAACATGCCAAAGCTTCACTTAACCTCTGTCTTATCCGCTATCGCCGGCCCCCTACTGGCGCAAGGGAGCCCGAGAATAGTGAAGCCCTTCCTCGCTGTCAGCTTAGCGCTATTCACTTCCTACTTCCCTGCATTTGGCTCAAGTCCCAGCATTGGCCTGCCCATCACTCGAACCTACTCGATCGAAGAGATCGGCGCTTCTCGCGGCCCACAACTTAACTTCGACCAGCTCGGCCGATTGGCCGTCATCAGTAGCGGCAGCTACATTGTACTGAACGACGACAATTGGATCGACCTCGCCGTTCACAGTTCGAACATCCTTCCCGTAATCGACCTGATCGTCGACCACGACGGAAACGCCTACTACGGAGCCCTCGCTTCATGGGGTGTCGCCAAGACGACGGAGGACGGACGCATTCTGCCTACTTCCTTGCGCCCTGCTGAGTACCCCGCCTGGATCAACTCAACGAATTTCACCCAAATATTGCCTACTCCTACCGGAATCCTGTTCGTAGGCACGAATGGAGTAGTCCATCTCCAGAAATCTACAGGCGAGCAAAACTTCATTGAAACTCCCGTTGCCACAGCCTTCCGGCTCGGAGACGAGATTTTTCTCTCGTCCGGCCAAACAGGAACCGTACGGCTCGACCCCCTCACGGGAAATACCGAAACCATCGACGCCCAAGTCGCAGTCTTCGAGACCGCCGAATTCGGAGATGGAGGCATCGTGGCCGCCACCAGCAACAATCGACTCCTCTACTTTGACGGACACACATTTACCGAGTCATACTTTGGTTTCGAGGAGGGCAGCGTCGGCCCAATCTCTTGCCTGGAGGCATTGCCTGACGGTGGCTTCGCTATCGCCATCGACAGCGTTGGGCTTTTCCTGGTCGACGGAAGTGGACAGCGGAAAATGGCCCTGACCTCCACGAACTATCGGCGAATTCTCGATCTCGCAGTACACGACGCCGGCATCCTTTGGCTTGCTAGAGAAAGTTCGGTCGAAAAGCTCCTCTACAACAATCCGGTATCCGTGGTCGACCAAAGGGCCGAGGTCGTAATCGGCTGGCCACAAGTCCTCCAATGGGGCGGCGACAGCCTGATCGCCTCAAACGGTCGCCTCTACAAAATGGTGCTCGCAAACAACTCATGGAACTACCGATTCGAGGAACTACCAGAATCGCCTCCATTTGGAGTATGGGCGATAGCGGCAAACGAAGAGCACCTACTCGTGGGTAACGGCAACGGCGTGTACGCTAGCACTAGGGAATCGTTCACACCGATTCTGGAAAATTTCGAAGCCAACCGGCTCTTTCTCCAAGAAAAAAACCTCTGCATCGTCGTCGGAAGCAGAGAGATCACAGCGCTGCGGTGGGACGGCGAGCAGTGGTCGGAATTCGTTCCACGTATTCCAGGCGTCGGCTTCCCTTCCGTTGCGCACGTCACAGAACAGGCACTATGGATCGAACTTGGCCTCGATCGCGTAGCCCGCGTCTGGTTCGAAAACGGCGAACTTCAATTACAAGTCATCGACGAGTTTCCGTGGGACGAACCAGTCTGGGTAAACATCGGCGTTCTCAACGACTATATCATGCTCTCCGGAGCCTACAACCAACGCATCTATCTGGATAAGGACACCGCCCTTCCCAGCCCTGCCCCCGAAATCGACGAAGCCCTAAGCAGATCGCCCGTCACCATTCTTCGCGCCTCCGAGGACGAAAACGGCATGATCTGGGCATCCCACCCAGAAGGCGTGATCACCATAAGACCCTCCGATGACGGATACACCATCGACACCGAATCACTGGACAGTATACGCGACCAATACCCCGTAATCACTCTCTTCAATGGTCAGCACGCTTGGATCTCTACCGAATCAGCCCTCTACCATGTAGACCAAGACTTTACGCCAAGCCAGAACGCCGAACGACAGCCCTTTCTCGTATCCATAGTAGATGGAAAGACAGGACTAGAACTCTATACGGCAGCCAAGCCAAACAAGGTAATGGATACGCTTCCCTACTCGAAAAACCATCTCGTATTCAGGTATTTCTCCGATGGATACAAATCTTTAGACAAGCCGATCTACGAGTTTTCCATGCAAAAAGGCTCCGACAGCTGGAAAGTGCAAAGCGAGGACTCCCTCCTCACCCTCCCGAGCCTCGAGGAAGGAAGCTACCAGCTCAGCGCTCAGCTCACGGAGGCCGGCATCCCCGTGGGGGATCCCGTCGTAACAAACTTCAAAATCGAGCCACCTTGGTACCGCGCAAATGCGGCCTACTTCCTCTACTGGAGCGCCGGCATCCTGATCTGTCTCAGCGTAATGTCTTCCGGAATGCATCGAGCCAAAAGGAAGCACGACGAGCTCGAAGAGCTCGTACGCCAGCGTACCGACGAACTGCGAGACACCATGCAAAAGCTCACCGATGAAGCCCGCACCTCTGCCACTTTGGCCGAGAGAAATCGACTCGCAGGAGAAATACACGACAGTCTCCAACAAGGCCTAAGCGGCATCGCCCTCCAGCTCGACGCTACCCTCAAGCATGACAATCTGGATACGAACCTCCACAACCGGCTATCGGTTGCGCGACGCATGGTATCCTTCACTCGTCAGGAAGTACAGCAAGCCGTCTGGGATCTCGAATCCCCATTGTTGCAGGATGAAAGCTTGAGCGAAGCCCTGCGCAATATCACCCAAGTGCTCGGCGCTGGTTCGGCGAAACTCAAAGTCCAAACCTCTGGAACGCCCACCGAGATTCCATCCCGACGCAAGCACCACATCCTCCGCATCGCCCAGGAAGCGATCACAAATGCCGTCCGCCACAGCCAGGCCGAAAACATCACGATCGCCCTTCACTTCACCGAAGACCAGCTGCGTCTAGAGATCCATGACGACGGCCAAGGCTTCGACCCCAGCGAGGTCTTTTCGGAAGGGCTCGGGCACTTCGGACTGAGAGGCCTTCGAACCCGAGCGAGCAAAATCGACGGCCTGCTCACCATCGACAGCATTCCTCAAAAAGGCACCAGCGTCACCCTGAACGTACCGATTTCTAAAGACGACCAATAGCCACTGATATAATGAACGATAGCAAAATTAGAATCCTGTTGGTCGATGACCACGTTGTCCTGCGCATGGGACTCGCCACCGCAGCCAATTGCGAGCCAGACATGGAAGTGGTCGGCCAAGCCGAAAACGGCGAAGATGCCATCGAACAATGCCGCGTTTGCAATCCAGACGTAGTTGTCTTGGACTTACGCATGCCTAAGCTGGGAGGCATCGAAACCATCAAGCTGCTCAAAAAGGAAAACAGCTCCATCCGAGTACTCGTGTTCAGCAACTACGCCAGCGGTGAGGAAGCCCTGCACGCCTATCGAGCCGGCGCGGCCGGCTTCGTCGTCAAAGACATGCCCTTGGATAACCTCATCCAAGGGATCCGCATTGTACACAAAGGCGAGCAATACGTTCCAGCCGAGATCGCTAATCGCCTCAGCCGCCAAGTCCTCTCCCACCTCTCAAAGCGAGAGCTCGAAGTCCTTTCCCTTGTAGCTAAAGGCATGAGCAACAAAGAAATAGCAGGCGAACTAGACCTCGTGGAAGGCACCATAAAGGTGCACCTCACCAACATTCTCTCAAAGCTCGGTGTTTCCGACAGAACCCAAGCTATCCTGGCCGCCGTCAAACGCGGTCTCATCCATTTGGAATAAACAGCAGCAGGGAGCAGGGAAATCCCAAGCTCTTCCGCTACCCGCCAATAACCATGCAACCGTTTATTCTCCGAAACTCACCGGCTGTTGACACCATGGGGACCATGACAGCGTAGGTCTGCGTTTCGCTTCCCACGAAGACCCGAAACGACGCTTCGCGTACTCACGGCCAGAATGAGATCTGAGGTATCTCTCTTATGCTGCCGCCTTCTCGCTCCGCTCGGAACGAAGACTGGTGGAGCCGATCGGGATCGAACCGACGACCTCCTGCATGCCATGCAGGCGCTCTTCCAACTGAGCTACGGCCCCAAAACAGAGTCGCTAAAACGGCAACGATTCAGGCCCTTGGCAAGCGTAAATTCGGAGAAATTTACCATCCGGTTTCTGCAGCCCTCAACCTCCTTCGCCTTCGCTGCTTCCGAAAGGGCCCTAATGCCCCTGAGGGTCCGTTTTCTCAGTGGAGCTTGGGGATCACCGGCAAAACAATGTGACTGGGCCGCTCGGCGTCGAGGTAGAGGGTCTGATCCGCAGGTACCATATGCGTTGTCTCTCCGAACGGAGCCCCGGTGTTGGGGTTCCGGTCTAGCCGCGGAAAGTTACTGCTCGTGATGTCCACCCGTAGGCGCTCACCTGGCTGCACGACATAGCTGGTCGCCCAGACGTCGATTGTATAGAGCAAAGGCTCTCCTGGCGTGATCAGCTTTGGCTCTTCAAAGCCTTCTCGGTACCGAGCTCGAATAACTCCGTCCGCTAAATTGAAACTAAACCCATCAGGACGAACGACTACCAGTTTGGCCATAAAGTCAGTATCCGGAGCAGAACTACTTGCGTAGAGATTCACCGTCAATGGACCGGTGATTTCCATTTTCTCAGAAAATGCCTCGGTAGTGAATCGCACGATGTCCTCCCTTTCGTCGAGCGGGCGCTGGTCTCGAGGTCCCCTCACCTGAGTTCGCATGATATTCCCTCCAACCGTCGGGACTGGATCCGCTGGGTCGTATGTGTAAAGCATTGGCTCAGCGGAGTCGGCAGGTAGATCCACGGAGAGTGATCCGTCCTCTTGGAAATAGAATGAAGTATTCTCGGTCCGAGCGAGCGGCCATTCGTATTCATCCCGCCATACATTTTCTCCCATCACGAAAATACGAACCGGGGCGACCTCTTTCTTCTCTCCGTCTTTCAGCCAGATCTCAAACCAATCGAGATGCAAAGCATCCCAATCCACTAAAGCCGCTTCCCCGAAATCTAAGTCACCCGTCCGACTGCTTCGATTCCAGCCATGGGGCCAAGGACCGATAACCAAGCGCTGATTCTCGCGAGCGACTTGACTCCTTGCATCATTTGTCATGGTCACATAGCTACCGATCGTACTACGCAAAAAAGCGTCATACCAGCCACCGATATTCAGAGCCGGCACCGACATTTCGTCCGCTCTATCCTCCAGGTTCAAAGGCCGCCAGTAGCTATCGAGAGTCGGGTGAGCGAGCCAATCTTGGAAATGCCTCACATTGAAACCGAGCGACTGGTCTAGAGTCTTCAATGGCAGGTGATCGACGGATGTTTCCCAAGAAATCGGATACGACATGATTGTTCGGCTTCCGGTTAGACCGATGCCCCAACTCGCTCGGCTGAGCAATGAAAACGCTCCTCCCGGATATGCCACATCTCGGTAATAATTGCCAGGGCTCACGGATGGGGCGATCGCGACTAAGGCTGGATTGTCGTTCAAAGCCGCTAGCCACTGGACCGACCCTAGATAGCTACTGCCAAACATTCCCACTTTTCCGTTCGACCAGCTCTGCTCTGCTATCCAGCTCAAAACGTCGTCGCCGTCGTTTATCTCTTGAAAGTAGGGATACCAATTTCCATCCGAATCATAGCGCCCTCGGCAAACTTGGAGTACGAAAGCATAGCCGTGCGAGGTCGCAAGTCGCGCGTAGCGCTGTCGTACTTCGGCCGCTCCATTTCCATAAATGTCCCTAACGAGCAGGGTCGGATAAGGCCCGCCCGACTCGCTCGGCAGATAGACGTCTGTGGCTAACGCTACCCCGTCCCGCATTTCTACCGGCAAATGATAGCTGATCTTCACACCTTCAGGGAACTGCGGCTCCTCAGCGGCACTTACCATACCTAGGCCAATGCCCAGGGACGCGGATAAAAAAGAGAAAAATCGAAAGAGCGGACGATGACTCCCAGAGCAACAAACGGGCAACTGCATGCTGCCAGCTAGCAAATACCGCGCCCTACAGCTCTAATCTGGGATAACGAAGAACCTATTGAAAAATCAATCGCCGGCGCCCAAAGCGACTCGGTAAACCGAGGAACGAGCTGCAATATATAGCACATCGCCGTCCTTCCCTCCCATCGCTAGAGAAGCTGGACGCTCCGGCACGTCAATTCGGTCGATGAGCTCTCCTTTTGGCGAGTATACATAGACCTGCCCCGCAGCCACATATACATTCCCCTTCGAGTCGACGACCAAGTCTAGCTCTCCGTTCTCAGCGAACAATTCCGGATCGCTGAGCCGTCCATCGGCTGCAACCGCGTAACGCCAGACTTTCTGCCCAAACTCGTCGGCGAGGTAAAACGGCTGACCCGGGATCGCCTTTCGCAAAGTGAAGCAACGCCGGAGCGTATTTAGTCCAGTCAGGTAGAGCGAACCATCGGGCGATACGAAATGGGACTTTGCCGCGGCTGTTGATGCAGCAAACAAGTCGTGCGAATCCCTCCAACGGTGCCCAGGATGCACGGCCACTGCCTCGGGTCTCGACTTGACCACCGATGCTTCCACGATCCGCAAACTTTCTACGGGATCCGCCGGATCGAATGTGAATACGTCCTTCGAAGCGGTAAGCACCATAGCGTTGTCAGAGGAATCGAATACAATTCCAACTGGAGAGATCGCCGCGTCCAATACCAGAGAGAGCTCGTCTCGTTCCGTATTCCACTCGTAAATCCGGTGCCATCTTCCATCGATGAAATAGATGTTTCCATGACGGTCTGCTGTCATCGCATCTGCGAACTGGAATCCTCCGGCGATTTTCTCAACACGCTCAGAGCCTTCGCTTTCAGCTCGGGCGGATGTGGCACCGATCTCTAACCGGGCAATTTCGCGCGGTCGCACTTCGATCCCTCGTGACTCATCGTATAGCGTGACATCGTAGGAAAATTTGGTCGGCGAGTAAACATGCAAGCCACAAAACGTGATGTCCTCGCTAGAGCGAACCTTCACTCCGTAAGGAAACGGCGAGATCATGCGATCGACGCGATAGAGGTAGGTGTTCACGAAGAGCAAGTTGCGAGAATCCTCGATTTCCAACGGCAGAGCGTCTGGTCCCTCCCCACTTTCTTCCTCGAACTGCAACGCGTAAAACTTCCAGTTTTCCACTCCGCTCAGCTGTACCTCCGCTCGCACGTGGTGCTCCGAGGATACTTGATAAACGCGACCTTCCGTAGCTGTATTCGTGATTCGCATACCTGCCTGTGCGTAAGGGCTCGGCGTCCAAATATTCTTAAAGGTACCGCCTCCTCCATTGGTTACCCAAAGGCTCGCATACTGCGAATCCCACCGGCGGCGGTAGTCTCCGTCCGCCGTCCGGTTTTCGTTGTAAGTCGGAATCGAGCTTCCATCCGCTCGGTAGGTTCCGTGGCCTCCTAAAAAGCGCACATCATTTACCATCGAATGTGTGCCTGCCATCCATTTTAAGGCAACTGCACTCGGGTTGGCCCCGCCCGTATCCAATCCAATACCACTGACGATACATCGCCCTCCTTGGGGGGCGACTAGCAACGGCTTGGGCGCACCTGCGATCGCTGGTACAAGCGGAGTGAAACGGCGGCGTACCGCTTCGTCTTCCGGATCCAGTCCCCAGCGACGGATTCGCTCTTCATCTATTTGAGGCATGACTGCGGCTCCCATAAACGCAGGAGTGTAGTCTTTTATTAGGATCTGCGTCGTAATCGGGCTTGCTCCGATCAGCACCGTATCGGGTTGCAACGTTATGGTATCCGAAACTCGGTAACGCCCCGTGGGCAAAAATACAGTCCGGTTCGCAGCGATGGCAGCTCGCAACGCTTCCGTATCGTCTACCTCTCCGTCGCCGACAGCCCCAAAGTCCTTCAAGTTCGCCCAGGTCCTTTGCTCCGGCAGTCGGGGAACGTCACTCGCTACGGCTTCCGGCAAGGCATCAAGCGGCTCCAGCTCGCGCGTCGTGCGAACCGATCCTTCTTCTCCAATCTCCGAAATTTGAAATCCATGAGTGAATTGCTTAACTCGATACAGTTCACTTGGCGCTTCTACCTTCTTGCCGCTCTTGCGAAAAGCAGCGAGCGTGGGAACATTGTTCGCAACCACATTCTCGATGTTGAACTGCGGACGAGCATTGTATTCATCGCTAATGACCACAGCAGGCCCGGATATATTCTCCAAAATCGAATCCGCCAGATAGAGCTCTTCCGCTCGATCAGGATTCACTACAATTGCGCTCGGCGTATCCTTAAAGCTTATACGCAGAAGAGTCAGGCCAGCCTCTTCCGTACTGATCGCAGCTACTCGTTGTCCTTCGAAAAAGCTGTCAACCATCACAAACGGCCAACTGGGTGAGGGCTTCGTGGTGATGATACCATAATCACCCCCAAAAAAGCGGCAGTCCTCGATTTCGTTTCCTACCTTTTCTACACCCGCCCGGCCACTTCCTATTCTGAAGTCGATATGGGCAAGGAAGCAGTGTTGCGCAAAATGCGAGCGCACTCCGATCGCCCCTGAATTACCCTCTCCTATTTCAACGTTCACGTTACTCAGGCCCGAATAGAAGGTGCCCGGGTTCGCAGGTCGGATTGCCTGCCCTTCCCGCGGTCGGTTGCTCACGAAGTTGAAGATGTACTTTCCCTCCTCCGATTGGTAGCCGACAGAGTTTGCGGGCAAGACGAAGGTTGGACGCTCGCTTCCAAATCCGATCAGGCGAATCCCTTTCCAGATGTAGATCGTATCGCTTACTCGATAGATGCCCTCTGGTACGTACAAAACACCGTATTCAGATTTCGCTTGCACCGCATTGATGGCGCTTTGGATAGCCTCCGTGTCGTCTGCTTTTCCATCGCCCACCACGCCAAACTCCTTGGCGTCTAAGTAGACCGCAGCTGGGTCGACCAAGCGTTCTGTGTAAAATGAGGTACCTTCAGTGGAAGCACCAATCAAAGAGCTGAAAGACGCCGATACGAGCAAAGCGACCAAGGACAAGCAGAGAGGCAAGGGGTACACGAATCTCATGCCGACTAACGCATATTTAGGTGCACTTTAATGCAAACTAATTATCAAAAAAAGGGGCTGAACTAGTAAAATCCTAGACAGCCCACTCGTATGGCAAGTTGAGAACGATTTAAGCGAATCCGTGTTTAGCTAAGAAAGGCACGAGTTCGTCTACTCCGAAGTCAGCGAGGACGGCATCGCCAAGCTTCATGGTCGGCGCCTTGCTTTGTCCGGAAAGTTGCACCATTTCTGCCATGGCTTTCGGGTCTGACCGAACCTCCTTAGCCGTGTATCCGATACCCTTCTTCTTCAGATAAGCTTCAGCATCGATACACCACGGGCAGCCCGCCTTCACATACACTATCGGTTTTTCTTTCATAATTACAAATCGTTAGAACGTACAGACTGCGTGAAGTCCTGCATGCAACCGAACTCACAGTCAGTCGGGGCGGCCAGTAGGGTAACTACGACGGAATGACCTCAAGAGCCGATTCCAGACCCTTAGACAAGCTTGGAGGCCGCCCCCCTTAAACGTTAGCGTCCTCTAGGCTGGGGTAGTCGACATATCCCTTCGGATCCTTTGGAGTCGCACTGTAGAAGCTGTCGGGATCGGGTTCATTCAAAGGGGCTCCTTCCTTCAAGCGCTTCACCAAATCTGGATTCGCGATAAAAAGTTGACCATACGAAACCGCATCTGCGACGCCTTCCTTGACTAACCTTGCCCCAGTCTCCGCTGTGAGCCCTTGGTTCGCTATGTAGATGCCACCAAATTTTTTCTTCAACTCAAGACTCACGCTCCCGTCATCGATCGCCTCTCGGGTAAAGATAAAGGCGATCCCACGTTTTCCAAGCTCCTCAGCAACGTATCCAAATGTCGCGGACGGATTTGAGTCTCCCATATCGTGAGCATCGCAAGCAGGAGCGAGGTGCATCCCGACTCTGCTTGCGTCCCAAACTGACAACACCGCGTCCGTCACCTCTAGCATCAATCGAGCACGATTCTCTATCGAGCCGCCGTACTGATCTTCACGCTTGTTGGTCGAATCCTGCAGAAACTGGTCAAGAAGGTAACCGTTTGCTCCGTGAATTTCAACCCCGTCGAAACCAGCTTTCTTCGCATTCTCGGCTCCCTTGCGGTAAGCTTCAACGATGTCTGGAATCTCTTCCAATTCGAGTGCCCGAGGGGTCACGAATTCTTTCTCAGGCCGCACATGACTGACATGCCCTTCTGGCTTTATTGCAGAAGGAGCCACAGGAAGCTCCCCATCTAGGTACATCGGGTCCGAAATACGTCCCACGTGCCAGAGTTGGAGAATGATCAGCCCACCTTTATCGTGCACCGCCTTCGTAACGAGCTTCCATCCCTCGACTTGCTCGTCAGACCATATTCCCGGAGTATTCGCATAGCCCACACCCATGGCTTCGACCGAGGTTGCTTCTGAGATAATCAAACCCGCGGTGGAACGCTGGGAATAGTAATCCGCCATTAAGGCATTGGGAATCCTACCTTCGCTAGCACGGCAACGCGTCAACGGGGCCATAATTACTCGATTAGGGAGCTCCCAGGCTCCCACTTTGATCGGATCTTGTAGATTGCTCATCAGAAAATTAGTAGGTTTGACTTTGCCTACTCTACGACGGGCGGGAATTGGCAACTGCATTTCTCCGCCGGAAAAACCAGATTTTTTCGCGAAACTGCTATCTATTCCTTCCTCGCCCGACTCCGACACGATTTCTGGCATGGCGGCACTGCTCGCTTCCGCTTTCGAAACGGCGGCACAACTCCGGACGACTCCCATATATTCGACAAAGCTGGTCAGACCCCAGGAACGCGCACCCCTCGGTATTGGCTAATGGATACATCCGATACGCAACCTCTCCCTTGCCGAGAAAGTTATCCACTTTCACGCACCTTTCACGCAATAAGGGCTCTCGCTCGGCGTCACGCGCACTCGCGAAAATTGGATAGCAGCGACAACAAGCGCCGCAGTCGGCGCAATCGAAAACCTCTCCGCCGATCTCGACGGGATTGCTCTGATTGGATGACATTGTCCTATCCCAAACACGACTCCTCTGGTGTCAAGGGGACAGTAGCTTCGCTAAAGCTAAGATTTCATCAGGTCCAGAACATGCGCTATTTCCCGTAGCAGGTCTGCCTGTTCAACAGGTTTAGTGAGGCATCTTTGAAAACCTGCCTCTAGCAGCATTTCTAAGTCCCCTTTGAATGCGTGGGCCGTGAGAGCAATAGCGGGAACTGACGGCGACATGTTCCGTATCGCCTTCAAGGCTTCCACACCGCCCATGTTCGGCATTGCGATGTCGAACAGCAACAGGTCGATCTCATCGCTGCGCTTGGTGAAGATCTTGACAGCCTGTTCCCCGTCGAGGGCGTGGATTAATCGCGCCCCAGTTTGAACCAAGAACCGTTCTACAATCGTGTAGTTGTTAACGATGTCCTCGGCCACCAATATGCAACGCCCGGCTAAGTCCAACTCGGAGATAGCGTCCTCCTGGCCTCGCGGGGCAGCCCGAACCTCCGACTTCACTTTTTCTACGATTGGTATCGTAAGCGTGAATACAGAACCTTCGCCAACATCAGAATCCAAAGTGATAGAAAAACCGAGCTCGTCCGCCAATCGGCGACAAATCGCCAACCCTAGGCCTGTTCCGCGGGCGAACGACTTCTTCGTATCCACTATCTTATGAAAACGCTCGAAAACTGCTTCATGCTCAGAGGGTGCGATTCCCACTCCCGTATCCTTGATCCAGTACTTCAATGCGTTCGCCTCACGGTCAAACCCCATGCCAAAGGTGACTGAGCCGGTTTCAGTGAACTTGCACGCATTCGTCGCCAAATTTAAAAGTATCTGCCTGAGGCGTACTTTGTCCGCATCGAATCGTATACAAACGTCGTTTTCCAATCGATTGTCTGCGAAGTAGGATACTCCAGCTGGAGCCCTACTTCCGACCAATTGGGAGACCTCAGCACTTAGTTCGTGGAAAAGCATCCAAGCATCGACGCACTCGTAATTAAGCGTCAACTTCTCTGATTCGAATATAGAAAAATCGATAATGTCATTCAGAAGCTGAACCAGCATTTCCGTATTCTCACGAATGCAGTTGCTGTAATCGTCAAACTCTCCCTGACCTTTCGCCTCCATTGCGATGAGTTGAGAAAATCCCATAATCGCGTTCAATGGGGTTCGAATCTCATGCGACATGTTACCTATAAAGGCAGACTTGAGGCGGTCCGAAACTTCAGCCTTATCGCGGGCTGCCTTGAGCTCCCGTGTCCTCGCTTCGACCAAATCCTCCAGTCGGGTACGGTGGACCCGCAGCTCTTCGTTCTGCAAGGAGAGCTCTTCCTTCGCTATACCCAGCTCCTTCGTTCGTTCGGCAACGCTATTGGCCAAGACCAAGCGCGAACGTTTCAAGGACACCACTCGAATGCGGTACAACGCAAACAACACAAACGTCACAATGCCAACCGTGAGGAAACGAAACCAGTCGGCCATCCAAATCGGTGGAGAAATGCTGATGGCAAGAGACTCAACGTTGTCCCCCCAGATACCATCTGAATTGGTAGACTTTACGCGGAAGGTATAATCTCCCGGATCGATATTCGTGTACACAGCTGAAGACGCTCCTTTCACATACTGCCAGTTTTGGTCGAATCCATCGAGCATGTAGGCATACTCTACGTCACTATTCCTTGGATACAATAAGGTTGAAAAGCGAAGCGCGAAAACAGAATCCTCGTGATCTAGTTCCAATTTGTCGAGCAGGTACGGTTCAGCTGCAAGCAAACCGTCCTCCCCACTTGGATACACTTTCCGGTTCAATATACTCAAATCTGTAATGACAACCTTCGGAACCCTCAGATTTGGCTTAATCTCTTCGGGCTTAAAACGCGACAGACCAGAAACGCCACCGATCCATATCTCACCACTCTCGCCTACAAAGCTAGATCGCTTCACGAACTCGTTCGATTGCAGACCATCTTTGCGATCATAGTTAACAAAGCGAGGATCGCCCGGGACCTCTATGCCGTCAATGAACTGCGACAATCCAAAATTGGTCGTTATCCAGAGGTTCCCCGATTCATCTTCGCTAATCGACTTAATCGAGTTATTAGCCAGTCCGTCTGGCACACCATAGCGCGCGTACCTTTCAGACACGGGGTCGAAGTGAATCAAACCGACTTCAGTGCCCAGCCACAGCTGCCCCCTGCTATCGATGAAAACAACTTCTATATCGCCCCTATTTTGAGCGATTGGATCCCCCGTATGACTAAAGTGCTCAAAATGTCCCTGTGTCGGGTCGTACCGATCCAGCGAACTGTAGGTAGATATCCAAAGTGCCCCCGCATCGTCTATGGCAATGTCGTTAACATATTGGCTGTTGAGCGAATCCGGATCCTCTGGATCATGCGAAAAGCGTTCAAAGGTCTCTGTGCTTCGATCGAATCGATTCAAGCCACCACCAACCGTGCCAATCCAAAGGTTTCCCATCGAATCTTCCACAATGGAAAAGACGTTATTATTGCTCAAGCTACTCGGATCTTCCGGATCATTCAAATAGCGCACAAAGGAATCGCTCTCGGGAACATATCGACTTATTCCACCAGCCCAGGTCCCGATCCAAATTTCACCGCGAGAGTCCTTGATAATCTGATACACAGCGTTGGCCCCGATGGTGCTTTCATCGTCAAGATCCATCTTATACTCTGCATTGAAACCACTCTCTTCGTCAAAGCGGACTATGCCTCGCTCTGTCCCAATCCAATGCTCAGATCCATCGATTAAGATCGAATTCACCTGTTCGCCTACGTCCAGATTGGCGTATACGTCATGAATCTCAACCGTACGAAAGTTCTTCCTTTCCGCTGAATGATAATTAACACCATCACCGTAGGTACCCGCCCAGACTGAACCCGTATCATCTACGTAGATACAGTCAATCCCGTCGGCGCTAATACTCCTTTGATCATGTAGGCGACTGTAGTAGCGTTGCTTTTCGAGAAGCTCGCCCGATTCGTCATCCATTTCCCAAAAAGTAAGTCCCAGAGCTGATCCATGTCCCAGCCACATGTCTCCGTTCCGGTCCATCGTTATGCATTGCCCGCGTATGGGCATCAATTCCCGAAGCTCCAAGCTCCCGCCATCTCCCAATTCGTAGAGGAAAATCGCAGTTTCTGTCCCTAGCCAAATGCGCCCCCAGCTATCTTCGGCCATTGATTGTACCCAACGTTCTCCAGCTCCCTCTTCATCCTCCAAGCGGTAGAACGAATCGTTCACGCGGTCGTAGAGGCAGACGCCTAGCTGAGTACCGATCCAAAGGCGACCTCTGCGGTCCTCGAGCAGATTCCAAACGATGTTGCTGATCAGGCTCGTCTCGTCGCCTGAATCGTGCACATAGCGCCTTAGCTCCGCAGTATCTGGAAGATAATGAAATAACTCGTTCGGCGTACCAAACCAGAGACTCCCGTCCGAGACTTGGCGGACCGTGTTCACCGTAGCTCGTCCGATTGGCTCAAACAGTTCAAACCTGTCGAGCTTCCTGTTGTATACGAAAGCGCCTCCCAACGTACACACCCACAATTGATCGGTAGCGTCTACATAAAGATCATTGATCGAACCGCTCTCCAAGCCCCTTTCGTTTTCGGATTCAGGACGATAGATTCGGAAATCTCGGCCATCGTATCGATTTAGGCCGTCCTTGGTGCCTAACCACATGAAGCCGTAAGAGTCCTGAACAATTTTTCGCACCCAACTTTGGGAGAGCCCATCCTCCACTCCGATCCTGACGAACTCCTTGCGGCCTTGCGAATAGCCTTCGCCGATCCAGACGAACAGGAATAATAAAAATGGTAGGAAACAGGGACGCATATAGGGACCGGCTAGAGCTCTCGCCGCCAAATCTCCGCTCGACCGTCTCTGTTGTCAACGAGGCGAATCGATTCGGCACTCTCCCGCTACGCCCTTTGCAAGCGATTCAACGTTTTTTCACATTCGCTAGGAATTGCCGAGCCGTGCTTCGATAAACCGGTCCGTTATCTAGCTAGTTGTCCTTGGGCTGGGGTGAAGCTCTGAACTACCTCACCAGACTCGAAAATTGCGTTCACGTCCAATGCCGCGGCCTCCTTTTCGGAGAGCGTCCTCGCCCATGGCACACGATTTGCCATGTCTCCCCCCGGACCGTAGCTGCCAAACTCGGCATAACGCGCCGTCTCCTCCCGCTCCGGCCCAGTCCAGTTGTGCCAACCTTCAGGCCGAACCACTTCCGACATTCCCGTCCGAACGAAAGTGGTCTGGGCATGTGCTCTCCAAGGGCGCCCCAAGTATGCCTGCACTCCGGGTTCACCGGTGATCCTGCAATCCAAGAACACCATTCCGTACTCCTGCAGCGCTGGAGTTGAGGCTGCGGTGATGTATCCATTCTTCAAGCAATGGATATGGCATTTATCGAAAACCGATACCGCGCCGCCAAAAATGAAATCAACGTGACCTTCGATGTAACAGTTTTCGAAATACTGGCGCCCGCGGTTCACGAAGATCGTGTCCTGCCACCCCTTGAAAACGCAATCGCGGAACACGACTCGATCTCCGTCCACCCGCAAGGCGAGGGCCTGACCAACGGGGCCAGCATCGTTGGCTATCGTCATCGAATGCACTTCGAACCCTTCGCCATCCACCTGCAGCGTTGGCGTGCGAAACGTCCCCAGCTTCTTGCCGTCGGGTCCAATCATGTTCGCGTGTATCCCCTCGACCAATACAGTCGTCTCTGCCGCGTCCCCCACTAATCGAATGTTTCCTCGCTCCCGCTGCACATAGGCTCGTTCCCGATATTCACCGTGCTTCACCCGTATGATCCATCGAGCCGATCCGTCCGGAGCTTGAGGCGCTTTGTAGATCGCCTTCTCGACCGAACTCCAGTCGCCCGTGTCGTCCAAGGCCACCAATGCATCGGCGAAGTGCTTGGCGATTGGCAGCTCCAAACGACGCATCTCGGCAATCGCCAAAGCCGCAACCTCGCGAGCACCATCCCACGAATAGTGGGTGTTGTCGCTCAAGCCTTCTGGTTCGATAGCCAATTCACCGGGCTCAAACCAAAGGTGAAGCTTTTTGGAACCTTCGACCCCCTTCGACTCCCCCAATTGGGTTGTCAGCTTTTCCATCTCCAATAGCGGCACGTCTTGCTCATTGGCAACCTGCCGCACAACAAGGGGATAATCGCCGTGCGTCCGCACCATCCGTTCGCCTGACTTGTCCCATTTACGGCGAGCCACCGATGTCGCCAAAATCGGGTGCGCCCCTCTCGCTCGGGTTTCCTCTATCATGCGCAAGATATTCCTGCGATAGTCTGTGCGGGCTTCCGCATAGACAGCGGGCTTGTGCTCCTTTTCGTCGTTATGCCCAAATTGGATGAGAACCCAATCGTCCGTCTTGAGACGGTCGAGCACGTCTTCCCAGCGCCCTTCATCGAGGAACGACTTTGTGCTCCTTCCATTTACTGCGTGGTTATCCACCCGCAGCGGCGCCAGCGTGTACTCCCGCAACAACTGTCCCCAACCTTTTTCCGGGTTCGTAGGTCGCGGTTTGTCTGCCATGGTCGAGTCTCCCACCAAATAAAGAACCGGCCCGTCCGATTGCGTAGCGAGCCGACGCCTCCAGGCCGGATATTCCTTGGAGACCATGTCCTTGGCCCAAGTGCCGTAGTAGCCGTAACCTCCTCGACGTTCCTGCTCGATTTCAGAAAGCTCATAGTGCACCACGCTGTCGCGTCCCACAAAGATCGGGCGGTTTGTTCCGATCTCGTAGAAGCGAGCCCATAAATCCTCCTCCGGGTCATCGCGGAGAACGCGGTCGTAATTCCCGTTCTCGTCCTTGATACGGTCCGCACGCTTTCCGGGTATGGCCACCTCGGTAAACCAAGCGACCGCTCCCTCTATGGCAGCCACCACCCGCGGCGAGGGCTCTTCGATATCCATCAAGAAGCGGACGATCTCCACCGACTCTCCACCAGATAGGGACACCAACTCGAACGCTCGTGCCTTGGCGGGAGCCAAAGTTTCCACATCGTGTTGGGCGCACCAAGCTGTCAGCTGACCATCCACTCGGATTTGTGTCTTGAGGATGCATTCGATCCCGCGCTCGACCGCATCGCCAGCCCGCTCACGAATGGAATTGCCCAGTCCCTTCCAAGGCGCCTCTGCACGTTCGACTTTCTTGAGCAAATTCAGCACTCGCACGGTGGCGTTGTCATTAAACGTGATGTGAGAGTAGTAGCCTTCCCGAAGCGGATAAAACTGCGGCCACCCTCCATTTTCATATTGGGCCTCTAGGAGATACTCGATGCCTCGGTCTATCGATTCCTTCCAGCGGTCTGCAGGCTGTGCCTCGTTGACTCGAGCGAGAAACGTCAAGGGACTCGTAGTTGCGCCATTGTCGATGGTCGCGTGGCGGGCTTTTCCGCGACTTTCGAGGTACGCCTGGGAAGGAGGCTCCGACAGGTTCAAGTTTTTGGGCCAACCGCCCGAGGGCTGCTGATAAGAAAGCACGGAATCCGCTACTTCGGTGGCTTCCGGTGAAGCATACCAATCACTCGTCTGCCTGAGAGCTTCGTCCCAGCTTGGGACTGCATCAATGGCTACCACGGCACACAGCGCCGCTAAAATTGCTAAAATAGATCGTTTCATACGACTCAAAAAGATTGGGGCAGAATGGGCTTCGGCTTGAAAGGGACGCAAAAACCCTACACGTGTTGCAAACTACAGGAACTCATTGTCAAAGGTCACGCAGAAAAGCGAATCCTCGCAAAAACCTGTTGCCGACAATCCCGACGGCTGTCCGACCACTTTCCACAAAAAACAGAGTTGCCGCTCTCCGAGAAGTTCCACACAAGCAAATCGTTCTCTCGCTCGTCTGCTCACACATGAACAAGCTTCTGAAACTCCTCGTCCTTGCCGCTATGACCGCATCCGCCTCCCTTTCCAGTGCCGCCCTCGATGTCGGCAGCGAAGTCAAAAACTTCGCCGCTAACGATGACACCGGAGAAATCTGGTCAGCCGCCAATCACCTCGGCAAAAAGAACATCGTAGTCTATTTCTATCCCGCAGCCATGACCGGCGGTTGCACAGCCCAAGCCTGTTCCTACCGCGACTATTCGACGAATCTCGACGAAGCCGACGCCATCGTGGTCGGCATCAGCGGCGATTCGGTCAAAGGCCTCTCGCTCTTCAAGGAAGCGAACAATCTCAACTTCCCACTTCTCTCGGATCCAAACGGCACCATCGCCCAACTCTTCGGCGTTCCGACCAGAGAAGGCGGATCGCTCGAACGTGAGATCAACGGCGACATGCACACCTTCTTCCGGAACCTCACAACCTCCCGCTGGACCTTCATCATCGGCAAGGACGGCAAGGTCATCTACAAGAACGAGGAAGTGGACGCCCGCGAAGACACTTCCACCGTGCTCGCCGTTCTCAAGGAAAACCAATAACGCGTACCCGGCTCTCAGCGGCGCCGAGAGGCGCTCCTCTCACCGCGAATCGGCCAGTGTCCAAGGCCGAAACCTTAGCGGACCCACGGACTTCCTCTTATCCTCCCGCAGATGCCTATCCGCGAGCTCTACCTCGATCTTACCACAGATCCTCTTCCTATCGCTGTCCGCAATTTCCTCGAAGCCGCGGACACTCGGTGTGATGAGTTTTTCGATACAGGTGCTAACAAAAAATTGCCCCGGTTCCTTCCAGCCGACTACACCGTAGTCTACCGAGCACTGAAGGCTCTGCAAGACGAAGGCGACCTCCTCGGCAACAGATTCTGCGAATGGGGCAGTGGGCTAGGCACAGCTACTTGCCTCGCTTCCCTGCTCGACTTCGAAGCCTACGGAATCGAAATCGAGTCCGAGCTGGTGAAACGCGCGAGAGCCCTAGCCGACGAGCACGACTTGCCTGCCCAATTTCTCGAGACCAGCTTCCTCCCTGAAGGTTTCGACTTTCTGTATACTCAAGGAGCACGTCAATTGCTAGCCCCGCACAATGCTCTACAAGGTGGATACCAATACGACGATGCTGATTGGGAGATCGACGACATCGACCTATTTTACGTCTATCCTTGGCCGGAGGAACAAGAGTCAAATCTAGAGCTATTCGAAGCCCTCGCCACTGACGGCGCCTACATGATCTGCTTCTATGGCCCCGGCGACGTCTGCTTTTACCAAAAGGTTTAGAGTGCTGAGCTCAGAGTCCTACTGCTGCACGAACTCGATTTGCAAGCCCATCAGGGCCTGCCCTTTAGGAGGTCGAGCATAAGAAGAAAGTCGTCCGTAACCGGCCAGTACTTTGCGATCGAATTCACCATCGCCACTGCTACGCACGATTCGCACATTGCGAACCGATCCATTTGCCAGAATATCGCAGATCACGGATGCCGATAGCTTCGTGCCACGAGATGGGTGGCTCGCCACCGCCCGCTTCAAGGATGCCTTAAACCCAGCGATGTAGCTACCAAGCGCGTCTTGATCGGCCTGGCTGTAGCTCGCGATTTCCGCCGCTGGAAGGCTGCCGATCTGTATCCCTTCAAACTGCGGAACGTCGATCTTGGGGCGCCTCGTCGTGGGTGACGGCGTCGTGCGAACATTCTTCACCTTGTTCGCGTCCGGATTCTGCTTCAGGAAATCGTCTAAGCTCATCTGAGCCGGCTTGGGCGGAGCGACTTCGATCACCGGCTGCTCGCGTTCCACTACAGGCTCGGGCGGGCGCTCGACCTCTACGGTCCGCACTGGGCGCTCGGGGAGCTGAATATCGTCGAGGGTCGGCATCGTGTCCTCCACCGGATCGTACTTGATGTCGTCGAGGGTCGGTTGAGATTGCGAAGGCTGCGCGGTGGCTCCTCCCGAAGGAGGCGGTACCATCTCGAATTGGAATGGCTCTTTTTCCTGCTCCGAAAAGAAGAGCACCCAAACCGCTACCACCACCAAAAGCGTCAAGTGCACACTCGCTGAAAAGACCAAAGGTCCTCTCTGCTCGTAGAACATGTTAGCTAGGCGGACGTCATCCATAGAGCTATTAGCTTACTCCTTTTCCTTCGTAACGAAGTGGATCTTGCCGAGATTGTACTCTTTCAAGAGATCCATCAAATTCATGATACGCTGGTAAGGCGTCTCCGCATCCCCGCGAATGCTAATGACCGGCGCTTTGCTCAGGGTCGAATACTCCGCGAGCTCACGCTCCAGTTCCGGTTCGCCTATCAAGTTTCCGTCAACCCGGTATCCATCTTTCAATACCGTAATATCGACCGACTTCGGCTGAGCCTTTTCGCTGCTCTGTCCCGAAACGGGCAAGTCGACCTCCATGACCTGCTCCTTCTCGATGAGCGGCGTGCTGATCATGAAGATGATCAACAGGGCAAAACCCAAGTCGATGAGAGCCGTGACGTTCAGCTCGGAGTTGGGCTCCAAGGAGCGTTTTCGATGAAAGGAGCGTGCCATCAGATGTGCAGTTCAGATTCCTTGCTCCCTACCGGCTCTCCAACTCGATCACGTCGGCCAATGCGCTGGCGAAATTCTCGAGCTCCGTCACCAGAATCTTAGTACGCGACAAAAGGTAGTTGTAGCCGAAGACCGAAGGAATAGCCACGCAAAGGCCAGCTACCGTGGTGAGCAAGGCCCCCGACACGCCGGGAGCGAGATTCTGCAAGGTCGCGTTGGCCTGTAATCCCATCGAGCCAAATGCATCCATCACCCCCCAAACGGTACCGAGCAGTCCGAAGAACGGCGCTCCGGACACGATGGTGGCAAGGAAGACCATGCTCGACTCGTAGTTGAGCGTCTTGTTGGCCAGAGCACGCTGCAAGGCGTTTTCCACATGCTCCACTCGGGCAGACCGCAATTGCTCGTCCGATTCCCCTTCCTTAGCTTGGATGCGGTGGAAAGCGTCGACCGCGTCGAGGTAAAGCGCCGCATATGGCACTTGGCGAGGGGCCTTGAAACTTCCTGGCGGATTAAGCACAGAAGACTGTCGATGAAGGTTATGCTCGAAACCGAGGTTGAGCAGGCGAAACTTTTTGAGCTCCCAGTACTTTCCAATCATCACCGCCCAAGCGCACACGCTGAAGAAGGCCAGCGCTATGATGATGAATTTTCCTGCCAGGTTACTCTGGCTAAAGTAGGTGAAGAGGCTCGCGGATTGGGCTAGAAGCACGGCGTTTGAGAATATGGTTTGGACGAAAAAGGACGCGACGGAGGGATTCCGACACCTCTTTGAACGCGAGCGGAGCAATACGTTCAACAAATTTTCGACTCGCTCCCAAAATACCTGCGAGGCCAGCTTCTTTTACATCACGGCAGGGATCACAAATTCTATTGCGCTGCTGGCAAGCCACCGCTTACTTCAGGCCTTTCTTACCCCCTCTATTTATGGACTACCGTCAAAGAGCTCTTCAGGAATTATCGGAAAATCGCAACAACCAGGCGGGCAAGCGCGTCGTGGTCGGACTGGATGGATTTGTGGATACAATTCTACATCTCGTCGATAAGCGCAGCGGCGCCGGCGAAAACTTCACCCGACTGGAAACGATTTCCGGCTTCGGCTCCCGCGTATCCGCGGCATCTGGTAAGAGCGCCAACATCGAGATGTTCCCCCGTATGGAAAAGCTCGGCGGGAACGGCCCTATCATGGCCAACGCTCTCGTAGCAGCAGGCTTTCCCCTCCGCTACATCGGCTCCCTCGGCAAGCCAAACATCCACCCGGTCTTCCAAGAGTTCGCCCAAAAGACCAAGTCAGTATCGATCTCCGAGCCGGGCTTGACCAACGCTATCGAGTTCACCGACGGCAAGATTATGATGGGCATCACCAAGTACCTCGAAGACATCACTTACGATGCCATAATCGAGGCAATGGGAGAAGGCGCCCTGCTCGACGAGCTCTCACGGTCCTCCCTCGTATCGCTGGTTAACTGGACCATGATCCCCAACATGACGCAGATCTTCGAAGATTTGCTTACAAGGGCCCTGCCGAACCTGCCGCCGCTTGACGGAGGACGCTCCTTTTTCTTCGACCTCGCAGATCCCGAAAAGCGTTCCACTTCCGACCTCGTCGCTGCCCTCAAAGTCATTTCCAAATTTCAGAACCACGGCAACGCCGTCATCGGCCTCAACCTCGCAGAAGGACAGCAAGTTAGCGAAGCCTTCGGAATCCAAGAAACAGGCGAAGACGCGGACTCGCTCAAGCGCATGGCCGCCAAGATCCGTCGCGAGCTCGACCTCAAGATGGTCGTGGTCCACCCGAAGGAACGAGCCGCCTGCGCCACCAAGGACGGGGAATGGTGCGTCGAAGGTCCCTACGTCGAAAATCCGAAAATAACCACCGGAGCAGGCGACCACTTCAATGCCGGCTTCATGACCGGACAACAGCTCGGACTCTCACCGGAAGCATGCCTCACCGTTGGCGTCTGCTTCTCAGGATACTACGTGCGCACAGCAATCAGCCCAAATCTCGGCAACATCGAGAGCTTCCTCCGCGAGTGGAAATAGTCCCTTCCGATTATGAGCAATAAGACCTCCTACCCCGGCACATTCTTTACCTTCGAAGGCCCTGAAGGCAGCGGCAAGTCGACCCAAATCGAGCTCCTCGCCGAGGAGCTAATCGGGATGGGCCACGAAGTCGTCGTCACCCGAGAACCGGGAGGCACCGAAATCGGGGAAGAAATTCGCCACCTACTCATCCATAGTTCTGCCGGCAAGGAAATGACGCCAGAAGCTGAGCTGCTGCTCTTCGCCGCAGCCCGCGCTCAACTCGTGCGTCAGCTCATCCTGCCCTCCCTCGAAAAAGGCTGCGTCGTCATCTGCGACCGCTTCCTGGACTCGACCACCGTCTACCAAGGTGCTGCCCGCAGCATCGCAAGCGACCCTGTTTCCTACATCAACCAATTCGCAGTCGGCCCCGTCACACCGGACCTAACTTTCATCCTCGACGTACCGCACGAGGAGTCGATGCGACGCGTCAAGCGTCGTGCCACCGATATCCCCGACCGCATGGAAGAGGAAAACAGCGAATTCTACAAAAAGGTCCGCGACGGCTACCTCCTGCTGGCCGGCTCGATGCCCGAACGTTTCCACGTCGTCGATGGCACCCGCCCGCTCGCCACCAACCAAGAGGACATCCTGAAGACCGCCCTCGACAATCTTTAGAGAATTCGTGGGAAGCGGCTTTGCTCCGCGATCTCACACCGCAATCCGATCGTGACCGAAGCCACCGCGCCTACAGATCCGCAAGCCCTCATCGACCGGGCCATGGCCGAGAACCGTCTCGCTCATGCCCTTCTCATTCACGGACAAAACCTTTCCGTGGTAGAGCGCTTCGCTACTGAGCTCTCCGCCCGCCTCCTGGGCGTGCAAGCCCGAGGTGACGAACTCGAGGAAAAGCTCTTCCGCCACCCAGACGTCTTCACCTTGCGGCCTTCCAAGAAATCACGCATCATCTCAGTCGACGACACCCGAGAAGCCATCCGCAACATCCAGCACTCGCCCCAAGCCGGAGAGCGTAAGGTAGCGATGATCTTCGAAGTCGACCGCTTCAACACCAGCGCCGCCAACGCCTTCCTCAAGACGCTCGAGGAGCCGCCACTCAATACAACGATACTGCTGCTCACCACCCGCCCGCACTCCTTGCTGGCGACCATCCGCAGCCGCTGCCAACTCTTTCGGCTGTCAACCGCGGCGCACACTTTCGACGATCCGACCGCCCAAACGTGGCTCGAAGCTTACAAGAAATGGCTCGAGGATCTACTTACCGGCGGTCCAGGCGGCAAGCGGAGCATTCCCCACTTCATCATCGGTGCTTACTCACTCATCGAACGCTTCAGCGCCATTATTGCCAGCCTTGGAAAGGAAGCTTGGAAAACCCAGTCCAAGCACCTGCCGGAGGACATGAAGGATGACGAACGCATCGCACTCGAGTCGCGTATCAGCATTTCCATACGCCAAGACTTTCTAGCCGCCATGGAGAACGCCACGGAAGAGCTTGCCCGCAAAAAACTCTTCGACGACACCACCGTACCGCAAAAGCTAATCGAGTCCGTCGAAGCTCTCGAAGACTCCACCAACCTGCTCCGTCTCAATATGAAGACCGAAACCGTACTAGAGTCCTACCTCCTTCGCACCCTCCGTATCTGGACCGCCAAGTAGAACCTCAAAGGGGCGCAGCTTCCCGATGGAAGCGTTCGCCTACAACCGCTCCCCGCAATTGCGGCAGTACTTCGCGGCAAACTTATGCCCTGTCTCTCCGCAATTCTGGCAGAGACGATCGTTCTTTTCGCTCGTCGTCGCCATCGTCAGCTCCGCTGTCACGATCCCCGTAGGCACCGCGATCACCCCATAACCCGTGATCATGATGAACGAAGCAAACATCTGTCCTAGCGGAGTCTGCGGCGATATGTCGCCATAACCGACCGTAGTCAGCGTAACGATCGCCCAATACACGCTCTTGGGAATACTGGTAAATCCATTCTCGGGCCCCTCGATCAAATACATGATCGAGCCCAGGATCAGAACCAGGGTGACGACCGCCATCACGAACACTATGATTTTCCGCGCGCTTGCCCTTACCGCAGCGTAAAGCTGGTTCGCTTCCCCCACAAACTGGACCATCTTCAGAACACGGAAGATCCGCAAAACGCGCAGAGCTCGGAAAAGCATCAAGTAGTGAGCACCAGGGAAGATGAGATCAACATAAGTGGGCAAGATCGATAATAAGTCGACGATACCAAAAAAACTGAAAACATAGCGTAACGGCTTTTTCGATACATAGATCCGAACAAAATACTCGAGCGTAAAAAGTCCCGTAAACACCCACTCCATACCGTATAGTAAATGCCCGTGATCCTGGCGGATCGACTCCACGCTCGCCAGCATCACGGTAACGACGCTCGTGATGATTGCCAAAATAAGCAACACGTCGAAGAGCTTCTCTGCAGGGCGGGACGAATGAAAGATGATCAAGCGACAGCTTTCGCGAAATTTCGACCAATGGGCAGGCGTTTCCTCGGTTTCCGACATAAGCGCATGCAAAGGGGTTTTCCGACCGGCGACAAACCTTGTTTCGCCGAGTAATTTCTTACTCGCTGTATTAGACAATCCAATTCCCTCCGCGGAACATCCTCCACCCCTTGCTGAATCTCCAAAAACAGGTAGCTTGTAGATGCATCAGGCGATGCCGCGACTTCCCCGAATTCTAATTTATCGGGAATGACGTCCCCGAAGGTTCAGGACAGCCGTGAAGCGAAAACTCGAACACTAGAAAGTGGGTCCCTATGTTTGGCAAAAAGAGAGTAGAAACACTGGTGGTTGGAGCCGGCCCATGCGGCATGCTAGCGGCCTTGGTTTTGGCCGATGGAGGCGAAGATGTCATGATCGTCGACTCCGCTCCGCGAACCTGCACTAATAGCAACGCGACCATCCTGCACCCTGAAACCCTTGTCACCCTTCAGCGACTCGGCATCGCTGATCGCGTCATCGCAGCGGGGTACGCGATTCATCAACTGTCGATCTATGACGATCTTTGCCACCGCCAGTCAGTCCACCTTAACCTGCATCCGCATGGTTTCCCTTTCGCCTTGAGCATTCCCCAATCAGAGCTCGAAGCCATCCTCGAAGACGAGCTCACCCAATCAGGTGTGCACGTTCTCTGGAACCATCGGGTATCCGAATACGAGCCAGACGGCAGTTCCCTCCACATCACAGCCGACCGCTACTCAGACCGAGGTACGGGATACGCTATATCACACATGGAACGTGTCATTGTTAAGTCGATACACTTACAGGCAAAAACCTTAATCGCAGCCGATGGCTACAACTCTATCTTAAGGCGGGTAGCAGGACGCGACATTCAAAAGCTTGGCGAAGACCAGTACTTCGTGTCCTTCGAGTTCGAGACAGATCGCGACCCTAGCCACACCTGTTTTCTGAGCGTTAGCAAGGGACTTACCACCGCTCAGCAACCCCTTGAAAATGGCATCGCTCGGTTACAGTTCCAATACAAAGGGCTCACCCTTCCATCTCGAAACCGCGAAAAGGAACGCGCCTTCTTCCAAGACAAGGCGGAGCTTCCGGACTACCTCGACGAAACTCACTTCAACCAACTCGTCAAAGAACGCGTGCCCTGGAATATCGGATACGTCAGCAAACTTCGATACCGCGCGGCTGTGCCGTACGAAAAGCGATACCTCAAGACGCCTCGTTCGGGAAACGTGTTTTTCCTAGGTGACTCCGCCAGATCATTTTCTCCGTTGGGGAGCCTCAGCCTAAATCTTGGCATTCAAGAAGCCGAACAAGTTGCCCAGGTTATCCTGCAAACCGAGGAGGACGAACCCCGTATCCGTCATCAAAGACTAGACGAGCTCGGAAACCAAATGGTCAGCAACTGGAAGAGACTCGCAAACTTGGCAGGGGTCACCATACCCGGTGACTCGACCGACCCCTGGGTCGCCAAAAACCGGGTCCGCATCCTGAGATCCCTTCCCGCGACCTCGGAGACACTCCAGGAACTCGCCCGCCAACTACACATCTCGATCGAACTGCCTAAGAGGCACCCAGCGCTCGTCTAACACACCAGCCAGGAAGCGGCATTGTGTTGCGATAAAGCGTTCTGAGGACATTTTTTGTCGCCACGCAACAGCTGCTTCCTAGCGTCGACTCCGTGAACGAACTCACCGAGCAAGAAGCCCAACTCGTAGCGGAACACCAAGCTAACCTGCTTTTTGAAACGGAACGTTTCTTTGAAAACGGCCGCATTCCTAAACCGATCCGCCGGGCATTCCTCAAAACACCACGCCACCTCTTCGCGCCTCGCTTCTACTCTTCGCAAAACCGACAGTGGATTGAATTGGAAGCCACAGCCATCCGCCCGCATATAGCCGAACTCTATTCGGACCACCCACTCGGCATATATCGCGACCAGAACGGCCGCTCACTATCAACCATTTCCCAACCGTCCCTCGTCCTCTACATGCTCGCCCTACTGGAATTAGAGCAAGGTCATCAAGTTTTCGAACTCGGCGGAGGCAGCGGTTGGAACGCCGCCCTCATGGCTCGTCTCGTTGGAGACATCGGCTCCGTCACCAGCATCGAAATCATCGAGGACCTAGTCGAAAACGCCCAAAACGCGCTATCCAAGCTAGGGATGAGGCAGGTATTTTTCACGGCTGGCGATGCTAGCCTCGGCAGTCCGAACGGCGAGAAGTTTGACCGCGGCGTCTTCACTGCAAGCGCCTGGGAGTTGCCGGCCTGCTTTTTCGAACAGATCAAGGACGGCGGTCTGCTCCTTTTCGTGCTAAAAGCACAACCAAACTACGATCTTCTCTGCCAGCTTAAGAAGTCCGATGATGACGTATTCTCGAGTCAACTACACTTCACTTGCAGCTTCGTGCCAGTGACCGGTTCCTGCAAATTACCAGAACTCCAAGCAACCAGCGTAGCCCAAATGGGACTCGACCTAGTGTCCGAACTTACTTGGGAGGACATCAAAATTCCGGACGCAGCTATACCTAACTTCATCGAATTCGTTAAGCTCGTCTTTGACTGTCAGGCAACCTACCTTCTACCCAGGCACGGCCTAGACTTTGACGAAGAATTCTGGGGCATCCATAATCCTGAACAAGACAGTGCGATCCTTTTCAACGAGGATAGAGTTCAAGCGTACGGACAAGACCATTGCCTGGTACAGCTGCGGCGAGCTGCCAAACGTTGGCAAAAAGCGGGTTCGCCAGAGCGAGAAGACCTGAAGCTATCCATCCATAGATCGGCCTCCGGACTCGAAACGAGCAACGACCAGTGGCTCGTGCAGCGCGGCGAAACCGCGCTCCTATGGAGCTTGTGAAAGTAGAGGGGGATTTTCAGCTTCTTCGGCCCCCAGCCGTCGAAAACCCGCAATAGACAATTCTGGAGGGACGGGTTCCACCCCGTCCGCCCCTGCCGCTGCTGAACGACAACCCAAAACGGCGCCTTTAGAAGAGAACCGAGCCATCGCCATCTGAAACTTCTCCCTTCACAAAAGCCACATCGCCCCTCACGCTGCGCGCCTTCTATGACCTTTCCGCTCGCGCCAGCAACCGAAACCCAAGACCCAGATGCCCTTCTGGAGCGATTTCTCGACTACACGGTACAAAAAGGTATCGAACTCTACCCTGCCCAAGAGGAAGCCATCCTCGAAATTTTCGCCGGCAAGCATGTTATTCTCAATACTCCCACCGGATCGGGTAAATCCCTCGTGGCCGCAGCCATGCACTTCTACTCGGCATCCTTGGGTAGACGCTCCGTCTACACCTGTCCAATCAAGGCCCTGGTAAACGAAAAGTTCCTCGCTCTCTGCCGCGACTTCGGACCTGACAACGTGGGCATGATGACTGGCGACGCCTCGGTCAATCGAGACGCACCCATCCTCTGCTGCACGGCTGAGATCCTTTCCAACATCGCACTCCGCGACGGAGAAAAGGCACGCGTGCATGACGTCATCATGGACGAGTTCCACTATTACTCTGACCACGAGCGTGGCGTCGCTTGGCAAGTCCCACTGCTCACCCTACCGCATTCCAAATTCCTCCTTATCTCGGCTACACTGGGCGAGACCTCTTTTTTCGCCCGCGGCCTCGAAGACCTTACCGGAGTCGATTGCGTCACTGTATCCAGCAACCAACGACCCGTTCCCCTCGAGTTCAGCTACCTCGAGATACCCATGATCGAAGCGTTGGACAAACTCAGAGAGCAAAACAAGCTCCCTTGCTACATCGTACACTTCACCCAACGAGCCGCTTCTGACACCGCCCAGAACCTTCTCAGCTACAACGCGTGCACGAAAGAGGAGAAAGCCTCTATTAAAGAGGAGCTCAAAGGGGTCGAATTCACCAGCCCTTTCGGCAAAGAGATCAAAAAGTGCCTTCTCAATGGCGTCGGCCTCCACCACGCGGGACTGCTTCCTAAATACCGAGTGCTCGTCGAAAAGTTCGCTCAAAAAGGGTTACTTAAATTCATCTGCGGCACCGACACCCTTGGCGTCGGTGTAAATGTCCCCATCCGCACCGTTCTCTTCACCCAGCTATGCAAGTACGGCGGACGCAAGACCTCTATCCTTTCCGCTCGCGACTTTCATCAGATTTCCGGAAGAGCTGGACGCAAAGGGTATGACGATCATGGATACGTGGTCTCCCTTGCTCCCGAGCACGTCATCGAAAATAAGCGGGCCGAGATCAGAGCCGGGACCGACGCCAAGAAAAAGAAAAAGCTGGTCAAGAAAAAGCCGCCTGCCAAGGGGTACGTGCAATGGGACGAGGAAACATACACCAAGCTGCAAAGCGCTCCCGCCGAGCCGCTCGAATCTCGGTTTCAAGTTTCTCACGGCATGCTCCTCAATGTGCTCAGCCGCGAGGGCGACGGCTGCCGAGCGATGCGAAATTTGATAAACGATAGCCACAACCTTCCCGGCACCAAGCCCGTCCTTCGCCGCAAGGCCTTTCAGCTCTTCCGTGCCCTAGTCGAACGCGAGATCATCGAGATCGCGCCATCCGGCAGCACTGGTCAGAAGCTTACGGTTAACGTCGAACTGCAGGACGACTTCTCCCTCAATCAAACCCTTTCGCTCTACTGCATCGATACCCTTGCCTTGCTTGACGAAAATGCCCCTGACTACGCGCTCAAACTCCTCAGCTTGGCCGAGTCCATTCTCGAAAATCCCGATGCTATTTTACGCAAGCAACTCGACAAGCTGAAGACCGAAAAGATGGCCGAAATGAAGGCCGATGGAATCGAATACGATGAACGTATCGAGAAATTGGAGGCAATGGAATATCCCAAGCCTGAAGCCGATTTCATTTACGAAACCTTTAACGAATTCGCCCGCAAGCACCCTTGGGTCGGCTCCGAAAACATCAAGCCCAAGTCCATCGCTCGCGAAATGTTCGAACGCTACAGCAGCTTCTCGGACTACATCAACCTCTACGGCCTGCAACGAGCCGAGGGCCTCGTCTTGCGCCACATCACAAACGTCTATCGCGTCCTCGCCCACACCATTCCGGAAGGATTTCGCGATGACCAGGTCGATGAAATGATCATCTATTTCGAGCACTTACTTCGTCACGTCGACTCCAGCCTCATCGACGAATGGGAGCTCATGCGCAACCCCGACTACCAAGCGAGTACTCTTGACGCCGATTCCCTTCCAGATACCGACCGCGCCACCGACATCACCCGCGACCGCCCCGCATTTACCCGCCTCGTACGCAACGAACTCTTCAACTTTATCAGTCTGCTCGCCTCTGGCCAATACCCTGAGCTCACTGAGAGCTACGATCTCTCTCCCTTGTTCAGCGAGACACACGACGAAACACCTAAATGGATGGACGTCGAACTGGAAAACCGCATGGAATCGTTCTACGAAACCAGATCTTGGATACGTCTCGATCCTGGGGCCCGCAACAAAGAGCATACCCACATCACGCTCTCCGACGACCGTCAAAGCTGGACCGTCGAACAAATGCTTATTGATTCCGAGGAATTGAACGACTGGGCCCTCACCATCGATGTCGATATTCCCGCTTCCAAGGAGGCGGAAAAAGTCGTCTTCAAACTCGTTAGCCTGAAGCCCATGTCGTAGGTCGCCGTAGCGCGTTCCTCCACTCCGCGACCGCCTTGCAGGATCCCTTTCTACCGATACAACCACATATTCTCAATGCTCCCCGCTCTCTCCTACACCTCTCTTGACGAATTCGACGACGACTACCTCGAAGCCCTCATTGAAGAAGCCGCCGAGCTCTCCCTCGAACACCGATGGTGGAACCAAGCTTTCGCGCTCAAAGCCGATACGCAAAACGCTAGTCTCCTGACCGGCAGCAATAAACTCATGCACCGCTATCTCACCAACGCGGACGGCACCACTCGCAAGATCGACTACCGGGACGACGTACTCATGGGAGCCGTGGATACCCTGACTCTTCTCGAGATGCTAACGCTCCTGAGCAAGGAGCACGAATTCGCCTGGCAAGTTTCCATTCCCTCAGAGCCACGTCCAAAGGCAGTCGGTCGCATCATCGACGGCGAAATCGAACCTCGCCTCTTCGAACTGATAATGCCAGAGGTCGAGGCCCTAGAGATCTCGGAATCCGAACTCGAAGACGAAACCTTACATCAAAAGCTGCGGGACAAGTATGGTCTCTAGAAATCCCAGCAAACAAACGTAAATCTTGAATGCCTGACTCGCCCGACCCGATACGCTCTCCAGAGATGAACCGCGAACTCTGGGAAAATGTGTCCGGCGATTACAGTAGACGAGTGCTCAGCGTCTTCGAAAACGACAAAAAGGGAAAGGTCGCTAAGTGCATCAAAGCCTTTGCGGAAACCCACCCTCAGGCGAGCGCGGCGGACCTCGGTTGCGGCATCGGCCAATTCACCCCCACCCTCGCTCGTAGTTTCGAGACAGTCGTCGCCTGCGATCTCTCCGCTGGCGGAGTTCAAGCCACCCGGAGGCATTGTTCTGATTTTTCAAACGTAGAATTCCTGCGTCTCGACCTCAGCGAAGATCCCATGCCATTCGCGCCCGTCGACTTCGCGCTTTGCGTAAACGTATTGATAATGCCAATACTCGACGAACGCCTTCGAGCGTGGCGATGCGTCACCAATCAAGTTTCCAGCGGCGGCAGCCTTTTGCTCGTCGTGCCTTCTTTGGAATCCATCCAGATGGACTTGATACAACGCGTCGACGGATACATCGATCTAGGCCACAGTTGCGAGGAAGCCTTGCGAGCAGGGCAATCTTCTCGGGCCACCGCTTCCGACCTACAGCAAGGAATTCACCGGCTCGACGGCCTGCCAACCAAACACTACTTCGCTGCGGAGCTCGAATATCTGCTCGAATCCCATGAGTTCGACATCGAGGAGATGCAAAAGATCGAGTATAAAAGTTCCCAACACGTCGACTCTTGGGACTGGCTAGTTCGAGCAGTACGACGATGAGCGTTCACAAGACCGACTCAAAATAGCGATTTCAGCTTTGCCATAACCGAGTAGCGGCGGGACAAAATCGCACGTGGCTGATTCGGCATCCGCTCCACAAAGAAAAAGTCCAAGATCATCTTGGTGTCCTCAACCTTTGCTCCGAGCTGCAACAGCTCAGCCCTGAATTTCGACTCGGCGAGGCCGCTTTTCGGTAAATGCCCAGGCTTAACCTCGATCACGGCACCCGGACGTGTCCCCGCCTTCGTTTCCAAGGATACAAGTTTCGTTGCAGTCACGTTTTCATGACGAGCAAATATCGGTTCGCAGCTCGATGGTACAAACAAACCGAAGGATGACCTCACGATATCGTCAGATCGGCTACATACCCGCACTGTTCCTTTCTCATCACATGTTGCGAAGTATCCAGTATCTACCGACATTTCATAGCCAGCTGCTCTTCCACAAAGGTTTCCACTCAAATGAAGGATTCCTAGCTTCCCTGCTGTCACGGACGAATCCGCTGAGTCCGAACGGGAACCAATTTTGACGATCTTCGCTTCGATCCCAGGCAAGAAATCCCCAGACTCATACCCGCGTTCAAGTCCAGATACTTTGCAATCTGAAGCCTCCCACTTACGCACAGCGGCAACTGGAGCTTCCAGCACGCTAAGTAGGGTGAAAACATCAGCATTCGGGAAGGCCGACTTCAATCTCCCAAGCAAAGCCTCGTCCAAGTTTTCGTCTGTCTCCAAAAATAAACGACGGACCGACAAACAACGATTGGATCTAGCTTCTAACGAATCCAGATGACGTCTCCACCAGGCGATATCACCGCGCAATCTGGAAACAGCCACGTCTTCGATAGCCTCCACAAGCACGGCCTCTGGATCCTTACTTTCGAAACCGAAACCAGCTTCCGGAAATACTGTACAAACCCCAAGACTCGAAGCCAGAACACTCGTCAGGCAATCACTACTCAGTTCCGTATCTGCTTCTCCGATACACAAGTGCTTCTCATATCCCTCGAGCATTCGACAAAGCTGCTCGGGGCCAAAGCGTGCCATCCGGACCTTCCCACCCGTATCTTCGCCCAATACACTGATTCCCGAATGCACGAAATCTCTGGCACCTCTTTTCCCTTGGCTTGATTTCACGCCACTAGCGAGCCTCAGCAGCGGACTCTGAATCTCAAGGATCTCGCAGTCGGCTCCAAACAGTTCGCGGGCTCGGTTCACCACAGCGCCTGAAACAATTGCCTTCTCTGGACAAAATTTCTCCCGCGTATCATCAAGCGACACGCCCTCCGCAGCCAAAACCACTTCAGCCCCAATCCGAAGCAGGGCATGTGTTGCCGCCACCATCGCCAAGCCAGTAGGAAGCCAAACGAGCACTCGGTCCTCGGTGCCGATACCCAAACCACGCAGACGCTTAGACCAAGCGTCGATCTCGGATTTGAGGTCTGAAAAGGTTAGCGAAAGATAACGTGCTGATTCTCCCCCTTTAGTTCTCGGATCTTTAAGGTAAATCGCTGGCTCAGACTCGCGCGACTCCGCTACCGCTTCAAAACGTGACAGCAAGTCCCACTCGGAGCGAATACCAAAGAGCCCGCTTCCATCAGTGCTCCGAAACGGGAAAGTCTTAGCTTCCAAGTTTTTTGAATCTATCAGACTATTTCCAAATCGCATCACAGTTTAATTCGCTTCACCCGTTGCAATAGATGCGCCATCTACTCATTTTATTCCGTACCGCCACCGTGTCCGTCCTTCTGCCCATTACGCCGATGCATCTCGCCAAGCAATTCCTTGCACTTTGCATGCTGGCGCCTGTGCTCATTGGGACCACTTTCGGCCAAGCTCTTTCCCACAAATCGCTCTTCGCCCCAAATACGACATTTAGCTACTTCGAATCATGCGACAAACTAGAGGAGAGCGATCCGGCTGACTTCTCTTTTCAAAGCGCAGGCTATCTAGCTCAATGCAGTTTCCTCATCTACGTCAAAGAGGAGTCCTTTATCGAAAACTCCCTCGCGAAGGCGGGTTTTCCCGAAACACAGTTTTTCGATGAATCCGGAACCTACGCATTCCTAACCAAAAACGAGGAACATGTCGTTATCTCCTTCCGTGGAACCGAGTCCGGAGACCATGCGGACTACTTCACCGACGCGAAATTCAAGCAAGCTCCCTTCACTGAGAACGGTACGGCCCACGGAGGTTTCATCGAAGCACTTGCCCAAATCGAAGAGGACCTTCAAGATTCGCTAAAAAGAAGTCTGGAGGAAAACCGGAACAAGACCGTTTGGGTGACCGGCCACAGTATGGGCGGAGCACTCGCTACATTGTTTAGTATCCATAACATGGATTCAGTAGACGCTCTCTACACTTTCGGCGCGCCGCGATTAGTCGGGCAAAAGCTAGCCCAGCACCTACAGGACGAACTTCCGATTTTCAGGGTCGTCAATAATAACGACTTCGTATGCCGCATTCCCTCCCAACCTTTTTACAAGCACATCGGCCCAACTTTTTTCCTGACCTCAGATAAGGTGATGATAGTGGATCCCCCTTTCACCAAGGCTTGGAAAGAGCGGCTCAAAGGACATCGAAAATTCACTAAACGCCTTATATCGGAACACTGGCTGGAAAATGATTTTTCAGCGATTCCGTCTGACTACTTCGTCGACCACTCCCCCCGACTCTACGCCGAAATCCTCATCGATTTGTCGAAGGAAGAGACTCGTTGAATCGTAAGAGGGAATAAACCGCTTCTCCCATCTCTCTCCTAGAGCATGGGAAAAGTCTCACCCCTTACCTCGTGCCTGCTTACGCTCTCTTCGGTTGTACTGATATCAGGCTGCCAAATCGTTCCTGCCTATAAACAGCAGCATGTTTCCAAAGCTGGCATGACCTTCAGTGAGTCGCTGGTTGAGAATAGCGAATCGAGCCTCACGGCCCAAGTCGAACCCGGCTCCCAAGCCTCGGGCGGCGCTCAAGCCTCCGGATGTACCGCGTGCAGATGATGAAAGCGGATCACTTCCACCTCACCGACCGCTCTACCGCCGTTCGTATTTCTTCAAATAGGCGTTTCTGTCATCTCATCATAGCTCTCTCTTTAGCTGTTAGATCCTATGGTATCGAAACCGGAGAAGCTTCCTTTGAGCTACTGGATTCCGATCTTTTCAAAGTGTCACTCCTCACCGCCCGGGCGGAAGGTGCTGTCGATGGTTGGGAACTTGAAACCACACTTTCCCGTACCGAGTACGATATCGACTTTCGCCCTGCTCCTTTCGACCTCCTAGGTCGCGAAGTCCATGTGAACAGAAACACCCATTCCTTCAGCTTTATCGCGACTAAGACCTTAGAAGATTCTCTTTCCCTGATCATGGGCCTAGGCCTGCGAGACGGCTTTCCGAACTATCGCGCTGTCTGGCTCGATACTTATTTCGAACAACATTTCGCGCCCCTCGAGGGCGTTCCCGGACACGAGCTCTACCAGCCTTTCGAGGCCTCCGCCGCCAGCTTCAATGTAGGCCTAAAGTGGGAGTACTTGCCCGCCAATGGAATCGCAACAATCAGCCTGGCTCGCATTCAAGACAACGTATCTCCTGGCTACGAGATTGATTTCGGCGGGATCGCCCGCAGCGAACGTGTTCTTGCTACCTCGTCGATAAGTTTAACCTCAGAAAACGTATTGAGCCAGCGACTACGCTCGCGTGTGGCATTATCTGCAAGCGAAACCTCCGCTCGCGAAGTTCGCTACACTGGAGAAGTCGCGCTCAATGCAGCCCTCGGAGAACGATTCATTTGCCGAAACAAGAGTGGTGCCTTAACCGAAAATCCGCAATTCGACGCCTACTTCTACGGCACAGCCTTCGAGCACTCGGTCAGTGATGTCCTTTCTCTCTCGATAAATGCTCGTCGCTACAGTGATACCGGAGTGGTCGGAAACGCGCTCTTGTTCACGACCGCGGCTCCAGGACTTCGAAACGACTGCCTTGGCATCGGCCTCCGTTATGCGGGTGAAAGCTGGTCCGCCAAACTCAACGCTAAGCACTCCCACTCAAATTTTGAACCGACCAACGCCAATACCGACTTCTTCCGAAATCTATACGTCGACGCAGACTGGTTAACTCTCCAACTCGCCTTCGCTAAGCGATTCTAAATGAAGACGAAAAAGACAACGATCTTCATCATTCTGATATCCTGTATTTGCTTTTCATCTACAGTGCACGGGCAACGGTACGGGGTCGGAGATATCGTGGATAATTTCACTTTAATAAACCGAGAAACCAACCAGCCGGTCAGTCTTCACGAACTCGAGGGCAAGGTAGTCTTCCTCGAATGGTTCGCCTATTGGTGCCCCTTCTGCCAAGCCGCTGCCGAGGACGTTAAGAACGGGATCGTCGACTACTACATTATCCGAAACGGCAACGCCAACGGCGTACCCGTGCTACACGTCGGAATCAATCTGGAGGGAGGTGCCGGAGCAGAAGCCTTCACCCGAGCGTTCGTCAACCGGTATGGCCTCGAGCTTGTTCTCAACGACTTTGATCGAAGCCTCGCCAATCGATTTCAAAGTGGAGGACAGCCGATCTTCGCCATCATCAACGGCGTTAAAAATTCACCGAACGCCGAACAATGGGAGCTTCTTTACAGTCGCCTCGGCTACGGCGACTTCTCCCAACCAATTTCAACCTTTCGCCAAGTCATCGACTCCATTCAAGCCGCTTCCGGGACCCCCTTGCCCCTCATCCAAACCCAGCCCCAATCCGCTCGTCTAGGTACCGGCTCGAACGTGATCCTTTCCGTCTCCGCCACCGGGGAACAGCTCGCTTACCAATGGTTTCGCGACGAAGTCCCACTTCCTAACCAAACAACTTCGACGCTCTTCCTCGAAAACGTGAGCCTAGATAACGCTGGAAGCTATTCGATAACAGTGAGCAACGCTGGCGGCGAAGTGAACAGCGAGACAGCCCATGTGGAAGTCGTTCAATCGCTTAGGGACTACCTCGTCCAATCCGGACTAGCAGGTGGCGACTTAGCTCCGGAAGCTGACCCCGACCATGACGGGCATCCCAACGCTTTCGAGTACCTCGCCCAAAGCGATCCTAATAGTTTACAAGACGTCCCGGAGACCTCGAACCAGATTATCCAAAATGAAAGCGTCACTGCAATCCGGATACAGTTTAGGAGCAGCTCCGAAACTATCGGCTATCAGCTGTCCGCTCATTTTTGGTCTGAACCTTCGAAAGCAGGGTCCATCACCCATACCCTCCCGCTGGGGCAGAATAGCGGAATCATTCAGCCCGTACCAGTAAACGCCAAGACCTACCTTGCCCGCCTACAAGCCAGTCCCTCGATGTAGGACAGCTTCTATGAAAAGCGAACCCGCTTGATCGGCTTTTGGGCCTTCAATCGATAGAGATCTCCACGCCTCGCTCCGAGCGGACGGACCGTCCCCACATCCCGTTGCATGGCGAGCGTATTCAAATCTAAATCACAGATGACCACTGTCTCCGCATTCGGATCCGCCTCGCCAGCTATGGCATCCACTGGAAACGCGAAATCGCTCGGAGTGAAAACCGCGGCTTGGCCGTAGTTTATGAGGTAGTTTTCGTAAGTCGGCAGATTGCCCACATTTCCGGCCATCACCACATAAACGTAGTTCTCTGTCGCTCGAGCCTGGGCGCAGAAGCGAACGCGATTGTAGGCTTTCTTTTCATCCGTACTGTAGGGGACGAAGATCACTTCCGCTCCGGCTAGGGCAAGCAGGCGGGAGGCTTCCGGAAATTCCACGTCGTAGGAGAGCTGGATAGCGACTCTGGCCATCGACGTATCAAATATCTTGAGACAGTCGCCAGGCGACATCCCCCATTCATAGGCGTCAGTCGGCGTAACGTGCAGCTTCTCCTGAAAATCCACCTGTCCATCCGGTCCGAACAAAAAGCCTACATTCTTAAGCTTCCCGTCTTCGCTTTCCACCGGAATCGAGCCACCCACGATGTATAATCCGTTATCTTTCGCCAGGAAACGCATCAAATCCACGTAACGGTCCTTCATTTTGGCAAGCTCGCGAATCGCTTTCCGCGTGGAAAGGTCTTGCGGCATCAAACAAAACAGTTGAGCGGTGAAAAGCTCTGGCATTACCAGAAAATGGCTGTGATAGCTACTTGCGGTGAAGACGAAAAACTTAACCGTCGACTCAAATTCTTCCCACGTGTGAATGCGTCGCATCTCCCACTGTGCCGCACAAACTCGAATACTGCGCACGGGGCGTCTCAAAGGCGCCGCTGCAATCATTCGACGAGCTGGATCGAACGACGGGTTAGGCATCTCCAAATAGGTGGAGTAGTTCATACTGGATTCGTCCGCCATGAAATCGAACAGCACGCGCTTGACTTCGTAGCCAGCTCGCAGGTGAGCCAGCAAGGCATAGTCTTTCAACTCACCAGCCGTCACTTTGGCAACGAACTCCTCAGGGGTCATACGTCCTGCAAACTCGCTGTACTGAGGAATTCGACCGTACGCCACCATGCGGCGCAGGTTGTAACTGCCGAGCAGCCCCTTACGTTTCTCGTAAAGGAGGGCCGCGATACGGCGGCCACGGTAGTCCGGGCGGACCGCGATATCGGCACCGTACAATGTATCGCCGCTTGGTTCATGGGTACTAAAAGTGTAGCCACCCGTAATTTCAGAATAGGTGTAGACGTGCTTTTCTCCCAAGTCATCCAATTGCACGATGAGCGATGTCGCATAGCCGACGACCTTGCCGTCGGCCTCAGCGAGGAATTGTCCCTCGGGAAAAGCAGTCATTTGCAACTCGTGCAAACGTTCGTCAAAAACCTCTTCAGGAGAGTAGTCAGGATAGGCCGCCTCGTGGCATGCCATGACCCCGGGGATGTCCTCGAGCGTCCAATTTCGTACGACGATCGAGTCTTTATCGTTTTTCATGAACCAATTGTATCGGAATAATCGTTACAAAGTAGTTCCTATTTTATAAAAATCCAGCGCAATAAGTCGTTTGCGCTTCACCACCGAACCATTATGGTTAGCTTCAGACAACGTACTCAGACCAAATCCAACAACGAGCCTACATGAAAAACACCTACGCTATCCTCTTCCGCTCATTCCTCTCGCTCTTTTTTCTCTTCGCCAGCGCCAACCTCTCAGCCCAAAGTGCCGAGAAAACCGAGTTCGGCCCCTATGTAGCTCTGGAACGCGACAGCAACATCGTTAAGGACGTAAAAATAGAAGAGAACGGGCGAATCTACTTGTTACTCAATCCAGAGTTCAAGGAGGAGGAAATCATCCTCAAAAACTCCTCGGCCAACAAGTCCGGATACCGAAAATGGTTCAACGGAGAGCTAGAACTCGTCTCGCCTGCCAATCAAGGAAAAGCTCCCGGCGAGTATACCGACTGGGTTACCACCACCGGTAACTACATCGAGTACTACATGGACGGAAAACTCATCCTGCACCTCGCAAAAAAATCGGTTCTCTAGCCAGAGACTAGCTCGACTTCGACTCACGCGGCTTTTCCGAAAAGGAAAGCCAACACAGCCACTCCCCCCGACAGTAGGTGGCTTTTCCATATGCAAGGGCCTGAGCTCCCGCAGCCCTTGCCTGAATCTGAACGCTCAGGAGGGATTGGCTAAATAGCCCCTTTCCGTGCCCCCAAAAAACGTAGCCCAAAAATGCCTGAGTCAAACACTGATGCCTTCGACTGGCGCTCCGCTCTCGAACAAACCTATAGCGAGTTCTCCCGCCAACTAATCGAGCATACCCCCGAGCTCCTAGGAGCTATCGCGTTGATCCTGGCGGGCTGGATCATCGCACTCATATTACGGCTTCTGACGAAGAAGCTGGTACAAGGACTCAATACCGTTTTTCGCAAAGCTGCTAAATTGGATGGAGAACAGCGAAAGCGAATTAAAGAATCCTATTCCCAGATAATCGGCGGCGTCGTATTCTGGTCGGTACTCGTTTTCTTCGTCGCAGCCAGCGCCAACCTTCTCGGATGGAACATGTTTTCTATCTGGCTCGACAATATCGTCAGCTTCTTGCCCAGCCTCGTAACGGGATTGCTTATCATCCTTGCCGGCTACCTTATTAGCAATGCGGCTCGCTCTGCAATCTCCGGAGCAGCTTCGCGCTCCTCCATCCCGCGAGCTTCGGCGCTCCCCCGAATCGTGCAGGGGGTCATTATCTTCGCGACCGTCATCATCGGCGCAGAACAGATGGGGCTCAACGTACACTTCCTCACCAACATCGTTGTGGTGACAAGTGGAATAATACTCGCCGGAGCCGCACTCGCCTTTGCCCTAGGCGGGCAGACCTTAGTCGCAAACACGCTCGGGGCGAGGCACCTCAACCAGCACTGCCAGATCGGAGACCAAGTTCTGATCGGCGAGCAAAAAGGCGAGATCGTAGAAGTGACCCGCACCTCGATCGTCCTAGACTCAACTGAAGGAAAGATCGTCATACCGGCCAAGTTCTTCGACGAGCAAATTACCAGAGTGGTTTCCGAAAGTTCAAAAAGCAAGTAAACCGCCCGCTTCATGAACAAACGAAAGACAACCTTGGCTCTCGCCTACCTCAAGGATCACCCGAAGTCAGCATCTCGATCTCTCGAGCAAAACACCGCTTCAGAAATAGCGCAGTTCCTCGCTGACACCCCCGTTCCTTACACCATCCCCATCCTTACCCATATGCTACCGCACGTCGTAGCCAGAGCCTGTAAGCTCATGCCCAGCGAATCGCTGACGAGCATCATCTCTCCACTCGAGGCTGTATCCATCGCCGCCATATTCCGCTACCTTCCCGTCCAAATAAGACAGGACCTGCAAGCTCAACTTCCCGCTCGCAAGCGTCACGCAACCACCACGCTTCTCGGATTCAACCAAAACGCAGTCGGCAGTTGGATGGTCCCGGACGCCCCCGCGCTGCCCAGCGATGGAAATGGAAACCAAGCCAGATCGATCATCGAAACAATGGAAGAACATCAGAAGACGGACTACTTCTTCGTGATCGACCGGGACCGCCGCCTAGTAGGCCGTATACACTTTACCGATACACTCTCGCTAAGTCCGGAGCAAAAGATCTCAAGCTGTCTGAAAACGGATTGCCGTGCCCTCAATGGTCGAGTCTCGCTCACCCAAGCCGCCGAGCATTCACATTGGGATCACTACGACGTCCTTCCTGTGGTCGGACCTAACAACCATTACAACGGAATTCTAAGACACGTCGATCTTCGAAGAGGACTCCGGCACCTATCGAAAATGGCCGGTTCCCACGGAAGCCAGGCTCAGGCTAACAGCAATCTTTCCGACTATGGCCACAGCTTGGCGGCCGCTTTACTGGGCATGTTCCACATGCTCGACTCCGACACCCGCAGCTCATGAACTCCCAAGAAGGCATCGCCGCCATTGAAGATCCCATTTATAAGCTGAACAGGGACTACTTGCTCAACTTCACCATCGACGCAGCCCGGCGCATCGAGGTGATGCGCATGGCTGACGCGCTCGACGCATTGGAGGACCAACCTCCCCACGTACTCGCACGCGTCTTCGAGCGCCTCGCCCCCGGAACCGCAGACAGCCTATTGAAAAAGTTGCCCGAGGTCGCCAGCTCGCAATTGCTTGTCAATGTCGATATACGCACGGGTACCGCCCTCCTCAGCCGATGTCCTTCAGAGCTGCGCGAACGCCTCCTCGGCACTTTAGATAAAGGGGTGTCCAAGGAATATAGGTCCCTGCTACAATATCCCGAAAACTCAGCCGGAGCTCTTATGCAACCGCGTGTCGTCGCCATAAATCAAGACGTAACCGTCGACGCAGCGATCCGCCAAATCAAGCAGAGGAAAGTATCCAGTCTGCACCACCTGCTATTGCTCGACGATGAAATGCGCCTTGCCGGTACAGTCGACATCCAACGAATCGCCCTCGCCGACGGCCATGAAACCTTAGCGTCCCTTTCTCTGCCGGTCAAAACCGTTGTGGAACCCCTCGATCCACGCGAAGACGTCGTAGCGAAACTGGAAAAATTCCGCGTCGATGCCATTCCAGTGGTCGACATCGACCACCGCTTGATAGGAGTGATCGAGGGACAAAACCTTATCGACGCATTGCGCGAAAACCTCGCCTCGGACATGCAAACAATGGTGGGCGCCAGCAAGGACGAACGAGCCTTGTCGAGTTCCTTCTTCTCCGTGCGAAAGCGACACCCTTGGTTACAAATCAACCTGCTCACCGCTTTCCTTGCCGCAGCGGTAGTGGGCGCCTTCGAAGGTATCATCACAAAGTATACCGCCCTAGCCATACTCCTCCCCATAGCAGCCGGACAATCGGGAAACGCGGGAGCCCAAGCCCTGGCAGTTACCATGCGCGGCCTCACCTTGCGCGAAATCTCGATGGGCCACTGGCTACGCGTAATGCTCAAAGAGTGCGGATCGGGACTCCTAAACGGTGTCGGCATCGCCATCACCTGCTCGACCGCCATTTACTTATGGAGCCGCAGCGCCGGACTTGCCCTCGTCATGGCGCTCGCCATGGTTGTGTCCATGACTATAGCTGGCGTATCCGGCGCTCTGGTACCTATTCTTCTCAAACGATTCGGCTTAGATCCCGCTCAATCCTCCTCGATCGTGCTGACCACTGTCACTGATATTGCAGGCTTCATGTCATTCCTCGGGATAGCCACCCTGCTTTCGGGTATGCTCAACACAGGCTGATACGCCAACAAACAAAACGCCGCCATGAATTCAAAGATCTACAAATCACCCGTTTTCGATATGGCCTGTCTTCAATTCGACAGAGCCGCTGACATTCTCCAGATGGACCACCGTTTGCGGGAACGCGTCAAAACACCGAAGCGATGCATGATCGTATCTTGTCCCATAGAAATGGATACAGGAGAAATAGTAGTCTACGAAGGCTTTAGAGTACAACACCATCTCTCAATGGGCCCAACCAAAGGCGGCCTTCGCTTCCATCCGAAGGTAGATCTCGGAGAGGTGGCTGCCCTCGCCATGTGGATGAGTTGGAAATGCGCGCTGGTAGACCTACCCTACGGAGGCGCTAAAGGCGGCATCGCCGTCGATCCTCACTCCCTTTCATCCAACGAGCTCGAACACCTCTCCCGCCGCTACATGCAGGAGATGATTCCTTTCGTAGGCACCAACGTGGACGTCATGGCTCCCGACATGGGTACCAACGAACAAATAATGGCTTGGATGATGGATACCTATTCCAGCTACGTCGGCAGCAGCGCCCCTGCCATCGTTACCGGCAAACCCATTGGAGCTGGAGGATCGGAAGGTAGACGCGAAGCGACAGGACGCGGTGCTGCGTATTTGGCTCGTACCTACATGCAGGATCTCAAAATCGATCCGAAAGCGGCCACCGCCATCATCCAGGGATTTGGCAACGTGGGCTCGGAAGCTGCCAAAGCCTTCGTCGAATACGGGGTCACGGTCACAGGCATCAGCGACGTAAGCGGCGGCTTCTATAATCCAAAGGGCCTCGATATTGAATCCGCCCTCGCTCACATCGAAAGGCACCGGAGCTTGGCAGGCTGGAGCGGCGGCGACTCGATCAGCAACGAAGAGCTCCTCCTCCAACCGTGCGATCTCCTCATGCCCGCCGCACTCGAACGCGTCATTACCGCCGAAAACGCTTCCATGATCCAATGCCGCATCCTCTGCGAGGCCGCCAATGGCCCAACCACAAACGAGGCGGATGCGATCATCAGCCAACGCGGAGACATTCTCGTAATCCCTGACGTACTCTGCAACAGCGGCGGCGTAATCGTGTCCTACTTCGAGTGGGTACAAGATCTTCAAAGCACCTTTTGGACACGCGAAGAAGTTCTTTCCAAGCTCTACGTAATCCTAGAGCGCGCCAAAGTAAAAGTAGAAAACCAGAAACAGCGCTTTGCCTGTTCTCGACGCGAAGCCGCCCTTAGCCTCGGCATCAGCAAGGTCGCTGAAGCCAAACGCCTGCGCGGGCTTTTCCCGTGATCGGCGTAATTCAACCAGCATGAATCTAGAGATTAAGCATACGACCACCTATCAATACGATCGGTCGGTTCACCTACATCCACATCTGCTCTACCTACGCCCAAGGGAGACGCCGCTGCTTTCGGTCGTGACCTTCGCGTTCGACATCAAGCCCTCCGCAAAACTGTATTGGATGCGTGACGATTTCGACAACCTGCCGGCCAGCATCCACTTTTCCGGAGAAGCCCAAACACTCGAAATCCAGTCGACCTGCCGCGTAGCGACAGCCGACATTCCGCCGTTCGACTTCCTCGTTCGCGACTACGCCCAAAATTTTCCATTCGAGTACGAACCCCTGCATCGCTTAAACCTCGGCATCTATCTCGAACCTCCGCCACCCGTCGAGCAAAACAAGCTCAGGGACTGGCTGCAACCGCTCCTGAAAAACGCTCCCAACGAGACCGTTTCTTGGCTCTCCGCCCTCAACCAAAGGCTCTACCAAGACTTAAAATACCAGCGCCGGGACGAACAGGGAATACAAACCCCGCTCGAAACCATCGCCAAAAACTCAGGTTCCTGCCGCGACTACGCATCGCTACTGATCGCGTGTGCTCGCACCCAAGGACTTGCCGCTCGTTTCGTCAGCGGCTATCTCTACGACCCGAACCTACCGCACGACAGCCCGGGCGATATGCACGCCTGGGCCGAGGTATTTCTCCCAGGTGCCGGCTGGCGAGGACTGGACCCGACCAACGGAATCTTCTGCAACAACGCCTACGTACCCGTGGCTCACGCCGTCGTCGCAGAAAGCGTTAACCCCATCCAGGGCTCATTCTTCAGCGCCACTCCGGCGGTCACGAAACTATCGAGCAATGTTCGTATCAAGATGATTGATACTTAAACAGCGCCTTAGACGAACAGGAAACAGCGAGGGTCACTCAAAATTTTATTCGCACCGCACTATTCGGACCGGAAGGGACAATCGCACGCTCCGGGGAAAGGTCACCCTCGATCCACTGGAGTCGCTGTCTTCTACAACGATCAGGTCCGAAAAGACCAAGGTCAGGCCTGTACCATCGTCCTGCGCTCCCTTGATTATCGCTAAGCATACCTCCAGCCAACCGCACCAAATCATGACTCTTCAAATCGCTCGCAAGTCACCTTGTTCCCTATTGATCGTGCCAGATAACAATAACAATGGTAATCAAGTAGCAATCGGCTCGAATCAAATCGTCGACTTCAATGACACGAACGAGCTCAATTAGCTACATTCGCAGCCAAGGCGGACCTGGGAGAACTGAGTTTCGAAACTGCAATCGGCAACCAAACAAAAATCATCGGACGCAATTCTCGACATCGCACAGAACCGAAACGCCAGCCTGATAGTGATGGGCAGCAAAGGCAAATGCGCGATCGCAGCAACTATCCTTGGCAGCACTTTCGAAAACAGAGCTAAAGCTCCTCAACACGCCGCAATCAACCTAAAACTATGGCCCTAAAATTTAAACTCACCATCGACTCCTTCGAGACTGCTAACGAACTGCCTAGCACCTGGCCGTCAGATTCCTGTCGCGCCCTGCTCCAGCAACTCGAGTTCTCTGATGCTGATTCAGCCGAGCCCGACCAGCTACGCGACTACGCGGTCATGGCGCTGCAGGACCTCGAAATTGAAGCGGCCGCCCGAGCGCTCCTCGACTTCACTTTCGGAGACAAACTACCCAAAGGAAAAAAACAAAACATCGCCGAAGACATACAAAGAGAACCGCTATGGGAAGAGTATCCAGATCTCGCATACCACGAACCGATATTCAACATCCAAAGGCTTTTCAACCTAGCCTTCGACCAGACTCCAAAACCTGAGGTCAACCGCCTTCATGTCACGCTCAGCGGAACCGACCAGCCATCCGAGACCTATCTAGATCAAATCCTTTCAACCGAAAGACCCGAGCCATTTATCGTTCGTTGCCTTGCTGCTGCCCTCCCAGACAGCGCCATTCTAAAGCGTCTTTTCGAAGACCCGATAAACTCCACCCCTTTTGCCGAAGCCGAGCACATCGTCTGGCACGTACAAACCGAGACAGCCCCCGAAAGCGTCAATGGACGTAAGGTTTGCCGCCTCACCCTGTACTGTCCAAAGCGTTGGTCAAACGAGCTCGACGACGCTCCGGAAACCCTTTGCCAGCCTTTCCTCGACAAACCGCACGAAGAGGAGTAGCACAGTAATCGAACGCCAAGCCTAGCGTTGTAGAATTCACAACATCGATCCCAGCAGACGCGACAGAGCTCCCAAGGGAAAAATCCAAACTTTAGCGCTTGCACTTTGCAAAAAAGCGACGATTTCTCACCCCCGTATATCGCGGCCCGAGCACTGAAGAGCAAGTGACTGCCTTGCGATCGTCTCATTTCCACTCGCCGACCCAAAATAATGCCACATAGCCACCCAACCCTAATCGGTTGGAAAGAGTCTATCGACCTCCCAGACTGGGGAATCACAGACATCACTGCCAAGACGGATACCGGCGCCCGCCGCTCCGCTATCGACGTAGAAAACATCGTCGAGCTTTCCGAAAATCGTGTACAGTTCGACGTCGCTGCTGACCGCCGCACGGGCCAACTGAAAAAAACGGTGGTTGCAGACATCGAACACCAAACCCATGTTCGATCCAGCAACGGACAAAGGCACGAACGTTACTTTGTCTCCACAAACGTCCGCGTCGGCGAAATCACCAAACGTATCGAGCTCAGCCTCAGCAATCGTAAGCACATGCAATGTCGCATGCTCCTCGGACGGCTCGCTCTCGAAGGCGACTTCTTGGTCGACTGCGCCAAGTCATTCGTCACGCGTCCCAACCGAAAGCCGAAGATCGGCAAACGCTAACCGCCACCAATTGCGCCATGGAACCACTCAAATTAGCAATTCTATCCCGAGGCCCACGCCTCTATTCGACTCGCAGACTTCGCGAGGCCGCCGAAAAACGCGGTCACAAAGTCAAGGTGCTAGACACCATGAAGTTCGCCCTCTACATCGAAGCGGGACGGCCCGACCTGACCTACGGCGGCAAAGCGCTTAGCTCGTACGACGCTATCATTCCGCGCATTGGCACCTCGGTGACTTTTTTCGGCTCCTCGGTCGTGAGACAATTCGAACAGATGGGTACTTACTGTTTGAATACAGCCGATGCAATCTTGGCCTCACGCGACAAGCTGGCTTCCATGCAGGAACTGTCGAGCCATAACATTGGCATCGCCGAAACAGCATTCGTGCGAAACCCGAACGATGTGCTCAAGGCGATCCAAGCCATGGGCGGAGCGCCCGTCGTCATTAAGCTTCTGCAGGGGACCCAGGGTATCGGTGTCATCCTCGCCGAAACCAACAAGGTCGCAGAGGCGATCATCGAAACGCTCAGTGCCGTAAAGCAAAACGTACTCGTCCAGAAATTTGTATCCGAATCTAAAGGACGCGACATTCGAGCCTTCGTCGTAGGCGACCGAGTGGTGGCGGCCATGAGACGGACTGCCGCCGGCCAAGAGTTCCGCTCCAACGTGCACCGCGGCGGCAACACCCAATCCGTCACCTTGGATCCCGAATACGAACGCACCGCCGTAAAAGCCGCCCAAATTCTCAACCTCAGCGTGGCGGGCGTCGACATGCTTGAAGGCAAGGACGGTCCCGTGATCATGGAAGTGAATTCATCTCCTGGACTGGAAGGCATAGAAGGTGCCACCGGCGTGGACATAGCGGGCGAAATCGTCAAATTCATGGAAGAGCAAATCCGCTTCGGCAACTTCGACATCCGAGAACGCTTGTCGTTGACAAAAGGATACGCGGTAACGGAGTTCGCCGTGGAGCCAAACTCCGAAATCGCTGGCAAAACAATAATCGAATCAGGGTTACGCGAGCGCGACGTCGTTGTGATGCGTCTTGTCCGCGGACAAGACCACATCGCCAATCCGAAAGGCACTCGCGTCATCGAAGCGGGCGACCACCTTCTATGCTACGGCCTACGGGCGGCCTTACAGGGCTTCCTCCCCGCTTTCGCCAAGGCTAAGCGCCGCAAGAAGAAAAGTACTTTAACCAAGAAAGCCACTAAGTCGGCGGATCTATCCAGCTAGTGAAAAAAGCGAGAAGCACTGTACTGAAAATCGGAGGCGTCACCATACGCGCAGGGGAGACCAAGGACATTGGCCTCAGCCTCTCCGAAACTTATACTGGCGACACCATTCGCATGCCGGTTCGCGTCATTCGTGCGAAGAAACCCGGGCCACGGGTCTTCGTCACTGCTGCAATCCACGGAGACGAGATCAACGGCACCGGAATCATCCACGACTTCCTGTTCGGCGAAGCTTGCGAGATCAAATGCGGCACCCTCATCCTAGTTCCCGTCGTCAACGTACTTGGCTTCGAAAACAACCAACGCTACCTGCCCGACCGCCGCGATTTGAACCGCTGTTTTCCAGGTTCCCAAAATGGCAGCATGGCCGGTCGCATCGCTTATAAGCTGATGAACGAAGTCGCCAAGAAATGCGACTTCGGCATCGACCTGCACTCAGCAGCTTTCCAACGGACGAACTATCCGAACGTGCGCGCTGATCTCACGAACCCCGCCATTCGCAAACTCGCGTCCGCCTTCGGATGCGCCCTCGTCATCGATGGCAAGGGGCCCCTTGGATCTTTCCGCCGTGAATGCGCCCGAGCCGGCGTTCCTACCATCATTCTCGAAGCGGGGGAACCTTGGAAGATCGAACCAAGCGTCTTACAGATCGGGGTACAAGGGATCCGCAACGTCCTCATCCACCTCGGCATGCAAGACGGTAAATCCTCGCCGCCACCCTTCTTGGCAACCATCCGAAAAACCCAATGGGTAAGGGCCACAGTTGGCGGAATTCTTAAATTCCACATAGCCCCGGGGGAGTTCGTCCGCGAAGGCCAAGCGATCGCCACTAACTACTCCATCCTTGGAGAAGAGCAAAACATCATTACCAGCCCGACTCATGGCATTACGATCGGTATGGCAACTATGCCTGCCGTTAAACCGGGCGAGCCCGTCTGCCACATCGCCAAACTGTCCGAAAGCCAGATCAAGCGATACGAGCGCAACCTCAACAAGGACAAAAGCGACCCCTACAAACAGGCCCAGTCGGACTTGGCAACCAATATGGACGTCGTCTTAGTCTCCGATTAGTAGACCGCAAACCGAAGTGCCAATGAGCACAGAACTAACCGAAGAATACCTGACGGAGTTTCGAAACCTCCAGCGGGAGCTCGTACTGCTACAACAATCGATCCAAAGCGAAGGCCGGCGACTTCTCGTCATCTTCGAGGGTCGGGATACTGCCGGAAAAGGAGGAGCTATCCGCCGCTTTTCCGAGCACCTAAATCCACGCTTCCTGAAAGTCATCGCCCTCACGAAGCCCACCGAAATCGAGAGCAAGCAATGGTTTTTCCAACGCTACCTGCGCGACCTTCCCAACCCAGGTGAAATCGTATTCTTTGACCGAAGCTGGTACAACCGGGCCGTGGTCGAGCCGGTCATGGAATTTTGCACTTCTCATCAATACGAGAGTTTCATGAATCAAGTGCCTACCGTCGAAAACATGCTTATCGATGACGGCATCCAGATCATAAAACTATGGTTCTCTATAAATCGCACGGCTCAGAGCGAACGTATTAACAGACGCAGTTCCGATATCCTATACCAATGGAAGCTCAGCACCATCGACGCTCTCGCCCAAGAGAAATGGGACGACTTCACCTATTTTAAGGAGCGGATGTTCGAACGTACCCATACCGAGAAATCTCCTTGGATCATCGTGGACGGGAACGACAAAGCGACCGCTCGCATGGAGTCTATCCGCTATGTTCTTTCCCAGTGCCAGTACCGCCGAAAGGGCGAACTCGGCGTCCCCCTTTCCCCTCACACCGGAATCGTCTCTCGCTACCAAGCGAAAGACGCACATTCAAACCAAACGAACCGGGTCTCCCCTCAACGGAAACCTAAGAAATGAAAACGAACCCTTCGCGCCGTGAGCTGAAAATGCAGGTGCAGCCTACTGAAACAAGTTGCGGACCCACATGTCTACAAGCTGTGTATCAACATTTCGAGGACGATTACCCTCTCGACCATATAATCTCTGACATACCAGAGAATCCCGACGGCGGCACCTATTCCGTGATGCTGGCTAACCACGCCCTCAAACGAGGATACCAGGCGACGATTTATAGTTATAATCTCCGCGTTTTCGATCCGACATGGGCAAACCTACAAGCAATCGAAATTGCACCCAAGCTCGCGATCCGACGTGAGCACAGCACAAGCAAACGCGCTAGGGCCAATCTTTCCGCCTACATCGAATTCCTCGAAAAAGGGGGAATGATCCGCTTCGACGAACTCGACTCCGCATTGCTGGCTATGCTTTTGGCGGCCGGAAATCCTGTCATAGCTGGGCTTAATTCGACCCACCTCTACCGAAGTTCCCGTTTGAAGAAGAACGGGAGAGACGATGACGTTAATGGCGACGTCGAAGGTCACTTCGTAACGCTTTTTGAATACGACCACGCTAATAAGCAAATCCTAGTCGCAGACCCTTACTACAAGAACCCGATCTCCGATTCTCTGATCTACGCTATTGATCCTCAGCGACTCATAAACTCTGTCATGCTCGGCATCGTTACTTACGATGCGAACCTACTTCTTATTGAAAAAAAGTGAAAATGAATTCACAAGAATCTACCTTTCGAATCGTAGTCGACTCACTCTCGAAGATACCTCAGCGCTTCCAAGAACTGCCTCTCATAACGTCCAGCGAGTATCTTTCCTCCGAATACGCCGACAAGAAGCGAATCAAAGTAATAAACCTTTGCTCACACAAGAAGGCTCTTTCAACGAGCTACTACGTCTCGCTCCTCGCGGAAGCAAGGAACCACCGCTGTATCCCTGAAGCCAAGACACTCCATCAAATCGAAAGCAAGCTCCTCATGAGAGATGCGATCCGCGAGCACGATGAGCTCATTCAAAACTCGTTTAAGCGTCTCGCTGCACAACAATTTACGCTCAGCGTCTACTTCGGAAAGAACCTCGCAAAGACTTACGACAAGCTGGCCAAACGTCTATACGCACTCTTTCCCTGCCCCCTCGCGCAGTACCACTTTACGAAAAAGGAAGGTGGTTGGCGCCTCAAGGACGTGGATAAACTGGGCCTTCACCAAGTTCCTGAAGACCACCACGACTTCATCGAATCCGAACTCAACTCCCTATTCCACAAACGCTGGAGACGCGATCACACCAACAAAAGTTATCGCTACGAAATCGCCATCCTCGCCAACGAACAAGAAGCGAACGCTCCCTCCGACAAAGCTGCCTTGGAGAACTTCTGCAAAGCCGCAAACCAGCTCGACATGCGAGCGGAGATTCTGTCACCACGCGACCTGCCGAGACTGATGGAGTTCGACGCTCTTTTCATTCGCGAGACGACTCGCTTGGACAACCACACCATGCGATTCGCCCTCAAAGCAGAGCGTTCCGGCATGGTCGTCATCGACGATCCCGAATCGATACGCCGCTGCTGCAACAAAGTCTATCTGGCTGAACTCCTACGTGCCCAAAATGTACCTACTCCAACTTCGACACTCATTACTCGTCGAAACGTCACGGACCTCGCCGCCAAATTCGATTTTCCGCTTGTTGTCAAAATCCCAGATGGCTCCTTTTCGATCGGCGTCCACAAGGTCAAGTCTTCCGCCGAGTTCCTCACGCTTTGCAAGGACCTGCTGAGTACTTCTAGCATTCTTATAGCCCAAGAATTCGTGCCTACGGAATTCGATTGGCGAATAGGAATCATAGATGGAATGCCTCTTTACGCCTGCCGCTACTATATGAGCAAGGGGCACTGGCAAATATACAACCATGCGGTCAAGGGAGCCGACTCGACGGGCGACAGCACAGGTGTACCCATTTCTCAAGTACCGGCTGTTGTTTTGGATACCGCTCTCAAAGCGTCCAGCTTGATCGGAAACGGATTCTACGGAGTCGACCTCAAGCAGAATGGCGACACGGCTCTCGTAATCGAAGTTAACGACAATCCAAGCATAGACGACGGAGTAGAGGACGAACTGATCGGCGACGAGCTTTACCTCGCCGTCATGAACACTTTCCTAAAGCGCCTCGAGTCCAAACACGTACGTTAATAACCTCTACCTAAAGACACTTTCTCAATGTCAAAAAAAGCTCTCTCACTTTTCGAAGCCTTCGGTATCGAACTTGAATACATGATAGTTGATCGCGAAACGCTGCGACCTCGACCTATCGCTGAATCGATCCTTCTAGATGAAGAAGGAAACACGACCCAAGAAATATCGCTCGGAGCAATCGACGTTTCCAACGAGCTCGCGACTCACGTATTGGAGTTCAAGACCGCTAAGCCGACCGCAGATCTGGAACAACTGGAAGCAGACTTTCACGCGGCGATCACCGAGATGAACGATCGCCTCGCCGCCCATAACGCCATGCTCGCTCCGGGAGGAATTCACCCCTTCATGGACCCGAGCGTAGAAGGCAAAACCTGGAGCCAAGGAGACCGCACCATCTACGACGCATACGACCGCATTTTCGGCTGTAGCAGTCACGGTTGGTTTAACCTGCAGAGCTGCCACATCAACCTCCCCTTCGCAAACGAGGAAGAGTTCGCACGCCTCCATGCTGCAATCATCTTAGTACTTCCTTACCTACCCGCCTTATCTGCAAGCAGTCCCATAATCGAAGGCGAATATCGTGGATTTTTGGATACGCGAATCGACGTTTACAAAAACAATCAAGCAAAGATCCCAGAGATCGCGGGGAGCATTATACCAGAACCGATTTTCACTTTTGCAGACTACCAAAGTGAAATTCTCCAGAAAACCTATAAGGCAATAGCTCCCCACGATTCAGATGGAATCCTGCAGCACGAATGGCTCAATTCTCGCGGAGCGATCGCTCGATTTGATCGAAATGCCATTGAAATCCGTCTTTTGGATACGCAGGAAAACCCGAGTCAGGACATTGGAATCTGCTCCTTGATCATTGCCCTGCTCGAAAGCCTCTGCGCATTGGACATCGCCACGCTCAAGGAGTTCGCTTCTCGATACACTCCCCAGCAAAGAAAGGAACAGCTCATGGCGATTGCAAGGGACGGATACGAAGCTGACCTAGAGTTAAGAGACCTCGCCGAATTGTTCGACCTCAAAGCCAATGAAACTTCCGTCGGCGAACTTTGGGCTAAAATAGTCAATATCCTAAAGTCCCATCCACGTGTGTCCAAGCGTACCGAAGCCCTTGGCTACATTCTCCAAGAGGGAAACCTCGCCGAGCGAATATTAGCCCGCGTGGGCAAAAAGCCTAGTCAATCCGACCTTCGCGACACCATGGAGCAACTCAGCGAATGCCTCGCCAACTCCCAGGCTTTCACTAACTAAGGAAAAATGGATGAGCTCATCCTACAAATTCATCGTCACTGCGGAACACGCATCCGCGCAGATTCCGAACAACCTCAAGCTCGCCCTTCAGGAATACGCATCGAATTGTGAGACGCATCAGGTTTACGACCCAGGAACCAAATCAATCGCTGAGGAAATCGCTCAAAGGCTTAATTGCCCGCTAGTGCTCGGAGCGTACACGCGTCTAGCTGTAGACCTCAACCGCTCAATCGGAAACCCAAGCCAATTTAGTCCGATCGTTAGCGACCTATGCGAATCTGAAAAGGCGCGGTTGCTCACGGAAATATTCATTCCTTTCCGCGAAGAGTCACGTCGCAGTATAGAAGGAGCCCTTCACGAGGACTGTACACTGGTCCACCTGTCCATCCACTCGTTCACGAAAGTCTTCCAAGGAGTGAAAAGGGAGGTCGACCTAGGAATTCTCTTTGACGACCAACGCCCCGCGGAAGCGGCTTTTTGCAAGAAACTTTCCAAGCTCCTGAAGATTGTATATCCAGAGCTATGCATTCGCTTTAACGAGCCATACAATGGCAAGGAAGACGGCCACACCACCGCTTTGCGTAAGCGGTACCCGGAAAACAGATACATCGGAATCGAAATCGAATTCAGTCAAGACCTCGACCTTGAACTAGATGCCGAATCCTACGCGACGATCCTCTCGAAGGCACTCAAAGGCGTAATTCGTTGACACCTTCATTCAACGGAAAGCTCTGCCCTTTCCAAACGAAATCTCCAGTCACTGAATTAGGTAGCTCAATCCTCACGACCCATAAGCCATTCACCTCACGATAGGATACCGACAAGGTTCCTAGTGGGTGCGGGATAGAACCACTGGCTTCCTTCAATTCTCCTAAATGCGGTTCTACGCGAACTTTCTTCCACCCGGGCGCCACGCTGTCTATCCCAAGCAGGATCCGAAAGAGCTCAATATTCGGGCTAGATCCCCAAGCATGGCAATCGGAACGGCTAGTCGCGACTTCTGACTTTTCCGCCCAAGTAGTAAGCCCCATGTCTATATTTTCGCGCCATTTGTCCAACCAACTCAAGTAGTCGTCTCCGTAACCCGCACGCTTCAACGCGAGGTGGAGGTAGTACTTGAAGTAGATCGAAGCTTCGGACATATCCGCTCCCTCTAACAAGACTGGAGCCAAAGCCCGCGATTCCTCCGAGCTCAATATGCCAGTCAGTATCGCGAGGGAATTCGCATGCTGCGACAGTTTCGAGCGATCCTTCGTATCGAAAACGAGGTTACGGGACGCGTCGTAGTAATTCTCCCGAATTGCCTGTCCTAGCCGCGTTGCCTCTCCCGCGTATTGGCCAGCTCTGGCTGCTGAGCCGAGCTTTTCCTCCATTTCCGAAGCGAGTTGAAAAGCCCAAAGGAGAGTAAGATCAAGGATCGCCGACTCACCCTCGCTTCCGATCGGCGCTTCGCCAGAATCCCATGAGTCCGTTCCTTCCACCCAATCGGTGAAGGTCCAGTACGGAACATCCGTCAAGCGTCCATCGGCACCCTGATGGTCGGAGAAGAATTTGAGGACGGAGCGCACCCCATCCAACTTCTCTCGAACAAAGTCCTCGTCCGAACCGTACATCCAGTAGTCGTGAAGCATTCCGATATACCAGAGCGAAAAGGTCGAAATGATTTGAGGCGTGCGGCTCGGGTGCCGACTCATGGTTATCCCTTCTGCTATCCTCGATTGGTCCATCAGGTTCAGAGCGTTCTTCACCAGTCGATCATCTCCAGAATTATACAACGACACCAGTGCCTGGATACGAGTATCCCCGATATATTGAAGTTGCTCGTAATAGGGGCAGTCCATGTAGATCTCAACCGCGCAGAGTCGAGCGGTACGCCAACCGATTTCCAATATTTGAGCGAGCTGTTGCCCACCCGCTTCGAAAGTCGACTTCAACTCAAAGGGGTATCCTACGAAAACGCTTCGAATGTCGTCGAGAATGAGTGCTTCGTCAGCCGTTTCTATTTCGAGCTGCACATACCGGAAAGTTCTCCAGCTGAGCGGCTCAAACAATTGACCGGTCTCCCCACTTGAGATAATGCGATCCTTTCTGCCAGCAATTGTTTTTCCTTCGATCACATTCCGATTACCCTTCAAAGGCGGATCGTCTTCTGGGATCTCTTCGAAAAGAGATTCGGCATAAACAAGTTCGATTCTCGCATTTCTACCTTCACTGAATTCAAGGATTGGATACGCATTGGTTAACACTCCATTATCCAACAGAATACGCACTTTCGATTCTGGCTCAACACGAAGAGCTTTCTCTCCGTCAAGCCATGCTTTGTCTGCGCTGATACCCTCGGCTTTACGAAACGAATCAAAACGTTGCGTCTTCATTTCAAGCGGCGGAATGACTCTCGGTACCAGATTCCACTCCGATCCCGCACGAGCTCCTTTGGGCTTTCCTCCGACAGGCCAACCTACGGGTAATTCCACAGCGAACGGCCAGTCCGAATCATCGAAATCTCCGAATTCCCAGCCACTCACATAGGTTCGGAAATCCCGCTGCTCACCGGGACCCGAAACATAATAAGCATCATGACCTATTCCCTTCACTGCTCCAAAAGCTGTGGAGCGTATCGCCTTCCAAGAGACATTGGTATTCAAGACGCTTTCCGCCTCGCTGTCTCCTTGCAGTATGAACCCGGTCCGAAACGATATTTGGTATTGCGGCCTCCCTTCTCCTTCGTTCCAGACAAGAGATGCGATCTGGTTAGTTCCATTTTCCAAATACGGCGCCAAATCGACCGATTCGAAATTCCAATGGAAAAGGTCTCCAGCAGCTGGCCCCTGCGACACTTGCTCACCGTTGACGTACAGCTTGTACCTGCAATCTGCAGACACATGCACTAGGAATGTTTCGGGAACATCGCTCAATTCGAAGGACTTACGGTAGTGATATACGCCGTAGTCCAAATTGGAGCGATCAGCTGCGCCAATCCACCTTGCAGGCCAAACGTTCTTGAGGAGCTCCGGATTAATCGAGGCTCCTGCTGTCGCGACACAAATCGTCAATATTAGGTAAGCTAAGAAAGCTGAAAACTTACGATTCATCAGCTGCTTCCTTGTTCGACCTAACAGCCTTTATTCTGCTTCCGAAATACCTACCACTTACCATCATGGTGATCGGAATTAGGAAATAGGCGAAACCAGCCATGACTCCAAGCTGAGTCGGCAGAAAAAGTGCCCATAAAGTTGATACTAGTCCAATTATACTTTGTGAAAGCCATGCAGCGATCCCACTCTTTGTCTGGAGAATTTCCTCTCCGTCGAGCATCAGCTCTTCGGAGGACCGCAAGGCACGATAGAACAGCAGGGCAAGGATTCCGGTCAGGACACAAAACCCTATGCCGTATATAGCTAGGAGAGACTGCACATCCCAAGCGCTGGTCGCAGCGAAATCCGCTGGCATCCATCCCCCGCTCGCCCAAGACAGAAAAGTCGAAAACATGAGTCTAAGGGGGAAAACGTAGACGAGAATAGTGAAGATCATTCCCAGGGTGAGCCCGGTGGTCCAGCCATCCTCTAAACCGTATCGGCGACTCCATCCACGGTGCGCTAGCCAAAACAATGCAATTTGGGCAAAGCTCAGCGCGAACGCAGGTACTCGCTTCAAAGCCTCGATCAGCTCACCTAAGTCTCCGGGTATGCTTCCGACGGAAACCACGAGCGTAGTCAGCGCGAATGCAAAAGCAGCATCGGAAAAAACTTCGAGTCGCGTCATGGCTTCGCCGCGCATGCGAAATCCATTTCGTTGCGGTACGGTGGATAGACTTTCTTTTGTCCAAGACATAATACAGGAGGCTCGATCAAAACTAAAACTCTAGCACCGCTATCAGCAATCGCGTATTAGGCTTTTATCGTCAGTTCGGCGGCTTTCTAGCGCTTGCGCAATTCCACTTGGATTGACTTGGACGCAGGTGTTTCGCTCCCTCTTGCGAAGTGGTCGATCGGCACTAGAGAATTTGCCTCCGGGAAATACATGGCGACGCACCCCTCCGGAATGTCGTAGGGGACCAGTCGATACAGTCTAGTGACGCGCACCTCTCCCCTAAAGAAGGAGTGCACATCGACTACATCGTCGCTCGCCAAGCCGAGCTGCTGCATATCATCAGGATTCAAGAATACAATACGCCGCTCACCCTTGATTCCCCTGTACCTATCGTCCATCCCATAAACGGTTGTATTGAATTGATCATGACTGCGGATCGTCATCAAAAGCAAACGACCTGCCTCCGCTCGCTCTATATCCAAATCGCTGGCAGCAAAGTTCGCTTTTTTCGTATCCGTTTCGAAACGACGATCCTTGGCTAGATTAGGCAAATAATACCCTCCCGGTTGCTTCGCTCGAGTGTTGTAGTTTTCAAAGCCAGGAACAACTCGCTCAATCGCAGATCGTATACGGGAATAGTCAGACTCGAATTGACCCCAATCTATTTCACTCCCTTTCACCTTAAGTACGCGACTTGCAATTCCGCAAATGATGGCAACCTCGCTCTTGAGGAGCGGAGAAGCAGGTTCGATCTGGCCGGACGACGAATGAACAATTCCCATCGAATTCTCTACGCTCACCCACTGCGAACCACTCGCCTGGATGTCCTTTTCCGAACGTCCTAGACACGGAAGAATCAAAGCCTGTTTTCCCGTGACGAGATGGGAACGATTCAACTTAGTAGAAACGTGCACCGTCAAACGGCAGTTTCGCAGGGCAGATGCTGTGTATTCAGTATCTGGTGTCGCTGAAAGAAAGTTACCGCCGAGCGCCATGAAAACACGTCCAGAATGAGCTTTCATATGACGTATCGCCTGTACCGCATTCAGCCCTGCCTCGCGCGGGCAATCGATTCCGAATTCCTTCTCCAGAGCATTGTAAAACCACTCCGGCATATGCTCGAAGATGCCCATTGTCCGATCGCCTTGCACGTTACTGTGCCCACGCACCGGACACAAGCCCGCACCTTTGATGCCGATTGCCCCTCGCAGCAGGTGCAGATTTGTTAAGTCACGTATCGTGGCCACTGCATTTCGGTGCTGCGTCAAGCCCATCGCCCAACAAGAAATAATCCGCTTCTTGCTAGCAATCGCTTCCGCAAGCTCGTTAACAACCGACATCTCCAGGCCGCAGGCATCAAGCAGAGTCTCCCAGGAGGTAGAGTTTAGCGAATCGCGATATTCAGAAAGACCCGCTGTGTGTTCATTGATGAAATCGCAATCAAGAGTCTCCCTTCCCGACTTCTCCATTTCGAGCAAACGTTTGCCAATCGCTTGAAACAAGGCTTGGTCGCCATTGGTACGGATTCGCACAAACGTGTCAGCGAGAGGTGTTTTCCCTCCGAGCACCTGCGAAACCCGCTGAGGGTGGCCAAACGCGACTAAACCCGCTTCTCGAAGTGGATTAATGGATACAATCCGAGCACCTTTTTCCTTCGCTTGCTGCAGCGTCGTAAGCATGCGCGGATGGTTGGTACCTGGGTTTTGGCCAATCACCAATATTAGCTCCGCTTCCCGTAAGTCTTCTAAGGTCACGGTTCCCTTTCCCACTCCGATCGATTGCTTCAGAGCAAGTCCGCTCGACTCGTGGCACATGTTCGAACAATCAGGAAGATTGTTCGTACCGAAAGCGCGCACAAAGAGCTGGTAAAGAAAAGCTGCCTCATTGCTGGCTCGCCCAGATGTGTAGAAGATGGCCTCGTCCGGATCCGCAAGATCGTTCAGCTCGTTCGCGATGAACTGGAACGCATCGTCCCACGAAATCGGCTCGTAATGCTTAGCCCCTTCGCGCAGCAGCATGGGTTCGGTCAAACGGCCTTGTTGGTCGTGCCAAAAGTCACTTTTATCGGCAAGTTCCGCAACCGAATGCTTGGCGAAAAAGGCCGACTTGATACGTTTCGCGGTGGTCTCGCTGGCAACCGCTTTGGCTCCATTCTCGCAGAACTCGAAGGTACTGCGATGCCCGTCCGGATCCGGCCACGCGCAGCTGGGACAATCGAAACCGCCTTTCTGGTTTAGCTTCGTCAACGCTTCCTTCGCCCGCCCTACGCCCGCTTTCCCAATCGCGTGCCGCATCGCGTGATAGACCGCGCTGGCTCCACCGGCTTTGTCTGCTGGACTCGATACACTGAGCTTTTCGAACCTTTCTGGAGTGTTTTCGTTAGGGGTACTCGACATAGATAATCAATTTCTAATCGGAAAAGTGAATACGGTACGGAGCGCTGTAGACATTGAAACGCTCACCTCGCAAAAATCCGACCAAAGTTACGTTAAACAGATTTGCGAGCTCCACCGCAAAGCTGGACGGAGCGCCAATGCTCACCAGAAAGGGACAACCGCAAGCAAGTGCTTTTTGCATCAAGTCGTAGCCGAGACGCCCGCTGAAGAGAATCGCTTGCTCCTCCCAGGGCAGAGAATCACCGCGCAGCCAGGCTCCCGTTAGCTTATCCATAGCATTGTGACGCCCTATGTCTTCTGCCAGCGCGATCAACCCACCATCCGCTCCGATACGGGCGGCCGCGTGCAATCCGCCCGTCCGCTGAAAATCGGACTGGAGCTGGAGCAATTTCAGGGGCAGCGCCTTAACTGCCTCTTCGGATAAACGAACTCCCTCTCTATCGTGGAACCGATCTTCGCGAGCGATCCGCAGGGATTCGAGAGCGCTTTTGCCGCAGGCACCGCAGGCCGAACTGATCGGGAAAGCCCGAGAATGCCGCCCTTCCTCCAAGGTCGCGCTTTCGGTCACACGCACCATCGCCCGCCAAGCTGGCATAGTTGCACCCTTCGCCTGAGTGAATCGAATATCGACCACCTCAGTCGCTGAGGTAATGATCCCTTCATTGTACAGCATCCCTAGGACCAAAGCCTCGTCATCACCCGGAGTTCGGAACGCAACCCCTAAAGGCAGTGTCGTCTTACTATTTCGCACAGCCACTTCCAATGGCTCTTCCACAGTCAATCGATCGTCCTCCGGGGAAGCCTTCCCTTCGGCGATACGTAGAATTCGAGAACGGACCGTCGCCGTTCCCTTTGCAGAAATGTCGTTCTTAGGCACAATAAAGTCTCTGCCCCAATCGCAGGCAAGTCACCCTTTATCCAGCTCATGGTGAAGCGTCTCGCAAACAAATTCACTTTCTACCGTAAGAGCCCCGCTCAAAGCCGTCTATCAATTGGAGAAACATGGACTTATCCAACTCAAAACATCTAGCCTTAATCGCTCTGGCAGTCGCCTTTCTCGCCAGCATCGCTCCTGGACAACGTGTCACCAACGACACCCTGAATTTCCCATCTTCCTTTACTACGGGTGACTATGAGCTCGATGAGCTCCTAAGCGTAACCTCCATTCTAGCCATAGCCAGCCCCGACGACGGATCCGGCAACGTATTTCTCGCGGAGCGCCAGGGCCGCATTACCATCGTCACAAACTTGGAAAATGGGGAAACAGCCCCCTCGCCGTTTCTCGACATAAGCTCCCGCGTGACCTCAAATTCAGAGAATGGCCTCCTCGGATTAGCCTTCCACCCGCAATACGAAACGAACGGCTATTTCTACGTATTCTACACCACCAATGCCAGCGGACAAGCCACAGACCGCGTATCGCGTTTCACCCGCTCGCAAAACGACCCTCTGCTGGCTGACAACGAGTCCGAGTTCGTACTCTTCGACCAGCGCGATGAAGCTGGTAACCATAACGGCGGTGCCATCCATTTCGGACTCGACGGCTACCTTTACGTTGCCCTCGGCGACGAGGGAGGCGGCGGAGACAATTTCCGCAATGGCCAACGTATCGACAAGGACCTCTTCGCCGGACTCCTACGCTTGGATGTCGACAAGAAGCCTGCGAACGTCGAGCCAACCAATCACCCCGCCATCCCGCGTAACAACGATGATGTAGCTCCCTTTAGCATCCCTCTCGACAACCCGCTCGTAAGCCATTGGCAAGACGCTGGAGCCAACCGCGATTCGGATCTCCGCCTTGAGTTCTACGCCATCGGGCTTCGCAATCCATGGCACTTCGACATTGACCCGCTTACCGGCGATATTTGGCTCTCAGACGTCGGTCAAAGCTCATACGAGGAAATCAACCTCATCGAGAAAGGTGGCAACTATGGTTGGCCCAATCGCGAGGGAGCTCACAATTACAGCCAGAACCGAGACGTTCCTCCAGAATTCGGAGCGTTGATTGATCCAGTTTTTGAATACGGTCGAGAACTCGGGTCAACCGTTTCAGGTGGAGTCGTCTACCGAGGTGCCACCTTTCCTGAGCTTTATGGAGCTTACATTTTTTCCGAGTTCTTCTTTAACCATGCGTGGGCGATCCAATGGGATGAGCAGTCCTCCAATTACCAGACAACTCGGATTGGATCCTTCTCCAGCGTATCCGCCTACGGACGCGATCCGCAAAGCGGCGAGCTGCTCGCCGGAAATATCATGGGCGGCCTAGGAATATTGACACGGACCGACGCCGACAGCGATCCCACCTTTCCGGAAACGCTCAGCGAAACAGGGGCGTTTACCGACTTGGCGGCACTCCAGCCAGAAGCCGGAATCTACTCCTACGAGCCAAACCTGCCCTTCTGGTCTGACCATGCGGTGAAAACCCGTTGGGTTTCGATCCCCGGAGCCGAACAAATACGGTACGCTCAAGACGGAAATTGGAGTTTCCCGGAAGGATCAATTTGGATCAAGCACTTCGAACTTGAAACGGAACGCGGAAACCCCGACACTCGCAAACGCATAGAGACGCGATTTCTCGTCAAGACCAACGCCGGGGCCTACGGTCTCAGCTACCAATGGAACGAAATGGAAACCGAGGCTTCTCTCGTTCCACCCGAAGGGTCAAGTATCGAAATTCCGGTGACAGTCGACGGACAGGTCATCTCCCAAACTTGGCAAATTCCTTCCCGCCAACAATGTCTTGGCTGCCACACCCCGGCCGCTGGATATGCCCTTAGCTTCAACACTCGCCAACTCAATACGCTCGGGACCCACGAGGGCCAGGCTGAGAACACTCTGGCCTACTTTTCTCGACTCGGAGTTTTGGATACAAACATTGCGAGCACCCAAGAACTTCCGCGCTACTACGAGCCGGAAGAGGAGTCGGCCACTCTTGAAGAACGCGCCCGCTCGTATCTAGCAGTCAATTGCGTATCCTGCCACCAACCCAATGGAGGGACACCCTCCTCTTGGGACGCCCGCCCGCACATCTCCTTGGATGCGACCGGACTCATCAACGGAATTCCAGCCAACAACGGCGGTGATTCCGAGAAACGCCTATTCGTCCCAGGTTCGCCCGAAAACTCCGTCCTGCTCGATCGTATGGCCGCCCGAGATGGTTTTAGGCGCATGCCGCCCTTCGGAAACAATCTGACCGACCCAGCCGGGCTGAGCTTACTTACTCGATGGATAGCGAGTCATGGAGCGGAAACCCTATTCCAAGAATGGCAAGCTTTGCACTTTTCTAGCACCACCGCGCCCAAGGCTGCCTCGAATGCCGACCCAGACGGCGATGGAAACAGCAACCGACTAGAATTCCTCACCGATACCCTTCCGCTAGACCCAATGAGCAAATGGACTCCTCAATTCACTCGAGACCAAGATGCCCTTACGGTGCGCTTTTCCCTCATTCCCGGCCGGAGCTTCGTAATCCAAAAAAGCGCCGATCTCAGCACCTGGAGCGATTGGGAAGCAGACGGAAATTCACCCCAAGCCGCTTCGGAGCAAACCGTAGACGCTCTCGTCAGAGGGAGCCTGCTCAACGATCAGGACGAACAATCGTTCTACCGCGTTACGGTCGAAGAGTAACAACGGGTTTATTTAGGAACGCTCTAAATGCTTGGCGAAAAAGTCCAAGGTCCGCTGCCAGGCAAGTTCCGCTGCGTCCTCGTCGAAGCGGGGCGTAGTGTCGTTGTGGAAGCCATGATTGGCCCCCTCGTAAAAGTAGGCTTCGTACTCCACATCGTTAGCCTTGAGAGCCTCCTCGTAATCAGGCCATCCAGCGTTCACGCGTTCGTCCAAGCCGCCGTAGTGGAGTTGCACAGCCGCCTTGATATTGGCAGTTTCTTCAGCGGTCGGTTGGCCTCCGTAGTAAGGGACCGCCGCTTTGATCAAATCGGGGAGATGAACCGCCAAACGATTCGACATCCAACCACCGAAGCAGAAACCGACCACGCCGATGTTACCATTACAGGCCTCGTGAGCAGCGAAGTACTTCGCTCCAGCGATAAAATCCTTCACAATCAAACCCCGATCCAGCTCGCGCTGCATTACTCGACCTTCGTCGTCAGTGCCTGGATAGCCGCCCAACGGCCAAAGAGCATCCGGCCCGAAAGCCACGTAGCCCGCTTTGCCGAGTCTTCGCACTACGTCCTCGACATAAGGGTTCAAACCGCGATTTTCGTGCACCACCAATACTCCCGGCAGCTTACCGTCAGCTAGCTTCGGCTTCACCAAATATCCACGCATCTCTCCGTTGCCTTCGGGCGAATCGTAAGCTTCGTATCCAGTATCCAATGACGTATATTCAGGATCGACCTACTGAGCGAAAGTATAGTTCGGGCTCAAGCTATCCAAAATTCCCGCCACGGTAAGACCTCCGATGGCGTACTTGCTCGCCTCCTTGACGAAAAACCGTCGATCGACCAAACCGTGAACGTATTGATCGAAGAGGTTAAGAAGACCTTGGTCAAAATCAGAGGCTTTTTTACGTTTCATAGAGCGAGGACCGTTGAGGTTAAATGAACTACGCCAGTGAGACGAAATCCGAGCTACATCCATTGCGCAACGATTCGCTAATTTGCCGGTCCCTATTGATAAGTGCCACAAGCCCTTGCCAGCTTGCAACGAACAGCTAAGATAATCTCCACCCGACAATTATCATGATTACACGAACCCTATCCTACTTGATTCTCACCCTTTTCCTCGCCAATTCCGCCGCTGCTCAAGACGACTGGACCTATCTCTTCAAGGACACGGACTTAAACGAATTCTACTTCGACTTCCTCGAAGAAACGGAGCCTGAGGATGTCTTCGAAATAACAGCTGACGGCACGCTCGTAATCAAAGGTGAAGACCAGCCTGAGGGGTACATCCAAACCTTGGACGAGTACGAAGACTACGAGATCAAATTCGAATATCGCTGGCCGGACGAGCCCGGGAAAAGCGGTATTCAAATTCACAGTACGTCAGATACCGCCCACAGCATTTGGCCAGAAAGTATTGAAATCCAACTGGAGCCCGATCACTCAGGCGACTTCTGGGTTCTGAACAATACGATCGACGTCGAGGAAGAACAAATGCCCGATAAAGCAGCTGAGCGAAATCGCCGTATCAGACTCACCCCAAAACCCGAACCCCGCGAATTCGGAAAACCCAAGAAGGATCTCGAGAAAGAGCCTGACGAGTGGAATGCCATGCACATCGTGACCAAAGGCGACACAATCAAGGTTTACCTCAACGACAAACTGGTTAACGAAGGCAAAAACGCTTCCGCCACATCCGGGTTCATCACGATACAAGCTGAGGAGTCAAATATCGAGATTCGTAACTTTCGCCTCCGCGAGCTCGAATAACAGCAAGCAGGAAGGACGAGGCTCTTTCTCCTGAAACCCGCAGGCCTACTGGCGACTAAGACCAAAAAAAACGGGCGGCTGTACCGCTCGATTGACGCCATCCTCCCCTCGTTGCTTCACCAGCAGAGCCAGGCGCCGCGCCGCATATCTAGCATCTGTATCCAAGCTTACTCAGGTCGCTGAGTCAACGAGGACCGAGCCCTCGCAAGAGGATATTGGAGCGGCTCTGATCAAAGGCGTTTCACTGATCGAACTCCAGTGACCGAGAAGCGGGTCGCGAGGATCAGATACGAGAAGACCGGGGCGGTCCCACATCCGCCCCGGCCAAGCAACGACTCAGTTTTGGAACTAAAATCAGAGGAAAAATTACTTTCGTCCTGCTTTCGTTTCCTGTCCGCTCATTTGATTGAGCGTGCCAAAAGAATACCAAATCCGGACAAATTCCACAATCCGTGAAGGATACTCTTTTTCCTGTGTCTTTCCGCAAAATCGCTAAGTTCAATCCGCAAAACCGGCTGTGCGCGGTCAATATTCGCTGAAACGAGCACTTTCCGCCGCCAAATACACAAAATGGGTGGACACAGAGAGTTCTCCGACTACCAATTTCCTCCGTTATGTCCAAAGTGCTTAAAATAACGCCAAAAACAATCGCCTTCGACGTAGTCCTCGTCGCCATCGTATGGGCTCTCTTCGCTCTCTGGTTTAAGCCACACGTCCCTAGCGAAGACGCATTAATCATCAACCTCATCGCCGGCTTCACCGCGCTTCCCGCGGCAGGCACTTTCTACTTTTGCTTGCAGATGTTCAAGGTGACTCTAGCCCACCAACGCAAGCTGAACGCCGAGAAAAAATAGTCGGCAAGCGACTATGAGACTTTCTTAAACCGGTTCCTCTCGAGGTACCGGTTTTTTCGTTTCCCTACCCTAGCAGATTCATCTGCGAGTCTTTAATCAGGTCGAAATTTTTCAGAACTCGCAGGGTTTGAAGTAGGTCCGACTTCTCGTAGATTTGCTTCGTATCCACGCGATCAATTAAGTCGAGGGCCATCGACTTAAAAGAGATGATCCCATCCACACCTTTTTCCTTTAGTAGCTCGACGCACTGCGAACGGTGGGGCTCTTGGGTCGGAAAGACGGGAGCTACTAATATATTCTTCGGTGGCGTTTTGGTGCCGAAGCTCACCGCTGGATCGTAGGCGAACCATTTGTCGGCCTTTTTGAAAACGTAGGTTTCCAGATGCTTCAGGATTTCCGCCCCGCCCGTCATGCTAGCCAACGCCGCCTTGTCGCTAAACCATCCCCTCACGCAAATGATCGCGCTTTCGAGATAACGAAGCTCGCTCGAGAAAAGCAGGAAGTTCGGATCGCGGCTACCTTCCACAAAAACCATGTTGCGCACGTAGAGGTCGAGCCCTTCGTCGATTCCTTTTTTCGTCTGAGCTCGCGACTTTCGGAGAGGACGCACCAGAAAACCGTTCTGCTCGAAGTATTCACTAACAATCGCTTCTTCGACGCTTTGCATGGTTTTATGGATTTCAGAAGAGTTAGATCACGAGGCGCCACATTCACGCCAAATCGCTTCGATCATCGCCATATCTGCCGACTCGATTGTCTCAGCTTGGCCGATACGCTTCATGATTACGAAGCGAATAACTCCAGCCTTCACCTTCTTGTCCAAGCGCATCGCCGAGAGCAGCTTGTCAGCCGGGAGCGGCGAATTGAGCTTTGTGGGCAATCGATGCCCCGAAACCACTTTTCGGATACGTTCAACGTCGGTAGACGAAATAAAACCTAGGCGCTCGCTTAAAATCGCAGCAGCTACCAGACCTATGCCAATCGCTTCCCCGTGCAGGTACTGGCCGTAGCCAGCCACGTTTTCCACGGCATGTCCGAAAGTATGGCCAAGATTCAACAAAGCTCGTCCGCCACTGGCGGCGGTTTCCTTTTCGTCCGCATTCACGACCGCAGCCTTGATCTTGCAATTCCACTCGACCACTGACCCAAGCCTCTCGTCGTCGGGCCCGCCTATCGGGGACGCTTCCAGAAGCTCGAACAATTCCAAATCCTGCAGCATCCCGTGTTTGATCACTTCAGCCATGCCTGAAGCAAACTCCCGCGGGGGCATCGTCTTAAGCATATCTATATCTGAATACACCGCGATCGGTTGATGGAAGGCCCCGACCAAGTTCTTGCCAGCAGAAATGTTTATGCCCGTTTTGCCACCGACCGAGCTGTCGACCATTGCCAACAAAGTCGTTGGCACTTGGATGAAACGCACACCCCGCAGATACGAGGCCGCCGCATAGCCAGCGAGGTCACCGACCACACCGCCGCCCACTGCGAGCACCACGCCGCCGCGGTCTAGCTTCTGCGCCGCAAGAAAGTCTAGCACCTCACCGAAGTGAGCGACGCTCTTACTCGTCTCACCTGCTGGAACAGTGAACACAGCCACCTTCTCGCCTAAGGCCTCGAACCAAGCTGCTTGCGCCTCGCGAACATTGCTGTCTGTGACGGCAGCTACTAGAGCTCCATTGGATATCAGTCCTTCTATCTCTTCTATGAGTTGACCGCCCAGGGAGCGACCGACATGGATCGGATAGGTGGACAGGGACGTTTCTACGATTACCTGTTTTGTGGGCACGGCGTATTCAAAAATCTGATAAGTGGCTAGTTAGCCCGAATCAGGTCCATTAACGCTATGTCTCTATCGCCCAATCCGAGCTGCTCGGAAAACTCAAGGATCTTCATCTGTTCGGGCAAGGGAGCAAACCCATTTTTCGAGCGATGCCGGTTGATCCGCTCCGCCATAAGCGAATCGAGCATTACTGGGTTGTCGCTGAGCAATACGTACGGCTCGGAAACCGTATAAAGAGAATTGAAAATCGGACCACCAATGTACTGGTAGCGCTCGAGGCTAACAATGTTGAGCTGCCATGTTTCGCGAAGCTCGGGAATAGCTCCCATTTCAGCTACCGCGACTGGGGCGTTGGCGGGACTGTTGAGGAATCGCGTCGTGTTGCTGGCGTTCCACAGGGTCGCATTCATCAAAGCACCGTTCACGCCGAGAACTGGATGGTCCGAGTAGCACGGGAGGTTGATCCAAAAGTCGACCTCGTGGAGAAGCGGCACCGGCAGATAGCTTTTTCTAGCCAACTCATCTTCATCCTTCGCCGGAAAAGGATTTTCGCTCGCTACATCGATCCAGTACTTGGCTGACTTGGCAGGTAGGGGGCTATCATAGAACCATTTCTCATGGTAGTACTGCCCCGAATCGAGCGAGCGTACAAAAACTTGGTGGAAGTCGTAAGCTCGCTTGCTCAGCGGAGGCAAAAAGCCCGAATCTCGCAGCTTTATCGCGTTCATGCCGATGATGAAAATCTCGTTGCGCACAAACCCTCTTTTTTCCAAAGCGAGCACCACCGCTTCCACTAACGGTTCCGGGGTACTCAATCCAGGTCCGGAATCGCTGTAGACCTTCAGTCCGACTCGCCCTTTTTCACCTTTCTGCAGCTTTTTGTCGTTCGCTTGCTCGAAGAGGTTGATCATGTCTTCGACCGCATCCGAGTAGTGGGCCAAGTCAAAATCGCTCAGCCTGTACTCGAAAACGCGATTCGATGGCGGGGCAGGTGCCTCAGCGAATAGATCCAGCTGATCTTGGGCTCGGAGCGTTTCAATGGATCCGACGAGCAGAACGATCAACGCCGCAACAATCTCGAAGCGCAGAATTCGGCGCAGGAGAAACGAGGGAAAGATGGGGAATGCTTTAGTCACTTGAGGCAAAACATGTTGGTAGAACGGAGGGAGACTGCGATTGATTCCAGGCAGGATCAATTAGGAACTCGCAGATCGCTGACACCAAAAGCAAATAAAAGTTGTCAAAAATCGGCACGCCTCACTACAACCTTGGTTGATTGTATCGTTATTCCCGTAGTCCACCCTATTCCAGACCGTCTCTCTTCTCAATGTGCATCACTCACAAGTCGCTCGTACGAGCGCTGATCCTTCTTTCTATAGCCGGCCTCGCCACAGTCATCAGCGGCTGTGCCAGCCGGGAGGAGCGTATCCAGTCGGTTCAAGCAGATGCGAACGAGGCGCTCTTTGAGGACCGGTCCGACCTCGCCATCGAAATTTTGAGCGAAGGACTCGATTCCTTTCCCGATTCCAACGAACTCCGCATCGCTCTCGCTCGAGCGCTGCAAAATGCCGGCAATCTCGAGGAGGCTGCTGCCTTGCTTGAAGAGGCGATCGAGCTGGATCCCGAAGCCGATCAGCTTTGGGTAAAGATCGGCGAGATTCGCTCTACCCTTGGCCAAAGCCAAGCCGCAGTAACCGCCTTCGAAGCCTATCTCAAAAACCACGCGGGAGATTTTCTCGCCTGGAAGACGGTTGCCCTCGAGAACGAAAAGCTCGGCAAACTTACCGACGCAATCAAGGCCGCCAGCAAATGGAACGAAATTACACCCTCCTCCCAACCCGCCCTCAAACTTGGTCAACTCTTCCTCGCCAGTCGCAATAACGCCCAAGCCCGCTCATGGTTCAGCCAAGCCGCAGCCTATGGCGACGATGGAGCCTCTAAGGAAGCTCTCGCCGAACTCATCAAGCTCGAGACCTCCCTCAAGCAATTTCAGCAAGCAACCACTTGGCTGACCCAGTACGGGCAACGCTACGGTTCAGACTTCAGCGATCCACGTATCCAAGAATCGAAGACGGTACTAGACAGTTGGGACCGGGCCCGCCGCGAAATCGCCGCCGCAGCCGCCGAGCTGGAAAAAGAACGCGATGAGCTCGAGGCCCAACAATTCACAGATGAAGAGCCGCAAGAACCCCGACAACTAGTCCAACTTTCTGACTCGATCGGCATCCAACGACCTCCAGAGTCGGTTGAAGAGACGGCAGCGACTAACCCCACCGAGAACAGTCAGTCAACTGCAGCAAGACCCCCGATTGCTCTCTTCGACGACGACGAATACGAGTCTCAAGTCGAAAATGGGCTTCCAGACTCCACCGGCTCGGCTGATGAGACCGAAGCGTTGGAGCTCAGCCCTTACGATCAAGCGGTTTCCGCCTTCGAAGCTGGCAGCTACGACGAAGCAATCGGGCTGTTCTGGGAACTGCTCGGTAGTAACGACAACGACCCGCAGCTCTGGTACCGCCTCTCGTTAGCATATTTCGCCCAACGTAATTGGTACGACGCGGAGAACACGATTCTCCAAGCGAGGAGCCGAGCCCCACGCTCCGAGGTTATAGCAAACCAGTATTTGCTGACCATCGCCAATACCCAGAACACCACGCAAGTCTTGGAGGAAATCAAGGCTTTGCGACTCCTCTTCCCCCGCAGCCCAGCCATCGCGTTAACCCTCGCTCAAACCCTTCGCAACGCAAACGCTCCACGCTCTATCGTGACCGCTGCGTACCGAGATTTCATGTCGATCGCCCCACGCGGAGCCACTGGCTACAAAGAAGCGAAACAGTACTTGCAAAACGGCAACTGATAAGGATCCTGCGCGCAGCCTCGTCGGGCCCCTCATGCCAGCCATCAAACCCAGCAGTATCCGCGATCTCAAGGACCGCATCAATATTTACGATGTCGTCTCCCGCGAGGTCACGCTGAAAAAAGCGGGTGCGGATTACAAGGGGCTCAGTCCTTTCAACAATGAGAAGACGCCTTCCTTCTACGTTTCTCCGGATAAGGGCTTCTACAAGTGTTTCAGTTCCGGCAATTCCGGCGATGCAATTGCGTTCGTCATGGAAACGGAACGCCTAACCTTCACTGAAGCAGTCGAAGCGCTCGCGAAACGCTTCAACTTCGAACTCGAGTACGAACAAGGCAACAGTCGAGCTCGGGAGGAACGAAGCCTTCGTCAGGAACTTTTCGAAATCCACGAGCTGGCGACAGACTTTTTTCGCGAACAGTTTTTGGCGGCCGACAAGGCTGGAGAATGGATACGCAAGTACTGGGTTGACGGCCGCAAGTTTTCCTTGGACATCGCCGAGGAATTCAAAATCGGCTTTGCCCCAATCAATAGCGTCGCCCTTGGCGAACGAGCAGTCAAAAAAGGGTTCTCAAAAGAGGCCATGGAGGCATGCGGTCTATTCTACGCGAAGCGCGGAATCGACCCGCATCGCATGGGCTATCGTTTTCGCGGGCGCTTGATGATACCGATTCGTGACCACCAAGGGCGCGTCACCGCTTTCACCGCCCGTCAGCTCGAAGTCACTCCCAAAGACGATCCCAGTCACGAGGCGAAATACATCAACTCCCCCGAAACTCCGATCTTCCATAAAGGCAACCTGCTCTTCAACCTCGATCGCGCTCGCATGGAGGTGAAACCGGAAACGCCATTCGTCATGGTCGAAGGCCAACTCGATGCAATACGTTGCTGGTCAGTGGGCATCACCACCTCAGTAGCTCCTCAAGGTACCGGCATTACTGAATCCCAGCTGCGATTGCTCAAACGTTACGAATCACGGCTGGTCGTGCTGCTCGACGGAGACTCCGCAGGACAAAAAGCCGCCCTTCGCATGCTCCCGCTCGCCCTCGCTCAAGGCGTCGAAGCAGCATTTATCCCACTCACCGACAAGGAAGACCCCGACGACATATTTCGCGAAGGTGGACGCGAGGCGCTTGACCAATTACTCAAACGCGAACTCCAACCCATCCCGTTCGCTTGCAGAGCCCACATGCCGCCCGGCGAACGCCTAACTCCTCAAAGTAAGGCCAAGGCCATTCGCGAAGTCTTCTCCATTATAGAACAGTCAGATTCCGAGGCGACCAAGATCGAGTTCGTAAAACAAGCGGCAGAAGCTTTCGAATTGGACGAGGACGCTACTATTTCGGATTTCCAACGGTTCTCCGGTCAACAGGTTCGGCAGCAACGCCCCACCCCACCTCCACCTTTGGCACAGTCTGCAACTCCACAATCTCAACAAATTGCGTCCCCTAGCGAACCAAAGCGTGCAAACAGGGTCTATTCCGTGGAGCATGACCTACTCGCTCTTTGCATGTTGGAGTCAGACCTCGGGAACCAAGTCGCCCATTTGGTTGACCCCGACTGGATAGACGCCACACTTCCGGCAGGGAAATTGCTCAACTTCGTTTTGAACGAATTCCTCCACGATATGTGGAATGGGCCCGATTCGCTTAACGAACACTTAGAGAGCGCCGAAGAAAGAACGCTCGCCTCCTCGATTTACTTCGAGGCCAAACAACAAGAAAACCCAGAACGATTTGCCAACGAAGCTCTCAAGCGTTTGGTCGTCAAGTTCGTAGATCGAAAGAGCAAGGAAATAAAACTTGAAATCGGTAGAAAACAGGCAACCAATGACGACCCCGCCGCTAGTGCCCTCCTCGGAGAACTATTTGCATTAAACCAACTGAAGCATAAACCGCCTCAGCTTGGTTCTTTATTTTCATAAGACAGCACCAGACCCAGCAACATGCCACGCAAGAAGAAAAGCGAAGAAGAGAAAAAGCCTAGCCTTAGCAAGCATCAGGTAAACGAGCGAATCCGCTACCTGATCCGTCAGTCCAAGGAGCAAGGCTACCTCACGCACGGCGACATCAACGAAGCTCTCCCGGAAGGCGTCGACAGTCAGGACGACATCGACAACGTAATCTCCATTCTGCAAAACCTCGAAATCGACATTCTCGACCCCGAGGAAGTGGACAATTTCAAGGCCAAGCAGGAGGAAGCGGAAGAGGAGCAAACCAAGGCGAGTCAGCACGATATTCTAGACGACCCCGTTCGCATGTACCTCAAGCAGATGGGCCAAGTGCCTCTGCTCACACGCGAACAGGAAGTCGAAATCTCCAAGCGCATCGAAAACGCGGAGCAAAAAGCCCAGGAAGAGCTCTTCTCGGTGGGTATGATGGCAGAGTTCACCATCGACCTCGCAGAAAAGCTCCTCAATCGCGAAGAGCGTTTCGACCGCATCGTCATCGATAAGAAAATCGAAAACCGCGAAACGTTCTTCAATGATCTTCCGATCCACGTAGACAAGAGCCAGAAGACCTACGGCCGCATGATGGCCACTTGGGAGGAGCTCCAAGAGGAAACAGACGCGGAAAAGAAGAAGAAAATTCGTTCCCGCTTCCGTAAACAGGAAAACACCCTCCGCGCCTTTTTCCCAAAGTTCTTCTTTAAACTTAAGGTATTCGAAGAATATATCGACGAAACCATCAGCAAGGATCTGAGCCGGATCAACTCGATTTATCGCAAACTCGAACGCTCCAAGAAACCAAAAAGCACTGCGGACACCCATATCAAGACCGAGCCGCTTCACGAGGAACTCGAAGCTTACCACAACACCTACCGCCTCGAGCCAGACAAGCTGCTCGAACTCATCGCGGAGGTTCGCAGGCACCTAAAGGCAGCCCACAAGGCCAAGACCGAGATGGTCGAAGCCAACCTTCGCCTGGTAATATCCATCGCCAAGAAATATACCAACCGCGGCCTATCCTTCCTCGATCTCATACAAGAAGGTAACATGGGCCTCATGAAGGCCGTGGAAAAGTTCGAGTACCGCCGAGGCTACAAATTTTCCACCTACGCAACGTGGTGGATCCGCCAAGCGATCACTCGCTCCATCGCGGACCAAGCCCGTACCATCCGCATCCCGGTCCATATGATCGAAACCTTGAACAAGGTGATGCAGGTGCAGAAGCAGCTTCTCCAAGAGTACGGTCACGAACCGACTCCAGAAGAAGTGGCGGAAGAAATGGCCCTTCCGGTCGAGCGCGTCCAGACCATCATGAAGATGGCTCAGCAACCGATCTCACTACAGAGCCCAGTGGGCGATGGCGACGACACCAACTTCGGCGACTTCATCGAAGACAAGTCGGCCGAAAACCCGTACGACCAAACCGCCTTCAGCCTTCTCCGCGAGAAGATCATCGACGTCCTCGACTCTCTAACCGAGCGCGAGCGGCGGGTCCTCTCGCTTCGATTCGGTCTCGTAGACGGCTACAGCCGTACCCTAGAAGAGGTGGGCAAGCAATTCAAGGTGACCCGCGAACGCATTCGCCAAATCGAGGCCAAAGCGCTTCGTAAGATGCGTCACCCAACCCGTATCCGCCAGCTGCACGGTTTCTTCGAGAACGAGCAATTCGACGGACCAAACACGTTCCTTTCTGGCGCCGAAGAAGGCGGCAAGGACGAAAAGAAGTAGCCAACTTCGCCATCAGGTCCCTCTGCTAATTGGCTTTACAAGGGGGGGCTCTAACGATTCAAACACTTTTAGATGCAAGCAAGTAACGCAGTACTCGGATTTATGAATATGGGCTGGCCGGAGATCACGATCGTGATCGTAATCTTCATCCTGCTCTTCGGTGCGAAGAAGCTCCCTGAGCTCGCTCGCGGAGTTGGCAAATCAATCAAGGAATTCAAGAAGGCCACCAGCAATATCGAAGAAGAGGTGCGCAACGCGATAGAGGAGGAACCCAAAGCGAGCGCTCCCAAGCCATCAGTGGAAAAGGAAAAACAAAAATCCACCACGGAAAGCTAGGCCACCCTGTCGTCTCCGATTCTCAAATACATTTTCAAGCCAGTCCCTTTCGCAGGCGACTGGCTTTTTCTCGCCTGCAACCCAGCTTCAAACTCTGCCCTGCAAGGCAGAAAAGCCGCAAATCCGGTCCTCCAAGCTCTCAATCGACAGCTAGAAATAAAAGCTTCCAGCTACAAATTTGCATTTGCCTAGCTACGCGTTTAAACACTTGCTTCGAAAGGTCCTTTTATTGAGCATCTTAGCTATCCATGTGGCGTAAACTTCTCGGTCTCTTCTCTAACGACATCGGTATCGACTTAGGAACAGCGAACACCTTGGTCTACTCCAAAGACAAAGGTATCGTTCTCCGAGAGCCGAGTGTGGTCGCAATACACAGCGCGACGCGACGCGTTCTCGCGGTTGGTAACGAAGCGAAGAAGATGCTCGGACGTACTCCGGGCAACATCACCGCCATCCGCCCGATGAAGGACGGCGTCATTGCCGATTTCGACATTACGGAAGCCATGCTGCGCTACTTCATAAAGAAAGTGCAGACTGCTAAGATCATCCCGCCTCGCGTGGTGATCGCGATTCCATCTGGAATCACCGAAGTTGAAAAGCGGGCCGTTAAGGAATCCGCCACACACGCTGGAGCTCGCGAGGTAATGCTTCTCGAAGAACCAATGGCCGCAGCAATCGGTGTTGGCCTGCCAGTGGAAGAACCCGCCGCTAACATGATCGTTGATATCGGCGGCGGTACCACCGAAGTGGCTATCATCTCCTTGGCCGGTGTCGTTTATGCAAAGAGTATCCGCGTTGGCGGCGACGAGCTCGACGCGGCAATTATCAATTACATGAAGCGAGCATACAACCTCCTCATCGGCGAGCGTACCGGCGAAGAGATCAAGCTTCGTATCGGCTCCGCAAACACACTCGACGAAGAAATGACGATCGAGGTCAAAGGACGAGACTCAGTGGCCGGTCTCCCCAAAACCATCATGATCTCGTCCCAGGAAATTCGCGAAGCATTGGCCGACACTGTGAGTGCTATCGTGGAAGCGGTTCGCAGTGCCCTTGAACGCTGCCCTCCCGAACTTTCAGCTGACCTCGTCGATCGCGGTTTCGTCCTCGCGGGTGGCGGCGCTCTTCTCCGCGGTATCGACCGTCTTCTCTGCGAGCGTACCGGATTGCCTGTCACTATCGCTGACGATCCCCTGTCAGCCGTAGCAAACGGAACCGGTGCAGTATTGGCCGAACTAAACGACCTGCTTCCCTACGTCACAAGCAATGCGAAGGACTAGGGCCGCTGGATCTCGCATAACACCCTAAGCTAAGGATTGAGCCTTGTACAGAAAGAGACTCGGTCAATTCAAACCCATCATAGTCCTTGGCGTAGCTACCATGGCTTGGCTGATGCTTCCCGTGTTCATCAAGTCGATCGCCAAGACAAGCTTCTACGAATTCCAAGCTCCCGTTTCGTTGACCAGTTCCTATGTTCGCGACCTTCAGGATTTTTGGGCCGCCCGGACGAAATCAAAAAACGAGCTTTACGAAGCTGGGCAAGGGCTCGCTAGGCTCAATGCCGCATACGAACTAACTGCCCTCGAAAACAATACCTTGAGAGACGAAATCTCTCGCTTGGAAAACCTGTTGCAGCTCCCGTCTCGACCCGATTACCAGTACGAAATTGCGCGCGTAGTTGAGCGCGATTTCAACGCTTGGTGGCAACGCATCATTATACGCAAAGGCAGAGACTACGGCATACCTGTGGGAGCTCCCGTCGTATTCGTAGGGGGCGTTGTAGGTCGCGTGAGCGAAGTGCACGCCTATACCTCTGTTGTCGATATCATTAGTAACAGCCACTTACGGCTCGCAGTGGTGATAGGGGGAGACAATCGCCCCATGAGCTATCGAGGCGGAGGAGCGGAATCCTTCGCCACACCAGTTGGCATAGCCGAGTTCATCCCAGTCGATATTCAAATTTCGGATACAAATGACCTGCCTACACTTGTAACCTCCGGCATGGGAGGCGTCTATCCCGCGGGGATCAGAGTAGGAGAGATACGTCGCCTCAAACAGGGAGCGGGCGGCATGTTCTACGACGGAGAGGTTCTTCTAGACGAACGGCTGGCCTCGCTCACCGAAGTAGCCGTGATGATTCAAATTCCACCTGAGCGATGATTAGCTTTTCGAACTATCGTTGGCTTCTAGTTGCCGCTGGACACTACATCACCCTCTTCTTCCTGACCCAAGCGAACTACTATCTTTCATCAACTGGGATCCAGTTATTTGCGCTTGGTATGCTCATCTCGTTCAGCGCCTTAGAGCTTAACTACAAGCAAGGGATGCTTTCCATTGTCCCGGTCACCCTTTTCATCGACAGCAAACTACCGCTACCGTTCGGCTTCACCCTCATAGCGAGTATTACTCTGTTTACTATAGCCCACGTGCTTCGCTCCCGAGTCAGGCGAAAGGTCACCAGCTCCGCCCTCGCCACTTCTATCCTTCTCAATCTGGCCTCATTCGCCGCTTACACTTTTGGCGCTATTCGGTATCTTGGAGCCGAGGGAATTCACTTTGGTCCACTCGCATTGAACCTTTTCGCCAGCACGCTTGTCGTCGTCTTAATCAACCGATTTTTCTTCGATATGCAAATCGGAGCCTTGTCGATTTTCGGAATTAATCTAGCGGAGGAACAGCGGGAAGCACGATGAATGCTGAGGAAAAGATGAAGTATCAGGGGCGATTGCTCCTGTTCTATGGTCTCCTAGCGCTGATGATCTCTACCTTACTCGGCACAGTGGGCTATCGACAACTCATCGAGACCGATTTCTTTTCCGAGCGCGTAAAAGTCCAAAACCACAGACGCATCGTAACCCCGGCGCCGCGGGGCAATATTTACGATAGAGAGGGTCGGCTGCTAGTCGGTAACAAACCGAAATTTTCCGCTGTTGTTTACCTCTCGGATGCTGGCGTTCGAAGCGCTTTCCGAAACGAGTACCGCATTCTTGTTCGAGATTACCGCGAAAGAAATGAGGACTACAGAACTGGCAGGCTGCAAAAGCAGGCTCGTGCGAATGTGATCCAAACCTACTTAGACGACGTTAACCGGATGCTCGGTCGCGAGGACAAGGTAGACATCGAAAAGGTCTCGACGCACCTTAACTACAATCCGCTGCTACCCTTTCCTATCATAGACGACATTACACGCGAGGAATTCGCTGTATTGCTGGAGTCCCTACCCGTCCAATCTCCAGTCCAAGTTTATGTATCCAACCAACGGAACTATCCCTACGAGTCCACCGCATCGCATACGCTCGGTTACGTTTCGTCGACCGTATTGACGCCCGATGAGGGACTTCCGGGTGAAGACTTAACGACCTTCGCCGAAAAAGGGACCTTCGGACGCTCCGGCGTCGAAAAGCAATTTGACGATATCTTGCAAGGAGAAATGGGAATGGAAATTTGGGTCGTCGACCCGTACGGTTTCCAGGTGGAAAGCCAAGAGCGCCGCTATCCTACAAAGGGCAATGACATCCAGTTGTCCCTAGACATCGACATTCAAAACGCTGCTGAGAACGCGTTTTGGTACTACGACCAAAGCGAGGGCAAAGACAAAGAGAACATAGGAGCGGCCGTTATGCTCGATGCGAGCACACTCGAGGTTCTCGCCATGGTGAGCAAGCCCGACTACGACCTCAACGATACGACGCCCTTCATCAGCAACGAAACCTACGAGAAGATGAAGGAGAACAGTGGCCTGCAAAACAGAGCCATCCAAGGCGTTTACCCACCGGGCTCACCTTTCAAGCTGCTAACATCGGCCGCGGCCATGAAAGCGAACATCATCTCTGCTGATACCGCACACTACTGTCCCGGTTACTACCGCTTCTCCAGTGGTGCCGTCCAGCGATGTTGGAAGCAGACCGGACACCAGGAGGAAATCCTGTGGGAAGCGATTCGAGATAGCTGCAACGTCTATTTCTACCTCACTGGATTGGATACAGGTGTCGATATAATCAGCAACGAGGCAACCTACTGGGGGCTCGCCAATCGCACCGGCATAGATTTGCCACACGAAACCGGTTCCATGCGAGTCGGCACCAAGGAATACAAACGGAAGATCACAGGCCAAGCTTGGTACGCTGGCGACGACACGAACCTCGCGATCGGTCAAGGGTTCACGCGTTTAACGCCCCTCCAAATGGCTGTTTTCGCTGCAAGCGTTGGCCGCAACGAAGTAGTCTCAACTCCCAGTATCCTTCGCCTTAGCCCTCAACAGGTCGCTCAACGCCCCCCACCCAAAGCTACTGGGCTGACCAAAGACCAACATCAAATACTGTTGAACGGCATGATCGCATCAGCGCAGATGGGAAGTAGTCAAAGGATTAAAGTCGATGGTCTTTCGATCGCTGCCAAGACCGGCACTGCAGAGGTTGCAAAGGATGGGGGAAAAATCGAACTAGCCTGGATCGTGGCTTTTGCGCCGGTTGAAAATCCTCAGGTTTCGCTCGCAGTTATCATCGAAGGACAAACCCTCAATGAAAACTTTTTCGGCGGAGTACACGCCGCTCCTATCGCACGAGCGATGCTGGAAGCTTACACCTCCAAAAACCCCGACGCACTCACTCCTCCGCCTACCGCAACCGCCGCGCTTCCTTGAAAACCAGCCGAGCGTTCGGCCAGCTTTCCTTAGCTCCGAACCTCAAGCGTTGAAGATCGGCAACCACTTTCTCGAATCGCTCCCTATCTCTTACGGTCCGAGCGGTTAGATTGCCCAGAAGCTTACTCGCTTTTCGGCGAATGGGGTCCCCCCGCCTAAAAGGGGCGAGAATCAACTCCTTGACGTTTAGCGTCATATTTCTCTGTATCATGAAAGCCGATACAAGTATCGCACCCAAGAACACCATGTACAGAATACGCCAGAAGCCCCACGGAGACATGACCCAAAAGTACATATAGTCTCCCGCGTTCTTCGCCCACCGCTCTGCCACAGCGATATACGCGAGGAAGAAATCTTTCAATTGAATCGCTGCTTCCTTTTGGGCGGTCTCGTCAAAGTTTACGATGCGGCGATACCAGAGCAGCCTCAAGCTGTCGAGAAAGGCGGAAGAATCAGCCTCGCCGTAACGTTGACTGACTAACTCAGTCATAGGGTTTAAGACTGGAGCTTCCGACCCAGGTGTAGGGTCGACCCGTATCCAATTTCCGGCACCATCGTATATCTCTGCCCAAGCATGGGCGTCAGCATTCCTCACCATGAAGTACTTTTCGTACGGGTTCCAAGTCCCACCTTTGAATCCCACGACAACTCGAGCAGGATGGCCTGCAGCACGGGCCGTCAGAACAAAGGAAGAAGCGAAAAACTCGCAATGTCCAGGCAGGTCTGAGCTGAACCAGCGAGCAACCGGATCCTTCATATCCTCAACCGGAGGCAGGTTGACTGACATTGAATAACTGTGGTCCTTTCCCAAATACTGCACGGCTCGTAGAGCGAAGTCCAGCGGAGGCAAGCGTTTGCCTTCCGAGATTTCCACAGCAGCCTTTCTAAAAACCGATGCAGCTTGCGATTCCCCGGGTAGAGATAACAAAGTTTCAGGATATCTGACCTTGTTCCTCTGAGGCTCATCCATGAAGGAATCTGTCAGAAATTTCGGGTACGAGTTTGCAGACACATCCGGAACAACTCCGGTAAAGTTGATCGCCTCCAACTGATAGGAAATCATTTTGGAATTTGTTTCCTTCAGGGCAATCGAATGCATGTGCGGGCCGATCGAGATATCCGTCAAGCTTGATACCGTCATGTGCTTGAACGTTCCCAAGATCGGAAGGTAGCGACTCACCTCAGGCTCGAGAAAGAAAGTCCAGCGGTCTCGATCCAACTTCGTCGGCGATTGCGCGAACCGCCGATCCGGCCAGTAGCGAATAGCATGATACGGCGACGCCAAAGGGCTGTCCTGCAAGGCCTTGAGATTCTCGGAAAGCTTGAAAGATCCGGCATTGTATTCATCTAGGGCTAGCATTCTCCAATAGGGTGTCAGCGGAACGGATGCATTGTCCGGAACATCTACACGAAGGGCGACGCTGTCGTCGTTCTTGATGTTCGTAACTTCACCAAGCTTTATGCTATCGCTAAATCCAGAGAGCGACTCCTTGGACTTCATCTTGAAGAGGCTTACCTTGTCTTCGATATCTATGCGAGGAATGGCGATGAAAACGATCGCAGCGACAAATATCATCGATGAAAACATCGAGGTTCCTAGAAAGATAATTCGAGTGGAGAACACTGATCGCAGCGCTCTCAACAAGTAAATCTGTTGCGATTTACGCATCTCTTCCAGCATCTCATAATCACCTTCCGCTTTCGTTTCGATCGATGTATTTATAACAAGATAGGAGATCGCCAGAGCTGAAAATATTAGTAACTGAAATCCAAATACAAGCGTCGCCGTAAGAATACCAGTCATGATGATAAGGAACAGGCACAAAAGCGCTAGCTGCATTTCCTCACGTCGCTTGTTGTGGTTAAGACAACGAAACAGAATCAACCAAGTATTAAGATCGAGCAGAGCCGGGATGGTGTCTTTCGCTAGAACATCGATCAAGACTAGCGGTACGATCGCGATCGCATAGCCTTTCCACACGATCTGCGGCACGCGAGCAATCCATGCCGGCTTGATCAAAGCGAGTATCACCACCGAAGTTGCCACCAAAGCCGGTATCTTGCTGTGGCCACTGATGTTGAACAAAGTCGTGATGCACACCAAGCCCATCAACGCCCCGAGCATCCATTTCAATGTGAGGAGATCCTCTAGACTATGCCTGTCCAACCTGGATTTCATTCACAAAAGCTCCTACGCTTCCACCCGATATAGGTTGAAAGCAGATTCGATTAACTCCACCAAACTCTTTGTATCCATATTCCAAATCGGAAGGTACTAATTCCGCTAACGCATCGAAGAACGCTTCCAGGTCCGAAACACGCTGAATACGAATGCTCGGTCCACCTACTACAAAGCAGCTATCAAGCTTGCCTTCCAAAAATAGATCTTCCGCGAGGCTCGAAGCAAAGGAGCACATTTTTTCGAAAGACTCATCGCTCTTCCAAAGGTAAGAAGCTGGGTCAACCATGATGTCGAAAAGCGACTGGGTTTCGGTTGCGTTTTGCTTAACGATGAGACGTCCTTGCTTTGCGGATACCTTCCAATGAATTGAGCGCTGCGCATCGCCTTTTTCGTAGTGGCGCAATCCGATCAATTCACCCGAGATACCTTGCTTCTTGCTGCTGCGACCTTGCAGTAATCCCGTTAATTCTGGACTACGGTAGCGCGTGTAGGCGATCCTCTTCGGCCAAACACGAATCTCCGCCTCACAGTCTCCTGGGAGGAACTTGGACAAGAAACCAAAAGGGAAACTCGAAACCGCATTTTCGATCACGACAGTTGTTTTCGTCCTTCGAATCGGCTTGAAACGCCAAACTAGCACCATTTCTTCTCCTGGATCGAGACGTTCCTTCATGTATAAGCGCCGCTTTTCGTCAATCGCCTCCGTCCTCAAACCAAACGAAACGCAGAACAGTGGAAAGCGCTGACGGGCATTTTCTACTACGATCTTTGCTTGCCCTTCCTCTCCTACGCGAAAAGTCGAACTCGTCTCAAGACGCCAACGAGCGCAGAGCAGGTTTCCCCAACAAATCACACCACTCATGATTAACGCAGCGATCAGAAGCGCCAGAGCCGCGAACAAAATATTGTTTACGGTATTGTAGGCTGCGAGCCCGATTGTTAGCCCGATGAAGATGAGCAACATGCCTGACCCTGTCGGGATGACTTTGTGACCCTTCGGCGGGACAACGAGTTCGAAGAGCCTTCGCAGCAAAGAGCCCCTGCGGTTCGAAACCGCTGGCCCTTTCCAGTCAAAACGCTCTTCTGCTACAGGAGCTGCCATGGGCTCGCTTACTTGGGTTGCGGGATAGCATTGAGCAAACGCCCCAGAATCCCTTCCACCATACGACGCTCTTCTAAGGCGTCGGAGGATGGACGGCGGAGATTGAGACGATGGCCCATCACGGACTGGGCAACCTGAAGTACATCTTCTGGAATTACGAAATCACGTCCCAAATATAAGGCTCGGGCCTGGGAAGCGATTTTCAGAGCGATTCCACCTCGAACACTGATACCAGCCTTGAACTCGCTTTCTGTACGGGTGGCGGTTATCAGCTTCAGCATGTATTCGAGTATGGAGTGCTCGATGAATACTTTCTTCACGGTGGCCTGCATTGTTTCGATGGCAGCAGGTTCTACCGCATCTTCCACTACCATTTCGTCGTAGCTAGGGTTCCCGTCGGCCAAAATCTCCAACTCGCTTGCGGGGTCAGGATATCCCATTTGGAGACGCATCAAAAAGCGGTCCATCTGGCTCTCCGGCAATGGAAACGTTCCCTCGTAATCCACTGGGTTTTGAGTCGCGATCACCATGAAGGGCGTTCCTACCCCATAGGTGTTTCCGTCGACCGTCACCTTTCCATGGTCCATCACCTCCAAGAGACTCGACTGGGTCTTCGGTGTGGCGCGATTGATTTCGTCAGCTAGTACGATGTTTGAGAAAATAGGACCGGGTTTAAAATGGAATTCACGGTCGCGCTCATCGTAGATCGACACGCCGGTAACGTCTGTCGGCAGCATGTCGCTCGTGAATTGGATCCGCTTGAATTCTGTATCCATCGCTTTGGCCAAGCAATAGGCTAAGGTCGTTTTCCCCACCCCAGGCAAGTCCTCGATCAAAACATGACCGCCGGCAGCGAGACAAATAAGCGCTTGATCGATAACGTCTTCCTTTCCCTTGATTTTGGAACGCATAGCTTCTCGCAACCGACTGAGAGTTGCGCGAGACTCGTTGAGGGCGTTAGCAGGAAGAAATTCGCTCATCATAAGATCTTAGGGTGTAACAATTTAGCTAAGGTTGTTCGAACTCCCTCTTTATCGGCATTCGGAGGCTCAAATTTACTGAAGACTGAGGGCATTTCCTTGGGAAATGCTGCCTCCACCCACAGAACAACTTTAGCACTCAAAAGCATACCCTTGGTGACTCTCCAAATGCTAGGAGCAAATCCGCAAATAGTCCACGAGCTCAGATAGGAAACAGTTGATTGTAGCCTGGTTCTTGGCGACCAACCCTCGAAACGCTTCCAGGGAAAGCTGGGAAGAACTTACGCCGTGGGCATAGTTGTCGACCATGCAAAACGCAGTGAGATCCAAACCTCGCTCCAAAATCAAATCCGCCTCGTTCGCGAAAGTCATTCCGACGAGATCCCCTCCCAGCGCCTTCACCGCTCGCACCTCCGCTCTTGTCTCAAAACGCGGACCTGGAGTCTGCATGTAAATTTTGCCCGTCAAAATTGGCTGACTACAGCGTGAACGGATCGCCTCTAAATGGCGGTTGCCGATGACAGGAGCGAATGCACTCATCCGGTCGTCGATGAAGGTCATGGGAGCAAAACTCATGTAGTCTTGGCAGGACACCAAGCTGCCGGGGGGAATATCCACCGTGACCGACCCCACGGAGCTAAGCGTCACTACAGACTCCACCTCAAGCTGGCACAGGGCCTCGATATTAGCCCGATAGTTAATTTTGTGAGGTGGCAACGCCCTTTCGAAACCATGACGGTTCATGGCGACGTGTTTGCCATCCGTCTTGACCACGACTTTACCAAACTCGGTCTGGACGCTCCGCACCTGCCAATCCTCAAAGGTATCCGTCTTCTCAATGCTCGTCCCACTAATGATGGCGATTTTCATTTCTACTCGAAATAGCTCGTCGAGCGGCGCCTGACAAACACCTAAAAAGCAAATAATGAAGTGCACGCGAATGTTGCGCTTCCCAGCCTTGCATTTCCCCAGAGCCCAGTCATAAGTTCCAGCCCTTCGTCGGGATCTGCCCGCCGGAAAATCGTTAAATATCACAAAAGAAAATGACGACTGATATCATAGACATCAACGCACGCGAGATCCTCGACTCACGCGGCAACCCAACAGTCGAAGTCGACGTAATACTCGCTTCTGGAATCATCGGCCGAGCAGCCGTTCCATCGGGAGCCAGCACCGGCGAGCACGAAGCACTCGAGCTCCGCGACGGCGACAAGAGTCGCTACCTCGGCAAGGGCGTCAGCAAGGCAGTTGACAATATTCACGAGCTCATCCTCCCGGAGATCGAAGGCATGGACGCTTGCGACCAAGTCGCCATCGACAAGGCAATGATCGAGCTCGACGGCACCAAGACCAAGAGCAAGCTCGGCGCGAACGCCATCCTCGGCGTTTCCCTCGCAGTCGCCAAAGCAGCCGCTCAAGCTTCCGGCCTCGAACTCTACCAGTACATCGGCGGACCTAACGCCAAGACTCTTCCGGTTCCGATGATGAACATCATCAACGGCGGTTCTCACTCGGACGCGCCAATCGCGTTCCAAGAGTTCATGATCCGTCCCGTCGGCGCTCCTTCCTTCAAGGAAGGTCTCCGCATGGGTGCAGAAGTATTCCACGCCCTGAAGGCGATCTTCAAGAAGCGTGGCCTCTCCACCGCAGTCGGTGACGAAGGTGGTTTCGCCCCTACTCTCGACGGTACCGAAGACGCGCTCGAGTCCATCATCCAAGCCGTCAAGGACGCTGGCTACAAGCCAGGACGCAAGGCAGACGGCGGCGACGTCTCCATCGCACTCGACTGCGCCGCTTCCGAGTTCTTCAAGGACGGCATTTACGATTACACCAAGTTCGAAGGTGAAAGCGCGGCCAAGCGTAACTCCGAAGAGCAAGCAGCTTTCCTCAAGGAACTCTGCGACAAGTACCCCATCGACTCCATCGAAGACGGTATGGACGAAAACGACTGGGACGGTTGGGTCGCAGTAACAAAGGTTCTCGGCGACACTTGCCAGCTCGTTGGTGACGACCTCTTCGTAACTAATGTCGACTACCTCTCCAAGGGCATCAAGCTCGGCGCTGGTAACTCCATCCTCATCAAGGTCAACCAAATCGGTACGCTCACTGAGACTCTCGACGCGATCGAAATGGCTCACCGCGCGGGCTACACTTCCGTTACGTCTCACCGTTCCGGTGAAACGGAAGACGCGACCATTGCCGACCTCGCCGTTGCTACAAACTCCGGCCAGATCAAGACCGGTTCTCTTAGTCGCTCCGATCGTATCGCCAAGTACAACCAACTCCTCCGCATCGAGGAGCAACTCGGCGAAAACGCACGCTACGGCTGCTAGTCGTAGTTGGCTTTTCACTACGCTAAAAATTTCAAAGCCCGACGCGATACACGTCGGGCTTTTTTTTGAGACATTACACGGCGATTAGACAACGACCGAAATCCGAGACCAATTCGATATTCCCATTAGACAAAATTCTTCGTCTAGTTACACTCGAATTCGACACCTCTCGAAGACTTGAAGAGGACTCTAGGTCACGGGAAGCTTCGACTTACTGCACCACCGCTGCTCTACCATTGTGAGCCCACATGGATCTGGAAAGTTGAGTCTCTACCAGACTCACACCCTACTGGTGGTCTTCGACGGCCGCGGAATTCTAGAAATCGACGAAAAACGCTCCGAATTGCCAGGGAATCTGCGATTTCCTAACCAGGTTCCCGGCTGGAGGCCCGCCAACACCTCCCCCCCCTGTTTCTGTTCCTTGCTCGCTTCGACATTCTGGATACGTCAAATCGCGCAGCTTCCAAGGATGAGCCACCGCAAAAGTCCTTGAGCGTATTCGTCCGAAAAGTACGCCACCTAGAAACGTTCGCCGAAGTCGCAGTCTCTCGCAAATCGAGCGATCCGCTTTTTCAGGACGCCATTAATATGCTTATCCGACTACTCGTTGAAGAAACCAGCAACCACTCTGACGAATTCGACTCTCATGCGTATGAAGCCTTGCACGCCGTCGAAAACGACCTCGCCCGCAAACTTACAATCGCCGCCCTCGCAATCGAAGCAGGTATGGCCAAAAGCCCGTTTGCTCGCTGCTTCCGCCGTATGATGAACGAACCGCCGATTCAATACGTCATTCGCCGTCGCAGGGAGGAAGCCAAACGGCAAATCCAGCAACCCACTCTGCCTATCGAGGAGATCGCCATCAACCTCGGCTACAGTGACTTCAGTTTCTTCCGCGAATTGTTTCGAAAACGCCTCGGATACACAGCTGAATCTCTTAGGGAAAATCGAAACTTTTGGAGCCATCCATTTCAGCTATCGAAACTTTCGACGGCTGCTATTTAACGCAAAATGCCCCCAATTGCCGCAGTTTTCTTGATGCTTGCCGCGTCACCCCATTTATACAGCACACTACTATGAGCGAAAACGCAGTACTTCTCGTAAACCTAGGATCACCTGACTCGACATCCACAGAGGACGTGCGTCGCTATTTAAGGGAGTTCCTCTCCGACGACCGCGTTCTGGACACTTGGAAGCCACTGCAGCAGTTCGTCCTGAACTGCTTCATCCTGCCGACACGACCAAAACGCTCCGCCGAAGCCTACAAGAAGGTTTGGACCGACGAAGGCTCCCCTCTCATCGTCACCAGCAAGAACCTACAAACGCTTCTGCAAGAGAAAATCGAGCCCACTGTAGAACTCGCCATGCGCTACGGGAACCCATCGATTCCGGAAGCCATCGATCGCATGAAAGCCAACGGAGTGAAAAACGTTTTCCTCGTTCCTCTCTACCCGCACTACGCCATGTCCAGCTACGAAACCGTCGTTGTGAAAGTCATGGAGGAGGTTGCCGCCCAAGCACCCGAGATGAAGGTCACTACCCAACAGCCATTCTACAATGACCCCTCGTACATCGAAGCCCTCTACAAGAGCGCCAAACCGTATCTAGAAGACGAATACGATCACCTCTTATTCTCCTACCATGGCATCCCAGAGCGCCATCTTCGCAAAGGCGATCCTTCCAAAGGGCATTGCACAATCGTCAAAGACTGCTGTACCACTTGCAACCCAGCTCACGCCACTTGTTACAAGCACCAATGCGTCAAGACCACCGAGCTCTTCGTTAAACGAGCAGGCATCCCAGACGGCAAGTGGTCCATCTCGTTCCAATCAAGACTCGGACGGGAGCCTTGGCTCATGCCTTATACTGACCATGTCCTCGAGGAGCTACCGAAGCAGGACAAGAAGAGGCTCATTGTCATGACGCCCGCCTTCGTCTCCGACTGCCTGGAAACGCTCGAAGAAATCGCTATGGAAGGAAAAGAGGAATACCTCGAAGCCGGAGGCGAAAGCTTCGTAGCGATTCCCTGCATGAACGAACACCCCGCTTGGATCCAATTCATGGCCGACAAGTCCATGGAGTGGTTGGCGACGAAGTAACCAGCTAGCACGAAACTTCCATTATTTTCTCAACCGCTTCGATCACTGGTATTCTTCCCGCGGATACATCTATCTCTAGCTCGGCGAAGCTACTGCTAAGCCCCTGCTCGCGATAGAACGCTTCAAGGACTCGCTGCTCCAACAAGGAGCGAAACCATTTCGCATTTTGCTTGGCTCGGATTTCGTCGAATCGCTTCTCCGCTTTCAGCGTCTGGCAAAACTCCTGGACCATTTCCCAGATCTCCCAAACGCCTGTTCCTTCTAGACCGGAACAACAAAGTGCTTTCGGTTCCCAACCTTCGGTGAACGGGTGCAGGTGATGAAGCACGCGAGCGTATTCACCGCAGGCCACCTTCGTTCGGCGGACATTGTCGCCATCGGACTTGTTCACGACGATGGCGTCCGCCATTTCGATGACGCCTTTCTTGATGCCCTGCAACTCATCGCCAGCGCCTGCCAATTGTAGCAAGAGAAAGAAGTCCACCATTGAGCGGACCGCAATTTCGCTCTGCCCGACTCCCACAGTTTCGACAAAGATCACTTTGTATCCAGCGGCTTCACACAGGATGACGGATTCACGTGTTTTGGCTGCCACGCCACCGAGTGTTTTACCCGCCGGAGACGGACGAATAAACGCCCGAACATCGCGGCAAAGATTCTCCATGCGTGTCTTGTCACCGAGGATACTTCCTCCCGTTACAGAACTGCTCGGATCGACCGCGAGTACGGCCACAGGATGATCCGCTTCGCAAAGCATCTTACCCATGCACTCTAGAAACTGACTCTTGCCGGCACCGGGAATTCCCGTGATGCCGATACGAACAGAATTTCCAGAATGCGGCAGACAACGACGCAACAACTCGCGAGCGATTTCTTGATGTCGTGGAGCCTCGCTTTCGACACAGGTGATGCCGCGAGCCAGCGCCGTACGGTTTCCGGCCAGAATTCCCTCGTAGAGTTCGTCTGCATCCAGAGGACGCCGACGCGGCCGACGCACGACTTTGATCGGGGGCGAAGCTTCGACCTTTCCGGCCATTACTTCACCCGCAAACTTTGTCTTGTCGGCGTCGCTCGGATGCCACTCTGGCGAACGGGTTTTACCCTTTTCGCTCATGCGTCCTCTTCCAGCGTGTCGATCAAGGTCTCGAGGATCTTCTTCGCGGACTCTGGGATGATGGTTCCAGGACCAAAGATCGCGCTCGCTCCATTTGCATAGAGGTAGTCGTAGTCCTGTGCAGGAATCACCCCGCCGCAAACAACCAAAATATCCTCGCGTCCATGGGACTTCAAGGCCTCGACCAACATGGGCAGCAGTGTCTTGTGCCCTGCAGCCAAGGAACTCATGGCAAGTACGTGCACATCGTTTTCCACCGCTTGACGAGCAGCCTCCTCCGGAGTTTGGAAAAGCGGACCGATATCCACATCGAATCCAAGATCTGCATACGCGGTCGAAACCACCTTGGCGCCACGGTCGTGTCCGTCCTGGCCTAGCTTGGCGACCATGATTCGGGGGCGACGGCCTTCGAGCTTTTCGAACTTTTTGACGAGCTTACTAACTTCATCCATAGAGCTACCCTTTCCAAATTCCTTCGAGTAAACGCCTGAGATCGAACGGATCTGCGCCTTGTATCGGCCAAAGGTCGCTTCCATCGCATCCGAGATTTCGCCTAGCGAAGCACGGGCTTGCGCCGCCTCCACTGCGAGTCCGAGCAAGTTTCCCTCACCTCCCGCAGCGCAAGCTGCGAGTGCGTCGAGAGCTGCCTTGCACTTGTTAGAGTCGCGATTGGCTCGGAGCTCAGCGAGACGCTTAATTTGCGAGTCACGCACGGCGGAGTTGTCGATGTCGAGGATCTCCAGCGGATCTTCCTTCTCGAGACGGAATTTGTTGAGTCCCACAATTGTTTCCGCGCCGCTGTCGATACGAGCTTGGCGACGGGCAGCCGCTTCTTCGATACGAAGCTTTGGAATGCCTTCTTCGATCGCTTTGGTCATGCCGCCGAGAGACTCGATCTCTTCGATATGGGCCCAAGCCTTTTCCATCAACTCCTTGGTCAAGGACTCTACATAGTAGCTGCCGCCCCAGGGATCGATCACATCGCAAATACCCGTCTCCTCCTGGAGGAAGAGCTGTGTGTTACGCGCGATACGTGCCGAGAAATCAGTCGGAAGCGCGATGGCTTCATCGAGGGCATTTGTATGCAAACTTTGGGTATGTCCACAAGCAGCGGCCAATGCTTCGATCGCAGTACGGGCGACGTTGTTATATGGATCCTGCTCAGTGAGCGACCAGCCTGAGGTCTGAGAGTGCGTTCGCAGAGCGAGCGACTTAGGATTCTTGGGGTTGAACTGCTTGACGAGCTTTGCCCAAAGCAGACGTGCTGCCCGCATCTTGGCGACTTCCATGAAGAAGTTTTTGCCGATCGCCCAGAAGAAGGAGAGTCGCGGCGCGAAGCTGTCGATATCAAGCCCCGCGTCCACGCCCTTTCGGAGGTACTCGAGCCCATCGGCGAGGGTATAACCCATTTCAAGGTCAGCGGTGGCCCCCGCTTCCTGCATGTGGTAACCGGAGATAGAGATAGAGTTGAAGCGAGGCATCTTTTGCGAGGTGAACTCGAAAATGTCTCCTATGATCTTCATACTGGGAGCTGGCGGGTATATATACGTGTTACGCACCATGAACTCCTTGAGAATGTCATTCTGTATCGTACCGCTAAGCTGGTCGAGGGTACATCCCTGCTCGAGTGCTGCTGCAATATAGAATGAGAGGACCGGAATAACCGCCCCATTCATAGTCATCGATACGGAAACCTGGTCGAGTGGGATCTTGTCGAAAAGGATCTTCATGTCCTCTACCGAATCGATCGCAACGCCAGCCTTGCCGACATCTCCAGAGACACGCGGGTGATCACTGTCGTAACCGCGGTGCGTTGCCAAGTCGAATGCGACCGAGAGCCCTTGCTGTCCGGCGGCAATGTTGCGGCGGTAGAAAGCATTCGACTCTTCCGCCGTGGAGAAGCCCGCATACTGACGTACCGTCCACGGACGGAAGACGTACATCGTGGCGTATGGACCGCGGAGAAACGGAGCCAAACCGGCCGTGAAGCCGAGATGGTTCATGCCTTCACAGTCTACCTTGGTATAGAGCGGCTTAACCGGGATGCGCTCCATCGTCTCGTGGGACGTTTCTGCGGGAGCCTTGCCGTTTTCGGCTTTGAAGGACTCTTCCCATTTGGAAGGTTGAGCCTCTGTCCCGTTCGCCTCTAGGGCAAGTGTCGAGAAATCTACTGTTTTCATCGTATTAAATTTTTCAATTACAAGACGCCCAACCATTCGAGATAGGCCTTGTTCACTTCATAGTTGTTTGACTTGACGAAAATGTAATCGTCGAGTCCGGCTTGCTTGAACGCTTCAAGGTTTTCACCTGGGAATCCCGCTAGGAGCAGTTTCATATCTGGAGCCGCCGTTTTCAGGGACTCGGCCAAAGCGGGGACGGTCTCCATATAGTCGGGATCCGTACCGCAGATCACAGCGATTCGCGCTCCTGACTTAATGAAGTCCTTTACGCCCGTACCGATATCCTCGATACCATTTGAATACTGACACTCGAAACCACCGGCCGCAAAGAAAGACCGCGTAAAGTCGGCTCGAATCTTGTGCTTCTTCAGCGGACCGAGATTTGCGAGGAAGATCTGCGGAGCGGTACCGGTCTTTTGCTGGTACTTAGAAGCGGCCGCTCTCAAGGCTTCGTAGTTTTGAGCCAATCGCCAGCTGGGTAGTGGCACGGACAGACTCTCTTCTACTGCGTCTGAACGGAAGAGTTGGGTGATACAAGCGGCCGTCGCCCCTTTTTCTACCGCATCGACCAGAATTCCGACCTTCCCATCATCCGCTGCATTTTCATATGCCTTTCGGACCGATGCACAATCGTTCGACGCACGACGTAATTTCGCCGCTTCACGAGCTCTTTCCTTGAACGCCGGAGTCGTTACGATTCCCCGCTTCAAAGGCTTCTCCTCTAGATTTGGATACTGGTTGGTACCAATCAAACTGGCACGGCGTTGTCCTAGCGTCGCCTCCCGACTTGCACGGGTGGCAGTGAGCGTCTCTTGCCATTTTCCAGATTGGAGCGCAGTCAGAATACCACCGTCTTTTTCGATTCCCTGAAAAGTTTCCCACGCCTTTTTGGCAAGTTCTTCTACCAACGAATCAATGTACCAGGAACCTCCGGCTGGGTCGATGACGTGAGTCAGTTCGCATTCTTCCTGAAGAATCACTTGCAAGTTGCGAGCTATCCTACGCGAGAAGTCGTCGGGCAAACGCACTGCTTCATCGAAACAACCAACGCAAACACTCGAAGCGCCGCCGACCACTGCGGAAAATGCTTCAGTCGTCGTACGCAGCATATTAACGTACGGATCTAGCTGCGTCTTGTTCGCCATACCCGTTCGAGCATGGATCTGCATGCGGCAAGCTTCTGGACCGCCTCCCAACTCCTTGACTATCTTCGCCCACAATATGCGGGCTACCTTGAACTTGGCTATCTCCATGAAGAAGTTCCCACCAATCGAAAGGGTGAAACGAACTTGGGCAGCGGCGTCGTCGACCGAAACGCCTCTCTCGTCCATGGCCCTTAGATAAGCCAGACCCGAAGCCAGTATACTGGCTAGTTCCTCGGTCGCGCTGGCTCCAGCACCGTGGTACGGAATGCCGCTAATTCCAGCCGAAGTGAAATTAGGGGAGTTCTTGGCGTTTTGCTTCACCAGCAAGGACAGCTCGTCCAGGAGGGCATTGAGCGATGCGGGCAACTTGCCTCTGCTAGCTAGGACTCCGTACGGATCCATGTTGAGGCCTCCCTTCACCTTGGATGGATCGAGCCCTTGGCTCTTCATCCAAGCACTAAAGAGAGCTTGGGTCGCGAGCCCCGCGCAACCAGACTGGAAATAAACTGGCAAGTAGTCTGCCTTCAATCCCCCGAAAGCCACTTTCAGGTCATCCAAGGTAGCTAGAGAAAGACCACACTCCCCCACCTGAGCGTCTTCAGCTTGGTCCGGATCCATACCGAGCTGGGTCGCTACGTCCAGCAACGCGTTTACCGCACTCTGCCCAGCATCGAGATCCTTTAACAAAGCTTCGTTGAAGACCGCCGGATCTCCGTAAGGCTGCTCTTGGGCAATTTCCCATGCATTTCCCAAGTAACCGCTCGCATTCGCTCCGCGAGCGAAATTTCCCTCGCCGGGCGCGTCAGTTGATGTTTTCAGTTCAGCGACATCCTCAAGTCGGTAGATCGGCTGCAGCACGATCCCTTCGGGAGTCTTCGTAAGCATACGTTTCTCGAAAGGAGCGCCCTTAAGCAACGCTTCCGCCGCTTCACGCCACTCTTCGTAAGTCGCTTGTTTAAAATCTTTTAGAAGATCTTGGTTCGTTTCTGTGCTCATGTTGAAATGTCGGTCTAGCGAGTCCCGGAGCGAAGCGAAATCCTTCCTCTAGCCGTGCCCCTCAAGGCTCTCGCATCAAAACTGTTAAATTAGTTAATGTGATATGTAAGAATGTTTGACTTTAGAATTTCTTATCGTCAAGTCTCATTTAAAGACAAACCTATCTTTAAATAATGATTCAGCAAATCGACCACATTGGAATCGCGGTGAAGGACCTAGAGAAGGCTTCTCGCTACTACGAAGAATCGCTCGGCCTCGAGCTCCATGGCACTGAGGTTGTCGAATCCCAAAAGGTGAAGACTGCTTTCTTCGCCGCAGGCGACGTGCACATCGAGCTTCTCGAAGCGACTGCTCCGGATAGTCCGATCGCCAAGTTCATCGAGAAAAAGGGTGAAGGCATCCACCATATCGCGTTCCGCACTGACAATATCGAGTCGCAGCTCGGCAAGGCCAAGGACAGCGGCGTCGCCCTGATCCATGAAGTGCCTATCGAAGGGGCTGGCGAAAAGCTTGTCGCTTTCCTGCACCCGAAGTCGACCTACGGCGTCCTGACCGAACTTTGCATGAGCAAGAAGGATTAAGCGGGCTGCAACGGTAATACGCCAACGCAATTCAAGAACACATTTCGAAACATGAGCATTAACCCAAAATTGTTGGAAGACCTTTCCGCAAGACGTAAAACCGCGGAACTCGCGGGCGGAAAAGACAAACTGGATAAACGCAAAGCCAAGGGACAACTCTCGGCCCGCGAGCGCCTCAAGGCCTTATTCGACAACGGTGAATTCCAGGAGTTCGGCCAGCACGCCGCCCACACCTGCCACCGTTTCGGCCTCAAGGACAAGAAGCTACCCGGAGACGGCGTGGTTTGCGGAGCTGGCTTCGTGGATGGTCGACCCGTTGCGGCCTTCAGCCAGGATTTCACCGTCGGAGGTGGAGCCCTGGGACGCATTCACGCCAAGAAGATCTGCGATCTTATGGACTATGCTCACGATACCGGTATTCCCGTCGTTTCTGTAAACGACTCCGGCGGAGCTCGCATCCAAGAGGGTGTGGATTCACTTTCTGGATACGGTCAGGTGTTCTACAAGAACGTCTTCCTCTCCGGTGTCGTGCCCCAAGTCGCCATCATCGCCGGCCCTTGCGCTGGTGGAGCAGCCTACTCGCCAGCTCTTGCCGACTTCATTATCATGACTCAAAAGAACGCGAACATGTTCATTTGTGGTCCCGGCGTTATCAAAGCAGCAACTGGCGAAAACGCGTCGCTGGAACAATTTGCAACTGCTGCCGCACACGCTTCAGTCGCAGGTAACATCCACATTGTCGCCGACGACGACAAGCACGCCATCGAGCTGGCAGCGGAACTTCTCTCGTTCATGCCCAGCAACAATATTTCAGATCCCCCACACCAGCTCGACGCTGATTGGGAGATTCCCTACGACCCACGCATGAATGAGGTCGTACCCGACACCAATAAAATGCCGCTCGATACCCACGAGGTCATTTCATATCTGGTGGACGACGCTCACTTCTTCGAAATCATGCGAGATTTCGCTCCGAATATTATCACGGGGTTTGCCCGTATCGGAGGCATCATCGTCGGTATCATCGGGAACAACCCGAAAGTGAAAGCCGGCACTCTGGACATTGACTCGTCCGATAAGGGAGCGCGCTTCATTCGTACCTGTAACATTTACAACATCCCCATCGTCAACCTTGTCGACGTTCCCGGATTCATGCCGGGGCTTGCCCAAGAGCGTGGCGGTATCATTCGTCATGGAGCGAAGATGCTATTTGCCTATGCATCCGCAACGGTACCAAAGATCACCCTCATCATGCGCAAAGCCTACGGCGGAGCTTACCTCGCTATGTGTTCGGCTGACATGGGAGCAGATGTCGTCTACGCTTGGCCAACTGCGGAGATAGCGGTCATGGGAGCAGAAGGCGCTGTGGGCGTTCTCTTCAAGAGGGAGCTATCCGATGCGGAAGACCCGGCCAAGCGCACGGCCGAGCTCGTGGAAGAGTATCACGATGAATTTGCATCGCCTTACCAAGCGGCGGCGAACGCAATGATCACCGACGTGATCGAGCCCGCGGAATCGCGCTCGAAAATAGCTCAGGCGCTCCGTCTCACGCTTTCCAAGCGCGATACCCGTCCACCCAAGAAGCATGGCAATATCCCTCTCTGATCGAGTCGCTGGATAAATACCAAGAAATGCACACCTTAAGGCTATCATGATTCCTACCATAGCAGCATTCGCCGCCAAACCGACCGTGATGGAGAACGTATCATTCATAGTGATCGGCTTTCTCTTCGTACTCGTCGTGCTGGCAACCCTCTCAATCGTCACGACGATAATCGGAGCTCTTTGCACCCGGCTCATCAAAGAGCCAGAGGCTAAGAAGCCGCAAGCGGCGTCCATCTCCAGAAAGCCGGAACCAAGAGCAGACGGCATCGAGACGGAGGGAGACATACCCGAGCACATCATCGCGCTCATCGCGACCGCAACGCATGTCATCCTGAAAGGGCGGCCACAAAAGATAGTAAGCATCAGAGGCTCTAGCCAAGGCTGGGCTCAAGAAGGTCGCAGGGAGATCTTCTCCTCCCACCGCGTCCGCTAGAACAAACACGTATCCATCAGAAACTTACATAATAATTTTCAGACACCATTTCATATGAAGCACCTACGCATCACAATCGAAGGCAAAACTTACGACGTCGACGTCGAGATACTCGGCGAGGAAAACGAGCCCAGTAAGCGCTCCGCAAACTCTGCCCGCTCTCGGCCGGCTGCAGCCGCTGCTCCCGTAGCAGCAGCTCCCGCCCCTGCGGCGACCAGTTCCGCTCCCGCTGAAGCTGGCGACGTTCCAAGCCCACTTTCGGGCAAGGTCGTTTCCGTCGACGTTAAGATCGGCGACACGGTTGCTGCCGGAGACCAAGTCGTAACGCTTGAAGCCATGAAGATGAACACCATCGTCAGCGCTCCCGCTGCAGGTACCGTTACCGCCATTCATGTATCCGACGGACAATCGGTGGATGAAGGCGGAGCCCTTCTAACCCTTTCATAGCCCGGACCAGTTCCAGAAACCATCCACCCAAATGCTATGAAGCAAATCGAAGAGCTATTCTACCAAACGGGATTCTTCGCTCTCGAGTGGCGCATGATAGTCATGTGGCTCGTGGCGGCAGTTCTCCTCTACTTGGCGGTGTTTAAAAAGTTCGAGCCCTTGTTGCTCGTCCCCATCGCCTTCGGAGCGCTGCTCGCGAACCTGCCGACGCAAAACATGGTCAACCCGCCGGCCGGGCCTATCCTCAGCCCAGTCAGCGGAACGGTCATCGTTTCGACCGTCGAGCTAGACCAAAAGGTCAGCATGCCGGCAGTCGTCCACGAGATGCCAAACTTGGTCGGCCAACTGAAAAAGAAGACCGAGGCGGAAGCCTTGCTTCTCGATCAATTCGCCAAGGCTGAAGTACAAGGGCAAACCTTGTTATTCGTCGTCAGGCCGGACCGCCAGCAGAGTTTCGCAGTCGACCCAGACTTCACTGAGATCGATGTCACCGTAAACTCGGTACCTGTGTCGATACGTTCAACAGACAACCTTGTTTGGGCCAACGCCTCCGGCAGTATCGCAGAACTTGAGGTTTCAAGCGGGGACCGCGTCGTCCAAGGCGCCCGATTAGCGCAGGTCCACAGTCAGCATACTGGAGGGTTCTTCCACTACATCTCCCTCGGCATCATCCTAGAGCTGTTCCCACCGCTGATTTTCCTCGGCGTAGGCGCCCTGACTGATTTCGGCCCCCTCATCGCAAATCCTCGCACCCTCTTGCTAGGAGCAGCTGCCCAATTCGGCGTGTTCGCTACCTACGCAGGTGCCATGGCAATGGGGATCTTCAATTCCAGCCAAGCGGCTGCCATCGGGATCATCGGCGGGGCCGACGGGCCGACTTCCATCTTCCTTGCCAATAGCCTCGCTCCTGAACTGCTTGCTCCGATAGCTGTAGCTGCCTACAGCTACATGGCTCTGGTTCCCGTCATCCAGCCTCCTATCATGAAGGCCTTGACCACGGAAAAGGAACGCAAGATTCGCATGAAGTCTTTGCGAAAAGTGTCGCGACTCGAGAAGCTAATATTCGCCCTAGTTGTAGTGATATTCTGCATACTTCTGGTTCCTGCTGCATCGCCGTTGATCGGACTTCTCTTGCTCGGCAACTTCCTCCGTGAATGCGGGGTAACCGAACGCCTCTCGAAAGCCGCGCAAAACGAGCTGATCAATATCATCACAATCTTTCTCGGAACGAGCGTCGGCATCACTATGACAGGTGACCGGTTCTTGAAAACGGAAACCTTGGCTATTCTCGGACTAGGCATTGTGGCCTTCGGTATCGCTACGTCTTCCGGAGTCCTCATGGCGAAGTTCATGAACCTGTTTTCCAAGAACAAGATCAACCCGCTCATCGGTTCAGCCGGCGTTTCCGCCGTACCGATGGCAGCGCGAGTCAGCCAGGTTGAAGGACAAAAGGCGGATTCCGGCAACTTCCTTCTCATGCATGCCATGGGACCGAATGTAGCCGGCGTCATCGGCACTGCCCTAGTGGCAGGCTATTTCATGACTGTGATGGGCGGCGGCCATTAGGCTCACGCTCACGATTGATTATTCCAGAAAAGACCGCGCGGCTAACCCGCACGGCACGAATTACTACAGATAGAAATGAATAAGCTCAAAGAACTCACTCCAGAGGAAGCAGCTAGTTATATAACAAACGGCATGACGATCGGTTTCAGTGGATTTACTCCTGCTGGCGCTGCAAAAGTCGTCCCCACCGCGATCGCGAAATTCGCCAAGGAGGAGCACAGCTCCGGGAGGGAATTCAAAATAGGCGTCATTACCGGAGCTTCGACCGGTGACTCCCTCGATGGCGAGCTCGCTAGGGCTGACGCGGTTGCATGGCGAACTCCCTACCAGTCCGACAAATTCCTGCGCAAGAACATCAATATCGGTAAAACGAAGTTCTTCGACATGCATCTTTCCCAGCTGCCGCAAAACCTGCGCTACGGATTCTTGGGCAAGGTAGATGTCGCAGTGATAGAAGCCAGCGAAGTTCAGCCAGACGGAAAGGTGATCCTTACCACCTCGGTAGGCGCATCGCCGACACTCGCACGGGTCGCGGAAAAGGTCATCATCGAGCTCAATACTTCGCATCAAGAGTCACTTTATGGCTTGCACGACATTTACGAGCCCCTCGATCCGCCGCTTCGTCGCCCGATCAACCTCTGCCGCTGCGATGGTAGAATCGGAACGGAATACGTACAAATAGACCCGAACAAGATTGTTGGCGTTGTGGCGTCCGACAAACCAGACGAGATCGGCGGATTCCGCGAATCCGACGAGACAACGATGAAAATTGGTGAGAACGTAGCTACCTTTCTCGCAAGCGAAATCCGTTCGGGCCGCATACCCTCGGAATTTCTTCCGATCCAGTCAGGAGTCGGGAACATTGCCAATGCGGTGTTAGGAGCTCTCGGAGACAACGATGACATTCCAAGTTTCGAAATGTACTCGGAAGTGATTCAAGATTCCGTGATCAGCTTGATGAAGGAAGATAAAATCAGGTTTGCCAGCGCGACTTCGCTTACTTTGAGCCCGGAGATTTTGAAGCAAACGTATGACAATTACGACTACTTCAGACGCCGTCTCCTCCTTCGTCCACAGGAAATCTCCAACAATCCGGAGATCATTCGCCGTCTGGGTATCATTTCCATCAATACAGCGATTGAAGTAGACTTATTTGGAAACGTGAACAGCACCCACGTCATGGGTAAGGAAATGATGAACGGAATCGGAGGGTCGGGCGATTTCACTCGCAACGCCTATATCTCGATTTTCACATGTCCATCCATAGCCAAAGGGGGAGCTATCAGCACGATCGTTCCGTTTGTGAGCCACCTCGACCACAGCGAACATAGCGTGCAGGTACTTATTACGGAGCAAGGCATAGCCGATCTGCGATCCAAGGACCCCCAAGGCAGGGCCAATGCAATCCTAAACAATTGCGTACATCCCGAGTACCGTGACCAGCTTCTCGAATATTTCCACAGTTTCAAAGGCGGTCATACACCCCAGACGTTGAAAACTGCATTCCAGATGCACGAGCGTTTCTTGGAATTCAAGGATATGCGAGGTCCGCAACTAACAGTTTAAACAGGTTCCTAGATGCCACCCTGTGGCACATCCCGCCATTGGGGCAGTGTTCCGCGAGGAATACTGCCCTTTTTCGTTTTGTGGCTCTGACAGGGCGGAGCGGGTCGAAACGGCCGGTCCAGCGACTAGTGTCTTTGAGGGACGACTTCCAAGTCGACCTACTCCCACATCATCATCTCCTTCTCAACCGGTGTTGGAACCAAAAAGCCACCCTCATTGAGGGTGGCTTAGAAATGTTTAGTATTCATTCAGCGATTACGCTGCGTCCTTCTTGGACTCCGACTTTTTGAATACCGGCTTCTTCTTTCCGAGAACGACGTCGCGATTGATGACGACTTCATCGATATCGTCACGGTCTGGAATCTCATACATGATCTCGAGTGTGAGGTTCTCCATTATGGAACGCAAGGCACGGGCTCCCGTCTTGAGTTCGATGGCCTTCTCCGCCACCGCCTTAACGGCACCTGGAGTAAGATTCAGTTTTACACCATCGATCGCAAACAACTTCGAATATTGCTTGATGATCGAGTTCTTGGTGTTGAGAAGAATGTTCTCCAAATCTTCAACGCTGAGTTGCTCCAACACAGATACGACCGGCAAACGGCCAATGAATTCGGGGATCATTCCGAATTTCACTAGATCTTCCGGCTCGATCTTCTTCATGACATCCTCACCAGAAAAATCCTGCTTGCTGCCTGCTCCGAATCCGAGCGTCGAGCCACCAGATCGTTTCTGAATAACTTCATCGAGACCCACAAAGGCGCCGCCACAGATAAAGAGAATCTTCGAAGTATCGACTTGAATGTACTCTTGATTCGGATGCTTGCGGCCTCCTTGGGGTGGTACGTTACAAGTCGTGCCTTCGAGGATTTTGAGCAGTGCTTGCTGTACCCCTTCTCCAGAAACGTCTCTTGTGATCGATACGTTTTCCGTTTTGCGGCCGATTTTGTCGATTTCGTCCACGTAAATGATTCCGCACTCCGCACGCTTCACGTCATAGTTAGCCGACTGGAGCAAACGAAGTACGATGTTCTCTACGTCGTCACCCACGTAGCCTGCTTCGGTTAGCGTAGTGGCGTCTGCTATGGCGAAAGGCACGTCTAGAATACGGGCGAGATTGCGAGCGAGGAAAGTCTTGCCAGAGCCAGTGGGGCCTACGAGCAAGATATTACTCTTATCGACCTCGATATCAGCGTATTCGGATGGAGGAGCCGCAATCACAGCCTCTTCATCGCCATCGCCACCACCTTGCTTGCCGACTTCGAAGCCGAGACGCTTGTAGTGGTTGTAGACGGCTACTGAAAGAACTTTTTTCGCGTGGACCTGCCCGATCACATGCTGATCAAGGACGGCCTTGATCTGCGCTGGCTTGATAAGCTTGAAGGCGGGTTTTTCCTCGTCGGATTTCTCCTCACCACCGAGCTCGCGCTCAATGATGGTTTTGCACACCGACACACACGCGTCGCAAATGTAGACGCCGGGACCGGCAATCATCTTGCGGACCTCCGACTGCGATTTACCGCAGAAGGAACAAAGGGTCATGCGTGAAGATTTAGCCATATCTGAGAATTACTTTTCCGTCTTAGGATTGTTGCCAGTGTAAACGTGGTCGATGACGCCGTAGTCCAATGCTTCTTTCGAAGTCATCCAGTAGTCGCGGTCCGAGTCTTTTTGGATCCGCTCCACCGATTGGCCTGTCTTTTCAGCCAACACTTGATTCAACGTTTCGCGCCAGCGGATGATTTCCTTGGCTTGAATAGAGATGTCAGAAGCTTGCCCTCCAGCTCCACCCGATGGTTGGTGGATCATGACTCGACTGTTAGGCAATGCGTAGCGCTTACCCTTGGTCCCGCCGGCGAGCAGGATCGTGCCCATGCTCGCAGCCATGCCGATGCACCATGTAGAGATCTCACAAGACAAGAAGTTCATCGTGTCATAAATCGCCATTCCTGCAGTGACGCTGCCACCGGGAGAGTTGATGTAAACGTTGATATCCTTCTTGGGATCCTCCATTTGGAGGAAGAGCAGCTGCGCGATAATAGCGTTGGCAATCTCGTCGTTGATGGGCGTACCGATAAATACGATACGGTCCTTCAAGAGACGGGAGTAGATATCCATGCTACGCTCGCCGCGTCCGGTGTTTTCTATAACGTTGGGTAAGTAGTATGACACGTTGGGTAATTTATTTGATGCGGATTGCCACCTAGCTATCTAGGCGTCGGCTCGTGACTAAGCCTCGGAGACCTTAGCCTGATCGACCAAGAATTCAAGAGTCTTATCGTATAAGAGGGACGACTGAATGCGACGAACTTGCTCTTGGTCCTTGCGAAGGTCCTTCACGATGGCATCCGGCTTCTGGCCGGACTGGTAGGCTCGCTGCATAATGAAGCGGCTCATGTCCTCGTCAGTCACTTGAATTCCTTCCTTGGTCGCGATCTGAGTTAGTATGAGTTGCAGCTTTACCGCTTCAGAGGCTGCCGCACGGGACTCCGCGTGGATCTGCTCTTTGTTTTCCTCGAGCTTGTCTTGGGCTACGCCTTTGCGAACGTTGTTTTGCACGACTTGTCGCATCGCCATTTCGGTCTCGAAATCGACAAGACTCTCAGGAAGTGGAATGTCTACCTTTGCAGCGATCGCTTCAGTTACCTGACGGCGGATATCAGCACGGCGATCTTGGGTCTTCTTGCCCTTAACCATTTCGGTAACGCGATTCTTGAAATCTTCTACGCTTTCAACGCCTTGAGCCTTGCAGAATTCCTCGTCGAGAGCGGGAAGCTTACGCTCGCGAACTTCTTGAACGTCAACTGCGTAAACAGCCTTCTTGCCCTGGAGTGGCTCGACATTGAAGTCAGCTGGGAATTCTACTTCGATCTCCTTCTTGTCGCCGGTCTTCAGACCCTCGAGTCCGTCGCCGAGACCAGGGATAAGGCCATGCTCGGAACCGATCTCTTCCCAAGTCTGGGGCATTTTGGCATAAACAGGCTTTTCCGGGGCGATTTCGCTGATCGGCTGACCGTCGATGGTGCCCTCGTGCGAAAACTTGACGTAGTCGCCGTTGGCAGCTTCGCGTTCAACTGGGACGAATTCAGCACGCTCTGTACGAATACGATCGATCGCCTCTTCGACGTCGGCATCGGAAACCTCTTCCGAAAGGCCGGTTACCGGTAATTCCTTATAGTCAGCAATCTCGAATTCCGGACGAATGTCTACCGTGAATTTTAACTCGGCATCCTGGTCTGCCGCGATGTCCGCGTCAGCAAGATCCACTACATTAATAAGATTGAGAGACGCTTCCTTGGTACCGTCTTGGTAAGCCTTGGAGATCACGCGCTGGCGGAGCTCGTCCTTGATCTGCTTGCCGAAGCGCTGGCGGATCATATTGACCGGCGCCTTTCCTGGGCGGAAGCCAGGAATCTTCGCCTGCTTAGAGAACTGCTTGAGCAGTTCGGCCTCTTCGGCAGCGATTTCGCTAGCTTCAAAAGAAACCGCGAGGGTTTTACGGGTATCGTTGACGTCTTGTATGTCGATTTTCACAGCGTATAGCGGGTGTCCAGGTTTCAGTTAGCCGGAGAAAATCGCGCAAACTAGAAGACATTTTTCCAGTCGGTCAATGGAATTAGGCAAGTCAGAGAGCAAAAGCCAATTGGCCAGCCTCCGCCCGGACCAATACCCTTGAAGCCGCTTTCGCCAATTCGCGCTTGTGCGGCGCTCGATTCACTGCTGACTGTGCTTGCTCGCAAAATGTCAGACCAAGCGCCGGAATACCCTCTCCTCGTACTAGATACCTCGTCCCGCAAGACTTGGGTCGGCCTGAAGCTAGACGCCCACGGCCTGATAGCAAAATCCGAGTCGCAAGATCCGAGCAAAACTCTCTTCAAACTCGTCGACGCAGTATTGGACGAAGCGGACATTTCACTGGAAAATATCGCTTCCATCGCATTTTGCGCCGGTCCTGGATCGATGCTGGGAGCTCGTACCGCATCGATGGCTATTCGCTCATGGAAAGGCATCGGCATCGAAGCAGCCAGAAACGTTTACTACTATAATAGTTTGGCGGTCGGAGGTCTGATCGCATCTCGAAAACTAAAGGCATCGGGAATCGTAGTAACAGACGCTAGACGATCTTCTTGGAACGCACTGCCTTTCCCGAACCCTTCCAAGCAAGAATTACACTTGATTTCCAACGAAGCTCTGGAATCTGCAGAAGGGCTCCTCGTTACCTTCGAAGAATTTCCGAGTTGGACCCAAACCGGTGCCGCACTTACCCGACTGTCCTACGATCCAAGTCCTATTTTCTCGGAAGAGTTGTATCTTCCGATGCTTACACCCGCCCGCGAAGCCAGTCCAATTACCGTGCGCACCAACGACTACAAGAAATGGGAGGCAAAAATCCACTCCGCGCCCGAAGCATGAATGGACTCGACCAATTTCCGAGACGTTGCTGGGCCGAAATAGACCTTGCCGCGCTGGAGCGTAACCTGAGTGCGATCAAAAAGGCACTCCCCCCACACGTCCGCTACATAGCCGTTGTTAAGGCCGACGCCTATGGGCATGGTATGCATCAGACAGTCGCTAGACTCATGCAAGCAGGCATCGAGATGTACGGAGTAGCGAATGTAGCCGAAGCTGCAACGATTCGGGAGATTGGGGGCACGGGCTGGTCGATCTTAATTCTCGGAGCCACACTCAAAGAAGAGGCGCAATTTCTCTTCGAATACGATCTGATCCCAACTCTCTCGAGCGTCGAGGAGGTCGAATTTCTCGACACCTTGGCTGCCGAACGCAACACCGTATTGAAAGTGCACCTGAAGATCGACACTGGCATGGGACGTCTCGGCATTTGGCACGAATACGCCCACACATTGTTCGACTCCGTAAAAGAAGCCAAGAACCTCCAACTAGACGGTATATACACTCATTTCTCCCATGCGGAAACGGATGTAGAATTTACGGAGCGCCAGAGGCGACGCTTCATGACCGCCATCTCGGCAGTTAGTTGGATCAAACCAGAAGACCTGCTCATCCATGCTGATAACAGCGCTGGATTGACGAGTTTCACTCCAGGGAGCACCTATAATGCTGTACGAATCGGGCTACTCCAATTCGGGATCACCCCCTACGCCCAATCCCTTTTCGCGCGTGTCCCGACGACTCCAATTTTCAGCTTTAAGACTCGCATCTCGATCGTAAAGGACCTGCCCGCTGGAACCGAGATAAGCTACGGAAGGACCTGCCGCCTTAAGCGCCACAGTAAAGTGGCTATCCTATGCGCAGGCTATGGAGACGGTATTCCACGTTCACTGAGTAACAAAGGGTTCGCACTCATAAAAGGACAACGTTGTCCGTATCTCGGACGCGTGACTATGGATCAAACGATTATCGACGTCACCGATCTCGATCCTACCCCGCTCGCGGGAGAGGAAGTATGCCTCATCGGAGCACAAAAGGGAGGTGAGATAAAAGTCGAGCAGTTCGCTCGCTGGGCAGGTACCATTTCATGGGAAATCCTATGCTCCATAACCAAGCGGGTTCCTAGAATTTACAAAACATCGATCGCGACTGGTTAGCACTTCGCTTAATAAGGCTCATTAGGTGCACTTAGCGTGACCCAACAGGTGTCTCGCGCGTTGGGCCTAATTTGCAATCAATTGCCCAGCAATGGCTTGAGTATTTCTTCAGGTAAAAGCGGAACCATTTAGGCACTTCCTGAATCCAAAGCAATACGGATTCCGTAAACCGTGGGTGTACTACCATCGTAAGAAAATGGTTGCTGTTAAAGTGCTTTAAGTACTTTTACTAAATCCAATCAGACGTAAAACACTTCAATCTACAAACATGCTACGCTCTTCACTTCTGAAGATATTCCTAGGTCTCGCCCTAGCGACTCCAATCACGATTCACTCAGAGCCTTCTCTACGAACGAATGAACGCGAGCTGACGCTCGTTAGTTCCAGTGACCAACTGAACGAGGCGATTCAGCAAATTATCGCAAAACGTCCTCCGGTGGACGACTTCGGCGTTGTTCTCGCCAATATCCACGATTTTCCCGAAGAGTTGGTACGAATCGCGAAATCGGATCTCAAATTTTCAGATCGCCTTCAGATTGTAAGCATCGAAAAAGATTCTCTTGCTGACCAACTCGGTCTCAAGCCAGGCGACCAACTTCTGCAAATAAATAGCTTTTACATCTCTCGAGGACAGTCCGCACTCAAACAATTCGCCGAACGCGTCGAGCCCGCAGTAGAGTGGGAGGGAGAAATCACGACCACCATTATACGAGACGGTTTCGGCCAAAACCACTCGAACGCCGGATCAGGAAAAAAGGGTTGATTGGCTATAAACTTCCCCGAAACGCCCGCTCCCGAGCGGGCGTTTTCTGTGATCCATGCTAAATCGCATCGCCGCCTAAATCGGCTGTTTACAGATCGATCTCTTAAGCTAGCTTCGAGCGAGCATGCCCGACACTCCCAACGAAATCGTTTTTGTCTGTACAGCAAACACGTGCCGAAGCCCAATGGCTGCCGCCCTCTTCCGACACGCCCTGAACGCGCAAGACGGTCCGATAAAAGATCTTAAAATCTCCTCAGCTGGCGTATCCGCATTTCCAGGACAGGCGGCAAGCAAAAACTCTGTAGAAGCCCTCAAGAAAGTCGGAATCGATTTGGAGAGCCATCAAAGCCAAAGCCTCAACCAGCCGTTAGTAGACAACGCCATTGCGTATTTCTGCATGACCGACTCACACCTCGCCATGTTGAACTACCAAATCGATCCACCTCCCGCCAACGCGTTTCTTATGAGACAGTTTATCGGGAACGACACCGACAATCAGATCCCCGATCCCTTCGGCGGCGATTTACGCCAGTACGAAGCCTGCAGAGATAGTATGGTGGAGGCGATACCTTCGCTCATTGAGGTCGTGAAGAAGCTACTCGAAACTCTCAGCGATTCGGAGTAAGGATATTATAACCATCTTAAACCTAGCCAAATGGGATCCTACCTATTCCTCTTCCTCAAGGGCATTGCTATGGGCGCTGCCAATGTAATTCCGGGTGTAAGCGGCGGAACTATCGCGTTCGTCACCGGCATCTATCAAGAATTTATCGACAGCCTGAAGGCATTCGATCTTCAGGCTCTAAACCTCGCTCGACGCTTCCAAATCAAGGAACTGGCAGCACACCTAAACCTTAAGTTTCTCATTCCCTTGGGACTGGGCGTTTTCATCAGCCTACTGTCATTCGGCAAAGCACTCGATTGGCTTTTCAGCAACCAACCGGTCCTCGTCTGGAGTTTCTTCTTCGGGCTCATCTTAGCATCTGTCTACTTTGTATCCAAAAATATTAGACAACGTTCGCTGACTGTTTACGTCACATTTGCGCTTGGGACGCTAGCAGCCCTCGCATTAGCATTTCTGAAACCGGCTGAAGAGAACCCAGCATACTTCTACGTCGCGATATGCGGAATGGTAGCAGTATGCAGCATGATCCTACCCGGGCTTTCAGGCTCTTTCGTGCTAATTCTCATGGGTAACTACCAGTTAGTAATGCTACAAGCTGTGCCCAATTTCGTCGAATCGATCCTCATTGCTGATTCGGACGCGATCATCAGCAACCTCCAAATCATCGTACCATTTGCAGTTGGTGGCGGAATTGGCTTCATCATTCTTTCGCGTGCGATTTCTTACCTTCTCGAACGTTTCCACGATTCCACGCTCAGTACCTTGACGGGATTTATTTTGGGGTCCCTCGTCATCATCTGGCCATGGAAGAACGAAGTCTACCTGACGGACGAGATCGGAGTGCTCGTGCTGAAAGACGAAGAGAAAATAGTCCAAGGTTATGAATGGTTCGTTCCCTCCCTCGGGGACACAAATACCTTACTCGGAATCGCGTTGATGGTAGTCGGAATATTCGCCGTCGCCCTTTTAGAAAGAACGGCTCAGAGAAGCTAAAGAGACGTATGGGAAAGAAGACAGCGATCGGGTCCACACTCTTTCTTGCGCTCATCTCCGCCAGCTATTTTCTCTACTCCCATTTCATCGGCTTCGAACGCGAACCTCTGGACCACAAGCTGCCCGCCGATACCTACGCTTCAGTCTCAATACGTCACCTCCGGAAACTCGGAATCGCAATTGCCACCGACGAGCAGCTTCAGGCTTCAGCCCAGGTCATTCAGGGGGTTGGTAAGATTCTAGAAGCATCGATTCCCTCTCTCGATCTAACTGGAGAGGATTCTGAAATCGACGAGGCATTGTTGCTCTCCCTTTCAAAACACTTCAAAACGCAACTAACAATCGCTGCCATACCGGTTTCCAAAGAAGCGAATAGTACGATCGATTTCGCGCTGCTGTCCGACTTCTACGGGCATTCCGTGGATTTTGCCAAAACACTGAACGAGATCAGTCGCCAGGCTACATCGTCCACTGGAATCGACTTTCGATGGGACATAAGAAGCCGGAAAAGCATTCCTTACCAAACGCTCGTCCCTTCTCTTTCTAGAATTGATTCCAATCTCCCAGATATAGACCTCAGCTGGAGCGTTTACGAAGACACATTCTACCTTTGTTCGTCTCCCTCATCTCTTGAGAAATTACTCGATCACGCCCTCTTAGAATCTTCACCAAGCACTCAGGGTCTCCTGGATAAACATGAGATTTCAGAAAAGGTCCCCTCGGCAGATATTACGATTTTCGTAAACGCGTTACCGACCCTCAATCGGCTAGCCCTCGACCTAAGAAATGACCTGATCGCATCCGGAGGGCTCGCAGCCAGCTTTTCACCGCAAGTCTTTCTCGAAGAACTCGGACTCAACCGGATAGAGTCTTTCGCGTCTGCAATTGAACTTACAGGCAACCAATCTGCGTATTCAGGTATCACGTACAAAGGTAGCATACCTCTAGTCTCGGCTATCAAAGCCCAAGACGAGAGCATTAGTCAACCGCTTGTCACGTCATCAATCTATTCCTACGAACACCTGGGATTGGACGCGGGGGAGTCGCTATCGCAGATCAAGAACGCTTTTCTAAAGGCGGCGCCGCTTGCGAATTTCCCTTACTTCGGTCTAAGGTCGAAAATTAAACGCGATAGCGGATGGGACTTCGAGGAAGTGCTTCCGAATGCATTCGAGCCCCAAACTACTCTGCTACAAACCTTCGACTTTGGCACAGGTCGAAGCTCATTTGGTGATATCCAAGAACAAGTCATTCTCGACACAGCGATTCGATTCAAGCTTAGCAGCGATTCAAGGATCACGGAAATCATAGGCAGCCAGATTCCAAATCTACTGCAGATTACCTCCGTCAAAGCCAACCGAGAAGGAAACACTCTCTACGTCGACCGGGACAGAGACTCAACTGTCACTAGCAATCGCCTCGCACTGTCATTCGACAACAACTACATTACCGTTGGAAGCGGGACTCTGAAAAGCTTTCACATATTTCTGGAACAAGAGTACCAGGTCCAATCATTCACGCAACCAGAGGGTGACGAACCGATTCTCGTCGGCAGCGGGTCACTGGTGGCAACGAACTTGCCGGCGACGCTTTTCCAGCTCGCAGCTGTTCTCTACCAACAGGTTAATAATACTCCCAATATTCCAGCGGCCTTTATGGACTTCGATTGGAGTAGCCTAACTATCCTCGAGCAAAATCGGATATCAAAAAGCTACCAAAACGAAGGGCACTTGTACCGTGTGTCGAGACAAGTCGCCGAATAAAACGTTTCTACTCGCTGCAGAAAAAGCGGAGATAATTTGACTCAACTTGACCGGCCAGCTCTTCGAGTGGCATATCGAAAAGTCTGGCAACGAACGCATATACATTCACGATATTCGCTGGGTGGTTTAGCGAATCGTCGTCGTTGAAACGATACCGTTCGCTCGAGTTTGGGCCGAGCATGTCTGGAGCATCGGTTTCAATCAGGATCCGATCCAAAGGGATTTCCTTCAAGGCGGTCCTTTGCTTCTCTTTGTTCTCTAGTTCAAAGTACCCAGAAATCGAGAAGTAGGCGCCCAGCTTGGCCAAAGGCTGTACCATTTCTAAAGGTCCCCCGTAGGAGTGAAGTAAAAAGCCTCGTGCAGGAAGCGGCCCCTCGTTCAATAGCTCCTGCATTCGCCCCCAAGCACGTAAGCAGTGGATGGATACAGGCATATCACGTTCCGCTGCTTGCCTGAGCTGCCACAAAAAAACGGGTTCCTGCTTCGCAAGGTCATGGCCTTCGATCCAGCGATCTAGCCCAATCTCACCGACTCCCGCCTCCGGATACAAATCCCAAAACTGCGAGAGGACCAATTTCCAGTGTGCGACCACTTTGTTCACCTTCCATGGATGCACGCCAAAGGAGGGTTTCACGAGCTCGGAGTCACGAGCCAGTACAGCCACAGCTTCCCAATCGTCAGGCCCAGTACCGTTTGTTACGACTTCCGCAACTCCCAGCCGCTTGTACAACTCCAGAACATCTGACGTGAACGCCGAAAGACGCCCGTCCTGAAGGTGGCAATGCGAGTCGTAGTATTTCATTAGGCCCAATGGACCCAATATAACCCAAATACGCGAGTAAACCTAAAGATCGGCCAAAAATACTTCGAGCCCGTTCAGTCCTTCCTCAAAGAAGGCTTCCATTTGCTCCACCTCGTCATCGGGCTTGTTTGTCATCAGTCGACCTTGCCAGGAAACTAGGCTTCCTCCTTTGCAGGTCTCCACGCTGATCTTCGAACGGTAGCGAAAATCCGACCAGAGACCCCGTACCACTTGATAGTGGAACTCGTCTCCGTCTTCGTCCTGCCAATACTTTTCGATCAACTCAGAGTTTCCTCCTGATATTTCCGAGCGACGGAACTGCAGGCCTTGCTCTTCGAAGATTGAAACCTTCTCGATCCAAGGGTGCCAATTAACGATCATCGCTGGCGCCGCGACAAAGCGTAGCACTAACTCCTTTTCGTAAGGAAGCTCTCGTTCAATCGATGCACCGAGTATTTTCATTGTGAGTGTGAAATGTTGGCTAGATACGCCATAGACGCCCAGCATCTGCGGGGCTCCACTTCAGTTATCGACCAAATAGCCTGCCCTCTTCACTGGATTAACAAACAAATTCAGCAGATTCCCGACTCGGCTTAGCCGAATATACTCCATAGGAAGCTAGCGTGATTGCAGCCGGATCTTGCTCAAACCATTCAAGCGGCACGCGTCCATCACATCCGTAACCGTCTCTAGTGGCGTCAAATTGTGGGCCCGAATCAGGACTGGGATTTCGTTACTAAGATTGGAAAGCTGCGAGATAACAGCCTTTAGCTCATCCACACCGACCGGTTTCGTCTCGAGATAGATCACTCCTTCCTCGTCGATGCTGATCTGGATCTTATCCGGAAACTCATTTTTTCCCGCCGATTCGATACTTGGCAGGGTCAAATTCAAGGTCGTCATCTCCTTGAACTGCATGCTGACCAAGAAGAAGAATATCAGGATCGTCAACACGTCCATCAATGGCACGACGTTGATCGTCGGCTTCGGACGCTTACGTATCAGCAGGCTACTCATGTGTCCTTGAAACCAAGCTGCTCGAGGAGCGATTCCACCTGCACAGCAAAAGTCTCCACCCGCCGCTGGAAATAGCTATTCGCAATCAAACAAGGAATCGCCACCGTCAAACCAAGCACTGTCGTGGTCATCGCCATCGAAATCCCCTTTGTAAACAAGGCCGGCTCTGGGAGCCCCGTATCCATCGATACGTTACCAAATACCGTCACCAAGCCCGTCACCGTACCCAACAAACCCAACAGAGGAGCCGCTCCCACAACAATTTCTAGGAAAACTAGGCCGCGCTCCATACGATTCACCTCGAGGCGCGCGTAGGCTCTCACAGCGCTCATATCCGCCTCGTGCTTGTGCCAATAGCCCAGAATACGGCCAAATGCGGAACTGTTCTCGCCCGCTCCGCGCCTTCCCTCGGTGGCTTCATTAAGGAGCTCGTCTGGCAAAATAGCGCTTCTTCGTAGAGAGAAGAGGCGTTCGCAGATAACGAACACACCCACGAGTGAACAAGCTAAGAGAGGATAAACGAAAATCCCGGCGTCTTTGAGGATATCTGGCATATGCAGCGTAACGAATAATAGGGCTTCGGCGTTGTAAATACCGAGACAACAAAAGACTCTGAAGCACAGCGCTTGTTCAACAGAAAAAACGCCAATCCCCGTAAGGCATAAAGCCGAACAACCAGCCTACACTCTTCGAACAAGAAAAAGGTCCGAGGGCAAATGCCCTCGGACCAAATCTGCACAGGAAAAAAGCGTCCGCTTACTTCGCCATGTAGGGAAGCTTGGCTGCAACTGAGGAAACCTCGGTTTCCGCTTCCTTGAGCTCGCCAATCATGTCCCACTTTCCGGCTACCAACGCCTTCTTAGCAGTCTCGCGGATTACTGCGGTTACACTTTCCGAGCCGAAACCGATCTTCTCGTTTTCCACGTCGAGTGTGATTTCGATGCTTGGGTCAGCCTCGACCGCTGCGGCGATCTTCGCGATATCTTCCTTAGCCGCTATGAAACACGGAATACCGAGCGTCGTGCAGTTGCCGAAGAAGATTTCAGCGTAGCTTTCGGCGATGATGCCGCGAAAACCGTAGCGATAGATCGCCTGCGGTGCGTGCTCGCGGGAGCTGCCACATCCGAAGTTTGCGCCAGTGAGCAAGATGCTTGCACCCTGGTAGCGCTCTTCATTGAGCGGGTGCTTCTTGTCGCTGCCATCCTCGTTCTTTCGAACATCATAGAAGAGATAATCTCCCATGGTGTCGAAGGTTACACACTTCATGAAGCGTGCAGGGATGATGCGGTCGGTATCGATTTCGTCGCCAGCTACGGTTACGCCGCGGCCGCTTACTTCTGTTATTTTTTCTAAAGCCATTTTCGTGTAGTTCCTTTTTACTTACGCGTTCGCAGTTTCGCGGATGTCAAAGACTTCGCGAGAGTCGCTGATTTCGCCGCGAATCGCTGCAGCAGCTACCATCACCGGGCTCATCAGAACGGTACGGCCCGTTGGGCTGCCTTGACGTCCCTTGAAATTACGGTTGGAGGAACTCGCGCTGAGCTGGTCGCCTATCAACTTATCCGGGTTCATCGCCAAACACATGGAGCAACCGGCTTCTCGCCACTCAAATCCAGCTTCGCGATAAATCGCGTCAATGCCCTTTTCCTTACAAATCGCATCGACTATTTGAGAACCGGGAACCGCGATTGCCTTAACGCCCGGATCCACCTTGTGCCCTTTAAGGTACTTGGCCACTTCCTCGAAGTCTGACAAACGACCATTGGTGCAGGATCCAACGAAACAAACGTCGACCTTGGTCCCTTTAATAGCAGTACCACCTTCGAGCTTCATGTACTCGAGAGCTTCCGCAGTGATGGCTTTCTCGGAGTCCTTTACGTTGTCCACGCTTGGAATATTCTCCTCGATGGTGATCGCCTGAGCTGGGTTGATACCCCAAGTCACGGTCGGAGCAATATCCGCTGCGTCGATCGCGACTACATCATCATAATCGCAATCCGCGTCAGAAGCGAACGACTTCCACTGCTCGACAGCGGCTTCCCACTCAGCACCTTTCGGCGAGTAGGGACGACCCTTCAAGTACTCGAACGTTTTCTCGTCTGGGTTGATGTAACCCACGCGAGCTCCACCTTCGATGGACATGTTGCAAACCGTCATACGCTCTTCCATAGAGAATTTCTCGAAAACCTCGCCCGCGTACTCGTATGCGAATCCAGTTCCGCCATTCACACCGAGCTTGCGGATGATGTGGAGAATAACGTCCTTTGCGTAAACGCCTGGGCGAAGCTTTCCGTTGACCTCGATCTTGCGGACCTTGAGCTGTGTGAGAGCCATCGTCTGTGTAGCCAACAAATCGCGAATTTGCGTGGTACCGATACCGAAGGCGATCGCGCCGAACGCTCCGTGCGTCGACGTGTGCGAGTCACCACAAGCGATCGTGGTACCCGGCTGCGTGATGCCTTGCTCTGGGCCAACCACGTGCACGATACCCTGCTTACCGGTGTTCATGTCGAAGAACGTCACGCCCGTATCCGCACAATTCTTGCGAAGCTCGTTAATCATGGCATCCGCCAAGGGATCCGCAAACGGCTCAACGCGGGAATGCGTCGGCACGATATGGTCAACCGTCGCGAAAGTGCGATGTGGGTAAGCTACTTTGAGGTTGAGGTCGCGCAACATGCCAAAGGCTTGCGGACTGGTGACCTCGTGCAAGAGGTGCGTGCCGATCAGCAATTGCGTCTGACCGTTGGACAAGGTTCGCACGGTATGCGCGTCCCAAACTTTTTCGAATAATGATTTTCCCATAATGCGTGAGGGTTGACGTTGAAATTAGAGGCCGAACAAAATCCGAATCGTTACCCCGTTCGGCAACTACAATCCTAGAATTTCCGCTAAGGCGCCAGAAATTCGGAATTTGCTGCTTTGCGGTAAGAATCAGGCGTCGTCCCAAGCCTCTTTTTGAATTGCCGATGCAAAGATGGGAGGCTGCCAAACCCACTTTTCGCAGCCACCTCATCGAGCGTTAAGTCCCGCCTATTTCCCAACAGGGCGGCCGCGTGTCGCACCCGCAAACTGCCAATATAATCCACGAAAGTCGTACTCATCGCCCTGCGGAAAAAACGTGAGAATGCAGCCTCGTCCAATCCAACTAAGCGAGCTGCTTCAGCCCGAGAAACGGATCCCGAGAAACGCTCTGCTAGAAACCGTTTTAGCTCATTTGCTCGAGCCATTTCCCTTGCACTCAAGCCATTCTCTTCTACCTGCTGTACAGCAACTTGCGAAAAACTGAAACTTGAAATCAATTCCAACGCCACGTAAAAACGTGCCAGCCGCAAGACACCTTGTGCTCGATCCACGGAACGCAAGCGCGCTCGAAGACGCTCCCGGTCGACCACCTCAAAAACAAGGGGTTCGGATAACGCTTCTCGGACCTCTCCAAGTGCTCTCATCTCCGGCAGTTTCAGCAAACCGGCTGGCAACGTCTCTCGCCGAAATCGAAGGACGATTCCTGAACAAAGGTTCCCTGCTCCACCACCCTCTCCACCCCGCCAGGCGTGCAAAACTCGAGGAGGACAAAGCAGCAAAGTGCCAGCAGCAAAAGCTCCCTCGGATGCCCCGACCTGCCACTTGCCTTTGCCTAAATAAATGAAACACAGTTCGAACATGTCGTGCTCGTGCAGCACGTCACTAAGTACCTTACCATCAAACTCTTGAATTACTATCGAATCTGATTCTCGGCTTCGGTTTGGCCAATTCTCGAACATTTGCGAATTTTGTGTCTCAGTTTATGACAACGCAGGCAATTCAATTCTCTAAATGCTATATTCTGTAATCTATGAGTAAAATACCTTTTCAAGGTATAGGCCTTTGGCCGGTGCTGCTTGTACCAGCGGGATTCGCTCGGCAGATTCCAGCAGACGATCGACTGCTTCCAACGACAAACGACCCAAGCCTACGTTCACGACTGTTCCCGCCAAACTGCGAACCATCTTGTACATGAATCCGTCGGCTCGAAACATGAGGTTGAGGTATTGCGAATCTTGCTCTACCTTCGCTTCCGTGATGTGACGCACCGTGGTCTCGTATTCCAAGCCGTTTCCGCGGCTGGAAGCGAAAGCGGCGAAATCGTGTTTTCCAAGGAGCTTCTGCATTGCCGCCCCTAGAAGATTCAAATCCAGCGAGGCGGGGACTGGCCAACAGTAAGCCCACTGAAAAGGATCCGCTTCACCCAGCTTCAAGCAATAGCGGTAGCGTTTGGATACCGCCGAGAAGCGGGAGTGGAAGTCATCGCCCACCTCTGCCGCCGATTCGACGCGAATCGATTTAGGCAACAGAGCATGCAGCGCCTTCACCAAGCTCTCCCCGCCGTGTCGCCATTCGCGATCGAAATGAAAAACCTGCTCGAGAGCGTGCACCCCTGCGTCTGTTCTCCCGCTGCCTTGAATAAACGCAGGCTCTTTAAACAGCGTTGTCAGAACCTCCTCGATTACTTGCTGCACCGAGGTCTGGCCCTGTTGCTTCTGCCAGCCAGCATAACTGCTTCCGTCATACGAGCAGGTGCACTTCCACCTCACCGATAGTCTCCCCCGTCATCGAACTCTGCGTGTGGATCGTATTCTGGCAGCTCAATATTCTGGTTCAGAAAGTCCTGCAATATCAAGCTAGCCGCCACCGAATCGATCTTTCCGGAGCGACGCAAATCATCGTCACGTCCCCTAGGAAAGGCCTTCGAGGCTTCCACTGAGGTCAACCGTTCGTCCAATCGATGGACAGGCAGATCGATTTGCCTCAGCAGCTTTTCGATGAAGGCATCTACCTCCTTCGCCTTGAAGCCTACTGACCCGTCCATGTTGTATGGATAACCAAATACGAATTCCGTGGCCCGGCGTTGTTTAGCGAGTTCTACGAGCTCCTGGATACGTTCGGCTTCCGTGGCCTTAACGATAGCAGGCAACGGGGTCGATACGCCGATTTCGTCACCATACGCAACCCCTACCCTTCGTTCGCCGTAGTCTACTCCGATACACCGCATATAGGCCGCGATAAGACCGGCTATAGTAGGCGCTTGAGCGCTTCTTCTTCGCCCAGCTTGCGGACCATCTCCTTGATTTTCTCCGCCTTATTCTTGGCGCAAATCAAGGTGGCGTCTCCGGTAGTGACAACGATCAAGTCTTCTACTCCGACTAGTGCGACGAGATGCTTGTCACCTGAAACGACGATATTGTTCGAGCATTCGAGAAAGCGAGCGTCACCTTTATTTACGTTTCCCGCGCGATCCGCAGGGAAATGGCGCTCGATAGCAGGCCAGGAACCCACGTCATCCCAGTCGAAAGTCGCTGCGAGAGTCATGACATTGCTCGCTTTCTCCATGATGGCGAAGTCCACAGAGATCTTTTCCAGATGCGGATAAAGGTCGCTGAGCAAGCCAACCAAGTCCTTGCCGGCTTTCATGCCGGCTTCGATTTCGTCGAGCCCTTCCTTTAGAACGGGAGTAAACTCCGCGAGCGCCGCGGAAATCGTTTCCACGCTCCAAACGAACATGCCGGCATTCCAAAAATACTCGCCGCTTTGAAGATAAAGTTTCGCCGTTTCTAGGTCCGGCTTTTCCTTAAATTGGCGAACCGTGAAGATATCGCGATTGTCGATCACATCCTTTACCGGACCGCATTGGATATAGCCGTATCCAGTTGCGGGCTCCGTTGGCTGGACGCCTAACGTGACCAAGCTCGAAGATGACTCCGCTACCTTGAAAGCAGTATCGAGCGCTGACTGGTATGAATTTGCATCGCTTATGAGAGCATCGGCTGGCAGCATAGCCATAGCGGCAGCCGGGTTGCGTTGCTTGACGAGCAACATCGCTAATCCCACAGCTGCAGCCGTGTCGCGACCGACAGGTTCAGCCACGATGTTGTCTTCAGGGAGCATCGGGCATACATCGCGCACGCCGTCAAGCTGTTCGGTATTCGTAATTACGATTATGTTCTCCGGTGGAAGAAGTCCAATCAGTCGGTCAACCGTTTGAGTTAACATCGGCTTCTCGCCAACGATGGGAAGCAAATGTTTTGGACGGGCCAAACGGCTCGCGGGCCAAAAGCGTTCACCTTTTCCTCCTGCCATTATTACAGCGTATCGATCTGCCATGCCACTTCTGAAAGCTCAAGACCGCCGCGGCGTCAACGTTCAACGCAATCATATGATCAATAGATTCGCTGCCAAATACGTTTGATTCCGGGAAATCCTTCTACAAAAACCGACTCATGTCCGTTACTGACACCTCTACACTTAGCCCCGCAGAACTCGCCCGCTACAGCCGGCATATCTTGCTCGATGAGATTGGCGTAGGTGGCCAAGAAAAACTAAAGCAGGCGAAGGTTCTCATCATTGGAGCTGGTGGACTTGGAAGTCCTGTCGCACTGTATCTAGCAGCTGCAGGCATTGGTACGATCGGCCTAGCTGACTTCGACAAGGTAGAACTACACAACCTACAGCGACAGATAATACACGGACAGTCCGATATTGATCGTCCCAAAATCGAATCGGCAAAAGACACGCTTTCGGAAATCAACCCACATGTGAAGTTACAGTTTCATGCGGAAGGCCTCCAGACACACAATGCAGTAGAACTCTTCTCCCAATACGATATCATCGTCGATGGCACTGACAATTTCGCGACTCGCTACCTCAACAACGACGCCGCCTACTTCGCAGGAAAACCCCTAGTCTACGGTAGCATTTTTAAATTCGAGGGGCAGGCTTCCTTTTTTCACCCTAAAGACGGAGGGCCATGCTACCGTTGTCTGTTCCCGGAACCACCTCCCCCAGGATCTGTTCCCAATTGCGGAGAAGCAGGGGTAATGGGTGCGCTTTGCGGTATTGTGGGCAGTATCCAATCAATGGAGACAATAAAACACATCACCGGGATAGGAAAAAACCTGTCCGGGAAACTCCTTTTCATAGACACCCTGAACATGGGGTTCAAAACACTTAAATTGAAAAAGGATCCCGGTTGCCCATTATGCGGCGACAATCCAAAGTACATATCCGTCGTAGCAGAGAATTATCAAGAAACCTGTGAGACTAAAATTCAGTCTCAAGCAGTCACGAACGAAGAATACAATATGAGCGAGTCACCCATCGAAATTGATGTAATCGAAACCAAAGAACGCCTAGCCGGGGGAGAGAGCATCCTCGTCGACGTTCGCGAAAAGTTCGAGCGCGACATCTGCACCATTGACGGCAGCGTGCACATCCCGATGGGCGAGGTGCCTGAGCGAATGAACGAACTTCCCAACGACAAGGAAATCCTAGTGCACTGTCATCACGGCGGTCGTAGTCTTAGAGTTGTAGAATTCCTTAGACAAAATGGATTTCAGAGGGTAATCAACGTCGGTGGTGGCATTGACTCCTGGTCGACTCAAATCGATAACAGCCTACAACGCTACTAGCCGCAACTCACATACAAAGAACAATTAGTTGTCTGAGAGAGTCCGAGTCTTAAACGTAGAAATAAAGCTCTGGCTGAATTTCAGAGAGCGGTCCCCAACAAACGCAAAATTACAAAGCGCGCAGATCTACCAGTTTCTGAAGTAAACAAAAAAAAGCCTGATCCCACACAGGGAACAGGCTTCGAAATTAGAAAACAAAAAGTAGACTGACTACTTGCGGGACTTGGTGAGTCCGGCCGCCTTCTTGATGTTCTGGAGCGAAGGAATGGAGATACCAAATTCCTTGGCAATTGCAGCACCCTTGCCGCCAGCCTTTACCGCATCGATAACCTTGGCTTTAAGCTCTTCGGTGATCTTGGCGCGCTTAGCACGCTTGGATGCTTTCTGGGCTACTGCTGGACGACCGGCCTTCTTAACAACCGCCTGTGGCTTGCGCCCTGGCTTAGCTTTAACAGATTCGAGGCTCGATAGAGCAACGATCAGATCGGCACGTGAAGCGAAACCAAGATCCGCGTGAAGATTCGTCAATTTCTTTGCAGCTTCAGCCGCAGCCTTCTTTTCGAGAGCTTCGAGCTTGGCTTTTGTAGCAGCGATTTGCTTTTGCGTATTTGTGATCATCGTCTCGTAACAAAAGTCACAATGTACATAAATCAACCAAAATTCTCTATTAATCCCCAAAATAGGCATTTATATTCATTCAAACATAATTATCGATAGTACTTTTACTGTACCGAATTAAAATTCGTAACCTTATAAAAGCGGTCCGTTTGTAGCGCTTCAACGTGCACGAAACGGTAAAACGTTACCCGCACGACATCCCCTATCCATCATACCGTAGACACCTGAAATGGCTGACGAATCAAAAATCCACTCCCTTAAACGACCAGCAATCGAACGGATGCTTCGGATCCACCAAGAGCTAAAGCGTGGGTTGTATCCAAATTGCTCGTCCCTCGCCCGAGCTCTGGAAGTGAGCACTAAAACCATAGCGAGAGACATGGATTTTATCCGTGATCGCATGCTAATGCCTGTCGAGTATCATCCCTCCAAACACGGCTATTACTATACCCGAGAGGTTGAAAGTCTGCCGACGATCGATATCTCCGAAGGTGAACTTCTCGCCCTGTCGATCGCCCAGAAAGCGATGGACTACTATAAGGGCACGCCCTTCGAGAAACCGCTTTCCAATGCGCTGAATAAACTAGCCGCCAGCCTTCCCGATACGATAACCGCGAATTTAGCAGCTCTGAGCGACACCATTTCATTCCGACATGGTCGTTCCTCGCAAGTCGAGGACAGCTTACTCAATACCTTTACCCGATCCGCACTTGATAAGGCTGAGATCGCTTTCGACTATCGAAAACTTGGGGCCAAGTCGAAAGAGCGAAGAACCCTCCATACCTACCACATTACTAACTTTCTCGGCAAATGGTACGCAATCGGGCTGGATACAAGCCGCGAAGCCATTCGGACCTTCCTACTTAGCAGGGCGAGCTCGGCGAGTTTGACCCAAAACCATTTCTCAGTCCCAGAAAGCTTTTCCGCAGAAGACTACCTCGGCAGCAGTTTTGGCATCTACTCGCCCGAGGGAAAGCATCGCGTTAAGATAAAGTTTTTAGATCCGATCTCCGAATACATATCAGAGAATGTCTGGCACCCATCGCAATCCGTCGAATACCATGACGACGGATCTGTAACGATCAGTTTCAACCTCGGGAGCTTAGTCGAAGTGTCATCCTGGATCTTGAGCTGGGGTGAAAATGCTATAGCCCTATCACCAAAGTCTCTACGTTCACAGCTAAAGGAAACTGCTCTTAAGGTTGCAGATCACTATTCCTCGTAAACAGCTCCTCCACAAGCGTTCGAGATACTCGGAGGGCCGAAAGCCTGGGGAACAAAAAGAAGGAACGTCCGACCTAAGAGCATCCCCTCTCGTTCTAACTAATAAAATAAGAAGCTCTCGCGATAGAGACTAAACGGGAGCCACTCCCTCTGCCAGCTTTGCAAAAGCTCTCCACACTGTAGAGCATTAGAGTCTCTGTTTTCCCGTCTAGGCGAGCGTACTCAAAAATGCGGCTCACGTCTCCACGAAATTCTGCATTGGAATTGTCGTTCATGACCTTGGGGATGACGGTCATCCAACTCTTGTAGACGTCGACGCTGTCTTCTGCCGAATCGACTATTAACCCGTAACGGATTCCGTCGCGGGCCACCACTAAAACGTACGTTTCCGCAACGATTCGCGTAAACTCAGCATACCGCGGATGTATCCATCGGATCCGGGTGGCTCCATCAACTCGGTTGGAAAAGAGATAATTTCATCCACCTCCGAGATTTCAGCAGCCAAAGTCTTAAGCGCCTTAGAATCGTTGAGAAAGACGTTTCTGTCTTCGCTAACCGGAACCACTCCACGCAAACAACCTATTCGTTTGTGATCCTTTAGACCAGGAATCGGGATGACCCGTGATTCGTGGTGGTCAAAAACATCGGTAATGTTATCTACCAAAAATCCGCAAAACCGATCCCCCGCAATAACCACAAGAACCATCCCTGTCTCTATATTCGCTGAACTGTCCGAGTCCATCGCGCTTCGAAAGTCGATTACGGAAATAAAGGTGCCTCTGAGATTTAAAATCCCAGGCAATTATCGGAGGAAACGTGAGTGTCTTCGAGTTTGGGATGTTCCAACACTTCCACGATATCTCAAACCGAGATCGCAATTTCAAACCTGTTAGTAGAGTAGCGTGTGCTCAAAGAATCACTCAATCTGCGTCGTGCTTCCATATCCGTATACACTCCCTCCTTTGCCTTAGCAATCACCGTAGGTGACAGATCCGTGGCATGAAGATGCAGATCCCAACCCAAGAGATTTGGAAAGTGCTCACGGATGAGCATTGCGATCAAATATATCTCCTAGTCCGACGAGTAAGCGGCGGACCAGATGCTCAACTTACGCTCACTCGATAGCTTAGCCTGTAGATCGGGTAACAAATGTTCTCGGATCAGATCGAAAGAATGCTTATTTCGAAAAAAGAAAGTTTCGTTGGTCGCCATTGCATCGACTACCTCGTCTTCCAGATCCGCTGCTGGCTTCAGTAGAGGTAGCTGCCCGATCAACTCGGACATCGATCCGATACCTCGCCGCTTGAGGACCGGCGTTAGTCGAGAAGCAACCAAGTATTCCTTGTCGTCTTCCAAAACGATCACCGAACGCTCTTTCGCCCAATTCCTAGTGTAGACAGATTCTTGCTTGGTTAGACTCATCTGTCGATCAATGTCGAAACGTATTCACTAGACTTTCGCTATGGGAATTGGGCAATGGAAGGCCTCGTGAATTTCGGGAGAAATATTATTTAACGGGAGGACCTTGTCTGCGATACCTTCCGTCGTCACGAACCCCCGCCCAGGCAATTTGCAACGCTGCGTAGCATCACGTCTACCGCAGGACAACAAGAGATCTCCGGCAGGCCTTCGTTAAGCTTAACCTTTAGCGATCCATTACATCGAACTACCGTCATGTGCTTGTCTCCGGGCGCGATGTTGACATGTCCCTCCTCCACCAGCATCCCGTCGTTAGCCTCGTAAAATTAAACTGTATTCAATCCTTTGTTACAATTCAAAAGCATCGCGAAACATAGGAGGCATTATGATAAGTGATGAGAATTGGCACCAGCAGATCCTTCCCGAATTCCTTAAGAAGGAGTGTTAATGCGAAAGGCCCACCCGTTGAGGAATCGATACCGAGCAACTCGTCCGCGAAACTTGATTGAGCTCGGTTTCCGCGTCGTCTTAATTACAGAATGTCGGATTAGCTCGCCGACCACCACGCTCGCACTTTCCAGAGTCTAAACGGCGGAAGGGTTGGCGTAGCTTATCCTCAAATCACGATTAGCCATGATCTTGTTGAGCTGAGCCTCCTCCACCAATTTGGAGATTTACGCCATCCTCACTGTCTCGGTTACTACCGAAGCAAATTTCACCACTTTGTAGGGCTTTCCACCGTAATCGAATATCCGATTGTAAGACGCTTCTATCCAGACCTCATCACCCGACTTGGCGATACGCTTGCATTGTCCAGCATTGAACTCGCCATCATTTAGGCGCTGCCAAAACTTACGGTATTCCTCGGAACTCGCATACTCCCGTTCCGTGAAAATCCGGTGTTGTTTTTCGACAATCTCCTCCAACTCAAAGCCCATTGCGGCCAGAAAGTTGTCGTCGCCGGTTATAATCGGCCCGTCGAGTTCAAACTCGATTACAGCCTGAGATTTACTGACCCTGCTTCCCTCTGATCTTGTAAAGCCCTGACTCGTTTTCACCCGTCTTAAAATTTGACAAAAAAAATTAGTATCCGGCACGCGTTCGGCATAATCGGGTTCCACAAAAATCCGATGATGCCGGCCCTGATTTCAGCGAGCTTATAACCAGTCAACATGAGAAAATTCTCGTTTGCTTTAGTAATCGAGCCATCGAGCTCAAATTCGATGACCGCTTGCGCTTTCCCTACTGCACCGATTTGCCCTTGGGAATTGGTATTCTCCATCTTTCGATCCGTTATGTCATAGGCAAGCTTGATCACCTTCATCACGTTTCCCGCTCTCTTCCGAGATGGGCGTGCAGGAAGCGAACATCCAAACCGTCTCTCCGTTTTCCACCGTCGTTATCGGTAAAGAGTGAGTTCTCAACCGCATGCCGCGAAAACGGGCAGAGACCCAAATTCCGACTCCCGCCAGATGGGTCACCGACGCAACTTTCAAAATCGCTCGAAATGCAAAGGACTCATCAGACGGTACAAACTAAGTCTCGTCCAACAACGTTAGAGGTTATGACGCGACACCAGAGGGGCAAAAATTGCTTACTTACACCTTTGGGTGTTCGTAGTGAGCGTCGAGACGGTACCAGCTCCCACAGCATTCCGCTTCACAGGTTAGGCCCGCTATTTCTAGTCGATCAATTGACGTAGTGGCACCATCGGGGAGAGCTTGAAACCGTGCTTTTGATAGAACTTTTCAGCCGCTAGGTCATCGAAGTCTGTCAAGAGAGTGATACGCTTACACTCCCGTTCGCGAGCGAGATCTATGGCTGCAGCTACTAAAGACGAACCGCAGCCGTGCCCCCTCTCATCGGGAGCAACCACCATATCCTCCAGAAGAGCCGCTCGACCACCGATCGCAGTGCTCACCGTGAACAGTAAACTGACCATACCCACAACCCCTTTGTCGGGCCGTTCCGCCACCAGCACTTCGCCTATCGCAGGATCGGAAATGATCATTTCGAGGCCAATTTTTTGTCGCATGAAGTCAGCAGAGAATTCTTTCTCCTGCTCAAAAAGAAGCCCAAGCAGGTATGCGAGGGAAGGTATGTCAGCTTGTTCAGCTTTTCGTATCGTAATCATACAGCTCGTATCTAGCCAGAATCGCGCCTTATAAGTCCAGAAAAGCTGCTCGAAATTTTGCAGTTCCATAATACCGACTCGACAGGGCGTGAAAAAGCCCCGTCGCGAGACAGGGCTTTCACAAAAAATATTGGAGGCGTGGGCCGGAATCGAACCGGCGATAGAGCTTTTGCAGAGCTCGGCCTTACCACTTGGCTACCACGCCCTCCGTTGATGAGGCCGTCACGATTGCGCTTTGGTTTCGAGTTTCAAGTAGAAACTTTAAGGAAATACGAATCCACACCTATTCGCTAGGGAGATTTGAAAAAGAGGTGGTCGCCAATGACCGTCGTCGCCCGCATTCCGTGGCTCCAGCTCGGCAACTTGTCTCGCCGCGAATAATGGTCCGCTCCAAAGGTATTATCCTTCAATTCTCCCGCGTAAAGAGAATCCACGATTCCTAAAGCCTTCGCCCAATTGATGTCTTTCGAAGCACGGGTTATGAGCACAGCGAAGCCTTGCCCCGGTTTTCCTCGAGAGGTCGAGACATTCAAAGCGCTGAAAGCGTAAGGCTTCCTCACCACGTCCAAATACTTAGCTGGGTCTTTTCCTCCGCGATTGGCGATCACCGCGGCCACCGCCTGCATACCGGTTTCCCCCTGATCGGCCGCTTCAAGTATCAAGCAGGCCGCCACGATTTGCCTTTCCCATGGGTCCGGCAAGGTCTCCGCTTGCGAAACAAACGGGAGCATTGTGGCTATTGCCAGAGTTAGGAGGGTCGTTCTCATAATTCTGCTCCTTTGAAACGAAGCTTCGCGGGATGTTCCTGTGCCTCTCGCGTCTTGAGCTTTCCTCGACCCACCGAGCTCGCAAAGTGCAAAGGCGACACCCCGTAAGTATTTTTGAATACGCGCGAGAAATGCGCCGCATCTTCGAATCCGACGGCCTCTGCTGCGTTTTTTACCATGACACTCTCGCGAAAGAGAAGCCGAGCCGCCTGGTTCATTTTCAAGCGGATCAGTTTTTTGTACGGCGACTCTTCGTCGAAACGGCTAAAGAGCCGTGATATGTACGCTTGATCCAATCTCACCAGCCCTGCCAACTCTCCTACCGAGTTCATCTCCGCGAACCGTTTCTCGATCAAATCGCGACATCTGCGGTAGCTGTGATACGCCGCTGACCCGCCGCCCTCTCCCTCGCTCTCCACTTCTTCGATCTGCAACAACAAGTGCTCCGCGAGCAAAGAGCACGACCGTTCCGCCTTGCTCCCGCCTCGAGATCCAAACTTCACCATCTGCCGAAAGACTTCCTCTACCCAGCGTACCCCAGCGAACTCGAGCACCCGTAACTCGCCCAATGGACTATTCTCGAAAAGCGAGATTGCCTGCTCTCCATGCAAATCCACGAAGTACTTAGTCAACGGATACAGTCCGCTATTCTCGATCTTGATCTCCGTATGCGGTAAATACCCGAACAAGCTCCCGGGCCTGAGTTCAAAAGAAGTACCTCCCATGGACACACGAGCTCGCCCCGAGACCACATACTCAATTCCTACGAAACCAAAATCCGAGCGAACAACCTCATAGTCGGGCGAACACTTTTCCATCCCACCACAACTCACCCCAAATTCAGCTGAATCGTTGGGATTCAGATTGAGGAAGAAATAGTTAGCATCCAAGACTTGGCGAGAAATGAAGCTTGGAAGTGAACTGACCATATCACCACAGGCTAGCCCACTCCTCCAAATTTTCGCAATGGGATAAATCAAAAATATCCATGGATTGGTCACAAGCGACCATTCCCTACCACTCAAGAATCATCTACACTCGTTGCTTTAGCCCCACCTACCCGCCCCGATCACCTAGCCGACTCGCACAACTAGCGCCCGTCGTAAGCGAAAATCGGAATCAAATATCAGCAACATGTCTACCACACAGAAGATCGACCCCTCAAGGATTCCCAGCCGCACCCTAAACAGCGGAGACAAGATGCCGGCTATCGGACTCGGAACCTTCGGCTCCGACCATGTCACCAACGAAACTGTGGCTGCAGCTGTCAAAACAGCCATCGAAATTGGCTACCGCCACATCGACTGCGCCTCGGTCTACGGAAACGAGGTTGAGATCGGAGCCACACTAAAAGAGACGATTTCCAGTGGCTTGGCCAGCCGCGAAGAGCTCTGGATCACTTCCAAGCTTTGGAATGACAAACACGCCGAGGAGGACGTTATCGCGTCCTGCAAAAAAAGCTTGGCCGACCTGCAGCTCGACCATCTCGACCTCTACCTCGTCCATTGGCCCTTTCCCAATTTCCACGCCAAAGGCTGCGATGTGAGCTCCCGTTCTCCTGACGCCAAACCTTACATCCACGAGAACTTCATGAAAACGTGGCGAAAGATGGAAAAACTTGTGGAGCTGGGCCTCGTCAAAAACATCGGCACCTCAAACATGACCAAAGCCAAGCTCGAGCTCGTCTTGGCCGACGCAGCGATCAAACCAGCCATCAACGAGATGGAGCTGCACCCTCACTTCCAACAAGCGGAACTTTACGACTACGTCGTCTCCCAAGGTATCCAGCCAGTTGGTTTCTGCCCCATAGGCTCCCCCGCTCGACCCGAGCGCGACAAGTCTAGCGATGACACGGTTGATACTGAAGATCCGGTCCTCCAGGAGATCGCGGCCAAACATGGCCTCCATCCCGCTACCCTTTGCGTGAAGTGGGCCGAGCAACGCGGTCAAATTCCCATTCCGTTCTCAACCAACCCTCGAAATATGTACGCAAACCTCGAGTCCCTTACGATTGAGAAACTTACCGTCGCGGAAATGGAAGCCATATCCCAAATCGACCAAAACTGCCGCCTTATCAAAGGTCAGGTCTTCCTCTGGAAAGACGAACAAACCTGGGAGGACCTCTGGGACCTTGACGGAACCATCGCTCAATAACCCTCTTTCTCAAAACCCTATCTCAACTAAAACATGTGCTCAACAAACACCTGTACCCACACTCCTATGAAAGGCGCTATTCTGCCCGGCGATAGCTCAACTCAGCTCAAGGAATTCGAAGTTCCGGAGCCCGGGCACGGCGAAGTCCTTATCCGAGTAAAAGCATCCACAATTTGCGGTTCCGACATCCGTTGCATCTATCACGAACATCTCGGCAAGGGACCTGAGGGCTACCAAGGTGTCATCGCTGGACACGAGCCTTCCGGACAAATCGAAAAGGTTGGCCCCGGCTGTCGTCAGTTCCAAAGCGGTGATCGCGTAATCGTGTATCATATTTCTGGATGCGGTGTATGTAATGACTGTCGCCGCGGATACATGATCTCATGCACCAACGAAAAGTACCGTCGCGCCTACGGATGGCAACGCGACGGCGGCATGGCTCCCTACATGATAGCAGAGGAGAAGGACCTACTCGCCCTGCCAGACGAACTTAGCTACGTCGACGGAGCACAAGTCGCTTGTGGATTCGGCACTGTCTACGAAGGCCTTGAGAAGATCGGAATCTGCGGAAACGACGCTGTACTCGTTACGGGACTCGGTCCAGTCGGCCTCGCAGCAGCTGTGCTTTCCCGAGCCCTCGGTGCCAAGCTCGTTATCGGAACTGACGCCCTCGACGAACGCTTGCAAATCGCCAAGGACCTCGGGCTCTGCGACCACGTGCTCAAGGCTGGCCCTGACAACGTCGAGCAAATCCGAGCTCTCACTGGCGGACACGGCGTCGAACGTGCCGTCGATTGCTCTGCTCACCACACCGCCCGCAAGACCGCAGTGCAAGCCACCCGTAAATGGGGTAAGATCGTACTTATAGGAGAAGGCGGTTCTATGGAGCTGAATCCCTCGCCCGACCTTATCCACGACCAAAAGACCATCTTCGGATCTTGGGTCACTTCCACTTGGAAAATGGAGGAGCTCATCGAACGTCTCGTACGCTGGGGAGTTCATCCTGCCGACTTGGTCACGCACCGTTTCGCGTTGGAGAATGTTAGCGATGCCTACGCCCTTATGGCCTCCGGCAAGTGCGGTAAGGTCGCCGTTTGCTTCGACGAAGAATTGCGAGTCTAAGTAAAGCTCTTTTCATTCGACGCCTCTAATCACAGACCCATTATCCCAAGTTCCGCGACGAGTGCGTCGCGGAACCAACCCATCCCCACTACCCGCCTAAAACCAGATTCGACTATGAAATACCCTAAAGTCGCCCTTGTCTCCATTCTATCACTACTCTCGCTGCTCGCAGGCTGCTCTCCCTCCGACGAGCCAGAAGCAGCTGGGTCTGACAAAGTAGTTATCGCAGCGATCCCCAAATCCACCGGTGGCGATTTCTGGGAAACTGTGGAAAGCGGAGCCCGCGAAGCTGCCAAGGAATTCGGCGTCGAGCTCAAGTGGGAGGGCACCGTCACGGAAACCGAAATCGCGGAGCAAACCAAGATCATCGAGAACATGATCAACCTCGGCGTGGACGCCATCGCCCTCGCTCCACTCAACAACCAAGCTCAACGCAAGCCGGTGCAGACAGCGGTAGACAACGGCATCCCAGTCGTTATCTTCGACTCGTCGATCGACGGAGATGCCCATTCGAGCTTCGTCGCTACGGACAATAAGCTAGGCGGATCCCTCGGCGCCAATTTCATGGCCGAAAATGTCAGCGAAAAAGGGAAAATCGTCGTCTTCCGCTACGTGCAAGGCACCGCCAGTACCACCAGACGCTCGGACGGTTTCATCGAAACAGCTCGCGGCAAAGGTCTGGAAATACTCGCCGACCCATTTTCCGAGTCCGGCACACTTGAAGGCTCAAAGAGCGTCGCAGCCAACACTCTGGAACGCTACATCGTCGACGGAAAGCTGGCCATCGATGGAATCTTTGCTGCCAATTTGACCAGCACTCTAGGAGTCGCCTCGGCGCTCGACGATCTCAGGGCCTCCGGCATCACCGTAGACGTTACCTTTGTCGGATTCGATAGCTCCACCAAACTCGTCAGGGAACTCCAAGACGACAAGATAGACGCTCTCGTTGTGCAAAATCCTAAACGCATGGGTTACCTCGCCGTGAAAGCAGCCTACTCCGCAAGCAAGGGAGAAGCACTCGAATCGCGCATCGACACCGGAGTGCAAGTCGTCACTCGCGAACGCCTCGAAACCGAGCCCGCAATCCGAGCTCTTGTTGGACTCTAAAAAATAGGTATCCTTATTACGAATACATAATATCCTCTCTTTTTGCGGCAGAAACTCAACCCGTTTCCTCCATTACAGAACGTCCCGTAACCCCGCGTCTCGAGATGCGCGGCATCTGCAAAAGCTTCGGCGCCACGCATGCCCTGCGCGATGTCGAGCTTACCGTCATGCCGGGCGAAGTCATGGCCCTCGTCGGCGAAAACGGTGCCGGCAAGAGTACCTTGATGAAGGTCCTATCCGGAGCCCACGCCCCGGACAAAGGCCAGCTCAAGCTCGACGGCGAAATCTACACTCCCGGCAATCCGCTGCATGCTCGCGAAAGCGGAGTCGCCATGATCTACCAAGAGCTCTCGCTCGCTCCGCACCTCTCCGCCATGGAGAACATATTGCTGGGCATCGAACCTTGCTGCCGCGGGTTGATCAAATGGAAGGAGATGAAAGACAAAGCCGCTGAAGCGCTGGCGATCGTGGGGCTTCATCTCGTTAAACCGGAAACGCTGGTCAGCCGCCTTTCCATCGCCCAGCAACAACTGGTCGAAATCGCTCGCGCCGTGGCACTCGATTGTCGGGTGCTCGTCCTCGACGAGCCTTCCAGTTCGCTCACCGCCAAGGATATCGAAAAACTTTTCGAGCTGGTTCGTAGCCTCGCCTCCAAAGACATTTCAGTCGTCTACATTTCCCATTTTCTCGAAGAGGTCAAAGCCCTCAGCCAACGCTTCACCGTACTGCGCGACGGAAAAACCGTGGGTGGTGGGATCACCAAAGACGCTGCCGAGGAGGACATCATCTCCCTCATGGTCGGGCGCGACGTTGACGACCTGTATCCACGCAATCACCACACGCCGGGTGAAATCGTCCTCGAAGCCGATTCGGTAGCCCGCACCGTTAAGCCTCGCCACGCAAGTTTCCAACTCCGCAAAGGTGAGGTTCTCGGCATCGCCGGCCTCGTCGGAGCAGGACGCACCGAGCTATTCGAAGCCATCTTCGGTCTGGAAGCTATCACCAGCGGAAGCGTTACCGTTGCCGGCCAGCCCGGCCCGGCCACGCCAGCGCTCCGATGGTCTCAAGGCATGGGAATGGTCAGCGAGGACCGGAAGTCCCAAGGACTCGCCCTCGGGCTCAGCATTGCCGACAATTTGACCTTGCCGAAGCTCGACGGCCTCGGCCCCGGACGCCTCGTGATGCCGGCTCGACAGCTCAAAGCCTGCGACCCTTGGATCGAGCAAATCCCAATCAAGTGCCGCTCCGCCCAGCAGCCGATCAGCGATCTTTCCGGGGGCAACCAGCAAAAGGTCGCCATCGCCCGCCTACTCCACGCGGACGTCGACATACTGCTGCTTGACGAACCGACTCGCGGCATCGACGTCGGTTCGAAAGCTCAAATCTACAAACTCATCGATGCTCTCGCGAGGGGCGATATAGAGAAAGGCATCGAGCCAAAGGCGGTTCTCATCATCAGCAGCTACATCCCAGAACTTATCGGTGTCTGCGACCGCATCTCTGTCATGTGCCGAGGCCATCTTAGCGAAGCCAAGCCCACCGCAGACTGGACCGAACACAGCATCATGGCCGCGGCCATTGGCCAAGACTAACTTACCCTTTCCCTATTCAATAGATTCGCAACGTTCCCAATGACCTCACCTAAACCGTCCGCATTCAGCGCTTTCCAGAACACGGCCTGGGTTAACATCGGTGCCCGCTTCATGGCCCTCGTCGTCGTTTTCCTGTTCTTCGCCATCTTTGTCGAAGACGGTAAATTCTACACCCTCAGGAATCTGGAAAACATCATTCGCCAAAGTGCAGTCTACGCGACTGCCGCGCTTGGCATGACGTTCGTTATCATAACCGCCGGTATAGACCTTTCCGTTGGATCCATCATCGCCCTAGCAGTTGTGGTTGTGGCCTGGACTTTGAATATTGAAATCTCGGACGGGGTTTACTTTGTGCACGAGTATCCTGTTGCAGCCCCGCTCCTCGCCTGCCTGCTCGCGATCATCGCCGCAACTCTCGGCGGACTCTTCAACGGAGCTCTCATCGTTCGCCTCAAGATGGTTCCCTTCATCGTGACCCTCGGAACCATGGGCATCATTCGCGGCATCGCTAAAGGTATCGCTGACGAACGTGACATCTACCCGCCGGAAGAAACCTGGATCGGCGGCCTCATGGACCCAACGCTCACCAGCCAGCACGACAGCTGGATGATCTTCCCGGCCGGAGTTTGGATCCTGGTTCTTTGTATCGGAGTTGCGTCGTTCATTTTGAAATACACCCGTTTCGGTCGCCACGTTTACGCCGTCGGCTCAAACGAAGAAACGGCTCGCCTCTGCGGCGTCCCAGTCGGCCGCACCAAACTCATCGTCTACGCCCTCACCGGTTTCTTCTGCGCCCTAGCTGGCTTCATGCAATTCTCCTACATCGGAGGCGTCGGCCAGCCTACAACCGGCGTGATGTACGAGCTTTTCGTCATCGCAGCGGTCATTATCGGCGGAGCCAGCTTCTCGGGCGGAGAAGGCTCCATTCTCGGCACCATCGTCGGCGCCCTGATCATCACCATTCTCTACATGGGTGGCCAGCAAATGGGTTGGCCCAAATGGGTACAGGAAATGGTCATCGGCGGGATCATCATCCTCGCAGTAGCGATCGACCGCCTGCGTCACCGAAAACTCGCCTAGACTGTCTTAATTTCAATCGTTTCAAAAAAATGCTCATCGGAATCTCTCCCCTCCTCAGTCCCGATCTGCTCAACGCACTTTACCGCATGGGACACGGTGACGAAATCGTGCTCGCCGACGCCCATTTTCCCGGTGAGTCGTTCAACTCTAACGTCCTTCGGGCCGACGGGCTCAAGATCGCCGATCTACTGGCAGCTATCAGCCCGCTCTTCGTGCTCGATCCCTACGTCGACAATCCACTCGGCATGATGGCCGCCGTCTCTGGAGACGAACTCGATCCAACTGTCGAAAAAGGTTATTTGGCTGCCATCCGCAAAACGTGGCCAGATACCAAAGATTCCGAGCGAATCGAACGCTTCGCCTTCTACGAACGGGCAAAGAACGCCTATGCAGTCGTCATGACTGGCGAGACCGCTAAATACGGAAACATCATCCTCAAAAAAGGCGTGACGCCAGTTTCCTAAAACTATTCGTATCGATTAGTTCTGGCGGTTCAGGTTACTCAGAACCGTCTCGAAAACAGTTCTGGCTCCCGCGATCGCTAAGGCAGGATTGGGGTTCGCGAGTCCCAACTCCTTTACAAAGCGCGACCAGCGCTCGGATCCTAGATCGACCAATATCGAAAGATACTCGCTGGGCTTGCCGTCCGCAAAAAATGCTACGGAACGGGGCTTGAGCATGCGTGCTCCCATCGCTGAACCCTGCAACGCGTACTGAATTCCCCAAGCTTCGTCAGCGGATGCGGACAGCTGCACTTCGGCTTCAGCCTCGTGAGTCCCTTCCTCGAGTCGCTTCAAGTCACGAACGATCGCATTGACCACCTCGACTGAGCTTGGCTGGAATCCACACCGCTTCGCGACATGCGGCTCGGTGGCGGAGAATCGCTGGTGACAATCTCGCATCGCCCTAAGGTAAACGGCGAACCCTTGCGGCGTCTCAAAGCAACTAAGCTTTTCCAGAGCACCCTCCACTTCTTGGTGCACACTGATCGTCTCGGATTTCAAGCGACCACGAACTGTATCTGCATTTCGACTACACGTCATCTTTGCTTTAACTTAAGTTATTTTCAGATAGGTCTATTTGCCTTTCTCGGCGAATGCCTCCTTTAGCGTTGCGTCGAGCATGCTGTCGTCCAAAGGCTTGACCAAATGATAACGGAAGCCCGCTTCGAACGAGAGCTTCTGGCGCTCTGGCTGACTCCAACCAGTTTGGGCGATATACACTGCATCCTGTCCGCCTTCCAATTTCTGGAGACGGCGGCAAAGCTCATAGCCGTCGATCTCGGGCAATCCTATATCCAGCAACGCTACGCTAGGTTTAAATTCCTCGAAGCGCTCCAAGGCTTCTGCGGCTGATCGGCAGACCACCACATCATAACCTTTTCTGCGGAGCAGCAGGGCAAGCATTCTTCCCACGTCGACTTGGTCTTCCACGAGCATTACGCGCTTACCCGTTCCAGACATTGAGGAGACAGCGGCGCTTCTCGGCTCACTGGACCCGCTTGTTGAAGGTTCTTTCAAGATGGCTGGGAACGAAACGGTGAATTTGCTCCCTTTCCCAGCGCCCTCGCTCTCGACAGAAATCGTTCCACCCTGCAGCTCGACTAGCTTTTTTGATAAGGTGAGCCCGATGCCCAACCCTCCTCGCGTCTGCGTGGAACCGGCATCGACCTGGGCAAATATATCGAACACTTTGTCGATGTAGCTCTTGGGGATGCCCAGGCCATTGTCCTCGATATCGACCACGACTCGCCTGTCGTCCAGTCTCGCAGCTACGCGGATACGTCCTCCTGAGCCGGTATATTTGGCAGCGTTGTTGAGAATATTCCCGACGCATTGAGAAAGACGCGTAAAGTCGCCCCGGACCTGCAACGGCTCTTCTGCAACCTCATAAACGAGCTCGTGTCCTTCCTCTTTGATTAGCGTTTGGTTGATCTCAATCGCGCTAACGAGAACCTTTTTCAGATCAAGCTCTTCCATCTTTAGACGGATCTTACCGCGTGTGATGCGCGAAACGTCGAGCAAGTCGTCCACGAGCGTCACAAGGTTCTTCAACTGTCGGTCCGCGATATCGAAGGCCAGCTCCTGGTCCTCTCGATCGTTGGACATTTTCAGGACCGTGAGCGCATTGGAAATGGGCGAGAGTGGATTGCGGAGTTCATGGGCAAGGGTCGCCAGAAATTCGTTCTTTACTTGGTCGCGCACTTCTAACCTATCAATGTTCTCCTGCATTTCGATCTTTCGCTGCAAAGCGTGCCGTAAAAAGAGTCGGTTGAAGCGACGGGCGATCTCTATGTCCGACTCGTGCCATTGACGGCTTTCACCTTCGATAATCTCCTCATGCAACTTGAAAGAGGTGCGTGGCGTGAGCCGATCCTTCTTACTGGCGTCAAAAGATTTTTCTTCCGGTTTCCCTGCCCACTTGATGACTCGCCGATCTTCGGGGCGAAACCAGATAGTGAAGTACCCTTCACGCGGGATGATCGGTATGACCAACGCTCCGCAAGCAGCCTTGTCGGGCTCTATGCCTAGATCGTCAGCCAACCTTGCACTCACATACGGGTCGTCGCCAAATCCCTCGGAAGCCCGCTGAGCGAGAGCCTCGATCGCCTCTTCGCTTGGAGTCTGCCCCAGCCGGACCGTTTCATCCCCTGAGCAGAAAACGAAACCCGTGGCATCCATGAGCTTGAGCACGTCGGGCTCCTTCGACTTAAATATTTCCACAATATCCTTCCCTTCGCCTAAGCCTTCGATCAGCGAATTAATCGTTTCCTCGGTCTCGGCATTCGCGATTGCCTGCACCTCCTCTTCCTTAGCGTAAATTTGCCAACCGAAAAGGTGTCCCAAACTCTCGCACTCCAAGCGGATGTTCTGCGCCACGTAATGAGGGTCGCGATGGTGACAGGAGATCAGACCCCAAAGGTTGTCCTGATTGATCAGCGAAATCGACATGACAGACCGAATCCCCTGATTACGCACGTACTGCAGATGGATCGGCGACATGGCCCGAATGATCGACTGCGTAAGATCCAAGGGCTCACGCCCCGTATCTTTGATCGCAGGCACCAAATTGACAGGCGGGGTATCAACGTCAGGGTTCAAACGTATCCAATTTTTCCGATACAACTCTCTCGCTTGCTTGGGGATGTCAGTAGCGGGATAATGAAAATGTAAATACGAATCGATATCGTCCACCTTAGATTCGCTGATGACCGTCCCCGTATCGTCCTCGTTGAAACGGTAAATCAAGACTCTCTCGAACCCCGTCAGTTTGCGAATGCTCTTCGCGATCGCTTGCGTCACCTCGTCGACCGACTTCAGCTTGCCGAAAGTGGGAGCTACGTTCGTAGCGTAAATTTTGCCGTACTGACGAGCGGAGACCGATTCCGAATACAGGGAAGCGGGCTCGATCTCGATCACCATCAACCCGCGACTCGAAAAGACCACGGCATGGAACTCCAGTCGCTTGCTGTCACACATGAAGTGTTCGTGGAATCGCAACTCTACGGGTAAACGCACATTTTCCGACTTAGCTCTCGCGTAAGACTCGAGCAAGAAATCCCAGGAGACCACGCTAGCGTCCAACGCTTGGGCGAAATCCAAACCGAGAAAAACAGCGTCGTCGTCCAGCGCAAACAGCGAGCCTATATTCTCGCTATGGATTTCAACTTTACGCGTCTCGAGCGAAATTGCAATCAGGTAACCAAATCCTTGGACCGCCTCCGGCCGATGAATGGGTTCATCTTCGCATTTTTCGAAATCGAATTTCTCAGGGTCAAACGTCATAGGTATAAGAAGCAGATGTTGGTGAGCCGTAGGCATTGATCGACGAGCCAGACGTTTGACTAAACAGTCCGAGACGAAGGCCCTTACACGGCGGATAGCTGAACCTAGGTGCCGGGTTTGGGTCAATATCTTTGTATCCTATCCCTAGTGACAGCTCCAATTTATTACCCGCCAAATGGCCCGTGCAAAATGCAGCGCAGAAATCGCATTGGTTTCACAATGGCCGATGGGAATGACATGACTCGAGTCTTGTGATTTTAGCGCGGTTCACCTTCGCGAGGACTAAGCTGCTATTCTCTGCTAAACAATTGCCATTGGAGAAAATTGCCTCATACAGAGGCAACAAATCCTATGGCTTCCACTACCGTATTCACCATCGCCAACCAAAAAGGTGGCGTTGGCAAAACCACCACCGCAGTAAATCTTTCCGCAGCTCTCGCTGACCTAAAGATTCCAACCCTCCTCATTGATCTCGACCCACAGGCCAACGCAACAAGCGGCTTGGGCATCGACAAAGTCGAAGGACGTAGCGTTTATCCCGTCCTCCTTGGCGAAGGCCAAATAGAAGACATGGTCGTCGATACCGGCCGCAAAAACCTTTCCTTGCTCACCTCCGAGATGGACCTGGCAGCGGCCGAAATCGAGGTGGCCCAAAGAGAGGACTATCTCCTCCAGCTTAAGATAGCGCTCGCGCCTCTCTTCGACTCCGGGAAGTACCGTGCTGTGGTGATCGACTGCCCGCCCGCCCTCGGTATGCTTTCCATGAACAGCCTCGCAGCCGCAGACTACTTGCTAGTCGCTCTCCAGTGCGAATACCTCGCACTCGAAGGCCTCGGTCAAATCCTGTCGGTCGTTGATCGTCTCAAGGACGCTGGAGTAAATGACCATCTCGAAGTCGGCGGCATCATCATGACTATGTTCGACATGCGCACTAACCTCTCCCGAGAAGTCGTCGAGGAAGTACGCACCAACCTCCCCAAGCAGATATTCGACACGGTCATTCCGCGCACCGTCCGGCTCAGTGAGGCCCCTTCCTTCGGGCAAACCATTTTCGAGTATGACAAATCAAATCCTGGAGCCACCGCATACCGCAATCTGGCAAAAGAGATCGCTAAACGCTTCAATCTGAAAAAGTAAGCCAAGCCTCCCTCCGTGCGCAGCGAGGGGTTTAGACTCGCCTCGCCCCTCACTCCCCACTCCTCCATGGTCGCCTCCAAGCTGAAACGCCTTATCAAGTCCGTATCCAAAGATTCTGACAAGAAAGCCGCCCGCAAGAGTATACATGCAGTAGAGCTTTCGGATGCCAAGGTTCGAAAACTTGAGAGCAAGCTCGGCTACGTCTTCCAAACCAAAGGCTTACTTTACCAATCTCTGACCCACCCTTCCTTTCTTCTCAACTCCAAGGACCAGTTGAAGAACAACCAGCGCCTCGAGTTTCTTGGCGACTCCGTAATCCAACTTGTCCTCACTGAAAAGCTCTACGAAAAATTCCCTAACCTGCGCGAAGGCAAACTCACGGCAATCCGCTCCGGTTACGCCCGCGGCGACTTTATGGCCGGAATCGCTCGTGAGCTCGACCTAGGGGCTTACCTCATACTCAAGCCAAAGGACCGACAAGCTGGCGTAGCAGAGGGCGACTCTGCCCTCGGCGATGCCTTCGAAGCGCTCGTAGGAGCGATTTACCTCGACTCCGATTTTGAGACGTCACGCAAAATTGTGCTCAGTCTCTACAACTATCTGGACACAGCACCCACTGCGAAGGGTGTCATATCCAATCCTAAAGGAAAGCTCCAGGAGCTCATTCAGCCGATTCACGGCAATAATGCGCTCCGCTACGAAACCATTAGCCAAAAAGGCGTCGCCCACGAGCGCATCTTCGAAATCGCTGTCTTCTGCAACGACGAGAAACTAGGCTTGGGTACCGGCCGTACAAAAAAGGAAGCCGCCGAAAAAGCTGCGCTAGAAGCAATTGTTCAAATCGCGAGCAACCCCAAGGGCTAGAGCTCCGCTCGCCCAGCGGACACCTCCGCAGAGTGCAATACAACCGCCGCCGCCATCGTCTCTTACCCCGTGCACGATTCTTACAGTAGCCGAAGCTCCATTCTCTTGCCACCCGATTTAAGTAGGTGGGAACAGATCATCGGCGTCAGTGAAGAAGCCATTGCACCCATAATTGAAGACTGGATACACTCCAACAAGTCTGACCTCACGATCGTGGTCGCAAAGAACACGAGAGTCGCCGAGCAGCTAAATGCTGACCTCAACTATTTTCACGCACAAGTCCGCAGCGGTTCCCAACAGACACGCTTTATCTACTACCCGGAAGAATCTGAGCTAAGTGCCGACGAAGATAGCCCGGTCGAACGCTTCGAAACGGGTAGCGAACGTATCGCTACGCTCGCGGCGATTCGCCAAAATAAAGGCTCGCTCGTTCTCACCACCACAGCGAAAGCCCTCGCCCAGGCCGTCCCCGCCGCGAAGGAGCTCGCCTCCTCGCAGCTTACAATCAAGACGGGCGAGTCCCACAATTTCGAAAAGCTGATCGAGACGCTTGAAGCGCTCGACTATGACAGCGAAGGCCTCTGCGAAGCCCCTGGACAGTTCGCGCGTCGCGGCGGACTCATCGACGTGTATCCAATTTCCGCTGATAGACCCTACCGAATCGACTTCTTCGGCGACGAAATCGACGTTATCAAAGAACTCGATCCCGTCACCCAACGCTCGGGTGAAACGGTAGAGAGCGTCGCTATCGACGCCTCCCCCACCCTTGAGCTGTCAATCGCTACCAATGGATTTGCCGACCATCTCCCTAAAGAGACCGCATGGGCGATTATCGAGCCAGATCAACTACTTGAATCCTTCGATTCCGCCCTCGAGCAAGCTCACGATCACACTGTCGGCAAGGCATGGATAAAACTCAGAGACCTTCGCTCGAAACACAAGGACAAGTGGGCAACCTTCTCGGACCTCGACCTCGAGACCGGAGATGACCCGTCCGCGACGACCTGTATCTTCGAAGCGGAATCTCTCTCCTTCTACCGACCCATTCCCGACAATGCTAAACTAGCGGACGAACGACTAGCAGATGAACAGTCAGCTCGTATCCAATTCTTGGATCAGGTAAGCAAATGGAGCAACGCTGGTGAGGAAATCATCGTCGTACTCCCCAACGAGTCAGACAAGAACCGTATCCAAGAAATCATCGACGAGTCCGCGGAACTGAAACGCATCAAGTTCACATTCTGGAAAGGCGACCTCACACAAGGCTTTCGCATCCATCACCGCCCTAAGCTAGGACGACTCTCCTGGCCGCATCTCAAAAAAAGCAAAGGCTGCGTCCTTATAACAGAAACAGAACTCTTTGGACGCCGCCGCGGCCGTAAACCACCCACACGTTCCAAAGCCCTCGTCACCCAATCCCAAGTCGACCAGCTTCTCGACTTCGCGGAACTCGTAGACGGAGAGTTCGTGGTACACCTGCAGCACGGCATCGCCCTTTACCGCGGTATCACCACCGTGGACATGCAAGGGCAGCAGCGAGAAGTCCTCTCCCTCGAATTCGACGAAGGCGTTGTACTGCATATTCCACTACAGGAGTCGCACCTCATCAGCCGCTACGTTGGCATTTCCAAGGCTCGCCCCAAACTCGGCCGCATCGGTACCAACCGCTGGGGAAAGACTCGCGAAGCCGCCGAACGCGCCACCCTCGATCTCGCCGCCAAGCTCCTTGAACTCCAAGCAAAACGCGACAGCGGAGGCGGACACGCCTTCGCCGCCGACTCCGAATGGCAACAAGAGTTCGAAGGCTCCTTCCCTTTCAAAGAAACGCCAGACCAGCTCAAAGCCATCGTCGAGTCAAAGGCCGACATGGAAAAGCCGATCCCCATGGATCGTCTCATTTGCGGCGACGTGGGATTCGGCAAGACAGAGGTCGCGATACGCACCGCCTTCAAAGCAGTAATGGACGGCAAGCAAGTGGTCATCCTTGTACCAACCACTGTGCTAGCCCAACAGCACTTCCTCAACTTCCGCGACCGGATGGCGGGCTATCCAATCGTGGTCGAACTAGTGAGCCGGTTCCGCAAACCGGCAGAAATCAAAAAGATACTCCAATCCACTGTTGCCGGCAAAGTCGACATCCTCATCGGAACTCACCGCGTACTGCAAAAGGACGTTTCCTTTAAAGACCTCGGACTCGTCATCATCGATGAGGAGCAGCGCTTCGGCCTCAAACACAAGGAGGTCTTCAAGGAATGGCGGTCCACCGTAGACATCCTCACCATGTCCGCCACCCCTATCCCCCGCACCCTCTACATGGCGTTAACCGGAGCGCGGGAACTGAGTGTCATCGAAACCGCACCCGTAGAGAGAAAACCGATACAAACGATCGTCAAAAGCTACGACGATGCTCTCGTCGCAGAAGTAGTCCGTCGCGAGATCGCCCGTGGTGGTCAGGTATTTTACCTGCACAATCAAGTCCAATCCATCGAAAGCACCGCAGCCAAACTGCGAGCCCTAGTGCCTGACGTATCCATCGCCGTAGGACATGGGCAAATGGACGAGAAAAAGCTCGAGAAGGTTATGATCGAGTTCGTCAACCAGAAGTACCAAATGCTGGTATGTACCACCATCATCGAGTCGGGGCTCGATATCCCAAACTGCAATACCATCATCATCGAAGGTGCTGACCGCTTCGGCTTGTCCCAACTGTACCAATTGCGCGGGCGCGTGGGTCGCTTCAAGCGCCAAGCCTACGCATACCTCCTTCTCCACAAGCACAAGCGGCTCATGGATGTCGCCCGGAAGCGACTCGCCGCCATCCGCCAACACAACCAGCTCGGCGCAGGCTTCCGTCTCGCAATGCGCGACTTAGAGCTGCGCGGAGCGGGCAATCTACTCGGCAGCGAACAGTCCGGCCACATCGTCGGGGTGGGTTTCGAGCTATACTGTCAACTGCTCAAACAAAGCGTGGCCCGACTCAAAGGCGACGCTTCCGCCACACAAATCCGAGCCAGCGTGAAACTCGACTTCGTTTACCAAGGCGAAGGAAGCATGCAGGCCGCCAATCGGCACGAGGATGGCTACACTGTACTGAAGCAACTCGACCTGAAAGAGGGTATGTGCGAGCCCATCCAAGCCCGCATTCCTGCTAGCTTCATCAGCGAAACACGTCTTCGCATCGACCTCTACCGGCAGCTCGCCCTCGCCGGCAGTCCTAAACAAGTACGGGAAATTCGCGAGGCCATCACTGACCGCTTCGGCAAATTTCCCGTCGAAGTAGAAGCGCTGCTGAGACTCACTGAAGTTCGTTGCCTCGCGGAACAAAGGCATATCCACTCGGTCGAGACTTTAGGGAACCGTCTCAAGTGCCGCATCTACCGCGGCCGAGAGTCAGACTACATCAAGCTCGGGAGTCGATTCCCCCGACTCAATGCGAATAATGCCTTGAAGCGCTTGAACGAAATCCTTGTCTTCTTGAACAATTTGCCTAGAGACCCCCGTTAGGCCCACGCCGATCCCACGTCATATGATCAAAAAAGCGATATTCCTTTTAGCCCTTTCCGTACCGCTCGCCTTCTCCGTCGCCCAAAAGCTTCCGAAGGGTGCACGCCTCGCCAACAGCATCGCCGCCATCGCCGAGGACAAGATTATCACCGTCGAAGAAGTCCGTCGCGAGCTCGAGCCATACCTTCCCTCCATCCAAAAGGATTCAGGAGGCGACCCCATGAAGTTTCGCCAATCCATCGAGAAGATGGAGGCAGAGATTATCCAGAACCTCACCGACAACGTCCTCATCGTAAAGCAGTTCTATGAAGATAAGGGCCAAATTCCTCCGAGCTTCGTCGACAATGAAATCGAGGAAACGATCATCACCAAATTCGAAGGCAAACGCTCGCTCTACCTCGACTACCTAAAGTCGATCGGCAAGACACCAGAAGAGCACCGTAGCATGATCAAAGAAGAGATCATCGTAAACTACATGCGCAGCAAGATGCGCAAGTCCGCATCTATCGTCAGCCCTGTCCGCATCGAGAAATTTTACGACGAATACAAGCAGGAGTTTTTCCAGGAAGAAGCTCTGCACCTTCGCCTGATCCGTCTCACGAAGCTCGCCGACGAGAGTGAAGAGGTCCTCGAGCAGACTGCGGACGAGATCTACGAAAAGCTGGAAATGGGCTTCGCTTTTGACGAACTGGCCGCCAAGTACAGCAATGACTCCAAAGCAAAAAAAGGCGGCGACTGGGGCTGGGTCACTCGAGGTTCCCTCATTGAGGAACTCAGTGGACCAGCTTTCGCTCTGAAAGAAGGCGAGTTCAGCAAACCGATCTTCATAAAGAACAATCTCTTCATCCTATACAGCGAGGAACATCGCCCCGAAGGATATCTCCCATTACCCGACGTTCGGGAGGACATCGAAGACATCCTCATATCGCAAATGGCCAGTGAGGCAGAGGCCAAGTTCCTAGAACGCTTGCGCCGCGACGGCTACGTTCGCCGCTTCAACTAAGCGCCAGAGCTAAAAACACTTTCCGAAACGCGAGCCCCACACGGCTCGCGTTTTTTTTGGATATTCTCACATCCGAAAGCGGGAGCGTGCTTGTCACAGGACCCCTTAGCAGTTCTACTTAGCCCCGTTGGATCTGTTACTTTCCGACCTCCTCAAAATCCCATCCCCAGAACCAGCACCCTGTAGCTAATCCTACCTCCCAACTCTCAATGCCCCCCTCAACCTACCTCACCCCGAGGCTAGCCGACTTGTCGGTGAGCGAACGCCCCCAAGAACGTCTCGAAGCCCAAGGGCCCCAAAGCTTAAGCGACATAGAGCTCATAGCCATGATATTGCGTAGCGGCAGTAAGGGTCGCAACGTTCTCAGCGTCGCCTCCGAAATCCTTCAAGAGTCAGGCTCACTTAATGGATTGCTAAAATGGACCGACGCCGAATTCCGAGCCATCAAAGGCATTGGAAGAGTCAAAGCCCTGCAGCTTATAACCATCGTGGAAATTTGTCGCCGCGTGCGAGAGCGGTCGCCAGTGACCGCCCCCATCCTAGACAGCCCTGATCTCGTATTCGATTTTATGAGACGTGACGCCCAAGGCCTCGAAATAGAGAAATTCTGGACACTCTGCCTCAATCGCAAGAACCGCCTCATTAAGAGGGTTGAAATCACCTCCGGCACCGCCAGTAACAGCCTCGTGCATCCACGGGAAGTCTACCGAGAGGCTATCCGCCAAGGCGCCTCAGCCGTCATCTGCGTGCACAATCACCCCAGCGGCGATCCAGCCCCCAGCGCAGCCGATATCAAGGTCACCCGTCAGCTCCGCGAGTCCGCTAAAATAATTGGTATCGACCTGCTCGACCACGTCGTAGTTGGAAATGCGGCACACGACCCGTGTTCCCGCGGGTACTATAGCTTCCAAGAATCGGGACTGCTCTAGCCGTTCGCATCCAGCTACTTCAGGCACCCAAGGCCCCCGAAAACACCAGATGAATTTTTCTCAAATTTACACTTGATCTTTAATTCAAAACGGGGACTCTAGGCGACCTTTCACCGGTCGGTGGGATACTCAAGCGGCCAACGAGGGCAGACTGTAAATCTGCTGGGGAAACCCTACACAGGTTCGAATCCTGTTCCCACCACCATTTTCCAATCTTGGGAAATGCCGACCAAGTTCCAAACAAAGTTCTTTCCAGAAAGGCCAACGGAACAGGATGAGAACCGACAGGTTCGACGATGCGAATAACGCGAGCGGAGATGGGACATGCGAAGCATGGGTCCGAAGGACCTGCTCGCAGAGCAAGCAGCCAATCCTGATCCCACCATCCTATCAATTTTTAGAAGAGAACGACCAAGGCCCTGGTCGTTTTTTTGTGTCTGGATACCACCAGTCGCCAACACCCGAACATGGACAGCTCTCTATTCGATTATCATCTGCCTGACGAACGCATCGCCCAAGAACCGGCAGCGGTTCGCGACGCCTCGCGACTGCTCGTCGTTCACCGCACAGAACGCAGGATCGAGCATCGACGTTTCTCCGACCTGCCCGACTACCTCGGCGAGGGCGATTCCCTATTCCGCAACAACGCACGAGTCCTTCCCGCTCGACTCTTCGCCCAGCGCCCCACAGGAGGCGCCGCCGAGTGTCTATTGCTTCGCCCTGCTTCCAACGAGGGCCTGGAATGGTGGACCCTGCTGCGTCCGGGCAAGAAATTACCAGTCGGCTCTACTTTCTCACGGGAGGGCTACTTTTCCGCTACGGTCTTGGAAAAAAACGATGAGGCAGAATACCGTGTACGCTTCGATCTCACGAACTATTATAGCTCCGTGGCAAGCCTCGCCGACGAGCTAGGAAAGATGCCGCTCCCGCCCTATATCGCTCGCGAGAAGTCCGACGCTCGCGACGACGCTGACAAGGAGCGCTACCAAACCATCTATGCCTCTTCGGAAAAGTCTGTCGCTGCAGCTGCTCCGACCGCAGGCCTGCACTTCACACCGCAAATCGTCGAAAAGCTCACCCAGCAAGGAGCCACCTTCCACGATCTCGCCCTCCACGTGGGGATGGGCACCTTCAAGCCCCTCCAAACCGAGAAGATCGAAGACCACCAAATCCACCGCGAAATCTACGAAATCTCCGAAGCCACCCAAAGCGCCCTCCGCGCCGATAGCTGCCGACGCAAGGTTTGCGTAGGAACTACCAGCGTACGCAGCGTAGAAGACTATCTTGCCAAAAGCGACGTCATCGTTTCCGGAAGCTTCGTCAGCGAAGCTGCCATCTTCATCTATCCTCCCCGCCGCTTCCTCGGCGTGGATGCCTTAATCACGAATTTTCACCAACCCAATTCGACTCTTCTGTGTCTCGTTTCCGCATTCCTCGACCCCAAAGGGATGGACGGAATTAATTGGCTCAAAGAGATTTACGCAGAGGCGATTGAGAGGGAGTATCGCTTCCTGAGCTACGGAGACGCCATGCTCATCCTTTGACAAGCGATTCCGCTTCGTGTAGTCTCTCGACGTTTTTCAATTCTAACGAAAACACATCCCTATGGGCCAATTTCAAAAAGCATCGATCAGCAACATCGTCGAGGACGCGACCTTCGACTTCACTATGGGTGACGCCGAGACTGGCATTTCCAAACTCCAGGCTGCACTCGCCGAGTCGCCGGAAGCCTTCGAAGCCTGGCACGCCCTGTGCGAGATCTTCTACTCTGAGAAACGCTACGACGAGGCACTCGATGCCGCCGAAAAGGCTCATGCGCTTCGACCCGATGATCTTTTCGTAAATACCAGCCTTTCAAGAATATGGCTCGAAAAGGGATCAAAGGAAAAAGCCGAGCATTTCGGAGCCCAAGCGCGCATGGCCAGCTGGAAGGATCAAATCCAAAATCCAGACGGTCAACAAGGGCAGGCCGACCTCGCATAAACTGCATAAATCAGCAAAATTTCCCTCCTAAACGACCATCGTTAAAGCCTCGACATTACCGAGATTACTACCACATTCCACCCCTTTTCACGGGATAGGCCTATGGACAACAACTACGCACTAGACTTCGAACAGCCGCTTCGCGGACTTATCGAGCAGATGGAGCACTTGCACCAACTGTCCGCTGAAAACAATATCGACCTGTCTAAGGAGATCCGCGCTATTGAACAGAAGATCGCGGAGACCAAGAAGTCCATTTATACAAACCTCACTCCGTGGCAGCGCGTTCAACTCGCTCGCCATCCGCAACGCCCCTACGCTTACGACTACATTGAGCGGATTTTCACCGGGTTCCAGGAATTGCACGGAGACCGCGCCTTTCGCGACGATCGCGCCATCATCGGCGGTACGGCATTTCTCAATGGCGAGTCCGTTATGGTCATCGCCCAGCACAAAGGACGAACCACTCGCGAAAAGCTTAGGCACAACTTCGGCAGCCCCTACCCGGAAGGCTACCGCAAGGCTCTTCGCCTCATGAAAATGGCCGACAAGTTCGGCATGCCCATTATCACTTTCGTTGATACCCAAGGAGCTTATCCCGGCGTCGCGTCCGAAGAGAGGCACGTGTCTGAAGCCATTGCGGTCAACCTGCGCGAGATGAGCCTCATGGGGTGCCCCATCATTTCCACGGTCATCGGTGAAGGCGGCTCAGGTGGAGCGCTCGGTATCGCAGTCGCCAACAAGATTCTCATCCTCGAAAACGCCTACTACTCGGTCATCTCTCCTGAAGGCTGCGCCGCTATCCTCTGGAAGGACCGGGCCAAAGCTCCCGAAGCAGCCAAAGCCCTCAAATTTGGAGCTTACGAAATCGAAAAGCTCGGTATCGTTGACGGCGTTATCAAAGAACCGGTAGGCGGAGCACATAACGATCCCGATGCGGCTGCGGCCTCCCTGAAGGAAGCAATCGAAGCCCAACTCGCCGAACTAAAGAAACTCACCCCAAAAGAACGCATCGAGCAGAGGTACCAACGCTTTCGCAACATCGGAGTAACCGACGAAGACGTATCTGACGGTAAAATAGTGCCAATCAACGAAGCCGCCTCTTAAGGTGCATCCATTTTCCTAATACAGCCGGATTAACAACAATGAGCGCAAATCAAGATCTCAAACCGACCCCTGCCAAGACAGCTGCAACGCAACAAATGAATGGTGCCGACGTCGTCGTCGAAGCACTGGTTCGCGAAGGCGTCGACGTCATCTTCGCCTACCCCGGCGGAGCATCGCTCGAGATGCACCAATCCCTCGCTAAGCGCAAAGAGGACATCCGCACTATCTTGCCTCGCCATGAGCAAGGCGGTTCTTTCGCGGCTGAGGGCTACGCTCGCGTAACCGGCAAAGCTGGCGTTTGCATGGCGACTTCCGGTCCGGGCGCCACTAATCTGATGACCGCGATCGCTGACGCCTTCATGGACAGCACCCCTTTGGTCTGCATTACCGGTCAGGTCTATTCCAAGTTCATCGGCAAGGCTGCATTCCAGGAGACCGACTTTTTCGGAATGACACTGCCGGTCGTTAAGCACAGCTATCTCGTGCTCGATGTAAATGACCTGCCTAAGATCATGAAGGAAGCCTTCAAGATCGCGACCACAGGACGCCCTGGTCCCGTTGTGGTCGATATCCCTAAGGATGTGCAGCAGGCGAAGGTCGACCCCGTCTGGCTGACTGACGAACAAGTTCCTTACCGCGAATCCAAGCTCCCCGAGAAAGCTTCCGACCGCGAACTGGAAAACGTGCTTAACCTTATCGAAGATGCGAAGCGTCCCGTAATTTACTTCGGTGGCGGTGTCGTAGCGGCTGAGGCGAGCAAGGAACTCACAGAATTCGCCGAGCGCACAGGCATCCCCGTCGCATCCACATTGATGGGAGCGGGATCTTTCCCAGAGACACACCCGCTTTCCCTAAAGTGGTTTGGCATGCACGGTTCCGCTTACGGAAATTGGGCCGTACACCAAAGCGACCTCCTCCTCACGTTTGGCGCTCGCTTCGACGACCGAATCACTGGTGACGTAACAAAATTCGCACCGCAGGCGGAGATCGTCCACATCGACGTCGACCCTTCCGAGCACAACAAGAACAAGATCGTCCACCACCCGATCGTTTCCGACATCAAGCACGCCCTCGGCCGTATGAACGAGCTGATGGACTCCAAAGGCTTCAAGAAGCCAAACCTCGAACCGTGGCAAAAACAGTGCGACGAGTGGAAACGCGACTACCCGTTCTCGTACAACGAGAGCGAGCACATAGTGCCGCAGCATGCTGTTGAAGTCCTTTGCGAACTCACAAAGGGAGACGCCATCATCACCACTGGAGTCGGACAGCACCAAATGTTCGCTGCCCAGTTCTACAATTTCAACCACCCACGCAGCCTCATTTCGTCTCTCGGACTTGGCTCCATGGGCTACGGCTATCCATCCGCATTGGGCGCCAAGGTCGCTTGCCCAGACCGTCACGTAATCGATATCGACGGTGACGGCTCCTTCGCCATGAACATACAGGAACTCGCGACCGCAAAGATTGAAAAGATCGCTGCCAAGGCCATGATTCTGAACAACCAGCATCTTGGCATGGTGGTACAGTGGGAGGACCGTTTCTACAACAGCGTCCGTGGTAACACCGTTCTCGGCGACGAGAAGAACATCGGTACCCCCGAAAATCTCGGCGGGCTTTACCCCGATTACGTCAAGATTGCCGAAGGATTCGGTCTCCCTGGCCGTCGCGTCCACCAGAAGAGCGAGCTGAGGGACGCAATCCAAGAAATGCTCGACAGCGAGGAGGCTTTCGTTCTCGACGTCATCACGCCATACGACGAACACGTCCTACCAATGATCCCGGCGGGAGGTACCGTCGATCAAATGATCGTTCGCTAAGAAAAACTAGCGAATCCAATTTTCAAAGCCGCTTCCAATATTGGGGGCGGCTTTCTTGCAGGTGAGAGCGTACTCCTACTTAACGAAAAATCGTATCCAACCGTCCGCTACGCTCATCTGCAAAAAGCCTATCTTCGTCACCGTAGTGTTGTCCGTTCACAAAGATCTGTGGCACAGTGGTTTCTCCACCCGAGCGGCGCTTCATTTCCTTAAAGTTGCTGGTCGGTAGCTTCACGCCCGCAACCATAGCGACCTCCTTCCACTTGAATGGGATGTTATTCTTTTTAAGGAAAGCCTTCGCCTTGTGACAGTATGGGCAAAGGTTGCTGCCAAATACTTCTACCTGATTCATTAGGCTAGTGAACTTCGACCACCACGGCCGTGATATTATCGCGTCCCGACTCCTCCAAGGCATCCTGAACGAGGCGATTAGCAGGGCAAAGTTCCGCAAATCGTGGCGGAGGGTTTCGTACCAACTCTTCCACACGACGATCCCAAACCCCTTCCGTAACGCCGTCCGAACAGAAGACGAAACGGTCACCCGGCTCTATACCAACGGACCCGACTTGCGGATCTATCTTCAAACACTTTCCCCCAAGAACCTGCTGGAGCAGATTGCGCTCACCGTGGTTGCGAGCTTCGCGTTCGTTGATTTTTCCAGAGCGAAATAGCCACCCCACATGGGTGTGGTCTTCCGTCAATTGCCGGCTACCGCCATCCTTCGGAATATAATAAATCCGACTGTCTCCAATGTGACAAAAATGCAGCCAGCCCGGTGAAATCCATCCAAGGCTCAAGGTCGCTCCCATGCCACGACACTCCTCGTAGTAGATCGACATTTCCGTCATTTCCTTATGGATACGCTGAAAGAGCTCCGTCAAAATATCGGTGAAACCTCGCTGCATCCCATAAGCCCCCAGTTTGAAAGTCTTTGGCAACAATTCGGCGATTTTTTGCACAGCCACACGGCTCGCGAATTCGCCAGCGTTAGCTCCACCCATACCATCGCTCACCGCAAATACGAAGTCGCCACGGTCCATTCCAGCCGAACCACTCTTACCCAGATACTGCATGCCCTCCAAGTTGAAAGTGACGGCCAAAAAAGCGTCCTCGTTGTTCTGCCGGTACCTGCCGGGATGGGTTAGTCCCGTCCAGGATAGCGAATATTCTTCGCCTGTTTCTTTCCCTTTTTCAGTCTTCGGTTTTTCGCTCATGATCGCCGCCCTTTGCTTCTTCGGCTTCCTTGATTGTTAAGCCTTCGCCCGTTTCCAAAATCACCGCAAATTCAAAATCTATCACGCAAAACTTCCCCAAATGCGGACTATAGGTGATATTTCTCATAAACGCGTCGTCATGCCGTACTCCGAAAAATTCCAAGGCGTCAAAAATTGATTTCACCTTCTCCGAACTGATCTTGTGAACGATGTTCCCGCAGTTTGTGGTCACAATGTAGAGTTGCTCCGGATGCTCCTCCATTAGCTTCGGAACGAAGTCGCACCCCTTCTCCTCCAAGTACTTAAGCATCCGCACTTCGTTTTCGTAACGTTCTTTGGAAAAGTGTCCCTTGTACTTTTTGTGGACTCGGCCGTCGAATCCTATATGGACTTCCGCCCTCTGCGTATCTTTGATCTCTTGCATGATCGAAATTGAGCTTAAGTACTAAAAGTTAGAAGTCGCATGATTATTTGAAAGGTAAAAGTAAAATTTGTTGAAACTAGGCATACCTTTTGCTGATTTCGGAAACCGTCCCATGGCGGCGCCACTCCTACGGAATTGCCAATCCTAACCGGGACTTCCAAACCCTATACGACAATCAATAATCTATGGCTAAATATAAGTTCGAATACATCTGGCTAGACGGCTACTCGCCTGTGCCAAATCTTCGTGGAAAAACACGCATCGGTGACGCGATACCGAAAAGTGTTGATGATCTTCCTCTTTGGGGTTTCGACGGTAGTTCGACGAAACAGGCGGAAGGCAAAAGCTCAGATTGCGTGCTGAAGCCTGTAGCATTCTACCCTGACCTTTCCCGCGATGACAGCTCATTTATCGTAATGTGTGAGGTTATGATGCCAGATGGCGTCACTCCACACCCAACTAACCACCGTGCTACCATCGAAGACGACGAAGATACTTGGTTCGGCCTCGAGCAAGAATACTTCCTTTACGAAAACGGTCGCCCACTTGGCTGGCCTTCCGAAGGCTACCCACCGCCACAGGGTCCGTACTACACGGGCGTTGGCTACAAGAACGTAGGCGGCATCGCTCGCGAAATCGTGATGGAGCACCTCGACCTCTGTTTGGCTGCCGGCATCAACCACGAAGGCATCAATGCCGAAGTGGCAAAGGGCCAATGGGAATTTCAAGTATTCGGCAAAGGCTCCAAAAAGGCAGCCGACGAAATCTGGGTTGCTCGCTACCTCCTCGAACGTCTCTGCGAAAAGTACGAACTCGACGTCGAATACCACTGTAAGCCAATTCGCGGTGACTGGAATGGCTCCGGTATGCACTGTAACTTCTCAACGAAGTACATGCGTGAAGTGGGCGGAAAAGACTACTTCCTCAAGCTCATGGACGCGTTCGAAAAGAATAAGGACGAGCACATTGCCGCCTACGGTCCAGACAACCACATGCGTTTGACCGGTCTCCACGAAACACAGTCCATTGACAAGTTCTCTTGGGGTGTTGCTGACCGTGGCGCTTCCATCCGCGTACCGCATAGCTTCGTCAAGAATGACGCCTACAAGGGCTACCTCGAAGACCGCCGTCCAAACTCGCAAGGCGACCCGTACCAGATCTGCTCTCGCGTTCTCAAGACGATCGCAGAGGTCCCAACTGCATAAAGCCGAACGGCTCAGGACACACTCTTGCACTTTTCAGCGGCTCCTCAACAGAGGGGCCGCTTTTTTATGCCGTTCCTCCTCCCTCAATCAGCCTCTTGCCAAGCAACACGCACTAAACGCCCAGCCAGATCGCTAAGATCGATCGCCTCGCCGTTGCCAGGGAATCCATTGTCGATCCACACGGATCCATCCTCGCTCCGCAAAAGACGATACGAAACCTCAGGTACCTCTCTAATGAACAAGCCAGACTCACCGAGCGTCACCGGGTTTCCTATCCCAGTTTGCGACACAAGGAGACTCCCTAGCTCAATGCGCCCCCTCCCATCGAACGTCGCAAAACAAGTGTCCGACACGGCGATGATTTGATCTCTTAGCGACCTTTCGTCTTTTGCGATCGGCCCTAACCTCATGTACTTGATCGGCGAATACGAATTGGAACTCAAATCTACAACGTAGAGGTAATCATACTTCGACCGCACCAGAACCGAGTTACTCGCTTTCAAAAAACTAATTTCGCTAGGCTCTGCAATTTCTCCCAAGTTCGTCAGGTCGATCTTAATTACCTCTCCTGTACCGAGATCGAGTTCCATCAAAGCCAAGCGAGCCGAGTCACCGCCATCCGCATTTCGACAAGCGAATACAATTCGGCTTTCACAAGGGGAAAACGCGACCGCTCCGCCAGTGCTAATTCCATCGGTTCGGCTCAAAAGACTAGCTGAATTTACATCGAATACATTCAGTTCAACATTTCGCCACGGTTCGAATTGAGAGGAAGCGAACACCACCAAATTTTCCCCGGATCCTGAAAGAGTCACTTCCTGCGAGAAGCCTTCCAGCGGCCATTCGAAGGATAAACTTGTCGGAAACAAGGTCATAGACTCCGAAAACTTCTTCCCCATCTAATTCCTTCTCCAGAAGAAGTCGCGTCCCTCCTCCACGAATTTCGGATACTGATTCGATATCGTAGGTTTCGTCGAATGTATGGATCTCTTCTCCAGTATCCGCATCGAAAACAAGGACATCACATAGAATTCGAATCGCTACATGCCCGGTTACAGGATCAATCATTACTCGATCTCCCATTCCTACGATTGGCTTTATCCAAGAAATCACCGTCTCTTCCAATCTGTTCCCATCCAAAACGCTAACGGATCCATCCGCCCAAACGACCCTAAACACTCCCTTACTATTCGAGTAGCACGCTGCAATTGCTCTCTTCGCTTCTGTAGCGACCGGCTCGACAAATTTTTGGCTGTCGAAGCACCAGTTTAACCTCTTACCGTTAATTGATGGCTCGAGCGAACGACCGTCTTGCGAAATATCCATGCCAAAACCAAATCTTGTTTTCGTAAATCCGAAGCTTCCACTGCTTGAGCACTCTACAGCTACCCAAGACTTTTCCACTACGACCTCACCGGTAATTGCGTCTAACTTCAAAAACTGGATACGCTCTTCGCCACCCAAGGGTAAAGAGCCAACCGGCCCCGGAAACGTCGCAGGAAGTTTTCCTAGAATGAAATGACTCAAACCCTTCTCAATGATAGCATCGGCTCGAATTCGTAGTCAGCCAGCTTCTCACCACATAGAAAATCCCAGCGCTCCACCCCGTTTCTTTCGGAGATAGCATAAAAAGACCGACCATCCTGACTAAAAAGTAAGTAGAATGCGCCCACCCACCCGCCTCGAAAGCCCACAAAATCTTTTAGTTCGACTGTCGAATGCTTGCCGGCTAGATCGAGGATCTTCTCTGGTGCTTTCAATAAACGAGAGGTAAATGCGAAGTATCGCCCATCTGGAGGTAGGTATCCGTCATTTCGCACGATCGCGTTCACCCAATCGAACTCATCATTGTTCGTATCCACGACTAGGATACCTTCTGCCGACGAATAGACAAACCGCTTCCCGTCGTCTGACCGACTTCCCTTGAGAGGAGCCGATTTCGCGTAATGCACCTTTTCTATTTGAGCGACGAGTCGTCCATCTTTAGCATCCAGCAACTGCACAGCCACCACGCCCGATCGATGTTGATTGTGGTAGTTTGTTACTAGGATCCTGCCCCCTTCCTTAATAAATGTTTTGCTAGCAACAAACGAAACATCTCGGCTCCACAGCAACCACTTCCCGGCCTCAGAAAATTAAGCTCTACCAAAAATCTTCTCAGCCCCTCCGAAAAACGATAGCTGGAATTCTCTCGAGAGTTGGAGTTCCCGTGAATCGCTTTCGAGCCATAAATCAACTCCTCGCGCTACTTCCGGCCAATTGACGGCGAAATCATTTGCCGACAAGTTGCTGAATATAGAGCCAACGAAACCGCAAATAAAGAGCGTCAACTTCAAACTAGGCTGGGGAAGGTTCGACGCTCCGCCAGCTTTCCCGGAAGCCTTTGAATTTCAAGCTAAGATATTATACTTAGAAACTCTCTCCCCTTTCGCTCCGAAGCGATTCCTTCGAACTCGAAAGGGGACTTATAAAAAGCGACCAAATTTCGTGCGATTTTGACATTGAGCTAGCGAAACGTCTCGCGCTCAATCGCCCGCATGCCACGAGCCATCGGATGGAACAAACGAGACCCAGAGCTGGGCAAGCTCAAGATCGAAGCCCGAATCTTCGGAAACAAGCTCACCTTCTTTCGACAGGCCGGCCGTTTCGAGCAGTGGGAAGAGTTCACTCCGTCTGTCGAGGATTGGGATACCGTCAACGAACTCGCGGAAAACAAGTTCCAACGCGGAAAAGTCCAGGCCCAACATCTGAAGGTCATCCAAGCCCGCGGTCGAAAGTTTTAGCCTAATTATTTCCGGCTAGCTTTGAGGTACATGAAAGCCATGCCCAAGCAGCCGAGGAGCACCAGCATTCCGGCTATACCATAGGCTCCGGCCAATAGCTTCGGAAAATCTCGATAGAACATGTCGCTAACCTCCGGGGGAGACTGTTCGAGCAAGGTGTGCAACGGGTCCCTCGCCAGCATCGCATCCAGTGCTGTTCGATCAAACGAGGCTAGTTGCCAACTGAAGTAGAGCAGCCCGCTTGCCGCTAAGCCTACTTGATTCCATGCCAAACGCTTTCCGAACGATCGCTCTCCTTGAGGCAGGAAACTTCCGCGAAATCGGTTTTCAAGAATCCCATGAATAAGCAAGGCAAGACCGATAAAAGCACCTGCCCAAGACCACGAAAACGCAGCGATCAGAAGACTCAGCCCGCCGAAAACGATCAAGCTCCAAGCGCTAATCAGAGAGAAGAGGCTCACCGCGCCAGAGACTTTTCCGCTTGCGGCCATATTAGAAAGGCCTCTGGTTTCTAGCGGCTTTCATGAGATCTGCAGGGGCTTCCTCCAGCTTCGCTATCAAGTCACTCTCCAAATCCAAAGCGCCCATTGTTTGGGTCGGCACATCGAAACCGGCGTATACAGAAGTCATCTCAGCCCTGGCTACAGCTGTGAAACAGCCATCCGACTCCTTTTTTCGAAAACGATAAAAGTAGACGATCGACTTCTGCTTGATCTCCTTCACGAACAAATGCACCTCAAATCCGTCCCCAAACCGCAAAGGCGAATGGTACTCGCAGCTGGCTCTCACCCGCGGCCAACCCCAAAACTTGTCCCTCTCTTGCACAACAGGAGCGATACCGATCGAGTTCAGGAACGCATGCTCCGCCATTTCCATCCATCGAAAGAAATTCGAGAAATGGGCGATGCCCGCCATATCTGTTTCATGGAAAGCAAGTTCCCGCTCCAGCACGTAGTCGAAAGCCATAGCCGAGTAGCATCCCCTCTCCGTAGCAAAACTCAAGGCCATCCTCTGCATTGCCTAGCCACTTTCAAAGAGCTCGTAAATACCCGCAGGCATTGATGGTTCAGGCGACAATCTACCCCTTCTTCGCCTACAGATACTCTACTCCCATCCGATAAATCAGCCTAAGTGCCACCGATGAACACCATTTCTCCTGCCGAACTAAAAGAGGCTGCACAACAGCTGCCTTCTTCTCCTCGAATTTTCGGCAAACTCAACAAGTTGCTTCGCGACCCATCAACCGATCTCACCGACATTACGGAATTGGTTAACGCCGACTCAGCTCTGACCGCCAGCGTCCTGCGCCTCAGCAACAGCGCCCTCTATTCTCTAGGCACCCCTGTGGACACTCTCGACGAAGCAATCAACCGCGTCGGTTTCCGTGAACTTTTCAAACTCGTCGGCTTGGCTGCGTCCAAGCAACTCTTCGCAGAACACAATCGCGTCTACGACATATCCGGAGCCCAACTCTGGGAAAACTCTCTCACTTGTGGCATCGCCATGGAAATCTTGGCCCGTAAGCTCGGCTTGGACGATCAGGAAGCCTACACCATCGGGCTACTGCGTAATCTGGGCAAGATGGTCTTGGACTACTGTGTCAAAGACGATCCCCAATACCCGAGCTACAACACTGTCTCAAACCTGCCGCTAATCGATTGGGAACAAAACAATTTCGGCATCACAAATCCAACAGTAGCCGGTTTCATCCTCACGTCTTGGCACTTCACCGAGGAAACAGCGCAAACCATCCAGCATCAGTATACCCCTAACCAAGCGCAACGCCACTTTCCACACATTCACCTGCTCAACCTCTCCAACGGAATAGCAGAGCGCATCGGGAATGGACTCCGCGGGGAATCGAACTACTGGAGCAATTGGGAAGAGCACCTCCCTCGCACCGGACTCTCGAGTACCGAATTCGACGAGAGCCTGCAAGAAATCAAGAGTTCCGTAGATCGAGTCATCGCCAACTTCTAGAGCAGGCGACAGACCATTCTGAAGGCTAGTTCGTCTTCACAGATAATAGATCGGTAGTCCTACTTTTCGTCCTCTTCGGACTCCTCGTTCGCTTGCTGAATAAAAGAACTCGGATCCACGATCTCTTCGTCGTCTTCCGATCCTTCTGCATTCATTTGCGCTATCAGGTCGCTCGGATCGAGATCGTCACCGTCTTGATTGGCTTGAGCGATCACATCCTCAGGATTGAAATCCATCGAGGCTCCTCCACCGTCGCCCGCTAGGATACCAGAGGTGTCGAGGTCCTCGTAGTCATCATCGTCGTCTGAACCACCCGAGCCCAACTCGCCGCTCGAGCCAGATCTCAGGTCGGACCCATCACCGCCTTCCGGCAAAGCGCCGCCTTCAGCGATTTTTACTAGCATATCGTTTTTCGCGAAGGTCAGGATGCGGTCAGCCAAGGCGGGCAGCTTCCAAATTTCGGGCGAAACCAGAGTTTCCTCGTGGGGCTTCTGCTTGCCTGCGATATTAACAAAGACTTGGATACACTCTCCTTGCTCGGATTTCATCACACACTTGATGCGTGCAATCAGCCAAGGTGAAGCTCCTGGCTCCGAGGTATAAACGTAAAGGTCTGTCTGGCGCCCTCCAGTGTCGATAAACCGAGTGAATTTCATCGGATAGCCGCCACCCCAGTCTTTCAAAAAGCCCTGGAGCTCTTGCTCAATCGCACTCGCAATCTCAATGGTGTGAACCTTCATAAAACGACTTACCGAAACTCAAAGTCACCCAACTCTATATTGCAACCCCCTTAACCGAACTAGACCTTGCCGCTCGGCTGCATCTTGTCCACGAAGCGACGCACGATTTCCGCAGTCAAGTCCATCAAATCTAGCTCCTTCTCCATTTCACGAACTTTACGCGGACGGCCGTGCAACGCGAAAGCTATGTTGCCCACGCCAAAGAGCACTGGTAGGATTGACTGAACCATGCTCCTTGTCTCAATCTGCACCCAAATTCCGAATACAGCGAATGCAAGACCAACCAAACAGTAGAAGCCCTGCAAAACAGGCGAAAAAGTCTTAACTTCGATATCTTTCAAGTCGTCGGCGGTAATAGGTGTACCCTTCATCTCAATACGCCTTTCGCACAATTCGATTCCAGCGTTGATAATACGCTTTTCTATAAAGTTACGCCCCATAACCCCAATCAATAGCCGACACCGCACAAGTCAACCCGTCCCTCCGGCCATTTCCGGCTGAAACCATACGCCATGACCGACTTCTCCCACCACGGATTGACTTGAGGATCTTCAGCGTACCGATTAACAAATTCGTTCTCAGCCGTGAACGCGCCTAAGCGCTTATAAAATTCTGGCACCCCCGTCTGGAATAAGCACCACGGTGTCTCATCGCACAGACGGGAAAAAGCATCTAAAACAATCTGCCGACCGAATCCCCTGCCACGATCGCAAGGCGAGCTGCAAACTCCCGCTAGTGCCAGCACCGGCTCCTCTCGTTGCAAGGCAGCGAAGTGGATCTTCCTCACGTAAGTCCAAGCAACGCCCATTAATCGATTTTCGCCCTCGAGTACGTGGAAACGCTCGCTACCTGCCTCAGCGCGATGCTCCGGACAGCTTCCCAGAAAGAATGCCTCAACTCGCTCTTCGATTCCCAATCCGTCTGTATTTGGCCAAATTTCTTCCCACAAAGCGTGCATTTGCATCGCCCTCTCTCTGCTTAGGTCTGATCGGGATAATTGGAGGAGTTCCATGACTACATCCCTAGCAATGTTTCCAGCTCCACGCGCCGTTCCACTCGTGGCTCAACCACAGGCGGTTTCGAAAGAACCTCATCCAACTTTTGAACTACCAATTCACTCAATCGACCGATCGCGTCGGAAGAAGCCTTTACGCCCTGACCTTCACCGTATCCTGATTCCACATACATTTTCATAGAATCAACTACTAATGAAACTGTTCGTGGGTAGAAACTACACATTAGATTCCAAGGATCATCGTTTCGATCTCCCCCTTTACGGAAATCCGTCCTCAAGAGCACACTTGGTATATCAGCAAACTTAGCCGCCATAAATTCCACCACCGTCCCCGAATCGAGCTCTGTACCATCGTACTGAAAAATGGCAGCGTCGCAGTCTAGCAGACCTTGAAAATCGCCATCTCGAATCGCTTTCGCATCCATGGACTCCGCTTCGTAGTCTTGCGGCAGATACAAGGAATATCGCCCACCTGAACAGCGGTTGATTCCATCGCCCAATAACGCATTTCCGCTCAAGTGTCTCAGATCGAACAAACAACCTGCTAAATAAACTCTTTTTGTATCCATAATTCTAGAGCAACATATGGGTTGCACAATTCGAAGCGATAGATCCGACCTTTTGCAACTCCGTTAACTTCAAATTTTCCCCTGAATCGTGGAGGCCACGATCGCAGTAATGTAGCAAGCAACCATCCCACCCACCAGAGATTTGAATCCATAGCGTAGAAGGTTCGGTCGTTGGCTCTTTTCCAATGCCGAAATACCGCCCACTTGGATTCCAATAGAGGCTATGTTAGCGAAACCGCACAAAGCATAAGTCAGTATCAGCAAGGTCTTGCCATCATCTATAGCACCGCTGGCCTTCAACTCAGACATATGAAAATAAGCGAAGAACTCGTTGAACACCAGGCGTTCCCCGAGTAGCTGGCCGACTACCAGCAAGTCCGAATTCTGTACACCCAGCAACCAGGCAAATGGAGCGCTCGCTGCTCCCATCAAAAAACTGAAATTAAAAGCATCGAAACGTCCATCAGTCACAGCAGCAACCCAAGCATTCAGGCCAGTCCATTCGCCGATCCAAGCTCCTACTGCATAATTCAGAAGTGCCACCACCCCAGTGAAGGCCACAAGCATAGCACCCACATTCAAGGCTAACTTCAAACCGTCCGTCGTTCCCTTCGTCGCCGCATCGAGTAAGCTATCGTACTCCTTCTCCTTGGGAAAAGCTAACTGACTATCCACTCCCTCGGTCTGGGGCGAGATAATCTTGGCCGCGATCAACGCAGCAGGTGCGCTCAGTACAGACGCTGTCAATAGGTGCTTGCCGAAAGCAATGCGGGCCAGCTCGTCATCTCCCCCCAATAATCTCATGTAAATGGCGAGCACTCCACCTGCGATCGTTGCCATGCCACCTGTCATCAAGGCGTTAATCTCAGATCGAGTCATCTTCTTCAGGTACGGCTTAACCACAAGAGGAGCTTCCGTTTGACCGATAAAGACATTCGCAGCTGTGGCCAAACACTCCGCTCCGGAAAGCTTCAAGGTCTTACTCAACATCCAAGCAAACGCGTAGACGATCACTTGCAGTATACGCAAATGGTAGAGAATTGCGGAAAAAGCGGAAAAGAAGACAATAGCCGAAAGCACCGTCCAAGCTAAACCGAATACCGTGACATCTGCCGGCATCGAACCAAAGACCATGGCGGCACCCTCGTCGCTGAATCCGACCAATCGATTGAAGAATCCTGATACACCTGACATCGCTCCGTGCACCACCGGAACCTTCAGTATCAACAATCCGAGCACAATCTGCAGGCCTATGCCAATCCCGACAAACTTCCAATCGATTCTCTTGCGATCCTCGCTCAGCCACCAGCACAAAGCCAGTAGTCCCATTATCCCCACCAAAGCCCGAAGAAGCGTCAAAAGCATGTCCATCGGGGCTCCTTTCTGTTGCGCTGTCTCTTAACCCGCAATCCTAAAGCAACCGATCCGCAACCACAGGCGAACTTCAACGGAGGGATGGCTTCCCAGCCGCCCACTCCACATAAAAAGCTCTCCCCAAAAGACCTAACCGCACACTCGCTCGCTACTCCTTGCCGCGAGCCAAAGCACGTTGGGTCAGGATAAATCCTAGCAGCAAAGCTGCGATCGCAATGCGAAGGAACGCTGGTTTGAAACGCCCATCGAAATTGAGAATAGTCTGAATCACTGCAAAGGTCAGCACGCCTAGCAGCGTGCCAGTCGCGCCGCCGATACCGCCGGTCAACAAAGTGCCGCCAATCACGACGGCCGCGATCGCATCGAGCTCCATGCCCACACCCGTCAGCGGATTTCCGCTTCCCATGTAGAGGGTTGTCAAGATACCCGCAAGGGCTGAGCAAAACCCGTTAAAGGCGTATACGCCGATTTTCACCTGATCAACTGGCAAGCCCATGAGTCGGGCCGAGTCTTCGTTTCCTCCAACTGCATAAACATAGCGTCCGAAACGGGACCACTTCAGCAGACACACACAAAAAACGAAGAAGACGATGAATGCCAATGCACCCGCGCCCAAGTAAGCGCCGGGACCCACTTGTAATTGAAAATCCAGTACCGCATCGTAAAAGCCGTTTTGGATACCGATCGAGCTACTGCTGATCACGAAGCCCATTCCTTTCGCGAAAAAGAGGCCTCCCAGAGTTACAAGAAAAGACGGCAGATCGTAGAACACGATCAAAGCACCCATGCCCGCTCCGAAAATTACTCCGATAACCAAAGCGATTCCCCATGCCACAGGCACCGGCACGCCAGCGTCTTGCACCAAGTACGCCACCAAGATGGTAGTAAATCCAATCACTGAGCCCACCGAAAGGTCGATGCCCTTGGACAGGATAACAACGGTCATGCCTAGGGCCGTAACGCCAAGGAAAGAACTATCCGTGAAAAGGTTCGCAACGACGCGAAGCGAGAAAAACCCTTCGTAACTGAACGACGCGACTGCAAATAGCGACGCGAGGACACCGATGGTTGCGTAGAGTGGATTAGCGCGTAGCGAAACCTTCATGACGCCTTCCCTCCAAATTTGGTGATATTAGTAATTTGTTTCCTGAATCGTTCCGACTGCAGTAAGCATACACCCACGATCACTATCGCCTTGGGCACCGGTGCCACCGCCGCGGACACGCCTGCATTGTAGAGAGTCAAAGTCAGCGCCTGCAGCAAAATCGCTCCCAGAATGGAGCCGAAGAGCAAGAAACGTCCGCCCGTTAAAGCTGTGCCACCGATAACCACGGCAAAGATTGCATCGAGCTCCTTGAGCTCGCCCACTCGCATAGGGTCGGCTGCACTTACCGAAGCCGCATCAAGCACGCCCGCCAAGCCAGCAAGGGCGCCACACACTGCATAAACGATCAACTTGAGTCGACCCGCCTCGATTCCACTGAACCGGCTGGCGTGTTCGTTGTCTCCGACCGCTTCGATCAGGAGTCCCAACGCCGTCTTTCGTATTGAGACCGCCATGACTAGAAAGATTACTGCGACCAACCAGAGCGAAAAAGGAATTCCCAAGATGTAACCTTTACCCAGATACAAGAAAGCTGGATCTTGGATCTTAACCACGTCGCTGTCTGTTATGAGTAGGGCAACTCCACGCCCTGCAACCATCAAGATAAGGGTCGCGATGATCGGCTGGATCTTGCCGAACACTACCATAGCTCCGTTGAAGAAGCCCAGGGTGCCCACGATGATTAGTGTGATCGGAAGCGCGACATATAGCCCGTAGCCCATTTGCGTTACAAACGTTGCCGCCAAGGCTCCGCCGATCGCCATCACCGCACCCACTGATAGATCTACACCTCCAGTCGCAATCACGAGGGTCATCCCAAGAGCCAACAGCATAACTCGAGCTCCTTGGCTGAAGATATCCACTAGATTTCCGTAAAGATGCCCATCCCGCACGCTGACCGAGAAAAACTCGGGGCCCGTCACGAGGTTGAAAGCGATGACAAGAGCCAGGCCTGCTAATGGCCAAATCAGCGGATTGTCGCGTAACGACTTTTTCGATACAGTAGATTCTGCTGCCTTACTCATGGTCCGCAATCTTCCTTACAATAGCACTTTCCGTGATAGCCGAACCTTGCAGCTCGCCTATCACTTTTCGGTCACGCAACACCAATACTCGGTGACAGCAACGGACCTCCTCATCCATCTCCGAAGAAATCATAATCATACTAAGACCATCCTCACTGAGCGACTCGATCAGCTTCTCGATCTCCGCTCTGGCACCGATATCAATCCCGCGCGTCGGTTCGTCCAAAATCAATACTTTGGGCTCAGCCGCCAGCCAACGAGCGAGTAACACCTTTTGCTGGTTTCCTCCCGACAGCTCACTGATCTTCGCCTCAGGACCTGAAGTCTTGATGCGCATCGCCGCAATATACTTTTTCGCCAAAGCGTCCTGCTCTTCCCTTGGAACTGGATTCATGGGTCCACGACGGGATTGGAGAGCGATCACAATATTCTCGCGTACGGTTAGATTCGGAAAAATGCCTTCCGCCTTACGGTCCTCTGAAGCAAGCATGATACCGTCACGTATCGACTCACTGGGTACACCCTGCTTTACGCGCTTGTCTTTTAGGTCCACTGTTCCAGTGGTAGCTTTGTCGACGCCAAATATTAGTCGTGCGCACTCAGTACGCCCCGAACCGAGCAATCCAGCGAGTCCAACGACCTCGCCTTCCCTGAGCTCGAGATCGACAGAATCAATCATTCCAGGCGCACCCAACCCGCGTACTTCAAGCTGCACCTTCCGTCCAGCTCGGTCCGCGGCTATAGCGTCTAGCTCGCCCGCTCGGCTCTGCATTTCCTCAAAAGCTTTTCCGAGCATGTCCTGAAGCAAGTCTTGTTTGCTCAATTCTTTGGCGTCACGCGTCGCGATGTAACGCCCGTTGCGCAGTACCGTCATGCGATCGCTCATTCGAAAAACCTGATCCAAGAAGTGGGTAATAAAGACGATACCAATTCCCTTGTCCCGCAGCAGGTTCATAACGCGGAAAAGATTTTCCACTTCCGCTTCGTCCAAACTCGCGGTCGGCTCGTCGAGGATCAAGACCTTGGAATCAACCTCCAAAGCACGTGCCAATGCCACCAGCTGCTGCATGGCGACTGGCAAAGTGGAGAGCGTGGCATCCAGATCGATGTCCATCTCCAGCTTACTGAGAGCTGACTTCGCACGATTGCGAGCGTCCTTCCAATCGATCTTGCCGAAAGCGTTCGTCTTGACGCGCCCGAGCACGATATTCTCCAAAACAGTGAGATTCGGCAGCAAATTAACCTCTTGGTAAACAGTGCCTATCCCTATCAATTCAGCCTCGCGCGGACTCCGCGGAGCAATGAGCTGACCATTCAGCTCCACGGTTCCCGTTTCGGGACGATGTACCCCAGTAATGCACTTGATGGTCGTCGATTTACCGGCACCATTTTCGCCCAGCAAGGAATGTATCTCCCCTGCCCGCAGTTCGAAGCTCACGTCAGACAGTGCCTGTACGCTTCCGAACTGCTTGGAAAGCCCTCTGACCTTCAGAAGTGGAGTCGAGTCGTTACTCATAATACTTTTTATCCGGATCGTAGACTCCGCGGGGAAGAGCATCGCACCGCGATACTCTCATCCGCTTGGTAGATTCGAAGGGAATGCTAATAGTACCAAATCGCCTCCGTGTATCCTAAAGCTTAATACTTTCTCGAATCGATTACCTCGGCCGCGTTTGTCTGATCGAAAACACCATCCTTCATCACGACGCGACGCTCGTACGGCTCGCCGTTGAGTATCTTCTCAGCCATGTCGAAAGCGAGTGGGCCGAAAAGAGGCGTACACTCCACGATACAATTAATCTTGCCAGCTACGACCGCCTCAAAGGCTTCCTTGATCGCATCGATCGATATGATGATAATGTCTGTGCCTGGCTTGAGACCCGCAGCCTCGATCGCTTGAATTGCGCCCAGAGCCATGTCGTCATTGTGAGAATATACCACGTCGATGTCGCTGTGCAGCTTGAGGAGAGACTCCATCAAGTCCTTGCCGTCCGAGCGGCGGAAATTCGCGCTCTGGGATTCTATGATTGTGAAATTGGAGTGCTTGTCGACCACCTCTTTGAAACCGTTTTGGCGGTCGATAGCCGGAGCGGATCCTGGTGTGCCCTCTAGCTCGACGATCTTCACCTCATCACCTTTGACGTTTTCGACCATCCATTGGGCAGCCAAACGACCCTCTTCCACAAAGTCAGAACCGATGAATGCCGCGTACAGAGACTCGTCAGCAGTGTCGATTTCGCGATCCATGAGAAGAACTGGGATTCCGGCGCGCTTCGCTTCCTTGAGGACTGGGTCCCAACCGGTCTCGACGATCGGAGAGAGTATGATCAGATCAACGCCCTGCGCCACGAAACTACGGATAGCTCGGATCTGATTCTCCTGCTTTCCTTCGCCAGACGAAAACTTGAAATCGACGCCACGCTTCTTCGCTTCGTTTTGCAGGGAGTCGGTGTTCGCTGTGCGCCAAACGCTTTCAGCGCCCACCTGAGCAAAACCGATCTTTAACTGTTCGTTAGCAGCATCACCGCCGCCACCACAGCCGGTAAGAAGGGCGCTCGCCAGCAACATCGCCGGAGCAGCCAATCGAGTGAACAATGTCATGAATTGGGATGAATAAGATTTCATTTTTTGAAGGTCAGGGTTTGCTAATCAATCAGGGGGATAGACAGCCGTTTTTAGATCGACGACGAGGGGTCACTTTGCTTCGGCCAGTATCTACATCCAATCCGAGAATTACTTAACAGTAAAGCCCTTCTTAAATTGGACTCAGCATCGAGTCAGCGTTTATTCGGTACGGTTGGACGTTCGCGAGGGAATCCGCACGTTTATACCCTTAACCCGTAATACCCAAATAGACGAACCGACTGACCCGGACCCTAGCGGTTCTTGGAGTGGCCTCACTTAGCCCCATAGCTTATACGAACTACCACGAGTCCCCCACGCTCTCACCATCGATCTCGACCAAACAGGCCATGAGATAAATCCTTTCGACTACGGGCAGTTTATCAAGCGCCTCTGACGCTGCGTCTTCGGTGGAATTTGAACAGAAACGCACGGGGACCGTAGGTTCTATTTCCCCTTCACAGAGGACAACGCCCCGTAAAAGGACCTCCTTGACACCGACTAACCCGTTGTATGTGCCCTCCATGGAAATCATCGGTAATGCCTCGGGCTTGCAAAAATCGCTCCGAATCATTCGTAGGCGAATACACGCCGTCAATCGCCGCTTGAACCGCAATCCGCCAAAATGATCTCTCCATCGTATCCGGCAAGTCGTACGACGGCTATATTTGGCTACGAATCGCGGATCCGAGCGACGCACCATCGAGGTCAGCTTCTCCGCGAGCGCCGAGCGCAGCGACGCCCAAAGATCGACCTTCACGGCAACGGAAGGAGCGTATCAAAAATTCCCCTACACATATACCGCCAAAGAGGACAGCGACGAAGCGAAGTCGACCGATGGCAAGATCCTCACTATTCGCGTCGTCAACCGATGAAGCGGCGACCCTAGACTTCAGCAGTCTCGAACTACCGCAGAATGCAACCGTGTGGACCATCAGCGGACCAGATCACAAAGCTCGCAACGCACCAGGCTAGAAACGTCAAGTCGACGCCATCGAGTCTACTGCCGAACCGACTAGGGGCGTCCGAACACCAGCCCTGAGCTCCGTCCCATACCACATCGAGCTTTAAGCAGGTGAGCCAGCCTTCACGCCGACCCCAAATCCAAACAAGCGTTTTTTTGTTTTTGAGCTAGCGTAGCAACGCCCACAAAAGAGCCTTTTCTCAGGCAGGTGGAAAAGGCTCAGCTCGATATCAAGCGCAACGGTGCAGTGGCGCGAAAGTCGCTAATCCGGAAAACTTACTACACCGAAAAGATGTCTATCTATAATCCGACGCGCCAGTCGGCCCGTTCAACTTGTCCGCTCCGGAGACTGGCACTCGGGTTTTCGTTCGCATTCTGCTGCAACACAGTAATTTCCCAACAGGCTGCGACTTGGAAGAGTTCTCGAACCTATACGGCCCCAAAGATCGACGGAATTCTCGACGAACCGATTTGGCTAAACCAAGCGGCGATTACAGAGTTTCGCCAAGTGGAGCCAACCCTTGGGGAAGAGCCAAGCCAAGGCACTGCGTTCTACCTCGCCTACGATTCGAACCGTCTCTACTTCGCGATGGTTGCTAACGACAGCGATCCCGAAGCGATCGTCGCCACCCAATTGAAACGGGATGCGGACCTCAGCGGCGACGACAACGTCGTGCTCGTAATCGATCCCTTTCTCGACAAGCGCAACGGATACTACTTTTCCTTCAACGCTCTCGGAGCCCGACAAGACGCATTGATACGAGGTGGCGTTACTCTCAATACCGATTGGGATGGGATCTGGGATGTAGTAACCAAACGTTCGGATACCGGCTGGATCACTGAAGGCTCTATTCCGATTTCAACGATTTCATTCGATTCCCAAGCCCCCGCTTGGGGACTGAACATCGAACGCGTCATCGCAAGGACGGGTGAGCGTATCCGCTGGAATGGGACACAAAGGCAATACCTCGTGAACAATCTAGCTAACACGGGGCGTTTAATCGGATTGAGCGATCTTCGACGAGCCTCGGGTATCGAGCTTCGCCCCTTTACCACCGTAACCTACGCGAACGATCGTACCAACGGGGCGGAGACAACCCGCTTCGATCCTGGATTCGACCTCTTCTACAAGCTCACGGAATCGACCACAGCCGTCCTCACCATAAATACCGACTTCGCAGATGCAGAGGTCGACGATCGCGTGGTCAACCTCACTCGATTTCCCGTCAATTTTCCCGAAAAGCGTGCCTTTTTCCTGCAGGACGCAGGCGTGTTCTCCTACAGCTTGATCAATAATAATCCGCTACCCTACTACTCTCGAAGGATCGGTTTGGGTCCGCGGGGCGAGGTCGTCGACATCAACGCTGGAGCCCGCATCTCAGGACGAGAGGGCCCTATTAACTTTGGCATACTCGGCGTATCCACCGACGCATCGGGCGACATTGAAGCCAAGGAACTCGGTGTAGCGAGAGTGCAATGGACGCTCACCGACGAAACCAATATCGGCACCATAGCCACCTACGGCGATCCTCGCACCAACGGCGACGCCTGGCTTGTAGGATTCGATCTTAACCACACCACAGGCCAGTTCCTCGGGAGAAACGCCAACCTGCTCGACAGCTCCCTATATTTCCAGCGCACCGGGGCCACCAGTCTCGACGGAGACAGTGACGCATACGACTGGGGCCTTATCTACGATAGCCCGACTTGGGGATTCGTCAGCTACCTCGATCGAGTGGGCGAAGACTACTACCCTGCACTCGGGAGCGTACGTCAAACTGGCGTCTATACCGTAACCGGGAAAATTGACTATGAGCTCAACCCTAAAGCTCTCAAGAGTTTCGTCCCAAACCTGTCCTATGTTCGTAGATACAATATGATCTATAACGATCGCGAGCAAGAAACCGTCGGCGCGGAATTCACCGCCGAAACCCAGCGGGGGACACTTTGCTTGTCCGCTACCGCCTGGAACGCGAACGATTGCCGCAGCCTTTCGTCGTCGGAAAAGGCCTGTTTGTTAAACCAGGTGACTTTACGGGGAACCGCTTTCAGACCGAGCTCGCTTTTTCAAAATCTCGTCCACTATCCGCCACTGTTGGATACACCCAAATCCCGTACTACGGGGGGACGCAAGATACTTACAACAGCGAGATCACCTGGCGCCCCTCCCCCGTCTTCAACCTTGATACCGGTTACGAATACACCGCCGTGAAATTGCCCTACGCTGAGTTCCCAGTTCGGCTGATCAAGCTAGCGGCCACCGTGCAATTTTCCAAAGAACTCGTATGGTCCGCCCTCAGTCAATACGACAACATCAGCGCTAGCATCGGTTTCAACACGCGCCTGCGCTGGACCTACGACCCGGGTAGCGACATATACCTCGTCTTTAATCAAGGTATCGATACCGACAACGACCGATGGGAATACACCCGCTCAGAACTTAGCGCTAAAGTGGGCGGAACCTTTCGCTTCTGAGACACCGGTCATTCTCAGCTCAGAAATGGGGAACCGTGCAGCGATTCGCTCGTTTCGACTGGTCCTTACTAGCTCCGCCTCAAATCCCAGATCGCCCGGCATTTTTTGGCCAAACGCCCAAAGGCTTCGGGCGTGATTGCTTGTTTGGGATCGTCACCCAAGCCTCCCATCGGATCGATATTTGATTCGATGCACAATCCGTCGGCTCCGTAAGCGACCGCCGCCATGCTGCACGCCTCGACGTAGGTTGACTTTCCGACCGAGTGAGATGGATCGACCACCACCGGAGCCCAAGTCTTTTCCTTGAGCAATGGTGTGATGCTTTCGTCTGGATGATTGCGGTACCCTTCCAACCCAGGCAAAGTTCCTCGCGGGCATAGGATCACATTGGGGTTCCCGAAATTCACGATGTACTCCGCGGCGGAAATGAATTCGTTCACCGGCCCAAGGTGCCGGCCCCGTTTGAGCAATACGACCGTATCGCGGCCGGAAATTTTCTTTCCGATTTGACGCAGCAGCGAATAGTTCAGAGCGTTTCGCGTACCCACTTGCAGCATGTGCACTCCCGCATCCAGAGCGATATCGAGATGCTGCTCTTCCATAACTTCCGCATTCACCGGCAACCCTGTCCGCCGCGAGGCTTCCATCAAGATGTCGAGCGCCTTCACATCGCCTTGGTACGAATAAGGATTAGTGCGCGGCTTCCAAACACCACCTCGCAGAGCTTGTACGCCCACATCCTTCAAGGCATCTGCCGTTTCGAAAAACTTATTCGGTTCGTTCGGATCAACCGTACAGTGCCCCCCGATCAGCAAGAGCTCTTTGCCCAACTCGACACCACCGAACAAAACACGATGGTGCTTCAACTCCGAGCGAATATCCAAGAGCTTATGTGGGGACTGGATAGTATCCACTCGGTCCACATACTCCAAGCCTTCGAGACGGTTGATCATCAGTTCATGCCGCTCGTCTCCAACGATTGCATACACGTTTTGACCCGCTCCTTCGATAACCTGGATGGAGCAGGCGAAATCCTCTACAATGGAGTGGATTTCCTTAACTTGGGCGTCAGTGAGCTTAGGAGACTTCGGGATAATCATGCTGCAAGCCTAGCCGCCTTCTCGCCGATCTCAAACACTACTATGCCTTTTCAAAGAGGTAAAACTCGTACCGCTTCACCTCGCTGAAGCGCTTGGCATCGAGCAATGGAAGCTGATCCTCCATTTTCTTGATTTTCTTACGGGCTAGCCATTTCACGAAACCAAAAGTCCAGCTGTGCTTTTTGCGGAACCGCTCGGTGAACATGTCCGCAGCCATCAGGATGCGATCTGCGATCAGCTTGCCCATGTCGAGGGTCTTGGCCGCTTCATGCGTGATGTCGCGCTGTTTCACGATCTTGTAGCCGTTGCCTTCGGCTGCCTTGAGAAAAGCCGCTCGATCATGTCCACTCTTGGACAAAATCCCGGCCTCATGATCAACTACGAAATAGTCGCACACCATGAGGTGGCCGCCCGGTCTGAGAGCCACGGCGGCGTTCTCAAAAACTCGATTCACTGGGATGTACTGGCAAGACTCGCTCATGATTATGCAGTCATATTTGCCCGCTTCCGGCTCGAAGTCCTCGAACTTGAAGTGGTGGAACGGCACTTTCAGCTTCTCCGCAAAGTAACCCTTCTGGTTCCTGTCGGGAGAAAGTCCCTCCACGTCATAACCACGTTTTTGCAGGTTCACGCACATCTCACCCGTTCCGCAGCCCACATCCAAAATCTTCGAGCTTCCATCGGGTATGCTATCCAGCAGATAATTCTCGTATCGCGCCTGCGCCTCTTTGAGCGCATCGAACGTCAACTCATCATCGTCGTTCCAAATTCCGTAGTGAAGACGCTCGAGACCGAGTACGTCGCGATAAAACCTCAAGGCGGTGTCGTTACTCGCCTTATCGGATTGGGGTTCAGACATAAATGTGGGGATATGTTGTTGAGGAAAAGGAGCAGCCCAGCTGATAAATCACGAGCACGAAAGCAACCTGCTAGCAGATCACATGCCTTGTAAAGGCTTTTCCCGTAAGGGAATTCTTCGATGCCGCATCCTCCTTATGAAGCTCCTTGCCTGCGACAGACCGGTATCCGCAATTACACCTTTTCGACTATAGAGTTACCACGCCCCTTTCCGTGGAAGACAAACAAGCCGTATCCTTCGTCGGGATACGGCAACACGAAATTTAACTCGGGACCGCTTACTCTTCTACTTTCAATCCAAGGCCTTGAATCACCTCGCCCAGATCAAAAGCAGAAATAGCTCGGTCGTTATCGCACGCGTAGAAAACACCGTGAGGAAAGCGGGACAACGGCTTCTGGCTCAACCAAATCCCATCCGTATTGAGAGTTCTCTCGCCCGAAAAACTCCCTCGGTATTCGAGACTTTCACGATCAAAAACATGGAACCAGTTTTCGACTTTCCCTTGGTCGGTCACTATCCAATACCCTGTGCGATCTGACATTTCGTACAATGCAATACCCTCGACCTGGTACTTGAAAATGCCTTGTCCAAATGTCGTGCCAGTGAACTTCCCATCCAAATCGTAAACTTTGACTTGGCGCCCCTTTTTGCTGTCTTCCAATTCCTCAGCGACCAGCAGACGATTGTGGATAGGATCACCGTAAATTGATTCGACAACGTATAAGCGACCATCGCCAGAGACCGCCCCAAACGCAGATTCCCACTCTGCATCCGCAGTCGAGCCCGCCGTTTCCAATAGGTATCGGTTCACCCGGTGGCCCAAGTCCTTGTCAGCCGGAATCTCTCCCTCTGAAGTTTCGTAGTTGTCTGCTACATACACTTCGTACTCCCCCTGTCCCAGAGGCTTGACGTACAAACCGTACGGCTTGCCCAATTGCTCTTCGCCGAAGCTCGCGATCCCAACCATCGTGGGGAGATACACCACTTGCACGCGACGGTTGTCGCGCTCAACCACGAGCATATAGTCATCGACCACCCAAACGCCGTTCGGACGATTAAATTGCCCGAGCTCCGAGCCCAGTCCACCAAGGCGGCGAATCATAGCCCCATTTTCAGCATCGAAAACATTGACCGAGTGTCCTGCCTTGCTTGTGGCAAAAAGCAAATTCCGCCCGTCCGGAGCATGCCACACCGCTGGCGAGTCGATATTCTCACGGGTCTGATCAGTCGTGAAGAAAGTTTCTTTTACCACTATCCTTTTGGTTTCCGACATTCCAATGGAGAGTGAGGAAAGGCAGAAAAAAAGAGCTAAAAACTGTTTAGTCATAAGAAGAAAAATATAAGGCCGCCGACCGTATCGAGATACGGTCGACGGCAGTTTAAGATTTATGTAAGTAGGAGAGCGACAGCAGGCTTAGTAGTGCCAACGGAAACCGATGTTTGAGCTCCATCCATATTCCTCAACTTGTCCGTTACGCGCAGGAGCGCCATCTGGGGACTTGAGGAACACACGAAATGGCTCGTCCGTGATGTTCAGAACTTCAGTGTAGAAAGTCCAATGGTCCGACGCGCGATAGCGGAAGGTCAGATCGATCTGGCTGAAGTCATCTACATAAAGGTCTTCGAAAACATCTCCTCCAATCGCCTCGTCTTCGCGCAGGCGCTCGCTACGCCAGTTCATGGCGACACGGCTGAAGAACTTCCCCTTCTCGTAAGTGAAGGCAAGGTTTCCGACTGTATCGGACTGTCCTATGAACGGTACATTCTCATCTTCACGGGTCGGATAAGTCGCCTCACTGTCGAGAAAGGTCACGTTAGCCATGACGCCAAAACCTTTGAACGCGTCGCCGAAAAGAGCGAGTTCCTGCTGGTACGCCAATTCAAGACCCTTGATATCTCCTTTGCTTCCGTTGCTAAATGTAGTGATTTCCTCGATACTTTCAAAGGCCGGATCAGTGCCTAGGATTTCTCTGAAGATCTCCGGACTATCGCTCCGCTCGTAGCTTTGCTCGAAGGCAAAGTTTTCGATATCCTTATAAAACACCGCTGCCGAAACGACGCCAAGGGAAGGCAGGTAGTACTCAACGGATGCGTCCCAATTGGTAGACTCTAGGGTCTCCAGATTCGGATTTCCAATCTCCATTTCGTCAGCGTCATCGTTGATAAATCTACGATAGGCTGTATCACCGAAACCAGGACGTGCGAGAGAGTTTGACCAAGATGCGCGGTAGACGAGATTTTCAGTAGCATTGTAGCGGTACTGAAAGCTCGGAAGGAAATTATCGTAGTCCCTCGTAGCTGAAATTGGCGAACCTGTTTCGGAGTCCTCAAGGTATTCAAACCCGTTGGTTTCGAAGTCCGTTTGCTCGAAGCGAGCGCCAGCGATGAAGCTGGACTTGCCAAGCGTCCAACCGGCCATGCCGTAAACTGCGAGGATGTCTTCCTCCGATCTCCAGTCGTCTAAAGTGCTGTCTTCAATGACACGCTCTGAATCGAAAGAAGTTTCGTTTCCGAAGAAAGCAGCATTTACCTTGGCCGCATCAATGCGTGGAGCCCTCAGAAATGGATAGCTTGTGGTCTCACCGGCCAAGTTGGCGAAGGAAAATGAATCGGGTCCATCTTCAAATTCGATAAGCTCAATTTCACTGCTCTTTTCCTTCGTTCTCATGCGAACGCCGAACTTGAGGTAGGCTTGTCTGTCACCAGCAAAGTCGTAGCGAGCGTTGAGCGCCAAATCCAAGGAGTCTTCCTCGCCCGATTCGTTAGCGAGTTCCAACTTGTCAAATTCGTTGTAGGTAGCCGCTTCCGAAATACTAGGACCTGCAGTTTGATTAATCGTGAAATCGTATGGATTGGTAAAGCTGTAGTTGAAGCTCACATCACCATCACCGCGCTCAAACCGGGTCGAGGTTTCGTTGGGGCGTGTCTCCTCCCCTTTCGACATACCTGCGAAACCGTCTAGGGTCCAGCTACCCACCAGTTTTTCGAAGCCAGCGATAACCCCAAAGACTTCCTGGTCCTTTTCGCGTTGGCGGAGGCGACGTGAAACGCCTTCCACGTTTTCAACCGTTCCAGACTCAGCGCTGAGTGCAGTGATCTCTCCATCTTCCAAAGGTAGAATCGTACGGTAACGATTTTCTGTGTCCGCAAAGTTGTTGTAGTTAGTTCTCAGATACAGCTTGGTTTCGTCATTCGGACGAGCTTCGATCGTTGCGGTCACACCTTTGCGTTCGCGCTTGATTTCGTATTCTCGAAACTGAACCTCTTCCGGAAAGTAAAATTCGCCACCGCTCGGAGAGTCTTCTTCAGACCACGCATCAGCGACTTCGTAGTTGTGTGATCCATACTCACGGCTTTGAAAAGAAGGTGCGACGAGAAAGCCCCAATTGCCATCGTCGGAGATCCAGCTGGTCTCGCCATTGAACTTGTGACTCCAGTCCCCGGTGATGTCGGAATAAGTCATTTGCAAACCGACTTGCGAATTGTAGACGTCGCCGTCGAAGGGACTTTTTGTCTTAATGTTCACCTTGCCAGCGATGCCCTCCGCATCCATATCGGGAGTCGGTACCTTGGTGACTTTTATAGAGGAAAGCATATCGGAAGAAACTACGTCCAATGCAGTCGCTCGCTCGCCTAGGTCAGCTCCCGCGAACGAAGCTCCGTCCAGTTCAACCGAAGTGAAAGTATAGTTCAATCCACGCAGCACCACGTAGCGCCCTTCACCTTGGTCACGGTAGAGGGCCACACCAGGTATACGCTGTAGCGATTCTGCCGCATTTTGGTCAGGAAAGTTCCCGATCTCGTCCGATGCAACTATGTTACTCAGGGAATCTGCCGCCCTTTGGCTATTCAAGGCTCGAGCCGTTCCCACTAAAGCTCCCTGCACTTGGAACGCGTCCAACTCGACGACATCACTGGAGAATGCAACATCCGCACGAACAGTCCCGCTAGAGGGCACCTCGACAAACGTTTCGGTTGTTTCGTATCCAAGATAGGATACACGGATCGCTCTCTCACCCGCAGGAACGTTCGCAAGAACGAAGTTACCTTGATCGTCCGTGTAGGACTTTACCTCCGAGTTCAGAACTTGGACGAGCGCTCCTCCAAGAGCTAAATCGACGACTTCATCCGTCACCCGGCCTACGATCTTCGCGCTCTGCGAGTAGACAACCGATGCACTAAGGCAAAGGATAGTGAGGAGGCGACAGGAGCCTCCAATAATTGAACAAGGTTTCATGGTTATATAAGCTCGTAGTTTGAAATGCTGTGACACTGGTCAGGAGCTGGGAGGTCGAAAAGCCGCTGTCAACCGAGCGCCATCAAGTGCGCAGTTTCTTAACATTCACGCCTCGCCCGCGTAACAATCCTCACCCATCCGTAACAATGGAGGCCTAGCTCCGGCCTTATTAACGCGATCTGGCGCACAGTTTCAGAATCGCGCCAAACCTTTGCTCGTTGAGCCGTGTGACCGGATATTTGCTCGAGAGAGCAATAAGATTCTCTTAGGCGCTCTTCGCATGGCGGATGAGCGATTTCCGCAAGCGGAACTCCATCCCTCCCAGATGCCGGGAGTCTTTACCCAAACCACCTTTTCCTACGCCCCCTGCACGCCCCTATTTGGCAACATTTAGCTCTTTTTTTAAGAGGACACCACAGCGATTTAGCCCGATCGTAGCCGATATGAGAAGGTACGGCCTCGGCCATTCATGAATGCGTATCCTCGACGAATACTCCGTCAGGGAAACCAAATGATAGAGCTCGAATCCAAACCAACGAACATCCAATGATAGTCGACTTACCAAAACCAGGAGGTTTCGCCTCCCTAACCTCATCCAGCCCCAAACTGGACTCAGTGCCGCTCGGCCGAGTCTTGCGTGGACTCGCCGATCGACTCTCAATCGAAGCTTCAGAAACTATCGACGAGACTTTGGAGCTTTTTCTCGAAGAACACGAGCGTTACGCTAACGCCACACGCATCGCCAGCCTCTCGAGCGCGCACGCTCTCAAAGCTTGGGCAGCCGAACGTCTACCGAGTCTAAATTTGTCCTACGGCTTTGTAAACCGCATCGATCAGGACGCGATCCAGACAAATCTCGACGAGACAGCACCCCTTAAGCTCGTGGAGTTCGCCGACGACCTCACTTTGATTGCCGGCTATTGCCGCTCTCTTGAGGAACTTAAGATCGAAGCTGCTCCCCATTCTCATGGCCTCAGCTTTCGCTTCTGCTTCAAGGGTTCGTCCGACGACGAGTCTCGCTTCCGGGTCGAAGATGAGAGTATCGCCAATCTACTCAACCATGGCAGCGGCGACAATTCGCTTAAAAAGCGTATCATTGCAACGGATACTCAAATCGAGGCCGAGTGTATCGTACTACGTAAAAAGGTAAGACTCGGGTTCATCCCGAAATTTTAACTAAAGAGCGATTGACGCGCACGTGGGTCCAACGGTTTCAGCCTTAGGCTGGGCCGTTTTTTTTTGAGCAGATTCTTCTAGAGAGCGAGCTTCCGCCAAGCGAGTCCGAAGCAGTTTTCGAGCTCGGTACAGTCTCGTTTCCACACCGCGAGTCGAGCAGCCAACGATGTCTGAAATTTCCTTGTAGCTCAGATCTTGGTAGTGGTGCAGCAGGACCGCCGTTCGAAGATCATGAGGCAGGCCGGCTACGGCGTTCTTCAATGTACCCAAATCTTCATCACGCTCAATAGCATCAATTGGAAGATCATCCTCCGAGGGCAGCACCTCCAGCAAATTTGGACGGCTCCGTCTTTCACCTTTAACACTCAGACACTCAATCGAAGTTTCCGGGTGTCGCTGATGCCAGCGTGCCTTGTTCTTGCAGAGGTTGGCCGCTATGGTGAACACCCATGAAGACAATGGGTAGCTGAACCTGTACTTGTGCCGTTTCGTGTAGATTCGCACGAAGGTTTCCTGCAAGATGTCGCGTGTCGCAAATTCGTTTTGCGTGTAACGATAGATAAATGAATACAAAGGGCGCTGCCATCTCTCAATAATACGCTCCAACGATCCGGGAGCGTCCTTGAGCAGGCCGCGCATGAGCTCTTGATCGTTTGCCGAATCGCTAGGCATCCGTGGTTTCTTCGTCCATGTGAGAAGGACGAGGGTAGATGTTATCGAGCAGCTTCCTATATCGAGCTCGCTGTGCGGGCTCGATAACTTGCTCGACTTTGCTCAGTAGCTCCTCCGTCAGCTGAGTGGAGCGTTCACTCAATCGCTTCTGGTTCTGCAACAGCTCGTAGAGTTTGAAATAGTCGATCACGTCATTTTCCATCCGCTTCCGATCCAGCGCTTGAAACTCGCGATGACTCTCAACCAACTCCGTGAATAGCTCATCGAAAGCTACTTCGTAGTAATTGTGCAGGGCGCTCACTTTTCGGTATTGTGGCTCAGACAAATCGAGAGCTCCCTGCAACCAACCCAAGCCAGCTAACAACACGGAAGCTTCAACCGGTTTACGTGGGGTAGCGACTCCGCCTTGATGCGCGAACTGATCAGCCCCTGTCATGGCTTGGAGACGATAGATCGGGTCGATCGAAAGCCGGTAGCTCAGCGTGAGCTCTTCCCTCGAATCGCGTGCTCCACCGGTTATCAATTGAGAAAGCCCCATGCCTACGAGCACGAAAACCGCAGCAAAGCTGGCAGCCAGCCCCGGTCGCAACAGGGCATTGCCAATCCAGACGACGATCTCCTCGCCGGGCGACGGAGCTTCCGCCTGAGCTCGAACTCGTTCTGCCAATTCGGAGTCTACACTGTAACCGTCATCCCAACGGTTAAGAATTTCGTCGATTTTATCGTCGTCTGACATGCTCTTTTTTCTGGGGAAGTCGGACCTCGAAACACGGGGTACGTCACACTCACATACCCTAGCAAAGCTCGCAACCCTTCAGGAAAAAATTGGATTGAAGGGATTCCGCTTTCCGCGGAGTAACTCGTATGACGATAAGATTTCAGGCCCACCGCTGATCCAGCACCAACAATATTCGATGAACCGTGCTAAAATAGTAGCTTTTCTAGTCCTCGCCATGGGATTGACAGCAACCTTAGTTGCGAATTCCGAAGGGGAAATCGTGCGCTACCGGGCAAATGCGCAGCCGAACTTCGAATTTAAAATACATCCAACCAAAGACCCCATTTACCCACTTTCGCTGAAAAACCGTGGGATCGCAAATGGCAGCACTGTATTCGCAATCTACGTGAACCAATTCGGCGAGCTGGAAGACTTCCTCCTGTTAGAAGCAGATCATTTGGACTTTGCGAAATCAGTGGAACGCGTTATCCCGGAATGGAGCTACTCTGTTCCGTTGATCGATGGAGAAATCGCTTCGATCACCAGCAAGATACGCGTGAACTTCACCAGAGGCAGAGGAGTTGTGTATGAAACTATCGGATACCAAACTGCACTACCAGCCTTTCAGGATGAACTGCTGAACAGAGAAACTTATCGCGTATACAATCTGGACGAGCTCGATAGTATCCCTATCCCTAAGCACGTCGAGAAACCGAGTTTCCACGACGACATGCTAGAAGAGCGGGACATCGTTAACGCAGTCTTCGAATTCTACATAGACAGTACTGGAAACGTCCGCATCCCCACGCTTCGAGAAGCCGACGATCGAATCGACGAGCGACTGCTCGTCATCGCGCAGGAAGCGCTCTTACAGTGGAAATTTGAACCGCCTCTGAGCCATCGACGCCCCGTGGTCGCGAGAGCAGCCCAGCCTTTTCGCTTCAAGAAAAGCGAACTGAAAAGCACAAACAACTAAGAGATCTCGTCTTAGATCTTGGTACGCTCGCTCGGTGCGCGCTTCGGCCGGACAGCTAAGAGGTTGTCCCGTTACCAGCGCGATGTGAATCGAAGTCTCCGTGAAAATAGTTACGTTTCGGATGGGTATCCCTCTCAGCCAGACGCTAAATTCGCTAACTTTCCCCAAAGGATTTGAAGTAGGCCATATCGCAACGACGTACACTAGATGGGCCCAGTTACATTCAATAGAAACCTTTTACCCGCAGGACAAAATGAAATTGGCGAAATCACTACTCTCAGCGTGTCTACTGGCATCGCTCAGCATCGCAGAAACAAGCGCTGCCCCCTCCACTCCCTTCAGCGAAATCGAAGGAATCGATTTCCATTTCAAGTCGCTGAAGCTTCCGAGCTTCCCTCAATCTCTGTCGAATGAAGGCTACATGGAAGGGTATCTCAAAGTAGCCCTCGATATCGACTACGCTGGGGAATTACGAGATTGGCTCGTACTCGAGTCGAGCCATCCGAGCTTTATCCAATCCCTCGAAGGCGTGATCAAAGACTGGAGATTCACAGCACCCTTCGTGAACGGCGAAAATCGATCCATCGTCACAGAGATCGAACTCAACTTCCGATCAAGTGGCAACGTAGTAAGCCTGTCCACCGGAGCAGCGGCGAGCACGTTACGCTACAATGAAATCACTGGCTTCCGAACTAACGCCCAAAAACTGTCCAGTATCAAAGAACTCGATACATTTCCCTATCCCATTGTACAGACTCCGCCCAGTGTCCCGAAAGAACTGATCGACAAGTTCGACGGTACGCGGGCTGTGTTCACATTTTACGTGGATGAAGCTGGCCTAGTCAGGATCCCCGTGCTCAGCGCGACGGATGGTGAGCCCGATCTAGCGATGCTACTCGCCGCTCAAGACGCGATTTCCCAATGGCGATTCGAGCCCCCTACCAAAAACCGAAAGCCTGTTAAGATAAAGCTATCGCAAGCTTTTGTATTCAGAAAATAATGCTACCGCTATTCTGAAACAACGAAGCCCGAGGCTAGATGCCTCGGGCTTTCCTTTAAATGGTTGAAAGACAATCCTAGTCTTTTGCGATCTCTTCGTAGGCCGCAGCGTCGAGCAACTCGGAGAGGGAGGCAGGATCCTTGACTTTGATCTTCATTATCCATCCTTCGTCGTAGGGCGAGGTGTTCACACTTTCGGGAGAATCCTCGAGAGCTTCGTTCACTTCGACTACCTCCGCATCAACTGGCATGTAGAGGTCGGATGCTGCCTTCACGGACTCCACTACTCCGAAACTGTCCCCTGCATCGAAACTATCGCCAACCTCAGGTACTTCGACAAAGGTGATGTCTCCTAGGCTGTTCTGGGCAAAATCGGTAATACCGATCAGAGCTTCGTCTCCATCGAGGAGCTTCAGCCATTCATGGTCTTTTGTGTACTTGAGGTCTGCGGGAATACTCATTTTCGGATCGAAGTTCTTTCTTAATGCTTAGAGGAGAAATAGTATGGAATGGCGGATCATCGACCGCGATTTGCATGCCGACAAGTTCCAAATCCAGGAAATCAGGCTTGGGGATTGAGAGGCAAAAACGGGGGACGCGTCCGTGCGACGGGGTACGACTTGCCGCGCAATTCGACCGCTAGCTCATCCGACTTGGCCGCGCTCGCGTCAACCAAAGCAGCACCGATCGCCTCGTTAAGAATCGGGGAGAAAGTTCCAGACACCACTGTCCCAACTTTTTGCCCGCTTATGACGATGTCGGTACCGGGTCGAGCGATGCGACGCCCTCCGGTCTTGAAGAAGACGATCTTCTTCTCCGGACCGTTTTGTTTTTTTGATAGGATCGCAGCCTTCCCGATGAAATCTCCCTCTTTCTTGAGACTCACCGTCCACATCAAGTTAGCTTCGACTGGACCAACGACGTCGTCAATCTCGTGCCCATATAGTGAATACCCCGCCTCGAGCCGCAAACTGTCGCGCGCTCCCAATCCCGCTAATACGAGCCCATGAGGTAAGCCCGCTTCGAGCAGGGTTTCGGCCAATTCCTCTCCACGCTCCGACGCTACGAAAAGCTCGACGCCCACCTCACCAGTATAGCCGGTGCGGCTGATGATGCACGCTACACCGGCTATTTCACCTTCCACGAAACGGTAGTAATCGAGCCCGGAGAGGTCTACGGAGCTGATTGCTCCGAGGATTTGGAACGACTTTGGCCCTTGCAGAGCGAGAAGAGCGTAGCTGTCAGAAACGTCTACCAAACTGACATCGAAGCCTTTCGATTCCGTCTCGAGCCAAGCTATATCCTTGTCCACGTTGGAAGCATTGAGACAGAGTAGGTAAGAGCCCTCCCTTTTTCGATAGACAAGCAAGTCATCTACCACTCCACCGTTTGGATGACACATCAAGCTGTAGAGCGCTTTCCCGTCATCCATCCCGGATACGTCGTTGGTCAAAACGGAGTTGAGAAACGACTCCGCGTCCGGACCTTCTAATGTCGCTTCTCCCATATGGCTGACGTCGAACAAGCCAGCAGCAGCCCGAGTCGCCTTGTGCTCTTCCACGATGCTAGCGTACTGCACCGGCATTTCCCAACCCGCGAAATCGACCATGCGCCCGCCATGAGCGACGTTAAAATCGTATAGAGGAGTACGCTTTGCGTCTGACATCCGCGTATCTAGGTTTCGCACCTTTTCCAAGGCAAGGACGAAGCGCCAAGCAGATCCGGTCTAACCGACGTAGAAGCAATTCATCTTCCGCTCCTCAGCCACAGTGGTTAGCGGGCCGTGTCCTGGGGCCAGCACCGTCTGTACGTCCAAGTCCAAAATGCGGCGCAACGAGACCAGACCGTCGTCGTAAGAAACGTTAGCCCCGCCCATCGATCCGGCGAACAGAGCATCGCCCACGATGGCAATTTCACGAGCGAGCCCCTTCACCAAGAAGCTCATGCCGCCCTCGGTGTGCCCCGGCGTATCGAAGCCGAGCACCTCTATATCGCCCAGCTCCAATCGAACTCCTTCATGCATCGGCTGCGTCGGGACCGAGACTTTTCCATCCTTTTCACCGAGCAAAACGCTGGCCTCGGGCCAACGCTTGACCAAGTCCGGAGCTCCGTCGAAATGGTCCCAATGAGCATGTGTTAAAATCAGCGTGTCAAGCTCGAGCCCTTTGCCCTCAAGGAGCTCGATCAAGGGCGACGCGGTCGTTCCCGTATCGAAAGCGATCGCTTTGCGGCTCTTTGCATCCCAAACCGCAAAAGCGTTCACCTGCCAGTCATAGAACGGGCTACAGGCCATGCCAAAGCCCTCAATCTCCGGGATATCGTTCGGACGCCATTCGCCTTTTCCGAGCTGGAGAAGAGCCGGCACGTTCAAGCCTAATTCCTTGCCAAGAGCTTCGGCCACGGCAGCGTCAAATTCGCCTCTGCGAGCGGAGCGGACCTCGTTTTCGTCCACACCCGATCGAGCCGCCAGATCCTCAGTGCTGGCGCCTTGGCCCTTCTGGGCCTTGCTTAAAACATCACTAAATTCGTCTTCTACGGGAAGAATCATAGGGCTGCGTTACCGTCAGGTTAATCTTCTTGCAAGCACTGTCCGAGCTGCATCTTGTGTGCCGGAATCCCGATATGTTCGAAATCGAAATCACGAAACTCTCGAGCAGCGACCTCGAACAGGTCTATCAAATCGACCGATCTGAAAGCGTCGACAAGATGTACCGCCCTTCCGGCGACGAACTCGAAGCTTACGACGATTCTGTGGAGGTTTCTTCCGATCCTGCCTTCTGGAAAAACCTTCTCAACTGGTGGAAGGACGAGCTGAAAGGCAACGCGGACGCCTTCGGAGCCTTCGACGGGGAGACCCTCACCGGCATCGCAATGATCAAGCACGGGATCCGCGATGGGGTCGACCAAATCATCGCCATGTACGTGAGCGCTGAGTACCGTCTCAGCGGTATAGCCCGCTCCCTTTATTTCGAACTCGAAGATTCCGCCAAGGCCGCCGGCGCCAAGCAACTCTTTGTTTCCACCGAGCCAACCGGTTCAGCAGTCGGCTTTTACCTCAGCCAAGGCTTCCAATTCGACGCCGGTTCAAGCTGCTCGATCGACGAAAACGAAGAGCACGAAATCCCCATGGTGAAGCGTCTCAAGAGCTAGGGAGCCACCTTGAGCCGCCACTTGGCTCTCCGTAAAAATCTCGGACTTCGCGCTTGAACTCACCCTAGCCTCTCGTTCCTATCTGCCGCGATGGCAGAATCGAACTACACCGAGTCGAGCATCAAGTCCCTTAGCCCCCGCGAACACATCCGCCTCCGTCCAGGCATGTATATCGGCAAGCTCGGCGACGGCTCTTCCCCAGACGACGGCATTTACGTCTTGATCAAAGAGATCATCGACAACTCGATCGACGAGCACACTTCCGGACACGGCAAGCGTATCGACATCACCATACAGGGCGACACCGTTACAGTGCGGGACTTCGGTCGCGGCATCCCCCTCGGCAAGGTCGTAGCCTGTGTTTCCGAGATCAACACCGGAGCCAAGTACGACAGCGAGACCTTCCAAAAGTCGGTCGGACTCAACGGCGTCGGCACCAAAGCCGTCAACTTCCTCTCCGAATCCTTCATCGCATCTGCCTACCGCGAAGGCAAAACCAAGAAGGCCACCTTCGAAACCGGCGAGCTCACCAACGAAAGCCGCCAGCTCAAGACCGAAGAAAAGAACGGCACCTTCGTCGAATTCATCCCGGACCGTACCATTTTCAAGAACTACAAGTACCGTCTCGAGTTCGTCGAGGTCATGCTCTGGAACTACGCCTACCTGAACACGGGCCTCGTCCTCAGCCTCAATGGTGAAACCTTCAAGTCGGAAAACGGTCTCAAGGACCTCCTGCAGGACAACCTTTCCGGCGACATCCTCTACCCGATTATCCACCTCAAAGGCGACGACATCGAAGTCGCCATCACCCACGGCACGCACTATGGGGAGGATTACTTCTCTTTCGTTAACGGCCAGCACACCACCATGGGCGGCACCCACCTAGCCGCCTTCCGTGAGGCAATCGTCAAAACCATCCGCGAATTTTTCAATAAGAACTACGATCCCGCCGACATACGCACTTCCATCGTATCCGCGATTTCGGTACGCATCCAGGAACCCGTCTTCGAGTCTCAGACCAAAACCAAACTCGGCTCCCAAAACGTCGCCCCCAAGGGCCAGTCCATCCGCAATTTCGTCAACACCTTCATCAAGAAAGAGCTCGACGACCACCTGCACCGTTACCCAGAAACTGCCAAGGCGATCCAGCAAAAGATCGTGGCTTCCGAAAAGGAGCGCAAGGAACTCTCCGGCATCCGCAAGCTCGCACGGGAAAAGGCCAAGAAGGTCAATCTGCACAACAAGAAGCTGCGCGACTGCCGCGTCCACCTAGGCACAAAGCACAAGCAAGCCGACGAATCCACCCTCTTCATCGTTGAGGGTGATTCCGCAGGCGGATCCATCACCAAGACCCGCGATGTCAATACCCAAGCCGTTTTCTCCCTGAAGGGAAAGCCGCTCAACGCCTTCGGACTCAGCAAGAAAATCGTCTATCAAAACGACGAGTTCAACTGCCTTCAATCCGCGCTCGATATCGAAGACGGGCTCGATACGCTCCGCTACAACAAGGTCGTAATCGCCACCGACGCCGACGTCGACGGCATGCATATCCGCATGCTGCTGCTCACCTTCTTCCTGCAGTTTTTCCCCGACCTCGTCCGCCTCGGCCACCTCTATATATTGCAGACTCCCCTCTTCCGCGTCCGCAATAAGAAGAAGACTCTCTACTGCTACAACGAAAGAGAGAAGGAGCAGGCCCTCAAGAACCTCGGCAAAGCCGCAGAAATCACTCGATTCAAGGGACTCGGCGAAGCCTCGCCAGACGAGTTCGCCACCTTTATCGGCCCCGACATTAAACTCGAGCCGGTCACCATGGCCCACCTCCACAACATCGACGAGCTGCTCTCCTTCTACATGGGCAAGAACACTCCCGACCGCCAAGAGTTCATCATCGGCAACCTTCACATCGAGAAGGACGTCATCGACGAAGAAGCCAGCTAATTTCCGTGGGAGCGTGCTTGGCACGCGATACGAACCACCAGCCATTTTCCCTCCCAAATGTCCGACGACACCCAAGACCAACTAGATTTCGACAACGAGCCAGAAGACGAGCCCTCCTCCACCGAGCTCGTCCCCGCAGAAGCCGAAGAAAAATCCGGCAACGCTAAAGCCCCGCTGGCCACTTCCTACCAGAACTGGTTCCTCGAATACGCCTCCTACGTTATCCTCGACCGCGCCGTACCCGCCTTGCTCGACGGACTCAAACCCGTGCAGCGACGTATCATGCACTCGCTTCGGGAGCTCGATGACGGACGCTATAACAAGGTCGCCAACGTGGTAGGCCACTCCATGCGCTACCACCCGCACGGCGACGCCTCCATCTATTCGGCCATGGTAGGCATGGGCCAGCGCAACCTGCTCATCGACACCCAAGGAAACTGGGGAAATACGCTCACCGGCGACGGCGCTGCCGCGGCTCGTTACATCGAAGCCCGCCTTTCACCTTTCGCTCGGGACGTCGTCTTCAATCCCAAGACAACCAAATGGCAGCAGTCTTACGACGGCCGCAACAAAGAGCCCATCAACCTTCCCGTTAAGTTCCCTCTCCTTCTCTCCGAAGGAGCCGAAGGCATCGCTGTCGGCCTCGCTTGCAAGATCCTTCCCCACAACTTCAACGAGATCATCGACGCCGCCATCTACCACCTAAACGGCGATGAATTCGAATTGTATCCAGATTTCGAAACCGGCGGAATAGCAGATTTCTCCAATTACAACGACGGCCTTCGCGGCGGAAGAGTCCTCGTCCGCGCTGTCTTCGAAAAGCAATCTAAGTACCAACTCGCGATTCGCGAGGTTCCCTTCGGCTGCACGACCGGCTCTCTGATCGACTCGATCCTCTCCGCCAACTCCAAGGGCAAGATCAAGATCAAGAAGATCGAGGACAACACCTCCGACAAGGCCGAGATCATCATCACTCTGCCGCCCGGTACCGAAGCGGACGACGCTATCGACGCTCTCTATCTCTTCACCGACTGCCAAGTATCGATCGCCCCAAATGCCTGTATCATTCAAGATGATACGCCGCAATTCATCGGCGTCAGCGAAATTCTTCGTCGCAGCGCCGATAACGTAAAGGCCCTACTCAAGCGCGAGCTCGAGATCAGGCTCGCCGAACTCGAAGAGAAATGGCACTTCGACTCCCTCGAGCGTATCTTCATCGAGGAACGCATCTATCGCCGGATCGAAGAATGCGAGACTTGGGACGCCGTCATTTCCGAGATCCATCTCGGACTCGACCCCTTCAAGCCTCAGCTCAAACGCGAAGTCACCGACGACGACGTCACCCGCCTTACGGAAATCCGCATCAAGCGCATTTCCAAGTTCAACTCCTTCAAGGCCGACGCCGAAATCAAGAAGACCGAGAAGGAGATGCGCGCGACCAAACGCAACCTCAAGTCGCTTACCAAATACGCCACGGCCTACTTCGAAGAGCTCAAGGAAAAGTACGGCAAAGGCCGCGAACGCCGCACCCGTATTGAAAGTTTCGAGACAATCAAAGCCGCAGAAGTTTCCCTGCCCACGCAAAAGCTCTACGTCAACCGCGAGGACGGCTTCATCGGCTTCTCCCTCAAGAAAGACGAATTCCTCTGCGAAGCATCCCAGTTCGACGAGCTCATCGCCTTCTGTTCCGACGGAACCTTTCGCGTCTCCCGTGCCGCCGACAAGGTTTTCATGGGCAAGGACATCGTACACGTCGACCTCTGGAAGAAGGGCGACGAAGAAACGATCTACGACATGGTCTATCGCGACGGCCCTCGCGGGGCTTCGTACGTGAAGCGCTTCATGGTCAACGCCGTCACCCGCGACAAGGAGTACGATCTCACCAAGGGAACAAAAGGCTCCAAGGTCCACTACTTCAAAGCCAACCCCGACGGTAAGACGAAGCCCATAAAGGTTCGCCTCACGCCAAGCTGCAGCGCCCGCGTGAAAGAATTCGATTTCGATCTCGGCGAATTAACGGTCAAAGGTCGCGCGAGCAAAGGAAACATGCTCACCAAATACGCAGTCAAAACCGTCCGCACCTTCTTTAGCACAGAACTTTAGTCCGGTAGCGCGGAGCCTTAGATCGCGGCCACATTTTAAGATCCAGCCTTCGTGGTCGCGGGCTGTAGCACCGCGGCTACGGTCCAAGCTACTCGCCCATAGCCTTGAGTAAATGTTTGAGCTTCTCGGACGAAGCGCCGGTGGCGGTCTTCAATTGGCCACGACTCACACCAGCAGCGTCCAAACTTTCCTCTTCGTCGTTCCAATAGCTGCTTTCGCCTGGCAGTGGCTTGCCTATCTTCTCTGCCATACCTCCGGCCAAGTTCAGCATGTACGCATAGCGATTCACATCTGGCGCCAGATCCGGTTGGTAGTGGTAGCGGATCCCGACGAGCAAACGCTCCGAAAATCCCCAGGACTCCATTACATGCTCAACCATTTGAGAATTCGTCGCCCCAAAAATATCCTGCTCCCACATCAATAGCGGCAGGTCCGCTTCGTGGTCGTAGATCGGAGGCTTGGAGTGGCTCTTCGCACAATTGTCGATAACGAGTTTACCGAGTGACTTGAGCAAGCCCGCCGTGTAAGCGTCGGCTCGGTCTTCGCCATTCGCTGCAGCCAATTGCTCCATGGCAATACCGACAGCCAAGGCATTATGCCAAATCGCGTCGCCGGAAATCTTATATGCGAGATTCCAGAACTTGAAAACGCCCGCGATCGAAGCAACCCCCACAATACGATGGAGTTCCTGAAAACCGATTCGATTGATCCCGACTTCGAGAGTACCAATCGGTTCACCCGTGTTGAAATAGGGGGTGTTGCAAAGCCTAAAAACACGGGCTACTAAGGACGGATCCATTTCAACCAGACGTATAACATCTGCCATCTCCGAATCCTTATCTTTTAGCATGCGCCCCAACTTCATAAAAATTTCGGGGGAAGCAGGGATTTTCAGGATCGCCGCCTTCATTTCCAGCGGTGTGATGTGGTAGGACTTGTCAATCATGCGCATTCGTGAGGATATCTAGCGATCAGTATCGGCTAGGATCAGGAATTCGTGAACGAAACGCTCGAGAAAGCAGCCACACGGTTCAAGAATACCTAGATCGGCAAATACATACTTTCCTTCACATTCGTTTAACAAGTGGAACTAGATGAATCCTCCACTGGCGCTTCGTTCGTAAAAGCCTTGTAAGGAAAGATCAAAAAATTGGATACAAATCGAACTTCGCTCTTATTTCGTTGTCCTCGCACTTAACAAATTGGCCAACTTGGACGATACTCTTCGTAACGAAACCGACAGAGTTTCCCACACAACAAACGACAAGGAGATATCATGACACTGTGCATCGACACGCAACTTACGCTGAGAGATCTAGAAACCTATATTAAGGTTCAGTTGGATGATCCTCGCTACGCGCACATCGGTATGGACCCTGTCCTAGATATCATTTTGCACGCGAAGAAGCGGCTCATCCGCGGCGACTACATGCCTCGCGTCGTATCGGAATCAATGGTCAGCTTAGACGAGTACCTGATGCTCGCAACCGACTGCGAAACGACCTGCATGATTTAAGACCTTTCTGTATCGACCCTGTCGATACGTCATACCTGTATTACAAACGGACAGCTCCGTTCTTCGGCTCCAAACAACTCGCCGACAACGGAGCTTTTCTGTGTCCAAACAGTTCGGAAGTAAGCAGCGTTTCTTGGTTCGATAGTTCCTGCTTTTCGCAGTTGGATCGATTCACACGCTTTCTGAAGCGTATCAGCCCGGGAATCACCCTTCCTACACCCCAATTGTAACGCCACCATGATCTTACCTTCCACGCCTTCCCTCATAATTACGATCTCCTTGGTCTTCTTGTGCGCTTGCAGCCCCAACAGCAAATCCACTCAATTTCCTGGAACCTTAGCAATAGGCACTCGTCCGGAAAGTATCACCAAAGGCTTCGATGGAGATTACTTCGTAACGGTCATGGGTGAAAAAGAGCCAGGCGACGCATACATTGCTCGCATTCAAAACGGAGAAATATCGAAGTTCGCCGAGGGAATGGACGAACCAAAGGGGATCGCATTTGACGGTACTCACTTATATGCGACGGATTTGCGAAGGGTCTGGAAGATAGACGCTAGCGGAGAAAAGAGCGAACTCGTCGGCGAAGCAGACTTCCCAGTGGCTATCAGCTATCTCAACGATGCCGCGATTTCGCCTGACGGAAGTTCTCTTTACATCACGGACATGGGGGCCAACGACAAGATGTTCGGCCCTGACGGCTTCTGGCCCTTCGATAGCGAGCAAGCGAAGAATATTCCCGTCATCGGCCGCGTATTCAAAATAGACCTGTCGAGCTCGGGGATAGAAATCGCCGTCGATGCAAATGACCTTATGCCCTGCCCTAACGGCGTGGGCTTCGGCAAGGACGGGCAACTATTGATCGGCGCTTTTTTCCGGGGCAATTTCTTGGAAGCCCACGGTGACCACTTGCATGTCATAGCTGATGGATTCCGCGGTGCCGACGCCGTCGAACAAGACTCCAAAGGCAACTACTACGTTTCTAGCTGGAAGTTCGCAAAAGTCTGGAAGATCGACGGATCAACCAAGGATGTCACCGTCCTCATCGAAGGACTCCAATCCGCGGCCGACTTTTATCTAAACGAAGAAGAGAGCATGATTCTGCTTCCCGACATGCTGGCCGGAACGATCACCCGCATCGACCTCTAGAAAACCGAACGAGGGGATACGAGCGAAGACCTGCGAGCCACCTATCATCGCAGGAAGCCTCACCAATTGAGCTCATCTTGGTGCGCTTTTAGCCAAGCCTCATGCTCTTGGTAAGCAGGGCAGGCTTTCGCGACCAATGCCCAGAACTTCGCTGAATGGTCGAAGCGCTTCATGTGCATCAGTTCGTGGATGATCACATAGTCTCGCGTCGACTCAGAGGCTAAGAGCAGGCGCCAGTTCAAGGAAATGGTTCCGCTCGTTGAACAAGATCCCCAGCGCGTTTTTTGGTCCCGTACGACGACCTTCGTGACCGTCTCACCAACCCTTTCGGCGAGACGGTAGGCTCGCTTCGGAAACTCGACTTTCGCCATTTCGCTTAGGTGAGCCTTCAGCGGCCGCGAAAGGTCCATGTCTTCATCCGCGATGAATACGCGTTCGTCCGCGAAACGAAGTACCGGTCGGCCAATATCTTTCTCGACAGTTAACGGAACCCGCTTGCCACGGAACCAAATCAACTCTCCCGGTCTTAGGCCCTGATTTCGCTTGGCTTCCTCCAGTTGCTCCAGTGCCAGCGTCCTCTGTCCCTCAAGCCATTCTCGATTCTCGTTGGCGAAAGCCAATGCATCTCTTTGCGTCCCTGTACGTGGAACTGTCAGCACGATATTCCCCTCCTTGTCGACCCTCGCGAGGTAGCGCTTCGCATTCGGATGGTTTCTGAATACGACGTCCTTCCGCTTGAGCGGAATGGAATCTCGATGGAACTTGGCGAATGGGAAAAGAGACATAGGACTTGAGCGTGTCCGAGGACTTCGGATACGTTTTCATTTCAAAGTCCCAGAACCCTGAAAATCAAATGAAGATTCGTTCAAAACTCACTTTTGCAGCCGCCGCGGCCGTGCTCGCCCTACTGGCGGGCTGCAGCAAAAACGATAAACAGGTCGCCGATCTCGAAGAACGCGTTCGTTACCTCGAAACGCAGGAGCCCACCCTGTCCCACGGCTTCCAGGTCGAGGAGATAGCAAAGCTCTACCCATCCGCCCAATCGACTGAGAGCGGACTCCATTATATCGTAGAAAAGGAGGGCGAAGGAGAAACACCTGAAAAAGGCCAAATGGTCACCGCCCACTACCATGGCACACTCCTCAACGGCGAAGTTTTCGACAGCTCAGTCAAACGTGGCTCACCTTTCCAATTTCCGGTCGGCCAGGGTCGAGTCATCAAAGGCTGGGACGAAGCCTTCCTAGGCATGAAGAAAGGCGAAAAGCGCAAACTCATCCTGCCCGCTCAAATCGCCTACGGGCTCCGCGGCAGCCCGCCTGTCATACCGCCGAACTCAATCCTCGTCTTCGATGTCGAGTTGATCGACTTCAAGTAGGCGATCTTAGTCTTCTATAAATAGAAAGGACCGCCGAAGAGGCGGTCCTTTTTTGAAATCGAAATTAGGTGACTCGCCTAATGATTGCAGCCGCAACCTCCATGCCCGTGATCATGGGCGTGTTCGTGTCCACCGCCGCCGCAACAACCGCCTTCTTCAGCCGCCACTTCCTGAGCCGGCTCCTCGCTGCTGCACCCGCAGCCGCCGCCCCCACCGCCGCCACAGCATCCGCCGGAGCTGTGTACGTGACCGTGAGATAACTCTTCTTCAGTTGCCTCCCGCTTAGCTACCAAGTCTACCGAAAACACGAGGTCTTCACCAGCTAGTGGGTGGTTGGCATCGAGGGTCACCTGGTCGCCTTCGACCTTGACCACGCGAACAATCGGGGAATGGCGATCCTGACCAGCTTGGAAATAGTCGCCCACCTTCACTTGGTCTACCGGCAGTTGAGAAATGTTGATCGTGTCGATCTGGGACTCGTCGCGGAAGCCGTAGCCCTTTTCCGGACGCACGATCACTTCATCGCTCTTACCTTCGTCCATTTGCAGGAGATTTTCTTCCAGGCCTTCGATGATCTGGCCCACGCCGGATAGAAACTCGAGAGGACGTCCCTTCGGAGACTGATCCAAGACCTCGCCGGCCTTGTTGCGCAAGGTGTAGTTGAAGCTGATGACTTGTTGTGTCGACATACCTCCCACGCAAAGTCCCCGCATCCGCCATGGCAACCCCTAAAAACGCGACGCCGCGCTTGCCCTTTCGCTCGCGTCTGTTGAAGTCTCTCGCCTTGCACCCATGAAGATCGGACTCGCGCAAATAAACACTACCGTCGGCGACCTCGCCGGAAACCAGAAGCTCATTCTCGACGCCTACCAATCGCTCGTCTCGCAAGGAGCTGAGCTCGTGGTGTTTCCCGAACTCGCAGTTTGCGGCTACCCGCCTCGAGACCTACTCTTCAAGCGCCGCTTCGTGCCCGACCAGCTGGAGAGCCTTAACACCATCGCTAACCATATTGGAACCGTTCCTGCGGTCATCGGCTTCGTAGATCAGAACCCCTCAAAATCTGGCCGCGACTTCTTCAACGCCGCCGCTTTCTGCCTCGACGGCGAGATCAAGCAAGTCAGCCACAAAAGCCTCCTCCCCACCTACGACGTCTTTGACGAGGATCGCTACTTCGAGCCCGCAGACCTACCTCTCGTCTTCGAATGGCAGGGCAAGCGCGTCGGCGTAACAATATGCGAAGACATATGGGGAAACACGGACGTGTCTCGCGAACGCTACCCGCATGCACCCGTCGAGTACTTAAAGGAAAAGAACCTCGACCTGCACCTCAACCTCTCCGCCAGTCCTTGGCATTGGGGGGGAAAAGGTGAACAACGCGAAGGCCTCGTCTCGGCTGCCTCCAAAGCCTGCGGTTGCCCAACCGTTTATGTCAACGCGGTCGGTGGAAACGACGAGCTCATCTTCGACGGTCGCAGCATGGTCTCCGACTCCCAAGGCAACATCGTAGCAGGCCTCTCCGCCTTCACATCTGACGAAGCTGTGGTCGACCTAGCAGCGTCCGAGGCGAAGATAGCCGGCTCCTTCCGCCAAGGGCTCCTCCACAACATCGAGCAAGCGCTCGTCCTCGGTCTGCGCGACTACGTGCACAAGTCAGGTTTCAAGAAAGCGCTTATCGGCCTTTCGGGTGGCATCGACTCTGCCGTCGTCGCCGCCATCGCCGCTCAAGCCCTCGGCCCGGAAAACGTCACCGGAGTCAGCCTTCCTTCCGCCATTTCGAGCGACCACTCTAAAAGCGACGCCAAAGACTTGGCAGACAACCTCGGCATCGCCTTCCATACGGTAGCTATTGCCGATATCGTTTCCGCATCCGAGGAAACGCTCGCCCCGCTAACTGCCGGCTACGGACGAGACGTGACTGAAGAGAACATACAAGCCCGCGCCCGCGGACTGCTCCTCATGGCCCTTTCCAACAAGCTCGGGGCCTTGCTACTCACCACAGGCAACAAGTCCGAACTCGCAGTCGGCTACTGCACGCTCTACGGCGACATGTGCGGTGGCTTGGCAGTTATCAGCGATTTACCCAAAACCAAGGTATTCGAACTTTCACGACACATGAATCGCGACCGGCCCACGATTCCCGTCAACACAATCGAAAAACCTCCTAGCGCTGAGCTTCGTCCGGACCAAAAAGACGAAGATAGCCTACCACCCTACGACATCCTCGACGGTATTCTCGAAGGCTACGTCGAGAAAGGCATGTCTACCAAAGAGCTGATCGAGCAAGGCTACGACGAAACTGTAGTGAAAGACATGATACGCAAAGTCGACCTCAACGAATACAAGCGCAAGCAAGCTGCTCCCGGACTCAAACTCACCCCGCTCGCCTTCGGCGTCGGCCGCCGCATCCCCATCGTTCAGCGCTACGTCTCGTAGCGTATTTCCTACAAACTTTAATAATTCCGTCATGACTGTCTCTTCCGATCTCTTCACCCGCGCCCAAGAACTCATCCCCGGTGGCGTCAATTCCCCAGTCCGCGCCTTCCGTTCCGTCGGTGGAGCCCCTTTCTTCACTAAGAAGGCTCACGGAGCTACTCTAACTACAGCTGACAACCAAGAGCTGATCGACTTCGTTTGTACCTGGGGTCCTGCTATTCACGGTCACAACAACCCGATCATCCGCGAAGCGATTTCCGACGCGCTCTTCAAGGGCACAAGCTTCGGAACACCCAATCCCTACGAAGTCGAGATGGCGGAACTCATCGCCAAGATGGTTCCTTCCGTTGAGAAAGTACGTATGGTAAATTCGGGTACAGAGGCAACCATGACTGCAATTCGCCTCGCTCGCGGCTACACCAAGCGGGACAAGATCATCAAGTTCGCAGGGTGTTACCACGGACACGTCGACAGCCTTCTGATAGCCGCCGGTTCCGGAGCTCTCACCCTCGGCAAGCCTGACTCCGCCGGTATTCCAGAAAGCCTCGCCAAAGAAACCATAGTCCTGCCCTTCAACGACCTCTCCAAAGTCGAAGAAGCCTTCGCCAACTACGGCGAACAAATTGCCGGCATCATTCTTGAACCTTTTCCTGCCAACGTGGGACTCATTTTCCCGGAGAGCGGCTACCTTCAAGGTCTACGCAACCTGTGTACAAAATATGGCAGCGTGCTCATTTTCGACGAGGTAATGACCGGATTCCGCGTATCCGCGGGAGGAGTACAGGAGCACGTCGGCATCACGCCTGACCTGACCGCACTCGGCAAAATAATCGGCGGTGGCCTCCCCGTGGGCGCTCTCGGCGGCAAGGCTGAGATCATGGACTACCTCGCTCCACTCGGCCCTGTCTACCAAGCAGGAACCTTAAGCGGCAATCCGCTCGCCATGGCAGCAGGCATCTCCTCATTGAAGCTCCTGCTGGAGACCGACGCATATGCCTCACTCGAAAAGATGGGTAAGCAAATCGCCACCGCCATCGCCGATACAGCGAAGGAGCTGGGCATGCCGGTACAAGTTCCCCAGGTCGGTTCCATGTTCTGCGTCTACTTCAGCGAAAAAACCGTCGCAAACTTGGACGACGCCATAGCGACCGATACGGAACGCTTCAACAAGTACTTTCATCGTTGCCTCGATAAAGGCGTCTACTTACCACCCTCCAAGTACGAAGCGAACTTCATTTCCACTGCTCACCAGCAAGGCGCCATCGATCAAGCGACCGATATTCTCACCCAAACCTTACGGGAACTTTAAGCGCTAGAGCAAGGGAGGCCGACAAAACTTAGATTTGGAGGACCCTTCTTTAGTATGAGGGGTAGGGTCAACTTAACGGGTTGATTCGCTAGCGAGTTGGCGCTAGCCATCATTCCTTAGCATGTCTGCTGCGGTATAGACTATTACCGCACGCAGGACTAAACGAACCCCAACCCAAAAAACTCTAGTGGATCTCTCTGGAATGAACCGTCGCAGCTTCGTCAAAGGAGCAACTTCAGCAGCTGGCCTATTCGCCATCCCACACTTCGCCATCGGCAAGACAAAAAAAGCAGGATCTCCCAATGGAAAACTGAACCTCGCGTTCGTCGGAGTAGGCGGAAAAGGCGCTTCCTCCATCGTTCCTTTACGCGACGAAAACATAGTCGCCCTCTGCGACGTCGATATGGCGAGCGTCGAGCGCACGATTACGAATAAGTGGACGCCACCAATCTTCGGAGAGGTGCTCGAGGAAGTGAAAGCCAATGGAGCCAAGTGGTATACTGACTACCGCAAGATGTTTGAAGAAATGGCCGACAAGATCGACGGTGTGGTCATCTCGACGCCAGACCACATGCACTACCCGATCGCTCGCAGTGCTTTGAATCTCGGAATCCACGTTTACTGCGAAAAGCCTCTAGTCCACACGGTTCAAGAAGCCCGCTGGATCGACGAAGCAGCCCGCAAAACAGGACTCGTCACCCAGATGGGCAACCAAGGCCATTCCAACGCTGGCCAGCGTCTCGCACGCGAATGGCTGCAGGCCGGCGTGATCGGCGAAGTCAAAGAAATCATCTCTTGGACAAATCGCCCCATCTGGCCGCAGGGTATCTCAGAACCCGATCACTCCAAGATGATCCCCGTCAAACCCGATACCTTGAATTGGGACGTATGGCAGGGGATCGCGCCGCGTCGCGCCTACGACCCATCAATCTGCCCCTTTAACTGGCGAGGCATGTGGGACTACGGTTGCGGCGCCGTCGGCGACATGGCCTGCCATATCATGGACGTCGCCTACTGGGGGCTCGACCTCGGGATGCCCACAGCGATCGAAGCGATCACCACGAGCTTCAACGACTACAGCGCCCCATCTTCTGCCGTGGTCACCTTCGAGTTCCCACAACGAGGCAAGTTCGCTCCGGTCACTTACAAATGGTTCGAAGGCGGGCTTCTACCGCCAATACCAAAGGGTCTCGATCCTTCTGTGTACGACGACAAAGGCGGAGGAACCATCATCATCGGTTCGGAGGCGTATCTGTACTCGGACACCTACGGACAAAACGTGCGAATCTATCCGGATTCGAAATTCGAAGAACTAAAGCCCAGCCTCCCACCGCGCACCATTCCGCGCGTCAAAGGTTCCCACCAAAAGAATTGGACGGACGGAATTCGCGGCGAATTGACCCCGTGCTCAAACTTCGAATACGCCTCCGGACTTACCGAAATGGCGCTGCTCGGAAACGTCGCCATGCGCGCCCAGCGTCGTATCGAGTACGATGCTAAAGCGATGAAGATTACCAACGTTCCGGATGCAAACCAGTACCTTAAGAAAGAGTATCCGGAAGGTTGGATACTCAGCTAAGAATCAAAGATAGCTTTTTCAAAATCTAGGCTCACCTTCATGTAATCAGGCAGGTGAGCCTATTTGTTTCTCGTACATTAGGAGTGAGCTTGAGGGACATCAGCTTTCGCCAGAGGCCGGGCGGTGCCTACCAACCCTCTTCCGCTTCACGCTTCGCTTTCTTGCGTAGCAAGATCCCCGCTGCCAGCAAAGCCACCTCATAAAGCACCATCATCGGCACGGCCATCATGATCTGGGTCACGGGATCCGGCGGTGTTAGAATTGCGGACACGATGAAAAAGGATATGATGAAAACGCGCCTGAGCGAGCGCAGCTTCTCCAAGCTAATGACATCGAGGTAGACGAGAACCACCGCGATTAAGGGAAACTGGAACGAAACGCCCATCCCGATCACAATCCAAGTGATGAACCCGAAATAACTGTCCGGCGACCAGATGATTTGGAATCCCATCATCTTGTTGAACGCCATAGTCACGTCGATCGCCTTCGGCAAAAGAAGGAAGAAGGCAAACGAACACCCCATCATGAAAAGCAAAAAAGCGCTGAAGCAGCCCGGTAAAAGCAACTTTTTCTCCTTCTTCGTCAAAGCGGGTGACAGGAAGCGCCCGATGTAGAAAAGAAACACTGGGGAGGCGACGGTGATTCCCGTCAACAAGCCAATATGTAACATGGCTGTGAATACGCCGGTCGGGTTGCGAGTGGCCAAGCCATTGAAAACATCCAGCTGGGCCTCGGAATAGTGCATGTCCAACGGATACATCAGCACGTCCTTCACGTGCTGGATGAAGACGATCGTCACCACGAATGCTATGAAGAAAACAGCTAGAGGCTTGATGAGAGTCCAACGCAACTCCTCCACGTGGTCGAGGAACCCCATTTTCTTTGGGTCATCCGCCCAGTCGTGGTCTTCCTCTTCTGGTTCTTCTTCTGGATCTTTGGGGACGATATCGCTCATAGCATTCGCTTGAAAGCGGACCTTATTGCGCGACTGAAAGGCGTCGGGCAATCGCAAATCGCGCCGACTTGCCGTCCTGCGCAAGGGAGTGCCTCAGCAGCATTCCCGTTGACACCCGCAGTAGCATCACTATGAGGAACCCCTTTTCGAAACTGGGAAGAGGCAACTCCGCGTCTTTCACTCAACAACATCGCATAACCCAAGCTATCGAAGTATGGCATCCAAAACCACAGCGAAACGCGCAACAGCAGCCAAGAAGGCTGTACGTAAGCCCGCAAAAAAGGCAGCTAAGAAGGCTCCTCGTAAAGCAGCGGCAAAGAAGAACGTAAAGTACGTTTACTCGTTCGGTCAAAAGACTGACGGCGACGCTACTATGAGAAACCTCCTCGGCGGTAAGGGTGCGAACCTCGCTGAGATGGCCAACATCGGCCTCCCAGTTCCTCCGGGCTTCACTATCAGTACAGAGCTTTGCACTTACTTCTACGACAACGGCCGCACCTACCCAGATTCCCTCCAAGCGGAAATGGAAGCTGCCGTCGCTAAGATGGAAAAGGAAATGGGCACAAAGTTCGGCGCGACCGATGGCATGCCGCTTCTCGTAGCAGTTCGTTCCGGCGCTCGTGATTCTATGCCAGGCATGATGGACACGATCCTCAACCTCGGCCTCAACGACGCAGCAGTCGACGCCCTCACGAAGGCAACTGACAACCCACGTTTCGCTTGGGATTGCTACCGCCGCTTCATCCAGATGTACGGAGACGTTGTTCTCGGTGTCCAAGCAGGACCAAACGAAGACGTCGAGCCATTCGAAGCAGTTATCGAACACCTCAAGCACGAGCGTTACGGCAAGGACATCATCGACTCCGAACTCACAGCGGAAGACCAGATGGAGCTCGTCAAGCGCTTCAAGCAGCTCGTCAAGGACCGCACCGGCAAGGGATTCCCAGAAGACCCTTGGGATCAGCTCCGCGGAGCAGCCGGCGCTGTATTCGGTTCTTGGATGAACGACCGCGCTATCGTCTACCGCCAGAAGTACGGCATCCCCGCTGAGTGGGGTACTGCTGTCAACGTTCAGGCCATGGTATTCGGAAATACTGGCACCACTTCCGGTTCCGGCGTTGCCTTCACGCGTAACCCAGCTAACGGCGAAAACGAATTCTACGGCGAGTTCCTCGTGAACGCCCAGGGTGAAGACGTTGTTGCCGGAGTGCGTACTCCAGAGCCTGTTATAAAGCTCAAGGACGTAATGCCAAAGTCTTACGCCGAGCTCCTCAAGGTTCGCAAAAAGCTCGAGAAGCACTTCAAAGATGTACAGGACGTCGAGTTCACCATCCAGGAAGGCAAGCTCTACATGCTGCAGACTCGTAACGGTAAGCGCACCGCCGCTGCCGCTCTCAAGTTCTCCATCGACATGGTTAAGGAGCGTCTCATCAACTGGGAAACAGCGGTCCTCCGCAACCCAGCTGACCAGCTCGACCAGCTCCTCGCTCCAATCTTCGACCTTGCTGAGGTCAAGAAGGCAAAGGTACTCGCAACTGGCCTCCCAGCAGGTCCAGGCGCAGCATCCGGTAAGATCTACTTCAACGCAGAACGCGCCGTTGAGGCGGAAGCTCGCGGCGAGAAGGTTCTCCTCACTCGCGTTGAAACATCCCCAGAAGACCTTCGCGGTATGATCGCGGCGGAAGGCATCCTCACTGCTCGCGGTGGCGTTTCTTCCCACGCAGCTCTCGTTGCTCGCCAAATGGGTAAGGTTTGCGTTTGTGGCGCGGCTGAACTTCAGATCGACTACGACAAGAAGACCCTCACCGTTGGAAAAAACAAGTTCAAGGAAGGTGATTTCCTCTCCATCGACGGTACCACTGGCCAAGTCTTCGCAGGCGAAATCAAGGCTGCTCCTTCTGAAATCATCGACGGTCTCATCAACGGCAAGAAAACCGCTCAAAAGACTCAGAAGTACCAAGACTACGTCCAGCTCATGAAATGGTGCGCTAAGGCAACTCGCCTCCAGGTTCGCACCAATGCGGATACGCCTGAGCAAACCAAGAACGCGATCGCATTCGGCGCGGAAGGCATCGGACTCACTCGTACCGAGCACATGTTCTTCGAGGGCGACCGTATCGACGCTATGCGCGAAATGATCCTCGCCGACTCTCTCGAAGGTCGCCAGAAAGCGCTCAAGAAGCTCCTACCTTACCAGCGCAAGGACTTCTTCGGCATCTTCAAGGCTCTCCAGGGTCTGCCCGCCACCATCCGCCTCCTGGACCCACCTCTCCACGAGTTCCTTCCTCACAGCAAGGAACAGCAGATGGACCTCGCTCGCACCCTCGGCATCAAGGTCGAGAAGATCATGCAGCGCGTCGCGGACCTCCACGAGTTCAACCCAATGCTTGGTTTCCGTGGCTGCCGTCTCGCGATCAGCTACCCAGAAATCGCAGAGATGCAGGCTCGCGCCATCTTCGAAGCCGCTGCCCAGTGCGTGAAGAAGAAGATCCCAGCACAGCCAGAAGTCATGATCCCACTCGTTGGTTTCAAGAAGGAACTCGATATCCAAACCGAGATCGTTCATCGCGTCGCTAAGGAAGTTGAAGCAGCAAAGGGCGTAAAGCTCTCCTACACCGTTGGTACAATGATCGAAGTCCCACGCGGTGCCCTCACAGCTGATGAGATCGCTGAAACAGCTGAGTTCTTCTCCTTCGGAACCAACGACCTCACCCAGACCTGCCTCGGCATGTCTCGTGACGACACCGGTTCCTTCCTCGGCAAGTACCTGGAAGTTGAGATCCTCAAGGCCAACCCATTCGCATCGATCGACCAAACTGGCGTTGGCCAGCTGGTTACGACTGCTATCGAAAAGGGCCGCAAGACTCGTCCTGGCATGAAGCTCGGTATCTGTGGTGAACACGGCGGCGATCCAGCATCCGTTAAGTTCTGCCACAACGCTGGCCTCACTTATGTATCGTGTTCGCCATTCCGCGTTCCTGTTGCTCGCCTTGCAGCTGCTCAAGCAGCCATCGAAGCGAAGCGTGCCAAGTAAGTGATCATCGTATCCGATAACTAATTACTCAGCCCTGCTTCCGACACTCGGAGGCAGGGCTTTTCTTTACCTGGAGGAGCGAGCTTGCTCGCGAAATCAACACCCAATCACGAGCAAGCTCGCTCCTACCTTCCCCGGGACCTGACACCCGTCACCCGGAACCCAAAACGTATGTTTGATCTCGAAGATAACAGAAAAAAAGTCCAGCGTGCCCTACTCGTCGGCATCCAAGACTCCAAGATGTCGAGCGAGGAAGCCGAGCACTTGCTCGACGAGCTCCAGGAGCTCACCGCCAACCTCGACATCCCGATGGTCGATCGCGTGGTTGTAAAACTGCGCAAACCGCACCCTGCTTTCCTGCTCGGAACCGGCAAGGTTCAAGAGCTCATCGCTCATGCAAAGGAACTCGAAGCTGACGTAATCATTTTCGATGACGAGCTATCCCCCGCCCAGCAACGAAATTGGGAGGAGGAATCCAAGATCGCTGTTATCGACCGACAGGAGATCATCATCGATATTTTTTCCGAGAGAGCCCACACTAAAGAGGCAGCGCTCCAAGTCGCACTCGCCCGCATGGAGTACTCGCTCCCACGACTCCGTCGCGCTTGGACTCACTTGTCTCGTCAACGAGGCGGCGGCACCGGTGCTCGCGGCCAAGGCGAAACCCAGCTCGAGGCCGACTCCCGCATGGTTCGCGACCGCATCGCTCTCACCAAAAAGGAGCTCAAGGAAGTCATCCAGCACCGTCACGTGCAACGTGCTAAGCGTTTGCGCAAGCCTGTCCCCACGGTAGCCATCGTTGGCTACACCAACGCCGGAAAGTCGTCTTTGCTCAACACTCTGACCGACTCCGACGTGCTGGCCGAGGACAAACTTTTCGCCACTCTCGATCCCACCACTCGACGTCTTGAGCTAGACAACAGCCAGCATGTGCTCGTCACCGATACAGTGGGTTTTGTTCGCCGCCTTCCCCACCGACTCGTAGAGGCATTCAAGGCAACTCTCGAAGAAGCGGTCGTAGCCGATTTACTGATACACGTGGTCGACGTCACCAATCCTGACGCCGAAAAGCACTTCGAAACCACGATGGAAGTGCTTAAGGAAATTGAAGCCGACAAGAATCCGATGCTCGTTGTCTTTAACAAGATCGACGCCCTCGAAAACCAGAGCGACAAAGAACGTTTCCTGTTCACCCACAAAGACGCGCTCTACCTCAGCGCCAGCACTGGCGAAGGCATTCCCGAGCTCAAGGCGACCATAGCTCACCACCTGAACGCCAAGTACAAGTCCACCCTACTCGTCATTCCTCACGAACGCTACGATGTTATTTCGAAACTGCACAGCAGTGGCGGTATCCGTGAACAGAAAACAGAAGACGACGGGGTTCATATCGAAGGCATCTTCCCACCCTCCCTGTCAGGCTTGATAGAGCCATTCGTTTTGAAGCCTTAACATTTGTCATTAAAACGTAGCTTAACAAAAATCGACTCCCCGCTAGTCGCAGCATAGACACCCCCCATGCCATCTCAAAGATCACGTAGAGAATTCATCAAAGACACTGCTCTCGCAGTTGGATTCGTAGGACTCCAAGCCTACATGACCGGTTGCACAAAGCCGACCAGCGTGGGATACGGTCCCTTACTGGAAGATCCCAACAATTTGATGAGACTGCCAAAAGGATTCACCTACTCTAGCTTTTCCAAAACAGGTGAGCTCATGGACGACGGGCTATTCGTCCCAGGAGCGCATGACGGCATGGCAGCCTTCCCTCTCGACTCCGACCGCGTCATTCTGGTCCGAAATCACGAGATGGGCCCCGGAAATCCAGAGAATGGCCCCTTCAAAGGGGATCCTGAACTGATCAAACAGTACCACGATAAACACTACGATGCAGCGAGCGACACCGGTAACTGCAGTGGCGGCACCTCAACTCTTATTTTCAACACCAAAACACAGTCACTCGAGCAACACTCCCTCAGCCTACTAGGCAGTATGCGGAATTGCTCGGGCGGTCCTACGCCTTGGGGCAGTTGGATCACCTGCGAGGAAACAAACATTCGCACAGGGGGGGACTTCGAAAAGGATCATGGTTATTGTTTCGAAGTGCCGGCAAGCGACCAAATGGGACTCGCCCTTCCAGTGCCGATAAAAGGCATGGGGCGCTTCAACCACGAAGCAGTGGCGGTCGACCCGAAATCTGGTATCGTATACCTCACCGAGGATCGCTGGGATGGTCTCATCTACCGCTACATTCCCAACGAACGAGGTCGGCTCGTCAACGGAGGTAAACTGCAAGCGCTGGCCATCGTCGGAGAAAGCTCACGTGACACCCGCAATTGGCCTGAGGAAAACCAGCCAGAATTCCCTGCCAACACTCCTGTATCCACAACTTGGATCGACATGGAGGATGTGGAGGCACCAGAAGACGACTTGCGCTACCGCGGTTTCGTAACTGGAGCTGCTCGATTTGCCCGTGGTGAAGGGATGCATTACGGGAACGGTTCCATCTACTTTGCATGCACCAACGGCGGCCCGCAAAAGTTCGGCCAAATCTTCCGATACACGCCCAGCCCGTTGGAAGGCTCAGAAGGCGAGTCAAAGACACCAGGTCAACTGGAGCTCTTCGTCGAGTCTCACGACAGCCAACTCATGCAGGCTTGCGACAACCTCACCGTGGCGCCTTGGGGAGACGTGGTAATAGTGGAAGACGACAACGAATCCAGCGCCATCGTTGGCATAACCCCCGAGGGACAGCTTTACCACATAGGCCATGTTGCGATTGCGAGCGAACTCGCTGGAGCCTGTTTCTCTCCGGACGGCAGCACCCTGTTCGTAAACGTTCAAAGACTCCCGGGACAAACCCTTGCGATCACCGGTCCCTGGAACAAGAAAGTCTCATCTTGATCCTTAACCTATGTCTTCGCCTCTGAGATCCCATTCCGCCGCCGAACCCAAGAAAAGCATCTTCAGCCGTCCCATCCTTATCGGGTGCGTCGGCATCCTAGCGCTTTTCGCGCTTTTGCTTGGTGGCGGGCTCTACTGGCTATTCACTTCCGGCAAAAAGGTGATTACCGACGAAATCAGAGAACAGGTCGTGTCTGAAATCGAACGCTCCGGGTTGTCCGAGACCCAGCAAGCCGCTCTCAAATCGGAAATCGACCGACTCACCGAACAATTCCAGCGAGGAGAAATTTCCATAAAGGAGTTGATCGAAATCATCGAAGGGCTCGAACAAAGCCCAGCCATGAGCGTCATCCGCTACTACCAAACTGAAGGTGATCCGCTTGATCGCAGCTCTATATCTCCAGAGCAAAGAAGGTCAGCTATGCTCACGATCCGCCGCTTTATCTACGGTGTATTCGAAGAACGCATATCTGAGACAGCAATCGAAGAAATAATGGACCCCTTCATTCTGAATCGCGGGACAGACGAAGAATACCGCGACCTACAATTCCGCTCCGATATTTCAGACGAAGAGCTTTTCGCCGCGATCGCCACGGCCAAGCAGTACGCTGACGAAGCGGGTATTCCCGAGGAAAACCTCTCTCCAGATATCGCCCGTGAGATCCGGGAAATAATAGACCGTATCTTAAAGAGACGGTAGGGCTAGAAGTCGTTTCCAGCGACAGCAAGCCACTGGTTGCGAGACACTGCTAAGCTGTCTTGGGCAATCCACTCACCATCCTTTTCAAATCCTTCTTCAATGTGCAACTTGAAGCGAAATCCGTTTCGCTCTAGGACAGTGCGACTCGCAATATTCCAGTCGGCGTGGCAAGCGTTCACGACCTTCACTTGGAGAACTTCGAAAGCGAACTTGAGCACACTCGCTAACGCTTCACTAGCGTATCCAGCTCCCTGATACTTAGGATGGGTCCAAAAGCCCGTGTTCCAACTGCCGCACCTCTGATCAATGACGATCCTTCCCAACGGGTTTCCTGAGACTTTGTCTTGAAAGGTGAACAGATAACCCTCCCCTTTTTGCCAACGCTCGGCCACGTTGCCCACGAACTCAACCAGCTCCTCCTTGGACTCGGGCTTATTCCACATCATCCCGTCATTGAAACCCGCATGGCGCGTAGCATCCCAGACGAACTCCGTCTCTTCTGCTTGAGACATACGAAGCTTTAAACGCTCCGTTTCGATAGAAAAGTCCAGCGGTACTGAATTCATGTGAGCAACCCTTAAGCGATACCCAACAAGAAGCGATACTATCGCTTTTCAGCAAGATCGAAAATCGCCCCAGCGGTAACAGCGGCGAGCACGGGATGCTAGTCGTGAGAGCAGCACGGCTTCCGGCAACTTGGTTTGTGCCAGTGCCAATTTTTCCAGTGCCCTAGTACAAAGACGCATCCGCCGAGGATCGTTGCGACCGGATGCAAACCTTCCTCCAAAACGGGCCGAATTCCCGCGAATATGATCATTCCAACCGCGAGAAAGGTGAAGATAGCTTTCCGCCCATGACGTCGGTAACCGTTAAAATAGCTCAAGCCCGCTACTGCGAAAATGAGGCTCATCATGACCCACTCAAATCCGTGATCGGCTACGAAATCCAGCCCGACCAGAGGCAACACACCCATCAAGAAAGGTACGGAGAGACAATGGATCGCGCAAAGCACAGACAATCCGATGCCCGCCACGTCCCATTTCCTTGTCTCCACTGTCTGCATAGCCGCTTCCATAGACTAACCCAATCCAACGAAATCGATTCTAACGCAAGCCCATTGCATCAACTAATGCGAAAAACTTGCGTTAAAATCAGGAGCCGGTGCCAACGAGCAATTCAGCCTTCCGCTGCATCACCCATTTTTCGAGGCGTTCGATGGCTGCGGGGTATTTAGGATCCTCCTTTTTCATGCGATCCAAAATGCCGATGGCAGCGACCGCATAGTCGTTCGGAATCGCGGTCGGAAGCGTATCAAGCTCGCGAGGATCCATCTCGCCATTGCGGATCATGCTGCGGGCCTCTTCTTCGATTTCGTTCCGTGTTCCTCCGGAGGTATCGGAGTAGTTCGCGTTTTTCTTGGAAGGCGCACCGCCGCCGCCGCCTTCTCCGGCGCCCTCTGCTGCACTGCCGTCATTCTTCTCGCGCTCTTCGCCCCCATGTCGGGCAGTCTTCTCAATCCCGGCTGGGTAGGTCTTACCATCCTTACCGATGACCTTGTCGGGATGGTCCAAGCCCATTGCCTTACGAACCCGCCTTACCAGCTCAATCGAAACTTTGCATATGTCGGCTAAATAGGCATTCGAATGGCCGGTCCATTCCTCGAGGGCAATCTCGACCGCGTGACGTTTATCCGCGTTGGTCCGATAGAGACCGTTGGTCGCGTTGGCCCCCAAGGCTGCGACGAGAGCGTCAGTGCGGGACCCTTCGTGCACTTGGGCCTCGATGTCTCGCTCCTCGATACGCTTAGCCGCGAGAAAGCGGTGAAAACCGTCCGCCAAGTAGTACTTAGATCCATCGTAAAAGAGCACGATTGGAGGGAACTGGGCACCCTGTTTCATGTCCTCTGCGTAGCCGGACACGGCTTCGTCGTTAGTGGCGACACGCGTCTGCGTGCCGGAGTAGATGTCGATCTGATCGAGGGCGATTCGCTGCAAGTTCATGTAGTTAAATTCTAGATACTCTAGTTGCTAATACCGGGGAATCGCTGAGACTTGCGGCATGCGAATTTGTGGCAATGAAAATCGCCCGGGATTCGTTTTATCGGAATAAGGAACGCGACGAGACGCTCTAGCCCTTAAGACCTGAACTAAAATTATTATGAGAAAACGAATAGCTCTCGCCGTCGGACTTCAATTTCTAGCGACCCATCTTATGGCAAACGACCCGACAGAATTCAAGGAACTCGAAACGATCACTTTCGGAGCTGGCTGCTTCTGGTGTGTTGAAGCCGTCTTTCAGAGACTGGACGGCGTCGAATCTGCCGTCAGCGGCTACATGGGGGGCCACGTTGAAAATCCGACCTATAAGGCCGTCACGACTGGAAAGACTGGTCACGCAGAGGTCATACAAGTGAAATTCGATCCATCCGTAACCAGCTTTAAAACCCTAGTGGACTTTTTCTGGGAGGCCCATGATCCCACGACACTCAACCGCCAGGGAGCTGACGTCGGAACGCAGTACCGCTCTGCCATTTTCTACGAAACCGAAGAACAACGGGAAATAGCTGAAACGTCTAGGAAGGAGGCTTCGGAAAACTTCTCTCGCCCAATCGTGACCGAAATAACCGCTGCCGGCCCCTTCTATGAGGCAGAGGACTACCACCAAGAGTTCTACGAGTTGAACAAGACCTACCCTTACTGCCGAGCTGTCATCACCCCAAAGCTGCAAAAACTTGGGCTGGAATAGCCCCTTCCAAGGGTCGTTCCGGCCGGGCAACTTCCAGCCTGTAGATATTGAGCCGCCAGCAATAAGAGCTGGCGACTCGCTCATTGGATAAAAGACTTCACGAGGCTACGCCAAGGTATCAATGATCGTCCCCACCTGGTTCGTACCGCTAGTGGCTGCTGAGTTGAGCCCTAAACGCTGAGTCTCGCTGCCGATGCCCGGATCGTTCGCGATCGCCTTGGGCGCTTCACGAGAAACCTTCGGGAGATTGGCTGGATTCAACTGGTTCAACCCATCGAACGTTGCGCTCACTAATTTGCTGATTGGGGGATAATCCATAGTGCTTCTTGAATTGGTATGAATGGTGTCGGCGTTTCAATTGCCTGCGAGACTCATGGATAATAACATTTTACGAGTCCCAACGTAAATAGAGTCCATCGACCTTCGAACGCTAAAAGTTCCTCCAAGGTATTGCTCGCGGCTAGAGTGATCCCTTCAAGTCCTCGTGTGAGGAGAGTTGACAAGTGATAGAGCTCTGCATGACACAAAGCGCTTGCTCCTGAAGCCTCATTCCCTGAGAAACAGCCCGACTTTGCCCGCAAAGCACCGGTGCATTTCCTATACCAAACATTCTCTCCACTATGAGCAAAAAAGTCCTAATCATCGGCGCCGGCGGCGTCGGAAGTGTAGTCACTCACAAATGCGCCATGAATCGCGACGTATTCGGTGAAATCTGCCTCGCCAGTCGCCGCAAAAGCAGCTGCGAAAAGATAGCAGAGCAAATAGACAGCGAAATACATATCGCGCAAGTCGATGCCGACAATACCGCCGAGACAGTCGCCCTCATCAAGGATTTCAAACCTGACCTAGTGCTCAACGTAGCACTACCTTACCAAGATCTGGTGATCATGGATGCATGCCTAGAAACGGGTACCGACTACCTGGATACTGCCAACTACGAGCCGCGTGACGAGGCAAAGTTCGAGTACAGCTGGCAATGGGCCTATCACGAACGTTTCAAAGATGCTGGAATAATGGCCCTGCTCGGCTCCGGTTTCGATCCTGGGGTAACCAACATCTTCACGGCATACGCTGAGAAGCACCACTTCGACACCATCGATACACTCGATATTATAGACTGTAACGCTGGCGATCACGGCAAAGCCTTCGCTACGAACTTCAATCCCGAGATCAACATTCGCGAAGTCACCGCCAACGGTCGCTTCTTCGAAAACGGCGAATGGAAAGAAACGCCTCCACTCTCGGAGAAACGTGTATTCGATTTCCCTGACGGCATCGGACCCAAGGACATGTATCTCATGTACCACGAGGAAATGGAATCGCTTGCAAAGAATTTCCCAGAAATTAAACGAATGCGTTTCTGGATGACCTTTGGCCAGCAGTACCTCACGCACCTGAAAGTTTTGGAAAACGTAGGCATGACTCGCATCGACCCAGTTATCTACAATGGCCAAGAAATCATTCCACTACAGTTCCTCAAAGCAGTCCTTCCCGATCCCGGCTCCCTAGGCGAATCGACAAAAGGTCGCACCTGCATCGGCGTCGTGGCCGACGGCCATAAAAATGGTGAGCGCAAGCACTACTATCTTTACAATATCTGCGACCACGAAGCCTGTTTTGCGGAAGTCAATTCCCAAGCAATTAGCTACACGACCGGAGTTCCTGCGATGATCGGGGCCAAAATGATGCTCACCAACCAATGGAGAGGAAAAGGAGTCTTCAACGTCGAGCAATTCGACCCCGACCCCTTCATGGAACAGCTCAATGTCCAAGGCCTCCCTTGGACCGAACAATGGCTCGACGCTAAACCCGAGGTCCTGGTCTAACTCCCCGCCTGCGAATATCGCGATTTCATGCGAATCCCGGGCCAAGCTGATAACGATTCAATTCCTAGTCCTGTTCGTGCCCATTCAAGAGATTCGTAGACCAACTCAATTCATGGATCACATCATCCACTACGACCCGGAGCTGCCGCCGGAAACACCCTCGCCAGCCTACGTGATCGATCTCGCTCGCCTACGCTCCAACATGGAGATCATTAGGTCTGTCCAAGAGCAAAGCGGAGCTAAAATACTCGCCGCACTCAAGGGATTCGCCATGCATAGCGTCTTCCCGCTCATGCGCGACTACGTTGCTGGCGTTTGCGCCAGTGGCCCCTGGGAAGCACAGCTTGGGGCTGAGGAGTTCGGCAAGGAGGTGCATTGCTTCGCTCCCGCCTTCACAGAGGAGGATATGCAAGAAGTCCTTCAATTCGCTCACCACATTTCCTTCAACTCCATATCCCAATTCCAAAAGCACCAAACGGCCTTAGCCTCAGCCTCTCGCGAGATTTCCTGCGGGCTGCGCGTAAATCCTGAATACAGCGAAGTCGAAACGGATATATACAATCCTTGCGTCGCTGGGTCACGCCTTGGGATTCGACGTTCAGCTCTTAAGGGACAAGACCTGTCGAGAGTTGAAGGTCTGCATTTCCATACGATGTGTGAACAAAATTCGGATACACTCGAACGTACACTTGTGCACTTCGAGGAAAAATTCGGTGACTTGCTCCCGCAGATGAAATGGGTCAATTTCGGAGGCGGCCACCACATCACCTCCCCCACGTACGATCGCGATCGCCTAGTCAAAATTCTGAGAGCCTTCAAAGCCCGCTACCCGCACCTTGAAGTCTACCTGGAGCCGGGTGAAGCGATGGCGATCAATACCGGAGTCCTCGTCGCAACCGTACTCGACATAATTGAAGAAGCCCCTCCCATTGCAGTTCTCGACCTCTCCGCAACGTGTCACATGCCAGACGTGCTGGAAATGCCCTACCGACCAGAAATTGTCGGAGCCGCAGAAGCTGGAGCTAAATCTCACACCTATAGCCTCGGTGGACTCTCTTGTCTCGCCGGTGACATGATTGGACATTATTCTTTCGGCACAGAGCTGACCCCTGGCGACAAGCTTTACTTCCTCGACATGGCCCATTATACGATGGTCAAAACGAGTACGTTCAACGGAATCAAGCATCCCGCGATTGCTACCTGGGACCCGACTAAACAGGAGCTAATTATCGTCAGAAAATTCGGATACACAGATTATCGCGATCGTCTCTCTTAACGTTTCATTTGCACCCACATGGCCACCGACAGATACGAGAATCCACCTGCTTTCCATTCGGACGACATTGCGCCGTCCAATCAGCACGACGCAGCATTTCACATCATACCCGTTCCTTGGGAGACTAGCGTTTCCTACGGTGGTGGAACAGCGAACGGCCCTAACGCGATCCTCCACTCCTCGGTGCAGCTTGAGCATTGGCTTGATGGATCTTTCCCCGGGGACGCTGGCATATTCACCGCTTCCCCAGTCAATTGCAAAGGTCCTGCCTCTACGGTAATCGAGAACATTAAGGTAGCGACCAGAGCTGCACTCAACATCGACAAATGTCCCATTCTACTCGGCGGTGAGCACTCCATGACCCTCGGCCCCGTGCAGGCCTGCAGGGAGCTGGACATCCCTTTCGGCATCATCCAATTCGACGCCCATGCCGACCTCCGTTACGCGTACCAGGGGAATCTTTACAGCCATGCAAGCGTGATGGAACGCTGCACAGACCTAGGTATACCACTTCACCAAATCGGGGTCCGCGCATTGTGCAAAGAAGAGTCAGATCGCAGAGTCGAGCGAAACGTTACCTACCTAGACGCAGCGGATCTCTATTGGAAAGGATATCCAGAGAAGCTCCTGCCAGATGACTTCCCGGAGCATGTGTTCATAACCTTCGACGTGGACGGTCTCGACCCATCCATAATGCCATCCACTGGAACCCCAGTCCCCGGCGGACTCAACTGGTACCAAGCTGTAGATGGCCTCGAAAGGGCTCTGAAAGGAAGGAAACTTCTCGGTGCAGATTTCGTGGAACTTGCCCCTCAACCGGGTCAGCACGCTCCCAATTTCCTAGTGGCTAACTTGATCTACAAGTTCATGGAGATAGCCCAGCGTCTCGATTGCTTACGATCCTAATCGACAGGTACGGTCGAGCGGCAGACCGAGTTAATTTGGAATAAATTGGGGCTTAGTTCGTTCTATCTTCCGAAAGAAAACTGATATGAAAAAATTAGCCGCCCTGATCTTTTGCGTATTCGCAGCTCAATTCGCCCTATCTCGCTCCGCGGAGGAGGTCACTCCTCTGCTCATCGGTCAAAAGACACCGAAGGTAGACGTGGTCGATGAAACTGGGACCAAGCAATTCCTGCCTGCACTATTGAAAGGAAAACACAGTATCCTCGTTTTTTACCGCGGCGGATGGTGCCCGTATTGCAATACTCACATGCAAGAACTCGCTGAGGTGGAGTCGCAATTCCTAGAGCTCGGATATCAAATAGTGGGAATTAGTCCTGACTCACCGGAATTGCTCGCGAGCATCGAAAAAGACGGCGAACTACCATACACTTTGTATTCAGATAGTGGAGTTTCTGCGATAGAAGGTTTCGGTATCGATTTCACGCTCAATAAGGCGACTCTGCTCAAGTACAAGGGTTTCGGAATTGACCTAGGAAAGAACTCAGGCGGCTTGAACAAGGATCGCCTCCCTGCTCCCGCGGTGTTCATCGTAACGCCTGATAACCAGATCGCGTTTTCGTATGTCAACCCTAACTACAAGGACCGCATTCCGGGAGACCTCCTACTAGCCGCAGCAAAAGCGATCAAGAATTAGACTTCGCCTAGCTGTTGACGAACAATCAATTCTGGTCACGGAGATCAGGTATGATGGGTATCACGCCCCGTACCTTCGGCACCTCTCCGGGACCGAGCACGAAGTGTAGCTGCTTCATCTGGGATCCGTAGTTAATCTGCATATCCACATAGATCTGCCACTCACGAGCGTAGTGCTCGTAACCTACTTTGATCACATTCTTACCCGTAGGACGGCGCTCGAAAAAGTACTCCCGACAGCGTTCGAAATCGCGGATGATATAGTCTGGCTTGTGATGCGTTAAAGCCTTCGCTCTCTCCTCGTCTCCTTGCTGCAAGGCGGTCAAGAAAGCGGACACGACTGACGCGGCATCTTCTTCGCCTTGCAAGTATTCCGGTTCGGGACCGCCCCCACAGGCTGACAATAGCAGTACTGCAAAGAGGGCGACGGCGGGGGAAAACTTCATGGAGCGAAACTAGAGTCTATTTCATTCAGCTGGCAAGGCCCTAGAACATGTCCACAGGTACCGTGGCCAGTGCCTCTGCAAGCGTTGAAATCCCGTCCTTCACTTTCAGCAGGCTGTCTTGATGAAGCGTTTTCATGCCAGACTTTACCGCAGTGCGTTTCAGGTCTGCCGTTTCCCGGCCTTTGTTAATATCTTCGATAAGCTGTTCGCTGCTTGTCATGAGTTCGTGAATACCGACTCGGCCTTTGTACCCAGTATTCGAACAGCGGGGACAACCCTTGGGGTTATGCTTAAAAATGGGTCCGCTCCAACCTACGCCGGCTTCAAGAACTTCACGCTCGCGACCTTCTGGCTCGTATTGGATACGGCAGGTCTTACACACGCGTCTCATCAACCGTTGAGCACAAACGCAGAGCAACGAAGAGGAGATCATGAACGGCTCAATACCCATGTCGGTGAGACGAGCTACCGTGCTTGGAGCATCATTCGTGTGAAGCGTGCTTATCAACAAGTGACCGGTCAGGGCCGCTTCGACCGCTATATTCGCTGTTTCTTGGTCACGAATTTCACCCACGAGGATGATATCAGGATCTTGACGCAAGAAGGCTCGCAACGCACTCGCAAAGGTGAGTCCGATCTGGCGGTTCATCTGCATCTGGTTGATGCCGTTGAGCGTGTACTCGATCGGATCTTCCGCTGTGCGGATTACAAAACTGGGATCGTTGATTTCGTTGAGTGCCGAATACAACGTCATGGACTTACCGGAGCCGGTCGGTCCACAGTGCAAGATCATGCCATAAGGCTGCTTGATCACTTCTCGGTAGCGAGTCAGGTTCTCCTCCGAGAAACCAAGGGCTGGCATCGGCAAGGTCGACTTCTGCTTGTCCAGGATACGCATGACAACGCCTTCGCCGTGATTAAGCGGAGCAGTTGAGACACGAAGGTCGATATCGACATTCTTTTTCGTAAATTGCTTGAAGACGATACGCCCATCCTGCGGCAAGCGACGTTCCGCGATGTCGAGATTCGACATGATCTTCAAGCGAGCTACCAACGAACCAGATACCTTTGGCGGCAGCTTCAGCTTCTCTTGGCAAACCCCGTCGATGCGGTAGCGAACGACAAGCTCCTTCTCCCGAGGTTCAATGTGAATGTCCGAAGTTCCAGCGAAGTAGGCGTCTTCTATGATTCGGTTGGCAAGCTGGATGATTGGAGCGGATTCCTCACTATCGAGCCCTTCTTCATCTTCTTCTATCTCACCATCGTCGAACTCCATGCCGACGGCTTCGACGACATCTTCGAAATGGGTTTCTTCGCGTTTCTGGTCCTGCTTAAGGACTTCCTTGATGTCGCTCTCTGGAGCGAGCAAAGCGACTACCGTCTTCTTACTCAGCTCGGAGATCCGAGAAGTGACGGTCAACTCAAAAGGGTTAGCTAGGGCGACTGCAATGAACCGTCCGTAGGCGCTGACAGGAACTACTTGATTCTTCTCGCAAAAATCTTGGTCGAGCAGCTCCCAAGTCCCCTTGTTGATCGCTACGTTCTTAACATTGATCGGGGTGACTCCGTAGGTCTTAGCCTTGGCAACGTTCAGTTGGTGCGGCGATATCCGGTAGTCAACCAGGAGAAGGTCATCGAAAGCGCTACCGTTAAGCTCCTCTTCACGAGCTTTGAGCACGCTGGACTGGTCTGCATCGAGATACTTGAGCTCGTGCAAATGGTCTACAATCCCTGCCTGTAGTCGACCCAACGCCATTTAGGACTAGCTCGCAATCATCGCGGCCTTGGCCTCCTCTGCCTCTTGAGTTTCCAGATAGTCCGAAATCGTCTCCAAAGGAGCTGCAAACCAGACAATGTTGCCCGTAATCTTTTGCTCCCAAAAAGTGCGAACGGCTGGACTCATGTAGTAGGCAGTCGCGATGTAGCGGGTGTCCTCAACCAAATCGAATGGTACAGACCAAGTGGCCCAGCATTCAGAACGGTCGGTAGCGGCGGTAAGCTCTTCAGGCACCTCCATGTTCCGAACGTCAATAATGCCAAGCCCTTCTTCTTCAACAAGATGCTCCATGAGCTTGCTTTCATGCACGCTCTGCTTCTCGTTAATCAGAATCGACAGCAAGCTCAAGCGCATCTCTCCCGTAGCGTTCGAAAGAAGCTCGAGAAAGCGCTCATTCGCGGCGTCGAGGGCCTCGATGCTTACGAGGCCACGCTCCACCAAGCTCGCTCCGAGCAGGCGGTTTGCACGCATTATGAGAGGCTTAAGACTGGCCATTGTGTGGGTGGGAGAAACTGATACTAGTGTGATTCCGAGTCGTCGTTCGCGGATTCGCTTTCCACTATCTCGGCTTCTTTCTCACTAGCTTTAGCTTCTGCCACCTTTTCCCAGAGAACTTCCTTGTATTCTGGAATGCCTTCCTCCGTTAAACAGGAGATCGGCTGTACCACCACGTCGTGGCGCTTACGAAATTCCTTAAGGTTCTTTTCAGAGGATTCCTCGTCCATCTTGTTGGCCAATACGATACGCGGCTTATCCAACAAGCTCTTGTCGTAAGCCCCTAACTCAGCCACTAGCTGGGAGTAGTCGTCCCATGGGGACCGTTCGTCGATACCGGACATGTCGATGATAAAGGTCAGTACGAAACAACGCTCGATGTGGCGCAAAAACCTATGGCCTAAACCTCTATTCTCGCTAGCTCCTTCGATAATACCCGGAATATCAGCCATTTGCAGTCGCTCGTAACGATCGGGATACTCGATCACTCCGATACCAGGATGCAGGGTCGTGAATGGGTACGGCGCCATTTTCGGGCGCGCGTTTGTGATCATGTTCGTCAAGGTCGACTTGCCCGCATTCGGGTAACCCACCAGTCCGACGTCCGCGATGCTCTTGAGAACGAGCTTGAATTCGCCCTTTTCCCCTGGATCTCCGGGGTTCGACCGACGGGGAGCGCGGTTGACCGAACTCTTGAACTTGGTATTGCCCCAGCCCCCATTGCCTCCCTTGAGCAGACGCACGCGCTGGCCGACTTCCAAAATCTCCGCCAAGACTTGGTCAGTCTGATTGTCCATGACGATAGTGCCCAACGGTACCAGCAAGATAGAGTCCTTACCACACTTGCCGATCCGGTCGGAGCCCATACCATGCTGCCCTTTTTCCGCGTTCCAATGCTGCTGGAAGCGATACTTGATCAAGTTGTTCTCGTTGTTGGTCCCCTCGAGAATCACGTCGCCACCCTTGCCGCCGTCCCCTCCGTTCGGGCCGCCGAAGGCCTCGTACTTTTCCCGGCGAAAGCTGATACAGCCATTCCCGCCGTCGCCCGCTTGGGCAATGATTCTGGTTTCGTCTACGAACATGCAGCGAAACCCATACGGCTAAGCTCAAAGAATGCAACATCGCCGCGCTAGCGCTTTCTACAGTGCTAAAACCTCGATCAGTCCGCTTCCGCCCGCACCGTTTGCCAGCTGAATCAGAACCAGATAATCTCCTGCCTCCAGCCAAACACGCTGGGCGGCGTCTTTAGCATCGTCGGAGAGCGGCGATAGTTGCAAGGCATCAAACCCACTCGCCAATCTTCGAAACGCTCCTTGGCCACTCTCGTTTGCACTGGTGAACAACGCATCATCGCGCCAATTGTCGTTAGGCTCAAGATCGACAGCGACTCCTTCGACAAGATGATAGATCACGATTTTCGGATCTTCAGCTCCCGAATCTGAAAATGAAGGGCCCAGTCCACGAACGAGAACCTCCAAGGGTTCGTCACCTTCGATCGAAAAAGCGAGCAAGCCACTACTATCAGCAGTCACCGGGGACTGAGCGCGAATCCCTCGAACAACCTTAGAATCCAAGTCGAGGGTTCCCGCAAACACTGCTGCAGCGACCGCATCTGCGATACCATCGTCGCTCTTGCTGCGTTCTATCTGCAGCGATCCCCCACCAGCTCCTAAAAGCACAACAGGTCCGTTGTCTGATGGAGGCCTCCCGTCCTCGGAAAACCTTCCTTCACTCAGCGTCAAGCTCGGCGCCTCGCCGATTCCGATAAACTCCGCAAACAGTCCATTCGCCCCACTACTGCTTGGGTACCCTCCTGCCGCTCCTGCTTTCAGTCGCGAATCGCTCGATGCTCTATCGCTTTTCAAAAAGACCTGCTGCTCCCCCCAGCGTCCATTTGCTAACCCCGATTCCGGATCAATCGAAACATCCACACTCTTCCCAGTAAATGAGGTAATCACGATTCGGCCATCCAGGCCATGTGAACCGATGGCCAAGTCTGCAAAAGGACCTTCACGCCACAGGAAAGCCCTACCATCGGGCAATACCTTCAGATAAACAGAATCTCCTGGTACGCCAACCCCGCCGCCCTCGTAGGACCCGGAATAGGAAGATTCCGAGCTGGGAGCGACTTGCAATTCCCCCACGAACTCAAGCCCATAGCCTGGAACTTCCAAGAGCAGCTTCCTTAATGCCACTCCTCTAATGGCCCCTGCCGAGGTTTCACCTGACTGAAAAGTCCCGGCACTTTCAAGCGTAACTAATTCACGGATACGGTAGAACCCAGTCTCAAGATCAAATACTGTAACATAGCCGGACTCAAGAGTGTCCTCAACTTCCAGCCAAGCCTGCCCACCATTCGAGGACGTTCCCAAATAATGTCCCGCCGACAAGCGTCCGTCCAAGACGTTGACCTTTCTCTCAACGATGCGCGTAGCAACCCCGTCTGAGACTTGAGCCCATATCGTGTGGGGGCCCTCTGATCTGAAGATCGCGACCGAGCTAGTGCCACTGCTATTCGATACGGCCACCTGCCCATCTCCCTCAAAGTACCAATCCACGTTCAGACTGTCGTCATAATCCAACCCAAGGATATTCAGCGAAACGCGCTCCTCACGAGCCGCCGATTCAGGTAGATCAATATACGCCCCATCCCATCGACTCTGCATCAAAGATGCCCCTAATTGTATCACTTCATCGTGATTCAAAGCGCGATCGTAAATCCGAATATCAGCTATGAGGCCATCAAACGCACGGTCGCCGAGATCGTTATTCCCAACATAAGACGAGCCTTGAGATCTTACGATCGAACCGATGGGTGACTGCTGTAAGAGCACTTCCTGACGCTGGCCGTTAATATATAGATTAGGCGTATTCGAAATATTAGTACTATCGTACGTACCAACCACAAAATACCATTCGCTATCCTGGACTGATCGCGGCGGCGTATTCCAAACACCAAAGCTTTCGTAGTTGGAAAAAAACTTCAACGTTTGGCGGTTACCATCCGGAAACGCCGAACCGTTTCCCGAGGAAAAGTAGAGGTAATAGTATGGCAAGTTCACGATACGCGGATGCGGGCTCACGCTCATATCGTTTGAGCGGACCAGCGCTGCTATTGTCACCACGTCGCTAAACGCTGCTTCAAATGTCATCCGCTCATTCGCATTGTCGAGCAGAAGACTTCCTCCGTACTCAGCCTGCGATCGAGTCGCTCCAGCTATCGAACCATTGCTGCTGCCAGCCAAATCAGTCTCGAGACTACCGCTTCCCTCGAAGGCGAAATGATGCTTGAGTCCTGACTTCACGGCAGCCGAGCGACCCACGACAACCGTTTTATCAACGGTACGAGTGGTACCACTCAAACTTGCCGAAAATCTGATCGTCGCCTGCCCACTCTCCTTGGTCCGAAAGCGAAAAATGCCCTGACCGAGGTCTCTGACCTCGCCAACACTTATACCCGACAACACCTCGGCTCCAAGGACGGCTCCATCCAAAGCTGCCAACTCGAAAGTGACTTCCGGCCCTGCTGACTCAACGAGCACTATTGCATCTTTGACATTAGCTACCTCTAAGAAGTGGCCGCTCAGTTCAGGCTTCAACGCAGCCAACAGGTTGAGACGCTTTCCCGTGAGCGTGCCCCTACCCAGCGCGGAGAGAGGATCGCCCGTTTCTAGGATCCGCGTTTTCAATTGCTCCGCTGTCATACCGGGATTCGCCTGCGCCAACAAAGCCACAGCCCCGGCGACCATAGGTGACGCCATAGAGGTGCCCGAAAGGAAATTGTACGAATTCGTTGGATACGTTGAATAGATATCGCTTCCTGGAGCTGAAATATCTACGCTCACCTCGCCATAGTTCGAGCTAGCATTCAGCGCATCCTCTTGGTTCGAGCTTCCCACCGATATGATATTTTCCAAATCATATCCGGCAGGGAATTCCAACGATTCAGGAGATGCGTCCAAATTCTTCCCGTCGTTTCCAGAGGCTGCTACGAACAGTATTCCCAACCTCTCGTGGTTCTCAATTTCTCGCCGAGTCAATAAATTGGAACCACCCGATCCATAGGAGTTGTTTGTCGCCACAATGTTGATACCGCTCTCTTTCAGGAGGCCAACGTAAGCGAGAGCATCGTTAATGGCAGAATTCCGCAAACCATCGCGTTCACCGACTTTCAATGGAAGTATCTGCACGCCCCAATTGACCCCCACTGCTCCGCTGCCGTTGTTGCCTACCGCCCCTGCGATTCCAGCAACGTGGGTTCCATGCCCATCTTCGTCCTCAGGATTCTCGTCGCTATCGACAAAATCCCATACAGCCGACGAACCACTTGGGTCCACGAAAAGGTTCTCAACAAGATCTGGGTGAGTTAGCTGCATCCCCGTATCAATGACAGCGACGACAACTTCATTGTCAGGATCACCCGTTTCGAACTGCCAAGCCTCTTCCGCATCGATTTGGTCCAAACCCCACATTCGGGACGGATCCCAATCACTCGGAGTAGTGCTCGGAAAGCTTAAAGTATCAAATTCAGCGATCGCCCCGGGGAAACGTTTCTGGAATGCGGCGATCAGCATTTCAATTTTCCCCAACTCTGGTTCTTTGAAGCCGAGGCAAAGGTAATCCGCAACGACTGATTCCCGCTCCCGAAAAAGCGCATTGTCTGCAACAAATGATTCAAGCTCCTCGGCGCCCACCAAATCTGGATCGGCATCGATTAGGAAAACATTCCCCATATGGGCAATCGAACCGACGCTGGTGTACCGTCCATTCTCATCTACCTGGATTTTTTCCTCCCAAACAACCCAACGGATTCGCCCGCTGTCACGCTTCAATAGATACTGCAAGCGGGGGTAGCCTCTCGCAGTCGAAACCAATCTCGAATCAATCAACTTCGCCTGTGGGTATCGATCAGCCCAAGAACTCTGAATCTCGGCGAGATCCGTTAGCTGGGGGACCGACTTCGCACTCAATTCCCCCGATTTCGACTTCCTACTCGACTCGCCCCCTTGCAATCGCTCGTTCGAATCCCTCTGTACCTGCTGGTCTCTGGGTTGAGTTTCCGAAGAAGTGTCATCTACCCGCTTCGCGACCCAAACACTGCCTAGCAGCAGCGCCAAAGCAGCGAAAACAGTAACTATGCGACAGTTGAACATGCGAATATATGGCTGCTTAGCGAACTGAGTATCATCGCAGGGCTGCCTCCTGTATCTACGACGCGACGAGCACTCTCGTATTCAAAAAAAAGACCGTAGCCCCAGCATGGGGTTACGATCTTTCGTAAAACGTGTCGTTAAAGGGACGCTAATTCTCCGTCTCGGAAGGTACCTCTTCAGATTCGCTGTCAGCCGCCTTGGTGAACTTCAGCTCCTTGCCATCTCGGATGACGAGTATGCTGTCACCTTCTTCTACTTGGCCACCGAGAAGCGCCTCAGCAAGCGGATCTTCCAGGAAACGCTCGATAGAGCGGCGCAACGGGCGTGCACCGTATTTTTCGTCGTAGCCTTCGTCGATAAGCAATTCCTTGGCGTCGTCTTCGAGAGTCATCTTTATCTCCTTGTCATCGAGGCGCTTTTGCAGCTTGGCGATTTCAAGATCTACGATTTTGACGAGGTCATGGCGAGCTAAGCTATGGAAGACGATCAGGTCGTTGATGCGGTTAAGGAATTCAGGCTTAAACACCTTCTTCGCCTCTTCCATCACTTTAGATTTCGTACCTTCGAAATCGTCCGAAAGGTTTGTCACCGCTCCGAAGCCCATGGTGGTTTGCTTCTGAATTACGCTCGCGCCCACGTTAGTGGTCATGATGATGATCGTATTACGGAAATCTATTACTCGACCTAAGCTGTCGGTGAGATGCCCTTCCTCGAAGATCTGCAGCATGATCTGCACGACATCCGGGTGGGCTTTCTCAATCTCGTCGAAGAGAACCAGCGAGTACGGCTTGCGGCGAACCTGTTCCGAGAGCTGTCCCCCTTCTTCGTGGCCAACGTAACCCGGAGGCGAGCCGATCATTCGAGATACGGAGAACTTCTCCATGTACTCAGACATGTCCACTTGGATGATCGCGTCGCGATTGCCGAACATCTTCTCTGCAAGAGTGCGAGCGAGGAAAGTCTTACCGACACCGGTTGGGCCGAGGAACATAAACGAACCGATAGGCCGCTTCGGGTCCTTCAGATCTGCACGGCTGCGACGCAGGGCCTTAGAGATCGCCACACAAGCCTCGTTTTGGCCGATAACCGTTTCCTGAAGTTCCTTCTCGAGCTGGAGCAGACGCTCGGTCTCCTTCTTCTCGAGTCGCTGCAGCGGTACGCCGGTCCAGTCGGAAACGACCTTAAGCATGTCCTCTTCGTCAATCGTGATCCGGTTCTCTTCGCGGCTGGTCTTCCAAGCTTCGAGAACGTCTTCCTGCTCCTTGCGCAGACGCTTCTCCTCGTCGCGGAACTTCGCCGCCTCTTCGAAATGTTGCTTGCTGATCGCGTCTTCCTTCTTGGCGCAAACCTCGTCCACTTCCTTAGCGAGGGTCTCGATCTCCGGTGGACGGTTGAGGGATGCAATGCGCGCTCGTGATCCAGCCTCGTCCATCACGTCAATCGCCTTGTCAGGCAAGAAGCGTGAGGTGATGTAGCGTTCGGAGAGCTTTGCAGCGGCAACCAAAGACTCGTCGGTGAAAACAGCCTTGTGGTGCTCCTCGTACTTGCCACGGATGCCCTTGAGAATGAGGACGGTATCTTCGATACTAGGAGCTTCGACCTTGACGCTTTGGAAACGGCGGTCGAGGGCGCTGTCCTTCTCGATGAACTTGCGGTATTCGTTGAGCGTAGTGGCTCCGATACACTGCAACTCCCCACGTGAGAGAGCTGGCTTGAAGATATTGGACGCATCCATAGCGCCTTCTGCTGCTCCTGCACCTACGATGGTGTGAAGCTCGTCAATGAAGATGATCACGTTTCCTGCACGCTTGATCTCGTCCATGACCGCCTTGATACGCTCTTCGAACTGACCGCGGTATTTGGTACCCGCGACCATGAGTGCGAGGTCCAAAGTGATGACTTTCTTGTCTAGCAGGATCTCGGGCACTACTCCGCTCGAAATTTCCAAGGCGAGGCCTTCCACGATCGCTGTCTTGCCCACACCCGCTTCACCGATGAGGACGGGATTGTTCTTGGTGCGGCGACAAAGGATTTGGATGACGCGGCGAATCTCCGACTTGCGTCCGATCACCGGGTCGAGGTCGCCCTTGCGAGCCAGTTCCGTCAAATCGCGACCGAATGCCTTCAAAGCCGGAGTCTTAGCTTCTTTCTTCTCCTCCTGGCTTTGGCTGCGGCCCGGGGACACCGCTTCTTCGGTTTCACCTGAAAACTGAGGATCGAGCTCGCGTAGAATTTCATTGCGAGTGCGCTCGATATCGACGTCTAGCGACTTGAGAACACGGGCTGCCACGCCTTCGCCTTCGCGAAGCAGTCCGAGCAAGATGTGCTCGGTGCCGACGTAGCTGTGGTTGAGGGCTTTCGCTTCCTTGCCAGCGAGAGCGAGGACCTTCTTGACGCGGGGAGTGTAAGGTATGCTACCAGCAGCTTTACCTTCCGGGCCAGAGCCGACCTGCTTTTCGACCGCGCTGCGGACCGTCTCGAGATCGAGGCCCATCTTTTGCAAAACACTTACCGCTACTCCTTGGCCGAGTTTGATCAGGCCGAGCAAGATGTGCTCCGTTCCTACATAGTTGTGGTGAAAGCGGTCTGCCTCCTTACGAGCCAAAGCAAGGACCTGCTGTGCGCGCGGAGTGAAATTGTTCATAGGTTCCATAAAGCGTTATTCTGCCTCCTGTTCGGGATCTGGTTTGGGGGTATCGTCCTCAGCGGACGTTTCGTGAATGTTAAAAAGGGGACGGGCTACGTTTTCGAACTGCTTGCGCATGTACTCCGCTCGGAACTCGTCACGAGCGTTCGACTCGATTTCATCGCCGGCATGGTATTGTACGTGTCCAGGCTGACATTCGATGAACATACGGTCCACTATGTTCCGCGTCTTCTCCGGAAACATCTCCAAATCGACGCCAAATCGCACCAGCGAAGCGAGATTCATACACTCCGAGGAAGTCAACAAATGGCTGTTCTGCAAAATGCCGTAGGCACGCCCGATCTTGTCGAAAAGCTTGTTCGGGTCCTTCTCCAAGATCTTTTCCCGAGCGTTCATCTCCTGATCGATGATAGTGCGCAAGACCGAGGAAAGCCGCTTCACGATCTCCTCTTCCGATTCTCCAAGGGTCGTCTGGTTGGAAATCTGGAAAATGCTGCCGCTCGCGTCCGAACCTTCGCCGAACAATCCGCGAACCGCGATGCCAAGCTGGTTGACCGCTCGCACGACCTTCTCCATCTGGCTGGAAATCACCAATGCCGGCAGGTGCATCATAGTCGAGGCCCGCATTCCGGTCCCCACATTCGTAGGGCAAGCGGTCAGGTAACCGAGCTTGGAAGAGAAGGCGAAGTCGAGCTGCTCCTCCAGAGCTGTATCGATGGCATCGATAACGTTCCAGGTGCTCTTGAACCGATATCCAGACTTAATGACCTGAATGCGAAGGTGGTCCTCCTCATTGATCATCACGGAGATCGACTGATCCTTACTGATGACCACACCTGCTGATTCTGCGTTGCTGGAAAGCTCACGGCTGATTAGGTGACGCTCCACCAAGATCTGACGTTCAAGGTCCGACAGGGAAGAAATTTCCGCGCTGATGCCGCGCTTCATCTGGCTGAGCGATGCGACAGAGGGTAAACATGTCTCAAGGACTTCCTTGCGACGGGTCTCTTTGGCCCACCCCGGAAAAGGCGTGTCAGCGATGTTTCGGGCCAAGCGGATACGAGTCATCAAGACAACCGGGCACTTCTTAGAGCCTGCTTCGGTCATCTCGGACTTTCCGCCAAATATGCTTTTGATTAACATCTACTTTGATTCCTCGAGGGCGGCGGCTTCCATCGCCTTTTTCAATTCTACTATCTCGTCCCGCATGCGAGCTGCGTCTTCATAACGCTCGCTGGATATCGCTTCCTTGAGCCCATCCTCCAGCGTTCCCAGTCTGTCGACGTAAGTAGCTCGCTCCAACGCTCGCTGGGGCACCTTTCCCCGATGGGAGTCTCCCTTGTGCATGTTAAGCAAAGCAGGGGATACCAGGTTAGCGAAGGTATCGTAGCAGGTCGCACAGCCGAGACGGCCCGTCTTCTTGAACTCCCGCTGTGTACACCCACACTCTGGACACGAGAGAGCAGCGACCTCCGGAGCGGTCTGCGACTCGGGCTTCACGAGAAGGTCGGCGAGCGAATAGCCGCTCGGATCCGTGATGCCCTTCTGCTCCGCGCAGTTCTCGCACAAGTCGATCTTGTGGATCTGATTGTTGATAATCTGCGTCAAGTGCACCGTGGCAGGCTCGCTGCAGACATCGCATTTCAGTGGCTTCGCCATTTAGTAAATTATGTGGTTGGGTTTGGTTAAACTAGGCAGATTGCTCCACCCGCTCGAGCACGGGTCGTACAGTGCAAACGCCATGCCATGTTTGCTGCATGCTTTGCATACTGTCCAACATTAATGCATGACGAATCGCTCGGTCTCAAAGCAAGCCTAACGATTTCCTCAATTTTTACGAGAAGCTACCGCAGATTACTGCAGGTCCGTTTTGCAATTAAGATGGGTAGGCTTTTCTCCGAAGTAGCCTCAAGGACTGAGCCCCCGTTAGATCATCGTCCCATGAGTGCTGACTTCCTTGTGAAAGGCCGCATGCAGTTTCTGGGTAATTGGACCGGGAGAGCCGTCGCCGATCGCTCTAGAATCCAACCCGACGACGGGAATCAGCTCTGCCGCCGTGCCTGTCAGGAAACATTCGTCCGCGTTCCAAATCTCGTAGCGGGTCAAGTTCACTTCCTTTACCTGAAGCCCTTCGGAGCTCGCTAGGTCTATAACCGCCTGGCGCGTGATGCCGCGCAGCGCTCCATTGGAAGCATGCGGCGTAAAAATGACGCCCTTGTGCACGATAAAGAGGTTGTCGCCCGTACACTCGGCCACGTTGCCTTGGTCATTGAGCATGATGCCCTCCAGCGCCCCCGCTTGGGCAGCTTCGACCTTGGCCATGATATTGTTCAGATAATTGAGGGATTTCACCCCCGGATTCAAAGCTGCCGCATTGGTCCGACGCGTCGGTACCGTCACGATCTTCAAGCCCTCCGTGTAACACTCTTCCGGATACAAAGCGATCTTGTCCGCAATGATAATCAACGAGGGCTTCGGACAGGAATTCGGAGACAGCCCTAGGCTGCCCACACCCCGGGTGACGATGAGCCGAATGTATCCGTCGCTCAGTCCATTGATTCGACAAGACTCGCACACGAGATCAGACAATTCCTGACGCGTCCAAGGCATGTTCAGCAGGATCGCTTTGGCGGAGTACTCGAGCCGCTCCAGGTGCTCGTCCAAGCGATAGACGCAGCTTTTGTAGATGCGGATCCCCTCAAAAATCCCGTCGCCATAGAGCAAGCCATGGTCAAATACCGAAATTTTCGCCTCCTCCTTCTCAACAAACTCTCCGTCCAAAAATATCTTCATAGGCCGCGTATATCTGTAAGCCCCTTCCTCGCTGGCAATTAAATTTTGACAGCGAAGACAAAACCGGTCCCCATTTCGAGCTGCACGAGAAAAACCCCACCCCATCAGGGAATCCATTACGCGAGCCTAATGTTCACCACGAGTGCGACCTAGTAGCAAATCCGCTGATATCGATTATGCGCTATTGTAACTTGAAGAAGTAATCCGGTGACCTATCTGTTAGAGATCAATAGATCCCCAAAACAACCAAGAATTACGACCCACCAACCACGCTTTAACATGCACAAACCAGCTAGCGCCAAAAGAGGTTTCACGCTCATCGAGCTCCTGACCGTGATCGCGATCCTCGCCATCCTTGGAGCCATCATCTTTCCGACCGTCGGACAATTCCGTACCCTCGCCAAGAAAACCAGCGACTCGAACGACCTGAGAAACATCGTCCAAGCCTCGCAGCTATTCGCCGCTCAATACGGAGAGCGACTGGTGGGGACCACAGAGCAGCTGGCGGTAGACGGTGACAATTTGTACCCGAATCCCGATGCGAACGCAAACGATCTCGCTGACGTGGCTGCAGTACTCGCTTTTGGTGGAGAATTAGAGGATCCCAAGGCGTGGGTCAGCGCCAATGAGACGGTTCCTTCAAAAGGCGGCTTATATACCTTCTCTGGTGGAAATGTTACGGTTAATTACGAACCAGATGATTTCTCATTTTCTTACGTCACAGGGCTGAGGACCTCTGCATCTTCAAATACACCAGTCGCATTCACGCGGCAGTCGGGAGCTAGCGGTCAATGGGTAGATGGCGACCCTTACGGCGCAGACGGAGGCCACGTAGCGTTCATGGGGGGAAACGTCAGTTGGTACACAACGTTAACCAACAACCTTATCAGTCCTGACGGTGCCGCCGTCGACACAATCGAAGCAGCAATTCCACAGACCGACACTGAGATCAGAGAAGCTGGCACCCCAACGGGAGGTGCTGGCGCAACTGATAGCGATTAACCACTGAATCGACGAATAACTTTCCCAGCCCCAACCTACCACGGTTGGGGCTTTTTTTTGTGCCCTAAGCCTTTCGCGTCAGCTTCGCTCGCTTGCGATCCGGATAGAGCGTTCTGCAGATCGGGCAAATCGTTCCGTCGCAGCCTCGGGCCGTACAAAATTCACGGCCGTAATAAATGATCTGAAGGTGAAGGTGATTCCAGCGCGCTTCCGGAAAAAGTCGCTTCATGTCCATCTCCGTCTGGACCACGTTCTTTCCGCTTGTCAGTCCCCATCGCTGCCCCAAACGATGGATATGGGTATCCACCGGAAAAGACGGATGTCCGAAGGCCTGGGACATCACCACCGACGCTGTCTTATGGCCTACTCCCGGTAAGGCCTCCAGTTCCAAGAAACTCCGCGGAACCTCGCCACCATGCTTGTCCACTAGGATCTGCGATAGGTCACGAATCGCTTGCGACTTGCGCGGCGATAACCCGCAAGGACGGATCACATCGCGAATCGTATCCACCAGCACCAGACGCATATCCTCAGGATTGTCGGCCAGTTTCCAAAGAGCCGGCGTCACCTTGTTGACACGCTCGTCCGTACACTGCGCCGAAAGTAAAACGGCCACCAACAATGTGTAGGCGTCGACATGGTCCAAAGGAATCGGTGGGTTCGGATATCGCCGTTCCAATTCCAGATCCACATAGGCAGCACGCTCCTTCTTCGTCATGAGAGAGGTAGCAGCGAGCTTGCTCGCGAAACACAACCCAAAATCGTAGCGCGAAGCTCCCACAGAAAATTAACCGAATTGCCGCATTGATTTGCGCAGCTCGATTTCTACTCTCCCGCCCATGCCAAACAGCACCGCGGCCACACCATCACGAAGCGCTTCTGAAGAAGCCCCCAGCAACCCGCTAGCCAAGCTCGACCAGTTTGCTCCCCGCCACCTCGGCACGTGCGGCCCCGCCGCGGATGCGCTTGCCCGCACCGTGGGCTACGACTCAGTTGACGCCCTCGTCGACCAAGCCGTTCCGGCATCAATCCGCATCGACAGCCTCAAGGGGCTTCCGGAACCGATCGGTGAACACGACATGCTGGCTGAGCTCAAAGCCATAGCCTCCAAAAACACGGTCAACAAGAGCTACATCGGACTCGGCTACTACCCCACGATCACCCCTCCGGTCATCCAGCGAAACATTTTGGAGAATCCCGGCTGGTACACGCAATACACGCCCTACCAAGCCGAAATTTCCCAAGGTCGTATGGAGGGTCTCCTAAACTTCCAAACCATGGTCTCGGACCTAACTGGCCTCGAAATAGCAAATGCTTCCTTGCTCGACGAAGGCACCGCCGCCGCCGAGGCCATGGGGCTGGCCTACTCGCAAGTCGGCCGCGCCGGCAAGAAGCAGAAGATTCTTATATCCAAAACCTGCTTTCCCCAAACCATTGAAGTCGTAAGCGCCCGAGCCGAGCCTCTCGGGATCGACACGGAAATCGTAGATCTCGAGCAAGACCTCGATTTGGACGGCGTATTCGCAGTCCTGCTACAGTATCCAGATGCCGACGGAATCGCCAAAGACTTCTCCGCCATCGCTGCTCAAGCCAAGGAGAACAAGGTCCTTACCATCGTCGCAACCGACCTGCTTGCCCTCACCATCCTAAAGTCGCCCGCTAGCCTCGGCGCAGACGTCGCCATTGGCAGCGCCCAACGCTTCGGCGTTCCCATGGGGTTTGGTGGCCCGCACGCCGCCTTTTTCTCCACCCGAGACGCATACAAACGTAAGATCCCTGGACGACTCATCGGAGTATCAAAGGACCGTTCCGGCAATCCAGCCCTGCGCCTCGCCCTGCAAACTCGCGAGCAGCACATCCGCCGCGACAAAGCCACCAGTAACATCTGTACCGCTCAAGCCCTGCTAGCCAATATAGCTGCCGCCTACGCGGTCTATCATGGTCCGACAGGCTTGCAGCAAATCGCCCGTCGAATCGAGCTCCTGACAAACCTCAGCGTCACAACCTTACAAGATTCTGGATACAACATTTCCGAAGGAAAACGCTTTGACACAGTCGTAGTTGAGCTAACCGAGAGCGAAACAGCTAACACAATCGCCAGAGCTTACGAAGCGGGTATCAACCTCCGCTCCCTCTCGCCAAATGCGGTTGCCTTCTCCCTCGACGAAACAACATCGCCGGAGGATCTTGTCGCTTTGCTAGCGGTTTTCGAAGTGTCAACAAGCCCCGAGGCACTCATCGAAAAAGCGGCCGACCTAGAGCCAGCAAACGCCAGCGGACTCTCTCGCGAACTCGACTATCTCACCCATCCAGTTTTCAACTCCTACCACACCGAGACTGAGATGCTGCGCTACCTTAAGCGATTGGAAAACAGGGACCTCTCGCTCACTACCTCGATGATTCCGCTCGGTTCATGCACCATGAAGCTCAACGCCGCTGCGGAAATGCTTCCCATTACCTGGCCCGAGTTTTCCAATATGCACCCCTTCGCCCCGGCAGATCAAACGACCGGCTATTTGGAGCTTATCGAGCAACTTGAGGATTGGTTGTCAGAAATCACCGGTTTCCATGCCACTTCCCTGCAGCCTAACGCGGGCTCCCAAGGCGAATACGCGGGTCTCCTGGCAATCCGCGCTTACCACGAGAGCCGCGATGATAGTGGACGTGATATTTGCTTGATTCCACTTTCCGCCCACGGAACGAATCCTGCATCCGCCGCGATGGCTGGGCTAAAGGTGGTGACCGTCGCCTGTGACGAACAGGGCAATATAGACGTAGACAACCTCAAGACCAAAGCCGAGGAGCACTCCGAGCATCTTGCGGCCCTGATGGTCACCTATCCATCGACTCATGGTGTATTCGAGGCATCGATACGCGACATCTGCAAGACAATACACGAGCACGGCGGGCAGGTCTACATGGACGGCGCCAACATGAACGCCCAATGCGGGTTGACGAGTCCCGGCGAAATAGGGGCGGACGTCTGCCACCTAAACCTGCACAAAACATTCTGCATCCCTCATGGAGGCGGAGGTCCGGGTATCGGTCCGATTTGCGTGGCGCCGCATCTTGCTCCGTTCCTGCCTGGCCACCGACTCAGCGACTCCATAGAGGGCGATCAACGCATCGGAGCCATCTCGGCTGCCCCCTACGGAAGCGCCAGCATTCTGCCAATATCGTGGGCATACATTCGCATGATGGGAGCCACCGGCATTACCCAGTCTACCAAGATCGCGATTCTCAATGCGAACTACATGGCCAAACGCCTAGAGTCGGATTTCGAGATCGTTTACCGCGGTAAGAACGGACTGGTCGCTCACGAGTTCATCATCGATTTCCGCGACTGGAAAGAGCTATCTGGAATCGAGGTTGAAGACGTTGCAAAGCGACTCATGGACTATGGGTACCACGCTCCAACGATGTCCTTCCCCGTTCCTGGGACCATGATGATCGAACCCACAGAGAGTGAATCCCAAGGCGAACTCGATCGTCTCTGCGACGCCCTCATCGCCATCAAGGGGGAGATGCTTCGCGTCGCCGCAGGCGAGTGGCCGCAAGACAACAATCCTCTTAAAAACGCTCCACATACCAGCCAATCGGTTACCGCTACAGAGTGGTCCTCGCCTTACAGCCGCGAGGAAGCGGCATTCCCTGCGTCATGGACTCGCGAATACAAGTACTGGCCACCGGTTAGCCGAGTGGACAACGTCTACGGCGATCGAAACCTGGTCTGCTCCTGCCTGCCGATTGAAGCTTACGCACAGTAGCCTGCCAACAGGGTACGGTTCTCGCACCGTTCTACCCGACGCCAGACGAGCCTAGCCGACCCTTAGTTCGCTAGATCGGAGCCCGCTTCATCCTCGACCATCGCCAAGGTGTATTCAAATATCTCAGACAAGGTTTTACGCCGGTAAACCGCACGCCCTTCCCTTCGAAGCGGATCCGTAACGCCCTTGAGAGCTTCCATGATACGATCCGAGGTGAAACGGGCGATGGCTAGGCTTTGCGTCCAATCGAAATGGTCCGTTGCTGTCTCCCGGGCGAATTGAGCGGAGATCGGGCCATAAATATGCTTGGAGAATCCCCAGGCCTTTAACGCAAGTCCACCCACTTCCGCGTGGGTAATTCCAAACTCGCTTAGCTCAGCCTCGGCAAGCCGACGGGATGTCCGATCTAAAAACAGGAGGTCATCTTCACCGCTGAGCCTGACCGCTTCATTGACGATCACCCTTCCAATCGAATGCAAAAGCCCTATCGCGTAAGCGATCTCGGACAATTCAGCATCTCCCTGGTAGATGAACCTCATGGCGGCTCCACAAGCAAACGAGCGCCGGATGAAGTTGCCCCCATCGATATTGTAAGCTGTCAGGTGCTGGGGAATCAGATTTCGCAACCAAAGCCTGAGAGCAATGCGCCCCAATCTCTCGAGCCCGATAGCTTGGACCGCATCCTTTACCGAATTCGCCCCCCTCACACCGTAAATTGCCGATTTAGAACTCCGCACTATTTCGACGGTAAGGAGCGGATCTGCCTCGACGAGCTCGGTAGCACCTTCCGTCGTCGAGTGGCGGTGTTGTAGGTAAAAGTAGAGAGCGCGGCAGGCACTCGCACGCGTAGGGAACTTATCGATACGATCAATAAATGCACTTTTCCAGTTCCGCGGTTGCGGAAGACCGCGTTGCGAGAGAATTGATGCTGAGTTTGTCGTTTGCATTAGAGTCGCTTGGATTGATGGATGCCAGATCGCATGCCGGCACGCCAACGGAACTCGATAGTAACCGAAGCCGCTCGCAAATGAAATAGAGTGGGACCGCATTTCTACAGGAACTCTCCCCGCACCTTACGTAGTGTATCCACCCGAAATCCGGTAACACACCCTCAGTGAAAAACTGATACTACATTGCCAAGTAAGGATGACAAACAGGAAGATAACGCCATTGATATCTGCAAAAGCTCTCCTAGGTTCACGGCATGGCGTTGATCCATTTCGATTTTTTTTCAGAAACACTGAAGCTCGCCTCCTCTATCAAGGTGGCCTTCAGCCAGCGAATCAAAAAGCAAAAAGGAGCAGGTCACAAAAGCCCTGTTCTGTACCTGCTGCACGGTCTCTCCGACGACCACAGCGCCTGGACACGCCGCTCCAATATCGAGCGTTATGTCGAAAAGTATGACGTAGTGGTGGTCATGCCCGCCGTGCATCGTAGCTTTTATCGCAACACTTACGCCGGTCACCGCTACTACGACTACGTTGCTCAGGAACTTCCAGAGCTTTGCCGCAACTATTTCTCGATTTCCGAGGAGCGCGAGCAAACCTTTGTCGCAGGACTTTCCATGGGCGGCTACGGGGCCTTCAAGCTCGCGCTATCCGCCCCCCACAACTACGCGGCAGCGGCCAGCCTGTCCGGCGCCCTAGACCTTGCTGGACTCGCTGAACAGCGAGAGGAAAGCCTTCCGGAATGGCCCTCAATTTTCGGTCCGGACAGCGAAATCAAAGGCAGTGAAGACGACCTCCTGCACCTCGCGACACAGCTCGTAAGTTTGAAGACCCCCAATCCCAACCTCTTCCAATGCTGTGGCACGGATGACTTTCTTTACCCGGCCAACCAGAGCTTCTTGCAGCATACACGCAAGATCGGCCTGCCCGTCGACTACCAAGAGGGCCCTGGCTCCCACGAGTGGGGCTACTGGGATGAAAATATCCAACGCGTCTTGAAATGGCTACCGCTGAAGGAATTGGAGATGGAAACCAATACCCGCTAGTCCACCCGAAAAAGGTTTAACGATCCATTTTTGATTTATCCAATGAACAAAAGTTTAACGACCAACCTAGCATGTATCCTACTGCTCGCCGTCGGCATTGCCCTGCCCGATTCATCAGTGAAACCGTACGTTCTCAACGCTGGCGTTTTTGCTCTCGCTGGAGCCATTACCAATTGGATCGCGGTACACATGTTATTCGAAAAAGTACCTGGGCTCTACGGCTCGGGAGTCATCGCCGCCCGATTCGAGGAATTTAAAGCCGCTATCCACAAACTAGTCATGGAAAGCTTCTTCACCGAGGAGAACTTCATGAAATTCGCTGATACCGCCCTCCATCTAGGTCTAGATGTGCAAACAATAGAGAAGAATATCGACATGGACGAACTCTTCGAAGGTTTCCTGAGAGTTGTCTCGGAATCCAAGTTTGGCGGCATGCTTTCCATGTTTGGAGGCATCAAGGCTCTCGAGCCCCTACGAGCCCCGTTCAAGGAAGAATTTCGGAGGCGCCTAGAGCAAATCGTCGAGACTCTGGATATCAGCCATTCACACGGTTCTTTCGAGAAAATCCAGCCAATGATCGAAGGGCTTGTTCGAGGAAAACTGGACGAGCTCACAGCTCCCCAAGTCAAGCAGCTCCTTTCCGACTTAATCCGCGAGCACCTCGGCTGGCTGGTTGTGTGGGGCGGCGTTTTCGGAGCTCTGATCGGCATCCTTTCAAATGGCCTGCTTACTGCTTTGTGAGAGAGAGGCGACAGAAGTTAATAACCGAGCCCAGACTTGCATTCCAATGCCATACACCACATTTACTTACATAAAATGAATCCCGATATGAAGTTACCTAAATCCATCTCACTGCTTTTGTTTTCAGGAGCCTGCCTTACCACAGCTATCGTCACAGAAGCAGGCCCGCGTTTCGCCGGCGGCGATCTTACCTTCCTCGGAACCGCCTCTGCAACGGATAGCAACCGCGTTAGCCCAAACGCAAATGCTGGTGGTGACACATACTTCACCTTTACTCCTGCGATACAGTATTTCCGGGAATCAAACCGTATGAATCTGAATGCTAATTTGAGTTTTCCGATGCGGAGGTATGATGAAACCGACGCCCTCGATTCAGATTCAATAGACTTCAATCTTAACGGAGAAATACCCTTCGGAGCTAGCCCTAAACTGTCGGGAACCTGGGGCGTAACCTTCTTTGACGGAATCAGACAAAACTACTTCACGAATAACAACCTGAATTCAGAGCATCTCCATCTGAACGCGTACGCAGACTACATCATCAAAAATCGACTTAGCTTCCGCACTCGCGCTATGTACAGCGACCGCTCTAGCACAGGTGTCGATTCCGCCTTTACCAATGCGAACACCACAACTGTCTTCGCTGCCGGCTTGCATGCGAGAGAGCTAATTCGCGGCCGTATTGGCTTGTACGCAGAGTACCAAATCCGAGACCGAGAAACCGATCGCGGAGCAATCAATCAAAACGTCGACGCGAGTGAAAGCGGCTTGAACTTTGGCATTACGGGACAGGTTCTCCCTGAAAGACTCTTCCCAAAACTCGAAGCGGACTTATCGTTTGGCTTCACATCCTCAAGCGCCGGCGATCGTTTCAATTCAGGCGCGAACAGTGGCAGCCGGGAGCGTCTCACTCTCGACGGTAGGTTGGCCTATCCTGCCAGCACAAAAACGAACGTGACGCTGACATACCGGCGCAACCTCAATGTAACGGACGACGACCGGACTGTAGAAAGCTCAGAAATCGACTTCGGGGCAGACTACACACCTAACCAGAAGCTCCAGTTCGCTACCGCGCTGGGACTGCGTAGCAATGAATTCATTTATGATCAGGATGGACGAGAGGACGACATCGTCACCTTTACTTTCGATACTCGCTACACGATCCGGACCAATTGGTTCGCCAACCTGAACTTCGACCATCGCATGTCCGATTCAAACGAAGCTATTAGTGACTACGATACGACACGCGTTACCCTTTCGACTACGATTGCTTATTAAGTGTACTCACGTAGGGACGGCATTTAACAAAAGGTCGACTGAGCCGATAAGTTGTAAAACACTTAAAACTCAGCTGAAAAACAGATAGAACGAAACCGCTGTCAAACGTTCAGACCGATCCTTTTCCTTCCTCCAAACGAGAACCTAAATCATGTCGATAAGAGTATTCATCGTAGACGACCACCCCTTAGTCCGACAGGGACTCACCCAAATCATCGGCGGCCAGGAAGACTTCGAAGTTTGTGGAGAAGCCGAAGATTCCTCTTCTGCGATGAGAGGTATCGAGAAAAGCAATCCCGACGTCGTCATAGTCGACATATCACTACAGGGGAATAACGGTCTCGAGCTTATTAAAAACCTGAAGGCCATCCACGAAAAGCTGCCAATCCTCGTGTTTTCCATGCACGACGAGTCGATTTATGCCCAGCGTGCCTTGCGTGCCGGAGCCAAGGCATACGTGATGAAGAAAGAGTCTTCCGAGAAGATCATCGAAGCTATTCGCAAGATCCTCAAAGGAGAAATATACGTCAGCCCGCGCGTCGCCGACCAGGTACTCCACCAGATTGTTAATGGACCTAGCAATTCGAGCGCGTCTCCAGTCGACCGATTGACCGACCGCGAACTTGAAGTTGTGCAACTCATCGGCCGCGGCCTCTCAACTCGAGAAATAGCAGAAAGCCTCCACCTCTCGGTTAAAACGATCGAGTCCCATCGAGCCCATGTTAAGGAAAAGCTCAACCTCCGTAACGCGACCGAGCTGGTACAATTCTCCGTGCAATGGGTTGACCAACAGGAAGCCTAACTCTCACACGCGCGCCCACTCCAAAGTTCAGGACGACCCAAGCGGGGTCGTCCTTTTTTGTCACTTCAAAGACAGACTAGCCGCAGTTACTCGACGCGCTGCCTTAGCAATAATCCCTCAGGGGGATCCTCAGGGCAAATCAAGCAGTCACTCCATTCTACCATCACATACTCACGCCCTTTTCCCATCGAAACCGCAGCGACTGCCCGATTGTATAAATAATCCGTAAAATGCTACTCTATCGCACCTCAACAAGCGCGATATGATCTCAGTCCATCCTCCCAAAGAAATCCTCTACATCGACGAACACCCCGTCTGCCACACGGGGCTGCAAACGTTTTTCGAATCGAGTCCAAGCCACCTTCTCGTCCATTCCGCCAGAAGCACAGACGACAGAGACCTGCCTCTTTCAATTGATCTCGCGATCATAGAGATCACCTCTACTCAGCCGAAGGGAATAGCGGCAGTGCGAGAGCTGAGACAAAAGTACAGCCAAGCTAGTATCCTTGTGCTCAGCAGCTACGACGAGTGCATCTACGCAGATCGTTGCCTCAAAGCTGGGGCAAATGGATTTATAATGAAGTCCGCCCCACTCTCCGATTTGAAGCGCGCGATCGAAATTGTGACCGCAGGGGATCTCTATGTCAGCGAGAACGTTAAATCGCTGATGATTAATCGACTTGCAAATATCTCGACACAAGAGACCTCTGCCTCATTTCACAACCTATCCGATCGAGAACTGCTGATCGTCGAGCAAATTGGCCTGTCAAAAAACAATAAAGAAATAGCACGGGCGCTGCAAATTAGCGTAAAGACGATAGAGTCACATAGATCTAGGATTAAGGCGAAGCTCCGTCTAGACAGTCCGCAAGAGCTCATGCGGTACGCGATGCGGATGCACTGCTTCTAGCCATCCACTAAACGAAAAACCCTTTTACAAGTGACGCTAAAAACTTCCTCTAAAACGAAAAGTCAAAAAGCCCTTCTCGCCGAAGATGATTCACTGATAAGGGAGCTTGTAGCGCACTACTTGAAGAAGCTGGGCTATGAAGTTGTCGAAGCTGAGAACGGGGCTATTGCTCTCGAAATCCTCCGCGATAAAACAAAGGGTTTCTTCGATTTGGTCGTTACAGATCTGCTAATGCCAAAAGCGAATGGCGAAACCGTCATCAAACAGGCCAAGGCCAGAGGTATCTGCGAGAAATTCATTGTCATGTCCGGAAACCCGATCGGTCCAAGGGAAGTACAAAAGCCCTCGTGTCAAGGCTCCCGCTACCTAGAAAAGCCTTTCACCTTCCGCGATTTCGAGTCCAAGTTGCACGCGCTGGAAAAGGAACTGGTCGCCCATTAGGCTTGAAGCGCATTTTGTTATTGCGCCAAGTGGGAATTCCCCTCTTTTAGACCGCTTTCACGCAAGAGTCTAGCGGCTACACCGCTCTTCTCCACGGAAGCTTCTCAACCGAGAAGTCCAGCGTCTAATCCAGCGAAAACTTGGTTAGGGACCAGCCAAACTGCTAGTCCGTCCTTCCGTGCTCATTCGAAACTCAACGAAAAACAAATGGCTAACAGCAAATCAATCGATAAGTCCCAGATCATCGGCGACTTCAAAACACACGACTCAGACACAGGTTCTGCAGACGTTCAGATCGCCCTACTCTCGGCTCGTATCAACCACCTGACCGAGCACCTTCGCTCAAACCGTAAGGACTTCCACACACGCCGTGGTCTCCTTGCAATGGCAGCTCGCCGCCGTAAGCTTCTCAACTATTTAAAGAAGAACGACCTCGAGAAGTACAACGAACTTCTCCAACGCCTCAACCTCCGCAAATAGTTGCGGTTTCTATCGAGGACTCAAACTACTGGTCAGACATTGCAAACTCAGCGATGATGATCCCCTTTCAAGCCTGCGAATTTACCTTCGCGGGCTTTTTCGCTTTCTAATTTTTCGTGCGGGCTGCGTTTAGCGGTCTGCAAACCAACCAGTAAAACACCCGCGACGACCCGGCAGAACCCGATCCGTTTGAGGAAATTTCCGCATGTTGCGCCTCGCTTACCAGCTAGGACGCCACATCCCGAAATCTCTTCAGTTTTAGGCAGATCCCGTTCGCCGAGTCGTCACATACAAAGACGCAAAAGAAATAAATGATACAAAAACATAGCATCACCGTAGACGACCTAGACATCACATTCTCCACCGGCGACGTAGCGAACCTCGCTTCCGGTGCCGTGACTGTCTCCACCGGCGAAACCAGCCTCTTCGTTTCAGCGACCGTAGCAAAGACCGTACGCGAAGGCCAAGATTGGTTCCCGCTCACCGTCGACTACCGCGAAAAGTACACCGCAGCAGGCCGCATCCCAGGCGGCTACTTCAAACGCGAAGGCCGCCCTTCCGAAAAGGAAATCCTGACATCTCGCCTCTGCGACCGTCCTTGCCGTCCGCTCTTCCCGAAAGGCTTCCTCAACGAAGTACAAATCATCGGGTTCGTTCTCTCGGCTGACCAAGTCAACGACGCGGACATTCTCATGGTCAACGGAGCCTCCGCAGCGCTTGCTATTTCCGACATCCCTTGGAACGGCCCAATCGGCGCCGTTCGTATTGGCCAAATCGACGGTCACTTCGTCGCTAACCCAACTATCGAAGAGCAGTACGCTTCCGATCTCGACCTCATCTACGTCGGGACCAAGGACGAAATGCTCATGATTGAAGGCTCTGCCGACCAAATCGCAGAAGAACGCTTCCTCGAAGCCCTCCAGTTCGCTCACGAGGCCATCCAGCCCATCATCGCTGGCATCACTCAGCTCCGCGAAGAAGCTGGCAAGGAAAAGAAGACCTTCCCGCTCTGTGTTCTCGAAGACGACGTACGCCAAATCGTCAACTCACTCGTTGGCGACCGCATCGGCGAAGCTTGCGCCGCTGGCGACAAGCAAGAGCGCAACGCCAAGATCGACGAGCTCAAGGTTCTCGCCGAAGGCGCCCTCAAGGAAAAGTACGGCGACGCCTACAATCCTGCCCAACTCAACATGGCCATGGAGGAGCTTCTCGAGCACACCTACCGCAAGTCCATCCTCGACAACGGAGTTCGCTCCGGCGGCCGCAAGCCCAACGAGCTGCGCGAACTCAAGTCAAAGGTCGGTGTAGTGCCTCGCGTACACGGTTCGGCTCTCTTCTCCCGAGGCGAAACCCAAGGCCTCGTCCTCACCACTCTCGGCCCAGCAAACCAGGCTCAGTCCCTCGACGCCATCACCGGCGGCCCGACCACTAAGTCCTTTATGCTGCACTACAACTTCCCTCCTTTCTCCGTTGGTGAAACAGGCCGCTTCGGCAGCCCTGGTCGCCGCGAGATCGGACACGGTGCCCTCGCTGAGCGTTCGCTTCTTCCAGTGGTACCATCCGAAGACGTATTCCCATACTCGATACGCATTAGCTCCGAGATCATGGCCTCCAACGGTTCCACCTCCATGGCATCCATCTGTGGCGGCTGCCTCTCTCTCATGGACGCAGGTGTACCCATCAGCGACCCAGTCGCCGGTATTTCCGTTGGTCTCGTTTCCGAGCTCGACGAAAACGGTAAGCCAGGCAAGCACCACATCCTTACCGACATCCTCGGCGAAGAAGACCACTTCGGCGACATGGACTTCAAGATCGCTGGTACCAAGAACGGCATCACTGGTTTCCAACTGGACCTAAAGATCAACGGCCTTCCTTTTGACATCGTAAAGGCATCCGTCGCTCAGTCCCGCGAAGCTCGTATGGAAATTCTCGCCAACATGGCAACCGCACTGGAAGCGCCACGCGAAGAAGTCGCTGCCACCGCTCCACGTATCACTACGGTTCAAATCAACCCAGAAAAGATCGGTGCCCTTATCGGTCCTGGCGGTAAGAACATCCGTCGTATCGTGGAAATTACCGGTGCTCAGGTTGACATCAACGACGACAACTCTGGTCGCGTTAACGTTTACGCCACCAGCGAGGAAGCCATGAAGCGCGCCCTCAACGAAATCGACCTCGTTTGCGGCGAAATCGAAGAAGGCAAGATCTACCGCGGCATCGTCAAGGCGACCAAGGAATTCGGTTGCTTCGTGGAGGTGCTTCCCGGCCAAGAAGGTCTCGTGCACATCTCCGAGCTCGCCGACTTCCGCGTTCGCAAGACCGAAGATGTATGCAAGCCAGGCGACGAAATGGTCGTCAAGTGCCTCGGAGTCGACGAGCGGGGACGCGTTCGCCTCTCTCGCAAGGCTGCTCTCGAAGAACTCGAAGCCCGCCGTGCCGCCAAGGAAGCCGAAAACGCTCCCGCCGCGGAAGACACAGCTGAAGAGCCAAAGGCTCCGGAAGCGTCCGAAGAGCCAAGCGAAGAAAAGACTGAGGCGTAGTCTTCAAACAATTACAGCGCCCAAGGCTCCAAGCCTTGGGCGCTTTTTTTGTAGGAGTGAGCTCGCGCGCGATCAAACCTGCAGCCTAAATACTCAAAATCTAACTTCTTTAAAAATGTCAAAAATCCTCATCGTAAACGACGACGGAATCGACTCTCCACTTCTCCTGGCCCTCGTATCCAGTTTCCAACGACTCGGCGAGGTCGTCGTCGCCGCCCCGCGCTACGAGCAAAGCTGGGTCGCCAAATGCATGAGCCGCTTCAAGGACATCGACGTCATCGAACGTAAAGACCTTCCTTGCGAAGCCTATTCCATCTCCGGCTCCCCCGCCGACTGCGTCAACCTAGCCCTCGGGCATCTCCTGCCTGAGCGTCCGCGCTGCGTCGTGTCCGGTATCAACGTCGGCCACAACGCCGGCCTTGCCTACCTCCTTTCATCCGGCACCGTCGGAGCTGCCCTCGAAGGTGCCTTGCACGGAATCCCATCCTTCGCAGCCTCACTCGGTCTCGACCGCGGCGACTACGATCGCCTCAAGGACAATCCCCAAGCGCTCGGCGAATCCCTCGGCGACAAGGCAAACTTGGCAGCCAAAATACTGACGGACTTCGCCGAACAAACCCTTGCCGCAAAGGAACCTGCCTACGGTGTCGTGCATAAAATCAACTTCCCGTCTGCTGTCATCGACGAAACAACAGAGATCATCCGCTCCAATCCCGCTCGCACCGAGGCAGGCAGCTTCTTCGCCCAAAAGGGAAACGCCTACGGCTTCGCTTATTGTGAACTCGGCGAAAATGAATCCGCCACGCCCACCGACCGAGAAACGCTCATCGCTGGTAAGATCAGCTACTCGCGCCTCGACTTCTCGCAGCTCGGACGCATCGTCTAGCGGCAATTCCATCCTCCCACGGACCATGCCACAAGTCACCCGCGCCCTTAAAAGAGTTTTCCTCAATCTGATGCCCGAGGCCAAGCGCCTTGCCTACCTCGAAAAGCACCCAAACGCCCGCAAAGCTGCTCCGGAGGGAATGCAATTCGTATTCGACGGCTACCTGGGTAAGTACTCCGTCAACATCGACACTAAGTACAAGGTCGAGCGCATCATGTGGACCGGTAAGTTCGAGGAAAAGCTCGTGGCCCTTGCCAGCAAACGCGTCACAGAGGGCTCCGTTTGCTTCGACGTGGGAGGCAATGTCGGAGCCATCACCATCGCCCTCTCTGACAAAGTGGGCGATACGGGACGCGTTCACACCTTTGAACCCAACCCAACCAACTTCGGACGCCTATCCGCCAACTTAGCTCTCAATCCGGTACTCGAAAAGTGCGTCACCCTCAACAATGTCGGCATTTCAGACCAACCGGGTACACTCTACTGGAGCGAGGACCCAGGCAATCCGGGCAACGGGATGCTCGGCGAACAAGGAGACATCGAGTCCAAGGTCATCACCCTCGATTCATACTGCGAACAAAACGCCATCGGGAAGATCGACTTCATGAAGGTCGATGTCGAGGGCATGGAATTACAGGTGTTCAAAGGCGCTGAGAACGCCCTCCAGAGATTCAAGCCCACAATTTATTTCGAAACCCTCAGCCGCTTCTCTTCCGGACCTGAAGCGGACAACTTCGATCGTATCGAAGCCTATCTCGTGTCGCTTGGTTACTCAATGAACAAGCTCCACGCAGACGGAACCGTGTCTCCCGCCAGCATCCGACAAGCCGGCTCGTATACCGTGGCAATCGCGAAGTAGCGGCACGCGGCTGAGCGTCGTCGTGCCGCTAGTAAACCTTGAACGAGGCCTAGCCTGCTAGCGAGCTCCTCCCGATAACTCTTGGAATCGATCTGCTAACTCTGCTCTTTGAGCGAGCAACTCTTCGGTTTGCGGTTCTAACTCCTTCATCTTCTTTACCACCGTTTCTTGAAAAGCTTGGTAGCTCTCCCTCACTTCAGGATCAGAGCTCACACTTTGGACGACTGGGTTAATCTCGTCCCTCAGCCCTTTAAATTCATCAAGCTTTTCAGCAAACTCTTCGCTACGATTCTCTGGAGGCATATTGAGTTCTGGATCCCCTTTTAACTCGGAAATCAATTCCTCTTGGCGTTCCAGCTTTTCGCGGACCTCTGGATGCTTCTCGATCGCAGCCTTCTTCAGTTCCTCCACGTACGTCGCTTCAGCCTCCATCGGCTCCGAATCCAACATGGCCTGTTTCTCAACTGCATTGATCCGTTGATCGATTTTTACGAGTTGGCGACTAACTTTCGACAATTCCGTTTCCGATTCAGCTACGGACCGTTCTGTCTCGTTTTCCTCAACGCCTTGAGCCACGGCAGAGCCCGCAAGCAATGCGAGTGTTGCAGCAGTAAGGCCTGCAATTTTTGTTAAACGACTAACCCTCATGGGCGTTTTCCTTCTCGATTTGGTCAACATTGTACAATCTTTCGTTAATTAGTTTTAGGTGTTGCAGATAGCGTGAGTTTCCGTCGCTCAGATTCGATCAGACGAACCAAGCAAGCGGATGGCTTACACGCCCCTCCGCACCGACTAAGAGCGTCCACTCCGGTTCCGTAATTTCTAGCTTCCGGTTGTCGCCGTGGGGGCGACCTTCGTGGACTTACGAAAAAAAGCCACCTCCTCCGCCTGCCATTGACAGCTCGGTCCGCCGCGCCTACACAAGCCGCTCCTTTAACCTAACACGCGAATGAAACCCGCAAACAAACCGAATCGTCCATACTTCTCATCGGGCCCTTGCTCGAAGCGTCCGGGCTGGAGCCTCTCCGCCCTCGAAAACGCTCTAGTCGGCAGATCCCACCGCGCCAAAAACGCAAAGGCCCGCATCGAAGAAGTCATCGACCTCTCCAAGAAGATCCTCGGTCTTCCCGAGGGCTACGTCTGCGGTATCGTTCCAGCATCCGACACCGGAGCTGTTGAAATGGCTCTCTGGTCTCTACTCGGCGCTCGCGGCGTCGACATGATGGCTTGGGAATCCTTCGGTTCGGGTTGGGTCACCGATGTCATCAAGCAGCTTAAGCTCGAAAACGTAAACAAGCACGAGGCCGCCTACGGGGGAATCCCTGACCTATCGAAGGTCGATTTTTCCAATGACGTCGTCTTCACATGGAATGGCACAACCTCCGGGGCCAAAGTGCCAAATGGCGACTGGATCCCAGCGGCCCGCGAAGGCCTTACCATATGCGATGCGACTTCTGCCGTATTTGCCATGGAACTACCATGGGAGAAACTCGACGTGGTTACTTATTCCTGGCAAAAGGTCATGGGCGGCGAGGCGGCTCACGGCATGCTCATCCTCAGCCCTCGCGCTATCGAACGCCTCGAATCCTACACACCTTCGTGGCCCCTGCCAAAGATCTTCCGTCTCACCAAGGGCGGCAAGCTCATCGCGGACATCTTCACCGGAGCCACCATCAACACCGTATCCATGCTTTGCGTGGAAGACGCAGTCGACGGTCTCAAGTGGGCTGAAAAAATAGGTGGGCTCCCAGAACTCATCAAACGCTCCGACGCCAACCTCGCCGCAATCGAGAAGTGGGTCGAATCAAGCGACTGGGCTGGATTCCTCGCGGAAGACAAGGCTATCCGCTCCAACACGTCCATCTGTCTCAAGATCACGGATGCATGGTTCACATCGCTCCCTGCAGACGAGCAAACTGCCGCTGCCAAGAAGATCGTCTCCCTCTGCGACGCAGAAGGTGTCGGCTTCGACTTTGGCGCCTACCGAGACGCACCTACCGGATTCCGGATCTGGGGTGGAGCTACCGTCGACACCGCCGACATCGAAGCATTGCTACCGTGGCTCGACTGGGCTTACGCCCAAGTCAAATCGGGCGCTTAAAGCGCTACGAATTATAGCAGTTTCAAAGTTAAAGCGGTCGTTCGTGAGAACGACCGTTTTCTATTCGATTCTCCAAAGCCTTCGTTTCAACAAGCTCCACACTACTCCACCTGCGAAATAGGAGCAGCCAGCAATCGCTAACCACGGAAGATCGTATTTCAGCACCGCAAACGCTCCGAGCAGCGAACCAACAAAAAAAGATAGGCAAAGGAAGAACGGCACCGATATTCGCCAACCATCCAGTCGATGTCCTTTCAGCCACATTCCAGTCATCACTCCAAAATCGGTCAAAAGCCCCGTTAGGTGCGTAGTGCGAAGAACCAAACCTCTGTACTTCGTCGCCAACGCATTCTGAAGACCACAAGCAAAGCCCGCCACGCCAATAGAGCTCGTCACGCTTACCGGCTCTAGCAAGTACGAACCCACTAGAAGTATCCCAATTCCCGATACGATCCGTCCATACGGTTTATCTAGCTCCAATTGCGGATGATGAAGCAACATACCAGAGACGAGAGCTCCGAGCACGAATCCAACCGTCGCCGCACAGACCATGTAAAAGTTCTGTCTGTAAACGGGATCATTAATCACAACCTCAGTTGCTAACCGAGAAATATCGCCCGTTAAATGGCTCGCAGACGCACCCGTACGAAGCAGAAAGCCCACGTTCACAAACGCAGCTCCAAATGCCAAAATACAGCCGCCTAATAAAATGCATTTCGGTGAGACTTGGTTCATCGACTAAGAATCTCTCTTAGCGATCGGCTTCTTATCCCATGGTAGCTTAACTTTTTCGAGCGTCTTATCCCAAACTTCATAAGGTTGAAAAATCTTTCCAGGATTCAAGATACCCTTGGGATCCAAAGCATTCTTGATCGCTTTCATCGCACCCATTTCGGCTTCGTTCCGAGCTACTGTCATGAACGGCGTCTTCGCTAGGCCAATCCCATGCTCACCAGAAATCGTTCCCCCCAATTCACAGACCTTGCTCATCAAGTCTGACACGGCTCCCTTCGCACGCTCGCACTCTTCTTTATCGCTGCGGGTGTACATGATATTAACGTGGAAGTTGCCGTCCGCCGCGTGCCCAAAAGTCGGGGCATTAATCTTCCACTTTTTTTGCATCTGCTTCAAGAAGCGGGCAAACTTGGCCTGGCTCTCGAGCGGAACTACAATGTCCTCGTTGATCTTGGAATCGCCCATGGAAAACATCGCCGGCGAGCAAGCTCGCCGAGCTGACCACAGCACCTCGGTTTCCTTTTCCGTCTTTGCCTCGCGATAAGCCAATCCATTCTCGTTTGCCCACTCGATGGCTCTCTTTTTGTCAGTCCGCAGCTGGGAGGCATTTCCATCGAACTCAACGAGCAGAAGCGGTTTCAGAGAGAGACCTTTGAAGAGTTTTACACCTGCGATCTCTTCCGCGCAAAACACGGAGTTGCTGTCCAAGAACTCGAGTATCGACGGATTTTGTCCCTCGCCCAAGAGCTTCTGCACCGCTTCAAGGGCTAAAATATCAGAGTCGAAGGCCACCAGGATCGTCCACTTCTTTTCAGGTTTCGGCAACAATCGTAGCACCGCCTTTGTAACGACCCCAAGCGTACCCTCGCTACCGATCCATAGATCGCGAATGTTATAGCCAGTGGCAAACTTCTTGTATTCGCCGCCCCATGACACTTTTTCGCCCGTTGGCAGAAATCCCTCCAAAGCCAGAACAAAATCCCGTGTCACGCCATATTTCGCGCAACGCATGCCACCGGCGTTGCAAGCGATGTTGCCGCCAATCGTGCTGTACTTAAGCGAGGATGGGTCCGGTGGGTAAAACAGCCCGAGCTCTTCCGCCGCGGCCTGGATCTGACCTACCACCGCACCCGGGCCGACTATCGCCATCGATTTCGTTTTCTCAATCTTGATGCGGTTCATCTTCGAAACATCCAGCACCCAACCTCCTTTAGCTGGAGCAGCAGACCCCGTCAGAGATGTGCCCGCACCACGGGTCGTGACCGGCACGCCAAACTCATTAGCGAGCTTGAGCGTAGTGCCCACGTCCTTCTCTGATTGAGCCAGCACCAATGCATCGTATGCAAACGCAAGCTTTAGGCTATCGAAAGAAGCCATGTACTTTGCGTTGCCTTCGAGTTTCACTTTCCGCGAACCCAGAGTATCGAGGAGTTGATCAGTCGCTTGCTGACGTGTCTTTGAGATCCGTGCCATAATCCCGCAGCAATAGAGCAGACACAGGGAGAATCGCAATCGTCTAGTTCAGCAGACGCTTTAACTTCGCGCCTAGGAGATGCAGTGCCCCAAAGTAAACGCCGATTCCAGCCGTAATTGGACCCATTACAAGTAAAGCTGAACATAAAATACCCTCGCCACAACGCGCCGACAGCCAACCCAAAACGCCCACCACAACGAGCCCCATCAAAACTGAAGCCGCTGCGATTCGAAGAACGTCACCGCCGAGTTCTTTTAAGCTAGTATCCAAATTCTTACGACAAAGTGAAAAATGAAGCATTCCTGTTTGAACCACAGCTGCTGCGTTTGTTGCGATGGCAAGGCCCACCGCTCCGTAATATCTCATCAAGACGATGCTAAGTATCACATTGATTACAAACGCAACCACTGCGGCCTTGACCGGTGTCTTGGTATCCTTGAGCGAGTAAAAAGCCCTCGTTTCCACCGACACGAAAGAATAGAATGGCATGCCTATGGCGAAAACCCAAACCAGCGGAATTGTCGCGCTTGTTTCCTGCCCAGTAAAGAGTCCCCGCTCGAAGAGTAACCGAATGATCTCAGGTGCGAGGGCGCATAATCCAACTGCGGATGGCACCGACATTAGTAAGCAAAGCAAAATCCCGCGCCGGTAAGTCTTGGAAAAATCACCCATCCGCTTACTCGCTACGGCAGCCGTTAGGCTTGGGAAAACAACGGTCGATATAGCGATTGCGAAAACGCCCACCGGAAGTTCAACAAGGCGGTTCGCGTAGTAAAGTAAGGCCGCCGCAGAGTCGCTAACCGAAAATGCCAATCCGCGACTGACCATGATATTAATCTGAAACACCGCCGCTCCAAAAACACCAGGAATCGTCAGAATTGCCACTTCCCTGACGCGAGGCGAAACTCCCAGATCGAAGCAAGGCTTCCAACCTTCCTTCAAGAGGGCCAGTCCCGGCACCACCATTTGCAGTGCTCCACCCAACATCGTCCCACCGCAGAGCCAATAGGTCTTCGTCTCTATGTCCCCACCTAGATACCAACCTGCTATTCCGAGGGAAACCACCATGCTCGTATTGAGCCAAACCGCTGTAAGGGCGGGTATTCCAAATCTGGAGAACAAGTTCAAGGCTGCCGACAAGATTGCTGCCACACAAATCAAGAGTACGTACGGAAAGAGGATTTGCCCAAGGCTCGCTGCCAGCATCCATTTCTCCGATACGCCCACCGTCTGCAGAAATTCCAAGCAGCCAATCACCAATACGGTAATTACGAAACAGACGACAATCAGCCAACTCAGCGTTTTGTTTACCAAATCGTGAACCGCAGCCCGCCCTCGCGCCTCCAGTTCCTCGCTCAGGTTCGGCATCAGTGCCGCTGTCAGCGCTCCTTCGCCTAACAACCTGCGGAATAGATTCGGCAAGGTAAAGGCGGTGATAAACGCCGAATTCCAGACCGAAGCGCCAAGCATATAGCTTGTGGTCATGTCCCGCAGCAGACCCACCACCCGAGAGATCATGGTGAACGCTGAAACCAGGCCGATACGTTTAACGAGTGCCGCCATTAGGTGAAAGCGAACCTATTGATAGTTTTCGAGATTCGCCGCGTATTCAGAGTTTAAGCGCGACGCAAACCGACCTCAGTGATCAGTTTTCCGGACTCCACTTCGATCGCCCGAATATTTTGCCACATTTCCAGCACCTCTTCAGGCCATGCCGTTTCTGCTATCGAAGTCTCTATCATGGATGAAACAATCCCTGCCAAGCCAGGAATAGGCAAAGAATTTATCCGAACTGAGTTCACTACTAATTGAGGGCCTTCATCTGAATTCTCGAAACCTACATTCGCCATCACCATCATTTCGAAGGGATTTCCATTCGGGTCTAGCACGATCTTGAGAGATGTGTAGATCTGATCCCCTTCTATACGGACATTGAAAGGCCCAATCTTAGCGGAGGAGTCCTCGGAAGTGTTTACAGGTTCTCCAACGTTAAGCGACTTGAAAAAATGATTCACCTCTCCCTCAGAGAAAGAAACCGGTCCGGCCGTGCGGCGCTGGATTCGACCCACACCGCTTCGCAGATTAGGCGACTCCCCGCTATCGACTCTACCGGAACGGTAGTAAGTGTTGTAGTTGCCAGGCTTAGACAATAACTCCTGGTCCGGCACAGCCGAAACAATCGACACCGGCTTGGATAGCAAGATGGAGACGCCTAACAACACACCTAGCACAATTCCCGATGCCGAGGTTAAGATAAGAGAGGAAAGCTTTGGTTCCTTGGGCTTAAGTGTTTTCATACGAAAGGTCTGAAGATGACTCTAGGCGCGAGCTCGCTTTTCGAGATCCTTGAAAGCGCAGCCCATCAAATAAAAATAGAAGACTCCCCCGAAGAAAAAGGGAAACGGGAGCAGCACGAGCCCCAGCATGCAAAGCCCCAAATAGGCCAGGGTCGGCACCGTATAGCTAACTGCGGCCTTTTTCAGCATGATGCCCAAGGCTTCGGTATTGAAGCAATCGGATATGTCCTGCTTGACCGAATACAGGTAAAGCGCCGAGCTCATGAGTGGCCCTGCCATGAAGAGCACCGGGATCAGTGGGATGCTAGCCACCATACCGTCGAAAGCTATTTCCGCCAAGAGGGTAACTAAACCAATCGGCAAACCAGCGAAAATGATTCCCACCACTAGAAAACGCAGCCCGTCAAGGAAGAGCCCCTTGAGGTCATCCCACTCCGGCAAGGAGATCCCCTTCTCGCTGCGACCCTGCAGGAAGATCTGATAGAGGTAACCGAGCGCGATGATGTTCACAATCGGGATTAGGCTTAAGACTCCGCCAAGGGCGCACTTCTTAAGCCAATTATTGTCTGAAAAGACTCGTTTAGATACTTGCTCGATTGTGGGCATTCCGGATGCTTTGGTTCTTTAACTGCCTGTAATACGCACATTTAAGATGGAGTTCAAAGAGAAATTACGCAGCTACCAAGCTGAAGTTGAATTGGCTGTAGAGCAATACCTACCGGCAGCGGGAACACGCCCTAACCGAATCCACGATGCCATGCGCTACAGCATGCGCGCAGGAGGGAAGCGCCTACGTCCCGTTCTCGTGCTCGCAGCCAACAGCCTTTTCCAGGGCGAGCTCAACGCTATGCCCGCCGCAATCGCGGTTGAAAGCCTTCACACCTACTCGCTCATCCACGACGACCTGCCCTCCATAGACAACGCCGATCTGAGACGCGGCAAGCCCACCAGCCATAAGGAGTTCGACGAAGCCACCGCGGTTCTCGCGGGCGACGCCCTCCTCACCTACGCCTTCCAGCTGCTTACCCGGCACTACGCAGAGGCTCCAGAAGTTTGCTCCAAACTGGTCTCAGAACTCAGCGAAACTGCCGGCAGTGAACGCCTCATCGGCGGCCAAATGGAGGACATTCTCGGCGAAGGAGCTCCACTGTCGGAGGATACTCTCAACTTCATCCACCTCAATAAAACGTCTGCTCTCATCGAATGCTGTCTCGTCATGGGCGGCATCATCGGCAACGGAAGCACGGAGGAGATAGCCGCTTTGCGGGCTTACGGTCGCGAAGTCGGAATCGCCTTCCAAATCATTGATGACATCCTAGACGCCACCAGCGACGAGGAAACGATGGGCAAGAGCATCGGCTCAGACGCTGAGCTCGACAAGACGACCTATGTTAAACTCCACGGTCTAGGGAAGTCGCGCGAGTTGGCCCATGCACGCACCCGAGAAGCCATCCGCATCTGCTCTACGCTACCGGGCGACACCCAGTTCCTAATCGGCCTGGCTAGCTACCTCGAGAATCGCCTCAACTAAACCAGCCGCCTACGTCTCCCTGCCATGTAGGGCTATCGCTCGCGACAAGCCTCAACAGCAAAAGATGCTCTCCTAAGTTCGAGGCCCAAAACGATGCCGGTCCCTTCGGTAACCTTCATTTCTTCATTACACAACTGCTTGCCTCACACGCGAGCCATGTTGAGCAGCCTTGCCGCTACTGTCGACCTAGCCAACCACCAACTCGTCCTCGTTGACGACGCATCCAGCGACGGCACGCCTGATTTCCTCCAAACGCTCGCCCAGCGACCGGAAATCACCGTAATCGAAAATGCGGAAAATCGCGGCTTCGCAGCGTCCAACAACATCGCCGTCGCCGCTGCTCGGCACCCAATTCTCCTATTCATAAACAATGACCTTGAGTTTTCAGGTAGCTGGCTCCCTCCCATGCTCGACGCATTGAAGAACGCCCCCAAAGCAGGAGCCGTTGGGAACGTTCAGCGAAATTTCGCTACCGGGCTCGTCGATCACGCGGGCATCTTCTTTGACTTAGACGGTCTCCCCACTCACGCCCACAAAAACCGTCGCAATCCGCCCAGCGGCACGCTCATCCAGCGAAACGCTGTGACCGCCGCTTGTATGGCCATCGAAAAAGAGATATTCCTTGGAGTTGGCGGCTTCGACGAGACTTACCGCAACGGATGTGAAGATGTGGACCTTTGTATGAAACTGAAGGGCGAGGGCTACCATCTCTACGTCGCCCTCGAAAGCATCGTCCGCCACCACATAAGCGTCTCCCCCGGTCGAAATAAGTATAACGACTACAACACTCAGATCTTCCGCAAGAAATGGGCTAAGCAGTCATCGAAATACGGCCAGCAAGAGTGGCCAAAAGAGTACTACCGCCGTTACGCCCGCTACTGGTGGAGGATGAATCCACGGCTCGCTGCCAAGGCGCTAGTCCTCCTCGCGACAGGACGAAGCTGAATCGCTTTTGCCTTCAATAAGCCAAGCAAGTGCGCAAGCTCCACCGCTCAGCCTTACAGCTCCCTGACACTTCCACCGCTCGATGATTCGCAAATTCTTCAATTCCAAGGCCCTCACTCCCATCGCTCAACGGTGCGAGGACGACAAGCTCACCACGCTTCGTCAAAAGTACGATCTCTACTACGAAATAGCCGAGGAACAAAGCGGCACCCACATCACCATCGAGGGCCAAGACTTGGTCATGCTGGCCAGCAACGAATACCTCGGCCTCTCCCTTCACCCCAAGGTCATCGAAGCTGGCAAGGCCGCCCTCGAAAAATGGGGCAGCGGCACCATGGGCGCCCGATCCGCAAACGGAGGGCGCCGCTTCCACCGAGAGCTAGAGGAAGAGATCGCCGCCTTTCTCGGAAAGGAGTCCTGCCACGTTTTCGCCGCCGGATACCTCGCTTGCATGGCTTCCATCACCGGCTTTGCTCAGCGCGGAGATATTATCCTAGCCGATAAGAACCTCCACTCTAGCATTTGGGACGGTATCCGCCTTTCCATGGCGGATGTCGAGCGCTTCAGCCACAACAACCCCGCTCGCTTACGCGCCATCCTTGAACAACTCGATCCTCAAGCGCCCAAGCTTCTCTCGATCGAAGGTATCTACTCCATGGAGGGGCACATCGCCGCCCTCCCCGAAATGATGGAAGTCGCCAAGGAATACCAATGCTTCGTCTCCCTCGACGATGCACACGGCATTGGCGTATTGGGAAAACAAGGTCGCGGCACCGCCAACTATTTCGGCCTGACCGACGAGGTCGACATCATCGCAGGCAGTCTCTCCAAGTCCCTTGCGAGTACCGGCGGTTTTGTCGCAGGTGCCGCCACCTCCATCGAGTTTCTACGCACGCACTGTAAGCAATCCATTTTCAGCGCTGCCATTAGTCCTGCGCAAGCTGCTTGCGCTCGAGCTGCTCTCAAGGTCATGCAAGATGAGCCAGAGTGGAACGAGCAACTGTGGACCAATACCAAACGATATAAGGCGCTCCTCAAAGAGCTCGAGCTCGACATTTGGGATAGCGAAACCCCAGCAGTCCCCATAGTCCTCGGTGACAGGGAAAGAGCCTACTATTTTTGGAAGCACCTTCGCGAAAAAGGTATCTTTACCGTTATCTCGACCGCTCCCGGTGTTCCTCCAGGTAAGGACCTTGTCCGTACCGCTGTCTCCGCTCGACACTCAGAGCAAGATTTTGAACAAATAGAGTCCGCACTGCGCTACGCGTGTAAAAAGCTCTAAACCATAACTTACAGACTCTATCAGCCACCGTAATAGTTGCGCCCGTATTTGAGCTAATACACCTAGGAGGCCAGCTCATGTTTAAATCTAGTGTAAGTTTTGCTTATCCGGAGGGAGCTCAGAATTGAGCAAACCAACCCTATTAAGCTCAACTACCAACCGATACTAACATGAAGCAATTGGCTACATTACAAAGACGTACCCTTCGGGCCAAAGTCACAGTCCTATTTATTGCCTCAGGGCTGCTCGCCACCAACGCCGCAGCACAGGAGGAAACCGAAGAGCCCTTCGAGCTGGAACCATTTAAAGTCGTCGGCTCCCACCTGTCAGTGACTGAAATGGCGGACCGCTCGAATATCACACCCGTTTCGGTCGTGATGGCCGCAGACTTTGACGCAAGAGGTTTCTCGACGACCTCCGAAGCCTTACAGTCGCTCTCCGTCAATAATGGAGGTTCTGTCCCAATCTCCAACAACGCCACCGGGTTTACGCCATCCGCCTCCTCTGTTTCGCTACGCGGGCTCGGCCCAGAAGCGACGCTGGTCCTGATTAACGGGCGAAGGGTCGCCCCGTTCCCGGTCGGCACGGACGGAACTACCGCGTTCGTTGACCTAAACTCCTTTCCACTCGCAGCGATCGACCGCATCGAAGTCCTCAAGGACGGAGCGTCGGCTCTCTACGGCGCAGACGCCGTAGCCGGAGTAGTGAACATCGTGACCAAACGCGATTTCCGAGGCACCGAGCTGACTGTTAAGTACGGCAACACCACATCAGCTGACGCAGGAGACCTCACGGTCAACCTCGTTAGTGGAATGTCAGACGAAGACGGAAGCGTCACAGTAGGAGCCAACTACTACAAGCGAAACGCCATTTTTAACCGGGATCGCGAATACTCGGAAGTTCCCCCTTTCCTCAGTTCCAATGCCAGCCCACTCAATTTCCAAATCACACGTGAGGCGGCTCTCCAAGCGCTCGGACTCGGACCGGGCGACGCGATCCCAGGCCTGGACGACGGGGTAGCTGTCGAGGATCGAGAAGACCTCTTCTTCACCTCGACCTTCGATAATCGAGATAGCAACGACGGCACGCTTCCCGCGACCGACTATCAATATTCAGACGGTCGCAGCTCGTCATACAACTTCAACGAAACCGCCGGCTCGTATCCAGAATACGAGCGCAAAGGTGGGTTCCTCTCATGGGACAAGAAAATGCGTGGAACGGAAAGTCTCTTTCTCTACGGGGACCTTTTCTATCAAAACACCTACTCCGTAAATGAGCTCGCCCCTTCCGCTACCGGAAACTTCGGTAATCCCGGCGGCATCTCGCTGGTCATTCCCGCCAGCACCGACGCCCCTATCCTGACCCCTGATGAGGTCGCCGCCGGAAGTCGCTCAGCCGCAGTTGGCGCCTTCAACCCCTTCAATCCCTTCAACCAAGACTTCTCAGGCGGAACAAGAGCGCGCCTGGCAGAGTTTGGTAATCGCATATACCGGGACACGAACGACGCCCTCAACGCGACGCTCGGACTACGCACCGACTCGTTTCTCGGAGGGTGGAACCTAGATGCATCGCTTAGCTACAGCAGCATCAAAAATACAACCCGAAACACCTTGGTATCTATCTCCAGGTTCAATCGACTCAGCAATGCCGCCGATCCCATCTTTGACGAAACCAGTGACGAATACATCGGAACTACGATACCTTACAATCCGTTCGGCTACTACCAAAATGAGATCGAAAACAACGCCTTGATCGCCCCCTACGCCAAGGTCGATCTGAAAGACACCAACGAATCATCCCTCTACGGTACTCAGGTTGTAATCAGCAAAAACGACCTTTTTCGTATCAACGACAACCCTGTAGGTTTCGCTCTAGGATACGAGTACCGTTGGGAAACTCTCAGCCAGTCGCCCGACGCTGCAGCTTCCACCGGCGACGTCATCGGTTCGTCGACATCCAACATCACCGACGCGGAAAGAGAAATCGGATCCCTCTACTTCGAAATGAACATGCCTATCGTCCTACCAGAGAATGATGCCTCTTGGGCCTACTCCTTCACTGCGAATCTGGCTGGACGCTACGAAGACTTCGTCACTCAAGAAGACAGCATCTTCGTGCCAAAGGCATCTTTGAGATACCTCCCGTTCGACGACAGCTTCGCCATTCGGGCTTCTTGGGGCGAAGGCTATCGCCAACCGTCTATGTATGAGCTCTACGCCCAAGGTCTTACCTACACGCTAACGCCCGTGACCAATCCACTCACCAGCGTCAACGAACCGGAGCAGGACGCTTCCATAGCCAGCAACCCCACCCTCAAAGCCGAAGAGTCTACGAACCAATCCTTGGGGTTGATTTGGACACCCAGCTTTCTCGCCACGGACAACAGCGCCGCCAGTTTTAACCTCGACTACTGGAGCATCGAACGAAATGGAAACGTGACTGTCGACCATCAGGACGTCGTCAATCGCTTCTTCGCAAACGAAACTCTGCTTGCGGGAGAGGGTGTCCAACTTGATGCCAGCGACCAGATCGTGCTCGTCGACGGAATATTCCGCAACCTCGGCAACGAAGACGCAACTGGCTTCGACATCGGAGCGAGCTATTTTGTGGATACGGACTTCGGACGCTGGGACTTCTCAGTCAATGCTTCCTACTTGGATTCATACGAAATTCAACAGTTCCCTAGCGCTCCATTTTTTGAATACGTCGGCTGGACCGAAGACGTCCTCTTCGACAACACCACCGGTGACCCTTCGCCCGGAGCAGGAGACGACGCCTTCCTTCAGTGGAAGGGCGTTTTCGCAGCTACTTGGAGCAAGGCTGGCACCTCCGTCAACCTCGTTGGCAACTACACGGACGGCTACCGCGACTTCAGTTTCGACTGGGATCCCGGCAATCCTAACGACCCGGCGGGTTTCAACCAAGTCGAAGCCACGATCCTATGGGACATCACCGCTAGCCACAACTTCTGGGAAGGCCAAGAAACCTGGCTGGGTGATACCAAGATCACGGTTGGCATTCGCAACCTGTTGGACGAGGCACCTCCCTACGTATCGTCTTGGGGCAACAACTCAACTGGTTATTCTGGATTTCTCTACTCCTCGGAAGGCCGCTTCGCCTTTATTTCGATCAACAAGAAAATCTAGTAAGTCAGAGAAAACGACTGATCGATACCTCCGCTAACCGATTGGCGGAGGGATTTCGCGTTCGAGAGACGTCTCACACCGCTATAGGAATCCTAGGTTTGATCGTATCAAGGACTTCCTTAGCCGTCATCTCCCAGGTCGGCAGCATGGAAGACTGGATACCGTTTTTCAGGTCCTCGACCAAATTTCGGTTTTCGACCAAGCGCCGCAATTGCACCGCCAAATCCTCAGAATCTTCGCGATTGAAGAATGCAACACCTCCGAAGCGAGACGTTTCCCGCACTGGCATTAACTTTGCGCTCAGCACTGGGAGACCACTCCACAAGGACTCCAACACCGGCAGTCCACAGCCTTCCGAACGGGATGCGAATAGCAGCAAATCCATTGCGGGAATCAGGCTCTTCAGCATTTCGTCCTCCAAATGCCCGTGGAGAGTGATCGGGCGTCCGGCCTTTATCATCCGCTTGATTCGACGCTCGATGTCCTTGCCGAAATACGGATTTGCGCGGCCTACAATGTGTAAGTTGAACTCCAATCCGTCGTCCCAAAGACGGCTGCAAGCATCGAGAGCGAAGTCTTGCCCTTTGCGCTTCTCGATGATTCCCAACATCAGCACGTCGAACCCATCCCCGCCACTTCCTTCCGGTTTCAACGGTTCTTTAAAAAGTCCGTCCGCGCCCAGCTGGATAGACTTAACCGATGGGGAATACTCGTAACCGAGCCACTCCCAATATTCCTCGAGAACGATTGAGCTGTGCTGAGAGACTCCGAATACTCCGTCGAAGAGGCTGAGCATTTTCATGTAACTCGGATGACGCTGAACGCTATGCGGCCAGGTAAACTCGGGATGGCGCAATGGGATCGCGTCATGGAAAATCGCATACGCCCGGCAGGTCGAGGAGCGCAGAAACGCTTCGATCCCGGGCCTTTCGAAATCGTTGAACAATTCCGCGGTCAGCAAAACATCGTCAGCCTCGACCGAAAAACCACGTCCTAAGTAGGGAGCCTTGAAGGTCTGTTTCCGTTCGCTCCAGACGACCTCGACCAAGTCCTCACCCAAAGCATTTTTGAGCTCTGTCTTCAGGCAATGAGAGACACGCAAGACACCTGAGTAGTGGGATTGCTTGCTCGCTTTAGTTACGTCAAATAATAGTCGTCCAGACATAGGTATTAACAAAAGGTCGATCCGCGTACCTTCAACATGAGCTAGCCTTAGAAAGTCTCAAGCCCCTACCCTAAATATTTCCATCAGTCTTCAGCTACTCTGAGAAAGAGAGCTGAAGATTCGTCTTCATCAGGGACAAGAAAGCTTAATCGACCTGCGACCGCTTCCGCATCTTCGACAAACGTCCACGCTTTTAGGTCCTCACTTTTCTCAATGCGGTAGAAGACGCCTGGGACAGATTCGAATTCGACTGCTAATCCCAATCCCGGAGTGTAGTCCTTACCTGTAATTTCCACGTCGACCACTGCGAGAGCAGAGGGGTCGCGATTAGCTCGGTCACCAAAAAGTCCTATAATTTGGCTATCCGGTACCCCTAGCGGATCGGTAAAGTCTAGGTCAGCCAATGCAGAAGGTACACGGGGACGTTTAAATCGGAAATAATCGATAGCTGCATTAAGGTCGGGGTTGTACCCATCGATCGAGGTTTGGTTGTGTTCGAATGGATCCATCAGTTCGACCGGGCCCCAATCCGTGTAAACGGTTACGCCAACTTGCAGCGTATTTGGCATGTCACTACGTCGATACCGGCGGTGCACCTCCCAATCGCCATCCTCAAGCTTTCGCAGCACTAGAAAGACTTCCCCCAAGCGAACCACTTGTATGATCGCCCGTGGGGCACCGTCGTCGATTTCTAAGCTGGAAGAGCTATTCACCGTGGACTTAACCTCGAACTGGTAATGCCCCGGATTATTGCCCGTACCCAAAGAGAGGAAGATGTAGTTCTCGCCACTAGCCGTCCAATCTGATGGCTGCGAGATCGAGCTGCGCGGAGTCCGTGCCATGATGCCCGCCAGCGAATAAGAAGAGCCGGGAGCGCCATCGAGCGCCCGATTCCGCGGCTCGACATCGATGGTCGCCACGAAGTCTCCAGAAACCTGTTTATACATTAAGATACCCCGCCAATCACGATACCAGGAGCTCGTCTTCGGTATCATCGTCAAGTAACCGCTCCGCGACTCGCTCACGTCGATCGACTGCATTTGGTCGGCACCCCAACCTTCCGTTCGGAAGACGCGGCTCCAGTTGCTCAGACTCGCTGCATTCTCAAACTCATCGCTTAGTGGGCTCAGGTCATCGGCAAGAGAAAGCGTCGCGAGGCAAATAAGGAAAACGGCTAAGAGAAGGGTTGGTTTGCGCACGATACCCAGCCATTCGGCCTCAAGGCGTTCGATTAAGCAGACCTAGGCGAAAATGAGCTACTTCCCCAATAAATTACGAAACGCACTGCGAATCATCCCCCACGGGCAACTTCCAAGCACTCAAGAAGGTACCCAGTATTTCTATCGGCCACGAATTCACGCTCCACCCAAGCTCGGGCGGACTGCGACAACCTAATCCTCAACGCAGCGTCGGTCTGCAACTGCTCGCAACGCTTCACCCACGCTTCCGGTTCCCAAGGAGCGCAAAGAAAACCAGTTTCGCCGTCCTCGATCGCCTCGACCACTCCGGAAACTGGAGACCCGATCACCACCGCTCCGCTCGCCATGGCCTCGGGCACGACGTTTGGAAGGCCATCTCGATCGCCGCTGGCAGCTACAACACCTGTGTGAAAAAGCAAGTCCGCCCAAGCTAATCGCTGCAACACCTCACCTTCCGAAAGCCATCCTTCCAATCGGACCTCTTCCTCAAGTCCGAACTCAGCTATTCGGGATCGGATCTCCTCCTCCATCGGACCATCTCCGATGATCTTCGCCTCAAAGTCCAAGCCCGTCGCTTTCAAGCGACGATAGATTTCCAATTGAAACGGAAACCCTTTCTTTTCCACTAGGCGTGCCACGCATACGATTCTCAATCGCTCACAACTGTCCCTAGGATCTCTAATCGCTGGCAACTCGTTCAGGCCTCTGCGAATGAGCTGCACTTTCCTCGCGTCGCACAGCGACTGCACCCTCTGCTTCGCAACCTCCGTAGAAACATGCACGAGACAGGCACGCTCGCACTTCATGTCGATAAGCCAATCCCCTCCATGCTCAAAGATGTCGTAGGCATGCGCACCTGTTGAAAAGCGGGTTCCCACCAACCCTTCGGCCATCATACCAAAGGCTGCGGGAGCGCTGGCCCAAACGCAGTGTACGATATCGGGTTCGAAATCGCGTATACGCTTTTCCAATACGATCGCCGCTCCGAAACCCAGCAAGTTCTCGAACAAGTTGAGCGCCGATGCCGGGCGATGTGCATTCATCTCCCGGACAAACTCCATCATGACGCTTCCCTTTCTCCAACAAGCGAGAGGTAAAAGGTAAAACAGCTTCAACAGCTGCCACTTGGAAAAACGTTGAACTGGATGACCTTCGAAATCCGGTTCGCCTCGGTGAAGGGAGAGGATCTCCATCTCGACGCCCGCTTTGATCATAGCCCGAACTTCCCGCTGCAGGAAAGTCTCGGAGTAGACAGGGAAGCTAGTCGTGACGTAAAAGATTCGCATGGCACCAATGGCAAAGCGGCGAATCTAGGCGCAACCTAATCTCCGACAACCTTTAAAGAGGGCCGTTCCTGGCCCTTCGCCGCATCTCGAGCGAGCTCCACCAGCAGGCGAATCGTATCTCTCGGATCATCATAGAATCGCATCTTGGAAAATCTCCGCCTCAATTCCGTAAACTTGCCGTTCGAGCGAAACCAGTCCGCCAAAAGCGATTCGAAATCTTCAGCTTTACTGATTTTCACCGCCGCATCGTCCTGCATAAAATACTTCACGGTGAGCTTCTCTTGCGGCATCACACCTCCGAATCCGTTAAATACGATGGGACATTCAAAGTGCAATGCCTCTGCGCAAGTGGTCGTTCCACCGCGCGTTACCACGAAGTCAGCCGCCTGCATGTAAAGATGGATTTCGTTGGTGTAGCCAGTGATGTTGCAGCTGAAGTCCGGGTTCTGCTCTTTCCAGCGAGATGCTTCCAAGAATACCTTCTGATTCCTCCCGCAAACGACCACCGCTTGATACTTGTCGCTGTGCCGCTTCAAAATCTCCAGCAAAGCTATATGGTTGTTCGCCCCAGCTCCTCCTGTCGTTAAAAAAACAATACGTCGATCCGATCGTAGCCCGAGTCGCTCCGTGATGAAACGATGCCGCTCGATCGGCGTCAGCGCCTCACGGTAGATGCGTGGCATCAAAAACTGTCCGCGTACCGCGATCTTCTCGGCGTCGAGTTTCAGCTTCTTTACCGCGTAATCCTTCGCGGTCTCCGTTCGCGAAATATAAAGGTCCACCGTCGGCTCCACCCAATTACGGCTGTATCCATAACCGCCAGAAAACTCCGAGCAATAGGTCGCGCAACGCACGCCTCCATCCAGCACCTTGCGAGCATGCTGAAAGTAGCCTCGATTCAAACAATCGTGAACGCTAAAGACCAAGTGCGGCCGATAGCTCCTCAATACTTGATCGTAATAATGCCGCCCCAGCGAAACCTCGTTCTTATTGAGAAAACTCAAGCCCTCCACCAAGAGGTAGTACGGGTGATGCAGCCACGGCGCATGCCGCTGAATGAAGTTGTAGAAATTGACTCCGAAGCGAGCGATCTTGGAGGAGTCTTCTAACATACTCTCCACTCGAACGTCCACTTCCCAACCGTAGAGTTCACGCACCCAGCGTCGAAAAGCCGTCGCACGGGCGTCGTGTCCGCCACCAGTACTCGATGTTAAAACAAGTATCCGCAATCCTTCCACTATCGATCGTTCCCTAAGCTGTAGTACGAAAGGTTGGCTGCACGCTTTATGCCTTGCGAGACGAATTTGCCAAAAACGGAAGATAGGAACGCTTGAAAAAAGCTTCCCACCCGCACGACTCCACTCCTATCGTTCCGCAAATACTTCACGAGCTGCTCCGCCACGTGATCAGAGCTCGGCCCGTTCGCCACATGGCGACACATAGCAGCCCAAACGCGCTCTTGGCGACCTCCCTTGGCCTTTCCCTGCATTCGCTCGTTGAAGCTTGTATTCACATCTCCAAGACGAAGCTCCAATATACGAACCGCGGACGAATCGCACTCCAGCCGCAGCGACTCGCAAAACGCTGCCAAGCCTGCTTTCGCAACGTTATAGCCGCTCATGTAAGGAATCGGATACTCTACCGCTAGAGAGCTCACATTCACAAGCGTTCCCGGGCAGTCCGGAGTCCACTGCTGCAGGGCAAGATGAGCCACCTTCATGGAGCCCAGCAGTAAGGTCGCTACCTGTTCCTCCCATTGGTCGAAATCGAAATCCGCAAACGAGCCAAAAGCCCCTGCTCCAGCGTTGTTGACAACGATATCAAACCGCGATTCGCGCAGCTGCGCGACGTCCCAACCCTGCTGCACAGTCTCAGGGCTAGAAATATCCATTCGCATCGGAGAAATGCCACTCGGCCAATCAACTGCATCAGGATCTCTCGACGTCCCATAAACGTGAATACCCGCCTCCGCGAAAGACTCTGCAATCGCTCGCCCGATCCCCCGGCTCGCCCCCGTGACCAAAGCCGTTTTACCTGCAAGCTTCATGAGATCGTGGAGGGACGAGTTTCACCTCGTCCGCGATAGCTGATATCGACACCCATCATCGCTACAGCGCCAACAACTCCCGAGCATGCGACAAGGCGGACTTCGCTTGTCGGTCTCCCAACATACGAGCGAGCTCCTCAACGCGTTGATCGGATTCCGTATCCATCCTGCGGATCTTTACCGTCGCCCGATTTCCGCTCTGGTCTTTTTCCACCAGAAAGTGCTGCTTCCCAAGAGCTGCCACCTGCGGCAGGTGGGTGATACAAATTACCTGATGGTTATCTCCAATCCCTTTCAGCTTCTGGCCGACAATGCGACCAATCTCGCCACCCACATTAGCATCCACTTCGTCAAAGACCAGCACGGGCACGCTATCGACGTCAGCGAGAATAGTCTTCAAGGCCAACATCACACGTGCAAGTTCGCCACTGGACGCTACATCGGAAAGGGACTTCATCGGCTCGCCCACATTTGGTGAAAAGAGAAGGTCGGGCAAGCTGTCTCCGTGAGACTTCAGGCTGGGTTGGTCCAACATTTGGATACCGAATCGCCCTTTCTTAAAACCGAGCTCCAGCAGCTTCTTTTCCGCCTTCTTCGCGAGCTCTTTGCCTGCCTTCAGTCGTTTTTGAGTGAGACGCGAAGCGAGACCTTTCAAATCGCTCTCGACCTTGTCAGCCTCCGCATTCAAACGCACTAGGCTTCCCTGTATATCTCCCTGCGACTCCAGCCGCTTCGCCATCTCGTCGCGGGCTGCGAGAACCGCGCCGACATCACGACCATATTTGCGCCGCAGGTCCTGCCAGTCGTTCATCTTCTGCGTTACCTCTTGGGCAAACTCTGGCTCGAACTCCAACGAGGAACCGAGCTGCTCATATTCCGAACCCAACTCCTGAGTTTCGATGATCAGCCCATTCAATCGCTCGGCCAAGTCAGACAAACTCGGGTCGAGCTCCGCCGCTTGTTCAGCCGCTCGTGACAATTGGGAAATCAGGTTCAATGCGCCTTCATCCCCACTCAAACCGTTGCTCAGCTCAGCAGTCAGTTCCAAGAGCTCTTGAGCTCCCGAAACACGGTTAAAATCCTGTTCCAGTTGTTCTATCGAATCGGGTGACAGCTCCAAGGCATCGATGACCTGCAGTTGCGTCTTGATGAAGTCGATCTGGTCCGGAGCCAATTGCGAGGCTCCCTGCAGTTCCTCGATCTCTCCCAAAATCGAACGCCATTCCCGATAACGTTTCTCGTACGCCGCAGCGTCATCCTCGAGCCCACCGTAAAGGTCGATCAACTCAAGCTGGCACTCACTCTTCAGGAGGCGCTGCGGCTCTCCCGGTCCGTGGAAATCGATCCACAATTCCCCCAGCTCCTGCAAATTCGTAAGGGTAGCGAAGCTTCCGTTTATCGAAATGCGGGACGGTTTCGAAACGTGCAAGGAACGTTTTAATACGAGCATTCCCTCCTCGCATAACGGCAAATCCATCCGCTCGAGCATCGAATCGATCATTTTCGACTCCTCAAACCAAAGGGCCGCCTCCACCTCGCACTGCTCCGTCCCCGAGCGAATCACCGATTTGTCCGTGCGAGCCCCAGAGAGCAGGCTCAACGCACCCAACAAGACACTCTTGCCCGCGCCCGTCTCCCCCGTCACCACGGTGAATCCCGTTTCAAAATCAATCGAAGCGGATTCCAGCAAGGCGAGATTGGTGATTTTCAGGTATTGAAGCATGGCGGTAGTTTATAGGGACACTTCAGAAATTGGCTGTCCTACCCCCGAAAATCACGCCTGAAATTTAGCGAAATTTGTTCTTGCCCAAGAATTCGATCAATACCAACTTCTGGCCTTCAAATTTCGGGCCACTGGGAGCAATTTCAGAAGTCCAAATAAATGGGGGATTAGCTCAGTTGGTTAGAGCGCTACCTTGACATGGTAGAGGTCCCGAGTTCGAGCCTCGGATCTCCCACCATTTTTTCGAGAATCGAAAAAATGCCACGGCGTATCGCAGAGAAGCCGGGCAAAATCCGCCCTAAGTTCGAGTCCTTTCCCCTCAAGCATGAATCCCGTTAAAACGAGTGATCTGCAGGGGATAGAGGCCTACTAAAATCGCAAGGGTATTGCGATCGACCCTATTTAACTCCGTTCGCAAGAGTTTTGCAAAGCCTACGCGGGCCTGAAATCTTCTTAACGTTTTCCTCGACTGGGTTTTGATAAAGCGGGATTTCCGAAGAAATCGTTGCTCGCTCCCGTTGGTTTCCCGGAGACGGTCCTGCTTGACCTCGCTCGTGACCCCACCTACGACCTTGTCATTCCTATAAACTGGCTGTTCTCCGCAATACTGACCATCTTGCTCGCTTTCCCGGCGGGGCAGGTCGTGCAGCTTTGCAAACATGAGTCTGGTCCGATTCATGTATTTGCAGGGGGATTTTGCGACGGTACGCTTTCCCACGGCCAACACGGGAACGATCCTCACAGCAAGCACAGACATGGTCACCACCACGACCATGGGCACGACCATTCGGATGAGCACAGCCAGCACGCCTCTTCGGGCGAACACCATGAGCCCTGTACGCACGAGACTATTTCAACCGGCGACGACCTTGCAAAGGCTCAGCCGCTCGCCAGCGTCGCTCCGGGTTTGGTAGCGACTCTTCTGCCGATCGAACAGTGGACGCCCAGCGTTTCCGCCCCGAGCAACACCTCTCTTCTCTGGGAACCCCATACCCGAGGTCCGCCGGGTCTAGACGACCCGCTCAGGCGATTCGCCACCTGCATTCGCCTCACAGTTTGAAGCTTCGTTTCGTATCCTAAACGGGATCGGCCGCTCGTGCTTGCTTAGCAAGCTCGGCCGAAAACTCGCCCGACAAAGACAGCCGAAAGAATCGCTGTCATTGTTTTCTCATTACGAAACAACGCTTCAAATTTTATGCACTTAGAAAAGCTCACCTGTGGCGAGTCGGATCGGAAAGACCGTTCCAAACGCCGCGCTAAACTAGCCGCCATCGCCTGCGCTCAGCTCCTGCTGACTCCGTTTGCCAATGCTGCGGATATTCCACTCGACCGGGCAATCGATCAAGCGATCGAAACCGCCGAGGTCGGCGACCTCAGCGAGGCCGCCCGACGCGAAACTCAGAGCTACCGCCAAGCAGCGGCCGCCCTGCCAAACCCATCGCTATTCTACGAGCGGGAAACCTTGGACGGATCGGGGGCAACCTCGGACTCTCGAGAAACGACCTTCGGTATCGCCGCACCCCTGGACTTCATCTGGAAACGCGCCTCCCGCGTCGAAGCCGCCGAGCTGCGCGGGGAATTGGCTCAACTCCAGATCGAGGACCAACGTCGCCAGCTGTCTCAAGAGGTTGCCACGCTCTTCGTCGAGTACGAAGCCAACCAACTCGAATCACAGCGACACGAAGCAGTGCACGTCGCGCTCGACCGAGCCAAAGCAGTGGCCACAGCGTCCGTCGAAACCGGCGACGCTCCACCTACGCTCCTGCAACGCGTGGAGCTGGCGATCGCTCGTCACGCCTTCGGGGAGAGCAGGCTCCAATCCGACCAGCTCTCCATCCGCAGCCGGTTTGCGGCTCTGCTCGGCGACTCCACTGCGAGCCCAGCGCTTAATTCGATTGCGAGCTTGGGCAGCGGCATCAGCTCCGAATCCCAAGCCAAGGAAACCGCCCTGCAGAACCGCCCCGACTTAAGAGCAGCTCAAGCCCTCGTCAGTTGGAAACAGGCGGAGCAAAAGGCCGCTCGACGCGAAGGGTTGCCTGACGTGTCGATCGAAGCCGCGCAGAAGGAGGACAACATCGGTCGCGACGGCGTCTACCTCGGGCTGTCCGTAGAGCTGCCAATCTTCGACCGAAAACAGGGGGCGAGCAACATCGCCGCCGCCGCATCGCTCCGAGCGGAAGTCGCCTACCGGCAAATCCAACGCAAGGTCGAAGCCCAAGCGAGCGCTGCCTTCCTCCAATGGAAAGCGCGCGACGAAAACTGGCGACGCCTCGCGGAGACTCTGTCGGTCACCCGCAATGCCGAAGCCTTGCTCGTCTCAGTCGAAGCCAGTTTCGAAGCGGGCGAATCAAGCCTGTTCGAGTACCTGGATACGGTCGAAGCCTATCTCGAAGCCGCCGAGCACGAGATCGACCTGCAGCGCGACCTCCGCCTCGCCGCCATCGAATTGGCGAGCGTCACCGCGACACCACTACAAACAAAACAATTATTTTCGAAATGAAACACATTCAATTTTTCAAACTAAAACACGCTCGTGTCGCCGCCCCTCTATCCATTGCGACTCTCGCCTTTCTCTCCGGCTGTGGCGGTCATGGACACGATCACGGCGACCACGGACACGATCATGGCGACCACGGACACGATCACGGAAGCGCCTCGCAGGCTGCGCGCGACGATCATACAGGACATGACGACCACGATGGGCATGACGACCACGACGACCATGGGCACGGACACGGAGCCGCTATCGCCGTCACCCAGTACACGGAAAAGTCCGAACTATTCATGGAATACGAGCCCTTGATTAAGGGCATTCCAACCGAACTCATCATCCACCTCACGCGAACCTCCGACTTCACTCCTATCACCAAAGGATCGCTCGAAGTCAGACTAATCTCCGCTAGCGGCCAAACGTATTCGGAAATCGAGGACGCTCCCGCTCGAGACGGCATTTTCCTGCCAATCATCACAGTGCCGTTTGCAGATACAGCCAGCATGGAGTTGCATCTCAAAAGCTCTCAGCTTGAAGACGTGCAAATCCTCGAAGGAGTTGAGGTTCACGCGCCGGGCTACCATCCGCCTCACGAGGAAGAGGAAGATGCCGAAGACCCGAACGCCATTTCCTTCCTCAAGGAACAGCAATGGAAAATCGACTACGCCCTGGAGCAAGTCCAAGCCCGCACCGTTTACCAAGCGACTGCGGCCACCGCGACGCTCTCGCTCCCAAGCTCGGGCGAGGCCCTCCTGCCCGCTCCAGCGAGCGGCATCGTTCGCTTCCTTAAAGACGGAGCGGCAATCGAAGTCGGAGCCGAGACCAACCGCGACGCCACGCTCTTCGTCATCGAGCCCGACTCGTCCTGGCAAGCGGGACTGGCCAAGCTCAGCGAGGACTATCAACTCGCCCAAGCGGAGCTCGACCGCGTCACTGCGCTGCAAAAGCAAAACGCCGTATCGGAAAGACGGGTACAGGAAGCAAGCATCCGCCTCCAAACCCTCAAAACAGCACTCCAGCAAATCGGAGGCGAAACGGCCTTTGGCGACCCATCGAGCTTGCGAGCCATCGCCAAATCGCCCATCGCAGGCGTGATTTCCGAGATCTACGTCAAGCCCGGCCAACGCGTCGAAGCAGGGCAAGCGCTGGCGCTCATCAGCAATCCGGACCAACTCGTGCTCGAAGCGCACGTGCTTCCATCGCGCCTCGAAACGCTCGGCCAAATCGTCGACGCCACCTTCCGCAGCTCCAGCAATTCGCACAGCTATCGTGTGTCCGAGTTGAATGGCAAGCTCATCTCCCAAACCCCGCTATCCGTCAAAGGCAGCAACCTCGCCAGCGTGCGTTTCCAGATCGACAACCCGAACCGCCAACTCGTGGACGGCAGCAAAGTCGCCGCGCAATTGCTCGGAGGCCAAGCGGCAGGCGAAGGTGTGGCCGTACCGGTCGCCGCGATCCAAGAGGAGGAAGGCATTCCCATCGTCTACGTGCAAACCGAAGGCGAAACCGTCGAGAAACGGTATCCAAAACTTGGAGCCAGCGACGGCAGCTACGTGCAAGCTCTCTCTAATATAGCAGCAGGCGAGCGAGTCGTGACCAAGGGTGCGACCTTCATCCGTCTCGCCACGCTATCAACCAGCGAAATGGGCCATGGCCACGCGCACTAAGGAGACCTTGCACCTATGTTTGACGCAATCATTGGCTTTTCGCTAAAGAACCGAGCCCTCGTGCTCATCGCCGCGATAGCTCTGCTGGCGGGCGGTTTCTTCACCGCTTTCCGACTTCCTATCGACGTATTCCCCGACCTCAACGCGCCGACCGTCACGCTTCTCACCGAAGCCCACGGCATGGCTCCCGAGCAGGTCGAAGCCCTCGTAACCTTTCCGCTGGAATCCGCCGTCAACGGCGCCACCGGCGTTCGCCGCGTTCGCTCCTTTTCCGCTCCGGGGATCAGCATCGTGCACGTGGAATTCGACTGGGAAATGGACGTCTACGCCGCCCGGCAAATCGTATCGGAAAAACTGCAGGCCGCCCTCGGCGCCTTGCCGCCTGACATTCCCAAACCGGTCATGGCTCCCATGGCTTCGATCATGGGCGAGATCATGCTCATCGGTCTGTACGCGGACGGAGAAAATGTATCTGAGATGGAACTACGCACGCTGGCTGACTGGTCGATTCGCCGTCGCTTACTAGCCGTTCCCGGCATCGCTCAAGTCGTGCCTATCGGCGGCAAGGTCAAGGAGTACCAGATCAACATCGATCCCGAACGCCTCGCCACCTACGGCATCACGCTCGAGCAAGCCTACCACGCGGCAACCGAAGCTTCGGAAAACGCCAGCGGCGGCGTCTTGCGCTCAAAAGGCAAAGAGTACCAGATCCGCGGACTCGGCCGCGCCTACACCGTCGACCAGATCGCGCGGTCCGTAGTGGCTAGACAAGGACAAGCCTCCATTCTCATGGAAGACATTGCTACCGTCGAAGTTGGCCCCGGGCTAAGTTTCGGCACGGCCTCCGCCAACGGCGAACCCGCTGTCGTGCTCTCGATAACGAAGCAACCAGGTTCGAACACCCTGACCCTAACCGAAGGCATCGAAACCGCCTTGGCCGATATCCAGAAGTCTTTGCCCGAAGGTGTCGTTATCCAACAAGACTCCTTTCGCCAAGCCGACTTCATCAACGTAGCCGTCGCCAACGTGCTGGAAGCCTTGCGAGACGGGGCGATCCTAGTGGTGGTGATCCTGTTTCTCTTCCTTGGAAACTTCCGCATCACGCTCATCTCGGTCCTTGCGATTCCGCTCTCCATCGCGGCTACCTTTCTCGTCTTCCGTTGGATGGGCGTCTCGCTCAACACCATGTCGCTCGGCGGCATCGGCATTGCCATCGGTGCCCTCGTGGATGACGCGATTATCGACGTGGAAAACGTGTTTCGCCGCCTACGCGAAAACCACCGCCTGCCTCCGGAAAAGAAGCAGCCCGTCAACGCGGTCGTCCTGCAAGCGTCCAAGGAGATTCGAAAGCCGATGGTCAGCGCCACGCTCATCATCACCATCGTCTTCCTGCCTTTGTTCTTCCTGAGCGGAGTCGAAGGACGATTGCTGCAGCCGATGGGATTTGCCTATATCATCTCCATCTTCGCGAGCTTGGTCATCGCCTTGACGGTGACGCCCGTGCTCGCCGCCTTGATGCTTCCTTCCGCCCGAAACATTAGCAAGGAAAGCGAAGGGTGGCTCGCCGGACTGCTCAAGCCCATGTATCGAAAAACCTTGGACATCGCTCTCGCAGCGCCGTGGCTTTCGATTCTCGCTTCGCTGGCTCTTTTCGTCAGCGCCCTCGCCATCGCTCCGTTTCTGGGGCGCTCTTTCCTGCCTGAGTTCAACGAAGGAGCCCTAACGATCAGCTACGTCACCGCTCCAGGCACCTCGCTCGACGAGTCGGACGAACTCGGACGTATGGTGGAAAAGGCGATCCTAGAAGTGGACGGCGTGCTCAGTGTGCAGCGCCGCACCGGACGCGCCGAACTCGACGAGCACGCCCAGCCGGTCAACGCGGGCGAGATGGAAGTTGTGCTCGATATCGAAGCCGTCGACCGGGAAGTCGCCATGGAAGAAGCGCGGCAAGCCTTGGCCAGAATCGCAGGAGCCCAGTTCACTGTTGGTCAGCCGATCAGCCACCGCATCGACCATATGCTCTCCGGCACGCGAGCCAGCATTGCCGTCAAGCTCTTCGGGCCTGAACTCGATGAGCTGCGTCGCGTCGCCGGTCTCGTCGAAGGCGAGATGGAGCAAGTCTCCGGAATCGTCGACCTCGCCGTCGAGCCCATGGTCAACACCCCGCAAATCGCCATCCGCTTCGACCGCGAAGCCATGGCCCTGCACGGCGTGACCTCCGGCCAACTCGGCGAAATGATAGACGTGGCCTTCAACGGCGAAGTCGCCGGACGCGTTCTCGAAGGGCAAAAAGCCTTCGACATCGTCGTCCGTTACGAGCGCTCCAGCCGCGACAGTATCGAGACGATCCGTAACGCTCTGGTGAATACGCCAGGCGGGGACATGCTGCCGCTCTCTGAGTTTGCTCAAGTTGAATACGACATGGGGCCAAACCAGATCGGCCGCGAAAACGCCCAACGCAAGCTCGTCGTGCAAGCCAACGTCGCCGGACGCGATCTCGGCAGCGTCATCGCCGACATCCAAAATCGCGTTGGCAACAACGTGACGTTTCCCGCAGGCTACTACGTCGAATACGGCGGCCAGTTCGAAAGCGAGCAAGCCGCCAGTCGCGCCATCGGGATTCTTTCGCTCGTGTCACTCGTCGCCATATTCCTGATACTCTACTATCAGTTCGGCAACGTCCGCGACACGCTCTTCGCCTTGGTCAACCTACCGCTCGCCCTGATCGGCGGCGTTTGGGCAGTGCAGTTGACGGACGGGATCGTGAGCATCGCCTCGCTCGTCGGCTTCATCACGCTCTTCGGCATCGCGGCGAGAAACGGCATCCTGCTCATCTCGCATTACCAGACGCTCATGAGCGAAGGGAAGCCCTTGGCCGAAGCCGTGAAGCAAGGCTCGCTTGAAAGGCTCAACCCGATCCTCATGACGGCATTGACCGCCGCTCTCGCCCTCATCCCGCTCGCCCTCGGCGTCGGGGAACCCGGCAAGGAGCTCGAAGCTCCCATGGCCATCGTCATCCTCGGAGGCCTAATCACCTCGACCTTCCTCAACATGGTCGTCGTTCCCAGCCTCTACGCCCGCTTCGGCAAGCAAGCCGCCGCGAGCTAAGAAAAAGTTCAAAGCCGTTCCCGATAAGCCGGGAGCGGCTTTTATCTGAAATAATCAGCCCCGACTCACCGTGATTTATTTTCTCACCAAAGTCTTCACTTCAGCGATTCTCATCGCCGTGATCTCCGAGATTTCAAAACGCTCCAGCATTTGGGCGGCAACCCTCGCATCGCTGCCTCTCGTTTCGCTGCTGTCGATCATCTGGATCTACACAGAAAAAAAGGATACCACTCAAATCTTCGATCTCAGCAAAGACATCTTCTGGCTCGTGCTGCCATCCTTAGCTTTCTTCATCCTCCTACCGATCCTCCTCCAAAGAGGCCTCAACTTCTGGCCCTCCCTAGCCTTTTCCAGCCTCGCGACCATGGCAGCCTACGCTATCACCTTAAAGCTAATTGCCTGAAGAAACGTCAGAGGAGGCCCGCAAGGCTCTGGATGTAGCCTCGCATCGACGAATATTTTTTCTGCCGACTAAAAACACCTTCCGACACCTTCCCTACTTTTAAACCATTGCTTATCAACGCTATGATCGAGCCTCGGATCTCCCACCATTTAAGTTACTCACTGACAGTAACTTAAACTACCACAATAGGCAATCTTCTTTTCATTCAAAGTAATGAAAACAACACCGATCGACACCTCTTTTAAGCGATGTCCGGATCTTCTAGATTCCACCACCAAACCGAAGGAAATACCACCTTCAGTCTTTTCATTTCCAGATACCAGAGGTCACCACAACGAGCAAAGCTTGCCGACGTGTAGCGAAAGTGGCAATGCGAGGCTTTGGACAAAGTCCGAATAAAGAAATTGCAGCACCAACCTTTGACGTTCCACCATCCATTGGACCGAAAACGCAGTCATCAAACCAAATAGATTTCACCCTCTAAGGTAAAGGCACTCACAAAAGCCATGCGGCCCCGGATAGCCGACAGAAACCAAGCCTTGCCCAACTCTGCCGCTCCTATCACCACAAAACCTTCCCTTTCGGGGTCGTCACTTCAAGTTTGGAGATCTAATGTCCGAATCCTTCCACCTCGAATAGATTCGTACAATCGGAGTGGAAAAACCAGGTTCTCCTCAATTCATCCTAAGTGCCCTAGAAACTACTCCCCTTAATACTTGGAAACGCACTGCGTTCCTGTGGAGTATCTCGTAGGCGAACTCCAATCATACAGATAGCTAGTCCGGGAGCTAGAAGCCAAACATACAACTTAAGCTGTAAACACCTCTCCTCGCGACCGCTTAAGCTTGTCGCGCAAATTTGACTGTGGGAAAGCTGGGGCGATGATCCGCCATTGCGACAAGGCGACTTTCAGCGAACACCTCGCCTGCCAAAAGGCACGGGCAGATATCGCTCCGAACTAGAAGAGCAGCTCATCAAATGGGCAAACCTCAATTCAGGCTCACACAACCCCGCGTGTCTCGAGCAAGCCGCCCAAACCTTAACCGATACCCTCGACTCCCAGCTTCCTGTCGACGCGGGAGTCCTACGAGATCCGCAAAGCCAGTCCCTGCTCGCCTTGCTCAGGAAGCAGGAACGACCGCAGACTCCGCGCGTCCTGCTCCATGGGCACCTTGATACCGTGTACAGCCCCGAGCCCGATTTCCAAAATTGCACCTACCCCTCCGACCGCAAAACCATAAACGGGCCGGGCGTGACCGATATGAAAGTTGGAATCAGTTGAATTGGATAAGGCTCACGACCGCCTCTGCCAAGAGATCGGTCGAAACTTGCTGCGATTCCAACTCTTCGAACTGCTACTGAAAGACCTGGTCGCCAAATCCAAAATAGAAGCAACTCTCAATTCCGCTAAACAGCCTCAGACCGACCAACAAACTCTGGCGGGATATCGACCCGCTTTTTCGAAGAGGTCGTATCTGAGTTGGACCCAATCCAAGCTGGCGATAAATCCAACCATTTAAAATTCGAATTCAACTTTCGCATCCCGCTGAAGAGAAAGCGAAAGCGGAATGGATGGATCGCGTCCGCAAGCTGATCAAGGAACGCAACGACATGATCCATACTTCGCTCAAAACCATGGACCTGAAGTCGGTCGAAAGTTGTCAAAAGGAAATCGATTTTCTTGTTCTCCAACGTAACCGAATTCAGCTCGAGATCAACAGGCTGAAAGCATTTTCTAATTCCCTGAGTGACCTATCAAAGGATGCAGCCGAATTTTTGAAAGACCCTGAACTCTTCGAGCAGCTCACCAAAGGCCAGCAGTTCGGTTTATTCGGATTCTCGCGCTAAGTCGGATACAAGATCGTCAATTTGACTTTCGGCATCCCTGCAAGATTGACGGTGCCTGTTGTCACCGAATTCCTGATACTCTATGGATATCGTTTCGATGGAATTCCTCGCAACTCCGATGTAGTGAGCGCAGGTTGCGATGTGCGGATCTAAATGATTCACTTGCTCGCGAATTCCTCCAGGCCCAAAGCCGAACTCTCCTCGCGAGCTTAAAACGACGAGCTTCTTACCGCTCATGATTGGCTCTAAAGGATAGTCTCCGCGCGCTAGATTGAAAGTGAAAGTCTTGCCAATGCGAATAACCTGGTCGAACCACGCTTTCAGTGCACTGGGCATTCCATAATTATACATCGGGACACCGAGAACTATTATATCAGCCGCATCTATCTGAGCAATCGCCTCGTCGGACCATGCCAGGATTCGCTTCATCTCGTCAGTTCGCTTTTCGGGCGCCGTAAAGACAGCCGCAATCCAATCCTCCGTTACGTGAGGCGGAGGATTCTCCGCTAAATCGCGATGAATAACCTCGCTATTCGGTAGTCTCGAAAGCCAAGCATCAGCAAAACGCTGGGTCAGCCTTCGAGAAAGCGAACGAGATGATCGCGCGCTGGCGTTTATTACAAGCAATGTCTGTTCCATGATTTCTGATATCGTATTCTAGGAACCCATACGGGAGCGTGTTTTCGGGTTGGCACTGCCTCCGTTTGTTCGCGGCGCGCACCGTTCTTTCCGAGGTCGGCCACCTCTCTGTCCTTGGCTGACCTCGACGATCCTGGAAGGCTTGCGCCCCTTGCCCTTCGCGACTATTTCCGAGTGCTGGCGGGCATACGCTGGCGAACCGGAATAAAGTGGAAGCGTAGCGCTGGCGGCGATTCCCTCCCTCAACTTGGGGCCTCCAGATAGCTGAGCGGAGTATTGTTCCGCTATTAAGTTACTATGCCCTACTGCAACAGCTAGGGCCGTATAGATTATCGTTCTTTTCTTCATTTGTACTGTATTTTTAGATACACTACAATACGTGCCAGCCTCCAAAAGGCTGCATAACAGCCTCCTTCTTTCTTCGCTCTATCCCGCCTTGAACAAATTTTATTTTTATTTGAGCCAACAAGAGAGCTTATCCGTATGGAAACGCGGCGCCGGGCAAAGATGCCCTCCTTAACGACCGGTCTAAAAACCTTGTCTCATAAATGTAATAATGAATACACAGCTAAACTATCTTAGTCGTGTCGCTATACGCGGCATCGCTATCGCATTCACATTGGCCGGAATCAGCGCTCATGCCTTAACGGTCCGAGTAAACGTCGAGAACGTGAGCCAGCCCGACGGGCTCTGGTTCACGCCCGTGTTCTTCGGATTCCACGACGGGTCTTACGATACGTTCGATTCAGGCCTGTCTGCCCCCGACAGCATCGAAGCGCTCGCCGAGGGAGGAGATGCAAGTGGCCTCGTGTCCAGTATCTCTAACGTTTCCGGCAGCAAGTCACGCGTCCTTCTTCAAGATGGAAGTGGAGCTCCCCCGGGCGTCCTGTTCGCGCCGGGCGAATCCCAATCCTTCACGATCGAATTGGACCCATCCCTCAATCGATACCTCAGCTTCGCCACGATGCTCGTTCCTTCGAACGACATTTTCTTCGGCAACCCGTCGCCGTCCCAATTCGAACTTTTCAGTATTTTCGGGGAGTTCCAGGATGGATTCGAAATCAACCTTTTCGGTTCCGACATATGGGATGCTGGAACGGAGGAAAACGATTTCCTCGGCGCTCCGCTTTCCGCGCTCGGAGGCATCAGCACCGATACGACTGGCAGCTCTATCTCCCTTCTAGGCCAAGAGGGGTTGGACAATTTCTCGGGGAGGTCCCTCGCCACCGGAACGAACCTGTCGAACAACCTGTTCGCAGGCGATCAGATCGCCCGCATATCCGTCGAGCAGGTACCTGACTCCACTCAATACATCGGGTTTCTGGGAGCGTTTGCGATCGTCGGTTTTCGAATCCTTTCCAGGAAACGCATGGGTCGAGAATCGAGTTAATCCACCTTTTGGATACATGGAATACGAGACGGCAGTCCTCCTCCGAGGGCTGCCGTCTTTGGTTTGGAAATCTCCTGGCTGCGCGGGAGCCGAAGCCAAGCGGAAACGCTTGCGAGGCTCAACACCCCTCACTGGATCTCGAGAAAAATAGGTAGAGGCGATAGAACGCTCCACGCCTCGATATTTCGTGCCCCTAATCCACAGCAATTCGATTATCACGATATTTCGCGAGGTCGAGTTGGACCCCAGTTAATTCTTTAACAACTAACTGTCAGTTACTTACAGAACTAGCGTCAGGGTTGGCGCATCGCATGTTAAAGGGAGGGCAATCATTTCCTTCGGAACGAACCGAGGGAAACCACGAGAAATCAACGCCACCTAAGAAACATGAACACACGCAAGCCAACTCGCGCCACCTACACCGACAAGGAGCTTCTTCACGAAGGAACTCGCTTCGCCCTGTCCCTCACGAGGAACAAGGCGGACGCTGAGGACATCGCCCAATCAGCATGGATGAAGCTCTCCCGAAAATACGGTCAAGTGGACGGAAAGAACGTATTTTTCAGAACGATCAAGAACACGTTCATCGATCAAGTAAGACGCAACCGAGTCGTCAGCTTCAGCCCTCTGGAAAACGCTCCGGAGCCTTCACGCAGCGAAACGCCGGGATACGGGTTGGACCTGGACCTTACGCTCTCGACGCTCTCCAAATCCGAACGCGCCGCCATCCAGCTGAACGTGCTCGAAGGCTATACGGCTATCGAGATCGGCAAGAAATTGGGCATGCCGCGCGGCACCGTCCTTAGCCACATGTCCCGCGCAAGGAACAAGCTCCGCGAGGCCTTCGGCCAAGAGCTTGGGTACCGCAAAGCGCAAACGGCCTAACGCCCTTACAGCGATGAAAACGGCATATCTATTACTGGCTCTCTGGCTCGTATCGCTCGCGCGGATACCTTTGGACGCTTCCCAGGGCAAACTGGTATCAGTGCAACTGCAAAACGACGCAGTTGCAGGAACGGACGAAAACTACAGCTCCGGTTTGGAGGTAGTCATATCCAAGTGGATACGATCGTATTCTTCTTACGCTACCGAGTATTCTGGTGATGAAGTCTACAATCCACCAACACCCGGAGTCCTGGGGTTCAATAGCCAGCACATTTCAATATTCAACAGTGTCGCGGTCGGCCAGAAAATCTATACGCCATCCGACTTGTCAGAGACCCGCTATATTCCAAACGACCGCCCCTACGCCGGTTGGAGCTACATACGCCTCTCCCACGAGCGAGCCTCAACGGAGAGAAGAAATAGGGTAGCAATCACCGCAGGAACGTTCGGCCCAAACTCGCTTGCTGGAGAATTGCAGCGATCGTTCCACAAATTGATCAGCAGCCAGGAGCCAAGGGGCTGGGATCACCAGATAGAGAACGAAATCGCCATCGACCTAACCCTCGAACGGGAAAGCCGAATCTACACTAGACGGGTTGCCCGCGACTACCGGTTCACCTTGTCGAGCTCGCAGCAAGCCACCTTGGGGACGGCCAACACGAATCTAAAGCTTGGACTCGTCGCCAGTCTGGGCAAAGGCACTAGTCGCTCGAAGCAAGCGTCCACGCGGTACTTCTCCCGAGTCACGGCGTCGCACGTGGGCAGGGACAGGACCCTCAACGGCCCTCTCCCCGCTGGATACGATAGCGTAAGGAAGTCGAGTATCGTCTCTGAGTTCGAGTTCGGACTCGAGCGTACCATGAAGTTCGGTCGCCTCGCCGTTAGCGTGACTCGACGGAGCCGGCAGTTCGAAGGGCAAGCGAGTTCGCAAACCTTCGGGACGATACGCTACACCTTCTGGTGAGCTTGTCGCAACTGTATCCAGTTCACATTACGCTGCCCTGGATACAGTTGAGCTACTCGTCCCACGGTCGCCGCTTCGCCCTCAGCTCTATTCCGAGCTTCTTCATTCGGGACGCCAAAGTGCTCGGTTTCAGCCCAAGCATCGCAGCAGCCCCGTCGTCTCCGTATACTCGTCCATTCACTTGCTTCAAAGCCTTCAAGATGTTGCGGCGCTGCAGCTCGACCATCTGGCTTTCGTTCAAGATCTCCGCATCGGAATCAACTCCAGCTGAGTTTCCCGCACCGGCATTCCCCATCCCCGACACCTCGAAACGCAAGCTCTTGCCCACGCTCGTAATCAAAGCTCGCTCCACCTGATTCTGCAGTTCTCGCACGTTGCCAGGCCAGCTGTAGTAAGCCAGTGCTTGCAGCTGCGCTTTCGGCACGCTTGGGCTCTTCATGCCGTGTCGCTTCGACAAGTGCTTGACGAAGTGAGCAACGAGGGCGGGGATATCCTCCCGGCGATGCCGTAACGGAGGCGCCTCTATCGGGAACACGTTCAAACGGTAGAATAGGTCCTCGCGGAAACGCTTCTCCTCGACCTCGGATTTCAGGTCACGATTCGTGGCAGCGATTATTCTCACGTCCACGTGACGGGTTTGGTCCTCACCCACTCTCTCGTATTGCCCCTCCTGAAGCACGCGGAGAAGTTTGGCTTGAAGATCGAAGGGCATTTCTCCGATCTCGTCGAGGAAGAGCGTTCCGCCTGCAGCCGCCTCGAAGCGCCCCGGCCGATCGCGCAAGGCCCCAGTAAACGCGCCCTTGGCGTGGCCGAACAACTCGCTTTCGAACAAGCTGGCGGGGATCCCGGCGCAGTTCACACGGATCATTGGCTCGTCCTTACGCTGGCTCCGCCTGTGGATCTCTCGAGCGATAAGCTCCTTGCCTGTACCCGACTCGCCAGTAACCAGTACGCTGGCATCCGTGCGAGCCACTAGCTCGATTTTCGATACGATTTGCTGCACCGGTTCGCTGCGTCCTACGATTTCGCCGAAGCTGCGAATCTCTTCGACCTCTGTGCGCAGGTATTCATTTTCCAACTCCATGCGTCCCTGTAGTTCCCGGATCTTTTCGAATGCCTCCGCGTTCGAAATGGACATGGCCAAATGATCCGCCACCATCCTCTGGAACCGGGCAAGGTCCCTGTCGATTTCGCGACGTACGAAGATTCCGAGTACACCTAGTATCTCTCCGCGAAACAGCAATGGCTGCGCGTTGATCGCTCTTACGCCTTCGTCAATTGCCCACTTTGGATCTACCACCCAGCTGCGATCCTCACTGAGGTTAACCGTAATCGACTGCCCGGTTTGAGCCACGTGCCCAACTTTTCGAACGCCAATCGGAAAACGGGAGAATCGCCCATCTAGACGATTCCATACCTCGCCTGGATTGGCTAATGAACGACCGCTGCTCGCCACCAGGTGCATGCACTTTACGTTTTGCGGGCACTCGTTCGAGAGAGCGCAACGCTCACAGATATCGCCGTCGCGCAATTGCCAGACGCGGACTAAGGCCACTTCGTCCCAGTCGGAAATTTCCCGAGCAGCCATGCTTAACAGCCGCTCGCGACTGTGCTCCTGAGGCAGTTTCAGCAACAAGTCCGCCAACGACTCCAAGCCTTTTGCAAGTGCGTCTCTCATGCCCCAAGAGTCACCATATTTCGTGGATTCACAACCCAACATTTCGTGGTACCTAATATTTCCGGCCCACAATAGCTCTCACAAAAATCCTTTAGCAGCTGTTAACCAGCAACTTATAAACACGAAGAAAAACTTGGCGCGGCCTATGATAAATGGGTGGCATGTTCGAAAACGGACCAACCATAAATGCCGCAACTATCGACAGCCTCCCTGCTCCGCTACGTTTGGAATTGCAGAGCCTGATGGGCGGAGATCGTAGCCTCGAGAGCTTCTTGCGAATACTCGCCAACGCTCCCCTAATCCTGGAAGCATTTCTCGTTTTCGGGAACGCATTGGACAAATGCAGCCTCACGCCCGAGCTACAGGCTAAGCTATTTCTCGCGATCGGAGAACTGACAAGCAGCTCCTACGACGTGTCGGCGGCTTCATCACGAGCTAAGTCGCTCGGAATTAGCGACGAGGAAATCAAGCGAGCTCGTTGTGGCTTATCCGATTTTCCACTACACGAAGCCGCGCTCAAGTTCGCTCGACGGCTCGTAAACAGGCACGGGCACCTAAAGGCAACCGAACTCGAAGAGCTTCGCCTACACGTCCGGAGCGAGAGGACCATCGTGGAGATCGTCGCCGCTGTTGCCCAGATGCACTTTACCGCCTTGCTCAACAACTTGGCAAATACGCCGCTCGACCACCCGCCTGCCCAGGAAATTCGAGACCGGCTCTAGATAGCACTTTTTCAAGTAACCATAAACCTAATACACAATGAAGATAAACTGGAACAACTCAATCGTCGCTGGAATTCTCGGCACGATTCTCTTCGACATCTCTGGCTTCCTCATGACTGGAAGCTGGTGGGACATTCCCGGACTTATCGGCCAAAAGCTCGGCTTTGGCTTGGTAGCCGGACTCCCTGTGCACTACGGAAACGGCATCGCCCTTTCCGTCATCTATGCAGCCTTGCGGCCATCGCTCTTCGGACCGGAATGGTTTCGAGCGTTTGCCTACACAACTGCTCAGACCGTACTCATAGTATGGTTCTTCATGCTGCCTCTGCTCGGAGCAGGCATTGCCGGATGGGATCTCAATAAAGCTCTACCCGTCATTACGCTCGTACGCCACTACGCTTACATGGTGCCTCTCGCGCTCATGCTAAACCCAGAGGGAAAATTCTTCTCGATCCTAGGCAAATCCAAAGAGCCACAGCCTTGCTGACATGCCACGCACGCCAACCTGCGAGGCAGCCTAAGAGTTCCTTACTCTCGCTAATACGCTCGAACAATTCACGCCGAACTGCCGTGCCGCATGCCGCCATAGATATTCGAAACCGAATCTCGCAACCGCAGCATTCCAACGCTCGAAACCCGCCCCAAGTCGAACTCGAGAGCTCAGGAAGATCTATCTCAAGGAGTTCCTATCACGAATCCTATAGAAAGATACAGTTCCACCAAAAGAACGAACCCATCATCTAGCAAAAAATACAATAACATGAATAGAATAAAACTAATCGAAGAAAACTCAGCAACACCCAGCACGGCTTCACTCTACAAAGCAGTGCAGTCCAAGCTCGGACTCGTTCCAAACATGGTTAAGGCCTTGGGCAACAGTACAGTCGCACTCGAGGGATACCTAGCCCTGAGCGGCGCCGTATCCAAAGGAATGTTACGTCCATCGACGCGTGAGAAGATTGCATTGCTCCTCGCCGAAGCGAATCAGTGCGACTACTGCCTCCGCGCCCATACGGCGATCAGCGGATCGCTGAAAATCCCGAGCGAGGAGATCACAGACGCACGCTGTGGCGTAGCTCCAGATGCGAAGGAACAAGCCTTGCTCAACCTAGCTCAAGACATCCTCGACACTCGAGGAGCAGTAAGCGACGAGAGCTTCTTCGTCGCTCGGCAATCGGGAATAAGCGATGAAGAAATCGCAGAAGTAGCGCTCAATGTGGCTGTCAGCATCTACACCAACTACTTCAACCGACTCGCTCAGACCGAGAATGACTTCCCGGCAGTGGAAGCTTGCGCCCGTCAGACAGCCTAAAGCGACAAGGCTCTTTCCAACCTAACACCCAACCAATTGCGGCAGGGGCATCCACTGTCCCTGCCGCACAAACAACTCAATAACAATGGCCAGAAAATTCATGGAAATCGCTCTCACACCGTCCGTACAGCATACACAAGAAACGTACTATGGCCGTCGTCAACAGGTCGAAAGCGGACCAGACAGCGATGCTCTGGGAGAAAACGAGCAAAGCTTTATCGCAGGACGTAACTCTTTCTACATGGCTAGTGTTAACGAAGACGGCTGGCCCTATATCCAACACCGAGGAGGACCTGAGGGATTTCTGAAAGTCATCAGCCCTTCGCAAATCGCATTCGCGGACTACAAGGGAAACCGCCAACTAATCAGCGCCGGCAATCTGTCTCTACACAGTCGCGTTTCCCTCTTCCTGATGGACTACCCATCACGCACTCGACTTAAGATTCTCGGGACCGCTCAAGTTCAAAAGATTTCCGAAGCCCCACAAGAGATCCTGAACAAAATAGGCAACACCTCGCTCGGGAGAACCGAACGCGTCTTCGTCATAGACATTGTATCCTACGATTGGAACTGCCCGCAGTACATCACGCCTCGATACTCGCAGGAGGAAATGTCCCCGATCATCGAAGGCCTCAAGCAACGTATCCATGAATTGGAGAACGTTTAGAATTTTCATAAGAAAATCAAAGAATCAAACCGCTCCTCGAGCCCCAAGGAGGCAATCGAGCAATGCACCATTACAGCTACCACAAGAGACTACAGGAGATTTGGACAAACGCTATCGATCTCTACTCTCAAGGATTTCGCGATCCAAACTTTTTCTTCAACGAAATCAAAATCAGGTTCTTACGATCAATCGGGAGCAACGAAAAAGAGCTTTTCGACTACGCCAACGACTTCGGTCGCACAGGCGAGCCAGACTTCCCGACGGTCGCGCTTATACAAGATATTCGGAGATCATATTTCCTAGAAATTCAGGGTTCGGCCCAAGAACATTCAGCAACCGGACAACCACCCCTCCCCTCGCCAAAAGCTACATGCGAAGCCTTTCCTGACCTACCTCGAATTGCCCTGGAGGTGCACTGCAAACTGACAGGAAAACGCGGCAGCGAAATCATGTATCCGTCATCTACCGACAGAGAGTTCCTCCGAAAATATGATATCCATGCCGCAGAATTCCTTCGCAAAGTTTGGGAATCAGACGGTGACTCAGATCAACTCGCCTCTTGGATCGCCAAAAGAAACCAGGCGTCCGACTTCACTCAATGCAGAACCTAGCGACTCAGGCTTTCCGCCATTCAATAAAGGCAACCAACAACCACAACACATAACCAACATCATCAATATGAAAAATCTATACGCGTTCATCGCGATTCTATCCGGAGTCGCCATAACTCAAACGACCCACGCCCAGCTCCCTAATCTAGGGATGGACGTAGACCTATCCGACACGGCTCTTGTCATCACCGATCCGCAAAACGACTTCCTGAGTCCTGACGGAGTAACCTGGGGAGTCGTCGGAAAGAATGTGACTGAGAACAATACGGTCGAACACATCGGACAACTCTTCGCCAGTGCCAAGGCTCGCGGCATGCTGGTAGCGATTTCGCCACACTACTACTACCCACACGACCACGTTTGGGAGCACGAGGGCACTCTCGAGACGCTCATGCACAAAATCGGCATGTTCGATCGCGAAGGCCCGCTGGTTACCGACGGCGTAGAAGGATCCGGCGCGGATTGGCTTGAACACTACAAGCCCTACATCGAAGACGAGAGCACCCTGGTCACGAGTCCCCACAAAGTCTATGGCCCAGAATCCAATGACCTCGTGCTACAACTACGCAAACGTGGCATCAGTAAAGTCATTCTCGGTGGCATGTCGGCCAACCTTTGCACGGAGTCCCACATGCGTGAACTCATGGAGCAGGGCTTTCAAGTGGCTGTCGTACCCGATGCAACAGGCGCTGCAATCGTTGACGAGTTCGACGGATTCAAAGCAGCCTACATCAACTACCGCATGATCGCCAACACCATCTGGTCAACAGAGGAAGCCCTCGAAAAGATCCGCACCGCAACGGGCGAGCCCAAGGTCACTCCCTTCCGCCCAGAAACCAAGAGCCCAGCACGCAAAAAGCGTTAAGCCAGGCTTCGGAAAAACACCGAAAGGAGAATCCGCTACCATGACAACGACCTTCCAAAACGAAACCATATCGCGGCCACCGTTGCCGCCCTTCACTCAACAGAGCGCCTTCGCGAAGGTTCAAGCCGCAGAGGATGCTTGGAACAGCCGGGACCCTGAAAAGGTATCGCTCGCCTACACGCCGGATACTCGTTGGCGTAACCGTTCCGACTTCCTGAATGGTCGCGACGAAGTCCGAGCCTTCCTCGCACGCAAGTGGGAACGGGAGCTCGACTATCGTTTAAAGAAGACACTCTGGAGCTTCACCGGAAACCACATATCAGTGAAGTTTGAATACGAATACCGCAACGAGGCGGGCCAATGGTTTCGGGCCTACGGCAACGAACAATGGGAGTTTTCAGAGAACGGACTGATGAAGGTCCGCGAAGCCAGCATCAACGACGTCGAAATTGAGGAATCCGACCGAAAGTTCCGCTGGGAACGCTAACCCCAACCTCGCCGTGCCCTGCCTCAACCCAAGGGCACGGCTTTCCATTCTATAAAATAAAAAGGCTCATCCGTATTCTAAATTTCTATACGCACCAATGTTAATAACGGGAAGCGCTTAAACTAAAAAATTTCAATGAAAGACTTCACCTTCGACACCGTTATAGTCGGGTCGGGAACATCCGCCTATTACGCCGCACGCGGACTTCAAGCTGGCGGACAAAAGGTCGCCGTCGTCGACCGTCAAGAATTCGGCGGCACCTGTGCCTTGCGCGGCTGCCAACCCAAAAAATATTTAGTCGCCAATGCGGAAGCGGTCGCAAGCGCTCGTCACCTCGTTGGAAAAGGTATCGTCGCTTCCCCGCAAACGAACTGGGCAGCCTTGCAATCGCTGAAGAACGAATTCCTGGACGGCATACCCGAAGGATCGTTCAACGGATATCGCCAAGCAGGCGTCACCCCCATTCGCGGTACTGCCCATCTAATCGACGAGCGTACCATTCAAGTTGATGATTCAATCCTAGTCGCCAACCACATAATTATCGCTACCGGTTCCTCTCCCCGCCCCCTTGACATCCCCGGGGCCGAGCTAGCCGGAACCAGCGACACTTTCCTCGAGCTTCCCTCTCTTCCCAACCGCATCCTCTTCATTGGCGGCGGATACATTTCTTTCGAGTTCGCCCATGTCGCCGCTCAAGCTGGGAGCGAAGTGACCATTCTGCACCGTAGCTCGCAGCCCCTCAAATCCTTCGATTCCGACGCTGTTGCTACTCTCCTGCAAGCAACGGCCGCCTCAGGAATTCGCTTCCTTCCCAATCAAGTCGCGAAGTCCATCGAAAAGACCGCCAACGCCTTGCAACTCACATCCACTTCCGGCTCTACCATTGAAGCCGACTGCATTATCAACGCTAGCGGCCGTATTCCCAATCTAGACTTCCTTGACCGAGCCAGCACCGGCGTTCAAACCACGGCGCGCGGAATCGCGGTCAACCGCTACCTGCAAAGCCTCTCCCACCCGAATATCTACGCCATCGGCGACGTAGCAGATACCGGTTACCAACTCGCGACCGTCGCCGATCAAGCAGGAATCGTAGCAGCAGAAAACATACTGCATGGCAATCGATCGCCGCTCGACCTAAATGCGGTCGCCAGCGCTGTATTCACGATTCCCAATCTAGCAACAGTGGGGCTGTCCGAAGAAGAAGCTAGCAGCCAAGGATTCGACTTTCGTATCCAAAAGGGCGCCACAACGAGTTGGCCCTCCTCCTTGCGTATCGGCGAATCCCATTCCTATTTCAAAGTCCTGATCGAAAACGAAAGCAACCGTATCCTAGGAGCCCATTTACTGCGTCACCAAGCTGCTGAAGTGATCAACCTTTTTGCGCTTGCGATCAAAAAGAACCTCACCGTTGAAGACTTGAAGTCTGTCCTCTGGGCCTACCCGACTTACAGCTCAGACCTCAAAAACATGATTGCTTAGGTAAGTCGAAAATATGAAAGCAAACAAAGACCAAAGTCCTACCCCAAGTACCAAGCTCCGATCACTTATCCAGCGAGCTCTCCGCTATTTCTTCAGGCTGCTTGACGAACGGGCTGGATGTTCCCATTGCCCGCCATTCGAGGATCCGTTCCAAAAATAGCTGCTGCTTATTCATCCAAACTCTAGGATCTCAAAAAGACTATCCTTCCTAGGCCTCTTTCCACCCCGATTACAGATTGGGTGTTCGTCCGAAGCACGCCTCAAGAACCGCGTAGGAGCAAAGCAAAAACTAGACCTTTACTATTCTCAGTTTCGCATTCGGTTTCAACGCTGCGCTCCAGTGTTCGATATTCGCGATCGAAGCAGCAGCCCCACTGCATACGTAGCCAAATTGTTCCTCTACTTTGGAGGAGGCTTCCTGTAGGGCGTTTCGTGATTTGGATACAAATTCCTCTACGGTTAAAACCTCTCCGTTCGTGAAGTATTGCTGTGCAATTGACGCTGGCGAGTAGCAGTCTCGAACCGAACGGTCCGGCAACTCCACAGTAAAAGGCCTATATCGTTCGGTCAGCATCGTGGTCGGGTTGTATTGAGTTTTTCTGACTGTTCTAAAACCTGCTATTTTAAAAAGCAAAAATCATCTATTGCACGCTGCTGGTTCCGTAGCTCCAAACCCGGCAAGCAAACCTTCTCCGACTGTGGGTGAAGTCTTCTTCTCCGTTTAGCAGCTTCTTGCTCGTTCATTTCTCGATCGTCCTCCTGGAGGTTCATTGTAGCGCGGGTTTTGTAGTTGCATTCTAAAAACGAAGAAGAGCTTCCGACAAATAGGGCTGACAGTTGCGAAGGGGTATGCCCCGCGCTCGCAAGGAATACAGGAACTTGATCGCATGCCGATCGACGTGATCGACAGCTGCTAGGTCAACGTGGATAACCTTTCCGCGGCCGACTTGATCGAGTTCCCATTTCAAGGGGTCCATAGTCGCAGTCGTCAGCTCGCCTTCTACATTGAGCGTTACCGTGTTTTCTTCGGTGATTGAAGTAACTCTGATCATATTTGAATTGTTAAGTTCGAATCAGCGGATTGCTGTTCATCGCAGTATAACCAGATTCCGTACCAATCGCCTCGGTGACGAGGTAAGCAGCATACTGGCAACGAGATAAAAAACATCTCCGTTTCCTTCCAATTCGCGAAGCTGATACAACCCGCCAATAGTCGCGGGATCCGCGAAATATCGAGGAAAGATCTTGGTACCTTAGCGACGGCTAATAGCTAGCTTCGCCATGCGACTACGAAGAGTGCTAGGATTAATTCCCAGCGCCTTCGCCGCACCGCGCGCGCCTTCGATTTGCCAACCAGTTCTTTCAAGAGTCGCTTCGATATGCCTTCGCTCCATATCCTTCAGCGTCAAAGACTCCCCAGTATTTGAATGATTCGAAACAAGCGAGTCGCTTCGCTTTGGCACAGCGTCGCCGAGGAATCCAGGTCCGATTTCTACTTCGAGACCACGCGATAGGATGACGGCTCGCTCTAAAACATTTTGCAGTTCGCGAATATTTCCGGGCCATTCGTACGCATCGAGGCGGCGTATCGTTTCTATAGATACGCGTTTGACCGGTTGATTGAGACTTTTCGCTAGCTTCTCTAGAAAAAAGCGAGCAAGCAGTGGGACGTCGCCCACTCGATCCCGCAAAGGCGGTATCCGGATCGGAACTACGTTTAAACGGTAGTAGAGATCGCGACGAAAAAAGCCTTTCTCAACTTCTTCGGCGAGATCGCGATTGGTTGCCGCAATGACACGAACATTCACCTTTACGGTTTCGCTTGATCCTATTGGTTCGAATTCTTGCTCCTGTAAAACACGCAGCAGTTTAACTTGAGTCTCTAATGGCAACTCACCTACCTCGTCTAAGAAAAGCGTGCCCTTGTCTGCGACCTTGAATCGACCATCCCGGTTTTTCACTGCTCCGGTGAAGGCGCCTTTAACATGGCCAAAAAGTTCACTTTCTACCAAACCAGAGCTGATCGCTCCACAATTGACCTTTACCATAGCTTGGCTGGCCCGTTCGCTATGCTGATGAATCGCTCTGGCTACAAGCTCCTTGCCTGTCCCGGTCTCACCCTGAATTAGCACGGTAGAGTCGGTAGACGCAACCTGTTCCGCTTGATTCAGCGCTGCGCAGAGAGCTCGGCTACTGCCAACAACTTCACCGAAATTGTGCTCTCGTTGAAATTCCTCCTGCAGGTACAAATTCTCCGATTCTAGCCGTTCCTTTACTTGCTGCATTCTCACTCGCTCGGTCACGTCTATGGCCATAGAACGGGAAAACTTGCCGCTGGGGTCCGGCCTAGACCACCATTCGATCCAGACAGGCTCTCCATTGTCATTGCGGCGCAGCTCGATCAAAACCCCCGCCTGGTCGTTGCCTTTGCCAACGGAATCGAACGCTTCGAGCAGTCGAGCTTGGTTTTCCTTGGTATCGGCGACCAGAGTCTTGCCAATAAAACCAGCTACCTCCTCAGCCTTGATTCCCAACATTCGGCGAGCCGCCCGATTGGCCCTAACCCAGCGAGACTCCAAATCCTCGTAAACATAGGCGATTGGAGCTTCATCGAACAAATCTCGAAATCGCTCCTCGCTCTCTTCTGCGGCATCTCGAGCTTCGTGCAGTCGCGAAACAAGGCGTTGTTGCTTATCTTCCAGCTCTTGTAATTTGCGCGACGAGAGTCGAAAGTCCAACTCGCTAATAACCAATCTAGAGAGACTCTCCAGTTGTTCGATATCATCCTTTTCGAAAGACCGCGGGATACGATCAAGGACACCCAGCGCGCCAAGGATAGATCCATCTGGACTTGTCAACGGGACCGCTGCGCAGAATCGAACTTCATGTTTCCCTGTCACCAAAGAATGATTACAAGCGATCTTGTCACGATGCGTATCTGGAACGACATAAACGCCTTCGTTCTCAATTACGGATAAACACAAACCTGGTTCATGCTCCAAGTGCGTGATATCGATACCATGCCTCGATACGAACCAAGTACGCCGATCGTCGACAACACTGATGACTGCTATCGGGGTCTTGAAGATGGTAGCAGCAAGTTTTGTGATACGATCAAGCCCCGGCTCTGAATTCGCACCTACGATATTGTAGCGGGAAAGGACCTCGAGGCGTTTCGGTGAGGAGATTAAAGATGAAAGAGGCATCGTCTACAGTTGGAGTACGAAAGGCTAAGTATTTACAGCTGGCTTTCAACCCGTAATTCAAGGGTCAAGTCGTTGGGTCGAGAAGCATGAGCACGCCGTGGCTTGGAAATCGCCCTCCGTTATTGTAACACAAAGAACCAAGGCGACTGGGGTCATTCGTCGGCAGTTTGGCAAGTACGCGTTGATATCACGGATTTTGTGGATCAACTGAAACGCACGCCCCCGCCGCATCCCAAACGCCATGTCACGAAGATCCGTCAGTGCCTCGAAACAGCCAAGGTGGCGGTCTCTATTTCCCGCGATGATGCTGACCCATGTTCCCTCTTCCAACGAGATGCGACGCTACCACGTCGACGAATCGAGTGTGAGCACTGTGCACCAACCATGCCGGTCCTACATAAAAAGCGCGTAGCCGCCCATGTCTTCAGGCACAGCTACGATAAGAAAATCATACTTTGTCCCCAAATAATGAACACGGATTCAACAACAACCAAAGAACACATTGATGTAATACGCAAGGCACTCTACCAACGGTTGCTGTTGGTTTGACGGTTTTCGTGGTCATATTCGCCACGAAAGTGGCAGCGATTACCCGAATTATGCCAACTAACTTGTTATTCGGTCTTGTTTTTGATCGGGTGAGTTTCCCTGCATTAGAGTTTAGTTAAAACTACCCAAGCTTAGATACCAGAGTTTCGACCTGTCTTTCGGCTTGGATTCGAGATTGGCGATGCCGTTCATCACCAAATTCCTGATACTCAATTGAAATCGTCCGAATGGCATCTGGTGCGACGCCAACGTAATGGGCACAGGTGGCGATATGGGGATCAAGATGATTCATGGGATGGCGTATTCCTTCCGAGGCAAAGCCATACTCACCCCGCGAACTCAGGACCACGAGCGTTTTGCCCTTCATAACTGGCTCCAGCGGTCATCCCCCTCGTGCCAAGTCGAACGTAAAGGTCTTCCCGATGCGGACGACTTGGTCAAACCACGCCTTGAGAGCACTCGGCATTCCGTAATTATACATCGGAGCACCCAAAACCATTATATCCGCAGAATCCAGTTCAGCAATCGCCAAGTCGGACCATTCAAGCATCCGTTTCATCTCGTCGGTCAGCTGATCGGGTCAGTGAAAACGGCGGCAATCCATTTCTCTGTAATATGCGCCGGCGGGTCGTTCGCCAGATCGCGGTGAATGATATAATCATCCGGCCGACGGGAGAGCCAATCGTCGATAAAATGTTGTGATTGGTGGCGGGTGAGTGACCGCGTGGTCCGTGTTCTAGCGATGATGACGAGCAGAGTTTTCATGATCCTGGATTCCTTATATAGTTTCCTGCGTTTTCTCTCTTCGAACGCGGAGATTTCAGTTTGGGCTGCAATCAATATCAAACGCCATAAGACATAACCGGATCTACTTCCCTTACCATATATACGGATAATCAACCGAGATTGGTCGAAGGCAGTCCTATTCTCTCCGACAAGGCACACGGCACCAATGGGGTCTGCTTAATCCTCCAACACTTCGGCAATCTCACCTTCCGCTACCTAATACTTCACGACATTTCGTGCCACTACGGCTCTATATTTCGTGTTACCCAATATTTCGACACTTCAACGCTCAACCTAGAACGTAATAACCCTTTGCCAGTCTTTTACTTATGAATTTTGAGAAGAATTTGGCACGCTCAATGATTAAGGAAAGACAGGTTCAAAAACGAACCGAAGATAAATGCTACGGCCTAGCCACTGCCCCGCGCAATTCAACTGTATAATATCTATGAATACATCACGAAAATTCAATATCGGGAACGACTTGACTCAGGTCCCGCCTCGCAGCGCTCGAGTCCGTCTAGGCGGATTCGTTCACCTACCGCGCCTGATCGACAAGGCAAGGGCAACTTTGGCCGGCAAGCTCGGTGTCTACGTTTACGGTTCGGAAAGCCTGCTCGACCAGCAGTTTTTCGACCTCACAGGAATCAGCCCCGAAGCCTTTCTCGACAAGGTCCGCGATGGCTCTGGCGACTGGGCTATCCTCCAGTGGGTGCAAGCAAATAGCCATCGGCCCCTGCAAGCCTTCCAGATCCAAGCCTGGAGTCAGTGGCTCGAAACGCTCCCCGGACTGAGTCCAGAAGCGCGTGCCTGGTTTGCAGAGTTTTCGCAATCCCTCGAACCAGCACGCCCCGATGTGAGTACGCTCTTCGAGTATCTAGATCTAGACGACTTTGTCCGTTTCGGCGGTCATGCCTAACCAAAACAATAAATATTATAATACAAAAAATGGGACTACCTATACTGAAGACATGCACAGATTTCCGGTTTGAATCACCCTAAAACATTGAATCGTAGCTGCGATGTGGATACACGAGCAACCAGAGATAAAATGAATAAGATCAGTTTCACGCAGTCGCAATACGAAGACATCGAGGAAGCCCTATCGATCGAAGGCTTGCAGTCCCTGCCGCGAAAGAAGCTCACGGCGCTTCTTATGGTCGCCAAGGGATTGACCCAATCCGATGCGGCCAAGGTTATCGATGCCAACGAAAGGACGGTCCGCGCCTACTGCAAGGAGTTCCGCGAGCTCAGCATCGCGTCGGTCGTCGAGGATCGTCAATACCGCCCGTCGAGTTTCTTGGAGCCGTCCTACGAGGCGATCAGCGAGTCCTTCAAGCAATCGCCGCCTTCCACCTCAAACGAAGCGGCTGCCAGGATGGCTGCGACCTCGGGGCGTAACCTTTGCCCAAGCCACGCCAGGAACGTGATGGGCAGGCTCGGCTTCAAGCGCCTCAAACCGGGGTCGGTCCCAGGAAAAAGCGATCCCCAGCTGCAGATGGATTTTTTCGAACAAAGCCTGCGCCCGAAGCTTGAGGAAGTCCGCAAGGGCCTTCGCAAGGTATACTTCGTCGACGCCTCGCATTTCGCGCGCGGGCCCTACCTGAATGAGACTTTGGTCGGTCGGAAGACTGCGGATACGCACCTCCGGCGGAGGCGGCAGGCTCAGCGTGCTCGGGGCCTTGGACTCGGCAGGCGAGGATCTCGAGTTCATTGCCACGGACGGAAAATTCGACCCGCTGACCGCGGCCTGCACACTCTACAAGCTGCGCGAGAAGCATCCCAGCGGGGCGATCACCGTAGTGCTCGACAACGCCCGATACCAAGCCTGCGAGCGCCACCGGTTCCTTGCCAAGGTGCTGGATATCGAATTGCTGTTCCTGCCCGCCTACTCGCCTAACCTAAACCTGATCGAGAGAGTCTGGAAGTGGGTCAAGAATCAATGCCTCTACAAAAAGTATTACGAAAAGATACGCGACTTCCAGAACGCGGTGATCGGGTGCATGAAGGGACTCGAAGAGCGACTGCCCGAATCCCTCAAAAGCATGCTGACCCAAAACTTCCAGTTCCCAAAGCAAACCGGAAACCTGTGAGTAACCTTAGTATAGATTTCGTCAAACGCAACGAAAACAATACCAATCGACACCTGATCTAGCGTCGGCGGAACCTTAAAGATCCCACCACTTTAGCCGAAGGAAATACCGCCTTCGGTCCTTTAGTGTCTAAATGTCATAGGCTGTCCAATTTCGTAAACGAATAGGGCATTTTGGAATCGCCACTATCATCAAGGATAAACTCTTCGACACGCGGGCAACGAGGAGGCAAAGCGCACTGCAGGTACGCCTCCTGAATCACACCTAACTCGCTTTCGTTCAGATCCACTCTAGTGGCATCGATCGCAGCAAGCAACTGCGACTTTACTTTCGGGCTAAATTGAACGGAACAAATGCTCGGCCTTGAAAATAACCACGCCATCCCTACTTGAAACGAAGTTATGCCAAATACTCTCCTCGCCACTTCGAACAAAGGCTCGTACCCGTCTACAAAAGGCCATCGAACGACCAACGAAATCCTATGCTCGCGAGAAAGTTCTTCCAAGCAACACTGCGTGAACGGCCCGTCTAGGTGTGCGGACTCGAGCCTCATCCGCCAAGGTTGCGTGCCTCTCCCCAACCACTCCGCAATCCTCCAACAGGGAAAACCGATCGATCCTGCGTAACGAAGCAGCCCGTAACCAGAAAGCCTCTCCAATACCGACATGACCTCGTAAGTCGGAAAGAAGCCATTCGACCAGTCCAACAGGGCAACATCGATATAACTCGTGCCGGTTCGCCGCAAGGCGAGTTCGATTTGAGTACGAATCGAATTCTCTAGATCTAGTCCGCCGAGACCGTGTGGGCAACGTATCTTTACGCACACTACAAGCTCACCCCTCAATGAGGAGTTAGCCCTCAACCATTCCCCGACCAAAGATTCCGACTTGTCAGGATGACACTCCAGAGATGGCAGGTAAGCATGAGATGTTGCTTGAATAAAGTTACCTCCATTCTCGACGAACGTATCCAAAACCTCAAACGCGTTCGCCCTTTCACTAAAGTACCCGACCCTGCCAGTACCCAAGCAAAGTTCCGACACTCTTAAGTCCGTCCTACCAAATTGCTTCTTTTTCATTGTAGTCATCCGGAAACGCCAAGGGCTAGGAAGTGAGGCTGTAAGGCCCATGCGTCTCCACTTTTTCCTGTTCCCGGCAGACCTCGAGAGCCTTTAACCGACGCAAGCCACCTGGCGTATACCACTCAAACAAATCACCCGCCCTAACGCCGAGCAAAGCAACTCCAAGAGGCGCCAGAACTGAGACTCGATTCCGGTCGGGGTCGGCCTTCGAAGGCAGAGTAAGGATATAGGTTTCCACCTCTCCGCGATCGAGGTCTTTAAGATGAACTTCACTATTCAAACCCACCGAATCGGCAGGAACTTCGGAACTACCGAGCACGATCGCTCGTGCGAGCTCCTCCTTGAGTTTCAGCGCAGAACCCTGCGAAAATTTAATAGCCCGAAGCAATAGGCTTAGAGCTTGATAATCATTTTTAGACAAGAAGATACTTGGGTTAACATTCATTTCTATTTCAATTTTGGGCGGATAAACCCGCTATACTTCTTCCAAGAAAGGGGCTATATCTATTCAGATAGGTTATGGTAATATATTGCCGCAAAAGGCCTTGCGACCACTGGTACGACAAACAGCTATTTTGAATTACAGAAATCCAACGTATAAAAATTAAAGCCACTGGACCTCCTCCAGATCCAGTAGCCATTTTTGCGAATTCGGAATGCCGTTCGAATACGGCGATGAACTAATGGGCTTCCTGGTTCACTGGAAACGAGTTGGAATTATTCAACTCTCTATCATTCGAAAAACCAGGTCGCGAAAACCTTTCTTTCGGGATCTTAGAACCGAATTTTATTCTATCGATAGGCTTAGATTGAAACTGCTTCAATCGCCGTACATCGCGCAGCTCATACTCAAGCTTATGAATCATCGAACCAAGAGCGGAGTAAGTATTTTTGGAAACACTAGAAGCGATCACCTCCTGATCGGGAAGTACAGCGAATCCCAGCGCGAAAACACTTGCTTCAGGTCCGGCCTCTTCATCCAAACCAAGCTCTACCTTCAAGTCGATCAAAGCCGAATTTCGAGAAAGAATCAACTTAGTTCGCTCTTCCACAAAACGCCTCAACGAATTCGTTACAACGATGTCATTACTATTTATATTTACTGCTACTTGTTTCATTATATTATATATTAAAGTTCCATATCAAACGATTGAGCCTCCTTCCTGGAGGTCATAGAACCCCTACTAGGAATTCCTTCGGACAGGAATCTCCCCCGCCCCAAGGCATTTCACGGGATTCAATCCCCACAAAATTCCCATACAAAAGAGGTAAAACACGAACGAAGTTATCCGGCATAGTAGGCGGCATAAAAACACCGTTCGAAAACACTAATTCCGCATCTCCAAAACCTCCTAACAAGAAAACTCCAAAAGACAGTGACAGAAAATTCGACGTACCCATGCTCATTGTTATTATTATTCTAATTTATATAAAAACACACGCAGACGAATACGCCTCATCATTTAGACGCGCACCTGCAACCGTCAGTCCTTTGCCTATGGCAACCAACAGTCTCAATCCGGACACGCCAAAACGAAACCGTCATGCAAGACGAAATTTCTAAAACGCACCTTGAGGCGAAATCCAACTTCGCTGACTATCATCTCAACAGACTGAATGTTCTCCGAACTTGAGTGGGAGACGAATTCCTGCGATGGAAAACCGACGAAACCCTCCCAGTATAGGCCAGTCAAACTCGTCGCCAACTCGACATCCCAAAATCTGAAAACATATCTGATCGAACGCAGAGATTTCGTCCCAATTCCTTTCATCATTACCCTGTAGAGCAATACAGAATCCCTGCCTCGCGTTCGTGTCTATATTGATGCCCGTGATCTGGGAGTTGGACGTAACGACTTCCTGGTGGATTTGCATACGTTCGCACACAGAACTACGAGCTAGAGCATGTACAGTTTCCATTTCCTCCATTCGAATCATGTTTACGTTCATACAATATACTTTTTTAGAAGTATTGTCTATGACTCTTAATCGATAGATCTGTTAGTTTTATCCTATGTATCGACTCTAGAGAGACTCTCAACGATTACCGAAAATCGTCACCTGATCTCGCTAGGTGCGAATCGTAAACGAAAAAAGCGGTGCCCTCATCAATGGTTGCCTACTGAAGAGTCCTGATGAATCTACATTGTCCACTCATGAGCTTCTATTTTGCGGCGAGCGGGTCTTTGCTTGGGCGAGTAGATTATCGAGATCGAGCGGACGCGTGATCATTTCCAATCCACCATCGGCTGTCCGCGGCCACTGCTCTCTCGATCGGTCCCAATAAAGTTCGACGCCGTTCTCATCAGGATCGCGTAGATAGAGTGCTTCGCTTACGCCGTGATCCGACGCACCATCCAGCGGAACGCTTGTGCGTTTCAGGCGGAGCAGAGCGTCCGCAAGCTCAGCGCGTGTCGGGTAAAGAACTGCGAGGTGGAAGAGGCCCGTGCTACCGCGCGGTGGAGGAGCGCTGCCGCGACTCTCCCACGTGTTCAATCCGATGTGATGATGGTATCCACCCGCCGAAATGAAGGCTGCGTCGCGACCGTAACGCTGCGTCAACTGGAAGCCGATAACGTCGCAGTAAAACGCCAGGGCACGCTCCAAATCGGCGACCTTGAGATGAACGTGGCCGATTCGAACTTCCGGATGAATAGATGGAGTGTTTATCATAATTTGAGCAGGTGGCTGATAATAATTTACTGAAGGGATTAGGCTTTTCCAAGTCCGGAAACTAAGTAGCTTGCGACCGGTGGGCTGCTTGGGGTCCAGTAGCGGGCGGCCAGCTTCACCCTACTTCCAGCTTGTCAATCCTGCCTGAGGCATGCCCTAGACACACCAATATCCGAACGTTGCTAGAGAGATCCCACAAAAGGCGAACACAGATAAGCATCCAGAACTATATCTCGCCTTCTGCGTTATTTCCCGCTCAACGCTACCCTGCTCGTCGACCAACTTATCGTACGTAGTGAGAGATAGATCCAGCAATTGCCCAAGCCCTTTGCTTTTTCGATGAATCAATGGAACCGAATTGTCATGCAGATAGCCACCGATCTCATCGAGGACCGCAAGGAGCTGCTTCTTTTCAATGAAGAGGTAAGTGGGCGCAAGTATCTCAGTTTCGCTGTACCTAACGAAGAGCGAAGGAAGCAAACGACTGACCGCGCTTCGATAAAACGTAACCAATTGAGCCACGGTCACCCGTGATCGCTCCAACGTTTTCGCCATCTCCCTTCGCTTCCAGCAATGCAGCAACTCGGCGATCTCGTTCTATAATCCTTTTCACTATCATGCACCTATTCCTTACAGCTTTTCATCGGCCGCCTCGATAGATATCGAGAGCCAATAAAACTCATTATATAAAAAGAAAAAATCATCGAACAGCTTTACTTTTTCTCGAAAACGATTCTAGCCGAGTGCAAACGACAGAAAGCCGGAATATGAAAATGGGAAAAATGACCACTCCAAGCTCCCTGCTCAAATCATAAAATAGTCCACGACGAAAACCGCTCTCCCGGCAACTCCGGGTGTGTTTTAAAGTGTCGCTCCCCGCCGCAATAGTGCCTTGTTGGGACGGCGCTTGCGCCGCTCCGCGTTGCAAGAAAAGCCCTGGCAAATGCGGCGTGGCGCAAGCGCCAGCCATACAGATGGGAATTAAAGGCGACACTTAAAGACACTCCCGGCAACTCCATAGCCTCGAAGTCCACTTCTCCTCGAGCGAAACCTTCGTCTCTTTCGAAAAGCGTTTCCCGAGATCGAAGATGCAATTGGCTTTCCGCTTTCCGGAACACACCATAAATCGCCACATGGGCGTCCTCAGACTCTGACTCCGCAACAATGTCGAATTCTCTCAATTCGACGACGACTCTAGATCTGAAATGTAGCTTGCTCGCATTTCTAGAATCCAAATTCAACTCGACGCGAACACGGACAATCTCGTCATAGCGATCAAACAAAGTTACGAACTTAGATTCAACGAACGTCGTCACCAATTCGCCTACCGGTCGATTATTGCATGTTATAACTATTCTATCCATTATATTTAAAATTAATATTCGGCTTCACTTGCTCGCTCTAGGCTCGCACTTCAACGACTGTATCAGGGGCGATTTTTGACACGCCTCCGTTTCTTTGATTCAGGTTGATACATCACTTTTTCGACTATGAAACGCCTAGAGCCAGTTGGAGCCCCCCATTCAAATTCGTCACCTGTATGGCATCCAAGCATTGCCGATCCTAGCGGAGCGACCACCGATATCCTACCGTCTTCCACATTGGACTCTTCCGGATAGACCAGAGTGAACACCATCCTCTCTGAGGTATCCAAATCGATGAGCCCAACGCGGGAATGCATAGTCACAATATTGCGCGGCACGTGCCTGGATTCGATCACGATGGCCCTTTTCAGTTCAAGCTCTAGAGCGGAACAATCATCGCAACTCATGCGTTCGCTTTTGAGCGATTGGATCACTTTCTGTAATCGGATCTTGTCCTCACTTGTTACATGAATGGAAGGGCAAGTTGGGCTATTTATTATTCTCATTTTTCTATTCGATTTTCTGCTACCTCGCTATCCTATTCGATTTCACTCAATTAGTCTATAACTATAATATTATTGATTAGTTAGCTTTTACCTACTAGTGATTTTTTCCATGGACTTCCTCAACTATCACCACTTACGCTACTTTTGGGCGGTCGCGAAAACAGGTAGCATTCGAATCGCAGCTGAGGAGCTTGGGGTTTCTCAGCCTTCGATAAGTGCCCAGCTTCGGCTTTTGGAGGATTCGCTAGGAGAAAAACTGTTTCACCGAAAAGGACGAAACCTTGTTCTCACGGAACAGGGACAGCTTGCCTTGACCTACGCCGACGAGATTTTCGCGACGGGCAGAGAGTTGACCAACGCAATCAGCCAAGGGACGAGCAGTCGAGCGCTCCGCCTGAATGTGGGTATGACCGATTCGTTTTCTAAACTTATTGCGTTCGAATGCCTCAAACCCGTGTACGAACACTCCAGCCCTACCCATGTCGTCACTCGCCAGGGCGAACTGAGCGTGATGATCGAAAAACTGCAGGCGCACCGACTCGATCTGGTTCTTGCGGATGAACCGGCCACGAGCAGTATGAAAGCGAAAACCTACAATCACCTCCTTGGGCGCTCCGGCGTGACCTTTTGCGCGGCACCGAAGCTTTCGGCAAAACTGCGACGAAACTTCCCCAAATCCCTCAATGGCGCGCCCGCTTTCTTGCCCAGCGAAAACATGGGGATGCGGTGGACCCTGGAAGCCTGGTTCGACAAGGTGGGAATCCGCCCGCGCATTGTCGGTGAATTCGAAGACTATTCCTTGATGCAAGTAGCCTCTTCCGGAGGCTTCGCCTTTACCACGGTCCACACCATTGTCGAAGATGCTGCGCTCAAGCACTTCGGCTTGAGGGTCATTGCAAAGGTCGAGGAATGTGGAAGCGATTTTTACGCGATCACAGGAGAGCGGCGTGTTAAAAATCCACTGGCTGCCAAGATAACGGAACACGTCTACGCGCAGCTCTTTGGCACGACCTCTCCCTAAATCTTCAGAAAGATGAAAACGAGACGAACCGATACTCCCAATCAATGGATAGTCTCGCTAGGTTGAACGAATCTACTCCCACTGGCGCCAACACTCCGAGCTTGCCGCAGAACCTGAGCCTGCCAGAAGGAATCTAACGCAGCGTCAGATCCCTTAACGGACGCTGCACGAAGACGGTTGATCAGGAGAACTTTATTTCGAGGATGCCAATCGCGTGGCGGCTCGTCCCTGACTCACTTGCCAAGCATCGCCTGCGATCCGCGAGGGATCATCGCATCCTCCCGTACGACTTCTCCGCCAAGGAGAGACCGCCAAAAGCATAAACTGCGGGCTTTGCGATGCCCCCGCATAAAAGTCCAAGCTCTTCTACAGTTGCAATCAACATCTCCCCATTTTCGCGCCTACTTCGTAGAAGTGCGGTGGATGTAACCTAAAAACATTACATAGTAAAATACTATGTTTTCATTCAATTCTTAGTCATAGACGAAAATCCGAAAAGGAGATATTATGGAAATATCAACTCAACAATAGGAAAACCAATGACAATAGAAAATGCTTCACCGATCTGCATAACTCGCTACGACGCACGAAATCTGCGAAAACTGATCGATGAGCGCTATAGCTACATCGAGCAAATCAATGAAAACGAGTCCAACCCGCTGATTATAGCACTCGATAACGCTACGATCGTCGCCTCGAACAACATATCAAGGAATGTCGTCACAATGAACAGCCGAATCGCCATTATCAACCAATACACCTCGGAGCGGCAGACATTCACACTCGTTTTCCCCAAGGACACTAACCTCAAATTGAACAAGTTTTCAGTACTCGACCCCATCGGCAGCGACCTACTGGGTCGCCGGGTAGGCGATGAGTTCGAAATAGAATCTCCTATTGGTAAACAAACCTACATAATCGCAAAAATAATACAACAACCGGAGGCACAGCTACGTGCAACCAACAGACTCACTATGCGCCGATGACAAAAGCGCTAACGATATCGATCACTGGAAGACAGAAAACAAAGGCGCATATCAAGCGCCACATCCAATCAATCAATCAATCATTCCAGAAAACCCAAAATAACTAAAAAATGAAAAAAATTATAATAACCTGTAATCACCTTGAAACGAGCGAATCCATTACAACCTTCGTAAACTCTAAATTCGGACGCCTCTTTCCTCACTACGGCGATATTATACGTATTCGAATCGAATTGAACCTCGACTCTGGAGGCGCCCACGAAAAGCGATTCCTTGCGAGGGCGATCATCAAACAAAGAGGTCCCGATATCGTTGCCGCGTCGGAATCGGAGAACCCATATACCGCGCTCGGTGCTACACTGCGAAAAGCGGAACGCCAGTTACGCCGTCGCGTTCGCCTCGCACGATTTAAGCGAGAACAAATCTTCAGCCGGATGAGACGATCCGCACGCATTCCTGCAGAGCTGCGAAAGCTAACTACCGCTTGAATTTAGAAACTCAGTACAAAAAGGAACGACGAGCGACAGAACACTGTCGCTCATTCTTTTTATAAAAAACAACGCAATTCTTCCGTAAGATCAAATTCGAAATCAATTGGCTGCATGCAGCCATCCTATATCAATGGAACATTTTGACTACATGGCATGGGTAATCATACCCCTGCTAATATTTACAGCTCGACTCGCAGACGTATCACTCGCGACCCTACGCCACATCCTCATCTTCCGCGGACATAAGAAGATCGTACCCGTATTCGCCTTCGTTGAGGTGATTATTTGGCTGCTAGCAATTACTCAAGTCATGAACAACCTGAGTAACGTTGCCAGCGTCCTCGCCTGGGCCTTCGGCTTCTCGGCAGGTACCTACCTCGGAATGATCATCGAAGAACGACTTGCCCTTGGCTACCAACTTGTGCGAATCATCGCCCAAGGAAATGCCACTTCAATCGCCCAGCAACTCAACTCCGAAGGCTATGGCGTAACAGTCGTCGACGCGAACGGATCTCGCGGTTCGGTCGGTATCGTAATTGCAATTTCCAAACGTAAGAAACTTGGACACCTAATCTCTTTGCTCAGCAAACGAGAGCCCAAACCATTCTACACCGTGGAAGATGTTAGATCCGTAGGAAACCCACTCGTTACACACACGCCACTGCCCGGCCACCTAACAGCAGAAGGGAGCGTAAAGCGAAAATAGCCCCGTCCAGCGCCCTCAGGCTTGGAACTGGAAAAGGCAATGTTCTCAACCTTCCCACACGCATCCAACAAAATACGTCAAACCAGCGGACGCTACGAAGAGGCGCAGCCGCTAAAGATCGATAGGTAGCGTTAGCTGAAGCGAAGAGGTCTAGAAGTCAGACTTTTGAATATTCATTTATCAGAATATGCCATTGACTGACTGTGTTTTTAGGTGTGGATTGCTGTATCGGGGAGCGAGCCTGCTTCGGGTGCGTTCCTTCCAACTAACACACACACATGTCCAAGAAAAAGATTCTTATCCTTTGCACTGGCAATTCCTGTCGCAGCCACATGGCTGAAGGCATCCTTCGCAATGCTCTCGGCGATGCGCATGACGTTTTCTCCGCAGGAGCGAAACCTTCCGGCTATGTCCACCCGCAAGCTATCGAAGTCATGGCCGAAATCGGCATCGACGTCTCCGGCCACGAGTCGAAGCACCTCGACCGCTTTCTTGATGCAGGTATCGACACCGTCATCACCGTCTGCGGCAACGCCAATGATGCTTGCCCCATTTTCCCGGGCAACGTGAATCGCTACCACTGGGGCTTCGAAGATCCTCCACACGCCCAGCGCGACGGCGAGGAGCTGATCGACGCCTTCCGGCGGATTCGCGACGAGATCAAGCTCGTCTTCGAAGCCTACGCAGCCGGACTCACCGAGCCCGCGAAAAAGTAAGTACCAACAAAGGAGACAAGCATCATGAGCGAAAACAAAACGACCTCGCAACCGCCTAAGGCCGAACAACCAGCCCCCGAGAAGAAAGGCTTCTTCACCCGCATCGTGAACAAGCTCGACGGGGCCATGAAGGAGAAGGCGGACCAAAAGTCCCAGCAAGGCTGCTGCGATAGCGACGGCAAGGGCGGAAGGTGCTGCTAAAAAGCATAGACACACTCGTCTACCAGTGGATCGGCCTCGACCCCGAGTCCCGCTTCGGCGCGGCCGTCCACTTTTTCCTCTACGACACGGTCAAGATCTTCCTGCTGCTCGCGGTGATGATCTTCACCATCGGCATCCTGCGCACCTGGCTTCCCGAGCGAAAGCTCAAGCTCTGGATGGGCAAAGGCGGCGTTTGGGCAAACGTCGTCGCCGCGCTCTTCGGAGCTATAACCCCCTTTTGTTCCTGCTCCTCTATCCCGATCTTCATCAGCCTGCTCAAGGCGGGCGTGCCGCTCGGAGTCACCTTTTCCTTCCTCGTCACCTCGCCAATCATCAACGAGTATCTAGTGATCCTCATGGCGAGCGAGTTCGGCATTCCCGTAACCGTCGCCTACGTAACCAGCGGACTGCTCATTGGCGTATTCGCCGGCGTGATACTCGGTCGCCTCAAACTCGAACGTCATCTCGAAACCGACATCATCGAGTCCGCCCATGATACCGACGACGAGATTGAATACACCTTCGCCAAGCGCCTGAAGTTCGGCGTCGACGAAGCGGTCAGCGTCATTCGCAGCATCTGGATCTGGGTGCTCGTCGGCGTGGCCATCGGAGCCTTCATCCACAACTACGTTCCGCAGGACACGATTCACAGCCTGATGGATGCGACCGGCATTTTCTCCGTACCCATCGCGACCGTGCTCGGCGTTCCGATGTTCGGCAGCAGCGCCGCCATCGTGCCCGTCGCGGTCGTGCTCTTCGAGAAAGGCATTCCGCTCGGGACGGCGCTCGCCTTCATGATGGCGATGGCAGCCCTCAGCCTGCCGGAGGCGATCATGCTCCGCCGCACCATGCGTCTCCCGCTTATCGCCGTCTTCTTCGGAATCACCACTCTCGCCATCATCGCGACCGGCTACCTGCTGAACGCCTTGAGCCAATACCTGTAAACTCCCAACCGCCAACGGACATGAAACACAACTGGCCAATGAAAATCACACCCACCGAACTTACGGTTCTGATACTAGTGGTCCCCTTGATCGTCGTCGCGTCCGTATTGTAATTCTGATTATAATTTCCTAGCAATTAAAATGAAGCCAGCCAGCCAAACAGTACCCGGAGCCTGCTCTCCAACCCGCAAGAAACTCGGTTTTCTAGACCGCTTCCTAACGCTTTGGATCTTCCTCGCCATCGCCGCCGGAGTCGCCCTCGGAGCGACTTGGGACGGAGCCACCAGCTTCCTGGATCAATTCCAAGTCGGCACCACCAACATCCCAATCGCAATCGGACTCGTGCTCATGATGTATCCGCCCCTCGCCAAAGTTCGCTACGAGGAAATGCCGCGGGTCTTCCGCAACGTGAAGGTACTGGGCCTCTCGCTTATCCAAAACTGGGTAATCGGTCCAGTGCTCATGTTCGGCTTGGCAATCGCCTTCCTGAGCGGACACCCAGAGTACATGACTGGCGTGATCCTCATTGGCCTCGCCCGATGTATCGCGATGGTCATCGTCTGGAACGAACTCGCCGAAGGCGATAACGAATACGCCGCCGGACTCGTCGCCTTCAATAGCGTCTTCCAGATCATCTTTTTCAGCGTTTACGCATGGGTATTCATAACTTGGCTACCCGATATATTGGGCTTCGAAGGAAGCGTAGTTGCGATCACCATGAGCGATGTCGCAAAAAGCGTGTTCATCTACTTGGGCATCCCATTCCTCGGCGGCATGCTGACCCGCTTCATCGGCGTGAAGCTCAAAGGTCGCGACTGGTATGAAACCGTGTTCATCCCGAAGATCAGCCCCATCACCTTGATCGCCTTGCTCTTCACCATCGTGCTCATGTTCACCTTCAAGGGAGACACCATTCTCGAGCTTCCGTTCGACGTGCTCCGCATCGCGGTCCCGTTGACCATCTACTTCCTCATCATGTTCGTAGTCAGCTTCCTCATGGGGAAGATGGTCGGCGCCGACTATCGCCAAAGCGTAACGCTCAGTTTTACGGCCGCGAGCAACAACTTCGAGCTCGCCATCGCGGTCGCCGTCGCGGTCTTCGGCATCGGATCCGGCGTCGCCTTCGCCGCAGTGATCGGTCCGCTAGTCGAAGTCCCCGTAATGATTGCTCTAGTCAATGTCGCCTTCTGGTTCCGCAAGAAACTCTTCCCCTAAGTAAAACCTATCAATTCCTCTCAAACGGAAAACGTCATCATCATTGGATCTGGCTGCGCCGGTTGGACTGCCGCGGTCTATACCGCCAGAGCAGGCCTCGAACCGCTTATGCTCACTGGTCAGCAGCCCGGCGGCTTGCTCACGACCACCACCGTCGTGGAAAACTTTCCCGGATTCTCCGAAGGAATCGACGGCTTTGAGCTGATGCAGGAAATGCAAAAGCAAGCCAAACGTTTCGGCACGCGTATCCAATTGGCTGCGACAGTTGAAAGCGTCGACCTATCGCAACGTCCTTTCAAAGTTAAGACCGGCAACAAGACGCTCGAAGCAAAATCCATAATCGTCGCAACCGGAGCGGGCCACCGCCACCTCGGCGTTCCCGGCGAAAAGGAACTAGAGAACCGCGGCGTCACCTACTGCGCGACTTGTGATGGGGCCTTGCCGATCTTCCGAAACAAGCCCCTCGTAGTCGTCGGCGGTGGAGACACCGCTTGCGAAGAGGCGATGTACCTTTCCCGATTTGGTTCCAAGGTCTATATCGTACACCGACGCGATACCCTCCGAGCTTCGCCCATCATGGCGGAAAGAGCCCTCGGAAACGAAAAGATCGAGCCTATCTGGAACAACGAGATCGATGAAATCCTTGGCGATGAGGAAGTCCTCGGCGTGCGCCTACGGGACAAGGTCACTGGCGAAACAAGCGTCCTGGATTGCCACGGCGTCTTCATCGCCATCGGCCACGTGCCCAACACCAAGCTTTTCGAAGGGCAGCTCGATATGAACGATGCTGGCTACCTCAATCTTGTCCCTGAAACCGGAGCCACCAACGTCGAAGGCGTATTCGCCGCAGGCGATTGCTCAGACTCCGTTTATCGCCAAGCCATCACCGCCGCAGGCATGGGCTGCCGCGCCGCGATCGACTGCGAACGCTGGCTCGCCGCTCAATCACAACCATCAACGATAGGAGTGTAACATGAAATCTAATACAAATTCCTATTGCTACGGAAACCTTTTCCCAGATCTCCTTGTGAGCCGAGTCGGCACGCTAGAAGGACACGCTCTCCGCTGGAAGTCGGTAAAACAATCGCCTTCGAGCCACCCACGCTAGCCGTTGACGTGAAGGACGAGTAGTGGGAAGCCTGCACCCACTGCTAACGCTTCGAGGACTGCTACAAGCTCAGCCTCGGCAAGCTCGAACTGCAAAAGGCTCTCCTTGCCAGAAACTAGATCCAGCTACTCGGCTGGCTCGAACGTCTCCTGCTCGCCGATCCGCTTCACGTCCTCTTCGAACTTGAGGCGGTAATTCTGCCATAGTTTCTCGAAAGGCAATGCGGTCAGCAGGTCGATGCGGCGAGAGATCTGAATCGCAACGTCCTTGAAAAAACGATACGTCTCCTCATCCGAGCCGACAAAGGCGGCGGGATCAGGCGAACCCCAGTGAGCAACGATCGGCTGCCCCGGCCAAACGGGACAGCTCTCGCGGGCGTTGTCGCAAACCGTGATCACGATGTCCAAACGCTCGCCCTTGAACTCGTCCCACGACTTGCTGCGAGCCTCCGACACATCCATATGAAATTGCTCCTTCAGCACCTTCAGGGCCATTGGATGCGGCTGATCCTTCGGAGTCGCTCCAGCACTAAAGGAAGCGAAGCGGATCGGGTCTCGCTTGCGCAGGATGTATTCAGCCAGAATGCTGCGGGCACTGTTTCCCGTGCAGAGGAAGAGGATCTTCAGTTTGTCCATATCGAGTTGCGGAGATTTGAAGTTAGACAGGCAATTTTCAATCGATCTTCGACTCGCAGCACTGCTCGGCAGCCACGCAAGCGACGGAGGTGTCGATCTTGGAAAGTCGGCCGCGATCCCGCTTGAACTGGGCGTCGCTGAAAAGCAGGTCTTGCAGGCAACGAAGATTCTCCTCCAGCAAGGTATTCCGCTCCTCGGGAATCTCGTAAACCGTCCAGTTGTTGTACCGGCGCGACTGCAGTAACCCGTTCCGCTTCATGAAGGCGAGCTGCTTGCTGATCTTCGACTGGGGCAGCTGCAAAGCCTCCTGTACGTGGCAAACACAAAGCGGTCCCTCCCTCAGCAAATTCAAGATCCGCAATCGAGTTTCATCGCAAAGACACTTGTACACGGAAATGCAATTCATACGCTAGAATATTCAACTATTTGAATATTTAGTCAATCCTGTTTTTCTCAGAGTTGCGATAGCAGACGCCTTGATCCGACAACTGCTGAGGTTGGAAACGTAGATAGGCAGCAAACAGGAGTTTAAACCTGACTAAGCTTGGACTATTCAAACTGTAAGCCACTGAAAACCTACAACACCAATCAGACTCAAAACCTGAAGGAGCGGCTTTATAAACTGTTGAACGAATATTGTCGGGAAATGAAATCAATTGAGGTAACGTCAGAGCAGGCCCGCAAGGCTCTGGATGTAGCCTCGTATCGACGAATAAATTCTCAGCCAGCTAAACACACCTGCCGACACCTTCCCTACTTTTAAATCATTGCTTATAAATGCTATGTTCCAATCTCGACCCACCACTTAAGTCACTCTATAAGAGTAACTTATTTAACGTCGAGGTGGTGCATTGGTGACCAAGAACGATTTTTTACTGACCTTGGATAGGGTTGATTTCGGAGGTAAACCAGAGAAGCAGTTATATGGAATTGGCCTACGTACTCCGGATAATTAGTTGATTCAAATGCTGTTTTCACCCGCCCCAAATAGCTACTTCTATCGAAAAGCTCCAATACAGTGACTGAAATTCGATACTATTTACCGGGATAAAGAATCGTTTCCGTGCACGGGCGACACCCCCATCGGACTGAATCCGTTTGCGGCTTATCGGTGCACATCTATACTCTCCGGAAATCGGATTGAAGTGTGAAGGGGATGGATCATTCTGCGCTTCTAAAATGATCCCGACAATCCGGTTTCTGATTCATGACAAAGTACCCTTCTTCGCTAAAAGCGCGTTTCCAAAAGTTCTTCCCACTACTGACGGGCGGCCTGCTCGTCGCGTTTTTAACGTCCTGCACCTACCTAAAATACACTTCCGTACACAAGAGTTACAAGCGTATCCAAAGTTCGGATCCAAGCCAGCTCAACTTGAAGCACATGATCGATAATCAGGGCTTCTATGTGATCGGCGACACCGCGGATCCATCCAACCGTTACAAGTCGCACGACTTGGCGGTAGCGGCGTATTCCAGCAAGTACCAAGCGCACGAGCGCGTGGACACCATGCAGTTCGTTAGCTCGGGAACCCACTTCGGACTTAACCTTCCGGAAGGGGAGTACGATTTCCTTGCCCTCGCGGACCTGGACCGAGACGGCCTTTTCGAAGCGCACGAGACGGTGGGCCGCGTCTCCGTCTCGCTGGATGAGCAGACTGCCCCGCAAAATATTTTGAGCCACGTTCGTCTCCAGCTCGGCGAGGCTCGGCACGTCGATTGGGTAAAGGACTTTCCTCTCTCTGCGACGCCGCCTGCCCGCCAGTCCGTGTTTTATCCTGGCAACGCCATCCGCATTCTGGACGACCCGATCTTCGATCCTGGTATGGCGACTTTGGGCATGTACGATCCGGCGGCCTTCCTAGAATCGGCTCCCACACTCTTCTATACGCTTGAGGAGGATTTATCGTATAAGATTCCCGTTATATTCGTTCACGGCATTGGCGGTACGCCTCGTTCTTTTGAACCGCTGCTAGCTCTCCTCGACCGTACTCGCTACCGCCCTTGGTTCTTTTATTATCCTTCCGGAGGCGATCTCAATCAGCAGGCGGATATGTTCTACCGCATCTTTTTGTCCGGCAAGCTCGTGCAAACCACACAGCAGCCGTTTATCGTTGTCGCCCACAGCATGGGCGGAATCGTCGTTCGCGAAGCTTTGAACCTTTATCAAGGCGACGATCAGGAAAACCAGGTTGATCTCTTCGTAACCATCGCAAGCCCATTCAATGGCCATGCCGCCAGTGCCATCGGAGAAAAGCGCGGCTTCATCGTGCTGCCCGCCTGGCGAGATCTTAATCCACAAAACGAATACATCGCTCAACTCTTCCGCTTGCCTTTACCCGAGCAGACACGACACCAGCTTATCTACGCGTATCGTAACGACGGCCTTCTCAATCTCGGTGAAAACAGTGACGGCGTCGTCAGCGTCTCGAGCCAGCTCCGCGTCGAAGCACAACAGGAATCCTGCGAGCAAATCGGTATCAATAATACCCATACGGGGGTGCTGAGCGATCCCATTCTCCTGGAGTTCTTTCGCCGCCAGCTCTCAACCGTCGCTAACGTTTTCCCAGAAGACCACCTTGCGGTGCTGGATAAGGGAGGATTTTCCGTTCCCGACGAGGAGCGCTACGACCCGATTTCGCGCTACTCCATTGAAGCTTACGGACACTATATGCTCGCCATATCCCGTGGCCAGCTCGAACCAATCCACCCGGAGCAAACTCATTTCATCCAAGTCTGCAACGGCGAAACCTCACCTAAGACACCCATCGAAAAGGCGTGGCTGAAATTCATAAAAGCCCACCCAGAGATTCTTGTGCAGTAAGGTTCCTTTGCGGCTATTGCTATTGGCATGTCTCTTTGGACGTTCCTCCAATACATCTTTTTTCTTTCAATTTGGATAAACTTGTCCATTTTAAAGGGCCACAGGAGGACAACGTTTGATGAAAGAGCCACAACCTAGCAAGGAATCCCCCCAACCCCGTTTCTGCGACCTAGCCCACGCCGAGCCATTTCGTATTTTCTTCCCGCTTGGCATGACTCTCGGGATCGTTGGAGTCGCACTGTGGCCCCTGTTCGAGCTCGGGATCGTCACGAGCTACCCGCTGGACACCCACATTCGCCTCATGTGCTACGGCTTTCTTGGGTGTTTCGTCATTGGCTTCCTTCTTACCGCAGGCCCTCGACTCTTATCGTGCCCGGGGCCGACACGGCTCCTCATCCATCTTCAGCTAGGTTTGAGCTTGGCAGCTTCGCTTCTCTCATTCCTGAACCCGTCCCTGGCCGACAGCGCCTTTCTCCTGCAACTCGCGACTCTCTTTGCCGCCGCAAGCTACGGATTCGCCAAACGGAACGACCTGCCGCCGCCGGGCTTCCTGCTTGGCTTGGCTGGCTTGATAAGCGCGGCGGTCGGCAGCGCCTTCTTGCTTCAACTTTCGCTCGGAAATGGCGGAGCGACTTCCTACGCGCTCTCTCGCATCCTGCTCTTCCAAGCCTTCCCAGCGTTGCCCCTCGTCGGCATCGGCGCCTTCTTCTTTCCCAAACTCACCGGAGCCGAAAACAACCCGCAAGACTTCCCCGAAAGCGTTCGCCCCAGTCTTCCTTGGTTAAAGAGAGCCGCTTGGGCCCTTGCCACGATTGTCCTTTTCCTCATCTCAATCCCCCTCGAGCTGAGAGGCCAATCGGGTATCGCCTATTCCCTGCGAGCAGTCGCCTGCGGGCTCTACATCGTCTTTGAAACGCCTGTCTTCAAACCCTCAAAAGCTCCCTCCAGCCAGCGGCTTCATCTCGTCCTTTGCAGCCTGTCGCTAATCGCGAGCTTCCTGCTAGTCGCCTTCTACCCTCACCTGAGAACCGCTGCACTGCACATCTTCTTCATCGTAGGCCTCACCGGATCCATCCTGCTCGTCTCCACTCGCGTTGTCTTCGGGCACAGCGGCAGCGTCCAGCTCGCGCGCAGCAGCGTCAAACCGCTGCTGCTTGGCATCGCTCTCCTTATCGTTGGAAGCATAAGCAGGCTTCTGATGGACACTACTCCCGGTTCGCGTATAATAGACCTCTATACAACCGCCGCCCTCTGGCTAACCGTAGCCTTGGCCTGGTTAGCCCTCGTCGCCCCCAAAACTAGGACTCCCGACCCCGACGACACCCCATGTTCCCACTAGCTCGACTTTTCGCCGTCCTTTGTCTGCTCGGATTCGTCTCGGCGAATACGGCAACCGCGCAAGCAGGCGCCGGTCCCAGCGATCCCACGCCCATGCGCTCCATTCCAGCCGGGGAATACGAACCGCTCTTCAGCGCTCCAGACACACCCAAGCAAGTGAGCGTCGCAGGCTTCCAGCTCGACGAGCGTCCCGTATCCAATCGCCAATTCCTGGAGTTCGTCATCGAAAACCCTCGCTGGCAACGATCGCGAATCGCTCTCCTCTTCGCCGACGAAACCTACTTGCATCATTGGAAAAGCGACACGGCTCTCGGAACGGAGTTGGAGCCCTACGCCGACTATCCCGTGGTCAATATTCCCTGGTACGCCGCCCGCGCCTACGCTCGTTGGGCGGGCAAACGCTTGCCCACCCAAGCAGAATGGGAGTACGCGGCGCTCGCCAGCGAAACCTCCGCCAACGGACGCGAAGATCCCGGGTACCACCAACGCATCCTCGAATGGTACGGGCGCCCAAACCTTGGATACGCGGACCAAACCCCTGGAAATTTCCGAAACTTACACGGCATCTACGACCTGCACGGTCTCGTCTGGGAATGGGTCGAAGACTTTAATACCTCCCTCACCACCGGCGAATCGAGAGGCGACACCAGCCTCGAGCGGAAATTCTTCTGCGGCAGCGCATCCGTAGGCGCTTCCGACTTCAAGGACTACGCCGCCTTCATGCGCTATGGCTTCCGCAGCAGCCTCCAAGCGAAATACTCCGTAAACAACCTCGGCTTTCGCTGCGCCAAGGACCTCCCCCAAGCAAACAACTCCGCCCCACAATGAACCTCCTAAAATACCTCACCCTTTCGATCTCCCTCACCGTTCCCTTCGCGCTCGAGGCGAGCTGCCCCATGCACCCGGACGCCCCGCCCGAGCTTCAGGCGAACCACGCCTGCTGTCGCATCGCCCAAGAAAAATGGGAAGCCGAACTCGCCAAGATCGCCCCGACCGACCTCTCCCTTTACCAAGTTCCCTCGGAGTGGCAAACCCAGGACGCAAAGAGCATCGCCCTCGCAGACCTCGCCGGAAAGCCACAGTTTGTTGCTCTCGCGTATACGCATTGCCAATACGCGTGCCCCCGCCTGCTCGCTGACCTCAAATCCATCGAAGCGCAACTCCCGAAGGACTCCGACGCCAATTTCGTGATCGTATCCATCGATCCCGAACGCGACACCCCGGAACGCCTCGCCGCATACGCTGCGGAGCAAGAGCTCGACACCGAGCGTTGGACCCTTCTGCACGGAGCTCCCGGCGACGTGCTCGAATTGGCAAACCTGCTCGGCGTGCGCTACGCCAAGACGCCTACCGGCGACTACACACACTCCAACATCATCACACTCCTCAACGCCCAAGGCGAAATCGTCCACCAGCAGAACGGGCTCGGAGCGGACGACAAACCGACCCTCGAAAAACTAGCAAAGCTCAATCCCTAGCCCAATGCCTACCTCTACCCTAACACCTCCAGTCGAAGAAAAGCCCTCGAACCAAGCCGTCCTCACAGCCATTGCCCACAGCCTAAGGCAAAGCGAACTCTTCAAGCGCCTCGACTCGCCATCGCTCAGCGAGCTAGCCCAACTTTGCCGCATCGTGAAGCTGGCTAAAAACGGCATCCTCTTCCACGAAGGCGAAGTCGCCAAAGGCTTCTACATCGTGCACACGGGCTCCATCTCCCTTAGCCGCGTAAGCAGGGAGGGGAAGGAACAGGTTATCAGTCTATTCCGTCCACACGACTGCTTCGCAGAAGCCACCTTGTCGACTCTCGAGACCTACCCCGCGACCGCCACCGCCCTCGAATCCACTCAGGTAATCCTCGTATCCAAAAATTCATTTCGCTCGTTTATCGCCGAACGCCCGGACCTCGCCATGAGCATGCTCGCCTCTATGAGCCTGCACCTCAAGCACCTCGTGCAGATGATCGAGGACCTTAAGTTCAAGCAAATCGAGTGCCGCCTCGCCAACTGGCTGCTTCGCCAACTCGAAAGCGAGAGCGATACCGTGAACCTTCCGTTCTCCAAAAAAGTGCTCGCCAGCCGCCTCGGCGTCACCAGCGAAACCCTTTCTCGCGCCTTCGCTCGCTTCCGCAAGGAAGGCCTCATCACGGTCAACACCAGCGAGATCCTTATCGAAGACCGCGACGGCCTAGCGTCCTACCTCCAAGAACTCTAATCGAGCCTCGGTTGGACAACGTAGCGCGGAGCATTTCACAAACCGCCCGCTGCGCTCAAGAACGCGAAGTACGGGAAGGAGATAGAAGCAAGTTGCTTCGCTAGATTCTTTGCGGCCTTCGCGGTTATAAAAACAAACCTACGGGGACTCACATTAAATCTCTCGGGGTTAAATTCCCCGTAGTTTGCCGGGGTTTGCTGGTCGCTGCGACGAGGCGACAAATGAGTTTGGCAGATAGGCGCCCTGTCCTACAGTAGCGGCAAGGGGCGTCTTTCGATTGCTGATTGAGTATATGTACCCCGTCTGCTTGCAGCAGGCTGCTTTATTCGCAAGGCGACCGTCTGCGAGAGCAAGCTACGCTGGAATCTTCAGATGAACCAAGAAAAAGGCGGCCCTTTGACAGGACCGCCTTTCGACTTGTTTATCCGACTTAAAATCACTTCCTGCGCTAGTGAGCGCTCTTCACCTCCATCACATCCGCGCTCGAAACTTCGCCTAGATCGTTTCCGAAACTGTTCAGCACATAGGTCACGACGCTAGCGACTTGCTGGTCGCTCAGGTTAACCGCAGGCATCACCCCGTTATACTTCTTTCCATTAACCTCAATCGGCCCTTGTAATCCATTCACAACTACATCGATTACCTTCTTGGGAGCTTCGTTAAAATAGGAAGAATTCGCCAGTGGAGGAAACGCGCTTGGAATACCCGAACCGTTCGGCTGGTGACAAGCCGCGCAGTTTGACGCATAGATACGCTCGCCGGAAGCCATCTTTTCGTCAAAGCTCAACGCCCCCGTGGCAACGGCGTCTCCTCCATTTGGAATCGTCTGGATCCCACTACCTTCCGGCAAGTAGATGCCCTCTTCTTGTTTACCGGAGTAGATGTCCTTGTTCTCTTCCCCGTCGACCTTGAGCATACCGATCGCGCCTTTGTTGAAGGCGCGGAAGATAGAGTGGTCTACCAGAATATAGGTACCCGTCGTCTCCAACTTGAAATCCACCATCGCCGACCCGCCAGCCGGAACCAACGTCGTCTGCACGTTTTCGTTTACTGATTTCGTGCCGCCTTCGATGTAGACCTTGTCAAATATCTCACCAATGACATGAAAACTGGATACAAGATTCGGGCCGCCATTTCCAACGTAGAGACGTACCGTTTCCCCCACACTCGCAGTGATGGCGTTGTCACCCACCATTGCTCCCACAGACCCGTTGAAGACCACGTAGTCGGGGATTTCCGTCAAAGCCTTCTCCATGCTGAAGGGCTGCAGGCCTTCATTGCCATAAGCGCCTTTCGTGTAGAATTCGCTCTGCATCACGTAGTATTCCTTGTCCACAGGAGGAAGGCCTTCTTCAGGTTCCACGAGGATCAATCCGTACATTCCATTCGCGATATGCATGCCCACCGGAGCGGTCGCGCAGTGGTAAACGAATAAGCCCGGATTTATTGCCTGAAAGGAAAACTGGGTCGTTTTACCGGGCGCCGTGAATGAAGACGCAGCGCCTCCGCCAGGGCCCGTAACCGCGTGCAAATCGATGTTGTGCGGCATCTTGCTCGACGGGTGGTTGTTCAAGTGAAATTCGACAAAATCACCTTCGCGAACGCGTATGAACAATCCGGGTACTTCTCCCCCAAACGTCCAAAAGGTATACTCGACCCCGTCCGCCAGCCGGGCGTTTAGCTCGAGCGTTTCCAGGTTGACGATCACCTTCGCGGGATAGTCGCGCTCGATGGGCGGAGGCACATTCGGTGCAGACGTTAGTACCGCGTTTTCAACCGGTAGTTCATCTTGAGCCATTGCAACACTAGCGAGCGCACAGGCGCCCGCGACAACGGACTTACTAATTAATTCGGATAGTTTCATATGAGGAAGGGGTTCGCCTAATTACTGGCTTCTCGCACAAGATACGGCTTTTTCCCAAAACTTACCTTGATCTAGATCAAGGCACGGTCGGATCCAGACGCCCTTCACCACGACACACAATTAATTCAAACAACGTTATCGAGATTCAGCTCCTCTGAAATTGCCAAACCTTCACGGTCCAAACCAACAAGGTCTGTCCTCATGATGCTACAACAACCGATATCACCAAAATCGGTGCTGCTGTTTCTAGAACTCGATCCTTGGGGATAGCTGGCCGAGACCGTCCGCATTGACGTACCCTGAAAGTAAAACTTGCTCATTCGGATAATCTCATCCAGTTACAAAATCTATGAAAGTCATTTCCGATACTGCCGAGTATGCCCTTCGAGCCGTTGTCTGGCTCGTGCAAACTCCTGACGAATCTCAAACCACTCGGCAGATCTCGGAAGGCACTCGGACCCCGCTCGACTATCAATCCAAGGTCCTGCAGCTCCTCGCGAAATCGGGCATCACCAAGAGCCAACGCGGAACCGGTGGGGGCATTCGCCTCAATGTTCCCCCCGAAGGATTGACAGTCCTCGATGTCATCAACGCCGTCGACCCGATACAACGCATTCATAGCTGCCCGCTCGGCCTGAAGGAACACGGCAATTGCCTGTGCCCTATGCACAGCGGCTTGAACGATGCTGTCAAAACAGTCGAATCCGCATTTGCCAATACTCTCGTGGCCGATCTACTCAAGACACAGTCGAAGTCCATCCCCCTCGGAATCGACCTTCCGAGGCGACCCCCACAGAAACGCAAAGCCTCCACCTGATACCTGCCGAGCCTTCGAAGGAAAGCGAACCGCTTGTTGCCCAAGTCAAAGCCGTCCTTCCCAACATCCGCTAAGCTCGCGAAATGTGCGCCCACTAGGGGTTCCCGCCACGATTCCGCCACCGGGAAGGAGAATGTCCCGTCAAATCCGAAAAAGCGTTATTGAAGGCGCTCAAGCTTCCAAACCCAACCCCGAAAGCTACGTCCGAAATCGAAGCGCTACTCGTATCCAAAATCTGAGACGCTTTTACGATTCGAGCCAAGCGAATAAAGCTCCTCCAACTCATTCCCAAGTCAGTTTGCACCTTCCTCCGAAGGGTCCTTTCCCGAACCCCTAACGTCTCAACCACATCGGGCAAAACCACCGTCTCAAGCCGCTCAAAGGCGAACGAAACGAGATCCTTTACCGTATTGTCTCGCGGCGAAGGCAATACAAGCCCCTCCATCTTGCAACTCAACCCGCGAACGACATCCGACAAGTAAGCAAAGAACCGGCTCGCCTCGCCACCCGAACAGTCCAGTTCGTTCCACTTCCGCCCTTCATCGACGAGCGTGCTCAATAGAGGAGTAACCCGTATCGCATAACACTCCTCGTCCGATCCGGGAGCCAACTCGGGAGCGATGAAAAAACTCCCAAATTCGCAGCCCACGTTTACTGTAGTTTCATGCTTGATACCGGCGGGGATCAAAGCAGCGCGCGTCTTGTGCAGTGGATACGTGCAACGCTCCGTTTGCAACATCGACACACCCGAAGTTACAACGAGCAACTGATGCTTTGCATGCCGATGCCATACGAATCGGTTCCTTCGATCGCTCGAGTCGAAGAAGGAGAAGCCGACTCCGGACGCAGCGTCGATTCGGTCATGAGACAATTGATGCGCCTGATTTACGCGGTTTTCCATAGAGAGTCTTGGCCGGAAATAGCATAAATTTGATCAACCAACAAGTTGAAACAAATACGCCAACTCGCTATCATCAAGTCCAACTAGAACCGAAACAAACATGCACAAGCAGAAAGCTCAAAACTCCGCTCACGCGACTACGATTGACCAATTCACGCGGCAAGCGGTCCCATTCACTCGGATGCCCGCACACTCGGACGCCATCGACAGGCTCGTCGAGATCGCAAAAGTACACCCCTTAGACCACGTTCTGGACATCGCTTGCGGGCCTGGATTGGTAAGCAACGCATTCGCGAAAAAGGCGGCCCACGTAACCGGCATCGACCTGACTCAGGCCATGGTCGACCTCGCAAACAGAAACGCTTCCAGCAACACCACCTTCGAGATCGGCGACGCAGCGAAGCTACGTTTCAAAGAAGCCCAATTCGATATGGTCGTGACTCGGTATTCAATTCACCATTTCGAATTTCCGGACGAATGCCTTGCCGCAATGGCTCGAGTCTGCAAACCAGGCGGCAAGATCGTACTCGCCGACATGCAGCCTCCCGCACGAGCAAAGCAAGCATTCAACGAACTGGAGCGACTACGCGACCCCTCCCCTCAGTCTGCCTTTACCGACACCGAAATGCAAAAGTTCATCGAAACCGCCGGATTCGAACTTCAAGCTATCGAGACCTACGACGTAACCGTTGACCTGGACGAACAACTCAAATCGTCGTTTCCCAATCAAAAGGACGGCGAACGTTTCCGTAGCCTCGTCATCGAGGACATCGGCCGCGACTCCTATGCAATCCGCTCGCGCTGCGCCGGCGAGCGTTACCATTACGACTATCCAATCGCTATCTACCTTGCTAAACGAAAAGCATGAGGAAATCAGTAAGCCTTCTCCGGACTCAATACATCCAGCCGATTCGAAACGAAGCGCCGACGATCAAAAATAGCACAGCGACCAACGTCACAGGCACGATGTGCCACGCGAGCGACACAAGATTCTCGTCGCTAAGCTTCGGGATAATACGGAAACGAGCGTCGATGGCCAGGCCCACCGTCGCGGCGAGCAGGATCAACTTGATCCCAATCAATCGCCCCACAGGGTTCGAAAAGTCGAACCACAGGCTAGGATCCGGCAGCTTGATATGCGACAGCCAGATTCCGGTGATCACCTGGACGATCAAAGCCGGAATGCCAACCCTCTCGTAACCTTCTTCGTAACGCCGGACCGCGCCGGCATCGCGCGTTCGTAACGCTTTGGGCAATACAGAGCAGGCGAGCACCAAATGCCCGCCTACCCAGATGCTAGCCCCCAGCAGGTGCAGAACGATCAACGTGCCATACAAATTCATCGTCGTGCAACTCGGTTAGCATCCCTACCTTCTTAAATTCCTAGCTCGCTAGGGCAAGAGCCTGCGGAAACAGAACAGAATTCTCCAGATGGATATGCTTGTGCAGGTCTTCCTCCAGATCTGCCAGCCCAGCGAACAAAGCCCGATAGGTGTTACACGCATCTGGCGGAGGCGTGAACCCATTGGTCAACTCCCTCAATTTGGCCAGGGCCTCTCCCGCGTCGTCGTGCTCGCGCAGCATCGCCTCTACTGGAGCATTCAACGAAACCTGTCCTGCCTTTTCCGCGGAAGCGAGGTTTTCGACAGCCGGGAAGAGAACCTTCTCCTCCTTGCCAATGTGGTCCTCCAATTCCTTGGCAAGCCCAGCGAACACCTCAAACACTTCCACGAGAGAAGGCGTGTGGCCACCATGCACGTGAGCGACTCGTTGCGACATGGCAAACAAACGCGGCAGTTCGTCCCTCAAGAACTGATGGTGAGTACTTACAATGTAGCTGCACAACTCCGCAGGCGGCAGGCTCGCGGGATTGTCCCCTTCGTCAGCCTTGCCCTTGCCTTCCTCGTCGAGCAACTGGGCGACAAACTCCGGCTTCAAGCCCTTCTTCTCGCAAGCCTGCGCCAGCGTCTTGTTGCCTTGGCAGCAAAAGTCCATCCCCAAACCCTGGAAAACGCGCGAACGCCCAGGACGCTCCGCCACCAACTCCCCGACCGTACGGTCAATTAGCGCTGTGCCTTCCGGCGAAAATACATTCGGTACGTGACTCATAATCTTAGCATCTTTAATTTGGATCTCTTTATCCTATTACTCTTCATATCTGCCATCGCTCATAACTGGATGTCAATATCCTATTTACTTCGAAACTTCTTTTCCTGCAGACGAAGAGACCCCATTTCGGGATTCGAGTGAGGCCAGCCGCAATCGCCAGGCGAACCGCGTACATTGCCTTCTTAAGCGCTGCCGGTGATTTATGAAACGTTTGGCTCTACCCATTTTTCACAAATCAGTACGCGCGTTTCGTTTAGACAACGAACGATGGCTCGCTAGTACTCGAACTGGATATGCCAAAACGCAAGCAAGCCGCCAAACTGAAAAAAGAAGACTACGAACTCCTGTCGGAGTTTCGTTACCGCCTGCGAAAGTTTCTTGGCTTCAGCGAAGCCGCAGCCATCGAACACGGAGTCACTCCCCAGCAATACCAGGCCATGCTCTCCATTCACGGGTTCCCAGCTCGCGACTGGGTCACGGTTGGAGAACTCGCGGAAAAGATGCAAATCGAACACCACTCCGCTGGTGGCCTCATACGTCGCATGGAGGCCTCAGAGCTCGTACGCAAGAAGGCATCCGAAGAGGATCGCCGCGTGGCCCAGATCAGGTTGACCCCCAAAGGCCTAAAAATTCTCAGCAAGCTGATCCGAGTCCATCAAGACGAACTCGGACTCGTCGGACCAGACCTCATTGGCCTACTCAACGAAGCCGCCCGCAAAGGACAGAAACAATAGAGAAGAACAGTGCCAGCTCGCTAACCAGAAGGCAAGCGAACTGGGTCCCCCGGCAAACCGAATAAAACGAAAACTCGGTACCCCTATTCCGAGGCTTCGACTTCTCCGAATTCGTTGCCCCAGCTGTTCAGCACGTAAGCTACCACACTATCCAATTGCTGCTTATTGAGCCTGACGGCCGGCATGATCCCGTTGTATTTCACACCATTAACCATCACTTCCCCCTGTAGTCCATTTTTTATTACAGAATACAGGCGACTCGGGTCAGCCGCGATGTAGTCTGAGTTTGCCAAAGGCGGGAATGCGGGCGGAATCCCTTGTCCGTTGGCTTGGTGACAAGCCAGACAGTTCTGTGAATAGACCCGCTCGCCCATCGCCATTTTTTCTTCGAACGTCATACTGGCGACTCCCCCAGCTTCTTTCGTAGGCATTTCCTGGATACCGCCACCCTCTGGCAGGTAAATCCCTTCCTCTTGTTTCCCCGAATAAACGTCATGGTCCTCCTCGCCACCCACTGTCAGGATGCCGAGCGCCCCTTTATTGAAGGCCCTGAAAATAGAGTGATCGACCATGATGAAATTCCCCGAGGTCTCTAGCGTGAACTCCACGATCGCAGAGCCTCCGGCAGGAACGAGCGTCGTCTGCACATTTTCGTTGATCGACTTGGTTCCTCCTTCCACATAAACTTTGTCGAAGATTTCACCGATGACGTGGAAACTGGATACAAGATTAGGCCCTCCGTTGCCCACAAAAAGCCGCACCGTCTCTCCCACTTCGGCAGTCACTGCATTGTCGCCAGTCAGGGCCCCTACAGAACCATTGAATACCACATAGTCTGCGTCCTCTTCGATGGCCTTTTCCATGTCGAAAGGCTGCAAGCCCGCTTCGCCATAGTCACCCTTGGTATAGAATTCACTCTGCATGACGTAGTATTCGCGGTCCACTGGCGGCAACCCTTCCTCCGGTTCGACAAGGATCAGACCATACATTCCATTCGCGATATGCATGCCCACCGGTGCCGTCGCGCAATGGTAAACATACAGTCCCGGATTTAGGGCCTTGAAGGAAAACGTGGAGGACTTGCCGGGAGCAGTGAACGAGCTTTCCGCCCCACCTCCCGGACCCGTGACAGCATGCAAGTCGATGTTATGCGGCATCTTGCTGTCCGGATGGTTGTTCAAGTGAAACTCCACCGTGTCCCCCTCGCGGATGCGGATAAAAGAACCCGGCACCGAATCGCCAAAGGTCCAAAAGGTGTATTCGACTCCATCCGCAAGCCGCCCCACCTGCTCTTTTGTTTCCAACTCCACAACCACTTTCGCGGGATGATCCCGTTCAATCGGAGGTGGCACTTGGGGAGCGCTCGTCAACACCGCTTGTTCGACTGGCAGTTCCTGCGCTGAAGTTTCGGATACGCTTGGTGATGCCAAGCAAACAAAGAGGGAGCATGCAAGGGCTGAAAAGCCACAGCTACTGTATCGCAACGCAATCGGATTCATAATACTTAGGAGTTGGGGTTACGATCGACTTGGCGGTACACCATGAGAAGACCTGCGGTGAACGATTCTTCAACGCCACCAGAGCCATAAACTAGCGCATATCCTAATTGCTTCAAGTAACCTGCCAAATGGATATCGTTCCATTCCAGAATTTCATTCATCGAATAGGACTCAAATTGTCGCTTCGAAGGGCTCGCGCCCCTCGCTACGATACGTAGGCGGCGGATTGCATCGTCGCAAACGACCCGAGCCGGCGCTACCCAAGCCTCGTGGCGGCATTCTAAAGGCAAGCCCATTAACAGTTTCCAACCGCTCTCAGGCGGAAGCGCAATGACTCCGTCGAATGCCATTTGCCACACACTCAAAGCCCCCCCTCGCGGCTCCATTCCAAACGCTAGAATACCGTTGAAGTCACCCTCGCATTCGCCAGCGCTTTCTTCTCGCAAACCTCGCTGAGCATCTGCTGCAGTAAACGAACTTTCAGATGGACACCTTTCGAACCAACTTACGAGAAACCCTGCTTTCTTGGCTGGAAAGCCAAGCTCCCGAGTATTCAGCGCTCCTTTACAATGGGATCGTATTAGCTTGGATTTTGACAGTAGGCGTCATTCTACACCTCTTGCTGCATCGTTTTGTCCTCAGGCTTGTTGAAAAGATTAAGTCACGGGAACGCAGGAGCTGGCGAAAGACGCTCTACGGCCACGGCGTTTTGTCTCGCATGGCCTTCGTGCTCCAAGGAGCAGTAGCCCACATACAAGTCGGCCTTTGGTTTCCCGAGACCTCACTTTTGGCAAACACCTTGCAAACCAGCCTCCAACTCTGGATGCTACTCTTTGGGTTGCTAGCCTTTTACGCGCTCCTGGACGCGATGCAAAGCCTCGTACTCGCTAGCGGAAAACGGATTCATTTTCCACTGCGCGGCATTTCACAGACCTTAAAGATTGTCGCTAGCATCGTTATTGTCATCGTAGCGATTTCTATCCTGATGGGAGAATCTCCCGTCATCCTGCTGAGCGGACTCGGAGCAATGTCTGCAGTCCTCATGCTCGTATTTAAAGATCCGATACTCGGACTGGTCGCCGGCATCCAACTGTCCGCCAACAACATGCTCTCCGTGGGAGATTGGCTCGAAATGCCCAAGTACGGCGCGGACGGCGATGTCATCGACATCGGCCTCACCACCGTCAAAGTGCAAAACTGGGACAAGACAATCACCACCATTCCCACCTACGCCTTAATCTCCGACTCCTTCAAAAACTGGCGGGGCATGTCGGAATCGGGTGGGCGGCGAATAAAGCGTAGTATCCACATCAATACATCTAGCGTTTGCTTCCTCGACGAAGAGCTGCTACGACGTCTCCGCAAAGCAAAGCTGCTTGCGCCCTACCTCGAGGAAAAATTCTCCGAACTGGAAAAGTCGAATTCCGAAACTGAGCTCGACCTCTCCTCCCCGCTCAATGGGCGACGCCTCACCAATATCGGCACCTTTCGCGGCTACCTAAAGTCCTATCTGAAGAACCACCCGCAAATCGCCCAGAACATGCTCATTCTTGTGCGACAGCTCGAGCCCTCCAGCCACGGACTCCCCATCCAAGTCTACGCTTTCACGGCAACCACAAAATGGGTCGAGTACGAAGACATCCAATCGGATATCTTCGACCACATCTTTGCCGTCATCCCTGAATTCGGACTACGTATCCACGAGTCCCCGACGGGCAACGACCTCCGCTTGCTTTCGTTTCCAGCCAAGGAACCGTCGCGAGGCTCGCTCGAATCCTAGCCTGACAGATGAGCAATCACTCCGCCCGCGAAAAGCTTGCCCGCACTGTATTCATCACCGGACTCGCATTCCTGCTAGTCGCTGCGTCCCTCGGTTTATTCCTCCGCCTCCAAGTCCTGGATCCGCTTGACGGGGTGAACTACCGTCACTTCCTGCACGCTCACTCGCACACCGCCTTCCTGGCCTGGGTCTTTAACGCCCTTCTCGCCATCACCCTTAAACACTTCGCCACCGACCGGCAGATCCCCACCCTTAGGAAAGTATTCTACCTGCTTCAGGTTGCCAACCTCGGCATGCTCCTTTCGTTCCCCTTCCAAGGCTACGCCCTTTGGAGCATCGCTTTTTCCACACTCCACATGGCAACCACCTTCGTGTTCGGCTGGAAGATTTTTCAAGAAAACACGCTGCCACGGCTCGGAGCCCGGTACCTGCGGACCGCCTTGGTTTTCATGGTGATCTCCAGCCTCGGCCCCCTCTCGCTCGGCCCCTTAGGCGCCCTCGATTTGCGTGACTCCCCCTGGTATACGCTTTCCATCTATTTCTACATGCACTTCCAGTACAATGGCTGGTTCATCTTTTTTCTGCTCGCAACCGTAGTATCCCTCGCAAATGCAAAGCACAGGGCAAATGTCGAGTACGCCTTCGCCGCGGCCTATCCCTATTTGACCGCAGGCTGCCTGCTTTCCCTCGCCCAAGCTGCCATCTGGGCCGAATTTTCATACCTTGTGAATCTCGCTTCACTGCTCGGCTCCATCCTCCAACTTGTTGGCTGCGGCATCGTCCTCTCGCGGATCCACAATCTGGACGCAAACTACATTTCACCCCTTCCACAACGGGAAAGACTCCTCCTTCGAGTCGCTCTCGTCTGCCTCATCCTAAAATTCGCATTCCAATTCGCGGGCAGCCTGCCAGGTCTCGACTCCATCGCGGTTCATCGCTCCGCCGCCATCGGATTCATGCATTTGGTCTTTCTCGGCGTTGTCACCCCTGCTCTCATCGCTTGGGGTTTCTCCAATAACTGGATACGTCGCTCGCGAACCAGCTATGCAGGAATCGCCGCCTATCTCGTCGCTTTCCTTATTAGCGAAGCAGCGCTCTTCTACCCGCCCCTAGCATCCCTATCGGGATGGCCAGCCCTACCGCACCTATCCGCGCTCCTAGCGATCCTAGCGGGACTCACCGCGCTCACCGTGGCCCTGCTGCTGAGCCAGACGCGGAGAACAGCTTAACCCATTTTAAAGCGAGGCATGCGTTTCGCCCAAATCGTCCCCTTCAGAAGGCTCATTCTTTCGTTCGAGCGACACAGAGCCGTTTATCTCCAACTCCAGCGCTTGAATACCCGCAATCGTCTTAGATTCTAAAGGGCTAGGTCCATAGACCCAGCTTGCTAACGATGCCACTAGCAGCTGTTTCGAAACTCGCTTTCGCCAAGTCATCCGGCCCGAACGAACCGTCTTTAAGATCTGAGGCAATTCAGTCGCCAACAATCCCCTCAAACTGAATGGAAGCCATGGTTCGTTGGCCAACAACGATTCCAGCTCTTCAACGCGCTTTGCGATTCGCTTGCGCACCGAACCTGCTCCCTGCGAAACATACCATTTTTTCAATTTCATTTTATCCCTTTCTTAACGCTCGGATCAACGAAACAAATTCGAGCGTTTTCATCCTCTTCATCGAAGATTCCGCTAGCGTCCCAATGCCTGCCGCAAATCCTCTGTCAAATCTTCGACAGCCTCCGTTCCGACCGATAGCCGAATCAAGCCATCCGCGATTCCCGCCTTCTTCCGAGCTTGCGTCGTCATGCCGCGGTGACTCGACATGGCAGGCCGCGTAGCCAAACTTTCCATACCGCCAAGGCTGACCGCATGCGTGATCAGTTGCATCCGGTCCAGAAAGCGTTCCGCAGCCTCGCCTCCCCCCGCGAGTTCGAAAGCGATAAACCCGCTTCCCCCTGTCATCTGCTGCTCGTAGATATCCCCCTGCCTACCTTCGCTTCTCGCCGAGTAATGTACTTTGGTTACATCCGGATGACCGCTCAGCCACTCGGCGACCGCAGCGCCATTCCGGTTGTGAGCCTTCATACGCAGGGCAAAGGTTCGCATCCCACGCAGCACCATCCACGCTTCCATAGCGTTCACCGTTCCTCCCAAATTTTTATGAACCCGCCGATCTTGCGCGGTCAGCTCGTCGCGCTTGACCAAACATCCGCCCACCACGTCGGAGTGCCCATTCAAATACTTGGTCGTAGACTGCACCACCCAATCCGCCCCAAAGGAGAAGGGCTGCTGGTTGTAGGGAGTGGCCACGGTGTTGTCGACTATGACAGCAGCGCCATTCCCGTGAGCAGCCTCGATAGTCGTTCTTAAATCAATCAATCGCATCAATGGATTGGAAGGCGTCTCCAGCAACACCGCTCCCGCCTGCCGAACCGCGTTCAGCCATGCAGCCTCGTCGGCCGGGTCCACCACCTCCACTGGCAACCGATAAGTCTCCGACAATATGCTAAGCAGCTCATGGCTGCCTCCATAGACATCAGGATGTGTCACCAATTTATTACTACGTCCCGCCATGGCAATCGTGACCGCGCACAAGGTAGCCGCATTTCCCGAACTCGTCACCAATGCGCCCGCTCCGCCTTCCAAGGAACTCACAGCCTCGGCAAGTTTCTCCACAGTCGGATTGCCGAAGCGGGTGTACGCATAGCCCTCACGCTCTCCCGAAAAAATTGCCTCCGCCTCGGCCGCGCTGCCAAGGTTGAAAACCGTGCTTTGTACGATGGGCGGCACGAACGGCCCATTCCCATCCGGACGTCCCCCTAGGTGGGCGCACCGCGTTTCCATTCCCTTCGAACTATACTCGCCTCTCATCAGGAGCCTAAGCTTGACGCCCCACCCAGACTTGCCAAGTTTTATATCGTATTACGCTATTTTATTAAAGAAATAAAGAATCCCCGCCGCAAGCAGCGGGGTATTTAAAAGACTAGAACAACTTGAGCTGATGATCCTCGTGCAACTTTCGATACTCATCCGAACCCTGCGAACTCACATAGTTCGCTATCGTCGTCTCGTCACCGTGCTTGCTCACCGTGCTCGCAAAGTAGCCATCGCTCCAGAACTCACCGCCCCAGAGCTGCTTCTTCACCTCGGGACGCCGTTCGAACACGCGCCGCGCGGTGAGGCTTTTGATAAGCGTCACCAGAGCAGTAACGCTGTTCTTAGGAACAGACTGCACCAGAAAGTGGATGTGGTCGCCGTCGCTGCCGATCTCAAGGAACTTGAGCTCGTAGCGCTTCTCGATCTCAAGGCACACCTCCTTAAGCTCAAGGTCCACCGAATCGTCGATCACCACTCGCCGGTACTTCGCAGGAAAGACAAGGTGGTAGAGCAATACCGAAACGTTGTGGCTCTTGTGCACATACTGACTCATCCAAACAGTCTCGCCGCAAGCGGCGGGGTATCAACCCGTTCCGAATGAATCTTCATCTTTATCCGTACGGCAAGGGAACGGAGCTGCCAGGAATATCCATCGGCGTCGCTCGCCAAGCGCCTCGGGGCATTCGGATAGAAGATCGCTGGCGTAGGGGCTATTTCCAGGTTTGGCTGCCTCAGCTGGCACCCAGCAAAGCGCTCTACCAAGCCTACCGTGCGAAAGAGATCAGCTACCCGCAATTCGCTCGCCGCTATCGAGGCGAAATGAAGTCCCCCGAGCCTAAGCACGTCATCGCTCTGCTCGCTGCCACCTGCCAAACCACTCGCGTCAACCTTGGATGCTTTTGCCAAGAGGATGCGTACTGCCACCGCTCCCAACTCGCGGAACTTGTTCGGGAAGCGTACCGCAAGCTTCCCCCGCCCCCACTGGAGACCAGCAAGGCATTCAGCCCGCCCTGTTCCATGCCTGAAATCGAAGATTGAAAGGGTTCTCATCTCGGTCGCGACTTGCGTCGTCGCTAACATGCTGTACGCGAATGCCTGTACCCAAAATTACCTTACGTTCCCCGGCTTCCCAGCCAGGTATCCAGCGATCGCCACCCCAGCCGCGGGCAGCAGCAAGAAACCGAACGCCACAGCCCAGCTACCGCTAGCCTCGCTCAACCAACCCAGGAGCCAAGGAAAGGGAGCTGCAATCAAATACCCGAAGGTTTGAGCCATCGCCGAGAGAAATCCCGTCGTCCGCGCGTCCTTGCTCCTCATTGCGATCAGCAGAAGCACCATAGCAAACCCGGCGTTCAAACCGACCCCCAGGCCAATCGTCGCCATCCCCACCAGCGAAAGCGGCAACCACAAGACCCCACAAATGCTGGCGGCCGTCAAAACGCCACAAGCCGAAGCCCAAACGCTTTGCGAACGAAGCCTGCCCGCCCAAGCCGGAAGAGTCAGGCTCGCCGCGCAGCCACTGAGCTGCATCACCGTGGGCCATCCATACGACGCCGACTCACTCATGCCACGCGTCTGCAAGACCACTGGCAACCAAGCCGAACTGGAATAGAACAAGAGGGACTGCAGCCCCATCATGGTCGTCACCTGCCACGCCCTCGCGTCTCGAACAAGACGAGCTAACGGTCCGAGCGGATTCACATACTCCCGCGAGGCCGGCTTCCGCATAACCTGCGGAATCCAGAATACAAAGGGAGTCAGGGCCACAAGCCCCCAAAATCCCAGCGACGCGCTCCAGCCACCGGAAAACGCATCCGCCATAGGCACCGCGAGAGCGAAGCCTAACGCCGCTCCCACATTCATCGCCGTCGAGTAAAGGCTCGTCATCACGCCCAAATGATCCGGATAGCGACTCTTCACTAAGCCCGGCAAAAGCACATTCCCAAAGGCGATTCCCAAGCCGACCATCAGCGGACCGCCCACTCTAGCGGCCGCGGCCGCTCCTTCCAGTCCCCAGGAACGGGCAAAGCACCCCAGCGACAGGACTACAAGCCCCAACGCCAAGGCACGGGCAAAGCCCAGCCAACTGCCGACTGCTCCCGCCAAGATACTCGCTCCACCAAACAGCACCAGAGGCAAGGTTGTTTGCATGCCGATCGTTTCCACGCTCACCCCATCAGCAATCATTCGATCAACCAAAGGCGCGATCCCCGTGATCGCTGGCCGGAGGTTCATGCCAATCAAAAGCAGTCCGCTTCCCAGGAATACATGACTCCAAACTGAACCGCGTCCGCTCACGAGCCCTCGACACCGCCGTCTTCACCGCAACCTGTCAAATCATCCGGGCCAAACTCAGGGCAGCACGAACCACGAACCGAATAGCAATTGTCACAAACCGTCCAACCGTTCTCGCGTTCCGTTGCCGTCATTTCCACGCCACACCGTACGCAGCAAATCGCGGCCTCAGGCTTCCGTTCGTCTTTATACTCTCCCATCTTTCCTTGAAAGTATCGCCGTCTCCGCAACAAGGTCAACACGACGGCAAGCAAGAGCAAACGCAACCTTGACCAGCCGCGGTCAGCGAAAAAAGGAGGCAGCCCCTACGGCTGCCCCCTTGCAACTCGTTTTTCCGAAAAATTCTCAGCAAACTGAATCCGGCTGCCTTCCCCAAAACGTCACCTTCATCACGTGCCAGACCAAGGCAACAATGCCCGCCGCGAAAATAACATCCCCAGGCACGCGGCCCCAACGCAGCCATTCCATGGCCGGTTGCTGCATAAACTCCGCGGAGCGCGCGTACCACATGCCATGCTCCATACTCGCCCAGACCTGCCAGATTCCGATCGGCAAGAGAGAGAGCAGCACCATCGCTAAAAGACCAACGTTCAAACTCCAGAAGGCGAATTTGAGCGGACGTTCCTCCTCCGCCGTCGTCGGACGCAAGGACTTGAGGCAGAACAGCATCAAGCCAATCCCCAACATACCGTACACTCCGAACAATGCGGTGTGCGCGTGTACCGGAGTCGTATTCAAACCTTGCATATAGTAGAGTGCGATAGGTGGATTTATCAGGAATCCGAATACACCGGCACCGAGCAAATTCCAGAACGCGACCGCCACGAAAAAGTAGATTGACCACTTGTAGTCCTTCACCCATTCCGTGGCCCGCGACAGCTTCAAGCTCTCCGTGGCCTCAAACCCGATCAAGACCAGCGGAGCAACCTCCAAGGCGCTAAACACCGACCCAAGTGCCAGGATCGCCGTTGGAGTCCCCGTAAAGTACAGGTGGTGGAAGGTGCCGATGATCCCTCCAAAGAGAAAGATCGATGTCGACGCCAAGGAGGCCTTCGTCGCGAAGCCAACACCGATCAGCTTCAGCCTCACGAAGAGAAAAGATATCACGACCGTGGCAAACACCTCGAAGAACCCTTCAACCCAAAGGTGAACCACCCACCAACGCCAATATTCGGCCAGCGCCAAGTGCGTGTGCTTTCCCCACATCAGTCCCGCGCTGTAGAAGATCGCTATCGCTGCCGAGGCAATCAGGAACAAGGCGATCAAATGCCGATTTTCACCCGGGCGGCGAAACGCCGGCCAGATAGCACGCAGCATCAAGCCAAACCATAGGAACAAGCCTACCAGCAAAAAGATCTGCCAGAACCGACCGAGATCGACGTATTCATAACCTTGATGCCCGAACCAGAAATTAATGTTCAAGCCCATTTCTTGACGCGTCGCAAGCCATTCGCCGAAGAACGACCCCCCTACGATTATCAGCAAACAAACGAAAAGGAAATTCACCCCAAGCCGCTGAAACTTCGGCTCGTATCCAGAAACGGCAGGACCGAGAAACAGGCCGGTCGCCAACCAAGCCGTTGCAATCCAGAAGATACCCAGCTGCGTGTGCCAAGTACGCGTGACCGAATACGGAATCCACTCCGCGATCGGGATCCCGAAAAGCCCATCTCCCTCGACTCCGTAGTGGGCCGTCACAATCCCCATCGCCACCTGAAAAAGGATGAGCAAACCGACCACCCAGAAGTATTTGACCGTAGCCATCATCGATGGAGTGATACGTTCCGCAAGCTTCGGCGCGGTGGCCGTAGGCTCCATCCCCTCTTCGCCATGCTCGACCGACAGGCGCCATGCGAGAATCGCAACCCCGATCAACAAAACGATCACGCTCGCGATCGACCAACCTAACACGCCTGAACTCGGAGCGTTTCCGATGGCCGGTTCCGCCGGCCAGTTATTCGTATAGCTGATCGCCTTGTCATCATTCCACGCGTCCGCCGCAGAAAATTCGTCCCGCACCGTAGTCGTTGACCAAGAGGTCCAAAACAGAAAGGCGTTCAACGCGAACTGCCGCTCATCGCTCTTAATCGTATTCTTGGCCACCGCATAAAAGTCCCGCAGGTCGACTGGGCTGTACCCTCCATCCGCATACGGGACAACGTCCGCTTCGAACGATTCCGCATTGCCGAAAACCGCTGCATAATAGCGAAACTGAGCCTTGATACCGACCGCACGCTTTTCAGAAACGACCAGAGTATCGGTATCCGAATCGTATCCATTCGACCTGACATCCTTTCTAACCTTTAAATCGACGCCCGCCCGATCTTCCAAGGAGAGAGCCTCGTAGTCCACGCCAAACAGGTCCTGAGCATAAGCGTCCCGCAGCATGAGCAACTCGCGGTGCACCCAGTCCGCATTCCAATCCGGAGCCACATAGGAACCATGTCCCCAGATACTCCCTACTTCTTGGCCACCAATCGACTGCCAAACCATTTGTCCCGTTTGAATGTCTTCCTTAGTGAAGAGCGTTTCACCCGATTCGGTGACCACCCTCTCCGGAATAGGCGGCGCCTTGCGGTAGATCTCTACCCCATAGTAGCTCAAGACGGCGAACGAGCCGATTAAGACAAAGGCCAAAAAAGCCCAATGTTTCGCGTATTTCATGACAAAGTCGCTAGTTGAGTTTCTTATTGGACAATTTCATCCAATTAAGAAATTTAACTCAACCACCCATAACTGGATGTCAACGTCCTATTTTGAATTTATCGCTGAATTCAGCGTGTCTTCCGCTGGACTTCAAAACCAGAAAACTGTCATTCCCGCCCATCTCCTAGCTTAGGTTTTAAAGCGACCACAAATTATAGCACGGCCTCAAGGTACCTGTCTCTGCCAGCGAGATGATGTCGAGCCCGACTCTACCCATCTTCTCAAAACCAACCTTAAGTGCGTCTGATCCATCTTCTCATAGCGTCTCGCCTTCTGGCTTCAGCTACAAACGAGGAATGACGCCCAACCAGAGTTCAACTTTGCCCTAGTTAGAGTATTTGAATGCATAACCGATTGAACAACAGAACCTCAAATCAGGCCTCAGGTCACGACCATCGACTGAAGAGATATTAGAAAGTACCTCAAAGCTTTGATACCGGTGCCGTTCAGCTTTGAGAAAAGATTCGACGGCCCGATCTTGCTCTTGATATAAGAAATCAGTCTCCAGCGACTATGCCAAATCCGACTTCACAGCCGAAAGAGACCCTTGGGGGTGAGCTGGCCCGCATCGGAATCGTCGTTCCCGAGATCGTCGAACTCTTCGACTATCTTGAAGATACCCCTCTTTGGATCAAAGACAACGAAGGCACCTACCTCTGGGTAAACTCGTCTTTCATTATCAACTTCGGCTTTAAGCATCGCTCGGAAATTATCGGACACAACGACTACGATCTTTGCGGCGAAACACTGGCTAACCAATACCGCATCGACGACGAACGGGTCCTTCGTGGCGAACACATTCTCTCCCGCCTCGAACTCGTCGGACGCTTCGACCACACCGCCCGCTGGTGCCTCACATCCAAAATTCCACTACATGATGAAAAGGGTGACATCGTCGGAAACGCTGGCATCACTCGCCCTAAAAGCGAAGACGCCACCACTCGCGCCACCGGTACTCAAGTCGGCGAGGCCGTACGTTACATTGGAAAACACTATAAAGAGCCGATCACCAACAAAGAGCTCGCCGCGACCTGCAATCTCTCCGTCAGAGCGCTTGAGCGCCAATTTCGCGTCGTTTACGGACACACTCCACATGACTACATTCGCCGTATCCGCGTGCGCATGAGCTGCACCGCACTCGTCACCTCCAGCAAGTCCATTGCTGAAATCGCTTCCGAATTCGGCTTCTCTGACCAAAGTCACTTCGGCAAAGAATTTCGGCGGGTAACGGGAGAAACGCCTAAACAATACCGGAGCCGCTTTTAAACCATCCTACAATTAGGATACTTACCTCGTCATATTGAGGTCGGTCCTATTTTTGTTTCTCGGGTCAAACCTTGATGCCGTTTCTCTACCAAAAAAAGCCGCTTCGTTTCTAGTCGAAAAACACTAAAATCGGTAGAGTGCTACCTTCGAAACGTGCAGTGTCACGTCCCCCCACTTCAACCCCCACCCTATCCTATGGCTGTCAATACCATCAAGGACTTGAGCTCTGTCTCAGCCAACTTGCAATCTGTCGTCGAAGCAGAAATTTCACGCACCGGAGGTCTCCTTCGACTAGCTCCCGCTTGGGTCCCAAGATCTTTCCTTCAGCCCGGGCTGCGCATCAAGCTCCATCCGGACGACACTTACGCCTACGGGCTTAACCGTGGTGGTATCGACGAACGCTGGTTCGCATCCACTACCGTCACTGCGAACGAAGGCCGGGCGGACGACGAAGGCCTCAGCTACTGCGTAGTGGGTAAGGAGAAATTCACCCTTAAGGACGCAGTCGACGCCTGCGGAGCGACCCTCGTCGGAAAAGCGATCTGGGACAAATACGAGAAGTGGCCGGTGTATTCAAAATTCTTCGACAACATGGGCCCAATTCCGCACCACATGCACCAGAACGCAGCTCAAGCTGAGCTCGTTGGCCAAGAAGGAAAGCCAGAGTCCTACTACTTCCCGCCCCAGCATAACAACGTTGGAAACAATTTCCCCTACACCTTTATGGGCTTCGAACCGGGTACGACCAAGGAGCAAGTCCGCAAGTGTATATCTGATTGGAACAAAGGCGACAACGGCATCCTAGACCTCTCAAAAGCCTACCGTCTCAAGCCAGGCACCGGCTGGTTGATCGACCCCTGCATCCTTCACGCTCCGGGCAGCCTCTGTACCTACGAGCCGCAGTGGGGTAGTGATGTTTTTGGCATGTACCAAAACCTCGTTGAAGGTCGCGAAGTACCGTGGAGCCTCCTCGTCAAGGACATGCCTGAAGACAAGCACCAGGACATCGACTTCATCGTCGACCAGCTCGATTGGGACAAGAACGTGGATCCAAACTTCAAGGACAACCACTACCTCGAGCCCGTTCCCGTCGCAGACACACGTGAACAAGGTTACATCGATCGCTGGATTGTCTACGGCAAGGTGGACAAATACCAGTACTTCACCGCTAAAGAACTCACCGTCGATCCGGAATGCAAAGCCACCATCAAGGACAGCGGTGCGTACGGCCTCATCTGCGTTCAAGGCAAAGGCACCATCAATGGCGAACCCCTGGTCAGCCCAAAGATGATTCGCTTCCACGAGCTCACCGAAGACGAATACTTCTGTACGGAGGAGGGAGCCAAGGCAGGTGTAACTTTCGAAAACACCAGTGGTACCGAGCCCCTCGTCTGCCTTCGTTACTTTGGCCCAGAAGCCAATCCTGACGCCCCAGCGATGGGCGCTTATCGAAACAACACGTTCTAGTCTGCTCCTCCCCCAAACCCCAGCTCTTCTCTCGTCTCCCCACCGTGCGAAGAGTCCCACTCCTGTAATCTAAATCTCCCTACAGTATTATGCCCGAAAATAATTTCCCTAAGCTTCACAACGCCATGTGGCCCGGCCTCGTAGGAAAAGGTCCCGGTTCCGAGCCCCTTATCGGGCTCGACGAGATGCTCGACAACACTGACAACGCAGAAGTAGAAGGCGTCAAGTTCGACGGCGTCGATCTCTTCCTCTACAACCCACACGTCGATATCGACATCGACGACGACGGCATCAAAGCCCTCGGTGACAAGATCGCCGCCAAAGGACTCGCCGTCGGTTCCGTCGTGGCACCCGTTTGGTTCGACGCATCAGCCATGGGCGACCAAACAGCTCGCGACGCTTGGCTCGACCACGTGCGCAAGTCGATCAACATCGCGGCCAAACTTCGTGAGCACGGAGTTCGCAGTAGCGGAATAGTTCGCATCGACTCGGCTGCCTCGGTGACCGATTGGGCTAAGGATCCGAAAGCCAACACCTCGCTAATCGCCGAATCCTTCCGCCAAGCGGGAAAGATCGCGCAGGACGTCGGTGAGCGACTCGCCGCAGAGGGTGAAATTTGCTGGGCAGGCATGCACAGCTGGAAGCACATGATCGCGCTCCTCGAAGAAGTCGGCATGCCAGAGACCGTCGGCTTCCAAGCCGACATGTCGCACACCCTCCTCTACACCTTGGGAGAAAACGCGGAAGAGCACCGCATCGTACCTAGCGATTTCCATTGGGAGCCAGACCCTTTCCACGAAGCTATGAAGACGCTCACCAACGCCCTTCGTCCGTGGACCTTTGACTTTCACGTTGCCCAAAACGACGGCACCGTCTTCGGCTCCGGCAGTCACGAAAAAACCGGCCGCCACTGCGTCGCCACCGACCCGCACGGCAAGCTCAACATCGCTCGCGATTCCGGCTACTGGCTCCGCGACGAAAGCGGCCAAGTCACCAAAGCGTTCAATCATATCTGCTGGGATGGGTGCATGTTTCCAAATACAATCATGGAGCAGCAACAAACTTGGAACGACATCCTCTCCGCCATGATCGAAGTACGTCGTAACCACGGCTGGCACGCGTAGCCCCAAGTCAAAATACCCCTTACCAAAACTCGTATGAAGACACTTAACATTGGCCTCATTGGTACCGGCCTCATGGGCCGGGCTCATACCAACGCCTTCCGCCAAGCCCCGCAATTCTTCGACCTCAAGCGAAAGCCCATCCTCAAAGCCGTCAGCGGACGCGACGTCAAGAAGGCCAAATCCTTCGCCGACAACTGGGGCTACGAATCTGTCGAAGCCGATTGGCGCAAAATGATCGAGCGGCCCGACATTGACCTCGTCGATATCGCCGCCACCAACGACGTACACGCAGAGATGGCGATCGAAGCCGCAAAAGCAGGTAAAATGGTGATTTGCGAAAAGCCTCTCGGCATGAACCCCGCAGAATCTCGCAAAATGGTCGCTGCCGTTGAAAAAGCAGGCGTGCGCAACATGGTCTGGTACAACTACCGTCGCGCCCCGGCGGTCACGATGGCCAAGAACCTGATCGACTCCGGAAAGCTCGGAAAGATCTTCCACTACCGCGCGAAGTTCCTGCAAGACTGGACTATCAATGCGGATGTCCCACAAGGCGGCGCAGGCACCTGGCGCCTCGACGCATCCGTATCCGGAAGCGGTGTCACCGGCGATCTCCTAGCCCACTGTATCGACACCGCTATATGGCTCAACGGAAACATCGATTCCGTAAGCGGCATGACAGAAACCTTCGTCAAAAAGCGCAAGAACGCCCTCACCGGCAAAAAGCAAGAAGTCAAAATCGACGATGCAGCCGCCTTCCTCGCACGATTTGAAAACGGCTCCCTAGCCACCTTCGAGGCCACTCGCTACGCCCGCGGTCACAAAGCTCTGAATACACTCGAGATCAACGGGGAACACGCTTCCCTCGCTTGGGATCTCCATGACTTGCACCGACTTCAATGGTTCGACCACCGCGACGACGCCGAGGTTCGCGGCTGGCGTTCCATCCACCTCTCCGAGAGTGAACACCCATATGTAGGTAACTGGTGGATACCTGGTTGCCAAATCGGATTCGAGCACACATTCACTCACCAAGTTGCCGATTTCATCGACTCACTCAGCAAACGCAAACCTGCCGGACCAACCTTCAAAGATGGGCTTGCCACCGACTACGTCACCGACGCAGTCCTACGCTCGGCAAAGTCTGGTCGCTGGCTAAAGGTCAAGAAAACCTAAGGCCCGCTTCATTTTCCGCAAGAGGGAGACGCCCCAACATCGCCCTTCTCCCTTCCCCAATAAATCGCCATGCCAAAACTAGGATTCAATCTTCTCAACTGGACCGCATCCGTAACTGAGGAGCACTACCCGCACATCGAACGGCTTAAGGCAATCGGCTACGACGGGATCGAAATCTATAACGGTAACGCAGACACCGCAGCGTACACTCACCTTGGAGCCCATCTCAAAGAGATCGGCATGGACATCACCAACGTAACCACCCTCGACGCTGAAGCAAACCCTGTCAGCCCCAACGCTAGTGTACGCTCCAAAGCACTCGACAAGATCAAGTGGAATATCGATCGCTGCGCCGACTGCGGATCCAACATTTTAGCAGGTCCACTCCACTCCGCCTTCGCCACCTTCACTCGATCAAACATCGAGGAAGACGAGTACAAACGCAGTGCTGAAGTCCTGTATTCTGCAGCCGAATACTCAAAACAAGCTAATGTGATCCTCTGCCCCGAAGCCCTGAACCGCTTCGAATGCTACCTCTGCAACACCATGGAGCAGCTGGTCAAGCTCGTCGAACTCACCGGCCATTCCCATGTAAAAGGCATGTTCGACACCCACCATGCCAACATCGAAGAAAAATCGCTTCCCGACGCCATCAAGACCATAGCCCCTCACCTCGCCCACGTTCACCTAAGCGAAAACGACCGCGGCGCGCCAGGCTCCGGGCACATTGACTTCCTTGAAACCATAAAAACGCTCAAATCAGTCGGATACGACGGTTGGATGACCATCGAAGCATTCAGCCGTGCCGATCCCGATTTCGCCAACGCAATAAACGTCTGGCGCGAATTCTCGCTCGCTTGGGACATCGCAGAAAGTGGATACGCTCACTTGAGCAAGTGTATATCCGCTGCTGGCCATTAACCCCTTAAATTTACTGAACAAAAACACATGAACTTTTCATCCATCAGAAAACCGATGACGGGCAGCCTTGCCGCCGCCATTCTCACCGTAGCTTGCCACCAACCCACTTCCGAAGCAGAAGCTCTCTTCAACGGAAAAGATTTAGCTGGATGGGAAGGTGATACTACCCGCTGGTCGGTACAAAACGGCCTCATTTCCGGACAAACAACGCCTGACGCACCCATCGAATCGAACACCTTCCTAATCTGGAAAGGAGATGCCCCGGAAAACTTCGAACTTTCCCTTCAGTTTAAGCTGACCGGCCAAAACGAAGCAGGTTGGGCGAATTCAGGCATCCAATATCGCGCTCGTCGTATAGAGGATTCTGGATACAGTGTAGGCGGATACCAGGCTGACATCGACCTAAACGGAAAGTATACCGGCATGCTCTACGAAGAGAGAGGTCGAGGACTCCTCATGGCGCCTGGGCAAAAGATCCGCATTTTCCCGAAATCTGAAACAGACACCTCTAAGAGCAAGGCAACCGTCGAGGTCATGGAGCAAGCTTCTACCCGAGAAGAAATTCTCGCCGCCTACAAAATTGGTGATTGGAACGTTTTTAAAATCATCGCAGACGGCGCCCATCTACGCCACTATCTGAACGGGGTGCTTACCGCAGAAGTCTTCGACGCGGATCCCGAAAAAGCTGCGACCGACGGCATCATCGCTCTCCAACTGCACAAAGGGCAACCCATGACCATCCAATTCCGAGACATCACTCTGACAGCACTCGACCGGCATTAAATACCCCTCGTTGGACCGGCCTAATTTAACAAATACTCGAAATGACATCCATTATCAAGCGAAGCGCCACCGTACTGGTAGGGCTGTCAACACTTAGCTCTTTTCTACTCGGTCAAGCGCAGCACGACGTCGACGACAGCGCTCAGATCGATCCCGTCGACATCGCTGTACCCAATGGTTTCAAAGTCGATCTCGTGTATTCAGTTCCCAAAGACACGCAAGGGTCCTGGGTCGGACTCACCGTCGATCCCAAAGGCCGCATCATTGCAGCCGACCAATACGGTTCGCTCTATCGCCTTACCTTGGCCGACGGCAAAACGACTCAAGTCGAGCCTATCAAAGCAACGCTACCCGCACTCGGCCCGGGTATCCCCGAAAGCGAAGTAGGTGCTCACGGTGTCCTATACGCATTTGACTCTCTCTATGTCATGGTGGGCGAAACCGACGGGAAGAGAGGCGTCTGGCGACTGAAAGACTCAAACAACGACGATCAATTCGACCAAGCTGACTTTCTCGTTCCCCTAGTCGGCGGTGGCGAACACGGACCTCACTCTATGGTCGTATCCCCAGACGGGAAATACATCTACATCTGCGCCGGCAATTTCACTGAGCCGCCAGCCACCCTCGGCAGCCAACGAGGAGTGGAGTGGGACGAAGACCACCTCCTTCCACGAATGTGGGACGCCCGCGGGCATGCCAAAGGCCGCTACGCACCGGGCGGATGGATCGCTCGCTGCAATCCCGACGGCTCAGAACTGACCCTATTTGCTCACGGCTTCCGCAACATCTTCGATATCGCCTTCGACCAAAACGGCGAGCTCTTCACTTTTGACTCCGATATGGAGTGGGATCAAGGGACGCCATGGTACATGCCCACTCGCATCAACCACGCTGTTGACGGAGCCGACTTTGGTTGGCGAAGCGGGGCCGGACGTTGGCCCGCCTACTACGCCGATAGCCTTCCTGCTACAATCAACATCGGACCGGGCTCTCCCACCGGCACCACCATGGGAACGGGAACCAAATTCCCGGCCAAATACCAGCGGGCGCTTTTCGCCGCAGACTGGACCTTCGGCACCCTATATGCCATTCACCACGAGCCAGACGGAGCAACCTTCCGCGGCATCAAAGAGGAGTTCGCCGCTGGAAAACCACTTCCGCTCACAGACGTGATCGTCAATCCACACGACGGCGCCCTCTACTTCGCCGTTGGCGGTCGTCTCACCCAGTCAGCCCTATTCCGCATATCCTACATTGGTATAGAAAGCACCGCACCCGTGAAAGCGATCGCCCCAACAAAGGCCGCGATTCTCCGCCGCGAACTTGAAACCTACCATACGCCAAACGCCAGCCACGAAGCCGTCGATGAAGTATGGCCGCACCTATCCGACCCCGACCGCTTCATCCGCTGGGCAGCCCGCGTTTCGCTCGAACACCAACCTACCAGCAACTGGGCAAAGCAGGCGCTCGAAGAAGAAAACCCTACCGCCAAGATTGAAGCTCTCATTGCCCTAGCTCGCGTTGGAGAAACGCAGTACCAGGGGAAAATCGTCGATTCTCTTCTGAAGCTCGATTTTAAGACGCTACCGGAAGATCAAAAACTCCCCTACCTCAGGGCATGGCAACTCACTTTCACTCGCATGGGTGAACCCGACGCCAACACCAAAGAATACATCGTCGAAACGCTCGATCCTCTCTTTCCACAAGACTCTCGAAACATAGACCGCGAGCTTTTATCTCTCCTTGTCTACCTCGACTCGCCCACTGTAGTGGAAAAGGCAGTACCGCTTCTCAGGGTAGAAGAACCACAGGTCGCTACCAGCGAGGAACTAGGAGGCGAATCGCTCATCGCCCGCAACAGTCGCTACTCAAACAGCATCAAGCGAGTCAAAGAGCATAGCCCCGACCGCCAGCAAATCTTCATAGCCTATGCGATAAAGAATGCGACAGCTGGCTGGACGCCCGAACTCCGCAGGGAATTTTTCAATTGGTTCGCCACTACCCACGAATGGAAAGGTGGAGCGAGCTTTTCAGGATTCCTCAAGAATATCCGCAATGACGCTCTCGAAGCAATTGCTCCAGAAGCTCGATACGCGAACCTTGAGAGCATTTCCCAGCCAGCAGCCCACGTATTCGTTCAAGGCTCGATTCCGCCCGAAGGCCCTGGGCAAATCTACACAGTCGACAGCGCCATGTCCCAAATTCCATCCGAGCTTACTGACAGGGACTTCGAACGCGGCAAGTCCATGTACCTCTCCACCGCATGCGTGATGTGCCATAAGTTCAACGACGTCGGCGGTGGAATCGGTCCCGACATATCAGGTGCTGGCAATCGCTACAGCATTCGCGATCTCCTAGAGAGCATCATCGAACCATCCAAAGTCGTTAGCGACCAATACGGCTTCGAACGGATCACTCTCAAGAACGGCACTGACATCATCGGACGGATCGTTGAGGAAGATAGCACGCACTATTCGATCATGACGAACCCAATGTTACCTGACGAGAAAAGAGGAGTTAGGAAAAACAGCGTCGTCTCCATCGAACCGCACGAACAATCTATGATGCCGCAAGGACTAATCAACGGACTAAATCCGGAGGAGCTTCAAGATCTTGTCGCCTACCTTCTTTCAGGCGGCAATCCAGAGGACCCGATGTTCAAAAAGGGAAATTAGCTCTTCACCTAAATCAGGATCCAACTCGGCTTGTACACGGCCGCTTTGCAGCAGCAAGGATTGGGCACGACGTAAAGTGCCAGCGCCTAGAAGAAGTATTTTATATATCGGCTCGAGTTCAGGCTCGTAACGTTTTCACCACAGTTCAATTAGTCGGCTGACAGCTTCTACGGCTCGAAGGTCACAATCACTCTTTGGTAGCGTGAAAGTGCGAGGCTTCCCTTGTCGGTCACCCTCAAAATAAAGTGAGCCGTGACCACCTGATCTACTTGCGGAGCTGTGAAGTTAAACCGGTCAACGTTTTCCGCTCCTCCCGTCGTCATGGTTCCATTATACGTCCCAGCCTCCGGATAGTTAAACCAAAGGTAGCTGATACTATCTCCATCGGGATCGCTGCTGCCATAAGCGTCCAAAGTCACGCCCTGTCCCGACTTTACCGTAATCTCTTCTGGGTGATTCAAGTGCGGCACTGGCGGGTGATTCGCCTCCTCGAAACTCAAGACACACCAATCCATACGCGCGGCAAAATCGTTTTGAAAATCGTCACGCCACCGCCATAGTGTCACTGCGTTTCCACTGTAACTATTCTCGCTTTTCTCGATCGCCCGTTTGTATTCGCTGGCGCGATACGGAGTGTAGGTGTCAGAGGTATCCGTCCAAATAGGACGTGTCTCAGGTGAAGGAACAACCACTGAACCTCCGTCCTCAAAGTCATCGATATCTGGGATACTCAGTTCGTAGCGACCGCCCCAACCGCCCCAGTCGGGATTCTCAGGAGCGTTCAACCCGTTGGGGATCAGTCCCAAAAACGCAGGCGTGTCGCCTTCCATTCCCCAGGCTGTGTCGGGATACTTTGTGCCCAACGGGCCGTGCCCTTGCTGGATGTTCTCGGCGAGCCATGGATTGCTCACCAATACATTATCGCTTCCATCGTGGTTATTGTTGATCGCGATCCAAGTCGCTTTGCCATAGTCGTCCGTTGGCGTCACGATGTAGAATAAGTCGGGAAACTCCTCACGCATCCACATCGCGCTGTCGTCCTGATCGGAAATCGTATAAACGCGTAGCTTGGAAATCAATCGTTTCGCTTCGTCCTCAGACCTGGTCAGATCGATCTTGTAAAGAGCTTGGGCCAAGGTATTCGGGCCACCCCACACAGAGATCCAAAGCGGGCGCTCGTCGTCGGCTTCCCATTGTTGAATAATCCATTCCGACCCTTCCGAGTCCATTCCTTCGCCTACCCCTGTCATACCGTATTTGGGCGATCCGTGCTTCACGACTCCACGAAGAGCCTTCGCTGTTGGATAGCCATCTTCATGCTTCGACAAATTCGGCTGAACCCTTTCGTAGGCATCCAAAATGGTGTCGATAAAGTCAGGCCGGATTCCGTTTCGATGCCAGCATGAGGTGGTCGCTACGACTCCCTCGATATCGATTTGGTTCGCATACACGAGCAAGCGAACCAGCGACTGCTCATCGTCAGGGTCAGCACCCATATCGGTAAGTATGATCACACGTTGCTTGGTTGACGAAAAACCACACACGCAAAACGCAAATAAGAAACTCAAAAGAGCAATACACCTCATAGGAACCAAAGGGGGAAAAGTTAATTGGGAGATCCAGCTGCATTGGTTACCCACCGAGCATAAAACTTGATTGTAGCCTAACTTTTCTTTCCGTTTCTATACATTTCCCGACTCTATCCTAAGATTTCTGTTTTACCGACCTTGGATCACTCCGACCCCAGACGCTCTCACTTCGAACCCTACGGCCTGACCTGCGTTAGCTGGAAACCAGAGCGCATGCCGCGTCCAGATACCCACAACGAAATAGAGCTAAACCTAATCTTGAATGGTTGGGTCGAATACATGCACGGAGGTAGAAGGATCCGTTTTCAATCCGAGCAATTATTCGCCTTCTGGGCTTCCATTCCACACCAAGTCCTCAGCTTCAGCGAAGACTGCGACTATCTCGTGGTTACGATTCCACTCACTTGGTTTCTTCAATTTAGACTCCCCGAAGAATTCGTTCAGTCCATCCTTCACGGGAAAGTTGTGCAGCAGAGCATGAAGGGAAAATCGACCCACGAAGAGAAATCGTTCCTGCAATGGAAAGATGATCTTAACGACGAAGAACCTACGCTCCAAAACATCGTTTTGCTCGAGATGGAGGCTAAGCTCGCCCGCATGGCTAGGAGTGCTAAAGCGCTCAGATCGGCCTATTCAAAACCCAGCAGATCAAAGACAGCGAAGTCCCATTTAATCGAATCTCAACATCAGAAGGTTGAACGAATTGCCAGAGTTGTCGCACAGCGGTACCTCGAACCTTTGTCGGCTGAATCAATTGGTAAGTCCGTTGATTTACATCCCAACTACGCGATGAACCTTTTCAAAAAAGCCTTTGGCACCACCTTGGTTGACTACATCACCCATCATCGCGTTTCCCATGCTCAGCGCCTGTTGGTCACAACTGATCGCAAAATCCTAGACGTAGCGATGGCCTCCGGCTTCAACACTTTGTCACGCTTCAAAGAAGCCTTTCGGCGCAACTGCGGATGCACGCCTCGTGAGTATCGAAAATATCAATACTCAAACATCACTCAAAAATAGCTCGATCTGCGAGTTTACAGTCGCCGCCACGAATTTCCTATCGTTTCGCAAAGCAATGTATGCCTCTTTGTAGGGACACATTGCGGTTTGACACATCGAATGAAGAATCTGCCTCGCTCCTTCTAGCCCCATGGAAGATACCTAAATAATGGTGAGGCCATCTCATTACTCAGTCGCTAAATCAGCCTGATACGGACAAATCTGGCGGTCCTGAAAATCAGGGGAACGGTTCCTTCGTCAGCTTAGCAGGAACCCAACACCATCCCGTAAGACGAACCTCGCAACCGTTTCTAAGAATAGGCGACAGGGGGACCATTGCGTACAACTGGTAGCAGAGATCTACCTGCCCAATAGTGACGAACCGATCCAACCAAGCGGAATGCAACATCTGAGACACAGAGGATTTCTCAAAGCGGTATCAATGCTACTGGTCATCGCATTAGCCAGCGCTTGCTCGTCCACTAGGTCTGAGTTCGAAAGCGACCTCGCGTTACCCGGGTCCTTCAGCCATAACGGCTCTCAAATTCAGGGCTCGGATTGGTGGACAGCTTTCGCGGATCCGGTTCTCAACAAGCGTGTGGAAAAGGCGTTAGCTGCGAACCGAAGCTTGGAGGCCACCTGGCAAAGTGTCGAAGAAGCCCGAGCGATCGTCACTCGCTCGCGAGCCAATCTCTACCCTAACCTCGATGCCAGCGTCTCGGCAACCGAAGTTAAACCGGAAGACGGTCCGGCCCGCGAGTCATACCAAGCGACTCTCGAGGCTGCTTACGAAGTCGATATCTGGGGTCGCGTCCGGTCTTCCGCGAGGGCAGAGCAGGCACGTCTAACAGCCAGCTACTATGACTACCAAAGCGCCGCGTTGAGCCTCGCCGCCGAGGTCGCGACCCTACACTTCCAGCTCGTCGAACAACATCTCCAAGGCGATCTAATAGCCAGCCAAGTCGAGGCAAACCGAAAAGTCCTCGAATCCCTTAGGAACCGCTTCAACAGCGGGCTCATTCGCAGTTCCGACATTTTGCGACAGGAGCAACTGGTGGAAAACTCCCTTGAGCAAGCCATCGTCATCGAGGCTCAAATTGCTGTCTACGAACACGCGATGTCGATCTTGCTGGGCGAGACTCCCCAGCAATCCTCCAATACTGATCGCAATTCCTCAGCTCACCTCCCGGCCGTACCCGATTTGCCCGCGACCGGTGTTCCCTCCGAGCTGGTGACTAAGCGACCGGATGTTCGCGCCGTATTTCAGGTCGTCGCTGCAGCGAACAGCGAGCTCGCAAGCGCCATCGCGGACCGGTTTCCCACCCTCAGCATTGGTGCTTCAATTTCCTCGGTGACAACGAACTGGAGCGATATATTCGAAACGTGGATACGCGAACTCGCAGCAGAGGTCCTCGCTCCTTTGTTCGATGGAGGCAATCGCCGTGCCATCGTGAAGCAGAGCGAAGCCACTGTCCGGCGTCTTCTCGCTGAATACGAACAACGCGTTCTCGTCGCCTTGCAAGAAGTCGAAGACGCCCTCGTTCTCGAAACCGCGCAATCGAAAAGAATTACGAGCAAAAGTCGACAAGTCGAACTCGCCCAAAACGCCTACCAGCAACTTCAAAGCGAATACACCAACGGTGTTTCTGACTATCTAAATCTCGTTACTGCTTTGATCGACCTTCAGTCCCTGCAACGCGACCTCGTCGAAGCGCAACGCATCAAGATCGAATACAGAATAGCGCTCTACCGAGCCCTCGCCGGCCCCGTCTCTACCGATCTTGTCAATAGCCTAGAATCCGCCCGCTAAGCCAAAATCCGCCATGCCAGGTCCGAAAGAAAAACAGAGCACTCGTTCCAAGTCCGTGAACTGGAAGCTAACCGCTATCGTGTGCTTGTCCATCGTCTTGCTCGCATTCGCTATCCGCTGGCTCATCCTTAGCACTGAGCCCATTGCCCAGCGAACTACCGCTAGCAAACGTACTCCCATGCTGGTGGAAACTGTTTCTCCAGATTACGGTACGTTCAGTCCCAAAATTGTAGTAATGGGAACAGTACGGGCAAAAAACGACGTACTCCTTAGCCCCCGCGTCAGCGGCGAAATTGTAGAGATCGCCCCCAGATTCGAAGCGGGAAGATTCGTTCAAAAAGGAGACATCCTCCTCAAGATCGATCCCATCGACTATCAAAATCTTGTAGCTCAGCGCCGCAGTGCCTTACACCAAGCGGAGGCGAACCTCGCCATGGAGTCGGGCTACCAAAAGGTCGCCCAACAAGACTACGAGTTGCTGGGAAGCAACGTCTCGAATTCGGACAACTCCCTAGCGCTTAGGGAACCGCAACTAAAGGCTGCCAGGGCTGAAGTCGAAGCGGCTCAAGCGGCCGTCGATCAGGCACTCCTCGATTTGGAGAGGACCACAATCCGCGCTCCCTTCAACGCCCAGGTTCTATCTCGGGAGGTCGCGGTCGGATCCCAGATAAGCAGCAGCTCCACGATCGCTCGTCTCGTCGGAGCCGATGCCTACTGGGTCACTGCCACCGTCCCGCTCGACAAGCTGAACTACATCAAATTCTCCGACAGTGATAAACCAAGCGGGTCCGCAGCCACTCTCCGCAACCGTATCGCCTGGCCTAGCGATACCAAACGTAGTGGAATTGTGGATCAATACATTGGAGCCTTGGACTCGACCACGCGTTTAGCCCGCGTCAATATCGAGGTGGCCGATCCACTAGCAATGGAGAGCGGTAGCGACCTGCCTCCTCTGATTCTGGACTCCCTGCTAGAGGTCATCATCGAAGGAAAGCCCATCGAGAACGTCTTCCGCATGGACAGGAGCTACCTTCGCCAGGACGCAACAGTCTGGCTCAAAGAAGACGGAGAACTCCGCATAACGGAGGTTACGGTCGTTTTTCAAGATGCCAGCCACGTCTACATCTCCGAAGGGCTCATGCAAGATGCCGATATCGTCACGACCGGGCTCAGCTCTGTCGTCGAAGGCGCGGCTTTGCGCACCAAAGATGAACCCCTTCCCTCCGATTCGGAATGAGTAGCGAAGAGCAAAGCGAGAGAGATTTGAACAGCGGAGCCATCGCATGGATGGCCCGCAACCCGGTCGCCGCGAATCTGTTGATGGTCATCCTCATCGCCGGAGGCGTGTTCACTGCTTTCAACATCCAGAAGGAGGTTAACCCAAACTTCCAACTCGACATCGTGCAGGTGCAAGTCGGCTATCCCGGCGCAGCGCCAACCGAAGTAGAGCAAGGCATAATCCTACCGATTGAAGAGACCATCCGTAGCGTTGACGGCATAAAAGAGTTCACCTCCCAAGCTCGCGAAGGTTCCGGTTCCGTATCCATAGAGCTGGTACAGGGAACGAATCGGATGCAAGCCTTCCAGGACATTGATCAGGCCATCAATCGCATTCGCACCTTTCCAAACGATATCGACCAACCACGGGTCAGTTTACAGTCCAACCTACGAGGCGTGCTCGACATCGTCCTCTATGGCAACACCGACCAGTGGAGTCTCCGTAAACTCGCTGAGCAGCTGCGCGACCGCATGCTGAGCGACCCGCGTATCACGCAAATTGAACTGCAGAACTCAAACGACTACGTCACCCACGTCGAAATCCCGCGAGCCACGCTACGCGCCTACCGAATCACACTACAAGAGGTTGCCGATGTCATTTCGCAATCGAGCGAAGACGTAGCCGCTGGTACCGTCGAAACTGAAACCGGTGAAATCCTCCTACGCCTCTCGGGCCGGAAACAATGGGCTGAAGAGTTCGGCGAGATCGAGATTCTACGTTCTGAATCCGGAACCAGTGTTAAGCTCTCGGACCTCGCCACCGTAACAGACGGATTCGAGGAAGGCAGCTTTCCTTCGCAGTTTAACCAAACGCCTTCCACTCAAGTAGAAATCTACCGGATAGGCGACCAATCTCCTTTGGAAATTTCAGAAGCGGTCAACGAGATCATGGCGAACTTCGAGTCTACGCTGCCTCCCGGCGTAAACTGGCGTATCGACAGCAACGCAGCCGACGACTATCGCCAACGCCTCTCCCTTCTTATCAAAAACGGAGCGATTGCCATCTTCATAGTGCTCGCCATTCTCTCCCTCTTCCTAGAGTTCCGACTCGCGATCTGGGTGATGGCCGGCATGGCAATTTCCTTCATCGGCGGTATTCTGTTCCTGCCCTTAGTAGACGTAAGTATCAACATGGTTTCCATGTTCGCGTTCCTTGTCGTGCTGGGAATCGTTGTCGACGACGCCATCGTGGTGGGAGAAAACATCCACGAACAACGGCAGCAAGGTATGAACTTCTTGGATGCAGCGATTCATGGGGCAAAAGACATATCTGGCCCCGTCATTTTCAGTATCCTGACAAATATCGTAGCATTCGTGCCTCTGCTTTTCATACCTGGCGAAACCGGGCTCTTTTGGTGGCCGCTCCCTGCCGTCGTGATCATCGTCCTAGCCGTTTCCTTATTTGAGGCACTCTATATCTTACCCGCCCACCTCGCCCACGCGAAAGAAGGCTCCAGAACCAAGATCGGCTCCAAACTCCACAACCTGCAGCAAAGATTCGCCCGCAAGTTCGACGGATTCGTCAACAATTATTACCGTCGTTTTCTGGAGCTGTGCTTGAAAGCTCGATACATTACCATTATCGCCGCCGTCGGCCTCTTCATTATCGTCGGCAGCTACGCAACCAGCTCCCACATGGGCATGATCAACATGCCAGAAGTTTCGGCGGACGAGATTGAAGCTGGCATCCGCCTCCCTGTGGGAGTGACACCGGACCAAGCGTGGCAAGTCGCCCAAGACGTCACCGCTTCTACGCTCCGTATGTTCGACGAGCACAACCTCCACGAAGTGGCCGAAGGTGTGAAAACTAACATTCGCGGAGGTAGCTTCGTCGACGTCGAAATCGTAATGCGCCCTCCCGACGAACACGACCGTACCGCTCGAGAAGTCATTGATCTTTGGAGACAGGAAATTGGGGACATCCCGGGCGTAGACCAAGTTACTTTCGAAGCGGAGAGCGGTCCCGGTGGCTATCGACAAGACATCAGCGTCGACCTCAGCCACAACGATATCGCTGCGCTCGAACAGGCAACCGCGGCATTCGTGGAACGAGCCGAGAGTTTCGATAACACGAGGGACGCCAGCGACAACTACAACAAAGGGAAACGGCAAATCGACTTTACGCTTCGAACTGAAGGTCGGGCCCTCGGCCTCACGCAAGACGATCTCGGAGAACAGATTCGTGCCTCGTTCTACGGCGCCCTGGCAACCCGACAACTCCGCGGAACAAACGAATTCGAAGTCCGCGTCAAGTTGCCCCTTCCAGAGCGCAAGAATATCCACAACCTCGAAGACCTCGTCATCCAAACCCCGGACGGAACTGAGGTCCCCCTCCTCGACGTAGCGGACGTAAGCTACAGTGAAGCCTTTTCATCCATCAATCGAAGAGACGGCCGTCGGGTCGTAACCGTCTCCATGGACGTGGAGCCCAAGCGTACTCTCGGACAAGTGATAAACGCCTTTGAAAACGAAGTACTACCAGAAATCAGGTCAGAATTCCCCGGGCTCACTTGGACCTTCGAAGGCAGCCAGGCGGAAATGAGAGAGTCGACAGGGGCGCTGTACGGAGGTCTCGGATTAGCCTTGTTCGTCATATACGCCTTGCTTGCCGTCGCGTTTGGAAGCTACGTGCAGCCACTCATCGTTTTGGTGGCTATTCCCTTCGGAGCGATCGGGGCCGCTATCGGCCACATCATCCTCGGCTACGACCTCTCGCTCATCAGCCTCATGGGGATGATCGCCCTTTCCGGAGTCGTAGTGAACGATTCGCTCATCATGATAGACTACGCCAACCGGCAGCGGAAAAACGTCAGCCCCTTCGAAGCCATCCACCGAGCTGGCTTACGGCGCTTTCGCCCCATCGCCTTAACCACCATGACGACCGCTTGCGGCTTGATACCTATCATCACCGAGACGTCCATGCAGGCCCAATACCTCATCCCAATGGCCATCTCGCTCGGTTTCGGAATCGTCTTCGCTACATCGATCATCCTGATCCTCGTCCCCTGCCTGTATCTAATGTTTGAAGACGGCAAGGTATGGCTGGGGAAGACCTGAATAAGACAGTAAATACGCCGGGGAGCGGCGACTCTAGGCGGGCATCATTCGATAGGACGAGAAACAACTCGTTTGCAAAACGCTCTAATTCTGAGAGGCTATTGCAATAATCGCTCCCAATATGCCCCGAATACTCGCCACTTCACTCTTAGCCTTCGCCCTCTCCTTAGCTACATTCAGCCTGGCCAATGGCATCGACCGACTCGTGTTCGAGCCGCCCGCTTCGTTAGACAATGGTAAACGCATCGTTCTCGTTTCCGGCGACGAAGAATATCGATCGGAAGAGTCATGTCCCATGCTGGCAAAAATACTAAGCCAACGTCATGGTTTTCACTGCACTGTTCTTTTCGCAATCGATCCAGCAAATGGATACATCGATCCCAACCACACTCAGAATATCCCCGGACTGGAGGCGCTGTATGATGCTGACCTGATGATACTCGGCACCCGCTGGCGCCGCCTTCCTGGCGAACAACTCCAGCCCATACTCGACTTCCTTAATTCAGCCAAACCAATCATCGCTTTCCGCACCGCAACTCACGCCTTCAACAACGAAAACAAATACGGAGGGTATGACTGGCAAAATTTCGGCAAAAATGTGGTAGGCGAGAATTGGCTCAACCACCACGGGAAACATAAAGTCGAAGGCGGCCGCGCCATGGTCGAAGCAGAAAATGCCAAACACCCGATTCTTAACTCGGTCGGCGACATCTTCACTTGGTCTGACATCTACGGCATTGCCCACCTCGACCAAAAAGCTGCGACCGTGCTGTTGCGTGGAGCCGTCACCGAAACCCTCGAACCTGATTCTAAGATCCTCAATGGGCCGAAAAATGATCCCATGATGCCCCTAGCGTGGCTGAAGTCCTACCCCACTCCGAGTGGCGATGATAAAGGCCTTTGCTTCGCCACGACCGCTGGAGCTGCATACGACCTGCAAGACGTGGACCTCCGACGCCTCTTCGTCAACGCCGCCTACGACCTGCTCGATCTTCCGGTACCCGCAGAAGCGAACGTCGACTACATAGACCCTTTCGACCCATCCTTTTACGGATTCCAAGATAAAGGCTATTTTCAAAAACGTAAGCTTCTAGTCTCGGACTACCGTATCGGACATTCCGCGCGCTCTATTTTGAGTCCCGAAGAACTGGATACGCTCGAGAAGCAGACGCCAAACCCGACATCTTCCATCGACGTAAAAAAAAACGCTAGACTAGTCGTTTTGGGAAACGGCCTAAGCGAGCGAATGCTTCACCACGGCCATTTCGAGACAGAACTACACCTCCGTTTCCCAAATAGCGGATTAACAGTCCGCAACCTCTCTCGCTCAGGATCCACCCCAGGATTCCGTCCCCACCCCTCGCGAAACTCCCAATGGGCCTTTCCTGGAGCGGCGGAATTCCACCCAAACCTTCAGCATCACAGCGGAGAAGGCCATTACCCTACCGAAGACGAGTGGCTCGCCGGGCTAGAGCCTGATATCATCCTAGCTTGCTACGGGTACAACGAATCCTTCAACGGGCCCGAGGGACTGGAATCATTTCGACGGGAACTCTCTGCTTTCGTCGATCACAGCCTGAACACAAGCTACAACGCCAGCGCGCCACCGCAACTTGCACTTGCCTCGCCAATCGCCTTCCAGAATCTAAGCGATACTCACGACCTGCCCAACGGTAAAAAAGAGAACGCAAACTTGGCGATCTACACCCAAGCTATCAAAGAAGTTGCGGACGAAAGGGGAATCGTCTTCATCGACCTTTTCACGCCTACAAAGGAGCTCTTCGACTCGACTTCGGAGCCTTTAACCGTAAACGGAGCGCACCTCAACGATTCCGGCTACCGACAGCTCGCGCCGCTGCTGGCATCCCTACTCTTTCCGGAATCGAAGAGGTCCCCAAAGCTGGCGAACCGCGCCGACGATCTAACAGCGTTGGTCCTCGAAAAAGATTGGTATTGGTTCCACGACTACAAAATGCCAAATGGCATTCACGCCTACGGACGTCGCTTCGAACCTTTCGGAGTAGAGAATTACCCGGAAGAGGTTGAGAAGGTCCGTCAGCTGACCGCAAACCGCGACCTCGCCATCCACGCCTTGCTTCAAGGTCAAACATTCGACCTCGCCTCAGCCGATCGCTCTACTCGCACTCTCAGCGAAATAAAATCAAACGCGCCCGAACGTGCCAATAACTCCTATCGCTACGGTCAGGATGCCCTCGATTCCTTCACACTCGCCGACGGCTACCAGATAGAACTCTTCGCCTCCGAGAAAGAATTCCCCAACCTCGCAAACCCAGCCCAACTCTCTTTCGACAACCAAGGTCGGCTATGGGTCTCAGTTTTACCGAGCTACCCGCACTTTCGCCCCGGTGACCCACAGCCCAACGACAAGCTCCTCATTTACGAAGATACCGATGGCGACGGAAAAGCTGACAAGGAAACCGTATTCGCAGAAAACTTACATCTTCCCATCGGATTCGAGTTGGGACCAGAGGGAGTCTACCTTTCGCAAGCTCCGAACCTCGTGCGGCTGCTAGACCGCGACGGCGACGACCATGCCGACCATCGAGAAATACTCCTGTCCGGATTTGATACGCACGACACCCACCACGCTATCTCAGCCTTCACTGCTGATCCTTCCGGAGCCATTTATATGGGTGAAGGCGTCTTCCTCCACAGCAATGTCGAAACCGCTTATGGCCCCATCCGTTCCGTCAACGGCGGATTTTACCGATTCAGTCCCCAACGGCAAAAGTTGGAAAGAATAGTCCAAACCCATACCTCAAATCCATGGGGCATCGCCCATGACCAGTGGGGCCAAGAATTCTTCCTTAGCACCTCGGAACCAGATATGTACTGGATGCTGCCCGTTCAAGTTAAACCCAGCTACGGCCAACTCATCGTCGGCACCGAGAGTATCGTTCCAGACACCCACCGGGTTCGTCCCACTTCCGGACTCGAGTTTGTATCCAGTCGACACTTTCCAGAGCAGGTACAAGGCGACTACCTACTCAACAATTGCATTGGCTTCCTCGGCGCCAAGCAACATAGCATCTCCGACTCGGGGGCCGGCTACATAAGCGATTTCCGGCAGGACCTCTTCCAATCGACCGATCCTAATTTTCGTCCCGTCGATCTCGAATTTGCTCCCGACGGATCACTTTACGTCGTTGACTGGCACAATCAACTCATAGGGCACATGCAGCATAACGCTCGCGATCCCCTGCGCGACCACGCCCATGGACGTATCTATCGCATCACCCACAAAAATCGCCCCCTCGTTCCTAATTTCAATCTAACCGAAGCCAGCGTTACCCAACTCGTTGAAAGCCTCTCTCTCCCGGAACTACGCACCCGCTATAGAATCAGGAGAGAGCTCAGAGGCAGGCCGCCCGAGCAGGTCCTGCCTGTCTTGATCGACTGGATTGTAAATTTGGATACAAACGACCCGCGTGAAGGACATCACAAACTCGAAGCCCTCTGGACCAGCTGGGGACTCAATCAAACAAACACCGACCTCCTCCGAGAGCTTCTCAATTCAGACTCCCACCATATCCGTTCTGCAACCGTTCGAGTTCTGCGCTACAACAGCCATATGCTCGAAGATCATGCCGACTTGCTAGCGCGCGCCGCCTCAGACACGCATCCGCGCGTTCGACTTGAAGCGCTGATAGCCGCCTCACGTCTCGATATTCCCGAATCAAAAAGCATCGTCGAATTGGCCGGTTCACAACCGCTCGACAAATGGACACGACAAGCCTACAGCCAAGCCTTGGTCAATCTAGGAGGGACTCCAGAGGTCAAAATTGAGAACAAAGAAGTAACAGCACCCGCACATCTTACTAATACCGAGCAACAACGTTGGGAAATCGGGTACGAAATCTACCGCCGAGAGGGACATTGCATTACCTGCCATCAAGAGGATGGCGGAGGTCTGCCCGCCGCTTCCTTCCCCCCGATCGCCGGCACAGAGTGGACCAACGGACATCCTGAGCGTCTCATCGATCTCACCCTCCACGGCTTGATGGGACCCATTGAAGTGAAGGGGACAAATTACGCTGGCCATGTTCCAATGACCCAATTCAACGGCTTACTTGACGACCAAGAAATAGCGGCAGTGCTTACCTATGTTCGCAACGCCTTCGGAAACCAGGCCTCCGTTGTCACTCCAGAGCAGGTCGCCAAAGTACGAGCTAGCAGCCAAGGAAAGGCAGGATTCTGGACCGCCGAAACGCTCGATAAAAAATACGACATACATTGATTCCATCTACCATCGATCGATGGGAACTCAGCGATAGAGGATGTCTTAGTCAGAGGGAATTGAGATCAAACCTTATAAATCGATACCGAAGGTGCTCCCCAAATAGAGCTTGATCCTTCTGAGCCAGATGGACTTGGACTCACCGGATAGATCCAAGCCATTTGGAATGGCGTCGAATCCAATAAAGGCCCAGCTAAAAAAGTCACCTTTGAGTGGGGCCATGCACCTCATTCACTCGATGGCTCCCGCCCCGCTGCCAGCAGTAGGAGGCCACCCACCGCAGCAACAGAAGCGACCAAAAACGTGACTGAAAAAACATCGGCCCATTCTCCCGCTCCAAAGAATAACAAACACAAAAGTCCAGCTGCTAACAAGCAAACCCGTCCCATCAAAGTTAGCTGATCCTTATCCTTCGATGCCCCGATTTCATCCTTAAAATCCACAGGTTTCGATAGCTTATCGAAAAAAGCGTCGGAACGCTTCGAGTAGTTTGTCACCTTGTCACCCCGGTAGCCGAGACGGCAGATCACTAGAGAAAGCCCGAACCCTACGAAGACGCCAAGCGTGCGCTCCTGCACCGACCACGCCTCACCGCCTAACTCTGCGTCAACAAGGGACCACAATGAAGGAGCTGCACAAAAAGCGAATATCACAAAATAGGACCAATACGGAATTCGCTTGATAAAGAGTGCTGCGAGCAAGGGTAAGGCCATCGGCATGCTAATCAACGGAGCCAAGAAGAAAAATATGTCAAAGAGACGAATTTCAGTTTGTTGTGATAAAGCTCCTGCGTATCCAACAACCAATACACCTAAAAGCGCAGTCACTAGCTTGCAGGCTAACAGGTTAGCTCGATCCCCCATATTCCCCATTCCTAAGCGAGCCCTAACTCGCGGCAGTAGGTTACGTACAATGATACCAGTCTGCTCGTTCAACCCGGAATCCATACTGCTCATGGTGGCAGAAAACATCGCCGCGACCATGATACCGACCATCGAGGGCGGCAAAACCTTTAACGCCATGAAGGCATAGGAAGCAGCAGCGGGGTCTGAAACATCCATTGCCAACACCTCCTCCTCATAAAGAAACCGAGCCACCATGGGAGGCAAAAACCATAACGCTGCCCCCACGAACATAAGGAAAAATGCCAGTAACGCGCCTCTACTCGCCTCTCTTTCGTCTTTGGCAGAAAAATAGCGACTCGCCGATCCCAAGCCAACCTGCGACAGGATCTGCATGAAAAAGATCGCCCATATCCATGACCAAGAAAACTTGGCATCTGGGAACTGATCCGAGTCCTTCACGAAACTAAAATCCGACGCGAAACGAGGGTCTGAGAATGAGGTGACAAATGCATCCCATCCGCCCATGTGCCAAAGCGACAGCCCCGCCACCAAAATCGTCACCGGAATCATAATCAAGCTCTGCACAAAGTCAGTCGCCATGACCGCCCACTTGCCACCTGTTAACGAGTAAAAGACCACCACGCAGCCAATCACTACGATACAAGGAAGGAGGGGGATCGAAAATATGCTACTGGTGAACATGGCCAAGGCCCACAGTTGCACAGCCGCGTGCAAGGGTCCCACCATCAATCCTGCATAGGCGACAACCTGCTCGATCCCCACCCCATAACGGTCTCTCACGATATCAGCCATGGTGAAGGCTCTCGTGCGCCGGAACAAAGCAGCTAGAAACTTCCAAGCGACTAAGAAGCCAACGCAATTTGCAACATAGATGATAAGCATCGACGGCCCGGCATCAAAGGCCGCGGAAGCGTTTCCGGTGAATGTGAATGCACTGATGCCAGCCATGAACATACTGGACCCCACCATCCACCAAGTTCCTTGAGCCCCTCCCCGAACGTAGTCGCTAAGATTTTTATTCCGACGCGAAAAAACGATCCCGAGTAAGATCAAAACCGAAAAATAAAGGGAGAGAGTGATATATATGGATCCCATAACTAAGCCTAAAACTCGTTCAACAAAACTGCATTCCTACCAAATGGATATATTCGTGACTACTGATCCCTCACCTCCGAAAAAGCAGAGAAACGAAATCTCTAATCTCCCATAAATATTCCATATCGAACAGCATCTTCGCTATCAACTATTTACACATTCCGGCGGCTATAGGTCGCAAACAAAAGAACCAGCCAATGACAATCGGCCGGAACCCGTGAAGGCATGAAGCCATGGCATAAGTTGACAAGAAGGCCCTCACTTTACCCGTTAATCTTCGGTCTACCAAATATCCCAAAAATACAGGCATGGCATTCGCTTCCTCCCGTAGACGGGAGAAGTCTTCGAGCACGTTGAATTAAAACTCACTCCCCAGACCTGAAATCGAATATTTAACAAGTCCTCCCTTCTCACTCATTTGTGACAGTTCACACTGTTAATATCAAATTTGGAAAAACCTGATAAATTGCTGGAGATAGTAATAAAACCCAACAATATTACTGTTTTGGGTCAGAGACGGCCTAAGCGCACCAAATAATTTTACACAGTAATGCAGTATCTGATACAAATCACCTGTTTCCTATTAGCGAGCGCAAGCTTCACTTACGCAGCAGATTCTCAAAGCACTCTTCGTTACCTTGGAATCGGAAATAGCTTCACTTGGAACTCGACCGAATACCTAGACGAACTAGTGGAAAGCCAAGGCAAGGATTTCGAATTATTCGTGGCTGGCATTGGTGGAGCCTCCCTCGAGCGCCACCTACGAAGTGTGCGTATCCACGAATCGGATCCAAGCGACCCAGAGGGTCGTCCCTACAAGATGAAAGACGCGGACGGTAAGGAGACCGCCTACTCCCTTAAGGAACTTCTGCAGCAGCACCACTGGGACTACATTTCCATCCAACAGTTGAGCGCCCTTAGCTTTAAAGAAGAGTCATATGAGCCGTTCGCGAGCGAGCTCATCACATACATTCGAGAGCACTCTCCAGAATCGGAAATCATAGTCCACATGACTTGGGCATACCGCGAAGATCATCAGTGGTTCGTAAATGGGGAGCTTACCCAAGACGAGATGTACAAGAAGCTTCAGGACGCCTATTTAGTCCTCTCCAAACGCTACGACCTGCGAATCATCCCCATCGGAACTGCTTTCCATGAGGCACGCAAAATGCCTGAGTGGACCTACTACTTCCCAGATCCAAATTTCGACTACAACGATGCGAGTCCTCCTAATATCCCCGCTCAGCCAAACAGCTTAAACGCGGGCTGGTACTGGCGTGAGGATAAAGAGACTGGAGAAGAATCGCTCCGTTTAGATGCAACGCACGCCGGTGACTACGGAAAGTTTCTTGCCGGGCTCGTGCATTATGAATTCTTTTTCGGTGAAACAATTCCAACTGACGAGCTGCCGACCAACCTTGGACTAGAAAAAGAGAAACTAGGTAGCCTCTCCCAAGCAGCCCACCAAGCAATCGCGACTTACGAGCCATATAACTCAGAACGGGGCAATTAGTGCCAGCATTTGCTTTGAAATTTCCTGACTAGATCCTATTCGTTCAAGAAGTGCAGACGCTCATCTCCTATCGTATCGCTCTAATTGACCTTTACCTAGCTGAGGGCATTTTCCTCGAGCGTCGCGGGATATCCATCCCCTGAACGGAATGCCGTAGCTTAGAAGAATTCACGCTCAAACAGTCAGTTAAAGTATCGAAAAAAGCCGATTCGTCTCCTTAGACGAATCGGCCTTCCCGCTTACCTACTAGAACAAAGTGCTCACGACTATGGGCTGAGCCTGCGACGAATCGCGGCCATGCCAATCAACAGCATAGGCAAGTTCCCCCAAAACCGCGTATCTGGAACCGCGTTCACTTCCACTCCAAAGCTACCCACGATGTCAAAGAGTTCGGACGAGTCAGAATCGTAATCGTAAAGAGCCAGCCCTTGCCCAACGTTTTGCAGTCCGGAAACGAGTACAGTCTCGGAACCAGACGATAAGGCCGTGAACCCGAGAGTGGCTAGTAGAACGTCCGTTCCTCCAAACAACGGATCAAAGGGATCCCCCAGTCCTCCCACTTCTGGCGGACCGAATGAAAATTCTTCAAGCGGATCAGGAACGCTCCACTCGTTGAACGCGATGATTCCATTTGCCGTCAAACCAGCGAGCGGGTCCACGTTAAAGGCGAAGGTCGCAACTTCCCATTCGTCGTCGAACGTCGCGGTAAACGCTACGTCGAAACTTTCGCCCACTTCGATATTGGAATCCAACACCGTGTAGTTATAGGAAACCGCATGGCTCGTTGTCGCACAAGCCAAGGCGGCAGCTCCCGTTAAAAGAGGCGGGGCCCCTTGAATTATTCGCTTAATATTCATCTGTTTTTATTCGGTTTCACTATAACGCAGAAGTGCATACTTACATGCTACCCCGAACGATACCGTACCAAACCAAGTAGTCTGACCGCGTAATCTTGCCGTCGTTATCGTAGTCTAGCTCTTCGATATACCGATCGCTTCCTTCCTTGGCTCCTAAAGCTCTTCTCACGATGAGCGTATCATCCTTAGTTATCACGCCGTCTCCGTTCATATCGCCCGGAACCACGACCACTTCAGGAGCAAGCAGGATTCCCGTTCCGAAGTAGGACGCATTCGTCCACGAATGGTTAACGTCCGTCCACCAGGCTATCTTACCTTCGCTGACTTCCGTATCCGGAATATCATTATCGGCAATCATCAGATCAAATCCGATGTAGTCACCCTCACTTGGGTTGACTCCATAGTTACTCCAAGGAACGAAGAACTCCACGGCGTATCCACCGTCTACTTCCACGCCTGCTGCCAATACACCTTCAAGCGTAGGGTTGCCCGCACTCGCACCCAAACCGGTCACGATGTTATATACATACTGTCCGTCGTTCTGGTAGCTGGAGGTCTTCGCGTTGTCAGGATCGAGATAGAACTCAACTGAATCGAAGTCGTGAGCACTCTTCGTGGTCCCTTCAGTATGATAGACTAGAACGTCGTCTCGAGCTTCCACATAGAAGTAGAGACCAGCAGAGTCCCATAGAACACGATAGCTTCCATCCAAGTCGGCGGTGCCGTCTACAGTCCCTCGATTGACTCGAGAAATTGAATACTCGTTGGCATCCGACCAAGCAGAGTCCATCAGACCGTCGACTACGATGCTCCCCGAGGCGGATTTGATCTCCGCCTTATTCGGCAGAGCAGCCACACTGAGGGATGCTATATCGCTGATAACCGGTCCTAGGGAATTGGATACGACGACATAGTACTCGTCTCCATCGTTCTCCACCGAGAGGTTGCGCAACTGCAGGGTCGAATCCTCCGCACCGTCGATAATCTCACCATTTCGGTACCAGGTGTAGGTGAACGGTGCCTCGCCGATAGCGACTACATTAAAGGTCGCTCCAGCTCCTTCGCCAACACTCGCGCTCTGCGGCTGCTTGACGATGATTGGCGAGTCCGCCTCCGGTAAACCGGAGTTCAACAGCCACCAGTCCTTCATCGCACGGTACTTGAAGGCAAGCAGCTCGGGCTGACCAACGTACTCCTTGGAGCCCCACGCCATGCCGCGGCCGTAGCCACCGTGATGGACGAAATGAGTGAACTCTTGATAGAATGGAGCCAACGCGTCGAGATACGCCATGTAGGCATTGTACATGAGCGGATTGCGGCTCGCTGCTTCACCTGCGGTCGTAAGGTGCTGGCCGCCTTCGTAAGTGATCAACGGAATACCCTCAGCCGACCAAACTCCATAGTGAGCAGAGTGTGCATCTACGCCTTTCAGGTTTTCGTAGACCTCCGCTAGCATCGCTTCGTCGTCACCACTCGAGGTGAAGTTAAAATACGGAGCCAAGGCATAGGCATCAATCTCGCGACCATTCGGATTGATCAAAGGATCGCTCAGGGCATCGCGGTGCACCCTCGAAAGGTCAGGGAAAGCGGCCCAGCCGGAGAGCACCTTGTATACGCGATGACTTTCCTCGCCGAAGCTCGCATCGAAAATCTCATGCAACTCGAGCGAGCGCAGGACATAAAATCGAAAGCGTGCATATTCATTATCTCCGAACCATCCGTACCGCGGGAAATCTCCCTGCTCCAAACCAAGCGCCAAGCCTTGCTCTCGCGTGTAGTCTTCCGAGCCAAATCCCGCCCAGGCTTCGTTCGAGTACTCGACCCTTACCCTGAGGTTCGGATTGAGATTGTCCCGGATAAGATTAGCCAACTGGGCAACGTAGTCGTTGCTGGCAGCATGCGGCACGTTGATCCAGAGATCTGCCTCAAGCAAGTTACAGAGTTTGATCATCCATTCGAACGCTACGCCTTGCAGCACACGGATATTTTCCTTTGTATAGTTTTGGTTCACACCTTGGTCCAAATCGTCGGGCTGCCTGCGATCTTCCCAGTTCTCGATCCAATTGTTATTGGTCGGATTCATGTCCATGAAGCGAATCACTTCATAGTGAGCGAGCTCGTCGAGGAAGACGGGGTTGAACGGATTGCTCGTTTCGTAGTTAGCCCACTCGTCGGCGAAATTAACGCCTGACTTCCAAACCCCGTTCAAGTCACTGCCTAGTCCGATTCCCAAAACCATGGGATCAAGGGCCTGTGCACGTTCCGAGGTCGTTACGCTAAAGGCAGCGCTTGGTGCGGACTCGTTCCCATACACATCCAATGCTGAGATCGTCACATCGTAGGTGGAATTTGGAGACAGTCCAAGCAAGTGCAGTTCTGGTTCAGTCGTCGCTTTCCAGAATTCACCTTCAACGAACACGCGGTAGCTGCTCACGCCTACTCCAGCGTCAACGGAAGGCTCCCAGGTGAGATTGGCTTCGATGTCTTGCACCTCTACTGCAGCTATTCCATCGGGAATCGACGGCGGCGATTGGTCGACCGTATCCGGAATGGTAAAGCCAAAGTCGAAGTCGCCGGACTTCAGGCTTCCCCATGTATTCGGATAATCATCACCGGTAAGATCGCTCGCTTCATAAAGCTCCGTCCACGTTTCGCCGTCGTTGGAGGCTTCGCAACGGAACGCTGTCAAACGGGACCAACTCGGTGAAGCGACACGCACTCCCGTAGGAATCACAGCCGTATCCTTGAAGTCGAGTGTCACTTCATTCCCAGAGGTCACGTACCAATGGGAATTCGTATCACCATCGAATAGCTTCCACGGACCATCAAAAGCGTAGACATTAGCCGTGCTCGTGCTGATTTCGACAGACTCGTCGCCAACGGAACTTGTGATCCAGGCAAACGGCATTTCCTTGTCTCCAAACAACCAACGTAGCTCGCGAAGCTGCATCGGATTGGGGTCCGAGCTACTCGCATCGATCCAAAAACGAAGGTAACGATAGCTTTGGGCAATTTCACCGGTCGCTTCGGACGTCGTGAACACGAGGGCCGAGCTCTCATCAGATTCGTTACCTTCCACATCGACCGCAGAAACCGTTACCGAGTATTCCGTTTCTGGAGACAGTCCTGATACCGTCGCCTCTGGGCTGCTAACCATTTCCAAGTACTCACCGTCGAGGTACACGCGATAGTGGGCAACGCCTGAACCTGCATCTGTAGATGGATCCCAAACGATCGTTGCTTCGTCCTCCGATACATCCGTCGTCGAAAGGTTTTCAGGAATACTAGGTGCGAGCGTATCCAGATTGTCTGGCAAGGTTACTCCAAAATCAAATTCACCGTATTTAATCCCGTCAGCAGCGATTGGAAAATCGTCTCCGGTCAATCCACTCGTTTCATATAACAGCGTCCATGTCTCGCCATCGACAGACCCTTCACAACGGAAGGCTGCCGCACGTGACCAACTCGGTGACCCGATGCGGATGCCGGTCGGGTAAACAGGGCCATTCTTAAAGCGTAGAGTCACGTCGCGGTCCTTCTGGTGGTAGGTTGACGTGCTTCCATCCTCATCTAAGGCGTTCACCAAAAAGCTCGGGTTGTTGCCTGTGGACGAAATGATTTCGACATTGGGATCCTCTGTTGCACTCGTCAGCGCATTTGCTGGAAGCACGCTGTCACCAGACAACCATTTCAGCTCACTCAGGTGCATGGCACCGTCGTCGCCAGAAGAGTCGTCCAACCAGAAACGCAGGTAATTATAAGCCTTCGCCTGATTGGAGTTCGCCTCAACCACGCGGCCTCGGACCACTAGGTCATCTCCCGCGTCGAAACCGATTCCCTTAGAGGTGTAGGCAACCCCATTGTAGCCATAGAGCCGGAAGGTTATTGGACCATCAGCTCCTTGCAATGCTGACTCCGCAGTCGTAGCAACCGTCACTGGATTCCCCAACATACCACCGAGGGTACGAGGTGTAACTCCTGAATTTCCACCAAGAGAGATTCCCTCGGTAGCGAACCCATCAAGGCTGTACTGAACCTCTATTGAGAAATTCTCAGGGTCGGTTCCATTCGCTTGAGCATAGGCCGAATAGAAGATCTGATCGATCTCCAACGCGTATCCTGCTTCTGGCGACACCGTGAACTCATAGTACTCCTCATTAGCGATAGCTGAAGCCAAAGTTTCATCATCGAAACGGGTACTCGCGGTGTTGAATCCACCACTCTCGTCTCCGTACGTATTGCTTCCGCTGGCTCCTGCGCCACGAGTGAGGTCGCTGACACTTACATTTGCGATTGCCGAATTGGCAGTAGCCGTTGCTTCTCCACCAAGATAGGTTGAAAAATCGAACGCTGCGATAAGTTCCGAATCACCGGGTTCCGCTGGAGTTTCAACCAAAACCGGACCCGCGAACTCGGAGGCGTCCGATCCCGATACCGCACGAACCCGTACCGTGTATTCCGTACTAGCTAAAAGACCTGTAACGAGAATCTCAGTGGAATCCGCGGCTAGAGACTCGACTTGCGGATAGGTTGCCCCGCCATCGGTCGATATCTCAAATTCGTAACTCGTCTCACTATCGGAGTTGTCAAGCCACGTAGCGGAAATCCGATCAAAGGCAGGAGCGGTAGCATTCAAGTCGCTAGGAGCCGCCACAGACGAACCTCCACCACCGGAGCCTCCAGCTGAGCGGACTGTTCCGTATACGAACAGATCCTCACCCGCGTCGAAACCAATACCTTTAGAAGTGTAGCCGGCTCCCTTGTAACCGTAGATACGGAAGGTTACCGTTCCGGATACACCTTGCAAGGCCGCTTCGCTCTCAGTCGAGAGAGTGAATGGGTTCCCCAGCATTCCACCCAAGGACTGTGCGGTTACTCCGCTGTTGCCGCCCAAAGAAATACCAGCGGTCGCAAAAGCATCTAGGCTGTACTGCACATCGATGGAAAAGTCTCCCGGATTCGTCCCATTGGCTTGGGCATAGGCCGAGTAGAAAACTTCCTCAATATCGAATGCATATCCACCATCTGGAGTTACGGAGAATTCGAAATAGTCGTCGTTGCCTACCGCTCCGGCTATATCGGCTGCGGTGAATCGTTGGCCAGAAGTATTAAAACCACCTTGCTCACTATTGTATGTAGCTCCGCTGCCCTGCGTTCCCGCACCGCGAATCAAATCGCTCGCGCCGGAATTATCAGCAATCGTTGACGCGCTCGCTGTGGCCTCATTTCCTGAATAGGAAGCGAAATCAAATCCAGCGATCACCTCTGGCACCGCAGGATTCAACTCTGTAACTTTACCGCGAATCGCCAAGTCATCTCCAGCGTCAAAGCCAATGCCTTTCGACGTGTAGCTAGCGCCCTTGTATCCATAGATTCGGAACGTTACAGGAGACGATACGCCTTGCAGAGCAGATTCCCCTGCCGTTTGCAGCAAAAATGGATTCCCGCGCAATCCTCCAATAGACTGAGCGACCACACCCGAATTACCGCCTAACGAAGTGCCAGCCGTTTCGAACCCATCAAGGCTATACTCAACCTCAATCGAAAAATTGCCTGGGTTCGTACCATTGGCTTGGGCAAACGACGAGTAGAAAAACTCTTCAATATCCATAGTGTATCCGTCTATTGGAGACACTGTGAACTCGAAATAATTGTCGGCAGAAATCGCTTCCTGCAAGGTAGCCTGTGTGAAGCTCGTAGCGGCAGTATTAAATCCTCCCAGTTCGTTTCCGAAATTGGTTCTCCCAGCTGCACCCGCTCCGCGTGTCAGATCCGTAACGGTGGCGCCGCTGTCAACCGTGGTCGCGGTCGCTGTATTTTCAGTGCCTGCGTAGGTCGCAAAATCAAAACCAGCGATCACATCAAGCTCAGGTAGAGGAGGAAGTGTAGTCGTGCCTGCGGCTCCTGAATATCCGGATACAAAACCACCATTCACCGCACGGACACGATAAAAGTAGATGGTCTCCGGTGTCAGTCCAGTGTGCGAGTAGCTCGTCACGTCCGCTCCGACCTCGATGGTTTGCAAAAAGTTTTGCCCGCCATCGCCGGAGACTTGGATTTCGTAGCCTGTCTCGTTGTCCGCATTATCCGTCCAAGTCAGGTCGATCCCAGTTGCTGAGACGGCATTGACTGCAAGGTCAGAAGGTGACGCCGGAATGTCTGGGTTCTCGTCGATGACCACGGAGAAGGTTGCACGGGCTTCGTCCCCTGCTCCCAAATTCGTGTCGGAATCCGTTACCGCGACTTCGAAGCTGTAGCTGCCAGCCGCTTGCGGCGTACCGGAGAAGAGTCCGTTATTGAAGCTAAGCCCCGGAGGAAGATTACCAGGATTGGTAACGCTCCAGTTGAGCTGACCGTTACCGCCCGTCACAATGAAATTAGCCTGGTAAGGACTTCCTTCTTCGCCATTAGGCAGCGTGGTAGACGTTTGAAAAACGGGAGCAGAATCGCTGTAGGCGATGATCTCAAACGGGAACTCCCCTTCGTCAAACTCTCCCCCGTCGTCCGTCGCGCGGATCGTCGGTGAATAGACGCCTTCCGATCCCGGAGCGGGAGTACCAGACAACAACCCAGTCGTAGCGTTGAGCGAAAGACCGGCGGGAAGACCACCGCTTTCGATTGTCCAAGCGATGGGAGGTACACCTCCAAACGTTTGCAGCTGAGTAGCGTATTCAGTATTTACTGACCCATCGGGAACACTCGCGGATACAAGCTGCACGCTCACGTCACCCGCGATCTCAAGCAACGCTTGATACTTGGGAGCCGTAAGATCCGCGACGTCTTCAGTCGCGCCCCAAGACCCGTGACGGCTAGCTCCACCTGCTATTACGAAATAGGCAAATTCCTTGCCGCCGAGTTCGAACCAGTTGTCGATCATGTCGCGCTTCACAGCGTCCTTCATGCCCGGCAAGCGATTCATCAAAATGCGGTTTTGCACGTTAGTCGTTGATCCTCCGCCCGTATCTGGACCGCCTTCGTAGACCATGGGAGCTACGCCCCAATCGTTGACGCTCTTGTCGATAAAGGTAGAACGACCTCCTGCAGCTTGGCTGTCGCTACTGGCAACCAAAGCAGCCAACAGCTCCTCGGGCGTCGCCGTATCCGACGCGGCATTGTCGTTCATGTAAGGCGCGATCGCGAAGCCGTAGAAGTAGTCGCTAACGGGACCGTAAGTCGTTTCCATCCAGTCGACCGCTGATTGCCATTGGTTTTGCAAGTCAAAGCCAATAGCAGCTGCCCAGTGCGCATGGACCGGGCGTACTTTACTCAACAGAACATCGGTCCCATACTTTTCGGACATAACTTCGGAGAAGATCTGTCCGAACTCGTAGGCTCGCTTGATATGGCGACGACGGGCCATGTGTTCTTCGTCGGTCGTCCCCCAATCAAAGCCATTGTCGGCCGCTTCAACCGCGGCGAGCTTATTGTATACATATTGGCTGAAGCCGAAATTCCAAACCTCGTTCGAATGCTCGAGGTAAACATTGAGACTTGGGTCAAGCGGATCGGTCGTCTGCACGCCCTGAGCCAATATGGCCTCATCAAACGGTCCACTGACATCCGCATCTCCCACATCCACACCGTAAGCGACAAGGATCGCCAACTTCTTCACATAATCGAGCTCCGCGTGTACCGGGATATTCAGCCACAGGTCTGCTCCCGCAGCGTTTGCAATTTCTATATCATATTCCCATGCCACCACTGGTTGCTTCAGCCCACGGTTCTCAAGTATTTGAGAAGGACTTTCTTTCGTGATTCGATCCTGCCAAAGGGTTACGTTCCGAGGATACGGATCGCCTTGGAACGGATTTGAATTATTGGTGTGCTGGATGTCCATGAAGCGCAAAGCTGCGAACGGCGAAAGCGCATTGATAAACTCATCAGTGAAGGTCTGCTCGGGTCGATCATGGTATCCTGGACGTATAACCTTGAGGTCGGTAATGCCTGCGCCAGTCGAGCTATCGGGGTTCACCGTGTTGGTGAACTGCATCGCCACGAGACCGGAATTGTCATTCGAATCGATTGCCAGCACTTCATCCTGGTTCAATACATACATATCCAGGGTCGTTGTATTGCTCGCCGCGTCGTACTCCTGGTTCGAGAAATCAACATAGGAGTCACCCGCCCACGAAGACACCGTCGCCTCTCCCTTAAACGATACTTTATAGATACCGCTCACGTCGATTTGCATACGCTCCGGATCATCGTACGGCGGATTCAGCCACCCGCCCCACAATCGCCAATCGAAGAGGATCATTCTAAAATCGGCCGTCGGCCAGCCTTGCTCGTCGCGCATGGTATCCCAATCGAGCGGGTCTCCATTCGGCTGTGCCCAGCGATTAGAGGTTTTCACTACATCGACAAACGCCCGCATTGGTCCGCTTCCGATTCCGCCAATATTGGCGGTAGTCAGCTCAGGATAGGTATCTTCCTGAGAGGTGGCAATACTCGGAAAGACGCTTCCGATTATCATTAATATAAATGACAAAACAAGCCCTCTCCTCTTGGGATGAAGACATGGGGGTACGCAGTTAGATACAGCTTCTCTCATAGCAATTTTAGATAGGGGGCTAGAAACGACGGATCAATTCTCCACTCGTTACTTTAGCAGGGTTTTATAAATACTTGCTAAAATTGATTACCCAAAACGAACCGACACACTATTGATTATAGCATAAATCCGTTTATAAATTTCGTTAACGCGTCCCCACACGGTACACTGTTTTTCCAACTAAAATTTTAGCGCTCAAATCGTGGGAATCGGCGGTTTAGAACAATAATTACCATTAGCGACTACTCCTGAACGACGGCGTCTAGCATGCCCCATCCCTACAGTTTTTCACCACTCGGCTTTCCGAAAAAAAAGCCGCTACGGTAGAACCTCCGTAGCGGTGAAACGAAAAACGCGACCCCAACCGTTATTGTGAAGTCAGTACCAGCTCGGGAGGCTGGCTGCCTTCTCGCGCCACGAACTGAGTCCAGCTGCTTTGATCAGTTTTAATAGCAATCGTCACGATCCCGTCGCCTACAGCTTCCACAGCGACCAAAGCTGTCACATCAAACTCAATCCAACCCGCATTCGAACCCACTGTGGCCGCATCAAGAGCCGAGCCGGTTGACGAAGTAGAGCTCCCCGTCTCAGACCACGAATCCGAAGCACCGGCGTAGGCGGAAACGGTGGGCGCTGAGCTGCTTGATTGCTTATAAATTCGGAAAGTTGCGTCAGCAACAGAACCGGGTATCGCGGAGACATCGAACTTCACGGTGATCGTATTCCACATACTGGCATAGATACCGGCGTTCGTACCAGAATTCGAACTTTGCCCGTCTCGATCCGCAATTGGGTTCAAAGTGAACGTACTGCTTCCACCTAGCATCAGCTCGGGCGGGTTCGCTCCTTCTCGCGAGGAAACAAAAGTCCAACCTCCAAGATTGCTTTCTAAACCCAGTGAAATAATGCCGTCACCACTTACCTCGGCTTGTACTAAACTTGGATCAAGATCGATTTCCATCCAACCCGTTCCTGCCGAAACCGCGGCGCTGCCCATCAAAGTCGAACCAGCGGGCGGAACCGAGCCGGATTGAGTCCAGGAGTCGCTACCAGCTAAGTACGCATCAGCCGTCAGGGCACTTGAAGAACCCGTTCGAAATAAACGCAGCTTTGCGGAGGACACGGGGCCTGAGAAGCTGGATAAATCAAACCGAAAGAAGGATGTATTATACGCGCTGATTGCGATTTGCGAATTCGTGCCCGCTGCCACGTCACTCTGCGTGTCACGATCGTCGGTGGGAGTTACTACCACAGTGCTGCTTCCGCCGCTTCCCGGCGTCGATGCATCAACGTAATCAACCAAGGCGCGGTATTTGTGTGCTTGAGTCAGAGGCTGGCCCGTATATTCTTTAGCTCCCCACGCTCCTCCCGACGTCCAATTTCCAGCATGAGTGTAATGCATAAAAAGCGCAAAATGCTCATCCATTTCGTCAAGCATATACAGGTACTCATCGTAAATCGCAGGATTCGCTGACCAAAGATCTGCATTATCAGTCAAATGCTGGCCCGCTTCGTAGGTGATGAGCACGAGATTAAAATCAGTCGCAATACTTACACTGCTAGCCACGCTCCCGGCAATCCTCTGATCAGTCTTGGTACGGAATTGCGACGCGATGCTAGCGTCGGCTCCATCTAGCCCCGAGCCGACATAAGGCGCATTGGCGAAGGCATCCACCGTTATTCCATTGGGATTCCAGGACGAAGAATTGACTACGTTATCAATCGCTTTCCGTGCAATATCAAGATTACCACTCGCAGAAACGACTTTTACAATACGCGGCGAGTCTACACCAAACACATTCTCGAACGCATGGAAGATTCCTAACGACTGATAAACACTGTAGGCACCCCCCTTGTACCATTGATTGGAACCCGGCAGCCCGCCAGCCACTCCTTTGTCGATAGTATACTGGAATTGAGCAAAACCGCCATTCCAAGTTTCATTGGAATATTCAATATAGACCTTCAGCGACGGATCTAGATCACTGTAAATCAACTGAGCTAGATTCGACCAGTAAGTAGCGTCAGACTTATGTGGCAGACATACCCACATGTCCTTCCCCGTACGATTACATAAATCGATCATCCACTCGTAGGCAAGACCTGCCGTAAGCGAAGAGCTCTGCGAGATAAACCCGATCGATTCATTACCGGCGTCCGTCGCGGGGCGGCGCTGCGACCAAAACTCGACCTTCGAGTTATTGGTCCCACCCCAGTCCATAAACCGCAGGACAGTATAGGGATCAAGCTCGTCGATAAAAGTCGGATTCCAAATATCGTCACCATTTGCGTACGCGTCAGACCAATCGACATCCTCCTTAAAGGGCTGCTCACCAGACCAGTTCGCCAGAAACCAAAAGTTCGTTCCGACCTCCATAGCGGTCGCTTTTGCTACACCAAAGAAGCTGAGAATCAGCCCGGAAAACAATAATGCGATACGTGTTTTCATAATTACTAATATACTCTGGGTTAGGGGTTAGTGTAATAAGTGTCTATAAACATTCTGCACACCTCACGCTAACGCCCTCAGGTGCCGCTATGTTCATCTCCAAGTTCCCATCCTCCTTTCGCTCCCACTCGACTCGGATCGTGCCGAGACGATGAGGCTGAACACCCGATGCGTGTTCGATTCGCTCTACTCTCAACGGATCGAGAACCCAGCGGTCAGGGTCGCCCGATTTTTCCTGCCTCAATCCCAGTACCCACTTCGTGTACCAAACTGCTGGATACCCACTCCATCCGTGACAGCGGCTACCCAACCCTACTTGGAATCGATGGAAACACTCTGGAAGCGTGCCAAATCCATCTTTCACCAATGGCCCCCAATGCTGCCGAATCAACCGTAAGGCTCGTTCACCATGACCGCGTTCCGCCAAAGCTGAAAGAAGGTAACGGAAAAAGTACAGTTCAATGTGTCCCGCAAACCTGCCTTCCGCAATCCCCTTCTCGTAATTTCGATCCAGAAAGTCGAAGAGGTACTCCTGTACGCGACCGAGCTGATTCGCCGTTCCAATCTCGAAGGCCCAAGCCAGCAAATTGGCATGGCCGGACGAAGTAGAGGAGAGCGTACCATCCTTTCTGGTACAGGCCGCATAACGTCCCTCGCTTTCAACCCAAAGCGTCGAAGAGAACGCCGCCCTAATCCTTTGGGCTTCCTCAAAAAACGATTCAGCCTGTTTCTCTCGTCCGGTACTCCGAGCGAGCGAAGCAGACTTTTCCAGGGCATGGATACGGAAAGCGTTTAGGACAGCGTTCGCTTGCCCTTCCCGCTCCTCTAGAACCACGCCCCAGTCGATGAAAAGATTCATTCCTTCTGTGCCCCACAAACCGGCCGCGTTTTCATGCCAGACCGAACTCGCCCACAGACGCTCTAGATTCGGCCACAACTCATCGACGAGAAACGTATCTCCCGTCAGAGACCAATGTTCCCAAAGTCCAAGCACCCATATCAGCGAAAAATCTTCATGGGCCATACGATGGTAAGCGGGCGCCACGCAGGCAAACTGTCCATCGTCGCGTTGGGCTTGGGCAAATAATTGCAGGCAACGCTTCGCAATTCGCAGGTCCGAACCGATCAAACACTGCACAAGCTGATTGACAGTGAAGTCGCCAATGTAAGCTCCACGCTCGCGCCACGGGGAATCTGAATACACATCTTCCGCGCTGCCGATCACCGTATTAAGAGAGGCGCTCCATATGGCTTCGTCAATTGGATCACCATCGCTAAACGAGCCCTCCGCTCCCCTCATCGTTCGCGTTTCAATAATTCTAACGGCCTTCAATTGAAAACTGCTTTTCTGTATTGGTGGGTACACGACAACCTGAACAAACCGACCTCCACGGGGATTCAGTCCGACGATTTTTTGCGATCCTCCGCCTCGCAGGATATAGCGATCGACCGTGTGGACAAACGGGTTGGTCCGGTAGAGGTCAATCAAACCACTGGGCTGTTGCCATTCGTCAAATCCCACATCTAAGACCTGCCCCTCTCCCCCTTCTATCTCGATTTCGACATGACCCAAAACCTCTCGCCCAAAGTCGAATACCCAAACCAATCCGCGCTTCGATTCCGGATCTCCTTCAGACACATTTCGAAGTCGCTGCCACGCCATGAGGCGAGCCGGCGTGATATTCCTGGGATCACCTTCGGCAGTAACCCAACCCGCATCATTTCGAGGTTCTCCTCCGATTACCCAGTCGCATCGCTCCTCTTCGCTAATCAGTGGCGATACCCTCAAACGATCCTCGCAATCGTCCTCGGGAAACGCCGAAACACGCAACCCGTGCGGCAGTCGAAACAGGCAATCCCAATAAACCGTATTGGGCGGATAGTTCGCGAAGCCACAAAAACAATTCCACCCTTTCTTCAGCGAAACCTCGCTCACCATGCGCAGGCCAGCGAGCTCCTCCGCATCCTCGCCAATTCTGTCTCCATTGACCCAATACGTTCCCCAATGATACCAGAACGCGACGGTCTGCTCCTCATCGGAGGCAACCCAGAATTGAAACGCTTTCGAAAGTCCTTTCTCAATCGATCCCGGCGGCCCCAAATACGTATCCGGAAAATGGAGTCCAAAGATATGGCCTATGTCAGCAAGTTCGCCGGAAACGACCAACCGATCAGGTTCCGCCCTTTCGAAAAGCGGCATTGGAACATTTCTCGGCGCTAATTCGCCCCAAACCCTTTCCGCCGCGGGCAGCGGACGAGCTGCCTCCCAACCCTCGCTCAACGCTCCCGGCAGATACCACGCATCCTCCGTAGCCCGCGTGTCGCGGATCTCGCAAGCGTTGAGGGCAAAGCTGTAGAGGGCTGCATCCTTCGCCCAGCCTGGCAAGCTTCGGACCTTCCAGTTTCCGGGAGTCTTAAATTCAAACCCATCACCGCCGCCCCAAGCAATAAATCCATCGCGTCCGCCCGGCATCGTTTGAAAGGACGAGCACCCATAGTGATGCACCTCCACAGCAATACAGTTCGAGTCCGAGGTCAAATACGGCCCTAGGTCCACACTGTCGAACCAGGGAGACGATTGCACGAAACGAGCCGGCCCCGATGAAACAAATTTTCCGTTCACCCACAAACGATATCGAGTCTCGGCAAAAAGGTGTATCCAAACCCCACCCTCGACTTCGCCGACATCTCCTTCCACATCGAGACGGTAAAGCAGCACTTGGCTTCTTTCACTGCGTTCGACGGGTAAACCGACAAAACCGGCTCGGGGTGATTTCATTTATGGGAATGGGGTTGGGGTTAAGGCTACCATGAACAAATCTAGACTACTTCGTCACATCATCCTCCCATCAAACCGTTAACCCCTCCCGTTAAAATTCTTCGTTCTCACTTAACGAATTAACCTCTAAATCAAATGACAGGGCTGCCGCTTTCCCAACCCTGCTGCTGACAAACCATCGCCGCCCTGCTCGCCTCCTTCCCAGAGCTCTACTTTCCGCATGAAACCCAATCCTCTCTCCCAAGCTCAACTCGACTCCATCCTCCTTCGCCAAGGCCACGAACCTTGCCCCGGCGTAGACATCGAATTCAATCGCCCGCTCGGCTCCCTCGCGGGAGGCCCTCCCATCTACGCTACTATCTATCGCCCTAACTCTCGTCCGGCCCAGCCCATGCCCGGACTGCTCGCCTTTCACGGCGGAGGCTTCATCGTCGGCGACCCCAATGGCTGCGGCGAGCTCGCCAAAACGCTGGCCCTCTCACTTGGCATCACCACCGTATCCGCTTCCTACCGACTCGCCACTCAAAACACACCCAGCTTTCCCGCCATCCTCGACGAGACCACGCTCGCGTGGCGTTGGGTTCAGCAACAGGCACTCGAACTCAATATCGACCCCACTCGCATCTCCGTATCTGGCGAGTCCGCCGGCGTCCTGCAAGCCGCTCACCTCGCAGTCAACAGTCCTTTGCAGTCCCTCTCGGAAGAGGAAAACAAACCCGCCGCGCTTATATCCCTCTGGGGCTGCTTCGACTACGTTGCCCGCTGGTTCGATCGCAATGAATCCCCCGGAGCCGAACACGAGCTCCTTGGCGCCACCTACCAACAAAACCCCAGACTCTACCACCTCGCCAGTCCCGTCAGCTACGCATCCGGTCAGCTCCCGCCCGCCCTCTTCATCTACGGAAGCCAAGACCGAGTCGTCCACGCACGCCAAGGCGAAATCGCCCACGCCGCCTGGCAGGCCGCCAACGCTCACAGCGAATTGAAAATCTTCGACAATGTCGGTCACGACACCGTCGGCGACAATCGCAGCCAACAGGCCAAAGTCCTGCAAGCCGCCACCCACTTCCTAGCTGCCCAGATCTAGCCAAGGGATCGAATTCACCTCCTCCCGCTGCAAACAGCGTACCTAAAGTCCCGATACAGCTTCAAATATTGATACTCACCCTATCTGTATCCATAACTCCCCTTCATACTCGAATAAATGATCCAAGAACCACTTTTCACTCGCGAGCCCGCCAACCCCATCGTCACTCCAGGACAACCCGCCTGGCGCCGCGCCGTCAGCTTTAATCCAGCCGTCTTTCACGATGGCAAACAATACTGGATGCTCGATCGCTGCGCAGGCGGACTCCGCCCCTTCATTTGCCATTTGGGACTGCTTCGCAGCGACGACGGCGTGAAGTGGGAAGTCGCCAGCGCGGAACCCGTCTTCACCCCAGCCATGTGCGGCAGCCCCATCGGCAGCGTGCAAGACCCTCGTGTCACGCGGCTCGAGGGACGCTGGTGGCTCACCTTCGCTTACCGTCCCTACGCTTGGTCCTCCCACCCGACCGGGGTCGGCGTGCCCGAGTCCCACGAGACCGATTTTCCCGATCTCCCGCCTGCTCCCGCCGCCGATCAAAAGGGCTCAGCCAATGTCGCCAGCGGGCGTTCCGACAACCTCACCCGTTCCGGACTTGCCGTCTCCGACGACGGCCAAAACTGGAGCTTCCACTCTTGGATCACCTCGCCGGATACCGACGATCGAAACGTCATCCTTTTCCCCGAAAAGATCGCCGGCCGCTACGCCGTGCTGCGACGCCCCTTAGAAGCCACAAGCTCCTCCATCTGGCTCAGCTACTCAGAGGATATGCGGAACTGGAAAGAGCCTGAGATCCTCGCCCGGGCAAATTTCCCATGGGAAAACAACCGCATCGGCGGCTCCTGTCCACCCATACGCACCGACGCCGGTTGGCTGCTCTTTTACCACGGCGTCGAAACCACGGACGCCTCCGTCAAAGCCGTCACCTACCGCATGGGAGCCATGTTGCTCGACCTGCAAGACCCTCGCAAAATCCTCGCCCGCTGCCCACTGCCTCTTTTTGAGCCAGAAGCCTATTACGAGCGGGTTGGCCTCTACATCCCTAACGTCGTATTCCCCACCTCCTGCCTGCTAGAGGGCGACACCTTGCTCCTCTATTATGGTGCCTGCGATACCTGCATCGGCCTCGCCCGAGCGAGTTTGCGGTCGATGCTCGATCGCCTGCGAGCGAACCCTTGCTGACCGAACCCCGAGTTAACGGATTAATAAGACAATATTCTCATCGCGCTCGCCTTGACCTAAACCGGCTAGCTATAACCTTTCTTTCCCCCAATTGAAGGCGCCACCTCGCGCCTCAGACCCCAACCGAAAGTCCCTGCCTCTCCCGCCTTTACATGATCATAACCCGCAAGAAAAAGGTCCCAGTCCATTGGCTTTTCTACGCTCAGCTTCCGCTCCTGCTGACGATTTACGGAGAATCGGTTATCCACGCCCCGTTCCTGCTGCTCATGAAGAAGTTCATGGACAACCCGGCCGCCATCATGGGTCTGATCAGCATGGAGATCTATATCAACCTCTTCGGAGCACCCTTCATCTCCTGGCTCAGCGACCGTGTATGGACAAGATGGGGACGTCGTAAGTTCTTCGTGGTGATCGCCGACACCGGACGTGCCCTCTGCCTGCTGGCCATGCCCTTCGCCCCGAATGTCATCGTGCTTATCCTACTGCGCTGGGGCTTCAGCCTCGCGGGAAGCTTTGGCAGCATGACCCAAGCTCTCATTTACGAAGTCGTCCCGCCTCCCCAACGCGGGCGCCTATCCGGCTTCTTCCAGGCCTCCGTGCAGTTCGGCAACATCATCTTCTTCTTCCTGCTGCTCGGGCGTTTCGACGACTATTACTTCATGGGCCCCTTCCGCTTCATTACCGAGATGAGCGGCGGAGCCATCATGTTTTGCCTCTGCGCCTTCGTGCTCCTCGGTATTTCCGCCTTCGAAGGCTTAGGCTTCCGTGAAATCAAGCCTCCCGATGGGGGCAGTATCAACGACGGACGCAAGCCCGGACAATCCATATTCGTCCACTTCATAAAGTCTTTCTATCAAGACGTATTCGCAAAAGACCTACTGCCGATCTACCTCTTCGTCTTCGTTACGATCATGTTCTCGGTCAACCTGGGGATCTTCCAGCCGCTCCTGTATACCGAGCAATGGGGCTACTCGCTGCAAGACATGGGTAACACTATGGCTGTTGGAGCAATCTTCTCCATTACCTTCGCCCTGGCCGCAGGATGGTTCGCTGACCGCTTCGGCAAAATTCAAACCTTCGTCCTAGCGTCAGCTGGCTCGCTCATCATGAACATCTTCTACACGGTGTTCGTAGCCTTTCAGCCAGACAACCGTCCCACCCTCCTGCAAATCATCGTCATCGGAAACATCACGCAGGCCTTTATGATGGTGAAGTCGGTCGTCACCTATCCGCTCATGATGGAGTACGTGAAGCGCAGCCGCATGGGCTCCGCCAGCGCGGGTACATACCTTTTCCAAAACCTCTTCCGCAGCCTCGTTCTCCTTTTTGTGGGAGTCTGGCTCGTTTGGTGGTCCGTCTGGTTTTTCCCGCAAGCCGGCTACCAAACCGCAACGACCTTCCCTGACGAAATAAACGAGGCTCAGCTCCGCTCCAAAATCGAGTCGACCGGACTCGATCCCGACGACTATGTACTACGCCCAATCCATCAATACGGCGTCGACAAGGAAACGTCCATGCGTTGGTGGATACATCGCAACGATGATGGCACCTCCGACAATCTTGCGGAACTCAAGGACCTCAAGAACGAGCTATCCAGCCTCGAAGCGGAAGTCACCTCGCCCTTCCTCGAAGATGTGGAACGCGATGCGATTAACGAAAAAATCGAAGCGGCGAAAGCCCGCACCGCAGCGATCAACCAAGAACTCGAGAACGGCAAATCCGAGCTGCACCAAAAGCTCTACGGCGTGCTCGGCGACACGCTCTTCGAAGCGGGAGCCCAATTACGCGACGCGCGTTTCGAAGACGATACCCTATTTCTCTCGGTGACTACCATCGAGAAACTTCCCGCAGAGCAGGTCGAATTACTCGAGCAAAACCTCAACGGCCCGCAATACCAGGTCACCGCCAGCGACAGCGAGCAATCGAGCTCACGCTGGAGATCCGAAGTGGAAGTGGAAGTCATCAGCGGAGAGATACCTGGCTTAAACATCCAAGCAAAGTTCGATCCAAATTTCACTAGCCTCTACCGGATTTTGAATACAGGACAAAGCAAAGTTCCAGCCGCCTTCGAACTTGCGAACTCCATCAACAGCATCTTCCAAAGCGGACTCGGTCGCGGTAACCAGCAGTTCACAATCTCTTCCGCCGAAAGATCTCAAAGCAACGGCCAACAACGCTTGAGCTTCGAACTGAACATCTCGCAGAACGCCCTCAACTCGGATACTTCCCTGCTGGCCGAGGCGCTTACGCAAGAGCAAGCGATCGAAGACGTAAGCGCTCAGCAAGTGGCGAACAACCGATACCGCTTCGAAATCGAACTCGCTACCAATGCCGCGGCTGCCAACACCTCCGACTGGTTGACCCGTTCGCGGGCAAATGAAATTCGAGACCGACTCGCCTCCCTCTTGCCGGACCAACCGTTCCCGCAAAGCTTAGCCACCGAAACCTACCTCCGCTTGGCCGACGTGCTGGCCTCCCAACCTTTCTACGTGAGCATTCCTGAAAACACACCGCGAAGTAGGCACACCGAGCGAGAGTACGAGTATTTCTTTTCCAGCAAGACCCTTGAAATTGCGAGCGACCTCATTGGCTTCGCCATCATCTTCTTCATCATCTACATCGAGAAGAAGGGTGTTATCCGTCGCTACGGAGCTGAGGAGGACCTAAAACGATGACCCCCGAAGAATTGTATAAAGACGAAGCCAATATAGCGAAAGCGGCAGACGGTCGCTGGTACTATACGCCCGACAAGTACTTCGCTAAACTCGCCTTCCTAATCGGGAGCCTATTACTCACCGCTGTAGGGTGCGTCCTCATCTGGGATCCCTCCGTGCGCTACTTTTTCGGCGAACAAGAAAACGCTCGTATCACCCGCATCGAACGCAACGAACCTGATAGAGAACCGCAACTGATTCGCTACCGAAAAGAAATTCCGGAAGGAGATTACTACACCCGTTTCACCTACACGGCCACCGTTGACCGAGACGATGGAAGCTCAGAAGACTTTACGCTGGCTATCGGAAGCCGCCGAAACGCCTTCGCCAACGTGAACGACGACGTTGAGATCATCTATTTCTCCGGAGAAAACCAAGCGTATCAACTTTATGAGCACCGGACCTGGTCCTTCGGTGTTGGCTTCCTTTTCGTCGGCCTACTCCTCACTGCCTGTGCGGTACCAACCCTCATGGCAGTGGGCAAACCGATCCTCATCGACGAGGAAGCTCAAGAGGAGCTGTCGGAGGACCCAGCTAAGGCCTGAAGTCTGTAAGGGGCGAATCCACCCCTCTTCAATTTTCCAAGATTTGCCCGTCCGCTAACAGTCGGGCCTGCAACGCTGAAACATCCAACTCTGACAAGGTGCTATCGGCCTCGATCGAGAGACAAGCTGCCGTCGCAGCAGATTGTCCTAGAACCATGAATACTGGCTCCATTCGTATCGAGCCAAAGGCGACATGCGTCGAAGATACGCAAACCGGCACCACCAAATTGTCCGCTTCTCCGGATTTGGGAAGCATGCTCCGGTAGCTGATCGGATAAGGAGCCGCGACATGGGCCTGCACATTGCCCTCGTTTTGAGCGTAACCATTGGCATCGACATAGCGCTGCACGTGGTGCGAATCCATTCCATAAGCCGCCATGCCAACGCTATCTTCGACGACCTCCAAGCCTTCGCAATGATGCTGCGTCATCACGAGTTGACCTATCATCCGTCTCGCCTCGCGAATGTAGAGTTGAGGAGACCAATGATCTGTCTCCTCATATTCGTCCTTGGGCAATCCCCAACGAGAAACGTCATCCCGTATCCACTGAGGTACCCGAGGATGGTTAGCGAGCGACCAGTACAAGCCCAATTGGTAGTCCTTATGCGATTGTTCGATCGCCTTCCTCTCGTCGTAACTAGCCTCAGGATACGCATGGTTCATTCCAATGAAATCACCAGAAAACCCACCTCCGTTGTTCGTATCCGTTTTTCGGTTGGGCATCGCACTATTGATCCAATAGAAGGAGCCCCCCGCCTCCACATGCCGAAAGAGCAACTCGTAATGAAGTTCGTCGTAAGACTCAGGCTTCGCAAAAGGAATACGATTTTCTGGGTGGTCAGTTAGGCAAGCGCGATAACAGTAGGCCTGAACGCCGTCATCTCCACTTCCTTCGATTCCGGGTCCGCCCGCGACGATGAAAGGCAGGACGCCGCTCTCCGGATGGCCGGGCTCTCGATAGGCTGAAACGCCAGGCGCGATCTGGTGATTCGCTGCGTTTGTCGAAAGCCCTCGCTCCAGCGTGGGAGCCCAAAGTCCAGCTTGTACGCCGTTCAGCGTTTCGCCGTACTGCTCATTCGCTTCGCGACCAACCGCATAGGACACACCCGTCTCCGCCAAGAGGTCCCCTTCGTAGGTGGCATCGATAAAGACCTTTCCCTTGTACAGCTTTCCAGATTCCGTTTCCAGGGATTGAATACGACTACCGATTTTCTTAACTCCCACTCCCGACCGGTCCAAACGCTCCCCCGTCTTCACTTGAATTCCAGCCTCTTTCAACATCTCGGAAAAGATCGCGGAGGCCACCTTTGGCTCGAAGGTCCACATCGCATCCTCGCCAGCCTCGGTCCGGGTTTGTCCACCATCGCGATAATCTGATCGCCCTTGCCATTCCCATGCCTCGTCCGACGCGTAGTGGGTCTTAACGCGCTGGTAGAACTCGCGAGCGATTCCTCCGATAACTTGTTTGTTACCGATGTCTGTTTGCCCGAGGCCACCTGTGGTCAATCCGCCGATGTGATCCGAAGGTTCAATCAAGGTAACGCTGTACCCCATGCGCTCAGCTTGTAGGGCTGCAGCGATTCCTGCCGAAGTGGCGCCGTAAATCACGAGGTCTGATTCGTGGTCCGCTTGCGACAAAGCGTGCGGAACGAATGACAGCGAGGTCGACAGAATCAGTACAAGAGAAAAAAATAGAGAGCGTGGAATATAATTCATAACGAGGTTTCTACAGGAAGGGTGAAAAATAGAGCGCTAGCAAACAGACTTTCTAACTATTATATACTGTAGGGTCGGCGCTCGCGCCGCACCGCACTGCCCAACAACTCATCCCGAGTGACCGCCTGCAACGCGGCATGTCGCAAGCGACAGCCCTACAATGTATCCTTTTCTAGGAAGGCAATTCTAACGGCCTCGCTCTCCGTGATCCACTGAATTGGAACGTTCCCCTTTGCAGCCAACACTTCCTCAAACGCAAACGGAACCGCTCTGCATCGCTTCCAAAATATCCAATCCTTATCCAATGAAATCAAATTAGCACGATAGGGATTCATAAAAAGATAAAGACCATAGGCCTCCTCGCCCTCATCCGATCGCAGTCGATGATCGTAGAAACCGTCCTGCCAATCGGCGAGTCCAGCCAGCCTACTCTTAAACTTACCAACAACTTGACCAAGTTTAAGCCGTGTCCCTAGCCGGAAAACGACATGCACATGATCCGGCATCAGCACCATACAGCACAGTGAAAAATCACCCTCAGCTTCCTGATGTTCCAGTTGAGTCATAATCTCTTCCCAAGCCTCGTTTCGACACAGTACAGGTTTTCGTTTTCGCGTACAAATCGTAATAAAATAGCGAGCGTTCGGAACAGATACCCGACCACGCCTCAGTGTCTGCGTTTTCCGCACCTGTAATCTTCGTTCCACAAAGAACACCCAATACAAAACACAACGTTTTTCAACCCTGTAGGGTCGGCGCTCGCGCCGCGCCTCACTGCCCAGCGGCTTATCCCGAATAGCCTCTTGCAACGCGGCATGTCGCGAGCGACAGCCC
>NZ_JARXHX010000020.1 GCF_031127835.1 Pelagicoccus sp. SDUM812002
GCGACAAGAACATTACTGGTCGAAATAAAGCTCAAAAGCTGAACGAGGCCTTCGGCAAAGGTGCCTATGCGTATATCGGCAACGCTAGCGTCGACTTCAATGTCTGGGACGACGCAGCAGAGGTGGCGGTGGCGAGCGACTCTTCCCGCTTCATAAACTCAGTCGAGTCTCGATACAAGAAGGTCCACGCTTTCAAGCTTCCGGGAGCGTCACTAAGCACCATTGTGAAAGCAGTACGTTTGCATCAGTGGGTAAAGAACTCGCTACTGTTTATACCTTTACTTCTAGACCACAAAATCGCCGACCGGAGCATGGTTGCGGCGACGATCATAGGGTTCCTGTCGTTTTCCTTGATGGCATCTGCAACCTACTTGATCAACGATCTGCTCGACTTGGAAGCAGACCGAGCGCACCCCAAGAAGTCAAAAAGACCCTTTGCAGCTGGTACCCTCCCTGTGTCGAAAGGAGTGCTTTCAGTTGGCCTACTATTTGCCATATCGATCGCTCTCCTGTTCTTCGTGCCACCAGTGTTTTCGATCGTCGCTGGCGTATACCTTACATCAACGCTGCTTTACACGTTTCACCTCAAGTCAATGGTGGTGCTCGACGTGTGCCTTCTCGCTGGATTGTTCACGATTCGAGTCGTTGGCGGTACGGTTCTGATAAATAACGATTGGTCCTTTTGGCTCCTCGCCTTTTCGATGTTCCTCTTTTCAAGTCTAGCCCTCACCAAACGAGCGTCTGAGCTCTACCAGCAGATGAAGCGAAATGTTAGATATGCGGCTGGGAGGGCTTACCGAACGGACGACTACCCACTGATCGTTTCCATGGGCGTATCGAGCGGCTTTATCTCCGTGCTCGTCGTAGCCCTTTACGTGAATAGCAAGGAAGTCGTCCTGATGTACAAGAGCCCTGAAATGCTTTGGCTAGTCTGTCCCTTGATCTTCTATTGGATCGGTCGCATCTGGTTGAAAACGGTTCGCGGAGAAATGAACGAGGACCCTATCGTCTTCGCGATCAAAGACCGCATCAGCCACATCACAGCTGTCCTTACTCTAATTGTGATAGGAATTGCTTCTACTGGACTCCCCAACGTTTTCGGATAATCGGCAGCTCCAAAAAGAATTTAGGATGCATCAACCTACTAACCTCATGAATCGAAAATGAAAACGGTCGCCATCATCGGCGCAACCAGCGCAGTCGCCCAACAAATCTCTTTGATCCATGTTAAAGCGGGTGATTCGGTAGCGCTTGTCGGGCGCAACCAAGATGCACTCGGTGTCATCGCAGCAGATTTGAAACTAAGAGGCCCGAAAGAATGCCAAACATTTGCGGCGGACCTTGTCGATTCCGAGCGCCACGACGAGCTCATCTCTCGAATTTTTGACGGCGTTGGCGAACTGGATTGCGTCTACATTGCTCATGGAACGCTCCCCGACCAATCCGAATGCGAAATCGATTACGAAAAAGCGAGGCTTGCCTTCGACTCGAATTGCTTAAGCCACATCTCGTTGCTGACAAGCCTTGCCAAGAGGATGAAAGCCCAGAAACACGGGACAATAGCGGTGATTACGAGCGTTGCTGGCGATCGTGGACGCAAAAGCAATTACGTTTACGGAGCAGCAAAGGGAATGCTTAGCATATACCTCCAAGGGTTACGCAACGCCCTGTTCGAGCACAATGTACACGTGCTGGAGGCACGCCCTGGGTTTATCGACACACCGATGACCGCTCACATCGAAAAAAAGGGAATGCTTTGGGCTTCACCCCAAAAGGTGGCGACCGATATCGTTACCGCCGCTTCACGAAAAAAAGACATAATCTATACACCTTGGTTTTGGTCGCTGATCATGCTGATCATTCGATCCATTCCTGAGTTCAAATTCAAAAAGATGGGCCTTTAGCTCAAACACAAGTTACAATGTCGAAGTACATCCCTCTAATTTTGTTCACCGTCCTCACGAACTTTGGATCGCAGATCTTGCTCAAAAAGGGCATGACGAGCATAGACCAATTTGAAATCAGCCGCGAAGGGCTGACCAAATCGGCTCTAAATGTGGCATTCAGCCCATACGTTATCGCCGGTTTGCTCGTAATGGTGATAAGCATGGCATCCCATTTGGTAGTGCTATCGCGGGTAGACATCAGTTACGCCTACCCATTCCTTGGACTTTCCTTTATCCTCACCGCAGCATGGGGCCATTTCATATTACACGAAGATGTTAACCTGTGGAGATGGGCGGGGGTCGCATTAATTTCTTCCGGTGTAGCGTTGGTTGCCAAAAGCTAATTCAAAGGAGACCGAAAAAACATGAAGCATTTAATTTTTGGCGGAGATGGCTTTTTGGGCAAAGAGCTAACGAAGAAACTAATAAGCAAAGGGGAAAAAGTCGTTATTTTCGATCTCAAGAAGACCGAAGAGGCTGCAATCTACAAAAGCGACTTGGTGACTCATATCGAAATGGACGTCACCAAAACCGAAGATTTTGCGTTGGTTGACATTCAGCCCGACGACGTACCTTACCACTTTGCGGCAAGGTTGCTTGTGCCAATCCTGCCACGAGGAGAGCGCAAAGAGTACTTCTGGACGGCACTCTATGAAGGGACAAAGAATGTGCTAAGCTTCCTTGAGAGGAATAACTGCAAACGCATGATCTACTACACAACGGATATGGTCTATGGCCATACCGTTCATCATCCTCGCTTTGAAGATCATCCTCGTGCACCTCTCGGTCCCTACGGAGACGCTAAACTCGAAACAGAGTACCTGTGCGAAGAGTACCGCAAAAAAGGCTTCAATATTACAATTTTCCGTCCGCGACTAATCATTGGCCCGGGTCGCCTCGGCATTCTCGAAAAGCTTTTCAAACTCGTTGATGCAAACCTTCCTGTTCCCACAATTGGGAGTGGAAAGAACTACTACCAGTTTATCTCAGTAAGCGACTGCGCGAACGCAGTCATCTGCGCAGTGGAGAATGGCATCCCCAACGAAGCCTATAATTTGGGTTCCCTCAATCCGCCAACCGTGAACGAGCTGCTCAAAAAACTGATAAATCACGCCAACAGCAAATCGTTCCTAATACCTACACCAGCAGGTTTAGTAAAGTTCACGTTAGACCTTTTTGATCGTGTCGGAAAACCGATAATGGATCCCGAGCAATACCTCATTGCGGATGAAACATGCGTACTCGACGTATCAAAAGGCGAGCGCGACCTCGGTTGGATTCCGCAAGACACTGATGAAGACATGCTGATCGCAGCTTACAAGACCTATCGAGAAGGCTTGGAACAGAAATAATTCGCCAACGCTGCAATCGAAAAAGCTGAGCTTAGATCGAATTTTACGACTCGGATTTAAGACTTCAGAACGGGGTAGGTGCGGAACCTTTGATGATCGGGTACTTTATTAACCCTTAAGCTGCAAATGAATCTGACGTTAGCGTTGGAGACAGATCGTAAAGACGAACCACGCACAAATGACGAATGCCGCAAAAATCCTTACCATCCTCTCGCTTATAGTGGGCTCAATTGCCTACGCAGACTGGAAATCAGACTACAAACTAGCACCCGGATTCTCTCTTTCGATCGACACCGAAGGTTTCCAACTTCCAGTAGCAATAGCATTCGTTCCCGAACCGGGTCCTAAGCCCGAAGATCCTTTGTACTTCATAACAGAGCTACGAGGTAAAATAAAGGTCGTAACTAACGATAGAACCGTCCACGTCTTCGCTGAAGAGTTCTACCCAGCTGAGGTTGAAGCAGAACTCCCAGATATACGAGGAGAGGTGGGCCTTGCCGGAATTGCTCTAGACTCCAAGAATGGGTACGTGTTCGTCAGCTACTGCTTTATAGACGGAGCGGGGCTCTATCGTAATGCAATAAGTCGTTTCGAGACAACACCTGGCATCTTTTCAATCAAACCAGAGAGTCATAGAACAATAGCTCCCGTTTTCAATCACCACCTATCCCAAGTGTCTCATCAAATTGGTCCAATGTTAGTGGTTGAGGATAAACTCTTCGTTTGCGTCGGAGATGCTGAGGTAGCCTCAAACTCACGCGACTTAGACAGTCCCATGGGCAAAATTCTACGCTTTAACCTAGACGGCTCTGTCCCCGACGGGAATCCACACGCATTGGATGATGATCCCATTAAAGCGAGAAACCTTATATGGGCGAGCGGCCTTCGAAACCCCTTTTCTATAACTCTTGCCGGAGAAAGGATTTACGTATGTGACAACGGTCCAAGTACCGACAGAATGGTAGAAATAATCCGAGGTACGGACTATCTATACGATGGAACCAACGACTCTTCTTCATCTAATGCGAGGTATGTTTGGAACAATGCAGTTTCCCCCGTACAAATGGACTTCGACCCATCCTTGGCTGAAAAGGCAGGATTCCCCAAACAGCTACACAATTCCGCTTACATAACGCTCTCTGGCGCTCCGAATTCTCCTTCCGGCGCTGGCAAGTGGGGACAAAAGTCCATAGTGGCGATCGGGATCGATAGCGACAGCGGAATGATAACACATACTCCGCAGCAAATATATGCTTATGATGGAACCGGAAGTCAATTACCAGTGGGCTTAGGATGGGGACCCGATGGCTTATATGTAGTGAACTTATTACCCGATTCAGAAGGAGAGTCTCGAATCCTGAAGCTTAGCTACGAGAATGGTGACGAGCACCCGAAAATAATCGCCCCAGATCCCTGGACACTGGTCCGACAATACGCATGCGTTTCATGTCACCAAATTGACAACATTGGAAACGGCCATGTAGCGCCTCAAATTTTAAGAGCGGGTATAACAGAGCGGCTCCTAGAGAAGCTAAGCTCTCCTGCTTATCTAGAGCAAGTAGATGAAATCGATAAATTGAACGCCAGTCCGTTCAACGAATACAGAAACATACGCAAACAAATACTCGAATCAGAGGGGCGTGAGAAGGTGCTCGAATGGGTAACATACCGAATAATGGAACCGCGTTTCGACCAGAAAACCATAGCTATGCCCAACCAAGGCATAAAGTATAGAGAAGCCCGACAAATGGCTGAGTGGTTGCTTGCCGTAGACGAGTATTCAGAAAACTCCGCAACAGAACAAATCAAAGCCCTCCTACCCTCCCCCAGCCACAAATCGATGCTAGCATTTTTCGCGATTGGTAAAATTGCCGGTATTGTATTGGCTTTCGTCGGAGTCTACTTTCTAATAAGGAAGAGAAGAGGCAAATAGAACAACCACCCCTACTCACGTTGATCCACGATCATGGAACTACGTAAACTAGCATCGCTCTAAGCACGCGTTCACTGAAAATGGGCAACAAACTAAGATCGAGAATCAGCAACTTCTCTCAGCCGGCAATTCTTAAGGCAAACTACTTGCTCAACAATTACCGCGAAGTCATATGGCTGATTGGAGATGGCAGAAGCGGTACGACCTGGGTGTCAGACATGATAAACCATGAAAGAAAGTATCGAGAAATGTTCGAACCCTTTCATCCTAAATATGTTCGTTCTTTGAGCTTTATTTCTCCACATCAATACATCAGGAAAGACGAATCCAACGAGAGGCTAGAACAACTCACCTCAAAGATTCTAAGCGGAAAATTCACCCACCCAAGAATTGATTCAGAAAATCGTTCCTTTCGCTATCGTGGTCTTTTAATAAAAGACATATTCGCAAATTTGTTAAGCCACTGGGCCACCTCTAAATTTCCAGAAGTCAGGCCTGTCATGCTGTTACGCAATCCGTTTGCAGTAGCTATTTCCAAATACAAAAAATCCGACTGGTATTGGGCGATTGAACCGAGACACCTTCTAAATCAGAAAAGCCTCCACAACGACTACCTACAGCCCTTCGAGGAAATAATAGCAAGGGTCAGCGACGAAAAAAACCATATACTGAACCTAATATTGATATGGTCTGTTATCAACTACGTTCCGCTTCGCCAATTTAGACCTGGAGAAATACATTTGTGTTTCTATGAACACATTTACGAGAACCCAACTTTAGAGATCAGAAAGATTCTTCAATTTGTTAGGCGTACGAAAGAAAAGCCTAAAATTAAGCTTCCGAAGGCGGTGATAGAGCGACCAAGCCGGGTTATAGGTAACGATAGTAATTTGCTCTCTGCGACAAGCCCCATTTCCTCTTGGAAAAACGAATTAACCCCCAAGTTGATAGATGAAGGCCAGAGAATCTTGCAGTGTTTTGGATTGGACAAACTCTACGATGAGAATTCGATGCCGAACGCAAAGGAGCTTAGGGCCATACTCGAATCTCCCGACTCGAGCCTTGATACCCAACCCAGAAGTGGAACATCCTTGTAGGAGCGATAAATGCGGATCGCGGACGAGGAACTCAGCATGCCTTCAATTCCCGCATCTAAGACGCGATGACGGACTTTTGCACGTCCAACGGAAACTCCGCCCAGAGCCCGTTTTGCAAGATTTGGCTGTAATGGCAGCATGAACAAGCGAATAGTCTTCTCCCTTCCGGACGCTTACCGTACCCCACATTCTAGTACTATTTTCCTTAGCGAGATTAAAGGATTAGTAAAGAACCAAGAAATAGTTACCCACTTCTGACAAATTGACCGAACCGCAGATCGTTAAGTCATCCAATGGTCAAATTTACGCTTCGTCAGCTCCTCTAGCCGTTTAATATCCAATTCAAGGAGGCGGCGAACGACCTCTCTAGCGGTTTCATCGAGTTCCGGCCTTTTTCCGAAACTCCTCGCCGAATTGTCTGTAAGTTTATTGAAAGCATTACGGGAAACCTTCTTAAGCAATCTCAAAGAAAGGCTTGGCTGGTCATATTTCGACAAACGCTTCTGCACTCCTCCGATAGATTTATTTGTGTGAATGGACGCCGTCTCAGGAAAACATCTGTAGTCGACACCCAGAAATGCGGAAACGTTCTCCAAAAAACTCTTCCTATCGTTTATAAAGGTATTAAATTCTTCGATAAAGATGGATTCCTCGCCAAAAGCATCGATATACGGAATCAGCTGCATGTAATAACGGGTGGTATTGATCAGCTTTGGACTGCCAAGAATTGACTCTTCAAGAGTGCAATCGATAAATCCACGCGCGTAAAGATGCATGTAGGCGGAAACGATCCGTTCGAAAGGGTCACGAATAAGGTAAATAAACTTCAGATCCGGATTATATTCGTACAAACTTTTAACTGTCCCCGAATAAATCTCTGGGAAATTTGTGTAGGATACGGAACCTTCGAAATGAATTTTTCCTGGGGCCCACTCAAAATGTGAGTGGTACTCGCCTATATTGTCCTGCCAGCGTGGGTTCGAACAAAAATAAACCAGCTCCTTGGGCGAAGAGCCCTGTAGCAAAGGATGAGTGTTTAAGACATCAAAAAGAGTTGTAGTCCCACACTTCTGGGAGCCTATTATCATTAAACCTACTCGCTTTTCCATTCTAGTGACTTAGTTCTCCTAAACGTTTCATATTATTTGGTTCAAACTGCTGACCTGATCGAATTTAACGACTGATATCTCCCAATTTCGAGAAATCACAATTAGTTCGATTTCAACCCCAGCTCGGAATGCATGCAAGCAGCTGAAATCCTATGCATTATGCTTTCGAGAGTCTACGGTTTCGAATTTTGAGTGGAGGGCCTCAGGATCGAGAACAGCCAAACAAGCGCTCTTGTTGACACGAATCAAATTTCCTAGACCCGAAGGGACGGAAGTAATCGAAACCATCCCTGCATGACATCGTATCCTTGGCGAGGTAGAGTCTTCCTTGATGTTTTTTTACGATGCTGTCCAACTCCCTCACGAGATCGGGTAGCTTCGAGTTCACTTTGAAGTCCAATGCTAAAGTATAGCCTTCAATAGGGAAAGAGTTGAAGGCATTCGGATTGTTTTTGCCGAATAATTTCAATACTGCGAGGAAGGAGCCTTGCCCGCTTCTGTTAATGGCGTCAAGTAATTCGCCCAATCCAGCTTCGCTTGAAGCTAGCGGTAGGGCCATCTGGTACTGAATAAACCCTCCTTTTCCGTATATTCGATTCCATTCTAGTATGCTATCTAACGGGTAGAAGAATGTGTCATAGTCTACAACATTCGAAATGGTTCGCTTCAGCTGTTTGAAATAGTACAAAAAGTTGAAAACCTTAACGGTATATTTGTTCAGAGTAAAATTCGGAAAGAAAAATGGCACAGTCTTCTTGCCTTTTCGCCTCAGGTTCAGTGGAGCACCTTTATGCTTGCCCGGAAGCTCATCAATTGTCGCATGCTCTCCCCGCATCATTATGGAGCGTCCCTGGTTCGATCCCTTTTGCAGGCAATCGATCCACGCAACCGAATACGTCCATTGCTTCGATTCCTCGAACAATCTCATTATCTCCTTGAGGTTCTTAGCTTTGATACAGTCTTGCGTGATGTATGCGGTTTCAATCGGCTTTAACTGAAAGGTTGCTTGAGTGATAATGCCCGTCAGTCCCATGCCACCCACAGTCGCCCAAAAGAGCTCCGCATTCCTCTCCCGAGAGCATTTCAACAGGTTGCCTTCTTCGCCGAGAAGCTGGAATTCCAACACATGCTCCGAAAAACAACCATCAACATGATGGTTCTTACCATGAACGTCAGCCGCAATAGCCCCTCCTACGGATACGAACTTTGTGCCAGGAGTGACTGGGAGGAAAAAACCTTGCGGAACGCTTAATTCAAGCACGTCAGCTAGGAGCGTCCCTGCCTGGCAGGTCATGATCCCCGTCAAATAGTCAAATGCTAGGATCTTGTTGTAGCTGGTCATGTCGATGACCGTATCACTGAGGGCAGCATCACCATAGCATCGGCCGTTTCCTCGTGCCAAAAGGCTGTCGCTGTCCTTGAAATCTCGCAATAACGCTGCTTCGAAAGCAGGGTGACTGACCTGAGCTTCAACTTCAGGATAATTTCCCCAGTTGCTGATAGTCTTTTTGTGGAATGACATGGTATCCTTTGCTGAATGGTGTTACCAGAGCTTTAATACGGCTCTGATCGCAAAGAATCAATACTTCGCGCCACAAAAAGAGGGTATGGCGGCTGCAAATGCTTTTGCAATCTCCGGTCGCTGAGCTTTCCTAGTTTTGAACACAACGATTCCTCAAACCGCTAAAGTAAGATTCGGTAAAACCGAATACGCCCCAGATGAGGCAAAAAATTAAAAAAGGCCATCCGGAGCGGACTTCCCGTTGCGTCTGTTATATCGTAAGCTGCGAGGCGTTGGCTCGAAAATCGAGCTTGCCCCACAGGCGCTTCTAAGCAATTTCGCTTAACACCGAACCGCTTGATTGGACATTTCGTAAAATGAAGGAACCTCAACCAAAGTCAGTCTCATTTTGTATACCCTGCAAGAACCGTTTGAGCTACATCAAAGAGACACTTCCGGTAAATCTGAATCACAATCGGAGGGATGAGGTGGAAACGGAATTTGTCCTCGTCGATTTTGCAAGCGAAGACGGTCTGTCTGATTGGGTAATCGAGAATTGCCGAGTAGAACTGGATTCTGGATACCTCAAACTTTTGTACACGCGCGCGATGCCAGGCTTCCACATGTCCCTTGCAAAGAACACTGCCCATGCCTTCGCGAGCGGAAAGATTCTAACAAGCTTGGACGCGGACAATTTTACAGGGCCCCGAGGGGGCCGATATGTCTACCAGACCCTTAAAAAGTGGGATTTCAAAGCGGTGCTTCACCAGTTCAGCGGTGAGTGGAGAGACGGCACTTCGGGCCGAACGTCCTACTGTCGCGAGCATTTCGTTGGCGTTGGCGGATACAACGAGCAATTGGAGCCTTTTGGTCACGAGGAGCTCGACCTGATAGCTCGAATGCGAGCGACATATTCAACAAAGGTCGTAAATGGGCTCAACACCTTGCTCCAACGCTTCTACTATAGAAAAATAAAGAAAGTTAAAAGCCACCCGCGCTACAACCGAGCTATAAAGTCACCGCCGACCGGCGGCGAAACCTACCGAGATGAAATGCAAAAAAGGAACCGGCTCCGAAGCGATCAAGATATCGCCGCGAGCCGATTCATAGCAAATGGCGGAGCTTTCGGAATCGTCGAGGACATCGAGCAGTGGACAAACGGAAGTTTCTCTCCCTGCGAAACATTGCTCCATGAGCGGGGCCTTCAACCCAAATCGAGCCAAGTGTGAAGTTCGAGGTGGGCGCAACTGATTTGAAAATGCGTAGTCAGTCATGAATGGTGGAAATCGCGCCATGACAAAGCATAAGCGTCTCTCGTCGCAGCTGCTCCCCCTTATCATCATTTTGATAGTCGGAACGGCCCTACGTTTCTACCATATAGGCGGCGAATCCCTGTGGCAGGACGAAGGAACGTCCCATGCGTTTGCCACAATGCCGCTAGGCGACCTGCTTGGGGAAAAAGGCAAGGCCGAAACAAATCCGCCACTGTACTATTTCTTGTTGCATCTATGGGTTCATATATTTGGAGACTCAGAGGCTGCCCTGAGAACTCCTTCCGCCTTGTTCAGCGTGCTCTCGCTAGTTTTCACCTACGCAGCTGGACATTGGTTCATGAATCGGCGAGCGGGGTTATTCGCCGCTGCAATTTCCGCAACGATGCCTTTCCATGTCGAATATGCTCAAGAAGCCCGAGCTTATACGTTGATGCTGCTAGGCGCGACAATCGCGGTGGCCGGCTTCGCCAGGCTCTTGAGAAACCCCGATTCCGCTGGCACCACACTCCGCCTCAACCGAGATTGGAGGGCATGGTCATTATATATACTGGGCACCAGCATTACCCTTTACGCCCATAACGCTGGAGTTTTCCTTCCGAGTTCGCTGACGATCGCCGCGGTCATCGCATTCTGCTTGAAGCCGAAGCAATTCGGAATAGGATTTGCAGCCAACTGGCTGGCAGCAAACGTGATCGTTATCCTGATATGGCTGCCTTGGATATTGGTGGTTCTCAACCAAGTGAACGACATGAGTTCCTTTTGGATTCAGCTGCCGAATCCGGTCGAGATACTAAATACGCCTTTGCAAATTTATCTGCCAATCCCCAACCCCGCTCGACTACTCTCGAAACTGGCCGTAGCCGTAGCGGGAATCGCATTTGCAGCATATTGTTTCCGAAGGAAACGATGGGATCTCTTTGCCGCCATGGCGCTCCTAACCGGAAGCGTGTTCGTGCAGGTATGGATCGCTAGCCTATATCAACCAATCTTCATCCCTCGTATCTTCGTCTGGACCCTGCCAATGTTTGCCCTCGCGATGGCAATAGGTACCGCATCGATTTCTAAGCCAAGCGCGAGGTACCTACTGGCAGGATGCTTGATCGCAGCGAACCTCCTGGCACTGCCTAAATACTATAATAAGCCTGACAAGGAATACTGGCGTCAGCTGGCCGAGGCCTACGAGCAAGTGGACAACAAAGAAACACTCACCTTGATCTATCCGGCCGATATTCACATGCCCTTGGGCTATTACCTCGGCCCCGCTCATTTGTTGGAAGAAAGTGCGATGGGGATTGTAAACAACGGCGACCCAATTAAGGTCTACGGGAGTCACTTGGTAGATAAGCTGGTCCGAGTTAACGAAATCCGTTCAAAGGTGAAAGAGCATCAAAGGCTGTTAATTGTAATCCGGGAAACAAAAACTACCGACGCAGCTGAGGTTTACAGCAGCCTTGAAACGGAGTTCATACTGAACACCTTGTACCAAAAGGGCCACCTTAGCATCACCGAAGGCATTACCCGTGAGATCTCCGCTACCCAATAACTGCAGAACTCCTCGGCAACTCGCTCCGGAGCGAAGGCACCGAATGGAACAGGGCTCCGATTTTCCTAAGGTAGATCGATAACCCTCCGAAGTACGTTATCGCGACCTCGTTCAGGCACTGAAGCCTTTGCGAGTAGCAAACAACCCGATGGCAATCTTAGGCTCCCAGCCGAGAGCCTGCAAGCGACAGAAAACAACGAATTACATTTTGATAGAGCTGAATCCCAATTCACCAATGCCTACCCTGAAGCCCCCAAACAAACAAGCCGTCATCGTGCTCGCGATTACGATTGGAGTGTTGTCACTGCTCTTCGTTACACCACTCCAGCACCTATGGGCGCTGGCTCGAAGCAGCGATCTCTATTCTCATGTCATCCTGATTCCATTGGTCTCAGTCTATCTGGCTTGGGATACGAATCGCTCTCAAGTGATCGAGCCCTCGAGACCTAAGCGATCCCTCGCTCTCTTCCCTATCGGACTCGGCCTCGTCTCATTACTCGCCTTCTTCCTTGGCTCTGAAAATCCATTGAATCCCGATCAAATCGAGGATTACCTTGCGTATTCAATTTTCTCTTACACTTGCTTCATCATCGCAGCAATCTTCCTGCTATTTGGAGTAAAAACAATCCAAAGCCAAATCTTTGCGATTCTCTTCCTCCTGCTAATAACTCCGTTCCCCGTCGCTGTAAGAGAGGGAATACAGGTGTTTTTTCAACACACGTCTGCCGAAGTCGCTTACTGGGGCATCAAGCTTATCGGCGTTCCTATTTTTCGAACGGACCTCATTTTCGAGATGCCTACTATTTCGATGGAGGTAGCACCACAATGCAGCGGCCTACGCTCTAGCTTAGTACTCTTCATCACCAGCTTGGTGGCCTCTTTTCTTTTTCTGAAAAGCCCTTGGAAACGGGCTATTTTCGTATCGCTCTTCATCCCGATCGGAATCCTTCGAAACGCCATCAGGATAACGGTGCTTGCGTGGCAATGCTACTACATCGACCCTGCGATGATAGACGGCTGGTTTCACAGGCAAGGTGGGCAACCGCTTTTCGCGGTGACACTAATCCCAGTTTTTATCGTGCTCTGGCTATTTCGCAGGTCCGAGAGCAAAGCTGCTGGAGTGTGACAACGAGAGTGACCAAGCCTCCGCCGGGCCCGCAAGGCGAAATCTCGGTAAGCGGCGCAAAGCTGAAATCCTGACAAAACTGAGCCTGCAAGTGCGCAATTGATAAAAAAGGTTCACTTCGACTCCGTCTCGAGGGATTCCTTTCATGTTGCTCAAGGAAAGACTCTCGTCTCGAATGGCTCTGTAATCGAGAAGCTGGCTAGTACCCGCACGTCAAAATGCTTCATCAACCTCCGTCGACCGTTGAGTATTGGAGAGACACCTTTCGGATTGAGTCGAACTTTGGTTAAACATTTCGCTTCGCTCACTAGAGGAAACCTGCTTGATCACTAAACGTTTACGCGAAGAAACCGACCTAAGACTGGAGAAGTAGCTCTACAAAGCCCTATCTTCGATATTCCGTCGCCCAAAAAAAAATTCCACATCCCTTTCGAATTCATGAATCCAAAATCCATAGCCACACTTTTCCTCGTAGGTATCACCTCCATTCTCTTATCAGGATGCGGAGGCTCCGATCCGGCGAGTCTCATCCAAAAAGCCGAAGACCAAGTTGAACTGGGCAAATTCGCCGAGGCTGAGATTCTCCTTAAGAATGTCTTGCGCGAGGATGAAAAAAATCCGCAAGCTCTCGCACTTGTTGGCGAAATCTACAATCAGCAAGGACGCATCCGCGATGCCTTCCAAGTCCTTACCGCCGTCAAACAACTAAACCCCGAGGACGCGAACAGTCTCGCCACCCTCGCGAGTATCGAACTGGCCGTCGGAATGCGCGAAGAAGCGCTCGTCGACGCCCGTGCAGCGCTAGAGATCGACCCAGGTAACGCCAACGCCCCCGTAATACTGGCCGAACTGTCGAGCTCACCGGCGGACAATGCTCAAACGAAAGAATGGCTCTTGTCTCTTCCTGCCACCGCTTCCATCCACGCGGCAATCGGCTCGCTCGAGCTCAGCTCCGGAAACACAGCCGCAGCAAGTAAGCGATTCGAACAAGCCATCGAAGCTGCCCCCGACTCTTACGTTGGGTATGCTGGCCGCTTCCAAGTTCTGCTTACGCAGAAGAAGCAAGAAGAAGCCATGGACGCCTTCGCTCAAGCCGCCCAAGCCGCCCCACCACGGTCTGGAATTCGCGTACGATACGTGCAGTACTTGCAGCAATCGCAAGGCGACGAGGCCGCCAAAACCGAGCTAGAGGAGATCTTAAACTCAGCCCCCGACTACCTCCCCGCCTTATCTCTAGCAGCTGAACTTGCCGCTAAAACGGGGAATATCGACGAGTCCAGGAAATTCACGGAGCGTGCGCTACGGCTCGACCCGATCGATCAAACCGCCCTTCGGATTAAAGGGACGCTCTTGATCATGGAGAAAAAAGTCGACGAAGCCATTACGCACCTCGAAAAAGCACTCGAATACTATCCAGACGACGCCAAAACAAATTATCAGATAGCCCTAGCCTATCTCGCCAAAGGAGCTTCCTCCAAAGCAAAATCCAGCCTGTTTCGCGTAGTGGAACGCCAACCAGGACACTTCGAAGCTACTGCGTTGCTCTGCACAATATTGGTTCAGGAGCAGGACCTCAGCGGAGCTATTGTTACAATGGAAGACTTCCTGAAAGTGAATCCGAATTCGTTACAGGGCTACCTTCTCCTCGCCGACGTCTATACCCGAAAAGGAGAAAACGAAGCAGCCTTGGCAATCTACAAGAAACTAGAAGAGGCTCAACCCAACAATCCTCAATTGGACTACCTCTCAGGGCTCTCCCACCTCAGGGGGCAGAATCGCAGCGATGCCCGTTCTGCATTTGAGTCCGTCCTCTCGGACAATCCATTGCATTTCCAATCCGTCGAACAATTGACCGCGCTCGACGTAGGCGAGCGCAATTACGAAGCCGCCTTAGACCGGATCGACCAAACTATAGCCGCATCACCTGGCACAAGCGTACTCCACACTCTTCGAGCTCAAATCTTGCAATCGAAAGGAGATACTGAGGCCGCGCTCAAAGCACTAGATACCTCAATCAAGCTCGACGGAAACAACAGGACAGCTCGAACTCTCTACGCCCGCATTCTACTCGCTCAAGGCAAGGAGGACGAGGCCTTGACCCAATACAGGGCGATGCTCGACAACAATCCTGACGATATCGAAGCGAGAATGACGATCGCCACTTTATACGAACGAACGAAGCGATTCTCATTGGCTGCCGAGGAATACGAACAGATCCTCAAAGTGAACGATGCTTCAATCCAAGCATTGAACAACCTCGCCTACCTTTACTCCACCGCTATTTCGAATCCCGAGCGAGCGTTTGATCTAGCAGAAAAAGCGAGAGCCTTATCCCCTGACAACCCCTACCTCGCTGACACTTTCGGTTGGATTCTATTCAAGCGAGGAGATTATACTTGGGCCAAAAACGTGTTGAGCGACAGCTATAGGAAACTTCAGGGTAACGCAGAGGTAGCTTACCACCTCGGCTCGGCACTTTATTACGTCGGAGAACTTGAAGCTGCCGAAAAGCATTTGAGAGATGCAGCTGAAAGCGAGCAGACGTTCGACGGTCGCGATGACGCCGTACGAAAAGTTCAATTACTCTCGATAGATACCACAGCCATAGAGCCGGCCGATTCCAGCTTACTCGAGGACGCCAGCCAAGACGGAGACCCGGTCGCTTGGGTTGTTAGGGCTCAAATCGATGAAGCCATGAAAAAGGATGGAGAAGCACTTTCTAAGTACCAGAAAGCACTGAAAATCAGCTCCGACCACCTTACAGCTCTACTAGGAGAAGCCCAGCTCCTCGCTGAATCAGGAAAGCTCGAGAGAGCCAGCGAACGGGTCGAGCGAGCTGCTAAGTTAAAGCCAAACAACCCTGCCGCAATATCTCTGCAAGGACAGATTGCATTCCTCAAAGGCGATCACTCAAGGGCCGTAAACCGACTATCCGAAGCTGCTCGAATCGCACCCAACAATGCAAGGACACAAAGATACTTAGCTCTTTCTGCTTTCGCGATCGGAGATATCCAAAGAGCGCGAGCGGCTGCAGCACAATCCTTGACCATATCAGAATCGGTTGAAATTTCATCGTGGCTTGCGGGGCTTGATGCACTTCAGGATCCCGATCTAGCGCCTTCATCAGAGTCGCTGCTACCAAAACCAATAAAGGACCTGATCGACGGCTTGCGGTCGCTGGAATCCGAAAACCTGTCAGATGCTAAACAGAAATTCGCTGCAGTCCTCGAAACCTACCCCCTGCAAATACAGGCAAAGCTCGGTATGGCAGAGATCCTCGCCGAGGACGCTTCCAATGCAGGCGAGGTGGAACGTCTCGCTGACGAGGTGCGAAAACTAGATCGCGTTAATTCTACCGCAGTTGCTCTTCAAGGGATTGCCGCATTTCAAAAAGACAAACCAGAACAAGCTCTCCAAATTTTGAATACGCTTACAGACGAGCAAGTATCCAAGCAGAGCCCGAGGATCCAAACAAAAATTCAAGAAATATTGTCCAGCAACAGCGGAAATTGAGTGCCGTTCACTCAATCTCCGATCATTTCTGTTAGCGGCCTAACGCTCTGCCAGCCCGATTTTCAGAACAGCCCCCTTCTAGTCCCTAAAACTCGTGGCTCTACCCGTACTTTTCTCATTCATCAGTGCGGCTGTTGCCGCTTCATTAGCCTTTACCGTTCCTCTCGGTAAGAACCGTGGGCTAGCGGGGTGGGCTTTCGCGGGCGTCATGCTTGCTCTCGCGACAGAGCAATTATTGGTTGGCCTCTCCGAACAAAGCAGCAGCCCCTTCGATGTTGATACTGTCATTCGATGGCGTTTCGCGCTGACCTCACTTTTGCCCGGTCTTTGGCTCCTTTTCTCCGCTACTTACTCCCGCGGCGAAGCGCGCAAAAATCTACGGAGGCGACTGCCCTTCGTTATTCTAGCATTCGCGATTCCCATATCGGTGGTTTCATTCGCCGAGGGTGAAATGGCATACCTAGTCGAAGACCCAGAAGACCCGCTTCAAGATATCTTGAAGCTAAACATAGCTGGCTTCTTCCTCCATGTATCCATGATGCTCGCCATGTTGGGAGCGATGGTCAGCTTAGAACGCACCTATCGTGCATCGGTTGGCACTCTACGCTGGAAAATTAAGTTCATGCTGTACGGCATGGGAACCCTTTACGCAGCGCGGTTCTTTACCAGCAGCCAGATCGTACTGACTCAAAGGATCGAACCTTCGCTCGAGAATATTAACGCCGTAGCACTGTTCGCGTGCTGCATACTGGTAGGACGCTCCCTTTTCAGAAAAGGCAGCTTCGAAATCGACCTCTACCCTTCGCAATCTATCATCAGCGGTTCGTTGGTTATTTCGCTGGCGGGCATTTACCTTATCGCAATAGGAGTTCTCTCGAAAGTTATCGTCCACTTTGGGGGGGAACAGGCTGGAGCAATCCAAACGCTCATCGTCCTCATCACCCTTGTAGCGCTCTGCGTTCTGGTACTTTCTGACCGCTTCCGTCAGCTGATACGTAGGTTCGTAAGTCGCAACTTTCAGAGACCACTCTACGACTACCGCACCCTGTGGCTAAAACTCACGGCTGCCACCGCTCAAAGCGTACGTCAAAAAGACATTTGCGAATCAACGGCCAAGCTACTCGCCGACCTCTTCGATACGAAGCTAACTAACATCTGGCTCTTGGATGCGAACGAGGGAAACTTTAATCTCATTTCGACAACGGATCAAGACGACGGCCATGTTGACAGCAACGGCGCTCACTCAATTCCATCCGATTCAATTCTCAAAAAACTGATCGATTCGCCCGAGCCTCAATCGATCGAAAGGTCAGGAGAAATTTGGATAAAACCGATCCTAGACAGCAACCCAAGCTCCTTCGACGATGGCGGAGATCGCATCCTGGTACCACTGACCGGCCAGGGGCGTGCTATCGGATTTATCATGCTCGGAGATCGCACGAATACGCTCGAATTCACCCAACAAGAATTCGACACACTTCGGTGTATTGGAGATCACATCGCAGCAAACATCCTAGGTGCTGCACTCACTCGCAAGCTTGAGGAATCCAAGGAAATTGAGGCCTTCCAAACGATGGCTACGTTCTTCGTCCACGACCTAAAGAATGCGGTTTCCACCCTTAACCTCATGCTTAAGAACATGCCACTGCACTGGGACAATCCAGAGTTCCGGGTAGACGCCCTGCGAGGTATTGGCAATACCAGCAACCGTATCACAGACCTCATCACGCGGCTCAGTCAAGTAAGGCACGGATTGGAGATCTCTCCATCGCCTACCGATCTTAAGAAACTGATCGACGCCTCAATTTCAGAATGGGAGAAGCCGGACGATATAAACTTCGAAACCGAGGAGACAGAAGGGATCTCGATCTCCGCAGACTTTGGCAAGCTGAAGAGCGTGGTACTTAACCTGTTAATTAATGCCAGCGAAGCTATGGACGGTTCAGGCAGCATTTCCGTTTCCACTCGAGTGACAGGAACAAACGCAGAAATTGTTGTTGCCGATACCGGCTGCGGCATGAGTCCTGACTTCATTCGCAACGGACTCTTTCGCCCTTTCAAAACCACCAAAAAGAGCGGACTAGGCATCGGTATGTTTCAAAGCAAGATGGTCGTAGAAGCTCACGGCGGAGCCATTTTCGTCGAGAGCGAGGAAGGGAAAGGAAGCGTGTTTAAAATACGGATACCAACTTCCGCTAAGGATTGAGTACCTTTTACACAAAGGCTCGCGCAACGAGCCCCGGTTTGAGTGCAACCTATTGGGCGACTGGCTAATGTTAGCTCATTTGAGTTTTCCATAACATGTGTCGTTGGAGAAGGGAGACGAGGCCTCGGTGACGGCAGGCGAGCCCCTCCTAACCTGTCGCATCATCTTGATTAAAAAGCCTGCTACAAAAAAACCTTCATATTCCCTCCTTTGGAACGATACTGTAAGGTAATCCGACAGTACAGACACCCGAGTCAGCACCGCAACCTTACTCCAGATCACTCTTCCATCTATGCCTGCTAGTAAACCTAAGCTACTGATCGTCGACGACGACGAAGAAATCCGCACCCAAATGCGTTGGTCCCTCGGAACTGAATATGAGATTTTTCAAGCGGGAAATCGGGAGGGTGCTATCCAGCAATTTAAGGAAAACACACCTCCTGTAGTGCTTCTAGATCTCGGCCTGCCGCCCCGTCCGAACTTAGTAGAAGAAGGCATGAACACCTTGGCAGAGATTATGCAAATAGCTCCCAAGACCAAGATAATCATCATATCTGGCCAAGGCGAGCGAGAGAATGCCCTCGAAGCCATCGGTCGCGGGGCTTACGACTTCATGTCGAAACCGGTCGACACAGATGAGCTTCAGCTCGTCCTGAAACGTTGTTATTACGTTGCCGATTTGGAACGAGACTACGTTTCCATGCAGCGCAAACTCAACGTGGACGCTTTCGAAGGTATGCTCGGCACCAGCGAGCCGATGCAAAAGGTCTTCAATCTTGTTCGCAAAGTGGCTACGAGCGACGCTCCCGTAATGATCCTCGGCGAAAGTGGCACAGGCAAGGAGATGGTTGCCAACGCTATACACAATCGCTCTAGCCAAGCGGACGGTCCTTTCGTCGCCATAAACTGCAGCGCGATTCCGGAATCGCTGCTCGAAAGCGAACTTTTCGGCCATGAGAAAGGCTCATTTACCGGGGCCGATAGCTCTCGCGTTGGTAAGATCGAGCAGGCCTCGGGTGGTACACTCTTTCTCGACGAAATCGGCGAAGTTCCGCTCAACGTGCAAGTCAAACTCCTAAGGTTTCTTCAAGAAAGCTACATCGAGCGAGTAGGAGGACGTGAACAAATCCCCGTCAAAGCCCGTATCGTCGCCGCCACAAATGCGGATTTGAAAAAAGGTATGGCGGACGGAACCTTCCGCGAAGACTTTTATTTCCGTCTTTCAGTTGTTGAAATCGATCTTCCACCACTTCGGGAAAGAGGGGAAGATATAGACTTCATCGCCACCAGCTTCCTCAAGCGTTTCGCCGCAGAAGCAGACAATGGTGCACTCACCTTTAGCACCGCAGCCCTCAAAGCAATTCGAGCGTACCCTTGGACCGGTAACGTACGCGAACTGCAAAATCGGGTGCGAAGAGCGGCCATCATGTCAGAGGGCAGCAAAGTTTCACCTGAAGACCTGCAGCTTCCCTCCGACCGTCAGGTTCCTTCAGGCACCACACTCAGAGAAGCTCGCGAAGCCTTGGAGAAGGAGATGATAGAAGCCGCTCTGAAAAAGCACAAAAACAAGGTCACCGCAGCCGCAGCCGAGCTGGGCATCAGCCGACCCACGTTTTACGAGCTTCTAGATCGACTCGGCATCAAGAGATAGGGCAAGGAAGCACTCGACATTTCACGTACGACTTACTGGTATCCTTAGCCTTTGGGCCGCCTGGTCACCCGGAACTTTGACTGGGAGGCGCAAAAGTACTAGTTATGTGTGGAATAGTTGGATACATCGGGCACGAAAATGCAGCCCCTATACTCTTGAACGGTCTCAAACGCCTCGAATATCGCGGCTACGATTCCGCCGGCATGGCGATTTGGCAAAAGGATGACTCGATTCTTCTTACTCGACGCGTCGGCAAGGTTGCGAACCTCGCAGCCGCCCTCCCTTTGGACCATGACGATGCCGGACTCGGCATCAGCCATACGCGCTGGGCAACCCACGGTGGAGTAACCGAACCCAACACTCACCCTCACAGCTCCTGGAATGGGCTCATCCACCTCGTGCACAACGGGGTCATTGAAAACTATGAACAGCTGAAAACCACGCTAGCTTCTAAAGGCGTACGTTTTAGCAATGAAACCGACTCCGAAGTCCTTTCCAACCTGATCGCTTACAACTTGGAAACCTTGAAAGAAGGAATCTCGGAGAAAAGTGTGTACAAAGCGATCCGCACCAGCCTCGCGGCAGTCGAAGGGACCTACGGCTTAGCTATAATCTGTTCGAAACTTCCCGGTGTACTTTTCGGAGCTCGCAAAGGAAGCCCACTCATCCTCGGCGTGGGCAAAAACGAGATGATGCTCGCCAGCGACGCCAGCGCTATCCGAGCCCGCACGCGAGAGGTCGTCTATCTCGACGACAACCAAATCGTCACCATGACGGAGGACAAGTTCAACATAACCACCATGGAAGAGGCGGCGGTCGTCCCAGAGATCAGCACAATTTCCTGGAAGGACGAAGATGCAGAGTTGGGCAATTTCGCCCACTACATGCTCAAGGAAATTCATGACCAACCAAGCGCGCTAGAAAACGCATTCCGAGGGCGCCTCGACCTGACTGAAGGTACCTGCAAGTTTGGTGGGCTAAATCTTTCCCGCCAAGACATCCGTCACATCGACCGTATTCTCATCGTAGCCTGCGGCACAGCATGGCACTCCGGATTAGTTGGAGAGTATTTGATCGAACGCTATGCCCGAATTCCCGTGGAAGTGGAATATGCTAGCGAATTTCGCTACCGGAATGCGCCTATGGACAAGAACACCTTGGTCATAGTGATTAGTCAAAGCGGTGAAACCATCGACACGTTGGAGGCGCAGCGCGAGGCCCAACGCAAAGGCTACCACGTGATCGGTATAATAAACAATGTCGGCTCTACCATCGCGCGAGAAAACGATGGAGGAATTTACCAGCACTCCGGACCTGAGATTGGGGTAGCTTCAACCAAGGCGTTCACTTCCCAAGTCCTCATCCTCTCCATGCTCTCTTGCTATCTAGGACGTACACGTGACCTTTCCTATGCGGAAGGTTGCAAGATGGTGAAGGCAGTTCAGGAGCTCCCCGCCCTCGTCAAGCAAACCCTGTCGCTTGCTGACTCCCTCAAAGCGGTCGCTAAGGACTTCGCTAAATATCAGGACTTCCTATTCCTCGGCCGATTGGAAATGTTTCCCATAGCTCTGGAGGGCGCCCTGAAGCTCAAGGAAATCAGCTACATCCACGCGGAGGGCTATCCCGCAGCAGAAATGAAGCACGGCCCGATCGCCCTCATTTCCGAAGATTGCCCGAGCGTAGTGATCGTGCCAGACGACGAGACCTTGAGGAAGAATCTTTCCAGCGTCCAGGAAGTCCGCGCCAGAAAAGGTAAGGTTATCATCATAACGGACTCGCACGAGATCCCCTCCTCGCTTGCCGATGAGATTATTATCGTACCCAAGGCCCACAATTGCGTCCTGCCAATTTTGATGACTATTCCACTGCAGCTCCTCAGCTACTACATCGCGGTTGAGCTCGGCAAGGACGTGGACAAGCCACGTAACCTCGCGAAAAGCGTTACAGTCGAGTAAAGGCACAGAACAGACCTCTCCGTGCGGCGATTGAGAATAAAAAAGAGGCAGGACAATTGTCCTACCTCCCACGATCGTTCGTGCTTTTCAGCTTGAGAAAGCAGCTACTTGATTAAGTGCCTCAAATAGGTCGCGTAACTCGTCTTGCCCAAGAATTGGATACGCTCCTCTAATTGCTCGCGGGTGAGCCAACCCTTCTCATAGCCGATCCCTTCAAGGCACGCCATCTTAAGCCCTTGCCGCTCTTCGATCACCTGAACGAACTGGCCGGCCTCCATGAGGTTCTTATGCGTCCCGGTATCCAGCCAAGCGGTACCGCGGCCGAGCAGTTCCACATTCAAGGCACCCTTTTCCAGATAGATGCGATTCAGGTCGGTGATCTCCAATTCGCCTCTCGGCGAAGGTTTCACCTGCTTCGCGTACTCGACTACCTTCTCGTCGTAAAAGTACAGGCCAGGCACAGCGTAGTTGGACTTCGGTTCCGTTGGCTTCTCCTCGATGGAGATGACCTTTCCGTCAGGCGCAAACTCCACAACGCCATAAGCCGTCGGATTCGCCACGTTGTATCCAAAAATAGTAGACCCCTCCGCGCGAGCGTCCGCATTCTTGAGCGTACGCACCAACTCATGCCCGAAAAAGAGATTGTCTCCCAACACGAGGGCTGCCGGGGCTCCGTCCAGGAATTCCTCCCCGATCAGGAAGGCCTGCGCGAGGCCGTCGGGACTGGGCTGGACCTCGTAGCTGAAATTGACCCCGAAAGCGGACCCGTCGCCGAGCAAGCGCTCGAACAGCGGCGTGTCCTGCGGGGTGGAAATGATCAGGATATCCTTGATTCCCGCCAACATCAGGAGGGACACAGGATAGTAGATCATCGGCTTGTCGTAGATCGGCATCAGCTGCTTGGATACGGCGATCGTGCAAGGATAAAGGCGGGTTCCGGAACCGCCCGCGAGGACGATCCCTTTTCTTGGTTTGGAAGACATAATAATCTAGGCTCGAGAGAATCAGCTGTTTCCTAGGCGCTCGCGGGCGTACTTCCTTTCGGCGATGTCGCGGCACCAGTCCTGGTTGTCCAAGTACCACTGCACCGTCTTGCGGATTCCGCTGTCGAACGTCTCGGCGGGAACCCAGCCGCACTCCTTCTCGCTGCGCTCGCAGTTGATGGCGTAGCGGCGGTCGTGCCCAGGACGGTCCTTCACGTAAGCGATCAGGTCCTCGTACTTCTCGATACCTGCCGCTTGGGCGTTGCGGTTCTCCGACACGGGCGCCAGCTCGTCGAGCAAGGCGCAGATACGCTTCACGATCTGGATGTTCTCCATTTCGCTGCGACCGCCGATGCAATAGGTTTCGCCTAGAGCTCCCTTCTCCAAGGCCGCTAGGATCCCCGTGCAATGGTCCTCAACGAACAGCCAGTCGCGGATCTGCTTGCCGTCGCCGTAGATCGGCAGCGGCTTCGCCTCGAGGGCGTTAAGGGTGACCAAGGGGATCAGCTTTTCGGGGAACTGGAAGGGACCGTAGTTGTTGGAGCAGTTCGTGGTGACGACCGGCATCCCGTAGGTGTGGTAGTAGGCTCGCACGAGGAAGTCGCTGGAGGCCTTGGAGGCCGAATAGGGACTGTTGGGAGCGTAAGGGGTCGTCTCGCAGAAGGCTGGGTCGTTCAGGCCGAGCGTGCCGAACACCTCGTCGGTGGAAACGTGAAGGAAGCGGAAAGACTCCTTCGCCTCTCCTTGCAAAGTCGCCCAACGGCGACGAGCCGCCTCGAGCATGCGAAGGGTGCCCGTCACGTTGGTTTCGACGAAGGGCTCCGGCGTGTCGATGGAACGGTCCACGTGGCTCTCCGCCGCGAAGTGCACGATGGCGCTGACGCCGTGCTCCTCGATGAGCGAGCTGGTCGTATCCTGGTCCATGATACTGGAATGGGAGAAGACGTAGGCTTCGGACGATTCGAGGTCGCTGAGGTTGGCCGGGTTGCCCGCGTAGGTCAGCGAGTCGACGTTCACGACACGGTCAAAGCCCTTGGCCTTGAGCAGCTTCGCGTCGTCGCGAAGCAGGACGCGTATGAAGTTGGAGCCGATAAAGCCGCAGCCACCGGTTACGAGGATAGAGTTCATAGGAGAGAATTTTCGACCGCGAAGGCAGCGGCATCGGGCGAGCCGTCGCCTGGGTCAGTTTCGGATGTTTTGAGCGAGTTAAATAGAGTCTGGCTGCCCGAGGGCTAGGCTTTCCGCCAGTTCCTGAGCGACCATTCGAGAGCTTCTTCGACAGGACGCATGACGACGCCAGCGTCGCGAAGCTTGCTGTCGTTCAAGACGCAGTTCGAGCGGGGCGTCTTGGCAGCCTTCGACATGAAATCCGCTTCATCCTCGAAGAACTGGAACTCCTTGCCGTTCACGCCGGACTTCTTGATGAGGTCCACGACCTGCGAGGTCTCGACCGCGCCAGGATTGGTGACGTTGTAGATCCCGAACGGGACCTCCTTCTCCACGCACTCGTAGCACGCATTCACGAAATCCTCCAACTGGCTGAGGGAGTTGGTCGCCTGCAAGAGCGTCGCGTAGGTCTGGACCTTGGTGAGGTAGTTGCGAGGGTTGTCGATGTGGTTGAAAGGTATCCGCAACCTCCATACGTAACCTTCGGGGGACGACTCGTGCTCCCACGAGGGCCACTCGCCTTCTCCGCGGGCCGCTTCGCGGTAGCCGAGGACTTCTTCTCCCAGAGCCTTGGTCCCGCTGTAGAACGAACAAGGCGGCCTGCGGAAGGAAAAGTTCGGCGCGTCGCTTTCGAGCCAGCCACCGCCGCCCGGGCGCTCGCCTCCGAAGATGCATCCGCTCGAAACGTGGCCCCAACCGATTGAAAGGTCGGAGCAGACCTCACGTATCAAGCCTGGCAATACGGCGTTGCCGTCTAGGCAGTTGCCCTTGTCCAGCTCGCAGGCGTCCACGTTGGGCTTGCCGGTGTAGCCCGCGCAGTTGACGAGGAAGGTCGCTCCCATTCCCTCGAGGGAATCGGCAAAGGCCTTTTGGGACCCATTAGCGATCTGCCGACCGCTAAGCGCTTCGAACGCGACGCCCTTGCCCTCGAGCAGTTGACGGAATGCAGTGCCGACATAGCCGGTGGAACCGATGAGTGCTATCATGAGTATATTGCAAAAGTTATGAGATAATCCAACGGGCCTACCAGACCCTCTGAGGAACGGACACTATATCGTAGGATTCCAGTACAAAAGCGCCGTCTTTTTTACCATCTATAACTGCAGCCAAATCCAATTCGAAATGCTGATACTTTTCACCCTTTCGTCGAATAACCACTACCGACTTCATCTTGCCAGTCGTCTTATCGATCCCCCCTGCAGCTATGATCGCCTCCAACACCGAGAGCTGGCGGAAGGACTCAATGATCCCCGGGTTTCGAACCTCCCCTTCCAAATAGTAAGTGAAATGCGATTCGAGAACCACAACCATCACCTCATTCGAAACGAGCTGATTCTCAAATTTTTTGGATAACTCGCTTTCCAGTTCGCTGGGAGTTTTACCCGCAGCTAGAACTTCGCCAATAATTGGAGCTGAGATGACTCCATCTCGGCGGATTTGAAGTTGCGTATCTAACTCAGGTGCACCGGGAAAACTAATCCGCAACATATCTTCAGCTTGCAGGATGAATTTCTCGTTCGATACCTGAGCAGATAGTCCTACCAGCGGGAGGAAACAAGCAACCAACAGCAGAAATAAACGTAGGAACACGTTAGATCCGGATCCAAGTGAATTCGTAGCAGAGAAGGATTTATTTTTCATATTATTTTCAGGCGAGTCGCTTAGGCAACGGCGCAATCCCACCCGACTTAAATGACCGCATCAAGCAGAAAGCCACTAGGCGAGACCTTGCAGACAAACTATAGCCGGAAACAGATCATCCATGACCACGTAATACCCCTATCTGCCCATCGAATCATCGGGGCAGCAAGCGGCACGAACATTCTCTCACCAGAAGCCAAGGAAAGGGTTAACAAACAAAAGCCCCGAAGACTAGTGTCCTCGGGGCTTCGAAATCTGAGAATTCCGTGAAGTTCTACTTGGCAGTCGCGACGATGTTCGCAGCTGTCATGCCGAGAATCTCCATGACAGTGTCTCCCGGAGCGCTGATACCGAAGCGATCAATACCAATGACCTTGCCTTCTGTACCTACATACTTGTACCAGAGACCAGAAACACCCGCTTCAATCGCGATGCGCTTGGCACAAGCTTTCGGGAGGACAGATTCTTTGTAATCGTCACTCTGACCATCGAAACGAAGCATCGACGGCATGGAAACCACACGCGTGCCCCCTCCCATTTCCTCGGCCGCCTTGATCGCGTGCTGAAGTTCGGAACCCGTGGCTATGAGAATCGTCTCGAGCCCAGCGGTCTCCTTTTTGATAACATAACCTCCCTTGAGAACACCCTTACGACGTTCCTCAGCGGATGCCGTTGTGATGTTTGGAATGTTCTGTCGCGTTAGGGAAAGCATGGTCGGACCGTCGAGCCGCTCCATCGCTGCCACGAACGCGCCAGCGGTTTCCTCCGCGTCACCTGGACGAATCACGTCCAGGTTCGGAATCACGCGAAGACCAGACACCGTTTCAACCGGCTGGTGAGTGGGGCCATCCTCGCCCACACCTACAGAATCGTGCGTAAAGATGTAGATAGTCGGCAGTCCAGCAAGGGCAGCCAAGCGAATCGAGGGACGACAGTAATCGGCAAAGACCATGAAAGTAGCACCGGAAGCACGGAAAATTCCGTCGTAGGCGATACCATTCATCAAAGCGCCCATCGCGTGCTCGCGAATACCGAAGAGTAGGTTACGGCCTGTTTCGCTGCCTGGCAGGAAGTCGCCGCCATCCTTGATGTAGTTCTTCGTAGAACCGTGAAGATCAGCCGAACCGGAAATAAGCTCTGGTCGAGCCTTCGCGATCGGTTGCAAAACAGATGAGCCCGAAGCACGAGTCGCTGCCTTGGTATCATCGGCGGTCACCGGGATCGCAGCAAAAAGCTCATCCACGTCAATCGGAGCCGCAGCACCCGTTTCTAGCTGAGAGGCTAGCTCTGCGTTAGCAGACTTCCACGCGTTATAGGTTTCGAGCCAAGCTTCATAAGCGGTTACCCGCTCCGCCTTTTTGGTGGCGAAAAACTCCCGAACCTCTTCCGAGACGAAGAATGTCTCTTCGGGAAGCCCAAGCCCCTTTCGAGCTGCCGCGGCAAACTTGGCGCCACCTTCGCCATGTCCGGCACTGGTACCTGCCACTTCTGGAATCCCGCGCCCGATTTCCGTTTTGCAGATAATGAGCTGAGGTTTGCCAGTCGCCGCCTTTGCCGTGGCATAAGCATCAGAAATCGCTTCGAAATCGTGCCCGTCGATGGTCACCACGTTCCACCCAATGGCTTCGTAGCGAGCCGCTGCATCTTCGCTTTGCGTCTTCTCGGCCATGGCGTCGAGCGTGACGTCGTTCGAATCATAGAAAAGGATGAGGTTATCGAGCTTGAGGTGACCGGCGAGAGCGGAAGCTTCTTGCGCGACCCCTTCCTGCAAGCAGCCGTCGCCAGCGAGAACCACGATGTGGTTGTCGATGATCTTGTGTTCGGCTGTATTGTACTTGGCAGCGGCCATCTTACCAGAGATCGCAAAGCCAACACCGTTGCCTACTCCTTGACCGAGAGGGCCAGTGGTACATTCCACGCCCGGAGTTTCCTTGAACTCGGGGTGGCCCGGAGTCTTGGAGTGCAGCTGGCGGAAGTTCTTCAATTCCTCGAGCGGAAGATCGAATCCTGCGAGGTGAAGCCAGCTGTAAACGAACATGCTACCGTGTCCTGCCGATAGGATGAAACGGTCGCGATTCACCCAGCGAGGTTGGTCAGGGTTGATGCTCAACGCATCGCCGAATAGGACGGAGCCGATTTCAGCGGCGCCGAGCGGAAGACCAAGGTGGCCTGAGGAACAGGCATGCACCGCATCGATAGCGAGTCCACGCGCTTGAGTAGCGGCTTTCTGGAGGAGTTCTTTGTTCATAGATCGTTCTAGGGTGAATCTTATTGAAATTCGAAAGGGCTAGAGCATCACCGCACCCGCAAGGGTTTCAAGTCTCAAGGAGGCAAAGATCCTAAACCGTTGCGCTAAAATGAGACGAAGACCCAAATCAATGAAGCATCCTCAATAGAAACCCGAATACAGCTAATAGATCAGGTAAAACCGAGCTTCATTCCCACGCTCGCGAAGCAAGATCCATTTCCCGCGGTAGCGGGCTCGAGGCTAGAACAGAATTTTGCTCCCACTGTCCACTTACAAAAAAGCCGCCTTCCAATTACGGAGGCGGCTCTTCAAAAGCGTGTAGAATAGCAGAGGATTAGTGGTTGCCCTTGGCAAGACGCTTTTCCTTGACCTGCATTGCCTTCTTACCGACGAGATCACGCAGGTAGTACATGCGAGCACGCATCGTCTTGGATTCCTTGTCGACTTCGATCTTGGAGACCAATGGGCTGTGAACGGGGAACACCTTTTCAACGCCTTCACCGTAAGAGATGCGACGAACCGTAAAGGTGCGGTTGATGCCGGATCCTTTGAGAGCGATTACGATACCAGCGAAAATCTGGATACGCTCCTTACCACCTTCGACTACGCGGGTGTGGACCTTGACGCCATCGCCTACCTTGAAGGGAGTGACATCTGCTTTTAGGTGCTCTTTTGTTACTTCGTTTACTGCTGCGTTCATGGTGAATCCTCTAATAAATCTGGTCTGCGATTGCGCGTTCTTTCTTCTCTCTCACGCTGCCGCCATTTCTCGATTTCTGCATGGTTTCCCGAGAGCAGAACCTCTGGAATTGGCATGTTTCGAAACACCGCTGGGCGCGTGAATTGTGGAAAGTCGAGCAAGTTGTCTTGGAAGCTTTCGTTAGTCAATGACTTTTCTTCCCCTAAAAATCCGGGCAAAAAGCGGCTCAAACAGTCGATCAAAACCGCTGCGGCAAGAGTCCCATTCGTCAACACGTAGTCCCCGATGCTAACCTCTTGGTCTATCAAATTTTCACGCACGCGATCATCGATTCCTTCGTAGTGCCCGCTCACCAAAAGCAGTCTCTCCTTCTTGGCTAAGTCGCGAGCAAGCTCTGGCGTGAGCGGGTCCCCGTCCGGCGCCAAGTAAATGCGGTGGGTTCGGGGAGTCTGGATTTCCTCGATCGCGTCAAAAAGCGGCTCTGGCATCAGGACCATGCCAGCACCACCTCCGAAAGGGCGATCATCGACTTGATTGTGCTTGCCCTTCGACCAATCGCGAAGGTTGTGCACCTCGACGTCGAGAACCCCACGCTTCACCCCGCGACCCATCATGCTCTCGGAAAGGAAACCATCCAGCATCTGGGGAAACAGGGTTAAAACATCGATCTTCATGGGAAAGGTTATCAGTGAGCGAATACGTCGCTTCTATATAATAATGTAGCGGCCGGGCTCTGCCTCCTATCTCAGGAAGCAAACTACCCTCAGAAATAAACAAACCCGGCGTTTTCAGAGAAAGCCGGGTTCGGAAAGTGTGACTAAAGGGACCTGCCCTCTGCCTTACGCTTCAGCAGTCGCTGCCTGCTCTTTGCGAGCACGCTTGATGAGCGAATTTGAAGTATCGGTCGGCTGGGCGCCCACGGACATCCAATACTCCGCACGCTCTACGTTGAGCTCGAGCTGCTTAGCTGCGTCTTTTTGCTTCGGCAGGTAAGTACCGAGCTTTTCAACGAAGCGTCCATCGCGGCGTCCGCGTGCTTCCGCTACCACTACTCGGTAGACTGGTTCGTGTGTTGCGCCTGCGCGTTGAAGTTTGATCTTAAGTGCCATCTTTGCGTCTCCTAGAAAATTGGAAAAGGTGGCGAAGATTAATCAAAAATGAATCTTGTCAAGCAACATCCAATCCAATGATCTTTCCGCCCTTATGCTGAAAGCTGGTATCGTCGGTCTTCCTAACGTTGGCAAGTCAACTCTCTTCAATGCGCTCACTCGTACGCGCAAGGCGGAGTCTGCTAACTACCCCTTTTGCACCATCGACCCCAACGTGGGCGTGGTCAACGTGCCGGACGCCCGTTTGCAGGTGCTGCAGAAGATCGCTGGGACCAATGTTGTCATCCCTGCCGCCATCGAATTCGTCGACATCGCTGGTCTCGTGGAAGGTGCCAGCAAAGGGGAAGGCCTTGGCAACAAGTTTCTCGCCAACATCCGAGAAACCGACGCTATCGTGCAAGTCGTACGCTGCTTTGAGAACGACGACATCGTGCACAGCATGGGCTCGGTCGACCCCATTCGCGATATTGAGATTATTAATACAGAGCTCATCCTCTGCGACTTGGAATCCGTCGAGCGCCAAAAAGAGAAACTCGTTAAGAAAGTCCGCTCAGGCGACAAGGAAGCGGCTGCCACCGTGGAACTGATCGATCGCCTACTCCCCCACTTCAACGACGGAAAGCCAGCCAACACTCTGGAAATGTCCAAGGAGGAGCTCGAAATTCTCAAGGGACTCCACCTCCTCTCATCAAAATCTGTAATCTATGCGGCCAACGTCATGGAGGACGACCTCGCCGAAGCAGACGCGAATCCTTTTGTAACCAAGGTGCGCGAATACGCAAAGTCCGCCCACGATGCCGGGTGCGTGGTCATTTCCGCTCAAATCGAATCCGAGCTAATCGACCTTTCGGACGAGGACGCTAAGGAATTCCTCGCCGACCTCGGAGTGGACGATTCGGGCGTTTCGCTACTAATTCGCGAGTCGTACGCGCTGCTCGGCCTCAAGACCTACTTCACCGCCGGCGAAAAGGAAGTGCGGGCTTGGACTTTCGAGGAGGGTATGACCGCTCCCCAATGTGCCGGAGTCATCCATACCGATTTCGAAAAAGGTTTCATCAAAGCAGAAGTGGTTGCTTACGACGACCTCAGCTCGCTAGGCAGCGTTTCCGCGGCACGCGACGCGGGTAAATATCGCCTCGAAGGTAAGGAATATCTTTTTAAAGACGGCGATGTTGCGGTTTTCCGATTTAACAACTGAACTTAGGGACCTTTTCGAGGTCTGTTTGCCCAGCGAAATCAGGATTAAGTCGTACCCGTCCCACATTTTCCTACAGAGCGGCAGGAATGGAGCGATTTATTCAAAACGTCGCCCCTTGTAATTAACGCAAAAGCAGCGACCTTAGGCCCAAAAGCAGCAACTAGATGTACGACCGATCATACATGACACCCAGTTCCGATGATACAGCGAAAAAAACGCTAACTTGGATCATCGGAGCGAATGTAGTCGTTTTCGTTCTGCAAAACATCTTCGACCTTTCGGGCGGACCGGGAATCGTAGCTCGATTCTTCGCCTTCCACCACGATTCGTTGCAGAGCGGCATGGTCTGGACGCCGATCACCTACTCCTTTCTGCACAGCACAGGGAGCCTGTTGCCGTTGCATCTCATTTTCAATATGGTCGTGATCTACTTTTTCGGTAGAGCAGCCATGACCGCTCTCGGTCAGAAACGCTTTCTCCAACTCTACTTCGGAGCTGTCTTAGTAGGAGGATTAGCGTGGTTCGCAGCCAGTTTCGTTTCCGGAGCTGGTTCGGTTATCGGGGCCTCCGCTGCCGCCTCTGCCCTTCTCATCTTTTTCGCCTGCCTCAATCCAGACCGCGAAGTGCTTCTCTTCTTCGTTATTCCAGTCAAGCCTCGCTACCTGGCATACTTTTACGTGGGGATCGGAATATTAGGTCTCTTTTTCCAAGAGCTTTTTGCGAAGGGTCCCAACGCCGTAGCCCATTCCGCCCACCTGGGGGGAATGCTCTTCGCGTTCCTCTTCCACAAGTACGTCTACCAACCGAATCCTTACGACAATTCCGGCACCGTCTCCTTATCTTTCGCACGCTTCTTCAAGAAACGTCCTAAAACCGAGAAGAGCACGTCCGGCTACACCTACCGAGTCAACGTGTCCAGGGATACACGCGACCTGAAAGAAGAGGTCGATCGCATTCTCGACAAAATTAACAGCAAGGGTTTCGCCTCACTTTCTTCGAAAGAGAAGGAAGTTTTGGACGAAGCGCGAGATCTGCTAAGGAAACGATAAGCGGGGAATTTCCATTCCGCGCTGGCAAAAACTGCCGTAATCCGTAGTAAAACAAAACAATTACCAACCCCCGTCGACCGAAATAAGGAATCCAGAACCCACGCAGTCGACAGACAGAACTCGAACCAGAACCCTATGATCAAGCGCTTAACTGCCGCAGCAGCTTTGCTCGGCCTCGCCATCGTACCCATCAGTTACTGCGTCACTGCCGTTGACGACGTGACCAAGGGTGAACTGCCTAAATTGGAGAGTACAGCTCTCATGCAAAACGAGGCTCGGCTCATCGTCGAAATGCTCGAAACCATGCACTTCGAGAGCGCCGAGATTTCAAACGAGACCTTTGCCGAGCTTATCACCCACTTCATGGAGGCACTCGACTACAACAAACTGTTCTACCTTTCCGAGCACGAGAAAAGTTTCACTGAAAAGTACGGCGACTCACTCGGCTTCAAGTTGCGCTACCAAGGAGAACTGGAAGCCGCCTTCGAGGTTTACACCCTCTATCGAGACCGTGTGATCACCCGCGTCGATTGGGTGCTCGCTCAACTCGAGAAGGAATGGTCATTCGACGAGGACGAATACTTCATCTACGACCGCAGCGAGAGTCCTTGGCCCAGCAGCGAAGAGGAGGCAGACGAACTTTGGCGCCTCCGCATCAAGTACGAGTTGCTGCAGGAGATCCTAAACGATAAGACTCAGGAGGAAGCCAAGGAACGCATCACCAAGCGCTACAAGCGTGTACTCCGCAGCATCTATGAGAATAGCTCGAAAGACGTCCAAGAAATTTTCCTAACGAGCCTCACAAAGATGTTCGATCCACACTCCAGCTTCCTATCCTCAGATACGCTGGAAGACTTCAACATCAGCATGCGTCTGAAGCTAATAGGTATAGGTGCGATGCTAAGCGAAGAGGATGGCTATTGCGTAATTCGCGAACTTGTCCCTGGCGCCCCTGCAATTCGCAGCAAAAAACTCAAGCCGAACGACCGCATCGTCGCCGTCGCCCAAGAGAATGAGGAACCGGTCGACATCATCGGCATGGGGCTTCGCAAAATTGTTGATCAAATCCGCGGCGAAAAAGGATCGAAGGTTACTCTAACAATCATCCCGGCCGACGCTACCGACGATTCCGTGCGCGAGGATGTGGTTATCGTTCGCGATGAAGTTCATATCAATTCCAGCCGCACTACCGGCAAGATTTTTGAAGTTCCGGACGCCAATGGAAACTCTAACCCGATCGGCGTCATCGATATACCTACTTTCTACGGTGGGGACGAATACATCGAAAATGGACAACGCTACACCACAAGCGTCACCGCCGATGTCGAAGAGCTCGTTCTCAAGATGAAGGCAGAGGGCGTACAGGGTATCGTGCTCGACCTTCGTCGCAATGGCGGCGGACTCCTTGACGAGGCCATCAAAATGACAGGTCTCTTCATCCGACGCGGGCCCGTCGTACAGGTTCGCGAGAAGAGCGGCTACGTCGTCTCCCACATGGACCGCGATCCTAAGGTAGCTTACAGTGGCCCGCTAGCCGTGCTCACCTCTCGCTATAGCGCCTCCGCTTCTGAGATCCTAGCGGGGGCCCTGCAAAACTACGGTCGCTCCATCACCATCGGAAACTCATCTACCCACGGTAAAGGCACTGTGCAGCAAGTCTTCTCGCTCGACCAATACGTACTGAGAAAGGAGCTCGCCAACGACCGTGCTGGAGCCGCTAAGCTCACCATTCGCAAGTTCTATTTACCCAATGGCTTCTCTACTCAAAGAAAAGGAGTCGTACCCGACATCCAACTTCACTCCATGGAGGAGGTAACCGCTGTTGGCGAAGCAGATCTTCCGCAATCTCTATCCTGGGACTACATCAAGCCAGTCGCTCGATTCGTGGAAATGACCCTCAAGAACAGTCTATTGGAAACGCTCACCATGAACAGCGAAGAGAGAGCCAAATCACTCGAGGAATTCAACTTCCTACAGAAACGACTCGACTGGTTTGCCGAGCGCGAAGAACGGAAACAAATTTCGCTCAACCTTGAAAAGCGCAAAATCATGATGGAGCAGGACGAGGTATTCCTCGACGCAATTAAGGAGGAGCAGCGACAGCTCGCCGAAAACAACTACGAATACACAGAGATAAAACTCGACAGTGTAGTTCGCGAAGAAGCCCAGCGAGAACTGGAGGAAGAGGCATCGAAAGCCGAAGAACCCGAGGTGACAGCAGTCCCAGAGGCCAGCGAAGAAAGCGATCCGGAGGTCGCCGCTGCGGATCCAGAGAATTCTGCGGAAGAAGAAGAAGAGGAGGAACTTCCCGAGTTCGACATTCAACTTCGCGAGACACTTCGCATCATGACAGAAGCCATCGGCATCGAGCCCGATCCGGTGGACTGGAGTCAACCAGCACTCCCGATCGCTTCGAAGTCACGTTTCGAACGGCTGCTCAACTAGCAAATCCAGAGCAATATTTGAATTCACGACAAAGCCGCCTTCCTTTCAATGGGGAGGCGGCTTTCGTCTGGAAAGTTCTTTGATGCCGCTAGCGACTACTCAGGCTTGAGCTGCCAATTGTTTGTAAGAGCACAGACAATCGCTGCGTAGCGGTTCTCTATTCCGAGCTTACGGAAAATGCTTTCGCAGTGTTTTTCCACGGTGCGGTGGCTTATCCCAAGGATGCGACCGATGTCTCCATTAGTCTTGCCTTCGACGATCCAGAAAAGCACTTGCTTTTCGCGTTTCGTCAATCGATCGAGCTGTTCGACACTAGGAATAGATCTCTCGCGAGCTTCTGGGTCAGTTTCGGACAAATGGTTGGATTTCACAGTTGGATTAGATTCCGGATTACTCCCCTTAAGCCATAACAGCTGCCCAAGGGGCTCGGTCTCTCACGCAGCAGATTCTCTGCTTCGCAACGCTTCGACCAGAGTTGGATGATTACTTTACGGACTTTTTACTAAGCCCGCTCCTTAACCTTAGTCAATAGTGGATATTTCCAGCCATACTGTCTCAGGTAATCTACTAGAGCCTTTCGACTGCTTAAAATCGAGCGACTCCAGTCAATCTTCCTCCCGGAGGGGAACGCACTCGGAGCAGACGGCACCGTCTTTCCTGTAGCGGAAATCGCGATCTGGGTGGGAAACATCCGTCGCTCCGCAAACCGAGCAAGTGTGAAAAGGTTCAACTTCGAGCCTGCGCTTTTCGGACTTCATCGTTCGCACACGTTTTTTCGATCGAACCCCACGGATGATCTCCGCTCCAAAGAAGATTGGGAAATTAATGAGCGAAGCGACAAACTCCAGCTTCGTCGCGGGACCCTCTCGAAGTACGAAGAATAGAGCCATGGCAAAAGTGAACCAGCCGAGCCACTTCATTTTCACCGGCAGAACAAAAAACAGATTCAGCTCGATCTCCGGATGAAGGTAAGCAAACGCCAAGAAAATAGAGGTAAGAAGGAAATAGCTCGAAAACGAGTGATATGGGAATACGACGCCCGAGGCTACGACGCACACAATCCCCAACAACACATACAGGTTATAGCGAAACGCTCCCCAATGTTCCTCAAGGGCACTGCCCATCATATGCAGGATCATCAGCGAAAACGCGATCCAGATGAGACTGAAGGTCTTCGGAATGAGAATGAAACTGACAGGATTCCAAAAATAACCTCCCAAGAAATTCACGAGGCGATATTCCATCAGCTCCAACATCCGGGCAGCCGTCTCCGGAGGCGAAATCGCTACCATCAGAAAAGTTAGGGCCTGCCCTACTACGATGTAATTAGTCAGACCCCGAATGGCCCAGGAACCAAAACGCTTCTCCAGCTTGTCTAAAAAACTCATGATTTAGCCGTAACTACGCGTCAGTCCTAGGAAACTCTGCAACGGACTCGATAGTGATGCCGCCTCTCGGTTTTTGCACGGTCAGAACTTTGCAGCGTTTGGGAGAGATGTCCGCAACCACCCGATCGCAGATTTCCGCCGCGATCTTTTCCGCAAACATCGCCTTGTCGTTGAAACCCCAGAGGAAGAGCTTGAGGCTCTTACTCTCGATACAAAGCGCGTCAGGCACGTACTCGATCGATACTGTGTAGAGATCAGGCTGACCCGTTATTGGACACGAGCTGGTCAACTCGTCCGATGTCATAGTCACCAGAGACACCCCTTTCGGCGCCTCGAAGCTGTCCAGCTCCGTCACCGGTTCTCGAACTATTTTCCCTAGGTATTTCGATTCCATAAGCCCTAATTTTCTGAAACGCTCAGACTATCGAAGCCGAAACAGCCAACATCAAGCTTTGCATGCGGGGGATTCTCCAAGACTGCCCTTTTAGCTCAATCTAATGTTGCAGCAGACAGAGAGCTTGCGACCGCCGACGGCTCCGCTAAGTTTCGCGCTATGTCCATCTACCCCAGATTGCCGCTACTTTTCCTCGCAACCTTCCTGAGCGCCGAACTGCTCGCAAAATCCTCCTTCTGGACCGCGCACGAGACGGACGCTGTCGAGTGGCTCCACTGGAATGAAGAGACCCTCCGAAAAGCCGCCGACACCGACAAACCGCTCTTTTTTTTCGTAGGGCACTACGGCAACAGCCTCGCTCGCTCTATGCTTGGCGAGACTTTCCAGAACACCACCATTGCAAGCACTCTCAACGAAACCGCGATCCCTGTACTGGTTGACATCAACGAGGAACCTGAACTCGCTTCCCTGCTCGGCCAAATGGCTAACGAGCACTTTTCGGCAAACGAGCTACCCACCTGCATCTGGACCGATACTCACCTAGCGCCCCTCAACGGCGGCGGCTATTTTCCGCCTACCGACGATTGGGGCGGACAAGGTTTTCTGAGCGTTGCCCGGAACGTATCCGAACAGTGGTTGAACAATCGAGCCGACTTCGTCGCCTCAGCTAAAAACAGACTGGAAGAGTCACTCACTCAGTCGTCGATTAGTCTAAGCCAGCTCGCGGCAATCCCAGAAACGTACTCTGCCGAGTCGTTCGTCGATCAAGAAGCCCCTACCCTCTCCGCACTCGCTCTCTACAACAGTGCCCGATACGCCCGCACTCTACCTGATTCAGAATCTAAGGAGCTAGCGGCCGAGTTGCACAAGTTCATCGGGCAGGTGGTAAACGGGGCAGGATTCGACAGTATCGACGGCGGCTTCTTCATCGGATCCAATGACCCCAATTGGAAACTCCCCCTCTTTCAAAAGTCTACCAGCGACCAGGCCTACATGCTGCTCGCTCTTTCAGAGCTCTACGAAATAGACCAAAAATCCGAATACAAATTCCTGATCGAACTAACGGTTGCGTTTATCGAGCAAAAACTGCTCAAAGAAAATGGACTCGCGATCCAGTACCTCGACAGCTTTGCAGAGGGTGAAACGCCTGACATGACAGAAGGTTCCTATTATCTCATCGAAGGAACCCAAGTGGCGAAGCTAGATTCTAAGGCAAGAGAGGCGTGGGGACTCTCAACAGAGGGGAATCTCGACGAAGACACCGACATCCTCGGCATCTACAAAGGATTGAACGTCCCCTTTGCGCATTCGGAACAAGCCTTAAGCCATGAACTCGACAAGGAACGCAAGGCTCTCCGTAAACTACGCTCGAAGAAAGCGTTCCCCCTGTCCGACAAAAATGGATACACCGCGACCAACGCCCTTCTCGCCAGAGGATTGACTGCGGCAGCTGAGGCCCTCGGAGATACCGATCTCACTAAATTAGCGAACTCTCATTTGCAGAGGACAATCCAAGCTAATTTTGACGCAGTCAGCGGAACACTCTACAATTCAGACGACCGGATTCAAAAGGCGTCCTCTCACGCCTATGCCCAGTTGGCTGCGGCCGCTCTAAGCCTGAAAGAGAGTAATAATGAATCTTTGGATACAGCGAAAGCAATCTACTCCGCTTGGCAAGGGGACTCGCGGTATCTGGAAGACAATGCGCTAGCACGTAAGATAGGCATCCAAGATATGTCCTCTGCTATATATCTCGACGGAATTTTAGAGAGTCCAGTCGCGCTTCACCTGGAAAACCAACTCAAGTTAGGCGAAGCCCAGGCACCTGCGACATCCAGCCTTTTAGAGTCGGCGCCTAGCGAGCTCCAATATCCATCGCAGTTTCTCGAATCGCTTCAGGTCGTTGCGAGACTCTTAGTCAGTCAAGATTGAGGCACAGTCAGACGGACCTCTGGTCCCTTCTGGAGGAGTTTACCTCTGGACCAACTCGCCGCGTCTCACTTTGGCAGGTAATTTCGTGGGTTTCGAGTTAAGGGGCCCCACAGGAAACCTCCCTAGACTCAAGTCAGCTTCTCCCGGCAGGTTGTGAGCTCCATCCTTGGCGTCGCTAGAGGATAGTAAGCTTTAAGGTTCTTAGAGTCCGGACCGTAACATGGTGACAACAACGTCACATGAAGACTAAAAAACACTCACCGAATCTAGGCATCATCTCCCTCTGCGCAGCGCTCGTACTACCGTTTGCTGCTGGGGCCAATTCCGTACCTACTCCCAAGAAGACTGTCGCCCCCCACCTCAATGAGGCAATCAGTCAAGACGCAGGAGAAGTAAGAATTCTCGTGGATATTAACGAATACGGATTTGTGACCGACGCCTTGATCGAGGATTCCACCAACGCGGCGCTCAACCAAGCCGCTCTAGCTGCCATCTATCAATGGACATTCGAACCCGCAGTCGCGAACGGCGTGGCTGTACCATCGAAAGCGATTCAGCCTTTTTACTTCAATGACGGCTCGATCGTTATGGAAACCAAAAAGACTGCATCCGACAGGAACCCTATCGCCAAGTCTCGAGTAGCTCCTGTGCTCAGCCCAGATCTAAAAAACATCACGGGCGAAGTCGTGCTCCAGGCAAGTCTCGACTCAGAGGGACGGGTAGAAGCTGTTAGCGTGAAGAGCTCAACACACTCCGAACTGGAAGCTGTGGCCGGAGCCGCCCTCGCCCAATGGAAATTCAAGCCCGCAATAAAGGACGGTGAAAATTCCGCTTCGAAAGTCATCATTCCATTTTCTTTCAAAGGCACCGGTCGCGAAGCCGTGCATGAGATCGTGGCAAAGAACGCAAAGGTCGATGCTGCGCCCGTCGCTCTTCGCCAGCCAACTCCCGAATTGACCCGCGAGCTCAGGGAACAGCGCGGAGTCGCAAAGCTTAAGCTGACAGTAGACGAGTACGGTTACGTAGCTGCCGTAGATATCGTCGAATCCAGCAACGAAGCGCTTACGTCCGCAGCTCGCGACGCAGCTCTTCAGTGGAAGTTCAAGCCCGCATTTAAAGACGGCGCAGCAGTGGCATCCACGGTAGTCCAACCTTTCAGCTTCAACGGTGGTCTGCTAACTGCAGATCTTCCGGTAGATACCATGCCGGAGGTCAAGAGATCTAAGGCTCCGAAGCTTCCCGAAGCCTTGGCTCAGGTTCAGGGGTATGTTAAAGTGCGCCTCAATCTAGATGCACGAGGCAACGTCGTCCACGCAGCCTGTACCAAAAGTTCACACGACGAGCTGGTCGCTCCGACTGTAGAAGCTGCGAAGTCTTGGAGCTTCAAGCCTGCAATTCGCGACGGCGAGAAAGTACCGTCCACAGTGGTCGTTCCCTTCGTTTTCAACGAGCGCTCCTAGAGGCTAGAGCCTCTTTCAAAACTCTTAGAGCAACGAGGCGCGGTCTTTGCGGACCGCGCCTCTTCGCAAGATGAAGGTATCAAACTCCCCTTGGTTGCAAGCGCTACCTAACGCTACTTAGAGAGTCACCACTCGAGCCTTGGGTAATCGCGGGCATCAAGTTTGTGAGTCATTCGGTCGATTCAACCTGTATAATTCGATCACATGAAACGCTCTCAAAACTCAACACTACTGGGTACTTTTTGCATCCTTGCAGCGTTCGTTATTTCGATCGCCGCCAGCGCTGCGACATCCGTGCCTACTCCTAAAAAGACCGTCGCTTCGCATCTAACAGATGCCCTCAGCGACGCTACCGGCGAAGTCAACATACTCGTCGATATCAACGAATTCGGATACGTAATCGACGCACAAATCTACGATTCTACGAATTCCGACCTTAATGAAGTTACACTGTCTGCGATCCACAGATGGACCTTCCACCCTGCAATTGAGGACGGTGTCGCCACTCCCTCGCGAGTCGTGCAACCTTTCAACTTCAACCGAGGTTCGATCGTCCTAAAGTCCAAAAAGTCTCCCGAAGACAGCCTTCCCATCGCCAAGGTCAAAGCAAAGCCACAGCTCACTGAAGATCTAAAGCATATCACTGGCGAAGTCATCCTACAGGCAGACCTCGACGCTTCCGGAGAAGTTGCTGCGGTTACTGTCAACTACTCCACCCACAGCGAATTGGAGGATATCGCTTCCAAGGCCTTGAAAAGCTGGAAATTCAAGCCAGCTACTGAAGCTGGCGAGGCCGTCGCTTCCAAGATAATCATACCGTTCCACTTCAAGGGATCCGGAAACAGCAAGGTCGTAGCCGCCGCCAGACGTGCAAAAAATGTGGAGAGCGCTCCGTATGCGATTCGTCAAACAATGCCAGAATTGCCGCGTTTTCTTCGCGATGCCAAAGGGGAAGCCAAACTAAAGCTGACCATCGACGCCAGTGGATACGTCGCCAAAGTCGATGTGCTAGAGTCGAGCCATTCCAAGCTCACCGAAGTAGCTCGTGAAGCCGCGTTGCAATGGAAATTTAAGCCCGCTATGAAAAATGGTAAGGCAGTACCATCAACCGTAACCCAACCTTTCACGTTCAACGGCGGCCTCCTCGTTGCAGACGTACCGGTTGATTCCGTACCGGTGGCGAAGCATACCCAGTCTCCGAAAATCCCCGAAGCGCTCGCACTCGTGCGAGGTTACGTTAAGATCCGGGTCAGCTTGGATGAGAGAGGCCGCGTGATCAACGCCTCCTGCGCCAACAGCACCCACGAGGAGCTCGTCGGCCCATCCATCGAAGCCGCTAAGCAATGGTCTTTCAAACCCGCCATCCGCGCCGGCGAAAAGGTCCCTTCTTCCGTGCTAATCCCATTCGTCTTTAACGAACAAAGCTAAGTTCAAAACACTTGCCCCTCTCCTCGGGACGACTCGTCGAGTCGTCCCTTTTCTGTTGCCAGCGTCCGTGCTCGAAACACAAATCCTCCCCATGCAACCAATCTTGCTCGTACTTGCAGCCGGAATGGGCAGCCGATTCGGCGGCCTCAAGCAAATGGCGCCCGTCGGCCCACAAGGAGAATGGATCCTCGACTACTCCGTCTTAGATGCCTCTCGAGCAGGTTTCGGCAAAATCGTTTTCGTGATTCGACACGAAATGGAGGAAGAGTTCCGACGCCTTACCGAAGATAAGTATTCAGGCACCATCGAACTCGCTTACGCCTTCCAAGAGATAACCGACACCCCCGTATCAGTCCCAAATATCGAGCAGCGACAAAAGCCTTGGGGCACAGGACACGCTGTTTACGCAGCTCGCCAGCACCTGGACGCGCCTTTCGCCGTCATCAACGCTGACGACTTCTACGGCGCCGAAGCCTTTCAAACCCTCGCCAAATTCCTCGGTGATTCCTCCCTTCAATCCGAGCAGCAAACTTATGGCCTAGTCGGCTACCGCCTTTCCAATACCCTTTCCAAGCACGGTACTGTATCGCGCGGCATCTGCGAAATCGCGGACGACCATACCTTACTTTCAATCGAGGAGCACTCCGAGATCGGCTACCGTGCCGACGAAACCATTACTGCGGTCAACGAAGCCGGCGAAGAACTTACTCTCTCGCCTGACACCCTTGTTTCCCTCAATTGCTGGGGCTTCCCTCTCGGCTGGGCAGCCCAGCTCGAGCCGCTCTTCACGACCTTCCTGGAGGGACGCGGAACCGAGGCGAAGTCTGAGTTTTACCTGCCCGCTGCAGTGGACCAATTGATCAAAGCAGGAGGATCGCGCACCCTCGCGCTACCTTGCGATTCCCGCTGGCTCGGCGTGACCTACCGAGAAGACCTTCCCTCCGTCCGCAACGCCATAGCCGCACTTTGCGCCGAAGGCGCTTATTGAAAAAAGAGGCTTAGCGCCTCTAAAGGGCGATCGATCATCCAAACGACTCTCGTCGCACTCCGCTCTAGAAAACCATTTCTGTGGTTCGTACCTGATCGCCAATCTTGAACAGATCGAGGTCCTCCACGATGACCTGATCTCCTTCGTCTAGGCCGGACAAAATTTCCACGTTGGTCATGCTCCCATACCCCTTTTCGATTTCTCTCATCGAAACGAGACCGTCTTCGACCACGAAAACACGATCGCCGATGATCGCAGTGCCCGGAATAATCAAAGCGCGATCACGCTCGTCGAGCGTTATGGTCGCCTCGCCTGTCAATCCGGGAAAAAGTTTCTCGGTCGGGATATCGACATCCAAGTGAACCGTATAGCGCTGCGTCACAGGATCTGCCACCGGCAGGGTTTTAGAAACTGTAGCATCGAAGGTCGAATCACCGTAACCTAAAAACTTCACTCGGGCGATTTGCCCCAATTCGATACCGGAAAAATTCTCCTCGCTGACCTTTACCTTCACGATGCGGTCTATCGAAATCATTCGAGCCACTTCCTGGCCGCCGGAGATCAGGTCACCACGGTAGGCAAGCACCTCCGTGATCACTCCGTCCATCGGAGCACGGATGGTCATCTTTTCTCGCTGGCGCTCCAGCAGCTTCAACTCGTTTTTCAGCTGGGCGATTCGCACTTCCTTGGAATTCAGTTCGGCCTCTATTGCCTGCTCCGTGCTGGTGATGTCGCGCTCTCGAGCTTCCACCTCCGACTTGCTGGCTTCTCCCGCCTCGAAGCGACGCTTCACGTCCTCCAATCGCTCCTGCTGGGTTATGAGGCTAAACTGGCGACTCGAGCCCTGCTCCAAAATCAAGTTTGCAGCTTCCATTTCGATCCCGAGCTTCTCGATTGCGATATCGATGTCACCCAGATCGAGCGACATCAGTATATCACCCTCTTTCACGGTGGCTCCTAGTTCGAGATTCGAATCAAGTACTCGCCCCTGCAGGTCGCCGCGGATATCCATCTCGCGCTCAGCCACTACTTGTAAAGTTCCAGGGACCGAACGTACCGCGACATGGCGCTTGGTCTTCGCGATCGTCGCGACCGGCTTCATTGAACTCACGAAATACACTGCACCCGCTGCTAAAACAGCGACCACAGCAATAATTTTTAGTAGAAAACCTAGCTTCATCTCACGGGTGCGGCTCGAGGTTTCTTAAAGATTCAAACCTCAATCCAGGCCCAACTCATTAGCGACCTGGGATAGAGTATCAAGATACGAAATGCGCGAGTCTTGGGTTCTAATCAATGTGTTGTCGTAGTCGCTCTGGGCTTTCTCCTCTGCGGATACGGGCGAACGTTGCTCCTCCACATCGAGCTTCACCTGGTCCAGTTCCTGCCTCGCGCTCTTCAGAACGCGCTCCTCGATCGCCAACGCTCGACCCTCGATGCTAAGGCGACGCAACAAGCGATCGAAACTGAGAAGCAAGCGTTCCTCGCCCAACCGCTTAGCTCTCTCTGCTCGACTCAACCGGCTTAAAGCTTCCATCGTCTTACCTTTCTTGCGGAAGCCATCGAAAACGGTCCAACCCACGCTCAAGCCGAAATAGGAATACTCCTGCTCTCGCCGTGTCCCATCGACATCAAGAGCATTAGAACTCAAGCCCAATTGCGCGTCGACCTTCGGCAGTAAGGCTTTCCTAGCGATGTCGAGATGACGCTTGTTCACTTCGATATCGATCTCACTTTGCTGGATCCTCTCGTCCTCTTCGATCGCTTGGTCGTAGTAAGCCACGAGCGATTCAATCTCCTGCTGATCCAAAATATCTACCTCCGGAACGACTCCAACTGCCAGTCCCGAGAGTTGCTTGGGAGACATACCCACGTAATTGGCGAGCTCTCCGAGGCGAAGTTCATAATCCGATTCAGCTCGTAGCGACAGAAGTTCCTTTCGTTCTACATCCAAATCGAAACGAGTAATTGACCCCGAACTCGCTGCACCTGCCTCAATTTGAGATTGCTGGAAATTCCGTTGGGATACTGCCTGTTTAAGGTCTAGCTGAGCTCGGATCGAACGTTGCTTGGCTACTATGAGTCCCATGAAATCGTGCCTCACCTGAGCAAGAACACTAGCAGCCACAATCTGCGTGTTCAGCTTCTCCATCTCGAACTGCAACTCTCCGAGCTCTTTCTCGGAACGCCTGGTTCCCCAATGGTAGAGAGGCTGGCTCAAGGTAACGTTGTAGACAACCCGATCCTCGTATCCCGTCCCGTCAATATCGTCGATAGCCTTTTCTTGCCGAAATGCGAAATTGGAGCGAAAGGACGGCATCACTGCCGCACGAGCCGCAATCCTGCGACCTTCTGATTCGGCTTCGGAATACTCGCGCAGAAGCATTAGCTCCGCCCCTTCCATCGCCCCAGAGATGATGTCTTTCATTTGAGGAATCAAATCTTCAGGGAGACGTCCCCGAAAAGGATCTGCAGCGAAGGAACTCGTGCTCATGAGGCACGCGACAAGCAACAAAAACGGACGCATAGGAGAAAACAGGATCGGAAATTGTGGGGCCACAGCCAGACCACGGAAGGCAGGATGATCAAGTCTGGGATGCTCGGTTCTGAGAGAAGGGCGAAACGCGATCAACACAATTTGTGGACTCCTCCTCCGAGACGGCCCTCTACAGCGGATTTCCTCCAAATTAGGGTTGATTTCGCTCCAATTGTGCGTCTTCTTCTCCAACTTTTCCGGTGTATGCCCAGGTGGCGGAATTGGTAGACGCGCTAGATTTAGGCTCTAGTATCGTGAGATGTGCAGGTTCGACCCCTGTCCTGGGTACCATCGAAATAAAAGAAGCCCGCTCAGAGCAGCGGGCTTTTTTGCGGGTCGTTACTCGAACGCAGCATATCGCTACGACGCGAGGTTACTTTTCCTGCGCGGCCGTTCGGGGGATCACTAGTCGACCAAAGTGAGCGAATAGCTACGCGGTGGCACTTCGTTCGCAGCGTAGATCTTGTCTTCGAATTCCATGGCTAAAGCTTCAAGTTCCTTGAGCGTCGAATAAAACGAATCCATTTCCGCATCGTAGCTTGCCTTGCGGGGAGTATAGTCTGGATGGGCCTGGCTTTCCTCTAGCCAACTTTCCTCCGACCGCAGCTTAACCTTACGACTGAGCCAAAGATCACGCATCGGTTTTATCGCCTGCTCGTTGCGATCCTTATTTAGGGTCGCGACCGCCATAGCCTGTTTGTACTGAGGAGCGTGAGCCAAAGCATGTAGCTCGATCCCCATCGCCAACTGGACGTCGGAATAACGGCCGATCGGAACAAGATCTATGTTCAGCTCGTATTCGCCTTCCTTTAGGCCACTTACCTGCAGGCTTTCCCGGCTGAAACGTTCAGCAGCGTTCACTAACTCGAATCCCTCGTGAGCAGAGTAAGGCAATACCCATGGCAAGGCTGTCGCTGTAAAGTCGAAACTAACGTGTCCCTTTTTGGAAACGAGGTTTTCGATTAAGCCGTTCGCATCCGATTTTTCGATACGTCCCTTTCTGTTCAGAGAAATCATTATTTCTGATACCGGCTCGATCTTAAAGGCATCCTGTAACATAGCTGTCGCCATCACGACATGCCCCTTTGCTTCCGGATGCACCGCGTCTTTAGCAAGCGTGAAGGACGGATCCTTCCGTCGTTGGGCAAAGGTCAAGCGACGCATCGGGGTCGCCATGTCCACGAAATTGAAGCCGCCTAGCTGGGCCCGCTCGGCTACCCATTCAGAGTAGAAAGCCAACACAGGGGGATAATAATCCCGCATCTCATCACGCGTATTTACCCAATGCGCGGCATTTTCGTACAGGCGAACAGAGCGCGTATCAAAATAGGTCGGACCCATGGGGATCACTTCTGATATATTTCCCAACTGATCTAACAGTTGCCCCATCCCAATTTCGTACCGCGAAAAGATTTCGTGGTCGAAGTATCGGTAACGTCCATCGTTCATGCCCAAGAGCACGGATACATAGTCCGCCTCGAAAACTGCCACTTCTTCTTCAAATCGCAGCAAAGCGTCACCCACCTGATCTCCACTCACGCCCGCATTGCGAAAGTGGATACGCTTATGAGGATAGCGTGTGTAGAAATAGGTCTCAACATACTGCGAATAGAGACATTGATGAGTGATGCTATCTCCAAGAAAGATGAAAGTATCCCCATCCTCCAACTCCACTAATTCAGCGAATGGGCTCGGTGACTTCTCCGAGGCGGCGTAAGCGGGCATAAGCCCCGAGAGGCCAAAGCACAGGAAAAACAAGGGGAAAGCTCTCAACATATGAGTCCGAACTATTGGAAATCCTCGCAAAACAACAAGACTGCAAAGCGGTCAAATTTCGCTTCCGAGCCGACGAACGCGGGCTACTTTCTGGAGGGCACAATCCACTGTTCGAGGATAGCGACGAGGTTATCCTTCGAAATCGGCTTCGTGATATGGCCGTCCATTCCCGCTTCTATGCACTTTAAGCGATCAGACTCCATCACGTTGGCTGTGACTGCGACAATTGGCACATTCGGACGAAGCGTTCCCGTGCTCTTTTCACGTATAAGCCGCGTCGCCTCCATCCCATCTAGGATGGGCATTTGCATGTCCATCAATACAAGGTCGTAGTTCGTCTTCTTGAGCATCTCAACAGCCTCTTCGCCGTTGTTCGCAATATCGCAAGAGATCCCGAACTTCTTCAATATTCCTCTAACGACGATCTGATTCGTAAGCGTATCCTCCGCCACCAAAACCTTCGCACCAAAAGAAGAAAAGCCGTACGCAACGTTGTTCAATTCGCTCGGCAGCCGCTCTGCAGCAGGGCTGCCAGCCTGCGACGGAAGCCTCTCGGGAGGGCCCGGAGTTATCTCTTTCGAGACACTTTCCGGTTGCTGGACTTGTAAGCCAAAACAAGCGGTAAACCAGAATTCCGATCCTGGTCCTCCGATCTTGGATACAGTAGAAGAAGCGATAGGACTGACCACCCCAGTCTCTCCACCCAACAGCTCCGCCAGTTGCTGCGAAATGGCTAAGCCCAAGCCGGTACCGCCATACTTTCGCGAATGAGAGGCGTCGAGCTGCGAGAATTTACTAAAGAGTTTATCTCTCCGATCTGCAGGAATGCCGATGCCAGTGTCTTTAACCGAAAAGCGTAGCTTGACCAGCAACCCAGAGGGTTCTCCGAGGGAAACTGAAGTGAACACTTCTCCCTCATCCGTGAACTTGATAGCGTTGCCAACCAAGTTCACCAACAATTGCCGTAAACGACCGGGATCGCCATGCAATAGGACTGGCACATCCACGTCCGTTCGGTAAACGGTCCCCAGTCCTTTTTCGGAAGCTCTCAAGGCGAAGGATCCTGCAACCTCGTCCAAGATTGTTCGCAAATCGAAATCGATCTTCTCGATTTCCAACTTTCCGGCTTCGATTTTCGAGAGATCTAGAATGTCATTGAGAATTGTGAGGAGCGACTCGCTGCTGCTTTTTATGCTTCTGACATGTCGAAGCTGCTCTTCTTCAAGCTTTGTATCCAAGAGCAACTCCGCTAAACCGATAACCCCACTCATGGGCGTCCTAATCTCGTGGCTCATGTTGGCCAAAAATTCCGACTTTGAATCGTTCGCCACTTCTGCTGCATCCCGAGCCGCCACTAAGCTTGCTTGCGCCCCTCGCAAAGAGGTAGCCGTTCCATTGAAAAACTCGGCAAGCTCCGAAAGTTCGTTTTTCCCCGTGACTTCGATTTGTGAGTCTAAGTCACCCTTTTTAATCGAGCGCATCCCGTCTTCTAGTGCCCCAATCTGATGGGCGATACTTCGAATTACACGAGCCACAAGCAAGAAGCCAATTAAAGACCCCACGACCCCTAAGTAGAGTGCAGTCTGGCTCATTTCAGCCAAGTCTTCCGAGACGGTTTGCCGGTAGGACTCGCTCTGCTTTTCAAAGTCGTAAAGCAACCCCGTCACGCTGAGTTCGATGAGGGAGCTCACTTCCTCCAACTCTCGATTTAGAACGGAGATGCGCGACTCAACTTCCTGCTTTGCGCCCTCTTCCTCTAAAAGAGGCACGGTATCCAATATTTCCACTGCTAGGTCCAATTGTTGCACCATCAAGGTTTCGAGTCTCAGCTCGCGACTCGTTACGCTCTCGGAACGTGCGATAGAGAATTCCGCCTCACTCAGCGACGAATTGATAAAAGGGATCTCCACCTCGACGAGCCCTTTCAGGCGCGAGCTTTCACTGAAGCTGAAACGAACGTAGTTGTTGATCCGCTTGGCCAGCAAAAGCCGCAGCTCACTGTTCGCCTGTTTCATTTGCCGCAACAAGTCGACAACCGGCTTGATTTCATTCTCGTAAGTGGCGAAATTCTCCTTCGCTTCGGACGCAACGGCTCGGTTGTACCAAACGATGGATACAACAATGCAAAGCATTAGGCTGTAGACGAGATAAAGCTTGGAGCGAATTTTCATAGGCAACTACCGCTTTACCTTCTGGATAACCCCCGCTCCCTTGACCGTGTAAAGAGAGAAATAGATGCCTCGCGATGTGCCATCTTTCATCACAGCGATATTTCCGCAAACTCCTTTGAAAATAGTTAATTTCGTGAAGCGAACGTTTCAACCAAGATACCAAAGTCTCACCCTTTCTTTGTTCTCCATTTTGTAAGATGCTGAGAATCATGCTTGTCGCATCGTAGGCTTGCATAGGCGGCCAAACCGAAAATGGCTCCTCACCATAGTTCAATCGATAGCGATCGAGGAATTGCCGAGCGAGTATGTAGTTTCCATCGTTTGGGGTAAAAAAAGAAAATTCGGTTCCTTTAAGAGCTCCTTCCGAATTTTCGTAGTATCCTTCTCCCAACGTCGTCGTGGAAGCAAAGAACGGAACTTCCATTCCGAGCTCTCGCGCTTGCTTCATGGCATAGCCGAGGTTCTTGTATCCAAAAAACGCTAGCGCATCGCAGCCATCCTCTTTGAACTCCTCCAGCGACTCCATGAAATCCACCTTCGAAATATCAACCGGGAGTATCTCGACCTCAACCCCTCGTCGCTGCAGCAACTCGGAGAAGGCATCTGAAGAGATCGTCATAAACGAATTCGTAACGTAAAACCCACGCACACGTTTCTTTCCCAATTCGACCACTCGAGAAGCTACAACTTGAGCAGTCTCCTCCGTCTTCTTGCCGATCACAAAGGTGTTCTCGTTCATCGTCGAAAGCAGCTGGTCATTGTTCAACGAGTTGACAAGCAAGACGCCATCCGCTTTCACCTTTTCTTGCAGAGCGATCGTGCCATCAGTATGACTGATGAGCAGAATATCGATACCATGTTCCCGTCTCAGCTTGTCGTATAGCGTCACTGCATTCGCTCCATCCCAACCGTCATCCTCGAAAGCGAATGTCACAATCGGATCGTCATCGGCGCGGGTTTCGTTGTATTCTTGGATCGCCAAAGCAATAGCCTTGGACGGGGCCAATCCTAAATCAACAGCGTTGCCAGACAAGGGTCCAATGAAACCGATGTTGATCTCTTCTCTAGGCTCAGGAGAGCAGGAAGAAAGCAGCACGGTTAAGGTTGCGAGTAAGGCAAAGGGGTAGAAGACACATCGCATTTTCGTTAAGAGCATCATAACTAGATTTGCCTCTGCAAACAAACGGAACCTACCATCGGATACCGGTAATGCATATCCAACGCAAGGTTATCCTTAGACGAGTATTTGTATTCAGTGATCCGATACTCTTTATTAGAATTCAAGCCACTCAAAAGCCCCCGCTCAGGATGCTTTTCGCATACGATCGGAGAATATGCAAAGGGAGCATGCAAGTTTTCGGTGAAGCAAAAACTCATCTAACTGCTAGGGACCTGTGTGTTTGACTTGAGCTGTGCACAGAGAAACCTGCACAAAGACTTCCGCGAGTCTATCGCCTCAGGCAGATCGTCAGGCTTTTCATTAAAATTTACCAGCCTGCCCTCAGGATTATCCTATTTTCCCGTACTGCCGAAACCACCGCTGCCGCGCGTAGTTTCGCTTAACTCATCTGAAAGCGAGTAGGAGATAGGCGAGCAATCGGGGAAGATCAGCTGAAACAAGCGAGTCCCTGCTTCTACGACAAACGGCTCGTTTTTGATATTGTCCACCGCCGCCATGATCTGCCCGCGATAGCCACCGTCGATCAGACCGATGGAATTCGCCATGCGCAACGGCGTCTTGGAGATCGAAGAACGCGGAATAAGGAAGTACGCCTTCCCGTTAGCCGGTTGGCAGGAAATGCGGAATTCGATGAACTTCGTTTCACCTGGTTCTACCCGCAGGTCCTCGATCGTATACAAATCCAAGCCTGCATCCCCATCGTGGAAGTGGCCGTGGTTTTGGTAACGCTCTCTCGCTGCGTCGTTGAGTGGCTTGATTAGGAGGTTTGCAGAGGTCTGAGACATGCCCGCAATACGAGGGCAACAGACCGGGGTGGCAAGCTCGTAGCTAGCGTCCCTAAAATCAGGGATTTGTTAAAGCCCTCGGGGTGCAACCCCATCAGTTTCGTCTTCAAAATCGAAACAGTCGTTTCGCAAACTGTATCCACGAGCTCCCTATCTCAGCGTTATGGGAAAAGCCGAAGAATGGCGGTATCGATCTATATTGTTCGGTGATGCTGGTATGAAACCGAAATCACGCCTCCGGAGAAGGCCATAACATTTCTACTTTAAATTGCGCTCGGCAAAAACGTGATACAGCGTCAGAACACCAATCAATAGCTTAGCTAATCTAACGTAAACAAGCGTATCCCTCAATATCCCCCTTATGAAACGTAGAGACTTCCTCCGTAACGGACTGCTCGCAGGAGCAGCCATCGCTTCCGGCCCCATATTCTCACCTCGCCTTTACGCAAACCACCACCAGATGCCGAAGTTCAAACTTCGTTACGCCCCTCACCCCGGCATGTTCAAGGCTTCTGCGGGCGACGACATTATAGACCAAATCAAGTTCGCCGCCGACCAAGGCTTCACCGCTTGGGAAGACAATGGCATCAGCGGGAGGCCGGTTGAGCTACAAGCCAAGATTGGCCAAACCCTAGACTCCCTCGGCATGAAAATGGGCGTATTCGTCGCCTACGCCAGTTTCGACAAACCCACCTTTACCCGACCCGACTCCGACTCAACACAGGAAATCCTATCCAATATTCGTAACGCGGTCGAAGTCGCGAAGCGAGTTAACGCAACCCACTTCACCGTAGTTCCGGGATCCGTCGACCAGCAACACACTGACCAAGATAAATGGAACAAATACGGAGGGCCGCGCTTGTCCGAGGGCTACCAAACTGCGAACGCGATTGATATGTTGCGCCGCTGCGCCGAGATCCTAGAGCCACACGACCTAGCCATGGTACTGGAACCGCTAAACTGGCACGCCGACCATGGAGGCGTCTTCCTGGAGCGCTCCGATCAGGCCTACGCCATCTGCCGCGCCGTCGACAGCCCTGCCTGCAAGATCCTCTTCGACATCTACCACCAACAAATCGCGGAAGGAAATCTGATCCCGAACATCAAATCCTGCTGGAGCGAGATCGGCTACTTCCAAGCAGGTGACAATCCGGGACGTAAAGAGCCCGGCACCGGAGAAATCAATTACCGCAACGTCTTCGAGTATATTCACGATCGCAGCCAAACCGAAGGCAAGGATTTCGTCGTCGGCATGGAGCACGGTAACTCGATAAAGGGGGAGGAAGGCGAACAAGCCGTCATAAAGGCCTACCGCCAAGCCGACTCCTATTAGCGCCCTTGGGGCGACGGTCGAGTACCTCGCCCCCTACCACGGCCAAGACAGTTAAACTTGAGACCGCACAATACGGAACGTCTCGTCTACTCGCTATCCGCTGGCACCAAGCGACTCGCAAGGATCGAACCCACGAACCATGCGACCATGCCGATCGTCATGTAGAGCTTCACATCCTCAAGCTCCATCTTATCGATGAAGTAGAGTATAGAGGGAAGGATTGTGAGCAATAGACCGATACGTCCCAAGGTTTTGAATACTGTGTTCATATTGATATTCGTTTTCGTTTCAGTCGACGGGTTTAGGCTCTTCTCGATTTCATGCTGAAGAGCAAGTAGAGACCCCCACATGCCAGCCAACAGGGCATGGTCAAAAACCAAGGTGACACGCCCTTTACTTGGATGAAGTAAAGAGCAATTCCGATAGGCAACACCCATGCCAAAAGCACGGCCAAGTTAAACGAGCCTTTATATGCCAGTCCGTGCAAATCAACCGCATCTCCCCTGGTCCGGAAATACCAGTTGAAGAAGATGATCGCTCCGATGGGAGCCAAGATCATCCCATAGAGACCCACGAAATCGAGGAGCATAAAAGCGAAAGCGGGGAAAACTCCCGCCACCGTCGCTAACGCCCCTGCCGCCAGTGTTCCTGCCCTTCTAGATATCGAGGGCACCATCGCCTGGAACGCCAAACCTGCGCGATAGATCGTAGGATTCGCCGTCGTCCATCCAGCCACGATTACACAAACAATGCCTGCAAGACCCACTACGCTATCCGCCATCGGGCCAGGAACGGGACTCGCATCCTGAGTGAGCTTGATTTGAGCCGCCAACATGAAAGCTGCAGCGATCCAAGCCACGTAGTGGCCAACGTACATTCCGGCCGAAGTCGCCCAACCGTAGCTGCTTTTCTTCGCGAAGCGAAACACTGACAAGTCCGCCATTCCCATGTGCATGGCGGCATTACACAACCAGCTGAAGAAGACAACGCTCCAGAACCCCATGGAGGATTCAGCTTTTCCTTCTTGGGCAAAAGCGATCGAGCTCGTCCACAACACGTTCAATTCATCCCAGCTAGAAACATCGACCTGCTTGAACGCGACTAATCCGCAAGCGACAAATACGAGCACCATCCAAGGTGCTGCGATATTCGCGAACTTCGCCACCATGTCGTATCCAAGAGTCGCTACCACCGCGATTAGAGCCCCTACTCCCAGGGCCACCAATACGAACATAACACTATTTGGATACACCGCATCGATGGTCGGCATTTCCATGTTAAACGGGATTCCCACCGCCGTCGCGGAGACAGTCACCATCGCTCCAGCTAAGAAACAGAAGAGAACCCCATTCGCCAAATTGTACACCTTGACCAATCCTCCTCCCGCAATCTTCTCTAGATGAAAATAGAGCGTAAGCCGAGCCTTGGTAGCAATCGGTGCGCAAACGAAGCGCCAGCTAAGAACCGCTAGCATATTTCCCAAGAGCAGGCCGATGAAAACATTTTGCAACGTCACGCCGTTGAGAAGGAAAAGCGGCCCAATCATGAACTCGGTGCCGGCCGCATGCTCGCCTGCATACATTCCCCAGAACTTACCCGCACCTTTGTGCGACTTCTTAGGCACGGGTTGACGTTCGTATTCGCTGGTTGCTGAGTCGTTACTCGAAGCGGCAACTACTTTTGAGGGATCGGCAGTGGTCATAGGCAGAACAAGGGATTTGGGGTGCAGGGTTTTGGGGTGAGCTATTCAGGTACCTGTAGACGGATCAATGAACAAGCAAATCAAACCGAAGCAAGAGGCATAATCAGCCGCAAAACGACCAAAGTTTACGCGTACAGTCAAAAAAGTTATTTGAAAGTTAGCTCGACCAAGTACTCGCCACTCGCGACACCTTCCAAAAACAGGACACCAGATTGTTCAACGTAAGGACTCGCCTCTCCGTTGACCTTTAGCGACTCAAGCTTGCTCCCGTTGGGAATCTTAAGCGATACAGTCGGCTCCGTGTTGCCCGGGATAACGAGCTTCACAGTCATCGACGCTCCCAGTACTTGCTTAATCGATACATCGACAGGGCCTCGTATTGTTGGCACGCGGCCTTCAGCGAGCTCTAATGATCCCGGCCGCGGAGCAATCAACATTCGCTCAAAACCCGGCGTGATAGGGCGCACCCCCAAGAGGAAACGGGCGATCGCGTTGCCAGGCGCTGCCCCCCAAGCGTGGTTCCAGTCTTGGTTCGGCTTAAAGGAGTCGTCCCAAGCCTCCAAGGTTATCGTCGAACCAACCGCCAACATGTTTTGCCAGCTACGAACGCCCTTCATCGTCATGAGCCGGAGGGCCGCATCTTCTCGGCCTCCTTGGTAAAGAGCTTCGAGCAAGTACTGGGCCGCATACACGCTACAAGCCAGATCCTTTGATACGATATAGTCGGATACGCTTTCGGAATGTTCCTCGGGAACGAGACCAAAAGCTAAGGGAAAAAGGTTCGCATGAAAGGCTGAGTGCTCGGTCCCTTCCCCATCGAGATAAAGCCCCTTCTCTTCGTCGAAGAGCAAGTCATTAAAAGTGTCATAGAATCCGATAGCTCGTGCCTCGTAGTCGCTGGCATCGTCCTCTTTTCCCAGAGCTTTGGCCATTTCGGCCATCTGCAAAAGGTTAAGGTAATGGAAAGCATTCACAACCGTATTCACTTCTTTAAATACATAGCCATCGCGCTCCACCGGTGGCCAATCCACAATATCTGCAGACCGCCCCGGCCGCTTTCCGTGGTCCTCGTACGGGTAGCCAACGAGCAAGCCATCTTCCCTCGCTCGCTCCTCTAAGGTCTTCTCCTTTTTGAGCCGATCGTAGACGCGGCGGATCGAGGAGATATCGCCCGTATACATAAAATCCATGCCTGCCATCATAACAGAGTGTTGCTTCCACTCCGTCGGCCAGGTTTCGAAGTCCATCAGGTATTCATGTGTGTACCGCCCAATCGAATACTCGCTATCCACCGCATAGTGAGAGAGCATGTTTATATACGAATCTGCTTCGTATGGGATGCGCTCGCGATCTCCATCCACATAAACACCGGCGAAGCTGGTTGCCTTCATACTATACTTGCAAAGTTCCCAGAGGGCATCGAGATCCTCGTTCGATGAGCGAAAGAAGGATGCGTATTCATCCCATGGATAATGCAGGGTTATCTGCTTTGCTTCCAAATTGCTGAGCTCGATTCCGTTAGTCTCGATTTCGATATAGCGAAAGGGAGCAATCGTCCCGAAACGTCCAGGTATGGCGATGGCGACTGGCTTGGTATTGCGGAGGTTTCGAGGTGGATGCACTCTATAGACTCCTTTTCCTTCCACCACGTCAGCAGATACTTCGTAATAGCGAACGCTCGAGCTGTCGGGCAGCTCTCTCAAGACGCCTTCAGAGCTACCGCGTTCGCCGAAATGTATTGTCAACTGACCTGCTGCCGACGCTACCAACTCGAGCTCCAAGAAGCCAAAAGCGACCTTTTCGAAATCCAGCAAGTAGCGCCCGGGCTCCAACTCGACAACCGAATGCGGGGCAACTGGCGTCGTTTTCGTCGGATGTTTGGAGGGAGCATCGGCCATTTCAGAAGCCATCGTGAAACGCTGAGCGGCTGACCAATGACCTAGACTTCCTCCCTCAAGTCCCACCCGCACTCGCCATTCGTAAGTTTCATCTGCTTCCAATGGCTGGCCATCGTATTCGATTCCCAATGACGCGGACGACCCGACTTGACCAGAATCCCAAACTCGAGACGCTTCATCCTCTAAACCTCCTGCCGCTCTCGAGACTTGGATGTGGTAAGACGTTTGGACACCTCCTTTTTCGGATACGGGGACCACCCAAGCGAAACGGGGTGTCGGATCGACGATCCTCGACAGTTCCATACCTTTCAACAACTCGCAACGGAGGTCCGAAGGCGGAGGTGTTCCAGCGAACAAACAGGTACCAGAAACGAGAGAAACGTGCAGCAAGAGCAGAAAGAGGTTTTTCATTTAGGAAACAAAAAGGTCGAAATAGCAGCCTTAGTGAAGGCTATCCGGGGAGGTAGCAGAAGTTGGTAACCAGGTGAACCAGTCCATCGTTGCGAGAGCCGGAACCCGATAACAATCACCTGTCAAAAATACGGCGGTGGCAAATCATTCTGCTATGTCCAATCGGATCTTCAGGTCCATCTTGGGAAAATCCCCTTGAACGACCGCTTCGCACGCTCTCGTTTTAGCTTTTATACCCCTTCCGGAACGCTCGCGGTGACATCCCTTGCCTCGCCTTGAAAAAACGCGAAAACGCGAACAAATCGGGAAAGCCCAACTCAGCAGCTAGCTCGGACACGCTTCTATCCGAGTAGGCCAGCAACAACCGAGCTCGCTCCATGCAAACCGCGTCAACCTTCTCCTTGAGGGAAGCACCAGTCTCCTTCTTAAACCGCGCCCGTAAGTGCCCCTGAGTCACACCTATTTCCTCCGCAAGCTCGCCCACTTGCCTTAGTCGCCCCTTCCCGTCGTCGATGATACGCAATACCCGTGAGACCAGCTCTCCGAAGGCCTGCGCTTTCGGTGCGGGCGGCTCCGTATCTGCTTCACTCAAGTGCAGCAGTAACCCTTCCAACACGCGAGCGAGACCCGCCGACTTGCGTCCTGGGGCATGCTCCCCATTTGGAACGAGACCTTCCAGAAGATTTAGAAAACGCATGGTCGTATCGTCGCTTCGGATACGCCCCACCCGCGGCTCCAAATTCCCTTCGCGAAGTTCGTACTTGATCGAAAGGTAGGCGTTCCTCTCCTCCAGATACGCGAAGGAGTGACGCTGCCGAGGAGGAATCAGGTAACAGTCCCCCGCCCGCAAAATTGTTGTTCGATCGTCTACCCGCACCTCGACCGCTCCCGACCGACAAAACTCGATCTGCCAAAATGGATGTTCGTGCCAGCGAAAATGTCGCCCTTTCTCAAAGCAATCCCTTCGGTGATACAACAGACCAATTTCTAGTCGTGTTCCCATCCATCAAAAAATCACCTGAATCTTCGTTTTTGCCAAGTTTTAAGATCATTTGCGCCATTTCCTAAACAAGAGTAACCGTTTATGATAAATTGATGGCACGCACGATGATCCAACCTCCCATGGAATCCTTGACTACCAGGACGCCAACACCCAGCGAATCGCAATCTTGCGCGAGGCCAATAGGATCGAGCTCGCCTACGCCTCAATCCCCGAGCCGGGCCCTGAAGAAATTCGCATCGAAATCAAATGGAGCGGCACCTGGGGCTCTTATGCGAAACCCTTCCAGGCATCATTCGCGCCGCCGAGCTCTCACGTATCAATTACTCCACTACAGTTCTCATAATTGGGCAAGGTGTCAGCGGACATATTCTGACTCAAGTTGTCTCGCTCTTCTCACCCAAGCGGCTGGTTGTCACCGACATCAACCAGAGAAACCTCGACCTCGCCCGTAAATATGGAGCTACCGTCACCTATTTGCTCGACTGCTCCCGAAGCATTCGATCTCCGCTCCGACCCCAACAATGAGACAATCCACGTCCTAATAGACTGCGAACCATGTTCCCCAAATTCTTCCTCTTCCTCCTGAGCTTCCTATTTCCCCTTCGATTCACCCTATGCTTTTATCCGCCGCACCTTCGACCACCCATGAAGATCCTACTCACACTACTCGCCTTGCGCTCTTTAATACTCCTACCCCTATCCGCCGAAACCTACCTCGCTCGCAACAAAGAGGAACTTACTACCCACCTCGAATCCGCTAGGCCCGGCGACACCGTGCAACTCGCTTCCGGCAAATGGGCCAACCTCCAGCTTAACCTCACCCTTAACGGAAGGGCTGAAGCCCCAATCATCATCTCCGGAGCCACCAACGGAAGCACGCTCATAACAAAACGCTCCCATATAGGCATAGCGGGCAAACACATCGTCCTCTCCCACCTCGTCTTCGACCAGGTGGAGCCTCCGGAAAACTCTGAAGCCATCGTTTCCTTCCGCACTACCGGTGGCAACTACGCGTACCACAGTCGACTGCGTCATTGCGTTTTCGACTCCTGCAATCCAGCCGACCCTAATCGCCGCTACTCGTGGGTCCGCCTTTACGGGACCGACAATCGCGTCGACCACAACCTGTTCCGTTCCCAGTCTCACGAAGGCGTCACTATCCAAGTCCGAATCCTCATACCCGGGGCCAAGCACCGCATCGATCACAATCACTTCATGGACCGCCCTAAGGGTGACGGCAACGGATTCGAGTGTATCCAAATAGGTCAGAGCCAAGACTCCATGAGTCTAGGATCCTGCCTCGTCGAAAACAATCTCTTCGAACGATGCGACGGCGAGACCGAAATTATCTCCAGCAAAACCGGAGGAAACGTTATTCGGGGAAACCTTTTCTACGAATCAGCTGGCACTCTGACTCTACGCCACGGAAACGACAATCTAGTAGAAAACAATACCTTCATCGGTAACGGAAAAGCGGATACCGGCGGAGTGCGAATCATCGGCACGGGACATACCGTACGCCAAAATACCTTCGCAGGCCTCACAGGCTACACCGGCGGCGTAATCGTCCTCTATTCCGGCATTCCCGACTCCCCGCTAAACGGCTACTTCGCCGCAGATCGCGCCCTCATCGAAGACAATCAATTCTACAAGTGCCAAGATCCTCACGTTCAAGAAAAGGGCGGTTACAACGAACGTGGCCGCACTATCCTCCCTCAAGACTATCGTATTCATAATAACAACACACTCGATTCACCACCCGACTACAGTGAGTTTCTGCACCGTATGGACGTGGGCCCCGACTGGCAAACCGCCTTCCCTGACCTCGGGGCCCTCAGTCCTCGCCAAATTGCTCGCTTAGTTCGCAGCATCGGCGAGGAGTTTCGTCCACTCTTGCAGGAAACCGTAGCGAGAGCCGACCAGCTTCTCGCCGCCGGAAAGACCTACACTGTGACCTCCAATGAACGCCTCCCCCCGAGCGGCGACATGCGTTCCTACTACAGTACCGGCCCATACTGGTGGAGCAATCCCGACACTCCAGACGGCCTGCCTTACATTCGCCGCGACGGACAATTCAATCCCGAGCGCGACCTAGTTTCTGATCGCCCTCAGCTCCACGCCATGGTGCAAGACACTTGGACCCTCGCCATCGCCTACCTCGCTACCGGCAATCAATCATACGCCCAGCATGCAGAAGCAATCCTTCGCGTTTGGTTCATCGACGACGCCACCCGTATGCTGCCAAACCTCGACCACGCTCAAGCCATCCCTGGCGTGACTGACGGCCGTGGTACCGGAATTATCGACACTCTCGTCTTCGTCGAACTCGTCGATGCCCTGAAACTTCTCGAACTCTCCTTCACCTGGCCTCCTGCCGAACGCCTATCCGTAAAGACCTGGTTTTCCGAATACCTCGAATGGCTCTCCACACATCCCAACGGACTGGACGAACGGGCGGCCAAAAACAATCACGGCACCGCCTACGATCTCCAGCAACTCGCGATCGCCGACTATCTCGGTCGGGTTGCCCTTGCCCGAGAAATTATCGAAAGAGTGAAAACCCAGCGCATCGACAAGCAAATTACCGCAATCGGCGAGCAACCCCTCGAATACGCCCGAACCCGTTCTTGGTCCTACTGTACTGAAAACCTTGAACATTTCGCACGTATTTCGGCCATCGCACTCGACTATCAAGTCAACCTCTTCGAATACCAAAACCCACAAGGCGGCAGCCTCACAAAAGCTCTCGAGCTGCTGCTGCCTCATGCCTGCGATCCGGCAACAAGCTGGCCTGGCAAGCAACTCACCGCATGGCAAAGCGAGTATATTTACACCGCTACGGCCATCGCCGCCAGCATTACCCTAAACCAATCTTTCTCCGAAACTCTCGACTGTATCGAGCCTGCAGAGAACCAACTTCTGTCTCTCCTCATGCTCCAATAGAAACGACACGAATCCAAACCATGCACGGATGTAAGATAAGAGAATTTCTCAGGTGCTTTGGCTGCATCGTTTACGGGAAACAATGACCTACCCTTTCTGATATACCTCGCAAAAAGGAACACTATATAATCCAAGAGTATCGAGTGGCACAGATTACCGATCTCCCCAAACGAGCGAATCTCAAAATCGGCGATGGTCAAATGAAGCACTTCGGAACAGCGCGGATTTCAGGCAGTCGTATCGAAGATGAATTCCTACTACTGTAAATCGTTCCTCACCCTTCTATTCGTAGTTCTATCTACGATACCTTTCTCAGGTGCGCAAGACGACGAGGTTGAAGATCCTGAATATTACACGGAGCTCGACCCGATAACGATAGACGGTCAGTCTGTGGAAGATGCAGGATTTGCTTTCATCGCTAAATTCCGAAAGAAGATGCCTTGGGCTGGAATAAAGACCTTAGTCGTAACTAAGGTCGGCGAAGACTCACCCGCTGCAAAAGCTGGAATACAGAAAGGCGATAAAATTATCAAAATTCGCAATTCCGAAATCGAGGGTATTAAGATCAAGGACCTCCAATACTTGCTTCAAGAGCAGTCGGAAGATGGAAGCATTCCTCTAACGATCATTCCAAAGAAATCAGATGTACCGAAAAACGTGATTTTGGAATTCACTTTCGAGAAAACAAAGAGGCAAAAGAAGGCTGGACAGAAAAGTTCAGCTTACCCCAGCATGTCGACTGAATGATGATTCGAGCAAGCTCGGCTCTCGCCATCTTTCACCCCAGCCTCGGCAAATAAAGAATTGAAAGCGACACCCTATAAACAGTTACACAAAGACGGTAGCGTTTGGGCAGTCGGGCAGCTACTAGATGGGGCAGCAACTGGGTATTGGGAGTGGTTCCGAAAAGACGGGACCAAATCAAGATCAGGACATTTTTGGAATGGTCACCAAGTTGAGGAATGGATCACCTACGACAAGAAGGGCGAAGTCTACAAGGTCACGAAAATGAAGGAGAAATCAACTGGTGAAAAAATCGATTTCTCAAATCCCAATTGCTGAAAGCGAGTTGGGTGAACGAGTCAGCCGATCAATATTGCTTGAATATGCCAATCTGGCAGCACCGTTTAAGATCGGCGATGCAACGCCTCTTGCGCCGTGATACAAATGGCGTAAGATTAAAAGCATGAGAACGCTACTTCCGCTTATTGTCGCATGCCTCGGTGTTTCAGCTCTCGCGTTCCTGCCATACGGTTGGGGGCCGAATCTTGGCCTCTCCTTTGGATATTACGGCGAATTCAACCAAATGAAACAAACCTTCGAGGGGAAAAAAGGACTTCGAGTGAAGGAGTACGGGCAGCACAAGGATGCGTACCTCGAAGGATTCTGGATTTCGGGGATTACCGAAGAAGGTAGAGAATTCACACTCGAAGTAACTGACAGCGCGAAAATTCGGACCCCTCAAGAAAAGGCCAAAGGGATTGTTGTATTCACTGGTGGATACATGAATGGCGTTACCCTATCCTTCGATTCCTCATTCTGGGAAAACTACGGGAAGGAATCGCCGAAACATACAGAGGCGCTCCTTTCAGATATCGACTCTTTTCTAACGAGTTTCGAAGCCTTCCAAACCAAACCCTCTAAGCTACAGTTCGAGGATACTCTCGAATTCGTCAGAATCAGGTACCTAAGAGAAAGCGAAACTACCCTCGCCAACTCAGCCGTGGTCCAGCAAAGATAAAGGCGCAAGGGCTACTCGTCGGCCGAGAAAAGATGAAGTACAAGTTCCCAACGGAGCATGTAGTGCAGGGCAAGCCAGTTACGATCGAAGCTTTTATCGCTCTGCTGATATTCGCCCTACCCATTGCAGCCGTTGCCTTCACCTTCTACTACATCGCGACCAGAAAGAAGGTTTCATCCGGTACGACTTCGAGGGCGAAGCAAAGATAGGTTCCATGCATTCGATCGAAAGCACTCCATGGATTATTTGCGTCACAGCTTACGAAAACGATGTCTACGCGTCCCTTTCGACCTTCGCTTACAGCACGCTCTTTGTTTCCTTGGCGATTTGCCTCGTCGCTGGGATTTGCATATCATGGTTTACATCTACACTAATAAGGCCGATCCATTCGATAATAAACGGTCTCGGTGAGGCGGGGGAAAATATTCGATCAGCATCCCAGCAAGTATCATCAATAAGCCAACTGTTATCAAGCAGCTCGTCCATACAGGCTGCGTCCGTCGAAGAGACCGCGGCAGCAATCGAAGTAATCGCCCAAAAGACTCACAGCAACGCCGATAAGGCGAAGCACGCTCAGACCGAACTAAACAACCGGGCAATCACCAGTCTCCAGTCTGTCAATACACAGGTCGACGAAGCTCGCTTCGCAATTGAAGACACCTCGAACTCCGCGTCCGAAACCCTTAAGGTGGTAAAAACCATCGATGAGATTGCCTTCCAAACGAACCTTCTGGCACTTAACGCAGCCGTAGAGGCAGCGCGGGCAGGTGAAGCTGGATCCGGTTTCGCAGTCGTCGCGGACGAAGTGAGAGCACTAGCGGGCAAAGCCGCTGAAGCTGCAAAACGTCAGGAGAACTCATCAACCGTTCGCACGCATCAGTCCAGCGCGTAGCTAATCTAAACGAACAAATAGCCCACTCCATGCAGGAGAACCTAGATATCTCTCAGGGCCTAGCTCGCAGCATGGTTGAAATTTCGCATGACTCGAACGATCAAGCGCGAAACATTGAGGAAATCAGCGTTTCGATGTCGAACATCGACCGCAAGACACAAGAGAACGTAGCAAGCTCAGAAGAGAGTGCAGCCGCAGCTGAGCAACTCTTCGCCCAAGCTGAGCAAATGAACGAGTTCATGCAAAAGCTACAATCTGTGCTCGATGGCAATGCTCGGACGGAATCGTTTTCGAACGGCGAACTCAATGACCGCGCTAGCTCCGCAACGTCACCTCGGTGCATAGGCGATTCTCGAATGAACACCTTCGCTCCATTCAACTGAAGAAATGCCCATCGCCCCTTTTATTTTACGATGAAAGAATTCTACACGGGCATGCTCAAAAGAAGCTGCTCCCTACTGACCCTCACGTTTGCATCCGCTCTAATAGCTGCAGAATCATGGCCACCCAAAGTGGAATACGATCTCTCCACGACACTGCTCGTGATGGGCCGAAACTACGGCGATGGTATCAGCGGATCCTCCGCATCCGCATCGGTCAGCGTAGCCGCGCATTCAGAACTTACAGAGACAGTAGGCTTTGGACTTAAGTCTATTCACGTCGAAAACCTATTTGAAAACGGAAAAGAGAACGCTGCGTATTGGCTTTCCAATGACAATTCCACGTCCTTGAGCGAAGCATTTCTTAGCTATCGTTTCCAAAGCGCCTACCGGAGAAACACGGAGCTTACGATAGGACGTAGGGAGCTGAGCTACCCTTTCCTCCCCGCCTATAAGGTCAGACATCAAGCTCAATCCTTAGAAGGTGCGTTCGTCTCAACAAATCTCCGCGACGAAATCTCCGTCGACATCGGTCACATCGAACGCTACAGCTCCTGGCCCTCTCGCGAAGATGGCTCATCAGCGCTCGACACCTCCTTCAAGAAATTAGGGGAAAGATTGGGACACAGTTCGGCTCGATCCGGCGTCCAATTTGTATCCACTCGCTTCGAACAAAAATCGCTATCGGTCGATCTATACGACTACTACGCCGAAGGTCTCTATAACAACGCCGGCTCAAAGCTCACTTACGCCCTCCCAATCGGAAAAGGTGATGGGCAATGGTTTACCTCCTTTCACGTAATCGATCAAAACGGGAGCAGTTCTCTAGCGAATCATTCCGCTAATTCCCTAGAGGTTAACCTCCGATACAAGTGAAACGCCTTAACCGTAGACACAGGATGGACCCGAGTATCCCGTTCGGATTCACTACTTGTTCCCTTCCGAACGACCTACGTCAATGATGCGACCTTGCTCTGGTATACCAATCAATTCGAAGCGGGCACCCAAACCTTTCACGCCAAGGCAGTTTACGCAAAGAACCGCTGGACGATGGCTGCAGTGCTACTCCATGCGTCCCATCTAGATCGTAGGACCGAGAGTGAACTCGATTTAGTCGCTAAACGGAAAATCAGCGAAAAGCTAAGCCTGTGCCTAAAATCAGGATACGGTAGATGCGTCTTCGACGAAGAAAACCGACATCATAGATCAGCCACCGACTTGAGGCTCTTCCTCGACTATACTCTATAAAAAGAGATTAGACGCTATGCCATCTATTGACCTAGTCAAATATCCAAAGCAGTCCCAGATGGGACATTCAATCGCCTACCGCTGAACCGAAAGTCGAAAGAACTGTGCTCCAACTGGTAGCGGTTCTTCATGAACTCCCGCAGCGCCTTCGAGCAAAATCGCCCATTGCTCCAGGTCTTCCGCATGCTCCAGTGCCCATGGAAAACTCGGGGATTCCTCCCATTCAAACTTTAGCGAATTTTCCGTTTTCTCGAACCACAGCCGAGCGGTAGCTCCGTTTGTCCGTTTCAAGAGTTGATCCTGGTAGAGGGAGGCAGGAACGAGCGTATCGCCCAAGCCCTCGCCTTCAACAAAGTCCAATGGATTCGTGCGCATATCCGAGTTCGGGCGTTTTTCGCTGAGACGTACTCCTGAGGCTTCCCCTCTCGTACCGATTACATACCCTTGGCCATACTGCTGGCTATGCACGACATAGTCAGCGCTCTCATGATACGCAACACCCTCGATATTCCAATACACACATTGGCTGGAGCTAATTCCGTGCTCTGGGCTGCTCCCTGAATCGCCACGATACGCCGCCTCAAGATACGAACGTTCAAGACGATTGCCGTCAAAGAGGTTCGAATGGCTAAAAATGCCGTGGTGGTCGCTCCCCCTGCCAGCAGTCGATTGCACAACCGTATCCGCCAACTGTATACCGCTATCATGGTCGTAGCAACGGGTAACCACATTCCCCGAGTTCTGCATTCGCCACATCACAAAGCCGTGCCGACTGTGGCCGACTTCACATTCAGCTATCAAACTCTCTGAAGCAGCGTTCAATCGAATCATGTATCCATTTCCGCCACCACCACCGTACTGGGCATTAAGGAAACGCAGCCGATATAAGGTAACGTTTCTGCACCAATCGAGCAACACCCCATTGGAGAGGGAATGGACATCATTATCGTTTCCTGGATTGTAGGAACTCACATTTTGCATCCACCCATCCACCACGCTTCTCATTTCAATTAGATAGGAATCATGGGCGTCATAGGCTGCAGTACCCGGCACAGAGTAGTCCGATTCTTCCCACCCTGTCTTAGTGATCCGCTTGTTTCCGATCGAGAAGGCTTCCAAAGCCACATCAGAAAGATGAGATTCGGTTTTGTATACAACAGCACCGTCGCGAGTCTTAAGAGACCAACGTGTGGGGATATCAATTTCGATCAAATTGTCGGCCTCCTCAACTGCGGTTACTTGACGCAGATAGAGCAGCCCGCGAAGAGAGTCGATGGTATCCGTCCAATCCACACCATCGAGCCCCGGACCCATGTTTAAATCTTGTATGAACGCTTCTGTTGCTGGGTTGTGCACTACGATCCAGTCTCCGACAGCGAGCCCATCAATGGTGGCGAGCTGTAAAACCCTGGTTGGTCCCAGTTCATCCCTTGCTAGGGGAATAGGTTCGGATCGTTGAGCCGTCCAGCCAGCCGATTCGGGTGAACGAACGCGGATAACACGACGATGCCGCATTTCGGTTGATGTATTGAAGAGGTAAGTACGGCCGACTCCTTCACCCCTTAAAACGATGTTCGAAGATTCAATCAGTAGGCACTGATCTTGCCCTTCGGGAATGGATAGACGATAGCTCCCTTCCGGAAGCAAAATGACACCGCCACCACTCTCTTTGGCTGCATCGATCGCTTCCTGAATCGCGAGCGTGGAATCCTTCGTGCCAGTCGGGTCCGCACCAAAAGCCTCGACCACGTCGAAAACGGCCGCTCCATCCGCACTTAGCGAGGCTGATCCCATGCGATAACCTGCATAGGATAAATCTTGCAGGAAGGAGTCCGTCTCAAAATCGAGCCCATCCTCGCTAGCAGGAGGTCTCCAATCTTCGGGATACAAAATCGACCGCCACGGCTCTTGAGCTCGCAATCCAGCCGATGCGAATGCGAAAAACGCCAGAAGGGTAATATTGGCCGCAAAGTGTGAGATAGTACGCACTCCCATAGCCAAAGCGCTACTATCTCCATTGGCAGTAATAATTATTAACTACATCTTTAAAAAACTGTCAAAAGCACCGTGGCAAATAGCTTACGTCCGCAGAGCGGGCAGATTGGTTATCATTTAGGTTGAACGAAACGAAGAATCTAAGCGAAAAAGCCCGCCAATCCGAAGATTGGCGGGCGGGCGAGTCTAGCTACCGCTAGTTAGACAACAATGAGAGAGCATCAAAAGCTCTCCAATCAGCTACGCATTTTCCTATGAATCAATTCTAGGGCAAAACAATTCATCACAAAATAACACTTCTACCCTCTTAGTGGGCGCGAAGTCTTGTGCTTGAACGTTCGACGTACAAACCTAAGGCTGAATGTCGCTGAGTAACCGGCCCACCGATAAAACTAAGCATGATTTCCAGCGAAACCAAAATCCGCCTCAATAATGGAACCGAACTCCCGCTCTTCGGATTTGGAGCCTACAAAGTAGACGAGGAGGAGTCAGGCGAGGCAGCCCTACTGTCCGCGCTGGCATGCGGCTACCGCCACATCGACACCGCATCGATTTACGGTAACGAAGAACTCGTCGGAAATGCGCTGCTCCGCTCGGGCTTAAACCGATCAGAAGTTTATCTAACCACTAAACTCTGGCTGGACGAACAGGGAGAGAAGGAAACGCCAGACGCGCTCGAGAGAAGCTTACGAAAGCTGAAGACCGACTATGTGGACCTCTATTTGATGCACTGGCCCCACCCAGATTCGACACGGCTGCAACCCTGCTGGGAATCGATGCAATCACTCCTCCAGTCCGGAAAATGCAAGGCTATCGGCGTCAGCAACTTCTCCGAAAGGCGGTTGAGCGAGCTATTCGAAATCAGCGAGTTCCGGCCAGCGGTCAACCAAGTGGAGTTCAACGTTTTTAACTCCCGCTCCGAACTAGAATCCTTTTGCCGCGCCGCAGGAGTCGTCTTGCAATCCTACAGCCCCCTTGCCCGCGGACAAAAGCTGGACCACCCTCTACTTAGGAGCCTGGCCGAAACCTACCAGAAGACCGAAGCTCAAGTGATGCTGCGATGGTGTGTCCAACTCGGAGTGCCAATCATACCCAAATCTTCGACCCCCAAACGGATACGGGATAATGCAGATATATTCGACTTTGAACTGAAAGAGGAGGAAATGGCACAGCTCGAACAACTCAACGAAAACTTCGAAGTCTCTGATTGGGTACCGGACCCTGACAATTGGTACTGAGCAGGGCAGCGAAAACCAAACAGACACAAAAAAGCGGCTTCGTACGAGACGAACGCCGCAAATTTCGGGATGTGAGTTCTTGCGGATCTATCTAGCCCTTGAACTTGAACGGAACTTTGATGCTGCACTCGATGGGGCTGCCATTGAGCTGGGCAGGATTGAACCGCCATTGCTTGATAGCCTCTAGGACAGGCTGTTCCAGAGACGCGTCCGTAGACTTGTCGATCGCAACAGACGCGACGCTTCCGTCGACCGAAATGGTGACGATTGCCATAGCCATTCCTTCAATCCCGTTTGGATTGGCAGGAGCCACGCTCTTCTTCACAGAAGGTTGCACGTCCCATTTGGCGTCTGAAGCAGAGACCGTGTTTGCCGCCAAGGCCGCACACACGAGAATTAGAAGGCTTGTTATGCTAGATTTGAATCTTTTCATTGTTTCTATGATCAACGGGCTAGCCCGTTTAGACACATCTCCAGAAGATTTACTTCTTCTAGGTTTGCGTGCTGTAAGTCCTTCTTAACGGTTGCTGTCTCGAAAACCGAAACTAAAACTCAAGGTTTCCTTGAATCCTATTCCACTTCATTTTGTTTTTACACAACCTGCGGACCCGAAGATAAATACAGGCCTTCATGGCCGGAGAATCCTCCATCGATATCCTTAAACGACCCCTTTTTTAACCATAAAACTCCTCACACAGCAACTAGCTGATTTATCCCAAAACCGTAATGAGACCCCTAACTCTCGCACTAATAGTCGCTTGCGCGATCGCTAATCCACTCGGAGCTAAGCTTAGCGTCCCCAACGTATTCACCGATCACATGGTCCTGCAACGCGACCAAGCCAACCCGATCTGGGGAAGTTCAACTCCCAACGATGATATAACAGTAACGCTGGCTGGGAATGTCATTTCAACCAGAGCTGACAGAGATGGCAGCTGGAGAGCCAAGCTCCCCCCGCTACCAGCAGGAGGCCCTCACACCTTGAGCATTAAGGGAAGCGATTTCATTGAAATCAACGATGTCCTCGTCGGAGAAGTTTGGTTCTGCTCCGGCCAATCGAATATGGAATGGCCACTTATAAGTTCCTACGGAGCCGAGGTGGAAATCGCCGCTGCGAACCAACCTCAGATCCGACTCCTCTCGGTTGAACGCAACGGGGCCGACACTCCACAGGAAGATATCGATGGTGTATGGCAAGTGTGCTCGCCAGAAACCGCGCAGCACTTTTCAGCCATCGGCTACTTTTACGGCAAGACGCTAAACGACGCCCTCGACGTCCCCATCGGCCTGATCGACAACGCCTGGGGTGGCTCCATGGCTGAGAGTTGGATCCCCTTAGACACCTTGGCTGCGGACGAGCGGTACGCTCCCCTGCTCGAACATTGGGAGGAACGACTCGCGAACTTTGACGAGGAGGCCTATGAAGCCTTTCTGCTAGAGTTCAAGGAGTGGGAAGCGGCAGGATACCCTCAACCTGGACTCAATTGGAACAATACGGTGCACCCAGTCACTGGACAGCATCGCCCCGCCAATATCTACAACGGCATGGTGCATCCATTCACTGGGTACGGAATTCGTGGGGTCATCTGGTATCAGGGCGAAAGCAACGGCGGACGAGCCGACCAATACAAACACCTCTTTCCTCTTCTCGTCGAAACCTGGCGCGACAAATGGGGCCAAGGCGATTTCCCCTTTTATTGGGTACAGCTTGCCGACTACGGTTCGGAAGCGAATGAACCGGGCGAAAATGGCTGGGCGGAGCTACGGGACGCCCAGACGAGTTCCATGGATTTACTCGCGAACTCAGGACAAGCAGTCATCATCGATATCGGCGAAGGACGCGACATCCACCCGCGAAACAAGATGACCGTTGCCAATCGACTAGTGCGTTGGCCGCTCGCCAAGGACTACGGATTCGATATTGCGTATCAAAGTCCTCGATACAAAAGCATGGAACTCGACGGAAATAAAATCCGTATCACCTTCGACCACGTGAGCGACCAGGGTCTCTACAGCTTCGACACCACCGAAATAAAAGGCTTCAGCATCGCGAGCGATGATCAGAACTTCGTCTGGGCCGAAGCCAAAATGGTCGATAAGAATACTGTCGAGGTTTGGTCCAAAGAGATCGAAGCACCCACCGCCGTTCGCTACGGATGGGCCCAAAATCCGGTAGTCAACCTCTACGACCGAAACGGCCTTCCCGTCACCCCTTTCCGCACAGACAGCTGGAAATTGCAGTCCGACGGCAAGGCGATCGACTAAGCATTGGACGCGGGAAGTGCGTCTGGACCTACTAGGAGCGTGCTTTATCAGCAAGTTGCTGAGCTTTCAAGGAAAGCTCAGCAGCCTTAAAGGCATGGGCCTGAGTCATCGCGTGCTCCGTACGGTTTAGGCAGTCGAGCACGAATTTCCCGTAGAACGGGTAGCCAACTTTGCCGGCGCAATCGATCATCTTTTCGGATTCCTGATCCACTAGGTAGATGTGATCGCCGCCGCCCTTCACAATATCGCGGTACTTGCGAATCTCCAGATAACCGTCCGTACCCAAAACAAAAGTGCGGCCGTCGCCCCAAATTTTGGAACCGGCCGGATTGAACCAATCGAGACGGCAATAAGCGCTGGCCCCTGTGTCTAGCGTAAGGCTCGCTTCACCGAAGTCTTCCAGACCAGGATGGTTGGGATTTCCCAAATTGTCTACACGGGCAAAGTTGACGACGCCGTCTGTCGCGCCCGTGTATTCGAGAAACTGCTCACATTGGTGGGAACCAATGTCGGTGAGAATCCCGCCATAACGCTGCTTATCGAAAAACCAGTCTGGGCGCGTGTGGGCCGCTAGATTATGAGGGGCAAGGTTTAGCACTTGCAGCACACGACCGATCGCTCCCCCTTTTATCAGCTCGCCTGCGTACCAACCCGACTCGCTTGAGAGACGCTCGCTGTAGCAAACCATGTAGCGCTTTCCAGTCTCATCGGTCTTAGCCTTTGCGAGATCCAATTGCTCGAGGCTGGTGACAGGACACTTGTCAGTAAAATAGTCCTTCCCTGCATCCATGACTTGGATACCAATTTCGCAACGTAGGTTTGGAATGGCGGCTGCCGTGACGAGCTTCACCTCCGGAGCGTCCAAGATTTCCCTAAAATCGCTAACCACCTTAGCCTCTGGGTGAGCTTTTAGCACGCTCTCGTAGCGTTCCGCCTGCGGTTCGTAAATGTAGCCTAACGTCCCGCCTACACTGGCGAGGCCTTCGATTTGGCCATAGATATGCCCATGATCAAAAAACGCGGCGGCGAATACGAATTCGCCAGTTTCTACAACTTTCTCGTTCCCCTTGAATTCAGGGGCATAATTCATTCCGTCTCTACTCATGGGTATATTCTTTTACTGAAAAGGTAGGTCTTAAGTGCATCCTCTTTCACATTGTTCACACGTAGAAGCTACTCTTGGCAACCCTATCGTTCGCTAACCCCTAACACGATTTGGATTTCTTCTCACAAGCAATCGCCAAATGGTGCCCAACCCACAATCTTCACGTTCTATGCCTAGCCCAAATCGCCGAGACTTCCTTAAGACGAGCGCCCTGTTCGCGACAGCTACGACTCTGTCCAAACTCACTTTCGCCCAAAACACTCGCAGCACTCCTAAACTCAACCTCTTCTCCAAGCATCTACAGTTCCTAGGCTATCAAGAGCTGGCCGAAACGGCTAAATCAATTGGCTTCGACGGCATAGACCTCACGGTTCGCCCAGGCGGACACGTGCTGCCAGAGCGCGTCGAACAAGATCTTCCTAAGGTAGTGGATGCTTGCCGTGAACAGGGCCTAGAAACGCCCATGATGACTACAACGGTCGAGGATGCCGATGACCCTCTCGATCAAGCCGTGCTCATAACAGCGTCTCAGGTCGGCATAGATTTCTACCGGATGAATTGGCTCCGGTACGAAGAAGACATATCGATGCCGGACTCGCTCCAGCTTTGCCGAGAACGCATCCAGAAGCTGGACAGCCTTAATCAAAAGCTCGGAATCGTCGGTTGCTATCAAAACCACGCTGGCACGCTGGTCGGCGCTTCGCCATGGGAAGTTTGGCAAATCCTTCAAGACGCATCACCTGAGCAATTCGGAGCGCAATATGACATTCGCCACGCCACCGTGGAGGGCGGTCGATCTTGGCCAAACGGACTTCGCCTCCTCAACGACCGAATCAAGACCATCGTAATCAAGGATTTCAAATGGGTCCTCGAAGACGGCCGTACCCGTTTGGTGAACACACCTCTTGGCGAAGGCATGGTCGACTTTCCGAACTACTTCAGACGCCTCAAGGATGCCAAGATCGACGCTCCGATTTCCTTCCACTTCGAATACGAGCTAGGTGGAGCCGAAAGCGGGCTCCGAGAAATAAGTAAATCTCCGGAGTTCGTTTTCGAGGCGATGCGCAGGGATATCGCCACCTTCAAGCGCCTATGGACGGAAGCTTGAGCTTACAGCAACTGATACAAAAACGGCACCGCCTAAGAGCACGCCCACCAAAAGCAGGAAGGCCGCTGTCTTGGCCAACACTCCATTCAAAGCAGGGCCCTCTGTTTTCTCAAGTACACTGGCAAGCTTCAGACCCACTGGAAACGCGAGAAACGGTAGTGAGTGCCACGCATTCTCTGTCGCAGCGACATAGAGCCCCAAGGAGAGGAAAGCTACCATCAGCTGAAGGCGATACTGCGCGAGACCAAAATTCCTTCCCCAGCGAGCGATCAAAGTCAGCTTTCCCGCCTTGAGATCCGTATCTCGATCCCGGTAGTTGTTCACGACGAGGATATTGTTCGCCAACAAGCCGAGCATTATACCCAAGTAAGCCGACTCGACTGTCAGCGTCCCGACGATCACGTAGACCGTGCCCATCGTGGCAACCAAGCCGAAAAAGAAGATTACGAAAACGTCTCCAAGCCCTCGATACGCCAACGGGAAGGGACCACCCGTGTAGCCATAGCCAAAGATGATCGAAACCACGCCCACTACCAAGAGAGACCAATCGCGGTAGGCGACCAGGTTCAGGCCGATCAAGAACGCCAGAAGGAAAACGACCAAGGACGCCCGAAGCATCTTGATCGGCTCAATACGACCGCTGGCCACTAGCCGCTCAGGCCCCACTCGCTCCTGCGTGTCCGCGCCCCGCACGTGATCGTAGTAGTCGTTTGCCATGTTGGTAGCGATCTGCACCAGCAAAGCAAAGACGAGACAGATCAAAACCGGCCACCAATCAAAGAATCCCATTCGCTTCGCCTCAGCCGTACCTACGAGAATGGGAACCACCGCAGCAGGTAAGGTCTTGGGCCGAGCAGCTTCTATCCAGTCCCGAAACATGGCCTATGGAAGCAAAGCTGGAATCTCGCTGAGCTTGTAGACGAATTGCTTGGCCTCTGACTTGACCTTGGAACGCTCGAGGTAGCCACCGTATCCGATAAACAAGTCGACAAAGGGCTGCGTTTCCAGATCGCTGGAGCCATCGCCGACCATAACCGTTTTTTCGGCGCCGAGCGCGGCTTTGTCTGCATCAATGACTTTCATCTTCCCGCCCATGCGGGACGTCGGACAGTTTCCGTCAAAACCGGCATAGCTTCCGTCCAAATCGAAGATCAAGTCCACCGCTCGAACTCTTTCGATACCGAGGTGCTTTGCGAAAGGAACGATCGCCTGGGTCAGGCCGCCACTCACGATGATAGGCTCCCAGCCCGCTTCACGCAGCGCTGCCAAGCTCTCCAAAGCCGTGGTTTCGACGGTATCGATATAAAGCTGCCCAATTTTTTCGCACTCGTCAGCGGTCGGCTTAATCAGGTCGAGCCGCGCTCCGTAAACGTCTTCGATGGCGATATGCCCGTCCATGGCCTTGTTGGTCATGTTCTCGCACTCGCGAAACGTTTCATCGCCCCGTAGGCGAGCTAGTTCATCGATCCCTTCGATCGAGCTAAGCGTGCTGTCGCAGTCTATGAAGATGAGTTTCTTTGGCATAGGAAAAGGAAGGTAGGAGCGGTCCGGAGCAGAGCGACATCCCTCACTTGCTCGCAGAAGCCAGCAATAGATTCGCGAGCAAGCTCGCTCCTACAAGGTTCTTGTTTCGGATTCGCACGAAAAAACCCCCGAGCTCAAGCTCGAGGGTTTTGCAAATTGGATGCGCTGTCCGATGACTAGCGGCGGCGGCGAAACTTGTTCTGGAACTTCTCCACGCGACCAGCGGTGTCGACGAAACGCTTTTCGCCGGTGTAGACTGGGTGGGAGTCCATGGTGATGTCGCGGAATACTTTTACGCACTCGACGCCGTCGACGGTCTCAGTCTGATGACCCTTGGCAGGGATTGTGGAGTTCGTTACGAACTTCTTACCCGTCGATACGTCGACGAAGACAGTTGGGTTGTAGTCTGGATGAATACCTTTTTTCACGGCGAAAATGAGCGGTTTAGAGCGAAATTAACCCTGACGGGCCTTGAAACGCGGGTTGGTCTTGCAGATCACGTACAATCTTCCCTTGCGACGTACAACTTGGCAGTCGGGGTGACGAGTCTTAGCGGACTTGAGTGATGACACTACTTTCATAAGGGGCGTAAAGAGAACGAGTCGAATCCCCCCTGTCAATAGAGGAATCGCTAAATGTGGCGGCTCTTTTCAACGGCCTCAAATCCCTCCCCTACGCTAATTACTATCCGGATCATCCGGAACCATAGACATAAGCCCTAATTCCGGATTCACCTCCATCATAAGGTGCCGCCAAAGATCTGGACCGTCCTTACTTGAAATAGACTCTGCATCTACGTCCACCACGACCCATGCATTTGATTCGAGTTCGTCGAGCAGCTGTCCCTCACTCCAGCCGGAGTAGCCCTTGAAGGCACGAAAAACCAAATCCGGATCTTCCTGCATCTTCGACTGGGCAACCACTGGCTCCATACCGAAAAAGAGCTGAAACTGGCCCTTCTCGGGCACTAGCTTCCAAGCCGCTAGAATTATCTGGTTCGGGTTCACTGGCCCCCCCACGTAAACAGGCACGTGCCCGAGACCGCACTCGTAGAACTCCGAACTCAGCTGACCGAGACGCTCCCCAGTGCTGTGGTTGAGAACCACGCCCAGCGAGCCGGTGTCTTCATGTCGCGTCATCAGCACCACAGAACTTGCGAAATTCGGGTCCTTGAGGTGCGGGTGCGCCAACAGTAGCGAGCCGGTAAGCTGTTGTGAATCGTCCTGAGTTTCGTCGTACATGAGCCGTCGTCCTGACCTCTCGAATCTCAAGCGAGCAGGTTGCGATGGCGACCAAAAAGTGGGGTTCCGCACAAGCAGACCTTGCCCTCCTTCTCCTCAATCGCTTCCCTCGACTCTCCCCACACGCAACCTCTACTATATATAGAAGCCTCATGATCCAACTCTCGGATATCGTCTCTTTCTGCGACCAACGCGCCCTCACCCACCAAGTCAAAGATTTTAGCGGAGCTCTCAACGGCCTCCAATTCGCCAACGACGGAGTTGTCACAAAAGTGGGGGCCGCAGTCGACGCAGGGCTAATCCCTTTCCAGCGAGCGGTAGACGCCAAGATCGATTTTCTCATTGTTCACCATGGCATGTTCTGGAGCGGAGCGAAGCGGGTGGTCGATTCCGAGTACGAAAAGATCCGTGCCTTGGTCGACGGAAACCTTGCCGTCTACTCTTGCCACTTGCCCCTCGATGCCCACACGGAAATCGGCAACAACGCTATCCTCGCCAACAAGCTAGGCATCTCTCCCGCCGGGAGCTTCCTCCCGTACGAAGGAACCGATATCGGCTTCATCGGAAGCTGGACCAGCAGCCGAGCCGACTTGAGGGCAGCCCTGAAAGGCCTCTTCGGACAGAGGTTCTCAGCCATGGAGTTCGGATCTCGTACACCCAAGAAGATCTGCGTACTGTCTGGCAGCGGAGCTAGTGCCATCGAACATGTAAAGGCAACCGGAGCCGACACCTTCATCACCGGAGAGCTTCGCCAACACCACTTCAACTACGCACAGGAGGAAGGCCTCAACGTGTATGCCTGCGGCCACTACGCTACAGAGACCTTCGGCATCTCGGCCCTAGCCGCTGAAGCAGCTAAGAAGTTTGGACTCAAGTGGGAATTCATTAAAACGGATTGCCCTCTCTAACGGGTTGCAGCTCTGCACTACCCTGAATTTCGGCATGTACAAATAGGTCGAACTCTAGCAAAACCGTTCTCCATGAAGAAGATCGCAGTACTCAACGGACCCAACCTCAACCGACTCGGCAAACGCGAGCCGGAAATTTATGGTTCGAAGACGCTCGAGGATATCGCTGCTGAATTGCGTAGCGCCTTTCCGGATACCGAGTTCGAATTCTTCCAATCCAACCACGAGGGAGCCCTTGTCGACAAGTTCAGCGAACTCGCAGAATCTGACATCACCGGGATCGTCTTCAACCCTGCCGCCTACTCCCACACCAGCGTGGCCCTTCGCGATGCGATAAGCGGAGCGGGTATTCCGGTGGTGGAAATTCACATCAGCAACATCCACAGCCGCGAAACCTTCCGCCACCATTCCTACACCGCAGAAGTATCGCGCGGCGTGATCACAGGATTGGGCACCGACGGCTACCGATTCGCCGTGGCAGCCTTACTCGGTTTGGCGTAGCGATCGACTTGCTCGAAGACGAGCCAGCCATGCTCACGAAGCTGCAATTTCGCGATGGGTGAAACCTGTCCTGACACCCAGATTTCCCGCTTCTCCGCCTTAAGCTCATCCGACAAGAGAGCCTCGTAAACCAACGGCGTCCAGTGCAGGTAATCTACAGCCAACGGGTAGATATCGTATCCACGATCTGAGCACGCGTACAGCATGCCGCGGCGCTCGCCAATAGACGCAATTCGAGCAACCCGCTCACTATAGGAAACGAGCACGCTCAATGTGCGAATCATGAGCTCCGCGTCTTCGTCGTTCTCGGCACGAAGAGCGAAGTCCACCAAGAAATCGATATCTTCCGATTCCCGAAGGCTTTTAAAGCCAAGGCAAAGCTCCATCTTTTCGGTAAGCGAAAAAATCGGCGTATCGCGAAACGCTTTGATCAAGCCCTTCTCAAGACCGATATCCTTCAAGGTATCCACGATCTCTCTCTCTAGTTGGTGGGCCGGCCTGTCCCAGACCAGTTCCCTCGCCTTGCCAGCATAGGAAAATACCTCGCTGGATGGCACCGCAAAATCTCCGGCAAAGCCTCCGAGCGTGGAGGCCCATGCGATGCGTCCCAACGACTCTTGAAGAACCTCGTTCTTGGAATAAGGGTCTACGTCTAGCTGCCGGGCCCAACGTCGTTTGGCTGAATCATGCCCCAAGTGCTTGCGGCTGAGTTTTCCGGCGGAACCGGCTAACTTCTTCTTCTCTTTTGAAGCTTCCTCGACTGTCGAGCTCTCGTCCTTGTTGCGGTAGTCTCGATAGGTTTCGAGAGCCTTGTCCGAGCCTCTCCGTACTTGATAGAGCTTTCCTCCCAAGTAGCGTACTATGCCGCCGGGCAGTCCCGTTACGGATGCAACCGGACGTTTCGCAACGCCTACGGTCGTGGCCACAGGTGAAGTCAGGCTGTTCGAGAGCGAGCTAGCGAAGGCTTCGCTCTGACTGACTTCAGCGAGTTTCTGGATCACCTCAAGTTCGTGCAATAGACTATCTAGATGCTGCACTCCACGTACCTGATATTCGCCGTAGATCGAATTGACACGAAACGTGAATGAAAACTCACGCACTTCTACGATAGGGGAAACCGTGTACACTTCAGTGCGCAGCTTCAGGCTTGGGGCGACGTCTCGGGTAAAGAGAAAAGGGGGACCTTCAGCAGGTTCTTCAGCACACACCAAAGATCTCACACCCAAAATGAGCAAGCAGACAAGAGTGGCAAAAATACGAGTGGGCAGCATTTGGGAGTTCGAAATTAAGATATTCTGAATGCCGTTCAAGTTCCGCGATTCTCATCGCCGATTTGAGCTTCACCGCAATCACAAAAAACGCCGCTCCCTGAAAAGAGAAACGGCGTAAGTAAGGGCCGAGGATAAAGCTGCTACTTGTACTGGTTCGACCCTTCGAGAATTATACCGCTGTCGTTGTGATACATGCGGCTAAAAGTTACTCCCAGTAGGCCATCGAGCTCGTCCTCGCTTGGGAAAAGTTCAATCGCACGCTCCACGAAATCCGAAGCCTTTTCGCCCGCGGTGAGTCGCATGGAACCTGCAAGTGACTTGAATACTGGAACCAGGTTCTTGAGGATTTCCTCGCCGCGCGAGTAGCTGAAAAGAACACCCGGCTTGATGTTCGCATCAGCAACGAAGGAGCGGAATTCACTATTGTTCGCTAATGCGTTCTCGCCCGAAGGAAGATTTGTTAAAGTCGAAAATATGCGGCTGGATGTCTCCTCCGAGCCGACTGCGAAAACGAGTTTTCCCAAGCCATGGGCTATCGTGACCACTCCTTGATTCGGGTCGTCGACCCGTACCCCCGCAAAACCTTGCTCATCGACGAGCTCGATTCCTGCGTTTGGATTCTGCGCCATGCCGGCTATCATCGCCATACCAGCCTGCAGGATGTCGGGACGAGTGAAGTCCATGACCATTGCCTGCGAAGTACGCGGAAGCTCGATGCTCAGACCATCTGGATTATCGACTGTAACCATTTCGATCGGATACTCCAAAATGTGAATACGCTTGCCAAATGCGGACATCAGAGTCGGCACATCTGCCTGAAGCATCATCTGTAGCTGGCCATTCGCCATAGCGACTTGCTGCTCAACTTGCTCCGGAGGCATAAACTTCTTCGCCACATCTAGGGCGAAGGCGTACAGCTTGTTCATGTCGAAGGACGCTACGGTGTAGGCGTTCACATTGCTCGGAACCCAAGCTGGCGGCTGAAATTCGAAAAACTCGTTTTCTAGCAAGGTGGCGAAACCTGAGCGCGGAGCTGGCGCTCCCAAGAAAACCGTCGAGCGCTCCTGCATATCTACGAATCCGCTCCAGACACCTACCTTGGTGAACTTGTCGAACTCAAGGGTTTGGAATATCTGGCGGTTTTGCGGAGGAATGAAATCAAAGAGCGACCGCACGTCTCCCAGCAACTCGAGGCGTGCTGTGAAGCTGGGACGAACTTCGCTTACTCCTGAGTCTGCATAGAATGATGAGAGAAAATCCCCTCCCCCTTCTTGCTGGGCAGCTAGGAACCGCCCGAGCGCCTCGAGTTCGGCCTCTTCGAAAACCTTGGCTTCATCCATGGAAGTGATCGGCTCCATGACATTCCCTATTGCGAAGAAAAAACGATTATCCAACTGGGCCACCAAGAACGAGGAGCCATCTGTCAGGTTCTTAATTCGGGCACCTGGACCGCCTGGCAATTCGAGGTCCGTGCGCTCGATTTCCTCGTTTTCGGTGGATCCCTCCAAAACCGCGTTGAACGCGCGGGCGGCCACGCCGTCACCCATTTCCGCCCAAACGAGGAATGTCGGCATGGGCAAGCGGTCCGGCACTTCCTGGTTGACAACAGCAGCTCCAAAGTGACTGCCGACCATTTCGTAAAGATCATCGAGCTCTAAGCCGACTTCACCGAGTTTGGTAATGAAATTCCCCTCTTGGTCCTCCGATTCGATCAGGTCGCCGATGAACGCTTTGTATTCGGAAATCTTCTCTTCCGAAAACAGCAACTGACCGAGGCGAGTGTTCTCCACATACAGGTCTAGAGTCTCGGGAGAGTTATCGAAGCGGAAGGCAGCGAGCGTTTCGGCCGGAAGGGATTCGAAAGGGGTGTTGAGGTCGGCAGCGCTGAGTGCCGTAACCGCCGTCAATGAAACGAGGCCGCTTAGGAGCTTAGTTTGTTTTTTCACTAGAGTTGGATTGAATTAGTTCAGATTCGTCTACTTGAGAGTTACGATAGGGAGGAGCGAGGTATTTAACCCCATTCTGGGGAAAGGACGAATCGTAGAGATAGGTCTCCTTGTTTTCCAAGAAACTGACGAGTTCCTGCACCGGTATGCCAAACGCAAGACCCGCAAACATTGCGTGACCCGCGCATGCGACGCCAATAACCTCGCCTCGGGAATTAAAAAGAGGTCCGCCAGAGTTTCCTGGATTAATGGCCGCATCGGTTTGAATGAATCGCAAATAACCGATCGAGCGAGTGCGCGAGGAAACGATGCCTTGGCTCACGGAACGCTCCAGTCCAAGCGGATTTCCGATCGCGAAGACAAGCGAACCTACGTCCACTCCATCGCCTTCCGCGAGGATGACAGGCTCGATAGCGACACCAGCTGCTTCTTCCTCGTCAATTTGCAGCAGGGCTAAGTCCCGCACGGGGTGAAGAGCAACGATTCGAACCTTCTTGAGTTCTTTACGTTCGTAGCCCGCATCGGTTTTGTTAAATATACTGACCGTGATAGCGGTTTCACGCTCCACTACATGGTAGTTGGTTATTAGATAGCCGGACGCGCTGATGAAGAATCCGCTGCCGAGACCGCTCGGCGTCTTCACCATGACAACCGAGTCGCCAAAACGCTTCACCAACTCGTTTACCGGAGCAGCCTTAAGCCGGCCCATCGTGTAGAGACCGTTGCCCACATCGGTAGATTCGGCAGTCTCTTCATCCGCCTTCTCGATGGTGAGGACTTGGTCAGCTGGTATTTTCAGGACCTCGAAGCCAAGGTCGAGCACCACGAAATTGTCGTCTTGCTTGAGCACCTCTGCCACGATTTCAGTCCCATTTTGAAATGTGAGACGATCAAATCCGACAGCGGAAAGGTAAGTTGATAAAAGAAGTGCCGCAGCTACGGCGAGTCGCTTGATCATAGTTTGGAATCCCTTGCTAGGTAAATTAGTATTCGGTCGTGGCTCGCTAAAACTAAGTCCTGAATCGAATCTCCGTCCAAATCGGCGGCGATCATACGATACGGATTCACGCTGTTGCGATTCCCACCGTCTTGCCCGTATGGATACTTTCCGTCATCGTAGACCTTCCAAGAAATCACTTCTTCGTAGCCGTCTCCACTTTCTCCATACACGATAATATCCCGCTGACCATAGTCTACGGTCGCAATTTCGTCGATCCCGTCGCCATCGATGTCCACCTCGAAGAGCGTACCCAGCGTCTTCTTCTCGTAATCGCGACCCGCCTGTTCGTTGGGATCGACCGCAGAACTGAGGACCAATTGGCGTGACTTTCCGGGACTTGGGACATTTATCGCATTGGCGCTGATTAGGGTCAGACCCAGCACTGGGTCCATGGAAATGCTCGTAGAGTAAGGTACCATCTCCCGGTCTTCAGTCTGAAAAATACCCGACTTATCCATTTTCAGGTGATGGATATGCTCTCCATCTGTCTCGAGGGCATACGCTTCGCGTTTGGATACAGGTGCAAATGACCGAATGGAGTAGTCCCCGTCCAACATGATTTGGTCGATGACTTCCAGGTTCTCGTCGAGCTTCTGCACCACTCCCCCCTCGGCTAGGTAGAGAGTTTCGTCATGCAGTCGAATTCTCCCGATTTCCGACCCTTTGAAACGCGAGGTTACCAGCATCGCTTGCCCGTCTTCGCCCAAAGTACAGAAGGAGGTGGTCTTGGAAAATTTCTTCTTCACGAGCAATCTCTCCTCGCCGAGCCACACCGCGTTTTCGTAGTCCCCTTCTAGGCCAGCGAATTCCAATTCGCGGGGCTCCTTTTCCTTGTTGTTCCAAATCGAAAGCACGAGCGACTTTCCTCTCTGAGTCACCCACCAAGTATCGGGTCCGAACTGGTCAAAGGAAAGGAGCTTCCAGTCTCCCACTTCCACTCCACTATCGCCCAACCGCTTAGGAAAGGTGAAACGAGCCCCGTCCCATCGGCTTTGATAAATCTGGCCCTCGTCCTCGACTTCGAAGAGCAACGTCTTGGCCTTGTCGCCCACGGACTTGACTTTCTTGATGTCCTGCAAAACTGGGTACGATTTACTGAAGCTCCAGAAACCATCTCTTTCGTAATAAACATTCAGGATCGGCTTGGTGCGGCCGAGCTCGACGATACTTTCCCTTCCCTCAAGGTCAATCGCGGCCCAACCTCCGGAGTCCGGTTGGCTAAGAGGCAAGAGGTTACGTTTCCCGAATTGAGATTCGTCGCCAAGGCCAAGTTCGTAAAAGCTTATGGTGTTAGCTTGGTTCGCACCTAAAAACGCTATTTTCGGTCCAGAGCTGGTCATTAGCGTTCGAGCTACATTGGTATTGGTGATTTCTTCGGAGATGCTGACGGCAGGGCGAAAACGCTCCCCTTCTGCTTCGTACCAACGGATGGGAGCAGTCACGGTGTTCCGCGCCTCGATAACATCGAGGTCGTCATCCCCATCGAGATCGAGAAACCACCAGCGGTTGCGTTCGATGTCTCGCTCACGCGGTTGCATCCACTCGACTTCTTCGGGCGTGTTGTAATCGATCATCTGAATGCCGTCGCTCATGCTGATCAGGATTTGCGGGCCCTTCTTGAGAGGACGAACAATGACCGGCTGATGGGTGCTCAGTTCCGAGTCGGCGATCTCCCACTCTTTGATCGGTTCCCACTCTCCAGATCCTTTTTTCTTTAGCACGATCAGCTTTCGCGGATCGGTCTGCACTAGGAAGATCTCGTCCACGCCATCGGCATCTACATCATACACCGAGGCAACTTGAGGCAGACGCGAGAGCGGCACCTCCACCTTCTCGAAATCCTCCGCCATGGGCAGGTAGTTCGGATTCTCCACATTTGAAAGGTCGAGCGTCTCTCCTCTTCCGACGTAGCGGTAGAAATCCAGACGCGACTGTCGGGTCTCTACGACGAGGAGTGAATAGGCTCCATCCTTACTTTCGCGAATGGGTAGCATTTTGTAGGCGCCGTTATCTGATTTGATAACGCGCAAACCTTGCCAACCGGGGAAGTCGCTTGCGGACGCCAGGAAGGCAGACGCGACAGCAACCAAAATCAAAAGGGGCTTCATAAAACGAAAATTTCTCACAAGACGAAATCGCAGTTATGCGTAAGATCCCATGGGCGCTGCCTAATGCAACATTCAAATACGAGACCAAATTAGTGGCTGAACAGGACCACGAACGCTACGAGTACGTTCCCGAGAGTGAATCAATTTAAGGAAATTAGCGTTCTGATGCAGGCTGTTATAAAATAATCTGTAAAATCAGCCGTAACCCTGCGCTTTGGGGAGTAAAATGCTACAATCAGGTGCGGCACGCAGCCGTAATATTCACTGAAAGGAAACTTCATACCATGACTAGCACACTCTTCCGCTTCCGTACTCTTCTTAGTCTTGTAATCAGTCTGGCAGCCTCGAGGGAGATCTTCGCTCAAGAGGACGGGGAATGGTCAGAGTACGAGGCGGCGGTCGAGACAGAAGCCGCCCGTCCACAGTACCAGGTTGGCGATGTGCTGACCCGATCCGAGAAAGGAGCTCCCTTCCGTCGCCGCATCATGCGGGAAGACGTCACTATTCGCAGCAGGTCCCTGCAGTTGGACTCAGGCAAAAAGGTCCGTTTGGTCTACGGAGTTCCCAAGAAAGCTAAAAACGTCCCAGCCGTATTCGTTTTGGACGTGGAAACAAACGTTCTCTCAAACGCGACTGCCCTCCGTAGCTTCGGATCGACTAAGAAACAACAGCGAGATTTCATGGAGGCGTCCTATCTTCTCCGTTCGCCTTTCGGCAGCAACATGCTCGGCAACGGTTTCGCAGTGGCATACATAGTGGCGGATGACCTCGACACCCTCCGTTCTGCGCGGACTCCCGATTGGATTGGCATTTTCGACCGCGTGCGAGACCTCAAATCTGTCGACGGCAACAACGTGTTCCTATTCTCCACCCGCGAGTACGCCAATCTCTCGGTCTACCTGACATCGCGCTACAATTTCTCCGGCTTCATACTTGAGGAGCCGGGCTACCTGCTGTTCTCCGACAAGACGCACGAAAACGTTATCGGAAGATCGGAAAAGCTTACTTCTCAGGAAATATGGGAGCGGACCGACCCCACCCGCGAGTTCGTCTACGAAACCGTATTCAGCCGCATCAATACGCCAATTATGCTGATTCGCAACCCAGACTCTACAGGCTACACCTTCAGCGAGAAGACGCTAATTTCAAAGCTCAACCAAACCGGCTCCTACTATGAGACCATTGAAGTTCGAGGTGTAGGGCGCGACCTCACCGTATTCGGCGGAGGCAAAGACAGCGGCGTCATCGACGTCTCACCCAAGGTATCCTACTATGTACCCACAGTCAGCCGCTGGGTTTCCGAAATCATCACCTACATGAGGGTAAATTCCTCCGTCGATCCCGTCGCCCTACGCGACCCATCGAACATGCGTGACTGGTAGTCGCACCCCCAAGCGAGGCAGCTCGCCTAGCCACACGGGCCAAGCGTTCTTCGACAGACGTTTGGCCTCACTTTTTAGAGGCCATCATCGAGCCAAAGACATCCTGTTAAAATCCCCCAAGCGACACCGTCTTTTTCCCCCTTATAATATTATAGCATTGCCACTGGACAAAGAATCCTTACCCGCCTTTCTTTCCGCGAGCGCTTCCGCCGCCAAATTTTAAGGAATAAGACCATGGCAACAGACCTATCCAAGTACAGAAACATCGGTATCTTCGCCCACGTTGACGCGGGTAAGACCACCACAACTGAGCGTATTCTAAAGCTCACTGGCAAGATCCACAAGTTGGGCGAAGTTCACGAAGGTGAATCGACCATGGACTTCATGGAGCAGGAAGCCGAGCGCGGTATTACCATCCAGTCCGCTGCCACCACATGTTTCTGGCCAGGAAGCACCCAGCAATACGAGCCACACCGCTTCAACATCATCGACACCCCGGGACACGTTGACTTCACCATCGAAGTCTACCGTTCCCTCAAGGTCCTCGACGGCGGTATCGGCGTTTTCTGTGGATCTGGCGGCGTTGAGCCACAGTCCGAAACGAACTGGCGTTACGCCAAC
>NZ_JARXHX010000021.1 GCF_031127835.1 Pelagicoccus sp. SDUM812002
AGCGAGGCCGACGGTCCGCAGAGGAGTTTGAGCCGCTCGCGGATGTTGTTGAGCCCGATCCCGTGCGACTCAAGGTGGGGGGCGGCAAGTCGCCCGGTATTGAGTACTTCTAGGACCAGCTTGCCTCGCTCCCCACGGGTGTTGATGACGATTTCCCCTCCCGAAGGAAGTTTCGATAGGCCGTGTTTGATGGCGTTTTCCGCGAGCAGTTGGATGGCCATGGGGGGAATCTCATAAGCGTCGCATTGGGTGTCGGTCTCGATGGAGTAGCGAAGACGGTTCTCCATGTGAATTTTTTCAAGGTCGAGATAGTCGATTACGGTAGCGAGCTCGTCCGCAATCGTGATGGTCTCCACTTGGTTCGACCGCATAGAGCGGCGTAACAGTTCGGAGAGCTTTGTGATGGCATCCCGCGCTTTTTCGGAATCCTCTAGCACGAGGGCACGGATGTTGTTGAGGCAATTAAAGATAAAATGAGGGTTGATTTGCGCTTTGAGGGCGATCAGTTCGGCGTCCTTGACAGCTGCTTGAAGCCGCCACTTTTCGATTTCTTCGCTCTTGTAGTTCCGGATGGCGTGGTAACTAAAGAAAGCCAGCGACCAGAGCATTAGTATGATCTGGGTTTGGAAGATGTAGATAAATAGGAAAATTATGCTGTACGGACGCTCCACCGTAAAGAGGTCGAAGGGCCAGAACATGATCAGCGAGACGAGGAGCTGACTAATGGTGGAAATGAGCAGGGTAGAGAGAGCGAGTCGAAAGATGAGCTTGCGAAAGGAGAGACTTATCCAATTCGCGCTCAGCGAATGGTTTCGCAGAAGGTGGGTGGAGAGGAAGAGAATGGCAGCCCCCGAATAGGCGACACCTGCGGTGCTGGTCGCGGGAATGTCCGAAATGAAATTGCGGTTGGAAATGTATCCGATCGTGCCATACACGCTCCACGTAAGCGTTTGCAGAAGCCAGTAGACGGTTTTCGGTTTAGGGGCGTGTGACATTCTAATGTGGTGGGCTCAACGGTAGCAGGCAGATTGCTTTTTGGATCGTCTCATACCGTTAATCGTGAGGAGTAGCAAAACGATGACAGGTGGTATGAAGCCTTCGAGAGATTTTCCCAGGAGGAAAGCGATGTACAGGAGAATGCAAAGGGTGAATAGAGAAGCGATTCGGTATTTCATTTTCGATAGATTTTGAGGTTAGGGAAATCGACTTGCAGGTTTGGGCTCAGCTTGCAGCGTGGTAGGTATGTTTTTGCGAGTGCTTTGGATTTGTTTGGCGACGATCTGTCTGTTGTCCGACTCTCTAGCCAGCGGGTTGCCCGATGGGCGGTACGCCCCGCGGCGTCCGGGAGAGCCACCTTCTCACCAGCGTTTGCAGCGGCAGAGCTACTCTTCTCAACCGCACTACCAGCAACCGCGCCAGACGCAGGCATACAACTACTTCCAGCCGGTTAGACCGCAGTCGGAACCGGTTCAGTACTCCCAGACTCCTCGTCCCTTCACGCATACGTCGCAGCTGGCAGTTGCATCCCCTAGTCAACGCTTTGCTCCCACCCGTCCTGACGAGAAATGGGGGCGAGCAAGGCCGAAGGAGAAGATTTCGACGCGGTCGGTTAAGACCGCCTACAAGATTTACAAGGGGTATCATTCGATCAAGCAGGCGACGGCCGTGGCGCAAGCCAGGCCGGCAGAAGAGCTGTTTGTGGAAGCTGTGGAAGATACAACGAGCCCTCCAACAATGGCCAAGATTATCACTTATCCGATTAAGCTAGTGGCCAGCGTGATTGTGGAAGTGGTGCGGACGGTCGCAGTGGATTGGTGGAGGCGTTAGCCAGTTTTTTGGCGGTGGGGATACCGTCCGCTTATAGCGATGCCGGCTAATCTCTCAGGATCTTATCTAGTTCTTGGTTAAAGAGCTCGGGGTCGTCCCACATGATGAAGTGTTTTCCGCGTTCACTCATCACGAAGCGGTAGTTAGTGTGTTGAGCGTATTGGGAGCGGAAGGTGTTTGCTACGCTTTCTTGAGTGGCTCCAAATTGAGCGTAGCCGTACCAGGCTCCTAATACTGTGGTGGGTGTTTGGATTTTGGATACTTTATCGCGCAGGTCGATGGTGTTGAGTTCGTACATGGCTTGGGCTACGGAGGGGCCGTGGCTTGTTAAGGACATAGCATGCGCGCGATCGATGTTTCTGGGGTCGGTGACCATGGTTTGCAGCATCATTTGAAGTTGGGCCTCGTTTTGGCTGCCTTGGCTCGTCATCTCTTTTTGTGCCTTCGCTTGGGCCTTGGTGGTTTCTACGGTCGCTGTCGGATTCATGACGGCGGGAAGAAAAGGTAGACTATCAACGACCATTAGTTGTGAGGCTATTTCCGGGTGATCGATAGCAAGGGAGAGAGCGATAAAGCCGCCTAGGCTGTGTCCGACGATGAGCGGTTTTTCGAGGGACTCTTTCTTAATATAACTCGCGAGATCTTCTTTGACGGTGTCGAGAAGAGGCTCGTTCACTGCCAAGGGTGGAGTACCTGCGAATCCAGCGATGCTAAGAACGTGGCATTCATAGGAGTCGCTGTATCGAGCGACTGCCTCGTCCCAGACGCTACCGTCGCAGGCGAGGCCCGGGATAAATAGGATTGGAGCGCCTGAGCCGCTGACTTTCACCTCGAAGCTAGGAGTTGCGAATGCGGCTTGGGCGAGGCATAGGATAGATGTGAGTATGAGTTTTTTCTTCATTGGATTAGAATCGGTTTATTGAACACCCTTAATCTGCGGGTTAATCGATCGTTTGTGAGGTGGTTTCGTGGGAGCGGTCGAAATCGAGGGCTAAGCGGTTACGGATGAGGACTTGAGAATTCGCGCTGGCAAGTCTCTCGATCTCTGGCAGTAGAGAGAGGGGTGTTTGAGGCTTCTCAATGGTATGTCTTCGTTGGCGCGTCCGTGGCGTTGGTTGCGGTGCCGGGTCCTGCAGTAGCATTCATAGTGGCTAGGAGTGTCGCTGATGGCAGGAGGGCCGGATGTGTTACTGCCAGTGGTATTTGCCTCGGAAACCTGATACATGCGATCGCCGCTGCTTGGGGCGTTTCCGCTTTGATCGCCTCGAGCAGATGGGCCTTGGATGGGGTGCGTTACGCTGGCGCTGCGTATTTGATATACCTCGGTGTGCTCGGTCTACTAGGGAGTCGGAAGAACTCACAGGGTTTAGGAGTGAAGCAGGTCCGGTCTGGGCGGTCCGACTTTCTGAGAGGAATATTAGTAGCCTTGCTAAATCCCAAAGTGATTCTTTTTCTCTTAGCTTTCCTGCCGCAGTTCGTCGATCCGACTCGTGGTGAAGTGAGCATGCAGCTTCTGGTATTGGGCATGGCTTTTGTGGGGATCGGCTGGTTGGGAGATAGCGCTTGGGCTTTGCTTTCAGGAAGCTTAGCGGGAGCGGTTTCGAAAGCGGCTCCGTCTCGATGGTTGGCTGTGTTGTCGGCCTTGTTTTTTATCGCTTTAGGTGTGTTGACTGTGTTTTCGGGATTAGACTAAGACGCCACCGTAAGCACTGATCGTTTTTCGAGCTTGCTCTTTGGGAGTCAAAGGATTGGCTGCCTTCGAATGTCTAAACTGCCGTTAGCCAATTCTCAGCAAAACGAAGCGCTTATGCTCCGTTCGCTTGTGGCTGTATCCAAATGGTCTGTTTCTGGTCTCGATAAGACCCGTCACGTGGCCCATTGCGGTAGGGAAGGTTTATTCAGATAGTCGATACACGATAAGTATCTGTTTCTATAAAGCCCCTGCTGCTCTCTGAGTCAGCAGGGGCTTTTTGTTTTCACGCATTGCTCGAAACCATGACGTAAAATGAAATCCCCCGTCCAATCCCTAAAGGAACTCTCGATTGAAATTAGTTCCCTGCCGCAACCTGTTTTCGTGCTGGTGCTTGGTCAGTTCTGCAATCGCTTTGGCGCTTTTGTCTTTCCCTTCTTCGGCCTTTATCTGAAGGATAAATCATTCGAACTATCGGAAATTGCTGGTGTCATGGCGGCATTGGGGACGGGACATTTTCTGGGACCGATCGCTGGAGGGTATCTCGCAGATTCGATTGGGCGTCGCAATACGATCGTGGTTTCATTGCTCGCGAGTGGGAGCTCTTTGATTGGGATGTATTTTGTAGACAACTACATCCTATTGCTGGTTGTGGGGGCTTTTTATGGATTTTCCGTTTTCATCTTTGGAGCGCCTGCTAGCGCTTTGTTGACTGATCTTGTTCCGGAGGAGAAGCGGGTGACTGCGTTCGCTCTCTTTCGTTTGGCGATCAACGCTGGTTTCGCGGCCGGACCTGCGGTGGCGGGCTTTCTTTATGTGAAGTCGCCGATGCTAATCTTCCTGGGAGATGCCTTGACGACATTCCTATTTGCAGGCCTCGCTTACTTTTTCTTGCCGCATGGATTGCGTAGCATCGAAGGCAAGGCGACTTTCCGTGGAGTAGTGGATAACTGGCGCAATGCGGTGGTGGATGCTTTTGGCAACCTTCGTTTCCGCAGGTTCCTGATGGCGGTGCTTTTGATGGGTGTGTCCTTTTCCCAGATCTTTACCTTGCTCTCAATTTATGCTTCGGACCGGGGGCTTTCGCCAGCAACTTACGGTTGGATAATGGGGTTGAATGGGTTGCTCATCATCTTCGTAGAGATTCCTGCGGTGCAATGGTTGAAAGGACGGGACCCGCGTAACGTTCTGATGGTCGGCTATGCCTTGATTGGCGTGGGGTGCTTAATTTTCGGCTTTGCGGAAACGCGGACGGGATTTGTTTGGGCCATGATCGTCTTCACGATTGGCGAAATCGTGGCTCTGCCGATAGGTATGGCATACAGTAGTAGCCTAGCTCCAACGGCATATCGCGGCCGCTACTTCGGGCTGCGAGGCATGACTTGGGCGGCTAGCAACCTGATCGCAAGTGGGGGAGTCTGGCTCTACGGGCATATGGGGGCTTCTTGGTGGCTGCTCTCCGGCGTTTTTGGCGTTGCGGGAGCATGGGTCATTCGCAGAGAGTGATCGCTCTTAAATTTTATCTAGGCCTTGACTATTTACTACAACCGTAGTCTGTTAACTGTCTCGTTTTAATGCTATGGAAAAAGGCCCCAAAATATCCGATGCAGAATGGGAAGTGATGAAGGTAGTCTGGGATCATGCCCCAATGACCGCTACTGAGGTTCTCGACCTGCTGCCCCATGATCAATGGAAGCAAAAGACTGTTAACACCTTCTTGGCTCGTTTGGAGCAGAAGGGAGTTATAGAGTCTCAACGCGAAGGACGCGCCAATGTCTACTCCTGCCTTCTCAGCGAAGGGGAGTGCCGACGGACCGAGGGAAGCCATTTCCTTAGCAAAGTGTTTCGGGGCAAGGTTGCTCCGATGATGCTCCACTTCATCGAGAACGAAGAGTTGTCTGATGGTGAATTGGATGAGCTAAGAGCGATCCTCGACCGGAAGGCAAAATAACATGGCTGATTTATTTTGGTCCTACTGGGATGCATCCGTACGCTTTGCGTTGCTGAGCTTTTTTATGCTCTTGGCCATACCGGCGCTAAGGCGTTGGCTTTCGCCGAAGCTCCTTTGCTGGGCTTGGGCTTTGTTGGTGATCCGGCTTTCGCTTCCAATCGCTTTGCCGTTTAGCCACAGCATATTTAACCTCAGCGAAAACTTGCAGCCTTCGACTTGGACCAGCGTTTTGCGTAGTGGTGTCGTGGAGTCCGGTTGGGGCGAAACCTTGCTGCCCGATTTTCGTACGCAAGACGAGCTCATCAAGAGCACCATGGTCGGATTCTCATGGGAGAACGCTCTGGTATCGCTTTGGGCGATAGGCATCTTGGTTTTGTTGGCTAGACTGCTGGTGAACGCTATTCGCCTGCACCGTTTTTTTGGTAGGGCCGAGCGAATCAACTCGGGTCGTCTTTATGACATTTTCAAGGACACGCGTCGCCGCTTCGGAATTCATGCGAATGTACCATTGCTCGTATCGAAGGATGTGAAGACTCCGGGTATCGCAGGCATTTTCAATCCTCGTGTGGTTATTCCAAAGGTGCTGGCGGACGAGTTAAGCGACGAGGAGATTCGCTGCGTACTGCTGCACGAGCTTACCCACTTTAAGCGAGGCGACCTTTTCTTACATCATCTGCTGATGCTTGTCTGCTTCGTGCACTGGTACAATCCGTTGGTTTGGTTGGTTTTTCGCCAGTTCAAAATCTCCATGGAACAGGCCTGTGATGCGGACGTGGTCAACACGGTCAGCATCACCACCGTACGCGACTATGGAATGACCTTGCTGCACGTGATGCAGCGCTGCCGTGGTTCATTGGTTTCGCCCGCGGGAGCGCTTTGCCTGCTCGGCAATCGCAAAGCGAGTGCCCTGCGGGATCGGATTCATCTGATCGCAAGCCCTCGGCGTTCCGCCCCTTTGTTTGCGATTCTCGGCTTAGGGCTCTTTGGAGCCTCCTTCGTTTATTCTATCACGGAAGAAGCGGAGGTTGAAAACGAGGCGGAACGTTTGTTGGGTCTGACTCGGTTCTCCGGTTCGGCATTCTTTCGCTTAACGGGTCAGGATCGCGATCGGACTGAGGACATCGAAATCGGCCGACTGCTCGATTCCGCGCTGATGAGTAAGCCGCGCAGCTGGTTGCAGGAAGTCGATGTTAGCCCGCTAGCCGGACGCGAGGTGATTGCTCGCGTAACGTATGAAGTAGATGCCGGCAGCGAAGACCAGGATTTCTGGATTTCGGTCAAGAACGAGGAAGGCCGAATCATAAATCGGGCGTCTACATCCTTAGTGAGCGATGCTGGGTCGGATGTCCGCTTCATGGACTTGAGGCTAGGTCTGGCGGCGAGCGCTCGAGAGATAGACTACGGCCTTAGCTCGAGCGGTGCCTCGGGGATTTGGCTTAGGTCATTCGATTTGATAGAACCCTCGGGAAGATCAAGAGAGAGATGATTTCTAAAGCCGTATCGGAAATGATGATACGGCTTTTTGGTGACTTTTTCTAGAAGGCTCGTACCGCCGGATTTCGGTAATTCTGGGTTGTGGGAAGCCTGTTTGTATCTATGATCATACTAGATGGAGCAAGTGCAGGAAAAGCAGGCCGGAAGGGGTGCAAATTCCAATCCGAAGAACCGCTTCGAGCGGCTGGAGATCCTTGTGGATGATGAGGCACACCAGGAGGACCGGCCGCGGTTGAGAACCCGTTTTTACGACGACGCGTCTGAGTCGATCATCACTTACAATTCCAGCCCTGACATTCCGTTTGATGCGAGTTTGAATCCTTATCGCGGATGCGAGCACGGCTGTGCCTATTGCTACGCTCGGCCGACTCACGAGTATTTAGGCTTCTCGGCGGGCCTTGATTTCGAGAGCAAGATTCTAGTGAAGCGACGGGCGCCGGAGCTTCTGAAAAAGGCGTTATCGGCGAGCAAATGGAAACCGCAGTTGGTCGCCATGAGCGGGGTGACGGATCCTTACCAGCCGGTAGAGAGGCAGCTCTCTTTGACGAGAAGTTGTTTGGAGGTTTTGTTGGATTTCCGGAATCCGGTGGGGATTGTCACCAAAAACCGGCTGGTTGCTCGCGATGCGGACCTACTGGCTGAGATGGCGAGTTTGGATCTCTGCAACGTGTCAGTCTCGCTAACGACGTTGAACGCAGAATTGGCCCGCGTGATGGAGCCGCGCACCAGTTCGCCGAAAGGGCGGCTTGAGACGATCTCAACCTTGGCTTCTGCTGGGGTCCCGGTCGGCATCATGATCGCTCCCGTGATCCCAGGATTGAACGATCACGAGATCCCCGCTATTTTGAAGGCAGCCAAGGAAGCGGGGGCGAGCTTCGCGACCTATATTCTGCTTCGTCTACCTCACGGGGTGAAGGATGTATTTTTTGATTGGATGGATCAGGCCTATCCTTCCCAGCGAAACAAGGTGGAAGGCCGTTTGCGGGAGCTGCGTGGAGGGCAGTTGAATCGGACGGAATTCGGTGAACGTTTTTCCGGTAAGGGAATTTTTGCTGACCAGATCAGGCAGCTGTTTCAGGTGAGCCTAAGACGGGAGGGACTCTCTTCGGAATCTCCAACGGTGAAGACGAGCCATTTTCGACGAGCGGAGTCGCCTCAGATGGAGTGGGAGTTTTGAGGTGGACAGTCTAGTCTCCCTCTGGGAAATCGGGCGCAGTGAATCGACGGACCTTGTCTTTGTAGATACGGATTTCTCCTTCTACAGGCTCTCCGGTACCTTCGAGGTCGCCGCGGTAGTAAAGGATTTCGTCGGTGTCGCGGCGCACTGAAAATTTGCGGGTGGTAGGTTCCCCGAGGGCATCGATGACCTCATCGACGGTGAGACCCGTCGAGATGCTATCCCAAGAGCTCGGCGAGGTCCAAGCGCCGCTGGCACGCACTTCCGCTTTTTTCAGCTCGATACGCATGCTGTCGAAAAGGTTTTTGCGCTGTTGGGGCTTGATGTCCGAGCTTTGCGATTCGAGAGCTGCGACTGGGGGAACATCCGAATTTTCCAAGTTGGCGATCCGCTCCTCCAAATTGGCAACTTGCTGACGGAGCGCCTGTAACTCGACTAGTACTTGATCGAGCTTTTCCTCGGCGTGCAGCGATTGGAAGGATGCTAGGTAGATAGCGAGACACAGAACGTACGGGATTTTTCGAAACATGCTTGAATCTGTTTGAGCTAGGTATGTGGCTGCAAGCCCTGTTGTTGGTTAAAAAGACTTTAAACTGCCGGTGTATTTGAGGAAATTTCCCAGATCCTTATCCATCCGCGATTCAGTGACGAAAACATATTGTTTTCCTCCAAAGTCGTGACTCTCTCGAAACTGCTAACACTGTTGTCTCTTAAGATCCTTATCGTGGTGATTGTCACCATGAGCACGATCTCGGCACTGGCGTGGGGAGTCGCGGTGATGCAGAAATCATCGGGAGAAGGATCGGTTCACCGCAGAATGATAGGCGAGTTTGTCTTCCATGCTCGCGAGATGAGGTTGCTTCACGATGTATTTCTTTCGAGAGACACGGACTACCTGAGTTTTTTGGTGGAGAGCCGGATCCTTAAGTGCGAGGAGGTCATCGAGGCTATGGCGGCCAGTGGGAAGGCGAAACAGGATTACGAATGGGACGCTGTGGAAGGAGCGTTTCGTGATTACTTGAAGCTGGCGGATAAGGTTATCGGCTACCAGAATAGCGACTCCTATTATCGGGATTTTCAAAAGGGCTCGGAAGCATTCGAGTCGACCTTGGGTCGTTTGGAGCTGAGAGCGGAAACGGTGCTGCGAATGCAGGAAGCTGCTATACGCAACATGAAGTGGCTCGCTCTGGTTGGATCGCTTTTAACGCTTGGGGCCTTGGCCTATTTTTACCTGCGAACGATCAAGGAAACGATTCGCAGGTTGTCGGCCCCGATTATCCTCCTATCTCGCACTGCCGATCGAGCTGTTCGAGGCTCCAACAGTATCAGGTTAGCGAATACGGAGGTCGTTGAGCTCAAGAGTTTGGGTGAAAGCTTGCAGCAGTTTTCCAATCAAATGCATGAGTTGGTCGCTGAGCGAACCAAAGAGCTTACCCAGTCTAATTCCGCACTGGAAAAGCAAATCGAGAGGGCGGAGGAATTCGCTCGGCGGGCAAAGGAAGCGGAAGAAGCGAAGTCAAATTTCTTGGCAAGCATGAGCCACGAGATTCGAACTCCAATGAACGGGATTCTGGGTATGAATACAGTTTTGAGAGAAACGTCCCTCAACGATACCCAGCGTCGTTATCTGGATACGTTATCTAATTGCTCCGAGACGTTAATGGTTTTGATCGATGATATCTTGGACTTTTCAAAGATCGAAGCGGGTAAGCTCGAGATGGACAATAGTCCCTTTGACCTGATCGAAGTGATGGAGGAAGTCGCGACGCTTTTCGCTCTGAGTGCGAGCCAGAAAGGCTTGGACATCGTCGTTTTACCGGATGGGAGACTCAGCGAGCCGGTTCTAGGTGACTCGCACCGTCTAAAGCAAGTCCTCTCGAACTTGGTCAGCAATGCGATAAAATTTACAGAGCGAGGCTCAATCGAGCTTGGCGTCGAGTTCGAGACGGAAGCCGATAGCTTAGTGGCGAGTATTTGGGTCCGGGATACAGGGATAGGAATCCCCGAGGAGATCCAAAGTAAGCTTTTCCAGGCGTTTTCGCAAGCGGATGGCTCGACATCTCGCAAGTTTGGCGGGACCGGGTTGGGCTTGGTTATCAGCCAACGACTTGTGGAATTGATGAACGGTCAGATCGGCGTTTTCAGCAACACCGGAAGTGGTTCCAGATTTTGGATACGCATACCTTTTACGCGGGTAGATGGGCCACGCTTTCAGCTTGGTGACAGGAAACTTGACAAGCTTTCCGATCGAAATGTCCTGATCGTCTCAGATCGTCTGGAACTGGCTTTCTCGCTGAAGTATTCCCTGGAGGCAGTGCCTGTCCGAGCGGAAGTCGTGCCTGACTTCGAGTCGAGTCTGCCGTTAATGGAGGAGGCGAGCTTGGCGGGTCGGGCGTTCACCGATGTCGTTTTCGATGAATCCTTGGGACTCGGTCCGTGGAAGGCATGTTTTAAGGGGATGAATATCCGGAGCTTAATGCTGACGGATGCATCCCATCGCAGGACTGATCTTGATGTAGCGGTTTCTGGAATACAATTGTTGTTCGCTCCAGTTTCGGCTCGCCGTATTCTGCGTTCGTTTTTGAATGATCTGGTGTCGAGCTCGAAGAGTGGATCGGAATTACAGTCGCTACCTCAGTTTTCGAAAGCGAAGATCCTAGTGGTGGACGATAACATCGCGAATCGACTGGTCGCAGATGAGTTGTTCAAGCGCCACGGTTTCCAGCCGGATATGGCGACGAGCGGGTTGGAAGCGATCGAGGCTACTCGGCGGACCAAATACGACATCATATTTATGGACTGCATGATGCCGGAGCTGGACGGCTTTGAAACGACGGGGCTCATTCGCGGAGGGAGTGGGGGAACTCTCTGTCGCGATTCAGTGATCATCGCTTTGACTGCGAACGCGATGTCGGGAGATCGCGACAAATGTTTAGACGCGGGGATGGACGACTATCTCGCCAAACCGATCCGGCCAAAAGTTCTGACCGAGAAGCTACTGCAGGTTCTCGGCAAAGGAGACGACCTGCAGGCAATTTCCGCTTCGAGGCAGAGATTTCAGGTTTCAGCTCGGGAGGATGACAGCGTTCATACACATTCGTCTTTTGAGGTTGCAGCGCTTCTAGGGCCCCGTACCGAAGCGGAGCTATTCGATATGAACGAGCTCATTGGTATGTTCGGAGACGACAAGGAACTCATCGGAAGCCTCATCGATCAGTATTTGAGTGGCTTGGACGAGACTTATGAGGCTCTACGACTCGCCATAGAAGACGCTGCTGACATTAATAAAGCTCGCCTGCACTCGCACACGATGAAAGGGAGCTCTCGAAGTTTTGGAGCAAACCGTTTGGGCGATATCGCGGACTCGGTAGAAAATGCCTGCCTAGGAAACGACTGGGAATCTGTAGAAAGAGCTTGGACTATGATACCGGCGACTGTGGAAAAAACCAAGGCAGCGGCGCAAAGACTCGTTGAGGAGATGATGGGCGCTGACTAGCGACCACAAAAAAGCTCGCTGCGTAAGAACGGCGAGCTTGGCTGCGGTAGGATTTGCAAAAGTGTTACTTCGTGTCCCTTGGCTTCTTGCGAAAAGTCGCTATAGCGACTGCGACAGCTGCTAGAGTGGCGACGCCTGTGAATATGGTGAGCCAATTAACTTCCCACCCGGAGTGGGAGTGAGGTACGGCAGTAGTGTGAGCGGATACGCTGGCTGCAATAGCGAGAGATGCAAAGGTGGTGGTCGTCTTTTTCATTTTTGTCAGGAGTCTTTGGAGGGTCTCAGGATCGGGCAATATTTCGTTTCAGTTCTTGGAGGGAAATATGGTTCTTCTGGGCAAGTTCTTTGAGGGATTCGTATTCGAGCTTGGTCTTCTTTTTTCCGGAAGGCATCTCGGATTCCTTAGCTAGAACCGTACCGTAGTCGGTCTCGATGGCAACCTTTCTTCTGGCGAGGGTTCGTCTTTGAGCTTTATGGAATCGGACGCCGATGCTGCTGCTGTTTTCTAAAATATAGTCGGCCACGGCGTCTCGGGATTCGGAAGTGGACAAGGCGCTCAGAAGGATTGCCGGGCGACCTTTTTTCATTTGTACGGCGCTTAGATGAAAGTCTAGCGCGCCCGCCTCGATCAGGCCATCTTGGAAGTCCGTGCCGAGATATTCGCCAGAGAAATCGTCCAAGTTGGTTTCGACCACCCAGACTTCGGTTGCTTCAGTTTTCGCGGGGGCGAGCAGTGAAGTGCGAATAACATTAGCAGCCCTGAAATCTTTCTTGCCCGGCCCATAGGCGATTTCCTGGGTGGGAGTCGGAGGGGGGGTAAACTCGGGCTGAAGGTATTTTAGGATTGCGGCGCCCGTCGGCGTGCAGCGTTCGCCTTGCTCATCACCTTTGTAAGTTGGGATCCCTTTAAGGATGTCTGCAGTTGCGGGGGCAGGTACCGGGAGCAACCCGTGCTCCGTCTTTACCGTTCCGAAACCGAGGCAGACTGGATCGCTGTAGCACTTTGAGATATCGAGGCGATCGATTAGCACTGCACAGCCGACGATATCCAAGATCGAGTCGACGCCGCTTACCTCGTGGAAATGGATTTTCTCGATGGGAATATTATGTATCCGAGCTTCGGATTCGCCGATGATTAGGAAAATCGATTTCGCTATTTCCTTGGCTCGCTGGGAAATGTGTCCCGCTTCGATGAGCGCGAGTATGTCGCTAAGGTGCCGATGCGGAGAATGATCGTGACTGTGTGCGTGGCCGCCGTGGTCGTGGCTGTGTGAGTGTGTTTCGCTGTGGGCCTCTCCTGTATCGATAATGTTGATATGCCGGCAGACGATACCGTTTTTGTTGAGGGTTTGGATTTCGACTCTTCCGTCTGGAAGGTGAAGTTTGGCGGGTAGTTCGACGACCTCGTCGTAAGCGTCGGCGAGGGAACAAAGAGCGCTCAGCAGCATGTCTCCGGCGATGCCAGAAAAGGGTTCTAGGTAGAGGGTGTTGGACATGAGGACTTAGGCGAAACTTTGGATGATTCGGTAGGCGGCCATGGCGGCGCCATAGCCGTTGTCGATGTTCACTACTGTGAGGCCGTTGGCGCAGCTGGAAAGCATGGTATTGAGGGCGACGGTTCCGCCCTCTGAGACGCCATAGCCTACGGATGCGGGTACAGCGATGATGGGTTGGGGAAGCAATCCACCCACCGCGGTGGGCAGGGCTCCCTCGAATCCGGCCACTACGATCAGGACTTTGTATCTCCGAAGCTCGTCGACCTTGGAAAGCAGACGATGAATCCCAGCGATGCCAATGTCGTTGTACCGCTTAGCCTTGCAGCCTAGAAACGTGAGGGTGTGGTAGGCTTCGTTGACCACGAAAGCATCGGAAGTGCCGGCCGAGAGGATTGCTATCTCGCTCGCGCTGCCTTCCAGGTCGGGAGAATCTTCAAGAGCGAAAATGCCGGAAATCTCGTCGTAGAAGCTCCCCGGAAAGCGTTCTGCGAGGGCGACGCCTTTGCTCGGTTGCACTTTGGTTGCGAGTGCGTTCAGCCCTTTTTCCTTATAGCTTTGCAAGATGTCGCCAAGCACGGCGAGAGGCTTGCTTGCCCCAAATATGACTTCGGGAAATCCTAGGCGTTCAGTGCGGTTGAAATCTATTTCGAAGGAGTCGCTCATTTTTGAGAAGGCAGGTCGCGGTTCAGTTTTCCTGATACCAATCCTTCTGCATCGAGGGTAGTATTTGGGAAACCGATTGCGGCAAACGTTTCGGTAATTTTTGGCAGGTGTTTTTTTAACTGCTCGAGGTCCCTCGTGGGGACTTCAATTCGCGCTTCCTCTGGGTAGTGTCGAACGCGCGCTTGCTTGAATCCATATCGGGTCAGGACGGTTTCCGCGAGCTCGATGCGACTCAGCTTCTCGCGTGTGACTGCTTGGCCGTAGGGAATTCGGGAGCTGAGGCAGGGGCTGGCGGGCTTGTCCCAGTTGGAAAGGCCGAGGTGTCTCGCGAGCTTGCGGACAGCAGTTTTGTCGAGGCCACAATCGGCCAGCGGCGAACGGACCTTGGCTTTGGAAGCTGCCTGCAAGCCGGGACGATAGTCGCCAAGGTCGTCGCTATTGGTTCCGTTGGTGGCGACGAATCCGGGGTGTTTTCCGAGTAGAGCGGAAAGGTCTTGGTAGAGGTGGCTCTTGCAGGCGAAACAGCGATTGAAGGGGTTGGTGTAGTAGGCTTCGTCTTCGATCTCCTGGGTGTGGATGATTTCGAGCTTAATATCGTGCTTCTGGCAGAAGTCTTTGGCTTCTTGAAGATCGGAGCGTTTCAAGCTCGGCGAGTCTGAAATGCATCCGATGGCGCCCTCCTTGCCGAGGAACCTGCGCGCGAGAAAAAGCACGAGAGCGGAATCCACGCCTCCTGAAAAGGCTGTCAGGCTGCCCTGTATCTTGCCGAACCATCTTTCGAGCTCGAGCAAGGTATCTTCAGTTTTCGATTCGGAGTTCACTCTTTTCATACTCGGGAAGTGGGTATTTGACTGCGAGGCTTGAGTAAATGCGAGGATAGTCTCGCTTAGATTAGATCTAGTAAGGCTGCGGATAAGCTTGATTTAAGAGGGACAACCCTGACAATCGTCCTCAGGGTTTTGCGAAAAACGCCAACACGTGCGTCTTTTAAACCCAATAATTTTCGAGCAAGTTGTGTAAAGAATCGCTAGGGTTTGGGAGTCGTCCACTTTAGGTATGGTCGAAACAGAACACGTCAGTAAGAGGAGAGATAATGAGGAGGGGCGTCGCGAGAAGAGCGTTCGCCGCATTCTCGTAGTGCAAGAGAGTGAAGTAGATCGAGAGTTCTTGGAGCGCTTGTTTCATGCTCGAGGAATGCTTGAACATTTCAGCCTCAGCTTCGCTTCGGATCGAACCGAGGCTCTGGCCTTGCTCAAGAGCCAGGGATTCTCGGTCCTCTTGTTGGACTTGGGGCTAAGCTCGGTGGTCGACATGCAGTCCCTCGATGTTTTACAAAAGAATGCAAACTGTCCCTTGCTGATCCTAAGTCCGATGGATGACCGAGACATCGCTCGCGAGGTCATGCAAAGAGGGGTCCAGGACTACATCAGCAAGAATGAGCTGACAGCGATCGCCCTGGAGCGTACCATCAATCACTCCATCGAGCGCTACCACTTGATAGCTGAGTTGTCTCAGGCCAAGCGCAAAGTGGAGGCCGCCTCGCAGGCGAAGAGCGATTTCCTCGCCGTCATGAGCCATGAGTTTCGAACTCCGATGAACGGGATCATCGGCGGGATCAACCTGCTTTCCTCGCTTTGCGAGAAACCTCAATCGCTCGAGCTGCTCAATATGATGAGGCAGTGCGCGGAGAGCCAGTTGACACTGATTGGCGATGTGCTGGACATCAGTAAAATCGAAGCTGGCGGTCTGGAGCTTGCATATGAAGCTTTCAGCCCTCGGGACCTGATCTCCAGCGTGCTGAGCGCGATGTCATATTCGGCCCAGGAAAAAGGGCTCAAGCTCGCGGTCGAAATTGCCCCAGGTATGCCTAGCGAATTGATCTCGGACGCACGGCGCCTGCGCCAAGTGCTGGTCAATTTGGTCGGCAACGCCGTCAAGTTTACCTCGGAAGGGGAAGTGAGGATCCATGCGAGAAAGTTGGACGGTGATTTGGTCGAGTTCCGGGTTACGGATACTGGGATCGGCATCGCTCCGTCGGATATCGATAAGGTTTTCGAGACCTTCACACAGGTCGACTCCACCTATAGTCGCCGGTATCAGGGGACAGGTTTGGGTCTAGCCATCTGCAAGCGCCTGGTTCACATGCTGGGAGGTACGATCCGAGTCGAAAGCAAGATTGGCGAAGGGTCGGACTTCCGTTTCACAGTTTCTTGTCGCGATCGCGAACAGGTAACCGAGCAGATGAGGGACCTCGAGAACGAGATGTCAAAGGGCTTTGCCAGAGCGTATCCATTGTCGGTTTTGGTTGTGGAGGATAGTCCGTTGGTTCGCAGCTTTTTTTCTGCTACCCTGGCAAAGCTCGGCTACGAGTCGCACGAGGCGAACAATGGTTCTGAAGCGCTGCGGTTAGCGGAAGCCAATCACTACGACGCCATTTTCATGGACGTTCGCATGCCAGACCTCGATGGCTTCGAAACGGCCGCAATGCTCTTTGAAATTCAGGAAAAGCGTGACGGGGGAATACCGTATGTAGCTGCCATAACCTCTACCGTTAACAAGGATGTCAGGAGAAAATGCGAAGCGGTGGGGATTGACTGCCTGCTCGGCAAGCCGATCGAAATCGAAGAAATTTGCGCGACTCTCAGGACTGCCTCGCTTTCGAAGCAAAAGCTAGCGAAGCGGAATCACTAAGCGTCGCCTTGGTTCTTCAGCCAATTCCAAAACCCTTCGAGGTCTGGGTCGTCGACACCCTCCTGCTCGAACTCCTTGTCGAGCTTGATCGCGGAGTCAAGGTGGTCTGAGGCGCCTTGGAACTCCCCGAGGAGGGAGCAATAGCAAGCGAGATTGTACCAGAGGACGGGTTCTCGTGGATGGAGGGCCAAACCTTGTAGGGCGACTGCCTTGGCCTCTCCGTACATGTTCATCTCGCGCAGGGCGTAGGCCCAGTTTGTCCAAGCCTGAGGTGAACCGGGTAATTGCTCTGCTAGCTGCTTGGAAACAGCCGCCATGACCTCCCAGTTCTTGGTTTCCAGATACAGACGGGAACGCATGAGGAGAACGTCGTCCAGGATTCGATCCGAAGCAGGGATTGCGTCTAGCTCGACAGATGCTTCCTCCAGCATGCCGAGCTCTATGTATCCGTTCGCGTAGGACAGGCGTGTGGCTGTGGGTATCATGCTCTTAGGAGCGATTATTGACTTCTTCCTTCAGTGTCACGAAGTGTTGGGTTGTTTCGCGGAGGGCGTAGAGCAAGCCTGATGCGAGGGCCACCAGACTGCAAAGGAAAGTGGCGATGACTGCCCCCGCGAGGGGTAGATCGGCGATGGTGGCGAATGCTAGTAGAACGGCTGTGAGGAGCGATAGACACATCGAGCCGTAGAGCGTAGCGATAGCGTTTCGCAGGAGAAGAGAACGTTGCTTCAGGTTGCTGATCTGTTTCTCGAGGGAGCTGGCGTAGTCGATGTTGTCACGGCTTCCGTCAGAGACGAGAGTACGAATCCCTTGCACGATTCGGCTGAAGCGCGTCTGCAAGGCCCAAGCCAAGGTCGCGGCCGATGTCATCATCAAAAATGGGGCGAGGATAGCCTCGTAGTTTTCGAGGGTGAGCTGTGTCAGGTCACTCATCTGAGATCTCGAGTTGCACGATTCTGTAGGAAAGGATGGCTTCGCGCGTCGCATAGCCGAGACCGACGAAAAGGAAAGCAAGGGAGAGTCCGAAAAGGATGAAGACAAGAACTGAAGAAGCGATGGAGCTGAGCACTCCAATACCCAAGGCTATCGAAGAAAAAACGAGAAAGACAACCGTGGTATAGAAGCAAAAGATGGCGTTTCGCACCAAGCGGGCCCGTTGCATTAGCGAGGCAATTTGCTGGCTCACCCGATTTAAGGTAGGGCTGAATGGCTCAGCGCTCCGACGCTCGCTGTTCAGCTGACGTATGACACCCACTAAGGTGCTGTACTTCGATTGCAACCCAGCGAGCAGCAGCCCCACGCCGGTTACCAGCACGGCTGGCGCGAGGGAAGCATTGATGAAGTTGATTGCGTCCTGTAGTTGCATCGTGGCTACGGCTTGACCAAATATGGGCCCGTTTCAGCTGACAGGAAGTAACGCAAAGAAAACAGCCCTTGTCGACTGTCTACTCGTCAGAGGGAATCGATAGCCGGGAGTCCGTCGATGCTCTTGATATTCTTTTCCTGTTGGTAGGCGGCGACCCCCTCTTCACCTTTTTTCGAAGCCCACTTATCCAGAATGTCGCGGTTGCCGAGATAGTCGTAGTAGGGCACGGAGTAGCCGCAGGAGTCTGCGACTCTATTGACGTCGAGGTGGATGATCGCTCGTGTTCCCGGGTTATCCGGGAAGGATGCAGCGAGCTTTTTGTATTCGGCCGTACCTTTCAGGTGAACGGTACCTTTTCCGTGGAGACGGAATATTTGCGGAGGTCCCTCGAAGGCACAGAACATGAGGACCATGCGGCCGTTTTCGCGAAGGTGGGCGATCGTCTCGGCGCCACTACCAGTGTAGTCCTGGTACGCGACGGCCAGTGGGCCTAGAACGCGGAAACTGTCACCGCCTTTTGGAGACAAGTTTACGTGACCGTCGCCTGCCAGGGGAGCGGTTCCCACAAAGAACATTTTCTGCTTCTCGATCCAAGCGATATGCTTGGGTGACATTTCTGGGTGGATTTTCATAGTGAGGCTCGTGGTGAGTGGACAGTTGATGAGAGACCAGACCTAAAGACGTTTTGATTCGAAGCTTCTCTTGCAATCTGCGCAGTCTAGCTCGTTCGATTTTGCGGGCAGTATGAACCCTATGATAAGCCCGATTGCCGCAGCAGGTCCGATCTTTCTGTATTTGATATTTTGAGACCCGCAGTGTGGGCAGGTGACGATTCCTCTTTCGGAAGGTGTCAGCGACAAAATTTCCATCGCTCGCTCTTGGTCTTCTTCTCTCACTTGGAGGCGGATACCTCCGATCGCATTGGAGTAGAGCCAGTTCATGGAGACCATGGTTTCGTCCGCGATGAATGCCTCGATTCCGCTTCCCTCAAGCCTCATCCTTGCGAGATAAGCTTCGTCGGGAGACTGGAATTTGACTAGGGTTACCATTAAGATAGCAGAGTCATGTGGGTCTCAAACGCGGAGCGAGGACTCTGTAGAAGTTTGCACGAACGACGGACTTGGTCTGCTGCGTTGAATTCGTGAGGAAGACGAGCTCGACTAGCTCTTTTTTTCGATGGTGACTTCGCCTGCTCGAGCGAGGAAGCGCGTGCCGTCGTCTCTTTCGATTATGAGAGAGCCACTGGAGTCTATCCCCTTTGCAACCCCGGATATTCGGCTTTCCCCTTGGATGAGGGTTATAGTTTTGCCTGCGAGCGTATCGTATCGAGGCCAGCGTTCCTTTAAGGCGGCTCGGTGGCTGCCGTCGGAGAGTTGTTTGTAGGCGATCGCGATTCGTCCAGTTATTGCGGATACGAGCTTGTTTATATCGAAGCTTTGACCCGAACTTTGGCGAAGGGAGGTGGCAAGCGCCTTGAGTCCCTCTGGCCAGTCCGAGCCATCGCTATTGACATTGAGCCCGAGGCCTAAAACGGCGCTGAGTACTTGGTCCGCCTCCATGCGGGCTTCAGTCAGGATTCCGGCAACTTTCTTGCCTTCTATGTGTAGGTCATTTGGCCACTTTACCTGGCAGTTGACGCGACAAATGGAGTTGATGCATTCGCAAATGTTGATGCCCATCCACAGCGTGAAGAGTGACATTTGGGAGGGAGAAATCTGTGGCCGGAACCCGAAGCTGGCATAGAGGTTCCCGTTTTGTGGGCTGTGCCAAACGCGTCCGAGGCGTCCGCGTCCAATTGATTGTAGTCTGGAAATTACTACGAAGGGCGCTTCTTGGCCGTTTGCGATGAGCCGTTCCGCTTCCGAGTTGGTACTGTCCACCTCATCTAGCACGATGGCTTGGAACTTGTCTGCAGCGTGTTGAAGTCGAGCTTGGATCAAGGCCTGGTTTAGCTGCTCCGGTACCTTGGTGAGTCGGTAGCCCTTGCTACGCACTGCTTCGAAGTCGAAGCCTTGGGCCTTGAGCTTCTCCATGTATGACCAGACGGATACGCGAGAAACGCCGATTTGCTCGGCAAGCTCGCTGCCGGAGACAAAATCGCCGTCTGCTACGAGGAATTCGCGAATGATGAGAACGTTGGTGTCTGACATGGAAGGTGAGGAAATGGGGAAAGCTGTCTCTTAAGAATCGAGGCCAATGTCGATCCAAGTAGATTGGTGCACGGTGGCTCCGGTGGAAATAAAGTCGAGCCCGAGTGACGCGAGCTGAGGTATAGACTCGATCGTGATTCCACCGCTGGCTTCTGTCACCGCTTTGCTGCCGATCAGATGGACTGCTTGCTTGAGCTGCTCGGACGTGAAGTTGTCGAGTAGAATGATGTCCACCTGCGCTGCCAGCGCGTGCTCGATTTGCTCCAAGGTGTCGACTTCCATCTCTACGAGGATTTCCGGATTGCGTCTCCGCGATTCGGATACGGCTTCGATGGCGGACTGCCTGGGGTCGGAGCCGAAGGCGGCGAGGTGGTTGTCCTTAAGCATGACGCGATCGTAGAGGCCGATCCGGTGGTTCCAGCCGCCTCCGCATGCCACTGCGTACTTTTCCAGGACTCGATAGCCAGGAGTGGTTTTCCGGGTATCGAGCAGGCGGGTGGTGGAGTGGCCGAGAGCATCCACGTATTGGCGAGTGAGGGTGGCGACTCCCGAGAGCTTTTGCAGAAAATTGAGTAGGGGGCGTTCTGCGCTGAGCAAGCTTTGTACTGGTCCGGTCAGGGTGCCGATGGCGTCGCCTTTGGCGATCGTATCGCCGTCGCTAGAGAATGCCTCGAAAGCGAGCTCGCTGTGGTAGGCGGAGAGCACGAGGGGAGCGAGCTCGGCTCCGCACAGGGTCAGTGCGGTGCGGGCCCGCAGGGTGGTCTTTGCCGACTGCTTGGCGTCGAGCAACGCGGAGGAGTGGTCTCCCGGTGTTTCAGTGCCGCCGCGGAGGCCGCCAGCGGTGAGATCCTCGGACTTCGCGAGCTGTATGAGGGCGTTGAGCGGAGCGAGGTCAAGGTCGGCCCAAGTGAGGCGTTGGCAGCAACGGTCGGCTTTTTTCATCGGTTGGCGGAATAGTGGGGTTGATTGCGAAAGAGTGAAGGGCGAAAAAGCGAAAAGTAATCGAGGCAGGCGGATCGATTGACGCTTGAGCGGGACGAACGGCTTTGTTTGGATTTTGCCATGAATTTGCAGGAGTTTACCGAGTCAGTGGAATCAGATGCTGCTCCAGAAGGAATGGACGGTGCTTTGTCGGCGCTTTGGTGGGATGCGAAGGGCGATTGGAACCAAGCCCACGAGCACGCTCAGGATGCGGGAAACCGAGAAGGGGACTGGGTGCACGCCTACCTGCATCGCAAGGAGGGAGATGAGGGAAACGCGGGCTATTGGTACTCGCGTGCGAGCCAGCCATTTTTTGAAGGTTCGCTAGCGGATGAATGGAGGCATATCGCCGGTACTTTGTTGGGCGAGGGCTTCGCGACTTAGTTCCGCCAGTCAGATAGGGCGTTAATCCGTTGGCGAAATTCTCTCTTACGGCTTTTTGGATCGTGATTAAGCGGTAGATCGGTTTTTCACAGTTATGACTGAGGAGAATCCTACCCCTCCACGACTGTTTGCTGCGGAAACTCTTAGGTGGCGCTTGATGAACGACGAGGATTTGATGAAAGACGTTATGGACGCGTGTTTGATCGACCTCTCTAGCAACTTTGACCGCTTCGCCAAGCAGCTCACGGAGGGGCAAATCGAAGAAGCTAGCAAAACTGCGCACGCTATCAAAGGTTCGGCCCAGACTTCTGACCTAAAGGCCTTGGCTTTGCTTGCCGCTGAAATCGAGACTGCTTTGTTGAGTGGTGATACGGCTGTTGCCCAAGGTCGTTTGGGAGCTCTTTCGAAACTGGTAGAAGACTCAATACGAGCGGTTAAGGAGTATTTTTCGAAGCGCCCGTAGTCGGAAAGGGGTGGAGGTGTGACCTTGGATGCTCTCCCATTGCCGTCAATCATCGCCCGTGACGTTCGAGCGCGCGAGGTACATCTGGCAATTCTGTCAAAAATTAGCTAGCGCGTACCCCCGTTTCACAGGATTTTTATCAGGTGCGAATTTGCAGCCTCTTACCCCTATAAAAGGTCTGCTAATTAGCCTCATTGGGCTGGTTAATAGCCCTCTTATGCTACGTAAGGAGAAGTGAGCGCCGATCCCTAGTGTAGTCGGGCGGACCCGGGCAGCCAGCCCTTGGTCGCGCATATCAACACCCCTCCACAAAAGAATATCTAAAAAACGAACCTTCGTATGAATACCACTCGCGGATCTATCCTTGAAGAAAAAGTCTTCGCTCCGGTCAAAGTTCTGATTGTTGACGACAGTGTACACGATTATCGCTCCCTGTCCGTTATGATAGGAAACAACTCAGACAATTCCTATGAGTTCGACTGGGCACGCAATTCGGAGGAAGCGGAGTTGAAGCTTGATGGGTCTAGCTACGAGATTGTGGCTGTAGATTACAATCTGGGATTAGAGGAGGGATCGGAGGTGATCGAGCAACTTTCTGGTCAGTATCCAGGCTCTGCGTACATAATGGTGACTGGCAACCAAGATCCGGATGTCTACAAACGCGGGATCCGAGCGGGCGCGGTCAATTTCGTGCAGAAAAACAAGGATTGCGGAATTATATTCGATCGTATGGCGCAGTACGCGATCGAGAGGAAGCGAGCAGAGAATTCACTCAAGATCGCGAACGCATCTAAGGACAAGTTGATGTCGCTGCTCGAAACGGATTTGGCGACTCCCTTGTTCGCGTTGAATCAGCTTCTATCTACGACAATCAAGGAAGCTGAGAACATGCCTAAAGAAATGTTGATTGAATTTCTGGATACGGCCTACCAAACCTCTTGCGAGTCCTTGGTGGCGACTCGTGAATTGCTCGATTGGGGACGAAGCGTCCGCGGCGCCATGCGCCTCAATCTATCTATGGTCGATGTAGCAGGCTGCTTTCACCGAGCGGTACGCCTGCTCACCGCACTCGCTGACGAGCGCGGTATTTACATCGCCCAAAGCGGCATTGTCGATGTTCGGGCATATTGCGACGAGCGGATGGTCTCGACAATTCTGCGTAACCTCATCGCCGCCTCGCTTTGCTATTCCGCGAGCGACAAGATTGTCAATGTAGAGTCCAAAGTCGAATCGGGTCTTCTCTCGATTTCGATTTCCTGCGAAGGTCGCGGAATAGAAGCGAGTGACTATGCCTCTCTTTGCGACGTTTCGAGACAAGCCGCCGAGGCCCAGAATGCAGCGGACCGCCAAGCGATTTGTTCGATTCAAGTTGCGAGCCATATGCTCGACTCGATGGGGTGTTCCCTTGATATACGAAACGATTTAAATAGCGGCGTCAGCTTCGCATTCGCGTTGCCGCTCGATTTGCCAACCGTGTGACAAACCTGTTTCAGTGAGCGGAAGCGTCATCCTCGAAATTACGAAAAGAACTCAAAACTTGAGGTCCCATTTGAGAGCTTTTGTTCGCGGGGTCTCCCTTTACGAAGAGATGGAATATCCTAAGACAGTTCGAATATTGCTCGTAGAAGACAGCCGTGACCATGCTGTGTTCTTCCAGGCTGCGCTCGGCAAAGCCTTCGAGCACGCGCATGAGGTCAAGGTGGTTTCATCCTTGTCGGCCTGCTTCGACGAGCTACCGCTCGCACGCTATGACCTGGTCGTTCTCGATCTTGGATTGCCCGAGAGCCAAGGGCTGGATACCGTTGAAACGTTTTTCCGTGTTTTGGGTCCGTCGAATCCTGTTATCGTCCTGACCGCTAACTCTAATGAAGGGCTGGGCGAGCAATCCTTGAGAATGGGGGCTATCGACTTTTTGACCAAGGGAGAGTTCGGGGCGGATCAATTGGCTCGCGCCGTGCGCTACGGCTTGGAGCGTTGGAGACAACGTATGGAGCTCGAGGAAGCGCAGAGAAACCTCAAGAGCTTTGCTCACGTTGCGGCGCACGACTTGAAGTCGCCGATCAAGTCTATAGGACTATACGCGACGTTGCTCAAACAGAAGGCGCGAGCTCGACAGGTGGAGGAAGAGGAGCTCGAATTCTTGGCTTACATCGAGTCTTTCACGGACCAAGCGGAAAAGTTGGTCGATAGCCTTCTTCACTTCAGCGTACTCGGCGATAAATCTTTGACCCTCGGTACGGTAGACGTTTCCGGTCTCGCTCGGCAGGCAGTCTCTAATTTGAGCGCACTCGTGCACGAGCGAAATGCGACCGTTCACATAGGTCAGCTTCACGAAGTGCAAGCGGACGAAGGCCTCCTCATCCACGTGCTGCAAAACTTGATAGCGAACGCGATAAAGTATCATGGCGAGCGGGCGCCGGTCATCAGGATTTCAGCAGTTGAGTCCGCCGAGTGTACTGAGATCTCGGTAGAGGACAACGGACGAGGGATCGACCCTAAGTACTTCGAACGGATCTTCGAGCCATTCAAGCGATTGGTTGGGCAAGGCCAGTCGGAGGGTGTCGGACTGGGACTAGCTATTTGCCAACGAGTGGTATCTTCCCATGGAGGCAGGATTTGGGTCGAATCTGAACTAGAGGCTGGATCTACGTTCAAGTTTACGCTCCCTCGGATGGATTCGGCGGCTGTCTCCGCGCGTCTGATCCAAGAAGCGATGGTTTAGCTTTGCAGGATTCTCAGTACTCGAATCCTCAACGAATGAGGCGATTCAGCCAAATCGGTTTAGGCAAAATGTAAGAATGTTTGCCTTTGCCTCAAATATGCAGCCTTCGCGTCGATGAGAGGGGCAAGCCCAGCATTCAAATCAATTTATCAAGTTCGTCTTATGTCAGACCAATCGAGCGACTCTATCACCCTTTTCGACTCGAAGAATCTCGAGTCACGGCTCATGGGAGACGGAGAGCTCGTCTCCCAAGTTCTCGAAGCCTGTGTGCCGGATATTAACGCAAACTTCCGGGATTTCGCGTTAGCGATAGAAGCGGGAGAAATCGGATTGGCGACCCTGCGTATCCACGCCATGAAAGGAGCTTCTCAGAATGCGGACCTTTCAGCTGTATCAAACCTGACCTTTCGCATCGAAAAGTCCCTGAGGGGAGGCGACTCAAAATTCGCTCTCGATAGCGTCGATCTCCTTGCGAATATGGTTAGCCAGACCATTGGAGAGATTCGAAGCTACCTCGACAATTAGTATGACGGCGAGCCCTCCGTAATGGAGTTGATAAGGTCCGCTCGACCGCTAGGCTGCAAGTCTTCCAACTCATGCCTAGATTCAGACTTATCACTGCCCTCGCCCTCAGCCTCAGCTTTTTGCTTCTCAGCGGTTGTGACTCGACTTCGTCGGCTGAACGAAAGGCGGAGCGAGCCCGCCAAGAGGCCGAGCAAGCACGTATGCGAGCAGCGTTCCTAGGGCGGGTTCACGATGCCGAGTCGTCGGTTTGGCAGATACTGCATCCACTCATCGAGAAAGCGGCCAACTACCGCTCGGAGGAAACGCATGGATACATCGGGGCCGCTTTCGTGACGGAGGCTTTTTATAGCGAGGCGCTCATAGAGGAGGCGCGTGCGGAAGGCTTTGGACCATGGGTTACCGTGCTCACCGTATTTCCCGACTCGCCCGCCGAAAGCGCAGGCTTGAGGGCGGGAGATCGTTTGCTCTCGTTAAATGGAGACAAGGTTCCGCAAGGGGCTCGCTCCGCGATCTTTGCGGCGAGGCAAGTCAAGCGTCGTTTAGAGCCAGGTGGTCCCAACCAATTGGAGGTGCAGCGGGGTGATGAAGTCATCCAACTGGAAGTGACTCCCGTTGAAGGCGCCTACTATGGCGTGATAGTGGTAGCCTCGAACGCAGTGGACCTTGAGGTAGACGGGGACGTGATCTGGATAGGCTTGTCTCTGGTAGAAGGAATCAAGCGAGACGAGGATCTCGCTTATCTTTGCGCCTACGCTCTCGCCAAGAACGTGATGCGCCACTCCAAGCAAAAGGGGAAAAATGCGATGCTAGGCCAGCTGCTTGATGTAGCCGCTGCGGCGAGCGGAGTGAACACAGGCGGTATCTTCGGTGGCATGGGTGGCAACGCTTATTCGCACGCCTTCGAGGTCGAGGCGGACTTGATCGCTCTCTATTTGCTAGCTTCAGCCGATTACGAAATTCAAGGGTATCCAGAGTTCTGGGACAAAGTACTGCGAAGCAGGAGCCGCAAAGGCGAACTGACCGCGAAGGAGTTCGAGCGAGTGGAAACGGCCGGGAAAGTGATCGCCGCGATCGAAGCTAAACGGGAAGCTGGCGAAGCCATCTATCCAGAAGCCTACCTGCAAGGCGACGTGAGCGAGATCGAGTAGTCAGGCGTCGCGCGAACTCGCGGGCACTAGTGGAGACCTGTCGTCAACCATTGGCTTGTTTCGCTCGTTCGGCCCTGCGAATCTTTGCCGCCTCGTGGATGACGATGACGGCGCCGCTCACGCAAAGGGCGGCGGCGAAGTAGAATGTCTTTGGAGGTGAATCGCTGAATATGAGCCAACCCAAGATGCCAGCGGAAACAAATTGATGCAGGTTGACCACTGCAAAGGTTTGAGCAGTAAAGTAACGCAGGCTATTGTTGAGGGTGACGTGTCCGAGGATGGTGGGGAGAATGGCCATGGCCAGCATCCATCTCGCTTCTTCCCAGGAGCCGATCCAGACTGAATCCAGGGTAGCGACAGAAAAGAGGAAACAGACCACGGAGGCTATGATGTATATCGGCACCATATAGAGCCAAATGGAGGGGAAGTCCTTGTTGATGCGGCCGAAGGCGAGGTAGGCAGCGAAGGTGATCATGGAGGCGAAGCACACGAAATTCCCCATCAAGTAGTCGGGGTTGATACTAAAAGCGTTCGCCGAAAGGATGGCCACTCCCACGAGCGCAACGGCTGTACCCAAAATCTCACGACGGGTTACTTTTTCTTTGATCAGGAAGAAGGCGAGCAGCGGCATGACGGCGGGCGTCAGATTGATAATCAAGGTCGCGTTAGCGATATAGGTCATGCGGGCGCCGGCTGCCCAAGACATCAAGTGTGCAGCTAGCAGAATCGATGGAATGAGGCAGCGTAGAAACAGGCGTGGCTGAACCTTGTTTCGATGAGTATGCCAGCTCTTGAGAAAAATGGGGAGCAGCAGGATGGAGGCAAACAGCAGGCGGTAGCTGCCGACTAGTGCTGGCGCCAAGCTACTAGACCGGATCAGTATGACCGAGGTTGAGCAGAAGAATACACCAGAGAGAAGCAGGAGGAAGCGAAGCATGGGAGGGGGCTTTCCTGCCACGAACGACAGGAGGTGTCACGACGGAAACGCATCTCCTCGTTTCGATGGGCTCAGCGCGTTTTCGTGGTGGCTAAGCTTCTACCGTGTTCGGTCGTCGCATTCAAAATGCATTCTATTACGAGCAGGGGCTAGTAAACTTTTTTCCCCTGTTTTGCCAGCGCACCAGAAGTTGGCGCGTTGCCTGAATACGAATAAGCATACCATGGTCATCGAGACGCGAAAAGAAGGACTATATTGCAAGGCGGGGGACTTTTACATCGATCCGGTTCGTCCGGTCGCGAGAGCAGTCGTGACGCATGCGCATTCGGATCACGCTCGCAGCGGGAACGAGATGTACTACGCTTCACCTCGGTCGGAAGCTCTGCTCCGCAAGCGTCTCGGCAACCAGATCGACTTTTATGCTTTGCCGTTTGGCGAACAGGTCCGCTTTGGAGATGCTGTGGTGAGTCTACATCCGGCGGGCCATGTCCTTGGTTCCGCTCAGGTCCGCGTGCAAGCGGAGGGCGAGGTATGGGTGGTATCGGGTGATTACAAAAGAGATGCGGATCCTACTTGCGAATCGTTTGAAGTCGTTCCGTGCGACACCTTCATAACCGAAGCGACCTTTGCCTTGCCGATTTATCATTGGCCCTCGATTGATGCGGTCGTTGAATCGATCCACGCATGGTGGATGGCAAATCGCATTAGAGGCCGCGCATCCGTGCTGTTTTGCTACTCGCTAGGGAAGGCGCAGAGGGTGCTTGGAGCGCTCCAAGACTTGGCAGATAGGCCGGTTTTGCTGCATGGCGCGGTCGCCCCGCTCACTCAAATTTACCGAGAAGAGGGTATTCAACTTGCTCCTACAGATTTAGCGGTGAATGACCGGACTCGCAGAGGCCAAGATTACTCCCAAGACTTGATCATCGCTCCTCCCGGGGCGAACGGGACACCGTGGATGCGCCGCTTCGGGAAATGCTCCTCTGCGTTTTGCTCTGGGTGGATGCAGGTACGGGGCAACCGTCGCCGAAGGGGGCATGACCGCGGATTCGTCTTGTCCGACCATGCCGATTGGGAGGGGCTCATTCGCACTATTAAAGAAACCGGGGCACGGCGCATTCTCGCTACGCACGGGCAGTCGGACATTCTGGTGCGCTACTTGCGCGAGCGTGGCTACGAGGCCGACGCCATTCGCTCCCGTTTTGACAGTGCGAGGCAGGAAGACGATGCGGAATCAAAGGAAGAAGGAGCTAAGACGTGAAGCGCTTCGTAGAGCTCTACGAGGCCTTGGATGCGACGACCTCCACCAACGCAAAAGTGGAGGCGATGCGCAGCTACTTTGCCACCGCGGATTCGGACGATGCTGCCTGGGCCATATATTTCCTTTCAGGTAAACGGATGAAGCGGCTCGTCAAGAGGGCTGACCTTAAGGAATGGTTAGTAGAAGTTTCTGGATACGAGCTCTGGATGGTCGAGGAGTGCTATGCTAGCGTGGGAGACTTTGCGGAAACCGTTTCGCTTCTCGTTCGGCACCAAGCGGCACCGAGGCCGGAGGCGATGGATCTATCGTTGAGCGGATGGGTGGAGCAGCGCTTGCAAGCTCTAGGCGACAACGACCCCGCGAAGCAGGCACAGATCGTCAAGGCATGGTGGACGGATCTGCCCGCTTCGATGTGCTTCATCGCGACTAAGTTGCTGACCGGCGGCTTGCGGGTCGGGGTGTCGCAACTTCTTCTCGCCAAGGCCATCGCTGCCTCGTCCGGTCTACCGCGTCCGGTGATCCTGCATCGATTGATGGGAAACTTCGTGCCTTCGGCGGAAACTTACGAGGCGCTAGTCGATCCAAATACGGCAGCGAGCGATGCGTCTCAGCCGTATCCATTTTTCCTGGCCTCACCGATCGAAAAGGATCCGGGGGATCTAGGGCTGCGAGGTGAGTGGATAGCGGAATGGAAGTGGGATGGAATCCGCGCTCAGGTTATCCGACGTGGCGGACGTAGCTACATCTGGTCGCGAGGAGAAGAACTGGTGACGGAACGATTTCCAGAGATCGAGGCAGCATGCGCCTCGTTGCCGGACGGTACGGTTCTCGATGGGGAGTTGCTCGCGTGGAAGGATGGGGTGTTGCCTTTTTCGCAGTTGCAGCGCCGACTCAATCGAAAAAAAGTATCCAAAAAGTTGATGTCGGAAGTGCCGATCCGACTTGTTTGCTACGACTGTATGGAAGCGGACGGGTTAGACCTTCGAGATCGGCCGCTTGTCGAGCGTCGCCAGCGATTGGAGTCGCTGGTGACTGATGCGGCGGATGCGAGCATTGGATTGTCGGAGATTGTAGCGACGGAGACTTGGGAAGAATTGGCGACGCTTCGCCAGTCGGCTAGGGAGCGCGGAGTGGAGGGCCTTATGCTCAAGCAAGCGGACTCAGTTTATGAAACAGGACGCAAGCGGGGAAGTTGGTGGAAGTGGAAGATCGACCCGTATACGGTGGACGCTGTCCTTATCTATGCTCAAGCGGGCAGTGGACGCCGGGCAACGCTCTTTACCGATTACACCTTCGCTGTTTGGTCGGGAAAGGATTTGCTGCCGCTGGCTAAGGCGTATTCAGGATTGACTGACAAGGAGATCGCTCGGCTAGACCGTTGGATTCGCGGAAATACAATCGAGCGCTTCGGTCCAGTGCGCTCTGTCAAAGCTGAGCATGTCTTTGAATTGGCGTTTGAAGGTATCAACGAGTCAAAGCGAAACAAGTCAGGAGTCGCAGTGCGGTTTCCTCGAATTTTACGCTGGCGAGAAGACAAGAGGCCTGAGGATGCGGATACGCTCGAACAGGTGCGCGAGCTACTGAGGCCGGATGCGGATACCAGCGGAAGTTAAGTCGTATTTCGCCCGCCGCTCTTGGAAAGTGGCAGCCTTCCAGAGGGAAGCTTGGCGCGCCTATCTTTCGGGAGAGTCGGTTCTGATAAACGCTCCCACGGGAACAGGCAAAACGCTCGCAGCTTGGATGGGGCCGGTGATCGAGGCCTTAGAATATCGGGAGGAATCAGCCCAACAAAAGCCCGATCCGATCACGGTGCTGTGGGTGACGCCCCTGCGTGCTCTGGCAGCGGATACGGTTCAGAGTTTGAGACAGGTGGTGGGCGAACTCGGTTTGAACTGGAGCGTTGAGCTGCGAACTGGCGATACGGCCGCGAGCGTGAAAGCCCGGCAGAAAAAGCGGCTTCCCACCTGCCTCGTCACTACACCCGAAAGTCTTTCCTTGGCCCTCAGCTATCGGGAAATGCAAGATCAGCTGGGTCAGCTCAAATGTATTTTTGTGGATGAATGGCATGAACTTCTGGCGAGCAAGCGTGGCGTACAGCTGGAGTTGTGCATGGCCCGGCTCAGGCGGCTTAATCCTGATCTCAGAACGTGGGCTCTGACGGCCACCATTGGCAACCTTGACGAGGCTTTGAGCTGTTTGGTGGGATCCGGTCACGGTAGGGTCATCAGGTCGAATGCGGTTAAGCGGTACCGTATCCATTCGATACTGCCAAAAACGATGGAGCGCTTTCCGTGGTCGGGACATATCGGTTTGACCTTATTGCCGCAGGTCGTGCAACAGATCGAAAAGGCAGAGACTACCCTTGTTTTCACCAATACACGTTCGCAAGCGGAGCTGTGGTTCGAAAAGCTCAAAGAGCGCCCAACGAAATGGACAGATAAAATCGCGCTGCATCATTCCTCGCTATCGAGGGAGACGCGGGACGAGGTCGAGGAGGGACTAAAGAACGGGGCCTTCAAATGCGTTGTCTGCACGTCATCCTTGGACTTGGGCGTGGACTTTCAGCCCGTCGAGCAGGTGATGCAAATCGGTAGTCCCAAGGGAGTTGCTCGTTTGCTGCAGCGAGCCGGCCGTAGTGGTCATCGGCCGGGGCAGCCGAGCGCTATTTATTGCGTGCCGACACATGCGTTGGAGTTGGCGGAGATCGCGGCGGCCCGAATCGCTTCCGAGGAAGGACAGCTCGAAAAGCGTATTCCGTTGAAACTGTCCTTGGATGTGTTGGCACAACATTGCGTGACCTTGTCATTAGCGGATGGCTTCGTGGCTGGCGAGGTCCTGGAGGAGGTTCGGTCCACAAGCGCTTTCAGCGAAATGACAGACCAGCAATGGCAGTGGACACTCGACTTCATGACGAGAGGCGGAACTGCCCTCAAAGCGTATCCACAATTCAATAAGGTTAAGGAGTCGGACGGAAAGTACAGGGCGGTCAGCCGGCAAGTCGCCCAGCGACACCGCATGACGATCGGCACCATCAGCAATGACGGATCGATGCGGCTTCAGTGGTTGAAGGGTGGATATATCGGGAGCGTCGAAGAATCCTTCATCGGCAAGTTGAAGAAAGGTGATAGCTTTTTGTTCGGGGGCCGAATCCTCGAGCTAGTATCGACGCGCGACATGACGGCCAGCGTACGCGTTTCCAAAAATCGTAAAAGGATCGTGCCTCGTTGGGCGGGGGGCAGGATTCCGCTTTCGACGCGTTTGGCCGAGACTCTAAGGCACCTGCTCTCAGCTGGAGCGGACGAGACGGTCTCTCCAGAAATGTTGGCTCTGAAGCCGCTGCTTGAGATTCAGCAATCGTGGTCTAAAATGCCGCTAGCAAAGGGACTGTTGGTGGAAAGGATAGTGACGCGGGAAGGGCACCACTCGTTTTTCTATCCTTTTGCGGGCAGGTTTGCTCACGAGGGCTTAGGAAATTTGGTAGCTTTGCGGTTGAGCCGCTTGTACGAGACCACCTTTCATGTCTCAGCGAACGACTACGGATTCGAACTCTTGTCGCGTCAAGAGGTTGAATTAACTGCGGATGGTATTCGCGAGTTGCTCTCTCCGACGAACTGGAGGGAGGACTTGCTGTCAGGAATCAACGAGGCGGAATTGAGCAAACGCCGCTTCCGCGGTATCGCTCGCGTTTCTGGCTTGGTGTTCGCGGGCTATCCCGGAAAGGGAAAATCCGTAAAGCAACTACAGGTTTCTAGTTCGTTACTGTTCGAGGTTCTTAGGAAATACGATCCTGAGAACCTGCTGGTGGAGCAATCTCTGCGAGAGGTCTTGCTCGAGCAAATTGACCAGGCGCGGATCGAGGTTGCTCTGTCTGATGTGGAGAGCGGGGAAATCGAGATCGTGACTCCTGAGCGCTTAACTCCTTTGGCGTTTCCCCTTTGGGCGGAGCGAATTCGTTCCCAGACAGTCTCTTCTGAAACCTGGGAAACACGAGTGCGCGGCATGGCCGAGCGACTCAGCAAAATAGCCGAGGCAAAAGCACAGCGCGTATGAATGGATCCGATACAGCTGCGATATCCTTTGGTGGAGAAAATTTTATCGCCCTTCCGAAGGGCGCTCTCTGGTGGCCCGAGAGAGAGACGCTTTTTATCGCAGATACGCACTTTGGGAGAGATGCCGTGTTCAGGCGGGAGGGGCTGGCCATGCCGCATGGGAGCGACGAAGCCGATCTCGGCCGAATCGGTTTGATCGTGGCATCTACACGAGCCCGGCGGCTGGTGGTGCTGGGAGATTTCGTTCACGGGAGAATCGACGAGACCGAGCCCTTCGTAGCAATATTCAACAATTGGCGGTCTTGCTGCGGTGGCTTGGAACTGATCGTGACGGACGGAAATCATGATCGACACCAGGTGGATCGAACATTGTTCCCGAACGTGAATTGGGTCACGGAATGGAAGGAAGCCGGGATCTGTTTTAGGCATCATCCAGTCGAGAGCAGTGATCGCCCCGTAGTCTGCGGGCATATACATCCCACCTACCGCCTTTCCGATTCGCGCAAGAGCTCGGTGCGGGTACCCGTTTTTTGGATTCAGAAACGTCAGCTCGTGCTACCTGCTTTTTCTCGTTTGGCTGGTGGACAGGCAATCGCCCCGGATAGAGAAGACCGAATCGTGGCTGCGCTCGATGCGACGGCGGTGAGCATACGATGATGAGGGTGACGAAGAAACTGCTTGATTGCTTTAGTGTTTTCCAACTCGAAAGATCGTCTGCTCAGCCAAAAAATCTCACCTGCATGCAGAGCGTGTCAGGTATGTGATGGCTTTTTAACAGGCTTCTGTAAGTTGGCATCGACCTGTTCTTTCTCGTTACGAAGAGTCTCGTCTATTGAGAGGGTGGAAGTCGGCGATTCGATCGTTGTCAATTTTGAGGGGGAATTGTTGAGTCCTTTGCCTAATCTAACCCCCATAACGTATATACTCTATGAAGACAAATGGATGGAGAACTTTGTCCTTTTCGATTTCAATTTTCGCTGTCGCCTTATCGCTCAGTCATGAATCTCATGCTCAGTCTGGATCGGAGGAAGCCACTACTAAACTAAAGGATGTATCCAGTTTTCCAATCGGCTCCTCTATGAGTACCCGGCATTACCTGTGGCGGCCAGATTTGGCAGCTTTGCACGTGGAGCAATTTAACAGTGTGACGGCCGGAAATGCGATGAAGATGCATTTCGTGGCGAGGGAGCCCGGTGGGTACGATTTTGGACCTGCGGATCAGATGCTGGCATTTGCAGAGGAGAATGACCAGAGACTGTTCGGACATACTCTTATTTGGCATAGCGCTACCCCAGACTGGGTCGAGGACTTGTCTGAGGATCCGGAGGCTCTAGACGCGTTTATGAAGGATTACATCCACACCTATGTTGGACGATATAAGGGGAAGGTTGCGGGATGGGATGTGGTCAACGAAGCGATGAACACCTCGGGCCCTGGGTATCGGCAGTCTGTGTGGTACCGTGCCCTGGGAAAGGACTATATCGCTAAAGCGTTCACCTATGCGCACGAGGCGGATCCGGAGGCTGTGTTGTTCTACAACGATTTCAATATCGAGCGGGATATGGAAAAGTTGGATACAGCGTTGGAGATGATTTCGGATCTTACAAACCAAGGTGTGCCGATATCTGGCCTAGGATTCCAAATGCACCTTCGCATGGATATTCCTGACGAGACAATTGCCGAAGCCCTGCGCAAGGGAGCTGCGACGGGCTTGCAGATCCACCTGTCGGAGGTCGACATCATCTTCAATCGCCATGACGATACCCGCGGTGGTGGGGAGCAGATCTACTCGGAACTTACGGACGAGATGAGAGAACAGCAGGCGGAAAAGTATCGGAATTTGGTGTTGATGTACCGGCGAATCATTCCGGAGGAGCAACAATTTGGAATTACATTTTGGGGTTTCAGTGATGGGAGTACCTGGATACCTGGGTTCTTCGGAATGAAGGACTGGCCTTGTATTTTCGACGAAGAATTGAACCCGAAGCCTGCTTTCTATGGGTTCAAAGAAGGCTTGGAGGCATCGTTGAGCGAGTAGTCGGTCTTTGGTTGCAGACATCTCATTATATGAAAAGGCCCCGCTCGTGCTAGGCGAGGCTAGGGCAGTAGTTAGATTGGTATCTTGAAACGGCCGGGAGAGGGACGAACCCGGAGACTACGGCTTCAGCTTACGGATAGTGTAGCAGATCAGGCCGTGGGCTATTGGGGTGCCGTCTTCTGCTAACAGGGTATCGGCGAGGTTGAGCTCGACGATTCGATCCGGTTCGAGACCTGGGATCACGAGGACTGCTTCGTTGCCATTTATGGTAACGCTCTCGACGGGTAGTTCTCGATCGTCCATCTGAGGGCTGCCGTATTGGTGGTGCGATTTGTACCAATAGCTTTTCGCGGAGTAGTTGGCGAGCTGGCCGGCTGACTCTTGATCGAGCTGTTTGGTGAAAGTCAGTCGAAAGCCGTCTGGTTGGAGAGCGATCTTCTGCAGGTCGAAGGGCATCTCGCCGGTAAATGTGATGCGCTTGAGGCCTTCGGCGAGGTTTCCCCAGCCGCGGTAGGTCTGGCCGACGTATAGAGATTTTCCGTCGGGGCTGAATGCCAGGCGGTTGGTGCCGCCGCCGATACCGCCGTCGATGAACTTGACTACGGCTCCTTGCAGGACTCCGTCGACTTCTTCGATCATGCAGCGAAGGATGCGATCGCCGGCGATGTCGCCTACGAAGGCTTGTCCGGCGAACGGTCCGAAGCTGCCGCCGGTGGTGTCGAAGTGCGGCTCGCTCGGGGAGTTGCAGATGAATCCGTGCGGGAACTCGATGACAGCTCGAGTTCGGTCCTCTTGATACTGCTCGAAATCGTCGATATAGTACTGTAGTGGATTTACAGATACTGAAGCTGTAAATTCTTTGTCCCAAACTAGGCTGGACGGGTGTCCGTAGAAATTACCTTTTTCGACGTGATAGAGAGGGGATGTTCCCCGCCAGTCGCCTTGGTTATCCGTGGCAAAGATATGGCCTTGCTGGTCCATCGCGATACCGTTGGGCGCCCTGAATCCGCCAGCGATCGGTGTGCTGTTTCCCTCTGAATCGATATGAACGACCCATCCCTTCCAAGGTACAGCGGAGAAGTTGCGTCCAATGCGACCCATAGGCTCAAACGTTCCGCGGGTGTGCTCAAAAGTCGGGCCGTTGTGGGATGCGGTTCCGACTGCGACGTACCAGCCTCCTTCACCGTCGGGGACGAGAGCGTTGGTTTCGTGATAGTTTCCGCTAACGCCCCAGGAATCCGCCACGTTTTCGTAGCTGTCGGCGATGCCATCTCCATCGGTGTCGGAGATACGTGTAAGTTCCGGCATTTGGGATACGATGATTTCGTCCTTGGAGATGATTTGGATGCCGCAAGGATTATGCAGGCTATCGGTAGAGAACGCTCGCCAAGGGAAATCGGTTGGGTCTTCGGATGGCTGAGCCATGAGGATTCCGTGGCGGCGCAACGCAACCACAAGTTCCCCTTCGGGGGTGAAACCGAGTCCTCCCACTTCGGGAACGACGTAATGCGGAACCGCGATAGCTTCGATTTTATAGCTACCCGCAGAGAGTTGCGAAATTGCGGAGGCGAAAAGCCCGAGGATAAGGGTGAATGTCTTCATCGAACTTGTGTTCTAGGGGTGATGGTGAGGGTGAAGGCTTGGGCTTGCTTTGCCTTCAAGCGCAGGGTGCCTTTCCGGATTTTGCCCTGATCGCTACGGATTTCGAATTCCTCTCCGGAGGGCAGGGGAACTGTAAGCGGCTTATTCGCGTTTGTCCGGTAGGTGCATACGACTTCGCCCGCAGTTGATCCCGGTTCGATGAGCAGACTAACTTCCAGTTCTCCGCATTTGTATTCAAAACTTGGAACTCCTCGGACTTTCTTGTACCCTAGGAACTGTGGTGTTCCCTCGAAAAAAGGGGGACCATTGGTGATGAAGGAAGGTGGACCCATTACTTCCGCTTGGTAGGCAAAGCGTTTGCGTCCTCCGCCCTCGCCCGCTCCCCAGTAGTTGGTCATGTCGAGGAAAGGCCCGCTCCATGCGTAGAGTAGGCGGCACTCTGTGGAGTCGAAGCAGTACGACAGCGAGTTGCCAAAATTTACGGCGATGGCTCCCGGGACTCCCGGAACAACTGGATCTGTTTCCTCGGGATCGAAGGTACCGGTACTGGGGCTGTATTTCGGAGTGGCTTCTCCCCGGTCGTGGTGGGTGAATACGCTGTCTGGCAACCCCATGGTTGGCATGAAGGTACGCAGCAAGATCGGGCGATCGAGCGTTCCCTCGGGAAAGGGCGTGACGGTGGACTTTCCCTTTTGGTTAGGACCGACTAGGTTGGTCCCCATGATAGATCGGACGTGCTTGGCTACCGCATCGATTTCATCGTCTGAGAGGATGTTGGACCAAGCGGGCATCGCTTTTGCCGGTACGCCGTTTTCGATGACGGCTTTGATTTCAGGCAGCGAGCTTCCGTGCAGGATTTCTGGATCGGTCAGGTTGGGGCCAAGTAGACCGGCTCCGTCGCTCCCATGGCAGGAGGCGCAGTAACTGGCGAAAACCTTGTCTCCATTTGCTGGTGACAAGGAAGTTACGCTGAGACTGGCGAACATAAAAAGCGATTTGGTTAGGCTTCGGTCCATTGCTTTTTGATCTCTTTGAATGCCGCTTCCATTTCCGAGAGCTCCCAGTTTCCCTCTATGCCAATCGCTCCTTGGTAACCCGCTTTTTTCAGGACTCCCAGAAGAGGGCGAAAATCTTGGCCGCTGGTGCCTGGCACGCGTCGGCCTTCCAGCTCCGCGATTTCGACGTGATGAACGATATCGGCCGCTGCGGCGAGCTGTTCGGGCGTATCTCCTTCGGCCGCCATATGGTAAAAGTCGGCTACTCCTCGAATGTTTGGGTGGTCGGCGGCCCGCACCACTCGTTCGACTTCAGTGATATGGTTGATGAAATTGCATTCCTGGGTTCGTAGTTGCTCGACACTTACAGTGACTCCGCGAGCGGCAGCAAGAGGTCCCAGTCGTTTGAGCAGCGACACGAATTGCTCGATTGCCTTTTCATACTCGAATCCGTCGGGAATCCGTCTAGCGCCGGAGCTGCCGAAAGTGATGTTGGTGACGTTTGCGCGTTTAGCGCGGTCGAAGGCGATTTCGCAGTATTCGACTACTTCGTCGTGATTTGCCTCGGGCCCAGTGCAATGGAGGTGGTTAGCTCGGATGAAGCTATTGCAAGTGTAGATAGGAATGGGAGAGTGGGAAAGGGTTTCTAGCTTCTCTGCGAACTCTTCCTCCTTACTGAAGGGATCCAGAAAATCTGCTACGCTAAGGCCGACAAACTGTCCGCCCGCGGCGTGGATCTGCGGAGCGTTGCCCAAATTGGATTGTATTCCAACCTTGGGTAGTTGAACCGACTTGCCGAAGGCTTTCGAACTTAGGCAGAGTGAGCCGGTGAGAAGTAAGAACGAGCGGTTGAAGGCGCGTCGCGTCAGTGAATCTTGCATACGAGGTGTGGGGGTTGGAGCTCGAAGAATGGAATCATCAATGTCGACGCTCGAGCCGGGTTAATTTCGGAGGTTAGATATGAGCCAATCGAGGGGGTCCTCCGAGTTGTTAAACAGTTAACCCGTTCAATCGGAGGTTTCGCAATGAGAAAATACAGTCCTCTTCGTAACAAGAGCGGCCCAGGACGAGTTTAAAACGAGCGTCAAAAGGCGGTTTTCGGGAACGCATCACATCCACTTATGTCTTTCATCCGTATACTAATATAAAGGAGGGAAAATGGATACTAATCGCAAATACGAGGTACATCGATTCGATGAACCCGTCAAGCTAAGGTACCCGCTCGAGGATTGGATCGAGCAGCTGCTCAGTAAATACCCAGATGAGCTAGCTACGATCCGCCCGGAACGGGCCAGACAGCGTTCCGAGCGTTTGCACAAGATGCAACAAGGGCTCAGGGAACGTGCCAAGCGGCAGCTTTTTTAGAAGCTGTCCACGGTGCGTGGTGTTTAGGAAAAATCGCGGTTTTCGCTATCTTGACCGATAGCGGGATCCGCGGTTTTTCTCGTTGCAACTTCGGACGAGGTAGCAGTTTTCCAGGTATAGGGCAGCGGAAACGCTGCACTGCGGTGTACGCTACTGATTGACGATCAGTTCGGATAATTTCACTTCAAATAGCTGCTTCTGCTCGTTGGTGATGATGAGGGTTTCGTCATCGTCCCAGCAGATTGCTTCGCATTGCTTGGCGTAGAAGGTTTTGTAGTACGCTTTGCCGGCGAAGTAGTTGTCGCTACCCTCGGGCTTTTCAAAAACCCAACAGCTTGTGTAAGTGATAACTGCCAGCTTTCGGCCATCGGGCGACGCGTCGGCCCCAGTGGCTTGTCCGCGGAGATTGAAGGTGCTGACGAGGGTTAGCGGATTGCTCACGAATGCGTTTTGAGCGTCGAGTCGGTAAAGCTTTGTTTCGGGGGTGCTCCGGTTTTTGGATACGAGATAGTGTTTTCCGTTGGCGAAGAAGAGAGCTTCGCAGTCGAAGTCCATGCGGTCCGGATTTGGAAATTCGGTTTGGTCAGGATAGTGGAAGTCGATGCGTTGCCGTGCTCGCGTCTTCCACGTCTTGCGCGGATCCGGCTCGGGTATAACGTAAAGCGCGAGGTCGCGGCGAGCGTTGTCGTTGTTTCCGCAGGCGGCGATGACGAGGTTGCCTTGGTCGTCGGTAGAAATGTCTTCCCAATCGATATTGACTGCGTCGCCTATGGAGATGCCTTCGTAGGGCTGATGGTTCTCTCTGGCCCAATCAGTCTGCACGCTTTTTCCATCGCGAGTGATAGCGAAGATGCGAGCGGAGTCGCCGGAGTCGTTATGGGTCCAGTAGAGGTCCTCGAACTGGCGGCTTTTGACGAGTCCAGAAGACTCGTCGATATCCTTGTCCGTTATCGTGGCGTAAGGAGTTAGGGCGAGTTGGGCAGTTGCGTTGAACCCGACTGAGGCGAGGGTCAGGACAGCTAAAAGTTTGAGCAGGATCATTGTCTGCTCAGACTGCGTATTATTTATGCTGACACAAGCGCTTCTATCGGGAAGCGGCGAGTTCGGGTTCGACTTCAGCGTGTCCCTCTGACTCGGCAGCAAGTGCATCGTCCTCGGAGGTTGCAAAGCGAGCGCAGCCTGCGAGGAAGGCAGCCAGCAATACGTAAGCGACAGCCAGAGTTGGCGATTGAGCGATTCCGATGTGCTCTCCGTGCATAAATCCAAAAAAGGTGAATACGGCTCCAGCGGCGGCGAACAGGCTAGCCCTCCGAAATTGCTTTTCGATGATGAAAACCATGGTTGCTGAGAGAACGATTCCCGAGAGAACCGCTCCGCCTCCAAGGATCTCGAGGGCTTCGAGCATGACGCCTTCGCCTGCTAGCCTTTGACTGAGTTCGGGAGTGAGCTCTCCGGCCCCGGCTGCGGTGAGCGTGCTGCGAACCAAGCCAGATGCCCAGTGGGCGATGTGCGGCACTATGGCGAGGATGATGGCCGGAGCGTGTTTGCGAGGTGTTTCTTGGAAGGCCTGTGATCCGATCAGCATGCCGATGTAAAGTAGGATCGGCAAAATGGCTACAACTGGGATTGCCGCGAGCATGACCGAAGCGAATCCGAACCAGCAAAGGCCGATGACCATCACTCCGGTGGCAAACGAATAGCCACGCCGACCACCCATGGCTTTCCAGCCCGGATGTCCGATGTAGACGGCGAGCACGAATGGATTGCCCATGAGGCAGCCGACCATGCTGCAAACGCCGTCCGCCATGAGAACTTTTCGTGTGGGGAAATTATCGCCAGCGACGGAAGCGCTCTCAACGTTATCGATGGCTTCGATCAAATCGTAGAGACCGAAGGGAATGGCGGTCACGAGAAGGATGCCGAGGTATTCGAATCCGGAAAACGTGTGCCCTATAGCGGGTATGGGAATGCGGAATCCGAAGTTGGTGAAGGAGGAAACGAGGCCGTCGAGTGAAAGGCCTCCCCAATTGAGGTCGAATAGGTTTGAGGTCCAGGCCATGAAGGTACCGACTGCCAGAGCGATGCAACCGGCGGGGATTCCGCGAAAGTACCTCATGCCCCCAAACCAGCTGACCATGAGTATGGCGAAGCAGAGGATGCCAATGGTCGGCGTGAGGAACATCTGCAGGGCAGGACGCATGGATATGAAGGTTATGGATACACCGGCTAGTGTTCCGAGGAGGGCCGCACGAGGGGTGATCTTGCGCACCCATTGACCGACGAAACCGCCGAGAATGAGCACGATGCTTTGGATGAAAACCCAGGTTAATCCCGCTTCCCACGCTTTGATGGGGTCGCCGGTGGCCAATTTAATCGGTAACATAACCACGAATACGCAGATAAACATGTGCCCAACGCCAGGTCCAGAGGGTAGGGCGCAAACGTCGTCGCGGCCGGTTTGGATGGCGAGTTTGTGGGCGAGCCATGCGTAGTAGAAAGTCGACATGACCAGCATCAGGCCGAGAGCCGGTAAGATGCGCCCGAATACCAATTCGTCCGGCATCCCGATGACGAAGCGGAGTAACCCCGTCATGGTCAGGACATTGACGAGGATGTTGGTGCCGAAGCCGAAGAAGGCATTCCAATCACCCGGAATCCAGATCTTGGGACGGAAGGTTGTACTAGAGTGAGTCGTATTCATGTATTGGGCACGGTTTAGAGAAGCACTTCGAGAAGAGAATCAGAATCGGACACCCAACCGAATATACCGCCTTGGGCTTTGATCATGGCGAGGGCAGCATGGTGCATGGACGGGAAGTAGGACGCGGTGGCGTCGGAGAGGACGAGGCATTCAAATCCGCGGTCATTGGCCTCGCGCACGGTGGTATTGACGCAGACCTCGGTGGTCACTCCGGTAACGACGAGTTGTGAGATTCCGCGTGCTTTGAGCTGCGCTTCCAAGTCGGTGCGGGTGAAAGCGCCTTTACCTGGTTTGTCGATGATCGGCTCGTCGGAGAGCGGGTAGAGCTCGGGGATGATATCGTGCCCATTTTCGCCGCGGATCAGGATGCGGCCCATGGGGCCTAGATCGCCGATGCGGAGGGACGGGTTGCCGCGATTTCGTTTCGAAGGCGGCAAGTCGGAGAGGTTCGGCAGGTGTCCTTCGCGGGTGTGAAGAACGGGCAGTCCTGCTTCTCGCCAAGCGGCGAGTAGACGTCTGTTTGGTTCGATAACGGAGCGCAGGAGCGAAACGTCATTGCCCAATGTTTCGCCGAATCCTCCGGATTCGAGAAAGTCCCGCTGCATGTCGATGATGAGTAGGGCGCAGTTTTCGGGTTGAAGCGGAAAGTCGTAGGGCGAGGCTTTGACTGTAGTTGCTTTTGTCATACGTCGGCCGTCAGCTGTTGCTGGTTTGCTAGCGGAGCGGAACAGATGCCCGACTTTTCCAGCGCGTTAGCGACCTGAAGCAACTTTGCCTCGCTGTGAGGCGGGCCGATTAGCTGTACCGCACAAGGTAGCTCTCCAGGCAAGTGGACGGGAGCGGCAACGACGGGCAAGCCCACTAGGGAGACGGGTTGGGCGAAGAGTCCGATATTCGCTCGAAGTGGAATTTCTTCATCAGCGAAGGGAAAGGTCTCCTGTTCGAAGGCTGGTGCTCGGAGCGGGGTAGCGGGTGCGATGAGGACGTCAACATGGCGAAATATCTCTGCAAGCTGCTCTTTCCACCAAGCACGGAAGCGTTGAGCTTGCAGCGGCCAGGCGGCAGGGATCAAGGCTCCGGAAAAGAGGCGGTCGCGAATGAAGGGGTCGAAGTCTTGCGGGCATTTCTTGAGGTTGTCGAGGTGACGTTGGGCACTTTCGGCAGCAGTGATGAGATAGGCGGCGGTGCGGGCGAGCTCTGGTTGAGGGAGCTCGAGCTCGTTGTCGACGCCGAGGTCTCGGCAAACTGTATCCACGGCCTCGTGTATGAAGGCTTCACCACCCGTTGCGAAGTAGCCGCCGAGCTTGGCAATGCGTAGCGGTTCGATGCTGGTTTCGATGGATGCGGCGACGAGATCGGATTCGCGTTTCGAGCACGCAGCGTCGCGTCGGTCCGGTCCGCTTATGGCGTCGTAACTTAGGGCGAGGTCAAGCGGACTGCGAGCAAAGGGACCAATGGTGTCGAGACTGTCGACGAAAGCGAATGAACCCGCCCGGGAGAGAGCTCCGTAAGTGGGACGTAAACCCCAGATGCCGCAGAAGGATGAGGGGACGCGGATGGAGCCATTGGTGTCGGTGCCGAGCGTAATGCTGGCCAAGCCGCCAGCGATAGCGGAACCAGAGCCTCCGGAGGAACCGCCGGCTGAGCGGGTGGTATCGTGTGGATTGCGAGTGGGGCCGTCGTGTGGGTTGTTGGTGATGAAGTCGTAGGCGTACTCGCCCATATTCAGAGCTCCGAGACAGATGGCTCCTGACTTGCATAGCCGTTCGACTGCAGTGGCGTCGGTGCTAGCGGGCGGATTCTCGCGATTGATTTTGGACCCGGCGACGGTGATTTCGCCTTTCAAGTCGAAGAGGTTTTTGACGGAATAGGGCACACCTGCGAGCGGTCCTGGATCGCGGCCAGAGGCGACGATATCGTCGACGGCTTGGCTTTCTGAGAGAGCGCGTTCGCGCGTGACGAGGGTGTAGGCGTTCAGTTCGCCGTTTTTCGCGTCTATGCGATCGAGGAAGTGTTTCGTAACTTCGACTGCGCAAATGTCTCCACTACGAACGGCGGCGGCTATTTCGCTGGCGGTGGCCTTTTCGATTTCCGATCTCATGGTTGGAAAACGGGGGCGGGTTCGATGTGGTTGGGAAGTGGATACGCCATGAGCCCGCCCGCGAGGAAGGCGGTGGTTTCGAAGTGTTTTTGAATTGAGGGCAGGTTTTCGCCTTCTGGGATCAATCCGAGAGAAGCGAGATTGTCTCTGATCTTGGCATGCGGTTCGCTGGCGAGGGAGACATGGGCGGATACTATTTTCCAGTCGCCTTCGATTTTGACCCAAGTTTGGGACTGTCTTCCGGGGCGAGGTCCGTCGTCGTAGTTTGAGATGTATTCATACATTACTGACGCGAATGAATCGCCAAAGGTGGAGATCGAACGCTTGAGCTCCTGCCGCTGGTTGAAGTTGGGGATGCGGGCTTGGCGGAACGAGGCAATTTCCTCGTGTCCGTAGAGTTGTTCGGTCACTCCGAAACGGACTGCGTGCGGGGAGTTCCAGAAGAAGTTTTGCAGAGAGGCTACATCGTTGGAGAGGAGGGCCTGCTCGTAGGCTTCAAAAGCTGCAGTGACTTCGGAAAGGGTCTGGCAATCGTTATGGAAGGGCATTTCGGTAGGATTAGGAAAGCAGCAGGAAGGGGGCCATGAACGGAGCTCCCTCCCTGCTCCTTATTACTGATAGATCTTAACTCAGGCAAAGGGCGTTAGCTTACCACTTATAGGTTGCGGTGAGCTCGAATGTTGGGCCAACGCTGGGACTGACGAATGAGTCCCAGAACAGGAATTGGGGATTGTAGTACTTTTCGTCCAAGACGTTGTTGGCGTTGAGGCGGTAGGACCAGTTCTCGGTAGCGTAGAAGAGGGCGGCTCGGGTTACGAAGTAGGAGGGAAGCGTGACCTCCTGAGCATAGCCCGAGTAGAAGGAGGAAACGTAGGTACCGCCTACCGATCCGCCCCAACTTTTTGGGGAGGTATAGGTGGCGTTGAGCGAAAGCACCTTTTCCGGGGTGGGAGCTTCGATGGGAGCGGGCGCTCCGATGATGGCTCCGAGTCCAACGAACCGTCCGCCGTAGGTGAGAGCTGGGTCGAGACCGAGCGTCTCGATGGGGACGCCGAGGAAGAAAGGAGTGTTGAGTAACTCGGTCTTCTGGAAGGTAGCGGCTCCGGTGAAGCTGAGCGTCTTAGTGGGAGCGAAACGGGTTTCGATCTCGATACCGCTGGACTCGTAAAAGTCGAAGGCGCCGGATATGTTGTCGAAAGAGTTCTTCTCTTGCTCGTAGTAGGCGACAGTGGCGTAGAGGTGCTTTTCGAGGAAGGTACCTTTCATGCCGACCTCCGTGAGCTTGGAGTCTTGTATCCAAGTGCCTCCTCCAATGTTGGTGCGAGCGATCATGCCGCCTTGACCGAGTTCGAGGTAACTGGACTCAGCGTAGGTGGCGTAGGCGTTGAGATTTTCACCAAAGCGCTGCATAAGACTGAGGTTGTAAGTGAACGCCGATTCGGTGTCGGAGGCATCGTCGTAGACTGCGGAAGTGTCTGTTCCGTAGGTGTCTGCGTCGTACATATCGTAGCGTGCACTTGCGATGAAGCCGAAGCTACCGAACTTTCCGTCGATCAGTCCGAAGGCTCCAAAGTCGGAGAAATCGCCAATTTGTACCCAGTTATAGGGTACATTGCCAGAACCGGTGTGGGCACCTTCGAAACGGTCGTTGGCAGTGGCTGGTAGAGAAATGTCGCGACGATCTAGGACTTGGAAACCGCGTCCGCGGGACTCTCGCTCTTCACCGTCCGAGTAGCGGTAAGAAATTCCGAATACGTTATCAATGTAGGACTCGGAATCGAAGTACTTGGTCCAAGATAAGGTGGTTTTGTTTTCGAAGACCATGGCTTCGTAGTCGGCGGTGAATCCATAACTAGAATACTTGGTATGGTTCATCGAGTCATAGAAACTCTGGTTCTTCAAAGTGAACCCGTCGCCGATATCTTTGGTCAGGTCGAAGTAGAAAGTGTAGGTATCGGTTTGCGAGAAGTCGATCGCTTCAGCTTGAACGTTGTGGTGACTGAGCGAGCGCGCTCCGAGTGTGCTGGGATCGAGGGCGAATGCAGCTTTTTGTTCGTCCGTGAGAGCATCGTAGGGGAAGGGGCTGGCGAAGGCGAATTGCTCAAGGTCGTAGATTTCGATCTCAGCTGGAGAAAGCAATCCGTTGCCGTCGGCGTCCAGGTCGAGGGCGGCTTGTCCTCCGTAGTAGAGAGCACCTTCGGAATCGATGAGCTCTTGCGTGACACGGTTCCAGCCAAGGCTCTGGTTGAGATCCGCATCCTGTAGCATGAATCCGAACTCCATCATTGTGGTGTCGTTCAACTCTAGGTCGACAGCAAGCTGGGCGAGCATGCTCTTGTTGTAGATGTTGTCGTAATAGTGGTTGGAATCCTCGGCTTGGAGGAATAGATAGGCGCCGCCGTTTCTATCTCCCATCTTAAAGGGTATGCCTTTCTCGTAACTACCCATCAGCTTACCGTAATTTCCGACAGTGACGGATGCGACATTGGTAGGTGACTCGATGTATTTAGCTGTCTTGCTCTTAGCGGTCTTCGGAATGTAGTTGAGGATGCCGCCGACCTTTCCGCCGCCGTAGACGGGAGGAGCCGGGCCGCGCACGATCTCGACGTAATCGGTAGAAGCGATGGGGGTGGGGAAGTTTCCTCGATTTTCGATACGACGGAAGCCTCGGAAGAAATTGTCCGCCCTCTCGCCGCGAACGTCCAAAGCGCCCGCCACGCCGAAATAGTTGCCTGTGAAAGAGCCCGCTGTCACCGCGACGAAATCGTTGACGGTGCGGATTCCGAACAGGTCGGCAGTGGCACTCTCGACCTGCGTCAGTGAGCGAGGTGTTTCGATGAGCTCTCTGGGCGTTCCGAAACTAGTGGAAGATGGACGGGTGGGAAGCACCTCGTAGATGTCTGCTTCGGCAGCAGAAACGGTGAACGTCTCCAAGATGACGGGCTCGTCCACAGATTGAGCGTTGAGGAGGATCGCGCCTGTCAGTAAAGTGAGGAACGAGACGGTTTCTCGGGTTCCACAACGCCTGAAGGTGTGGATTACTGGGCCGGTAGGTTTGGCAGTTTTCATGGTTGGCAGCGTGATGATCAATTTTGATTGGAAGGTTGCGTGGCTCCAGATCTAGCATCGCTCGTGCCATTGTATACAATGATGTTATACAAGAATGGATCCACTGTTGTAGATAAGGATTGCGCCCTTCGAGAGAGGCTGACTCTATGTGCCTCACATGAAGGGTGTTGCAGTCGAGAACGGGGCAAGCGAGGCAGTGGGCGGGGGATCTAATTTATCCCACCGCATCGAGACACTTTTGCGGGAGCGGATTCTCAAGTGGTCCTATCCTCCGGGCCTTCATCTGGGCGAAATCGCTCTTTGCGCTGAATTTAAAGCAAGCCGCATCCCGGTTCGGGAAGCGCTGCGCATCCTAGCGGAGCAAGGCTTGGTGGATAAGGTGCCTAACCAAGGCTGTTTCGTTAAGCAGCCAGATGTGGAGGAAACGCAGCAGCTTTATGACATGCGTTTAGCGCTGGAACTATTCGTCGTGGAGTCGCTCGCAAGCGCGGGGAGCCTGTCCTTGGATTGGCTAAAAGAGCAGCGGGTTTATTGGGAGCCTTTGCTTGCGGTCAAGGCGGACGACACGGCGGATCGTGATGCGTTGGTCGACGCCGACACGCTTTTCCATTTCGGGCTAGCCGAAGCCCTGGGCAACCAGCCGATCTGCAACGCCCTTCGCGACATCAATGCTCGGCTTCGCTTCGTGCGTTTGGCAGCGATCACGAATGCTCACCGTATCCAAGAGACAGCGGGCGAACATTTAGCTGTTTTGGACGCTCTAGAAAAGAGGGACGCGGAGGCGGCTCGTCGCTCTCTCAGGCAGAATATCAACCACTCACGTAATAAGGTGGAACTCGCGATCGGTCGGGCCCTCATGTCGGTGCACAAAAAGCGCGGGTAGACGCTAGGTGGACCGGGACTCTCAGACGGAGCCACCTTTTCTAGCTGTTCTGCTGCTGGTCGTAGAGCGCTTTATAGAGCGGGCTTGTCTGGTAAAGTTCTTCGTGACTGCCACTCGCGGTGATTGCTCCGTCGTTGAATACGAGGATCTTGTTGGCGTTTTTGATCGTGGAAAAGCGGTGAGCGATGATCAGTACCGTTTTTCCGGATACAAGCTTGTCGAGTGCTAATTGGACCTTGGCTTCCGATTCGGAGTCGAGGGCAGAGGTGGCTTCGTCGAGGATTAGGATCGGGGCGTTACGGAGGAAGGCGCGGGCGATGGCGATGCGTTGCTTTTGGCCGCCGGAGAGACGGGCTCCGCGTTCGCCGACAAGCGTCTCGTAGCCGTCAGGGCAATTAGCCTCGTCGGAGATGAACTCGTGGGCGAAAGCTTGTCGGGCGGCTTCGCGGACTTCGGCGTCGGTAGCGTCCTGGCGCCCGAGGCGGATGTTCTCTAGAATGGTATCGTCGAAGAGGACGGGCTCTTGGGAAACGATGGCAATCTGGTCGCGCAGGTCGGTCAGCCGAAAGCGTCGCACGTCGTGCCCGTCGAGGAAAATGCCGCCGGAGGTGACGTCGTAGAAGCGGGGGACGAGGTTGGCAAAGGTAGATTTGCCGGCGCCAGACGGCCCGACCAAGGCACAGATATCGCCTTTTTGGATACGTGCGTTGGCAGACTTGAGGGCTGGCGTCTCGCCGTAGGAGAAGGAGACGTCCTTGAACTCGATATCGCCATCGACAGAAGTGATTTCGATCGGGTCGACGGGATCGTCGATATCGACCGGGGAGTCCAGTATTTCGGCGATGCGCTGGTACGAGGCCACGCCTTTGGATAGTTCAGACGCGAAGGTGCCGAGCTTCTTTACGGCTGTATAGGTAAGGTAAAGTGCGAGGAAGATGGAGGTGAAGACGCCGGCGGGAACGCCGTTGTAGTAGCCGATGATGAAGGCGATGGAAAGTCCGACGGAGGAGCAGACTTCGACGACGGGCCCGAGGCCGAATTGGTATTTGACGACTTTCATCTGGAAGATGAAAAGGTCAGCCAGGCGAGCGGCGAAGCGGGTGTTTTCGCGTTTTTGGAGGTTGAAGGCGCGGATCTCGCGGGCAGCGGTGAGGTTTTGGGCGAGGTTGTTAGTGAGGGAGCCGAGCTCCTGTTGCTGCTGGCGGGCTTTGTATTCTATCTTGTGGGTGAACTTTCGGATCGGGAAAATGACAATGGGCAGCGCGATCAGGCAGATGTAGATCTTATAGACACCTTCGTTTTGGGCAGCCACCCAGTAGAGGTAGCCGATTGCTCCCACAATCGTTGCGGGCTGGGTGATGACATTGCGCGCAATGAAGGTGAGGGTCACCTGCAGTACGGCGGTGTCGGCAGTGATACGGGATATGAGGTCACCGGTTTTGGAGCTTTGGAAATAAGCGAGAGGGAGGCGTTGAATGCGGTCGAATACCTTGGCGCGGAGGTCCCTGATGGCTGCGAGTCCAGCGTAGTTGAGCAGGTAGGCGCTGGAGAATACGCAGATGCCGAGGACCAGAAACAGGATGGGGAAGCTAGATGCGACGACGATGACCTGGGAGACGGAGAGGCTGCGGTCGTCAGAGAATATAAGAGTGAAGAGTCGCTCTACTCCAGTGGTCAGACCACCGCCAGTCACCAGACCACCAACAGAGCCTAAGGCCATGGCAAGGATGACGGACTTTTTGTGGTCGGAGAGGAGAGCGAGGAAGATCTTTAGGTCTTTGAGCACGTAGCAGGGGAAATTGTTGTCAGGAAAGTCGGATGGTTAACCACAAAAGATGCTGGAGGTACAGGGATAATAAGGGATTGGTTGTGTTGGACCTGATGAACGAGGCTTGGAGCCGAGGCATTCGGTTTTTGCGTTACCATCGGTCTAAGGGGATGCCTCGCGACGAAAGTCGCTACCTCCGGCTAGTCTTTGGAAGACTTGACGTCTAGGGCATCGCGGAGTCCGTCTCCGAGAAAGTTCATGGCGAAAAGGGTGAGCGAAAAGAAAAGGGAGGGGATTATGAGTAGCCAGGGATAGACCGTCATTTTGTCGGCACCCTCTTTAATCAGCGTTCCCCAGGAGGCGTTGGGTGGCTGAATGCCAAGGCCTAGGAAGCTCAGGGTGGACTCGAGCAGCATGACGGCGGGTATCAGAAGAGTGGCATATACGATGACGGGTCCGAGGGTGTTGGGAGCGAGGTGACGGAAGATGATAGTGAAAGGCCGAACGCCGATGGCTCGGGCGGCGTCGACGAATTCTTGGCTCTTGAGGTGGATGACTTGGCCTCGCACAATGCGGGCCATGGTGAGCCATTCGACGGCTCCGATCGCTATGAAGATTAGGAGAAGCTGGTGTTTTGAGGCTTCAAAAACTACCATCAGCAGAATGACGAAGATGAGGAATGGGATGGCGTAGAGCACGTCGACCACTCGCATCATACAGGCGTCGATTCTTCCGCCGATGTAACCTGAAACAGAACCGTAGACCACGCCGATGGTGAGGGAGACGAGAGTCGCTAGGAAACCAACTCCGAGGGAAACGCGTCCGCCTTGGAGGATGCGCGCGAATAGGTCGCGTCCGTGACTGTCTGTGCCTAAGAGGTGGATACGGTCGGAGCGACTAAAGTACATGCCGCTCAATTCAGTTTGCTGATCCGCCACTAGGCGCTCTAGGTCGCTTTCGCCATTTTCAGAGTAGAGTTCGACGAATTCCTTTTCGGTGATGAACTCGTCGAATTCCTCCTGCTCCGCGTCATAGCGGAGTTCGATACCTTTTGAAAGCGGCGGGTTTGCCCCAAAACTGAGCGATTGGTCAGTAGGTGAAATCGGATAGAGGAGAGGGAGCAAGTAGCAGAGCAAGACGATGAGCACAAAGTAGCCTAGGCTGAACATGGCGAGGCGATTGTCCTTCAACCGGTGCCATGCTTCGCTCCAAGGAGAAACCGCTTTGTTTTCGTTCGTATTCATTATGTGACTACTCTTAACGTTTGCGGAGTTTAGGGTTGAGGAGAATTTGGGCTGCGTCCACGGCGACGTTTGCCAGAATGATAAGCGCTGCGTAGAAGAGCACGGTGGAGAGCACCAGCGAGTGGTCGCGGCTTAAGGCCGCTTGAACGAAATGGCGTCCCAAGCCGGGGACCTGAAAGATGGTCTCCACAACAAAGGATCCGCTGACTAGGCCGGCGAGGGCGGGACCGAGGAAGGAGACGACGGGCATGACGCCTCCGCGCAAGGCGTGTTTCAGCACGACGATACGCTCCGGAAGCCCCTTGGCTCGAGCCGTGCGAACGTAGTCCATGCCCAGGACCTCCAGCATGCCAACTCGGGTGAGCCGTGCGACGTAAGCTGCGTAAAAGAGACCGAGGGTGAGGGCTGGCAGAATGCGGTCGGAGAGGTCGAACCAGCCTGATACCTTGAACCAGCCGAGCCAAACTCCGAAGAATAGGGCCAAGAGGGGGCCGATTACGAAGGTGGGAAGGCAAATGCCCAGCATGGCCATTGACATGGGAGCGTAGTCGGCGGCGGTGTTTTGCTTGGTCGCGGCCAAGACGCCAGTCGGAATTCCAAAAAGCAAGGCGACGAGAAGGGCCCAGATCCCCAGCTCAAGAGAGACCGGGAAACTCTCGCCGATAATGTCGCCAGCTGTGAGCCCCGGGTAGGAAGTGAGGGGAGGAAAGTCGAATGTTAGGTGCTGCTCGAGGGAGCGGAAGTACTGAACATACACTGGGTCGTTGAAGCCGTAATACTCCATCTGGGCCTCAATGATGTGTGGAGCTACCTTACGTTCTTGGGAGAATGGTCCACCCGGAGCGGACCGTACCATGAAGAAGGTGATGGTGTAAATCGCCAGCAAAGTGGGGATCGACTGGCCGAGGCGGATGAGAAAGAAGCGGAGCACGGGCGATTGAGATGCTGCTGTTTATCAAGCTAGACGCTCGGGCGAGAAAGCGAAGAAGGGAATTGCGGAATGGAAGCTCGTTTTGACCACTGGAGGTAAATGAATCACAAAAGCGGGCGGAGGGAAGTTTATTGGGCTGATGTCTTGACCTCGCTAGGGGGAACGTGGCGTCGAGTTGTCCCTCAGTTTTCGAAATAGATGCCTTTGTAATTTCGGATGTCGAGGGGGGAGGAGTGCCAGCCTTTTACTCTCGGGTCGATGCGATAGACGCGAGTGTAGTGGTAGATCGGTATGACCGGCATGTCCGTCAGCAGGATCTTTTCTGCTTCGGCCAAGAGTTCGAGGCGCTTTTCGTCGCTATTCTCGATGAAGGATTGGGCGATGAGGCGGTCGTATTCGGGATTGGAGTAGCTCGCATCGTTTTGTCCGCTGTCGGACTGCATGATACGCAGAAAAGTGTCTGGGTGCAGGTAGTCGCCTATCCACGCATAGCGCGCGATCTGGAAGTCGCCCTCTTGCATGGAGTTGATGTAGACCTTCCACTCTTGATTGCGGATATCGACGTCGATACCGAGGATCTTCTTCCACATTTGTTGGATGGCTTCAGCGATCGCTTTGTGGCTTTCCAAGGTGTTGAATTTGATGGTGAGAGTGGGGAATCCTTCGCCATTTGGGTAGCCCGCTTCGGCAAGCAGCTCGCGGGCTTTGGCGGGGTTGAAGCTGACGAGCGGTTCGGGGGAATAGCCGGCAACGCCTGGTGGAGTGAAGAATTCTGCGGGAGTCTGGCCGCCTTTGGTTATGCGGCGAACGATCGCGTTTCGATTGACGGCGAGACTAAGGGCCTGCCGCACCTTGGGATTGTCGAGAGGAGGGACCTTGTTGTTGAGGACGTAGAAGTAGGTGCCGAAGAAGGGGTCTAGGTGGAGCGTCTTGTCGTTGCGGTCCTGATACACCTGGATCATGTCGCTGGGTACGGTGTAGGTGTAGTGGAGGTTGCCGCTGTTGAAGGTTTGGTCTTCGGTGTTTTCGCTGGCGATGGGGAAGAATTTGATGCCGTTTAGAAGGACGTCTTTCGAATCCCAGTAGGTGGGACTTTTGGCGACCTCGATTATCTGGTTCATCTGCCAGTTTTTAAGGACGTAGGGACCGTTGCCAACGTACTCTTCGCGTATCCAATTGTTAGTAGGGTCGTCCATGTCGCCATACTTCTCGACGGTGGCTTTGTGAACCGGGAAGAAGCTGGAGTGCTTGAGGATGTTGAGGAAATACGGGATGGGACCTTCTAGTTCGATGGTAAGGGTGTGGTTGTCGATCGCCTTGGTTCCTACCTCCGAAAAGTCCGAAATCTCGCCTTCGTTGAAGGCTCGGGCGTTTTTGAGGTTGAAGAGCATCTCTGCGTACTGGGAGCCGAGGCGAGGGGAGAGGATTCGCTGGAAGCTGTAGACGAAATCGTGAGCGGTGACGGGATCGCCATTGGACCATTTAGCGTTCTGGCGAATCTTGAATGTCCACTTGGTGAAGTCTTCGTTTTCCCAAGACTCGGCCATTCCAGGAAGGGGAATGGTGTCGTCGGTAGGGCTCGGGGCGATAAGGCCTTCGAGCAGGGTCATAATGACGTGGTGCCCGTTCATGGAGGAATTGATATGGGGATCGAGACTGTGCGGCTCGGAACCGTTGCCCAGCAGCAGAATTCCTTCTTTCGCGGCCTCGTCGGCGGGAGTGGCGAAAGCGGCATGGGTGAGCAGGAGAGTAAGGATAGTGGCGGCGATTGCTTTCATGGGCATTGGTTGCTTAGTGTTTGAGCTCTACATGCTTGTACGAACGAATATCGGTTAACGATGCGGGCCAATTGCGGACGTGTGGGCTGACCAAGTAGTCCTTGCTTTTCCAAAAGAGGGGAATGATGGGCATTTGTTCCGTGAGGAGGTCTTCCGCCTTATGAAGCGTTTCGAGCCGTTGGGCCGGATCTGCTTGAGTGGCAGATTGGTCGAGAAGCTTATCGAAGGAGGAATTTTCCCAGCGAGCCCGGTTGTATTGGCTCTCGCTCTGCCAGATACCCAAGAAGGTGAAAGGGTCCAAATAGTCGCCGAACCATGCGATGTAGCTGATATCGTAGTCGCCGTTGTCGAGGCGATCGAGGAAGCTCTTGAACTCCATGTTTTCGATTCGTATCTCGATGCCGAGCTCGCGTCGCCACATCTCCTGCAAGGCTTCTGCGACTGCGATGGATACGTCACGGTTCGAAACGACGAGGCGTAGGGGACCGTTAGCATTGATTTGAGCGACAAGCTCTCTCGGAAGTTCTGGAGCTGGGGGAGGACTTGTATCGCCCAGTGGATACAAGGGCATGGCGGCTGGCGTGAAGCGTGAAGCCGGGAAGCCTGTTTTGACGATGGACTTGATGAGCTTGCCTCGGTCGATAGCAGCGCTGAGAGCGCGGCGGACGTTTGGATCTGAGAGGGATGGGAATTCGTTGTTCAGTAATAGGTAGGAGGTCGCCAGCAGCGGATCAGCTCGAGCTCCATCTAGCTTTTGGTCTTTCAATTCAGAGGGGATTTCCTCGGTTATGTCGAGCTGGCCAGCAAGGAAGGCTCGGTATTCGGACTGGGTATTCTCGAACGGGTAGAATTCGACACGTTCGATTGAAATAGTAGGAGCGTCCCAGTAGGCTTCGTTTTTTGCGATAGTGATGCGTTGGTTTCGTTGCCAACGATCTAGCATATAGGGGCCGTTGGACACGAGATCGTTGCTCGAGGCCCAAGGGTTGGCGATGTCATAGAGACCACCTTTTTGCTCTATGAAGTGGACCGGGACTGGGAACCAAGACCAGTGCTTCATTTTTTGCAGAAATACGGCGGTGGGCTGCTCGAGGGTGATTACGAGTGTGTATTCAGAGGGCGCGGACAATCCGACTTGATCGAAGGACTTGATTTCGCCCATGTGGTAGGCTTTGGCATTCTTGATATCGAAAAGAAGCTCGGAGTTTTGAGCGCTGAGCTGAGGGTTTAGAATGCGTTCGAAAGAGCTGAGAAATGTATCGGCGTTTATGGGGGTTCCGTCTGACCATCGTGCGTTTTCTCGGAGCGTGAAGCTGTACTGCGTTAGTTTTTCGTTGGCTTCCCAAGAAGTGGCGATGCCCGGCTCGAATAGGGCATCGTCGGTCGAGGGTTCTGAGAGCAAGCCTTCGAAGAGAGCGGTGATGACGTGAGCCTCTGCGAGAGAGACAGCTTGCTGGGGGTCTAGGGTGCGAGGTTCGGCTCCGTTCCCGATGCGGAGGCTGTTCCTTGATTCTTGTTTTCCGCAGGAAGAAAGCAGCAAGGCACAAGATGAGAGGAGGATGGTCTTTATCCAGAAATGCACGTTCTATTGGTTATTCCGTTTTTGGATCTTGTTTTGACGATGATCGGGTCGACAGGCTCTACTGTTTACAAATGAGGGCGGAGGCGTGAGCTGCGATGCCCTCGGCTCGACCGAGCGAGCCGATTTTTTCGTTGGTCGTGGCCTTTATGCCGATTTGAGCTGGATCGATGCCAGCTGACGCCGCGAGGCGCTTTTTCATGTTATCGAGCTGGGGATAGATTTTTGGCTTCTCCGCGATCATGGCGGTGTCGATATTGACGATATCCCAACCTTTCTGGCGGAGCGTGGCGGCCACTTCTTTGAGGAGCTCTTGCGAATTGATACCTTTATACTTTGGATCCGTATTGGGAAAGAAATGACCGATGTCGGGGAGGCCGGCGGCGCCAAGCAGAGCGTCGCAGATGGCGTGGGTGAGCACGTCGGCGTCCGAGTGGCCCTCGAGGCCATAAGGAGTGTCGAAGGTTACACCTCCGAGCACCATGGGTCGGCCGTCTTGGAAGGGGTGGATGTCGTAACCTTGGCCGATTCGAATAGGTGGGATCATATAAACTTGGAGCTAGGTACAGGGTGACGGTTCGGAGTTGGAAAGAAGGTAGGAGAGGTAGATCAGGTCGGCGGGAGTGGTGAGTTTTGGATTAGGTCGTTTGTTATCGATGAAGGCCACGGGTTGGTCGATGTCTTCGATTGCGGAAAGATCGTCGGTGATGGGGGTACCTGATTCGATGACGGTTTTATAGGCGCCTTGGATGATTGGATACTGGAAGGTTTGTGGTGTTTCCATGGCCCAGAGCTTGGCTCGGTCAACCGTGGTGGGGAGGTAGGCTCCGTCATAGGTATCGGCCGATTTTATGGTGTCGGTGACGGGGTGGGCGAGGCAGGCGGCACCGATCTCTGTAGCCTGGGCGATGGATTCACGGATCGCATGGGGGGTGACGCAAGGACGAGCGCAATCGTGGATGAGGACGATCTCGGTCTCGGCAGGCGCGGCTTGGAGCCCGGCCCAGACGGAGTCTTGGCGTTGGGCGCCACCTCTTGTGAATATGAGGGATGAATTTTGAGGGATGATCGCTTCGATGGCGATTTGTTGGGCTTCGTCCCGCGTGACGATTATCAAGTGCTGTACCTGACCGCTGGATACGAACGCGTCGATGGAGTGGGCGATGACCGGCTTGCCGGCGAGGTCGGCGAGGATCTTGTCGTCGACTCGGCCTCGCATTCGGTTTCCGGAGCCTCCTGCGAGGAGAATAGCTGTATTTGTAGACATCAGACTTTTAGTGGCGTGTGGCCTTTCGGCCGTGCCCAAGGCTAGCGATCGCCAGACCTATGCGTTGAGCTCGGCATTGATGGCTGCAACAGCGGCAGCAGGGTCTTCGACTCCGTAAATAGGGCGGCCAACTACGATATAGTTGGATCCGACAGCACGTGCCTGAGCGGGGGTCATGATACGCTTTTGGTCTCCCGCGGCAGATCCGGCTGGGCGGACGCCTGGGGTGATTAGCCGGAAGTGGTCACCATGCGTTTGGCGGATGGTTTGCACCTCGTGCGTGGAACAGACCAAGCCGGTCATGCCCGCGTCTTTGGCGAGGCCAGCGAGATGGGAGACACGCTCAGCGGGAGATTGTTGGATACCGAGCAAATCGAGAGAAGTCTGGTCCATGGAAGTGAGGACGGTGACCCCAAGTAGCTGCAGGTTTGGGTTTACGTTTTCCTGCGCTTCGATGGCCCACCTCATCATCTCTTTACCGCCACAGGTGTGGATCGTGAGCATTTGGATCGGAAGCTTGCCGACGGACTCGATGGCTTTGGCGACTGTATTGGGAATATCGTGGAGTTTGAGGTCGAGGAATACGTTTTTCCCGAGGTCAGCGATTTGGCGGACGTAGTCGGGACCGTATTTGGTAAACATTTGCAGGCCGATCTTGGCCCATTTGAGTTCGGGGCCGGCCTTGGCGAGGAGGGCGAGGGCGTCTTCTCGTTCTTCGATGTCCAGTGCGAGAATGAGCTCGCAGGAATTTTTGCTTTGTAGCGTTTCAGTCATGCTGGTTTCTGTTTTCGGGACTATGGGGCAAATCGAGGTTTTCAGTCCAGCAAAGATAAACCTGTTTCTGTCGGTGCTAGGCCGGATGGAGACAGGATTCCATGAGCTCGCGAGTCTGGTGGCTCCTGTCGACTTCGGAGATACAATCCGTATCGAAGCGGTGGAAGCTAGCGAGGCGTCGGTGGAGCTTCAATGCAGCGACAAAAGTTTACCTACAGATCGAAGCAATTTGGCCTATGCGGCAGCGGAGGGCTTTTTATTGCGAAGCGGATTGAGCTGGAGGGTGTCGATCGACCTTGAGAAACGCATCCCTCACGGAGCAGGATTAGGTGGCGGCAGCAGCAATGCGTCAGCTGTCCTGATGGGGCTCTCGGACTTGGCCAGCGAGGCCGGGCAACTAGGTCTATCGCGAGGAGAGCGTTTGGAATTGGCGGCTGAGCTAGGGTCCGACTGTCCATTATTTTTGGAGAAGCGGCCGTTGATAATGAGGGGTCGAGGGGAATTGCTCTCATCGATTTCGTCCGAGGCTTCCAAGCGCTTGGCGGGACGGGAGCTGGTTTTGTTCAAGCCCAGTTTCTCGATTGGAACGCCATGGGCTTATCGCTCGCTAGCTGGCTCTGAAGGTGCATTTGACGAAAAGGAATGGGCGGAACAGCGCCTTGATCGGTGGGAATCGGGAGATCTTTCGCTGGAGAATTTGCTGCACAACAGCTTCGAGCAGCCTACCTTCGCCAAGTTTGTGGCTCTCGGATCCCTGCTCAAGCGCGTCAGGGAGCAAAAATTAGGCTGCCTAATGTCGGGTAGCGGGAGTTGCTGCTTTGCTCTGGTCGATACGGATTCTCAGGCAGAATCGCTGATATTCGAAGTGAAGGATTGCTGGGGAGAACGGTGTTTTGTTGAGCGAGCTCGGGTGTTGGGCTGAAGTTTCGCGCGCATTGAAGTATTTCCTCTTGAGGCGAATGGGATTCCCGTTTGCTATATCGCGTTCGTTCTCTAAGCCCCTCTGCACGAACGCCTCATCTTCGCATGGAATCAAAGGACAGGTCTGAAAAAGTTTTCTCGGGAATCGCCGCATCGCCGGGGATAGCCCATGGTCAGATTTACATCCTATCCGAAAGGGAAATCGCGGTGCCGAAGTACGCGGTTTCCGAAGCTAAGATGGATGGTGAGCAGGAGCGCTTGGACAACGCGATCGTCGAAACGCGCAAGCAGATCCAGAAGATCCAAGAGGAAATTCGGGATTCGATCGGAGAGGACGAAGCTCGAATATTCGATGCCCACCTTTTGGTCTTGGAAGACCAGGCTCTTATCGACGAGTCGATTCGCGAGATGAAGACCTCCTCTTGCAATATCGAAAACGCGATCTGGAAAGTCGGCCAACGCTACATCGAAGCATTTGACCAAATCGACGATGAGTACTTGCGGGAGCGTGCGAGCGACATTCGCGACGTGATGCGTCGCCTGCTGAGCAATCTCACAGGGCAGCAGCTCCAGCACTTGGGAGAAATTGTCAAAAACCGGGTCTTGGTTGCGAACGATGTAACCCCTTCTGATTCCGCTTCGATGGACCAAAAGGGATTGCTGGGGATCGTCACAGCAGCAGGCAGCAAGACTAGCCATACGGTGATCGTTGCGAGATCGATGGGAATCCCGGCGGTCGTTGGCCTAGGAGATATTTTTTCAAGTATCCATTCGGATTCGGTACTACTGGTCGATGGATACGACGGCAAGGTGGTCGTCAATCCGAGTGAGAGCACTTTGTTCAAGTACGGTAAGCTCAGGGATAAGAAGCTCTCTTTGGAGAAGCGGATGATCGAGTTTACCAAAGACGCCTCCCGCACGCGGGACGGCTCCCGGGTTGATTTGATGGCTAATATCGAGCGAGCGGAGGAAGCGGCGAAAGCGGTTTCGCTTGGCGCGGACGGGGTGGGCTTGTTTCGCTCTGAATATCTTTTTATGAATTCGACTCGTCTTCCTTCCGAGGAGGACCAGTTCGAGGCATATCAGACTGCAGTTCGAAGCATGAATGGCTTGCCCGTGACGATTCGCACCTTGGATCTGGGCGGCGACAAGATCATGGACTCGTCTGATGTGCCCATGTATCGGGAGTCGAATCCATTCCTTGGGTACCGAGCGATCCGTTTTTGCCTCGATCATGAAAAACTCTTCCTCGAGCAATTGCGTGCGATACTGCGTGCGAGCGCCTTCGGCAAAGTGCGTATCATGTATCCGATGATTAGTGGCGCATTGGAGTTAAGTCGGGCGAATCTAGTCTTGGAAACCGCCAAGGAGCAGCTTCGCAAAAAGGGCGTCGCTTTCGACGAGAAGGTGGAAGCTGGGGCAATGATCGAAATTCCCAGCGCTGCTATCGCGGCCGATACCTTGGTGGAAGGTTCCTCCTTTTTCAGCGTAGGAACGAACGACCTAATCCAATACCTTCTAGCCGTTGATCGCCTCAACGACCGAGTGGCGCATCTCTACGAGCCAACGCATCCTGCCGTGGTCCGTACTCTCAAAATGATCATAGACGCGGGGCGCGAAGGCGGAATCGGGGTGAGCATTTGCGGCGAGGTCGCGGGCGATCCTGTGATGGTTCCGTTACTCGTGGGACTCGGGGTGGAGAGCTTGAGCATGTCGCCGACGCTATTGCCCAACGTGAAGTTTGTGGTGCAAAACATGGACATGGCGGAAGCGAAAGATATTGCTGAAATGGCTTTGAAGACGACGGACGGATCTCTGATCCTCGAGCGTTTGTTGGATTTCTACACGTCCCGCATGGATCAGCTTTATTAGGGATCCGGGTATCGGGTATCTGGTGACGAGGTGAGGGGACGAACGCTCCCGTATGATCGTCTGGGGCAGTGGGTTAAGGTCTTACGCTATTCTTGCGGACGAACTCCGCTGGCGAGGAGCGTTTCGAATTGCGGTTCGAATTCCTCTTTGGCGACGGCAGTGACCTCCACGTTTTCGAATCCTGCCTCTTTGAGCCAGTTGTGTAGCTTGTTCTCTGAGAAGCCCAGCCAGCGGTCGGCGTAGAGCTCATGGGCTTTTTCGAAATTGTGCTCCTTGAGGTCGAGGATGACGAGTCGTCCTCCAGGTTTGAGAAGACGAAAGGCTTCGGAGATCGCCCGCTCAGGGTGTAGGGCGTGGTGGAGAGCTTGACTGAGGAGCGCGAGGTGCACGGATTGGTCGGGCAACGAGGTTTCCTCGATGTCGCCGTGGATATATTCGAGATTGTCCAGCTTGTTACGTTTTGCCAGCTCGGTCCCGACTTCCACCATACGGGGGGAGCTATCGACGCAGTAGACGCGCTCGGCGTGGCGAGCGAGGAGTTGGGAAATGAGTCCTTCGCCAGCTCCCAAATCGACGACGCGAATATGCGGCACGAGGTAGAGGAGGAAGTGTCCGATGCCTTCCCATGATCGTCCGGGGCAGTAATTTTTGCCGAGGCGACCGGCGATAAGGTTGAAGTACTCTTCCGCCTGGCGGCGGCGCTTGGCAATGACGTGGTCCAGATTTGCCGTGTCTTCTTTGATTTCAGCTGAGTCCTCGGCGGCGGAAAGGGCCGCTTTGAGGAGAGTCGATTCAGGTGATGGGATATTAGGGGAAAGCGAGTAGAACGACTTTTTGCCTTCACGTCGGTCGGCGACGAGGTCGGATTGGCGGAGGACGGCAAGCTGAGAGGAGATGCGAGACTGGGCCATGCCGAGAGCGTCCTGCAGCTCTGCTACCGAGAGTTCGTCGCGAGAGAGTAGGTTAAGGATTCTCAAGCGGGTCGGGTCGGCAAGGGTTTTTAGGGTGTCCCAGGCTGGTTTCATTGGAAGAGAGTGAAGAGTGAAGGACGAAAAGTGAAAGGGAAAATGTTGCTAGTGACGGGCTTAGGTACGAAAAACGCCGCCTCGGTGAAGAAGCGACGTTTGGAAATTTGAAACTTGGATACAGTCTACTTCGCGTCGATGTATCGCGTGATGTCCTTAATGGTGAGCTTGGTTTCGTTGGAATCAACGGAAACGGAAACTTCGTCACCGATACGCTTGCCGAGCATGCTCTTACCCAAAGGTGTGAGATAGGAGATTACGAAGTTCTCTGGATCGCCGTCCCAAGCGCCGAGCAAGGTGTAAGTGACTTCCGAACCGTCCTTCTCGTCTTTCAGTGTAACGACATTTCCGATACCAACGGTCTCGGTGGTCGCGGATGTGAAGTCGGTGATCTGGGCGCGCTTGATGTCGGCTTCGAGAAGGTTGCGGCGGGACATGAGAATCTGCTGGTCCTGCTTGGCCATCTTGTACTCGGAGTTTTCCTTGAGGTCGCCCAGTTCGCGCGCTTCGGCAATGGCTTGGGAGTTCTCTGGAATCTTCTTGGTAACGATATCGTCGAATTCCGCGACAGCCTTCTCGTAGCTTCCCTTGGAGACCATGAGGCCTTGGCTCTCTTGGGTTTCGTCGGACTCGAGCAGTGACTGGACGCCTGGGAAGAGCTTGATGAAACGAGCGAGCAGCGACTTCTTGGTGAGTTCCTCGAATCCTTGGTTGAGCAGGAGGTTGTTCGCAAGGTCGCGAGCTGTTTCTGCATCGGCGGTCGCAAGGAGGTCGGGAATGAGCTCCTTGTCCTCGCTGAGAATATCGGCGAGAGGGATGCGTCGCGAAGTAGACGACTGCAGCGCTTCGTAATCGATCGCGAAGAAGATAGAGTTGAGCAAACGTGGGAGGATCATGTCGTGAACGAGATCCGAGTACTTCTTGGAGTTACGGTTCTTTACGATCCAAAGGAGAACGGGCTCCTTGAGGTTTTGCTCAGTTTGCCAGCGAAGGAAGGTTTCCTTGATTTCGTCGGCGAAGCCATTTTCGACGAGGAAGTTGACGCTGTCCGTGGTGAACTTTCCAGAGCTGTTCTTGAGGAGCGAGAAACAGATTTCCTTCCAGTCCGCGGGATGAGAAGCCTTGATCGCCTTGAGAGCGCGGCCTTGGGAGTTGGTTGGCAGTTCGTCGATGAGATGGTCGAGACCGTCGATGTCGGACAGTATCTGTACCACGGAAGGTTCGAAGGTTTCCACGTCGATATCGAGCAAGCGAGCTATGTCGTTGCGAATCCACGCTCCTTTTAGCTTCTCCGCAGAAGTGAGCTGGTTGGACTCGCGAACGGCGGTTGCCAAAGTGTGGAGAATGAGTCCGAGCTGGTCGCGATGCTCTTCGAGCTTGTCGCCGACCGAATCGAGCAATGCTTCCGCGATGATGACGCGGCGCTTAGCGGACTGGGTGGAGTTGTAGTCCTCGATGAGTTCTTCTTCTAGAGTGACAGGTTCGTCTCGGAGGATGTACATGCCAGTTTTGCGGGCGGGCACGGAGATGCGTGGATCCTTAGCGAGCAGCTTCTTCGTAGCGGTCCACCACTTTTTGTACTTGATCGGGCCGATAACGCGAGCGAGCACGCTTTCGATTTCGGCGGTGCTTGCAGCATTGTTCGGATACTGCTTGAGAAGGTTTACGATCAGCTGGGCAGGCTCCTTGGCGATGAGCTCTTCGACGGCTGCCGGCTCGAGTTCCTTTTGGACGAGCACATGGTCGGGGAGCAGGACTTGCATGGTATTCACGCAGAAACCGGGGTCCATGCGGTGGCCTTCCTTGCCTTCGAAGTCGATGACCAGCTTGTTCTCAGACGCATCGTAGTCTTTGATCTGACCGAATCCCCAGCTTTGGTGGATGCAGTAGTTGCCCGGCTGCATAGCCTCCAGTTTGACCTTTGCTGCCTTCAGCTCTGGCTTTCTCGAAATGATTTCCAATACGGCTTCTTCGTTCATCGTCGTGTAAAGAGACTAAAGGAATAAGAGAGGAGCCTTTTTATGGAGTTGTCAATGAGACAGGCAGATCATGAATAGAGAGCTTCTTTTTATGAGCGATGATTCCTGGAGTGTAGCGGTAGAATTAGTGGCGAATTTTTCGCGCAAACCCGCGCGGATGTCCCATCTGCTGGAGCAAATGCCACCCCAATGGGACTCGGGAAAGCGTCGCACCTGCCAGTCTTTGCTCTTCGGGACTGTTCGGCATATTCGTTTGCTGGAGAGAGCTCTGGACGAGTTTTTACGTCGTAGACCCAAGCCGTTGGTATGGGCGAGCTTGTTGGTGGCGAGCCGAGAGCTGATGGAAAATCCGGATCGCGGTGCGAAAATCGTGCACCATGCGGTTGAGCGAATCGGAAAGCGGTTTAGCAAAGTTGAGAAGGGGTTGGCCAACGCGGTGCTCCGGAAAGTGGCGGGTCGATTGCCGGAGCTCTTGTGTATGGAGCCAAGCGCCGCCAAGGATTTGGCCTGGCGATACAGCCATCCGGAATGGCTGGTTAACCGCTGGATCGAGCAGTTCGGACTCGAGGAAACGGTTGCCTTTTTGCGATGGAATCAAGCCGAGGCGGGTGTGTTCGCTCGTTGGCAATGGGATCCCGAGGAGTTGGAAGAATTGAAGCCTTTGGGCGATGGATCGCCTTTCTTTCGAGTTGAGCCAGGAAGCTGGAGGGTGATCTCTCCTTTAATAGAAGCGGGGCGTCTTTATGTGCAGAATCCCGCGGCTTCTCTGGCTCCGAGCCTTTTACTGGATGCGGTCGGACAGGGAAGGCTGCTCGATCTTTGCGCTGCACCCGGCGGTAAGGGCTTGTTTATGGATAGCATTGCCCCGACGGAGATTCGGGAGATTGTCTCTGTCGACTTGGCCGGACCACGTTTCGAGCGAATGAAAGGTAACTACGATCGATACCAAGCGAAGCGGGTGCGAGCCCTTGCGGCTGATATTTTCGAATTGGAGCAAGAATCAGTCGGCGTTTTTGACGGTGTCCTCTTGGACGCTCCTTGCAGCAATTCTGGAGTTTTGCAGCACAAAGTGGATGCTCGTTGGCGTCAATCGCCTGAGGGACTGGTTGATTTGGTGGAATTACAGGGGCGGTTGCTGGCATCCGCATCAGGCTTTGTGAAGGATGGTGGAGCATTGGTCTATAGTACCTGCAGCGTGGATACGGATGAAAACGAGAGCGTGGTGTCGGCCTTCTTAGAAACGGAAAAAGGCAAGCCCTTCGCTCTAGAGGAGTCGAAGTTGAGCTTGCCTTGGAGGGATGCTCGAGATGGAGCAGGCGTATTCCTGCTCCGAAATACGAGCTGTTAGTTCCAGAGTTCGTCGAAGTTGTTTTGAGCCGCTACCGGTTGCTGGTTACGGCTGACCTCGAATGAATTATGGCTCGACCGGCTAGGAGAAGGCACCGTAGCAGCACGCTTTTGAGGTGTGGAGCTTGGCTTCGAGGAATCTCCGGAGAGTTGAATGAGCTCGTTCACGACGGTATCCAAATTTCCAGACTGCTCTTGCAAGCCGCGGCAGGAGGCAACTGTCTCGGTGGCGAAACGTTTGTTTTCCTCGGTGCTGCCGGAGAGTTCAGCGATGGAGGCGGTCATCTCTTGAATAGATGCAGCTTGTTTGTCTGTTTCGTCCGCGATCTCGCGGATGTGTGTGCTGACCGTTTGCATCATTCCTGAAACTTCGTCGAAGGAATCGCAGGTCTCCTTCACGATCTTGCTACCCGTCTCGATGTTTTGCGCGGACTTTTCGATCAGCATAGAACTGCTGTTGGCCGCTTCTGCGGAGCGGATGGCGAGATTGCGAACTTCGTCCGCGACGATTGCGAACCCTGCTCCTGCTTCGCCGGCGCGAGCCGCCTCGACGGCAGCGTTGAGGGCGAGCAAATTGGTCTGGAAGGCAATCTCGTTAATGGTCTTGATGATCTTCTGCGTTTCGGAACCTGATTCCGAAATTTGCTGCATCGACTTGTCGAGTTCTAGGATAGTGTCGCGTGTGTTTTCGAAGCGCTTGAAGCAATCGCTGGTGATATCGTCAGCGGCTCGTGAATTGACAGCTGTTGTTTGCGTCATGTTCGCCTGGTTCATCATCGACTCCGTCGTGGTGGCCAGAAGGATTGCTCCCGTTTCGCTGGACTGTGAGGAGCGTTCAGCTGCTCCGACGAGTTCGTTGGCGGTATTGGAGACTTGATCGGCGCTGCCGGTGAGAGACTGGAGCAAACGAGCGAGGATGCTCTTGGTCTTGAGGGAAGCGAATCCGGAGAAGATGGCGATCACTAGAGCTAGGGCGACATTGACTACGCTGAACAGCGAAATGTTTGAGGAGAGTTGTTCGAAGCTCTCGGTCGTTGTCTGCACGGATTCGTCGTAGACGGCAGAGACTGCGGTTTCGCCTTTGAGAACGGATGCGCGAAGGTTCGCGTTGAGGACCGGTATATCCTTGTCCCACAGCTCTACCGCTTCGAAGAACATATCCTCTTTGAGAAGCTTGCGAATCTCTTGGGTCTTATTCGCGTAAGAATCGAAGGCGGTACGGATTGCATTGATATGGGCAGCGACTTCGGAAGCGGAAGTGAGCGATTCGAGTTCATCAATGGAAGTGTGGGCTTGCTTAGCCAGCTGAATCGCCTCGCTTTCCTTTGCTTTTTTAATCTCTTCGCTTTGGCCGAAGATGTATCCAAGATTGGCTATCTCGAACTTGAGCGAGGTTTGTTGGAGTTCGTTCAGTAGTTGCTGACTGGGCACACTCTCTCTTTGGAAGTCGTTGACGATCTCGCTTCCTGACCGAGTCGAGCGGAACATGTAGATCCCTTCGACAACGATTAGGGCTGCTAGAATTGCGAGGGCTCCGTTGATGAAGCGAAAGCAATTCTTAAGGTTTAGATTTTTGAGGGAGGTCATGAGACTTCGTGGGAAGAGAGTGTGTGCGGGTAAGTTTGCGTGGGACTCTAGTTTACTTTTTTGACGCCAGAGAGGTCGGCGGTGTCGGTGACGAGACCGATTGCCCCTTTGTTGAGCTTGATGAACGCTACCAGAGCTTCCGGGTCTGAGAACTGCTTGGGCATTGTACCGCGTCCGCTAAAAGCGAGGCGTTGCCAGTGGCTCTTGAATCGAGAGTCGTCCATTTTTGTGAATTGCTCCAGAGCGCCGTTCGCGTCTGCGTCGTCCTTAAGCACTGCGATGACGACTTCGCTGCCTCCTTCCCAGAATTTTCGTTTGCCAACTAGGTAAGCGTTGAGGCTTTCACCGTCGACGGCATCGGCGTTGTCGGAGTTTACCACGACAGCCGGAGCGGCTTGAATCAAGTTAACGGATACGAGCGTAGCGCTCGCGATCACTAGACTTTTGATGAGAGTCTTCATTTCTTTAAGTTTTTAAAGTTCGATGTAAGTCTAGAAGGAGAAGGTGCTTTTGGTCGCGATCATGTTCCACTTCGAGTCCAGCGGACCTTGATTTTGACCTAGCTGATTGAAGAGTCGGTTGGTACCTTCTAGGAGGTGGAATTCAGCCTTTAGAGTCCAATAGTCCGTGGCGTTGTACCGAAGAGAAAACTGGCGATCGTTTTGAATCTCGCTAGGTAAAGAATTGGTTTCTTCATTCTCCACCCACTCGGCGATCGTTGCTCCTGCCTCAAATTTTTCCAAGAACCGACGCGACGCGCTGAGGTACCAAGAATATCCTTTTGATCTCGCTTCTGGTCCCCATCCCTCCGTCATCCCGGCTATCGTAGTTAGGTTTCTGCTCTTGATTTCAGTTTCCCGATACTCGGCGACGAAAGTCCAGTCACCAACGAAGTATTCTGAAGAGAAAGTAGTGTTCTTAGAAGAAGCGAGTGTCTCTGATTGGATAGGATAGCCGAGGTAAGGTATCTGGGCCGACACTACGATGTTGAATGTATCTAAGCTAGAATGTGCCGCTCCGAATCGAAGGCCAGATATCGGGGTGTACCACCATAGTTGAGCCCCTGTGTCAGTCTGCGCTTCGAACTTTGTTAACGTCGCATTTTCGAGGCTTGCTCCGATCTTGGTCAACGCGTAGGCGGCAATACCGCTATTTGGATTGGAATCTATATCACCGTGGAAAGCGGTGTACTCGAAGCTGTGGTTGCCGATCTGAAAGTTTCCGTAGATCGATCCACCATCAACAGAAGCAGTGAAATCTCTGTATCGAGGATCGTACATGCCGATTGGAAGCAGCACGGAGGTACGAGCGACGTCGATATCTTGAATATCGGTGTAGATGCCTTCAGCACGCTTTACCCTACCAACTCTCAGACCGAATGATGGCACAACGTTGTAGTCGAAGAAGAGGTAGTCGATCTTTGGATCGAAATTTCCGTAGTTGCCTACTTCGAACGCGAAGAGCTGTCCACGGACTGTCGCTCGATCAAAAGGAGACCAATTGGCGTTAATTCCTACTTCAGCGAAGTCGAAGTCTCCTTCTTCCGAATCTACCAAGTAGTTATTGGCGCTGGACTTGATATAGCCGTTGCTCAGGAAGCCACCGAAGGTGACCTCACTAGCGAAGGATGCTTGCGCTGCAGTGAGTGCTGCGAGGGCAGCCGTTACGATATGCTTCTTAGTCATATATTTTCCGATTAGAGTGAGAGTTTTAGTCGATCGAAGGTCTGCGAGAGTGCAGTCTTGGATTTCGGGCCAATGCCATTAGACGACAGTGCTCCTATCGGACGAATCCCGCGTACATGAGCCCTTTCGTTCATCCTTTCTAGGAGAAAAACCTTGTTTCAAAGGTTTTTCAAAAGAGCTGGGGTGGTAATATTTTATGAATGAGGAATTTACCTCATCAGGAAGAAGGCTTCGAACGACCGGCGAGTAAGAAGGCACAGCCGTTGATCGCAGAACTGACGCAGAGCTTAGGAGGGAGGCTGCTCTGTGGCAGGCTCCTTCATTTTTCTTGCTTGCGAAAGGTCACCCGCGGAGGGGGTGATTAACCTATGACATCAAGTCCGCTCACGACTTGGCCGGCTTCGGCAATCGCAAGCAAAGGACTACGGATGCCGCCACGATGGCGGCGCCGATGAGGTAAAGCATGTCTGAGCCGTACCACCAGAAAATGAGGCTGGCGGTTATGGGGCCGACCGCGCGGCCTAAGGAGCCAATGGAACGGAAAACTCCGAGAGCGGCTCCTTGCTCCTCCGGCTTGGCGTAGAGCGATACCAAAGAAGTGAGAGTGGGAATACTGAGGCCGGAGCCGAATGCCATGAAGGCGAGGCCGACATAGAGCGCTCCTTGCGTTTCTGCTTGGGAGAGCAACGCTAGGCCGATAGCCACCAAGGTGAGACCACCCAGAGCGGTTGCCTTTTCCCCAATTTTTGGAGCGAGGCGGCGTACGATTCCTCCTTGTACGAGAATGAGGATGAAGCCTATGAAAACCATCATCAAAGTGATATCGACGGGAGAGTAGCCGAAGCGTTGGACTCCTAGAAACGACAGGGTGAACTCCATTCCGCTAAACGCGAAAATAAAAATGAGGTAAGCGATGTTCGTGCGCAGGACCGCGCGTGACTGGGGCTGGAAGATCCGCTTGAGGGGGTTGCGTGATTGGGTGCCTTCACCGCGTTTTTCGGGAGGCAGGGATTCGACGAACCGAGACCTTACCCAAAGAATGTTAACGAGAGAAAGGGCGCACGCCACAAGGGCAACCGTGGAAAATGGGTTGATGCCAGCAGTTGCGAGCCCGGGATTCCAATCGAGGGGATTGAACATCGCGCAAACGCCTCCGATCGCGGGACCGACTACGAAGCCAAGTCCGAAGGCCGCGCCGACCATACCCATGCCTTTCGATCGGTTTTCTTTGGTGGTGACATCTGCCACCGCAGCTGTTGCTACGGAGAGGTTGCCCGCCATGGCTCCGCCGAGGAGGCGAGCGACGATAAGCAAGGCGAAGTTGCCTGCGAAAAGCCAGACGAAGTAGCTGAGGAAGGTGCCGGCTGTTGTCATGAGCAGGACACTACGGCGTCCGATCCGATCGGAAAGGGAGCCCCAGATCGGCGCGAAGACGAACTGCAAAGCGGCATAGAGCGAACCGAGAATGCCTCCGAAGAGGACTGGTGTAAAGCGGTCCGATCCATCGGTCACTCGAGCGAGCTGCTCGAGGATCCAAGCGAGAATGCCATGCTGCCCATCGAGCTCGAGGTAGTAGTCGAGCATCGAGGGAAAGAGCGGGAAGATCACGCTGAAGCCGACGAGATCGATGAAAATCGTCAGAAAAATGACTCCGAGCGAAAGGCTCTTCTTAGGGGACTGTTCCATAGCTTGGCTCAAGGGCGTCGTTTATTAGGGGGCGTGATAGGGCAGGCAAGCGCAAAGGGGAGAGGCTCATCACCGCCCGTTTTTGCGATGGACTGGGCGGCCTCGTGTATTTCCGTCTCGGGGAAAAAACCTGCAGCCAAAGAGTGGCTTTCGGAGTATATCTTGCGTGCCCTGGACTATTTCGCGGCACACGCACTCACCTAATCCTTCTTCGAAACACAAGTACCTATGATTCAATTGATGCCTTTCCAAAAGCGCGCGGCCCTTGCTGGGTTTGCCATGTTCCTTTCAGTGTCCGCATCCGCTCAACTGAATACACCCGCAGCTAGCCCTCACTCTGTCTTAGAGCAGACAGTGGGCTTGACCGAAGTCGCTATCGACTACTCGCGTCCGAGCATCAAGGGCCGCGAAATTTTCGGTGGACTAGTGCCCTATGGAGAGGTTTGGAGAACGGGCGCGAACCAGCCGAGCAAGATCAGCTTCAGCGATGACGTAACGCTCGGCGGGGAAGCGATACCGGCTGGTCAATACGCCCTCTACACCATTCCAGGCAAAAATGAATGGACGGTCATCGTCTACAAGAGCACGGATCTTTGGGGCTCCATGGGTTACGATCCAGAGGGTGACTTAGTTCGCTTCAAGGTAGAGCCGACTCGCTTGGAGCACTCCGTTGAATCGATGACTTTCAGCATAGATGCGCTTCGCAATGATGGAGCTGTGCTCTCTCTGGATTGGGACCGCACGCGTATCTCAATGCCTCTCGAAGTGCCGACCGCGCAAAAGGTGATGGCCCAAATAGACGAGCTCAAGGGGACTCCCGCGTTTGAAAAGCCGAGCGTCCTCTTCAATGCCGGGACCTACTACCACGAAGCAGGTAAAGATCTAGAAACGGCGCTGCAGTGGGTGAGCAAGGCCTGTGAGTCCAGCGAGCGTCCTGCCTATTGGATGTTTGCCCGCAAGGCTCGCATCGAAGTAGACCTCGGCATGAATGAAGCGGCGAAGGCGTCAGCGGAAAAGACGCTAGAACTTGCCACGGCAGGGGGCAATCCTGACTACCAGAAAATCGCCCAAGACATTCTCGCTAAACTCTAGCAGCCCTTTCAAAAAAATCCGCCTTCGATACTCGTGGCGGATTTCTCCTTTTCCTGATCTTGCACCTCCCACATCTATTATGCCTTCAGATCTCTTTCGAAACGTGAGCTGTTGCTTGCTCTCGCTCGCGTCTTCCGCGAGCCTATTGCAAGCTCAGGCAGTCAATGCTCCTGAACCGCAAACGGGCTCCGAAATTCTATGGTCGCTCCAAAAGCTGGATACGCTGGGCCGTGCCCTTTATGTAGCTGCCCACCCGGATGACGAAAATACGAACCTGATCTCCTATCTTTCGCTCGGCCGCAAATATGATACGGCTTACTTGTCTCTGACTCGCGGTGATGGCGGGCAAAACTTGATTGGTCCGGAGTTGCGGGATGAGTTAGGGGTTATTCGCACGCAAGAGCTTCTCGAGGCGCGAAAAGTCGACGGGGGACAGCAGTTTTTTAGTCGTGCCAAGGACTTTGGTTTTTCAAAGCATCCGGACGAGACGTTTCGGATTTGGGATCGCGAGCAAGTCCTAGCGGATACGGTCTGGGTTATTCGCAATTTCCAACCGGACGTTTTGATCACGCGTTTTGGTACGGAGCCTGGACGTACGCACGGCCACCACACGGCGTCCGCGATCTTAGCCCTGGAAGCATTCGAGGCGGCAGCGGATGCTGAGCGCTTCCCAGAGCAGCTCCAGTATGTGGATACGTGGCAAGCTAAACGGGTCGTGTGGAATACCAGTAGTTGGTTCTTTCGAGAAAACGATTTCGACGAAGAGAAATATACCCGAATCGATGTGGGTGTATTCGATCCCTTGCTTGGCAAATCGTACAATGAAATCGCCTCCGCCAGTCGCAGCAAGCATCTGAGTCAAGGCTTCGGCACGAGCATCGATCGCGGATCACGGATCGAGTATTTCCAGCACCTCGTCGGAGCGCCGGTCGAAGGTGATATCTTCAGTGGGGTCGATACGACTTGGGATCGCGTTGAAAAATCGGATACAGTCCAGGCTAAGCTCACTCAGGTGATCAAGGAGTTTGACGTCACCTCTCCCTCGGATTCCGTCGGAGCGCTTCTTGATCTTCGTGCTGCGATCGAGGCGCTTCCGGAGACGGAATGGTCACTTCGCAAGCGCGCTGAGCTGGACCAGATCGTACTTGCTAGCATGGGGGTCGATGTACGGGCTCTCAGCTCGGATCACTATATCCGCAATGGCGACGCCATGAGAATTTCGGTGGAGCTTATTAATCGCTCTCAGATTCCAGCGCGCTTGGTAGGTGTAGCGGTCCCTCTTATAGATCGTGCGGAGAATCCGGAATTGGACTTACCTTTCAACGAACGTATTAGCCACACGATTACAGCTCATGTACCGAGCGATACTCCATTGCCGCAGCCTTATTGGTTGGAGAAGGCAGGAACTCTTGGCATGTTTGACGTCGAGGATCAGCTACTGATCGGCAAGGCGGAAAACGACCCCGCTTTCTACGCTGAAGTAGCAATCGAGGTCATGGATAGCTCCATCGTCGTAGGTCTGCCAATTCAGTACCGAGATGTGGACCCGGCGAAAGGGGAGACGATTCGACCTGTTTTGAATCTGCCTTCAGCATCAGTAGAATTTTCCAATCCGGTCAGTCTCTTCCCCAACTATGAGAGCCGTCAGGTCGAGGTGACCGTAGCTGCGTTGCTCGACGATGTTTCCGGCCAGCTCACGCTCGATTTACCTGAAGGTTGGTCAGTTGAGCCCACTCAGATCGAAGTGGAGCGAATTCGTAGCGGAGGCGAGCGCAGCTATGTTTTCACAGTCACGCCTCGTCCTGTGTCGGAAGAAGTTAGCTTAACGGCGCGGTTATCGACTCTCTCGGGAGCTTATGATAAGTCGGTGGCGCAAATCGAGTACGAGCACATTCCCGAACAGACTGTCTTTGCTTCTGCAGCTACGAGTGCAGTCAGCTTGGAGGTTGCTCGCTTGGGCCAACGTGTTGGTTATCTGCCAGGCGCAGGCGATGTGGTGCCAGCCAGTATTCGCGAGATAGGATTTGATGTCGTGGAGCTTTCCGCGGATGGGTTCAATCTCAATGCTCTCGAAGGAATCGACACGGTAGTGGTTGGTATCCGTGCCTACAATACGGTAGAAAACATCGATGCCATCATGGAAGACCTTTTCCGTTTTTCGGAGGAGGGAGGTACCGTTATCGTGCAGTACAATACGAATCGTGGCCTCAAAACGGATAAGCTGGCGCCTTATCCGATATCGATTTCTCGAGATCGGGTAACGGACGAGTTCGCTCAAGTTCGCGTGATGGCGCCCGAGCATCCAGTCATGACGACGCCGAACCGTATTTCTGCTCGAGATTTCGATTCTTGGACCCAAGAGAGAGGGCTTTACTTCCCGAATTCGTGGGATGACGCCTTCGTGCCAATCTTCTCGATCAGCGATCCCGGTGAACCCGCGAGCGACGGCAGCTTGTTGGTCGCGGAGCACGGTGAAGGGTACTTTGTCTACACCGGCATATCTTGGTTTCGTCAGTTGCCCGCCGGTGTGCCAGGCGCCTACCGAATTTTTGCAAACTTGCTCTCTCTCGGTCACGACCGCAGCTCGAGCGAAGGACTCTAAGCGATCATGACTGAATTGGATAAGAAAAAGCAGGAGCCCGAAAATGCTCCTGTATTCGGTAGTTGGAGACGAGTCTATTGGTTCGTAGCCCTCTTCTTCGTGGTCGAGGTGATCGCTTTCTATTTGTTTACCCAGTATTACTCGTGAGCACTTTAGATTACGTTGTGCTATTGGGCACGCTCGTCGGAATCGCAGTTTACGGAATGTGGCGGACTCGCAGTAGCGGAGGTTTGCAAGGTTACCTAAAAGGCGACGACTCGATCAAGTGGGGGACGATTGGCCTTTCAGTGATGGCGACTCAGGCGAGTGCTATTACATTTCTGTCAACGCCAGGAAAGGCGTATGACGATGGAATGGGCTTCGTGCAGAACTATTTTGGCATGCCCTTCGCCATTATTTTTATCTGTGTATTTTTTATTCCGATTTATCGAAGACTAAACGTGTATACGTCCTATGAATACTTAGGGCAACGCTTCGATTCCAAAACGCGGTACCTTGGAGCTTTTCTATTTCTGGTACAAAGAGGTCTAGCAGCGGGGATAACGATCTATGCTCCAGCGATCGTGATCTCTTCGCTTCTCGGTTGGAATCTCGATCTGACGATCGTGTTGGTAGGGGCTCTTGTCGTGATCTACACAGTTTCAGGCGGGACCAAGGCAGTGAGCATCACTCAACGCTACCAGATGGGTATCATCCTGATTGGCATGTTTGTGGCTTTTGCTATGATCATCGGTAATTTGCCCGAAGATGTTTCTTTCGCGTCAGCTCTCTCTGTCGCGGGGGCCATGGATAAGTTGGAAGTTGTCAACTTCTCGTTCGATATCGAAGAACGCTATACCTTTTGGTCGGGACTCTTCGGTGGTTTGTTTTTGTCGCTTTCCTACTTCGGAACGGATCAATCCCAGGTGCAGCGTTACCTCGCTGGGAGCTCGGTGAGCGCTAGCCGTTTCGGGCTGTTGTTCAATGCAGTCGTGAAAATCCCGATGCAGTTCTTTATTCTGTTTGTAGGGGTGATGGTATTCGTATTCTACCTCTTCGAGGAGCCACCCGTTTTCTTCAATCAAGCGACTTTAGACGTTGTGTCGGAAACTGAATACGCTGCAGAGATGGTGACGCTTCAGGAGCGTTACGCTTCGGTTGTGGGAGAGCGAGCGGTCGCAGTGCGGCAGTTGGCTCTGGATCTCGGAGCAGGGGATGAATCTGTGATTGCTGCGTCTAAGGAAAGGGCGGTGGCTCTCGAGTCTCAAGCGCTCGCAGTGCGGGCTGATGTCAAAGAGCTGATTGGCAAAGCGGGCGAGGATCTTGAAGCGAAAGACTCCGACTACGTTTTTATCACCTTCATCCTCAATTACCTGCCCGAGGGGCTGATCGGACTACTCGTCGCCGTAATCTTCGCGGCGGCAATGTCGTCGACAGCCTCAGAGCTGAACGCTCTGGGATCTACGACCATGGTAGACTTTTATCGACGGATTGCGAAGGGAGGGCAGACGGATGCTCACTATGTCTTGGTATCTCGAATCCTGACAGCGGCGTGGGGTGGACTGGCGATTTTTTTCGCTCTCTACGCTAACCTCGTGGAGAATTTGATCGAGGCGGTTAACATCCTTGGTTCGCTATTTTATGGAGGAATTCTGGGAATGTTCCTTGTCGCTTTTTTTGTGAAGTCTGTTCGAGGCACAGCGGTCTTTGTCTCCGCTATAATTAGCCAGCTAACCGTGCTGATTATGTACAATACTTTGGAAATTGGATACCTTTGGTACAACTTGATAGGTTGCGGTTTGGTGATGATGCTGTCTTATATTCTGCAGATGACGGTGTTCCGAAACGGAGGGAAGGAAGAACAAGCATGAGTGCCGAACCAGTGATTTGCTTTGGGCAACAACCCTGTGGCTTTTTTCCCAAGCGTTTTCTTGTATCCAAAATCTGGACGGCCAGACGTCTGCAAAAAGAGATTGGAGGCGAGATCGTCTTCTTCTATCATGATTGCGACCATGATCCGCGAGAGACGCAAACGAAACTAAAGCATTTGAAAACGGGCGAGCTGCATAGCTTGAACTTCGCCTTCGAAAATAAGATCCAGAAAAAATATACGCCGCTGTTTGCTAAGCGTGTCGATCGTGATTGGCAGGCGAATACCGCGCGTCAATTGCCTCAATTCGTGAGTGAGGACATGGCGGAGCTGTTCTCATCCATACAAGAGGATTGCGTGGCTGACTTTTGTTTGGCGATGTATCGCGGGATGGGCTTGCTAGAGGGAATGCGAATTGAGCGGTCAGGTTCCGCGGAGTTTCGCTGCAAAGCGATTTCGGTAGACGACTATTTTGTGGATACCTTTTTGGACGGCGAGCTTGTGAGAGCTCGAAAGCACGGAGATGGATTCGCCCTGCATCGTGGCGGTAGCTCCTATTTACCGGTGGAGGCGGATCCGAGCGACAAAGGGAAGGTGACGCCCACCCGCGACACGCGGCTGCGTTGGATGCAATCCGTTCTTAAGTGCACGCATTACATCGCGGGAGCAGGGGAGATTAAGTACTTGAACAAAGACGAAGCTCCTGAGATCGAGTTTATTGAAAGAGACCCCATTGAGTGCAGCGACGAAGCTTATGTCGGAGAGTAAGGAAACATCGATCTTAGTGGTAGGAGCACACCCAGATGACATCGAGTTTGGTTGTGGCGCGATTTTGTTGAAGGAAGCCGAATTAGGGAGCCGTATTCATTTTCTGGTTTGCTCGAAAGGAGAATCGGGGAGCAATGGCACTCCCGAGGAGCGTAAGAAGGAGAGCCAAGCTGCTGCAGCTCGGTGTGGAGCCAGCGTAGAGTTCATCGACTGCGGCGGTGACGGTAAGATTGTGGCGACCCCAGAAAACGCTTTGAGTATCGCTCTCAAGATTAGGCAGACCAAAGCCAATATCCTGCTGGCTCCAAGCCTGGTGGAAAACCAACACCCAGACCATCCTGTAATTGGAAATTTAGCACGGGATGCAGCTCGGCTCGCTCGATACGCAGGGATCGCTGAGTTGTCTGAACTGAAGCCCCATGCCATCGAGTCGCTTTATTACTACGCGATTACCCCAAGCGCTGAACCAACTCCGCAACAACCCTTCGTTTTCGACGTTTCATTGCAGATCGATGCTTGGCGGGAAATGATGAATTGCCATCGGTCTCAAATGAAAACCCGCCGCTATTTAGAGCTTCAGGTTTCGCGGGCGAGGTCTTTGGGACTGCAAACCGGGTGCGAATACGCTCAAGCCCTTTGGCCGAACGATCCCGTTCTGGTGAATGGGTTGAATTCGGCACCGCGTGGGATTCGTTTGTTCTAGGTGCACTCCGACAAACTCCTCAAAATCGGCATCGCCTGCTACCCGCTAGTGGGAGGCAGCGGAATACTCGCCTCGGCTCTGGCAATGGAGCTCGCTGCTCGAGGCCACGATGTTCACGTTTTCAGTTACGCGAAGCCGGTACGCTTGGATACGAGTTTGCCCCGTATCAAGTTTCACCCAGTTGCGGTTTCCAAGTACAAGCTTTTCGAATACGCAGACTATACGTTACCCCTCGCAGTGAAGATCGCCGAGGTCGCGGATCAGGCGCATCTTGACATCATCCATGCTCACTACGCGGTACCGCATGCGACAGCTGCCTATATCGCCAAGCGAATGGCGAAGCAGGACCGTCTCCGGATCGTAACGACCTTGCATGGCACAGATACGACTTTGCTTGGGCGGGATCCGAACTACCGACGAGCCATCGAGTATTCGCTACAGCACTCGGATCGAGTGACCACGGTTTCGGATAGCCTGAGACGCGCCACGGAGGAAGTTTTCGACGTAGGCAAGCAAGTCGAGGTGATCCATAATTTCTACACGCCGGGGCAACCGACCTCGACGCGGGAGAAGATGCGCGAGGAGTTGGGAGTCGGAGATTGCTTCACCCTGTTTCACGCTTCGAACCTGCGCTCGGTCAAGCGAATCGACCTTCTGCTAGAATCGGTGGCACGGTGCCGTCTTCGCTCCCGCCTGAAGCTTATCATCCTTGCAGGTAACTCGTTTGACAGCTTTGCCGAGAAAGTTGAGGAGCTGGGATTGGAGGAGACGGTGATCGTTAGGGAAAATGGGTATCCGGTGGAGGACTACATCGAGGCCAGCGATTTGGGGATTTACACTTCCGAGACGGAGAGTTTCTGCCTCAGCATCCTGGAGGGAATGTTCCTCGGAAAGGCTTCTTTGGCCTTTCGTGTGGGAGGAATTCCCGAAGTGATGGAAGAAGGACGTTCCGGTTTGCTTTGCGAGTTTGGAGATTGCGATGGAATGGCTGCCAAAATCGACTCGTTGATCGAAAACCCCGAACGCGCCCGGACGCTAGGGAGGGCCGCGAAGGAGCGAGCGGAGCTGCGTTTCACGGCTGAGCGTATCGTTCCGCAGTACTTAGCTTGTTACGAGAAAGCCTTAGCGGGCGATTAGTTTACCTGTAAAGTTAGTTAAGTGGCTTTGCTTAGATTGGGGCTCGGAACTCGCTTTATGGCGATGTACCGGTTGAGTGGTTAGCTATGTCTAACACGGACGAGGATACCCCAATCGCTGCTCTGAAGACCCGAGTTGCTGAGTTTGCCCGAGACCGCGAGTGGGAGCAGTTCCACACGCTCAAGAACCTCAGCGTAGCTCTGGCGGTGGAGGCTGCCGAATTGATGGAGCCCTTTCAATGGTTGGAAGGAGAACAGTGTGATGAGCTTTTGCGAGACCCTGCCAAGCGTGAAGCGGTGGAAGACGAGCTTGCCGACGTGGTCATCTATGCTTTGCAGATTGCCAATCGCGGTGGCGTCGACCTAGCCGTAGCCATTGATCGGAAGATGAAAAAAAACGCCCGCCGCTATCCGGTCGATTTAGCCAAGGGAAACTCTGACAAACGGAGTTAAGCTTCATTTGAGATGCCAATAAAGAGCAGTTCAAGTATTGCAGTATCGGACCTAGCTTCAGGCCTTGCCGAGGTCGCGTCGCAGCCGGGTGTCGCCTCTCTTCTAGTGCTCGCTTGTGACGGAAATGGCTACGCTGCCGAGTCGGTCGATCCGATTCTGAAGGCTCAGAAACTTCCGGTTGCAGGGGGAGTCTTCCCGCAGATCATTTCCGGCACGACCCGCATGGAGAAAGGCTTCGTTATTGTGGGTTTGAGCGAGCCTCTGCAGGTCGAAACGATCCCGGGTCTCAGCGTTGTCGAGGATGGGTTCGAGGACCGTCTTGAAAGCCTTGATGTCGACCTGTCAAAAACCCGCACGGTGATGGTGTTCGTGGATGGCTTGTCCACTCGCATCAATGACTTGGTCGAGGACCTATTTGCGGTTTTTGGCTTGGAGGCGAACTACATTGGCGGAGGAGCTGGATCTTTGAGTTTGGAGCAACGGCCGTGCCTGTTCACTAATCGAGGGATGGTCATGGATTGCGCCGTTTTAGCATTTACTAACATGCAGACAGGAATTGGGGTTTCGCATGGCTGGCAGGATTTGGAAGGACCTTTCGAGGTAACTGAGTCTCGTCGGAACACCGTGGTATCGCTCGATTGGCAGCCGGCTTACGAGGTCTATCGCGAAACGGTAGAGGCCCATGCAGGCAATGTTTTTGCCAGCAAGGATTTTTTTGAGATCGCGAGCAGCTATCCTTTTGGGATCAGTCGCCTTGCCGCGGAGAAGATCGTGCGGGATCCTGTTTCGTTGGGACCGAACAACGAGATCGTCTGTATAGGAGAAGTACCACAGCAGGCCTTCGTCCACATCCTAAAGGGAGACCCTGCTTCCCTTATCGCCGCGGCCAAAGAAGCGCTTCGCAGAGGGCGTGACTCGTTTGAAGGACGCGTAGACCGGCGAGCGGTATTTCTTGTCGATTGCATTTCTCGCTACCTCTTCCTCGGGGCGGAATTCGTCCGCGAGCTGGAAGCCCTCTCGATTGACACGAAGACGCCAACTTTTGGCGTGTTGAGCTTGGGAGAGATTGCCAATAATCGAAAAGACTACTTGGAATTTTATAACAAGACGGCCGTCGTGGCTGTGATCGAAGCCTAATGCTACTGCGCGCGGAAGAACAGCAGATCTACTATGAGATTTCCATGTCGATCGGTACAGGCTTGGAATATCGGAAGATGCTCAAGGACTGCTTGGGCAAGTACCTTCGTAAGCTGAATTTATCGGCCGGCTGCCTTCTACGGACGATCGAGAGGGTCGACGGGGCCATCGAGTTAGAGCCGTTTTACCAGCTGCCCAAAAAAGCGGCTGCGAATCGAGCGATCCACATCGTGAACACCTTTCTGCAGCGGAGCTACGACCCTCAAGGCCTCGGTGATCTCAAAAAGGAGCTGCCGTTTTCGCACAGCACAATGGATGAGGAGTACGCTTATTTCTTTTCCCTGCCGGACTTTGGTATCCTCGTTTTGGTGAAGAGTGGTGGGCCATTAGACGAGCACACTATCAATGCCTTGGCTGCACTGAATGCTAAACTCGCGAACGCATTGAACGCCTGCCTGCAAAAGGAGGCGCTTGTTGAAAGCGAACACCGCTTGGCGGAAGCGAACGAGCGGCTGGCGGAGTTCGACGCGGACAAGCTTTCCTTCATTCAATACATCTCGCATGAGCTCAACACTCCACTCAATTGGATAGGTAGCTTGAACATGATGGAGAGCAAGTCTCTCAGCCCCGAGAATGCTCGGTACCTAGACTTCGTGCGCAAAGGCTTCAGCCGTATCTCTACGCTTGCCCAGCTAGCCAGCTCCTATTTCGAAGAAGCGCGGCAAAAGCGGCGAGGAGAAATGCAGCAGCTCGATTTGCGGGAACTCGAGTCGGCCTTGCAGGCTACTCTGATGCCGAAACTGGTTTCGAAAGAACTTACCCTGATCTTCGAGGGAGATTGGGAGGGCTACCTGGTCGCTGACAAGGAGGGTCTCGTGTTCGTCTTGCAGGTCATCTTGGAAAACGCGGTCAACTTCTCTGCATGGGAGCAGAGTATCCGCATCAGCTTCGAACGGGCGGACGATAAGGGGACCTTCAGCGTAACGGATCGAGGCGTTGGCATCGAGGCGGAGGATTTGCGGAAGGTTTTTAAACCCTGCCAGATGCCCGAACACAAACGCAGCGAAGGCGGCTATGGATTTAGCCTACCGAGGGTCAATCTCATCTGCGAAGCGAATGAATGGAGTCTCTCTGTCAAAAGCGAAGGGCAGGGAAGAGGTTCTTGTTTTTCCCTAAGCCTTTGAAGGGCAGCCGCTCGTGTCTGGCAGGTCGCGACAAACTGGATGAAGCGCTGCAAATCTCCTCGGACTTCGCATTGACTTAGGAGCAGGCAGCAGCTTTTTTCCCAATTGCGACTGGCGAAGCAAAGGCGGGATTGACCGCTGGGAAGCGGTTCAGTTCTATCGCGCGCCTGGGTAGAACTTTTCAGAGAAAAACCGCTTCCAAATAGAGAATCATCATGAGTGAAACCACCGCCGCCTCACCACTGCAGGACTACTTGTCCTCCCGTTCATTCGAGTCTATCTCGCCCGCTATGGTTAGCTATCTCGCTAATTTGCAGCAGGTTGCAGAAGTGAACCCGGGAATTGCCCGTTCGATTGTCAAGGAGCTCGAAGACCAACGCAGCAATCTCAAGCTCATCGCCTCCGAGAATTACACCTCCACCAATACACAGGCTGCCATGGGCAATTTGTTGACCGACAAGTATGCAGAGGGATTCGCTGGCTCTCGGTACTATGCGGGTTGCGACAACATCGACGATATCGAGTCGGAAGCTTGCCGCCTCGCTTGCGAACTCTTCAAGGCAGAGCACGCCTACGTGCAGCCGCACTCTGGTGCGGACGCGAACATGATCGCCTTTTGGGCAATTCTCCAAGCCAAGGTCGGCGTTCCAACCATGGAAGCCCTGGGCGAACCGAATCCGGCGAAACTTTCCCGCGAAGACTGGAACAAGGTTCGTGCAGCCATGGGCAACCAGCGCATGCTCGGCCTCGACTACTACTCAGGCGGGCACCTCACTCACGGATACCGCTTCAACGTATCTGCCCAATTCTTCGATGCCTACAGCTATTCCGTTAGCGAAGAAACAGGCCTGCTCGATTACGACGCTCTCGAAAAGCAAGCCGAAGAGGTGAAGCCACTCATCTTGCTCGCAGGTTACTCCGCTTATCCTCGCAAGGTAAACTTCCGCCGCATGAAGGAAATCGCTGACAAGGTGGGCGCCGTTCTCATGGTCGACATGGCCCACTTCGCAGGTCTGGTAGCTGGCGATGTTTTCGAAGGTGACTTTAACCCGATGCCATTTGCGGACGTTGTTACATCCACAACCCATAAGACGCTTCGCGGTCCACGCGGCGGGATCGTTCTTTGTAAGAAGGAGTTTGCCGAATTCGTAGACAAGGGCTGTCCGCTCGTTATCGGTGGCCCGCTTCCGCACGTCATGGCAGCCAAGGCGATCGCTTTCCAAGAAGCACTCAAGCCAGAGTTCAAGGAATACGCGGCCAAGGTGGTGGAAAACACGAGCGCGATGGCGGATGCGATGATCGCGGAAGGTCTGAACATCGCCACCGGCGGATCGGACAACCACCTGCTTTTGATCAACGTGACCAGCTTCGGCCTCAACGGGCGCCAGGCGGAAGCGGCAGTTCGCGAAGCCGGTGTTACCTTGAATCGCAACTCGCTGCCTTTCGACCCTAACGGCCCTCACTACACAAGTGGTCTCCGAGTCGGTGCTCCAGCAGTCACCTCGCTCGGCATGGGCGTCGAGCAGATGAAGGAGATTGCGTCGATCTTTAAGCTGATCCTTTCCAACACCAAGCCTGCGACGATCGCCACCGGCAAAAATGCCGGCCAGCAGAGCAAGGTGAAGTACGAGCTTTCTGACGAAGTCATAGCTGAAGCCCGCGGCCGCGTGAAGGCGTTGCTCGACGAGTTCGTCCTCTATCCAGAGATCGACCTCGATTTCCTCAAGGCGAGTTTCGGCGGCTAAGCCGCTGCCGCTGCGCAGTAACGTTTCGGAACCAAGGCGCGCTCACCCTAGACGGGGGGCGCGCCTTTTCGTATCGGAGCGGTATGCCTAGGCACATCGGGAGGGTTATTTTAGAAAGGAGTGGTCTTGAGCACCATTCCCTTGAACCTGTGGAAACGACTTTTACAGGTCCGAAACCTCTCGGGACCTATTGACACCGTCGCTTTGCACGCAAGAGCCAAGGCTTTGTAAAACGATTCCGAAAGGGCCTCAAGATCCTAGTGTTTTCACTGATTTTCGGTGGGAAGGGAAAATCCGATTTAAGCTTTTAGTGTCGTGTCCGATCTGACAGGGACCGCGCTGCATACTCAGTCGGCGCTGAGTACCTCCCTTAACCGAAAATGAACGCACACTACATACGCCTTGTCGCCTTGGCCGCTTTTGGACTCTCTTCCATTCTCGGGGCCTTTGCGGATGTTTACATCAAGGCAGATGGCACTTCGTACGATGGATACATCTACAAGGTTTTAGGTGGCTCGGTCTACCTGCGAGTAGGGGAGGACAAGATCGCCGCGGCCGTTTCCGAGTTTGATGCGGATTCGCGAGCTGCGATCGATGAATGGACCAAGGAGAATCCGCTTAAGGTGGACGTATACACGAAATGGGATGTGCAGCCAGCTATCAAGGCGAGCTCGATGCCATCGCTTCCCGAGCAGTTTCTCGCCGAAGAATTTAAAGGGCTTGTCTCGGTAGACCTCGTTTTGAACGAAGCTGGACAAGTAATCCACGCCTCGATCAAGAAGTCGACCCATACAGATCTCGAAGCACCCTCTCTGGAAGCTGCAAAAACCTGGATTTTCGAACCTGCCAAAGTTGGAGGAAAGTCGGTTCGATCGAAGCTTCGAATACCATTCAAGTTTGTAAACAACCCACCGCCCCCTCAGGCCGAGGAGGCATCTCTCAGCTAGTATCCGGTCGGAGACTACGCCTAAGACTCTCAAAAACTAAGCAACACATCACATCCCACCTGTAAAATGAGCTCAATGTCACTCGCCAAAAGAATTGGCTTCACCATCGCGATAGCTCTCACCTTCTTCGTTGTTCTTGCCACCGTGTCTTACGTCGCGGTTTCGAAGCTCAACGACTCATTCGGAGAATTCTCCGAAAGTGTAGAAGACGGAAACGCTGCCTCTGATAAAGTAAATGTCGCTTTGTCCATGCGGTCGAATATCGCCGAATACCTAACTTCGACAGATCCCAAGCATGTCGAGCATCACTCCGAAATGTACGGAACGCTTTCCTCTGATTTGAAAGAGTTGTTTCGGACCGCTGAAGACCCCAAGGCGCGGACTGCTATCAAAGATGCGGAAGGTCTGATGGAGGGTTACAACGCTGCCTTCAATTCTATCGTAAAGCTTAAGGGCAAGCAAAGCCAGCTGCTCGACGAGGTCGTTCAGCCAGGCGGTCGCGAAATCAAGAACATGCTCAAGGAGCTCCTCTCGGCTGACCAGGCGAAGGGTGACATCGCAGGTGCGTTCGCTACCTCGTCCGCTCTTCAAAGCATGTTCGAGTCTGACTCGGCGATCAATCGAGTTATCGTCAAGTATAACGATGAAGACATCGCTGAAGCCAAAGCCAAGGTAGCGGAACTCGCGACGAAGCTCGGCACTCTCAGAGATGATTACCAGATGAACGTCGACTTCGACGAGAGCCTCAAGGACGAACTTAAGGAACGCGTGCTCGCTCGCAGCATGGAGGTCTCCGTCAGTTACTCGAAGGGAGTCAACGAGCTTGCTGAAACTTTAAAGAGTATTGTCGAGATCGATGCCACGGAGCTAAGACCGGTCGGTCCTAAGTTCGTCGCCAAGATGGAAGTTTACCAGAGCACCATCAGCGATCACCAGACCGAGCTGAAGGAGGATGCTGAAAGCCTCCAGGCGACGGTCAACTTCTCAGTCATCGTGATCAGCTTAGTTGGACTCTCCATCGGCGCAGTCGGCGGATGGTATGTCGTTCGCGGAATCACCCGCAGCATCGACGAAATCGTCGGACGCCTCCAAGGCGCTGCCGCCGAAACACTCGTTGCCTCCGAACAAGTTTCGGCCAGCAGTGAAGCTCTAGCCCGGGACTCTTCGGAGCAAGCGGCCTCGATCGAAGAGACTAGTTCATCTCTTGAGGAGGTAAATGCTATGACCGAGAAGAACGCGCAGAACGCTGAAAACGCGAAGAAGCTCGCCAGCGAAGCCCGTGTTGCGGCGGAGTCTGGCGCGGAGTCCATGAAGGACATGATCACGGCCATGGAGGACATCAAGGAGTCCTCAGACAATATCGCTAACATTATCAAGACCATCGACGAAATCGCTTTCCAGACCAACATCCTCGCCCTCAACGCCGCAGTAGAAGCTGCCCGAGCTGGCGAGTCCGGAGCAGGTTTCGCTGTGGTTGCCGACGAAGTTCGCAACCTCGCACATCGCTCTGCTGAAGCTGCCTCTATCACTGCCCAGAAGATTGAAAACTCCGTTCAGAAGTCTGAGCGTGGGGTAGAAATCAACCAGCGCGTTGCTCAAAACCTGCAAACGATCGTAAGCCACACGCAAAAGATGGACGAGATCGTGGGACAAATCTCCGACGCCTCAGCCGAGCAGAATCGTGGCGTAGGTCTTATCCAGACTTCGATCAACAACATGGACAGCGTTACGCAACGAAATGCAGCTGGAGCAGAGGAAACCGCTTCTTCCAGCCGCGTATTGCTCGAGCAATCGAACAGCATGCAGCAGACGATCCAAGATCTCGTAGCCGTGGTAAATGGTGGAGCTCGTAGCAGCAAATCCTCCTCCGTAGCTCGCTCCTACTCGGCGCCAATCGAAAATTCCTTCGATTCACCATCACCTCGCTCTGCAGCGCCTCGTAAGAACCAAACGGTCAAGGACGATGCGTTTGCGGACATGTGGGACAACTAGTCGGACCTAGTTCGCCAAATACTTTCAAGACGCGCTTCCCACTCGGAGCGCGTCTTTTTTTTGGTTCATCACCAAATGCAGTGGAATTGCTGTTTAGGTAAGAAGGTGATTCGGGACGTAGGGCTGCCGCTCGCGGCACGCCGCATTGCAGGCGAAGGGAATTGCGGCACG
>NZ_JARXHX010000022.1 GCF_031127835.1 Pelagicoccus sp. SDUM812002
TTTTCTGATGTCCTCGGGAAGCCGTTTCAGTTGGAGCAGTTGGGAGACCCGGGTGCGGCAGATTCCTTCCTCTTTCGCGATGTCGGATTGTGTCAGGGTTGGGTCGATTCGCAGACGCTCGGCCCATTTTTCGGCACGTCTCAGCGCTCTTAGGAGGGCCAGGTGTTTCTTGCTTTTGGGGACGCTAAGTAGCTGACCCGTAGTGGCTAAGAAGGATTTCGTGCAGTCGATCGGTACATGGATGATTGTGCTGAAAAAGTTCGAATTTCCGATTCTTCGGGACGCCAAATCCGCAGGGTTTGGAGGAGCGTGAAGGGTGAGAACCGGCCGTGAGGTTTGACGAAGCGAGTCTTTGTTCGTCCCGTCGGTGGGTGCCGCACAGATGGATTACCCAATTTGGTGCCTTATGGCTGCTGCTTGAAATAGACCGGCGTGAGTGGTCGCAGTTGAGCGAGAGCTTGCTGATCGGCGAAATCGCCCGCAGGCGGGTTACACCCCATGGATCGGAGTATGAAATAAGTGTATGTTGCAGTGTCGCGCTCCAAGGTACCTTTTCGAAAAACCGGTCCTTGGAGTCTCGCGGACTCTATTTGATATGAAAGATGACTTAATCAAGGCCGCACGGATCATCGTCAGGGATCCTTATATTTTGGTAAATGTAGTATCGCGTCGCGTGAAGCAATTGCGGCACGGCAGCAAACCATTGATTGAGTCTTTGGAGAAGCTCGCTCTGGAGGATGTCGCCCTTCGGGAAATCATCGAAGGAAAGATTAGCTACGAGCTTAGTTCCAGCAAGGAACCGTATTGAGGAGTCTGGGGGATAAGCGACTCGGATTTCTGAGTTTTTAATAGAGCTGACCGCTTGGATGGTCAGGAGGGGATCGATCGTAAAGGCCGACCCCCGAATAGCATTTAGGAGACATTTAAGATTATGGCATCGAAACAACTTATGTTCGACGAGGCAGCTCGTCGCAAAATACTACGCGGCGTTGAGCTGCTGACTCGCTCGGTAAAGGTTACCCTAGGTCCGAAAGGGCGTAGCGTGGTGATCGATCGTTCTTTCGGAACGCCCATTGTGACTAAGGACGGTGTCACAGTGGCGAAGGAGATTACGCTTTCCGATCCCTACGAAAATATGGGCGCTCAGATGGTCAAGGAAGCCGCATCCCATACAGCCGATCTGGCTGGTGACGGCACTACGACCGCAACGGTGCTGGCCGAATCGATTTACCGTGAAGGCATCAAGAACATCGCGGCCGGGGCGAATCCGATCTTTCTCAAGCGCGGTATCGACCGGGCGGTGGAAGCTGCCGTTCTTGAGCTTGCTCGAATCTCGAAGCCTGTGAGTACTGGGGAAGAGATTCGGCAGGTCGCTACCGTTTCCGCAAATTGGGAAAACGGGATCGGAGAGATTATCGCGGATGCTATGGACCAAGTCGGTAAGGACGGCAGCATCACGATCGAAGAAGGTAAATCGGTCGAGACCACCCTCGAAGTGGTAGAGGGGATGCAGTTTGATCGAGGCTATCTGTCTTCCTACTTCGTGACGAATAATGAAGCGATGGATACGGAACTGGAAGACGTCTATGTGTTGATTCACGAAAAGAAGGTGTCGCGCCTGCAAGATATACTGCCGCTGCTGCAATCGATATCGGAGTCGGGCAAACCGCTTTTGGTGATCGCGGAAGATGTCACCGGGGAGGCATTGGCGACTCTGGTGGTGAACCGCTTACGCGGCAGCTTGAAAACCTGCGCTGTCAGAGCCCCCGGCTACGGAGATCGAAGAAAGGAATTCCTGCAGGATATCGCCACCTTGACCGGAGGTCGTTTTATATCGGAGGACCTCGGGCTGTCTTTGGAAAAATTAACCCTAGAAGATTTGGGCCGGGCGAAGCGGATTCGGGTCGATAAGGATTCCACTATTATCTACTCGGGCGGTGAGCATGCGGTGGCGGTCGAAGCGCGGATCAAGCAGATCCGTCGGCAGATCGAGGAGACCCATTCCGATTACGATCGGGAGAAGCTGCAGGAGCGTTTGGCCAAGTTGGCTGGTGGGGTGGCAGTCGTCCATGTCGGAGCGGCTACTGAGTTTGAGATGAAGGAAAAGAAGGCGCGGGTGGAGGATGCCTTGCATGCGACGCGCGCAGCGGTGGAGGAAGGGATCGTGCCTGGCGGCGGAGTGGCTCTGATTCGTTGTCGCGCGGCGGTGGAGGCTCTCGCCTTTTCGGGTGACGAGCAGCTCGGAATCGAAATTGTGCTCCGTTCGCTATCTTCTCCCATTCAAGCGTTGTGCGACAATGCGGGCGTAGAAGGAGCTGTCGTAGCTGCGGAGGTTGCGCGGACTGTAGGGAATATTGGATACAATGTAGCAACGGGTGTCTACGAGGACCTATTGATTAGCGGGGTGGTTGATCCTACTAAAGTGACGCGAGTAGCGTTGCAGAATGCGGCTTCGATTGCTGGGCTTTTACTCACCACCGAATGCATGATCGTGGACTTCGAGGAAACGGAACGTGCCGCCAAGCGACACGTATCTGCAGGGGCCTTGAGCTGAGAACAGTATTTATGAAACAGAAGACCTCATCAGCCCAAGGCGGGGAAACGGACGACGTTAGTCGCTCTAGAGTGAACGAACGTGCGCATGAACTCGCTTGTCTGTCGGGGCGCAAGCCAAGTTGCGTCACTCAGACAGACTACGAGCAGGCGAAGCGTGATGTGACGGGCGAGTCCGGCCTCGACAGGCAGAACGCGGCCTTGGACGGTACCATAAAACTCTCAAAAAAGGCGAGCCGGGCCGGAGTTTGACACGGAGCAATATTAGATAGCTCTTTCACGTTATCGCTAGTCGCTCTCCTGTTTGACGCGGGCGTTATCGGAGACGTGGAACTCGAATTCGTCCTCTAACTAGCGGATGGTTCCTTGTATTCTGTTTTCGATTACGCCGTTAGCGATGGCGTAGCGCGTGAGTCCGGCGGTGTCGTGGATGTCGAGCTTGTCCATCAGCTTTTGTCGGTGCTTTTCTACGGTCTTAATGCTGATGCCGAGTACGGCGGCTACCTGCTTGTTGGCTGCTCCTTCGGCGACGAGCTGGAGCACTTCCGCTTCGCGGGCGGTGAGGGAACGGTTGGCCATCCGGGCAGGAATCCCGTCCTCTCTGGCCTTGCGGTCGGCCTTGTTAAGGCGCTGCAGGATAGCTGGGCTGAAGTAGGAACGTCCCGCTGCGATCTCCTTGATGGCGCGGATCAGGACTTCGCCGGAGCTCTGCTTGATGAGAAACCCGACTGCACCCATCTCGTTCATGTGGGCGACGTATTCATCGTCACCATGCGCGGAAAGCACCAGGATCCTAGCTGAGGGTTTGGCCGAGAGAATTTGACGCGTTGCTTCGAAGCCGTTGAGCCCAGGCATGGCGATGTCCATAACGATGACGTCGGGGTCCAGTTGTTTAGCTAGGGCGACTGCGCTTTTTCCATCCGCAGCTTCTCCGACTACCTCGAAGCTTTCGTCGAGATCGAGCAGGTTGCGGAGGCCTTCTCTTACAATGACGTGGTCCTCTGCGAGTAGAACGCGAGTGCGTTTCATTGGGGTTGTCTTTCGTCTTGGAGGGCCAGAGGAATTTCGGCGACGATGGCGGTGCCTTCTCCGGGGCTGGACTGAATAGTGAAGGATCCGCCCAGCATCTCCACTCGCTCTCGCATTCCGAGCAGGCCGAGTCGATTATTCGTAATGGAATCGCGGATACGACTGACGTTGAATGACTTACCGTCGTCGGAGATGACAAGGTGGACTTTGCCGTCGGCCTTGCGGATTTGGACGATGGCGTTTTTCGCATTCGCGTGGCGCACGACATTGGTTAGAGCCTCTTGCGACACGCGGAAAAGCACGGTGCGGCTGCGGTTGTCGAGGGTTTCGACGTTCGGGGAGGCTTCAAGTTTGATGTTCAGGACTTCCGTTTCGGCGAAGTCTTTTATCAATGTGCGCAGGGAGGGAAGGAGGCCGAGATCGTCCAGCATGGCGGGCCGCAGTTTGCGTGCGTAGCTGTGAACGAGTTTGACGGATTGCTCCACGAGAATCTGGGTCTTGGTGATGTGCGTCTCGAGGTTTTCCTGATCGACGCTGGAGGCTTTTTTGAGGGCGGAGAGCCGGACGTTGATTCCAGCGAGAATCTGAGCGACCTGATCGTGGAGCTCGCGGCTGATTTCCTTCCGCTCCGCTTCTTGGGCGAGTAGGAATTGATGGGTGATAAGCCTTGCCCGTTCCTGGTCTCTTTCGGCTTTTTCAAGCAAATTTTGATAGCGGACGGTTTCGCTTTTCGATTGGCTTTGAGCTCCTCGCAATTCGGAACGAAGCAACTTGATCTCTTGGCGGGTCGCCTTATCCAGCGAGGCTAGAACGGTGGAGAGGAAACGGTTCGCTCGCTTAAGCCCGCGAGCTGCATTGCCATGCTGCTCGGAGGATCCGGAGGATCGGGGCAGAACAAGCGAATGCTTCTCTAGCTCGGAAAAATGCAGGGAAACCAGTTTGTGACCTGGCAGTCTCTCTTCCGCGGCCCGAATGCCGAGAGCTTTGGCGGATTGGGTCAAGGTTTTGATTGATCGCGAGGCGCAAAGGCACTCGTTCAGTCCGCTCCGGTAGTCGCGTACGAAGGATTCGTCGATGATTTCTGCTTTCCCTTTCATCTAGCGTAGACTGCAAGGCAGGTAAGGTATTGGAGGGTTTCGGTGGGCGTTGCGGACATGCACTCTTCTCTAATAGTGCGATGCCCACAGCTTAGCGAGCTTTTGGCGCTGGGGTGTAGACCCACCAATTACGTGGCCTTGCGCTCAGAATATACGGACCAATAGCCTCCAGGCAGGCGGATGCTAATTTGGAAAACCAGCGCGAATTCTCGGCTTAAAGGCCCCGCGGACATAAGACGGATCGTGCGCAGTAACGGTCGAATCTATTAACGTAAAAACGCACAAACCGATTTGCTGTTTTTAAAATGTGGAATCGGCATTTTGTGGTGTGATTGTGAATACAATTTGTGGTTCGCGCTGTCGATTTTATAAACTTAGGGATAACACTTAAGAGTGCTTCTGCCAGAAGATCGCAGCCGTTAGAGAAGGGCGATATTAATGGAATTGATGGATATCGAGTTCACCCCTGATACTTTCCCCCGATTGGGGGATTGTTGCGAATGGTATATTTGAGTATGTTTGGCGGTGCCTACCAGAAGGTTGTGGGGACGTCTGTACAGCGTCCCATTTCGGCCTTCTTTTTGTATACTCCAAGACTCCGAGAGATCCCCCTCTGTCATGCGGACGAACTATATTCCCTGTCTGGGGAGTCGTTATAGTCGATTTCCATTGGGCGCCCTCGAAGTGTTTCTCTGTAAAGCTAACCCTACCCAACGAGATCCCAGAATCTCTTTTGAACTTAAGCTATGAATAGATACCCTACCCTAATCCCGTCTGCGCGTCAGGCGTCGTGGTCGAAGCTCTTTTCGATCACTTGTATGGCTACGCTGTCTTCGATTCCGCTCGCGGCTCAGGAGGCTGACCAGGAAGACGAAGATGTCTTTATACTCTCTCCTTTTGAAATTAGTGGTGAGGAAAACGAGGGGTACCGAGCGACTTCTTCGCTGGCTGGCTCTCGTTTGAAAACGCAACTCAAGGATGTTGCTTCGGCGATCTCGGTCGTCACCGAAGAGTTTTTGGAGGACACGGCGTCGACCGATCTTCAGGACATACTTGTATATACCACCAATTCCGAAGTGGGTGGCATCGGCGGCAACTTTTACGGTACCAACGCTGACGATGGCGGATACCGTAATGAGATGCTTGTCAATCCCCAACGCGGTACTCGTTTGCGGGGCCTTAATCAGGCTGACATCACGCGCAATTACTTCACGTCGAACATTCCAACCAATTCATATAATACCTCGCGTGTAGATATCCAGCGCGGATCGAACTCGATTCTATACGGACTCGGCAGCCCGGCAGGGATTATCAACGGAGCTCTGAAGGATCCGTATATGAACGAAGCCGGCGGCGCGTTAGAGATCGGATTCGATAGCTATGGATCGCATCGGCAAGTGCTCGACGTGAGCCAGCCGCTTGTTGAAGACATTCTGGCAGTTCGTTTCATTGCCATGAACGACGAGTCCAAGTTCCGTCAGGATCACACCTTCAATGAAGATCGTCGTTATTATGGTGCCCTGCGTTGGCAGCCAAAGATGGCGGACGGGATCTTTACGCAGTTCGATGTGAGAGCAGAGTTTGGAGAAATCGACGCCAACCGCCCTGTTTCTACAACGGCAGCCGACTATGCGTCGAACTGGTGGAGAGCTGAGCAGCTCTTGACGCACACACCGATCGGAGGCAATGGGGTTCCACAAGTCCCGACGGGCGACCCCGCGGACCCGTATGCCCGGCGCGACGACCTAACGACCTTTTTCACGGGAGCCCCTGCGGGTTCCTGGTGGAATGGCTGGCCAGCTACGATCTACCAAGATCCTAATTCAAGTGCGGTGGGTAACGGCCAGTTGGATGCTTACCGCCAACGCGATGGCAGTCCTTGGGGAGGCATGAGTGGGGTCGCGGCTAGAAACTGGTCCACGGACAAAGACCAAGTGTCCTACTACGCCAACAACCCAGCTATTTCGTCCCTAATCAACCAGTACGAAAGTGAAACCGGTCAATCTTTCGAGGGGTTCGGCTCTCTGTGGCCGACTCAGGGCATTTTGTCCGGACCGTTGGCGATGATTGACCAGAGCATTCAAGGCCCGAATAAAAGCGAGTACAACGACTTCGATTCCCTCGAGCTCGGGTTTTCCCAGACCTATCTAGACGGGGACCTTGGTTTCAATGTGGGATACTACGACGAGACCTACGAGAGCGGACGCACCAACTATATCGATACGAATTCGGTGACCATCGATGTGAATGCCAACCTCCGTGCTGGGTACAATAATCCAGATGCCGGCCGCCCATTCGTTTTGGGTGGCAACAGCGCGAACGACTCCAAGGACACCGTCAGTTCCTTCCGTACGACGGCTTTCTATCGTTTCCGACCTGAGGAAGCCTTCAACAACGATTTCATCGGTAAGCTCTTCGGCGAGCAGACCTTTACTGCTGTCTATACAGACGAAGAGAAATCTAACTTTGGAGCTAATTTTAATACACACGTTTGGGATGCTGAAACTTTTAACCAGCGCTATAACAACAGCTTGAGTTACGGAGGTACGTGGAGTGCCCGCTATATCGGGGACGACCTTAGCGGTTATTCGTCGATGGACGCAGTTCCTTATTCGGCGATCCAAGGGCTCAATGCGGTCCAGACCCCGGGATCTAGCAATAACGTGCTAACCTTTGACTATGCAGCATCTCCTCCAGAGAACAGGGCATGGGTTACCGGTACGTCGCAGATCCTCTCCTACCAGGATAACAAAACGCCCCTCTACAATGGAGCGTGGCAAGGCTATGATACCACAGAGTCGCTCGCATTCGTGTGGCAAGGTCGTTTGCTCAACGATGCGATCATCCCGCTTTTTGGGTGGCGCGAAGACGAGTACCAGCGTTTCGACAAGGCTGGACCTCCTCGAGACGAAACCTACAACTACGTGCTACCGTTTGCGTCCGACTGGACCTACGAAGGGACGGATCCTATCTACGCTAAGGCATCACGCGAAAGTTGGGGCGTGGTCGTGCATATTAACCAGTTGCTCGACTTGTTCGGCTCTGACCTGCCAAAGGGCACCGAGCTCAGCGTGTTCTATAATGACTCCAGCAGCTTCCGTCCAGCAGACGTGGGGATCGACAACTACGGCAACGACTTAGCCTCGCCTTCCGGTACGACTGAAGACTACGGCTTCCGCTTGTCGCTCTTCGAAAACAAGATCGAACTCCGCACCACTTGGTACGAGACCACCCAGCAGAACACCACTCTCAGCGATCCCGGCATGATCGGCTGGGCTGCGGGGGGCATTATTCGACATGTCGACGGTCTCGCAATGGAGACATGGGGCTCGTCCGTCGGGCGCAATCACCAACCCGTCCCCGAGTGGCTCGTCAATAAGTGGTTCTTTGGAGAAGGACAATACGACTCTGACGTGATGAACCAGCCGATTCCAGCCGACTGGGAGGCCCAGCTGGGGACCCTCGTCAATCAGCCACTTCGTATCCGCCAAGGTGCGGTGCCAGGCTCTGCGAACTATGTTGCCCAAGGCGATATCAATCCTGATTCGGGTTTGCCGTACCTCGGCCCGCTGCTCACCGATGACGAAAAGGCGTACCGCCAGGCTTGGTTTGACGCTCGCACTGATGCGGAGTGGTTCCGCCCGCTCGATCCAGAGTGGGTCGCCTTCAAGAACTTCCGTAAGATCGACGACGATTACTACCTTTGGGAATCAGCCGCTCCGGGTGGTCAAAAGTTGACCAACGACTTGGTTTCCAAAGGCATAGAGTTCGAGATCACCGCCAACCCGACAGATCGCTGGCGGATTACCATGAACGCGTCGAAGAATGAAGCGACCCGCACCAACATCCTGCCAGACTGGCCTGAGTTTGTGGAAACGATGGCACCCATCTGGTTCGACGGATTCAACAACACGCAAGATGAGGTTGATGGGTTGAACTACTGGACCATCGACGGTTACGCCGACGTTCGGCACTGGTATGGTGAAGAAGGTTACTCCAGCTACGGCGAGACCACGGGCGGCCGAATCATGAATGCTGTCTACGCCCCCTACCACAACTTCATCGCAGGTGAAGGGCAGGGCGTGAACGAGCTACGCAAGTGGCGTTTCAATTTCATCACTAACTACCAGTTCGCCGATGACGGTCTCTTCAAGGGCTTTAACGTGGGTGGCGCTGTTCGCTGGCAAGACAAGTCTGCTGTCGGCTACTATCCTGAATATAACGAGGCGGCTGGAATTTGGGTGACCGACGTCGACCGTCCTATCTACGGACCAGCGGAGGAGAACTTTGACGCATGGGTCGGTTACCAACGCCCGATCAACGACAAGATCGACTACCGCGTCCAGCTCAACGTGCGTAATCTCTTCGCGGACGACGAGTTGATTCCGATTCTCGCGAATCCAGACGGAACGATCGCCCAGGCGCGTATCCCCGCGAAGACTACATGGACGCTCTCGAATACGTTTAGTTTCTAGTTGTCACCCCTCGCAATCTATTTGCGGATAGCTTCTAGGCCTCCCCTCTGGGGAGGCTTTTTTTTTGGCCATGACCCTTCGGAAAAGTCTGCTCCTGCATGGCGGACCGGGTGGAACCGGTCCCTCCTGATGTGAGAGCCATGGAGGGACGACTTCCACGTCGTCCGCAGTGGAGGAGCGAAAGAGGAGCTACGCCCAACGAATCTGTAGTTATGATAACCCTACAATGAAGCTATTCGTCCAGATGCACGATGCCATGGCGAATAGAGGCGATAGCGGCCTCGGTGCGGTCGCGCACCCTCAGCTTTTGGAACAATGTTTTTAGGTGGGACTTTACGGTCTCGTCTGAAATGGAGAGGCTGGAAGCGATTTCCTTGTTGCTGCGCCCCTTTACGAGGGCTTCCAGTACCTCCCGTTCCCGCTCGGTGATCTGTTCTCGCTCCGAGTGTTCGGCCAGTCGTTTCGCCACGGAAGCCGGCAAGGCGTTGTCCCCTTCGAACACCATTCTCACGGTTTCGGCGATGTCTTCGATTGGCATATCTTTCAAGATATAAGAAGAGGCTCCGGACTGCAGGGCTCGATGGATATCTTCGTCCCAATCGTAGGTAGAGATCACGACAACCTTAGCTTCAGGGTGGCGCTTTCGGATGGCAAGGATGGCTTCGGCTCCTCCCATGCCGGGCATCCGTAGGTCCATAAGGACTACGTCAGGCAACACGTCATCGTAGACCTCTATCGCTTCTTCGCCATCTGCTGCTTCCGCTATGATAGTCATCCCCGGTTGGCTGTTGATCAGGGCCATTAGGCCCATCCGCATTGGCGGATGGTCGTCTGCGATCATGACGCGGATCGTTGGGATGTCTTTCATTTCGCTCATAGGTGTAGATCGGAAAACTTAATCGCTTACGCTTACATTGACCGTGGTGCCCTTGCCAGGCGCGCTTTGGATTTTAACCTCTCCGCCGAGCAACTCTACGCGTTCGCGAATGCCAACGAGGCCGAAGCTTTTCTTCGTTTCCGGCGAGATCTTTTCGACCTCGAACCCGACGCCGTCGTCAGTCACTACAAGTTCGACTCTTCGATTTTGGTAGGAAATTTGGACCTGTATCCGTTTTGCGTTTGCATGCTTGCAGGCGTTGGTCACCGCTTCTTGTCCGATGCGTAGCAGGTTGTTTTCGACAACGGGGGGAAGCCGTCTCCGTTTACCCGCTACATCTACTTTTATCTGTGTGTCCGTATCGTCGGTCAACTGGTGGGAGATTCGCTCCAAAGCGTCGGCGAGATCGTATTTTTCGAGAACTTGGGAACGCATGTCCCAGATGGAATCGCGTGCGTCGGCGAGGGCGGTGCGGGCGAGCTTGTGTGCGGTTTGAATGTGGCGTTGGGTGGTCTCGCCGAAAGTGTGGGAGTCGGTGCGCACCATTTCCAACTGTACGGAAATGGCTCCGATGTTTTGGGCTAGGGTATCGTGTATTTCGCGGGCCACCCGATTGCGTTCCTTCAGGATTGCAGAAAATTCGGACTCGGCCATGGCCCGTTGTTGCTGTTGCTCGTGCAGGCGTCGGCGCGACTGGAGAATGACAGCTGCGATCACGATGACCGCGAGGAGGAGCACCGCAGCCAGCGCGTAGGCGACGCGTTTTGGGGTCCACCAAGAAGCGGGAGTAATGACTGTGAGGTCCAACGGGGAGCGGAGCAATATGTGCAGCGATTCCGGACTCCAGAGTCCGTTTCTCGGAATGGTTTCCCCTCTGCCAACCGCCGCGATTCCAGAGACTTTGACGACGCTCCCCGGTTCCCAGTCGCTCAGGGCTGCTTGGTCCGGACCCGTGAGGAGCGAGGCGCTGACGGTGGTACCCAGCCCGTTTAAGGTAAGCTCGACGCTTTCAGGGTAGCGCTGGTATTCGACTAGGGTCGCTTCGATTTGTACGAGGTCAGAGTCATGACGAGTGATCATGGCAATGTCTGAGATCTCGATGGGAGCGGGCAGGGTATGCTGGCTCGATTTACGGAAGACTGCGTCTTGTAGGATGGGGCTGTAGGTTCCCGGTTCGGGATATCCAAGAACGTCGACGACGTCGCCGGGCTGTAGATCGTCCGCTTGGGTCGTGTGAATCTCCAAGCTATGGGTTTCGTCTCGGATCCAGAGAACCTGGCCGGCCCGGTGATGGGTGACGACCCCTTTGACATGCACTCGGTGCCCTGGATGGCCGCCGGTGTGATCGAAGGTAAAGAGGCTGGATACGGGCTTGTGTGGGCTATCAAATTTCTGGCTCAGGGGAGGCCGGATGATTTCGGGTAGGATTCCATCCGTGCTGTGAAGAATGGGACGGACGGCCTGCCGCTTGTCGTTGTGCAGGTAGAAGTTCAGCCCTCGCAGCCGTATCTTGGCGTCGAGATAGAGGTCGGGGTCTAGGATTTCCTGTAGCTCGACGGCGATCTCGGCGTATCCGTCTGCGAGCTTCATGAGCGTGTAGGGATGCGGGTCGGTCGGGATAGACGAGTCAAACCCTTCGTAGGGATGTTGTGGGATTGGGTCTGGCAGGAACTCGAGGCTGCGGACAACCCCCGTGATTTCCACCCACTCGGCGTCCCACTGCCCAGAATAGAGCTCAGCGATGGTAGTGGAAATAGGAACTGGTATATCCGTTTTTCCGATACGGCGAACGGATGTTGCAGTAGCGCAAGGCGCGTAGTTGCCAGGGTTCGTAAAGCCTTCTACCTCGACGAGATCGCCCGGCTGAAAGGGCGTAGGAATGGGTGGGTCGGTGAAGAGGAAGATGCCGTCAGTTTCGTCGATGATCGCGAACGAATAGAGCTCGCGCGTCATGAAGCAGCCAGTGAGGCGAATGGGGATCTCTTGGGCGGCTTCCTCGGGTGTTAGCGCGCGGATCTCCGCAGCGGTGGTGAGAACGCGCTGTTCGCCAAGCAGGGCTGAGCCAACCGCTCCGAGCGAGGTGAGATAGCATGCTAATGCGAAAGGGGTCGCTCTGCCAATCGATGAAAGGCGTCGTCGAGCGTAACGAATGCACGGGAGCGTATGAAGAACGAAGCTCAAGGGGTAGCGTGGAATAGGGCTGAGGGGATACGTTTTGTGCAACAATTTCGCGATGCGGTATCAGGATCAAGCTGATTAGCCCGTTAAAAAAATGACAGTCGGAATGGTGTCTCCTTTATTTCCCCTAAACGGGGGAAGCGTAGGGCCCAGCGTTTTTGGTACTATGGGATTTGGCGATTTGGGCACTAACCATTTCGCAGCCCTAAAACAACATGAGTTCAGAAACAGATAGGACTACGCTGGAGCCTGTAGAACCGTCGAAAGATGCGAATATCCGCATCCTTGTGGTGGATGACCATCCTTCGATGCGGATGGGTATTACCGCGTTGGTCAATAGCCAACCCCTTATGGAGGTGGTCGCGGAAGCTTCAGAGGGAGAGGAAGCGATCGAAGTCTATGAGGACGTGCAGCCAGACGTGGTTTTGATGGACCTACGCATGCATGGCATGGGTGGAGTCGAAGCGATCCTTTCGATTTGTCGCAAGTTTCCCGATGCTAGGATCATCGTGCTTTCGACCTATGACTGGGACGAGGATATACACCGGGCGATCCAGTCAGGGGCGAAGTCGTATCTTCTCAAAGATATGTCGGTGGAGGATATCGCTGCCACAATTCGAAGCGTATTCGAGGGCGACGAGATCTTGCCGCGTCAAGTAGCGGTGCGGCTTGAAGAACGGGCTGAAAGGAAGCAGCTAACGGAACGTGAAAAGCAGGTTCTCGAATCCTTGGTCAAAGGTCGAAGCAACAAAGAGGTCGCGAGAGGACTCTGCATATCTGAAGAAACCGTGAAATCGCACCTGAAGACTTTGTTCATGAAACTGGGAGTGCGAGACCGGACGGAGGCGGCGATCGCGGCCATCCGTCACGGTATCGTTCACTTGGATTGAGTATCGTGGCGAAACCTTCTGTAGGACTGTAGGATTATCAACGTTATGAAAAAATGGATACAGTTAGTTTTTGGCATTTGGTTGATGGGGGCAGGTTTTGTGCAAGCGGCAGATGAGCCGATGTTGCGGATGCCGGACATGCCGCTGCACGATCCCTTCATTGTCGCTCACGAACCGACAAAAACCTACTACCTCTACACCCGGAACGTTTCGCGATTAACCGGAGTGAGCGACCTCGGTACCATGGCGTACACATCGAAGGATTTGAAAAACTGGTCGCAGCCGAAGGTGGTTTTTACGGTGCTGGAAGATTCGTTTGCTCAAGAGGGCAATTGGGCGCCCGAGGTGCATGAGTATCAGGGAAAGTTCTATCTTTTCGTAACCCTGCACGACAGCGATGCGTTTCTCAAGCGCCCGCCGGATGCGTGGCGCGATACTTACGTGCGAGGAACGATTTCGGCGGTTTCTGATTCGCCGGACGGTCCGTTCGAAATGCTCAACAAAGATGGCCCTGTTGTGCCGCGAGAGCTTATGACGCTCGACGGCACCCTCTATATCGATCAAGAGAATCAACCGTGGATGGTGTACGCCCACGAGTGGTTGCAGCGAATTGACGGTACCATCGAAGCGGTGAAGCTGTCACCTGACTTGGCGCGAGCGGTGGGTGAACCTGTTCACATATTCAAAGCTTCGGACGCTCCATGGCTCAACCAGTCGATCGAAGTGTCCGATGCTGGACTGTCTTACGTGACCGATGGCCCCCAGTTTTATCGTAGCAAGACAGACGTGCTCCTGATGCTTTGGTCGAGCTACGAATCGGGATCTTACGTGCAGACAATTGCCCGCTCCGAGTCCGGTACCTTGTTGGGGCCTTGGGTGCAGCTTGACCCGCTGGTGAAACGGGATTCGGGACACGGTATGTTGTTCCATACCTTTGACGGAGATTTCATGATGGTGCTGCATCGTCCGTTTCGAAATGCTCGCGGAAAGCTCTTCGATATGGCGGACGGTGGAGACCACTTGGAAATTCTTCGGCAACGCACCGACCTCGACGGCGATCCAGAATACGATGACTTGCAGACGGTACTCGGGTTGAGCGAGTAGAGACTTGATCGCGGAGGTAATTCAAACGGATAGCCTATTCAATATTCTGAAGGTTTCGTCCTCATTCAGCAAAAGACAGCCAGAAAAACCTCAGGTTGCTCCGAGTATTGTTAAGAATTCCCCATTTCCAGGTTCTGCTTGTTGAACTGGAGTCATCGATTGAATACAGAAAACTAAACCCATGACTAAACTATCGCTCATTCTATCGCTCGCCACCCTCCCCGTTTTCGCCGAATCAAGCGATGGCGACGGTCCGTACGAAGCTAACTGGGAATCAATCGGTAAGCACGAAGCCGCTCCGCAGTGGTTTCGCGACGCGAAACTTGGCATCTATTTTCATTGGGGAGTGTATTCGGTACCTGCGTACCAATCCGAATGGTATCCGCGTCTGATGCACGTTCCTGGAACGGCGTCCTACGAGCATCACCAGGGAGTCTATGGGCCGCCCTCCGAGTTTGGATACCATGACTTCGTGCCTCAGTTTACCGCAGAAAAATTCGATCCAGAGGAGTGGGTCAATCTCTTCCAAGAAGCCGGAGCCCGCTTTGTCGGACCGGTCGCCGAGCACCACGATGGGTTTGCCATGTGGGATAGCGAGATCACTCCATGGAACGCCGCGGACAAGGGACCCGAGCGCGATGTGACTGGCGAATTGGCTGTAGCTGCCAGGGAAGCGGGTCTAAAGTTCATCACGACCTTCCACCACGCTCGCAATCTTCAACGTTATGCCGACACTGCGGAAACCGAGTGGGCCAAGCTGAAGGAGAATCAGTGGACAGGTTTTTTCGATAGTCATTACCCATTACATTCGGAGTATCCGAATTCCAAGGACGAATCAGAACTCAATTACCTATACGGGAACATTCCGGAGGATCAATGGCTGGAGGAAGTCTGGCTCGGGAAGGTCAAGGAGGTTGTCGATAAGTACCAGCCCGATATCGTGTGGTTCGACAGTTGGCTCGATTCCATCCCTGAAAGCTACCGTGAGCGAATGGCTGCCTACGTGCTAAACCGAGCGGCCGAGCGGGACCAAGAAGTAGTTATTGTCCGCAAGCAAGACGATTTGCCGTTGTCCTTCTCCGTCGACGATTTGGAGAAGTCGCGCAAAAACGAGCTCGATCCGGAGCCTTGGATGACTGATGAGACCTTGAGTAATGGCAGTTGGTGTTATACGGAAGGTCTCACGCTTAAGCCCGCTGCAGACGTTCTGCACATCCTTGTCGATATCGTTAGCAAGAATGGCGTACTGCTTCTTAACGTCTCGCCGAAGGCCGATGGGACCATACCTGAAGATCAACGGCAAAGGCTGGAGACCCTAGGCGGTTGGCTAAGACAATACGGCGAGTCAGTATACGGAACCCGTCCTTGGTACACCTTCGGCGAAGGCCCTACGGTTCAACCAGAGGGAAGTTTCGAGAACCATCAAGAGTTTGCAAAAGTAAAGTATTCACATTTGGATACACGATACGCGACGAAAGGTAACATCATATACGCGACTACGCTCGGCCGCCCAGAAAATGAAACCATTACATTGGAAGCCTTCTCCGAAGCGAATCTACCTGAGGATATCTCTATCGATTCGGTATCATTGGTTGCTTCTGACGAATCTGTTACTTGGACCTTAGAAGAAGATGGGCTTCATCTCGCTTCAGTATGGGAAAAGACCGACGACACGGCTGTAGTGTTTAAGATTGTGGTCGCCGACTGAGACTGCCGTTGAATGTACTTCTGCGACCTTCGTTAATGGGTGAGCGAATTTGGGGTAGAGGGTCGTCTAGAAAACGAGCCACTCTAGGAGTGCTGGCTCGTTTTCCTTGCCTGTAAGAGTATATCGGATACGGAGGTATCGGCAGTCTACCGCTTCCTCGATGACGATGGGCGATCCATTTGCTGGTGAACTACTGAAGTCTACTAGAGTGGACCAAGTCCCGCCGTCTCGTGAATGTTCGAGGATGAAGAACTGATCCTTCCAACCGAATTCGGGTAGTATCTCTTGTCTAGTAACAGTCACTACGGAATCGAATGATTGTTGAATCGTAGGCTGTGTATCGCCGATAGCGGCTTCCCATCGGGTGGCGTAGTTGTTGTCGGTGGCGTGCTCGGGAGCAGTATGATTGTTTAGGGAGCTTGATGCGGAAACGGTCGAGGAAAAGGGACTGCGGTTCTCCAGCCTACCCGCTACGAGAGCTGGTCCCTCGTGGGTGGGAGAAACGGAGTCAATCAATCCATCGCCTGTGAAGTTGAGTTCGTCCACGCAGATCTGGCGATGCACGGGCTCGAAAGGGACGTTGTGTCGATGGTAGAGAATGTAATGCTGTCCTCCTTCTTCGAATACAGTGTGGTGGCCCGGTGAGGATACGTTTTTCGAGTGGTCGGTCACAAGGATTGGGCTGTTGCTCGCTTCCGCAAATGGTCCTAGAGGTGAGGCGCCGATGGCGTAGTGGACCTGGTAGGTGTCGATGGTGGTTTTACCATCTGAATACATAAGGTAGTATCGCTCATCTTTTTTAAGCATGACAGGAGCCTCGAAGTAGTGAGTTGGGGTGAGGTCTTTGACCTCGCCGTCGAAGCTAGCCATATCTGGAGCAAGTTTAGCGGCGTAGCACCTTCCGTTCACCCAATTCCATCCGGAACCCCAGTACAAGTAGGCGCTGCCGTCGTCGTCGATAAAAGCTTGGGCATCGATCATGTGATATTCCCGTTCGAAGTCCGCAGAAATCATGGGCTGGTCACCCAACGGATTCTCCCAAGGCCCCAATGGATGTTCGGCTACGCCTACCCATATTTCGCTCCCCACGGAAACATGCATGTAGAACATTCCGTCGGTTCCCTCTATGACGGACGGTGCCCAGACCATGGCTCCCATGGAGGTCGGGCTTGTGCAGGCGGTCTTGGTCGGCCAGTTTAGAAGGTTAAGCGTCCAGTTTTTGAAGTCGCTCGACTCCCAGCAGGACAGCTGTTCGCCGCCCCAAGGGTCGATGGTGGCGTAGATGTAGTGCTTTCCTTCATACGAAACGATGGACGGGTCTGCGTAGTAGCCGGGGATAATAGGGTTGGCATTGTGCGGTTCCTCTCCGGGGACGTTTCCAAAGCTGAAAACGGTCATGCAACAAGCGGCGAAAGCAAGGAGTGATTTCATGGGCAGTAGAGATTGGGGTAATGATCGAAACGTCGAATTGTGTTCCTATCGGAGGTAGGCCCTTGGAAACCAGAGTGGAAACAAAAGTCTTCTTACAGTCCTAGTGGCTCGAGTTAATCGGTAGGGTTACGACTGCGGTCTCGAGTCCTTCAGCGGAAAACTCGACTTTGATCTCCCCGGAGTCAGCGGTGGCGCGGATGTAGGCGACGAGTTTACCTTGGTCCGGAGGTGCTATGTTGTCGCGATGGTTTTCGGATGCGTCGCGGGAGGCATTTTCAAGGCCGATCAAATCGCCTGGACCGTGCACGGTACAGGTGATTTGATGCTCCGACCCGTAGACCAAGCGGTTTTTAGAATCGGTCACGCTTACGTTGATGGGTACGATATCGTATTTGGAATCCAACTTCATTGCCACAGGTTCGGCTTGCAAGGTGCTCGCTTCGCCGTCCGTCCAGATCGCATCGGTCGCGATGCGCATGCCGTTTCGGTAGGCGATGACTTCGAGTTCTCCGGGCTGGTAAGCAAGATCCCATTCGATGACTCCGGTTTCGGGATTGTAGTTTTTGCGCTCCCCGACTTTCTTTCCGTTCAAACGAAGCTCCGCGGTGTCCCCATTTGTGTAGCAAACGACGGTCACCTGCTGGCCGTCCTCGTAGTTCCACGACTGAGTCCCGTAGACCGTGCGCCAAGCCGGTCTGTCTTCACGATGCAGATACGTTCCGAGATAAGCGACGGGCTCGTTCGACCAGAGCGCTTTGCGGAAGTAGCCGCGTGGTTTGATCTTATTGGCTAGATCCACCATGCCGGAGGTGAAGCCACGTGAAGGCCAAGCTCCTGCTTCCCCGAGGTAGTCGAAGCCGGTCCAGATGAATTGGCCGAAAATATAATCGTTGTCCGTAACGGCTTTCCATTCGGGAAGCCCGTGCCTTGTCTCGCTGCCGTAGAGAACGCGTTTCGGATAGGTTTTGTGATCTTGTTCGTAGCGTATCTCAGTGTAGTTGTATCCAACTACATCTAACGCGTCGGGATAAGCCGTTTCGTTAGACATGACAGGGCCAGCGAGGGCGGCCGTGACGGGGCGGGAGGTATCGTGTTCACGAACAACGGCGGCTAGGCGATGGGCGATGGCTCCCAATCGCTCGGCTGGCGGCTGGTCTTTCTTGTAGCCGGAGGTGTGTTGCTGATCGATGCCTTCTTCGTCCAAAACGGGATGGCTGTAAGGATCGTTCGGGTAGTCGACTTCGTTGCCAATACTCCACATGATGACGGAAGGGTGGTTACGGTCGCGTTTGACCACAGATTCAAGGTCCCGCTCTCCCCATTCGTGAAAAAAGTCAGAGGCTCCTTGGAAGCCGGGTTCACCCTTATTCCAACCTTCGATCCATTTCTTTTTCGGGTACTCCCATTCGTCGAAAGGCTCATCCATCACGAGAAAGCCCATCTCATCGCAAAGATCATACAAGTCGGTCGCTTGCGGATTGTGGCTCATGCGGATGCCGTTCACTCCGATTTCCTTGAGGGTCTTGAGGCGTTCGCGCCAAACGATCTTAGGAACGGCAGCGCCTAGTATGCCTGCGTCGTGATGTAGGCAAACACCCTTGATCTTCATCCATTCCCCGTTCAAAGCGAAACCCTTGTTCGGATCGAAGGTGAGGGAGCGGAAGCCCACGCGGGTGGAGGTGGAGTCTATGGCTTCTTCCCCTTCGAAAAGCGTGGTCTCAAGTTCATAGAGTGTCGGGCTTTTGGGGCTCCAGAGCAGTGGGGCCTTGACTGCGAATTGCAGACGCTCCTTCAGCGTACTTTGGTTTTGTGTCGCTAGGTCCACGGATACGCTGTCGACGAGGGCGCCGGATGCGTCTTTCAATTTGTGAACTAGGGTGAGCGTCGTATTTTTGGACGCGTTCGAGAATTGGGCGGCGTGGTTACGGATCTGGGTGTCGACGAACAGAGCAGCATCTCCGCTTTTTTCCATTTCTGCCCAGTAGTGTACCCCCCAGAGGTCCAAGTGTATTTGGTTGGCGGTGACAAGATGCACAGGCCGATAGATCCCGGACCCGGTATACCAGCGCGAGTCTGCGGAGAGACTGTGGTCTACGCGAACGGTGACTTGATTGCTCTCTCCCGCATTAACGTGCTGTGTGACGTCGTACATGAAAGATACGTATCCGTTCGGGCGATATCCTACGGATGCTCCGTTTACGAAAACCTCGCTGCGATTGTACACGCCTTCGAAGTAGAGGTAGAAGCGTTTGCCTTCGTTTTGGACAGGGATCTCGAGCTCTGTCGTGTACCAACCGATACCACCAGGAAGATAACCGGTCGCGCTCGCTTTGTCGGGGCTGGCTGGATACTCGACGCTCCAATCGTGGGGAACGATGACGTCTCGCCAACTGGAATCTCTCGTGTCCAGTGTTTCAACGGTGATCTCGTCGCTGAGGTTGAATTTCCATTCTTCCACCTGCTGCGAGTCGCCGAAGCCTTGGGCAAAGACTGAAGCATTGAAGGTGAGGCAGGCTAGGGCGAGAGCGAGGTTTTTAGACGCCATTTCGTTTGGGGCTAATGAGTTATCGACGGTGCTTGAGCACCGCGTTGTAGTTAGTTTCCGATTGGGGTGATGAGATAGCTGTAGGACATGTCCTGCGGAGCGATTAGGTATTGCTCGTGCGGACGCAAGCCCCAGCTCGTATCGCCACCGACACCCATTTGGGAGTGGTCGATGTTTACGCTGACGAGCTCGCGATGAAAGATGTCGCTGGTTTTGCTCTGGGCTTTCTCCAAGCCCGGATCGAAGTCTGATTCGTACTGGTGACGCGCATTGAAGCCGAAGGGGCGATCTACAGCCTGTATGGAAACCCCTACACCTTGGTCATTAGTGAGAGACAGCCAACGGGTTTCGGTGCGGTATCCATTTTCTTGGGGCCGTCCGTATGCGAAGAGAAGATCTTCGACGCTCGATTCGTATTGGCCGAGGAATGCAGCCGTTTTACGGTCCGAATAATTTTCGAAGGGGCCGCGGCCGTACCAGGAGGCGTTGGAATACGTTTCCTGTAGGATAACGTTGTTTCCGAAACGTGGCAGGTCTGGGAGATCGGCGGACAAGCCGCTGAGGTTATTCTCGACGAGGATCGAACCGTCGCCAGAAATCTCATACACAATTTCTAATGTTCCTTCGACGGCTCCTAGCTTGTGGGTTGCACGGACCTTTAGGTTCCCATTCGCCAAGGTTTCATGGGTGAAGCTAGCGAGTTGCGGAGAATCGGTCGCTTGCTTCCAGGCGCCGTGTGTTTTGGGCATGCGGTAGCCGAAGTCGTTGTCGATGGGTGCTCGCCAAAAGTTCGGCTTCAGCGGTTCCTTGAGGATTTGATTTCCTGCGTAGCTGAGGGCGGAGAGAGCTCCGGTTTGGGTGTCGAAGGCGGCTTCGAAAGAAGGTCCGGAGACGATTACTTCGTTTCCGTTTTCTTGTATGGTCGGAGAGGCGGGTGAGCCCGTCGCTTGCTTCGCCAGTAGCGGAGCGGAGAGAACGAACTGTTCGGCGGCGAGTTCGGTGCCGACAGAGAGAAGCGGCTTTTTGACGCTGAGCGCTGCGGCGAAATTGAGCAGATACTCACCGTCTTTCTCGTTGAAATCGAGCGTATCCAATTTTACGCGACGCGATTCGCCAGGTTTGAGGTCGTGTACAGGAAGGGTATTGCTTCCGACGGGCTCGCCGTCTTTTAGCAGCGTCCAGCTAATCTCGAAGTCGGAGAGGGAGGTGAAGTCGTAGCCGTTGGCGATTTCGACCGTATTTGTTTTGGCGTCGAAGTCGCGGAACTTGATGAACTGGTAGACTTTCTTGACTTCGTAGAGTGCGGGATGGGCGGTGCGGTCGGCGTTGATGAGGCCGTTGAGACAGAAGTTTTGGTCGTGCTGCAGGTGTTCCCCGCCGAGGTGTCCGCCGTAGGCCCAATAGTCGTTTCCGTTCTCGTCTTGGGCTAGCAAGCCCTGATCGACCCAGTCCCAAATGAAGCCACCTTGCATGATGTCGTAGGACTCAATGACGTCCCAATAGTCTTGCAAGTTACCGACACTGTTGCCCATGGCGTGGGCGTACTCGCACTGGATGAGAGGCCGTTTGGGATCGTTTTCGGCGTACTCGATCATGTGATGGAGCTGCCAATACATGGGAACCTGGAGGTCAGAGTTCGAGTACTGGGTGGCGCCTTCGTATTGTACGGGGCGGGTGTCTTGGACTTCCTTCAGCCAGTCGTAGGCGGCGAATTGGTTTTGTCCGTTGCCGGCTTCATTGCCGAGCGACCAAATTATAATGGATGGGTGGTTCTTAGAGCGCTCGTACATGCGTTTGGTACGATCCATGAAAGCACCTTTCCACTCGGGCAAGTAGGCGGGGTGGACGGATTCGTCGAATTTGCCTTGGTTGGTAGTGCCCATGCCGTGCACTTCGATGTTGGCCTCGTCGACGACGTAGAAGCCGAGTCGATCGCAGAGCGTATAGAACGAGTCCTCCTTCGGGTAGTGGCTGCAGCGGATGGCGTTGATGTTGTTTTCTTTCATCAACTGCAGGTCCTTGAGCGTCATGCTTTCTTCCATGACGTGACCGGTGACGGGATGGTGGTCGTGCAGGTTAACGCCTTTAAGATAGATGGCCTTCCCGTTGACGAGGAGCTGGGTATTCTTAATTTCGATACGACGGAATCCGACGTCGAAGTGGGAGACTTCTGGTTCTCCTTTCTCGGGTGTCGCGGTGACAGTGAGGGAATAGAGCTCAGGCGTTTCGGCGGTCCACTTGCGGACGGCGGGAATGGTTTTCTCGAAGGTGATGGTTTTGCTTCCTTCAGCGGGGAGCTTCACGTTTTTCCGGAAAGTGAAAACCTCTTTGTCTCCATTCTTAAGCGTCGCGGTGAGGCTTAACTTTTGAGCCTTGGCAGCGCTGTTGGTGAGCTCGAAGTCAGTGTTGAATTTTCCGTTTTGATAGGAGTCGTCGAGGTCGGCAGTGACGGTGATGTCCTTGAGAGTGGCGGTATTGGTGGCGTAGAGCCAGACGTCTCGCTCGATGCCGCTGAGGCGCCAGAAGTCCTGGTCCTCGATGTAGCTGGCGTCGGACCAGCGGTAGACTTCAAGGGCGAGGGTGTTGGAGCCCTCTTGTAGGTAGTCGTTAACTTTGAATTCTGCCTCGGTTTTGCTGCCCTCGCTATAGCCGACCTTTTCGCCATTGATCCAAAGGTAGAAGGCGCTGCGCACGGCGCCGAAGCTGAGGAAGATGTCCTTGCCATCCCAGTCGGCGGGTACCGTGAACTCGCGGCGATAGCTGCCTACGGGATTGTGGGAAGGGTCGATGTGGGGCGGGTTCTTTGGGAATGGGTAGACGAGGTTGGTGTAGATGGGGATGCCGTGGCCCTCCAGTTCCCAATTGCTGGGAACTGGGATGGTGCCCCAGTTGGAAACGTCGTAGGACGGGTCGGCGAAGCCGATGGGACGATCAGCGGGCTTGTGTACCCAGTTAAATTTCCACTCGCCGTTGAGAGACTGGTAGTAGGGAGAATCGGCTCGCGAGGGAGTGGATGTCAGTTCTGCGTAACGGGTGAAGTTCGCTTGCGGCGGCTCTCGATTTACCTGGAAGATCTCGGGAGTATCTAGCTCGCTACCGTTGAAGCTTGCTGGAATGCTGGTCATGATGGCTGCAAACAGGGGCAGCAGGGTCTTGTGAACAATGGCCATTTTCATAAATGGGTTAAGGGGTGAAGGAGTGAAAGTCCGGTAGGAGTCTTCCCGCCAGCATCATGAATGAAAACGTCGCTTTCTCCATCCGACTTTGGACGTTGGAAACGGGGTAACGAGCGCTGGCGGCAACCCTACGGTCCGGCGAGGATACAGGGTCAGACCGCGGTCGTCCATCCCCCGAATAGGGGAAAGTCGTCAGGAGACTAACTCACGGTGACGCTTCTGTCGTAGGCTCCGGCTGGCCGTCGACCTTTTGTTCGAATCGCAGAAACGTGGAACGTTAAGGAGGAAAGGGTCCGGTAATGTCTTACTCGAGCCCTATAGCGAATTCGCCGTAGCGATTCATACCTGCTCCGCCTCCGGAGCCTGCGTCGTAGATGTAGCGCAAGATGTAACCGGAAAGTGGCGACGGGTAAGATGTTCCCCTTACCCAATCTGCCCGAACGTCAGCAACGCGGAGTACCGCCGGTCCCCAGCCTTGTTGATCGCTCGTGCTGTATAACTCGCCTGTCTCGTCGTCGATGAAGAGTACATGGAGTGAGTCGCCCACCACGATTAGGTCTGCTCCAGGTTGCTGGGAGTCAGCCGCTTCCCTTACCACCGGTCTTTGGGTGATGGCTGTCGCCCGGGTGGGCTTTCCCGCTGCTTGTATGCGCCGCTCCCAGAGTCGGAGGTCTGAGAGTTGATAGGCGATCACGAGGGTATCGCTTGCGGGAAGATAAGCGAGGGGGAGAATGGAGCCGAAAGCGTCTCGGCCGGTACCCACGCCTTCAGCTATCGGTACGGCTTCGCCTAGAGAATTGTCCTTGTCTAGGCTGCGATACCATAGGGTGCCGTCGCCTCTAAAATAAGCAAGGTGCGTGGTGTCGGCTGATCCCAGCACGGCCTGCGGCCCTGCGAGGACGGCAGCTGCTCCGGATTCAACCAAGTGGCTGGGGCCCCACTCGCCATCCACTGAGCGAATGCTATACCGTAAGCTCTCGCCCACGTAGAAAGCGACCATGCTGCCATCGCTGCGAACAACCAAAGATGCGCCTTGGGCGATCGAACGTTCGTGGGCCACCGCCTCGTCGGTCACCGCCCACTGGTCAGGAGCGCTAGGGTGGTCTGAGGTGTTGAACGCATGCCGGAATGCGGTCTGTGTGACTTGGTGAATAATTTCTATGGTACCGTCGAGCAGGCGTCCGTCTACCGATTCCAGGTCGTCGGTCTGCGGTCGATTTTCTCCGTCGACCTCGTGCCAGGTCCTTCCACCATCCTCAGATTTGAGCATCATGAACAAATTGCTGCTTTCGGCGGGTTCCATGATGAAGTAAAGGTCTCCGTTGCTCGCTTCCCAGGGACCGATACGGCCGGGAGTTTCCACGAAGGTTCCTCCAAGGTGGCCGTCGCGAATAGCTAGTTGGAAGGAAGCGACGCTAGCGCCGGTAAGAGGCTTTCCGGTTGAATCAGCTAGGCGGATATCGAACAAGTCTCCTTGTTCGTTGGTTTTAGCTCCATCCAACCATCTGCGGGCGACCAAAGCCCACTCCAATTCCATGTGGCCGCCTCGCTCGCTCCAAGTAGGTGCAGCCGCCGCGAGATTGACTCCGCTTCCGCCAGCGAATGGTAGGTTAGAGCCAGACAGTAAGTCGATTGTCGGCTCGCCATGCATGTAGGCTGGAGAATGCACGGAACTGATCCGGGGCGATCTCGGCTCCTCGCCCTTGGGATAGGGGAAGTCGTAGGCACCGATTTCGATCCAATCGTCGTCTCCATTTCTCCGATACTGAAGGATGACTCCTGCCATACCCGGTAGGTAGGCTTTGGGACGTTCCCATTCGAAACGGAGGCGGAAAGGTTGGTCGGCATAGATAGTGACAGTTTCATTGGGATTGCCGGCCCATGAGTTCGGATCGTTCAAAGCTGCGTTCAAATCCGTTCTCGCTCTCCAGGTTGGAGCAGCGCTGGCTGATAAGACTCCGAAGGTGAGGATGCCGATTAGACCGAGACTCTTTGAATAAACCATACGGATAAGCTAGGTCGCGTTTTGGCATCTAAAAGCGTATTCAGATCTTGAAACACAAATGTAACCTAACCGCGATAGACCTTGTGGATTTACAAAGGGTATCGCTAGCAAGTGCACATCGCATGAGCCAGCAACCCATACAATTTAGAGCGTGTCTCAAGCTCCATCCCTGATTGGTTTTACATACGAAAAAGGGGGTAATCAAGCAGTCCTATGAGTTTTCGATGAGGATTTTGAGCCACGCGACCTTAGGTAGCGTATAGTAATGCTGGATACGCTCGCCAGTGGATGATTTGTGCCGGGTGCGCATCCTTTGGGAAACGCTCGGGCAACGGTTGTTACTGTTTGGAAACGTAATTGTAAAGGCGTCTGGAAGCGATTGACAGGGTGTCTGTGCTGGGGCGTGACGGAAGCCTAACACTTATCACTCCCCGACGTTTCAAGGCGTCGCCAAATCCTTATGAACCGAACCTCAAACTTTAAATATTGGAAATGCCTATCCGCTGCAAAAGGCATTTTTGGAACGAGCATCGCGAAGATGGCGTTGCTTTTATTATCAGTTGTAGTTTTCGAGCCGATGTTGGCGCAAGCTCAGCAGGATACCGGGTCGATCACGGGCCAAGTTTCGGAAGTGGACGACGGTCGGTCGCTGCAAGGCGCGATCGTCTCGTTGGTCGGGACTCCATACCAGACTGTAACCGATAAAACAGGACGTTACTCGATCTCCGGAATTCCCGCCGGTTCCTACACGGTGCGGATTCGGTATCTCGGCTTGGAGGAAAAAACGAGTGAAGTATCGGTCCAAGCGGGGTCAGCGAGCTTTTTGAATGCCTCGCTCGCGTATGACGTCGTGGAGCTCGACTCTTTCGTGGTCCGCGCTGTTGCAGGTGGACAGTCGAGAGCGATCAACCAGCAGAAGACGGCGAGTGGCATTGTCAACGTCGTGTCGGAAGAGACTTTTGGCGCCGTGCTGGATGGGAACATCGGCCAAGCGCTTCAACGTTTGCCGGGCATCAGTGTCAACGAGGACCAAGACGGTTCCGCTGGCGAAATCAACATTCGTGGCATCGCTGGGGAATTCAACTCTGTGCAGGTCGACGGCAACCGAGTCCCTTCATCGGGCGGTAGCCGCAGCTTCAACCCGCGTCAGCTAGCAGCCGATGGAGTGACCAACATCGAAGTGATCAAGGCACCCACGCCCGACCGGGATGGGGATGCGATTGGCGGTATTGTGAACTTGGTTTCACGCAGCGCGTTCCAGCGCGACGGTCGCTCTGTTAAAGTGAAGGCCGCGGCGGTCCTCAACGAGGAACCTGGCAATTGGGGCGAGTCGCTCAGCCTTTCCTACTCCGATCTCCTGAGCATTGGCGGTGGCGAGCGGAATTTGGGCCTGAGCTTCACCCTAAGCAGCTACGACACGGACCGATACTCGCGCAATGCGGACCAAGACTGGATCCAAGTTGATGCTGAGACCAATCCTGAACTCAATCTCGGGGGTTATGACCAGCCCGTCTGGTTCATGGAATCCACTCACTTCGAGCACGACACCCGCAAGACGAAAACGCAGACCTTGAGCGGCTCGGTCGACTTTCGCACCGACGAAAGCAATTCCTACTACTTCCGCCCAATCATAAGCCAGTACCAGTGTGGTGGAATAAAGTACGAGACGGACATTGATATCGATACGCGCTTCCAAAACCAGGATGGCGGGCGCAAGACTTACGATTCGCTCACTCCCACTGGCGGCCGCGGCACGGAAGATAGCGAGGCATCACGGGGATGGATCGCCACCCTCGACGACCAGGATAACAATCTCTATTCGTTCTCGGTGGGTGGAGAGCACGATCGCGATTGGGGCAAGTTGAGCTATGATGTCTTCTTCTCCCGCAACAAAAACACCGTCAACAAGGATAACGAGCTGAACATGCTCATGGAACCTGAGGATCCGTGGTTTATTTTTGAATACGAAATCCTAGACCCGAACGGAGACATTCGCGTGAGCGAAGTAAACGGAGTCGATCCAACGGACTTGAGCCAGATGACCGAAGGCGAACTCGAGCTAGTGACTGCCGAGAAGATCGAAGAAGTCCTAACCTTTAGAGCAGACTGGGAGCGTAGCTTCGCGACGGACTCTGGTGGCTTCACATTCAAGGCAGGTTTCAAGCGCCGCGCCAGCGACCTGCACTTCGACCGTACCGTCGATCTTTACGAAATGGACGAAGACTTCCCCTATGCGGACGTCTTGGAAACTACGGACGAAGTTTTCTTCCTAAAGCCAAAGTACTTCAACGTGCGGCCTGCTGCCGGCGAGTCTCTTCTGGTCTCCGATCCGGAGCTTTTCGAATTCGTGGAAGACGACTCCTTGGAAGATAGCAATGTCGGAGACTACGACGCGACCGAGACTACCACGGCAGGTTACTTCATGGGCACCCTCCGTTCCGGTATTCACACCGTCATTGCTGGGGTCCGGGTGGAGCGTAACGAATGGGACAACCTCAACAAGCGGGTTAGTTACTTCAACGAAGTCCCTTCCGTTTCAATGGTCGAGAAGGGTAACGCCTACACCTTTTGGCTGCCCGGACTGCACCTTCGCCACGAGCTCAACGAAAACCTGATCCTTCGCGAGAGTTACAACCGCAGTTATGGCCGCCCTCGCCTGAGCGAACTTTCGCGCGGTCGATTCATCAATGACGATGGCGACATCGAAGACGGCAACCCGGACCTCAAGCCCGCGATTTCCGACAACCTCGACGCGCAATTGGAGTACTATACATCCCAAGGTGGTCTCTACTCGGTCGGCTTCTTCTACAAGGACATCGCTGACTTCACTTACACGCAGGTTTACGACTTCAACGAACTTGACGGCAACGGCATTCCCATCCCAGCGGAAAACGGCGACAACGAGTACGAGCGTCCCGTCAACGGAGCCGGCGCGACCAACTACGGTCTGGAATTGATCGCCCGCCAGCGTCTTTACTTCCTGCCTGACGCGCTCAAGGGTTTGAGCGTCTCGGCCAGCGCGACCTTCACCGAAAGCGATGCAGAGTATCCAAATCGTGACGACAATCGCGACCTTCCGTTGGAGGGGTTCTCCAAGACGCTTTACACCCTCACCATGGATTACGCACGCGGAGATTTCACCGCTCGCCTCGACTACCGTTTCCGCGACGACTATATCGAAGGCCTGGGAGACGATATTGAGAGCGACGAGTTCTATGCGGCGGAAGACCGAATCGATGCCGAAGTTGCTTACCGCGTGAACGAAAGGCTTCTGCTCTACCTCACTGGTACGAACCTGACGGGAGAACCTCAGATCTCCTACCAAGGCTACGCGCAGTTCGTTGAGGACGCCAGTTTTGCAGGGGCCAAGTATTCCTTTGGTGTCGAGTACACGTTCTAGTTCTCTGCAGGTTTCAATTCAGCAGCCTTGGGGCAGGTTCGCCTGTTCCAGGGCTTTCCTTTTTTTGCTCAAACTTTTCGCTACCATGCAATTCATCAAGACTTTGGTCCCTATTCTCATTGCCTTTCCGCTTTTTGCTCACGACTCCGACCAGCACGAATGGAAGCCGACCCGTTATTCTGATGCTGAGGCGCACGCTCCTACACCTTTGCCCGACCGCGTGGTGTTGACGTGGGCGGCCGATCCAGCGACGACACAATCCGTGACATGGCGAACAGACGCGTCTGTCCATCGCGGAATCGCGCAGATCGCGATCGCCAACGACAATGGACGGGCCCTGAAGACTCGCGATGTGGAAGCGACCACCACGGATTTTACGAGCGACCTCAACAAAGCGCACTACCATACGCTGACCTTTGCCGACCTTCAGCCCGATACCCAATATGCCTATCGCGTTGGCGATGGTGAGAACTGGAGCGAGTACTTCCAGTTTCGCACCGCGAGCGCCGAGCCTGCACCCTTCACCTTCGTCTATTTCGGCGACGCTCAAAATGACGTCAAAACACACTGGTCGCGTGTTTTTCGCGAGGCCTTCCGTTCCGCTCCACGAGCAGCGTTCACCCTGCACGCGGGCGACTTGATCAATGAAGACGCTAGCGACGCCGAATGGGGCGAATGGCATGGCGCTCCGGCTTGGGTCAACGCCACGGTTCCGATCGTTGCCACGCCCGGCAACCACGAATACTACCGGGCCAATCCCGGTCCGAAGAACGAACGGTTCTGGAACGCTAAGGACGGCCGCGAGGTCGCGCTCGATGTGAGCTTCGAGGAAACGGACGCTGGTGGATATCGCCTCACGGGCCGCGCGGCAAAGGGAATGGCTGGCACGATCGACATCGACGATGATGACAAGATTTTGGCCGCTAGCGGTAAGCTTTTTTCGGAGCTCGGCTACGCGGAAAATGAGTTACTCGGAAGCGAGTTCGACAAGGCTCCGCTGCGGGATCGCTTGCGGGAACGCGGCACGCCGACCGTGAGCCGCCACTGGCGTCCGCAGTTCGCATTTCCAGTTCAGAATCCGCCCGAAGGAACTGAAGAAACCTGCTACTACATGGACTACCAAGGTACGCGCATCATTTCCTTGGATTCATCAGTCCGCCGCGAGGAGCAGATCGCTTGGTTGCGCCGTGTACTTGAGGACAATCCGCAACGGTGGACGATCATCACATTTCACCATCCCATCTTCTCGCCCGCTCGGGATAGGGACAATCGCGAGTTGCGCGAGCTTTGGAAACCGATTCTCGACGAGTACAAGGTCGACCTCGTGCTCAATGGGCACGACCACACTTATGCACGTACCGGATTTGTGGATACTAAAGTTTCCGGAACTAATTTTCCAAGCGGCTACCAGCAAGCGTATGACCCAGAGATTGGGACAGTCTATGTAGTATCGGTGAGCGGGCCGAAAATGTATCCAATAACCAAGGGCGACTTCGCGGTTCGCACTGCGGAAGACACGCAGCTTTACCAAGTGATATCAGTCGATCATGACGAGCTGCACTACGAGGCTCGTACGGCGACCGGCGTGCTCTACGATATGTTTACCCTAGAGAAAAGAGCCGGAGCTCCGAACCGTTTGCATGAAGCGTTGCCGCCCGAAAACCGTCGCCCTCAAGTGAAGTGAGCGTTTTCAGTGGTTCCCTTGCTCACTTACGTCCCAGCGTTTTTCTACCCGATCAAGTTCTTCGGCGCTGAGCGGGATGACGGATCCGTGGCGGAAGTGGAAGGGGAAATTGAAGCCTTCGCCGGGCAAGAACTGGCCGGAAGAGAGATCGGATGTGACGTATGGCTGGTAGCCGGTATTTTTTGAATATTGGTCGAGGATGAGGCACCAGCGGGCGGGTTCGCCGGAAGAGGGGTCGTCGAGGCGGTAGCATTCCGGGCCTTCGTAGCCTTGCAAGGGAGCGAGCGAGAAATCGGGGACGTCGCTCCAAGGACCAGAGAGGCGAGGCGCGGTTTCCATGGTGATGCTCTTAAACTTCTCGTCTTTGGTGAAGCGGTAGTAGTTCTGGCCGTCATTGATGATGGTGGTATCGATCACGGTGGTCGGCTTCTCGATGAATACGAAGGGTTCGCCAAAGGTTTTGAAATCCTCGGTGCGTGCGGCCCAGATGCGGTGTTTTGCGAAATCGTCGCGCTCGGTGGTAGAGGCCCAGAAGACCAGGTAATTTCCGTTTTCCTCGTCGTAGATCGCTTCCGGAGCCCAGGTGCAGCCGGCGTCTTCGGGAGCGACCGGAATGAGGCGAGGCTCGGACCAGTTGACCAAGTCGGAAGATTCCCAGACTACGATGTTGTGACTCCCCTCGGTGACGGCGCGTCTCCAGTTTGGGTTGAGGTTGATGGAGAGATCGGTGGCTACCATGTAGAATTTCGAGCCATCGTGGGAGCGCAGCAGGTAGGGGTCGCGTACGCCTTTTTCGCCTTGCTCGCTGACCAAGACGGGCTTGCCTTCGTTGAGGGCCTTCCAGTTGCGGCCGTCGTGGCTAGTGGAAAAGTAGATTTGCTCGGTGAGGGGCGTTTGCTCGCCTTTGAAGGTGGCAAAGAGGTAGCCAGCGGGCTCGGCTCCGAGAAGACTGGAGGCGAGCAAGAGAGGGGCGGCGACCGCCGCGCTTCGGTGGAAGAGCTTGGGAATCAGACCGTTTAGCGTGGAATTGGAGCGTTGGGGCATCTTGTATCGAGACTTTGGAGATTGTGAATGCACGCTCGAGCACGGTGGCGGAGCGGATTAGGCAGGATGCAATTCACGGAATGTATCGATCAAGGGCAAGCCGATCCCGATCCCTCGATTGGGGGATGCGGGAAGGTTTTAGACGCGGGTTCCGATCGCTCGAGACTGTCAATCGCCCCGTTCCAAAGTGTGGGCCTTGGCTACGGCTTCTTCGAGGCTCATGCCATGGAAGTGGTCTGCGTGTAGAAAGCGCCCGCTCTTACGGTCGTCGATAAAGGCTCCCACCGCTACCCCCGGGAGGGCAGTATTCGGATCGTTGGGAGCGTGCGGGCCGCCGAGATCGGTGCGGCACCAGCCGGGGTCGGTAAGGCTGACGCAGACGTCGGTGCCCTCCACTTTGGTTGCGAGATCCTTGGTAAATTTATCAAGGGCGGCCTTGCTGGCGGAGTAGCTTGCTTGTTCCGGCTGGTCGCGAATACCGCTGGTGGTATTGATGACCCGACCGAAGCCGCGCTCGATCATGCCGGGCATGAGGCGGTAGCAAATGGTGGCTACGGCGACGGTGTTGATGCGAAAACTGAGATCGAAGTCTTCGACGGGCGTATTCCAAAAGTCGGTACGATAGCCGACTTGAACCGCAGCGTTGTTGAATACGATATCGACCTCCGTCTCGGAGGCCTTGATGAGGTCGAGCATCTCGATCACCTGATCGTGCTCGGAAAGTTCGGCTGAGACCACCATGGTTTTGACACCGAGCTCCTTGGCCTCGGTTTCGATTCGATTGCAGTGTTCAGCTACCCGACTGTGCAAGATGAGATTGCAGCCGCGCTCCGCCATGAACGTGGCGGTGAGATAGCCGATTCCACGGCTGGCGCCAGTGATGAGGGCCCATTTGTTTTTTACGTCTACCATATCTTGTGTGCTTCTAGGTTTCGGGTCACTTTCTTGAGACCGGCAGGTTTGGTGGAGCGTAAGGCGAAGGCGAACCGCTATTTTCCGAATGTACTCTTGTATATGATTTAGGGAGGAGTGAAGAGTAGCCTTTATTCCTTGGGTAGGCAGCGGATTTCCAGTTTGCCATTTGCTAGAATTCCATAGCTTCCGTTTTTTGTATCGAGATCCCAACTACGACCTTTTTGGTTTGGTTCGGGGATGATCGTATGTCCGACGATTTGCGGCCAGTCGAGCGTATCTTCAAACTCCTTAAACCAATCTTGCCAGACAATGCCGCCGTGCTCGTCGCACCCGCCCCTAGCAGTACCGATGGCGGCAAGTTCAGCGGTGCGTCGGTGGGGGAGGTTCACCACTTGCGCTTTCAAGCTGGAATGAAGAGCGTCGAGTCCGGCCCTATCGTGGGTGACGAGGTGTCGCAGATGGACACCTGCGTGGGATAGGATCCAGCCTTGGGCGAAGGCGAAGGGCTCGAGTTGATCGAGGAATGCGGGCGAGAGGTGTTGTTTGATGCTTTCGGAGAGGTAGGGATTGTAAGCTCCGTTGAGGTAGGGATTCGGGTCGCTCGTGTTTGGACTGCGTCGGTGGTGCAGGTCATAGAGGTAGGGGAGGTCGTGATTGCCTACAAGAAAGGTAATGGGTGCGGAGTTGCTTTTCTGCAGACCAGAAAGGTAGATGCAGGTTTCAGAGACGTCGGTTGCCGACTCGACCTTCGGGTCGAAATAATCACCGAGGATGACGATGCGGTCGGCTGCGGCTCCTTCCTTTTGCAGGATGGACTCGATCCATCGTACGTTTTGGTGGATATCTGGGATAACGAGGCAATGGTGAGATGAATCGTTCATTTTTCTGCAGTAGATAAGAAACGGGCACAGCGGATCGGCTGCAAAAGGAAAGAGTGAGTTTGGGCTATTTTATCGCTCCGACCTACGCCCGGAGCCTAGTTGACTCCACTTGCCGGGCGTAGCGCGCTGACCTGGACGCCTTGATAACTTCTCGTTACCGCTGCGGAAAGGCCCACTTGAGGGCGTTCGGAAGGGAGGTGGCCCAAGCTTCCGCGGAGTGGCCGCCGGAGAAGGTTTCGAACCGGACAGTGTATCCATTATTTACGAGCATGTCGCGGAAACGTTCGACTCCTTCGACCTGGGAGATTTTTTGAATAACGTCCTCCTTGTGCCAGACATAACCCTGTGTTTCCTTGTCCCCTACATTGAGGAAGAAAGCGGGCGGGTGCTGCAGCACTCGACCATCGAATTGTTTGATCAGCCAACAATCGTTGGACCAGTAGGAGCCAGATTGGGAAATCACTTTTGTGAAAAGGCCATCGTTGGAGAGAGCTGCGAATGAGGCGGCGAGTCCGGTATAGCTGAGACCTGCAATAACTCGTTCCTGCGAGCTTTTAGTATCGGGATATTCCTCATGGATTCGCGGTAACAACTCTTTGAATACGAATTCAGAAAACGGCGGATAGCAGGGGCACTCGATCCAACGGGTGTCCATGTCGACGCATGAAACATAAACGACCAGGAGTTTGTCGAGGTCGCCTGATTCGAAAAGTGATTCTAGGATATCGGGCACTTGAACGCGGTTGCGATAGAGCTCGGCATCAAGGACCACGAGGAGGTCCAATTTCCCGTGGGTATTCTTTGGTTCACGTATCCAAAGTGTGCGTTCGTTGTTGAGGATTTCACTTCGTAGGGTGAGCTTTCGTTCTACGGTTCCCATTTCCGGTAGTCTCTATTGTTCGTTTCTTTGACAGAGCCTGTTTAGGCTTGGGTGCCGAGATGCGGCAGCTTTTTGATCCGGTGGTAGTTGAAGGCGAGTTCGATGCAGTGTTGCAACTCCTTGTGAGGCAGGGGAGCTTTGATCCTCAACACGATGGCTCTGTTGCCATCGAAAGATAGGATATTTGGATACAGTGCTCTGAAAGTGCTGACAAGTTTACTTTGGCAGTGGAAGTAGAGAGCGAGCTCAGAAGGTCTGTTATCTTTCCATCCGATTCGGACCGGACTACCGCAAATCGTGCTGTAACTCGGTTCGCCCCACTTGAGGGATTCGGTGACTTTCCCGATAGGATCGACACGATGGCCGATTGTCAGGATTAAGCACCTCAGTGCGAGCAACTGGGGACGGACTTGTGGGGGAAAAACTTCGAATGCGGCCGCGACCGCTTCGTCTTTGATGGGAAATTTTTCCATTGATTCAGTAAGGTCAAGATCGCTGGGTGGGACTTACTTCAGGTCGAGGAGCTCGACTCCTTCGATAGAGCTGTAGCGGGCTTTTCGGTTCGCAAGGTCGATCTCGATGTGGGAAGGGACATCGCCGATTTGCTTGCCGGGATTGAAGGCCCACGTTTTCCCGATGCGCTCTCCCCAACTGCCTTGGGCGTGAAAGGGCGCATCGTGAATGTGGCCGCTTAGCACATGGTTTGGGCCTAGCAATCCGATGAGTTTTAGGAGGTAGGGGTCTCCCGCGTCGCCGTTTCGAGTCCAAGCGGTTTTTGATCCGCGAGGAGGGGCGTGGTGTATCCAGATCCAGGTGACGCCCTCTTCAGGTTGGTTAGCTCGGAGGTGTTCGAGCATGTGCTTTCGCGTTTCAGGGCCATTCCACCAGATGCACGAAGTGAAGCGGTACTTTCCATCGCCAAAATCGGTTGGATGGGCCGACTCTGCTCTGATGGCTTGGATCCAAGCGGCGTACTCCTCGCCAGCAGGGTTTCGAGTGTCGCCGTCGTGATTGCCGCAAGTGATCATGAGCGGGCGTCGCTGACGTATGCGCTCGATGATAGGTTTGATCTTAGAGATCTGCTCAGTCTTGTCGCAGCTGTGGGTGATTTGCAGAAAGTCGCCTGCGATTACCACGAGGTCGGCGTGATGCGCGTTTTTCTCCAACCATGCGAATTGCGGAAGGTTCATGTGCAAATCTGCGACTAATAGTACTTTCATTTAGGGGAATGTGTGCGATAGTAGGGGCGACTTCGCAACCGTAGCGGACGTGGTTTCGATTACAAGTACGCGTAGTGGATTATCCTTGTCTCGAGGGACAGCCTTATGAATCAGAAGATTGAATACAGGAACTATTTGGAAGACGTGCAGGGACTGTTTCCGATGCCTCGCATTTTAGCCGAGATTGCCCGGCTTTTGAAGGATGACGATACAACGATTGACGATTTGGCAGAGTTGCTGATGACGGATCCGACGCTGGTGGCGGAGCTTACGAAGCTTAGCAACAGCTCTTATTTCGGTTTTGCGGAGAAGAGCGATTCTCTATCGGAGGCGATGCAGAGGATTGGTATGAGGGAGATTGCTCGCCTGGTAGGAGTGTGCACGGCGGGTGAGGTTTATCAGGCTGAGTTGCGGCATTATCGAATCCCGCCGGATGTATTTTGGGAGTCGGGCATAGCGGCAGCGTTATTGATGGAGGCGCTGGCCGAGAAGACGAACAAGGATTCGGAGTCGGCATACCTTGCAGGAATGATGCGCGAAAGCGGGATGTTGGTTATCGACTACGCTTTGAGCAGGGAGGGGGTTGAGGTTTTATGGGACGCTTATGTTCCAGTGCAGAAATGGGAGCGGGATTGCTGTGGGCATGACCACATGGAAGTGGGCGCGGCGCTTCTCGAAGTGTGGGGATTTTCTAAGGCAGTTTGCGAAGCGGTTGCGGAGCAATGGGAGGAGGGCAATCAACGAGAGGGTTTGTCCGCCTTATTGAATTTCACCAATCGCGTGTTAGCCCGAACCGGGTGTGAGTTCAATACGCCGATCGAGCCTTTTTCCGATTTCGCTGAAGCTGCGGAGGCCTTGGGTTTGAGCGAGGAGGCCGTTGCGATTGCGATCGATCGGGCCAAGGGTACGTCTGCCCGCTTGCGGGGCGGTGTCTTGGAGAAATAGCGCTCGTAATAGGTGCAGCGAGACGTCACGGGAGTTTTCCAAGGATTGCGTATCGAGATTACTGCTACGTAGTATAGGCCTTGAATCTCACGATCCTAATGATGCGGGGATGAGCGAATAGTGTGCATGATTTATTGAATCTATCCGCGTCCCGTTTACGTACTGGGATCTGTTACCTCTCGTGCTAATCCGTAATCGTTTTACCATGTCTTCTCCCTCCCTCTTGTTCCCACCTCGTTTTTTAGGAATCGTCCTAGCAGCTTCGCTTTGTAGCTGGACGTTTACGGCCCTAGCGGGACCGCGAACAGGAGAGGAACGTCGGTTGCTGCCGATATCGGGTTGGGTGGGTGGAGAGGCAGCTGCATCTATCTCGAAGCAATGGGACGACACTGTCCTGGTGACCTACCAGACTCACAAAACCTGGTACGATTTGGAGGGGAATATCCGCTGGGAAGCAAATAAGGATAGCGACATCGTTTATTCGCCGGATGCTGGGCAGCAGATTGATTTCAGCGTCCCCGGATTGGTCATAGTGAGGGATTGGGCGTCGGGAGCTGTTGTGGAGCGTTATGAAGCCCCCGTGTCAGATAGCAGGTTTTTAGATGGATTCGTTTCTCGAGAGGGCGAAGTTTGTCACAGCTATTTCAGCTGTGGAGATTTTAGCAGGATGGGTTGGGTCAGTTTCGTTTCGAAGACAGGCGAAATCTTGTGGACGGACGAGAGCGGGGCTTGGAACTATCGTGCATTGGGAGCTGGGGCTGTGCTCGTACGTTACTCTCACTTAGTCCATTTACCAGAGGCGAGGTATAAGTACTGGGGACCGGTGAACGAGACCCTGCATCATGTTCTCACGGGCGAACCGGTGCTCCCGGAGGAGGTTGGGGATGGTTGGCTTGTGCCTCAAATCGCTCCCTCTGGAAGAGCTATTTACGTGAGCGATTCGATTTGGGCGGTGGATACGGTGGACGGAAGCTATGAGAAAGCCGGGGAATTTGAAGGGCGCGTTCGTGGCAGAATTGCTGCTCAGTCTATCAACGGCGAGGCAATCGTGGCATTGACGGTAGTAGAGGACGGGACCGATACGGAGAGGTTTCGATTGGCCGCTTGGAGCGATGCTGAAGATGAACCGCTCTTCTATGAATGGCAGGAGGAGTGGGGAGATCCTGAGAATGTGGATACAGTCGCTATTTCGGACGATGCGGTATCGATCTTGATGGGTTTTGAAGATGGAAGCGCTCTTTCGTTCGATACCGAGGATTTGAGTTTCTCCATTTTAAGAGAGGCTGTGCCTGTATTTGTAGACCCCTTTTATCATACCTCTTATGCTCCTTTTTTGTATTTTGTGGGTAGCGGCGACCACGTTTTGATTTCGGGCGCTGCGGCTGCCATGGATATCGACTCCTTCGATAATCCTTCGTATGGCCACCGATGGGAGGTCTCGGTTTTAAATTTGGAAACCAAGGAGGTTTTGCGCCAGACGCATTTAGCACAACGCTCCTTATTTGGTGTTGATCTAGAGGCGGGTGCCGACGAGGCCCTCTATGTCGCTTATGATGGCACACCAAGAGCGTTGGACTTGTATACATTGGAAGAGGTTGTGTTTGATGCCCAGAGTAATCCGAGAATCTCCCACGTGTGGCCTGCCGATGATGATGGGGTAGCTACGATTTTCTTCTTGGACGGGACGAAGCAGGCCTACGATTCGGAGAGTGGAGAGCTAGTGGGCGAGCGAAGCTCCTTATTACCGGATGGCGTGAGGGTTATCGAAGGTAAGCCTGAGCTAGGTCTCTTGGTGGGAAGCGATGGATGTGTTTACAGGGTGGATACGGGTGAAGTCGATTTCGAACTTGAGGCGATGCTGGAAAGCGAACACCTGCGGGAGGAGTATAAAGACTTGGTTCGCGAGTTGCTGGAAAATCCATCATTGCGAGCGGAGCTTTTGGAGGAGGGGAGTAAGGTTGCGTTCTTTATCTCCAGGGCGGATGGGGCGGACACCGCGGGATTGGTGACTGTGTTTGAAGTCGAAACCAAGGCGTTCGTTGAGCTTCGGGAGTACGACTGGAAGGAACTGGTCGAGAATGAGGAGTTTATCGTAGCCGTTGAGAAAAACCGAGGAGCGAACAGAGGTTCGCCTTACAAGGTAGGGGTATTCGACGCTGATAAAAACCTTGCGGAAATATATAGCGTCGCGGCGGATCAGAGTGTGAGAGTCGCTCCGGATGGACGGCATTTTGCGGTTCTAACGACCGATACTGAGGCGGAAGATAGCACGTATTCGGCCTACGAGGTTGAAGTACGGCTAAGGGAGTTTGCTCTGGGCAAGAATGGATTCAGCGAACTTGAGCCTACGGTATGGAAGGAAACCTATGCCAGTGGTGAGTTTGAAACAAATGTGCCGGTACTCTTGGAATATGAAGGACCCGGAAAACCTGTATTAACCCACCCCCTCAAAGGGCGGGTTTTGGAAATGAGAAGCGGAGGCATCGCGGAATTGCCGGAGGTTTCAAATGCGTCGTGGTTTGGCTCGCAAGTAATTGACAGGCTCGCAAACGGGCGGTTGATGATCTTGAATCCGCAGGGTCGCTTGGGTCTCTATGCGTCATTTGCGCCACGTGCAGTTCCCACTGAATTACTCATGTCTAGCGACGGGTTCGTTGAGCCCAACCTCACTCCTTACGAACAAGATCAAATTGAGGTCTGGTGGTCCGTCGACCTCGTAGATTGGAAACTGTGGAATGGAGAACCCCTCAAGGTGCTTATTGACTATCCCGTTTTCTGGACCGTCTACTATTGGGAGGTAGCGGATTAGGTTTTTGTCTCCGATTGGGTAGCAGTGCGGCTTTGAGGTCGACCGCTTACCGCTTTATCTCTCGGTATTTCGAGATCCTGTCGGGACGGTCAGTGTTTCGAGCCACGTCGCGGGCGGCTTGGGTTTCGAGCCCGGGCTTTTGCAGAAAACCGAGGTCTTCCAGCCACTGCAGGTAGCTGTCTTGCCACTTGCCGAAAGCAACCCCGTCGCGCCTGCTGATACCGGCGGTGGCGGGGGCTTGGTCTGGCTGCCCGCGGTCGCCGGGGTGTACGCCTCGGGCGTAAATGTGTAGTTCGCAATTGGGTACGCCGTCTTCCAGTAAAGCGGTGAAGTATTCAGTGGCCCAGATGGCGTGAATCCAATCGCCCCACCCAGGGGAGGCAAAGAATGCGGGTGGCGCGTCTCGGGGGATTTCGGCCGCACCACCGAATGCGAAAGGAGAGGGACCGGGGTAGACGAGACCGATGAAGTCGGGACGGGAGGAAATCGTGGCCAGCGCGTTATCGGGCGTTTTCTCCAATTGTTCGAAGGTGGGGTACTCGATGGCGGCTGCTGCAGCGAGTTCCGCTCCTGCGGAGAAGCCGACGAAGCCAATCCTATTTGTATCCAGATTCCAGTGTCCGGCGTGAGCGCGGACGAGCTTGATGGCTTGTTGGGCGTCGTGCACGCCGTCGGTCTTGGGTTCGTACCCGTCGGAGCGCAGACGGTTGCGCAGGATGACGGCGTTGATGCCGTTGGCGGTGAGAAACGGTACGATACTGGCGCCTTCTCCGACTACGTTGAGATTGTTGTGTCCTCCGCCCGCGGCTAGGATGACGGCGGTGCCGGTATTCAGGGCTCCGTTGGCGGCGTGGAACTCGATGGAAGGGTTGTGGATATTGGCGACAAACCCGAGATGAGGGGGGGTGTAGCTACCGTAAGTCTCCGCCTCGTGGATACGGCTTTGGTCGAGGTGTGGAGAGTCGGGTGAATAGAGAGGGATGACAGTGCCTCCGGGCAGGATAGGAGTGGGAGCGTAGGGCTCGTCGGTTTGAGGACCGGGAGCGGGGACGCCGGTCGGTGGCGGTGGTTCGGGGACGGTAGAAGTCTGGGCGGTAGCGAAACAGGTTGAGACGAGCAGGATTAAAGTGGAGGCGAGGAGGCGAGTGTTCATGGGCTTGGCTGGGGTTTGAGTTCTAACCTTCAGGGTAGCTTGAAGCGAGGGTACGGAAGGGTCCATGCTGTTTCTTGGGATTGGCACTCTCGCAGTTGCACCCCTTGTCGAAGTAGGAGCTCCCTCATGAGGTTGGATCGTAGAACGAGGTTATCGCGTCGACTCAGTCACCTTTGAATGATTTCAGATAGGCGAGTGTTTTGGCGGCTGTATCTCCTCCTTTTTCGGCGTGGGAGATGAGGTGAATGCCGTGGGGACCGGACGTATCGAATAAATGAGGATCGGTTTCGAGGACGGCCTTGATTATCCCGAGTTTGCCGAGCATAGCGGCTGCGAAAAGATCGAAGCGGGCTCCGTTATCGAGGAGGAATAGGGCGATATCGCGTCGTCCCATGTGGGCTGCTCCACCGAGGGCCGTTTCGAAATCGCCGCCTCCCCAGTCCCAAGTTGCGTTTATGAGGGAGGGTTGCGCTTCCAGCAAGCTGCGAGTTTCGTCGAGGTCCTTGTGGGCGGCTGCGACAAAAGCTTTGATACTTGCGGGATCGAGAGGGGGCGGCCTTTTGGGTATCGGCGGAAGAGGGTCGAGCTTCGTATCGTTCCCGTGTAGAGAAAGTGTGAATACGAAAGCGCCGAGGGTGGCGGTTTTAGCGAGGAATTGGCGGCGTGAGTTCATAGTTGGTTTTAGTCTTTGAGAGGGCGTTCGCACATCAGGGCGAAAAGGTTGTTGTCGCAGTCACGAAGGAAGGAGCTCCAAAGTTCGTGGTCGGGCATTTCGGCGGTTATCGCGGGCGGATGTTCTTCGATGCCTCCGCGGTCGAGGATCACAGAATGGACTGACTCTAGGTCTTCCACTCGATAGTAGAGTAGGGACGGTGGGTGGTCGAGTTCTGCAGAAGAGGGCTGGGTGATCATCAAGCGGGTGCCTCCGATGTCGAAGAAGGATAGGTTGGGACCAGCGTCGAAGAGGTGTTTGAGCCCGACCACATCCTTGTAGAACGCGGCGAGTTTGGGGACATCTTGACTGCAAATTGCGATTTGTAGGAGAGAGTTGGGGGCGAGTTGGGGAGCGTTCATAATCGTGGATGATATGCTATCTGATTGATGCCCGTTCGCGCCTCCGGTTTCTTGCTAAAGCGTTTTGGAAGGCGGGTGTCCGAAGTGACGTCGATAGGCGGCATGGAAGGAGCTATAGCTTTCGTATCCAACTTCCAATGCTACTTGGGTTGCGGTTGTCGCTCCTGTGGCAAGGAGTCGGCGCGCGTGGCGGAGTCGGCGCGACTCGGTGTATTGGCGAGGGCTTTGGCCGAAGGCAGCTTTGAAGCTGCGTTGAAAGTGGAAGGGCGAAAGGGAGGAGGCTTTCGCGGCGTCTTCCAGGGACGGGGCTTGCAGGGCTGTGGCGTGCAGGTAGTCGCGTCCGCGGCAGAGACGGCGGTAGAGTTCGTCGCGAGTTGCTCGGTTCGCGGCGGGCAGGCTTTGGGCTCGCTGGAGGTGCTCTTTTTGGCTGAACAATAGTGTACCGAGCAGGTCTTGTAGCTGCTCTTCGAGCCAATCAGTCGGGGCTGTTCGGCCGCGGCAGGCATTGTCGATCCGCATCAGGCGCGACTTGATCTGTCCGTTGTCGGGCGAGACCGTTTGGAGGAAGTTGACGGCGGAGCCTGTTTCTTCGGGCGCGTCGAGTAGGGATGTGTCTGGTTCGCTGAATACGCGGTTCAAGGACTCGGCCCAGCCGCTCGGGAAGAAGATGACGGTGGAACGGATGAGTGTCTTGGAGTCGAACTCGATGGTGTAGGGCTCTTGGTCGTTGAGCACCAGCCAGCTCTCTTCATCGACGGCGAAAGAGCCGTTAGTGGTGCGGTAACGCGCGGTGCCGCCCGCAAAGCTTTTGACTGAAAGCGGCATCGTTGCCGAAGCGAAGTAACGGAAGCCCCCGCCGCACAGAACGCTTTGCGATTGGAGGCACGGAGCAGGCATAGGAAACGGTGTACGGAGTTCGCAAGAGTGGAATAGCCTACCAGTGCGATGTCTGAGGTAGACCGACTGACAAGGAGGAGGCAAGGGGCGATACTTGCAACGGTCAAAGTAGTGCGCGCACAAAAAGAGCGACCCTCTTGAGGGGTCGCTCTCTTCGATACATTGGCCTTATCTCGATCGGATTTCCTGTGTTTGCTTGATTTGGACGGCGCTGCGGTTTGCTGGCCGTGCTTTACGTATATTGGTTAGCCGATGATTTTAGCCGTTCAGTCGGTTCGAATCGATTTTCTTTTAAGTGTGGTCTTATATAATGATATTCTTTTTAGAATTCGATTTCTACCGCACTAAAGTGATTTCAAAACGAGTAGCTGGCATAGATTAGGGCCGGTCGGATACCGGGTGCTTGGGCGCGATGGTTTCCTTCACGCTCGAACTCCGTAGTTGGCTTGCGGGTACGCTTTTAAGATTTCTCTCAGTCGGAGAAGTGGCTGTCTTGCTCTTTCCCTCAGGGAATCTATCGAGCGGAACCGTCGCTACTCGCTTGGCTCTATCTTCAGATACTCCCCTATCTCGAAGGGAGTCGTAGCGTGCCTTATCATAAATGGCTTTATCTATTTTATCGCTGCTCATTTTTTTGGGGGCTTAGGTTGCGAGTGCAGGATATCGGCTCGCTACTTGCCGACAGCGTCCTTCGCCTCGCCGCGAGTCTTCTGGGCTTCGCCTTTTACCTTGTCGGTTTTACCTTCGCGCTTGAGGTCCTTGTTGTCGGTTGCATCGCCAGCTGCGTCTTTAACTTCGCCTTTGGCTTTTTGTAGTGAACCTTCTGTTTTGTCTCTGTTTCCTGATTTCATATTTTTACTGGGTGTTGGGTTTTTGGATTCTAGCCCAAAGTTGTTGAGCCTTGTTGAATTATTAGAAGGGTTCGCATGGCTTGTGCCAAGCGCTCTATTCTTCCTTCAATCTCTTTGCAAGTGATAGACTGGGAGAGGTTTACGATTTTCTAGATTCGATCGGACTTTTTACGCGAAACAGAGTCTTCACGGCGAATTGCATTGTGATACCAGCGGATTGCAGCGCTTTGCATTGGGCACGAAAAAGGGCAGCCGGCGAGGGCTGCCCTGGGGGAGATTCGGTTGTAGAGATCGCGTGACAGGCACGCTTCTACATTGGTTCTATCTAAACGATGGCGAGGATGCTATTGAGCGTGGAGCTCGGGCGCATGGCGGCAGATGCTTTTTCGTCGTCGAAGTGGTAGTAGCCACCGGCGTCGACTTCGCTGCCTTGAGCGGCGATGAGCTCTTCCACGATCTTGTCCTCGTTTTTGGTGAGGGCGTCGGCTACGGGCTGGAAGGCAGCGGCGAGTTCGGCGTCTTCGGTTTGAGTGGCGACTTCCTGAGCCCAGTAGAGGCAGAGGAAGAAGTGGGAGCCGCGGTTGTCGATGCCGCCGAGGCGCCGCGTTGGCGATTTGTCGTTTTCGAGGAACTTGCCGGTCGCCGCGTCGAGGGTCTTGGCGAGGATCTTGGCCTTGGCGTTGCTGGTGGTTTCGCCGAGGTGCTCGAGGGAGACTGCGAGGGCGAGGAATTCGCCGAGGGAGTCCCAGCGCAGGTAGTTCTCTTGGAGAAACTGCTGCACATGTTTCGGGGCCGAGCCGCCAGCTCCTGTTTCGAAGAGGCCGCCGCCGTTCATTAGGGGAACGATGGAGAGCATCTTGGCGGAGGTTCCGAGCTCGAGGATGGGGAAGAGGTCGGTGTTGTAGTCGCGCAGCACATTTCCGGTGACGGAGATGGTGTCGAGGCCTTTGGCCATGCGTTCTACGGAGAACTTACAGGCGACGGCGGGTGGGAGGATCTGGATGTCGAGTCCGTCGGTGTCGTGGTCCTTGAGGTACGTGTTTACCTTCTCGATGAGCTGGGCGTCGTGGGCGCGGTCGCCGTCGAGCCAGAAGATAGTGGGAACGCCGGTGGCGCGAGCTCGGGAGACGGCGAGCTTCACCCAATCACGGATCGGAGCATCCTTGGCTTGGCAGGCGCGCCAGATGTCGCCGGCTTCCACTTCGTGGGAGAGGAGGGTGTTTCCGTCGGCGTCGACGATGGAGACGGTGCCGGCTTCTTCGATTTCGAAGGTCTTGTCGTGCGAGCCGTACTCTTCGGCCTTTTGGGCCATCAGTCCGACGTTGGGCACGGTGCCCATGGTCTTTGGGTCGAGGGCTCCGTTTTCCTTGCAGAAGTCGATGACGGCTTGGTAGACGCCGGCGTAGCTCGAATCGGGAATCACTGCGAGGGTGTCGGCTTCCTTGCCGTCCTTGTCCCACATGATGCCGCCGGAACGGATCATGGCTGGCATGGAGGCGTCGATGATGACGTCGGAGGGGACGTGTAGATTGGTGATACCTTTGTCGGAGTTGACCATAGCGAGGTCAGGTCCGCGTTCGTAGGCGGCTTGGATGTCGGCTTCGATCTCCGACTTCTTGTCGGCGGGCAGTGTTTGGATCTTGGATACGAGATCGCCGAATCCGTTTTTGAAGTCGACTCCGAGCTCGGAAATGGTGGCGGAATGCTTGGCGAGCAGGTCCTTGAAGTACGCTTGGACGCCGTGGCCGAAGATGATGGGGTCGGAGACCTTCATCATGGTAGCCTTCATGTGGAGGGAGAAGAGCACGTCTTCCTTCTTGGCGGCCTCGATTTGCTCGGCGAGAAATGCGTCAAGCGCTTTGGCGGACATGAAGGTGCCGTCGAGCACTTCGCCTTCTTGCAGAGCGAGGCCTGACTTGAGGACCTTCTTTTCGCCGGATGCGGAGGTGAAGACGATCTCAGCGGTGGTGGCGGCGGGCAGGGTGACGGACTTCTCGTTGGAGGCGAAGTCGTTTTGGCCCATGGTGGCGACGCGGGTCTTGGAGTCGCTGCTCCACTTGCCCATGGAGTGCGGGTTCTTCTTTGCGTAGTTCTTTACGGCGTTGGGAGCGCGGCGGTCGGAGTTGCCCTCGCGGAGGACGGGGTTGACAGCGGAGCCGAGAACCTTTGCGTAGCGAGCTTTGGTTTCCTTTTCCTCGTCGTTTTTTGGCGAGGATGGGTAGTCCGGAATGTCATAGCCGTGCTCCTGCAATTCCTTAATGGCGGCACCGAGCTGCGGGATGGAAGCGGAGATGTTTGGCAGCTTGATGATGTTCGCCTCTGGTTTGGTGGCGAGTTGTCCAAGTTCTGCAAGGTAGTCGCCGATGCGTTGCTCGTCGGTGAGTTTTTCCGGGAAGTGAGCGAGGATGCGTCCGGCGAGGGAGATGTCGCGCGTCTCGACTGAAACGGCGGCGGACTTGGCGAAAGCCTGCACCATTGGCAGGAACGAGTAGGTGGCGAGCGCGGGCGCTTCGTCAGTCTTGGTGTAGATGATAGTGGATTTTTCTGTGCTCATTTTTATCGAGACCTCGGATTTGTTTCCCCTGCAATCACTATAGAGGGGAGTTCTTGGGTACGCGTTCTAGCGGATGGGTCAACAAGATAGGCGTGAAAGCAGGCACAAGGCCAAGATGGGCTCGTTAATTGCATGCTCGCATTGGTGAGGAAGTTGCGTAATTTCGAGCTGCCTCTTCTTCCTTTTGTCTTTTCCGACTCTCTCATCTCCGCGGAACTATGCCTGATTCCGACGAATCCTCACTATCCCCACCTTCCACTCGAAGTTCCTTCTTCGCCGAACTTCGTCGGCGCAAGGTGTTTCGCGTGGCGGCGGCTTATGTCGTGGTGGCGTGGATCATCATCCAAGTGGCGGCGGCGACCTTTCCCGGTTTCGAAATTCCCATGTGGGCGTTTCGCTTTGTCGTGCTTATGCTGATACTGGGATTTCCGGTGGCCTTGATTTTGGCGTGGGCCTTCGAGCTGACGCCCGACGGGATCAAGTTGACGAAGAATGTGAGCGAGGAGCAGAAGGCGGTGACCTCGCAGGGGAAGCGGAATTGGCTGTCGTATGGGTTTGCCGCAGCTTTGCCTGCGGTGATCTTTGGGTCGCTGGCGCTGTATTTCTACTTCACTCGCGAAGCTTCTACGGCTCCCCATCTCGACAAGTCCATCGCCGTGCTTCCCTTCGAGAATCGTAGCGCCAGCGAGGACGACGCCTATTTTACCGACGGCATTCACGACGACCTGCTCACCCAAATCTCCCGTATCCGCGAAATCAAGACGATTTCCCGCACCTCCGTCATGGCCTATCGCGATACGTCGAAAAACATGCGCGAGATCGGGGCAGAACTCGGCGTGGCCACGATCCTCGAAGGTGGGGTTCAGCGAGCGGGCGACCAGATCCGCATCAACGTGCAGCTCATCGACGCCGCGACTGATGCCCACCTCTGGGCCGAGACCTACACCCGCGAGATGACGGTAGGTAACATCTTTGCTATCCAAAGCGAAATTGCCACGGCGATCGCCGGCGAGCTCAAGGCCGTACTCAGTCCAGAGGAACAGCAACAGCTACAGAAGTTGCCCACCCAAAACCTCGCCGCGCTTCAGCTCGCCTTCAAGGCCTCTGCCGTGGAACAAACGGCAGAAGGAGCCCGAGAAGCGATCAAATACCTGAAGCAAGCCATCGAACTCGACCCGGACTTTGCCTTGGCGCATGGATCCCTCTCTGGGGCATATTTGTACCAGATCTGGTCCGAGGGGCTGCCTGTTGACGAGCAATTGATCAAGGCGGAACCGCATATTCGGCGGGCGCTGGAGTTGGACCCCACAGACAGCCACATCCAAGTGGCCTGGGCCAGCTACAACATTCGCAAGGGTGACAACGCCGCCGCCCAAGCCGCCCTTGAGCGGGCGATCGAACTCAACCCCAACGACGCGCAAGCTTATGCGCTGGGCGCGTGGTTCCAGCTTTGGACGATGAGAAACCCTGCGGCCTCTGTGGAACTAGGTCGGAAAGCCGTGGAGTTAGACCCGGTCAGCTCGCAACCTAAGCAGGGTCTGGCGGAGGCGCTCATGGTTGCCGGTGATTTCGATGAGTCGGAGGAGCTGCTGAGGGAGCTCATGATTGAGGAGCCCCGGAATTTTGATTTCTTCCGCACCTTTGGCAATCTGCAACGGGAGGCCTTCAATCTTTATGACGAAGCGATCGAAGCTTATCGCAAGGCCCTGTCGCTGGACCCTGAAAACCAGTATGTCTCGATGCACCTGGCTTCAGCCTACCAGGCTCTCGGCGATCGTGACCAGACCGCGTTCTGGTGGAACTATGCCCTCGAGCAGGCCCCGGATTCGGGCAACGCCACCTACGTTCGCGGAATGCTTCATTTGGTGGAGGACGAGGATGAAGCGGCTTTGGCCACTCTCCGTGAGGTGGAAGAAGGCAACCCCTATTTCTCGGCCGCCCTTTCCAATATTGTCTCCACAGAGCTAAGGTTGGGTCGTCCCGGCAAGGCGTTGGAGTATCTTCTGGAGAAGCGTCCCGCGCTCAACGAGCCGGGAATGGAATTGAGTCAGGATAATATGGTTTTGGCTGCCCAGCTTGCCAGGGCGCAACTGCAATCGAATCAACAGACGCAGGCGACCGCGTTGGTGGACCGCATCGCTGCTACGGCGCCGAAACTCGTTCGCATGGGAACCTTCGGCTTTTTAGCTAACGACGCCGATCTTTACGCGGCAGCCGGCGATTACGATCGGGCCCTCGCCGCGCTGCGCGAGCTGATAGTGGATGCGGGCGGCTGTTCGAGCGAATTCGCGAAGGGTTCCGAATGGGACCCATTGCGCGACGATCCAGAATTCCAGGAGTTGATGGCGATCAACGACGTGCGACTACAGGAGCAGCGCGCCAACCTCGCCCGCATGGAAGCCAACGGCGAGCTGGCGCCCATCCCGGAGCTGTGAGTTGGGCGAATTTTAAACCGCGGATGGACGCAGATGAACACAGATATCTTTGCGAGTGGCTTGAATGCCATCGTGTCCTCATTGATTCCCGATCCGTGTCTATCAGTGTCCATCCGTGGTTCCAAACAACATGACCGACTCACCACAGCCTGAATCCAATAAACCCGAAACGAAGCCCTCCTTCTTCGCCGAGCTGAAGCGGCGCAAGGTGTTTCGCGTGGCGGCTACTTATATCGTGGTGGCTTGGATCATCATCCAAGTCGCGGCGGCGACCTTTCCGGGCTTCGAGATTCCCATGTGGGCGTTTCGCTTTGTAGTGTTGATGCTGTTACTGGGGTTTCCCGTGGCGGTCATTCTGGCTTGGGCCTTCGAACTTACGCCGGATGGGGTGAAGCTCACCAAGAACGTGAGCGAAGAGGCGAAGGCAGAAACCTCCCAGTCGAAACGCAACTGGCTCTCGCTCGGTTTCGCAGCGGCTCTACCTGCGGTGATCTTTGGTTCTCTGGCGCTGTATTTCTACATCACTCGCGAAGCTTCTACGGCTGTCGATCCCGCATCTGAGGCACTGGACAAGTCTATCGCGGTGCTTCCTTTCGACAACCGCAGCAATCTAGACGAAGACCAGTTCTTCACTGATGGGATCCACGATGACTTGCTGACGCAGATTTCGCGTATCCACGATATTAAGACAATCTCGCGCACGTCCGTCATGACATATAAGGACACGACGAAAAACATGAAGCAGATCGGCGAGGAACTCGGAGTGGCGACTTTGCTCGAAGGCGGCGTTCAGCGCGCGGGCGACCGCGTGCGCATAAACATGCAGCTCATCGACGCCCAGACCGACGCGCATCTTTGGGCGGAGACCTACACGCGCGAGCTGACGGCGGAGAACATTTTCGAGATCCAGAGCGAGATCGCCGCGGCCATTGCCGACGAGTTGAAGGCCATACTGTCTGACGAGGAACAACAGCGTCTCAAGGACCTGCCTACAGACAATCTGGAAGCGTTGGAGTCATACTTCAAGGGACTGGCTAGTGACTACTCAGCCGATGGCTTGAGGGAATCTATCGCGCATTTCAAAAAGGCGACCGAGCTGGATCCCGATTTCGCCTTGGCCCACGCAAGGCTGGCGCATGTCTATCAATCGCAAATCTGGTACAGCGGACTGGCAGCGTCGGAGCAGATAGCGAAGAGCATGCCGCATCTTGATCGGGCTTTGGAGCTGGACCCCGGTCTCTCGGATGCATGGGTGGTCAAGGGCTTGATTTATCGCGAGCTCGGGGAATACGAAGAGGCGGAGACTGCCTACCAAAAGGCCATCGAACTGAATCCCAACAGCGACGGCGCCTATACCAACTACTCTTTATATTTGTTTTATAACAAGGACGAGGTAGAGCTTGCTCTTGAAATGGTGGATCGAGCGATTGTCCTCAATCCGGAAGATCCCAATCTGTTTATCCACAAGGCTGAAATCCTCGAACAAATGGGTCGCGATGGCGAGGCTCTGAAAATCTGGGATTCCCTCAATCGGCGATACCCAAACGACTCGAATGTGCAAATGCAAGTGGCTGGGAATCTGGCGGCATCTGAGGCTGATTTTGACCTAGTTATTAAATCGTTGAGGAGAGCGCACTTTCTTGATCCGGAAAACCTGAATGCCGTGAATTTCATTATGAGTAGCTACAATATTCTTGGCAGCGAAGCCAAGGTACGGTTTTGGCTCGAACGTGGTATTGCACTGTATCCGAATTCGGATTACCGATACCTTTACGAAATCTTCCTTTTGATTCGGGATGGTGATTTGGAGAAGGCTCACCAGCGATGGTTGACGGAGTTTGCAAAGGGATATGTCGGTGGAGGGTCTTGGCGTGTGTACCTTATGAGTTATCAGGCGTCGGCGGATTTTAGCGCAGGTCATCCCGAGCGAGTGCTGCAGCGGTACCGTCTAGTGACGCCGCGTTATTTTGAAAGGGATTTCGAATTTCCTTTAATCGCGTACTCTGATAGTTTCGAGAATCTCGAATCGATTGTTTTTATCGCCAAGGCACTTGAACTTAGCGGCGAAACAGAGCGTGGCAGGGCATTGCTCGATCGCGCGGTGCGTTATGCAGAAACCCATTTCGCCGACGAGAATGTCACTCCCCTCGCCAAAGCGTTTCAGGGAAGATACGACGAAGTGGTGACATGGCTGACTCCTCGTTATAAGGACAAGGTGGGAGGTGAAAGAAAATTCGAAGGCATGCCTTGGGAGCCGATCTTGGACAAGGAACCCCTTGCCGGATACAACGCTCGTCATGCCGCGTGGAGCAAGGAGATACTAGAGCGCATCGCTACAATGGAAGCCAATGGCGAACTCGCTCCGTTGCCAGAGCGGTAGGAAAGCTGAGTGTAGAAGACCTTCATCCACTAATCACTCGAATCTTCACCAATTAAATTAGAGAATAGAAATCAAGATCCCAATTCTAACTAATCTAACCAGTCAATGGTCCATTTTGCGACGATAGCTTTCATGCAAATTAGTGTGATTAGTGAATAAATTTCCAATGACCGAATCCCCCGAACCCAATAAACCTGATCCTTCGAAGCCCATCGACAAAGCTCAGGGTGAATCTTCCTTCTTCGCCGAGCTGAAGCGGCGCAAGGTGTTTCGCGTGGCGGCGACTTATATTGTTGTGGCTTGGATAATCATCCAAGTGGCGGCGGCGACCTTTCCGGGATTCGAGATTCCGATGTGGGCGTTCCGCTTCGTAGTGCTGATGCTGATACTGGGGTTTCCCATTTCGATCGTTCTAGCGTGGGCCTTCGAACTGACGCCGGATGGGATCAAGCTGACGAAGAAGGTAAGCTCAGAGCAGAGGACGGGCGCCTCGCAGGCGAAGCGGAACTGGACGGCGATTGGCTTCGCGGCGGCGCTGCCGACAGTGATCTTCGGGGTTCTAGCCGTTTTCTTTTATTTCAAAGTAGAGCGGGTGACGAATGAAATGGAAGGAATCGTCGCGACGCAGCAAACGGCTCCCGACAAGTCCATCGCTGTGCTGCCTTTCGACAACAGGAGCGAATTGAAGTCGGACGAGTTCTTTACCGACGGCATTCACGATGACTTGCTGACCCAGATCTCCCGTATCCGCGATATTAAGACAATCTCGCGCACGTCCGTCATGACCTACAGGGACACGACGAAAAACATGCGCGCTATCGGAGAGGAACTCGGCGTGGCGACATTGCTTGAAGGTGGGGTGCAGCGGTCTGGCAACCGAGTTCGCATAAACATGCAGCTGATTGACGCTGAGACTGACGCCAATCTTTGGGCCGAGACCTACACGCGAGAGCTGAGCGCGGAAAACCTTTTCGAGATCCAGAGCGAGATCGCCACCGCAATCGCGGGCGCCCTCCGAGCGGTCCTTTCGCCGGAGGAACAAAAACGAATCGAGAAGTTGCCGACGCAAAACATGGCGGCGCTCGAAGCTTTTTTCCACGGACGCGCCAGCTATGCTCTCAACACGAGCGAAGGCTATAGCGAGGCGATTGAGTATTTCCAGGAGGCGGTCGATTTGGATCCGACTTTTGCAGAGGCCTACGCCCAGCTCGCATTGGCAACGCTGGAGAAAATCTACTACGGCGGTTCTCCTGTCGAAAACCAGACGGCTCTCGCCGCGCCTTTCGTCAATCGTGCCCTGGAACTGGATCCCGAGCTAAGCGAGTCCTACCAAGCCCTGGGGTATCTCGAAAAATACCGTTATGATCATGCCGCTTCAAAAGCTGCCTTCGAACGGGCTATCCAATTAAACCCGAATAATGCGGCGGCGTTTGTGATGTACGGCAACCTCTCGAGTTGGGAATTGAATGCTCCCGAGGAGGCAATCTCGCTGTTTGGAAAGGCCATGTCGCTGGATCCGCAAAACCGAGCGGCGGAACAGCAGCTCGGCGAAGCCTTGATGAACGAGAGACGTTTTGCCGAAGCTCAGGCTGTTTTCGAAGCATTGATCGTTAAGGATCCCGGATTCGCTCAGACCTATACGTCGCTCGGAAATCTGCTAAGTTGGAACCTCTACCGCTTCGATGAAGCAATCAAAATGTACCGACAGGCCCTAGACCTGGATCCTAGGTCAATTGCGCGCTTCGAGACTGCAGCCGCCTATTTGAGCTTGGGTATGCCCGCTGCCGCGATTCCTTGGTCCGAAAGTTACCTCGAATTAGCTCCGAATAGTAAACACGCCAGCACAGCGATGTATGATGTGCTAAGGCACCGAAAAGAGTATACAGCCGCAGAGGAGGCTCTAAAAGCGAATAAAGCGAGGGAATTGTATTGGCGTCATACAATCGATATAATGCTCGCCGAGCTCGACATGGATCGAGGGCATCCCGAGTTGGCTACGGAACGATTTATCGAGAGTTTTCCCATGCTCGTAGATCCGACCTATGATATTAATTCTAACGAATATGAATTTAAGGTGGCAATCGTCTATGCTGCGGCCTTGCACGCGAGTGAAGAGAAGGAATTGGCTGATTCGATGACGAAGCGCGTTCTCGAAGTGCTTCCTTCGAAACATCGGTATAGATGGGCGGGTATCGAATATTTGGATGCGTGGCTGTATCTATCCATGGGCGACGAGGCGAAAGCCTTAAACGCGTTGCGCGAATGGCGTGAAGCAGGCGGTTGCCTCGATCTAACGCAAAGCACCTACTTGCGTCCTCTGTTCGACCATCCCGAGTTCCAAGCACTCAACAACGAGATGCTCGCCGATCTCGCCAAGCAACGCGCCAACCTCGCCCGCATGAAAGCCAACGGTGAGCTGGCGCCCATCCCAGAACTATAATTATAAGATATATACATATATTAAACCACCGATGAACACAGATATTTTTTCGAGTGGCTTGAATGCCATCGTGCCCTCTTTTATCCCCGATCCGTGTCTATCAGTGTCAATCTGTGGTTCCAAAAAACATGACCGACTCTCCTGAACCTGATTCACCCCAGGACCCTAAACCCGGAACCGGTTCGACAAGCTCACCGCAGGCCGAGAACCCGCCGCCAGTCCCTTCCTTCTTCGCCGAGCTGAAGCGTCGCAAGGTCGTGCGGGTGGCGATCACCTATGCCATCGCAGCTTGGCTGCTGATGCAGGTTACCGCCGTGGTGTTTCCACAATTTGGCCTTCCGCTGAGGGCTGCCCGCTTTGTGACGCTTTTATTGGCGTCGGGCTTTCCCATCGCGTTGATCATCACCTGGGCTTTCGAGCTGACGCCTACTGGGGTAAAGCTTACCAAGAACGTCGATGCGGCTGGGGAGACGGCTTCGTTTCAGGTGAGGCGCAACTGGATGGTGATCGGATTCGCCGCGGCGTTGCCGACGGTTATCTTCGGTGCGTTGGCGGTGTACTTTTATTTTGGCCGCGACACGACTCCTGCGTCTTTGCCCGAGTTAGGCTCCATCGCGGCGATTACTGACGAACGGCCCTACTTTATTGGTACGGTTTCGGTCCTGCCGCCGCAGATGATTGCGGGTCCGTCTGAGAACACGGCTTTTGCGGATGGCTTGAACAAGGAGGTGCTCACGCAGTTGAGCGCGATGCGTCCGCTCGACGTCGTGTCCTCCGCATCGACGCCCCAACCGGGGGATCCAGACACGAGCTCGGGCGCTGTTGGTCGTTTCCTGGAATCTGACTTCGTTGTCGAGACCAGCTTGCAAGTCTCAGGCGCGCACTACCGCGTAACGATGCAGATTGTTGAAAGCGCGACGGGTCGACACCTCGCGGTGGAGTCGCTTCAACTTACGATGGAGTCCGAGGAGGAGCCGTTCCTATTTCAGAAGGAACTGGCTTGGGAGATGGCGCTAACCCTTTATCGCAGCCTGAAGCGGCCCCGCCCGCCCTCGGCTGCCAGCAGGAAACGGCTCGAGCAAGTGGTCGGGGGTCTGACAGCGGAAAGTAAGGCGCTGCAGATTCGGTTTTGGGGCGACGACGGAAACACTCCAGACGCGTCGCTCTATGATCGCATCATGGAACTGACGGGGCAGGTCATTGCCATCGATCCCGGTAATGCGGATGCCCACACCGATCGCGGTTCACTTCTGGGTCACGCACCGTTTGTAGGAAAGGCTAACTTCTTAGACGAAAACTGGCGTCAGGAGCTGTTGCTCACGCTGAAGAGGGCTGTCGTCATTAACCCCGACAGCGTCGATTCGCAGCGCAATTTGGGTCGCTATTATTTGATTACGGAGGGACGTCCGAGCCGCAGCCAGCCCTACCTGCAAGCGGCCGTCCGCCTCGCCGATGCCGCACCGCCATACACCAACAACTGGCCCTATTACGATCTCGCCAGCGCGCTTCATCAGACTGGTCAGTCCGTTGCCGCTTTGAGCGTGCTCAAACGAGCGCCTCAAGAACCCGAGATGGATCACATTAATTATTGGATAGATCCCTTTGTCGCCGCTCGTCGTTTCTCCGATGCCCTCGATTTCCTGCAGCGGCACGCGCCTCGCTTGGAGGCGAACGATGATGGCAGCAACGCCCTGACGATTGCTCACCTGCGGACCGACATCGAAGTCAGGTGGACGGGCGACCGTGCCGGTTTTCGGACCTTCCTCGAACGGATCGAAACCGATTCAAACGCCACCGCTGGAATGCGTAGTCGCTACCGTCTCGCCGCTGGAGACTATGCCGGCGTACTTCGGGAACTCGCGGCGGTGGATCCGGGTCGCGATCCGTATGCGCCTAATGTGATAGAGATGCCGCTTCACCAGGCTCTGGCGCTGGAGCGCACCGGCAATCCCGCTCTCGCTCATTCCTACTTTCGCAGTGTGCTGAAGCAATATTCCAGCAGTCCCATGGCCGAGATGATGCTGCAACGGGACCCCGCCAGCGTATACGCAACCATGGCCTTCATGCACGCAGGTCTCGGAGAAGTGTCGGAGATGCGAGTCGCGATTGCTCAGGCCCGCGAGGCCGCCGATCCGGGCCGCAGTTATCAGAGTTACCTTCTAGTGGAGTACCTGAACGCGCTCGCGTTCACGCAGGTAGGCGAGACTGTAGAGGCGTGCGCGACTATCGATCAACTCCTCTCGGCTCCGGCCGGCGAATCTACGGGCTCGATCCTGGCCAATGTATCATTCGATTCGCTTCATGGCTCCCCAGAATTTCAAAAGGTGATTCGGCAGCACGCCGATCAACTCAAGGATCCCGCCGTCATCGAGGACCTCTTTGCCCTTTCTTCTGGGGAGGATGTCGAACGCTGACAGAGCTCGAGGCACGTAGTTTGAGTCCCTTCTTTGTGTTTGTATCCAAAAAGTAAGTGCAATATTTTGAGATCACCGAAGTAAATCGGCAGTTAGAGGGTTCGGAGAAATTTCTGATCCCCGGGATCCGAAGCATGTTGGAACGGAAGGATTAGCTCCCAACGGCAATGAGAATGAGTGAGTGGGGCCAGAACTGAAATGATCGAGTGATAGAGATGGGGTGATGTGAGCACGGTTGGAATTGGAATTCATGAATGACTATGAGCTCGTCAATTTGGCTTAGGGTCAAATTTCCCAAATCAATAGGACTTTAAGAGAGTACTTCTTCATCGTGGGCCCCGATCCCGATCCAATCGCGGACCAGAAGATTGATGTGTTCATGACTACCTTTAGTTGGAGTCTGGCATATCGTTTTAGTCGAGTTACTTTGATTTTTCGTCTACGAGGGTAGGCTTTGATGCGTTTCAAAACCAGCAGCTTTTTGACCAGTTGTGCTAGAGGTCAGGAGAGATCGAACGGCTCGATAAGTGATGGGCGATCGCAAATCCGCACGTAACGAATACCTTGGCTATTGGTCATATATTTCCCTCTGGAAAAACGTCATCTAAACGGTTTAACCCAAGGGTGAGTTGTGAGATCGGTACTTTCGAAGGACTGTGAGTGTCTATTTAATTTTCCCGAAAATCGCCATGCCGGTGAGTAAATGTCCACACTTCGCTAACGCATGTCCTGTTTCACGTTTCATGACGTCAGCCACTGCGGTAGTCAACCGACCGATCATTCGCGGGTCGATCAGTTTTTCGACAGGGATTCATGCTGGCCGTCGCCCAGTTTTGCTTTCCTTCCTCGAAACTTTCGCCCGCGCGGTCGAGCAGATTGCAGATGGCAAGTATGAACAAAGATTCTCTCGGTCGAATCTAAATCTTTGTTCTGGCGAGAGTTTCGAGCGGTGGGGTCGTAGCGAAAACCGGATGTAAGCAGCATTAGCATGTCAAATAAATCCATTTTACGAATACACAAAATCGGAGGTTTGCTCCTTCTCGCTATGACAACACATGTATCTCTAGAATCTCAGGAAAGCATTTCGCCCTATGTGGGCGAGATGTTCTGGTCCATCAAAGATCGCATGGCGATAGAATGGGATGTGGAAAAGGAGAGGCGACTGCCGCATCGTGACCACATCGAAATGGCGGGCCGAAAAGTCGCTGCGATTATCGACTATGAAGTCGATGCAAACCGAATGCTCTCTGTCGGAAGAACCGTAATTTATCCGCAGCTGCAGGTCTATCTCGATACGGACAGCCCGAGCTGGGGAGGGTATCGTGCGTACCTGAAAAATGAATACAAAGATGACGCACTGCCCGGTCTGCTGGTTAACGATTTGCATTACAAGCTCGGTCCGTTGCAGCGAGCTCGAATCGATGGGACATTGAGTTTTCTACACGAGGCGACGAGCGGGATCCAAGTGAAGCGTTCTTTTCTTCCGGCGATGAACGATCGGCTTCTTGCGGAAGTCTGGACTGTGTCCAATCTTTCTGGCGAAGCGAAAACCTTGGAGCTCTTGCCCGCCCGAAGCGAGCGAATCGAGAAAGGGGAGAAAGGCTTCTTTAGGCTTCAAACGCGATCCGTTGGGCTCGATTCGAAGAAGACATTGAGGCCGGGCGAGGAACTGAGTTTTGCTGTGTTTTTCGAAACGCTGGCCGAAGGCGAGTCGCCGGCCAGCCTTTCTGTGTCGGAGGTCGTGGCGCAGCGGGAAGCTTTTTTGTCCGAGATACGCGGGAAGCTGGCGTTGAAAACGCCGGACCCGGTGATCGATACGCTCTTTTATTTTTCCAAGATTCGGGCTGCTGAAAGCATCTTCGATAGCAAGCTCGGCGTGGTGCATTCGCCCGGTGGCGGTAACTATTACGTGGGTGTCTGGGCCAACGACCAGGCGGAATACAGCGGTCCCTTCTTTCCCTATCTTGGCTACGAACTCGGGAACGAGGCCGCCCTCAACGCGTATTTGATTTTCTTGGACAACATGCCGGAAGGGGACGAGAAGATATTTTCTTCTTTCGAAATGGAAGGCGAGTTGACCTGCTGCAGTAAGGATCGTGGCGATGCCGCTATGCTCGCAATTGGTGCGAGCCAATTCGCTCTTGCCCGAGGCGACGCTGAAATCGCAAAAAAGTTTTGGCCGCTTATCGACTGGGGCTTGGAGTACTCACGCCGCCACATGAGTGACGAAGGATTGTTGCAGACGGATTCTGACGAAATGGAAGGACGAATCGCCACTGGAGACGCGAACCTTGCTGCCTCCTCTCTCTACTATGGCGCCCTGCGTGAAGCCGCGAAATTGGCGGCGGCGCTGCAGCTCGGCGAGGAGCGAGTTGCGGACTATGAGAGCCGTGCGGACGCGCTAGAGAAAGCGATCGAGTCGCATTTCGGGGCTAAAATCGCAGGATTGGATACCTACCGCTACTTCGCTGGGCATGAAGGGCTGCGGCACTGGATCAGCTTGCCGCTGGTTATGGGGCTGCGATCGCGTGCAGAAGACACGTTGACGGCGCTCTTTGATATCATGTGGACAACGAACGGCGTGCGCGTGGAGTGGTCTCCGAATGAGCCGGATCGGGAGCTGTTTTGGGATCGTGGAACACTCTATGCCCTGCGAGGTGCCTTTATCGCCGGATCGACCGATCTCGCTTTGGATCGCTGGCTTGTTTATTCAGCTACTCGCCTGCTCGGTTTTCATGTTCCCTACGCCATTGAGGCTTGGCCGGAGAACAATATGCGACACCTCTCTGCGGAGAGTGCCCTATACGCTCGCATTGCGACCGAGGGATTGCTCGGAATGAAGCCCGACGGGTTCGCGAGTTTCGTTGTGACGCCGAGACTGCCGGAGGATTGGAGGGAAGAAGGTTACGAGTTGAGCCGGATTAGTATTCAAGGCAGGACTACTGACATAGAGGTTAGGTCACGGCGTTCCGGACTGCTGTTCATTCGTGTCGTCGCCGACGGCAGGACTGTTGTGGAGAAAGAGATCGCTCAAGGGGAAAGCGTGAGGGTCGAATTCTAACTGTTTTCAGATCGAACGAAGCAACGAGGAAACGTGGTATACGTTTTGGCAATGGCCTTCGAATAGTTCGAGGAGCCCTATTGTGTTGAGTCTCAACAGAGGCACATCGACAATTATTCAGCAGATTAGACCGCAAGCGATTTTCCGGTGTAGGCGACGCCAAGCCTGAATACGGCCCAGAGCACTCCGGTCACAGGAATTGCGATCAAGGTTAAGCCAATGTCCGGTCCGAACAGGTTGAGGGTGGCGAAGGAGGCTCCCAGCAATCGCGGCATGAGGCTGAAAACGACCCAGGCCGAGGCAAGCGTAGTGAACAAGGGAAACCACAGGCTAAACATTCCGAATGCCCCTGTTTTGGCCCGTAGCTCATCGCGGTGAAACCAAGCCCAGATCATGCTGAGCAGGAAGAAAGGAGGCAAGAGCACCAGACTGAAGAATAGTATTCGAATGGACCAGCTTGGTCCTTCGCCGTCGTAATCGAGGCCGAGTGCTCGAGCCTCAATCCCGTGGCGGAGCTGAGCCGTACTTCCAAACGCCATGCCGCTACTAGCGTTGGTTAGGACCACAACCCCTTTTTTTTCTGAAGGGACCATCGTCGCGATCGAATCGTAGCCGGGACTATTTCCTTCATGAGCGACGATTCCCTTTCCCGTATCCAAATACCACCCGAATCCGTAGAAGGGTGAGGCTTCGCTAGCCGGGCTCATCATGGTGGCTTTGCCAGCGGCGCTGAGGACATCGTCTTTGCCGTTCATCATCATTTGCATGTAGAGCGCGAGGTCGCTGGCGCTTGCGATGATTCCACCTTGCGGGGCTGTGAGGATATCAGTCCAGTTGACGTCCAAAGGGCGTTTGGTGACAAACCAAGGTCGGTGTCCTGTAGCAATTTCGTCGTGTATTTCACCGTCGGCGACAAAGCTGTGCATCATACCCACTGGCTCCATGATATTGGTCTCGATGTAGAACTTGAATGTCTGCCCGCTGACGACTTCGATGAGGCGTCCAAGGATTTGGTAGTTAAAGTTCGAATACTCCCATCTGACCCCCGGAGGGTACGCGGGAGTCACCTCCGCTTGCTGGTCGATTAAGCGGGCTAAGGAATCTTTGCTTTGGTTATCGTCTTTGTGTGAGCGGTTTCCTTGATAGGTAGAAAAACCGCTAGTGTGGCTGAGCAGTTGGCGAATTGTGATCGCGGCGGCGGGCTGGCCGGCGAATGCGGGAAGGTAGCGTGATATTTCTGTGTCTAGGTCAAGCTTGCCCGCTTCGACGAGTTGCATGACGGCCAAGGCGGTAAAGCTCTTGGAGACAGAACCAATAATAAAGGCGGTGTCCGGAGTGATCGTTTCCTCGCTTCCCATTCGGACGAGCCCCCGGGCGTTGACGGTTTTAATTTCACCATCGGCTACGATTGCGTAGGCCACTCCGGGAACGCCGGAGGCGGGCATTTCGCTGGCGATGAAGTCTTCGATGGAATCGGTGAGTATGCTAGCCTGCAGTGCTGTGGCGAAGCTAAGGGCGAAGAGAACCAGAGTTCGCTGTACGACTTTATTCCCGTGATCCCGCTCCAACATACCGAGTCCAGCTTTGTTCATTGCCTCAAGAATGGCCACTGCGAAGGGGGAATTCTTTTTGAGCAGGCACATTGGGTTTGAGGTAATGGCTGAGGGTGAAGATCTGATTGGTCTAAAAAGCGCAACCGAAGTAAATAGGGATCGAAGCGAAGATAGAGTTTTCAACGCTGGAGACGAGCTTCAAATCTCCTGAAACGACTACCGGCTTTTGAGGCTACGGAATTGATCTCCAGAGGCTTAGCAACGAACTCATCCTATAACTACCGCGATCCAGCGAGGGGCTGTTGTATCCTGCTCGTCGCATTGTTTTGTGAATTTACGGGTTTTTAATCGGATTCTGATTAGAGATTCCGAGTTTTGGTCGAATCTAATATAAGAGAAAGTGCTTACGACCTAAGCATGTATCCTTTCGCCGCCCCCCCTGAACTATGAAGATAAAGAAAAGCCTTGTCGGAGTCGCTCTCTTTTGTGGACTTCCGATCTGCATCGCGTTTGGTGAAGGGATTTCGGGTTTTCCTCAGGTTAGAAACTACAGTTTTGAGGAAATAGGCGAGGCTTCACCCGGGGTTCGCCTAAGTTCCGATTCGGTCGGTAGGCTTTTGGCTATTCAAGAAGGTGCGTCTCTGGTATTCGACGACAAGAACTGGGAGCGTCTTTTGGAGAACCAGACGACTACCGCGATCACCCAGATCGTTAATGCTCCCGAGGGCGATAAACTCTTTTATGGTACGTCTGGAGATTGGGGATATTTGGAGTACCTTCCCGACGGGCTTCTAAAACCGCATAGTCTTAGAGGGGCCACCGCACCCGACTGGACTTCTAATTCGTCTTTTGAATTGATAGATTTTGTCGGAAACAGCGTGGTTTTTGGCGGTATCTCTGGAGTCGTTCTCTACGATAGGGATTCGGGCGAGCAAATGTATTTTGACATCGATGATGTGGGTAGCCTTTTTGTGCAAGGCGACAACGTCTATATCAGCTCCTTTATTGACGGTATACACGTACTGAATACAAAGAGTTTCACCATAACGAAACCAAAACGGGGGGTTGAGCACCCCCTTGCTCTACAGCTTGTCTCTGAGTGGTCTGATGAAAGTGTGGTCGGGTTGAGTTTTTACGAACATCGATTTGTTTTCTACGATGGCGAAGAACCGAAATTCTGGGAGACTAAAATCGATTCGCTGTTGGTTGAGGGTGTATCTGATATTCAATTGCTAGACGACCAGCGGCTTGCAGTCGCGATCAAAGGCAAGGGATTGTTTATTCTTAGTAGGGATGGCGAAATCGTATTGGCTTTAGAGAATTCGAACTTTCAGGGTATTCACGACTTGTATTTTAATGAGGCGGGCGTTCTGTGGATTTCTACTTCGGATGGAGTTAGTAAATTATTGTATAATTCTCCAGCAACGAATTTCGACCACCGATTAGGTCTAGCACTGAATTGGCCTACTCCTTTCAATCATAATGGAAAGACATTAGTCTATTCGGACGGGAAACTTTATGAAGCGAAGCCTACGGCTCCCGGCCATTCTACTGAATTTGAAGAAATAGACCTTGGGCTGGGAGGCAACTATGGAGCTTGGTGTGCAGCGTCAGCTCCGAGCGGCCTTCTTGTTGGCAACTCGAGCGGAGTCTTTTATCGCTCCGATACTGGCGAGGTCGAAAAGGTGGTCGAAGGGGTGAATACCAGTCGATTGGTCGCCCTCGAAGGAGACTATCGAGCGTACCTCGCAATCGGATTCGCTCGTATCGTGGCCATACGCGAGACTGAAAAGGGCTGGGAACAAATTGGTGAAGGGGTGCCAGGGGTCGGGTTTCCGTCGATTATGCACGTAACAGGCACCCAGTCCATCTGGATAGAGCTGGGCTCGAATCGTGTGGCGCGGATCGTTTTTCGTGATGGAAAAATCATTACGCGAATATTCGACGAATTTCCTTGGGAAGGAAGATCATGGGTGAATGTAGGCAACATCGGAAAAACAACTATTCTCACAGGGCCGTCAGCGGCGAGAGTGTTTTTCGATGAGGAAAGCGAGCAATTTTGCGAGCGTCCGGAACTTGATGCCTTGATTGATGAGTTGCCAGTCATTCCGATCCGTATGAAGGAGGATCAGTTCGGCGTAATTTGGGTCACACACACGAACGGAGTCATGGTGCTGCATCCGACTGAAAGCGGCTATCGCTTAGACTCTGAAAGCCTAAGTGTAATTCGAGAAAACTATCCACTCGTATCGCTAACGGGAGAATCGGATATTTGGATACATTCAGGACGCTTGCTCATACATGTGGATCGAGATGGGATGGGCTATCGATCAAAGACGGTGAGGCCCACTTTGGTTCGGGTGGTTGATTCGCGCCGTAACTATGAGATATTTAATATCGCCAAACCGGACAAAGCCAAGTTGGGAAAGATTCCGTTCGGGCAGAATAGTTTAAATTTCCACTTTTTCCCGGGGACGTATTCTCCCATGAATTCTCCTAGCTACCAGTATCGACTTGAGGGCTATTCGGAAGGATGGTCGCTTCCGTCAAAGGATTCGACGATACGCTTTACCAGTTTGCAGGAAGGCGATTATAGCATGAGCGTCAGGCTGCTTGACCGGCGCGGATTTATGGGTGAGTCAGCAACTTTTTCCTTTTCGATAGAACCGCCTGTATATCGAACTTGGTATTCATATCTCGGATATACTCTCTGTTTATTTGGGACAATTTGGGTGTTTAGTCGTTGGCTTCTAGAACGGGCGAGTGATCGGCAAGCCTCTCTTGAAGCTATTGTCAAAGAGCGTACGCACGCTCTTGATGTGATGAATGAAGAGCTTAAGCGTTCGGCTTTAGACGCTAAGAAAGCTGAACAGGCGAAGAGTGAATTTCTAGCAAACATGAGTCACGAAATTCGTACTCCGATGAATGGCGTGATGGGAATGTGTACTGTACTGCAGGATACGGATTTGGACGATAGGCAAAGCGATTACGTCGATACAATTCGCTCCTCAAGCGACACGCTGTTGACGATAATCAATGATATTCTAGACTTCTCGAAGATAGAAGCTGGTAAGCTTCAGCTGGAGAGTATCTCGTTCGATCTAAGATTGCTTGCGGAGGAGGTATTCGATTTACTATCAGGCCAATTGGAGGGGAAATCGATTGATTTGATCTTCCATTTCGATCGATATGTATCCAAAATGCGGATAGGCGATCCGACTAGAATACGCCAAGTGTTAGTAAATCTAGTGGGGAATGCGATTAAGTTTACTAAGCAAGGCGAAATTTGCGTTGCCGTGGCGAATGGCGACGATCTCAACGAACTTGATATCGCGGTCAGCGACACAGGAATCGGTATTAACAACGAGAACCTCGACTCGCTGTTCAGTCCGTTTTGCCAGGAAGACGAAAGTGTGACCCGCAAATACGGAGGTACAGGTCTTGGCCTAAGCATTTCCAAAATGCTAGTAGAAGCGATGGGCGGAAGAATCTGGGCAACAAGTACGATCGGAGAAGGTAGCACGTTCCAATTCACGCTTCGTGTAGAAGTCGACGAATCTACTGAAGTTCAAGAATTCACGGATCTCCTTTTCGGGAAGCGTCTATTGCTTTGCGACGATGGCAAGCGGAGCTGCCTAGCGAGCAGAGAAATCCTCAGGGGTTGGGGAGCGGAAGTTGAAAGCGTGGCCACTGTCGGTGAAGCGCTGGCGAAGCTGGAAAGGGGAGAAACGTTCGACGTCGTCGTCGCCGGAGCTAGCGAGGTCTCGGGTGGCTGTGGGGAAACGATTAGGCGAATTCGCGAGCGTTTTTCAGAAGAAGAATTGCCGATTGTTGCGATTGCTAGCGTTAAGCTTGCGAAAGAGTTACGCTTGATGCCGGAGTTAGGATTGGCTGACGTATTGACGAAGCCAGTACATCAGGCACAGGTTGGAAAATCGCTTGTCCGAGTCCTTGGAATTAATCACGATTTGGGCATTCGCAAAGCGAAGCGGGTGCAGCTTAATCCGATTTCCGAAGGAAAGACTGTTCGGGTTTTGGTAGTTGAAGACAACCCGGTCAATCAAAAGGTAGCTAGATTGATGTTAAGCCGTCTTGGGCTGCGGGCTGACTTGGCAGGAAATGGAATTGAAGGCGTCGAATCCGTGCTTCGCCAACAATACGATATCGTCCTAATGGACGTCCAGATGCCTGAAATGGACGGCCTGGAGGCGACGCGCAGGATCCGGGCGTCCGCGCTAGAACATGGGCAACCAAAGATCTATGCTATGAGCGCCGGCGTGTCCGAACTCGATAAGAAGGTTTGTTTTGAGGTGGGAATGGATGGATTCGTACCGAAGCCGGTAAACGCGAAGAATCTCAAGTCCATTCTTCAAACCGCGATAGAGGAGATCGAGGAACAGGCTGCGTCCAAGGGGTAGGGCCTCGTCATCTTTTCAAGGCGATCTGCGGAGTAGGATTATCCGCAGCCGAGATAAGCTCCGTGTCTGGCCGCCCATCTGCATATACTGATGCTACTGAAACTGGTATCCCTTTATGTAGTTCGCGTGCTCGTGCTAAGGAATTGACGAGGTTTCTTACGTGCCCACTCTAACTTAGCGCTGTTGTATTGGGAGATACTCTAAACCGAATCATCATTTCTGTAACCAAAAATAAAATACGTAATTGTTAAGTTGCCCTTCTGTCTGATTCTGGGTGTTAAAGTAGAATCGTTGAAGAACTGGTGGTGAAGTCCGCCCCTGTCTTGAAGGGTAGAATTCGCATCGATAGCAGGTCAGCAAGGGGTGATCCATGCTCGTCTAGTAATCGCAGGACTCCTCGAAATACCTGCTTTGTAACTGCTTTTTCAGAGTCTTGTTTGGTTCAAGCATATGGGTTCGCCGAGTACGCTTTGCAGGAGGAACTCTTGAGGGCTAAATTGTCGATGACTCGTTCATGGGCAGATTTCGACGGTGATGGAGACTTGGATCTGAGTGTCCGGAGGGGAAGGTTTTGCGGGGGTTGGGGTGTTGGGCTGTCAACCTTCTTGAAGACAAGCTCTACGCGAATTTGAATTTCTTCGATGCGGGACAAATCAATTCCGGCGTGGGCGGCACCGGCACCTTCATCTGGCGGATGGGGTACTTCGACGAAGACTTCTTCGGGGACTGGGCGACTTACGTGGCTCAGGAGGAGGGCTTGGATGGAGCCGCTGCGGAAGCCCGAGTGGCGGAGATCACTCAGTATCCGGAAAACTTCGCGACCTACAACGACTCGGTCCTAGGAACGAGTACGCTTGAGGCGGAAGGGATCGAGCTGCAGGTCATCTACAACCCCACAGCTAACCGGAAATTCAAGTTCAACGTAGCCCAGCAAGAAACGGTGTTCAGCGAAATCGCTCCTGAATACACAGCGTGGAAGGAAGAGCGCGTGGCATTCTGGAAGGCCGCTCAGTCGGACGCCGTGCCTGTCGACTACCAGAGCTACTGGGACTACGACAACGACAATGCTCCTTTCGATATCGGTACGCGGCAGTTCTTCTTCACGACGACTCTAGAGTTCTAGAACACATTCTGGAAAACGAGTAGGTTTTTGGAGGCCCTTCTTTTGTGGGGCCTCGATCTTTTTGTGACGTCAGCCTTTGTATTTTCGAGGCGAGGGGAGCGAGGTTCCTTCTGGAGGGCGGGACCGGGTGAATTCCGTCCCTACAGATGCTCGGTGCGCCGCCTAAGTCGTCCGTGCGGTGACGGTTCATTTGGATGTGCGATTTGGGCTAAGCAAGGCTTTGGAGTTGATCAAGAGTGTGATATGGCTTCGAACATGAATCGCCGCACGTTTGTCTCTTCCCTTGCTGCAGCAGGAGCTGTCGCCGCTTTGCCAAATAGATTAATGGGTGTCGTTGGGAGGCGGCCCCGAGTGGGCTTGATCGGCTGCGGCTGGTTTGGGAACGTGAACCTAGATTCGATGGCTAAGGTCGCGGAGCTCGATATCGTTTCGCTTTGCGATCCGAACAAGCGAATGCTGGCTTCGACGTTGGACTCGGTAAAGGCAAAGCAAAGCAAGGTGCCGGACACCTTTGCGGATTATCGAAAGATGCTAGCGTCCAATGAGCACGATATCGTGATCGTTGGCACTCCGGACCATTGGCATGCCCTACCGGCGATCGAGGCGATGCAGGCTGGGGCTGACGTATTCCTGGAGAAGCCGATCGGCGTAGACGTCCTGGAAGGGGAAGCTCTCGTGACGGCAGCCCGAAAGTATGATCGAGTGGTTCAGGTCAACCTGCAGCGGCGCAGAGATCCGATCTTCGATGAGGTGCGTGAGCAGTATTTGGATACGGAACGACTGGGTAAGATCGGACTCGTGGAGTGCTATTATTACGGGGGCGGCAATGGTGATGTGGTGGCTCCGGTGAGCGTGCCGGAGCATCTAGACTATGACCTATGGGCCGGACCGGCAGAGAAAGTTCCCTACGTCCCGCAGATCGAATCGCGCGGGTGGCGCATGTTTCAGGAGTACGGCAATGGCACCATAGGAGATATGGGGGTGCATATATTCGATCTCGTTCGTTCAGTGATGGGCTTGGGCTGGCCTGACTCGATTAGCTCGACGGGTGGGCGATTCGTTTACAAGAACGCGACGTCTAACATTTCGGATACACAAAAGACCGTCTTTCACTATCCGGACATGGACGTGAGTTGGGAGCACCGTCATTGGGGAGCGTCACCGATCCCTCAGCGACATTGGACGGACCAATGGGGTGCTCGTATCGTTGGAGAGCGAGGAACTTTGAATCTGACTACCATGAGCTACGCGCTCCAAGAACAGGGATCAAGCCGTCTCGAGGGGCGGCATCTGCTCTCCCGCACGAACGATCTGGAAAATTTGGACTTCGATCGTTTTAACGCGGTCGTGGGTGGGAACCAGGACGGGCACTGCCTTGATTTTCTGACGGCTCGGGAAACGCGCTCGCGCCCGCTTTCCGATATCGAAGAAGGGCACATCTCAAGCGCTTGCTGCATCTTAGGGAACGTAGCCTTGGATCTCGGTCGCCCGATTGCCTACGATCCAAAGACCCGTAAGGTGGCTGACGACGCGGAGGCGACCAGCAGGTTAGCCCGTTCCTACCGAGGCGATTGGACGCATCCGGATCCTGCCAAGGTTTAGGTGGCTGGCTGACGAGGGAAGGAAGAAGCTTGGAGTCGCCGCTGTTGGCGTAGCTGCGAACGTTGAATCGGGTCTGCGCTGAAGCTTCCGAGAGGTCTCTTGTGATATCAGCCTGTGGGGTGACGGCATCGGCGAGGAACTCGGACCCTTTGGTCGTACGCTTCAAGGTGAAGGCGCAAGGCCGACAACGACGATGCTAATGGTCAGTACAGCGATGAAACCGAGTGCGATTCGACTCCCGACGGTCATTTGAGATATGTTCATTTGTGAGTGAGCTATGTCCAGATGGACGTATCGTCGTATTTTCCATGGCAGCATGGCCGCTGGGTGCGCCGCGGCTCAGGCGCCGCATGTAGGCGCAGCCAACACCTCCTGCGGGGGAAGCGACGCCCAAAGGGGCTGTCAGGGCGAGGCGATTGGACGCCCCAGAACTGGCTGAGGCATTGGCGCTTGGCTTAGGGTCTGTATCAAAAATGATCATACACCTTAGGGTCTGGAGCGAACTTCAATCCCACTAGTGATCAAGTTCTCTTTGCTGGGGTTGCGGAGGCGAAAGCGCTTGCCTAGCGGATCGGTTTCGCTTGGGTTTTGAGATTCCACTCCTCTTGTTTCCACGCTCCCCTTTATGCGGATTCTAATCTTCGCCTTGCTGTTTCTTGTTCCGATCACTGGCACTTGTAATGTTAATTTAGGTACGCTGCCTTGGCCTTTGGCTGTCGAAGGGGAATCGCCGGATCCGCGGGTGCGCTGGGGGGCGTTGGAGAACGGGTTTAGGTATGCTCTCTTGCCGACGGGCAGGGAGCCGGGGAAAGCCGCGTTGCGGCTTTTCGTTTTCGCGGGATCGTCCCACGAAGGAGTCGGCGAGCAGGGCTTTGCCCATTTTGTGGAGCACATGGCGTTCAACGGATCTGAGCGGTTCGACTCGGAATCGCTGCGGCGTTTTTTTGAGTTGAACGACTTGGCTTTTGGTCCAGATGCGAACGCCTCGACGAACCCGCAGAGAACGCAGTACACGCTAGATTTTTCCGAGGCAAACCTGGCGAAGATAGAGAAGGGGCTGACTTTTTTCCAGGACGTCACGCGCTCGCTGAAGTTCGACCCTGAAGAGGTGAGGCGTGAGAAGCCGATCCTGCTCAGCGAGCATCGGATACGCCAACCCGCGAGGATGGAGTGGGAATCGAGTGTGAAGCTTAGGTCGCGTTTCGCAGGCGTTCCCGAAAGGTTCCACTCGAGCACCGGGACGGTGGAAGACATCGAAGGGGCGGAGCCAGCGACTTTAAAAGCGTTTTGGGAACGGCACTACCAGCCGCAACGCATGGTTTTATTTGTGACGGGCGACTTTGATGTCGATGCGGTGGAGCGCTTGGCGAAACGCTACTTTTCTGGTTTGGAGGCCGCGGGGGAATCTCCGCCCTTGTGGGTCTATCCGGACTTCGAGCCACCCATGGAGTGGCGAGCGAGAAAAGTGGATTGGGATCACCGGAAGACGACCGTATCGGGCTACTGGTATTCACGCCCGTATGATTTCCTCGATTCGCAGGACCGTCGGGCGAGCCAGGTGATTCATTTCGGCACATCGGCTGTTCGAGAACTGAGCGGAGCCCGGACGTTCTGGAATCGCTTGAGCGTCGAGCAAGGAATGTACTCGTATCGGAATTTTGATTGGCGAGGGATGGTCCCTATCATTCAGCGCAAGTTTAAGCGAGCTGCTCGGTTTGGCTTATCGGAGAAGACGTTCGAGGAACAGAAAAGGCAGTGGCTTCGTAACCTGGATTCATTGGGCGTGCACGAGGATCGGGAATCCTTGCAACAGTTGTGCGTTAGCTTCGAGAAGTCGCTGGTCGAGAGAAAGCCCTTTGAGTCGGGGCGCTACCGTAAGGACCGCTTGGAGGCGTTTCTCGGAAGTATGGCGCAGGAGGAGGTGAATCAGGCGTTGCGGGACGAACTGGATCCAAAGTCGATCGACTACGTAGTGCACGGGGACGAAACGGTTCGGGTGAAGCCTCTGCAGATCCTCCGTCATGCGAAGGCGGCGCAGTGGGTGGTTGCGAATCGAACGAAGGACCGTCGTGGTGAGAATTTGAATGACTACCGCGATGGTTATGAGGGTTCGACAGAAGGCGTAGTTCTGGAAGCCTCGCAGAAGGAAGTGAAGGGATATCCGCTCGCGTCTTGGAGGTTCGAGAACAATGTGCGCCTCAACGCTTTAAAGATGGGTGAAGGAGTGGGCGAGGCAAGGGTGCGTCTCACGTTTGGAGCTGGCATCGAGGGAATGGATCAAGTGTATCCAAATTCTGGACCTATGGGTACTTGGATGATGGAGTCGATGGAAATCGCTCGCTTGAAAAAAGGATGGGAACGTCGTTTCCGCGAAAACGCAGGCGTAGTGGGCACGAGCTATAGTACGGAAATGCGTTATTTCTGCATCGATTTCTCCTTAGGGAAAAATGGCTCACTGTCTGAGGTTTTTTCCTATTTGGCTGAGTGGCTGGAGGAAGGGCAGATCCCACGCAAGGAGTACCGTCGTACAGCGCAGCAGCCGTGGGAGCTACAACCGGTCAGCGACTTCACCTTCGCGGAAGCCAACCTGTTGGACGCAATCGTAGACCGCGATTGGCGTCTGATCTTTGCGGGCGAGGAACGTGACTATGAGGGGATCGATAGAGAGGTATACCGTAGTTGGTTTATGGATGCGGCACGAAATGGTTATTGCGAAGTTTCGGTGGTCGGCGGAATTGACGCGGAGGATGTCCTTGAAGCGGCGACTGCGACTTTGGGTACGATCTTGAAGCGTCGGGAGGCTCCGCTGAAGCGGTTGGAAGCCACGAAAGTGGAGTATGCGCACGAAGATGGATATTATTTCATGGTAGAGAGCTCCGGCTCGTCTGTTGAGGAAAAGGCTTTTTCGCTGGTTCGTCTTCCTGAAAGCGAAGGTCGAATAGGTGAACAATTCGCCACCGCAATGAGCGAATTTATGGACGCGGAGATGGAGCGCATTCTCAGGGAAAATTTGTCAGCAAGTTATATTACGAATGTCAGTCCCGTGGGCGATTTAGCGATACCAGGCTCGTTGGGATTGATAGCACGACTACGGTCCGCACCGGGAGAGGCGACTGTAGGCGCTCTTCAACTACAAACTGCGATAGCGGAGGTCATGAAACGAGCACGCCGAGAACGAGTGGAGGAAACGCTGCTTCCGCTTGCTGCGAAGCAAATAGATAGGTGGAACGACCTGGATTTTATCATCGAGGTGGCCGGAAGCGCGCAACGCGACCCGAACGACCTCGAAGCAATCTTGGCTTCTGAGGCGTATTTATTTACGGATACGTTTTGGGAGGATTTTAAGAGTAGCCGCCGATTTTTCGAGAGAGATAAAATTGTGCCTTTCGCGTACTACCCTTTTGGTTCGGAGCAAAGCTCCGAGGAGGAAGGGGCGATCGGACGCGCGCGTCGTCGGGCGATTGCAGCCGCCGCGGCGCGTTACAGACCGAGCTTGCAGGACAGAGATCCAGGGAAGGTTGTTTCGAAGGTCGACCATGAGGTGGCAGGGAGAGAGTACGTGGCGGCTCGGTTCGACAATGGCACTCGCCTTACCGTGATGCCATTTAAAGATGAGGGAAGCGAGAGGCTTGTTAAAGTAACTATCGATTCGGGCGCGACGAACGAAGACGTATTATCCTATCTTCGCTGGGTGGCGCGCTATCGGGCCTTCGCAAATTCGTTTGCGGAACGGATCAATGCATCCAACAAAGCGGAACAGCGGATGAGGCTAGACGCAAAGGTGGTAGTGCAGCTTTACCATGAGCGCTTTCTGGAATTCGTATTCGTGGTCGAGTCCGATACGGCGCTCGAACGCGTTTTGAGCTACGTTACGGAATACATTGAGACTGCGAATTTTGAACGTGATATTATGGAGCCTCTGGAAGGCCTCTTTGAGAAAGGCTCCTTCTCCCCTCTGAGTGTCGATGGGATTCGACGGACTGCGTTTGACAAGCTAGCAGGCGGTTCTACGGATGAAGAGGCGACGTTGTCGGGAGCGGAAGCGAGGTTGCTTTGCGAGGAAGCGGTCAAGCGGCTCTCCGAGGGAGTCAGGTCTGGCTACCTTGAAGCAACCATCGTGGGCGATGTGAAGGAGTCGGCGGCACTTGAATCGTTTTCCCGAACCTTGGGGACGCTGACGGAGCGGAGCGAAAGCCTTTTTGATCCGGGCGACAGCAAAGCCTTGGTGCCGCCGCCCAGCAGTTCGCCGCAGATTTGCGTTTTGCCGGGCAAGGAGGAGGCGTGCGAGCTCCTGATTTTTTGGCCGGTGGCGGCGGAGAGCGGTGTGTACGAAAATACGGCGGTCCGCGCCTTGGGTTGGGCACTGCAAGATTTGCTTGCGGAGCGACCGCATATTGGAGGGGTGGATTACGAATCGCTTCTTATCGACCGCGCGTGGCTGAGTGGTGAAGCTGGCCCTCCGAGCTTGCGACTCAGCGTGAAGTGCGAGCGCGGCGAGTTAGACTTGATCGCGAAACGCCTGACTCAGGAGTTGGTAGTGATTGCTTCTGAATTTGATAAACAGGGGGCTCAGGAAAGCTTGCAGCGCTATCGCGCGATTCTTGAGCAAGAGTTGAAGCGGAGCAATGGCTTGGCGTTACTGCTTCGGTTCGCGCAAATGGAACCCGAAAAGCTAACCAAAAGTTTTTCGAAGGAAACGTTTGTCGGGTCCGATTCGTTTTGGACGATGTTAGATCGGATGCGTGGAGAGATCGTGAATGAGGCCCCGTTGATCCTGGCTTTCGTGCCTGAGGAGCGGGACGATTCTGTGGAGGCGAGCGACTCTCGGTGAGTCGTGCGAAGTTCAGCAAACGAGCCTACTGCTCGGTGTTAGTCCGTGCCGTGCGTCTACGAGCGTTTAGAGTCGAAACAGCAGCCTACTTTCTGGCGAGAACGATGGGGGTTTGTCCGGCTTCGACCAGGCGAAGAAGTCGCGAAGCTCGGAGTAGCTTTCGAGGGGCACGACCATATCGTTCTGCATGAAGGTCCGGGTGTAGATGAATTGGGTATCTGTTTTTATCGAAACTTGTATTTATCTTGTAACTACAGAAGTCGGTTTCGATTGTTTTTTTCGAGAACGAATTCGTCTGGAGCATAGCCGAGGGGCGTGTAGATTTTGGCAGTCTCTTCGAGCATGCTGGCCCGTAGTCGAACGGGAAGGGTGCGTTCCATTTCGCTGAAAGGCTGTCTACGATACGACCGAGGATAGCGGGCTTGAAGATCATGAGCACATTTTGCATCTGCTTGGCATAGCCTTTGAATCCAAAATAGATGGTGATTTGGTAGGTCCGGTCGCCCAGCAGGTGGTCCTCTTCCTGCAGGACCTTTAGGACAGGGCTGGGGTTGCCGCTGGTGGCGTAGCGGTCGTTGATGCTCTCGAGGTATTTCTTGCGGTCGAGGGTGCTGACTTTGCGCCACTTTTGTAGCTTGTCGCGGAGTCGCTAGACTAGAGGACAAGTCTGGGGCGGATGAAGCGTTTTCCGCTTTTAAATAAGGGGATTATGGATACGTATTTAACGAGCTTATCCGAGTCCACTGCAAGTGTCACCTCGAGTGGCTCCCACGTTATCAGATCGTGGGAGTGTTCGAACTGGAATTGGCCGGTGTTCTTTGAGAAACGGTGGACGGTGTAGACGAGGTGGGCCTGCGCGTCGAGGGTGAAGGTGGGTTGATCGGGGATTGAGGACTTGTCGGTGGGGTCGCTGCCAAGAAATCGCTCCATGAAGGTGTCAGCCCAGTCGCCGTCGGGATTGGCCGTGGTGGAGTAAAGATCTCCCACTGCCTCCCAATAAGATTCGCTTTCTATCTGAGTAAGGGCTTCTAGTAGTTGTGTGTCGAATACGGTGTTGGTATCACGATCGAAGACGCCAGAGCCGTGGTTTCCGAGCGTACCCGTATCCCAGTAAAAGGGGAGAAGGCCGAGTTCGTTGGCCTTCTCGGTTAGGTAGTCGTGGTAGTAAGCGCGTGAAGCGAGGTGGAGCTCGAGGTACCCGCCGGTGAGTGTGGAGCGGCGGATGGCGGCGAATTCGCCGAGAAGGACGGGGATGCCTTCGTCCACGAACTTGCTTTTCATCCGGCCGAAGAAGTCGTCGAGCACGGTTTCTTCGCCCCAATTGGCGTTGCGAGTGAGGTCGGTGGCGGAGTGGTAGTTTTCGCCCCAGTAGTAGAACTGTTTTCCCCAGCTCTGGTCCTCAGTCATAAGGGCGAAGTTGTAAGGGGTGTAGTAGTGCACCTCTACCATCAAGCGATCCGGCACGGTATCGGTGGGGAGCGTATTCATGAGCTCCTCGGTTCGCTCGATATCGGTGATCGGTCCTTGTACCACTAGTACGCGGTAGGCGTTGCGACCGCCGGTGGCGCGAACGGCGTCGACGAAGGTTTGGTGGTAGGCGTCGAGCACGGCCATTTGCTGGGCATTCTCCACGTGGGGTTCGTTGGCGCTGGCGAAGAGAAGGCGTTCGTCGAAGGGGCGTAGGCGAGTGGCTATTTGTTCCCAGAAGGCCCTTTGCTTGTGGTTGTTGGCCGCTTGTTTTTCCGGGGTTACGTTCCTTTCCAGCCAGCCGCCATCCCAGTGGACGTTAAGCAATACGTAGAGGTCGGCGCCGATGCAGTATTGCACGACCTCTTCCACGCGATCGAGCCACACAGGATCGATCTCGGCGGTATTCTGGTTCGAATACTGGTCCCAGCTGCAAGGCAAACGTACCGCTTGAAATCCACTCTGCTTGACGAGCTGTATCAGTTCTTTGTTGACGATTGGGTTTCCCCAGATCGTTTCTCCTGTCAACGGGTTCGGAGTAGCTCCCTCCCACCAGGTCGCCTCCAGGGTGTTGCCAAGATTCCATCCGGCTTGGATTTCTCCGGCGATCTGAGGAGCGACCTTTTCCATGCCGCTGTAGTTTGCAGGCATAGGGTCCGTATTGTAGTTTGGATACGGAGATTCGCTCGATTCGGCGAACGGGATCACAGTGAGCTTGATGCAAAAGAGACAGGTGACGAGCGTCTTGTGAGCAGAAAACATAAGATGACTTAGGTGCGAGGGGTACGGGGTGCAGGGGGTACGTTCTCGGCTGACAATGGTTCAGTGTAGCGTTAAATCAACTGAATTGATCAAGTGACTTGCGGTTGGCTCTCCACCGTTTGCCGCTACCGGCTAAGTCATTAGTGAAGTGGCCTCGCTTTCCGCGGCCACATCCTGCCCAAAGGTTCGTGCCTAGAGGCCGGTCTTGTGGGCGAGGACGGGCGGTAGCGCTTCGATGGGGCGAAGCTTCATATCCTTGTACTCGACCTCGGCGGCTTCGGATTGGATTTGGATTTGGCCTTTGGTGAGGGGGGTGCCGTTTTTGTCGAGAGCGTCCGAGAGAGACATGACGATCTTGCCGTTGACCACGTGGATGGCTTTGTCGCCGTGGACGTAGAGGTCGAGGGTATTCCACTGGCCGTGAGGGGCGTCTGGCTCCACGGCGGCGTGCAGGTAACCGGTCCAATCTTCGTATCTTCTTCCAATGGCGTAGACGCTTTTTCCCTCGCTCTCGCTGAACGGAGCCTTGGCTTTGACCCCAGCGAGCGTGATGAAGTCGCCGAGATCAGACTCCTGGACCTGATATTCGAGGCTGCTTTTCCAGACGCTCCAAAAAGCGCCGTGCTCGCCGTGGCAATGGTAGAGGATGCCGCTGTCGCGTTTGCGCTCAAGGCGCGGCTCCCACTTCTTTTCGCCCCAGCGCATCTGAGTGGAGAAGTGATAGTTTTCAAACTCCTCGTGGGTGGTGATGGCGCCGTAGATCTCACCGGTGATGTGAAGGACGGTTTCGCCGTCCTTTTGGTAGGTGGTGAAGATTCCCTTCGGATCGTTGCCCACCCCCATGGGCGTGCCCTCGTTCACATTGTCGCTTTGATAGGTGCCTTCGGGGAGTCCTTGCACGCTGCTGTGGGGCACGCCGATGAAGGTTTCCCACTGGCTGAGCGCGGGATCGAGCAGGTCGATCCAGCCGGATGCGGCGGTTGGCCGCACGGAAGTTTGGTAGGCATGGGGAAAGTCGTCCGGCACGGGGATACTGACCTCTCCGGTAGCGGCCCACTCGGTACCTCGTTGCAGGGTAGTGATGAAGCTGACGTTGTTTACCGCGGGCACGGTGTGGTCTTGGTTGGCGCCAACGTGACCAAGAGTGGAGTGGAAAACGCGGCCCTTGCCGTAGTCGATGGTGAAGAGCAGGGGCTCGTTGTAGGGAGAGGAAAAGCGGACGGCGGGGTTGGCGAAACCGGTAGCGAGTATGGTCATGTTTTTAGCGGGTCCGCGCAGGCGGGAGTAGACTTCGTCATCAGCGTGCAGCCACATCTCTGGCAGTCCGCGCATGATGGGGTGCTCGGGGGTGCGATTTGTCATGATAAAATCATGACGGGCGGGATGGAAGGCGCCGCCCTGGGTCCCTTCCTCGTGCACGGCTTGGCACCCCTGCCAGTGGACGCGGGGACCTGAGGCGTCGTTTCGTCCGCCACGCATTTCGGGATTGTCCGGATAGAGCGGCGGTTCGTGGAGGCCTGCTCCGCCCCAGCCGCCAAGGCCGATCATTTCGTTGAATTCGGTCCAGTGCGGGAATGAGTTGTCCGTGCCGTGCACGACGACAAGCCCTCCTCCGTTTTTCATGTATTCAACAAATGAAGACTTCGTTGCTTCCGGCCACTCTTCGCCTTCCCAGTCCATGACGATGACGTCGTAGGCGGACCAATCCGGAGCGAAGCCCTCCAGGGATTCGCCGGTTGGTGTAGTGACCACCTTGTCGACATTGAAGACGCCGGCGTCTTTCAGGTGCTTTTCCATGGCGGCGCTGTTGCCCTTCCAGTTGTGGTACTTGTTGGAGCGGCCGGTGAGCAGCATGACGTCGATGGACTCGTCTTGGGCGAAGGTCGCCAGTGGCGTTGAAAAGGCAAGGGCGAGCGCCGCGAGACTCAAGAGGGATTTTCTCATAGTTCAGTTCGTTGGGGGGATATCTAGGCCCGAGCAATTGAAGAATGGATCGGGATACAACAATGAGATGACTAAAACGGTTTACTCCTGCAAGGAAAGCCGCGCTCAGTCCTTAAACTGCCCGCATCTATACCAGAGAACGTGATGATGGCCGTGCCTAAGGCCGGGAACTGCGTAGGGCGTCTGAAAACGCAGTAGTTAGGTCTTTCGCCGATCGGATGGTCTCATCTACCCGGAACGCTTCTTTGGCTTCCGGCCAGTCTAAATCCGTTTCGATCAGATCGAGTTGATGCAGCAGTTTCCCGAGTTGGGCGGGGAAAAGTATTTCCCGTGAAAAGGCGAGCGGCTGATCGCTGATTCGGTTAACGTGGCGAAGGAGGCTGGTGGTGCAGTTGTGCCTGAGGGTTGCGTAGAACTTTGGCCTCTCGTTCAGCTGGTTGGCAGCTTCGCTTAGCTCGAGGAGGAGCTCTTTTGCGAAACCAGCGTCCACGTCGAGGGGAAAGGAGTAAACGCGGTCCCCTCGGTGGAGGATGCGCAAGCCTAGCAAGTCCGCTTCGGTCCCGAACAGGTAAAACAGCTCGAGCTGCCGGGCGGCGCCTCCGATCAAGCTGTAGGTTTCCCCCATTTCCGCTCGTGCCTCGATGGAGACTGCTAGGTGTCGGCCGTCTGCGAAGCCGAAGCTCAGCATCACGTGAGCCGCCAAATCTGAATCGCCAAAGGGGACGACGATCGCGTCGAGCTGTTCAAGGGTCCGCAAGTCGTAGACGGTTTGTAGCCACCTCTCTTCAAACTCGGTCTGGGAGTCCCAGCGAAAGTCGCGGAGGTTTTCGACGCGAAGGGTATCTCCCTCGATGATCGACCGCGGCAGCCGAGCGACTTCGGGCCGCCAATCCCTGTCATTTGACGGTTGATGGAAAAAGTATACGATGGCTGAGATCGCGACGAGAATTGCCGCGAGCCCCAGCAGTTTGCGGAGGGAAAGAAGCCATATGCAGGCGATCCATCCAACAACAGCAATGAGGGCAGAAACACCGCTCGGAATGCCGACGAATTGACCGATGAGCACCACCGCAACAAGCAGTGGAAGCTGCAGCGCGATTCGCAATAGAAGCGAGCTGATGGGGCGAGCGAGTTCAAGCTTCATCGAGAAGTGGGGAAGGGTGCTGATTGGGTTCGAGTGCTGGTCAGCCATTTCGGCCGGAGGTGCAATGAATGAGCGCGTTGGCGATTTATATAGGGGTCACGCGGTTGTGTATAAAATTCCAGACCAATAAAGCGCGTAGATGGTTCATCCATCTGTTTGTATTGCTCAACGCTAAGACCCTACCACGAGGCCTAGGATTGGCCTCCACGTCTGAGGTCGCTGACTTCTAAAGGCTCGTTGTGAAAGAGGCGGGCGTTTGCCGAAGTTGTATGCGCCGCCCGGCTGTAGCTTGTTTTCATTCGTTTATATACTCGTCCAAGCTGGATTTGAGCTCCTCAGAGAATCCATTTAGATCTTCTTTGTTCATCATTCCATAACTGCACATCAAAATCATGTAGAAGAACTGATTTGATCTTGAATGTCCGTCCAACTTGTCTGCATGTTTTTACTCCTGGTTGTTGCGAACGGACTCGTACTGCTCCAGTACTCTCCTTATTTCCCCTTGGTCTTTAGGGTTGGGATTCAGACTCACGCCTAGTCTTGCTGCATCTTCTTTTTGCTTCTTCAGCTGTGGACCCACTAGAAGAGTTGGACTGCGTGTTGCCGCCTTATAGATGATGGTCGTAATCTTCTTTCCTTCCATATCTTCTGTATAGACCTTAAGCGGAGCTATCCACAGAAACGTTCTCTCCTTCTGGATATGGATGAAGACCTCAACAGCAGAGTTTTCGCTTTCGAGCTGCGTGGAACACACAGCTCCTGAGACTTCGTCGAAAACTACTCCAGCTTTTGCGCTAATGGAGAGAGCACAAATTGCGATGAACAGGGGTATTATTCGTTTCATGCTTCTTTGGTTCCTCTTTATCTCTACCTCAACGTCGAAGCCACACGACGAGCGCAAGCGCTCGTTATGTGAGCCGTCTGGGTACGCCCGGCATGGGCGTCGACTGATGTGGTTAAAGTCCACTGTACATGGAACCTGTAGGGTATCATCGACAGTGAGAATGAACTAAGAAAAAGTACTAGCCGAAGGCAACTGCGAAGTGGCGACGCTTCGTGGGAAGGAAGCCTTAGGCAAAGCCGCGAGACGATGGACAAGTACCGAGGAATGTAATGACGACAGCGAAGCGAACAACACGTCATAGAAGGCTCAGTGTCTCGGGCGA
>NZ_JARXHX010000023.1 GCF_031127835.1 Pelagicoccus sp. SDUM812002
GCCCCCTCCGGCAGCGCGGGCAGCTCCTGGACCGTCCGGGTGACCGGCTCGGACCCCTCCGGCGCGAGCGCCTCCGCTAGCTTCTCGCTCTCGGTAGACGAGATCAACTTGGAGACTATAACCACAGAAATTGTAGGAGTTTTGGGCGACCGCAGTGATGCCAGTATTCGGTCTGATTTAGTTCCGACAAGCGTGCGCGAGAACACATTGCGCGCGGGAGGTGTATCTCCGGATTACAACAATGTCGCTGTGCTGGCCTTCAAGGTTCCGGCATTGACTAACGGGTCGGCAATTAGCGATGTGAACCTTACAGTCAAATTGAAGCGGATAAGTTCTATCCCAGCGGGTTCTGTTGATTTGTATGGATTGGCCACGGCATCCAATGCCGATCAGGGTGGTGGGAGTTACTTTACCGGCACTTTTGCGGAGGATTTGAACGAGACGGTTTGGCCGATTCAAGACGACTTTATCAGTAACGATCAGTCTAGTGGAAACGTGACTACCTCCTCGGATGCCGGATTGCAAATAACTGCATTCTTGATGGACCACATGCTTCGTAATCATGATCCAGAGAGCTTGGTCTATTTCCGATTAAATTCAGATGAGGTTTGGGAGGATAAATACCGTTTCTGGGAATTACATTCCGCCGACAGCAGTGGCTCCGAACCTGTACTCACAATGGATATATCAACAGGATACCTTGGAGGTGTACGTGGGAACCCTATCCAATCTCCGTTGATTCGCTCCGTACACTTGGAAAATAGTCCAATCACGTTCAGTCTGGAGCAGAGCGTAGCTAGTGAAGTTTTAGACTCAGACGAGGTTATCTGGCACTCGAGTATCGATGGTGAAATAGGTCAAGGAACTTCAAAAGTAGTATCTTTCTTGTCGGTTGGCGTTCATGAAATTACCGTAACCTGGATCAGTCGTGACGGTGCGTTTTTCCGTTATCATACGACTGTCGAAGTCGATCCAGAATCCAGTTTACCATCGGTAGAAAACAGTCTCAGTAAAGGGGCGGTAACTTGGTACTTTGACAAAGCCTACCTCACGGGAAGATTTATCAATGGTGATCATTACGTGGTGGCTCCGTCTGGCTTGACTATAACTCGAATAACGCCGGATTGGGATGGTTCCACTAACGGATCAGAGTTGAATCCACTCGGTGGAGGCAGGGGAAGTCGGCAAGGGTTCGATAAGAACGTATCAAATACCGAATATGATCCGCTGCTAAATATCGCAGACGACCTGCCTTTATTTATCGCTGCGAACTCCTCGGTCGTCAGTAGTGTGGGTCGCCGTGCCGTCGCATCCAATGGACGTCCAATATATGATGTTGCGGTCCTAACTGTGCTTTCGGAAGAACCTCCAGTCAATAGTTTCCGCCCTCCGTATGCGGGGACGGATAAGCGGATTATCGGAAATAAGTTTGATATAGACTATTCATTTCTAAGATCTCTACAGGACCCTGAACATGTACAGAATCCTAGGGGAGAAATGAGTCACGTCCTTTTGGATTTAATATCTCAGTGGCAAAACTCAGATCTGAAGACTGACACGGGACTAAATAGCTATGGTCGGCAGATCGCCTATGGTGTTGCAGACACGATGCTATGGTTAAATTTGGATAGACCCATTTCCAGCAAGCAAACAGTATTTGAAAATGTTATTCAGAGAGGAATTGACGTTTATGGTTCCGTAAAATCAGGACTCGTATATGCTCCGAATGGAGGCCATAACCACGGTAGAAAACTGTTGCTAGTTACCGCCGCGAGGGCTTTGGGTGATTCGGAAATGTTAGAATGGTCTGATGCGCAAAAGCATTTAGTATTTCAGGAGGATATGCAGACTTTTATTGTAACCCGTGAAACTCTGTCTAGAAATTCGAGCTACACTGAAAGTCATCTAGGTATGCCTGAGTGGGCATCTAACCCAATCACTGAGCTAGAGGACACCACATCCGCATGGGTTAAGCCGTATCGAGATGTGAATGGCGGCCCCAACACAGGAGTCGTTCTTGCAGCAGAGCTAATGGGCTTCAGGCAGGTATGGAACCATGAGCCTTTGTTCCGTTACATCGAAGAAAGGTACTGGCCCGCAGAAGAGTCTAACAGAGCAACTGCGCTCAATCAGATCTATCATTTTTACGCTGATCTCTGGGAACTACACAAACCCTAGCAATCGGTCTAAATTAATCGAACTTTCAGCATTGTAGAGGTTGCTTCAAGCGAAGAAGCAACTCAGATAATAACCAACTGTCTTCGTTAAAAATCAGAGCTAAATGCAATTTAGCTTTGAAGGTGTTGCGAAAACAGCGGTTGAATCGCGAGTGGCCTAGACTACTTATTCGATTTATTCCTCGATATTGCTTTGGACAGGATTTCTGCAAGTTTGATACTGAGCTTTTCACGAGAAAAATGTGAAATGAATTCTTTGTCTATCGGTTGCAGTTCAGCTTTTAATGACCAATTTAAAATACTGCTCACCAAAGCTTGGTGGATACTATTGGTGTCCCTCGGAGAGCAGGTAAAACATCGGCCTCTCTGCCGGACAAAATCCTTCGCATCCCCTGGAGGCGTGGCAGCTAGGATCGTTGCTTCGCTAGCTAAGTACTCGTATGTTTTGCCTGGCACAATTGAGCATCGCTCTCCCTTCCTCAGTCCATGCAAGGGCAAAAATAGCATTTCAGCTCTACGGGTGTACTCGATGCAAATGTCGTGACTTAAGTAGCCGGTTGCTGTTATAATCGGCTCGAGTCCTTGGTTTCTTATTAGATCTTTGTCCTGCTGTGAGATGATTCCTGCGAATACGACGTTGAGCTTCTCGAATAGGTGTGGTTGCTCATCGCGGAGTAGGCAAATCGCTTTTAGCAAGTATATAGGCGTTCGACCTGAAATATCTAGTCCGGGCACTCGCTTTCTTAGCAGATAGTTTATGTACCTCTCTGACTCTTGACGCCTTGCGTAGTCAGAATGAAAAGTACCTGTGTGGATAATATTGTAGCGATTCTTCGGTAGTAATTCCTTGTTGGATAGAGGTTTAATAAAATCATCTTCATCAAAGCCGTTTGTAATCCATGTTATACTCTTCGCCTCAATCTCAGGGAAAAAGCGTAAAGTCTTGTTCGCTGCCTCGGGAGTGTTCATTATCACGTGGGTGCAGCGCGCGATTTGGGATCTCATTCTAGAGATTTCTCTTCTCCTATGGTACGCGGATCGTTGGGATTGGAATTCATCGAGAGCCCATGGGTCTCGGAGATCTGCGACTAAAGGTAAATTGAAAAACTCTGCGAGTTTAATTGCTGGGGAGAGATCGCCAAATGGAGATAGCGAAACATAAATTAATGAAATCTTCTCTTCAGCGATAATTGAGGAACCTATTTCGAAGATACCTTTTGTGCGGGAGGGGTTTTCCGCAAAATTGTTCGGAACAGCGAACTCGCTATTGTCTGGTAATCTATGAACTTTTATAAAATCCGGGACATCGTTCTCTAGAGATGTGTCGGACGGTGTCCACTTGTTTTTATTATCAATGTAGCTTGATATAACTGTTGGTTGGAACCCGAGTTCCGGCAAGTTCTTTACGAACTTTACAGAGCGCTGAACGCCGGATCCTCCGGTAGGAGGGAAGAAGTGGGAGATGAAGAGGATTTTTTTCAATGCTGCTCGAAACTGGGTGATGCAAGTAATTGGTTAGTGGATTAAACAACTCCTCTGCCTTCAATTGGTTGTTGGATCTCACGAGCGAAGGTGTAGGATGTTAGAAGAGCTACGGTTGCCCAAAAAAATACAAGTGACTGATCGAAATATGAGACAGAGAAAGAGGAAAGTGCGTGAGAGGCTAGAGATGCAAAAATGCACCAAATTGAGTGTTTTACTGGATAGTTTTCTGGTGTATCCGGAGTGTTTATGAAGTTAACAGTAGCTCTTAAGCACTTCCAAAGGATCATTACTAATATCACAATAGCGAGAAGCCCTGCATTTATGCCCATCCCGAGATAGTAGTTAGTTATATCCATGTGATTGCCATTTATAACGCTGCCTAAACCGGGACCAATCCAGTGCCGAGTGTAGTCGGTACCGAATAGCCACCACTCGTCGAAGTGGCGAATGGCTGTGTCGAGCAAGCGCGCTCGGTAGTATGCTGTACTTCCTCCAACTATAGCTAACTTTTCGACGAGTACATGGTAGCCTGGACGACTTGATATTAAATCAATAAAAACGTAGGTGGTGAACGCTATCCAGAAGGCCTTCATCGTAAGTCTTCGGAAACGCCAAGCCATTACGCAGGCAAGCCCCGCAACTAGGCTGATAATCGGCCCGCTGGATGCGCTGGCGAAAACCATAGTCGAACCGGATACGATTCCGATTACGGAGAGAAAGCGGCTGCTTCTCCAGATACTCATCATAATTGGCACACACGTGGCACCAACGGTACCTGCCAGAATAGGATGTCGAAATGGACCTTGCGCCCGAAGAGCTCCTTCTCTGATAACGACGTTTTCAGGTACACCTCCTAGGAACGCGAAAGAATTGATGCCGGAGATTTTTTCTAAAGTCATCTCTATAGCGATAGGAGCAAGCACAATCGCTAGAAATTTCACCAAGCTCTGAACTTCCTCTATCGTCTGGCACCATAGTCGAAATACGAAATAGGCGACAATAATATTAAATATATTTCCAAGTGCGAATACTGGACCGGATCCTGGTGTGTATTCGTGAAACAAACTAGCAAAGAGGGTCCACGCCGCCCATAGCCACACAAGTCTATCTACTGGATTCGAAATGTAATTTTTGTGCTCTCCTTTGATAAAAACTCTGAGCAGAGCGAATAGTAGAATAATGCGGTAAGCATGGAAGGAAAACGGGCCAATATCGATGCCCTGGCCCATTGTAAGGTAGCAAATGCCACATAGAACCGGGAAAGGTGCGTTTTTACGATTTGTCGCAAAAATGGCGACGGAAGTAGTTACAACGAATATGATCGAGAATGGAGTCATCAATCGTGTTCTTTAGAGTCGGTTAGGAGATATATTCTCGGTAGATGTTGGCTAGCCTGGAACCGGCGAATGTCCAACTCAGCTGATCGCGATCTTTAAGCGAGCTTTCCCGCAAGTTGGTCAACCTAAGGTCATCAAGGTAGACCTGGTCTAGGTGCTGGGCAAGAGTCTGCCAGTCGCGTGGCTCGTGCAAAAGAGCGTTACGCTGATGGTCTCCTATCGCTCCGGTCGATTCTGAAACGAGTAATACGCAGCCTGAAGCACGAGCTTCATACGTAACAAGGGCGCTTCCCTCTTCCATGGAAGACAGGATAAAGACGTTAGACTTCCCCATTATTTCAGGGAGGTCGTTGCGATGACCTAGGTATTGGATGCTTGGATGATCGAGCAAGCTCGCTAGCTTTTCCCTGTAGCCAGGGACAAAAGAGCCGCAAATGAAAAATTTTCCCGATTCGCAGGCTCTTGATGCACGCCAAGCACGTAAAGCGTAGTGAAGTCCTTTACGTGGTTCACATACGCCCGCGTAGATTGCTTGAAAAGCTGGTGTTCCAATCGTTTCTTTGGGAACAAATTGCTGGAGATCACAGCCATACTGATGCCGGATGAGTTTTTCTTTTGGAAAACCCTCATTGATAAAGCTGGTTTTGACGAATTCTGACGGGCAAAGAAGGAAATCTGCAGTCTTGTATTCTTCAATTTCAGTTTGGAGTGTCAAAGAGTTGTAGGTATGGTCGTGGTCGATTGGAAGATTGATACCTATATTTAGGTTTTCTTCCTTAACGACGTCGAAGGCAAACCTTGTGTGGGCATTTGGGCGCTCGAGGAAGGAAGGTATCTTCTGTCTTCGCGCTTCCCGTAACGTTGATAGGGAACCCATAGGCCAGCAATGAACGAGATCCACGGCATCTGCGTTTCGGCGTAACCATCTCGCTACTCTCCTATCGTGGATAGCACATGCAAGTTGCCGGCCTAGCAATCTGATGGGAATCCTAACTTTTCCCACTGAGAGTGTTTTTTTTACGTCGACGTTCGCTGGTAGAGCTTTGGCGACTGAGCCAGTTAGAAGTTTGACCAAGCATCCGGCGTTGCTAATTCCCGAAACCTGTTGCCAAGCTGTGTGACAAATCCGCCCTGCACCAATGCGGTGAGGAAAACTGTAGGCGACGCGAATTTGACGGGTGGACGTCTTCGCGTTAAAATTTTCTGTCATGTTTTATTTTTGAAATAGGCAATATTCACCGATGCTGGGCTAGCGGCTACTTCTCTCACTCAATCTTGCTCAATATCAGGCCATATGGAGAAGAGGGGATCCTTTGAGTGGGAAATCCAAGGGAAAAGATTTTCAAATTATTCGGTGCCAGAGTACGCGTGGACAAGTAGTTAATCGACTCGATGTGGTTTTGTTCTGAACGAAAGTAGAAGCCGTCTGCGATCTTAACAGGTCCGTTTTCTGGGTCTAGAACCGTAACTGAGTAACGTTTTGTAGCGAAATCGACCTTTACAGTGAATTGGTATTCAACATTAGGTTCGTATTCGAAAATGGAATCGCTCCGGTAGATATTTGAATCTCGGGCATCTATGTAGCCCGCATCGTTAAACCGGATGATACAAGCCAAGTCGGAATAGCTATCAGCAGTTTCCGCGCCGAACCCAACCACTCCGTCCAACTCGGCCGCAGGAGCGGTACCTGAAAAATTGAACGAAAATGATTCCGTCTGTGGACCTATATCTAAGTTTTTCCAGTTTTCGGTCGAGGCTAATTCGTTCACCGTTATGTCGACGCTGGTGAGTTGCGACAGCGTGTTTTGGGTCGAGACTCCGATTGCCTTTACCGTCATGCTTTGACTCAGGCTAAGGGGCTTTGTGTATAACGACGTCGAAGCATTGCCAGGTGTAGGTGCAGTCCCATCGACGGTGTAGAAAATCTCAGAGTCGTCCTGATCTGACGTTATCGATAAGTCTAATGTCATCGATTCGTAACTTCCGCTTGGGTGTGAAAATGTTAATTGTGGGCTAGGGTAGAGGACCTCGTTTTCGAAATCCGTCCCTTGGATGCCTGCAATTCGTACGGGATCGTCGTAAAGAGATTTTGTGGCGAAGTAGTTGATTTGATCCGTGTTGAGACTTTCTGTCCTGAATTGATAGTCTTTTGCTACTATTGCCGAATCGTAGGGATTGGTCCTTGCATAGACACTATACGTTTTATTTGTGGTGTCGATTTTGATCAGAAAGGTGTACTCGGTATTTGCTGTATAAGGGATCGCTCCCTCTGCTTGGTATTTGCTTCCGTTTCTTGCGTCAATAAAGCCATCGCTGTTGAAGCGAATAAGGCAAGCCATCTCTGAATAGTTTACGACAGGATTTTGGGAAAATCCCATAACCGTATCGATGTCAGAATTAGGAGGGACTGCTGTAAAACTGAATTCTGAAATGCCAGCCAATTCCGATAGAGGTACATTTTGCCACAAGCTACTGGAAACAAAATCATTTATAACCATATCCAGTGAAGCTACCGAAGAGGTCTTTCCATCATCTCTCACTGCTACGGCTTTAACTAGAGTCGAATTCTGAAGATGTAGTGGTTGACTGTACAGAAATGAATTCTGACTGGGCGTAGACCCATCGAGTGTATAATATATTTTCAAGCCATCTGAGCTTGATATAGTGACATTCTGTTCACTTAAGTAGAGGCCTGGTTGGCGGTCAAACTTGGGAGTTTCGAGCTCTATTGATGGAAGAGTCCAAGAATAATCTCCATCCACAGCTCTCTCAAACATTTCAGCGTGAAAGAGGTAGATTTGGTTGAACGCATTTTGTCTGGCATCCTCTTCTGCAGGCCAGTAGCGCTCTCGAATATAGTCGAAGAACGCGGGTGCATCCCAGGCACTCTCAAGTCCGGAAAGCATGGCTGCTGCGACCTGTCCGACATTCGGTCCTCCGTTCGCAAAGCGGTAGCCTGAACCAGACCAGCCTGTCCATTTCGGTGTAGCCCGGTGTCGTTCGTTGTAGCCATTGCTGGTCCAATCAGCCATCCCGAGATGTTCTGCCAAATATGGGGTTCTATCAGAATAAGGGCGAGTGCCGTTAGTGTTCAACGCTGGTTGCTTGTCAATTTGTTCAGAAGAAACGTAGAAGTGCTGTTCGTCTTCGTGCCACGCTCTTCGGCCTCCTTTTTCACTGGTGGAGTAGGTCATCATCTCTGAATCGTTGAGAGCTTTGGCGGCGATGAGAAATGGCAGTTTTCGTCCGAGGTTGTGACCTCCATTTGGCCACCATCCGTGGCGATCTGACTTTACGAGACCGAAATTGTCGATACCCCTTTGAATTAGGTCGATCATGACTTCCTCTTTTTTAGAGCGGGAGTTGGACAGGTGTAGCCAGAGCACTGCGGTGGCCGCTTCGTAGGCGATCGCCCGGCCGTAGGTATGCTCGGTATTCGCTGTTTTCAAGTCGCTTGACTGCCATTGCTCCCACCAATCGATTTGTATGTTACCGATCGCTCGATTTGGGGAGCGTGCGTTTGGAGGGTGAGGCAGGTCCAGAACCCAGTTCCAATCTATATCATCAGTCGTTCCGCGGATAGTTTTGTCAGTACCCGCGTATGGAGGACGGAAGCTGTTAGCTGGAGGTTCAGTCGGAAGCACCGTTAGTACTTGAGCTTCTTCCATCCACGGGCTGCGTGAAGCGTTGTCCTTACCAACTACGGACACTAGGGTCTGATTTGCATACAGCGAAATAGGCAGGTCATCTGCTACGTTGAGGTTGCCGTCGTAGTTAATGCCTGAGGTTGATATGCGTTTGTCGAGTCCTTGGAGACTCTTGTTCATCAACGGATTTATCTGAGCTCCGTTCTTTTGGCCGTCCCAAGAAGGAGAAATCGAGGTGATCGTTATTCCGGTAGTGCTGACCACATACCAATCGCCGTTGGCGAACTGTCCAGCCGGGTAGTCGCGATCGAAAGTCCAAGTGACCGATCCTCTTTTAATTGATTTAGCGCCGAAGCAATGTGCCGAGGCTAGCAGAAAAAGGACTGTAGCGAGAAATGGATAATTCCTCGCGAATGCACACGGTCTGAAGTTTTCTTTGCAGTTATTCATGTTCCCGTAGTGGCATCGACGGTCGGGATGATTTCCTTAGTTCGGCGCATTAAATTCGGTCTAGTGTCTTATTACTTTCAACTTTTGAAGCGTTTTTTTACTCACGGGTCTTCTAGAAAGGTGGTTTTCTCTCACTACTTTACTGACAGAGGCAATTGAGCGGAAATACGACCTTAGGTAGCCACCTTTTAACGCCTTGGCGAAAGTGTAAAAGGATCGTGGTAAAATATATCCTATAGCGATAAAAAATGGGTAGTGGAGGTAGGCGAGAAGCAGTTGGTTCCTGTGTTTATAGAACGATTTAATTTCGCTCCGGCGTGAAACTTGTCCCTCGTGGTGGATGACCGTGAGCGATGGCTCGTACATAATCCGACCTCCGCGGTCTATGGTTCTCAATGCCAAAATCACTTCTTCGTAGTGCATGTAGAGGTATTCTGGGAATGCTCCGGCCTCGAGCATAGCGGACTTACGGAAAGCGTAGCCTGTTCCACTAAAGTAGTCTGTTTCGAAGGGTTTTTTCGAAAAGGTTCGGTAGTCTTTCGGGTGCCACCATCTCGCGTAGTCGTCGGTCATACCATCTGGCTGCAAGAGACGGAAGGCGATTGCAGTGGTTTGCGGCTGGTTGTTCAGAGCACGACAAGTCTTGGCGAGGCAGTTGGGATCTGGAACTGTGACATCGCTATCGAAACCGACAATAATTTCGTATTTCGCGGCTCGAACACCTCGATTTCTCGTTACCGCGGGACCAGAGTTGTGCGTATTTACGAGTAATTTGACCTCTGGGAACTCGTTTTTTATAGCGTCGACGGAGCCGTCATCGGAGACGTCGTCGACAACGATGACCTCGAAGTTTACACCTTGTTGACGCATGACGTCACGAAGCAGAGCGAGCATGCTCTCTTTTCTCCGGTAGCTTGGAATGACTACGCTGATCATCGGGCCTCAGGCTTTTCTGCCCGGGGTTTAGTACAACAGGCACTGGGTGACGGGCTGGCGAAGGGTAGAGCTTGGTCGCCGCTGTTTGCACTGGGGCGCTCATTTGCTGGGTTGCCGTAATTGCTAGAAGATCGGCTGAGTAACTTTGCCTGTTCAAGGAGTGGAAGGCTGGGCATTTTGTGACTGCTTATTTGAGTGTTGCTCTAGCTATTCGGGTATCCGGCAAGCCATTCTCGCCTCTTTTTCAGTAGGGCGACGTAACCTTCTGCTTCTTCGCCACCATTACCTGACAGCAATGACGGTATGGCTCGGAGCGTTACGCCAGCGAGTAGGAAAAACAGCGCGAGTTTTTGCTTCAGTCCACTCCAGTGTGTTAGGGCCAAGCAAGCCTTGCCCTTGTACAACAGCATCATCTTGTGAGTGGGTGTCTTCGACGATTTCCCAACCTCATGGATCAGCTGCGCATCAGGGCAAATGATGGGGCGCATCCCGAGAGCTCTGGTTCTCATTGCGAGATCTGCGTCCTCGCCGTACATGAAATACCTTTCGTCGAATCCCTTAATACTGTCCCAATGCTCCTTCGTTGATAGTAGAAAGCAGCCTGTGATGATTCCCACTTCGCGCACGGTGTCTCGCTGCCACTTTCCGAGCGACTCGGGGTCGAAGACGCGACTTCTTTTGAACAGTGTGCTGAGGCCGGTTGCGAAGGTGAAGTGGCTCCACAGCGAGGGCAATCCCCAGCACGAAGAAGGCTCTAGGCTCATGTCGGGCTGGAGCGTGCGCCCTCCATAGAGTCCGTGGCCGGGGTTTTCCTCGGCGAACTCTACAATTTTGTCGATGGCCCTCTCAATGATACGGGTGTCAGGATTGAGAAGTAGCACGTATTTTGTTGAGACGGATTCTATCGCTCGATTCACTCCTTTGGCAAAGCCGAGATTCTCGCCAGGCTCGATAAGCTTCACCTGCGGGAATTTCTCCTTGACTATTTTGACTGTCAGATCGCGGGAAAGGTTGTCGAGAACGACAACCTGCTGTGCGACAAGACCTTGTTGATTGTAAACGCTTTGCAGGCAGTCTTCGATCTCCTTTTCGGAGTTGTAGGTGATGATGATGATGGATACGTCCATTTTATTTAGTCAGACTCGTTCTTTTATCACGCGAGCGGGTACGCCTCCAGCTATACTGTTTTGGGGTAGAGACCTGGTCACGACGGCACCCGCCGCGACGATACAGCCGGTTCCAATTTCAACGCCGGCTGTTATAGTAACCCCGGTTCCTATCCAGATGTCGTCGCCGAGGATGACATCCATGTCCTTCTTGGGTTGTTCTCTAAACTTTATGCCTTTCCTGAATTGGTAATCCGAGGCGGTGATAAAGCTACCCGGAGCGATTGAAACGTTGTTTCCGATTATGATCTTCCCGTGGCTGTCTCCGGCCCAGAGGCAGACACGCTCGCCGATATGGCAATCTTTGCCTATCTTTATATTAGACCCATTCCTCAGGGATACATTCGGCGAAAGAAGCGTTCCAGGACCGCTCTCAATCTTTCTTTTGGGTTGTACGTGACTATAGCCGTAGAAGTGTATGAGTCGGAATGCATGGAGGTAATTTCGTGGATCAAGAATCGAAAGCAGCGCATCAACCAGTCTCTTCAATTTTGATTTATTGGGAGGTAAATTATCCATCCTAAACTCTATCTCTCTCGGATGAATTTTGAGATCGAATCGGTGAGTCGTTTACACGCGAACGGTCCGATCGGGTCTTTAATCTTGAGCTCACTAAAGGTGCTGAGTTTTTTTATCAATTCGTGCTCGTCCTCGGCTACCTCAACTTTATTGAGAGATTTCAGATGTTTAGCGGTAGCGAGTTGGTGCTCGTTGCGGTGTTCCCCTAGCGACGCTTTACGCGGTACTACAAGAAGAGGCTTCTGAAACTGAAGAGAGGTCAAGATAGTCCCCATGCCCGCGTGGGAGACAATCAGGGCGGATTGAGAGAAGATTCGTTTGTATTCGTCTGGCTCCACGAATTTCTGAAAGAGCATGTTGGAGGGAACGAAGAGGCTATCTCCGATTTGAGCTAGCACATCGTATTGAGGGTGTTGTTCTGCCCAGTGATCGACAGCCTTAACGAGCCGATCGAAAGGGAGATCGGTTCCGACGGTTACGAAAATCTTTTGTTTATTGGAGTCAGGCATCTGCTTTTATATCATCAGTCTCCAAGGATATTACCGCGATATATAGGCCCGTCCACCTTGGCTAGGTGCTCCCATTGCGTCATCCACATGTCGCAGGAATTTTTCGCTTTCTGGCCTGATAGGGATAGCTCTTCGGCGTTTGCAATACTATCTAACCATATTGTTTTTTTTCCAAAGAGTTTTGCGAAGCGAATCGCAAGGAAACCGGGTGCAGCTCCGGTAGAAACCACTATGTCTGGTTTTTGTGTGATAATGAGCTTTAAAATAGATAGAGAGCCTTTGACGAGCTTCCATTTCTCCCAACGGTTGCAATCTGGCACGACGTAGAACTCTGCTCCTGCTTCTAGATCGCAAGCGTAGTTCTCTTTTGTCGTCGCGTAGATGACCTTACATCCCTCAAATGCTGGTCGTAGTCTTAGCAATTGAACCCAGTGACCTCCGCCGGAGGCGATTGCTAGCACTTTCTTGGTTTTCCTTGTTCTATTTTTATCAGAGTCGTCTTTCACTTAAGTACCCGAAAAATTGAGCGAATTATCTGAATCAAATTATGATTGGCTCAGTAGGTCTTGCTCAAGTTTTTTGGGGACGTGAGACTTTGTCTTGTTAAGAATACCGCCAAGGTGCGCTCGGGATTCTGACAAAAGCTCTAGGGCTTGATTTGCTACATCGCGGTTCGTTTCTTCTGACTCCATTACCATTAAAACCACATCCATGAAGGAAGCTAAGCGTGGGGTAGAGCTGATAGGGCTGACTGGTGGCATGTCGAATACGATGTAATCGAAGTCACTCGCTCTCAGCTTCGGCATAATTTTGTTGAAACGCTGCGGCATAATGCGCGGTAACTTGACGCCGTTTGAACCTTCCGCGACGACATAGAGATTATTTTCGATTTTCGCATCATCAGCGGAGTCGAGTACATCGTCTAAATTCAGAATATTCTTCCCATTGTAAAATTGTTGTGCCGTCTCACTCCCCAGTGTCATGTCTACCAATAAGACGCTGCCTTCACCGATTTTGGAAAGGCTTCCCGCGAGTCCAGATGCAATGGTGGTAACTCCAGAAGACTCTCCCAAACCAGTCATTGCGATTAGCTTTGGTTTATGTGTCAGATTTTTGCTTTCGAAATAGGTTATTACCTTGTCACGCAAGGCGTCGAAATGCCCGGATAGGGCATGCTCTTCTTCCCAGGGTGCGATGGTATGGACCTCTGGCCCCTTTCCTTGGTTATATTCGTCTGGTTTTGAAATGGCCGCCGCCTTGAGCGTCGTAGTTGTCGGTTCGTACTGCTCTTTTTTTGACGATTTCAGCTGCTTTGCTCGGCCGGCTTGTTGGAGCTGTCGTCGGTTCGGGCTCCGCCCTAATTTCCGAAAGCGTTTGCTCTTCATGTCTGGAAGACTCATAAAAAGAGGAATTCCCAAGTTTCTTTGTATTTCGGTAGGTCGTTTGATCGACCTGTCAAAAACCAGATCGGTTAGAAAGGCCCATAGTAAGCCTAGGACTGCTATACCTCCGCCCACGCCACCGGCGATCTGGATTTTTTGATTTATAGCAGGGTAAGCCGGAGTGGGAGATTGGAGAATCGTTATATTGTTCACCCTACCATCCATCAGTTCGTCCTGCACTCGAACCTGCTCCATGCTGGCCAAAAGGCCGCGGTAATTTGCTTCTTGAAGCTCTTTACGCCGCTGAAGCTCATTTACGCTGATTTCAGCTATATCCAATTTCTTTGCTTCCGCACGCATTTCGTCGAGTATTGACTCCAGCGTCCTGAGTCGTGCCTTCAGGGCTACTGATCGCAGCTCGTATTCTTGGCTGTTTAAGACCGGAGGTGACCCCGCGTCCTCATTTAACTCATTGAAAGCAATGGCTTCGAACTGCGGGTACTGTAAGCGAAGGTCGTTCAATTCGGTCTCAGACTTGGTAATTTGGCTGCGGGTGCTCTTCAGCAGGCTGTTCTCGTCCGTGTACTGCAGCGAAAGAGTTTGCTCACGTTTCTTGAGAAGATCCACTTTCTGTTGTACCGCAGCGTACTTGTCCATCGCTGCCGCTATTTCTCGGGCTTTGTCTCGGCTCGTAATTGGCGTAGTGGAGTCATTCGTTGCAGCCTTTGGTTGGGATGCTTCATTGATTTCCTTTTCTCGGTCTAGGTAGATACTAAGCTCTGCGAGCTCTGTCTTTCCCGCCAAGATTTGGTCTCGAACTTGATCCATGTCGTCTGCGAGACGCATCTTAGCGGCATCTATATCTATGACTCCGACAGTGCTTTTCGCGAGTTGAAGCTCTTTTTCTGTTTGCTGCAGCCTTGTCCTCATTTGATCCGTTTCACGTGTTAGGAATCCGTCGAATTCTGGAGATTTTCGATGGATTTCGTGATGGCGGTCCAAGTAACTGCTTATGAGAGTTTCGAGAGTGTTAGCGGCGACGGCAGGAGATTCATGCTGGAACTTTATCTCTAGCATGCTGGTTGAACCAGGGTTCTCTACTGTAAGTCCGCCAAGGATTGCTCCAGCTGCGTTTTGAACGGTCTTTTCTGCGTCGATTTTAGTTACGAGCCTATCGGGGCCGACTCTTTCGGCGACTGTTTTAGCTAGGTCTAGGCTGCTTAATATGGTCCGCTCAGCTGCAATAATGTGGCCAGAACCCCGTCCACCTGTGTTGACCACCTGAGTGTTCTGCTCTGCGTTCATAGTCCGGTCCTCGGTTATGAACTTGATCATGATCGTAGCCCGCGATTCGTACATCTTGGGCCATTCTTTGTAGATAGCCGCTCCGACACCCAAGCCCAATACGAAGAAAAACAAGATCTTCTTGGAATGGCGGAACAGGGTGTAAATAATGTCGCCGGGAGAGAGCTTTAGCCCAGATGACTGGTTGTTTGGAGCTAGATTGTTCATCGGAAAAGAGTTGTGCTATGGTTGTTCGTTTGGACTAAATTGTGTCGGGAAGGAAGTGAAAGTTTGCGTGTGTGCTTCGTTTTTTTTCAAGCCGAAGGCTGAATCTAAGCTATGTGGCGGTACAGCAGGCGTCCTGCCAACCTCAGAATGGGAATAGGCAATCGTTTGAAAACGGAGTTGTGCCAACCGAAAACGTCGTCACTCATCGGTACGGTTGCGTTTTTCTTTAAGTCGTACCTTTGGTAGTGTACCTCTTGTTCGCTGGAGCCCCAAGATAGTTTGTAGCGGCGAAGTCCGGCATTTGTCGTCGAGTTACGACCTAAGTCCATCTGGTGAAATCCTCGCTTGGAGTAGTGCTCCATCGCGCTCCACATGACGAGGTTGTTACACCTGGAATTTTGGAAGTTTTTGTCGGAGGCTCCGTATTTGTAGTGCACTGTCGAACCTTGCTCTAGGTAGATGGCGCTAGCCGCAAGTCGGTTATCGTTCGTGAAGGCGGAAACGATGACACCGCGCCTAGTTTCGATTAACACTTTGTGCAGGCATTTAAAAAACTTGAACGGCTGTGAGGGAAGGCCGTGTCGCTTGCGAGTTATGCACTGGAGACGGTAGAATCCCCTCAATGAGCCTAATGAATGAGAAAACTCGATTCGTATGCCCTCCTTTTGGGCTTTCCTGATAGCACGTCTATTTGAGGGAGCCAGATCCGCGAAGATGTTGTCGGGGCAGGGACGCAAGTCTACAATGTGGTTAAAGAAGCTAAGGGATGATTGTGGGCTCTCGTTCTCGGGGATTTCACCTCTAAGCTCCAAGTAATTCCACCCACGCTTCTTGCCCTCGGCTCGTAGTGCGGCGTGTAGTAGAGGGATGTGATTTGAATCTCTCGCGGAAGGGCGGCAGATGTCGATAAAAGGTAGGGACACAGCTCGTTTCCCGGTGAGGATGGAATTCACTTCCACGAAAGGTAGAACGGCCTCCACGCGTTCTCCCGCCAAAAGGATTACGAGTTCTGGTTCAAAGCCGTAAGCCTTGTGCAGTATTTGCGTCCAATCTGAGCATAAGAAGCGGGAAGATTCATCCAACGAACAGATCGCAGCGATCCAAGCCTTCTGATTGCCGGATTGGGTTATCGCCTCGCATACTGCAGGAGTACTGGATTGCGAGGAAGGCTCGTTAAGAGTCATCTGAACTGTTTGTTGTTGGATCAAGCAATATTGATGGGTCAAGTTTTCCCGGGTTTCTCAAATCGTTAGGCAATTGTGAATTCTGTTTCGTCTTAATCGTTGGTGTGCAGGAGACCCAGTGATTTCAAGTAAGGTTGCGCAGTGTTTATGAAGCTTCGTTTTAGGTATTTTGGTCTCCGGAACCCTTGAAAGCGACGAGAGCGGAAGTTTGAGGGTCATATTTAGCGAGAGACTTACCTAAAGTGAAGTGAGTTGTCTTTCTTGTTTTTTCGGTGATTGAGGGTGAAACTTGAACTTTTTGGACGAGATCGATCGAAAGGGTTCTGCTGCTCTGCGCCAAGGATCCGTAATCTTGGCCATTTAAGAGGTTCTATTGCAATGAGGAACGTGGATTCCTGCGCCAAGCGCGAGAAAACACTATGCATGGGCACTCAGCCTTTCGCTGAACTGTCACCACCAGGCTCGATCCGTGGCTAAGCGAGGGTACTCTAAGTCTTTATCGAATATGGTCACCGCGGTACTCATGGCCTTGCAATTGCTTCTGTCTCTTTCAGTAAGTGGCAAAAATCTTTTCGTTTAACCTAGTGGGCTGTATCGAGTCTTTTCGAAAGGAGGAAATCTCTTTCAGCCGCTTCGGACTGCTGGATCGCTTCGCCTAGGCTTTCCGACGACAGGATACAATCGCTAAGGTCCTGGTGCCGCCTGGAAGTCCGTGCAAAATTGAAGTGGCTCCCAAAAAGTGGACGCGGGGCTTAGTTGGACTGATAAGCAACGAAGCCACAAATGAAACGAAAGAGAAGAACGTTCACAGCGGAAGCCAAAGCCAAGATTGCCTTGAAGGCGATGAAGGGGGAGAAGAGGGTCAACGAGATCGCCCAGCTCTACGAGGTGCACCCCAACCAGGTGAGCCAATGGAAGGGTGAGATGATCGCCAACGACTCGGCGGCCTTCGAGAAGGGCAAGCGGGCGGCCGAGCAGGCCGATCGCAGCGAACGCAAGCAGGAGAAACTCTACAAGAAGATCGGCGAGCTGAGCATGGACGACGAGTTCTTAAAAAAAAGCTGCCGCAAGCTTGGGATCGAGCTGCCGCCTGAGTATGACGATTGAGGCGAAGAAGGGCTACCCCAGCGTGAAGCGGCAGTGCGAGCTTCTGGGCGTGTCGCGCTCCGGGCACTACCGCCGCGCCAAGGCGATGCCCAGCGCCCGGAGCCGGGAGAGCGAGCGGCTAAAGGCGAAGATCGACCGCATCTACACCGAATGCCCGTTCTTCGGCTCGCGGCAGATAACCCTCGAGCTGCGCGGCCAGGGCGAGCAGATCGGCCGCAAGCGCGTGCGGCGGCTGACGAGGGAGATGGGCATCGAGGCGATCTGCCCGAAGCCCTCGACCAGCAAGCCGCATCCCGGGCACAAGGTCTACCCCTACCTGCTGCGAAACATGGCCGTCGAGCGCGTCGACCAGGTCTGGTCCACCGACATCACCTACATCCCGCTCGGGGGCGGGCACGTCTACCTCTGCGCGGTGATGGACTGGAAAAGCCGCTACGTGATCAGCTGGAGCCTCTCCTGCACGATGGACGGCGCCTGGTGCAAGTCGGTGCTGCAGGAGGCCTTGCTCTCGGGCCGTCCCGAGATCTTCAATACCGACCAAGGCAGCCAGTTCACCTCGCCGGACTACGTGAAGGAGCTGACCGATCGCGAGATCAAGGTGAGCATGGACGGCCGTGGACGCGCCCTGGACAACGTCTTCGTCGAACGGCTCTGGCGAAGCGTGAAGTACGAGGACGTCTACCTCAAGGGCTACGAAGACATGGCCCAACTAAAGCGGGGCCTGAAAGCCTACTTCGAGTTCTACAACAACCGCCGTCGGCACTCCTCGCTTGACGGCGAAACGCCCGCCGAAGTTTATAGATCCGAGAAAAAGGGGAAAATGGCCGCCTGATCGGCGCCGCCCCCTAGGGGGCGCATGGGGATGGGATGAAACCTACAACCAAACCAATACAAAGAAACCAACTAAAACTCAGCTGACCCTGTCCCACCAAACGGGTCCACCTCAGTCGGTTGTGGGCCAATTTTGAGCGTCTTTATTCTGCTGTGACCACGGGGATTTGCCGTCGCATCGCAAAAGAGGTGTAGTCTCCATTCGATTTTAGTGTCCCAATTCTAACGTGAAGTAAGTCCGCAGGTAGCGGGCGCGGATGGACCCTAATGGGCTTGCGTAGCTTTTGCTCAAGTGCGCAGATGGTTCCTCAATTTGGGCTGGGAGTCTTCAGGGCAACTCCCTGCGGGCGAAGTTGGGGGCATCATGCTGAACCCACACAACGCTAAGCACTACGGCCGATGCCTCGCCCTTAACTTTATCCCTTTGTTTTGGAAGGGAGTGGTGTCCATCATATTCTGTTTTGTGGGAGTAGCTAGTTTGCAAGCGGGACAACTTTCGCTGACCTGGCAAGATAACTCTAACAACGAGGAAGGTTTCGAGATAGAACGTTGCTTACAGGGTGAGAACTTTGGGCTATTGGCGACCGTAGAATCGGGTGCAGAGAGCTTTGTCGACGATTCCGTCGTTCCGGGTCATGTGTACGAGTATCGAGTGCGGGCTTTCAACTCATTCGGTTATTCTGGATACACCAATGTCTCTTCGGGTACGATGCCCAACACAGCACCCACGTTAAGCGAGATTGAAGACGTCTCGGTTGTAAAGGGGACCACCTCAACGGTTTTAGATTTTCAGTTTGCTGATGCTGAGTCCGGCTCCGATGAATTAGTGTTCGAGGCGATTTCTTCGAACTTGTCCGTAGTGCCGTTAAGCGGTATTTTCGTTGAGGTGGGTGAAGGTAGTGGTACGGTGTCATTTGCATCGTTGGGTTCATCTACAGGTACCTCAACGATCACGCTGTTGGTCAGCGATGGGGTGGATTTTGCTCAGCAGACATTCAAAGTAGAAGTGAAGCGTAACCTTGCTCCTACCGTAGGTATGCTTCAGGCAGCTAATGTCCAAGACTCGCAGCAGGTGGGACCTATTGAGTTCACCATTTCGGATGCGGAATATCCTGAAGACCTGTTAACTGTAATCGGAACTTCGATGGATGAGAGTCTAATTGCCTCTGAGAGTATTTCGATCGGCGGAAGTGGTTCGAACCGCACAGTGAGCTTCGCTACGCAGGCTGGTGTATCAGGGTCTACCACAATACGGCTCAAGGTGAGTGATGGAGTGAACAGTACTAATGGCGTGCTGAGCGTGAATATTTCCAAGAACTCGGCACCCGTTATCAGCGGCCTCGAAGAAATCTATACCATAGATGAAGAGGGAAATATCGAAGCACTAGCTTTTTCAATTTCAGACCGTGAGACTGCTGCCAATTCCCTCGAAGTGTCGGTAAGTTCTTCGAACGCGTTGATTGTCTCTCAGTATGGTATCAAGCTGAAAGGTAGTGGCTCCCAGCGTACCTTAGACATAACACCGAGTCCGGGTATGACCGGAACGGTGGAGCTCATAGTGTCGGTGAGCGATGGGGTTCGTACAACGAGGCATGCATTCAATCTGCGGGTTCTAGCTCCGGAACAATTGGTTAAGATCCTCGGATTCTCGATTGAGCAGAAGCTAGCGGTTGTAGAGGTCGAAAATCGCCTAGATGCGACATTCTCTCTCTGGAAAATCCATAGCTTGGATGGTGCGTGGGAGAAGGTCGTAGACGCGCAGACGGTCATGGAGGCAACCTCGACTACTCTGATAGACCCGATGCCGGTCGATACCGCTGTATGCTATCGAGTGATAGCGAGTGAGTAGAGTTGTTTAAAGTAAAACGGGATACGAATAATTTTTCTCACCGAACACTCAATTGCCGACAATCGTTCCATGATTAAGGGCGGCTCGCATCGCCGCCTCCGAGGACTATGGAGTCCCGATTGGACATCCCCATTGGGAATCTTTTTTGGGGGCGATGTGAGTATAATTTGGATTCGTTCTTTTCCGATGAACACATGCGCTGTGCTGAAACCTTGTTCTTACCATCTGCAGAACGGCGAGGAGATACGTATCATGCGAATTTCCAACCCGTGTGGCTCGCGTGTGCGAGCTAACCATCAAGGCGTCGACATCGCCCGTTCTTCACTGCCAAGAGCAGAGGCTGTTTACATAACTAGCTGACTTGTCATGTACCCAGCTATCAAGTTGGGCTTGGTCTTTCAATTGTTGGCCGCGTTGACGCGGGACAATTGCGAAGTTTGACAAAAGCTCGGGGAGGCTTGTCATGTCACCCCAGAGTTTCTCGAATTGGCTGATTGGAAAGATGTCTTCTTGGCCTTCGCCCCAGCGCTTTTTAACTTCTTTGAGAGTCACGTAGGTAGGCATCCTCGAAGCGACGTCACGTATCGCCGTTTCGACGCAGGCGCTATCGTGAATTGAGGTGCGAGACAGCCCGAAGAACTGTAGGAGCTCGTTCACGTTGATCCAGCTGGTGTTAGTATTGTAGAACGTTAGCTTGAATTCGTCGCTCTCTCTAGGAAGAGCCAGCCCTTCTACCAAGCGGTTGCGCCCGTTGATTTTTGCTAAACCTCCACCGCGGTCGTCGAGGCGTTTGGACATGACCTCAAACGATAAAGTAGCCTCCGACTTTATGTGCCAACCTAGCAATACTGGATCAAGGGAGGCTCCAAGGGTGTCTATATTGTGGGCCAATATGTAATTGAGATTAGGGTACTTCTCGAGAAGCGAAGCGAGTGTGCCGTTCTTTATGAGATTGGGCACTTCGTACCAGTGTCCCACTGGGTGAAGACATTGGGAGGGAAGGTTGTCGGTATAGTCGGAAGCTTCACCGGTGGACCGGGCCCACTCCAATAGGGCTGCTCGGAGGCTTTCCAACATTTTTTGTTTTTGATCGTCCAGTCGCTGCTGGGCGATTTCTTCCCAAGCAAATCGGAGGTCTCGCTCGGTGGGTACGAGGCGGAGGCCAATCGATTTACCGGGTGACAGAAAAGCCTCTTGTCCGTACGTTTTACTGTATTCACGCTTTAGGTACGAATCTATTGGAGCGTGTGTTAGGTAGCTCGAGGTGAAAATGTGTGGCACAGGGCTGCCGAACTTGGCTTTGGCTGCTCGCGATTTGGCGAGGTGGATATCGATGAAGTTTCGGTGCCGGCCTCCCATCTGATAAAAAGGATGCAGAGATTTAACGACTCCAGCTCCTTGGGTCCAGCGACTGCCAACACCCGCCGCGAAAGTTAGGGTGCAGACTTCTCCTTTCCTCAATGCGTCGATACCGATTTCTTCAAATTCTCGGTTATCCACGGTAGTCGCATCAAATAGATCTTCGGCGGGCACGTCCTCGATGGTACTTGTGGTCGAGAGCCGGTTCATCGCCATGCCTATGCGCCCAGCTCGCACATCCGCGCGTATTTGCTCGTGCTGCTCGGCGTCGAATCCATTTCGCTGCAGCAGGTTTTCGAGAGATTCGGTTTCCTCGGCAACGTCTCTGACCTCTGGGAGGAGACGTGAGATGAGCTCGGAGGCTCTAAATGGGTCGCCGGAGCGAGCCTGGACGGCTGCCGAGTACTGTTGAAGGTCACTTCGCTGCCTGTGGTTCAGGTACTTAGGTTCGGTTCTTAGAGCCTTGGGAATCGTTAAGTGGTAGTATTCCTCAGGGAGGAAGGACTTTGAGCCCGTCAAATGCTCCGCAGTTGATCCGTTTTCATTAATTCGGAAATCGTAAACGACAGGATCCATTGCGAAGGGGAGGGCGGATTCGTACTGTCGTTTTCGCACGAGCATAGTCTCTGAAAGAAACTGTTGTCCTGCGCTTTTCTTTTCGGGCGCAAATATGAAGCCCATTCCACCCCCGGACATTCCACCGAGCATCCAGAAACCCCAGAAGTCATCGCCGAATTCGCGGCGTACGTCAGCGATGAGTGTTTCTGTGTAGATATTGCTAACCCATGGTATGATCTCATGGAGCGGTCCGAAAAAGTTTTCAGTGAGGAGCTCGCCGAGCTCCTTAACTCGACCGGCCTTGAGATTCTCGACGATTAGATCGATTGTGTCTAATGCCTTGAGCCGAGCGTTCCACTCTTTAGTACCTCGTACGAGGTACTTTTCCGTCACCATTTCCAGAATCGGGCCTACGTTTTGAGCCATTCCACCATGTACGAGGACGAGGCTTTCCTGAAGTTTGGCTCTAGCCTTTTTGTCTATTATGTCATCTCCCAAGATTGTGTGGCGGGGTAGGAGACAACCGCGACTGGTTCCGTACTCTGAGTCTCCAACTTTGGATTCTTCCCCTTCAATGAGCTTTATGCCTGGCCATATACCGCCTGAATCTTGCCAGCCACCACCTGAGCCTCCGATCCATTCGCCGAGAATTGCGCGGGCTGCTACGATACGTCTTTCGCCTTCACTTAAAGGACCTGTGAGTGAGCTCGTTTGTCCGCTGGCCCTCATGCAAACCGCAATGAGCGCTCCGAGAAGATTCGTCGAAACGGCCAGACGTGATCCCTTGGGGATTTTGTTAACATTACTGACGATTTCTATGCCCTTTCCAACTCCAACAACGTTCTCGAAAACGCTTGCGATACTTTGGCCGGATCCTTCTAAGCCAGGCGGAACGATTCCAGAAGCGATAACTGCAGCTTTCAGAAGACCTAGATGGTCCCTCGCGAAATCGAATACTTCATCAACTGATGAAATCTCGGTGTTCACTCCTAGGTCCACGCTACATAGTCGAAGGATGGGTTCCTCGATGACGCGAAAATATGCCTCAATGGGAGGTTTGGTTTCTTCATCCCGTCCGTGTACTCCGAGATCGACTGATACGTTCAGGACGCGAGCTCCCTCTGGAAAATCCATCCCCAAGAAAAAAATATCACTCCAAGCGCAGTGGGTGAGATCCATACGCACCGCAGTCTGCTCCTTCAAAATGGGATACACTTGGTTCGGACCAGCCTTTATGAACAGCTCTTTGTGAAGCACAAGTGGATGGTCGAGACTGTGCCCCATGCGAAAAATCCACTGATTCCCTGCAGTTGAACGGACTGTTTGCCGAACCTGATCTGCTAGGGTTTGGAAAGCGAGGGCGTGGTATGCGTGAGCAAGCGAACTTGAGAGGGAATCGTTAGCTCCCCCTCTTTTCATTTCTGCTAGCAAAACGCGGATCGCTTCTTCGAATCGCCGCTCGAGCATGTATTCGTGGGCTACATACGACAAGCGTGCTCGATTTTTGAATCCCTTTCGGGCGGGAAGGTGGTAACGGTGTATCGCTTGCAGGAAAAACAGAGAGCGAACCTTCAGGTAGAGGCTATCCTCGGAGTTTCGAAACTGTTCCAGCTCGTCCGCCTGGGCAAGTAGCTCTTCAATTGAGAGAGACGAGCACAACTCGGACAGGGATCGATTGCGCTCTGCAGCGACTTCGCTGGTGATAACAGATAACAAATGTAATTCTTCGCTCATTTGCTGAGAGGTGTTCTATTTTTGAGCGAGCATTTCGACGAGGCTGGAAAGGACGCGATCTCGGTCTTTACCCGCAAAAGAGAGCGCGAGTTGCGCGAAGAGGAGTCCGTAGTCAGCGCCGACGTCATAACGGCTGCCATCTACCTCCAGAGCGAGTAGCTTTTCGTGTTTACAGAGTTGATCCAAAGCGGTTGATAGGCTCCTCTCCTGAGGACCCTCTAATCGGGTCGTTTCCTCAAGGACTGAAAAGATGCTGGGCTGGAGCGCGTGAATGCCAAAGAAACATAGATAGAATCCTGCTCTCAGGCCTGGTACGAGAATCTTAAGTTCGGCTTCCGTCGGACTGGGCTTTTCGAGAACTCTCTCAACTTCGTAGAGTCCGGTCGTTCGTCCTGATAATCGTCCACCTATAGCTCCGAACGAGCTCAGTTGGCTTTCTCTTGTTGCTTGTACTCCCGCTACGGATACTCCTTTGGCTTCGGCTACGTTTACTATTTGGAGTGCACATCCGATTTCGTTTTGCGAGACGCAAAGGTGGTCTCCCACCAAATGTAGAAAAGGTTCGTTCCCGATAAATGCCTTTGCGGATAAAATTGCTTGGGCGTAGCCAGTAGGTAGCTCTTGTACGATAAAATGGATACGGTCAGCGTAAACTCCTGCCGCTTTGCTGTACACGTCCTGGGTTCCGGGACAGATCACCAGGCCGACTTCCTCGGTTCCTGCTGACACCGCCTCTTTTATCACCAACTCAAGCGCGGTTCTTTTCTTTCCCTCCTGGTCCAGTAACGTTTGCAGCGGCAAATTGCGTTGATTCGGGTCGGCCAAGGTAATGAGGGACTTTTTGATCTTCATGCTAACTCAAGTGATCGGATAGGAGGTCGAGGACGCGAAGCGCCGTCCAGTGTCGATAGATTCGAAGCAATCTTTAGAAGCTGAAGCACACAATAACTATTTGTCGTAATACCTAGATAAACACCTTTCACCGCCAAATCCATTGCTACCGGGTGATAAGGTAACTTGGTCCGAGCGACTTTTAAGTTTCTGGGTTTGTGAGCGACTTTGGGTGGAGGGTCTCTCAAGGCGTATCCACAAAGAAAGGCGTCCCGTTAAAGGACGCCTTCGAAAGTGGCGGAGAGAGAGGGATTCGAATCGTCAGCAGACCTTCACTATTCTTCACAAATGTTTGTAGTTTATAACTTTATGAATAGTCCGAGGTGCCGTAAAATGCCTCAGGATGAGGCTAAAAAACTTCAGATTGGCTATGAATTGGCAAAGCCTCTCTCATAGGCAAATCGTGAATGTCCCTCGAATCGTAATAATGCTTCTGATTATAAAGATGCGACTTTCAATTGTCGGTTGAGTTCTGATGCCTTGTTTTTGTATCCCTTGACGAGATGGAATCTGAGCTTGGGTGTCGTCTTGAGGAATTGCGTACTCGTTTGTCAGCTCTGCGAGACGAACGATTGGTAATCTTGTCGGAGCTCCAAGCGATGGAACGTGCGGGCTCGCAGAGGCAAATGGATGCAGTCGTTGATCAAGTTCCAGTAAATCCAGAAGATAAAGTTTCGCTCTTCAAGCGGCGTTTTGCGGCACGAACGGACATCTTTCCAAGGTTTTGGGAAAATACATCGAAAGGGACCAAGGGCTACTATCCTGTTTGCGAAGCGGTCTACGAAACGGGAGTTCGCTTGAAGCCGTCAGAGCTTTATTCGCGTTTTGGTTCGTCCAAATTCTCTAGACTTGATGATAGGGTGATCGAAGACCACTTGAGGGGAAAGCATACGATTGGCTCGTATTCGATTCGAAAGGACGATACCTGTATTTTCCTCGCGGCGGATTTTGACGGTGGAGGATGGCAAGCGTGTGCGGTGGCTTATGCGGAGTCTGCTGAAATTTTCGGGTTTCGAACCCTTCTTGAGATTTCGAGATCCGGAAACGGCGCCCATGCATGGCTCTTCTTTGCCGAACCGACTCCTGTCCAACTCGCGCGAAGTTTGGGAACGGTTGTTCTGGGTGAAGCGTCCAGCCGACTATCGAAATTCGACTTAGGGGCTTACGACCGCGTTTTCCCGAATCAAGACACTATGCCAAAGGGCGGATTTGGAAACCTCATCGGTTTGCCACTGCAGTGGGATAGAAGGAAGGATGGCTGTACTGTTTTCGTTGATACGAATCTATCCGTTTTTGAAGATCAATGGGCGGCTCTAGCAAAGACGCCCTGTTATTGGGAACATCACGTTCGAACTGCGTTGGAGCGTTTCGTTGAAGTTTCACCAGTAGAAGAATGCTCTCCGGAGGATATCGCTGATGCGTCTCTTTCAGGAGGCAAGTCCGGAGTGGCGGCGGTAAAGATACCGGATTGGAAAGCTGAGTTGAGAGAGTCTCTGTTGATTCCGGAGGAGGGGTTACCTGACGAATTTGTCGCTAAGATTGTTCGATTAGCGACCTTCCCCAACCCCGAGTTTTTTGAAAAGCAAAGGATGCGTTTCCCGGTATTCAACATTCCTCGCTACATTGTGAGTGTAGAGCGGCAATCTGGCGGCATATCAATTCCGCGTGGGTGTATCGACGCCGTAAAAGAGCTATTTGCCACGAGGGGTTCCCGATTGGAAATCGAGGATTTCAGATTAAGCGAGAAGCGAGTACGTATACGATTTACGGGTACGCTAACTCAAAGCCAGAAGAGCGCTGTTGCCGCAATGGAAACCAATGAGCATGGAGTGCTGGTCACTCCGCCAGGTTCGGGAAAGACGGTAATGGCATGCTCTTTGATCGCTCGATGGAAACTGGCAACCGTTATTCTCGTAAACCGCCGATCGATCGCTGATCAATGGAAAGAGCGTTTGAGTGAGTTTACATCGATTTCGGATGACCGGTTGGGAGAATGGGGCGGGGGTAAGAAGAAGCTCAGTGGCGTTGTTGATGTGGTGATGATTCAGAGTCTCGCGCGAGCCGAGGACTTAGTCGCATTTTTTCGTAGATACAGTTTGGCCGTTATCGATGAATGCCATCACATTGCGGCGGTTAGTTTTGAGAGCGTATTGAAGAAATGTGGGTGCCGCAGGGTATTGGGGCTCACTGCGACTCCAAAGAGGAAAGATGGTTTGGAAGCGTTGCTCTATCAGCAATGTGGCCCAGTTCGATTCCGACTGTCGGAAGATTCGGACCCGAACTTGTTGAAGCGTATCCAATTTATTGAAACAGGATTCGGACGAGGGCTAGGCCAATACTTTGCTCTCCATGAGGTTTGGGAAAAACTCATTCAGAATGAGCAAAGAAATGAGTTGATTGCTTCCTTTGTGGAGAGACAGCTAGAGCAGGGGCGCAGGTGTCTTATCATCTCCGACCGCATTTCCCATTTGGAGTCAATGGAAGCCTTGCTATGCGAACGAGCCGAGCGCCTTGACATCGTTCCTGAATTGATGACTGGAGGAAGAAGCTCGAAGGCTCTGAAGGAGCAAAACGAGCGTATTCGGAAGTGTTTGAGTAATGGATTTGGAATCTGCTTGTTGGCAACGGGATCTTTTTTAGGTGAAGGGTATGATCTCCAGGAGTTGGATACGCTTTTTCTAGCAATGCCCATTTCCTTCAAGGGGCGTCTCATTCAGTATGCGGGGCGTTTGCACCGAAGATGTGAAGGTAAAAGAGAAGTTAGGGTATACGATTTCATTGATGAAAATTTGCCCGTCGCGATGAGCATGTTTCGAAAGCGTAGGCCTGCCTACAAGGAGATGGGGTACGCCGAGGGGCAGGAGAGTTCGGATACTCGTTGAAATGTGATGCGAGATAGCTGCCTTGACAGGATCCGTCTTTGATGTAGGACTCTTATCCAGGCAAGCGCAGAAGATGTAGAGGTCGCTCTCCTTGAGTGGCAGCCCTTTATGGGTGGGATCCTCGGTTTCTGGGGCCTACAATTTTAGAAGCTCTCGAAGTTCTCAACTTCGGGAGCTTTCTGTTTTACGGTTTCGAAGTCGTCTGGCCAAAACTTGAAGCCATAACCAAAGGCTTTGCCTTCATGGCGATAAACCGACCGCTTGAGGTGCTGTAGATAGCTAGGTTCGCTTTCCCCGTAGAGGTTTCGCTTCACCGCGAAGTGCACGCCAGATGCGACAGCATCTGCGACTTGTAACCCAGCGAGTTTGCCGTGTTCAACAGATCTGATCCGTGTAGGATCGATTACTGATTTTTCGATCTGCACTTGGGCCAGGTTGGGGTCGCTTTGCTCCAGCAGAACACGTAGGCAGTCTTTGATTTCCTCGTAAGACATGATGCTTCTGTTCGAAAAGATGATGTCCGCGAAGCCGTTCCCTTCGTCTTTTTTCCGATGATCTCGACAAAGCCAGGATGTTCTCTCGAGAAGTAGGCGGGTAGCGTAGCGATATAGGAGGAATTTTTGACTCTGGAACTTTTCGGGCTCCTTGATCGAAGGTTTATGGATCAGTACGCTGACCGTTCTGATCGGCAACTTTCCAACACGTTTAATATAGGGTACCCTCTGCTCGTGCTTCAGATCAACGAAATGGAGTGGCGTCTTGGGCTTCTTCCTAAGTACCTCTCTCGTTTCCTTGAGGCATTCTACCATCTTGAGATCGTTAGACTTTCGAATGACTGCAGCCGATAGGACGAACCAGCGTGAGCTACCCGAGCCATCGTCGCGGAAAACGAATCCTTCATCACCGGATTCATCAATGTAGACAGCAAAACTGGGCTGCTTCTCGCTCATGAGAGCCCAACTTCGCCAATCTGAGGCGTTTGTTCAATGAGATTAACCGGGTGTTCCAATCTTCACCGTTTGCTCTATCTCAATGTCGATTAGGGAATTAAGAAGCTAATCGGAGAGCGAAGTTCTCTGTAGATGCGAACACGTGCGAGTTGAAACTCGGACCACTCGAATTGGATTCCTCTTGCTGCAAGGCACTTCTGCTCGTGACACTTCGCAGCATCTAAAGTGGCGGAGAGAGAGGGATTCGAACAGTCATAAGACTTTCACTATTCTTAACAAAACGTTGTTGTTTATGACTTTATGGAAAGTTGGGATTGCTGAAAAATGAGCCTTTTTGCATCAAAAAAACTTCAGATTGGCAATGAATTGGCAATGGGTTGTGGCCGTTTGCTTGAGGGAACTCGGGATTCTCTTCTTCGGCTTTCTGAGTATTTTGGTTTTTGGAGGATCTTTTTTCTGATTAGTTTGAGGGTTTTCGGATTTGAATACGTTTACGGTGATTATGAAGGACAAGGATTTGGATCGTTTGATCGGAATGGCTCGGGAGAAACCACTGCCGGGATGCCCGCCAGCTCTTGAGTCGAATGTGCTGCGTCGGTTGCGTATGGCGCGTTCTGAGTCGGCAGAGACCTTTGGCTTGGATTGGTTGCTGGGGATTTTCGAACAGACTCGGTTTGCAGCAGCTGCGATGGTGGCGGCTTTGCTGATCAGTACCACCGCTAGCGTTTTGGCGACTTCTGCTTTTGCGAACGGTTCGGAGCGTAAGTTATTGGCGTCGGAGGCTCTGGATTTCGACGTTTTCGCAGAAGCTAAGATTCTGAACATCGACGACTAGCACTATGGAAGAGAGCAAGGTACGAACGAGACGATTGGGAACGTTGGCGATTTGGGCGACTTTGCTCGTGGTCGTTTGTGTGGTGGTCTCCTACTTTGTGACGGGTCTAATGGTACGGAACGGGCAGTCTTGGGAACATGACGAAGAGCATGGACACCATTGGCTTCACCAAGAGCTCGCTTTGACGCCCTCTGAGGTCGCTGCAGTGGATGCGTTCGAGCCTGACTATCGCCGAGATCGGGCGAAGCTTTTAGAGGACTTCAATACGCAGATTACGAAGTTGCGTGGTTTACTGGTCGAAAAGGATGATTTTTCTCCTGAGGTGAATGCGGCGATCCATGAGCTGCACGTCGTGCATGGCTCACTTCAGGAACTGTCGATTCGCCATTATTATGATATGATGAGCGTATTGCCTCCGGAGAAGAAGGAGAAGCTGAGGAAGTTGGCTGTCGAGGCTCTCAGCGAACCGGAATGAGTGATGGGACTCGAGCGATGGATACGGATTTGCAATCGATCGAGCGTGTTCAGGCGGGCGAGGAGCAGGGATTAGTCGAGCTGATGGAGCGTCACCGCGAATCGATCTTTCGCTTTTGTTTTCGCTTTGTGCCAAACGAGACGGACGCTGCGGATTTGACGGAGGAGACGTTTGTGCGAGTCTTTCAAAATGCTTGCAAGTTCCGCCCTAGGGCGAAGGTGGTGACTTGGATCTTTTCAATTGCGGGAAACCTGTGCCGTGATTTTTTGCGACGGGGTAAAAAGCGCCGCAATGATGTGTCGCTGAGCTCTCGGGTTCCGGGGGCGGATAGTTTGGAGTTTGCGGATGTTGTTGAATCGAAGGAACGCTCGCCGGAGCAAGTTGCATTAGCCAGCGAGGCTCTATCTGCCATCGAGGTAGCGATTGCGACGCTTCCGTATCCATTGAAGTTTCCTTTTATCTTCTGCGTTTTGGAGGAGCATAGCTACGACGATTGCGCCGAGGTTCTGAATACAAACCGGAAAACGGTGGAGATGCGGATTTATCGAGCCCGCAAGGCGCTTCGGGAGCAGCTTGCTGAGCTTTCGAGTACTTTTTGAGGAGCATTTTTATGGGATCGGAGTTCGAAAGCATAGCGGTCAAGCACATGGTTTGTCCCCGTTGTGTCGCGACGGTTGAGTCGATTGTAGATAGACTCGGATTGCAGGCCGAAGCGGTATCATTGGGAGAGGTGAAGCTCCAACGGCAATTGACCGATTCCGAATTTCGCTCGTTCGCTGAAAGGCTGGAAGAAAGCGGTTTCGAGATCTTGGTTTCCAAGGAGAAGCGTCTGATAAATAAAATCAAGTCGTTGATTTTGGAGCGTATTCATTATGCGGATATCTCATCGCCTCTTAAGTTGTCTGCATACTTAGCGGAGTCTCTTGGTTATGAGTATAGCTATTTGAGCAAAGTGTTTTCGGCAGTCGAAGCGGTGACGATTGAGCGTTATTCGATGCTTCAGCGGATTGAACGGGCGAAGGAATTGCTCTCCTACGGGGAGTTGAACGTTACCGAAATATCCGAGTTGCTCGACTTCAGCAGCGCGGCCCACTTCTCCGCTCAGTTCAAGCGGGAAACGGGAATGTCGCCTAGCCAGTTCAAGAAATCGGACCGTCCGGCTCGCCGCTCTCTCGACTCGATCTGAGCGGTACAGGCCGAATTTCGTAAGGATTCGCCATCACAATGTAAGAAAATCAAACCGCCAGTCTGTTATCATAATCCTATGGAAAACAAGCACAGCTGCTGTCATCACGACCATTCGAAGGGCGATTCTGTTACGCCTACAGCGAACGCGAAGTACTATTGCCCGATGTGTCCCGGTGTCGAATCCGACAAGCCGGGCGACTGCCCGAAGTGCGGCATGAGGTTGGAGCGCAATCCTGCCTACAAAGTTGACTCTGTTAAGGTTTGGACCTGCCCGATGCACCCGGAAGTCCAGCAGGACCATCCGGGGGAATGCCCAAAGTGCGGGATGGACTTGGAGCCGGTCGCAGGCATTAGGGACGAGGAGGATGACGATGGGGAAATCGAAGAATTGAAGCGAAAAACCCTCCTCGCAGCAATTCTAACGGTGCCGGTACTGTTGCTCGCTTTCGACAGCATGATTCCGGGACTCTCATTCGAGAGCGTCATCTCGCAACGGATACAGGGTTGGCTTGAGTTGGCGTTCGCTACGCCGGTCATTCTGTGGGCGGGAGGCATGTTTTTCGCGCGAGGTTGGCGTTCGCTCGTCAACCGAAGTCTTAACATGTTCACGCTGATCATGTTGGGCGTGGGTGCGGCCTACGTTTACAGCGTCACGGCTGTCTTGTTTCCGGAGTTCTTCCCAGACTCCTTCCGCATGCATGGCGAGGTCGCTCTCTATTTCGAGGCGGGAGCGGTGATCACGGTGCTGATCTTGTTCGGGCAATGGCTGGAAGCGAGAGCTCGTAGACAGACCGGAAAAGCGATCGAAAGCCTTCTCGATTTGGCGGCAAAGACTGCTCACCGCTTGAACGCCGATGGCGAAGAGGAAGACGTAGATATCGACCGTATCCAAAAAGGGGATAACCTCCGAGTGCGGCCAGGCGAAAAGATTCCACTCGACGGCTCGATCTTGGATGGGAAGAGCACTGTCGATGAGTCGATGATAACTGGCGAACCAGTTCCCGTGGAGAAGTCCGTTGGCGATAAGGTCATTGGCGCGACCGTGAATCAAACGGGTAGTTTCTTGATGGAAGCGGAAGCGGTGGGCGAAGAGACAATGCTTTCGCGAATTGTCGGCATGGTCGCGGATGCCCAACGCAGCCGGGCCCCGATCCAAAAGCTGGCGGATTCAGTGGCGGGGTATTTTGTTCCGGCAGTCGTGTTGGTGGCTCTAGTCGCTTTCGGAGTTTGGGCGTTGCTTGGTCCAGCTCCGGCTATGGCGTATGCGATTGTCGTGGCCGTCTCGGTGCTGATCATCGCTTGCCCCTGCGCTCTTGGTTTGGCCACTCCCATGTCTATCATGGTTGGCGTGGGGAAAGGCGCTCAAAATGGTATTCTCGTTAAGAATGCAGAGGCTATTGAACGCGCCGAGAAAATCACCCATTTGATCACCGACAAGACGGGTACCCTGACCGAGGGAAGACCTAGTGTCGTTGCAATGGTGGTACACAAGAATAGCTCACCTGAGGAACTGCTACGCTTAGCGGCGGCGGTCGAGTCCCAATCGGAACACCCGCTGGCCCGCTCTGTCGTCGAAAGGGCCAAAGCGCAGAGCAGCGATCTTCCCGATGCTGCCGATTTCGAAAGCACTACCGGCGGTGGTGTGCGGGCTCGCGTTGAGGGTAGCCTAGTCCGCGTGGGCAAACAGGCTTTTATCGAAGCCGTAGGAATCGCTATCCCCGAGTCGCTTGCAACTCAAGCAGAGCAGCTGCAGTCGAAAGCCAATACGGTGATTTGGGCAGCCAGAGCGGATCGTTTGTTGGGCCTGATTGCCATTGCGGACCCGATAAAAGCTTCATCGAAGGAAGCTATCGAGTCGCTTCACAAACTCGGGATTTCGGTTGTCATGTGCACGGGTGACAATCCGAGAACGGCGAATGCGGTCGCTGCGGAGCTTGGAATCGACACGGTGCATGCCGAGGTCTCCCCCGAGGACAAGCAACGCATCGTGAAGGAACTGCAAGCCCAAGGGCATCGCGTAGCCATGGCGGGCGACGGTATCAACGATGCTCCCGCTTTGGCCGCTGCCGATGTCGGCATCGCTATGGGTACGGGCACCGACGTCGCCATCGAGAGCGCGGGTCTGACTCTCGTGAAAGGCGATCTTCGCGGGATCGTGGGCGGCTTGCGGTTGAGTCGCGCCGTGATGAGCAACATCCGGCAAAACCTCTTTTTTGCTTTCGTTTACAATGCGGTCGGCGTGCCTGTGGCTGCGGGAATCTTGTACCCTATATTCGGGGTTCTGTTGAGTCCTATGATTGCTGGAGCGGCGATGGCATTGAGTTCGGTATCGGTGATTTCGAATGCCTTGAGATTGAGGGGCTTTCATTTCGATTCCTAGTGTTTGGAGCGAATTCAGAGGCCTAAAACCCACCCCGAATTTATACCTTCTTTTTTTGAGGGTTTCGGCAAATCATTGCGTTGAAGCGAATACCGATGACTTTACGACTACGAAGCCACCTTCATAAACTGCGTACAACCGCCCTTGCTCTTTGCGGGATTTGGGGCGTTGCCACGCTGTTCGCCCAAGACGAGGGAGCTGCAAGCCGACTCTCCTCTTTGGAGGACTATCTTGCTCGCGCTCAAGAGGCCAACCCGCAGCTCGACGCTTTCGAGAAACGCTACGAAGCGGCCACTCAACGGATTCCTCAGGCAGCCGCCTTGCCGGATCCGATGTTGCAGGTGACAAGCTTCGTCGAGTCGGTTCAGACGCGCAACGGCCCGCAGGAGAACGCTCTAATGGTCAATCAGCGGATTCCGTGGTTCGGCAAGTTGGACGCTCGCGAAAAGGCGACGAGCGAACAAGCGGAGGCTCTTTGGTATGCCTACCAAGGCCAGCAACTCATGCTCGCTCGCATGGTTTCCAAGATGTACTACGAATATGGGTACACGCAACGAGCGACACAACTGACCCGGGAAAACCTAGATCTTTTAGCTCAGCTAGAACCTATCGTCGAAGAGAAGGTAAAAGCGGGCGGCGACCTCAACGCTCTGCTTCGCCTCAAGGTGGAAATCGGCAAGGTGAACGACCGCTTGCAGTCGCTGCAGCAAAAGCGTGTCACTCAATCGGCTCAGTTGAGCGAATTGCTGGCCCTTCCCGTATCGACGCTGCTTCCATGGCCCGAATGGCAGAAGCCGGGGCTCGTTAGCCCTAGGGCGACTTCGCTGCTCGAATCCATTGAGGTCAACAACCCGCAGCTGCAAATGCTCGAACGCAAGATCGCCAGCGCCGAAGCGAGGATCGAATTGGCCAAGCTGGAGAGTCGTCCCGACTTCACCGTGGGTTTGAATTACGTGCAAATTGGGGACCTGGATACGCCTGCTATGAGTGTCGACTCCGGCAAGGATGCCTGGGGCGTAACCTTTGGCGTCAACATTCCGCTTTGGTCGAAAAAGAACCATGCGGCTCAAGCGGAAGCCGCCTCGTCGCAACAAGCGATCCAGTCGGAATACCAAAACCGACTCAATGCGCTGAAAGCCGATCTCGCCAGCAGCCTTTCTTCTCTCACCGATGCAAACCGCCGCCTCGAGCTTTACGGGGAGGAGCTGCTCGGTCTAGCCGAACAAGCGGTGGAAAACAGCCGCACGAGCTATCAAGGCGGTCGCACAGGAATTCTCGAAGTCATCGACAGCGAGCGTTCGCTGCTCGAACTCCAACTTCTTTACTGGCGGGCCGCCGCTGACGCGTGGCAGCAACTCGTCGCCGCTCAGACGCTCGCGAACCAACCCATTCTCGGAACCTTTCAAGCTACTCAATCGAAATGAACAGGAAACCTATTGTCACTCTCGCCGCTTCAGTAGGCGCCGCTCTCGTAATTGGCCTTGGTATCGGCCGCTTCGTTCTTGCTCCAGACACGGGGCACGAAGGGCACAACCACGCAGCGGATGGATCCGGCTCGGCCGATCAATCAGCGACCTCTGAACCGAGTACATGGACCTGCTCGATGCACCCGCAGATCCAGCAGCCCGAGCCGGGTGATTGCCCGATCTGCGGCATGGATCTGATCCCCCTGGAGAAGGACTCTGGTGCCGACGAAGGTCCGCGCGTCATGAGCATGAGCAAAAGCTCGAAGGCGTTGGCCGAGATCCAGACGACCGCCGTGCAACGCGGTTTTCCGAGTACCGAAGTGCGGCTCGTCGGCAAGCTGGCCTACGATGAGACCAAGGAGAAATCGCTCACGGCCCGCTTTCCGGCTCGTATCGACGAGCTGTTCGTCAACTACACGGGCATAGCCGTGAAGCGAGGCGAGCATCTCGCTAAGGTCTACAGTCCCGAGCTGCTGACCGCTCAACGCGAGTTGCTTACTTCCTATCGGAGCGACCCGTCTTCATCGATCACCGCAGCTGCTCGCGAAAAGCTTCGGCTCTGGGATCTGTTACCTGATCAGATCGACGCGATTCTCGAAAGCGGACAGGCGAAGGACCATTTCATTTTGCGGGCTCCTATCGGCGGCGTGGTTGTATCCAAAAAAGTGAACGAAGGAGACTACGTGAAGACGGGCGAGTCGTTGTTCCGCATCGTCGATCTCGACGAACTTTGGCTCTATCTCGATGCTTACGAGTCGGACCTCGCTTGGCTCCGCTACGGGCAGGACGTTGCCTTCACGGTAGAAGCGTTCCCCGGTGAAACCTTTCATGGCCAAATCGCCTTCATCGAGCCGGAAGTGGACAGCAAGACACGTACGATCCAAGTGCGCGTCAACGTTCCGAATGAAGATCGTCGTCTGAAGCCCGGCATGTTCGCAAAGGGGCTTGTCGAAGCTCAGCTCGCGGAAGGCGGCAAAGTCTATGCTCCAGAGTTCGCGGGAAAATGGATTAGCCCCATGCACCCGGAAATCGTGAAGGATGGTCCAGGGGATTGCGACATCTGCGGCATGGATCTCGTGCCTGCTGAGGAGCTTGGATACGTGCGCGACGAGGAGGACGAAGCTCCGCTCTACGTTCCCGCTTCAGCGGTCATGCGTACCGGCAAGCGTGCGGTCGTGTATATCGAGAAACCGGATACGGAACGCCCGACCTACGAAGGACGCGAGATCGTGCTCGGTCCTCGGGCAGGCGATCAGTTTCTCGTGGCGGCTGGTTTGGACGAAGGCGAACGAGTTGTCACCAAGGGTGCATTCAAGATCGATAGCGCTCTGCAGATTCAAGCGAAGCCCAGCATGATGAACCCGCAAGGAGGAGGCCCTGCTCCTGGGCACAATCACGGCGGCGACCCTGCCCAAGGCAGCGAAGATCATAGCGGTCATCAAATGTCGGCTCTGGAAATTGCGCCCGAACAAGCATCGCAATTGGTAGGCGACTATCTGGAGATGCAAGCCGCTCTCGCTGGCGATGATCTCGAGGCGGCGAAGGCTTCCGCCAAAGCGATGATGGAGACGACGGGGCACTCGGGCGAGTTGCCTGCGCTGCTTCACGACATGCTTGCGGCGAAAAGCTTGGATGCCCTGCGCAAGCCCCACTTCGAAATCTTATCGAATGCGATGATTGCCGCCGCTAAGGCAGACCCGAACGCTTTCGATCAATCGCTCACTGTCATGCATTGCCCTATGGTGTATCCAAATCGGGGAGCCGATTGGCTGCAGAGAAGCGAGCCGCTGCAAAATCCCTACTTTGGAGCCATGATGCTCAAGTGCGGAGAAGTTAAGGAAACCATCGAAGCAAATTCTGACGCTCATCAAGGTCATGCCCACTGATAATTCTTCAAATCCGATCAACAAGCTCATCCGGTTCTGCCTGGAGAATAAGCTTGTCGTAGTTCTCTTCACCGCAGGCCTGATCCTTTGGGGGATCATGGTCGCACCCTTTGATTGGGAAACGGAGTCGCTGCCACGCGATCCGGTGCCGGTGGATGCGATTCCCGATATTGGAGAGAATCAGCAAATTGTATTCACGGAATGGATGGGTCGTTCGCCTCAGGACATCGAAGACCAGATCACGTATCCCTTGACGACCGCCTTGCTCGGCTTGCCGCAGGTCAAGACGGTGCGTAGCTATTCAATGTTCGGCTTCTCCTCGATCTACATCATTTTCAAGGAGGACGCCGAGTTCTATTGGACCCGTAGTCGCATTCTGGAGAAGCTTAACAGCCTTCCGTCTGGAACCTTGCCGCAAGGCGTATCGCCTCAACTCGGTCCGGACGCGACGGCGCTTGGGCAGGTCTATTGGTACACGCTTGAAGGTATGGACGCGGAAGGCGAGCCTACCGGCGGCTGGGACCTCGACGAGCTGCGCAGCGCTCAGGACTGGTACGTTCGCTACGCCTTGCAAGGGGTGGATGGAGTGGCGGAGGTCGCTTCCATTGGTGGCTACGTAAAAGAGTATCAAGTGGACGTGGACCCCGACGCTTTGCGAACCTATGGGATCGCCTTGCACGAGGTGTTTGACGCGGTGCGGGGCAGCAATCTCGATGTGGGAGCTCGAACTATCGAGATCAACGCTGCCGAATACGTGATTCGTGGCCTCGGCTTTATCGAAAGCCTGGACGACCTGCGTAAGACGGTCATCACGCAACGGGAAAACATCCCTATCACGCTCGATGAGGTTGCCGAAATCGAATACGGTCCCGCCTTGCGACGCGGCGCGCTCGACAAGGCAGGCGCGGAAGCGGTCGGCGGCGTGGTCGTCACGCGCTATGGCGAGAACCCATTGGCGGTAATCAAGCGAGTAAAGGACAAGATCGCGGAGATCTCTCCTGGCCTACCTAAAAAAACGTTGGAAGACGGGACTGTCAGCCAAGTGCAGATCGTGCCGTTCTATGACCGAACCGGCTTGATCTACGAAACGCTCGGTACGCTCGAAGACGCAGTGCGTCAGCAGATATTGGTTACAATAATCGTCGTGGTTGTAATGGTACTACACCTACGCAGCGCGGCTTTGATTTCTGGCGTTCTACCCTTGGCGGTACTGTTTTCGTTCATCGGCATGAAGCTCTTTGGGGTGGACGCCAACGTAGTCGCTCTCTCCGGTATCGCGATTGCCATCGGTACGATCGTCGACATGGGGGTCGTCCTGATTGAGAATATTCTCAAGCATCTGGACGAGGCCCCGCCGGACGAGAGTCGCTTGGAGGTCGTGTATCGGGCCTGTAGCGAGGTGGCGAGCGCGGTGGTGACGGCAGTGCTCACGACCGTGATCAGCTTCTTGCCTGTCTTCACGATGCAGGCGGCTGAGGGTAAGCTCTTTCGTCCCCTGGCCTACACCAAGACCTTTGCTCTGATCGGTTCCATCGTGGTGGCGCTGACCGTCATCCCGCCGTTGGCTCATTGGTTCATCGCTGGCCGTTCAAAGTCGAACCTAGCGAAGGCGAGCTTGTGGGGCGTGGTGGGCTTGTTCGGCATCGTGGGTATCTTTGCTTTCGCATGGTTCCCTTGGTGGCTTGGATTGCTCCTCGTGGCTTCGGCTGCGTTTCATATCGCCGGACCGAAAATTCCGGCCAAGGTCCAGCGAGGTACCTTGTTTAGTTTCAACTTCGTAGTCGCGGCGGTGGTCGCTGTTTGGCTCGCTCTCGACTGGAAGCCTCTGGGACCCGAGGTGCCGCTACATAATACGATTTTCGTTCTGCTGACGGTGGGTGGCCTGCTTGGTTTCTTCTACATCTTCATCAGGTTCTACGCACCTATTCTTCAGCTCCTGTTAAAGGTGAAGATGCTGTTCGTCGCTGGAAGCTTGCTGATTGTCCTTATGGGCTTCACGGCATGGCTGGGGTGGGAAAAGACCTTTGGCTGGATGCCGGAGTGGGCCAAGAAGACGGATACCTATGTGGCGATGAACCACACCATGCCCGGGCTCGGAAAAGAGTTTATGCCATCACTCGACGAAGGGTCTTATCTTCTCATGCCGACTACCATGCCGCACGCTTCGATTGGCGAAGTCATGGATGTATTGAGAAAACAAGACATGGCCATCAACGCCATTCCTGAAGTCGAGAGCGCCGTAGGCAAGTTGGGCCGTGTCGAGAGTCCGCTGGATCCCGCGCCGATTTCGATGATCGAGACCATCATTTCTTACAAGTCGGAGTTCATTACCGACGAGGACGGTCGTATCCTTAGCTTCGCCTACGACGAGGCCGCTGACGAGTTCGTTCGCGACGCGAACGAGGAGCTTGTGCTCGATCCAGATGGTCGCCCCTTCCGCCAGTGGCGAGACGAGATCAAAAGTCCCGACGATATCTGGGACGAGATTGTGAAGGCGGCTTCGATCCCCGGCACGACCTCCGCGCCTAAGTTGCAGCCCATCGCGGCGCGTATCGTAATGCTGCAAAGCGGCATGAGAGCTCCCATGGGCCTCAAGGTCTACGGTCCTGATTTGGAAACGCTCGAGAAAGTCGCGCTTGATATCGAAGGGCTGCTCAAGCAAGTGCCTTCCATCAAGAAGGAGGCAGTGCTAGCCGACCGCATAGTCGGCAAGCCTTATCTGGAGATCGACATCGACCGCGATGCCATCGCTCGCTACGGGGTGAAAATCAAGATGGTGCAAGATGTCATCGAAGTCGCCATCGGCGGAAAGCCTATCACGCAAACTGTCGAAGGTCGCGAGCGCTACCCTGTTCGGGTGCGTTACATGCGAGAGCTTCGAGATACGATTGAATCCATAGAACAAATACTGGTTGCCTCGCCCAATGGTACCCAAGTGCCGCTTCGTGAGCTAGCCACCATCAACTACGTGCGCGGTCCTCAGGTCATCAAGAGCGAGGACACCTTTCTCGTGGGCTATGTCATTTTCGACAAACGCGACGGCTACGCGGAAGTCGAAGTCGTGGAGCAAGCTCAGGAGTTTCTGCAAGGCAAGATAGCAAGCGGCGAGCTCGATATACCTGCAGGCGTCAGCTACAAATTCACCGGCAGCTACGAGAACCAAGTCCGGGCTGAGAAGCGGCTCTCAATCGTGCTGCCTATCGCCTTGTTTGCGATCTGGCTCATACTGTATTTTCAGTTCAAGCGCATCTCGGAGACGGTGCTGGTATTCTCTGGAATCCTTTTCGCCTGGTCGGGTGGCTTCGTGCTGATCTGGCTCTACGGCCAACCGTGGTTCATGAACATCGATCTTTTCGGTCACAACCTGCGAGCGCTTTTCCAGATGGAGACGATCAACTTGAGCGTTGCGGTTTGGGTGGGCTTCCTGGCCTTGTTTGGCATTGCGACCGACAACGGCGTCATCGTCTGTACCTACCTGCAGCAAATCTTCCGAGAGAAGTCGCCCAAGAGTATCGCGGAGATTCGCGCGGCTACCATCGAAGCGGGCAACCGTCGTGTGCGTCCCGCGATGATGACCAGCGCGACCACGATCTTAGCATTGTTGCCGGTTCTGACCTCGGTCGGGCGCGGATCGGACATCATGGTGCCGATGGCGATTCCGTCCTTTGGAGGCATGATGCTAGCCATTCTGACGATCTTCGTCGTTCCCGTGCTTTATTGCGGGATCGAGGAGATCAAAACGAAATTCACGAAATAGGAACAGCTGATGGAGGAATCGATTGATGAGCGCGCGACGCCGATACAACTTCGAAACGCCGCCACCGAGCTGTCATGTTTGTGACTACGAGTTTGGCGGTAAACGCATCTACTGCGTTCTTAAGGAAGGAGAAGGCGTCGTGGCTCTTTGCTCAACCGATTGTTTTGCCGCATACCAAAGGAGCAAGAAAAGTAGCTCGGCAATGTTCGGCGAAATCTAGCTGCATGCGTTATTCCAAGAAAAGGAAGACTTCAAATAAACGACGAATTGTTGTGAGGGTTTTCACAGTGACTCGCGTTTAAGGAAGCGAGACAGGTTATTACGTTTATGTAGTACAATGAAGATCAAGACAATCACGGGAACGATGCGGAGAGGATGTATTTCATCTCGAAAGTAGTCGTTAACAAGTAGAGGCAAAGGCGCGGGCTCTGGGCATAGACCGGAGCCCGCATGCCGTTCCTCTTTTCTAATACAATACGCGCATGAAACGAATCAAATCAGCCGCCGCAATTTTAGCGCTTTCGCTCGCTTCGAGCCTTTCCGCTCAACACCACCCGCAGACGGTTTCTCCATTCTCGGAAAGTCTCACGGAGGCTTATCTCGCCATCCATTTGGCCTTAGCCCAAGACGACTTGGCAGCCGTGCATGATGCCGCCCTTTTCTATATCGCTGCCTTCGACAAAACGACCGCGGATCTCAATACAGAAAATCTCACGCGCTACGCCGACCAAATCGCCAGTTCGCAGAATCTGCAAACGGCGCGAGCCTCGTTCAGAGAATTGACGGGTCAGGCTAAAATGCTCTTCGACTATCTCGCTTCGAATACGCATCAGCAGCTCTACCTCGTTCGCTGCGGAATGGCGTTCGACGGAGAAGGAGCCGAGTGGATACAAAGCACCCAAGAGGTAGCGAACCCATACTATGGAGCGAGCATGCTGCGCTGTGGATCGGTTCTGGGAAGTATCGGGTCTTCGGTCGCTCCGAAATCTCCGCGGGGCGCTTGCAGCGACCACGATGCACACTCCTCGCAATCTTGTTCACATAGTAGCGAAAGCTCTTGCTGCAGCAAGTAGTCGGAAAACGTAACCATTTACCAAATACAAAATAGAGAAAATTATGAAGAAAATACTAATAGCCACCATCGCGGCATTTGTCGCCGCATCCGCATTCGCCCATTCCAAGGCTATCAAGCCTGAGTATGTCGATATGCTGCTGACTCCCTACTTCGAGCTACAAACCGCACTTGCAAAGGACGATCTCGCCACCGCTAAAAGCAGCGCCGGAACCTTCAATAAAATGCTCGGCCACGGCCCTTCGCACGAAGACGCGCCATCGCTCGCTGATCTTACAGAAGAAGCGGCTAAGATCCAATCGGCCTCCGATATCAAGATCGCCCGCGAAGCCTTTCACGCGATCTCTAAGGATCTCGCAAAGATGGTCGAGCACGTTGGGACCTCGGGCAAGAGCGACGTCGTTAAGATGCATTGCCCAATGGCCTTTAACAACAAAGGCGGCGCCTGGCTGCAAAACAGCGAAGATCTCGCCAACCCCTATTATGGAGCGATGATGCTCAAGTGCGGCTCCGTGAAGGAAACGCTTGCATCTGCAAAGGGCGGCCACGGACATATGGACCATGGAAAGATGAAGAAGAAAGAAGGCAGCCACGGCCATAGTGGTCATAGCCATTAGAATTTGAGGAAGGGTAACAGGGCGCGGGAGCCAGTCGAGGAGGACGGTTCCCGCGTTTCCTTTATTCTAAACAATACTTTTATGAGTGTACTGAAAAAACTTCTGGTGTTGGCGTTTTTCGCCACGATTACGATCGTGGCATTTAGCCAGGACTCGACCAAGAACGAGTACTGCCCCGTCACGCCGACGGACCTCGCCGAGCCGGACATTCATACCGAATACAAAGGCGAGACGATTTATTTTTGCTGCAAGTCTTGTCTGCGCGACTTCAACAAAGATCCGGAAGCCTATTTGGCGAACTTGGCGGTGGCGGTCGAAAGTGGGGATCATGGCGAAGCCGAGCACGGTTCAACAGAGGAGCAAGCCCATGGGAAGGATGATGGGCATGAACACGGCGACTCCGAGCACGATCACTCCGACCATGGCGAAAGCGGTTCAAGCCCGATTATTTCGCTTCTCGGCAAGTTGCATGTGCTTGCTGTGCATTTTCCGGTGGCTCTGATACCCTTTGCCGCTTTGCTGGCCATTCTTAGCCCATTACTACGAAAGCCTGCATTCAATCAACTGGCGGACATCTCACTGTTCGCCGGTGCCTTTGCTGCGGTTGGCGCGGCTATCATGGGGTGGATCGCGGCATCTCAATCGTCCTATCCCGACAACCTGTCGGTAATACTTGAATACCATAGATGGCTGGGCACGAGTGTGGCGACACTCGCCGTGTTGGTTTCAGCCGTTATCCTCTACTGGCCTAAAACGCGTTACCGTATTCCGCTTTACGCGGCACTCACTCTTCTCGTCTTAACAGCAGGGCACTTTGGCGGAAGCTTGATCTACGGACCTGACTACTTGTTTTGAAAGTATCCAAAAAACGGATTAGTAAGCGTAGTAAGCACAAGCTTCTTAAGGAACAACGAGAACGCAAGAGCATGGCCGTTTGGCTCTCTGCGGTCGCCATCTTGTTCATTATCGGGTTTTCTATCTACGTCTGGTACTCGGTAGCTCATGAGAAAGAGATTTTCCTGCCAATAGGCTCGGGCGGTGTCTTGATCATCCTAGCGGCATGGTGCGTGCGTGATTGGTGGCGCCATCGTCCAGAGTCGAGTGAGTCGGCGAAGAAATGAAGATCTATCGTTACCCGATCTATGGTGCCTTGGCGACCGTTGCCGCCTACGCTCTCGATCGATTCATGATTGGGGGATGGACATTTTTTATCCTCGGTCTCGCCGTCCTTCTAAACCTAATCGCTCTCGCTTGGAAAGCGTCCAAGTGGCGTGGCTACAGACCGGTACGCTATGGACTAGTCGGAGCCATCCTCGTAACGCTAGGAATGCTCTCTCACGGAGCCGAGGATTTGGTCCCGATTGGCGTTTTTGCTTTGATAGTGATTTCTCTGTGGTCCGCTTGGCCGCCGAAGAACCCCGGCGAGAAACCTCCCTGTTGCCAATGAAAATCGGTACGTTGACAAGCAAATAGCTTAGGCGGCAGACTGAGTTTTCGATTCCGCTCGGAAAAGAATGTCGGAGAGGAGTAAATCCCCGGAAGTCAAAGACGATAAGCGCCTTCGATTAAGTGTGTCCTTTTCGAGAAATTTTAGCATAGGACAGGCTATGTCCCATGGGTGAGGTATAGTCTTATCCCTCTTCGATTCGGTCAGCTGTTGCCGGGTCGAGTATCCTGTAATCACAACCCTAAAGGAAGGAATCCAACTATGCCCAAATCGCCTCGTCGTAAGTTCAATGCCGATAGGTTTCTCGATAAATTCAAGTGTTTCGAAGGCGTACTTCGACGCTATTGTGATCAATGGCGTGAAGGCTTAGACGGCTTTCCGGAGATGCTGACCGTCGAAACGTTTAAGGAATGGCTTCGGTCCTCGGCGGGGAATCGGGTAGCCTACAAAGGAATGCTGGAAGGCATCTATCGGGCTTACGATCTGTCGACGAAGCACGGGCACGAGATTTTGTTCGACGCCCTGGACCAATGCGGGGTGGAGATCCCGGGCGTTCACTCGCTGCATGTGGAGGTGTTGGCTTTGCGGGTGTATTCGGAGCATCCGGAGGTCTTCGAGATGGCCTACGACTTTCTTACCCTTTCGCGGGTGGATAAGTTTACGATGTTTCGGGGGAAGGACGCTCGTTCTCTTGAGGAAGTGGATGCGAACACGGAGCGTTTCGAGAAGGCCTTGCGAAAGGCGTTCGCGGTTCGCAAGGGAACGGAGAAAGTCTTGGTAAAACGCTTCGTCGATGGCGATGTTCAAAACTTCATCGTCTACCACGAGGAGCGGGTGCAGGCCGTGCTCGAGATGAAGGAGAATGGCCAGACCATCGATATCCAGCCGTTGATCTTCCGCCCGGTGAAGCAGGACTTCATCGCTTACTTTCCGCGCTTCGGGAAGATCGAAATCGAATCGTCGACAAAGCGAGATACTTCGATTTTGAGAACAACCTTTGGCAAGGTGTTCTTGAATGATCCGGAGTTCTTCGATTCGGAGGAATCGCAAACCCTGATCGACTTAGAGCGGCTGAAGGATCCGACCTTCACTTTCGAGCTGGAGTCCGGCCACCAAGCGGCTTTGACCGATGTGCGTTGCCAGTTCGGCGGGAAGGAAGTCCATCGGGTCGATTTCAATTCGAAGGACGTTTTTCAAACACTGGAGAAGCTCAAACTTCGCCCTTCTCTGAGTGAAGCTCGCTTGGCCTCCGCCAAGATCAAAATTGTGTTTCCCGAATGTCGTCGTGGAAAAACGGTTACGCTTTCCGACTCTAACAAGATATCGTTTAATCGCTCCACTCGCTGCATGGAGGTTTTTCGTTATCTTCGACGCTGGGGGCTCTTGTCTGCGTAATGAAAGTTTCAGATGATCTATCGTTTCTTTGGCGAAGGGTCAGTGCCGTCGAGGAACCTCTGTTCCGCTTCCGCGAGTTGCAGCGCTACGAGCCTGACCTTTGGGAGCCATTGGTTCGGAACGGACTGCTCAATGAAACTCCGATCCCCGAAAATTATCTGGACGAGAAGAATCGCTGGATGCTCGTTCGCCAGGTGAACGGGAAACTCTTTGGCGTGGAGGATTCCGACGAGCCAAACGGCTTTGAAGTTCTGAGCGAAGACGATGTGAGGCAGTATTGCTTTTCGCCTTCATCCTTTGCGGATTCTTTGCGGAGGTCCAATGCCATCGCTGGCAAGGGACTTCAGGAATCGGAGGGGTTCGTTCGACTAGGAGATAAACGTATTACCTCAAAGGATACGCTGAGAGTCTACCTCTCGATAGGTAGTGGTTTTCTCGATTCGCTAGAATTGCGATTGAGGGCTCTGGCTCGCGAACGGAGCCGCTCGGCAAGGGTCGTCGTGTTCCCAGTCTATCCGGATCTGGATTCGGCGACGGAAGAGTTGCTTGAGGCTTCTAATCTATTCGTGACTGATTTCGATACAGATAGTTTTGAAATCAACTGGCCTATGTCGTTAGGCATCGAGAAATCGAAACCTCAGCATGCGTTGATCTGTGAGGGGAAGACGTGGCGTTTCATCTTCGATGGCGAGGTCGCTACGGTTGCGGACTCGAAGGGAATTCGCTTTCTGGCTAAGCTTCTGAGTAAGCCGTCCGAGGAGTTCTCGGCTTTCGCTTTGGCTAATCCCGAAGCCGCGTGCGAGTCCTTAGATGCCTCTGATGTAGAAGCGACGGACTCGGCTTCTCTCAGGCGCTACAAAGAACGCATCCTCGATATCGAAGAAGAGCTTGAAGAAGCTATCGCCTTTGACCGCGAGGATGAAATCAACCGCCTTGAGGATGAAAAGGATTCGATTTTAAAGCACCTTTCGGCGGTGGCCGGTGCTGGAGGTCGAAGTCGTTTGCAGGGCGAAAAGGAGAAGACCCGCCAATCGGTCTTGCGAGCCTTCAAGCGAATGTTTGCTTCCTTGCCTGTAGGCCGTGACCACATCGCGGCGCGCTTGAAAACAGGATACACGTGCACCTACACGCCGGATGCGGGCGAAGTTTGGAAGGTCGATCCTCCAAAATAGCCTGGGCGCTACCGCGCCAGCTTCAAGATTTTGATTGCGCCTTTGATGACGAAGGCGAAGACGATGGTGCCGACGAGGAGATCGGGCCAACGGGATTCCAGAGCGTATACAAGGAGGCCCGCTACGATCACGCCGCCGTTTACGATGATGTCGTTGGAGGTGAAAATGGCGCTGGCTTGCATGTGGGCTTCGCTACTTTTGGCTTTGGTGATGATGAGCAGCGAGATGAGGTTCGCTATCAAGGCGAGCGTGGCGACCAGGATCATCCAGCCGAAGAGCGGCGTCTCGAAGCTGAAGAAAAAGCGCCGGATCACTTCGGCGAAACCGAGCATGGCGAGCCCCATCTGGAAGAAGCCGCTAAGCTTGGCGATTTTCTTCTTGGTGGCGACGGCCGCCCCAACAGCGAAGAGGCTGAGGCCGTAGACCATGGAGTCGGCGAGCATGTCGAGCGAGTCCGCCACTAGCCCCATCGAATGAGCGATCCAGCCTGCTGTCATTTCGATGAGAAAGAAGCCGAAGTTGATCCCGAGCACACACCAGAGAGCGGTTCTCTGGACGTGGGGCTCGGAGTGAGTCGGCACGAGAGCATCGATGGTGGAAAGCATTTCCGTGCCAAGATCGAGTTCGGTCAACGCCTCGAATATCTCTTGCGGACTTTCGTGATGGTAGACTTCGAGAGCCCGTTCTTGGATGTCGAAGTCGAGCCGGCAGACGTTGTCTAGCGGTTCGAGCTTCATGCGGATCATCTGCTCCTCGGAAGGGCAGTCCATGTCCTTGATCCTAAAGGTCGTTTTCTTGCATTCCATCTGTGGCTTCAGGTTTCTTCTTTCCGAACATGGTGTAGAGGATCGGAAGGACGACAAGGGTTAGGATGGTCGAGGTGACGACGCCTCCGATGACTACGGTGGCGAGTGGTCGTTGGACTTCGGCTCCTACACCGGTCGATAACGCCATGGGCAGGAAGCCGACGGCGTCGGTGACTGCGGTGGCGAGGACGGGCTTGAGGCGTTGCAGAGCGGCGTTTTTGACGGCGGCTCCGATGGCTTGCCCTTCGTCGATGAAGTTGCGGATGGCGACGACGAGAATTTGCCCGTTGAGAACGGCGATGCCGGAGAGAGCGATGAAACCGACGGCGGCGCTGACGCTGAAATTGATGTCGCGCATCCAGAGTGCGAATACGCCTCCAATGAGGGCGAACGGTATGCCGGTATAGATGAGCAACACGTCTCGGAGGTTCTTCATGCTGAAGAAGAGGAGCAGGAAGACGAGCAGCAGCGTGGCGGGAACGACGAGCATGAGGCGGTTTTGCGCGCGCTCGAGGTTTTCGAACTGCCCGCCCCATTCGACGACGTATCCGTCTGGCAGCGATACGGATTGCTCTATCTTCTCTCTGGCTTCTTCTATGAAGGAGCGGGCGTCGCGTCCGGCGATATTGCACTGGACACGGATGAGGCGGCGACCCCACTCGCGGTTGATGGTGGCGGAGCCTTCGGTTTCTGCGATGGTGGCGAGCGTGCGGAGCGGCAAACGTTGGCCGATCTCGGTGGGCACGATGGTGTTGGCGAGTGTTGTGGCGTCGCTGCGGTGCTCGTCGGGGAGACGGGCTACGAGGTCGAAGTGTCGTTGTCCTTCGAATACTTCGCCAACTTCGCGGCCACCAACGGCTTCGACGAATTGGAGCACGTCGTTTGCAGGGACGCCGTAGCGAGCGATGGCTTGCTGGTCGACGCGGACTTGCAAGGTGGGTTGGCCGGTGAGTTGGTCGACGGCGATGTCGGTCGCTCCTGGGACGGTGAGCAGGACGCGTTGTATGTCGTCGCTGATTCGGACGAGTTCGTCGAAGTCGTCGCCGTAGATTTTGATGCCGAGGTCGGAGCGGATGCCGGACACCATTTCGTTGAGCCGCATTTCGATGGGCTGGGTGAAGACGATGTTGAGTCCAGGCAGGTCGGCGACTTCCTCCTGCATGGCGGCGACGAGCTCGGTTTGGTTGTCAGCCTTGGTCCACTCGTCGCGTGGCTTGAGCGAGACGAAGATATCGGTGAGCTCGGTGCCCATGGGGTCGGTGGCGACTTCGGCAGTGCCGATGCGGCTCCAGACGTGGCGAATTTCGTCGGGGAAATTGTCTTTGAGGAGCTGTTCGATGCGGGTGTTGTAGGCGGTGGATTCGTCTACGGAGATTCCGGCGAGGCGGATGGTATTGATGGCGATGGCCCCTTCGCTGAGTCGCGGGAGGAATTCGCCGCCGAGTCGGAAGGCTTGCCAGCCGGATAGCGCCAGAATGGCGAGTACGGTGATGAGTACGGCCTTCTTTACTTTCAAGGCTCCGTTGAGGCAAAAGCCGTAGACGCCGAGGATGGCTTTCTCTACGATCCCTTGGCTGTGCTTTTGCTTGCGGGGGAGGAAGTAGTAGCTGAGTACAGGCGATAGCGTGAGCGAAAGGACGAGGGCTCCGAGCAAGGCGAAGATGAAGGTCCAGGCCATGGGCTTGAACATCTTTCCTTCGATGCCTTCGAGGGTGAGGATGGGAATAAAAACGATGATGATGATGCCAATACCGAAAGCGATGGGTCGAGCGACTTGTTTGGCGGATTCGATAATCGTTTGCAGTCGCTCGGATTTAGTGAGCGGCCGGCCGAGCTGTTTTGATTTGTTGGCGAGGTTGCGCAGGTTGGATTCGGTCATGACGACGGAGCCGTCGATGATGATGCCGAAGTCGATGGCGCCGAGGCTGAGCAGGCTGGCGGCGATGGCGAATTCGTACATGCCGAGAATGGCGAGAAGCATGGCAAGCGGGATGGCGAAGGCCACGAGGAGCCCGGCTCGGACGTTTCCGAGTAACAGAAAAAGAACTACGATAACGAGGATGGCCCCGAGGAAAAGATTGTGCTGCACGGTGCCTATGACCGAGGTGGTGAGCTCGGTACGGTCGTAGACGACTTCGACGATCACGTCGTCGGGAAGCGCGGGGCGGACTTGGTCGAGCTTTTCCTTCAGGTTTTCGGTGACGACCTTGCTGTTTTCGCCCATGAGCATGAAGGCGAGCCCGAGGACGGATTCGCCGCGTCCGTCGGAAGTGACGGCTCCGCGACGGATTTCGCGGTCGATCTTCACTTCTTCGGAGATGTCGCGGATGCGGATGGGGTTGCCGTCGAAGGAGTCGACGACGATGTTTTCGATTTGCTCAATGTTGGTCACGCGGCCGATACCGTGGACCAGCTGGGAGACGCCGCTTGCGGTGAGCACGCCGCCTCCGACGTTGCTGTTATTGGATTCGAGCGCTTCGTAAACCTCGTCTAGCGTGAGATTGTATTTGAGTAGCGCGGTGGGTGAAACGACGACATGGTACTGGCGGACTTCGCCGCCCCAGGAATTGACCTCGGCCACGCCGGAGACTTTTCGTAGTTCCGGTTTGACTACCCAGTCATGCAGAGTTCGCAGCTCTTCGAGCGTGCGCTCTGGATCTTCGGAACGAACGATGTAGTGAAAGACTTCTCCGAGTCCGGTGGCGATGGGCCCGAGTTGCGGGCGTTCGATGCCGTCGGGCAGTTCGACGGAGTTGATGCGTTCGAAGACGTATTGGCGGGCGTCGATGATTTTGGTTTCGTCGTCGAAGGTGGCGACGACTTGGGAAAATCCGAATTTGGATACGGATCTTACGTTGCTGAGTCCGGGCAGGCCGCCGACGGAGAGTTCGATGGGCAAAGTGATTTGCTGCTCGATTTCTTCGGGATTCAGCGCGGGAGCGACAGTGTTGATTTGAACTTGAACCGGTGTGGTGTCTGGGAACGCATCGACTGGCAACATGCTCAGCCTCCAGATTCCAACTACGCTGGCAGCGGCGAACAGGAGCACGATGAGCAGGCGGTTCTTGAGTGAGAATTCGACGAGTTTGGAAAGCATGATGAAAATCCGGTTCTAGATAAAATGAAAATAAAAGTGGCTTAATCGTCCACGCAGCCAGCCCCAAGGCGGGACTTGAGAAATTCGGACATGACGATGAAGCTGCCGTCGGTCACGACGGAGTCGCGTGGGTTTAGTCCGGCGAGCACATGCACTTGGCCGTCTCTCGCGTTGCCGAGCGATACGCGGCGGAGGGCGAACAGGTCGGGAGCGTTTTGCACGAATACGAAGTCCGAGCCTTCATGTCGTTGTACTGAGGCTTTGGGTACGATGGCCGATAGTTGTTTCTGGCCGGTGGCGATGTAGATCTTGCCGAAGAGGCCCGAGGTGAGTTGTTCGGCGTTTTCCGTGATGAGGGCGCGCGCTCGTATCATGCGGGTGTCCGGATCGATGGAAGTGTCTACCCATGTGATGCGCCCCGTAACGCGAGCGTTTGGCAGTTCGGGGAAAGCGGCTTCCACGGGCTGTCCGACTTGAAGCTGGCCTACGTGATCGGAAGGAACCGAAATCTCTAGCCAGCGCGTGGATAGGTCTGCGAGCGTGAAGAGCGGGTGCCCCGCTTCGACGGATTCGCCCATCACGGATTTGCGGTCGACCAGAGTGCCGGAGAACGGGGCGCAGACGATGAGCTGGGCGGAGGTGTCCTGCTCGTTTTCGACGCGAGCGATTTCGTCGTCTTCGAGGCCGAGGTTGAGAAGGCGTTGGCGAAGGTTGCTAGCGGCTAGTTTAGCCTTGCGGTAGTTGGCTTGAGCTTCGAGCAGCTCCTTTTCGGAAGTGACGCTTTGTTTCTGGAGGCGTGTTTCACGGTCGAAGGATTGTTTGCGTATGTCTAGTTCCACTACGGCGGAAAGGTAGGCGCTCTTGGCGGCGGCGACTTCGGCGGAGTGTAGTTCTACGAGCGGTTCGCCCGCCTCGACGATTTCGCCGACGTCTTTGTGCACAAGGCGGATGACGCCCCCGACGAGGGGAGTCACCTTAGCCATTGTGTTGAGGTTGTATTGCGTTTCACAAAAGGCTCCGATGACAGGAGCGGCCTCGCTCATGCGTGGAAGCTCCGTTCGGATACCTGCCTTGCCTGCGGAGGCTTCGGAGATGAAGCGAACCTTCATGTCATCGCCCGGGAGAAGCGAAGCGGCGAGGTCTGGCTGGCAGATCCCGCACTCCGCTTCGGGCACGTTGTGTTCGTTGCAAAAAAGGGCGTGACCGCCCTCGCTGGTTTTGGCTGAAGGGGTGACCGAGGCAGAGGCCCCGTCTTCCTTCTTCAACTCTGGATGGCAAAGGTAGCACTCGTCTTCGTAGAGGGAATGTTCCTTGCACCACATGCGGCTCTTGTCTTCCAGTTCAGGATGGCAGAGCCAGCAGCGGTCTTCGTAGCGGTCATGCTCCTTGCACCAGAGTCGGCCTTTGTCGCGTTTCGATGCGTCGCAGATGAAACATGTTTCGCTTGCGACTTCATGACTGTGAGGGATTGGCGTGTAGCCTTCCTCTGCGGCGTGATCGTGCCCGGCATGATCATCCGTTTTGGCGACTTCCGTCTTCTCTTGGCCGCAGCCACTCAATAAGAGCGCTCCGACTGCGAGGAGAACCGCTGTCAGTGACGACAATCCGATATTTGGATACGTTTTGTTTTTTCTCATATTCGTTTATTTGGAGGGTGATTGTTTTTGCAGATCGGCGAGACTGCGGCCGATCAGCGATTCGATGTTTGCGGCTCCGATGTGGTAGGCTTGGAGCGCTTGCAGGTAGCTCTCTTGGAGCTCGAAAAGGGTTCGCTGCGCGTCGAGAACGTCGAGGAAGGGAAGCTTGCCTTCCTTGAATGCGAGCTGGGTTCCTTGGTAAGCCTTTTCTGCGGCGGGTAGCGCTCGGTCGCGGATGGCGACGGCTTCGTCGTAGGCGTTGGCAAGTTCGGAATAGGATTCGCTAAGGAGTCGTTCGAGGCGAAGCTCGGCAGCTTTCTGGCGACTGCGGGCTGAGGCTTCGCCAGCTCGGGCGGATTGAATTTGCGCTTGTCCTCTATTAAATAGCGGCAGTGGTAGTGATATCCCGACTACGATGGCTTCGTCTCCGCTTTCGTTGTCTCGCTTTAGTCCGAATCGTCCAGTTATATTCGGGATGGCTTCGGCTTTAGCGAGGCGGCGTTCGGCGATCCGAGCGCTGATTTCGATGGCCCAACGAGCAACGTCTGGATTCTCGCCTAGGTGTTGGATCAAGGCCTCGGGACTGGGGGCTGGCGACACTGCGTCCAGGTCGCCAGCGATTTCTGTGAACGTCACTACTCGTTCTCCCCAGCTTAGGGAAAGTCTTCGATAAGCGGCCTCGCGTAGCCGTTCGGTGCGTTTGAGTGCGAGCTCGGTCGTTATAACGGGGACGACGACGCGGGACAGCTCGACCGGCGATGCGTCGCCTGCGTCAACACGGTTTTGAGTGAGTTCTTCGGTGGCTTCGGCGAGTTCGAGTTCCTGTTTAGCAAGATCCAGGCTCCGATCCGCAGCGAGAGCGGCGATGAATCGCCGCGTGACTTCGGCAATGGTTTCAAGGCGGGCCGCGTGATAGTCCCAGTCGGCGAGTTGGGAGTCTAGTTCAGCGATCTTTCTGCGTTGCTTAATGCCTCCACCGAGCGGGAGGGTTTGCGCGAGGCTTAGAGTGGATTCGGCCAAGTCCGAACCGTCGAATTTTCCGTTCCCTCCAAAGTTCTCGCGTTCGTATTCAAGCTCTGGGTTCGGCCAGAGGCGAGCTTGGCGAATTCTGGCAAGCGAGCCGTTGGCATCCCAAGCGAGCGCCTGAAGCTCGGGGCTGTGCTCGATGGCGAGCGAAATAGCACGCTGAAGCGTGACGGTACCCGATACTCTTGGAGCCTCAGTTTCGCTCGGAATGTCGCGTGGAGCCGGATGAGCGGGATGAGCCGGCGTTCGTGCCTTGGCGGCTGTGCCAGCGAAGGCAAGCGCGGTAGCGAGCGAAATAGCTATTAATCTGAGACGCCAATGCGGCGCGATTTCTAAAGTAGAAGATTGGTGACTGGGCATGGAAAATCCTGTTTCGTTTTCGAGTGTAGAACGCGGTTTCCCTGTGGGAATCGCGGTCAGAAAGGTCCGAGGCACTCCTAGGCGCTTAGGACGGTTTCGAATTTAAAACAGGATATCAGACGCGGAACACGACGGTGTCCGCAAAAAGCTGGGCTGCTCTATTCTGTATTGGCGGAGCCCTTACAGGAGCATTCTTTGAAAGGGTCTCTTCGTTGCGGACTACAAACAAGTCCGTCGAGGTCCACGCGATAACGGCGGTGGCTTTGACCACAACTCGGTCAACGCTGACAGTCGCTCCTTCGTCGCTCGCATCGATCTCGTAATCGGCGCAGTGGTCGCATTCGAAAGGAAGCGGGGAGTTTGCTAAAGCCTTCGCCTCCTCGATTGGACAGCATTTTTCTGGGAGGCCAGAAGCCTTCTCGGAAGTGACGCTGCAAATCGCTCCAGAATCCTTCTCGACGCAATAGACCCAACCGCCAATGCCCGCTAGTGCAGAGTTGCACGCGAGAGCGATTGTGAAGATCAGGGCGACGATAGGTTTCATTCCGTTTTGGGTTACGATCCTTGTGTGAAGAAGATTGCCGGAAACTCAAGTCAATTCTTGAGAACGGATCTCAACCATTTCGCAAGACGCTAGAATCGTGGATTTTCAAAAGAAAAATGAGATGTGACGCCAAATGTCACAGATGTGACGCCGAAAGTCGCGCCTTGGGGGTGTTAGCAGCTCCTCCAAGAAACAAAGACGCGGTGTCCTAGTAAAGGAGGGGCTGCCTAATGAATCGAAAATCATTATGGCAAAACTTGCACAACCCTCAGCGAGCACTTTCGAAGTCGGAGAACTCGCACCAGCTGGAACTTTCGTCGCGACCTGTCTCGACGTCCTCGATCAATTCGGTGTCGAACGCCCGAAGTTCGAGAACCCCAACGAGAGCGAGAAGATCGACGTCACTCGTTTCCTCTTCGGCCTCCGTGGCCAGGACGGAAACATCTACAAGGTTCAATCCTACGAGTTCCGCATTAGCGGTTCTCCGAAGAGCAACCTCTTCAAGTTCCTCACTGCTTGGCTAGGCAATCCCCCAAAGTACGGTTGGGACTACTGCGAACTGAAAGGCCAAGGCGCGATGATCACCATCGCCCACAAGCAAAACCGCGACAACACTCGCACCTTTGCTAGCCTCAACAGCATTGCTCCTGTCATCGAGCAACTGAAGGGCGAAGTGCTTCCACTCGAAGCCTTCCCAGCAGATCAAGAGCCGCAAGCTCCTGTATCCGCTCCCCAAGCACAGCAGCAATCAGTACCAGCAGCTCACATTCCCGCGAATGTGCCGCCGCATGGTCAGTACCCGCAAGCGGTCCAGCCCGCTCAACCACAGGCACCCCAGCTGCAAGCTCCACAGCCTGCCTGGAATCCTGCCATTGCTCCTCAGAATCCGAGCAACCCGTTCTAGGCCTAGCTAAACCCAACACCCAACACCTAGAATAAAAATGGCAGTTCTCAAAAAAGACAGTGGTTCCTCATCCCACTGGTACAAAGAAGACGGTAGCCCTTGTCATCGCGTGCCTCGTGCAGGCGGTGACGGGCTCCGCCCCACCACCATTCGCGACGCTCGACGTCTGCGTTTGTATCCAAGCGTTACCTCCATCCTCGGAATCTTCGCCAAGCCTCAACTCGATCGCTGGAAGATGCGACAAGTCGCCCTCGCTTCGATGCGACTCGAACGCACCAAGAACGAAAGCGACGAGTATTTCTCAGATCGCATCATCGAAGAGGCATTTGCTCAAGTCGGCGAAGCTGCGGAACTCGGTTCGCGTATCCACGACGCTCTAGAAAAGTACTTCGAAGGTGTACCGATTGCCGAAGACCTCCAAGTCTACACCAATCCGGTCATTGACTGGAAACATGAGAAGCAAATCGAGTTCGTTGAACGAGAAAAGACGCTGGTAAATCACAAGGAAGGATTCGCCGGAACAATGGATGTAGCTTGTCGCTATGGAGGGAACGGAATTGGCGTCATTGACTTCAAGACCCGCAAAACCACTCCCGGCCAACCGGTCTATCCCTACGACGGCCAAGCCATGCAGATCGCCGCCTATGCTGCGACCTACTGGGGCGAGGAGAACCTCGGAAAAGTCTTCGGAGCCAATGTCTACATCTCCACCACGGAGCCCGGACGCCTCGAAGTCTGCTCCTACACTCCCGAACTTCTGATCGAGGAATACGACGTATTCAAAAAAGCCTGTTCCATGTGGCGACACATGAAAGGCTTCGATCCACGGAAGGGAGCCAAGGGTGCCGGATAAGGCCTGGAAGGCCCTAGAGCGTCGCGTCGCCACGTACTTCAACACGGAACGCAACGCTCTCTCCGGCGGCAACTCCAAGGTCACTCGCTCCGACTCGCTGCACCCCGATCTCTTCATCGAGTGCAAGCAACGTCAGAAGCATTCCGCCGTCACGCTCTGGGATGAAACCAAGCAACTCGCCGACAAGGAGGAGAAAACTCCCGTCGTTTGTCTAGCTGAGAAGAACCGTAAGGGTTTCTGGATACTAGTCCACTCCGACGACCTCTCGAAGCTGTAAAAACCCACAACTAAAGGCCCGTCCGCGGATGGGCGGGCCTCCTTTTCTAAAACTCAATTACGAAACCCAATGCACCCGCGTGTGCAGAAACCTGAAAATCTAAATGGAAACAAGTTTATCTACCGAATCTAAACCTAAACTCGTTGATGCAAATGGACTGCTCGAAGTCCTCTTCGACAAGTCGTCCCGCCCCTCCGTTCGCTGGGTCCGCCAAATGCAAGCCCAACGCAAAATCCCATACGTCAAGATCGGCCATCTCGTCCGATTCGACGTAGAAGAGGTGAGGCAAGCCCTCAGCGAAAATTGCACTGTCAACCCTCGTCGCCGCTAAACGATCATGGTTTGCCTAAGTCCACCTTACGCCAAGCCGGAACCAACCGACCCCGACCAGATGAGTCTCGGACTCCTGGCCGGGGCCAACGGCGGCTCCCGTACCACCGCGGCACAACGTCGCGTCTACGGCTTCGATACCGAAACGTATTACACTAAAGGATACGACATCCGCTCCCTCGGAGTGGACGCTTATGTCGCTGATCCTCGCTTCGATTGCTACCTCGCGTCCTTCTGGGGGCCGCATGGCAACTTCGTCGGCCACCCGAGCGAATGTCCTTGGGAAGAGTTCAACGACTGCGTCTGGATCTCGCATAACGCCCGTTTCGACCGTGCTGTCTTCTTCCGTATGAAAGAGCTGGGAATCGTTCCCGCTCACATCATGCCTCGCGAGTGGCACGACTCCGCCGCTTTGGCCGTCTATCTGCAAGCTCCTCGCAACCTCGCAGGAGCCGCAGAAAAGCTGCTTGGCGAAAAGCCGAACAAGGCCATCCGCGACGCGATGAAAGGCATCCAAGGCGGTTTGCTCTGCCACGACAAAGCCGTGCTTGACTACGCCCTCGACGATGCTCGCCTCGCTTGCGAACTCTGGATCTCCCATTGCGATAAATGGCCGAAGAAGGAACGCCTCCTATCCCAGCTCACCATCGAGCAAGGCGAGTACGGCGTGCATCTCGACCAGAAGCGAATCCGCGAAGGCATCGAAACGCTCACCCAAGTTCGCGATGATGAAGCGACGAACCTCCCTTGGTTCCCACGTCTCAAGCCGAGCAGTCCCAAGGCATTCGCCGAGGCTTGCCAGCAAGCACGCATCCCGATTCCCAACTCCACCAGCGAAGACGATCCGCAAACTCAAGAGTGGATCGAGCGATACGGAGAACGGTATCCATGGCTCAAGCACATGAGCGAGTGGCGAAAGGCCAATCGCATGCTCAAGGTCCTCGAAACCATGCAAAGCCGCTGTCGCCGCGATGGCAGCCTTCCATTCGGTCTCAAGTACTTCGGAGCTATCGCCACCGGACGCTGGGCAGGCGACGCCGGGCTCAACTTTCAGAACTTCAATCGCGAAGCCTACTATGGAGTCGATCCCCGCAAGTGCCTGGTCGCTCGACCTGGACACAAGCTAATCATCGCCGATCTCTCTCAGATCGAACCCCGCGTCCTCGCATGGATCGCAGGCGATCACGAGCTGCTCGATAAGATCCGCAACGGTCTCCCGATCTACCAAGCCCACGCCGAAACCTCGATGAACTGGAAAGGTGGTGATCTCAAGAAAGAGAATCCGAACCTCTATCTTCTCGCCAAGTGTCGTGTCATCGGTCTTGGCTACGGAGCCGGTTGCAAAACCTTCCAGTCTTTGGCCCGTGGATACGGATTGGAGATGTCCATCAGCGAAGCCAAACGCACCGTAGACGACTTCCGCAAAGCGAACCCTCGTATCGTCAGTCTCTGGCAAGCTGTCGAAGACAGCATGCGCTATCACATCGGGAGCACCTTCTTCATGTACCTGCCGAGCCTGCGATCCATCCGCTACTTCGACGTGCAAGAAGAGGAGGGCCTAACCGCCACCACCGAACGCGGCGGCCGACGTCTCCACTGGTACGGCGGAAAGCTCACCGAAAACCTCGTCCAAGCCACTGCAAGAGACGTCTTCGCAGAAGGACTCCTGCGTATCCACAAAGCGGGTATTCGCATTCTCTGGACCGTCCACGACGAAGTCATCTGCGAAGTCCCTGAGGATTCCGACATCACCGTCGAAACCGTCACCGAACTCCTAGCCCAAACCCCAAGCTGGATGCCCGGCCTGCCCGTCGCAGCAGAAGGCATCGAAGCAAAAGCATACACCAAGTAACCATGGCCATACTTAAAAACACCACCAAAGCCCTTGAGGCCGCACTCAAGAATCCGCCCGAGCCCGGCGAACGAAACGTCTGGCTCTATACTGTCGCCAAGCGGGCGAAGAACCTCGCCTCACGCGAAAAGATACGCTCCTTCCTATTGAGCGTTGCTTCGCAGTGGAACGACCGAGATTTCACCCACGAGATCGACCGAGCAATCGCTCGAGCGTTCGAAGATCGTTCCGCACCTCCCGAGTCCGAACGTATTCCGCCTTGGCCGAAGTTCAACCAAGACGCTTGGAATCGTCGACTCGACCACCCGAGACTCTTCGGAGGCGAAGGCGCTCAGTTGCCTGCCAGCGAAGTCATAGACCGTCTTTTCTCCGAAAACGACCTGCTCTGCATGTCGCTTGATACCAAGAGCACTGTCACCCAACGACGCCAACTATGGCGCGGGTCGGAAGCTGCGATGCAGTTTTTGGTTCCCAATGCCATGACCAAAGAAACAGGCATCACACAATCCGGTAACATCTCTTGCCGCTCCCTCGACAACGCCACCCGATCCAAGACCTACCAAGTCATCGAATACGACCGTGGCACCCTCGAAGAACAAGCATCCATCCTCTCGTCACTACACACTGAATACACGCCCCTCATCATGGTCGTCTACTCAGGAGGTAAGTCACTGCACGGATGGTTCGATGTTCGCACCCTCGACGAAGCCTCCAAGCTCCGATTCTTCCGCCATTCAGTATTCCTAGGATCCGACGCCTCACTCTGGGACGCCTCTAAGCTCGTACGTATGCCAGGAGGACGCCGAGACAACGGAAAGACGCAGGACATTCTCTACTTCAACCCAATCGCACCCAAGCACCCATGACCACCAATCTCATAGAAATCTGGAAGGAGATCGAAGATCCCAACTTCCACGTCACCGAGAACCAACTACACCCATCGCCCAAGCCTTTCACCGTTCTCAACGGTTCGAAACTCCGTTCGGTTCCTGTGCCCGAGAAGGTCGATATCCTTGGCGACGGCGTTATCTCACTCGGACAACTCACCACCATCATCGGTCAGGGAGGCACGGGAAAGAGTCGCGTCACTATGCAGATCGCCATCTCCCAAATCCTCGGTTGGAGCATGGCCGGACTGAAGACACACCCCGAGCCACTGAAACACCTGCTCATCGGCACGGAAAACAGCATCTATCGCCAGAAGTCCGAATATCGAAAGATGACTCAGTCGCTCTCACCTGAACAACGGGAGCAAGTAGATGCCAACATGTTCTTCCATGTGGTCCAAGAGATGGACGACGCCTTCATCCATCTCGGTTCCGACGATATTCGTAAGAAGTGGGTGGATACATTCGAACTCGTCAATCCCGACGTCGTCTACATCGATCCCTACGGAGAAGTCCACGTGGGCGATATCAACAAAGATGCCGACGTTCGCCACACCCTCCGAGAAATCACCAAAGTATGCCGCCGCTTCAATCCCCGTACTGCCATCGTGATCGTACACCATGGCAGAACAGGACGGGCGAACATCGCCCAAGCGGTCGGTTGGGATAAAGGAAACTACGCCCTCGGATCCAAAGCTTTGTACTCCGGAGCCCGTTCCCAAATCAACATCGCTCCCGCCGATCCCGACGACCCATCCCGCATCATCCTCAGCAGCGGAAAGAGCAACGACGCCAAACCCTTCGATCCCGTCGGCCTCAAGCTCGACGACACCACCATGCTCTACGGCATCGACGCATCCTTCGACCTCCAAGCCTGGAAGGCCGATGTCGACGGCAAGCAGTTGAACACGAACTTCTCCATCAAAGAAGTCGCTCAACAACTCCTCGATAAGCCGAAAAAGAACTCCGAAATCCACGCCGAACTGGGCGGATCCGAAGCCGGTTCACGCCGCTCTTTGGACCGCATTTTGGCCAAAGGCAAAAAGGAGGGCTATTTTCGCACTGAAAAACGGGGGTACAAACTTACTAAAAAGGGAAGCGATTTGATCTCCTAAATCCGTATCCTACAACCACCTACAAAATCCCCGAGTCACGTCCTATGACATGTCATAATGACAGGTCGCAAAGCCCTATCATATGACACTATGACGACCCCCCTTTAGGGGGGTGTCATCGTCATAGACGGGTCGGGAAGTTTAAAACGCCTTATCGCTCATGGCCTCAAATTCCGAAGAACAATTACTCTCCGTCAAAGAACTCGCCTGGAAACTCAATCGCCATCCGAACTACGTCTACCTCATGCGAAAGGCAGGCTTCGTGATGGGCGGCAATCGAACCACGCTCGAAGAAGCCCGAGAGTGGCTGGCAGAAAATCCAAACTGGCGAGGACGCCTAACAACAGGCGACTCCAAACTCGGCAAGATCGTATCCAGTCACAACTGACAACAACACCTCACTCGCTGGCGCTCGCTCGGTAGTCCTCCTCCCGTTGGTCGTCGCGCTGTCGCGGCAATCCCAACGCAACTCGACTCCACCCGCAGACGCTGAGATCTTCGCTCTCTCCGTTCCATTCCGCTTAGCCGTTCGCGGTGGCTTTCCCTCGGTTCTGCTCGTGCCCCTCGCTCAACCGCTACCGATGCGGCGAGTCCAGATCTCGGACAAGCCGAGCACTGGTCTCGCTTATCGCATCGTCCGCGGATTCGCGTCCTGCTTCGCAGGCACGTGGCACCAGCAGCCCCGAGCCGCCACCACTAAAACGGCACGCTCCATTTCACTACGATCCCTCAGACGTCAGCGACTGCTCGCCCAACTTCCAATAAACATCCCCCGTGGTCGCCCGTTCGCAGAGCTAGCAGCAGCAACCGTCTACGCTTCGTTCCTCAGCTTCGCCTATAGCTGCCACTACCACTGCTCGGCGGGCTCTCGAATCACCGCGATCGCTCGCCAAACTCGCTCCATCCGCAAACAACAAACATCGCCGCTCATCGGTTGTCACCGAAACGCAACTACGCCTTCCTCGCAGCTTGAGTGCCAGCAAAGCTGTCACACGAAGCTGCACCCACTGCAGTCCGGCTTCGCCCGTACAACGTGACATTATGTCCATTTCGTTCACGCTACGCTCACCCTCGCTTGGCAGGTATGCCTGCTCTCGGTCACGAGATGGCACATAATGTCGTATTGTACGCTTTCGTGGGTCGGTCGGCTCCGTTGCGTTCTTGGCTGTCGCCAAGATTCGCGGCTTCTGTCGAGTCACCATCGCTGACGCGATTCCACGCTGTTAGCTTTTCGGCTCTTATCGATTGTAGCTGTTCCCAGCCACCCGGGCCCCGGCTGGGAAGGAGAGTCGAGTGCAGCCGAGCCGAAAGAGACGTCCCTCGCTTCGCTCAGTCCTGAGTAGTGCGGGCTACCCCGCCCCCGCCCGGGGTACTTGGTGAGTCATCGCTTTGTCGCCCATTCCGTATTCGCTTGTCGGGTACGATTATCCGGCTGCTCCAGGCGGCCCCTGCCATCAAGAAGATAACAGGGGCCTTCCCCCCGCCACCCGCTGCGCGGACGCGGTGGCCCCGCGTCTTCGCCGGCGTCGCTCCGCTGGCCGGCATTGCCGCTTACGCGCCCCCAGCGCGTTGATTCGCCAGCAGCTTCGCTGCCAGTCGCCGAGCGGCCAAGGCCGCCCGCAACAATCAAACCCTCCATGCGTGCTTCCCATCGTGGCCGGAGTCGTTCGCCCTTCAAGGTAGTGCGGCTGACGCTCGCCTCCACCTTGACCGCCTCGCTCCACCGCCTCTTCAAACGCTCGCCGCTTGGCAGGTTGCAAAGTCGGTTCCAGAAAAAACGCACTTCAAAAAAGAAAACCTGCGATGTGAGTCATTGGCATTGTACGCGCCTCCAGACAGTTAGCCTGTGCTGTAACGCAGCCGCGAAGCGGAGAGAAAAACACCACAGTGAAAGAGCGTGAAAACGGGTTGAGTTGTCGGCTCGCAGCTTGGTTCGTTCGCCTCAACATGAGGTCGTGTTATGGCATTCGATATTTCTCCAGACCTTTTGACGATGGGCGCCTCAGCTGTTGCCGGTTTCTACATGAAACATAAGGCAGAAGAGCGGAAAGAGCGTCACGCCGAACACATACGAGCCTCCGAGCGGCGTCACCTCTCGGAGGCTTCGCGCGTCCGGGCCGCCAGCGTCGCCGGACAATGGATACGCCGCTTGCTCGTCGCCGCCATCGTCTTCGCCGTAATCCTCGCCCCCTTCATCGTCACCGTCTTCACCGACGCCCAAACCATCCTCCAATACTCCGAGCAAACCGGAGGAAAGCTCTTCGGTTTGTTTGGTCCCGCCAAAAACGCCGTTCGCTTCCAAGCCATCGACGGCTTGCTCATCACCCCCGAAACCCGCCAAGCGCTGCTCGCCGTGGTCGCTTTCTACTTTGGACAAGGAGCTGCCAAATGAAACGCATTCTACTCAGTCTCCTCGAAGATCGTGCCGCCCTTATCGGCTCCGCCGGAACCGCCTGGACGGTCGCGCTCAAACACATCCACACTTCAGTGGGCATCCTCGTAGGACTCCTCACCATCGTCTACCTCACGATCAAAATCCGCGAAGAGCTCAAACGCAGCAAACGCGACGACTGAGCCGCTCGCCCCGGGCGAAGCCCAAAACGCGCTCGCCCGGGAAGGGGGTTAGGGGGATGGGCAAGCGAAGCGTGAAAAACACGCTCGCCAGAAAAACCGCAAAAACGCCCGCGCCAAAAATCGCGCGAGGGCATCCGGAGGAATCGCGAAGCCGTCTACTGACGGGATAGAACCGAAGGGGCGAAACCTAAGTTGGCGACTACAGCGAGCTCATGCTCCCACTTGCGAAGCAAGAAGGAGACTGAGTGCCTTTTGAGATTGTCGAAAACCTTCTCAAATGCTCGTATTTTGGAATGAAGATATTTTTCGACACGATGGTCTACCTTCACTACCTGGGCCTAGATCAAATCGATTTCGAAGATGTTTTCGGTCCCGGCCCCCATTCCGTAGTAGTACCTCGAATTACTCTTCGTGAACTCGATAAACACAAAAATACCGGCAACTCGAAAAGGATAAAGACTAGAGCAAAGAAGGTGCTTCGCAGAGTTGAAGATTGGCTCGAGTCTGGAAACGTGAGTGCGGTCTTGCCTATCGAGTTTTTCGCGAAATCTCCGAGTATCGACTTCGAAAAATTTGGTCTAAACCCAAGCTGGAATGACGATGTATTGATCGCTTCGATACTACAGTATAAGATCGATAACCCGAGCGTAGAAAATGTTGTCTTAGTGACACTTGACTCAGGAGCTCATATGACTGCCAAATATCTAGGCGTTCGGGTGTTTGATTTATCCGACGAACTCCTTTTGCCTGTCGATGAGGATCCAATAGAGCAGGAAAATATAAAGCTCAGGAAAAGGATATCGGCTTTGGAGGATATGAGGCCTAAAATAAAGGTTTCTTTCCCCGGAGGAAAGCAGCATTGCAAGGTCAATATTTTCCAGAAACCAGAGCTGGAAGCTGCTGAAGTCGAATCAAAGATAGCCCGGTTGAAGGAAACGTTTCCCAAGCGTGAGGCACCCAAATTGAATCTCTCAAAAGATGAAGACGACCCTGTTCTCAAGATTCAGAGTTTGATTAAAAACTCAGATCTCATGAGCATGGGATTAAACGGCAGGGAGATTGAAAGGTACAACAGTGAGGTAGAGTCCTATATCACTAATTATCGAAAATATATGAAAGGTTGCTGGGAGTTGGATGCAGCAATAGCTCGCTCATTTGATTTCGAAATAGAAATTCGCAACGACGGTACTCAGCCTGCAGAAGATGTAGACGTGCACTTTCATTTTCCAGATGGCTTTCGTTTGGTCGATGACTCCAAACCGATGCACTACCCAGCAGAGCCCAAAGAGCCGGTTGCACCTCGCTCCGTTTCAGATTTAATGGAAGCAAATGCGCGGTCTTCCTGGATGCTTCCAGCGTTGGGAAATGTCGCACCGCCTTCCTTTGAAATGCCGACTTCGTTCAGCATAGAAAAGACCAACAGCTACGATGTGAATGATCACTTCGTAAGAATAAAGCATGGTGATTCGGTGCTGTTGCCCAGAATGCGGATTATATTTGAATCATTCGAAAAGGCATCGTCTTTCTGTTGCCAATACACGATCAGGCCCGCGAATTTGCCAGAGGCTATCACCGGTGAGCTGAATTTCGTAGTAAGTAAACAGTGAGAGTGGTTTCAAATGACCTGCAATGACTTCGACTCGTCGAAACGTCCACCAACCTTCACGAGATTCGAGGGTAGGCTCGTGCCTTCGGGCGTGATTCGCCAGAACTCGTCGGCTTCTGCCTCGGTCTTCAAGTCAAGGTAGTGCTTGCGGATGATGTTCTCGGAGTTGCCAGCTTGTAGGGCGGCGTCGCCGACGGACTGGAAAGCCCCCACGATCATCGAAATGAAGGTGTGACGGAGGACGTTGTGATCGAGTCCGTTCTTTTTGCGGATGATTTTGCGATGGTACTCGAGGCGGTTGGGGACGATGGGGTATTCGTCGAGCGGGTACTTTTCCAGCCAGAGACGCAAGTTTGGTTGGATCTTGATGGCTCGCTTTTCGTCGACCTTGGAAACTTCCGGTTCGATGAGGATCACGCCCGTATCGAGGCGTATATGCTCTTTCTTGAGGCGACCGATTTCGCCGGTGCGAATGTCTGGCCGGAGTCCTGCGAAGAGGCAGAGAGCAAAATACGGGACGAAGATGCCTTTGGGGAGAGGCTTACGCTTTGGGTTGTCAGGATCGCCGTCGTAGTCCTCGACGTACTTCATGAGTGCCTCGGCTTGCTCGGCGGTGATCGTTTCCGCAGAGCCTCGCTTCGCTTTGATCGTGAACTGAGGGACCTTGTCGAGAGGATTGAGCATGAGCCAATCCTTGAGCACACAAAAGCGAAAGAAGGTGTTCAGGTAGCCTCGCTTGTTGTTGAAGGTCTTGGGGCTGATATGGCTGTTGTTTTCGCCAAAGGTCAGATTGTTAAGGTAGTTGCGGATGAGCTCGGGATCCATCTCGCCAAGAAGCTTTTCGCCGTACTCTGCTTTAAATTTGGTGAGCTGCGTGGTCATGGTACGAAGTTGCACGGCGGTGATGATGTTTCGCTGATGCTCGATTCGCTTGTGCTTCAAGTATTCGTCGATGGAGGTTTCGACGGTTTGCTCGAACTCCGCTTCGCGGTAGCGGTCGAGGGCGTACCTTACATAGTAGGAGAGAGGTTTCTTGCGGCCTTCGAGCATCTTGAAGGCGATCTTGGCTTCCTCGCATTCTTCGCGACTGAGGGAAGTCATGACGACCTTTTCGTAGTTCTGCTCGGCGCGTTGCTTTACTTCGAGCCGCTGCTTTTCCTCGGTAGCCTCAGACTTCTCCTGGAAGTTCTTGCGGTAGCGTTTGCCGTTGATGGTTCCGGCAACTCGCCAGTAGACGGTTCCGGTGGGGTGCTTCATCCGCTGGACGGTGAACTTCCCGTATTTCTTTCGCTTCTTTTCCCCTGGAAGCGACGCAGGGGTGCTTGAGTTGGACATGGTCCAAATTTGCCAATTCTAATTGGCAAAGACAAGCGTAAGTCGTTGATAAAGTGGCGGAGAGAGAGGGATTCGAACCCCCGGAACCTTTCGGCTCAATGGTTTTCAAGACCACCGCATTCGACCACTCTGCCATCTCTCCATTGGTCTAAGAAGCAGCGAAAGAATTATCACTGCTCTGCTATGTCAACTATGGACTTCGAGATTTTTGGATCCTTGAAGCTCCGGCTTGAAGGAGGCTCGACGAGGTATTCGTTCCCGACCTCGCTTAGCTCCAGCTAAGGTCAGTCTTGCTGAAGGGCATTGAGCGAACACGAATTCCGGTCGCGGCGAATATTGCGTTGGCGATGGCGGGCGTGGTGGGCGGGAAAGCTGGTTCGCCGAGACCTGTTGGGGGATTGTCGCTCTGGTCAAAATGGACTTCGACCTTTGGAGATTGGGCAATGCGGAGCATTGGGTTGTCGTCGAAGTTGGTTTGACGCACGCGCCCGCCCTCGATGGTAATCTCTTGCTGCCAAGCGGCGTTGAGGGCGTCTATCATGGAGCCTTGTACTTGGTTCTCGGCGCCTGAGAGGTTCACTATCGGACCGACATCGACTCCAGCGATGAGTTTATTGACGGTGAGGGCCCCACTGGGAGCGACGGTCACTTCCGCGACGACGGCCACATAGCCGAGATGGCTGAAGTGAAATGCAATACCTTGTCCACTACCTTTGGGCAGCTTTCTTCCCCATCCTGCTTTTTCTGCGGCGAGGCGGAGGACTCCCTTCATGCGCCCTGAATTGAAAACGGGGCCACGGTCGCCGCCTGGTGGTACTTCGCGATCGGGACCGAGTAGGTCGAGGCGAAATTGTAGAGAGTCACGCTTGGCTGCTTCGGCGAGCTCGTCGATGAATCCTTGGGTTGCGAAAGCGATGGCGCAGCTACCGGGGGCACGCCACCAGCCCATGGGAACGTTTGTGTTGATGATTGTTTGCTCCAAGCGAGCGTTTTCGAGGAAGCGGATTGGAAATTCGTCGCTGCTCATGTTCGCTCCCCGGCCGGTACTCTCGTCGGAGTTGAGGCCGAAAGTTACGAAATGGTCGTACCAAGCCGAGACTTTGCCTTCTTCGTCAACGGTGCCTTTGAAATGGTGCCAGCCGGCGGCACGATAGTAGTCGTGCTGCATGTCTTGTTCGCGGGTCCACGTCACTTTGACGGGAGTGCCTTCGAGTTTGTGGGCGATTGCGGCGGCCTCGCAGATGAAGTCGGACATTAGGCGTCGGCCGAAGCCGCCACCGATACGTGTCATATCGATTTTGACCTTGTCGTCTTCCAGATGGAAAAGCTCTTTGACTAGCCCGTGTCCGTTGATGGCGTTTTGGGTAGGACTCCAAATTTGCATGACCCCATCTTTGTATAGAGCAGTGGTGTTCTGGGGCTCGAGGTTTGTGTGCGAAAGGAAGGGATATTCGTAAGTGGCCTCGACAACCTCCGATGCCGAGCCTAGGACGGCTGTTACGTTGCCGTCAGACCTGAGCTCATTTCCCGACTGGGAGGCGAGTTCTCGTGCTTTCTCTTGGTATAGGAGCGAGTTGTGTTCCGAAGCGCTGTCGTTTTCCCACAGGACTTGCAGGCTCTGCTGGGCTTTGAAGGTCGTCCAAGTGTCGCGCGCCACGATAGCGATACCGGGGCGAAGGCCGAATGCATCTTCAGTGCCTTCCACGATGAAGGCGTCTACGATTCCGGTCATGCGTTTGATGGTATCCAGGTTTGCGCTACGAGGCTTACCACCGAAGACGGGAGAGCGTACGAAGGCAGCGTAGAGGAGTCCGTCGTGGTTTTGGTCGATGCCGAACAGGGGCTGGCCGGTGACGATGGCACGGTTGTCAACGCCGGTGATACGGCGGCCGAGTAGTTTGAAAGTCTTGGGATCTTTCAGGGTAACGGAATCGGGATCAGGGACTTCAAGTTTGGCGGCGATGTCGACGAGATCTTTGTACGCGAGTTTTTTGCGAGAAGCAGCGTGCTTGACGAACCCTTGATCTGCCTGGCATTCCGACGCGGGTACGTTCCATTTTTGGGAGGCTGCTTTTTCAAGCATCGTTCGACCTACGGCGCCGACCTTGCGGAAGTCCGTATAATGGCTCGGAGTAGCGCCACTACCGCCAGCGCCTTGCCAGCCTTTTAGCCCGAGCACGAGTCCTGCCTGCTCGACGGTTACGTTTTGCCAAGGTACTTCTAGCTCCTCGGCTATGATCATTGGCAAGGACGTCTTGATACCTTGGCCAATTTCGGGATTCTTGGATATGATGGTAACGAGTCCGTCGCTTGCGATCTTGATGTAGAAATTGGGCGCGAAGACTTGGGTTCCTTTTGTTGCAGCTGTGGCATTGGAACTGGGGAAAAGGGCACTCAACAAGAGACCGCCGCCAGCTATGGCACTGGCTTTGACGAAGTCGCGACGAGCAATGGGTGATAGGGTGTTATGTTGCTGCATGTGGAAATTTGGTTTCGGGTGCTATGCTTTGGCGGCGGTGTGGATGGCTTCGCGGATGCGGGTGTATGTGGCACATCGGCAAAGGTTGCCAGACATGGCAGCATCGATATCGGAATCGCTGGGCTTCTTGTTGTTAGCGAGTAGGGCTGTGGCGGTCATTATTTGCCCTGCTTGGCAGTATCCGCATTGTGGAACATCGTGCTCGATCCAAGCTTCTTGCACGGGCGTAAGCTTTTTGTCTTTGGCGAGCCCTTCGATCGTTGTGATCTTGCTGGTTTCGGCGGCCCCGATTGGAAGTTGGCAGGAGCGGACTGCGGCTCCGTCTAGGTGCACGGTGCAAGCTCCGCATAGGCCTTTTCCGCAACCGAACTTGGTGCCGACGAGACCGAGGTGGTCGCGCAGTACCCAGAGGAGGGGCGTGTCGTCGGATACGTCGACGCTGTGTTCTTGTCCGTTGATTTGCAGGGTGTACTGGCTCATTTGATTCTTAATCTAAGAGTATCGGTTTCGGGAAGTGAGGGAAGGGATTGCGTCGCTTCGTTCGCAATAGGGGTGGAGGTCGTCGTTCGCGGATACAACGCGCAGTTGGCTTCTCTGATTTTAGCTTATAATAATTGATTGCACAAAAAACAGGAAAGACCGCCCGACTACGCGGACGGCCTTTTTGATGTGGCTGTATTGTTCTTGGTCTAAGGAACAAAATTTACCGGGAGGTGGACGATGGTGCGTACCTCCTTACCGTCCTTGCGGCCGGGTTGCCACTTGGACTTCATGACTGCGTCGAGAGCTGCCTGTTCGAATTCGCGGTGGGTCGATTTGAGGATGCGAGGGCGGATTATTCGGCCGTGTTCGTCGATCACGAACTCGACCATTACTTCACCTCGCGTTTTTGTTTGCTGCATGGAATAGGGGTAGAGGGGCTGGGTCGCGACTAGGGCCCGCGGCCTTTGGTCAAGCTCGCTCACCAGGAATTCTCGGATGTTGGTATCGTCCCCTCCCAAGAAGGTTCTACCCGCGTCTACGGTGACTCCTGTTCCGTTGTCGCTCGGATTTAACAACATCGCCATCATCTCGATCGTTATGGGTGGAGGAGGCTCCTCTATGACTGGTTTCTCGATTGTTTTGTCATCTATCGGTACCTCGGGTGGATCATCCAAATCGAAGGTTGGTATTTCGGTGACCGTCGGTTCAGGCGTTGTCACAGCAGGGGGGTGGAAGGGGTTCGGAATCTCCATCAAGACGGGGAGGAGAGCGAAGATAGCTGTTACTCCGAGGGCTCCGAGGCTGAGAGCTCGCAGGCTGAAACCGGCGGATAGGGGTTCTTGAGCGTAGATATGACTCATATTTTCAGGGGTTGAGGTTGTCTCTTCAAACGGTGTACTACGAATGGAGGACATGCACAGGGTAAGTAAAGACTACAATTGTAGGATTAAGTGTTTTTGTGTGCCTATTCGCTTCTTCGCGGTTTGCTTGGCGGGGGAGGTCGACGATATAAGCGATTCACTTGTCCCACCGTGAGGTATATACGCACAAAAAAGCG
>NZ_JARXHX010000024.1 GCF_031127835.1 Pelagicoccus sp. SDUM812002
CTCCTTCTCAGCGAGGCCGACGGCATGGTTTCGGCTCGTATCGAATTACCCCGAACCGCCTAGCAAATTCCTTGAAAAAACGATAAAGACCTGCGACTTCAAAGACCTATGTACAAAATAGCCCCCGCCCTAATCGCCACCCTGAGCCTCGCTCTAGGGGCATCCTGCACCGCACAAGACCAGGAAGAGCTCCCTGAACCACAGCTTACCGAACAGTGGGAACCTAAGGTTCCGGTCGTAACATCCCCCGTAAACGGAATCCCTTCGGATGCGATCGTACTCTTTGACGGCAGCGATCTCGAAGCATGGGAATATTCCAACCCCGAAGGCGAACCTTGGACCATCGCCGATGGAAGCTTTACTGTCTCCAAGCAAAAGCCCAAAACCAGCAATGGCATCCGCACCAAGGATTCCTTCGGGGACGTGCAACTCCATCTCGAATTCCGTTCGCCCGCTGGAGTCGAAAGCGACGGTCAAGGACGGGGCAACAGCGGTCTCTTTTTCGGCGACGGACGTTACGAGACCCAAATCCTCGACTCCTACCAAAACGAGACCTACGCCAACGGCCAACTGGGTTCCATATACAAGCAATACCCACCTCTCGCCAACCCCGCGCGTAAACCCGGTGAATGGTCCACGTACGATATCGTCTACATCGCGCCTCGGTTCAACGACGACGGCTCCCTCAAGTCCCCCGCTCGCATCACCACCTTCATCAACGGCGTACTCACCCAACTCGACGCAGAACTCTTTGGCCCTACTACCTTCCGCGGCCTTCCCGAGTATTCTGCCCACCCCGTCAAGCTCCCCATCTCCCTGCAAGACCACGGCGACCTCGTATCCTTTCGCAACATCTGGCTACGCGAACTGGATGGCGAAGAAATCAACGATCGCACAGTCCTACCCGAACTAAAAAAGTAAGGCAAAGTCAGCCGACGAATTGCCGTGCGGGAGTAGTGAATCCAGAAACTCAATACTCCCGTTACAAGACTCGCTACCCCACATGCGCTGCTTAATCGTCGAAGACTCCCGCCTCGCTCGCCAAGAGCTCAAGCACCTACTCGAGGCGTTTCCTGAAATAGATCTCGTTGGCGAAGCCGAAAACGCCGAACAAGCTCTCGAACTCATCGACAGCCTTAAGCCTGAACTGCTTTTCCTAGATATCCAAATTCCAGGCAAAGATGGTTTCGAGCTTCTGGAGTCGCTCGACGAGGCGCCAGCCGTTGTCTTCACAACCGCCTACGATCAATACGCCCTCAAGGCCTTCGACTACAACGCCCTCGACTACCTGCAAAAGCCGATCCAAAAAGATCGCCTCACGGCCGCCATCGAGAAAGTAACGGCAAGCGCGCGGGTGGAGTCCACGCCTTCCTCTGACGCAACGCCCCTCGCCTTTTCATCCCAAGTATTCGTAAAAGATGGCGAGCGCTGTTGGTTCGTGAAGCTCTCCAACATCAGACTCTTCGAGATCGACGGCAGTTACACCCGTATCCATTTTTCGGATCAGACTCCGATGATTCCGAAAACGCTCAATCAGCTAGAGATGCGCCTCGATCCACTCTCCTTCTTTCGAGCAAACCGCCAGCAAATCATCAACCTTAAGGCCATCCAGAGCATAGAACCTTGGTTCTCCGGTGGCCTGAAGCTAACACTGTCTTGCGGTACGGAAGTCGAAATTTCACGACGCCAAGCCAGCAAGTTTAAAAAGCTCACAAGCCTTTAGAAGCTTTCCTCTAATTCCATAAGGAAGTGACCGAACTCTCCTCATTATTCCGAGATGGAGTGGTTGGACGCTGACTGTCACCTTTTTCAGGCTTTGATGCTTCCGAGCTGGAGGCACTGACAACATCGCTATGCTCGCCATTTACTACGCTTCTTAGGGAATTAATGGCACGTTCCAAAGTAGAAACTTGTCCAGACATTTCAACTGAAGCAGCTGCAAGCTCCTCGCTACTGGAAGCCGACCGCTGGGTAACACCATCAATATCCGATATCGCTGTACTCACTTGTTCGATACCCATCGACTGCCGAGTGGAACTCTTCTGCAATTCCTCCAAGAGATCGTCGATGTTATGAACCTGCGTTCGTATCGATTCCAAATCTGTATTCACAGCCATTGAAATCTGGTCGCCTCTCGAGCTGGCCTCTACCGAACGCTGGATTCGCGTAGAAGAGTCCTTCGCCGCAGAGGAGGCTCGCATTGCTAGCTGGCGCACTTCGTCGGCTACCACCGAGAAACCGGCTCCGGCTTCACCCGCTCGCGCTGCTTCGACAGCCGCATTCAAGGCCAGGATGTTCGTCTGAAAGGCAACCTCCTCAATCGTCTTTATGATGTTGGAAATTTCAGCGCCCGATTCGGCAATGCTTCCCATGGCACCACGCAACTCTTGCATTCGCTCGAACACTTTGTCTGTCCCATCGCGCGTTTGTTGAGCAACACCTACCGCTTCGTTCATGTTCGAAAGGTTTAGCTGGATCGCGCTGGAGATCTCTACGATAGAGGCGTTCGTCTGCTCAAGAGCGGACGCTTGGCGAGATGCGCCTTCAGCCAAGGTAACGCTGGAATCCGTCACTTCGCCGGAAGCTCCCACTGCTGCCCGAGTAGAATCGGCTATCTCAGAAATCGCCTTTTCAATTGGTTGAACCACTCGATAGCGCAAGACCCTGAAGGCTACGTATCCAAAGATCAGGCACATTGGCAGGATCCAGATCAGCACGTCCCCAAAACTTGCAAGCACCGCATCGTAAATAGGTGCCGTGCTGGACTTGAGAATGAATGCTCCGTGCACTTCGCCTTCTTTCCAACCTTCGATGTCAAAGCCTAGCACGTCCTTACCGTCGCCCGAGAGACTCGTGCTAGGATCGCCGTGGCAGAAAAGGCAACTCTGCTCGAGCACCACTGGACTCGCGTAAACCATGACGCCGTTATCCTTGTCGTTCTCGAAATACTCCTTACCACTCGTCTCTTCGAAGTATCGCAGAATCTTGGCCTCAGCATCCGTTGGCTCATTATCTGGGTTTCGCGCGTCGAACTTCGGCGTACGAAGGCTGAATCCCTCTTCTTCAGCGATGTCTTCGATCGTTTGCCAGGAGGCCACCACAGGAATCGTCCGGTAATAAGTCGTCTTTCGGAAATCGCTCTGTTCCTTCAGCTCACCCACCAACTTTTCACGGTCATACGCCCGACTTTCCACCAGCCCCGCCATGTGCTCTTTGACTGCTACGGCCTGGCGCAGAATCGACTTCATACGATCCCTCCCCATGTCCAGCCCTTGGCTTTCGATCGAACGATACATGACTGCCAAAGAGGTTGCAACGACAAGGCCGACGAGTAACGAGCCACCAGTGAGAATTTTAGAAGTGAGTTTCATTGAGCGTTAGCATTCAGATCTATTGCGGAGAATACGGTGCCCGCTCTAGGTTCATTCCTCCACCCATCGTCTGGAACTAAATCCGACGTAAGCCGTTGCACCGCTTCAAACTGGTTTTTGACGGCCCTTTCAAATCAGGAGGCGAAAACACCTCAACCAAACTCATACAAATAACCTAATCAGAGCCGAATAAATCCATCCGAACCGGAATCTAAACTTCCATTCCACGGGGCAGCGGTGCTTTGAACTCAATCATGACTCCTGTTTTTGGATGCGGTATCCATAGTTGTGATGCGTGTAGAGCGAGTCTTCCGAGGGGATTGGTCCTCGCGCCATACTTGACGTCCCCTGCCACTGGATTCCCGATCGCAGCCAGCTGAGCGCGAATCTGGTTCTTTTTCCCGGTTTTCAGCTGCACACTCACCAGGCTGTTCTCACCCCGCGTCGTTAAGACCTTGTAACTCAGCTCGGCTTTCACGCTTCCTTTCGCTTCCGTCGCCGAGGCATGCATGACAAGCCGTTCGTCTTCCCGCAAGAAGTGCGTCAAGTTACCGCTAGCCCTCTGAGGTGTTCCCTCAACCAATGCATGATACACCTTTTTCGCCGACGCCCAATGCTTCATCACCTTCGATTGGTGCTCCTCGCTCTTCACCAGAACCAATACGCCTGAAGTGTAGAGATCCAAGCGGTGCACGATGTAAGCCCGCTCCCGCGTCGCCTTCAAAGCCGCATTTACTAAGCTCAAGACATTACGCGTCCGCTCATGCTTACTTGGAACCGTCAACAAACCATTCGGCTTCACGATCGCCAGCAGGTAGGCGTCCTCAAACAATACCTCAAAGGGTAAGATCCTCTTAGGCGCCACCCGCTCGGCCCGTATCTCGATCCTGTCTCCGCGATCGACCAACGCGTCATGTCGCGTAACGGAAGCTCCGTTCACGTGCACGAGCCCGCTTCGCAGCAACTCCTTCACTCGCGTACGCTTGGAGTCTTTCAACGCAAGAAACAGGTGGGCCAGCAGACCAGTCGATTCGCTGGGGCTGGGCAAAATTCGATTTGCCATACAATCTTTTGAGCGAATCCATTGCTTCTTCCCGTCCCGCTTGTCGACTTCCAAAATCGACCCTGCGAAAAGAGTTAACCTCCGTCTTAGTCTTCCGCCTCGGCAGCGGTTTGCTCGGCAGCTTTGCCGCCCTTGATCACGATGTCGCCATCGATCGTTCGCAGCGACAAGAGAGCTCCCCCTTTTCCTAGTTTCGTCTGAACGTTGACCCCGCCCCAATTCGAGCGAAAACCGCCGACTTTTACTTGAATAGGCAGTTCCGTCTTCAGGGCCCCATCAATGGAAGACGCGAATAGGTCTGCATCGATCTCCACCTGCGTTTCCACAAAAACCTCACCATCGACAGTCGCCAGCGAAATCGGATTCTTCATACCCGTATTCGACATCTGTATACTGATATCTCCATCAACCGTATTAGCTACAATTCCACCTTTAAGACCCTTTAGCACGATATCCCCATCCACTGTGTTGATTTCGATCTCTCCGTCGATGAATTCAATTTCCGCACTACTATCCTGCCCGCGAGCTTTTACGGAGACTTCCCTCGGCACCGTCAGTGTCAGCCGCTTTCCTTCAACATGTCGCCCCAAGTACACTGACAGCAATTTCTCGTCTTCGTCCAAAAAAATGTGAGGCTTCCGATGGCCACGCCCATCGTATTCAAATTTCTCGATATCCAAGATCACGTTAAGACAGTCGTCTCCCACAATCCTCAAGTCCATATCTTCAACTACCACCGTTACCAGAATCGCGGTCCCTTTGGTCAGTTCCACATCCGTATGCCCTGACGTGATCGGAATTTCAACCGGCTCCGCCATACACGACAATCCCGCGGCCAACGCGATAAAACCGGCAACTACTTTTCTAAAAGATCCCATTCCACTTGTATTCAATTTCTCATTCCTCCCTTAAATTTTTTCGTCCCGTTTCACCAAGGCTGAGCGTACACGTGGCTCTAGGGACAACTCGTTCAAGCGAGCCATCACTCTCGATTCGCTTCCATCATCCACGAGCTCCAATACCTTGTTCAATATTTCATATTGCACAAGCGGCGACGACTCGTTCTCCATCCGCTCCAATAACAGAGCAAGAGCCTTCTCTCGCGGCAGCGCCGTCAATGCCGAAACTGCAGCTAGCCGCACATTTAAATTCGTATCCGAATCAAAAGTACGTACCATCGAATCCCGCAGCTGGTCGCTTGGCGAAATCACTTGGCTAGCAGCCGTCAATCCAGCGAGTCGCTTGGCAGCTGATCCCTGTTCCAACAAGGCCAAAGCCAACGATTCCCGAGAACGATTCAGCTCGCCCTCGAGCCTCTCGTTGCGATCATATTGCTGGTACGCGATGAAGCTCGTCAGTGCCAGTACAGCCGCTGTGCCTGCCACCGCGCAGTACCGGAAAAACGATACAAGCTGACTTTCGCTTTTACGCATGGCTGTATCGTTTCCGCCTACACGTTTCCCTTCGCTCAATCCCCTCGTGTACGCTTCCAACTTGTCCCTAAAATTGGATACAAGCGCGGTATCGCTCACAGGTTGAGTTCCTAATTCCCCAAGCTCGTCCCAGAGCAACGCAAGCTCACGCTCTTCCTGATTCTGCCCGTCCTTCACGCTGCGGCCGTTACCGCTCAAATCCAGGCCGTCGATAAATCGTTCCCTATCCTTCTCGCTCATAACGCAGCTTCTCCTCCTATCTCTACAAATTCCTTTTTCAAATCCTGCAGGGCCCGAAACAGGCGTACCTTCAACGCTCCGACGCTGCAGCCAAACACTTCCGCCACCTCCACCTGAGGCAGCTCCTCGAAGCGACACATCACGATCAAATCCCGCTTTTCCGCAGGTAAGCGCGATAGAGCCGACTGCAACAGCAGCTTTCGCTCCTCACCCTCGATCGCTGCCGAAACCTGTCTGCCTTCAACGGAAAGCTGAACCACTCCACTTTCCATTGCCGAATGGATCAACTCTCCCCTTCGACTGCTTTTCCTCGATTCATCATACATAGCATTCCTCGCTATCTTGAACAACCACGCCCGAAACGATCGTTGCGAGTCGTAACTGCTACGGTACTTCATCACCCTCCAAAATGTCTCCTGAGCCAAATCTTCGCTCACCGGAAGAGCATACCCACTCTTCCTAAAAAAACCGATTAGGTGGGCGTGATACTGCTCGAACAAAGTCCCGAGCTTATCTAGCTCGCCACCCCTCACCGCCACCATCAGTTGCTCTGCTTCAAATGCGTCCACTTGCTACGTCCTTTTGTTAGCAAACTGCGCTGCCGCCGCAAGGTTACACAAAAAGCAGCCAGCCGGCACACGAACCTTAACGCCGCAAAGCCTCCAAGGGATCCAGTTTGGAAGCTCGTCTAGCCGGCAACCAACAAGAGCTCAATGCAGCCGCTAATACAACTCCGCCAGACAATGCCAACACGCCCCCAGACAGACCTTCCATCCCGTGTACCATAGAATTCAAGACAGTCGTCAGGCTGTATATTCCACCCACGCCTATCACCAGCCCGATTGAAACCCAAATTGTTCCCTGACGAAACACCAATATTCCTATGTCGCGTTCCAAAGCACCCAGGGCTCGCCTAACTCCGATTTCACGCGTCCGCTGCAGCGTGTTATATGACAGGGTCCCATAAAGCCCCACCGCCACTAAACCTAGGGCGATTCCCATGAAAGCGTTCACCAGTCCGGCTAACGCTCTCTCTCCTTGGGTCGAGTCGTCCACGACCTGACGCATTGTTCGGATTCGCTCGAGAGCCAACTCCGAATCGAGACCTGCCACCGTTGCCCGCAAATTCTCAGCCTGGACCTGAGCACCTTTGCTTGCTCGTAAAACGAGGTAAATCCGACTTCCCCAATGCCCCGGAGGCGTCGTGTACATCTCCGGTTGTACTTCAGCGCTGGCGCTCCACTGCTTCACGTCTTCTACCACGCCGACCACCGTCGCCGTGTACCATGGATCGCTCGGCATATTAGCTCGAATAACCTGACCCAGGGGATTCTCGTCCGGCCAAGCTTTTTCAACCATAGCGCGGTTCACCACGACTCCCAACTGGCCGTCCTCCGCCATATCGTCCTCAGGCCGTAGTCCCCGCCCTTGCTGCAGCTGCAAACCCATCGCCTCGAAATATCCCTCTGTCACCGAACTCCGCTCGATGCTTATCCGCTGCTGGCTGGGATCGTAAACTTCATCGTTAACCAAGCCATTCGTGTTACTCCCTCCATTGAGCGGCAACTTGGAAGAAATCGCGGCTTCTCTCACTCCGGGCAAGCCGCTCAGTCGCTCTTCCAGCAGATCCCAAAACTTCACCCGATCCTCGTTCTCTCTATAACGCTCCCCCTGTAGCGTCACCTGAGCCACCAAGACCGATTCAGTAGACAGCAGTTTGTTCTCATCAAGCAGCCGGAAATATCCCGCCGAAAACAACACCGCCCCATTTGCCAGGATGAACGCCACCGCAACCTGTCCAATCACCAGCGCGCGGAGCATCCTGTTCCGCGATACCGACCCCACCGCTCCCCGCCCGTCGTTACGTATCACGGTTGCCAGCGACGACCGCAAGGTCGCATAGACCGGCGGCAATCCTGCCAGCAATGCAGTCAGCAAAGTCGCGATCACAACGAACAACATAATCGACCCGTCGATCGTCATCGCCGCCTTTCGCGCCGCGCTCGCCGGAGATATCGCCTTCAATACTTCTAACCCTCCAAACGCCATAGCGAGCCCCAGCAGAGCTCCTCCCAATGCCAGAACCAAACTCTCCGCAAACGCCAAACGAACTAAGTCACGACGCGTCGCACCCAAAGCCAGTCGCACCGCGAACTCTCCTTGTCGCTTAGCTCCACGCGAGAGCTGCATACTCGCCACATTCGAGCATGCCACCAACAGCACCAAGCCTACCGCCGCGAACAACAACCAGACTTGTTTGCTCAAGTCGCGCGTCATTTCGAAATTCAAGGAACGCACTAAAAACTTCTTGCTGAAGTTAGTGTTTGGATACAGTTCGCTCAGACGTTTTCCGATCGCCTTTATATCTTGGTCCGCCATTTCGACTGTCACGCCATCCTTCAGTCGCCCGATGCCACACAACCAATGACTGCCGCGCTCGCTGCGGTTCTTCTCGCTCATCCGAAACGGCAGCCAAACCTTGCAGTCCTGCGTCCGTATCCAAGGCCCGCTAAACTCGAATCCAGCTGGCATGACCCCAACCACTGTCCGGTTCTCTCCACTCAAGCGAACCGTCGATCCCACAATATCTTCCCTCGCTCCGAAATAAGTCTGCCAAAGCCCATGACTGATTACCGCCACCGGCTCAGCTCCTTCCAATTCGTCTTCCTCCTTAAGCAAACGCCCACGCTGCGGATTCACTCCAAACGCCACCAACACGTCGGCCGTTGCCTGCACTCCATCCACCGCGATCGCATTCTCCTCCCCTACATTAAAAGAGCTTGGCTGGTATACCCCCAGGCTCTCAAACGACTGGTTCTCCTCCTTCAGGCTCAAATAGTCCGCCGGCGAAAGTGGCCAATAGTCTCCCGACCAAACTTGGGCCAGCTCCTGCGATTCCGGATATTCAAATGGTTCTAGCACCAACGCCCGCAACACGCTATATATTGTAGTCACCGAGCAAATACCGACCCCAAGCGTAAGGATCGCAACCAGAGCGAAACCACGCGATTTCAGTAAGTGTCGAAAGGTAAGGCGAAAGTCAGAGATCATAGCGTTTCCTATTCAAACTCTCAACGACGACTTACGTTACAGTTTTTTTGAGGAATTCGTGCTCGCACGACTTTCATTTCGCTCAAAATCACTCACCCTCTTCCTTTGCTGCCAAAACTGCCAATTCCACAAAGCTCCGTTCCGCTGACGTCAGCTTCCGTTCCTTCCAAGCAATTCCCACCACTAGAGACTCAGGTGCGGGGTCAAGCTCAAGCAGTTGCACTCGATCCCCAACCAAGCAACGGAGCGACTCCGTTACTACCGATACGCCCATGCCCGCTTCCACCGCGGCGACCAAACTGCTCACGCTCTCGTGCTCCTCGGTAAGCTTCTTTCTCAAATTAGCCGCTTTCAGCAATCGTCCCACCATGTCTCCATACTCCGGATACTCCTCCTTAGAGAATCCTATCAATGACTCTCCTTTCAAATCCGCAACCGATACCTGGGCACGACCAAGAAATGCATGCCCCCGGCCAACCGCCAAACGAATAGCCTCCTTTCGCAAAGGCTTAAACTGACAACCGCCGGCCGAACGCGACTTGCCCTCCAACATTAGGGCAAAGCTCAGCGTACCGCTTCGCAAGCCGCCTAACATCTCCTCCGAGGACATGTCGTGCAGCTTCACCTTCACTTTCGGGAACTTCGCTTGAAAGGCCCGAATTGTCGGCGGCAAGAGCTTCACGGTTAGCGACGGTGCATAGCCAACATGCAATTCCCCACCACTCGACTCCGCTACCCTCCGTGCACGCTCGACCCCCTCATCCAATCGTTCCAGGACGGAACTCGCTTCCTCCAGAAACACCCGCCCCGCTTCCGTCAGGGCCACCGACTTCGCGCTACGCTCCAGCAGCAGAAATCCGAGCTCCTCCTCCAGATCCTTAACCTGTCGACTCAAAGCTGGTTGCGATACATGCAGCTTCTCCGCCGCACGCGTCACATTCTCTTCCAATGCCACCTCGATAAAATACCTCAAATGCCTCAGCTCCATTCGCAGCGAGCATGCGCGAAAGTTATGCTCAGGCAAGAATCATAGTCTTTCACAAAACGGGTCCAGCCATGGCATACTGCATCCATGACACAAATACGCAGATCCAACGAACGCGGCCACGCTAACCACGGCTGGCTCGAATCCTACCATAGCTTCAGCTTCGCCAGCTACTACGAACCAGACTGGATGGGCTATCGCAGCCTACGCGTGATCAACGACGATATCGTTATGCCCGGCAAAGGCTTCGGCACCCACCCGCACCAAGACATGGAAATCATCACCTACGTGCTCAGCGGTCAGCTCGAGCACAAGGACTCCATGGGAAACGGTCGCGTAATCAAGCCGGGCGACTTCCAATACATGGCTGCCGGAACGGGAATTCTCCACAGCGAGTTCAACCCATCTGACGACGAAGCGGTACACCTCCTGCAAATCTGGATACAGCCTGACAAGAGCGGCGTCACACCACGCTACGCCGAACGCCAGATGGCAGACGCGGAAACCGGTCTCTGGCACCTCGCTGCTAGTAAGGACGGCCGAGACGACTCTATGGCTATCCACCAAGACGCCGACCTCTCGCTCGCTCGCCTCGAAAAGGACCAAAAGATTGGATATAGCCTCGGGAGCGATCGCCACGCTTGGCTCCACCTCGCAGAGGGCAGCATAGAGCTAAACGGCAAAGTCCTAGAGGCTGGCGACGCCGCCTATCTCAGCGGAGAGGAACGCCTCCAAATCAAAGCCACCACCAACGCACAAGTCCTCCTCTTCGACCTCGCTTAACTCGAACCTCACAAGAATCAAAGTCAAATCCAGACGGTCCTGCAATGGGCTCGTTCGGCAAAACATCACCAACTTATGAATACAACTATCAAAACAATCCTAGCGACTTCCAACAGCGTCGCTCCACTCATAGCTCGCCTAACTCTGGCTATCGTTATCTTTCCCCACGGGGCTCAAAAGCTACTCGGCTGGTTCGGAGGCAACGGGTTCAGCGGCACCATGGGTTACTTTACTGAAAACCTTGGAATCCCCGCCGTATTCGCCTTCCTAGCCATCATAGCCGAATCGCTGGGAGCCGTCGCGCTATTCGTCGGGGCGCTCACCCGCATCTCTGCCTTCGGTATCGGCTTTACGATGACAGTCGCCATGTTCATGGGGCATACCACCAATGGCTTCTTTATGAATTGGTACGGCAACCAAGCAGGCGAAGGCGTCGAATACCACCTGCTCACAATCGGCCTCGCATTGATCGGAGTCATATCCGGCGGCGGAGCGTTATCGGTCGACAAATTTGCCTCCCAATCAGAACAGAAGGCCGATAAGCAAACTGTCTGATCAACAATTGCCTGAGAACTGATACAAATCAGATCACGGTTCCCGAGTTTCCAGCCCGCACAGATTCGAGCAGAATCTTTGCGGGCTTTTACATTCCGTACCTAGGTGAATCGATGTTTGCGCAGCGGCGAGGTTGATTTGCGGTTTGCCAATCCTGATAAACTCAATTAGTTTTTAATGACGTCAGTTAAATAAAGTGACGATGTGCGTTAAACCTCCGTTCGCACGCGTTGCCTGGTGTCACACTTCCCCTCCGAACAAAGCCCGCATGCCGAGCCCCGATCCCCAATCTCGACAATCGCCCTTCTCCGAAGGACTCGGATTCGAAGCGGCGTTTTACAACCTGCCCGATCCGGTTTTAATCTACGATCACACCGACCGAAAAATCATCCTCTCCAACGAGGCGGCCGTCCAGAAGTACGGCTTCACCGAGAATGAGTTTCGACAGATGGGTCCCTGGGACATCGAAGCTCCCTATTCCGAAGTCGAGCTCGCTCCCAAAATCGACAAGCTCAAGGAGCAAGGCTCCGTGGTCTACCACACCGAACACCGGAGCAAAGACGGCCATACCTTCCCCGTTGAGATGCACACGATTTTTCGCGAGCTCGAAGGGCGAAACATATTCATAGCGATTTGCAGAGATCTTAAGGAACGGCTAAATACCGAACACCGAATCGAAAAGGCGGAAACCCACTACCGCGCCATTTTCGAAAACACGATCAGTCTCATCTGCGTGGCGGACCTGCAAACAGGTTACTACCTCGACATAAACCCCGCTTTCGAAGCCACACTCGGCTACACCAAAGAGGAGCTGCTTTCCAAGCCTCTTATCGAATTCATCCACCCGGACGACCGTGAACCCACCAAGAGCCTCATAGACGCCCTGATCGAGCGAAACCAAACAAACTCCTCCTTTCAAAACCGCATTAGACACAAAGCCGGGCACTACGTTTGGCTCGACTGGAGCTCACGACCCTTGCCCGAAAAGAGCATCGTCTACGCCGTCGCCCATGACATTTCCGAACGAAAATGGTTCGAAGAGAAGCTGCAAGCACAGAACCAACGAATGCGGCTCCACGTCGAGCAAACGCCGCTCGGCGTAATTGAATGGGGACTAGACTTCCGAATAACGGAGTGGAACCAAGCGGCGACCCAAATTTTTGGATACACGAGAGAGGAAGCCATCGGAAAGAAAGCAACCTTCATCGTCCCCGAGGAGGCCCATGACAAAGTGAAATTCACTTGGGACAAATTAGTTTCGAAAACAGGAGGAAAGCGCTCAATTAACAAAAATGTGCACAAGGACGCTTCGGAACTCATTTGCGAATGGCACAACACACCTCTGGTAGACCGGAAAGGCGAAGTAGTGGGCGTCGCCAGCCTAGTTCTAGATGTGACCGATGCCGAGCAAAGGAAAGATGAGCTAAAGCGAGCTAAAATCGCAGCCGAAAAAGCGAACAAAGCTAAGTCCGAATTTCTGTCTATGATGAGCCACGAATTAAGGACCCCTCTAAACTCCATCGTCGGGCCCTGCGAGCTTCTGAAGATGCAAATCGACGACGAGACAAAGCTTCCGCTCGTCGACGTGATGCTGGCCTCCTCTTCGCACCTACTCGAATTGATCAACAGCATACTCGAGCTTTCGAAGATCGAAAGCGGTACGCTCGAGCCGGAATATGAAACAATCGAAATCGAACCATTCCTCGAGCGACGACTCTTACCGCTTGCTTCAAGCGCCAGAAAAAAAGGTCTCAGCTACACCTTGGAAAACCGCACGCCTTGCGAAAGCGTTATCCGAACGGATGGGCAGCTCTTGCTACAAGTTCTGTTCAATATAGTCGGAAACGCGATCAAGTTTACCGATTCGGGTTCCGTGGTGGTGACCGCGAGTGCTGATAACAATTCTCTCTGTATCACGGTTTCCGATACGGGCCCCGGCATTCCCGATCTTTGCAAGGAATCGCTGTTCGAACCATTCCGCCAAGGAAGAGAATCCCTCAGCAAATCGCAACAAGGCTCTGGTCTAGGCCTGGCTATTTCCAAACGGATCGTCGAACTCCTGAACGGAGAGATAAAATATAAAAACCTCGACGGTTCAGGTAGTATGTTTCAAGTCAACCTACCAGGATTGATGAAAGCCCGAAAAGGATCATCTCCAGTCCAACAGAGAGAAGAGGCCATGCCTGAGCCACGACAGGACTCCGCCAGGATTCTGCTCGTCGAGGACGAACCTAACAACAAGCTGGTGACAAGCGCGATCCTCAAGCACTTGAAGTACCCACATGACATTGCAGAAAGCGGCGAAGAAGCAATCGAGCTATGGAAGACCCATCGCTATCCGATCGTTCTTATGGACGTGAAGCTTCCAAAAATTGATGGCGTTACGGCAACTCGACGCATCAAAAGTCTAGCGGGAAAATTACCCGTTTGGGTCATCGCTCAAAGCGCCTTCGCTATGTCCGAACAAAGAGAACGATTCCTTGCGCAAGGAATGGACGACTACATCTCGAAGCCGATCTCGATACCTGCTCTGCAACAGGCACTGGACCGAGCAAACGAAAAAACGAAGACCTAACCCCGTCTAGCTCGGGGCGCCCCAAGCCCCGCCACCGGGAGTCCTCATCTCCAGAACGCTTCCAGCTTTCAAGTCCCAACTCCCATTCCCGGGCAACCGCGATGCCAAGCCTGAAGGATCAATGAGTACTTGTTCTCCGCACCTTCCTGCGTCTCCTCCCAGCATTCCAAAAGGTGCCACCTTGCGACGCTGCGTTAATAGCGAGAGCGTTACATCATCTAAGAAGCGTATACGCTTCACCAGACCGTCACCTCCCGCATGCTTGCCGCACCCCCCCGAACTGCGGCGAAGGGAAAACGCTTCTACCCGTACGGGATAACGCAATTCCATAACTTCCGAATCGGTCATCGCTGTATTCGTCATGTGCGTATGTACCCCGCTCGCTCCTGGGCGTTTGGGCGAAGCTCCTTCGCCGCCCGCAATCGTTTCATAGTAGCCAAACGAATTGGTACCAAAAATCAGGTTGTTCATAGTGGACTGGCCGCAAGCCGCTAAACCGAAGGCCTTTAACAACACTGAAACTACCAATTGGCTGACCTCAACATTCCCAGCAACAACTGCAGGACACTTTTCCGGATTCTGGTCAAAGACAGGATTTAACATCCCTTCCGGTATCCTAATATCTACTACATCCAAAAAACCCTCATTCAACGGGACATCCACGTTAGCCAAGAGTCGCAGCACATAAATGACCGCACTCGTAGCAATCGCTGGGGTGGCATTGTAATTGTCAAGCTGGACATCGGCACTACCCGAAAAATCGATCAACCAATTTCCCGACTCTTGCGTCGAAACCTTTACGCAAACCTCCGCTCCGTTATCCAAACTCTCCCGGTGCAGAGCACCATCTCCATCGCTGGAACTCAAGGCCTTCCTTAAGGCGGTCGCGGCCCGCTCCTTCAAAAGTGACATGAAACGAGAAACTCGCTCGGTACCTTCTTTCGCAGCTAGCTGAGCAAGAGTAGTCTGCCCACGCCGTATCGAAGCCAACTGGGCTGAAAGGTCGGCCACATTTTCGTCGATCGATCTACTCGGGTACCGACCTCCCGCCAATAACTCCCGGAGAGGCTCCCAATTCACACTACCTCTCGACACCAATTTGAGTGGGGTGATAACAATGCCTTCCTCATAAAGATTCTTTGCATTGGGCGGCATGCTTCCAGGAGAGATGCCTCCTAGCTCTGCGTGGTGAGCGCGGTTCGCTACATAACCAAGAAGTGTATCCCCAGAGTCTGAATACACCGGAGCAAGCAGCGTCACGTCTGGCAAATGGGACCCTCCAAAAGCCGGATGGTTCGTTACGACCACATCACCCGGATCTAGTTTCAAATTGGCTAGCACTGTTCGCAAACATACGCCCAGTGCTCCCAAGTGCACTGGTATGTGCGGCGCATTCGCGAGCAGGTAGCCGTCCGGATCAAGAAGGGCACAGGAAAAATCCTTTCGATCCTTTACGTTAGTAGAAAAAGCTGCCCGCTCTAGCAAGGCCCCCATCTCATCCACGATAGACAAGAACCGGTTCGTAAAAAGTTCCAGATCAACCACATCACCTCGCTCAGCCGTTTTCGATACGGTTTCCTGCTCTGAGAGACGAAGCGTTCCCTCACTCCCTACTTGAGCGATCCAACCCGTATCCACAAAAACTGTACTGTAGGAGTCTTGAATCACAACGGGTCCTGCCAGGACCTGGCCGTATATCAAAGAATCTCGATCCAAAAAACCTCCCTCCGCTCGCGATTCTGTTTCACTTTCATCGAAGCTCTCTTCTTTTCCCTCGCTCGCCCCGCTAACCGCAGCCACCCGAATCGCCACCAGTTCGGTCTCCAACCCCTCAGGTAAAAACCCAAATTGCTCCTCGTAGGCCTTCTCAAAACGCTCTCCCAACGAACTTGCTTCCCCACCTTCTAAGGTGATAATTGATTCCTGCCCGCGAAACCGGAGTTCAAATCGCGGTTCGCGTAACTGCGCCTCAGACGCTTCTATTCCATCGGTACTCATCCCCTCCATCGCCTCACGCGACAACTGCTCGAGCCAACCCTTTAGGTCGTCAGTACAGGCGTCTAAAGCACGTAATATCTGCCTCCCCGCAAACTGCTCTACCTGGGCATCCCTCAGCCCAGCTGCACTCAGCAATCCCGCATCCGAAGGGAATACAATCGTATCCATTCCTAAGATACATGCTACCGAGCAAGCATGCAAACCGCCCGCCCCGCCAAACGCAACAAGCGCATAGTCGGCAGGATCATAGCCTTCTCCGGTCGAAATCTTTCGAATCGCCTCCGCCATTGTCTCATTCGCTATAGCTAGAAAGCCTTCCAAAATAGCTCCACGCTCCATCGCCTCGCCCGTTACAGCTTTTATCTCCTTCTGCAAAGCATCCAAGCGGGCCTCCGCCGCCGCCACGAAGACCGGTATCCCAAATCTGGATGCATCTAGACGACCCAATAGCAGATTCACATCCGTTAGAGCTAGAGGGCCTCCGGCTCCGTAACACGCTGGCCCCGGATTCGCCCCCGCACTCTGCGGTCCGACCCGCAGGGCAGTTCCATCGAACCAACAGATCGAGCCACCCCCCGCTGCCACCGTTTCTATCCGCAGGCTCGGAGCAAAGACCCGAGCCGCTCCGATCTTCTGTTCGAAACGATAATCAAGCTGCCCATCAAAACGGGATACGTCAGTTGAGGTACCTCCCATATCGAAGGCGATGCTCCGTCCCTCACCCGCCTGAATTCCGGCATGCGAAGAACCAACCACTCCTCCGGCCGGACCACTTAGCAAACTATCCTTGGGCCGATAATTCCCTCGGCTCACCAGTCCCCCTGCACTCGTCATGACCCGAAGGGCGCTAGTCTTGGACGAGCCTCCTTTTGTCGCGACCTCCACCGCGTCCAAGTATGCGTCCATGATCGGCGCTAAGTATGCGTCCACCAAGGCTGTTTCCGCGCGCGGCAGCAGCTTTACAAACGGACTCAGTTCGCTGGAAACCGAAACGTACTTCGCGCCCTCTTCGCGCAAAATCTGAGCTACCCGCGTTTCGTGCTCCGCATTACGATAGCTATGCAACAACGCCACAGCGAAACTCTCAACGCCATCTGCCAGTGCTTCTCGGCCAAACTCTCGCACCGAGCTCTCGTCCAAGTCCCGCAAAACACTACCATCCGCCGCCATACGACCTGCAACCTCAAATACCCTCTCATGTAGTGGATCCGCTTTCTGGATCCCGAGCTCGAACAAGTCCGGCCGCTGCTGGTTACCGATCCGCAATAAATCGCCAAAGCCTTCTGTAACGATAAATGCAGTTTTAGCCCCCTTCAACTCCAGCAGCGCGTTCGTACCCCGCGTGGTTGCCAACCGCATCTCCAATTCAGGAAGTGCCTCGTCCAAACGCTTCCCAGTCAAAATTCGTGCCGCCAACACCGGCGGTTCTTCCGGCGACTGCAATTCACAGAGCTGTCCCACCTCGATGCCGGAGATCCCTCGATCCAAAGTCAGCTCGCCTGTAACCACATTCCAACGAACCACCTTGGCATCGCCCTCGATACCTAGAATGCGAAATCCGTATCCTAAATAAAAATCCCCAGAAACCGGATACGCGAGCTCGATCCGCAATCGCTTTTCGTCGATCCTTTCGACCACATTACCTCTCAAAGCCGACGACGACAGCGTTTTAACCCTAAGCTCTTCACCTTCCGGCGAAAGCGCGATGCAATCTGTGAACGTCCCTCCCGTATCGATCCAAAATTTCCACATACAACCCACACCGTAGCGCGGCATTTCAGCCCGCGTCCAATTCATTTCGAGCGTTTCCCATTCCGCAAAGTTCCCTCGCATTCATCTCGACAAATGAAGCGATTTTCGCATAAACACCTAACGAATTCGCACAGCTTCTGACGGATCACGTTGCTTTGCAGTGCATAAACACTTTCGCCTCCCTCTTTACCTAACACTTTGTTTTCTCGCCCTCGCGTACCTGATCGTCCTCCGCCTTCCTCCTAGCCCCAGGAAGGTCGAGTCAGATCAAAATGTCTATCCCGCGGAAACGCAAAACCACGCCTCAACCGAATTGGGCACGGCCCCTATTGCTTCAGTACCCGAGGTTCAATCCGTGGCCACCTCTCTTAAGTCACGTCGCGACTTGTGGCTTTCCTCTGTCACAACGGAAATCGTGACAGAGAGCGAGAAGCAGATAAATGGGTTTCCTGTCCAGACCCTCATCCTGAGAACCTCCTTCCACAAGCCATTGCTTAGGAGCGAGACCAAGTACTTGCCCAGTAACGACCCCGCCTCCCGGCAACCACTCTCCACCACTCTCTCTGTCGCCAACGAATTTATCGCAAGGCTCGCCCCTGAGGCGGACTACGCGGAGCTCGTCGCAATCGCTAGCGGCTTCGGAGCACAGTGCTTTCCGATTGGCCAAAGCCTAGACCATATGCGGATAGTATTCCCTGAGGAATCCGATCTGGTAAACCTCCCCTCACTCATCAAGTCCCTCGCCCTTTCATCGAGAGTTATCAGCTACATCGAACCAGACTATCTCCTCCAGACCGCGGCAACTTCTCCGAACGATCCTAGATTCGGCGATCAGTCAAATCTCCAGACTCCATCAGACGCAGACATAGATGCACCGGAGGCTTGGGACATTCGACACGATGCATCCGGTATCGTCATTGCGATCCTCGACACCGGCATCAGGGCCACTCACCAGGACTTGACCCCAAACCTCTGGAAGAATCCGCTCGAAATCGCTAACGGCATCGACGACGACAACAATGGGATCGTAGACGACCTGCACGGTCTGAATGCAATATCCGGCAACGGGTCGATAGAGGACGATAACGGACACGGAACTCATGTGGCTGGGATCGCTGGAGCACGCGGCAATAACGCTGTCGGGATCGCCGGAGTCGCGTGGAGCGTCCAACTTATGCCGCTGAAGTTCCTCGATGCCACTGGATTCGGCACCACCTCAGATGCGATCGAGTGCTTGAACTACGCTATCGAGAAAAACGCCGCGATTGTTAACAACAGCTGGGGCGGATCTGAAAACAGCCAATCCCTTCACGACACCTTGAAGGCTGCTTCCGACCACGGAATTCTCATTGCTACCGCGGCAGGCAACGAAGGGAGCGCGCTCGATGCTCAAGCCACCTATCCTGCCAGCTATACGATTCCCAACCAAGTAGTCACCATCGCAGCAGACTCGAACGACCAACTTAGCGCGTATTCAAATTTCAGTACACAATTCGCGCACATCGCCGCACCGGGACGCGTCCTCAATACCTTCATCGAGAGCGATTCGGACTACCAACTCCTCGAAGGGACTTCAATGGCCACGCCTCAAGTCGCAGGAGCTCTCGCTTTACTGAAAAGCCAATTCCCGACAGATTCTCCAGCTGAGATCATCGGGCGACTCCTCGATGCAGTCGACCTGAAGCCAGCTTTTAGCAACGCCTGCCTCAGCGGTGGCCGGCTTAATATAGGACGTGCCCTTCGTGGCGAATCCAACGCTCCTGAGAACGACTTATTTGAAAATGCGACCTCCATCCCGTATGGCGGAGGTAGGCTTAGGGGCTCCACCAGCCAAGCGAAACTTGAACCAAACGAACCGCGGGCGGATACGTCCGACGCAGGCCACACCGTTTGGTACCGTTGGTTGCCGAGCCATGAACAAAACGGACTAGCAACCCTCACGCCGATAGGATTCGCAGCTAGCATTAGCATCTACCAAGGAGATGCAGTGGGCCAGTTGAGCTTTGTCTCCAAAGCCTCATCGAATACGCCTGGCTCTCCAGTCAGTCTCCCTCTAAGCTTTGATTCAGAATCTGAATACTTCATTCAAATTGATAGTGTCGGCACAGAGGACGGTCCCTTTTCCCTAGACATCACGATCGCTCCGCAAAACGACGATTTTCGTAATCCTCTCTCCCTAAGCCCCGCCGCCTTTTCCCATCGCGGAAGCAACCGCGCCGCCTCCACGCAAGCAAACGAGGCCCCCATTCACATTTCAGCAGCAGGTTCAACCGTCTGGTTCCGATGGACCCCTAGCAGCGACGGTCCTTTCTACCTCAGCCTCAGCCAAGCCACCGGCAGAATGTTCGCCCGCGTATTCACAGGTACCGAGATTAGTAACCTCTCCCCGGTAGAATCCATCTTCGAGCCTCTGTCCCAGGCGAATCAGCTTTTCGAGGCCTCCGCTGGGGCTCACTACTTCTTCGCGATCGACTCCCAGTCACCCCTCGGCTCCACTTTCTTGTTAGAAGGAGCGTTTGCCAACGAACCTAAGCTCATCGCCCAACCGAGCGACCAACTCGTAAATATCGGAGATTCGACTTCTTTCACCGTTTCGGCATTTGGCCTCGGCACCCCTACCATCCAGTGGCTAAAAGACGGATCTCCCATCAACGGCGCCACCGGTCTCACTTTAACCATTGAAGAAGTCACTGAGAACGACCTGGGCACCTACCAAGCTCGCGTCAGCATCTCTGGATACACCCTTTACTCCAGGGAAGCCACCTTAGCGAAACTCGGTTCTCATATCGCATTTGTCCAACAACCTTCCGCCAAATCCATTCGCAAAGGAGAGACGATCATCCTGGCGAGCATCGTTGCCTATAAGAGTACGAACGACCAATACCAGTGGTTCAAAGACGGAACTCCTGTACCTTCCCAAACCGCGGCACGCCTTCGTGTTCCTAACGCTTCAGCTAAAGACTCTGGCTTCTATCAACTTCGCGTTACCCGACATAACGCCGTCAGCTTCTCGAAGTCCGCCTACGTACTCGTGTCTGATGATAGTGAATACAACGGTTTCGCTTTCGCGAATCTACTTCACCAGAATGGGTATGGCTACCACTTTGAGGCAGTCGGAGATACATTCTTCGGCTATGGAGATGCTAGGACCAGTTTTTCGAAAGACGGAAAAGCTTGGCAACATATAACGCAACACGCCTCTCACATAATAAAAGTGGGAAGCGACTACCTAGCAGCCACGGACAACGGAATTCAAAAAACCTCCAATCTGGCGAGTTGGTCAACTGCAGCATTCGCAGGACAACCGGTCCGCCACCTAGCCTACGGAGCCGGTACCTATCTCGCTCGCCTAGATACTGCTATCTACGTTTCCAGAGATGCCAAAAATTGGACACCGAGTCTCCACATTCCCTACGACAATAATGGTAGAGTTCTCTTCGGCAACGGCCTCTTCGTGGCGACTAACAACGGCGACCTGAAACTATCCGAGGACGGTCAAAACTGGAGAAGCGTTTCGGTGCCCTCGGAGGAATGGTACCGAATACACTTCGCAGATGGCTACTGGTGGATGTACGGCTGGGGTGGATCAGAAAAACTCTATCGTTCCACAGACGCTGAAACATGGAAAGCTCTCGACCTACCCGTGGATAGCGTCAGAACCCTCGCGGTCGATCCGATCGAAGACAAGGTTTACTTCATAGGACAAATACATGAAGACGTCGACCCATTCTTCCGTCAAGGTGTCACCTACCTCTACCGGATCGATGGAGACGCTGCAGTTCAGCTAAAACACATTCACTACTCATACGACCCGATCGCTCCTCCAATCTCGGCAAAAGGCGGAGATGTCCTTTTAGCATTGAAGGACAGGGTCGTTCTTGCTTCGGAATATAAATCGTCGGACGCTTGGAGCGATCCTCGACCTTGGTGGAATGAAGCGGTACTCAGCTACGCCAACGATCGCTTCATCGCAACGAACTTCGGGCAAATATACAGCTCGAAAGACGGTACGAATTGGGCACTTGAAAACACGGAGTCTTACGACACTGAATGGGGAAAATTCGTGTATGGAAATGGTACCTACGTCGGAGAAAACGAAAGTGGCAGTTCTCTCAATGCTCTGAGTGAGCACAATCAAAATTTGGTATCTCTGGCCTTCGGAAAAAACCTGTTCGTAGGGCTGAGCTACCAAGGTGTATTCTATTCAGAGGACGGATCGACTTGGCATAACTCCGGTTTAACACTCCGTAACAAGCAGGAGGTTACTTTTCAGGCGGGCATCTTCGTAATCAACAATGGGGAAAATGTATACCGATCCACTAATGGGATAAACTGGGAACTCGTCAAACTTCCACAATTCATAGAATTCGAGACTATTCGAGCGGGAGGAGGCATGTTTATCGCATTCCACAAGAACCAGTGCTATACCTCCACAGACGGAAAGGTTTGGAACAAAAAAGGAACGTTGAGCATTCCCTATCACTCCGAATCTTGGGTCTACGACTGCTATTATCTAAACGGGCATTTCATCGCTCCCTACTGGGGTGAGTATTACTTCCAGTCGACTGATGGAGCCGTGTGGAAAATGATGCGCTTTACCGCTGAATCCTTCGGCTGGAGCCATCGCACGAAATACGCCAGCAGCGGAGAGGTGCTTCTTGCCGCAACACAAATCGGTATCGGCGTGCTCGGAGCGCCTGATGCGGAAGCTCTTCACGTGAGCATAGAGAGCCCTTCTCGCCGCGTAGCTGCCAGCAAAGGGAGTCCGATCCCATTCGAATTCGACGCCCAAGCGCTCGAATCAGATCTCCGCTCCACCGAGATCTATGTAGACGGGCAACATTGGAAAACCCTGCAAGCTCACGAACGTAGATTCGATTATACTCCGACGAAGGAAGGAAACGTGGAAATCGAAGTAAGATCGAAGGACGCAGCTGGCAATCAGTCTTCTGCCACCGTTAACGTATCGACGACTCCGAAGATTTACACCAGTCTTCCCGAAGGTGAATTCTGGTTTTACGATCTATTGTATTGGAAAGGTGCATACTACGGAGCGAGCACAGGAGGACGAATCTTTACCTCTACGAATGGGATCGATTGGAAGGGTATACAAACTCCTGTCATTACTAGTATAACCCACCTCGCTGCTACCGACGAGGGAATTGCAGCCCGCCACACTGGCAACGGCATACTCTCCAGCACTAATGGAATCGATTGGCTGAACATCGGCAACTTCTCAGCCAACCATGTTTACCAAAGCAACAATGTACTGATCTCCAATACACGAGAGACTCCCATCATTTCCAAGGACGGCAGGCGCTGGCACGAACTTTCAGAAGAGGAAGCCTTCCAACCTCAAGCTGGTTTCGACGAGACGGAAACGATCGTGTTCAATGGCTATTCCTATGGTGCTTATCACGTCTCCCCTGGCAAATCGCTGGTGAATGCAACAGGGCTTCAAAAGATAGAACGCATCGGGAGCGCCTACGTAAGCATTCAAAACGGCAAGCTCTACAGGAGCGCCAACCTCGCAAACTGGACCAAGGTGGACGCGGAACACTATTCCGCCTTCGACGACCTTCAACGAATTGGCAATCTATTGTTCGCAGTTTCGAATAGAGCTGTAGTTCTAGCAAGTGGAGACGGCAAAGAATGGTTTAATGTCCAAGACAATATAGAGAACTTTCTCACCTACTCACCCGACGGTTACTACTACTCCACCATTTCTGAATATAACGGAGAACCTAAACACTATCTAGCCAGATCCAAAGACGGAATCACTTGGAATAAATTTGGGCCTGCCCTCGATGTTGGCAGCTACAGCTATCGTATCTCAACTATCGCCGCTTCGCCGAGAGGAGTTGCTATCGCTTCAACGAACGGGAGCATCAGCTATGGCTTCGTAACGGAAAACGGAATACGAGGGAGTATACCGTTCGAAAGCGTTGAATACGACAGGGATATTGTAGAAATCATCGGTGAAAATGAGACGATCGCCTTGACTCGAAACGGCTCCTACCGCCTCCAAGAAAACGGGAAATGGAAAAGATCCGAGACTCTTATCCAGCATAGGTCATACTACGCCAACGGGATCTATATCAGCTATCAAAAAAACGGATTAGCCTCTAGCACTAACAATAAAGACTGGTCATACATCGACTATCCTAAGTGGATGTATGAGCTCGATCCAGATCCGAACGTGGAACGGATCTATACAGAAGGGGATACCGCTTTTTGGCTCATGGTCCGCTACAACGATGCTGGAACACACGAATACACATTTGCTCGGACGACCGACAGTGTAAATTGGTCACGGATTGAGTTGCCCGAATTATTGATCTACTTTCAGAAGCTTCTGGAATTTAAGGGAAGTGCCTATATCGTAGGTACCGGGAGTTTACACCGTGCCACGAGCGACGTCCAAAGCTGGACCACAACCGACTTCGGACGCGAAGTATACAAAATCGACGCGGAAGTCACAGCTAGCCACATTGCCGTACTAACCGGTCAAACGGATGGCTACCTTTCTATCTCAGTATCCTCCGACGGGCAAAGTTTCCACGAGCACGCCCTACCAGAAGCTGGATACGTCGAACTCCTAGCTAGTGATGAAGCATTCTATCTACTTGGAGACTCCGTCTGGAAATCAACTGACGGCGTGAGCTGGACAAAGTACCTTCCTTACAGGCTCAAGGGCGCCACTCATAAGGGCTCCGTCTACTTCTATACCGATAACCTCTGCTTCGTAGAACTTTCAGAAGACGACCTACAAATTTCCAATGCCAGCGTAGCGCTCGCCGACTACGCTGTAGGTGATTCGCTCGAGATCGCAATAGAACTAACGAACTCAGGCTCAAGCGATCTTATGTGGCCAAGCGACTCCCGAATCAGCTATACCTTGAATTCGGAGCCCAACCGCTGGACCAATAGTACCGAACGTCTCTCCTTCTCGGGGTCGACGATCATTCCTATCTCGTCGCTAGATGCTGGCAAAACAACAACCTTCAAAACCAGCACCACAGTTCCGAGTGGGATCCGCCCAGGCAACTACTACCTATCCGCGCATATCGAAGGCGAGGTCATCGCTGAGGATGGCAACCCCAGCAACGACTTCCATATAGAATCTAGCCTAGCGTCAATCATCGTACCAGCTCGCACTCTGACCGTCGAAATCCCGGAGAACGGTTCCGTAGACTTCCCCGCCCAGCTCGAATACCCGCTCGGGGAAAATGTCCTGCTTACTGCTATACCAGATTTTGGATACGAATTCTCCGGCTGGACTGGAGACAGGCAACATGGAGACGAAACGCTTCTAGTCACATTGGTCAAGGACACGCATGTGAGCCCATCCTTTTCTCCCCGACTTTTCAATCTCAGCATCGAGGTAAGTGGCCAAGGATCGATAAGCGGTCTGCCCGACTCCGGAAAAGTCCTCTACGGTGAGGAGTTTCTCCTCGAGGCAACGCCTAAAGACGGGTGGGTATTCATTGGATGGGATGGCTACGGACAAAGCCGCTCCGAAAGCCTCTCCGCTCGAGTCGGTCGAGACCTCTTCCTAAAAGCGCGATTCGGTCGACTTTTCTCTCAGTGGTCGGCAGACAAATACGGTGAAGATCACGAGTTTGGCGGACCCTTGGACGATGCCGACGGGACCGGATTGACCAACATGGAACGCTACGCATTTGGATTCGATTACCCGGAACAACGAGCTGGGGCTGGCCTTGGGTTCCGTTTGGAAGGGAGCGAACTTGTGCTTCGCTACGCTCTCTACAATGGACTAACCGACTTCAGCTCGTCCCCAGTTTGGAGAACCGAAGACAAAAACTGGGAAAGCAATCCGTTGACGGTCCAGCAGGTCGACCAGACTCAAGACCTAAACATTTTCGAGGTAAGACTCCCAATCTCGACGGCGGGAGAGGCACGTCTTCTCGGTCTCCGCTTATCTTCAACAAGCATTCAGTGATATCTACCGTTCCCAGCGAGAGTCTGTGACGCTGCCCTATTTTTGAGTGGAACTCCCCGCCATGAGGCGTTGGGCTCACTCGTCATGAAGACTTTCGTTTATTTCGGTACAAAACCTGTTGAACACAGCAAAGGCATCTACTGCTACAGTCTCGACCTTGAGACCGGAGCAATGGCGCTGGTCGATACTACGACGGCCGTAAACTGCGCATTCCTCAGCGTCCATCCCTCCAAGCGTGTGCTCTACACGCTCGCAAACGTCGCAGGAGCGGAAAAAGGACAAAACGGAGGGCTCGCCGCCTACCGTATCAACCCTGAAACCGGCGCTCTCGCTCACATAAACACCGTGAGCTGCCCCACCGTTTCTCCCAGCCATGTACAGGTCGACCGCATCGGAGCCAACGTCTTCGGAGCAAACTACAACTCCAGCTTCGTCGTCACCTACCCAGTCCGGGCTGACGGAGGACTCGCCGAATACAGCGACATCAAGAGATACGAAGGCAACGGCCCCAACGAAAAACGTCAGGAAGCTCCTCACCCGCACTCCGTATTCACTTCTCCAGACAATCGTTTCGCTCTCGTGAGCGATCTCGGTACCGACACCGTGCATGTCTACGAAAACGATACTCTCAACCACAAGCTCGTATCCACCAAATTCGGGCACGTAAATACCACACCCGGAGCTGGTCCGCGCCACCTTGCCTTTCACCCGTGCGGACGCTTCGTCTATGTGCTCAACGAGATGGCGTCCACTCTGGGCGTCTACAATTACGATTCTGCGACCGGCGCCCTCAGTGAGGTCCAAGTGATCGACACCCTCCCATCCGACTACGACGAGATTCGCTGGGCAGCTGAAGTCCTCGTTTCCCCGGACGGCCGCTTCGTTTACTCTTCCAACCGAGGACACGAAAGTATCGCCATCTTCTCCGTCGACCCTGCCTCGGGCAAACTTACCGCTGTCGGCCACGAATCCACTCGTGGGGTACAACCACGCAACTTCAACATCGACCCCACTGGGCGCTGGCTCATCGCCGCCAACATGGATAGCGACAATTGCGAACTCTTCCGCATCGACCCCGTATCCGGAAACCTCTCACACACGAGTAGCTTAGCGATTCCTGCCTGTGCCCGCGTCGCCTTTCTCTAACGGCTATCATCGCGATTCGAATCGCCCAAGAAGCCCGTATTCGATCGTCACACCGCCCAGCCAGCTCGGTTTCTGCTTAACTTAAGCGAATTCTCTTCCTATCTACGGTAGCGTAAAATCAATCCGAAGATTCGCATGCGAATTCGCAAGCGAGAAACCGTTCCACGGAATACAAAGCGAGCTGGCCGGCGGGGCCGTTCTGGTTAAATTCGAAGCCGTGCGTCGCCCAGGGTAACTCCAAGTAAAACGACTTCGCGCCCGCCTGAACGAGCCTTTCAGAGTACCGCCTACTTTGCTCTACCCACACAAGAGTGTCGTTCGCACCGTGTACCAACAAGGTCGGGACGCGGCGTAACGCCCCATCCTCTTGGAGATAGGCACTCGCACTCTGGTAGTTTGCGGGCACGGTACCGGGTTCGCCTCCCATGTAGTTTCGCAAAAGGTCTAGAGAATTCAAAACGTCGTCTTCGTCTCCAAACGCCCATGCGAATTCCAAGTCGTGGGGAGCGTAGAATGCGATGGCGCCACGTATCTCTGAAAATTCAGGAGACGACGCGGCAGCAGTAACGATCTGTCCCCCAGCGCTACGCCCGAACAATGCGATGCGCGTCCGATCAATCCCCAATTGATCAGCATTTGACTTCAAGTACTTCACAGCCGCTTCAAGGTCTCGCAACGGTGCCGGCCAAACGTTTTCGGGAGCCAAGCGATACTCGATCGATGCAACCGCGTAGCCGCGGTTGGCCAACCAATGGTTAAAGGAAGCGATCTCTTTACGATCTCCATTATTCCAGCCACCACCATGTACGACCACGACGCAAGGGCGCTCCACCTCCGTACCGAGTGAGTATAGGTCAACAGCGAGGTTCTTAGTGTTTCCCTCTCTTGGATACACCAACTCCTTCACTGCTACTTCTTGGCCGCCCAGCCTGAAAAGGCTGAGCAAGGAAAAGGCAGCCCCCTCCCGGATTTCGCCGGCGTAAGAATCCCACCTGTCAGGCAGCGTTTTCGCTATCCGACTTGCTTGCCACGCAGGCATCGACAGAAGCACAAGGCTCGCTGCGCACATCCCCACTGCCAGCCACGATAAATATGTAATCTCGCGATGGGACACCAGGGTCCAAACACTAATTCCAAGCGGGATGATAAATAGAAATTGCCCAAACTCGGTAGCGAGTATCGCAAGCTTCCAACCCAATAAGCCAGGAGCTTTCACCACGGTTAGCAGGGACAACAGAAAGAAAAGCAGGGAGATTAGTATTCGAGCAAATGCCATCACTCACCCCAACGTTAATTCACGACTGACTATTCCAAAAAAATCAACCCGAGAGTCTAACGGCTCATCAGTCAGCGATCAAATCGGTCTGTACCTTCCAAAGGTTTGCATAATGCCCATCGAAGTGGATGAGCTCGTCGTGCGTGCCCGTTTCGATGATACGCCCTTGGTCAAGAACTACGATCTTGTCCGCTTTCAGCACTGTCGATAGACGGTGGGCGATCACCAGCGTCGTGCGTTCTTTCACCAGATTGTCCACCGCAGCCTGAATCTTCGCCTCTGTCAAAGTATCAACTGCCGAAGTCGCTTCGTCGAGAATCACCAAAGGGGGATTCCTCAAAATCACGCGAGCGATCGTCAGGCGTTGTTTCTCGCCCATACTCAAGCGAATTCCCCGCTCGCCGATCAGCGTATCCATTCCGTCAGGCAGCCTGGATACAAACTCCCATGCGCAGGCTCCCTCTAACGCTTGAATCAAATCAGTCTCCGAAGCATCTTCCCGAGCCAGCATCAGATTATCCCGCACCGAACCGTCGAAGAGAAATGGGTCTTGCGCCACCATTCCGATATTTGATCGAAGCGAGTGCAAACTGAGATCGCGTACGTCGACTCCACCTACGGTGACCGACCCTTCGCTCACGTCGTAATACCGTTGCAACAAGTTAGCCACCGTCGACTTGCCCGCCCCCGTGTGGCCTACCAAGGCCGTCACCTTGCCCGCAGGCATAATCAAAGAAAAATCGCTCAGTAGGTTGGCTCTTTCCGAATACTTAAAGTCAACCGAATCAAATTGTATCTTTAAAGGTGCAGCTGGGAACGCTTTGGGAGTATCCGGATCTTGGATATCGATCTTGTAGTCGAGCAAATCGAAGACACGCTCCGCAGAAGCCTTGCCTGTGGCAAACATGTTGTTGAGAGAGGAAATCTGCGTCAGCGGCATATAGAGCATGTAGCAGTAAAGGAGAAAGGTTACTAGGTCGCCGGTCGCGAAACTCTCGGGCTCGGTTGCGGTTAGGTAACCGCCATAGCCGATAACCGCCACTGTACCCATGCTAACGATGAAGCCGTTGAGCGGCCCTTGAATAGACCAGCGGAACATGCCCTTTAGCGTGTAGCGACGCAGCTCCTCGGCCTTTTCGTTGAAGCGCTTCTTTTCACGGTCCTTCAGTGCGAAGGAGTTGATTAAGCGATTGCCCTGAATGTCTTCAATCAAAAGCGAGCTGAGCTCGCCGGAGGCCTTCCGCACCTTGCGCCAGTTGACGCTCTGTTTCTTAAAGTGCAGGCGAGAGAGCAGAATAATAATAGGAATCGGCAACACCATCAGCATTGCCAGACGCGGTTCCGAAGAAAACATCATGAAAGACGCCCCGAACAAAAGGAGAAACGCCGAGCTGCCCTGCTCCGTTCCGTCGAGAATCACACGTTCCACATTTTGCACATCTTCTATAACCCTGGAAGCGATATCCCCTGACTTACGGCTGTCGAAATAACGCACCGGCAAATCGAGCAACTTCGCATGCAGATCGTGGCGTAAATCGATGAGAACTCTCTGCTCAAGAACGTTGTTCAGACGAATCCGCATGGAATTCAGAAACTCCCTCATCCCGTAACATCCAACCAACACAGCGACCCATTTCCAGTAGTCGTCCAGAGGAGCGTCCTCGGTCAGCCGATCCACGATCCCACCCGCTATCTCCGGCACTGCCAAAAAGAACAGGGTACTGCCAACCGCGAGAGCGATCGTGCCCCAAAACATCGCCTTGTAACGGAACAAGTAGCTCGAAACTCTCCAGATCGTCTTCATTCGACCCAGATACAGACCAGCCCCGCCAGCGACTCAAGCTCCAACCAAAAATCATGTGGGAGCGTGCTTGTCACACGATTTCCCTTCCGCACTCTCGCATGGAAAATTCGCCACGACATGCAAGAGATCGACATTAATTGGGACATCCTAGAACGCCTCCGTAACCGCTTCCTCGAAACCGGAACCCAGGCTGGCGTCTATTGGCAAAGTGAAGAGGACCTCGTCCACTACCACACTACTTTTGCAGCGCGTATTGGCTGGAAATGGGACAATGCCCTCGAGCTCGCAGCACAGGCAGGCTTTCAGCCACAAGTTCGAAAGATCTTCGATTGGGGCTGCGGCTCTGGTATCGCAGCGCTCCGCCTCATCGCCTATTACGGAGCCGACGCCTTCGACGAGGTCCAGCTTTGGGACCACTCCACCCTCGCTTGCCGCTTCGCCCAAAAAACCATCGCTGCGACTTACCCGTCCCTGAAAGTCGAGATCGCACCTGCTCCTGTTTTGAGCGATTCTGAATCTCGGTCAGACACCCTCTTCCTCGTCAGCCACGCGCTGAACGAACTCGGCTACGAAGCTCAGCAACAGCTCTCTAACCAGATCCGCAAGGCCGCCCAAGTCATTTTCGTGGAGCCAGGCGACCACACTTCCAGTCGCAAGGTCATCGCCCAGCGAGAAGCTCTGCGAGGCGACTTCCAAATAGCCGCGCCTTGTACGCAATGCGAAACATGCCCCATGCTCGCCGAAGAAAACCAGCGCCACTGGTGCCACTTCTTTGGCAAGCCGCCGATCGAAGCGTTCACTGAGGGCTTCTGGGCCCGTTTCGCCCAAACCATGGAAATAGACCTCCGCAGCCTGCCCTACAGTTTCCTCGCCCTCAGCAAAAAGCAGATTCAGTCTTCTACCGCATCACGCCTAATCGGACGCCCTCGGCAGTTCAAAGGCTACACCCGATTGCTAAGCTGCGACTCTGCAGGCCTCCGCGAGCTTGAGCTGCAGAAACGCGACGACAAACAACTCTGGAAATCCCTCAAAAAGGAGCAAAGCACGCTCTACCGCTGGACTGAAATCGACGCGAGCAGCGGCCGACTTAAATCAGGCGAAGCACAGTAGCGAGTAGAGCGGCTGCAATCAAAAGTCCATACTGACACTGAGGCGAGCCGTTCTTGGAGCGGGAAAATAGAACCCGTTGAGGATAGGCTGACCTCCGCTGAGCCATGCTCCATCGTAGCTGCTCGCGACATAGTCCGAATCATCCAAAATATTGTCTACGTTGAGGGCGATTCGCGTAGGAGTCTCAAAGAACTGCGTTTCGTACGCGAGCACCATGTTGGCGGACACGCGCTCGTCCATGAAACGAGCCTCATCCAAAACCTCTCCCACGTACTGCTCGCCGACGAATGTCGCTCCACCACCCAGCGAAAATCCACCAAAAGGTCCATCTCGGAAAGTGTAATGCACAAAAACGTTAGCGGTGTAATCGACGAGTCCGACCTTGGTCTTCCCTTCCGCGTTCTGATCGAGCAAGTTCTGACCATTCGTCAAGGCGTTCAACAATTCCGAGGCCTCGCTCGAGCCACCGGAAGTCGCTGCGTTCCAGGTATTGTAGTTATTAGACCAATACACACGTTGACCTGCCATTGCCTCCACTATTTCCGAATCTGGTTTGGCAAAGCCCGCTTGCAAACGAAGTCCTTCGATGGGATTCGCAACAATCTCGAACTCGTATCCACTCACCTCGAGCGATTCCACGTCGTCGAAGCTTAGGGCGATATTCTCCTCGACCGGATCAATGCCAGTCGCGTCGTAGTAGCGCTGCCATATCTGGGCCAAGCCAATCTTCGCTCCGGTGATACGACCCTCCGACTTACTCTCGTAGCGGCTGAGGGTAGCATAGTAATTGTGGTCGTCCGTTGAGATGCGTATCCCGAAGTCTGTCCCTTCTCCTTCCGCTGCTTCATGTGACGAGCCATCTAGTTTCGGAGCCCGCCCCGGGCCGATGGGGTCGAAGTTCGTAGCAAAATTTCCGAAAACGCCGATCGGTCCCATATAGTAGACCGCGCCCGCTGAATACGATGTGCCATCCGCCGTGTGGCTCGTTTGGAAGTCGGTGTTAACGCCCATACGTTCATAATCGTATTCGTCATAGCGGGCGCCGAGCATGACGTTCAACCGATCCTCCCAAAGCCGGGTCTGGGAAACGAAGGCTCCGTTGCGCAACTCGTAAGTCTCGTCAAAATCGAACCAATCGATCGACAGGGGAGCATAGTCGACCGCCTGACCGTTGATCTCGTCCGGCAGCGCCACTGCAGCATTCGGCGAATCCTCGTACAGTCGAACCCATACCATGTTCTCCGCCCAGTTTTCTGGATCGTCATCGATCACTTGGGCGTGGTTCTGGCGGGCAGACCACTCGATCTCCTGAGCCCCACCGCCCAGCGAGAAAACTTGTTCAAACGGAATTTCGCCGATGCGGCCATCAAACCTGTAAGTCGCCAACGCCCTCACCTCCGATACTGTTCTCTCCTGCGTCTGACGACTCGCGAAGAAGTCGCCGTAACGCTTGCCGAAGTTTGGGTTGGCCTGGCCATTCGGCAGTTGGCTATTTAGGTCCGTGCCAAAAAATTGAATCGACTCGTAATTCTGGGCTGTATTTCCGTCCTCGTACCTGTATCCAGAAAGTGATACTTCAAATTGATCTGTGAAACGATGATCGAGCCAAAGCGTTCCCACATCAAACTCGGGCTTGGAAATCGAGTCCGCCGCGCTGATGGTCCAATCCCCGCTGGGGAGCACTGGAATACGAGAGGTATCTGGATGTGGAACTGGCTGCCAAGTAGCCTTCATTTCTGATGGGTAGAAGGTTTCGGTGGGAGCGACTGGGAGATAGGTCCCTTGGGAGCTGTACCCTTGTACCCAGTTTTGCAGGCCGAGCTCGCCTTGCCCAGCTATCCAAAGGTTGTAGTTTTCACCACCCCAAGGATGCATGGTCCGCACACCCGGAGCCCCATCCGTGAATTGCGGGTCAGCTGTATCCAAAATATTCCCCCACGTCTCAGAAAAGGTTTCCTCGTCCCAAAGAGATACTGCGTCCGAAAAAGTATTCGAAATTATCGTACGCTCGGACTCGCTGTGCTCGAACTCACCGCGGATCGTCGTCTTTTCGCTCAGGGAGACCGTAGCGGACAAGGTCACCGCATCGGTATCGTTACTATCGTTTTCGCGCCAACCGCGATTACGGTCACGCAACCAATTGAGACGCACCGCGCTTCCCTCGCCAAAGTGCATATTTCCATCGAACGAAACTCGTAGCGAGCCATGCTCGTCCACCTGTACCGTCGGTGTGAAAAAATCCTTGTCGATATGTGGAACTTTTGAATACGTGCTTAAAACACCGCCGACGGAACCAACTCCGAACAAAATGGCGTTCGGCCCTCGGTCAAACTCCATCCGCTCGACGTTGTAGGAGTCAGCAACCTGATAGAAGGTGAAATAGTTGCGCGTCGGACCGCTGCCCCCTTGAAGGTTCTGCCCCGCTCCTCGAAAATTGTAATCCCAAGCGTTAAACGGGCTGCTCTTACCGGCAGTCGGGTCCGCTGGCGTAACATTGATCGTCCAACTTAGGGCATCACGGGCATTGTTAACCGCGACGTCCTTGAGGAACTCGCTCGTTAGCGAAGACATCGCCGAAGGCGTGAGACGAATGGGCGTGTTGATACGTCCCCCCGCGAGTGCGTCCACCGCGACATATCCTACATCCGTTTCCCCGGTGACCGTGAAAGAATCTAGGTTATAAACTTCCATCGGATCTCCTTGAGGAGCATCGACTCGCGGAGGGACGTCCGGATCGTTTTGAGCAGAGAGGTTAAGAGACGGGACAAGCGCGAGTGAAACAGTCAACGCCATCCCCCGCAGGCAGGGTATGTTTTTCATGTTTGTAGTGGTTTGAATTTACCGGTGCGTTGCCTGGGAGAAGGAGCCTTCGCTGAAACGAATAACACCTGAGCATCCCCAGACGCACTACCCCTATCCCGTGTTCCAGAAAATTACATGAACCGCAGTGCTCCCCTCTGAGACCTACGGGCAGACACGCAAAGAGGGCACAGTCTCCAAACCGCACCCTCCATGATAAACCACTAAATGTCCGAAAATCGCTAGTCCAGTACCTCGACAACGCTGCTGGAGAGAGCGCCGTCTCGCTGCGAACCGATCGACAGACCAATCATAGGATGAGAGCCCAGAGAAAGATCTAATTCTTCGACCAATCGCCACTGCCCACCGTTATCGGCGACGTAGAGCCTAATGGTCTCTTTCACTCGATCAAGGCGCAGCTGAGGGTAAGAGCCAGCAGTGCCCTTTTTAGACTCAATGACCTCGGATCGATGCGATGGTCGAACCAAAGTTTCGAAACCTCCATACCCACACAAAACAACAGACGCGTGAGCGGCATCAGGGCTCAGACTCTCACGGACCATCAACCCCACTCGACTCCAATCATCGTCAGCAACATATTCGTAAAGCGCTACCCGCAAACTAAAGTCACTGACAGCCGGCACCCAGGAATAGCGCAACGCGTCTTTGTAAGTTTCGTAGCCGAGGCCAGATGCGCTGAAATAGTAGAGTCCCGAATCGTCGTGCAGAAATTTGCCCTCATCGGACATTTCGCCCACTATCGAGGATACCGCAGTCTGCCCCAAAATTGCCAGCCCTGCCGGCTTCACTACCTCAGGATCGAGTGGACCATCAGCCTCCTCCCCATACAGCACTTCAAAACGGCAACGAGACAAGCGTCCGTCGTACTGAGAACCTATGGCCAGGCCGGCATCGAACGATTCTCCAAGCTGAATCTGAGTTTCAATGACTAATGACCACGCTTCACCATCAGTCGAGGTGTAGCCTTTAACCAAGTTCCCCGTCTTCGAGATTCTCAAATACCCGACTTCGGGCGCTGTACTGAACCTCGATTCCACGACTTGCGCTCCATCCGTCTTTCTAACGAGCGTTTCGAACTTGCCAAAACCATTCACGACGACCGAAAGGTGGGCGGCACTTTGCTCAACGCTTGAACGGATCATGATACCAGCTCGACCCCAAGTTGAATCTAGCCTTAAGTCGCTAAGTCTGACTGAGAAGTCTACATCTCCCGAGACGGTCACTTTTGAGAATCTTAGCTCGTCATCGAATCGCTCGTAACCAACTCCCGATGCTTCGAGGAAATGAACTCCACGATTCGCATCATAGGAATAAGAACCAACTTCCTCGAGATCACCGATTATGTGCTCTTCGATTGGTTTTCCAAGAAGGTAGGGCCACTTAGCTGAATACTTGCTGAACGTATTCAAATCCGATTCTTGCACCTCGACGAGGGCCGCCGAAAGTCGCCCATCGATTTGGGAGCCAATCGAGATCCCGACGTGAACTCGCCCGCTCAATTCGTTGCTTGGTCCAGACACAGGTTCCCAAACCTGGCCGTCGAGCGAGTAGCTCAGATGGACGTAGCCATCTCGCCGTTCTACACCGAAATACACACTCCCGCTAGCAGCCGTCTGACGGGTTTCCGCGACCTTCATACCCTTAGCTAGTCGGGAAAGCCTCTCAATGTATCCATCACCAGTCATAACAACTGACTCGTGTCTCGCGTCTTGCTCGAGACTTTCCCTTACCATGAGCCCGACTCGGGCCCATCTGTCATCACCCTCAAATGCATGCACTTTAACTCGCAGGACGAAGTCACCGTCAGCCTCTACCTGCGTGAAGCGCAACTCGTCTAAATACTGTTCGTATCCCGCACCGGAAGCTGAAACTACGAAGGATCTAGCTCCGACGTCAAAGACGCTTTCACCTAAAACCGACATTTCTCCGATGACCGTCGATTCCGGTTCATTCGGAATACGAAGTTCCGCATCTTCGTCCCCAACCAGCACATCCGCTACATCGCTGTATTCAGAGGCTCCGTACGCATTAAACGACTGGACCCGGTAGTAGTAGCGATTTCCTGTACTAACTGCGTCATCTAGAAAAGTCGCCTCATTTGCAGCAGACTCACCGATTTCAGTGAAATTAATACCATCATCAGATCTCTCGATCCAAAACCCATCCTCGTTGTGCGAGCGATCGTCCCAAGAAAGTTTCAAAGTTCGAAGACCAACGCTTTCCTCGCTAATCAAAATTTCGGCAACATCGCTGTATTCGGATGTCCCATACACGTTGTGCGACTGAACTCTGTAAAAGTAACGGTTCCCTGGCACGACCGAGTTATCCAGAAAAGTCGACTCGTTCGCAGCTGCCTCTCCTATTTCAACGAAATGAGTGCCATCGACGGATCTCTCGACCCAGAACCCGTCCTCGTTGTGCGAACTATCTACCCAAGAGAGCTCCAATGTCTCTGCTTTCGCACTGTGAAATGCACTAAATGCAAGAGAGGCAACTAGTAATCCGATCAGAATCCCACCCTTTTTCGACCGCGCTTGCGGGGCATTCTCGGAGCCAATCGAAATAATCGAAATTCGATCATTTCGTAACCATTTTTCTAATACATTCTCCACAAAAACGCCTTTCAGAATTGAATAATTAATAGCCATCTGAAACGCCTTCACGGCTCCGCCCTTGACCAGTAATTCTCAATTAATCCCACTTTTACAAAGTGGCGTTTTTCGGGCATAAGGTTCATCCCGTTAGACCCACCCCTTTCTGACTGAGATTTCGCCCCGTAACATTCCCTAGATGACATGAGGGACAAAGGACATTCGCATCATCCAATTTCCCTTTCTGGAAAATCACCTAAAGAGATCCAAATACTGAATACCGCAATATCCCTCCGATTTGGTGCAGAATGACCGAAAAGTACGAAAACTCTAAATTTCGGTAATGAAGCCCATTCTTAAATTGTCCTCACCACCACGTAGGAAGAATCGGACGAGTGCTCAGGCTAACATCCCCAGATTCGTCTCCGAGCGGGCCTCAGTTAACAATGCCCCACTATCCCCAGAACCCCTTGAACGGATCATGAAATTCGAACGGTCAACGGCCCCCTACTCTTTTATCGAATGAAGCGATTTTCTGGGAACGCTCCTCGAGAGAAGCATTTTCTCGAAGAAACTGGTAACCTTTTCGCAAGCACCGAGTAACTAGTGGGCAGAACCACCAATCTATCCCATGAACACGAAACGTATCTTGCAACCGCTCCTCACTATCGCCGCCGCATCGTTGGTATTCACTACGACAGCTTTCACAGCAGACGAAGTCCAAAACCACCAGCTCGACGGCATCAAAAAAGTCAGCTTCTACATCTCGAAGTCGAACGTTACCCTAATAGGCTCCGACCGTACGGACCTCGAACTCACCCTTGAGAAACCGCTCACCGGATTCGACCCCGATAAGATCACCCAAACGACGAGCCAGCAGGGCGACACGCTTGTTATAAAAATTGAATACGACAAGGAGCCGAGCTCATGGTTTTCCTGGGGAGACGGGGTTAAAGGATACAAAGAAGCAACGCTGCTCGTACCTTCCTCCCTCCTAGCCGAAATCAGGACCTCGGGCGGAAACGTTTCGGCTGAAGCCATGTCAGCCTCGCTCAGCCTCAAAACGTCTGGAGGCAATATCACAGCTGCAGACATATCGGCTCCCTTGGACATAAAGACCTCGGGCGGAAACATCCGTCTTAAGCAAATCAAGGGCGATACCAATGCTCATACCTCAGGCGGAAACATCAGCGTGGAAGGCCTAGTAGGAAAGGTGGATCTGCATACCTCAGGTGGAAATATGGATATCTCAGGAGAGATTTCCGCACTCACCGCCCACACCTCAGGTGGGCACATCAACGCCGACATTAAATCAGCCCTAATCGAACCTTTGGAGCTCAAGACCTCAGGAGGCAACGTCAACGCCATCCTCTTCGCGGGTATGAAAGCGCCCGCCTCGCTCAGTACTTCCGGCGGAAGCGTCAGTATCTCTCTCCCTCGCGACCAAGCATTCCAGATCTACGCCAAGTCCAATGGCGGAGACGTCTCACTCAACCACGGAGGAAGCTTCCAAGGCAGTCTCGACAAGAAAAAGATAGAAGGTGACGTCAACGGAGGTGGCCCCCTTGTGAAAATGACCACCAACGGCGGTCGCGTTAACATCAAAGAGATCTAGGCCGATCCGCCGGATCCTAGCATCACATCCCTAAACCAATTTATCGTTTTTAGTACGGTCAAAAATAGTCATCGCTGAGTGCAGCTCAGCTGATGGTAGGAGGGAAGCCCGCATCAAACGATGCGGGCTTTTTCTAATTTCATACGTGAAAATTTGTGCCATTCGTGGGAGACCGTCCCTCGCAAATGCTCGACTTCTCACACAATCCCGAACCGCCTCTCGAAATTCTGTATCGAGACGATCGCTTCATCGCTATCCACAAGCCCTCGGGCCTACTCGTGCACCGCAGCCCCATCGACAGGCGCGAAACTCGCTTCGCTATACAAATCTTGCGCGACCAAATCGGTCAGCATGTCTACCCCGCCCACCGCATAGACCGCCCAACCTCCGGAATTCTCATGTTTGGGCTCGACCAAGCCGCTGGCTCAGCTCTCTCCATCCTCTTTCAAGAGAGGAAAGTCCAGAAGACCTACCTCGCCGTCGTTCGCGGCCACCTTCCTGAAATTGGCATTATCGATTCTCGACTAAACAAATATGAGGACCAAGACGGCCATATCAAAAGCTCCGAAACCCAAGAGGCAGAGACCACCTACAAACGCCTCGGCACCACCGTGCATCCGTATCCGACTGAGCGATACGACACAACTCGCTATTCTCTCGTCGAGCTATACCCCCGCACCGGCCGCCGCCACCAAATCCGTCGTCATCTCGCCCACATCCGCCACCCCATCATAGGCGATGTCCGGCACGGCTGCAACAAGGCCAACAAACTAGCTCGCGCTAACTTCGAAATCCACCGCCTTCTTCTCGCTGCCACCGGCATCGAATTCCCCCACCCATTCGAAGTGAAAACTGTCACAATCCACTGTCCCCTCGAAGAGAGCTTTCAATCCGCCCTTCGAAAGACCAAACTCGCTTGAACTGGATATGAGCAAAACGACCACTATTGCCTTCGATGCCGACGACACTCTTTGGCATAACGAGAACCTCTTCGAGGAACACCACCGCAAATACTGCCAGCTCCTTTCCGAGTATCACGATGCGGAAACCGTAGAGAGCACTCTCTTTCGCACCGAGATGCGAAACCTTGAACTCTACGGATACGGAGTCAAAAGCTTCACCCTCTCCAGCATCGAAACTGCCATCAAGCTCACCGATGGTGCCATACCCTCCGATGAACTACGCCGCATTATCGACTTCGGGAAAGACATGCTCGCCCACCCGGTCGAACTTCTCGAAGGAGTCACCGAAGTGATCGAAACGTTAAGCACCGCCCACGACCTCATACTCATCACCAAAGGTGATCTTCGCGACCAAGAACGCAAAATCGCGAAGTCTGGGCTGTCCCAGTTCTTCAGGCATTTGGAGGTCGTTTCAGATAAAAAGTCAGAGGACTACAGTCGCATTTTTCGCCAACATCAGATCGATCCAAGGAATCTCGTCATGGTAGGAAACTCGCTTAAATCGGACATTTTACCCGTCCTCGAACTCGGCGGTACAGGAATCCATATCCCTTACCAGCTGACTTGGGAGCACGAACGTGTCGCATCCGCCCCCAACCAGAGCACAAATTTCTACGAACTCGAATCCATAAAACAACTACCCGAGCTTATCGCCACCCTGTAGAAGATTCTGCATTCGCTAAAACCCATGCTGCTGCTCCCCTCACCTAAATCGCTCACCTTTACAGACGGCAACGTGTCAATTCCGACACCAGTGGCAGCGACTACCCTGACACCATTTGCTCCAAGAAACGGATACACTCTGTCCATCACTTCCGAAGGCATCCGAATCGACGCAGCCGATGAAGCCTCCGCTTTTTACGCCCGAACCACACTCCAGCAAATCCTCACCCAATTTCCCAGCAGCCATGTACCCTGCCTGGAAATCGAAGACTGGCCCGACCTCGAGGTTCGCGGCTACATGCTAGACATCTCCCGCTGCAAAGTCCCCACCCAAAAGTCTCTCTTCGAGCTGATCGACCTTCTCGCTTCTCTCAAATACAATCAGATCCAGCTCTACACCGAGCACACCTTCGCCTACCGAGACCACCATCGAGTCTGGCAAGAGGCCTCGCCCCTCTCTCCGACCGATATCAAGGAGCTGGACGCCTATTGTGCCAAACGCTTCATCGAGCTCGTACCTAACCAAAACAGCTTTGGCCATATGGAGCGTTGGCTGCGACACCCAGCCTACCACCACCTCGCTGAAAGCCCCGGCGGATTCGAACACCCCATCTCGGGTTGGAAGCCATTTGGTAGCACTCTAAAACCTAACGCCGAATCCGCTGAATTCGTAGATAGACTCTTCTCCGAGCTTCTCCCAAATTTCAGAAGCCGCCAGCTAAACGTCGGTGGCGACGAACCATGGGAACTGGGCCAAGGATTCTCGAAATCCGAAGTTACGAAACGCGGAAAGACACGGCTCTACCTCGATCACCTTCTTCGTATCCAAAGTAAAGTACATGCGCATGGGTGCACCATGCAATTCTGGGGAGATATCATCATCAACCAACCCGAACTCGCCAGCGAGCTGGGTCCAGATGTAACCGCTCTTCTCTGGGGCTATGAAGTCGATCACCCATTCACCGAGCACTGCCAAGCCATGCAGGCCGCAGGGGCCAAGTTTCTCGTAGTTCCCGGCACTTCAAGCTGGAACAGCATTGGCGGACGCCTCTACACCGCATTGCCCAATATCGACCAAGCCGCAGATAACGCAAAACGGTTCTCCGCGAAAGGACTCCTACTTACCGACTGGGGGGATAATGGCCACCAACAATCCCACCTACTCAGCATTCCCCCGATTCTCCAGGCGGCAGAAAAGTCGTGGAACACCGACTCTCCATCCGTTTCAATCAAGGAAGCTGCCATGCAACTCATTCCCACTCCGCTATCGGAATCTGAATACGAAACGATTTTTCAACTGAGCTCCATAGCGGGAAGCTTTTCGAAATACCTGCACAACCAAAGCTGGCTCAGCAAGATCCTCTTTGCTCGCGGCGAACAATTCGCAGAGACAGCTCAGCAGTTAAGAAACGATGAGGTCGACCAAGCAAAAAATCGCTTAGCATCCTTCGAGACTAACGGCGAGCTCGAACTCGCTCGAAAGTTCCTCCTGTACGCTGCCCAAAAGGGTTCCTCTTTGTTGAACCAGAAGACGCCCGACTCAATTCCTCCCGAATACCTCGAAGCGTTCAGCAAGTTCTGGCTTGCCCGAAATAGACCCGGGGGACTCGAAGAAAGCCTCTCGCACTTTCCGACAAACTAGGGCTTCAAAGCCTTGAGGACCGCACTAACGTGGGTTTCGGCTCCTAGCAGCTCATCGTGCACCGCAGCGATTTTCTGCACTTCATCGATTAGGTAAGTGATTCGCTTGTTTACCCCGAGCAGCGGGATACGAGCCTTGAAGGATTTGGCCACTGAGCCATCTTCATCAGCGAGCAGCTCAAATGGGAGTTTATACTCTTCCTTGAACCGTCGGTGCGTATCCAATTTATCGCGACTCACGCCGAACACAGGAATATCTAGTTCTCTCAAATGGGTAAATTGGTCCCTGAACGTACAGGTCTGCTTGGTGCAAACTGAAGTAAAGTCCTTGGGGTAAAAGTAGAGCACAAAAGCACGCCCTTTGAAATCTGAGAGGGAGACAAAACTTCCTCCTGTGCTTTCTAGCCGAAAATCCGGAACGCTGTCTCCTATTCTTAGTGCCATGTATCCGGATTATAACGAATAATCGCGCCAAACGGTTTCTGATATTTGCGGAACAATACCGTTTCCAACGGAAACGAAAAAGCGGAGACTGGCCGAAACCGGTCTCCGCTTGTCTCGGAGGCTAGCAGCTCCCAATCACACAGTTGCTCTCGGATTACCTTCAGTATATGCCGTCGGTCTGGTAGTGGGCGTGCGAAACATTGGCTTCGCCAGAGGGTGTGTGCGTTACGCTCACACGGTCTCCTTCTACAAATCCGATATCCTTGGGTTCCTGGACGACGACCACCGTGTGCCCGTCATCCAAATCTACCGTCAGTTCCTGAGCTACCTTTTTGCTAAGCTCTTTCTCTATCATTCCTCCAACGATGCCGCCAACTACAGCCCCACCTGCAGCTGCCAGAGTCCGTCCGGTTCCTTTGCCAGCAGTCTGTCCCACTGCTGAACCTACGATCGCTCCACCGGTGCGGCCGAGATATCCAGCCTCACCTTCGATAACGACCGATCGCGTCGCCACGACGGTACCGCTGTTAACTTGCTGGATCTTTCCAGACGTCGTGCGAGGAACGGTTTGATAACCCTTCGAAGCACAACCCTGTAGAAACAGGGCGAGCATCAAGGCTATCGAAACCCGCGTCGTTAAACGCGTCGCTTTGGCGATGTTATTGTCCATCGCTTCACTACTACGAGAACAAGCGAGGTTCGGATTCAAGCAAGGCAAGCCGAAGCTACCACTCTACCGGTTCGAGCTCTTGCTCCTCCAGCTCGTCGCTGACAATGTAAGCATTAGTCTCGGGATCTACATATGGGTCCTCGTCCTCGTGAAAGACCCGAGAATTCCCCATGTGAGTCGTGTAAACATATACGGTTTCGGTATCTTCGAACGAGCGTTCGCCAAGCTCCTGGACTACTACCAACCGTTCGCCACTCTCCAATTCGATCGATAGCTCCTGACCTCTGCGCTCCGTGAGGCGCTTTTCGATCATTTGACCAACGACCGCTCCCACGGCTCCACCCACTGCGGCAGAACCCACCGTCTGCCTGAGATCGCGTTCGTCCTCAATGGGGCCTACTGCCGCAACTCCAATCGCCGTGCCAACCGCGCCGCCAAGAGTGGCGCCAGTTAAACTCGAGCGACCATCTATAACGACATCACGCGTGCCGACCACTTTCCCTTTCTCTAGCCTATGGGCCATTCCGGAGTGTCCTGCGGGAAAATGTACCGTGGGCCTCTTGCTTGTTGCACAGCCACTCATGACAACAAGCAGGGACAACGAAAGAGCGAGGATAGCCAAATTTTTCATATTGGGTAGGGAGGTAGGGTAACAGCGATAATCATTAGAGGAAATCTGCAGCTTTTAGTCAAGACTCGCGCAACCAACGCTAGCTTCACGCGTCTTAACAATTGATTAGTCAAAATATAATCAAACGCAGCGATCTACACCAAATCCGCTCCCAAAATGTTTACACATCAAAGACCTACGCTTAGATCTTCCTCCAATCGAATTAAACCTCACATGAACGACCCCCAATCTAAAAGACCCCTCTTCAATCCACCTCTGCAGATCTTTAACTTCTCGGATTCAAGCGAAAGCAGACCTAGGCAGCCCGCTAGTTTTCAGCGGCCTCAATTGCAACGTCTCGTACGCCACGATCGTGTGGCCCGCTATTTCACACGACGCGGGCTATCCTTCGGTTCTCCCCTTGACTGAGCTCAGAATTTAAACCTAGCTTTTTTTCGACCGGAGCTTACCGCTCCGGTTTTCTTTTTGCCCCTCCCAAGGCCCTACAACAACCAAGTCCTTTTTCATCGGCATCCCAAAACTCATGAATTACGAAATCAAGACTCAGCTCAGCATCTCGATCAAGAACACCCCCGGAGCGATCGCTACGCTGACTGACACCCTCGCGCACCACAATGTCAGTCTCAACGCTCTGTCAATAGCCGAAGGTACCGATGAAGGTCGCTTCCGCTTTACCGCCTGCGACCCGGTCGCCGCCAAGCGTTCGCTGGAGTCATCCGGCCATGTGGTGGCGGTCGACGAAGTTCTTTCGATCCGCACGCAAGACAGCAAAGGCAAGCTTGCCTTTCTCACTAAGGCGCTATCCGAGGGGGGTATAAACATCGACTACATGTACGCCAGCGTCGACGAAGAGGGAGCTGGATCTCGCCTCATCCTGAAGGTTTCGAACATTCATCTGGCCACCCGCATCCTCGACGAAATCTTAGTTGCCGCCTGATTCGCCTTGGTCGAGTTCCACCTCATCCACGGAAAGCGCCAGACGTCCATCTCTCAAGGTAGCCGCAATCTTCGAGCCCTTTTTAGCATCGCTCGCAGAGCCCAAAGGCGCACCCGACTCATCTCGCAAGATCGCATAGCCACGCTTCAAAGTCGCCTCTGGACTGATAGCTCTCAAGGTCGCACCCGCAACGTCCAATCGAGAACGCAGAGAAACCACCCTCTCAACCAAACTGCGATCCAAGCGGCGACCCACGCGGTCAAGCCGCTCCCTCAAGCGCGAAATACGATTCGCTACATCCTGGTCCCTCAAACGGCGCTCCAAACCACGCAAGTCGTTTCTCCGGTCGTAGACTGCCGAACGAAAAGCCGAACCGAAGCGGGTATTCAACTCGTCTAAACGCAAAAAAGCCCGTTCCAAAGCGGAGATCGGAGAGACCGATTTGAGAGCCCTCCCCAACCGCTCCAATTCTCTGCGGTGTTCTGCTAACACATCCACTAAGGAGTCGTGTAAACCATGACGCGCGACCTCGAGACGATCCATCGTTTCGATGTAAGCGCTGCTGATAATCTCCGCCGCCGCAGAGGGCGTCTCCGCTCTTACATCCGCTGCAAAGTCTCCCAAGGTAAAATCGATTTCATGCCCGACACCCGAAATCACAGGTATCGAGCTATCGGATACTGCACGAGCCACTCGCTCTTCGTTGAAAGCCCACAGGTCTTCGATACTGCCCCCGCCGCGAGCGATCACTAGCAGCTCGTAGCCTCCCAGCTCGTTGACAAAACGAATCGCATTCTCGATCTCCTGAGAGGAGCCCGATCCTTGCACCTTTACCGGGAACACGTGCAGGCATCCTCCCCAGTTGCGACGCTTCAGGATTCGGATGAAATCCTGCAATGCCGCTCCCGTTGGCGAGGTCACAATCGCGACCTTCAACGGCAGAAGCGGCAACGGCTTCTTCCTCTCAGAATCGAAGAGTCCCTCCTCTGCCAGCTTCCGCTTCAACCGCTCGAATTCCTTGAACAGCCTTCCTTCTCCGCTCTCCTGCATTTCCCGCACTACCAGCTGATACTTGCCATGCGGTTCGTAGACGCTTATCTCGCCAAACGCGAGAACCTGCATTCCTTCCTTGGGAATGAATCCAAGCCGCGATGCCTGCCCGCGAAACATTACCGCCGGCACTTGAGCACCGGGATCCTTAAGCGAGAAATAAAGATGTCCCGAGCTCTGGCTACGCAGGTTGGAGATCTCCCCAATTACCCAAGCTGGAGGAATTCGTCCTTCCAAGGTTTTCTTGATGGCAGCCGTATACTTCGACACTGAGACGCGTGGCACGTCGTCGAACATGTCTTCGAGCTTATTAGTCGACATTTTCGATCGCTGCTTTCGCTTCCAACTTTCCCCGCCAATAGCGGAACGCCAAGGCGACTATCATTGCCAAAAATACGCCAACTATGGCGAAGCGAATATTTCCACTCATTATCGACTCACCCAATAACATCAGACTTGTGGATACAATCCAAATGATGGGCAAGGAAACCATCAAGTACTGCCCTAAAGGCATTCGTGCCAACCCGAGCAAGTAATTTTGTAACGGGAAAGGCATCCCAGGTGTAAGCCGCAACACCAAAGCAAACCCCAACATGCGACGGGCCGGAACCTCCGGAACCGAATATCCAACTCGATTAACCACACGTTCAAATAGCGGGCGAAACCATTTTCCGGATACAAACCATGAAATCACAACGTTGAAGGTCAAAGCGCTAGCGGTGCCAAAGATCGCCGTTTCGATCCCGAAAGCAGGTGCCAAAACCAAGAAAGGCGAAAGCGGCATCCAAAACAGCGGAAGCACTGCCATCAGGCTAAAGAAGACCCAAGGCCCCATCGCTGCGAGGGACTCGACCGTACGCATCAACTGCTCCCGATTCAAGAATTCCCGATGATGCCAAACTAGGGCCGCCGCAAGGGCTCCGGCTAACAACAGCCCGAAACCGAAAACTAACTTGAAGCGAAGCCGCGACATATCGAACCCGACCATCCACAGGGAGCTAGGGAAAGCAACTAAACTATCTCCAAGCTGAAGGCATCCAGCTACGCCTCATTCGTCCAACTTGAGCGCTCCGTATTCACCATGTGGTGACGTAAGGGTTTTCACGATTTTCCAACCTAAGCGTTTGCGCTAAATTTCAAACAATCTCAGCGTAAGGGCTTTACTTAACGAGTTTTTAACCGAACAAAACCCTATGCAATCCGCACCCAAGGGAGCAATCTTAATTATTGACGACGAAGAAGGTATCCGTGCCGTACTACAAGCGATCCTGAATAGCATCGATATCGAAACCCTCGAAGCCTCTGACGCAAAATCCGCTCTCTCGATACTCGCCGACAACAAGGACACTATCGCGGCATGCATGCTGGATATGAACCTCGAGGACAGCTACGGCGAGGATCTCTACGACAAACTTCGGTTGATCTCTCCTGATATCAAAGTCTTCGCCATGAGCGGCATCTTCGGCGAGGAAATCAAAGAGCGTCTCGGCGACCGACAAATCGCAGGTTTGATATCCAAACCCTTTTCGACCGCCCAGCTGATCGAAACCGTACAAGCCGGCCTCGAAGGTTAACGGGCCTTAATGGCCAGCGACGCTAAGCTACGGTATTAAGTACACGCCCAACCGAACCGCCCCGGAGCGGTTCGTTTTCGTGCAGAGCCGCCTCGCGAGGGTTAAAGTAAGCGCTCCTCTCAGCCGTTGACTGAAAAGCTGCTTCCTCTTCCTCACGTTCCTCTTTCTCGCGCTTCTCGCGCAAGATCGGGTAGTGCCGTTCTAAAATGTTTCTTGGATAGAGCTGTTCCATGCTCGTGATGTGTTCGTCAGAATCCTTTCTGGTCAGGAGCAGTTATTGCTCCCCACTACGTCTAACGGTGTCTACGACCTTCGCTTTAATCTGAAAGACTCATTTTTCACATTTTTAGCAAACGCTCATCCAAACGCTGACCGATCACGCAGGCATAAGCCTCACTTCCTACCCAAAGTTCCCTAGCTTATTCTTAAAGATTTGGAAGCTCTCCAGCCGCATATTAAAAATTTCTCGGTTTCCCTTTCCAAACCGGTTGCCAAGCCGGACTGTATCTCCAAACTCCGATTCGTGCTACCAATCGACATCACTCCAGAACGGCGTGAGGCATTCCGCTGCCTGCTAGACGACCCGAGCCCAGTCGTACAAAAAGCACTGGTCGAAGAGCTTACGAAAATGGGCACTCCAGCATGCAATTTCCTTGAGGAGATCGTTAGCAGCAGCAACCGAATGCTCGCCCTCCACGCAAAGCGTATCCTTGCAGAGGTCGAGAACGCCAATCCTAGCGAGGAGTTCCGCAAATTCATCCGATCCCAAAACTACGAGCTAGAGACAGGGATAATCATGCTATGCCGCGTGGCCTACCCTCAAGTGACCGCAGCAGAAATTTGCACGCAAATCGACTCCATCGCAGATCGTTGCCGCGAGCTCATCGCAAATCCGATATCACCGAGAGAACGTTGCGTGATGATAAATCGCGTCCTTTTCCACGAGTACGGATTTCGAGGAAACGCGGAAGATTACGAAAATCCGGACAATAGCTTCCTCAACAGGGTCCTCGAAACAAAGAAAGGTCTCCCTATCTCTTTGTCCATTCTCTACCTCCTCGTAGCCCAGAGGGTCGGAGCCGATCTCGACCCTATCGCCTACCCGGGACACTTTCTCGTTGGTTCCTTCGAAGAAGACCTCCCTTTCTATATAGACGCCTTCAAACGCGGACGATTCATCGCTCCCGGACAACTTCTCGACTATTCGAGCGGCTACCTCTCGGTATCCCAGCTCGGAAACCTTGCACCCAGTCCAATCAGAGAAGTCCTCACCCGCTGCTGCCAAAACCTCGCCAACCACTACGGGGCGGCAGGCCAAGAAGGTCAGGCAAACTTATTCGCCAGCTTCGTACGCGAATTCCAGAAAGTCCATACCACCTCGCCAAGCCAGTAATCTTGACTGAGAATTTTCTCGCCTGAGTAAAGCGGCACGCAACGATAGCCCAAATGCTCAGCTACTCAGCCGACCAAACCTACACGCTCACAGATCTGCAGGAATGGGATTTCCCAGGCACCAGCCTCGCCGTATTAGGACAGCCAGTACGCCACTCCATCAGCCCGCAGATGCACAACGCAGCGCTCGCTCACCTCGCTCAGGCGCACCCCAAACTATCAGACTGGCGCTATTTCCGATTCGTGATAGATCCGGTTCAGCTCGTCGAAGCGTTGCCCCTCTTTCACCAAAAAGGTTTCGTCGGCCTTAACCTAACGGTGCCGCACAAGGAAATCGCGTTTCCAGCGATCGAGGGTGTCGACCCAGCCGCCCAAGCTATAGGAGCCGTCAACACCCTGAGGTGGCAGACCAAAGGCTACCTCGGTTTCAATACCGACGGCTACGGCTTGGCACGGGGGATCAAGATCCAGCTCGGGCGCGAGATCGAGGGCTCTGATTTCGTCCTGATTGGCGCCGGAGGAGCCGCTCGGGCAGCCGCCATTCAAGCTTTGCAATCACGTTGTGCCAGCCTCACCGTCATCAACAGAAACCAAGACCGTCTCCGCCGACTCGTTTCCGAATTAGCTCCCCTCGCCGCGGCAGCAGGAATCTCACTCTCATCCCTATCTCCGTCTGACATCGAACACCTTCCAGCGAGCTGCCTGCTGGTGAACGCGACCTCGCTGGGACTAAAGCCAGACGACCCTACGCCGATACCCGTGGACAGGCTCCCAGAAAAATCCAGCTGTTTTGACATGATCTACAATCCACCTAGCACCGCCCTCATGAAAGCCGTATCCGCGAAGGGCGGCCAAGTGGGCAACGGACTCGCAATGCTCGTCCATCAAGGAGCAAAATCCCTTTCGATCTGGACCGAAACCGAGGCACCCGCGGATATCATGCAGCAAGCCGCCGACAAAGCGCTCGCTGCCCACTAGCCTAAAACGATGGATACACTACAGTTTATCGAAGGGGAATTCCCATGGCTCATGCCCACTTTCGCCTTTTTGATGGGAGCGATCGTTGGGAGCTTCCTCAACGTATGCATCTATCGAATACCAGCAGGTAAATCGATCGTCAGCCCCGGATCTACCTGTGCCTGCGGCCAACCGATCAAATGGTACGACAACATCCCCATTCTCAGTTGGTTCATCCTAAGAGGTCGAGCCCGCTGCTGCAAAGCTCACTACAGCTTCCGCTATCCATTTGTCGAAGCGCTTACCGGATTTTTCTTTCTCGCCGCTTGGCTTTCGCAATCTCCGCTCAAGGCAATATGCCTGATGCTCTTCAGCGCCCTACTCGTTTGCGCCAGCTTTATCGATTTTGACCATATGGAAATTCCTGACCGCTTTTCGATCGGCCTCGCCGCAGTCGGATTCGCGGTTTCCGTATTGGTTCCTGAACTACACGACTTCAATCGATCAGAATACGCTTTTGCCAGCGTAAATGCAGCCATCCGCTCCTCGATAGGCATCCTCATAGGATCATCAATCATCCTATGGATCGCTCTCCTCGCAGAAGCGGTCCTTAAAAAGGAGGCCATGGGCTTTGGCGATGTGAAGCTACTCGGTGGAATTGGGGCTTTCCTCGGATGGCAAGGAGCCATCTTCTCCATCTTCGGCGGAGCGTTGCTCGGATGTATCGGTATACTCGTCTGGAGTATTGTCAAAAGGCTCCGTCCGCAAAACGAAACAAGCAGCTCTCCCACGCCCGTGAAAGATTCAGAAAACGAAGAATTCGAGGGGCACATTCCATTCGGTCCCATGCTCTCAGGAGGAGCGCTGCTATACGTGTTCCTCTTGGAGAGAGAAGTGCTCACTTATTTTTCCCAATTCGAGGAGCTCTACCGCGAAGTCTCGCAACGCCTCTAGCCTGCAATCCCCAATCTACTGCAGCGGGATCTAGGTGCTCGTGCTCGCCTTGATGAATACAAATCGATTGCGATACGACTGATTCCGCATTCCTTAGTATCCATTTTCCAGACACAAAAAACCCGCAGCCGTAAAAGCTGCGGGTCTTTTGAAATTCTTAGGGGAGGATTACTAGAGCTGCTCCTTCAATCCAGCGCCAGCCTTGAACTTGACGTTCTTGCTAGCCTTGATCTTGAGAGGTTCCTTGGTGAGTGGGTTGATGCCAGTGCGAGCAGAGCGCTTGCCCACAGAGAACGTACCGAAACCAACGAGCTGGATAGCTACTGCATCCTTAGAATCCTTGTCACGGAGCTTAACGTCCTTAGCCGCTTTCTTAACAGCAGTCTTGATAGAGGACAACACAGCAGCGAGAGCCTTTTCAGCTTCAGCCTTGGAGGAGTCTCCTAGATTCTTTTGGATTTCGGCGATTAGTTCAGCTTTATTCATATATGTGGAGTATTGTTGAAGATAGTTTAGGGTAGAACCAGAAATTGATTCGAGGCATAACTGAATACCCCAAAGGTGAACGGTCAAAACAAAACGCGCCGTTTTCGCGATAATTATGGGCCTTGAAGCCCCTTAGTTACTGCGTTCGTGGGTTTCGCCATCCCTTCCTGACTTCACGAGTTGAAGAAGTTCCGCCAGTGCAGACACCTTTTCAACGCCGCGTTCTTCTGAGATCTGCTCCGCTCGTTTGATCAACTGCGCAGCCATTACTTTGGCCTGATCATCTTCCGCGCCCAATTGCTTGAGTACGCCTGCTACCTGTTCGATTTCACCCATCTGACTTGTCTTTCTCCTGATATAAAGTGACTTCGACCTCTCCAGCAAAGAGGCGCTGCCCCACAAAACCATGACTCACCACCCCTAGTCCGATGCCTCCAGACTTCGAATACGCAACCGAGCGCAGCTGTCCAAACCGCTTCCCAGCGTCATCAACTAGATCTAGAGGCAAAGACTTCTCAGAAATGGTAGTTGAACCTTCAATACCCATTACCTTCAGCCCCTTGCGAACACGTCCCATCGCATGCAAACGCGCCATCACTTCCTGTCCGAGGTAGCACCCTTTCCGAAACGACACAGCATCTACTTCTAAGCTCAGCTCCTGCGGCAAGTCCGCGTCTCCAAAGCCTCGACCGATTTGAGGCACCTTCGACTCGATCGCTAAAGCAGTAGCCTCGTCGAGCGTAAGCTCGACGGCCCCCATTTCGGAAAGCTGAGAAACCAATTCGACAAATCGAGACGATTCGTCCTCACGCAAGTTTACGACCTCCAACACGGACTCTGAACCACGGCGTCCCCAAAACGCCACTACATCTCCGTTTTCCGCGAAGCCGCCGCGATCCGGCGTTTCTAGCCCCAATGCTTCGCAAGCACTCGATTGAGCCTGTTCGCCCCATATCGCAACCGCAGGCGCTCTTTCGCTCGAGGCGGCCAATTCCGCATCCTCCATTACGAGATAAGCATCCAGTCTATCGAGGATAGCGGAGCTCTCGCAAAAGTAGCTTAGCAGGGTGAAGCTTTCCTCGCCCCGCCGCAGCACGAAACTGTCAGCAACGATCTTTCCCTTTCGATCGAGCCAGAGCCCGTAGACCACTTGCCCCACCGCGATCGAGGACAAGTCGTTCGAAAATTGGCCCTGCAAAAACTCCAAGGCATCAGGGCCGCTGACACCCAACGATGCTTGGGCGTTGTACTTAAAAAAACGTGGAATTTGCATCAGATTTAACAGCCTGCGCGATTCACAAATTGCTGGCGAATTTATATTTGACAGAGGTAAAAATTGCTCCATCAAGTCGCCGCATCAACAAACACTTTCTCGCCTAGCGAGATTTTGGGGTAACTAAGAAAACGAGTGGCGGATCGCTTAGGGGTAGGCGGTCCGCCTTTTTCTTGCCCAAATTTCACTGTTTTTCCTGCCAATTAGGGGGAATTCGCATTTGAAATTTGAATGCACCTCAACCAATAACGCCAGAAGTGAAGAACACCTCCGACATAAACGTCACTCGCACCGTCGCTCTCCCAACCCCCCGTCAACTCCTCTCAGAGTACGAAAAAACGGAAGAGCAAGCGGAGTTCATCTCAAAGTCCCGCGAGGAGATCCACGAGATCATCTTCGGTGGAGACAAGCGCCTTCTCGTCGTGATCGGCCCCTGTTCGATCCACGATACCGAAGCCGGCCTCGAATACGCCAGGCGCCTCGCGGCTCTCAGCGAGAAGGTCAAAGACCGCATCTGCCTCGTCATGCGGGTCTACTTCGAGAAGCCCCGTACTTCCCTCGGCTGGAAGGGCCTCATCATGGACCCCGACCTTGACGGGAGCGAAAACATCAACAAAGGCCTTCGCGTCGCTCGCGAATTCCTTCGCAAGATCATCGACCTCGGAATACCCACCTCGACAGAATTGTTGGACCCGATCACTCCCCAGTACATCGCGGACCTCGTATCTTGGGCCGCCATCGGCGCTCGCACCACGGAGTCGCAGACCCACCGCCAAATGGCATCTGGCCTCTCCATGCCCCTCGGCTTCAAAAACGGGATGGACGGCACCATCGGCGTCGCCGTCAACGCTATCAAGGCGGCCAGTGGTTGCCAGACCTTCCTCGGCATCAACACCGACGGCCAAGCCTCGGCCGTCACGACCAAGGGCAATCCCAACTGCCACGTCGTTCTGCGCGGCGGCAGCAGCGGCCCCAACTACGACGCCGCGCACGTCGCCAAATGCGAAGCCGATCTCATGAAAGCGGGACTCATACCGGCCATCATGGTCGACTGCAGCCACGGCAACAGCAATAAAGATCACAACCGCCAACCCATTGTCCTCGATGACATCATGGAGCAAATTGCCGCTGGCAACGACTCCATAATCGGCGTCATGGTCGAGAGCAACATCGGTCCCGGCAACCAGAAGTTCCCTGCCCCCAAAGACGAGCTAGCGTACGGCGTATCCATCACCGATGCCTGCATCGACTGGGAAACGACCGAAGCCGCCGTGATTTCAGTCTTCGAAAAGATGGGCACCCGCTTCGCCATAAAATAGTCGGAGCATCCGCTCTCCTATCAGTTGCTTAACATCGAGTTAAGCATATCTAATCCCTCCCAACAGGCCGTGCTATTTATTAGCACGGCTTGTTCTTTTGATTCGCTTTCATAACGAGTTCACATAGCTTGAATTCGCTATGAAAAACCCAGTACACGTGGCAGTCACCGGCGCCGCCGGTCAAATCGGATACTCTCTCCTGGTACGCATCGCGTCAGGACAACTGCTCGGACCGGATCAGCCGGTCGTGCTAAGGCTCATCGAAATCGAGCCCGCAATGAAAGCGCTCGAAGGCGTGGTCATGGAGCTGCAGGACTGCGCTTTCCCACTCCTCAAGGGAATCGTCCCCACATGCGACCTTAACGAAGGCTTCGACAGCGCCAGCTGGGCCCTCCTCGTCGGGTCCGTTCCTCGCAAAGCGGGCATGGAGCGTAAGGACCTCCTTGGCATCAACGGCAAGATCTTCACTTCCCAAGGCAAAGCCATCCAGGAAAACGCCGCTTCCGACATCCGCACCCTCGTGGTCGGCAACCCCTGCAATACTAACTGCCTCATCGCCATGAACAACGCGCCAGACATTCCCAAGGATCGCTGGTTCGCCATGACTAAGCTCGACGAAAACCGAGCCAAGACCCAGCTCGCCATCAAGGCCGGTGCCGACATCACCGATGTCAAGAACCTCGCTATCTGGGGTAACCACTCCTCCACCATGTATCCAAACTACTTTGACGCCACCATCGGTGGAAAGGCAGCCACTGACGTCATCACCGATGAATCATGGTACAAGGACGATTTCATCCCAACCGTACAGCAACGCGGAGCCGCAATAATAAAGGCTCGCGGACTTTCCTCCGCCGCTTCCGCAGCAAACGCCGCTATCGATACCGTGGCCAACATCATCAAGCCTACCGCTTCCGACGATGTCTTCAGTGTAGGAATTTGCTCCGACGGACAATACGGCATCGAGCCAGGCCTCATCTACTCCTACCCGATCAAGAGCGACGGTTCGAAATTATCTGTGGTCGAAAGTCTTGAGATCAACGAGTTCAGCCAACAGAAAATCAAGGAAACCGAAGCCGAGCTTTCCGAAGAAAAGAAGATGGTCTCCGACCTCCTCTAATCGAAAAGGGCAACAAATCTCATAACGCCAGTCGCCTCGTGCGGCTGGCGTTTTTCGTACCCCCCATCTTATGGAGGAAGGTTTCCACGCCGTCCGCACTGCAGGATCGACAACCATATAACCTGAAACCTTTCACCCATTACCCAGAACTTAACATTTAAGCCCACCACGGTCCATCTCGACTGGCGTTTTGACGCTCCCGATAATAGCTTTCGCGTTCAATCTAGGATTTAGCCCCCTAAAACTCGCAAACCAACACCAACGCCACATCCCCATGCGAAACCTTGTCATTGCCCTCACCCTCGCAGCCGTCAACGCCGCATCACTGCCTTCTGCGGAGCTATTCCACCCCAGTGACGTCACCATCGCGGACGGTCCATTCCGCGACTCGATCGCGGCCGACATCGACTACGTACTGGCCCACGACCCCGACCGCTTACTCGCCCCATTTCTAATTGCGGCTGACTTAGAGCCAAAAGCTCCTAAATACGGAAACTGGGAATCCTCAGGCCTCGACGGCCACTCCGCCGGACACTTCCTCTCCGCCTACGCCACCCTCTCTCTCCAAAGCGACAATCCACTCCTCGCCGAGCGTCTCAACTACATGCTCGACGAGCTCAAGCGCTGCCAAGACGCCATCGGTACTGGGTACCTTGGCGGGGTTCCTAACTCCCAGGAGTTTATCGCCGAGCTTCAAGCCGGCAAAATTCAGGCTGACCGTTTCTCCCTCAATGGTGCTTGGGTACCCTGGTACAATCTACACAAAACCTACGCCGGCCTTAAGGATGCTTGGCTCGTAGCCAACAGCGAGCAAGCCCGCGACATGCTGCTCGATCTCACCGACTGGACCTACCAAGCCACTTCCAAGCTCACCGAAGAGCAGCTTCAACAAATGCTCTACACAGAGCACGGCGGCATGAACGAAATTTTTGCCGAGATGTATCAAAAGCTTGGTGACAAACGATACCTCGAACTCGCCTATCGCTTCACACACCACGAGCTCCTCGACCCACTGCTCGAAGGCGAGGACAAGCTCACCGGCTTCCACGCCAACACTCAAATCCCCAAGGTCATCGGCTTCCAGCGTACCGCTCTCGCTGCAGATGACGAAAAGCTACACAAAGCCTCCGAGTTCTTCTGGGATACCGTCGTCAACCATCGCTCCGTCACCATCGGTGGCAACTCCGTGCGCGAGCATTTCCATCCCGCCGACGACTTCCGCTCCATGCTAGAGTCCCGCGAGGGACCTGAGACGTGCAACACCCACAACATGCTCCGGCTCACCACCCTGCTCTTCCAGTCCGAGCCTTCCGCAGAATTCACCGACTACTACGAGCGCGCCCTCTACAACCACATCCTCTCCGCCCAACACCCAGAAACTGGCGGCCTCGTTTACTTCACACCCATGCGCCCCCGCCACTATCGCGTCTACTCCGTACCGGAAGACGCGTTTTGGTGCTGCGTCGGCTCCGGCATCGAAAACCCAGGACGGTATTCGGAATTCGTATACGCTAAACAAGATGACACCCTTTTCGTAAACCTCTTCCTGGCGAGCTCTCTTGACTGGCAAGAACGAGGCCTTCGCATCAGCCAAACCACCGACTTTCCTGCGACTGAGAGCTCCACAATAAAAATCGAATCCGCTCCCAAAAAGAAATTCACCCTGAAAATCCGACGTCCCTCCTGGGCCACCGACGCCTATAACGTCACCCTCAATGGGAAACCCGTCAAAGCTCCCGTCGACGATTTCGGATACGCCAGCGTGACCCGCAAGTGGAAGGCGGGCGACACCCTAGACATAGCGCTACCCATGCAAGTTCGCGCTGAGCAGCTTCCAGACGGCTCACCCTTTTATTCCTTCCTCTACGGACCCATCGTCCTCGCCCAGAAGGTTGCCGAAGGCGAGACTCCCGGTCTTTTCGCCGGCTCCGGACGCATGGAACACGTCGCCCCCGGCGCCTACCTTCCCCTCGACCAAGCCCCTATGCTCGTAGGCGAGCCCAGCGACCTTGCCGCCCGACTCAAGCCCGTCGACGGAAAGTCGCTTCGCTTCGAGCTCACTGGCGACGTTCGCCCTCAGCCCGAAGAACCCATCATCCTCGAGCCCTTCAACCAGATCCACGAATCCCGTTATTCGACCTACTGGCAATCCGTCGATGCAGACCACTATGCTTCGATACAAGAAGAGTTAGCCAAAAAAGAAGCCATCGAACTCGCACTCGCAGCACGCACCGTCGACAGCATCGCTCCCGGCGAACAACAGTCCGAAGTAGAGCACGACTATCGCGGCGAAGGTGCCCGCAGCGGCGCAATCCTCGGACAACGCTTCCGCGAGACGACCCAATGGTTTGAATATGACCTTCGTGCCCCAGGTAACGAGCCTCTAGCGCTCGCTATCAAGTACCTCGGAAGCGAGTGGGGAAAAGGCTGCAAAATCCTAGTCAATGGCACTGAGATCGGCACCCTCGAGCTAAGCGCTCAACTCCCCGACGCTTTCACAGAAATCAGCTTCGATATACCGCAGGAGCTCACTGCCGAAAGGGACGACCTCACCGTACGCATCGAAGCCATCGATGAACGCACCACTCCCATGGTATTCGGAATCGCCCTACGTCTCGTCGAGGACTAATTTTGGAGGGACGGCTTCCACGCCGTCCGCGCTACAGGATCGATATACCCAAAAACCGAACCCAATAGTTTGACCTCCTCAAGCTTCGTCCGTCCCGGCTTGCTCACGTTGCTGTCGCATAACAACCTCGATAGGCATTCCACCTCGCAGGTTGATGTCCCGCTGAGGGAATGGGATCTCGATATCGTGTTCCTTAAACTTATCCCAAAGTTTCACGTAGATCCCGCTGCGTAAATTGTTCAAACCATTCGCAGGGTCGCGTATCCAAACTCTCAATTCAAAGTCTACCGAGCTATCGCCAAACCCAAGTAGCCAGCAAACCGGAGGTTTGTCATCCACTACACGCGGACTGTTCTTTCCCGCTTCCACCGCTAGATCCATCACTTTGTGGATATCGGCGTGATAGGAGACGCCAAACGGAATCCTGACCCGTACCAAGTCATCGCTAAACGACCAGTTCGTCACCTTCTCCGTGATCAGCGTTTCGTTCGGGATCAAGTGCTCCATGCCGTCGCGCGTTATTACCGATACGTAACGAGCGCTCAGCTTGTTTATCCATCCATACGTGTTGTCTACTTCGATCACATCACCCGGCTTGATCGAGCGATCGCTCAAAAGAATAACTCCGCTAATCAGATTCGAAATCACCTTCTGGAAACCAAAACCTAAGCCGAGGCCGACCGCACCGCCCATAAAGGCAAGCGCTGAAAGATCGATCCCCATGGAACTGATTCCAAAGAGGATCGCCCCTACCACGACCAGCGCCTTCAGCACCTTGATCACCAGCATCTGCAGCGCAGGCGTCAAAGACGGCGCCTTTTTTACGCGCCCCTCTCCCAATCGCATGATCCAACCGGTCAACGGTATCAGGATGAGTATGACAAAGATTCCTTTACCGATTGTCAGCGCGGTTACCCGTGTCGATTCCCCTTCCGCCACCGGCAGCACCTGCAGGCTATCCAATCCGTCACGGATCACCTCCCAAACACCCAACAAGTTCAGCAAGAGCAACACCGCGGTCACAAAGTAGAGCGTCTTGAAGTAAGCCTTATCGCGGATGGCCCGCGGCAGCGCTCCGGACAGCAAAATCAAGGTCGCCACACTAGCAGCTGCCCTCAGCAATATGTAGTTCTTGGCCACCCCGTCCTTCTCTACAGTGGACTCCGCTTCCACGACGACTTCGACGCTAGTTTGGCTCGTTTCCAAGACAGCGCCTACCGCTCGCTCGTTTTGAGCGTCGAAATAAATCGACACAGACCACAGCAAGGCCGCCACCGCTATTCGAAAAAAGTTCTCGCTAATCCAGTCGATCATCGACTCCACCCAGTCATCGCGTTGCTCGATCGCCTCCGTCACCTTTTTGAAAAGAGGCCGTAAAGCTAGCTGCAGCACGTAAGCAAGGATCACCACACCGACGATCGCCACCAATTGGATATATACATCCTCACCCACCAAAAGTCTCCGCACCGACTCCCAGACCGAGTGTACCCACTCCAGAGCAATCTCAGACCAAGAGGCGTCGCTGGACGCGGCTAGATACGGGAACAGAAGGACAGGCAGAACAAGCATGACAGTCAACGTAGGGATCCACCCCAAGCTAGCAACTGAGATTTAACAAACTCTTCACACTTCACCCCACCCACCCCGACCTTGGCGCGGAAGCTGAATACAAAGCTCACAACGCACGACTTCCGGCGGAAACACTCCGGATACATTGCGTACTGCACATTCAATCCTGCAAAAAACCTGACGCAACGCTCATCATGGCACACTCTCATCAGCATTCTCATCAAGATTCACTAGGGGAACGACCTCTTCTCTGGAGCCTGGCCATAAATTTCGCGCTCTCCGTTTTCCAGTTCGTTGCCGGATTCATTTCTGGCAGTGCCGCATTGGTCGCTGACGCCCTGCATAACACCAACGACGCAGCAGCCTTAGTAGTCGCATTCGTCGCCAAACGCATATCCCGCAAACGAGCCAATTCAAAATACACATTCGGATATCGCAGGGCCGAGCTTATCGGAGCCCTCATCCAACTCACCGCCCTCGTCATCATCGGCGGCTTCCTGATATACCACGCAATAGAGCGCTTCATAAATCCAGTGCCTATCGAGAGTAGCTGGGTAATTCTAGGAGCTAGCGTAGCGTTGCTCGTAGACCTAACCACCGTGGGCCTCTTGTGGGCGACCTCCAAAGGCAGCTTAAACGTCAAAGCCGCATTCCTGCATAACCTTACGGACGCCGCCACTTCGCTTGCCGTGCTCGCAGGAGGAGCGCTCATGCTTTTCTTCGGCTGGACCTGGATCGATCCCCTACTGACCTTGGGCATCGCCGGCTTCATAATAGCCAGCTCCCTGAAGTATCTCGCCCGTACCAGCCGTATCCTCATGGAAGCTACTCCAGAGGACATCGACCTCGCTCGGGTCAAAGAACAGGCCGAGTCGCTAACCGGAGTGAACGATCTCCACCACCTGCACGTCTGGGAGATCGACGAATCCCACCGCGCCCTAGAAGCCCACGTCGTCATCTACGACGACATCACCCACCGCCAACGCGACATAAAGCAACAGCTCAAGAACCTATTCGCCGAAGAGTTCGACATCGGTCACAGCACCCTCGAATTCGAGCGAGCATCCGAGGCCTGCGGGGGCAAAAATGCCAAACTCGTTCCCGCTCAGTAAGAGCCTCATGCAAACAAAGCGGAACTCTACCGACGTGGAGGCAGTCCTACATCAGCGAGCCGCAACTATCGCCTTGATTTCCCACGACAGAAGGAGCATAAGCCTCAACCTCGTTCTTTGACCTCACAGTCATACCGCCGCTCACGCGGCGCCTACCAGACGAAGTTCCGATTCCAACTTCACCAATCACTTTTCAAAATTAACCAGCTCAGCTGGCTAATGGGGGTGTTCCGGATTCGACCTCAAGTTGGAGCATCTGGCTGCATGTAGAGGATGATAGTTGGCCTCTTAAATCGTCTATCAAAAACACAAATGGCACACACGAAGAAATGCCTCTAGCAGCTTAAATAAGCGCTACGTTCCCCCGCCGATACTCGCTAGGCGGTGTGGAGCGACGACCAGCGAGCATAGCCGAGAACGGGCGCCTCTTGCGCCTCGGCCGTACTTCATCGAGAGGCTGGCCTCAAAAGTAGCGCGGTTTCGTCGCGACTGAGAGGCGAGATTAAAAACGAAAACAAACATGTAGACGCCTTATGTGAAGGCTCGAGGGACGCGGGTTCGACTCCCGCCACCTCCACCACTATTTATCTAGCCTAGAACACTTTTCCCTTAACTTCGCATTTATTTTATGCAAAGTAGCCCAATTATGGGCAGGAAAAGGAAGTTCGAGGTGAAGACGATTACGCACCCAAGCGGCGAAGTGAGCTATGAAGCCTACGGCCGCGTTGGCTCGGCCAAGGAACCCACGAGAAAGCGTTTCGAAAGCTGGGAGGAGGCAAATGCATTCAAGGACGTCCTTGAAACGCGCCACATGAGCGCCCTCGGAAACCGAAAAGCGGTTTACACTTCACTCACAGATGCCGAAACGGCAGATGCAGAAGCGGCGCTGAAAGCGCTCCGCTCTCACATCGAAGGCAAAAGCCTGAGTTGGGCCGTCCACAAGCTTTTCGAAAACTACAATCCCAGTATCGCAGAATACCCGCTCTCCAAGGCCATCGAAGAATTTAAAACAGCCAAGGAGGACCGAAGTGAACGACAGAAACGAGACTACAAGAACCTCCTCGAAAGCCTGCTCGAACTCTGCGAGGAACTAAAAGGGCACAAGGTCGCCGTTCACCAAGTAACCACAAAACACATACAGGCGTTTCTCGCTAAACGGAATCTCAAAGAAGGCAAAAGCAAGAACAACGTCGTATCAAATCTTGGCGCCTTCTTCCGCTGGTGCGCCCATAACGAGCGACAGTACCTACCCAAGGCCAGCATACCCACCGACGATATAGAACGGGAACCAGTCAAAAAACCGCGCCGAGAGATCCTCACTGCAACGCAAGCAGCCGAGCTGATGGAGTATGCCGAAAATTTCCGCGGTGGAGTACTTGTCAATTTCGTAGCAACTGCGCTATTCGCAGGCATTCGTCCAGACGTTGAAGGAGAACTCGCAGATCAAGGATTGGATCCAAAAACAAACGAGCTCTTCAACCTAGAGCGCGGCACGATCGAGATAACAGCTGACAACTCGAAGACCGGCGATTTTCGGGATGTAGAGATACAGCCTGCCCTTCGAAGCTTCTACGAGTCCTACCCGCTTTCACGTCATCCGATCGTTCCGAGAATTCCTTCCAGCTCGAATGCCAAGGACCAGCGATCCTACTTACGTTACCTTCTTAAGAAGTTTCGCGAAGGATGCCCTTTCAAGATTCCCCATGACGGTTTGCGTCACTCATTTTGCTCATACCATGTGAAGATTTCAAAATCGATGGCTGAGACTGCCCAACAAGCGGGAGACAACGAAGCGACCATCCGTAAACATTACCTTCGACGCGTCGCTGATAATCAAGTCGAACCATTCTGGGCAATCCGACCAACTAAGGCCGCAACCACGTAACAAAGAATTCCCGTCAGAAAAGCTCACCCACACTCGCCTGCCTTCCACAAACAGCAAAGAATTCGGCGACTTCTTTAGGATCCACGTAGATTCCACCTTTGGCCTTGAATCTGTAATGCGGGATTCTCTTTGCTTTGACCGTGCGGTAAAGCCTGTGGCGTGCAGCAGTAGACGCACATCCGATGTCATCTGCGTACTCAGGCAATGCTATAAACGGGAACACAAGATTCCCCGTGTTCTGGCTTTTCTCGGGTGCTACGTAACGAAATCCTCCTGCTGGTACGATCCTGAAATCCCGCCGAATACATTCTATGACTTCCCTTGGGTTTAAGAAAATCCTCTCGTCTCGATCGTAGAAAGGCCAACGCCTGGAACTCAGATAAGAGTACACAGCCTTGCGATCCAGCCCACTCCATCTCGAAAACTGAGAAATGGTCAGGCCAGTATGTGCTCCTAGTGAGCCGCATAAACTGTAGATCGTGCTGATCTACCTTATATGAAATTTCCCAGCCTTTACGCAAATTCATAAACCGTTGATTATCAACGTTCGGAAAATTTAATTTTCAAACTTTGAGATTTTTGGAGAGTGCAACCAAGGGATCCTAAAGGGTAAAGGCCGAGAATCCCTCCACCTCTTTTCTGCGTGGCTTGTGAACAAAAAAGGCGGACCCATGGGGTCCGCCTTGTTCTGTGCGTCAGCTCATGCCTCGCTTAAAGTAGAGTCTCAACCTTTCGAAATCAGGGTCTTGGGCGAGCCAGACACGCTTGTCCAAATCATAGCCGATAGCATACATCATAAACTTCGCCGCTCGCGGTAGATCGCCTTGAGAGCAGTACAATCGGGCGGCTTCATAGTTCACATTCGCATCGCCAGGGCACTCAATCAGGGCTCGAGCGACGCAAATGCGGGCAGCCCGAAGGTTTCCTGCCGAACCGTAGTTGAAAATCAAATTAACCCAAGCGCCAGAGTGCTTGAGATCCGTTTCAAACAGGACGGCCCGCGAATAATCCATCTGACGTTTCACGTCACCAATTTTGATGAACGCATAGATCATCAGATCAAAACTGTCGTCACAGATCCCTAGATTGGTTTGAAGCGTTTCAAGCTCATCAATGGCGTCCTGATATCGCTTCATTCGGAGGTAGCCCTTTACGACACCGAGTAAACTCTCGCGTTCATCCATTCGGATTTCCCCGACGATGGAGCCAATACCGAAAAAGCGACTCACCCTGGAGGGTGAGCCGCTTTGGCAGGATCGATTCCAGTTTTCTGCGAAGCCTTTGCTCTAGAGCAAGCTGGGGCGGGATTGACCTGAGCCAAACAGCAAGATCGTCCCTGAACTTAATTGGTTCAACCTTTTCGAACGATTCCCAAAGTGTGGCTTCGCCTACGCAGGCCAGCCTTAACCAATGCTGCTCGGGCTGATACCGGAATTCATCAACAAACCGACTAGCCGTCCAATTCTCGATGCCGCGGGGTCCGCGGTAAAGCAACTCCACTCGGTCTGATAGCAGACCGAAGGATCGCTCGTCTCGCGACACCAGGAGACAACGCGCCGAGGAATCTCCGAGAAACGTGAAGACAAACCAAGCGTAAGCGTCAAAACTGGTGCAGCGGGAGCGAAGCGGGATCCACCCCATCGCTCCCGCTTGAGCGAACATTTGCATACGCCCCTCCGCTGACTCTTCCTCGTCCTCTGCGTCGAAGGTGACTACATATCGAGCTTCTGGATGAAGGTGCTTAAACCTAGCAAGCATCGAGTAGAGTTCGATGGCTCGGAGCTCCCTCACTTTTTGTTCGTTCGCGATGTAAGACTCGGCATCAACTAAGACCCAATCATAGTCATCTGTATCCGTCATAAGCATACATCTCCACTCCTGTCAGAACGGACATACTTAGAAGTGTCCTTTCCCTCTAAGGATCGGACCGGCCAGATGTCGTCGCCGAGGATAGTGAGCTCGCAATCCCTTTCAACGGGTCGAGAGGATGCTGCACGTTCGCGAAATTCGTCGGATTTCTCCGCACTCAGGCCAAACTCAGCAGCAGCCAAACGGACAAGCTGGCCTGACTCCATAAACTCCGACATGTCCGACAGCCAGCGATCAAGCGAGCTACGGGAAGCGTTGACCCCGGACTTAAGCGCGGAATCAACGAACCAATGTGACTCGGGTGCAACCCCCCACTTTTTCCGGTATTTTTTGCGGTCCCAAAGTTCGACTTTCCCTCTCGAATGTAGACGCAACGATACGCCGGGCTGTAGGCAGCCAAGCAGTCTCTCGTCAGAGCTGACAACCAGGATATTCGTATCCTTTGCCTCATTACAGATTGAGGCGACGCTATCGAAGGTTCGACGTCGCGACGGGAAAGAAACCGACCAACCGAGTCGTCTAGCGAAACCGTAAAGCTCCAGCTCGCGTTTGCGTTCTGGTCTGTTGTTGGTACGTCTATCGACGACCAAGTCGGCGGACACCAATTGCAAGAAAGCCACAGGATTTTCTGACCTCAGAGTTTCGAGCACACTCCTCAACGCGATAAATGGTGAAGGCTCGCTCGCGTATTCATCAAGCATGCTGTCCAGTTCGAGCAGCACGCATTCATAGTTCTTTGTTTTCATTCTAGTAAATTTATATGCGAAAGGGCCGCCGGAGAAATCCGGCGGC
>NZ_JARXHX010000025.1 GCF_031127835.1 Pelagicoccus sp. SDUM812002
CTTTGCCTTCGTTATAGCGAAGGTCCTTCATCGGCCTGATTTTTCGCGCCTTTTGGTGGCAATTATCTCCGGACGGTCTGATCAGGTTGTGCTGTGCTTTTAGCCACGAAGAGGCGCAAAAAGATCCTGCACTGTGGGGCTCGCTATAACTTCGCCTTCTTTGCACTCGTTATAGCGAAGGTCCTTCATCGGTTAGTTCTTGGGTTCTTGTGGTCATGTCGCTGCGCTCGGTAGCGCCTTTTGGTGGCTATCAACTCGGTGGTGGCCATCAACTCCATGACTTAGCATCCAATCTCCCTCTCCTTTCACTACACCCAACTAACCGCTCTACACCACCCGTTGCTCAGGGCGGCTCTTGTCGGCCACTCACTCGCGCTGCTTGTCCAGCTCCTGCACCCGCTGCCAGCGACGTTCCTCAATCCACAGAAACACGGCGCTCAAAGTCTTCGACGCCTTCTCCTGGAAGCTCGACTTGGCCCCGGGTTCGAACTCGGTACGACCTGACTGGTTCATAGGCAGCCTCGCCTCCTCCTCCTTCATAAGCAGGAACTTGAAACTTCCCACAAACGCCCGGTACGGCAAAACCGAAAAAAGCCGCATCCAGTCCTTGGATACGGTCAGGCCGATCAGAGTCATGATCTCCTTAAACCCACCGGTCTGGGTGCTGGCATGCAGCAAGTAAGCGTAGAAATTTGCAGCCGCCCAGCGACGCACCCGGCGCGAGACTTCCGGATAATCCGCCGCCTTCTCCTCGAACAGCGTTTGGTAAGAAAGGCACATGCCTCGATAATTCTTGGACATGGCCCCGCGGTACTTGCGGTAGCCGAGCAAGTGGTCCGCAACCACCCCGACCTTCCAGCGACGGGCGATGCGCAAGCAGATGTCCCAGTCCTCGCAGCCTTGCCCGCCTCGCTGTTGCTCGCGGGTGCGGTAGCCGCCGACTTCCCTCACGCAGGACATGCGAAACAGGGGCGTGCTGGCATTGTTGGTATAGTTCCGATAGAACAGCGAAAGGAAGCGATATCCAGCGATGTCGATGTTTGGCAAGGCAGTCCGAAACGTCCCGTCGTAGCGCATGGAGCGGGTCCAGCAGTAGACCAGGCCCGTGTCGCTCTCCTCGCCACCCATCGCTGCCAACTGCCGTTCCAGCTTGTCCGGAAACCAGCGATCGTCCGCGTCCAAGGGGGCAAAGTACTGCCCGCGAGCCGAGGCGATGCCGCGGTTGCGGGCCGCCCCTACGCCTGCATTGGGTCCGCTGATGACAGACACCCGCGAATCCTTCTCCGCATAGAGCTCGGCGATTTCCTTGGTCCGGTCCGTCGAGCCATCGTCGACCACGATCACCTCCAGGTGGCGGTGCGTCTGACTAATTGCCGACTCGATCGCCTCAACGAGAAACATCTCGGCGTTGTAGGCCGGTATGACTACCGAAACGAGAGGGGCACTTCTTTCCATATCAGAGACAACTGGGCGTTAAATCCGCACTACAGGATTCCCCTTAAAGCCCCTACTGCAATGCATTTCGGGAAATTTGTGCAGCAGCCACAACATTCGTTAGATCTAATAGCGACAGTAAGCAAAACCTAAACACTTGTTTGGTAAAATGTGACAGTTCAAATAATTATATCAGTAAACTAGAACAAACTCAGCAACTCACAAGCCTTGTGCATAGATACAATAAAACACGCCTTTACCACATTCCGGAGAAACCAATCGTTAGTAAACGTCGTCGCTTATTGACAGGTAGTGTATCCGCTATCATTCCATCTCTATTCTCTGTGTCTATACGAAAAAATCAAGATACAGTAGATAACGCTGTAGGCTCCTTTCGCAACAGCTCAAAGCAACTCCCGGCGACACCAAATGGGGCGCCTTATCGGGTAGCTAGAGAACGTATTTTAATAATCCGACGTTCAACCTCTTCTGAAACCCTGGTGTTCGTAAATTGGCTAAACCTTGAACCGATGTAGCTTGTGAAACCTACTGTAGGAAGAACTCTGGGATCGCAAAAGCAACTAAGAAAGAACGAGCAATATTTATTTTCCTACAAATCTAGAACAACCCTTGTCGTACCCGTAAACAGATATAAAGGAACCCAGCCAACTTCTACTTCCACATACCCATTCTCTGAATAAACAATCTTTTCTTTACCGAAAGCGTCGATAACCTTTACTGAACCTGTATTCTCCTCGGTCCGCAATTGCAATGTGTGTGGCTTTACCCTATCCGCAAGCCAAACTACGACCACTGCCCTTTCAGGTCCTTCTCTAGTAAACGCATACGCTCGTACCGAATCTCCCAAATTAACTTTTGATAAAAACTTTGTTCCCCTTAACGCACGTAGCAGCACATAATAGCTGGCAAAGGATGGTTTGGGACTATTTTCGACCGTGATAAGGCCGTATGATCCTGACTCGACAATATCCATATCGCTATAATCCTGCAAAGTAAACCAAATCAGGTATTCATCTGTCATATTTGACATAGAATACACAAATTTCTGAATCAATGCGACAGCTTGATTTAAGGCAGACGCCCCAGCCCCGAAAGAGATCTCACCAGTCTCTGTATTCGCGGTTCGCCTGCCTTCACGCCCTAACAGATCTAAAACCTTTTTGTAATCTCGTTGATAAGACGCAAGACCTCCATGGCTATGGTATCCAAACAAATCAACCGAACTTACTTTCGCTACCTCGGGTCCGAAAGACCTGTCGATATACGGACTGGGACCCGACAACCCTCCAGATACAACCCTCAAATAAGAGCTATTTGATTTAATGCCTGTGGCGAAGACTGAGAGCATCTTTGAGTATTCCTTTTCCGTACCCACAAAATAATTCTCGGAGTTCGGCTCGTTCCAGAACTCAACATACCTAACATTAGTTTTATTTGAGAGCAAACGGCCAACTAAACCTGAATGCTCGCTGAATCCTTTCCAATCATCTGGAACAGTTCTGGCAGAGCTCCGAAACTGCGTCCAACCAGGCACACGGTGCGTATACAGAACCGACACTTCCAACCCTAGATCACCATATTCATCAATAACTTTAAAAAATCGCTCACCTCTCGTTCGTCCACGAGAAGGTTGCAGCTGTTCGCCCGTAATAAAAACCTTAACAACATCTAGCTCCAGTACCTCGATAAAGCGATTGTGCAGTATTGTCTCCTCCCTAGATTGCCACATAACTAAGTCTTGAATGCCAAACTTAAAGTCCCCCCCATCACTTCCAGTACCAAAATCATCATTTAACCGAACAGCATAGTCATCCAACGATATCGAATCCCCATCTCCTGAAAATTTCAGTGTCATAAAATATGCGCCATAAACGCAATCATCATAGGTAAATAACAGGTCTGCATTTTCATATGGCTCAACAATAATTCTCCTCCCTTCCTCTGCCAAGTATTCATTATCAATGCTCCCAAAACGACTCTCAACATCAATAACCAATGGATAACCCCTGTTATTTGTTATTCTATAGTTCAACTCAATATCACTTCCGTAAAGACGCTCAATAGAATCACCTCGACTTAATACCGAAACAGAGAACCCCTGATCCGCAATTCCAACCCCCCTTAAGTTATCTATATAAAATGTGCCATCCTCACCACTCACATACACTCTCAATTCTTGTATAAAAGCATTTTCCAAATTTTCTCCACTATTAACACCCAAAACATCAAAGCTTAGCGTTCTCCACCCCTCCCCAACAACCTCCTCACGATCTAATACATATACGCCACCATTAGCTGTTTTTAGCACAACTTCGAAAGCAAGATTTTGATCACATGGATCAATATCAACTAACACTTCACTTAACCCCTTCATTCTAATCCCACTAACCAAAGCTCTGGTAAAACTGAGACAGTGCTCCCCTTTCTCATCAAAAGAAAAATAGACAACCCCTGAAGACAAACCACTCCTAATATTCTGCTTGCTGCAACCCAGATAGAAATCGTTCGCAAACCAAGCACCATGATCTGCACCGGAAACTAGCCGGGATCTCCAAGTGCTATTATCCTCAAATCCATCAAAAAGGACTAAATCAGATGCAGCATAAGCACCTGTTCCGAGTGTAGCAACAAGCGTCAGGATAAAGCACCTTAGCAAAGCCGCAATTAAAACCGAACCTAACCGAACCTTCAGAAACATGACGTCTTAGTGGACAAACGTTAAAACCCTTAAATTCTAAACTCTCAATTTAGCGGGGTAGCTGGCACTCCACCAACGCGAGCAAACGCTGGAACATCCTTTGTAACCACAGCTCCTGCAGCCACGATAGCACCTCGCCCGATTCGAACGCCGGGCAATAAAATAGCACCTGCACCAATCCAAACATCATCTTCTACAACAATAGGCGAACCTTTGTCTACGATACGCCCATCCTCGCTGGGCAAATGATTCATGGTTTCGAACATGACCCTGGGACCAACCTTAACATTGCTACCAATCGATACACAGGCCAGGGCAACACCGAATCGTACTTCTGAATTAATAAAAACCCCTTACCGATCCGAACATTGCCGGCACCACAAAATGGAGTAATTGTAACCGGTCCAAGACAACCACACGCACCCTTGAAGCGGATTCCTGCGATACTATACAACCTCCATCTAATCCTATTCACAAAAGGCAAGCCTGGCAAAAAGTTCACGCCCCATAAAACTAACCCTCCGAAACAACCATACAAACTTTTCATACACATTAACAACTAGTCTACCAATACCTACTGCCAATAAGCCGCACTGCCACTGAGTCGCCTACAGAGCCAAGGAGGCAAATGTTTACCAAATAGAAACCCAACCCTAAAACCTGCCCATTTCACGCAGCATACCCAAATGGCAACAGGGATTTTGAGGAAGTTATCTTCGCGAACAGCAGATATCAGTCCACGCACAAATAGAATTCCTCTAGACTCTGCGGGGCCAACGAGCGAAGAAACCCACTGGTAATCCCTCCTCATGAACCCGTTGTCAAAATTTCTCTTAAATTCCTCAATTGAACGAAAGGGGTGCGAATGAACAACAGAAACGCTAGAAGAATACTTAATCTTCCCCCCAAATTTTAGAATCATCGCGGTAACAACGTAGTCTTCATTAGATAGAACCTTCGGAAACCCTCCGACAGAATCCAAAGCAGCCTGCGAATAAGCCGCGAAACTGTTAGAGCAGAAGAATGTATGAACTCCATATTCTCCAATGTCTTCAATTGATCGGATCTGATCATCATCCCCATAACTGAACTGCCTAGGAAAACGCTCAAAAACCCCTGAACATCTTCTTGGAAGCTGCCTACCATAAACAATATCACACTCTCCAGAAAGCAAAGGTTCAACTAACTTTTCAATCGAAGAATCGTTGGAAAGAATTGCGTCCTGTGTTAAGTAAACACAAACCCTAGACTCGTAACATCTACGGGCAAATTCACGAGTCAGCCCATGGTTAAATACGTCAGGAATCAGCTTACAATCAACCTGCCGACCTTTTACAATATCGACAGTTGCATCTGAAGACCTTGAATCCACTACAAGAATATCTTCACTTGAACAAACCCTCAATAAGGCATCTAGACAAAATGAAATAGTGCTTTCAGCGTTATAAGTTGGTATAATAACCACGTAATCCCTCATAATCAGTCAAATTCGTAATAACACCCGCCTACAAACCTCTAAATAGAGCAACCCATTTCTCTCTCGCTTTTTGGATTCCCAATTCTAAAGCTCTAGAATCTCCGCAATCAATAACATTTTCTAATTCAGATCTAAATCGACCAAGAAAAGCCTGCTCTATAAAATCAGCTACCTTACTAGGAGAGCTTGGGTCGAAGTAAAGAGCCCCATCCCCGCATGTTTCTCTCGCGATCCGATAATCAGCACTCAGAACAGGAACCCCTAGAGCCATAGCCTCTATTGGCGGCAAGCCGAAACCCTCCGCACTCGAGAAATGAAGGAGAAAACTAGCTTGGGTATAGCAATCCAAGAGTTCCTCCTCACTAGCATAATCAAAACCTAAGGAGACTTCGCTATCTTCCAATAAATCATATCCTGAAAACCCACGCCAAAGAGTCTTATCCACAGATACAACCGTTAACTTCACGTTTAAACCACGGTCTTTTCGTAGTATTTTCAATGTAGCAAGAGCAAAATCCAAGCGCTTATGAAGATAACGCGCCCCCACAACCAACAACCTCCCGAACGCCAATTTTTCATCTAGTCTAGACCTCGGCATTATTAGATAGTCATCCACTCTTTTGCTAACCGATGGTATCACAAATATTTTTCGAGAATCGCACCAGGCATAGTGTCGCAACAACTTCCGTTTAACATCGTCAGAAATAACCACTATCTTCACACAGTTTTTAAGAACAATCGGTAACACATATCTGAAATACAGGGTCTGCATCTTATGCTGCTTTGGATTCTCTAAACTAATAAAATCATGAACCACCACAACCTGCTTTATAAACGGTAGCAAGAATCCATGATGAGAAAGAATCACAACTGTTTTTCTCAAAAAAAATAGAGCCGATACCTGAAGAAGCATAAACCTCAAGACAAAACGAATAGTACCGTTTCTACATCCGTTTATATTTTTTAATATTATATGCAGGGTATCATCTGTCTCAACGTCAAACATCGAAAACACTCCTCCAGAGGCCACTCCCATTCCAGTAGGAGTAGTACTAACAAGAGGGTCCAGCAATTTGACACCTTCAGCGATCATACTAAATTTCTCCTCTTCACAACACGTGCGGGGATACCAACTGCAATCGCTCCACATGGAATACTCTTATTAACTACAGCACCAGCTCCAATTACAACATTGTCACCAACCTCCACACCGTCGAGAATCTTAACACCATTCCCTATCCAACACTCACTCCCAATCACAATCCCACGACTAGGTACGGTTTTTTGCGCAATATCTTCAACCGCATCGATATCATGCGATTGTGCTGAAAGTTGAAGATTCGCACCAATGGCAGTATTTGAACCGATCTCCACCCGACCATGAAAACCAATAACAGCGTAAGGCCCTATATAAACATTACTATGAATTACCAATGAGTCACCCGGATCTGACAAATAGGACGTACCCTGTATCCAGCAGAAATCACCGAGAGTGACCCGATCACCTAAAAGTACTCCATTCGTACTCAAACAATTAAGCTTACTATATCTACCGATACTCACATTCGCACCCATCTTTAGCTTCGATGGATACCAAATTTCCACTCCCTTATTTATAAATACCGAACCAGCACAAGACCGAGAATGGAAAAGGCGAAAAGCCAATCCCCTTAACAAACTCCCCCTTAATTTGTAGTAAGCGTGCGTAAGCGACATGCTTAAATTATCGCTTCTCATCGAAGGAGGTAAACGCTTGTGTATTATTCGTTCCAACATATCGGTTTTGAGGCATAAAGACCAACAACAAAAAACAAGAATATCGAAGAAGGGAAAAAAATTGACTCCCGTGCAATTCCCTCGGCAGAAATTGCCGAAACAACACACACAACTACCAACAACCCAGAACTATCCGATTGGACCTGACTAACTCTAAATGGTACCCCAACCATCAAAAAGATATAGAACAAAACACCAACAAATCCAAAATAAACCCACATCCAGAGAAGTTGATTATCAACAAACTCTACTGCAAAGCTATCCGCCGAAATAAGCCCCACCAAAAGATCACCGAAAATAAACTTTGAAGTGTCGCCAACAAGGTTCTCCCAATACCTGTCCCAAATCCTTTCGCGCATGTCCGCACTTTGCAGGTCACCGAACGCACTCCCACCAAAAATCTGTTCACTTGTAAATTCCAACACGCCCCCGAAGCCGAAAACACTAAATACGAACGAGAACAAGACCATCGCGATAGGAACAGTAATAATCCACTTCTTGAAAAGACCAGATACCAACCAAACCAACACAGCTAACATCAATGCCAAACATCCAAAAAGTGACGATCGACCTCCGGAAACCGCAATTGAGACAATAAAGTAAGACACTAAAGCCGCGAGACAAAGCAGTATTGCCGGTTTCCTGAACAAACAACCTAAATGAACGGCCACACAACATCCCAAAAGCAACACGTTACAATATGTGAATACGTCACGCTGAAATCCTTTAACCCTTATCAAACCAGGCTCAAACATGACGTTTTCCTTATTTAGCTGATTACCAGCCAGCGTGAGATTATCACCTTGGCTAGCTATGAAATACTCACCACTAATTCTTTCGAACAACCCAACCCCCGCCTCCGCCACACAACAGAGCAAAAACACACTCAATACGAAACACAACCAAACCTTGGAGCGGCTGCAACCCAAAAGCCCGAACGTCAATGCCCAAAACCAGTAAAAAACCCACTTTATAACAACCAAAGATCCAATTTCTACTACAATAAAGACATTGTAAAATAAACAAACTAAACCAATATAAATCATCCCTAAAACAACAAAGAATAGAAAAATATACGAATGGCCGACACTCATTTTAAAAAAATGAAACACATTCATTAGGAGAACACACAAAACAAAGGCTTCCCTCAGATAAACCCCTCCTCCTAACAGGGAATGCAGGTAGCCACTCGGCCAAACCAACAACCAGACCAAAATATTCAACACGCACAGAGTCAGTTCAAGCGGTTTTATTGTATCCAAAACCCTCACGCCGTCTCACCCTTTTGTAACTTGAACCACACGGTCAAAATATTAATATTAAGCCTTCTCCAAACACAAAAAGAATTATATACATTCTGCACTACGACACCAGCAGCTGTAGCTAAGGCGAACCCCATAACATCAGTCTTAAAGAATGCTATTAACGTGAACAAAACGACAGTACCCGCTGCAGCGAAAGCACCTCGCATAGCGTCAACTTCATGACCTGTCATTATGAGTAAATACCCAACAGGTCCAGCCAGAGCACAGACAAACTGCCCCAGCAGCAATACCCTCAACAGCCCAGACCCAAACCCAAAACCATCACCATAGAGATTCATTAACCCCACAGAAAACAGGTAGAGAAACAAGAAAAGCGGAATAGATCCAAAGATCATCACCCTTACGGACCATCTCACGATGCATATCAAATCGCCCTCGCGCCCACCTTTCCTGAATGATTCTGCAAAGCGAGGACCGACCACTGAATTGACTGCAATCAGAACGAAATTCACTAGCATGGAGGTTCTTCCCGCGGCGGCGAACCAAGCCATTTCTTCCGCATCAACAACAACGCCTGCTATCACTTGTGAAAACCATTGAACAAGAGCTCCCGCAATTACAACCAGCCACAAGGGAAAAAAACTCCTCGCAAATTGCCGCCAACCAACTCCCTTTCCAATCCCGCAAAAGAAAACACTCCGGAGCAACCACACCCCTATCAACAAGCTAACCAAGCATGCTAGTGAATATGCATAAGCAGATGCCTGAACGCTTGAAATACCAGCCACCATTATAAAAACACAGAAAAGCAACACCCCAACAATCTTAAGAACCAACACTGACGCGACAACACGAGCGGCCCCTTGCAAGTAACTCGACACCACAACAAGAAGAGGTGACAAGACAAACGCAGGGGTAAAGGCTCTGAGATGAGCCCCTCCATTCCCTTCGACGCCACGAAGCGGAATAGCAAAATAGTATATAACCGCGACAAGCGAACCACTCACAAAAACCAAAAGTAAAGCCTTTCGTAAAACTGAGATACCTGCAGATCTCTGCTCCCCTGCGAACCGAACCACAGACACTTCAGTGCCCATGCTTGCCACCGAAGCCCCCAAAGCAACAAGCGAAAAGCCCCAAAAGAAAACGCCAGCATCGTCCACTCCAAGGTTCCGAGTCACAACAACCCCCATAGTAAACGCCAAGAAAGCGCCTAAAACGCGTATTACAAAGGATGAAAAAACGGAGGAAAGCATAACTGTGTAATCGACGAGTCGTCCTGAATAGCTAGCCTACCGCATTCAGAAACTCATTTTCATACGAGTCTAGCATACGCTTTCTAGTGAAGTAAGAGGCTCTTTCTTTGGCCTTGAGTGCAACCTGTTGCACAATAGGTAAATTGCTTTCGCAATACTCTAGCAGCGAGATGAGCGAACCAAGTTCGCTTGGCTCGAAAAGCCACCCCGCTTCTCCGATCAACTCAGGTAGGCCACCTCGATCAGACGCTATAATAGGGCACCCCCAAGCCATCCCCTCTACAGCTGCCAATGGTGCCGTATCATGCCACTCAGATGGGATGACCAATACATCCACCTCACGGAGAAAACCGGCGGAGTTAACAAAACCCAACCACTTAATGTTTGAAGCACCTTCTGTTCTTTTCTTAAGGCTCTCGACATAGGAGAGATCACCTTTCCCCGCTATAAGTAGAGAAGAGTAACGCAAATCCGAGCCCAGAAAGCTTTCAATAAGATTATCAATCCCCTTTCTCGGATGTATACCTCCCAAGAAACCAAAGCGAATACCACTTCCCGATTCGACCTCTTTACCACAATCCAAAGAAGGCCTCTCGTAGGAGTTATAGATAGTCACCGATCGCTTGTTTCTAACTCCAGACAAAAAAAGCCGATGCCTATCTACGATAAAATCGCTAACACCAATGTAAGTATCGACCTTATTCAAGTGAAGCGATTTTAGCCTAGACGAACAAAAGCAAGCTGAACAACGTCGAGAGCAATTCGACCCATATTTTTGCATAGCACCGTTCACACAAAGCAAGTATTGATCATGAAAAGTATGCACCAACGGTATGCCCAATAATTTTACGGCACTCCATATTGAAACAGAGAAGCCCGCTAACGTGTGCGTATTAACTACCTGCGGCTGAAATTCCTTCAGAATATCTAAAAAAGCTCTTTTCATCCAACTATTGTACGAGTCAAAGACATGCCATAGCACCTTATCAAGTTTGCTAATCTTCTCATCATTAAATGGATTATACATATTTAGCACAGGTAATCCCACAATTTCTACACCATTCAAAACCCTCCTAATCTTTGACTCGCCGAAACATGTAGTTACAACACATACCCTAATCCCACGATCAACTAACCCTTCGGCAAGTCCCTGAACAACTCGCTCCGCTCCACCCAAAAACACCGGATCATAAACTGAGCTAACCAAAAGGACGCTCTTCAAAACTGGATCTTTTTTATTCATGAATACATTAATATTTACCTTCCCAGCCTGACAAATCCTTGCCTGACACTTCAGATAAAAGCTCAAGATCTTCTCTAAAATGAAGAGTCAATTTTTGCCTCAAAGAAGGTGGAAAAACCGTCCGCCTTTCCCTTGAGGATATCCTAGCCAAACCATTCAGTATTCCCAATCCCTTGGAAAACCCAATCCTTCTTTTTGTATCAGCTACAACCCTGACACCAATACTAATCCAGCTAGGAACAGACCGAGCCCTATTAGCAACTTCAAAGTCAGGAACATAAGATGGGGTTAGCTCCAAGAAACCTAACAATTGACACCAAAGGGCGTTAGGATCTTTTTTCATTTCATCAAGAGTATAAACAAACAATCGATCCTCGTGCACGTGCTCTTTGAGAGACCTTAATTGAGCACCCAATCTAGCAACCTCCCCATACAATAGATTGGAAGAATCAGGGCAGAACCGAGGAATTTCATGTCCTGCCAATCGACACCCTTGGAGGTTCCACGCAGTCTCAAAATCACGAACATTTTCACAACCTTCAACCAACAACTCACCATGCCATGAATATGCCAAATCAACCGGGTTTCTCAATCCTACGATAAACTTCGCCGTAGGAGAGTATTCAACAATGTGTTTTACCGCTACCTTTGATCGTAAATACGCAGTAGAGGCATCACACACTATATCATGACGCTCGTCAGCATTATCAAAATAACTTTCGTAGCGATTAATGTCACTGGACCAACCTTTTTTACGATCGAAGTCCCAGTATTCAGGTTCTTTCGGATCGGAAATAAAAACGGAACTGTGACCAGCTAACCAATTAGCCAATGAGGTAGTCCCGCACTTTGGCGCTCCCACGATAAATAGGTTTGGTTTCTTCACAAACAATGAGCTAGGCCTAACAAGCCCCCTTGTAATTAAAGAACGTCTTAAATTTGATCGTGAGGTCCATCCAGACGTTCCAGTTTTCGATGTATTGCAGGTCGTGACGGATGCGCTCGGCGATGCTGGTATCTCCGCGGAGACCGTTGACTTGGGCCCAGCCAGTCATACCGGGCTTTACGCTGTGGCGGCTTTGATAGTAAGGGATCTCTTTTATAAAGTCGGTGATGAGCTCGGGACGTTCGGGACGGGGGCCGACCAAGCTCATCTCGCCTTTGAGCACGTTCCAGAATTGCGGAACCTCGTCGAGGTTCCACTTGCGCATGAAACTGCCAATCTGGAGGCGGCGTGGATCGTCTTGGGTGCTCCAGCCGACTTTGCCAGAGGCTTCGGCATCGAGCTTCATGGAACGCAGCTTGAGCACTTTGAACTCCCTACCCCCTTGGCCGACGCGGACCTGGCGGTAGATAACGGGCCCAGGCGACTCTCTCTTAATAAGGGGAATCAGGATGGCAAAAACAGGCAAAGACAGCATAAGTCCAATGGAAGCACCAACGATATCGACCGCCCGCTTGATCAAGCGGTTGAGGGCGCGGTTTTGCGGTAGCTCCGCGAGCGACATGACGGGCATGCCGCCCATGTTATGGATCTGCAGACAGCTAGAGAACACCTCGAAGCTGCTGGGGATGGCCTTGAACTCGACGAAGTTCTGTTCGCAGAGTTTGGCGATGCGTACGACCTCAGCGCTAGGCAGGCAGGTATTAGCTACGGCAAGGCTATCGAAGGTGCCCTCTTTCATGAGCGCTTCCAACTGGTCCAAGCGACCGAGCTGATCTTCTTCTAACGAATCGGCACCGGTGGAAATGAAGCCCTGGAAGCGATGGAGATCGCAGCGCCCTTCTTTCACGCGACCGGCGAACTGCTGAGCCTCCGATCCGGTACCCACTACTACCAGGTGGCGGTAGCAGTTCTCGAATAAGCCACTCTCGTGCAAGACCGCGTGCATGGCGAAGCGCCAGAGCGGCAGCAGGATAATAAAGGACACCGCTGAACAGATCATGAAGAAGCGGGAAATCGGTGGATCGAAGCCGAGCATCAAGGAGAGGCCGACCACAGAGAATGACCAGAGGGCCGTGACCTTGACCACCGACGTTAGGGTGCGAGCTCGCGAGAGCATGACGCTCCAGCGAAAGAGGTGCTGATTGTGTGAAATCAGGGTGTAGAGGAGAAGCCCGAGGCAGAAGTGGTTCCAGTAAGCGATGAGCGGCGGAAAACTCTCGGTAGGACGGAATTCGGAGAAGTATTCGAAGCGCACAGCGTGCCCGACCAGCATAGCGGCGAGGACGAAGAGCAGGTCGCCCGCAAAGACGATCGCGGTGAATCGGGTGCGGGACTTTTCAAATAAAGACTGTTTTGAGCGGATCATGAGGAGGAAAGGACATAGAAGATTTTGGATTTCTTGGGATTCGAGAAAGAGCTCCGAGAGTGGCGGAGCCCTGAAACAGGAAAGGACGTTAGCGGCGATCAGCATGAGGAGGGCCAAGGTTTTCTCAGCGCATCCGATTTTTTTGCAAAAGGGACGGTACAGCAGTGCGAGAAACACTCAGCGCAACTAACGTGGAATAGAGGAAATGTGAATGAACATGAGTAGAAGCACGGAGCCCCACTCGTAATTACGCCAAGGTTTAAGGTAAGGGAGAGGGCCCGAAGCAAGCTCCAATCGCAGCCGTTTCGCCAAAGGCGCAGAGTTCGGGGATTCCCCCAATTTGAGCCGCCACTCTCGCGCCTAGGGGTACCATCTAAGGATCAACCAAAGCATCTCTGATAGTAATGACCCATTAACTTTATTCATAGGTCAGAGAGCTTAGCTTAAAATCGATCAAGCCACGCCGCTGCGATCAATTTTGACCGCTGTGAATTATTTTTCACCGAGCGACGCAGCCGAGCAGTCCAAATCAGGCCGATGAAGGACACTCGCCATAACGAAGGCAGGGATTTCCAAGGCGAAGTTATAGCGAGCCCCACAATGTAGGATCCTATTGTTTCGTCGCGAGACTCCTCAAGTGTCGTCGCCCTGCTCCTCGGTAGTGCCTCTTCGTGGCTAAAAAACAGCACAACCTGATCCGACCGTCCGGAGATAATGGCCACCAAAAGGCGCAAAAAATCTAACCAATGAAGGACCTTCGCTATAACGAAGGCGGGGATTTCTTAAGCGAAGTTATAACGGAGCTCCCAATGCAGGATCCTATTCGTGCCTTCTTGTGGCTAGAAAACAGCACAACCGGATCCGGCCGTCCGAATTGTTGGCCACTAAAAGGCGCAAAAAAATCTAACCGATGGAGGACCTTCGCTATAACGAAGGCGGGGATTTCTTAAGCGAAGTTATAACGGAGCCCCGCAGTGCAGGATCTTTTGTTTCGTCGCGAGACTCCTCAAGTGTCGTCGCCCCGCTCCTCGGTAGTGATTTTTCGTGCCTTCTTGTGGCTAGAAAACAGCACAACCGGATCCGGCCGTCCGGAGTTAATGGCCACAAAAAGGCGCTAAGAACTAACCGACGGAGGACCTTCGCTATAACGAAGGCGGGGTTATCTTAAGCGAAGTTATAACGGAGCTCCCCAATGCAGGATTTATTGCGCCTTCTTGTGGCTAAAAAACAGCCCAACCGAATCCAGCCGACCGAGATCAATGGCCACCAAAAGGCGCAAAAAAATCAGGCCGATGGAGGACCTTCGCTATAACGAAGGCAGGATCAAACCACATAACCTAATCATGACCTGCCGGCGAAGCCGATGTCGACACTTCGTCCCTCGGTGAACGGTCAAAAATAACACGACCCGATCAGCGACTCTTGCCTCGACTCTTTCCCATATTCGCATATTTATGCTTTTATGCGAACTACCATTGACTTGCCAGACGAACTCGTGCGCAGGGCGAAGTCCCTTGCCGCTCGTAAGGGACTCACCCTGAAAACCCTATTCACCCGGGCCTTACAGAAGGAGACGTCCGAACTGGAAGGCACGCCACTGCCCACGGAAACAAGAGTCGCCTTTCCCTTGATCGTTTCTCGGAGAAGCGAAAAGCGAGCCATCACCAACGAAGTGATCGAAGAACATCTCACGCTCGACGAACTAAAATAAGAACCGCCCCCAATGTACCTTCCCGACGTAAACATCTGGCTTGCTGCAAGTTGGAGCGCTCATCAACACCACTCACAAGCAGCGGACTGGATAAACCGTCAACGCTCTGACCTCTACTTTTGCCGCATCACCCAGATGGCCTTCTTAAGACTGATAAGCCATCCATCACTATTGGGAGAAGATGCTCTCAAACGCCACGAGGCCTGGAACACCTACCACGCCTTGCTTTCGGATCACAGAATTCACTTCAAGGAAGAACCGGAAGGACTGAGCGCTTACTTCGAAGCTTTCAGCAGTCAGCGGGACAATGCGAACAAGCTCTGGACCGACGACTACCTAGCCGCCTTCGCCAAGGCAGCCCAATTAAAATTGGCCACCTTCGACAAAGCAGCAGTCCAGCGATACGCCAAGACAGCGACTCTGGTTCGCTGAGTTGAAATGGGTGGTACACAGCCGAACCTCAAAAGCCAAACAACACAGCGTCATCAGACGCGCTCCCCCAGCCCAACCTGATCCGGCCGTCCAAATTGATGGCCACCAAAAGGCACGAAAAATCTAACCGATGAAGGACCTTCGCTATAACGAGTGCAAAGAAGGCGAAGTTATAGCGAGCCCCACAATGCAGGATCCTTTTCGCGCCTTCTTGTGGCTAAAAGCCAGCCCAACCTGATCCGACCATCCGAATTGTTGGCCACTAAAAGGCGCTAAAAATCTAACCGATGAAGGACACTCGCTATAACGAAGGCGGGGGTCTTGAAGAACCGGTAGACGAGGATGAAAACAACTAGTAGCCCATTTTCCTCAGGCGGCTGATAAAAGCGGACTCGGAATACTCGCTCTCGAAGCGAGCAAGGGCGGCTCTGGAATAGGACTCGTAGCGAGCGTGTATCTCTCGCACAGCTGATACTCCCGCCTCGACCGCGCCCTCTGGTATGGCCTTCCCCGGAGGCTCGCTGCAATTGATCATGTGGTCGATTTCATTGACGTCGCTGATGACGACGGGAAGCCCTTTCGACATGGCTTCGGCAACGACCAGTGGCTGCGTTTCATTACGGTACTGGCTCGGGAATATAAAGATGCCGCCTCCTGAGAGGGCTTCGAACTTGGCGTCCTCATATAAAGGACCTCGGTAGTCGAGCCCTTCAAGCTGGGAAGTGTCTACATCGCCCTTCGGTCCGATGACGCAAAAGCTCCACTCCGGATCTGAGGCGCAAAGCTGGCGATATATATCCAAGGCAACTAGGAAGCCCTTGCCTTTTTCAATCCGACTCATCCAGACCAATCGCTTGACTGGAGGTGCGGGCGACGCTTCTGGCGCGACCCTGATATAGTTGCTCAACAGGTGCCCCCAAGGAACAAAGCGCTTTTGAAAGGGCGAAATCAAAACGAAGTCGACACGGCCTAACGTTCTTATCCACCCAAGGTACTTGCCGTAGAATCGGATCGATCGATTATGGAAATACAGGCGCACCCGCTTTCTCAGTAGAATCGCGTTCCAGAATATCAGGACTGACTCCATGAGGTTCGCCTTCACCGACTCGCCCGCAAACAACCAAATATCATCGGAGTCGGCGAAGAGATTGGTCATACGAAATTTCCAGTCGATAGCGACGTCCTTCCCGAGGCCTTCGAGACATTGCTTCAGCGCTTCACGGGCGAAGTTTTCGCCATGCTGCACGCTCGGCTTGTCACCCAATAGTATAATCTTACGAGAGGCCATTTGCGTTTAAAGAACGACGTCTCCCACCCTCAAGAGCTCTACTTCGGCATGAATCGAGGGCTTGCCACTGAACACCCTTGAGAACTCCTCAGCCATCGCCTCATAGCTGTAGTTGGCCTTTACCTTCTCAACCATCCCGGAGCGTCTCGCGTCCCAGTGCTCGGGGCGTTGCAAGAGGCTTTCAACCGCCCGCGAGAAGTCCACTTGATCGTCGGACTTAAAAAAGACGCAGTTCTCATCTTCCTCGCAGACTTCGATCTCTGGGGCATGCGGTTCTTCCCGAGCAATCACCACCGGCACTCCATAGGCGAGCGACTGAATGGCGCTCAACCCGATGTATCCAGGCGAGGCCGTAAAGACCGCCCGGTCGTGCATTTGGGCCAGAAGCGAGCTGTCGAAGACGGGGCCATGGAAAATGACCTGATCCGTCACCTCGCAGCTAACGGCGAGCGACTTCAAGCGCTCTAGCTCAGGCCCTCCGCCCGCGATCTCGAGACGCGTTAACGAGCCCTTCTTCAAAAGGGGCACGATACTCCGAATCAGCAGGTCAACCTTTTTGTCCTCGATGAGCCGTCCAACGTAGAGGGCATTCGTTCGCTCACTTCTGCCCAAGCGAGCCTGATGCCTGCTGACGCACGAGTTCATCGGAACCCAGACAGGTTCGCGGTAGCCTTCTCGCCTCAACGTAGTCGCGTCACGCGCGGTGTAGCACACCATCCCGCGAGCCAAGCTGAGCAGGTAGCGCCTGATCGCTACCAAGACGGCTCCTCGCTCCCCTCGACCCTCGACATGTCCCCAGAAGAGGATTCTTACGCCCGACACCCTGGCCATGAAAACGGCGACCCAAGTGCTCAGAATCCTGGGATTCAACTCGAAAATAACGACTTTCGCTGTGAAGAGCTCCGAACGAAATAATCGCTGCAGCAGGAAACGCCGTCCCAAGAGAAAAACATTGGAAACCTCCCGATACCATTTTTCGGAATTACACTCTGTCTTGAGAGCTTCCGTAAAATACTCGCTTCCCGCAAAAACCCGAAAACCGCCCTTCTCCAGTTTCGATACTTCGGCAAAGACAGGAACTCGATATTTCGGAACGCACGTCTGTACGATACAACTACAATTACGCTGGCTAGCCATTCAATTAGTGCCCCATAAAATCCAAACCTTCGCCAAGGCAAGCCTCTGAACGCTTCCGGCAGGATAACCCAGAGCCTCTACCGATCGGCAGGAATGTCGCCTTCGGAGAAAGCTTCGGAATCAATTTTGACGACGGAAATCTGAACTCTGTAAACGTGGGTTTGCAGTAAACCATATCAGGCTATTAACGTCGCTTTACGGTTAGGCCCAAAGGCCTGCCTGGACTTTTTCCTGGCTTGGCCTCGGACTGAAGCACTTCGATAGCGTTTAGCTTGGGATTGTCTATTTCCCTCAGCAGCGCAATCGATAAACTCCCGTCGGCCAACGTTCCCGACACCTCAACCTGATGGACCATCGAAAGTCCAACGCTGGCAAATATGTCGATTTCGGAGGCGACCGTCTCATCCTCGACAGCCACACCGAAAACTCTGCCTCCTACGCGAGCGACGGAGCCATTCACCTCGGTGAAGTAGAGGCGAACCACAAAGTCGCCATTGTCGAGCGGCAGATCGTACTCGATCTCATTTCCGCTGGACGGCTCCCAGCGTTCGCTCCGGAACAAGAAGTCATCTTCTGTATCCAGAACATCCACACCTGCGCTATGGATATTTCCGCCGGCCAATCCGGCATCGCTCTGCCAAAGATTCCCTTCCGAATCCACAAAGTCATCCCCTCCGACATTGAGGCGAAGCACAGTGACGAGGCCATTCCAAGAGGTGGTCTTGGCGAGCAAATCGCTGCGAACGGATTCTACTCCTTCCGCGTCAACAGCAGCGATCTCGTATCGGTATTCAGTATCTGATGACAGGTTCTCATCCGTAAACGTTTCGTCGTTCACAGTGCCAAGCAACCACCCGTCACGCCAAACACGATACTGCACGGCACCATCTTGCGAGGGAGCCCAGGAAAGAGTGACCGCGCTAGGAGTTGCTTCGGAAAGGACCACGCTTTTCGGCGCGCTCGGCTGAGCGATAACGACTTCGCCCTCTTCGGCTTCCAGCGAGTACCCAAGCGTGGAAGAGTCGAAATAGAGCTCCAAGGCTCGAATAGTAATTCCTTTGTTTTCGGCCTGGTCCACAAAGCGAACCCGCGTCCTCTGGTCGAGGCCAATGCGAATCGTTTCTCCGCCTTGCGAAGTGAAGACAATCCCGTCGCACGCGACCATGCCGCCACCCAGCGATGACGCGTTCTCGTAGTCGACGCTAAGTCCAGATTTGAGCAGGATCGGCAGGCTCTCGACCACGTCTCCCCCCATCTCAGCGGGACTCCGCCCCAACTCGATGGACACGGACAAGGCGCTGTCGCTCAAGACCATGCTCTTCAATACCTCAACGCCTCCGAGATCAGTCAACAAGCGCGCTCGCTGCTCGCCCGGCGAATAGACGCTTTCGCCCGACCAGTATTCAGTCCATTCAAGCCCGCCTCCTGACTGCAACCATTTCGTGGCATTGCTCGTGATCAGGTTCCAGTTTCGAGCGAGAACCAAGGCTCCATAGCCTTTTGTCGCAAAAAGGGAGACGCCTTGGGTCGGCTGCCAGCCACCTTTCTCGGCCGCAGCGTTGCCAGCGACCCAGGTCCCATTGACCTCCGACCAACCGGGTTGCTTCCAGTCGCTCGAGTACGATGTGCTAGCCCATCTCGGCGAGGTGTTTCCTAAATAGAGAAGGCTCTTGTAGGCGCCATTGTTCATGCCCACGAACTCGTCGTCGTAAGAGAATGGGGTGGCTGAGACAGGTTCGACATAAGTCAGGCCCTGGTCGGGCTCTCTGAATATGTATTCATTCCAGTACGACATCCACGGCATCAAGATATAGTCGTGGGCCCAAGCCTCATTCTGCGAGTACCAGGATGAGCTATAGCTCTGGGCCAACAGCTGCTCGAGCGACTTATTGGAAGCCACGCTTCCAGCATCTCGGCTCAAGGACGGGACTTCATTCGCTAACAGACTCCCCGCAGGTTTCCATTGCCGGGCTGCCCAAGAGTCGTTGGTACGGTGAGAAAAGTTGGTAGCTCCCACGTATCCGAGGTCTGGATCGTCGACCACGGTGCGGGAGAAGAAGCGGGATATCTTCCTGATGCCCTGCAAAATCACTGGATCCTCGGAAATTTCATAACAAAGGGACAAGATCGCTAGCGACATCCCTTGGTAGGAAGCGTCCGCTCCGAACCGTTCTTGTAGGTATCCCACTTTATAGAAACGGTTCAGGTCTTCACTGAACATACCTTCCGCAAACAGAGCCGCTATATCACCATAATGGCCTTCCGAGCTATTGGCGTTTAAGCAATGCAGATAGAGCAGGATGTGGTTGGTCTGGTTTTCCGTGGAAACGCGGTTCAAGCAGAAGCGGTCGACAAACAAGGCCAAGCCGGACTTCCAAAGTTCCTGCAGTTCTGAGTCCATGCCGCTTTCCGCGCAAAGGTAATAAGCGATATAGCAATCGAGAAGCTGCAGGATATCCGAACCCGAATGCGTATTCCAACCCTCCGACAGGGTTCCATTCTCCCCGAACTCTAGGACGCGCCTAAATTGGTTAACGAGAAGCCGCTTCAACACAGCCTGGTTCTTGAAGTAAGGGTTGAACGGGGCGTCGACCGAATAGAGCACGGCCAGGGCTGCATAAGACTCCTCGCTCCCGTAATGGGAGCTGCTCTTTTCTAGGTCCTGCGATTGAAAGTAGTAGTCGGCATGGGTGAACGGGCCCGCATTGCCCAGAAGGCTTGCGCTTCCAGATCGCGAAGCCCAATGAGCTTCCAGGAGCGACAAATCGACGGTATTGACCTCGAAGTCCGAAGCCTGCCAGCCTTGCATCTTGTTCCATATCCTCGCCTGAACGGCATGAGGGAAGGTCCTGCCATCCCATGCACGAAAGCGGGAATCGCCGATGGCTGAGGCGGTGGCCGCATCTGAACACAAGATCCCGGGAATACCTGAAAAGCCAACTCCACCCGAGGCGTTGCAAACCATCCTGTATACCCCAGACGATAGCGTTTGCTTGTAGGTGCTGCCTTTGGAAATGGTCGCCACCTGACTGCCATTAGAATTCCGATACAAGGCAACGTTGGAGCCGGACCGATTGTACAACTCGAAATTCCCCGTACCCTCTGGAACCACGAAATAGGACTCGCCTAGCCCACCCCCGTCAGGAGTCAGTAGGTCGCGACTCGCAGCAACTCCATATCGGACTCCGCTATCCACTAAAAGCTCGCAGGAGGTATTGCTTCCTTTCGACTGAGTCACCCGCACTTGATACACGCCGCTAGGCCTGCTGCCAAAATCCAACGCAACGTCGACTTGCGAGCGCTGCTCGTTTCTCAGGTCGACAAATGATCCTTGGACCAACGACTCGTCTGAGGCGTAAGCTCTTACCCATGCTGCTTTCGGATTCGACACACCGTCGTAAACGGCAGCTGACGCATCCGCGTGGTGGATACGGACCACCGCATCGAGGTTCCCTCCGCTATGAACGATGTAGAAGGTCGTGCCTTCGGGCCGGTAACGCAGGCCCTCCACCGCTCCGATAGCCGAAAAGCAAGCAATAGATAGACAAAAGAAAAATGTTGGGAGAATACGAATCATGATATATCATCTCTTTCAAAAGGGCTTCTCAGCGCCACAGCCAAAAAGAAGCCAGCAGGGAACCACATCCCTCTGTTAAACTCCAAGCTCAGATTAAACTGTCCGTTGATGAACGAGAACGCAAAGAGAGCCAAAAATAGCAACATGACAGAGTTCGTCTTGTTGCGTTTCTTCAGGGGAAGAAATACGGAAAACGCGAAGAGGGCGTAGAGCGCCAGCCCGAGAAGGATGCCGAAGATCCCCCAGCGGACGACAAACTCCAAAAATATATTATGCGGGTAGTCGTTGGAATATCCCCAGTAACCAAAGGGAAAAAGATTCTCGATATCAGAAAAATATACCCGATTGAGCAAATACCGCTCCGATATCGAATTATCGAACTGGTTGTCGATGGCTCCCTCGAACCGTTCGAATACATAGAGCACTCGCTCCTCCACGTAGGCCCATTTCCCGGCTAGATAGAAGGACGAAATCAGAACCCCCACAAGGGCTGCTGCAAGGACCCCTGCAAGATCCTTGTTCCGAATTTGCCCGTTCCATATCGCGTAAGCGAAAACGAGCAGTATCCCCGCGAGGGATGAGAGGAGTCCTCCTCGGGACCCAGACACGAAAAGCACGAAGAGGCAGCCAGTCATAGCGATGATGGATGCAATACGTGCCAAAAGGGAGCGATTGGCGATCGCGAGGTAAGCCGCCACCACCCCACCGAGCCCGAAAGAGTAGGACAAGCCGACGGAGTGCATGTTCTCGCTCCCGGTGAACCGCCCGCCCTGGGAAATATCGAAGCCTCGCAGTCCCACGACGGAGACAGCGACCGCCGCGAAACAGAGGTAGCCGGCGCACTGTAAGATCGGCCGGCTGAAAACCTTGCCCTCGAAGAGCTGTACAGAAAGCCCGGAAAGGAAAATAAGGTAGCACATGACACGAAAAACGAGGATGCGCCCATCGAAGACATTGTGCCCTTGCACAAAAGAGAGCCCCTCGATCAAGGCAAAGCCGGCCAGGCATACCCATACCGTAACGGAGCGCAGGCTCTGGGGAAGGTTGACCAGCAATGGCACCATCACCCCGAGGAATCCAAGCCCCAGCATGGCCATGCGCACCCTGTAGCCAAACAGCAGCTCGAAACCGACCGATAAGGTCATGGTAACAAAACCGAGAAGGAACACTCCCTCCCAATGCTTCAACTCTACCTGATTATTGGATACCTCGTCGCTCATCGATCATTGCTTTTTTCTCACACCTTTATTGGAATTCTCGTTTTTGCCTCTGCCCTCCGGCGCTGAGACTAACTACATCGCTTACAGGTCGTGCCACTTTAGAGAAGCGCAATCCGGGCTCACGATGGAAAAGAGGTCCCATGAGCGGTCCGGGCCGCTCACCTCGCTCGGTCGGGCTGAATATCGGCGCTTCTTCGAACAGCCGCTCCCTTGCACGCTCATCTTCTGAACGGGACGGGAAAGACAAGGCAGGAGTCGGAACTGGCATAACTGGAAGGCTTTAGGAAAGGTCGTCTCGTTCAATTAAACAGCAGGGCGAGCTTGACGGCTTTTTTAATTCGCTGTTTCAGACTGCCCGGTCGTGGGGAAAGCTCCTTCCCCAGGGATCGGAGGTAATACTGCCTATACACCCCTAAGTAAGGATGGGTACAGTGATAAGACCAGGGCTTCACCGAGGAGGAAAAATGCAGAATGGAGGGACGCCTCCGAGTTACCTTGTACTCGCCCCTTTTCCAGAAAAGGAACCGAGATCTAGGAAACATGGAGTGCTGAACATTCCAGCGATGATCCAGCGGCTGCCAATGGCCCTTCAAGTAGACGTTCAAGGCATCCTGATCCAGATAGAGCAAACGGATGCCCGAGGTACAAATCCGAGCGATCTCCTGAGGCACGCCTAAATCACGCATCTTGCGGAGGTCCATTAGCATGACCCCGCTGTTGAAATACGGACAGCCCGGTTCCAATCCCAGTTCCGCTGCCCGAGTGAAGGTCGGATTCTTGACAGCAGCCAAAACGTGCTCGCGCTTAAACTCCTGAAACAAGTCCTCCACCGAATCGAGCGCGATCAAATCGCAGTCGACGTACAACACGGTTTCGACGCTCTCAGGAAGCAAGTCCGAGATGAAGATGCGCGAATAGGTCGCAAGCGTGATGTGCCCTTCGACAGGAAAGTCCTTCATCCGGTCGGAATTCAGATCCACCCTGTTTACCTTGAACCCCAACCGTTGTTCGCAGTCAGCCAGCTTCGCCTTCGCTCGATCGTCGAATTCGACGGCGAGATGCCAAAACCTGAGATTCTTAGGATCTCGAGAATGCTTAAAGATAGAATACAAGGCGACTATTGAATAATCCAAGTAACCCTCATCACTGCAAACTACGACGTCTCTCACTTGATGAACTTCCTTTTTACCAGTTTTAATAATACAATAATATCGCGCCCTTTAAACACTCCATAAACAGCGGTGAATATAATCGAAAACAGGGCTATTCGATAAGCTGCTAGCAGGAGAGACCGTTGCTCGCTTAGGCCAAAATCTCCCAGGAAAACAAATGCCGCGCTAAATAAGACGCCGACGCCTATAAGCATAAAGTATTCCTTAATAACGACTCCGTAGCGGAAATCCATCTGCCTCATGGTTAAGAACACGATGAAGATACCGGCCAGGATTCGTTGGGAAAAAACACATGCTATAATCGACTGCAAGGTTCCCAAATACCCGCCGATGATCACAAATATCACCAAGGTGATGGCATCGATAATTTGTAGTCTCGCCTTCCCTTTCCAGCGTCCCTGGGACTCAAGTAGAGAGTAGAAAATGGGCACCTGCAAGCGGACGATCAAAGAAGCCAAAGCCACCTGCGCCACAGGGATCGCAGCCACCCACTTGTCTCCCCAGAAAAGCACGATCGCATACGGCGAGACAAGCAACAAAGCCATGCAGCCATAGCCTATCGTCATGCACGCGAAGGTCAGGATCCTGTGAAATTCCTCTTCCAAGGCAACCTCGCCCTCGATTTGCCTCAAGGAAGGCATAAGGACCGATTGGAACGCTTGGGCAAACAGGTTCGCGAACGCAGAGGCAAGCTGGCATCCGAAAAAGTAAATCCCGAGCGTTTCTGCATCCACCAATACGCCTAGGAAAAAGTAATCTCCGAAGAGCACGATGCTCACTACGAAGGAGCTGACAATGAGCCACCTAGTCCGAGTGAATATACGGAAGAGTTTTGGCTTCCAGTCCCGCTCGAACTTGAAAGCGGGAGCCTTTCGAACCTGACGGGTCCCGATCAGGATTTCGACCAAAGGAACTAGCAACAATGGTAAAGCGATGCTGACTGCGCCGAACCCTAAGAGGGCGAACCCCACTGCAGAGAGGCTTTTGACCGCTGACAACAGCATTTCCACAAGTCCCAGCGCTCGGAACTTAAGGCCAGAGGCCAGCTGAGCCCGCAGTCTCAAGCCGGGAACACTAAGGGCGAAGGCCACGCCGATGATCCAGCCCATCACCCATTTCAAAGGTTCGTCCCGGTAGAGCGTCATCGCTCCCACCACGATAAATATTCCTCCGCAAATATTGAATACGCGCGAATAGTTAATGTAGCTCGGCTCCGCCCTGCTTCCCACCAAGGCATGCTTTATAAAGTAAGGCTGCAAGCCACCGTTGCGCAAGCCAGCCACAAAGGATGAAACGCCGAATACTGCCGCGAAAGCGCCGAATTCCTTCGGTTCGAGCAAGATCCCCATGGCCAGTTGGGACACGAACAGAAACATCCGCGAAAGGACGACTGATATCCCAACCCAAAAGAGCCCTGATAGTATGGACCGATTAAAATTCACGCAGCGAAGGTAGCTTAGTCTCTTCCAACATCTAGTTAAATCGTTGCGCCGAGAGCTTTTCTTGAAACTCAGCTTTCAGCTGTAACAAACCTTTCGATACGAGTGCGGCGCCCCACACGTAAAGGGAGCCCACGCCGAGGCAGGCAGGTCTATCGTATCGAGGAGTGGATCCCCTCTTCATTTTCCGCTGAGGATCCAGTCCGTAATCAGGCCTCATAAAGAGCCGCGCGCCTTGCCCCCGTAAATGCTCTCTTTTCTATGATGAAGAGAGATCCAAGACGCGAAAAAGGAATTCGGTTTCCTCGCTTCTGGAAAAGAGAAAGCGTGACGTCCGAAAGCAAGACCTGTGACCTTATGTAGTCGTATGCAGAATACATCCGATGGATTGCCCATTCTACTCCTACGTTTTCACGAGGTAAGAACGATACGATCGCGAGACATTCAAATTACGATTAAAGGCAATTTTTCTGATGAGCGTCGACGCTTCTAAGTAGCGCTGGGTGTATAACCTGGGGCTTTGCATGATACGAAAAAGCCACCCCAGATAGAGGCGGTCCGCCCATACGGGAATGTGGGCTTGCTCCCCAGAGAGAAACGCTATCGCAGCGCCCGTGCACACGATCGTCGGCTTGTAGCTCAGGTTTGTCGTAAGGTAATAGCCTAGCTTTTCCTGCTTCCCACCTGCGACATTCAAGATTACCCAACGAGGACGTTTCGCTTCTATTTCTGCTAGCAGCTGAGGATCCTCGACGCGCCCTTCATGGGGATACATGGGCGCGATTACAAATCCGTCGTCGCTGAACGTGACGCCTCTTTCCGAAAGCACCGCCTTGGTAGGTAAGACCTCAAGCTCATTGGGCATCACCCACATCGTCGACGCATCGTTTTTGAATCCCTCGTGATTCAACAACGCATCAATAAAACGAAGGCCCGAAATTCGGTGCAGACTGCGTCTTTTGAAAAGTCTTAATAAGAGAACCATGTAACCGCTGTCGGCTAATGCAAAGGCCGCACCCTGAACAGCTTCCCGATAGAACTCGTCCTTATCGATACGAGCCAACCCTGGCCCAGACGGAACCACCAGCAATCCTCCCTCAGAAACAATATCAATACACCGCTCCACGGGTTCATCAACAAAGTTGACCCCAAGTGCGCTACAGCTTAAATAAGGTTCGGTGTCAGAGTTGACCCCGAGCGAAGTATAGCTTAATTGAGATTCGTTGGCAGAGGACATGGTTCAGGTGTTGTTGGCGCTGAGGATTGTGCTATGTTCGATTTTGAATCTGAAAAAAGAATCACTCACTGACTAAACGAAATTTGACACACCAAGAGCGGCGCCCACAAAGATGCCCGTGCAACTTATCAAAGAATACAGGCTAGAATTCGACAAAATCAGAAGGCAGGATTTATTCGAAAAGTAAAAGACGTTGGACACGGCATAAGTATAAAAACTTATGCTTAAAATTAGGTTTCACGATACCGTTTGCGTAGCCCGTAGCAACCCTTATTGAAGAAGGTTCCAAAGGTTCGCAGCGAATAGAGGATTCCCTGATCCCAAGCGAAGAGCTTTCACGCCAATTGATAACAGAAAAACTCACAATCGCATCCGAACTGCCAGCAATACGCCTGAAATCGAAGGCTAACCTAAGAAGAGGCACCCAAACACTGGGGCTAAACGAAATTCGCCCTCATCATTGAGCTAGCGAGAGAGCCGCTCGGCACCCAGCCGCATCCCCTCCAGCTTCGCAGCAAGACGTTCCGCGCAAATGTTGAAGTGATAATAGCGCCGCGACTCTTTGTTGAAAGCGACCACTCCGCGAGCCAAAGTATATGCCATCAGTTCCACTCGAGTGCAGACCTGTTGGACTGCCCTTCTGAAAAAGCTCCGTTCAGCCAGCGCGATTCCACGCCCCATTTCATTTCGCTTCTTCTGTACAACGGCAAAGTCAGCGGAACAACGTTCGGGAGGCACGAAATGCCAAACCACCGCATTAGGGGAATAGACACCTCGAACTCCCGACTCCAATAGCTTGTTCTCGACGTTGGTCTCATCTCCATTTGCGGGCGTGCCCGGTCCACACATCAGGTCGAAACTGCCGACACCTTTTATATCCTGGGCATAAGCAGCCCAATTGAAACCGAGAGCGCCGCCGGTCGTTAAGTCTCTCTCTTCATCTCCCAGCGACCAGCCTTTTGCCGGGGCGGGCAGATAACGCTTCACCCAATCCGGCGGGGGCTCAGGGCAGTCTACTTCACAACGGCCCCCATAAAAGACCCCGTGCCGCTGCCTTCCAGCCAATTTCGAATATTCCAACAGAGTGTCCTCGCTCAATCGCACATCGTCGTCGAAAAAAACGATAAATTCATCCGTCAACCGCTCCAGCGCGGCGTTGAGTGCGGCGCTCTTGCTGCAATAAGGAACATACAAATACTCAATGGGTATTCGGCCTTTGAACGATTCCGCAACCTCTCGCACCACAGGCTCGGGTCCGTTCTCTGCAACGATAACTCGAGTCAAGATACTTGGAATACGGACGGTAGAAATAGATTCCAAAGTACGACTTAGCAGGCTGTCTCGTCCAAAGGTGGCGATCACAATTACCATGTTGCAGCTGCCACTCTCGACGTGGGGTAGCTCCGGCTCGGCGGCGGATGGTGATTGGGCAACGTTAAAAGCTTTGGATTGATCTGCCATGGTCGCGGTGTCGTGGATCCCTAAAATCAGCAGAAGGGTAATATTTGAATAACATAGTGCTACAATCGACTCCCTTTATCGGATAAGTACAATTACTTGACCTGAGTTAAATAGAACTGCAATGCGAATTTCCGGCATTAATGCAATATGCCAAAAAAAAACGTCCACTTGAAACAATCGTCCGTATTCACTCGAATGATACCGATACCTACATATTGTGCAAATAAAGGTCATCAATGTGCCACTGCGGGCACCAGCCTAGCGACTCATCGATATAAGCGAAGGTTCATTGCTGGAGTTAACGTACAGTAGGAACATAACTTCTATCTGGTAGCGCGGGTGTATAATCTTTAAAAAGCCTACAACGCTTTCAGCACCTCGATGGCGTTGACCTTCGTATTGTCGACAACATGCAGTAAAACGATATTCAACTCGCCGTCCGACACCGTCACCGGAAACTCCAATACCAAGGCGGCTGCGCCGCCGACCGTTCCGAAGATATCGATCGCAGCAGCGGCCGGAGCCCCTTCGATCTGCACTCCCATCACCCGCTGGCCAGACGATGTAATGCCGGCGAAGATTTCAGCGAAGTGCAGGCGAACCAGATAGCTGCCGTCCTCAAGGGCGAACGCGTACTGCAACTCCGGTGCCGCTCCCCCATCCCAACGCTCGGTCTGGTAGAGCGTGTCGTCCGTAGTGCCGGCGATGGCGATATTGCGGCTGTAGGTGCCGCCCGTCTTGAAGCCGAAGTCAGCCGACCAGACCAAGCCGGAGCCGTCCGTATAGGCCGGGCCGCCCACGTTGACCCGCAGCACCGACTCGAAGTCGGGCGCGGCCAAGGTCGCGCCGCTCGTCAATGCGGGGGCCGACTCGTTGCCGGCGGCGTCGAAGGCCGTCACCTCGTAGTCGTAGCTAGTCTCCGGATCGAGTCCTTCGTCGAGGTAGGTCAGCGATGCGGTTTCGCCCAGGAGCGACCCGCCGCGGTAGACCGCGTAGGAGACCACGCCCACCTCGTCGCTGGCAGCCGACCAAGTCAGCTGGATCGAGCTGTCATCGAGACCGGTCGCGGTGAAAGTTTCGGGAGCGTCCGGCGGCGTGTCGTCAGGCCCGTCCAAGGTCGTGCCGCTCGTCAATGCGGGGGCCGACTCGTTGCCGGCGGCGTCGAAGGCCGTCACCTCGTAGTCGTAGCTAGCCTCCGGATCGAGTCCTTCGTCGAGGTAGGTCAGCGATGCGGTTTCGCTTACGAGCGACCCGCCGCGGTAGACCGCGTAGGAGACCACGCCCACCTCGTCGCTGGCAGCCGACCAAGTCAGCTGGATCGAGCTGTCGTCGAGACCGGTCGCGGTGAAAGTTTCGGGAGCGTCCGGCGGCGTGTCGTCAACGAGCGGCTCGAGCGAACGCAGCACCTCGATGGCGTTGACCTTCGTATTATCCACGACATGCAGGAAGACGATATTCAACTCGCCGTCCGACACTGTCGCCGGGAACTCCAAGACCAAGGCGGCGGCGGAGCCGACAGCCCCAAATATATCGATCGCAGCAGCGGCCGGCGCCCCTTCGATCTGCACACCCATTACCCGCTGGCCAGGAGATACGATACCCGCGAAGATCTCAGCGAAATGCAGGCGAACTTGGTAGCTACCGTTCGGGAGGGCGAAAGAGTAGTGCAACTCCGGAGCCGCTCCACCATCCCAGCGTTCGGTCTGGTAAAGCGTGTCGTCCGTGGTGCCGGCGATCGCGATATTGCGGCTGAAGGTGCCGCCCGTGTTGAAGCCGACATCGGCAGACCAAACCGCGCCCGAGCCGTCCGTGTAAGCTGGCCCGCCCACGTTGACCCGCAGCACCGACTCGAAATCGGGCTCGGCCAAGGTCGCGCCACTCGCCAGAGCGGGCGCCGACTCGTTGCCGGCCGCGTCGAAAGCCGTCACCTCGTAGTCGTAGCTGGTCTCCGGATCGAGCCCTTCGTCGAGATACGTTAGGCCCGAGGTTTCGCCCAGAAGCGACCCGCCGCGGTAAACCGCGTAGGATGACACGCCCACGTTGTCGCTGGCGGAGGACCAAGTCAGCTCGATCGAATTGTGGTCAATACCTGTCGCGATGAAGGATCCGGGGACGGCCGGCGGAGTGTCGTCAGGCCCGGCCAAGGTCACGCTGCTAGCCAAAGCGGGCGCCGACTCGTTGCCGGTGGAATCAAAGGCCGTCACCTCGTAGTCGTAGCTAGTCTCCGGATCGAGTCCTTCGTCGAGATACGTTAGCTCCGAGGTTTCGACCAGAAGCGACCCTTCGCGGTAGACCGCGTAGGAGACCACGCCCACGTTGTCGCTAGCGGCGGTCCAAGCCAACCCGATCGAGCTCTCGTCGAGACCTGTCGCGGTGAAGGTGGCGGGGGCGGCCGGCGGCGTGTCGTCGACGAATGGCTCCGAGGGCCGCAACACCTCGATGGCATTGACCTTCGGATTCTCCGTCACGTGCAAGAAGTCAATCTCAAGCGATCCGCCAACGACCGTAGCCTGGACTTCGACCACATGGGAAGTGCCGAAGCCGGCAGCCTCGAATATGTCGAAGGACGCATCGAAGGTGGAACCTTCCACCACAATACCGAACACACGCTGGCCGGAGGCCACGATGCCGTTGTAGATTTCCGCAAAGTGCAGACGCACCAGATAGTCGCCGTCCGCGAGGGCGAAGGAGTACTGCAACTCTGGAGCCGCTCCCGCGTCCCAGCGCTCTGTCTGGTAAAGCGCGTCGTCCGTGGTGCCGGCGATGGCGACGCCATTGCTGTAAGAGCTACCTGTATTGAAGCCGAAGTCAGCCGACCAGACCGCGCCCGAACCGTCCGTGTAGGCCGGCCCGCCAGCGTTAACCCGCAGCATCGATTCGAAATCGGGCGCGGCCAAAGTCGAGCCGCTCGCCAGAGCGGGCGCCGATTCGTTGCCGGCGGCGTCGAAGGCCGTCACTTCGTAGTTGTAGCTGGTCTGCGGATCGAGTCCTTCGTCGAGGTAAGCTAGGCTCGAGATTTCTGCCAAGAGCGAACCGTCGCGGTAGACCGCGTAGGAAACCACGCCTACGTCGTCGCTCGCGGCGGTCCAAGTCAGCTCGACCGAGCTGTGATCGACACCTGTTGCGGCGAAGGATCCGGGGGGGGACGGCGGCGTGTCGTCAACAAATGAATCCAAAGGACGTAGCACCTCGATGGCATTGACCTTCGGATTTTCGGTCGCGTGCAGGAGGCCGATCTCGAGCGATCCGCCAACGACCGTGGCCGGGACTTCGACCACATGCGCAGTGCCAAAGCCGGCGGTATCGAATATGTCGAAGCTCGCATCGACGGTGGAACCTTCCACCACGATCCCGAACACACGCTGGCCGGAGGCCACGATGCCGCTGTAGATTTCCGCGAAGTGCAGACGCACTAGGTAGTCGCCGTCCGCGAGGGCGAAGGAGTACTGCAACTCCGGAGCCGCTCCCGCATCCCAACGCTCTGTCTGGTAGAGAGGGTCATCCGTGGTGCCGGCGATGGCTACGCCGTTGCTATAAGCGCTGCCAGTATTGAAGCCGAAGTCGGCAGACCAAACCGCGCCCGTTCCGTCCGTGTAGATCGGTCCCCCCGCGTTTACGCGCAGCACCGTCTCGAAATCGGGCTCGGCCAAGGTGACGCCGCTCGCCAAAGCGGGCTCAGACTCGTTGCCCGCGGCGTCGAGGGCCGTCACCTCGTAGTCGTAGGTGGCCTCAGGATCGAGGCCCTCGTCGAGGTAGGTCAGCGAGGAGGTTTCGCCAACGGGCGCCCCGTCGCGGGAAACCGCGTAAGACACAACGCCCACGTCGTCGCTGGCGGCCGACCAAGTCAGCTCGATCGAGCTGTGGTCGAGACCTGTCGCGGTGAAGGTTTCGGGGGCGGCCGGCGGTGTGTCGTCAACGAAGGGTTCCAAGGGACGCAGCACTTCGATGGCACTGACTTTCGGATTCTCGATTCCATGGATAAAAGACACATTGAGTTGCCCATCGCTGACAGTGGCCGGATAGGTAAGGATCAGGGCTCTAGCCGAGCCTGTCGCGGCAAAAATATCAATTGCGGTCTCTACGGTTTCCCCTTCCACTGCGATTCCGAAGACGCGCTGGCCAGCACTGTTGACCTGGGTTGAAATCTCAGCAAGGTGTATCCTGATTTCATATGCACCGTTAGCCAGTGCGAATGCATAGGATAGCTCCGGCGCGGAGGGTGGGTCCCAGCGCTCGGTTTGATAAAGGGCATCGTTAGCTGTCCCTTCGATCGCCACGCTCTGAGAGTAGACATTGCCAACGTTGAAACCGGTATCGGCTAACCATTCATTTTCGTCAGTGTCCGTAAAGGCCCCGCCGCCAGCATTCACCCTCAAAACCGTTTCCGTCGTTCCCGGCTCAGATTGAGTCGTCAACAATTTCGAGCTACGAGACGATTCGTTACCTGCTTGGTCCACCGCAGTGACCTCCACTAAGTAAGTCGTAAACGGATCTAATCCTGTGAGAACGTAGCCGGGACTGCCCACCGAGATGAGAAATACACCGTCGACATATATATTATATCCAGTAACCTCAAAGTTGTCTGTCGAAGCCGCCCAGACAAGTTGGGAGCTGTTCGCCAAAGTACCGTTCGCTTGAAATCCTGGAGGCTGGGTTGGCTCCTCATCGTCATTCAAGGCAGCTTTATCTACCTCGACAACCAGCGTATCCGAAGCAGGACCTTTCACGCCCGACTCATCAGTCAGATAGGCGCTGAATAGATTGATACCACCCGATTCAGCATCGCCCAGCAGCAATGTCACATCAAAATCCAGCTCTCCATTAGCATCGATGACGCCTGTATATTCTTGAACCGAGAGTACAGTGTTGGATTCGAATGCGGACAGATTATACCCGCCGCCCGCGACCCCATCAAGATAGAGTCCAGCTTCCATCTGCACGAGCGTGACACTGGTCCCCGCAGGACCAACAACGCGAATGGTCGGATCTTCTACCGTCAATAGCGGAGCCTCAGCTCCTACGACTTGCAGGTAGGGCTGAACGGGACGCTCAAATACGAGAGACCCAGTGCTTCCACGATTGCTTTGGTCTCTTCTGCTGACTCGTGTCTTCAAAATCGTGCCGTCGTCGAAACCCACCGTCACCTTAGTGCCGATGACCTCCAAACCTGAGACACTGCCGCTATCGTTCGGTCCTGGATCTATAACACCTTTAATGCTGTTTGGATCTACATCTGTGCTAAACCACAAGGATTCGCCGACATCGAAGCCCGTCGCCTCGACGAGTAATCCGTCGTATCCATCATCTCCATCCACTAGATTGTGCGAATCTACAAAAGTCGCCACTACCGAATCGATGCCGTCGTCCAAATTGAGATCAAACGCCTTGAATGCAGTGTCGCCTGCAGTCCCCTCCGAATCGAACACGGTGTTCGGCATGAGGGAACGGGTCAGGTCGAACTTAACGCTCGCAATTTTTTGACCACCGGAGGATGTGTTTTCCACGCGGAAGGAGCCGGGAATGTAGGTACTGGACGTAACGATGCTTCCCGCTTCCGGGTCGATGACGACCTCAGCGCTCGCTCCCAAATCCGGAACGGTGATCTCAAAGAGGTCCCAAGTCGGAGAGAAGGTAGCCGTTGCAGGATCGCCCGTCGTGGCGATCAGGCCGATCGCGAGAGGGCCAGGTTCGCTGACTGCTGCGAGAACGTTTCCTTGGAGAAAGATGGGCGATCCAATCACGGTAGCCTCAGGATCACTCTCACGCTGGACCATGGGCTGAACGTATCCAGAAACCGGATCTACATACATAAATAGATCCATAGTGCTATTGGAAAGGAAACCAGAGAAGGCTTCTATTGAGTCGACCAGTACGCCCCCCCCATCTTCGTATAAGATTTCGATCCCACCTTCCCCATCGTTCGCATTAACGGCCACCTTCAGGTAGTTGTCTTGGTCGCCTGTTCCGATGAAGAAGCCCTGCGACTGCTGCCCCTCTATGTTCGTGGAGCCCCCGAAGAAAGGCCCTGCTATGCTGACCCGAATAAGGTAAGGAGCGACTAAATCGCTGGACGGAACTCCGAAGATGTAGGCATCGACCTGATTGTTGGCGCTCCCTTTGGCGGTACCAGCGTCCACCTGAGATATGCTAAAGAGTCCCGCGGTGCCTCCTGCAACGATATTAAAGGGATCGTATTGTCCAAGGTAGTCATCACCTGGATTTACCATCATCCCCGTCACACCCACACTAAAGAAGCCTGTGTTAGTATTGAAGAGGCTCAGCGACATTGGAATCGCCGTCGACATTCCATTGTGAGGATCCCTTTGGAAGGCGTCTTCGGTATCCCAAAGCCCATCGTTATCGTCATCTTCATCCATCAGATCGGAGATAAAATCCCCATCGTAGTCGGGAGGAACTTGTGCCCCTGAACAAGGATCGGTGCCATTGGCGATTTCATCGCCATTGGAGTAGCCATCACCATCTTCATCGATTTCAAAACTATCGAATCCCGTGCAAACCGAGTTTCCTGGATCATCAAAATCAGCGGGTTCAAGGATCACTATGTTGGTGGTGCCCACATCATAGCAAGCGACCCAGATCGTTCCGTAAAGGCTGGGCGCTTGGAGGAGGTTGGGAATAGTGACATCCAAAGGGTTCGCAGCAAAGTTGCTCGCAAGCTCCTCTCGCCCATTCACGACTTCGGTGCCATCCTCATTCAACTTGATTCGCAAAAGATGCCCCTTCATTCCGGCCGCGATAATGTCTCCCGCCATCTCGCCATTGAAATTGCCTGCAAGGTACTCGTCCAATCCATTAGTTGAGGAGTTGTTCGTCAGGAGATCCGGATTCTCTACGGTTCCTTGTAGCAGGAAATCGCCTTCCACTGGATTCGCCATCTCGACAGGAACCGGCGGCCAGTCGCTCGTGGGGCTGGCCACAAACTCAGCCTGTTCGCCCGAGGGTGCCGATGGATCGAAAAGCACCCACCCCGCTCCTGCCGGATTCGCTCGAATCGGGTTAGGATGGCCTCCGTAATAGCCAGGGCTAACCAAATGGAAATTGTCTTGGTTATTAAGAAAACCGGGCTCACCCAATATATATTCATTGGTCGCGAGTCCACTCGGGCCTTCATTTGCAGGATATCCCCCCCAGCCTGGGTTTCCTGCATTGTCCCAAGTATATATCTTTCCTTCTCTTCCGGGAAAGTCAGAGATTATCAAGTCGTAGGGATTCCGAAATCCAGTAGCATAAAGCTGAACAGGACTATCCGCTTCGATCTTCGCCTGATTCAAGCCATCGTTTCCGCCAAATGGGTCATTAACATCTGAACCGTCAAGCTCGTGTGGACGTGTAGGATCAGGATCGTCCAAGGTCGGCATGTTGTAATGGTAGCTTTGACCATAGGCGTCGACCTGTATGGGCATGGCCTCTACCGCCGTTAGATCGATCGTTCCGATGGTTCCCGAGTAGGCTGTCTCTGGGAGGAAAGCAAAGTTGATCGAAGGGCCTCCGGCGTTGGTATTGCCTCCAACCGTAAAGTATATAATATTGTTCTCTTCGTCTATATCCAAGCCACTCAGAGCATGGTTCTCCTGCGAACGCGGAAGGCCACGAACAAGGTCCACCTTACTCCACTCTTCGCCATCGAACTCCAGCTTCGATACAACACCAGAATTCGTATCCAAATTTTTCCCATTAAAACCTCCTGCTCCCGACCCCTCTCTGGGGTCATTCGAAGTGACATATATAATCGGATTGCTCGCGGTTCCACGGACGAGAATACCCGTCAATTGTCGTCCGATCGTTTCCGGTTCATACACGCCGTTATCACTGAAGTTTGGAATACCTCGGACCAATTGGATGGTTTCGCTCGTCACCGCTTGGTAATCGTTCGGTCCATTTCTGACGACAGTATAGATCTTTATCAGGCCGCCCATGTACCCGACATACAGCCGTCCATCCGGGCCAAACTCCAAGGTCGTGCTTTGCGGAGCGAAAGTCAGTCCCTGAAGTCTGCTGGAACTAAAGTCGACGGCTTCGATGCTGGGGCAAGTGACGGCCAATAAGCATACAGCAACAAAAGCCTTGCTAAAGTAGACTTTGAGAGCTCGCCAATTTGGCAATTCAGAAAATGTGCTAACGTTCATGATAAATAAAGACTAATAAAGTGAATCGAAATTTCCTGCTCCCGTTGGTGTATTATGCATATCGTTTTGCCCCATTCGCTCGGACGCGGGAGGCCGCCCCACCCCGCCCTCTTCACCCTGATTCCCGCCGCTCAGAAGAAACTGGAAGCGGACGTTCGAAGCGCTGGTTAAAGCAGTGATGAAAAGCTCGCTCAGGTTTCGAAAATACAAGGAGCACAAACGGAATAGAGCTGCCCAGGAAACGGGCAGGCGCAAAAGGCTCCATGCAGATACCGATATGTTTGTGCTTGGCGATTCGTTACAACCGCAGCGACAAGAGTTTGTTAGAGGAAGTGACACGTTTGAGAAAAGGTAAACCGCCGTCATGCTTTACGATTTTTTTACAATCGTTTTAAAGCACTCCCTGGAAGAGTTCCAAGATTCGTCAGATTACTTAAGAAGTCCTGTCCCGTAAAACGTCTCTACACAATCAATTTTCGCCCCTTTTGCATAACAGCAGCCCTTTTTAAGGGAAACCACTATCTATCAATTCAGCTCCCACTGATGGCTGCCTACTCCGTTTTATATGTTAAGACGAATAGGACTCTAGCCTCAGCAAAGAATAAAGCACGCGACTTGATTTGGCCTTTCAAACAGAGAGGGAATCGACAATTCGAACACCTAATCTGATGTCATGTTATATAGGGGCACTGGAACCAAATAACCGAAAAAGACAAAATCTCAAAAAGAGAACTGCTTGCTTTCGGACATACTGATTGCCACCCCTGAGTGAGTGTACTCACGGGTCCGCACTAGTGCTTTTCCTGATAGAACGCCATTTTGCAGTATCCACTTAGTTTGACACTTGCTTTACACAAGTCCACTCGCCTAGAGAATCTACCATGAGGGAATCAATGCTAAATCACTTGCTCGCAACCGCAGCCGCAGCCTCGACGTTGACGCTCGCCCAGTACAGTACCGCCCAAAGCGTTGGAGTCGGTGAAGCCACCCTCCGCTTCGAAGCGATCGGGTCACTGAGCTACTACTCGAATCCCTACCTTCGTGACGATTTCCTGGACGACATCCTGCCAGTGGAAGACAGCTTCGCTTTCATCCTCGACCCTACGGCCATTCTCGAGCTGGGAGACGAAGAGAGTCACTACGAACTGAGCGGCAACGCAGGACTCCTGATCCGCCGATTCGACTCCATTTCAGCCCTCGACGCCGAGGACTTTCACGTCGACCTGAATGCAGCCTTCCGCAGCGAGAAGAGTTACTGGAACCTAAACGCTGCATTTGCTGAGGTATCCCTGCCGGAACACCACACCCGAAGCTCTGATGTCACTCCCGAGAGTGACAGAACCAACTTCAATTGGAACGGCAGCTATCGCTATTCAACGCGGACCCGCATCATCGGCGGCTTGAGATACTCCGAGCGCTCCTTTGCCGACTCCAGTCAGTTCGACTTTTCCGACTGGGACTATTTTTCCGTTCCTCTCCGCTTCGTCTACCAAATGACGGAGAAGATAGAACTGGGGGGCGGTGTCCGTTATCGCTCAATATCTCAGGAGAGCTTCGACCAACCCAGTGATCTCGCTTGGCACCTCGCCTTGGAGGGAGAAATTAGCACCAAAGTGACAACCGACCTCAAAATCGGCATCCTTGACCAAAGTGGATCGGTCAACACCTCATCCGCCGATGGCGATCTCTTCATCAACCTGAAAACTCGCTGGCAAGCCACCGACGACTCGGGCGTCGTCCTAGAACTTGATCGCGACTCTTACCCCACCGGCCTCAACGACTCGGTCTTGCGTCAGCTGATTAAAATTAGTAGCGACTGGAAAGTTTCTACTAAGCTTTTGGCCCAAGCAAGCATCTCCCAAATGAAGGAAAGTTTTGATCGCTCTAGCCGAGAAGACACCGTCGATCGGGTGAGCATAGCCCTCAACTACTTGCCCAGTGACTCCCAGCTCTTTTCTAGTGTCTCGCTGAGTTACGAGGACAACGATTCCAACATCGTCGGCTTCGACTACACGAGCACCCTTCTCAACTGGACCACCGGCTGGCGATTCTAGCTGGCCTGAGTCCTGCTTACCCTGCCAAGACCTTGCGTCCCGCACGTCGCCGCTCAGTCTTCAACACTTCCAACGCCAAATCTGACGCTACGCTTTTAAGTCACAGAACCGCCAGCATTCTAATCCGGTTATCCAGGAAATTCACGAGCAACCCGTGCACGCCATCCAACCCTGGTAGGACTTAGGACCCGTATCATTCCGTCTCCACTCCTCCTATCTACCTACCCAGCTCCAAGAATCTGGAATCTCGATAGCTCTTTAAAAATGAACACGCTTAAAACCCTCTTACGTTTCGTCGCAGTCGCAGCCGCACTCGGACTCGCCTCATTCTCCACTGCCCAATCGGGTAGCGAGAACTACAAGCTAAAATCGGGTGACGTCATATCGCTGCGCATCTTCCAGGAACCGGACATGGTGACCGAGACGCGTATCACTGCTGAGGGATCTGTGCACTTTCCCCTGATCGGCGCGCTTCAAGTTGCAGGTAAGACGCTACCCGAACTGCAACGGGAACTCTTCGCCCTTTACGATGCCGACTATTTTGTAAACCCGCAGGTCAGTATCCAAATCACTGAATACGCCCAGAATCGTATCCGCGTGAGAGGCAAGGTGAACAAACCAGGATTCGTCATTATCCCACCGGAAGAAGAGTTTACCTTGATCGATGTCATCACCGCCGCGGGAGATATCGCCTCCGGTGGAAACGAAAAAAAGGTCGAGCTGCACCGCAAATATGCGAACGGAGACACCGAAGTGAACACTATCGACCTTTCGAGCAGACAAGGGCGCAGCATTGCCGCCAGCCTCAAGATGCAAAATGACGATGTCGTGATCGTTCCCGAGAAATTATTCTAACCCTATCCGATCTTCGATCATTGGCTCTCGGTCGATCACCAGTCCCCAGAGCCTAGAAGCCGGCACTCAACACCCTCTTTCCTGAATCCATATAATGACCGACGAAAAGAAATTCAACTCGCCTAACGAAGGGCGTGCTTCGCAATCCCATTCAGCGGGACTGATGGGAGCGATCGACATCAAACGCTATGTGGCTGACTTCCTGGACCGCATTTGGTGGTTCGTGGCTGTCTTCGTCCTCGTAGCCGGTGGCATCTATTATTGGATGATGAGCGCCACACCTCTCTACAAAGCGAATGCTAGCGTGCAAATCCTGAGGCAAGAGGAGTCGCGTACCCAGTTCGACAAGGTGGCTGAGGAAAGGGTCGGTAATACCGAGGACATCAATACTCAGATCAACCTTCTCAGCAGCATGGAGATCGTGGAGCGAGTCGCTGAGCGAGTGAAAGACGAGTTGGAGCAGGATTTCCTAGCTCCCTACCGCGAAATCGACCAGAAAAGCGAAGACCTTTCCATTCTGGGAATTCTCTGGGAGAACCGCAAAATAGTACCCGCTCGCTTGAGCTTGATCGTTTCCGTCGAGTACGTGCACCCCAACCCGGAAGTTGCCGCCACCGTAGCAAACCTCTTTGCCGACGAAATGATGGCTTACTTCAGTTCGGTACGTAGCGAGGTAGTGGTGAGAGCAGTACAGGACTTGCGTGAGCAGGCAGAGATCCAACGCCGCAAAGTCGAAAACATCGAAAAGCAATTGGTCGATTTCAAGGAGGACCTGCAAACGATCTCCTTCGACCAACGCCTCGATATCGACCAACAGGAAATGATCTCCCTCAATTCCTACGCTACACAAAAGGAAGAGGCTCGCGATAGACTTACGACCCAATGGGGCATGATAGAATCAGCCCGCGAAAACGGTACAGAATTACACAACCTGTCATTCATCGCTGCTTCGCCCCGCATTGGAGCTTTGTTGACAGCCATCGCCACCCATCGCGTGGAAATCGCCCGATTGAGCGAACGTTACCGCCACAAGCATCCCCGCATGATCGAGGCCACTGAGGCCCTAAAAGCAGCGGAGACGGAGCTCGCCGTAGCATCCGAAGAAGCAGCCCGATTGATCGCCAGCGAACTGAACCAGTCTGAGCAAGATTTGGTGAAGGCAGAGCAAAAAGTGACTGCCAAAAAGAGCGAGATCATTAGCATGCAGCGAAATGATGCCCTCTATGACTCGAAAGCTCGCGAGCTGGAAGTAAACCAAAATCTTTACCAGTACCTCTACAACCGTATCCAAGAAACGGAGGCTCAAAACCGCGACGACATCAACAAACTGCGCCTCGTGGACGGAGCCACCGTTCCTCCTGAGCCCTACACCCCCAAGCTTCTGCTCGCGATCGCCGCGGGGATCATGGGCGGCGGTGTCTGCGCCACTGGCTTAGTGGTACTGCTCATCTTTATTGACGACCGCGTACGCAGCCCAATGGAAGTCGAGCAAAAGTTCGGTCTCCCCATTCTTGGAGTATTATCCATGATGAAAGGCAAACCCAAGACAGTCCGAGATCTGACCAAGGCTACGGAGAACGATCCGCAAAATACGGAGACTCTGAATACGACCGTGGCCACTATGCGTCTGGATCCAGACTCCACCGATGCTAAGGTTATCCTCATCACCAGCACTATCAGCAACGAAGGAAAGTCCTACCTTTCTGGGGCTCTCTCCTCCGCATTTCAAAGATACGGTGAAAAAAGCCTGCTCCTTAATTGCGACCTGCGAGCCCAGGAGGACCGTTTCGCCAAGTTCCCCAACGTCGGATTAGCCCCCTATATCACAGGAGACTCCGAGGATGTCGAACGCTTCATACATACCAGCGATGAACTTGGCTGTGACGTACTGCCAGCCGGCAGGTCTCACCAGCAGCCGTACATCCTCTACAATTCGCCCAAGTTCAAGGCCATGCTGGAGCACCTGAAAGGCAAGTACGACCGCATCATCATAGATACTCCACCGGCACACCTATTCGGCGACGCTATGAGCTTGTTGCCGCACTGTGACGGGCAAATCTTCGTATCCGGTTTCTCAAGAGCTCGAGTCGGCCTCGCCACAAAAACAGTACGCAAACTGCAGGATACCAACGTTCCGATCTTTGGAGTACTGGTCAATGGAGTCCGCCTCTTCCAAGCTAAGATGTACTACCCTGAATATTACCACACCTACGGTGACTACTACAAGTACGGCAACTACGGCAAGAAACGGTCCAAGCAAGTGCCTGCCAATGCCTAACGCTCGCTCGATTCCGTCAGCTGGATCGCTTTGCCTCAGCAAAGAGCCAGCGGACTGGACCGATCCAAAAATAATCCGCATTGAACGTAGGACCTCCTAGTAAGAGCGCAATGATTTCAGCGCCCAGCGCAACCGAGGCAAATCCACGTAGGAAACGGCCTCACGCTATCTTGTCCGTACTAATACCGATGAAGGCCTTCGCTCCAGCGAAGGCGTATTCCCTTTAGCACTACACTCAGTTGTTCGAAAGAAAAACGCACAACTGGATCCGCAACCGTAACCCACCACCTAGAAGCCCCATTCGCCCGGGAGCTGGGACCCAATTTTCGAAACCTAATCAGCAAGCATGGCCGACTCCCTCATCAAAAAGAACAAGCACGGATACGGATATGGATACGGGCAAGGATACGGGTACGGCGAACGCGTGCCCCTGCTGCCCTCCGGTAAACGCAACCTACGCATCGCGTTGATCATCTTGTTCATCGGTCTCGGTTGGTTGGGCTACCGCTTCCTGATCTGGCACGAGGCGCGTCAATTGACCGCTTCCGCTATATCATGGGAGCGAGCCGAGGTAGAGGATGCCTGGGAACACCTCGAGTCGGTCAGCCTGTGGGCGGTTGATATCGAACGCTTCAAAAACATACGGCTTACCCTTCTGTTGGAGCGAGATCCTGTAGCAGCCTTCACCTATGCCCAGCGCGCCATCGCCAATGAGGAGGGGCTGGAATACAAGCGGCCGGAGTTTGCTTGGAATGCTTTGCTTCTCGCTGCCATCCGCTCTCAAAATTGGACAGGACTGGAGCAGAGCCTTCAGGAGGTGGAAAACCGGCAAACCTTGCCAAAGGATTCCCCTGAAGTGCTGACCGCTCAAGCCTGGCTCGAACTGAGTAAAGGAGAATCTGTGAAAGCCTGGGAGACGCTGCAAGACGCTCTGGAACGCAATCCCTACGATACAGAAGCACGACTTTTACGATCTGAACTACAGACACGAAGCGGGGATCGAGGGGATCGGAACCAAGCTCTGGTTAGCTTACGCGAAATAATTGGGCAGAACAGTTCCGACTCAATTAGAGCCAGCATGCTCCTACTCAGCAGTGGGCTCCTGCCAACGGTAGAGGCGGACTGGAAGACCGAGATCGAGCACCTAGCAGCCAATCCGTATTTGGAAACCCACTACCTTTTCGCTCGCCCCGCCGCTCTCCGCATTTCCCTTTCCCACATTCGCGGACGCAGCCCAGAGCTGAGCTATCGTTTTGCCAAGCAGTTGAGCAACCTCGAAGTTGCCAGTGCGGAGGAAGTCGCGGAGTACGCTTTTAACGCCCAAGAACTTGGGGAACTCGCAGAGGCTGAAGAGGCCATCGCCACCTATCGAAGCAAGAGCGAGGAGCAGCCTCTGGGCCTTTGGCTGGACACGCGTCAAGCTTGGTTCAACGAGAACCTCGAGGTCACCCTGCAAGGCTGTCGCGATGGCCTGCGCACAGCTCAGGCAACGCGCTTCCTTCCTCTACTCGCAGCCTTCGCGCAGGATCAGGACTTGGCTATCTCTGACACCTACAAAAGGGATGCACTCTCATTGATTATTGAATACAACAACCTAACCATCCACCAGTGGGACTTCGCCGCTCGAGCTCTCTGGCCTTTGCAAGAAGATATGCAAGTGTTACTCACTAAACAGGCACTCTCTTGGTCAGTGGATCGGCCCTTACTGGCCTCACGTTTCCTTATCGACCATAACCGACCGCAAGAAGCCCTCACTGCACTGGAACGGCTACCCACGCCGCAGCCAAGCGAGGCGATCGAGCTCCGATTCCGAGCCCTAGTGCTTCAGGGCTCTTACTCGGAAGCTCGAACCTTGCTTCAAGATTCCACCGACGTCACCCCCTTCACCCGGCGGAGCGGCGAACTCATGCTGGCCCTGTTAGTGGGGAACGAAAGCGAGATCAAAGGCTCGTGGGACCAAGCGTGGGGATTGGCCGAGAAACTTCGAAGCCCAGCGGCTTTCACAGCTTTGGGCGACCTTTGTTTCGAGTACGATCGCCTCGGGTTGGCACTCAGAGCCTACAAAAAGGCCAAATCATTGGCTCCTGCCCTGACCGTGTCCCCCGACTCGCTCAGGCGCTTCGCTCAACTGCTGTTGGTTGAAAAACAGACCGGCGAGGCCTTGGACCTCATCGCCCAAGCTCTCTTCGCAGAACCTGCTTCCGTCGAACTGCAACGTCAATGGGCCTACTACAGCATATTACTCAATAACGATCTTCTCCCAGCTAAGGACAAAGCGCGTGCCCTTTTCGACCGCCGCAGCGAAGAAGCGGATATCGCCGTGACTATGGCTTTCGCCTACTTGCGAACCGGACAGAAAGCGCGTGCCTTAGCGCTGCTGGAGCAAGGCGGTGGAACCCGCGTCAAGAGCAATGCAAACCGGGCGATACTCTACGCGGCCCTAGTCGCCAACGGCGAAAACGAGCGGGCAGAAATTCTGAGAGAGAATATCGACCTCGCCGCCCTGTTGCCCGAAGAGGTTGCCCTTATCGAGGAATATCAACCCGTGCTCATCGAAGAAATCGAACTCCCAGAATTTGCAGAGGACGCACGACTGATCGACCTGCAAAATGCCAAAGAGGCAAAGAGGTAAACGTGATGTCGTTCACGAATCGCTAGTCTACCACTATGACCGTAATTCACAGGCATGATATATTAACAGCAGCTGGCAGGCAAGCTACGCTCGGCAAGGAGTGGCTCTTCGTTTGATCAATGAATAAGGGTCTGATAGGTAATGCGATCACTCTCTTGGCCATGGCCGTGGCTTGGGGACAGCTGTTGTGGTTTCTCCACTACAATTGGTCCTCCGAATCCTCCTACAACTACGGTTGGGTCGTGCCTCCCCTCGCTCTATTGCTGTTGGTCCCTAGGCTTCGAGAAGCGAGTGAACGCCCTAAGGCCCCTAATACGTCTCTGGGACTGAATTGGAGCTTCATCGCTATCGGTCTGCTGGAGTTCGTATTTTCGCGCGTGCTGATCGAAGTGAACCCCTTCTGGCGACTTCCGCTTTGGTCGGGGGCCTGCTCCCTCATTTTTGCTACTTGGGCTTGGATTCGCTTGCGGTGGGGACTTGCCGCAGGGCGGGCCTCCATCTTCCCGCTCTGCTTCAGCCTCACCATGGTGCCTTGGCCAAGTATGGTAGAAAAGCATATCATAAACGCTCTCACCGAACTCGTGACTCGCGTATCCGTAGAAGCATTACAAATCATCGGTCACCCAGCTGAACGCATGGGCAACATCATCCAAATGGGCAGCGTTACGGTAGGAGTCGAAGAAGCCTGTAGCGGTATCAAATCACTGCAGGCCTTGAGCATGATCGCCCTCTTCGTCGGAGCCTACTGGGGACTAAAGGTCTCTGGACGCTCTCTGCTCCTTTTGGCAGCCATCTGCCTGACGCTGCTCTTCAATCTAGGGCGTTCAATCACCTTGTCTTTGCTGGTGGTAAACGGAGGACAGGAGGTATTCGACCAGTGGCACGACACCGTCGGTTATATCGCTCTCGGACTCGGATTGATCTGCCTCTTCTATCTCGGCTCCAAGTTGCCGGTGGCCGAAAACCCCGCACCCAGCGAGCCAAAGGGTTCCCCTCGAAACTGGAATTCGCTGGCTCGCGGGCCGGCGAGCCTTGCTCTCGTCTTCGCATTGGTGCCGTTTTTTGTAAGCGAGCTTTGGTATCGTGACCTAGCCGAGCTCGAGGATTCAAAGCGTATCGATTGGACGGTGGACCTCTACGGAGTCGCCACTCCAAATCTGCAGACTGAAACCCTACCGATCCATCCTCGGATTGAAGATATACTTGGCTTCGACTACGGACATCATCTCTCCATAAAAGAGGTAGAACAAGAGCGACCGGCGGAACTCTGGTACTACGGCTTCACGGGTGAGTCTAAGAGCAAGAGCCTGATGGCGTACGGCCATTCCCCCACTATTTGCATGACTGCATCTGGAGCTCTGATGCAAAGCAGGCTCGAACCGCTTCGGGTCGACCTCGGAGCTCTGGAAATCCCCTTCCAACACTACTCCTTTCGTTTACCCAACGGACAGATGAGCCAGGTTTTCTGGTGCCTCTGGGATGATCTGCACCGTGGCGAAACTGAGAGCGTGGATGGGGCAAGTAGGCTCGCTCAATTTAAGTCAGTCTTCAGCCGCCAGCGCAGCTTGCAGCGAAAGGTCGCTCTTCTCGGAGTGCCCGTGAACGATCCCGAGCAAGGCCGCCTCATCGCTACAAAGCTAGTAAGAGACCTTTTCCTCCTAAAACAAGGCGACAAGACTTTTCGCTACAAATAAGCCCCCAGCACTCCCCGCTCAATAATCCGGTACTTAGCGCCCACTCTTTCTTCCATGAACCAACTACGCGATCGTTTCATCAATTTCTTGAACTCACGACCCTACCTGGTCGCAACGCTCGCTTGCCTCATAACCTCGCTGATGATTTTCGCTCAGCCAGGCTACCGAATCTTCAAGAAATTCCGCTCCGAGGCCTTGCTTCAGGAGTCGATACAACTGGTTGAGGAGGAATCTTACGTGCAGGCCTTCTATAAGGCGCGAACCGCCATCCTGTTGAATGGCAGCAACATCGACGCCGCTCGTCACTTGGCCGACCTCGCCCTTAAGTTCAACCACTCGCAAGCCCATCGCCTTTGGGAGACCGTGATCAATAACGAGGAGGCGGAGGCCTCCGATTGGGCCTTCGCTGTCGATGCAGCGTTTCAAAAAGGAGACTATCCAATCGCCTTCGGCTACCTGCTGCGCTGGGAAAACGAGGGCGTCGACGACCCTTCCAGCTTCGCCCTTAGGCAAGCGCAGGCCTATGCCTTGGCTGGCGACTTGGACATAGCCCGTGATCTCGCAAATCAAGCAATTGACAAATACCCGGATGACCAAGGTATCCACCAGCTACATCTCTATCTCGCCAACTTGCTCTCCAATGAAGAACAACGGGATGCTCTCGCCCAAAGCCTGATCCGCCCCGCGAACGCCTCCTTCGACGATCTCCGGTGGGTCGCCACCAACAACCTTATCAATTCAGAAAGGCGAATCGCCGCCATCCAAAAGATCCTGTCAGGCGCCGATCTGTCGCTAGCACAACGGCTCAGCTTCATTAACCTTGGAGCGAAGCTTGGTTGGATAGAAGCCAATGACCGCATCAACCAGATACAGGTCAGTATCGACCTTTCCGATACAGAGCAGTTAGCTAGCTTTACCAGCGCCCTGTGCTTGCTCGGTCGTTACGCGGACGTCCTAGAACTCATCGAAGAGGAGACAGCAGGAGAGCACCGCATCCTGATGCGAAACTTGCTACTGGCTCAAGTGCGCGAAGGAGGTGTCGAGACCGCCCTCGACATCACTTCGCAACACCGCGGCAAACGACTAACAACCCTCGCCGAGGAAACCCTATTACGCGCGCTCGCCTTTCAGGAGAGCGGAAATCAAGGACTGTACCAAAACAACCTAGACCAAGCCATCAGCTCCGCAAATTTCGAGGACCTATCCTTTCTCGAATACCAGTTTCAGCAGTTGGGCGAAGTGGGAGCTCTCCTGGACCTCTACGAGCGCGTCAGCCAGCATCCTACCTTTGGCACGCAGGCACGCAGCTTCTGGTTGAACCTGGCCATCGCGGTGCAATCCGAATCTGAAATTGCCTACGCGATCAACCACGATCCGGAGTGGGTAGAACAACTACTGGATCCACAACAGAAAGCCAATGCGATCTACTACAGTTTGCTCTATGCAACCGATCCTAACAAAGCCCGCTACCAAGCCGAAAAACTAGCCGCCACTTTTCGCGGCAATCCTGACTTCCAGCTCCTAGTTGCATTAGCCTACCATCGCCAAGGCATGCCTCAAGTCGCCCAACAGTTCATCGCAAACCTCGACGTCCCCTTCGAAAACCTAGGGCCGCGGAGCCGTTTTATCGCAGCAGCGCTGACAAAAGTGCCACTCGAGCTCCCCACCGAGAGCCTGTTACCCGCTGAAAAAGGGATGCTTCAATAGGGATTGAGCGAGACTTAAGCTCCGGATCGATGAAAAGAAAAGAAAACACTTTCGACTACTACGAGCTGTCACAAGAGCTCAACCGGAAAGGTTGGCGCAATTTCAGTATCCTAATTTTGGCGACACTGACAGCAACCGGCTGGGTTTCATGGAAAGTTTTCCTGTGGCAAAATCACCGCAAACTCGAGGCTGCCCAGATCGCTTGGGCTGAACAAAAGGTGGAGGAGTCGAGGACCTTCCTCCGTGAGGTGAACCGCCAAGCGGCGAAACGAACCCGATACGACGACCAGCAATTGAAGATCCTCTCCCTGACAAGCCCGGAGGCAGCCCTTGCTTACATCCAAAGCGTTAGGGAAGAAGGTACTGTAGAACCGCTCTACCAAGATCGACTCGCCCGGATCGGACTGGACGCTGCAATCGCAAGCGGCGATCCAACGCAAATCGAACAGCAGCTGCAGATTGTCGAAAATTCGGGTCTCGTGAGCGAGGATGACCCTGACCTTAATTGCGCCCGGGCATGGCTTGCTCTGGCTGAGAGCGATACCGAAAACCTTCTCAAGTATATCCAAACGACACTGCGTCAGCACCCGCTGCACACCGGAGCCTTGATGCTGCGCTCCCAGATCCAGGCAACTAGCACGGACCCCATGGAGCGTATCCAAGCCCTTAGTACTTTGAGAATCTTGGGACAAGCCAAAGAAGCCTACGCCGTCCCTGCAAACGCCCTCCTGATCGGATCCGAACTTTGCCCTATCGGTTCGGAAGATTTCGCAGCGGCGAAACAGAGACTACAGCAAAGCCCATACTTCGATTTTCACTACAGGCTCAAAGATCCTGCACTCCTGCGTAGCTTGATTGTTCGCCTAGGCGAACTCGATTCCGCCTTGAGTCTAAGACTATCGGAGAAGTTATTGCTGCTTCCGGAGGCTAACGACATGGACCGACTCAAACACTGCTACTTCGCCCAGAAGACTGGAGCCACTGAAGATGCCCGCGACCTGCTCGATAGCATATCACCGGATGGCGCACAGTCTGACCAGTTTGCATGGATCCGAGCCCGCCAGCTCGCAGCTGAGGGCAGGTCCAAAGAGGCAATGGCAGCAGGTATCGAAGGATTAAACACGGTCGTGAAGCGAGAATTCGCGGGATTCCTACAGGATTTCACCCCCTCCCTCGATTCCAAGTCGAAAGCTCAAGTCCAAGAGCAGATTCTTCAAACCCCCGACCTCCCCTTGGCTGCCTACCTGACAGCCGTAGAAACCCTTTGGGACGAGCAGCTGCAGCCAAAGCAGGATATCATCAACTATTGCCTAGAAAAAGCTTCAACAGACCCCTTGGCTATCGCCGGCTTCTTCTCCCGGAAAGGACATCCGGAGCTCGTAATCCAGTCCCTAGCATCCAAATCTGAAGCCACTGCAAGCCAGATGGGGTTCTCTCTCTACTTCGACGCCCTCCTCCGTACGCAGCAGTGGACGGAAGCCCGAGATCTCATCAATGCGGCTAATACTCTCGGTCCCTACGACTTGGCCGTGGCTCAATTGCTTCTGGCACTCTCGCAGGATGAGACGGAGGAAATAGAGACGACATGGCAGCTTGCGCAGGAGCGAGCTTCGCTCAAGGACTCTCCGTATCCAGACCTCGTCAAACTAGCAGATATCGCCTACCGCTACGAACGGAACGAGTGGGCTGGACAACTCTATCGTGACCTTTACCGAAAACGCCAACTGGAAGCGTTCAGGCTAAATTCCTTGTTGAGTTTCTACCAGATCGAGCGGAAGGCTGGAAATACTCAAGTCTGCTTAGACCTCCTGCACGCGGCTCTAGCCCTCGCCCCGAACGTAAACGAGCTGAAACGGGAGGCGGCCTATTTAGGACTGTTGCTCGGACAAGACACCCTCACCGCAAAGGATTCTCTTAGGAAATTGGTTACTCAACGGGACGAGGATCCAGCAACTCGCTATTATCTAGCTCTCGCTCTCGTAAAGACAGGCAGAAGCAAGCAGGCCCTCGAGCTGGTAGGACCGAATCAACCCGATACCGCAACTGACAACGCTTCGATACAGGTAATCCGCTACGTCGTCCTGAACCACAACGAAAGGTACGAGGAATCGGCCAACCTTGCCGAGACGATTGATCAAACTCAACTGTTGCCTGAGGAGGTCGTTCTCCTCAGCCAACACCGCCCCGTCCGTATCGAGCATATTGTAATACCGGATACGGAAGAAGGAGCCCCACGATTGAGTAACCCAACCAGGGTGACTATGAAAGAGGAAGGAACCTAGGACGATGAAAGAGCAATTCGTATACTTCCTCAACAAGCGCAGCTTTTGGGTGGGAGCGCTTTCCCTGTCAATTCTGACGGTCGGCTTCGCCCTAAAACCTGCCTACCGGTCCTTTAAAGTTTGGAGAGCTCAAAACATTTTCTCCGACTCAAAGGAACTGATCGAGGAAGAGGCTTACCTTCGCGGTTTCGAGCGAGCCCAAGCGGCCGTCATGCTCAATCCCCGAAACGTGGAGGCACTACGCCACCTTGCCACGCTGTCCGTCGACTTCGGACATCCCCTAGCCTACCGCTACTGTGATCTCGTGCTTAAGTCCGAGGAGGCAAACGAAGAGGATTGGGCCCGCTCCGTGGATGCGGCTTTTCAGGCTGGCGAAACGAAACAAGTCTTTGAAAACCTTACCGCATGGAAATACAAGGAAGGCTCTCAGTCCGCTGCCTTCGCCCTGCGAGAGGCAAAGGCGTTCCTGTCGCTAAGCGACTATTCCGTCGCCTTAGCCATACTTGAAGAAGCCCGCGCGGCGCACCCTACCTCCGTAGATGTACGAGATCTCACTCTCGCTGTCTTGAGTTTTGTTGGTTCTTCGTCTGCTCTGCAAGCTGCAGCGGAGGAGATTCTAGCTCGAGCAACGCCTATCGATCGCAAAGAACTGGAATGGGTCAGCCAACAAAAGAGGCTTCCTCATGCGCCTCGGCTACGAGCTCTCGAACATCTCCTTTCCGGATCCGAGCTCACCCTGGCCGACCAGACTCGTTTCTTGTTGGACGCCTACCGGCTAGGTGCAAATAACGCCGCGGAGCGTATCCAATCCCTGATGACGCAGGTCAAAAGAGCGGATAGCGAAACCCTCGCAACCTACACAACTGCCCTCTGCGAAATCGGCTCCTACGAGTCGGTCTTGGAACTTATCCCTGAAACGAGCGAAGATCGAATCCTGCAACGCAACCGCCTCTTCGCCGCGATCGAGACCGAGCAATTGGATGAGGCTTTCGCCTATAGTGCCTTGGACCGCTCCCAGCGTCTCACTACCGTAGCAGAAGAAACCTTGCTTCGAGCTTTGGCCTACCTGAAATCCGGCGAAACCTTACAGCATAAGAACAGCCTCGCCCAGGCTATCGATGCTGCAGAAGTGGCCGACTTGCCCTTCCTGTCGCTACAGTTCCAGAAACTTGGATACACCGATACGCTGCTGAAGCTCTACGAGCGTTTTTCAACAAAGTCGGATTTTGGATACAGGCTCCTCCCAGCCTGGCTCAAGCTTTCTCTCGCCCATCGGGAGGAAGCATCCCTCCAGCGTTGCATCAAGAGCCTCTCTTTCAAAAATCTCGCGATCTACCCACCTCAGGATCGGTCTGCCTTTACCTACTATTGTTTGGTTTTCGACCTGCACCGGCAAGAGGCGATCCGCGAAGCAGAAACCTTGGCATCACGCTTTCCCCAAGAAAAGAGCTTTCAGTCCCTTTTAGCCTTGGCTCAGTGGCGAAAAGGTGAACTCCAAACAGCCCGAGCTTTGCTGAAAAAGCTGACCGGCCCATCAGATTCCAGTACCGAGGATTTAGTTCAGGCGCTGATCCTTGGCTCAGATCTACCCCAACAAGACAGGGATACATACTTCGAGGCCGAACTCGCACTCCTGCAAAGTAGATAAATCGGTTGCTTCAGGAGTGAGCTAATATTTTTCCACCCAGCGGACCTAGACACCGACAATTACAATTCCGATCAATCAATCTGAGCATCCGGGCTCTGTAAACACCTCGTAGCGAAGCAAGACCTGAGGAGCGAAGTGCTTAGGTTGGAAGCCTTTGGGCCAATTTGTGGCCGAGAAAAATGTGGCTCGGAACTTAGAACCTAGTCCGCAGGACCCAACTAGATCCCCATCCCTCTCGGTACAAAAAACACGCGCTCCCAGGAACGCGTGTCTTAATCAAAGAGAGGAAAGAACCAATTAGACCGCCGCAGCTTTCTTGCGCTTGCGGGCGAAGTACATGCTGGCAAACAGAGCTGGAATCACCGCCGCCAGGACCGCTGGCTCAGGAACGGCCGAAACCGTTCCGAAGATCGTAACATTGTCCAAAGACAATTTGTTGTCCTTTCCACCTGCGACACCAGTAAGGCTGAAAACCGTAGACTCGCCGGCTGTAAGAGGGGTATCGAAATTGTAATCGAATAGACTAGAAGACGTGCCCAAGATACCACCGTCAGTATCAGTAAGAGGTGATGATCCACCTAGTGTCCAAGAGAAGCTGAAACTGCCTTGGCTCACATTCTCACTAGCATTGAAAGAAACGCCCGTCAGGTCGACTTGGTAACCCTCTGCCAAATTAAATGAGAAAGATGTTGTCGAAGAACCGTTTTTCGGCACGTCGAAGGATAGTGCACCACCTCCAATTATCCCGTTTGACCATGATGAGATCGCTTCAATTGCATCGACCTTCGACGAAACGCCGGGTCCGCTGAAATCAAAGACGAAAAGAGGCGAATCCGCCTGAGCGTGGCAAAGGCTCCCTACCAAGGGGGCAGCAAAAGCTGCGAGGAGAGCAATAAATTTCTGTTTCATGTGTATACTGAGTCTGATAACTTTCTTGGAAATACGAGAGAACGAAAGGTCGTCGGATTTAGATCGGGTGGGCAGGCTACTGCTTAGATAAAGGATATTGGGAAACGAGATTAGACCCATGTCACTCGATTGGAGTGGATAAATTGCAAGGCGACGAATTTAATAGGCTGTAAAATTAACGGATAACTTCACTCCAACTTGTAAAGAAAAGGTTAATCTAATGCTCACTAAGTAAGTAATCACCCATCACTCAGCGAGTTTTTATAGCACAAATCAGGGATTCCCTGAGAGATTCGCGAAGCATTCCCCATTTCTACAAAACCTTATGAATGGAGGCTTAAGCTGCATCACACAGATTCGGCAGACTGGGACGAACGGAAGATCCAATATACCTGAAGTACTCGAGCTCCCAGCCCTCGCGCTGATCTGAAATGAGCTGAGCCAGCAAAAAGCCCCGATGCTTTGAAGCTCCGGGGCTTTGAATGACTAACGTAGTAAAGAAGGAGCTTTAGCCCTAGTACTCTCCAAAGACCTCCACCTCGACGTAGTGGTTCATCTCGTTGCTGGTGTTGCCGTCGGAGTACAGGCGCACGTAGCGGGCCTTGGTT
>NZ_JARXHX010000026.1 GCF_031127835.1 Pelagicoccus sp. SDUM812002
GGAGTCTAAACGTGACGCCTCAAGGCGGATTTTCACTGTCTGCGGCTTTTGGCTCGAGATTACCAGTTTTGGGCAGCCTCCAGCCAGTTTCTTACCGCATCCTCTCGTCTCGCCTCTGCTTCGAGGGCTAGGTTTGCCCCGAGGCGTTTCGTGGGCCAGAGCTCTTTGGGGAGGAGTGGGTCGTTTTTTAGAGCCGCATCCCACAGCGATCGCTCGCGAGCTCGCCAAGCTTGGTAGGCGGTGAGCGTTCTGCTCAATTCAATTTTTGTATCCAAAAAACTGAGATAGTCCGAGTAGGCTGCTTGTATCTTGTAGAGGGGCCACGCCTTTACTACGTAGGATGCATCGTCTCCGCAACTCCAGAAGATGCCCTCCATGCAAACGACAGAATCCGCCGACACTCGCAGCGCGGCAAAGGACGATTCCACTTCTGGAAGCGCTCGGTGCGAAATCCAAACGCTGCCCTGGAGCTTTCCGAATCGAAGCGTTTTTAGCCAATCCCTCAGCTCGAAACGGGCGTTGGAAGCGTGGCTCGGCAGGTCGAACGTGAGCAATCGCCATTTCCCGTCCCACGCCGATTCCCACGCCGCGAACGGGCTGGGCGATCTGGTGGCCGACTCTCCGGCTGCTGTCAAGTTGGGGACCCATGCGGAGTCTCCGGCGTTTGATCGGCTTTCGACGCTGATGTGTCCGCTCTTCTCCAGCCGCCTTAGAAGGTTGAGGTAGGCTCGGTTGGATCCTCCGTACGCTTCCAGGCAAATCTTTGCCAATTGGCCGGAGGCCAGAGTAACCCCGTAAGCGCTCAGATCCGCAAGAATCGTTATAAGTTCCAATGACCTCGGTCCCTTCAACATTGTGAAACTACAGATACTCCGTCACGTTTAAACTTCAACGTTGGAGTTTAAACGTGACGAGTTGGGCGGCGGAATTTTGCAGTCGATGGATGAGTGGGTGCGGATGAGTTGGGGGGTGAGTTGGGGGGTGAGTTGGGAGACTTATTGCCAAAGTTGTTCGCGCCTTGTTCTTCGACTTATTCACAATCGGGGTTTGGAGTTGTCAGCAAGTTAGGGCGCCATTGAATTTCGGGCTTTTATGTATCTCAGCGCCCTCAAAGTTAACGGCTTCAAGAGCTTTGCCGACCACACCCTCCTGAAATTCAACAGAGGCGTCACTGCCGTCGTGGGGCCGAATGGCTGCGGAAAGAGCAATATCGCCGATTCCATCCGCTGGGTTCTGGGAGAGCAAAGCGCCAAGGCGTTGCGTGGCGGCAAGATGCAGGACGTCATTTTCGAGGGGTCGGACAAGCGTAAGCCGCTGAACATCTGTGAGGTGGCGATCACGTTGACCGACTGCGAAAAGGAGCTTGGCAGCGACTTCAATGAAGTCGAGATCGCTCGCAAGGTCCACCGCGATGGTGGCAGCAACTATTACATCAACGGCAAGGCCTGTCGCCTAAAGGACATACAGCGCCTCTTCATGGACACGGGCATTGGCCGCACCTCCTACTCGATCATGGCTCAGGGCCAGATTGACCAGATCCTCTCCTCCAAGCCGGAAGAGCGTCGGGCGGTCTTCGAGGAGGCAGCTGGGATCTCTCGCTACAAGGCGCAGCGCAAAGAGACGCTCAACAAGCTCGCGCACGTGGAGACGAATCTCGCTCGCGTGACCGATGTCGTGGCCGAGATCGGTCGTCAGATCGGCAGCCTCAAGCGCCAAGCCACCAAGGCGATCCGCTACAAGAAGATTAGCCACAAGCTTCGCCATCTCGACATCGGCTACAGCGCTTACCAATACCAGACCATGAGCGCCACGCTCGACTCGGTCGACCAGTCCTCCAGCGAATTGCAGACAGAGCTCGATGGCCTAGCCAAAGACTTGGAAAGCAAGGAAGGCAGCCTCATCGTCTACAAGGAAGAGCGCCAAACCCTGATCCAGAAGGTCCAGGATTCGCAGCAGTCCGTCTTCGATCTGCGCAGCATGAAGGAGCAGGCCAGCAACGCGGCCGATATGGCTCAAATTAAGATCGCCTCTCTGGGCGAGCGCATGGAGCAGGCCACCCAGGAAATCGCGTCCTTCGAGGCTCAGCTAGGTGAAATCGCGAGCAAGGTCGACGAGCATAATTCCGACAAGCAGATGCACCTCGACGTCCTGGGCAATTCCGACGAAATCTTCCAGGAGCGTAATCGCGACTTGGAGGAGATTGAAGAACGCCTTCGTGTATCGGAGACGCAAATACAGCAGCTTCGTGTTGCCGCTCAAGACGCGGAACGTGCCAGCTCGCGTTGCCGTGAAGCACTCTCAGCTATCGAAGTCGAAGCTGGCACCAGTCGCAACCGCTTGATGCGTCTCGAGGAGGAACTCGCCGAGCAAAGCGAAGGCCAAGCTGAGGCTGCTCAATCCTTAAGCGACTTTCAGGAGCGACTCTTGGCGACCCGCAGCATGCAGGAGCAGTTGCAAGCAGATCTCGAATCAGCACGCGATGGAGTTTCGGAAAAGCGCGACGCCTTTAAGTCCGCTCAGATTAGTATCCAGGAAATCGATCGCAACGTCGCTCAAAAGTCGGCTCGTGTGAAGCTTCTCCAGCAATTGCAAGAGAAGCTCGAGGGGTACGGCGAAGGTGCCAAAGCCCTGCTCAAGGGCAAGCTAGGAGGCGTGCTCGAAGGCAAAGCTTTTGCTCCATTGACTAGTGACCTGTCGGTAAAAGATGGGTACGGTCCTGCGGTGGAAGCTTTACTTGGTTCTGCCATGGAGGCCGTCGCGGTGGACGATGCGGATACGGCGATTGAAATTTTTCAACAGCTCGAGGACGGCAAGATAGGGCGAGCTTGTGTTCAGTTGCAAAAGGCAACAGCGGCAAGCGGACCCGCTACCGACTTGCCGGACTGGCTCAAGCCAGCGACGGAATTCGTTTCGCTCAAGGATGACGCTAGCCACGACTCGCTTCGAGCGGTTTTGGCTTCCAGCTACATCGTCGATAGCATGGCCGATTTCCTCAAATGGCGCGAAGGCCAGACGGAATTTCGCTTCTTGCAAGTCGCCTCTCAGAAGGGCGAGACGCTTGATGCTCGCGGATTGGTGACGGGCGGTTTCAAGGGCAAGGTCAAGAACAGCAGTATCCTGCAGCGCGAGGTCGAGCTGAAGCAGACCCAAAAGGAGCTCGAAGAAGAACAAAAAGCTCTAGAAGCGTCACGGGCAGAAGCGGATAAGGTGAACAAGGAATTGGAAGCTGCGGAAGAAGCAGTGGAAAGCAAACGCCACGAAATCGCCGAAACGAATCACGAACTTTCCTCCCTCCAAGCGGAAGAGCGTAATGCGCAAAAGTTGGTGCAAGAGCAAAAGATGCGAGCAGAGCGCTTGGAGCGTGAGCGCATCGGACTAGAGGAAGTGCAAGCGGCCTCGACCGAGCGTCTTGAAGCGGCCAAGGCTATGTTGGCCAAGGAGATGGAACGGCTTGAGAGCAGCCGCCGTCAGCTCGAAGAAACCGAAGAAGGGATCGGCGACATTCGAGGCGAGCGCGACGAGAAGCGCGAAGGGCTGAGCCAGGCAAAATACGATTTGCAGGAAAAGAAGGCCAAGCTGGATGTGATCACCCGCGGCATGGTGGAGATGGAGCAGCGTCGTAACGAGCTAACGCGGCTGATCGAAACCAAAACGCGTGACATCGAAAATTGGGAGGAGCAATCCGAGTCTCTGAAGAGCGAGATCGCCCAAGCTGAAGAACGTAGTGGTTCTGTGGATGCAGAGCTCGAAGAAGCGAAGATTTTGGTCAACACCACCCGCGAAGCCTTGGTTTCGATCGAGGAGAGGATCGGTGTGCTGGAGCGTGAGCAAAACGGGTTGCGCATCCGTGTCGACGACCTGCGCAACAATTTAGGCAGCCAGCAGGTGCAGATCGCCGAGAAGCGCTCCCGTCTCGAATACATCCAAGAAGAAATCACCCGCGAGTATGGGCAGGACCTGACCAAGACCGATTGGAAGTGGCAGCTTTGGAAAGCCCGCCAGCCAGTAGAAGACTTGCCGGTGCTCGACGATGACGACGAAGAGGAAGAAACCTCAACCGTAGTGGCTTTGCCAGATCCGGATGCCGAGCCTCAGGAAGAAGAGGATGCAGAGAGTTCTGAAGAAGCGGAGCCAGAAGCCGATGCGGAGACTCCGGAAGCGGAGGCAACGGACGAGGAGGAGTCCGAACCGGAAGCGGTCGAGCCGCTATCCAAGCAACGGGCACCGACCGAAGCAGAGCGCGAAGAGCTCGAAAAGACCAATTGGGCAGCTGTGAAACGCGAAGTAGAAACGCTTCGCAAGCGTATACAAAGTATGGGTACCGTGAATACGGACGCGATCGCCGAGTACGGAGAGTTACGTGAACGCCATGGATTCTTGAAGGGGCAATACGACGATTTGGTTTCTTCGAAGGAAAAGCTCGAAGAGGCGATCGACGAAATCAACACCAAGTCGCGTGAGCAATTTACGGATACATTCGTGAAGATCCGCGAAAACTTTAAGCACACCTTTTCTACGCTCTTTCACGGAGGTAAGGCGGACTTGCAGCTCATCGAAACGGATGACGTTTTGGAAAGCGGCATCGAAATCGTGGCCCAGCCTCCGGGCACCAAGCTCAAGGGTGTTAGCCTCTTGTCGGGTGGTCAGAAGACCATGACCGCGGTTGGTTTGCTGTTTGCGATTTATATGGTGAAGCCGTCACCGTTCTGTCTGCTCGACGAGCTCGACGCTCCTTTGGATGAGTCAAACATCGGCCGCTTTACGACCTTGCTCAAGCAGTTCACCAAGCAGTCGCAGTTTATCATCATCACGCACAACAAGCGCACGATCGCCGCCGCTCAGGCCATCTATGGCGTTACCATGGAAGAAAAGGGCGTTTCCAAGGTGGTGAGCATGAAGTTCCACAGCGAGCACGAGGATCCCGACATGGTGAAGCTCGATTTGGACAAGCCGACTGAGGCAGTCTTGGCTTGACCGTTGTTGCCGACCTTGCGTCTCGCCCCTCAGTAGAGGCGAGGCACTCTTAATGATTTGAAGCCTTGGTTTTCGGTGGGGTGGAGTTAGGTTGATCTTAGGTAGTTCCTGTAGACGCCCCTTGCTTGTCCACTTTCTCGGGAGCTGTATTTCCCACCTTGACCCGTGTCCTGTAACCCGCTTGTAACGTGGAATGTTTTCTTACCTCAAACGCTTGTTCGGTCGGACCGAGCCAGAGTCCGCCGCTATAGGGCGTCGCGGAGAGCGGGAGGCCGAGAAGATCTTGAAGACGAAGGGCTACCAAATCCTAGCACGTAACTGGCGCAGCGGTCGCGACGAGATTGACCTGATTTGCCTGCAAGGTAAAGCGGTGGTGTTTGTTGAAGTCCGCACTCGATCTGCAGGTGCCTTGGTGAGCGGGTACGACTCCATCAACCGTCGCAAACGCGAGGCCTTGAAGCGGGTGTGCCGCTCCTATTTCAGCATCATGAAGCCCAAGCCGCTGACCTTGCGGTTCGACGTTGTAGAGGTGGAGCATGAGGAAGGCGCGATCACTACGGCTCGTCACTTCTCGGACGTTCCGCTTTTCTCAAAATCCGCAAATCGCGGTAGCTGAGACCGTTTGCCCCATGAGTAGGTGCTTTCTATCAAATCTTTTCTGGTATTGCTCCAGAGAGATTCATAGGAGGGCTTTTGGTGGGTAAATTAGTCCGGTTCCGCCCTTTACATAGGAGTAATGGACGTCAATTTCTACGGTTCCTTACCAACGGCTTTTACGTATCATGTCACAGGATAACAGACACCCATTTCTCCAAGGTCTCAGCAAGCACCGCGGCGTGCAGCCAACGATTATTACCATCTTCGGAGCTTCCGGCGACCTCTGCGCCCGCAAGCTCGTGCCAGCGATTTACAACCTTGCGGTGGACAACCTCTTGCCAGCCGACTTCTACTTGATCGGCTTCGGACGCAAGCCGATTCCAGACGACGAGTTTCGCGAACTTGCCTCTGAATCTATATCCAAGTTTTCCCGCCGCCCCCTCAACAAGGAGATCTGGGACCGTATCGAGAAAAACACTTATTACTGTTCTGGAGGCTATGACGAGGAGGAGGGCTTCCAAAAGCTGAGCGACAAGATCAGCTCGATCGAGAAGGATGCGGGCCGCGAAATGCAGAGTGTCTTTTACGTATCCACTCCGCCGTCTGTTTTCGACCCGATCGTCAAGAACCTCGGCAAGGTGGGCCTCGCCACCAAGTACCAGGAAACTGACAAGCACACAAAGGTCGTAATCGAAAAGCCATTTGGCAAGGATCTCGAATCCGCTCGCAACTTGAACCGCGCCATTCAAGGAGTTTTCCAGGAGCGACAGGTGTATCGAATCGATCACTACCTCGGCAAAGAAACGGTACAGGACCTGTTGGTCCAGCGCTTCGCCAATTCGATTTTCGAACCGCTGTGGAACCGCAACTACGTAGACAACGTGCAGATAACCGTTGCGGAAAGCTTGGGCGTCGGGACTCGGGGCGGCTACTACGAGCAAAGCGGGGCGACCCGCGATATGATCCAGAACCACACCATGCAGTTGCTCGCCCTTATGGCGATGGAAGCTCCCGCTTCCCTCGATGCGGAGGCCATCCGTAACGAAAAGGTGAAGCTGCTCAAGGCAATCAAACCATTGAAACTTGGATACGAAAATCCGGAAGTGGTGCGTGCCCAGTACATGGAAGGCCTAATCGATGGCCAAAAGGTTCAGGGCTATCGCGACGAGGAAGGCGTTTCTGGTCAGTCGGAGACCGAAACCTACGCGGCTTTGAAGCTCGCCATCAATAACTGGCGCTGGGAGGGCGTGCCATTCTACCTCCGGTCTGGCAAGCGTATGGCCCGTCGCGTGACGGAGATTGCGATCCAGTTCAAACGTCCGCCATCGTCCCTTTTCAGCGAAAATGAGATGATCAATCTTGCCAACAATTCGCTGGTTTTCCAGATCCAGCCGGACGAAGGTTCGACCATCTTGCTCAACGGCAAGATCCCAGGCTTGCAGACGCGCACCCAGCCGGTTAAGATGCATTTCCGCTACTCCACGACGTTTGGTTCGAATACGCCCGAAGCCTACGAGCGCCTGGTGCTCGATGCGATGATCGGCGATGGCACGCTTTTCATCCGCGGTGACGAAACCGAAGCTTCATGGAATCTCATCACTCCTCTGCACGATTTCTGGAAGAGTGAAGGTCAGCGAGGGATCGAGTCTTACTCTTCCGGCTCGTGGGGGCCTAATGCCTCCGACCGTATGCTCTGGGAGAAAAACCACGAGTGGCGCCGTCCTTAATCTGCGGAGACATCGAATAGAGCACGAGTCATGAGCGCGAACAGTACCGTATACGAGGCCTTGCCTGGCCTAAAAGTACCCCTTGGGAATGCTCTAAAGGAGCTGACTGCGATGTGGTCGCCAGTCGATGAATCTGGAAAGCGAAAGGACAACGAATATCGGGCTTCCCGCATGAACCTGATTGTGCACATCGGTTTCGAGGCGAGTATGAAAGAGGCGAAGGAGTTGTTCCAAACCGTCATCAGCTTTTCGCATCGCTATCCCTGTCGCATGATAGTTCTTTGCCCGCAGCCTGATTCTTGGGACTCCAAGACGGATATGGGTTGTAAGATCTTCTCCGAATGCGTTTTCGGAGAAGGCGCGGGTGGAATGAGCTGCTGCGAGGTATTGATTCTTGGATACACGCTGAGCGATCGCCGGTATTTGGAAAACCAGGTTTCAGTTTTTCTGGAGGCGGATTTGCCGACCTATTATTGGCCGACTCGTTTTGGATCAGCTGAGCTCTTGTCCGACTACAAGTTCTTCTTCAAGCAGGCGGAGCGTGTGATTTTTGACTCGTCTCGCGAGTGTTTCCTCATCGATCAAGTGGATGTGCCCCAGCCCGATAAGGTACATGACTTGTCGTATTCACGGCTGTTGCCCATTCGTCAGAGCGTGGGACAGTTTCTGAGCGCGTTTCCGAAGGAAGCGATAGTGGACGGCCTTGCTGAAGTGACCTTGAGCTCCAGCGCGAATTTCAAGTGTGAAGGTCGTGCCCTCATGAGTTGGGTTGCGAGTGCTCTGATGAAGTGCTACCAAAGTCCTGAAGACGCGAAGGAAGCGCTGCGGTTCGATCAGCAGGAAGCGGGAGATGACCGCGCAGTGCCGATCATGAGTTTCGTGTATTCTAACGATAACTACGTGACATTCACGATGGATCTAGCTAAGAGCGAGGCTCGCGTGGAAGCTGACTTGGGCAATGGCAAGCAGTCCTTAACGACTGGCGTACGTTTGCTTGATCCCGAGACGGCGTTGGCTGAAGCTTTGTTTCACGGGTAGGGTGTAGCCTAGCACAGTGTCTCGGATTGATTTGATCCTGCAGGGTGGACGACGCGGAAGTCGTCCCTCCTGATTACCTCTATTTTGATTCGTCTAAAGCGATGGCTTCGAAGACGGTACCTTCCCACTCGCTGGGGAGTTCTGGATACTTGATGGCGCGAACTTGTTTGAAACGTTCTCCGAGAGCCGTACCGGGCCGACCGAGTTCGAGAGCGAAGGCGTTCCACTTTTCGCATTGTTCTTGGGTGGTTTGAGATTTGAACCACTCTACAATCTCTTGGTCGCTACTGCTCTTCGTAATCGTCTGGACGAGTGTGTCTGCTTCCAGTTTGAAGGCTTTGAGGAAGAGTCCGTCTAGACCGGCCGGATTGCAGTAGGACGACTGGTATTCCTCGGGTAATTCGCCCAGGTTTTGTAAACGGATTTTGTCGATGACACGGGCGAGGTGGTAGGCACCACCAAGCTTTTCGGAAGGGAGTCGGAGTTTCATGCTTATTCCTTATTGCGTGTGTCGAAGAGGATGGTGACAGGACCGTCGTTGAGGAGATCGACTTGCATGTCCGCCGCGAAAACTCCTGTTTTTACGGGTTTGGTGGTCAGCTTATCAAGTTCGGAGCAGACGTATGCGTAGTCGGCTTTGCCTTTTGCGGGTGGAGCGGCGTCGTTGAAGCTGGGACGATTGCCTTTCTTGTTGCTGGCGATGAGGGTGAACTGGCTGATGACGAGGAGCTCGCCGTCGATGTCTGCGAGGGATTGGTTCATGCGTCCGTCCGCGTCCTCGAAGATGCGGAGGTTGGCGATCTTGCGGGCGATCCACTCAATGTCCTCCGGCGTATCGTCCTTGTGGATTCCGAGAAGAACGAGTGAGCCGGGACCGATTGAGCAGTGAACGTTTCCACCAATGGTGACAGATGCGCGGGAGACGCGTTGGATGACGGCTTTCATGATGAAGTTTATTTTTTGCCCACGAAGGGGCGCGAAGTCTTCAGGTTTGCTTCGAATTCTCTGTGTCCTTCGTGGGCAGCAAAAAGGCGGACCATTGGCCCGCCTTTATGTGAGAATCTGTGCTTGTTACTCGAACTGGAGGTCGATTTCCACGTCCTCGTCGTAGTCGACGCCTTTCACGCCGAAGCCAAAGAGGCGTAGGAATTCCTCCTGGTAGCCTTCGAAGTCGGTGTATTTGTCGATCGTTTCGGTTTCGATCTTTGGCCAGTTTTCGGCAATTTCGCCTTGGATCTCGGGCTTCATTTCCCAGTCGTCGAGACGGATGAGGTCGAGCTCATCGGTGGGTACGTCGCCACCCTTGTAGAGGCGGTCGGAGAAGAGGCGGTACATCTGCTCGATGCAGCCTTCGTGGTTGCCCTTTTCCTTCATCACCTTGTAGAGGGCTGTGATGTAAAGGTTTACGCCAGGGATGGCGGAAGAGGATTGGGTAACGAGCGCTTTGTTGACTGACACGAAGGCCGTTCCGCCGATTGGGGCGAGTTTCTCGTTGATGGCGGCCTTGGCGCGCCGAACGTCGAGTTTAGCTTGGCCGAGGGCGCCGTCCTTATAGATGGGCCAAGTGAATTGTGGTCCAATGTAGTCGTAGGCGACGCATTTAATTCCTTCGGCGAGCACGCCAGCTTGGCTGAGGGCGTCGATCCAGAGCTCCCAGTCTTCGCCGCCCATGACTTTAACGGTACCTTGAATTTCCTCGTCGGTACCGGGCTCGAGGGTAGCGACTTGGATCGTCTTTTTGTCAGTGTCGAGGTACTTGTTGGAGAAGGGTTTTCCGATGGGCTTGATGGCGGATTTATAGACCTCTCCGGTCTTGGGATCGGTGCGGCGAGGAGCGCCGATCGAGTAGACGAGAAGGTCGATTTTTCCGCCCATGTCTTCCTTGATGCGTTCGATGGCTTGGGTCTTGAGCTCGTCTGAGAAGGCATCGCCATTTAGGGACTTGGCGTAAAGTCCGTCGGCTTTGGCCTGCTTTTCGAAAGCGATCGAGTTGTACCAACCAGCGGAGGCGCAGCGTCCGCGTTCGGAAGGGCGCTCGAAAAAGACGCCGAGGGTGTTGGCTCCGGAACCGAAGGCGGCGGAAATGCGAGAGGCGAGGCCGTAGCCTTGGGAAGCGCCGACCACGAGCACGTTCTTTGGGCCATTCTCTACAGCGGGCTGGCTTTTGACGTAGTCGATTTGTTCCTGGACGTTTGCGGCGCAGCCAGTCGGGTGGGCTGTAATGCAGATGAAGCCTTTTATCTTAGGTGTAACGATCATGGAAGGTGTGAATTGGGTTACGCAGTTCCGCTTGAGGGAAAAGGGCTGTGTTTGCCGGAGATTGATGGGCAAGGCCAGTTTTATTTGGGTTTCGGAGGCTAGGTTATGGGGAGGGGGACGAGTGGCCGCCGGACTTGTTACGCAATCGTGGATATGGGCAAGGCGTTCTTGCTGATTGAAGCGCTACAGGAGAATGGTGCCGGCTATTCCGAGCAGGATAAGCGCAGCTATTATGCATATGACGCGGCGTTCCTGTTTGGTGGTTTTGAGGAGCATTGCTTTTCAGATTTGTTGGAATATTCTTAAATCTTTATCGCTCAGTATATTGTGACTATGAACGTATTTCTTAGAGTAAAGCTCTTACTGTTGGCTGCCCTTTGCTGCTGCGGTACCCTAAGCGCCCAGAGCGATTACAATCTCGGGCCGGTCGACACCGGCGAGGTCGAGGCGGAACTGGTGGCCGATGTGACAGCTATTCGCCCGGGGCAGGAGTTCCAGCTAGCTCTTAGGCTGAAAATGGACCCGCATTGGCATGTGTATTGGATCAATCCCGGAGACGTGGGCTTCATGCCGGAAGTGCAGTGGGAACTTCCTGATGGCTTCGAAGTAGGTCCGTTCGAATTTCCGACCCCGGAGCGTATTCCGTTCGAGCCGCTTGTTTCTTACGGATACGAAGGTGAGATCTTCCTAATCGCCAAGGCGAGAGCGCCGGAGTCCCTGGAAGCAGGTACCGTAGTCCGCATCAATGCGGCTTCCAATTGGCTGGTCTGCGAAGAGGCGTGCATTCCCGGAAACGCGGATCTGGCGCTCGAACTACCGGTGACGGAATCTGGCGCGTCGTTGTCCCCGGCTGAGTACGCGGATGAAATTGCAGAGACGCGGGCAGCCTTGCCGGTGGACGCGGCGGGCGGCGAAATCGCGGTCGAGGATTTGGGCGATACCTTGGTATTCAATCTGCGTTGGGATGGCCTCGAAGGGGCGGAACTGAAGGACCCTTATTTTTATGTAGAGCAGGAGTCGGTCTCGGATTCCGCTAAGGAGCAGAGTTTCGACCTCGCCGGAGACACCTTGCGAGTGGCGGTTCCCAAAACGGAGTATTTCGAGGCGGTGGAATCTGGATACACCGGCCTCTTGTATTCCGAAAATGGATTTGAAGCGGCGGGCGGCGTTAATGCGGTTCGTTTTCATGTGCAAGGCGAGTTGGCTGCCATGGGCATTGCCGCTCCGGTGGCGGCTGCGGGATCGGCTTTCGATATCGGATTAGGAGAAGCCTTGTTGTACGCTTTCTTAGGTGGAATGATCCTCAACCTGATGCCCTGCGTTTTTCCGGTGCTTTCGATCAAGGTGCTTGGATTTGTCCAGCAGTCGGGCGAGGATAAAGGAAAGGTGCTCAAGCACGGATTGGCCTTCACGGTTGGAGTCCTTGCCTCTTTTTGGGTGCTGGCTGGTACCTTGATAGCCCTTCGCTCCGCGGGCGAGGGCCTCGGTTGGGGCTTTCAGTTACAGCAACCGGAGTTTGTAGTAGTGATGCTGGTGGTCATGTTTTTGTTCGGTCTCAGCATGGCTGGGGTTTTCGAGATGGGGACTTCGGCTATTAGCCTACAGGGCAAAGTCAAAGGCAACGGACTTGGGGGCTCGTTTTTCTCGGGTGTGATTGCAACTGCGGTGGCGACACCTTGTACGGGACCGTTCATGGGACAAGCTCTCGGTTACGCCCTGACGCTTTCCGCGTTCCAGTCTCTCACTGTATTCACTTTCTTGGCACTGGGAATGGCGACACCTTATTTGGTGCTCTCGGCGAATCCGGCTTTGATCAACAAGCTCCCGCGGCCCGGGGCTTGGATGGAGACTTTCAAGCAGGTCATGTCCTTCCCCATGTTCGCTACCTGTATTTGGTTGATTTGGCTGCTCGGAGGGCATGTCGGAAACGATGGGCTACCCTTCGTATTGGGCGGACTGCTCGTTGTGGCGCTGGGCGCTTGGATCTACGGCCGCTGGTCGACCCCGATGCGGAAAAAGGCAACCCAACGCTTCGCCTCCGTTTTGGCCGTTTTGACGGTTTTGGGTGGCATCTGGATGATGATGCCGAGGGAACAGGTAGAAGGGGAGGAAGAGATTGCTTGGCAGTCTTATTCCCCAGCCCTTGTCGACGAACTCAGTGGTTCGGGCAAGCCGGTCTTCGTGGATTTCACGGCGGACTGGTGCCTCACGTGCAAGGCTAACGAACTGCGACTCTTTCGCTCGGAAGAAGTGCTGCAGGAGATCAAGAATAGGGACGTTCAACTAGTGCAGGGCGACTGGACTAAGAAGGACGCGGTGATCACGCAAGCTCTTGCGAAGTATGGGCGCTCCAGCGTGCCCCTTTATTTGCTCTATGACGGTAAACCGGGATCGGAGCCGAAGGTTCTACCGCAAGTCTTGAGCCCTGATACGTTTTTGAAATCGCTCGACGAAATCTAAGGGGCGACTGGCCCGTTTCTCAGGAAACGAATCGCTGTGCCTTTGCGGTTCGGCCAATTCAACTTAGCCAACTTAGACCTGACACTACCATGATTGCGAAACTTCGAATCTTCGTCGCAGCCCTAGCTGCAAGTTTGTTCATCGGATCGACTTCCGCTGCCGATGTGGGGAAATCAGCCCCGCAGTTCACGCTGACCGACATTGATGGTCAGACTCACCGCCTATCCGACTTTGCTGGAAAAATCGTGGTCCTCGAGTGGACCAACTACGGCTGCCCGTTTGTGAAGAAGCACTACAACTCGGGAAATATGCAAGCTCTGCAAGACAAGGCGAAAGGGGAGGAAGTGGTTTGGCTCTCTATCTGTTCGTCCGCTCCCGGTACTCAGGGACACATGAGCGCCAGCGAATGGCAGGCAGCCACCACTGAAAAAGGCGTCAAGTCGTCTGCCGTTTTGATCGACGAAAGCGGTGAAGTTGGCCGTCTATACGGCGCGAAAGTGACGCCTCACATGTTCGTGATCGATGCCGATGGAACGTTGGTTTACGACGGTGCCATCGACAGTATTCCATCCGGAAGAGTCAGTGACATCGAGAAGGCGGACAATTATGTGATGGCGGCACTCGATGCCGTGATGGCTGGAAAACCGGTCGCCGTCTCTAAGGCGAAGCCTTACGGTTGCGGCATCAAGTACGCTAGCGATAGCTGAGAAGCACGTCAGGTTTACGCTCCCGGTCGGATCGGGAGCGTATTTACGTTTTCACTACGAAACGATAAGGGCGTTGTGACCAATCGGGTCCGGCGTAGTCGACACCGATTCGCGGCGTTGCGCTGACCTGCCCGTCCGGAATCTTTGCACCGTCCTCCAAGTAGAGGCCCGTTTGCGGGGTCGCTGGCAAGGCGTTGAATCTGCGGTCGATGCCAAGGCGTTTGCTCAATCTCCCAGGACCGCTCATCCCCTCTAGGCCTCTGATGAGGATCGCGGCCGGATAGTCTTCCGGACCCGTGACGAGGTTGAGCATCTCGTGCATGCCGTAGATGAGGTAGACGTACCACCTTCCTGCAGGGCCAAACATGACTTCGGTGCGAGCGGTGCGGCCTTTGCTGGCGTGGCAAGCGAGGTCTTCCGGCCCGTCGTAGGCTTCCGTTTCGGTGATCTGGAAACGGGATCCGCTTCCGTCTGCGTTGACGACGACGAGAGTCTTGCCGATTAGATTGCGGGCTAGTGCTACGGTATCGCTCGAATGGAAGTAATCGGCTGACAGGTGTTTGGCCATGTTGAGGCTTAGAAAAATATGGGTGGTGCCCTAAGGCAATCGTTGCTTGCGCGGATGGGACTGCTCAACTTCAGAGCATGCCCAGAACTGTGACTTTCACCGCGAACTTGCTCGCAGAGACGACCTACGAATTTTCCCGTTGGACTGAAGGGAAGACGCAGCGCGCCAAAACCGAATTCTTCCAAGTCGGGGGAAAGGGTATTAATGTGAGTAAAATGCTCAACAAGCTCGGCGCGGACAATCAGGCTCTTTGTTTTCCGGGCGGAGATTTTGGACCTGCCTGCGAGCGTTGGCTAGCGGAGCAGGAGATCGAGACGATGGCCTTCCATGAAGGATGTGTGGCTCGCTCGGGAAGTGTGATCCGGTCTGGCGGGCAGGATGAGACGACATTTTTGGGAGTGGATTCGGTGGTCTCCGAGGACGCCATACGCGAGGCTGTGGCGGAACTGGATGCGATCGAGGAGCCCTTCGTTTTCGCGGTTTGCGGATCGGTTCAAGGATGGGAGAACCCGATCTGGGATTGTTTTCGCGATTGGGTCGAGGACCGTGGTGAAGACGTTACCTTAGTGGTAGACAATTATGGAGCGAGCCTACCTTGGTTTGCTCGTCAAATGCCAGAGCTGGTGAAGTTTAATCGAGATGAATTGGAGCTGCTGTTTGAAGGGACCGAGCGAAAACTCAAAACTCCGACGCTACTCAAGAAGGCGCGGACCCGATTCTCTTGTGATCGTTGGGTGGTCACGAATGGGGCGGAAACGATTTGGGTCCTTGATGGAGAGGGTGAGGCGGTGAGTTTTGAGCCGGAAAAGGTGAAGTGCGTTTCCCCTGTGGGTTGCGGCGACATCGTCTTCGCGACCCTGATCGACTGTTTGTACAATCGAAGTGGATACAGTCTTCTAGAGGCGGCTCGGTTAGCCAGCGACTATGCCTCTCGCAGCGCCGCCATGCCTGGCATCGCCGAGTTCGATCTGTGATATCGTGGCGCAAGGCTACCTTCCCCTCAGTGCGTTCACAACTTAGGTTGCTATTTTAAAGAGCTTACTTTTTCAATTCCGCTAGTTTGAGTCAGAGCGAGTACATTCATATCAAAGGGGCGCGAGAGCATAATCTTAAGAATATTGAGGTTAAGATTCCGCGGAATAAGCTAGTCGTCATCACGGGCGTTTCCGGCTCGGGTAAATCCTCGCTAGCCTTCGACACGCTTTATGCGGAGGGGCACCGCAAGTATGTGGAGTCTCTTTCGACTCAGGCCCGGCAGGCCATGGACCAGCTGAAGCGTCCGGATGTAGATTTCATTCATGGTCTTTCCCCAGTCCTCGCAATTGAGCAACGGGCTTCCAACGCTTCGCCTCGCAGTACGGTGGCAACGGTGACTGAGATTTCCGACTATGCTCGACTGCTTTGGGTGATTCGAGGGGAACAGCGCTGTCCGAAAGACGGCGGGATTATTCAGCGTCAGACTTTGGACGACGCGGTCGATCAAGCCTTGCAACTTCCTGAAAGAGCCCGAGCTATGATCCTCGCTCCCTACATGAACGCTAAGCCGGCGGTTTTGCGGGAGGAGTTGCCTCGCCTGCGACAGAAAGGATTTCAACGGGTGCGCATCGATGGCGAGATCGTGGATGTGGATAGTCCGGACGCAGCTGCGAAGGGGCGGAGCTCGGTTCAAATGGAAATCGTGGTGGATCGTTTGGTGATTGGGCCTGAGCAGCGCAGCCGTTTGGCGGACTCGCTCGAGCTTGCATTCAGCGAAGGTAAGGATCGGGCTTTGGTTTTGTATCAGGAAAGCAAGGACGGGAGCTGGGAAGAGCTGTCCTTGAGCCGTAATTTTTCCTGTGGGGAGTGCGGCACGGTTTACGAGCCGGTAACGCCACGTCATTTCTCGTTCAATACGGCGGAAGGCTCTTGCCCAGAGTGTGGTGGCTTGGGCGAGACGCGTCGTTTTTTGGACGAGCTTGTGGTACCGGATCCATCGAAGAGCGTGAAGGGGGGAGCCCTGAAGCCACTTCGTATCGGCGGCAAGCAACTGATCATCCGCCACAATGCGTTGCTGCGGCAGCTAGCAGAGCAGTTGCCGTTTGACCCTACCACGCCTTGGAAGGAGTTGCCCAAGGAAACGCGTCATCAGTTGTTACATGGCGTACCGGACCGGGAGTTCGAGTTTAAGCTAACGCGTCGCAAAACCAAGACTCCGCCTGCACCTTTCGAGGGGGTTGTGCCGATTCTGACAAAGGCCGCTCGCGAGACGAAGAGCGACGGGTATCGGGCCCGATTGATGACGTATCAGACCGAGCAGGATTGTCCCTGCTGCCATGGCCACCGGTTTAGTCCACGCAGCGCGAACGTCTTCGTGGATGGAGTGAGCATGCCCGAGTTTTTGGCCATGGATATCGAGAAGGCCTACGCTTTTGTAGCGGGCCTAGATCGCTCCGGGAGCGATGTTTCGACCTATGGCGAGGTGATCGAGGGTATCGAATTTCGGCTACGCTTCCTGAAGGAGGTGGGGTTGGACTATTTGACATTGAATCGTGGATACAGCACGCTTAGCGGCGGAGAGTCGCAGCGGGTGCGTCTAGCCACGCAATTGGGTATGAGCTTAATGGGGGTTGTGTACGTGCTTGATGAGCCGAGTATCGGTTTACATGCCAAGGACAACAAGAAGTTGGTCGAGACGCTCAAGGAACTGCGGGACGTTGGGAATTCGGTTGTCGTAGTCGAACATGACGAGGAGATGATGAGGGCTGCGGATCACCTGATCGAAATCGGTCCTGGAGCCGGACTTTACGGGGGCGAGGTATTATACGAAGGGAAACCTGAGGAGTGCGTAGCGGTGAGTGGAGACGTGCGTTCGACGGGAGCATATTTGTCGGGGGAGCAAATGCTTTCCCGCTCGGCGAAGCGGCTTGAACCTGCGGCAAAATGGATCGAGATAAAGGAGGCTTCGCACCACAACTTGAAAAGTGTGACCGCCCAAATTCCCGTAGGTCTTTTGACTTGCGTGACGGGCGTCTCCGGATCGGGAAAGTCGACGTTGGTAAACCAGATTCTAGCCAAGGCGGCAGCAAGGAAGTTGAATCGCGCCAAAGACATCCCGGGTGTTCACAAGGGAATCGACGGATTGGAGCACTTCGAGCGAGTGGTGCGGGTGAGCCAAGAGCCGATAGGGCAGAGCCCGCGTTCGAATCCGGCGACTTACACTAAGCTGTTCGATGCCCTGCGAGATTTGTACACGAAAGTTCCTCTGTCACGAACGCGTGGATACAAGGCAGGGCGCTTTAGCTTCAATGCTCGCGGTGGTCGATGCGAGCGTTGTCAAGGACAGGGGTCTATCAAACTCGACATGCTTTTCATGAGCGATGCGTATATCGAATGTCCGAGTTGCAATGGAAAACGCTACAATCGAGAAACCTTGGAAGCGAAGTATAGCGGCATCAACATCGCAGAAGCGCTCGACCTTTCGGTGGACGAAGCCTGCGAGAAGTTTAAGAACGTCCCCCGTATTATCGAAAAACTGAATACGCTGGAACAGGTGGGCCTAGGCTACCTTAAACTCGGTCAGGCGGCCAATACGCTGAGCGGTGGTGAAGCTCAGCGCTTGAAGCTTTCACTGGAGCTCTCGAAGCGCAACAGCGGCAAGAATCTCTACATACTCGATGAGCCGACGACCGGCTTGCACTGGGCAGACATCCAGCGGTTGAGCGACTTGCTCTTCCGATTGCGAGATCAGGGCAATACGGTGGTTGTAATCGAGCATCACCTCGACTTTATCAAGCTCGCAGACTGGGCGATCGACCTCGGACCAGGAGGTGGCAGCCGGGGCGGCGAGATCGTGTATTCAGGCCCGGTCGATGGATTGGCCAAGTGCAAGCGCTCGGAGACGGGGGCGGCGTTGCGTTAGTCGAAAGGCGGATTGGGCGTGAGAATTCACAAGGCCACGGTTTTGCATTTTTGAGATTGAGGGACCGCGAAAGCCGCTTAGCGTTTTCCTGTTTTGTTACCCTCCCGAGTCGCTGAGCCATTGAATCCTCGCTCCCGCGGCCGCAGTACCCTGTTGATCGCTTTAGCGGTGCAGGTTGCGGTCTTGCTGGTGTCTTTTTTCGTTATTGTGCGGGAGGATGCGGTGGTGGAGCCGCCGGCCTTTTCGGGCGAACGTGTGGTGACGGTCGAACGGCCTGAAAAGAAGCGAATGGATCGGGTGCGGGAGCTGAATCGTCGCATGTCGAAGCCGCGGAGTTTTCAGCGTCTCGCAGTCGAGCAAGAGTTTCAGAGCGATCTGCCTGCGATCCCAGCTTTGCCGCAGGATACTCTAGATCTCGACAGCATGGAGGATTCTTTTCTTTCGGATGCTCACTCTTCGTTGGCGGGTTCTGGCTTGATGGAATTGGCGGGCTCGCTGAGCGGGAGCGAATCTGCGGCTCAATTTTTTGGGGTGAAGGACAGCGGTCGCCGTATCGTGATCGTGGTGAACACCTCTGCTTCCGTGGTGCGGAAGGCTGCCGCTCGCGGGGTGAGTATAGAGCAATTGCAGGAAGAAGCGGCGCGTCTGGTGGATGGATTAGATAGTGGAACCTTGTTTGGAATCGTACAGTTTAGCCAAGGGACGAAGTCGTTTTCTGAATACATGGCGCCCGGGCTGGTTCGAAACAAGCGGGAGGCGCGCGAGTGGATCCATCGCGAGTTAAAGGGAAACCCGAAGATCGAAGATGACGCCTTGGTAGGTCACGAAGCAGCTCTGGCAGGAGCGATGGCTCTGCAGCCTGACCTCGTTTTTCTGGTGACAGATGGATCCTTGAATCGTCGCGCTCCGAAGAAAGGAGGTGGGTATTCGTATCCGAAAATATCCTTCGAACAGCTTTTGTCTTTCGCTGACAAACAAGTCTTGCAGACCGGCGCTCGGCCCCGGTTGCATGTGGTCGGCTTCGAATTGGGAGATCTGGAACGGGAAGGCTTAGGTCGATTGGCGAAGCGATTTGGTGGCACTTTGCGCGAAATGTGAGGCTCAGGGTTTGCCGGGGAAGGCGTCTTTCCAAAGATCAACTTCACCTTGATGACCATGCTTCGAAAGAGCCTTCTCGATGAGCTCGAGAGTGGGTTCCTCCACAGCGTGTTTAGGATCGCCGGGAAGTTCTGGCAAGGTGGCTTTCGAGAGAGCCCAGCACGCCCAAGACCGCCACTTGCGTTGATCTCGTCGCGGCTCGCCTACCCGGTCCGCGTAGTGCTGGAAGTGCACGCGCGGATTGCCTAGAAATGCGTCTTGAGGAGCCTGTTGAAGCAAGGATACCAAGGCAACGTAAGGAAGGGGCCAATCTTGCAGCACGGGCTCGTCTCCGCTAAGGTCCGCACCCCATGCTCTGTCGAGGCAGAGGATTGCTCGAGCTGGAAGTCCCTGCAGCCAAAGATGTTGCCCATATTGAAGGCAAGCTAAGTAAAAGTCTGCCCCTCGATCGCCCGCCCGAAATTGATTGAGCGATCGCCAGCTCATTCCGGTTTCCGGATTTGGGAGCTGAGGTAGGCGGCGAAGGCTGGGTTGCGGTTGCATTGTTGGGAGTTTTCCGGTTTCGCCATTCGCGCAAACTCGGTGTTACAGGAAGGTTTCCGACTAAGGCTATCGCTGAATCGACAATCTCTCGCGAAAAGAAGCAATGATTTGTTGCAAGGGTGTTAATTATCTCCGTAGGTGGTGGCTTTTCAAACAAGCCTCGGTCCCAAGGACTGACCAACCCGTCGACAGAATACGCTACACGCTCCCAGACACATTTTCATCTTTGCCATGCCGACGAAGATCGTTCCGGATTTCCTCCAGTCTCACGATTGGACTTACCTAAAACCCTCAGCCTAATCGATGAGCGACCCGATTAAACACGAGTGCGGAATCGCCCAAGTGCGACTCAAGAAACCGCTTGAGTACTATCAGGAGAAGTATGGCACCCCTCTTTGGGGCTTCTATAAGCTCTTCCTCCTCATGGAGAAGCAGCGCAATCGCGGCCAAGATGGAGCCGGGGTAGCAGCGGTCAAATTCGATATGCCTGCGGGTGAGCCTTATATGTTTCGCGAGCGGAGCGTTAAGTCGAATGCCTTGGACCGCATCTTCAAGGGAACGCTCAAGGGCTATCAAAAACTGATCCGAAACGGAGAGGTGCTTCCGGACTACGTTCCTTCCATAAAGAAGAACTTCGACTTCGCGGCCGAGCTCTACATGGGGCATCTTCGATACGGGACGTCGGGCGGTTACTCCTTGAGTGTCTGCCATCCTTTTTTCCGTCGTAGCAGCTGGCCGACCAAGAACCTCATCTTGGCGGGCAATTTTAATATGACCAACACGACGGAGCTCAACGAGAGCCTCATCGCCATGGGTCAGCATCCGATTTTCGCTACCGATACTCAGGCTCTGCTCGAAAAGGTCGGCTTCCATCTCGATGAGGCCCACGACAACCTCTACAGGTACTTGCGCGACGAGGGGCATACCAACGACGAGATTGCACAAAAGATCCTCACTGGCATCGATCTCGCCAAGGTCTTCCGCAAGTCGGCAGAGTCTTGGGACGGCGGCTACGCCTTGATCGGCGGGATCGGAAACGGTGACAGCTTCATCCTTCGGGACCCGCTTGGTATCCGGCCGGCCCACTATTTCGAAGACGACGAAGTCTTTGCGGCCGCTTCGGAGCGCGCTCCGCTGATGACCATCTTCGATAAGAAGATCGAAGATATCAGCGAGGTGCCGCCCGGCCACATCATCGTTATCAACAAGGCAGGCGAAGTTACCCAAGAGGTATTCCGCGAGCCAGCGGCCGAACCGAAGCAATGTTCCTTCGAGCGCATCTATTTCTCCCGCGGGAATGACGCCGATATATATAAGGAGCGCAAGGCGCTTGGCGCGGGACTTTGCGAGCAGATCATGGAAGGGATCGATCGCGATCTTGAGAACACGGTGATCAGCTTTGTGCCGAACACGTCTGAGGTTGCCTACTTCGGGGTGTTGGAACAACTCCGCTTGATCCGTCGCCGCGAAGTGAAGACGCAAATCCTAGAAGCTGCAGAGAAGGGCGAGCTCAATGCAGAGAAGCTGGACGAGCTCGTGATGAAGAATTGGCCGCGTGGCGAAAAGATTGCCCACAAGGACCAGAAGCTTCGTACCTTTATCTCTTCCGAGGATTCGCGCAACGAGATGGCTTCCCACGTCTACGACGTGACTTATGGGATCGTGACCGAAAACGATAACCTCGTTTGCGTTGACGACTCCATTGTTCGCGGCACCACGCTTCGGAAGTCCGTCCTCAAGATCCTCGGCAGTCTCGAGCCGAAAAAAATCATCATTGCTTCAACCGCTCCGCAGATTCGCTTCCCGGATTGTTACGGCATCGATATGTCTGAGTTGGGCAAGTTTATCGCTTTCGAAGCGGCCATCGAGCTGCTGAAGGAGCGCGGCAAGAAAGAGGTGATTTCTGAAGTCTACCGCAAGTGTCTCGACGCTGAGAGCGGTGAGGCTCCCAACACGGTCAATTACGTGCAGGAAATCTACAAGTCCTTCACCGACGAAGAGATCTCCGCCAAGATTGCCCAGCTCGTGTATCCATATGATACGGACTGGAAAGGCGAATTGCAGGTGATCTATCAAACGGTGGAAAACCTCCACAAGGCTCTCGATGGCCACGATGGGGATTGGTACTTCACTGGCAACTACCCGACCCCGGGTGGTTTCCAGGTGGTGAATCGGGCCTTCATCAACTACTACGAAAAAGCCAAGGGCCGTGCCTACTAGGAACCTCCGACCAACTGTTTCAAATCCCCACTCACAAAGATGGCTGCTAAGAAAAAAACAAAAGCGTACGCTGAAGTAGGCGTAAACATCGACCTGGCTGACCGCATGAAAGGCGGCCTCAAGCAATCGCTCAAGAGCGCGTCCCGGCCCGAAGTTCTAGGAGCGGTAGGCGGTTTCGGCGGCTTGTTCGATCTGTCCAAGTCTAGGTACAAGGAGCCAGTCCTCGTAAGCAGTATCGACGGAGTGGGTACAAAGCTCAAAATCGCCTTCGAGTCCGGTAAGCATAAGAGTGTGGGACTTGATATCGTAAACCACTGTATCGACGATATCTCGGTCATCGGAGCGGAGCCGCTGTTTTTCCTCGACTACCTGGGTCTCGGGAAGCTCGAGCCTAAGGTTTTTAAGCAAATTCTTTCCGGTATTTCGGAAGCCTGTGCCGGCGCGAATTGCGCATTGATCGGGGGCGAGACCGCTCAGTTGCCGGATATGTATACAAAAGGTGAGTACGATATTGCTGGTGTGATCGTCGGTATCGCCGAAAAGAAGAAGATGCTTTCTGGGTCCACCATTCGTCCCGGAGATGTGGTGATTGGCCTTCCCTCCAGCGGATTGCACACCAACGGGTACACGCTCGCTCGCAAGGTCATTTTCGATAAAGCAAAGCTCACTTTGAAGGACAAGGTGCCCGGCACCAAGCAAAGCATCGAGAAGGCCCTCATGGCTCCTCACACCAACTATGCTCCGCTCCTGCAACCTTTGCTTGCTAAGTTTAACCAAGGTCGCTCTTCGAAGTTCCGCAAGGACAACGCGGTATTTGGCATCGCCCATATTACGGGCGGCGGTTTCACCGGCAACATTCCGCGTATCCTTCCTGAGACGGTGGACGTCGAGATTGAGACATCGGCTTGGGAGCCGCTTCCTATCTTCAAACTAATCGGCGAGAAGGGTGGCATCGACTTCGACGAAATGTACGAAGTCTTCAATATGGGTATCGGCATGACGCTCATGGTCGACGGTAAGCAGGCGGACGAGGTTCTCGCTTTCTGCCACGCCAACGGCTGTAAGGCGGTCAGGATCGGTCAGGCCGTGAAAGGCGCCGGCAAGGTGCAGCTCAAAAAGTAGTCTGGCTCGATTCCGATTTTAGATTTTAAAACGACCGCAGTCATAAGGGCTGCGGTTATTTTAGATCGCTCAGCTTCAGCCACCAGCCGCAGTTGTAGGGTGCCTTCAGCGTTGTCGCGGGCCAACGCGCGGCTCTATGGTACCAATTCGCCCAGATTGTGGTAGCGTCCGCTGTGATAGAAGGCATGTTCTTTTGGAGCCGATGAAAACCTACCGCAAACTATTGCTATCGTTACTGCTTCTCTTCCTTTTCGCTTGTTCGTCAAAGCCGGACCCCGAACCGGAAAGCCAAATAGCAGGAGCTAAATGGCTGGCTGCGGAGGAAGGCGGAAACATGTACGACGTCCTCGCGTATCCGCTAACTGAAGACGAGCTTGCCTATTTTGAATCAGCATTGCCATTGCTGGAGACGGCTGCGGAAAAGCATTCTCAGCTTTGGTCGGAGATTGCCTACGAAGAAGACCCCTCCGTCGTCGCAGCTCCGGGCAAGGTTTGGAGCGAAGCTGGATTGCTGGGCCGCGATGTCATTGCGGCGAACCTCAAGCTCACCTTTCTCAGCGAGTTCGCTTCTGCGGAGGAAGGGATGGAGCAGGACATGCGAGAGAATCTTTTGTGGCTAGAGCAGCGCTTGCAGGGAGACGACGCGAAGCCGGAACTCTTCGAAACCGCGGATTCGATTCGCATGATTCTGGGAGTTATTTCGATTAATCGAAAAGCCGGTGCCTTCGCTTTTTACGAGGAAAACCGAGCTCGTATCGACGCGGCACTTGACCGGTTCACGTCGATTGGCGAACAATAGTCTTTAACTTATAACCCATATATTATGCTCGTTCACACAGTTCTCTTTAACCTCACTCCCGGCATGAGCGACGAACAAGTCGCTGCATTTGAAAAGGATCTTCGGACCTTGGCCACCATCGACGTGGCGAAGGCATGTTACATCGGCAAGGTAGCAGGTACGAACAAGCGCCCTGTGGTTCAGACGGACTGGGACTATATGCTGACGGTGATTGTTGAGAATGTTGCGGACCATGATATCTACCAAGATCATCCAACCCACCATGCCTTTATCGCCAACCAAAAGCAGTTCTTCGGGCAAGTACGCGTCTTCGACGGCGAGTAAATTCCGTAGTGCGGTGCTTTAAGTCGGCGTTCGCATTGCAGGATCGATTCTTCGAGATGGGGCTTATGCTCCTCTCTGCGAAAAATCCAAAAACTGAATACGTGACGCTCTGGTAACAAGAAACCGGAGCGTTTCTTCGTACCTTGACAGCTTGATCGCTTTGGGTAGAAGGTACTTCTCCATGGAAGCTGCCCTTATGGAACCGGTTTTGGTATTGAATCGGTTATGGCAGGCGGTGAACGTAATCGCCGCCAAGCGTGCCTTTTCGCTTCTCGCAAGCGGACACGCTCAAATTGTTCATGCGGAAGACGAGAGTTTCGAAGTCTTCAACATGATGGACTGGGTCGATTTTTCTCGGCACAATCCACCTGCTAGCGAGCTGGAGCTCGTCCACACCGTTAGGTTCCCAGTTCGCGTTCCACGCGTCATCTTACTCTCGGTCTTTGATCGCATGCCACGCAAGGAGGTGAAACTCACGCGGCACAACGTTTTCGAACGCGACAAGCATACCTGCCAGTATTGTTCGAAGAAGATGCCATCTGAGGAGTTGAATTTGGACCACGTGATTCCGCGTCACTACGGCGGAAAGACGACTTGGGAGAATATCGTTTGCTCCTGCGTCTCATGCAATTCACGCAAGGCGAACCGCCTGCCGCACGAGGCCAAGATGCACCTGATCCGCAAGCCCAGCACTCCGAAGTGGCGTCCGGTGATCAACCTCGTGGCTCGGGGGAAAAAGCAGGATGCCTGGAAGCACTTTCTCGATATTGCCTACTGGAATGTAGAGCTTGAGAAGTAGCTAGTACGGATTGGCTCGCGCTCCGGCTTGCTCTTACCTGAAAGAGGCGCGTCGGAGACGGTCGTTGATCGCGAGCCCGAGTCCTAGCTCGGGGGCCTCCTCTGCAATGATTCTGTGGTAGCCGGACTCGTCCAAGGCTCGGAGTTTGGCGAAAAGATTGGCCGCGATTTCGTCGAGTTTTCCGTTCTCTGATAGCCAGTGCACGTTTGCTGAGACTTTTTGGGTTGGCTTGGAGAGGAGCAAGGCTGCGGTGTCTGGGGAAAGGTTTTGGATTTCCTCGGGTGCGATCCCTCCGCGTAGATCGAGAGGAGTGCGGGGGCTGTAGTGCTTTGGCAAGGCCCCAGGAGCCAAATGCTGCACGGACTCGTCGGCTGTAGTGGCGACTGGCTTTTCGATTGAGCGGCCGAGTTCAGCTTCGATTTTCTCAGTCGGGAGGGCGCCGTAGCGGAGGATGCGGGGTTGGCTTTCGTCTCGCAGGTCGACGATGGTTGACTCCACGCCGTAAGCGCAGGGGCCACCGTCGAGAATGTACTCGATTTTCGAGCCGAGTCCAGCTTTCACGTGCTGTGCAGTGGTCGGACTGATGTAGGCGAAAGGGTTGGCGCTTGGAGCTGCCAAAGGGAAGTCGCACAGGGCTACCAGCTTCTGAAATACCGGGTGGGCCGAGCAGCGTACACCTACCGAATCGAGTCCGGCAGTTACGAGGCCCGGGATTTTTTCCTTCTTGGGTAGGACGAAGGTGAGAGGGCCTGGCCAGAAACGATTTGCGAGCCGAATTGCCAACGCGTTGGAATGGCAAATCTGTTCGAGAGCCTCGACGCCGGATATGTGGCAGATCAGCGGATCGTTGGCCGGGCGTCGCTTGGCTTCGAAGATCTTGGAGCAGGCTTCGGGGTCGAAAGCGTTTGCCGCGAGCCCATAGACAGTCTCAGTCGGGACGCCGACGATGCCTCCTAAAAATAAAAACTTACGCAATTCGCGTAAGTTTTTTTCGGTGGGTTGGAGTATGTTCGCCATATGTATAGAGAGCGAGCGGGCCAACCGGGTCCCGCGTGTGTGAAAGTAGAACGCTTAAAACGCCGGCTACTTCATCAAGCACAAGTTGCGAGCGCGCTTGATTGCCTTGGTGATCTTACGCTGCTGCTTCGCGTTGATGCGGTTCATCTTGGCAGGGATGATCTTGCCAGTCTCGGTCACGTAGCGTGCGAGGATGTGAGCGTGGTGGTGGTCCAGCTCTTGTGGCGTGAGGCTCTGTGATTTTTTCTCTGTGCTCATAAGGAACGGCGGAAACTAGGCCTTCGCGACCCCTTGTCAATAACGGAAAGCTAGATTTTCTTGGCAGCAATTTCTTTACAGAAAGAGTCAGTTCCTGCAGAAATTTGCCTCTCCAGCCATTTCGACGGCTGGCATCCCTGGGATCATAGTTCAACGGATAGAACAAGGGTTTCCTAAACCTTAGATCTGGGTTCGATTCCCGGTGGTCCTAGTGGCGGGATGCTTGGGCTTCGTAAATAGGTGTTCCGGATGTGGAATGGCGTTTTGCGGCGGCTTCGTCGTTGCGTTAGTTTTCGTTTACGATCCGTCCAATCAGCGAAGGGTCACTCTCAATCGCTTATTCTTAGGGTCAGTCCGTCGAAAATCTGATCTCGTTGTGGGGATCACTTTTAAGAATGCGGTAGAAAATGGGAGAATCAAATTGGGTCGTTGTGCTGAACCTGATGGGTTCGCCAGTTCCGCTAAGGGAATCGATGGTGCTGAAGCTGCCGTCTGGGGAGTCGCCCCTTTGCAGATGATAATCGAATCCGTATTCGGAATCGAACGACAGTGATAGGCTCGAGTCTTCGTGGACGGTCATGGCGGCGGCGATTGGAGATGAAATGGTTTCAGGATGGCCGCGGTAGTGCTCCAGCGAGAGCGGGGCGTAGTTGAGATTGGCAGTCGTGGTGGCGGTGGTCGACGCTTGGGTGCTGACGTTCAGCTCGAGCAGGTCGATGCCAAGGTTGGCAGCGTGGATATTTGGATCGACGGGGGTGATGGTGGCTTCGGCGAGATCAATCTCGGTCGCGGAAGGGGGCGTGAGACTGGAGTCCAGCTCGATGGCTCCGACGGCTGCGCGAGATGGGAGGTAGGTGCTGAGGTAGGCTTGGGACTGGGCATCGAGCTGAAGGACGCTTCCGGAAGCGCTTTTGGCGGCGGTGGCTTGCAGGCTGGAGTCGAGGCTTAGATGGATCTTTGGCTCGGCACCTTGGGCTTGGCTCGTCAGCGTGGCGAAGCAGCGTTGCGCGTTTATTCCTACCAGTTGCAGTGTTTCGGTCTCGAGGGCGTCGAAGCCTGCTTGCTGAGTGAGGGAACCGTCGGCGGTGGAAAGGCGTGCGAGGGCTGCGTCGGTGGCGAAGAGGACTCCGGAGTTCGGGCTGGAGCCGGCGAGCAGAAGGGAGTTGCCGTCCCTGATGACAGGTGAGCCTCCGTAGGAAAAGCCTTCCAGGGTCTGTGTGAAGCTCAATGAGCCGCTGCTCGAAAGGCAAGCGAGGTGAGTGGAGGGAACGCTGCTGAAGGGTTGGCCGGGAACGCCAACGGTAGTGTCAGGAAGGGCGACGAGCAGGTCGTCGTCGACGACGCAGGAGAGATCGATCGTTCGGCTGACGGTTTCGATGGCGAATGCGCGTGACCAGTTGAGGGTTCCTGAGTTGTTGATGCTGAGGACGAAGAATGTGTTGTTGAAGGTGCTCTTGCTTTGGTTTCGCAGGGATTTGTGGATGGTCAGGTAGTAGTGGTCGCCTCCCGAGGTGCTGTGGAGCCTGGCGGATTGCGAGGAGTCTGCATCTGGGGCGATGGAAAGGAATCCGGAAGAGGTGTATTTGTTTTCGAATACGAGGGATCCGTCTGGGGCGAAGACAGCGAACTGCTGCGAACTACCGCGATTTTGCAGAATTCCCACTCGTGAGTTTGGCAGAAAGGTGAGTTCGGTTTGTGCGGACTCGGCGGCAAAGGGGTATTTAATGGAGTAGGATGAGGAGAGGTCGCTGCTGTTGATTCGCACCAATTCTAGATGCTGCACGTCGCTGCGATAGGCGAACGCGTGCTCAGGGCTTGCTGAGTCGCTTTGAAACTCGATCGAGGGAGTGGCGGAAGTGAGGGTCCAGAGGAGTCTCCCGGAGGCGTCGATCCGAGCGTGCGAGCTGCTTTCGATCGTATTCGTCTCAGACTTCCGAAAGGTTGCGGAGGCGTTAAGCGAGTAGCCGCTGGCTTCGGAGCTGATTGACCCCGCAGAGAATGGGAAGCTGGCGGGATCATTGGCTCGGTACCAATCGTGCAAGTCGGCTTGAGCGTGCGGCAGGTTTAGCAGAAGGAGCGCCGCCATCAAAGGGAGGCGCGTGCGTGGAGGTGGAAAGTCGAATCTCATGAAGATGGTTAAGGTTTGGACCTTAGCTTTCGATTACAATCAGAAATGTAATTGAAAATATGATACGGTTTTGCGCCATTGTGACAAGTACGTGACTGCAACGTGTTGTGGACATCGTTTCTCGTCAGGTCCCGGAGATTGGGGAACGTTGGCGGCTTCTCGTTTTTTGAACAAGGAACTGAAACAACATGAATTTACCAAAACAATTAACGTCGCTCGCAGGAGTGAGCGTGCTTTCCCTTCTGGGAGTAAACGCCCAAGCTGCGACGATTGAAGGTCACGTCCGAGATGATGATCAGTCGCTCTTCATCGAGGGCGCTAATGTCGTGATCAAGGAAACGGGCGATTCCGTATACACTGAGAGAGGCGGGCGTTTCGTCCTATCCGACTTAGCAGCGGGATCCTACACGCTTGAGATGAAAGCGCAGGGCTATCCTCTCGAAGTTATGAAGGTCGATTTAAACGACGCGGACGATATGGCGACCGCCAATTTCATACTTCGCGTCGACGTAGTGGAACTCGAGGGCTTCACGGTTAAGGGTTCGTTGATTGGCGAGGCCAAAGCCCAGAATATCCAAAAGTCCTCTCAGAATCTGGTAAACGCAGTGTCATCGGACGCCCTGGGGCAATTCGTCGACAGGAACGCTGCAGAGGCTCTGCAGCGTGTACCGGGTGTCACAGTGGAGGATAGCCAAGGCGAAGGAAAGTTCGTCATCATACGCGGTGCGGATCCGCAGCTGAGCAACATCATGTTGGACGGTATCGAGGTGGCGACTCCGGAAGAAAACGGCCGGCAAACCGGCTTGAATATTGTGACGGTAGATCAGCTGGAGCGCTTGGAGGTCTCCAAAACCTGGTTACCAAATCAGAAAGGTGGCGTGATCGGCGGCACGGTTAATCTAATAACGCGAAGCGCTTTGGACCGTGGTGGACGGTTTGGCTCGGTCGAGGCAGCCTTCACGCAATACGATTTGGCGGACGACGCGAGTCATCGCTTCAACCTCACCTTTGGCGATGTCTTGAGCAACAAGGACCTGCCTTTTCTGGGAAACAAGATGGTGGGCGTGCAGTTTTCGGTAAATATGTCGGAAGACCAGCGTGCAACCGAAACTCTCTCGGCCGGATGGGATCCTTCTCCGGCCCCGCTCCTGCAGGGTGATCCGATTCTTGGATACGTTTTGAATGAGACAAACTTCAATGACTTCAAGATCACCAGAGAACGCAAGGGCTTCAGTGGTCGTGTAGAGTTGGACCTAGCGGAGGCGCACGAGGTCTACCTCGCCTTTTCGCACAACGAGTTTGATGACGAAGAAACGAATCGCGAGTCGGGCCGCGGCGCTCGTACGGGCGATAGCAACACTTACGCCGGTACCCGTCGCTTGACTCCCGCGATCGCGGAGCAATTGGGCTTGGACCTGAGCGATCCGTTTAATGCGGACCGTATCAACACGATCGATCCGACTCAGGGGTCGCTGACGTATGCGGAAGCAATTCAGTTGGGCGATATCGTCTACGATGCGGACTTGAAGCAGTATACCTATTCTCGCTGGGGCGGTACGGTGTCGAACGAGTTTAGAAACATCCTCACCGAGGATAAGATCTTCACCTTTCAAGTGGGAGGAGAACACACATTCTTCGATGACGTCGACCTGGAGTGGAAGTATTACCAGTCCGATGCTGAGCAAGATCGCGTTTCTCGTGGCATCGTTTTGGCCGGTTCGGGAGTGCAGGTCGAGTCTCTATCGGGTGGCGATGCGAATCGCCCATTGATCGAATCTCTGTCCGAGGGAGCCTTCTACGATGCCACGCTTTTCCAGATATCCGAGGATACTGCGGCGGGGCCTTACCACAACCTTGCGGACAGTGAAGACAAGCGTGACGGATTCGAGCTGAACGCATCTACGAGCTACGATTTCTTCGGATTTCGTATGAAGACGGAAGTGGGTGGGTCGTTCGATTTCCGGGACAAGGCCTATAATGTTAATAACAACAACTACAGCAGTCCGCTAGGTGCTTTTGACGACACCATGTATCCACTTAATCGGATACGTCTGTCGGATGAAGTCTTTTTCGGAGGCGAGAGCGACAGCTTTGTCGAGAATTTCGGTGAGAATTTCCTTTATGGTCCAACCTTCGATGTGGACAGCACTTTGGCCTTCCTGCGCGACCCCGGTAGTTTCGGGGCGGAGTTCGGTCAGCTGCCAAACGAGATCAATGCGAATTTCACCGACTCCGTCACCACGGATTACGTTGCTACGGAAGACATCATGGGCGGCTACCTCATGCAGACAATCCGCCGAGGGGATCTGCAGATCATCGCAGGTGCGCGTTATGAAAATACGGAGAACTCATTCGAGAACTTGGCGATCGCGACTCGCACGGCTGACGGGCAGTTTATTTCGCCCGCGTACTGGCGCTTCCTTGACGAGTCGGTCTACTCGAACGTGGTGGAGACGGAGCGTGAATACGACTATTGGCTCCCTGCAGTGCATGTGCGTTACGACGTGAGCGATTCCTTGGTCTTGCGTGCTTCGGTTACGGAAACGATTTCCCGTCCGACTTTCACTGACCTCGTACCGCGCGAGGTTCCAGGAATCAGCGGAGCGTTGTTCACAAATGTCATGGAGTTGCCGAACTTCGAGCTGCGTCCGTGGGAGTCTCGTAACTACGACTTTTCGGTGGAGTACTACTTCGAGCCTTTGGGCACTGCTTCGATCGGGATCTTCGAAAAGGAGCTCGATGGACCGATCTATATTGAGCGTCGCGATGAAATTGGGCCGAACGATGAGACCGCCTATTACGCAGAGCTCTACAACAGCACCGGGCGCAACGTTTCGCCGTATACCTTTACGCGTCGCGTTAACGGTGGAGAGGGTGAGCTGAGCGGTATCGAGTTTTCGTTCAACCGCAGCCTGAACATGCTTCCTGGATTCCTCAAGAACATGGCGGTCGACGCGAACTACGCGACCTTCGACTCAAGCGTGGAGCTCGTTACTTTCGAGCGTCTGGGCGAGGAAGTTCCGCTCTTCCGACAACCTGACGAGACGGCGAACTTCTCGCTCTCTTACGAGACTGACCGCTTCTTCGTTCGTGCGAGCTACAACTTGCGGGGAGCTTACTTGAACAGTGTCCGGGGGGGTGGCGTGATCGAGGAGCTGGAGTTGCTCGACGAGCCAGCCTACGCGCTCGATACCTATGTGGGCGAGAGCGAACGCCTCGACCTGATCGCCCGATACCAGCTTCGCGACGGGCTCAATCTCTTTTTCGAAGGTACAAACCTGACCAACGAGCCACTCATCCAGTATCGCGGAAACGAAACGCGGGTCACCTCAGTGCGCTACTCCAACCCCATCTACACGCTCGGCGTGAAATTGAACTACTAATTTTGGTCACGAAACCACATTTGTCATGAAAAACAGAATACATTTCTCAAACTTCCGACGTTGCTTACTGGGAACTGCTTTATTGGCAGCGACGAGTGCGGCGAACGGCGCGACCGTTTCCGCTTTGCAAGAAAGTTTCGAAACGGATGGGGCGGGATCGCGCTATCTCGTGGAGAACGGGGCAGACGATGGTGCCGCGGATTTCTTTGCCCGTCGTCAGGAGTTCTCAAACGGAACAGTTGCGGCCGGTGGAACCATCGATGGCGATTGGCTTTTCGGCGCCCGCGACATCGATAATGCGACTAACTTCACCTCGAGCGTGCAAGACTTGCTCGCTCAAGAGGGACGCCTGACCTGGAGCGGAATCGATATTTCCGGTTTGGGGAATCTACAGCTGACCATGGCGGTGGCTGAAGGTGGAGAAGGTTTTGAGCCTAACAACACGCTTCTAATCGAAATTCGCGTGGACTCGGGCGAGTGGATCAACATCGGCGGTTTTAGAAGCCGTGGCACCAATGCTCCAGCCCGCTACTTTGTTGGCGGCGCCTCGACACTAACAGGTGTCGACAGCCCGCGGTTAGTGCCTGAATTCGTGGACTTCGATTGGCCGATCAACATGTCCGGCTCCACCTTGGACCTGCGTGTCACATTCAACTCGAATGCCGATGCGGAGGACTACTATCTCGATAACGTTCGGGTGACCGGCGATAACGCGGCTTCCTTCTTTGGCCTGAACCTTGAGCAAGAGACTTTCCAGGAACCAGCCGATTCCGCCTTGGAGACGTCGCTGCAGATTCAACTATCGACTCCGGCTCCGGCGGGTGGACTGGAGGTCTCTCTTGGTTTAACTGAGATCGCTCGCAATACGGTCAACCTGCCTGACACGCTTCAGGTCCCCGCAGGTCAGACTTCCGTCGCTCTACCGTTTGAAATTCGCCAAGATGGACAGTTCACGGGTATGAAGATTATCGAAGTCGATTTCGAAGCGGAAGGCTACTCGACCGAGCGGCTTCGCTTCAGAGTTGAGAACACGACACCGCAGCCGCGTGTAGTGATGATGGAACTACTGAATGTTAATCCAGGAGTGACCGAGCTCGACTTGATCGGCGACTCGAACGGAGACGGTTTCCGCGACGGAAGCGGTGACGATTTCGTGGAGATCGTTAACTTCGAGGACTATCCGGTCGATATCAGCGGCTGGACGATTTCCGACGACTTGGGCATCCGCCACCAATTCGAGGAAGGTTCCGTGATCGGAGCGGGCCGTGCGATCGTGGTCTTTGGCGGTGGAAATCCCACGGGAGTATTTGGTGGAGCGACCATCCAAAAGTCGTCCTCGGGCCTCTTGGCTTTCAATTCGAATCGCCCTGAGATCGCCAGTTTGGTAGCTCGACTGGGAGGCTTGGTGGAGACGGTCGACCTTTTGATCGATGGTGATATCTATCCCGTCGAGCCGAACGGCGGCTCAATACACCGCTCCCAAGGAGTGGCTGGTGCGGACTTCACGATCCACTCGCAAATTAGTGGGGCGAACAATACGCTCTTCTCTCCAGGAACCTTGCCGAATGGTCAGCCGTACTTCACTCCGGAAAACTTGCTTTCGATCTCGCTGAGCAAGACTGCGATTCGTGAAGACGAAACCGGCGAGGCTACCATCGCTACGGTTTCGCTGGAATCGGCTGCTCCAGCTGGCGGGATGCTAGTGAATATCGAGAGTAATGGATACACGGTAGACGGTGACGGTGCGATTGTGCCGGATGAAATTACGCTGGAGTCCACCACGGTGATGATTCCAGAAGGGCAGAGCACTGCTACGTTTCCAATTAGTGGGTACGACGACGAGCTGCTCGACGGAGTACGCGATGTTCGCATCGTGGTACGCTCAGGACCCGACATATTGCCAGCCTTGGCTATCTTGAAGGTGGAGGACATCGAGCCGAATCCGTTCAATATCGTGATCAGCGAAGTCATGCCGATGATTCTCGGCACCGGAGCGGATATCAATCGCAACGGTGTCTTGGAAGAAGCGGTAGGCGACAAGTTTATCGAGTTCGTGAATTTGTCAGGGTTCGTGACAGATATGTCTGGCTGGCAGATTCGCGTATCCGAAACGGCTGGCGCATCTGCTCCTGAAATTGTTCACACCTTTCCAGAAGCGACTTACTTGAACGATCAAGGAGCCTTGGTGGTGTTCGGGCGCGTGACGGAAGAGACCTTAGCGGCTCGTGTGTCGACTTTCGGAAACGCGGTGATCCAAGGAGCTGCCAATCCGGACGGTTCCGTGCGGGCTAATGGTTTGTCGATCCAGAGAAATCAGGATACGACCATCGAGTTGCTCAACGCCGAAGGATTTCAAGTCGCGATCGCTGAATACGAGTCGGATATTGGAAACCAAGCGATGGCGATCACGCGCGCTCCAGAATTGGATGGGGAATTGACGCTCCACCTAGAAGCGACGCAAGGCGAATTCATCGTCTACTCGCCCGGCTTGACGTTCATGGGCGAGGCGTATGCTGGAAATGGCGACGCGGAGATTCCGGAGGAACCAGTAGCGGAAGCGGACGAGAAACAAGCTGACGCTGTCAGCAGCAAGAGTAAGGTGGCCGAACCGTTCACGCCTGCTCGTTTCGTCTACGCTGGCGCGGGTGGCTCTGTTTCCGCTACGCCATCTGGATCGATGGTATTAGGATTCGAGCTTCAAGGAGAACAGGCAGTTCCGGTCTTGCTCAGAGCTGTAAGCGAGAGCTCCAGCGACATCGACCCGAGGATCGACCTGTATCGACAAACAGAATACGGAAGCTATGAGCCGATCTCCTCAAACGATAATTGGGATCTCTCCTTGGCTCCGGCGATGGCCGAGCTGGGAGCGTCTGCTCTGGTCGATTCTAGCATGGATGCCGCGACCCAGGCTTCGCTCGAGCCGGGCATTTACACGGCGGTCGTGTCAACCCAAGTCGGGGCGGGGCAGGTTCTCGGGGAGATCTACTTGCCGTCTGCTGGTGAAGGCGTCCATGGACTAGGTAATGTCTCTAGTCTGACGCGTATCGATGCCAATGGTCAGCCGGCTACGCTCGATTTCATTGCCGATGGCGGCAACAACAGCCGCTATATGGTCCGTGCCATCGGGCCGGGACTAGCGACTTGGCGCGTTGATCCGGTGGCGGAGGATCCGGAGCTCGCGGTGTTTGATTCCGCCGGTGTCGAGATTGCCCGCAACGACGATTGGCAGAGTGGAGATTTCACATGGCTCTCCAGCGATGCTGCGATCAGCCCTCTGGTTGAGGGCAGTGCGGATGCGGCGGTCTACGTTGAGTCGCAAGACGGAGCCTTTTCAGCGGAGGTCGAAGCTCAAGCTGGCGGAAGCGTATTGCTCGAGCTGTTTGACTTAGGCGAGACCTCGGAAAGCCTCCTGCAGTAGTCTGACGAGAGCGAGAATATCGTCTCTTTTATCTAACGGCAACCGGCGGAGAATCTTCGTCGGTTGCCCTGTATCAGAATAAAAACACAATTTTAATGAAACTTAGAAATCAATTTAACGTGTCGGTCTTCAGCATGCTCGCCCTTGTTGGGGTCGGTCAAATGGCAGCTCATTCCGGTCACGACCATTCGAATACAAGTCAGGCTTCAGAACTTCCACGGGTGATCATCGAGGAGTCGGATACGGTAAACCCGTGGACGGGGCTCGACCTGAACAACGATCCTAGCAATTTCCAGTTCGCGATCATTACCGATAATACAACTGGCGGACGTGAGGGAGTGCTGGAGGATGCGTTTCGCAAGTTGAACTGGCTGCAGCCGGAGTTCGTGATGTCGGTGGGGGATTTGATCCAAGGATACACCACGGACCGTAAGCAACTCGACTACGAGTGGAATGAGTTCGAAGGCTTTGTGGAAAAGCTGCAGATGCCGTTTTTCTATGTGGCGGGAAACCATGACTACACGAACCCCGTGATGGCGGAGGTTTGGAAAGAGCGGTACGGAGCGAGCTACTACTCTTTCGTTTACCACGACGTCTTTTGTTTGGTACTGAACTCGAATGACGAGGAGCGTCCGCACGCTATGACGCAGGAGCAAGTCGATTGGGCGCTGCAGGAAATCGAGAAGCATCCGGACCCACGTTGGACCATGATTTTCATCCACACGCCGCTTTGGGATCGGGACGATCCGACCGGGAAGTGGCCGCAAATCGAGGAGGCTTTGCAGGGCCGCGACTTCACGGTTTTCGCGGGTCACCATCACCGGTACGTCAAGCACAGCCGCAAGGGTAAGGAATTCTTCACACTAGCGACCACTGGCGGTAATAGCGGTTTGCGGGGCCCTCGCTTCGGCGAATTCGACCATGTGGTTTGGGTGACTATGACGGATGACGGACCGATTCTCGCGAATCTGATTCTGGAAGGAATTTGGGATGAAGACGTGCGCGATGAAGAAGTTCGTAAGGTACAAGACGCGTTGATCGATGACGGGTCGCTCGCGTTGCAGCCTATTCTCTTTCGTAATGACAAGTTCGATACAGGAGAACTTTCGTTTCGCTTCACTAACGACTCGGACTATCCAGTCGAATTCGAGATGCAGATCAAACAGCTCGAAAACATCGCAATCAAAGGGAAGCGCTCTGGAAGCTGGAGCCTCCCACCCAACGAGGTTTTGACGCTCGATTACGAGGTTGAGAATGCCAGCTCAGATTTCGCGGAAGGAATTGCGGCGGAGATGGAATGGAAACTTGCGTTTGAGCGGGGAGAAGAACCGATCCGCTTCCAAGGTTCCGAGTCTCTCTCCGTAGTGCGCGAGCTAGCGATCCAAAAGGCAAAGAAGGTAACAGTAGACGGAGAGCTCGATGACTGGAAATCGCTGCCGTATCGCTCGCCAGAATTGGCGGATTGGCACTACCACCGTCGTTGGGAAGGAGAAGAGGACAGCCGGTTCGAATTCGGTGTTGCGGAAGACGGAGAGTCGCTCCTTGTGGCGGTGAACGTTTTCGACGATAGCCTTGCTCTCTCTGAAGATGACGCTCTGTGGGCTCAGGATAGCGTGGCGGTGCAGATCGATCCGAGACCGCGGGCCCTACGCGGGGCGAATCGGTCTGGGCGCGGTCCACTCATGATAAATGTGGCGCCCGGGCCCGATGGTTCCACTCGAGCGCGGGGCGCACGCGGATATCCAGAGGGTGCTGAGTACGTGGCCAATCGGACTGGATACGGCTATGCTGTTGAGATTTCCATCCCCCTTGCGTACCTCGACGAACAGGGCGGCGGAGATTGGGATGGTATCCGCTTGAACGTATTGCTGAACGACAAGGATTTGGAGAAGGACGCGGTGGCTCGCATCTTTTGGAATCCGAGCTGGGATCGCGACGATGCAGTTCCAGGGTCTGGAAGCTTTTATCGAAGGTAGAAGTAGGTCCTTGGGGATTCGCTCTTGGTATGTTTTCGGGAGCGAATCCCTTGTAGTCCGATGCTGATTCTTCGGTAGTACCGGGGCCTGTTACGATTCCATTACGGCGGCCACTTATTCTGGAGTTGGGGATATCGAGGGGTAGGGTTTGCGCACTTGATGAACTCAGACCCCTTCAATCGAAACGTGACGTTAGCGGATGTCGCCCATCTAGCGGGCGTGAACAAGTCGACTGTGTCTCGGGCCTTGCGAGATTGTTCCCATGTGGGAAAAGCGACCCGTGATCGAGTGCTGAAAGCGGCGGCGGAGCTTGAATATCGCCCGGATCCGACGATTGCCCGCTTGGCGGCGCAGCGATGGCGGAAGGAAGGGCGGGTGGAGCTCGAGACCCTGACTGTGCTCTTGGGGGAACGTTCGCCGAGAGCGCTAAGAATAATCGACACGACTCGCGAAATATCCATGAATTATGGATACGAAATGGATGCAGTTTTCTTCGACGATTTCGTGAGTAATGCTTCCTTGGTGCGCATGTTGGAGTATCGCGGGGCGAAGAAGATTTTGGTGTTTGGTTTCAAAGAGGGCGATTTACTGGATTCAAATCTACTGGAACGATTTGCGGTGATCAATTGTGGATCGATCTTGGAACAGCCTGTTTGCTCAATCGATTTGGATTGGAGGCGAATGCTTGATATAGCTGTGGAGCACTTGGAAGGCTATGGCAGAAAACGAATAGGATTGAGCGTGTTAGGTGCGGAAGAACGGGAGCAAGGAATCTTGGACTCCAGATTTGGAGAGCTGTTTGCAGGAAGGGGGGGTGGTATTCCGGTTCTAGGTAGCTCGCGAATTGGAAGTCGAAATGGCGTGGGTGACATATTGTCATGGTACTGCGAATACAAGTTGGATGGAATTGTTTGTTTGAGTTCGCAGCCTTCAGAGTTGCTCTCTGACTTAAAGGTTCAGGACGTCCCGGTCGTCTACTTAGAAACATCTGGTGAAGATTGTAGTGGGATGACCGCAGGCTTTTGTTGTGGAGAGCAGCTGGTCGTCGAGAGGGCAATCCAACTGTTGCAATTGTCGAAAACACTGAGTTCGAAAAGTCGAATGGAGCTGCATCATATCGTTCCGGACTGGCGTGTTCCCGCGGAACTGGAGAAGTCTCTTTGCCTATCTGGAGCATGATTTGAAGGTGAGCACTTTGTATTGAAATTATGAAACACGGATTAATTCTATTGCTGCTTCTTGTAGCTAACCTGCAAGCGAAGGACGCTTTGGTGATTGCTCACCGAGGGGCCTCGGCGTATGCCCCCGAGAACACGCTTCCCGCGTTCAAGTTGGCTTGGGAATTGGATGCCGATGCGATCGAAGGAGACTTTCACCTGACCGCTGATGGTGAGATCGTTTGTATCCACGATTACTCGATCAAGAAATATACGGGCGTAGATAAGCGGGTGGAGGACATGACGCTTGCAGAATTACGCGGCTACGACTTCGGGAAATGGGTTGGCGAGAAGTGGATCAATACTTCCATTCCGACGTTGAGCGAGGTACTGGAAACGGTCCCGACAGGGAAGTCGATGTTTGTGGAAATAAAGTGCGGCCCGGAGATCGTGCCTGAGTTACTGGAGCAGGTGAAGGCTTCCGGGCTAGAGGGAGATCAGGTCACGTTTATTTCCTTCAACGAGAAGGTCGTAAAGCGATTGAAGAAAGAGGCTCCGCAACACACTGCTAATTGGCTTGTGTCCGTAAAGCGGGACGAGCGGGGCCGCTTGGAGCCGCGCATGGGGAAATTGATGCGTGTGCTCAGAAAGAGCAAGGTAGATGGCATTAGCACGCGAGCGAACGAGGTAGTGGATTCAGCCTTTGTGACGCTGTTCAAGAAGAAGGGACTTGGCTATCACGTTTGGACTGTCGATGACCCGCAATACGCTTTGGCTCTCCTGGAAATAGGCGCGGAAACGATCACCACGAATAAGCCGGATGTGATCCTTTCGGCCCTGGGCCGTTAAGTGGTGGAGCCCCGCGATTAGTCGTATTCTCTTTATTCATACATCGTGTGTTTCGGGGAGGAAGATCGACTGGAGTACCGGCATCGGATGAATCCTTGATTTCCGCTGCGACTGGAGAAATCGTAGCTTAGGGAGTGCAGCGAGTCTCGTTGGTAGTCTGCGAGAAGTGAAACGACAACTTATGTAGGAGCCCTTTGGGTCCTTTTGAGGATGCATTGCGGTGCGTTGAGTTGGTTTGGTGTTTTAATGATGTCGATTGTTCTCAGCCAGAGGCATGTATTCGCTTCTCCAGCATAAGTGACCGAATGAATCCGTCACAGTGTGATCTTCCAAGGAGAAGACACGAGTAACAGCAAATCCCGGAACTTGAGACAGCCTCGTTGCGGCGGAGAAGACGCGAAAAGGCTCTTGTAAGAACACTTTCGAAAACACCAAAAAGTGTTGAAACAAATAATACACATACGTTCTTGACGAAAAACCCTATAGCAGGGTCGACCTTCTGGGTATGACTCCCCATGGTTCATGCGGAGGAAGGCGAGCCGGAGTCTAAGGCGAGCGTTTTAGAACGGCCCAAAAAACTCGTTAAGCGCAGGGCGTTAGTGGTGGACGATATCGAGGCAAATCGAGTTCTTGCAGCCAGAATGCTCGAAGAGCTCAATTGCGAAGTGGACGTAGCGGGGTCCGGGGTTGAGGCAATCGAGAAGGCGAGAGGGACGCGTTACGATGTGGTTTTTATGGATCTTCGAATGCCTGTTGTGAGTGGGATCGAGACCGTCGAAACTATTCGGAAAGAGTGTCCTGAAAATACTGATACATGTTTCATCGCCTTGTCTGCGTTCCTGTCGGATTCGGTGATCGATGAGTGTGAAAAGGCAGGAATTGGGCACTATATCAGCAAACCTATCGTCTCCGAGCGAATGGCGGACGTGGTGTCGAATCTCTGAGGCTTAGATCCTCGAATCGAAGAGCAAACGCCCCGGCGGAAATCAGGTTCCTGGATGGGCTCTAGTCGGTTTAGAGCATTGGGATCCCGCGTTTACAGAGCTGGATGCAGAATCCCCACGGGTCGCGAAGCATGACGAGGTGGGATCCGTCGTCGGTCTTAACTTCTTCGGCGAATGTGGCGCCAGCTGCTTCGAGGCGAGTTCGGTCAGCGTCTGGATTTTCCGAGACGAAAGCGAGATGCAGGATCAAGGCGTTCATGCTGCGGTAATCCGGAACTTCGTCGACGGGATTGTTATAGATCTCAACCATCACGTCCCCGGAGGAATCTTTGAGAAAGTGGGTGTAGGGCGCTTGGTCCAGCTTGCGGGAGATGCTCATGCCGCAGTTTTCGACGTACCAGTTGGCGACGGCATTTGGCTCGGAGACGTTTACGGCGAAGTGCTCGATTTTCATAGGGCTTTAGGGGAGGGAAAGGGCCCTTCAGTCAATTGCATTCATGAAGGCCTGAGCAATTGCCATGTGGCCGACAGTGGAAGGGTGGACCCGGTCCCAAGCAATTTCAGCGGGATGCGTTTGCTCGGTTAGTTGATCCATAGCGGCTTGGGAGTCGACGAAAAGGGCGTCGAATTCCTTGGCGACTTTCCTAGCGATCGCTCCGTACTCGTCCATGCGAGCTCGCATCGGGTCTACTTTGTTGGGTTCGATAAAATAGGGCGAAATGATGACGAGCCCTTGTAGGGCAGGGCGCGTCTTTGCTAGAAGGCTCCGGTAGGTTTGCTCGTATTCCAGCGGGAGGACGTGAGCTTCGATGCGATGCGGTTGGTCGAATTGTCGCCAAACATCGTTGATCCCGATTTTAACGGAGAGCCATTGAGGAGCTAGGTCGAGGACGTCTCTTTTCCAACGGGCGGCAAGGTCGCGGATCGTGTTGCCGCTGAGGCCGAGGTTCAGTATCCGAACTCTGGATGCGGGATCACTGCTTTGGATCAGGGAGTTGACGAGATTTACGTAGCCATGGCCGAGTCCAGTGGTGTTGCACCAAGGAGTCGGCTCGCCGCTCTGGTCTCGTCCTGCATCGGTGATAGAGTCGCCGATGAAGAGAAGCTTTGTTTGCTGAGGTAGTCTCATATGCTAGGAGTTCACTGTTTGAGGCGAGACGCAGGGTCAAGCGAGGTAAAAGGAGCGGCGTGGTTTGCTCCTTTGAAATAATTTTATTCCACTCATTAAAGTTGCATTAAATTGCATCAAATAAATTCTGGCTTTTGAAAAATGGATTACTTACCCCGAGCTTTCCTTCTAGCGTCTAATTTGATGTCACTCTCCTTGGGTGGCGCTAGTGGCCTTGAGGATTCGTCACAAGCTTTGGCGAAAGCAGATCAGCGACAGTTTGCTGGCGGCACTTCAGAAAGGGGTCGCGTATTTCGGCACTGGTATGGACAGCATCCGGATCGCGACGAAGGAGCGACTACCTGCCTTGCGAAGATGGTCGAAGCGCGTATCGCTATTATGGCGACGCAACGTGACACTTCGTCCTGGCGATACCTGAAGTCGCCCCTCGTTTAGGCTTCTCGCCCTTAGCATTCATTCTACTTATCCCGATGTCCAAGCCCCCGCTAAAGACTTCCCACGAAGACCGCATACCCATCTCTCGCAAGCTAACCTACGGCATGGGGGCCCTCGCCAATAACTTATTGGGGGCAGCGATTGGAATGATGTCTATAGTCCTCATTACGGGCTTGAAAATGAATCCAGCGGTGGTTGGCGCGTTGATGGCGATTCCACGGCTCACGGATGCCCTCACGGATCCCTTGATGGGCTACATTTCAGACCACACCAAATCGCGGTGGGGGCGCCGCAAGCCTTATATCTTTGCGGGAGCGATATTGTCCGGGGTGATTTTCGCCTTCCTCTGGCAACTACCTGCAGGCCACAGCGAGAGCTTTTACTTTTGGTACTTTCTGGGAGGGTCGATTCTTTTCTACCTAGCTTACACGGTGTTTGCCACTCCATGGGTGGCGATGGGCTATGAGCTCACGCCGGACTATAACGAGCGCACCCGCCTGATGGGGGTTGCTAACTTCATCGGGCAATTCGCTTGGGTGGCGGTACCATGGTTCTACGCCATCATGGAGAATGATGCGCTCTTCGAGGATGCGGTGGCGGGCGCTAGGGGGCTTGCGATCGCGATCGGAGTCTTCGTCGCCATTGTTGGCGTGCTGCCGGCACTTTTTTGCAAAGAACGTTTCAAGGAAGCGAGTGAGCGTGGAGCGGTTGCCAAAGAATCACCCCTTGAGGGCTTGGCGAAAAATGCCCTCAATTTTGGGAAAGGTTTTTTGATCACAATCCGCTTTCCGCCGTTTCTCAAACTTTGCGGCGCGACTTTCCTTGTCTTTAACGGATTCATGCTGGTGTCAGCTTTTTCTTCGTATGTAATTATCTACTACATATTCTCGGGCGATCAGGACTTGGGAGCGGAGTACATCGGTTGGTTCGGCACGGTGTCGTCGATCAGTACTTTCTGCGTTATTTTCCTAGTGACATGGATCTCCACTCGTATCGGAAAGCGACAGACCTTCTTTCTCGCGACCGGCGTATCCATCGTGGGCTACGGTCTGAAATGGTTTTGCTATAATCCAGACCATCCCAATCTTCTGCTCCTTCCTGCTCCGTTAATCGCGTTTGGATTGGGGGGCTTATTTACCTTAATGGGATCGATGGTGGCAGACGTTTGCGATTTAGATGAGATTGCAACGGGCGAGCGGCGGGAAGGGATGTTCGGCTCCATCTTTTGGTGGGTGGTGAAACTGGGCATGGCCTTGGCTCTCGCATTGTCAGGCATCTTGCTGAACGCGACAGGCTTCGAGGTGGAGCTGGAAGGCGATCAAACAGAGCGAGCTTTATTGTTGATGCGTGTATTCGATTTTCTGGTACCGATGGTAACATCAGGAATCGCAATCTGGATTATCGCGACCTATCGTTTGACGGAAGAAAAAGCCCTCGAGGTGCGCAACGAGCTCGAGAGGCGTCGTACGACCAGGGTGAAAAATTGCAGCAGATGAAGGGAGTGCGGAACGCTGCTCGGGGCTTCGAAAGGTAATTAGCTTTCTTCTCGAAGGATTACCGTAAAGAAACGAGAAGGTCCTTAGCGTCGATACTGTCGCCGACTTCGACGGTGATGCGATCTACGATGCCGCTCGTCTGCGCATAGACGGTGGTTTGCATCTTCATCGCTTCGATAGTGAGAAGTTTGTCTCCGGGCTTTACCTTGGCTCCAACGTTAGTGGAGATGCTACAGACCATCCCAGGGATAGGAGCTCCAACTTGTTTGTCGTCGCCCGCGGCGGCCTTCTCCTTTGGTTTGGCTGTTGATTGTATAGATTTATCCAATACGGATATGTCGCGGGCGCGACCATTCAGTTCGAAAGTTATGTGGCGGTATCCTTCGTCGTTGGCGTCGCCGACGTTGATCAGCTTGATGTAAAGGACTTTTCCCTTTTCGATTTCGACCTCTATTTCTTCGTTGGGCTTGAGTCCGTAGAAGTAAGCTGGTGTCGGCAAAACGGATACGTCGCCGTAGCTCTTCTCGAAGTCGCAGAATTGGGCGAAAACGTCTGGGTACATCAGATGCCGGAAGAGATCGTCCTCGGTCGCGGGCCGGCCCAGCTTTTTGCTAAGGACAGTTTGTTCTTCCTTGAGGTCAATTTTCTTGGCGTAGCTGCCGGGTCGACCTGCGCGAGGTTTGACGTCGCCAAGCACGACCCTTTGCACCGCTTTGGGCCAGCCGCCTTTGGGCTGTCCGAGACCACCAGAGAGCATGTCGACGATGGAGGCGGGAAAACTGGAACCTGGCTCGAGGTTGACCACGTCGGAAACCTTTATGCCGCGGGTCACTAGAAAGATGGCGAGGTCGCCCACGCACTTGCTGGAGGGCGTCACCTTGACGATGTCACCGAGGAGTTGGTTGACTTCCTCGTAGGCGTGCACGACCTCGGGCCAACGTCGGCCGAGGCCGAGAGAGAAGGCTTGTTCGCGGAGATTCGTGTATTGTCCTCCGGGCATCTCGTGTTCGTAGACTTCTGCGGATCCGAACTTCGGGCCGGTGTCGAAGGGCTCGTAATATTGCCGAACAGCCTCCCAGTAGAGGGAGAGCTCGTTGAGCGCTCGCTGGTCGAGCTGCGTGTCACGTGGATGACCGTCGAGTGCTGCGACGATTGAGTTGAGATTTGGCTGGGAGGTCAGTCCCGACATGGACGAAATGGCAAGGTCCACCACGTCGACCCCTGCCTCGGCTGCCTTGATAACGGAAGCGGAGGCGATACCAGAGGAGTCGTGGGTGTGGAAGTGGATTGGGATTCCGATTTCTTGCTTGAGAGCTTTGACAAGCTTGGGGATTGCGAAAGGCTTGCAGAGCCCTGCCATATCCTTGATGGCCAACACGTGGGCTCCCATCTTCTCTAGTTCTTTTGCCAGATCGACGTAGTACTTGAGTGAATACTTGTCTCGCTTTGGGTCATCGATGTCGCCGGTGTAGCAAATGGTTCCTTCGCAGAGGGCGTGAGTTTTGCGGACGGCTTGCATGGCGACCTTCAGGTTTGGAAGGTAGTTGAGGGAGTCGAATACACGGAAGAGATCCATGCCTGCCTCAGCAGCGTGCTTAACGAAAGAACTTACGACGTTGTCGGGATAGTTTGAATACCCGACCGCGTTAGCTCCCCGCAGCAGCATTTGGAAAAGAATGTTGGGCGTTTTTTCGCGGAAAGCTCGCAGTCGCTCGTAAGGACACTCTTTGAGGAAGCGCATGGAGGTGTCGTAGGTAGCGCCTCCCCACATCTCCAAAGAGAACAGGTTGGAGAGGTTTTGCGAAACCGAGTCGGCGCAGTTCAGCATATCGACCGTGCGCATACGAGCTGCGAAGAGTGACTGGTGCGCGTCGCGGAAAGTGGTATCCGTCACCATGAGACGCTTTTGCTTTAGCAACCACTGGGAAAAACCGTCGGCTCCCAACTTTAGTAGTTGGTCTCGAGTGCCTTGAGGTTTCGGTTTGTTCGGATCGTAGCTAGGGCGCAGCAGCGGAAGCTGCATGCCAGGAACGGAGCGACCTTTTACCTGGTCGTTTCCATTTACGATGGTGTCGCCAAGGTAATTGAGCAATTTGCTAGCTCGGTCCTTGCGAGGCTTGAATTCGAAAAGTTCCGGCGATGTGTCGATCATCGTAGTAGTTGCCTTGCCGGACTTGAATTGCTCGTGAAGGATTACGTTTTCGATGAAAGGGATGTTTGTCTTCACTCCGCGGATACGGAATTCCCGAAGGGCACGATCCATGCGAGCGATAGCGTTCTCGAAAGTTGAAGCGAAGGCTGTTACCTTCACCAAGAGGGAATCGAAGAAGGGCGTGATAATGGCTCCGGTGTCACCCATGGCACCATCGAGGCGAACGCCGAATCCGGCAGCGGAGCGATAGCTAACGATGCGCCCGTAGTCAGGGGTAAATCCGTTTGCAGGATCCTCGGTGGTGATGCGGCTTTGGATAGCGTAGCCATGGCACTGGATCTGGTCCTGTTGCGGTATGTGGATCTCGGGGCCGTGAATTTTTTTGCCTTGGGAGACGAGGATTTGGGAGCGAACGATGTCGACGCTGGTTACGATTTCAGTGACCGTATGCTCAACTTGAATACGTGGATTCATCTCGATGAAGAACCAATCGTCGGTATCGCAGTCGTAAAGATACTCCACGGTTCCGGCGTTTTGATAGCCTATTTCTGTGGCGAGGCGCACGGCTGCGTCGCACAGGGCTTGGCGCATCTCTGGATCGAGACCGATAGAAGGCGCTATCTCCACAACTTTCTGGTGGCGGCGTTGCACGGAGCAGTCGCGCTCGAACAGATGGACAACGTTGCCGTGACGGTCGCCGAGCACCTGCACTTCGATGTGCTTGGCTCGTTCGATGTAGCGCTCGAGGAAGACGGCGTTGTTGCCGAAGGCGATGTGGGCTTCGTTTTGGGCTTCCTCGAGAAGAGGCATTAGGTCCTTCTCTTTCTTAACGACGCGCATGCCGCGACCGCCACCGCCGAAGGCAGCTTTGATGATGAGCGGGAAGCCGATTTTTTTGGCGAGGCGAGCGGCCTGCCTGGGATTGGATATTGCGTCTTGGGTGCCTGGCAGGGTGGGAACATTGGCGGCTTCGGCAGCGGCGCGCGCGGCGACCTTGTCTCCCATCTTGTCGATGAGCTCGGCGTCGGGACCGATGAAGACGATACCAGCGTCGCGGCAAGCGCGGGCGAAGGTGGGGTTTTCAGAGAGAAATCCGTAGCCGGGGTGGATGGCGTCAACGTTAGCTTCCTTGGCGACTTTGATGATGGATTCGATGTCGAGGTAGGCAGCTACGGGGCCTTTCCCTTCGCCTACGAGGTACGCTTCGTCGGCCTTGAAGCGGTGGACGCCAAATCGGTCGTCGTGGGAGTAGATGGCTACGGTGCGTAGTCCGAGTTCGGTGGCTGAGCGGAAGATGCGCACGGCGATCTCGCTACGATTTGCGACTAGAATTTTTTTCACAGGCGGAAAGTCGGGGTATTTTCCAGGCAGGGGTTAGCGATTGGCGGAATCCAATTTGATCCGGAACTTCTCATAGAAGCGTTCCTAATGCGTAGCACAACGGCAATTCATAAAAACGCGGTCCTACTGAATACTGACAGTAAAGCGAGTCGCACATGCCTGTACCAGTGGAGGGCCTCCCTTCCTCAACGATGAATGAGGAGAGCATCGCTCGAGAGCTCTATCAGGTCAGGCCGAGGGCTTTCAGAGTGTGGTGCCCAGGGGGAGTCGAACAGCAAAATCAGATTCACTACTCTTCACAAAGTGTTTTTGTACTTGAACTTATGAAGGTTTGAAAATGTCGATAAATGCCCAAAAACGAAGCGAAAAAACTTTAAATTGGCAATGAATTGGCAATAGAGAGTGAGAGTGATTCGAGCCCTCAATACCCGTTTTGCCGACCAAAACAGTTCAAAATTCTCTTTCTTAAAGGTGCGATTGGCTATGAATTGGCAAAAAACAGATAGGGCTCTAAGCTCTCATCATACGGCGGGGCGAATTGAAACGGTCCCGCTATCTTTTGTTGGCACAAAATTATTCGTTGGTCAGGATTGTCTTGAATTACTGTAAGATCAACTACTTGCGAGCATCGATAAAATCTTCAAATCGATCTAGCTTCCACAAGCCAGGATCCTTGGGGATTAGATGCAGATCGAGATAATCCTCGGTTTTGTCCGCAAACCAGTCTTCGGGAGGAGTGTCCCATTTTCCGCCCGCACCGTTTTCTTGGCGAGTTCCACCAGGATTTTCACGTATAAAGACTTCAACTACATCGTCTTCTGAAAAAAGTGCTGAGTTGTCTATTCTGTCCAAGGGCAATCCCTCGGTATGTCTCGTCGAGTTTCCTCCTCGAGTGTCAGCCTGCGGCTTCGGTACGATAGATGGGGGATGTCGCTACGCTCGGTACAAGTGTTGGGCGATGTCGCCCTTCGGGCTCGGTACGAAGGCGTGCTTCGCCGCTACTGCGACCATTGGAAGGATCCGTCTCCGTCTGGGACTACGCCGAGACATAGAGGCTTGGACGGATTGTTTTGTGTGGGTCTTTGACCTCGGTACCGGAGATGCTGACGGTCGAGACGTTCATGGATCCGTCTTCGCTTTCAGCTGTGCCGTGACATGGGGGCTACGTTTTTTGTTTGAAGCTTCCTCTCAGCGAAAGTGAACTGTAAGGGCTTTTTGGAAGGCAGACTTGCGCTTGTGGCCTTCTGCAAGGCGGGCCTTGTAGGTGGATTCGCTTTCTAGTGTATCCGGGAAGTCGATGCGGGGGCGAGTTTTGCGAGGGTGTGCCAGTAGTCGGCCGCGTGGTGGTAGGCTTTGCTGCGGGCATTGTCGAGGACGTCCTCGAGCAGCTTCCGATAGAGAAGCGTTGCGACCAAGGGGTGCTCCGCTTCGAACGTGCGGGCGTATTGCGGCAGTATTTCCCAGTAGCGACCGCTGATCTTATCGATGTGGCTCTGCGCAAATGCGGCGGCGCGGTCAGTCTCGTCGATCCGTATTAGAAAGCTGAGGACGGTGTAGGTGTTGCAGTCACTCTCTAACCTAGTGGCTTACCGCTGGAAAGTGGACCCTACTTTACTGGTCTTTTATTTCTTTGAGCGAGAGGTTTGCAGAAGTTTTTTGGGTTGTAGTTTTGCTGGTCACGTTGTCGAAGTAGCCCGGCTCCTCGGGGCCGCGGTTGAGGAAAAGTGCGTAGTGATCGTACTGCTACTCTTCTTCCAATGCGATTCCCCAGCTGCCGAGGATGACGTCGAGGGACGTCGCCTACTGTTACCGCGGTTGCTGAGAGGCCCTCATAACGAGGGAGGGCTAGGCCGCGCGTGGCCGCGTTTTCAGTGGATGTTCCGTCGGACATCGGTCAGATACAGCAAGTGCTCTCGTGCGTCGGCGACGCCCACGATCATATCCTTGTCGCTATCGTTGTCAACGTTCGCCCAAGCTGTGACGTTTCCTCCGTCGTTGGTTTCTAAGCCGAGGGGATTGATGATTTTCGTGAAGGATTCCGATTCGTTTAGGTAGATGAGGTCCTCGAGCTTGTGACGAACGATGTAGATATCGAGCCATCCATTTTGGTCGAAGTCCATGATGTTTGGGTGCCGCCTCGGACTCCGAAATCGTCGATGGGGTGCTCGTGCCGTGCGAACTCGTCGATGCCGACGATAGCGGTTTTATCTCAGAAGCCCGCTTGGCATTGGGGGCCAAGCGTTATTGCGAGGGTCAGGGTAGGGGTGGTTTTGAGAAGGGAAAGACGTTGGCAAGGCAAATTGGTTGTTTCAAAGGGGATCGGAGTATAATGGCGGCTAGTACGAGAGGGAGAAGGAACTTGCAAGGCAAGCACTTCGTGGGGGTGAAACTGCGCATCGATTTTGTGGTGTGCTTATCTGTAGCGGTAGAGTTTCACTTTTTGGATACCGAATTGGCCAGGGACGAGGCGGACGTGGCGGCCTTGGTGGGTTTGGTCGCCGTTGTTCCAGAGTCGGTTTTCCCATTCGCCGTCGACGTATTCGCCGCTTTCTGCGTAGACGATGCCCGCTTCCTCGCCTGCGACGAGAGAATCGAATGTAATGGTGATTCCGATACCGGCAAAGATAAATTCGTCCTCGCCCGTTTGGATGACCAATCCGCCCGCGGGGACGCGGGGGCCGCGAGAGACGTCGCCTGATTCATTGATCACGCCGTCTGCGAGCGAGGGCGGGGCGGCGTATTCAAACTTCACGTGCATCTCATAGCCGCCGAGGCGGATTTGCTGGGGGTTTTTCTGAGCGGCGCTGATTTGGAGGAATCCGCGCATGCTGTCTTTCCCCTGGTGCTCGAGGATTAGGGGCTCGAGCTGTGCGGCAATGTGGTAGCTGTCGGTGAGCAGGTTCTTGGCGGTTCCGGAAATGGACTCGATGCCAAAGGGGCAGAAGCCGATGGCGTCGTGCTCAGCGAAGGCGTAGAGGGCGTTGACGGAGGCTTCGTTGCTGCGCAGGGCTTCGGGGATGAAGAGCGGGTTGCCGCTTTGGGTGTAGCGCTCGGTCCATTCCGTGAAGTTTGGAAAGTAGATGTCGGGGGCGATGAAGTCGATGGAAGGAGCTCCCGCTCTCCAGACGTCGATGAGGTGAGGAAGCGGGC
>NZ_JARXHX010000027.1 GCF_031127835.1 Pelagicoccus sp. SDUM812002
GCTCAGTTGGTTAGAGCGCCTGCCTGTCACGCAGGAGGCCGCGGGTTCGAGTCCCGTCTATCCCGCCATCGTGAAAAAACCGTTCCTCTCGAGGGACGGTTTTTTTGTGTCTGGAACTTGAAGGACGCCTCAAGCTCGGAGGCCTTCTTCCCGCGACCAACGTTGCTGACCGCAGGTCGTAAAAAGCCGCTCCTCTGGTAGAGGAACGGCTTCGGCGAATTCTATGAACCGTTTCCGGTTCTCAGCAGAGGTTGAGCGATTTGAAGGCCTGTTGGCTAAGTTCCTTTTGACGTGCGGATAGGGAACTGTCTCGCAGGTCTTCGTCGTAGGAGGGGATCATCTCTTTCATTATAGCTTGGCCTGCTGGGGTCGCTAGTCGATCCGCGAAGCAATTTTTGACGACCTCCAGTATTATGTTTGTCGATACGGATGCTCCGGGCGAGGCCCCGAGCAGGGCGGACATCGACTTGTCAGCAGAGGTGAGGACCTCAGTGCCGAAGTGGACGATACCAGCGTCGCCGTCCTCCTTTTTGATTGCCTGCACGCGAATGCCGGCGTCGATGAGATTCCAGTCTGACTCTTTGGCGTCTGGGAAGAAGGCTTGGAGCTCTTTCATCCGGGTGGTCATGCTCTGGGTTCCTTGCTGGACGAGGTAGCGCACGAGCGGGATGTTGTGGAGACCGACTTTTATCAATGAAGCAATGTTGTCTAGGCGGATCGAACCTGGAAGGTCGGTGGCTTTTCCTTCGACGTGCAAGAACTTTGTTGTCCATGCGGCGTAGGGGCCGAAAAGGAGTGACTTCTTGCCGTCGATGATTCGCGTATCCAAGTGAGGCACAGCCATGGTGGGCGCCGCTCCTGGAGACATCCCGTAGACCTTGGCGACATGCTTTTCTACGATTTCGGGTTTATCGCAAATGAGCCATTGGCCGCCGATGGGGAACCCTCCAAAGCCCTTTGATTCTTCCATGCCGGCTTTTTGCAGGAGGGGCAAGCTCCCACCGCCAGCGCCGATAAATACGAACTTGGCGGAGTTCCTAATGCGTTCGTTGCTTTTGAGGTCCTTGATGTCCAATTGCCAGCTGCCGTCGGTCTGTTTGTTTAGATCTGTGATCCGATGGCTGGTGGCGTATCCGCATCCTTCTTGAGCACCAAGCCACTTGATGAATTTGGCAGAGAGGGCACCGAAGTTCACGTCGCTACCGAGGTCCATTTTTGTGGCGGCGATGGGTGTGTCGTCGCGTCCTTCGAGGAGAAGGGGAGCCCACCTTCGGATGACGTCTCGGTCCTCCGTGTACTCCATGGCGTCGAAGAAGTGGTGGGCTTGCATCTGACGGTGGCGCGAACGGAGGAAGTCGACCTGCTCTTGTCCGTACACGAAGCTGATGTGAGGGACCGGATTGATAAATTCGGTGGTGCTCTCGATCATTCCCGTGCGAGCTGCGTAGCCCCAGAACTGTTTCGAGTGCTCGAACTGGTGGAAAATTTCGATGGCTTTGTCTACATCGACTTCACCGTCGGGTCCGTAGCCTGGGGTGTAGCTCAATTCGCATATGCCTGCGTGGCCGGTGCCAGCGTTGTGCCAGCCTTTTGAGGCTTCCTGGGCAAACGCTTCGGTCATCTCGTAGAGTTGGATGCGTATGCTTGGGTCGAGCTTCTTCAGCATTGCCCCAAGGGTTGAGGACATGATGCCGCTTCCGACTAGGATAACATCAGGATCTTGAATGTGTTGAGGGCTTTTCACTGCTTTGAACTATTGATTTTGGAATTGGTAGCGTGAGATGTGTTTTTGGTTATCGTTTTAGTCGGCGTATACGATTTGGGTGCCACTGTCTTCCAGCGTTGAAAGGAGCGGGTGTTGAGCTTCGCGGGTAGTCACAAAAGTGTTGATTTGTTCGCACTGGGCGAAGAAGTAGGTCGAAGAGGCTCCTAGCTTGGTGGGGTCCGCGAGAAAGATCGCGTTTGCGCAGCGGGGGATGACAAAATCTTTGATGTGAGCTTGGGCTTCATTCACCTCGCTGATGCCACGAATCTCGTCGATCCCGTTGCCGGAAAAGAAGGCTTTGTCCACGCGATAGCGTCTTAGGGTAGCAATGGTAGCAGGACCGATGAAGGAGTGGGACTGTCGGTCAAGCACACCGCCAGAGAGGATGACTTCGATATCGGAGTAGGGAGCGAGTTCGTTGAGAACGAGAACTGAATTTGTGATGACAGTGGTACCCGTTAGCTTGTTGGGATGGGTGGTGAGTTGCAGGGCAGTCGAGCTGGCGTCTATGAAGATACGGTCGCCGGGTTGAATGAGCTCGGCGGCAGCCTTGGAAATGCGTCGTTTAGGATCGATGTTTTGGATGCTGCGTTCTTCGAACGAGCGGTCCTTGTTCAAATGTTGACTGGCGACTGCCCCGCCATGGGTGCGTTGTAGGCGATCCTCTTTTTCGAGTTTTTCCAAGTCGCGGCGGATCGTTTCGTCGGTGACGTCGAGCTGCTGGGCTAGGTCAATCGTGCGAACACTCCCAGCTTTCTCTAGTAGATCTAAAATTACTTGATGTCTATTAGCCGCGATCATGTGTGGGGAAATCTGTGATTATGTTGGTAATTTTGGATTTTAGTGTTGAAAGGTCAAAGAAAAAGCAACAAACCCAAAATTAAACCACATTTGGTCTCTCTGTCCATTTTATCGGTATGCAAGGTACTCAAAACTCAAACGCCCTCGAGGAGCTCGTTCGCCAAAGCGTCTATCGCCAGCTTGGCTTAGCCAAGCCGACCTCTGCTACTGCTCCTAACAAGTTGCTGGTGAACATCAGTGCCCGCCACTGCCACCTTACGCAGGAAGCGGTTGAAATTCTCTTCGGTGAAGGCCACCAGCTCACTCCTAAGAAGTGGCTGTATCAAGAGGGGCAGTACGCAGCGGAAGAGTCAGTCACTCTTATCGGTCCTCGCAGCCGTATTATTTCCAATCTCCGCATCCTCGGGCCGTGCCGCAATATCAACCAGGTTGAGATCGCCTATACCGACGCTCGAGCACTCGGCTTTGACGTTCCGGTTCGCCAGTCAGGTGACATCGAAGGAACTCCTGGATGTATGCTGATGGGGCCAAAAGGATATTTTAAGCTGGATAAAGGGGTCATCCGTGCAGCCATCCACGTGCACATGTCCCCTGAAGATGCCGCCCACTATGGCGTGAAAGACAGGGATTTCATGCAGCTTAAGGTGCACGGCGAGTGCGGGCTTACGTTCGACAAGGTGTTCGTTCGCGTAAATCCAGACTTCAAGCTCGAGGTGCATCTCGATACAGACGAAGGCAATGCTTGCGGCCTCGACCAAAACTCAATCTGCGAGCTTAAAAAGATTAAGTAAACGTAACCAAATTTTAAGTACAAAAATTAACCCATATAAGTCATGAGTGAATCAATCGGAACAATCGAAACCAAGGGCTTCGTCGGCAGCGTCGAAGCAAGCGACGCAATGAGCAAGGCAGCTGGCGTAGAAATCGTTAAGCTGGTCCAGATCGGCGGCGGTTTCCTTACTGTCATCGTCAAGGGCGATGTCGGCAGTGTTAAGGCTGCTGTAGAGGCGGGCGCGGAGGCGGCCAATCGGGTCGGCGAGCTCGTCAGCTCCAACATCATCGCGCGTCCGCACAACGATCTGCTTAAGCAGTTCGGCTTCTAGTCTTAGGGACAGGAGTGATTTTACTATAACATTCTAAAAGAGAAAAATACACATGGCTTCACAAGCACTAGGAATGATCGAAACGAAGGGCCTCGTCGCTCTTATCGAAGCGAGCGACGCAGCTCTCAAGTCTGCCGATGTCAAGATGACCGGCTGGGAAAAGGTAGGCAGCGGTCTCGTATGCGCTATTTTCACAGGCGATGTCGCCTCTATCAAGGCTGCTGTTGATGCGGGCACAGAAGCAGCTTCTCGCGTTGGCGAAGTCGTTGCGGTACAAGTGATCGCACGTCCGCACGACGACCTCGGAAAGCTCGGCAGCTTCATCGGGTAACGTACCCAATCGATAGATACGAATTTCTCCCAACGTATTCTGCGTGAAGATTCTGGTAGCCAACTTAGGTTCAACTTCGTTTAAGTACTCTTTGTACGAGGGCTATGACTCGGCGCTGACGCTCGTTGCCCGTGGAGGCTACGAACGCGTGAGCGATTACGGCGAAACCATTCGCGATGCTATTTCTTCTATGAAGAAGGCCGGTCATATCGATTCCGTAGATTCGATCGATGCTGTTGGCTTCAAGACGGTTCTCGGCTTTGAAAAGACGGGTTGCGTTGCAGCAGACGAATCGGTGATTTCCGATCTTCGCGCCTCCGCGGAACTGGCTCCGGCTCACAATCCGGCTTACGCAAACGGCATCGAGCAGTTTTCGAAGGAGTTGCCAAACGCACAGCTAGTCGCTCTCTACGAAACCGCGTTCTACCAGTGGGCTTCCGAGCCAAGTCGCCGCTACGCGGTGCCTAAGGCTTGGTACGACGCAGGGGTCCGACGAAACGGTTTCCACGGCGCAAGCCACAAGTTCGTTGCGGAACGGTCGGCTGAACTTCTTGGTCGCGATGATGTTGCGGAACGGGTACGTTCTCTTTACCAGAAAGATCATGCCGATCTCGAAGGAAAGCCCTTGCGCGTCGTTTCTTGCCATCTCGGCGGAAGCAGTTCTGTTACGGGAATTCGCAACGGTGTCGCGATCGATACCAGCATGGGTCTCAGTCCGCAAAGCGGCCTTCCGCAGAATAATCGCGTCGGTGATCTCGACTCCATGGCCGTGACGTACGTCATGAAAAAACTCGGTCTCAGCATCGAGGAAGTCGAGCGTCAGCTCACTAAGGAATCCGGTCTTCTGGGTCTCTCTGGCAAGAGCAACGATGTCCGCGATATATGGGCAGCCGTGGATGCAGGTGACGAGGATGCCGCGCTCGCCATCGATTCGCTTGTGTATGGGATACGTCAATACGTCGGATCCTACATGCTGCAGCTCGGAGGTCTCGATGCTCTCGTATTTACCGCCGGTATCGGCGAAAACGATACACGGGTCCGGGAACGGGTTTGCCAAGGGCTAGAAGATCTCGGTCTTGAGCTTGACCTCGATAAAAATGCGGTCACGCGGGGCGAGGAAACTTGCATCAGCGCCGCGAACAGCCGGATCAAAATCTACGTGATCCTTGCCAACGAAGAACTCGTGATCGCTCGCGAGACCAGTCGTTTTCTATCTCACAAAAAGTGATCAATCCTCACAAAAAATTCTAAAAACAAAGCAATTATTATTATGAAACAGGCAATCGGAATTCTCGAAACCAAAGGTCTCACCGCTCTCATCACTGGAACCGACGCGATGCTCAAGTCCGCCGACGTACAGATCACAGGCCCGCTTAAGAACGTAGGCAGCGCTATGGTGAGCGTGACTGTTGAAGGAAACGTCGCAGCTGTAAAGGCAGCCATCGAGTCAGGTGTCGAAGCGGCTCAAGCAGTTGGTGAGGTCTTGAGCGCTCACGTCATCGCACGTCCAAGCGATAGCCTCGCGGCCGTTCTGCCTCAGTCAGCTGCAGCGAAAACTCGCGTCTCCAAATAGGGACTACAGGCCATGTTTGTTGCCAAGGTAATAGGCCAAGTCGTAGCGACCAATAAAGAGGAATCTCTTCGCGGTCGCCGGTTGGCGATGCTCCGCCCCTTGCTCGCGGATCCCGATAATCCAAAGAAATTCCTCGAGGGGAGTAACACGATTGTCGCGATAGATACGCTTGGGGTTGGTACCGGAGAGGTAGTCCTTTTCGTACAGGGCAGCTCTGCCAGGCAAGTTGAGGGCCTGAAGTCAGTACCCGTAGATGCTTCGATCGTAGGCATCGTGGATTCGGTAAGCGTGCTGGGAGAAACAACCTATCAAAGCGGAAGTAAGTAATGAATCAGCAGATTATTTCAGCAGTGGTGAGCGAAGTGCTCGCCAAGATTAAGCAAGAAAATGGCGGTGGCAGTGCGGCGGCCCCAGCGGTCGTATCGCGTCCATCCAAGCGGATGGGTGTTTTCGGTACTGCGGAAGAGGCTGCCAAAGCGGCTCGCAAGGGCCAGGAGCAGCTTCGTTCCAAGGGCATCGCCACTCGCGTCGAGATCGTCAATCTCGTCAAGAGCATCTGTACCGAAAAGGCAGAGGAGTGGGGCAAACTCGAGTTCGCTGAAACCAAGATCGGTCGCCTCGACCATAAGATCGCGAAGTTGACTGGTATCAAGGACATACCTGGTATTGAGTGGCTTAATCCGTACAGTCTCAGCGGCGACCACGGCATCATGATGGAAGAGTACGCTCCTTTTGGAGTCGTAGCGGCCATCACCCCTGTAACCCACTCTATTCCCACGATCTCTGGCAACATCGTCAGCATGGTGGCAGCGGGCAATGGAGTTGTCTTCAACGCTCACCCGGGTGGAGCCGGTTGTGCAGCCGACGCTATCGCTTTCTACAACCAAGCGATTTATAATAAGACAGGTATCGAGAACTTGGTGACGATTATTGAAAAACCGTCGATCGAATCGTTCAACGATCTGTGCAAATCTTCCTACGTCGACCTGATGTGTGTTACCGGCGGTCCAGCCGTCGTTAACGCGGCGATGCAGAGCGGGAAGCGGGCAATTTGCGCGGGTCCTGGCAACCCGCCAGTCGTAGTAGATGAAACTGCAGATCTCGATCGAGCGGCACGCTCAATTATCCTCGGTGGTGGTTTCGACAACAATCTCCTCTGTATTGGAGAAAAGCAGGTTTTCGTAGTGGACTCGGTCCACACTCAATTCATGGAAGCCTTCAAGCGTGCGGGAGCTCACTTCTTGCCACGTGAAAACATGAAGCGTCTTGCGAGTGAAGTCTTCACTTACAAGGAAGACGGGGGCGGTTGCTCGCATCCAGTTCTCAATCGAGACTACGTGGGAGCGGACGCAACTAAGCTGGCTCAAGTGGCTGGTACTAGCGCTCCCGCTGGCACTGAAGTTCTTTTCGGCGACTGCCCAGGCGATTGCCCATTCGTCGAAGAAGAGCAGATGATGCCAGTGATTCCTGTAGTGCGTGCCAAGAACGTAGATGAAGCCATCGAGCTCGCTTACCGATCTGAACACGGATATCGCCACTCCGCGATCATGCACTCCAAGAACTTGGACAACCTTACCAAGATGGGCCAGAAGATGGACTGTACCTTGTTCGTGAAGAACGGAGCGAGCATCGCTGGTCTGGGAATGGGCGGCCATGGATACGCGAACTTCTCAGTCGCCACCACAACTGGCGAAGGGATCGTCACTACGCAAACCTTCACGCGCAAGCGTCGCTGCGTGATGGTCGACAGCCTCAACATCATCCGGTGATCCTTGGCAAAATAGTCGGAAACGTAACCTCTGCGGCATGTCACCCTGGTTTGGATGGCATTCGTATGCTCCTGTGCGAAGTCTTGGACAACCAAGGCCTTGGTACTGGGCGGATCATCGGTACGGCTGACTGGATCGGAGCTGGTGACGGCGACACGGTTTTAATCAACTCGGATGGCGATGCGGTCCAGGTCTATGCAAAGAATCCCCAAGCCCCTCTGCGCAATGTCGTGATGGGGATCGTCGATCAACTGGAAGGGCGAGGCGCATGAGATTCGGCAAGGTAATCGGACGCGTCGTGCTCGGACAAACCTTGGAATCCTTGACGGGGGCTCGTTGGCTTATGGTTAAGCCATTGAGTCGTGCCCAGTTTAAGGATACGGGAAGCAATGAGTCTTCCACTGACCCAGCACTCGTCGTTTACGATAAGCTCGGTGCCGGTCTGGGAGATGTCGTAGGATTTACAGAAGGGGGTGAAGCGATGCTCCCACTTCCTCGAGGCACGCCAGTAGACGCTTACTGTGCGATGATCGTCGATCGTATCAATTTATTCGGTACGAAATCTTAATTTAAAACAAGCAAACATTTCACACAAATCTGTCATGAAAAAAGTACTCACCGAAAGCGACATCGAGGCCCTCTTGAAGCAGGGCAAAGGTGCTGACGCAATCCCAGCGGGAACAATTCTCACCCCTTCCGCTAAGGATCGCCTCAAGCAGGCAGGCAGCAGCTCAGTGTCAAGGTCATCCTTCTCCAAGGGGGCGCCCTCTATCGCTCCAGCGGGCAACGTGACGATGAGCGATAATGAACTTTTTGGAGCTCCAATCGTTCCAAACCACGAATACACTTGGACGCCCGGAAAGGATCCTAAGTCTCGCGACGAGATTCGAGCATTCTATTTTTCCCCGGAGATCACGAGAGTCCGTGAAAACATGGCTCTTATGGGCAAACGAATGTGGGATCGCGAGTACACCGATGGCAATGGTGGTAACTTGACGGTTCGCGTGGGTGATAACCTCGCTCTTTGTACCCCGACCTTGATCTGTAAGGGATTCATGAAAGCGGACGACATGGCCTTGATCGATCTCGACGGAAACCAGATCGCGGGCCGCCTTAAGCGTACGAGCGAAGCTATGACTCACTTGGCCATCATGAAACGCCAGCCAAAGGCGAAAGCTTGCTGCCACGCGCACCCGCCGCACGCGACAGCTTACGCTGTGGCGAAGGTTCAGCCGCCAACATGCTTGATTCCGGAAGCGGAAGTCTTCCTAGGACAAATCGGAGTCGCCGAGTACCGCACGCCCGGTTCGCCGGAGAATGCTGAAGAAGTTGGGACTGCGGCGATCGACCACATGTCCGTTCTCATGATCAACCACGGTGTGATCACATGGGGCAAAGACATCGAAGACGCTTACTGGAAGATGGAGAACACAGAGTCGTATTGTAAGACCGTCTGGGTAGCTTCGATGCTCGGTAAGAAGCTCGATCCGATCAAGGCGTCTGAGGCCAAGACGCTTATCGAACTCCGTAAGTCACTCGGTATGGACGACAAGCGCGAGGGTTGGAAGGAGTGCGAGCTTTGTGACAACTCTGATTTCCGTCCCGGATTTTTCACTGACCGCGAGGGTGGAGCTTGTGAAGTCGCTTGTGGCTGCAACGGAAATTCCGGATCGAGCGCGAGCATCAACGATGCTGAGGAGCTCGTGAAAGCGATCACTGCGGAGATCCAAAGTCAGCTAGCTAAGTAATAATAGGCGGCTTCTAAGGAGCCGCTCCACCTTAGAATCAGTGAGTATTGAAACTATGATTACATTCTCTACTAAGAAAGAACCGATCCGTGTCGCAGTAACGGGAGCAGCAGGGAATATTGGATACGCATTGCTATTCCGAATCGCTTCGGGATCGATGTTTGGTCCGGACCAGCCGGTCGCCTTAAATCTCATCGAAATTGAGCCCGGTATGAAGGCGCTCGCCGGAGTCGCGATGGAACTTGACGATTGCGCCTTCCCGCTTGTCACGGAGATCGTACAAACCGATGATCTCAGTGTAGGCTTCAAAGATGTCGATTGGGCTTTACTAGTAGGCTCAGTTCCTCGCAAGGCGGGCATGGAGCGTGCTGATTTGTTAGGAATCAACGGTAAGGTGTTTGTGGGGCAGGGCAAGGCCATCAACGATAATGCAAAACCAAGCGTTCGCGTTTTGGTCGTTGGGAACCCTTGTAATACGAACGCTCTGATCGCTATGAAGAGCGCTCCGGATATTCCAAACGAGCAGTTCTTCGCGATGACTCGTCTCGACGAGAATCGTGCTAAGACGCAGCTGGCTCAAAGGGCAGGCGTTCCTGTTAAAGAAATCTCCCAGCTCTGTGTGTGGGGCAATCACAGCCCTTCAATGTATCCAGATTTTGAAAATGCAAAAATCGGTCGTCAGAAGGTAACAGACGTTATCCAAGACCAAGCGTGGTTGCGTGAAACGTTCGTACCCGTTGTGGGTCAACGCGGTAAGGCGATTATCGATGCGCGTGGAGCTTCTTCCGCTGCCTCAGCTGCCAACGCGGTAGTGGATACGGTGCGCGATCTCTCTAATCCCAGCCATGGCGAAATTCACAGCGTATGCGTAATTTCGAATGGAGAGTATGGTACACCTGCAGGGATTATCACTTCGCTACCAATCCGTGTGGATGGAGCGGGACAATGGCGTGTTACGGAAGGTGTAAAGCTTTCTGAATACGCGAAGGAAAAGATAGCGGCTTCCAACAAGGAGTTGTTGGAAGAACGCGAGGTCGCCTTTGGTCAGCTCGGTCTGACTTTCTAAAAGAATTTGTTTAGGTCGTTAATGCGATATTGGGGTTCTTGGATGTGGGTCGTCCAAGCGCCCCTTCTTTTGTAGGGCTGGCGCTCGCGCCACGCCGCGTTGCAGGATGAAAGACTCTGGTTCTGCGGCGTGTCGCAAGCGACAGCCCTACGGCTTTTGCTACCCAGCTTCCAAAGCCTGTTCTTCGCCTTCTCGTCGGAACTGGTTGACGTAGAGCTCGTAGTAGTGACCACGTTTGGCGAGCAGCTCTTCGTGGGTGCCTTGCTCTTCGATTTCGCCTTTTTGGATAACCAGAATTTTATCTGCCGAGCGGATCGTCGAGAGGCGGTGAGCGATGACGAAGCTGATGCGTCCGTCGAAGACGCGTTGCATGCCGTCTTGGATGAGCTTTTCGGTTTCGGTATCGATCGACGAGGTCGCCTCGTCCATGACGAATATCTGCGGATTTGCCAGCAGGGCGCGTGCGAAGGAGATGAGTTGACGCTCGCCGGTTGAAAGCCGGGCTCCGCCTTCGCCGATAACGGTGTCGTATCCATTCTCCAACTTCGTGATGAAGTCGTGGGCGTTTACGAGGGTGGCGGCTTCACGGATTTCTTCGCCGGTAGCTTCAAGGCGGCCGTAGCGGATGTTTTCGATGACACTTCCGTTAAAAAGATGGGGCGTTTGTAGGACGATTCCGAGCTGCGCTTGCAGCCAGTCGAGGCTCCGCTGGCGGTAGTCGATCCCGTTGAAACGAATCTCGCCTTCGACAGGTTCGTAGAATCTGGATACAAGGCTGACGATGGTGCTCTTGCCGCCGCCGGAAGGGCCGACGAGAGCGATGGTTTGGCCGCGCTTTGCCGTGAGGTTAAAGCGTTTGAGGACTGGCTCCTTGTCATTGTAGGAGAAGGAGACGTCGGAGAATTGGATTTCGTCGATGTGGTTGGAGTGACCGTCTGGGGCGAGGTGAGGATCGCGATCAAGGTCGCTCCTACCTGACATCTTTTGCAGGACTTCGTCGGAGTCTTTGATTTTTGGCTCGGTGGCGAGGAGGCCCATAACCCGCTCGCCGGCGGCTTGGGCACCTTGAATTTCGGCCAAGATTTGAGCGACTTGGTTGATGGGTTGGAAAAAGTTACCTGCATAGCTAATAAATGCTACGAGGATGCCGAGGGTGATGCTCTCGCTAAGCACATTGAGTCCACCATACCAGAGTGCGAGTCCGGAGCCGAGGCTGCCAATCAACATGACGAGCGGTAGATAGATCGCGCTGAAGAAGGCGCGGCGAACGGAAGCGGAGTACATGTCGGTGGACATGGCTTCAAATTCGTTGAGGTTTTCCGTTTCGCGACCGAGCGTTTTGGTGGTTTTCACCCCCGCGATGCCTTCGTTGTAAGAAGCGGTTATGCGAGCGTTGTGTTTTCGGATCTGGCGTGATGCGACGAGCATCTTCTTTTGGAAGTAGATGCTGATGACGATCAATGGGGGTAAGGTGGCGAGTACGATGAGGGCGAGTTTCCAATGCAGGATGAGCATGGTGACGGACATGGCGGTCACGAAAAAGCTGCCCCACATGACGTCGAGAAACCCCCAGGCTAGGATGCGGGAGAGGCGGTCGCAGTCGGCGGTCAAGCGAGAGATGAGCCAGCCGGTGGGTTGTTTGTCGTAAAAGGAGAATTCGAGTTCCTGCAGTCTCTTGAAGCAATCGCGTTTGATATCGAAGGCGATATGGTGCGAGATGCTTCCAGCACATCGAATGAAGACGTAGACGAGGATGGCCAAGGTAGTCGCCAGTCCAAGGTAGCTAAGGGCGATGGGTATCAGGTCTTCGGTTTGTCCTCCGCTTTGCACCAGGTCGATTGCCTTCATAGTGACGATGGGAAATGCGGCATCGATGAGGCTGAGGATAAGGGCGCTGACCGTAAGCGGAATGAGCAGTCGCTTGTGGTTGAGTGCGAAGCGAAAGATACGCTTCCAGAGATCGAGATCGATTTTGGTACTGATCTCCTCTGCTTCGTTGGGTTGGGTCATTTGATTGGGTGTTGGGTTCCTAGGGATCGCGATGAAGGTCGCTTCTACCTATTGGTTTCGGCGGCTAGGTTGGCTTCGAGTTGGGTTTGGATGGTCCAGAGACGACGGTAGAGGCCGTCCTCATGAGTCAGGCTATCGTGCGTGCCGGATTGGGTAATCTTTCCGTTTTCGAGAACGACGATCTTGTCGGCGTGGGCGAGAGTGGAAAGTCGGTGCGCGATAACGATGGTGGTTTGCTTGCCGTGCCTCTTTTGGAGCGCTCCGATGATCGAGGACTCGGTTTCGTTATCAACGGCGCTGAGGGCATCGTCGAGCAGCAGGATAGGCGGATTACGCAAGAGGGCGCGGGAAATGGCGACTCGCTGGCGTTGTCCACCGGAGAGGGTGATTCCCTTTTCACCAATCTCTGTATCGTAGCCATCTGAGAACCCGCGTATGGTATCGTGAATACACGCCATGTTGGCGGCTTTTTCGATATCGGCTTGTTGAGCGTCGTTGACTCCAAACTGAATGTTGCTGCGGATGCTGCGGGAGTATAGGAAGGGCTCTTGCAGGACGACGCCGAACTGGGCTCGCAGAAATGCTCTGTCGAGTTCCTTGATGTCCATGCCGTCGAGTTTTACTTCGCCGCTGTTACAATCGTAGAAACGGAGCAGCAGGTGCATGAGCGTTGTTTTGCCCGAGCCGGACGGGCCGAGAATAGCGAGGGTTTCGCCGGGCTCGACGCATAGATTTATTCCTTCAACGGTGGGGTCTGACTTGTCGTGAGCGAAGGAGACGTTCTTGAATTCGATACGGCCTGATACCGGTTCTTCGGGAGCGAGCTTGATCTCGTCGCCTTCCGTTTCGAAAGGCTCGCTGAGGATTTCGTTGATGCGTTGCAGAGCGACGGCAGTTTTTCCGAAGTCGGTGAGGATGCGGCCGATCATGCGTACGGGCCAGAGAACCATGTTGAGTAGGGCAAGGAAGGCGAAAATGGTGCCTATGGATACGGTGCCTTGCAGAGCGAGGTAAGTGCTAGCAATGAGGGCGATTCCGATTTGGGTGAGGCTGGCGATGTCCGCCACGGACCAAAACCAAGCCATTATATTGATGAGCTTGATGCTGGAATCTCGATACTCGGAATTGGGTTTTTCGAACTTTTCGATCTCAAAATCGTGGCGCCCGAAAGCTCGCACCACGCGAATGCCGGTGATGTTTTCTTGCACGACCGAGGTGAGACGACCTTCGGCTTCATCGACCTCGGTGAAGAGGTGTTTGACCTTCTTAATATAGAGATAGCTGTAGAGGATGATGACCGGAATCAGGGCCATGGACGCGATGGTGAGGCCGACGTGCATGGACAGCATGATAGGAAGGACGGTGACGATGAGGATGAGCCCGCGTCCGATTTCCACGATATGGGCGGCGAGGAAAATGCGGGTTGTCTCCACGTCGGAGGTGCAGCGTTGTACGAGGTCGCCAGTTTGGGTCTGGTCCAAGTGCCGGTTGCTCATGCGCTGGATGTGGTTGTAGAGCTGGTCCTTGAGGCGCTTGCAGATACCGTCGGAGGCCTTGGCGGCGGCGAGCTTCTGGTAATAATTGAAGAGACCACCCAGAGCAGCGAAAACGAGCATGGCGACGGCAGGTACCCAAAGGTTGTCGGTGACGAGCTCGGCACCGCCGATGAGTTTCATGACCAGCTTGAGGAGCGGCTCCTCGTAGTCTGACTCGTCTGTCAGCACATAATCGATGGTGGCGCTTCCTATGAGGGGGACGACGAATTGGAAGGCAGTGGATGCGAATAGGGCGAGGGCCGCCCAGAGGTACATGCTGCGGAACCCGGAGATAAGGGTCCAAACGAGCTTGGGTCCGGACAAGGTTTTGCCGGAGTCGTCGTGTAGTTTTAAAGTCATTGTCCGCGAAGAGTTGGAAGAGTTGTTTTGAACGATGAACGCTACGGTTCGGCTTCAAACGCGGACAAAAAAGAGGCCCGCCGTTAGGCGGGCCAAGGGATGGGAGGGAAATTGTGTGTGCGGCCCGCGAATTTTTGACGAGCCTTCCGATCTGCTAAGTCCTAGAAGTGCTCGTGCCCCGATGAGAGGCGTGGATTAATATTGGTTACCGTGAGCTTCATAGTCTTAAGTTTGATCAGCAGTCTGAAAAAGTTAAGTTCAGCGAATAAAGATGGACGAAACAGTTCAGGCAAGAAAAAGTTTTATGGAACTACACTTGTAGTGCTGAGGGTAAGACAGAATTTGTTGGATTCCGGGTCAGGGAAGGTGAAATCAGGGCAATGAGGAAGAATGATGGATACGTTGGGCGGATCGCGCCGACTCCGACGGGCTTGATGCATTTGGGGCATGCGTGCACGTTTTTGGAGGCGCAGCGTCGCTCGGTGGAATTTGGAGGGCTGCTCTTTCTCCGTATCGAAGATTTGGATCAGGCTCGATGCAAAGAAGAGTTTGTGCAGGCGCTTGAAGAAGACTTGGCTTGGGTGGGGTTGCGCTGGGAGGTGGACGTTTGGCGGCAGAGCGAGCGTTTGGGTTGCTTTCGAGCGGTGTTGCAGCGTTTGCGGGATGCGGGAGTGGTGTACCCGTGCACTTGTTCCCGCAAGGATGTGGCGGAGGCGATCCGTGCTCCGCATGCGGAGGGGCAAGAGCCGATTTACCCGGGTACGTGCCGGGAAAGTGGCTTGCCTATGGAAGACGAAGCAGAGGCTTTAGCCATCAATTGGCGCTTTCGAGTGCCCGACGGAGAGGCGATCAGCTTCGTTGATGGGAGACTGGGAGAGCAGCGATTTGTGGCGGGGCAAGATTTTGGCGATTTCCTTGTTTGGCGGAAGGATGGCTTTCCATCCTACGAACTTGCGGTGGTTGCGGACGATATTGCTCAAGGAATCACCGAAGTCGTGAGGGGGGAGGATCTGCTGGCATCAACGGCTAGGCAGTTGTTGCTATACCGGGCTCTAGGGGAGATGGCACCAGCGTTTTACCATTGTCCTTTAATTCTGGATACGGAAGGCAAACGGCTTGCCAAGCGGGCGGGGGCTCTAGGGCTCCGAGAGCTGCGGGCCCAAGGTGTGGCGCCAGAGGAGCTAATTGGGTTGGCTCGGAGAACTTAGTTGATTTTGTCCGATACGTGGAGTGAGGATGATAGTGCATGGCATTCTCCATCGAATTCCTACTTTTGTCCACGGTCTCGCTCTTCACGATTGTGAATCCGTTTTCGGCCGTGCCTGCCTTTCTGGCGATCACCCCGGGTGAAACGGTGCTAGAGCGCAGGGCTGCGGCGCGAATGGCCTGCATCATCGGGACCTGCTTGCTGATTCTTACGGCATTGGCCGGGGAATTCGTTTTTCGTTTGTTGGGAATCACTTTGCCCGCTTTGCAGATAGCAGGTGGGATTATCCTATTCTCGATCGGCTTCGAAATGGTGAGGGCTCCCGATGCTCCGAAGCGTTTGAACGAAAGTGAGCGGGAGGCCGCGCGGGAGAAAGAGGATATCGCGGTGACTCCTTTAGCTGTACCACTTTTGTGTGGCCCTGGCTCAGTCTCGACGGTGATTATACTAGAGAGTCAGTCTTCCTCTGTTTGGGAGAGTGGAATGCTGGTGGTGAGTATTGCGGTGGTTTATCTTGCGTGTTTCCTGATCCTGAGCGCTTCGGCTAAGGGTGGGGATTTCCTGAATCCAATTTTGCTGAGAATCCTACGCAGAGTGATGGGGCTGCTCTTTGCGGTTATCGCGGTGCAGTTCGTTGTCAATGGAGTGACGAAGCTGCCATTTGTCGAAGGGGATGTGGAACCGCCGTTGGTTGAGGATGCCGGAGGGAAGTGAGAACTGCTGGGGTACGGCGAGCTCGACGTACGCGCGGCTAAAGCGCCGCGCTGCATTATGATAGGGTGAAGGTCGGCATCGCTTTGGCTTTGCGAACGATATCGAGGGCTTGTTTCTCGGCTCTGCGCATGAGGGCTCGGTCGGAGTCCTCGATATCGTCGAATCCGCAGAGGTGCAAGTAGCCGTGGATGAGGTAGAGCGAGAGCTCGTCGGTGAAATGCAGCTTTTCCCTTTTGGCGAACTCTTTGGCGACTTGCGGGCAGACGATGATCTCGCCAGCTTGGTCGAGATCGGGATCGGCAGGGAAGGTTATCACGTCCGTGGGGGAGGGGTCCCCCATGAACTGATCGTGGAGTTGGGCGATGTAGTCTTTCTCGACGAAAGCGATGGAGAGTTCTCCCAGCGGGGCGTCGAATGCACCGGCCTTGTCAAGGACTCGGATGAGGCGTTCTATATCGGATTCTTCGTATCCGAGGTTTGGACAAAGACTATTTACTTGTACTCGCGCTGGTGCGTTCTGTTTTTCGCTCATCCGACTTGGTCGAGGATTTCTTGGGGGCTTTCTCACCGCTTTTTTGCCCGGGATACGCAATGCGCGTGTGGAGTGAGTTGAGCAGGGTGAAGATGAATGACTCGCGCACCTTGGCGACTTCGGCGATGGTGATCGGGCAGTCGTTAAGCTGTCCGTCGTCGATGTTGGCGGCGAAGATCCGGTCGACGAGTTCCTCTACGTTTTGCGGAGTGACTTTAGAGAGGGAGCGGGAAGCGGCTTCCACGGAGTCGGCTAGGAGGATGACCGCGCTTTCCTTGAACTGGGGTTTGGGTCCGTCGTAGCGATAGGTGGACTCTTGGACGTGCGATGTGTCCTCCGCTTGTTGCTTGGCCTTGTGGAAGAAGAAGCGAATCAGATTGGTACCGTGATGCTGGCGGATAACATCGATGATGGGGCGTGGCAGCTTGTAAGTGAGGCCGAGGTCGACGCCTTCCTTGACGTGGGATTTGATGACAAGAGCGGAGAATGAGGGGGTCTTCTCGTCGTGTGGGTTGTAGCCGTCGAGCTGGTTTTCGGTGAAATACTCGGGCTTAACGAGCTTGCCGATGTCGTGGAACATACAAGCCACACGAGCGAGCAAGCCATTAGCCTCGATGGCGTTAGAAGCGTTTTCGGCGAGGTTGGCCACCATGAGCGAGTGGTGCCAGGTGCCGGGCGCTTCCAGCTGCATGCGACGCAAGATTGGGTGGTTGTAGTCCGATAGCTCGAGCAAGGTGATGTCTGTGGTACGTTTGAAGAGGCCTTCTAGGATTGGCAGCACTCCGACCACGACTACGCCTTCGATGAGTCCGGTGGCTAGTCCGCCCGTCATTTGGTAGATGAGGGTCGACCAAGGAAGCCCATCCACGAAATTGAAGAGAAGGGTAAAGGTGGCGACGCTCAAGCCGGCGAAGAACCCGGCTGTGACCACGCGTCCGCGTTTGCGGAGGTTTCGAGAAACGTAGATGGCTACGGTGGAGGCCAGGAAAGACATGACCAGCAGGTCGAGGCGGTTACCGAACATGACCGCTGTGAAGAGGCTGATCATGAGGGCCATCAAGAGCCCTGGTCCGGTTCCGATGAGGATTGCCACGAGCATCGGCGCTAGGACGGTAGGCGTGATGTATGGGAGGATGGCCGAGAGCTGGTTGTTATACAGGAACGTTTCGACATTGCCCAGTTCGAAGCAGGTGCGGACTAGCAGCAGGTTGACGAAAACCACGAGGGAAAGCAGGGCGAGTCGGCCGTTTGACTGGAAAGTGCGACGGTGTTCGAGGCGGATGTAAAAGGTCGCCGCGATAACCATGGCCAGTACGAGAAGAATGCGGCCGATGAGTTGATTGTCTACCGTGCCTGCGTTCTTGTCGGCAAGATGGCGTTGGTACTCGCGGAGTTGCTCGTGCTGCTCCTGGGTTACGGGTTGCCCCGGCTCGATGATCGAGGCCCCTTCCTGGACGTTGACAATGACGGGCTTGAGGGAGGCGAGCAGTTCTTGGCGCCGGATTTCCATTTCGGCTTCGCTCTTGCGGAGGTTGGGTTTGAGGGCGTCGCGGAAAATGCGGATGACGGCATCTGCAGTTTGGGGTTGGACATTGGCGGCGCGAAGGTTGATGCGCACGGAGCGAAGGGCGTCCTCGATGGATTCGACGCGTTTCTGCCCTATTTTGTTTTCTTGGTTGGCGATGTGGAAGATGGCCACAGCGCCCAAGCTGAATTTGAAGGTCGGGTCGTTTTCGTCGTAGATGCCGAGCTTGAAGCTCTCCTCAATACTGACGAGTCCCGTATCGATCAGGTTTCTCAAGGTCTTCTGATCGGTGCTATTGATGATCTGGGACAGGTTTTCAGGAGTGAGGCGGTAGTTGCCTTTGGAATTGAATTCGTTGGCAAGGGCGACAATGCGGCTTTGAGCCTGACCAACGATGAGGTCGTCCTTAATTTCGCGGAAGTCGCCGACGGCTCTGACCAACTCTCTTACATGCTTTTCGAATGTTTGGTAGGGCTCCATGGTTATTCGATAAACGTGGGGTGCCTCCTTTAGTAGCTGTTGGCGGCGGCGTTCGGTAAGAATGGGCGAACTGTAGGAAAAGGCCTCTGCGGCGACGATGCGGATGGATGCGACCTGATTCGGGAGGATTTGGAAGCCGCTCGGCTTGATGCCGACGAAACTTGTTACCACGATCAGGGCCACGGTGGTCAGGAAGACAAGACCGCCCACAAGGGAGCTCTCCTCGAGGAAGCGAGGGAGGATGGATGGTGTCTCGGTGCGACGCTTCCTTTTCTTAGGAAATGTCTTTTGAAACCATACCTTTAGTTGCTCGGAGACGGGCATACGTGGAAAGACTCTTTGTGTGTAAAATGATTCAAATTCGGGCTTGGTTTACCCTTATTGGTGCGTGTCGCGGTAGCGGTCGTAGGCTTGGATGATCTTTTGTACGAGGTGGTGCCGGACGACGTCGCCCGCTTCGAAAAAGTGGAAGTTGATGCCTTTCAGGTCTTTAAGTATATTTTTAACTTCGAGGAGTCCCGACGTCCGATGCTTAGGAATATCGACCTGTGTAAGGTCTCCTGTAATTACCATGCGGCTGCCCTCGCCCAATCGGGTGAGAAACATCATCATTTGCTCGGAGGTGGTGTTCTGAGCTTCGTCTAGCACTACGAAAGAATTGCTCAGGGTGCGGCCGCGCATGTAAGCAAGAGGAGCGATTTCGATGATGCCTCGCTCGGTGAGCTTTTCGATATCCGAAGGACTGAGCATGTCATTGAGGGCGTCGTAAAGCGGGCGGAGGTAGGGAAGGATTTTCTCCTGCAGGTCGCCGGGAAGAAAGCCGAGCGTTTCGCCCGCCTCGACTGCAGGACGGCTGAGGATGATGCGTTCGACTTTGCCTTCGATGAGCATGGATACAGCGGCAGCCATGGCGAGATAGGTTTTACCTGTACCTGCAGGTCCTATGCCGAAGACAACGTCGTTTTCGAAGATAGAGCGGAGGTACTGTTTTTGGCTTAAGGTCTTGGGAACGATACTCTTACGTTTCGTCTTAATGACGGTACCTCGCTCGAAAAGCGAGCGAAGCTCATCTTGTCGGCCTTCGCGGACGCCCGTGACTGTCTTTAGGAAATCTGCGTTCTTAACGGTGAGCCCCTGTTCGCGGCCTTCGAGGAGAAGTTCAAAGACGTCTGCTATGGCCGTTATCGCATCCTCCGATTCTGCATCTACCTGAATCCAGTTGTCGCGCGAAACGACGGTAGCTTGGAAGGTGGTTTCCAACAGTTCGAGGTTTTCCTCATCGCTGCAGTAGAGCTCGCTCAGTTGTCGCGGGCTTTGAAAGTGAATCTTGCGGGACGGCATTGGGAAGTGGTGAGTAGTGAGTGGTGAACTTTTAGCAAGCGGCAGTCGCTAGATTCACTCTCTAAAACTCGTTCTTCAGAACTTCTTTTAGGTGGTCCCACATAGCTTCGAGCGATTGAGGGAGGACACGGGTTGACCCGAGGACCGGCATGAAGTTGGTGTCGCCGTTCCAGCGAGGGACGACGTGTTGGTGCAGGTGCTTGGGGACGCCGGCACCGGCTGCCTCACCGAGGTTGATGCCGATGTTGAATCCGTTTGGTTGCAGCGCTTTGGCGAGGAGGTTCTTTGCTTTCAGGGTCGTTTTGGTGAAACAGAGTAGCTCCTCGTCGCTAAGGTCCTCTAAGTCAGGGACTTCCTGGTAAGGAAGGATGAGCAAGTGCCCGGCGTTGTAGGGATAGCGGTTCATGAGGATGAAACTGTGTTTCTCGCGGGAGAGAATCAGGGTTTCCCGGTCGTCAACCATGTTTGGCAAGTCGACGAAAGGACGCCGTTGAGCAGGTGTCGTTACCTGCTTCACGTATTCCATTCTCCAGTATGCGTGAAGGTGATCCATCTTGAATTGAAAGGCGGAGAATAGGTTCGAGGGGTGGCTTGTCAATGAGGGCTTCGGGAGTCGCTGGGGCGCGAAGAGCAAAGCGTGAAGAGGGATTGGGAGCGGGAAGGTTGGAGGCTTGCGTTGATGGAGGAGAGTTGGTTTTGAGGGCGGGTGTTTATTTGGATCTATAGAATCCTTTTTCTTCCTCTTTGGATGCTGACATTGCCGGGTTACCTCGTGCATATCCGTAAGCGTGGCGGATATCGCAAGCGTTTCGGGACGCGTTTCGGGCGCGGCATGGATATTCCAGTAAAGCGAGCTGGAGCGAGGCGTATCTGGATCCAAGCAGTGAGCTTGGGAGAGATGTTGGCGATCGAGCCATTACTCAAGGCGCTCGCATCTGATGAGCGTATCGAGATTTACCTTACAGTTACGACGAGTACGGGTTACGCCCTAGCATTGGAGAAGTACAGCGAATTAGCAGTGGGCATCTCTTACTTTCCGATTGATTTTTATCCTTTCAGCTCACGCGTTTGGGACAGGATAGAGCCCGATATCGCGATCTGCGCGGAGACGGAGTTATGGCCTGAACATACGCATCAGGCTGTCAAACGAGGCATTCCTTTCCTGTTGGTGAACGGCCGTCTTTCTGATCGTTCCTTCAAACGAGCGATGAAGTTGCGAGGGTTTTTCCGTACTGTACTCTTGAATACGGCTCAGGTCTACGCCTGCTCGGAACTCGATCGGGATCGCTACGTCGCATTGGGGGCTCCATCGGAGCGTGTCGTGACGACGGGCAATATTAAAGTAGATGTAGCCATCGAACCAGTACTCGATCCGGTCACCTGCTCCTCGATGAGGGCGGAGATGGGAATCAGCGATGGCTTCTTGCTGTTAGGGTCTTCGACATGGCCGGGCGAAGAAGAGATGTTGATCGACGCGTTTCGAGCGGTTCGCGAACATGACGACCGAGCGCGTCTCATGATCGTGCCACGACATGCCGAGCGTCGCCACGAGATCGAGGCGATGCTGCGTGAACGTGCCAGCGATTTAGCGTTTCACTTCAAGAGCCGAGGATTACCGGAAAGGGAGCTGGATATCTTGATTGCCGATACGCACGGCGAGTTGCGAGCCCTGACGCAACTGGCCGACCTCGCATTTATAGGCAAGTCGCTGCCGCCGCACACCGAAGGTCAGACTCCGGTCGAGTGCGGAGTGTTGGGAAAGGCTATGGTTTTTGGAAGTGGCATGTCGAATTTCAGGAGCATCCGCGAAGGGCTTTTGCAGTATGGGGCAGCGCGGGAAGTGAGCGACGAAGCGGAGGCGATCGCTACAATCTTGGATTTGAGTCAGGACCCGGCTAAACGCGGGAAAATGGGAGAGGGCGGGAAGGCTTGGCACGCGAGTTGTAAAGGCGCGGTTGAGCGTACGGTAAAAGGAGTGCTCAGCTGGCTGGATCGCTAGCGCTCGCATCTTGACAGGGCGGGTGAATATTAGGTTTAAACGCTGATATGGCAGACAAATCCGATAAGTGGTCAGACAACGCAGCCGGTAAGTTTTACGTAGATGAGCAGTGCATAGACTGTGATCTCTGCCGTGAAACCGCCCCAGACTTTTTCACTCGTAACGACGACGAAGCCTACTCTTTCGTGCATAAGCAGCCTACGGACCAAGATGGTATCGATCTCTGTATGGAGGCTCTCGAAGGGTGCCCGGTCGAAGCGATTGGTGACGACGGGGAAGAGTAGTTCACCACGGTTACAATCGCCAAGAATTCCAAACGCGTTCCTTCACGGGGACGCGTTTTTTCGTGAGGCTAGCCGAGGTGAAAACGGAATGATCTAAACCTCTAGCGAAATGCTCCGAGGTAAAGCTTCGTTTGATATTCGAAACGGACTGTGCCGCCAGCTTGGTGACGGTCGAATAGCGACTTTAGTTCGCGAAAGAATGCTTGATGCTGGGGATGTCCCGAAGCGGGGACGTAGGAAGAGGATTCGCAGCGTCCGCGCAGTCCCCGCCAATCAAAGACTTGCGCGTTTTCGAAACTGTAGGTTGTCACCGGATTTGGAGAGAAAAACTCGCTTATCAATTCAGCGCTGATGTTCGTATGGTTGACGCGATTATAGTCGGTAGCGAGATCTCGAAGCAGTGCGTCATACTCTGACAGGAAGACGCTTCCGTAAGTGAGTCGTTCGTTCCAGACGAGCGCGACCCGGCCGCCCGGTCGCAGTATTCGGGTAATCTCTATCTTGCAGGGCTCGCGTTCGAACCAGTGGAAAGCTTGGGCGGCGACTGCGAGATCGAAGCTGGCGTCAGGGAGCCCAGTCGATTCAGCTGGCGCGTCGATAGATCGATAAGAAGGGAAGGAGCGGAGCGTGGTTTCCGCAGCTTCCCGCATGGGAGCGTTCGGCTCCACGGCGGTGACTTGAAGTCCTTGCTCGAGTAGTAGTTTGGTGAATATTCCGGTACCGGAGCCGAGATCTACAAGTTGGGATCGAGAGGTCAGTCCTGCCTTTTGAATGAGGGTTTCCAGCAACGAAGCTGGATAGCTGGGCCGGTATTTTTGATAGGTTTCGACGCGATCGGAGAAGCGATTTTTAGGTTCGTCGGACATCTAGGAGAAACGTTTCCATAGGGAAGGAGCGAAAAGCGCGATGACGGCGTAGAGTTCCAGTCGCCCCATAATCATAAGGAGTGAGAGAAAGAGCTTCGTATGGTAATGCAGAAATCCGAAGTTTTCAGTGGGGCCTACTTCTGCGATGCCCGGTCCGACATTGAAGAGGCAGGCGAATACGATACTGAGGTTCGTATCCACTTTATGGGACGTTTCGAAAATCGATACGAGGAGGATGGAGCCGCATATGACGCTGGCGATAAGCACTAGGTAGGAGTTAACCTCGCTTACTGCCTGCGGGCTAAGCGTATTTCCGTTCACCCGGATCTGGCGCACGACACGGGTGCGGAACGAGCGTTCGACGCTGACGATTGATTGTCGTAAGGCGATCACTAGCCTGGAAATTTTGATGCCCCCAGCGGTCGAGCCTGTGCAACCGCCTACGAGCATGAGGAAGAGCAACATCATTTGGGGAAGTGAAGTCCACTTGGTGAAGTCCTCTGTGGCGAACCCAGTAGTTGTCATGATGGATACCACTTGGAAGGTGCCAGCACGGATGGCGTGCTCGGTGGACCAGCCCGTCCCGTCGAAGCGGAGGAAGACGCTGACTAATATACTGGCAATGACGAGGATCGTGAGGTAGGCAGCGAATTCTGTATTTCTTAACACAACGCGGAAACGGCCCGTGCAGAGACGAAGGATTAGGATGAAGTTCAATCCGGCGAGGGCCATAAAGATTATCGATATCCACTCGACGGCAGGGCTTGAAAAGGCGGCGAAACTCGCGGACCGAGTGCTAAAACCGGCAGTCGAAACAGTGGTGAAGGTGTGGCAGATGGCGTCGAACCACGACATGTCAGCGCCCCAGTATGAGAGGCAGCAGGCAGTCGATAGCCCCAAATAGACCCAAACCAACTTTGCCACTGTGGACTGTATGCGACTTTCCTCGAACTCCGTAACGGAACCGGAGGCCTCGTTCGCGTAGAGCATCTTAGCTCCTACTCCGATGAACCCGAGAACGGCGACGAAGAATACGACGACGCCCATGCCTCCGATCCATTGGCTAAGGCAACGCCAGAACATCAGGCTCGGAGCGAATCCCTCTAGGTTATCATAGACGGAGGCTCCGGTGGTCGTGAGTCCAGAAGCGCTTTCAAAGATAGCGTCCGCTAAGGTGCTCTCCGGAAGGACCATGCCGTATGGAATCGATCCGATCAGGCTTGCGAGCAACCATGCCAGCCCGATGGTGCAAAGTGCTTCTTTGCGGAAAAACTTTTTGGTGTGTTGGCGACCTACCCAAAAAAATAGGGCAGCCGCGAAAAGCGATATTCCCAGAGAAGAGATGAACGCTTTTTGAGTATGTTCTAACTCCTTGGGAGTATCGAGTAGGTAGGCGGTGCCGAGGCAAATAGTGAAGGCGATCGCCAGGATCATCATCACGACGCCAAGCAGTTTCGATACGAGAGGAAAGTTCACTGAGCGAGATAGGGTGGGTGCAGGGCTCGGTTGTGCAAAGCGTTACTTGGTGAGCTTAAGAAGTTCTTTGATGCGGCTCTTGCAAATGATGGCGATGATGGAATCGCCGGCCTGCAGAATGTCGTCCCCCGTCGGGGTCTTGGGCATGTAGTTATGCTCGTGTCCGACGATGACGCATTCGCCCGGCCATTTAATGTCGCGTATTCGCTTGTTGGCGACGTCGGACTTTTCGGCGATATCGAGCTCGATGATGACGTTGTTGTCGACTTCTTGGCGGACTTGGTCCTCGAGCTCGATGAAGGGCTTCTTGCCGATGTAGCGGAGGACTTCGTTGGTTGCGGCGATACGAGGGGAAACCGCTAGCTCGACGCCGAGATTGGTATTCAGCTTCTCGAGGATTTCGATGTAGTCGGCGCGATTGATGGCCAGCATGGTGTGCTTGGCTCCGAGTTTGAAGGCCTGCAGGCAGGTCATGATATTGTCCTCGTCGTCCTTGCGACAGGCCACGAAAAAGTCCGAATGGCCGATCTCCTCTTCCTCTAGCACGCGAAGCAAAGTGCCGTCGCCGTGGATCATGGTGACGCTCGGGAGCCGCTCGGCGAGCGTTTGGCAAAGCTTGAGATCCTTTTCGATGATGCGTATCTTGAAGCGAGGGTTCGAGAGGAGGCGGGCGAGCGAGATGGCGATCTCGGATCCACTCAGGATGGTGACGGTGATTTTTGCCGAACCTTTGGAGGACGGGTCGAAAAGGGCCTTGGTTTCGAAAAGGGAATCCGGATGACCGAAAACGGTCACTTGGTCGCCTACGGCGAGAGTTGTATTGGCGTTTGCGACGAGGTTGCTGTCTCCGCGCTGAATGAGCCCTATGCGGATGTTGCCAGGGAGTCGCATGTCCTTAAGTGGAGTATTGCAGACTTTAGCTCCGGGCTGGATTTCGATAGACTTCACTTCGATTTGGCCGCGACCGAAGTCCTCTACGGCGACGCGTCCAGGATTACGGATACGTTTTGCAAGTTCCACGGCAGCAAGGGCTTCCGGATTTACTAGGTGGTCGATGCCGAAGTGTCGCTGGTGGTTTATGAGAGAGTTGTCGCGGTAGGTCGTATCGTGTGCTCGGGCGAAGGTCTTGGTGGCCCCAAGTGCTTTCGCGAGCGAGGCTGAGACGAGATTGGTCTCGTCGCTACTAGTCATTGCCAAGAAGAAGTCGCACCTGTTGGCGCCCGCCTTAAGGAGGGTGCCGGCCGAGGCTCCGTTGCCTTTTACCACGCGCACGTCGACCGTCTCGGAGAGCGTATTGGCGAGCGCGTCGTCGCGTTCGATCACGGTAACGTCGTGGTCGGCGATGCTCAAGGTTTCGCTCAAATGGGTGCCGACTTCGCCAGCTCCAACGATAACGATCTTCATTGGAAAGAGCGTTTAGGGGAACGTGGGTGGGTGGGCAAGAACTGCTTTTGCTTCGATTTTCGGGAGTGGGGGAGCGAATCCCAGCCAAGATCGAGGTGATTTGGGAAGGTTTCAGCGGAGAAACTCTTGTAGCAGCGTGCAGCGGGATTTGGCGTCGGAGTTGCGTACTGCCATGGCGTAGGCTGCTGGTTCGCCTACGATAATGATCTTCTTCTTCCCGCGGGTGACGGCGGTGTAGATGAGATTACGCTGCAGCATCATAAAGTGGGCTTTGAGTAGTGGAATGACCACTACGGGATATTCGCTGCCTTGGGATTTATGGATGCTTACGGCATAGGCGAGCTGCAGGTCGATCATTTCGGAGCGATCGTAGGTAGCTTCGACTCCATCGAAGTCTACGTCGAGCAAGCCGTTGACTCCGTCGAGTCCGGTGACGATGCCGATGTCTCCGTTGAAGACGTTCTTATCGTAGTTGTTGCGGGTTTGGATGACCTTGTCTCCGACCTTGTACTTCAATTGGCCAAAAGACATGACCTGGGTGCGTTTGTTGAGAGCTTCTTGCAGGGTCTGGTTGAGGTTGCCCACGCCGGCGAGGCCCTTGTGCATGGGGGCCAAGGTTTGGGCGTCAGCGATGGGGTCGAGGCAGAGCTCGCCGCGGATAAAGGTGTCGAAGACTTGGGCAACTTTTTTGGCGGCGTCGGCTTGGTCGGTGGCGATTACGAATTGGAAATCCTTTTGCGGGTCCAGCTGGCGGACGTCTTCCAGCGCGGTGGGGAGCGAGACTTCGCCTTTGTTAATGGCGTGAGCGTAGTGGACGATGGAGCTGAATTTCTTTTGGCGGAAGACAACGTCGAGGGTGACGTATCGGATTTTTCGTGACGCGATCAGGTCCTTCAGGACATTGCCTGCTCCGACCGAAGGTAGCTGGTCGATGTCGCCGACCAGGATCACGTGGGCTCTGGAGGGGATCGCGGAAAGCAATGCAGCAGCGAGGCGGGCGTCGAGCATGGAAGCTTCGTCCACGATGACGACGTCTGCGGAGAGCGGCTTGTTTTCGTTCATCACAAATCCGCCCTCGGAGGGGTCGAACTTGAGAAGCCGGTGGATGGTTTGGGCGTAAGCTCGAGTAGACTCGGCGAGACGCTGAGCGGCGCGACCGGTGGGGGCAGCGAGGAGAATCTTGGCCTTTTTAGCTTTGAGGATGGAAACGACGGCACGGAGAATGGTGGTCTTGCCCGTGCCCGGTCCGCCAGTGAGAATGAAGACTTTGTTAGCGAGCGATCCTTTGATGGCTTCTTTCTGGGAGACACCGAATTCGAAGCCTGCTTTTTCCTGGGCCCAGTCTACGGCAATGTCGCGCTTGATGGCCGGGAGTCCGCTTTCGGATTCCTTGAGGCGTTTGATGGCGAGGGCTATTTTCTCCTCTGCGAAGAAATTGTAGGGAAGCTGCAGGTAAGTTTGACCATTCAGGGCTTCTGTAGATCGGAGGGATTTAGTTGCGAGTAGGCGGTCCACGCTGGCGTGGACGACGTCTAGGTTCGCATCCAGCTTTTCGGAGGCTAGAGCACCGAGGTCTTCGAGTGGGTAAGCTGTGTGGCCGTCGTCTTGCAACTCTTGGAGCACGAACTCTATGCCAGCGTCGATGCGCTGCGGGCTGTCGTTGGGAATGCCTGTGTTGATTGCGATCTTGTCGGCGGTTTTGAAGCCGATGCCTTGGACTTCGCGAGCGGCCCGGTATGGCTCGTTGCGCAAAACCTGAGTGGCCTCCGGACCGAATTGCTTGTACATGCGCAGGCAGAGGGCTGGGGAGAGGCCGTAGGTTTGGCCGAAGATGAAGAGCTCTCGCTGCACCACCTGCTCGTCCCAAGCTTCTTTTATGGAGCGAGCTCGTTGCTTGCCGATACCGCTAACTTCTTGGAGCTTCGCGGATTCTTCGGAGATGACGCGGAGGGTGTCGTCGCCGAAGCGTTCGACGATGCGTTCGGCGAGGCCCTTGGAGACGCCTTTTACAAGTCCGCTGCCGAGGTACTTGCGTATTCCGTAAATGGATGCGGGGAGCTCGGACTTGAACCTGGTTAGCTTAAACTGCGAGCCATGCGTGGGGTGCTTTGTCCAAGTTCCTTGGATACGAAGCGTCTCGCCGCATTGAACGCCGCCGAGCTGGCCGGTTATTGTGACTTTTTCCGATCCGTCGCCTGGGCGGAGTTCGGCTATGGTGTAGTTGTTTTCTTCGTTGAAGAAGATGATGCGTTCGAGGACGCCGGAAAGGGACTCTGTATTCGAAGGGGTTGGCAAAGTAGAAGGCAGCGTGGCGTTTGAATCGCCGCGTGCAATAGTCTTCGTTCGTGTTTGCCGCTAGTTATCGTAGGCGAGCCAGTGAGCGACTTCGGCGAGCGAATCGAACACCTTGTTGGCACCTGCGTTGAGGAGTTCCTCGCGGTTATGGGAGCCAGTGGTGACGCAGATTGCGGCCATCCCGCCCACTCGAGCGGCTTCGATATCGAAAGGGGAGTCACCGATCATGGCGAGCTGATTTCCAGGGATACCGATTTTCTCGATGGCGGCCGCGGTGTACTCAGGCTGCGGCTTCCGATAAGGGGTGTCCTCGGCGCCGAGGATGAAGTCGAAGCATTCGCCATATCCTTCGTTTTCAATAATGGCACGGGAATGGACGCCAGTTTTGTTGGTGAAGATCGCGGCTTTTATTCCGGTCGAGTTGCAGTGATCGAGTAGTTCCTCGGCACCGTGGAGGACGACCACGCCTTGCAAGTGTATCTCTTCGAAGCGGCGACGCCAAATCTCTTTGCCAGCTTCAACCTGGTCAGCGGGGAGGAACTTCTGGATGGTAACTGGCATGGATCCGCCGATGCTGCGTTTCACTTTCTCCGCTGAAGGCTGCGGGAAGCCGAGCTCTCGGCAGGCGTACTGGAAACAGCGCGTGATGGTTTGGATATGGTCGACGAACGTCCCGTCGAGATCGATTAAAAGGCCGCGAATATTGCTAGGTGATACTTCCATCTTGTAGTTAGTGAAAGTGGGTGGCACCAGACGGGAAACTTGGCAAATAGCTTTTGAGCTAAATTTGGTTCGCCCTTAACTGGAACGAACATTTGCCTAATGGGACTCATTAAAAAACCGTCTTTAACCGAAACGAGGCTGGCCAACGGGGATTTTTCGCGTCCTATTGCGGTCTTTAGTCTATTTAGATATGCGTATCAAAAATTGGGGAATATTTGCTTTCATCGCTGGCTACCACGTGCTGCTACTTGCATTGCTGCCGGCGTACATTTCAGTTTTTAGCTGGGAGTCGTTGGTGCTGTTCGGTGTGACTTGGGCGATTTCGGTCTTCTCAATCACCGCTGGGTACCACCGTTTGTTCTCGCACAACACCTACAAGGCGAAGCCCGTCTACGAGTGGGCGTGCTTGCTCTCCTCAAGCTTGGCGATCGAGTCGTCCGCGCTGCAGTGGTCGCACGATCATCGGATCCACCACAGCCATGTCGACACTGACAAGGACCCTTACAGCATAAACAAAGGCTTCTGGTACGCTCACATCTGGTGGATGTTCAGTTACAGCGAGCCGATCGATAATCGCTTGGTTAAGGACTTGCTTAAAAACCCGCGAGTCATGTTCCAGCACAACCACTACGCCTTGGTCACCATCGCGGTGAACGTAGCTGTAGTGGGAATCGGCTGCTTTTTCATGCATCCGATAGCGGCGATTTTTGCTGGATTCTTCATGCGCCTCTTTGCGATCCATCACTGCACCTGGTTTATCAACAGCCTTTGTCACGTTTGGGGGGCTCGTACCTACGCCAAGGAATTGACCGCAGTGGACAACGCGATCTTAGCCCTCTTCACTTTTGGGGAAGGCTACCACAATTACCATCACACCATGGCCAATGACTACCGCAACGGGGTTCGCTGGTACCACTTCGATCCCACCAAGTGGCTCATCTGGACTTCCTCCAAGCTAGGACTCGTCTCCGATCTACGTTGGGTGAGCGATGTGAAGCTCCGCCAGATGCTCGTCAAAAAGGACAAGAATATGCTGCTTGAGCGTATCCGCCACGAGATCGATGAGACGTCCAAGGAATTGCACGTCAAGCTCGAGCATCTTTCCGATAATTTTGAAGAGAAAGCAGCGTCGTTGATGTCGATGATCCGCGAGCTGAAAAGCGCGACCGATGAGCGCCGCAAGCTGCTCGAAATCGAGATCAAGCAGCAAAAGAAGGAGCTACACGCGATGTGGAAGTCCTGGATCAAGCTTACGGAGTTTACCTCGGCTCGCTATGAGCTCGGCCACGCTCACTAGAGCGTAGGTAGGCACGCAAAAATTTACCGCTCAGCGGCTCATTCGTTTTTTCTGAATGAGCCGTTGTTTTTTTTTCCGCCCTTGCTAGGGTGCTGCGCTTTTTAAGAACCATGATCGGACTCAAGAATCTCCATCTTCGCTACGGCGAGAAAGTAATTTTCGGCGATGTATCGCTTACGATCGGCGTGCGCGACCGCATTGGTCTCGTGGGATCCAATGGAGCGGGCAAGTCGACGCTGCTCAAACTGATGCTCGACGAGATAGAGATCGATCGGGGCGAGTTCGAGAAGCCCGACTGGGTCACCCTGGGCTACCTGCCGCAGGACGGCATCGAGGTACGCGGCCGCACACTCTACAAGGAGGTGGAGACGGCTTTCGACGACGCGCTCGAGTTGCAGGCCAAGATCGACGAAGCCGATGAGAAGCTAGCTGAAATGGATACCAGTTCCGAGGATTACTACGACATGATCGACATGATCGGGGGCTGGGAACAGAAGCTCGAAGAGTACGAGCCGGAGAAAATGAAGTCGAAGATCGAGCGCGTTCTGCTAGGTCTTGGATTTGCTATGCAAGATATGAACCGGGATACGGCAGAGTTCTCCGGAGGTTGGCAAATGCGTATCGCTCTGGCAAAATTGCTCTTGCGTCAACCCTCGCTGCTGCTGCTCGACGAGCCGACGAACCACTTGGACATTATTGCCCAGAATTGGTTTGAAGACTACCTCAAGCGTTACGAGGGATCGATCATGGTGATCTCGCACGACCGGGCCTTTCTCGACGCGGTGACGAACCGCACGCTCCATCTCAGTCTTGGTAACATCAACTCCTACAAGGGGAACTACAGCTTCTACGTGAAGGAGGCTCAGGCCCGACTCGATGCCTTGCGCAAACAGAAGGCCAACCAGGAAAAGGAAATCCAACGGCAGAAGGATTTCATCAACCGTTTCCGTTCCAACGTGAAAAAGGCATCCATGGTACAGAGCCGTATCAAAGCTCTGGATAAGCTGGAGATCATCGAGTTGCCAAAGACGGAAAGGAAGATGTTCTTCCGTTTTCCAGAGCCTCCACCAAGCAGCCAAAAGGTCATTGAGTTGATCAACATGTCGAAGTCCTATGGCGAACTGGAGGTCTTCAACAATTTCAACTTCCACATCGACAAGGGCGACCGTATAGCGGTGGTCGGCGTCAACGGTGCGGGTAAGTCCACTTTGGCTCGCGTGCTGGCTGGGATTGAGCCCTTCCAGTCGGGAGAGCGGGTAGTGGGACTCAACACCGTGCTCGCTTACTTTGCCCAGCAGCAGGCGGAAGAGCTCGATCCCCAGAGGACTGCCCTCGAGGAGGTGGAAGCAGCGGCTGCGGATGCAGGGCACGAGGATGCGAATCCGCGAGCGGTACTTGGTGCGTTGCTCTTCCGCAAAGACGACGTCTTCAAGCCAACGACCGTGCTTTCAGGTGGGGAGCGAAATCGCTTGGCTCTGGCCAAAATCCTGATGAAGCGGGCCAATACTATTATTCTCGACGAACCGACCAACCACTTGGACATTCGAAGCAAGGAAACACTTCAAGACGCTATCAAGGCTTTCGAGGGGACTATCATTCTCGTGAGCCACGACCGCGACTTTCTCGACCCTCTGGTCAATAAGGTTCTTGAGGTCCGTAAAGACGGAACTCGTCTGCTGACTTGTAACGTGAGCGAGTATATCGCCCGCATCGAAGAAGAATCGTCTGGCAAACGGTAGCGCTAACGAGATCTGGCTAGTGTCACTCAGTTCGTTTGGGCGGTGCTGCATTTTTGCGGTTGGTTGATGAGGGTAACGGAAGAATCCTCTCAATCCAGTAGTCCGTTACGGAGCGCATTCTCGAAGTAATCGATATCGCCTGTATCTATAGGGAAGTGTGGGTAGGATGGGAATCTGTCTCGGTCGTAATACCTTAAATGGTCCGTCCAATTTTCAAGTTTAGCAGCATCTCGCGGATTTGCTCGATTGATGAGGCGTTCGCGTCTCAGTTCCTCGTCGCAGTGAACGAACACGCATGTTATTTTGCACGGTGTACTTAGTCTTTTTTGAACTTGTTCTGGCCACCGTTCGTTCTGCATCTCTCTGGTGAATGGACCGGTCAAGATCGCGTCCGTGTGAGGGAGGTTTTCGTCGGCAATAGCGAATAGATTCTCGTAAATCGGCTCTCGGAATATCTCTTTGAAAAAGGGGCTATCTCGATCGTCGGAGTCGCCTGTTAGCTGTTGCATCGCAGCTCTGACGATCGATTCTGTCGCGGTGTCGATATCGATAAGGCAACCCGCTGTATGTTTCGCAAGGGCGCAGGCTAGCGATGTCTTCCCCGAAGCTGGCATTCCCGTGATTATAAAGAGATGATTTCGCGTTTCCATAAGTTCTTAATCGGTGGAGGCGTCTGGTTTCCAACGCGGAATGGTAAATTTAGTGTATAGTAAGAATAAATACTTAAAGTTCAGAAAGGGCAGATTGTAGCTTTTTTTCGACCTGTATCCTGCAGACTGACAGTGATTTACGAAATTTTAGTTTTTTTTGAACGTTTTCTCGGTTTCAGTGGCTAGTCTCTCAATTGATTTGACAGTATGAGGGTTGAAGTGCTGTTTTGCTAGCTGTTCGCCGCCCGATTTACCCGACTTCGCGTGTCGACTTACTTACCCTAGCGTAGACTCATATTCCATTGACAATACCCCTGTACCGTCAGCTGCCGCACTAATTTCTTTTGGTGTATTCCGAACTGGTATTACGTTTATTTTGTTAACGTGACGCTCTCGAATGCACCCAGCTACCGCATATACAACAATGAACAAACACAACAAACAGACAAATAGATACCTATCTCCTAGAGGTGGATCGCAGAGCTTGCTCTTCGGTGCTATGCTTCTAGTTGCTCCCTTGGCCTTTGCTCAGGACGACGCAGAGGACGATGAAATCTTCGAACTGTCGCCGTTCGAAGTAACTGGTAACGAGCGTGAAGGCTACAAGGCAGTCGACACCTTGGCCGGTAACCGACTCAACACCGAACTCCGCGACATCGGCAGCGCGATCTCTGTCGTAACAACTCAGTTCTTGGAAGACACTGGTGCGACTGACAACAAGACGCTTCTACAGTACACAGTGGGTACAGAAGTAGGTAGTATCGAAGGTAACTACGCAGGTGTAGGTGACGGAGCTCTCCTTAACGAGCAGAGCCAGTTCATCAACCCGAGTGCCAACACCCGTGTTCGCGGCCTGACTTCAGCAGACAACAGCCGTGACTACTTTATTTCCGATATTCCATGGGATGGGTACAACGTAGATCGCGTTGAGTTGCAACGTGGTCCAAACTCCATCCTCTTCGGCCAAGGCAGTCCAGCCGGCTTGATTAACGTCGGCCTCCAAGGAGCGTCGTTCTCTGATGAAGGTAAGGTTGAGGTCCGTTTCGACCAGCACGGAAGTACACGCTATTCTGTCAATCTCAACCAAGCTGTCATCGAAGACGAACTCGCGGTTCGTTTGGCTGCTGTTTACGATGACGAGAAGTACAAGCAAGACCCTGCTTTCAATCGCGATGAGCGCGTATACGCAGCGCTGCGGTGGGATCCGTCCTTCCTGAACGGCGAAGGCATCCGCACCACGTTCAAGGCGAACTACGAGGAAGGCGAGGTTAAGAGCAACAACCCGCGTTCCATACCTCCAATCGATCTTATTAGTCCATGGTTCCAGTCTGGTACTTACGAAGGTGGTTTCGTTTATAATGAAACAACCGAAGAGTACGAGCCGACCCGTACCTTTAACCACTTGGACCGCGAAACCTTCAACCCATTCCAGCTTCAGGACGACAACACTGGCCGTGACAATCACGGTCAGCAGCGTCCGAGCATCAATGGAGGACCAAGAACTGGCCAGGCTAACCCAGCGTTCAATCCTTGGATTGGAAACTTTGGTCAGAGCTTTGGCGGACCTATCGCTTATTGGGGCAATTCTGAAGGTGCTCCTAACTACTTCCTCTCAGAGTGGCGTCAGCGTCGCGGCATCAACGAAGAGGGTGTAGTGACACCGGATCAGGGGATTGTATCGTTCCATCGCCAAGGAGGTATCAACACCCAATCTGCCTACGCTAGACAGGCTGGATTGCCGTTCTCGGACTTCGGTGTTTACAAGAACTACAACATGACTGACCCGACAGCGTTCGACTTCTACAACAACTTGTTGGACGGACCGAACAAGTCGGAGTGGCAGGATTTCGATTCGTTGAATCTGAATCTCTCGCAGACCTACCTCAACGACCAGATTGGGTGGGAGCTCGCTCACAACCAGCAGACCTACAACAATGGTCAGCTTAGCTTGCTCACAGACAGTCGCCAGGCCATCTACATCGACTTTATGAGTGTGTATTCTGACGGCACGCCAGACGGTTTGAACGGGGAGCCATACCAGGATGGTACTCCTAATCCAAACGTAGGTCGCGCGTTCATCAGCGATAGCGGCCAGAATGGAAACAGCACCTTCGAATCTGATAGAGAGTCCACGCGTCTCACGCTGTTTGCTACCTACGACTTCACCAAGAATGGAGATGACTCCTCTTGGAGAAGAATTTTGGGCAGTCACACGTTCACGGGTCTCCTCTCTCAGGACGAGCGCGACACGGACTCGCGTAACTTCCAGCGCTATGCAGTATTGGATCCTAGCTACCGCGAGTTTGTGGGAGCGGTAGATTCTAACAAGTTCACCGACAATCTGTTCGCCGTGAACCCTGTCATCTACATGGGGCCGTCCCTCAGCAACAGAAGCTCCTTGTCGGGTGCCAATTTGCCTGCTCTCAAGGATGTCGTTGTCGCTCCTTCCGGCAATATTCGCATCTTTGACTCAACATGGGCCCATCCGTTGGACCCAACTGCAGCTGGTTACGTAAATCCGAGCGACCCTTGGATTAACAACTACTACTTGCCGCCTTCTGAAGATTATGCTGACTTTGATCCTAATGATCCTTTGAGACTTGATACTTCGACGGAAGACCCAGACGACCTGCTCTGGCCTGATCGCCGTGAATCGACTCAGAATCTGAATCCAGAAAACTATGTCGGTTGGGTAGACTATCCTTTTGCGGTCACAGACTCGGAAGCAGCTCCAGGCAACCGTGACAGGTTGACCACAGGTGCGCGCTTGGAGAGAAGCCGTGTTGAATCCAAGGCTTTGGTCTGGCAAGGGCAGCTCTTCGACGGAGCTCTCGTAGGAACTTGGGGTATCAGAGAAGATACCGCAGAAGGTTGGTCTGTTTCTCGTAACACAGACAGCCCTTCTCCTTACACGCTACAGTATGGTCACTTGAATTTGGATCCTGAGGTTTACTCTTTGGAAGCACCAGACGGAAACTACAGCGTAATTGAAGAAACTTCGAAGAGCTGGAGTGCCGTTGCTCATCTCAACGACTTCCTCGACGACAGCCTTCCTTTGGATGTTTCACTGTTCTACAGTAACTCTACGAACTTCCAGCCGGAAGCACTTCGCGTAGATGTTTATGGTGAGCCGATTGCCCTGCCTCAGGGTGAAACGACCGACATGGGTATCTTGTTCGAATCCAAGGAAGGACGTTACTCGCTCCGTATCAACAAGTATGAAACGAAGGTCCAGAATGCCAATAGCGGTGGACTCAACGGAGCGTGGTTCCTCGGAGCTGCTCAAGCGTGGTCTGGTAATTGGGTCAATCGATTCGAATACGATTGGACCGGTGACACCATCGAGAATGCAGTTGAGGTACCTGATGAAACAAACTCTCAGTACAACTATGGTACTGCGGAAGGTGAAACCTTGGCGGATGCCCAAGCTCGCGAAGCGGCGGCAATCGCCGCATGGCGCCAGTGGCAATCCGAACTTGACCCCCGTTTCTACGAAGCATGGGGAATCGATCTAGACGCCCCTCTCGACGCGGCGAATCCTCGAGGTCTATCCGCGAGTAATCCAAATGGTTTCCAGCTCTCTGAAGACAGCGTGTCTAAAGGTTACGAAATCGAGTTTAGTGCCCAGCCCCGTGAGAACTGGAGCGTCATCATCAACGCTGCTAAGACTAAGGCTACTCGTAACAACATCGGTGGAACTAACCTTAGTGCATACGTAGCAGCCTATGAAGATACGCTTCGCAACACTGCTGCGGGTGACCTCCGAATCTGGTGGGGTGGCGCAGGTAACGAAACCGCTCTCTTCCAGTGGAACTCTAACGTCGGATCCGAGTGGACTTCGCGTAAGCTTCAGGAAGGCACCAACGCACCTGAGCTTCGCGAATGGCGCGTCAACATGATCACCAACTACGACTTCACTGACGGCGCTTTCAAGGGCTTGAACGTTGGTGGTGGTCTTCGTTGGCAGGACGAAGTGGTAATCGGCTATCGCCCAATCCAAGGTGAAACCGCAACACAAGTATCCTTCGATATCGACAATCCATATCTTGGAGGAGCTGAGACCAACCTCGACCTGTGGGTAGGCTACCAGCGTAAGCTGACCGACCGTATTGACTGGAAGGTCCAGTTGAACGTGAGAAATGCGTTCCAAGGCGAAGGTCTGATCCCGATCACAACGCAACCGGATGGTACTCCGGCTGGCTACCGAATAGCTCCAGCGGAAACGTGGTCGTTGCGTAACACCTTCGAGTTCTAAAGTAACCAATCATCACATCATTTACAGGTCGTCCTTGGTATACCCGAGGGCGGCCTTTTTGTTTTGGAGCTAAGCCGGCTGTTCGATGCTGAAGCACGAGCTACGTTGAATTATTTCGGTTGAACTAGTCTGTCGCTAGAAAATGGATACTAATTATTATCGTAGTCGGATATGCTTTCGAGGCTGTCTTATCTTGCGTGGAGCGAGTTATTCCAGTGACTTTGATGTCTAAATGATACGGACTAGAAAAACTTTCACGTTAGGGATTGTCGTACACCTTTCTATCTGTTCGTGCCAATCAGCATGGGCTGAAGCCCAGCTCGCTCCTGGGTTGCTAGCTCATTCGTTTGAGCCTAGAACAAGCCCTCAAACGAGTACTTTGTTTACGCCAGTAGAGCCGGAGCGATCCGGTATCGTAATGACGAACGAATATTCAGATCCTCGCATGTGGACAGACCGATACCAAGAGTTCGCGTTGGGAGCGATAGGTACCGGGATCACCGTGGGAGATTACGACAACGACGGTCTGCCTGACTTGTTTGTCGTCAATAAGACTGGTAAATCGATCCTTTACCGCAACTTGGGGAATTGGAAATTCGAGGATGCGACGGATGCGGCTGGCTTAGGAGAAACGGAGGGAAGCTGGGTGGACTCGATCGTGGGTATTTTTGGACCAGCGACGGAAGGGGAATCGGCAGAGAATTGGAAACAAGGAGCCACATTCGTCGATGTCGACAATGATGGTTGGCTGGATCTGTACCTATGTAAGTTTAACGCTCCGAACGTTCTCTACCTGAATGATGGAGGCGGGCGGTATGAGGCTGCTGAAAATTCTGGGCTGGAACTTCTGAGCGCCAGTGGGATGGCCTCTTTTTGCGATTTTAATCGGGACGGGTTTTTGGATGTGTATGTCCAAACGAACATGCTAGACGCGGCTCAAGCGTTTGAAGGAAGCCGTGATCGGCTGTATTTGAATAATGGTGACGCCACGTTCTCTGATATCACAGATTCTGCGGGCATATCGGAAAATACTTTGGGTCATGCGGCGATATGCTGGGATTACGATGGAGACGGTTGGCCCGATATTTACGTGGCGAACGATTTTGCGAAGCCGGATCAATTGTATCGAAACGAGAGTGGGGAAGGGAAAGTCAGATTCAGAGAAGTGATCGACGAAGTTGTTCCCTATCAGCCCTTTTCTTCGATGGGTGCGGACATCGCGGATATCAATAATGATGGGCTTATCGATTTTTTCGTAGCGGACATGGCACCCACCACTCACGAGAAGGATCAGCGAGGAATGGCGGTAACGCGACATACCATGCAGAGTGAGATCCAAAATTCGCGAAAGGCTCCACAATACATGTTTAACGCGCTCTACCTTAATACAGGCTCGGAGCGTGTCATGGAAATTTCTGCGCTTGCTGGACTTCTACGGACTGACTGGACCTGGTCGGTTCGCTTCGAGGATTTGGACTGCGATGGCTTCGTGGACTTGCACGTCACCAATGGAATGGTGCGGGAGTATCAAAACGATGATCTGCGCCAAAAAATCTTCAAAGCGGAACACCCTTCGTTTCGCATGCGTATCATGCGAGCGAGCCCATTGCTTTCGGAGTCGAACCTTGCGTTCCGCAACCTGGGTGGGCTGAGCTTCGAGCGCGTGGAGTCGTCCTGGGGT
>NZ_JARXHX010000028.1 GCF_031127835.1 Pelagicoccus sp. SDUM812002
GCTCCCTTCACGGGAGCGCGGATTGAAACATCAAGCACGTAGTAGCAACCGACGCCCTCCTGTCGCTCCCTTCACGGGAGCGCGGATTGAAACATGCGGACGATTTCGTATTGGTCGAGGGCGAGTGTCGCTCCCTTCACGGGAGCGCGGATTGAAACTACGTCGGCTGTTGTTTGCTCTCCATCTTGGACGTCGCTCCCTTCACGGGAGCGCGGATTGAAACACCTGTGCCCGGACATCCGCAGAAAGACTTGTGGTCGCTCCCTTCACGGGAGCGCGGATTGAAACAGCTTTTGGATGAAATCGCGAGGGATTACGTCGGTCGCTCCCTTCACGGGAGCGCGGATTGAAACAAAATCCCCGTACCATCTCTCCCGCAAAATCATGGTCGCTCCCTTCACGGGAGCGCGGATTGAAACTTCGGCAGCCTGGACAAGGACCTCACCGAAGCGTCGCTCCCTTCACGGGAGCGCGGATTGAAACATTTTGTCAGTGGAAAGCCCGGCGGAGGTAAAACGTCGCTCCCTTCACGGGAGCGCGGATTGAAACCCCTGAAAATGCCGAACTTGGCAGCGTACTCGTGTCGCTCCCTTCACGGGAGCGCGGATTGAAACCCTGATGGGCAACCCGGAGGTGGTGAAGATCTTGTCGCTCCCTTCACGGGAGCGCGGATTGAAACTCCGACATCGTATGCGCTGGACTCCGACATGAGGTCGCTCCCTTCACGGGAGCGCGGATTGAAACTTAGCAGAACCTCGAGTACTGGCGATCACGACTGTCGCTCCCTTCACGGGAGCGCGGATTGAAACCAGAGTACTTGGAAGATGAATTTCCGACATCAGTCGCTCCCTTCACGGGAGCGCGGATTGAAACTTGTCATCCGCCCGAAACGGATCCCGACAAGACGTCGCTCCCTTCACGGGAGCGCGGATTGAAACCTGTATTGGTTTTTGGACTACGTGGGGTTTCGGTCGCTCCCTTCACGGGAGCGCGGATTGAAACCCTATCGGCTCTCATGTGTGGGAGCTGTGGGCAGTCGCTCCCTTCACGGGAGCGCGGATTGAAACTTGGCCCCCGCAAAATCTTTGTCGAAGGTCTTGGTCGCTCCCTTCACGGGAGCGCGGATTGAAACACCTAGTACTAAACGACCGTTTAATAAGTGACTTGTCGCTCCCTTCACGGGAGCGCGGATTGAAACCGGCGGACATGGCTTGTATCGCCTTATTCAATGTGTCGCTCCCTTCACGGGAGCGCGGATTGAAACAATAACACGACCAGTGTTTCCCAAACCTACCAGGTCGCTCCCTTCACGGGAGCGCGGATTGAAACTAACGCCTTCCGTGAAACTCTCCAAGACGACAGGTCGCTCCCTTCACGGGAGCGCGGATTGAAACCCAAACCTACCAGATTTATATCGGTCAAGAATTGTCGCTCCCTTCACGGGAGCGCGGATTGAAACATGGAATCGCGTGGTGAAGGACGCGGAGGGCGGTCGCTCCCTTCACGGGAGCGCGGATTGAAACTCTTCGGCGTGCCGTTTCCTCATCTCGGAGATCAGTCGCTCCCTTCACGGGAGCGCGAATTCAAGGAAAGCGGTGGCTGTTCCCAGGTGGAGAGAACCGCCCCGCTTATGATTTATTCACTAAACTCCCCGCAATCCGACTGGGATCGGATTGCGCTCTGAACTTGACGGCTTGGCGTGCTCGTCTGGAACTGTAGCCGTTCCTCTACATGGCTACTGACGAAACACTTAGCAACGTTCCCCGTAAGACCCGCGTCATCGCGTTTCTAACCTTAGCGGCCATCAAGGTGTTCAGCTTCACCTATCGCTTGCGGGTAGTCGGGCATCCACAGCATCTACTAGGTTTGGTGGATCGAGGGGACTCGGTGGTCGTCGCTTGTTGGCACAATCGCATGTTCTACTTCGCCACCTACATCTACCGCTACTTACTGCGCAACCGTTTCAAGTTAGCCATGATGTCGAGCGATTCGAAAGACGGGGAGATAGGGGCGACCATCGGCAAGTACGCAGGAGCTAAGGTCGTGCGCGGCTCGTCCTCGCGTCGAGGCGCGTCGGGGTTACGCGGCCTGTACCGAGCGATCGTCAAGGACAAGCACTCGATCATCATACTGCCAGATGGCTCCAAGGGACCGGTTTACGAAGCGAAGGTCGGCGTGGCGGCTCTAGCCAAGATGACGGGCAAGCCGATTCTACCGGTATCCTGCTGGGCCAGCGACTATTGGAGAATCCGCTCGTGGGACCGCATGGTGTTCCCAAAACCGTTTTCTCGGATTATGATCACAGTAGGCGATTTGATCGAGGTACCTCGTCGCTCTGACGACGAGGACTTGGAGGTTTTCCGCCAACAGGTTCAGGCTGAGCTAGACGCGTTGGGCTGCCAGGCGGTCGAGCCGTTCAAGAAGGTTTGCAAGTGCATCTAGAGTTCGCATCTGACTAGCCCATGCGCTTTCGCCCCTGTATAGATTTAAGAAATGGCAAGGTCGTCCAGATCGTGGGCGGCACGCTTTCGGATACGTCGGAATCCAGCGTGGAAACGAATTTCGAGTCGCCAATCGCTCCGGCGGACTTCGCCCGCATGTACCGGCGCGACGAGCTAAAGGGCGGGCATGTCATCGCTCTTGGACCTGGAAACAAGGAGGCTGCCCTTTCGGCCCTCGCCGCTTATCCCGGGGGACTACAGTATGGAGGGGGCGTCACTGCGGAAAACGCGAGCGAGTTTCTGGAAGCCGGCGCCTCCCATGTGATCGTGACCTCCTACGTATTCAGGGATGGAAAAGTAGACCTTGAACGTTTGGAGAAGCTTGTTTCCGAAACGGGGAAGGAGCGCCTCGTGCTCGATTTAAGCTGCCGCGCTAGGGACGGGAAATACTGGGTGGTGACGGATCGCTGGCAGCATTTCACGAGCACCTGCGTGGAAGCTGAAACCATCTCGGAACTAGGAAAATACTGCAGCGAATTTCTCGTGCATGGCGTTGACGTGGAAGGGCGTATGAGCGGGATAGAAGAAGACCTTGTACGAATGCTCGGAGCAAATTGCGATTTGCCAATGACTTATGCGGGTGGGGCGCGTTCCTTGGATGACTTGGAGAAGGTGGAGTCTCTAGGCTCCGGAAAGGTCGATCTTACGATAGGGAGCGCCTTGGACGTATTTGGCGGGCAGGTTCCTTATGAGGATGTGCTGGCCTGGCATCGCAGTCGTAATCCTTAGCGAGAGGCATCTACTGAGTGACCTCTTGCGAGGGGAACGGGTGTTGGAACCTACCCGATTTTGAGTGGTATCCGCCCTACAGTAGGTTTCCCTTGGGCCGATCCTATTAAAGAACTCTTGGAGGATCGAATTTATGAAACAGCTCGTTCGCACAGCTCAGACTACGACTTTTAGACTTATTTCTAGGATTGCCCTCACCTCGATCGCTTTGGCGTGGGGGACGACGGCGCAGGGGTCCGATTTCAAGGAAACCGAAACCGCATGGGAATTTAAGTCAGGTCTCGACAAGGCTGCTTTCGCCAAGTCCTTTAACGAGAAGATCAAAGAAGGGTTTCGTATCGCCGACATAGAGACCTACCGGAGCGGACGTTCGACCACAGTTTCTACGATTTGGACGAAGCTCGCCAACGACGAGGTTTGGCAGGTGGAGATGTCGCTCCCGATTACCGACTTTCTCCAGAAGCATGAGAACCACCTCGAAAATGGTTATTCCTTGGTAGAGTTCGAAGTAGATCGCTTCGGGGCTACACTGCACTTTTCTGGCGTTTGGATGAAGGGACAAGAAGGTCTTGAAACGGAATTCCACTTTGGAATGGAGAGCCTTGCCTTCTCGAATCGATACGGCGAGATGGCGGACCGTGGCTTCCGTCTGATAGATTTCGAAGCTTACGAGGCTAATGGCAAATTTCGGCACGCAGGGGTATGGAAGAAGAACACCGGCGGCCATGAGGTACGCTTCTACCGCGGCATCGAGAAGGAAAAATTTGGCAAGGTTGCGGCAGCCCTAGACGAAGGAGGCTTTCGTCTCCTAGACGTCGAAGGCTACCAGTTCGAAGGCGATTTCGTCTTCGGCGCGGAGTGGGTGAAGCGAGCTGAGTGGCAGAAGAGCCAGTACGCATTCGATCTCCTCCCTGACGAATTCTACAACAAGAATTCCATGTACTTGAGCGACGGATACAGATTGACCGAGTTCGAAACCTACGAGAACAACGGAGTCGTGTACTATTGCGGCAGCTGGCTGAAGGGAAATCCGGCCGACTACGTCGCTGAAGAAGCGGCTGCCTCTTCGAAGAAAAAGAAGAAATCGTCGCTGGAGCAATTCCGCAGCGGAAACTAGGTTTCGGTCGCTATTCGGCGATCTGGCCTAGCCAGTCCGCAAGGATCTGGTTGACTCGTTTCGTATCCGAAAGGCTCATGTATGGCGCGTCCGGTTTCTCTCCTGCCACAAGTCTTGCGAAGGTGTCGGCCTCCACTCCATAGAGTTCTCTGCTCTCGTGTCCTCTGATCGTTTCTGCTTGGTCCTGGTCAGCGAGGTGGAGCTCGATACTCCAATCACCGCCATGCGGCGTAACGATCCATGGTTCGGCTACGTCGATCCAGCCTTTGGTTCCGTAGATCCTAACGTGGTTGTTTTGGGCGAGTTGGGTGCTGCAAGAGATTTGGGCGCAGACCCCATTCGAAAAGCGAAGGTTAGCGATCGCGAGCGTATCGGTTCCGCACTGCGTATCAAGTTGGCCCGCTCCGCCGACGCAGGCGACTTCCGTTTCGGTTCCGCCGCTGGCCAAGTCTGCCACCATGCATGCGAAAGAAGCGGTGTACCCGCCGACGTCAAGGATACCCCCACCGCCTAGCTCCTTGGCGAATAACCTTCCTTTCGGATCGTAGGGAGCGTGGAAGCCGAAGGCCGCTTGGACCAGTTTAACGTCGCCAATGATTCCGTCTCGGATGATCTGGGCGACTTTGGCGGTCTGAGGATGGCAGCGGTACATGTAGGCTTCGACCAAGATTACTCCTGCCGCTTTCGCAGCGGCAATGATGGCCTCGGTTTCCTGCATGTTCATAGCGATGGGTTTTTCGCAAAGGATATGCTTGCCGGCCTTGGCTGCAGCGATGGCCATCTCCGCGTGAAAAGGGTGGGGCGACGCGACGTAGACTGCGTCGACGCTTTCTTGGCTGAGCAGCTCGGCGTGGCTACCGTAGGCTTCGCATCCGCCATGTTGTCGGGCGAACGTTTCCGCTGACTCGAGCGAGCGGCTCGAAACCGCCGTCAAGACTCCTGTGTTTGAGCTAGCGATCCCTTCGGCGAAGCGGCCCGCGATAAATCCGGTTGAAAGAATTCCCCAACGTAGTTTTTGCATGGAGACGGATGTTGGGACTGGCGAAATATTTGGCGAGACTTGAAGCAGCAGATCGATAGAATTTCGTTTGCATTTCGATCGGCATCGGTCTCCTTCGGAGAATGGATTTCGAGATATGGCGATGGGCAATGTTTGCGCTAGCAGCCTTGATCATAGGTTTGAGCAAGAGTGGAGTGCCCGGGCTCGGAATCTTAAATGTAGCAATTTTCCAGATACTGCTGGAATCGAAGGAAGCGGTCGGTTTCGGTCTGCCCTTGCTGATCGCAGGCGACCTTTGCTCGCTACTTATCTACCGTAAACATGCCGAATGGAAGCATGTGTTCAGATTGATTCCTTGGGCTGTCGCGGGGGTGATCATCGGCTGGTTGACTTTGGGAGCCATGCGGGAAAACCAGGCTAGGCTAGTTATCAGCATCGTGCTCGCGGTGATGTTGATCTTACATGTGATCCGGGAAAAGTATCCACGCCTTGTGAGCGCCGCCCTGCCGCACAGCTATGGTGCCGCTGCGACAATCGGAGTGATCGCCGCATTCGTTTCGACGTTAGCCAATGCTGCAGGACCGATCATGATCTTGTTCCTCTTGTCCATGCGATTGCCGAAGATGGCCTTCATGGGCACAAGCGTCTATTTCTTTACCTTCCTCAACATTTTCAAAGTCCCGTTCCTGCACCAGCAAGGCTTGGTGAACTGGGGCAGTTTGGAGGCGAACTTGAAGCTTCTCCCTTTCGTGATCGGAGGCAGCGTCTCGGGATACCTCTTCGCTCAGAAAATCAGCCAGGCATGGTTCGAACGGATCGCCTTTTGGCTGACAGTTGCAGCGGTGGGCTACATGCTATTCATTTCATTTTAAACTATGGCACGAAAAGGAGTTAGGGATTTGTGGAAGGCTAAGGTCGCTGGCAAGCCAGTGGGCTCCAACCTCGGAGCGATGGCTTCGCTCGTAAAAAAGAAGTACGTCGGCACGATTTTAGGAGTCGATCCGAGCTTGCGAGGCTCCGGTTTTGCAGTGATAGAATTCGCCCCGGGCGGCCGCCAAACGCTCCTCCGAAGCGAGACCTTGAAGCAAAATGCGAAAGTAAGCATGCCCCAGTGCCTAGGGCGCATCTGCGAGAAGATGCTCCATATTCTGGATACATACCACATTGACGTAGTAGCTCTCGAGCAGACGATTTACGTGCAAAATTTCCAAACGGCCCAAATCCTTGGAGCCGCCCGTGGAGCTGCCATCGCGGCCGCGGCGATGCGAGGCAAGGAGGTTTTCGAGTATCCGCCCCTCCGCGTGAAGCAAGCGGTCGTGGGCAATGGCAGAGCCAGCAAGGAGCAAGTTGCCAAGACGATCCGCACCATGCTCGGACATGGTGCATTGCTCGAACTGGACGAATCAGACGCGGCTGCCGTTGCCATGACCCATGCCTACACGGGTTAGATTTCGACGGCTTTCAGCGGCTCGGGATCGATGACCTTGACGGGGTGGTCTGCCGCTTCCAGGGCCTGGCTGAACCAATCGCGAGCTCCTGGGTCACCGTGCGTGAGGACGATGTTTTTGGGCTCTGCAGCGAGGGCGAACTCCAAAATCTCATCGCGATCCGCGTGTCCGCTCATTTCGTAGCGGTTGACCTCCGCTAACACGGGGCATTGGTAGTCAAGAACGTCGAACAAAAAGGTCTCGCCTGGTTTCGTGTCCAGAAGCTTGCCGCCCGGCGTGTCGGGATCGCAGTACCCAACGAAGCAAATCGAGTTTCGCGTGCTCGCCAAGATAGTGGAAGCCAGCTGGTAGCTCGGTGTGCGCTCCACAAGCATGCCGCTGCTCAGCACGAAAACGCCAGGCTCTCCGGGCTCCTTCCCTGGGACCAGCTTGCGGGGAGGGCGTTTGAGGCGAAGTTCCTTGGTGACCTTCCGCGTGTACGAAATCAGTTGGGTACGCTTGGTGATGTGATCGAAATAGTCTGCGATATCGAGCCCTAGGCCCGCCCCGTAAACGGGACACTTGGGAAGGCGTCCGTCTTTGCGGGCGTCGTTGAGGAGGGTGAGCAACTCTTGCATGCGGCCAAGAGCGAAAACGGGGATAAGGACGGATCCGCCGCGACGGATCGTATCGCCGACTTGCTTGAGCAGGCGTTTGACTTCACTCTCGCGGGTTGTGCCTTCGGTCCTCTCGGTTTCGCCACGAGTGGTTTCGATAACCATAGCATCGAACTTCTTCGCTTTCGGGAAACGGGCCCCGTTGAGGACGCGCTGGTCGTCGAAAAGTACATCGCCCGTGAAGAAAACGGTCTTGCCGCCGTGCTCGATCTGAAAGCCGCCTGCTCCGGCCACGTGACCCGCTTGGTAGAGCGTGATGGTGATGGCTTCACCCTTGTGGTTGAGCTGGAGCGGCTCCTTGTACTTGAGCGGCTCGAAGCGACTCCCGATCCCGTCGATATCGTCGTGCGTAAAAAGTGGATACTCTGGAATCCGCTTCTCCTCCTTTTGCCGCTTCATGACGTTGCAGGAATTGTGAAGCATGCGTTCGACCAGCATTTGACTGGGCAAGCTCATGAATACGCGCGCCTTAGGATGCTTGCGGAGGAGGACCGGGAGCGAGCCGATATGGTCCAAGTGGCAGTGCGTCACGATGACGAAGTCGATCTCCCGATCTCCGATATGGTCAAAGTGAGGCATGGCCGCGTTTCCAGTCAGCTTCGGGTGGAGACCCGCATCGACTACGAAGGTGTAGCTCCCCGCTTCGACGAGCAGCGAATTTGAGCCAATGCCTCCCTCTCTATTTAGGTCCGTGATTTTCATGCCTACTGAAATTGGCTGGATGCAGAGGGAAAGCCCCGTAACGGTCAAGGCATTTGAAGACCGCCTAAACGGACTCGCCAGAAGGAGTTGCAAGGTGCTTCAGCACATGCGATGCAGCGAAAAATCCAAAGGTGCCGGTTAGGTGAGTAGCAGCTCCGTAACCACTGGAGCAGTCCAGCCTTACACTCTTCGGTCCATCGTCTTCGCCTTCGATGTCGCACGTTTCCGGATACATCGGCTCTTCAGGAGAGAATACGCAGTCGATGTTAAACTTGCGCTTCTTCAGGCGAGGGAAGTCGTGCTGTTGACGAAGTTGCTTGCGGACGCGCTTGAGTAGTTGGTCGTTAATGGACCGGGCGAGGTCGCAGATCTGAATCTGCGTGGGATCGACACGGCCCCCCGCCCCTCCGATTGTTAGAACCGGAATTTCGAGTCGCTTACAGGCAGCGATGATCGAAACCTTGTGGGTCGTGCTGTCGATGGCGTCGATGACATAGTCGAACCTCGGAGCGAGTATCTCGTCGACGTTTTTGGCGGTAAGGAAGGTATGCAGCGTCGTGACCTGACACTCGGGGTTGATCGCCCTGCAACGTTGGGCCATGGTCTCGATTTTCGAAGCGCCGATCAGGCCGTCGAGGGCGTGGATCTGGCGGTTGATGTTGCTCTCGCAGATGTCATCTAGGTCGACGAGGGTAAGCTTGCCGATACCGCTGCGGGCAAGCGCTTCGACAATCCAAGAGCCGACACCGCCAATACCGACCACGCAGACGTTCGCTCGCCGAAAGCGTTGCAAGGCAGCTGCTCCGTAGAGCCTGCCTATCCCGCCGAAGCGAAAGTCGAAGTTTGCCTGCATGTCTGCCATCTTATCCTAGAAAGTGGCTGACCTTAGTGCGGAACTTCTGGGTTCTGGCAAGTACGGTTTTCAGCCCGAAAAATTGGAGTAGGTAAGCGCTTTGACTTATTTTCTCCAGCTGTAGGTCAGCAAGATCTCTCGCGGCTCGTCGATGGTGACGAGTCCGTTGGTAGCAATGCCGGTGACGTTCTCTTCGTCGAAAAGGTTGGTGACAGCCAGAGATAAGCTGCTGTTTTCGTCAAGTCGGAGGCGGGCTCCAGCCGAGAGGTCGGCAGTAGCTCCCAAGCGTCTCGTATTGCTGAGGTTTTCCCAACTGCGATCGTACCAACGGTAGTTCGTCCAAAGCGCGAGCCGCTCTGTGGCGGACCAATCCAGCGACGCAACCGCCTTCCAAGGTGAGGATTGCGGAAACGAGTTTCCGACCAATTCCCCCAACTCATCGCCTCTGATTTCAGTGTCGGCGTAGACTGCAGTGAGCGAAGCGTGCACCGTGTCTGTAAGCTGTTGCGATGCTTGTAGTTCAAACCCAGATACGCGGCTACGGTCGAGATTCACGCGAGCGCTTCCGGAGCCACCCTCGGGAATGAAGCCGAAGCGTGGATCAAATCCGGACTCGGTGGTGAAAAGCGCGTTCGCGACCATCTCTTCAGCTTCATATGAAAACGCGGACAGCCGAAGCTTGCTCATGCCGTCGGTAGAATCTCTTTGAACGGACACTTCCAGGCCTTGGTGCCGCTCGTTCGCGAGCTCGGGATTGGCTTCAGTGATGTCGTTTCGAACCCGGAAGGGACGGTAAAGCTCGTTTAGGGTAGGGGCTCGATAACCGCTGAAGAGAGCGACTTGAGTTGAGACTGTTTCAGAAAAGGTGTGTACCCAGTTCAGGTTTCCGCTTAGCACCGTGTCGCTGTTATCTGGATACTGGTCATCGAGAATGATGGAATTTGTTTCCGTATTGGTTTCGGTGCGTTGCCCCGACCTGCGGCTCACCTCTTCGAGGCGAGCGGTGAAGGAGAGCTTATCATCGGCGAGAAACTGCGAGTCCACCTGCGTGAAAATCCCGAAGAACTCCTGCTCACCTCCTGCATAACGCTCGCGGGTGAAGCCCGCTCCCAAATTTCGGTAGCGTTCGTTTACCGAGCCTTCTATGAGTCGGAAGTCGACTCCCGCTGCATAGCTCGTCCTTTGCTCGCTGTCACTACGGTAAGTGATAGCCCCACCGATCGCTTGGGCAGGCACGTCGTATTGGTCGAGAGCAGGACTTTCAGAGCTGCGGTCGTCGTCCACAGAGGCGAAGACGTTCTGGAAGTCGCGATCTTGCAAGTAGAGGCTCAGGTTGAGCGTAGCGGCTTGAGATGGAATTTCTCGCTCGGAAATCAGGGAGAGATCGAGCGATTCGGTGCTGTTTCGGCCGACAGGCGTTCCGTTGCCACGCTCTTCGTCTAGCAGGCGCAGGCTTATTTGCGAATTCCAATAGTCGCCCGAGGTCCATGACAGGCGAGAGTTCAGGCTCGTGGCGGTAGAGTTAGCCGGTTCGTCAACGGCGCCGCGCTGAGACTCGAGCAAAGTGTGAAAACCGTCGGTATCAGAATGGTGTATGCCTAAATCGAATACCGCCTCGTCACCTACCTTTTCGGCGGCGTAGGCCTTTATGTCGTAGCGGTCGGAGCTGCCGAGGCTTGCTTCGAAAGAGCGAGCTCCCGGCGCTGCTTCCCTAGCGATCATCGAAACAAGTCCGCCGGATGCCATGTTCCCCCAGGTTTCGCCGATACCGCTAGGATGTATCATGAGGGCTTCGACTTGAGATAAATCATACTGGTTCCAATAGATCCACGCACCGAAGGGATCGTTTTGCGGAACGCCGTTGTAGAGCACGAGCGAGCGCGATGTGGCGTTGGCTCCGAAGTTTCGCAGCCGGACCCCTTGCGTCGTTGGATGGGCGGCTATGGAATGCGTCCTTCGATACGAAGCGATGCCAGGGTAGAATGCGAGGGCATCTGAAATGTCACGAAATTGCCCTAGCTCGAGATCGGGTAGTCCGATCGTCGATACGGCGGCTTGAGCGTAGTTGCCAGCCGCCGATATCCGATTGGCGTTCGCCACGAGAGGATCCAATTCGAAGGTCTCCGGCTCTGACTGGCCAGAGGCAAAAGTTGCGAAAAGGATGGCTGCTATGAAAATCGAGTTTGCTCGCATAATAGTAAAAGGCAAAAGCGGGAACGAACGAGGTCGAGCTCACGATTGCCCTTGAGTTCAGTTGTTTGCTGTCGCCACTGAGCGATGGCCGTTCAGTAAGGACCCCGGATCTGATCGCGCACCTCAGATTTGTAGAAGCCGCGCAATGTTTGGTGAAGCTCTGCAGAAAGCTTTGGGAGATCGGCAATCGCTGCGTTTCCACGAGCCTGTTCAATACGAGTCGCTCCGGGAATAACCACCGAAACGGCCTCGTGATCTAGAATCCAGCGGAGGGCCATTTGGGCGAGGTTCATGCCCTCTGGAACGAGTGGTTTCAACTGGTCAGCCAACGAAACACCTTTTTCGAAGGGTAGGCCGGCAAATGTTTCCCCAACGTTGAAGGCTTCACCATCCTTGTTGTAGTTGCGATGGTCCGAATCGCCAAAACGCGTATCCACCGAAAACTTACCGGAAAGCAGCCCGGATGCCAATGGCACTCGGGCGATGATGCCTACTTGCTTCTCGATCGCTAAGTCGAAGAGCTTGCGGATAGGCTTTTGGCGGAAGACGTTGAAAATTATTTGCAGGGAGGTGAGGGCTGGTGCCTTTTCGATGCAGAGAAGGGCCTCGTCCATGGATTCGACAGAAGCGCCGAAACGTTTAATCTTACCCTCGGCTACGAGTTTTTCGAGGATGGCCCAAACCTCGTCGCCGCGCATGACCTCGGTGGGGATACAGTGCAACTGCACAAGATCTAGGGCGTCGGTCTTGAGGCGCCTGAGAGAGTCTTCCACTTTGGAGCGGATTCCCTGTTCGGTGTAGTTGTCTGGGTAGAGGTCGCCGAGCCGACCGAGCTTTGTGGCGACGAATATCTCGTCTTGAAGGCCAGCTTGCGAGAGGAAGTTGCCAATGATTTCCTCGGAGCGTCCGCCACCGTAGACGTCAGCGGTATCAAAGAAGGTGACACCGCTGTCGACGGTCGCTTTCAGGATGGCGGTCGCCTCCGCTACGTCGAGTTCTCCCCAGTCGCTGCCGAGCTGCCAGCAGCCGAGGCCGACGCGTGAAATATTGGTTTGGTCTTTGCCGAATGGATTGAATTGCATATCCGGCACCCTAATCCGCTCGTCGCATTGAGCAAACCCAATTGGGAAGCGGCTTTCGCTCTCACAGAAGAAAAGCCTGGTCGCTCCTTTCGAGAGAGTCCGCTCGGACCTTGACAGGGTGGCCGAGAGCGGTTGTGTTCCCCATCCTCTGATGAAGATTAACGTCCTAACGAAGCTACGACTTAGCAACCTAGACAGCCTATTTCTCGCTTAAGAATAGGGGCTGTCGGGACGTACGGATGTATCATCGCTCCTCTGTGAGGTAGCGCGAAAATCGGAATTACAGAGTATCGGCCCGGCATTTTTTGGGATTGCCCCTCCCATTTAGAGACGTTCGTTTTCACAACCGATAAAATGCCATGCAAAAAAAGCCCATCAGTAAGTACCGAGCCTATCCGGTAATTGATCTGCCTGATCGCCAATGGCCAAGTCGCACCATCGACAAGGCCCCTATCTGGTGCAGCGTAGACCTACGCGACGGAAACCAATCCCTCGCCATCCCGATGAACGTCGAGGAGAAAGTGGAGCTTTTCAAAACACTAGTAGGAATCGGCTTCAAGGAAATCGAAGTGGGATTTCCTTCCGCCTCTGAAACGGAGTTCGCTTTTCTCCGTCGCCTTGTATCGGACAACTTGATACCGGATGACGTGTCAATCCAAGTCCTTGTGCAGTGTCGCGAACACTTGATACGCCGCACGTTCGAGTCCCTGGAAGGCGTGAAGAGAGCCATCGTACACATCTACAATTCTACAAATCCGCTCCAGCGCCGCGTGGTTTTCGGTTCGTCCAAGGACGAGATCCGCGACATCGCCGTGGAAGGTGCCCGATTGGTTAAGGAGTTGGTACCAACCTTGCCCGAAACGGAAATCGTTCTCCAATACTCACCGGAAAGCTTTTCCGATACGGAGTTGGAGTTCTCGCTGGAGTGTTGCGAGGCGGTGGCCGACGTTTGGGAACCGACTCCCGAGCGGAAAATGATCTTGAATTTGCCTGCCACGGTTGAGCTTTTCACTCCAAACGTACATGCCGACCAGATCGAGTGGTTCTGCGGCAAGTTCTCCCGCAGGGACAGCGTGATCGTTAGCTTGCACACGCACAATGACCGCGGAACAGGTGTCGCCGCCACCGAGCTCGGCCTCTTGGCTGGCGCTGATCGGGTGGAAGGGACGCTCTTCGGCAACGGCGAGCGTACTGGAAACTTGGATATCGTAATCGTGGCATTGAATATGTACACGCAGGGACTCGATCCTGAATTGGATTTCTCGAATCTTAACGATATCCGGGAGGTCTACGAACGCGTCACAAAAATGGATGTGCCACCGCGCTCTCCGTACGGCGGTGATTTAGTGTTTACTGCTTTCTCCGGATCCCACCAAGACGCGATCAAGAAGGGTTTTGCTCAGATGCCGACAAACGAAAAGTCGCTCTGGCAAGTCCCATACATGACGATCGATCCGAAAGATCTAGGGCGGAGCTACCGCGCCATCATTCGCATCAACTCCCAATCCGGAAAAGGCGGAGTCGCCTACATCATGGAAAAGGAGTACGGATTCAACATGCCTAAAGCCATGCACAAGGAGCTTGGCGCCGTGGTAAACGCGATTGCTGACGAGACGGGCGACGAGATCACCCCGGCCGGCGTTTACGAGTGCTTTCAAAACGAATACATTCGGCTACGTGAACCTCTCGACGTGATCGAGTACCGTTCGGAACGCGTCGACGACCACACGGTTGAAGGCTGGGCGGTCGTTCGCCACGATGGTAAAGAAGTGAATCTTCGCGGCACCGGCAACGGTCCGATTGCAGCCTTCGTCGATTCCGTCGCCAACATCGGCTACTCCGACTTCGAACTGCTATCGTACAGCGAACACTCGCTCTCCAAAGGGGCACGTTCTGAGGCCGTCTCCTACATCGAGCTCAAGGGTCCCGCCGGAGTCAGTTGCTTCGGAGCAGGTATCGACACGAATATCTCGATGGCGTCGATTCGCGGAGTTGTCAGTGCCTTGAATCGCTTGATCAAAGCAAAGTAAACTTCAGCGCAATACACTTTCGAAGGCCCGGTCTCATTTGAGGTCGGGCCTTTTTCTCGGAGTTTTCGACGGGCTGCAGACGCGCACGAGCGGAAAACATGCTGCGTTTGAAAAGTCCTTCGGGGATTTATCCGGAATTTAGGAAGAAGAGTTTGGGGAAGATACCCTAGAACGGCCTCGCGAGGTCGCAAATGCTCCGAATGCGGCAATCTTTGTGAGAAACTACGGAAGTTTGACTTAGGCCTCTAGCGTATAATCCGAAGTAAACTTAGGTAGCTTTATTAGTTATCCTACTAATCCAACTCTCTAATTCCAAACGAAACGATGATTTCCCACAAAATCACCGCGAGATCGCCTTCTTGTGCGACCGCTAGAAACCTTTCGGTCAATGTCCACGACGTGACTGGGACCGCGAGCCAAGCATGCTAATGAACAAGCAGCAGGTTATCGACTTTCTGACCACCGATTTCTCCTTGGCCAACTTGCCGGATTCGTTCATGCAGCTGCGGCGCATCGCGAACGACCCGCATTCGGATATTGCAGACGTGGTCGAGGTTGTCCGTAAGGACACAGAATTGGCTGCCAGCCTCCTGAAGCTGTCGAATTCCTCGATTTACAATAACGGCAGCGAACAGGTCGGCACGATCGAAGAGGCGGCCCAGTTGCTAGGCCTTCGCAAAGTGGTCGAAAGCTCTTTGGCGCTGGGGATAATCCAAGAGGTTAAGATCGACAGCGAGCAATTTGACCTCCGGTGCTACTGGAAGAGAAGCCTGTCAGTGGCCACGATCGCAGAGGATGTCTACTTGGCCGCCCCTCGCTACCTAAAGACGATCATCGATCCCAAGATGCTCTACACGGCTGGACTTCTACACGACATTGGGATGTTAGCTCTCATCCAAGGTTTCACCGATGAAATGGCGAGGATTGTCGACTTAGCGGTTTGTCAAGGTCTTCCCATTCAAGAGGTTGAGCAGCGCGAGTTCGGTTTTACGCACCAGGATGTTGGGCGGATTCTCTTCAAGAAGTGGAACCTTCCTGAGGAACTACAGAGCGTAGCCGGCTATCACCACAACCCTATCGAGCTAAGGCGTCGCCTTCTTTATCCCTTGGTAGATTTGGTCTACATCTCGGACTATATTTGCAGCGTATGCAGCGACCATACAGCAAGCGCCTTCAAACCGAAAATGTACGAGGAAGTCTGGAAACGCTCGGGTATCAGCCTAAGCCTCATCGAAGACTTTGCCGATCGCATGGACGAGGTTTACGCTTCGACCAACGCCATACTGACCTGCTAGCGGCAATCGCCGCACACGCCGTAGAGTTCGAGGACGTGCGTCACCTCGGTGAAGCCTAATCTTGTGGCCAAGGTTTCGAGCTTCTCGATTTCGCAATGGTCGAGCTTCTCCGCCTTATGGCATTTACGACAGATAATGTGGTGGTGATGGTGCTCCTCCGCATTGAGCTCGTATAGCGACTTGCCCGATTCCGTGGGGATTCGGGTGGCGATCCCGGCGGCTTCGAAAATCTCCAAATTGCGGTACACCGTCACGAGATCGTAGTTTCCCGCACCGAGGGCGATATGGGCATCCTCAGCGGAGAGCGGCTTCTGGCTGTCGACCAAAAGACGTAGCAGAGCTTTGCGCGGCTCCGTTATGCGGTACCGATCTTTTTTCAGTGAGCTAATCGCCACTTCGTAATCTTGCTTTGGCTTTTCCATCTAGCGAATACGGAGAAAAGTAGTACCGCCACTGAGCTCCTCAATCAAAAAGGGCGATCCGTTGTGCTTTGCATTGCTTGGGACTTGATTCGGTCGGCAGGCTAAACGACTTTCAGGATTCTTCGAGCTAGGCTCGCAAATCTCCCTCATTTCCTCGAATCGGTTTTCCCATCCAAATGCGCAGTCCATACCGTATCGTCCTCCCGCTTCTCGTATTCGCGGCGACAGTTTTCCTTATCACCCTGGTTGCCAGGCAAATCTTCGAAAAGAGAGGCGCCACGCTGAATGTCGATATGCCGGCGATTCCAGAGGCTGGTGAATTGCTTCCCGACGAGCGAAACACCATAGCCATTTTCCAGAAAGCGTCTCCCTCTGTCGTTTTCGTATATAACCTGCAAAACCAGTTCGATCGCCGGACCTGGACCGTATCCGAAGTCCCGCAGGGCTCCGGATCAGGATTCCTTTGGGACAAGTCAGGACATATCGTGACCAATTACCACGTGGTGGCGGGCGCAAATCGCATAGCAGTCACCTTGATCGACGGGAAGACGTACGAGGCGGTGAAGATCGGCGAAGAGCCCAAAAAGGATCTCGCGGTCCTGAAGATAGACTTGCTCGGCACGAATATAACGCCCTTAGGCGAAACGGTCGCGGACTCATCGAAAGTGATCGTAGGGCAAAAAAGTGTCGCTATCGGAAACCCCTTCGGCCTCGACCACACGCTCACTGTTGGCACCATTTCCGCCCTCGGGCGAAGCATGGCATCCATCGTGCAAAACGTGACCATCCGGGACATGATTCAAACCGACGCTGCTATCAACCCCGGCAATTCCGGCGGCCCCCTTCTGGACAGTCACGGACGTCTCATCGGAATGAATACGCTAATTCTGCGTAATTCGACCGGGATCGGCTTCGCCGTGCCTTCGAACACGATTTCGCGTATCGTCCAGCAGATCATCAATTTTGGCGAGCCGGTGCGCTCGGGAATTGGCATCACCGTGGTTAGCGACGGTTCCTTTGTACAGCGTCTCGGGCTCAAGGGCGTCATGCTCCAATCGGTCCAGGAAGGGTCACCCGCAGAAGCAGCGGGGCTTAAGGGCTTGGAGCTGAATCGTAATGGGCGTATCGTATTGGGAGACTTGATACAATCAATTGACGGTCAATCGATTGAAACGGTTGACGACCTCTACCACCTCTTCGACCAGAAGCGGGAAGGAGAAACGGTGACCATCGTCTTCTTGCGTGAGGGACAGCAGTTTACCGTGGATATAACGTTGGTCAGGATCTAGAGCTCTCATCGAGCTAGCCGTTTTTGGACGATTATGACAGGCTATCGTTGAAAACTTTCGAGAGTGCCATACATATATAGCTGGCGACTCAGAACTCAACCCAACCTTATATGAATACATTCACGCTAAGCAGTAACGATCTCGGAGGAAACTTCACCCAAGAGCAACTCGCCGACATATTTGGATACAAAGGAGGCAACGTCTCCCCGCACCTTGCTTGGGAGAATGCTCCTGAAGGCACGAAGAGCTTCGCGGTTCTCTGCCATGACCCCGATGCGCCGACGCCCAGCGGTTTTTGGCATTGGGCGGTATTCGATATCCCAGCAAATGTAAGCGAACTCCCCAGCGGGGCCGGAAACCCACAGGCTGACAAACTTCCCGATAAAGCTTTCATGGCAGAAGTAGACACGGGCATGGCGGCTTATTGCGGACCTTGTCCTCCTCTCGGGGACTTCACGCATTCGTATTTATTTACTGTATACGCACTCGATGTAGAGACATTGGGCATTACTCCGCAGACGCCCTTGGCTCAAGCAACCTTCATGATGGTGATGCAGCACGAGCTAGCGAGGGCTTCGCTCGTGGCTTACTACAAGCCTAAGAAAGGTTAGGCGACACTGGGGAATTCAGCAGGGATTCGATTTCTGGCTTAGTGTATCTCCTCTGGAATCTCACGATAAAACATCACAAGTAGGATCGCGAGGCTAAGCACCTCCTCAGTGAGCATGGTCAAAGAGGACAAGGGGCCCACTTCCCAGGCGAGCAGCAGGTAGGACGTTCCGAAGACTACGATGAGGCCGAGAGTAAAGTGAGCCGACAGGCTGACGGGCTCTCTCCAAGACGATCGCAAGTGGCGGACCCAGCTAAAAAACTGGTAGCTGGCCAAGATGAAGATGATCATAGTCGCGATACTGTATTCGCTCAGTTCGGGAATTATGATAAACGCGTCGTAAGCGCCATGGGCAATCACCGCGAGGCCGAATGTAGAGACCGCTGAGTTGATGTAAGATCCGCGATAGATGAAAGCTTGGGTGAGTGTAAGTCCACAAATCCCCGTAAGTGAAAGGTGAAAGAAGTTTGCGGTGACGAAGCGTCCGAAGGCATCCATCCCAAGGCTGTTTTCGAAGTAGCTGATATTCTCTTCTATGGCAAAACCAAGGCCTACCAAACTGGCGACTACCAGTATTTCCATTTCGTTCTTTCGCTTTGCCAAGAAAGGAATCAAGGGCACAAAACAGAATAGCTTCAGAACCTCCTCCCGCAATCCGATGCCCGCAAAGCAATAGATAGCTTGGCCTATGAGGTCGTCTCCCCGCACGAGGCCGAGCTGCTCTTCCTGGAAGTAGATCGCAAGGATGGTGAGGTGGGCGGAAAGCGCCCCTAGCAACAATGCAGGAATTGCCAGTCGAACTGCACCCGAGGACCAGCTCAAGGGACCAAAGAACCTTAGTAACAAAGTGGCCCATGCGACGCCAGCAACCAGGGCAAGGATTAACATAGAAGGCTGCGTGTCTCCGTAGGCTATAGGTAATAGGGTGCTGATAAGGACAGGCCAGTCCATGGTCAGCAGGGCGATGTCCCGCCGAAGGAAGCTATCGATCAAGGGTGCGTATTTAGGATCCGATTGCAGCTCCTTTAGGGGGTCGAGCAAGTTATGACGGCGATAGAAATCGACCAGCAATGTTCTCGACGCGGTATTCGAATGGTTCTTGACCTCAGCTTTGGCTGCTTCGATAGCCAACCCATTTTTTGAATACGTCGTGTAGAAAAGCGATAGGGCGAAATTTGCGTAGGGCGGAGGAGGGGTGGACCGGACGAGCTCGAACAGTGGCTCCGCCGCATCCGCAGATCTGCCTCCGATGGCATGGCTGAAGGCAACGAGGATCTCGTAACCTTCCTCGCTCACATTGGACAACTGGTCCGCTGGCGGGAGAATCGACTGATTCCGGCGACCGCCGATCGAAAGCAAGTACTGCAATGCGTAGAGTTTTTCTTCGAAAGATCTGCTACGCAGAAGCTGGTTCTTCAGCTTTTCTTCGAATCTAGCAGTGTTAATGGCGATCTGAGATCCACCGTCTTCCGCCGTCAGAAAGAGATCCGCGTGCGTGACGCTCTTCGACTCGACCGGCTTGAGCTTCCAAATTACGGTGCCCAATAGCGCAATCATAAGTATGAGGATAGCCGAGCTCTTCCAGAGAAAGCTGGAGCTACGGGTTAGTTCGTAAAGTTGATTCTTGTTCACTCGCAAGTAGGCCGTGTTGAGGATCGATGTTAGTCAACCGCTTGTGGAGTCTTCGACAAGTTCAACTGCTAGGCGAACTTTTACTGACAGGAAGCTAAAATCAGAAAGACGGCCGATTCCAGAACTGTAGGGTGTGAGTGCCCTGAATTTTCAAATAGCTGTCGCATCCACATATCCACTACATGCGAGCATGCTCTTTGATCCGTCTTCTGCGGACTGTCAGGCACGTTTTGTCTCCCCAGCGAAGGAAGGTTCGTTTGTAGTCATTTTCTACGATGGATTTAGTAACTTCAACAGGAATGCTTAAGTTTCGCTTAAGGGATGGCGAGCTGCAGGCTTCCAGCAGCCTAATACCCTATACCATCGAAACTACCTTTCAGCTCGCTAGGAGACGAAACGATCAAGAGAGGGAAATAGTTTGCCAGCCGAATAGCCAACACCTCGTCGGGCGTAAGCCGAACTGATAGTCCCCATGAATAGATAAACACAATATAGGTCACCCGATTAAGACTATTATGAGCTCTAACATAAAGAAGTATATAGATTTCTTGAATAACATCAGGGGCAGCGTGCTGCTTGGTTGCGACGGTTTCGTCGATGAGGTATATCAAATCGTAGATGTCCGTCACAGCCTCACCGACTACACGCCCATGGAAAACCTGAAGGGCTTTGGAGAGCTCATCGTAAAGCGAGCGGACGGGGGAGTAGGATTAGAGATCGTGCCTAAGCGCCGCTGCTCGGGCGGCTTTACGCCAAACACAGGGCGGGTGGCCGCTTTCCTCGGTCTCAAGCCAACCTTAACCGGCCTTTACGGTGCTAAGGACATCGATCCAGCCTTTGAGGAATTTGTCGATAACTGCGAGCTCGTGTCCCTAGGCGACCCAGCCCTGACCCTCGTCTTCGAGTTCTCTGATGGGAAACTGCTCATGAGTGCCCTCAAGACTGTGGCAAACCTGACCTGGGACGATTTTGTCGCATTCTTCGGCGAGGAGAAAATCAAGGACCTTTTCGAGGGTGTGGACATCCTTGGGCTGGGTTACTGGTCGCTTACTCCCGATTTCGATCGTTTTCTCACCGGATTCCTCTCCCAGTACGAAACCGCCCAAGCCCCCCGCCGCATGTTCTTCGACTTTGCAGACATTAAGAAGAAGTCCAACGAATCCTTCCTGCAGAGCTTGGAATTGATAAAGAAGTTCAACCAGAAGATCCCCATGACCCTGAGCCTGAACGAACACGAAGGTGAAGAACTCTTCAACCGGTTCGGAATGGAGTGGATAAGCGAACCCAAACAAGTTGCGGGTGGCTTGACAGAATTGCGGCAGCGAATTGGCATCGACGAGCTCGTGGTTCACACTCCGCATTTCGCGGCGGCGTCGAGCGCGATCGACGGAGAGGACTATGCCCTGCAAGAACTGCAGACCGAGGTAATCCGAACCGCTGGAGCGGGCGACACTTTTAATGGCGGCTACCTTTGTGCATCTTTGGGCGATTTGCCAGTCAAGGAGCGACTGGTGATTGCAAATGCAGCGACTGCTTTCTTCGTGACTCATGCTACGGCTCCGACCAAAGATGAACTGATCGCTCAAATCGAGGACACCTCCGACAAATAGTTGTGAGGGCATTTTAAATACACACTGCCATCCATCTTTCTTATGTCTCATATTCTATCTCTTCTTCATCCCGAGAGCACCGAGCCGATGCCATCGGTCCGTCTCGATTCCAAGGAATTGTCACTAGGGCAAAAACAAAGTTGGTCCGTGCAAACGCGAACCCTGCGCGGCGGCACCCAGGAGGGGGTCGACGTCGTCGAAATCGACAACGGAAAACTGAGCTTCGCTGTGCTTCCGACGCGAGGTATGGGGATTTGGAAAGGGCAGTGCGGCAACGTTCAGCTCGGCTGGGAATCCCCCGTGAAGAAACCGGTACACCCAGCATTCGTGCAGCCGCTCGAAAATGGCGGCCTAGGGTGGTTGAAGGGATTTAATGAATGGATAGTCCGTTGCGGCCTCTCCAGCATGGGAGCGCCGGGCACCGACACGCTCGTAGACAACAACGGGAACGCGATGGAGGCCTATCTCCCGCTCCATGGTAACATTGCAAACATCCCCGCTCACACCGTAACCGTCGAGATAACCGAAAAGGAGATCATCCTCCGTGGCACGGTCGATGAGACCATGATGTTTGGCCCGGCCTTGCGATTGCAGACGGAGATCCGTACTGATTTCGGAACCGGGAGTCTCACGATTGTGGATACAGTAACCAACCTCGGAGACAACCCGACCGAGCACGAGCTCCTATATCATGTCAACTATGGTTGTGGCGTGCTGGGGAAGGGGTCTCGATTTCGAGCGCCGTTCAAGCAAGTGGCACCGCGAGATCCGAGGGCGGCCGAAGGCATCGACGAATTCGACCAATTCGAAGGACCACAGCCGGGCTTCGTTGAACAGGCATACTTCTTCGAGCTCGCGGGCAAGCGCGGCAGCCGCCAAACGATGGCCATGCTTCAGAACGCGAAGGGCGACCAAGCGTCTGTGCTCCGCTACTCGCTCAAGGACTTTCCATGTTTCACGCTTTGGAAGAATACGGCTGGAGCAAAGGATGGCTACGTCACGGGACTGGAACCCGCTACGAGCTATCCTAACCCGCGCCGTTTCGAACGTTCGAAAGGACGCGTCTTGAGTTTGGAAGGAGGAGAATCCCGCAAGACCACTCTGGTGGTTGAAGCATTGGATACGAAGAAAGCGATTCGAGCTGCAGAGGCGGAAATCAAAGCGCTGCAAAAGGCGGCCAAAGGAACGGTACACCCTCAGGCCATCGCGAGATTTTCTGACAAATAACGCTTAGCTGGCGGCGGCATCGGTGGCGAATTCCTGAGTCCCAGAGTTCTCCACCGATCGACGGAAAATGGCGTTGTTCCTGCTGCAGCGAAAGAATGTCTTCCTCAAAATCCTTCTTTCGCCACACCAAGATAATTGCGACGCTCGGTCCAGCTACCGATACCAAGGAGATGCTGGCCAAGCTCATTCTTGCGGGGGTCGACATTCTTCGGCTGAACATGGCGCACGCGAGCCACAAATGGGTCGACGACGCCATGTGGCACATTCGCGAGGCATCTACTGAGATTGGTCGGCATGTCGGCGTCATGATGGACGTCAAGGGCCCAGAAATCCGTACCGGCAAGGTGGATGCAAGTATCGTAGTCTCCACCGGCGATATATTCGAAATTCATGTCGAGACAGCTCTGCCGACCGGCGACGTGCCAGCGGTTACCACCAATTACCCCGGTTTACCGAACGACGTGGAAGTGGGCGGAGTAGTCCTCATCGATAGCGGGCTAATCCGCATGAGAGTCGTTTCCAAGGACGATGAGCGGGTACGTCTCGAGGTCTTGACCCCCGGTGAAATCGGTTCGAAGCGCCACATCAATTTGCCGGGGGTCTTCGTCAACCTGCCTTGCCTAACGAAGAAGGACGAGGAAGACCTCAAGGCTGGTGTGAAAGCTGGGATCGACTTCGTCGCACTTTCGTTCGTACGCCAAGCATCCGATATCCGTACGCTTCGCGCCTTTCTAGACAGTCTCGGATCGTCGGCTAAGATTATCGCCAAGATCGAAGACCAAGCAGGAGTCCGCAACATGGCGGAAATCGTCGAAGAAGCCGATTGCATCATGGTCGCTCGTGGCGATCTCGGTATCGAGATCGACTACCATCGCTTGCCCTTGGTCCAGCGCGATCTGGTCGCGGCATGCCGCAGCGCCGGTAAACCCGTGATCATCGCAACCCACCTGCTGGAGACTATGATCTACTCGCCCATGCCCACCCGAGCGGAGATTTCGGACATCTCCAACGCCGTTCGCGAGCAGGCGGACGCTATCATGCTTTCCGGTGAAACGACCGTAGGCAAATATCCTCTGGAATCAGTGCAGGTCATGAAGAACATCATCGAAAGCATCGAGCCTTCAGTGAGCTACGACTTGAACCGCGACCTTACTTTGCCAACCCCAAAGGCGAAGCTCCTTCGCTCTGCAGCCAAGCTCGCCCAAGATATCGAAGACTCCGCTATCGTGGTTTTCACCCGCAGTGGATACCTCGCCTACACCTTGGGTGCCTTGAGGGCCCGAGGCGCGCCTATCTTCGCCTTCACGGATGTAGAGTCTATCTTCCGGCAATTGTTGCTTCCTTGGGGAGTGGAGCCGTTCCTCATCGAATTTTTTGAAAATCCGGAAGAGACGATTAGCCTCTCGCTGAAGATTCTTCGCCAAAAGAACTGGGTAAAGAAGGGTACCACGGTTACGGTTATCACCAATGCCTTGGCAGAGGGAAAAGTCATCGACACGCTGCAGCTGCGCACGATCTAGAAGCAACGACCGCGTAGGGAGCGACCGCCACGCCACACCCGGCGGCCCTACTGAAGAACAGTATGCAGTCCGAGTAGAATCGCAAAGGTTGCAAGTGCAACGACGCCCAAGAGGTAGAGGTAGCTCTTTTTCGGGGCTTCTCTGTATCTAGTTTCTGAGGACGCCTTGTCGCCTGTAGATCCTATGATCAAACCGCCCATTGCCACGAGGAAGCCAAAAAGATTCCACCAAAGCCAACTCATCTGCGGCATTGCTTGCCACAGTGTGGCATTGGTAGCGATTCCAGCCAAGAGGCTTGACATGCCCCATGCTGGATTGCGCAAGCTCCGCTTGAGCAGGATAAAGACGAAGCAGGCTAGAATGGGACCGTTAAATGCGGAACTTATTGCGTTGACCAAAACCAGTACGGTAGCCTGCGAGCCACTGAAGAGAAAGGCCAGTCCGCAAGCCGCCAAGCCGAAGAGCACGGTGAGGCTTCTCGCCCGTTGCAGCGGCTCTCGAAAGCCGGGCAGGGGGATCTTGCGCCCATCCAGAAAGTCCTTTTCAAGCGAGGCACTGAGAGAATTGATATTGGAGTCGAGGCTGGACATAGCGGCTGCCAGAATACCTGAAACGATGATACCCTTCAGTCCGATAGGCATGTATTCGATTATAAAATACGGGGCTATAAAGTCAGGATTTTGACCTATCATCTGATTCTGCAGCCAAGGCGACTGCTGGAAGAACAAGCCGAGCAATACGCCAAATCCGCAATAGGTAAGCACGAGCGGAAGGCGCAGGGTGCCATTGAGCAGAATCGCTTTGCGGGCTGTCGATAGGTCCCTGGCAGCGAGAAGCCGCTGAGCTTGGCTTTGGTCGCATCCATAGTACGCGAGGTAGAGGAAGAACCCTCCGATCAACATCGGCCACAAACTATAGGAAGCGCCGTCGTTTAGCCCGTTACCCGAAAGCTGATAAATACTCAGGCGCTCGGGGTCGAAAGCTCCGAGCGCTTCGCCTGGAGATTCGATGAGGAAGAGTAATACGATACCGCAGGCCAAAGCGCTTAACCAAAGGATCAGCAATTGTAGGATGTCTGAATATATGTCCGCTTCAATCCCACCGATCGTGGTGTAGATCAGCGACAGTCCGCCCACGATCAAGATGCTGCTTGCCACGGACAAGTCGAGGCAGACCGCAACTACCACCGACATCGCATAGAGGGCGACTCCTGTCGCGAGCCCACGGCCCGCGATGAAGAGTAAGCTCAACACTTTGCGGGTTCCTACTCCCATGCGACCTTCTACCGCGTAAAAGATAGTAGTGGCGTTTGGCTTCTTGTATCCAGAAACCAGATATAATATTCCAATCGCTGCCAGTGGGACCGCGAGTTCGTATTGCAGCCACTTTAAGCCGCCACCCTCCTTGAGGGCTATGAAAGCCGGGGCGCCGATCAAGCTAATGGCGCTGCACTGAGTCGCAATCATGGAGCCAGCGATCGACCAAGGGCCTAATCGATTTCCGGCGAGATAGTAGTCGCTCTGCTGTTTCTGTCGGGCGCCAATCCAGATGCTCAGAGCGACAATTCCCACAAGGTAGACGAAAACGATTATCCAATCGATGGGGTGCATACGCCTTGTTGCGAGCAGCATTTGCGCCGTCAATCTCGGTGCTTTATTTCGAGCGTAGCGGACCGTGCATTGACACGGGTTCCAAGGTTGATTTGTATTCACTTACTCTGACCAATCCTATTATCCAACCATTTCTGCTGCTATTGCGTCTTGTGGGTACGGCCTTTCTTTCGGCTATATTTATGCAGGGCTGCGCTCGTTTCGAAACGCTACGCTCTGACATTGCGGATTGGGAACAAAGCTCGCGTATCGCCGTTAGTTTGGAAGGTGATCCCTCGATCATCGACGGCGCCTACGCTGCTGTTTGGACACGAGGACAAGATGGAGACCTTGAAATCCAAGACCTGCAGGTCAGTGGCCCCGACGGGCGGCTCGCGTTTCTACTGCGAGACAAGCAGGACTATTTTTTTGGAGCTTTCCAGGACCGGAACGAGAACAGTAAAGTTGACGTGGGAGAACCGCTTTGGTTCTACGGTGACGAGAAACCACGTCCTGTTCCGCATGGAGCCCGCAGCGTGCAAGAAATAAACTTCCTGAAAATCGAACGCAAGGAGGCGATACACCTGCCGACTTTGGAGGACCTTCGCACCTCACGCGACGGCCGGGCTTTGTTCGACTTAACCACCGATCAGTCCGTGAAAATTATCGCTGGGGAAATCGCCGACCTAGATGATCCGCGATTTGCGATCGAGGTGGGGGACCAAGGCTTATGGGAGCCCACCCGGTTTATGAGAAACTATGGCGTCGGCGTCTTCTTTCTGCAGGAGTACGACGCGAGCAAGATGCCTTTGATATTTGTGAGCGGCGCCTCCGGTACACCTCGCAACTGGCAATGGATTGTAGAGCGTTTGGACAAGACCCGTTTTCAACCTTGGGTGTTTCACTATCCCTCCGGCCTTTCGCTGGAAGAGACATCGCACATCCTCGACCTTGTGTTGAATGCTTTATACAGGAAACACGGCTTCTCTGAAATAGGGGTGGTTGCCCACAGCATGGGAGGGCTGCTGGCGCGGAATTATATTCTCGTGGCCCAGAGTCGAGACTACGAAATTGCGGGATTTGTTAGCCTTTCTACGCCGTGGAACGGCCACTACATGGCAAAACTGGGTGTCGATTATGCGCCTGAAGCGATACCTTCCTGGAAGGACATCGAGCCGGACAGCGAATTCATCGAAATGATATTGGAAGCGCCGATGCCAGTTGAGCACCTATTGGTTTACGGTAACGCGAGTAATCGGTCGCCGTTTTTGCCAAAAGAAAACGATGGGACCGTTTCGGTGGAGAGCATGTTGGATCCACGGGCTGTCGAGGCGGCTACGAATGTGATCGAACTACCCAAGAACCATATCGACATCCTTAAATCACACAAAGCCCGCAAAGCGATTGAGCTTCTGTTCTCCGAATAGGATGATGTCGCTCGGAGTCCGTTCTCAATGCAATCCTGTGTTCGGTTGACAAGTCGGGTTAGTCGCCTACATCTGTAGGAATAGAGAGCCCGCCATCCTGGCGGACTTGTTCCATACCTCCAACTTCACCCACACTTGTATGTCGGATCTTTAGCGGATAGCTTTCAGGCTGGAGGCCTGACGATGTATGTATTGGGAGCCTTGTCCCTGGTGGGCCTGGCTGTCGCGATCGAGAGGCTGAAAAGTCTTCGCAGCGAACGCCTCATATTACGGGACTTCATGATCGGTTTTAAAAGGCTTTGGCACCAAGGCGCGTGGGAAGAGCTGGGGCGTCTGGTCCAGAGACGCCGTTGTGTTATGAGCCAAGTCGTTGCGGTCATCCTGAAGCGTCACTGCAAGCCGTTCGACCGAGTTTCCATGATCGCCTCGGACTCGGCCAACGCTGCTATCAAGAAAGAGCTACAGCTAGTCTATCCGTTGAATATTATCGCGACGATTAGCCCACTCATCGGCTTGTTTGGGACGATCATCGGCATGATCGCATCGTTTCGCATGATTGTGTTAACGGGTGTTTCGGGAGACGCTTCGATTGTTGCAGATGGGATATCGAAGGCCCTCGTGACGACGGCAGCGGGACGGATCGTCGGGATACCCGCGCTGACATTCTATCATTATTTCAAGAATAGAACCGCTCGGGGCAGTGGGGCGATTGAAGAGAATATCAATACGATTCTCTACGACTGGTTGCTCGAAGACTGGCTGACGATGCAAATTGACACCGGAAACGACGAAGAAAGGACGATTGATCTCGCGGCGGAGGCGGAACTGTTCACGGAGTCGTTGCGGACGCGAGAGAGTTTTTCTGTATCTAGTGAGCAATCACAAAATAGAGATCATCAAATGGGTGGTTTTGATCCTCTCGAGGAACAAACCAAAGCGTTGAGCGAAGGGCTACATTTGGTCGAAACGCTCTCTTATGACACCTCGGTTCCGTCCCGATTCATAGAGAAAAAAGCGGCAGCTGGAACATGGTCCTATATCGATTCCTAGTTTGTCCTGGGTCCTATTCCTGCCAAGCATGAGTTCCTCACGGACCAAGCGGGAACGGGGAAGATCGCTGTCGACTTGGACCTGAGATTACCGATGGCCCGCCGCAAATATCGCGAGTGGATTTATCGAGTGACGGAGAGTCCTGCGTTTGCGTTCCGGGAGGGCGAAGGGAGTTCCGTATACTATTTCTACAGCGAAATTTTCAGTGCCAGCCAACAAGAGACACTTATTCGGCTTCGAGCGGATAGGGAGGTGCAACTGTGGCTAAACGAGTCAACCGATCCTATCGTGACGACGCGTTCGGAATCCGGAAAAGTCGCATACGGACAGGTCCTTTTGAACAAAGGGAACAACCAGCTCCTCGTCCAGGTTGACAGTCATGGATCCGACGGATACTTGTGGGTCGCCCACTCGGCAGTGATCGCTGAATTGATAGAGGACTGACGCGTGAGTAGCGCACTTCTCGATCGGCCGCTGCGTAAGGAAGAGCGTCCACGGCGCGAGGCCAGCCAGTAGCGTCAAGCAAAGGCGCCACAGGGGAAAGCTAAGACCCTCGGTCCAAGTTCGCGGAGCCAGGAGGCCCTGAGCGAGCCGAATCCAATCGACGCTGCCATCTGCCTTCGAACCCGTTGGACCCGCGACCGCTCCGCCGACGCGGTACGATGATTGAGATTCGCCTCCCGTCGATTCCGTGACTTTTATCCAGCAGTGAAATGCGTTGTACTCGAGGGTAGCTGAAATGCCGATACGGTTGAGCAAGCTCGCTCCTACAATAGCAATTCCGTCGCAATCGTCGCTCTTCCGCTGCCACACCTCGGCGGCAGTCGGCCAATCGTGCAAATTGCCCCCGAAGAGGTTCCAGTCGCTCTCGTAGGTGATGCGTTTTTTCACGAACGCATGGACGGCATCCACTCGCTGCGAAAGCGGGGCATCGTGCGGGAGGATAGGTATCTCACGCTCCAGCTCTGCTAGAGCTTCGTCGCTGCCAAGAAAGAAAGGATCGACCAAACGTTCCGGATGCAAGACACGAGAAAACTGCCCGGCAAGGCGATGAAGGTTGGGGAAAAGGCTGAAGAGGACGAGAGCCACAGACGCGACAGCCGTGGCAGACAATCGCAAGATCTTGGCACGGTTGCCTGGTTTGAAATGCCTCTGCGTCACTACCCAAGATTCGGCGAAACCTAGCCGTTCTTGACGCGCTCGACTTTTTTTACGGTTCCTTTTAGGTCTGCCTGAAGTTGGCTAGGAACATCGCCAAACCAAAGGGTAGGGAGGTCCGCATCTCTCTAGCCTGAGTAAGTGGTGGCGGGAGCGATTATCGACCCGAAACCAAACGCCTTCGACGTCAGGTTATCTGAATACGATTACTATCGGTAAGGATCGACGAGCTCGGAGAAACTTATCGAGGTTCCGCCGGATGGCGACTTTTGCTGATTCTGACGTTGGGAGAAGTAGCAGCTTCGCAGCCCCTTTGCGACATCATAAGTTGTTGGCACCCCAGCTGACCCAACCATGCATAATTCCAAGCTTGTTCTTTCTAATCCTGTTAGCGAGTAATGTGCTGTTTGCGTTTCTCCTCATTCGCAAAGATCAAACTCAGCCTGAGATGGTGGCAGCGCCCGAGCAGGAACCCGTTATCGAGGCGATCAAAGAGTTTCGACCCGCTGCGCCCCTGCAATCGGAAATCCTTAACGCGGATCGAGTCAGCGCTTACGTGGCCGCTATCAAAGCGTTGGAGGAAAAAAAAACGCGAGCTGCAGGAAGAGGTTAGCGAACTGACGAATGAACTTTCGGTCTACAATGCGAGACGGCAGCAGCCAAGAGCTTCCAGCGTAAGGCCAGGCTCAAGCGGACTGACAGATCCGATGTTTGAGATGCTCGATAATGAGGCAACGTCGGACCTCGCTCTGGACTGGATTCGAGCCGACCAGTCGCGGCGCTTCGCTTCCCGGATCGCTCTGTCTGGATTGGATCCGGAGCGTAAGGAGATGTTCGTGGAATTACTCGGCGATCGATACGCTCATCGAAGCAACCTGAACAAATTTGGCGCGGATGTCCTTCCCGAGCAGGAGAGGCAGGGCATTGAGACTAGCTATCGCGCGGAGCTTAGCTCCTTGGTGGGAGATTAGATGGCCGGGCTCTTTTTGACGGCGGAGACGAAGCCTCTCTCTTTCGCACGAATACAAGAAATCGATACACTATTGCGGTTCGGTGACCAACCACTCACCCAAGACCAGTACTTACCCATTTGAAATCTGCTTTCAAATACCATCCAAGTAGGCGTCAGGATGAACGATGCCGCGTTGGTGATAGACGTAACCGAGCGTTCGATATCGAACAATATCGCCCTGCTGTCTGAAGCCGAAGCGGTGCGTTCACCGAGCCAATACGCGATTTCCGAGGAACGCGTTCTCGGCGACATAACGCAAACGATGCGCCGAATGCCCCAAAGGAATAAGGCGCATGCCGGGGCTGCGATCACAACACCGCCCCAACTGGTTGCGTTTCTACCAGAGTGGTTGTCTACGCTATGCGGCGAGTTGGCCAGAGAGCGTCTCGATGCGTTCCTTCACTTCCCTGTTGGCGGCTCGCAAGGCATTGATATCGACTCCCGCTTCCTTCATGCGCTTTTGCGTGATCGTCCAGTATGACTTTTCTCCCGGCGCTCCTTTGCCGAGGTTTTCGGTTATTGCTCCCGACAGGGCGAGCAGGTAGGCGTGTGGATTCTTCGTCGGAGCCTGCTCTGGCGCGTACTGGTAGCGGAGGGCCTCGATGGCGACCTCCGGGAAGTGCCAGGCCTCAAGAACGATAGCCGCGGCCTCCGGGTTGGTGACGCCGAGGTTCTCCTGCTCCCATTCAAGCAAAGGCGTCTCGTCGGAGGCTTTGAACTTCGGAGGAACGATGAACTTCTGCGAGCAAGCGTCAACGATCGTCTTTCCCATCGTTCTCAAAAGGCCGAGGGTGTAGGCTTCCTTTTCGTCGATGCCGCTTGCTTTGGCCAAGGCCTCCATGGCGAGGCCGGATGTGACCGAGTTTTCCCAGAAATGCCAGCCGTCGATACCATAAGTGTAGTTTCGGCGGGCAAAGACATTGGAGGCGGCCGCGAGGCCCACGACCTTGAAGAGCTCTGCAAAGCCGATCCGAGAGATTGCCTGCTCGAGGGAGTCCACCGCAGTGCCCGAACTGAATGCCATGCTGTTGGATATCTTGAGGACCTTGGCGGTCAGGGAGGGATCGGTGTTCACCAGGTTCACGATGCTCTTCGAGCTCGTGTTACGATCTTTAAGCAACTTGTTGAGCTTCGCGAAGATCTGAGGCGAGGGTGGCAGCTTTTGGGCGGCGGCTTTGAGTTCTAGATTTGAAATGTTGTAGGCCATGGTTTGCGGACGTTTCGATTGGTTGCCCCCTAAAATCGGCTCTGCGAAAACTCGCTGTAGATTCACCTGCGTTAATAGGATTTAAAAGGTATTCGGCAAACGGTTGGTATGCCTGCGGGCTCGTATCTTTGGAGGATCCATGACAGCGGGACAATCGATTGGCGCATCGATTGCACCGTGCAGGCTCGAGGGGGCGAAAGAGCTTACCCCATTCCGAGAAATACCTTATGAAACTTGAAAAAGAAGAACCGAAGAAATCGGCGCGTGCCCGTATCAGACGCGAGCGATTCACCATGATCCGGTCCTTTGCGCTGGCGGACGTGCTAACGCTTCTCAATGGAGCTTGTGGTAGCGGGTCAGTCATCGCGGCAATGCAATACCTTATCACGCAGGAAGGGCACTGGCTTACCTTGGCGCTGGCCCTTCTCCCTCTCGCCCTCGGTTTCGACTTCCTAGACGGCCGGGTCGCTAGGTGGCGCAAGAAGTCCTCGGCTCTCGGAGCAGACCTCGATTCGCTCGCCGATGTCATTTCGTTTGGAATGGCTCCCGCGGCGATCGGATTTGCCGCGGGTTTGCGTGGTGGGATCGATGTCTTGCTGCTCCTCTTTTTCGTCGGCTGCGGTATCAGCAGGTTGGCCCGCTTCAACACGACAGCCGTTTCCATGGCGAACGAGGCCGGAAAAGTGAGCCATTTCGAAGGTACTCCGATTCCAACCAGCGTTGGAATTGTATTTGTTATCTGGATTCTGCACGGACTGGGCAAAACCGGAGATGCGATGTGGCTTGGTTCCACCTCAATTCTAGGCTCCGTGATCCACCCGCTCAGCTTAATTTACGCAATTAGCGGTACCTTGATGGTAAGTACCGTGCGCATCCCTAAGTTTTAGCCTTTCAGCCGACGGTTAACTTTCCTGGGAGAGTATAACCGCAGAATAACCGGCAAGGGCTATCTTTAAGATGCTTTGACCTTCGCGATCCTCCGGTTCGAAGGTTTGAGCCTCCGCTTGGCCCTCATTTTGAAAGTCGTCGCCATAACAGGTGGCATCGCTGTTGAATCGCGCGACCCATGTGCCGGTGTCTGGGGCTTCGACTTCAATCGAATCGCGAAGTTCGTGAGAGAAGTTCACCACTATGAGCGTCGAGTCGTTAGGTCCGGACTCCCGCCAACGGTGGTAAGCCAAGGTTTTAGCCAGCGGGTCGAAGTGGCAGATCTGGATGTGTTGCCCGGTGAGTCCAGCCGTTTTTTCTTCTCGATTCTTCCGGAGGTGCACGAGGTCGCGGTAGCAGCGGTGAATACCGGAATAGGTATCCAATTTTTCCCAACGAAGTGGAACGTTATCGCGGAACCACTCGTCCTCTAGGAATTCCTGACCTTGAAAGAGCATCGGGATACCGGGAGCCGTCATCACGAGCACTGCTCCGAGAAGCGAACGCTTGCGGGCGGACAAGCTGTCAGGCGTGCCAGCGTCTATTTCGCTCGGCAGTCGAGCGCTTCCGTTTGCGACCTCGTCGTGCGATTCCGAATACACGACTCGCTTAAAGGCATCGTTGTCGAACTTGCTTGTAAGAGCGTCCTCGATCGATTCGAGGGAACGGTCTTCATCTGCCGGCTGGCTCAGTGCAGCTCTAACCGGGTGAACGAAAGCCGCGCACCATTGGCTGCTAAATCCAGCGCCTCCCGCGCCCGTGTCTTTGACCAACCATTCGCTGTCGCGAAGGTCCTCCGCCAACAATATAGCTCGTGGGTTCGCATGCCGTACCGCGTCGTTCAGCTCTTGCATCAGGCTCCAACCCTCCTTCAAGTCATCGTTAGGGTCGTCCGGATTCCCTTTGGTAGACCGAATAAACAGGGTCATGTCTAGCCGTAGGCCATCCACTTTGTAGATGTCCAGCCACATGAGGGCGTTATCGATCAAGTAGTCTCTAACTTCTTGGCGACCGTAGTCAGGGCGAGTGTCGCCCCACGGCGTTTCGGAGCGGTGGTCGTTGAAAAAATAGATTCCTCCTTTGCCGTTCTCTTCCCACCCGTCGAACTGCCAGAGATCCAAGTCGGACGGGCCGAAGTGGTTGTACACGACGTCCAAGATGACCGCGATGCCCTTTGCGTGGGCAGCTTGGACGAACGCTAGAAAAGCCTCCGGTCCGCCGTAGGCAGATTCGACGGCGTATGGGTGGGCTGGATTGTACCCCCAAGAGAGATCGCCTGCGAACTCGGATACCGGCATTATTTCTATGGCGTTGATGCCAAGGTCCGAAAGGTAGTCTAGCTTGCCCATCGCCTCCTCGAAAGTTCCCACGGCGGCTTCGTCCGCTAACGCGAAGCTGCCGATGTGAAGCTCGTAGACAACCAACTGGTCCAAGGAAGGCGGAACGAAGGCAGGTGTGTCGTCGGGGCTCGGCTGCCAGATGATCCCTGCTCCGATAGAGTTCTCTACTTTCAAAGCTCGCGGATCCACTCGATCGAAGGTGCGATCGCCCGTTGTGATCCTGTACTTATAGCGTTGTCCCTGCTCGGCGGATTCCACGCATGCCGTCCAATTGCCGCCTTCGACCGACTCCATGGGATGCGCATCCTCCTTCCAGTCGTTGAAGTCGCCGACAACGCTAACTGAATCTGCGTGCGGCGCCCAAACGGCAAAAGTGAACCCCTCGTTCGTTTGGCGAGCCCCAAGGGTGCATTTGGAAGCTGATGGTTCGGCGGCTGTATCTGTATTCATTGATTAATTACGTTTGACGCCATTTCGCATTCGTCGTGCCAAAGACTCTGCAATGTGTGCACATTTACTGAATTTCCTTCAATTGCCGAGCGAGCCGGCACTCCACCAGAATCTAACGGAACGACGAAAACTGAGAACGTCTAAATTGACGTCTATCCTTTCTGCCCCTGTGTATGCCATGTACGTCATTTACTGGTCGCGAGCCGTCAATGAATAGACTTTGCAATAGCGAGGGAAAGGAGGCTGGCGATTGCGAATTCGAGGATGCAAATAGCAGTGCCAGAGCGATCTTATGGTGCGAATTGGAAACAGGGGATGCATTCCCAATCGCTTTGGCAGCAATCTTACCCCGCAAAGCTCCCCGGCGCAAATGGCGCGGAATCCGCAATAGCTTCCGCAAGTACGTCTCCTTTCGCCAGCGATCGGTAATGCTAAACGTGCTCGTCGACACGATGGCTCTCTCGCCGGGAATGTCCGCTACCGCAAAGTTCCCGGCCAAACAAATCTACCTAACCTACCAACGGATCACCACTATGAGCCACTCTACACTAAGTTCTACCGCTTCCCGTTCCTCGGAGAGTCTAAAGCAAAACCAATCCAACGATGCGCCCACGTGGCTTGTAACTCTCGCTAAGGCGGGTTACGCAGCCAGGGGCGTGATTTACCTGCTAATCGGTAGCCTCGCTCTGCTGAAGGCGATGGGAGAGGGTGGAAAGTCCACGGACTCCAAGGGTGCGCTTGAGAAGGTGCTGGAAGCGCCCGGTGGCGTAGCGATCCTTTGGATCATCGCGGCTGGCTTGATCGGCTACTCGACATGGCGCTTTGTCCAGTCGATCTTGGATGCGGACAATCACGGAACAGACGGCAAAGGGATTTTGATTCGAGGCGGTCTTGCTGTGAGTGGTATCACGCACACTATCTTGGCATTCACGACGGCCAAGATAGCATTGAATACGTCTTCCGGAGGCGGAGGATCGAAGGAGACGTTGGTCGCAACGATATTGGGATGGCCCGGAGGTCCCTGGATCGTCGGAGCGATTGGACTATCGATCGCCGGAGTAGGCTGCGCTCACATCATCAAGGCGATTAAGGAGAAGTATAAAGACCATTTGTCCGTGGACGAAGAGGTCATGCGAAAGATCAGTCCTGTATGCAAATTCGGCCTGATCGCTCGCGGCATCGCGTTCTTTATTATAGCGGGCATGTTCATTTTTGCGGCGACGACCCAAGACCCCGACGAAGCGGGAGGAATCAAGGAAGTGCTCAATACTGTATCAAGTCAGCCGTTCGGTCCTTATCTGCTAGGAGCTCTAGCAGTCGGATTGTTCGCTTTCGGCATTTATAGTATAACGGAGGCCTTGTATCGTAAAATCGATTACAAAGGTTAGTAAGGTCAATCGTCTCAGTCTTCGGGGGAAAACGTAGAGATAATATCATTTGACAGTCTCCTATTTCGAACAGCCACCCAACGACAATATCCAGATACCAGATACGATGGCTAATAACGCTAACGAAACTGTCTTTTTGTGCTCCTTAAAGATCTTTTCAGCTCTATTTCCAGCGTAGTAAACAAGCACAGCCAATCCGTAGTACCGAATTCCCCGGGAAAGAGCCGATGCCAAGAGGAACCCCCCGAGCGTGTATTTAGTCGCACCTGCAGCCAGCATAGCGATTTGGAAAGGGATAGGAGCTACCCCTACACTAAAGACGAACCAAAACCCTTCGCTTTGCATCTTCGATTGAACTTCCTCGAACTCTCCCTGCGAGGAAATCATAGAGATAATCTGGTCGCCAGCAGCTTCTAGGAAATAGTAACCGATCCCGTAACCGAGCAGAGCGGCCAAAATGCAGGCAAAAAGCACCACTGTGCTGATCAGAAAGAGCTGTTTGCGGCGAGCCTGCATCAATGGGATCAGAATCGCTTCCAGGGGAATGGGTATGAGGATTGCCTCGAGAAAGGACGCGAGCCCGATCCCCCACAGCATGTGCTCGGACTCAACCATGCGCGAAACGAGACGGTTCATCCGCTGAAGGCTTCTCCGGAGGAAGCCAGTGTTATCATCTGACCTATCGTTTGGAGTATCGCTCTGGCCCATTCTTAAAGGCTCCTAGACGATGGCCGCTACCAAGGTTCCCAAGCACAGGACTGACGATACAACCGCTAGGGCCAGAGCCCATTTAGTCCGTCGTTCGTACCGGTCGTTGAGCTCGGCTTGAACTTCAAGCTGTTGCGCTAGGGCTTCCAGTTGGGCAGCCGTCGCAGCTAACAGCTCGCCAGCTTGGATCGCCTCGCGTTCCAAGCGCTCTAGCTTCTCTGAAGAATCTGCTGTAGATGATTTTGACTTAAGATTGGCCACCACGCCGCTCGCGTTGGCGACCAGCGGGGCGAGAGCTTTAAGTATGGGCAGGATTTGAATAGCCATAAAACGAGGGGTCTGTTTCTCAAACAAGGTGCCTGTTGCAGGATCGGCGCCCAACCTGTCAGGCTTGCACGCTCAACCGCCCAATTGAGCTCGGATGGTTCGTGGCTTCGGCCTGAGCGAGAGTGATAGAGGTCAAGCCTTGCTTGGGTTTGTATCGTTCGATGTAGGTTCTTCCTGGGCCGCATAAAAAATCAATGGAAGGTTTTTCGTAAGCAGTTTCTCAACCGTCGACCGCATGCCGTCCGCGTCGATGCGTCAGGTAGAGCTAGGTTCCGCCGATCTAAATTCCACTTTTATTCGTATACCTTTTTCGGATACTGAGTCCGAGAGGCTCGCTGGAGCGTCATCGTTGACGTAGACCTTGAGCAACCGAGATCGCGTCTATCCGACATTGAGTTCTCGAACTTGAATCAAGGGCAAGAATGGTAAGGGCGATCCGTCTCTTCTGAGGATTCATTCGAATACTCTGTAGTGACCGTTCCTGTTGGTCCGATATTCGCGAGACCTACGGCAGGTCAACCGTCACCGAGTAGTCTCGCTTGAAAAAGCTGCCACCGGATTCCTTGTCGGATCCGTAGCTGAGCACTGTCACGGAGTCCTCCGTTACGATGTACTTGAAAGGCTCACCAATGTGATCTTGAAGCGCTTCCTCAGGAAGACCCAGTTCGGACAAGGCAGATGGCGCTCTTCCGTTGGCTTCAATAAAGGAGTTGATCGCCATTTCCACCGTATTCATCCGAGCAAGGGAGATCTTCTTCGGGTTTTCTACGTCCCCATAGAAAACGAGCAATAAGACAATCACCAATGCGGCGATTCCGATTGTTAAACCAAGTTTCAGTTTTGAGGTGGTGGAACTCATGAATTAAAAATTAAAGCTTTGAAGCTGCGCGCATTTATTCGAGAGGGCGAGCTCGTTCTAACCGAGTGCATTTCGTTGGATAGATTCATACCTGTCGTTTTCTATAGCCAAATTTCTATGATGACGTACATAATTGGGCCCAGAGGCAGGCCGGTTTCGAAATAGTATTTTGTTTTACTGGGCGAATACAGCACCGTCAGGCTGCCGGATCACGGGGAATCAGTCGATCCAACCACGAAAATCGTATACCAGGAAGCCGATATACTCTCTGAGTATTTTCGTCGATTTATATAGGCCTTCAGCTGTAGGTAGGTAGTCGAGCAAGGTATTGTATTTTCCGTTCAAAGAATCGACTGCGAACGGAGTGATCTCGATGCCGTCAATGTTCGACTCGAAAACCGCCATGCTGCGTCGCATGTGCCAAGCTGACGTAACGAGGATGACGGATGTGATCCCGCGCTCTTCAAATATTGGTTTCAGATAGACGGTGTGCTGATAGGTATTTTCGGCTTGGCTCTCCTCGATGATGTTTTCTCGGGGGACTCCGAGTTCCTCGAGGAAGGAAGACATAGCCTGACTATGGGGCCGGTCCGAGAAGCCGCCGCCAGAGGTCACAATGACCCTGGGGGCCTTGCCGGCTTTAAAAAGTCGTGCTGCGTTGAATACGCGATCTGATGAGTCGTTCAACTCAATCCAGATATCATTTTGCAAAGTACCTCCTCCGAGCACTAATATGGCATCCGCTTGCGGAGATTCGGAAAGCTCAGCGTAGCCATATTCCTTTTCGATTCCAACTGCTAGCCACGTTGAAAAGGCAGTTGTTGAAAAGAAGTAAAGGTAGGCTACCCCTCCTACAATGAAAACTCCTCCCAGCTTTCTTTTTTTGCGCCAATTGAGCACAACTCCCAAAGCAACGGATACAATGGTAGTGAAGATTGGATACAAAAGTGCGCTCAGGAATCTAGTGAGTAAGAAAGACATATGATTGAAGCGATCGAATTTGTTGGCTAGGTGGCCGAATCGGCAGGGTGTTTTTGAACCATGGCCGAAGAGTGAATACGACAATACCTCATTTTGAAAGAGTCCAATACAAGAGATTTGCAACGTCATAGAATTGGGCGACTCCTGAATCGAACCAAGCCAGACGTGGGGGGG
>NZ_JARXHX010000029.1 GCF_031127835.1 Pelagicoccus sp. SDUM812002
CGGAGACCGGGGTGGTCGGAGGTGATGCGGTGGGTGGGCAGGCAGCGGACTTCGATCGAAACGGGGCCGGGCTCGAAGGCGTGGAAGGTGTAGGTGAGGGCGGGCGCGTCGTCCGGCAAGGCCGCGGGATCGAGGCTGGGGGCGGTGACGGGCTGGAGCTGCATGCCGTCGCCGCTGGCGTTGGATTGCGAGACGCGGCGCCAGCCTACGGCGTCGGCGCTGTCGCGGCACTCGGCGTAGGACTCGGCTTCGATGTGGAGTTGGCCGTAGTCGAGCAGGGCGTCTGGTAGGGTGGCTAGCTCGAGGTTTGGTTGCGGGGCGGCCGCTATTTGGACGGTGCGGGTGGCTCCAGCGGCTTTGATGGTTATGGTGGCTTTTTGTATCGGTTTTTTCGGTACGGAGTTCCAGTCGATGCTGACCGTTAGTCGGGCGTCGGTGGAACCGGAGTTTTGGCTGAGGCGTATCCATGGCTCGCTTACGGTGGCGGTCCAGTTGAAGGGGGCGGTGCCGGTATTGAAGATGTCGATGAAGCGGCTGCGGTCGGTGGCGCGGCGGAAGGTGGGGAGTGTGCCGGGGCTGGACGTGTCTAGTGTTGTCGCTGAGCCTTCGAGGGCGACGCCGAATCCGGCGTTGGTGGGAGCGTGGCCGGCGAAGCACTTGTCCGATACGATAGGGCGAACGTGGAAATTGGAGTCGGCCCTCTCCGGCAGGGATTACTCGGCTTGTTCTATCGCTGTCGGCTGGAGCTGGTCAAGAGACCTACGCAGCCTAGATAGGGCAATCGCGGTAATGAGAGTCTTAGTTCGGGACATCGAGGGGGATAGAATATAGAGTGTTGGACCGCGTCGGTGACGGCCCTTACCCGATATCTCATAAGCCACTCTGATTTTCCTAAAAAGTTTTCTTCTATCTGAAAAAGCGAGTCTGCCTTCGGGTTTCGAGATCCGGGATCGGTGCGCGACGAGAGCAGGCCCATTCGCCGCTCATTTCCCTTCGGGGGGTGTCTAGAACCCGAAGCGCAGGAAGGTCTTGCTTCCGTTGGAAGTATCGATGGTCAACTCGTACTTGACTCGCTCATACAAACCGTTGCCTGTCGGATCGTCTGCCAGGACCACGGTTTCCATGGCTGTGACCGACCAGACCTCGCAGTCGCTGCTCTTATCAAATCGGCAGCGGTAGCGATCGTCGTGGTAGCGATTGGTTACGATCGAAACCCGCAGTTGCGTAGCCGAGAGGTGCTGGTAGCTCACCGTCGCGGGCGAGTCGATTTGGTTTGGATCCATGCCGAAGTAGAATTCGATCCGATTGAGATAACCGTCGCCGTCAGAGTCTTCGTCGGGCAGAATCTGGTCTAGATTCTGGCCTTCGAAGTAGGCCAATTCCCAATTGTCGTCCAATCCATCGAAGTCGCTGTCGCCTTCGATAAAGTATTCGGTGGGGATCCTGATCGTCTTGGTCGCTTGATTGCTCTGGTTGTCGGCAGCGAACACCTCGATAAATCCGTACCCGGGGAGCACGGTATCGAGCGATATCGACCAGTTGGCGAAATCGTCGTCGGTCTCGACCGCTTGGTTGTCCACGAGAACGCGGTTGATTCCTTGCCCGGCGAAGGCGCCGCCTGAGATCGTGACGGGTAGTTCGTCGATGACGAGGGCTTGGCCCTCGGTGTATTGATCAACTAAGAGGTCGATGTCGTACGGTTTGCTTTGCGGGACCAAGTCGGTTCGCCCGATGAGCAAGGTCTGATCGCTGACTATGCTGGCGAATCCATCGCTGCCCCAACGAGTCACGCTACGAAGCGAACGGCTCCCTCCTTCTTCCAAGACAGGCAGTTTTCTCACCTTCAGGAAGGACTCGGTGTCGTACGAGTAAATCGAGAACGCGTCGTTGTAGTACACGCGCTGCTTTTCGATCTCGGGCTCTACGTCCCACACTGCATCGGAGTACCAGTAGCCGTCGTCTCGAATAGCTGAGATTTCGAAGGTGCCGCCGTTGACCATGAGGTCTCCCTGGATCATCTTGCCCTGGGCGTCGAAAATGTAGTCGCCTTGCGACTTCATGGAATTCGAGAATCCGGAAAAGAGCCCGCCCTTCTCGGAGAGCTTCGTGACTCCCTGGTCGCTTATTTGCACTTTGAAGAATTCGAATCCGGTGTGCGAAGTGTTGTACGCGTAGATGATCGAAGGATCACTGCTCTTTTCAATTTGGGTTCCTCGGTAGGTGCCGGTCGAGTTTTCGAGGGCGAGTCCGTTCTCGAACATGACAACTCCGTCCGAATAGGTGCCCACCAGGAAGGTGTCCTCTCGTCCGTCCACCACTAGAATGTCAGAGGCGGTGAATGTGTTGTAGTAGCCCGTTCCCTTGGTCAGATCGATCGATTCGTCGATTTCCCATGTATCCAGATTTATCTTAAGAGCGAGGCTTTCGGAGCCTAGGCCGACGTACAGCCACTTTTCGTCGGATGAGAAATCCATGGATTGGAAGGTGCCCCCCAATTCGACTGCCCCGTACAGTTTTCCGTTGGAGGGATTGATCCCGATCACCTGGTTGCGCAGCTCGTTGTTTTCTTCGCTGTTCGTTCCCACCAAGAGCATGTTCCTGCCTGGCACCCACCTCGCCATTCTGGCGGGTATTTGGACGTTCTGCCATTCTCCGCGGCTGATCTGATAGGTAGGGTTTAGCGAGGACCGGTCTGTGTTGTTGTATGGATCGGGGTCGACCGAGATCGAGTTTCCTGAAAGGGTAGCCAGCAGGATTTTGACCAATCGAGGGGTAACCGTTATCTCGAATTCGATTTCGCCATTTCCGGGGATGGAAGGAATGTCAATGGAGAGGCCTGCTGTTTCCCCGTATCCATAATCCCAATCCAAGTTGCTATCCGATTCGATGGACTTGAAGGTGTGCGCATTGTTCAACTCGAGAGAAATCCGTGTCGACAAGGCCTCCGTTTCCGAAAGGTTGCGAATCGTGGCGGTGTAGGTGAAGTCGGTATCCAGCTTAGGTTCATCGGTGGATGGTTCGAGCGTGAACGATAGGTCCACGGGTTCGCCACGTGGCACGATGTACTCGCTGTCCAAGAAGATCAGTTGCGCTTGGTCGGTTCTCAAGGCCAGCCCGACAGATCCATATCGGACGAGCTCCACGATGTTGCCGGACAGGCCAGTGAGCTCAGTCTGGAATACTAGCTGATTGGAGATCCGATCGTAAACCGCTAGCTTGTTTTGGAAGGCAAAGTAAGCTCGGGAAAGGTCGTAATCGATTTCGTGAACCTGAATGGCATCTCCGTAGTGGTAGCCGTCATTCCAATCGTCGGGCAAGGTGAAGCTGCGCTCTCTCTTGAAGGTTTCGCCGTTTATGACTCCTCCCCGACTGGATACGATCCAATTGTTTTGCGCCTTAATGTCGGTGTTCCACGTGTTAAAGGATTCTCTCTTGGTTTCCACCGTCTCCAGACCGTTTTCTACGAGTTTGTATCGATTCAGGTAATACCCGGTATTGGAGTCGTCGTACGCGAAGAATTCGTCGGCTTCTTTCGCGTTGGCGAGGCTCATCCCGTCACTTGCCGTTTGTTCAAGCAACACTCCGTTTTGATAGTATCCGACGAAGGTAGCTGTGGATGAAATGTCATCCTGGACGATTACGAAGTCTCCCGAGCGGTTGGGTAGGGTCAGAATATCGGCGATATTGTAACTGTCGTTGGATGAATGACGGTGGCCCAGTTCAATTTTCTCAGCCAGAGAAAAGTCGGAAAGGCTGACTCGTTGGACTGCATTCGAGCCATTCAATCCCGCATATAGGTACACGCCGTCTTGCGTGACCGCTAGTCGATCCAGCCCGGATCCAATTGCGAGTTTGCGTCCGATAGTGGCCGAGTAGGGGTCGATTTCTGTGATAGAGTTCAGGTGCCCCGCCAGGCCATCGATACCGGTCGATGCGATGAGCTTGTCGGAAAGCGGATGGTAGACCAAGTCGAGCACGCCGAAATCGAGTGGCACGATAACTTCGAATGGATCCGAAGTCATCCCGTTGGCTTCGTCGCTCGATTTTGCCAGAAGCCGCTTTCCGGCCCAGCTCGCGTCGATGGTCAAGGTCTGTGTAAAAACGCCTTCGGTGAAGGTTGCGGAGGAGAGGCTAAACGGTGTTTGCGATTGGTTTTCGTCGACCAAGAACAAGTCGACGGTGGCATTGAAAGTCTGGAGCCGATTTCCCTGTGTATCCAATGCGCGGATATTTAGCTCTCCTTGGCCGCCTGCGACTAGATAAGGACCGATGGACAGGTCGTATGAGGCCACGTCGTTGTCGAGGACCTCCAGCACCGTACTCACTGGATCAAAACCTTCTAGGTCGACGGGAGTCGCGGTGATCGTGACGAAGCGAGTTCCATTGAGTAGGCTGTCATCGGGGATGCTGTATTCGATGTCATGCGCATAGGAGTCGTTTGCCTGAACCTTGAAGGATTCAGGTAGTTCGATGACTCCCGATGGGGTGGCGCTAAGAGTGAAAGTAATCTCCTCGCGGGTTCCTGCTCCGAGCTCGAAGTTCAATTCCCCTTGGTTCGTCGCACCTTCCACGAACTTGTTCTGATAGACGTTCCAGGTCATGTTGTAGGTGTCATCGTCCTCGATGGTAATGGTGTATCGGGGGGATTCAGATTCGCCTAGGATGGCCCAGATCTCGACTTCTGCGTCGGTTTCAGCGTAGTAGTCGTTGTTTGCAGAAAGGGAAAAGGGAACCGAGCTCGACCCCGCCTCCACGTATACGCTGTAGGAGTTGAACTCATTTTCGGGTTCGGATCTGAGATACACGTAGACGTCATTGGAAGGGCTAGGGGTGATGTTCAAGACGGCGTTGTTGGAGCTGCTCCAATCCGATTCTCTTAAGGTGCTCGGGAGCTGTAGTGATAAAGTGGCGACTTCGTCATCTAAAAGGTCGATCCAGAAGGAGGTGCTGTCGTATTCGTTGGTTAGTATGTCTCCATAGAAGCTTCTCTGTCCGTTGAGCAGTTCGTCGTCTGGAATGGGAACCTCGAAAACGACTCGTTCCTGGTTCTTGGGATAGGCGACTTGGATGTCGTCGTAGTCAGCTGGGGCAATCGTTATGCTTTGGTCCTCCGCAGGGGCGGGAATCAGTTCGATCGCCATATCGAAATGTCCGTCGCCTTCTGTAATGGTCTGCGGATACGATATGTTCATCCCGCGGTAGGGCTCACCTGTGACCTTGATATCGTCGAAAGCCCAGCCATCCTCGGGTGCCGGAGCATTGTCGTACTGGAGAAAGGTCAGGGCGATCGTGTATTCCTTGGTCGGACTGAAGCCTTGGGCCGCGTAGTTGATGTAGATTCGTTGTCGGTAGGTGAACGCTAGATTGTTTCCCGGCGATTCGCTGTGGATCGAGGTGTCGGCCCATATGATGTTTCCATCTATCGATACAGCCAAACCGTCTGCTCCCAGGAAGCTGCTCTGCACTTCGTCACCCAGCGAGTAGGCTTGAAACTCGATATCGATCCATTCGTACCCTTTCGACTTGAACGAGACCTCGGCGATGGTGGACGAGTACTCATCGTTGTCAGTGCTGTCGTCTAGAACCAACCAGTAGTCGTTGTCACCCTGCCCAGCTATGGTTTGTACCCGCACTCTCGGTGTGCCGGTACCGCCCGTGTTCCAGCCTTCTGGAAGCACATTTTCGTCGAAGTTCTCCTCGTACAAGACGTCCACTTCCGCCACCGTTGCCACCGCGGATACCATGGCGAAGGCCGCCAAAGCCACTGTAGCCCTAGTTTGAGCTAGGGAGCGATTCCACGAGAGGGGAGTTGCGGCCAGTAGCCATGCGAAGATCGAGTATGGTGACATATTGACAAGGGGTTTGTTCGAATACTCCTTCTGGAATATTACGCAGGCAATAGAAAAGAATATAGCTAGTGGATTCCATTATGCTGCTCGCTGTGTGGCCTTTTCAGGCTTACTGCCAATCGGATTTGGTTCCCCCGAGAGAATCGGAAGGTGGATCAAGCGGGCGGCCCCGCTTCGCTTTCCAGCGTTTGGCGGTTTACTCCTACTGGTCCTCAGACCTTTGGGTTCCCAAAACAGGTGCTGGAGCTATTTCTCTAGCTTCGACCTTTCTCTCAGATCGCGCGTATTCTGAAGTCCAAGTCGGATGCTTATCTCAGCGTGCTTGTTATCTCCGTTCACGGCGTAGAATTGCGCTACCTGAAGGGCTATTTGAGAGTGCTCGGGAAACGTATCAGTCCTTCGCTTACAAGTTCGGTTTGAACGAGATTCGGCGAAATGGACCCTTGGGCCCTGACTTCTGCCATTGTCACGTAGGTATCCGAAATCGGTGGGCCGGAGGGGAAGTAAACGGGGAGGTAGCAGGCGTAGCGGGTAAGCATGATATCCTCGATCTCGCGTTCGGCGCCGGAGCGGAGGAGCTGCTGGGGGTCGCGAGCGAACCAGTATTCGACGCCGTTTTCGGTCTGTTGGACGTGGCCTCCTTGGTACGCGGTAAGCGCGGCGGTACTATTGTGGCGTTTCGGCGGCTTGGACGACGATCTCGTCGAGGATGAGGCCGGGGTCGACCATTTGGATAGTGATCTTGTGCGTGCCTGCGGTTTCGAGGGTGTGTTGGGTGACGCCTGCAGAGTAGGCGCGGATGGTGTTGGCGTTCCTGGCCGGTGTGTACTCGTTGGCGTGGAGGTCGCGGATCTGTGGGGCATCGCCGTTGACGGAGATGGCGTAGCGAAGTCCGGGGTGATCGGAGGTGATGCGGTGGGTGGGCAGGCAGCGGACTTCGATCGAAACGGGACCGGGTATGATGGCTTTGGATATTGCCATGGATGAAATGGCCGAGAAGCTCGGCTTGGACCCGGTTGAATTTTGTATTTTGAATGGTACGAAAGTTGATCCAGAAAAACCGGGAAGGCGTTTCTCACAAAGGCAATTAGTCGAGAGTCTACGAACCGGTGCGGAAAAATTCGGTTGGGGAGAATGTAGTGAAAAACCGGGTACGAGATGAGAAGTCGATTGGCTTGTTGGGATTGGTATGGCCTCTGTATTCAGAAATAGCCCTGTCTCAAAGTCGGCTGCTCGCGTGACACTTAGAGGTGGCGCTGTCCTTATTCGAATCGGACACGATAGACCTATGAATCCTTCGGTAGTTGCGGGGTGAGGATCCCGTAATTCTTTTGAAACTACGGCTGAAATAGTAGGGGTCGTTGAACCCACATTCCATTGCGATTTCGGCGATCGGGCTGGGGGTCGTAGCGAGAAGGGTAGCCCCTTGTTGGATGCGTTGGCGGATAATGAAATCGATCGGTGGGAATCCTGTAAGGCGCCGAAAAATGGCTGTGTAGTGCGTCACGGATACACCGGCGGCAGCAGCAAGTTCGGGAAGGCTGTGCGGTTGCATCCAGTTTTCGCGCAAGTGGGTGATCGAAGCGTCAACCCGCTCGTGAGCGGACAAAGCCGTGCTGTCCTGAGCTCGTCTCCTAGATACCAAAGCTAAGCAGATTCTCAAAGCCGCCGCCGCATCCAGCAGCTCGGGTAAGCCGTATCCTGCCGCGAGCGATGAGTGGATCCTGTCTAGGCCGATAGAATCCAGTTTTTCCGCAGGGGTGTGGCAGGTGGCCAATACTGCTTTTCGGCCGGTGGCGTGCTCAATCCAGGCGTCCGCTTCCTTTCCTGTGAAATGCACCCATGCGATGGACCATGGATCGCGGTCCGAGGCGCCGTAAACATGAGGGTGCCGCGCTCGCAGGCCCACGATGTCTCCGCGCTTGAGATTCTGGCGGCGACCGCCGGCTTCCGCCCATCCTGTTCCCCGTAAACAGACAATCAAAACATGGTCGGAGCAGCCGGTTTCGCGCTTGATGAAATGCCCCTCTGCCCGCGGGAAAAAGCCGGCGTGCGTCACGTGCAGTCCAGCCAGCAGAGGGTGGGTGGCCATGAGTCGTTGCTGGGGTTCGGGTACTACTAAAAGCGTTTGCCCCGAAAACCCATCCTGTCGCCTCTGCGTGTCCTTCACAGTGTAAGATCGTGCAGGTTTTCCAGAATACCGTCCATTGTTATTTTGAGGCGTATCGTGTAGTATCGTCAAAGTAACCGAACTTAGATAGACCCCGATACTCTAACGAATTTCACGCTTATGCCCTGTGACTATCGCGCGCCTACGGACCGCTCCGTATCTGTGACTCAAGAATCGATCGAGATGCTGACCTATTTGCCAAAGCTGCCGGATCGCCATCCGCAGTTTTTGGAGAAACGTGTTTATCAAGGATCGAGCGGTCGGGTTTACCCCTTGCCGGTCTGCGACGCGATCGAGTCCAAGCCGCAACCCCACTCATGGCAAGTGGTGTATATAGAAAACGAATACTTGAAGGTGATGATCCTGCCGGAGCTTGGCGGCCGTATTCATCGGGTTTGGGACAAAATTCGGGAGCAGGACCTGATTTATTATCAGCCCATGATTAAGCCGGCCTTGGTTGGTTTGGCAGGGCCCTGGGTGAGCGGCGGTATCGAGTTCAATTGGCCGCAGCACCACCGTCCTTCCACCACCATGCCCTGCACGGTGCGGATTGAGGAAGATGAAGATGGATCGGCAACGGTTTGGCTTTCGGAGCACGACCCTATGGCTCGCATGAAGGGCATGCATGGCATTCGATTGCAGCCGGGCATCGCCCGCGTGGAGCTACGGGCACGGGTCTATAACCGTACCGATGACGTACAAACGTTTTTGTGGTGGGCCAATGCTGGGCTCGAGGCTCACGAGCAGTATCAATCGTTTTTTCCTCCTGACGTTAGCTTTGTGGCTGACCACGCCAAACGAGCCATGAGCTCCTTCCCGTTGTGCGAAGGATCCTACTACGGCGTCGACTATGGAGCCCGAGCTCGAAATGGCGTGCCGGCTCACGAAACGCCTCGGAAGTACTATTCTCCTCAGTCGGAGGACGGGACCAAGCCCGATCCAAACGACCTGTCTTGGTACGCCAATATTCCCGTGCCGACTTCTTACATGTGCATGGGGTCGACCGGCGATTTTTGCGGCGGTTACGACCACAAGGCGGGGGTTGGCATCGTGCACATAGCGGACCACCACATCGCTCCCGGAAAGAAGCAATGGACGTGGGGGAATCACGAATTTGGATACGCTTGGGATCGAAACCTTACGGACCAGCGAGAAGACGGGAGCCATCCGCCCTACATCGAGCTGATGGCGGGCGTCTTCACTGACAACCAGCCTGACTTCTCTTACCTGCAACCCGGTGAAACAAAGAAGTGGAGCCAGTACTGGTACCCGATCTATGACATCGGCGTGCCCCGTCAGGCTAATGTGGATGCGGCTGTCGACCTGCGTGTACCCGAAAAAGGAGGACGAGTGGAGGCTCGGGTGTCTGTCACTCGATCTATCCCATCTGCTTCGATCCAAGTGCTGGGATCGGATGGCAGAGTGAAGGCCGAAACCAAGGCCGAGCTGTTGCCTTGTCATGCGTCGATTGTACACTTCGACTTACCGCAAGGCTGTGACAGGGAAGGACTGCGCTTAGTGGTACGTGACAGCGAAGGTGTGGAAGTCATCCGCTACCGGCCGCAAGCTCATGTTCGCCAAGAACCACCTGCGGCAGCCGAAGCACCACAATCGCCAGAGGAGGTGGCAAGCGCGGATGAGCTGTACATCATCGGTCTTCACCTCGAGCAGTATCGCCATGCGACGCGTTGTCCGACACGGTATTGGCGGGAAGCTCTTCGGCGCGATCCGGGAGACTCTCGTTGTAATTTAGCCGTTGGTCGCTGGCATTTGCGCCGGGGCGAATTTGAACTCGCGGAAACTCATTTGCGGACGAGTTTGGCACGCTTCACTTCGCGAAATCCAAATCCAGCAGATGGCGATGCTTACTATCAGTTGGGCCGTTGCTTGCGTTTACTAGGCCGCGATGAAGAGGCCTACGCAGCCTTCGCCAAGGCCTCTTGGAACCAAGCATGGACGGGTGTGGCTCAGCTATCAATGGCCGAAATCCAGATCGGCTGCGGCGACTGGGCTGAGGCGGAAGAAAGCCTTACTCGCGCCCGCCGACTCGATGAGGAAAACCTGCGGGCGCGCAACTTGCAGGCAATCGTCTACGCTCGCGGTGGCCTCGAAAAATGGTCCGAGTCGACGCTCGACGAAATTCTATCTACCGATCCGCAGGACGTTTGGGCGAGCTGGCTGCTCAACGAACAAGTCCCCGACGACAACCAAATCCGTCTCGATGTGGCCCATGATTTCGCTCGAGCAGGCCTTTGGCTCGAGGCCTTGAAGGTTCTCGCTACCGCGACGCCAGATCCTGTTGGCGGATCAACTCCAATTGTTGAATACACACGTGCGTGGCTGAACGACAAACTCGGACGTTCCGCCGAAGCGGGTCGTTGTAGGGAAGCGGCACGGGCGGCTAGTACCGATAGATGCTTCCCAGTAAGATTGGAAGAATTGGCTATCCTGCAGGCTGCGATAGCGGAGGATGCCGATGACGCCGTAGCGCACGCATTACTCGGGTTTTGGCTGTATGATCGCCGTCGGCATGAAGAGGCGATCGAGCACTGGGAAGCCGCGGTACGTATTCATCCAGCGGATGCAGTCGTGTGGCGGTGTTTGGGAATCGCATACTTTAATATTCAGAACCAGCCAGAGGCGGCCCAACACGCCTACGAGAAGGCCATCGAAGCAACGCCGCAGGATGGGCGTCTCTACTACGAGCGTGACCAGCTGTGGAAGCGTGTCGGCCAGGCTCCAGAAGCCCGACTAAAGGCTCTTCGAGAAATCGAGGATCTCGTTCATCAACGCGACGATCTCGTTGTAGAAACTGCGGCTCTATTCAACCAGACTGGAAGGCCAAGAGAAGCCTTGGACATTTTGAACTCACGCGTTTTCCAACCGTGGGAGGGCGGGGAAGGGTTAGTTTCCCGTGAATACATGCGAGCCCGCATCTTGCTTGGCATAGCGTCTCTCGATCGCGGCGACCCGGAAGCGGCCAAGGAGCAATTTCTCGCGGCATTGGATATTCCGAGAAATCTTGGTGAGGCTCGCCACCTGCTGGTGAATCCGAGCGAAGTTCACTGGTGGTTAGGCGAAGCCTTTTCCGCGCTTGGCGACGAGGCCCAAGCCCGTTCGCACTGGCAGGCTGCCGCCGACTTCAAGGGCGACTTTCAAGGTATGGCCGTACAGCGTTTTTCGGAGACCACCTACTTTACCGCTCGGGCCATCGAACGACTCGGTCAAAAGGAAGAGGCACGCGAATTATTTAGTGCGCTTTTGGTGCATTCCCAAGAACTGGCGAAAACTCCGGCGGCGATCGACTACTTTGCAACCTCGCTTCCCACGATGCTACTATTCGAAGAGGACCTCGACCAACGGCAGTCGTTTACGGCTCGCCTTCTCGAAGCTCAGGCCCGCTTCGGCCTCGGTCAGACGAGCGAGGCGAAAGCTTTGGTCGATGCTTTGCTTGAGGAAGACCCGAGTTCGGCTATCACTCTAGACCTCATGGCTTCGATCGTTTAAGTTCAACCCAACGCGAGGCCAGCGAACCGTATGTTCCTTGGCCTCGGCTCCGTGCATTCCCTTCCGATTTGTCCTGTTTTTCAATGATATCTTCTGCTGTCGGCAATCCCGATTCGATCAATCTAGCCGGTTCTTGGCGCTTGCAACTCGACCGCGAAAATGCGGGCGTCGAACAAGGTTGGCACAATCGCCAGCTCTCGGACCGTATTGAACTTCCGGGATCACTACCGGGTCACGGTATTGGCGATCCCATTACAGTCGATACTCCTTGGGTGGGGAGTATTTTCGATCCCTCGTGGTTCACCGAGCCGAAGTACGCTCCTTACCGCGAGCCAGATAATCTAAAGGTTCCCTTTTGGCTGCAGCCTGAAACCTATTATGTAGGTGCTGCTTGGTATCAGCGTGAAATCGAAATCCCAGCCAATTGGACGGGACAGCGTGTGACGCTTCACCTAGAGCGTCCGCACTGGAAAACTACGGTCTGGCTCGATGACACCTTGCTCGGTTCCAACGACTCTCTGTCTATCGCTCATATCTACGGGCTGGGTACTTCTGTGTCTCCAAGGCGGCATGTTCTCACTATCCAAGTAGACAACTCGGTCCAAGTCGAACTTGGCGAAAACTCGCACTCGATATCGGACCACACCCAAGGCAACTGGAACGGGATTGTAGGGGCTATCGAACTACAGGCAAGCTCCCCCGTTTGGGTAGAGGACGTGCAAGTCTATCCGGACTTGTCCGCGAGGCGTGCGACCGTGCGTGGCGTTTTGAGAAATGTTACTGGCTCCCAAGTGAAAGGCACTGTCGAGCTGTCTGTGAACGGTAAGGCCGAGGGTGGGGGAGATTTTTCCTTCGAGATGGCCGGCGACAATCAAGAATTTGAAACGACGCTGGCTCTCGGAGCGGAATTGGAAACCTGGGATGAATTCAAGCCGATCGTGCATCAGTTGACCGTTCAGGTTTCGACCGATGACACTGAAGCTAAGCAGACGATTCCCTTCGGATTGCGAGATCTCTCTCATGATGGACGTCAACTTACAATCAACGGGCGAAAACTTTTCTTACGCGGCACTCTGGACTGCGCGGTGTATCCGAAAACAGGGCACGCGCCGCTCGATCTCGATTCCTGGCGGAAGATTTTTAAAATCATTCAATCGCATGGACTGAACCATGTGCGTTTCCACTCGTGGTGTCCTCCAAGAGCGGCGTTCACTGCAGCGGATGAGTTGGGGGTCTATGTTCAAGCCGAGGCTGCCACCTGGCCCAACCAAGGTGCGACAATCGGTGACGGCAATCCGGTAGATGATTGGGTCGAGGCGGAAACGAAACGTATCCTCAATGCCTATGGCAACCATCCTTCATTCGTGTTGATGGCGTCTGGCAACGAGCCCGACGGAGACAATCACGAGGTCTGGCTCAACGACTGGACGGAGCGCCATAAGTCTGCGGATCCGCGTCGCCTCTACACCGCAGCAGCTGCGTGGCCGGAGGTTTCTAATAGCGACTTCCACATTCGCTCTGAACCCCGTATCCAACAATGGGAACAAGGTTTGAAGTCCCGAATCAACGCGCTTCCTCCTGAAACCGAGTTCGATTATCGTGAGATAATCAGGGAGCGCGATGTTCCAGTGGTGAGCCACGAGATCGGCCAGTGGTGCGTGTATCCGAACTTCCGGGAGATGGATAAATACACTGGGTACTTGAAACCGAGGAACTTTGAGATTTTCCGAGAAAGCCTCGCGGCCCATGGCATGGCCGATCAGGCCCATGATTTTTTGATCGCTTCCGGTAAGCTGCAAACGCTCTGCTACAAGGAAGACATCGAGTCGGCTTTGCGGACCCCAGAAATGGGTGGCTTTCAACTGCTGGGCTTGAGCGACTTTTCTGGGCAGGGAACTGCTTTGGTTGGTGTACTGGACGCATTTTGGGAGGAAAAAGGGTATGTCACTCCCAATGAGTTTCGCCGTTTCTGCGGACCGACGGTGCCACTGGTACGGTTGGATCGTCGTGTCTTCTCAACGGACGAAACCTTGTCAGCCGATGTGGAGGTAGCCCACTTCGGCCCTTCGCCGCTAACTGGGGCGAAGGTGACTTGGCGTCTGCTGAGTGAGGGAGGTGCCGTCGCTGCAGTAGGTGAGTTTGCTCCGATTGACGTAGCGATCGGACACGGCAACAAGTTGGGTCGCGTCGAACTGGTTTTGGGAAATATTACTGCTCCTGCCCGTTACCGACTAGAGGTGAGCGTGCCGACTCGTGAAGAATTAGCGGTCAATGATTGGGCCGTTTGGGTGTATCCGTCTAAAGCAGACGTAGCCTTAGAGGATTCGAAACACATTTTAGTTGTCGACGAACTGAATGCGGAGGCTCAAGCCCAACTCGACGCGGGCGGCGTAGTGGTTCTGGCGATACCGCCTGATCGGGTGGCTCCAGATCCAGAGAACGGTCCGATTGCGCTCGGATTTTCTAGCATTTTTTGGAATACCGCTTGGACGAACGGGCAAGCACCGCATACGCTCGGTATCTTGTGCGATCCGAAACACCCGGCATTGGCCGAATTCCCGACGGAGTCCCACAGCGATTGGCAATGGTGGTATGCGATCAGCAAGGCAGGACCGATGATTCTTGACGGTTTGCCGCAGACGCTGCGACCGATCGTGCAGGTAGTCGACGACTGGGTGACCAACCGAAAACTCGGCTTGGTGTGGGAAGCTCGCGTCGGCGAAGGCCGTCTGCTGGTGACGAGCGTGGATCTTTCCGGTGAGCTCGATCCGGTTCGTCGTCAATTGCGCTCTAGTCTTTTAAACTACGCGGGTAGCGAGAAATTCGCTCCGCAGCAGACGGTTACTCTGCAGGCCGTGTCCGCTTTGATCTCTCCTCAACCCCGTATGCAGTCATGAATCTGAGCGCTTTTGTTTTGGTTCTCCTTGCTGACTTTCTCATTCTTGCGTTTGACTCTCCGTAATTCGCTTTCTATCGAGAATTATTATCAGGTCCCCCCAAACTAAGCCGTTTTTCAGAAACCAACTAACCCCAAAAACTCCATGATTCGAAAACTCCATTCATTCGGCTTAGCTGCAGCGTTAGCGTTTTGCTCGAGTATCCATGCAGATGATACTGTGCAGCACCTCAACTACAACATCGACTTGAGCGATGTGGGAATCAGCCCCGACGAGGTTGCTCAAGTTGATTCATTGCTGCAGTCCTTCGTCGATGACCAGAAGCTGAACAGCGTCGTCGGTTTTGTGGCGAAGGACGGCAATGTCGTGTATCACAAAGCCTTTGGTTTAAAGGATGTGGAGAGCAAGCTTCCTGCTACGGTGGACGACTACTACATTCTCATGTCGCAGACGAAGGCGGTCACCACGGTGGCTTTTATGACACTCGTCGAACAAGGGCTCGTCTCGATCCACGATCCCGTTTCGAAGTACTTTCCAGAAATCCCGGACGACGTCGTGACCAAGGTCAATGAAGACGGTACCTACGAGACGCGGCCGGTCGAGACGCCGATGACTTTTGTGCATCTGATGACGCACACATCCGGATTGGGCGCGGGCCTAGTGAGAGACATTCGAAGGGCACAACACAAAGGGTCCGACGCTCCAGCGGGTTTCGGCGGTAAGATCCCTGACGAAGTACCAAGCGGCCAGCATAGCGGGGGTGGCAATCCGGATGCCAAGTACTTGGAGGAGGAGATGCTAGCCCTGTCGGAGTACCCGCTTGGATTCGACCCAGGGACAAGGTGGAACTACCATGTTAGCTCGAACATGTTGGGGTATCTCATAGAGCGTATCTCCGGAAAAACACTACAAGAATATGTAAAGAAAACCGTGCTGAATCCATTGGGTATGGATGACAGCGATTGGTACTACGAACCTGAGGCTCTTGAGCGTTACGTAAAAGCCTATCGTTCCGTAGATGGGAAACTGGAGCCTGGATCGAATATGTACAGTGAAGGAACGGTTAGCGAACAGCAGACCTATGCGGAAGGCGCGATTGGTTTGAATGGCCCAATCGCGGACTACGCCAAGTTTTGTCAAATGCTACTCAACAAGGGAACGTTCAACGGTTCCCGTATTCTAAAAGCTGAGACAGTAGAGCTGATGACGATGATCAATCGCTTGCCGGATGATAGTGGAGCAGAGAGTGGTTTTCAGTTCGGGTTGGGCTTCGAATTGCACGAAGAAAAGAAGCCAGCCCCTGTGGTCTCGGATTCGGCATTCGCCTGGGGCGGCATGTTGGGCACCGCTTACACGATTGATCCGGAGAACAACTTGGTGGTGCTGTTTTACGCAAATATGTATGGCCTTGAGAGTCTGTACCCGAAATTTATAGCGCAAGCCTACGAAATGGTCGGAATGGAGGGCCCAGAGGCTGATGCACCTGAAGTTGTCCTCGAGGAGGGTGGTCGGGGAGCATTTTCAGCAATTGTGACGGAAGACGCTTCGCTACCCGGTATGACGATCTATCGCCCCAAGGATCTCGCTCCCTTTGGTGGATCCGAGAAGCTTCCGATTCTACTCTGGGGCAATGGTGCCTGCGTGAATACCACGCAGGAGCACAAGCTCTTTCTCAACGAGATCGCATCCCACGGTTACGTTATTCTGGGGGTCGGATTGTTGGATCGACTCGATTTGCGTGATGAGCTTTCCGATCAGAGGACGGTGTCGAGCCAGCTCGTCCAGGCTCTCGACTGGATTTTGGAAGAGAATGAAACCGCTGGAAGCGTGTTCTATTGTAAGGTCGATCCGGAGCAAGTTGCCGCCATGGGGATGTCTTGCGGAGGTTTGCAAGCGATTGAGATTTCGGGCGACCCGCGGATCCAAACGACCGTCGTGTGCAATAGTGGCGTATTGAAAAATCCTTCTCCTATGAGAGGAATGCCGTCCTTGAGAAAAGATGCGTTGAAGGCCTATCATGGTCCGGTCCTTTATCTCATGGGAGGTCCGAGCGATATCGCCTACAACAATGCCATGGATGACTACGCCCTCGTAGAGCACGTGCCGATCGTGATGACGAACCTTGATGTGGGCCACGGCGGCACCTACTCCGAGCCGCACGGTGGCGAATACTCGACCGTCGCGCTCGCTTGGCTGGACTGGCAACTGAAGGGCAAGCTTGAAGCCTCTAAGATGTTTTTAGGCGAGGACAGCCAGTTGGCCCGCGATCCGGATTGGACCATTGAAACTAAAAATTTCGAATAAAAACAGTGTAACTCGACTCGGAGTAGGCGACGTTGGCTACGCTGAGCGCCAGAACTGTTAGGTTCGAAGGGCTCGCAGAAAAGGTGCCAGCGTCATTACGAAGTAGCCAAGTGAGAGTGTGCCTCCCAAGAATGGGCGAAGTGCTCTCCTCGTAATTTCGTGTTATGCTCCAGACGGTTGTGGCATTTCCACCATTTCGTCGGCCGGTGGCTTCTCGAGAAGTCGGTAGTTGGGAACGAAAAAGGGGTGAAGTACGTCGGGCGCCTCGGCTCGAGGCAGCATTTGGTCTGGTCGGGCTCCGGAATCGATCCACCATTTGATGACATCGATCTCCGCTTGAGTCAGCTGTGGCTCGTCTTCGGGAGGCATGTGGTCTTCGTCGTCGAGAGGATACTCGAGGAGTTCGACCAGCAAGCTGTTGAAAGAGTCTCCCGGCTCGATGCACTCTCCAAAGTCGCCGCCGCGCATGGCTGCTTCGAAACTGTCGAGGCGAAGTTTGCCTTTCTTCTTTTCCTCTCCGTGGCAGGAGACGCATTTGGCGTCCATGATTGGCTGGATGATCTCGAGGTACGGGTTGAAGGGGTCGCCTGGTTCCGCTAGGAGTCCGTAGTTGTCCGATGGGGACGGTTTGTCTTTCCAAGGAGCGGCGGCGAAGGGGTCCCCGTGAACAATCACTCCGCCCGGGTGGCTGGCTACAACGAGGGAGATGGAAATGGCGATCAGGGATAAGAGTCTTAACAAGGTGTGTTTCTTGAGCTCGTTGATGGCGAGAGTGGACCAGCAGATTGAGGTGAAAATTCCTGCGGCCCAGAGGTGGTCAGAAAGGAGTTCGCGGTCGTATCCGCCTTCCTCCCCCAGAAGGTATCCGGTGGAGAATGACGCCGTGGCGCTGAGCGCGGTGAGCAGCCAAATGAAATTGCGCGTACTCAGGTCGGTTTTCCTGCCAATGAAACTCCCCAGTTCCAAGGCAAGCAGGGCGGCGATCATTCCGATGGGGAGGTGAAGGATCAGGGGGTGAAAGCTGGCTATGAACGGAGTCCAAGGGGAACTCGCCTGTTCGCCTGCTTCGAAGAGCAGGGGAGCAGCTGCGAAGATTGCAGCGAGGAGGAGGTAGATGGAGGCAGCAATGCGAGTCATAGTTTGCGTCGTAAGGGGGCGGATCGTTCCGCATAGCTGAATCGTAGACGGCAGTTCATGCAAGAAAGTCCGCAATTCGCCTGCTTTTTCGAGGTGATTCGATTTTCGGCGAGTGTGAGATTTGAAACATATGTTTCGACGGACACATTTTTGCTGGCTCGCAAAGAGAGAGGGCTATTTTGTTCGGCCCACTATGGATTCTCAACTTGGGCCCGATCAAAGACACAGCCGCATACGCCTTTGGTGGCCGGCGTTCGCCTTGATAGTGACATTGATCGGTAGTTCGCATCTATCAGGCAAACCCGGGGCGCCGGATATCGAGAATTTTGACAAGGTTGCTCACTTCTTTGTTTTTGGCCTAATGGGTACGCTTTTCTTCAGGAGCGTGCCTCTGAGCTTCTGGTCGCATCGTCGTTGGGTTTTGGCATGGTTGGGGGTGCTGGCTTATGCGGTGACCGACGAATGGCTCCAGTATTACAATCCGGATCGCAGTTTCGATCCTTGGGATTGGGTCGCAGATGGAATGGGCTCTATACTGGCGATATTCTTGTACCGGCATTGGCGATGGTACCGACGGCTTTTGGAATTTAACTTCGCACGTCTGCTTGCCAAGTAGAGCCAAGCATTCTGTAATTTTGCACGTATGAGCAAGGCCTCCGATCTCCAAAAAATCGAAAAACTCCGTGCCGAGGTGCGGCGCCATGACGAGCTTTATTATCGCCAGGCCACCCAAGAAATCAGTGATTTCGAGTATGATGCATTGAAGCGCGAATTGGCCGATCTCGAAGCCGTAAATCCTGAGTTGCCGCTCGCCGCCTCGCCGACCGTTTCGGTGGGTGATGACAGGGTAGATGGCTTTGCTTCCTATCGTCATTTGCTGCCAATGCAGAGTTTGGACAACACGTATTCAGAAGATGAATTCGTAGCCTTCGTTGCCCGTGTCGAAAAAGGCCTGGAAATCGAAAAACCGCGATTCACGGTAGAGCCTAAGATAGATGGGGTCGCGGTAAGCGTGACCTATGAGAGGGGTGAGCTCGCTCGAGCAGTGACGCGGGGAAACGGGATCGAAGGTGACGACGTCACGGCGAACGTGCGATTTATCGAGTCCTTGCCAGCCAAGCTACAAGGAGCGGTATTCCCGGATTTGATCGAGATTCGTGGCGAAATTTTTATGCAGGTCGACGAGTTCGAGCGCTTAAACGCCCTACGCAGCGAAGCGGGGTTGGAGTTCTTCAAAAATCCAAGAAACCTTGCAGCGGGGACTGTTAAAATGCTGGATCGGTCCGAAGTGGCGAGACGCAAGCTCGACATTGTGCTTTACGGTTTGGGTGAGTGTCGACCGTCGCTTGTGTCATCTCAATGTGAATACAGGAAGCAGCTATCGGATTGGGGCTTGCCGGTTGTTGAAACTTTCTGGGAAGTTGAAGGTGCCGAGGCTGCCTGGGCCGCGGTAGATGAGCTCGACGGAATCCGAAATCAATTTGCGTTTCCCACGGATGGGGCGGTGGTGAAACTGGATAGTTTCGTGCAGCAGGATGCCCTCGGGGCGACTTCGAAGGCGCCCCGTTGGGCTATCGCGGTTAAATTTGCTGCTGAGCAAGCTGAGACTGTTTTGGATCGCATCACAATACAGGTCGGACGCACAGGATCGCTCACGCCGGTGGCTGAGTTGAAGCCGGTGCAGCTGGCCGGTACAACTGTATCCAGAGCTACCTTGCACAATCAGGAGGAAATGGCCCGTAAGGATGTGCGGGTGGGCGATACAGTTGTGGTTGAGAAGGCCGGCGAGATTATACCCGCAGTCGTTCGGGTGGTCCTCGATAAGCGCCCTGAAGGCAGCGAACCTTTTGTTTTCCCTAGCCACTGTCCTGCGTGTGGCACTGAAGTGAGCAAGATTGAAGGAGAAGTGGCGGTGCGTTGTTTGAATATCAAATGCCCGGATCAGGTACGAGGACGCTTGGAGCACTACGCATCGCGGCAATGCCTCGACATCGAGGGGCTGGGCGAAGCGGTGGTAGACCAATTGGTCGCGAAAGGGTTTGTATCCAATATCTCTGACATTTACCGCTTGGATTACAAACAAGTTGTGAGCTTGGAAAAGTTTGCCGAAAAGTCCGCTCGTAATCTCCTTGCAGCGATCGAGGCAAGCAAAGGAGTGGAGCTGTGGCGTTTGCTTCATGGATTGGGAATTCCGCAAGTGGGGTCTTCTGCGGCTAAGGATTTAGCCAAGGCATTTGGTGGGGTGCCGCAACTTATGGAAGCCTCATTGGAACAGTTGACAGAGGTCGATGGCATTGGCGAGAAGACGGCCAGCGGAATCATTGCTTATTTCGCAGACGCCAACAACGCGGCGATCGTAGCGGACTTGTTCGAGAAAGGGATGAATCCGGAAGCTCCGGAAATGTTGAGCGAGGAAGAAGCTATTCTAGCGGGAAAGACTTTTGTGATTACCGGAACACTGCCAACCTTGAAGCGCAACGAGGCCAAAGCCTTAGTTGAAAGCAAGGGTGGTAAAGTCGCGGGAAGCGTGAGCAAGAAGACTGATTTCTTGGTGGCGGGCGAGGCGGCTGGGTCGAAGTTGACCAAAGCCGAGTCGCTGGGAGTCGAGGTCATCGACGAGGCAAAATTGCTGGAGATGGTTGGTGGCTCTTGAGGAGTTGCCTTCTCGAACGCACCCTAAGTATGTTGGCTGCCCTCGCGGGAATTACTTGGAACTGCCCCTCCGTTGTTGGTAACTTTATTTTAACTGCCCTTGATTTTTAGTAGAACTTGCAGAGTTCGATTGATATCCGTCTCTGTACATAATTGGATATGAAGAGAAATAGAGCCGTTGCAATTAGCGTGTTGTTATTGGCCGTCGCTTGGGGAGGCGGCCTTTGGCTGTTGAAAGATACGGAGCGCTCCCCTGTTGATCGACCTCTGCAGGGAGGAGAAAATGGGGAGCTCGAGCAAACGGGGCAAGCTCTCGAACGAGATAAATCCTCTGCCACCATCGAGGCTCAGTCCGTGCCAGGGAATCGGTCCGAAATCGAGGCGATTCAGATTCGTGCTGTCTCTTCTTTGCCGCTTGAAGAAGGCCACACCCACCGCTTAGGGCTGTGGTTGGGGGCTTTGGATCCGGCGCCAACTCTTTGGAATCCACGTTCGGTCGAAGGCCGAGACGGCCTAGAGTTTCGTCTGACGACTCCAGATGGCGAGGAGCACGAGCTCACGTTTGATCGCTTTTCGAGATTTGGGCCTCGCAAGGGCACCTACTCGGGAGAAATTCGTTCTACTGCGGCATCCCAGGCTGTTTTCAGTTTTGTGAACGATGCTGTGGTGGCGACGCTGCGTTTCCCGGATCAGCAGATTGCGTGGGAGATCCGGAATCAAGGTGAGGGAGTCCAGCTATTCGAGAAGGTCGATTTGAGCAAATTGAAGTCCTGCAGGGCGTGCCGCCGTGAGTGATCACGTTGTCCGGATACCAGCGGTATGTCGTTGTTTGTTCCTACTGCTACTATCGCAGTTAGGGACAAGTCTAGCCCGCAGTGAAGCTCTGGTGCTCGACCTTCTCATTGTCTACACAACCTCGCTCGAAGAGGTTTACGGCGGCTACGACGGAGTGGAAGCTCTGGTGCAGAGCTCTGTGGTGACCAGCAACGAGGCGTTCAGCAATAGTGGCATCGACCTCTCGCTCAGGCTGGTTGGCTTGCGAAGCGTCGACTACGATGAGGACAAAACGAATATGGACGTCGACCTCAATCACCTTCGTCTACGCGATGGCGTGATGGACGAAGTTCTTGAATGGCGGGACAATATGGGGGCGGACCTAGTCTATCTTTTCCGCGGCGACAATCCTTCTATAGATCACATAGGTAGCGCGTATCTGCTCCGTGAGACAAACGGGGCTCCGAACTTCGGGTTTGGGGTCGTTTCCGGACAGTATGCGATTAGCGATCTTGTTCTCCAGCATGAGATTGGTCACAACCTCGGGGCAGCTCACGATCCTGACAACGCGGATGGGCCGGGATTGTTTCCCTATTCGTACGGGCATCGTTTTGGACCTCCAAATTCGCCGCGCCGCTTTCGCTCGGTCATGGCGTATGCCCCTGGAGCGGAGGTGAACTACTTTTCTGGGCCGGATGTCTTTTTCGATGGTTTCGCTACGGGAGCCGAACAGGCCGATAATGCCCGCACATTGCGTCAAACAGCTTCAGCGATTGCGAACTACCGTGGAAGTCGCCCGATCAAGCCCGCAGCTAACGCTGGTCCGGACTGCGAGGTGGACGACCTGGACAACGACGGACGCGGCGTCGTGCAGCTCGATGGTAGCCGCAGTCGTTCGCTGGATGAAATTGTCAGGTGGAGGTGGACCTGGAGTGGAGGTTCGGCCGAAGGTGAAACTGTGGAGATCCAGCTGCCGGTGGGAACCCATGAAGTTCAATTGGCGGTCACGAACCAATCCGCGCAAAGCCATTCCGATTCGGTGGAGATCACGGTCGATTCGTTCTCGCCGATCGTCCGGACCTTTTCCGGTCACGACCGTTTGTTTGTGTTGAGGAAAAATGGGAAACTGTACGCCGCCGGGAGAAATATCGATGCGACTCTCGGCATCGAGAATTACGGTTCTCGGTTGACGCGATTCGAGAGAGTTCCCCTAGACGGCGTGGTAGAGGTCGCAACTGCGGAATATCATACCTTGTTTCGCCTCGAGAACGGAGCCGTCTACGCGAGCGGCTCGAATCCGAACGGTGCTTTGGGGATCGGAGAAAACAAATATTTTGCAGATCTCGAGAAGGTCTTCGACTCTGGAATCGTCTCCATCGCAACCGCATTCGCTTTTAGCCTTTTTGTGGACGAAGACGGGCGCGTCTTCGGAAGCGGATCAGATTGGCCCGGCGTTTTTGGAATCCCTCCGGGTAATTTCTACTATTCACCTACCTTGATCTTTCCCTCTGATGCCAAGAAGGCAGTGGCGGGAAGTGACTTCTCCGCCATTCTCAAAAAAGACGGAACGCTCTGGGCCTCTGGTGAGATTCTTCGGTACGCCGAGCCGGAACTTCGTTCCAGCGAACATGCGAAATTCCACCAGATAGGCGGTAGTGGATTTGTGGATATCGCTGCGGGGCAGCGGCATCTCGCGGCGCTTGCGTCCGACGGGAGCGTTTGGACAACTGGGGCGGCGGGCTCCGGTCAATTGGGGAGCGGTAATACAGACAGTGAGCAATACGGTTTCTTAAAGGTATTGGGTGCGGGGGCTAGGGCCATCCAGTCCGGACCGTTCGCGACCTTCATCACTCTTCAGGACGGCTCAATCGTGGGGGCGGGAAATTACCTGCCGACTCAGTTCTTATTGTATCCAGAAGATCAATATAGCTTTGTTCCGCTTTTTAGAGGACGCGCTACGCAGCTCAGCTCTGGAACGGACTATGGGGCAGTTCTTCTCAAAGACGGTTCCTTGTGGGCGATGGGATCGAATCAATATGGTCAATTTGGTCTTGGGCTCCATGGAGACATTTATTCTTCGCTCAACAAGATTTCCCCCACGACTAATTCACTATTCGAAAACCTTCCTCCGACGCCGCTTGGGAAGGTATCTGGATTTGCGATCGACTTCGACGGCGATGGTTTTGCCAAGGTGCAATTCGACAGCTCGCAGTCTTATGATGATTGGTCGATCGCTTCCTACAAATGGACTTGGCCGGAGGGGTCGAGCGAGTTGGCGAATCCGGAAGTTATTCTCGCCACTGGCACGGTGCCGATCACGCTTGAGTTGACGGATGACAATGGTGTTTCCGCGAGCCAGAACTTCACGGTTGAGGTGAAGCCACTTACGCCGGTTAGCCAAGTTTTGGCTTTGGAGAACCGTATCTTGCTCATCAAAGAGGACGGGTCGCTGTGGGGAATTGGTCACAACTATTACAATGCGTTTGGAATCGATCAGGCTAGGAGTCGCTTCGACGTTTTTGAACCACTCTTCGATGAGGGTGTCGTGCAAGTCGCAGGTGGTGAAAACCACACCTTAGTCTTGATGGAAGACGGTTCGCTTTGGGGTGGAGGCTCGAACGCGGCTGGCCAACTAGGTCTCGAGTCCACCGGCGAGTTTTCGATGAAGCAAATCTGGCCAAGTGGTGTTGTGGAGATCTCGGCTGGATCGCATAACAGTATCTTCCTGCTCGAGGACGGAACTGCAATGGGGATGGGCTCCATCTATTCGGGGCAAGCTGGAAGTTCTCAAGAGCTAGTCCCTCGTATTCTCCGCGGCTCGGACGTCGTCCAAGTGCTGGCATCCGACCGGTTTAGCGCTTTGTTGCTCGAGGATGGTAGCGTCTGGGTGTTCGATTCGCCCTTTTCCAACCCTAGGCCAGAGAGAGTGCTGGTGGCAGGCGTCAGTCAATTATGCAGCATTGGAGACAAGACGCTCTTCTACCAAAAGAGTGATGGGTCGTATTCGGCCATCACTAAAGATTCGAATTTGATAACGGTAGGTGACTTCTATTTTGGCCCAAACTCGAATCCGCTGAAGTTTTTCGGGGAGCATTTTCGCGATATCTCTGCCTCTGGTGACCAGGTTGTGGCGATAGATGACGACGGACGTAGTGTTGGCACTCCCATAAATCGCGGAGACGAATATTCGAAAGTCCTGGTTGCCGGTGAACTCGACGAGCATTTCGCCAGCGACGTTCTCTCCGTTTCCATCAGCGAATCGTATCGGGTCTTTCTCCTCGAAGATGGCTCTGCTTGGGTGGCCGAAACTTGGTCTGGTTATTATGCGAGACACCTCGATCAGGTCTCAAAACCGACTCCGCTTTTCAAGATAGCCAATGGAAGTCGCTCTCGCGAAAACAAGCCGCCGATTGCAGCGGTGGACGTTCCAGATACTTATTACGATTTCATCGAGAAAGGAGGCTCCTTGGTTTCACTGGATGGTTCACCATCGAGCGATGACCGCTCTATCGCCGTATGGGAGTGGACATGGGGAGACCAGATTGCGTACGGCCGAGTCTCGACACAATATTTTCCGATTGGCGATACCACGGTAAGCTTGCTGGTGACAGACTACGACGGGGCTAGCGACTTCACGACTTTTACAGTATCCGTCCGAGACGACCAGCCAATTGCTGCCCTTTCCGGAGAGGTGGTTGTCTTAGAAAATGGACAGGCGTATTCATCCCACCCCACTCGCCACGCAGCCGATGATCTAGCTTCGGTCCAAAGCTATTTTGGCAAAACCATTGTGATCGATAAAAGCGGAGGCGTTTGGGTTGCCGGATCGAATTATCACGGCGAACTTGGACTCGGTTACATTAGTAGCAGTAGGTCCCCGTTCACTAAAGTGTTCGAAAGCGGAGCGGTCGACGCTGCTATAGGAGCGAGTAGTCTCTATGTCGTGATGGAAGACGGTTCCTTGTGGTCTACTGAAAATCGTGGGCTGGTGGCTGAAAGCCAATACCCAGATCCCAGCGAGAAAACGTGGGCTCGCATCCGTGATTCGGAAGTGAAGCAAGTAGAGGCTTACGACGACCTGGTTCTTTATCTGGAAAAGAACGGGTCCGTATGGGCATATGGATACAACAATATTGCCAAGCTAGGACCTTATTCCTACGGCGAATTGATACCGCCCGATGAACCCTACCGACTCATGTCTAGTGGGGTGGAAGAACTCTATTTGGGAGCGGGAACTGTGCTCGTCGTAAAGAAGGATCGAAGCCTGTGGGGGATGGGAAACAGTCAAGCGGGCGAATTGGGTGCGCCTGGCTATTTCGTAGAGGATCTCGTGAAGCTCTCGCCTGGACCAGTCAGCAAGGTGGCGATAGGCGATAAACTAAACGCTTGGTTGCTCGAAGACGGCTCGCTCTGGGGAATTGGCGATTGGATCGGGTTTCAAGGACATGGATTCGAGCCTAGGTCACTACCCGTTCGTGGGAGACCCCTCCTGTTCGCTGACGTAGCCGACTTTAGTCTCGTTGGGTCGCAGATTCTGGCGCTGAGAAACGATGGGAAGCTGTACATCGCAGGTTATGGGACTTTCAACGAACACCTTCCCCAAGACGAGTGGAGCGGTCCCTATTGGAAACCGCTTAATGATAAGTCGAATAAGCGAGGTGTATTGCCTCCTATTGCCGATGCAGGACCGGATTTGGAAATTTATGCAAGCGGAGAGTGGAGCTACGTCATCTTGGATGGGTCGCTATCGACGGATGATTGGGCGATCGCAAAATGGAAGTGGAAAATCGATGGCTACGTTTCTGATGAGCGCCGGGTCGGCTTACAAATTTCGGAAGGCGAGTACCTTGTAGAGCTATGGGTCGAGGACGAGTTTGGTCAGGAATCCTTTGATACGATGACTCTCACGGTTCTGAGCGGATCACAGGACCAAGCAGCCCTCCAAAGGTATTTTACCAAAGATCAAATCGACGATATGCTTGATCCTTCCCATTCAGACTTCGATGGGGACGGATTTTCAAACAAGGACGAACTCCGGCTCGACACCAATCCCAATGACGCCCGATCACGACCGAAGCTCTCCTTAGTACGCAAGCGCGGCCAAGCGCATCTGCTTCTAAGTGGAACCAGCCGTGCTTGGCTTCTCAAAGTGTACTATTCCCATGATCTTGAAACGTGGACCGAAGTGGGTTCAGTCCGCAAAGCGCTGCAGGGTTTGGAACTGACCGATGATTTCACGGTGCCGATATTTTTCCGTATCGGGCTGCCCGCCGAATAGGAACTCTGGAGAGCGGGTACGAGGACTTTGACCCGTTTCGTCGCGCAGTTGGGATTGACTGAATATTCTCTATAATGGATATCAATGAGCCTATGGACTGCGTTTCGATCTACAAGAGCCTGGCCGAGGAATCTCGTCTGCGCATTTTGAACCTTTTGCGGAAGGGGCCGCTTTGCGTTTGTCATGTCCAAGAGGCTTTGCAGATGCCACAGCCGAAGGTTTCGAAACAATTGGCCTACTTGAAGAAGCATGGCTTATTGGATTCGCGTCGCCACAACAATTGGACCATTTATGAAATAGCTGCGGCGGACGAGTCGCTCTTCGCGGCGAACCTAAGAGAATTGGAACGCGTATTTGCGGAAGGTATGTTTCGTGATGATGCGAATCGTCTAGATAAGTTGGATACAAGTATCGCTTGCGTACAGCGTGACGATGCCTGCTGCGAGGGAGAGTGCTGCTGAGGGGCTGGCGACGCGAAGTCGCCCTGCTAGGCTATTCTTCAATGGTCTTTCTTCCGAATAGCATGATCTCGGCGGACTCAACACCGAGCAGGTTTTGGGCGCGTTTCAAGGCGTTGCGCGTGCTGAGCGTAATGTTGTCTGGGGTGAATTCCATGAGATTTTCGGCTCCGAGGATTTCGCTTACGCCGGTGTTGGTGAGGACGCGCATGATCTCCGGCATGGCACCACTGACCACCACTTCTACTCCGCGGAGGCGAGCTTGCTTGACGAAATCACCTATAGCGAGGGCACCAGTGGCGTCGAGGTGGCGAGCGTTCTTGAGACGTAGTATGATGACCTTGATCTCTGGGATGACGACGAGTTGGCGTAATTGCTCCTCGAATACATCAGTAGAGCCGAAGAAGAGGTCCCCCTCAACGTGCATGATGGAAATCGCAGCCGTCTCGTCATCATGTTTCTTCTCCGTCAGTTCGCCACGTTCGTTGAATCCGTATTCGACGAGGTCTGGCGTAGATGCCTTTTTCAGAAATAGCATTACCGAGACGGCAACACCGGCGTAGATAGCAGTGTCGAGCGGGAAGACAAGGCCGCTAAAAAACGTAATCAAAAAAGTGGTACAGTCGGACTTGGTGGCTTTTACCAGAGCCTTAATCGTGGCGGGCCGAATGAGGGAGACGCCGACGAGGATGACGAGGGCAGCGAGGGCTGCCTTAGGGATGTACCCAATAATGGGGCCGAGCAGAAGGGCTCCTACTACGAGTATGGCGCCGCTTATCATAGAGGAAATGGGCGACTTGGCTCCGCTGGCGTAATTGAGCGTGGAGCGGGTGAGCGAGCCTGAGACAGGCATTCCTGAGCCGAATGCATTCACCGTATCCGCCACGCCCATACTGATCATTTGCTGCCGGATGTCGACGGTGTCGCCAGCCTGGGAGGCGAGTGACTTAGCGATCGAAGCACTCTCGAGAAGGGAGAGAAAGGCGATGGCGAAGGCGACGCCGAGCAGGTCGTGCATTTGGTCCCAGTTGAAGCGAGGGATGCTGATAGGCCAGCTGCCGACAGGCACTGAGTCCAAAGATGGGAAACTTATTCCGAAGCGCGGCAGGTACCAGGCGGCGGATGCAGCGAGGGCAAGAGTGACGGCGACGTAAGGAACGACCCTGAACCAGCGCTTGAAGGCAAGGGCCACGATGATGGTTCCGACGGAAAGCCCCAGCGAAGCAGGTGAGAAAGAGCCTATATGCTCGAAAGTGACGATGAGAGAGTCGAGGAAGGTGGCGGCTCTGGGGGCATCGATACCGAGCGCTGGCTTGAGTTGGTTGACGATTATGAGCAGAGCGGCTGCGCTGACGTAGCCGGTGACGACGCTGCGAGAAACATAACGAATTACGATGTCGGCTCGAGCCATAGCGCCCACGACCATGATAGCTCCAATCATGAGGAGGAGTAGCGGCATCGCGGCGATGCGGGTCGCTTCGGGCCAATCTAGTGAAAGGAATCCGCTTAGGAGCAGGACTGCGCTTGCATTAGTGGGGCCCAGCATGAGAAAGCGGGAGCTTCCCAGTAACGGACCAGTAAGCGAACCAATGGCGCTGGAATAAATGCCGAAGTTGACTGGTAGGCCCGCAATCATGGCGTAGGCCATGCCTTGTGGAAAATCGAGCAGGGCAACGTTGGCACCTGCTTTGGTGTCTGAGAGAAAGTCCTTCTTGCGGTACCCTTTGAGGAACTTAAGAAGAGGGAGGGTGAATCTACGTGGTTTTCTCTGGTCGGTTGAAGCCATCGTTTCCGTCTGGCAGCAACGGACCATCTAGCAGACGTGTCAAAGAAAAGATGAAAGCATGGTCGGCGTCCGGCCGTTATCCGCCTTACTTTTCCAGCAGGCCAGCGGCGTAGGCCTCGAAAACGATCTTGATCTCGTCTCGTATCCGGCGAAAGGCTTCGACGAGCGACTCCCCCTCGCGCTGGGCGTGTGGGGGATCTTCGAATCCCCAGTGGTAGCGGTTGACCCTGCCTGGAAATGTGGGGCAGGCTTGATCGGCGTTTCCGCAGACTGTAATGACGGTGTCGATACCGGCGTCGAGGAATTGGTCAAGATGCTTGGAAGTGTGGGTTGAAACGTCGATGCCGATTTCCTGCATGACTTCAATGGCTTGCGGGTGGACGTAGCCGGATGGCTTGGCTCCGGCTGAAATGACTTGGTGGGCATCGCCGAGCGCGTTTCTAAGAATGCCTTCGGCCATGTGGCTACGGCAGGAGTTTCCGGTGCAGAGGATGAGGATCTTTTTCATTTGGAAAGGAGCAAAGTCGTTCAAGCTGTGGGTGACCAATGGTTGATCGCGTAGCGAGTGGCGTGTTGAGTGGCTACTTCGCGGATGAAGTTGTGTTCGAAGGCGCCTTTGGCGAGAAGTTTTGGGTCCTGCGTCGCGTTAGTATCAATACACTGGTTGACGATCCAAGCGTGGGGTTCGATGCCAGCCCGGCGGAGGTCTTTTTGTAGTTGTGCAGCTTCGTGCACGGGGGTGGCTTCAGGTAGTGTAACGATCAAGGTTTTGGTGAATTTGGGATTCCGAAGGCGAGGCAGAAGATGCTGGACCGATTCCGGAAGGGCTGCGGCGTTTTTGAGCACTTCGCGATGGTAGGCTTCGGTGGCATCGAGCAGTAGGAGGGTGTGTCCAGTAGGGGCGGTGTCGAGAACCACGAATTGCTCCTCGCCCTTAGCGACCTCGAGAGCGAAGGCGGTGAAGACCGCGATTTCCTCTGTACATGGGGAGCGGAGCTCTTCCTCGAGAAGTTCGCGGGCAGCGGTATCGAGGTCCTTGCCGGTCGTCGCGAGAACGGTTTCAACGTGTTGTCGAGTGACCTGCTTAGGATCGATCGAGCTTACGGTGAGGCAGTCTTCGGATTGTAGGTCCTCCACGTGATTGGCAGGATCCGTAGTAGTGAGAAGGGTACGTTTTCCGCGCTTGGCCAGTTCGAGAGCGATCCTCTTAGCGAGGGAAGTCTTTCCGACACCGCCTTTGCCCATGGTCATGATTACGCCGCGTTCAGAACTTGCTATATCGTCGATGAGTTCGTCAAGCGACGGGTGGGCTTCACTGTGGATTTCTATATTTGTCCTGACAACGTCGTCGTCTGTATCTGAATACAGAGAGCGGAGTCGATCGAGCCCGGTGAGGCCACTGACACGGTACGGGGCTTCGAACTGTGGTAAGGCGCTCAGGGTTGCAGGGATGTCTCGGAGGGCATCTTGGCAACGCTTTGCGAAGGCCTGGCTCATGGGGTCGAAGGTTTCGGAAGAATGGAAAACTGCGTTGAGAAGAAGGGCTTGGTTTTTGATTCCCAGTTCTGAGAGCTCCTTTTGAGCTCTATCTGCTTCTCTGAGCGAAGAGGTGTCGGCACGGGCTACGAGGGCGAGTGTCGTCTGGCTTGCGTCTCGCAGGGCTGCGAGGGCTTTTTCATAGACCTCGCGTTGGTCTGCAAGTCCCGATAAGGGCCCGAGGCAGGTTGAGCCGGACTTGTTTTCGGCGATGAACTCGCTCCAGGCGGCGGGTAGGGCGAGCAGACGCAGCGTGTGTCCGGTAGGTGCTGTATCCAAAATTACATACTCGTAAGAGGTTACTGATTCGGGCTTTCCAAGTAAGCTGGAGAATTCGTTGAAGCTAGCGATTTCAGTGGTACAGGCTCCAGAGAGTTGTTCCTCGATGTTGCGAACGGTTGCATCCGGAAGCACTCCGCGAATGGGGCCCACAATGCGTTCGCGATAGTCGCGAGCCGCGGACTCGGGATCGATATTGAGTGCATCCAGTTTGCCTTCCAAACCTCTTACCGGAGTGGGTTGGTTGGAGAGTTCGGTGGCAAGGACTTCGTCGAGGTTGGAAGCGGGGTCGGTGCTGACGAGCAGTACTGATTTGCCTTTGTCGGCGAGGGCGACTGCTGTGGCACAGGCTAGTGATGTTTTTCCGACGCCGCCTTTTCCGGTGAAGAAGAGGAAGCGAGTCGCTTGCTCGAGGAATGCGGTAATGGGCTTTGCTTGAGTATACGTGGGCATGGTTATTGCGGACGAGGTAGAGCTCGTCCCTCCAATGTTAGCAGCAGCCAGTTGAAGGGTCGCAGCAGGATTGTCTCATGCTGGCTTTGGGGGCGTCCGCTTTTACGAAAGTCAAAGGAGCTTTTTCGGATGGAAGTCCGAGAACTTTCTCAAGTTGAGCTGGAGTCGGGTAGGTGCCACGGAAATAGAGGCTTCCGTTTATGAAAACGAGAGGCAGGGCGGAGTCACTGTCCTTTTCCAGTATGGCTTTGACTTCAGAATTTTGGGCGAACGCCAGTGGCTCTTGAGCCAGGTTGTGACGGGTGACTGAGACGGCCTTTGCCTTCAGGCGTTCCAGAGTGGAAGCGAATGCGGCGAGCTCGGAGTCGGGCGTGGGGCCGCAGACGCCGGTGGAGCAACAAAGGGCAGGATCGTAAACTTCTATAGTATTCATGTTGGTGAATATGAACTTCCTTGTGCGCGAACGTCAAGGAGTATATTCACTTTGAAGAATAATGAGTTTTAGTCCTACACCTTGGGCAGGTCTTCGGCTCTGTTCCGCTCTGCGGCTAGAGGCCGCCTGGGCCTTGCATTTGGCGCTGGAGTTCGAGCTGGAAGGCCTCGATGTCCTCGGGGCTTGGCTGATAGTCGGGGCGGTCGGAATCGAGGCCGAGTCGGCCGTAGGGATCGACGGTCCAGTTTGCGGTGACTCCGTCGCTGAAGGTGACGTTTCCGCTGAGGGCAGCCCCGGGGCGTTTGATTTTGTCCATCTCGACGCTTACGGATCCGTCTCCGACGAGTTCCGCTTCTGCAGGTTGGGCTTCCAGAGATTCGGCGTCGACTTCGGGTTCTGGCTCGGGTTCGGGAGGTGCGGCGAGGTCGAGGTTGAGATCGTCCATGAGGAAACGCACTTCCATGTATGTCATGGGGATTTTGTACTCATCGACGATGAGGCGTTGGATGTCGGCGATGCCGGCTCCGTCTGCGAGGCGTTCTGCTATTTGGCTCTTTTGCTCTTTGGTAAGGGACATGGTGGGAAGAGTGAAAGGTGAAGACTGAAAAGTGGAAGGATGAAATGATTAGGGTGGCTTTTCGAGTCAGATGTATTCCGGAAAAAGAAAAGCGCCT
>NZ_JARXHX010000002.1 GCF_031127835.1 Pelagicoccus sp. SDUM812002
CTGCCGCACCCGGGTCTCCCAACTGCTCCAACTGAAACGGCTTCCCGAGGACATCAGAAAAAAGCTAGAGCACGCCCCCGAGAAGCTCGACGTTTTGATCAACATCCATTCCCTGCGGAAGCTGGTCGCTTCCAAAAACCAACGGATACAGCAAAAACACGCGGGCCAACCTCTCAACGCCTTGCGATTGCGAAAACAACTGTTGAAATCCGTCGAACATAGCGAAGACAGTCGCATCCATACCTAGTTGTTGGCGAGGTCGCGGGGCTCTTGAGTGAAGCCTAGGCATCGTCCGTTGACGGGGACAAGCGCCACGAGGAGGGCCAGGCGTTTGGGTGTCCTGAGCGATAAGGCACACTTCCCTCGATATCGACATACGACATTTCCGGTAGCGGAACAGCTTCCTTCTTGCCGTTGGGCCAAGGCGAACCAGCCAGCCCTGCAGGGAAGCTTGCCGAGCGAAACCTCAACATGTCCGCGGGGCTTCAAGGCTAAGAAGCTGCTCTTTCGCGTTTCGTTACTGAAGTTGGCATCCGCTTGGCAGGCGTGCTATTGGTTGGCCTGTACGTTCTGAAATTATGTAAGGAGGCAAGAGTTCGGCCACGTTGGCCGAACGTGCCGACGAAGCAAAGCAGATGACATGACAGGCGGAACGACTGGCGTGAGTGCGAAGCACCGACGACTCCGGAGGAGCATCTGCCACTATGCAGGAGTTGAACGAAGTTGGATTTTGGATCGATCAGGAGGTATCAGGTATTGGATTGACCCTATTTTATCTCCTTACAGTGCAGGAGAACGCAAGTTGATCGTAATTGATTTTTGGGCAAGACGAACAACCAGGACAATCATTCCTTTTTATCTTTCTTTCCACCGAGGAAGATAATGTAAGCTACAGCAAAGCATACTCCCACGTAGATAAAGCTCTGGGGGTGGACCCATTCACCCCACTCAAATCTGAGCTTTATTAGATAGGCAGCTATCACCAAGCCAACAGCGGTGCAGAAGATAGAAGAGATTATGTATCCGATTCTCATTCGCAGTGCTCAGCGTAGTCGCTTCGAGCTTGGTCAACCTTGCCCTGCTTCTGCACCTTTAGCCCGCTAAAAAACTCGATGTCTTGGCGTGCCCAATTGAGCTGCTGGCTAGCAATTGAGACTTGCTGGATCTCCAATGCTCCAGTGGCTGCTATTTCCGTCGGTGTAGTTATCCATGCACCTGCTCTCTTAAATAGCTGCTTCCAGGCAGCTTTTGACTTAACATTGGAAAGGATGGTGTTCGCACCTGTCGCGATAAATTCACCAGCACTCTGGAAACCGCCTCCAATATCGCCATCACGGAAGTTGACTGAAGCCGATATAAACTGGTCATGCAGGGAAACGAAGGCCGCACTGTTACTAGCCCATATGCCTCCGATCTCTTGCCACTGCTTCTTTCCATAAGTTCCCAATATGCCACCTGCGAGGGCAAGACCTCTATTTCCTCTTCGAACCGTCTCAAGCAAGTCTGGATCATTCGACCTATTACGAGCCCCGTCGATGGACTCTTGAGCTCGCTGCACAGACAACTCGAGATTTCCGATCTGCGACTTCAATTCAGCACACCGTTTCTCGTCCCACTGATCCTTTTGGGCCGGTGGAGGCTCGCCATCAGCGGGATTGCCATATGTGGGATTGCCATCAGTAGGTTGTTGGGTCCCAGATTTGTAGGGAATCGAAGCATAGGACTCACCCTCCGGAATCCAAACTCGTGACCAGTTACCACACCTCCCGGTCGACTGCACCTTAAATCCAAAAAGCTTACTGTCCCATTTCATAGTTGCTTCGTAGCCTGCACACCATTCAAACCAATATAAACCAAATGCATCCACCCGATTCACCGGATCGTTGCCGACGAAGCGGTGGAGGTTGAGGCCTCCGGCTTCGCCGATGGGGTCGCGGGTGAGGAAGCGGCCCTTGCTGGGGTCGTAGTAGCGGAAGCCGTAGTACACGAGGCCCGTTTCGTCGTCGGTGTATTGGGTCGAGAAGCGGATGGGGTTCTTGTTTTTCATGCCTCCGATCGCCGGTTCACCGGACGTCTCCAGCTTGCCGAAGGCGTCGTACTCGTACCAGGCGACCCAGGTGCCGGTGTCATCGAGCAATCCCGTCACGTTTCCGTTCAGGTCGTAGCTCGGGTAGTAGGTCTTGCCTGTCTGGTAGTCGCACCACATCAGCAAGCCCATCGCGCCTCCGGCCCCGCCGCGGGACTCGGACTTGTCGAGGCCCCAGTGAAAGCTCTTGCGCATACCGCCCGAAGCGTCCATCTCGGCCACCAGCTCCATGCCTTGATAGGCGAATTTGAGGTGGGTGCTTTGCCCGCTCGCCCAATGCGATTCTGTAGTGAGACTCTTTGGTCCGGAGTCCCAAACCTTCTTTTCCACGCGGCGCCCCATGTAGTCGTACTTGAACTCGAGGGACTTGCCGGACTTGGTCATGCGGTGGAGGCGATTGTTCGCGTCGTAGGAGTAGGTCCAAGTACCGTCCGAAGTCAAACTACCGTCCGCGTCGTAGCCATGCTGGTTCGACTGGTTGAAACCATTATAGGTCAGAGTAGTCCCATCAAAACCAGTTGGATTTCCGGCAGCGTCCCAAGTGTAACTCGATTCAGTCCCGGTCTCACGGGTGGTGTCCCAAGTCTTGACCTGACCCAACTTGTCGTAGGTCGCGTTGTAGTAAATATGGCCGCCTCCAGACTTTATCTGGTCGTTGAGCGAGTTGCTCCCGTAGTCATACATCAGCTGCTGCGTGATTTGGCTCTGGGTGGTGCGGTTTGTGACAACGTATCCAGCCCTAGATTCGTAACCAGATCCGCCGTCCCGTAAAGGATTCGAACCTCTGTCTCTTGGATGAAATCCAAGTGTCCTAAACCTGGCTAGACGAACGGGACCGGCAGGCAAAGCAGCGAAAGCTAGAAATCGGCCTATCACATGCAAGTATTTTAACCAGACGGACTCCATAGGCGGCTGAATTCACATAGTCCGAGGGCGCTTCTACCGCGGGAATCCGAAAGCCGATTACGTCGAGAGCCCTTCTTTAAACTCTCGAGGATTATGTGAAGCGAAGATAAGAGCTCCGCTGAAGCTCGGCAATCAATCTGTATTCTGTCTCCGACCATTATACGGAAGGGATGTAAGCCGACGCACTACAGGAATGGCCAAGCCAATCAAGCAACAAAGAGCGTCGACGAGGAGGACATTCGAGGCAGACGCCGGAGATAGCGTCTTGATTATAGTCTCGGAACAGGTTCCGGAGGGTGAAAGCGAATCGCTTTTCAGACCGAACATCAATCTCTTCGATCCAGACGGCGAACTACTCGACTTCACAAATGGAGCGATCAGCGCCCACCTAAACGAAACATTGCCAAAAACAGGCCAATATACCGTCCGGGTGAATGGATTGTCCGATGTGTGGTCCGCTTACTACGCTCTCTGACTAGTAAAAGCCCCGGGTGCCAACATGACTCCAGAGGGGGACGAAGGTAGACTTCTGGAAAACGGGGCGAACGAAACTGGATACCTCGACGTGGGCGATATCGACGGCTGGAGAATCGAAGCGAACTAGGGCGATGCCTTTTCGCTCTCTCTCACCCGGATCGGACCTTACGGCGAAGGCTTCGCATTCGAATAATCGATCCCGATGGACAAGAAAAGCGGGACGAGACCAATGATGTCGCGGGAGAGGTATCCTTTCGCGCCGAAAAGTCCGGATCCTATTCGATAGTGGTCAATGACGAAGACAGCGACAACCCCCGGGGCACCCGGGATGTACGAACTGCGGTTGGTCCAATTCCCCCATCCGATGGGGGTGGACTCCAACGACGAATACGGACAACGAGATAACGGGGGTTCCCGTACCGGCATTATCGAAACAGGAGATATCGACTTTTTTGTTTTCACTCTCGAGAGCGTTTCCAAATTTGTCCTCAACCTTTCAGAAATCATCGAGACCGGACAATCTGAAACACCCTTCAGGCCCAGCTTGAGATTATATGACAGCGATGGAACGCAGCTGCTCGACCTCGTCAATGACACAGCCGTTGAAGTCGAGAGATCCAACTATGCGGCCGGGACCTACTTCCTTCTCGTTTCAGACGGAACAGAAAAGAATCCCGGGCCCTATTCCTTAAATCTCATCCACTTCCCTGTGACGATAGAAACGGCAACCGTTCACTCGATCTATGGCTCAAGCGAGACGATCGTGGAAATCACCGCAGTAGATCCCGAGAACCCTGCAAAGCAAACCGTCTTGGCAATTCAAGACGCGCCCACTGGTATGACGCTAGAAACAATCTCGCCATCCACCGCCCAAATCAAAGGGACTCCGTCAGACGACCAAATCCCCAGCACGCGCGAACGCTTACCGCCACGAATACGTATCTAGACAGTGAATACACTTCGACTAAGAAAATCCTGTTCTATGTTCGAGAGCTCGTCATCGTGCAAGACATCGCCAGTTTCGCCGCGAATTCATCGGAACAGCTAAACATTGCCATAAACGGCGAGGGGGAAAGCAACTATCGCCTGGAGAGGTCAACAGACCTCCAAACCAGGGAAACAATACAAAGCTTCCAAGGCACCTTAAACTTCGAGCTCGATTTCGAAGACGTAGAGCCAGACGGACACGTCTTTTACCGCGCCGTGTTGGAGTAACCCCTGCCCTAAGGCGAGAAGATGTTCAATGAACCTTAAGCTAAGTTTCACGGGTTATTCATTCTCGTACTAAAAGGTCACCGTACACAGAAAAAACGCCACTCGCGAAAGTGACGGTTTTACGAAAATGGTACCCCGTAGGGGATTGATTCGCTACGCTCAGGGCTACGCCCCGGCCTCCGGTCGCCCCTCTTCGCTCGCAAGCTCGCTTCGTCGCCTCCTCTGACAGGGCTTCTCATCCCCGTACCCAAGGAGACCATTTCTCCAACAAAAAACCGTCACTCGTGAAAGTGACGGTTTTATGAAAATGGTACCCCGTAGGGGATTCGAACCCCTGTCGCATGGATGAAAACCATGTGTCCTAGGCCTGGCTAGACGAACGGGGCGCTTAGCAAGAGTCGCAGAAGCTAGAAATCCGCATCCCTCGTGCAAGGCTTTTTTGAAAAAAAGTTATATCTTATTCTAAATCAGCGACTTTTAATGAGCCCCCTCTCCACGATCCCGAACTTGCCATCCCCAAAACTCCTCCTCAGTCTCCTTTCCGTAGCTAACTATCCCTCCTCCTGCCTATGGGCCTGCTCGACTTTTTCCGACCCAAGATACGCCTTGCCATTGGCGACTGCTCCTCTCGCTCACTCACGCACGCCGAGACCTTCCCGGTAAACCTGAGCGGCCGAAACCTCGATGGCACCAAGTCCCCACTGTGCCGCATCCACCAACTAGACGGCGAATTCTCCCTAGAACCCCTATCCAACGAACATCCCATCAAGCTCAATGGGCAAACCGTCGCTCGCGAAACGCCGCTCAAGCCCAACCAGAACTACGGACTAGCCCTCGACAAACACCTCATGGTCCTCCGGCTCACTCGCAAACCTCAACGCATCGGCGATGGCTTCAGCGAAGGGAATTGGGATATTGCCCCCCGAGACAATCCCGAAGACCGTGAAACACTTCCCCCTTCTCAGGTCACCCCAGAAAGCATCGCCACCCATATTGAGCGCCCCGAGGACCATCTCGCTTTCCCCACCTACGGAGATACCTGTTTCCTCCTCTCCGACCTCCTCTCCAGTCTCGACCCTAGCGCAGCACCCGCCAGTGACGCGCCTCCGCCAGCCCCTAACACGCAGCACCCAAGGACCTCCCGCCCCCTCTTACCCAAACCACCCTCGCCCGCCCCCCACAAGCCGGAACCCGGGAGTCAATCCTCCCCTTGCCCTTACTGCTGGAAACCTTTCACCGCCGGTGACGCCCTCAGTATCGCGGTGCACGATTCCCTGACCGGAGACCCCGTCCTAGGCTCACACGTCAAGCTCCGCTTTGCGGCAGAGCGCTTCAACTCCCTCGGCCAAGCCCTCGATGCAGAAGGCGTCCCCTGTCCCGACCACGCATGCCCCCATTGCCGCGGTCGGCTGCCCCCTTCCTTCTTTTCCCAGCCCCAGCACATCCTTTCTCTCGTTGGAGCTCCTAGCTCCGGCAAGTCCTACTACCTCTCCGTACTGCTACGTCAGCTTCCCGAAGACCTTATCCGCCACTACTCCGCCAACCTCCAAGACGGCGATCCCTCCGGCAACGCCCAGCTCAACGAGATGAAAAACAGGGTCTTTTCGGCCAACACTCCCGAAGACGCCTTCATCTCCAAGACCGACTTCGAAGGCGTCATGTACGAACGCCTCTACCGCGATGGCAAACTCGTCCCCCTGCCGCGTCCCTTCGTGTACTACCTGCAAAGCCTCACCGACCCCGAATGCCGCGCTTCTCTCGTCTTCTACGACAACGCAGGCGAGCACTTCAAACCCGGCATCGCCCTCGACGAGTCACCGGGCGCGCTGCACGTGGCCGCATCGGCCGGACTTCTCTTCCTTTTCGATCCCTCTTCCTCGCCCGCTTTCCGCAAACTACTCCGCCGCAAGCGCGATCCTCAGCTCCACACAGACGCCTCCGACGAGCAAGACACCATTCTCTCCGAGCTAGGCGTCCGCGTAAAAAAGATGCGAGCCCTGGAAAGCCATGAAAAAGTGGATACTCCCCTCGCCATCCTCGTAGGCAAGTTCGACCTCTGGCAAAATCTCCTGCCCCCCGAAACCCTTCACCTCTCCGAAGACTGCCCACTCACCCCCGAAGCGATCGCCCAAAACTCGCGCCACGTACGCAGCTTGCTCGCTCAACTCTGCCCCACCATCGTCGCCAACGCCGAATCCATCTCAACAAACGTGACCTACTTCCCGCTCTCCTCCCTCGGGCATTCACCAAAGGAAATCCCCGAAGGTCCTCTCGCCGGTCGCCTCGCACCCAATCCCAAACGACTGAAACCCATCCAAGCCACAGCCCCAGTTCTCTGGATCCTCTCCCAACAATCCCCCAGCCCCATTCAAAGAGTGAACGGTGCAATGAGCGAAGCTACGCTTGAGGAAGCAAGCGACGAAACAACCTGAAGGGTCATCATTCAATATTTCTCAGCTCGACTCCTAGAAACTAGAATCCGGTACGCGGAACCCACCCTTGAGCTTCCAATACATCCACACCAGCGCTAAACGCGGTCTAGAACCCGGCAAGTCGGGATTCTGCTGCGTCGCCCGCGACCGAAGCTTGCCTCCGGACCTTATTTCGGAACTGGAAAGCCAAAGCCGCTACACCACCGATTCCCATGGAGCCTCACCCCTCATTCTACGCCACCGCATCGTTACGCTCCGATCGGGAACCTACCACATTCTAAGTCGTATCCACGAAGCGGGTACTGACTATTCCAAGCGCAACAATCACATCGCCCATCACCTCGCCTTTCCCCAAGCAGATATCCCAGGTCTGCCCAATCCTGCCGGCATCCTCTTAAATTGGCGCGGCTGGCGGGAAAAGTGGGTCGAGCCCCCTCGCATCCTCGAACCCTTCGAAGCCTTCGACCTCCAAGACATCGAGTCGTACTGGGCCACCCAAACGATTCCCGATTCCTTTAAGAGCGTAAGCCCGAACGGCAATCTAATCAGTAGAGTATTTAGGGTTTCAATACCCCAGGAACGTCTGCTGATCGAGCATCTCCGTCGCTGCATCAACGAGCTCCCTACCAGCTATCGCTGGCAACATAGCTTCACGAGCTGTCTCCTCCCCACCGACCAACCTCAAGACTACGCATGGGCAGGCCACCTACCCAGCCTATCTCTTCCTTACGATTTACCCACCTATAACCTCCCTCTTAAGGCATCCGCCGCTATTCCAGTCACCCCCAAAAACGCGCCTAACCCAAGACGCCAACAGCCCGCCCCAGAGCCTCCCCCGCCGGAAGACACAAGCTCAGACCCAAAAACTCCTCAAAGAAAATTCGCGGCTCCGCGGGTCGAGATCCCGGAAGAGTATGACCACAGAAAACGAAAGCGCCCAAAACGCCATTTCGGCCAACGCGAGTTCACGCGCACCATAAACATCTCCATCGCTGGAGTCGCTCTCATCTGCATCGCACTCGTCGTCTACTTCGTCCAAACTCACCGCGCCAAAAGCCTAGGCCAGTCGCAAACCCTAAGCTCAAACGATGCCGAACGTGCCCTGCAGGCCCGTCACGACGTCTGGCAAAGATTCGCAGACTCCGGCTACCCAAGATCCGAGCTGGAAAACGCTCGAGCCACAGCTAACTTTCTCGCCAAAGCAGGCGAAGACACGCCCTTGCAGATTATCACCTTCCTCGATCGCCTGATCGCTCGCACAGCCGCAGACAATGCAGGCGGCATCATCGTGCCCAAAAACCTTATACAGCTAGAAGGCCAAGCTCACATCCTTCCTCTTTCGCCCATCAGCTACCCAGAGCTGAATCGACTCGCCCTTTTACCCATTCCCGTAGCCCAACAGCTCGACTTCCCACACCTCGACCAAAAGCTCGCCCCCCTGTCCGCCATGCCTCTGGCGAGCTTTTCGGTCGAAGCCCTCTCAGATTCCCTCGGGTCGTACCTGCTACTCGCAAACGGGCGCCTCGACGCCATTCCCGCCGCGACGCGACAAGCCATCGAGTCCTACTTCACCCAGCTCGAAGAGATTCAAGACAACCACCAATTCTCACCTATCCTGACGCTTCCCCAAGCCTTCGGACTCTCCCACCAGAGCTCCTACATCGCAGTTGATTCCCGACGCCTGCTCATTCCCAGCACCCCTATGAGTCTCGCCCAATACCTTCGCGAGCTCTTCCTCGGCGCAGTCGAGCGCAGCGACGACCAAGCATTCCTGTCTTCCGTTTTCCAAGATGCGCTGGACAAGCTCCTCACCGAGACCCGCAGCTCCCCCGCTGAAACTGCGACCATGATAAACGAAGCCCTCAACCTCCTCGACCTTCAAAGTCGCACCTCCCAAGACCCCTTACGCAAGATACAACTCCAGTGGCAGTATACCTTCACCCACCCCGACCTCATGGAGCAAACCATTATCGGCTACAACCTCGACGCCCTCCAGGCAGCCAAGCTACGCCTCGCAGAGACCCGCAGCCAGTTTAGCCAAACCGAACTCTCTCTCTATCTAGCCAGTCAAAAACGTGCCGAAAAAGCCGCCCAGCTCATAACCACCGCCAAAGAAGCCATCTCCGGCAAGGATTGGATTGTCATCAGCAAGCAATCTAACAAGGCTCCACTTTCCCTGCCATGATCGCCTCCGCCTATCCCGAAGCCAACCGTCTCGCCTACCGCATCCGTACCGCCCTCACCGGCGAGTCAACCGGCCTTGAAACCGCTAAGCTCGCCTGGCAACAGGCCGAGGCCGTCGACCGAGCCAACAAAGCCCTCCACGAAGCCCTCAAACTCATCTCCGATGGATCGCTCCTCGATTGCCTCCTCCTCGAAAACAACCACCCAAAACTCCTCGAGACCGCTCGCTCACTCGACCATCTAACCGTAGCCGACTGGAAGAAACGGTGCGAAATCTTCGGCTGGCGCGTTGCCGCCCCCCTCGACCACGAAAGCGTATCCAAAATCCAAACAGCTATCGAGACCCAGAGTGACCTCAAAGACTGGCTCTTCAAACAGTATCGAGCCGCCGTACGCTCCAAAAATGAAAGCACCCGCGCCTTCCAGATCATCGAACTCATAGCCGCCCGCTTTCCCGATGACGCCAACGCCCAGGAAGAGGTCGCCGCCAAACGCGCCCAATTGATAGAACAGGCTACCGCCGAAATAAAAGACGCTACCGAACAACTTCTTCCCGCCGAAACTCCCAAAGCAATCGCCCATCGATACGTCGCCCTTGGGCTTCCGCTTTCAGATTGCCACGACGCAACCCTCGCCAGCACGATAGCCGAGGCGGCAGCCGACCACCTGGACGCTCTAGCGGATAAAGTTCGTTCCGTCGTCGACAACGCCAAAGACCTCACCGAAAGCACTAACTGGCGAGAAATCGAAAGTGCCTACCTTGCATGCGACTACAGTCTCGCCATCAACGAGGCCCGCGGAGAACTGCCTACCGACCTCCGCGACGAATTCGAGAAAGTAGCCACCCAGCTTTCTCGCATTCGGGCCAAATATGAATCCAGTATTTCGATACGCCTCGCTATTATCGAAATCCGTGCTGGCAAAGAAAACAAAGGCAAGCCCGTCCCCATCGCCAATCGAGTGGCCAAACTCAAGTCTCTCGAGAGCCAAGCCCTAAAAACGGGAAACCAAATCCCTGGCGAACTGAAAAACGAAATCAAGTCCGCTTACACCTACGCTCGACGTAAGCGCCTCCCCCTTTACGGCAGTATCGCAGCCACCCTTCTCGTGCTTGTGGCAAGCTTCCTCTTCCTAAGCAACCAAAGCCAAGAACGCGAAGCAGCCGAATCTCTGCAAGCTAAGGCCCTCGCAGCCCTACAGGCCACTGAACAATCCGGAAACACTTCCCAGATTCGTACCGCATTGAAAACCTGGGAGGAGCAAATCTCTCTCGCTAAGCCAGACTCTAGCCTCGCAAACCAAGCCGCCTTGCTGACGGACTGGCTGGCCCTGCAAACGTCACTAGAAACCGAATACGAAGACTCAATCGCAGACCTTGAGAAACTCGCCTCCAGTACCGACGCTCTGAAAAATGCACAAGCCATCGAAGTCCTCGCCAACGACCTGCGAAAGTCTAGAGCAGACCTCGCCCCTGATCTTGGCCAAGGTGCCGATCTACGCTTAGGAGCTCTGCTGGCCGACTACCAAGAACGCCAAGCAGCCGATCTCGATAAAAACCAACGCGAACTTGCCCGCTTCGAACGTGAGCTCCGCATCGCAGCCAACAACGCCACCCAAGCAAAAAGTCGCGCCGAATTCGAACGCCTGCAAACCGCAGCCGAAGCCCGTGTCCAAACACTCAACGCTCTCCTGCAGGAAGACTTCGCAGTGAACAGCCGTAGTCAACTCACTCCACTCCTCAAAAGCGTCACCCAACAACTCAAAGCCATAGAAACCAAATGGGCCGCACTGGACAACGCATGGCTACAGCTCGCCCAAACCAAAGAACTTACCCCCTATCTCGCTCAGCTCGAACGTATCCACAGTTTCGATATACTGCCTGCTGAGCAGAAGACCGCCCTCTCTCAAACGCTTCGTCTCAAGGAGAGTTTCTCGAATCTGAAAAGTAGCCAAAACCTCATTTCCAATAAGGAGGCTTCAGCCGCATTCCCTGCGAACCAAAGCTACCTAGATACCCGAGTCGAACTCAGCGAGGCAGAACAATCCTACCTCACCCGCCTGCAAGAACTAGACAACTTCGCAAACGTATATCAATCCACTGTCCAATACTTCGAGGGCAATGCGGAGCCACAAAGCGAGTACCGCATCTATCTCGTCGAACCCATCTCCAAGTCCGACTCCGAACAAAACGAGACTAGCGTCACTTTCACCTTCAACGTCCGAGGCTTCGACGAGTTCGGAAACCCCGAACCAGCGCCTCGTGAAATCCAATTCATCAGCCGCGCCGACGGATCCTTCTGGGGCTTCTTCTACAAGCCTTCTACCTTGTCCCCAGAATCCGAATACTACCAGCGAACCATCTCCAACACGCTCAGCCACCTCCTTGCCGGAGCCAACCGTTTCGCCATCCTAGACCAACTCACGGACCTGGAGAAGCAGACCGACCTCAGTCCCGCCTTCCGTGTCTACTGGCAACAGCAGTTTATCAACTTTACTAAACTGAACTCGTGGAAGTGGGGGCTGGCCCTCAGCCCCAGCCTGAAAAAGCACGCCGGCATGCTCGACAAACTTCCCAATGCCGAGGAAAACGAACGCCTCTGGCTTTCCATTATCGAGCAAACCGTGCCCTCGCCGGACATCAGCGTACTCGCCAAGGAGGAACTCGGAGAATTGCCGCGCAAAGAAATCACCGCCCTATCGCGCTTGTACCAAAACGCGGCCAACGGACAGTATCTGCTCGCTGGATACGTATTAGCCGACGGCAAGCTAGACCTGCTCGACGACACAGATCCCAACACGCCCCTCTGGAGCGTGAACGCGCTCACAGGCAGCATCGACCGCATCCAGGAAAACCGTCAGCTTACCCCATTCGCCCCCGTCCTGATCTACTCCCTTCCCGGAGGCGATACCCCCCAGAAGCAGCTCGAGAAAGCCGTCTTCGCTTCCGGCCTAAAGCTCCGAGAGCCGCCTTACGCCCAGCTTCTACCCGCCCTCTACAAGTAGAAGCGAGCCTAGGCAGGGCAATCGCCCGCGAAGTTGAGGGAAATCCATTCGCTCAAAATGTTTCTCCTCACAGTATGGGGTTCCATGGAATGTATGAATAAAATCGATACACTATGGCTGTTGTGTTAAAAAGTAGCGAAGACTTGAAAATGCCTCCTTCAGGCATGAGCACTGCTCGGAATCAAAATTCAAGTCACTCGTCCCATGCCGCTACTCGAAACCAAAACTGACTCCTTAGCAAAACGCCTCGAATCCCTAATCGCCGAAATCGAACGCTCCGCCAAAATGGCGAAGATGGTATCCATGAACGCAAGCGTCATCGCCGTGCGCAGCCGCACGGACTCTAGCGAAGCATTCGCGTTCGAGGCAGTGGCATCCCAGATCATGAATATTAGCGAGGCCTCACTCGCCCGTATCGAAGGCCTTCGCGACATTCTAAGCGAGATGGACAGTCTGACGACCATTATCAATAAAGCCGGACGGCAACGCATGCTCTCCCAACGCTATATGAAACTCGTCCTCTCCGCCCGCATTACCGGCGACTCACACTCTGGCGATGAGCATACCAAGCTGAAGCAGCTCTTTGAAACTAGTCACCGAGAGCTTATATACTCCTCACTCAACAGCGAGCAAATCACCCGACAGCTGGAGCGCACACTAACGTGCTGAGAATCCTTCATCCAGAGCATCGAGCAAAACGATTTTGCGGGCGCCACCGAATTGAACGAGACCGTCCTCGTCGAGATGAACAAAGCAGTCGTCCTCTACGAAAACTTAGTACACAGTAAATAGCGTCGCGCTCGCATGCAGTGAGAGTGCGAATCTGCAAAGACTAGGCTCACGCAAACTTCCTATCTGTCCTATGCCTCCAGCAACGTCCCACCCGTCACTCTCGATCCGCCTCGCAAACGAATTGGATCGCGACCGCATCGCTGAGATCTACAACCACTATATCAAAAACACCGTCATCACCTTCGAAGAAGAACTGGTTGACGGAACCGAAATCGCTACTCGCTTGGCCAAGGTCTTCAAAGCCGACCTTCCTTGGCTGGTGGCGGAAGAGAATGACAAGGTACTTGGTTACGCTTACGCTTCCCCTTGGCACGCCAGATCCGCCTACCGCCATACCGTGGAAGTCTCGGTCTATCTCGACCATCAGACCACCGGTCGCGGAGTCGGAAGCGCCCTCTACGAAAGGCTCTTCGAAAGATTGAGAAAGAAGGACATCCACGTCGTCATCGGTGGGCTCACCCTACCCAATCCCGCCAGCGAAGCCCTTCATCAAAAGTTCGGCATGCGAAAAGTCGCCCACTACCAGGAAGTCGGCCATAAGTTCAGCAAATGGCTAGACGTCGGCTATTGGCAGACCGAGTTCGAAGCTACCCCTTGATCCGTAAAGCCTCGCGGCTGTTTCGAGAGTGAGCCTCGGCATTACACCCGAACAAAATTCTTTCCACGCAAGTGCTGCACGCTACAGTCGCCGCATGATTTCTGGCGAAGACCTAAAAGCAGCCCTTCCTACCGAGCCCGTGCGCGAATTGATCGAAACGATCGACGCACCCAAAATCGCCTCCGGCAAGGTGCGCGAAATCTATGACCTCGACGACTCCGTGCTGCTCGTCGCCACGGACCGTATCTCCGCTTTCGACGTCGTTCTCCCGGGAGGCATCCCTGGCCGAGGTCTCATCCTGACCCAGCTCAGCCACTTCTGGTTCGAGCAAACAAAAGGCATCGCCCCCAACCACATCATACCCAATGAGGGAGAGATCCTGTGCAACACCCTCAAGCTCTCGCGCGACTCACAGCTCCGCTCCATGGCCGTGCGCAAGCTCAAGCCGCTCGAGATCGAATGCGTCGTGCGCGGCTACATCGCAGGCTCGGGATGGGAATCCTACAAACAAAACCGTACCGTTTGCGGCATCGAACTCCCCGCAGGCCTGCAGCTCGCCTCTCGACTCCCCGAACCAATCTTCACTCCCACTACCAAGGCAAGCGAAGGCCACGACATGCCCATCACCGCCGAGGAAGCAGCCAACGTCGTAGGGCGAGACGTCTTCGAACAAGTCCGCGATATCAGTCTCAAGCTCTACGACTTTGGCAGCAAGCTCGCGGCCAAGGCCGGTATCATTCTAGCGGATACGAAATTCGAGTTCGGCACCGACGCAGACGGTACAATCTACCTCATCGACGAAGTCCTCACGCCCGACTCCTCGCGCTACTGGGACGCAGCAGAGTACAAGGTCGGCAGCAGCCCTGCCAGTTTCGACAAGCAGATCATCCGCGACTACCTCGAAACCTTGGAGGGTTGGAACAAAACCGCTCCGGGCCCCGAACTCCCATTAGAAATTGTGCAAAAGGCGCAGTCTCGCTATTTGGAAGTCTACTCCAAACTCGTTAGCGTAGTTTAGAGAATACCGCCATGCAGCCGCGATTCGCTTCCAAAGGACTCAAAGCGGTCGCGGTACTCGAAATAACGAAAGGGCTCTTCGCTATTTTAGGAGCTGCTTGGCTTCTCTACACGCTCGGCCAAAACTGGGAGATTGCTCTCTCTTCGATGATCGAGAGGTTCGCTCCATCCCTCGCACTTCCGGGGCGGATTTCCGTTTTGCTCGCCGGCTTCAACAACGAACGTCAAACCATCGCGGCCATCGCCCTTCTCGCATACGGAGTCCTCCATTCCATCGAGGGCTACGGGCTCTGGCTCGCCCTCCACTGGGCCGAATGGCTCGGCACCATCTCTGGAGGCATCTACATTCCCTTCGAGATTTGGGAGATGTTCGAACACCCGAGTTGGTTCACAGCGACCGTTCTCGTCATCAACATCCTCATCGTCGCCTACCTGATCTACGTGATCAAAACGAATCCACGACACGTTGGAAAGCCGCAGCAGTTGAGTTAATCGAACGTATTCCCTACTCAACTACTTGTCGCGGGAGGCGATATCCGTGCAAGCGTAAGGCCGCGAATCGCCGTATACTGGTCAGAAACGTATGAAACCTCTTCGCTCTTCCTTCCTCTTATCCGCAGTCCTGATTTCCGGCATCGCATTCTCACGAGCCGAAGATCCCGATTCCTTTTTCGAGCGCGGCAAACAAAAGTTCGAGCAAGTTTGCTTCGCCTGCCACAAGTACGAGCGTGGACCCGCCATGATCGCCCCGCCCGCATTTGCGATCCAGATGCACTACGGAGATCGCTACGGCAAAGACGAAGCTGCCTTTCGCGAAGCTGTCATCCATTGGGCAAGGTTGCCGGACAGAAGCAAAACGTTGATGCCGGGCGCCATCACGAAGTTCAACTTGATGCCTCCACTGCCGCTCCCCGATGCAGATTTGGATATGATCGCCGCCTACCTCTACCGGGCCGACTTTACAGGTGAGTGCGACGTGCCGATGAGGAACCGTAACTCGGAGCTTTAACCCGCGACCGCATTGGGCAGGACCGATAACCTGCTGACGCAGGCCAAGGCTTAGCTCATTGGCTCACCGCTAATGGCTACAGCGATTTCCTGACTCGAAAACAAATGCGTCCGGATTTCCGGTAAACTTCCCCTTCATCCACAAATGCTGCACAATGTCGTAAGCATCGAGACCATGTCCTGAACAGGTGTGAAAGGTAGATTCCTCGCCAAACACCTCTACGATCTCCGCCGAAAGGCTTTCGTTCGTATAAGTTTTCTCGGTACGGATCATCATCTCGAGGATCTCGTGCGCGTGGATATCGGGTTTTCTTAGATCAGTAAACTTGCTCATTAAACCGAAGTCTTTGGACGATACCACCAGGGTTTCAATAATTAAATACCTTTTTATATTGTTTTTCTTTTAACCTTTCTCATCTTAAGTGGGAGATGGGATTCAAAGGGCGCGACTTCAACCTTACCGAGCTCGAACTGAATCATAGAGAGATCCGCTCCGGGGCCACCCGATCAGTCTAGAGTCGAGTCCGACACACTATGCTCAAGTACGGCAAAACCGCCCAAAACGCCATTATGGCGATCAGCTACCTAGCCGAAGTCTACGACGGGGGAAGTACCCGCTTGAGCTCGCGCGATATCGCGTCCAACCGGCACCTGCCTCAACCCATCGTTGCGAAGCTTCTCGTAGCCCTTTCCCAAGCTGGGCTTGTGGAAGGCGCTCCCGGTCCGAAAGGTGGTTACTGGCTAGCGAAGCCTCCCGTCGAAATCAGTCTTCTCGCCGTCGTGTCGACTTTCGAAAAGGTGGGCGATCGTATCTCTTGCCCTTTCGGCACCGGAGCCTGCAATTGCGAAGACCCTTGTCCTCTCCACCACAAGCTTCTCGACTTAGACCGCCAGTTGGTCGAATTCCTTTCCGACAACAAACTCGACGCCTTCGCCAGACTCCTACCGAAGCAGGAAGCCTGTCTCAAAGTATGATAACCAATCGGGCCAAAACCTTCGATGCCCGTTGGACTAATTAAGTTTCCGGGCCTCAACCCCAAAACTGCTCCTGCAAAAACGCTAGCTGCACTCGGCACGATTCGTCGAAGAACGGGCTTGGATAGCGAATAGTCCCCAAATGGCCGCAGCCTATGACATGGAGTTGCATGGGGCCGGGAGCTCTCTCGAAAACCTGCTGTGACACTTCCGAACTGCAATAGGGCATTTCGTCGTGCTCGTCGACGCTCATCAAAAGCGGTGCCTTCAGATGGTTGATAGTATTCACTGAGACGAGGTGAACGGGAACGTCAGGCGTCACCCGCGTCAGGGTATTTATCCTATTACTGCCGTTGCTCCCGCCGCATCCGATGAACCAGCGGAACGCAGGGCTGGGTTTCATCACGCATTCGAAGTGCTCTGGCGAAGCGGAAACGACAGGCACCGGCCCCCAAGTCGTTTCGGAAGTCCCGTCGATGTTTCCGTTAAAGAACGTATCCAGAATACTCGCGAACAGAGCACCATGCTGGTCTTCTCTCGGAAGATCGGCGCTTCTGGCCTGACGCCAACCGTTTACTTCCTGCCGGGGCTTGCCAACGCTGATTCCGAAAGTTTCTAGGATCGTACAGAAGCACCGCGAAGCCAGCCTCGTAAAACACCTCAGCCAAATTCCGACCTGGCCCACCTCCACCGCCAACCATCGCTACATAACTCTTTCTGATGGCTCTTGTTCGACCAAAGCGTAGAGTTCGTTCTTCATGCCGATCCCACTCCACAAAATCACCGACCGTTGGAAGTTTCATCCGCTGGCAATCGTTTCGCCAACAGATTTCACGCTCGGCGAAAGTCAGCCGATCGAAATTTCGGATATCGCGAGCGACTCACGCTTTTCGCTCTACTGCTTAGACTTCGAAGAAGAACAAGCCTGCTGGGTACGCACCCCCGAAAATATCGACATCACCAAAGGCAGTTTCATCTACACGACCCAGTTCGAGCTGGCCCAGGAAATGGCTATCTCCTCCTTCGACGAGCTCGCGGATATCGTCAGCGGAATCGATCTAAAAGAAAGCAATATAACGATCATCCACTCCGTTGGTCGCTGCGGGTCAACCTTGATCAACCGCGTATTCGCTTCTCAACCACAGATTTTCAGCCTATCCGAGCCAGACACCATCACCCAAATCTGCGAAGCTCTAGGGGCGGAACGTATTTCCACCGCAACGGCAGCCCGACTGCTTCCCCTCGTATCGAAAGCTGTCATACGACCAGTACCGGGATCGACGAGACGTGAAAACGTCGCCATCAAACTACGCAGCCAATGTATCAGTATTGCGGAACAACTTTGCGAAGCGCTCCCGCAGGCGCACAACATCTACCTCAAGCGATCCCCCGAAAATTGGCTGCGTTCTGCCTACCGAGCCTTCGTGCCACCGGACAAGGTAGACGACCGCGAGTTCAAACAAATGTGTGAAGACATCTTCGCAGCTTTCATTCCCATCGTTCGCGCGGAAAGAATCGAAAACGAACCCATGAGCCTCGCAAAGGTTTGGATCTTAAATTGGATTCACAACACCCTCTGCTACCGTGAAGCCAGCGAGCGCGGCCTATCCTTCCTAACTCTCGACTACTCCGAAATACAATCCAACCCGCGGGCTGCCATCGGATCTATCTTCGCTCACGCTAAAGTCGACAATATCGACTGGGACGCAGTTGACGCCACCCTTGTCCTCGACTCCCAAGCGGACAGCCCCGTCGCCCGCGCGTCCGTAAAGGACAATGCTATCACCGATCACCATTTCAAGGAAGCGATGGAAGTTCTGGCCGGTTACCTTCCAGACGAGTAGCGATCCCCTGTCATATTTTAGTACTTCCACATTTCTTCGTCCTCGACGACGACTTGGGCAACAATCTCGGACTTGATCGCATCCTCGCGAACATCCCAGGCTCCCGCGATCTCCTGCATGCGCTCGATCCCTTTCTCGAAAAACCCCGGATTTAGCCGGAAGCGATTGAATTTCCCTTCCTTGACCCGGGTGACCAGCCCTGATCGCTCCAGCACCTTTAGGTGTTTGGATATTGCTGGACCCGACATATCGAATGGCTTTGCCAGCTGGCCGACCGTCGGATTGCCCCTAGCAATTTCGAGCAAAATCGCTCGTCGCGTAGCGTCCGCAAACGCTTGGAAGATCAGGTCAAGCGAATCTCCTTTAACCATATAGTTATCTATCTGGCTGGACTGACGCAGCTATGTCAACACGTGATATCGCTTCGACAGAGTCCATGTAAATGGTGCTCGTCTTCGAACGCCGCTCCCGTAAACGTGGCATACTTGGAATAGTCCGCGGTTTTCGACACCGTAGCAACGGGCATAAAAGAATTTCGTCGTATCTTACGGCAAGCCATCCCAGTTTCCATCGACCAACCACAATTAGGATAGGACGAAGCCAGTCTCAGTAGATCGTTTTCGGGTCAGGTAACTTTTCAAAGTAACCCTCATTCCAAGGGAATACCAACATGCAAAATTTCACTAACTATGGCCGAGAGGCCATCAACTCCATCTCCCAGCGATATGGCATTTCAACCGATGCGGTAGCTCATATGCTAATCGCGGTCAGCAATGGCGGCGGAACCATGGCCCAATTCAATTGCCCGGAACTGGGCGGTGGCGGCCAGTGGATGCAAGGTGGCATGACCATGGTGGGCGACATGTTTAACAACGGGCTCAAAAACACGGTAGATAGCCTCTGCGGCGAACTCTCGAATCTGCTCTACAATCAAAATAACCCCATTTTCGCTCCGATCCAGAGGCGAGCCTCCTCGCAATCCAGCCAACAGCAGTACCAAGGCGACGGCCACGGACAAAACAGCATCTTCATTTCCGGTGGAAACCAAGGAAACTGGTGGATCGAAGATCTCGGCCAGGCTTCCTCCACCGGAGGACAAAACAATGTCCGCTATGCCATTTTCCCACAATCCCGACGCTTGGCTATCGAAATCAATGGAAGCGTCACAATCTACGACACGCTCGATCACCAAATCGGCGGAGTCTCCCAACAACAAAGCGGCGATTCCTCCATGTCATTCACGAGCCAGTACGGCCTTGTATACGTTTCGCAGCTGCCCGTCATCTCAATCGACGGCAACCGCCAGGAATCCGCGAATTCTCAACCTCCTCAGGCTCAGCCAGCCGCTCCCGCTCCTCAAAACGAATCTCCGCAGCCAGTGCCGATTCAAGAGAATCAGTTCGAGCCCGCAGAATCCGAACTCGAGCACGACATCTTCGACAAGATCGAGCGATTGGCCGGACTCAAGGACAAGGGCATTCTGAGCGAAGAGGAATACTCCACCAAAAAAGCAGAGCTGCTCGCGCGACTGTAGATTCAACACTACGGGAGCTTAATTAGCGAGAAAGGCTTCGCTTCTTAAACGAGCCCCCCGCTCCCTACCGAGATCTCACACCCGCGGTTCAGGCACACGACTACCTCCTTCGATTCCGTGTTGCAAGAAACGGGAGTTCCACTGTTTTATAAGTGGTTCACCCGACGTGATGCCTACCCAACTCGAAACCGACCTGAAAAATGCTGACCGCGTAGCCACCGTTATGGATTCAGCGTTCCAGATTCCGGGTACAACTATCAGGATTGGTTGGGATGCGCTGATCGGATTGATTCCGGGAGCGGGCGACACCCTAGCCGCCTTGCCACTCGCCTACTTCCTGTTCATCGGCTGGCGCCACAAACTTCCAAAGCACCTGCTTATGCTCATGGTCGGACGGCAACTTCTCGACCTGCTCATCGGCTCCATTCCGCTGCTTGGCGACCTCTTCGACGTCGCCTACCGCGCCAACCAGAAAAATGCCCGCACTTTGCGAGATGCGCTCGCCAACCACGCGTCCCTTTCCAAATCCTAATGAACAATACACTGCATCTCTTCGCTAGCGCCTTCGCGTTCGCCCTGCTTTCGCTCGGCCAAGCTCAGTCTGATCCCTCCGGCTTGCCTTCCCCTTTCGAAACTCGCGGCAGTATCGAAAGCTACTCCCCAGAGTTCGACGAGTTGGTTTCACCCGACGCCAAAATCGAAATCCTAGCGGAGGGCTTCCGTTGGTCGGAAGGCCCGGTCTGGGATGCCGCTAAAGACCGACTTCTCTTCACCGACGTGCCAGAAAACACCGCCTATGCGTGGTCCGAAGAGGATGGCCTCAGCATCTTCCTCCAACCCAGCGGCCACTCAGAACTAAATCCTGAAGGATTTCGGGAAGCCGGAGCCAACGGACTCGCTTTCGCCCCCGACGGACGACTCGCGATCTGCCAACACGGCAACCAGCAAGTCGCCCTTTACGACGAAGACAGCGGTCTCATCACCCCACTCGTGGACCGCTACGAAGACCAAAACTTCTACAGCCCCAACGATCTGGTCTACGCAAACAACGGGACACTCTTTTTCACCGATCCGCCATACGGCTTGCCAATGGAAAAGCACGAAGGGATCGAAACTCACTACGTCTACCGGCTAGATCCAAACGGAAACGTTCAGAGAGTTGTCGACTCGATCCGCTACCCCAATGGTGTCGCTCTTTCACCCGATAACAACACCCTCTACGTCGCCAGTTCCGACTGGCGCACCCCCGCTGTCTACTCGATCCCTCTCGACAGCGAGCTCAACGTAAGTGGAGAACCCACTCTTCTGTTCGACGCCACCGCATACCGAAGCGATTCCCTCCGGGGCGGATGCGATGGCATGGCAATCGTCAGCGACGGCAACATTTGGACAACCGGTCCTGGCGGGGTCTACGTCATCAAACCAAATGGTAAATTGATCGGATTCCTGAACGTCGAAGGCCGCATCGCCAACTGTGCCTTCGGTGGACCGCAAGGAACCACTCTCTACATGACCGCAGCCAACAAGCTGCTACGTATCGAAACATTAGTGACAGCCGTTCAAAACTAGCGGCCGCTTTTCCTACAAACAAAGGAACGCCCCACAACCAACCCCATTCTTAATGAGCGTTCTAGAATACGGACTATACTGCTTCGTTTCACTTTTCGTAATCGTAGAGCCCATCACCATCGCGCCCGTGCTGCTGGCCATGACCCCGCACGACAGCGCAGAATCGCGTATCCATATGGTACGCATCGCTTGCCTCACCGCTGCAGGCGTGCTGCTGGTTTTCGCCCTCACCGGAAATGTTCTCCTCTCCTTGCTCGGCATCACCCTCTACGCTTTCCAAGCAGCAGGAGGAGCCCTCCTCTTCTTGATCGCTCTGCAAATGCTACAGGCAAAGTCCGAGACGCCGGAGCGTATCACGCCGGGAGAGACTGCAGCAGGTAGAGTCAAGGACGACATCGCAATCAGCCCCTTGGCCATCCCCCTGCTCGCAGGTCCCGGAGCTATCTCCACTTCCATCCTTCTTTACCAACAGGCCGGAAACTGGCACCACAAAACCGCACTCTGCACAGCGATTATCCTCGTCGCCTTCGTCTCGTACTGGATTTTACGCTTCGCCTCACAAAGCGCAAAGTGGCTTTCACCGCTCGTGCTACGACTCGTAACTCGCTTGATGGGACTGCTCCTAGCTGCTCTCGCAGTTCAATTCATTTTCAACGGCGTGCGAGCCGCAGAGCTCTTTAGCTCGAAGTAGCATCCCCTTCCCACAGCGTCGCTTCTAAGGCCACAAGACCCAGAGGTACACGACATAACCCAACATCAGGAAAGCCCCCTCTACTCTCCGTAAAACGTAGCCGCTCCAGATCAGAGGGAGCATCGCCAACGAAAAGAGAACCATCACCAAGAGGTCGAATATTTGGATGCTGGAGCCCGCAATGGGACTTACCATGGCCGAAATGCCCAAAATTCCCAAGATATTGAATACGTTCGAACCAATCACGTTCCCGATCGCAATGTCCGGCTGACGCTTCAGTGCTGCCGTCACGGAGGTGACAAGCTCAGGCATGCTGGTCCCAGCGGAAACGATCGTGAGGCCGATCACCGCTTCGCTCACTCCCCATCCTCTTGCAAGTTCGGACGCGCCCCACACCAAGAGCTTCGACCCTCCGATCGAAAGCCCCAGCCCGAGAACGAACCAACCTAGGTCCCACCAGAGCGAACGTCTGTGACTCTTTACCGATTCATCTGGTGCGGCCACATCGACAGGTGTCGTTCCGACATTCGCCTGCTTCAAGTTCAGCACCGTGTAGAGCAAGCACCCGAAGAGAAAGATCGCCGCTTGCAAGCGCCCCAAACTTCCGTCCCAAAGAAACCAACAAGCGAGCAAGGCAACAAGCAACATCACCGGTGCATCCACTTTTACGATACGCCGTTCTACCCCAATGGGACAAATCAGAGCCGTCAGTCCTAGGATCACACCTATATTGAAGGTATTGGACCCAACCACATTTCCCACCGCAATGTCGGCCGTCCCTTCCAATGCTGCTTGCAAGCTCACCACCAGCTCAGGCGTGCTTGTTCCATAGGCGACCACCGTCAAGCCAACCGCTAGGGGCGAGAGGCCCAGCCGAGAAGCAAAAGACGACGCGCCTCTCACCAAAAACTCCGCCCCAAGGAACAGAAGGCAAAGAGAGAGAATTACAGCGAGTATCAGCATGATGATCTATTTAGAGGTCGCCAAAGGCGCTCTCAGAAAGACGGAACGTTTTGAGGGAGAGATTCACGTCGTGCAAAAACAAGCCGAGAGCAGCCACGAAACAAACCATGCATGCCGCGAACAACAAAAAGATCAGCCAAGCCCAATTAAGCGCCCAAAACGAAATGGTGAACAGAACGCAAACCAGCAGCGCTGCAAACAACAGGCTTAGCGAATTGAACAAAATCGCAAAGCGGCCGCTCCTCGCCCGCATCGCCAAGATCGCCAGTTCCTGCTTGGCCAAACCTTCGGGAAGCCGAGCCGCCAGATCCGGATTCTCCCTCAAGGCGCGAGCTCGGTCCGTCACACGGCCATAACGATTTGTCATAGCAAGGAGAATCAAACCAACCCCCGAAATCAAGATCATGGGACCAATGGCAAGCTGAAGCGTAGGGACGAGTTCGTTCACATTCATAAATAGCCGAAGGATGAGCGGAACTGGTTCAACTTACTACTTATTTCATTGTCGCCAACCTCTTTGTTCTCGGACGGTTGAAGTTTAAACCGGATCGCAGCTCACAAATCTGACACTTAGCCACGCGGCGACGACCAACAGTCTTCGCTAAACGAGCTCCACCCACGCTGAGAGGCGCAAATCGCGGCTGGAGGCTCCCACCTGCAGTTCGAAGGTACCTGCTTCTGCGACCCAGTCCTTGGACTCGGGCGACCAGAAGCTGACGTCAGCCTTGTTCAGTTCCAGCGTCACCTGTTGCGACTCACCTGGAGCCAGCTGCACCTTGCGGAAGCCTTTCAGCTCCTTCGCAGGTCGCGGCAGCGAACTCTCTTCGTCCCGCACGTAGAGCTGGGTAATTTCCGAGCCTACAACATTTCCCGCATTCTTAAGCGTGAAACTCACCTCGATTGATTCATCCGCGGAAAATTTCTGTTTTGAGACCTTGATGTCCGAGTATTCGAACTTCGTATACGAAAGCCCATGCCCAAAAGGATAGAGCGGCTCGATCCGCTTGCTGTCGTACCAGCGGTAACCGACGAAGACGCCTTCTTCGTACTCGATGTCGTAGGTATCGCGGGCCGCTTCCCACTGGTCGTTCCAACTGCTGTAGAGGTGCTCTCCGTGCGGGACATAGTCGGGGTCCACGCTGTCAGCGAATTCCCGCTCGATGGTTATGGGTAGCTTCCCGGACGGATTGGTTTTCCCCGAAAGGATTTCAGCTACGGCCGTGTGGCCGTTCTGACCGTTGTACCAGCAATAGACGATGGCCGCCGCCTTCCCTGACCATTCTGTCATGCGAATGCCAGATCCGCTCTGCACGAGCACGACCACATTGGAATTCAAGCTCATCACCTTGCGGGCAAAACTCTCGTCGCCCTCGCCGAGCGCGAAGGGGCGATCCCAGCCTTCGCTGTCCATAGTTCCAATACTGTAGACCACTCTCTTCGCCGCCGCGATCCGTTCCCAAGTCGGAGCCTTGTCGAAGGCGATTCGATCACCAAACTCTGCCTTCAGAGCGTCGAGCAACTGCACGGTATCGTAACCGTCGACCCGAGCCGAGCCGCCGCCATGGGCTTTGCTGGTGAGGAAGTCGCCGATCACCAAAATCTCATCCTCACCCGCCAACGGCAGGATCCCGCCTTCATTTTTCAGTAGGACCGTGCCTTCTCGAGCAGTCTGGAGAGCGATTTCCTCATGCATTGGGAAGTTGTCGACCAACTCAGGACGCGGCTCCACGTCGAAGAGGTTCATCGCCTTGAGGGTGGTTAGAATTGATTTAACCATACGGTTAACATCTGCCTCGTCTACCTCACCAGAACGCACCTTTTCGGCTAGTCCGACGGTCGCGAGGCAGGCTGGCATTTCTAAATCTTGTCCCGACTTGGCTACCTTAGTCCCATCGAACACCGACCACCAATCCGTCATGACCAACCACTTGAAACCGAGATGGCTGCGCAACAAGCCCTTGATCACCTCTTCGCTCTGTCCCGCCCACTCGCCGTTGACGAGGTTGTAGGAAGTCATGGCCGCCATCACGCCCGCATCGATGCCCGCCTTGAAGGCAGGCAAGTAGATTTCATTGAGCGCGCGCTCGTCCACAACCGAATTGCTCTTGCGGCGGAAGTAGTCGGTGTTGTTGGCCACGAAGTGCTTGATGGTCGCCACCACGCCGGTGTCTTGAGCTCCCTTGATGTAGGTCTCGATCATGCGGGATGTGAGGAAGGGATCCTCGCCGAAGTACTCGAAATTGCGCCCGCACTGGGAGTGGCGATAGATATTGAAGCCTGGCCCCAGCAAGATACCGATCCCCGCAGCGAGCGACTGCTCCGCCACGCTCTTGGCGAATTCCTCCGAAAGCGCCGGATTCCAAGTAGCCGACAGCTGCAGCGGGCAGGGGAACGCCGTCGATTTCTCGATAGCATTCTGGTAAGTGAACTCATGGAAGCGGTTCCGCAAATGAATGCCCGCGGTGGCATCGCTCATCATGACCCGCTTGATCCCAAGGCGCTTGATGGCCTTTGTGTAGAACATGTCTTCGCCTCCCACATAGTCGCACTTCTCGTCGAGAGTCATTTGGGAGAGGATTTCATCCGCCCAAGCGGAGGAGTCTTCAAAGGAATTTATAGGATACATAGCGTGGCGTAGGTCCGAGGGTTTGGAGGAAAATGGAAAACCGACTTCAAAGCTTCCACTTCAGCTACACCAGATAATTGCTACTCTCCCTAACCAATGGCCTCAGGCCCCGCTACAATCTAGGTCAACCACTACTCGACCATTGGACGAATTCCGAGAAGAGTTGCGCTCCTTTAATGCTCGCTCATAAGTACGTTTCCGACTTCATCGACGGAAACGCAGCCATTGTATTTTCCAGGAACTGGATCGTAGCGAAGCATGGTCTTGGCGACCTCCTCGGAAGTGAAAAACCCAGTTATCGTCAACTCGCGAAGCTGACGGATGAAGCTCCTCAAAGTTCGGGACGGAGCTTTTAAGGCAGCGATTTGCTTCGACTGTTCCGCACTATCGAATCCCGCCTGCTTCAAGCCTGCCAGCCCCAACTCGAAACGCTCCCTCTCTTCGTCAGACATGTACTCGCCGTAGATCAAATCGATAAACTGCGGCACTCCCACATCGATCGCTCCTGGCGTATCGCTTTTCGGCAGGATCAACTCCGCGGCCAAGCTTACCGTTTTCGCCTGGCTACTGTCCAAATACTTCGGCGTCCAATCCGGACCAGTCCCCAACTTCGCTCGGTCAGCGTAAAGACTCCCCGTGATCGTCGTCGAGGACAACGCAGCTCCGAGAATCAAGGCCGCTCGTTTAATTGCCTCGCGGCGATCGATCCCGTATCCGTTTTTCTGATCTTTTTGAAAAGTGCTCATCTTAAAGGTTTCCTTTCTTTAGCTCGTTCACGGCATGGTCAGCGGCACGTGCCGTAAACGCCATGTAGGTGAGCGACGGGTTCTGGCAGGCTGAGGAGGTCATGAACGCACCGTCGGTTACAAAAACGTTGGGCGAGGCATGAACTTGATTGAAACCATTTAATACAGAAGTCTTAGGGTCGCGTCCCATGCGAGCTGTACCCATTTCATGTATACACTGTCCTGGAGCGGAAAGGTGATCAAAGCCAGTGATGTTCTTGAAACCGGCCGCGTCCAAAATCTCTTTCGCCGATTCTTGCGCATCCTTGCGCATGGCCAACTCGTTCTCCTTGTAATCGCAGTCGAAGGTAACCGTCGGCAATCCCCACTTATCGGCATTTTCGTAGTCGAGAGTCATCTTATTGTCGTGGTACGGCAAATGCTCTCCCCAAGCGCCCATTCCCATGCGCCAGGGCCCCGGCTCCAAGAGGTCAGCCTTGAGGTCAGCTCCGAGGCGATCAAACTCCGCGATTCCGCGCGACCAGTTCAAGCGGCTCGCGCTCCCTTGGTATCCATATCCTCTTACAAAGTCGCTGCGCATCGTCTCCTTATTGACGTTGCGGAAGCGCGGGATATAGAAACCCGTAGGACGGCGACCAGAGTAGTACTTGTCCTCAAATCCATCAATCACTCCGTTAGCTCCGACAATGAAATGATGGTCCATCAGATTGTGCCCAAGCTCGCCGCTGTCGTTGCCGAACCCCTCTGGGAAGCGGTCGGACTTCGAGTTCATGAGAATGTAAGTCGATGCCACCGCCGAAGCGCAGCAGAAGATCACATTCGCGAAATACTCTATGCTTTCGCTCGTCTCCGCATCGATAATACGCACGCCAATCGCTTTTCCCTTCTCGTTGTCGTAGATCAATTCGCTCGCAATCGAAAAGGGCCGCAGCGAAAGGTTTCCAGTAGCGTAAGCGGCAGGTAGAGTCCCCGAGTTACTGCTGAAGTATCCAGCATATGGGCACCCACGAATACAGCGGTTACGCGCTTGGCACGGGCCACGGCCTTTATGTGGAACAGTTAAGTTTGTGGTACGACCCATCGTGATGATCCGGTCCCCGAACTTCTTGCGCACTTGCTCCGCAGCATGCTCCTCCACGCAGTTGAAATCCCAAGCAGGGAGAAACTTGCCATCTGGCAAATGTGCCAGCCCTTCAGCCTTGCCACTAAGTCCGACAAATTCTTCGACGTGGTCATACCAAGGAGAGAGTTCCTTGTAGCGAACGGGCCAATCCACTCCGTGCCCATCCTTGGCGTTCGCTGTGAAGTCGAGGTCGCCCATCCGGTAAGACTGCCGACCCCAGAGCAAGGAGCGTCCTCCCACGTGGTAGCCGCGCATCCAGTCGAAACGTTTGGTCTCGTTGTAAGGGTGATCGATATCGTCCACAAACCAGTGGGCGCACTGTGGATGCGTGGTGTAGCCTGTGCGGCCTTGCTTAGCTTGGCGCTCCTGACTCTCCTTTGCGACTTTACCGCGACCTTCGAAATCGAAGGTATCCATCATCGCTGTCGGATACTCGCCGTGCTTAACGTCGCGGCCGCGTTCCAGCACGAGGGTTTTCAGACCTTTCTCGCACAATTCCTTGGCGGCCCAACCGCCGCTGATTCCCGAGCCGATTACGATCGCGTCAAAGGTGTTAGCCTCTGTTCCTTTGCCTTGTATATTCAATATTTTTGGGGGGTTGATGCTATAGCCCCAAGTACCGAAATACAGGGAGACCTCGGGGGGGTCGACGGGGCACAGATTCGAAAATCAGCAAGAGTAAAAGCGTACGAGACAAACCTAGTCAATGCCCCTGATCTCCAAACCCTACATTCGTAAGCGTACAGTCAAACCCACCTTTGCCCATAAAAAAGTCGCCCCGAAAAAGAGAACGACTTCAAAGCAAATGTTGGGACTGGCATACGAGCAACCCCCCGGAGAGGGATTATAGCTAGAACCCGTTTTTCTTGACTGTTTGTGCGTACCACTTGGCCGACGCCTTGGGCTGGCGCTCGCCGGTTTCGTAGTCGACCCAGTGCAGGCCGAAGCGGCGCGTGTAGCCGAGCGCCCATTCGAAATTGTCCATCATGCTCCAGCACATGTAACCGCGCAGATCGACTCCGTTCTGGATCGCTTCATGGCAGGCGCCGATATAGCCCTTGAGGAACTCCACGCGGCGGGTGTCGTTGAGAGCCACTTCGCGGTTATCCTCGTCCGGCATCGCGCAGCCGTTCTCCGTTATGTAGATCGGCGGGTGGTCATAGCGTTTGTCGATCCACTCAAGTAGTTTGCGGCAGCCCCAAGGCACGATGTTCCACCCCATATGGGTTTGTTCCCACGAGGGATCGGCCGCCAATTCGACCTGCTGATCCTCCATCATGCCACCGTTACCTTTAACGTCTCCTGGACCGTGAACCTCTTCTTTCGGCTGGGAGGCAATCATGGTCGTGTAGTGGTTCAGGCCAAAGAAATCGGACGAGCCCTTGAGGAGCGCCGCGTCTTCCGCGGTGAATTGCGGAAGGCGATCTCCCACCCGCTCGCGCATCACCGCCGGATAGTCGCCAAAGTAAACTGGATCTGCGAACCAACCTAAGAAAAACTCTAGCGCTCGTTGCGCCGCAGCTTTGTCTTCCTCGGAATCCGAGGCCGGCTCGCGCCAATCGCAATTGTTGGTGATGCCGATCTGCCCCTTTTGCTTGGCTTGGAATTCGCGGCGGTAAACGTCCACGATGTAAGCGTGAGAACGAAGCAGGTTGTGCGCGGCGAGATACGGCTCGGAAGCGGAGCTGCGACCCGGAGCGAAGTATGCGTTGCCGTGGCCGAGGAACGAGCTGCACCATGGCTCGTTGAGCGTGATCCAATTCTTCACCCGATCGCCAAAACGTTCGAAGCAGAGCCGGCCGTAGTCCGCGAATCGATTCGCGATCTCCGGATTGAGCAACCCGTCGTGCTCCAGTTGCAAAGCAAGCGGCAAGTCCCAATGGAAGAGCGTCACCCAAGGGGTGATGCCAGCGTCGATAAGTCCGTCGATTAGCTTATTGTAGAAGGCTATTCCCTCCTCGTTTACTTCGCCCTTTCCTTGCGGTTGGATGCGAGACCAAGAGATCGAGAAGCGGTAGCAGCCGACTCCCATTTGCTTCATGAGAGCGATGTCCTCTTCCCAGCGGTGGTAGTGATCACAAGCGACGTCACCGTTGTGCCCCTCTGCCGTCTTGCCGGGAATGTGAGAGAACGCGTCCCAAATGCTGGGCCCGCGCCCGTCAGTCTCGGCCGCTCCTTCAATTTGGTAGGCCGCCGTAGCAGTGCCCCACAGGAATCCGTCTGGAAAAGTCTTCATAATGCGCAACATCCCCACAAAACCGAGGATGCCAAGTCACAAACACTAATTCGCATCGAAACCAGCCAATTTCCATCGCATTCTTCCATTCACACAAATGAACGCATTCCGCCTCAATCTCGCAGGACTAGCAAATCTCCTTCAACGAAGCGAAATCCTAATGCGCCAATAAAACGAAATCCGATGGAACGCGGTTAACTAGTTTTCGGCAAAAGCCCCGGACATTTAAGTATTATTCTAAATCCGCATTTCGATTCGCACCGAACTGGTTTTCGTTTGCCGGCAGGCTTACGAGGAACGCGTTCCGTATTTGAACCTCAACTACGTAAGCTATCATGAAATCGTGTGTGATTGTGTGTGGAGCAACCACGCCACTAAGAGCGTTGCAATCTCTGCTGCTGGTCTCCTGCTAGGAGCTAGATTGGCCTCCCAAACCGACAAGGAAGAAATCTACCCTTCCTCGAAAGCGGACCCACTACGATTTGTAGACGAATCCGAGATCGAAATCAGCAATAGATATATCGTATTCAGCGATTGGTGACGCACCTAGCGATACCGAATTTAAAAAAAGGGTCCTTAAACTAAGGGACGGAGATCAGCCTACCACCTACTTTCGCAAGCAGGAGATCGACTCCGCACAAGATGAACAGCTTCAGCAGCGGATCGACGGCTTGACCGAGCGCCGCAGCGCCTCCTTGGATGCAGGCTACAACTAGGACCATTCTACTGAAAGAGTTCGGTAAGTTGCAGTGAGATTCGACCTCGTGGAGTTGACCCTTTTGCTGGAGTCCAATATCCGGACCCAAACTGCAAAATGACCCGCCTGAACAAACTCCTTTTATTCGCTCTCCTGACTATGAATACTGCTTGCCAAGCCATGGAAGCGTCAAGTCCCCCTGAAATCCCGCAGCTCAAAGTCGAAGGAACGCAACTAGTTAACGAAAGCGGGGATGCAGTGGTCTTGCGAGGAGTGAGCTATGGCTGGCACAACTGGTGGCCACGATTCTACAACAAGGAGAGCGTGCAGTGGCTCAAAGAAGACTGGGGAGTCGATGTCGTGCGGGCCGCCATGGGCATCCATTTCAAAGAAAAAAGACGCACCTACAATGCCCATCCCAAAAAGGCGGTTGAAATCATTTCTAAGGTCATCGACGGAGCCATCGAAAGCGGCATCTACGTCATCATCGATTTCCATAGTCATCACCTGGAACTAGATCTCGCCAAAACCTTCTTCGCTGAAATGGCGACCAAGTACGGCGAGTATCCAAATGTCATATACGAAATATACAACGAGCCAATCCACGATAGTTGGGAAGAAGTGAAGGCCTACTCGGAGGAGGTTATCGCCGTGATTCGCGCCATTGATCCAGACAACGTGATTCTCGTCGGTAACCCCCACTGGGACCAGGATCTGCACATCGTGGCGGACAATCAAATAGAGGGCGTATCCAATATCATGTACACGCTTCACTACTACGCTGCGACCCACGGTGATTATCTAAGGGAGCGAGGTGACTACGCTCTCAGTAAGGGCGCTCCACTATTCATTTCAGAGTCCGCGGGCATGGAAGCTACCGGAGACGGACCGATGGACTACGAAAAATGGAAAGTCTGGCAAGACTGGGCAGAGGAGCGAAAGATCAGCTGGATCACTTGGTCAATTTCCGACAAAAATGAGACCTGCTCTTTCCTCAATCGCAGTGCATCCTCGAAAGGGAAATGGGAAGAGAGGGATTTGAAAGAATCCGGCAAATCCACCCGTTCCATTTTAAGAAAAAAAGCCGGCCTAGAGTAGGCGACTTTGTTCATTCCGTGCTTAGAAAATCCAAAGGCGATATTCATGAGGTGAAATTTCACGCTTTGTTCGTTAGGACCGCCGCGCAGGTGAGCATACGGACCTGAAGCTCAAGCGACTACGCCCTACCCGAGATCTGCAACCCGCAATCATCGGGTTTGCTTCGTTGATCGCTTATTCAATAAGACCGTTAACGATGGTATCTACATTATACTTAAACATCCCTAAGTAGGTGCCCACGTCGTACTGCTCGCCTTCGGATCCGATATGCATTTCTCCCCGCGCCCCGAGTGCATCAGAAAAGAGCTCCCCACCGATCCTCGCGCCCGAGTCCTTGCTGATCCTCTCTATCGTAGCAGGCGACACGCTACTCTCCACGAAGATGGCCGGGATCTTGCGCCTTTTGATGAAGTCGGCTGTTTTGGTGATGTCAGCAAGACCCGCTTCCGAGGCTGTGGAAACGCCTTGTACGCCGACCACCTGAAAGCCGAATGCGCGTCCAAAGTAGTTGTAAGCATCATGGCTGGTCACGAGCACTCGCTGCTCCACTGGAACGGAATCGATCCGTTTCTGAGCCCAAGCGGAAACCGATTCCACTTCTCTTTTATAAAGAGAGGACCTCTGAGCAAAATCTTGGGCGTGGTCCGGATCAGCTTGTGCCAGTGACTCCTCGACGGAACTAATAACGTACGCCCATAAGGCTGGATCGAACCAAACGTGCGGATCGTGGGCGTCCTCATAATTGGCCGAGGCGAGCAGCTGCTCCGCGGGTATGGATTCTGCAACCGCCACAACTGTTCGCCCGAGCTTGTTTACTTTGGAAAAGGTTTCGGCCAAGCGGCCTTCGAGGTGGAGACCGTTGTAAAGAATCAAGTCCGCCCGCTGCATTGAAACCACGTCACGAGCAGTAGCCTTGTAAAGGTGAGGATCCACACCGGGCCCCATCAGGACGGTTAGATCGACTTCGTCGCCTCCCACGTTTCGCACGATGTCGGCGATCTGCGAAGTGCTCGCCACCACACGAAGCTTAGCATGACCGTTCGTGACGACGAACAGGGCGGTGAAAAAAAAGGACCAGCGTAAGATCATAGACTTCATATAATGTTTAGGACAACCCACCGATTACTGCCAGCTTCTTTGAGTACCTGTCAATTGCTACTTTGACCTATCAAAATCAAAGTTGATCCCCGGAAACCACCTTATTTCTCGATTGCGCAGGCGAATTTGGGGCATACGGGCTTGACAGTACCACGGAGGGGCGACCATTTTCTCGCTCTTTTTCCAATTTTCACGTCATGAGACCTACATTTAGACCACATCGCCTCAAGAGAGTTCGCAAGATCGGCTTCCGCGCCCGCATGGCCACCCGCGGTGGACGCGCCGTTATCACTGCACGCCGCAAGAAAGGCCGCGCCCGTCTTTCCGTCGCGTAAACGCGGCGTCCGCGAGCGCCCCAACCGGCTTATCGATGGTCAGGAGATTTAGACTCCGTCCTGCAAGCCGTTTGCGTCGCAATGCTGACTTCCTTCAAATTCGCAGTCTTGGCAAGCCTTACCGGTGCCAATTCTTCGCCCTATTTTCCCGCATCCGTGCTGTCGAAGGCACGGATGTTTTGTGTCCGCGCGTCGGCATCTCCGCCGCGCGCCGCGTGGGCAACGCAGTTACCCGCAACAAGATCAAGCGGCGCTTTCGCGAGCTGTTCCGCTTACATCAACACGAACTACGCCCGGAAGTGGATATCGTGCTCAGCCTCCGACAGCCTGCTGGCAAGGCGAGCTACGAGGAGCTGGAGCAACGGTTCCTGCACGCCCTAAAATTCAAGAACCTCCTCAAGCGGAACGAAGCGCCCGAGGAGCGTTCCCAAGGCGCGGAATAGCTTGCTAGCTCCAAAGCCGAGCCTTTTATGAGCCCTTTCCTCTGACGGAAGCCCGTCGGAATTCCAAATTTTCCAAGCACATCGATGGACAAGAAGAACACTATAATAGGGGTAGCGCTGCTGATCGTCGGCACCATCCTCATGTTCAAGAACGGCCAGCAGGCCCAGCAGCAACGCCTCCTCGAAGAGCAAGCTGCCAGAGAGGCAGCTGAAGCTGCGCAAAACGCTCCTGCAATCGCTTCCGATGTACCGTCGGCCGACCCGACCGTTTCCGCTCCATCCGGCAGAGCATCTACACCTCCCGCCGTCATCGCGAATGGCCACGCCCAGATCGAAATCAATGACGAGAAGACCGGCGAAGAAATTGTCACTCTGGAGAACGGACTCGCTGAGTTTCGCTTCACCAACTATGGCGGAGCTCTGCGTGAAATCGTGCTCAAGGACCAGCCAAAGTCTCTCGACAGCGACGAGCCTTATATCATGAACCACCTGCGTTACGCGCCGGCCCTCAACCTCACCACCTACCTCGGCGACGCTCGTAACATCGCCTTCGAGCAAGTCCCCTCCGCCAGTGGAGACAGCGTCACCTATCGCGGCGTGCTCAACGAACAGCTCGAAGTCATCCGCACCTATACCATTTCCCAAGAGCTGGAAGGGGCCGCCCCCTACAACGTTTCCCACGAACTCACCGTGCGCAACCTCACTGATGGGCTGCTCCCACTTGGAGAGATGCTGCTTAATATCGGTACTGCGGCGCCCTCCGGCGACCAGGACCGCTTCCTGCAGACCTTCGGCTACTCCAACGGAGAAGACGTGGAGTTCACTGAACAAAGCGACTTCATGGGCGGCGGGATCCCTTTCTTCAAGAAAGACCCCAAAGATATGGAGCAAGTCAGCGACACTATCGAATGGGCCTCCATCAAGAATCAATTTTTCATCACTCTCCTCACTCCCAACGAACCCGCAGCCGGATACATCGCTCGTCCCGTCGACTTTCCTGGCGACAAGGACGGAGAGCCTAAGACAGGCATCACCGCTGACATAAAATTGGAAGGCATCAACTTGCCAGCCAACGCCAGCGTGACCAAGACCTTCGACTTCTACGCAGGACCAAAAGAACACGGCCGCATCGCCAAGCTCAGCAAAGGCCAGGAGCAAGCCATGCAATTCGGCTTCTTCGGCTTCATTTCCAAACTGCTTCTCCAGATCATGAACTGGGTACACGGCATCGTCGGAAATTGGGGTATCGCCATCATCCTGCTCACCATCATCGTCCGCGGTTCCTTGCTTCCGATCACGCTCATGAGCATGAAATCGATGAAGAAGATGTCCAAAATCTCCGAGCCCATGAAGGCCCTCAAGGAGAAGTTCCCCGATGACACGCAGAAGCAGCAGCAGATGATGATGGAGCTCTACAAGCTCAACAAGATTAACCCCGTCGCCGGCTGCCTGCCAATGCTGGCCCAGATCCCAATCTTCTTCGCCCTTTTCTATATGCTGCGCAGCGCCGCGGAACTCCGTTTCGCCGACTTCCTCTGGATCGCGGACCTTTCAAAACCGGACACCGTCGCCACCATCCCAAACATGCCCTTTTTCGGCGATTTCGCGGTCAACCTGCTCCCCTTCGTATGGCTCATTTCGTTGGCGTACCAGATGTGGACCATGCCCACGCCATCAGTCGATAACGCCCAGGCCAAGATGATGAAGTTCATGCCTTTCATCTTCTTCCCTTTCACCTACACTTTCTCCTCCGGACTGGTTCTATACTGGACCGTTAGCAACGTCTTCACCATCGGCCAGCAATGGCTTGTGAAGCGTGGCGGCGACGAGTTTGAAGTCGTTTTACCCCCTGCCCTCAAAAAGGCCCTCGAAGGTGGCGACACTAAGAAGAAGCGCCGCAAGAATAAGTAGTTCTCCCTTTTCACCCAGCACCCACAACCCAGCACCTAAAAAGCACCATGTCTGGACATAGTAAATGGTCTACCATTAAGCACAAGAAGGGCGCCGCTGACGCAAAGCGGGGCAAAATCTTCAGCCGTATCTCCAAGGATATCACCTTGGCTGCTAAGAACGGTGGCGGCGACGCCGACATGAACCCTAAGCTCCGTACCGTCCTCCTGAAGGCCCGGGCAGAGAACATGCCGTCCGACAATATCGACCGCGCCATAAAGAAGGGAACCGGCGAACTCCCTGGCGTCGTTTACGAAGAATTCGTCTACGAAGGCTACGCACCCCACGGAGTTGCTGTGATCGTCGAAGTCACCACCGATAACAAAAACCGCGCCGCTTCCGAAATCCGGTCCACCTTCACCAAGCGCGGCGGGAATCTCGCCGGCACCAATGCGGTTGCCTTCATGTTCAACCACTGCGGCCAGTTCCTCATCGCCAAGGACCAGACCGACGAGGAAACGCTAATGGAAGTCGCCCTCGAAGCGGGGGCCGAAGACATCAAGACCGAGGACGAAGGATACGAAGTCCTCGCTCCTATCAGTGCCTACGACTCCGTAAGCCAAGCCCTCTCCGAAGCCGGCATCACGGTCGAAAGTTCTGAGCTCGCATACATCCCGGAAACGATTACGCCGATTTCCGACGCATCTGAAGCTAAGTCGATCATGAACCTAATCGATGCACTGGACGATTTGGACGACGTGCAAAACGTCTTCCACTCAGCCGACATCGCGGAAGGCCTGCTCGACGAAGAGTAACTACCCACTAAAATCCTTCCTCCCCAAAGGCCGTTCCCAAATATCGGGGACGGCCTTTTTGTATGAACCACGTAGAAGATGGCCACGATAAGAGTCTATCCTAGCCAGGCATCCCGCAAAGTAGTATACTATTCCGAAGCCCTCGCACGACACCCAACCTAACGCCGGAAACTCAAAATAGCCGAACGATCGCCGTCTTTGTACACAAGCTGCACAGACGCAAAGCTCGTCGACTCCGGAACTACTGCCCATAAAGGAAAGCTGCCATCGATTTCGGCTAGGCCTGCCTCATCCCAGCTCGGAAACTCAAACTCTTGATCGGGCTGCTCCACTTCTATCCCATATAATACCTTTTCCAAGGCTCCGCGATAGGGCATCAATTGCGTGAAATATAAAAGTACTTGGCCATCGTATGTCCGGAAACTTGCCCAACTCGAGGAGGTTGCCTCCAATAACCGACGATTCGCATCATCACTCCGCTTCGCTCCTTCGAAATCGAAAAAGTAAGGGCCTTGCTCCACACCTGCCAAATCCCTGTAGCGTACCTCTACTTGCGTGTCTTCCTGCTGCTTCGGGAGATTGAAGAAGCTTCTTGGCATTGATTGCCCAGTCCGGGGATCAATCGAGCCACTTGATCCGGTGCTAACCAGTTCATCCCCATCCTTTAAACGCCAAAGGATCTCCAGGACCGGCTCGCCAATCTGAACGGTGCCTGTCCAGCCTTCATTATTCGGAATACAATTAACGGCTACAGGTTTGTCCAGCAACTCTGCAGCATCGCCCCGCAGCAGGGCAGCCAGACGTTCTTCCACATTCTCTCGCCATTCTTCTACCAAGGTCTGGTCAATCATGTATCGGATCAGGCCACCCGCTTCGTCTCGTTTTTGAAACGAGTTTAGGTAAGCGAGCTCTTGTCGCTGGTCAGCCAAAGTCTGAGATCCAAGCCGAGCCAGTGAATAATCCAGGCTCAGGTGATAAGCCACCGGAGCAAACTCCGGCGAACGATCAAACTTGTTTTTCAAGCCAGCGACGCGAGCCGGCTTGTCTAGCAAGAGCAGTCGAACATAGTCCGACAAATCGCTCGAACTGCGGGCTGTCACATCGCCGTAAACCTCGCAAGCACCTGCACGTCCTTCTTGTACCCGAAGAAAGGATACGAACCTTATATGTGGATCCAGTTTATCGAGGTCGCTTTTAAAATACTCCAAATAGGATCGTCGTGCAGCGGCATAATCGCCGCCAAGTTCATGCAAGCGAGCATTGTGGTAATGTTCTTCCGGCGACTGAGGATCTGTAATGATACCATCGCTCGAGACCGCGTCCAACTTGCTACGAATTTGGTCCAGTGATCCGATCACCACATCTGATTTCGACTCGATCCGTTCCGCGCTAGACTTGAGGCTCTCCGTATCCCCTTTGATCGAATCCAGCTTCTTTTCAATCAAACCCAAACGCTCTTGCAATTGGGAAACTGCCGGAACAGCAGCCGCCACCACTCCCTGCTTTTTAGCTTTGTCGCCTCCACCTTGGAGGATGACAATCAAACCCGAAGCTAAACAACTCATCCCGACCAAAGCCAAGGCTCCGACGAGACCTTTTTTCCCCAAGAAATAGAGTATTGAAAGAGTAACTACTCCCAGTAAAGAAAGCCCGAACAGGTAGATGGCAAACGGTGCCAACGGCTGCAAAACATCCGCCACCAAACCGCCTACCGTGCATAACCAGCCCGATACGACGAGAGATGTTTTACGAACATTGGAAAACGACTCGCCGCTGACGAGGGATTTAAAATAACTCATATTCGGGGCGGAATCTATAAGCTAATATTGACGCGGATTCACGTTCGCTCAATCGATGTTCTCTTTGAGAATCCGACTACCCTCTAAGCGTCCCGTCAACATCCACTGATTGAGCGGCGTACGATTTCCTCCACTCGAATAGTTTTTGAATGTATTATAGAACAAATAGTATTTGTCACCCACCTTTTCTGCGGTGGTCACTTGAAACTGCTCCCACTTGTAGTGATATGAAGTAATCGTTATATAAGAAGCGTTCGAGGATAGATCCCCTTCTTTCTTTTCGCGGGCGACCTTCGGCGAATTTATCACCATCGCTTGAATTTCATGGATATCTTCATAATCCCCGGAAGTAAGCAAATCTTGAGCGATCCTTAGCACCTCACGATCACTGCTTGCAGGTTCCGGCATTTTAACGCTGGCGAGGGCACCTTCAAAACGAGCCTCGAGATCTCCCTTAAGGGCCCCGATCTCTCGCTTCATTGCAGCCGCCCTGGCCGCTCCATCGGCGTCTCCAGTAAACGTATACAATTGCTCCGCTCCCTTAATATTCAATTCCACCTCACCAATTCTTTTAGACCTTTCCGCGAAGCCATCCCCACGTGCGAGTTGAGAGTCGTTTTTCGGATCCTTGAAAAAGTCCATCGTTGTGCGCTCGTGGCCCAGCATTGCAGTTACATCCCGCATCGTTTGACCCAAGTTTTCAGAAACTGTGCGAAGTCGATCCCGTTGCCAGTAGATGCGGCTATTCAAGTTTTCGGGAGCGAAAGACGATCCCTCTAGAGTTTGGAGATAAGCGAGGTCTTTCTCGCTATCCGACTTCACTTTCTGAATACGAGCGATAAAGTCCTCGACGCGTTCTGAATCGAGCGGTGATTGGAGGGCTGGAGGCGGACGTTCCTCCCGACTGCGATTGTCAATTTCAGCGAGCTTCGCTTCGTAGTTACCCAAGGCCTGTTTGCTCTGACCCGCTAGCTCGCCACGCTGATTTAGTAGTGTCTCGATACTTTCGACTTGGACAATCAGACGGGCGACGTCCGGATGGTCAGGACGGTTTATCTTTTGCAGCTGGGACTGGTAGTTTCGCACGCTACTGAGGAAGCGGTCTTTAAACCCCGGCTGCAGCACCTCAGCTTCGTCGGCTGAATTTATCGCATCTACCGTGCCTTGAGCTTGGCGGGCCAACCGTTTGTAAGTAGAAAGCTGATACGAGAGCAAAGGTTCCGCATTCGGATTAGCACCTGGAGGCAGGGCTTGCGGAGTAGAGCCTGGCTGCTGGTTTGCCTTAGCGGCCAGAGCGTTGTTGATCGTGTTGTACTGCTGCACGACAGCGGAGTAGCTGCTATGCGACTTGGTCGTAACCGCGTTTATTTCGGCCGCTAGCTTGCCGAGGTCGTCAAGGTGACGTTGCCCGGTGGTGACATCTCCAGCGCTCATCGCATCAAGCTTGGTTTGGAAGGTAGCCAACCGAGTCGCAATTTGCGCGATGCGTGGATCTGGGGCTGCCGCGCTGTTCTTAAACTTTTCGGGAATTCCCGTGTTGAGATTGTTATACAGAGTGGCCGCTCCGATCCAAGTCGGGTGATTCTTGTCAGCAACCTTCCCCAGCGTCGCGCCGATTGGCGAGAGGCGGTTCATCAGCGATTGGGCAGTCGCTTGGTCACCGGGCTGCATTGCCTCGTAGGCTTGGTAGATGCTGCGAAGCTGCTGGATCGCATCATTTACCGTGGAATCGGGATGCGGATCAAGCTGGGCGAAAGCTTTACTACAGGTTAGAACAAGGGTGAGGGTAACAACAAAACGGAGGATTTTAACATAGAACATGCCACACAGTCGGGTAATACTAAACGGTTTCCAAACACAAACTTGCTGGGTAGGACGATCGTTCTAGGCTGCAAAAATGAATAAAGAGAAGGTCTACACGCTACTCGAAAAACCGGGACAACCTCTCGTGAACGGAGGGTGGCTGAGAGCGTTCCTGCTAGCGTTGATTTTGCTTAATGCTTTGTCCGTCATCCTCGAGAGCGTCGCCTCGTTGAAGGAGAACTTCGCTTTCGTTTTCATAGTGTTCGAGCGTCTGTCGGTCTCGCTCTTTGCACTCGAATACGTCCTCCGACTGTGGGCGATCAATACGAAGGGCCGGTTCGCTGGGAGCTGGGGCCGCACCCGTTATCTATTTTCTCCCATGGCCCTCATCGACTTGGCTTCGATATTGCCGTCCTTGCTCGCCATGAACTTCATCGACCTGCGTTTTCTCAGGATCGCTCGACTGCTACGGTTATTGCGAATTTTGAAGCTAGGACGCTACAGCAAAACCTTGCAAACCTTCACCCGAGTCGCGATCGAAACACGGGCGGAACTGACGCTCACGCTCCTGGCAATGCTGATGCTGCTCATAGTAGGGTCGGGGCTCATGTACTACGCGGAACACGAAGCTCAGCCCAACGTCTTCGCCAGTATCCCTGGGACGATGTGGTGGGCTATCACCACACTCACGACCGTAGGCTATGGTGACGCGTATCCGATAACCAGTTTAGGAAAACTGATCGCTTCCGTCCTAGCCATCATTGGAATCGGAATGTTTGCCTTACCCAGCGGCATCTTGGGTGCGGCGTTCTTGAAGCGGATAAAGCTGGAAGAAAGCCTCACTTGTCCACATTGCGGCTACAAAGCCCACGAACCTAAAGGCTCAGATGTCCAGCGAACCGAGGGCTAACTAACTATAGGGTTGCGCGTACGTACATACGCTGATGACATCGGTGAAAGATGAAAACCCCGATCGTCTTCAGAATTGTCACCTGCCTCTTATACCTAAGTTTAACGACCGCCCTTCTTGGCCAAATTGAAATGCAGGTCGACCACGAAGGCGAATTCCGGCCTGTCGTCTACTTTCAAGGATTCACTCCTGTCGTCGAAAACGAAAAAGGTCGGCGGAAAAAGGCGAAACACGAACGCACTCGATTCGTATTGGTCAATAATTTTGCCGATGGAAAGGTAGAGGTGGATTTCCTGGGAGCCCGCGATCCGAGGCAAATTAGGAACAACCGGATCGAAGCAGGCAAAAACAGCTTTGAGATGGAAGTAGAGCTTACTTCCGACCGGAATTTGACGGGTTGCCACTATATCCTTCTTTTCTCCTCAAACGATTCGATGGCTACCTACTTCGATTCGATCGGGTCTCTGTCCGCTGGTAAAACGAAGAAAATCAAAATCAAGATGCCCGCACAAGTCGACGCGATCGGGTCGCTGCACATCTTCGAGCAAGGGCGCGAAGTACGCACTCAAGACTCGGTCGCTAAAAGAAGTTTGGACGACGAATTCAAAGAATTAGTCCAATCTGAATCCGCTGTTCCCAATACAGTACTGTTCAAAAGACCGAGGCATTTCCGACACGTGGTATCTCCCAGTGGCAAACATATCGCGACTTTTCGTGATATAAAAACGAACGTGCGAGTCGTCGTTTTTGACGCAGAGACGATGCAAATTCTCCAATCGGTTGATATCGGCGAATTTGACGAGGAGCTAAATGATATCGAATGGCTAAACGACGAACTCGTCCTCTATATATTCGAAGAGGACCTACACTCCCTAAACATTCAATCAGGAGAAATTCGTAAACTATACAATTCGGTTCACTACATCACACACGTCTCGCCTGATGGAATCCATGCGGTAGCATACGACCGAAGTGGTACCTACTACAATCGCGACGACGACTTTATCACTATCGACTGCATCGAAGGAAAACGAGTTTCAACTGAAACCGGAAACGCCTTCGACTCAAATCGATTGGATTCCGAAGGTAAGCTTCGAATGAAGCGTGAGTACGACACCGCTGGATTCACTTTCAAATATCGCGAGGTAGGGTCGAAGCGTTGGCGCAAACTTGACGACCTCAACAACGACCCTAACATTCGATTCAACTACTCCCCTAGGGATGCTGTTGACCAGCCTGTTTACGTGAATGGTTTCGCAGGTGACCCTAATTCTATAATCGTGAGCAGTAACCTCGGTCGAGGCACGTATGGACTTTACAAATACGACCTTCAGCTTGCAAAAATCTCAGAGGTATTGCTCGAGGATGATCGTTTCGATATCGGAGGCGATGGACCTGAGTTCCGCCTCCTTCGAAATTCTCGACACAATGTTATCGGAGTTGGATACTGGAAAGACGACTACACAGTAAAGTGGTTCGACGAAGCGTTCGATACGACCCAACGAGCAATCGAAGATGCTCTACCAAAATTGCGCCACATGCCGATTGCTTGGGACGATAATGCAAACTCGATTATATTTAGAAGTTTTAGCGAAAAGAACCCGAGCACCTACTATCTTTTCAATCGCGCAACTAAATCGATTCGTAATATCTACGACGTAAATCCTGAAGTCCTGGAATATGAGCTAGCGGTCACAAAACCGATTTGGATCGAAGCCGCAGATGGAAACAATGTTCAATGCTATCTAACCCTCCCTCCAAATTGGGATGGCGAACCCCTTCCTCTTATTACTCACATTCACGGCGGACCGACGACAAGAGACTTGAACCGTTACGACCCGATCAACCAATTTTTCGCCACGCGAAACTTTGCGGTCCTTCAAGTCAACTACCGAGGTTCGACTGGCTTTGGCCGCGATTACAAGCTCGACGGCATTATTGGAAATTTGGATACCACTCCTATTGATGACATTGCCTACGCTGTAAGGCATCTCGTCGACACAAACGTCGCCCTCGCTGAAAAAATCGCGATCATCGGGGGTAGCTGGGGCGGCTACTCAGTGTACCTTTCAATGCAACGCTACCCTGACTTATACGCCTGCGGCGTCGCCTCCGCCGCACCTTCCGACCTGAAGAACTTATTGAAGAATGACAAAGCAGTAAGAAACCGCTTCGCATTCCACTTCTGGGACGAGATTCTGAGAAAGCAGGTTGAGGATCCGGAGTACATATTCAGAGCTTCCCCGATCTCCCGAGTCGACGACCTTCAGAAACCGGTCCTCATTCTGCAAGGTGAACAAGATTGGAGAGTGAATAAGAACCAAGCCGATAGGATGGCAGATGCCATGAAAAAGGCAGGTAAAGAGCATACTCTTATATTGTATCCAGAAGACGGACACGGCCATAACGCATTTGGTTGGAACCATTCGCTTAACGAGACCGAGGCGTTCATACGCACTAACCTCGGCCTCTGAAACGCAAAAGGCCCGATAGGATTCCAATAGTCGGTTTAGTCCATCTCTAGTCTCTTTAAAATCGTCTTGTTTTTACCGCGACAAAGAGCTCGACAGGAACGCTTTACTAAAAAATTGGCGTCCCCGATCAGGGACGCCAATTTCATTTCAAATTCGTCGTAGCTTCCAAGCCTAGTTTTGAGAGCGGTACTCTTCGAGCAGTCGCACGACTTCGTCGAAAATGTCAGCTGGCACCGTGTTGTCTCGGATGAGCGAATAGGCTTGTTCCGAGGCCTTCTCCCAAGATTCCGTTACCGCTTCGTCCGCATCGCGGATCTTCAAGCCCCACTTCTCCTTCATCACCTTGATCGCTTCTTCGTTCTCCTCGCGACCCGCCAAAGTCATCTCACGGCCGTAGCGCTGAGCCGACTCGAGCATAACCGCTTGATCCTCCTCGGAAATGCGGCTCCAAGCCTGCTCTGATACGACGATCGCTCCCACGATGGGCGTGTAGCGGATATCAAGCATGTTCGGAGCGGGACGGTAGCTCTGAGTAGCCAGAGCGAAAAACGGAGGGAGAGGAACGATATCGACCAAGCCCGTTTGAAGACTGGATGTCACCTCAGTGGCATCGATAGGCACTGGTCGGAAGCCCATATTCTTCAGCAAGTCGGTCTGACGGTTGTCCCCAGCCCAAGTGTAGAGCTTGCCCTTTTTCATGTCGTCCGGAGTAGCGAGCTCTTGCTTGCTGAAAATCTTTACCCAACCAGAATCGACCCAGCTGAGAACGATGAAACCCTTTTCCTTGATTCGCTCTTCGAGCTTAGGCCCCAGCTTTTCCATGACGTACTCGAGTTCCTCGTACGTGTGAAACATCATGGGGATTTGCTGGAGACCCGCTACCCCCGGGTCAATCTCCGACAAACCAACACCCGAGATAAGAGCGGCCTGCAATTGGTTGACCCTCATGCGGTCTATCATAGCCGTCTCACCGCCTTGGACCCCACCGGAGAAGACGATCAAGTTAACCTGGCCGCGCGTCTGGTCCTTCCACTCTTGGCCCATTTTACGGAGCGACTTGTCGAAAGAGGAGTCCTTTGGAGCAAGCGTACTCAAGCGAATGTTCATGCGGCGCGCGTCCGCGTCCTGCGTTAGTGAAAAGGTCGCTGCGGCAAGCGCGCCAAAAGCGAAGAAACGGGTGAGTTTGGAAAATACAGTCATCTTTACGAGAGCAGGTTTTAGAGGCTCGATTCATCCGTAAGACGGACAAAGCCCCTCGAAGCTTCAATGTTTTATACAGGCACGCCGCGTAAACGTTTCATTTGCGCGGGAGATTCGTCTATAAAAACAGCCAATCCAGACGTGTCAGCAGCCACTCGGCACGACGCTGGTAGAGCAAATTGTTGAGTCGCAGCGAAGGGTTCGCGTCGACGTCGATTTCGAGAGCCTTGTTGAGCATAGCTAAGAACAAGTCCTTATCCTGCTGAGCCACCGCGACCGCTTCGGCATACGCCACGTAGACCGAGGCCAACTTCCCACCTGACAGCTCCAAGGCCCGCTTGAAAAAGCGAGTCGCGTTCGCAACGGGATCGCCCTCCCCGTTCATCCGGCTCATTTCATAAGTGATGAAAAAGCTCTGTATCGAACCCATTTCCCAATCTGGATCGAGCTCGAGGCAGCGCCGCATCATCGCCTCCACGTAGGCTAAGTCGCCGACCAAATCCATGTTGTCTAACGAGAGCGAAATTGCCCCCGCCCAGGAGAGAGCCGACCAATAGAGCGTTTCTACGTCTCCCGCCTTGACGCGGCTGAGAGCAGCCTCGGCATCCTCCTTCAACTCTTCGCCGATTCCTGGGTACTTCGCCTCGAGGGCCCGCATCCCGTAGCGATTGGCTCGCTGGTAGAGCTTGATTGCTCTTTCGCGCAGTTCCTCCGCTCGGTCGTAATCCTCGTCCTCGATCTCATCCGCGTCGAGCTGGACCCAGCCATAAGCGTATTGCGTAAAACCACTGGCGAGCGAAGTGAGCAGGCCTTCATGCTCAGGCGTTTCCGCCAAAACGCTCTCCATCAACTTCAGGCTAAAGGGCAGCGCATCTCCTACAAGTTCCGGATCCTCATCCGAAGAAAAGACATCGCCACCTCCTGAGAGAGCATCTCCGATCTGATTCAATGCGAGCTTTTTGACGGAGCAGCCGCCGAGCAACAGGCTCATCGTGGCGATTTGGATGCAAAGAAAGCGACGGGATATCATAGTCAGCGCACCCTATGCCGGTGATTGGCTTTTTCAAGTCCACACCAAGCATCAAAAAGCCCAGGTGCGCAAATCGCGCCTGGGCTTGGCAAAATTAATTCTAAGGAAGAGCTTTAAAGCTCATATGCTTGTTCGTCATGATCGCTCAAGTCGAGGCCGCGCAACTCATCGTCAGACTCGACGCGCAGTCCCATCACCTTGTTGAGAACGAAGAAGAGGATAAAGGATACGAGGCCGCTCCAGACAACCGTGATGATCACGCTCATAAATTGGCCCCATACTTGGGTAGCCATTCCGATGCCTTCGCCGTAACCCGTTCCTCCGAACGACTCGGAAGCGACCACACCCGTGAGGATCGCCCCTACGATACCGCCGATTCCATGCACTCCGAAAACGTCGAGCGAGTCGTCGATCTTCAGGATAAACTTTAGCTTAACGGCGACTAAGTAACAGCAAACCGCCGAGCAAATTCCAATCAATATGGCGCCCATAGGACCGGCGTTTCCAGAGGCTGGAGTGATGGCGACCAAGCCGGCCACAGCACCCGTCGCCACTCCCAAAGCTGACGCCTTGCCGTGTACGAATAGCTCAATTAGCATCCAAGTCACTGCACAGGTGGCACACGCGATTTGCGTAACCAGCATCGCCATGCCGGCGGTTCCGTCAGCTGCTACCGCACTGCCAGCGTTGAAGCCGAACCAACCGACCCAAAGCATCGCGGCGCCCACCACCGTAAGAGGAAGGTTGTGTGGCTTTATCGGCTCCTCAAACGCCTTCTTACGCTTGCCCACCATCAAACAGCCCACCAGTCCGGCCATTGCTGCGTTGATGTGGACAACGGTTCCGCCTGCGAAATCCATTACGCTCCAATTGTGGAAATAGCCGTTCTCCGACCAAGCCATGTGCCAAACAGGAATGTAAGAAAAGATAAACCAGAGGATCGAGAATATCAGAACTGCGGAAAATTTAACGCGCTCTGCGAAGGCACCAATAATGAGAGCGGGGGTGATGATCGCGAATGTCATCTGGAAAGTTACAAAAACCGATTCGGGAATCGTGCCGGAGAGGGAGTCGACCGTGAGGTGATTGAGGAAGGCGAGGTCGAAGTTTCCGATAAACGGATTGTCGCCGCTCACCGCGAGACTGTAGCCGAAGATCACCCAAAGCACGGACATGACCGCACAGATAGAGAAACACTGCATCAGTATAGAGAGCACGTTTTTGGCGCGAACCAAACCACCGTAGAAAAGGGCCAGTCCCGGCAAAGTCATGAAAAGAACCAAAGCAGTAGCCACGATCATCCATGCGGTGTCACCAGAGTCGTGGTCGGGGATTCCTTCCTGAGCGTGAGCGAGGGTCGGAAGCATTAGGAGGAGGGTAGCGGGGAGGAGACGGAGCAATCGTTTCATGATTCGAGTTAACAGGGGAGGTTTTTGCGAAAGTCGCGAACTCGATGAGCAAAAAAAGCCGCCCAGAGGGCGGCAATGTTAAAATGTAAGAAGAGCATAAAGGATACTCTCCCATTGTGAGTCGAAGCTTATTCCTTAAACATCACTTAGCACCACCATCTGGCTCGGGGCTGTCGGGTCCTCGCTTTCCTCCTCAGTTACGAAAAAACTGAGCGAATCAAGCGAAGCGCCTTTGGGAAGCGTCGAAAGGTCAAAGAAGAACAGGCCACGCGACTCTTCGCCTATCGGTAAAGTGCCCGCACGAACCGGGGCAGCGGACGGATCCGTCTTGGCCCAGACATGATAGCTTTTGTTGGGAGCCTCGCGAGGCAAGTTTTCCACCGCGATAAAACCGATGTTGTAACGGCGATCGTAGATGGTGAACCCTCCCGACATCTCAGCAACTTCCGTGTCTTCCTGCCCATCGAGCAATTGGCCAGCAGGAATGCCTTCGCGAGAGAACCAATAAGCCTCAGCGAGGCCCGCCAGTTCGAGCATGCGATCTTCCACAGCGAAGTCTTCTGAGGGAGTTTGCACCGCAATGATGCGCGGATTGGCCAAATTGTTGAGCACGATATCGGACTGGGTATTCACTCCTCCTTTAGCTCCGAAGTAGCTGATCATTAATGCAAGCGCCGCACACGCTGCTGCCGCCCAGCCGCCCCAAGTCGCAAAGGAGACAAGCGTCGAGCCAGTAGCACTCGCGGTATGCGGCTCGCTCGCTCCATCGATTTCTTCCATGACCTGTGAGTAGGTTTGGAATGAAGGCTCCGCCCTTGCCGGCCTCGCTTCGAGCTCGACGAGTCGCTGGTACTCGTGCACGAGCGACTGCAGTTCTCGATCTTCGCGGACCTTGCTTTCGAATTCCTTCTTTTCGGACTCGGGTAAAATGCCGAGAGCGTAGAGTTGGGCTTTTTCTTCTATGAGTTCGTTATTCATAGCTTGGTGCCATCATGTTTTTGAGTCGTTGCATGCCGCGGCGCATGGCGGTTTTCACCGTGCCAAGCGGCATATTTAGCTGATCTGAAATTTCTTGTTGGGTTAGCCCCTTATTCATGGCGAGTTGGAGGCTGAGGCGTTGGGAATCGGGGAGACGCTCCACCATCTCCTCCAAGAGACTGAGCTGGTCGTCCATTTCCACACGTTGTGATGGGTCTTTCTCGGACTGCCGCTGTTCGTCGACCGGTTTAAGCGCCATCGGGTCATCAGTTACCGTCACTGGCTTCATGGCACGCATGCGGTCTATGCAAAGACGCTTAGTTATCAAGACGCACCAGCTGAATGGACGCGAGAGGCTGCGGTCGTAGCGAGGAGCCGAGCGCCATATCTTCACGAACGCGTCTTGAAGGACCTCCTCAGCTAACCCCCTGTCACGCAGAAACTTGGCAATATACGAAAAAAGTGGACGCGAGTATCGAGCGTACAGTTCGTCAAACGCGGCTCGCTCCTGCCGGGCAATCCGCCGTATCAGCTCAGCCTCGATACTAGCATCGTCCATGGAATGCGTATTGTCTCCTTCCATTCGCAACGAAGAATCGCTACTCGCTTTTTGAGACGTCATCTTCGCCTTCCGCTGCGGCCTTTTCCTCCTCGATCAAACCGACCGATAGTCGCGTGTTGAGCTCCATCACCATTTCCTCGATCGCTTCCTCCATAACCTCGTTGTGAGCTCGTATGATCCGATCATATCCCCCGAAAGGCGAAGGTGCTCGAGTGAAGTAAGTGCCGAGCTTGTTTCTCGTGTAGTCGCGCTTGATGCTGGCACTGAAACGCGCCTCGACCTCGCTCAAGCCATTGTCGCCCCACTTGAATATGGTCAGATCCAGCCGAGGTTGGTTTGGCGGCGTCTGCTGGGCGCCAAAACGCTCGATCTTGTAGTTGAGCGGAAAATTGATGTCCTCGAACACGTCTTCCAACGTTTGCTCGATGCGATGAAAACGGTCCGTTTCACCTATTGAACTCCCATTCATGTACACACTGTCCATGACTTGGATGTACAGTGTATCGGTCGGTCGCAGGTTGATGAACGGCACGTCCTTCTTGGGCCGAGCAGTGCCGAGGCAAGCCAAGCTTAGGAAGCACGATAAGAGTAGGGCGATTTTCATGAATTTACTCGAAGGAGGTGCCAGTCGACAGTCGCAGCACCTCACCTGTGGGTTCGAGGGGGATAGGTAAGTGGATTCAAATTCTGTCTTAACTTCACACTATTCAAACGAAAAAAACGACCTCTCCATCTCCCCTTCTCCACAAGTCCCCTTCTTCGCTCTCGACACCTGCTCAAGCCCACACAAAAACTCCCTACATGAACGCAACCGAAGAGGATCACGGGCTGGACGATGCCGGCGAGGTAGGACTCGTCGAGCCTGTCGACTTCTACTACCCGCAACCCTTCACCTTCGAAAGCGGTCAAAGCATTCCTGAGTTCACGCTGCGCTACGAAACCTACGGGCGGCTCAACGCTGACGGGACGAACGCTATCCTCGTCGCCCACGCCCTGACAGGAGACCACCACTGCGCAGGCATCTATAGCCTCCGTGACCGCAAGCCGGGCTGGTGGAATAATATGATCGGCCCCGGGAAGCCAATCGATACCAATCGCTTCTTCGTGGTATGCTCCAATTGCATCGGTGGCTGCCAAGGATCAACGGGCCCCAAGTCGATCAACCCCGAAACCGGCACGCCCTACAATCTCACATTCCCGTTCGTGAACGTGGTCGACATGGTACGAACCCAAAAACTGCTTCTTGACAGCCTCGGAATCAAGAAGCTCCACGCCGCGATCGGCGGCTCGATGGGCGGTATGCAAGTACTGCAGTGGGCAATCGAATATCCAGACTTTATCGAGCGTATCCTTCCTATGGCTACCACCTGGAGGCAAAAGTCCCAAGCGATTGCCTTCGACGAAGTCGGCCGCCAAGCGATCATGCAGGATCCCGAGTGGAAAGAAGGTAACTACGAGCCGGATAAAGGCCCGAACATGGGCCTCGCAATCGCTCGCATGATGGCTCACATCACCTACCTTTCTGATACCAGCATGGACCGGAAGTTTGGCCGGAGGCGCCAAGCTGGCTACGACAGCAAGTACACTTTCGACATCGAGTTCGAGGTGGAGAGCTACCTTCGCTACCAAGGCGAAAGCTTCACCAACCGTTTCGACGCCAACACCTACCTCTACTTCACCCGAGCCCTCGGGTATTTCGATCTAGCCGGGTCCTACGGAAGCTTGGACAAGGCAGTCGCCAACATGAAGTGCCGCGCCTTAGTGGTCGGATTTACCTCCGACTGGCTCTTCCCTCCTGCTCAAAACCGAGAGGTCGTTCTCGCCATGCTGCGACAAGGGAAAGAGGCATCCTACCTGCAAATCGATATGGACCTCGGACATGATTCCTTCCTCGTAGATTCCGACGAACTGTTTGAGCTCACGCGGGCGTTTCTCCTCTAGCTCGCCAAGCAATTGAAAGTTATCAAAACGCGAGTGGCGCGCTTAGGCTGCCGGATGTAACGCAGCGAAACACCAAACGCTTCGCACAGCGCTCTCGCCATGCCCTCGATGAAGGAACAACAGCGACGGGCTCCTTCGCACGTTACCCTCACGCGATCATTTGTCACAGCGATGACCTCAACTGAAAAAGCTTCCATACCAGGTAGTGGGGCCTCCGCAGACGGTCTAAAGCGAGCAAACAAGATCCGCAATGCCTCGCTAGGCCCCTCATCTCCAGAGTCACGCAGGGTTTCTGTCAGCAACGTTGACCCCTTTAACCATCGAGCTCCGATCTGCCGCAAAAGCTCCTCGGTATCGACCGCTAGCCGTTGAGCGAGTGACCAAAGAGCGAGGTCGAACTCGACGTCGTCACGGACCGAATCTAGCTTAGGCAAGAATTCGCGAACGATATCGTCGCGATTCGTAGGGGATATTTCGTGGGTGGCTAGTTCGAGAAATGGAGTCATTGGGATGCGGTCAAGGTGGCGAAAAGCAATGGCTGATCCTAGCTAAAACCTATCTCGAAACCAGTCGGACAGGCAATTTAGTCCAATTTTTAAGATTAGGGAACGTACCAGCCAAATCCACCCGCACTCGGAATACACCTAAGCCGTCGCCTTAAGATCGAAGACCGCGTATCCGCTGAGCAAATTGAGCAAAATACGCTTTTGGGTTTCCCAATTGCCGCCAAGGCAGAGGTGTCTCTCCACCTGGATGCCACGTTTGCGGCAGAATATCTCGAACTGTTGGACAGAAACCGGATTGCTTGGACGCGATACCGACCAAGGCGATGGATAGACCTCGTTTCGAATAACGCGGCCGTTGAGAAGCATGCTCAGACGATTGCGCCAATATGCGTAGTTTACAAAGCCCACTAACATGTGGCTGGAAACTCGCAGAGCTTCCTCGATCACTACTGATGGAGAACTGAGTTCCTGCATGGTACGGGAACAGATAACGTAATCGAAGTGCTTGTCGGGGAAGGACTTCATGAAATCCATCATATCGCCCATATACACGCTAATACCGCGTTTAACGCAGGATCGGGCTTTTTCTGGATCGAGATCAACACCGACCGCTTCTACCCCCAGTTTTTGCTTTAAATACTCGAGCAATACGCCACGTCCGCAGCCAAGATCGAGAACGCGCGAGCCAGGCTGTACCCACTCGCTCATTACGCGCATATCCACTGTTCGCTTGTCTTTCATCGATTTGCCTTAGCTGGCAGGAATCGTTTAGAAAAGCCCTGCCACGCTTACCGCACAAGGATGAAACGTTCTATCAGACTTTACCGCCCCTGACGCTTCAACCTCAACATAACAATTAGCCCTAAACATAGGGCTCCTATTAGTCCATAAGATCCATGGACACTCGCAAAGACGGGGGCCTCCATAGCCTCAATTTTCAGATCGTCCGGCAAAAATTCCGATGCGACAGAATCCGCCAACGAGAGTTGAGTAAGTCCAAACACGACTAAAACAGCGAATAAAGTTTTCATGGCACAAATCGAGAAGGGACATCAAAGATACTCCCCCGACATCGAACAAACAGCATGCATACATTGGTAAATTTACGGATCAAGATAATTATAAAATTTCTGTTATAAATTAGACATTGAAATACTACTCTCGGTGCAAATGGCTCGCCATCGACCGCCTACCCTACAGCAAAGAAGAGGATGACACTGACTTCACAACGGCTGCTCACAGTCGCCTACGACATTGCTCGCCTATCCGCTGGTGGCACCAACGGGGGAATCAAGGTGCATCACTACGAATTTCTCCGCCGCTTCGTAGAGAAGCACTCTCAAGAAATCAGGCTCTTCGTGTTCTGTAGGGAGGAAATCGTGCCGGAACTCTGTTTTCTCGGGCTGGACGGACTTCATCAGATCCACGTGCTCGGTCCCCGCAGAGCCTACGAGCCTCGAAGCAGCAACGGGACGCTACCATCGCTCCGATACTGGCCTGATTTGCCAGAAAATTTGCTCGCTTTGCTCCGGGTCGACGCGCTGTACGCCGGGTTTGGATTCTCCGAGCTCTACACGCCTGAAGTCCCACAAGTCAGCCTTATAGTCGACGTGTTGCATCGAGGCTACCCAGAAACTCTGCCACCCGCTGAAGTCCAATTTCGCGATCGCTGGTACGCGGAAGCCGTCGAGCGTTCGGTTTTGATCCAAACCAATTCTGAATACTGCAAAGACGAACTGGTCAAAGAATTCGGAACGAACCCCGAAACGGTCTTTTCCATCGGCCTCCCCTTGCACGGACGCTTCAACAGAGTGGAGATGGGAAACCTCCCTTCTCAAATAGCGCACCTCCCGCATCGCTATTTCCTTTATCCGGCCAATTACTGGTCACACAAAAACCACGAGCGTCTCATCGAAGCCTATTCGATCTACAAGGCAAAAGCTGGCGACCAAGCCCTCCATCTCGTGCTCACTGGTCAAATTGACGAACGGGGAATAAGGATCGCTCGAATCATTTCCGAAATTGGGCTCGAGGATTACATACATCCGATCGGGCACACGACCCTCACCGACTACAAGGCTGTTTGGGAACTCGCTCACTCGCTTGTATTCCCAAGCCTGTACGAAGGATTTGGACTGCCGCTATTGGAAGCGCACTTTTTTCAAAAACCGGTGCTGCGAAGCAACGGCTACGACTCACACCTACTGGCTCCTCAGGCTCTGGCTGTCGATGCCACAAACGTGCCTGAAATCGCAGACGGGTTGGCGAAACTACAAGCCAACCCTCACCATTACCGCGACGACGGGGCCACCCTATCCAGCTTCGACAATTCAGATGAGAGCAGCATTCTCTTGGGGTACCTTGGGAAAGCCGCTAATCGTCGTCGCAAAGCCGACGCCACAAACGCTTGATCAAGCCCGCCCAGGTTTCGCGTTTCAACCGGAACAAGGTGAAGGGTTCATGCAAGTATCGGTCGAACTTATCGAAGCCCGAGAATCCATTCCAAAGTAGGCGTAAAACAACCGGCCAAGGCGCGAATTTGGCCACCATCCACACCCGGTTCCTCAATGAGAAAAAGATGTTCATGGACGACAGCACTCCGGAAGTCGCCGAGCCGTGGTGCCTCACCACGCTGCGTGGCTGAAACAGGATTTTACAGCCAGAACGGCGAAGCCTCAGGCAAAGGTCGCTGTCCTCGAAATACGCGAAAAATTCCGAGTCAAAAGGCTCATCGGTGAGAGCCGCCCTGCGTATGAGCAAAGAACAGGCACTACCCATCTCTAGTTCCTTCTCCTGCGAAAATGCAGCACCATCCCTTTCGTAAAGCCCAAGCTCACGCAGGCTCCAGTCCTCTGCGAATTCGCTTCCGGCACTATTCACCACATCGAAAAGCGCGTTCTCGGAAATGGGTAAACAGACGGTCTGCCTCTCGCCCGTGAGGGTGACTCTTTGCCAATCACCTCCCTCAAGGCGAAAGTCCGCAAACTTGCCAAACTGGCTCGCGTGCGACGCGATTTCTACCCTGAGATCTCCCAGCGTCTCTACCGGAAAATAAAGGGCCGCACGCTCCTTGGTCCAAATCCAGTGGTCGTCCTCAACCAATTCCAAGCGGTGCGTCCCCTCCCTGTGGTAGAGTGAGATTTGACGTTCAGCCAACTTCACTCGGATACCAAGCAGGCGATCGTCCTGTACTCCATCTTCTCGGTCCGGCCGAAAGACAGGAGCTTCGATCTCTAGACGCACGTAACGATCGTAGAAAAGCACCTTTCCACAAACCGCGCCCACGTCTGGCTCCGCCTCCATGGTTAGAACCAACTCCATCAGCCAATCTGCATGCGGCACCGCGTCATTATTCAGGAGAGCCAAGTATTTCCCGCAGGCTCGACTTGCCCCATAATTAACGCCCCCAGCAAACCCCAGATTCCCCTGCCCTCGCAGATGCGTGATCGAAAAAGTACCCAGCCTTTTCGGTATGCTGAGAGGGCCACCGTTTTCTACTACTATTAACTCGAAATTTCGAAAGGTCTGCTTACCCAAAGCTTCAAGCAACTCTGGCCAAAAACGTTGCCCATTATAATCAAGGACCAGCACCGATACCAACGGTTTAGAATGCAGTTTGTCCTCGATCATCCCACCCCCAAACTCATAGTCGGCAAAAATGTCAATAGGTCCTAGACTCAGCCATCAAACAAGCCGCCTCGCCCCGCGGGTCCACGCCTCTCTCGCGGAAGCCAAAGCTAGCCATCGATGAAACTTTTCACCGCTTCGGCGAAAGCCGTCCGATCCATATTCTCGCACTGGCACCTCACACTCCAACTGGCCGCTCGGAACATTCAAATGCAATACCGTGGGAGCTACCTCGGTGTCGTATGGACACTGCTCTCCCCGCTGATGATGTTGGGAATATATTCCTTCGTTTTTGGGTATGTATTCAGCGGCTCCTTCGTCAACGAAACACCGCTCCAGCACGCGCTCGGGATTTTCGTCGGACTCGCTATTCATAACTTTTTTGCCGAAACCATTGTGTTGACGCCCCCTCTCATCCAATCGCATTCGAGCTTCGTCAAAAAAGTAGTCTTTCCACTCGAAACCCTCGTCATCGCCCGCCTGATAGCTTCACTGCTAACACTTGCCATAAAGTCGGCCTTGATCTTGGCAGCAGCACTCATCATGGGCAACGGAGTGTCGCTCGCCCACTTTGGCATCCTGGCAATGCTTCCCATCATGTTTCTGATGGCCACGGGCATCGGTATGCTTTTCGCCAGCGTCGGCGTCGTAATTAAGGACCTCGGCAACGCGTCCCAATTCCTCTCCATGGCTCTCCTCTTCGGCAGCGCCGTCTTCTATCCGGTCGACAAGATCCCACCCGGTGCTTGGACCTACCTGCAATTTAACCCATTGGTTTACATGGTGGACGGTATCCGCGACATCGTCCTGTGGAATAAGCCCATGCCGCTCGAAAGCTACGTTGCGCCAGCAATCGCAGCTGTCATCATTTTCTTGCTAGGGAACTACGTCTTCCAGAAGCTGCGCCCCTCTTTCCCTGACTACCTATGAGCGAGAGCGAATACGCCGTTAACTGCGAAAACGTTTCGAAGGACTACAAGATTTGGCGGGACTCATCTTCTCGCCTTAAGGCACCGGTCTGGGCTCTCTTCCGCCGTGCCTTCGACAACGGCAAAGACGACAACCCCTACTACTCCACGTTCTCCGCTCTCAAAGATGTCAGCTTCAAGCTGAAACGAGGCGAGTCCATCGGTATCATTGGACGCAACGGATCGGGAAAGAGTACCCTCTTGCAAATACTGGCTGGTACGCTCCAACCCACTCGAGGAACCGCAAAAACCCGAGGCCGCGTCGCAGCCCTTCTTGAACTCGGCTCCGGCTTCAACCCAGAATTTTCTGGACGAGAGAACATCTACCTTTACGCAGCCATCCTCGGCTTCGACAGAAAGAACATCAACGAGAAGCTCCAAGAAATCATCGACTTCTCAGAACTCGAGAAATTCATCGATCAACCGCTCAAGACGTACAGCAGCGGCATGACTATTCGCTTGGCCTTTTCGGTTCGCATCCACCTCGAGCCCGAGATCTTGATCATCGATGAAGCTCTCGCCGTCGGAGACTTCTACTTTGTACAAAAGTGTACCCGCTTCATCCGAGAATTTATTAAAGACAGAACTCTGGTTCTCGTGACCCACGACCTCTCGTCGGTACAAAATATTTGCGAACGCTGCATCTGGTTGAAAGACGGCGAGATCATGTATGACGGTTCCCCCAAGGTCGCGGTCGAGCAATATCTAGCATTTTATCATAACGCTGAGAATGGCTCGAAGAACGCCACTGAGATCAACAACCAGCTTAAGTTAACCTATGAGTTAAACGAAGATCAGCTACACGATCAACGAGAAGAAGAAGCTCTAAAAAACAAACCCAACCAATGGGAAGTGCTGCTGCTTGAGGAACCCAGCGACTCATTCGGAAGTGGCGAAGGGCATATAGTCGACTGCTTCCTCGAGGATTCCGAGGGTCGACGCCTTTCCGGTGTCGTCGGAGGCGAGATAGTACGATTCACGATAAGAGCTAAAGCCGGAACGCAAATCGACCTACCTATCCTCGGCTTCAATTTGAAGGACCGTCACGGGCAGTATATTTTTGGAGACAACACTTATCTCTCGAATGCAGAGCAAAGTTTAAAACTTGAAGCAGAACAAGAAATCACTGCTAGCTTCGAATTTCGTATGCCGATTCTTCACCCCGGCACTTATGCTTTCATTGCCTCATTCTCTCGCGGTACGCAAGAGTCACACACTCAAATTCAATGGATCCACGAAGCTTTGGTAATCCATTCAAAGTCGCGAATCACCCATCAGGGAATCTGCGGCGTACCGATGCACAAGATCGTCACGAGAATACTCCAAGCGTAAATCTGAATCAAAAAAGAGACCAGCCTTGCGACTGGTCTCTTAGAAAGAATTTAAGCAAAAGAAGATTACCGCTTCTTTTTCAGCAACTGCTGAATGTTCGCGTATTGGATCGTCGTCTCGAGCTGGGCCAGCTCCTCTGCACTCATCTCCTTCGCGTTCTTGAGGGCGTCTTGGGCTCGGGCCATTGCCGCTTCGACCTCGTTCACGTTGATATCGGATTCGCTGATGGCGTTTTCCGCCAAGATAGAAACCTTGTCGCCGATACATTGCGCAAAGCCCTTGCTCACAGCGAGATGGACGACGGTTCCAGAACTGGAAACAGCGATATCACCTGGCTGAAGTTCGGTGAGGAGCGGAATGTGCCCCGGCATGATCCCGACTTCGCCTGTAGTGGTAGGCATCACGACAGAGTCGATCGTCTCGTCGTACACCTTGCCGTGCGGCGTTACAATTTCTAGTTGGAGTGACATATCCTACCGGGTGTTGCTCTGGCTTAGGCCTTAGAAGCTTCAAGAACTTCGTCGAGTCCGCCCTTCATGTAGAAGTCGTTTTCGGCGATGTGGTCGAGCTCGCCATCGAGGATTTGCTTGAAGCCCTTGATGGTTTCCGAAACGGGGACGATCTTTCCCGGGAATCCGGTGAAGACTTCAGCCACGTTGAACGGCTGGGAGAGGAACTTCTGGATCTTACGAGCACGGAAGACAGTTTGTCTATCTTCTGGCGAAAGTTCGTCGAGTCCGAGAATCGCGATGATGTCCTGCAAATCCTTGTAGCGCTGAAGCACGCGTTGAACGCCACGGGCAACATCATAATGCTCTTGTCCAACGACTGCTGGCTCGAGAGCCTTCGAAACGGAGGAGAGTGGGTCAACCGCTGGGTAGATACCCAGGTCAGCAATCGAACGCTCGAGTACGATCGTGGAGTCAAGGTGAGCGAATGTGTTTGCTGGAGCAGGGTCGGTCAAGTCATCCGCAGGTACATATACCGCCTGGAAGGAAGTCACGGAACCCTTGGTGGTTGAAGTGATACGTTCCTGGAGAGCGCCCATTTCCGAAGAGAGCGTTGGTTGATAACCAACCGCGGATGGAGAGCGTCCAAGAAGTGCGGATACTTCGGAACCGGCTTGGGAGAAACGGAACACGTTATCTACGAAGAGAAGTACGTCCTGGTTCTTTTCGTCACGGAAGTACTCCGCCATGGAGAGAGCCGAAAGCGCAACACGCATACGAGCACCAGGCGGTTCGTTCATTTGTCCGTAAACGAGAGCAACCTTAGAGTTTTCGAGGTTCTCTTGGTCGATAACTCCGGAGTCAGACATTTCGTGGTAAAGGTCATTTCCTTCACGCGAACGTTCGCCCACACCTGCGAATACGGAGTATCCACCGTGAGTCTTCGCGATGTTGTTGATGAGCTCCATGATCACAACGGTCTTACCAACACCAGCACCACCGAAGGCGCCAACTTTACCGCCCTTGATGAAAGGGCAAATGAGGTCGATGACCTTAATACCGGTTTCGAGGATCGTCGCCTTGGTGTCTTGCTCGGTCAGTGGTGGAGCAGGACGGTGAATCTCGTACTTCTTGTCGAACTTGACTTCGCCGCGGTTATCAACGGGATCGCCGGTTACGTTGAAGATACGTCCGAGAACGCCTTCGCCAACTGGCACGGAAATCTGAGCTCCTGTATCAAGGATTTCCATACCGCGCTTGAGACCTTCTGTGGAAGACATCGCAACGGCACGCACAACGCCTTCACCAAGGTGCTGCTGGACTTCAAGGGTGAGGTCGATGTTCGCTCCAGCTGCTGTGAACTGAATTTTAAGCGCCTGATAGATGGGCGGAATCGTTTCGGGTGCAAACTGAACGTCTACAACTGGTCCAATAACTTGGAGGATCTTTCCGGTGTTGCTCATAGCCTTTTCGGTGATGGAAGTTTTGTTCTAAAAGTAAGGTTAGCCGTTGGACGCTGTTGCCGCGGCAATTTCGAGGATTTCTTGTGTGATGGCGGCCTGACGGGCCTTGTTGTACTGAAGCGTGAGCCCGTCGAGCAAAGTAGTTGCATTGTCCTTAGCGGATTTCATGGCAACCATTCTGGCACTGTGCTCTGAAGCACGCGCGTTGAGCAACGCCTGGTGCGCTTCGCGATTAACGAAGAGTGGAAGCAAGGAGGAAAGAATCGCTTCGGGGTCTGGTTCGAATTTGAGCATCCGATCGTCCAAGCTTTCTTGATACGGCTCTGCGTCTTTACCCCGGAGTCCGTTGATCATGTCATCGAGATTGCTAATCGGAAGTAGTTTTCCGAACGAAGCTTCCTGAACCAGCGTATTCACAAAACGGGGATAAAGAATTTCGATAGTGTCGATCTCCCCCGCTTCGTATTTTTCGATCATGTATTCGACGATTTGCTTTACCTGAAGGTAAGGTACTTCGTCGGAAACCGAAAATTCGGCGAGTAAATCGAGCTTGTTACGGCTTACAAACTGAACCGCCTTGCGACCAATCGTCACGTATTTCGCCGCGGTTTTGATCTTCACGATCTCGCGGAAAAGATTGCTGTTGAGCGCTCCACAAAGTCCCCGGTCTGTGGATACAACGAGGATGCCGCGGGTCTTAACTTCGCGTTCCTCGAAGAACGAATGCTCAATCCCGTCGATACGTCCGGAGACGTTGGCCAGAACTTCAGCGAGCAGTGCCGCGTAAGCTTGTCCTGAAGACGCATTTTGCTGCGCCTTCTTCATCTTCGAAGCCGCAACAAGCTCCATCGCCTTAGTTATCTGGCGAGTGTTCTTGACCGATTTAATGCGGCCGCGGATTTCTTTAGTGCTAGGCATCTAGTGAAAGGTTCGCGAGGGTTCTCGACGAGTCGGGATTAAACGAAGCTTGGCTTCCACTCGTCGTAAGCCTTCTTGAGCTCGGCTTGCAACTCGTCGTCGATCTTCGCCTTGGTGCGTATGCTGGTGAGGAGAGCTTCCTTGCGGGTTGTGAAGAATTCACGGATGGAATTCGCAGCAGCCACGATCTTGGATGCGTCGATATCGTCGTAGTAGTTGTTCTGGATACCCCAGAGAACAGCGACCTGCTCTTCGATAGGGAGCGGGTTGAAAGCGGGTTGCTTGAAGAGCTCAACAATGCGGGCACCGCGGTCGAGCTGAGCCTTGGTCTTCGCATCGAGATCGGAACCGAACTGAGCGAATGCCGCGAGTTCGCGGAACTGAGCGAGCTCTAGCTTGATCTTACCCGCAACTTGCTTAGTCGCCTTGATCTGAGCGGCAGATCCAACACGGGAAACGGAAAGACCCACGGAAACCGCCGGACGGATACCTTGGTTAAAGAGGTCGGTTTCGAGGAAGATCTGACCGTCGGTGATGGAGATCACGTTGGTTGGGATGTATGCGGAAAGGTCACCTGCGAGCGTTTCGATAATAGGAAGCGCGGTGATAGATCCATTTCCATTGTCCTCGTTGACGCGAGCAGAACGCTCTAGCAGGCGGGAGTGGAGGTAGAATACGTCACCAGGATAGGCTTCGCGACCGGATGGACGCTTGAGGATCAAAGACATTTGGCGGTAAGCCGCCGCGTGCTTGGAAAGGTCATCGTAAACAATGAGCGCGTCCATGCCGTTGGACATGAACCACTCTGCCATCGCGACACCGGAGTAAGGTGCGAGATACTGGTCAGCTGCTGCATCCGCGGCGGGAGCAGAAACGAGAATGGTGTACTTGAGAGCGTCCGCGGCTTCGAGTACGCCGAGCGTACGCGCCACGTTGGAATTCTTCTGACCGATAACAACGTAAACAGAATATACAGGACGGAAGTTTTCGTCGCCAGAGGCGAGACCAACGTCGTTGATCTTCGCTTGGTTGATGATCGTGTCGATCGCGATGGTGGTCTTTCCAGTACCGCGGTCGCCGATGATGAGCTCGCGCTGGCCACGACCGATTGGGATCATGGAATCGATCGCCATGATGCCGGTAGCGAGTGGCTGGTCAACGGACTTACGTTCGATGATACCAGGAGCTATCTTTTCGACAGGATAAGATTCAGTGCTTTCGACCGGGCCCTTGCCATCTACTGGCTGACCGAGGGCGTTAACAACGCGGCCGAGCAAGCCTTTGCCAACAGGAACCGAAAGGAGCTGACCTGTGCACTTAGCTTCGTCGCCTGCCTTTAGGTGAGTCGATTCGCCGAGGATAACCACACCCACGGAATCTTCTTCCAAGTTGAGGGCGATCCCGATCGATCCGCCAGGGAACTCGATCATTTCGTTGTACATAGCCTCGGAAAGGCCGTCGATTTTGGCAACGCCGTCCGCGATGGTGACGATCTTGCCGGTGTTGCTTTGGACCGTCTTGGTCTGGAGGTTAGCGATCTGTTGTTCGATTTGCTCGATGACGGAACTCATAGTGTTCTAACGTTTTGAAAGGTGCGTTTTCTGAAAGGAGTGTGAATTAGGAAAGCGTCGCCTCTAGCTCGTGGAGAGAGCCGGCAACCGAGGAGTCGTAGACGTCGCAGCCGACTCGGACGCGGAGGCCCGCGATGAGGGAGTCGTTTTGGCGAGTGGTTACGGATATTTTGCGTCCGTAGTGAGCGGAAAACTTGGCCTTGATCGCTTCTATCGCAGAGGAGCTGAGTTCACCGGCATGTTCTACAGCAGCAGTACTGTTCGCGACTTCGCGTTGCACGAGCTTCAAGTACTCTTTGAGGACGGAAGCGTACTTACGCGGTGGATTTTTTTCCAGATACTGCAAAACTGCTGAAGCACGCTCTTCAGAGAACTCGCCGTCCTCCAGAGAGATCTTGAGCAGTCCTTTCGCGTAGTTGATGATTTGCTTGTCGCGTGTCATTGAATTTCGGTTACAGCCCGAGGGTTAAACGAGTGTCGAGCTGGCGCTCTCGGAGTAACGGGCCTTTTCGTCAGAGGAAAGTTCCTTGGAGAGAACCTTGCCTGCTGTCGCGACAACGAGTCGGGAAATTTCGCTGCGAGCTTCGGCGAGCATCTGCTTGCGATCGTTTTCAATCTGGAGCTGAGCCTTCCTAGTGATGTCCTCCGCAGCCTTGATGGCTTCTTGAGCAGACTTATCGATGCGTACTTCAGCCGTTTGGCGAGCTTCCGTCACGATCGTTTTCGCTTCGACGGACGCTTCTTGAAGAATACGTTTCTTTTCCGCTTCAGCTTCAGCAAGCTTGACCTTCATCTCTTCCGCATACTTGAGGCCGGAATCGATCTTGGATTCACGCTCCTCCATCGTGGCCATCACTGGCTTGAAAGCGAACTTCCAAAGAACGGTTGCAAGGATCGTGAAGCTGATCGCCTGCATGAGGATGTGGCTCCCATGGATACCAAACGTTTCGACGAGGTTCGCTGAGTCAGCTGCTTGAGGATCTGCCGCCGCGAGGACTTGGATGAGGTCAGTCATGTTCGTAGAGTGATACGAGAGTAATTGAGAAAATAGCTAAGGCACCACCAGCACGAACGCGGATGGTGCCAAAAGTATTCAAGCGGGCTTACTGGATGAAGAAGATGGCGAGGATGCCGAGACCTTCTGCTAGAGCCATACCAAGGATCGCCTGAACGAGGATCTTGCCGGAAGCTCCTGGGTTACGACCCACTGCTTCCGCAGCCTTGAGACCGATGAGGCCTACGCCAATCGCTGCTCCGAGAGCACCGATACCTGCACCAATGTTACCTGTGATTTCCGCGAGGATGTTCATTATACGTATTTTTTTTTGTTAGCTATTATATTGCCGCCCACATTTTTTGTACATGGTCCCGACAACAGATTGTTTACTCTAGTGGTGCTCTTCTCCGTCACCATGGTTGCAGATGAGCCCCACATACACGCTAAACAGAAGGATGAAAACCAGCGGTTGGACAAACCCAACAATGAGCTCGAGAAAATAGAAAGGGAAGATGAAACCGGTTTGGTGCAGCAAACTCTCGCCGCCATAAATATTGCCGAACAAACGCACCGATAGGGTGAGAGGGCGAATGAGTATGGATACCACTTCGATGACACCGACGATGAGAAAGATCGGCCACAATGCCATCCACATGAACTTGCCCACCTCCTTCTTATCCGCTTTGTTGCCGAAGAGATCCCTGATCAGGACCACTGGTCCATCCGACTTGAGCACAATGAAGAGCCAAGCGATCATGGTAACGCCCGCTAGAGCTATCGTTCCATTCCAGTCAGCGTTCGCGGGGCGGATCCATGGCTCGGTCACATGGAAATGACCATCTTCCCCAGTATAACCCATTCCCACACTGCCCACTCCCGGTAGCAATCCGCTCCAGTTTTGGATAAGGATGTAAAAGAAGAGCCCCAAGATCATGGGTAAGGTCAGTCGAAACGCCTTGCTGCCAACAATGGGTTTAGTCGTGTCGCGCACGAAACACAGCATCGACTCCACCAAAGCCTGTCCCTTGGACGGTACCATTTTCGGACGGCCCACCATTGCACGGATACCAACTATGAGTAGGATCGAAATCACCCAGCTCGTCACCATCGAGTTGGTGACCGGCAGTCCGAATATGTTAAAGAGTTCATTCGCTGCGGGGCTGACCGCGGCAGATGCATCAGCTACCGGGAGAAGTAGCGCTAGTGATGAGAGGAGAAATGTCTTTTTGCCCGCCATAGGTGAAAGAAGGAGAGTTTGTTGTACCAGCCTCGAGGGGCCGTCAACTCTGGAAAGACTTTTTACGCCTATTAGGGCAGATTGTAAGTATTTCATTTCATGCCCAGTAAGAAATCTAATACTGAGAGTAAGTTCTTGGCTTAGCCTTCTAGATCTGAAATTTAGAGTGCAATGGCCAAGGACAATCTTACCAACGCGCTCAGTGGTTTGAAGGAAATCGAGAAGAAGCGATCTCCCCACAAGGCGGCGAAGAAGCGGCCAGTTAAGCGGGGTCGCCCCAAGGCATTCGATCCATTCTATCTTTTTTGCACGATCCTGGCGGTGATGGCAATCGGACTGCAGCTAGTAGCAATTGCAGCCTACGGGTAGGTATTCGTGGAATAGTTAGATTATATAATAGTGTAGCGCAGTTTCGTTTCACCTACCAATGTTATCTGGGACGTGCTAGCGCTTAACAACGACGAGTGACTGGTAGCTATCGGCTCTGTTTTGGAACACCGTTTCGCGTTCGAAAGGCCATTCAAAATTGCCTTCAGGCTCCCAAACGTCCTGCTCAGCAATAACTTGCTCGGCCCAATCGAAGTAGGGACCATGGTCAGTGCGGAAATGGCAACGAACACCTGAGGCGCAACGCTTTGCGAGCTCTGATAGGAACTTTACGCTGAAAAGGCGGTTTTTCCAATGGCGTTTCTTGGGCCAAGGGTCCGGAAAAAGGATAAAAACTTCGTTTAATCGAACGTGACTTGGCATCAGATCGAGAACTTCAAAAGCTTCGCCACGGACAAAGCGAGCGTTCGTCGCTCCTGCCCGCTCCACCTTTTTCTGCGCCCTCTCGATTCGGTCTCCGATGAGGTCTACACCTAGGCACTGTTTCTCGGGGAACGAAACAGCGAAATCTGCCAGCCAGTGCCCATGGCCGCAACCGATCTCTAAGGTGAGGACAGCAGGTACCGAAAATAGCGTGGCGAGTTTTTCTTCAAGCTGGGCCCGTCTCTTCTCAACCCATTCGAGGTGCTGTGCGTATCCGGCGTTCATGGCTGCGGGTTTAAGCACTGAAATTCGGGCGCTTTCAACTCGTATTTGTCAGCTTTTCTCGGTTTCCGTCTCGAGCGGGAGCGTATTAGCGTCTTCCCGCAACGCCGGAAGCAATGGCAGACTGAAAACCACTCGTAGGCCGCCCTTGTCGGCAAGCTCGGCCCAGACTTGCCCCTCATGCCACTCGATAATGTGTTTAACGATGCTCAGTCCAAGGCCAGTTCCTCCCGTTTCGCGAGATCGACCCTTATCGACTCGATAAAAACGCTCGAAAATCTTGTTCAAGTCTTCCTTAGGAACTCCCGCCCCTTCGTCCTCTACCCAAAGCAGCAACTCACCTCCACGAACGCGTGCACCGATCCAAATACACCCGCCTTCTGGCGAGTACTTGAAGGCGTTCTCGACGAGATTGTCGAAGACCTGGCGGAGCTTGAGCACGTCATAGCGAACACGCGCTACCATCTCGTCAGTAAAAGCAGTCTGAACCTTGAGCCCCGATTTGCGAGGACTCGAACCGTAGTCGAACGCGATTTCCCGAATCCAAGACAATACATCGGACTCTGACCAATCGAAACTCGGAGCATCGCCCTCTAACCGCGAAAGGCTCAACAGGTCATTGATAAGCAACGCTAAGCGTTCCGAGTGTCGGTGAATGGTCGAAATAAACTGCTCCCGATCCTGCAAGGGCATCGTTTCGTGATCCGAAACCAACGTCTCCGAGTACCCCTTAATCACTGCGACAGGAGTTTTCAACTCATGCGACGCATTCGCCACGAAATTTTTGCGGGCCTGAGCCAATAGCTTCTGCCGCGTCGTATCGTGTAGAACAAACAGAAACCATGGGCCGTTTCCCTCCAAAGCTTCAGAAAGACGGGAAGCAGTGATATCGAGCCAGATCTCCGATTGCCCATTGCGAAAAGCGATTTCCCGTTTAGCAGGCCCCCTACCCTTTTTAACATCCCAGACAAAATCCAGAAAGTCAGAGCTGCCCATTCCGCTTTCAATGCGTTGCCCTACTCCCTCTGTCATAGAGGGAAACATGTTCTTCAAAGCGTTGTTAACTAGTAGGATATAATTATCGCGGTCGATGATAATTACGCCTTCCTGCAAACTCCCTAACGTGGTATCGATCTGATTGAGCTGCCCGCTACTCTTGCGACTCAAACTGTTGTTGTCCTCGATGAGACGATTAAGCTCGTTCAGAAGTAATCCCCAATTCTCGTTGACTCCCCGAAAATCCGAGGAATGGGTCAAAATGGAAGTGCGGCTCGTGAGCGATTCAGCGAGCAAGCGAATCGCTACCTTCTGCCGGAAGTACTTCCTAGCAAAGAAGATAGCGCAGCCTAGGGCGACGCAGGCAAAAATTGTGGTCATAAGGTACTACCGGCTTTCAACTAAGCGGTAGCCCACCCCACGAACGGTCTCAAGCCAAGAGGCTTCGTTCCCAAGTTTTTCACGCAATCGACGCATATGCGTGTCGACGGTACGAGTTTCAATATCGTTCTCGTAGTTCCAAACCTTGTGAAGGAGCGTTTCGCGAGTCTGCACCTTGCCCCGCTCCTCCAATAGCAGTTTGAGCAAACGGAATTCCGTCGCGGTCAGATCGATACCTTCCGATTCCACTTCCACGCGATGATGTTCTACATCCATGCGGATTCCGTTCACCTCGAGAACCTTGGCCTCTTCGGTCTCGACTCGACGCTTGAGAACTGCCGAAACGCGCAACATCAGTTCTTTCGGGCTAAATGGTTTGCACACGTAATCGTCCGCACCGCTCTCGAAGCCATCGATGCGGTCCCCTTCCTCCGTCTTGGCACTGAGAAAGATAATCGGAATTTCCTTCAAAGTAGAATCGGCCCTCATCAGACGGCAAACCTGCAAGCCGCTGAAATCTGGCATCATTATATCTAGAACCACCAGCTCTGGCCTAAATTGACGTGCCGTTTCAAGAGCGATACGGGAGTCATTCAAGGTACGAACCTCGTAACCGCGTTGGCGCAAATGATAGCTCAGCAACTCTGTCACATCGACTTCGTCGTCTACTACCAAAATTCTTTTCGAGTCATCCATAGCTACCATAAGCGTAATAAGTAAGGACCCAATTGTTACGAGACAAAGTCGGAGCGCAACTTCAGGTGCGTTACAATCCGGTGACGCACGGACCGTTATTCGACAAACAACCGTCTACGCAAATCTGAATTGTAAATTTAATTTCTAAAATGCTCTACATCAATCTATTACGACCTTAATGCAATCATCAAAATACTAACATCAGAGGGGTTAACGCCACTAATACGTCCCGCTTGAGCAAGCGTGGCTGGCTTTGTCTCGCTGAGCTTCGCAATAGACTCCAAACGCAACCCATTGAGTTTAGAATAGTCGAAATCAGCCGGTATTTTGATCTTCTCCACGTCCTTGAGCTTCGCAATCTGTCGCGTTTCACGTTCGAGATAGCCAGCGTACTTAGTTCGATACATAACCTGATCCAAGGTTTCTTTCTTCAATGCTCCCAACTCCGCAGGTAGCTCACCCTCCCCTATTCCTCGGCGAATATGAGTTGCCCATGTAGCGGTATCGCGACGGTTCCTTTCAAGCCAATCGACCCATTTCGCGACATCAGCTTTCTTCGCCTTCATTCTGAGCAGCCGCTCGTTCGACACCAGCCCGTGAGCTTGAGCATGCTCAAGCATTCGCAACTCAGCACTCCCATGATTGAACAGCAAACGGTACTCCGCCCGACTCGTGAACATGCGGTATGGCTCCTTGGTACCTTTAGTCACCAAGTCATCGATCAGCACTCCTATATAGCCGTCATGGCGCTTCAACACCATCGGGTCCTCACACCTCGCTTTCAGTACCGCATTCACGCCTGCAACCAGCCCTTGGCAAGCCGCCTCCTCATAACCGGAAGTACCATTGATCTGACCCGCAAAGAAAAGATTCTCTACCTTCTTAGACTCTAAATGAGGGAAAAGCTGGGTCGGAGGAGCGAAATCGTATTCAACGGCGTAAGCTGGCCTCAAAAGATGCACATCCCGCAAACCGTCAATCGAACGAAGCATCTCCAACTGCGTAGAAAATGGAAGACTCGTCGACAGCCCGTTCACATAATACTCGTTCGTGTTACGACCCTCGGGCTCCAAGAACAGCATATGCCGCGTCTTATCGGCGAAGCGTACAAATTTATCCTCGATACTTGGGCAATACCGAGGGCCAGTTCCCTCAATCTCGCCGCCATACATGGCGGAAAGATGCAGATTGTCGTTAACGATGCACTGGGTCTCCTTCGAAGTGTACGTGATCCAACACGAAACCTGTTCAGACCCCGGTTTCCAGCCAGCAAACATTTCTCCGCGTTGTTCCACGTGGAACAGATCCTTTTCACCACGCGTATCGTAGAACCCGAATAATGCAGGATCCTCATCCCCCCTTTGTTCCTCAAGCCCTGAAAAGTCTATGGTGCGACCCAGAAGCCTTGGCGGTGTACCAGTCTTAAGTCGTTCGAGCTCGATACCGGCCTCGAGAAAGCTCCCTGAGAGCGTTTTGGCTGAATAATCACCCATCCGCCCGCCTTCGGTCTTGTTTTTGCCCACGTGCATTAAGCCTCTCAGGAACGTACCTGTGGTTACGACCAAGGTCTTTCCATAAAAATCGACATCAAGATTAGTCCGGCATCCGACAACTTTTCCGCTCTTGAATATCAATCCGGTGACGGTCGCTTGGAAAATGGAAAGGTTTTCCTGAAGCTCCAGTACATGCTTCATACGGAGAGCATATACTTTCTTGTCGCACTGAGCACGCGGTGACTGGACCGCCGGACCCTTAGATGCATTGAGCAGACGGAACTGAATTCCAGATACATCGGCATTGATCGCCATTTCGCCGCCCAATGCATCGATTTCGCGGACCATTTGGCCTTTGGCGACTCCGCCTATAGCCGGATTGCAACTCATAGCTGCAATCGTGTCTATATTTCCGCTTAACACCAAGGTTCGAGCACCCATCCGAGCCGCAGCCAAAGCTGCCTCGCACCCGGCATGACCCGCACCACAGACAATAACATCGTACTCATCCAGCATTCCGCTCATGGACGTGGACGATAGGATAGGGGACTGGAAGCTCAAGCAGCTTCGTACCCCCCCTGCAAACAGCTACTTGCCGATGCAAAAGCTCGAAAATAGCACATCGAGCATGTCTTCGGTGTCGATTCGCCCTAAAACACAGCCAATCGCATCCACCGCACCTCGAAGCTCGCTTGCAACAAACTCCGCAGGTTCACCTTCCTCGAACTTCCCGATGGCAGATTCCAAGCAGCTTGCCAGCTCTTTGAGGGCCGCGCTATGTCGAGCGTTTACCAAAATGAGATCATCTTGATCCTGGGCCAAATGAGCATCGATCATCGCAACAATCGTAGTCTTCAAAGTATCCAGCCCCTCTCCAGAGAGGGCACACATCGAAACCCGTTGCAATTCGGAGAGCTCAGAGGGGAGGGGACGTAAGTCACCTAAATCAGACTTGTTCTGCACTACAATACAGTTCTCAGCGTTCAATTGCTCGGAAACTTCATCTGGCAAAACTGGAGCCGGAAGGCTGCCATCGAGCACCAACAAGAACAGGTCCGCCTCTTCGCTCAGCTCGACTGTTTTGCGAATCCCTTGACGCTCGATTCCGCTAGCAGCCTCGCGAAGCCCTGCCGTATCCATTAACTGGAGACAGTGACCTTCTAAAATGACACGTTCTCGAATAAAGTCACGAGTAGTGCCAGGCTCGTCGCTCACGATCGCTCGTTCGAAACCGAGCAGGCAATTGAGCAAAGAGCTTTTACCTGCATTCGGTTCACCGAGAATCAGAGTCTTGACGCCGTCTCGCAGGAAGGCAGCGTACTTGCCGCTGTCGATGATCCGAGAGCAGTAAGCTAGCACTGAACGAATCGCCTCGATTTCCTTCTTCTTCTGCTCGGGCGGAAGATCCTCCTCTGGAAAATCGATGTACGCTTCAACGGTCGCCACCGTTGTGAGGAGCCTAGTCTTGAGTTGCACGAGCTGGCGTCCGAAATTTCCTCTCAACTGGTTGTTAGCCACGCGGATAGCACGATCACTGCGAGCTTGGATTAGTTCCATAACCGCTTCCGCTTGGGTCAAATCCATTCGTCCGTTGAGGAACGCGCGGCGCGTAAATTCTCCCGGCTCAGACTGCCGGCAGCCACGGGCCAGCATGTCCTCGAGCAACCGAGTGGCAATCAGAGGGTTTCCATGGCAACTCACCTCAAGCACGTCTTCACCCGTATACGACTTCGGACCATTGAACAAAGTGTAGACCACGTCATCGAGGACTTCGCCAGAGATATCGCGATAGCTTCCATGGCAGGCTCGCCGAGGAGTAGGGGACTTCGCCAAATCAAAAACACTCCTCGCAATTTGGTTACATAAGGGACCCGTCACGCGAATCAATGCAATAGCCGACTCCCCTGCAGGGGTTGCTAATGCTACAACTGTATCAGTATTTTCCATACACTTTGAAATCCTATAGTTTTCTCGAACGCTCGCGGCACTCGTCCTCTCGTTACCCTTCCAACAAAAAGACCGCTTTGACAAGCGGCCTTTGAAAAAGGGAAGGGGAGAAACGGTGGCTCCGTCTGGCTACTTGCTCGTCGCTTCCTCTAGTTGCTTCTTTACGAGCAGGTCGGGATTGACCGTTTCCAAAATCTTGACCGAAATCTCCTCAAATACCTCTTTGTTCTCGGAGAGGAAAGTCTTGGCGGCCTCACGGCCTTGACCGATCAGATCTCCGTTATAGGAAATCCAAGCTCCTTTCTTTTCAAGCACCTTGTGCTCAATTCCAAGGTCCACGATCGATCCAGTACGAGAGATGCCTTCGTTGTACATGATGTCGAATTCGGCCTCGGTAAAGGGGGCGGCGACCTTGTTTTTCACCATCTTGATTCGAGTACGGTTGCCCATGACCGTACCCGAGTTGTCCTTGATCTGTCCGATGCGACGAATGTCCATCCGCACCGAGGAGAAAAACTTGAGGGCGCGACCGCCAGGAGTGGTCTCCGGGCTGCCGAACATGACACCGATCTTTTCACGGATCTGATTGGTGAACAAACAGATACACTTGGTCTTACTGACAATGGCAGTCAGTCGACGCATCGCTTGGCTCATGAGACGCGCTTGCGAACCGACCGTAGCATCACCCATCTGCCCATCGAGTTCGTTCTTGGAAACCAGTGCCGCAACAGAGTCGATCACGATTACGTCGATAGCATTCGAGCGGATCAAAGTTTCCGTGATATTGAGCGCGTCTTCACCAGAATCTGGCTGAGAAACCAAAAGATCGTCCACGTTAACGCCAAGCTTGCGGGCATACTTCGGGTCGAGCGCGTGTTCCACGTCGATAAATGCAGCAAGGCCTCCTTTGCGCTGTGCCTCAGCGATGAGGCTCAAACACATGGTCGTCTTACCAGAAGATTCCGGTCCGTAGATTTCGCAGATACGGCCGCGCGGCAAGCCTCCCACACCCAGAGCGAGGTCGATCGAAATTGAACCGGTGGATATCACATCCACATCCAACTTGGATCCACTGCCCAATCGCATGATCGACCCTTCACCGAACTGCTTAGTGATCGCGGAAATTGCGAGTTCGACGTTCTTTTCACGATCGTCAGAGGAGGGAAGGGGGTTCGTTTTACCTTTAGCCATGTGTGTTTTCGAAAAGTATTAGGGTTATCGTTGTGTTTGTACCAAATCTGCTTCCGCCAAACTGGGCTGGCAAGATTCGAGTGCTGTTAGGCCGCCTATTCTAGCGCCTCAACTCAGACATTTGCTGTCCGACACTGAAGGAAGTCACCATTTTTCACAATCTCCCAATTCCGCAGCTGGGCTTGCGAGAACCCAATTGTTCTTGCAGAAAGTCCTGCAGCCGCTTGAAAGTGCAGCTTCGTCACCTACATTCGCTCTACACGGCGCGAATATTGCAGAACAATCTACACCTAACTGACGACATGAAGATCAAAGCATACTTGAAACCAACTTGTGGCTGGAGCATGGGCGTACGTGCTATCATGGATAAGCACCAGCTCGAGTACGAAGACATTGACATCATCAACAATCCCGACAACTACGCGGAAATGGTCGCCAAATCCGGTCAGCCACTTTCCCCCTGTGTTGAGATCGACGGTGTCATGCTCGCTGATGTTTCCGGCGAGGAAGTCGAGCAGTACATGCTCGCCAACACGCTCGTCAGCTCGAGCGAAGCGGAGGCTGCGGCCCCGACAGACCGCGGCTGCACCGACGAAGAGCACGAAAAGATGCGCTCCGCGGCCAAGCCAATCCGATTCTTCTAAGATCTCTCGCCTTGCGCGAAGCGAACGAAACAAAGGCCGGAGACAACTTCCGGCCTTTTTTGCCTCTCACTTCAGAGTTTCCGAGACCCACACTTTTCAAAATGGACCAGATTCAAGCCTCACCACTTCTCTACAAAAAGGACTTTGAACATGACGCTTGCGGCGTCGGCCTACTTGCCAACATCAATGGCATACGCTCCCACGAGCTCCTCCAAAAATCGCTGCAAGCCCTCAAAAACCTGGCCCACCGCGGGGCCGTCGACGCTGACGCCATCACAGGCGACGGCGCTGGCATCCTCACCCAAATCCCCCATCAGCTCTTCCGTGAGTTTCTCGAGGACCAAGGCAAGAAGTTATTCAACGACGCCGATCTTGGTGTTGGAGTCATCTTTCTTCCTCGCAATGACGACTACGCCCAAGCCCATGGTCGCAAGATCATTGAAAAGGCGGTAGAAGCTGAAGGCCTCAGTCTACTCGCATGGCGCTACATCCCAGTCGACCCCAACTGTCTCGGGCGCAAGGCCGACCGCACTCAGCCACACATGGTGCAGGCCCTCATCGCCAAGACCGGTGAGCTGAGTGCAGAGGAATACGAACGCAAACTCTTCCTCGCCCGCAAAACCGCGGAACGTGCCGCAGAAGAAGCTCAACTGCAGGATTTCTACATCTGCAGCTTTTCTTGCCGCACTATTATATACAAGGGCATGCTCAATTCTCCGCAGGTCCGCAAATACTTCCCCGACCTGCGAGATTCGTCCTACACGACAAATTTCGTCATCTTCCATCAGCGCTACTCGACGAATACTTTCCCACAATGGCATCTCGCCCAACCATTCCGCATGATGGCTCACAATGGCGAAATCAATACCATCCGAGGAAACCGCAATCTCATGCGAGCTCGCGAAAATTCCAACGTCTACGGTATTTGGGGAGAACGTTTCGCCGATCTTCGCCCGATGTTACAGCCGGATATGTCCGACTCCGCCAGCTTCGACAACACCCTTGAGCTACTCACCCTCGGAGGACGCTCCGCCCTGCAAGCCGTCACCATGATGATGCCGCCAGCGTGGGAAAACAACGCACTACTCGATGACTCGATGCGTGGCTTCTTCGAGTACCACTCTTGCATGCTAGAACCTTGGGACGGTCCCGCCGCGATTGCTTTTGCCGACGGTCGATACGTCGCCGCCTCCCTCGATCGCAACGGACTTCGCCCCGCACGTTACAAAATATACGAAGACGGAACTTTCATGCTCGCTTCCGAGCTCGGCCTCATCGACGAGACCGACATGAAAACCGTCCGCACCGGCCGACTTGGTCCCGGCAAGATGCTCGCTATCGACATGGAGGAACACAAATTCCTCGACGACGACGAAATCAAAGCCCAACTCGGCAACGACGAGCGCTTCCAAAAATGGTGCACCGAGCACCTCGTGGACATTCAAGACTACGCAGCCAGCGCAAAGGGTAGCATTTCGAACTCCGAGGACGAAGAGGTCCAGCGCCAGCTCGCTTTCGGGTATGAGAAAGATGAATACGAAATCATCTTCAAGCCTATGGCCGAATCAGCAATGGAAGCGATCGGTTCAATGGGAGACGATACCCCACTTGCCTTTCTCTCTCGCAAACCGCGGTTGCTCTACAGCTACTTCCGTCAACTCTTCGCCCAAGTAACCAATCCGCCGATCGACTCCATTCGCGAGCGTTCGGTGATGTCCCTCAATACCTTGCTCGGCGGCCGGCTCGGCCTTTTCGAGGACCTTCCTCAATCGGCTGGCTTCATCAAGGCCAACAGCCCAGTACTTTTTAACAACGAGCTCGCAGCGCTTTTTGACGTCAAGTTCCTCAAAGATCGCGTAATCCGACTCGACGCAACCTATACGACCTCATCCGGTGCAGCCGGTTTAGAGCTCGCCTTGAAAGACCTGATCTCCAGAGCCCAAGACGCAGTCGAGAGTAACTCGGCCAAACTCATTATCCTTTCCGACAAAAATGTATCCAAGAATCGAGTCGCAATTCCGATGCTCCTTGCTATCGGAGCGGTCCACCAGCACCTCGTAAAAACTGGATACAGAATGAAGTGCGACTTGGTAGCAGAGACCGGCGAAGCACGCGACGTACATCAAATCGCCTGCTTGCTTGGCTTCGGGGCGAACGCGGTCAATCCTTACCTAGCACTTGCGATCATGACCAACTTCGCAGATAGAGGAGAAATCGAAGGTCTTGATGCCGCCGCAGCAGCGAATAACTACCGCACCGCGATCGATAAGGGTCTCCTCAAGATCATGGGCAAAATGGGCATCAGTACGCTCTTCTCCTATTGCCGTGCCCAGATGTTCGAAGCAATCGGCATCTCTCAAGACGTCATAGACGAATGCTTTGTCGGCACCCCCAGCCCTATCGGCGGGATTAGCTACGAACTCATAGCAGAGGAAACACTCGCACGCCACAAGCACGCCTACGATCCTGAACTTAAAGCCGAACTTGAAAGTGCCGGCTACTATAAGGTGATCCGCAACGGCGGAGAATTCCACGCATGGAACCCTAAGGTCGTGGGTGGTATGCACCGCTTCCTGAAGACACATAAAAAGGAAGACTTCGATACCTATCGCCAGCAGTCGGACGAGCATCAGCCTTACGCCATTAAAGACCTGCTTCGGATTAAGTATCCAGATTCTGGAGTCGATGTCAGCCAAGTGGAGGAGGTTGAAGACATACGCCGCCGCTTCTGTACAGCCGGGATGTCGCTCGGTGCTCTCTCGCCGGAATGCCACGAAACCTTAGCCATCGCCATGAACCGCATCGGCGGTAAGTCGAACTCAGGCGAAGGGGGAGAGGAACCGCGTCGTTACTCGCTACTAGAGAGCGGGGACAACGCTTCCTCAGCCATCAAGCAAGTCGCTTCCGGCCGCTTCGGTGTTACCGCTGAATACTTGGCCTCTGCCAAGGAAATCGAGATCAAGATCGCCCAAGGAGCCAAGCCCGGGGAAGGGGGCCAACTTCCGGGACACAAGGTCTCACCGCTCATCGCTAAACTTCGCTTTAGCGTTCCAGGCGTCACCCTCATCTCTCCGCCGCCACACCACGACATCTACTCTATCGAGGACTTGGCTCAGCTTATCTTCGATCTCAAGGAAGTGAACCCACGTGCCAAAGTCTGCGTGAAGCTCGTCTCGAGCTCCGGAGTCGGAACCGTTGCAGCGGGCGTGGCAAAAGCCTACGCGGACGTCATTCTCGTCTCCGGACACGATGGTGGTACCGCCGCCTCACCCCTCTCATCCGTTAAACACGCTGGCTCCTCATGGGAAATCGGTATCGCTGAAACCCATCAGGTACTCATGATGAACGGCCTGCGCAACCGCGTCACCTTACGCACAGACGGCGGTATGAAGACCGGACGTGACATCGTGATTGCTGCCATTCTCGGAGCCGAAGAATTCAACTTCGGAACGTCCGCGATGATAGCAGCTAGCTGTGCCATGTTCCGTGTTTGTCATTTGAATACATGTCCCGTCGGAGTAGCCACGCAAAGAGATGACCTCAGAGCGAAATACAAGGGTACCGCGGAAAACGTTATCAACTTCTTCAACGCAGTCGCGGAGGATGTACGCTACTACTTGGCCAAGCTGGGAGTCCGCAAGCTCGACCAGCTCGTCGGACGCACTGAATTCCTCGAGCAAATCGACGATCCGGAAAACCCGAAAACCGCTACGGTCAATCTCAGCGGCCTGCTTCACGATCCCGATCCAAGCGGCGAAGCACCTCGCACCCATACTCGTCCACGCAACGAGAGACTCGGTTTCGACGGCAGTCTTGACTCAACTATTATTCAAGAATCGCACGGTGTCATCGTCGGACGAGACGCGTCCTTCAAGGGCAAATACAAAGTAGGCAACACAGACCGCTGCCTCGGCACGCACCTATCAGGCGAAGTCGCCTACGTACGAGGACCGAACCATCTTCCCGCCGGGTCGATTGACCTCACCTTCAAAGGAACTGCAGGTCAGAGTTTCTGTACATTGCTCACCCACGGTATAAAGGTAACTCTACTCGGAGAAGCGAACGACTACGTCGGGAAATCGATGAGTGGAGGCGAAATTAGTATCCGCCCAGGGGAGGAACAGACCTACGACTGGACCCAAAATACGTTGATTGGAAACACCTGCCTATACGGTGCTACCGGAGGTAACCTCTTCGCAGCTGGCTTGGCAGGGGAACGTTTCGGTGTTCGTAACTCTGGGGCAGTCGCAGTCGTCGAAGGAGTAGGGGACCACGCCTGTGAATACATGACTGGCGGACTCGTCGTTTGTCTTGGAAAAACGGGTACAAACTTCGGGGCCGGCATGAGCGGTGGACTCGCTTTCGTCTACGACGCAGACAATACCTTCGACGGCTATTATAATCCCGCGATGGTCGACATCGAGCGCCTTGGTGACGGGGGTGAGATCGACGCACTCAAAAAAGTGTTGGAGGCACATCTGGAGAATACCCAAAGCCTCCACGCAAAGACGCTTCTCGAAGATTGGCAAATCACCACCGGGAAGTTCTGGAAGGTCGTGCCACATCCCTCCACTCCCGACACGCCGAAGAACGTGTTGAAAATCGAAAAGCTATCGATCCCGACGCTGAAATAGCCTCTATTGTAATACAAAAAGCCCCTTTGCATGCATGAGGGGCTTTTTTTACAGCTATTTCGCTTTGGGGTTTCTTCTAATACTTGCAGAGACTACGTACGCCTCACAGGCTTGCGCTCTTGCACCTCAAACCAAAGCTTTTCGCCTATCTTTTATTGGTGGTCGTTCTCGTCGCCGTGCTCGTGGTAGGGTTGAATCGAATACCACCGGAAGACCCCACCCAAGAAGAAGCCAGTAGCAAAGCAGCCGATTCCTCACCGAGAATTCGCTCGGCGCATCCCAAGTCGCCGCCAAATTCAGACAAAGTGGCTACGAACCAACCGGAGGGTTCCTTTGACTCGCTGACTTCAAATGATGATCCGCTTCCCCTCGACATTCTAGTATCTGAAAAACTACCTCCCGACCTCCACCCTCACAATCTCGGAACTTGGCTAGGTGCCTTCGAACCGCCTCCCAGCCAATGGGAGAAACTACGCACCTCCCAATCTGAGGTAATCAGCTTCAACCTGCGAACTCCAGATGGAGTTGACCACGAGGTAGCCTTCGGCCGGTTCACTAAAATTGGCACGAGCAAAGGCATTTATTCGGGCGCGATAAAGGGAAGCCCCTTTTCCGAAGCAATGATCAGCTTCGTAGGCGATGCGATAGTTGGCTCTATGAGACTTCCCGGACAAGGAATCGGTTGGGAGGTCCGCAATCAAGGCTCCGGAGTGCAGAAGTTCGAAAAGGTCGACCTCGCAAAACTCCCGGCCTGCGCCGCTTGCCGTCATGAATAGGACAAATCGACTTTCAAACAGTTTCTGGAGAGCGGCTCTTCCCATTTTTTTCCTGGTCATGTTTGGCGCCGCGTCGCCAGCTCGAGCTGTATATATAGACCTGCTCGTCGTCTACACGCCGAGCCTCGAGAACGATTATGGTGGCTACGACGGAGTCGAAGCTTTGGTCAGAGCTAGCGTGGAGAGCTCCAACATCAGCTTCGAAAACAGCAACATCGACATCGAGCTCCGATTGATAGGCCTTAGGAAAGTAGACTACCAGGAAGATAACGACGACATGAGCGTCGATCTCGACCACCTACGAAACCTCGACGGTGTAATCGACGAAACACGCACTTGGCGAAACGAAGTAGGAGCAGACGTTATCTATATGTTTCGAAGCGACAGCTACGATATCGATCATATCGGGCAAGCGTGGATACTCGAAGACGAGGGAGGAGAGGAAAGCTATGCCTATGGCGTCGTCACCGGCGAATATGTCCTCAGCGGCTTGGTGCTTCAACATGAAATCGGTCACAATCTTGGAGCAGCCCATGATCCTGACAATACCGACAACGGTGGTCTTTTTTCCTATTCATATGGTCACCGATTCACAATTTCCAATGTAACCTACCGATCTGTGATGGCCTACGCTCCAGGTTACGAAATCAACTACTTCTCCAGCCCTAATATCAAGTACGAGGGCGTCGCCACCGGCACCAGCCAACGCGATAACGCTCGCACCCTACGCAACACCGCCGCCACCGTCGCTGGCTATCGCAGCTTCAAGCCTAGCAAACCAACAGCGGTCGCAGACTACGACGATTCCGAATGGATTGAAGACACCGACAATAACGGATACGAGATGGTCACCCTCGACGGAAGCGGCAGCCGCGGGTGGCCCAGCGTCGAATCTTGGAACTGGTCGTGGCCGGGCGGAAGCGCAAGCGGCGAGACCGTGGACGCAAAGCTGCCACTCGGCACCAATACCGTGACCCTCACCATCACAGGGGTCGGCGGACTCAAAGACAGCGTGTCCGTCCAAGTGACCGTGCACGGTTTCTCGCCCATCGAAAACATATTCACAACCCAACAAGGACTGTTTCTGCAAAAGGCGGACGGCCGTACCACCGCGGCAGGCTACAATGGCGATAAGCTGATGGGAGTAGAAACGAACCAGTCCTCCATCACGACCCTTACAAAGATAAAGTTCGACAACCTGCATCAAGTCAGCGGCAAAGGAAGCCAAACGCTCTTTCTTCTAAAAGACGGGTCAGTGTATGGAACCGGCTACTACTGGAACCAGAACTTCCCAGATAAAGCTGTGGAGGGCTTTACCAAAATCTTCGACGGTGGCATTGTCTCCGTCGCCAGCGGATCCTCTCACTCGCTCTTCCTCGACGACAAAGGAAAAGTCTGGGGAGCTGGATCCAATTACGACGGCCAACTCGGTGGCGGGCCCGAGAGTCCTAATTCAACCGAACTATCCGTCATATTCGATTCCGGAGCCAAGGCCATCAGAGCAGGTCAAACGTTCTCCTCGATAATCGGGACTGACGGCTCCCTTTGGGTTAGCGGTAAAGTACGCTACGATCCCTTCGCTGGTGTAGAGTACTCGGACCATCGGAGTTTCACCAAAATCGAACAGAGCGGCGTTGTCGCCTTCGATTCCGGCGACGAACACATCGTCTACCTGAAGGAAGACGGTAGTGTATGGACCACTGGATACAACCGGGAAGGACAATTGGGAACGGGCGACCAAGATCGGAGAGTCGATCAAGCGCAAAAGATAGTGGATACAGGGGCCGCGAGCGTCGAAGCAGGATCCAACAACACCTACGTCACAATGAATGACGGAACTATCTGGGGAGCAGGGTACGGCCTGATAAGTCCTCAAGCCTTTCGCTCAGAAAACGCCTATGAGCTTCAGCCAATTTTTTCTTCGCGAGTACAAAAGATTTCAGCCAGCTACAACCTGCTCGCAGTACTCCTCAAAGATGGCTCCGTCTGGGTAGGGGGCCGCAATGACTATGGACAATTGGGGCAGGGTTATACAAGCCACCAGATGAGCCCGCTCCTGCAAACCACTCCTGTAACCGACCTCAGCCAGCCCAACGGAGCTCCCACTGCTCGGGGAAAAATCCTCGGGTATCCAATCGACGACGACGGAGATGGCTTCGCAACAGTCAACCTTGACGCCAGCGACTCCAGCGACGATTGGAGAATAGAGAGCTACCTTTGGACCCTGCCAGAAGGCTCAAGCAACGAGCAAAAACCAAGCGTTCTACTCCCAGTTGGCGAATCAAGCTTCACCTTAACAGTCTTCGATGATCAAGGCCTTCAGCACAGCCAAGACTTCATCGTCGAGGTAAAGCCCTACACTCGTCCCAAATCTGTGTACGCCAGCCAAAACCGCTTTTTTATCATAAAGGAGGACGGATCGCTCTGGTGTGCTGGGGACGTAGACGACCAGTTTTTTGGCTTCGACTACACAGAGTATTTTTTCGAGAAGCCTACCCCTGTCATGGCAAGCGACGTTGTGAAAGTCGTCGGTGGTTCCGACCACTGCATTGTCTTGAAAAACGATGGCAGCGTTTGGGGAACTGGTTCCAACAGCCATGGCCAACTCGGTCTCGGAGAACAGTTATCGAGCAACGGTTTCGTCGAAATCTGGCCAAGTGGGGCGACAGATATTGCGGCTGCGGCACACATGAGCTTGATCCTGCTCGACGACGGTACCGCTTACGGAATGGGCCAAAACTACCAAGCACAGATTGCAGATTCGGCAGCAGATTTAGTACACAGCCCTCACCGCCTGCCTCTTGAGGGAATAAGAGAACTAGCAACCAGTGGATACAATTCTATCTTGCTTCTCGAAGACGGAAGAATAGTACGGCTACAGTGCCCTACAGAGGAAAGAACGGAACCTTTCATAGAAATCGTGCAAGAGGGAGGCAAACACCTCGAAGCCGTCAACTCCAACCTCCTTCTTTACATTGACCAAGAGGATCGCGTTTCCCACAGAAGCCTCGGTTCATACGCACCCTATTTCGGAAACTACCTGGTGGAACCAGGTTTCGCATTCGATACTATAATTGATGAAGGCGTACTAGATATTCAACTACGCAATGAAAAACCTTTGGTCGTAGATGCAAACGGTGCGAGCTATACATTTGGCCAGTCGTATTCTCGAAGCTACAGATTTCCACTTTCCAAATATCAAAAAGACGACTTCTTCTTCTCATCCGTCGAACAGGCATCGGCCTACGACGACTTGGCAATTTTCCTTCTGCAGGACGGATCAGTTTGGCTCTCGACCGACAACTACCGTTTCGGTCAAGGCACAGCGAGAAACACGATCCCTTCTCTCATCAGCGAGCCATTCGAAACCAGCCAAAACATAGCCCCCATAGCTAACGTAGTCTATCCAGAGAAAACATACCTCTTGCCGGGAACACCCAGCAAGATGGTGACTCTCGATGGCAGCGGCTCTACCGACGACAAATTCATAAAGAGCTGGCTTTGGTCCTGGGACAACAATACCGCCAACCGACCCATTCTTTCAGAGTACTTCGACGTCGGAACCACCGAGGTCACTCTTGCCGTGACCGACTCAGAGGGTCTCTTCCACACCAAGACCGTGACCGTAACCGTCGAGGAGAATTCCGAAATAGCGAGCCTTTCTGGGTCATCATCAGCCAACGCAATCGTCTACCGCAACGGTTACGCCCTCATGCAGGGTTACACCGCTAGCACTGCCGTTGGGCAAGCCCACTCCAATAATGGCCGGGTTTACGGCCACCAGGTGACGCTCGGTAACATTGAACAACTCGAGAACGCATCGAATACTACCGGCCTGATAGACAAAGAGAGTGCCCTCTGGCTAACGGGCAACAACACCAACGGTGAGATGGGAATCGGGTACAAAAGCTCACTCGAACCATTCCACAAAGTCATACCCGAAAACGTAGTCGACTTTTCGCTTACCAACGATGCGAGCTTCGCCTGCTTGTCCGACGGATCCCTCTGGGCAACTGGCCTGAACCGCGATAGCCGATTCGCAAGCGATTCTATAGAATCCAGCGACGAATGGTTACAAATCATTGAATCCGGCGTATCCCAAGTAGAGACAGACGGCAGCACTGTCTACATCATGAAGGAAGATGGTTCAGTTTGGATGTTCGGTAGAAACCAAACCTTCGACTCGAGTTCTTTGCCCTACAACGCTATCATTGTATCCCCAATACAAATACTGGAAAGTAAAGCCGAAGAGATATTCTCCTCTAGCAGCGTGATTCTGGTGACCAAGCAAGACGGATCCCTCTGGGGCGCTGGGTCGAATAACTCTTCAAAGCTGGGACTTCCACTCAACGTTCAGCGAAGCAACCAGTTCGTAAAACTATCAAACGGCCCTGTAGCTAAAGCTCGTAGTGTCGGTAACAGAACAATCTGGCTCATGGAGGATGGAAGCTTGTGGGGAGTCGGATCAAGTTACAACCGACTCTTGGGGCTGGGAAACACTGACAGGTATACAGCCATAATGGACCCTCTTGCGCTTTTCAGAAGTGGCATCCGAGACTTCAGCCTCAGCAACGACGCAACTGTAGTGCTCACCGACGACGGATCCATCTACTCAACCGAAAAAGGCGACTTCGGCTACAACGACTCTTCCACCAACTACTCTTCGACTTGGCATCCTCTCTCCTCAGTTTCAAAACCTCAAGGAAACGCCAGCCCCGTCGCCAATGCCGGAAAAGACAGCCTTTTCTACACGACTCACGACTATGGTCACGTCTATCTTGACGGAACCTTGTCCCAAGACGATTGGGCCATCGAGAAGTGGCAATGGGACCTCAACGGGTACCAGCTAAATTCAGCTTTGACGGAGGCCTACCTGAACGTCGGAATCTACACGGCTACCCTCACAGTGACGGACTTCTTCGGTAACACCTCATCGGATACAGTAAAGATCGAACTTCGCCAAGGCAGTGCATTCGACGCGTGGCTTCGCACCTACTTAAGCGAGGAGCAAATCGACGCACTCAACGAAAAAAAGAACTCGGATTTCGATCAGGACGGGCATTCCAACTACATCGAATTTCTTTTCCAGACAGATCCCGCAAGCAAAAACTCCAAGGCTTCGCTTGGATGGTTACACAGTTCGGGATACCTGTTTCTGGATGTATTTGGATCAAGTGCCTACGGTGACCTTCCAATTCTCATGTCTACAGACTTAATACACTGGTCTCCTTGGGACGGAGCTGCAGTCGACCTACAATCGAACGGTCCAGTCTTTCTCAAGATTAGCGACCAACAGTATTGAATAGACTAGTACACGAACTAGCCCTTGTAGTGCTCATCAAGAAACGCTTTCAAGCGTGTTGCGGTTTCCAAGCCGATCCCGTCCACCGCGCGAAGCTCCGTGAGCGAAGCTGCTTTGAGGCGATCGATGCTGCCAAACTCATCGAGCAAGGCGTTTTTCTTTTTCGGACCTAGGCCGGTAAAGTCATCCAGTATGCTTTCGCGAATACGTTTGCTCCTCAGGTCGGCATTGAAAGTGTTGGCAAAACGGTGAGCTTCGTCGCGGCAACGCTGCAATAGCTGTAAGCCAGCATGTTTTAGCGGCAAACGTAGGGGAGGGCGCTCATCCGGAAAGATTATGGTCTCGTGCTTCTTCGCCAAGCCAATCATCTCAGGCGGGTCCAAGTCCTGCAGCAGAAAGGATTTTATGGCAGCTCCCACTTGCCCCATGCCACCGTCAATAACGATCAGGTCCGGGAATGGTTTGCCTTCCTTGTGCAACCTTCGGTAGCGCCGCCCCACCACTTCTTCCATAGAGCGAAAATCGTCGTTACCCTCGAAGCTCTTGATTTTGAAACGTCGATAACCTGCCTTGTTCGGTTTGCCACCCACGAACTGTACCATTGAGGCAACTACAAAAGTCCCTGAGATGTGTGAGATATCGAAACACTCGATGACGTTCGGCGGATTCCTCATGGACAGCTCATTCTGCAGCAACTTCAAAGTCTCCTCCGCACTATCCCTTACTGGAAGGTCTCGCTCGAATTTCCGCGTCTTCTTCAAGGACGCTTCCAAGGCAAAAACGATATCACGCAAAGCAGCAGCTTTTTCGTAGTTTCGCTCCGCTGCCTCTTTAGCCATTTCCTCCTTTAGTTCGTCGAGCCACTCCTTCGACTTTCCCTGCAGAAATTCGCAGGCTTGTTCTACGCGCCCTTGGTATTCCTCAACTGTCACCAAATTTTCATGACCGTAGATTTCCGAGCGTACATCGTCATACAAACGAAACCGATTCTCGTCTTCCTTCTTGGGTGAAGCATCGCCTAGTAGAATGCCAAAACGGCGGCGCATTTCCGAGAGGGTTTTGCGAATATGGTTCGCGTGGGCGAAGGGTCCGAAGTAGCGTGCCCCATCTTCCTTCTTGAAGCGAGCTAGGGCAAAACGCGGTAACTCTCGGGTCACGTCGACCCGCACTAAGAGGAAGCGTTTATCGTCCACGAAGTCCGTATTGTACTTCGGCTTCCATTTCTTGATGAGCTTTCCTTCTAGCAGCAAAGCTTCCGGCTCCGACCTCACTTCAAAGAACTCGAAATCTCGGATCATCTGCACCAAGGCTCGAATCTTCGGCTGGTGGGTAAATTTCTTGGAGGCCTGGAAATAGGAAGATACCCGCTTTTTCAGGCTCTTGGCTTTGCCCACGTAAATAACGGACCCCAGCCTATCCTTCATGAGATAGACCCCGGGCTTATCCGGAAGGCGACGCACCTTCTCCTTCAAATCACTGGACGCGGTTTCTGGCATTTTTCTTTAAGTTAGGAACATTTCAAATATAGCCAAGACCCCAATCCGAATCGCTTTTCAATCGTTCAAGCACAGATGCCAAGCAAACCAAAGATTATCCTCCTGACACTGGGAGAGGAGCTCCTCCTCGGGCTCACTCCCAACGGTCACCTCACCTTTATTGGTGATCAGCTCCGTCAGGTCGGCACTCCGCTTCACTCGAACATCACCATCTCCGACTCGCCAGAGGACATCGAAAGCTACTTCGAGGAATACTGGAAGCGAGCCGACGTCCTCATCACGACAGGGGGGCTTGGTCCCACTGTGGACGATCGAACCAAGGAAGTGATTGGCAAATGTCTCGGCGAAAAACTCGTTTTCGATCCCACTGTGATGCAAGCGATCGAAGATCGCTTCAAGATGCTAGGTCTCCAGCTCAACGAGAACAATCGCAAGCAAGCCTACCATTTCGAAAACGCGGAAGTTCTCCATAACCCAAATGGCACAGCACCTGGTTTATGGCTGGAAAAAGACGGCAAAATCCTAGCCATGCTACCTGGTCCTCCCCACGAACTGCAACCCATGTTCAAAGATCAAGTTCTTACTCGCTTGCAAGCCAAAGGACTCGTCCAAGATAGCGAAAACTATATCCAGATCCGCACTACAGGAATAGGGGAGTCAAATCTTGAGACAATGTTGCAAGACATTGCCGACCGCGAGGAGGGTCTAGAGCTCGCTTACTGCGCCCACCCAGGAATGGTCGACTTTCGCATGAGCTTTCCCAATCAAATAAATCCCTACGACCGGCTAACCGAGCTCGCCGAAGAGTGTCGACAGATGCTAGGGGAGGCTTTCCTGACGATTGGCAACGATTCGCTCGTCGATATTGTGTCCAAAATTTTACGACGGAAAAAGCTCAAGCTTGCAACCGTCGAGAGTTGTACTGGCGGATACATCGCAAACGAAATCACAAACATCCCTGGATCTTCCGAATATTTCGTAGGCGGACTGGCCACCTATAGTTCTGGGGCAAAAGAAGATCTCATCAGCGTACCCACGGAACTTATACAACAACACTCAGCGGTCAGCGAGGAAGTCGCCATTGCCATGGCAATCGGCGTCGCTGAGCGCCTAGAGTCTGATTACGCAATCAGCGTTACCGGATACATCGGTCCGGGAGGTGGCACAGAAAAAGATCCCGTAGGAACCGTATATATTGGTATCCACTCTCCATCAGGAACCCATGCCCAGCGCTTTAGCTTCCGCGGGCCGAGAGTCGCTCAAAAACATCGGGCCTTCAATGCGGCCATGGATATGCTCCGTCGGGAAATCATCCGCTAGTGCAGAAAAGCAAAGCAATCTTTACCTTTTGGAGCCTTCACCTTTAAAATCACCAGCATGAATCGAGTAGCGGACAAACTTAATCGGCCTCTGAGGGACCTGAGAATATCGGTCACCGATCAGTGCAATTTCCGCTGCTCCTACTGCATGCCTAGGGAAATATTCGGGCCGGAGTACGCTTTTCTGCCTAAAGATAAAGTGCTTAGCAACGAGGAGATCGTGTTCGTCGCTAAGAGTTTCGCTCAATTGGGAGTACAGAAGATCCGACTCACCGGAGGAGAACCCTTGCTCAGGCCCAACCTCAGCGAACTGATTGCGATCATCAACACAGAGACGAGCATCAAGGACATCTCGCTCACCACTAACGCCTCGTTGCTACCTCGCTACGCTCAAAAGCTTAAAGACGCCGGACTGAAGCGGATCAACATAAGTCTCGATAGTTTGGATACAGACCGTTTTGCTCTTATGAGCGGTGGACGATCTTCTCCCGAAGCGGTGATTCGAGGAATCGATGCAGCCGAAAAAGCGGGTCTCCCCGTGAAGATAAATATGGTTGCGAAACTGGGAGTGAACGAGCAGGACATTCTCCCCATGGTGAGCTACTTCCGCGGCCGAAAGATTACTCTTCGTTTCATAGAATTCATGGACGTGGGAGAGACCAATGCTTGGAAAATGGACCAAGTCGTCCCTGCCAAAAGAATACTCGAAACCATTGGAGAACACTTCCAATTCGAAGCCGTTGACCCTAGCTACACAGGAGAAGTCGCGTCGCGCTACCGCTTCTTGGATACAGGAAGCGAGTTCGGTATCATCACTTCTATTACAAGCCCTTTTTGCGGAACCTGCAACCGTGCACGCATCTCAGCCGAAGGCAAGCTCTTCACTTGCTTGTTCGCTAGTGAAGGGACCGACTTGAGAAAGCACGTCAGAGCTGGAATCAGCCAAGAGGAGTTCACTTCGCTCGTATCCAAAATTTGGATCTCTAGAGACGACCAATACTCCGAAGACCGAAGCAAAGGACGCCCCAGCAGGAGCAACAAGAAAGTGGAAATGTCCTACATCGGCGGGTAGAGCCCTCAGCAGAATCAGTTAAGCGACTTAACTCGGTTATAGGCCGTTGAGATACCGAAGTAGTTGAGCATCCATACTTCCTTCCACACGCGGTAACGGCCCTCCCAGGTTATGCGGCCGTGTTCTTCTTGGTATTGAGGCGCAAAAAGAAATCCTTCTTTCAAGTTGGTTTGCTCGAGCTCGCGTTGCTGCTGGTTCAACTCGTCCAGCGGATCAAGCTCGTAGCTCTCCAATTCGACTTTGGCGACTCTTCGCTGGTGGATCTTGAAAAGCTTGGCCGCATCGCGCGTCCAGGGCTTGCGAACAACGGACCACTTCTGCGGATAAAAACCGCCGTAAGGCATATAAAGATTATCCGTTATAAACCGCTCTCCCTCCGGAGTCTCCGAAGAGAAGGAGAAGCAGAAACCTATATCTCCATTGTGCTGAGGCACGAATAGGATTTGGAAACGTGTCTTATTGTCTTCGCTTTGGAAGACCGTGGAGCGGATGTTGATGCCATGTCCGACATCGGCAAACAGAGCCTTCGAGCGAACGAAGCCTTTGCTCTTCAGCCAGTCCTTAATCTCGATGAGCTTCTTTTGGGCGGGCCACTCTTCGCCGGTCGTGTTCTCCGAGAAACGAGGGAATAACGATATGCTGCTTTTGCTGAGAGCACTGATCGCGAGCCACGTATAAACCGTCTCCACCAATAGCCAACCGATGAAGAAAATGGCTCCGATTACCCAGAACGGCCGATTCAACCAACCGGCATCGAATACCAAATAGGCAGCTCCAAAAGATACCCCCATCCAACGTGCCCAGCGATTGAGCACGGTGACCTTCAGCGAGCTAACCCGCGTGCTGAGCACTCCCAAAACGATGGATAGCAATACACAGGTGTAGACGAAGATTTCGGAAATTAGGGATAAGTTGTGTTCCGGCATGGTAACGTGCGACTAACGGCAGCAAGTAGAAGCTGGAGGAGAATGGGGACAACAAAAAAGGTGTCAGCTAGGAGCTAAGCAAACGTCCTGGTACAAAAAAGCCCACCTTCAAAAGGCAGGCCTTTTTAATAAGTGGTTCGGGAGCGGCTTACGTCAGCCGGACTGGCATGATGACGCATAGGAAGCTCTCAAGCGTCTTGAAGACCCCAGGGCTGACTTCGTCCTTGAGCTCGAAGTAGAGCTCGTCCTTGGACAAGGCCTTCAGCGGATCCATGAGGAACTGTGGGTTGAAAGCCACCTGCAGGTCAGGGCCGCTGTAGTCGATGGCAAGCGACTCATGGGACTCGCCGAAGTCCGGGCTAGAGGCTGAGAGCTCCATGAGGTTGTTAGAGATCTGAATCTTGACCTGGTTGGACTTGTCGGTGGTGACAAGGGCTGCACGATGGATAGACTGGAGAAAGAGCTCACGCTCGACCTTGATGCGCTGGTGAGTCTCTTTGGGAATAACTTGTTGGTAATTGGGATAGTTGCCTTCCACCACTTTTGAAACGAGGTGGATGTCTCCGACGAAACCATTGGAGTCGTCCTTGGTGTGGATCTGGAAAGCGACGCGGCGATCGTTGAAGGCGATCTTGAGGTTCTCTCCCTTGTCGAGGAGTCGGACCAGTTCTGAAACGGTCTTGGCGGGCAAGATAAGGCTGCCAGACATGCCTTCGCCGACTTCCATCTCGTGGTCGGTCTTAGCGAGGCGGCGACCGTCTGTAGCTACGAGGCTGAGGCGACCGGTGGCGCCGTCTTCGGGCTCCAGAAAATTGAAGAATACTCCGTTGAGCATGTAGCGGGTTTCGTCGCTAGACTGGGCATAGGAGACGCTCTTGATCATTCCAGCCAGCGTACCTTGCTCGATGGTGAAGGAGCGGTCGTCGCTGAATTCCGGCAAGGCCGGGAATTCTTCCCGACTGATGCCCATGATCTTGAAGTTGGACCCACCGGAAGCGATCTTAACCTGGTTGTTAGGCGAGGCCTTCACGCTTACGTCGCTGTTAGGCAACTCCTTAACGATGGTGGCGAGACGCTTGACGGGGAGGGTAACCGCACCTTCCTCCTCGACGGTCGCCTTGATGCGAGCGCAGATGCCGAGGTCGAGATTGGTGGTCGTGAGCGAGATCGTGTCGCCTTCAGCTTCGATGAGCACGTTGCTCAGGATCGGCATCGTCGCCTTGGATCCGACGACGTTGAGGACTTGCTGGAGGCCGTTGCTGAAATGGTCACGGTGGATTTTGAACTTCATTGGGGAGGAGTTAGCTAGTTTTTGGAGTTTCTGACAATTCCAATGGATAGTTAGTTAATTAATTAAATAAATCATTAGTATTCTTATAGGCTGTGAATATCAGCCATAAGCATCTTAAACGCTTGGAAACTAAGGATTAAGGGGAGATTTGAAATGTTCAAGCCTAGTGGGATTGATTGTTTCCAGAAAAGGACATGTTAAAAAAAAACGAATATCTCCAGCTTATTGGTCGGTTTTGCCCAAGTTGTTAGCAAAGGATTTACACTCGTTTGGCGGCCTTCGATTTACGGGCCGAAATCCGTTTCAAGCGCAAGATATGGCGCCCCATTCCGTAGAATAGGTAGCTGAAAAAGATTACGACCAAGGCGTATTCGCGGGAAAAATAGATGAGTCCGATAATCACCAGCACGGCAACGAATGAGGTGAACTTGATCTGCGTATTCCAGTCGATCTTCTTGAAGGACGGGTAACGTACGTTGCTGATCATCAGGACGGATATGAGCAGCATCAGGACCGGCAGGCCGAGGGCGTATTGGCGTAGGGCGTCGTGCTTGGTCATTACCAGGACGATGGTGGCGATCATGCCGGCGGCGGCAGGTACGGGCAGGCCGAGAAAATCGCCGTCAGCCTCCTCCAGCTTACGTGAAGTGACCGCTGGATGGGTGATCACGTTGAAGCGAGCAAGCCGCACCCCGGCGCAAAGGAGGTAGATGAAAGCGAGGAAGAAGCCGGCCTTGGTGAAGAATTCCTCGTTTTGCTCGGGGTTGAGGACAAGGAAGAGCACCATGAGGGCAGGTGCCATGCCGAAGGTTACGATGTCGGCGATGGAGTCGAACTCCTTGCCGAAGAGGGATTCGCGACCGCCCAGGCGAGCTACCCGTCCATCGAGGGAATCGCAGAGCATGCCGCCGAGGATAAAAAGCACAGCTTGGCGATAAAGAGCGTTGGGATCGCTGGTATCGTCGCCGGCCATGATGCCGTAGCGCGCTTGGATGCAGTTTTTGATGGCAAGGAAGCCAAAGAAAAGATTTCCCGCGGTGAACAGGTTGGGGAGCAGGTAAATCTTGGAGGCTTGGGAGGCGTCGAGTTTGACGATTTCCTTGGGTTCGAGTTCGGGCTCTTCGTCCAAAAGGTCTTGGGATTAGTGTTTAAGGGTATCCAGATATTTCCAGAAAGAAGAATTCTGCTCGGCGAGTTGTTCTTCGGTGATGGGGAGTTTAGTCCGGTAGATGAAGTCCGTGAGAGTATTTTTGTGCAGGATACAGATTGTCTTGAGGGATCCGCCTTCACGCTGGAAGTAGATTCGATGCTCCCCCGAGCGTAGGCGGTAAGTGGTCTTTCCGTTGCGCTTGAAGGAGCCAAGGGGTTCTTCCGGATGGTTGAGCTGGTACTCCGTCAAGTTGCTGAGGGGGTCGATCACACTAAGCTGCCTCATGGTTGGAAGCTTTTCCAACTCCTTGAGAGCCTGATCGCTGAAGGTTACCTGAAACATGGTCGTAGTTTGCCGAATGGTTTGCTCGTAGGATTCAGCAGAATGGGCTCGAAATGCAATGCTCAATAACGCCTGCCCGCAGAGGTTTACGTATTTGAAGCAATGCGAAATTCGTAAGCTGTCAAAGTGGCTTGCTCAGTCTCCCTTTATAGCTGCGGGCGAGGTCTCGGTTCGCCTCCATGGCGCCCTCCGTGTTTTGGCTGCGTAGGAGGGGGGCGTCTACGCCGAGCTTCTGCAGCTCGTCCAGGATTTCCATTTGCAGGAGATTGATGAGCATAGCCCCAGCCATGGTGGAGGTCGGCCCTGCGAACTTCCCTTTTTCGTGCAGTTCCACGATCGCATCGCCGAAACTTCCGCAATTGTCGAATACGTAGTCTGCTATCTCGTGCAGCATCTTACCTCCGGGGTGAGTGGTTTTCACCTTCTGCGCCATGCCGACGGATGTGAGGGCGATCACCTTCAGCCCTTTTTCCTTCGCGTATTCAGCAATTTCGATGGGCGAACAATTTTTTCCGGAGTTCGATATCACGATGATAAACTCGCCTTCCTTCAATCCGTGGTTGCGATCGTAGCGAGCCGCGAGCTCGCGGCCGTATCCCTCTAGATTTTCGATGAAGCCGCCGGTCATGTCCAAGATCGCACTTACGCAAACGAGACCACCCGCCCGGCCCACCATTTCGCGGCCGATGATTTCAGAGTGTCCACTCCCGAAGGTATGCATAACGCCCCCTTCGGCGATAGACTTAGCGACGAGCGGAGCAAGACGTTCGATCTCAGCTTGGTTTTGCAAGTAGACTCGTTCGAGCAGGACCTGCGTGGTCTTAAAATAGTTCTCTTTGAGCATGAATGAAATTCGTCTGAGCCGCACAATGTTGCTAAACGGTAAAGAAACAAGGGCATTTGCGGTGGACCTGTTTCCGTTTAATTGTTCCTAATACCTTTAAAAACAAAACAGTAACCGCAATAATTCCAATTATGTCAGACGTACTAACTCAAAACCAACTCGAACAACTAAAGAAGTTCACCGTGGTCGTAGCCGACACCGGAGATTTCCAAACCATGAAGGAGTTCGAGCCGCGCGACGCGACGACGAACCCGACGCTCATTCTCAAGGCTGCTGGCAAAGAGGAATATGCTGCGATCGTGGATGCATCCATCAAGGAAGCGGACGATTCCAGCCTGTCCAAGGGTGCCCGCATCGACGCTATCATCGACGAGCTTCTCGTACGTTTCGGTATCGAAATTTTGAATATCGTTCCCGGCCGAGTCTCTACCGAAGTAGACGCTCGCCTTTCTTTCGATACGACTGGCACGATCGCCAAGGCTAAGGATATCATCGCGCTCTACGAGCGAAAGGGAATTTCGCGCGACCGCATCCTGATCAAGATCGCTTCTACTTGGGAAGGCATCAATGCGGCGGCTGAACTCGAAAAAGAAGGTATCCACTGTAACCTTACGCTTCTCTTTTCCATGGCCCAAGCAGTGCATTGCGCAGAGAGCGGCATCACGCTTATTTCCCCTTTCGTTGGTCGCATTATGGATTGGTACAAAGCCAAGGAAGGGAAGTCGTTCGAAGCTGCCGAAGATCCAGGTGTACTCTCCGTCCAAGCTATCTACGACTACTATAAGAAATTTGGATACAAGACCGAAGTAATGGGAGCGAGCTTCCGCAACAAGGGAGAGATCCTTGAGCTCGCCGGTTGCGATCTGCTCACCATCTCTCCAAACCTTCTCGAAGAGCTCGCCAAATCGAACGACCCTGTAGAAGAAAAGCTCAGCGAGAGCGCTTCCAAGGAGAAGGACATCGAGAAAATTGACATGGACGAAAATACCTTCCGTTGGATGTTTAACGAAGATGCTATGGCCGTAGAAAAGACAGCCGAAGGCATCCGCAACTTCGCCAAGGACATCGTCAAGCTCGAGGAGATGATCGAAGGCAAGCTCTAGAAATATTGTTATAGCGCTTTAATACAAAGCACGCCCAGCAACCGGCGTGCTTTTTTTTGTGCGGGTGGGATCGCCCACTCGGAAAAATCCCTTTCTGCAGCCGGTCGGCAAAGCAGGACCAAGATTCAATAGTCTGCTCCGCGAGAGAAGCAGGCGATGTTGTCATGTCGGATACCTTGGTAAGCTATCAGGAAGGCAGCTCCGTTCCAGGCGAGGCGGGGAGTGCCGGCTGGCGTATGCTCCCGACCATGGAAATACTCGTAGAATCCCCAGCTCTCTCTGCCGTCGGTGTTGACCTTGAGAGCGGTTGCTAGATCGGAAAGAGCTTCTTCTGCGTCACTCTCGCGACCGACGCGCTTAAGAAGCAGAGCCCAAAAACCACCAGCAAGCGGCCAGATTCCGCCGTTGTGGTAGTGCCAGGCGGATTCATCGCTCAAGCGGAGTTGGTCCGCGTCGGCATCGCCCTCTTGGATTGGTGGGTCGAGAACCCTGAGGGGAAACGGTTTGTGTAATTGTCTTTCGAATACGGTATCGATTATCGTGTCGATCCGATCGTGGGGAGCGATGCCCATCAAGGCTGCGAGCACATTGGCAAAGGAATCCATGCGATGGCTCCAAGTATTGGCGAAAGGCCTGAGATGCGATTGGAAGAACGGAAAGCTGTGGTCCTTATCAAGTTGATTCTTGATCATGTATTTTTGGCAAACTCGCTGAATCGTGTCATGGTCCTCCCACCAAAAGTCTGCATTAATCCGCTTCTTCACCCGCTGTGCCGACCGCTCGAAGTTTTCACTTTCCTCGACCCGACCTGCTGCTTCCGAGAGGGAAGAGGCGCACTTGAGAGCTCGGTACCAGAGCGTCTCGTCATAAAGCACATGATAGGAGCGATTAAGGATATCCGTCCAATCACCGGCCACGGGTATTTCAAGTAGACCGCAAGAGTTACAATCAATGCAGTGGAGGAATTCGATCACCTTCCGATACACCTCCATGGTCGATTCTGTAATGAAATCCTTGTCCCCGTGCATGTCCACCGCTGTTTGGCAGGCGATCATGAACCAAAGGTTTGCGTCGATGGTCGTGATTTCTCCCAATCCACCGTATACGATGTCGATCACTTCGTTGTTTTCGTCCAGCTGCAGATACGAGGGAATCTGTCCGTTGGGGGCTTGGTTGCTGGCCAGCGTCTTCACGGTTTCGATCGCAGTTTTCAGCAGTTTATCGTCGTCGGTCAAAAAAGCCGCCGTAGCGCAAATACACCCGTCTCTTCCCCAAACCGAGTGATAATTCTTCCGAAATACCGAAGAAGCGACGAAACCGTGAGGCGTTGAGCATTCGTAAAGCAAGGCCAGCGACTGGCGGTATGCTTCCTCTACATTGGGAGTCTCCGTATGATCTGACATTTTTTGGAAGATTCTCGATGGACCGTAGCGTCCGAATCGAGCGTATCATCCCTTGAATACGGACGGGCGTACCGAGCTATTTCAACGAGTTTTGAACTGATTCAGCAGTATTGCAACGCTCGTGTACGCTTTATACCTTTTTGTGTCAAAATAGTGAATACGAGAGTACGCGGTCACCATCGCCATTCTAGTCGGCGGCACGAATCTAAATCGCTCGTTACAAGGTGCGTTGCGAACAATAGGAACACCAAGCAACACAGAGTGTTGTGATTACAAAACCTCCAGCGACTGAGCTATTCCGAAATCCTCAGAATCGTCAGAGACGGCTGCTCGATTCCAGCCGCCGTGTTGACGCTAAGATTGTCGTGCGAAGAAAGATGATAGGACTTTTCGGAGGGCAACCTACTGTTGGACGAAACGTTCAAAACGTTCGCGAGCTTCCCTGAGGTTCTCAGTGAGAGGCTCGCGTGGTTCTTTCCACGCCATTTCGATTACAAGATACCCGGTGTATCCACCCTCGATAAGATCCTCGAGAAAGGGATCGAATTGGGTTATACCTTGTCCGAATTTGACGGTATCATGACCCTTACCGAAGGCTCGTGCATCCTTGAGATCCACATGTTGGATACGGTTTCTGAATTGGTCTACGATACTTGGAAGTGAGATTCCGGCTCCTTCGAAGTGTCCAGTGTCAAGGCACATGCCAACATGCGTAGAGTCTATGGACGAGAAGATTTCCGAATAGTCCTCGGCTCTTTCGAGAACATTGCCGACATGGTTCTCCAGAACGAGAAGGACATCGAGTTCCTCTGCCATCGGCGCGAGCTCCCGACAAACTGCTATGACATGTTCGAGTCCCCCGTTTGTTCCGCGTCTGGAACCGGTACACTTGACTCTTCGGCACCCGAGACGTTTGGCAATTTGCATCAGGCAAAGCTTGTGGGCGACGTCATTCATAACAGCAGAGTGGCCTTCTCCCCCGAACGATGTACCTTGGATACTAGCAGGCACCAATCCGGTTTTTTCGCATCGCGAGGCGATACTATCGATATAGGAGGGAGCTAGAAGTTCTGGATACCACAGGTTAAATTCAACAGCTTGAATACCGGTTTTGGGAATGATTCGAAAGGCAGGTTTATGATGAAGGTTAGCAAATCCATCGGTGCAAATTGTGGCGACAGCGAGCCCAACGCCACTGGTTTCACCGGCGTTTTCCTGAGAGTGCGCCTGGGGTGCAGAGAGCAGTGGAGGGGTGATTAAACCTGAAGCTCCAGCCAACAACGCTGAGGATCGAATGAAGTGGCGTCGAGTAGTGGGTGATAGCTTTTTTTCCATTGCAAGGCTTATATCGATAGAGTCGTTTTCGATTCAACCATTTGTATAATGGTAATGGTATCAGTCGATTTCGGGATTATATTGAAGTAAATCTATAACAATATAAATCCATTGATTTTACTGATCTCGTTAAGAATGTGATCCTCGTAAGAATAAATGCTTGTCCGCTAAATAGGTAGCTGGTCTATGGGATTATGGTTCTCCCCACACCTAATGCCTCGATTCGTTTGTTGCTGGTTGTCTTGGCCTCACTTCTTTTGGCCCATCGACCGGATTCGTCGCTATCGGCTGAGCCATTTGAACTCTCAGAAAGTTATCCGGCCGACGGGTCTGATTCGATGCCGGTTTCGATAGCTGTTCAGCTTCGCTTTAGTGAACCTGTGGAAGCTGACACTTTAACCAGTATTGAGCTCTTCCGAGTTGACGATAGTGGAGGGCGGGTAAAGGTCGAGATTCGTCCTGCGACGGATTTGACGAACGCGTCGATAACTCTGGTACCCGAACGCTACCTCAGTCCGTTTAGTCGCTACGAGTTGATAGGAGACCAGCGTTTAAAAGCGAAAGGGGATCATGCGTTTTCTCCATTTAATGTAAGCTTCCGGACGGGCGAGGGAATTTCGGAAACGCAGAGGGGATTAATGTTCTCGAAAGAGACGTTCGATCGAAATCGCTCGATGACAACGGTGTCCTTCGGACCGGATCGACGTTTGTACGCGGCAGATGCTTTTGGAAATTTGGTCCGTTGGGAGATCGACGACCGAGGTCGTCCGGAAAAAAGAACGACGCTTCTCTCCGACCGTAGCGAGAGTCGCCAATACATAGACCTCGAATGGGATCCCGAGGCGACCGCCGACAATCTAATCGTCTGGGTGAGCTACGGGGAGAGAACGAACTACGAAGAAGAGCGTAGGTTTTTCACGGGTACGATCGCTAGATTGACTTTAGGCGAAGAGATTGTGGAGGAGATCGTCGTAAAGGGGTTGCCGCATGGACGGGAAAAGCAAGGTGGGTTTGAGACCTTGCCTCACCAGCCTAACGGCCTCGTATTTCGCGATGGATATCTTTATCAGTCGATAGGGTCTACCTCCAGCAGTGGCGGCCCGCCGAATTGGGGAATTCCTGAACAAAGGTTATCGGCCTGTATCGTTAAGATAGACTATAGGAATATCAATTCACCGCTGGATGTGCATCCACTAAGGGGATACGATCCGATCAACGACGTGGGGACTTTGCAAATATTTGCTACTGGCGTACGTAACGCTTTGGAGATCGTGTCACACAGTAATGGAAACCTCTATACAGCTGTCAATTTGAACGATCGCCGCGGACCTGCGGATGGGGTACCGGACGATCCTGACATCGCGGGAGACCAAAATTTGCTGATCGAGCAAACGACACCAGATCAGGAAAGCCTTTTGTTGTTACGAGAGGGGCGCCACTATGGATTTCCGAATCCCATGCGAGGGCAGTACGTTTTAGGAGGAGGCAACCCTACCGAGAGTGAAGATCCCTTTGAGATTTCGGACTACCCGGTCGGGACTTATCCTGAGCCGGGATTTGCCCCGGAGCTTATGTATCCGATATGGAAATACGGGGGTACGAGTCCGAATGGCATGATTGAATACCTGCCGAGCGAGTCGCATCCTTTGAGTCATGCCTTGATCTGCTGCTTTTACTCGGCGGGTGACATAGCTGTGATGCCGCTGGATGCCACTGGGCTTCCCAATGCTGTGGAGAAGCTGCGGGGCAGGGAAGACAAGCTACAGTTCAATGGTCCTCTTGATATCACCATGGATCCTGAAACGGGGATAATATATGTGGCTGACTTCGGGACGCAGAATAAGTTTGGGTCGGATGGATCGCTTTGCCTATTGCGTCCGATGCCTTGAGCAGCTTGAGAATTCACCTTTAAAGCCTCTTACTCTTAACTGGTGGTCCGTATGGCGTTGTGCGTTATAACGTCGATGCGATCTACCTAGGGGAGATTTTGAACGAGAATTATCTGGACCCTCTTGGGAGCCAAAAGGATGATGATGGAGCTGATTTTCAATACATACTTACTCTAAACCGTGAGAAAATAGAAGCAGAGGAACGCTCTGAGCAAATAGATGCTGACATTACAGCTGCTCGTAGTACCACCTTCACGAAAGCTGCACCCTTTTTGGGCTTTCGCTATCAGAAATTGCGGAAGTCTAAGTAGCTGCGGCTTCGCTTATGAAGGCTTAGTGAAGAGTTTTCTTAAAGAGAGGCTGTCTCCTTATTTCGAACACCGTGGACGCCGTCGTTTCTCTGAAAGCGCTCACTTCTTGGGTAGGAGAATGTCCTCTTCTGTGATTGTCATTAACTCCTTTTTGCCCAGCTCTCTTTTGTGCTGGCTAAGACGGAGGGCTTGGTTGCGGATGACTTGCTCGAAGAGGTTTCGGACGTAGCGACCGTTGCCGAAATCTACCTTGGGTTTCTTCAATTCGTATTCGAAAACTTGATGCAGTTTTTTGCGGGCGTCTTTTGCGAGCTCGTACTCGTTGCTCTTGCAGAAGATTTCGAAGATCTTTTCGAGTTCTTCGCTTTCGTAGTCGGCGAAATGGATGGTTTTGCTGAAACGGGAACGAAGACCTGGGTTGGTCTGGATAAAGGACTCCATGTCTGCTGGGTAGCCGGCGACGATGACGATGAGGCGGTCGCGCTCGTCTTCCATGCGTTTGACGAGTGTATCGATCGCTTCGCCACCGAAGTCGTTTTCACCACCGCTGAGCAGGCTGTAGGCTTCGTCAATGAATAGGATTCCGTCGAGGGCGCTGTCTATGACCTCGGAGGTTTTCCTAGCGGTGTGACCGACGTATTGGCCTACGAGGCCCATGCGATCGGTTTCTATGAGGTGGCCTTTTTTGAGGACGCCGAGCTTTTGGTAAATGCGTGCCAGTATGCGGGCGACGGTTGTTTTTCCGGTGCCGGGATTTCCGGAGAAGACGAGGTGAAGAGAGAGAGGGGCAGTCTTGAGCTGGTGGCCTTGGCGCTGCTTTTGGATCTCGAGGAAGCGGGCGAGCTTTTGGATTTCGTCTTTGACGGCTTTGAGTCCGATGAGCTTGTCGAGCTTGGCTAGTTCTTCTTCGAGGGTGGTTGAGGTCTCTTGGGTATCCGGTTCCGGGTTTCGGGTTTTGGGTGGTGAGAAGAGCTCGGGGCCGGGGCTGTCGAAAAGGGCGCGCGCTTGGCTTTCGGCTTTGGTGGCGGCTTGGGAATTTTGGCCGAACAGCGTGTCGCAGAGATTGGTAAGGAAGACCTGCTCGTCAGGGGTGAGGGCACCATCGGCGAGAGCCAGGGCGAAGGCTGCGGTGGCGACGGTCTCGCCGAGCTCGGGTCGCTCACGGGCAATACGAAGTTGGGCGAGGTCGTAAGTAGGGAGATTATCGATACGGGATCGGAGCAGGCTCTCGTACATTTCGGACCAGCCAAGGGTTTGCGTGGCCCCCTCGATGAATGCGCGTTCTGCGGCAACTTGGTCGCCATCGATTAAAGCGGTGATGAAGAGGGCGAAGCGAAGCTCGAAGTCGATCTCGAAGTCGGAGCAAGCGTAGCGTTTGACGAGCCTTTGCTTGAGTTCGGAGAAATCTTGAAGGCAGATGCGAGCGGCGATGCGGGGATCCTGCATGTGGTGAGTCTAATTGATGTGGGAGCGTGCTCGTCACGCGATTGAGCATTCTCTTCGCATGACAAGCACGCTCCTACTTTAGGAGTTCTAAACGCTAGGGCCGCGGGTGATGGTTTGTGCACTCGTTCGAGCGGGCGAGAATCGGCGCTCGATTTCTGACTGTATCCGTGATGCAATTATGGGGTCGCCGCAGGTGAAGATATCGATGGCGGCGTATCCGTGTTCTGGCCAGGTGTGCACTGCGATGTGGCTCTCGGCGATGACGACAACACCGGAAAGGCCGTGTGGACTGAATTGGTGGAAGACGGGTTTGACCACGGTAGCTCCAGCCTCATCGGCCGACTCGACGAGGGCGGCCTCCAAGGTTTCTTTTTCAAGCAGTAGCTCCTGAGGGCAGTCGTTCAGCTCCAAAAGGATATGGGTGCCCAGCTCCTTGGCGGGATTGGGCACCGATCCTGAAGTAGATTGTGGAGTGGGAAGCACTAGGCGTTGCCGAGCTTGGCCTTTAGGGCGGCGAGCTTGTCGTTGACCGCGGGTGAGGTGGAACCGCTGGCTCCCATGCCTTCGAATTCCTTTTCGAGCGCGTCGCCGCTCCCGCCGGAAACTTCGGCAAGCTCTTTGGCGGCATCGGCTTCGTGGGACTGGCGTTCGGCTTTAGCCTTCATACGGGCCATGAGGTCGTCGGCTTTGTTGTTGTTGGAGATGCGGGCCTTGGCTTCGTAGATGTCCTTCTTGACCTGGGCGGCTTTGCTCTGGGCGATGATGAAGTCCTTGTTACGCTTAAACTCGGCCAGTTCGTCGCCCATCGTGATGATCTCTTTCTTGAGCTCGTCGACGGCGGCCCGCTGGGACTGCCACTGGGTTTCAAGGGTGCCAAGCTTTTGCTCGTGCTCGGTGGCGCGCTGAAGGGCGCGCACCGCGAGGTCTTCCTTGCCTGCCTTGAGCGCGAGCTCGGCCTTCTGTTCCCAGGAGAGCTTTTCGGCCTTTTCCTTTTCCAGCATGGCTTTGGTTTGGCGCTCGGTTGCGATGCAGCTTTGCACGGACTTTTTGGCCTCCATGATCTGCTTGTCCTTGTCGCGGATGGCTTGCTCGAGCATGAGCTCGGGCTTTTCCATCTTGTCGACGGCTTTGTTGGCGGCGGCTTGGCCGACTTTGAAGATACGTGAGAAAATGCTCATTTTGCGAAAGGGGGCTGAGGTTAGGCTTTAGCGGCGTCGGGCGAGAGAAGTTCTTCGGCGCGGTCGACGGCGAGTTCGAGCGCGTCGAATACGCTGAGGATTTCGTGGTCGTTGAGGCTGCCCGTTTCGCGGCTTTCCACGAGCACGAGGCGCGGGTCCTCGGGGTTGGTATTGTTGATGCCAAAGCTGACGGGGAGAATTTCGGTGTTGAGGTCGAGCAGCTTGAAATGGAGGGACGCGTCACCGAAGGCGTGCACGTTTCCGAGGTCGACCTCGAAGTAGATGACTTCTTCGCCGAGCTGTATGAAGACGGGGAGCTCCTCGGCTCGGGTAACACGGTAGACGTTTTTTCCGAGGTCCTCGACGTCGAAATCGTGGGACATGAGGAAGCGTGTGAATTCCTCGGATTTTTCGATTTTGATTATTAGGTTATTCATAAAATGGGTGGTTGGGTTCTGCTTAGGTTCTTAACCGCTAGGGGCCGCGAATGAACGCGAACGTTTTGGAGGTTTAGGCGGGTTGTTTGGCTTGAATGTCTTTTTCGACGGAGAGGAAGTCCTCGGCCTTATTGGCGAGGATGATCAGGCGGTCTCCGACTTCGATGAGAGTGTCCTTGGGAGGATTGAGGATATGGCGGTCAGCTTTGATTATGCCGACGAGCTGCATGTCTACGGGGTGCTGTAGGGTGGCGATTTGCACATCGATGAAGCGTTGCCCTTGCAGGCTCGTTTCGTGCAGGTAGAACTGGCTGCCTTCGCGCGAGGTGATCAGCTGGTCGATGGTCTTGTGGATCCCCGGATAGAAGAACTCCTGCACGATCATGCGCTCGTTTACGCCGTCGGCGAGAATGATGCCATCGGTTTCGGCTCTCTCCATCATTCGGAGGTTTCGCGAGCTGACGAGTTCTACCACTGTTTTGATCGGGGACTTGGTGTCGCGTTCGATGAGCTCGATGATGGAGCCGATGGCATAGGTTTGGGAGTCGGAGTTGGGATCGCCGGTCACGGCGGCGAGCACGAAGACGCCATCGCACTCTGTGACGTTCGCTTGATAGAGGGTCTCTTCGGAAGTGGGCAGTCCTTTGACGAAGAACACGCCGCGCTTGGCGAGGACGGAGGGGAGCTCATCGAGGTCGTTGGTGACGAGCGCGACCTTCTTGTCCGCGTAGTTAGGGTTGGCCTGTAGTTCGTCGAGGATCTGCAGGACCTTGTCGAGACTCGGGTAGTTGCAGATGATAATGTGATTTTTTTGCGATAGTTTCATGGCGCCTTTTCGCTTGAGTGAGACACGCTGGAGCACGGTTTCGGTTACAGATGCGAGCAAGTACCCGAGCAGGCCGATGCCGACCATGAAGCAGGGGTACGCAATAAGGAAGCGTCCAGCGAAGGTTTGTGGAAAGTAGTCACCGTAGCCGACGGTGGTCATGGTGACCATGGCCCACCATATGGAGTCGATGAAAGTGAGGCCGATCTGGTGGTTGCGTTCCGCGAAATAGAATCCGACTCCAAACAGCAGGTTCAACCCAGACGCAACGAGCACGATCTTCCAAAGCCGTATGCTGGTCTCGCTGCTTCTAGCGATGAATTTTCTGACTAGTTGGAGGAACATCTATCGAGGCGACTGGTAGTGAAGCTACAGGTCCCAGTCGTCTTGCCAGCGCTTAGGAGGAGTGGGGGAATTGTCGAAGTCGTTGGAGCGTTTCTTGAGAAGCTCGACGGATTCGACTGTAGAGGCGCTGGGTCCGTCACTGACCGCGTGGGCGATCTGATCTGAATAAGGTTGGCCGTGATGGTGGAGTTGCTCGATGAGATTGAGGCCTTGATCGATGACGTCTCGCAGGACGGCTTCGCCAGGCACTGCGCCTTGATCGTCTTCGTAGCCGAGTTGCTCAGCGTGTAGGGCGCTGTTGCAGATGTTAAGGATCTCGTCCCAGACGCTACCAAGGAGAAGGTCAAACTCCCAACCGGTCTCGCTGCGTCCGAAGCGCCCTTCGTTGAGGAAGCTCATGAAGACGATCTCCACGGGATCGATACCTTTGTAGGCGGCGACCGCGATGCGGAGGTCTTCCCAGCGATCGTCAGCGAGGAAGGTTCTCCACTGTTCCGGATCCTCGAAATCGTAGTAGCTGGCGAATGCGAATTCGCCTCCGCCCAAGTCGACGGCGCAAAAAACGTCGAAGAAGCTGAGGAAGTCCGAGTAGCGAGCCATGAAGTGCTCAAGCGCTTTGCGTCCTTTTTGTGTGGGAGCGTAGCGTTCCTCATCCTTGATCTCGACCAGGTCGCGCACCAGCAGCCACTCGAGGATGGACTCGAGGTCTTCTTCTCCGTCCTCCAGCAATAGCTGGAAGACCTTGGGAGCGTTGATCATGTACTCCAGCAGGTAGATGCCCGCGAATTGCTGTTTTTGCAGATCGCTAACGGTGTAGTTGGAATCTGGTGGCATTTAGGTCTATCGAAAGCCTCGCGACGTTCGCTACTGGTTGAATCTATGAGTGGAAAAGGGTGGTGAGAATGAGAGCCAGACCGATGGCGGCGGCGCCTTCGATGAGGGCAGCTCCCCAGTTGCGATCCTTGGAGATTTCTTCGTCGAGTGGCGAGCCGGGCAGGATGACGCGGTCGATCGCGAAACGGCTGACCGATAGCAAGAAGACACAGATGACGAACCAAAGTGCGAGCCCGAGTATGGAACTGCTGGATACGATATAGCTAGAGAGAAGAATGCCGACAGCTGACAGTGTGATGCCAAAGCCGACGCCGGCCGCTGCGTTGTCGCGCTCGATTTCGTTGTGAAGGTCATAGGCGCTGAGCTTTTGGTAGACCATCGCGAAGAGGATGAACGCCAGCTGAGATACGAAGAAATAGGCAAGAGTGACGAGGATGTCTCGCACGAGGCTGCCGGAGCTTTCACCGAAGGTGGCTGCTTGGATGATGAAGGCGGATCCGACGTAGGCGCCTGCCTGCACGGCTCCGGTACCGATGTTTTGATCCTCCACGAGTTCCTTCACGTTACTGAAGCGGCTCAGCAGGATTTTGTCGTTGATGACGCGTGCGACTTGCAAGAGCAGGATGCCGAAGAGCGACCAGAGCAGGGTGCCGCCTAGGTCGCGTAGGAAGAGCTGCTTGCCGGGGTCGACGTTCGCTAGTTCTTCTACCGGAATGTCCTGACGTAGCACGCCCCAAAGAATAACAGTAATAGCGAGCATGTATCCAGAAAAGGATACGGCGATCGCCTTGTTGTCCTTGCTGGTCAGTTCGTGGGCGAGCTGATACGGGGTGCAGAAGTCGTTGACGAGCTTACCGATCCAGAGAATCAGGATCGATACTGCCAGAAATACGACAGCGGATGGGTCGAGGAGCGAGACAGCGTCTTCGGTCCCGAAAAAGGAGCTAAGTGTGGTGGTATCCATTTTTCTGTTTCCGAAAGGGGTTCTACTTGCCTCCGCCGCGGTAGCTGGAAGTGGTGGTTTTTCTCAGACTGGGCGAGGTGCTGCTGGTGCTGGTTCGACCGAAGCCTCCGCTGCGGACCGTTTTGGAAGGGTTGCGAGCTTGGAAGCTCTTTTGGGAATTGGTGGGGCTCTTGAGCGGGGCCTTGATATTGGCCGCGGTCTTTCCAGCGTTTGGAGAGGTGGCGGTGGCGTTGACGGTGGGGTTGTTGGAGGCGCTCCAGTTCGCGCTGTTCGTCACGTTTCGCGTGCGCTGGCGATAGTTGTCGTAGCTGCTGGGCGAGTAGCGGCCGTAGTATCCAGGGTAGGAATTGTAACCCCAAGGGGAGCTGTAGTAGGGGCGGTTGCTGTTGAAGAGCCAGCCGAGCAGCAGCATGTCGGTGATGCCGAAGCTGTTGTGGTAGTAGTGGTTGGCTCCGTAGATGTTGCGGTTGCCGTGAGTTTGCACGTTGGCGCGGCCGTCCGCGGTTTTCTCGATTTCTATGGTGGCAACTTCTTGGGTCTGGTCGCTGGCGAGATCGACCGTGAGTGAGAAGCCTTTGACGTTTCCGGATCCGTATTCGGTGACCTTGATGTAGTCTACGGATCCGTCTTCGTCGAGGTCGAGGTTGTTGACGCCGACGCTTGGGGTGTTGAGCAAACGCTCGAATTCCTCGCCGGTCTCGGCTTGCTTGACGAGGGCGCCCACGGCTTGTAGGTCGAGTCCGCTGGCGGCGTCGCCGCCGGAGACCTGTTGAACGGAGACGTTGTACGTGTCGCCGTAACGGGATGAAGAAGAGCAGCTTCTGAATGAGGAAAAGAGTACGAGGAGGACGAATGCGCCCAGGCCGAATTGTAACAGTGAGTTCATGAGACGTGTGCGGTTAAAGAGTGAACAAAGGCGCTGTGCTCAGCGGCGGACTTCAGAGTATGCCGCGGGTGCGTTTCCATGCTTCTAGATAATAGTTGTAGATGCGCGGGTGGGTGATCGTGCTGATCTCGGTTTGCTGGGTTTCGAGTTGGGACTTTCCGAATTGCAGGGAGGCTCGGACGATCTCGGGTGTAAGATAGCGAGTCTCTGCAGTCAAGTCGGGTATCTTTGCTAGGGAATCGCGTAGCTTGGCTTCGCCTTGGATCGTATCGCTTCCGCCGATCCACCAACCCCATTCCCCGAAGGAGGGAACATTTTCGTGGTAGGGCACTGCCGCCAACCCTGCGGATGTAATCGTTCTGCCGATACAAAGAAAGGCTTCCTTGGCATGGTAGGGCGAGGTGGACTGCTGCACGAAGATGCCGTCCGCGCTGAGCTTGCTGCGGAGGAATCCGTAAAAGTGTTGGCTGTAGAGCTTGGCGAGCTCGACGGAATTCGGGTCCGGGAAGTCGATGATGACGACGTCGTAACGCCCAGGTGCTTGGGCCACGAAGGCCGCGGCGTCGAGATTGAGAACGGTGACCGGCGGGAGGTTCTGCTCGACGGGCTGGCCGAGAGCTCCGCGTCCGGAGACTTCGATCTCGAGCAGGGCGGCGGTGTTTTCGAGAGCGAGGTTCTCGACGGTCTTTACCCGAGCGTCTCGCAAGCTGCCTTTGTTGAGGCGAGTGAAGTGCTCGTTATTCGTAGCGAGCTCAGTCATGACCGGGTCGAGGTCGACGAGAGTGACGGATTGTACGTCATCGTATTTCAGGACCTCGCGCAGGGCAAGTCCGTCGCCGCCACCTAGGATCAGCACGCGATCGCGGCGCGGGGCGATGGACATGGCGGGGTGTACCAGCATTTCGTGATAGATATGCTCGTCGCGTCCGTCGAACTGCAGATGGCCGTTGATGTAGCAGGAAACGGATCCGTCTCTACTTTCGGTGAGGACGACATGCTGGTATTTGCTCGTCTCCGAAAAGATGATACGGTCGCGGTAGAGGCGTTGCTCGGCGGATTCGGTCCAATCTTTTTCGAAAGCGAAGCCTAACCCGATGAGAACAGCGACGATACCGGCAGCTGCGTAAACGCGACCACTGTTGCCCGAACGTTTTCGGAAAGTGAGGATGAAGAGCAGGGCGGAGAGCAGGGTGGTGAGGGCGAGAAGGAGGCTCGTCTGCACCATGGAAAAGTAGCGGAAAAGCAGAAAGACCCAAACCAAGGCTCCGATGAGGGCTCCGATGTAGTCCATCTTGAGGATACGAGCGAGATTGCTGCGAACGTCGTCGGAGAACTGCTCATTGATGCGGGTCAGCAAGGGGATTTCGAAGCCAACGAGGATTCCGATGGCGCTGACGAGGGCGTATTGGGTGAGAATGAAGTGGGAAGGTAGAGCGCTGAAGATGTGCAACATGGCGAGCGGCCCGAAACCGCCTAAGACCGCGAGGGCGATTTGGCTGTAGGCGAGCACGTCGACGACCTTCTCGTCAGAGATATAGCGTTGGATCTCGGCACCGAGTCCCATGCAGAATAGCATCACCGCGATGACAATAGCCCACTGCTGAACGCTGTTGCCTAGGATGTCGGAGGCCAGCTTGCTGAGCGTGTATTCGTACGCCATGCCGCAGCCGCCCATGACGAACATGACCAGTCCGATGACGAGGGTGGGCGCGGTGCTGGAAGGCTCTGGTTTTTCGCTGGCGGTGGAGTTCGAAGCGGGTTTCATGGATGAGTGGGCCGTGGTGGGAGACCCAGCCTTTTCACGCGAGGAGCTTGGATTTGTCGAGTCAATGTGGGAAGGGGTTCCCGCGGAAGGCCCTTTGGTTACAACGAATTTGCTTTCTGGTTTACTGAGAGGAGACAGGAGGCTACGGCGTGGGAATCACGCTCCCGCATTTGGCCGCAAGAATCGGGTGGGCGCTAGAGGTGTTTGGCTCTATTGTTTTTCCGATGTCCGACTACCAACGAATTGCCAAGCTGATCCGCTATCTTGACCAAAATCAAGGGGAGCAACCGAGCTTGCAGGAACTGGCGGACTTTATGGAGCTTAGCCCGCACCACTTGCATCGGCTCTTTGCGAATTGGGCCTCCATCACGCCCAAGGACTTTTTGCAGTGTCTGACTGCTGCCAAGGCGCGTGAGCTCTTGAAGGCGGGTAGGAGTGTCTTGGATACCTCGCTGGAGGTAGGTTTATCGGGTCCGGGACGTTTGCATGATCTTTGCGTGAAGCTGGAAGGAGCAACCCCGGGCGAGATCAAGTCGGGTGGGGCGGGGTGGCAGATGCGGGTGGGCTTTGCAGACACGCCTTTTGGTGAAGCGTGCCTCGCGGAAAGCCCGCGGGGGATTTGCCATTTGTCTTTCGTGGAAGCGTCCGAGAAGACTGCGGTACTGCGCGCTTTGCGGGAGGAGTGGTCAGGGGCGGTTCTGTTGCGCGACGATGTTCGGGCAGTGAGGCTCGCCAAGGCGGTTTTCGCAGCCGCGAAGGATCGCCAGGTGGCGACTCCTTTGAAAGCCTTGGTTCGTGGCACGGATTTTCAGGTGCGTGTATGGCAGGCCCTGATACAGATTCCACGTGGATGCTTGATAAGCTATGGGCGTTTGGCAGAGGGCATAGGCAACCCAGGCGCGAGTCGAGCGGTTGGCACAGCGGTGGGCAGTAATGAACTTGCCTTTCTGATTCCTTGCCACCGGGTGATTCGGGAAACAGGTGTAATCGGGAACTATCGTTGGGGTGGGGACCGAAAGCGCGCGATAATTGCTTGGGAAAACGGGATGAACAAATCGAAAAATGCAGCTGTCTGACCTCGTCAAACTCTTTGGGCTGTCGTCGATCTGGGGAGCGTCGTTCCTCTTCATGCGGGTAGCAGCGCCGAGTTTCGGCCCGATTCCGTTGATGTTGGTTCGCGTCGCCACGGCTTTGCTCTGTTTCCTTCCGTTCTTTTTCCGCCCTAAGGTTCGCCAAGGGCTGCGAACGCACGCTAAGCATCTGGCAGTAACTGGCCTGCTGAGCACGGCGGTTCCATTTTGTCTTATCGCGTTCGCCACCCTGAGCCTGGAGGCGGGCTTTACCTCGCTAATCAATGCGACGACTCCGCTCTTCGCGGCAGCTGTGGGAGCGGTTTGGCTGGGAATCCCACTTAAACGTATTCAAATCCTCGGACTTTTTATTGGAGTAGTGGGAGTCTTGATACTGGTGTGGGGAAGATTAAGCTTCACTTCTGGCGGGGCCGGTTGGGCTATTGCGGCGGGTTTGTTGGCTACGTTTTCCTATGGCGTGTCGGTGCATTACGCGCGTCGTTTTTTGACGGATGTTTCCGCTTTGGTGTGTTCGGCGGGAAGCATGTTGAGCGGCTCGATCGCCTTATTGCCCCTTGGCTTGGCACTTTGGCCCGAGGTCAATCCTAGTCTGCTGGAATGGGGTTGCGGGGTCTCGCTGGGAGTTTTTTGCACGGCTTTGGCTTATGTGATCTTCTTCGACGTGATCGGGCGAACCGGAGCGACCAACGCGTCGACGGTGACTTTCATGGTGCCCGGGTTCGCTATCCTCTGGGGAGCATTGTTCCTTGGCGAAACGCTCACGCCTCGCGTGGTGGCTGGCATGCTAGTGACGCTAGCGGGGACTGCGTTTACGGTGGGTTTTGTGCCGCGGTTTTTAGAGCGTCGCGTCAAGGCTCTGTGAATCGCTTCTTACTTAAGCTTTGGCGATTTTCGATTTCGTCATGGACTGGGCGATGGCGGCGACGGCGTTGAAGCTTTGTTCGGGGTCCACTTCAAGATTTGTGGAATCGATGATGCCGTTTTTGCTGGAGCCGATCACCACTCCGTCACGTCGAGGGATGACGTAGGCGTCGTTGTTGGAGAAGCTGTAGTTGAGTTCTGGTTGCGGAATGAGGACTGTGAGCTGTCCGCGTACCGGGTGCATTTGCTTGTCGTCGAAGAGCGTTTTGGAGCCGAGCCCGGTGGCGTTGATGACGACGGGTTCGGCGAGCTCGGCGAATTGGGCGGGGTTTTGGAAATCGCGATGCACAAGGTGTCCGCCGAGGCTGGTAAATTCGCGCAAAAGGGTTTGGTGGTAGGTGGAAATGTTGAAGATCATGCGGGAGCCCTTGCGGGCGTACGGCTCGCGGAACGGATTCTGGCTCTTGTCGAGATCGACGAAGCGAGGGGTGAGGTCTTGCACGTAATCTCGAAAGTGGCCGTACTCGGGCTGGGTGTCGTTGGGGTCTTTAGGTCTTTCCGCGTCCCAAGGCTGATTGGAGACTGCGTAGGAGTCGACCCATTCGATCGGCGAGCCAGGGAGCCCGAGAAAGCTTTGGTAGAGTTTGAACGAGGTACGACACGTGGTGTTCCACCAAGCAGCAAAGGCATCGGTGGCATGGTCCTTCAGGCATATTCGGGAGTCGGGGGACCACACTCCGGTGGCCACGCTGGAGGTAATGTTGGGATGGCGCTCTTTGCAGTAAATGGTGACAATCTTGCCTGCTCGTTGCAGGAGAATGGCAGAGGTCAAGCCGATGGCGCCGCAACCGATCACAGCGAACTGTTGAGCTCCCGAGGTGAGGGCTTCTGTGGTGACTTGGGCGCTGGTCCCCCAAGAGAGCGACCAACCGGAGCCGCCGTGGCCGTAGTTGTGGAAAACGCTTTTGTCGCCGATGCGTTCGTGGCCGAGGTTGGGGCCGCTATCGCGGAAGGGGCGGAGGCCGACCGTCTCTTTGACGATACGGTCCTGGGAGGCTCGGACCAGCGGGAGCTTGCCGAACTGCGGATATCCGATGTGCTCGCGGGGGACACTATGGACCTCCGAATCGTCTGCACCTCGCACGAGGGATCTGCTCATGCCGAGGCCGAGGCTCAAGCCGGCGAGGCGCAGGAATTCCCTGCGTTTAAAGTTACTAGACATCTTGACCGGCGAATAGCAGAGCGTGCGCCACTGCTGGCACCCTCCCTGCTATGACGTCCGCTATGCGTAAATTGCTCCTGCTTACCCTTGTTTTCTCACTTTCTGTAACGTTATGGGCGAAGGAGGTGTTCAAGATTACGCCCTTGGAAGGGGCGGCCTACAGCTCGGCCGCTACTGTGGACCCGATGGCTTCGCTCGTATTCACGAAATCTTACAGTGGATCGAACGAGGATGTTGGCGAGGCTGCCAGCGATGCGTTTGCGGATCTTAAAAACGACTTGGAGTTGGCCGGGCTATCTTTGAAGTCAGTCGTCAATGTGCGTGGGTATTTGCTATCCCAAAAAGGTGAGGACATGGGAGATGCGATGGGTAAATGGTCGGGAGCATTCAGCAAAGCCTTTGCCGACAACGAGCTAGCTCCCACGCGAACCTCGATCGGGGTGACGCATTTGCCTGGCGACGCGACGGTAGCGTTGGATGTCATATTAGCGGCTGCACCAGAGGTGCTCGATGCGATGATGCCCTCGTGGGCGAACGATCGAATCTACGCTTCAAGTGAAACCCCGCTCTCGTTGCGTGCGACGCGTCCTTACTCCAGCCTTTTGATCACTTCGGGAGTGTTGGCTGATAGTTTGCCCGGAGAGGGAAGCGGATTTGGTTCCATGGAACAGCAATCGGAGTCGGTGTTGTCGAAGCTGGACGCGGTGCTCAGACGTTGGGGACTCGGCCGTTCCGATCTGGTTTTTGTGCGGGCGATGTTAAGTCCAGCAGCGAATGAGGACGGCGAGTTGGCGACGGATTTTGCAGGGTTTGAAGTGGGCTGGGAAACTTTCTGGGAAACGTCTTCCGCTGGGGCTCCTCCAGTGAGTGTATTTTCGGCTCCCGGATTTTCGTCCACGGGTCGGATTGTGGAGATCGAGTTCTATGCAGTGTTCCCCGATGCCATGGGACCGTTTGTTCCGAGCGAGATGGGAGGGGAGACAGGTTTGGCCGGACCTGCTTGGCGCGAGGGATCTGAGACTTCGTTTCTCAGCAGTTCAGTTGCCGTTGCTCGTGATGCCAAGCTAACTTGGTTCGCTGGGGTGATCGATCGGAACGCAACCGGAATCTACGGGCAAGCAATGCAGTCGCTCTTAACGCTGGAATCGCGAATGGCGGAAGCCGGCTTGGATTATCCGAACGTGGTGCAGTTACGTGCGTATTTGAACATTCAGGACAGCTTCCCCACTGAGTTTGGAAATTGGAACAAGGCCTATCGTCGTTTCTTCGACCACTCAAAGCTGAATCCGGACAAGCCGGTACGCTCGGCCTTTCCAATTGAGGAGCTGCCTGCGGGGGCTTTGATCGAAGTGGAAGCTCTGGGAGTTAGCTACTAAGGCTGATCCAATTTTCATCGAGCCATTTCAGGGCGGTGGGAGAGTCGCTAAAGGCTCCATCCAATTGGGCCTCATAGGCACGGTCGAGAATGGATTTGAAATCAGGGCTGGGCTTCATACCTCGCTCGATGAGGTGGCGACCGAGGAGGATTGGTTTTGGTGCATGACTCTCTAGATCCAGTTCTTGGATACGTCTCCTAAACTCCGCAATCCGCTGATCCTGAGCTTCGGAGAGGAGAGGTGGGCGGCCGCGATGGTCGGCGACCATGACGTAGACGAGTTCATAGGTGCTGGCTGGAGTGAGGCGTTTGGCGAGGCGACGCAAGGATGCGTCGCTATGGCCACATTCAGGAACTGTATTCAAAAAGTGGTGATTACCGACAAGCCCCATTACCTTGTCGCGTATCTCGTGCGGTGCCCGCATTGCATTGAAGAATTGCTCTGCTAGCCAGATACTTTGGGCATCGTGGCCGGGACTTATCCAATGCATGGCGCCTCGTTTTTCCGCCCACCGAGTGCAGCGGGCCTTGCCGAGGTCGTGGCAAAGGGTTCCGAAGGCGAGAACGCCGCGTTCGCTCTCCGGAAGGCTGAGCCAGTCGGTCTGGCTTTGGAGTGCGTCGAGGCAACAGAGGGTGTGGGTCCATGCATTACCTTCAGGATGCCACTCGGGATCCTGGGGCAGGTTCAGCAGAGCATTGAGCTGCGGAAAGTAGCGAATCCAGCCACTCTTCTCCAGAGCCCGCATGCCGTGGGAGAGGGAAGTAGAGCGCCCAGCCCATTTTTGCCATTCGATCCAGATTCGCTCTTTGGCGAGAGTCCAGAACTCGTGGCCGATATCGTGGCACATGGCTGCGGTTTCGTCGTGCAGCACCATTTGGAACCGGCCAGCGAACTGCATGGCCCTCAGCACGCGTAGCGGGTCTTCCTTGAAGGCGGGACTGACGTGACGAAGCGTGCGTGTATCGAGATCCTGGAGTCCGCCGAAGTAATCGATGACTTCGCCTTTGGCGTGGTCGTAGAGGAGGGCGTTGATAGTGAAGTCGCGTCGCTTGAGAGCTTCCACTTCGCTGAGATGGGCGTCGGCTTCGATGACGAACCCCCGATGGCCGGTACCGCTCTTGGATTCTCGACGCGGGATGGCAAAGTCGTACTCATCACCTTGGGTCCAGAGTTTGACCACCGCGAAGGCTTTGCCGACGAGGTCGGTGCGGCCGAGTTTGGAAAGGGTGTTAGCGATTGCGTCTAGATCGAGTCCGTAGACTTCCACGTCAAAATCCTTGGGCTGGATTCCGAGTAGGGCGTCGCGCACGGATCCGCCTACGATGCGGCAGGTCCCGCCCGCGGCTTCGAGAGCGAGCAGGGCCTGCTTAAGAGGAGCGGGGATGTCGATGTCGAGTGGTTGGCGGACGGGTCGCATGGGTAAAGGAAGGTATCGGGATCAGTTCGAGCACGCTCCAACGAAGATCTACTTTCTATTTTCGAAGATGACGCTGATCCAGCCGGCGATGAAGGCGACGCCCCCGAGAGGGGTGACTGGGCCGAGGAGGCTCCATTTTGTGAGGGCGAGAGCATAGAGAGATCCGGAAAAGAGCAAGATACCGGCTACCCAGAGGCGAAAAGCCCATTTGCTAGCGACCTTGTCGGCGTTGACAGCGAGCACGAATAGAGCCACGGCGTGGGCGAGATGGTAGAGCACGGCGGTGTCCCAGGTGTCGACGCTGTCGTTGGCGACCAGTTGGGGTTCCAGGCCGTGGGCTCCAAAGGCGCCGAGGCCGATCCCGGCGGCGGCGATGAGGGCGGCGACGGTAAGGCGCTCTATTGAAATTGGGATTGAGACAGGCATTCTAAACTTTGATGGTTCTTTTTATTGACTTTGATTAATCAAAGTCACGTTTAATGAAATTCATTCTGGGCCATACGAGGCCCTCGCGTTTAGATTCTTTTTCAGTTCGAGCACTATGAAACTCAACCACCATCTTTCGAAGCTCTATTTCTGGGGCGCAGTTTTTATCGCTACCTCTGGGCGGGCTTCGGAGATCTCTGTGGATACCACCGTGCAGAGCGCCTATCTTGATCGTGGCATTAAGACGGCCGACCTTACTTGGTTCCCGACGATTGAGTTCTCCCAAAACGACTTCTACTTGGGCGCTTGGGCGGCTTTGCCTTTGGAGAAGAAGGGCAGTCCCAACTTCTTTAGGGAGGAGATCAATTTCTACGCGGGCTACGGATTTGCGATCGCGGACAAGTGGGCCATGGATTTTGGCGGAACACACTACAAGTACTCCGTCGGGGAAAGCTCGAATGAGGCTTATTTGGGAATCTATGGGGAGCTGGGCACTGTCTCGCCTTCAGTATATATATACAAGGACTTCGACACGAAGGAGCTTTTCGTAGAGGCAGCAGCTACGGTGGCGCTACCTTTGCAAGGGTTCCCGTTCGAAGCCACAGGTAGGGTCGGCTTTTCCGACAGGGATCAGGATTACCGCTATTTTGGAGTCGACCTTGTCTACCCGATCGAACTGAGTAGCGACTCCACGCTCTCCTTCGGACTCCACTACGACGACAACGACTTCGGTGTGCCAGACAGCAACTTATACGGAAGCGCTTCCGTGGGGCTCCGATTTTAGCCACGCCGAGAGGGCGAAATTAATTCAGTAAACCATTGACAAGGCTCCTGCTCAGGCTAGGTGTTTTGCTCTTTTTCTCGAAATCCGATGAAAACATTTCTAGCCAAACAGGAAACAGTACAACGCAACTGGTACGTGATCGACGCCAAGGATCAGGTTCTCGGACGTCTGTCTGTGAAGATCGCAAACATTCTACGTGGCCGCAACAAGCCTGCCTACACTCCACACGTGGACACTGGGGACTTCGTTGTCGTTATCAATGCCGACAAGATCGCCCTCACTGGTAAGAAGGAAGAGCAAAAGCAGTACATGTTCTACAGTGGTTACGTCGGTGGCGAAAAGCGCCTCAGCGTAGCGCAGATGCAAGAGCGTCAGCCGGACTTCGTGGTCAAGCACGCAGTCAAGGGTATGCTCCCGAAGAACCGCCTCGCTCGCAAGATGCTCACCAAGCTCAAGGTATACGCTGGCGAGTCACACCCTCACGAAGCGCAAAACCCAGAGGCAATATCCCTCTAATTCCAACCTCCTTAAAACATGTCCGTTGAATCAAACGTATTTCTAGGCACTGGCCGTCGTAAAACTGCAGTTGCTCGCGTTCGCCTTCAGGAAGGCACCGGCAAGATCGTAGTGAACGGTAAGGAAACCGAAGCCTTTTTCTCGCACGATAACTTCAAGCGTATCGCCCTATCCCCGCTCGCTACTTCCGAGCTGAAGGACAAGGTCGACATCATCGCCAAGGTTGAAGGTGGAGGCGACAGCGGACAAGCTGGCGCGATCTCCCTCGGTATCGCTCGCGCCCTCCTCAAGCTCGACGGTGAGCTCCGTATCCCTCTCAAGCAAGCTGGTCTCCTCACTCGTGATCCGCGTATGAAGGAACGTAAGAAAGCCGGTCAGCCAGGGGCACGTAAGAAGTTCCAGTTCTCTAAGCGTTAATCTGCTTATCAACAGAATTTTTCGGAAGCCCTCACTGGTTTATGCCATGAGGGCTTCTTCTATTCTAAATTCAGGCACTTTTGCCTTTTCACACTCTCTATTCCCGTAGGAAGCGACCTCTACCGCTAGACGGCCGAACTTTATCCAACTTTTTCTACCCATGAACGCAGCCATCGTCGGCGCCTCCGGATACGGAGGAGAAATCCTAGTCAAACTCCTCGCCGCTCACCCGAAGGTGACGCTCAAGGCCGTCACCTCGCGGAGTAAAGCTGGCCAACCGGTCAGCTCTGTCATTCCTGCCATGCGGGGAATTCTCGACGACATGCTCTTCGAAAATTCCGATCCCGCAGAACTGGCAGCTCGGGAAGATATCGATGTCGCTGTACTCGCTCTCCCGCACGGTGCCGCTGCAGAATACGCTCGGCACCTCGTGGATGCCGGAAAGAAGGTCATCGACCTCAGTGCGGACTTCAGGATTTCCGATCCAGCGATCTACGAAGAGTTTTACGGATCAGCACATCCTGATGTGGAATTGCTCAGCCGCTCTCAGTACGTGATGCCGGAGCTATCCGACGATTCATGGAAGCAAAAGGATCTCTTCGCCTGCCCAGGTTGTTATCCGACTAGTATTTTGATCCCACTCCTGCCGCTCGTCAAAGCAGGCATCGCAAGCAAAGAGCATATCGTGGCTAATTCTTTCAGCGGGGCTAGCGGTGCTGGCAAGCAGAGCAAGGAAGCCTTTTCCTTCTGCGAAGTGAACGAAAGCGCGAAAGCTTACGGCCTACCCAAGCACCGGCATCTTTCCGAGATCGAGGAACAGCTCAGCGTCGCGGCGGGTGAAAAAGTCATCATCCAATTCAACCCGCACCTCGCTCCGATGAACCGGGGCATTGCGACCACGATAACGGTTCCCTCCAACGGCAATACTATCGAGCAGCTCTACGAAGAGTGGGATAAGGTTTACGCGAACAAGCCTTTCGTTTGTATCCTTCCTAGCGATACGCGGCCCGATACGAAATATGTGGTGGGAACAAATCGTGTCGACATCTCTGCAGTCAAAGACGATCGGACCGGAAACTTCGTTATAACTTCTGCCGAGGACAACCTCGTCAAAGGCGCTAGTGGCCAAGCCATCCAGATCCTTAATCTCTGGCAAGGGTGGGAGGAGACAACAGGTCTCTTTTAAAATTAGATAATTAACCACACCATCCACAGAGAAGACCCGGTGCAGGAGCTTAAATTCTGTGGAAAGAAAATTTCCAACTGAACAATATTATGTCACACGAAATTACGTTCACCCCCAACACCGCCGGTGTAACGGATCCCAAAGGATTCTTTGCCAATGGAGTTTCGGCAGACATACGCCGCAAGGGTAATGATCGGCTGGATACGGGAATTGCCTTTTCGAAAACCCCCTGTGCCGCCGCAGGCGTGTTCACCAGGAACCGGGTGAAAGCAGCTCCAGTCCTACTCTGCGAAAGCGTGCTCAGTACCAGCAGCTCGATTCATGGAATCATCGCTAACAGCGGAAATGCGAACGCCTGTACAGGTGCTCAAGGCAAAGTCGACGCCAAGACTATGGCCGACCAAGCAGCCGCCGCGTGTGGCGTCGAACCAAATAGTTTTCTCGTCTGTTCGACCGGCCGCATAGGAGAGCTACTGCCTATGGATAGGATCTCTCCTGCCATCCTGAAGTCAGGTGCCGGTATCGTGTCGGGTGATGTTGATGGTGAGGGTTTCTCCAATTGCATCCTTACATCCGATACGAGAAAAAAGACTTGTACGGCGACTTTCACGGTAGACGGCAAGACCGTGACGCTCGCAGGTTCAGCAAAGGGTGCGGGCATGATCCAGCCGAATATGGCGACCATGCTTGCTTTCATTACCACCGATATCGCGGCTGAAAGCCTGGCACTAAAAGAGGTGCTTTCGGAGGCCGTTAAGCACACATTTAATGCGATTACAGTGGATGGCGATATGAGCACAAATGACACGGTCCTCGTTTTGGCCAACGGTGAATCAGGGGTCTCCCTCGACGACGACACGACTGCGGCATTCAAAGAAGCCCTTTTCCTAATCTGCGACAATTTGGCCGACAAGATTGTGGCTGATGGAGAACGGATCACTAAGGTCGTGGAGCTTCTCATCACTGGTGCAGATTCGGAAGCCGGGGCGGAAAGTATCGCCCGTTCGATTGGTAATTCGTTGTTGGTTAAAACCTCCTGGTATGGAAACGACCCGAATTGGGGACGGCTCATGGACGCCCTTGGTTACGCTGACTCCGAGTTTGATCCGGACAAGATCGATATTTCGTATGGCGATGTTCCTGCACTTGTATCCGGCACGCCGATACCTGAGAACAAACCGAAGTGGAAGGAAGTGGTGAGTGCCAAGAGGTTCACAATCCACATAAACATGTATGCAGGAGAGGCTAGATACCGTCTCCGTGCCAGTGACCTCACCGAAGGCTATGTCGATTTCAATAAGAGCGAGTAGTTTTTGCCTACTTATGGACACGAATCTAAACTAATATTTAAAAGAAAAATCCGAAATCCTTCGCGACGATTCGCGTTCCTTAGCGGTTTAAAACTAAGACATTCTATTCTATGAACATGCAGGAAATTATTTCCAAAGCGGCTGTATTGGTCGAAGCGCTGCCGTACGTGCAGAACTTCCGTGGGGCGACCTTCGTAATAAAATACGGCGGTAGTTTTATGGATGACCCAAACCCGGAGATTCGGGCACGAGTGGCGGGTGATATTGCATTCCTCTCCGCGGTTGGAATTCATGCCGTGGTCGTTCATGGTGGCGGGAAAGCGATCAGTCGTGCGCTAGAGGAAAAAGGTATCCCAACGCAGTTCGTAAATGGATTGCGCTACACGGACGGTGACTCCGTCAAGGTGGTACGGGACGTCCTTAGCGGACAAGTGAATGGGGAAGTCTGCGAGATGCTGCAGATTCGCAAAGATACGCCCCTTGGAATTCCAGGCGAAAATGTACTCCAGTGTGACAAACTGGATACGGATGTGAATGGCGATCCCGTCGATCTCGGGTTTGTTGGAAATATTACAACCGTGAAGGCTAAGATAATCAAGAAGGCGATTAAAGACGGCTATACTCCCGTCATTTCACCGGTTGCAATCGATGACAACGGCCAGCTTTACAACGTAAACGCTGATGTAGCGGCGGCTTGTGTGGCCAGTGCGCTGCGGGCTCGCCGCCTTGTTTATATGAGTGATGTACCTGGCTTATTGTCAGATCCCAAAAATTTGGATACGCTTATCTCCACCTTGAAAGTAAACCAAGTCGAGAAGCTTAAGAAAAACGGCACTATAAGTGCGGGGATGCTTCCCAAGGTTGAAAGCGCGATTAAAGCACTGGATGCCGGTGTGCACCGCGTTCACTTTATCGACGGACGTCTGGCGCATAGCCTCCTCCTAGAAATATTCACTGATACTGGTATCGGTACCGAAATCTGCCACTGATTTACCCCTTAACGCGTAGCTTAAGCCCGCGACCACGCTCCAACCCATTTTCCCATCACGCGGGCTAATGCTCCGCGCTTCGAAACCAAAAAAAACATCATGACTACACAAAACACCGAGCAACTCTATAAGGATAACGTTCTCGGCAACTACGGATTGCCGCCAATCACGTTTACGCGTGGCGGCGGAGTGCGTGTGTGGGATGATGCGGACAAGGAGTATATCGATTTCTGTTCGGGGATCGCAGTGCTCACCCTTGGTCACAGTCACCCGAGACTGGTATCCGCCATTCAATCACAAGCGGAGAGCTTGATTCATATAAGCAACCTCTATCGCAACGAGAAGCAAGCCCAACTCGCGGCTAAGCTCAACGAGCTTGCGGGCGGAGGCGGCAAGGTTTTCTTCTGCAATAGTGGAGCGGAAGCCAACGAAGCGCTGATCAAGCTTTCGCGGCTCTACGGAAAGGCAAAAGCCGGAGAAGAAGGAAAGCAGTTTAAGGTGATCGTTGCCCAGCAAGCATTTCACGGTCGCACCTTTGGTGGCATGAGCGCGACGCCGCAGGAGAAGATCCAAGGCGGATACCGCCCGCTCGTTCCTGGTTTCGAGTCGGCGCCGCTCAACGATTTGCAGGCGTTTGCCGACAAGGTTGACGATTCGACTTCAGCGATTTTCGTCGAGACCATCCAAGGCGAAGGCGGCGTCCATCCATGCTCCATCGAGTTTTTGCAAGGCTTGCGCAAGCTTTGCGACGAGAAGGGAATCCTGCTTCTCATCGACGAAGTTCAGTGTGGTGCCGGACGGTCCGGTACTTTTTTCGCTTTTGAAAAGGCAGGTATCAGGCCAGACGCGATTGGCATGGCCAAAGGCCTCGGTGGCGGCGTCCCGATCGGTGCCGTTTGGATGGACGACAAGCATGCCTCGCTTTTCGGTGCTGGCTCTCATGGGACAACTTTTGGCGGTACGCCGCTGATCTGCGCGGCTGCCCTCGAGACGATTTCGGTTCTGGAAGATGAGGAGCTTTTGCGGAACGTTACCGAAAACGGAGCTTACTTCCTCGAACAGCTGGAAGCGTTGAAAGCGGAGTATCCGGATTACGTCCTCGATGTTAGAGGACAGGGCTACATGCTTGGTATCCAGATTGCGGAACTTCCGTTGGAAGTCGTGACCAAGATCCGCGAGGCAGGTCTCGTCGTACCCCCGGCTGGCGGAAACGTGATCCGTTTCTTACCGCCGCTGATCGCCACAAAGTCCGACATCGATACCGCTCTTGAGATCGTCAAGGGAGTCATAGCAACTCGGGCAGCTAATCTGACAGCTGCCGTGTAACCAATTACCCAATACCCGAAAACCAACACTTATTAATGCAACATTTTCTGAAAGAAACGGATTTCACGATCAATCAGGCCGCTGAGGTTTTTACGCTCGCCCACGCGCTAAAAAAAGGCCGCGGCAAGCACACGCCTCCGACCCTCAAGGGCCAGACTTGGGCCATGATTTTCTCCAAGTCCAGCACTCGTACGCGTGTGTCCTTTGATGTGGGCATCCATGAGTTGGGCGGACATCCTATCTTTCTAAATAAGAGCGACATCCAGCTTGGGCGCGGCGAATCGATTTACGATACGGCCAACGTGCTCTCGCGTTTTGTGCATGGACTTGTCGTGCGTACCTACGAACAAACGGAGATCGAACAGCTCGCGGAGCTAGGCAGCGTACCGGTTATCAACGCCCTCACGGACTACCTGCATCCCTGCCAAATTTTTACCGATGCCTTCACCATGGCGGAGCGTTGGGCAGATGGGGCGAACTTTCTCGAGTCACTCAAAGGTAAGAAGCTCGCCTACTTTGGAGACACTGCGAACAACATCGCCAACTCTTGGATCCTCGGAGCTGCCATGTTCGGCATGGAGCTAGTGCTCGCAGGTCCGGAAGGTTACGAGCCTAGCGAGGAGATCAAGGCTACCTTGGCTGAGAGTGGTCACGCTCCGACGTGGAGTTTCACGAAGGATCCCGAGGAAGCTGCGAAGGGTGCGGACGTGCTCTACACAGATACTTGGGTGAGCATGGGACAGGAGGAAGAGTCAAGTGACCGCATCCGCGTGATGAAGCCATACTCCGTGACGTCCGACCTCATGAAGCTTGGCAAGTCCGATGCGCTCTTCATGCACGACCTACCAGCCTACAAGGGGATGGAAGCGCAGGAGGACGTGCTTTACGGACCCCAGTCTGTTATCTTTGATGAAGCGGAAAATCGCCTTCACACCCAGAAGGCCATCATGTCAGTGTTGTCCGAAGCGAATCGGCGGTAATTTTCTCCCACGAATTGCTCGAATCTTCTCGAATATCGGTCTTAGTCCTGTCGCAAAGAATTGTGCTCATTCGTGACATTTGTGAGCAATTTTAACTTCAAACACTTATTTCTATGAAAATCGTACTCGCATACTCGGGCGGCTTGGACACTTCAGTCCTCGTTCGCTGGCTCAAGGATCACTACAACGCGGAGATCATCACCTTCGCCGCTGACGTCGGCCAAGAAGAGGAGCTCGACGGTCTCGAGGAAAAGGCGAAGGCCACTGGCGCTTCTGCTCACTACACCCTCGATCTCAAAGACGAGTTCGCCAAGGATTATATCTTCCCGATGTTGCGTGCCAACACCATCTACGAAGGCCAATACTACCTTGGCACTTCCATCGCCCGTCCGCTCATCGCCAAGGCCCACATCGACCTCGCTCGTAAGGTGGGGGCAGACGCGGTTGCTCACGGTGCGACTGGCAAGGGCAACGACCAAGTTCGTTTCGAGCTCGGCTACGCGGCCCTCGCTCCTGACCTGCAGATTATCTCCCCATGGAGGATGGAAGTGTTCCGCAAGGCTTTCCCGGGGCGCACGGAAATGATCAAGTACTGCGCGGACAACAACATCAACGTGGAAGCATCCGCTTCCAAGCCGTACTCGATGGACCGCAACTCCCTGCACATTTCCTACGAAGCCGGCATCCTCGAAGATCCGTGGTTCGACCCGACCACCCCAGAAAACAAGAAGATGTACAAGCTCACAGTCGATCCTGAGGATGCGCCGGACCAAGCACAGTACATCGAGCTCGATTTCGAGAAGGGTGACTGTACCGCTATCGACGGTAAGAAGGTCACGCCAGCCGAGGCCGTTTACCAGCTCAACAAGATCGCCGGCAAGCATGGCATCGGTCGCGTGGACATCGTAGAAAATCGTTTCGTTGGTATGAAGAGCCGTGGCGTGTACGAGACGCCAGGTGGCACCATCATCATGATGGGGCACAAGCAAGTCGAGTCGCTCACTATGGACCGCGAACTCGAGCACTTGCGTGATAGCCTCATCCCGAAGTATGCAGAACTCGTATACAACGGTTTCTGGTTCGCTCCCGAGCGCGAAGCCTTGCAGGCCTTCATCGACAACAGCCAAAAGAGCGTTACCGGCACCGTCCGCCTCAAGCTCTACAAGGGCAACGTCACCACCGTCGGCCGCAAGTCCCCGTACTCGCTCTACGATGAAAACGTGGCGTCGATGGAAGGCGTCCAGTCCTCTTACAATCCAGACGACGCGACCGGCTTCATCCGCCTGCAAGGCCTGCGCCTCCGTGCCCGTGCCGCCACGCAAAGCGAATTCATCGAGAAGTAAGTCTTCGATCTAAAAACACTTTTATGCAACGAAGGCACTTCCTCGAGGGGAGGTGCCTTTTTGTATTCAGAAATGGATATGGCTCAGCGAGTCTCGCTTTGGATCAATGGTGATGGTGGTCATGTCCTTGACCCGCACTATCATCCGGCCACTCGAAGCTGGGTTGGGTGACTTCGGTGATTTCGGCTGATCCTTCCTCGATGAGGTAGCTTCGATCCAATTCTATGGATTCGATGACTTGGTTCTGATCGTTCGCCGGCCAGTTGATCTCGATCCGTTTGATCGATGTCGCGTTGCCGAGACCGATATCCGCGAGGAAGGGCGAAGCTCCGAAACTGCCGCCGCTGCTGACGACTCTGTGAATCTCGCGTGTGCCCTCTGGAGTCTCGACAACTACTTTAATTCGAGAGCCGAAGCCGATGCGGTTGCTAGTGACGCCTTTGAGGCGGAGCTTTATCCAGCGGTTTTCGTGGCCTGGGTTTGCGAAGAGTTGATTGTGGTAGTTGTCGCCAGAGAAGGCTCCGCCCACCACGGAGTAGATGTCTTGAGCGCCGTCTTGATTGATATCTCCGAATGCAATTCCGTGGCCTTTTTGTAGTTGGCCGAATCCGCCCGACGTGGTGACGTCTTGAAAAGTGCGTGCAGCGTCGTTACGAAACATGAGATTTGGTATGATGGTTCCGAGATTGGGATCACCTGTACCGACGTAGAAATCGAGCCAGCCGTCACTGTCTATGTCGCCAAAGTTGCTACCCATAGCGTGGAGTATTCTTAGTAGCCCTTTGGCTTCGGTGACGTCTTTAAAAGTGCCGTCACCATTATTCTGATACAAACGAGCTCGCTCCCCTCCGTGTTTGGCTCCTAGGTAGTCGACTAATACGTCACCAGCGTCCTTGATCGAGTAGCCGGTCACGAAGATATCGAGCCAGCCATCATTGTTGTAGTCGAAGAACCAGCACGGGAAGCTACTGTTTGGCTCGGTCACTCCTGCTGCTTGGGCGACATCAGTGAATGAATGAGGAGCGTTCGGATCATCGGAGCCGTCGGCAGCGCCGTCGTTGCGCAGGAGGCGGTTGGGGCCGACAAGGGAAGATAGATACAGGTCAGGCCGACCGTCGTTGTTATAGTCGCCACTAACTACTCCTTTTATCCAGTCCTTAATATCTAGGCCGCTCTCAGCGGCGCATTCTGTGAAGGTGCCGTCTCCGTTGTTGCGAAAGAGCTCGCAAGGATCATTGGCTCCAGTTTCCGGCACGGTTTCGTTTCCAATGAAGATGTCGAGCCAACCATCCCCGTTGTAGTCTAACCAAGTCGCGGTCTGTGTGGGGTGGAAGGAAAGCAAGCCTGTCTCCTCGGTGACGTCGGTGAAGGTGTTGTCGCCATTGTTGCGCAGCAGTGAGTTTGGAAAGCGTCCGTCCTTGCCCAACCACCCCTCGCGCAGGACGAGCACATCGACGAGGCCGTCGTTGTTGTAGTCGCCCGGCACCATGTTAAGCCCGCCAGTAAGTCCGGTAAGCCATGCGGAGTTGGTGAGCTCTGCGAAGGAACCGTCACCTTGGTTGCGAAAGTAGCGAAGCTGTCGTTTCTCTCCCCAAGAGGATGCGAGTAAATCGAGATAGCCGTCCTGGTCGAAGTCCTCCATGACCACACCGCCCGAAAGATCGTTTACGTCTAGACCGAGAGGTCCGGCCACATCCGGGAATCGCGTGATCTCGTAGTCCGACTGAAATGTCTCCGGTGGCAGTCGCCAGCTTTGCGGCACTTGTTCGGGATATTCACCAAGAGTCATGTAGGCGATATTTAGCAGCCAAGCAGCGTAAGGGGTGGGATCTACTTCGAGCAGCTCCATGAGCTTTTCGATCGCTTTTCGAGAGCCAAACTCTTGGGCATGTACGCCGCCACCTTGGATCGGGAAAAGGCATGAGTCGGCGTTGTGATTGTGGAGGCAATTTTGCTGCTCGCCGAGGCGGAGGTAGCAGATGGCTTCGATTTTGAGAAGCTCCGCTCTCATGTTGGGGTTTATTTCCATGCCCATGGAGGTAAGTGACTCGCGAAATGCTTTGAATTCTGCGATCGCTCCCTCTGGATCGCCGCTATTAAGTAAGGCCATCGCGTAAGGCGGCTTGAGGCTGAGGGTAGCTTGCTCGGTGAGTGCTTGATCGATCTTCTCACGGAAAAAAGAAAGGGCTTGGTCCGGCACGAACATGATGACGGACGGATCGACCTCTCGATCTATCTGGTCCAATCGCTCCACCATGCGGCGGGTGCTCTCTGGTTGGGCGACGTCTCCATGGTCTTGAGAGAATAAGGTGGTTCCCGATATTGTAGTCGTGAGGGCGAGCAGCTGAAGGATCCGCCGTTTTCGTGGGCCGGTGAAAGTGTTCATGGATCAGTATTTTAGGGCGTAAGCTGAATTTGTAGGGCGCCTTTTTCAGCGACCCGAATTGGGGCTTTTCAGAAAGGGCCGATAAGGAAATGGTAGAGTTGGAGCTAGGGCGTTATCTGTTTCGCTATTTTAAGAGTGGGTGCCGACAACGAGTATTCAAATAGGCATTGCCCGTGTCGAACGAGAGTATGTCAAGAAATGAACTACGATCTGAGTGCTTCATTTCGCTGCTACTTTAGCGCGTGTACCCCCGCAGGTTCTCTGCAATTTCAAGATGTAGAGGTTATCAAATGAACCGTGTTTTTGTATCTGAAAATAGAATACATGGGATTCTGGATACATTACCCCCTTGCAAATAGAAATCGGACATTCGTGATTATTTTCCTTTGCATTCTTTCGGACGAGCGCTAACTAGTCGGGTCTAAAGATATAGGAGAGCTTCCTGCCGGAGGCTGAGATTCGGGCGCTATAAGCCCGTAGATCCTTTGAACCTGATGCGTGTTAACACCGCCGTAGGGATTATCGAGTCAACTGTTGTATAGCTGCGTTGGCGAACGTTTTCCGATGGATTCTTGGTGGGCTCGCGTGTCTCAACTTTGTTAGACTATGCCAGATACATCCACCGATCACACTCTCTTTCAGAATTCCAAGCGGGTATATATTCAAGGTTCGCGGCCTGACCTCCGGGTGCCAATGCGTGAGATTTCGTTGTCCGCTTCGCGTCAGTTCGATGGCTCTATGCTGCCTAATGAACCGGTTCGAGTGTACGATACATCAGGCCCCAGCGGCGATCCGGAGTTTCACAACGACCCCCGCATCGGCTTGCCGCGCTTGCGAGAAACTTGGGTCCGCGAACGAGCAGACGTGGAAGCGTATCACGGCCGTGTCGTCGTGCCACAAGATGATGGATACATTTCAGAGGTACACAAAGCTGCAGCGCAAACGCGTAATGGCGACCGCAGGCTAGTCGAATTCGAAAACAAAACCGCGAGTCCGCTGAGAGCCAAGAAAGGCAAATGCGTCACTCAGTTACACTATGCTAGGCAAGGCATCGTCACTCCGGAAATGGAGTACATCGCAATTCGCGAGAACATGAAACTGCAGTCAGCGAAAGGCTCGCTATCCATGAAGCCGGATTCAGCGCGTAACTCGCTCAACATCCAACATTCCGGAAACAGTTTCGGGGCATCCATCCCGGACGAGGTCACAGCGGAGTTCGTGCGCTCCGAGGTGGCCCGTGGGAGGGCCATTATCCCTTGCAATATCAACCATCCGGAATTGGAGCCGATGATCATCGGTCGCAACTTCTTGGTTAAGATCAACACCAACATCGGCAACTCGGCAGTCGCTTCATCCATCGAAGAAGAAGTCGAGAAGATGCGCTGGTCCACCAAGTGGGGAGGAGACACTTTGATGGATCTCTCCACCGGCAAAAACATTCACCAAACTCGGGAGTGGATCCTGCGTAATTGTCCTGTGCCTGTGGGTACCGTGCCGATCTATCAAGCCTTGGAGAAAGTCAACGGCAAGGCGGAGGACCTGACTTGGGAAATCTTCCGCGATACGCTGATCGAGCAAGCCGAGCAGGGAGTCGACTATTTCACGATCCATGCAGCAGTCTTGTTAAAGTATGTGCCGATGACGGCGCAACGCATGACGGGTATCGTTAGCCGCGGCGGTTCGATCATGGCGAAGTGGTGCCTCTCGCATCACAAGGAGAACTTTCTCTACACTCATTGGGACGACATCTGCGAAATCATGGCCGCCTACGACGTCTCCTTCTCGATCGGTGATGGCCTACGCCCGGGATCGATTGCGGACGCCAACGACGAAGCGCAATTCGCGGAACTCAAAACGCAGGGCGAGCTCACCACCCGGGCTTGGGAATACGGAGTGCAGGTAATGAATGAAGGCCCCGGCCACGTGCCGATGCACATGATCAAGGAGAACATGGACAAGCAAATCGAGTGGTGCCACGAAGCCCCCTTTTACACACTCGGGCCGCTCACCACGGACATTGCTCCCGGTTACGACCACATTACCAGCGGCATTGGAGCCGCCATGATTGGTTGGTATGGCTGTGCTATGCTTTGTTACGTGACGCCGAAGGAGCATCTCGGCTTGCCCAACAAAGACGATGTGCGGGACGGGGTGATCGCCTACAAAATCGCTGCTCACGCAGCGGACCTCGCCAAAGGCCACCCTGCCGCTCAATACCGCGACAATGCGCTTTCCAAGGCTCGCTTCGAATTCCGTTGGAACGACCAGTTCAACCTGTCGCTCGATCCAGAAAAGGCACGCTCCTTTCACGATGAAACCTTGCCGGCCGATTCGGCTAAGACCGCGCACTTCTGTTCGATGTGCGGTCCCAACTTCTGCTCGATGAAAATCACTGAAGACGTGCGCAAGTACGCGGCGGAACAAGGTGTGAGCGCCGACGAAGCGATCGCAAAAGGGATGGCGGAGAAATCCGCCGAATTCAGAGAAAAGGGCAACGAAGTCTATATCGGGAGCGAAGCATGACCATCACCGTAAATGGAACACCACGCGAGTCTACCGAGGGGATAGCGCTCGCTGCGTTGCTAGCGGAGCTCGAGCTTGCCGCGACAACAGGCGTCGCAGTTGCGGTAAACCAAGAAGTGGTACCGGCTACCCAATGGCAACAAGTCGTCCTCAGTGAGGGCGATCAAGTGCTCGTCATCCAGGCGACTCAAGGAGGCTAAACAATTTCGGACCTGATCGCAGTTTCTCCCGAAACGGTTTACGAAGACGAGGCGTCGGTGATCGAACGCCTCTTCGAGGCGGGCTTGTCGCGTTACCACATTCGCAAGCCTAGGCACAGCGTGGATAAGGTAACCGCATTGTTGGATGGCTTGCCGGCGGTTTGCCGCCGTCGAGTGGTCTTGCACCAACATAAGGAGCTGGTGGAACCGTATCAGTTGGGCGGATACCATATAAAAGACACGACGACGGCACTTTCTGAGCGTGGCGCATGGCGGGCGGATGCAGCGCCCACTGGAACGACCGTTAGCCGATCCCTGCATCGTATCTGCGAGTTAGATACGGATTGCCACGACTGGGATTATGTTTTCATCAGTCCCGTATTCAACTCGATATCCAAGTCAGGCTACGCTGCCGGATGGCCGGTTGATATTCTGGAAAAATCACTCAGCGCCCGATACGCCAATAACGCTACCAAACGATATGCTTTGGGAGGCTTACATGCGGGTAATTTCGAGCAATGCCTTCGAATGGGATTCGATGGCGTCGTCTTGCACGGTGCCCTCTGGAGGACCAGCGACCCTTTAGCAGCGTTCAATGACTTTCAAAAGATTTTTGTATGATATATCCACCGATACAATGTTTGACCCAAGATGGGATCGAGATGTCGCATCAGGCCCAAGTGATGGCGCTCTGCGATGTCGGAGCAAAATGGATACAGCTGCGCATCAAGGGTGCGACTGATCGCGAGGTCGAATCCGTCGCGGAGGCTTGCTTGCCGGTTTGCCGCAGTCATGGCGCTCGCCTCATCATTGACGACCGGGTCGATGTCGCGCTCCGAGTGGGCGCTGACGGAGTGCATCTCGGATTGCTAGACATGCCATGGTCGAAAGCTCGCGATTTGGCAGGTAGCAACTTTCTCATCGGCGGCACGGTTAACTCCGTAGCAGCAGCCGAACGGGCAGTGGCAAGTGGTGCCTTGGACTACGTCGGAGTAGGTCCTTATCGTTATACCAAAACTAAGCGAAATTTAGCTGCGATCCTGAGCGACGATCAATGGAGGGATATCATGAACATACTCGAGCCGCTACCTTGTTTCGGTATTGGAGGCGTAACGGTCGCGGACCTTGTTCACCTTCGAGAGCTAGGGCTCAGCGGCGTAGCCGTTTGCTCCGGTATCTACCGCTGCAACGACGTGGCGGGCAACTACCGCGAACTTGTCCAGGCTTGGGAAGCTTCAACCGCTAAAAGCAATCAACTTGTATGAACAGCCAAGCACTTACAATCGCAGGCAAAACGTTCGAATCCCGCCTCTTTGTCGGCACCGGCAAATACGCATCCGGCGAAACCATGCGCGACAGCCTGGCGGCAAGTGGCAGCCAACTGGTCACTATGGCCATGCGCCGCGTTCAACTCGAAGGACAGCGAGACAACATCCTCGATTTCCTCCCCCGTGATCGCTACCACCTGCTGCCAAACACCTCTGGCGTACGCGATGCCAAGGAGGCTATTTTCGCAGCTGAGCTGGCACGCGAAGCGCTTTGCACTAATTGGTTGAAACTGGAAATTCACCCGGACCCAAAGTACTTGCTGCCGGATCCCGTCGAGACGCTTAAGGCGGCGGAAGCCTTGGTCCACGCGGGGTTCATCGTCTTGCCTTATGTCCACGCGGATCCAGTGGTGTGTAAAAAGCTGGAGGATGTCGGCGTGGCCGCTGTAATGCCGCTCGGGGCTCCGATCGGTTCGAACCAGGGATTGGAGACGCGGCGCTTTTTGGAGATCATCGTGGCACAGTCCTCAGTTCCTGTTGTCGTCGACGCTGGGCTGGGTGTCCCATCGCATGGAGCGGAAGCGATGGAGCTGGGGGCTGATGCTGTGCTGGTCAATACGGCCCTAGCAACTGCGGGAGATCCCATTCGGATGGGCATAGCCTTCAAGCTCGCGGTCGAAGCGGGCCGTCTCGCTTACGAGTCTGGCCGCGGCCGGGCTAGCCACGAAGCGATCGCCTCCTCGCCCTTGACTGCATTTCTAGACCAGTAGTGTATGAGTTTTCTAGATACGTTCAAGCAACTGTCGTGGGAGGATTGTAAATCTTCGATTGCGAGTAAGACCGCTGCCGATGTCGAACGGGCGCTCGCTCGCCCGAAAGGAAGCCTTACGCTGAATGATTTCCAATCCCTAATTTCGCCAGCGGCCACGGCCTACTTGGAGCAAATGGCGGCGTTGAGCCACGCCCTCACCGTCGAGCGATTTGGATACACCCAGCAGCTCTACGCTCCTCTGTACTTGTCCAATGTGTGCAGTAACGTCTGCACCTACTGTGGGTTTAGCGCGACCAACAAAATCCCGCGTAAAGTATTGAGCGAACCCGAAATCATTCGAGAGCTGGAGGCAGTGAAGGCGCTTGGCATGGACCATATCTTGTTTGTAACGGGCGAAGCAAACTTACGCGTTGGTGTCCCGTATCTGAAGCGGGCTTTCGAACTGGCTCGCGAGCAGTTTTCGAGCATTTCGATGGAGGTTCAACCGATGGACCGAGCAGGCTACGAAACCCTGATATCCGCTGGCTTGAGCTCGGTCTTGGTTTATCAGGAAACCTACAACCGCGACACCTACGCGACGCATCATCTCAAGGGAATGAAAAGCAATTTTGATTATCGCTTGGAGACGCCCGACCGCCTTGGTCTAGCGGGTATTAAGAAGATCGGTTTGGGAGCGCTTTATGGACTCGATGATTGGAGAGCGGATACATTGTTTGTGGCGGCGCACTTGCGCTATCTTGAGCAAACGTATTGGAAAACGAAGTACAGCTTGTCATTTCCACGAATCCGACCGCATGAAGGCGACTTTCAACCGATGTCTGTAATGAGCGATCGCGACTTGGTACAGGTGATTTGCGCGTATCGAATGCTCAGCCCTGAGGTCGAACTTTCGCTCTCAACCCGCGAGACGGAGGTCTTCCGCGATCACGCTTATAAGCTTGGAATTACGTCGATGAGCGCGGGGTCGAAGACGAATCCCGGCGGTTACGTCGTCGACCCGCAAACGCTAGAGCAATTCGAAATTTCCGACGAGCGCAGTCCAGCCGCGGTAGCTCGCATGTTGCGTCGAGGCGGCTACGAAGTCGTTTGGAAAGATTGGGATTCCACCTATGATAGTTTCAGACCGTCGAGATGCGAAAGCCTAACCTCAAAGACTTAACAGGCTGATCAAGTCGCTCAAACCACCTTATGCCAGGCCCATTTTATGTACTCACCGTTTCCGGATCCGACAGTTCAGGTGGAGCGGGATTACAGGCGGACAATCGAGCCATACTTGCGGCGGATGCCTTTCCGCTCAACGTCATCACCGCGGTAACCGTACAAACTTCCGCAGGGGTACGGGCTGTGCAATCGGTTCCGGCCGACTTTGTAGCGCGGCAATTGCATGAGCTCTTGCAAGCCTATCCGGTCGCTGCGGTGAAAAGTGGTATGTTAGTCGATGTCGAAATAGTGGAAGTGCTGGCTTCTGCATTTGAGATGTATCCGCGCGTTAAGTACGTGTGCGATCCGGTATTGCGTGCCAGCAGTGGTCGCTCTCTGCTAACGAGCGACGGCGTTGCCTTGCTAAGAGAGCAACTGATGCCCCGCGCGATACTCACTACTCCGAATCTCGAAGAGCTCGCTATACTAAGCGGGCAAACCGAACCGGACCTTTCCGCAGGTCAAACTTTGGCTCAAGAGCTTGGCCAAGCCATACTGCTAAAAGGCGGGCATGCTTCGGGTTCGGAATGTAGTGATTGGTTAATACGCCCCGATGCCGAACCCCAGTGTTTTAATGCTCCGCGTATTCAGAGCAAAAACACACGCGGTACAGGCTGTGCTCTTGCCTCTGGTATCGCAGCCCGAATTGCTCAAGGGGTACCCTTGTCCATGGCGATCGAAAATGCGAAAGCGCAGCTGCAAGAATCACTGCAAGCTCACATTGGTGAAGATTGGACGGGTGACGGCCCGGGCTTTCTTTAGTCGATGGTTCGGTATGTGAACCGCTAATAGGGAACCAAGAGTTTGCAGACACTTGTAAATCTAAACGATTGTAGGCAAGGTGGGACGTTAAGGATATCCGAACGGGTTACCGTTTCACTCAAATCTCAGTTGGTGGTGTCCGCAAACCTAGTTGGGTGGATCGTTATTATGCTTTCTCTCTAGATCAGGATCTGGCAATGATTCGTCCGTGACTCTCTCGAAGACATTTATAAAAGCGAACATCTGGGCCATCGCTGGTGTAGCGGTGCTGGTGACCGTTTTATTTCAATTCGTTGATCCGGCTCCGCCGAAAGAAATCACCATAGCGAGCGGGAGCGAGACGGGGCGTTATTTCGAGTTGGCCCATCGCCTGAAAGATGAGCTGCGACAGGAAGGGGTGAGCTTGAACGTCCTCACCACTGCTGGCTCCCAGGATAACTTGGAGCGACTGACGGCGGAGGACAGCCCGGTATCCATCGCTTTCGTGCAGAGCGGTATGGAGGAGATTTTTGATGCGGGCGAAACGTCGCTGCACGGTCTGACGAGTTTGTACTACGAGCCGATTTGGCTGATCTATCGTAAGTCGTTGGAGGTCGAGTATGTCTCGGATTTAAGGAATCGAAGGATCGCGGTGGGCGAGCAGGGGAGTGGGACTAAGGCGGTCGCCGAATTTCTTTTAAACGAGAACGGGCTGCTTTTCGGAGCGGGCAAAACGGAACGGGTAGAAGTTGGTGGAGAAGACGCCGTAACTCTCCTGGAATCTGGCGAAATCGATGCGGGATTTTTCATGGTTTCGGCCGGGAGCGAGATGATCCTTCGCTTGATCGGGATCGAGGGCTTCGAGTTCCTGAATATGCGGCGACACGAGGCCTACCGGGCCCGGTATCGTTCCCTCACGAGCGTGCCGATCACGGAAGGCTTGCTGGATTTGAAGCAGAATCTGCCTCCAGAGGATCGCATGGTGTTGGCCGCGGTAGCGACCTTGGTGGTGAACGATAAGTTTCATCCGTCGCTGACGCCGATCGTTTTGGAGGCTATGCGGCGAGTCGTATCCAACGGTGGAGTCCTTGAGCAACGAGACGAGTTTCCTTCTGGAGAGAACGTGGGATATCCGCTGACCAAGGAAGCTGATCATTATTTTGAATACGGACCTCCTTTCTTGCTGCGCTTCATGCCATTTTGGGCAGCTTCTTTAGTGGATCGGTTGGTTATATTGATTATTCCGCTTTTGGTTATTCTAATCCCATTGGGAAAGTTGGCTGGTCCAGTATACAGATGGCGGATACGATCTCGAATTTACAAATGGTATAAATACCTTCGCGAAACAGACCAGAAAATCGTAGGTGGCACTATTCAGGATAACTTGGATATGGAGCGGGAGCGCTTGGAGAAACTGGAGAACGAACTGGCTTCAGTGGAGGTGCCGCTGTCGTATTCGGACGAGCTCTACCACTTGCGTCAGCATGTTGAGTACGTGTCGCGGAGGTTAAAAGCCATCGAGGCGGGGCGGTCGGAAGCAAAGGAGTAAGGAAGGTTCAGTCGACGACAATCGTGTAAGAGCGTCCAGTTTTCGTCACGGTGATCGCCTATCCCTTCAGAATGCCACGCAAATCGAGTTCATTATTCTGTAGGCGTTAATTGAAGACGAATGTCTTAAGCTCGTATGCGATTACTAAATGAATACGGGATGGAGTGGATCGGTAAGCACCGCCTCCCATTTGAATGGCACTGAAGTGATTTGCAAATTGCAGCGTAGATTCACTCGGCAGGGGGCGACGCACGAGATAGTGGTTGTCTGCACTGGTGGTAACACAGACTTCCAACCCGAGGCGATTTGAATGTTGCTAAACGTACTTGAAAGGTGACCGTTTGGAGGGCAGACAAGGTTATCGAATAGGGTGAGAGGGTGACCTTTTCTATAACGGTCTTGCAGTGGGACCAGGCTGCTATTGTGGCAGTATTTTTTTAAGTAGGGAATTGAGACAGGCGTGCGAGTATATGGAAGGATCGAAAACTAAAAAGGCTTACCAGACAGAAGCGGAGAGGCGTCTCGGCGCGGTGCCACATTTTTTCAACCTTGCTCCGGAGAAGACGGGGATATCCGAAAACCTGTGGGCTGCGGCGAAGTTTGGCTATTTCGACAACCCGCTTCCGTCTCTTTTTAAGGAAAGGCTTTTTGTGTACTTGTCGCGATTCTGCGAGGTGCGTTACTGCATCGCTCGCCATGTCGGGTTCTTGATTGGGATGGGTAATCCATCTGGAGATACCGATTGCACGGCGGAGACGGTGGAGCATGTGATCGATTTGATCCGCAGTCCTCTACCGCGGGACGAGGACTTGGCGGCTTGCCTGCAGCTTCTCGACGTTTTGGATGAGCCGTATGATGATCTTCCAGAGACTCGTTCTCCGGAAGAGGAAGCTATCCTCGCGTGTGCCTCCCATGTCTTTCTGCAGTCTCGGCATGCGACCCGTTGTTACGCCACGTTGCAGCGAGTGTTCGACGAGGACTCGTTTCAGCAACTGTTGTTGTTTCTCACCTTTGTACGGATGGCCCATTTTTGGACGACCGTTCACCCGGAGTTGAAGTTAGAGGACGATATCGCTCAGTTGCTCTCGGTCCAAGAGCATTTGGCGGAGTGCATCCTGAGCGATCCGGAATCTACTGCCGAGATGCATTCCAAGATTGTAAGCGAGGAGCTGGAGGCGTTGCGCAAGGAGAGCAAGCAAGCGAGGCTCTTGGAAACGACCTTAGCCAGCATTGGCGATGCTGTGATCGCAGCGGATACTCAAGGTCGAGTGACTCTTCTAAACCCGGAAGCGGTGGCATTAACAGGGTATTCCACTGAAGAAGCGCTCGGCAAATCTCTCGAGGAGGTTTTTTGCCGAGACGATACGGGGGAACGAGGTGATCTACCACTGTCGTTGGGCGAAAACGAAGGCGAGTGCATCATCGTAGCCAAGGACGGGATGAAGCGTCCGGTTGAGAAGACGGTATCGGCGATTCGCGACAAGGCCGGTTCGGACTTGGGCAGCGTCTTGGTGTTTCGAGATATCACGGAAAGGACGAGGCACGATAAATTGTTGGATGAACGTGCCAAACTAGCGGGTTTTGGCCGAGATGTGGGACTTGCCTTGACGAGCGAGAGTACGCTTGGGGCGATGTTGCAAAAATGCACGGAGTCCATGGTTAGCCAGTTCGACGCTAGTTTTGCTCGAATCTGGATTGCGAGCGAAGAGGATGATGTGCTCGAATTGAAGGCGAGCTCGGGGTTGTACACCCACATGGATGGCGAGCACAGCCGCATGCGTATAGGCGAGTTCAAGATCGGTCTCATTGCGCAGGAACGAAAGCCGCATCTGACGAACTCCGTGGTGGGAGATTCAAGGGTGCACGATCAGGATTGGGCGAGGAAGCATGGGTTGGTTTCTTTTGCTGGGTACCCTCTCATGATTGAGGATCGAGTCCTTGGGGTGATGGCAATGTTTTCGAGACACCCGCTTTCGGATGCGGCCTTGGAGGCTATGGAGTCGGTAGCGAGCGGGATCGCTCTTGGGGTTGAGCGAATGCGATCTGAGGAGCGTCTTCGTGAGAGCGAGCTGCGATATCGCTTGGTTGGCCAAGCCGCGAATGACGCGATTTGGGACTGGGATCTTTTGACGGATCAAGTCGTTTGGAACGATGGAATGTTCGGCCAGTTCGGCTACGAAGCGCGTGATGTGAATAGCGCTTCTTCATGGTGGCTGGAGAGAATTCACACGGACGACAGAAAACGGGTTGGGGACGATATCCACGCGCTGATTGAAAGTGGCCAGTCGCTATGGAAAGCAGAGTACCGGTTTCAGAGAGCGGACGGTTCGTATGCTTCGGTCTTCGATCGAGGTCGAGTGGTGCAGGATTCCCGCGGCCGGGCGGTTCGAATGGTGGGATCGATGCTCGATATATCCGAACGAAAGCAAATCGAGAGACGCCAAGCATTTTTAGCTGATCTCGCTTCCGCCACCGAGTTGGTAGAGGACCCGGATGTGGTGACCTTTTTAATGTCACGCATGCTGGCGGAGTATCTGGAGGTGAACCAGTGCGCTTACTTGGAGATCAAGGATTCGGAATCGATCGTCGTGATGAACGATTATTCCCGAGGTGTTCCCAGCCCGAGCGGGACTTGGCCATTGAAACTCTTAGGGGCTGAGTGTCAGAGCCTCCTGTTCGCTAATCAACCCATTGTCGTGTGCGATGTCGAGAGCGACGATCGAATCAGTAGCGAGGTTGTCAAAGGGTGTCAAAGTCTGGGAATTCGGTCGGCGATTGGCGTTCCGTTGCACAAGAACGGCAAGTTCACGGCGGGGATGGGTGTTAGCAGCATGCGGCCGCGCCAGTGGACTGCAGATGAGATTGAGGTGGTCCAGATCGTGGCGGGACGTTGTTGGGAGTCTTTGGAGCGCTCGCGAGCTCAGCGTGGTTTACGGGAGAGCGAAGAGCGCGTCCGGATGGCGGTGCAAGCAGCTGACATAGGTACCTGGGACCTCGAACTTTCTACCGGCGTGCTTCGATGGTCGGACCGCTGTAAGGAGGTTTTCGGCCTGAGCCATGACGCTCCCATCGATTACGATGTTTTTCTTTCCCTCCTCCATCCAGACGACCGAGAGCGAACTGACGCGGCGGTGCAGCGGGCGTTCGATCCAAAGGGCGATGGTTTTTACAAGATCGACTATCGGGTGATCTGGCCGGATGGGAGCGTGCGCTGGATCGTGGCGAGCGGAGAGGCGATATTTCGCGAAGTGAAATCGAAACGCGAGGCGGTGCGCTTTGTGGGTACTGTGTTGGATATCACAGATCGAAAGGAAGCGGAGGCGCGGCTGCAGGCGAGCGAGCGATTCACGCGGACCATCCTGGAGAACACTCCAGACTGCATCAAGGTCATGGACCCTCAGGGCCGCTTGCAAATGATGAACAAGCACGGGCTTCTCTTGATGGGTATCGAGGACTTCTCCAAAGTGAGAGGCATGGAGTGGTGGTCTCTCTGGCCGGAAGAAGGTCGGGAGCGCCTGCGCGAAGCGGTTCAGCTCGCTCGAACTGGCGCTACGGATCGATTTCAAGCTGCCTGTCCATCGCCCGCTGGCGACCCTCGCTGGTGGGATGTCGTCGTGGCGCCAGTGGTCAGTGAATCGGGGAAAATCTCTCGGCTTATCGCGGTGCGGCGAGACGTGTCGTTGCAGAAAGCGACGGAGGAGCAATTGAGGGAATTGGCGGCTCGCTTGTCCAATGCCGACCAGCGGAAGGACGAGTTTTTGGCGACGCTGGCGCACGAGTTGAGAAATCCGTTGGCCCCGATTCGCTCGGGCTTGGAAGTGATGAAGATGGCGCGGGCGGACGAATCCATGTTCGAAGAAGTGCGCGAAATGATGGAGCGGCAAACCTTGCAGCTGATAACGTTGGTCGACGATCTTCTGGATGTATCGCGGATCACGCTGGGCAAGCTAGAGTTGCGAAAGAGTCGAGTAGAGCTTGCCTCGATATTGACGAGTGCCCAGGAGGCTTCGCGACCTTTGGTGGAAGCGGCCGATCACCGTCTGAGGGTAGTGATGCCAAGTCGCCCGATTTATATCGATGCGGATCCGAATCGGATGGCTCAGATCATCTCGAACCTATTGAATAACGCCGCTAAATACACCCCTAGGGGAGGCGAGATTGAATTGTCGGTCGAATTGATCGGCGAAGAGGTAGAGGTGAAGGTTCGCGATAACGGGATTGGCATTCCCGAGGGAATGAAGGAGCAGATCTTCGAAATGTTCGCTCAAGTAGACCGGTCGTTTGAGAACTCCTATGTAGGGCTTGGTATTGGTCTGACTTTGGTAAAATCGCTTGTAGAAATGCACGGCGGCCGGGTGGGGCTCGAAAGCGACGGTGAAGGAAAGGGGAGCTCGTTTAGCGTGCGTTTACCGGCATTACCGGAGGAGCGTAAGCCGGAGGGGCCAGGCGCGATGGAAAGCGACGGTGCTAGCGAATTGAAGAGGCGAGTTCTCGTGGTCGACGATAATGAGGCAGCGGCCAAGATGTTAGCTCTAGTGGTCAAGATGTTGGGCAATGAAGTGCGGACTGCAGCCGATGGAGTAGAGGCGATCGAAATCGCAGCCGACTATTTGCCGGAGGTCATACTGATGGACTTAGGGATGCCGCGCATGAGTGGAGACGAGGCGGCCCGCCATATTCGCAAGCAACCTTGGGGGAAGGATATGTTTCTGGTCGCATTGACGGGATGGGGGCAGGAAAAGGACCGCCAGCGCACAGCGGAGGCCGGTTTCGATCGCCACCTCGTTAAGCCCTCGGAGCCGGACGAGTTGCGCAAGGTCTTGCGAGAGGCTGACGAGGCGAAAGAGAAGCGTATCAAAGATCGTTTTACAAAGGGAGACACACGGTGAACTGCGTCCCATTTTCGTCTGAATCGAGATGTATCGTACCTTGATGGGCTTTGACGATTTCCGCGCAGATGTAGAGTCCGAGGCCCAGACCTTTGCGTTCTCCGTGGTTTCCTTTGGTGAACGGGTGAAACAGCGCGGACTGTTCTTTTCTAGGTATGGCGGCGCCTCCATTGCGAACCCGCAAGCGGAGATTGGGGCCGACTGCTTCGACCCAGACGTCCACGCCTTGGTCCGAAGGGCTGTGCGTAAGTGCATTGCCGAGCAAGTTGGTTACTAATTGGCGGAAGCGAATGGGGCTCAACGTGGCTTCGACATCTGTGGAGGCTTGGATGCAGATCTCACGGTCCGGATGAGAGATTTTGAGCTCGGACGTAACATCTCCCAGAATGGCCTTGGGGGCGACGGCTGTCTTGTCGCCAATGTCGAGGCCGTTTCCAAGTCGGCACCTTGAAAAGTCGCAGAGGTCCTCGATCATTTGATTCATGTGAACCGCGCTTTCGTAAGAAACTTCTGCCAGTTCTAGCTGATCGGGATCGCTCAACATTTCAGTCAGTAATTTAGCTGCGAAGGTAATGCTCGTGAGCGGAGACCTCAAGTCGTGGCCGAGTATCGCGATGAATTGTTCTCGGAGGACGCCGAGGGCGCGCTCGTCGTCGAGTTCGAATTGGGCGGTCTCAAGCGATTCCTCGATTTTAAGCTGTCGAGAAATGAGTTCGGCGAAAAGCCCGAGCGATGTCACAACTTTCGGAGGAAGTTGAGCGGGGGAGGAGTCGATGGCGCAGAGCGTTCCGAACACCTTGCCATCCGTCCGGTAGATAGGGAGGGCGATGTAGCTCTCGATCTGGTAAAGTTTAGGAGTATTGTGGGAGCAGTAGAAGGGATCGTTAGAAGCGTGCTCGATCACGATGGCTTTCTCGTTGTCGTGTACCTCCTTGCAGAGGGTTGTAGCGACATCGAGTTGATCCCCGACGCTAAGTCCAAAGCCCATTTTGTCGTTTATGGCACAAGCCGTCCATGAGCTCGAATCAACACGGGCGACAAATGTCATTCTCATACCGGTGAGCTCAGCCATGGCTTCCAGGATGACTGGGAGTGAGCTGATACGATTGATCGCAGCGATGTCGTCTAGGATGGGTGTGGATTCCATCTGATTTTGTATTAAGCGTGACCGTAGCCAGCGCGAGTCTTTATCCGGGGATTTTGTCTCCTTTGACTTAAGTGTGAGCGTGTTAAGGGAAACCGAAGAAAAAGGTTATATACTCTTTAGACCGTGGTTTATCGATTTGAGCCGCACTTGAACTACATCAGAACGAGTGTTCTCTGGCATCACTCCTTCCGTTCGGCGCCGTTGGTACACTCGCAGAATAAGTGTGTGGCGTACCGTGCTGAGTGGCACAAGTTCCTTCGTGAGGGAAGGAAGCTGCAGCCTTGCGAATCAGAAATAACTAACGCTGTGGATGGGAGGTAGGGTGCTGGAAGCGATGGTCCAGATGTCACCGTGGTTCTTGGTGGTCCAGAGATTGCCAGTGGTACTGCCCATTGCGAGTTGGTGGCCACTTTCGTCGATCGCAAGTGCGTGTCGATAGACGAGATCGTAGGCATGCGTTTGCGGTAATCCTTCACTTAGCGCTTCGAAGCTTTCCCCACCGTCTCGGGTTCTGGTGACCACGAGTTTTCCGTTTACGGGGATGCGTTGCTCATCCTTGATGGCAGGGACGAACCAGGCTGTATCCGGATTTTGGGGATGTACGGCAGCGGCGAATCCGAAGACACTGGGACCGGCTTCTTGTATTTCGGCGAAACTTTTTCCTCCGTCGACCGATTTGAAGATTCCGTTGTGGTGTTGTATCCAGAGGTGGTCGGGTGATGAAGGACATTGGACCATGATATGCGGATCTTGGGCCACCGGGTCGAAAGCCTGATCGGGAGGGAGATAGTCGTTTCTCAAGCCTTGTCCGATGAGGGACCAGCTTGCCCCGTCGTCAGTGGTTTCCCAAACGCCGCCACAGGAGATGGCGACCGTGATGTGGCTCGAATTGCGAGGATCGACGCAAATGGAGTGGATTCCCGGATAGTCGTAGCCGCCGCCCATCCACTTGGCTCGCTCGGGCACGTCCCAGAGCGACTGGACGAGAGTCCAGTTGTCACCGTGGTCGTCCGACCTGAAGAGGCCTCCTGGGAGAGTGCCGCACCAGAGTCGACCCGGCTGATCAGCTCCCCCGGGAACGAGGGCCCAGATGAGCTCCAGTTTCCAAGGTATCTCGATCCCACGCATGGGGCAGCGGTCGGGCTCTCGTTCGTCAGGAAAATCTGGATACGTCGGGGTACTTATTTCATGCCAATCCGGTTTTACGTTGGTCTTTCGGTGAAGTTTCACTCCGAAATGGCCGTGGTTGAGCGCTGCATAACTATGCCCGCTTCGCGGGTCCACTATGGCGAGTGTGACGGAATCGCCAAGGAAGGCGGAGGATTGTATATTCCACTGATGGGGAGCAGATTGACCGAGGGTGAAGAGGCCCTTGCGAGTGCTCACGAGTAGTTTATTAGACATGTATGAGTTATCCTCCGGATAGGGCTTGCATGATGAATATTTCGTCGTGGTCCTCCACGGGCTGGGCGAATTGTTTGCGATCTCGGATGGCTTGCCCGTTCACGAGGATAGCCATGTGTCGGTGGAGTGAGCCTTGATCGTCGAGCACGTAACCTTTGAGTCGCGGGTGTTGGGAGAACACGAGATCTAAGGCTTCGGCGACAGTGGATGCGGCAACGACTTGTTCGGGACAGTCGACATGGCGGCGTAGATTCGAGGTGAAAGATACCTTGGGCACAGAGCGGAGAATCTAGAAATGAAGTTAAGCTTTTGGCAATGCTGGAGAGAGTGAAGTTCTGGTTTCGGAAATTCTCAGACGGCTTGATCCTTTGCGTGCCAGAGGATTTGGTTGGGTTGCTTGGTAGAAGTCGCTCCTTCAGCTTAGGGGCTGGGCCTTGGTTTGATTGGATGCAGGATCGCCTGCAGGGTGTTATTTTCGACCTTCTGATCTGAGCTGGTCCTACCTAGGCTTACTGCTGCGGAGATGGGGTAGCCCTCCTCGAGTTCGCTCGATCCTAAGGTGAGCATGTGGCTGGCGCTTTGTCCGGGCTCCAGGGCACCGAGGTAGATTTCCTGGGTGATGCCATTTGGCAAAGTATAGCTGAGGCTTGCGGTGGGGATAGATTCAGTGCCGCGGTTTTGAGCGGTTAGGTAAAGGGTGTGTGGCTCGTCTTCGTTTGGGTTGGGTGCGAGGTAAATATCTGCGAGGGCGAGATCGGTATAGGATGTATTTGATGCAAGACTACGTTGTAAATCAATATAACCGAGACCCAGATGCCGGTCGGCACCGGGTAATCCGCTGTCGTTAGCGTTTGCGATGAGGATCTGTGCAGCTTTCTCTACGGAGATATCGAGCTCGGAGCTTATAACGGCGATTGCTCCTGAAACGTAGGGCGCCGAGGCGGAGGTGCCTGTGAAGCTAATCCATTTCTCTTCCTCCCAGGCTGCGTAGACGCCGACTCCCGGCGCTGCTAAGTCGATAGAGTCGCTCTGATTGGAGAAAGAGGTGGGGTGTCCCTCCGCGTCGATCGCAGCAACGGTGATTACAGAATCGTAGGCTGCAGGATAGGGTAAGGTGGCGGCGCTCTCGTTACCTGCGGAAGCGACGAGGACCACGCCTTGTGAGTTCGCATACGAGATGGCGTTGGCTAGCGCTTGGTTGGTGCCGTAGCTACCAAGACTCATGTTTATAATATTCGCGCCGGCATCTACAGCTTGCACGATGGCTGTAGATAGCGAGTAGACATCTCCCAATCCATCCGAATCCAGAACCTGGATACTTATGAGGTCGGCTTTGGGAGCGATTCCAATGCCGTCTTGCCCTGCGATAAGCGAGGCAACCGCAGTTCCGTGTGAGAGGTAGTCTTGACTGGAAGCTGTGCTGATTTGAGTGAGTTTTACTGTGTTGAATGTACTGTGATTACGGATACCAGTGTCGAGCACGGCGATTTTAACCCCTTGGCCCGCAGCGCTGCTGTTCTGAACTGCGTTCATGAAGGTCATCGCGCCACCGCCGAAAGCCTTGTCTTGGACTAACGTATCGGTGGCGATGGGCATGGGGGGGAGTAAAGTGAAATTATTGTCGGATTGGGCGTTTGGGGCTAACGTCTGAAGATCAATGTCTGCGGTGGTTCGAATTCGCAGCGATCTTAATGTGTCGTTTTGGGCGAGAACCTCGATTCCATTGAGCGCACGCGCGAGGAAGCGGCGATAGTCGGTCTGGTTTGAGAAAGAAAGTATCTGTTCGTTCGCTATGGAGTGGCTGGGGCTCGCGGTGCCGCGACGGGTTTTCCCTAGCGGGTCGATGACGGGCTCAAGAGTTTCAGAAGGAGCGCCTTCGGGCGGTTGTGCCCCGAACGGCTCAGCGGAGATCTCGCTTGAGTTATCGTCTTGGCTGCGTAGCCAGAGCCAGGAGGTCACAGAAAGAATCAACACGCAGAGTGCAGTGGCGATTGCTGGGGGTAGGGGTCGACAGTCCATAAGGGGAGGCGAAGCCGCTAGGATGAAGAGGCTCCGCCGCCGAGACTAGCTTCGAGTGTGAGTTTGATAGAATATTCGGATGGCATGGCGTATCGGCTCATGCATCCGCTAGATGTCAGTAGTTGTCCTAGAAGAGCTCAATGTTGTCGCAGCTGAGCGACTTGGAGGAAGCGGCACGGCTTTCAAGGCGTTTGTCTATTTCGAGATCGAATGCTTGGGTTTGGTCCGCGTTGTGGATGCGGGTGTGCATGGCTCCTCGTTTTTCATTTAGGAGGCTGTCTATCTCGGCTTCGATTTTCAGTCGCAGGGCGGGCTTGAGCTTCTCGAGATTAGCTTGGGCGCGAAGATCTCTCGCGAATTGGTCGAGGGTATCGGTCTGATCGACGAGCCGGGATAGGCTTTCGGTGTCCTCATTGGAGAAGCTTGTTACGATCTGGCTCAGGCTTGCCACGATCTCGAGGGAGTGGAGGGTGCTGTCGCGTAGCTTGTGCAGGTCTGCCTCCAGGCCGGGAGCGAGCTTTTCAACGTGGGCGAGCTGGGTTTTCGCATCGTCCCACTCGGACTGGATGGTTCCCACGAGCTCTTCGATGGCTTCGTGCAGCTTGTTGATTTGGCTGGCGGTGCAGTTTCCGAGATGGCGGAGTTCCGCGGAAATGTCTGCGGTTCGGGCGGCGAGGACTTCCAATCCGCTTCCTTCGCCGACTTGTATGGATCTGACCTGAGCGTTGAGGGCGATGAACTGAATCTTGATCGAAACTTCGAAGACGATGGCAGACAGTTCCTTGGTCAGGGTTTGGACGGGCTGAATAGCGTCCCGAGAGTCCTGGGAGAGTCGGATGCTATGGGTGAGCATGGAGCGAATCGATTCGAGCGATTCCAAGAGGATCTGCACCATGCCATCGGCGGAGGCGGTGATGTTCTCGAACTGATCCATAGTGGTGGCTGATCGGTAGAGCTCCTTCGCCCGGTAGTCGATCGCGTTGAGACCGTCGTTGAGCTCGTTGGAGGATTGTCGAATCTCCTCGGCCGCGGTCTCGATTTGGGTGGCCGTGTAAACCAGCCAGCTGCATTGCGAGACTTCCTCTGGTTTTCGGCCGAGGTCGCGAAGGATCGTCTCGCATCTCTGGCGGATGATGTCCTCGTACTGTAGCGACATGACGAGTTTTCCGATAGCTTGCTCGAAGCCGTCGGCGTGTTGGTCGAGATCAGCGGAGCAGCGAGAGTTACTTTCGATCTGCTGCTTCAGGTCTTTGATGGCGTTGGCGATTTCGGCCTGTTTTCCGGAAATGAGTTTCGATTGTAATTTGCGCTCACTCTGGGTGTTCTTCTCTGCGGTTACGATGGCGTTGCGGGCATCCTGCAGGTTCTTGATGTTTTTCTGGAATGTTTCGTCGACCAGAACGTGAAGGTGGGAGATTTCTTCAGCGACGGAGTGGAAGGTTTGGCGGTTTTCCTCCGATAGTTGCGAGGCCTCGATCTTGAAGAAAACGAGCATGAACTTGAGGGGTTCGAGCGAGGAAACCATGTCGTTTTGCATTTGCAGCAGTCCGCCCGCGCTTTGTTGGCTGTCCAGCATGAGCTCTTGGTTTCGCGGTTGGTGATCGAGGCAGCCGTTCAGGAAGCTCATGGGGGACTCGAGGACCTCCGCTACCTGCAGCAAGAGTTTCGTGCTGTCGTTTTGTCCTCCTGCTGAATCGAGCAGCACTTCGCAGTCTTCGCGAAGGCGTTTCGTCTTCTCGTCGATCAAGTCCAGGTTGTTGCTGATGCCACGAAAGACGTCCTCCACCTCCCTGATCGTACGGTGTATATGGCTTCTCAGGTCTGTCCACTGAACCACTCGTTCCTGCTTTTGAAACAAGCTCATGCGGAGGGGGGGTAATCGGTCTTTGATACGTTTTAGCACGGTTGTTCAGGGGCCGACGATTTCTGCCTTTTGGTCGAGACGAGTGAATGTACAAATGCGTTTGAGGCTATTGTTGCCGATCAGCATGCGTACCCGGGCTTTGCGAGCGGCTACCGTTTTTATTGCTTTAACGATAACGTTGAGCCCAACGGAATCGACCAGGCGGGATGCGCGCAGGTCTAGGTTTAGTATTCCATTTTCAGATACGTTTTGGATGATGGACTCAATGCGAGACCAATGAAGGCTCGCGTTGGTACTGACGATGTCGCCGTCGACTTTGTAGGTTTGGGAGTCTCGTTGCATTTGCTGGCTGCTTTAGATTGCTAAGTTGAGTTTGGGTTCGCATTCGAACTCCATGAGCACGGATGATCCATGGTTTGAAACGTCGATGCGGCTGGGGATTGATTGCATCATGATGAGGCCTCGATGCTCAGGAATCAGGTTTTCCGATGCATTCTCTCCATGAGTCTCCCAGTCGAAGTTGTGGCCAGAGCCTTCGTCTCGAATTTGTATCGATATTTTGGATAGATCGTGCGATCGGGAAAGTCGCAGGGACGTTGCCAACTCTGGCGAAGCGTGGCAGCCGTGCTTGAGCGCATTGATGAGTCCTTCGCGCAGGCAAACGAGTATGTCGGAGAGAAGTTCGCTGTCGATTTGTGGAGCGACGATACGTATGCTTTTTTCGCAGTACTCTTGTATGCTGTCTATATCGCCGATGCGATCGCCGCTTAGGTCGAGCGAAATGAGAGGGATCATCGGCTCAACGCCCTGAGGCGTGCTCGGTGTCTTCACCCGAACGACCGCTATGTCGTCCGTAGATTTTGCCATCATGCTCGAGGATCCGCGGCTTTTGTCGAGAAGCCTGTCTGCGAGAGCGAGCGGATCGATGCCGACGCATTCGGCGAGGTCGCTCAGGCCATCGGTCCAGGTGCAAATGTATCCAGGTTTATAAGACGAATTCTTACTGTGGAACGTTTGATCAAACCAACCCAGTGGGGAGAAACCGTCCTCCAGTCCCACGCTGGAGGCGAAGCCGTCTAGACCAGCAATCATGGGGTGGGGGGCACCTGCGTTGATAAAGGAGAGGGTTTCGTTCTCTTTGTCAAAAATGAGCGAGTTAGCGGAAAGGGAGTGTCCGATCAGATCTTCGCGAATCCACTCGTTCATCAAGATGTGATTGAAATATTCGAAGACCGTCTCCATGGATCCCTCGTTCTTGAGCATGCCGCGGGCGAGCCCGTGAAAGTAGTTTGACTGCAACGCGGAAGAGAGTTCGTGACCCGAAGCGTCTGAGACAAGCAAGGCTTTCCGCTCGTTTTGTAAGGGGATTACAGATACGAAATCTCCGCTGGCATGTGACTTAGAGATGAAGAAAAATTCGATATCGGCCCACTCGGCATTAAGCTGCTTCTGCAGTAAGATTCTTTGGTTTTCGCCAAGTTTGTTCGCTTCGCATTCGGTGGATCGAAGGCCCCGTAAGTGTTTGGTTTTGAGAACCGCATCCTTGGCTGTTTGCTTGAGCTTTCTCGGGTTGATCGGTTTCTGGATGAAACCGCAGCCGTTTATCTGGATCAGGTTCTCAAGGATTCTGCGTTCACCGTCCACCGTCATAAGAATCACGGAAAGCGTTGGGTCCTCCAGACTGATGTACTTCAAAAACTCCAGTCCATTTTCTCCAGGCATCCAATAGTCGGAGATGATGAGGTCGAAGTGGGAAAATCCAAACGTCTCGATGCAGTCGCGGGCCTCTTTGGCGGATGGTGCTTGCTCCACGCAGTACCCGAGTCGACGCAACAGTGCCCCAACCAGCGTTCTCGTGCTGTTGTCGTCGTCGACCAAGAGTAGATTTCCGGATTGGGAGCGGGTAGTTGCATCCATAGATGCTGCAGATCGGCCTCACCTAGTTCGGCGTTAGGGCGAAGCACGACAAAGCGCTTAGGGGAGGTCGTATTCATCAATATTTTATGAGAATCTGTGCGGATGTTAGGGTATGATCCCCAGTTTTTAAATACAGACTATTGCGGTTGAAATAGTTGCATAAAATAGGTAAAAGCGAAGCCCAGGGTTCGCTTATTCCCCACTGGCATAAGTGTATAAAACTACTTCTATCGTAGTTTTTGCCGTACGACGGCTAACTTTTCCAACGTGAGGTACGATCTATAGGACGAATCACAATAGGTATTAATAAGGAACCAGGAACTTACTCTCGTACTGAAAATGAAAACGATTATCACTGTAGACGACGCTTCGACGATACGAAAAATGGTTGGATTCACTCTGAAATCCGCCGGCCATCAAGTCATCGAGGCGGCGGATGGGCTCGAAGCTTATGAGAAGCTCAAAAGCAAGGTCGTAGATCTAGTGATCACCGACGTGAACATGCCTCGTATGGACGGCATCGAACTGACGCGAAAATTGAGAGCGTTACCTGCTTACGGTCGGGTGCCCATCGTTTTGCTCACGACCGAGTCAGGCGGCGTCAAGAAGAGCGAAGGCAAGGCTGCGGGAGCCACCGGCTGGATCGTCAAACCTTTCAGTCAAGACCAGCTCCTCGCTCTCGTTTCCCGAGTGTTGCCCAACTAGCACCGACCAGCATGAGCGACGAGAATTTCGACGACTTTCAAGCAGAGCTGGTCAAGGATTTCCTCTTGGAGAGCTCCGAGGGATTGGAGTCCTTTGACCAAGATCTGCTCGTTATCGAGAAAGGAGAGTGTGACACGAATCTGCTCAATCAGGTTTTTCGCGTGGTACACACGATCAAGGGCACAGCGGGGTGTCTTGGTTTTGGTCGGATTGAAAGCATTGCTCACACAGGAGAAAATGTACTCTCGCTCATGCGAGACGGCGAGCTGGAATCCACGCCGGAGATTGCGGATTCGCTCCTTAAGCTCAGCGATGCTCTGAGGGCGATGCTCGAAGTGATCGAGACCAGCGGCTCCGATGAAACGGCTGGCGACTACAGCGATCTCAAAAGTATCCTAGATGCAATCAAGGATGGCCAAATCGTGACGTCAGGGCCAGAACCGAAAGTGGAGGAAACGCTCGATGAAGCGGATTCTCAGACCCCGCCTGCTGCAGGTGCGAATGTGGGATGGGGCTTCTTCGAGGACGAACCTGCCCATGCAGAGTCCGAAATCTGCGCCCCAGATGAATCCTCGGCTTGGGGATTGTTTGAAGAGGAAGATACCACTGTATCAGAAAAACTCGTACAGAAGGCAATAGCGGTTGCTGCTTTACCGAAAGAGCCCGCCGCTGCAAAAGCGGAATCGATTTCCTCCGCGAGTGTGCGCGTCGATGTGGCATTGCTCGACGGCCTCATGAATATGGTCGGCGAACTCGTCCTTTCGCGCAACCAGCTCCTGCAGCTAAGCTATCAACGCTCAATCACCCCATCAGACGTATCCACATTGTCACAGCGATTCAATCAAGTGACGACCGAGTTGCAGCAGGGGATCATGAAAACTCGCATGCAGCAGATCGGCACGGTATGGGGCAAGTACCCGCGCATCGTACGGGACCTCGCCAGCGATCTGGGCAAGCGGGTCGAGTTGGAAACGTTTGGAGCGGACACTGAATTGGATCGTACGATCATCGAGGCGATTAAAGACCCTTTGACTCATATCATTCGCAACGCCGTCGACCATGGTATCGAGAGTCCAGCAGTTCGCGAGGCAGCGGGCAAGTCGGAGTCAGCTCAGCTTCTGATGCGCGCCTTTCACGAGGCGGGCCAAGTCAACATTGAGATAATAGACGACGGAGCGGGTATCGATGGAAACAAAATTTGCGGCAAGGCTCTCGAAAAAGGCTTGATCGATGTAGAGGAAGCGGGTCGCCTTTCCGATCGCGAAAAGATCAACTTGATCTTCTTGCCGGGCTTTTCGACCGCTGAAAAGTTGAGCAACGTATCCGGTCGAGGCGTCGGAATGGACGTCGTCAAGACGAATATCGAGAAGATCGGCGGCTCGGTCGATATTCATTCCGTTTGTGGAGAAGGGACGACTCTACGTATTAAGATTCCACTTACGCTTGCGATTGTGGCGGCACTGGTAGTGAAGAGCGGAAACCAACGTTTTGCCATCCCGCAAGTCAATTTGGTCGAGCTCGTCCGCATCAATGCTGACGATATCGAGGAGGCGATAGAAATGGTCTACGACGCGCCGGTCTTCCGCTTGCGGGGCAAGTTGCTACCTCTCGTGTTTCTGGATCAGTTTCTCGGGCTGCCGCTTGGAAACCGAGAGAAACGCTCCTCGGTAAGCATCGCCGTACTGAGAGCGGATAGTCAGGACTACGGCCTCGTGGTTGACGTCGTTAGCGACACGGAGGAAATCGTGGTGAAACCACTCGGCAAGCAACTCTCGAACCTACCCATCTACGCGGGAGCTACAATCATGGGAGACGGCTCGGTCGCTATCATTTTGGACGCAGTAGGCGTGGCCTCGCGAGCTGGAGTCTTGGGCGTTGCCCAAAAGGTCAACGATTCGCGATTGAATGCGGTGGAAGACATCCTCGATGCGGGCGAAAAAGTACCGCTCATCCTCTTCTCCCTTGCGGGATGGGAAAATCTAGCAGTGCCGCTGGAAGCAGCGGAGCGACTCGAGGAATTTGACCCGTCAGTGATTGAAAGTTCCGGCGGCGTAGAGTCGGTTCACTACCGGGGAAGCATCATGCAGCTCCTTCGCCTTGGAGACCTCCTAGGAGTGAAGACTCGTTACGAAGGCTCCAATCGCGAACAGGTCATCGTTTACAAGTGTGGCGAGCGCTATCTGGGAATCGTGGTCGGCGAAAATCGGGACATCGTGGAGCAATCTCTCAAACTCGAGAACATCGGTTCGCGGCCTTACATAAAAGGATCTGCCATCATTAACGGCCGGATTACGGATTTGGTCGATGTGGAGGCCATACTCGCAAGAGCCGGACTCAAGGAGCTTGCTGGAACTGCGTAGCGTCATGGAAAAACAAATACAACTCTGCACCTTTCGGTTGGGTAAACTCCTTCTCGGGATCGACGTCTTATCGGTTCAGGAAGTGATCAAGTGCCCTGCTCTGACGCCGGTCCCGCTGGCGCCGAGCGAAATTGAAGGCCTGCTGAACCTTCGCGGCCAGATCCTCACTGCCATAGACCTTCGGCGACAGTTTTCGTTACCGGAAGACGCTGGCGCGAACGACGGAGCCAAGATGTTGATCATCGTTCGCACGCGAAAGGTGGAAGCGGCCCTTATCGTCGATTCTGTCGGGGATGTGATCGACGTATCCGATGAGACTTTCGAGCAGGCGGCGGTCAACGTGCCCGCCTCGGTACGACCTTACATAGTCGGAGTGCACAAGCTGGAGAAACGCTTGTTGCACGTCCTCGATGCGGAGGCGACCGCCTCGATCTCCTCCAGTCCCACTCTTTAAAATTCAACAACTCAGACCCTCAAAACATCATGCGATTAAGTGCTAAACTTGTATCGGCAACAGCCCTGCTGATTGCTTTGCCCGTCATTGCAATTCTCCTAGCTCTGCAATTTCAATTCAACACCGCAGCTGTCCTCACGTTGTCCGTTATCGCGATAGCGGTGGGAGTGGCGGTCATGCACTTCGTTGTAGCCCGTCCGATGGCCCGCCGTATCAAGGCAGCCGCGGATGCCATCGAAGCCCTCTCCGGCGGAACGCTCGCGAATACGCTTGAAACGAATGCAACGGATGAGATCGGAGACCTCGGCCGCTCTCTGCAATCCGTCTGCGCCGGCCTCAAGAAGACGTTTGATGCGGATAGCATCGACTGGGACGAAGTGGCTGAGCTGAAGGTGAAGGCCTCCATCACCGACATGACTAGTATCGTTTCCGAGGCCGACTTGAAGGGAACCATCCTCTCTTGCAACGACAAGTTCTGCGAGGTTTCGCAATACAGCCGCGATGAACTGATCGGACAAGGTCATAATAAGACCCGTCACCCGGATATGCCTAAAAGCGTATTCAAAGAGCTTTGGTCCACGATTGGTCGCGGCAAGGTCTTCCGGGGGATAGTTAAAAACCTCAAGAAAGACGGCACGCCGTATTACGTCGATGCCGTGATCGCTCCGGTGATGGGAGATAACGGAAAGCCACGCAAGTATTTGGGAGTTCGCTACGATGTCACGGAGAGTGAAATCGAACGCCAAAGCGCCAAGGGCGTACTCGATGCCGTCGACAACGCCTTCGCGTATATAGAGTTCGATACAAACGGGAACGTTCTCAAAGCGAACGACAATTTCCTGAGCGTGCTCGGCTATCAGCTCAGTGAAATCCAAGGCAAGCACCACCGCCTATTCGTCGAGGAGTCTTTGGCGCGCACAGCAGATTACACGCAGTTCTGGGCTAACCTGCGAGACGGCAAGGCTATCTCGGACACCTTCAAGCGCATTGCAAAAGGAGGTCGAGAAGTTTGGATACAGGCAGTCTACGCTCCCGTTAAGGATGAACTTGGTCAGGTCACGAAGGTCGTGAAAATCGCGATGGACGTCACAAATACGAAAATCGAGTCGATCAACAACGAGCGTCAGCTTGAAGAAGCAAACCGAAACCAAGCGGTAATCGAGTTCGACAACAAGGGAACGGTTCTATCTGCGAACAGCAATTTCCTCTCTTGCTTAGGCTATTCGCTGAACGAGATTCAAGGGCGTCATCACAGCATGTTCGTAGAGGAGGAGTACGCGAATTCATCGGAATACGCCCAATTCTGGACCGACTTGAACAACGGTCGCTTCCAGACGAAGGACTTCAAGCGCATCGGGAAGAGTGGTCGTGTCGTATGGATACAGGCGACTTACAATCCGCGCTTCGACGCCTCGGGCAAGGTCAACAAGATCATCAAGTTCGCCACCGATATCACGGCCAAGAAAGCGGCCGAAGAGGGACTGACTCGCACCTTGGCCCTGGTCGCCGAACACTCGCAGACACTGGCCTCCGCATCCGAGGAGTTGTCCGCCACCGCTCAAAGCATGAACAATAATACCGCGGATACAGCCCGCCAGGCTGGAGTCGCCAGCTCTGCGTCCGAGCAAGTCGCCACCAATATTTCGATGGTCGCCACCGCTGCCGAAGAGATGAGCGCTTCCGTGCAGGAGATCGCTAAGAACGCTGCGGAAGCGGCCCAAGTAGGGGCCTCTGCCGTGAGCGTCGCGGCTTCCACAAACGAGACCGTCTCCAAGCTCGGAGCGTCGAGCGTAGAAATCGGGGAGGTCATCAAGGTGATCACTTCCATCGCAGAGCAGACGAATCTGTTGGCCTTGAATGCGACAATCGAAGCGGCTCGAGCAGGCGAAGCTGGTAAGGGATTCGCGGTGGTTGCCAATGAAGTGAAGGAGCTCGCCAAGCAAACGGCGGCCGCGACCGAAGACATCTCATCAAAAATCGAGGCCATCCAAACGGACGCATCCGGAGCGGTTTCTGCGATCGGAAATATTTCCGAAATCATCAGGCGGATCAACGATATCCAAAACGAGATCGCGAGCGCGGTGGACGAGCAATCTGCTACCACCAACGAGATCGCCCGCAACGTGTCGGAAGCATCAAAGGGAAGTTCGGAAATCTCCGAGAACATCATAAACGTATCCAGCGCCGCCCAATACACTACGGAAGGAGCGAACGATACGCTGACCGCCGCTCAGGGCTTGGCCAAGCTTTCCTCCGAGCTGAGAGGAATTGTGGAGGCCTCACGCAACTAGAAATTCCAACTGTACTGATACGCTGAATACACCGATGAAGTCGATCGTGATAGACGATAGCCGTACCGTTCGAAAGATGCTTTGCCACTACATGCAGGCCTTGAATTTCCACACACTGGAAGCTGAAGATGGCTGCGAGGCGTTGGCCTGTTTGGGCGAAGAAGATCCAGCCTGTATTGACCTCGCGTTGATAGATTGGGACATGCCGCGGATGACAGGTATCGAGTTCCTAAGAGAAATCCGTTCTTGCGAGGAGTACGACCACCTCAAGGTCATGATGGTCACCTCTCACAACAAGCCGGAAGACTTGATGAAGGCGATCGAGTTGGGAGCGGATGAGTTCCTGATGAAACCCTTCGACGAGGAGATGCTGCAGGACAAGCTGCGGATTTTGGGGATGCTCAACTAGCGCTTGAGGAATAGCATGAAAAAGATCCGAGTACTCGTCGTCGACGACACTGCAGTGATGCGCAAGATCGTTTCTGAGGTCGTTGATCGCGACCCAGAAATGGAAACCGCGGGCGTGGCGGCGAATGGTCGGATCGCCTTGCAGCGCGTGAATCAAGTCAGTCCTGACTTGATCACGCTCGACATGGAGATGCCCGAGATGGGCGGTATCGAAATGGTGCGGGAACTTCGCAAGACGCACCCGCGCATTCCCGTCATCATGCTGAGTTCCCTCACGGTGAAAGGAGCGGAGGCCACCTTCGATGCCCTGCAGGCAGGTGCCAGCGATTACGTTGCCAAGCCTGCCCGTTCCATCGGAATACCGGCTACCCTCGCTCAACTCCAGGCGGAGTTGCTGCCGCGAATTCGCCATTTCTTTCCGCAAAAGAAGCAAGGCCAACCGGAAACGCCGACCCGACGAAATCCGTTCGCGGCAAGGAGCAGGCATAGCATCGAGGTCGTCGCCTTAGCGACTTCTACGGGTGGACCGAACGCCTTGGCCAAGGTCTTTCACGAGTTCAAGGAACCCTTGCCGGTGCCGGTTGTGATTGTGCAGCACATGCCTCCGATTTTCACGCGGACCTTGGCCGAGCGCTTGAACAGCTGTTCGGTGATGTCGGTGCACGAAGGAGAGGACGGTCAGGTTTTGCAAGCGGGTCACGCCTATTTGGCTCCCGGCGGGTACCATATGGAAACGCGCAGGGAAGGAACGCGCTTCGTGCTGCGGTTGACTCAAGATCCGCCGGAAAACTCGTGTCGCCCCGCTGCGGATGTTCTCTTCAGGAGCGTTGCGGGTTGTTTTGGTGCATCAACCTTGGCGGTGGTTATGACCGGAATGGGGCGTGATGGTTTTTTGGGTACGCAGGTGATTTGCCAACGTGGAGGGTCTGCCATCGCTCAAGACGAAGCCAGCAGCGTGGTTTGGGGAATGCCAAGTTATCTGGCAAAGGAAGGCCTCGCAGAAAGCGTTCTTCCCTTGGATCAAATCGCTTCGAAGATCGAAAGCCGCGTATCCGCCTCGCTCCAACTTGGATAGCCACCAGAACCTATGCCTCTCACCAAAGAACGCTTTGAATTTGTCAGCCAACTTGCTTTGCAACGATCTGCGATCGTTTTGAAGCCGGGCAAGGAATACTTGGTGCAGTCGCGTTTGGATCCTCTTGCGAAGTCCGGAGGTTACGAGTCATTGGGAGTTTTCATCGACGATATGCGTCGCAAAGGGGGCTTCGGAGAGATGCACCGCTTGGTCATCGAGGCATTGACGACCAACGAGACGCTCTTTTTCCGCGACCTCCATCCCTTTGATGCGATTGAGAAGAAACTGATTCCGGAGATCATGGTCCGCCGGGCGAAAGAGAGGCGTATCGATATTTGGTCAGGGGCGAGCTCCACGGGGCAAGAGGCTTACAGCGTCGCGATGTTGCTCCGCGAAAAGTTTCCCGAGCTCGCGAGTTGGAAGGTAACCATTATCGGTACCGACCTAAGTTCCAAGGCGGTCGAGAAGGCCCGCAGAGGAATCTACTCGCAGATCGAAGTGAATCGTGGCCTCCCGATGCCGCTTCTGGTAAAGTATTTCGAAAAAGTGGACGCAGGGTGGCAGATCAGACCAGACCTAAGAAAAATGGTCGATTTTCGGCAAATGAACCTGATTGAACAATGGTCGCATCTGCCTCGTTTCGATTTGGTGATGATGCGCAACGTGCTGATCTATTTCGATGTGTCGACACGCAAAAAAATCCTAGACGGTATCCAAAACACCTTGCACCCGGAGGGAGCTCTTCTTCTCGGGGCTTCGGAAACCACCTTGAACGTGGCGGATGCCTGGCAGGCCGAGAATTGCGGGCGCACCTTGGTCTATCGACTGAAGGGAGAACGAGGGGCGACTCGTACCCTTGCCAACTAGCCGCTGCGAATCGTTCTCTTGTCTTCGCCTGGCTCGAGGGTCGTGGTGCCTCCTCAGTACGATCATCGGCTCGTTCTCTTGCCATGGCATCAATGCCACCTCAGAGTGTAACATACCTCTTCTCTCTCCTGCGTTCCTGTCAGCGGAAGAGGTTGCCGGTCTTGAAGCGCCAGCTGGAGAGGAGGTTGAGGCCGATGGCGATAGCGGCGAGTACGCTAAGCTCGGGGATAAGTGCGATGAGGCCAGCTTCTTCCCAGAGGGCTCCGAGGTAGGATTCGACGCCCCAGTAGACGAGGGTGAATTTGCCGATGACCTGCATGGGCTCGGGCATCATGCTGAGCGGGAACCAAGCGCCGCCCATGGCGCTCATGCTGATGATGAGCAGGGTGCCGAAGCCTTGGGCTTGTTGAGGCGTTTTGGAGATGGAGGCCAGCAGCATGCCGAAGGCGGTGCAAGCTGCGGAAGCGAAGAGGCTGACCACGAGGAGGTTCAGGAAGTTGGGAAAGACTTCGACATTGAAGAGGAAGGAGGAAGCGACGAAGAGGGTGAGCGCTTGGACGACGCCGAGGATGGTATTGAAGATGAACTTGGACCAGAGGATGTGGGTGCGTTTCACGGGCATGGACAAGAGCCGGAGGAAGATGCCGTCGTTTCGCTCTTCGAAGAGGGAGGCGGCGGATCCGGTGGTCGCGAAGAGCAGGAACATGATGGCGTAGCCGCCGATCATGCGGGTGAGGTAGGGGTTTTCGATCTCCTTGCCGAAGACTTGGTCTTCGTCGATTTCGATCATCCCGTCGATGAGGCCGCCGCTGTTTTCGCCGCTTTCGCTGTCGGCGGTCCCGCTGGAAAGGAGTTTGCTGAGTCCCTCGAAGCCCATATTCCCTCGAACGTCTTCGTATTCAGCTCCTTCATACGAGAGACTGATGAGGGCGGCGAAACCATCTAGGAACTCGGTGTATTGGGTGTCGCCCATGAGCTCGCGTTGGTACTTGTCCAGCTGGCTGGACATGAGTTGGGGAAGCTTGGTGAAGATCGTTTTTTGGATGAGGCCGTTGATGATTTGGGTCTCGATTTGGTTTTTGGGATTGGAAAGGAGTTCGATCCTCAGCCCGATGCCCTCCTGCTTGAGGTAGTCTTGGGGAATGATGAGGGCGAAGTTGTAGTCGTGGTCTACGATGCCTTGGCGGATGGATTCGCGGTCGAAGGGCACTCTGGTGTCGTCGGGGCCGGTGGCGTCTCGAACGAGCTCGATGCTCGTTTCCGCTTCCAGTCCTTCGACGACCACCTCAGCGTTTGCATCGCTGGATTCGTTGTAGACGGCCAACTTTATGTTGGAAGAGAGGCCCCCGTTGTCGCCGGCGCCGGAGAAGATGTTTCCCACGATGTAGATGACGAAGAAGGGGACGAGGAAGGTGAGGACTATGGCAGTCTTGTCCTTGAGAAATAGGGTGAAGTCTTTACGGACGAGCGTGAGGATGGTGTTCATTTTCGGGTTTCCGAGAGATTGTAGAGGGGAAGGGAGGGGCTTATTCGCGGAGGTCCTTGCCGGTGAGGTGGAGGAAGAGGTCCTCTAGGGAAGGGCGTGCGATCTGGAAATCGCTGGCGTCAAGACCTTGCTCCTCGGTCCAGCGGAAAAAGTGGGAGAGCTTGAAGTCGGCTTGAGTCTTGAGCTGGAGGGAGCTGCCGTCTGGCTCGACTTCGCCGAATTGGCGGAATCCGGCTTGGTTCGACTCGTCGAGTGAAGCCGCTCGGGCGCGTATGATATTGGTACGAGGTAGCTCTTGCAGAAGCGTATCCAAAGTGCCGGTACGAAGAATCTTTCCGGCGTCGATGATTCCGATCTGATCGCAGAGCCGCTCCGCTTCCTCCATGTAGTGAGTGGAGTAGACGACGGTCATGCCTTCGCCTTTGAGGTCGAGGAGGGTGTCGAATATGGCGTTACGGGATTGGGGGTCGACGCCGACAGTGGGCTCGTCGCAAAGTAGGATCTTCGGCTTATGCATGAGCGCAGTGGCGATGTTGAGGCGTCGCTTCATGCCTCCGGAAAACTCTTTGACGGCGGACTTGCGGCGATCGCTCAACTGGGCGACTTCGAGTGCGTATTCGATTTGTTGCGACAATACCTTGCCTGAAAGTCCGTAAATCTTTCCGAAGAGCTTTAAGTTACTCTCGGCGGAAAGCTCCTTGTAGAGGGCGATGTGTTGGGGTGAGAGTCCTATCTTTTTCTTCTGGGCGATGTCGCTGGGGACGAGAGCTTGGCCTTCGAGTGTGAGCTTGCCTGAATCTTGTACCAGAAAACCAGATACAATGCTCATGAAGGTGCTTTTACCTGCTCCGTTGGGGCCGAGCAGCCCGAAGAATGAGCCGCTCTGGATATCGAGGTTGAGGTCTTGCAATGCTGTGGTGGAGGCAAAGCTCTTGCGGAGATTGCGAGCTTGGAGGATCGTCATGGTAGTGAAAGGAGGGAGTTTGCCTTTTGAGTACCCGAGACCTTAGCTTAGGTTACAGGTCGAGCGGTAGTGCCGATAGGCCTGTTGAGGGATAGGCCATTGGTCATGGTGGCGCTTAGTTGCCTGGTACGTGGCGACTGATGGTGCTTCCCAGCTGTTCGGGGGATACAGGCTTGGTAAGGAAGTCGTCGAAGCCGCGGGAGAGGCAGGTGCTTCTCATAGTGTCGGAGGCGTGGGCGGTCACGGCTATGCTTTTGGTCGTTTCTTTGTAGTTGGGAATTCTCTGGAGTCGATCGAGGATTTGGAGGCCGTCCATCTCCTTGAGCGAGATGTCGATAAGCGCTGCGTGGTAGTGTTTCTGCTTGGCTTTCTCGATGGCCTGCGGGCCGTCGCTGGCGTAATCGATCTCGTATCCCATTTGCTCAAGCACGTAAGTGAGGTAATGAGCGTTATTCGAATTGTCCTCGACGAGGAGGATTTGAGTGTGCGGGCTGGGGGCCGCGATCGAGATTTGTGCATTTTCGGGAAGAATTCCGTCCGCAACGGGCAGTCCTTCTTCGATGATGACGGGAAAGGCGGTGATGAAGCGGCTGCCCTGTGGCTTGTTTGGCTCGTAGGCGATTTGTCCGTCTGCTTGGTTGGCGAGTTTTTGGCATATCGCTAGGCCTAGGCCCAGACCTTCGTGTGCTCGGGTGAAGGAGCTGTCGGCTTGGGTAAAGGGTGAGAATAGAGCGTCTCGGAAGGTTTCGGGTACCCCCGCCCCTTCGTCTTCGACGAGGATGTGAAGGGTACTGCGGTTGTTGTTCTGAGTGAGGGCGGTGGTGACGCGTATGGGTTTTCCGCCGCTGTACTTTATGGCGTTATCGAGGAGGTTGAGAAGGATCTGCACGATATTGAGCTTGGGACCGCGAAGGGTAGCTCCGGGGAAGATGCCTTGCAGGGAATCGGATCCGTTCTGGAAGGTGACTTGCCCGTTTCCGGCGTTGAGTTTGGCATAGTCGCGGACCTCTTGAAGGAGGGTTTCCGCGGTGAAGTTTTGGGTGTTCGCAGGCGTTTCGTCTTGGCTGAGCTGGGTGAATTGGAGGATGCGGTCCACCACTTCTAGCATGTGATTGGCTCCGGTGAGAATCCCGTTTGCGAACTCCTGCCCGTCTGCACAATCCGGGTTTGTTTGGAGGAGCTGGGCGTAGCCAATGATCGGGTTGAGCGGGGTGCGAAGCTCATGGCTCATCACGGAGAGGAATTCGTCTTTGGCTCGGCTGGAGGACTCGGCTGCTTCCTTTGCTTTGAGGAGTTGCTGCTCGAATTCGACGCGTTTGCTGACGTCGTTGATCATCACTAGGGAGTGCAGGGTTTGATCGATCTCGACAATGCCGGCGTAGACCTCGGCGTTGAAGGTGGATTGGTCGGACTTTCTTTGTAGGCTCTCGAACTGAAGGGACTGGGTTTCGGACAATTCTCGAATGCCTTTGGCAATGGAGCGGTCTGTCTCGCTCTCGTCAGCGTCCAATTGGTTGAACGTGATTTGCCGGAGTTGCTCGATGCTGAATTCGTAAAGGTCGGCGGCCGCTTGGTTGGCATCTACTATTTTGCCTGTTTCGGGATGGGCGAGGAGAATGGGGGAAACGGAATTGTAGAACAGGCTGGAGAAGCGTGCTTCGGAACGGGATAGGTTTTTGAGGGTGGTCTTGTGGGCGTCGATGATGTCGACAAGACGGATCCGCATGGCGTTGAGGTTTTCGGCCAATTGGTTGAGTTCGAGGCTGGGTAGGATGCGCTGGGGCGGCATCTGGTAGGGCGTCTTGAGCTTTGCTTCGTCGAGTTCGGAAAGGTAGGATGAGAGTCCGATGAGGTTGTGCACGAGTCGGCGTTGGAAGATGAGCAGCACGAGGAAACAGAGGAAAGCGAGTATCGCTAAGATGTTGAAAATGAGGATGTAGGTGTGCGCTCGCTCGCGGATGTTGTCGCTAGTGGAGAGGGCTTGGTCGCGAGCTCTCTCGAACGCATCGAGTTCTTCGACTGCGATTGACTTGAGTTGAGCGTGGGCTTGGGCGAGCCAATCTTGACTCCGAGTGAAAAGCAGGTTCGCGGCAGCGATGCGACGCTCGCGCTGTTGGAGCTTGTCGAGGATTTGGTCGGAGATTGCGACGGCTGCGGAAGAATGTTGCTCCCACTTATCGTAAAGGTCGGCTACGACGGAGAAGCCGATGTCTTCGGAATAGCCGAGCAAGCTTTGGGCTTGCTCCAGTCTTCTGTCGATTTGCTCCATGTTTTCCTCGTAGTTGGTGCGGGTCAGTTGGTATCGGCGGGCATCGGTTTCTACGTGCAACACGATGCGTTGCTCGGCCATTCGGGCTTGGTAGGAGTCGCGATCGGCGTTGAGGATGAGGCTTATGGCTTTACCGATATCGGCCAGGTTGGAATTTGGTTTTTGGTTCGTGAGCTTTTGGTCTGCTCGTTCACCGAGGGTGTCGATGCTTGCTCTGAAGGGTATGAATGCTTGCTCCGCTTGTTCGTGGTCCTGGCTTCGCTCTGCGATTTGCTGGGATAGCTCTTCGGTGAGCTTGATGATTTGGCGTTCTTCTTCTATCCACTCGTTCGTGGTTTGCAGGTGGCTTTGCCAATTGCTGCGCAGTGCGGCGGGAAAGGTCCTTTCGACTACCTCAAGCGTTGCCTCCATGTTATCAAGGCTCTCCCTCGCGTCCCTGATGAGGGCTTGGATCTCACCTTCTGAGCGTGTGAGGTAGGTAGACTTGATTTGGGCGATACGGGCCTGATTGGCGTCGCGTATGGTGTTGAGGAGCCCGGTGAGACCAGCGTAGGTTTCTTGGAGTCGCGGCGCGTTTTCGAAGACCAGCGGGTTGAACTGGTGGTCCACGATGTGTTCGGTGTCCGCCACGGCTTCGCTGAGCCGCTGGCGGCCGAGAATGAGGAGGATGCAGAGGCTGCCGAAGGCGAGCAGCAGAATGGTCAAGAATTGGGTACGAAGCTTCATGCTGGCGTCATGAGGAGGATACGCTCGATTTGCGACTTGGAGGTTAGGGCTATTACCGATGCATTGCAAGCTGGACAGGCGCTTCCATGATATTGCTGGCGTTCGGACTTAGCGCGAAAAAGCACGAGCTGTTGAGCTCGTGCTTATTGGGAGAAAACGACTGCCTGACCGGCTTAAGCGTCGGGGAGCTTCTGCTCTATGGAGCGCGCTCGGGACTTCCAGAAGAAGGAGTCGTCGCTTATTGCCTCAATCAAGGCTCGCGCTGTGGCGGCGTCGCCTTCTTGGCTAGCGATGTAGGCGAGGCGATATTGTGCCTCGGCTTGGGCTAAGGCTGTAGGATCGTCGGCGATGCCTTGAAGTAAGTCCTTGGCTTCGCTCAGCTTGTCTTGACCGATGAGCGTAACTGCGAGAGCGATCTTGGCTGCTTGATCGATCGGAGCGGCGGCACTATCGACGGCCTGGCGGTAGTAGCCTTCTGCTTTGCTCAGCTCGCCTGTTGCGTAGGCTTGATCTCCGAGTTCCTTAAACGCGAATCCGCTCAGAGGCGTGCCTGCTTCTTCGGCGGCCCAAGCGGCCTTAGCGTCTGCGGTGTCGGCCTCCTGGTATCCGGCTTTGAGACTTTGCTCTGCATTTTGCTGCATCCACTGGATGCCCTGGTAGCCGAGGAAGACGGCGAAAGTGAAGGCGACAGAGCCGATGATGATGCCCTTGTTCTTCTCCCAGAACATGACGACCTGATCTTCGAGGTCCTGTATTTCGACTTGGTTTGAACCGACGATGTTGCGTTCGTCGTTTTTGGGAGTGGGAGTTTTCTGTGCCATGGGTGGATGGATCTTTAGATGTCTCGCCTCTTTAGCGAGTGTAAGGAATAGGGAAAAGGTTGCTGAGTGAAAGCGTTTCGTGGCCAATTTCGAGATCAATTTTTGCGAAGGGAAGGAGGCGTGCTCAGAATGGAGGGAGATCCTTGCCTCATCTCTTCTTGTTTAGCTCGCTTTTGACGGTCGAGATACTTGACGGAGCGTCACTTCCTCAGGAGGCTTGGGGGGTATCCCCATAACCGCACCTTGCCGAAATCCACCCTCAATGACCGCAGAAGAATCATTCTCCCCGCGTAGGGATTCCTCCAGTCGGGTGGGCTGCTTGGAGGCGTCCACAGTGTCGGCTTTACTGGAAACGCTTGATGAACATGTGATCGTGGCGGTCACCGATCCTCGTGGCACCATTACCTATGTGAACAACCAGTTCTGCCGTATCAGCCAATACTCGAAGGAAGAGCTGGTCGGCCGAACCCACCGTGTCATAAACTCTGGGTACCACCCATCGTCCTTTTGGAAGGCGGCTTGGGACACGATCAAGCAAGGCGAGAGCTGGAAGGGGCAAGTCTGCAACCGAGCTAAAGATGGTAGTCGCTATTGGGTGCAGACAACCATACATCCGATCTTGGGGAAGGATGGCCAAATCGAGCAATACGTCGCTTTTCGCACCGATATTTCCGCCCAAAAACAGGTGGAGAACAAGTTGCGTAATTCCCAGATGCACCTGCAGGAGGCTTCTCGCGTGGCGAAGGTGGGATCATGGGAATTCGACTCGGTGACCCGCAAGCTCAGTTGGTCTTGGACAACCAAAATGATCCACGGGGTCTCTCCTGACTACGAGCCGGACGTCGACACAGCGATTGAATTCTACCCCGAAGGTCCCAACCGAGAGCGGGTTAAGGTTTTGATCGATCAAGCTGTTTCCGCTGGTGAGTCTTTCGACGAAGAGCTTCAAATCCAGACCGCCAAGGGAGAGCTAAGGTGGGTGCGGGCGATCGGGCAGTCAGAGATGGTGGACGGTCAATGCATACGGCTGTACGGAGTGTTCCAAGACATCGACGAAGACCGGAAGATTCTCGAAGAGAGCGAACGTACCGCCGTGCTTCTGCGTAGCCTCGTTGATTCGGCGACCGAGTTCGGCGTCATTGCGACAAATCGAGAGGGAGTCATCACGCTATTCAATGCGGGTGCCGAAAAACTGCTCGGGTACAATGCCGCTGAGATGGTGGGCAAGGTGACTCCAGCTATGATGCACCTGGAAAGCGAAATTGAGGAGCGCTCGGCTGAGCTCACTCGGCGCTTCGGAGAACCGGTGGAGGGCTTTGATGCTTTCGTAAAAGTCTCTCTCGAACAGGGTAGCGAGCAAAGGGAGTGGACCTATGTACGCAAGGACGGTACGCAGCTTCCGGTGGCCCTCGTGGTTACGCCGATGCGTGGCAAGTCGGGTGAGTTAACTGGATTTCTGGGAATTTCGAGAGACCTAACCGCCCGGCGCAGGGCTGAGAACGAGCTCAGGGAGAGTGAGGAACGCTTTCGGCGATCCTTCGAGTACTCGGGCATCGGCATGGCGATCGTCTCCATGGAAGGGAAGTGGATGCAAGTGAATCAGTCGTTACTCGAAATGTTAGGGTACGAGCGGGAACACCTCTTGAACCTAAGCTTCCAAGACATTACCCATCCTGACGATTTGGATACGGACTTGGAGCTGCTCAACGAAACCGTGGCTGGAAAGCGCCAGAACTACAGCATGGAGAAACGTTATTTCAACGCCTCCGGTGAGACGATATGGGTTAACTTAAACGTATCGCTCGTGCGCGACCTCAACGACCTGCCGATTCACTTTGTTTCGCAGATCGAGAACATATCGGAAAGCAAGAAACTCACCCACGAAATGAAGGAGGTGGGCGATCGTCTGGAGCTGGCGGTGAGGGCCGCGGGCGTTGGTATTTGGGATTTGGATATCGCAAACGAGCGTTTGATCTGGGATGAGCAGATGTTCGCTCTGTACGGTATCGATCAATCTTCGTTTGAAGGTAGCTACTCGGACTGGGAGAAGGGGATCCACCCTGAAGACTTTGCGAGAAGCGTGCAAGAGGCACAAGACGCTATTTCAGGTATTCGAGATTTTAATACAAAGTTTCGGGTTGTATGGCCTGATGGCACCATAAAGCACCTACGGGCGCTTGCCATCGTGCAGAGAGACGAAAACGGAGAAGCCGTCCGGATGGTTGGTACAAATTGGGACGTGTCAGACTTCGTGGAGCAAAGCCGTGCCCTTGAAGAGATGGCTAAGAGCGCGGAAGAAGCGAATCGGGCAAAGAGCCAATTCCTCGCGAATATGAGTCACGAAATCCGCACCCCAATCAACGGGGTCATAGGGATGACAGCTTTATTGATTGATTCGCCAGACCTCAATGCAGAGCAGAGGCGACAAGTTGAGGTGCTTCAGTCTAGCGGTGAGGCCTTGCTTGCCCTCATTAACGACATTTTGGATTTTTCCAAGATAGAGGCAGGTCGAGTTGACTTGGAAATCCTCGATTTCGACCTTCGCGACACTCTGGCTGACTTGAATGCCCTTTTGGCGCTCAAAGCCCGTGAAAAGAGCTTAGGCTTTGTCTGCGAAGCTGAAGATCAAGTCCCTGATCACCTATCCGGAGATCCCGCTCGCCTTCGCCAGATCCTTCTCAACCTAGCTGGCAACGCGATCAAGTTCACCGCTCGAGGTCGGGTGAAGGTTCTGGTCTCCCTGCTATCTAGTGACGAGAAGGAAGCGGAACTCAGATTCTCGGTCTCGGATACTGGGATAGGCGTCAGCGAATCGAAAAAGGAGAGTTTATTCAGCGAGTTTACCCAAGCGGATTCAAGCACGACCCGACTCTATGGGGGCACTGGACTGGGACTTGCCATCAGTAAGCAGCTTGTTGACTTGATGGGCGGAGAAATAGGAGTCGAAAGTGAGATCGGACAAGGGGCGGAGTTTTGGTTTACCGTTCGTTTACCGTATAAGAGTATTGAATACGGAGAGGAAGTGGTTGGTCAATTGAGAGGCAAGGTTGCGCTCTTTGCTCAGTCCGAAGAGCACACTTTTTCGGACCTTTTGATGGTTCTTCCGAAAGATACTTTGGAGGTCCTAACTTTCTCCACATCTTCAGAAGCTATCGAGTGTCTACGGCAAAGAGCGGAAAGTGACAAACCGGTACATTACCTCTTTTTGGATGCGAATTGCCCCGGGGCGAGTGTCGAAGAATGGAGCACCGAAATTGAAAAATTAGGAAATCGCTCTCGTCTGAATTGTATCCTAATATCGGATTCGGAGGTTAAAGACGAGTCGTCAGGATTCACCCAGATGCGAAGGACTTGCAGTGGGCGAGAGATGCTTCGGCTGATGACTCGCGACTCGATGCCTCGCCGGCGAGTTGAACCTGATTTCTCTGAAACGGCGTCGGGCCATTTCTCCAAGCTGGATGCTCGTGTCCTCGTGGCGGAAGACAATGTTGTGAACCAGATGGTCGTTCGTGGTATTTTGAGCAAGTTTGGGATACATGCGGACACCGTAGCGAACGGCCTGGAAGCCTTGGAGGCCTTGCAACGCATACCCTACGATCTAGTGCTCATGGATGTACAAATGCCAGAGCTGGATGGGCTGGAGGCGACACGTCGAATTCGTCTAGGCGTAGCGGGAGGGCAGGCTAAGGCGGTTCCAATCATCGCGCTCACTGCGCATGCACGCGCTGAGGACAAGAGAGATTGCATGGATTCGGGAATGAACGACTACCTCTCCAAGCCGTTGGCTCCAAAAGACCTATTCTCTGTCTTGGTCAAGCACCTCTCTCCCGTCGATGTCGAAGAAGATCGAATCGAAATTGTGAATACGGTATGCGACAGTGCCGTATTAGACCAAGTTGGATTCGTCTCGGGAATGATGGACGACGAAGCACTGGCGATCGAAATCGCTAAGTTGTCTCTCGTGGATTTCAACAACCATCGAGAGGATCTAGAGCGTACCTTTAAATCCGGAGCTTCGATCGATTTGCTTAAATGCCTCCATTCGATTAAGGGTGTTTCTGCGCATGCCTATTGTTCAAAGCTAAACAAATTCGCAGCTTTTCTAGAGGATGAGGCTCGCAAAGGAAATGAATCGATGGTTCGGCTGAATTATCAGCAATTCGTCCTTGTTCTAGACGAAGCTATGAAAGCCTTGCGAAGGTATTTGAATCCGGACCAGTGAGGGCTAGTCGAAAACGACGGTCTTATTTTCGTAGACTAGGATTCGGTTTTCGAGGTGCCAGCCGACGGCTTGGGCCAGCGTGAGCTTCTCGAGGTTACGGCCCTTTCGAACGAGGTCTTCTACACTGTTGCGGTGGGTTACGTGGGCGACGCTTTGATGGATGATGGGACCTTGGTCAAGATCCGGCGTCGCATAATGTGCAGTGGCGCCGATCAGCTTGACACCGCGGCTATGGGCTTGGTGGTAAGGTTTCGCCCCAGCGAAGGCAGGCAGGAAGCTGTGGTGAATGTTTATGACTGGCCTTCCGAATGTATCCAGAAATTTGGCACTGAGAACTTGCATGTAGCGAGCCATGACCACCAATTCGATTTCTTCTTTTTTGAGGAGAGCGAGCTGCTCAGCTTCAGCTTCGGCTTTGTTTGCCTTGTTTACGGGGATGAAGTTGAAAGGGATACCGTAGGTTCGGGATACTCCCTCGAGGTCTCGGTGGTTAGAAACGATCAGAGAGATCTCACACGGGTATTCGCCTGACTTCCAGCGAAGAATAAGGTCGTGAAAGCAGTGGTCGAACTTCGAGACGAAGATTGCGACCTTCGGTTTTTCGCCGGAGATGGCGACCTTTGTCTTCATTCCGATTGAATCACCGAAGGCCTGGAATGCTTTTGCAGTATCCCGTGAATCGGTTCCCTCATCGACAGACCATTCCACACGTTGGAAGAAAATTCCAGCTTGCGCGTCGCGGTGTTGGTCCGCGTGAATGATATTTCCACTATTGTCGAAGATCCATCCTGAAACTTTGGATACAAGTCCTTTTTGGTCGGGGCCGGAGAGTAAGGCTACGAGGCGGCTGGAGAATGGGCTCATCGGGCTGTGAAGTAAGATTTCGAAAGATAAGAGAGGGTTAAGGAAGCAATTGAACTTGGTTTCGGAAGCAAGCTTTTGTGAGTGGGTAAGCGATGGAGGCTGAAGCAATTCAGGAACTGTCTAATGGTTGATACATCTCTTTGTCTTGCATGCGATTGACATGCTCTGTCTTGCTTCTACTGTACACTCTAGGTCGTGTGCCTTTCCGGCTCGACTTGCTTCGTCACTTCGTGAGGGAGCCTCTGTTTTTTCATCCCACCCATTTTGCCTATGTCACACGGTTTTGGCCTCACTCTGCGCACCGCTCGCACGCGTGTTTTGTATATAGTAGCGATTTTGTTCGTTTGGGAGGGCTTTGGCCAGACGGATGCCAGCCGCATTTCGGCCATAGAATCGGACACAGATCGTTGGATCGAGCTTCAGTCTCAAATCGCCAAATCAAAGAACGATTGGCAAAGCGAGAGAAAGCTATTGGAGGGGTCGATTCAAATATTGGAAGCAGAGCAGCTGACCTTAACTCGAGGGATCGAGTCGAACGAAGAGGCGAGTAAAATCTACACTGCGAACCGGGATCGCATGCAGGGCCTGGTCGACGAGAACCGCGAGGGCTTGGAAGGGTTAGTCGAGCCTTTGCGTACCTTGGAAACCAAGTTGAAGCTACTGTTGCCACGCCTGCCAGAGCCGCTGCGCAAAGAAGTTAGGACGCATTTGGCGAAGGTCGATGCAGCGAACGCGCCTGTCACGTCGCGCACTCAAAGCCTTGTTGCGTCGTTCACTGCGATCGATCGATTCAGTAATTCGCTCACGAGCCGCCGTGTGGCGCGACCGGGGCCGGAAGGGGGAGAGGTGAGTGTGCGCGTCTTGTATTGGGGACTGGCGATTGCCTATGGCCTCGATGAGGCGAACGGTCGCGCATGGATCATCCAGCCGAGTGCTTCAGGTTGGGAGTGGCAGCAACGCGACGGGATCTTCGCAGAGGTATTGGATCTGATAGAAAGTTACGAAACGGAATCGGAAGACCCGCATCTGATCGAAGTACCAGCCTCCCTAGGCTAAGAATCTGAGCCCCCTCAAAACTCGTAATGGAAAAATCCACACACTCCCCGATGCGTACCTTATTTGAGAAAATTCGGATTATAGCTGTTCCGCTGCTCACGCTTCCCGCTCTGTGCTTCGCTCAAGATGCGGCGCAGATCGCGGATGAGATGAAGGGGTTGGTCGATGCGAGCTTGCAAGAATATCAAATGCTAGAGAAGCAGATCGCTGACGAAAAGACGCCCTTGGTCGTGCGCATGAGCAGCTTGGAAGAACGAAACTTGCAGCTGCGTGCGGAGGTGGAGAGCTACCGGTTTTTGAACGAAAGAGTCTCGGAAGAGATCGCCGGACTGAACAAGGAAGGAAAGTCCCTGCAGGATCAAGTCGAGTACGTGCGTTCCGCTTTCGATACCTTTTTGAGCAAGTTCGATAGCCGCATCAGTTTGGCGGAAAGCCAGCGCTACTTCGACGAGCTGGAGAGTATTCGAGCTCAGGCTTCCTCTGACCAGCCGTTGGCGACGCAGTTCGAAGGCTTAGTCAAAACCTTGGAGCTTTCTTTGGAGCGCAACGAGGCGGTTCTTGGTGGGGCGATTTTCTCCGGTAAGGCTATCGACGGAGAAGGGGCGATCCACCCAGGCCAAGTCGTGGTCTGGGGGCCCAGTGGATTTTTTCTGGAGGATGGGGGCGAAAGGGCCGGGGTGTTGAGCTATCACTCCGGTGCGATCGAACCCGGGGTCACCTTTCTCGAAGGTGAGCAAGGCAGTAATCTGGCGAGCTTTATAAGCACAGGAGACGGGACTATCCCTTTGGATCCGACCTTGGGCGATGCCCTCGCCCTAGAAAAATCGAAGGGAGATGTATTCACGCACTTGAGACGGGGTGGACTCGTCGGTTATGTAATCTTAGCCTTGGGACTAGCAGCTGCCTTGGTGAGCCTGCTGAAAATTCGAGACCTCAAAGGATTTTCCACTCCATCTACAGATGACATCGCTGAATTGTCGCGTCTCGCTCACGAAGTAGGATCGCAAAAAGCCATTGCGAAAGCAGCGGAGATTCGCGGCGTCGCGAGCGAAGTCATGGCGACGGGTATACGAAACATGAACAAGAACGCTCTTCTACTAGAAGAGACCATGCTAAGCGTCGTTCTGCGGGCTAAGCCTAGGATGGAGCGTTATTTGCCCTTCTTGGCGATTACCGCTGCGGCTTCTCCGCTTCTCGGATTACTCGGTACAGTGGTAGGCTTGATCAAGACTTTTGCTCTCATAACGCTTTATGGCGCGGGGGCACCGAACGCGCTTTCGGCGGGCATTTCTGAAGCCTTGATAACAACGGAGCTCGGTTTGATCGTGGCGATTCCAACTTTGATTTTGCATGGTTTATTCTCGCGTTTGATCCGCTCGCGAATCGTCGCCCTGGAGCAGGTTGCCTTCGACTTCGTAGAAACGACAAATCTCGAACTCGCCCAAGCGAAGTGAGCAGCTGTTATGGATGCTCTCTCTAGTTTTGTGGCGTCGTTGAAGTCCGGAGGTCCGGTGATGTACCTTTTGGCTTTGCTATCTTATGTGCTCTATTGGCAGGTGATCGCGATCCTGCTTTATGTCATGAAGATTCGACTACATGAGTTTGTAGGCCGAGACAATTTGCCGAGCGCGAAGGCGACTGGGCGGAGCGGTTTGGTCACCTCTCCATTGGAGCTGTTATTAGTTCGTTATGAAGAGGTGCAGATGCAGTTTCGCGAGTTTATGAAGAACCGTCTGCGTTTTGCAGGGGTGCTTCTCGTTGCAGCGCCATTGCTCGGATTGCTCGGTACGGTGCTAGGAATGCTAGAAATGTTCAACGGTCTCTCCCAAAGGGCTGGGCACCAAACGACTTTACTGGTGGCTGAGGGCGTGAAGAAATCCCTCATCACTACGCAGACCGGTCTCACCATCGCGATCCCTGCACTCTTTTTCGTTTATTGGATTCGCCGGGTAGCGAATCGCCGGGAACTGGAGCTGCTCGACCACAAGGTTGCAGCGACAGAAGATTCAAGATTCGAAGACAATGATTAAAGACCTACTGAGAAGCAGCGGCGACGAGAAAGTCGATATCAACCTGTCGCCCATGATCGACTGTGTATTCATTTTGCTTATATTCTTTATTTTGACGACGGTGTTTCTGCAGGAGACTGGAATCGAGGTGGACCGACCGGAGGCCTCTGGTTCCGTGCCTTTGGAGCAGGATAGCATCATGATCGGGATCAGCTCGGACGAGCGAATCTTTCATGGAGGCAGGGAGATCAGCCTCTCCGCTGTTCGCCCTCTCATTTATCGTGCCCTCGCGGCAGAGCGGGCTTCGGTTATTATTCAAGCGGACAAGAGCATCGGCTTGGACATTTTTGCCAAGGTCTATGGCGAGGCGAAGACGGCAGGTGCTGACGTCTATTTTTCCACCGACGAGTTACCCTTGTTTGAGCAATAATCTATATGGTTCCCATCGAGACAGAGTATCGTAGAAGCCGCATGACATTGCGTTCCCACTTGGGTTCGTTGTTAGCGACGGCTGCGGTTTTCGCTGCGATCGCCAGCACTGGAGTGCACGTCTGGGATTTGCAGCTAAGAAATGAAGCGGAGAAGCCTGTTTACTATCTTGCTCCGCCGCAGAACTTCGTAGAGACGCGCTCTGTTTCGCCGGACACGCCGATCTCAGTCGATACCACTTCTCTCAACGTGGACCCGATCGAAAGCGAACCTGTGCTCGATTTGCGTCCCTTGGACATCGCGATCGATTCGGATGTTTCTGCGGACGTTTCTTTGAATTTCGATTTGGACCGAGATTTCCAAGCTGCGGCACCAGGCTTGTCCGAGTTCGAAAGTTTTGCGATCTACGATCAAGCCAACGTCGATGTGGCCCCGCGTATTCGTTATTCTGCTCCGCCGAGGGTCCCGCTTGCTTTGCGTGGAGAAGCGGTGGAGGTCATTCTTTTTTATTACGTGAACGCGAACGGTCGCACGGAGCGTCCGAGCGTTCTCAGTTCCACATCTGAGGACCCGACCTACGGCGAAGCAGCTCGGGACGCGATCGCAACTTGGCGGTTCAAGCCCGCGACCAAAGACGGCAAGCCCGTGCCATGTTGGGTGCAACAAACGATCTCCTTCGCAGCCGGTTCCAGTAGCCCTTTCTCATTATAGCCCATGCCTAAACTAATCCCATCACTCGCTCTTTGTATATTGGTCACCTCTGCCTTCGCTCAGGACAAGATCAAGATGCCCCGGCTAACCAACAAGGATTTTGCGGAGCGGATCGAGCAAGGTTATGAAGCGGTAGACAGCCCTGAGCCATCGGTCACGGTGGTAGAACGAGAGATTCTTGAAAAGGTCTACAGCTTGATAGGCACCGATATCAATTTCGCCTACAGCTACTTGAACGACTTATTGAATAGTGGGACTCCGATTTCTGGGGCGTTCAATCACGCGCTAGGAAATTTATATTTCAAGAACTCGAATTATTTCCAAGCGGAGATTCAATACCTCGCTGCAGTCGGAAAGCACCCGACTTTCCAAAGAGCATGGAATGCTCTCGGTCTCGCCCGGTATAAGCAGGGCAACTACGATGAAGCCGCCGAAGCTCTGTCGAACAGCGTGCGTTTCGGAGCCAACGATTCGATGACCTATGGCATCTTGGGCTACTGCCATCTTCAGCTCGGTCGCTATCGGTCCGCAGAGACCGCTTACCACTATGCGATGCTTTTCGATCCGGAGCAGACGGATTGGGCGGAAGGCTTGGGCCAAGCGTACTTCGAGACAGCGCGTTTTCAGGAGGCGATTTCCATTTTCGATGACTTGATACGGACTCAGCCCGATAACGGAGAATTCTGGTTGCTCAAGGCCAATGCTTGGCTCGCCTTGGATGAACCGTTGAAAACGGCCCGTTGCATTGAGATTGCCCGTCGCTTCAGTGAAGTTGACGACGATGCCCTCTACCTGTTGGGCAATATCTATCTTGAAGCCCGCATCTTTGATCGCGCCAAAGAAGTCTTTCTTGCGGCGTCTAGTCGCTCTGGTGAGTTGCAGGAGCGAGAATTGTTAAACGCGGTGCGGTATCTGGTCTTCAACGACCAGCATGACTTCGCCGAGCAGATCCTAGATTTGATTACCGAGGAAGGTGCGGATTGGAATTCCGAGGACAAAACGCTTTTCCGGTTTCTCACTGCAGAGTTCGCTTACTTTCGCGATGATCTCGATTCTGCGGAACGCACTTACCTAACAGGTATCGAGTTGGATCCGTTTAATGGATACGCTTTGATGAAGCTTGCTGAGATCAACGTACGCCAAGGTCAGACGGACCAAGCCATCGTTTACTACGATCGAGCGGCGACGAATCCCTCAATGCGATATAACGCGCTCGTCTCGAAGGCTCGGGCTTTGATTGACAACAAGCAGTATCGATTCGCGATGACCACGATTGAAAAAGCCTTGGCCGAGAAGAGCGACGCGCGGCTGAACCTGCTGTATGCGCAGGTCCAGCGCGTCGTTGAAACGAGTAGCAACTAGACGTTCTTAACGCTTCCAGCCACGTAGGATTGAACGGAGCGGACTTCGTAGTCTTGCTTGCTGAGCGACTTGATGCCCGACACTGCAGCTTCGGCACCTGTAATGGTAGACATGATACAGACGTTGTGGCCCCAAGCGATAGATCGCATGTGGTTCTCGTCTTTGCGTGGGATCATGCCGGATGGCGTGTTGATGATCATCTGGATTTCATCGTTCTTAATCATATCCACCACGTTTGGACGTCCCTCTGCGATACGGAAGAGCTTCTTAACTTCCAGGCCGTTCTCGATGAGGAACTTAGCGGTTCCGCTCGTGGAATAGATGTTGAAGCCGAGAGAGCTGAGGTTGCGGGCAATGTCGAGAGCGCGTGGCTTGTCGGCGTCCTTGACCGATAGGAAGACATTTCCTTTGGTCGGCAGGCCAGGCTTGGCAGCGGCTTGGGTCTTGGCGAAAGCGATACCGAAGTCGGTATCCAGTCCCATGACCTCGCCGGTGGAGCGCATCTCCGGTCCGAGGCGAATAGTAGAGCCGGGGAAGCGGACGAAGGGGAAGACAGCTTCCTTGATGCACCAATGCTTGGGCGTGAGTTCCTCGGTGAAGTCGAGCTCGCTGAGTTTTTTGCCGGTCATGACCTTGGCAGCGATCTTGGCGAGGGGCTTGCCGATGGCCTTTGAAACGAACGGTACGGTACGAGAGGCGCGAGGGTTGACCTCGAGCACGTAGAGGTCGTCGCCTTTTATGGCGAACTGTATGTTCATTAGACCGATGACCTTGAGTGCCTTGGCAAGCTTGAAGCTCGCTTGGCGAACGGTTTCGATCATGGCGGGCTTGAGGGTGTGCGGTGGAAGCACCATAGCGGCATCACCGGAGTGAACACCCGCATACTCGATATGTTCGAGCATGCCGCCAATTACGGAGGTTTCGCCGTCGGAAATGCAATCCACGTCGAGCTCGATTGCGTCTTCGAGGAACTTGTCGAGGAGAACGGGCTTGTCGGGCGAGGCGTCGAAGGCTTCGCGGATGACGGCCTTCATTTCTTCCATGGTGTGAACGATGAACATGCCGCGGCCACCAAGTACGAAGGATGGGCGAAGTAGCAGGGGGAAGCCGACTTGGTCGGCCATCTCGTAGGCCTCTTTCTCGTTGAGAACCGTTTTATTGTCCGGCTGCTTTAGGCCGGTTTCGTCGAGGATCCGCTTGAAGAGTTCGCGGTCTTCGGCGGCGTCGATGCTCTCGGGCGAGGTGCCGATGATGTTGACTCCGTTAGCCTTGAGCTCGGTGGCGAGATTGAGCGGGGTTTGGCCGCCGTACTGGACGATGGCGCCTTCGCAGCCTTCCTGCTGGTAAACTTCGAGAACGTCTTCGAGGGTGAGGGGTTCGAAGTAGAGCTTGTCGGAGGTGTCGTAGTCTGTGGAGACGGTTTCCGGGTTTGAGTTGATCATGACCGACTCGTAGCCGAGCTCTTGCAGGGCGAAGGAAGCGTGCACGCAACAGTAGTCGAACTCGATACCTTGGCCGATGCGGTTTGGCCCACCACCGATGATCATGATCTTCTTCTTGTCAGAAGGGATGACCTCGTTTTCGTCGCCGTAGGAAGAGTAGTAGTAAGGCGTCTTGGCTTCGAATTCCGCTGCGCAGGTGTCGACAAGGCGGAAGACGGTGTTGATGCCTTTGGCCTGACGGGCGGTGTTGACCGCTTTCCAGTCTTCTCCGAAGAGTACACCCAGCTGGCGGTCGGAGAAGCCATACTCCTTAGCTTTGCGAAGTAACGGTGTCGAAACGGTGTCCAGCTTCTCGCTCGCGAGCTGGTCCTCGAGGTCGGAGAGCTGCTTGAGTTGGGTGAGGAACCAAGGATCGATCTTGGTCAGCTCGAAAAGCTGCTCGAGGCTGTATCCTTTCTTGAGGGCGTATCGGATGTAGAAGACGCGGTCGGTATTGGGACGTACGAGCTTGCCATTTATTTCTTCTTCAGAAGGGAGATCATTGCCACCTAGTTTGCCGCCGACTCCGAAACCGAATGCTCCAGTCTCGAGGGAGCGAAGGGCCTTTTGGAAAGATTCCTTGAAGGTACGGCCGATCGCCATGGCCTCGCCCACGGACTTCATGGCAGAAGTGAGTGTATCGTCGGTACCAGGGAATTTTTCGAAAGTGAAACGTGGGATCTTGGTGACGACGTAGTCGATCGATGGCTCGAAGGAAGCGGGAGTCGCCTTGGTGATGTCGTTCTGGATCTCGTCTAGGCTGTAGCCGACGGCCAGCTTTGCGGCGAACTTGGCGATCGGGAAGCCGGTCGCCTTTGAGGCGAGGGCGGAGGAGCGAGAGACGCGCGGGTTCATCTCGATAACGACCATGCGTCCCGTATCTGGGCAGACGGAAAATTGGATATTGGAGCCGCCGGTTTCGACCCCGATCTCGCGGATGACCGCGAAGGAGGCGTCGCGCATGGACTGGTACTCGCGATCCGAGAGGGTCATGGCAGGAGCTACGGTGATGGAGTCGCCAGTGTGCACGCCCATCGGGTCGAAGTTCTCGATGGAACAGATGACGACGCACTGGTCCTTGCGGTCACGCATGACTTCCATCTCGTACTCCTTCCAGCCGAGTAGACATTCCTCGACTAGGACTTCATGCACGGGGGAGAGGTCGAGTCCGTTTTCGACGATGTCTTCAAACTCTTCGCGGTTGTAGGCGATGCCGCCGCCGGAGCCGCCCATGGTGAAACTCGGGCGAATGATGAGCGGGTAGCTGCCCAGTTCCTTGGCTGCTTGGCGTGCTTCCTCGAGGGAGTTGACGGTGCGGGAGTGGGCTACGTCGAGACCGATCTTGAGCATCGCCTCCTTGAAGAGCTCGCGGTCTTCGCCTTTCTTGATGGCGTCCGGACGAGCGCCGATCATTTCCACTCCGTACTCGTGGAGGATGCCGGCGGCTTCTAGCTCGAGGGAGAGGTTAAGCGCGGTTTGTCCTCCTAGGGTAGGGAGCAGGGCGTCGGGACGCTCTTTCGCGATGATCTTCTCTACCGCGTCGACAGTGAGCGGCTCGATGTAAGTGACATCGGCGAACTCGGGGTCGGTCATGATGGTAGCGGGGTTGCTATTCACCAGAATGACTCGGTAGCCCTCTTCCTTGAGCGCTTTACAGGCTTGGGTGCCTGAGTAGTCGAATTCGCAGGCTTGGCCAATGATGATGGGACCGGCGCCTATGATTAGGATGCTCTCGATGTCTGTTCTTTTCGGCATGGCAAAAAAATTTGTGAGAGTTCACGGACAGGTGAGGCTCTCGGCAAGGGTGAAAAGACGAGAATCGCATGTTTGTGCAAGCGGATTTGGGAACCGGACCGAGTGGAAGGGCGAAAAAAGCTTCGCGCATGCATGCTACAAGTTTGCGCCGAGCTCAAATGAGGTTGGACCACTGAGCGTAAGGCTTATCTCTAGTCAGTAATGAGATATAACGCTTCAATTGTGACTGCCGCGGTTTTGGCAGTGTGTGTGGCTTTCGGGCAGAGTGGCGGATTTGCGGAGGAGATCGTTGAGCGAATCGCTTTTGGCTCCTGCCTGCATCAGGACCAACCGGCTCCGATTTGGGATGCTATTGTGGCAAGCGATCCGGACGCGTGGGTTTGGCTGGGTGACAATATTTACGGGGATACGGATGATGGCGAGGTGTTGGCAGCGGCGTATGCAAAAGTGAAGGCTCATCCGAAGTACGAGAAGCTCAGAGAGTCGGCGAGCGTGTATGGCACTTGGGATGATCACGACTTCGGGAAGAACAACGGGGGCAGGGAATGGCACGGAAAAGCCGTCGCACAAAAGGCGTTGTTGGATTTTCTGGACGAGCCGAGCGAGAGCCGGCGCCGGAAGCAGGAGGGAGTTTACGCGTCCTACGACTTCGGTGTAGGAGAAAAGAGCGTAAAGCTCCTGTTGATCGATGTGAGGAGCCATCGCGACAACCCTAAGCAAGAAGATGGGGACATTTTTGGGGCGGCCCAGCGGTCTTGGATCGAGCGGGAACTTTCCGCAAACGAGGCGGCATTGACGATCGTGACCTCAGGGACGCAAGTAATTCCCGAGGATCACAAGTACGAAAAGTGGGCTCAGTTTCCGTCAGCTCGAACTTGGTTCTTCGAGCGATTGGTGAAGTACGAGACGGGCCCGGTACTGTTTTTGAGCGGAGATCGGCATATCTCTGAGTTTTCGAAACTGGATCTTCCGGGCCGGGAGACGCCTTTGTACGAGCTCACCTCCAGTAGTTTGACGCATTCTTGGACAAGCTTTTCGGGCGAGCCTAACCGGCACCGGGTGGGAGAGGTATTTCACCAGAATAGCTTTGGTATGTTGGAGATCGATTGGGCGAACCGTATGGCGAAAGTCTCGATCCGAGACGAAGTGGGCGAGGTGCAGCAGAAGCTAGAGATCGAGCTGTAGGAGCGTAGGGCCGAACGCACCGACGTCTGCATCTGTCGGTTTTTGTCGACTCCGCCTGATTAGCGGGGGGTAAAGCAAGCGAAGTTAGGACACGAAAAAGACCCACTGTAGAGTGGACCTTGTTTGAGAAACTTATTGATTCGGCTGACTAGAGATCGGCTGCATCGATGCCCAATATTTTGGCCGCTTTCTCAGTGTCTCCTTGGCAGGCTTTGAGGACCGACTTTTTATAGCGATCGGCTTGCTCGGCGAGGTAGGAGTCGAGGTTGGGCCAGCTGGAGATGTCGCGCAGCTTTTCGGGCAAGTCTCCTTCTCGGATGGTTTGTCCTTCGGCTACCTCCGCAGCGGCGGAAAGGACTTCCTGAAATTCGGTGTAATTGCCCGGCCAGCGGTATCCTTGCATCAGGGCGGAAGCACCTTCGCCGAGTGCGTTAAAAGGTAGGCGGTTTTGGGCGAAGTATGCGAGCGCAAGGGCCGGGATGTCTTCCGGGCGATCACGCAAGGCGGGCACTTGCAAGGCATTATTTGCGATGCGGAAGTAGAGTCCGTCCTCGAACTTTCCGGCTTCTACGAGTTTTTCGAGGTCGCGGCTGCTGGAGCATATGACGCGGGTATCGCCTTTTAGGTCGCGGATCAAGGTACCGAGGGCCGCTTGCAGTTCGTTAGGCACCGAGTCTATATTAGCGAAGAAGATGAATCCTCCTTGGGCGGAAAGTATGGTTTCACTCGGAGCTCCCTCGCTATCGAAGAGCAATCCGGCTAGCTCGCCAGGCTCTGCCTTTTTGGCGTCGATGGCGACGAATGCCTCGTCGGCCCGGTCGCTTTTTGCGTGTACGAGGGCAGCGATGTTCGCTTTTTGCGTGCCCGAGTCTCCATTGATGAGCAGCGGCGTGGGGAGTTTTGCGGCGCGGTTGAGGCGCTCGATAAAGGATTTGTTGGCTTCGGAGTCGCCGGAGAGAAGGATTGAGTTTTGGGCTGCAGCAGCCTCGCCGGATTGTCGCCGCTTTTTTCCCTCGGTCGAGGCTCGAGCTATGGAGTTCATGAGCTGGTCGACCTTGAAGGGCTTGGTAAGGAAGTCGAAGGCGCCGAGCTTGAGGGCTTGGGTCGCGTTATCGATGTTAGCGTAGCCAGACATCATGATGACGATGGCATTAGGATCGGCCTCCCTGATTTGGGCAAGGAGGGCGAGGCCGTCCATCGGCTTCATGTTGATGTCCGTCAGAACTATGTCGTAGTGCTCCTCGCGAATCTTCTGCAGGGCTATTTCGCCGTCGGTGGCGAATGCGGTGTTATAGCCGATTGGCTGAATGACCGCGTCGAGCATTTCGTGAATGGACTCGAGGTCGTCTACTATGAGAATGGATTGCATCGATGGGTGTGTCGTTGCGGCAGATTGAAAGACCAGTTGGCAGCATCGCCAGCCTTTTCTCATCCGTAGGATGAGAGCGGCATGGGGAGAGCTTAGCTTCCGACGATGGAAGAGAGTTGGAAGATTGGCATGAACATAGCCATCACGATACCGCCGACTACCACCCCGAGGAATACGATGAGCATCGGCTCGATCAGGGAAGTCAGGGCCGCTATAATGGAATCAGCCTCTGTATCGTAGAAGTCTGCGATCTTATTCATCATGCCGTCTACGTTACCCGTTTGTTCACCGGCACGTGACATGTGCTTCATCATCGGAGGGAAGAAGTGGATACGCTCGATGGTGTCGGAGACCTGTCCCCCTTCGGAGATGTTCTTGGTGATCAAACGACATGCGTCCTCGACTTGGGTTTTGCCGGACGAGGCGGCGACGATTTCCAAACAACGGAGGATCGGTACGCCGGAGCGGAGCAAGGTAGCGTAGGTGCGGCAAAAACGTGAAAGTGTGATCTTTATGATGAGGTTACCGAAGACAGGCATCTTGATTACCATTTTATCGCGGAAGCGACGCCCTTTGGGCGTCTTCGTGAAGCGACTCCAGACTTGGAAGCCGACGAAGCCCGCTCCGATAATGTAGAGGATGTTTCCTTTTAGGAAGTCGGATAGGTCGATCAGGAATTGGGTCGGTCCAGGGAGTTCGGCTCCGAAATCGGTGAACATATCCGCAAAGGTCGGAACCACGAAAATGAGCAGCACATTTACGAGAATGATTGCGAGGGCAATGACCGCGACTGGATAGGTCATGGCCGACTTTACTTTCTTGGTCAGCTTAGTCGTCGCCTCGAAGTAGCCCGCTACTTTTCCGAGGATTTCAGCGAGTCCGCCACTGGCTTCACCTGCTTCCACCATGGAGATGAAGAGATTGTTGAAAGCTCGAGGGAACTTCCCGCAGGCTGCGGAGAAATTGTTACCTTGCGAGACGTCGGCCTTTACTTCGCGGATGATGATACGGAAGACGGGGTCTTCAGTCTGGTCTTGAAGCGCGTCGAGGGCGGATACCAGCGGAAGGCCAGCTTCCAGCATGGATGCGAGCTGCTGGGTGAATACGGCGAGTGACTCGAGCTTGAGCTTATATTTCTTCGCCTTCTTCTCGTAGGCCTTTTCCTTCGCGAGACGCTGACCCTCCCAGAAACTGACGGATTTCTGCTTCTCCTTGTGAACAAGGCTATTTTTCGATTTGGAGGTCTGTGTGGCGAGTAGTGGCATGACTGTTCATACTTCGACCTGAAAACGCCAAACTTTGATGCGTATTGCGCTTAATCCACAGTGGGTATCCTAAGCTATAAGGGCGGTAGATGTGGAGATCTGAACCGCGTCGTTAACCGGTATCGGTCCAAGTTCGCATTCAATCAGCGTACATTATTATGCCACGGGCAGCTTGCACTTTGATGGTAGTGTTCGTTGATATTTCCTAATTGAGATGAAAATCGCTACCAAGATCCGTTTGCTTTCCTCCGGCTTGGCCTTGTTTTCGGCCTTGGCAGTCGGCTTGGTTATGTACCTTGGGTACGTCGAATCGATCGCTGATCTGGAGGTTGAAGTACTGGAGCAGCGAGTGGAGGCTGATGTAGCGCGGTTGAACGATGCATTCAAGGAGGTCTCCCATGACATCCGGTTGCTACACGGGTTGCCAGGGGTGAGAGAGTTATTGAATAGATCGCCGCGCCCAATCGAGGACATGAAGGACGACCTGGCTCAAACCTTTCGTCATTTGCTACTTGCTAAGCCGCATTACGTGCAGGTGCGCTTGATCGGTGTGGATGGTGAAGGAAGGGAAGTCGTCCGACTAGATCGCGAGGGCGAGCGAATCGTCAGGCGTTCCGAAGCTGAGCTTCAGGTCAAGGGGCGAAGGAGCTATTTCTTGGAAACGCGAGATAACGAGCGGGGAGAAATCTATTATTCCGACATCGACCTGAATCGAGAGAACAACCGCATCGAGGTGCCTTATCGACCCATGTTGAGGGTGGCCATGCCTGTGTACGATGATGATGAGACATTCCGAGGAATCGTGATCATCAACTTGGATTTTCGGGGCTTCGCGAGGGAGTTCCTGGGTAACACCGCCCTTCGTTTCGATCACTACTTGTGCAATTCGGAGGGAGACTTCCTCTTGCATCCGGAGGAAAACAAAACGTTTGGGTTCGATCTCGGGACTCGATTCCGCGTGCAAGAGGAGTATCCGGAAATTGGAGACTTTGGTGATTCTGACAAAGAGGCGATAACCATGGCTATCAATCGAGAGGATCGTCCGTCAGGCTTTTGGTTTCATCTGAGGAAAGTGCGTCCTTTGGAGGACGGGAGGGTGCTGTTGTATGGTGTGGCGGCCGGTTTCGAAGAGGTTGTTTCAGCCTCACACTCAATCGTCCGGAAGACGGTACTGATCATGGTGGTGCTTTGGGGTTTGGCCCTTGCCGGCGCCTTGGGAGTTTCTCTCCTTATCACACGGCCCATTGAAAGGATCACCCAAGCGGCGCGTAGATTGGGAGAAGGCAGCGACGATGTGGATTTGCCGGACGCTCGCTCCGACGAGATTGGAACCTTGGCAACCTCTTTCAAAGTGATGCGTGGGGCGATCAAGGAACAGGAAGGGCGGATTCTAGAAGCCAACGAGAGCCTCTCTCAAGCGAACCGTGACTTGAAGCATTTCGCTCACATCTCTTCGCACGAGTTGCGCGAGCCACTCACTCGAATTTCTGGACTAGCGAGTTTGCTAGAGCTATCGTTTCAGGACTCTAAGGAAAGTGAGGCGACCTCGTTCGTGAAGTCCGTGAAGGAGGAGGCAGCCAGTGCCTTGCAGCAAATTACCGACTTTCGCGTTTTCTCCCACTTGGGAGAGGGCACCACTGTGCGGGACAAAACCGATCTGCTTCAGCTGGTGCAGGAGGTGCTCGAGGAGTTCTCCCCTCTAATCGAAGCCAAGGAAGCGGTGGTTTCGTTGGGCAAGCTGCCAGAGATCAAGGTCTACCGCAACTTGGTGAGGGTCCTCTATCGAAATCTCGTGGAAAATGCCCTCGAATATGCGCAGGGCAAGGGCACGGCTTTGGCGTTTACTGCGGAGCGATACGAGGGATGCTGGACGCTCGGAGTTTTCAACACTGGCTCTTCAATCGTCGACGCGGAGCAGGATCGCGTTTTCCGAGTCTTTACACGTTTGAATCAAGAGGTTGAGGGGACTGGCTTAGGACTGGCGATTTGCAAGCGGGTTGTCGAATTCCATTCTGGGCGCATTTGGATAGAATCTGATAAGAGCAGCGTACACTTTAAATTCATATTAGAGTCTTGAAACTAATGGTTACCCAAAAAATCGAAAATGTTGATACAACTCGTCCTATCGTAATGGTGGACGATAACGAGATAGATTTGGAGATCGGGCGTCGGCTCTATGCCTTCGCCAATTTGGAAAATCCGTTTATGGCGCTCAACTCCGGGCACGCTCTTCTCGACCACTTGGAGAAGGTGGAGCGGGATGAGGAGCCTTGCCCGGCGGTGGTGTTGCTTGACGTCAACATGCCTCAATTGAACGGCTTTGACACCCTGAAGCGGGTGCGGCAGAACGAGGCGTTCAGGGAAGTCCCCGTGGTGGTGATGTTCACGAATTCAGACAACCCGCTGGATATGGAACGCGCTGCGGCGATGGGGGCGAATGGATACCGGTTAAAGCAATTTGAAGTCGATAGCTTCGTAACTTTCCTGCACAGTTTTTTCGAATAAGAAAGTGCCGATATAGACCGCCTTGAAACTGTCTGGACCAGGGCTTCCCGATAGGTCTTCGGGAATGTGCAGTCCGCCGATATTTGCAAGACAAGCGATAACCATATTTCGAAACACCTTCGCGCGTTGTCTTCGTTCTCTCCTGAAACGATAGATCGGTTGTGAAACCATAGAGTGCTCGGATTGAAGAGGCACGTCGCGTGGCATCGTCCGTCCGCTCACGAAACCGAATGTTTTTTAGGGAACGCTAGCCGTTGCGAGAACGCCTCAAGAGAGCTGGTAGGGGAAGAGGGATGCGGGGCGGCGAATACCGGCGTATTGAGGAGGTTGGCGCAATTTTGGCAGTGCAAGGTTATCAAATTCGATCGGCAACAATGCTCCTCGGATTGTCAGAACCGAAACCTCAACCCCCTCAAAAACTATGAAGTCTGGAAAGCCCTCACATTCACCTGAAACTGATCAACCTATCGCTGGACACGAGTCTAGAGAGTGGGATGAATTGGCCGATGCGATCGAACCGCTTGAAAACCGAAGTAACGAAGATCCTCGAGTAGAGGATGGTTCGCGCGATGCGAGCCCCGTTGAGGAAAAGGAAAAGGTGCGGCAGGAGAAGGAGCGGGTTGAATCTCGCTCGCATGAGGATCTAGTCAAATCGGGGGTGGAACGAGCTGCTGACGATCAAGAAGTGAGTTCAGCTATGCGTAGCCAATCTTGATTAACTAAAGGAGGGAGCAACTTGAAGGAAAAGCCGTACACCTTTCGCCGTTATATCATCAGGATCTTCATCCCGGTAGCAATCGTTTCAATCGTGGGATTGTCGTTGCGGTGGCGGGTGAGCCATGAATTCCAGGAGAATAATGTGGAGCCGGTTTCTCAAAAAGAGCCGAAGCCGATCGAAGAGGAAGTGACGTTTTCCGAAGAGAATAGGGCTCATGTCGTTAGTGGGCTTAAACAAGCTCTCACGATGTTTGAGAGTTCTGAAGTAGAAGCTCCCGAAGCGAAGCTTGAGCGATTGAGAGGGAGAATCGAAGCCTTAGAGGAGGTGGACCAAGCGGGATGGGAGAATGCTGTCGATCAGGCCTACGAAGCCCTCGCGGCGATTCGGGACGGCAGCGAGAGATCGGGATGATGGCAACCGAGCCATCAACCGCGATGAATGCTGAAAATTAAGACGGTCTCGATGTTTTGCTATCCTGCGTAGGTCCAGCCGATTTGGTCGCATGTGAGTACATCACCATCATCGATCTGGTGAGATTCTAGCACCTCCCCAATGAAGATCGAATGGTCGCCAGCGTCTACGGTGTCGACGGTTTGGCAATCGAGGTAGGCCAGTGCCTCCTTGATGACGGGTACTCCGGCCGCGTTTAGAGTGTGAGGCACGTGTGTCATCTTTTCTTCGTCCCGATCATGCGGCTTTACGAGGATCCGCGCGAGATCGGTTTGGTGCTTGCTGAGTAGGTTTACAGTAAACCTGTTCTCTTCACTCATTAGTTGATGGCTGTTGCTGTCTTTGCGGATAGCGACGGCGACGCGTGGCGGATTGAAGGAGCATTGCATGACCCAGCTCGCGATGAGGGCGGTGGAAACAGCTTCGTCCGAGCCTATTCCGATCGCGAAAATGCTGTAGGGAATCAGGCGTAGGACTTCGTGTGTGGTTTTTGACTTAGTGTGATCGATATCGGTGATAGGTGTCATTTTTATGGAGCGTCTTTGAATGTTAGATACAGGTTGTCGGGTGGAAGCTTGGTATTACCACCGCGCTTTGTGGAGCTTAGTCTGCCGGCCTTTCTACATGGGCGTGGTCAGTAGCGTGTCGTCACGCTCCCAGTGGTAAGGGCGTCCGTAGTAGTCATACAGGTTCTTCTCGAAGTCCCGATTGATGGGGGCTTGAGGGTCGTATTCCGGAGCGTGTTCTATTTGCTTGCGGGAGAGATCGACCCTCGCCTCGTTTGCTTCGTAATCGACCGATTCGAGCCAGCCAATGTCGATTAGGCACTTACGTCCGGGCAGCCAGTTTCGAGTGTCGATGACGAGGTATTGGATTTTCCATTTTTCATCGTCGATTATGAAATCCTCCACGTGTCCAAAACTCTCATCGGTGGCATGGATGTCGTAGCCGATGATTTCTCTTGCGGACCGCAGGTGGCTTTCTCCGATGTTATCGAGATTCTCTCGGTGTTGGGATCTTTCCACTTTCGATGGGTGGGCAACCGAGTCGCTCGGTGGCGCGAAAATAGGCTCTTGGGAAAATCCCCAAGTGTAGGGGCCGGACCAATACGGTTGGCTTTGTTGATAGTAGCGAGCATACTCCTGCTCGTACTGCCGCGATACCGGGCTGTTTTCGTCGAGTTTAGGAGCACCCTTAACCTGCTCCTTGGTTAGTTCGACCGGGAAGTGCTTCCCCTGCCATCCGGTTTGAGGTTGTTTCGCGTGCTGAGGGCTCACCAGGACTTTCTCACCGGGAAGCCAGCGTCCGGTGTCTACCACTACGTAGCGTAAGCGCCAGTGGCGGTCATCGAACAGGGAGTCTTTTACCTTACCGAGGGTTCCATCGAGAGCCTCCACAGGATAGCCAAATGTGTCATATATGCTTCGTAGCATGTCTTTTCCTTTCCTTTGAGTTAGGGGTCGTATCTAAGGAAATGAAACGCATGGCTTGCGCCAGATTCCCGCACGTGGGGCGTGGTCGAGCCCCGAAACCGAGTCGCGACGGGAAGTGCGTTGATTAGACTGCTTTTCGCACTACTAAAGGTTGCAGTGCGCAAGACTCTACAGATGGAGTTGAAGACGGGTGTTTAACGCAATCGCTCGCGGAATGGCGGCACTTCCTGAAAGTGGGAAGCGAGGTAGCGGCCTAGAAACGTCCTTTCGAAGAGAAGGGCCTAGAGGTCGATGGCCTGGTTTTGGAGGGTGCTCCCTTTGACTTGGTGGTAGCGAGCGACAGCGATGTTGTAATTAGCGATCGCTTCTAGCTCGCGGACTTGGGCGGCGGTAAGGTCTTCTTGGGCTTCGAGGACGAAGAAGGTGGTGCTTTGTCCTAGGTTGAGCTTGCGCTCTTCAGCTTCGAGAGAGCGTTCGGCGAATTCGCGACCTTGCCGGGCAAGTTCGCGGCTTTGAGCTTCGGATTCGATGCGCCGGGCCGCGTTGTCGAGCTGGATGGCGATGGCTTGCTGGAGCTGTTGCTCGACGAGGTGGGCCCGGTCTTTGAAGAGGCGGGCAGAGGCTCGTTCGGCGCTGGCTGTGCGGTTGAGTATCGGGCGGCTAAAGGTGACGCCGACGAAGAGATCGGTTTCGGTGGAGCTGATCCCTTTATAGCTAGAGGTAAAGGAGTCGCTGAAATTCGTGCGGAAGGCACGGGCATTGAGGTCGAGCTCTGGGAGAGTTCCGCTAACGGCGGTTCTTTCGTCAATGATGGCCTTTTCGATTTGGATGAGGGCTTGCTGGTAGTCTGGGCGATTTTGCAAGGCGTATTCAAAATCTTGATTCAAATCACCCGACCACTCTTGAGGAGCGGGCATTGGACCGATTTCGACCTTCCATTTGACGAGGGCGAGGGCTTCGTTGGAGACGAAGCGTTTGAGCTCGTTGAGTGTATCCAGATAAAGGCGACGCTGGAGGACGACGTTGGCTTCGCGTTGGGCTAGTCGGGTTTCAGCGACTTCGACGCCTCGGACTTCGATAGTGCCGAGCTCGGCGCGTTTACGGGTGTCGGCCACGAGCTGGCTGGCTAGCTCCCGAGATTGTTCGGCGACGCGAAGGGAGTCTTTGCGGAGGGCAGTTTGGTTGTAGAGGGTGATGGCGTCGGTAACGGTCGTGATGGCTTGAAGCCGAAAGCTTTGCTCGGATTGCTCGTAGTTACGTTGGGCGATCTTAATGAAGCTACGGGAGGCGGCTCCAAAATTTTTAAGGAGTGGTTGGTAAAGGGCTATGCCGGCGTTCGTAGCGTAGGTGTCGGGTGATCCGAAGTTGTTTTCGAATCGCCCGGCGGCAGCGTCGAGAGTGAGGCGTCCACCGGTGGGGACGTTTTGGTAGATGGAAGCCGAAGTGACTTCGCCCTCTTGGGAGTTGAAGGAGGAGGTGGCTCCACCGCCGCCGCCGAGGGAGCCAGACGAGTGGGTGGCGCTGACGGCGGGGTCCCAGTAACCTCGGGATCCTTTTAGGTTTTGAGCGGCGATCTCTTTGTCGGTCTGGACGATGCGGATCTGAAAATCTCGTTGGAGTGCGAGGGTGATGAGGTTGGGTAGGTCGATCTCCTCGGGAACGATTTCGTCTGCCCGCAAATGGGTCAGGCCGAGGAAGACGAGAAGGATGAAGGTCGAAGGATGAAAGATGAGGGAGCGGATCATTTTTTATTGCGTACCGGTTGCCGGGGAGGAGCGTTGAATGGTTTCTATCGTGCGGACGGAGTGGAAGCCGTCCCTCCAGGCGTTTAGTCGCCGCGGAGGGTGTCGCTGAGGTTGGTGTTTATGACGTAGCGTGCAGGGGCGAATATGGCGAGCGACGAAACGGCGATGATGAGGGCGATAGGGAGGAGGTAGATCATGGGATTTGTAGAGGGGGGCGCCATTTGGTTGTCGGCCATGATTCCGAGGATGCCGTAGCCGAGGGCGCTGCCGACGACGAGGCCGAGGGCGATCTGCCAGCTGCTCATCTTGAAGATGTGGCGGAAGATGGTGGCGGGCCCGGCTCCGAGGGCTTGGCGGATGCTGAATTCTTGGAAGCGTTGGCGTATCGAGAAATCCATTACGCCATAGATACCGATGGAGGCGAGGGTGAAGGCGGCGATACCGAACATGCCAAAAAGGTTGCGGAAGAAGAGGACACCGAACTGGCTTTCTTCGACGGCGGTTTCGACGGTCTTGACGCGGTAGAGGGCGAAGCTTTGGTCCTCGTCGTTGAGAATAGAGCGAATGTGGTTGGCCTGTTGGGTGGGGTTTCCGTTGGTCTTGGCAAATACGGTGACGCTGTCTTGGGGGTCGCCGCTCATGGGGCGATAGACGCCGCCAAGTTCTTCGTCGCTTTTGTTAGCTCCGGGGCCGGCCATCTTGGTATCGGGAACGATGCCGATGATGGTGATCCAGGGGAAGGTGTCGGAATACTGGTCTCGGATTTGTTGTCCGAGGGCGTCTTGTATGTTGTCGGGCCAGAGTCGCTTGGCGAGGAGCTCGTTGATGACGCAGACCTCCTGGGCGTTTTCGCCTTGGTCCATCTTTTCGAATCCGCGGCCGTAGAGGATAGGGATGTCGAGCAAGTCGAAGTAGTTGTCGGAGACGATCTCGTTGCGGGCCCGTAGCTCTTCGCCTTCGGGGGCTTCGCGACCGCGTACCTGCCAGCGTGAGTTCCAGTTGAAGATCATGTCGAGGGCGCTGGTGAAGCCGACGCCTTCGAGGGCGGGGTTGTTTTCCATGAGGGTTTGGAGCCGTTCGAGTCCTTCGCTGCGTTGGTCGCCTGGGTAGTAGTTTTCGGGCAGGTCGAAGCGGGCGGTCATGATTTGGCTTGGGTCGTAGGGCGGTTCGAATACGGCGGCATCTTTGGCTCCGCTGACCATGGCGGAGGTGGCGATGAGCAGGGCGCAAGATACGGAGAGTTGGGCGAGGACGAGGAGCTTCGAGAAGACGCCCATTTTGAGGCTGGAGGCACCGCGGGAGTTGTCCTTGAGGATCTCGTTGACGTCGGTCTTAGAGGCGCGGATGGCGGGGACGATGCTGGCCACGATGCTGGCAAAGAGCGTGATGAGGGCGAGGTAGCCGATCGTCTTCATATCGACATCCATGTTCATCCAGATCGGCGGGTTGGCTTGGGCCGATGCGAGTACGGAGGCCCAGATGGCACGGCTGGTCCAGATGGCGATGATGAGTCCGCCCAGTCCGCCGAAGAAGGCGATAGCGAAGCCTTCGACCAACATTTGCATGACGAGGCGTCCGCGCTTGCCACCGAGGGAGGCGCGGATGGCGAGCTCCTTGACGCGGGTGGTGGCTCGGGAGAGGGTGAGGTTGGCGACGTTGGTGCAGGCGATGAGCAGCACCATGAGGGAGCAGGCGAGCAGGAGGTAGACCATCCTAGGGAACTCGTCACCCATGAAGTTTTCGCCAAGGGTTTCGATTTCGAATGCGATGTATCCAGTATTGGTTTCTGGATACGCGTCGGCCATAGTCTTGGCGATCGTATTCATGGCGGGCACTGCGGATCCGATGGTTTGATCTTCCTTGAGGGTGGCGAGGACGAAGAGGGCGTCGCCGTCGCCTCTGGAGAGTTCAAGGTGGTTGGCGGTTTCGTTTATCCAAACATCGTGGCGGGACGGAAAGTCGACTCCCTCGGGGGCTACGCCGATGAGGGTGGTGGGAATCCCGTTCATGTTGAAGGATCTGCCGATGATGGATTCGCGGCTGTCGAATTGGTTTTTCCAGAGCTTGTAGCTGATGACCGCTTTTTTGGCAGCGTCGGGGCGGTCGTCTCCTTCTTCGAAGAAGCTGCCGATGTGGGGCTTAAGTCCGAGGGTTTTGAAGAGGCTGTCTGAGACGTGAGCACCGGTGAAGCGTTCGGCATACTTTTCGACGACGATGCTGATGGTGTTGTTGGGCCGCATGAAGGAGAGGTTTTCGAAAACTTCCTGGCGTTCTTCGATTTCCCGGTAGTTTTTGGGGCGGATAAATCCTAGCTGGGCGCCTGACTTCCAAAGGTGTTCGGTGGACGGGTCCCACTGCAGCACGAAGATGTTGTCGAAGTCGATGTCCTTGGGGTGTCCTTTGATAACACCGAACACGAGGGTGAGCATGAGGCCGACGAGCCCGAGCCCGAGGGAGAAAGCCATGATGGCGAGGAGCATGCTGCCGGGGTTGCGGCCGAATTGGCGGATGCCTACTTTGAGGTCGTTGGTGAAGGACATGGTGAGACTGATTCGGTTAATTTTGTGAGCGGCGGGGAAGGCCGTCTGCCCGTTCTGGGGAACTTGGTTGAGCAATCGCGTGACAAGCACGCTCCCGCGGAACTTGTTTACTGGACGGGGGCGGTGGCGACAGTTTCGTCGACGACTTTACCGTCGAAGAGGTGCACGGTGCGGGAGGCGATCTCGTTGTAACGTTCATCGTGGGTAACCATGCAAATGGTGGCTCCTTCCTTGTTCAGGTCTTGTAGCATTTCCATAACTTTGGTGCCGTTCTTCGAGTCGAGGTTTCCGGTAGGCTCGTCAGCGAGGAGGATGCGCGGCGTGCCGCCAAGAGCGCGGGCAACGGCGACACGCTGTTGTTGACCGCCGGAGAGCTGGTGTGGGTAATGGTTTTGGCGGTGCGACATCTGTACTTTTTCGAGGGCTTCGAGGACGCGGGTCTTGCGTTCGGCCGCTTTGAGTCCGCGATAAACGAGGGGGAGTTCAACATTTTCGTAAACGGTGAGGTCGCCGATGAGGTTGAAGGATTGAAAAATGAAGCCGACATCCAGATTTCGGATACGCGAGCGTTCGTTGTTGTTGAGGGTGGCGACTTCTTTGCCGGCGAGCGAGTAGGAGCCGGAAGAGGGGGTGTCGAGAAGGCCGAGGATGGAGAGCAAGGTGGACTTGCCGCAACCTGAGGGACCACTGATGGAGAGGAACTCGCCCTCCATGATGTCGAGGTTGATGCCGGCGAGGGCGTGGGTCTCGATTTCGTCGGTGAGGAAAACTTTTGAAATTTCGGAGAGGTGGATGAGAGGATTTGTATTCATTTTTTTGGTGCTGGGTTTCGGGTGGAAAATGTGTTTGTTAAACCGCCGATGGACGCGGATTCTGTTTGGTGTTCGGAGGCTGCGGGACATCGCTCTGATGAGCGAGGCGGCTTGGTTAAGTGTTGGATTGGCTTTGAATTGTTTAGGGAATGGCGTAACAAGCACACTCCCATTGGGTTTTTTGTAAGGGTTATTGGATACGAATTTTATCGTAGTCTTCCCAGTCGGACATGTCGGAGAGGATGACGCGGTCGCCGGGGTTGAGGCCTTCGATGACTTCGATCTGGGATACGGAAGCTTTACCGTAGGTGATGGGGACGCGTAGGGCGACGTCGGAGTCGGGGACGAGCTTGAAGATGGTCATTTGGGATTCGGGGCGGGAGGAGGCGGGGCGTTTGACTTTGACGACGTTGGCGAGGCGTTCGAATTCGACTACGCCTTCGACGGTGAGGTCGGGGCGGGCTCCGTCGGGGAGAGGGTCGATGAATCGAATATCGACGGCAACGGTACCATTTTCGACATTTGGATCGACGCGTGAGATCGTGCCGCGGACTTTTCCATTGCGAGTGTCGACTACGGCGGTGAGACCGATGATTAGGTCCTTAGCGTTGATCTCGGCGATTCGCACGACGGCTTTGAGGTTCTTGGGGTCGGCGACTTGCGAGAGGTTTTGACCGATGCCTACCTGCATACCCTCTTCGACCGTCTGCTTTTGCAATACGCCTGCGACCCCAGCTACCACAGTGAGGCCATCGTATTGGTCTTGCAGAAGGTCGAATCGGGCTTTGGCCTGGTTAACCGAGGCTTTTCGCGCAGACAACTGAGTATCCAAATTCTTCTGACTGAACTCGAGGCGCTGGCGCTCGATGTCGAGTCGGGTAGTGAGCTGCTCGTGACGGAGCAGGGAACGTCGCATTTGCAGGTCAGAGACGAGGCCTTCCTTGTTGAGCTCGGTATCGATTTCGGCGTCGAGGGCGGCTTCTTTTTGCTGGGCTTCGAGCTGGGCGAGGTTGGCTTTGAGCTGGAGGATGTTGCTTTGCAACTGGACGTCGTAGGTGAGGAAGTCGGCTTCGGCTGCTTCGTAGGAGAGGCGTGCGTCGAGGGCTTGTTGCTCGAGGGTGGGGTTGGAGAGTTCCATGATGGGGGTCTCGGGCTCGACCCAGGCTCCGGGGCGGACGAGGATACGCTCGACGCGACCGGAGGTTTCGGAGGCGATCCAACGGAGGTCTTCGGGGACTAGGGTGCCGATGCCGCGGGCTTCGCGCATCATCTCACCTTGTTCGACGTCGCCGAGCCAGACGCGTTCTTCTTCGACGGTGGGGGTGGAGACGTCGAGTCCCATGAGCCACCAGATGGCGAAGCTGAGCACGATGGCGGCGGAGGAGCCTGCGATGATGCGGTTGCGGCGTTTCTTTTTCTTAATGTCGTTTCTTACGATGTCCATGAGAGGGAGGGGGATTGGGTGCTAGGTTCCGAAAGTTTGGAAACTGGGACTTTGGAAATTCAGGTTCTGGGTGTTGTTGAGAAGGAAGGCGGTTTGTCGCTTTGAGAAGAGGTTGATAGGGTGTTAAACACGGGGCGTGCCAAGTGGGTTACTGAATTTTATAAGTAATTGGATTTCAGTTGGTTAAGATTGTTAAATTATTGAGAGACCTTGGGAGGAGGTGGATTTGTCCCAATGGTGGCACGTGGAGAATCCCGAATTTGGGACGGCGAGGTTTGTCTGATGACTGTATTTGATGAGCTGGATTAGCTGCGTGAATACCGAGTTTTTTATCGATGAAGCCGATTGACGGACCAAAATAAATATAAAAAGGTAATTTAATATACAAAATTACTTTTCGAACTATGAAACATACAACCAAACTAGGAATCGTAGCGCTGGCTGCATTCGCCCCTATCATTAATTCCGCGATGGCGGCGCCTGCGAAGACTTGGGAGGTGAAGGTCCGGGCGGCGTATTTGGAAACTGCGGACAACTCGGATGCGTTCTCCGCATTGGGAATCGATTTCGCTTCAGGAGCGGTATCTGTAGAGGATAAGTGGATACCTGAAATTGACGTGACCTTCAACCTTACGGAGAATGTTTTGGCGGAGTTGGTTTTGACGATCCCGCAGAAGCATGACGTGTTTTTAGCAGGAGTAGGGAAGCTGGGTAGCTTGGAGCATTTGCCGCCGACTTTGAGCGTGGTTTACGAGTTTCAGAACGAGAGTGGATTCGTACCTTATGTTTCGGGCGGGGTGAATTTCACTTGGATTACCAACAAGCGTTTGAGCGTGGCGGGAATCGACCTTGATTTGGAGGACTATAGCGCCGGTTTGGCGTTGGGAGCAGGCTTCAAGTACGACATCGACGACAAGTGGGATTTTGACGCGAGCGTGAAGTGGATCGACCTCGAGTCAGATGTGACTGTCGGCGGCGCTCGTTTGACGACAGCGCAACTCGATCCATTGCTTTGGAGTTTGGGTGCGTCGTACCGGTTCTAGAGATACGTATTGAGTTTCTTAAGACATCTTGTGGGCTGCCCTTTTGGAGGGTAGCCTATTTTGTTGGGAGGAGATGTGGTTGGATTAGCCTAACTGGAGGGATTGGGAGGGGTGGATTGAGCTGGCGTTCTTGGCGGGGATCCAGCAGGCGACGAGGGCGATGAGGAGGGTGAATACGCTGACGCCGAGGAGGACGGTGAGGTCGTAGGGCTCGACCTGATACAGGAAGAAAGCGAGGTAGCGGCCGAGCCCGAGGACGATGGCGATTCCGATGGCGATGCCTATAGCCACGAGTGACAAGCCTCGCTTGAGGATCATGCCGACGATTTCTTGGGGCAGGGCTCCGATGGCTAGTCGGATGCCGATCTCGCGGTTGCGTTGCTTGACGAGGTAGGTCATGAGCCCGTAGATGCCGGTGGCGGCGAGAAGGATGGCCACGCCTCCGAAGATGCCGAGGAGAACGATCATGCTGGAGCGGGTTTGCACTGAGGCGGCGCTCGCTTCTTTAAGCGTTCTGATGCGGTCGATGGGTTGCTGAGGATCGATTTCGTGGATGGCGGCTTGGATCTCTTTGGCGAGGTCCATGGGAGGGAGGTGGGTTTTGACGAGGTAGCTGGTGGTCCAGGGATTAGTGATTTGCGGTTTGTAAAGTATCGCTCGCTCGGGCATGTCCAAGCCGTGCGGGCGTATGGTTCCTGCGACGCCTATTATCTCCCATTTCTCGTTCTGATGATTCATGATTTGCCCGATAGGATCGATGTCCGGAAAGAGATCCTCCACTATTTTTTGATTCACGATCATTACTCTGGGAGCGTCCAGCTTTTGGTCTGCTTGCTCGAAGTAGCGTCCGCTGATGAGTGGGATTTCCAAGGTTTGGAATAGGTCGCCGTTTACGGCTTCGAAAATGGGAGCGTATTTGTTTGCAGTCTCGGGTTGGTCATCGCGCCAAAGGACGCCATAGTAACTGTTTTTTCCGTTCATCGGATTGTTGGTGGTCATGGCAGCGGATATGACTCCGGGAACTTGCTCGATGCGAGCGAGAATCTGTTCAGTGAATTGAACGAAGCCTTCTTCTCCTTTCGAGCGTTCGAAGCTGCGGCTTATCTCGAAGGTGAGGACGTTTTCGTCGTTGAAGCCCGGGTCGGTCTGGAATGCGTTGCTCAGGCTTTTGAATAGGAGCCCAATCGAGACGAGGAGAATTACGGTGAGGGCTATCTCTGTGACGATGAGGGTTGCTTGAATCTTGTTTCCGCTGGCGCTGGTAGCGGCTCGCGAGGCGTCTTTCCTGTCCGCTCCGGCGCTGAGGCCGATGGCTTTGAAGGCGGGGAAGGCTCCGAAGACGATGCCGGTTGCTAGGCTGATAGCTAGGGTGAAAAAGAGCACGGGCAGGTCGATCTGCAGTTCGAAGTTTTGCATTTGGTCCAGGCCGACCATGAGTGCGAGGGGCTGGAGGCTGACAATGCCGAGAACTAGGCCTAATATGCCTCCCAGCAGGGCGAGCAAGGTACTCTCGCATAGGAGCTGACGGGCGATTTTCCAAGGCGGGGCTCCGAGGGCGGCTCGGGTGGATATCTCTCTGTGCCGACCGGTGGCTTTGGCGAGAAGGAGGTTGGCGACGTTGGCGCAAGCGACGAGTAGCACGAGCCCCACGGAAACGAGGAGGGAGAGGGCGTAAGGCTTGTAGGATTTGGTTACGACTTCCTGCATAGGCTTAACCCAAAATCCGAAGTGCTTATGACGGTCGGGGTACTCGTCGAGAGTGCGGTCTTTGATGGCTAGGAGCTCGCTCTGGGCGGATTCAGCGGTGGCTCCGTCTTTAAGTCGAGCGATGACGTTTACTGCGAAGTTGAAGTTCTTTTCGCTGTTGCCGGGAACTGTTCGAAGCGGTCCGGGGATGAGGAAATCGATTTCAGGATAGAGAAGGGCGTTGGGAGGGAGCACGCCGATTACGACATAGTTTTTGTAGTTTAGCTTTATGCTGCGGCTGACGATATTGGGATCGGAGCCGAATCGGTTTTTCCAAAGGCTGTCGCTGAGGATGACGACTTGGGCGTCACCGCCTGGCAGGTCGCTTCCCGGTTCGAAATCGTTTCCAATGGTGGGCTTAACTTCGAGCGTTTGTAAGTAATTAGTCGATACAGTATATCCTGAAATATAAATTGGATCAGCTCCTTCGGAAAAGGTGAATCTGGCTTCTCGATCGTAGCTGATCGACGCGAACTGGGTCGCCATGGCTTCGAAGTCGAGGAAGGAACCGCCAAACACCGACGGTCCGGCGTCTGGGTTGCCAGCGACGCTCTGGCGGATGTTCATGAGCTGGTGGGCTTCCGGATAGGGAAGGGGTTTGAGCAGGAGAGCGTTGATGAGGGAGAAGATGGCGGTGTTGGCACCGATGCCGAGGGCGAGGGTGAAGACGGCGATGAAGGTGAAGCCGGGAGATTTGACGATTTGGCGAAGGGAGAAGCGTAGGTCGTGGAGCATGGTTGGAGGTGGGTGGAGGTGCGGTGTATCCAGGTTTCAGCTACGCCAGTTGCAGGGCCTCGGTGGGGTGGATCTTGGTGGCGGACCTGGCTGGGCGCCAGCAGGCGAAGGCGCTGACGAGGACGACGAAGAGGCAAACGCTGGCGAGGATGACGGGATCGTAGGGAGTAACTTGATACAGCATGAAGGATAGGAAGCGTCCCAATAGCAGTACGGCGACGATTCCAATGCCGACTCCTATAGATGTGAGGCGTAAGCCTCGTTTGAAGATCATGCCGATTATCTCGTTCGGTAAGGCTCCTATGGCGAGGCGGATGCCAATTTCTCGATACCGTTGTTCGACGAGATTTGTCATGAGTCCATAGATGCCGAAACCGGCGAGGAAGATGGCGATGCTGCCGAAAAGGACGAAGAGGATATTGAGTACGCTACGAAAGTTTTGGGTGTTTTCTGCGATTTGCTTCAGTGTGGTTAGCTCGCCGATGGGTTGGTCGGGATCGAGAGACTTTATCGCGTCTTGGACTTCTCCCTCTAATTCGTTCTGCTTCAGACGCGTCTCGATGATATAGTTAGTGTTCCAGGGCCAGTGGATTTGCGGTGTGTAGACGATGCTACCCTTTCCCCTATCTAGGGCCCTGGGAACGATGCTACCTACAATACCGACCACTTCATAGGTTTGCCCTCCGAGGCGGATACTTTGGCCAATAGGATCGATGTCGGAAAATTGTTCTTTGGCGAGTAGTTCGTCGATGACGGCCACCTCGTGGGAGTCAGGTAATTGGTCGCGTTCGTCGAAGACCCGTCCTCGAATCAGGGGAATATCGAGGATCGAAAACACATCGCCATTAATCTGCAGCGAGCTAACTAGATAGCGCCGAGGAGCGTCGGATTGGTCTTCGCGTAGGAATTCATTTTTCCAAACTCCCCCGCGATAGTCCATGGGCGGTTGCGAGATCATGGCGGCACTTTCTACACCGGGAATCTGCTTGAGGCGCCCGATCAGTTCTCTCGAAAATCGGGTGCGAGCCTGCCTCGCTTGTTCAGGGGTAACGTCTGGTCCCAAGTTGCCTTGTCTCCATACTTCGAAGTTGAAAACATTGGATTCGTCGAAGCCTCGGTCGGCATTGAATGCCTTGTTAGTGCTCTTTAGTAGTAGACCGATGGATACGAGAAGGACGACCGATAGGGCTATTTCGCTGACGATTAATGCCGCTTGCAGTTTGTTGCCGCGGGAGCGGGTGAAGGAGCGGTTCATTTCGCCGAGACCTTGGGATGCTCCTTGCCGCAAGGCCTTTAGGGCGGGCGATACTCCAAAGAGAAGCCCTGTTCCTACGCTGGCGACTAGGGTAAAGGCGAGAACGCGAAAATCGATAATGAGGTTGGTATCTGGCCAATTGGAGGTAGATAGTAGTCCTTCTAAAAGAGGAAGGGCGTTGATACAGATAAGCAGTCCCCCGATCGCTCCAGCGAGCGAAAGGAGAGCGCTTTCACAGAGGAGGAGGCGGACGATGCGCCAACCTGAGGCACCGATGGCGGTCCGCAGGGCGAGTTCGGATTGGCGGGCGGACAGTCTGGCGAACAAGAGATTTGCCACGTTGGCGCAGGCGATGAGCAAGACGAGCCCCACTGCGGCGAGCAGGAGGAAGGTGATATTTCCGTAGCTCAAGAAGATTGCATCCTGCAGTGTCCATACGTCGATTTTCGATTCGCGTATGATCTCCGGATAGGTGTTGGCAAATTGCGATTTGATTGACTCGAATTCTTGAGATGCGGAGTGAAGGGAAGCTTCGGGAGCTAGCCGGCCAATAACGTAGTAGTTCCATTCGTCTCGTTTGAAAGCGGTCTTTGGGATTGCGGCGGGGATCATAAAATCGTTGCCGGACACCCTCGCACCGAGATAGAGCTGCTCCTCATCGTAGAGACCGATGACCGTGTAGTTTTGTTGGCCTAAGATGATGGACTTGCCGACGATATCGTGAACGCTGAACAAGTGTTGCTTCCAGACCTTTTCAGAAAGAAGGACAACCTTGTCGTCTCCCGTCGCGCTTTGGTGATCTGCGGTGAAATCTTGTCCGCGGGTTGGGTTGAGACCGAGGGTCTTGAGCAGTGGACCGGTTACCTGTCTTCCTTGAAGCATCGTTGCTATGTCGATACCGGTTAAGGCGAGGTTAGCATTGTTGCCTGTGATCCCGATGACGGATTCTAGCTGACTTGAATTGGTTTCAATGTCTTGGACTAACTTACCGTGAATCCTCCTCCATAGCGTCGGACCTTGGCCTTCGTCGGAACGAAGCGCTATGAGTCGATGGCTTTCCTCGAAGGGTAGGGGTTTGAGGAAATAGGCGTTGACGAGGCTGAAGATGGCAGTGCTGGCGCCAATGCCGATGGCGAGGGTGAGGACGGTGATGAAGGTGAAGCCGGGAGACTTCGTGAGTTGGCGGAGGCCGAAGCGGAGATCGTTGAGCATGGTTGGAGGCGGTGGTTGGAGCGGTTCCTGGCGTGGGGTACCAGGTTCTGGTTGGCTTGGAGGCGGCGGGGGATGTGGAACGAGCTTTTCAGCGCGGAGCGGGAGGGAGTGCTTTCTTGGTCTTTCTCTATCATTTGCCGTGCCAGATTTAGCGGTGATCGTCTAAAGCATTGATATATAGTGTGATAGACCTGTGGGGGAAATATGCAGGACGGTTCGCTCTCTTTTGGTTTCGATAGCGGGAAGGCGGTGGTCCCGTTATTGGGACGAATAATGCGCAGTAGAAGGGAGGCTTCTCGGCTGGGGTGGACTCGGTGGGGAGCTTGGAGTTGGGGCTATGCGGTCATTGCAGTCATTCGACGAGCTCGTGATCTATGAACGAGTTGCAAGCTGGTGGGGTAGGGAGTTGGGGTGTCGCCTCGGCGCGGCGACCTACAGGGAGGGAGGGTGCGTCGCCATGCGACAAGCTCATGATTCAAGACGAGCGAGGACGCTGGGGAATTGGTTTAGCGGTTGGGAATGATGTCGAGTTGGATGGTGGCGCGGCAGCCGGTGCGGTCTTGGCGGTTGGCGAGGGAGAGGGTGCCGCCGACGGCTTCGACGATTTGCTTGCTGAGGGCGAGGCCGATGCCGGAGCCTTTGGCTTTGGTGGTGTAGAAGGGGACGAAGAGGTTGTCGGGGTTGGCGATGCCGGGGCCGTCGTCTTCGATGCGCAGGAGGGCGACGCCGGCGATGGCTTCGATGGAGCAGGTGACGGAGCCGGGTTTTTTTGAGGAGGCTTCGGTGGCGTTTTTGAGGAGGTTGATGAGGGCTTGCTCGAACTGTGTTGAGTCGATGGATACGGTGGGGTTTGCGGAGGTGTTGGCGAAGGCGACGTTGGGACTGAAGAGTTGGCAGGTGGTTTGGAAGAGGGGGGCGAGTTGGGTGGAGGCGGCTTGGGGTTCGGGGAGCTTGGCGAGGCGGGTGTAGTCGCCCATGAAGCGGACGATGTTCTTGGAGCGTTTGGTGATGGTTTCGAGGCCGTCGAGCAGGTCGGTTTTGGTTTCGTCTTCGATGTCGGCGTTTTTGGTGATTTTTGAGAGGGTGGTTGCGAGGGAGGAGATGGGGGCGAGGGAGTTGTTGAGCTCGTGGCCGAGGACGCGCAGGAGCCGCTTCCAGGAGTCGCGTTCTTGTTCGGAGGCGGCGCGGGTGATGTCGGTGAGGAGGATGAGGTCGAAGCGTTCTCCGTCGAGAATGAAGATGCCGCGGCGTCCTTCGAAGCGTCGGCTTTCGTTTATGAAGGAGAAGCGTGAGAAGTCTTGGGTGGATTGGTCGAGGACGAAGGGGATGTTGAGCTCGTCGACGGTTTTGAGCTCGGGAATGGAGTCCCAGTGGTTGATGGAGGAGATTAGATTGCGGGCGGCTTCGTTGGCTTGGGCGACGACGCGATCGGCTCGGACGATGAGGGTAGCGACGTCGATGTTGGCCGTGATTTTGTCGATGACCTTTTGTGTTTCGATGCCGGTGAAACGGGCTTTCTCCATCAGCGAGGCGATAGCGTTGATCTCGTTGTAGAGCTCGACGATGGTGCCGGAGCTCTCGGATATGCGCCGGGAGCGAAGGGTGAAGTCGCCCTCGCGGATGGAGCTAATGACGTTCGCCGCGACGCGGAGTGGGCTGGTGATCCAGGATTGCAGGCTCCATGCGATAAAGGGGAAGGGTAGTATGATGAGCGTCAGGCAGGTGACCCAGATTTCCCAGGTGGCCTTGGCGAGCACGAGCAAGACGATGGAGATGATGGTAGCTGGCAAGGCGCAGAGTGCGGCGCGCAAAACGATTGTCGTTTCGTATGAGAACCGGGATGGCTTGTGCGGGCGTGGGGACAAGTCTGAGTGGATCGGGTTTTGCGCGGTCGGTGCGGAAGCAGTCCCTGCGGGGGGGGGGGTTAGAGGCCGTAGCGTTGCATCCGGCGATAGAAGGCGGAGCGGCTGAGGCCGAGCTCCTGGGCGGCTTCGTTGGCTTTACCTCCGCAGCGGGAGAGGGTACGGCGGATGAGGTAGGATTCGACCTCTTCCAGGCTCATTTCGTCGAGGTTGCTGCTAGTCGGCGAGGCGGTTGAGGCGCGTAGTCCTAACTCGGGTACGCCGATTTCTTGTTCGCGGCAGGTGAGAACAGCTCGTTCTAGGCAATGGTCGAGCTCGCGGATGTTGCCAGGCCACTCGTAGGCTTTCATGGTTTCGAGAGCGGGCGTGGCGAAAGTGAGGCCTTCCTTGCGGTACTTTTTGCTGTACCTAGAAAGGAAAAATTCTGCGAGGGGTCCGATGTCTTCGACGCGCTCGCGTAGGGGCGGGAGGTGGATGGTGATGGTGTTGAGTCGGTAGAGCAGATCCATGCGGAAGCGGCCTTGGTCGACTTCCGCTTGAAGGTCTGCGTTGGTGGCGACGACGAGCCGCGCATCGAATTTTTGGGTACGCGAGGAGCCGACTCGCTCGAACTCCCGGGTTTCGAGGGCTCGGAGCAGCTTTTGTTGCTGGGCGGTGGGCATGTTGGCGACTTCGTCGAGGAAGAGGGTACCGCTAGCGGCCAGTTCGAAGCGTCCGATACGGTTTTCCTTAGCGTCGGTGAAGGCCCCTTTGACGTGTCCGAAGAGTTCGGATTCGAAGACCCCGTCGGGGATGCCGCCCATATTGACGGAGATGAACGGGTGTTCCGCTCGGCCTGAATGCTGGTGTATCAGGTTGGCAATGACGCCCTTGCCCGTACCATTTTCGCCGGTGATAAGGATGGAGGCGTCGGAGTCGGCCACGCTTTCAATTAGGTCTAGCACAGGGCGCATGGCGCGGGACTGGGCGATGAAGCCGGAGGCTTTGCTTTTGCGCAGGGTACGGTTTTCTTCCTTGAGGAGCTGGGACTCTTGTTGGGCTCGATTTAGGCGGAGCTGGGAGCGGACGATGGCTATGAGACGTTCGTCGTCCCAGGGCTTTTGCAGGAAGTCGTTCGCTCCGTTGCGCATGCACTCGACCGCTACGTCGATGCTGGCCCAAGCGGTCATGATTACCACGGGCAGGTCGGGCTCTTTTTCTCGGATCTTGCCAAGCAGCTCGATTCCTTCTTGGCCTGAGGTCGTGTCGAGGTGGTAATTGAGGTCGATAATCGCTGTGGCGTATTCGTTTTGTTCGATACGTTTTAGGGCGTCAGCAGGGGACTGTACGCAATCGGCTTGGTAGCCTTCCGATTTCAATGCGAGACGGATGGCTTGCAAGACGTCCTTGTTGTCATCGGCGATGAGGATACGGTTTGAGGAGTTGGGCATGAGATGGGGAAGGCGAGAGATTTCTGGCTTGGGCGCGCGAGGGAGGAGCGAGCTTCGAGAATTGAAGAGCTAATCATTTCTCGTGCCAAATGTATTCTTGTTTTTGCTAAGTTCGTGATGGATAGTTGCTTGTCGTTTCGAGCGAGGAGTTTTATGGTCTTGAAACGCTCACTAGTATCGAAATTGGTACGGGAAAAGTCCCAATATCGGAACGACAGGTTTCACGGAACCCGGTTTCGGAGAGCGAGAGTGGACTTGATCGAGAGGACAAATTGAGATCATATGTCGGCCCTATGCCCATTAAGACTTTAATTACCCTAACGCTTGCGTCGCTATCTCTATCGATCGGCAGTTTGTCCGCTGCTCCTAAATTGGGACTGCAGTCCTGGACGTGCCGTAACATGAGTTTCGAGGAGACGGTAGAGTTCGCTGCCGCGAATGGTATCGAAAATGTGCAGTTCTTCAGTCGGCATCTGGATCCGAACGATTCGGAGGAGGTAAACCTAGAGAAGCTCGCCTTCCTCAAGGACCATGGAGTTAAGGCCTACACTATTGGGGTAAGCCACACGACCTTGAAAAAGGAGGACAACCGCAAGTTGTTCGAATTGGCCAAACTTTTCGACATGGAGATGATCGTAGTGGAACCGGGCGACCAGATGATCTGGGGAAACCTTGAGGAGCTAGCGATTGAGTATGACACCAAGGTAGTGGTGCACAATCACGGCCGAAGCTCGACTTACGGGAATCCCTCGACGGTCAAACACATCCTCGAGGAGCGCGACCACCGAATCGGAGTATGCATGGATATTGGCTGGGTCACTGCGGCGGGATTCGATGCAGCTGCGACGTATCGGAATTATGGAGACCGCATCTACGACATGCACCTTAAGGACAAGCGTCTGGATTATCCGGAGGGCGAGCTAAAGCTCACGGATACCTTTATTGGTCTAGGCAACAGCAACTACGACGAGCTTTTTGAAGAAATGCTTGAGGACGACTGGTCGGGCGTGATGGCGATCGAAACGGATAGCAAGGAATTCGCTGAGGATCCCACGGAGTTCGTCAAGGCGGCCAAGTTATTCTTCGAGTCGCACGTGCACTGAGAAGTATTAAGCTAGCTAACAATTATTACGGCGAGCTCCCGAATGGGAGTTCGCCGCTTTTTTGAGCGGTGGCGATTGCGCTATTGTGTGAGAGGAGCGGTGGGATCTGAGGTTGCGTTTGCGAGGGATTGGGCGTTTTAAGCGCTAGGATGCGCTCCCTGAATACTCAGTTTTTTCTTTTGTTCGGCTCGTTTGCGGCGGTGCAGCCCTACATCGCTTTACTGTTCAAGGATAGGGGGTTGGGCGAGCAGCAGATCGGCTACGCCATAGGGATATCAGGTTGGGCTATCATACTTAGTCCTGCGGTGGTGACCTTGATTGCGGATACGCGGGTCTCGCCGAGTCGCTTGTTGTCCGGATTGAGTGTTGCTACGGCGATTGCGACGGTGGCGATGCTGATGTCTACCAGCTACTGGATGATGGCTGCGTTTTACTTCATTATGACGCTATGCATGACCTCGATGATGCCTTTGCTCGATGGGGTGACCTTCGGGATTCAGCGGGTACAGCGGGAGAGGGGTGAGACTCCCTTGGAGTACAGCCGCGTGCGAGTGTGGGGAACGTGTGGATACGTGGGTATCTTAGCGTTACTGTTCTTTCCGATTCGGATGACAGGTGACGTGAGCTTGCTTATTTGGGCGGGGGTACTGTGCTATTGTATTTTAATGGTGAATACCTGGTTCCTGCCGCAGCGAGGAAAACGGGAGCTAGCGAAACGTTCCAAAGGGCTGCCGACGGGTGAAGCGGTGAAGGCGTTGTTTGGCCGGCGGTCGGCCTTATTTTCGATCTCGATGTTTCTGTTGCTATGCGCTTCGGCAGCGTACCACACGATGTATCCGGTTTTCTTGGTCGACGACTTGGGCCTGGCTCGGCACTGGTTGGGTATCGTTATTCTCTCCGGGGCATTGATCGAGGTGTTTTGCATTCTAGCCCTGTCGAACTTGGAGAGGCGCTGGGGCTTGCGCTCTGTGATGCTCGGGTGTGTGGCTTTGACGGTTTTGCGTTTCGGGCTGATGTATGCGTTTCCGGTTCTGTGGGTGGCGATAGGGGCTCAGCTTTTCCATGGAGCGATGATTTGCGCGATGATGGTGATCCCGCCAAATTTCGTGAATGGCTTGGCGAGCGACTCGAACCGTAACTCGATACAGGGGGTTTACACCATGATGGTCATAGGAAGTAGTCGATTTTTGGGTACGGCCTTGGCGGGGCATGTCGCAGGGGTGGATCAGCGCTTGATCTATGCGCTTTGTGGAGGACTGGCGGTTTTAGCGTTTGCCTTGTTGTGGAAGGGGTTTCGGCCGGAGGAAGACGAAGTGGCTATCTGAGGAGACTTGCGACAATCACGTTCGCACTTGAGCGAATGGATACAGAAAGGCCGCGGCCTTTCAGTGAGGCTACGGCCTTGGGGCTTTGTTGAGCGATTCGGACCTGGTGGAACCGGTCCCTTCTTTAGCTGGCTTGGGCCTTCAGGATGTTAAGGGTGGTCTGGAGGGCACCTGCGACTTCGCTGTCTTTTGCTTCTGACTTTTGCACTCGGTCGATGGCTTCGGCGACGGTCTTCTCTGCGGACTGGCGCATGATCGGGTCGGGCGTGTCGGCGTCGATGTTCTCTTTGATGAACTCCGGCAGGAAGTGAGGCTGCTGAGTGCAGTAGAAGGCGCAGCCAAGATGGAAGAGGTGCTGAGCGGCTTGGCGCAGGCCTTGCGCTCCTTTCTTTTCCCAGAACTTTACGAGCTTGAGGCCGTCTTCGAGTAGATCGGATGCCTTGTCGTGGATTTCGGCTTGGGATTCCGCGGGTTGGTTGCCGATGAGCATTCCGAATGCGTGGCAGAAAGAGCGTCGGGCACTGAGGGAAATTTCGGCAGCGACGAGGTGGGACTTTTCGTTGGGCTCGGCGATCTTGAGGGCGTACTCGGAGGACTTGATGGTCTCTTGTATGGTCTCGTTGGTGGGCTGGGCGCGGCTGAAGAGGTTGGCTCGGTTGGCGTGGGCGGAACCCATTTCGATGACGAGGCGGGGGTCTTTCTTGTCCTTGATGCCAGCGAGGACCTTTATGGTCTCGTCGAAGGAAGAGATGGCAAGCTTGAGATTCGCGACGTCGGTGCTCCACATCAGGGCGCGACCGAGGCTGGCGCGGATGCTGGCCACGAGGGCTCCGATAGGGGCTTCTTCGGCGGGCAGGTCTCCGATGACTTCAAGCGCTTTTTCGTACGCGTCGATGGTGCGCTGCTCGGGCTTCTGCGGGTTGCTCTGACGGGCGTAGACGTTGCCGAGATTGAGGTAGGTGGCCGCTAGCTGATGGCGGTAGCGAGGGATTTCTTTCCATGGGAGTTCTTGGAGGATTACAGCGGATTGGCGGAAGCAGTTGGTGGCTTGTTCGAGGGTTTCCTTAGCGGGAACTCGGGATTGGGTATGGCCGATGTTTCCCCAGACGGCTGCGATGTCAGCATTGTGGGAGTCGCCTTTTTCTTCGATCGATTCGAAGTGCTTGAGGGCGATTTGGTAACCGGCGATGGCTTTCTCGATGCCCTCGGAGGTGTCCGAGTTTGATAGGGCATTTGCCTTGCCCATCTCGGCCCAACCGGAGAGGTGGCGGGTGGCGTCGGATTCCTCGATTTCAGGTGCGGCGAGTAGCTCTAGAGCGTGGTCGAAGCCTTTGATGGCTTCGGCGTAAGCGTTGCGATCCTTTTGAGCGATGGCGTCGGCCTGAGCGATGGCTTGTTGTACGGCGGCTAGCGGGTTTTCGGGTGTTTCGTCTGAGGGAGCTTTTTCTGGAGTGTCCACGGCTTTTTTAAAAGGGTTCGTTTTTTGAAAGCCGCAGAGGCTGGGGACGGAATGGCGAAATGTGAAGGGAGAAAAGCTAGGTTTCGGGTTCTGGGAGCGAGACTTAGTCCAAGGGGTGGACTTCAACCGTGGCGTGCACGATGCCGAGTTCGTGGGGGATGCGTGCCTTGTACATTTCCGGGCTGGCTGGTTCTTCGGCCACGATGGTGAGCATGGCGCTGTAGATGCCGGGGCCAATTGACCAAAGGTGAAGGTCGGCGACTTTTTCGCTTTCGGATTCGATAGCTTGACGAAGTGCGTCAGTCGCTTTGGAAGGGGCTTGGTAGTCGAGTAACGTATGGCTGGAACTGCGGGTAAGTCCGATGGACCAGTTTGCGACGAGTATGGAGCCAACGATTCCCATGATGGGGTCCATCCAGATCCATCCGAAGTATTTGGCGGCGAGCAGCGCGAAGATAGCCGTGACAGAGGTCAATGCATCGGCCATGACGTGCAGATAGGCGGAGCGGAGGTTGTGGTCTTCGTGCTCGTGATGGTCATGGCTGTGTTCGTCGCCGTGATGATGGTCGTGCCCATGGTGGTGGTCGCCGAGGATTAGCATACTCGCTCCGTTGACCACGAGCCCGACAACCGCGACGCCGATCGCCCAGTTGAATTGTATTTCTACCGGATTGAGGAGCCGCTCGATGCTTTCCCAGGCCATCATGAGGGCGAAGCCCGCCAAGAGCAGGGCTCCAGTGAAGCCGGCGAGGGCGTTCACTTTTCCGGTGCCGAAACTGAATTTCGGATTGGCGGCGTTTTTTCGAGCGTAGATGTAGGCGAAAGCGGTGATTGCCAAGGCGGCACTGTGCGAAGCCATGTGAAGACCGTCGGCGAGCAGAGCCATGGACCCGAAGACCGTGCCTGCTGTAATTTCGATGGCCATCATCGTAACGGTGATGACGATGACGAGGAGGGTGCGTTTCTCGCCCGGCTTTTGCTTCTCTTGGCCGAATGTATGCGGGTGCTTATGGGGAAGGAGTCGGCTCGGCATCGTGGTTTTAGGGTTTCGGGAAACCTTATGACGGGCAGGAGCGGAATAGCAAGGAAAGGAGGGACGAATAAGATGGATTTGGAGTCTGGAAATTGTGTCATAAACGACTGGGAGGAACGAGTATCCGCCTGTCGACTACGTGGGAGATGTTGAAGTTTCTCGGTGTGATTTTTCGACTGGTAAGAAGTATTTTTGATACCTCAAATCAGGTTGTAGGCGGGCAATTGCAGGTGACTGCCTTACACTGCTTTCCGGTAGCTTTATTTGACGCAGCGGTGAGTCGTATATTATGTAGGTCTATCGATCGCCTGAGGATGGTCGCCTTCGATCTATTCACGCTCATGTCAGTTCCACAGAAGAAAGCCACAAATGATAGCCCGAAGGCAGGGCTTGTGCAAAAGCTCAACAGCTTGCTGGAGAGTCATGGAGTGTTAGGTGATAGCTCGATAGGCGCAGTGTTTTCCTATCCGGAGCTACGGGTAGAATTTATCAACCGGATCGGGCAGCGTATCTTGAGTCCGGTATACGAGGGTTCAGATGTGTCAGAGGATTTTCAGCTCAGCGACATCGTCTCGCTGGAGTCGAAGCGTCTCTATGATTCTCAAGTCTACCCGATGCTCCAAGTGAGCGGTTCCTGGAGTGGCAGCCTGACCTTGAAGGATCTATGGGGCGGTGACATCCCCGCGGAGGTATCGATTTGGAACAGCGGTCCCAAAGACGGCTTAGACGGCAGGTTCCTGTTTCTGCATGGCGAGCCGCTGACTTACTCTACTTTTAAGACGATGCTTGGCTGGAAAGATAGGGAGCTTTTGCTTGCGTTGCTGGGGCATATGCGAGACGCGATTTATTTCAAGGATCGAGAAAGCCGGTTTCTGCGAGCAAGCGATAGTTTGATAAAACGGTTTGGACTCAAGTACCCGCATGAGGTGATTGGGAAGACGGATTTTCACTTCTTTGGAGTTGCCCATGCTTCTGAGGCGTACGAAGACGAGCAGCAGGTGATCCGTACTGGTGAACCGATTATGGACAAGGAGGAGAAGGAAGTTTGGGACGATCAGTCTGTGACTTGGGCCGCAACTACGAAATTGCCGCTTTATGATGCTGATGGGAATATAGTGGGTACATTCGGAATCTCGCGAGATATCACGAAAAAGAAAGCTGAGGACGAGGCTCGCAAGGAGCTAGAGCTCCGCTTGCAGCTGGCTCAGCGTTTGGAGGCGATTGGTTCTTTAGCCGCTGGAGTGGCTCATGAAATAAACACGCCGACGCAGTTCGTCGCTGACAACGTGAAGTTCTTGGGGGACGCGTTTTCCGATATAGGGAAGGTGCTTTCTGCCTGCAGGGCTTTGGTGGAAAAGAGTAAAAGTATTCAGGAAATGGATGCGGAAAGAGATACTGTATTAAAGTCGATTGAAGAGGTAGAACTCGACTTTCTGCAGGGTGAGATTCCGCAGACGATCGACCAGAGCTTGGAAGGGTTGCGGCAGATCGCGAGTATAGTAGGGTCGATGAAGGAATTTTCATATCCCTCGTCTCCGGAGAAAGCCAAGACTGATTTAAACCGAGCTATCGAAAACACCTTAAACGTATCTCGAAACGAATGGAAAGGCGTAGCGGAAATCGAGCTGGAGCTGGATCCTGAGCTGCCGAAGGTTTGCTGTTTGGTCGATCAGTTTAATCAAGTGGTTTTGAATCTGGTAGTGAATGCATCTCACGCCATCGCTTCGACGAAATCGCGTCAGGGCGCGATCAAGCTTCGCACCTCGGTTAATGGATACGAAGTGCTGCTAGAAGTGAGCGATACGGGAATCGGTATGAACGAGGAGACGCGGTCACGGATTTTTGAGCCTTTCTTCACAACGAAGGAGGTAGGCAAGGGAACTGGGCAAGGTTTGGCGATGGTGCGTAATATTGTCGTGAATACGCATCAAGGCAGGATTGATTGCGAGAGCGAGATTGGAGTAGGGACAACGTTTAAGGTGTATTTACCTATCGACTGCGATGATGAGTCAATAGATTGATATTTGATGGGTGGGTCCGAATTATGAAAGTACTATTCGTGGATGATAATGCTAGTGTCCTAGCGGCCTTTCGCAGAAATTTGCGTAAACGATTCGACATGTTTACCGCTGATTCAGCGGGAGCGGCGCTCGAAGTCCTCGAAAAGCAGGGGCCGATAGAAATCATCGTTTCGGATATGAAAATGCCAGGAATGAACGGTATCGAATTCCTGGAGAAGTCGATAGAAGTTTCTCCCGATTCGGTTCGCATCATGTTGACAGGAAACGCGGACCAGGAGACAGCGACCGACGCAGTCAACCGGGGCCATGTTTACCGTTTTCTCAACAAGCCTTGTTCCGTCGAGGATTTGATCGGGGCGATCAAGGATGCGTCGCATCACTACGAGTTGATGAAGTTGGAGCATAATGATCTCGAGGAAACGGTGGCAGGTTGCGTCAAGGTTTTAACCGATGTGCTTGGAATGGTAGCACCATTCGCTTTGGGTCGCGGGCAGCGTTTGAAGGCGAGCTTGAATCCGTTTATGAAAGCTCTGAAAATGAAGAGTCCTTGGCAATACGAGGTCGCAGCGCTGCTGTCTTCGATTGGATATGCTTCTTTGCCCAACGAGCTGGTTGAGAAACTGGAGAATGGGGAGCCACTCGTTGGACACGAATCGAGTGTAGTTAGAAATGTTCCTAAAATTGGATACGATTTGGTTTCAGCAGTTCCGAAACTGGAAAAGATTGCGAATATCATCAAGTACCAGAGAAAGAACTTCAATGGAACGGGCTACCCGAAGGACGATGTTGCTGGGCAGTATATCCCTTTGGGATCGCGCTTGCTGAAGGTCTTTGAAGACCGTATGGAGCTGGAAAAGGAGGGCGTTTCTGGAGAGGCTGCTCGGAAGAGGATGCTCGCTCGCTCGGGGTACTACGACCCACAGGTGCTTGAACTTTGTTTCAAATATTACCCGCAATACCTTTCTACATCGATTTCCAAGGAAAAACCGGTGCTGCCTTTGGATTTGGATAGCTTGCGACCGGGACAGGTAATCGTCTCGGAGGTTTGTACGGTGAGCGGCTTGCTTCTCGTGGAAGCTGGCAACTGGTTGACAGCGGCGACGATTCAGAGGATTCGCAATTATGCTGCTCTGGACCAGTTGGCTGGGCCGTTCTATGTGCAGGTAGAGGAAAACGGAAAGGGATAGGATCAAAACCGTAGAGCGGGTGCCAGGCCCTCGCTGAGCCGAGTGCAGGGGTTAAAGCACCCCGCTCTGGTGTGCGGCTTCGGAAATCGAATTCCGGAGGCTCGATTTCATTGGCTGAAGTGGCTGCCTACTCGGTGTCGGGAGTGCGTTCGCCTGCAAGGCGGTCGAGCATGAACATGGCTTCCGTGTTGCCTTCAGCTCGCTTGAGCTTGTCGATCATGTCGCCGACGCTTTTCTCCTCCTCGACTTGTTCGTCGATGAACCACTTTAGGAAGGAGACGGTTGCGTAGTCGTCGCAGCTGTGGGCGATCTTGTAGAGTCTGTTGATAGCGGCGGTGACCTTCTTTTCCTGGGCTAGGCTGGCCTCGAATACCGACAGAGGCGAGGCGAAGTCTTTCTTGGGCGCCTCGATAGCGGGCAGGGAAACCGGGGCTCCACGGTCGAGCAGGTGGGTGTAGAACTTCATGGCATGCTCGCGCTCTTCGTCGCTTTGGGTGGACATCCACTTGGCGAAACCGTCCCAAGCGTTTGTTTCGAAGTAGGAGGCCATGGAGAGGTAAGAATAGAAGGCTTGGAATTCCATGCCTATCTGTTCGTTGAGAGCGGTAGTGAGTTCGTCGGAAAGGTTCATGTCCTTACTTGTGCAACAGGCTAGGGAGCTTGTCGAGAGTGTGAGCGTTAATCTCCTTGCGTCGGCTGCCTAAGCGCTGAGCTTGCGGGCCTTGCAGAGGTGGCTGCCGCATCCGGCGACGCGGGCACATTTGCCGCAAACGAATCGAGGGTGTGCGACGAGAAGCTGGATTTCCTCGAAGTGTTCTTTGATGGCGGACTTCTTGAGACCGCAGAGGGACTTGATTTTAAGCTTCATAGTGGTTGCTAGAATGGACGGTCCGCGCCAACGAACCGTCCCCTCTAATGACATAGTGTTATCCGAAAAGTGTTAGTTTAGTATGCCGTACTTTTCGGGTGGGCTCCACCCCCAGAGGGATTTGTGCAGCTCCGAAAGGGATTTTGAGGGGCAGCTGCCTCAGCTGGCAATCGCTTCGCTGGGGTTGATACCGAAGGCCTGCTTGAAGGCGCGGGCGAAGTGGCTCGGGTTCGAGTAGCCGACGGAATTGGCGGTTTCGATGACGGAGGCGTTTCCTTGCATCAACATTTCTCTCGCCTTTTCCATACGGACTTGGCGGAGGTAGCCGAAGATGGTGGTGCCGTAGCATTCCTTGAAGCCGCGCTTGAGCTTAAATTCATTGAGGTGCACGGCTCGGCTCAGATTCGCGATAGAGTGGTCTTCTGAGAAGCGTTGCTCGATGAATCTCGCGGCTGCAGCGACTGCGTTAGCCTCGCGGGCGCTTTGCAAGGGCGTGATGGCACGGCAGGGGGAGAAGATGGGTTGGTCAAGGATGAGGGCGAGCCATTCAAGCGTTTTCGCTTCGATGAGAAGGCGCTCGCGGGTGTTGTCTCCCTCCAGGGCAGCAAGCTCGTGTCCGATGGCTAGGAGTCGGCCGCTGCTGGGTTGGGCGCTGAGTTGGGGCGTAGTCGAGTCGATGAGCTGAGGGGTGAGCGTGTCGGAAAAGCCGGTCAGGCCTTGGCTGGCTTGCTGGTCGAATCCGATCCAGAGTAGTTGGGTGGGCTCAAGCGAGCGGAAAGCGAGTGAGGCTTGGGCCGGCTTGATGAGAATCCAATCACCTGTTTGGCAGGGCCTTTCGGCTTGATCGCCTTGGCTGATGAGCAAGGATCCGGTCGCGACGAATGCGATTTGCAAGAATGAGCGGGCCGGCCACTCGATGGGGGCTTGCAAGCTGCCAGTAACGTGGGCCCTGACGAAACTCATCCCTGGGCGTTGCTCAAAGCGCTTCAGTTCAATGGCTTGGCCGGTGGACGATGCGACGGAGCGCGAGGGAGCCTTGAACGGGCAATAAGTCGTCACTGGTTTCGATACGATTTGATTCGGCTCCTCCATCTCATTTAGCGGAAAGGCGGATCTAGCGGTGGCCTTTTTTGCTGTCAAATGCAAATGAGACACGTTCGCAAAAAGTACGGTGGAAATGGAGGCTGACATTGGAGTGTCGAGCGAGCGACTTACTCGCCCACCCAAGGCTCTGAACCAATATGAGTCAGGTGAAGATTTGGGACTCGTTTCACATCGATTCCAGGAGCTGCAACGTGCAAAATCTTCTTGAACATTTTGGCCTCAATCGGCATCTGGCATAGCCACATGGACTTGTATACGGACTACCTGAAAGAGATCGAAGAGCGTAAAGGGGAAGGGCTGAGCCCTAAGCCGATTGATGATGGCGAGTTGCTTGCCGAAATCATCGCCCAAGTTAAGGACCTCGAGCATCCAGCAAGAGAGGATTCCCTTCAGTTTCTAATTTACAACACCTTGCCGGGAACGACCTCCGCCGCCACGGTCAAGGCCAAGTTTCTCAAGGAAATCATTCTGGGTGCTTCGGTCGTGGACGAGATTTCTCCCACATTTGCTTTCGAATTGCTCTCCCACATGAAAGGCGGGGCATCGGTAGGCGTTCTGCTCGACCTGGCATTGGGCAAAGACGCCGCGATCGCTGAGGAAGCAGCAGCGGTTCTCAAGACGCAGGTATTCCTGTACGAGGCGGATACCGATCGCCTGAAGGCAGCTTACGAACAAGGTAACGAAGTAGCGGTCGAAATCCTCGAAAGCTACGCGAAAGCGGAATTCTTCACCAAGCTTTCTGAAGTCGAAGAAAGGATAGATGTTGTTACTTACATCGCGGCAGAAGGAGACATTTCCACCGACCTGCTTTCTCCAGGGAATCAGGCCCACTCCCGCTCGGACCGTGAACTGCACGGCAAGTGCATGATATCCGAGGTTGCTCAGAAGGAAATCCAAGAGCTGCAGAAGAAGCATCCCGGCAAGCGTGTAATGCTGATCGCAGAAAAGGGAACCATGGGGGTTGGTTCGTCCCGTATGTCCGGCGTCAACAACGTAGCGCTTTGGACCGGCAAGCAGGCTAGCCCCTATGTCCCCTTCGTGAACATTGCCCCAATCGTGGCAGGCACGAATGGAATTTCTCCTATCTTTTTGACCACGGTGGACGTGACCGGCGGTATCGGTCTCGACCTGAAGAATTGGGTCAAGAAGCTCGACGCGAATGGCAAGCCAGTCCTCAACGACAATGGCGACCCCGTTCTCGAACAAGCCTACTCGGTGGACACGGGAACAGTTCTCACCATCAATACCAAAGAAAAGAAGCTCTACAACGGCGACAAGGAGCTAGTGGACATCTCCTCTGCTCTCACTCCGCAAAAGCTCGAGTCCATAAAGGCCGGCGGTTCCTACGCAGTCGTATTCGGTAAGAAACTACAGACTTTCGCCGCTAAGACTTTGGGCGTGGAACAAGAGCTCGTCTTTGCGCCTTCGAAGGAAATCTCCCACCTAGGGCAAGGTCTTACTGCAGTAGAGAAGATCTTCAACAGAAATGCTGTCGGGACAACGGATGGTTCAGTTTTGCACGCCGGTTCTGACGTTCGCGTTAAGGTCAATATCGTTGGTTCGCAGGACACGACAGGCCTCATGACTTCCCAAGAGTTGGAAGCCATGGCGGCGACGGTCATTTCTCCCACAGTCGATGGCGCTTACCAGTCCGGCTGTCACACCGCGTCGGTTTGGGATAAGAAGGCCCAGGCCAACATCCCGCGCCTCATGAAGTTTATGCACGGTTTTGGTTTGATCACGGCCCGAGACCCGAAGGGCGAGTACCATGCCATGACCGACGTGATCCACAAGGTCTTGAACGACCTCACGGTTGACGATTGGGCGATCATCATCGGTGGTGACTCGCACACCCGTATGTCCAAGGGTGTCGCATTCGGTGCGGACTCCGGAACGGTGGCCCTCGCGCTCGCAACCGGCGAAGCGACCATGCCGATTCCGGAATCAGTCAAGGTGACATTCAAGGGCGACCTTAAAGATCACATGGACTTCCGTGACGTGGTACATGCAACGCAGGCCCAAATGCTCAAGAAGTTCGGCGACAATGTTTTCCAAGGCCGTGTTATCGAAGTTCACATCGGCACCTTGCCGGCCGACCAGGCGTTTACCTTTACCGACTGGACTGCGGAGATGAAGGCCAAGGCCTCTATCTGTATTTCCGAGGATGATACGCTGATCGAGTCATTGGAAATCGCGAAGAGCCGTATCCAGATCATGATCGACAAGGGTATGGACAACCATAATCGAGTCCTGCAAGGCTTGGTCGACAAAGCGAACGCGCGAATCACTGAAATCAAGACCGGCATAAAGCCAGCTCTAACTCCGGATGCCGATGCCAAGTACTTCGCAGAATTTGTCGTGGATCTCGACTTGATCGAAGAGCCGATGATCGCTGATCCGGACGTGAACAATGACGATGTATCCAAGCGTTACACGCATGACACGATCCGCGGCGTATCCTACTACGGTGGTGAAAAGAAGGTAGACCTCGGCTTCGTGGGTTCCTGCATGGTTCACAAGGGAGACCTCAAGATCGTTGCCCAGATGCTCAAGAATTTGGAAGAGCAGCAAGGTAAGGTTGCCTTCAACGCACCTCTCGTGGTGGCAGCTCCGACCTACAACATCATCGATGAGCTAAAGGTCGAAGGCGATTGGGATATCCTGCAGAAGTATTCAGGTTTCGAATTCAACGACGATGCACCGAAGGGCTCTGCCCGGACTGAATACGAAAATATGATGTATCTCGAGCGGCCCGGTTGTAACCTTTGCATGGGTAATCAAGAGAAGGCGGCTCGAGGCGACACCGTCATGGCAACATCTACGAGATTATTCCAAGGTCGCGTCGTTGAAGACTCCGATCGCAAGAAAGGTGAGTCACTCCTCGCATCCACGCCCGTTGTAGTGCTTTCAGCAATACTCGGAAGGATTCCAACTATGGATGAATACAAGGTGGCTGTAGAAGGAATCAACCTGACGAAGTTCTCTCCTCCGCGCCAAGCATTGATCAGCTAGGACTTCACGTTCAGCATTTTATGGAAGAGGATGGCGATCGATCGTCATCCTCTTTTTTGTGAAGTGGGTTCCTAGCGAACGAAGCGTCGCCAGCTCAGGGCGAAGCCCGTGTAGACGAGGAAGAGGGAGCCGAGGGTGAATAGGCAGGCTACTGATTTTCCCCAGAATCCGAAGCCAGCTCCGGTGTGGAGAAAACGTGTCCAAACACGGGCTCTCAGTCCAGCGCTTCGGTCCTGAAACCGGGTGAACTGCAGCATCTTACCCGTGTAGGGATCGACCTCTACGGGCGTCCAAGCGCGGCTGGGCATGTGGTCGGGACGAGTGAGGTTGAGAAGGATGGGCTTGCTGGTGGGGGCGGAGCCTTCGTTCGCTGTCGTAGAAAATCCGATACTGACCCAATCTGGAAACATTTCTTTGGTGGAGGCTAGGATTTGTTCGTAAGGAAGGGGCGTGGATCCGTCGGGTGGAGTTGGCACGACCGCAGGCGGGACAGCCATCATTCCGAAGGTGCGGGATTTGGTGGCTTCTTCTCCGTTCAGGAGGAAGGGAATCTTGTGTCCCCATTCGTAGGATATGACGACAGCGGTGGCGGCGAGGATCACGAGCCCGGGTAGGCTCCAGATTCCGAATACATTGTGCCAGTTGAAGTCGCGGGCTTTGCCTGTGGCCTTTTTGTTGAAGGTGAGACCTTTCTTGAAGAGGCGCAACTTTAGGGCACGAGGAAACCAGAGGTAGATACCGGTGAGGCAAAGGAGGAGAAATGCGAGATTGGCGGCACCGTTTATGTGGCGGCCGATGATCCAGGTGTCTTCGCTGTCGAGGCCGAAGAAGCGGTGCCACATTTCGAGTTTGTGGATAATCTCGTGGGCGGTGTGGGCCCGGGTGTCGGTGATCTCGCCGGTGTAGGGGTTGACGTAGAGAGGATCTTCGTAGCCGACGAGGAATTGGCAGGCCGCGGTGGGGTCGCTGTGGACGCGAAGGTATTCGGAGGCGTGGTCCGGTCGTTTCTCGCGGACGATGGCCAGAAGTTGTTCTATCGATAAAGGTGTGGTTTCGTCTGGAACATCGACGTGCGAGACCTCGCGGTCGACCCAAGCGAGGATTTCCTCTTCGAAGGCGATGGCAATACCGGTGATCGACATGATAGCGATGACGATGCCGGAGATCAGACCGGAAACCAGGTGTATCCAGAATATGGTTTTTCGAAACATGGGAGGGGATGGGAACCGCAGATGAACGCGGATAGACGCAGATGTGAAGAGAAAGAAGCCGCCTCGACGGGCGAGGCGGCTAGATGATCAATGAAAGTGAGCGCTGTCTAGGTCTGCTTTGTCAGTTTAGGATGGTACGGCGCGAGTGCCGCGCCCTACAGATTTAGAATTTGTAGGCAGCGGAGAGACGAATGTCGCGGCCGGGTTCGTTGGCTCCGATGATGGCTCCGTAGCCGGCGATGTGAGAATAGTCCTCCATGCTGCCGTGGTTGCGGTAAAGCTTGTCGAAGACGTTTTTGACCGTGAGGTTGAAGGTTAGGTTCTCCGAAAAATCGGGTGCCCAGCGAAGGTAGAAGTCGTGAGTGCTGTAGCCCGGCTTGTCGATGAATTCGCCGGTGAAGTCGGTCGGGATGGTCACTTCGAGGTTGTGCAAACCTTCGACGAGTCGAACGTTCCAACCGAGGTCGAGCTGACGGTGAGCCTTCCAGTAGGCATCGAGTACCCAAGTGTTTCCGATGCTCGAGGCGACGGAGCCGTACTGGTAGCGTGTGGCAGCGTGTCCGTTGACAGTGGTGTCCGAGTTGTCGTACAGGAGGCTGAGGTGGTAGTTGTCTGTTCCGTAGCTGGCGCGGGCGTATAAGCCTTCGGTCTCGAGGGAGCCGAGGTTTGTGTAGTATTTGCCCCAAGGTATGGCGCGGAGGGAGTCTTTTTCGGATTCGATGGTAGCGACGATGATGTCTTCGATTTGGTTTTGGAAGAGTCCGAATTCGAAGGAGAATCCGTTTTTGTCGTAGTGGATGCTGATCTCGTCGTTGCGGGCAGATTCGCCCTGCATGTTGGGATCGTTGATAGAACCGCTGGAGTAGATCTTGAAGGCATCGTTGATCTCCGTACCACGGAAGGCGCTGGCGCTGCCGGCGGTGACGGTAACTTCAGGAGAAACACTGTAGGTAACGCCAACGTTCGGGCTAAAGGCTTCGTCGGAGATGCTTTGGCCGAGGTGGTCGTTGAGGTCGTATTGGTCGTAGCGAGCTCCGAGGGTGACGACGAGGTCTTCGGAGGCTTGGATTCGGTCTTGTATGAAGAATCCGGTTACGTCGGCGGTTTCCTTGCCGTCGTAGTCAGCTCCCTGTGTACCGGCCACGACCTTGTCCTCGCGGTAGTCGAGACCGTAGGTCAGTTCGTGGTTGGCTGCGTTTTGAGAATTAGCGAGGTAGAGCTGAACGCTTTCGATGTTACCAGTGTATGGTTCCTCCGCGCCTTGACGGATTTCGCCTTCGCTGAAGCTGAGCCGGGATTCGAGGTTAAGCCAGTCGCTTGTCTCGGAGTCGACCTTGTAGCTTACTACAGCGGTGTCGCGCTCGGATTCGAGGTAGAGAAGGGGATTGCCAGGGCCGACGAAGGACCACTCGGGGCGGCGGAGGTGTTCGCCGCTTTCCAGGATGTTCTCGTAGCTGAAGGTAAGGCTTTGGCCATTGCCCAGCTCACCGACGAGTTTGCCGAAGAGGACATCTTGCTCGCTGTTGGAGCCAGGAGAGGCGTTTCCATCCGCGTCTTCTAGGTCGTCGTGCTCGGACTGGACGTAGCTGGCGAGAGCACTCCAAGAATCGTTGAAGCGACCGAAGACCGTTCCGCTGGCTTTGTAGCCGTTTGTATTGTCGTAGTATCCATACTTGAAGAGACCGCCGACTTGCTGGTCGTCGCGGAGGAGGTCGCTTGGGTTCTTGGTGACGAAACGGATGGCACCGCCTAGGGCGCCGGGTCCGTCGGTGGCGTTGCCGATGCCGGACTGGATTTCGACACGCTTGAGCAATTCCGGCTCGAGCACGTTGCGGCCCATGTGGTGGAAGAGGGCTCCGGATTGGGAGGCACCGTCGACGCTGACATTGAGCATGGCTTCGCCGATGCTGCGCACATAGATCTTCTGGGCGACTCCAGTGGAGCCGCCGACCGTGATACTCGGATCGAGGGAGAGGGCGTCTTCCAGGTCGGAAGCTTGGCGTTGTGACAGGTCGCGCTCGGTGATCTGTAGGATCTTTTGTACGCCGTCGGCCTCGACCGTGAAGGGAGCGAGCTCGATGATTTCGTCCTGAGCGGAGAGTGATGTAGCTAGACCAAGTAGGCTGATCGCAGCGAGGAGTGAGTTGTATTTGTAGTTTGGTGTCATGAGTTCAGTCATGTGGGTTTTGCAAGCCCGCCAGACTGGACTATTGCCATGGATTTCGCTACTCCGAGCGGGACGATTAAAGCCCTGATCGGGATTTTTGGAGACCGATTCTGAAGACCGGATGTTCTGCCGGGCAGGACCTTTGTCCGCCTTGGCTCCTCGCACTATAATCGAGCGATGTCTCTTAGTGTGTTGAAACAGGTGCTGAGATTCAGGTCGAGAAAAGCTCCCGTGAGGTGATCTGTCCGCGTGCCTTGTCGCGGTGGTCATGTAGAGGTTGGCGAAGAGCCCGTAGCGTCGAATGGGTCGCTAAATACGGATGTACTACCCGGGGCGCTCGATGCCGCGTCTCCGCACGGAAATACATCAACCCAGCGTGTTGGATCTTGGGAATCAGCGAGGTCCTTGACCTGCAGGCTTTCAAGATTTTCGTCGGTGACGTGGGCAATCTTTTGGGCGAATGAGAAGGTCGCTGCTGTAGGGACTGTAGCTCACCTGCTCGGGATTTTAGCAGCTCTTTTGTAGCCATGATTTTGCCGTATAGGAAATGATCCTGCACTATGACGAAAATCTAGGGTGCGATCTGCTCCGGTGTGGATTTACTCAGCCCCGAATGGGATTTATTCGCTTTGCGTTCTATTGCTCTCCGATAAGTCTAGGGCCTTAGGCGGACGGGGCGCGACCAATCCTCCTTTAGGCTGCGGGAAGGGCGAAGGGAACCGCCTTTTACGTCCGCACCGTCGAGGTCCTTCGGAAAGAATAAGAGGGAGCCGAGTAAAATCTCGGACTCAGGGATGCTGAGTAGGGTAAAGATTTCAGGAGTTCTGAGGGCGCCGCCGCTGGACCAATAGTTTGGTATATCCAAGGACGTTGCGCGTAGCAGCATGTTTTGGATAGCCGCGGATGCCGCGGCGATGTGCTCCATGTTTTGGATACTGGGGTCGAATAATTCGCTGGATGGTTCCGTGCTTGGGTTGGGAAGCCAGGTGACTTGTATCAAATAATCGGCGACGGCTAGCAGTTTGGGGATCTTTGTGGTATCGCCGGTATCGATGAGGTGCTGGCGTAGAGTGCGGCATTGCTTAGCGTCCAGGGTGTAGCAACGCCAGGGCTGGATGCCGGGGAGGCCTTGCTTTCGAAGCTCCCTAGCGGCGGGTTTGTGAAACGGGGCTTCTTGGGCTGCGGAAAGGATTTGCTCAATGAGCTTCGGGTCTGGTTGAGGGATGGGCCATGGCCTTTCGTCCATGGCTTTGGTGGTGCATCGGGAGCTTAGTATGTCGGCGAGGGTTTGGCTGTGGGAGTCGTCTTGCATATCGGCGCACGTTGGCTTGCTCTCATTGAAGGCAAAAAGAGGGGCTCGGAGTCAAACGGAATGAGTCGGAGCGTGCCTGCTTAGCTGTGTACGAGAAGGAGGAACGCAAGAAGCAGTGAGAGTGGTCCGACGTAGCAGAGAACGGTGCGAGCGAGTTGTGGCTTGTTCGCGTTTACAGGCTGTTTCACGCGTCTGAGAGGTTTTGAAATTGCTCGAGGGAAAGGATTTGAGTGCTGACTCTAGCGTGTGGGCAAAAAGAGGCGACCCGGCTGGCAAGTCGCCAGATAACCTGCTGGGAGAGGGCAGACTCTACGTCGACGCTCAGCGTTATGTGCGTCGCTTCTCCCATGTCTGCTTTGATTGACAGCGGAGTTTTCATCTTGAGGTCGATGGCGCAGTACTGAGCAATTTTTCCGATTTCGCGGATAAGGGATTCCCTCGCTGCACGGATCGTGCAGTGTATCCTAGAGTTGGGTACGGGTTCAATCAAACATGGTTGGATCATAGCGAAGATACTAGCGATTCTCTTCGTCGAAAGCCACCCCGCGGAGGATTTATTGAACCCCGAGCGGGATTTGCAAAATTCTACTTCCCTTAATTAACCACGGTTGTCGTCTTGCACCAACGATCGACAGCGGCTTTGAGATCTGTGGTTTTCAAGGGCTTCGTCAGGTAGTCGTCCATGCCTGCTTGTACGCAGATTTCTCGATCGCCTTCCATGGCACCTGCGGTAATTGCGATTATTGGAATCAGTTCTTTTTCGCTGCGGCCTGGAAGGCCGGACTCTCTTTCGATCTCTCGGATCTTGCGGGTCGCCTCGAGTCCGCCCATTTCGGGCATTTGGCAGTCCATGAAGATCGCGTCGTAGCGAGTGCTGGTAGCTTTATCGATGGCTTCGATGCCGTTGTTTGCTATTTCGATTTCGCAATCGATCTTGCTGAGAAGGCGTTTGGCCAGCTTCTGGTTCACCGGATGGTCTTCGGCGAGCAGGACTCTGAATTCTTTTTGGACAACTGCTTCCGCTGGGGCCCTTAGGGGAATGGGTGTTTCGACGTTCTTTTGTCTCTTAGTTACAGTTCCTTTAGCTGCTCCCGGCTCCGCTGTTGCTTGTGTCAGGGCCTGGGCAAGCAAGCGAGGTCGGATGAGCGGCTTGAAGAGGTGCGATTGAAATCCGCTATCCAACATGGTCTTCAACTGCATGCGGTAGGCGGTGGAGCCGAGTGCAATGAAGAGTGGTTTTTTTATTGTTTCTTCGGATTGGATACGGTCTCGGAGTTCCTTGCAGTCCATGTCAGGAAGCAGGTAGTCGAGAATGGCGATGTCGAAGGCGTTATCTGTTGCGGCCGCGTGGTGGAGTTTTTCGAGCGCTTCTTTCCCGCTGGCCGCGACTTCTGACTCGATAGACCATTCCGTGAGCTGATCTTGTAATAGCCTGCAATTAATCTCGTGGTCGTCGACTACGAGGACACGAAGGTCTCGAAGTCGCGAAGGGAGCTCGATAGGGGCTTGATTTTGCGGGGAAGCCTTTTTCGGAATGGTGAACCAGAAGGTTGAGCCCTCCCCTTCGGTGCTGTCGATGCCGATGTCTCCACCCATGAGGTTGACCAAGTGCTTGGAGATGGCGAGCCCTAGCCCTGTACCTCCGTAGCGTCGGGTGGTAGAGGAGTCCGCTTGGGTGAAGCTGGTAAAGAGCTGCTTTTGCTGTTCGGGGGAGATGCCAATACCGGTGTCTTCGATTTCGACTCGGATTAGCTTTTCGTTCTCGTTCTCCATTCCGATGCGGATAAAGACGTGTCCCGTTTCGGTGAATTTCACTGCATTGCTGGCGATATTTGTAATAACTTGGCGAATACGACCGGGGTCGCCTAGGACTGCCGGGCAGAAGTCGTTTTCGAACTTTACAGCGAGTTCTACGCCTTTGTCCTCGGCGGCTGGCGAGAGTAGGGTCGCGACGTCGTCGATGGCTTGCCGGAGGTCGTAATCGATGTTCTCTACGGTGAGTTTTCCAGCTTCGATCTTCGAAATATCGAGTATATCGTTGATAATATTGAGCAGGACATGGCTCGAGTTTTGAATGGAAGTGGCGAATTCCTCTTGTTCTTCGTCGAGGGAGGATTCGAGTAACAGGTTGGTGAAGCCGATGACGCCATTCATTGGGGTACGAATCTCATGGCTCATTGTTGCCAAGAACTTGCTTTTAGCGACGTTAGCGGATTGGGCGTCTTTTTCGAGCCGCTTGGATTCGTTGAGGGATTCGACGAGGAGCTCGTTTGCCTCTTCGACAGCTTCCTTGGCGGCCCTGAGCTCGGCTTCGCTTTTCTTACGATCCGCAATATCGACCATGACGCCTCGCAAGAGAATGGGCTTGCCCTCCTCATTCATTTCCACGGTCACGAGATCGTGGAGCCAAACGTAATCTCCGTCTGCAGTCAGGAGTCTGTATTCGAAATCATGGGATAGCCCTTTTTCTGTGTGACTTTTGCAGAGCGCGGTAATCCTCTCCTTGTCGTCGGGGTGGAGGTGGTTTTGCCAAAAGTCGGGGGTCTCGGTCCAATCGGAGACAGGGTAGCCCGCGATGCGTTCGGCTTGCATGCTGACGAAGGTAAACTGGAGGGTCTTGGGGTCGGCTTCCCAAACGATGCCGTTGATATGGTTTACGATGTCGGAGAACCGTCTCTTGCTGTGACGAAGTTGAGCAGTACGTTCCTCCACGATGCGTTCGGTGCGTTCGTGAGCATTTTCAAGCTCAGCTTGCTGGTGGGCTTGAACCTTCATTTCACGAATGCTTTCGATGCAATTGCGAACGATAAAAATATCTTCGAAGATGACCCAAGCGGCGTGCTCGACCCAGCGCCAAGGCGAAGAGGTGAGGATACCAAACACGGAGCTAGGCCACCAGACGCCGCGTATGAAGTGGTCGAGGGCGATGATGAGAGTGGCGGAAGCGATGACTCTCCAGTCGCGATAGAAACTGAGGAAAGCGAGGGAGCCGAATACGTGGAAGTGTGTTTCGAGTCGACCGCCTGTTAGGTGGATCAGGAGGGCGGAAAAGAGCGCTTGGGAGATACCGATTACATGGCGCGTGGAGGTTTCGCCAGGGCGCGTGTAGCTAAGGTAGACGGGGAGGCTAGCGATGGCGCCGCCGAGGAAGACGGCTGCCCAGACGTTGAGATGGATCGAACTGGCGTCACCGGTCCATTCAAGGGGGGTGAAGATCAACGCAGCGATGATTCCGCCCACCCATTGGGCGACCATCAGCTTAGCGAACAATCGGTCGGTTCGCTTTAGGATCGTCGAGTGGTTTTTCCGGAAGATGTTCTGTGCCTGAGCATCAGTCCGTTTTTCTATGGCTTTAGAAGTGGGCATTTACAGGAGGTCAGGATCGTTTTCGAGGGAGCAGCCGAAGGTGGGAGAGGAGCATAGTTCAAGCGGGGCGAGCTGCCGGGCGATGGCTTCCAGCTCGTCCATGGAGCGACTGGGTCCGGCATGGCCACGGGATGGTGTTATGCCTCCTTGGAATCTCAGGCCTCCTGTTTCGTCGTAGGCAATCGTCGCCCCTGATGTGTGGGTTCCGAGCAGTCGGGCGAGAGCACCGTCGTGGTCAGCGTAAGGATGAGCATTGGGCATGGCTTCGAGCCGCTTCCAGTATTTTTCCTCTTGAAGTGTCGCTCCGGTGGCGGTTTCCGAGGATTCACCTCGGGCGCGGACGAGCCCGATCAATTGTATGGAATCTGGATTGCCTGCGATGAGTCGGTCGACTTGTTCGAGGCTTGCTCCCGTGCAAGGGCAGCCCGGATGAACGGCCATGAAAAGTGTCAGCGGTTTTTCGTCTTTAGCGAGAGCTCCCAGCTCGGCAGGTAGGGAGAGCGGCGCGTCGCTGGACTGCCCTTCGGTGAACTCGTGGTCCCAAAGGGCGATCGAACCAGCGCTGATGCCTCCTAGCCAGAGGCTTGCGATAAGAAGGAGCGTAGCGGGATGGCGCTTCTTCATTTTTGCGGTCATGTTATTGGCGAAAAGGATAGTGCGGTCTAGGCAGGTAGTAGGTTTCTGGCATAGCGATCGTCCCGCTAAATGCGTCTCCTTGATCGGAGGCCTCTGACCGATATTTAGATCTATTTCACTTTCCTAGGGTATTTTCCATTTTAAGGGCTCTGAAATATCTTACGCGAATTGAAGTTCATCTGTTTCGCGGTATCTGAGCGCGAAAAAGGCGCCCTTTCTGAATGGGCGCCTTCCGTAAGTTTAACCGAGGCTAGGCTCGTGATTGAACGTTCCCTATCGGGTAACCGAGACCCGCTGCGTTAGCTGCGTTCTCGCCTGGAGAAATAGATGAGCGAGCCAGAAATGGCTAGTATGCCGGGTGCAAGACCGGCGAAACACCAAATGATTTTGGTGAAGAGTCCCCCAAAGTCGCCGAAATGGAAGGGCTCGAAGGAGTCGACGATGAGGGACCACAGTCCGGCTTCGCGGAGGTCCTCCGTGATTGCGATTTCCCCTGTTTGGGAGTCGATGCCCATCCAGCTTCCGTAGGGACTAAGGAACGGGCTGTCGAAATGGTTGCTGCCGTAGAAGTAGATGTTCGGATCTTGGTCTGTGGGAAAGTAGATGTAGTTGATCCTGAACATGTTCCATTCGTCGGTAGCTGTTTTCACGAGTTGCTCCACGGGAAGGTGGGCTTCCTGTGGGTTCAGGATGCGGTGCTCCTCTTCGTCGGCGTGCTCGACCAGTTCGTGGGCGAGGTGGGAAATGTTCCAATAAGTGCCGGTGACTCCGAGGATGAGGTTGAGGGGCACGGTGACGATGCCGATCATCTTATGCAGGTCCGAGCAGAAGATGCGCAGGCTTTTGCCGAAGCGGAGGCGGAAGAGGTTTTTCCAAAAGGAGCGGTAAATCCATATACCGGTGACGCTGAGAGCGATGAGGCCGAGTGCGAAGACGGCAGTGATGGCCATGCCGATGTGGTCGGCGAAGAGCGTGTAGTGCAAGTCGACGAACCAGCCTTGCAGGGTGTCGCGGTAGCCTAGGGGCTTACCGGGGATTTCGCCGGTGTACTGGTCCACGCGGAGCTTGTGCCAGTCATCGGTCCCGCGCGGTTTCATGTAGGCGATGTCGCGGGACTCGGGGTTGCGGTTGAGCAACCAACCAGAGACCCAAAAGTCTGGGAAAGCGGCTTGGACTTTCGCTATCTGTGGGCCGAGCGGGAGGCGCTGGGCGTCAGCCGTGTATTCGGCTCGGTTCGTATCCGCGTAGAGGGTACTGTTTATTTCTTTTTGGAAAACGAGTACGCTGCCGGTAAGGCCGACGAGGATGAGGCCGAGGCCGCAGATAAGTCCGAGCCAGGAGTGGATTTGCCAAATGCGCTTTTTCATTACTTTGGAAAAGGGAAGTCCGCCTGCGGATGTCGCAGGCGGACGGATACAAATATATCAGATCAACTAAATTAGACTTAGTACTCCCACTTGAGGGAGAGCAGGAAGTTCTGCGGCTCTCCGAACTGAGGGTAGTCGAGGTTGGCGAGGTAGATCTCGTCGAGGGCGTTTTTGGCGCTGAGGGTGGCAGAGACGTTTTCGCTGATGGCGTAATTGACGTGGAGGTTGACGAGGGTGTAGGCGTCTTGGCTGATTTCTACGTTTCCTTGTCCGGGGATGAACTGGCTGCCGATGATCTCGCTTTGCCAGGTGGCTCCACCTCCGATCGCGAGGCGATTCCACTGTCCAGGGAACTGGTAGTGGGTCGAGAGCTGGACGAGGTCTATGGGAAGATTGGTCCAGATGGGATCGCCCTCGTGGCGGGAGGTGTCATTGTGAGTGTATCCGAAAATCATGGACCAGTCGTCGGTTACTTTTCCGCTGAGCTGGAGCTCGATGCCTTTGGCCTTAGTGCCGTCGACTCCGATTTGTGGATACTTGCCGCTTTCGAGTGGATCTGGGTTGAGCGGATCGGCGACGGCGAAGTTGTCCTGGGTGGTTTCGAAGAGTGCGGCGCTGAAGGTGGCACGCCCTTCGGCGAAGCTTGATTTGAGGCCGATCTCGTAGTTGTTACCTTCCACCGGATCGAGTATACTTCCGCTGGCATCGACGCCGTCTTGAGGTTCAAAAATGGTGGTGTAGCTGCCGTAGAATGTGAGGTTTTCGTTCAGGTCGTAGGTGAAGCCGACGTAGGGGGTGAATTCGTTGTCGATTTCGAATTCGCTTGTCACGAAGGAGGTCGCTCCTGCGTCGTCACGTCCGTAGTCGATGGTACCCCATTTTGTGATACGCCCGCCGAGGACTGCCGACAGGGCATCGGTGAGACGGAGGCGAGTGGAGGAGTAAAGTCCTGTTTGCTTAGTGCGAACGATACCTTGGCCGGGCAGGTACGCGAGTTTCATTTCGGGCGCGGAGCCATCCCATTCGTAGAAGTTAGGGATCGTGTAGTTGTAGGGGGTGCCGGCGAACCCGGTGGTGGTGTTGAGGGCGACGCTTTCGTACTCGGAGTGGCTGGCGCCGAAGACGACGTCGTGTTCGCGTTCGAAGAGGTCGAACTTGCCGTTGAGGTAAAGGTCGATGCTGTCGCGCTGGTCGGCGCTGTCCCAAGAGTAGCCGGTGATGACGACGCCGGAGCCGTCTTCCTTGTTGAGCCAGGTTTCGGCGTAGGCGTTGGCGTAGGTGCTGAGGCTTTCTTCGTCGCCGGTTGTGTGATTGATGGCGGCCTTGAGTTGCCAGCGGTCGTTGAGGGCGTGTTCGAGATTGACGAAGGCGGTGCTGGAGTGGCGGTGCCAGTAGGCCCAGTCGGTGGCGAAATTGGTGGTGTGCGGAAGCTCCGAAGGAGTGCCGTCTGCCGCGAGCGGAGGAATGGTGCCCCAAACGGACGCGGTGGGCTCGTTGTCTTGTCTTTGGAAGCCGAAAGTGAGCACCGAGTTTTCAGCGAGATCTGCGGAGAAGGTGGCGAGGTAGGCGAGCTTGTCCTCGTGGTAGCGATCTCGGAAGCTGTCGCGGTCGGTGTAGGCCGCGACGAAGCGGCTGCGGAACTTCCCCTCGGAAGTGATGGGCGTGTTGACGTCTACCTGAGTGCGGAGGTAGTCCCATGAACCGACCGTTTGCGTGACGGAAGCGGTTAAATTTTTTCCGGCCTGCTTGCGGTGAAGGTTTACAGTGCCAGAAGGCTTGCCGGATCCGCTGAACAGACCGTTGGCTCCGCGGAGGATTTCGACGCGTTGATAAAGAGCGGTGTCGAATTCTTGGTTGGTGTCTCCGCTATAAGTCGGGATTCCGTCGACTTGGAAGTCGGTGATCTGGAAGCCGCGTGAGAAGTAGAGAGGGCGCTGGGTGTCGTACATGGAGACATTGACGCCAGTCACGTTCCGCATGACGTCATCCATGTTGTACATTGATTCCGCTTCCAGGCGGGAGCTGTCGATCAAGCTGATCGTTTGCGGCGTCTCGCGGTTGGAAAGTGGTAGGCGAGTCGCGGCACCGATGGAGTCGTAGTGGTCGCCGAAGACCGTGAAGCCACTGAGTTCGAATGCTTGGTCGCCTGTGGTGGGCGCGTCGACGCTGTTTTGGGCGGCCGCCGTTGCGGCGAGTCCGAGGGCGCTGCTAGCGATGAGTTTTTTCAGATTGGTCATCTTTGAATCTGGTTTGTGCTGACGAGTGGAGTTTCGCAGTTGTGCAAACGTTTCCATGGGTTTGAACGTAGCGCACAGAGGCACTGTTTTTCCGCCCCGCAAGGGATTTTTGGTGCTCCCGGAAGGATTAATTTTTATCCGTAAATGCCGAAGGACCGTCGTGTAGGTTATCCGTTTTTGCGCTTTGGTATCGAATCTGAATGTAATCATAAACCGGATACGTGGTTGTTCTTGTCTTCGTTTATGCTGGGGCGAAAGGGAGATTCGCGCAGGCGGCGATTTTTGAGGGCTGAAGGCGACTCGGAGGATGGACGTAGAATCCGCTGCCAATTTTGTGACCACAGTGCCGATGGCCTTTTTAGGCACATGTCCAATTGTCAGGACACGAGGGTGGCGTTGACTTCGAGCTCCAAGGTGGGGTAGCTGGTGAGTCGCTCTGTCACAAAACGAGGGATCAGTTGAGCGTGAGTGGTGTCCCTGAGTAGGTCGTCGAGCTTATCCGCAAGCCCGACGCAGCAGGGGGTGACTGCAAATTCCGATTGTTTTCCGGTGTTTCACCCAAAATTCGATTTGCCCCTAATTGGGAAAGCACAATGCTCACCGGTTCTTCGTTAACAACATCCAACGACAACCCACTAAGACTATGGCTATCGCTACTGGCACAAAAGCACCGGATTTCACTTTGAAGAGTAAAAATGACGAAGGCTTGGCCGACGTTACCTTGAGCGAGAATTTCGGATCTTCCGCAACAGTTCTCCTTTTTTTCCCACTGGCGTTTACCAGTGTCTGCGAAGCTGAGCTCTGCGACATCCGTGATTCGCTGGCCGACTACTCTGGCCTCGATGCGAAGGTTTACGGCATCAGCGTGGACAGCCCTTTTGCCCAGGATGCGTTCGCCAAGGCTAACGGCCTGAACTTCCCTCTCCTCAGCGATTTCAACAAGGAAGTCTCTACTGCCTACGATGTGCTGTTTGCAGACTTGCTCGGATTCAAGGGCGTTTCCAAGCGCTCAGCGTTCGTCATCAGCAAGGATGGCGACGTCGTTTACTCCGAATCTAGCGACGACCCTAAGCAGCTTCCCGACTTTGCTGCAATTAAGGCAGCTCTCGCTTAAGGCGCAGTTTACGCTGCTGGCCTGGCCGGCTCTAGACGGAGCCGTCCAGTCCTATCACTACAGGATATTGTCCTGATCCGTTATCCAAAAAGACAGACCCGACACAGATGAGCGATCTCTCGAATCCACTGAACTCCCTGAAGACCTTCGACTCCGGCTTCGATGGTAAGTCATACTACTACTCCCTTCCTTCTCTGGAGGAGAGCGGAGTAGGACCGATCTCCAAGCTGCCTGTATCCATTCGGGTCGTACTTGAGTCCGTACTACGAAATTGCGATGGTAAGCGCGTCAAGGAAGAGGACATCACGACACTCGCCAACTGGAATGCCAAGGACCCTCTCAAAGTCGAGATCCCGTTTGTCTTGTCTCGCATCGTGCTGCAGGACTTCACTGGCGTGCCGCTCCTCGTGGATCTCGCGGCCATGCGCTCGGCGGTGGCGGACCTAGGAAAAGACTCCTCGATGATCGAGCCGCTGGTTCCGGTTGACCTCGTAGTCGATCACTCCGTGCAGGTCGATAAATCAGGCACGGCGAATTCCTTCCTGCAAAATATGGCCATCGAATTCCAGCGCAACATGGAGCGCTACGAATTCCTCAAATGGGGCCAACAGGCATTTGAGACTTTCCAAGTCGTACCCCCTGGCATCGGGATCGTTCACCAAGTGAATCTCGAGTATCTCGCCAAGGTGGTACACGCCAAGGAAGTCGAAGGCGGCCACGTCTTCTATCCGGACACTCTCGTAGGCACCGACTCGCACACGACCATGATCAACGGCCTCGGAGTCGTAGGTTGGGGAGTCGGGGGCATCGAAGCCGAGTCGGGCATGCTCGGCCAGCCGGTTTACTTCCTCACTCCTGAAGTGATCGGCGTCAACCTATCCGGCGCGCTCAAGGAAGGCGTTACCGCGACAGACCTCACGCTACGCATCACTGAACTGCTTCGTGAGCAAAAGGTGGTCGGCAAGTTCGTAGAGTTCCATGGCGAAGGAGCACGCAACCTCTCGCTGGCGGACCGAGCGACGATCGCCAACATGGCTCCTGAGTATGGAGCTACGATGGGCTACTTCCCAGTCGACGAAAAATCCCTTCAGTACCTCGAAGCGACCGGACGCGAACCGAAGCATGTCGCCTCGGTTAAAGCTTACCTCGAAGCCCAGAATCTCTTCGGCATTCCGGCCGCGGGCGAACTCGAATACACCGACGTAGTGGATCTCGACATGTCTACCATCGAGCCAGGGGTAGCCGGGCCCAAGCGTCCGCAGGACCGCATCGACGTCAAGGACCTCAAAGGCTCTTTCAACAAACTCTTCTCCCAGTCGACCGACGAAGGCGGCTTCGGTCGCGCTGTTGAAGACCGTGGAACCAAAGTTACGGTCGAGTCGGACGACGATATGAACGGGCATCAGATCGGGCACGGTTCCGTGCTCATTGCTGCCATCACTTCTTGCACGAATACTTCGAATCCGAGTGTAATGTTAGCGGCAGGTCTTCTTGCCAAGAAGGCCGTCGAGAAGGGGCTCTCAGTGGCTCCTACCGTCAAGACCTCCCTCGCTCCTGGTTCTCGCGTCGTCACGGACTACCTTGCTGAGACCGATCTCCAGTCATCCCTCGACGCCTTGGGCTTCAACCTCGTTGGCTACGGTTGTACCACCTGTATTGGAAACTCCGGACCGCTTGCGGATCCGATCGAAGAGGCTATCTCTAAGGGCGAGCTCGTGGCAGCCTCGGTACTCTCTGGTAACCGTAATTTCGAGGCCCGCGTACACGGTTCCATCAAGTCAAACTTCCTCATGTCGCCGCCGCTTGTCGTCGCCTATGCGATCGCCGGCCGCGTTGACATCGACTTATTTGAAGATTCGCTGGGCAACGACCAGGACGGAAATCCAGTTTACCTGAAGGATCTGTGGCCGACCAACGCCGAAATCGAGAAAGCCATCGTCAAAGGACTCAAGCCTGCGATGTTCCAGCGCCAGTACTCTGACGTGGCTAGCGCCAATCCCGAGTGGCTTAAGATCGAGTCGTCGACCGGCGATCTCTACGATTGGGACGACACCTCCACCTACATCCATCGCCCGCCGTTCTTCGATGGTTTCTCCATGGAGGTCGGTTCCATCGAACCCATCGAAGGCATGCGCCCGCTCGCCATCTTGGGCGATTCGGTCACAACCGACCATATTTCGCCCGCTGGCGCCTTCAAGCCCGAGACGCCCGCTGGCAGGTTCCTGGAATCGCGTGGCGTCGAGCCGAAGGATTTTAACTCCTACGGCAGCCGTCGCGGTAATGACTTGATCATGACTCGCGGCACCTTCGCCAACGTGCGTGTTAAGAACATCATGGCCGAAGGCAAGGAAGGCGGCTTCACCAAAGTCATGCCGGAAGGCACGCCGGCCACCATTTTCGACGCTTGCGAAACCTACAAGGAACGCGGCATCCCGCTCATCGTATTCTCCGGTATCGACTACGGCATGGGCAGCTCGCGCGACTGGGCGGCCAAAGGCACGAATCTTCTCGGCGTCAAGGCGGTCGTTGCGCGCAGCTACGAGCGTATCCACCGTTCCAATCTCATTGGCATGGGCGTGCTACCCCTCGAGTTCTTCGACGGCCAAAGCGCCCAGTCCCTCGGCCTTGACGGCAGCGAGATTGTCTCTCTCCCGGGGCTCGGCGACGACCTCAAACCCGGCCAATCCCTAACTGCCGTTATCGAACGATCTAACGGCGATGTGGACGAAGTCGAAATGAAGGTGCGAGTTGATACAGATATCGAAGTAGAATATATTCGCAACGGTGGTATTCTCCCGTATGTTCTGCGGGATATCATCAAGGCGGCGCAATAATCTCCACTATCCGCCCACTGCGTTATCTCAACAAGCGCGTCTCGAAGTCATGCCTGAAGACAATCCTGTTTTTCTAGTCGATCCTTACTCAACACCCGTTGCCGTGCGGATCGCCGGTCGTGCCTCCTTCCAAAACGTAGTGCCGCTTAAGGAATTTCTCAAAAACTCCTATGCGAGTGGAAAGAGGGACTTCGTTTTCGACTTTAGCCAGTGTGCGGGCATGGACAGTACCGTCCTCGGCGTCTTGGCGGGGTGCGCCCTCGAACTGCGTCGTTTAGAGCCGAAGGGCTCGCTCGTTCTCTCGCGACTTAATGACCGGAACCTCGAGCTGGTCAAGAATCTCGGCCTACACCGCATCGCCACCGTGGATACGGGCGATGATAAAGTTGCTTCTGGCGTAGGGGCTACCACCGCACTCAATTCTAAGCAGCTCAACGAGCTGGAAAACGCGCGCCTCTGCCTGGAGGCTCACGAAAACTTGGTCGCTGCCGATTCCGGCAATCAGGAGAAGTTCCAAGACGTCATCGCCTACTTGAAGAACCGGGTAGAGGACGAGGCTTAGTGTATATTGTCATTCCTGTTTGAAGTCTCGATATGAGGGTTAGGGTGGGAGTGACAGCTTTTGGAGGAGGTCGAAGCCATGCATGCCCCACCTTCGATCTGATCGTTGTGGAAGGTTGTTCTCTTTCGCGTCTTCACAAGCCTCGCTAGCGATTTCCACGCCCCTGTACCCCATGAGCCTGCTGTTTACCTTTACTCTGCTACTTGTTGGATGCCTGTTTGGCTGGCTCTATTTTCGCGAGGTAAAACGCAGCTCCGAGTACCTCGAGCGAGCTCAGTTGGCCCAGCAGGAGAAGCTCATTGTGGCGGACTTTATGCACGACATGGTGCAAGCCTTGGGTGATGAGCTCAGCAAGGAAGAGCTCTTTCAAAGGATCGTACATGCCGCTGTGGTGAGCACTGGCGCTTTGAGCGCCTGTGTTTTTGAAAGGACAGAGAGGGACACCTTGCGCAGCGTCGCTGTGGAAGGGCTGTTTCCTCCGCACCGACCCCTGCCGCCGCATGTGCGGGACAAGATTGCGACTCGTGCCAAGTTCATCGAAAGCGTCCTGAAGACCGAAGAATTTCCGATAGCAGAGGGGGTGGCGGGAGAAGCATACCGGAGCAGACGGACCATCCTCATCAAAGACGGTCGTACGGACGAACGCATGGTGCGGCACAGCGACTCCGCCCTCCGGGTGACTACAGCGATCTGCTCACCAATACTTTTTCGGGAAGAAGTGCTGGGAGTGCTTGCGGTCTGCAACTCGGCTGACGGGGCGCCATTTTCTGAGACGGATCAGTCCGTGGTGCAGTCGCTTGCCGAACAAGCGGGTATCGCGATCCGGAACAACACCTTCCTTACTTTGATGCTCGAGCGTAAGCAGATCGATATCGACCTTGGGCTCGCACGCAGTATCCAGCTCATGCTGCTGCCGCAAGAGTTGCCGCGTATGGACGGTCTGGAGATCGATGCCCAATACGTATCTTCCCACACAATCGGAGGAGATCTTTACGATGTCATTCCGCTGGGTGAGCACAAGCTAGGTGTAGCAGTGGCCGATGTATCGGGAAAAGGAATACCGGCTTCGATCGTTATGGCAATCTGTCGCACTAACCTGCACCGCGTCGCCCAAGAGGGGAGTTCTCCTTTCGAAGTGCTGCGTCAGCTCAACAGGCTCGTTGTCGACGAGATCAAAGGCGACACCTACATCACGGTGCTCTACGCGGTTATCGATCTCGAACTGGGATTGATAACCTACGCTCGGGCCGGCCACGAACGTCCTTTGCTCTGCGCGAACGACAGTTCGCGTGGCGTTTCTTATGCTTCCTTTCCAGATAGCGACGGATTTCCCGTTGGCATGATGCCGGACGAATCCTTTTGCGAGTTTCTCCAGGAAAAGACGGTGCCTTTCAATAAGGGAGACATCTTCGTTGCTTTCACCGACGGCGTTATCGAAACCTCCAACTCTACAGGAAAGGAGTTTTCCGCGTCTCGCCTTGCAGACTCGGTCAAAGCCAATCGTAAAGCTCCGGCGCAAGAGGTAAGCCTGCGTTTACTCGAGTCGCTGCGGGAATTCAGTGGAAAGAGGACCTACGACGACGATCTTACAATGGTCACAGTGAAAAGAATTTAGGCGTTCTGAGTTTGTACCCGACGCCTGAATACCCCAACTATCGGACTATGAAAAAGCTCGTCGCTCTTCTTGTAACAATCGCTCTACTAGGCGCCCAGCAGGTCCTAGCCCAGAATCAGAGCATGGGCGATGACCCTGAATCTGCGCACGACGACCCGCCTTCTTGGAAGGACGTGGTGAGGACGTACGAGCCATTGTACGTTGGCTACACCTTCGACGAAGATGACCAGGCATACCTCGATTTTTCACTCTCGGTAATCACGCCCGCATCCATTGTCTTTCCTTGGGAGTCTTGGAATCCAAGCAACAAGTTCCCCGTAGAGGGGCAGGACTACGACAAGCCAGATTTGTTTCCGTATCAACCCCGCCTCTACCTCGCCTTTAGTGGACGTGCCGGGCAGTACATGGGAACGCGTGAGTCTTCACCTGTAGTCGGAAAGCGTTTCAATCCCTTGCTCAGTGCCCGCTGGTGGCATAAGCGGCGCGACCTAACGAGCTCGCGACGCGATCCCGGCTACAGTTTGCACGACTATTTCGAAATCTCCTATGGACACGAGTCGAACGGCCAGCGCATTGGAGATTTGACCGACCCTCAGACCCCTGAAGAAGAAGCCCTCGGCCGCAACCGTTTCGAGGCGTTGCAGGCGGAGTACCAGCTTGTCGATGGAGATGCTAGTATTGCTCGCGACCAGCTCAGCCGTGGATGGGACTACCTAGGCGCTCGTTGGGCCAGTAGTTGGAAGATCGATACGGGGAGATTATTCTTCATGTTCGATGGACGATACTATTTGGAGGAGGGAATGCTGCAGGATGGTGCGGAAGAATATAATATTTGGGAAAACGATGACGAGTGGTTGGCCCGCTATGACGAGGAAATTCGTCGCGCCAAAGTCGATGGCCTGCGAGCCAGTGTTCGCTACCAGTCGAAAAGCTTGGATTGGTTTTTCGACGCAAATGAAATCATGCTTGAGCTGCGCACCGGGTACAACGATCCCTTCGAACGCATCACGGCGAGGCTCGAACTTGGTTTCAAGTACACATCGCTGTGGTACCGATATGGATACAATAGCGATCTCGTCGATTACTACCGCAAGGACAGCTCCTGGGGTCTAGCCATAAAGATACGTTCCTTCTAACAACCTTGTGGCAGAGGTGATAGTAGGTTTTTTCAGTAGCTGTCCCTCATCGTGCGCTGAAGGTCCCGAAAGCGTGTCACAGTGCGGGACGGGGTGTCGCGCTTGGGATGGGAGCACTCTCGCATCGCATTTTTAAGAGTGCGCTTAAGTTGCTGTTAGGCAGGTCGTAAAGCATAAAATGCGAAAAAGATTTCGCATTCTGGAACATGGAACGCCCGTTGCTATCTTTGAACTCCTAACAAAACGAAAGTACTCAAATGTTTGCATTTCTAATTCTTATTGTTCCGACCTTCATCTTGGCTTTCTGGGCCCAGAACAAGGTCCGCTCTGCCTACGGGAAGTATGTTCAGGTACCGTCGCGGGGTAACATCACAGGGCGCGAAGCTGCAGCTGCAGTCATGCAAAAAGCAGGAATTTACGACGTTGAGATCGTACAGGTGCGCGGTGAGCTTACCGACCACTACGATCCCATGAATAAGCGCCTCGCTCTCAGTGAGCACAACTACAACGGCACAAGCCTTGCAGCGCTGGGCGTGGCAGCCCACGAAGCGGGCCACGCGGTGCAACACAAGGTAGGCTATTCGATGCTTAAGGCGCGTATGGCAATGATTCCAGTGACGAATATCGCTTCCAGTTTGATGCCGTTCATCATGTTTGGCCCATTCGTGCTGGGATTGTCTGCGCTCGGCGGACTGTTTCTCAAGATCGGTGTGGGTTGCTACCTTGTTATGACGGCGTTCCATCTAATCACCTTACCGGTGGAGTTCGACGCCAGTCGTCGGGCCAAGCAGGAACTCGTCTCGCTCGGCATTTTGGGTCAGGACGAACTGACAGGCGTCAATAAAACGCTCGATGCTGCAGCCTGGACCTATGTTGCTGCGTTTGTATCTTCGCTGGGTTACTTGATCTACTTGCTCTCCATGCTAGGGGGCAATCGGGACTAGCCGAAGATCGTACTAATTTTTGCCGGGCGACTCAGTCGCTTGGCAGGAGGGAAGAGAAACAGAGGAGGGAGCCGTCTCGGAAACGAGGCGGCTCTTTTGTGTTCTGAGACAAGAATTTAGCTGCGGCTTTTGGCGAGCTCTGCGGCGGCTTGGGCGGGCGAGGTTGTTGTGTCGATGACCTTGATGCCCGGTATGGCAGAATGTAGCTCCGAAAGGGCGGTGTCACGGTAAAGCGATTCCGACGTAAGCAGTCCGCCGTAGACGGCGACAATAGGTAAGGATTCGGTTTGAGCGTAGTCGTCGAAGACAAGCTTCGCGAGTTTTGCGAGGTGTTGGGCTTCGAGACGCAGAATATCGAGCGCTTCTTGGTCGCCATGGGTGGCTAGCTCAATGACACGCGGCGCTAGGGCTGCGATGGAGGGTCGGGATTCAACAGCAAGCAGGAGTTTGGAATCTATGGCTCGTTTGCCGATCGCGTATCCACTTCCTGGATCTTCGTAGGGGAAATTGCGGCCGCTTGCTCGAAAGCTTTCACCAGCCGAGTTTTTAGCGAAGCAGGCGGAGCCGGTTCCGGCGATGAGAACGATACCAGGCTTATCGCGAAATGCGGCGTAGTGCGCGATCTCGAGATCGTGGGTAAGGTGAAGTGTAGTGGCGGCGAATGAAGGCAGTGTGGCGAGCAGCTCGTCTCTCAGCCTATCGGCCACTTGAGGACTGGCGAGTCCGGCGATTCCGAGGCAAATCGTTGCATGTACGCCTAATGTTGCCCCAGTGTTGTTGATGGCCTCGACGATGTTTTTTGCAGCTTCAGAGAATCCATTATTGTTTGGGTTAGACCCGAGAGCGGTGCCCCTACCGAGGATGTCTCCAGTTTCGTCGATAGCGATAGCGCGAGTTTGGGTGCCGCCTCCGTCGATTCCAATAAACACGCTGGCAGGTAATTGGGCGTTCATAGCGTAGGATTAGCGATGATCCTAGTGCTGGTTGTTTGCCACAGGCGATTGCTTTCTGGCTTTGTTTTCGTTAGTGTTTTTGCCCGACGCGGGCGAGGAACGCTGTAACGCGGGCAATCCAATGGGATGCACGTGTTCTGTCCTTTTCCCGAGTATGTTTCGGTTTGGCGAGCTGTTGCTAGGCTATTCCAAGTAAACCTGAAATCCAATTCGAAGTATGAGCATGAAAGTGAAAACCATTTGGTTACTTGCCTTGATCGCGTGCAGTGTTGCAGCTGGGCAAAAGACGACGGAAGCCAACGCGACCTCCCGATTCGCATTGGGTGTGGAAGGGGGCACGACTGGACTCGGAGGCTCGGTGTGGTTCACCGCGTCAAAGCAGTTCACTTTTAACGCCGGCTATGGTTCGCTCAGTGAGGATAAGGATTATTCGACGGATGGCGTGGACTACTCGGGAAACGTGGACCTCTCAAATGGTTATGCGACGATACAGTGGCATCCTGGCGGAGGCGGTTTTCACTTGCTGGCCGGCGTGGTGTTTACTGAAAACTCGGTAAACGTGGTCGGCCGCCCGGAGTCTGGAACGACTTATGATTTGGACGGAGTGGAATACCCCGCTTCTTTGGTCGGCACGATTGTTGGTGATGTCGAATGGGATAATTCGACAGCTCCATATATCGGTTTTGGCTTTTCGAAGAAGCCTGAAGGCAAGGGTTGGGGCGCCTACATCAATGCAGGCGTTATGGACGCGGGATCCGCTGTCGCTCGGCTGGAGGCGACGGGGCTGATAGCGGACCAACCGCAGTTCGAGTCAGATTTAAGGGCGGAGGAGCAGGATCTTAACGACGAGTTGGACGAGTTTGACCTGTATCCGGTGGTACGCCTCGGCGTGATGTACCGATTCTAGGGATACGGGGAATTTGGGTTCACGATTTGGGGTGTAAAGCGTGGGCGTAGTGTGGAGCTTTAGCCCGCATCCGTGGAGAATAAATCGTGCTAGGCGGTCGCGGGCTGGAGGTCTGCGTTACGGGCGGCTAGGTTGCGACCGGTTTTGGTTCAACCCATTTGCCGTGCTCTTTGATCAAATCGATGAGCCGGTCGTCGGCCTCGATCTGAGGGATGTTGTACTTAACGCACTGCTTCCCAACATAGAGATTGATTTTGGCGGGGGCTCCGCCGACGTATCCAAAATCTGCGTCTGCCATCTCCCCTGGACCGTTCACTATGCAACCCATAATGGCGATTTTGACGCCTTTGAGATGTCCGGTTTTTTCGCGGATGCGTTGGGTCGTGGTTTGCAGGTCGAAAAGGGTGCGGCCACAGCTGGGACAAGCGACGAACTCGGTCTTAGTGATGCGTGAGCCAGCGCCTTGCAGCACGTTGTAGGCAAGGCGAGTGGAGCGGACGAGATCTTCGTCGGACTCGATGCTGATCATGTCGCCGATACCGTCGCAGAGCAGGGATCCTGTGAGAATTGAGGCGTGCAACAGCTTGTCGAGGAAAGGAGAGGAGACAGCGGTTTTCGATTTAGCAGGCTTCGGATTGCGTATCCAGAGTGGAGATTTGTTCTCCAACTGCCTGAGGCGATCAGCGAGCTGGCGGTAGTAGCCGATGCGGTGGTTGGGCGCTGACGGCGAGATGCCGGAGTGCAGGGTTATGATCGTTCCCTCAATCGGCTCGGAGAGGATTCCATCGTCGACGCTCGGCGAGAGACCGATGACTGGTTGGATTTTTAATTGGGAGCAGAGGTGCACGAATTGTTTGTACTCCTCGTAATCGTCATCGCCGAAATCTCTGAGCACCGCGAGATGGATCTGCTGCGGAGGAAGAGCCAAAGAGACCTCGTCGAGCGGGAGTTTTGGATCGAGCTCAACGACGATGAATTCTGCAGCCCCTTTCATAGCTTCGCAGAGTTCGGTTAGTTTCTCGAGATCTTCGATAGTCTCTGCCTTTAGCAGGAGTCCTTCTAGCTTGGAATCACCGAGGGCGGGTCGCGAGGTCTTGGCTTCGGCAGCGATAGTCACGTATTCGGAAATTGGATGCGATATCGGCGTGATGACGGTGGGCGGCTCTTCGGTACCGAGCTTGGCGAATTTTCCGAGCTGGATTTCGGAAATTTCGCGGCGCTGGAAATGGAAGGGATCGACGCTATCGGGCTTTGTGGGTTCGCGACCGATGTCGCTCCAGCCTGTCTGCCACTGCTCCGTTATTTTTTGGGCAAGGGCTTGGGCGACGGGGATTTCGTAGACGGGGTCTTCGGTGAGGGAGACACGGATCGTATCGCCGAGGCCGTCCATGAGGAGGCTGCCGATGCCGATGGCGGATTTGATACGGCCGTCTTCGCCGTCGCCCGCTTCGGTCACTCCGAGATGGAGCGGGTAGCGCATGTCTTCCTTGTCCATATGGCGAACGAGGAGACGGTAGGCTTCGATCATGACCTTTGGGTTGCTCGCCTTCATGGAGAGGATCATGTCGTAGTAGCCGTGCGACTGGGCGATGCGGAGGAACTCGAGGGCGGACTCGACCATGCCGAGGGGAGTGTCCCCGTAGCGGTTCATGATGCGATCAGAGAGTGAACCGTGGTTGGTGCCGATCCGCAGGGCACGGCCTAGCTCTTTGGCTCGCTTAACGAGCGGCGAGAAGGAATCGTAGAGCCGTTGGAGCTCGGCCTCGTATTCAGCATCTGTATACTCTAGAACTGCGAATTTCTTGTTGTCCGCGTAGTTGCCGGGATTTACGCGCACTTTTTCGACATGCTCGACAGCTTCCATGGCCGCGTTGGGAAGGAAATGGATGTCGGCGACGAGGGGGATATGTCCGAAACCGGCAGCGGTGAAGCTGGCACGTATGTCCTTGAGGGCACGAGCGGCTGCTTTGTTGGGGGCAGTGACGCGGACAATCTCGCAACCGGATTCGGCGAGGGCGATGGATTGCTTGACGGTGGCTTCGACATCTTGGGTAAGCGTCGTCGTCATCGACTGGATACGGATCGGGTTATCCCCACCGACTCCAACGGAGCCGACTTGGACTTCACGACTGATGCGACGCTCGGTAGCGAAACGTGAGACGCAGTATGAACTCATTCTTCGGTGGAGGAAGGGGTGTCGGCGTTTGCGTTCTCAGGATTTCCGAATACAGGCGTAACTGCCTTGGCTCTCGTCTCGGCACTTTCGGAAGCGTCTGAGATCCAACGGCTCACGTCGAAGAAGGTGACGTACATCATCATGCCGAAGAGCAGTATCATGAAGCTGCCTTGCAGCGAAGCGATGACGTTCGGGTTGATCGGTTTGCGACGAAGTTTGTTGATGGTAGCGAAGGCGATATGGCCACCGTCGAGGACGGGGATCGGCATCATGTTGAAGAAGGCGAGGCTAACGTTGATGAAGATGACGATCCACAGTGTGTTGAGCATATCGTACTGGGCTGCGCTCTTGATGACGCGGATGATGCCGACGGGGCCGCTCATGTGCGAGATGCCGATGTCTGAGTTTTTGTGAAGCAGGGCCCGGAGGTTGGTGTACGTGGTGATAGCGACTTCCTTGAGCTGCTCGGTAGGCGTTTGGTAGAGGAGGCTTCGGTTTGTATCGAAAGCGGCGATACCCGTAAGGACAGCTTTGCGCCCATCGGTGGAAACGATGACCTCCTCGGGTGTGATCTGAGCGGTTTTGACCGTACCCTCATGTTCGAAAGTGATCGAGACGGGTTGCACGCCCTTGTCTTTCAGGTAGTCGGTGTAGAAAGCGATGCTGCGAACGGGTTGCCCGTCGAGCTCGAGCAGTGTGTCGCCGGGGGCAATGCCAGCTTTTTCGATAGGCGAGTCGGGGAAGACCGCACCGACTTTTACAGTGAAACCGGGACGAAGTCCGACTTGGCGGAGTTTCATGCCCTCTGAAATGATCGGCTGTACTTGAAGGGTTACCTGTTCTCCATCGCGCTCGACTATGAATTCGATTTCGCGTGAGCCTTGAGTCGTGGTACCGGTGCTCAGGGCGATGCCTTGGTGTATGTCGTCCCAGTTTTTAACGGGAGATCCATCGATATAGCGAATCAAGTCGCCGACTTGCATGCCAGCGGCTTTGGCGGGGGCGGTAACTTCCTGGCCGGCGGCGTTTAATAGCGTGTCGCTGAGATAGCCAACTTCCACGGATGCTCGGTCTTCGGAGGTAGGGCGTCCGGTGAAGAAGAGTATGGTAGCGAGGAGGAAGGCGAAGATGATATTGAAGACGGCTCCGGCGACGGCGACGATGACCTTGTCGCGATATCCGATGGGAGGCATGGCGCCGGCGTCGATGGAAGAGTCACCTTCGATACCTCGCATATCGGCGAGTTGGGGAAGGGCGACGTAGCCACCGAGCGGGAGCCAAGAGAGCCGATACTCGACTCCGCCGCGCGTCCAAGAGAAGATTTTAGGACCAAAGCCGATAGAGAAGCGTTCGATGTGGAGACCGCGCCATTTGGCGGCGAGAAAGTGGCCGAGCTCGTGGACGAAGATGGAACCGCCAAAGAAGAGGGCAACTATGAGGAGGCCCCAGCCATGGTTGAGGAGATCGGGAAAATTCATTTTGTTCTATTTGGGTCCCGAGTGACGGTTTCCCGGTTACGGTTGTTTTCGAAGGGTTGGTCGGAAGTCTCGCAACTTCCGCTACTAAGTTGACGTTTTCTGAACGAAGTCTGCGGCGTGACGGCGGGCCATCTGGTCGTAGTGAAGGACTTCTTCGAGTGAGCTTGGTTCGGTATTATCGATGGAATTGAGGGTTTTCTCAATGATCGTCGAAATTTCGACAAACCTTATCTTACCTGAGACAAACGCATCGACGGCCACTTCGTTTGCAGCGTTGAAAATTCCGTTGGCGATGCCGCAGGCTTCCATGGCGAGGCGGGCGAGACCGAGGCAGGGGTAGCGTTGGAGGTCGGGCGCGTGAAAGTCGAGCTTCATGGCTTGGCTGAAATCGAGCGGTGCGACTACGCTCTCACCGCGATTCGGATAGAGCAGGCAATGCTGGATGGCGAAGGTCATATCCGGCGGACAGAGCTGGGCGAGCACGGAGCCATCGACGTATTGGACCATGGAGTGCACAATGCTTTGTGGATGGATAACCGCTTGCACTTGATCGGCTTGCATGCCGAAGAGCCAGCGTGCTTCAATCATTTCCAAGCCTTTGTTGGCCATGGTGGCAGCGTCGATAGTGACCTTCGGGCCCATGTCCCAATTTGGGTGCTGCAGGGCTTGTTCCAGGGTGACGTTGGCAAGTTGCTCGAGGGGAAGGTCTCGGAAACTGCCACCGGAAGCGGTCAGGATGAGTTTGTCGACGTGCCGTTTATTAGGTGTGGGATGCTTGGTATTGGGTGCTTGTTTGCCCGTTGGATTCGGATCGAGGCACTGGAAGATGGCATTGTGCTCGGAGTCGACGGGTAGGATCAGGGAACCGGATTCTCGAGCGGCTTCCATGATGAATTTGCCGGCGAGGACGAGGATCTCCTTGGAGGCGATGGCAAGGGTCTTGCCCGCTTCGATAGCTCGCAAGGCGGGCAATAGACCGTGGGTGCCGACTACGGCGACGAGAGTGGTGTCAGCTTCGGGAAGAGCGGCGAGCTGTTCGAGCCCTTCGAGCCCGCAGTGGAGCTGGGTGGTAATGGGGAAGGCGGTGCCTGCTTTGGCAGCTGCGTAGGCGGTTTCGTCGAAGATGCCGACGTGGGGAACGCCGAACTCGTAGGCGATCTGGGCGAGCTTTTCGATGTTCTGGTTGGCGGCGATTCCGACGAGATTGAGTCTATCGCGATGCTTGCGAATGACTTTGAGGGTGCTCTCGCCGATGGATCCGGTGGCTCCGAGGAGGACGATGTTCATGGTTTCAAGCTGTAGACTGTAGTGTCTAAAGGAGCAGGCCGAAGAGGAGGAATGCGGTAGGGGAAGTGAGGATGAGAGAGTCGGAAAGGTCGAAGGCGCCGCCGATACCTGGGATGAAGCGGCCGGAGTCCTTTTCTTTGGCAGCTCGCTTCATCATGCTTTCCACGAGATCTGAGACGATGGAGAGAGCCCCGATGGGCAAAGCGATTAGAGCGGCCCAGTAGGGGAGGAAGAAGTCGGGGAAGAGCTCGCTGCCGAAGTGCGCGAACGCGAAGCCGATGCCCACTGAGGTCAGGCAGCCGCCGATAGCCCCCTCCCATGTTTTGCCGGGGCTCGTGTTTGGAGACATCTTATGGCGTCCGAAGGCTTTGCCGAAAACGAGGGCACCGACGTCGCAGAACTTGGCGGTGGCGATGAGCCACAGGATGAGCATGAGGCCTTCGTTCATATCTGGCGTGATCGTGAGCATGCGGGCCATGAAGGTGAGCATGAAGGGGATATAGATGAGCCCGACGAGGGTAGAGCCTAGGGTTTCGATACGCTGCTCGACCTCGCGGTGAACGAGGATGCGGAGGCAAATGGCGACGATGGTGACGGCGATGATGCTGGCTTGCAGCCCCGGCACGGGGTGGTCGAAGGCCTTTTCTATGTAGAAAGGACCTAGAATCATGAAGGTGCCGAGGGAGGAGCCAAGCGATTTGAAAGGCCGGCGGCCCATCTTCTCCATGAGGCCATAGAGTTCCCATTGGGTGCCGAAGCTAATCATGGCGATGAGCCAGACGGCGGCCTCGGGAGTGTAGCTGACGGATCCAATGATAATGGACCAAAGGAGGACGGTACTGAAAATACGTTTTGCCACTTTGTTAGGCGGAGGGCTGGAGGGGATTTGACTGTGCGGTGCTCGAATGCGTTGCGAGCTGTTCGCCGGTCTTGCCGTAGCGTCGTTCGCGGTTGCGGTAGCAAGAGAGTGCTTTCTCGAGCTGTTCTTTGTCGAAGTCCGGCCAGAGCGTTTCCGTAAAGTAAAACTCAGCGTAGGCGGACTGCATGAGGAGAAAATTGCTAATTCGAGTCTCGCCGGATGTACGAATAATAAGGTCCGGATCGGGCAGTTCCGCGGTGTCGAGGTGTTTCGAGAAGTCTCCCCAATCGGTTGTATCTGGGGAGATTTCTCCGCGGGCCACGGCTTGGGCGAATGCCTTGGCAGCGTCGAGGACCTCGTTGCGAGAGGAATAATTCAAGGCTAGAGTCAGGTGCCAGTCGTCGAATTCCTTAGTGGCTTCGATGGCTTTCTCGAGGGCTTTGCGGGCGCTGGTGGGTAGCTCGTCGATGCGGCCGATGGCGTGAAGACGGACGCGGCGTTTGACGAGTGTCTTGGTCTCGCGGGCGAGGAAGAGCTCCAAGAGCTCCATCAGGGCCCGAACCTCCAAGTTGGGGCGATTCCAATTTTCAGCAGAGAAAGCGTAGAGGGTGAGGTACCGGATTCCTAGATCTTGGCACGCGTCGATGATGGTGCGGGTCGCTTTGGCGCCTTCCTTGTGTCCGCGGGGGCGCGAGTGTCCGCGTTGCTTAGCCCATCGGCCATTGCCATCCATGATGATGCCAATGTGTTGTGGGTCTGGTTTTTGTACTGTGGATTCGCCGATCATTCCTTAGCTGTTGGGAAGAATAGCGGCGAGGATCGAATGGGCCTTGTGCTTTGGCAAGGCGTTATTGGCTAGGGTTTCCCTCGGTTTCTCGAGGGAAACTCTAGTCGCGCTCGAAGGTATCTCCGCGAAAGCTGCGCTGACTTAAGCGTGTGCTAGAAACTGTAACCGGCTGCTACCGCTTGATCTTCGAGGGCTTGGAAGGCGCTGAGCTCGAAGATTTCCTCTTTGTCGGCTTCGCTGACCTTTTCCATCTCCTCGGCGATGTACGCGGCACGCTGGCTCAAGCTTGCTTGAAGGCTTGCTTCGATTTGTTGTCGCTTGGCTGCGTATTCGTAGACGAGCGCTGCGAAATCCTCGGATGGAAGTTCACGGTGCTCGGGAGTGAGCTGCTCACGATCGAGCGTCTTGAGGGTGAGCTCTCCGGAGAGAATGAGTTCGATAAGGTCGCCGCGCCCGGAGATGGCTTTGCCCTTACCTGACTTGATGAGGCAGCTGCTGCGGGCGGCGATGGCGGCTTCGCTCATGGAGGCGAGGAAGCTACGGTTTTTCTTTGCGTAGGTTTGTTCGCGAACAGAGCCGTAGGGAATGAAGGTCGCGTCGAGTTCTATGTTGAGTTCGTGGATGACGTTGTCGCTGAGACGGTATACCTTCGTGACGTATTCCTCTCCCCGATCTCGTTAGCCAATGAGTCCAAATTTTATATTTGGGGTGGGTTTAGCGTCCTTCAGCTTGTCTGAGAACTGCCAGATCTTCTTCTTGGCTCCGTCTATGAGTCCGCTCATGGATCCGGTGGTATCCAGAACGAAGACGACTTCCGTGGTGGGCGCTTCGAATCCGACTGATTCTGTTTGGGCGAGGCAATATGGGGAGAGAACGACAAGGGTTGCCAAGGCTCCCTTCCGTATACGCACACTTAAGTCAGCCATTTGGGTAGTGACTTTCGTGCTGCTGCTTGGTTCCGCGGTAAAATGAGCTCGAGATTGCATCTGAAGGCGGCTGCATTACGTAGTTCAAGCAACGCACGTTATTATGAGATTCTCTACGATTGCCTTATCCCTTCTTCTTGTAGGGGCTCTAGCCTACGCGGGCTACCTGCAAACCGAACTCAGTCGCCTCAAAGTCTCTTTAACGGAAAGTCCGCCATCGTCAGCGGCTGCTAGTGTTGAGGCGGAGACGGAGCAGAGTCTCGCATCGGAAGATACCGTTGAGGAGGGTTCATCGGTACCGTCAGCTTCGAAAGAAAGTGCGGCTTCTGTCGAGCAGGAGCCAGTTAGCGAAAGCCGCGATTTTCGTAGAGCCGAGCGAATGAAGCAAATGATGGCTGCCTTCGAGGATCCGGAAATGCGCATCGATATGATCGAGCGTCAGATGAATCGTGTAGACTCGCGCTATGCTGACTTTTTCAAGATGCTCGATTTGAGTACCGAGGATTTGAATACGCTTAGGACATTGATGGCCGAGCGAGGCGTAATCGGCTGGGAAACCCGCATGAGATCGTTCGGAGCGGAAACTGACGAAGCGAAGGCGGATGTGCAGATCGCTAGGGAGTTGCAGCAAGAGATGCTTAAAGAGCAGATTACGATGCTTCTGGGGGAAGACGGAGCAGTCGCTTTGAAGGACTACTCTGATTCGCTGCCTTTCCGAGGGGAAGTAGAGGCTTTGGCTTCCAGTCTTAGCTTTACGAATACGCCTTTGAGCGAGGATCAAAGCGAAGCCCTTGTGGGGGCGATCCGCGATGTGTCCAATTCGTTTGAATACACGGTCGACCTCTCCCAGGTGCGTGGACGCGATGTTTCAGGCATCACACCCGCAAACATAGAGACTTTCTTTTATGAGAGAGCGGCGCGTGATGACTTGATTTTACAGGCGGCAGCTGAGACCTTGGGCGACGAGCAGCTAGCAGCTTACGCGGAACGACAGTTAGCGGAGCGCGAGCGCGACCGGCGTCAAATGGAGTTCATGCAGCAGAATCCAGGTGGGTTTGGCCGTGGCGGTCCTCGTGGTGGCGGACCGCGGCCGTAGCGGGCTAAAATTTGCGTAACGAGCGGGCTCCGACGGAGCAGCGCTCCTTTAGTCAGCTAGGATCTTTTGGCCGTCGAAGACGAGCTTTCCGGAGACGAAGGTTTTCTTGACCTTTCCTTTCAGCTCTCGGCCGATCCAAGGGGAGTTGCTGGACTTGCTGAAGAATTTCTTGAATTCTGGTGTCCAGGTTTCGTCGAGATCGAAGAGGGTTACGTCTGCGTCCGCTCCCTCGCTTAGCGTACCTTTTTTGAGTTTTAAGATCTCGGCTGGGCGATTGGTGAGTAGGCTGAGGGTGCCGAGCAGTGAGAGGCGTTCGGTGTGGTAGAGCTGTGCCAGGCTCACTGAGAGAGCGGTCTCTAGTCCGATGACGCCAAATGGTGCGTAGTCAAACTCGACATCTTTTTCGTAGTCGGTGTGAGGCGCGTGCCCGGTGGCAATGCAGTCGATGGTGCCGTCTTCGAGGGCTTCGATGAGTGAGAGGCGGTCTTCTTCCTCACGAAGAGGAGGGTTCATCTTGAAATTTGTATTGAAGCTTTCGATTTCCGAGTCGGTAAGGGCGAGGTGATGGGGAGTGACTTCGGCAGTGACATTGATGCCGCGGGCTTTGGCACGACGGATGATGTCGACGGCGGATTTGGAGCTGATGTGCTGGAGGTGGATATGAGCGCCCGTGTGCGTGGATAGAGTGATATCCCGGGCCACGATTATGTCCTCCGCAGCTTTATGAAGTCCGCGCAGTCCTAGTTTCGTGGATACGAAACCTTCGTTCATGACGCCGTCGGCAGAGAGGGAATAGTCTTGGCAATGGTCGATGACGGGCATGTCGAACATATGCGCGTACTGAAGAGCTCGTCGCATGAGTCCAGCGTTTTGCACGCATTTGCCGCCGTCTGATATGGCGACGATGCCCATGCGTGACAGGGAACCTGTGGGGGCGAGGGCTTCGCCGTCGCGTCCTACGGTGATGGTTCCGGTGGGGAAGACATTCACTACGCCTTCCTTGTCGACTATGTCTTTGATGAGCTGAACAGTGCCGGCGTTGTCGACTGCGGGCGAAGTGTTGGGCATGCAGACCACGGAAGTAAATCCGCCTGCTGCCGCGGCGGAGGTGCCGGAACGAATGGTTTCCTTATGTTTTTGACCGGGGACACGGAAATGGACGTGCAGGTCGACGAGCCCTGGGCAAACGACGAGGCCTTGGGCGTTTATCACCTCAGCTGTATCCAGAATGTCCTGATTGGGTTTGCTGGCGATCTTTCCGTCTACGATATATAGGTCGCCGATTTCATCTCGATTATTCTTCGGGTCGATGATGCGGCCGTTTTTTATGTGAGTGGCGTTGGGCATTTACAAAGCGTGAGAGGTGGAGAGTAAGGAGTGAGCTTGCGGGTCACTAGGCGATGGCGGCTTCGGCAGATCCTCCGTTGCAGAGGTAGAGGGCGGCCATGCGGACGGCGAGGCCGTTGGTGACTTGTTCGAGGATTACTGACTGGGATGAGTCGGCGAGGTCGGAGTCGATCTCGACTCCGCGATTGATGGGGCCGGGGTGCATGATAATGGCGTCTTTTTTGAGCCAAGAGAAGCGGTCTGCATTGAGCCCGAACATGCTGGTATACTCGTTGAGCGAGGGGAAGGCGGAGGCGTTTTGGCGCTCGTGCTGTATTCGCAGGAGCATGACAGCGTCCTTGTCGGCGAGAGCGGACTTGAGATGGTGGGAAACTTTTACGCCGAGGCGTTCGAATTCTTTTGGGACGAGGGTGGATGGACCCACTAGAGTGACTTCGGCTCCGAGCTTAGTCATGGCCCAGATGTTGGATCGGGCCACACGTGAGTAGAGGATGTCACCGAGAATAGCGATCTTGCGGCCGCGCAGGTCTCCCCATTTATCGCGAAGGGTGAAGCAGTCGAGCAGGGCTTGGGTGGGGTGCTCGTGGGCGCCGTCACCTGCATTGAGGACCGGGATATCCAGGATCTTGGCTATGTAGCCCGCTGAGCCGGGGGCGGAGTGGCGGATAATAATGATATCGGCGGCGAGGGCGCGGATGTTTTCTACGGTGTCCCGCAGGGTTTCTCCTTTGGCGGTGCTGGAGGTTTTCATGTCCAGCGAGGTGACGTCAGCGGAGAGGCGCTTGGCAGCCATTTCGAAGGCGACGCGGGTTCGTGTGGAGTTTTCGAAGAAGAGGTTGACCACATTCTTGCCGCGTAGGGCAGGAGTCTTAGCCGTCTTGCGGCCGAGTACTTTTTTAAAGGCGTCAGCGGTTTCGAAGAGGGTATTGATCTCGTCGACGGAGAGTTCTTCGATGGAGATTAGGTCTTTGCGGTTCCAGGACACAGGCGGGAATGAGTGAGTGGTGTGGAGTGCTAGAGGCTCTTAAGCTTCGATGATTTCGATTCGGTATTTTTCGGTGGAGTGGGGGTCGAGTCTGACTTCGACTTTTTGCTCGGGAGTGGTTTCCTCGACGAGGCCGGCGTAGTTTGCGGCGAAAGGGAGGCGGCGGTTACCGCGGTCGACCAGTACGGCCAGTTCGACTTGGTAGGGGCGGCCGATGGTAAGGACTTCTGCGATGGCAGCCCTCACCGTACGGCCGGAAAATAGGACATCGTCGACCAAGATGATGGTGGAATCTTCGGGGTCGGTCGCCATGTGGGTGGCTTGGACTTCCTTGGTTATGGGGTGCTGCCCGATGTCGTCTCGGTGAAAGGATATGTCGATAACCGCCTTTGGGATGGAACTGCCGAGGCGTTTGGCGAGTGCGTTTTCGAGGAGGCTACAGAGGATTATGCCTCCATTTGCTATGCCAGCGAGCACGAGGTTGTCGGCCTTTGGGTGGGCAGCTGCGATAGCGTCGGCCATGGATTCTATGGCTGCGGATATCTCGGCTGATTCAATAGTCTTTTTGACGAGCACGCTGCCACTTAGAGTGAGAGGCTCGACGGGGTAAAGAGGGAAATGCGAGAATGCGTTTCGCCCGCCTAGATTTGCGTGACCGGTTATCGGATGTTGCTGGCGAACGTGCCGATAAGGCGTTCTACATGGGAGCTGTCTGTTTGCAGGTCCTCGGGATCGAAGCTAAGGTTCAGGAACTCGTTGAAGCCTGGGATCTTGTCAGTCTCCGGGTCGTTGAGGTTACGGAAGGCCATCGACCAATCGGGAAACTCGCGTTCTTCGATGTTTCGTTTGAATATCGTGAGGAAACCTCGGTGTCTCGGGTCGGCCTCGATTCGTTCCAGCGTCTCCTTGATGATTCGGCTTTCGCCTTCGAGGATTTGCAGGAAGTTGCCTGACTTGTAGAGGAGAAGTCCTGTGATGCCGCCGGATTGATTTTTGATGCGACTCTTAGTCAGTAAACTTATCAGGTCCTCTTTAGCGAAAGGGGTGCTGGCTGAGCTAGCATAGGCAATTTGGACAAGTGACATAGTGCATTATCTACGGAGAGGTTGAACCATAGAGCAAGCGGTGCATAGTAAAAATTTAGTAATCATTAGCTATTCGATTAGTCGTCGGGGCGAAGGTCCTCACCGTCGTAGTAGTCGAGCGGCTCGGAGCGAAGAATCCGGCTCTTTGGTGACCGGACGAGCCATTTACCGCTGTCTGGATAGTGGCAGGATTCACCTAAGGGGTTATCAGCTACCACGGTGAGGATGAGATCCTCGTCGCCGTCGTTTATGAGTTGGTGCGGTTCTCCGGGCTTGAAGAGTAACGCGTCTCCGCTACCGATTGACTCCCAGCCTTCCAAATGACGTACCTTTCCCGTCCCTGAAATAACATGATAAAACTCCCATTGAGCGCTGTGGGAGTGAAACGGATACGGAATTCTCCCAAGTGGAACCCGCAAGATTTCCACGTCGAAGGGATGTCGCTTTTCAAGATCGGTGGAGTCGGAGACCCGCCCCAGTGCCTCAGAAATCTGTTTGCCCGCCCCTGCGAGCTTACCGGAAGGAGATGTCCAGCCGAACTCCTTTATCTAGTCGGTGTTTTCTATTTTCACGATTGCGAAGGGGGAGCTGATTATCGAGAGGTGGGAAAAGGATTTAATGGAGCATTTTATATGGGGCTTCGCCAAAGCATTCACTCACGTATCAGACATGAAAAATAGCTCTCTTTCTGAATTTTGGATACAGGCTTTCTCTCATAAGGAGGGTCGTTTTTTGCGACGGGGTTTTCTAAAAAATTATCTCGGGTTGTTTGCGAGCACAGCCACTGTTGCCGTTGGATGGTATCGTAATTTCACGAATCGTTAGAGATTCTGAAAGTATTTAATGACTGAATACAAACGACAAAGTGAGTAAGGGTTTCAATGATCGGTGCCTTCGTAAATCCACATGGGCTGCGTATTTCCGGCCTGAACGAAGCCCAACTTCTCGTAGAATTCGATAGCTTTGCCGTCCGCGGTGAGCATGTGCATGTGAAAGTTGGCATAGCGAGACTTCAAGCGCTTCATGATTTCGCTGCCGATCCCTTGTCCTTGGTAGTCAGGATGAACGAGTAGGTGGGGATAGTAGACGACCAGATGCCCATCAGATATTGCGTTTCCGAGGCCGATGAGTCGATCGCCGCACCAAGCGCTGATAACGCTGTGCGAGCCTGCGAGGGCCGCTATCAAGGTTTCGGGAATTTCAGCAGAGGACCATTGGTTCGCGGTGTAAAGGGCTTGAACCCCTCCGACAGGGAGATGCTTTTCGGTTCGGTAGTGAATTGGAGTAGGGGCCATTTCTCTGGGTTACAAACTAGAGTCGGGAACGAGGCGTTTTCCCATGCTTATAACTGGGTCGATAGCGTAGCCTAGCTTTTCGTAAAACAGTCGCACCCCCTTGTTGCTGGAGCGGATTTGGAGATTGATTTTCGGACAGCCGGCTTCACTTAAGCTCTCTTCGGCGAAGCTCATCAGTTGTTCGGCGAAGCCTTTACCTCGCTGGGTAGGATCCACCGCCAGGTAGTTGATCCATCCGCGATGCCCCTCGTAACCGATCACGACGGAGGCGACCAGAGTTCCTCCTTCAATGCCGACCACCAACCACTCTGGGTTTACTCGTAGCTTTCGCTCTATATCGCGATCCGGATGGTTGCGCGGGACGGTCAACCCGCAGTCGTTCCAAAGGCGGACGAGAGAGTCTCGGTCGTCGATGTGGTAGGGTCGGATCTTCATGGGATGTCTCTTTTCACTACGAGCGCAGGCCTAAATAACAATCAGATTCTCAGCAATGCCGTCTAGGTTAAGCGGAATCCAGCGCGGCGAGACCAATCCGAATCTAGCATGCAAGAGTTTGTGTCGAACGCGCGCCACCGAGCATGAGTTATCAACATTTATGTAACAGGTTTGTTACGGAGGTTCGGAACGTGTTACGCGCCGGTGACAAGATGGTTACGGGACCTCTTTGCCATTGAGATTTAAGGATGCATGGGAGTCTTTCTTGGCCTCAATCACATATCAAAATGTCTCTAAATTCCCGTAATACAAAGTCCAATTGGGGCCTCGCCAAACTGTTATTGGTAACAATAGCGGTGGCCCTTTTTTCCAACCTTGCACTTGCCCAAGAAGCGAATGGTGTAATTTCAGGATCCGTGGTGGATGCTGAATTCGGTGGAGGCGTGTCCGGCGTTAGAGTCTCTGTGCTCGACTCGTCATCTTCCGCGATGACCGATATGAACGGTCGGTTTCTGATAACCGGCCTTCCTGCTGGGCAGTACACTCTCATCGCGACGGGCACCTACTATAAGAGCTCTCGTATTGAGGATCTTGCGGTATCTGCAGGTAGCATGGCCCGCGTAGACATTCCTCTCTACAGCGACGAATCTGAAATCGTCGAGTTGGATAGCTTCGTCGTCAAAGCCGAATCTCTAGTGGGCTCTGATCTCGCTCTGCAGTCCCGGCGTCAGGCAGCCCCGGCGGCGAGCGATTTTATCGGCGCTGAAAAATTTAGCCAGTTCGGTATCAGCGATGCGGCGGACGCTTTGGGTAAGGTGACGGGCGTTTCGATCACGGACGGCAAGTACATTGTAGTGAGAGGTCTTTCTGATCGCTACAACAGTACTACAATGAACGGTGCTACGGTGCCGAGCGCGGACCCTGATAAGAGAGCGGTCCAGTTGGATCAGTTTCCCTCCGGGATGATAGAGAGTATTGAAACTGTGAAGACATTTACTCCTGACAAGTCTGGTAACTTCACTGGTGGGTATGTAGACATCAAGACGAAGTCAGTTCCGGATGAGGCATTTATGACCTTGAGTCTCGGTGTGTCCATGAATGAGAAGACTACTTTTGAGGACGTTTTCCTAGGCCATGGGTCCAGCGATGACTGGAAAGGGGGGGACAGCGGTTACAGGGGCGTTCCAGACATAGCTTCGCGGCTTGAAGAAATTACGGAATCACCTCGGCGCTTGAATGAAGAGCAGCGGATGCTTCTAAGCGATATAACTAGATCATTTTCGCCCTATATGACGGGGCAGGAAGAGAAATCTCCACTGAATCACAGCGCTTCTGTTTCTTATGGAAATCGCTATACATTGGGAGAAGGGGCTGATGCTCCAACCATTGGAGTTGTCGGTAGCATTTCCAACAAACGCTCCTTTTCATATTACGGAGATGGGCAGGTTGGGCGTTGGGAGCTTAACCCGAGCGGCTTGGTAAGTGATGCTGAGTTTGCAGAAAGAAAAGGCACGGAAACGAATGAGTGGGGCACTATGCTAAATATAGCATTTCGCCCGAATTCTTATCACGAAATTGGTATCAACACCTCGTACACGCGCTCGGGCGATGATGAAGCAATTTCGCGTGAGGGGAGTCGCCAAGCAAGTGGCTCGGCTCTGTTTCGGGTCCAGAACCTTCGCTACACAGAGAGATCGATGCAGTCCGGACAGTTGTACGGCGAGCACAAGTTTGAGAATCTCGGTGGTACTTTTATTAACTGGTTCGTTTCGGATTCGGAAAGCACTCAAGCTGAACCGGACTTTAGGTTGTTCTATGACGAAATCCCCGAATCGAGTTTCCCTGTATATCGCGGAAATTTTCCTGCTCCCCGTCGATACTGGCGCGATCTAGAAGAAGCGACGGCGGAATATAAAATAGATGTTGCTGTACCGCTAGGACGAGACGGGTCCCAGATCAAATCTGGTGTGCAAGAAACAGTGACTGACCGTACGTTCAATGAAGAGGCTTTCATCTATGAAGATAATTCCCGCGGATTTCCATCCACCTATCGCTATGATGGGGACATATTAGGGTTTCTTGACGATTCGGTTCTCGGACTAAATCCAGAAACGGACCAAGTTCAGCGTTACATTTCAAAAACAGTGGGAGCGGTACCCGTCTATAGCGGTGAACAGACAATCAAAGGCGCTTATATCATGGGTGACCTGCGCGTCCGGGAAAAGTGGCGCTTCATCCTGGGTGCTCGATACGAGGATACCGACATTCAGGTACAAAGCTTGAATTTTCGCTACGAAGAAAACGAGGATGACGGGTTCATAGAGGAAAGCACGTGGCTTCCGTCGCTGAACGTGGTCTACGATTTGAGCCCGAGTTCCAAACTGCGTTTAGCTGCGACCCAAACGTTGGCTCGTCCAAACTTCCGTGAGTTGTCTCCATTCGGATCATTTAACAATATTGGTGGAGAGACCTTTGTTGGAAACCCAGAGCTCTTGATGTCTGATATTGATAATTTGGATATTCGTTGGGAGACGTTCGGAAAAGATGGAAACCTCTTTGCAGCATCCGTTTTTGCTAAAACCATCAACAACCCGATCGAGCAGAATTATATTGATGGAGAGCTCACATACGTAAACGTGGACACTGCAGAGCTCAAAGGCTTAGAGCTTGAGGTCCGTAAACGCATAAACTTCCTCTCTGGCGAATCGAGAGCGGTGACGATAGGCGGCAATCTGTCGTACACTGACTCCAAGGTTAAACGCTCAGAGTTCGAGTACAGGCAGAAAAGCGTTAGTGGCCTGTTAGACGTCGATCCTGTCCGGTCGCTTCAAGGCCAGGCCGAATGGGTCGGCAATGCTGATATAGCATACGAACACTTTGAGAAGGGATCGATGGTAACCCTGGCCTATAACTACACCGGCGAGCGAATGTACTCAGTCTCTTTGGGTCCACTACCTGACACGTTTGAGGCTCCATCAGGCGATTTGGATCTGATCTATTCCCAAAAGTTGAGCGAAAGAGTTAAGATGAAGCTGGCTTTCAAAAACTTGCTCGATGAAAGCGAGCGAAAGTTCCTAGCCCATGATGGAACTGAGGTTGTGTATTCAGAATACGGTAAAGGCCTCACTGCTTCTCTCAGCTTTTCGTATGATTTCCATTAGGAAAACCCTAATTTTTATAATCCTAAAAAACAAAGAAAAACTATGAAACGCACGCTCAGCATCCTTGCTGCTCTCGCTACTACTGCAGGCATGCATGCCGCAGTGACTTCCACTACCGGAAACGTGGTCACGTATACAGGTGGCATCGCTTCCGAAAACCGCATCACCACGGATACGGTATGGACCAACGATATGTCTTACGTTCTCGATGGTATCGTTTACGTGTCCGATGACGCCACTTTGACTATCGAGCCAGGTACCTTGATCAAGGCGGAAGACGGTCAAGCCGTCAACGTTTCCGCATTGGTCATAGCCCGTGGATCTAAGATCTTCGCGATGGGTACTGCAAGTAACCCGATTGTTTTTACCACGATCGACGATCCAATCACCTCCGTTCATGATCAGAGTGATCTCGATGACCTCGACACAGGTGCTTGGGGTGGCGTTGTAATACTAGGTGATGGACTCCTGAACTCGGACAAGGAGCAAGAGGGTGACCTCTACCCGAACATTGACGACCACGTCGAAGGTATCACAGCGAATGACTTCACTGTATTCGGTGGTCCCAACAACGATAGCAGCCAAGGTATCTTCCGCTATGTTTCGATACGCCATGGCGGTCAAACTTTGGAAGACGACAGCGAACTGAATGGTCTTACGCTCGGAGGTGTAACCGACAAGACAGTTATCGAGTTCGTCGAAATCTTTTCGAATTCGGATGACTCTATCGAAATTTTCGGCGGAAACGTAAACCCACGCTTCATCGTTTCAGCGTTCTCGAAGGACGACAGCTTTGATTGGGATAGCGGCTGGGAAGGTTACGGCCAGTTTTGGGTTTCCCTCGGTGGATCTGACGCGACAGCAGGTAGCCAAGACCATGGCGCAGAAATGGATGGTCTCGTGGGCTCTACGGTCGTTCCAGAGCTTCGCGGTCTCGGTACCGTTTACAATGCCACAATTGTTGGCCCAGGTTCAGCTTCCGGAGTGAGCGAAGGCCTCTTCGAAATAAGCGACGACGCAGGTGTTCGCTTCTACAACTCGATCTTCACAGCGTTCGGCGCTACGGATCACGTGATCGACATTAAGGACGACGCAGTTGACGGCGTTACCGAATTGCTCGCGGACAACCTCCCTCGCATCGACCTACAGAACAACATATGGTTCGATTTCGGCGCTGGGACTGACACTTCGAATTGGGTTAATTCTTTGAATGATGCAGGCGATGTCATCTTCTCGGACGCCTCACGCAACAACCGTGTAGAAGACCCGATGCTTCGTGGTATTAGCCGTATCAATGACGGTGGCTTCGATCCACGTCCTGCAGCTAGCAGCCCCGCCTTTACCAATGATCTATACGCCTACCCAGATCATCCATCGATCATGGAGGTCGACTATCAAGGCGCGTTTGGGCAAACAAACTGGCTCAGCGGATGGACCAAGCTCTCTATCGATGGCTACCTCCCAGAGTCCATCGAACGAAAGAGTGGAGAGATCTTCGCGACTGCAGTTCGTACTGACCTCGACGTAGGTGTTGGCGAAGTTCGTGCCCTAGGTCTCATCGTAACCGGTGACATCCCACGCTTGGCTATGATTCACGCTGAAGGCCAAGCACTGCTGAACGTGAACGTTACCACCGCCGCATCTGCGACGGCTTTCAGAATCTACAGCTACAGCGACGGCGACTACATCATGGACAACAAGATCTGGACCAACTGGGCGGAAACCGACCAGAAGGACGCGATCGAATCCATGTACCGCGTGTACGACCGTGGTGACCTCACTGGAGACGCCACCAGCGCGATTGCTCTTCTCACGCTCAACCCAGGTGCCTACTCCGTTGAAGTTTGGAATCCAGACGGCACCGCGGGCGAGTCAGTGATGGCAGTCACCTTCGTCGACTAAGAATAATAAAACCTTTTCAAGGCCATTTGGCTTTGTGATTACGGGGACTGGCCCTCCTTGGCGGGGGGCCGGTTTTATTTGTTTTACCAAGGAACTCAGGATCGACGTATGAACGCCAACAGCGGTTTATCGGATGTGCGCCTTCGAAAGTACGGTCGCCTTGCGGTCGTGATCCTCGTTGTGCATGCGTTGGCGACGTTCAGCGTGCGGGCCAACGAATTGGATCTGCTGGACCTGACAGGGGTCATTCGGTTCGGAGATACGGTCAGGGTGAGTTTATCTCACAAGCAAAGCGGGCATCTCGGATGGATTGAGATTGGCCAGCAAAGATCGGGTATCGAGATCGTATCCGCTAAATTGTCACCTCCTGCTGCTGCTACGGTTTCGAACGGCAGTAGTGTGAAGGAAATCCAGCTGAAAGAGGCAAAAGTGCGTCCTCTCAACATAGCTCAGTCCGTACGATCGAGACCGAAGAGCGAGGCGGAGATATCATTCGATGCGACGATGATGATGTCTTACGAACGTTCCCAAGAGCTTCGCAGGGAACGAGAAAGAAAGAGGAGAGATGCTCTTCTCCTGCGACAGAGCGATTCATAAGATCAGCTTCCGACGGATTCGGCCTCAGAGGGGTGCAATCCCTTTCACATTCCATTCGCAACTCGACTCTTGATTTTTATCAAGTTTCATATCAACAAATCCGCATACGTTGATGGGAGACGTTCGTTCCGTTTCCTGCAAACCCATAAAACCGTTCGCAAATTATGCCAAAAAACTTCGTATTCTCCTCTGAGTCTGTGGCCGAGGGCCATCCTGACAAAGTTTCTGACTACATCTCTGACAGCGTCTTGGACGCTTGCCTCGAGCAGGACCCAACCAGCCGGGTCGCTTGCGAGACGCTGGTGAAGAGCAACATGGTCACTCTAGCTGGCGAAATCACCACCAAGGCGAAGTTCGACTACGAGGCCGTCGTTCGCCAGGCGATCCGCGAGATCGGTTACGTGAACGATGACGACGTTTTCCACGCGGACACCGTATTTATCACGAACTATCTCACCAGCCAGTCCCCCGACATTGCCCAGGGTGTCGACGCCAAGAAGGCGAAGGGCAAGGACACGGCGGAGCAGGGAGCGGGCGACCAAGGAATCATGTTTGGCTACGCCTGTAACGAGACGCCGGAGCTCATGCCGGCGGCCCTTATGTTCTCTCACATCATCGGCCGCGAGATCGCCCGTGTCCGTCACGGCGGCCGTCAAGCCAAGTGGCTTCGCCCGGACTGCAAGTCTCAGGTGTCGGTACGCTACGAAGAAGGGAAGCTCGCTGAAATCACCGCGGTTGTCATTTCGACGCAGCACGCCGACGACGTTTCGTTGGATACCATCAAGGATTTCATGATAAACAAGGTTATCAAGAAGTGCCTCCCGAAGAAGTTGCTTACCAAAAACACTCAGTATCTGATCAACCCCACAGGCCGTTTCGTACTGGGAGGGCCGCAAGGCGATGCAGGTCTTACAGGGCGTAAGATCATCGTGGATACTTACGGAGGCTGGGGCCGCCACGGTGGAGGCGCGTTTTCCGGTAAGGATCCGTCGAAGGTTGACCGTTCCGCTGCGTACATGTGCCGTTGGGTTGCCAAGAATATCGTAGCGGCTGGCCTCGCCACACACGCCGAGCTTCAAGTCGCCTATGCGATCGGATACCCGGAGCCAGTAAGCATCACGGTTGAGACTTTCGAAACCAACTCGGTACCTGAAGAAGCAATTGAGAAGGCTGTAGCTGAAGTCTTTAGCTTCAAGCCAGCCAACATCGTCAAGCAACTCAACTTACTGCGTCCGATCTACCGCAGCACCACTAATTACGGCCACTTCGGCAAGGACGGCCTTCCTTGGGAAGAGACCAACAAGGTCGAAGCCCTTAAGAAGGCGGTTAAGAAATTTCAATAAACAGAGGAGGAAATACAGTATGATTGAAACAACTACAGAAACGCTTCCATACAAGGTAGCAGCCAAGACTCCAGAGGAGTTTCAGCAACAAGCCGAATTCGGCCGCAAGGAAATCACCATTGCTGAAGCGGAAATGCCCGGTCTGATGGGCGTTCGCGCTAAGTACGCCGCGGAAAAGCCGCTGGCAGGTGTTCGCATCATGGGTTCGTTGCACATGACGATTCAAACCGCGGTTCTCATCGAAACCCTCGTCGAACTCGGCGCGGACGTACGTTGGGTATCGTGTAATATCTTTTCAACGCAGGACCATGCTGCTGCGGCCATCGCTGCAACGGGTGTTCCGGTTTTTGCCTGGAAGGGCGAGACGCTCGAAGAATACTGGTGGTGCACGGACCAGGCGCTTCGTTTCCCAGGTGGCCTCGGTCCGCAGCTCATCGTCGACGACGGTGGCGACGCGACCATGCTAATTCACAAGGGCTACGAGCTCGAAAATGGTAGTGATTGGGTCAATACGGCTTCTGGATCCGATGAGGAGCAAGTCATCAAGAATCTCTTGAAGCGGGTACATGCTGAAGATTCCAGCCGTTGGCACAATGCGGTCAAGGAGTGGAAGGGCGTTTCCGAAGAGACGACTACAGGCGTGCACCGCCTCTACCACATGGAGAAGGCTGGCGAATTGCTGATCCCTGCGATCAACGTCAACGATTCCGTTACCAAGTCCAAGTTCGACAACCTCTACGGATGCCGCGAATCCCTTATCGACGGAATCAAGCGCGCAACTGACGTCATGACCGGCGGCAAGGTTGCAGTAGTTTGTGGATATGGCGATGTGGGCAAAGGCTGCGCTCAAGCGCTCGTCGGCATGGGCGCGCGCGTCATCGTGACGGAAATCGACCCGATCTGCGCTTTGCAGGCAGCAATGGAAGGATTCGAAGTGACTACAGTAGAGGATACCCTCGGCCGCGCGGACATCTATGTGACCACTACGGGTAACAAGGACATCATCACCATCGACCATATGAAGGCGATGAAGGACCAAGCGATTGTCTGTAACATCGGTCACTTCGACAACGAAATCCAAGTAGACAAGCTGGTTAAGTTCCCGGGTGTCCAGCATCTGAACATCAAGCCGCAGGTTGACCAGTACACCTTCCCAGATGGCAACGCGATTTTCCTTCTCGCGGAAGGACGTCTCGTCAACCTGGGTTGCGCCACCGGCCATCCATCCTTCGTCATGTCGAACTCCTTTGCGAACCAGACGCTCGCCCAGATCGACCTTTGGAAGAAGAAGGACGAGTACAAGGTAGGCGTTTACCGCCTTGCTCAGGAACTCGACGAAGAAGTTGCGCGCCTTCACCTGGAGAAAATCGGCGTCAAGCTGACGACGCTCTCCAAGGACCAGGCAGACTACATCGGCGTAGATCAGTCCGGGCCGTACAAGCCGAGCCACTACCGCTACTAGGCGGTACTCGTTTGCGAACTTACGAAACGCCTTATCCGCTCAAGCGGGTAAGGCGTTTTTTTGGCTGTGAATGCGAGTTGGAAAGAGGCACAGCCGAATTTAGCCAATAAGTTTGGTTGGCTCAGTCCATTGTACCGCTAGCGTACCTCTGCCTCGATCTACTTTTATGCCGCAATCCCAAGCACCTGAGCTCAGCCGCTTTCATCCTTTGGTGGCCCGTTGGTTTACGGGGCGCTTGGGTGAGCCGACCGATATTCAGAAAAAAGCTTGGAGTCTGATCGCCGAAGGGGAGCACTGTTTAATTTCTGCCGCAACGGGTAGCGGCAAGACCTTCGCTTCGTTCCTTTGGGCAATTAGCCAGTTAGCTTCCGGTGAGTGGGAGCTGGGGCAAACTAGGGTGCTCTACGTCTCTCCCCTCAAGGCTCTAAACAACGACATCCAGCGCAACTTATTCGGGCCTCTAGAAGAGTTGCAGGAACTCTTTCTAACGGAGGGAATTGCTTGGCCAGAGATTCGGGTGATGACCCGTAGCGGCGATACACCTCAAGGCGACCGTCGCAAGATGTTGCGCCATCCACCAGAAATCCTGATCACTACTCCCGAGAGCCTAAACTTGTTGCTCACGTCGAATGACGGGCAACGTTCCCTGCTCGGAGTGCAGTCCGTGATCATCGACGAGGTTCACTCGGTGGTCGGCAGTAAGCGGGGTGTTTATCTCATGACTGGGATCGAACGACTGGCTCATCTTTGTGGAGAGTTTCAGCGAATCGCGCTTTCAGCTACGGTGCGGCCTATGGAGTTGGTGGCGTCCTACGTGGGTGGATCCGTCGAGGGAGTTCCCAGAAACGTGGCTCTGGCCGATTCGCAAGCGAGCAAATCTTATGAAATCTCGGTTCGTTTCCCAGCGGAAGCTAACCAACAAGCAAGCGACGAGGATTTTTGGCAGCCAATCGTGCAGGACCTGAAGGCCTTGATTGCGGAGAACGAGTCGACCTTGATTTTCGTCAACAGTCGCAAGCTCTGCGAAAAGCTAGCGTACAAGATCAATCTGGAAGAGCCGGTCCCCATTGCGTATTCACATCATGGATCGCTCTCCAAGGAGTTTCGATTCGCGGTGGAACAGCGATTGAAACAGGGAGATTTGAAAGCGATCGTGGCTACGAATTCGCTGGAAATGGGAATCGACGTAGGTGCTTTGGATTGCGTGGTGATGGTGCAGTGTCCGGGGAAGATTTCCTCTGCCGTGCAAAAAGTGGGCCGGGCTGGTCATCAAGTGGGAGCCACCAGTCGAGCGGTAGTCTTTCCATCCTACTCGCGCGATTTTCTGGAGTCGGCTGTATTGTCTGAATCGATACGTGAGCGTGCGATTGAGGCGGTGCGGCCTGTAGATGCCCCGCTCGACGTACTCGCCCAGATTTTGGTTTCAATATTGGGTTCCGGTCCGTGGAATATCGATGATCTCTTCCAGCTCGTGCGGCGGTCTTACCCATATCGATCGCTTTCTCGAGAAGTCTTCGACTTGGTGTTAAACATGCAAGCAGGCCGCTATGCGGGTAGTCGACTGAGGGATTTGCAGGCCCGGATCGCCATTGATCGAACTGAGAATTCCGCGACCTTACGCAAGGGGGCTTTGATAGCGTTTTACCTTTCGGGGGGCGTGATTCCGGACCGCGGTTATTTTCACTTGAGGCACAGCGGAAATGGGGGTCGAATTGGTGAGCTGGACGAGGAGTTCGTCTGGGAACGCTCTGTTGGTGATGTATTCACCTTAGGGGTACAGAGTTGGCGGATCGATCAAATCACCCACAATGATGTTCTCGTATCACCAGCTCCGAGCGGAGAAGTGGTTCCTCCTTTTTGGAGAGCGGAAACCTTTGACCGTGATTTCCATTTTTCGAATCGAATTGGAGAATTCTTGGAGTGGGCGAACGAGAATTTGGACCGGTCTGATTTTTTGAATGAGCTGCAACAGCGTTTCAATATGGACGCAGTGGCCTCGAAAGCTTTGTACGATTTTCTGATGAACCAGCGATTGGTCACTGGAAAGGACTTACCCCACCGGCACCACATTCTTGCGGAAATCATCGACGCAGCTCCCGGCGGTGCTCCCGGTCAGCAGCTCGTTTTGCACACGCACTGGGGAGGTCGGGTGAACCGTCCTTATGCCCTAGCATTGGATGCGGCTTGGAGCGAGGCCTTCGGGCATCGGACCGAGGTGTACGTCAACAACGACTGCGTGGTGGTGATGCTGTCTGACGAAGTGTCGGTCGATGAGGCGATCGGTCTCGTCAGTCTTCAAAACGTGGATACGTGTTTAAGGAACCGTCTGGAAGGATCTGGTTTTTTCGGGGCTCGTTTTCGTGAGGCTGCAGGGACCGCGCTACTGGTTACGCGTAACAAGGCGGGGCAGCGGTTGCCGCTTTGGTTGAGCCGTATGCGGGCCAAGAAACTCTTCGACTCGGTGCAGCAGTACGATGATTTCCCTCTTTTACTGGAAGCGTGGCGCGCCTGTTTGAAAGACGAGTTCGACATGGATTCGCTGCGGTTGGTATTGGGCGAGTTGGAGCAAGGTGACATCTCGGTAACGGTTTCGAGGGGAAGTAAGCCGAGCCCTTTCGCCTCAAGCGTAGCCTGGCGCCAGATCAACGAAGAGTACATGTATGCAACGGACAGTCCGAACGCTTCTGGTCAGTCTAAGCTTAGGGATGATCTGGTACGCTCTGTTGCATTCGATGCGAAAAGCCGTCCGCAGGTAGATAGGGAATTAATCGAGGCTTTCGAAGAGAAGCGGCAGCGACTTGCGGAGGGATACGCTCCTAGCGATGCTCTGGAGCTCAAGGAGTGGTTGCGGGATCGCATCGCGGTTACGGCTGACGAATGGAAGGGTTTACGATCGGAAGTTGAGGAAGAGGTTTTAGTATCGCAGGGAAGAAGTTGGGTTTTTCTGCAAGAAGAGGAGAGCCGTACCGTTCGGCTTTTTAACGAAACACCAGATCCCGAACTGCTTTGCGAGTTTCTCTCGTACTACGGTCCTGTATCGGAAGATAGATTGCAGGAATGGCTCGGGTGTTCCGAGCTCGCCTTGCGTGTTGCCTTGGATGAGCTCGAAGACAGTCAGCGTTTTATTTCGGGTCGCCTAGTGGAAGGCTCGGATGCGGTACACGTTTGCGAAGCGGAGAATTTTGAGATTCTGCTACGTATGAAGCGAGCTCGAGGGCGAGCGAGCTTCGAGCCTTTGCCTTTTGAAAAGCTCTCTTTGTTTTTGGCAACTTGGCAGGGTTTGTCTGGGGACAAGCGGAGAAATGACGAGCTGCGGGAAGCTTTGGATCGTCTACTCGGCTGGACTGCTAAAATAGAAGATTGGGATAGTGCTTTGCTGAAGTCGCGAGTGAATGGATACGTTACGTCACAGCTCGACGCGACGTTGATGGAGGATGGGTCACTATGGTACGGAGTGGATATAGGCCGCACTGGTTTTTGCTTGCCGGAGGATTGGGATCTATTGGCTATGGGGAGCGGAATCGATAGTGCTGAGTGCGAACAGGCTTTGCTCTCGGTTTTGGAATCTGGCGGGCGATACAGCTTTGCCAAGCTGCAGGAGCTTTTGAGTGTCAGAGCTGCTGAACTTGAGAACAGGCTTTGGAATCTTGTGTGGAAAGGCCGAATAAGTAATGACGCTTTTGCGACCGCGCGAAAAGGAGCCGAAGGAGATTTTCGATTGTACGCTGCAGATGCGACGCGTGAGCCGAACCTAAGAGCGATTCGTGTGGGCCGCCGCCCGCGTGCGACCCGTTCCGTATCGTATCCGGGAAGCTGGTACATCTTGCCTGAACCTACCGGCCATACAGACGTGGTGGAAAAGCTCGACTCAGAGAAAGAGCGGGCTCGTATTGTATTGGATCGTTACGGCGTGGTTTTTCGCGAGCTGCTTTCTCGAGAACGGGAAGGGTTTCGCTGGAAGGATGTTTTTCGCTCTCTAAGATTGCTAGAGCTTTCGGGAGAGATAGTGGGAGGTCGCTTTTTTGAAGGTGTCCCGGGGTTACAGTTCGCTTCGAAAGAGGCACTGCGTCGTCTCCGCAAGCCGTTTCCTGAAAAGGCCATTTTCTGGATGAGCGCGACTGACCCAGCTTCGCTTTGCGGTATCGGTTTGGAAGCAACGCACAGGGCTTTGCCAAAGCGGCTCTCTGCGGTGCGACTCGTCTACCGAGGCTGCGAATTGGTGGGTTCGGCTCAACGCGGAGGAAAGGTTCTACATTTTCACGTGCAGGCAAACGAACCCGATCTGCCGCAAATCGTTTCTCAGATGGCGGATGCGATCGGGTTAAGCTCAATGAGTCAGCTGAAGCTCGAAACCATCAATGGCGAGGACGCGAGGAGCAGCTCGTATCTGGAGAGCTTGGCAGCGGTTTGGCGACTGCACAGCAACCACAAGCAGGTAGTGGTCGAAGGTTTGCTGCCCTGAGCAGGCGAACATTACTGATGAGAGTCTGAAACTCGTGTCCAAGTGTAGAAGCAGGTGGGTTTGGACTAGTTCTGATAATGATAGGGAGGGCCTTTTCCCTCTTGACGGATACGCCTGCAAGACAGCTTTTTGAACTTGGAATGTCTGCGGAATTTTAGGGAGGGAGACGGTATTTGTCCCATCCTTTTCGCTAGACTGTTCGGGGACTATGGAGCTGGAAAGGAAACTAGAGATACTGGCGGATGCTGCCAAATACGATGCGTCCTGCGCGAGCAGCGGGGGCGAGCGCAGGAAGACATCAGCTGGGATGAAGGGCGTCGGTTCGACTACGGGATCGGGTATTTGCCACAGCTATGCTCCGGATGGCCGTTGCATTTCGTTACTCAAGATCCTGCTGACCAACGTGTGTATTTTTGACTGCATGTATTGTGTGAATCGCCGCTCCAGCGACACCCCGCGGGCGGCTTTCACTCCAGAGGAGGTCGTGGGGCTGACACTGGATTTCTACAAGCGGAACTATATAGAAGGTCTTTTTCTCAGCTCAGGCATCATTCGCAATCCGGACTATACCATGGAGCAATTGGTGCGGGTAGCCAGGACCTTGCGGGTGGATCATGGCTTTCGGGGCTACGTGCACCTAAAGACAATTCCCGAAGCGTCGCCGGAATTAATCGAGGAGGCCGGGCGTTGGGCGGATCGATTGAGCGTGAACGTGGAGCTCCCGACTCAAGAAGGTTTAGAAAAGCTGGCTCCTGAGAAGAATTTGCGTCGCATACAAGGTGGTATGGCTCGCATTCGAGAAATCAAGGAGGATGACTTAGACCGTAAGAAAAAAGCGAATACGGAGAGGCAGCGCTCCCAGGTCTCGCAAGAGCGATCCTTTGCTCCCGCCGGACAAAGCACCCAGATGATCGTGGGCGCGGATGATGCCAATGATCGAGCTGTCTTGTTTCGAGCCGATACCTTGTATAAATCTTACCAATTGCGTCGCGTCTATTACTCAGCCTACAGTCCGATTCCCCACGCCTCGGTTCTCTTGCCACCCAAATCGCCACCTTTAGTTAGAGAGAACAGGCTTTACCAAGCTGACTGGCTCTTGCGTTTCTACGGTTTCTCGCTCGACGAGATCGTTCCTAAGGATTTGGGGGATCTGCCGCTCGATCTCGACCCCAAGTCGGCTTGGGCGCTGCGGCATCGAGAGTTTTTTCCTGTCGACGTGAATACAGCGTCGAGGGAGGCTCTCTTGCGGGTACCCGGTTTAGGGGTGCGAAACGCGGAGAGGATTTTAGAGGCACGTCGCTTTGGAAAGCTATCGCTCGCCGATTTGCGTCGGCTCCGTCTGCCTCTGGCGAAGGCGAGTCCGTTTATCGTCGCGGCTGACCATTCCCCAGGATTGGTAGAACTCTCAAATTCTCAGCTAAGGGTAAAGCTCGGCGTTCCTGCTGAGCAGCTACTCTTGCCCTTAAGTCGATCTTAGAAATTGTCATGGGCGGGCGGATACATGCTGAGGCATCGAACTTCGAGGAGTGGCGAAACGTGTCTCGTGAATTGCTGGCGAGAGCCGCGTTGCCCGAACAGGTTGTATGGAATGAGGATCAAGAGGTTGAGTTGAATCTCGGCGTCGAAGAGAAGTCCAAACCTCCTCTGCCTAGTTCTGGGCCGGTGCGTGTATCGGATGAGTTTGTGCGACGAGCCAAAGGGGTCGCTTGTCACGTGGATTTGGATACGTGGGGCTTGTTGTATCGGATGCTTTGGCGAATGACCCGAGGGGAAGAGCGCCAACTCCTGAGGCGGGCGAACGATGTGGATGTGCGAAGCTTTGAGCTAAAGGAGAAGGCGGTAAGGCGGGAGCGGCACAAGATGACTGCTTTTGTCCGCTTTCGAAAAGTTGAAGTAACCGGAGAGGAAACGGAACGTGAGCGGTTTGTGGCGTGGTACGAGCCTGAGCACGACGTCGTGTATTTAGCGGCTCCCTTCTTCAGGGATCGCTTCTCATCGATGGATTGGTCGATACTCACCCCGCGAACTTGCGTCCACTGGGATGGGCGGGAGCTAAGCTTCAGCGAAGGGGCGAGTTTTCAAGAAAGGCCCGATGAGGACGAATTAGAAAAGTATTGGCTGAAGTACTACGCAAGTACCTTTAATCCCTCTCGACTCAACATTTCCATGATGGAGCGCGAGATGCCCCGCAGGTATTGGAAGAACCTGCCGGAAGCGAGCTTGATCGCTGAGCTTTCGAATGGCTCCTATGGGAGGTCGGAGAAGATGAAGGCTGAGCTCGAAGACAACCCTAAGTTGCAGGGGCGGCGCCCGAAGGGTGCTCCGGATGGCCGAGAGCGAGGGGTGATTCGCACTTCGGATGAGATACGTTTGCGCGGCGAAGGGCTGACGCTTGAGGCGTTGAGAGATCAAGCTCAGCTCTGCCGAGCGTGTCCGCTACACGAACGGGCGACGCAAGTGGTTTTTGGCGAAGGGCCGCCGGAGGCGAAGCTGATGATTGTGGGTGAGCAACCGGGCGATCGCGAAGACCTGGCGGGGCATCCATTTGTGGGACCGTCCGGAGAGGTATTAGCGAGTGCCATTGGGGAGTTGGGTATCGATCGCGAAGCGGTGTATGTGACGAACGCGGTAAAGCATTTTAAATGGCGGCCTTCTGGCAAAATTCGCTTGCACCAAAGTCCCGCTCCCAAAGAGGTACACGCCTGCAAGCCGTGGTTGGTACACGAACTTGAGCAGGTGCACCCAAGGGTAGTGCTTTGTTTAGGGTCTACGGCGGCTGCTGCGATTTTGGGACGCCCCGTTTCAGTCACGCGAGAGCGGGGATTGCGTGACGATCCCGGATTGCCGTACGCGGTGGTGGTCAGCTACCACCCGGCTTATCTTCTTCGCATCGTGGATGAGTCTGAAAGGCTCCGAGCGAGCCAGCAATTTTATGCGGATCTCGAAGCCTGTAAGCAATTTATTGATACGATGTGATTCGTAGAGAATCTACCGGTGTCCTGGACGCTCGAAAAGCTTTTGCTAATAGCGGTAATGCACGCGGGCTGGAGACTCGAAGGTCGCAGCGCTGATGATGGACCAGAGGTGCACGACCCAGCCGAGTAGGATGAACCAAAGCAGCCAAGCTAGTACGAAGTGGCAGACTGCGGCGAGGACGCGGCCTTGTAGGAGTTGGCCAAGTCCTGGAATAAAAAAGCTACAAAGGGCGGCGATGACGTTTCCGGCGGTTCCTTGTCCGTTCATGATTTTGAGAAATGTGTTGAGTTGACGATGTCAGCGAGGATTTGCAGGTCCTCGCTGCTTTCTGGTAATATAAAATGGTTGCTTTGTTCGGGAAAGGATAGGGCGTATCGCAGTGCGATCGCTTTGCCGTTGGCCGACCCCGAGATATGGCTGTCGTCGATTTCCAGCTCTCGGATCGCCTGCCGTAGGAGTTGCACGCCTTGGTGGTCGTCGAGGAATTGGGAGATGTCTACGAGGGTGACTTCGAAGCGAGAGGCGAGGCAGCGAGCGGTTTTGGCCCAATCTTGATCTGCGTTGGATGAATCGTGCAGGAGGAGGATTTTAGGACCGTGTCCGATTGTTGAATACTGAATAGGCTGTATCGTCTCTTCGATTTCGCCTTGGGAGTTGAGGATGCTCGCCCAGCTGAGGGCGGCGGCGATGAGCAGGAGGACTGCTCGAGTGACGATTGATTTCATGGCAGGCTATGGCTTGGTAGGATTTTTGGGTAAAGCAGTAGCTAGGGCGCAGTGGTTTGAGGGGAACTGCGGAGTGTGAGGCTGTGGTCGGGGCTTGGCCGCTACACTGGGTCTATTGGCCGGAGTTGAAGCGGCGTTCCCAGTCGTAGGATTTGTTGGTCACGTAATTTTCCATGCGGCGGATGCGTGACTCGATAGCATCGAAGCGGTTCTTCAGGCGACGCAGGCTCAGGGTGCGGGCCGAGACGTCGGTCTCATAGTAGTCCTCTTCGTAGAAAGGTTCGGGCCCTTGCTTCTCGCTGTGCTCCGGCTCTTCTTTGATGATGAAGGCGGCGATGATGTAGAAGACGGGGAAAGGGAAGATTCCCGAAAAGAGAGAGATGGCTACGAGTCCGAGGCGTATCCAGACTACGGATAGGTCGAAGTGGTCGGCTAGGCCTTGGCAGATGCCGAAGGCGACGCGGTTGCGGGAGCGATAGAGTGGTTTTCTCATGGAGAGTGGATTTGGTGTATTCGCTGCGCGACTACTTCTTGTTGATGATTATCGTTTCGAGGGCTTCGATTCGCTTCTCCATTTTGCCCAGCGACTGGTGGAGCTCTTGCATTATGCGGGCTTCCTCCTCGTTGAGGGAGCTTCCCGTCGCTCTTTGGTGCTCTCGCTTGTTTTTAGTTAGCGAGATGATGGTACCGCAGATGATGGCGATGATGGGAATGAGGAATATGAGTATTTCAACTCTCATGGCGAGGGGAAGGGTTAGCGTTTGAGGTGCGTGAAGCTATGGCAAGCGGGCTGCTATTGAGCTTTGTTATTCTCGATCTCAGCCTTGAGTGCGGCAAGTTCGTTTTCGAGGGACTCGTCGCCTTCGAGCTTGGCGAATTCGTCCTCGAGAGCGGGACGCGCCTTTGCGTTGACCAATTGGGCGTCGGCTTCCATGCGCTCGATACGGTTTTCGAAGGCGTCGAAGCGGGCGAAGGCGTCGACGTTGTCGTTCTTGCGGAGGACGCTCTGAGCTTTGTAGCTCTTCTGGGCCTGAGTGTGGCGTTGGAGGAGCATCTGGTGCTTTTTGCGAGCGTTAGTGAGCTTTTCCTCGAGTTGGCTGATGTCGCCTTGGTAGTTGGCTACGATGCCTTCGAGCTGGCTGATTTCCTTGGTGAGGCGTTCATGTTCGTCAGCGAAGACGCGCTTTTCGGCGAGGGCTTCACGAGCGAGGTCCTCGCGACCTTTGCTGATTGCCAGACGAGCCTTGTTTTCCCAGTCGTTGACTCGGTACTGCACGTCGTCGAGAGCGCGGGATACCTTGGATTTGGTGGCCATGGCCGAAGCGCAGGAGGCTTTAATTTCGACCAAGGTGTCTTCCATTTCCTGGATCATCAGCTTGATCATTTTTTCGGGGTCTTCCGCCTTATCGAGCATAGAGTTGATGTTGGCGGAGACGATGTCTTTGAAGCGTGTGAATATTCCCATGTTGTTTTCGTGGTTAAATTGAAGTTATGCCCCTCTATTATCACGAGTCGTGCCAAGTTGGTGTTGGGAAGCTATAAGTTAATGACCAGTAAGAGGATAAATTATTTATAATGTTATTATAGATCGAGCCTTAAGAAAATAAGTTTGCTTTTAGGCCAAAAAATGGCATAAATAACCGAGCATATGAGCCAAAGAGATTCGGAGAGTTTTGGAATGGGTACTTTACCCGAAGCTTTGGGGGTTTCGGAGGCGTTTCTAGATTTTCAGCAGCGACTTTCAGCGGTGGCAAAGATTGACCGGCCGGTGCTGTTGATCGGCGAAAGAGGGACGGGTAAGGAGCTGGCGGCGGCCCGTTTGCACTTCCTCTCTCAGCGTTGGCAGGGGCCTTTGGTCGCTTTGAACTGTGCAGCCTTGTCTGAGTCGGTGTTGGAGTCGGAGCTCTTCGGCCATGAGGCGGGCGCCTTTACGGGAGCGGTGAAGCGGCGGGAAGGGCGCTTCGAAGCGGCGGACGGAGGAACGCTTTTCCTAGACGAAATCGGTCTCGTTTCGCTCACGGTACAGGAAAAGATTCTGCGAGCGGTGGAGTACGGAGTTTTCCAGCGCGTAGGGGGCTCGTCCTCGGTGCGGGTCAACGCCCGTATCGTGGGAGCAACCAACGCCGACCTCTCCGAGATGTCGCGGGGCGGCAAATTCAAAAGCGACCTCTTGGACCGCTTGTCGTTTGACGTGCTCTATCTGCCGCCATTGCGGGCGCGACGAGAGGATATCGAATTTCTAGCTATGCATTTCGCCTCTGGAATGACTCGCGAGCTGGAGTTGGCGGCTGTGCCGGAGTTCAGCTCGGGAGCTTTGGATAGCTTGAATGCCCACGATTGGCCGGGTAACGTGCGCGAGTTGAAAAACGTGATCGAACGTAGCGTCTATCGCAGCGGGGGAGGCAAGATAAAGCGCATCGAATTCGACCCCTTCGTCAATCCCTACGAATTGGAAAGCGTATCCAAGAATCCGGACGAAGACGAGAGGGTGAGTGATGACCTGTCGCGACCACTACAGGAGCAGGTGAAGGCTCTCGAGTTGAGGTTGTTGCGCAAGGCTTTGATGGAGGCGGGGTACAGGCAGCAAGCAGCAGCTAATAAGCTGGGGCTGACGTACTATCAGTTTCGATCGATGTATCGAAAGTATAAGGACGAACTTTAGAATTTACGTGGATGGCGTGAAAGCCGTCCGTCCAAGAAAAAGGCCGAACCTTCGCAGGTTCAGCCTTTTGGAGGTTAGGTGAAATGTCCCTGCGGCTATGAGATGTTTAATTGCTCTTCTAGGTTATCAAGGGCTTTCTGGATCGCGCTTTCGGCGACTTCCGCGAACATCTCGCCTGAGTCCCGTGTAGTGTTTACGGTGATACCGGTGTTTTGGCCGCGTACGACTCCGAGGTCATGTGTGACGCCGTCATTGTCGGTGTACTCTGCTCGAGCGCTGAATGTGTAGAAGTTCGTGCGAGAGCGTTCCCAGTCGATAACGGTGAACATGAGGTAACCTCGGTCATCCTCCTCCGGAAGAGTGTTGTACTCGATCTCGTACTTGTCTATCCAGTCGTTGCGGTCTGCAGCGTCGGCAAATGCATTGTGCAAGAGGTCGTCTCGGGCGTTTGATATGTCCGAATAGGCTGCGCCTGGAAGATCGTCGAAATAGACTTGCAGTTCGTGCTCCAGTGTGGGCTGCGACTCTTCGGGAGCGGCGTTACCGTAGGCGAAGAGCGTTAGGCCCGTAGCTAGGGCGACCCACCGCTTGGTCTTTTTCGAGCCGAGTGTGATTTTGTCGTCTATGCTATTCTTCATGGTTCCTTTGGGTGTATGTGTTGCAGGAACGATTTTCGGCCCTGCTTATTTTGTACAGCACTGGTAGTGCTAGACGCGTGCCAACGGCCATTTATTTACTCCGGTGGAGCTCGTTGACGAGGCTCGCAACGAGGGCGGTCCAGCCTGTTTGATGACTCGCTCCGTGCCCTTTACTAGTCTCAGGATTGAAGAATTCGTAGAAGAGCGGTGGCTCGGTTGTGTCAAGGCTATGAGGGTCGGTTCCTTGGCAAGGGCGACGTCCGGCGGAGTTTCTTTTGAATAAAAGTGTGAGGCGACGTCGTAGTTCTTGGGCGCAGTAATCGAGTGTGTGATACTGGCCAGATCCGGTGGGGAACTCTATTTGGAAGGATTCGCCGTAGGCTTTGTGGTAACGGTCAAGTGCTTCAACGAGGAGGTAGTTTATGGGAAACCAAATGGGGCCCCGCCAATTGGAATTTCCTCCAAAGAGGTGTGTATCCGAATCTCCAGGACGGTAGCGGAGGTTGAGCTCTTCTCCGTTAATGTTGATGGAGTAGGGCTGGTTCTCGTAGGTGCGGGAGAGCGAGCGGATGCCGTAGGGGGAGAGAAATTCTTTCTCATCGAATAGGTAGGCCAGTAATCGCGTGAGGCGCTCGCGGTTGGGCAAGGCGAGCAGGCGTGTTTGGCCGCTGCTGGAGCTCGGTAGAGCCTCGACGAAGCGGGTGATGTCCTTGCGATTGTTCAAATACCACTCCATGCGTTTGCGGAATCCTGGCAGCTCGTCCAGCGTCTCTTGGGGGATGGAGAGGGAGGCGATGAGGGGGAGGAGCCCTACCAGCGAACGGACCCGCAGGGTGGTGCGTGTCCCGTCTGGGTGTTCGATTTCGTCGTAGTAAAATCCGTCTTCCTCATCCCATAACCCTCCATGAGCGAGGTGGTTTGCTGCCTCGCATATGCTCATGAAATGTTCGAAGAACTTGGAGGCGAGGTCCGAGTAGGTCTTGTCGGAGTGGGCGAGTTCCAAGGCGATGGAGAGCATCTTGGAGCAGTAGAAGGCCATCCAAGCGGTGCCGTCCGCTTGGTTGAGGATCGCGCCGCCAGGAAGCGGTTTCGATCGGTCGAAGAGCCCGATATTATCCAGACCGAGAAATCCGCCGCCAAAGAGGTTTCGGCCCTCTGGATCCTTGCGATTTACCCACCAGGTGAAGTTGATAAGCAGTTTCGAGAAGGCTCGCTTGAGAAAGTCGATATCAGGCTCTCCTCGGTCCCTGCCGTGGATGTAGACCTCCCAGCAAGCCCAGGCGTGGGTGGGAGGGTTGACGTCGTCGAGCGCCCACTCGTAGGCAGGCAGCTGACCATTGGGGTGCATGTACCACTCTCGCAGGAAGAGCAGGAGTTGCTGTTTTGCAAAATCCGGGTCGATGTCCGCGAAAGGCAGCATGTGGAAGGCTGTGTCCCAAGCGGCGTACCACGGGTACTCCCATTTGTCCGGCATGGAGATGATGTCCTTGTTGAAGAGGTGCTTCCAGTTGCGATTTCTTCCTTGCTCGCGAGCGGGTGGAGCGTGGGCTACCTCGCTGTCACCCTTGAGCCAGTCGTGAACGGAATAGTGGTAGAACTGCTTGGACCAAAGGAGACCGGCATAGGCGGCACGCTGGATGGCTTGCTCCTCTCCGTCGGCTTGTTGGCTCAGCTTCTCGGCCCAGAAGTTGTCTGCTTGGGTTTTGGCGTTGGCGAAGGCGGTTTCGAAGTCGTCTCCAAAAAGGGATGTAGGTGACTCGTCTTCTGCGTAAAGACGGATGGGAATAGTGACTGACTGGCCGGCGGGTACGTTAATATCGTAGCGAGCCATGGCGAGGGTGCCTTTGCCCTCACCTTGCATCACGGCGTCTTCCTGCTTCTCGATCAGCCAGCGATGAAATGCGTCTTTGGTGAATGTGGTGTAGTTGTCCTCTCCATACAGGGCTTTGGAAGCGGTTTCGTTTTCGGCAAGCCCGATGCAGGGCTTGGTGCCATCAGAAGCGTAGCCCGCAGCGAAGTGGAAGGTGCCGAGGCCCTCGCGCTCGAGTTGGAGAGTGTTGGCGCTGCTAAAACTTATTTGTGGTTTGAGGGAGCAGCCCTCGTGCTCGCAACCCCAAATCCATGTGTTGCGAAACCAAAGCTTGGGCAGAACGGTAAGAGGAGCATTCTCGTCCCCGCGGTTGTTGATGGTCAGTCGCATCAGCAGGTCGTTTTGGCCCGCTTTGGCGTATTCGATCTCGATATCAAAGTAACGGTTTTCGGCAAACGCGTCTGTATCGCTCAACTCGAACTCCGGATCGTTGAGCCCGCGCTTGGCGTTCTCTTGGCGAAGCTGCTCGTATGGGAATTCAGTTTGCGGGTACTTGTATAGAGCTTTCGAATACGTGTGAGTCGGCGTGGAGTCTAGGTAGTAGTAGAGCTCTTTGCAGTCCTCGCCGTGGTTTCCCTGCTCTCCGTTGAGACCGAACAGGCGCTCCTTGATGATCGGGTCCTTGCCGTTCCAGAAGGCAGGCGCCAAACAGAGTCGACCTTCTCGATCGCAGAAACCGGCTAGACCGTCCTCTCCCCAACGGAACGCTCGCAGGTGGGCGTCCTCGAAGGGGAAATGCCGCCATGCCTGGCCGTCGGCCGAATAGTCTTCGCGCACGGTGCCCCACTGACGCTCTGAGAGGTAGGGCCCCCAGCGTTTCCAGTTCTTTTCCCTTGTCGCGTCCTCTGCGAGACGCTGCTTTTCACTATCTCCGATCATGTTGGTATTGGATTCGTTTTTAGGCGGGCGGCGGTAAGAGGTGGGGAGCTATGGTGGGGATGATGTTAAACGTCATGTTCCCAACCATCAACTCGCCGCGCATTCGAAAGGTGGATACGGTATTCTCGCGTTCATCTAGGAGCCGGTGGGCCCCTTCCAGCAACAGTTTACCTGATTCGCTCAATTCCACGCCCCTTGGGTTCTATGATGAAGAGCACTTCGCCCAGCTCTTCCTCCACTTTAGAGATTCGGTAGCTGAGAGAAGGTTGGCTGAGATGGCAAGCTTTGGCGGCTCGAGTGAAGCTCTGCTCCCGGGCCGCCGCGACAAAGCATTTTAGCTGGGTAAAGTCTATAGGATTAACCGATGACGATGATTGGTGTTTGTGTGCAACCGGACACGGTGAGGATTACCATGGGAATTTCGTGGTTCCGCCCTTACAGAGGTGGCTTTAAGCGATTCGCCTCTGATTCAGGTTGAGAGATCCAATTAACGATTGCCGCAGGGGAATGCTGCACTTTTCCGTTCGACACTGTCGCGGCTTTGCTCGTCCTTTTAGATAAGGACTATGAACATCTCTTTCGACAACACCTACGCCCGCCTCCCAGAGCGTTTCTTCAAGCCGCAGCTTCCTGCCAAGGTGCCGGCTCCGGAATTGATTCGAGTGAATCGAGAGCTCGCTGGAGAGCTCGGTATCGACGCGGAATGGTTGGAGTCAGACGAAGGGCTTTCGGTCCTTGCAGGCAATGCGATCGCGGAAGGATCGGAGCCGATCGCCCAAGCGTACGCTGGGCATCAGTTCGGACACTTTGTGCCGCAGCTGGGCGACGGGCGCGCCATCCTGCTGGGCGAGGTCGTATCGGGTAATGGCAAGCGTTACGATCTGCAGCTCAAGGGATCTGGGCGAACCGCTTTTTCGCGGGCAGGCGATGGAAAGTCGGCTCTAGGGCCGGTCATTCGCGAGTACATTTTAAGTGAAGCGATGGCGGCTTTAGGCGTTCCGACGACGCGGGCTCTAGCGGCGGTGGCCACTGGGGAGACGGTTTATCGGCAGGAAGGTGAGGTGCCAGGAGGCGTTTTCACTCGGGTGGCTTCCAGCCACGTGCGGGTGGGGACGTTTCAGTATTTTCAGTCGAGGGGCGACGTGGATGCGATCCGCTCTTTGGCCGATTTCGTGATCAAGCGTCACTATCCGGAAGCCCTGCAGGCAGAGGATCCCTACCTTGCCCTGCTCAGAAACGTGGTCGAGAGACAGGCCTCGCTGGTGGCCCAATGGATGTCTCTGGGCTTTATCCATGGCGTCATGAACACAGACAACATGGCGGTATCGGGAGAGACGATCGACTACGGCCCCTGTGCCTTTATGGAAGTATTTCATCCGGAGTGCGTTTTCAGCTCGATCGATCGCAACGCTCGCTATGCTTGGGGTAACCAAGGAAACATCGCCTTCTGGAACCTGACGAGATTGGCGGAAGCGTTGTTGCCAGTCATTGATGAAAAGCCGGAGGATTCTAGTCGCAAGGCGGAGGCCGTTTTAAATGAGTTTACAGATCGTTTCGCTGACCAGTATGTCGCACGGTTCAAATCAAAGCTGGGATCCTCTGAAGTCGTATCTAAAGAGCTGATACAAGAGACGCTCCAGTTGCTCGCTTCGCAGGAAGTCGACTTCACTCTATTCTTTCGCCATCTCACGCGTAGTGCTGGGGGGGCTTCCACAGCCGAACTCGAAGACCTTTTCAAAAACCGCGATACATTTGGAGAGTGGTTTTCCAAGTGGTCCGCCATGGATGTGTCCACCGAGGGCCTGCAGGCCATGCAGCGCGCAAATCCGATTCTGACTCCTCGGAACCATCGAGTCGAACAAGCGATACAAGCTGCATACAGAAGCGACTACTCTGTCTTTCATCGGCTTGTGAATGCACTAGCTACTCCGTTTGTAGATGATCCGGCCAATCGTGATCTAGAAGCTCGGCCGCTGCCCGAGGAAGTGGTGCACCAAACCTTTTGCGGCACCTGAGGTGTAGGATGGCAAGGCAGTGAATTCTAAAGGCTGGTCTAACCCCGCCGATTGTCGTCAGCGGCAAGCCTTTTTGCAAGTGCGTCCTCGGCAGCCCATTTCCACAAGTTCACTGAGCAATTTGCAAAGCCAAACCCTGGCGAATCCTCTACTTCTCCTATCATAGACTGGAGTGATTGTTAAGCAGATCGTCGAGGAAGTCTGCTCGCTATCGAGCATTAAGGCCAGCTGTCGAAAGGGAAATCCGTCTGATGCAGAGTCACTTCTGATCCAGTTCTGCTTTGTATCTTATGGTGAGCTTTCTCTTGTCGGAGTCGTGCTGCTTCACCTCGATGCTTTCAGACAATACGCATGAATTGGTTTCGTATATAAACGGAAAATACTGGTCATCCACCTGATCTTTTGGAGTGTAACCCTTGTAGTTGTAAACGCAGGACATGAGGAGTTCTACCTCTTTTTCTTCGATTTCTCGATTAAAAGTCAGCTCGTAGCTTCTATGATGTCAACCACCTCTGCCACCTGTGCTTCTTTCGAACCATTCGAATTCAAGTCCGTTAAGTTCTTCTACTTCTTGAGTATTGCGGTAGGCGTCGTCGAGTATGCCTACCATCAGTTCTTGGGAATGTTTCGTGAACGAGTAATAGGAAGGAGTCCAGTGATCGTCTTAGCATCTTTTCGATCGACAAGGTGTAGAGCAGAAGGCCTATAAACGCGATTACGAGTAACGGTATATGGTTCTTCATGATCTTAACCGAATATCGAACTCTACGAAGTGGTGTTGGCAGAGCGATGCTACAGTTGTGCGGGTAGAGGTCTGTTGTTATTCATTTTCATCAACGTTGATTTTCCAGGAAATTCCGAATGGATCGACAACGATACCATACCAGGACGTAAACTTCGATTTCTCTAGAGGAATCACTACTTGGCCCTCTTGGCTAAGGGCCTTGAATATCTGCATTGCCCGTTCGATGGAGCTCAATCTCAGGGCTAAGGAAAAACCGTTGAACTCTCCGGTTGCCCCATCCTTGCTGAATCCAACGTCACTTGCCATAAAGACAGTTTCTTCGATCCGAAAGGTAGCGTGGAATATCAGGTCGCCCATACCTTCTTGTGTGTGCGCTTGATCTGGGCTTTCGCGAAAGCGCATGAGGAAGATCGTCTCAGCGTTCATTGCCTTCGCATAGAAATCAAGGGCTTCCTCGGTGCGGCCCAAAAAGGCGAGTGTAGTGATTACTGGCATACTATTTTGTTAGTGTTGATTTCTCTCTCGGTAGGTTGTTTATTTCGATTTATATTATTTATTACTTCTCTAGGAATTAGTATTTCGGACAGGTTATGGGTAAGTCTATTATGATCTTGAAGTATTATCTGGTACTTCCCTTTAAACCTGCTCGTTATCTATTTGTAAAGGTGGTTCCGATGGAACGGGATTGGTGAGAAATCTGAATCTAATCTATCTTGTAAACTTTTACGTCGCTGGTCGAAGATGTGTATACGATTGCTTTCCGATTGAAGACCCTTGTTGAAGAGATCTCGTAGGAATCACCTCTAACGACTTGTGCAAAGAGGTCGCGAAATTCCACGATGGTATCGAACTCTACCAATGGCACTCCGTGAGCTCCGTAAAATCGGTACTCTTCGCCAAGGTCGTTTATTATTATCTCCAGATTGGAGAGATATTTAGGAATGTCTTTTTCGTCGAAAACGAATAGGGGACCATTGTAAACGAGGTCACCTAGAAAGGCTAGTCTACGTTTCCTGTCGATTATCGCGACTGATTCGTTTGAATGCCCTGGTACGCTGAGTAGCTCAAATGATCGGCCACCGAGATCAATGCTTCTTCCTACCGGAATCCATTCGTCGACTTTTACTTCCCGAGGTTGCTCGCCGAAGAAGCGTTCCGAATCGGAGAAACTGTAAGACCCATCTTTGTATGTTTTGGCTCGAAGTGGACCAAGGTCCGGAAACGCGATGTGATCAAATTCCTTTAGATTTTGGGTGTGATCAAAGTGAAAGTGAGAGACGATAAGCGTGATGGGTTTGTCTGACGTTGGTTTGAGAGCTTTGAGGTTCGGCGATTATCCACGTACTCTCGTCGATGTTTTTTACTGAGAACCAATTTTCCTCGCCCACCTTGCCACAACCAGAAAGTAGGATCACGAGTACAATCCCTGAGAGTTTGAAGGAGTGGAGCATTTTTAGAGTCCTCTTCGATGGGGAGGTATATATGAGACCGTTATCGCAAAGCGCTGGCCGAAGTTGCGTGAGATGTCTGGTGTGGCTGGCTTATACTAGTCGAATATCCAACTTGCCGAACTCTTAAACTGACCAACGACGACCCAGATTGTGACACCGAGGAGAAAGATGTATACTGATCTTAGAAGGAGCGTCTTCTTTTTGTCCGTGTTTCGGTCCCAATCAAAAACTGCCGATGCGAAAAACAGTAGAGGGAAACCAAGAAAAGAGAGGAATGTGATGAGCGTGCCCAAGTCACGATGCCGTAGTAAACTGGCATTTTCAGTTCCTTCGGGTTTGGGTGGGCGTAATAATGCCAGTGGCCGATGGAAAAATAGGTGTAGAGAGCGAAGGTGAGTGCCAAGATATAACCGGTGATCGGCGTTGCGGATGCGAAGAGTAAGTTTCAGGTAGGAGTTCATCTTTCGCCTGTTTCTGTATCCAATTTCGAATGTGGGCTGCCCTATTGCTGCGTCGCTTCCACCGCACCTTGGGTAACGCTTCGTAGGCTGGAGTCGGTGCCAGCGATAGTCCGGTCTTGAGCATTGCTTATTCCTTGCCCAATCGGCGTTGCTGGTGGCCTATCGCATTCGCACTGACCCTTGAAGTTCGGAGTGCTTGTCCAAGACTCCGAGTCCGTGAAGGGTAGTGCGGTCCGCTCGGCGGACTCGCCTAAGGGGAGAATTGTATCGGCATCATGATCGAGACGTAGACGGGTTGTCCTTCGACTCGGATGGTTTGATACTGAATGTGGGCTATGGCTCGCAAGGCGGCTTCTTCGAATCCGGGGGTAGAGATGGATACGATGCGGGGGTTGATGACGTTGCCGTCCGGATTGACGATGAACTCGACGCTGACGGCAGCGCTCTTACCGGTGTTGATGAAATCTTCTGGGTAGAATTCGTCGAAGGCTGGGACGAATTTTGGCATCGGGGCTTGGTCGAGCTCGAATGAAGGGGTCACGGGGAGGTCGAGCTCTCGGAAAACCTCCCGGCCCATTTCAACGTTTAGCTTGTGCTCGAAGGCGATCTTAAAGCTGAAGGGGATCTTTACACGGACGGCTTGGGGAACTCCGTTTTTGGTGGCGGGCTCGAAAATCCACTCAGAGGCGGCGAGCAGAGCGGCGAGGCCAAACTCGTCGTGGCTGGCTCGGTCGACGACTGGGTCGACGACACTGCCGAAGACGTCTACGGAGGCGATGATGATGGCTTCTCCCTCGACGCCACGGCTGTAGAGCTCGGCAGGATGGGTAGGGTCGATCTTGTAGATGGCGACCGGTGGGATGAGTTCGTCGTCGTTCTCGGTGCTATCTTGTGCGGATGAGTGAAGAGCGATTCCTAGGCATGCTAGGAAGCAGAGAGTGGTAGTAAGTCTGTGGCCGAGTCGGTACATGTGTGGGTCGGGCGGGGAGTTGCCTCCTTTCCTACTTGGTAATTCGACCGGTAGTCTAGCGGTTTTAATCGATTTAGGGCGAGAAAAGCGTTGTTTTACGAAAATAATGGAAGACGAGCCGATTGAATTCCCGATATCTGACGAATTGGACTTGCATACCTTTCGACCGAAAGAGGTGAAAGAGCTGCTTCCAGACTACTTTGAACTTTGCTTGGAGAAGGGGATCACTCGGGTGCGGGTGATTCATGGAAAGGGGACCGGAGCGTTGCGGGAGCTGGTGCACGGTCAGCTGCGCAAGATCGCTTGCGTGAAAAGCTTCTCTCTGTGCGACCAGACCGGCGGCGGCTGGGGGGCGACTTGGGTGGAGTTAGATTCCGGATCTTAGCTTCTCGGCCTTTCTGGCTGGGGTAAGTCGCGACGGGGCCGGGTTCCCGGTGCATGGATCATAGCCTGAGGCTGCGCGCGGATTGAACCTCAGTAGTTGTTGAATCTTGCAGCGCGGACGGCGTGGAAGCCGGCCCGACTGAGAGCGGTATGTCGCTTAGTCTGCGATGGAGCGAGCCTTGTCCTTGAGGGACTGCTTGTAGGACTCCATCTGTGGTCGGACGTGGGTGTCCATGCAGCTTGGGCAGATGGAGTGGGTGAAGTCGGCGCCGGTACGTTCGTTGACGTACTGTTCGATCTGTTCCCACAGGTCTCCGTCGTTGCGGACTTTTTTGCAGTAGCAGCAAATGGGAATCAGGCTTTCGAGGCGTTTGACTTGATTGTTGAAGTTAAGAATACGCTCGGCGACGCGGAGTCGGTTCCAGATCTCGTCGGACCCGATCGGCTTTTTGAGGAAGTCGTCGACGCCGGCGTTGATGGCGGCTTCGAGGTTGGGGCGGGAGCGTTTCTGGGCGGAGATTAGGACGAAGTAGGTGTAGCTGTCCGTCATGCTCTCGCGGAGCATACGGCAGAGTTCGAGTCCGTCCATCTCTGGCAGCATCCAGTCGCTTATGACGATTTGTGGGCGCTCGATCCGGAAGGAATCCCACGCTTGTTGTCCGTTTTCGTAGGACTTGATGTCGTAGCCCAACATGCCTGTAACGTTTTCGAGGAGGCGGCGGGTGGTTTTGTCGTCTTCGACAATATGGACTTTGTATTGGCTGCTCATTGACTGCTGTTCCTCTGGGATATCGGACGCCGCTGTCGTGAGTGAATTACTCTACCGAGATAAGTTCTGTTCACCCTTGGATTAACAGTTGTTTTACGGGTCTTTCGGACGAGTGGGCTGCTACAAAATGCTTTGCAATCGGAGGGGGATGGGTCACCGATAGAGGGCTGAAACTGCCCCAATGCTCCTTGGTTGCGGGTTCTTTGGGGAAGGGTTCGCGAGAGCTGCCTTCGAAGAACCTGGTCTACCATTTTCTCGAGCGGGCGAGGAATTTAGATTATGGCCACCAGTACGGTAGAAAATTACATCAAGAACATCTACACGCTGCAATTCGAGCAGGGTGAAGGGGGAAATGTCAGCATGGGCGACCTTGCGACTTCCTTAGAGGTGACTCCCGGCACGGCGACGACCATGGTGAAGTCCTTAGCCAAGACCGGTCTTGTTGGATACACCCCGCGAGTAGGCGTACAGCTGACGGCTGAAGGCAAAGAGCTAGCTTTGCTGGTGCTGCGTCGCCACCGAATGATCGAACTTTTCCTAGTGAAGGTGCTGGGGATGGATTGGCATGAGATCCACGACGAGGCGGAAGCTTTGGAGCACGTGATTTCAGACCGCGTTTTGGAGCGTATCGACGTCCTGCTGGGTCATCCCGAGCTAGACCCTCACGGGGACCCGATTCCCGACAAGAGCGGGGCAATTGCGGAGCGCGATTTGTTGCCTCTGGTGGACTGCCAGCAGGGACAGCGCGTGGTGGTTGGACGCATTGAGGATCAGGAAGATAGTTTTCTCAGGTACTTAGAGAGCAATGCTCTCACGCCCGGACAAGGGCTCCTGGTATCGAATCGAGACGCCCAGGCGGGTGTGGTTTCCCTAGAATTTAGCGACGGGGCGAAGCGTCAGCTCGGGTTCGAGGCGGCCCGCAAGATAAGTGTGGAATTGGAGGCCGCTCCGTGATCGAGGAGTGGGCTTGGCTCATCGCTCTAGTGGCGGGATTTGCGGCAGCTTGGTTTATCCAAGCTTACCGGTTGCGCACGCCGAAGGGTTTACCGGAGGAAGAGCGAGCGGAGCTGGAAGGCCGTCTGGCAGTGGCGGCTCAAGAGAACGCTAAACTGGAGGAACGCTCCCGCTCGAGTGAGGCTGCGCTTTCGGAGGCGAAGAGCGATATCGCTCAGCTACGTGAGGCGAACACTGGACTGAATATGAAGCTCGCTGGTGCAGACCAGCGTATACAGTCGATGGATACCCGTATCGAGGAGCAGAGGAAGGAGGTCGCTGAATTGCAGAAGAAGTTGACGGCTGAGTTCGAAACCTTGGCGACTCGCGTGCTGGACGCGAATTCGGAAAAGTTCGTGGCCCGCAACAAGGAAAGCCTCGACAAGCTTTTGGTGCCACTGGCGGAGAAGATCACCGATTTTCGGTCTCGGGTGGAGACCACTCACGACCAGAGCGTTAAGGATCGGGCGGAATTGGTGGCGCAGCTGAAGCATTTGGGAGAGCTCAACCAGCTGATGAGTACGGAGGCTAGAAATTTAACGACGGCTCTCAAGGGCCAAGCCAAGACCCAGGGAAACTGGGGAGAGCTGGTGCTGGCTACTGTATTGGAAAAATCAGGACTGGTGGAGGGGCGAGAGTATCGCACGCAAGCAAGCTTTACCTCAGAGGAAGGCAGGCGGCAGCAGCCGGACGTACTCATCAACTTGCCGGAAGGAAAGCACTTGGTGATCGACGCGAAGGTGAGCTTGATCGCCTACGAGCGCTGCGTAAACGAGGATGACGTTGCGCTCCGGGAGGTGGCTCTCAAGGAACACCTTCAGAGCGTGAAGAACCATGTGCTGGAGCTGAGCAAGAAGCGCTACGATGCCCTCTATGAAATCCAGTCGCCCGACTTCACCCTGATGTTTATTCCAGTGGAGCCGGCCTTCGTGATGGCTATTCAGGCGGATGATACGCTCTTCGACTACGCGTTTCGCCAGAACGTGGTGATCGTGACTCCGTCGACCTTGCTGGCTACTTTGCGTACTGTCGCCAATATTTGGAGACAGGAGAAGCAGACTCGCAACGCGATCGACATCGCGGAGAAAAGCGGGCTGCTCTACGACAAGTTCGTAGGCTTCTTCGAAGACATGCAGAAGATTGGCGAGCAGATTTCACGTAGCCAGGACGCCTACGACGCCGCGATGAACAAGCTCTCCACGGGGCGCGGCAATTTGGTGAACCAAGTTCAGCGCTTGAAGGACTTGGGGGCGAAGGCAAAGAAAGCACTTCCTCGGGACGTGGTGGAAGGGGCTGATGAGGAGTTGGAGCTCGGGTAGAAGGGGATACAGGCTCTGACTGGATGGCTACGTACCTGCAGTGCGGACAGCGTGGCAGCGGTCCCTCTAGACTGGGCGGAAAAGGTTTTGCGCTTGAAACCGATAATCTATTGCAGAACAAACTTTTGGTAACTGAGCCATGATCGTACGTAACGAAGACCAATACAAAGCCATCAAGGAAGCCGCCCAAGCCGCCGCCACCGTGCTGGATCGCATGTGCGCCCTGGTGGTGCCAGGCATGAACACTTACGATCTGGACCAAGCGGGTCGCCGCTTTATGGAGGAGATCGGATGCGAGAGCGCCTGCTATCAGTATAAAGTAGGAACGCGCGTATTTCCTTCTTGGACATGCCTTTCCGTAAATGACGAAGTGGTTCACGGCATTGGCACTCTCGAGCGTGTGCTGAAGGAGGGCGACGTGATTAGCGTCGACGTTTGCACCCGCTACAATGGCTTTATCGGTGACAATTGCCGTACCATTCCGGTGGGGACTGTAGACCCAGAGCTGCAGCGTCTGCTCGACGTGACCGAGGAGTCCATGTACGATGGCATCAAGAACGCGGTCGCGGGCAACAAGGTCGGGAAAATTTCAAACGCCGTTCAGAAAAAGGTTGAGCGAGCGGGTTTTAGCGTGATCCGTGATTTCGTGGGTCATGGCGTGGGCAGGACTTTGCACGAGGAGCCGCAGATTCCAAATTTCGGTCGTCCGGCCGACTATCAGCGCCTGAAGCGTGGGATGGTGCTCTGCATCGAGCCGATGGTAAATCTCGGCAAGCACAATATCGCCATGGGCGACGATGGCTGGACGGCGCTGAGCGCGGACGGCAGCCCTAGCGCCCACTTCGAACACACGGTATTGGTGGGCGAAAATGGTCCGGAGATTTTGACTGTCCCGGAAGGCAAGCCCGCACCGGTGTTGGTTTAGCGTCTCTCCAAGGCCGATTGCTCAATTCCTCAAGAAGGAGACCGCTCTTGCCACTTGGGCAAAGAAAAGGCGGATCGCCTACCCCTAAGCGATCCGCCACTTGTTTTCTTTGTTACCCCAAATAGATCTCGCTAAGCGATGATCTACTAGGAGAGACGAATCAGAACGCAAAGTGTTCAGACTTTTTTGGTTTTTGTTCGGAAAAGTGGATTTTTGATGGCTCTTGGCGAAGTGAGTCGGCGTCCGTCCTGGAAGCCGTCCGTCCATCGTATCAACTTATGATGCCTTGGGTGGCGAGTTGCTGGAGGCGGTCGATTTCGGTGGCGGTGGTCTTGGCAACGAAGCCGCTTTTATGGGCGAAATGCACGTCAGGCTCGTTTTCTATCTGTGTATAGTCGAGTGAAGGATGGTCGTTGTAGCGGGAAATGCCGTAGCCGGTATTACGGCGATCGGGGTAGATGGTTCCGGCCACGCTTTGGTCGAGCCCTTTTTCGCGCAGGAAATGGCCGAGACCTGCGGAAGGATCCTCGCTTGGAGGGTCGGTGCGAGGGATGAAGAGAAATTGGAGACCGCCAAGGTTCCAGAGTTCGTGGTTGACGGCGATTTCTTCGATGCGTTGGCGAGTGGTAGTGAGGTATTCGATGAGGTCTTCACCGACGAGCTTCATCATTTCCCAGATGGGCTCACCCGGCATATGCACGGTGTTAGCCGCGAAGCGACGCAAGAGGGTCATGTCAATGGGGGAGTTCAGCTTGCCGATGACATCGCGTTCGACACCCAACCATTTGGCGGTGTGGTTGGGGCCACGACAGTCGAACCACTCGGCGGGCTCGAGCCATTCGCAAAAGGCCATGGCGTCTTCGTAGAGACCGTAGCGCTGAAGCACGAGCGAGAGGGCACAAGTGGGCGGAGTGTCGCGAGGAAATTGGTGGTGGTCGAAATTCCCCAGCTCAGGTTGATGGTAGTCACCGACGTCAACGACGGCGACGCTGGGGTCGGCGAGGTCTTCGGGCGTTGGTTCGCGTCTCTCGATTGCGACTGGGTTCTTGGCGAGAAGGACACAGCATGCGAGCAGGTCGTCCTTATGGGCGGAGCCCGGGTGGGTTAGGAGGGTGGTAAACGGCATTATTTTGGTTCCGGGTGTTGGGTTTCGGGTTCCGGAGCGGAAGGATAGTGATATCTAGAGCGAAAGCGGCATAGAAAAGCCGACTTGTGTCAAGTCGGCTTCCGGTGGCTCAAAATTGTAACAGGCAAGCAAATTTTCGAGTCGTATTGTCTATTGCATCTGGTTGCGTTCGGCAGTTTGCGCCCCAATCAAGGTGGCTTATTCCTCGATTACCTTTGCTCTATGTTGCTTCAGTAGAGCGATTTGATTCTCGGATTGCATGCTGATTTCTTCCAAGCCTTCTCTGATCTGAGCAGGGGGAGTTTCTGCCCATGCCTTTGCTAACCGCCAAGATAAGTTGTGGATTAGGTTCAGTGGAGTCAGTAGCTTTTCTACCAAGCTCGTCGGCAGAGTCTCATCAAACTCGGTAGGTTGCACGCTTTCGCTCGGTAAGACTTCGCTCTCGAGTTCAGCTGGTTCCATCCTCGAACGTCTTTGGTTGAATAGCACCGTTTCGAGTTCGAGTTTTGTAGCCTTTAGTTGGCGACGCAATTCGTTGCCTCTCTTTTCCTGCTCCTCAGTCTTTGATTTTTCCTCGGCAATAGTATTTTGGAGGGCCGCTTTGGTCTGATCTGCTTTTGCAATCTTCTCCCTCATCTCGTCTATTTCTTCGGGAGGAGTCTCTGCCACTTGGTTGATACGCTCTATCTCTCCTTCGAGTCGGTTCACTTCCGCTTCGAGATCGATCGCACGTAATGCTTGGCTTTCGATGAAATGCTTAAGGTGGTCCTCCTCGGAGTTTTGGCTCTTCTTTTTGAAAGCGATCGAATTGGCCCCAAGCTTCGTCTGGTTTACCAATTCTTCCAGCGGGTCGACCACTTTTGTGCCGATTCCGCTCAAGATAGGCATTTGTAACAGGAGCATTAGGATCAACAAAGGAATCCAGAAGTATTTTTCAGGCAGCGTGGAAAGCTCGCTTAACTGGGCTCTATAAGGGTCTAGCTCTGGCAGCGCGATTAGCGTGACGATAGCGGCCTGAAGGAAAAAGCTAAGTGCGATACGTTGGTTTAGGATATACTTGGATTCTTTCACGATCAAGGGCTTGTCGGATTGTTCAGGAGTCTGCGTCTTGCTAGACCATAGAAGAAGCAGGTAAAGCAAAAACGATACCAGCCCAAGTCCAAGGTTACGTCCGGATAGTCAACGGAGGCGTAGGAGGCAGCGTACACAGATGCCTGTCATTGCTCGGTTGCTAGCGCGAGCGTAAGGTTTCAGACGAATCCGCGAGAGTACCTAGCTTTTTGCCGAGCATCCGATTCTCCCTTCTCAGCTTCGTGCTTTCATTTTCCAAGCGCTCCCTGACTCTTGCGTGACTCTCTACGAGCATTTGTAGCCCGCTCAGTTCTTTGAGGGCTTTATTGCGTTCTCTTCGGACATCGCTGAGTTCGCGTGCAGCGAGGGTAGCTTCTTCTTTGCTAATACCTGCTGCCTCTTGATTGCGTTGAATAAAACTTGAAATGATCCGTGTTTCCCGGTTTTGGTTGTAGTTGCTATCATCTTGCAATCCGCCCGTTGCGCAGTCGTCTGCGATTGATCGGATGGGTGCGAGGAACTTCGAGTAGATCCTAATCATTAAGCAGATGTAAAGGAACACGATGAGTAAGGCACTTGGGACCCAAATATATTCAGTTGGAATCCCAAGGTATTCCTCAGCTTGCGATCTGTATCTCTCGAATCCTTCGTAATTCAGGCTGAACAGACTGCTCGTGAGGACGAGCAGGAAGGCGCCGTTGTATACGTTGAATTTTGTCTTTTGCGAGTTCACTTTGACTTAGGGTTCTGCAGCAGAGCCGATACGGTTTGTCAGCTACGATCATAATATGTGCCACTAGCTGAGCGATTGAGTTGGATTCAATTGTTGTGGCGAAGGGCTATGCTTGGAGCGAGCCATATCCGGTTCCCCTACGTCTACATACGATGGTGCTGCTAGGCTTTTTTCCGATTTGGACCAATTTGTGTGCGATTTTGATCGATCGCCAGGCCTTCCAGTTTTGGTGAAGAGTTTAAAAACGTGGACGGAGCCGATTGGAATGCACTTTGCAATGCCCGAAAATGGTGTCCGTCCCCGCGAGCCGATACATAAAGAGAATGCGTATTTTGGCTGGATCGAAATCGGATCGGATGATCCGCCGCTCCGGTTCGAGTCACCCATGCTCTTTGCGGGAGGTTTCGCTGCTAAGGTGGTGCAGTTCGAAATCCGCTACTATTTGCTAAGTTCGAATACCTTCGTGGTGGGAAGGCGGAGGAGGGTGACGTCGATGATGGTGGTGCGGAAGCTTTGGATGAGACTTTGGATTTTCGAGGGGGTGAGCTTGATGCTCAGCGGAGCGAAAGCTATATCGTCGGACTCATCCTCGTGGGCGGTAATTTCGAGGTGCACGGTGGTAACGTTGTCCAGGAGCTCCGTCCACTTCTTGGAGCGTTTGTTGAAGCTCTGGGTGCGCAGATAGAATGTGATGATGCCTTTGGTCTTTTTGTTGAGGTGCTTGTCCTCGATCATTTGCTCCAGCTTGTTTTTCGAGGTATTCACAGGGGTCGATTTGATGGTGATATCGAAATCACTCACGGGGGTGCCGAACTGGTCGCGCAGGCGAAAGATCAGCTGGGCGTGGCCTTCGTATTGGCATTGCTTGTTCCACTCCATAGCACTGGAACGCAGTTTTGCAGCACGGTTGAATGTCTTCTGGCGCTCAACTTCGAATGCAACTACAACAGATGCGTAATTCGTTTCTGAATACGGAGTAGCGATAGCTCGTTTGACCAGCGGCACGATTTGCTGGCGGTTTTCGGAGCCGGTGACGATGCCGATCTTATCGCCGAAGTGGGCGGTTTCGTAAGCGATGGCGAAGGGAACGGTTTGGCGTTCGGAAGCGATGTCGCTGAGGTCGAACTGGTAGATATCGCTGGTGTCGAGGATTTCGTCCTCCTGCCTCATTTCGATGAGAGATTTCAGCTGATCTACGCTGAGAGTAAAGGCGTCGTCAGTGGGGGCGACGCTAAGGAAATTATAGTTGAGGTTGCTCGCGGAGGTGCGGACGGTGTTGTCGGACGAATCCTCTTTGATGTAGCGGATGGGGATGTGCCGCATGGGCGCGAGGGTTTGGGAGCCGATGATGCAAAACTCTTGGACCTGGTAGTCGTGGTACATATCGCTGCCCGCCTCGGTGAAGTGTCTATGAAGGTCGATTGTCTTGGTGGCTCCGAATTCGAGCTCATCGAGGACTCTTATGCCTCGCCCGGTGCCCTGGAAGAAGCGTGCCCAGCGTGCCATTTGGCCGCGTCCAATGTGGGCTAGGCCGCTGCCGAAATTGGTACCTGCGAGATGGACGAGGTTTTGTATGGGGCAGGGCTTGGAGCTGAACAACTTGATCCAGTTTCTCACTACGAGGGCGCCCGTGCTGTGGATTATGACATGGAAGCCGTCGGTGAGGGTATCGGCGTGCGCCGAGAGGGCGCGGTCCATAGCGAAGCTGACATCGTCGAGCGCGACGCCATCGCTGAGGGAGATCCATCGGGAGAGGTTGATGTCGAGGGTTTCGGCTCCGAATTCTTTTCGGAGACTAACGGGGAGGGCGCCGTAGATGTCTTCGGCGGTGTTGTCGGCGCCTTCTGAGGAGTAGCCGTGGATTAGGACGATGGGTAACATGACGGGCTTTGGGTTGGGCGGGTTGGAAAGCTCAGACCGTTAAATAGAGGGCGTAGTGGCGGCTGTCGAGTGTTCCACTCTTTTGTATTGTCTAACGTACGGCCTACGAACAGGGTTTATATCTAAAGATGCTCGGATTTTTATCTAGTAGCCCTGCTTTCGTTCATGGCGACGCCGAAAAGGTTGCCTCCGGTTAGCTGGAGTTTTCGTAGCAGTTCAGACGTTACCTAGTCATCTCCCGCAGGATCTTCGCCGCTACTCGAAAATGCATTGGCTTTGTTTCCGATGTGGGTTTGCTTTTTACCGTTCACTATTTTCGTTTAGCCGCTCGAATGACCCCTGACTCCCAAAGCAAGTTTCTATCAGCCCGCTTTTCTGCTTTGGCTTTGCTAGGAGCTGTTCCGTTTCTGAACGGTGATAGCCTCGATGTAGCCTCGCTCTCTTTGGACGAGCTTATGGCGGTCGAAGTCACGACACCGGGCAAGGTTCCGGAGGCGATTCGCGACACTCCGGCTAGTGTTTACTTGGTCGGTCGGGAAGATATCGAAACCTTCGGATACGCATCTTTGACGGAGGTTTTTGAAAACATTCCAGGCTTCTATAATATCGATAACTACAACGGAGTGAGCGGCAATTTTGGCGTGCGCGGCTATTGGAATGGCCGGTCTCAAAACAGTAGTGTAGCGATCTTGGTCAATGGGGTGCCTCAGATGCGCCAGGACCTTTTCTCTACTCCGATGGAAGGTCTTGGGGTACCGGTAGAGTCGATCGACCGCATTGAAATTTCTCGCGGCCCAAACAGCGTAATTTACGGGAATGGGGCGTTTTTCGGGGCGATCAACATCATCACGGACGATTCGTATAGCGACGATCAGGTGAGTGTTTCCTACGGGGCTCGAGGTACGACCCGAGCAGCGGGTCGTTGGTCTGTGTTTGGCGAGGACTATCATGTTATTTTCAATGCCGGTTACTCTGAATCGGATGGCTACGACTACGACCTCTTGGACTTGGCCAGTCCTGCGCGAGCGGCGTTGTTGCCCGCTTTCGGAGTGGAGCCTGGCAATACTTCGCTCGAGGGAAGGCTTGAGCAGCGTACGGAGTTCCTGCAGATGTCCGCTGCTTGGAAGGGGTTCTATTTCGATTACAGTCTAAACCAAGCTGGCGTCGAAACGTTCACCGGGTTTCCGGCTGTGGCGGATGGCAATCTCCGTTCGACTGACAATGCTCGTATTGTGGCGGGAATAGAGACACCTCTCGGCGATTTGGTGAATCTCGACACCCGATTGACCTATAACTCTTTCTCTAGCAGAGAGGATTACGATGCGTTGTTTGAAGGCTTTATAGGGGTCAATACTCGCGACTTTGACAATTGGGAGCTCGAATCGCTGCTCACATACACCCCCAACGATAAATTGCGCTTCCTGGGAGGTGTAAACCTGCAGAGGCTGCAGAATTTTTTTGAAAGCACGCACATACCTGACTTGGGTCTCTTCAATGAGTCAGTAGTTATAGACGAGCGCGATATTCGATCCTTGTTCGGTCAGGTCAGCTACCAGTTGAGCAAACCGTGGACGATGGTGGCGGGTTATCGCGTCGAGAAGATGCTGGGCTACGATCGGTTTGTATTCGTGGATGAACCACTTGACGGGACACCATTACCGGGAGGGCCGAAGGGGGGCTTCGAAAACGGTACGCCGCGCGCTTCCCTCATCTATCAGCCGAGTGAGTCCCAAGTCCTTAAGTTGATGATTGGCGACGCCACCAAGATCCCGAATTTTAACGATCCGGGCTTTGAATCTGAACGCTCCAGAACGAGCGAGGTGAACTACACGTGGTCGTCGGAATCGCTGATTTTCAGCGCGGGCATCTTTCGAAACACGCTCAGAAATCTGTTAATACAAGCCTTGGATTTTGAGCCTTCTGGATTGATTGACACAGACCTTCTGAAAGGAGGAAGAGTAGAAACCAATGGCTTGGAAGTCCTTCTTATCCGCGATTTTTCAGACGAGTTTCGAGCGGAGATTGGGTTCACGATGCAAGAGTCGGATTCGATGGAAACGCCACAGGGACGTTTGAGCTATTCTCCAGACCTTTTGGCGCACGCTAAGGTTTCGTACAAACGCGACGACGTATCGGCGTCCTTGCTTGGACGCTATGTCGATGACATGCTGTCATTCTACAATATTGACGAAGAGGCGACTCCCATTCTCAAGGATGGCTACTTCGGTGATGCGGTTGGTAGCTATTTCGTCGTAGATCTCAATCTTCGTTGGGACAACGTTTGGGAAGGTCTCTACCTGAACGCTCACATTAACAACGTATTCGATACGGAAATACGTTACCCAAACAATCCAATAAACGGTCTGCTGTTGGACCGCGGAAACATAGGACCAGGACGCGGTTTGACGCTCAAAGCAGGTATCCGTTTCTAGAATACGGGTAGCGGCGAAGAACTCAACTCTCCCGAGTACCCAAGGTTTCCATCGAAGCGGTTTCAGCTGAAACCGCTGCTTGCTACTGCAGAAGAAGTGGGTCAAGCCCACTCTAGACGAGCCACTTACTGATGATTTCGTTTAAGCGCTCAGTGTTGAACGGCTTCGACATCGAGTCATCCATGCCTGCCTCGATGCACTCTTCGTTGCCGCGGGATGTGACGTGAGCGGTCATGGCGATAATGGGGGTGCGTTTACCGTCGGATTCGAGTTTTCGGAGTTCGCGGGCGGTTTCGTAGCCGTTCATCTTCGGCATCTTTATGTCGAGAATGATGAGGTCGAAGCCTTGTTCGCTGGCGAGCTTGATCGCCTCTTGTCCGCTGCTGGCACAGACGACTTCGTGTCCGCTGCTCGATAACATGAACTCTCCGAGCTCCAGATTTACGATTTGGTCGTCTACGAGAAGTACCTTGCTGGAATTTTGCGATTCCATGAGCCTCACGTTTTCTGTAGAGCCGAGATCTAATTCGTTCGTAAAGTTTACTGGGATTTCCAGCCAAAATGTGGAACCAGCAGATTTCTGGCTTTCGAAGTCGATCTTGCCCCCCAAGGAATGGACTATTTTCTGAGTGATCGCGAGCCCCAACCCCATGCCACTGTACTGGCGGGTCAGACTGACGTCGATTTGCGAAAAAGGACGGAAGACACGTTCGCGATCCACCTCGTCGATACCGATTCCAGTATCCTTAACCTCGATACGTAGACAGGCGTCGTGCTGTTCGCAAAGTCTTAGGTGCGTTCGTATCTCGATGCTACCTTCTTTAGTGAACTTGAGAGCGTTAGCTACCAGGTTCAAGAGGACTTGCTGAAGTTTGACCCGATCAGTGGACAAAGTGGCTTTGTCTTTGATCGACTCTTCGGCATAGGTATGCTGGCAGGATAGAGCGATGCCTTTTTCCTCTGCTTGTTGTTGCATGAGGTTTAGCACGTTTTGGCAGAGTTGCTGGTAGTCGACTGGCTCCGAGCTGAGACTGACAGCTCCTCGCTCGAATCGGCTGTAGTCGATGACTCGATCGATCAGGCTCTGGAGGTGTTCCGCGTATTGGCGGACGAGTCCGAGTTGCTTTCGGTCCTCTGCTTCCTTGGATTTTCGCAGAAGGATCTCGACGTATCCGATGATTGGATTCAGAGGCGTCCGTAGCTCATGGCTGATCACGGAAAGGAAGTCGTCCTTGGCCCGACTGGATGCCTCCGCATTGTCGCGAGCCTGTATGAGTGCTCCGGAGCGATCTTCGATCTCGGCCATCATTTCGTTGAAAGCGTCCACCAGCTTACCGGTTTCGTCATCGCTCATTCGCTCTTGTCTCGTAGAGAAGTCGTGATCCTTCGTGATACGCTCCGCTGTTTCAGCAAGCTCGATAATGGGTTGTGAAACGTGTTTTCCGACCCGCTTTGCGATTATGATCGCAGTCCCCAGAGAAGTGACACTGATCGTCAGGAATATGACGATTCGGGCGAGGACGAAGTCGTTGAGTTCCCCGACCTCTGCTTTGAAGACGAGGTATCCATCGAGGTTTCCTCTTGGGGCGATGGGTTGGTTTACGGTTATATAGCCATCGGATATTCGTGTGGTTTCGGATACGGCCGGAAAGTCTGTTCGCGTATCAGCGTTTTCACGACGGAACTTGGCGAGCGCGGTCCCATCGACAAGATAGACGATGGCGCAGGTGATTTGCTCTCTCTGCGAGAGCACCTTTATCATATCGTGGGCGTCATACTCGTCTCGGAAGCTGACGGAGGTCTCCAAGTTGCTCGCTGTCATTCGGGCTGTGCGTTCATACTCCTCGAGGAGGCGCACGCGGAATGAGGTCAGCTCGATTATGGAGGAGACGAGCATGGAGACGAGCGTGACGAATCCGGCTACGGCGGATATCAATACGACTATCTTTTTTCGTATGGATAAGCCATTGAAGCGGTTGAACAACGGACTTTTGGTGCTTGGGTCTGTGTAGCTCATTCTTGCACGATCCGTGTTGCGAGCCTCAGCAGCTTGGCTCGGTATTCTATGCCGCGTCGGTTGGAATTGTCCAAATGGATTTCGAATCCGAGGCGTTTCTGCTTCTTTACGATGTTAACAAGACCACCTTGCTCTAGGAAGTCTTCGAACGTGCCGATCAGAACGATGGGACGGTTTTCGAGCCGTTTGATGATTCGAGGAATTTCCCTAGGGTCGGGGTCGCTGAAGAATATGGCGTCGTAACTGAAAAGAGCTTCATTCGGAGTCCCCGAGTCGACCCGATCGATTGCGAAGCGTCCCGCGAAACGCGGATCGGTCAGCAGGGCTTTAAAGGCCACATATGTCGGCTCCGAATTCATGATTCCGATGGTTCTCGGAGTGGATTCGTCTGCGGGTTCCTTATCCGGCCACTCGGTGAATCCGAGCAACTGGAGGGTCATGGCTGCTTCCACGGTGTCTTGTTCGATGGGCTGCGTGAAGGCGTTTACACCCAGCATGCTTATCAGCAGGCAGGCAACAAAACGGGTGGCCTTGATTCCACGCGGAAAGAAGTTCATCGGTTACGGCAGGGCGAGAGCAAGAGTTAGTCTCTCGTTCTAGGGCTTAGCAGAGCTAAGTCGATAGCGAAGAAAGGCTTCCGGTCTGGGTTTTTACCCTATCGCTCTGTCTTTCAGGACTCTTGGGCGAATCGGTCCCACTCCGAGTCGATCGCTTCCGCAGAAATCTCGCCGGAATAAATGATCATTCGATAGCGGAGCGTGTAGGCTTGGCCTGGCTCGAGCACCCAGTCTTGTGTTTTGGTGGGCGCGAGATTGATGAGGGTGGCTCCATCATGGTTGTCTCTTGCCCAAACGCGCAGCGGGGTTGGACTATTGTAGTTGCTCGGGTGTGACAGGATGGCGATCCCGGCGTTTTTGCCTTCGAGCGGGCCTTCGCTGAGAACCCAGCGGGCGCGTGTCCCATCCGTCGTTTCGCGATCGGTTCCTTCTGAAGTGAGTAGGGTGCTGTTGGCGCTGTTCCAAGACTCGGGCCCGCGCCATGCCATGCCTCCGTAGCGATACTCCACGATAGTGAGTGGTTCCTCGGTGCCGCAGCTATATTCTGACTCGACGTCGAGAAGGTAGGCATTCGGCAGGGAGGAAGCGCTTACGCGAATGTCCTGCTTTTCGACGAGGGCGATGGTTTCTGTGGCGTCTTCGTCAAAGACGACGTGTTCATGTGTGACGCGGATCGCGGCAAAGTTCGGACCTTGGCTTAACTTTTCGAGGCCAGAGAAGCGGACAGTGCCTTGCTTCTTCTTTAGATTCCAGAAGTCGACTTCCTCGCCGCGGAATGAGGTGCGTGTCCAAGGATTCCAAATACCGTAGTGGTGATAGTGGTCGGCTGGCTGGATGCGGGTCAGCAACTGGCCGGCAACGGTATTCACAGGGTGGATAAATCCGCTGCGGGCGAAAGCGGGATCCTCACCTTCCGGGGCGGGATAAATCGCGTGCTGGTAGCTAAGCAATGTTTGGCCGTCTTCCTTGACGAAGTCATAGCGACCCTCTTGGTCGACGACTTCGACGAAGGATTCGTGCGGTGCAGAGCAGGAGGCGAGTAGTAGGAGGAGAGAAGCGTGGAGGGTTAAGCGTGAGCACTGGAAGAGTTTGCGGTGCATGAGGTGGAGAGGTTGGGGATTGAGAGGAAGAGTAGGAACGTTAGGGTAGCGAGATGCCGCGGCGTTCGAGAAGGCTGCCTTCGGCGAGGTAGAGATCTATGAGAGCGAGTCGATAAGAGATGAGCGCTTCCACTTCCTGGATACGGCTGGCGAGGAGGTCGCGCCGGGCGGCTGCGACTTGCAGGGCGGTGGTGGAGCCTACTTCGAGGCGTTCGACTTCGCCTTGTACCGTTTCTTCGAGGTGGATGCGGATTTGGGCGGTGGCTTCGATTTGCTGGCGGGCGCGTTCGACCTCGTTGGCGGCGAGGCGCACGTCGAGTCGGACGATTTGCTCGTGGTTCAGGACGGCGTCGGCGGCTTGTTCTCGGTTGGCCCGGGCGATGATGTCGCGACCTCGGTTGGCGGAGTTTCCGATGAATTGGTTGAAGCGAAGGCCTGCGGTGACGTCGTAGCTGTCATCCTGGATGTTTTCGAAGGAGTCCACAAACGTGTCTGCGTAGCCGGTCTTGCCGAGGGTGACGAAGAGTTCTAGGCGCGGTAGGAGTCCGTTTTTGGTGACGATGGTCTCGAGTCGGTCTTGAGCGAGGCGGAGGCGGGCCTCGTTGAGATCTGGGCGCTTGTTCAGGGCGAGTTCGATGCGTTCCTCCAATTCGTGCAGCGGTTCGTGGTCAACGTCTGGCTCGCTGCTGGCCGTGATTTGGAAGTCGAGGGAGCCGTCGAGGTTTGCATTGAGGAGGCGGACGAGGCGGAAACGTTGCGCGTCGAGGTAGGCGTTTGCATCGATGAGGGCGCTCTCGCGTCGAGCGACTTCGCCCCGGGAAAGGGCGCCATCGGTTTGGGAGAGGGAGCCTACTTCGATGCGGCCGGCTATTTCGTCTCGTTCGCGCCGCGCGAGTTCCAGAGAGCTATCGAAGATGGCGATTTCTTCGCGTGCCAGCACGTACTGCCAGTAGGCGCTTTCGACTTCCGCAACGAAGGCTTCGACGTAGCCGCGTAGCTCGTATTGGCTAGCGAGCGTATCCAGTTTGGCCTGACGGATGGAAGCGAGGTTGACTGCGGGGCCGAAGCCTCGAAGGAGAGACTGAGTGACGCTAAGACCGAGACGGGCTTCTTGCTGCTCGGGTGTACGATTGGAAATAGAGCGATCCTGCTCGACGGAAACTTCGATATCGGTACCGGAGGCTAGGTTTTGGCGGATGCCGATCTCACCTCTGGCGTCGCGGCCCGTGACGCTGAATTGCTCGCCTGTGGCTCTTGAATTTTCGGAAACCTCTTCTTCTCCTGCTTGCAGGACGCCGTAGAGTTCGGGTTGGAATTGGCCACGCTCGATGAGCTCGAAGGCTCCGGAAATGACGGGTTCCAGTGTTTGGATACGCAGTTCTCTATTTCGTTCTAGGGCGGTGAATATCGCGTCTTCGATGGAGAGGGTGAGCGTCTCGCCTTCCACGGAAAGCGGACGTGGATTCCACTCAAAGTAGGGAGTGATGCTACGATCTTCCGGTTTGGCGATGATTGTCGCTGGATCGAGTGGGGGCGTTTCAGATACGGAGGCACAACCGCCGAGGAGGGTGGTTGCGAGGAGAATTGAGAGAGTGGGTTTCATTGAGCGTCGCTGCTGCTGCGCTTGCTGTGGACAATGGAATAGACGACGGGTGTAAGGAGGAGGGTGATGACTGTCGAGCCGACGAGCCCACCGATCACTGCTCGAGCAAGCGGTGCTTGGGCGTCGGCCCCTTCGCCGATCCCGAGGGCTAGTGGAAGGAGTCCGAGCACCGTGGTGAGTGTGGTCATCAAGATAGGGCGGAGTCGCCGCCGCCCAGCTTCGGCCACCGCATCGCGAGCTCCGGTGCCTTCCAGTCGGAGTTGGCTGGCTTGGTCGACGAGCAGGATAGCGTTGTTGACCACGATACCACCCAGCATGATGCAACCGATGCCCGACTGAAGATTCATGGTGGTATCTGTGATGATGAGAGTGATAATCACGCCGATCGCTGCCATGGGTACGGCCACCATAACGATGGTGGGGTCGCGCAGGGACTCGTATTGGCAGGCGAGCACCATGTAGACGAGCATGATGGCGAGGCCGAGGGCTATAAAGAGTTCGTTGAAGGTTTTTTGCTGCTCCTCCCAAGAGCCGGTGATGCGGAAGGAGTAGTTGGCTGGGCGAGGGATTTGGTTGAGGATAGCCTCTATTTCCGCGGATACGTCGCCGAGGGCGCGTTTCTCGAATTCTGTGTCGAGGGTGACGAGACGTTGTTGGTCGCGCCGCTCGATTTCCTCCGGAGCGCGTCCGAAGTCTGAAGTGACGAGGTTACGCAGCGCGACGAGTTCACCCGACGGTGTACGCAGGGTTAGGTCGAGGACTTCGTCGATGGAGAGCTGTTCGGCGTCGGCCATTTGCACGAGAATGCGATAAGAGTTACCGGAGGTGCGGTAATCTCCGGCTCGTGATCCAGCGATGGCGGTTTGCAAGACTTCCGAAACATCGCGAGCGGAGAGGCCGAGGTCGGCAACCTTGTCGCGGTCGATAGTGATTTCTTGGCGGGGAGTGCCCTCATCAAAGCTGGTATCGACGTCGGTAACGCCTTCGAGAGTCTCGATGCGTTCTTTGGCTTCGAGTGCTAGCTTTTCGAGAGTGGGAATGTCGGGGCCGCGGACTTCTACTTCGATACCTTGTCCACCACCGCCTAGGAGGCGGTTAAGCAGGTTTTGCCCTCGCGGTGCCCATGAGCCTGCCCTTACTCCGGGGATTTGCCCTTCGAGAAGTAGTCGTAGGTCCTCGGCGATTTCTTCGTTGGAGCGCTCCCGCTGGCTGGCGGGCACGAGAGTGAAGTTGATTCCCGCTCCGTCGCCACGGGCGTCGGTGACATGCGATACGGCTTCGGGCACGGCTGGTATGGCTATCTCCTCGAGTCGTCTGGTCAGTTTATTCACGATCTCGAGTCGCGTCGAGTTTTCGGCACGCATCCAGACGTTTACTTCCCCTTCGTCGCTCGGTGGCATGAATTCGCTGCTGATCATTGGGGAGAGAAAGAAGCTGAGCACTAGGGTGGAACCTGCTCCGGTTAGGACCCAGCGTCGATGGCGCAGGGCTTTGTTGAGCAATTTCTTGTAGCTGCCTTCTAGAGCTTGGAACCAGCGCTCAGAGGTTTCGGAGAGCCGGCGGAAAGGGCTTTTCTTTTGCTCCTCGAGCGAGATTTGCCCTCGCAGGATCCTGGCGGAAAGCATGGGCACGAGGCTTAGCGAAACGACAAGCGAACAGATTAGGGAGAAGGACACAGTGTAGGCCAACTCGCGGAAGAGTATCCCGGAGACGCCGGGGACAAAGATGAGGGGCAGGAAAATAACGAGTGTGGTGATGGTGGAGGCGATGATGGCAGTCGCCACCTCTCTTGCTCCATTGGCCGCGGCGACGCTTGGCTGTTCTCCTTCCTCATCTCTCCGTCGGAAAATGTTTTCCAACACCACAATGGAGGAGTCGACCATCATTCCGACGCCCAGGGCAAGTCCACCGAGTGACATCATATTTAGCGTGAAGCCCCCAAAGTAGAGCAGTGCGAAGGTGGCTATGATGGAGATCGGGATGGCGAGCGAAATGACGAGGGTAGATCGCCAATCACGCAGGAAGAACAGCAGTACGAGGATGGCGAGACCGCCACCGTAGAGGACGGAGCGAGATACGTTTTGGATGGAACGCTCGATGAAGTTGCCCGAGTTGGAGACGGGCACGATGTTGATGAGCGGGTAGTCTTTGTTTGTGCGATCGATCTCCTCGAGGATGGCTTGGGAAACCTCGACGGTGTTCGCATTGTCCTGCTTGCGGATAGCGACTCGGATGCCTTGCACGCCGTTGACGCGCACGATGCGGGTCTCCTTTTCGTAAGTATCCTTGATGACTGCGACTTGTTCGAGGGTGACGGTGGCGCCTTCTCGCGTGTCGACTACCGTGTTGCGGATTTGGTCGAGGTTTTGGAATTGGGCAGGGGCGCGGAGGGAGACTTCGTAGCGGCCCTCTTGGATGGATCCGGATGGACGGTCGAGGTTGGAGTCACGTATGGCTTGCAGGATCTGGTTTAGGGGGATGCCGAGGGCTTGCAGGCGCTGGCGGTCTATTTCCACACGAATCTCTCGATCGAAGCCGCCCCATAGGTCGACTTGGGCCACTCCCGGCACGCGGGAGAAGCGGAAACGGATCTCGTTGTTGATGATATCGGTCAGCTCGACCGGGTCGATGTCGCCGGAGACGCCGAGTATAACGACAGGGAAGGAGTCCACGTCGAACTTGGATACGCGTGGTCGCTCGATATTGTCCGGCAACTCGTTGAGCTCGTCCTCAAGGGTTGCTTGGAGTTCGAGCGCTGCGGCGTTGACTTCGGTGCCCCAGGAGAATCTCACGCGCACGCGGCTGCGGCCCTCGCTAGATTGGGAGGTGACCTCCTCGACGCCTGGCACGGTGGAAACGATTTCCTCGATGATCTGGGTGACTAGGGTTTCCATGACCTCGGGACTCGCTCCCGGGTAGCTGGTGCTGATGGTAATGGTGGGCAGCTCGATGCTCGGAAAGAGGTCGATCTTCAGCCGAGCGAGTGAAACGGAGCCGAGGACCACCACGATGAGGGTCACCATCGTGGTGAAGATGGGGCGTTTGACGCTAAGGTCGGAAAGGCTCATAGCTCGATCGATAGAGTTGAGTCGTCGGGGATGGTGATAGTAGATCCGTCATCTAGCAGATGTTGGCCTAGAACGACGACGCGGCCGTCGAGATCTGCCTCGAGGATCTGCACTGTGTCTTCGGAGCGGATGCCGGTTTTTACCTTATGCCAGCGCACCGTTTTCGAGTCTTCGGAGACGATGAAAGTCCCGGTGTCAGATCCTCTGCGAGCGAGGGCGGCGTAGGGGATTACGGTGGCTTCCTCGACGCGGTCGAGCGTGATGTTTGCCCGAACAAACATGCCTGGCTTTAGCGAGTGGTCTGGGTTGGAAAGGGAAAGTTCGACACGAGCTTGGCGGCTGTTTTCGCGGAAGATGGGCGAGATGCGGTCGATTTGCCCCTCGAAGACCGTGTTAGGGAAAGCGTCGGTACTGAAGCGGGCGACCTGGCCTGGTTGGAGAGAGCCGTAATCACGCTCGGTGACGTAAATCACAGCGGTGATGGGATCCAACTCGACGATCATGAGCAATGGCTCGTTGGCGGAGACGGTTTCCCCTTCGTCCACGTAGCGCTCAGCGACCACGCGTCGATCTTCGTCTCCCGACCAATCGGCGGTGATGCTTGTGTAACTGAGGCGGATACGGGCAGATTCGAGCGAAGACTCGGCACGGATGACTTGGGCCTCGGCGACTTTGACTTGGGCTTGGCGGGCGAGGAGCTCTGCTTGCACGTTGTCGTACTCGGTTTCCGAAGCGATGCCTCGCTCGCGAAGGGTAGTGGTTCGCAGGTCGGCACGAAGGGTGATTTCGAGAGAGCTTTTGGCTTCGGCGAGGTTGGCCTCGGCTACGGCGAGATCGGCTTCAGCTTGGCGAACAGCTTGGTCGAACTCAGCTGCGTCCAGCATGACAACGGTATCACCGCGCTGGACGACGTCGGAGATGTCGACAGGAATGTCCTTCACGCGCCCTGCTACCTTGGGAGCGACCACAAATTTGGAATGGGCTTCAAGCGCTCCGCTGAAGACGCGTCGCAGCTCGATGGGCCTGTGCTCGATAGGGGCAACCGCTACTGCGGCGGCTCTTTCGCCGCGGCTTTCTTCTTCATCCTCGCTGGAGGACTTGAAAATAAAGAAGCCGAGGATGCCGAGACCTGCGACTGCGAGTAGAATGAGAGGGAGTTTTGATTTTTTTTCTGAGGACATGAGCGAGGTAAGTGGGAATTCCCACACATGTGGGACTTACGACTGCGATGCTTGCATGAATGCTGTCTTTTTGGCGAGTTTGGAGCTGTATAATGGCGCTACAAAATCGGATCGTCAGATTCTTGGCTAAGCCATCCCTGTTTCACGGCTTGTAGCAGCTTGGGATTTCGGGCTTGGTTGGACTCATGGGTCTCCTCTTTGTGCTGCTTTCGATCTTGGGCGCTGTCCTGCTTTTGCGAATACTATTATGGAAGGGGCCGATCGGACCGGTTTCGGAGCGTTTACCGATGGGCGTAGTCGACATGCACTGCCACACGGCAGGTATCGGAGCGGGCGGTAGCGAAGCTCGGATCTCCGAGGCTCTGCGTGGAAGCTGGCGGTTTCGCGTGTACCTGAGGATCTTTGGGACCAGCGAGAAAAACTTGATGGCTGGAGGTGATCGCTCGCTTATGGAGGATATTGATCGGGCGATCTCGGATTCCGAGCACGTTAGGTCTGCGGTGATTCTCGCGATGGACGCGCCTCACAAAGATGACGGAAGCCTAGATCTGGAAGCGATTGAGGTTTGGGTGCCGAACCGCTTTGTGGGGGAGGTGGTGAAGGATTTTCCAAATCTGCTGTTCGCGGCGAGCGTGCATCCACTGCGTGGAGATGCACTGGAGGAGCTGGAGTGGTCGAAGGCGAATGGCGCTGTATTGGTGAAGTGGTTACCCAATATCCAAAACATCGATCCGAGTGACGAGCGACTGGTGCCGTACTACGAGAAGCTGGTGGAGCTTGATCTGCCGTTGCTTACGCACACGGGGCATGAGGATTCGTTCTCCCGCACGGACAATTGCCTAGGTGACCCCAAACTCTTGGAGTTGCCCCTTCGTTTGGGTGTGCGAGTAATAGCTGCTCACGTGGCGAGTGCAGGTAAGAACGAAGGGCAGTGTAACGTAGAGAGGCTGCTGGAGATGATGCCTCGGTTTCCGAACTTGGTGGCGGATATCTCGACGCTGACACAGTTTAACCGGAAGCGATTCTTGCCGCGGGTCTTGGCGGATGAGCGTTTGCGAGGAAGGCTTCTGTACGGGACAGATTACCCCTTGACCAACACGCCTATGGTATCGCCTTGGCTGTATCCACTTCGTCTGACATTTGGTAAGATGTTGCGGATTTCTCGGGTCAAGAATCCGTGGGACCGCGATGTAAAGCTGAAGACGGCTTTAGGCGTTCCGGTGGAAGTCTTTGAGGAGAGCGGGCGGTATTTGTTGGGTTCCTGGAACTAGGATGAATCGGCGCTCGCCGCGAAATCGGGGGCAGCTTGAATAGGCTTTGCGGATCACGTGAGAGTGGTCCCTCCCTTTCAGTCGACGAGGCAAGCGTCCAGCTCGGCTTGCAGGCGGTCGCGGTCGAGCTTAAAACCGATAAATACGAGCTCTTGGCGGCGGTCGCCGTGTGGAGCTTCCCACTTCTTTTCCACTTCGGCCGGGACTTGCGAGCGGTCGATGTTCCCTTTTTCGAGCGCGGTGATCCACCAACTGCCGATGAAATCGCAGCGGGTGGTGGAGCCGGCAATGGAGAGGAAGCCGACTTGCTGGTCGTTTCCTTCGATCCAACAGTAGCCTTTGGCGCGAAGCAGTCCGGGAATGGAGGTGTTGATGATGTTGGCAAACGTGTCTGCCTGGAAACGTTTGCGGGAGCGGTAAACGAGGGTGACGAGTCCTTGCTGGGCTTTAGCGATGGGGTCGAGGGCCTTGGAGATGCTGGGGAAGAAAAGCGAGCTGGGTGAGGAGCTGACTTTTCGAAAAAGGGTTGGGGCGGGTCGCTCCTCGATCGGGTCGGCGGGTCCGGAGTCTCGGTCTTGTTTGTCGAGGCTTTGAAGCCAGCTGGCGCCAGATAGGGTGGAGTCGAGGTCGAAAGAGCCGTTGTGCAGGATGTCAGAGTTGGGCAGCTTGCCGTTCTCGCACTCGTGCTTGATGGCGCGTCGGTTGAGCTCGTCCAAGATGACTAGCACCTCGCTACGTTCGTCTGCCGTGACTTGGTCCATCTTGTTGAGGACGAGCAGGTCCGCGCACTCTATTTGCTCGATAATCAGCTCGAACACGGGCCGCTCGTCCTCTTGGCGTAGAAGCTCGCGGGAGGTGCCCTTCGCAGCGTTGGCCTTCCATTCGCGGAGGAAGAAGGCAGCGTCGACCACTGTCACCAAACTGTCGATACGAACGACTTCTTCGAGCGATTTGCCGTTGGGTCCGGGTGTGAGGAAGGTGTGGACGATCTGGGTGGGCTCCGCCACGCCAGTGGATTCGATGACGATGTGGTCGATGTTACCCTTTTTGGGCAGATCCATGACGGCGAGGGCGAGATCGCCCTGGATGGTACAGCAGATGCAGCCGCCGGATAGTTCGACGACCTCGTTTTGAGTTTCGCCTTCGAGGGTTCGCACTTCGCTCTGGATGAGCGCGGCGTCTATGTTGACCTCGCCGATATCGTTTACGATGACAGCTATTCGTTCGCCGTTGGCATTTCTGAGCAGGTGATTGAGCAGAGTGGTTTTGCCGGCGCCGAGGAAGCCGGAGAGGATGGTGACAGAGAGTTGTGGCGTCGATTCGGGCATTGCGGGTCCGTTTTTAGGGGGAGGGTCTTGAAAGGAAAGGCTATTTGGGGAGGAACGAATTGCTAATTCGTTTTTCTAGGCCAAGGGTTATCACCTTTGTCCCCTATTTAAATGCGTTTCATATCCAAGCTTGTAACCGTTTTCCTTTTAATTGCCCTTTCCTCGACGATCTGGGCTCAGCTTCCAGAGGATTTCGACCTGTCGGCTCCATTGCCGGTCGACCCGAATGTACGCGTCGGCGAGCTGGACAATGGCTTGCGCTACTACATCCGCAAGAACCCGCGACCGGAAAACCGCGTTTCGCTGCGTCTGGTGGTCAATGCTGGCTCGTTGCAAGAGGATGACGACCAGCGGGGGATCGCCCACTTTCTCGAGCACATGGCCTTCAACGGGACGAAACATTTCGAAAAGCATGAACTCGTTAACTTCCTGGAAAGCATTGGGATGCGTTTTGGCCAGCACCTCAATGCGAGCACCTCTTTCGATCAGACGATCTACAAACTAGAGGTGCCTTGGGACGATCCGGAAACGATCGACAAGGCGTTTCTGATCTTGGAGGACTGGGCTTCGAACATTTCGCTCGATCCGTTCGAAATCGAGGCGGAGCGTGGGGTCGTGGTGGAAGAATGGCGCTCGGGCCAAGGAGCTGGGCAACGCATCCGCGACCAGCAGTATCCGCTCGTTTTCTTCAATTCGCGCTACGCTAAGCGACTTCCCATCGGTTCGATGCTGGTAGTGCAGAACGCCCCTGCTGAGCGCTTCGCGGATTTTTACGAGAAGTGGTACCGTCCGGACTTGATGGGCGTGATCGCGGTCGGAGATTTCGATCCAGAAGAAGTTGAGCGTCAAATTATCACGCGTTTTTCCAGGCTCGAGAATCCGGAGGACGCGCCGGAGCGTGTGGAGGCCAAAGTGCCGGACCACGAGCAAACTTTATTCTCGGTCGTCTCGGATCCAGAAATCACCAGCATGTCGGCGAGGGTTTATCTCAAACTTGACCCAGACAGCGATGAAACAGGGGAAGACTATCGTCGCCATCTCATCGAACGCATCTACTTCTCTCTTCTCAACAAGCGCTTGAGCGAGCGTACCCTCGAAGCGAATCCTCCCTACATCAGTGCTAGCGTAGCAGCCACGGGACTGGCCCGAACCAAGCGAGCTTACGTCATGTCGGTGGGCTTAGTGCAGGGAAAAGTGCAGGAAGGGATCCAGCTATTGACTGCGGAAGTGGCTCGGGCGAGTAGAAATGGGTTCAGCCAAAGCGAACTCGATCGCGTCAAAGCGGACATGATTCGCGGAATGGACCGAGCATATGAGGAGAGGGAAAATACGCCCTCGAGCGTTTTTGCCAGCGAGTACACCCGGGCTTTCACAGTCGATGAACCAATTCCCGGCATCGCGCTGGAGCGTGCTATGCACCATGCTTTTTTGAAGGACCTCGACGTGGAGGAGGTCAATCGAGTGGGTGACGTTTTTCGTACCGAGAAAAACAGGGTCATCCTTTTCACCGCGCCCGAGGCAGAAGGGTACGAATTGCCAGCAGAGAAAGAGCTCTTAGCCGCTTTGGAAGCTGGCCGGGCGATGGACTTGGGCGAGTACGTTGACGATGTTTCCGATGCCCCGCTGCTTGCGGAAGTCCCCGAGCCTGGCGAAATCGTGGAGGAGCGTTTCCACGAAGCGGTCGAGGTTCACGAGTGGACGCTGTCTAACGGAGCACGGGTCGTCATCAAGCCCACCGACTTCAAGAATGACCAGATCCTCATGTCGGCTTACAGTGAAGGGGGCAGCAGTCTCGTGGCGGACGACGAATTTATCCCCGCGATGACCGCGACAATGCTGCTTGGCGAGGCTGGAATTGGCCCCTTCAGCACAATTCAGCTGGAGAAGAAGCTAGCTGGCAAAACGGTGCGACTCTCGCCCTCGATCGGCTCCAGCGCTGAATCGCTCAGTGGCTCGACTTCGCCGCAAGATTTGGAGGACTTCTTCAAGCTTGTTTACCTGCAGATCACCGACCCGAACGAAAAAGACCTCGATAAGGCGTACGAGTCGGTGAAATTTCGCCTCTCGGAAATGGTCGCCAATCGCGACAAGTCGCCCGGATCGGTTTTCCAGGACGCGATTGAGGAAGAGTTTTACGGAGACCATCCGCGCCACCAACCGCTCGACCTTGAACGTCTCGAGGAGATGGAAGCCCGTTTGTCGTTGGAGATCTTCAAAGATCGGTTCCAGAATGCCGGTGATTTCACCTTCGTCTTCGTGGGTGCGATCGAACTGGAGCCGTTCCGCGAGTATGTTCGTACGTACCTTGCAAGTTTGCCGACCCGAGACCGTCCCTCGGAAAAGGCCCGCGAATTGGGCGACAAACCGAAATCGGGTCGCCTCTCGGTCGATATCAAGAAAGGGCTCGAAGAAAAGACGACGGTGCGGGTCTTCTTCAATGGCGATGCAGAGTGGACGCCGGAGAACCGCTACGCTTTGGCTTTCGCTCGTGGGTTGCTCAACATTCGCATGCGTGAAGTACTTCGCGAAGACAATGGCGGGGTGTACGGCGTGAGCGTGTTTGGTTCGCTGGGACGCTTGCCGGAAGGCTCCTACTCCACCGGTTTCGGTTTCTCCTGCGATCCTGGAAACGCGGAGAATTTGGTGCGGCTTGGTTTGATGCAAATCATTGAACTGCAAGAGGAAGGAGCTCGTGCGGAGAATGTTCAGAAGGTTCGCGAGCTGCACCTTCGCGAGCACGAACGCGGCATCAAGGAGAACGGATTCTGGTTGAACAATTTGGTGGGCATGGTCGCCGAAGGGCGGGAATTCGAGGATATTTTGGAATTTCCGGAACGCGTCAGAGCATTCGATGCGAAGGCGGCTCAAGAAGCGGCAGTATTATATTTCGATATGCGCAATCTATTGGTCGCCTATCTTCGTCCAGAATATGAGGAGTAGCGAGATGGATGACTGAGCCTAGGTTCGGCCCCGATCAGAGGCTAGGGTACAAATTCCCGATGAACTCTACTAGGTTTCCAGGGTCCAAAGAGCGACTTATCATAATCTACGAAGACCCCGCCAATGACCGACACAACTACATCACGAGACCTTGCCAAGAAGATCGAATGGATCGGCTTGCGCAATTTGTCTTATCACGAAAAGGAGCGTGTACGGAACGAACTTGTTGAAGTGAGTTGCTACTTGCCCCGTCTCTTGGCCCTTGCTCTTTGGAGCTACTATGGCCGACGCCCACCCGAGTACATGGTAACCAGAGGTTCCGAAAGTAGCCTGCAAACCTACCGTGAACGGGAAAGGACGAAAAGCTACATCCGCGAGCTCATGGCGGACTATAGGGAAGAGGACTAGAATTGATTTTAGCGAAAGGCCGCCAGCTGGGCGGTCTTTTTTTGTTCGTAGCGCGGAGCTACGGGGTCGCCTCAGCCTATTGGCTGAGCACGCGCTTGAGGTTGTCGAGGTCGAGGATGTCGGAGAGGGATTCTTCGCGCACGATCTCGTTGGCGAGGTTTTCCTTTTTCACCTGCAAGGATTGGATCTTTTGCTCAACGGAGTCTTTCGCAATCAAGCGGTAAGCGTTCACTGTGTTCTTCTGGCCGATACGGTGGGTACGATCGATTGCCTGCGCTTCGACGGCTGGATTCCACCATGGATCATAGAGCACCACGTAGCTGGCTGCGGTCAGGTTTAAACCAGAACCAGCGGCTCGGAGCGAAAGCAGGAAGGCGGTAATGGATTCGTCATTCTGGAATTGATCGACCAGTTCTTCGCGATTCTTGGTTTGTCCGGTGAGGGTGAGGTGCTTACAGCCGATGCCGTCGAGAGCCACGGCGATGATCTTGAGCATCTCCACGAACTGGGAGAAGATCAGCACCTTGTGGCCCTCCTCTTGCAGCTCGGAAACGAGGTCGACGAGGCCTTCCAGCTTAGCGCTTTTGACGGTCTTGTACTCGGGGCTGATGAGAGCGGGATGGCAGCAAATCTGGCGCAAACGCAAGAGAGAGGCGAGGATGTTGAATCGTTCTTTTGCGAACGCGGATTGGGAGTCGATTCCGAGGACCTTTTGCTGAGTGAGCTTGAGCTCGGCGAGATAGAGGTCCTTTTGTTCGCCTTCCATCTGGCAAACGAGGGATTCCTCGATGCGGTCCGGAAGGTCGGTGGCTACCTGCTTCTTGCTACGGCGTATCATGAAATGCGATACGCGATTGGCGAGTCGGGCAGGAGTTTGTGGGTCGGTTTCCTTGTAGTGCTTGGTGAAGGAGGTCTTGCTGCCAAGCAATCCGGGCATGGCGTAGGAGAAAATGGACCAGAGGTCGGTGGCTTTGTTCTCGACGGGGGTACCAGTGAGTGCGAGGCGGTGTTCGGCCTTGAGGTCGCGGGCTGCCTTGGCGGTTTGGGAAGTAGGGTTCTTTATGTACTGAGCTTCGTCGAGGATGGTGACGGTCCACTTGACTTGGTGAAAGAGGTCCTTGCGGATGCGCAGCTGCGAGTAGTTGGCTACGAGAATGTCGGCTCCGTCGAGCTGCCAGGTGGCAGCGAGGTGGACGTCGGGATCGAAGATGGCGATCTTTAGCACGCTAGAGTGGATTTCCACTTCCTTGTGCCAGACGTGCATGACGGACTTTGGACAGACCACGAGACACGAAAAGCGAGGCTCGTCCGCAGGGCGGTTGAGCTTGAGCCAAGTGAGCCAGGTAAGAGTTTGCAGGGTTTTACCAAGACCCATGTCGTCGGCGAGCACGCCACCGAAATTGTTGTGGGCGAGATAGGCTAGAAACTTGAAGCCTTCCACCTGATAGGGGCGGAGTTCGGAAGTGATGCCCTTCGGAACGGCGGCGGCAGTTTTGGCAGTGAGTTCTTTGGAACGCTTGCGGATGGCCTCGCGCTGCTCTTCGAAGGCAGTTTCTTCGAGCTTGGCTTCGGCGAGCTGGAGGGTGTGGAGGGAGTGTTGACCGGTACCCGCTTCGTCAAAGTGGACGCCGAGGGTGTCGAGCAGTTGCTTGTCGGTGTCGACCACTTCACTTTCGAAGCGTTTCCAGCCTTTGCCAGGCAGGTAGGTGTATTCGCCGCGGGCTCGCATGACGAGCTGTTGTTCTTCTTCGGAGAGATTCGTATCCGCGAACTGGGCATCGAGTTTCAGGTTGAACCAATCCGCGTTGTCGTCGGGGGAGACGGTGAGAGCGTATCGCCCGGCGGGGCGTCCGTCTACGAGGGTGTCTAATTCCTCGTCGGGGATGAGCTGGATGTCGTCCGGTATCTCCTGTATCCAATCGATGAATTCGCGTGCGAAGCCTTGCTCGATGGTGCGGCTCCAAATGCCCTCGTCTTCATCCTCCTCGAGGTCGAAGGCTTCGAGGACTTCAGGAACGTAGTCGCTAGGGGGTTGCTCGAAAAGGGTGCGTTCAGGGGCGACCGCGACGTCGCCCTCGTCTTCCGGGTTGCTGCTGGGTGTCCATCCGTCGCTGGTGAGTAGGAACCAGAATTCTTGGTCCGGCGAAACGGAGAAGAGGCGACAGTCGAGCCAAGTTTTCTTGGCCCACTTTTCTTCGTTTTTGCGGATTTGGCAGTAGAGGCGTGCCTGCATGGGAATGCAGACAAGATCGTCGCCGACTGATTCCGGTAGCGGCAATTTCTGGTTACGTAAGAAGAGAAGGCCTTCGGGTGCTTCGATAGCAGCCGCGGGAATGGTGAAGAGTTTGTTCGGTCGCTCGTTGGGGCGGAGTAGGGGGGGGCCGTGGTAAAGGGTGTCGCTGCAGAGGTAAAGTGGGGTCTCGCCTGCTAGGTAGACGAGAGGGAACGGAGCGGCGTTGCCGTCTTCGAGTTCGAGTTGGAGAACGTAGCAACCATCGTCGCCTATGCCGTTTTGGATGCCAGTCCAACGTAGGGCGGTTTCGGATACGTTGAAAGGGAGGTCGTTTGTGCCGACAATCTGGTCCTTGGTGATGGGGTGGTGGAGCAGCTTGTTGAGAAAGGAGCAGTCCTCAGGTTTGTCCAGGTCGATGCGGGCGCGCTGGGTGGACTTGTAGTACTCTTGGAAGAGGGCGCAGAGGGTGAGGCTTTGCGGGGCGAAACGTTCCAGGAATCCATAGTCCTTGGAGAGCCATTGCCCAAAGTCTTTGGCGGTGATGTTGAAGTACGCCTCCTCTTCCGATTGGCGGCCCTCCCACTTGAGCGTTTTGCCGTAGAGCTTGAGGCGTATCTCGAGGGTGGAGACCGGGGTGACGTATTTACGCTGGGAAAGGTTTCCGAGACGATTTCGCCAGAGTCGGGTCTCTTTGACGCGGGCTCTCTCGATAAGGGCTTGCTCGATCGGAGTCGTATCGATGAGCGAACTGAGGAAGGCTGGTACCGGCGCGTCGAAGCGTTGCAGAAGGAAGGCGATGTACTGCAGGAGCTCCAGCTCAGTTTCCGGTTTTTGGACCCAAATGCCGTCGCTGATGGGCTTGCTCGGATCGGGGACCTTGATCTTGATCTCGGGGTCGAAGGGTTCGAGGTCCTTTGCGTAAAGTGCTTCGCGCCAGTCAAACTCCTCCGCAAGGTCGCTGATGACCTGCATTTGTTGGCGTTCGCTGGTAGTGAAAGAGCGCCCGAGTTTGTCTTCGAGTTCAGCTTTCCAGTTATTCGATTCTTCGGAAGACATAGATCTTGGTTTAGGAAGGGGGCTATTACGAGGGTCTCTCATTGGGGCTCAGAGTCGAGCTTCCGATTGGAAATGCAGGCAGGTTTTTTTGCTGCGGAGCAACAGTTCGATGGGAAAAGTGCGTTTTGCTCAGGCGACATCGAGGTCGATGGCTCCGTCGAAGCCGTCATCTTCGCCTTTGCGCTTGGGGTCAATCTCTCGGTGGGGTGGCTCGGAGTCGGGATCGATAGGGATCCCTTTTTCCTCGAGTAGCTCCTGGGACGCTTTGTGGCCAGCGGTGGCGGCATCTCGGAGGAGTTTGACTGCTCTTTCCTGAGTGAGCGTTGGGTAAGTGCCGTCGAAATGTCGGGCGGCTGCGAAGTGTTTGGCCTCAGGGAGGAGAGTGGCGCTTTCGAGGATCCAGCGCCAAGCTTCGCCTACGTTGGTTTCTACGTATTTGCCGTTTAGGTACATTCTGCCGAGCTCAAATTGGGCTTTTTCATGGCCGAGTGCGGCTGCGGTTTGGAACCATGGAATTGAGTCCTCGGGTTTCGTTTTGTTGACTTTTCCTTGCAGTAGGAGCTTGGCGATTTGGTAGCAGGATTCAAGTCCTGCGGAGATGAGCTCTTCGTCCTCGAAGATGACGGGGATCTCCCGATCCTTCAGCTCGTCGGTACTTCCGTAGTATTTTTCGTAGGAGTCGCCGAGCCGAGTTTTTAATTCGCTTCCTACAAGCTTAGCGGCTTTGAGGAATTTTTTGTACGCCTTTTTATCGTTTTGCTTCAGGCCGACTCCATCGAGGTTCATAAAAGCTAATTCGTATCCAGCGAGTGGGTACCCTCCGAGCTCTTGAGCTCGGATGTCCAATATGGCAGTGGGAAAGGATCTGGTTTTGTCCGGGAATCTGAGACTAAGTATCCAAGTCCTGAGGTTGGTGCGTTCGTCGGGATAGTAGCTGAGGCGCGACGATTGGGCATAGTAGTTCTCGGCCATGGAAATGTTTTGCGGAACGCCTGAACCATCGCGGTAGGCGTCACCCAAGCGAATGAAGGCGCCTCTGATGCGGTACTCGGCGGCTTGCTCCCAGTGGGCGATGGCTTCCTCCCACGCGCGTTCGCCGAGCTTTCCGCTGGCGAGGAGGTTACCGAGAGTGAACTCCGCGTAGTAGGAACCGAGGTCGAGGGCTTCTTGGTAGAGCTGGTAGGCTTTGGGGGCGTCGATTTCCACGCCGTGTCCGTACTCGTAAGCGATGCCGAGGTTGAGGGCTCCGATCGCGTCTTCGTTTTCCGCGGCTTGGCGGAAATAGCTAAGAGCCGTTGGGTAGTCTCGCTGCACGCCGTTGGCGTCGCGGTAGAACTTTCCGATTTTATAGAGGGATTCGATATGGCCGAGCGAGGCCGCCTTTTTGTAGTGTTCGATAGCGATCTTATACCGCGCATTTTGCTCGGCTTTCTGGCCGAGGTGGTGGATGGCGGGTGGGTAGCCTGCATCGGCTGCAGCTTGGATGGCTTTGTCTTCCTCTGTGGCTCCGAGCCAGGCGAAGTCCTTTGCGACATAGACACCGTAGAAGTAGCGGGCTTGGGCGTTTCCGAGTTCGGCGGCTTGGAGGATGAGGGTTTTCGCGTTTTCGAAATCGGAATCCATGCCGAGTCCGAAGAGCTTGCGGCGGCCGAGGCAGTAGAGGGCGTCGGGATTTTTATTATCCGCTTCTGTGGTGACGAGTTTGATGGCTTCGCGCTCGGTGATGAATCTAGCGTCAGCAGGGTTTTTGTAGTGGATTGCAGGATACCAGCTGCTTTTTGCCGCTCGATCGATCAGGGTGGCTCCTCGCTCCGGATCCGCAGGTCCACCTTGTCCGTTGATGAGCATGACACCTAGGTTGTATTTAGCCATGGTGTTTTGCTTGTGGGCGAGTTCGAGGAGCTCGCGGGCTTTTGGGAAATTTTGTTCGGTGCCTTCTCCTTGGTAGTAGAGATTGGCGATGCGGGAGCAGGCGAGCGGGTTTTCTTTGACGGCGACGGATTCGAGCCAGACGAAGGCTTGGGCCGGATCGAAGAGATCCTCCTCATCGAGGAGCGAGACGCCGAACGATGTCTGCATAGTTTGGATACGCTTAGTCATCTGATCCTCGTAATTTGCCACCAGCCGGTTGAGAGATTCATTGATGGCTTGGCGGTCCATGCCCTGAAAGTAGGTTTGGCTGTAGGAGTTGTGCATCTTGTTGACGGCGGCGACCTTGAAGCGCTCGAGATAGGAGAGGGACTTGTCTTGGTCTTGCTCGACACCCTCTCCGCGGGCGTAGCGAATGGCGAGAATCATGGCTGCCGAGGGTTCGTTTAGTCGATCCGCTTGCAGGAACATTTCCGTCGCCTTTTTATTGTCGAAGTGGACGACATCGTCCTCGTCGCCATAGATCAATCCGAGGTAGAAGTAGGCAGAGGCTCGAGCGTTGCGAACGGTGCCGAAATCGTCGGGGCTAAGGTTTTTGGAGGTGGAATCGTCGACGACCGCGAGCAGAAGCTCCGCAGCTTTGGCGTTATCGACGGGGGTACCGCGTCCGGCGAGGTATGAGTATCCGGCGTTGTACTGACCGAGGGCATCGCCGAGCTCAGCTGCTTGCTCAAAGCTGCGCAAGGCTTTGCGGGGGCTGCTGAAAAATCCGTTTCCTTCCAAGTAAAGCAGTCCGAGCATATTGTGGGCGGGAGCGAACCCACGTTCGGCTGCCTTTTTGAGTCGGGACATCGCATCAGGGCGACTCGGCTTGTATCCGTCGATTCCGTACAGATGTTGCAAGGCTTCATCGTAGAGCTCGGTCGGACTAAGCTCCATTTCGCCATAGTCGAAATCTTGAGCGGTGACGCTGATTACAGCGATCAGGGGTAGGAGAAATGAGGGTGAGATTCGGTTTAAAAAAGATCGGATCACCCCACATTTAGTATCCAGGAGTCTTATGGGGACAAGCGGAAATATTTGATGCGTGGCCTGCTTTACGGCAGCGGCCTGGGGCGACTAGCGTCGCTGGTTCCACTCGTCCGAGTCGAACTGGTCGGTAAGGGCAAGCTCTTCTTCTGGACGCCAGGAAGGGGAGCTGACGTACTCGATCTCGGCTTCCAGCAAGGCGGCGAGTCCCATCGTGAAATCGTTGTAGAACTGCTCCCAGCTAACCTTGCTGGCGAGCGGCTTCCAAATGGACCCCTGCAACATGTAGCCGTTTTTCGTGCGTTTTTGGGCGGCTCCGGCGAGCTTGCTAGGCAGGTTTTTTAGGATGACGTCGTAGAGTTCAGCTTTGTTGAAGCAAACGCTAGGCGTGATCTTGTCTGGTGCGGTTAGGTTTAGCTCGGAGTGGAGGTCCTGTTTTTCCATGGCGTCCACGATGCATTGGTGTACGGCTCGGTAGCTCTCGACGGGCTGTCCTCTGGAAAAGGGATGGCTGCTGGGAATAACCAAGGTGTAGGTCCAGTCGTTGGTATGGTCGACGAGACCGCCTCCGGTTGGACGACGCACGATTTCTGCGCTGTGGTCGGACACTTCTGAGGTAACGTACGAATAGTGTTGGCTAAGGCCGAAGGTGTACGCGGCGCGGTTCCACTCGTAGTGGCGGAATCGGATGGCGTCTTTTGGCTCATAACGCTGCAGCAGCAGAGCATCGAAAGCCATGTGCTGGGCGGCAGATCCAGTTATGTCGGGGATGATGTGAAGAGAGTGCGCCATGTGTCGGGAGCTACAGTTGGCCAAAGTCTGCTTAGGTCAATTATTTAGGTGATGGGTTATGGGTTCTCGACGTTCATGGCAGGGCGTTGAACCAAGAGCGGACGGGCTTGGGAACGATAAGGGCGTCGAGCTGGTCGCTGAAGGCCTGCGGCTGGGTCTTGAGTTTGCTCGCTAGCGGAGTGAGGTCGAAGACGAGCCGAGCCTGGCGATTGGCGAAGCGGGGGTTGTCGCCACGCTCGGCTGCGACTACGAGTTGTTCGGCGGGCAAGCCGAAGTGTTTGGCGATGCGTTGGCCCATCTCGAAACGGGAAAGGGACTTTTCGCCCGCCCAGTGGTAGACACCTTTGAGGTCCGGGCGTTCGCAGAGCTCGACCATGGCAGCGGCGGCGTTTTCGACAAGGCAGGGCTGGCGGTATTCGTCGGTGAAGAGGGGGGTGGGTCGGCCTTCGGACCAGCTTAGCAAGAGGCGTTCGTGCAAGCTGCGGGTGCCGGTGAGGCTGTTGCCCATGAGGAGGGGAAGGCGCAAGGTGGAGGTGAATTCGGCGGCAAGCTCGTTGACGCGGTGTTCGGATTCAAGCTTTTGGCGAGCGTATTCGTTTGGTGGGGACGGCGGAGAGTCGCGGTAGTAGAGTTCAGCGGTTCCGTCGAAGACTTGCTCAGAGGAGATGTGGATGAAGGTGGCGAAGAGGTGGCGGGCTAGCAGGGCTAGCTTTTCCGGCAGGGCCACGTTGATGAGACGACTGGAGGAGGGATCCCGCTCGCAGGATCTGGGTTCGGAGATGGCGGCGCAATTGACGATTGCATCCGGGAATTGCTCAAGGATGAGTGCTTCGAGTTTGACGAGATCAGATAGGTCGAGCCGCTTCTTTTCGGCGAGTCCTTCGAGGGGTCCTTCGTATTGTCCTATGATTCCAACTACATGGTGGCCGCGGCGCTTGGCGGCTTGGGCGAAGGCGGTTCCGAGAAGACCGGAGGCACCGGTTAGGAGGATTTTCATTTGTTAGGTTCTTGGGTGACGGGTTTCGGGTGCCGGGTTGATGGATCGCAACCAAGAGGCCGCTCCTACTTGAAGTGCTTGTGGCTGAGGTGCCAGACGATTTGCCAAGGGGTCGCTTGGGTGCCGGCTTTCATGCGGCTAAGGCAGAGGATAGAGGCTTTGGGGAAGACGACTCGCTGGAAGCTGTCGTGGCCTGCGAGGAGGAGAGAGGCGAGGTAGGAGAGGTTGGGTTCGTGTCCGGCGACGAGGCAGCTTTGGTCGAGAGCGTTCATTTCGGCGGCGATTGTTGTTGGGTCGTCGTAGGGGGCGAGGCCGTCTTTTTGAACGAGGTGGGTGCCGAGTTTGAGGCCATTGGCGAGCGCTTCGGCGGTTTCGAAGGCGCGGACGAGGCCGCTGTGCCAGATGGTACTGGCTTGGATCATCTGGTTCTTGGAAAACGCTTCAACGAGACGGGAGCACTGGCGATGGCCTTTGGGGCTGAGCGGACGAAGAGCGTCGGTTGGGGCATCGCTTTCAGCGTGGGCGTGGCGTACGAGATGGAGGTGTTGGAGCATCTTTTGGCTTCTCAGTGGACTGGGTTGTGTTCTCTTGCATAGCGGACGGGGTGGAACCCGTCCCTCCGGATTTACTTCGAGAGGAGGCGGGCCATGCCTTCGGCCATATTGATACGGGGGCGGTAGCCGAGGTCACGTTGGGCGGCGGAGATGTCGAACCAGTGGTCCTTGGCGAGTTCGCTGGCGACAAAACGTGTCATGGGGGGCTCGCCGTGGAGGCGGAGGAGTTTCCAGAGGGTCTCCATGACTGCTCCGATGCGGCGGGCGTTGGGGAGGCTGATGCGGCGGTGGACCCGGGGTATGTCGTGACTTTCGAGCAGCTCGTTGATCCATTCCCAGAGTTTGACGGGTTCGCCATTGGAGATGAAGTAGGCTTTGCCGCCTGGGTTGTGCTCGGTTCGGTCGAGGGCAGCTTCGGCGAGCAGGTGGGCGTCGACGACGTTGTCGACGTGAGTGAGGTCGACGCGATTGTCGCCATCGCCTACGATGCGGAGCTTGCCAGCCCGAGCGCGTTCCACGACGCGAGGGACGAGGTTCGTGTCGTCGTTGCCCCAGATAAGGTGGGGGCGCAGGGCCACGGTTTTGAGGTGGCCGGGCGGCAAGTCATGAGCGGCGAGAACTGCTTTTTCGGCAATGACTTTCGTAGTGGGATAAGGGCACGGGATGTTTTCTCCGTAGGGGAGGGATTCGTCTTGGCCGGCGATACTGCGGCCGTTGAAGACAACGGAAGGAGTGGAGGTATAGACAAGTTTTTTGACCTCGAAGTCACGGCAGCCATTGATGATGGCTTGGGTGCCTTCGACGTTGGCGGCTTGGAAGTCTGTGAGCTTGCCCCAGATGCCGACTTTGGCGGCGACGTGGAAAACGGTATCGCGGCCTTGGCAAGCTGCCCGGATGGCGGAGGCATCGGCGAGGTCTGCGTAGATCATCTCGATGCGGCATTTTTCGAGGTCGGGGCGAGGCTTGCGGCAGATGCCTGCCACTTTACAATCTTGGGCGAGCAGGCGTTTGGCGAGTTTGAGGCCGACGAATCCGCTAACACCGGTGACGAGCACAGATCGTGGTGGGAGGGCGATTGGTTCGGGAGCGGAAGGCATGGGGCGGAATGGTGAAGAGTGAAGTGTTAAGGGTGAAGATTGAAATGTAGAAGGGTCAGGATTATTAGGATGAGCTTAAGGGATGGTTGGAATTGGGTTGCGTGGCGGGAGAGCTTTCATAGCTAGGCGGAACGGTTTCCATGAAAAATGACGAAGTGAAAGTGTTGGTAAGCTCGCTGGCGATTGTGGGCAGGACGCGGGGAGAGGTGCGACGATTGGCAGCCTTCGACAAAAAGCGTCACACGGTGCCGGATCGGGTTTGCGGAGCCACGCAGGCATTTCTAGAGAAGCTTTGTGAGGAGGAGCTGACAGGGGAGGCCGAAGAACTATTTCAGGCGGTACGGGAGCAGTTCGGCTACAAGCGAAAGGAAATTTCGCTGGATGTGGGAGCTGGCTTTGCCCGGTTGCAGACCAAGGATTTTGTTTTGGAGATTCGCTACGAACTCGAGGAGGAGGATCCGGGCGATTACGTGATCGAGACCAGTGTGAAGGATGTGGCGAGTCGCGATTTGCTGGAGTCGGCTCCATTTAACGCATCGGTGGGGCGGCGTTTCGACCGCTTGCGCTGTAGCTTGTCCGGCCAAGTCTCGGTTGAGTCGGTGATCGATGCTGTCGAGGAAGATGAGAGCGGAGAGACGCGAGTGGATTATCCGTCGGATTGCTCCAACTGCACGGTGACGATCGAAGGCGTGGCGGGCGAGGTGTTCGTGGATGGTTTGGTGCTGGAGGTGCGTTACGGCAAGCTGACCTCGGCGGGAGCGTTGATGGAGACGTTTGAACGGATCGGGGCTCAGTTTTTGGCAGCGGCTGGGTTGGGGAGTTTTTTGAAGTAGATGGACGACGAGCAATTGAAGAGGACGAAGGCTTGGGTGGGAGACGCGGTTTTGGCGTTGTTTGCTCGGGAGTGGATTTTACGCCAGACGGACATAGCTCTGGGTGAGCGGGCAACGGTTTTCAAGGCAATGACTTGCAACCAGTTTCTCTCGAGTTTTGGTCAGCCGACTCAGGTGGAGGCGGATATCGGGATAGTTTACGAGCGTGAGGGGCTGCAAGCCGCATTTGAGTATATGGAGGAGCGATTGTTACCTGTATTCAAGAAGCAGCGACGGAACGCTCGGCAACCGGGCAACTGGAAAAAGCGTCGCTAGGACCTCAGCTGTTAAAGGAACAGAGGCGGATTGGGGGTTGTCTTCTTGGGGCTAAGGACAAGTGTGTCCCGATTAATCCCGTACCCTTTTCCATGTTAAAACGACTTTTTGCCTTCCTTTCACTTTCGATCTCCCTATCCGTCCTCACCCCTATCGTGGATGCCAGCAACGCATTTGCGGGTCAGTGGCCGCTACTTCCCGAAGGCAATAGCCCCGAAGCGGGGGAGATCTGGGGCGAGTTACCCAACGGGCTCCGCTATGTGATCGTGCCAACTGACTCGGCTGCGGAGGCGGTGAGCCTACGGCTCATGGTTGCAGCTGGGCGAGCGCAAGAGGAAAAGGGCAAGGCAGGTGTCTCGCAGTTGCTTATCGACCTGGCGAATTTCGGGACGAGCGGTGTAAGTCGCGATCAGCTTGTGCAGTTCAAACTTGCGAACGGAATTAACCCGCAGTCCGGTTTCTTTTCCGAGGTGGATCTGCGCCACACCTTGTTTCGGCTAGACCTAGAGGAACCGCGCTCTGGGGGAGTGGATATCGGGTTAGGGCTCTTGTACGAGATCGCTGCTGCTCCTAGGTTCGATGAGGTATCTTTTGGCGAAGTGAAGGCTCGCATGGAATACTTTTCGGGACTGGGAATTTCTGGTTACGAACCGAAACAGGCCGTGAAGGAGAGGGTACTGTTACGTTCGAGTCCGTATTCAAAATTGAGTGACACGGATATCCGAGCTTCGCTTCCGGGTATAGAGCTGAGCGATGTGAAGAGCTTTTGGTCAAATTGGTACAAGGCAGATCGGATGGTGCTGGTCGTGGCGGGAGTAGTCGAATCGGAGCAAGTGGAGTCACTGATTAAGGAGAAATTCTCGACTTTGGAAAGCAGTGCCGAGCTCGTGCCGCTCCCGAGCAAAGATAATAAATTTCGTTCTGGTGGGGATGTCGAGACCGCAGATTCCCGGTCGAGTACAGCCGGTCTTTGGATTTCGAATACAGTTGAAGTGGGTAGCTTGTTTAAACGTGCCTCAGAGCTTGAATATTACACTTTGGACTTCATCGGACGCATAGCCCAGTCGTATGCGACAGACAGTGAGAGCTTACCGAATAGCATCGTGGAAATGTATGGGGATTTTGCTGCGGTGAGCATCAACAGACGAGGCCCGGTCATGAGTTTGCTCGAACAGATACTGAGCGCGGACAAGGCAGTTCACCGAATCGCTCAACATGGGGTGAGGGCTGAGGATCTTGAGCTAGCTAAGGCCGAGTATTTGAATTTACGCTACAGCTACGATATGGAGGTCAGCTCTAAGGAGTGGTCGCCTCTGGTCGCGGACCGGCTCGTCAGGTGTGTTTTGGAGCAAATCCCGTTTCGCTACGGAGCAAAGTTATCCGATTACCTGCAGGGAATCATTTCGAGAATGACCTTAGAATCGGTGAAGGAGCGTTGCGCTCAGTTGTTCCGCGAGAAGGCGCTTAGCTACTACTTGGAGTTACCAGATGGAGTGCCTCTCGGCGCGAAAACTATCGCCAAGCGCCTCAAGGGCATGCGCAAGTCCTACGACTTTACTTGGGAGCAGGCAGGCAGCGCTGACCAGGACTGGAATTTTGGCGCGGGTTTCGAGTCAGGAGGAATGGTTAAGTCCACTGAGATTATCAGGTTTGAGGAGTATCCAGTTTTAAAGTACGAGTTTGCCAATAATCTTCGCATGAATCTTGTCCGTAGCGACGCTTTCAAAGGACGGGTGCAGATGATGGTCTCCCTCGGAAATGGAACTTCGGAAATGGGAATTGCGAATCCTGCCTATGACGCGCTGCTACGTACCCTGATGCTCAGTACGAAGATCGGCAACGGAGTGGAGGCTCCCACCGTGAAGGATGTTCTTCGGGACAAGGGGATCGATAATATCGAAGCGGGTGTGACGAAGGATCATCTTTACTGGAGCGGAGTGGCGAGCGATGACGCTGCTGTGGAGTCTTTTTTCTCCACCATCCTTATCTGGATGGTTACGGGAAACCTTAATGAGGAGAATTTTAACGACGAGTTGGAGAAGCTCGAGACGCTTGTTGAGGATAGCTTTGAGGAGAACAGCTCTGTGCAACTGGATACGTTGTTGTACGCTCAAGACGATCGGCTGCGAAACTTCTTCAGCAAGGAGGATGTCGAGGCTCTAAAGTTCAGCGACATGCAGCAGTGGCTGGGAGCGGTCCGAGAGAACGCCTACATTGAAGTGACGGTGGTCGGCGACGTGCTGCCACGCACTGTGTTGCGAGATGTGCGAAAGACATTCGGTTCGGCTCCGAGTCGCTCGGGTAAAGTGCTCCAACCTCGCCACGGCAAGAAGGTAAAGTGGAATGAACCGGGAGTCTCTCGCGATACTTTCAAGAAAGGTATTACAGTTGGAAACATAACTCTGCTCTTTCCGCAGGTGGGAGAGAAGTCGTGCACGAGCGATCGTGTCGGTTCTGTTTTATTGCCTTTGTTCGAGGAACATCTCAAGAGGGCTTTAGCGTCGAATCCGGCTTTTGCCGGAAATCTTTCAGTTGAATTGGTGGGTGAGCAAATGATACCGCTTTCAAATGCAGTGAAGGTTCGACTGTTTTGTTCAAAAGAAGACGCAGCCGAAGCGGAGGCTATGATGTTGCAGGCTGCGGGAAGCTTCGAGGCGTCTTTGACCGAGCCGCTTTTGATTGCAGCGGAGCGGAATGCTCTACTGGGACTTAAGCGGATCGCCCGCTCTCAGCCGTCTTTGGTGAATCTATTCAAGCAGTCTCAGGGCAAGCCGAACACATTGGGCTGCGTCGTGGATCTGCTGGAGAATGGGTTTGGCCTTTCATTCGACGAGTACAAGGACCTTGCGGCTCGCCAGTTCTCAGAAGAGAACGTGCGTGGGGTTTCGCTGATGCCAGCGAAGTAGTTTGAATGGCGTTCGATCTCGTCGCCTTAGGTTAACGATGAATTGCGGCTCGCGGAGCGGAGGACCCATTTTGACCGACTTCCAGCTGAGCATGAAAAGGCCGCCCCAATAAAGAGGGCGGCCTGTGTTAGGAATTCTGATACGACCGTCTGGCGCTAATCGTGCGACTTGGGCAGTCCTTGCATAATATTGCGGGAGTGGTTGGCGATGCGCTCGAAGGTATTGACGATATCGATGTAGAGCAGCTCCGGCTTTACGTTTTCTGGCGACTCAATCATACGGTTGACGGAACGCTTGCGAAGCTCCTTGCGCTTTTCGTTGATCGCCTTTTCGAAGTCGAGGGTGAGCTCCATATCTGCCGCGGAGACTTCTGATGAGAGCTTGGAGCTGTAGAGGTCGATGAATCGTTCGACGAGCTTGCCGAACTGGACGACTTCCTTCTCGGCGAGCTCGGTGACGAGGCGGTCTTTCTTGTATCGACGCACGGCACGGTTGGTCATGCGGTGGCAGCAGTCACCGATTTCCTCGAGCTCTGCGGCGACGCGTAGGTAGGAGTAGGCGATTTGTCGTGTTTCTTCGGATACTTCGTCGGATGTACAGCGGATGAGGTATTCTGTGAGTTCGTCGGTGAGGGCGTTGCTCTCCTTTTCGAGGACGTCGATTTCCTTAACTTGCTTGGACATGTCTTGGTCCGGGTGCTCGTAGATTTCGATGAACTTCTTAAACATGTTCTTGGTGAGGTCTCCTAGACGCTGCACGGCTTTCGTCGCTTCCTGGAAGTTCAGCTCGCCGGTGCCCAGAGTGAAGGTGCGCAGGTAGCGGAAGGTGGTTTGGCGGGCGGCGTCGGGGCGGTCTTTGACCATGCTCGTGACGAGGTTGGCGATTTGACGGGTGAATCCGACGAGGATACAGATGTTGAAGAGGTTGAACATCGTGTGGAAGAGGGCGAGCTTGGTGGTAAGCTCATTGCCCTCGAGGAGTAGGCCCGGGGCTACTCCGGACACGGTGTCGTAGACTGAGAGAACCAAGTTGCTGAACGGTGTGATCAGGATGAGCATCCAGGTGACCCCGATTATATTGAACATGAAGTGAGCTCGAGCGGCTCGCTTGGCGGCGACATTGGCGGGAAGGGAGGCGAGGAAGGCGGTGATGGTGGTACCAATGTTTTCGCCGAGAATGATGGCGGCGCTTTGCTCGAAGTTGAGCCAGCCGAGGGATGCCATGGTGAGGGTGATTGCCATGGCGGCTGAAGAGGATTGGACGATTACGGTGAGAGTCGTGCCGACCAGGATGAAAATGATGAGGGAGAAGAATCCGTAGTTAGAGAGGTCGGCGATCCATGCCAGCATTTCTACATTGGCCTTAACATCGGGCACGGAGCCCTTCAGTTCGCCTAAACCCAGGAAGAGCAAGCCGAAGCCGGTGAGAAAGTTGCCGAAATGGCGGAACTTCTGGCCTTTTAGAAAACTGAGGACAACGCCGATGCCGATGATGGGAATTGCGACGGAGGCGAGGCTGAACTTGAAGCCGGCCGCTACGATCCAGGCGGTGATGGTGGTGCCGAGGTTGGCTCCCATGATCACTCCGATGGACTGGGTGAGGGTGAGCAGCTGGGCGTGTACGAAGCTGACAACCATGACGGTTGTTGCTGACGAGGATTGGACGAGGCTTGTGATGAAGAGCCCGGTCAAGATACCCATAAAGCGGTTGGTGGTCATCGAGCTCATTATCGAGCGGAGCTTCTCTCCGGCGAATTTGAGGATGGACTCGCTCATCAGCTTCATGCCGAAGATAAAAATACCCAAGGCGCCGAGGACCTGGAGGAGGAGCATCAGAGTGTCGTACATTGTGTTGCTTTATGGTTACGGGAGGAGATCGAGCCGCTACGGGGAAACTCGATGGGCGAGAGGAGAAGAAAGCTGGGGGCAGGGGGCAACGAGAAATGTTACAAATTCGTACCCCCATTCAGGGGTCTCGTTCTTCGACTTCGCAACAGTGCTTGCTCTGCCCCGAGGATTGCGCGATGGACCACGCTTTCTCGTATGGAAAAGCCAGCTCAGAAATTTGGAACGTTTGGTGGGGTGTTCGTGCCGAACGTGCTTACTATCCTCGGCGTCATCCTCTTCTTGCGTTCCGGCTGGGTGGTCGGAAATGCGGGCCTCATTGGCGCGATCGCTATGCTTTGCATCGCCAACCTGGTGACCTTCATCTCGGCGCTGTCGCTGTCGGCGATCGCCACCAATACTAAAGCCCAGGGGGGCGGCGCGTATTTCCTGGTCTCCCGAAGCCTGGGCTTGGAATTCGGTGGAGCGATCGGCTTGCCGCTTTACTTGGCCCAAGCCATCTCGGTGGCATTTTATGTGGTCGGCTTTACGGAGTCGGTGCAATACCTGTTTCCGGATTTGGATGCCCGCAGCTTTTCCTTGATCACGCTCGGAGCAATCACTGCGGTCGCTTGGATCGGGGCGAGCGTGGCGGTGAAAACGCAGTACATTATCTTAGCTACCCTTGCGGTCTCCTTGATCTCGTTTTTCGTGGGTTTCCAAATCAGCGATGGTTGGGAAGCTCGCTCGGAACCAGCGTACATCGAGGGGCAGTCCTTTTGGAGCGTGTTCGCGATCTTCTTTCCAGCGGTGACTGGGATCATGTCCGGTGTAAGCATGTCGGGAGATTTGAAGGATCCGACCAAATCGATCCCGCGCGGAACGCTTTGGGCGGTGGGATTTACCTTCGTAGTCTACCTTTTCCAGCTGGTTTGGCTGAGCTTGGGTGCGAGTCGCGAGGACTTGATAGGCAACGCCCTGGTCATGAAGACCATCTCGGTTGCCCCGCCACTGGTCATCGCTGGCCTTTGGGCGGCGACTTTGTCTTCGGCGCTCGCTAGTTTGGTCGCCGCTCCGCGCACGATGCAGGCCTTGGCCAAGGACCGCGTGATGCCGCGTTTTCTCTCGAAGGGGCATGGCCCGAGCAAGGAGCCTCGCATCGCGCTGGTGCTGAGCGCTGCGATCGGCGTGGTCTGCGTTTGGGTGGGGGACCTGAACCTGATTGCTCCCCTGATCTCCATGTTCTTCCTCGCCACCTACGGAGCGGTCAATCTCGTGGCCGCTCTGGAGAGCTGGACGAGCAACCCGACCTACCGTCCGACCTTCAAGGTACATTGGCTGGTGTCGCTGGTAGGAGCGATCGCCTGTTTCAGCATCATGCTCTTGCTCAATCCGTTAGCGACTTTTGCAGCGGTGGCGCTGATCGTGACCTCATACACGGTGCTCGCGCGCCGCTCCTACCGGACGGCCTGGGGAGATATGCGCAGCGGATTTTGGTTCGCGGTCGCTCGGATGGGCTTGCTCAAGCTCTACTCATCTCGCCAGCACCAGCGCAATTGGCGGCCGGCGATCCTCATGTTGATGAGCAACCTCAAGGAAAACAGCCAGCTGCTGCGTTTCGGTCGCTACCTAGAAGCCAATAAGGGAGTGCTTTTCCTTTCCCACATCATTCTCGGGGATTGGAAAACCTCCATGGAACGCCAAAAGGCCCTGACGCGCCAGATGGACGAGCGTATCCGTGAGGAAAAAATGTCGGCCTTCTCCAAGGTCGTGGTGGCCAAAGACTTCGAGCAAGGCGTGACCTCTTTGCTGCAAGGGTCCGGCCTTGGCAACCTTCAGCCCAACACCCTCATGATCGAGTGGGGCAGCGGCTGGTTGCGCGACCACGACTTTCCCAGCACGGTGCACCAAGCCCTCGAGATGGAGACGAACCTGCTGGTTTACTCCAAGGCTAAGGAACCTGACTCGCATCTTTACTCGGTGATCGACGTTTGGTGGTCGGCCCGAGCCAACGGCTCCATGATGATCACGCTGGCTCACTTGATGCAGAGCAATCGCGCTTGGCAAGACGCTCGGATCCGCATCTTGCGCATTATCCGCGACGAGGACGGGCGGGAAGCGGCTGAAGTTGGGATGGCGGATTTGCTCAAGGACTCGCGGATCGAGGTTGAGCCCGTGATCGTTGTCTCCCAGGATCCGCCTTTAGAATCGATCGCTCGCGAAAGCGCTCGTTCGGCGGTCACATTCGTCGGCGTTTCAGTTCGCACATTGGAGGAGACAGCTGGCCCTCTATCCAGCTACGCCCCGCTGGTGGACGGCATTCATGGGCACCTCTTTCTCACCAAGAACTGGCACGACTTGGAGTTGTAGGGTTTGCTCTCTATTAGAGGCTTGCCAAAAATTAGCCTCTGGCTTTTTTACTGCCCTCCCTGCCGGTCATATTTCCTGCTGACACCACCCTTTGGTAAGGCACCTGCTGACAGTTTTATCTTGTGGCATCGCAGACGCCACCGATCTTGACGGACTTTTTTAAGCTTATGAGCAACACGCCTACTCAATTCATTCCTGCCGACGCTCCTTTTGCTCCGGAGCAGACGGCCGCGCTGAACGCTATACTTGGTTCGGCCAATGCCCAGCAAGCCGCCTGGCTCAAGGGCTTTTTCTCTGGCCTCGTCGCTGGCGATCAAGGGTTTGGCTCCGCTGTTGCCGCGGCGGCCGCGGGTGGCTCCGCTCCCTTGACGATCCTCTTTGGATCCGAGTCCGGCAATGCCGAGGGGCTGGCCGACCGCGTCAAGGACTCAGCCACTGCGGAGGGGTTTAAGTGCAAGGTTGTCGATATGGCTGACGCTAAGCTTGACGATCTCGCCAAGGCAGAAAACCTGCTCGTACTCGTCAGTACTTGGGGCGAAGGCGAGCCGCCATCCCGCGCCTCGGATTTCTACGACGCGATCATGGCCGACAAGGCTGTGCTATTGGATGGAGTTAATTTCTCCGTGCTCGGTCTGGGAGACAGTTCCTACACGCAGTTCAACCAGATGGCCAAGGAGTTCGACAAGCGCTTGGAAGAGCTCGGCGGCACTCGCATCTACGACCGCGTCGAGTGCGACGTCGATTTCGAAGGCGCTTACAGCGGCTGGGCGAATGGCGCTATCGCCAAGCTCAAGGAAATCGCCAAGCCCGTGGCCAGCGGAGCCCCGGTGATCGCCTTTCCGGGCGGCGCCGCAGTGGCGGCTCCGATTGCCCCAGCTTACAGCAAGGCAAATCCGTTTCCTGCGGAGATGCTCTCCTGCATCAATCTCAACGGAACGGGTTCCGCCAAGGAAACCGTCCACGCTGAGATTTCTCTCGAAGGCTCTGGCCTCACCTACCAGCCGGGCGACGCTCTGGGCGTGATCCCTGAGAATGCTCCAGACTTGGTCGATGAATTCCTCAACGCGGCCAAGCTCAATGCCCGCGAAAACGTTTCCTTTAAGGACGATCTTTCCGTTCCGTTTGGCGAAGTGCTCCGCAAGAGCCTAGATCTGCGCACGATCAATTCGGTTATCCTGAAGAAATATGCTCAAGCCTGCGACCACAAGAAGCTGCTCAAGATGTCGGAGGATCGTGATGCGGTGAAGGACTGGGCGTGGGGCCGTGACATTGTGGATCTCGTGAAGGAGTATCCGTCTTCGTTACGTGCTGGAGATTGGGTGTCTCTTCTCCGTCCGCTCTCGCCCCGCCTCTACTCGATCGCATCTGCGATTTCGGCTCATCCAAACGAAGTGCACCTCACCGTCGGTGCAGTTCGCTACGAAGGTTACGGCCGTAAGAAAAAAGGCGTTTGCTCCACCTTCATCGCTGACAGCTGGAAGGAAGGCACAAAGGCCGGCGTCTATTTCCACAGCAATAAGAACTTCAAGCTCCCCGCTGATCCCAGCACTCCGATCATCATGGTTGGGCCCGGCACCGGCATCGCTCCTTTCCGCTCTTTCGTGGAGGAGCGGGCGGCAACGGGCGCGACGGGCGAGAACTGGCTCTTCTTCGGAGACCAGCGCTACACCTACGACTTCCTCTACCAGACCGAGTGGCAAGACTACCTCAAGAAGGGAGTCCTCACCAAGCTCGACCTAGCCTTCAGCCGCGACCAGCCCGAGAAGGTCTACGTCCAGGACCGCATGCGGGAGAATGGGGCGGAACTCTGGGAATGGCTCGACAAGGGCGCTTACTTCTACGTCTGCGGCGACGCGACTCGTATGGCCAAAGACGTGAACCAAGCCCTCATCGACATCGTTCAGGAGCACGGCAAGATGAGCGAGGAAGACGCGAATGCTTACGTGAAGCAGATGACCAAGGAACGCCGCTACGGCCGCGACGTTTACTAGTCGAAAACCTGCGAGTCCGGAAAGCGGATACATTTTCAAGCCCGGATCCCAATGGGGATCCGGGCTTTTCTGTGCGGAGCCGGTTCGGTGGATCGGGTAAGGACTGGATTTTAACCATACATAAATAGTATAAATTGTATGGGCATAAAACGTATGTGATTTCGGACTAACGATTTGAAAAGTGCATAAGTTGTTGACTGTCAATGTTTGAATTCTTCTTGGCATCAGGTGTGCGAGAGGGTGAGCAGCAAAACGCTTACCTATCATGAAAAAAGAAACACATACACTTGGCCGTGGCCTGCTTTTGGGCTTTGGCATCGTAATCAGCTCGGTCGCGGCTTCCGCGGCGGGTCTGCTTTCCCCGGTTTCCTCTACGGACCACTTGCTTGATTTGCAGAGCCACCATGTTCGAGTCGTCATCAACAATGGATTTGCCCGCACCGAAGTGGAGCAGGTTTTCTCGAATCCAAACGACCATGAACTAGAGGCTATTTACACGGCGCCGGTACCGGAAGCGGGGTCGCTGGCGGAACTCACTATCCACGCGGGCGAGCGCGTCTTGGAGGGAGAAGTCGTCGCCAAAGCGGATGCGGAGCGAATCTACGAGGACGAGAAAAGCCAAGGCAACGATGTTGGCAAGGCTGACAAGAATTCGTATCAGAATTTTGAATTCAGTGTCTACCCAGTGCCGGCTCACGGCAGCGTGCGCATGCGTTACGTTTATTATGAGCCGCTGAAAATCGATACCGGAGTGGGGCGCTACACTTATCCTTTGGAGGAGGGTGGTACCGATGACGGGGCGACTGCGTTTTGGACGCAGAACGACGTGGTGAGTTCCGACTTCAGCATCCAGGTCGAGCTAAAGTCGGCCTATCCGGTGGCGCGTACTCGCGTACCGGGATTCGGTGGCGTTGCCCAAGCTCAGGAGGACGGAACCTTGCTCTACCGCTACGAAAACCAAGGGGCGGTGCTCGATGAGGATTTTGTCTTCTACTACATATTGGAGGAGAATTTGCCAGGACGCCTTGAGATGCTGACGTATCGGGAAAATGAGGACAAGTCCGGTTCGTTCATGATGATAATGACTCCGGGCGTCGACATCAAGCCGCTCGAAGGCGGGGCGGATTTCGTTTTCGCTCTCGATGTTTCGGGTAGCATGCAGGGTAAGCTGCACACCTTGGTCTCTGGGGTTAAGAAGTCGATTGGGCAGCTCAAGCCGCAAGATCGCTTTCGGATCATCGCTTTCAATGATACCGCCTTTGACCTGAATCGTGAGTGGGTAAGCGCCACGCAAGCGAATATAGATCAGACTTTGCTTCGACTTGACCAACTGCAGTCGAGCGGTGGTACGAATGTCTATGCGGGGGTACATCTCGCCCTTGAGCGATTGGATGCGGATCGGGTGGCGACCTTGATCCTCGTGACCGATGGCGTAAGCAATCGCGGGATCGTTGACCCGAAAGAGTTCTACAAGATCATGCAACGGCAGGATTTGCGGTTCTATGGATTTTTGCTCGGAAACAGCAGCAATTGGCCGCTTATGCAGCTAATGTGCGATGCAAGCGGAGGCAGCTATCGCGCGGTTTCCAACAGCGACGACATTATCGGTGAGGTCTTGATTGCGAAGAATAAGATCGCGTTCGAAAGCATGCGTCATGCGGAAATAAGTATCGAAGGAGTGAATACGCACGATGTGAGTGATTTCAAGATTGGAAAAATCCACTTCGGCGACCAGCTTGTGCTCTTTGGGCGCTACGAGGAAGGCGGTCCAGCCCGCGTGACTTTGAAGGCTCGCGTCAATGGAGAGGATCGGACTTATTCGACCGAGTTCGTATTTCCAAAAGTGGATCAGTCCCACCCAGAACTCGAGCGCATGTGGGCGATGGATCAGGTGCGCAAGATTCAAGTGAACCAGATGGCGGGCTTCGTGGAGGAAGGCGAGGCTACTGCGGCGATCCGCGATATAGGTGTGGCCTATCAGATCGTGACCGATGAGACGTCGATGATCGCTCTCGATGCGGCGGGACACGCACGCCATGGAATCGACCGTCGGAATGCGGAACGGGTTGCACACGAGATGAAGGCACGCCAGGCGTATTCATCATCGACGGGTGCCCAGCGAGTAGATACAAACGCCCCGATGTACAAAAAGAAGTCCCACTCCATGGGGGGCGGTGCGGGCGCTATCGAGCATTGGTTTTTTGGTTCGATTGCGTTGGGGGCGGGCGTGTTGTTGTTTCGCAAGCATCGCCGTTCTGCGGCTAACGCTGCAGTCGTGGGAGCTATCGTATTGGGCGGTATGATGGTCGGTGAGCTGGAGGCGGGTGATTTGCGAGGGACTCGTTGGACGGAACGCCAGCCAGCGATGACGGCTCCTTCGGGATCGATCGATCATTCTATCGCTCAGTTCTGGGAGGTGAGCGAGAAGGACGCTAGGGAAGAGCCTCGACGTCAGCCGCCGGTGGCGGGTTATGTGGCACCACCGGTTAAGCAGGTTGCGAGAAGCTGTGTGAGTCCAGTCTACGAATACGACGATGGACGGGACTCTCATCGGGTGAAGCAAAATCGCGACAGGGGAAGTCGCCGCGGGCATTTTGGATTGAATCTTTTCAATGCGATTCCGTTGGTCGACATCGTCTGGGGAGAGGATCGATTGGATGAGTCTGACTCCTATTCTGGGATCGTTAGATAGTAGGCCAAGGTTAGGAGGGGAAGACAGCGACGAAGCGGTGATAGCTTCGTCGCTTTAAGGTAAATACACAACGGAATGGCGAAACTCGCTTCTCGGGAATTTATGAAAATCCAAACACGGATCCCTTGGATCACCTTGTTACTGGGCGCATTCGCAGCCCTAGCGTTTGCGGGCGGTACGGCGACTTTCGAAGCGCTCGCATGGCGTGCGGACTGGTTGCAGTCGGGCGAGTATTGGAAGGTCGTGACCGGACACTTTGCCCATGCGTCGGCTTCGCATTTAGCATGGGACTTGAGGGCGTTCCTGATTTTGGGAGCCTGTGTCGAGCGCAGATGCCGTGGGCGTCTGCTGGCTTTGCTTGGCGGAACGATGCTTCTTTCGGAGATCGCTCTTAGCTGGAGCGGACGTTTCGCACTTTACTGTGGCTTGTCGGGCCTTGACGTTGCTTTGTTCGCAGCGGCTGCGTTCCAGCTTCTTCAAAAGGGGAAGATGGAAGGAGATCGCGTCTTGAAAGGCCTGGGCGCTGGAGCATTGGTTCTAGCGATCTGCAAGGTCGGGCTAGAGGTTTTCGGAAGAAGCCCCTTTTTCGTAAGTGGCTTGCAGGCGAGTTTCTCGGTGGCTTGGGAGGCTCACCTCGCGGGGCTTGCCGCCGCGTTGCTCGCAGGGGGTTATTCTCTATCGCGGTCTGGCTCACTGACGATATCTAACGAACGGCTTGGCTGACGCCTCGATGCGACGTGCCAAATTGGGGTCGCTTTTGGGGCTGTAGGGAGTGGCTCTGACTCGCCGTTGCAATTCGAGCAAAGTTCGCCCATGGTCCTTAAGCATGCTGATTTTTTCCGACAAGCGCTGTTTGGCTTACGAGGCTCTCGGACATCCGGAAAGGGCGAAACGCGTCTCGCGTACGGAGAAACATCTTCGGGACAGGCATCCGGATTGGAAGTGGCCCACATTCGAGGCCGCGGTCGAGGCTGATTTGCTGAGGGCTCACTCTGTATCTCACCTAGAGCGCTTGCAGGTGGCCGAGCATTTTGACGCGGATACGGCCTACCACGAAGGGATTTACGAGGTCGCGAGCCTTGCCTGCGGAGCATCCTTGGCCGCGGCGGGCGCGGCAATGGCGGGTAGCAACGCCTTCGCTCTCATGCGCCCTCCAGGGCATCATGCGGAACGACAGAAAGCGATGGGGTTTTGCTATATTAACCACGTGGCGGTTTGCGCTTTGGCAGCCCTGGCGAAAGGGATATCGCGGGTAGCCGTATGGGATTTCGACGCCCACCATGGCAATGGGACTGAAGCGATCCTCTCAGGGGTTGGAGGCGCTTTGTATGTATCTGTGCATCAGGTGCCATGTTATCCTGGAACAGGCTTGGTTTCGAAGGCGAACTGCCGGAATTTTCCAGTGGCTCCGGAGGGTGATCCGGCCGAGCATATTAGAATATTGGAGGAATCTTGGCGCGAGGTCCTTCATTTCGAGCCAGAACTCGTACTTGTATCCGCAGGATTCGATGCCTATGAACACGACCCAATTACCCAGATGAGTTTGCGCATGAACGATTTCAGAACCCTTGGCCAATGGATGGCGGCGAATAAAACGCCGACCATGGCCTTGCTTGAAGGCGGTTATAGCGATGATCTACCGGAGTTGGTGGAGGCGTTTCTCGAGGGTTGGAACGATTGATTATCCCTGTATGCAAGAAGACGGATTCATCTACGTAGACAAGCAAATCGACTTGGAAAAGCTGTGCGACCATCTCGCGGGTGAATCGGAAGTCGCTTTAGACAGTGAGGCGGACAACCTGCACCATTTCGAGACCAAGCTTTGCCTCCTGCAGCTCCGCTTCGCCGATACTATCTATCTGCTGGACGTCACGGCGGATCTCGATCTCGAACGGTTTTGGGAGATCCTCTCAGGCTTGCACCTCATCATGCATGGGAGCGACTTCGACCTGCGACTTTTTGAAGAGTTTTGCCAATTTGAGGCTAAGAGCCTTTTCGACTCCATGCTCGCGTCTCAGCTGCTGGGTATCAAACGCATCGGCTTGGCGGCATTGCTCGAGGAAAATTTCGAAGTCAAGATTCCGAAAGATAGCCAGAAGAGCGACTGGTCGCAGCGTCCATTGACACCTAAGATGCTCAAGTATGCGGCGACGGATGTACTCTATTTGCACGAGTTGCGCGACAAGCTGATGGCTCGTATCAACGAGCTAGGCCGCGCGTCTTGGCTCGAGCAGCGGTGTAACAACCAGATCCGAATTGCCAAGTCTGGCTTCCCTCGCAACGACGAGAATTCCTGGCGTATTTCCCGCTCTGATCGTCTAGACGAGCGCGGTCAGGCCGCAGTCTACGAGCTTTGGCACTGGCGTCAGAATCTGGCCAAGCGCCTCGATCGCCCGCCATTCAAGGTGTTGGGCAATGACTACATCATCGCCTTGGCGGAAGGCGTATCCGAGGGCAACTGGGAGTTCGTTTTCGAAGGGCTTCCCCAGGGTATCCAGCGTCGCGCTCGCCAAGGGCTCAAGGACGCCCTCACGCTCGGAGCCTCCCGCGACGTGAAAACCTTGCCGCAACGCCCTCCGCGCCCCGAGCGGCGGGCTCCGCTTTCGCAGCAGGAGCTCGATCGTCAAGATACGGTGAAGGCGTTTCGCGATAAGCTCTCCAAGGAGCTTGAGATCGATCCCACTTTGATTGCGACTCGCAGCCAAGTTGCCCAAGTTGCCCGCGATCCGGATGACCTCAGCGGGTTCCTCGATTGGCAGCAGCAATTGCTCGCTCCTTGCCTCGAGGAATTGAAGGCTCAGTAGTTGTTCGGGTGCTGTAGTTGATTTACAATGATGATCGCCAATGTGTCCCGCTTTCTCGACGAGAAGGCGCAGTCCCAACCGGAGATCCCCGCCCTAATGGTGCCCCGTGGGCGTACGGCGGATGGAGCGATCGACTATCTCAGCCTTACGTTTCGCGAACTGGCGGCTGAGCAAAACGAGTGGGCTCGGCGCTTTCGAGCTAAGGGTATGGGCAAGGGCTCGCGCGTGTTGCTGATGGTAAAGCCTGGCCTGCCATTGATCGCGATTTGCTTCGCCCTTTTCAAGATTGGAGCTGTCCCGGTAGTGATCGACCCTGGCATGGGCTTGAAAAGCTTTCTTAACTGCGTACGGCGCTCTAAGCCTGAGTACTTGGTCGGCATTTCGCTAGCAATCTGGGTTTCGCGTGTATTCAGAAAATCGTTTCGTTCGGTAAAAGCTAAGACGAAGGTTGGCGGGCCGTTGGATCGAGTAGCGGAGTCTTTCAAAGAAGTGTCAGCTGAATCGACGTTAAGAGACGATCTGGCGGCGGTGCTTTTCACGTCCGGTTCCACCGGAGCTCCTAAAGGTGTTTGCTACGAACACGGCATGTTCGAGGCTCAGGTAGAAGCCATTCGTGCACAGTATCAGATTCAGCCCGGTGAAGTCGACCTGCCCATGCTGCCGATTTTCGCCCTTTTCAACCCGGCCTTGGGCATGACGACGGTGGTTCCTGAAATCAATCCCAGCAAGCCGGCTACGGTGGACCCGAGGAAGATTGTGCAAGCCATCCAACAGTGCGGGGTGACGAACTCGTTCGGCTCGCCAGCTCTTTGGGCGAAAATTGGAGTGTATTGTGATTCTCATGACATTGAGTTGCCAAGCTTGAAGCGAATTTTGATGGCAGGAGCTCCAGTGCCACCACCTCTCATGAAACAGTACCAGCGTATCTTGCCAAATGGGCATGTGCATTCGCCTTATGGAGCGACTGAGGTGTTGCCCGTTTCATCGGTGGTGGACGAAGAGGTTTTGCAGATAGCAGCTGAGCGTTCGGCTCGGGGCGAGGGAACCTGCGTAGGAAAGATCCTGCCTGGCGTCGAAGCGCGAATCTTGCCCTTGAAGGAGGGAGCGATGGATGCGAGCGATCTGGCGAACGCTTTGCCAAACGGAGAAATCGGCGAGATCGTGGTGACGGGTCCCAGCGTGACCAAGGCTTACGACCAATTACCGGAAGCGACTCGTCTCTCGAAGATCGAAGAGAGCGAGCGCGTGTGGCATCGAATCGGCGATCTTGGATATTTGGATACAGATGGATTCCTCTGGTTTTGTGGTCGCAAGATGGAGCGGGTTGAAACGGATGAAGGCATTTTTTATTCGGATCGCTGCGAAGGCGTCGTCAATGTTCACCCGAAGGTTTTTCGCTCTGCTTTAATTCGTTTCGAGGAGGTTGGGGGAGTTGTACCTGCCTTGGTGGTGGAACCATTTTCGGATGTGTATCCGAATGATAAATTCGAGGAAACTGCCTTGCTGGACGAGGTTCGCGAATTAGCGGCTGCATGCCATGTGACGCAGGGGATTCGCCACTTTTTCTTGCACAAGGGATTTCCTGTGGACGTGCGTCATAACGCCAAAATCCACCGCTTGACTTTGGCGAAGGAATTCGCCGGTAAGCGATAGAGGTTGTATTCTGCTTTGCAGGCTGCGGGCTTAACCGTCAGCGGGTTCCCGGGCGGGTATCGTGAGAACTGCGGTGGTGCCACCACCGTATTCAGAGACCAATACAAGATTTCCGCCGAGGCGTTTGGCGAACTGCTTGCAGAGAGTAAGGCCGAGGCCGGATCCGTGTTCGCCAGCGGTACCGGAGGAGCTGTAGGAGGACTCGGACGTTAAGATGTTTTCCAAAACGTTTGCTTTGATACCCTTTCCGAAGTCTTGGACACTGATTTTGACGTTTTCTCCGTCGGAAGTAGCGGTCAGTATGACCTTGTTGCAGAGCGGGGAGAACTTTACCGCGTTGGAAAGGAGGTTTTGGGTAATCGACTGCAAGAGCCTTGGGTCTGCCCAAGCCGTAATTGAGGGGTCGCAGATAGTGAGGATGTCGATTTTTTTGCTTCTGCAAGCACCGGAGAGAGAACTCTCGCTTGAGCTGAGTATTTCTCGAATGACGACTGTTTGCGGATCGAAGTTGAAGCGGCCTTCCTCGAACTGGATGAGCCCTAGAAGGTTTTCGGCAGTTTGGGATGTGACGCGAGCGTTGTTGAGGAGATGCTTTTTGAATTCCTCTTCCTGGGTTGCGTTCAGTCGGGAGTCTGGGTCGACGAGTAATTCTGCAATGGAGAGAATGGAGTAGATGGGAGAGCGGAGATCGTGAGCTAGCACAGAGAAAAACTTGTTTTTCGCTTCGTTGAGTTGCTCCAGCTTTTTGCGAGCGAGACGAAGTTCCAGGTTGGCGCAAACTTGCTTGGAAAGGTGGCGTAGGGCCTCGCGCTGCTGTTCGGTCAGTTCGCGGGTTTTCGTATCGATTACGCAGAGTGTGCCGAGTGGCTGACGGTCGTGGGTGACGATAGGAGAACCTGCGTAGAAGCGAATGTCAGGCTCTCCGGTGACGAGGGGATTTTCTCGAAAGCGCGGATCGATGCTGGCGTCTGTCACTACTAGGAGGCTTTCGGGATCGAGGATGGCGTGGGAGCAAAACGCGTATTCGCGTGGCGTTTCTTGGGCGTCGATTCCGATCCTTGACTTGAACCACTGGCGTTCTTCGTCGATGAGGCTAATCAGGGCGATCGGTACATCGCATATCGTAGCTGCGATCTTGGCGATGCTGTCGAATAGCTCCTCTGCCTCGGTATCGAGAATGCCGTATCGCTTTAGTGCTTCGAGCCGGTCTGGCTCGTCTTCTGGGAAGGGTGCAATGGTCATTTACGATTTGTGAGGCTGGACGCTGAACTGCACTGATTGAATGCTAGCTTCTTTCCGGATGCAACGAGGCGGCCCGCTTTTTAGCGAGAGTTTACAAGAAGATAAGTATTTTCCGCTACTTCTCGTGCGGTGCTCGGAAGGTCGCGTAGGCGGATTGGGTTTCCGCAACGAGCTGTTGGTCGTCTAGGTCTTCGGGCAGATTGAGAAATTTGGCGCGGGGAAGGGAGTTGACGAGGCGGGCGGCCAGTTGGTCGAGTTGCTTGAGTTCGCACTCCCAAATGGTGATGGTCTGCCAGCCTTGTAGGAGGAGTGCAGCTTCCGTCTGGCAGTCTCGCTCGATGTTACGGGCGAACTTGGCATCCCAGTATGCGGTATTGCTTTTCGGTGTGGTAGCGATTTTGCAGTCCGCATGGCGGTGCCAGAAGCAACCATGCACGAAGACGGCGATTTTGCGCGAAGGGAGCACGATATCTGGGCGTCCGGGTAAATTCTTGTTCTTCGGGCCGTTGACCGTGAAGCGGTAACCGAGGCGATGGAGTAAGCTGCGAACGAGGCGTTCGGGCTTTGTGTGCTTGCTGGCGACTCGCGACATGAGCCAAGAGCGTTTCGCCTTCGAGATTTTGTCCGCCATCTTTCGTTGGGTTCCGCAAGCGGGGATCCAAGTTCCAAATATTTAAGTGCAAGCGCTTCGCATGACAATCACGCTCCTACGAGGTACTCAGAGCCAGCGGATGATGGCGTGTAGGGCGGTGAGGTTGGTCAGGCTGAGAGCTGTCCAGAAGAAGGTTTTGCTACTAGAAGAAAGTAAGATGTTGAAGGCGATGGTGAGGGGCAGGGCAATGCGGCAGCCTGCCCAATAACCTCGCCAGACGGCGTCGCCGAGAGTGAGGAAGAGGCAACCATAAACGATGCCGAGGAGCCAGAGCCGATTTTTCGGCTGCGGCTTTGCCGCCAGATATACGAATTGAAAGAGAAGGCCAGCGATGGCGACGATGCGAAAAAGGTAGCGATCGGAGAATCCTTTTGCGGCTAGCTGTTGGATGGCGTCGCTGACTCCGCGGTATAGCCCAGCGAAGGGTAGGCCGATGTTGTCCGCTGAGTTGACGGTTACAGGAAAGATGGAGGAGACGTAGAGCATCCATAGCCCAAGACTGGCGAGGGCGGTTGCTCCGGCGATACATCCTTGGAGGAGCCGGCGATTATTTGGAGTAGGGTCGTTTCTGCTCGGTGCCAAGAACGTGATGGCGTTGATGAGCGAGGTTTCCTTGCTGAGCGCGGCGAAGGCGTTAGTGCCGATGGCGGACTTCATGCGACCCTTGTCGATCAATGTGATAGTCGCGAGGGCTAGGGTGGTCGCGGGCAGGTCGGCGAGGGAGTAGCGAACGCTTTCCAAGGCTCCCATAGAGAAGATGCAGGACGCCCAGCGGGCAAAGTTTTGCCAGCTGTCAGGGGGAAGCCAGCGGAGGAGCAGAACCCCACAGACCGCGAGGCAGGCGACATTGAGCAGTGAGTGGACCTGTAAGACGAGCGCAGGCTGGCCGAAGCCGAGCACATAGGAGAGGGCGGGCTGCAAGATGCGGCGTGCCCGGTAGGAGGGGTGGTCGACAGCGTTCGCGAAAGCGGGGTCGGAGAGGCTGGGGTCGAGGGCGAACTGGACATAGAATTGCCCGTCGTACCCGGTAGAGTCGGGTTTTTCGTAAACCGTAAGTTCTTTGAGGGCGGCGATCTGCGGGCGTTCGTAGTCTTGGCCGAAGCCGGCGAGCTCGCTAAAGCCGTACTCTGCGTCAAACTTGTTGGCGAGTAGGGCTAGAAAGAAAAGGGCTGCTATGAAATGGGGGAAGTATCGTCTCACACCGGGAGTCAGTGGCGGTGAAACTTTTATAGGCGCGGTCGCTTGGCGAGTCCAAAGGACTAGCGGATGCTTGCGCGACCTCGCGAAGCGGGGGTTTGGAGGCGTGTGCTTCGGTAGGCGAGTACGATGGCTAGTTGAGCGAAAATGCGTGCCCGACCATGCCGCGAGTGCTGTCGCAAATATCGTCGTCAACCGACATTACCATGCAGCGTTGCATCAAAGAGATGCGCGCTAGCTCCTCCGGGGAGGATTGGATGCTGTCCGCCGCGGCGTTCAACATGGACCACTCGTCTTCGTCTAACTGGATTTCTATTCGTGTCTTCACGATCCGAATAATCGGTATTTGAGTAGAGGAGTTTAGGCTTTCGTACAAATCTTGTGGGTATTTTACTCTACGTTCACATGCGAAGGAGGTCCAAGGGGCTGTCGTGGAGTGCTCGATTAAATTGGCCTACTAGAATAAATTCATCCGGTGAATAGCTCAACTTTGCCTACGAGGGGTCGATGTCACCCTACGAATAATTTTCGGCCTACTATGATCAACTACCCTTTAAATGTAGAAGAGCTCGTATGCGACCTAGAGGAGATGTCGGTCGCACCGCAGATTTTGCCTCAGTTGCAGGCGATGGTCTCGGACTGCAATACGAACCCAGACGAAATCCGCGAGATGATCCGCCTCGATGCCGCTCTCAGCTCGATGATTTTGAAGACGGCCAATAGTGCCTATTTCAATCCAGGCTACCACATCGACTCGATCGACGACGCGATCATGCAGCTGGGATTCAACGACGTTTACCAGATCCTCACCATGCTGGCGTTTTCCGACATCATGGCCAAGCCGCTCGAGACCTACGCTCTCGGCCCGGGGCAATTCTGGCGTCGCTCTGTAGCCTGCGCTCTCGCGATGGAACGTCTCGCCCGCAAGTACGGCGAAGATCCGGGCGTGGCATACACGATCGGTCTCCTGCATGGGATCGGCATGGTCTTCATCGAGAAGGAGCTTTCGTCACGCGGCAAAGAGGTCGCTTTTCAGAATTCCCTTCCGGAAGACGTAGCGATCGCCTCCGAGGAAATGGAAATTTTTGGACTCACCCACGCCAAGGTTGGAGCCGCCGTAATGCGCCGTTGGGGCTTTTCCGACGAAATCGTGGTTCCCGTCTACAACCAGTTCGAACCTTCGGAAGCGGGTAACCACGAACGGATGGCGTGTCTCATCTCCTTCGCGAAACGCATGATCGGAACCATCATCGACGATGGTCTCGGCGGCGTTGCGATGCCCGGCCCGGATCCCTTGCTCATCGCATTGCTCCATTTGAGCAAAGAAGAGTACCAAAAGGTGGTGCTGGCTCTACGAGAAGGTTTCGCGAAGGCGCAAGGTCTTGTCGGCGACGTCACTCCAGGCAAGAAGGGCGTCAAGAAAGCGGTGGAAAGCAAGCTAGGCTACGGCAACCGGCGCATTGGCAGCTGAGACAGAACCTCCGCGATTATTCTCACTTTACAATCCCAACAGCAAAACAGTAATCAACAGCAATGAGCGACTCAGAACTTATCGACTGGGAACAGTTGGAAATGATCTTTGGCGAAGAGGAAGACGAATTCGACGAAGACATGGCAGAGCTATTCCATGAATTCGTAGAAGATGGCAACGGCCAGTTTGGCAAGATCGACGCAGCGGAATTCAGCACCGACCGCGTCATCATAGCCAAGGAGTCGCACAAGCTCAAAGGATCGGCTAGCAACTTTGGATTTACCCGCGTGGCGAATCTGCTCGCTCACATCGAAGACGACATCGAAACGCTGACGGCCGAAGACTTTGAAAAGAGTCTAGAGTCGGCACGCGCGGATTTCGAGAAAAGCATCGAGACGGTGATGGCTCGTTATCCCGGACTTGCCGCGGGTGCGAACTAGAGCATATCGGCTTTCTATTAACTTTAGGAAAGGGCGAACCGTTGAGTACGGTTCGCCTTTTTTATGACGTAGCTCTCGAGCAGGTAAAAGAACCTGCTCCGGCGGAGCTCGACAAATGCGAGCCCAACTCATCTTTTGGGCTCATGCTTCGTGTCTCCTTTTGGGTTATCCTTTTATTTCTCTCGCGAGCTTTGAGTGGGGGGGCGGAGCCAGATCGTTTTCTCGATTTCGAGCGATCTCAGATCGAGCGGATCATTGAGATGGGCTACAATATGGATCCGCGGACAGCGGCTGAGATTAATACCTTAAAGAATGCGTTTCCAGAGTCGCTGGTGCCAGGACTATTAGATGCGGGGTATCTGTATTGGATGCAGAACTACAAAGCTTGGGATGAGGTTGCTAAAGCAACGTTCGAGGAACATTCGGAAACGGCGTTGGAGCGGGCGAAGGATTACCTGGAGGCCCACCCTGAAGACCCTGATGCGCGCTTCGCGGTGGCAATGGTGGAGCTGATGCAGGTGATATATTACGTCGACCATCATCGTTGGTGGCCGGCTTTTTGGAAGTCGCGTTCGAGCTTGAGGACCATGCGTCGTCTACATGCGGAGTATCCGAATTACCATGACACTAAACTGCCGCTGGGAATGCACAATTGCTATATGTCTCGTACACCGGCGTACTTGAAGCCTTTGGCGTTTTTGATGCGTTTCAAGGGGGATTGGGAAACTGGGATTCGTTACATGGAGGAAGCAAGGGAAAGCGGACTCCTCTGCAAGGTGGATGCGGGTTATTACTTGTCAGCGATCCGCTTGGAGCTCGAGGGGGATCGGCAAGCGTCACGCGACGAGATGGCAAAGCTCGTTGAGCTTTTTCCGGGAAATTTGAAGTTTCGTGCGATGTTGGCGGAGCTGGAGAGAGGACTCGGCAAGCAGGAAGTCGCGATGTCGGAGGCTTTGGAGGTGATGGGCGACGAGCGGTTAGGGCAGTTCCCGGGGATCGAAGGGCGGACCTATGTGACCTTGTTGTGGAGTTCTTTGGGAGCGAACGCGTTGGAGATTACCATGGACACCGCCGAATCGGTGCGAGAGTTTGCGGGGGCCCACGAAGGTTTCGACAACGATTTAACGTGGGTAGATTTCGTCGAAGCAGAGGCATCGTGGGGCCTAGGCCGGTTCGAGGAGGCAATCAGGCTATGGAGATTGGCGGCGAAGGGGAGTGACGCGGAATTAGCGGCGACAGCTGAGGCACGCTTAGCGAAGGCGGCGAAACCACCGAATTCGGTTGAACCTCGGCCGCCCGTTCGCTGAATGCTCGCTGACATGGGAAACAAGAAAAACGGGAAATGGGTGGTCGCTGCGGTCTTAGGAAGCGTGTTGCTGGCAAGTGGCATTGCCTTCGCGGTGCAGCAGATGATAAACGCGAACCAAGGCAAGCCGCCTCGTTCGCAACCCTATCAGCCGGAAGCGGCCGAGCAAACGGGATAGCTTCTCCGAATCTCGTTGCAGTGCTTCAGCTGGTGGCTGAGGCGTTTGGAGGGACAAGCTCTAGGATTGACCTAAATCTGATCACCTCTATGGCGTTTGGGTTCTTTTCGACCATGAATCGTGTATACATCAAGACCTACGGCTGCCAGATGAACGAGCGAGACAGCGAGCAAGTCGCTTCGGACCTACGTCATCGCGGGTACAGCATCGTTGATACTGAACATGATGCAGATGTTGTGCTGCTGAATACGTGCAGCGTACGCGACCAGGCGGAGCAGAAAGCTATCGGCAAGGCGGGCTACCTCAAGAAGAGGAAAAGAGAGAACCCGAACTTCGTGATCGGGGTCATGGGCTGTATGGCGCAGAACCATGGTTCGACCTTGGTGGATCGACTGCCGGACCTAGATTTGGTTGTAGGGACGCAGAAATTTCATCGTGTTCCCGATCACTTGGACAACTTGATCCAAAGCTTGAATGGTCAAGGCCCGCGTCCGAGCTCGATCATTGACCTCGACGCTGAAGAAGGCTCGCAAAACACCATTCGCGACCATCTGGGCAAGAAGGGGCAAGTCAGCGCCTTCGTGTCCATCATGCAGGGTTGCAACATGAATTGCGCGTTCTGCATCGTACCGAAAACCCGTGGCCGCGAGCGGGCTCGCCCGATCGAGGAAATAGTGGACGAGGTGACTCGGGTGGCGGAAAGCGGGGTGAAGGAAGTTACTTTGCTCGGTCAAATCGTCACCAGCTACGGTCGTCGCGAGTTTCCAGTGGTGGGCGGCAAATCGCCGTTTGTGCAGCTCCTTGAGAAGATCCAGGATGTCAAGGGGATCGAACGGATCCGTTTCACGTCGCCGCACCCGCGAGGGTTCAAGCAGGATCTAGTGGAGGCCTACCGCGATCTCTCAAAGCTCTGCGAGTACATCCATCTGCCTTTGCAGTCAGGATGCGATAAGACACTGCGGGCGATGAATCGCCCTTATACCAAGGATCGTTATCGCGAAATCGTCGACTCGCTTCGGGAAATGGTGCCGAGCATGTATTTTTCGACGGATATCATCGTGGGATTCCCGGGAGAGACGGAAGCCGATTTCAATGAAACGGCTGCTTTCTTCGACGAGATTCGCTACGATATGGCATACATATTCAAGTACAGCATCCGCACCGGCACCCCTGCTGAAACGATGCCTGACCAGATTCCTCAGGAGGAGAAGGAGCGCCGCAACCAGGTGTTGCTCGACCTGTTGCACAAACATTCCCTCGCACGCAACGAAGGGCTGTTAGGCACCACGGAGCAGGTCCTTGTGGAAGGACCGGCCAAGAAGGGCGACAAGTATGTGGGTCACACACGAGGCTGGAGAAACGCGATTTTCGACGCGAATCCGCGTCTCGTTGGCCAACTCGTCGATTTGAAGATAGACCGTGCCACAGCTAGCACGGTCTATGGTGACTTGGTGCTTGCCGGGGTGGACGCCTAAACCTTTTCTCATCTCACTGTGGAACTTAGCCTCACCCAATCGTCCCTCTTTTTCGGGCTCTTGCTGCTTGCCGCCGGAGGCAGCCTCCTACTCAAGTACAGCTCGGCCTCGGCCATTGCCCGTAATTTTCCTCGATCCGAACAGGCGGGCAAGGCTCTCATGATCTTGGCCATGGTGTGGACAGGGTGGAAGGTGTGGCACCTCGGTTCAATGGACTATGGAGACTACAAGCAATACATCCTCATAGGGTTTGGAATACTGGGTGTCTTAAGCTTCAAGTATGCAGCGGATTTTCTCTCCGTTCGGGCGAGCTGCATCTTGTATTTGTTTTTTGCGGACATGCTAGTGGATAGCGCTTGGATGCGTTATGAAGAACCTCTGCGTCTCCTTATGGTAGTGCCGGTCTATGCTGGTATCGCTTTGTCGCTCTATTTGGCATATGCTCCGTACCGCTTACGCGATTTCTTCGGTTGGGCGTTTGGACAGGAGTCACGCGGAAAGACGCTGGCGATGGTATTGACGATCTACGGCGTAATTCTCTCCGGCGTAGCATTCACTTTTTAGGGCAATGGTTGCTCCCAAAGAAGACGTCTCACTCCTCCTTGTGCTCGCTGGTCCCGCTGGTAGCGGTAAGACGACGCTTTGCGAGCGAATGGTAGTGGAGCTCGATAATGTGGAGCGGGTGGTGACTTGCACCACGCGTCAGCCGCGGGAGGGCGAGAGGGATGGGGTCGATTATCACTTTCTCGACGACGGGCAATTCGATCGGGCAATCGAGACCGGTGCGTTCCTTGAATGGGCGAAAGTACATACCAACCGATACGGCGTATTGAAAAAATCTATACAGGACAAGCTCGGTCAGCATATTGATATTGTGATGAACGTCGATGTGCAAGGAGTGGCTAATATCAAGGCCGCAGCGGAAGGGGACGAGCTCTTGTCTAAGCGTTTGGTAACGGTCTTTATCTTGCCACCAGATTTGGAGGTCGTGCGTGAACGCCTGCGCGGGCGCGGTAAGGATGACGAAGCTGAGATAGAGCGCCGTATACAGACTGCGAAGGGGGAGGTGACCCTTTGGCCAGAGTTCGACTACGTCATCACGACCAAGACAAAGGACGAGGATTATGTTTCCTTGCTCGGAATCTGGAAGGCTGAGAAGTTGCGGTCCTTGCGCTTAGGATAGGTTGGGAGAGATTTATTTTCCCCACGAAGTGGGCCAAGAAGCACCGAGATTGATTGGTCTTTTTTGTCTTTCGAAGACAAAATTCTCCAACCTTCTCTGTCAATGAGTCACCGACCGGAGCTCTTCCGCGAATATCTTTTCGGTGATTTTCCAGAACTTTCCCTGTTTGCGGCCGATCACGAATGCGGGCATTCTGAGTTGTGGCTGCATTTGCACAATCTCGTCCACTGAGCTGATGTTGAGCGTCATCTCTGGACGCTTCAGGTGCGATCTCAGAAAGTTGACATTAAACTTCTTGAGGCTCGTTTGATTGTTCACGTAGTGCATCTCGGAAAGGTAACGGGCATCGTAATCGTAGTACCTGACCTGCAGGTAGGCATTCCCATTCTTGTCGAAACGTTCCAGCATTTCGATTGAGTCCGGCGTGAGCACATGTGCGCTTTTGGAAAGCTTAGCCTGCTTGAGTTTTGTGTCCGGATCGATAAGCACGCTGCCGCAGCTATGGCATTCTTGGGCGGAGATATCGTTTTGAGCCGAGCATTGTTCACAGACCTTGAAGCGAAAGCGATATCCACACGGGATGAACACGTAGGTATCTGGATTTTGAGTACCTCCGCGACACTTCCGGCCGAAGTGTTCGATGACGTTTCCATCGTCATCGACTCTGCCCCAGAAATCGTTTATGAATCCGCACTCAGGGCAGGGCACTTGCACGGCCACCGACTCAGGCACTGGTTTCCTCTCGCCTACCTCGGGGCTGAAGATGCTATGGCCCATTCCCGTGTAATCCAGGACGAGGCAATCCTTCTTGCCTGTATCCAAACGAAGGCCACGGCCGATAATTTGCTGGTACAAGCTGATGGACTCGGTGGGCCGCAGGATCGCGATAACATCGACGTGGGCTGCGTCGAAACCGGTAGTGAGAACGGATACGTTCACCAGGTACTTAAATGCTCTCTTCTTGAACGCTTCTATAATCTGGTCGCGTTCGCTATCGTCCGTATCGCCCAGGACGAGTCGGGCTTGCCCGTCGGGAAGACTCTCCATCACTTCCTGGGCATGCTTTACTGTGGAGCTGAATATCATCACGCCGCGCCGCTGGTAGCTTTCGGTGATGTCGACGATGTTTTTGATGATTAGAGGCGTAAGGCGTCTTTGTTGCTGCAGCGCTTCTTCGAGTTGGGCCATGGTGTAGGTTTTGCCTCCCTCCACAAGTTCGGAGAAGTCGTAGGACGTGACCGGAATGTCGACCTTGACGGGTGGCGTCAGGTATTCGTTCCGAATCATATATTGCAGGGGCAGTTCGTAAATGCAGTGCTTGAAGAAGCGAAGCTCCTGCGTTTTCACCTCTCCGCGGAGGGCGACGTTGTAGATCCAGCCTAGTCCGAGGCGGTACGGGGTGGCGGTTAGGCCGAGGATGCAAATGCGACTGTTGTTCAGCTTGAGCTGTTTGATTACTTTCGCGTACTGACTGTCCGGCTCGAGGCCCACGCGGTGGCACTCGTCGATCACAAGGAGGGTGAAGTCTTTAAAGAAGTCGGCGTTGGCGTTCGCGACCGATTGGATGCTGCCGAAGATAACCTTTCGCTTGCTGTCCTTTTGATTCAGGCCCGCTGAGTAGATCCCCGCCTGCAGGCCGTAGCTTTCGTATTTCAGGTGGTTTTGCTCCACCAGTTCCTTGACGTGAGCCAATACCAAGACGCGGCCCTTTGCGATTTTGGCCAGTTCCGCGATCACGAGGCTCTTGCCCGCTCCAGTCGGCAAAACGATCACTGCCGGCGTCCGCTTTTTCCTGAAGTGTTGGAGGGTGCTATCAACAGCTTCCTGCTGGTACGTCCTGAGTTTGTACATAAGCCGGGCAAGCTATTTTAAGACCTTACCCAAGTATAGGAAATTTAGGCTGTTTTCTGACGAGAGGAGCTCCCGGAGCGGGACTACGACCAAGGTCGCTCCTGACCAATTACAGAGGAAAGTTGAGCCTGATAGTTGTGCCTTGCTCTTGAATCGACACGCCTTTCCCCGCTTCTTGCGAAGCGATACTTATGGCTCCGCCACTCTTCTCCACATAGCGCTTTACGAGCGGCATGCCAAATCCGGTGCCGGCTTCGTTTGAGGTGCCAGCCCTTGACGTTTTTGCCGCGTCCCTGAAGACGTTTTTCAAAATTTCGGGAGGCATGCCGATACCGTAGTCGCGGACTTCGATCGTGCAAAACTGCTCAGTTGGGTCCTTTCGGCCGCTCATCTGGATCTGGCTGCCCTCGTGCGAGAACTTGATCGCGTTGGTAAGGAGATTGTTGAGAATGTTGTGCACGAGCACGACTCTCTTTATCTCGAGTTGAAGCCCATCCTCGCATTTCAGCTCCAAACGGATCTCTTTCTTCGCGAGCCTTTCACCGAGCGTGCTACGAGCTTCCTCGAAGGCTTCGCGCAAGTCTACGGTTTCGCTCCTGAATTGTTTGTTTGTTTTTACGAGCGAGTGTTCCTCGCGGACATGGGTGACGATGTCCAAGGCACTTTGGCAACAGCCGATTACGGTTTTAAGTGTGCTCTCGTCTACCGGTTTTCCGAGGCTGTGTTTCAGGTCGAGGAGGCTGTGGGCGGCGAAAATCGGATTGACAAGGTCGTGACAGAGGACGCGAAGGAGCGCTTTTTGTTCCGCTATCTGCGCGGTGTTTTCAATGCGCAGCCTGTGCATCTGAATATGTATCCGTACTCTGGTTACGAGTTCCTCTGGGTAGAATGGCTTTAATAGGAAATCAATACCGCCGGCTTTCAGAGCGGCGACGCGCTTAGTTGGATCCTTCTTAGAGGATAAAAAGAAAACAGGGATGTTTTTCGAGATAGGAGCATTCTTGAGGGACTCACATGCTGAGATTCCTACGTCGCTATCTTCGTTGTCCTCCAAAAGTACTAGGTCTGGCGTGGCTCGTGGGACGTTGCCAAGGAGGCTCGGTAGGTCGGAAAACAGCGTGACGTTGCAAGGCAGGTTCTGTTCGAGGCTGTATTTCGCAATGTTTCGAGTGGACGGACTGTCGTCAAGTATCGAAATATTGAATACTCCAGTTTTTTTCGGTGCTTCACTCATTTCTAACACTCTTTCAGACTTGCATATACTTCTTCGACATGAGCTTCAACCTCCGATACTTCCTTTATCAACTCGGGGGCGGACGTACGTAACTTGGCTTGGGCGGGGTGGGATCCAGCTTTGCAAAGGGCTCTCAGACGTGGTGGATCTATGAGGTGGTTGGCTAGTATGCGAGCGTAGTCTAGTATCGAAAGGAGAAGGTCGCCTTTTTGGGCGACTGAGTCGTTTTGGGTCTCGATACGGGTGCAAAGATCAGCTGGGAAATCCCAAAGGCCGAGGAGGAGTGCACCGGCTTTTTGGTTGGTGAAGCCGATCATCATCAACTCCCACTCCTTCTCGGGGATGAACCTATCCCAGAAAACTTCGATTTCGCGAGTGTGCAAGATCTCGTTAACGACGACGCGTCCGATACTGTGCAGCAGTCCGAAGAGGTAAGCTTGGTCGCTGTCGATCCCGAGATTCTTGGCCTGGCGTTCGAGGAATACAGCGGTGAAGTAACTGTATCGCCAATAGCTGTCGGCGGTAATTCCGTACGATTCCAGGTCTCTCATGAAGACCTGCTTGGAAAGGGCCATGCCAACGAGTTTGAGGGCTTGGTTGTAGCCGACCTTTTGAAGGGCGGTGGCGATGTTATCGCTCTTTTCGCCGAAACCGAATAGGGGGCTATTGCTGATTTGGACGATGGTGCCGGAAATTGCTCCGTCAGACTGGATGAGGCGCTCGGGCTCAGAAATATCGGTATCTAGGTTTCTAAGCACAGCGTCGAGTTTCGCGAGAACTGCCATGTTTCCGTGCAGGTCTCCGATGCTTTTGACGGTTTCTTCAAAACTGTTGTCCGTGGGTGAGGGGTCCATTGGGTCGTTAGCCTAGGGTATCGGCAGAATGCTACTTGATGCTTAGTAGCTTATCGGGATTTTTTGCCAATTGCCACTCAGCATGTCGAGCGAGCTCTTTGCTTGGCTTAGTGTTTGGAAGAAAAACTCTTGGCCGTATTTCAGATGTTGCTTCATTGAGAAGATAAGTATCCCTGCTGACATGCCAACTGGAGAGGGTTGAACTGTGGCTCTCGGTTAGGAGCGCTTCGAAGGAATAATTTGCTAGCTGTTAATTTCGGCAATCAGGCGAATTCTCGGGGCGTTTGCTCAGCAAGCGGAGTCCTGCACTGGTCGTCCCGCCATCCGCCGACACTCCAGAGGCGAATAGAATTTAAGAACCGAGTTGATCATGAGCGCCGAAGCCCTTACTTTTCCCAATTTATCTAGCGAACCGATGACCTCCTCCAACACTGCTCGAAAGTCCCTCACTGAGACCGAGCTCGTTCAGGCGGGCTATCGTTATGCGCTCTCGATTGCCCGTCATCACCAAGATGCGGAAGATTTGGTGCAGCAGGCGTGGCTCAAACTGATGCGAGCCTACGGCCGTGTCGAAGGCACCCCCGTTCTTTTTAGGACGATTAGAAACCTTTTTTATGACATCAAGCGCCGCGACAAAATCGTGCAGTTTGAACCGCTCGAAAAGTCGCCGGAACCCGGCAAGGGCGAATCGAACGGCGTCTCCCTAGACATGGAGCTCGTCCTCGGTAAGCTCCGTCCAGAGGAGCGGGAAGCAATCTATCTCAACGTGGTGGAGGGCTTCACGGCAACCGAAATATCAGAACAGACCGGTTCTCCGCGGGGAACCATTCTCAGTCACATCCACCGAGCCCGCCAAAAGTTAGCCAAGGCATTCGGAGGAGAGTTTCGTGACGCAAAGAAGAAGTAAGTTACTTCTCATTTACAAAAGATGACTACGAACGATCAACAGTTAGACCAGAAGATCCGCGAGTGTTTCATGGCGGAAAGCCTGACGGCAGCTTCAGTCCAAACCATACTCGCCCGCGGCCAGAAAGCTAAAGAGCTCCATGACAGAGCGTGGTGGCGGCCTTGGCTGCCGGTAGCAGCAGCGGCAGTTTTCGTGATGCTCGCCTCTTTCCAAATTGGAAAGAACTACGACGTGTCCAAATTTGCGACCAAGGTGGCAGGAGAAATCGCGATGCGCCACAATGGCGTGCGTCCGTTTGACGTTGAGGCTCACTCTTTCGACGAAGTACAAAATGGGTTGAAGGACCTGGCTTTTTCGGTGACTCCACAGGTTAAGCAGGGGCTTCTTTCTGCCTATGAAGTGGTGGGAGCTCGCTATTGCTTCCTCGAAGGACAGCAAGGTGTGCACATGCGGGTTCGGAATCGGACCACGGGCGTGCTTTGCAGCCTCTATATTGCTTCGCTCGACGGTTCGCTCAGAGAGCTGAAAGCTTCGGACCGCGAAGTGCATCTCGCGGCGAACGACGTGACGCTGTGGGAAGATAGCGACCGGCTCTTCGCTCTCGTTGAATGAGCCTACTGTCACCCAAGGCAATTTAAAATCGTGTGAAAGGGCGTTCTTAGTGTTAGGCTATGTCGCCTTTTTTTATGGTGCGCTTAATGGGTTTCCAGCAAGGTGTACTCATGTCCAAACTGCTCATAATCGACCCGCTGGACCTGTCCCTAAAGTCTGAGGACGGATCATCGCTGTGGAGCTCGCGCTCGTGTTTCGAAGCCTGCTTGCGGGATGTCGAAGGCTTGGTTTGCGAGTACACGACTGCCAAGGATGCGGAACTCTGCCGAAGGGCAATGAAGGCGGATGGCGTGATTCTTGGAGGCTCGGAAGCGTCTGCTTGGGTAGATACGGTTTTCAATGACCATCTGCTCGATCTGATCGCGATTTGTAAGAACAACCGAATCCCGCTCTTCGCGATTTGCTACGGAGCTCAGCTTTTGGGGCGTGCCCTGGGAGGGCATGTTTCCCGCCATCCCGAGGGGATGGAGCTGGGAGCGCCAGCCATCCGTATTTCAGAAAAAGGGAAGCAGCACTTCGTTTTCGAAGGAATCGGAGGTGGTTGCATCTGGTCTGTGGAAACCCACAACGACGCGGTTATGACCCTGCCGCCCAAATGCGAGCTTCTTGCCTCTACCGCTCATACTCCGGTCCAAGCGTTCTCCTACGACGGACTTTTGACAGGAGTCCAGTTTCACCCGGAGATGGACAGCGAAGATCTTCGCTACCTCTGGCAAGCCTTTGAAAAGAGTGGGTTCGTGGAAAACGTTCCCACCTCCTACCAGCAGCGCATCAATGCCTGCGAGTGCGAACGCCAGGGGCGGATGTTACAAAACTTCGCCAAGCGTGTCCGTTCCGCCAGTAGGCAAAAGAAAAGCGAGTCGAGCTTGAGCCTAAGGCGATCTTAGTAGCGACCGGCGCTTCATCCGTCCCACTCTATCTCGGCGCCCAGCTTGCGCAGGTTTTCTGCAAATTGCGGGTGGGCGCGGCGGATGGGATCCGCATTTTTAACGATGCTGCGTCCTTCGATGCTGGCGGCCGTCATGTACAAGGCGACGGCGGCTCGAATGATGTAGGGAGCCTCGACTTCGGCGGGGCGCATGGGGCGTTGGCCAAAGATTATTATTCGGTGCGGATCGCTCAAAACGGCGTGGGCACCGAACTTCACGAGCTCGGGAAGCCAAGCGAATCCGCCTTCGTAGACCTTGTTCCAAAAATGCATCACGCCCTCCGCTCTGGTAGCTAGAGCGACCATCGGCGGAAGCAAGTCGACGGGGAAGTATGGCCACGGGGCTGCTTCTATCTTTGGTAGCAAGTTAGAGGTGAAGGGCTGCTGAATTCGCAGGCTCTGCTTCGGGCCGCAAATGGCGGTGTCGCCTTCGTAGGTGATGTTGACCCCGAGTTTTGCGAAGCTTCGGTTGATGAGCTCAAAATGCTTGGGGACGGATTCGGAGATCCGAACGTCGCCGCCAGTGATCGCTCCCAAGGCTAGGAAAGTCGCTACTTCGTGGTGGTCGGATGAGATGGCCGCTTCCGTGCCGGTAAGGGATTCGACGCCTGTCACTGTCAAGACGCTGGTACCGATACCTTCAATTTGAGCGCCCATGCTCTGCAGGAATCGGCAAAGGTCTTGTACGTGCGGCTCGCTGGCGGCGTTGGTTAGGGTAGAAACGCCTGCGCCTGTCGCTGCAGCCATGACGAAAGTTTCCGTGGTGGTCACCGACATGTAGTCTGCCCAGTGCGAGGCGGCTTTGAAGTTGTCCTCGATGCTGAGTCGTAGTTCGCCAGTGTGGGCAACTTTGGCTCCGAGGCAGGTTAGAATTTCAAGATGAGGGTCGAGCTCGCGGATTCCTAGGGCGCAACCCTTGGGGTTGGAGTCGAGGAGGATTTCCTTAAAGCGTTGCAGGAGAGGGGCGAAGAGCAGGACCGCTGAGCGCATGCCCTGCGGCAACGTCTGCGGGTCGAAGTCTGAGCCAAGATCCGAGTGGTCCAGCTGCATCGTCTTGGCGTCGCGGTCCCAGTCGATTCGCGAACCCAATTCACGGAAGAAGCTGACCAGCTTTTCGATATCGGTGATAGCGGGCACATTGCTCAACACCACCGGCTCGTCCGTCAGGAGCGTAGCGCACAAAATCGGCAAGACCGCATTTTTATTGCCCGATGGGGTGATGGTTCCGGAGAGAGGTTTGCCGCCGTGTACGATGAGGTTTGCCATGTAGGATGATTCGCCTCGGAGCTTCGCGATCCGCCCAGCGCATTTCAACCGGAAAGCAGGGCCGAATGTGAATCAATCCGTTTTGCGTTGAAAAAATGGGTTTCGTTCGTTTGTTACATCGACCTCGAGCGTTGAGAGGCTTTCTCCAGCGACCCGAGGCACCAAGAATTCAGTATAAACTCAAATTAGGATCCTGATCCCTGTGACAGGCACCCGAACTATGAAAAACATACCTGACTTCCAGAAGTGGAAGGCGGACGGCAAGGCGATCACGATGGTGACCTGCTACGATGCCGCGACCGCGAAAATTGTTAGCGCGACGAGCGTTGATTCGATCCTTATTGGCGATTCTTGTGCCATGGTCGTACATGGATTCGACAGCACTGTTCACGCGACCGTCGAGATGATCGCCTCGCATACGGCTGCAGTGCGCCGTGGCGCGCCAGACAAAGTGATCGTTGCCGATCTTCCTTTTCTCTCCAACCGCAAGGGTATCGACCTAGCCATGGACGCCGTGGACCAGCTGATGAAAGCGGGCGCCAATGCGGTTAAGCTCGAGCGCCGCAAGGGCAACATCCAGCTCGTGGAGCACATTGTCGAAAGCGGCGTGCCCGTGATGGGGCATCTCGGTCTGACACCCCAATCGGTCAACGAATTCGGCGGATTCAAGATGCAGGGCAAAAGCGATGCCGCTGCCCGAGCATTGATCGAAGACGCCCAGATGCTTGAGCAAGCCGGTTGTTTCTCGATCGTTTTGGAGTGTATCCCGGGTGATGTCGCTGCGCAGGTGACCAACGCAATCGCTATACCTACTATCGGTATCGGCTGCGGTCCGGATGTTTCCGGCCAAGTTTTGGTCATCAATGATTTGCTTGGCATGGATGCCAGCTTCCAACCACGTTTCGCTCGCAAGTACGACACGCTCAGCGAGCGCATCGGCCACGCGGTCGATCGCTACTGCGCGGACGTGCGCGGAGCGGCGTTCCCTGCGGAGGGAGAGTACTCCTCCCGTATGGCGAAGCTCGGAAACTAGGGCCATGACGACTGTTTTGCAGACGGTAGAGGCCTACCGTTCCTGGCGTAGTGAAACTGTGGGTACCGCCTCGCTCGGTTTTATCCCAACCATGGGTGGGCTGCACGAGGGCCACCTTGAACTGGTGAAGCGCTCCCTGGTCGAGAATGATCACGTAGCGGTGAGCATTTTCCTCAACCGCACCCAGTTCAATAAGCAAGAAGACTACGACAAGTATCCGGCTGTATTCGAAGAGGACTTACGAGTGCTCGAGGAGCTCGGGGTTGATGCGGTATTCGCCCCATCCTACGATGACATGTATCCAGATGATTATCGCTACAAGATTAGCGAATCGCAACTGTCGACTGAGCTTGAGGGAGAACACCGCCCCGGCCACTTCGATGGAGTGTTGACGGTGGTGTTGAAACTTCTGATGGTGGGCAACGCCACACGCGCTTATTTCGGCGAAAAGGACTGGCAGCAACTGCAGTTGGTTAAAGGGCTAGTAGAGGCTTTTTTTCTGCCGGTTGAAATCGTTGCTTGCCCCACTATTCGAGAAGAGAGCGGACTGGCTATGAGTTCGCGAAATCGCCGCTTGTCTGCGGAAGGCTTGCAGCTAGCGGCACGTTTTAACCAAGTTTTGAATACGGCGGAAAGCGAGGAGGCTGCGATGGTTGCTTTGTCGGCTGCTGGGTTTGAACCCGAATACGTCGCTGATCGAGGAGATCGGCGGCTCGGGGCGGTCGTGCTCGAAGGGGTGCGCTTAATTGACAATGTAGAAAGAAAGGTGGCTCGATGAATCTTTGTATCGATGTCGGTAATACGCAAATGCATGGAGCTGTCTATGACGGTGATCGTCTGGTAACGCAGTTTCGCAAGGAAAGCTCTCACTCCTCTCGCGATGAGATCGGGCTCTTTTTGGTAGCCGTCTTGCGTGAGCATGGAGTCGACCCTTCACGGGTCGAGCGGATCGGGATCAGCTGCGTGGTGCCGGATGAAGTGCATTCGTTGCGAAATGCCTGCCGCATTTATTTCGCGCTGGAACCGCTCTTCTTGGAAGCGGGCGTGAAGACGCGTTTGAAGATCAAGACGCGCAATCCGCTGGAAGTAGGAGCAGACCGCATCGCCAACGCGATTGCGGTGACAGAGATGTATTCAGAAAGCAATGTCGTTGTTGTTGATTTTGGTACGGCGATCACTTTGGACGCGGTATCGGCCAATCGCGAATATCTCGGCGGGTCGATTTGCGCGGGTTTGGGCTTGGCCATGGAAGCCTTGGGTTCCAAAACGGCTAAGCTACCGTTCGTGGAGATAAATGCTCCAAAGCGGGCTGTGGGTCGCTCGACCACCGAGGCGATTCAAAGCGGCTTGTATTTTGGCTACCTTGGAATGATCCGGGGGTTGGTGGAGCGAATTCGCGATGAAGCATTTGGCGACGAGCCGACGCGTATCGTGGCGACCGGTGGGTTCTCCCAGCTCTATCGAGATGCGGGTTTGTTCGATGAAATCGTGCCCGACCTCGTGTTGCGCGGCGTGAATGCGATGCTGGCCTGGAATCCAGCCGAACCTGAAAAGGAAGAGGCGGAAGCCTGAAGATGAGGAATTTTTTGATATGAAGCGACACATGTTAAAGTCGAAGATCCACCGAGCTACGGTCACGGATGCGGATCTGAACTACGAAGGCTCGATCAGCATCGACCCCGTCTTGTGCAAGGCGGCCGATTTGGTGGAGTTCGAAAAGGTGGATGTCTATGACATCGACAATGGAAACCGCCTCACCACCTACGTGATTTGGGGCAAGCCTGGCGAAATTTGCCTCAATGGCGCGGCGGCTCGCTTGGTGCATCGCGGAGACAAAGTGATCATCTGTAGCTTCCAGGAAGTGGACGATGCGGATATCGACGCTTTTAAGCCGAAGCTGGTGATGGTAAACGCGGACAATTCCATCAAGCACGTCGGCGAGCCACCGATTCGTCGGCCTTAGGGGAGGGCAATCGCTAGATTCTCCGCGTAACGCGGGCTAATACTCCGCGCTACGCTTATCGGGTTGTCAGGATCGTTGGGCGAGGTTTTGCTGGCGAGATTATGGCGGATAACGCAGATGAAGTAGTTTTTGATTCGGTTGAAGATGCGATCGCTGACATCGCAGCGGGCAAGCCGGTGATCGTGACCGATGACGAGGATCGTGAGAACGAGGGCGATCTCGTTTTCGCCGCGTCGAAAGCGTCGGTGGAAAACGTGAATCTGATGATCCAGCACGCCCGCGGCCTGATTTGCGTACCTTGCACTCCGCACCATTTGCACCGCTTGGGAATTAGCCCCATGGTGCAGGAAAATCGCGAGTCGCATAAGACCGACTTCACCGTTTCTGTCGATGCGGCGGAGGGTATCACTACCGGGATCAGCGCTTACGATCGTTTTCACACCATCGAGTTGCTCGCCAATCCGGACACCCGTCCAGACGAGCTGGTGCAGCCGGGTCATGTATTTCCTTTGAAGGCGAAATCGGGCGGCGTGCTCGAACGAGCTGGCCACACCGAAGCCGCCGTGGATTTGGCGTCGCTCGCGGGCCAATTCCCGTGCGCGGTGATTTGCGAAATCCTCAACGACGACGGGACTATGGCTCGCACTCCGCAGCTCCACGAGTTCAAGAAACGTTTCGGCCTAAAGCTCATCTCGATCGCCTCCTTGATCGAATACCGCCACGAGCGGGAAAACCTGGTCGAGCTGGTGAGCGAGAAGCCTTACGCCAGCGAGCACGGCGATTTTACGATGAAGGTTTTCCGCAGCCTGCTCGACGGTCGCGAGCACGTGGCATTGGTGGCGGGCAAGATTGGCGAAGGGCCGACGCTCGTGCGGGTGCATGCGGAAAACGTGATAAAAGATATCTTTCATCCAAAGGGAAACCCGAGCGAGGACTCCATTGGCTTGGCGATGAAGCGCATCGCGGCGGAAGGCAGCGGGGCTATCGTTTACATTCGTCGCCCGGGCGGGGGATTGGTTAACTCCCCGGAGGACAAGACGATGAGCCTGCGCGAGTACGGGATTGGCGCCCAGATTCTGTCTGCGATCGGGCTGAAAAAGATCCGCTTGCTCTCCCAGACAAGCCGCAACGTGATCGCCCTCGACGGCTATGGCCTCGAGATCGTAGAAACGGTGGGTCTTTGAACGAGGGTGCGGTGAATCGGAGTTGGAATTCTGATTCGCCTTTTGCCTTTACAACAAGGGGTAGGGTCGCAAGTTGCCCTTCCTCTCACGTAGCTGTTCTTAATTTGTTCTTATCATGAGCCAACTATCGCCATCCGCGCTGAAAATAGACGGGTCCGACTTTCGGATCGGTGTCGTGGCAGCCCGATTCAACGAAGAATATGTCGCGGGCTTGCTCGATGGAGCGCTCGCCGCTCTCAAGCAGGCTGGGGTAGCCGAAGATGCAATTGTCGTGGAGCGCGTCCCGGGAGCTAACGAGCTGCCAGTGGCAGCCAAGTTCTTGGTCGACTCGGGTAGGTTCGATGCGGTGATAGCATTGGGCGTCGTCATCGCAGGAGGCACGCGCCACTACGAGATGGTGTCTGACTCGGCGAACCATGGGCTCCAGCAGGTGGCGGTTTCGACCGGTACGCCGGTAGTAGCGGGCTTGATTGTGGGAGAAAATGAGGAACAAGTGCGCGAACGCTGCATCGGATCGATCCCGAAGGGTTCAGAGTTTGGGCAATGCGCCCTCGAAATGGCGAAGCTGCGCCGCAACTATTTATAAAGACATGTCTGAGGGAAAAAAAACTCAACGCCGTCAGTGTCGCGTCGCCGCGATGCAGTACATTTACGCTTGGTCCATCAATCGTCCGACCGACCTTGCCAACGATCTCACGGTTTTCTTCGAAGGCCTCGAAGAGAAGCGCGACTACTACAATTTCGCTGAGGAGATGATCCACGGCATCATCGAATACTCCATGGAGATCGACGACCAGATTATGGGTCTGGCCAAAAACTGGGAATTCGAGCGCATAGCCAAGATCGACCTAGCGATCCTGCGCCTTGCGGCTTACGAGCTGCTCTACCGCAAAGACATCCCCCCAGTCGTGACGATCAATGAAGCGATCGACTTGAGTAAGGAATTTTCTACTGCGGAATCTCGCCGATTCGTAAACGGTATTTTGGACAAGCTTAAGGGCGGTCTTGATCGTCCTTCTCGCACGGCGAGTTGGGAGTAGCTAATTAGCGGGTACAATGCGTTTATAGAGGCTAGTTTCTATGCTTTCGATTTTTAAGAAATTCAAAGACGGTCTCGCCAAGTCGGCAAAGAACATTGCCGAAAAAACCGGCGGGATCTTTAGTCGCAAGAAACTCGACGCTTCTTCGATCGAAGAGCTTGAGGAAGCGCTTTTTGCTTCTGACTTCGGCTACGAGACGACGGAGGAAATAATCGAGGAAACGCAAAAGGCTTATAAGAAAGACAAAGACCTGCGGGGGAAAGACGTAGCCGGTATCGGCGCTTCGGTACTCAAGCGAGTGCTCGGTGGATCGGAAGGGCGTATCCAGTTTGTGGATGGTTCGCCGACTGTAATTTGTTTGATTGGTGTAAACGGCTCCGGCAAGACCACGACAACGGCCAAGCTAGGCTACCAGTACAAGCAGGACGGTCGCAACCCGATGGTCGCCGCTTGCGATACTTTCCGCGCTGCAGCGATCGAGCAACTGAAGGAGTGGTCTTCTCGCCTCGGTCTCGACATTATTGCGGGCCAGCACGGAGCGGATTCAGCAGCGGTTGCCTTCGACGCCTATCAAGCTGCTAAAGCTCGCGGACATGATACCTTGATCATCGATACGGCAGGGCGCTTGCATACGAAGAGTAATTTGATGGACGAGTTGTCGAAGATTCGCCGGGTACTGCAGAAGCATGACGAGGCGGCACCGCACTATAGTCTACTCGTGGTGGACGGTAGCCTCGGTTCGAACTCGATCGAGCAAGCTCGTGTATTCAACGAAAAGTTTGGCCTCGATGGCCTGGTAGTCACTAAGCTCGATGGCACGAGCCGCGGCGGTGCTTTGGTCGGCATCTATCGCGAGCTCAAGCTCCCGATCTTCTTCCTCGGCTTCGGAGAAAAGCCAGAGGACCTTCAGGAGTATCGAGTCGACAACTACGTCGATGCGATCTTCGGAACGGAAGAGGACGAATGATAGAACTCCCGCTACTCCGCTAGCATCTTCTCCGCCCAGCGGATAAAGTGCTTCATGTTGGATTGGGACTCGTGGCCACCGTCGTGCTGGCGCCAGGCGAGTTCGCCGTCTAGCAGGTCGGTGTTGGCGGGTGGCATCTGGGATTCGCGATAGTCTGCGGTTTCGCTGATACCGTCTGCTCCGAGTAGCTCGAAGGCTGGACTTGCCGCTACGGTCGCCATGTAACTGCCCTGCTGGTCGAGCCAGAGCGCGTCTCCGTTTTCGGGGATACCGTAGCTGATGAAAGTGGGTCGTGGGGCGCAGAGTGCGATGAGCTGATGCGAGTCGACGGGTAGGTCGTTGGGCGTCATGCTGCCAAAACTTGATTCCGAGGTTGCGTACTTCAAGTAGTTGCCGGCGAACCAATGGTAAGCTCCAGAACTGGTCAGGTTTTCGGTGGATTCGCCGAAATCGCGGCGGTGCAGGGCGACTCCACCTGCACCCGAGGAGGCGATCAGTCCCATGGCGAAACGTTGGTCGAATGCGTGAGTCACGAGGGCAGCCTTGCCGTAGCGCGATACGCCTTCGATGCCGACTTGCTTGGAGTTCACTTCGGGGAGGGTCTCAAGGTAGTCGAGGCAGCGGGAGGCACCCCAAGCCCAAGCTCGTAGGACGCCCCAGTCGTCGGGCTTGCGAGCTTGGCCCTTGTTGGCGAGGCCGATGATGCCGCGGGTGAGTCCCGCCCCGTTGTCGGCTTGGTATGAGGTGGGCTCTAGGTAGACAAAGCCCCAACCGGCAGCAATCAATTGGGTGAAAGAGGGTGGGTCTTGGTTGAAGCGAGGAGTGGTGCCATCGAGGGCGAAAGGGGCGCTAGGATCTTCGGGCAGTTCTAAGGGTTTCCAGCCGATCATGATGAGGACTGGAGCCGGCTGGCCGGTTTCTTTGGGCAGCACGAGCGTGGCGCGGATTGCGACTTCAATTTCTGGATACGAGGAATTGTCGGCCTCACCCGAGAGTTTTTGTACCGTCGCGGGGATGCCGCCGACGGTAATGTCTGAGTAGTTCGTTTCTACAGACCAAGTAACTTTAGGCGTGTCTTGCGGAACACGCCCGTAAACCTCCGATTCGAAGTCAGCGATAATCTCCGGTCTACGGATGGTGTGCCACGCTTTAGCTGTCTTCACGGGTTTGCCATCTTCCGTCATCAGCAGTTCAGGAAGATCTGGGTAGGGATTCGCTTTAGCTTCGTCGTAGTTGGCGGCGTTTTCCTCGCCCGCTTTGGCCCAACCGTTTTTGCCGGGGCGGAGGGAGGTGATGCCCAGCTGGTCCATCATGTCTTGGCGATCTTGCTCGGCGGTCCGCTCGAGGGGAGCTAGAGAAGGGGCGTCGGCAGTAAGCGCAACGGGAAGGATGGAAGTAAGAACGAGGACGATGCAAAGGGGGTAAGGCTTTTTCATACTAGGATTAAGTTTCTAGGTTAGCGAAGGTTAGCTGGCAAACGTGCCTTTGCTACACGTTGCCCTAGCGATAGAATGGGCGAGGTCACAAATTCGTGTCATGTGCTTTCACCTTGCTTCGGTTGGGGGGCTGCATTGCATGGTGAGCGTGTCTGTAGAAATTGGCTCAAAGGATTCTGAAGTGAATTCCCGCAAGTGGTGGGGTCCGGTTTTGGCTGTGTTCAACCGGTTGGAGAATTGGTCGATCGCCATCGCTCTGGGCGCAATGATGCTTCTGCCGCTTTTCGAAATCGTGATGCGTCAGTTTGATTCTGGGATCTCGGGTAATTCCTCCATCCAGCAACACCTCGTGCTTTTCGTGGCAATGGTCGGTGGCGTGATCGCGGCCCGCGAGGCGCGTCTTCTGTCGCTTTCCACTTTCACTGCGTATTTAAAATCTGGGTATGTAGCGGCTGCGAAGAATATCAGCCACACCGTGGCTGCGTTTGTTTCGGCCTCTTTGTTCGCGGGAAGTTGGGCATATATCTTCGGCGAGTTTGCGGACCGTGAGGGCGAGCTGTTTCCGGGCTTTCCGCTTTGGTGGGCGAAGCTGGTTCTGCCCTTCGGCTTCTTAATTCTCACGCTGCGCTTGATCTGGCAGGCAGGCGACCGGTGGTGGTTGCGGTTGATTCCAGTCGTAGCGGGTGCGGGATTGTTCTATTTTGGCTTCTACGAGTTCGAGGAAGTAGAGGGGTTCGTGTGGCCTCTGTTGACGGTGGTGCTAATTGCTACGGTTCTAGGGGCTCCGATATTCGTAACCCTAGCTGGCGCGGCCTTGGTCCTGTTTTGGGGTTGGGGAGGCTATTATCCGGATGAGGTCGGTCCAATTCTAGCTCTGAATTTGTATGACCTTGTGAAGAGTCCGATGCTGGTAACCCTGCCGCTGTTTACGTTGGCTGGATACCTGTTGGCTCAGGGCGAGTCTTCGCAGCGTTTGATCCGGCTAATCAATGCGGTGTTCGGGCGGGTGCGTGGCGGCCCAGCTATCGTGACGGTGCTGGTGTGCACGTTTTTCACGGTCTTTACGGGAGCGAGCGGCGTAACGATTTTGGCTCTGGGCGGTTTGCTCATGCCGGTGCTTTTAGCGGCGGGATATGGCGACCGTCGCAGTATTGGATTGCTCACAGGAGCTGGGTCTTTGGGTGTTCTGTTTCCGCCGTGTCTGCCACTGATATTGTATAGTGTCGTGGCGTCTTCGGCTCGGGTCAGCATATCGTTGGAGGAGATTTTTCTGGGTGGCTTACTCCCCGGGACCTTGTTGCTTGTATTGACAATTGGATACGGAGTGATGCGGCAACCCAAGCATGTTGCTTCGCCTGACGATGCTCCGTTCAACTTTCGCGTTTGGGTTAAGGAATTCGGACGTGCGGCTTGGGGTGCTACCGGTGAGATGTTGCTGCCAGTGGTCGCACTATTTGCCTTGTTTAGCGGATACGCAACTCCGGTGGAAGCTGCAGCGGTATCGGCATTCTATGCGATGATCCTTTATGTCGTCGACGCGAAGCTGGTGCGCAAGGTCTCGATGCTTAAGGAACTGCCGGGCGTGATGGCGGAGTGCGGCCTGTTGGTGGGCGGCGTGCTTTTGATTCTCGGGGTTGCGATGGGCTTCACCAATTATCTGGTGACGGAGATGATACCGGACCAGTTGGTCACTTGGGCGACGGAGAACATCGAATCGCCGCTGGTTTTCCTCCTGTTGTTGAACCTCTTCCTGATCGTGGTCGGCTGCTTGATGGATATCTTCTCGGCGATCATCGTGATCGTACCCTTGATTGTTCCGCTGGGGGCAGCGTTCGGGATCGATCCGGTTCACCTGGGTATCATCTTCTTGGCGAATCTGCAGCTTGGATACATCACGCCCCCGATCGGCATGAACCTATTCCTGGCCAGCTACCGCTTCGAGAAGCCAATGAGCATGGTGATCCGGGCGGCTCTGCCGATGTTAGTGGTATTCGTTATTGGCGTGTTGCTGATCACCTATTGGCCAGCTTTGACGACTTGGTTGCCGGGGCTGGTTCTTGGACGGTAGGTTGGAGATCAAGAAATATTTTTTGTTTCCTTGAGCGAACGAGGGTGCGTGTTCGCAATCGACTGCCTGTAGACGTGCGAAATCGCTTGGCCGTAATTTCCCGTACCGTAAGCGGATTTGTGGGCCGTGTCGTTTTTTGCGAGTTCTTCGGCGAGCTGCTCGGAGGGTTCCGGTGCCGCGCAGCAACCGGTTCGCGACGAAGGAGATGGTGTCCTAGGTGTTGGCAGCTTCATTAAAAAGTGGATACAAAGGAAGGTGAACAGGCGAGGGACCGCGACGCTGAGTTGGCTTAGGCGAGCTGCTCGCGGAGAGGGAGTGGTCGGGCATGCGGCTAGGACCAGGGTTGGGAGGCGAGGCGGATGGCGTCGTTGTTGCGCTGGAAGTACTCGAGTTTCCACTGGGACTCGAAGAGGAGGGCAAGGTTGTCCCAGTCGTCGCGGGCGAGGGCGATGCCGGAGAGGAAGAGGGAGCGCAGGGAGGCTTTGGAGTGGTCGGGGTGGACCCAGCGGGCGACGCTCCAGGGTGCGGTTTCGACGCGGCATTCGACGTCGTACTCGTTTTGAAGGCGGTAGCGGGCGACGTCGAACTGAAGGGACCCGATGGAGCCGAGCAGGGGGGCGTTGGAAAGGGCGTCGAGGGGATGGAAGCGTTGGGCGACTTTCTCTTGCAGGAGCTGGTCGATGCCGGCGCGAAAGCGTTTGAAGCTGCGGGTGTCGGAGTTGCGGAAGTAGGCGAAGGCTTCGGGGGCGAAGCGTGGGATGGGGTCGTAGCGGATGGCGGGGTCTTCGGTGATAGTGTCGCCGATGTCGAGGTCGCTTTGGCCGGTGATGCCGAGGATGTCGCCGGGCCAGGCTTCTTCTTGGGTTTCGCGGTCGCGGCCGAAGAGCTTGTGGGCGAAGGAGAGGCGCACGGGTTTGCCGGTTTGGGCGTGGATGGCACGGAGCTCGCGGCGAAACTGGCCGGAGCAGACGCGCAGGAAGGCGAGCCGGTCGCGGTGGTTGGGGTCCATGTTGGCCTGGATCTTGAAGACGGTGGCGGAGAAGGCAGGGTGGAGGGGGTCGATCTGGCGGTCTCCGGCTTTGCGTGGCTGGGGCGGGGGAGCGTGGCGGAGAAAGCCTTCGAGGAGGAGCTGGATGCCGAAGTTGTTGACGGCGCTGCCGAAGTAGACGGGGGTGAGCTTGCCGGTAGCGATGGCAGCTTCGTCGAGCGGGTGGCCGGCGAGGTCGAGTAGGCCGATGGCGTCGTGGATCTGGCTGGCGAGGGATTCGGGCAGTTCGGGGCTGCGGTCACCGGAGGTGATTTGTACGGGTGCTTTGTAGCGCCCGCCGGTATTTTTATCGAAGCGGTGGAGGCTTTGGGTGTAGCGGTCGTAGAGGCCTTGGAAGGCAGGGCCGGAGCCGATGGGCCAGTTGGCGCAGTAGGTTTGCAGGGAGAGGGTTTCTTCGATCTCGTCGAGGATGGCGAGCGGGTCTTTGCCGGGGCGATCGCACTTGTTGACGAAGGTGACGATGGGGATGTGGCGGGAGCGGCAGACTTCGAAGAGCTTGAGGGTTTGGGTTTCGATGCCTTTGGCGAGGTCGAGCACCATGATGGCGGCGTCGACGGCGGTGAGGACGCGGTAGGTGTCTTCGGAAAAGTCACGGTGGCCAGGCGTATCGACGATGTTGATACAGTGGTCCGCGTACTCGAACTGCATGGCGGTGGAAGAGACGGAGATCCCGCGCTGCTTTTCTAGCTCGAGCCAGTCTGAGGTGGTTTCGCTTTGGTGTTTGCGGTCGCGCACGGAGCCGGCCTGGTCTTTGGCGCCGCCGTAGAGGAGGAGCTTTTCGGTAAGGGTGGTTTTGCCTGCGTCCGGGTGGGAGATTATGGCGAAGGTGCGTCGGCGGCGGGTTTGGTGTTCGAGCTGGGTCATGAGGGACGATGTGAGAGGACTGAAGTTGGCCGGTTTAGTCTGGCGAGACGTGAAGCGGGGAATTTGGAGAGGTCTTGAGGCAAGCCCGCTTCACAGATCTTGTTTACTCCCAAGTCGCGAGCAAGCTCCTCCCTTACCCCTTCGCGCCGGTGGCGGTGATGCCTTGGATGAAGGTCTTTTGGGTGAAGAAAAATAGCACGATCAAGGGGAGAATGATGAGCGTCGAGGCAGCCATGAGGTAGTGCCATTCGGTGCCGCCTTGGCGCGATTGGAAGGCTTGGAGACCGAGGGCTAGCGTGTAGTTTTCTTGGTCGTTGATGAAGATGAAGGGGGCGAAAAAGTCGTTCCAGCTGTGCATGAAGGTGAAGAGAGCGATCACGAGCAGGGCGGATTTGCTAAGCGGCAGGATGATTTGCCAGAAGATGCGGAGTTCGCTGCAGCCGTCGATACGAGCGGCTTCTGTAATGGATTTTGGGATACCGAGGAAGAATTGGCGGAGAAGAAAGATGTTGAAGGCGTTGCCGAGGAAGAAGGGCACGTAGAGGGTCTTGAAGGTGCCGATCCAGTCGAGCTCGCGAAAGAGCGTATAGGTCGGTACCATGATGACGGGGAAGGGGATCATCATGGTGGCGATGCACAGGTAGAAGACCTTGTCGCGTCCGGGCCAGTCGATGCGGGAAAAGCCGTAAGCCGCTAGGGAGCTTGAGAGTACGGAGCCGATAACGGAGAGTAGGGCGACGTAAAGGGTGTTACCTGCGTAGCGCCAAAAGTTGCCCATGGAGTCGATGGCCTGGGTGAAGTTTTCCCATTTCCACTCTGAGGGTATCCACACAGGTGGCAGGGCCATCGTTTCCTCGAGTGGCTTGAAGGCGGTGGATATCATCCACGCGAATGGCGCCGCGAACTGGATGGCGAAGAGGACCAGCAGGGTGTAGAGGAGGATCTTGCCGAAGAGGTTGAGTTGGTGAGTGGGCACTGGACTGGGATTTTTTTAGCCCACGAAGGGGCACGAAGGTGATTGGGTGGCTTCGTCTATTTTCCGGCGTAGTAGACGCGGCGTTCAGATAGTTTCATGAGGGTGATGGTCAGTGAGACGACCAGAAGGAAGAAGATGAGGGCCATGGCGCAGGCGTAACCCATCTCCCAATCTTGGAAGGCTTTTAGGTAGATGTAGGTGGCAGCGAAAAGCATGGAACCGCCGGGTCCGCCGGGGGGCTCGTTGACGCCGTCCATCATGACGAAGGGGACGGCGAAGACTTGGAATGCAGCGATGAAGCCCATGATCATATTAAAGAGAATGTAGGGTGATACCATGGGTAGGGTGACGTGGCGGAGCTTCGACCAGAAACCGGCTCCATCGAGTTCGGCGGCTTCGTAGAGTTCGACCGGAGCCTCTTGCAAACCGGCGAGGAAGATGACCATGGCGTGTCCGAGTCCCCAAACACTAGCGACCACGAGTCCGAGCTTGGTAAAGGCGGGATCTTCGAGCCAGGCTGGAGTGTCGAAAGTGGTGCCGAGCACGGCGTTGGCGAAGTCGGCGAAGGGGCCGATGGCTTGATTGACAAGGCCAACCTCACCGTTGAGTAGCCAGCGCCAGATGACGCCGAGGCAAACCATGGGAACGAGAGAAGGAAGGAAGAATGCGGTGCGGAAAAAGCTTTTTCCGAGAACGTTGAAGTTAAGCAGAACCGCGAGGAAGCAGGCGAGTGCGGTATTTAGTGGGACAGAGATAGCTGCGAAAAAGACGGTGTTGAAGACGGCCTTCATGAAGTTGGTATCGTTGGCCAACTCGGCATAGTTCTCGGCGCCGATGGGTACGGGCGGTGCGAGCACTGAGTAGTCCATGAACGAGAAGTACAAGGTCGCAAGCAGTGGATAGAGGGCGAAGGCGAGAAACCCGAGAATCCAAGGGCTGATGAAGAGCAGTCCTTTAGCTGTATTGAGTTTGTCGGTACGAGTCATGAGATTGAAATTCTATATCGTCCACGAAGTGCGATGGGGTTCTCTATTCAGTGGCCTAGTTGTTCTTCGACGGCAAATTGTAGATTTTTGTTTCGTCGATCTGTTCTTGCCAGAGGTCTTGGTAGCTCTCTTCGACGCGGGACCAGCGGAGTTGCTTTTTGTCGAGGGCTTTTTGTTGTCGGGACTGAATTTTGTCGAGGCCTTCATCGGGAGTGACGAGGCCGTAGAGAAGGGAGTTGGCGGCTTCGTTGGTATCGGTGAAATAGTTTTGATACTGGGCGAGTTGAGGGCGAGCCTTAGCGAAACCGGAGTTGGCGATCTCCAAGAAGACGTCGAGGTAGGGGTGGTCATGCTTGTCGTAGAAATCTGGGGACATTTCTTTAAGGGAGGTCATCTTGCCGTGGGCAAGGGCAAGCTTTTCGAGTCCACCGTCTTCAATGAGGTAGCGCATGAAGGTGAATGCTTCTTGGACATGGTCGGCACCTTTGGGGATGACGGCGAGGTCGGCATCGGCAATTGCGAAGTAGGGGATGTCAGCTTTCTCTGAAGCGGGGAAGGGAGCGACGCCGTACTCGAAGTCGTCGGGGGCGAATGTCTCGATGAATCGATTCATCCAAATGCCTTGCAGGACCATGGCGACCTTACCGTCAAAGAAGGGGTTTTGCGGTGAGGAGAAGCGTCCGAAGCCGGAGCGGAGTTTTATGAGCTCGTCTTTGCCGAAGCGTTGGTGGTACGAGGCGAGCCATTGGGCTGCGTCTTGCCAGCCTTCGTCTTGGAAGAGCATGCGGTCTTCGCCGTCGTACGATCCCATACCAAACCAGTTGGACCACTCAGGACGCCACCACCCCGGCTCGAGCGGGAAGTGCCCGATGCGGGCAATGGATCCGTCGTCTCGTTTTTGCGTAATGAGATCGTTGATACGCTCCAGTTCTTCCAGTGTTTCTGGGGGACGATCATAGCCGACTTCGCGGAAGATCTTTTTATTATAGTGGAGTGTGGTGACGGAGCAAGTGAGTGGGATGGCCCAGGTACGGCCGCGGTAGGTGGCGGTTTCCCAAAAGGTTTTGACGAATTGTTCCGGGGTGATGCCGGCGGCTTCGCTTAGCCCGTCGAGAGGAGTGAGGGCGTTGTTCTCGGCGTAAGGAGCGATGAACTGGTTGTTCATGATGGCGATGTCGGGAGGATTGCCTCCTGCGGTGGCCAACATGATCTTGGTTTGCGGGTCGGTGATGTTGAGAGTGCGGACGTATATTTTGTCTTGGGCGGAGTTGAAGTCTTCGACTACGGAGTCGATGCCAGCTCGTTCGGTTCCGGCCCAGCTTGTCCAGAGGGTGACGATGGTGCGTCCATCTTCTGTGAGGCCGTCTGGGGAGCGGCTACAGCTGGCAAGGAAAAGAAGGGAAGATGCGCCTAGGAACGCAAGGAATGGATACTTGAAAAGGCAGGGCACTTCCTAAGATGAAGTGGCTGGAGAGGGGGTAAAGTCAAGCGCTCTACAGGTCGAGCCGAGTGTGCTCGCGCGGGGTGTTGCCTAAGTTTGGCTCTCTGTTTTAGCAATGCCGTCTTCGAGGACTCTTGAAGGCGTGGTAGGCGGGGCGCTTGTGCAGGGGGCCGTCTTCGTACACGTCCATCAGACCGAAACCCTTGGCGACGAGCTGCCACCAATAAACGCGTTCGGCGAGGTCTGTTTCCATCGCGACGCGGTAGTAATCGGTAAGGAACTTGGCTGCGTCTTCTTCGCTGACGCAGTCGCGTTCGCAGGTGGGGGAGAAAGGGCCTTGGTTTTTGAGCGGCCAATTGACCTCGATGATCCTGAAGCGGCGTTCGGCTTTGTTGGCGAGGCGGACGCAGACGGCGAAATGGAAGATCTTTTGGCGAAGATTGAAGAAGAGCATCTGTCGGCCGGACGGGGAGCCGCGTCAGTCGATGTAGAGGGCGCAGCCGACGGCGTCCCAGCGGATCGGGTAGCCGTGTTCAAGGGCACGGACCAGGGCCATGGTTTCGAAGTCTAGGATACCGGGGCCGCGATGCGAGAAACTTGAACCATGTATCGAGTGCTGGGCAGAGCCCGAACTCAGGAAGGTGGAGTAAGGAACCGGATAAGGTCTCGCTGGCCCAGTCGATGATAAGCGCGGCGCGAGAATTTGCCGGCGTAAGGGTATCAGTTGATCGAATGGGAGCGTCGCGAGCGAGCTTCAAAATCGGCTAGCGAAACATCAGAACAGGTACATGGCAGTCGCGCACGAGAGCTGCGGTGGTGCTGCCGATGAGGAGGCGCTTGTATTTCGAGTGGCCGTAGGCACCCATGACGAGCAGATCTGAGCTGCTGTTCTCCACTTCTTCGGCAATGGCTTTGGCGGGACTACCCTCTTTGAGCGCTACATTGACCTCAAAGCCGGCGTTTTTGAGGCTTTCGCCTGCTTTTTGGGCCTGAGCGTGATCCTTGGCGTTGCCGACGGTGATGACGTTAGCTTTCAGGCCTTTGAGCAAAGGGCTGTTAAGGGCGTATTCGAGGGCTTTCTGGGAGGCTGGGCCACCGTCGTAGGCGAGAGCGAAAGAGTTGATGGGTTTGAAATCACGGGAGGCGACGAGAACGGGGCGGTGGGCCACACGGAGGGTGCGCTCGATGTTGGTGCCGAGGTGTTTCATCTCGATGGACGCGTTCTTGCCGCGTTTGCCGATGACGATGAGTTCCGCTTCCTCGTGGAGGTCTTCGAGCACGTCGACGAAAAGGCCGTGACGCTGTTCGGTGGCAACATATTCAATTCCAGCTGCGTTGAGGCGCTCGGTGGCGTCGGCGAGAATGGCTTCGCCTTTCTTTTGGGAGAGTTGGGCGCGCTGGCGGTCGAAGGCGACCATTTCGTCGAGGAGGGAGTCGCGAGCGTCGAATCCGAGGGAACCGGAGAGGTCGGCCCGGGCGGCGGTTTCGCGATGTGGGTTGAGGGTGTGGATAAGCTGGAGGGAGGCTTGCAGACGTCCTGCGGCCCAAGCGCTGTGGTCGTAGACGCTGGGGGCGTAGCGAGAGCCGTCGGTGAAGGTGAGTATCTTTTTCATAACGGAAGGATGGGATAGGTGGCGGTGTGGTAGGGGGATAAGGGAAATCGAATCCTAAAGGTCGCGCGGGGCGATTAGTGCCCCCCGCTATCGAGGCTGGCTCCCTCTTTGTCGTGAACGGCGAGTTTGCCGACGATGGTGGAGGAGGCTTCGTTCATGCCGATGAGTTCTACTTCTGTACCTTCGCGGCGGAATTTGAGGACGACCTTGTCGAGGGCAGCCACCGCGGAGACGTCCCAGAAGTGAGAGCGGCTGACGTCAATTACGACCTTGTCGAGCACCTCGGTGAAATCAAACGAAAGCGAGAATCGATGGGCGGAAACGAAGAAGAGTTGTCCGTCGACGGTGTAGCGACGTTCCCGCGAGTTCGGTTCGCGTTGTGAGCTGACAGTCATGAGTTGGTCCACCTTGCGTGCGAAGGAGAGAGCAGACAGGAGAATGCCGACCATGACGCCTAGGGCGAGGTTGTGCGTGTAAACGACCACGGCGACGGTGGCGATCATCACGAAGGACGAGAATTTCGGATAAGTCTTAAGGTTGCGGATTGAGGCCCAAGAAAAGGTTCCGATGGAGACCATGATCATGACGGCGACGAGAGCGGCCATGGGGATGCGGGCGACCCATTCGCCGAGGACCACGATTAGAAATAGCAGGAATAGACCTGACCAGAGTGTAGAGAGGCGCCCGCGGCCGCCGGAGCCTACATTGATCACGCTCTGCCCGATCATGGCGCAGCCAGCCATGCCGCCGAAGAATCCGGTGATGAAGTTGGCGAGGCCTTGCCCTTTGCATTCGCGGTTCTTGTCGCTGTCGGTGTCGGTGAGTCCGTCGATGATGGAGGCCGTCATGAGTGACTCAAGTAGGCCGACCACCATCAAAGGGATGGAATACGGAAGGATGATGAGGAGCGTTTCTAGGTTGAAAGGTACGTCCGGCAGGAAGAAAGCGGGGAGTGTCGAAGGAAGTTCTCCCATGTCGCCGACGGTGCGGAGGCTTTCGAGTCCACCCAGCTGGGCGATAAGGGTGAGGACTACGATGCAGACGAGCGGTGAAGGGATCTTGTTGGTGATACGAGGAAGCAGATAGATAATCGCCAGTCCACCTGCCACCATGCCATACATGAGCAGACCTTGGTTTTTGAACTCGGGAACTTGAGCTAGGAAAATGAGGATGCCGAGCGCGTTGATGAAGCCAGTCATCACCGATTTGGATACGAAGCGGAGAGAGTCCCCCAGTTTGAGGTAGCCGGCGATGAGCTGTAGGATTCCAGTGAGGATGGTGGCGGCGAAGAGGTACTGGATGCCGTGGTCCTTGACGAGGTCGACCATCAGAAGGGCCATGGCTCCGGTGGCGGCGGAAATCATGCCTGGCCGGCCACCGGCGAAGGCGGTGATGACCGCAATGCAGAACGATGCGTACAGTCCAAGCTTAGGGTCGACGCCTGCTATGATGGAGAAGGCGATAGCCTCGGGAATCAGGGCAAGCGCGACGACGGTCCCTGCCATGAGGTCTTTTTGCCAGTTTGAAAGCCAATCTTGTCTGAGCGATGTCATTGTAAGTTGTGTGTGTCTTGCGTTGTAGAGCAGCCAATAACTGCTGAATTTCAAGACGTCCACCAAAGCTCCTAAGCTGACGGCACGGAACGGCACGTGGCATTTCCGAAGCCACCAAGTTTCCGCTGGGAAGCGTTAGGGACGAGAAAGGGGCTAAGACGGGAGGGAGGATCGGCGGGATGTCAATTTGTTTAGGGCAAATTGAGATTGGAAGGGGGGTGAAGTCGGACCTTGCTTCGATCTTGCACGGAGAGCGGTGGGAAGCTTTGGTCTGGAGCATGACGGAGAAAGGAGGATGCTCAGCCTTGAGTTTGCGGGGCGTGTCGAAGCGATATGGAAAGTTGACGGCACTCGACACGGTGGATTTGCAGGTGAAGCCTGGTGAGATCTTTGCCTTGTTGGGACCGAATGGGGCGGGAAAAACCACTGCGATCGGATGCGCTTCGGGGCTGATCCAAGATTTCGAAGGGCAAATCGAGATCGGTGGCTACGACGTCCGCAAGGACTATCGCGTGACGCGACGGCTGGTGGGACTTGTGCCGCAGGAGTTGAATTTCGACGGTTTTTTTGGTGCGAGGGAAGCACTCTTTTTTCAGTCCGGTTATTACGGCGTGAAACCGGATCGGGCAAAAATCGAAGGTATGCTACGCAAGTTTTCCTTGTATGATAAAGCGGATACAAATACGCGCCGTTTGTCCGGCGGAATGAAACGGCGCCTGATGGTATGCAAGGCATTGATGCACGATCCAGCGGTGCTGTTCCTAGATGAACCGACGGCAGGAGTGGACGTGGAGCTGCGGGAAGATCTTTGGAAGGTCGTACGGGGATTGCGTGATGAGGGAGTGACGATCGTTCTGACGACTCACTACTTGGAAGAAGCAGAGCAGCTAGCGGATCGCATCGGCATAATAAACGGAGGAAAGATCTTACGGGTGCAGCCGCGCGAAGAATTGATGCTGGAACTGGGTAAGCGTTGGGTAGAGCTTAGCTTTGCCTCGGATGTGGACAGAAGCGTCTTCGCTGAATTAAGGGCAGATCGGATCGAACAATTGAATGGCCGCGTATTGAGAATTGAATACGATCCCGGTGGTGCGATTTCACAGGAGGAGCATGCCGTGGGTGCGATCTTGGACCGTGCTCGAGCGTGTGGCTTGGTAGTGGTCGATATTCGTGCGGGCCGCAGTTCTCTTGAGGACATTTTCAAGGATCTTTTGAGAGACAAAGGAGGTGTGGTGTGAGCTCGGGTTCGCAGTTAGCAACGGAGCGAATACGCCGCACCGCGGAGGCTGCTAAGGGTTCGTCGGGTTGGTATGCAGCCTGGATCTTGTTTCGCCGGGAGATCAAGCGCTTCATGGTGATTTTGGGGCAGAGTGTGGTGAGTCCCGTGATCACTACGATGCTGTACTTTTTGGTTTTTGGGTTCTCTCTGGGAAGTCGGTTGGACGAGATGGGCGGGGTTTCGTATATGGATTTTCTGACGCCGGGACTGATGATGATGTCGCTCATCAACAACTCGTTTATCAATTCTGCGTTCTCGTTTTTCCTTACGAAGGTGCATGGATCCGTAGTGGATGTATTGGTTTCGCCGCTCTCGAACCTGCAGATTATGGTGGCTTATACAGCGGCTTCACTGGTGCGGGGTTTGATGACGTCGGTGATTATTTGGGGGATTGCCGCTGCCTTCGGTGCAAACACGCTGTATGATCCGCTGTTGACCATCGTTTTTATGGTCGTGGTATCGTGTGCTTTTAGCTTGTTTGGCCTGGCGACAGCGGTCGTATCAAAAGAGTTCGAGCATGTAAATCTGGTACCGAACTTCGTGGTTGTGCCGTTCACCTTTTTGGGTGGCGTCTTCTACTCGATTTCCTTGTTGCCTGAAATGTGGCAGACAGTGGCCCTCTTCAACCCATTTCTGTACATGGTGAATGGTATCCGATACGGTATGACAGGAGTAGGGGATGTGGGAATAGTGAGCTGCTTTTTGGTGAGCGGCGTATTCTTTTTGCTGTCGGCGGGACTGGCTTTGACCTTATTGAAGTCTGGTAAGAATTTACGAAACTGATCTCATGCCACGGGCGATCCGTATTGCTACATCGCCGCCGTCTCAAAAGGATATAACTATTAGGAGCTGACTATAGGCTGCTCGAGTGCCCGAGCAGCCTGGTATATTTCTTGGTCGGGACGGCAGATTTCGGTCACCTTCTCCACAACGGCATCGGTGAAAAGGGCTTTGTAGTCTCCGGCTGTACGTCCGCTGGGCTCCATGAACTCCTCCGTCTTTCGCAAGTGGGGGACGGATATTTTAATATTGAGCAGCTCGGATAAGCGTCGCTCGAACTCGGGCAGGTTTTCGAGAAATCCGATACAATCGAACTGTGAAAGTAGCGTAACGGATTTTTCGATACATTCTTGGCTGCCCATGTTGTCTGGGGTTTTATAGCCCCCAAAGTACCTTACATATTTGGTACCCTCTTTTTTTGCTTGGGAGGAGGTGAGATAGTCTTCGAGCTCCTGCCCTATGTTTTTAGGTGCTTGGCGCTTACCGTCTTGAGCCAGTCGAATACGGCTGTAGATGTAGTTGGATTTCCAACGCGCCACCGGTTCCCGGAGTAATGTTACGAATTGGTATTTGTCCTTAGCCGAGTTCAGGATCTGTTGGCTAACTGCAAAGTGTCCTGACAAGTAGGGAGCTTGGCTGGCAATCTTGTAGGAGAGGACAGTGTTTATGGTTTGGAACCAGGAAAAGTCGTCTTCTCGTCCTGAGGGGCGAAAGTCTTGGGCGAGCTGCCAAGCTTCGGTAACTTTATCAAAGCGAATGTTGCCTTCGCGGTCGCGAGGATAAAGCGCTTCGAGAGTTCGATCAAGGCTAGTCCCACCAGCTTTGGGAACGTGAAGGAAAATGAGATTGGGTAGCTTTCTTCTGTTGGAAAATCGAACGGAGGCTTTGCGGTAGAATCTGTTTAGCATGCTTGTCGAGAGGAAGGACTTTCTCAGGAAGTGACTATACGCCTCTCGGTTGGTTTCGATTCAAGAGCGATCCCAGGTTACGGATAGCGGGCCAAATACGGCGAGGTGCGACGCTTTGCACCGAGAGCCTATATGCTTTCCGCTTTCTTGGATTAGCCCCGATGGCTTTGAGCGATGCCCGAAGGGCGCCCTTCCGGTCCGAAACTTGGTAGCGCTGTAGCAGTCGATCGGCGCTGATCGTATGAAACTGGTTTACCAGCTCATGTTGCTCGTAGAGTCGGTGGTATTTTGCGAAAAGTTGCTCTCGAGCTTCCTTGTCTTTGTGCGGGATACGCGAACGACGGTCGATCGAGTGGGATTCGTGGTATCTGGCGAGGACCTGCGGGACAAAGTCGAACTCGTAGAAGCGCGCGACGCGTATCCAGTAGTCGTAGTCTTCCATAGCCGGTATTGTCTCGTCGAAAAAACCGACGACTCGGATGACGTTGCGTCGTATCACGACGCTGGCGGATCCTGTATCGGTGATATTCGTTCGCAGAATTTGAGCGAGGACCTTGCCCTTGTGCTCGGGTGTGAATACTCTCTCGGTTCCGTCATCGTAGCGCTGGACGGAGCCAGTGTAGACGAGCCCGACGGATTCGGGAAGGGTTTCGAACCGATCTATTTGGGCTTCCAGTTTGCCTGGCAGCCATTCGTCGTCGGAGTCGAGAAATGCTATGTAGCGCCCGCGAGCCTCGCGCAGCCCACGATTGCGAGCCGCACTGACGTCCTGATTGGATTGTTGCCTGAAGTAGCGAATGCGGGAGTCTTCGATTCCGGCGACGGCTGCTTCAGTTTGGTCAGTCGAAGCGTCGTCGATCACGAGGATTTCGATATCGGTGAGACTTTGCGAGCGCACGCTCTCGATGGCGCGTACCACCAGTTGGGCGCGATTGTAGGTGGGAATGATGACACTGACCGCAGGGTCCTGAGGAACGTTGTGCGTTGGCAGGTTGGTGCCCAAGGGGCGAGGATTCGTTTGGGCCCGTTGGAAAGCCAGCTTTCCAGTATCGACTTCGAAGTCGAAGCCGCGCTTGCGTTCGGGCCACTTCGAGAACGGGAAAATGTTTCGCCTCGCACGACGTTTCAAACGAGCAATGCGATTTCGTCTCTCGTTTCTCTTGGCCGCCCGTTCTAAATCGTACATATTTAAAATTTGGATACATCGGTTAGCGATTTCGGAGAACTCCTTTTCCCGAGCGTCACGATGTATTTCTTGGAACGTGCAGGCGAGCGGTTCTTGGTAAGCTTCGACCTTGCCGCGTTCCTCGAGCCAAGCGATGAGCTTCTCCGCGACTCGGAGCCGCGATCTCAAGCCTTGGGAGGTGAAGCGCTGGCCGCTGAGCGAAGCGAGCTCCGGGATGCGGCGATAGTAAGCGAATCCCTCGGAGGCTTTTTGAAACGGGATACCTCCTACGAGAGCGCGGCCAGCCAAATCGCCGTCGTCGTTCGGGCAGGTTTCTTCGCTCCAGCCCCCGATGCGTTTGAATGCGTCACTGGACCAGAGGAGGCAGCAGGGAGGGTAGTAACGACCAGACAACCAGCCAGCGAGCAAATCGTCGCCCGCCCGTTGAGGCGGTATGGATGGAGGGCGTTCGACCCATTTATTGTCGATTTGCTCGAGTCGTTGCCACGGGATATAAGCGATCCCCTGGGGCTGTTTCTCGAGGGCGTCCTCGAGCCCCTGTATGGCGTAGGGTGAGAGGAGGTCGTCGGCGTCGAGGAATAAGAGATGGTCGCCGCTCGATAGCTTCGCGCCGAAGTTCCTTGTCTTGGAGGCCATGCCAAAGCTCACGTGGCAGACTTTTACTGGCCGACCAAAGGAGCGTGCGATATCGGCACTGCGGTCGTGAGAATTGTCGACGACCACGATGATCTCGCGCACGGGTCGCGTCTGCTCCAATACGGACCCGATGGTTTGGCCGATATACTCGGCTCCGTTATGGCAAGGGATAATGATCGAGGTACGGCTCATTGTGCGACCTTGGGTTTGGAGGCTGATTGATTGAGAACCGCTTCGAGGGCCTCAGGATCGACGCGCATGTCCTTCTCCAGAGGGTGGCAATCCCCTACGCCTTCGGCTGACACGAGCCAGTATTGGTGGCTCATAGCGCAGGCGACGGCGTAGAAGTTAGGGTTGGGAAAGCTGAGATCTGCCATTTCGATAATCTGAGTGCCCGGTTGACAGAACATCATGTTCGTCAGACCTGCTCCGTGAGGGGCACAGAGGGTTTTCGTTTCTTGCATGAGCGCGACTTGCTCGTCGAAGGACAAAGTTTCCATTCGCACGCGCTCGAATCCCTTTTTTTCGAGTAAGGGCCAAAGTTCGCCCTCGTTGATCAGGCGTCTCCGGCTCGCTCCCTCGCGGCTGATAAAGATCTGTCTGTGTGGTGGAGCGATGGCGGAAGGCATCGCTTTTGGCACCAGCTGCAGCAATTCCGGGCGAAAGCGATCCGTATTAAGCAAGGTGAGGCGGCTAACTTCCAGGATCGTATCAGGGCTGAAGGTTCGGAAGTTCTCAGGGGAAAATCCGGTTTTGCGGAGCGAGTCGTCGATAAATGCAGGGCGTTGTTCCGGCAGCAGGATTTCCTCTGCTAGGCCTTGCTCACGCAGTAGGATTATCTTGGGTAGATGTGCGGTGAACCAGTGTGAGTAGTTGTCGTAGACGCGTTCTAAAACCCAAACACACGAGTCTAAGCGTCTTCGCGGAGCGGTGCGTAGGACGCGATGATGGGGCGCTCGCAGGGCCATTTCCCGCACGAGAAGTGACTTGCCTTCTTGGTTGAGAACGGTGACCCAAAATTCCTTATTGGCATCGACGTGAGGAACGATCGTGCAGTTTGGCAGCTGTGCGAGTTCAGTAGGACCGCTTCGGCGTCTCGGCACGTCGTAGAACGAGTAGCCCCACCAGCCAGGGTCATCAGGCAGCGCATCGCGTCCTACGCAGTTTGCGGGTAGAGGATTCGTTGCTGTACTCTCAGAATGAATACGCCTGTAGCTTGCTTGCTCCTCGGAGGTATAACGTTGGCAGCATGCTGCCAGTGATTCCCTTTCGAGGATTCGGTACTGGAACCGAGCGGGATGGACTCCAGTGCGTATAGCGTAGCGGGCTGCTGCACGTACTCTGGATTTTAGTAGTCTAGCAGTGCTGCGTATCATGGTTGAGGTGGGATGGGATTGGTCATTTTTTCCGGCAAGCTCGAATTCCGGCGCGAGGGGCGACGATCGGCATGGAATCTGTTACTGTCTCGGCAGACCTCTAGCACTGTGCGTGCCGACACCTTCGGCAGATGGCATTCTGGGAGTCCTATTCACAGCCTGAACTTTCATCCTGCACCGCCGCAGCGCGCGGCTCTTTAGCATAATAATGTCCGACGTTTCTCAAAATTCTCCTACCGGCGTTTCGCCGTACCACACCGTGATTGAGCCCAACCAAAGTTGGTGGAGACTCGACTTTCGGTCTTTGTTTCGGGCTCGGGATTTGATTTTCCTGTTCGTGCACCGCGACTTCGTCAGCAAGTATAAACAAACGATCTTGGGTCCGGCCTGGTTTGTAGTGCAGCCCATCCTTACGACAGGGGTATTCATGGTGATCCAAATGCTCGGGAACCTCGGCTCCCGGGAGGTACCGCTTCCACTTTACAATCTAGCAGGCCTCCTAGCGTGGCAGTACTTCGCTAACATTGTGAACAACGCGGGAGCGACCTTCGCCAACAATGCAAACCTGTTTCGGAAAGTGTATTTTCCTAGGCTTTCGGTTCCGATCTCGGTCGCGGTCAGCCAGCTGATGACGCTCGCTGTGCAAGGGTTGTTTTACGTTGTGGTCTTGGGAGCTTACGTTTTTCTCACGGACGCCGGAAAAAACATTAACGCAAGCTGGTCTGCGATCCTACTGTTACCTTTCGTTGTGATGCATATTGCACTGCTGGCAGTGGGTTTTGCATTCTTCACGTCGTGGCTGACGGCCCGTTATCGGGATCTCACCTTCCTGCTGACGTTTGTGGTGCAATTGCTTCTCTACGTGACGCCGGTTATTTATTCGCTAGACGCAGTGGCCGCTCGCCTGCCTGACGGCTGGAAGTGGTTGATCTTTGCAAATCCGATGGCACCGATCGTGGAGTTTTTCCGGCACGCCTTGCTTGGGGTGGGCGGCGTGTATCCAGTTTCTTATGCGTGGTCGGTAGGCCTCACTTTATTTCTATTTTTGGCTGGGATGATGTTATTCCAGCGCACGGAACGCACATTTGTAGACAGCGTTTAAAATTTCCACCGAAGAAAAAGATATGGCAGAACCGATTATTCGAGTAGAGAATATTTCTAAGGCGTTTCGTCTGGGGGTATTGGGCGCAGGGTCCCTGCGTGAGGACGTCGCATCGTGGTGGTACCAGATGCGAAACAAAGGGGCGCGACGTGAGTTGGCGAGTGACTTTTGGGCACTGCAGGACCTTTCGTTTGAGGTGAAGCCGGGTGAGGTCGTGGGCATTGTTGGACACAATGGTGCTGGAAAATCGACCCTGTTGAAAATTCTGAGCCGCATCACAGAGCCGACTTCTGGAAGGATTGTGATGAATGGCCGTGTCGGCAGCCTTCTGGAAGTTGGCACGGGTTTCCACCCCGAGCTCACGGGTCGTGAGAATGTTTACCTCAATGGAGCGATCCTAGGGATGAGCCGAAAGGAGGTAGATCGAAAATTTGACGAGATCGTAGAATTCGCCGAGTGCGCCCGGTTTATCGATACACCAGTCAAGCGGTACTCTTCTGGCATGCGGGTTCGGGTTGCTTTTGCCGTGGCTGCTCATTTGGAACCTGAGATTCTAGTTATAGACGAAGTCTTAGCAGTCGGTGACGCAGCATTCCAGGAAAAGTGTATTGGTAAAATGGAGTCCGTTGCGGAGGAAGGCAGAACGATACTCTTTGTGAGCCACAACATGGGTACGATCCGACAGTTGTGTCAGCGTGCGATCGTTCTACAAAACGGAAGAGTAACGGCGGACGGAGATGCTAGTGAGGCAGTCAGCCAATACTTGCAGGATATGGAGAAGGGAGTGAACGAGGCGTTTTCCGAGAACAATCCGAAACGCAAGCTTCGGGGAAAGGCTCGTTTCACCGATCTGCTTATCCTCTCGAAAGAAGGCTTGCCGGTGCAGGACTTGATCGCTGGCGAAACGGTGCACTTCGACCTTTCGTTCGAGAGCGGCGGAGAGCCGATCCACTCTATTCGTTTGGATATTTGGAATGATTTTGGAGTCGTGGCGACGCAGTTGAGTACTCGATTTTTAGAAATGGGCACGATCGATCAGGAACGTGGCACCCTGCGTTTTACGATTGAAAGCCTGCCGTTAACGAGGGGAAGGTATCGGATATCGGCGGTATGCCATTGTCACGAGGATTTGAGTGATTTAGTTCCGAACGCAGCAGTCTTCTCGGTTTCAGGAGGCAGTATCCATTCCTCGGGGATTTCACCGCCAAGCGGACGTTGCACGACAATGATTCCGTTTACATGCGGAATGCAGGCGGTCCGGAGCTTGTCGGGAGTGTAGCAAGAAAAACTGGGAATGCTATAGTGATTTTGCTTCAGAAAGGATTATTGCATTTAGAGCGCTTTCTACACAGAGTGCCTAAAAGGATTTTCGAGAAAATGGGGAGCGGAGGAACTGTCCAGCGACGGCGCTAACGAAGTAACAACAATGCAACTGGTCGTGCCAGTTGGTCAGGCGATTGGGAGGCTTAGTCCGACGAGAGCGCTGGTTGAATTGATCGCTTCGGTTTTCCACTGTAGAGGTCTATCTCGAAGGATGGTAAAGAAAGATCCGGCGTTTTATTTTGCCGAGCATCGATTTAAGATTAGGCTGATGCCTCTTGTTTTTCCTAGGTGCGAGGATGCTGTCGCTATTGTCCAGCTTGAGGCATTCGTTGAGATAGTAGTGGTGGGCTTTGTGATAACGATCTAGCAAAAAACGTCCGTGAGGAGTTGTGGCGTCGAGCGGTCCCGCCGATGAACGCAGCGCTTTAGCTCCGGCATTTACCTCCCGATAGTTGTGTTTCATGTAGTCGCTGAGGCTGGACGAAGTCCAGGACATGTCGTTACCGATGTGGAAGGTGAGGTGCGCCTCCGTCAGCAGCTGAAAAGAGCGGGAGTGGGCGACCACATTGGCGTACGCAATTACTCCGATGCCTTTCGTGCCTATGCAGGTATCTGCTAATTCAAATTTTGGATACGCATCTCGACGGAAAACGAAGCAGTCGAAGCCACCGTGCGTTCGGCCGGCCTCGGCCCACATAAGTGGAATTTGATCCGGGCTTTGGTAGGAATCGCTGATGGTTCGCCGATTGATAACGAGACCATCGTTTTCCTGCAGGAGATTGGCCACCGAGAGGTAGAAGTGGGGCATCAGTGCGATATCTACATTTGTGTAGATGAGATAGTCGGCGTCTGTTGCTTGGTATGCCCGGTCAAGGATATGGCGAAGGATGGGAAGCTTGCGTGGACGTTGGAAAATACCGAGGTCGAGGACTGAAGTCTCGAGCTCAGGAAGAGTGCGAAAGTCGTCCGGAACAATGTCATTGTCTTCTGAATACTGAACACTCATTAGCTCGACGTCGACCAAAGGCGCAGCGATCGCTTTGGCACGCCGCATCGTTTCGAATGTGACGGGTTGGGCGACAAAGAGGTCGGAGTCGGAACCGACTTTGACGGGATTGACTACGTGGGCGATTTTCATGACTCGATATCGAGTCGCGTTTCGACGTCCTTCCACATAGACTCGACCTTCTCCTTTTGCCGTTTGGCTGCGCTTTGGAGAGATTGGCGAAGTGCCCGGTTCTCGCTTGGGTCGAGAATAGTGTCGATCTTCTCTCTGATTTGGTCGGGGGGTAAGTCCGGCTTAATGACGAGATTAGGGCATTCGTAGTCCGAGAACATGGCCTCGTATTTGTGGTTCCATGACGTTCCAATAGCAGGAGTCCCTTGAGAGAGCGAGCTGAGTAGAGCGTGGTAGCGTGAGCCAATCACTGCGTGGGAGGAAGCGAGGTGACCTTTGGTCTGCAAGGCGGAGTCATCGTAAAGGGGAGGTGGCGTTCCACAGCCTTTTTGTAGCTCTTCAGCAAGTGGACGATCGTTTTCCTCGTGCAGGACTAAACGTGTGTCGAATCCGTGGTTTTGGGCTTGCTGAATAGCGGAGCGCATGAGCTCGAAGTAAGCTTCGGCCTGATCTTTGGGGGCCTTGTCGATCATTCGCGCGTTTGGGACGATACAGACGACGTTGCTCCATTCCTCGGGATTTTCTGGATATTCAGGTGGTACTAGATGTGTGATGTCGGGTGCGAGATGGATGCGTTTCGGCTCCAAGTCGAGAGTGAGCAAGTGCTGGAGAGAAGTCTCGTCGCGGGCGTAGATGCGGTCGAAGGGACGTAGAGCGTCCGTGGCTGCTTCTCGAATCGTTGGTTTTTCGAATGGGCCGAAGGCTTGAGGGAGCAGAACGAGAGTGACGCCTCGAGCCTTGAGGTTTTGGTAGTATCGAGCGCGAGTGCGCATGCGGTAGGGTGGCCATTGGTCACCGTAGGCGAAACCGGAGCAGTCGATGAGTCCGGAAAGCTGCTTGCCGTCGAGGATGCGTCGGCGTTGCAACGATTCGGTGGAAGCGAGCCGGAGCCCGACTCCGCGCCGCAGAAGGGATAGGCCTCCCTTTACGGAAGGCTTCCGGGCTGCGTAACTAAAGTCTTGAAGGTTAGGCCGCCAACGAATCTTCAGGAGGTTTGGAGAGGCGGGGAGCACCGGGAGCCCGAGGTTGGAAGATACGGCGAGGCGGCATCGTTCGCCGAGGCGCTGGTGCAGAGCGTGAAGATTGAGGACGTCTCCTTTGTTCAGCAGCCACGGACCGAGGATTTCGATTGCTGGACTCGCGGAGTGCAGGGATGTGGATGACGAGGAGGAACGATTCTGGACAGTTAGTGCCATTGAAAAGAGGGTGATTGGTGCGTGTTGAGGGCGTCGTAGTCGGGTTCGAGAGCGTCGGTATAGTATTCACTGAGACCGGCTAATTCGACGATATTGAGGATGCGGTCGATTTGCTCGGGTCGCAGATTGGATTTCCATTTGGAGAGCTGGGAGTCGGCGTCGCCGCGTAGCTTGCCTTTGACCGATGATGAGGGTCGGTGGAGGCGTTGCCGCATGGGGGTGGTTATCGGAACGTCCAGTCCATGCGTCACCCGCACCAGTTCGGCCTCGCCTCTTTTTACGAGGCGTTCATAGGGTAGCAGCAACCAAGGAGGCGATTCGATGTGACGCAGCGGTATGTAGTAGTCCAGCGCCCAGATGGCCGCTAGCATTTCCTCAAGGGACTGCACGGCCGCTACAACGGGTTCGAAGGTGGAGCGAGTTTCATCCGGGAGGTTGTCGAGTCGCAAGGGGGAGTCGGATTCTTGGATTCTCTGACGGAAGTCGAAGTCCCATTGACCATACTTGAGCATTGAACTGACCACTGAGCATGGGTGGCGGATGACGAGCACGATGCCCTTCGTTTGAAAATTTTGGCAAAACCACGGAAGCATGCGGTTAAGGCGGCAGAACTTCACCAAAAGTTTCCGTCTTTTCGCGTGTTCTTGGAGGGTTTGCCAACGGCTGTCAGATTGTTGGGACCATCGAGCTGTGGCTCCGAGCTTTCCGGAAAGGGTTTGTTTGAGGAATCGACGCTGTTGTGGGGCAACAGCGTCAGGGGAGAGATAAGTCCGGGAAGTAAAGCCGTGAGCTTTTTGGACGCTTTTGTGCAGCAAAGGTTCGTTGAGCGTTTTGTAGTCGGGCAGCTCTTGTAGGGTTTCCTGGACGAGCGTGGTCCCTGATCGAGGCACGCCAGTTACGACGATGGTTTCTTCCTCTCGGCAAGCGCCGAGGCTCCCCGCGGCACGGAAAGCCCCTTGGTATAAAAGGCTGGAGGAGCGGGAGTTGCGAGGAGGGGATAGCTTAAGTCTTGTCATCGTCTAGTGGCTAGAAGGATCCGCTTTTAACCAGTTCCGGCTGGAGCGCCGGTGCTTGTTGCGGGTCTGTCGCTATGTTGCAGAGCTTGAAGTAGAGTGATTTCCAGGCCTCCAGCTGGGTTGGCAGCTGCAGGTTTTGTTCCGCATGTTTACGCCCGTAGAGGCTCATCGCTTCCCAGCTCTCAGGATGCGAGTTGAGCTGAGCCATGCGATCAGCCATCGTCTCCACATCCCGTTCGTCAACGAGGTATCCATTTTTTCCTTCGATGACCACCTCTGGAATCCCGCTGTGTCTGGTGGAGACGATTGGTAAGCCGGAAGCGGCCGCTTCAATGAGCGAAACAGGTTGGCCTTCTTGGTCGCCATCACTAGAGGTCACGCTGTGCTGGGCAAGTAGGTGACAGCGCTTCATCATTTCACGAACGAAATGATGAGGTTTGGCTCCGTGAACTTCCACACTCTCTTGCAACCCGGCTTGCTGGCGAGCGGCGATTAGGGCTTCTTTTTCAGGGCCGTCGCCAATTATATGCAGTTTGAGCTGGATGGAGCGTGGAGTGCGGGCTTTGGCTCTACGAAATGATTCGAGAAGGTATAGTATTCCTTTCTTGGGTACCAGTCGTCCGACGAAAAGCCACTCCACTTGTGAACCGTTGAAACCGCTGGTCGGAGATTGGTAGGGGAATTGCTCCAGATCGACTCCGTTGGCTATCTTCACGACGGATCGCTCGGGTGCTCCGAGTAACCTAACCTTGTTACAGATATTTTCGGACACGCCGACCGATGCAGATTCAGTGCGGCAAAGTTGGGACAGCTGGCCGTGCCAAAAGTGGTCTCGTGGGTACCAGGTGGCGTCGTAGCCGTGAAAAGTGGTAACAAGGGGAATTCCTTCTTTTTCGCTGACGGGTGCGATTTTGGCTCCGAGAGGTCCGAAATGGGCGTGGATAAGGTCCGGCTTTACCGTTTGGACGATGCGGCGGAGGTGACGTCGGCCAGTCAGCCAAAGTGCCCCGCTGGCATCCCCGGTGGATGCTTTCATCCAGACACGTCGAGCCAGGCATTCCAAAGAGCGAGGCGAACTCTTTTTTAGGACGTGAACTCGGGGGAAAGGTCGGGATTTTGGGCGGAGGCGTTCGTGGGTGACCACGTGGTTCTCGATTCCCTGTTGATCAAGCCCTTTCACGAGATCGTAGATGAAAGTTTCGGATAGCGTAGAGAATCGTCCGCAGTAGTGGAGGACTCTTAGTGCGTCGCTATGGGATCTTGGTTGGGTTGGCATCTCGATGGGCGAATTGGATTTCGGTTTCCCGTACCCTTGCAATCGAGGTACCAATTGGCTCCCGCTAACTGTCTTTCGATAAACACGAGCAGATTGACTTGTATAAGTATTTGAAAGTTAGGGGCCTGTACCAGAGAAGGGCGCTTGCCGATTGAATCTGAAGCGGAGCGACATGGAAAAGTTGCGGGTGCAATCTGCACCAGGCAAGGTGCTGTTTGATGGTTAGGTTGCTGCTCCAGCGGAAGCGTTTGACCGTGATCTGCATGAGCTCAGCTGAGATCTAGGAGTTTGACGAGCGTCGACGGTGGTTGAGTATGAGGCGGTGAACATTGTATTATTCGAGGAGAGCGATTTGGGTCGTGAGTTGCCGTTGAGGGATGAACGTGCGGCGCATGTCCTGAAGGTTTTGCGGCGCGGAGTGGGCGACGAATTTGACGCGGGATTGATCGATGGAGCTAGAGGTAAGGCTACCATTAAGAAGATTTTGGATACAGGTCTGGTTATGGACTTTGAGTGGGGAGATGCTAAGCCAGAATTGCTACCGATAGATTTAGTAGTGGGGTTGAGTCGCCCGCAAACCATGCGAAAGATTTTGAACGAAGCGACAACTCTGGGAGTGAGAAGTATCCGTTTCGTGGCGACAGAACGAGGTGAACCGAGCTACGCGGAATCGAAACTGTGGTCGACGGGCGAATGGCGTCGCCACGTGCTGGCGGGTGTGACGCAGGCGTTTACGACAAGGGTACCCCTAGTGAGTTGGGGGATGGCAATGAAGGATGTCTTGGATGAACTGGGCAACGTGGACAGCCGGAAGCTTTGCCTAGATAATTACGAAGGTGTGAAGCGGCTGGGGAAGGTCTTGGGCGGCACACGGTTCTCGGCTGTGGCCTTGGCAATCGGTAGCGAACGAGGCTGGACAGGGTGGGAGCGTGATCTGTTCCGTGAAATGGATTGGACTTTGGTTGGGATGGGGGAGCGCGTCATGCGCACGGAGACCGCCGTGGTTGCGGCGGTCTCCGTGGCGCGGGAGTTGATGGGGTAGTTTTGCGAGGCGACTGGCCTATTTTCGGAAACCGGATTTTAGTTCGTAGTATTCTGCAGGTAGCTCCGCTAGGGGTGCTTTGAGCTTTTCGAGTTCGGTGGCGGAGCCGTGGATTTCGAGGCGTTGCATTTCTGATATGCCCATGGCTTTTTCGATGAGGTCGCCGACGTTGTTGAGATGGAAGAGCAGGCCTTCGGCGTTTCGGTAGCCTTCGCGGCAGTGGATGAGGTTTCCATTGTAGGAGAAGCCGTAGTAGAGGCAGTCGGCTTCGGTTTTTGCGCGTCCGATGAGCTCTTCGATAATTGCGTTGAAGGCGCTTAGGTTCTCGGTGGGAACGTTGAAGTATGGGTGGATGGATACGGAGGTGTCGGTCATGGAATGATGAGGGTTGAAGGATGAAGGCTGAGGTGGCAAGGGGGGAACGTACCTGAGTTTGCTCGCACGCTCCCACATCTGGTTGTGTGTTCTCGACAAACAGTCGTCGCTCGCAAGCGAGCTATGCCGGTCAAGAGGTCGCTATTGCCTAGTGCACGAGTTCGGGTTGTTTCAGAACGCGGGATTCTAGGTTGGGCGCGAGCGGTTCGTAGCGGGCGAAGGATTCGCTGTGCAAGCCGACGCCGCTGGTTAGGGATCGCAGTGTAGTTGCGTAGCGGTACATTTCCATTTGAGGGACCTCCGCTCTGATCGTGCGATACCGAGTTTCACCTTCAATGCCGTGAATGTGACCGCGCCGGGCGGAGAGGTCGCTCATGACGTCCCCGAGGTATGGCTCGGGCACTTTGACTTCGATGGAGAGAATTGGCTCAAGCAAGATAGGGCGGGCATTTTTGAAGGCTTCGGTGAAGGCTTCTTTACCGGCGGTTTGGAAGGCGATATCCTTGGAGTCGACGGTGTGCATCTTGCCGTCGTAAAAATCGATGACGACGTCGGTGACGGGATAGCCTGCGTGGATGCCGGCCTCGCAAGCGGCGTTAACGCCTTTTTCGACGGATGGTACGAAGACTCGGTCGACGTTGTTGCCGCTGAGGGAGTGGGAGAAGTCGATGCCAGTGCCGGGCTCGGCGGGACGAATGCGCAGCCAGACCTCGGCGAATTGGCCGGAGCCGCCGGATTGCTTTTTGTGGCGGTACTTGGCTTCAGCGGGAGCTTGGATGGTTTCGCGGAAGGGGACGCGGGGCTCGACGATTTCGACATCAACATTGAAGCGGCGGGCGAGGCGGGATTTTATGACTTCGAGGTGGAGCTCGCCTTGGCCGGATACGACGAGCTCGTGGGTTTCGGCGTTGTATCCAAAAAGGAATGTCGGGTCCTCTTCGTGTAGGGTGGTGAGTCCGGCGGCGAGCTTGTCTTCGTCGCCTTTGTGCAGGGCGACGAGGGTACCGTGTATATTGGGTTTTGGATACTCGACGGCGGGGAGGCGGACTTTTCGGTCGGGGCTCGTGAGGGTGTTGCCTGTGTGGGTGTCTTTGAGCTTGGCCATGACGCCGATGTCGCCGGGACCGATCTCGTCAATGGCTTGGCGTTCGTGGCCCTGCAGGGTGAAGATCTGGCCGATCTTTTCGGTGACGCCGTGGAAGGGGTTGTAGAGCTCCATGTTTGGGTGGATGGAGCCGGAGTACATGCGGCAGAAGGAGAGTTCGCCGACGTGGGGTTCGGAGATGGTTTTCCAGATGTAGCAGGCTGGGGAAGAGTCGCTGAGGGAGATGTCGCCGCGGTGGCCTTCTTCGTCGACGGCTGGTACGACTTTGCGGTCGAGTGGAGACGAACCATACTTTGAAATGAGGTCCATGAGGCGGGCGACCCCGATATTTTGGGTGGCGGACGTAGCAAAGACGGGAATAAACGTTTCGGCTTGGATGGCGGCATGCACTCCGGAGCGGAGCTGGTCTTCGGTGAGATCGCCTTGGTCGAAGAATTCTTCCATGAGTGTATCGTCGGCTTCGGCGACGAGTTCGATCAGTTCGGCGTGGAGGCGGCGTACGCGGTCTTTCCATGGTCCCTCGGCCGGCTTCTCGGAGTATTCGCCAGATCCATCTCGGGCGTAGTCGACTTCTTCGGACCGGAGCACATCGAGGATCCGTCGGCATCCAGGACCTGAATCGATGGGCAGGGTCATGGGGAAGACTTTGCGTCCGTAGTGTTGGCGGAGTTCGTCGAGCACCGCATCGAAATCGACGTTTTCCTTGTCGATGCCATTGACGACGATGAGCTTTGGGAGGTGGAATTGGTTGGCGTATTCCCAGACTTGGTCGGTGCCGATTTCGGGGCCGGAGCTGGCGTTGACTACGACCATGGCGAAGTCCCCTACGCGGAGAGCCCCGAGTCCTTCGGAGATAAAGTCGAGGTAGCCCGGCGTGTCGATGATGTTGTATTTGGTGCCTTGCCAGTCGCAGTGGAGGAGCGAGGCGTGCACGGATATCTGGCGCTCCTTTTCGGTGGCGTGGTAGTCGCTCACGGTGTTACCCGCCTCGGTCGTGCCCATACGGCTGATGACCGCTGAGCAGGCGAGCATGGCCTCGGCCAGGGAGGTTTTGCCGGCGGATTGATGGCCGACGAGGGCGAAGTTGCGGATGCTTTTTGGAGGATAGCTCATAGCGTCTTTTAAGGTGAGGGGTTGGACGATCCATTTTTGGATCGTACTGATTTCTTGGGGCAAAAGACGTATGTTGCTTGGGTGGGAGCGGCTGACCGCTGGAGTCAAGGTGGCGCGGAAACGGATAAAAGTGAAGGGAGAATTTTGAAGAGTGACTTGCTCGGCTCGAAGGGATGGACCTAGGCACGGCGGAGGAGGCAGGCGGTGGGTTGGTCGATGCCTTTGCCGAGGCGCTTTTTGAGGGTCCAGCCTTCGGCGGCGGGTTCGAAATTTCCGGGGGCTTCGAAGACGACGAGGCCGTCGCGGGCGAGGACTTGATCGAAGACGAGGAAGAGCTTGGGAGTGAGTTGCTCGAGCTGTTCGTAGGGCGGGTCGACGAAGATGAGATCGAAGGCGTCGGCTCCGGCGGGGAGCTGGAATTTGGTGGCGTCGCTGGCGAGGATTTGCGTATTCAGTTTCTCGCGCATGCTTTTAGCTACGATCGCGGCGTTGACCTTGATCATGGCGGTGGCGCGGTGGTTGAGCTCGACGAAGGTACAATGAGTTGCGCCACGGCTGAGGGCTTCGAGTCCATAGGATCCGGTGCCGGCGAAGAGGTCCAGCACGCGGGCGTTTCCCACCCATGCGTTGGCGCTGGAGAAGATGCCTTGGCGCAGCTTGTCCATGGCAGGGCGGTGCACTGCTTTTTGGTCGACGCGCAGGGTGACGCCACGGGCTTTTCCTCCGGAAATTCGCATAGCTCGGTTGTGAGTTACAGGTGATGGGCTAGATGGGAAGTCTCTTTTTGAGGTAGTTGATCGATAAGGTTGTTTGCTTGGCGGGTGGTTTCGGTTATCGCGTTTTGTAGCCGGTTGTTGAAAACGGAGTGAGCGATCATGGCAGGTATGCCGATGCACAGTCCGGTAGCTGTGGTTATTAAAGCTTCGCCGATGTCACCTGCGAAAAGTTCGGGTCGCCCCATACCACCTGTCGCCATGGTTTGGAAACCTCCGATCATACCGCTGACAGTACCGAGCAGGCCGATCATGGGGGCGACATTCGCGACGACACTGAGATAGTGGGTCCACTGAGCAATGGCATTTTCTTCGGAAGAGAGCGCGGCACCGATCTCTGTCTCGAAGGCTTCGAGGTCGTTTGCGGGTTCCCGCGTATTTAGTTTGGGGAAAGCAGCTGTAAGGGAGCGTCCCAAAAGGGTGTCCGAGGAACGGGCTATTTTCTGGCTAGCGGGAATATCCGCGGCTGAAAAATTCTGCGATAGTTGCTGGACCAGATTCGGAGGTGAGAAGTTCTTTGGCCGTGTTTCGCGGTAGCAATGAATTGCGATGTAGAAAAGGGCGAGTGAGCAGGCCGCCAGTGGATACATGGCCCATCCTCCTTGTTGTATCATGGACCAAAGGGAGGAGCTTGTTTGCTCTTGAGCTTGGAGGCTAGGGGTGAGCAAGAGAGTTGCGAGGGAGAGGGTTAGGGGGCGCAGTTTCATTTTGATCGGTTGGGGATTGGAGTTCAGGAATTGGGATCAGGAATTCTTTAAAAAGGAGCATCTTTAGGCTCAAGATGTAGAGGTGTCAGAGGTGTTGAACTTTGGTTTAAGTATGCTGCGGAATGCTCTGTGTATCCTAATTTACGGTACGCTTGAGCTGCGATACTGTTCAACGCGATTTTCTCTTTTTGGGTGAGTTGGTTTGAGTGAGCGATTGGAGTCAGGCTCGCCCAAAGGGCTTTTTCGTAGTCGCCGTTTTTGAGGTAATGTTGGGCCTGGATTTTCCAAGGAAGGGAGCGGCTTTTCGGTGGAGGGGTTTGGGTAAGCCAGTTCTGGGCGTGCACGAGGGCTTGCTCAGGCAGGTTTGCTGCAATCGAGCTATCGATAAGGACTTCTCGGTAGGGAATATCTATTTCAGTGTAATTGTTTTTCGGATGCCAAAGCTTTGCGTAGCTCAAGGCTGTTAGAGGCTGCCCGTCAGATATGAGAAAATTGAGGTAGTCGATTAGTATTCGCCCATCTTGGATTGAAAGTAGGGGAATGAATTTCGAACGTATCTGGGCTTGATGCTCTAGTGATTCGCCTTGGTCGGTGAACTCCAAGCTTTCAATTCGCCGGGGTGAAATGCGGCGTACCGCTTCGCCTTCCAGCTCTGGGAGTCGAATCAGTACGAAGCCGGCACGGGTTTCGACGAGGTCTCCTTGAATTGTTTGGCCGTCCGTCAGTGTTATGGAATCAGCGTGCGTGAGGAACGGAAGGGCGAGGACGACGAGAGCTGAAGCGAAGCGTTTCATTCGAGAGAGGTTTGTTTTTCGGTGGGGTTAGAGGCTGTTTCGACCGAAGAGTCGTGCCACCTTTTAGCGCTGAGGTAGGCGGGATGTTTTGAGAGGTCTGTCTGGGCAATGAATTCTTCAGCTACCCGCCTGGCTTCGATAGATCGGTTTGTAGAATCTAGAATTTGTATACAACTGAGGTAGGATGTTGCGACGTAATCAGTTTCTCCGCGGTAGAGTGTGAAGATGCGTTGATAATATGCATAGGCTTGATTGAGCTTCCCATTGTCTTTTGCGATTTTCGCTAGGGTTTGTAGCGCTTGAGCTTTGTGAGTGGGTGCAGCTCGCCGCTCCGAGAGGATTGTCTCCGCAGTCGCTTGAGCGTTCGCAGTTTGATTGAGCTGGTTCTCAAGTTTCAGCTTTAGAGTTAGCGTCTCGAGGTCGAGGTTTTCTGCCTGTAGTAGATACGCGAGGCCTTCTGCTGGTTTTGAGCGTTTGGTGTGGAATCGGGCGAGACCGATGTAAGCTTTGTCGCGGTCAGGGGAATTTGGATACTCCTCCAAAATTCTGTGAAAGTAATTTGAAGCATCGAGAGAGGAAATCTCGCTTAGCGCGTTACCAGCTTCGGCAAGGGCTGCTGGAGGCAGGTCCGTGATATCGTAGTTTGAGGCAAGCTCTAGCGCTTTTAGTTTAGCCTCTGTGTACCGCTCGTTTTGGCGGTGTGTTTGGATTTCGGTGACAATAAGACGGCTTGCCAGAGTGGGGAATTCTTCCGACGCAATGGGCTGAGCATCGAGAAGGTGCAGAAGTTCTATTATACCGATAGCATCGGAGTCGTTACCATATTCTGATATCGCCGCAGCAATTTCGTTTTGGGCTTCTTGATGCGTAAGGCACTCGGCGAGAAGCTGTGTAAATGATCCGATGTAAGCTGGCAATAGCGGGTCATCTGAGCGGAAGGTTTGCAATGCGTGCAACGCGAGTTCTGTTTGCTCGGTTTCCAATAGGAGGGTACAGCGTTTCTGCAGGGCGATGAACTTAAGCTGTAAGTCTTCTGTTTCGACGCGGGCGTAGGCTTCGATGGCAGCTTCGATTTGGTTGAGCTCTGCAAAAGTGTCGCCTTGCAGTAAGTTCACTTCGGCGGTTCGAGGATGCGTTTGATAGGCGGCGAGCCATTGCTGAGATTGCTGCAATGCTGGCTGGAGCGCGCCGAGGGCGTAGTGGCAGGCTGTCTCCCGAAACGCTGCTTCCGGGTGTAGGAAGCGAGCGTGGGAAACTCCCTGAATGGCGTGGAAGGTAGAGATTGCTGTTTCTAATTCGTTCGTAGTGAACTGGCATATGCCGATCCAGAGATGGGCTTGTGCTGCAACGGGCGATTTAGGAGAAAGCGTCTTACAGGTTTCGAAGGCTTTGATGGCAGTCGTTGTCTGGCGCTTGTTGAAATAGCAAAATCCAAGGTAGTAGTGCGCAGCTGTGGCGATGTCGGTTGGAGGATCTTTGGCGAGAAGAGATTCGAGTGTTGAAATAGCCTCCCCGAAGCTGGCTTGTTCGACTTGAGATAGAGCAATCCAAAGAAGAATTTGCGGAATGTCCTGGTTATCTGGGTACGTCGAGAGAAAGTCTTTAGCGATGGCAGCTGATGCGTCCCATGCATGCATGCTGCGCGCAACGGATATCCACTCTAGGTGTGCGGCTTGGGCGAGTTCGTGTTTACTGCGAGCAATGGGTTGAAGGAGTATCCAAGCTTCCAAGGGGCGGTTGCTCTGGGCGAAGCAACGAGCCTTTCGCAGGTCAATGGCGTAGAGGTAGTCTGGTGCTTCGCGCAGGCGCTCAAGCTGATTTTGAAGCTGCTTAATTGATTGGCGGAACTGATCGCTCCACATGCTCTGTTCGGTCTTGAGAGCTGGGGCGAGGTTTCGGTACTGGTGCTGAAGCTTGAGGATTCGAGTTTTCTGGACTTGTACGAGCTGATCCTTGGGAGAGACAAGCTGGTAGGCTCGTAATGCGGCGCTAGGGTCTTGGTCTGCGAGTTTCTCTGCTGTTTGTGACGCGAGAAAGGATAGGGTTGCGAGCTCTGGCAGAGGGTCGTCGTGCCAGTTTGTATCGAGAAGTTGGATGCTCGCGTTATTGATGTCATCCTCCTCCAGGTACAGTTGGATGAGTCTGAGGCGAGCGAAGCTCGCGAGCCTTGGAGAGGCGGGATCGACTACAACTTCCTGTAGGATCTCGATGGCTCGGGGAGATTCGGAAAGCTCTGCCTCTCGCAAGGAGGCGAGATCGCGGAAGGGTGATTGGCCTGCCAACTTTCTCAGCTCGGAGAAGGCTTCTCGAGCTGCCTCGGTTTGTTCATCGAGCAGGAGGCTGGATGCTAGAGTGTAGCGGGCGAAGATTTCCGAGTCCTCTGAGTCAGTATAGCTTGCGAGGTAGCTCTCTAGTGCAGCGATCGCTTCCGTTTGCAAGTTCGCCTTGTGGGAGGCGAGACCGGCAAGGGGCAGGATCTTGCGGGGGAGCTGGCCTTCGATCCAGATGGGTTCCTCGCTGTAGTTCGCCTGGATTGCGTTGAAGGCGTGAGCGGCTTGAGGAAAGTTTCCTTTAACGAGTGCTTCGCTGCCTTCTCGCAGGAGCTCGGGAAGCGAGCGGAATTCGATCTCCTGCGCAGGGGCATGAAAAAAAGAACACAAGCAAACGCAGGCGAAGGCCAGCCAAGCGATTTTAGGGCTCGGGAGGCGTATCGATTTTTTGGGTGCGCGGGGGCTAGGGTAACGGAGTTGTAGGGTGCGATGCGATTTAGAGGAGCATCGCGAGTTGGTTCTTTCGATCATTTATCTCGAAACGTGAATCATCGAGTAGCGAAGTAAGATCGAGTGCGTCGATGCCGAGCTCCTTGCAGGCGCGTTTGATGGGCTCTGGAGTGGATGCGTCGGGATCGAAGCCGCCAAGCTGGTCGGCGAACCAGATGGCGAGGGAAAGGATACTGGTTGCCCGCAATTGCGATTGGGCGTGGAGGGGGCTGTTCAGGTTTTTGATCGGCTGCCAGATAGACATCTCGAATTGCCAATGGCTAAGCAGTTCGGCGCCCACGCGGTAGTGGCTCATGCCGAGGAGCTCTTGCTCGACGACCATCAATGCGCGGTCTCCGCAGTGTTCGGTAATATCGGAGGCTTTTTCCAGGCGCTCCAGATAGAGGTTGATGGCGAGCTTTCCGATTTGATGGAGCAGGCCGGTAATGTAGGGGCCGGTGGTGTCGAAGCCGCAGCGATTGGCGACGACTTCTGAAATAATTGCGACGTCGAGAGATCGATCGGCGAACTCGGTAGCTGTCTCTCCGTAGGTGGGTAACGCTTGATAGAAAGCTTCGTTATCGACGACCATTTTGAGGATACTGCGAAGCTCGTTGAAGCCGATGCGGCTGATAGCGGTTCCGATCTCGTTGACCTTCATAGTGCCAGCGTAAGCGGCGCTATTGGTAACTCGGAGGACTTGGGCGGACAGGCCGGGGTCCATCTTGACTAGCGATGAAATGTAGTCGAGCGACGCGTCTTCGTTCTGGAGAAGTTGGCTCAAGCGAGCGTATATCCGAGGTGAGGTCGGCAAGCTGGTGGCGTACTCGATGAGGAGCGCGAGATTAATTTTTTCGAATGAATTACTGGCCATGCTTACGATGCATCACTTTGGAAAAGATTATGAAAGCGTGCGGTGTGGAAGCGAGCGAGTAAAATCGAAGCGAGTGAGGAGAGGTGTCTCCGCGGGGTCGGTTGTGGATTGGGGGATGGTGAATCGACCCGCAAAAAGAGCCCGGTCCGTGGGGACTGGGCTCTTGAAAATCGAGATGATGGTGAGGCTTTCTACCAGAAGACCGCGTAGAGGGCGATGGTGGCCGCGACGACAACACCGCCCCAGAACTTTGCGATGGGCGAGGTCTCGAGAGCTATCTCCTTGTTTTCTGGCATCACCACTTTTTGCTGGAGGGGGCTCACGACTGTGAGGATCGCTCCGGTCACGATGACGATGAAGAAGCAGATCGCCATACGGTCGAGGAAGGCCATCGAGTCCGAGTACCACCATCCGTTGGAGACGAGCCAAGGCCCCAGCAGCCACTTGAAGGCGGCGTAGGCAACCACGTTTGTGGCGATGCCGACTGCGCCGAAGTAGCGAGGCGTACGTGGCGAGAAGAAGCCGAAGATGAATACGGCCAACAAGCCCGGGGAAATGAAGCCTTGGAACTCCTGGATATAGGAAAAGATACTGCCGAGGTCGTTAAGGAAAGGAGCGGTGAAGGCCGCCATGATGACGAACAATATTACGAATATGCGACCGACCTTAACGAGCTTGTTCGGATCCTTTTCGCCGCTGAACTTGGCGTACAAGTCCATCGTGGCGATGGTAGAAGCGGAATTCAGCATGGATGCGAGGGAGCTAATCACCGCTCCGCATAGGGCTGCTAGCACGAACCAAGAAATCCAAGGCGTTGGACGAACAAGGTTTCTTACGAGAACGGGGAAGGCCTTGTCGTAGTCGTATTCGCCGGTGGTTGGATTTAGCAGGTCGCCGCTGAATAGGTTATAGGCAAGTATCCCTGGAATCACTACCACGAAGGGGATGATCAGCTTCAGGAAAGCGGCGAACACGATACCCTTCTGCCCTTCAGCTAACGACTTGGAGCCGAGGGTTCGCTGCACGATGTATTGGTTGAGACCCCAGTAGAAGAAATTTGGAATCCAAAGTCCTATGAGAAGGGCGGTCCAAGGAATGTCCGAGTCTTCCTTCGGACGGATCATGTGGACCTTGCCGCCGCTGCCGTTGGGGCCGTTTTTGGCGACCGCTTCTCCGTCCACACCGTCGTTAAGGAGCATGAAGCGCTCCCATCCGCTGGCGCCTTCGAGGTCCTGTACGGTTGCTTCGGAGTTATGCACCTTGGTGAGGATGAGCTCCTCTGCAGGTTTCTCAGCTAGCATGTTAAAGGCGAAAACCATCACCACCACTCCGCCGAGCACAAGGGCCACGCCCCAGATGAGGTCGGTCCAGGCGCAGGCCTTCAAGCCGCCGATAAAAACATAGACCGCGGCGAATGCGGCGATCAGCCAACACATGGCTGTCAGGCTGTTGATCACGGGCACGTCGTTGTAGTATTCAGAGACGAACTTCGCTCCGGAGAAAATGACCGAGGAGGTGGCCACGAAAACCATGGTGACAATCGCCGGTATCGCCATAGCGAGGCGCGCGACGCTGTCGAAGCGGTATTCGAGAAATTCAGGGATGGTGTAGAGGCCCGCTTTTAGGAACTTTGGGAGAAACCAGAACGCGACGACCACCAGAGTGAGGGCGGCCATCCACTCGTACGACGCGATCGCCATGCCGAGCCAGTTGGCAGCTGAGCCTGACATGCCGACGAACTGCTCGGTGGAAATGTTAGCGGCGATAAGGGAGAAGCCCACGAGCCACCATGTGAGTCCGCGGCCGGCGAGGAAATAGTCGCTCGCGCTGCCGCCGACTTTCTTTTCTTTATCGCGGCTTTTCCAAATGCCGAGAGCGATTACGCCTACCACGGCGCCGATGAAGAGGAATACTTCGAGGAATAGCATTTAATTAGGGATTTAAGGGTCAGGTTAAGGGGAAGTGTGTGATGTATGGCTCTAGACTCTAACGGTCAATCATTGGCTGATGACTAACGGCTGTATCTATTTGGATGATCCGACTCTCTTCTATTAATTGTTGAACGGGAGAGACTTGTTTAAGGCTCCCTCTTTTGGGGGATCGGTCGATGCTCGCGCCGGATTGTCGACTTAATCATCGTCTGTCAGGCGGTTCCAATAGCGCTCTGGGGATTGAAGAAAACTCTTGGTGAAGCTGACGTGTTCTAGCTCCGCATAGGTCGTCGTCTCCAAGCCACATTCGTCGAAACTCCAGATCTCAGCTTCGGGCACGCTCAAGATGATGGGGGAGTGACTGGCGATGATAAATTGGCAGCCTTGCTGGGCTAGCTCGAAGACGAAGAGGGCGAAGGCCAGTTGTCGCTGCGGGGAGAGGGCGGCTTCCGGTTCGTCGATGAGGTAGAGGCCGCCAGGATGGATGCGAGACTTGGCAAACTCGAGGAAGCCCTCGCCGTGGGAAAAGTCATTTAGGTCGCGGCCGTAGCGGGCGTTGATGGCGCGTTTGTTTCCCTCCATGTATCCACGAACCCGAGCGTCGTCCTTGAAGTGCTCAATGTATCCGTCGAAGGTTTTCTCCAGCTCCTTGTTGCGTCGGACGAAGTTGAAGAAGTCTTCGGCCCGCAGGAAAAAGCCCTTTCCTGTACGGCGGCTCCAACCCAAGCGAAGCTTATCCGCGAGGGGGCGGATTTCGGCTAAGGTCGGATCCTGTTCGAGGGATGAGTCACCGACGCTTATGCGTCTTGAGGCGATAGCGATCGACTCCAGCAAGCTCGATTTACCACTGCCGTTTTCCCCGACAAGGAATAGCACGTTGGAGTTGATCTCTCGCTCATGCAGACTCGGCAGAAAGGAGAGTGAGAAAGGGAACGCGGAATCGTCAGCAGGAGGCGGGCAATGGATTCGCTTTAGATAGGGCACCTTTGAAGGGTGAGGAGTAATGGATGAAGAGTGAATCGGAAATTGTGGTGATGGCGGAGAAAATGCGACATCCATGCAGCAAGCTCAGGATGTTCGACAAGGTAGCTTCCTACAAATCGCGCTTCTCGGTTGAATTGGTGAAAGCGAGCCCTAGCGTGCTCGGCACATGAATTCAAACACGCACCCTTTTCACAACCCTGCAAGATTGGTCGATTGGTCGACCCTCACCACTGGGAATATTACCTCTGATATCCAAGCCGCGCTCGCGGAAGCCCAGGCGGAAATCGATGCGATCTGCGAGGTGTCACCGCAAGAAGCTACTTTCGAGAACACCTTCCTTGCGCTCGAAGCTGCCGGCGAAACCTTGAGTCGCGCCTGGGGCCGCGTCGATCATCTCACCTCGGTTCAAGACAGCGAAGCCCTCCGCGAAGCGCATCGCGCCATGCTGCCGAAGGTGACCGAGTACTCTTCCCGCATCCCGCTCAATGCCAAGCTCTGGGCGGCATTGAAGAGTTTTGCGGAAAAGCCGGAAGCTGCGGCGCTTACAGGCGTGCAAAAGCGCTACTTCGATGAGACGCTAGCTGACTTCAAACAAGCCGGTGCGGATCTGCCGGATGAGAAGAAGACCCGCTTGGAGGAGTTGAACCAGGAGCTCGCCCAAAAGACCAAGAGCTACTCCGACAATGTGCTCGACTCTACCAACGCCTACGAATTGCTGATTGACGACGAGAGCCGTCTTGCTGGCTTGCCGGACTCCGCCAAAGCAGCTGCTCGTCAAAGTGCTAAGAGCAAGGGGCATGGTACGGATGAAGAACCTGTATGGAGATTTACATTACAGGCACCTTCCTTTTTGCCCGTGTTGAAATACGCGGCCGATTCGAATTTACGCAAAACCATTTACGACGAAGCAGCCCTCATCGGCTATAAGGAAAAGTGGGACAACAGCGAACTGATTTGCGAAATCCTCAAGCTTCGCCAAGAAAAGGCGGAATTGCTCGGGAAGAAAAACTTTGCGGATCAAGTGCTGCAGCGCCGTATGGCGAAGTCAGGCGAGAATGCTCTGGCATTCACCGACGACCTTTTTCTCAAGTGCAAGGACGCCTTCGCTACGGAGTTCGACGAACTGGAGTCCTTCGTGGCTGATCAGACGGGGCAACCTAAGGATCGGCTCGAGCCATGGGATATTAGTTACTGGTCCGAAAAGCTTCGCCTCTCCAAATACGATTTCGACGACGAAGCTTTGCGTCCCTATTTCCCTATCGATGGCGTGCTTAATGGGATGTTCCGCATCGCGGAGCGTGTATTCGGATTGAGAATACAAAATCACGAAGGACCAGAAAACTCCTGGCATCCGGATGTAAAACTCTACGATCTCTACGATGCGGAAGGCGAACTGCTGGGCTACTTTTACGCGGACTGGCATCCTCGGGAGGAGAAGCGTGGCGGAGCTTGGATGAACTATTTGGATACGGGCGCACCGTTAGCTGATGGAGGTCGTTCGCCGCATGTCGGACTCATCACTGGCAACATGACTGAGCCAGTCGATGGCAAGCCTGCCCTCTTGCTTCACCAAGAGGTGGAGACAGTATTCCACGAATTTGGCCACCTGTTGCACCACTTGCTGGGACGGGTGGATATCAAATCGCTCAATGGTGTAAACGTGGCATGGGACTTCGTGGAACTGCCTTCGCAGATCATGGAGAACTGGTGTTGGAATCGCGAGAGCCTCGACCAATTTGCCCGCCACTACGAAACAGGCGAGCCGATCCCGCAGGACCTTTTCGAGAAAATGGTAGCAGCCCGAAATTTCCAGAGCGCGTCTTTCATGATGCGTCAGCTCAGCTTGGGCAAGATGGACCTCGAGCTGCACGTGAACCCAGAGCACTACCTAGAGGGAGACTTGGATGCGAAGATTCGCGAGTCTCTGGCCGGTTATTTGGCTAATTTGAAAACCACTCCGAAGAGCCTCGTGCGTCGTTTCGGTCACTTGTTTTCCAGCCCGGTTGGATACGCGGCAGGTTACTACTCCTACAAGTGGGCGGAGGTGCTGGACGCGGACGCGTTTACCCGTTTCGAGAAGGAAGGAATCTTTAGCGAAGAGGCTGGGCGCGCATTCCGCGAGTGTATCCTGTCAAAGGGTAATTCTGAAGATCCGGCAAAGCTCTTCAAGGACTTCATGGGACGTGACCCCGATCCTCAAGCCCTTCTCAAACGCTGCGGTTTGATGTAGTTGAAATATAGCTACGCGATAGGGAGTCCCTAAAGCTCTTTATCCATTGTCACGTGCTCGATTCCGATCAGTAGGAATCGAGCACCGTTGCGTTTGTATCCAAGCTTCTCGTAGAAAGATTTAACCTCCAACCTCGCAGACAGAGTGATTTGTTTGTAACCTCGCTCTCGCAATATGTGCTCTGCTTTGGTAATGAGAACCCTTCCGAGTCCGCAACCTCGGGTAGATTGATCGACCACCATTTGGCGCAATTTCAATCGATCGTTGTCCAGGGGCTTTAGTGTAACACTCGCTAAAATGTTCGGATCCTCAAAAAGTCCGAAGTGCAATTGCTGGTCTTCGCCCGATGTATCCTGCTCGGAAAGGTCGAGTCCGAGCGGGGCACGGAGGTAAGCGTTTCTCAGATCCAAGGATAACTTATAGGCGAGCTCACTGATAGTGAACTCTCGGAATTCGAACCGCGGAGCAGTCTCACGATTTTGGGGTTCCTCACGCGGTGTATCCATGAGCTTCACGTTACAGCTGCCTTGTTAGCAAAGCGAGTGATTAGCTCGCTGCGTTCAGTGCCAGAGAGAAAGGCGGTGGTGAGCGCGTTTTCTTGGGCACGGCGAGCGTGGGTGGGAGTGACGCCAGCTAAGGGGGCGACATTAGCAAACTCGTGGCGGAGATCGATGCCGCTGATTATGGGATCGTCGGTGTTGATCGTGGCGAGCAATTCTTGGTCGAGGAAGTATGCGATGGGGTGTCTATCCAAACTGGATACAGTGTTGGTTTGAAGGTTACTGGTGAGGTTAATTTCAAGTCCGATGCCGCGCTCGCGGATAATATCGAGCAGCTCGGGATCCTCGGTGGCTCGGATGCCATGGCCGATTCGGGTCGCCCCAAGCTGTTCGATGGCGTAGCGGACGTTGGCGGCGCCTCCTGCTTCGCCCGCGTGCACGGTGATTTGCCAACCAGCGTCGCGCCCGAGGCGAAAGTGGTTATGGAAAAGTTCGCCCGGCCAGCGGGCTTCGTCGCCGGCGAGGTCGAGGGCCCTGAGCTCGTGCCGGTGAGCTAGGAGGGCTTCTAACTCCCTTTGGCAGCTTTTCGGTCCGTAGGTGCGGCTCATAATGCCGATCAGGCGAGTCATCACGCCGAACTGACGTTCCCCAGCTTTGACTCCGTCGACTACCGCAGCGACGACATCTGCGGGAGCAAGCTTGTGAGGCTGGGCCATGAAGAGCGGGCTGAAGCGTAGCTCGAGGTAGTCGATGCCTTCCTTGGCCGCGTCTTCGACGCTTTCATAGGCGATGCGCCGGCACGCGTCGAGATCGGCTAGCGAGTAGATCATCCAGTGGAGGTGATCGAGAAATGAGACGAGGTCGGCTTGCGGTCCATCCATCACGACATGCGGTCGAAGGGTTTCGACCGTTTCACCCGGTAGGTGAAGCCCGTGCTGGGAAGCGAGGTCCAGCATTGTTTCCAGCCGCACGCAGCCCTCAAGATGGCGGTGTAGGTCTATAAAGGGTAGCTTGGGGTCGATCATGTGTGTGATGAGTCGGGCACGGCCCATTTGTGTGACGCCAGCAGCAGCAGGGACAACAGTCCGTAGCCAACGGCGTAGGGCCAGGCGGGAAAGACGCTGGCCCATCCCTGGAAAGAGAATTGCCCAATAGCAAGGTCTAGTAGTGGTAAATTAATGACAGTGTCGCTGGAGGTAAATTTCCATGCGTGCATGAGTCCGAGCAAGGTGATCGTAGAAGCGAACAAGCTCCAGGCTGCTGCTTTTAAAAACTCGCGTTCCACGATGAAGAAAGTGATGGCTCCCCAGATAAGGGAGGCGTAGAGGAATCCTTGCTCGAACGCGAAAGCTCCCTCCGCGAATATGCGTTCGCGTTCCAGAGTCTCCAGCAACGCGGGCGAAAAGGCAGGTCCGTCAGGTGTGCCGTAGCCGACCGCTCGCAGGGCGCCTTTTATCAGCATGGCCGCCCATGCCCCAAAGACGGGAAGCATGCAAACGACGATGGCTGAGTAGTGCTTTTTCTCCGACACCTCGAAGGCTTGCATGGAAATGATAAGGCCGATCCATATGATCACGGCGAGTCCGGCGTCGACTGGGATGAACCATGCTGCCAGAGATGCGGTTCCGGTGAGACAAAGCACAGTGACGAAAAGGCCGTTGAGTGTACTGTATCCCGCTCGCGCTCCCACGGCTTTCCAGCCGGGATGTCCAATATAGATCGACATGGGGAAGGCGGAGCCGAAGCAAGCGGCGGCGATCGTTCCTAGTCCATTGGTGGTCATGGCGGGTCGTACGGGATAGGAGTCGCCAGCAGCCTCTGCAGATTCGATGTTTTGCAGCGAGGCCAGTCCGCTGAGGAGACCCATCGGCAGGATGATAGAAAGGCTGGCGAGTAGTTGGCGTCCGGAGAAGCCGGCCCAGAGGTCGCCAATCACGGGTTTGGGCAGGGCGAGACCAACGCTGCTCAGTGGATCCTCGCCGACGGGAGCGATCTTGATGATCCAGCAGAGTGCGGTGCCAACAATGACAGCAAGTGCGATGCCCGGCATGCCGCGGCCGAAACGGACTCTGCCGAAGTAGAGCACGAACATGATGCCCAAGGTGACAATGCCGACGATCGGGTGGGAAAACGATTCGAGTAGGAAACCTATTCCGAGAAGGGAAAGTCCGATGCCGCCGAGGGTGGCGATCATAGCGACGCGAGGCGTGACGCGACGTATCGGTTCTGCAACTACAGCTGCCATGAGTTCGATGAGTCCGCAGGCGAAGCATGCGACGAGGCCCGCCTGCCAGGCTGCGCGACTGGGGTCCTCCATTCCGGTGGCGATGGCATACTCCTGGGCCGGGCGCATGACCAAGAAGACGAAAGCGATCATGGTAGGCGTATTGATGCCGTAGGGCAGGCGCAGACGTCGGTCCTGCCAGTTTCCTTGGCCAACTTCAGAGCGGCTCGGGCGTAGAGCATATTTCCCACCAGGAAGGAAACGGCGACACCGGGCAGGATCGTTCCAAATATCAGGCTATTGTCGAACCCCAGTACGCCTTGGCAGAGTCCCACGATCAGGACGATCTGGACGACGTTGTCGAGAGCGAGTCCGAGGAAGCCGTCGATATCGCCCTTAACAAAAGGTTTCATGCGAGGGATCGGAAAAGGTGGAGGGCGAAGAAGGCGGCTTGGCGAGCCGCGATTTGGCCGAGGCGCTTGTAGTCTTCTCCTGGACTGGGTTGGGCTTGGTTACTGCCGCCGCGTATCACGATGTGGGGAACTTCGAGTTCGTGGCAGACTTGGCCGATGGCGGCTCCTTCCATCTCGACGAGGTCGCAAGCGAGCTTGGCTCGAATGTCGGCGATCTTGACGGCGGTCATGCCAAATACATCACCGGCACATATGAGCCCTGGGCGAACGGTGGGAAGATAGGTCGAACCGTTGACGGTGACCTCTTTTGTTTGATGGGTCTTGGCGGCCGTAATGGCGGCCTTCAGCAGTACCTTGTCCGCGTCGTAGCGAAAGTGTGTTTGTTTTTTGGGTACAGGCCCGATGATCTTTCGATAGACCATGCCGTCTTCTTGCCAGCTTCCGGCATCGTGGTGGTAGGTGCGTTTACCGATAATGACATCGCCTGTACGCAACTCTGGGTTAAGCCGGGCGGCACTGCCGGTGTAGACTAAGCGCACCGGTTTGAACGCGGCGATAAAGAGTGTGGCGATCATGGCGGCGTTTGTCTTGCCGACTCCAGTGAATGCAGTGACGACTGTGTGGCCCTCGATCTTGCCTCTGTGGAAAGGAAAGCGTTTTAGCGTGTCTTTGCGGGGCGATTTCATGGCGGCGATGATCGGTTTGATCTCCCAGGGTACTGCGCCGATGATGAGGGTGATAGGGCTAGGCATAGGTGCCGCCGGAGAGCAGTTACTATGCCGTAGATCCTTTAGGTTAGCCGAAAAGATCGGTGAGATTTGAGGCACTTTTTTATGCGGCGGACCGCATCTTTCGAGATGCAGATTACCTCCTTTTAATAGGTTTATCCTATGGAATGTAGAGTTAACAAGTATTTCCGTTATTGGTAAAATTGTTGTATAGTATGCCCCAACAACAGAAAGAAGACCAAGATGAACGCTCTCAACACTACCAAGCTATTCGGCGCCGCCCTTATCACAGTCGCAGTTATCGCGACCACCGCGGTATTCCTCCCAACAGCAGGAATCCTAGGCATCGCGGGAATGATCGGAGCTGGCTTGCTCACGATGGCAGCTTTAGAAAACAGGAAGCGCGCTTACTAAGCCACCCGTCGGGGGAAAGCGTCTCGAAGCGAGCCTCTCCCTCTGACTCACACTTTTGGGGTAACATACAAAACAGATAGCACATAGGGATTAGGGGTAGTCCCGCTATCAAAGAGAAGCCCGCACTGAGCTTAGCTCAGGCGGGCTTTTTGCTGTCTCGATCGTTGGGCGGCTTGAGGCGGTTTCTCGGCATTCAGTCGGGCTGGAAAAGTCTTGTTTTGCGTTTCTCGGGGAATCTGGAGAATGGCTTGAGTAGATGAGTGGAAAAGGGAAAAGGAATGCGACTCGCTGGAGTTTGGACCAGCTAGTGGGCTACGAATGCGCACTGGCGAAGGATGAATCAGAGGATTGGCAGAGTTTGAAGGCCCAGGATGCCGAGACCCATTTGGAAGAAGGTCTCCTATTAAGTGGTGATCGGCGAGCGATCGCGGCTGGGTGGCTGAAGTTGCGGTTGGAGGCGTCGCCGGAAATCAAGTTGGCTTCGGACAGCGTGATGCAGTCTTTGAAGGCAGCTGGGCAATTACTGGGAGCCGGGGGGCTGTTGTTGGGGCTGGCCTCCGCGACTGCGGCACTGGCTTACACTGGCGAAGCGCCGATCAATGTGTCCGCCTTCTTCAGCTTGTTCGTATTGTTGCAGGCGGTTTTGGCGGTGGTTCTGCTCCTGGTTTTCGCGGCTCCGCGCTCTTGGCGTGAACGACTCGCTTTCGGACCTTTGTTTCGGGCAACTCGGTGGATTTTGGAATCGATCTTCTCGAAGCTACAGGCACTTTCGGCTCGATTTTTGTCGGGGCAGCAGCGTCAGGACGCGGCCGAGTGGGCGGGTGCGGCGCGGCGTTCTTTGGCATTGCATGGGAGCGTGGCGAAGTGGCTGGCGTTCACGAAGATACAGGCGGCTGCCCTCTGCTTCAATTTTGGGGTTTTGGCGGCCTTGCTCGTTTCAGTCGTTTTCTCCGATCGCGCCTTTGGTTGGCAAACCACTTTGGAGACGGAATCGGAGTCGGTGGGACAGTTGGTTGAGGTGGTTTCGCTGCCGTGGGCTTGGGCGTATGGTGAAGGCGAAGGATATCCGAGTCTGCAGCAAATCGAGGGTAGTCGGATTGTACTAAAAGAGGGAACCCGTGGTCTGGAGAGCGTCGACCTTGCCGCTTGGTGGCGCTTTTTGGCTCTGGGCGTGCTCAGTTACGGTGTCCTGCCCCGGCTGATCTTCTATTTCTTGGGCAAGTGGCAGATACGGGCATCCCTGGCTCGCTACGATTTCGGTAATGCTTCTGCGGAGCGCTTGATGCAGCGTCTTCGTCCCGAGGGGCCCCGTTTCGACGCAGAGCGAGTAGAGCAGGGAGCGGAACAAATCGCGAGTGGGGTGGGCGGAGTAGACCTGCAAGCTACAACGAGACAGCGAGTGCTTTGCCTTTGCTCCCGTGAGTTGGGCGAGTCCTTTGATTTGGAGGCATTGCGAACTCGTTTGGCGCAGCGGTGGGGAGTGCGGCAAGAGAGTGTCGAGGTGAAGACTTACGAAAATGGGCGAATTGCTGCGGCCGCGGCGGACCTCTCCGAGGAGAGGCAATTTGTAATAGTATTCGAAAGTTGGATGCCACCGATTCGTGAAATAGAAAGGCAAGTGCGGGAGTTGCGGGCCCAGATGGATGAGCGAAATCTGCTCAAAATCGTTTTGCTGGGAATTCCAGATTCTGCCGGTGAGGCTATTTCCTTACGTCCCGAAAAGCAGTACGCGGAAGCGTGGCACTCTTTTGTCCAACGTCTGGGCGATCCTTACTTAATCTTAGACAACCCTGCGTTATGAAGTCTCTCCCTAGATTTGCCATTATCGGTCACCCGAACGAAGGAAAGTCTTCCATCGTGGCGACGCTTTCCTTGAACGACGGGGTTGCCATCAGCGCAACTCCTGGGGAGACGATCCAGCAGCAACGTTTCGATTTGAAGGCGGGTGAACAGACGATTATCGAGTTTGTGGATACGCCGGGCTTCCAGAATCCGCAGGCCACCTTGCAATGGTTTCGCGAGAATGAAGAAGCAGGGGATGGACGGGTAAAACGTTTTATCGAAACCCATGGCGATGATCCTGACTTTCATCACGACTGCGAGTTGCTGCGCCCGGTATTGGAAGGAGCAGGGATCCTGTACGTCGTGGACGCTTCGCGTCCAATGACTGCGGTTGATACGGCGGAGATGGAAATCCTGCGCCTGACGGCTCGGCCACGCATGGCGATTATTAATCCGAAGTCGAACGAGAGCCGCTTTCTGCAGAGCTGGAAAACGACCTTCCGTCAGCACTTCAATTCGGTGCGCACCTTTAACGCTCAGACGGCTCGCTACTTGGATCGTATCGAACTTTTGGAGGCGCTAAAGAGCATCGACCAAGATTGGGAACCGGCCCTGAGTGAAGCGGTGGAACTGGTGCGCATGGATCGGCAACGTTCGACGGAGCGTGCCGCGGAGGCAATCGTCGAGCATTTGGAGCAATCGCTTCGCTGCAGCTGCAGTTCTTTCTTGGAACACGAGAGCGGGGTGGAGCTGGAGAAACGGAAGCTGGAAAGCGAGTACCGGGCGAAGCTGGCGAAAATCGAAAAGCGCTTCCGCGAGCAAATCCGCGACGTCTATTCGGTGCGGAAAGTCGCGGTAGAGTTACCCGAGAATTCGGTCCTCGCGGAAGACCTATTTTCGGAGCGGGCTTGGCAAGCTCTGGGCCTGACTCAGAAGCAGCTCGCTATCGCGGGGGCTCTGCTGGGTGCCGGAATTGGCGTCGGAGCGGACTTGGCTGCGGGCGGTATTACCTTCGGTGTTTTTGCTTCAATTGGAGCGGCGATTGGAGCGGGATCAGCTTTGTGGAAAGGCAAGGATTTGGCTCGAGCGAAGATCAGCCAACTGCCCCTCGGAGGTCTTAAGGTAACGGTCGGCCCCAACGTATCCGAACAGTTTCCCTTCGTGCAGCTGGACCGCTACTTCCTGTACGTTGAGTTTGTCTCTAATTGGGCACATGCGCGGCAGGAGGCGGAGGTGCATTTGGTCGAGTCTAACGAAAAGGCTGGCTTGAGTTCCACGTGGGAGCAAGGAGACCTCAAGGTCGCGACCCGTTTCGTGAAAGCCGTAAAAAGCAGAAACGCGGAAGAGTTAGAGTCCAGCGGCCGGGCATTGCGTCAGTTACTGGTGGGCGTCTTGGGCGCTTAGGCCGTTTCTAGAGAAAGGGGTAACGCCGAACCAAGTGGTAAACTTGCCTTTTAATCGAGGCAGGCAGGACTGGATGACCTTCTTGCTCTTGCGAGCGGCTGCGAAACTGTATTGGCCGAGGCAAATCCGGGATAGGGTAACGGGATCGGTCTCTATTTCGCGGCTTCGCCTTCGCTTTCGCCCCAGTCTCTAAAAAGGCGCAGGGTGGCCTCCACTTTTTCGGGGCCGTTGTCCATTTGCGTGAGGGTGTTGTACTGGCCGAGGAAGGTGGGTGGGTCAGAGTTCGGTACTTGCTGGGTTGGGCTTTTTGTTTCAGTCGTTGCATACGGCTCTTTTGCTTCAGTACCAGAGGAGGTCGCTGATGGTTCGGTCGCCTTTGGTTGGTTGAGGTTCAGCTTGGAAGAGACGAACAAGAGCCCTACTACGAGGCAAAGGCCGCCGAGGAGAGTGACGCTGGAGGTAAGCTTCATTGGATCGAGGCTGGGGAGCGAAAACGTTTCGCTTAGGAAAGCGGCGGTGCGACTTCGTTCCCTTGGGAGTCTGGACGAGATATAGGGAGAACCTATGAAAAGTAGAGGTAACAAGTATTTCTCATTATGACGTTTTGTTCGTATAGTAAGCATGTCCAACAACAAAACAGACACGAACATGAATACACTAACTACTACTAAGATCATCGAAGCTACAGTCGCCGCAGTTGTGATACTCGCAGGCGCGGCACTGATCATCCCTGCTGTGGGAGTGCTCGCAGCAGTTGGCCTAGTCGCCGGTGGACTCGCCACTATGGCGGCACTAGAAACTAAGGAGCGCGCTTACTAAGCCGCCCGTCGGGATGGGTGGCCCGAGAGCCACGCCGCCTGCCTTACACTTTTTGGGGTAACATACAAAATAGATAGCATATAGGGATTAGGGGTAGTCCCGCTATCAAAGAGAAGCCCGCACTGAGCTTAGCTCAGGCGGGCTTTTTGCCATTCAGTTCTCAAGGATTCGGCGACTAGGTCCTCATTTAGTTAGCGGGAAGTTTGCCAATAGTGAGGTGGATTGTGCTTGGAAGTCCAGGATCAGGGCTTTTTGCGGTTGCTGTAGCGAGAGCTGCTTTCGTCGAGTATGGCCTTTTCTTCGGGAGTGAGGCTTTGGAAGCCAGTTTCCGAAATCTTGTCGAGGATGACGTCGATCTCCTTGGTGCGGGTGATGCTCTGAACGGTGTTTTGCTTTTTGGGGCTAGATTTCGATTTGGTGACAATCTTGATGTTCAGTTTTGCCTGAATCCATCCTGTCATGAAATGGCAACTACGCACACCTTCTATATGGAGTATGGTGAAGGCGGCAAGTATTGAGAACCAGAGCGCGGCTAGGCTGCCCCACGATTTGTAGCCGAGATACTGTAGGGTTTGCACACCGACGATGAATAGTACGAACCACTTTACTTGAATGTTGAACCACATCGCGGCACTCGGATACATCAAGGCGAAGCCGACAAAGATCGCGAAGTGAACGGATCCCTCGCCCACGAGTGGCAGGTCTCCGATAAAAGGTGAGAGGACGAAAAGTCCGAGAGCTGGCAAGGCGGTTAACGCCGCGTAGAACCAAATGAACTTTCGAGTGCCGAGCAGGTTTTCCACCTCACCGCCGAAACGCCAGAAGAAGTAGAGCCCGACAGCGAACCAGATGTCTATCGCGTGAACGAAGGGATAGCTCAACAGCGTCCAGATGCGAAATTCTTTCAGAGCGGTGGCCGAGTAGACGAGTTCGTTGAACCAGGTGGCCGCTGCCCAACCGGAGCCGAAGGTGACGACGAGAGCGGTCAAGGCGTGGAGCGCGACGAGCGTGTTGGTCGCGTCCATGGGTATCTTCCCCAGGTAAAACAGGGGCTGATGTGTTTGGGTGGAGCGAGTAGCGTTGAAGGTCATCTGCGTCTAATGCGGATTATTGATGCCACCCTAGGTACGGAGCATGGGGTGTCAAACGGTGAGCCTATTCGTGGTGGCATTAAATTTGTAGTGGTTTGTGGATACGTAAAGTGTTGCCTATGGAGAGCGCACGGCTCTGGTGCACATGGCCTTACGAAGGAGCTACTCCTTGGATTTCATGGAAATGAGCTTCCGAATTCCGTAGGTTGGAGGATGGGGCTTTAGGTCGAAGTCATAGGCAAAGACTATAAAATGTAGAGACAACAAGTATTTCACATTATAGCCGAAATCCCGTATAGTGTGTTCAGAAACAGAAAGAAGATAAGATGAATACAGTAAATAAGACACAGTTGATTGAAGCCACCGTCGCCACCGCCGCGGTGATCGGACTCGCAGCAGTCGTCATACCCAACCTGGGAATCATGGCCGCTGTGGTTGCAGTAGGAGCAGGGCTCGCCGCAATGGGCGCCCTTGAGACCAAGAAGCGCGCTTACTAAGCCGCTCGTCGGGAAGGCGTCTCGAGTTCCGTCGATAGGTACAGGACCTGAAGACGAGCCGCGCCACTGACACACACAGTTTTTTGGGGTAACACACAAAATAGATAGCACACAGGGATTAGGGGTAGTCCCGTTATCAAAGAGAAGCCCGCGCTGAGCTTAGCTCAGGCGGGCTTTTTGCTACTATAGTGGGTAGGCTAACTTCGCGGACACAGGGCCAGGAAGATTCAGGACGGTATCCTCGAGCTATTTATTCTGGTGAGTTTGCCGGGAACCCTTCCCAGGAGATAGGATGGTTTCCTCCTGCCGTTGAGGATCTTGCCGACGAACGTGGGGCGGATCAGGAGGTCGTAGATGAAGAGGGAACCTCCGATGGTGATCAAAGAGATGGCGGTGAGCTTGATGGACCAGTGATAGGGAAGCTCAGCGAAGGCAACCTGCAGCCAGACTACAATTGGCAAGTGCACGAGGTAGAGCCAGTAAGAGGCGTCGGCGATGTAGCGCACAACGCTATTAGGGCGGTGGCAAAATTTCTTGAAAAGTCCGATGGAAAGAAAAACAAGGCTAAGCATGGTGTAAGCGTAGGCATATATAAAGCCGACGTGGAAAAGGGTGTAGAACTCGTGGGTGTATTCCCTTTCAAATTCCGAAAAAGCGATGATGGTAGCGATGCTGCCCAGGCAATTGAACGCTCGGACCCAGCTAAATCGGCAGAGGCTGTCGAGCAATTCCGCTTGGCGGTGCAGGGTCCAACCGAAGGCGAAGAAGCCGCCGTAGATAGCGAAGGTTGGCAGGTGGGGTAGAAGTGACTTGTCTGGTGTATCCATTCCCCAATGACTCATGAACCAGAGTCCGCAAGCGATGGGTGCTGAGAGAAGGAGAAGAGCCAGCTTGGAGTGGGCGAGCCATCGTGTTACGCCGTCTGTTAGCGTGGTAGCATAGCCGTATGCAGTTGGGATGAGCTCTATGAAGCTGCGGATTGCCAAGGTGGCGGCGGTGATGACGAGCAGGTAGTAGAGGAACCAGAGATGCGTTCCGACCAATATGCCTGCGGGGAGTGTATTCAGTGTTTGGAAACCATACTTGAAGCCTTCGAGTATGTTGACATCTCCTTGGAGGCTTGCTGCTCCCATGACCCAGCCGCTTACCAATAGAGGACGGAGGATGAACCAGCCAATAACGAAGGGGATGCCAATGCGAACGATTCGTGATTGGGCGAATGAGGAGAAGCCGCCTTTGTGGAAGGTCATGTGGCTGAAGAACCCAGCGATCAGGAAAAAGAGCTCCATGCGGAAGGAGTGGCTGATCAGCATGAAGACCGAGATGAATGAGCTCGTCGATACGTCCATCACCGCCCACCCGATGAAAATCGGAGTGAAGGAAAGGCTGGCGTGGAAGACGATGCCGAGGATGAGGGCGAAGGCCCTCACGGCATCGAGGTGGTAGAGCCGGTAGTTGGCGGGAGGTGTTTGCATGGCGTGAGTTGGGGTGGGTGGGGAAGCGGCTCTGAATTGCGGCAGAACGCCGCTTCCCTCAATTGGAGAATTGTGTAATTTAATAACAATTAAATTCAATAGAAGCCGATTTCTTCGACTTCGAAGGCGAAGGAGCCGGGTTGCATATCGTAGGCGATGAGACTGAGGCTGGCGATGGTCTCGGTATTGAGTTCGGTTTGTTCAGACCAAGCTCGGCGCATGGAAGCAAAGGGCACTTTGACCTCTTGGAACGTGTCGCCTGCTTTGCGTGCGATGGGGGCGGCGTGGTAGTCGAAGTTGGTGATTTCGGAACTGTTCGCGGAGATCGATAGGTTTCCTTTCTCGATGCGAATCTTTAACTGGATGCCTTCGTATTCGCTGAGGTCTTGCGGCTGTCCGGTGGCCTCGAGGAGGAAAACGGTGCTGGCCCAGCCGGGTTGACCGCGGGGTGGCTGGATGTCGCCTTTAGCCTCGAGGGTTCCCTCGCTGACTAGGTAGTCGGTGGTAGTCTTTCCGCCGGCCGAGGAGTCGTCGGCGAAGAGACGCGGTAGTCCGAGGCTGTTGGCGTCGGGGTTGCTGAAGTCGTCGACGAGCTGCGGAGCTGCGCTTGCGGTCGCTGCGGTGGCAACGAGGCTTAAGGTGGCGATAAGCTTTTTCAGTGAATTCATAGTAGAGGTGCTTCTTAGATATTTTGTTACGCTCGTCGCTTTCGCTGGGAGCTTTTGATGTTCACTGGGTAAGTGCCCGGGAGGCGAAAGGAGGTGACATTTTTTTGCTTATTTCTGCGGAAAGCGGAGAGGTTTTGTTTTTTTCGGATTTCCTGTCACCTTCCTGGTGGTGCCGGGCACTTGTCTTCCGAAGCCCATGAATAAAGAAAAGGAAAACCCAACGTATATAGATACCAGTGACGCGTCATTGGTCGTCGCTTGCCTCGGTGGAGACCGGCAAGCGTTTGGTAAAATCGTTACCCGCTACCAAAGCCTGCTGTGCTCGGTGGCGTACTCGTCGCTCGGAAGCTTGAGCGCTAGCGAGGATGTAGCTCAGGAAGCGTTTTTGGAGGCTTGGAAAAAGCTGAGTACCTTGCGCGAACCGGAGAAACTAAAGTCCTGGTTATGTGGAATCTTGCGTTTCAAGATTAGCCACTGGCGGCGCAAGCACGCGAGGCAGCCCGTGTATGAGTCAGAAACGGGTGGCGAGTTGGAAAGCATGGAATCGGAAGACGAAGGGGTTGAAGAAACAACGATGAAAGAAGAAGAGCAGGCACTGCTTTGGAAGGCATTGGAAAAGGTGCCTGAGAATTATCGCGAACCTTTGGTTCTCTATTACCGCGAGCATCAATCGATCGAGCACGTAGCCTACGAGCTAGACTTGTCGGAAAGCGCGGTAAAGCAGCGCCTCTCTCGAGGTCGCAAGATGTTGCAGGAACGCATGATGGGCTTTGTGGAAGATTCGCTGGTTCGCAGCTCGCCGAGTCGTGTATTCACAATGGGAGTACTGGCTGCCCTTCCCGCGCTCGCACCACCTGCCAAGGCTGCTGGCGCTGGAGTAGTCGCTGCGAAGTTGGGAGTCTGGGCAAAGTGGGCGAGCGTCGTCACTTTTCTCGGAACGTTCTCCGGAGTGATCAGCAGCTTTTTTGCCGTGAGAGCTAGCCTAGACCAATCGCGAACGCTGCGAGAACGGCAAAACGTGATTCGTACGACGGCATCCTTTTTCGGAGTAGCTGGAGTCCTGATCGGCGGCGGATACCTAATGCTGTATCTTGCTTTGGAGTCGTATGAATACAGTGGATACTACGCAGCTGGGATTCATATACTCGTTTTTGCCGCGACGGTGGCCTATTGCGTGATGACGTATAGAATGTTTAAATACTCGCTCAGCTTGCGTCGCGAAGAGCGTAAAGCCCACCCGGAGAAATTTATGGATGAGCGGGACCAGAAGGAGGCCAAGGGACGAGATTACAAAAGCCGCTGGAAACTTTTCGGTGCACCTCTGGTGCATATTCGATTCGCAATCGCAGAGGACGGCGACAAACCGGTGTTTGGCTGGATCGCAGCCGGCGAGAAGGCCTACGGGTTGTTGTTCGCTTGGGGCGGCTTTGCAGTGGCTCCCGTGAGCGTGGGAATCATTTCAATCGGTTTGTTGAGTGTGGGATCGATAAGTTTTGGTTTAGTCGGTCTGGGAATGGTTGCCTGGGGAGTGGTGGCGTTTGGTTCGTCCGCTGTCGGCTGGAACGCCTATGCAAGCTTGTCGGCTCTCGGTGGCGACACGGCGTTCTCGGGCGGTTTCGCGGTAGCGAGTGAAGCGGCCATAGGCAAAGTGGCTTTCGCCGCGGAAGCGAATAACGAAGCTGCGGTAGAATTGACACGTTTAGCCTCACTGGAGGCAAGCTACGTTGGCGCTCTCGGTCTGATCGCGGTGCTGGTTATCGTTCCAGTCGTGTTCTACGCGAAGGCAGTGCGACAGCGTTTCGGGAAACAATGACGGAAATTTCGCTTTTTTCGCGTGATGATTCTAGACCTTATTCAAGGTAAGATGCAGGAAATCAGCGAGTTAAAACCTGAACGCTACAGTATAGGAGATGCCTATGATTACTAGTGGAATGAAGTATTTCCAATTATAGCAGGTTTATCGTATAGTTCTCCTATCGGCCAACCGAGAGGCACAACCGATACGAAGCCAGGCTTCGTTACAGATTTTTGGGGTATAAAACATACACGACAGCGATATAGGAGTAGGGGTACTCCTGCTGTCAAAGAGGCCCGCACAGAGCTTAGCTCTGGCGGGCTTTTGTTTTTTCCAAATTCCTCCCGTAGACGCAGAGCTACGCCATGGGCAGCGAACGATGTCTCTCTAAATCGCGACTTGCTTACTCCCATTGCTTTCGCGGATTGAGAGTGCTCGTTCTTGTGTCTAGATGCTGTGGAAATCGACCCTTCGATTCGATTTACCCGAATGTCGATCCGTTTCGAGCAAATCGAAGTCACCTTGATTTGTAAAAATAAAAGTCAGTAGGCGGGGAATGTTCGCTTTCCAGGACTGAAAAGGTATTCAGTATAAGTGCTTTATGAAAATTGATCGTAAGCTATAGGTTTTTACTATAGGTGATAGTGGTTCTAAGTATTTCACATTATGGCTGGAATACCGTATAGTTCTTCCATCGGACAACCGAGAGGAATACCGATGCGAAGAGATTCTTCGCTACAGAATTTTTGGGGTATAAATATACTAGACAGCGTCAAAGGAGTAGGGGTACTCCTGCTGTCAAATTAGCTCGCGCCAAGCTTAGCTTGGGCGGGCTTTTTTTATGCCCGTAACTCCCCTGCGTTTCGATGCTGTGTTTCCGTTTGGAAGAGGGTTCAGGCAAGTTTGACTTCTTAAAGGGCAGGGGCGAGAAGTCTGCCATGGAAGAAACGGAATTTATTTGGCACGGGGGAAAGCTCATAAAGTGGAAGGATGCGACAGTGCACGTGATGACGCATGCCCTGCACTATGGATCTTCTGTTTTTGAGGGTATCCGCGTTTACGATACAATGGAGGGACCAGCCTACCTTTGTTTGGGAAGACACCTGAAACGATTCTACGACTCTGCTCGAATCTATCGAATGACGATGCCGTTCGGACAGGAGGAGCTGACCCGGATTTGCCACGAGGTGATCACCGCGAATAAGCTGAAATCCGCTTACGTGCGGCCTTTGGCGTTCCGTGGCTACGGCCCTATCACAGTTTACGGAAACGCAGATCCGGTGGAGGTTACCGTGGCGGCCTTCCCATGGGGCGCCTATTTGGGTGAAGACGCTCTGGAGAGCGGTGTGGATGTGGGGGTTTCGAGCTGGACCCGCGTGGCGCCCAATACCTTGCCGACGATGGCGAAAGCGGGTGGCAACTACCTTTCTTCGCAGCTCATTACTATGGAAGCCCACAGGCATGGATACACGGAGGGGATCGGGCTCGACGCATCGGGACACCTGAGTGAAGGGGCGGGTGAGAACATTTTCGTGGTGCGCGATGGTGTGCTGTTCACGCCGCCGATCACCGCGGCGATTTTGCCGGGTATCACGCGAAGCATTACGATCGATCTGGCGCAACGACTCGGGTATGCAGTGCGCGAGGAGAGTTTACCGCGCGAGCTTCTCTATGTGGCCGACGAAGTATTTATGACCGGCACAGCGACAGAAATAGCTGCCATAAGATCTGTTGATGGATTATCCGTAGGAAGCGGCAAGCGAGGCGTCATTACGGAGCAACTACAGAACGCGTTTTTTGGGCTCTTTGACGGATCGACAGAAGATACGCAGGGTTGGTTGGAGCTAGTCAAGTCCTAGGCCTCCGGCGGTTTCTTTCTTGTTTGCTCTGACACTGCGGCTGGCCATGCTCGTCGCCCATGGAAGAGCGGTCGGAGAAGGTTAGCAGCATTTCGTTTTTCCCTTTGGACTACGCCTCTATGGCGGGATTTCTTGCTTACGCCTCCAGCGTGACGGCTATTCCCATCTGCCTCGTCGCTATCACTGAGGAACTGGGCTTGTCTTTGGGGCAAGCGGGAGGATTGGAGGCGCTTAGAGGTATCCTCGTTTTGGTTACGCTCTTGCTGAGCGGTTTCATAGCCGCCCGTTTCGGAAAGGCACGTTCGATCGGATTTGGGTGTATCCTTCTTGGCATTGGAATGTTCGCTTACGGGATGGCACCCTTTTTCGGGGCTTTGCTGCTTGCGGTGGCTCTGCTGGGCTTAGGAGGAGGCGTGGTCGAGGCCTTGATTAATCCTTTGGTGCAGGAACTGCATCCCAAAGACTCGGGGCGTTATTTGAACCTCGTCAACGCCTTTTGGTCGATCGGGGTGCTAGCAACGATGCTGGGCACAGGGGACGCGTTGAACAGAGATGTTTCCTGGCGCTCTGTGCTACCGTTTCTTGGGTGTGTAAGCTTATTCTCCGGGTCGGTTTTCCTTTGGCTGGGGCAGGGAGAAGAGAAGAGGCGAGCCGGAAGCTTGGGACAGGTATTCGCGAATAAGCGAGCGATTTTGCGGCGCCGTCGTTTTTGGGTGTTTACGGCTTTGATGTTTTTGGGGGGCGCGTCGGAAGGGGCCTTCACCTTCTGGAGCGCAAGCTTGATACAGATCGAATTTGGGGCGGCTCCACTTGCAGCCGGAGTGGGGGTTGCACTGTTTGCGGGTGGGATGATCTTAGGACGTCTTTTATTCGCGTGGTTAGTGCCGCAGGAACGGCTTTGGGCGCTGTTGCTTTGGTCGGCTTTGGGAGGTGTCGGCGTCAGTCTCGGTTTTCCGTTGTTGGATTCGATCGAGTGGGCCTACCTTGCTCTGCTTTTGGCAGGCGTGGCGATGGCGTGTTTTTGGCCGAGCTTGCAGTCTTACGCTGTGGACCGAATGTGCTGCGATGCGACGAGCGCCTTCATTCTGCTTTCCTGTGGGGGAATTGCCGGTTTCGCATCGGTTTCTTGGACGATGGGGGCAGTCGGAGATTGGTTGGGCTTGAGGGCGAGCTTTTGGATCGTGCCGTTCTACCTGTGTCTAATGGTGCTCGTCTTGTTGGCGGAGCGTCGAAAAGGCGCTTAGGAATCTTATAGCGGCAGAGATAGCTCTGGTTTTTGACTATGACTTAAGTGAAATTGCGTTTCCAGTTCTGTAATCCCTGCATATTTCGCCGTTAAACCTGCAAGGTGTTGAAGATCTGTCTCGCTGGGCGTAGAAAACGGTACCTTCCTTTCGTTGTGCTCAAATCAATCGTCCGAATCAGTTTATTCCTCTGGTTGTCGTTCGTCCTTTATGGCTCCGGGGAGCTGCGTCTCTCCCATTTTGATAGCGGTAGAGGGTTATCGCACAATTGGGTCCGCTGCTTTTTCCAAGACGATTCTGGGATGCTATGGATTGGAACGAGCGACAGCTTGGATCGCTACGATGGACGTGAGATACGATCGTTCCGTCTACTAGGATCGGAGGGAGTCCAGCTCAACGTAGCCGTGAACGAGGTGATCAAGCGCGATGCTGACAGCTTTTGGGTAGCGACCGATGGAGGGTTATACATTTTTGAGCTCGATTCAGGAAGCTTCCGTTTTTTTGAGAATGCAGGGTTCCAAGCGGTTCTTCACGCTTACGAGGATAGTCGCGGCGATTTTTGGTTCAGCACCGATAGTGGTCTGGTCTGGTGCGACGGAAAGACTGAGGAGGTGCAGCGGTATCAGTCGGGAAATGCCGAATCTGGGACTATTGCTCATGATTACGTGAACTGCGTTTTCGAGCGAAGTAACGGAGAGATTTGGATTGGGACGAAAAGAGGTCTTAGTATCCATGATCCAGCTACGGGAGTTTTTGAAAACTACCAGGATGTGGGCAGAGGGGATCGTAAGTTGACCTCCAATGATATATTGAGAGTAGTCGAAGACCGGCAAGGGCGGATGTGGATGGCCACGGGGAAAGGGGGACTGGAGCAAGCTTACCACGCTGAGGATGGTTCTTGGCGATTTGTGCAGAGGTTCGCTGGGCAGGGTGTGCGTGCCCTCGTGGATAGGGACAACATACTTTGGTTGGCCTTGGGGAGCAATGGCGGCCTTTGCCGCGTAGTGCTAGACGACTACGATGGAACTGGAGAGCTCCCGGTGATTAGAGATTTTAGGAATGCGAACAATCCATGGAGTTTGGCGAGTGATTCGCTTTTTTGCCTCTACGAAGATCGACTGGGAGACATATGGATCGGCACTTACGGCAAGGGAGTTAACCATTTCTCGAAGCGTGGGAAGAATCTGGAGATTGTGCAGAAAGGGACGGACGGAGTGATCCCGTTGTTTGATGAGGCGGCTAACGCGTTCTTAGACGAAGAGGACTCGTTTTGGATAGGGACGAACTCCGGATTGGAACGTGTTCGCAAATCGACGGGAGAGGTGAGCTTTTACAAAAGCATTGTGGGGGATGAGAGGACGCTTGGTGGAGACTCGGTGTTCGCTATTCACAAGGATAGGCGAGGAAACCTTTGGGTGGGAGGCTGGACGACGGGTTTGAGTCGGTTGGATGAGGAAACGCAGACCTTTGAACGGTTCGAACCATCGGATAGCCCGTATTCCCTGGGTGGAGCCAATGTTTACGCTATCGAGTCGGATCCTAGAGGCGACCTTTGGGTGGGTTGCTTAGGGGGCGGTTTGAGTCGCTTCGACTACGACCGGCGGCGTTTTGATCGCTTCATGAACGACCCGAACGATCCGAACTCTCTCGGTGACAACGATGTTAGCGATATCCTTCCTCTAGGAGATGGGAAACTGCTGGTTGGGGCCAGCTTCGACTTAGACCTTATGGACGTGGACACGGGAGTTTTTCACCACTACCCTCACCGCGCCCTAGCAAATAACGGAAATGGTGGCGGCTACGTAACTCAACTGCATCAGGACCAGACAGGTCGGATCTGGGTGGCTACTTCGGCGGGCTTGGAGATCTTGGATTTGGAGACGGGGAGGTATCGGCATTTCAGTACCGCGGACGGCCTGCCTTCGAACTCGATACAAGCGATTTTGGAGGACGACCTTGGCAGTCTTTGGATCAGCACCAGCAACGGTTTATCGAAATTCGAAAACGCGGTGACGAACTTGCCGAATGCTCGCTTTCGGAACATAGCCTACTCCGAAGGATTGCCGTCGGAGAACTTCAATCCACGCTCCGCTGTGAGAGGGATGGATGGTTATTTTTACTTTGGAGGGCCCAACGGACTGGTTCGTTTTCGTCCAGAGGAAGTAGCCTTCAACGAGGTCCCTCCTCCAATCGCGTTGAGCGAACTTTTGTTGTTGGAGACATCGCCAGATGAACTTCTCTCCTACCAGCCGTACGGCGGTATTCTGAATGCTACTCAAAGAGTTGAGCTGCCGCACTCTCGAGCGAACTTTATAATCAAATTTGCGGCTCTAAACTATCTTAATCCTGAGATGAATAGATATCGGTATAAGCTATCTGGATACGATCGTGATTGGATTGACGCTGGAACCGTCGGTGTCGCTACTTACACTCAGATCGATCCCGGGAATTATACTTTCTTTGTGATGGGATCGAACAATGATGGGGTTTGGTCTGAAGAGATTCGCAGATTGGAAATATACATTTCGCCGCCTTGGTGGTTGACGAGTTGGTTTCGTATATTGGTTGTGTTATTGCTGGTGCTTTCGGTCGTGCTTGCATACCGGTTGCGCTTTGCCTACTTGAGCCGTCGGCGGCAGGAACTCGAAGAGAGGGTCAAGCAACGTACCGCTGAGCTTGAGGCGGCGACCCTCAAGCTAGCGGAAAGTAAAGAAGAGGTTGCGATGCAGAATACGGAATTGGTGGGACACCGCGAGAAATTGGAGGAACTCGTATTCGAGCGAACCAAGGAGCTCGAGTCTGCGAAGGAAAAGGCGGAGGAGTCCGATCAGTTGAAATCCTCTTTCTTAGCCAACATGAGTCATGAGATTCGCACGCCGATGAACGCTATCATTGGATTCTCCTCCTTGCTCGAGCAAATCGATGATGCGGAAAAGGAGGAGAAGCGAAAGTACGTGGAAATTATCCAAGAAAACGGCAATGCGCTTCTTGTATTGATAAATGACATACTGGATATCTCGCTAATCGAGTCGAACCAGATCGAGCTCAGGAGCGAGATCGTAAACGTGGGAGAAGTTTTGGCTGAGATGGGAGCAATACATCGCTTACAAGCTGCTGAAGGCGTGGTGGTTGACGTAGGTGATCCGTACTCGGAACGGAGTCTTCATATGAAGGTGGATAGAGTTCGTTTGATGCAGGTGTTAAACAACCTCTTGACCAATGCGTGCAAATACACGGACGAGGGCAGCATCAAGCTGCGCGGCGATCTTGCAGGCGACCACGTGGCCTTTAGCGTAAGTGATACAGGGACAGGTATAGAGGAAGAAGATTTACGGCGTATATTCGATCCTTTTTTCAAAGTGGAACGTTCAAACCAACGTTTGTATAGAGGAACTGGAATAGGGCTCAGTATTTGTAGTAATCTGGTGCGCTTGATGGGAGGTGAGTTGAGCGTGGAATCCGAAGTAGGAGTGGGGACGACATTCTCGTTTTCATTGCCTTTGGGTACATCTGAAGATCGAACAAAAATTCTACAGGAAAGAGAGGCGGACGAAGTTTCCTTGGATGGTCTGTTGGTAGTGGTCGCGGAGGACGAAGCCACGAACTTCATGCTCGTGGAGACGGTTCTCAAAAAGCAGAACGTAAAGATCTTGCGGGCTCATAACGGACAGGAGGCAGTTGATATTGTATTCAACCTAGAGCGGCCCGATCGCTTTGCCGTGTTGATGGATATCAAAATGCCGGTTATGGATGGCTTAGAAGCCTGTAGATTAATAAAGGAGAAGGATCCTACCATCCCTGTTATTGCGCTGACTGCTTATGCTCAGCGTTCAGAGAGGGACGGTATAATGGCCGAAAATTTCGATGGATTCCTCGCCAAGCCGTTCGTGGCGAAGGATCTGTTTCGCATGCTTTCGCAATACGTGTCGGCTTAGCTTTCAGGCTCCAACCGATAAAAAACCGAGACTGAGCTTGTCAGAGGAAATATTATACTAGCGTCGCCATCGCTTATCGTAGGCTCCTGGTTGATAGGTAACCAGGTTCCCAAATCGTAAGACTCTTTCAGGCTGAAACCGTCGGCTGCGGTTGCATCCCAGTTCAAGGTGAGGGTATTGTTTTGCTTTTTGAATACGATAACGGGAGCGACAAGAGGAGTCGTTTGGTCGGGAAGAACAGTCAGTTTTATGCGGAGGGCGCCGGGCTCGGGCTCGGGCGCCGTGTCGCCGGTACCGTCTACGTTTGACCAAGGGGTGAGCACGAGGTCGTAGGTTCCAGCTTGGTTAGGGGTGCCCGTGATGATTCCTATGTCGGCGGTGATCACCCCGTTCACGGCGCTTTTTCGCAAGCGGAGATCGGTGACGCGCATTCCAGGAGGGAGATTTCCTTCGATAGTCCAAGATCTTGGAGTGATGGTATTTGAGAACTTTATGACTGCCTCGACGCCGACCTTTAGCTCTGGAGTGTTAATGTATTCAACGTCGTAGGAAGATGTGCTGGCTCCGGATACAGCGTGTGGAGCTGCGAGGGTGGCGGCAGGGATGGCGATGGACTGTATGATTCGGACAACAGGAGCATTTGGCTGCAAGTGTTTCGTGTAGGCGATCATCTTGACGATCGGGCTTCGCTGCAAGATTAGCATGAGCATGCCGAGGGCAAGGTGTAGGCGAGCGGAAAAGAGTTTCTGTAAAAGGAAGAGATTCACGGATTAGAAGGCAGCACGGATAACGCCTTATCGCGTCCTACTTGTAGACTATGAGGCAATATCGCCTAGCCGAACTGGGATGTAGTCGCAATGGAGGTCGAATTCTTAACTACATGGTTTAGGTGAGCACCACTCGGCCCGGGGAGTTTAGAGGCTAGCGCCTCGGAGGAAGTTCGGCTCTGTCGGACATTTGCGAACTAAACCGAATTTTTTTGTAACGCATATTAAGGAGTGGGGTTTCCTATGTCGTGACTTCCTTCGCCCTCCCTGCCTTCCGCCAGTGTCTACGCCGTTTGAAACGCGAGCGTGGTTTCTCTGCCACTGTCCTGCTGACCTTAGCTCTCTGTATCGGCGCCAACGTGGCGATGTTTGCCGTGATCGACGCTATTCTCCTAAGAGCCTTGCCTTTCGAGAAGAGCGAGCAGCTGGTAACGATGTTGAATTCTTATCCCGGAGCGGGCGCCCCGCGGATCGGGGCGTCGCTGCCGAATTACTACGATCGGCGGGAGGGGATGGAATCGTTCGAGTCGCTGTCGATTTATCAAGGCGGCAGCGTGATCGTGGGTGAAGCGGGATCGCCGCAACGCGTACGGCGCGATCGGGTTTCGGTCGAGTTTTTCGAGACCCTGGGAGTTCCACTGCTGATGGGTAATACTTTTACCGAGGAGCAAACGTTGTACGCGAATTCGAGCGTCGCGATCCTGACCCACGAGTATTGGCAGGATTATTTCAATGGGGACCCGAACGTGCTCGATCGGGAAATCATGGTAGATGGGCTTTCACATCGAGTCGTTGGAGTGCTGGGCCCGGGTTTCGAATTTCTAGACAGCAAAGCGAAGTTCTTTGGTCCGCTCGCATCTAATCTGGAAGATCGGGAAGTCGACCGCCGGCACTCGAATAATGTGCGCATGTTTGCTCGCTTGAAGGACGGCGTCTCGGTGGAAGCGGCTCAAGACGAGATGAATCGGTACAATGAGCGGATGCTGGAGTCGGATCCCCATGCGGAGATGGTGACCAATGCAGGATTTGAAACGTTTGTGGTAAACTTGCACGAGGAGATCGTGAGGGAGGCGAAGCCGATTTTACTGATCCTGCAGGCAGGGGCCTTGTCTCTATTGATGATCGGCTGTGTGAACCTCGTAAACTTGCTGATGATTCGGGCAAAGGGTCGGGCAAAGGAAACCGCGGTGCGCCAAGCGCTCGGCGCGGGGCGTCGTGATCTGGCTCGGGAAACGCTTCTGGAGACAGTTACGCTGGCAGTTGTTGGCGGGTTGCTGGGGATCGCCGTAGGCGCAATCGGTATACGAATGTTGGAGACATTGGGTTCCGAGCAATTGCCTCTTGGGGCGAATGTCTCGCTGGATGGACGGGTTATGCTCGTTTCTGTTGTCGGTGCCTTGCTGGTGGGAGTCGCGTTGGCTGTGCCGATCGTTGCTCTGAATGCCCGCAGGAACTTGGCGCCGGCCCTGCAGGCTGAGTCGCGAACTGGAACCGTTTCACGAGGGGCTCAGCGTGTGCGGCATGGCTTTATCGTGGTTCAAATCGCCTTAGCTTTCGCGTTGCTGGTCAGTGCGGGCTTGTTGGGGCTTAGCTTGCGCAAGGCGCTTCTAAACGATCCAGGCTTTGCGGCAGACGACGTTTTGACGGCCAGCATTTCATTGCCATGGAAAACGTATCCAGAACCTGAACCGCGCCAGGCGTTCCTTGAGCGTCTGCACAATGAGCTGGTGAACATACCCGGAGTTTCGGAAGTGGGCATGAGTAATTGTCTGCCGTTTAGCGGAAACGTGAGCAACAACGCCACAGTGGTCGAAGGAGTGGAACTGAAACCCGGAGAATCTCTGCGGGCCCACTGGGTTGGCTTTGGCTTTGGCGACTATTGGCAGAGTTTGGGCATTCCTCTGGTGGAAGGTCGTTACCTGAGTGCAGCGGACCAGAAAGGCGAGCAGCGTGTTTGTATGGTGGATACGGCGTTTGTGGAACGCTATTGGCCGGGAGAAAGCGCTCTGGGACGTCGCCTTGCGTCGAATGTCGAGCTGACGGAAGAGAACGCGATGACTATCGTGGGCGTGGTGGAGACGGTAACGCAAAACGACCTAACTGAAGAGGTTTCCCAAGGGATGGTCTACATGCCATACAAGCTGCGTCCCCAGCAGTTCTTTTACGTTACGATGCAAACGCAGGTCTTGCCGGAGTCGGTGAGCGATGCGTTACGGGAGGTCGTGTTGAAGATCGATCCGGAGCTGCCGGTAGACGATGTGCGGCTTTTGCAGGATCGAATCGACGATAGCCTTTTGATTCGTCGATCTCCCGCGATCTTAGCGGGTATATTTGCGGGGGTGGCGCTGCTTTTGGCGGCGATCGGAACCTACGGCGTTTTGGCTTATGCGGTGGGGGAAAGGGTTCGCGAAATTGGTGTCCGCATGGCGATCGGAGCGCAGCCCGGCCAAGTGTTGCGTAGTTTCTTGCTGCTGGGCGCAGCCCTACTGTTGGGAGGTATCGCGCTGGGAGTAGCCGTCTCTTGGATTGCGGGACTCGGCATGAAGAGCGTGCTCTACGATGTCGTGCCCTACGATTTTGGTGTGTTGGCGGTCACGGCGCTCGCCCTGGCAGTTGTGGTTTTCTTTGCCAGCTACCTGCCGTCAAGCAAGGCGGCCCGGGTGTCGCCACTTGAGGCGATGCGCGAAGAATAACACGTTGTGAGGCGTTTATTTAGGAGGCGGATCATTTCTCGGAAAGGATGCGTTTTCTTCGACGAACAAGCTGCTTGGAATCCGTAAAGCCGAGCTACTAAGTGGTTCTGAAAATCTCTTCTAATCGGCTGGTGTGATGGTGAAGGTACCTTCGATCACGATATCATCGCCGGCGAAAGAGAGGCTCGAGTTCTCGTCACGGATATAAACGTTGCCTTCGTTGCCCTCGCTTCTGTCGAGGTAGAATTGGATAGCGTTGGAGATGGGCTGGTAGGGGTTGTTGCTGGGGAATTGGACCCGCAACTGGGTGCGTGTTTCACTGATTTCGATCCAGTCGAGGTACACGCCAAAGTCAGTGGAGTCGTTCGCGTTGTAGGTTCCGACTAGGCTGGGTTCAATTTTTATGACCTCCACGAAGGTGTTTTGCCCGTCAGGACTTTCGATGCGGATTTCGTCAATGATGCCACTCATGTCGGAAACGATACGCCGGGTTGTGTCGAATCTAACGAACTCAGGACCGTTTACGGGCATCAAGTCGACAGCGGGATCAGCTGCGTCTGAATCGATAGAAGGGAGAACGTGTTGAACCTCGGTCCAAGTATCGAGATCGTCGCTTGTGAATACGCTATATTCGTTGAGAGGGACATAGGGCGTGGATACCGTGATCTTTTCCGAGCTCGTATTTGCGATCTGGATTTCGCTCTGCACTTCTTTTCCGAAAAGCGGGATGCTAGGATCGAAGTGGTTCGCGTAGAGTGTCGGATCGAAGGCCTCGGCTGCCTCGCCGATGCGGAGGATGTCGACCGAGTTGATTACCACCGGAGTGTTCAAGGAGTTGTTGTTGTTACTGCCTGCGTTCGGCAAGATACCAATGGCTCTGACGACCGCGATTCCCTCGACCACCTTACCAAAGACATTGTGGATTCCGTCTAGATTGGGAGTGGCGTCGAGAGTGACGAAGAATTGGCTGCCGTTTGTATTGGCGCCGCTATTCGCCATGGAGAGGATTCCTTCGGCATCGTGGATGAGATCAGGATGGACTTCGTCGGGCCAATCGTAGCCTGGACCGCCAGTGCCATCGCCCTCTGGGTCTCCCCCTTGAATTACGAAGCTGGGAACGGCTCGGTGGAAGGTGAGACCGTCGTAGAAATTGGAGTAAACGGGATTGGTGGAGCCGCTTTCGTAGTGGGGAAGGGTGCCTTCGGCTAGCCCAACGAAATTGGCGCTGGAGAGGGGAGCTTTCTGGAAATAAAGCTGGGTGGTGAAGGTCCCTTTGTCCGTGTCGAAAATGGCGTAGAGTCCGTCAGCGGTCGGGGTGGCGACGAGCCCAGTGGACAGTATTGAGAGGCTAAGGGCGGCAGAAAGGGCTTTTTTTGAAATCACTTGGTAAGATAGGAGTTCGTGTTTGGGTCGCCGGTTTTTGGCGGGTGACTCCTTTTTTACGAGCTTCTTTCTCTTTTGGGTTCAGGAAAGTGCGGATTTCTTGGGTATGTGGAGGAACGGTCTCTAGGCCCTATAGCCTGTGAGTTCTCTCGCAGCATCCGCGGCGACGGCGTCGCAAGGGCTTCAGGATTGCAGATGGGTGACCGAGTTGCTTGGCCGCTGGGCTTGCCAGTTGAAAATGGCCGACCACCCGAAAAATGTTGTCACGGAGAACTGCAACCTCAGTCGATAGCACGTCAATTGCGCCCCGGCGGATCGCTTTTAGCTAGCGAGCTGGAGGCACTGGGGCAGACGGTGCTGCATTTGTTCCACGGCGAAAAGGTACTCTTTGATGCGCCATTCGCGCCAGGACCGAGCGTATCGGCGAGTCCAGTCTGCGGCGATTTGGTTGCGATCATGGTTGCCTAGCTCCCCTTGGATCCAGATCTCAGATTCAATTTCTTGGATCTGGTCGAGTGTCTCGGCAATACGATCCACGATGCCGTTTTGCACGACTAGGAGCTTGGCGATCGCGACTAGGTTTTCGTTATCGGTTGGATCTTCGAGGAGTTCGATAAATTCGCTCCGTTTCTCGCTGTAGAAGCGTTCGAGGGCGTCGAGGTGGCGGTGGAGGCGACCGGATTGCCAGAGTTGTTCCAGCTGCCGTCTCTCGTGGGCTTGCGGCTGGAGACGTGCATCGATGCTGATGTGGAGACGGCGAAATTTTTCGGAAATCTGTACCATGGGTTTTGTGGGTTTAATTGGGGCTATCTCACCTGTTAGTGAAGATAGCTAATTGATCGGATTTCGCAGGTGCTTAGGTTGCATTAGAGGGCCCCGTGGCGTCTTTGGCGCTTGCTTTACAGTAGGCTGGGGATTTTCGCTGCGATCGCTCGGGGTGTGTTCCTTGTACTCGAGAGGCGTTCTCTCTGGTTGGTCCCTTGGGGAGCTTTCGGGCCCCGGTTTACATTCTAGCTAGCTAGATGTGTATGTGCTCGTCTCCCGATGGAACGAATTAGGCGGATATTCGATTTCAGGCAGCGGCTGAGGCTGCAGCGGGGAAGGTGGCAGGCTGATTCGAACGCGTTAAATCTTGGCTCATTTGTCGGTCATAGGGGAGGCCCAAGCAAGCCAGATGGCGGCGGTCCAGGTGAAGTGGTTGCCACCGGAGCCTTTGCCGGTGATGGGGTCGAAGTATTCGTAGAAGCCGGAGTCTTGGATGACTTTTCGGGTGTCGAGGCGGATGCGTTCGGCTTTTTCGTGGAAGCCGTATTCGGCGAGGCCGCGGGCGATGAGGTAGTTGACGATGGCCCAGGTGGGTCCGCGCCAGTAGCGTTGGGAGTCGAATTTGGGGTGTGCGGGATCGAAGGAGGGGATTGAGTAGGGGGCGGCGTCGAGAATGCGGGAGAGGGTGCGTTGGAGGGTGGCGTCGCGCTTGGAGCGGGTGATGCCGGCGTAGTAGGAGAGGAAGGCGACGGAGGAGACGCCGTCGGCGAATTTGCCGGTGCGCAGGTCGCGGGCGGAGTAGGCGCCGAGCTCTTCGTTCCAGAGGGTGTCGGCGGCGATTTGGTTGCGGCGGAGCCATTTGTCGATTTCGCGGCCGGAGTCGCGGGCGCCGAGGTAGCGGGCGAGGGCGCGGAGGTCTCGGTCGGCGCGGGCGAGGATGAAGGTGATGCCGGGGTCGGCGACGGCGAAGGGGCCTTCGCGGGTGATGTGGGTGTGGTCCCATCCGCAGTCGCGGCCGTATTCGACGAGTTTGATGTAGCGGTCGTATTGGGCGTTGGTGGGGCGCATGTGGGCGTCGACGTGGCCGAGGTCTTTGCGTTGGTAGGGGGTGACGCCGGTGGGGTCGACGTTGTCGAGGGCTTCATCCCAGTCGGGGGAGTTGTCGCGTCCGGATTCCCATGGGTGGGTGACGGCGATGGCGGAACCTCCGGAGATGACGCGCATGGTGTGGAACCAGCGGTGCCAGCGCATGAGGCGTGGGAAGAGGCGGCGGAGGCGTTCTTCGCCGAGGGCGGGATTTTTCTCGTAGAGGTCGCGCACGATGGTGGCGGCGACGGGGGGCTGGGAGCAGCCGGAGGTGGCGACGTCGTGGGTGCCTTGCCAGACTTTGGGCCCGGGGAAGTAGGAGGGGGAATCTTTGCGGAAGACGATGTGGGCGGCCATGCCGTTTTTCCATTGGCCTTGGAAGAGGGATTCGACTTCGGTCCAGGCGCGGTCGAGGTCGATCTCGGAGAAGCCGAGGGCGACGAACATGGAGTCCCAATTCCACTGGTAGGGGTAGAGGCCTTTGGTGGGCAGGGTGTAGTCGCCCCATGAGTTTTCGCGGAGGATCTCGATGGCGCGTTTGTCGAGGTCGACGGGTTTTGGCGGTGGCGGAGCGTCTTCTTCTTCTGGGAGGATTTTCATACGGAGCGCGCGACCAGGTTTTTGATAGGAGGGTTTTCGTTGGTCGCGAGCTTGGGGTGAGCAGGGTCTGCGCCGGATGGGTGGGCGCTCGATTTTGGGCGCGGGGAGGGGCGAGGGATTGTTTTCTTTGGCGCAGATGAACGCGGATTTTTTTTGGGAGAAAATTGGAGAAGCTCTGATGAGCTTTTTGTGGAGGGCAGTCTCGGCCTACGCCGAATGGCTTTGGACGACACGTGATGACTGCTAGGGGGAGCTGATTGTGTTTCGTTTAACCCCCAATATGCAGAAGTGACAAAAAGGGGGAGTGGTGTTGGTCGGATTTTTTGGTTCATCACCAAACGCAGTGGAGATTGCTGTTCGGTCAAAACGGAGAATTTCTTCTTGCCTCGCGGCGTGGCGCGAGCGCCAGCCCTACGCTTGAGTCTGGTCAGAGGTATTTCCCGCAAAATGGTGATGAACCTGATTTTTTTGGGGATTTGGGCTCTGCGGACGGGGTGGGGATTCGACTGGGCTCACCCTTTGGCAAGAACCGGTCCCTCCTGAGGCTGGGATGCTAGGCTAGGAATTGTTCGTAGAGGCGGGCGTATTGGCCGTCTTGGGCGAGGAGTTGTTGGTGGGTGCCGCGTTCGATGATTTTGCCGTGGTCGATGACGAGGACGAGGGAGGCTTCGCGGATGGTGGAGAGGCGGTGGGCGACGACGAAGCTGGTGCGGCCGGCGAGGAGGCGGGTCATGGCTTTTTGGAGGCGGGCTTCGGTGAGGGCGTCGATGGAGCTGGTGGCTTCGTCGAGGACGAGGAGACGGGGTTTGGCGAGCATGGCTCGGGCGAAGCAGACGAGCTGGCGCTGGCCGAGGGAGAGGGAGGCGCCGCGTTCGCCGACGCTGGTGTGGAGGCCGTTGGAGAGGTTGGAGAGGAGGTCGGCGCAGTCGAGGTCGGCGAGGACTTGCTGGACTTCGGCCTCGGTGGCTGAGGGGCGGGGGAGGCGGATGTTGTCGAGCACGCTGCCGCTGAAGAGGATGTTTTGCTGGGTGACCATACCCATTTGCTGGTGCAGGGATTCGGAGGTGATGCTGTGGATATCGCGGCCGTCGATTTCGATGGTGCCGGAGTCGGCGAGGTAGAATTTGGTGACGAGATTGAGGATGGAGCTTTTGCCGCTACCGGTGTGGCCGACGAGGGCGATGGATTGGCCGGGGGCGGCTTCGAAGTTGATGCCGCTGAGGACGGGCTGCTGGGGGACGTAGCTGAAGGTGACGTCGCGGAAGGAGACGCGGACACCGGTTTGGTTTTCGGGGCGAGGGAGGTCGGTGGCTTCGGGGCGGTCGGACCAGTCGGGCTTGCGGTCGATGAGCTTGAAGACACGCTCGGCTCCGGCCATAGCGATGAGGGCTTGGTTGTATTGATTTCCCAATACTTGGATGGGGGCGAAGAAGATGTTGGCGAGGAAGAAGAAGCGGATGAGGTCGGCCATTTCCATGCCGCCGCCGAGGGTGCTCCAGCCGCCGATGAGCAGGAGGAGGGCGATGAAGAATTGGCTGTTGAGCTCGAGCAGAGGGATGAGGACGGCGGAGGTGCGGGCGAGGGCGATGTTGTAGCGGGCGTGGTCGGCTATGAGTTCGCGGAAGAGGCCTGCGTTGGTCTTTTCGCGGGCGAAGCCTTGGGTGACACGGATGCCGTTGACGGATTCGGCGAGGTTGGCGGTGACGCGGCTGAAGCTTTCTTGGGCTTGGCGGGAGTATTCGCTGAGGCGGTCGCGGAATTTTTGGTTGAGGTACCAGAGGATGGGGGCGAGGCAGGCGACGACGCCGAAGAGAGTGAGATCGGTCAGGGCCATGAGGATGGCGGCGGTGAGCATTTGGCCGATTTGGACGATGGATACGAAGAAGACGTCTTGGATGCCGACGCGCAGGGTTTGCACGTCGGACGTCATGCGGCCGATGATGGAACCGACTTTGACGCGGTGGAAGAAGGACATGGGCTGGCGCTGCATGGAGTCGTAGACTTGGCTGCGCAGTTGGGAGACGACGGACTCGCCCAGCTCTTGGGCGTAGCGTTGGCGGAAGTGGAAGAGGAAGTCGGTGAAGAAGGCGAAGACGAGGTAGGCGGCGACGGACCAGAAGAGGAAATTGGAATCTCCGTCGGTGATGGGGCCGGCGATGATGGAGCCGACCATCCAAGGCAGGAGGGGGAGCTGGATGGCGCGGATGAAGGTGAGGACGATGAGGGCGTTCCGTTTTCCGGATACGGCTTTGGTGTAGCCGAAGAGGCGGCGGATGAGGCCCCACTCGAGTGGCTTGGCGGCGACCTCTGGCTCTTCGTCGCGTTGGCGGACGACGAGTCCCAGCTCGCGGGGGGAGCGTTGTTGGCCGCGGGGCGAGGGTGCTTGATTCATGCGATGGGCCCTTCGTTTTCTGGGAGGCCGGGGCCGTCGATGAGCTGCAGTTGGGCGACGCGGTGGTAGGGACCGGGCTGGGCGATGAGTTCTTCGTGGGTGCCGCGTTGGACGATGCGGCCTTGCTCCATGACGAGAATCTCGTCGGCTCGACGCAGGGTGCTGAGGCGGTGGGCGACGAGGAGGGTGGTGCGGCCGGCGGTGGCTTGGTCGAGGGCGGTGAAGATTTCCTTTTCGGTTTCGCTGTCGATGGCGGCGGTGGGGTCGTCGAGCAGGAGTATGGGCGGGTCGAGCAGGATGGCGCGGGCGATGGCGAGGCGTTGGCGTTGTCCGCCGGAGAGGGTGTTTCCGCTTTCGCCGAGGATGGTGTCGTAGCCTTTGGGCAGGGCGGTGATGAACTCGTGGGCGGAGGCGATGCGGGCGGCGTCTTCGATTTGCTGTTCGGTGGCGTCGGGGTGGCCGAAGGCGATGTTGGCGGCGATGGTGTTGGAGAAGAGGAAGCTCTCTTGGAAGACGATGCCGATGTTGCGGCGTATGTCTTCGAGGCGGAGTTGGCGGGCGTCGATGCCGTCGATGCTGAGGGTGCCACTGGTGGGATCGAAGAAGCGCGGGATGAGGCTCATGAGGGCGGATTTGCCCGCTCCGGTGGCGCCGAGGATGGCGATGCAGCGCCCGGCGGGGATTTCGAGGTCGATCTCGTGGAGGACGGATTCGATGCCGTCGAAGGCGAAGGAGACGTTTTCGAAACGCAGGTTTCCGTCGAGGCGCGGGCGGGCGACGGCGTCGGGGGCGGACTTGGTCTCGACGGGGGCGTCTAGGATTTCGAATACGCGGCGGGCTCCGGTGATGGATTGCTGCACGCTGTTGACGATGGTGGCGACTTGGTTGACCTGGGCGGAGAACTGCTCGAGCAGTCCGGCGAAGACGACAAGTCCAGCGCCGAGCGGTAGTTGTCCGTGAATGACAAGCCAGCCGCCGTAGCCGAGGAGGATGGCGATGTTTAGCCGGGTGAGGAATCCGACGGAAGGTGAGAAGATGCTGACGCGCCAGAAGATGGCGCCTTGTTGTTTGCCGATGGCGGCGTTGTCGGCCTCGAAGGCGGCTTGCTGTTGTTTTTCGACACCGAAAGCCTTGATGACTTGCATGCTTTGCACGGTTTCGGCGAAGCGTTGCACGAGGCGGTCGACGAGGGTTTGGTTGGTGGCGTAGAGCGGCTGTATCAGGCGGGAGAATACAGTGGCCATGATCCAGAGCAGGGGTGTGGTGGCGAGGCAGGCGGCGGTGAGGCCCGGATGGAGGGAGAGCATGTAGGCGACGTAGATGACCAGCGAGAGGGCCATGATGAAGGCCTGGATGAGGACTTGGTCGAGGAACATGCGGACCGACTGCACGTCGCTGGTGACGCGGGTGATGATGGAGCCAGTTGTGTGGGCGTCGAAGAAGCGGAAGCTCAGGCGCTGGAGGCGTTCGTAGACTTCGCTGCGGAGGTCGACGACGAGTTTGCCTTGGACGAGGCGATTGACGGCGATGGTGTAGTTGTAGTTGAGGAAGGCTCGGACGAGAGCGAAGGCGAGCACGCCACCGGCGATCAGGAAGATGCCGTGAAGGGCGGGCCAGCTGGTGGGGATGGAGAGGCCGAAGGTGGCGGGCAGGGTCGGCTCGGTGGCGGGGTCGGCGAGGGCAAAGCGGATGTAGTCGATGCCGAAGCCGATGAGGCTGAGTCCTGAGAGTCCGAGGGCGAGCAGTAGGGTCTGCAGGACGAGGACCTTGACGCTGTCGGCCCGGTAGCGCAGGGCGAGCCGCAGGAGCCGGGTGATGAGCTGGAAGTTGGTGGACGCGTTTGGTAACATAGGCTCGCGGGGAGCGGTTGGCGTGGTCGTCCGTTTTTTTCAACGCTAACGGCGTCGGTAGCAATTAGGAAAATGTTTTTGGAGGGGCTTTGTTTGAAGGCGTTGTGAACCAGTTGGCGCCGTGCGAAGCGACACATTCAGTGGTCCCTTAGGTCTTGTGGGCCCTGCTGACGGGGTGGAATCCGTCCCTCCAGATTAGGCCTTTTTGACGAATTCGGATTTGAGTTTCATGGTGCCGAAGCCGGGGATCTTGCAGTCGATGTTGTGGTCTCCGTCGCAGAGGCGGATATTTTTGACCTTGGTTCCGGCCTTGAGGTCGCTTTGAGTGCCTTTGACTTTGAGATCCTTGATAAGGGTAATAGTGTTCCCGTCGGCGAGGGGGTTGCCGTTGGAGTCGAGGACAGCGGCTTCGGTTTCGCCCCCAGTGGCCTCAGGCTGCTCGGTGGGGACCCATTCGTGTCCGCAATCGGGGCAAACGAGGGTGGGGCCGTTTTCGTAGGCGTACTCGGAGTCGCATTGTGGGCAGTGAGGGAAGGTCATAGTGGGCGTTCAGTTGTCGTTTAAAGAAGTGCTCTCCGCTGGATTTGGGCAATTTTAATTTGGAAGTGTGGCCCTAGGGTTGCACGTGGGAGTGGTTTGGGGTGAAGGTGCAGGCATGAAATTGAGACGTTTAGGATCGAGTGGTATGATGGTTTCCCCAATTTGTTTGGGAACGATGACTTTTGGCTCCCCGGTGGGGAAGGAGGACGCGATCCGGATCGTGCATGGAGCGATGGACTTGGGTATCAATTTTATCGATACCGCCAATGTCTACGAGGGGTATTCGCGTTTCATGGGATCGTCCGGCGGCGTGTCGGAGGATATTTTGGGCGCGGCACTGAAAGGGCGTCGCGAGGAAGTGGTACTGGCGACCAAGTGTGGCGCTCCGAATGGTAAGGGCACGCATGACATGGGACTGACCGCCAAAACGATCTTACGGGAGCTGGACGCGAGTTTGACGCGCTTGGGGACGGACTACATCGACCTTTACCACGTGCATTGGCCGGATGCCCAGACGCCGTTGGAGACCGTGCTCTCCGCGATGGAGACCGCTTATCGTCAGGGCAAGGTCCGAGCCTTCGGGGTTTCTAACCACTTCGCCTGGCAGCTTTGCGAGCTGCTCTGGCTAGCGGACAAGAGGAATTGGCCGAAGGTAGTGGCGTCGCAGATCCCGTTTAGCTTGCTGAGGCGGGACTACCAAAACGATTTGGAATTTTGTAGAAAGCATGACATCGGAGTGACTCCTTGGCAGGCCCTGCAGGGTGGGTTGCTGACTGGCAAGTACCGAAGAGGCGCGGAAGCTCCAGCGGGTTCTCGCATGGCGGACAGCAGTTGGTTGGCAGAGCCGGAGGACGCGGTTTTCGACAAGATCGAGGCGACCGAAGAGCTGGCGAAGGAGCAGGGGTTGAGCTTGACGCAGTACGCGTTGGCGTGGGCTCTCTCTCAACCAGCGATGAGCTCTCTGATCGTGGGCGTGAAGTCGATGACTCAGGTTGAAGAAGCGGTCAAGGGGGCGGAAGCGGTCTTGTCCGGGGAGGTTCTAGACAGGCAGGATGCAATCACTCCGCCGCCGCCGAACAATCCTCCGGTCTTCACGCGTTAGCCAGAAATTGGGAGATTGACGGTAGCGGGTCTTTGAGGGCTTATGCTTTGGAATGAGCGAAGCCGCAAAGAAGGACCCGATGCATGGCAAGACCTTGAAGGTCATGTTGACCGAATTGGTCGAAAAGTACGGGTGGGAAGAGCTAGCGTCGAAAATTTCCATCAACTGCTTCGCCAACGATCCAAGTCTCGACTCTAGCTTGAAATTCCTGCGCACGACGCCTTGGGCTCGGAACAAGGTGGAGATCGCCTACATGGAGTTGATCGGAGTGGAGCCTCCGGTGCGAAAGAAGCCGGTCGCTAAGGAGAAGCCGGCTCCGAGGAAGGAGCCATTGTTGCCTTCGCGGCGGCCGTTTAAGCCACGAGAATCTAAGGGGCCGAAGATCAATCCATGGACAGGCAACCCCGTCGAGGATTAAGGAAGCCTTTGGGGTTGGAAAGCGCATTAAGATAAGGGCTAAGCCGAGGAGGTAGGATCGTGCGGGGCTTGCCTTGGCCCGGTTTTGGGCGCAGGAATGGTCGGCTATGTCATTCGCCTCGCTTGATTTGTCAGACTTTTTGCTTCGCTCCCTCGAGACGCTTGGATACGCCGAGCCGACTCCGATACAGGCAGCGTCCATTCCGGTAATCTTGGCTGGTAAAGATCTTCTAGCAGCGGCCCAGACCGGATCGGGCAAGACGGCAGCGTTTTCACTGCCTATCGCGCAGAAGGTGTCGCTCTCAGGCGAGCAGGCCAGGAAGCCCCGGCATTTGATTCTGGTTCCAACGCGCGAGTTGGCGGTGCAGGTGGGAGCGGCGCTAGAGCGCTATGCGGAGGGCTCTCCAGTCCCGATTCGCGTGCTGGTTGCGTTTGGCGGAGTTGGTTACGACGCCCAGATGAAAGCGGCCCACGCGGGAGTGGATGTGGTGGTGGCGACCCCGGGGCGGTTGATCGACTTGGTGGAACAGCGTTCGGTGGAGCTCGACGAGGTGGAGCTGCTGGTGTTGGACGAAGCGGATCGCCTCTTGGCGTTGGGCTTCGCTGACGAACTGAATGCGATTATCAAGACACTGCCGGCGAAGCGGCAGAATTTGCTCTTTTCAGCGACCTTCCCGCAGCATGTGGTTTCGTTGGCGGATTCGTTGCTTAACGATCCGGAGAAGATCCAGCTCGAGGCAGCTTCCCAGCCAGTGCAAAGCATTCAGCAGCGAGCAATCGAGGTGGATGGAAACAGGCGCACTGGGCTGTTACGCCATTTGCTGGAAGTGGAAGGCTGGGAGAGAGTTCTAGTATTTGTCGGCTCTAAGAGGCGGGCGGACAATGTGACGGTGAAGCTCACGAAAAACGGGATCAAGGCTTTAGCATTGCACGGTGACATGTCGCAGGATAAGCGGCAGCGTTCGCTGGAGCGTTTCAAGCAGAACAAGGTCCGGGTGCTGATGGCCACAGATGTAGCCGCGCGGGGCATCGACATCGCTGGGCTCCCCTGTGTGGTCAACTACGACCTGCCGCGGGCGGCTGCTGACTACGTGCACCGGATCGGGCGTACGGGTCGAGCCGGAGGAGAAGGTGTCGCAGTCAGTTTCATTACCGACGACATGGATGGGCACTTTCGCCAGATCGAGAAGAAGAACAAGATAGACCCGATCCTGCGTGAGCGTCTCGAAGGTTTCGAGCCGGAGAACTGGAATCCAGAGGATCCCAACAAGGGCAAAGTCCCGGTGAAAGGCAAACGACCCAACAAGAAAGACAAGCTCCGCAAGCTAGCCGCTGGAAAGGGTCGCGGCTCGGGAGGCGTGAAGGATGTATCCAGTCCGTGGGCACGGGCTTTGAGGAAGTCGAAAGGGGATTAGTCGCCAAGATGCTCTGCTGTCTTGGGCGAAGCTTGGGCTTTCCAAATCGCCTCACAGCATCTCGCTTTCGGGTCGCGTTTTAGTGTCGAGACCCTTGAGGTACCGGCTGTGAAACCTGTTAGTGCGTTCAAGTTAGTAGTGTTCGACCTTGATTTTACGCTTTGGGATGCGGGAGGCGTTTGGTGCGATTGCTTGCGGCCACCGTTTTCAAAGCAAGGGAATCAGGTCCTCGACGCGGCGGGGTTGCTGGTGAGGCCATACCAAGGCCTCGAGGAGTGCCGCTTTGACGAGGGCAAACTTCGCCCAGAAGCCGGACAGGGGGCGGAAATGGCGATCGGCGGGGTGTGGTAGGATGCAGGCAATCAGAAGAAGAAGGGAAAGAGCCCCGCCTTTATGGAGAAAGCCACGAGAAAGAGAACGGCGGAGCTGTTGATCGTAGCTCCGTTTTCGATGAGCGACAGTTTGAGGGCGACATCCGCCATATTGATTGTATCCAGTTATCCATACAGAAGTCCCAGGTCGGCGAGAAAGAGGGCAGATGCGACGAGGTTGATAGCCACGTATTTGAAGCCGCCTTCGAACTGGGCCTTCTTTCCACCGACAGTCATGAGAGCGAAGGACGCGATGAGCATGACCTCGAACCAGACATAGAGGTTGAATAGGTCAGCAGTAAGGAAAGCTCCGTTGACTACGCCCGCCAAGAAGAGCATGAGCGGATAGAACCACAGGCTTCGTTCGCCGTTTTTGAGGTCGTCTATGGAGTAGACACCGATGGCGAGGCCCGCCAGCGCTGAGAAGGCGGCCATGATCGCTGCCAGCCAATCTGCGATGAAAGAGATACCGAAGGGGCTTGCCAGCTCCCGAGTTCGAGGCTGAGGTACGATTCGGCATTGACCGTGAAAAGTAATTGCAGGGAGAACGCGAGCGTGAGGGCGCTGGTACCGATGCCGATTGCCGTTCGCATCAGGCTTCGTTTGGTCGCTAGTAAACCGAGTATCGCGCCGAGCATGGGCAGGATAACGGGGATGATGATGATGAGATCGTTCATGCGTCGGTGTTCTTGAATTCCCGGATGGTTAACGAACAGTTTGTTGCAGCGATACATGATTGGGTTGGGTTTGTGATTAAGTGCGAATAAGAAAACACGAAAAGAAATACGTGGAAAACCTGTTTCTGTCTTGACTGTCAATTTATGATGCGAAAAAATATTCGTGTATAAAAAAACGTATAACAGAAACGGAAAGACACACACAAGCATGAGAACTAGCACATTGGATAACACAATCGAGGGGATCGTCAGTCCAGCGCCCCAAGAGCGTCCAAAGCGTGAGAAGCGCGCTTCGTCGTCGGGGTTTGCCAAACGGGTCTGGAAGACCGATGGCGGCCGTTTAACCGATATCGCGACCCGCCCCAGTGGCGCTCGCTTTGGCTTGTTCAACTGAGGGAGTAGCGGAGATGAGCACACGATCAGTCAGCTCGGGATCGCAGGCTCCCCTCCACATCGAGACGGTAGACATGCGTCTGCATGCCGGCTATCGCAACACTTTGGTAGAGAAGGCGGGGGCATTGTTTCGTCGTCACAACCAGCTGCAGGGCTTGAGGCTCAGCATTCGGCGCAATGAAACGGGCAAAGCAGTGGCCGAATACGCTACCACGGCTCGCTTGGTGCTGCCAGGATACGATAAGATCGTGGTCAAGCGCGGACAGCGTCTTTCGGCAGTCATATCCGAAACGCTCGAGGTCGCTGGGCGCCAGTTGCGCTGTCGGGCTAGGGCTTTGCGAGCGAAGAATAAGATTTAGCTAAATAGAAGAGGAAGTGGCTGTCGTCTCCGGTTTGTCTGGGACGGCAGCTTTTCCGTTTTTTGATTGCGGTTCTACCGCAGTGGTGGCGAGGGAAACTAGGGTTTGCAAAATGCGAATAGAAGTATACGAATCCCACTACATGAAATCTAGGGCGGATAGTCCGCTCCGTAAACGACGGCTCTGATGCATATGGCTATTCAAACTAAGAAAGTGGCAGTGGTGCCTGCCAAGGAACAATCTCATTGGACGCTGTTTTCTAATCATGCTCATGTCCTGCTCAGTTTAGATAAGGAAGGTGGAAAGGTCTTGCGCGACGTGGCCCTCGAAGTGGGAATAACGGAGCGGGCGGTGCAGAAGATCGTAGCTGATCTGGAAGCGGGCGGCATGATCACCCGTTTCAAGGAAGGGCGTTGCAACCGCTACAAGATCAACCGTCGAGTGAAGCTTCGCCACGCCATCGAGTCCCACCGCTCAGTGGGGGACTTGTTGGATTTCGTGCATAAAGATTGACCGCTGCGAGCTGATTGCCACCCCCCTCCCGGCCGGGAGCCTCAGTTTCGTTGGCTGAGCTGGGACTTTAACGCAGCGAGGTCGCGCTCCATGCGGCTTAGTGTCTCCAGGAGCGTGGCGTTCTCTTTATCGTGCGGCTCCGCGAGGGATGCGAGTTCTTGCATGGTGGATACGATGATGCCGATGAAGAGATTTAGAATCGTGAAGGTGGCGACCACGATGAAGGGGATGAAGATTGCCCATGCCCATGGAAAGGTTTCCATGACGGGGCGGACGATTCCCATGGACCAACTCTCGAGGGTCATGATTTGGAACAAGGTGTAGAAACTCTTCCCTAGAGAGCCGAACCAATCTGGGAAAGCCTCCGCGAAGAGTGTCGTTACGAGTACCCCGAAGGTGTAGTAGAAGATGCTCATGAGCGCGATCACGCCGGCCAGTCCCGGTATGGCGTGCATGAAGGCTGCGACCACCTTTCGAAGCTGGGGAATCACGGTGAGGAGTCGCAGCACGCGGAGGACGCGCAGCGAACGAAGCACGCCCCATATGCCTGCCCCTGGGGTGAGGGCGATGGCGACGACGGCGAAATCGAAGCAATTCCATCCGTTTCTCCAAAAGCTGAGACGGTAGACGCTAAGCTTGGTGACAATTTCCGCCACAAAGTAGGCAAGGCAAATCTTGTCCAACAGTTTCAGGGTGCTCCCAAAACTGGACATTAGGTATGGGCTGGTTTCCATGCCCATTAAGATTGCATTGAAAAGTATGACCGATGTGGTGGTCCATTGGATACGCGGAGATTCTATCCATCGAGCTATTTGGGCCCGCCAGGGAGAGACTCCCTTGCGGGCGAGGAGTTTGATCAAGTCGGTTTCGCTCATTTTTGTGGTTTGTAAAACGAAGAAAGAAATGCGAAGAATAATTCGTGTAAGTCAATGAGTAACCAAGTTTGCATCGATCGAATGGGGCGAGGCAGAAATTCTTGGGCGAGAAGTTTGGCGGGTTCCGGCGAGAGGGGGCGCATATAATGGGGTATGAAGACCCTTACCCTGTTCGCCGCGTACGCGGCCGTTGGCTCTCTGTGGGCTGAAAACCCAATCATAACGGACGTTTTTACTGCAGATCCGGCTGCTATGGTGTCGGGCGATACGGTGTATTTGTACACTGGACACGACGAGGCTTTGCCCGACCGGCCGGGCTACGTGATGGATGATTGGCTCTGCTTTTCCTCGACCGACATGGTCAATTGGAAGCCCGAGGGCTCGCTCCTGTCGCTCGAAGACTTTCCATGGGCGAAAGCTAACGCTTGGGCGGCTCACACCATCGAGCGGGATGGCAAGTTTTTCTGGTATGTCTCCGTTTGGCGGGGCGAAGGACTCGGCTTCGCAGTGGGGGTGGCTTCTGCCGACAGCCCGACGGGACCTTTTTTCGACCCGTTGGGAGGACCGCTCATTTCCAGTGATATGACGCCCGATCCAACGAACCCCGAGGGGCGAGTCGTGACGTGGGATGACATCGATCCGGCGGCCTATATCGACGACGACGGCCAAGCTTACCTTTTTTGGGGAAATACGAACCTGTACTGGGCGAAGCTGAAGGATAACATGATCGAACTCGACGGTGAGATTCACCAGATCGAGCTGCCGCGTTTCACCGAAGCTCCTTGGATCCACAAGAAGGGGGAGCTCTATTACTTGACCTACGCTTGGGGCTTTCCAGAGCGAACGGCGTACGCGACCTCGAAGAGCATCACTGGCCCGTGGGAGTATCAAGGTCTCCTCAAAGGCTTAGCGGGTAACTGCAACACCAACCACCAGTCGGTCATTGAATTTAAGGGGCGCGATTACTTCATCTATCATAATGGTGGCTTGCTCACAGGTGGAAGCTTTCGCCGTTCCGTATGCATAGAAGAACTACGCTACAACGAAGATGGGACACTGCAATTTGTAGTACCGACTTTGGATGGGGTGTCGTCCGCGGATGAGACCATTTCAAAATAGCGTATTCAATATTTGATAACAATGACCTCTAAAGTGAAATCTACATTCTCTCTATCTTTGAGCCTCTGCTTGTGCGCGGCTTCCTTGGCGGAGCCTGCCCAGCACCGAGGGAACCCGATCGTGACCGATATGTTCACGGCAGACCCGGCGCCGCTGGTACACGACGATACTCTCTATATTTACACGGGACACGACATCCAGAACGAGACAGATCGGTTCTTCAAGATGCACGACTGGTATGCTTTTTCCACTACAAACATGGTGGACTACGAGAAACACGGTCCGTTGCTATCGGTAGACGATTTCGCGTGGGCGCAAGGAGACGCCTTCGCGAGCCACACGACCGAGCGAGACGGCAAGTTTTATTGGTATGTCTCGATTCGCCACAAGGACATCCGTGTGCATGAGGGCTTTTCGATCGGCGTAGCGGTTAGCGACAGCCCGACCGGGCCGTTTCGCGATGCGATCGGCGGACCTTTGATTACGGACGAGACGCCTAACTCTGTGGTGCTCAATATCGATCCGGCGGTTTACGTGGATGACGACGGCCAGGCTTACTTGTATTGGGGATCCTGGAATGCGGGCCGCTGGGTGAATCTACAGGACAACATGCTAGAGCTGGAGGGAGAGGTTCATACCTTGGAGGCGCACAACTTCTTCGAAGCGCCTTTTATCCACAAGCGGGACGATCTCTACTACCTGACCTACGCCTCTCACTATCCGTCAACCACCGAGTACTCGACCAGCGACAGCGTTACGGGGCCTTGGACATATCGGGGCGTGATCAACGACTTGCTGCCTAAGTCCGAGACGAACCATCAGGGAATCGTCGAGTTCAAGGGCAATTGGTACTTCGTCTACCACAATGCTGGTTTGCCTGGCGGTGGCGTTTATCGGCGTTCGTTATGCGTGGACAAGCTCGAGTACGACGACGACGGCTTGATAAAAAAGGTGGTTCGCACCGAGACCAGCGTGCCTCGGATTGATTGAGGGAGAAAGCTCGTTCTCACGTTCACCGTCTTCAGGCCCTCGATCATGGTGGGAAGGTGATGGATTGGGTCCATGTGGACGTGTAAGATTGGTACTGTGGATGGAGAACGCTGCAAATGTTTGATATCGCGAGAAAGGCGTCTAGCGTGGAGGGAAGACTCGAGGAGCCTATTTCTATCTTGCCCCATTTAATGGATAGAATTGGCGTTCCCAGTTACACCGAGAATTGCCCTGAAGATATGACTGCCGAACCGAGCCAGCCCGACAAATCCCATTGGTCGGGTACCAGCATGGCGGACTTAACGGTCTGCCTACAGGCTATTGAAGCGGGAGACGAGCGAGCTTCGGAAGAGCTGTTGCCTCTGGTTTACGACGAGCTGCGCCAGCACGCGGGGGTGCGGATGGCGCGGGAGTCCTCGGCTCACACGTTGCAGCCGACGGCCCTTGTGCATGAAGCTTGGCTGCGTGTGGTCGGTAAAGGGGGAATACGTTGGGAAAGTCGGGCTCATTTCTTTGGAGCAGCTGCGGAAGCCATGCGCCGCATCCTTATCGAAAGCGCTCGACGCAAAGCCCGTCTCAAGCGTGGCGGCGACATGGTTAGGGTCGACTTATCCACCATCGATGTCGCGACAGCGACACCCGAAGAGAAGGTGCTCATGATCGATGAGGCTCTGGAGAAACTGAAGCAAAAGGATCCTGAGCAGGCACGCGTGGTGATGCTGAAGTTTTTCATGAGCCACACCAATGCGGAGGTGGCGGACATGTTGCGTATCAGCGAACGAACCGTCGAGCGGCGGTGGGCCTTCGCAAAGTCGTGGCTTCTCGATACCATCAAGCAGCAGCAAAACCAGCCCTTATGAGTTCCGATACCGCCCGCGAAGAAGAGATTTTTGATGCGGCCCGTTCCTTGAGCGATCCTGCCCAGCGTAGCTCTTTTTTGGAGACGGAGTGCGGGGACGATGCAGGAATGTTGCGGCGCTTGAGTTCGATGCTCGAAACCACGGAAGAGGTGGATGACTTTTTCGCAGAAAGCGCTCGCGCCATTAATTCTGAAGAGGTGGCGGAAAAGCTGCGGCGCGATCCCGATGAAGAGGAGGAAGTGGGAGTTCGTATCGGTCGCTATCGACTCTTGCAGCGACTCGGAGATGGGGGCTGTGGAGTTGTCTATCTAGCGGAGCAGGAAGAGCCCGTGCGCCGCGCGGTCGCTCTGAAGATCATCCGCTTGGGCATGGAAACCGAGCGTGTGATATCGCGTTTCGAAGCGGAGCGTCAGGCTTTGGCCATGATGGACCATCCGAACATCGCCCGCGTTTTCGACGCTGGAGAGACTGCAGGAGGCTCTCCGTACTTCGTTATGGAGCATGTTCGCGGCGAAGCGCTGACCGACTATTGTCGAGCCCACAAACTGGGAATCATCGACCGCCTCAAGCTTTTCATGCAGGTGTGCCATGCGATCCAGCACGCCCACCAGAAGGGCATCATCCACGGTGATATCAAGCCGTCCAATATAATCGTAAGCGAACACGATGGAGGGCCGGTACCGCGAGTTATTGACTTTGGCATCGCTCGGGCTACCGAGGCCGGGTTCAGTGAAATGATGCTGTTTTCTGGGCCGGACAAGCAGGTGCTCGGCACGCCGTCTTACATGAGTCCGGAGCAGGTTCAGCTCGGTGGTTTAGATGTGGATACAAGGAGCGACGTATACAGCCTCGGAGTCCTGCTTTACGAGCTGCTCACCGACAAGCCCCCGTTCGACAAGGAACGTTTGGCAAATGTGGGTATCGCCGACCTGCGTCGTATCGTGGGGAAGGAGGATCCTCCTCTGCCCTCCGCACGCATCGCGAACTTGAGTGCTGAAGAAGTGGATACGATCGCTACATCTCTCAATAAGACGCCGAAGGGCTTGATTTCTCGGCTGAAGGGAGACTTGGACTGTATCGTTATGAAGGCCATGTCGAAGGATAGGCGCCGACGCTACGAGACGGCGGATGCTTTTGCCACAGAGTTGAAACGCTACCTCTCGGACGAGCCCGTCGTGGCGCATACCCCCGGCTTTTTCTATCGCTATCGCAAAATGGTGAAGCGCAACCGAACCATGGTGCTCGCGTCCACTGCGGTGGCCCTGACTTTGATTTTCGGACTCGGCATGTCGACGTGGCTTCTCTTGCGGGAGCGCGAGGCCCGCCAGCGGGCGGAAGCGGCGGAACAGCAGCAGGCCCGCTTGCGGCAAGAGGCGGAATTCCGTGGCCTGTTGACGGAGGCGGCGATGCTGGTGAGCAAAGAGGAGTACGCGGAAGCTGATGTATTGTTGGGCGGGGTGGAGTTGAACGAGGCTACGATGGAGGGCGCTGCTGTTTTTCGAGCGTTGGGCGAGTGGCACGCGATCAATGGACGTTGGCGTTTGGCTGCGGAGCGGTTCAAGACTTTGTTGAGGGTGAACCAGCTCGAGGGCGCGGACGTTTCCACTCTCGATTATTTGGAGCTCGGGCCGGTGCTCATGGAGTTGGGGGACTTGGATGAATACGACCGTTTCCGGCGTCAAGCGGTGGAACGTTTTTCGGGAGGTGAGCTGCCGTTTGCGGACCGGATCGTGAAGATCAGCTTGCTGGTATCCGCCAACGGGGAGATGCTACGTCGACTGGAACCGTTTGCGGAGGCGTCCAAGAAGTCGATCCACGCAGCTGAAACGTCGGGCGACAATTTTCAAGCTGCTTGGCGATCCATGTCGCACGCGCTATTCGAGTACCGTCAGGCCAACTACGCCGATGCGGCAGCCTATGCGAAGCGCTGCTTCACCTATGGGGCGCCCAACGCCCCGCGCGACGCAGCTGCCGGTTTTGTGCTAGCGATGGCGTCCTACCAGATGGGGCGCACGGATGACGCCCAGGAGGCCTATCGCGACGCGGCTCGGCTCGTCGAAAGTAAGTTCGTGACAAATATAGACTTAGGGAATCCAGTACAGGGCTTCTGGTTCGACTGGGCATTTGCTCGTGTGATCAAGCGGGAAGCTTCGCGCCTGCTCGGAATCGAGTAGGGCCAGGAGGTAGCGCGGTGCTTTAGCCCGCGTCTGCGTTCCAGGTTCCATTTCCCGGGGTCTCTGGCCAGAGCTCCTGGCTGCGGATGGAGTTTTTTGGCGGGTTCTGTTTTAGTAGGGCGCATTTAGGGGTAGTTCGGTTTGGCCTGCGTATTTCGCAAGTGACCGGGCGTATCGATTCAAACCCCGTCTACTATGCCCTCATCTCAGTTTTTTTCTTCCCCAGAGGCTTCTGATTTCGCCCTATGAAAACGAAGAAGCTCACAGTATTAGAAAAAGTTGGCTTCGGCGCCGGCGACATGTCGATCAATGTCATGGTCGCGGCCCTGTTCTTCTTCATGTCCTTTTTCTACACGGACATCTTCGGACTGGACCCGATCGATATGGGAATCCTGTTCATGGTGGCACGTCTCGTAGATGCCTTTACGGACCCGATGATGGGACTGCTCACCGATAAGGTGACGACGCGGATGGGGCGTTTTCGCCCCTACTTCCTGTATTTGGCGGTGCCATACGGCGTGGCCATGGTCTTGCTCTTTACGACACCGGACTGGGACTATGCAGCCAAGCTGGTTTGGGCTTATGCAACTTACTTGTTTGCGACCCTCATGTTCACGGGAGTTGCGATTCCATATATCTCCTACATCGGCGTTTTGACGTCCGATCCGCAGGAGCGTTTGTCAGCTAATGGATACCGCATGTTTTTCGCTAAGATTGCCAATGTGGTGATCGTAGCCTCGGTGCCCTTGCTCGCAAAAGCGTGGGGCGGAGATGACCTCGGCAAGGGATACCAGTTGGCGATGGGGTTGATGTCAGGAGTGGGTGTCCTGCTGCTCCTGTTTTGTTTTTTCACTACACGCGAACGGGTCGAGTATGTGGTGGACCGCCAGCCGATCGGGCGCCAACTCGCTCTGCTCTGGCGCAACGACCAGTGGCTGGTGCTCGCGGGAGCCTGTATCGTAGGAACTCTTGGATACGCGATTCGCGGTAGCGTGGCGATGTACTACGCCAAATATTTCCTAAACGGCGATGAGGTAATCATCTCGGCCTTTACGAGTTCTGGTATTGCAGCGTCGATCCTATCGATGGTCGCTTCGACCTGGATTACCAAACGCTATTGCAAGATCGCGCTTTTTCGGTGGTCTCAGATTTTGACCGGAGTGATCAGTTTGGCCCTGTATTTCTTCGTCACGCCAAACGACGTGGTCCTGGCTTTCGGTCTCTATATCCTGCTTTGTTTTGTGGTCGATTTGCACGCACCAGTTTTCTGGTCCGCGATTGCGGAAGCGGTTGATTACGGTCAGGTCAAGAGCGGCGAGCGCGTTTCCGGACTCGCTTTTGGAGGTATATCCTTTTGCCAAAAAGCCGGCGGCGGTCTGGCCGGATTGGTAGGCGGTCTGTTGCTCAGCTATTTCAACTACGAGAAAGACGTCCAGCAATCAGCTTACACTTTAAATGGTATCGCTCTGATGCTGACGGTTATTCCCGGAGCTTTCCATGCACTGCTCGGTGTCATGATGTTCAAATATAAGATCACCGATAAATATTACCACGATATGGTGGACGAAAGCGGAATTTTAAAGCCAGCGGAAGAGGGTGCTTAGGGAGCTCCTCAGGACGAGCTGTGCCAACAGATACCAATAGCGCGAAATTTGAAACATGGATAGACAACCTACTCCTTTAATACCGCAAAGAGCGGATCCGCACATCTTGAAGGCGACTGACGGATATTACTATTTCTCAGCATCGGTTCCCGAGTACGACCGTTTGGAGCTCCGTCGTTCCAAGACCATCGCGGGGTTAGCGAATGCAGAGCGCGTGACGGTTTGGACAAAGCCGGACGAAGGTCCTTATTCGGACCTGATCTGGGCTCCTGAGATTCACTATGTTCGCGGCGCCTGGTATATCTATTTTGCAGCAGCGCCGTCTCGAGAAATAAAATACGATTTATTTCAGCACCGAATGTACGCTATTCAATCGGATGCGGCGAATCCGCTCGAAGGCGATTGGTCGTCGCCAGTGCAGGTCGATACAGGGATTGATACCTTTTGCCTCGACGCGACCGTGTTCGAGCACGGCAGCGACCTCTATTACATTTGGGCTCAAAAAGAAACAGGGATCCAGGGGAACTCTAATCTTTACATCGCGAAGATGGATACACCGCTAACCTTGGCGACTGATCCTGTGCGTCTGAGCATTCCTGAGTTTGATTGGGAAACACGCGGATTTTGGGTAAACGAAGGTCCATCGATCTTGAAGCGAAGAGGGAAGATATTCTTGTCTTACTCAGCGAGCGCGACGGATGAGAACTACGCTATGGGGCTTCTCTACGCAGACGATGGGAGCGATCTTCTTGACGCGAGCAGCTGGACCAAGAGCAAGGAGCCGGTGCTCGGATCGCGCCCAGAGTTCAAGCATTTTGGTCCGGGGCACAACAGCTTCACAGTGTCCGAGGACGGGAGCGATGATATGCTTGTGTATCACGCGAGAGAATACACCGAAATAGAAGGGGATCCACTGTGGGACCCTAATCGACATACCTTTCTGAAGAAACTGCTCTGGGGTGAAGATGGCATGCCCGTTTTTGATACCCCGAGAAACTAAAACGTATGGAGATGCAGAGAATGATACGTGCGACTTTAAGTTTACTTAACCTATTTAGCTTCAACCTAATAGCGTTTGGAGCTGAGCCTGCCAAGGTGCAGGATACGGTGGATGTGCCGCGAGAGGATGTCGTTGCCCATGACCCAGTTCTCATTAAGGAGGCGGACACTTACTACCTTTTCACGACGGGACCAGGAGTGTCGGTTTGGAGCTCGAGTGACATGGACAATTGGACGATGTTGGATCCTGTATTTGATGCGACGCCCGATTGGGCTATGAAGGTGGTTCCGGGATTCAGGGGCCACATGTGGGCGCCGGATATCAGCTATCACGATGGAAGGTATCTGCTCTATTACTCTGTATCCACTTTTGGATCGAACGACTCTTGTATTGGAATGGCCAGCAACGTAACGCTCGATCCATCGAATCCCGATTTCGAGTGGAAAGATCATGGGGTGGTGGTTCGATCTGAGCCTGGTTTACAAGATTGGAACGCGATCGATCCGAATCTTGTCTTCGACGAAGGAGGCCAGCCCTTCCTCGCTTTTGGCTCGTTTTGGAGCGGATTGAAGCTTGCTCCTCTAAACGAAAGTCTGGATCGCGTGGAAGAGAGTGCTGCGCCTATCGCTATAGCCAGTCGGCGTATGACTCTCGAGGTCCCAGCTCCGGGCGAAGCTCCCGTTTTGCAAAAAGGGAATGACGCGATCGAAGGACCGTTCATCTATCGGAAAGGCGATTACTATTATCTGTTCGCGTCAGTCGACTACTGCTGTCGTGGAAAGGACAGTACTTACAAGATGGTCTATGGTCGATCGAAGAAGATCGAAGGCCCCTATCTAGACCGAGACGGGCAATCGATGCTCGAAGGTGGTGGTACACTATTAAAGGAAGGCAACGAGCGATGGCATGGGCTTGGCCACAATGGCGTGTCGGAGATCGACGGACAGGAGTATGCGGTCTTCCATGGATACGACGGCGAAACGGAAAAAGGACTTCCTAAGCTCCTAGTCGAGCCGCTCAGCTGGACCGAGGACGGTTGGCCAGAGCTCGAATAGATCCAATTGCAGAAAAACGTACCGACGATTCGCTATAGTAAAAATCAGACGTTCATTCGAATTCTGATTAAAGGTTAAATTATTTTGGCGGGTCTAATTCGGAAAACGCGCATGGGCTTACGAGGAGTTCCTCTGCTGATGCCCTTTTAGTTTTATATCAACTAAGTCAGCTACACCAAAAACTACCACTATTAAAATGACCCCGAAGATTAGTAACCTAGAAGAGAAGACCCCATGTTTTTCTGCCAAGAGCAAGAAATCCCTCGGTCTTTCCGTCGCCATGCTAATGGCGATTTCGGGTGGAGCCACACAGGCCTCCGCTCAAGAAGACGATGAGAGAGTATTCGAACTGGAAGCTTTCACTGTCGAAAACAGTATTCGAGACAGTCTAGCGGCTGGCGTTGAAATCAAGAAGAATAACCGCCAGATGATCGACGCGTTGGTTGCTGAGGACATCGGTAAGTTCCCAGATAACAACGTCGTTGAAGCCTTGCAACGCGTTGCAGGTGTCCAAACGACCGGCCGGGCTCGCGGTGAGGTCAATACGGTAACCATCCGTGGTCTCAACGACGTAACGACGACTGTCAACGGCCGTAACATTTTCACCTCGTCTGGCCGCTCAGTAGCGCTGGCGGACATTCCCGCCTCCTTGGTGAACCGAGTCAATGTCTACAAGACACGTTCCGCCTCCCAAATCGAACATGGCATCGCGGGCGTCATCGACGTACGCACACAGCGCCCCTTCAACTTTGACGGCCGAAAGACAGTGTTGGCAGCTCGCGGAATTTATTCCGAGCTCTCTGACGAATTTGACCCGAATCTAAGCGCCCTTTTTTCCAATGTTTGGGATACTGATGGCGGCAAGTTTGGGGCGTTGTTCAACGTGTCCTTCGCTGAATCAAACTGGACGGACAAGAGCATCACCGCTGGAGCGATGGTACCTTTCGCGACGGAGAACCCTCCTGCGGACTTTACCTTTGCTCCGCTCGAGCGCTTTTTCACCACGCATCCATCTGCAGTTGAAAACCCACTCTGGCAGCCAGGACTTGAAGCAGGCTTGCCGTTCAACGAAGGCGCGACATTGCCTTTGACGCCAGTGGGCGGCGGCGCGACTCAGGAAGTGCCCTACTACCTGACGCGTGATGCGGTCTTCTCGGCTGACTTCTACGGAAAGCGCGAGCGCCCTGCAGCGAACCTATCCCTGCAGTTCGCCCCGGACGACAACTCGACCTACACCTTCGAAGCATTCTACAACGGTTACCGCGAGAGCTTTAACAACAACCTCATGTTCTCCCTCGCAGACTGGTGGGGTAATCCTGGTGACTTCGAATTGATCCCTGGCACGAACATCATCAAGGAGCGTACCGTTGGAAACCCGTTCAGCTTCATGAGTGGCGACCGCACTGAGCAGAAAACCGACAGCTACCTCTACGCCATCTCCGGGGAGTGGGATGTGGGAAGCAATCTCTCCCTCACTGCTGACCTCTCTTATCAGAAGAGCGAGTTTTCTGTAGACTTCCTCGCGATCCAAACGAACCGCGTTCCTCCTAGCATTACCGTCGACTTCAACGCGGGTGGTGGTGTTCCAGCCTTCAGCTTTGGCGACGATCCGAACACGGCGGTTGACGAAAGCGACCTTACCGTTGCTGAGAACTGGAACATCGGCCCGTTCTTCGACAACGCTGACCGCGACGAAGGTGACGCGACTGAATTCAAGGTCGATGGTGTTTATGAGCTTAACGACGGCTTCTTCGAGAACATCGCTTTCGGGGTTCGCTACGATACGCGTGGAGCTTCCGAATCAGATTACCGTGGCCCGGTTTCCGACCTGAACCAGCCCTTGGCGAACTATCCAGAACTTCAGTATATAAATTCTGGATACTACGACGGGCGTACCGATATACCTTCCTCTGCTATGGTTATCAATGCTGACTACCTCAGCGCTGAGCGAGACACGGTCCGGGGCCTCTACGGCTACCCAACTTCCTCGGAATTTTCGATAGATAAGAACTTCGAGATCGAAGAGAAGACCGTGTCTGCTTACGTTCAGACTGACTTCATGGTTGATTTCGGAGACCAGGCTTTAAGTGGCCAAGTCGGCTTGCGCTACGTTGAGGTTGATCGTGACCTAGACTTCATCTCTTCGAGCGACTCGACTAGTGGGGATTCATTGCTCCCGAGCGTCGTCGTCCTTTACGACTTCACCCCCGACCTCCGCTTGCGTGCGAGCTATGGCGAAACCGTTCGATACCCAGGGTTCGGTTCTTTGAATCCAAATATAACCTACGTTGAAGACGTGACAAACATCGGTTATGGAACGGCTTCTGGTGGTAACCCGAACCTCGCTCCGACTGAGTCGAAGAATTACGACCTTTCGCTTGAGCGTTACTTCGGCGACAAGGGAGCGAATATGGTCTACGCCACCGCTTTCAAGCGCAAGATCGATGGTCTCGTAATTGACTTTGTCAACCGTGTCACCTTTGAAGGCTACGACTACATCCTCTCGCAACCAGACAACGCTTCCGATGGCGAGTTGGACGGTATGGAGTTTGGATTGGTTTGGTTCCCTGAGAATCTCCCGGATTGGGCGGAAGGACTCGGTATTCAAGCTAGTTATACAACCCTGGATTCAATTCAAGATATCCCTATCACGAATGATGCAGGTGAGATCGTAGGAACGGATACTACTCCCTTCTTCGCTGTATCCGATTCCTCATACAGTGTTGTTCTCGCTTACGAGAAGGAACGATTCAGCTCTCGCTTGTCTTACGTTTGGAGAGATGACTTCCTCAATAACTATGAAGCGCGTCAGTTCGCCAACCCGCTCGGTGTCTACAACACTGCACAACAGAGCTTGGACTTCCAATTCTCTTACAATGTCTCCGAGGGTCTCGTACTCACCTTTGACGCGACTAATATTACCGGCGAAGAATTCCATAGCTATTACGAGTATCCAGATACTCATAACTTTGGAAATTGGTTAATCAGCCGCTCCTTCTCGGTCGGCGCTCGCTACTCATTCTAGTTTGTAATTGATCGATACGAAATGTGGCAGGATGCTCGGGGGGGCGTCCTGCCTTTTTTGTGCTCAGACGCTACGAGGCCGCCGCTTCGCGGTGTTTCGACGGCGTCGTACCGTGGGCTTGGCGGAAGGCACGGCAGAACACGTTGGCGGATGAAAACCCGCTTGCCCCTGCGATGTGTTGTAGGGTGAATTGGGTGGTTTCGAGCAGGCTTCGAGCGTGATCGAGCCGAAGCTGTCGCAGGACGACTCCGGGCGGCCTCTTGTAGCGCTTCGCGAAGGCGCGAATGAAGTGTTCACGGGTGATGCCGCAGGCCGCGGCAATTTCCTTCAGGGTGATGGGACTGTTGTAGCGATTGTGTAGTAGGTGGTAGCCATATTCCACAGGGTCGCTATGTTGAGTATCGTTGACTTGCTGGCGGTAGATCGCAGTGAGCAGGCGGGTGACAAGCTCCGACTCGTGGTAGCGGTCGAGGAAGGTACGGGCCTGGAATCGTTTAAAAGTCTCGTCGAACAGTGCGCACGACTCCGACCCATCGGGCATTGATAACACGGCACCGAAATCGCAACGGATGCGATTGAAGAGAGGGGTGGAAGTCGTGCTGGGGTCGATGGAGAGGTAGCGTAGGCTGTAGGGCTCGCTCGCTGTGGCGGGGTAGCCGTAGCGGGAGTTCTCCCTTTGGGTAAAAGCGATTAGCGAGCCCTTGGGGAGGGGGTGGCGTCCGGTCTCGTTTTCGAAGAATCCCTCGCCGGAGACGGTACGCTGCAGGTTAATGCGGTTGGATTCGGAGCGTTTGGAGTTGTCCCAGTAGTAGCTCGTATCATACCGCGTCTCGTCTGCGCCTCCGTCTATCCTCGCAAAAACGTCTTCCCGCATACGAGGAAGACGTATCAAAATTTGCACACTTGGCTACTCTTTTGGGTTCCGGGTTCCGGAACCCAGGTTCCGCGTTGGAGCGAGCTCCAACTCTACTTCTTGCTGAGGCGGACGGTGAGCACGTCGTGGCTGGGGATACTTACTTCGAGCGGCTTGTGGGTGTCGCCGAGGTCTTTGTCCGCCCAGAGATCGCGAATAGTGTACTCGTCGGGGAAGGTCTGCTCCATGCGTTCCCACTCGACCTTTACCTCCTCGGCTGTTTCGGAGGTGTTTAACACGGTCACGGCCCAGTCGCCATCGTGCAGTGGCTTGACCCAGATCTCATACTTTTCAGGGGCAGTGAAGATGCGCCAGCCAGCGACGCCGTCAGGGTCTTGGTTGAGGGCGATAATGTCCTTGTTAGTGAGGATATCGACGATCTCAGGAGTGACTACCCGCATGTCGTTGCCCGCCATGAGAGGCGAAGAAATCATGGCCCAGAGGGTGAAGTGGGAGCGCGATTCAGCGAGGGTTAGGCCGGGGTTGCCGACTTCTAGCATGTCGGCGTCGTTCCAGCCGCCGGGTCCGGCATACTGGCCGAGGCCATCGCGTCCTGAGCTGGAAGGCTTGGATTCATGGTAGCCGTCGAGGATGGCCTTGAAGCCGCGTGACCACTTGAATTCGCAGTCCCAGCAGTCGTAGATGTCGCCGGAGATTCTCCAAAGGTGGCCGATGTCCTGGGCCCATAGCCATGGGTCGTTGTCTCCCCATTCGCAGATGGAGAAAACGATTGGGCGGCCGGCGGCGTAGAGGGCGTCGCGCATAGTGGTGTAGGCTTCCTTGGCGTCGCGGGTGCCGGTGGCACACCAGTCGTACTTGAGATAGTCGATGCCCCAAGAGGCGAAGGTGCGGGCGTCCTGGTACTCGTGGCCTTGGCTGCCGGGGTAGCCGGCACAAGTCGTTTTGCCGGCGTCGCCGTAGATGCCGAACTTGAAGCCCATGGCGTGAAGTTTGTCGGCTAGGGCTTTCATGCCGCTGGGAAACTTTTCCGGATCGGGGACGAGGTTGCCGTCGGCGTCGCGTTCGCGCAAAGCCCAGGTGTCGTCAATGACGATGTACTCGTAGCCAGCGTCGAGCATCCCGTTGGCCTTCATCTCCTCGGCAGTATCGATGACCAGCTGCTCGTTGATGTTGGATTCGAAGGTATTCCACGAGTTCCAGCCCATGGGCGGGCTGAGGGCCAGGCCTTCGAATTTCTGAGCGGTCGCGGTGGCGACCAGAGCCGCGGCTGCTGCGAATCCGAGAAGGGTTGAGCGCAGCCGGGAAGCTTGGCCAGCTAGCATTAGTTCGAGCGTGTTTTGCATATCTATTAATCAGGGTTTTGCCTTAACTGCCATGCAGTCTCCAGCGGGAGTCAAACGAAGTAGCACGAAATATCACATAATGCACATCTAGGCTCACCCTTTGTGCAGATTACAGGATAGGACGGGAGCAGATTGCATTTTGCAAGGGAATCGGGAGGGTCTGATGGGCCTTACCCGTAGGCCGGAAATATCGTACCTCGGGAAGGTCTTGGTATATGGGGCATAAGGGTGGGTGCCGATTTTTGTAGAGAGCGGTGGCACGCCCTAAGCATGGATCGAGCAAGAGGTAAAATTATGAAGGCAAGTAAATGGATCAAAGGAATCTCGGGGCTCTTGGTAGCTCTGGGTTTGTTAACGGCTAACGGGCTAGCAGCCGAAATGGGTCGGAGCGACCCTGAATCGATGATCGGAGCCAAGGTGGTTGGCTCAGGTGGCTACACGCACTTGGGCGACATCGTCGGCGTGGCTCGGGGCGGTCCCGGCGGCCCAGCACAAATGTACGTCGTTAAGGTCAAAGGACTATGGGGCGGCCGTGGAGTGATTCCACTCTCGCACGTCGTCGATGAGATGACGGTCCCGGAAAAAGATGGCAGCACCTCCTATCGAGTAGAGGTTTCGGTCAACAAGGCGACGTTTCGCAATATTGCGACATGGGAGGATGATGAACTCTTGTCGTCCTACCTTGCCCGCTTGGACTCGATTCTCGGAACGGTCTATGGATTTGATCAAACGACTCTCGACGGGTTTGCTCGCAACTTGGTTGTCGATTACGGAAGTGAAGAGGCCGAACCGGAATCCTCTGTCGCCAATCTATGAATACTACAGGGGCTATGCTGTAGGCGCGTTTCAGATTGTTGGCGTCGCGCAACAAGCGTGGCCGCCGGTGAGGCATTACTCAATCGTGAATTTGACCGTGTCGCCGCCGGCTCGATGATTTGAGTAGAAGTGAGATCCGTCATGGGCGAGAGCTCTGGCGGGAAATGGGATAAGGGCGAGATCCTCGTAGGCACCGCTATTTCGATCGATGCGACCGAGGAAGTAGTCGCCCTTCTCCTCCTCCGACGTATTGGCGATGTAGATACAATCGCCCACGATGACTTGCCCGCATATTCCACGCGGGGAGTCGTAGGTTTTGGTCACTCCGCCGTTGGGTGACAGCGCGAGGATCTGTTGGTTATACCATTGGCTGACATGTAGGGCTTCACCGTCCCAACCGAGCTGGGATCCAGTGTCGTCAGGACAGGGCAGCTTGAATACGGTGTCGAAGCCATGTCCGGGCATGAGGCGGCGGATGTTACGGAAGTCTTCTTCCGTTTCTCCGCATAGAACGCGAATTTCCTCGCCGATGTATGCCATGCCAAAGGGAGTGCCAGGGGCACCGACCTCATATTTTACAGACCAGTCGCTCGTATCGATCTGGTAGATACGTTTGTTGGCGAGGGATCCGAGCCAGAGACTTTCGCCGTCCCAAGCGAGGGATTGCGGCAGGTCGGCGGGCGCTTTGTGGCGGGCGAGTTCGTGGATTTTTTTCATGAGTCTTTTGGCGTTACTGAGGTTTTGAGAGTTTAAGAGATTTTGAGCAGGCATCGAAACATGCTTGGATGGCTCGCTCGTGGTAGCGGGAACCGAGGCATATGAGACTGTGGGGAAGTTGACACTTGAAGCCGTCCCAAGCGACGATTTCGCCGCGGGAAATTTCGTCTCGCACGAGGGATTCGCCGATTAGCGAAAGGGCGGCCCCGTTTCTTACGAAGCGCAGGCAAGTGCCTTCTTCGTCAATGGTGTAGCGTCGTTCGATGTCGAGATCGTGGGCTTTGACGATGCGATCCATGAGCTGGTAGTAACTGCAGTCCGGAGTTTTGAAAACCCAAGGCAGCTTTTGCAGGTCGCGCCAATCCGTGGTTTGCAGGGCGTCCTTGAATTCTGGAGACGCTATCACAAGAATTGAATTCTCCTGGAAGGAAGAACTGATTATCTTGGGCGAGTCGATTTCACCCTCGTAGAAGCCAATGTCGATGTCGCCTTCGAGAACCCCTTTTTTAATATACCCAGACGAGCTGTGAAGAAACTCAAGTTGCAGCTTAGGGCAGCTTTGGTAGAGTTCCGCGGCGATGGTTTCGAGAGGGAGTTCGCCGGAGCCGGTATTGACGCCGATGGTGAGTTTGCCAGATGGGCTGGACTGCAGGTCGCGAGCAAGATTGTTGAGGGCCGTCGTTTCCCTCAGGATGGCATAGGCCCGGGTGAGCATGGCTTCACCGTCAGGAGTGATCTGCATGCCCCGGGAGCTTCGGTCGAAGAGGGCGATGCCAAGCTCGTCCTCGAGTGCTTTGATATGAGCGCTGACGGAGGGTTGGCTGGAGAAGAGCCGCATGGCGGCGCGGGCAAGCGTCCCTTCCTCGGCGACGGCTACGAATGATCTGAGTTGGTAGAGTTCCATGAATTGAGAAGGGATTCTAAATGTTTGGCGTGGCTAGCGTCCAGGCAAGTCCTCGTGTCCATCCCGAGATCCCGCAACTGGCGTGCCCTGATTGCGGGCTGCTCCATTGCTGGAGGGCGAGCTGGGAGGCGCGGGTTTCGGCTCGCATCTTCTGGAAGGCGCTAACGGCTTCGCGTTGCTCCGACTTTTCGAGTTCGCCGTAGGTGACTGATAGGCGAAGGGGCATCGTGAAAACGTGAGCGTTGCTGCTGAGCTGAGAGATGAAATTGTCGTCCCAGGTCACGGCAGGAGAATTGCAAATGTGGCCATTAAAGAGTCCAGGCTTTTGGTAGAGCGCGTAGAGCGCGTAGAGTCCCCTATGCTGGACACGAGATTGAAGTCCCATTGGGCATCTGTCAGGTAGACCGTCGGGTGATTTTTGCCTTCCTCGCGATCGTAGGTTGATGGAAGCTGTATCAGCAACTTGTATACACGAACGGTTTGCTGCGAATAGAGAGTTTCTTCAATAGTGCTGGCCCCAACGGATAGCGAGTTGGAGAGGAAGACTACGAACAGGACAGGCAGCAGCTTTGTCAGTTTCATTGATTGGCAATGGATGGTTTTGCGTGTTGCGATATAGGAACTGTATTGCGGCGACCGGTGTTGATGGTGACTATATTGCCGTGAATGAAAAGCTTGAGGCCGGCAGACGGCTTCTTTTCGAGGAAGGGAGAGACGTTTGGCAAGGCGTTATGAATGCTTTTGAGCTGGTTGAGAAGCGTGTTCCAGAGCGGTTGTTTTCTTGGGTCGCGTTGTTGCATTTCTGGATTATGCCGCAGGTTGCGCTGTCTGGGTAGACGGGCTTTCCGATGGAGGGGTTCGGGATTGCTGAAGGCCCGCCGCTCGAGGGAATTCGTAAAGGCGGCGCAAATTTTCGACATCTTTGAAACGGTGAGAGCAAACGAAGGTCGGAGGGGGCTGTGAGGAAATTAATTTCTAGCCCAGTAGCCTGTTCGCCTACTACGGGGAAAGCCCAAACGTCCTATTTGCTGCGCTTTGCAATCCTAGGGACTTTGCTGCTGTTTTTGCCCGGTTGCGTTTACTTCCGATTGTTGGACGTGAAGTCGCAGCTCAAAGAAGTGGAACGCTATTTCGCGGTCGAGAGGAATGCAGCGGGGATGGAAATCGGTTTTTTGGATCCGACCCTGCGAGATGACGACCTTGAGCGGTTGGGAGTCGTTCCGTTGCGCAGCGAAACGACAGAGGATGGCGAAGTGTGGGAGGTGGAGATGCGAAAGCGCCTACCTGCGGAAAAGGAACCTGAACCGGAGCACCACGTCTGGACAGAGCTGCGATTTGAGGAGGGCTTACTGGTTTCGGTTCTCATCCCAGATCAGTACCTAGCCTGTTTTCCGCCGGACTTGATTCTAGCGACTATGAAGGCCCTGGGCGACTCTCGCGTATTAAAACTCAAGAAGTCGGTGGCAGCCCAGACGGAGCAGAGCTTTGATGAGGTCTTGGAAGCGGCTACCTACGAGCAGTTGCTAGAGACGTTCGGCGCTCCCTACAAGATTGAGAAGGACGAGGACGAGATGGCATTGGTCTACAGCTACGAGAAGGGCGAGCCAGAGGACCTCGCCGAAGAACGCCGCTCGGACCGGACCTACGAGATCCGTTATATCTTGGACCCAGCCGGCGATCGATTGTTGGCCGCAGGGACGAAGTCGATTTCGATCCGCTACCCCTCGCCTTGAGTCGACGATTGAGCTTGTGGGGCCTATAAGGCCTTTTGCAGAACGCGGGAAAAAGCAGTTTGCAGCAGCAGGGTCGTGCCGAGGAAAAGGGTGCCCCAGTGGATCTCGGTTTTCATCAGGTGATCGCTCTCGATGGCGAAAACGACGAGGGCGAGGCCAAAAACGTCTAGCATGCTCCAACGTTTAGCGCGGGCGATCCAACTGGGGTGGCTGCGCGTTCGCCACGAATAGCACTGGGCAGCGAAGACTAGGACGGGGGCTGCGACGAGAAAGAGGGCGCAGAGCACGGAACTGACCCACGCCCCCTGTATCCACAGAGCGGGCACCAAGGACAGGATGCTGTATTCACGGTTTTTAAGCAGCCAGTCCTCGATTCGGAGGAAAGGGAAGCTGAGAGCGGCGATCAAGGTGATGCCGGAGAGTAAGAGTATCAGGCCACCTTGGCTTGTTTGCGAGCGAAATGAGGGAGCGGTTTTTCCGTGAATGCGGGCCGATATCAGTTCGCCGGTAAGCATGCTTATTAGGATGGCGACGATGAAGAAGGTGAGCCCGATTTGCGGTTTGGCTCCGACGAAGAATTGTTTCGAAGCGAGGGAGAGTATTATGGAAATGAGGAACACGTCCAACATGGACCACTTGCCGAGGTGTTCTACGCGTTTGAGCAGTTTTTGTCGTATCGGGTGATTGCTCTTTGTCGAGATTACCCAGAAGAGAATGCAAAGTTTAGCGAAGGGGAAGAGTATGGAAAACCCCACTACGAGCAAGCTGAGGACGTAAAGGCCTTTGCTCCAAAGCAGACTGACCGAATGCATGAGGGTGTAGAGTTCGTTGTCTAGTCCTTTGCGAAGCTTCATGAATGGGTACACTAGGGCGGCGACATTGCATACAAGTGAAAGGCTGAGCAAAATCGCAGGCAGCGCATGCTTCGCGAAGGGATTGGAAAAGGTTGGCATGAAGGTTCGTGACTGACCGAATTGATACTTGAGGTGGCGTCCTACAGGCAAGTTGGGATGTGACCGTTCTTTTGAATTACTAATGTAGAGATTGCTTCGGTGGATTGGGCTATCATTTTCGGAAAATGATCAAATATCTACCCTGTTGCTCCCGATGGTTAACTTTTGTCTTTTGCTCCCTTATCTTCGCGTTCACTGCCGCCGCGGATGAACAGCGCGACTTTATGATTCCGGCGACGGACGAGGGGTTGCCAGGAGAGGGCGTGATTCGGCGTCATGAGTGGTTTCAAGAGCGCTGGACGAGCCGCCGTTCCGCTTGGGCGAAAACCGTGGAGGCGGATCAGGGGGCGGTGGTCTTCTTGGGTGACTCGATCAGTGAAGGTTGGGGTGGTTCGCTAGGAGCCGCTTTTCCGGGAATGAAGGTGGCCAATCGCGGGATCGGTGGCGATACCAGTCGCGGTGTATTAATACGTCTGCAGGAAGATGTGCTGGATTTGGACCCGGCGGGAATTGTGCTGCTGATCGGCACGAACGACTTGAGCGAAGAAATGCCCCCAGAGATGATCGCGGGTAATCTCGAACTGATTTTGGAAGCGATCTCCGCCCACAATCCAGAAATCCCCGTCGTGCTCTGCGAAGTGTTTCCCAGCCACCAATCCAAGAACCGCCCCACAGAGGAGATCCAAAAGATCAATGAGCTCTACCGTGATTTGGTGAAGGGGAACGAGCAGGTGCTCGTGCTCGACACCTTCGAGCTGTTTGACGATGGCAATGGGAATGCGATCCCAGCCCTTTTTCCCGATTTGCTGCACCTGAACGAGTCGGGCTACGCGAAATGGGCGGCGGCTTTGAGACCCATATTGGAGAACTTGGAGCTACTCCCAGTCGAGCAAGGTTTCGTTCTGGAAGACGGGTTTGAGTATCTCTTCAATGGATACGACCTGACGGGATGGGGATATGAGGTGACTCCTCAGGCTGACATCGACGCAGCCAAGAATTGGAGGCTTGGCGATCCCACGGGCGCTGCGGAATGGCCGATTGTCACGACCCCGCAGTCTTTCGACGGCCTTAAGGAAACGCCAGACGGGCGTTTTGCCGCTATCAACGGTAGGCTCGTAGCGCGTATCCCAGCAGACTATCGCTCGATCCAGAAGTTGCATACGACTCGACAGTTTCCCGATGACTTCATCCTGAAAATGGAATTTCGGGCGTCCCCTTTCGCCGATAGCGGAGTTTACGTGCGTGGGCCACAGCTGCAGTGCCGCGACTATACCCTCGCCGGTCCGTATCGCGATCTAGAGGGCTACAAGCCGCAAGAATGGAACGAACTCGTTATCACGGTTCGCGAGGGAGTGGCTCATTGCGTGTGCAACGGCGAGGTACTCGAGGAGAGTATGGAAGTACCGGATACAGGATCAATCGGGATCGAGGGCGATCGCGGACAAATGGAGTATCGCTACGTCCGGATCAAAGAGCTGTAGGGGGAGCACCACCTTGCGGCCCACGCGGTAAGGTGTCTGGAGAATCCTAGTGGGCTTTGTCGAAAAGCTTTTCCTTCACAAGGCGCCAGTCGACGAGGATGATGCCTTCCTCTTCGACGATGGCTTTGGCTTCCTCGCTCATAGACCAGTCGAAGTCAGCTTGGCGCCACTGGGATCCCCATAGCGGATGGTTCACGGTGATGGCTTGCATCTCGGCGTCGTCGAATCCTAGGTGGAGCACCAGGAGGTTGAGTCCCGGCTGCAGTTGACGCAGGTAGTCGTTGTAGCTCTCGGCCATGCCGTCCGGAAAGTCGCTCGGGCTCGCCCCATGCATACTGGTTGCCTTGCCAGGCATCTGCACGACCGCCTCGCGGAGTTCTGCGTTTTCGGAGTCTTGGCCGTGGTGCTGGTGCAGTCGCACGGGCACTCCGTACTCTTTGCCCAAGCGAAAGTAGAGCTGGGCGATTTCGTCGGTGGCGAGCATGCTGCCCATGTGGCCGTCGAGGTGGGTGAACTCGATGCCAGCTTCTCGTGCGGCTTCGATCTGGGCCCGGACCTCCGCTTCCACTTCCTCCAGTTTCGCGTTTTGCGCGAATGCCGCCACGCTCGCGTGAAAGTGGCCGTGCTCGTCGACGAGGGAAGGGGTGGTATCCGCTCCGAGCATGGGACCCCAACGATAGGTGTCCCACTCGGCTGTGAGGGTGATGTGCACGCCGATGTCGGCCTCAGGATTCTCGATGGCGTAGAGCACGGCCTCTTTAGCCCAAGGGGTCGGCATCATGACGCTGGCGGAAGTGATGATGCCTTCCTCCATGGCTTGAAAGCTGGCCATGTTTTGCGAGTGGGCGACTCCCAGGTCGTCGGCGTGGATAATGAGCAGCTTCGCGTCAGCCGGGTAGCCGAGTTGCTCCTGAATCGTAAGGTGCTCGTGGGCGGAGCTTTGCAGGGCGACGAAAAAGAGAATGAACAGGGGAAGTCTTTTCATGGTATATATGGGGGAGAAAATGGAAGCACTAGCGGGAGGCCTTCGCTACCCGAGTGAATCGCTCGAAAGCCGAGTCACCTATATGATCCGGGTTGCGTGGTTGAGTCCAGCTTGGGTTGCTCAAGTGAATTTATGGAAATGCGATGGATCGGTTTTCACCACTGGCTTCTTTTTGGCGTAGTCGATTGCGAACCCTTCTACCTCTAGTTTCTTGGCGTGACCTTCGATCCCATTGGCAAATTGCGATATCAGCTCACCCTTCTTCTTAACGACTCTCCAATAAGGTGAATCGGGCTTCTCCTTCGAAAGGATTTTGAGCGCCTTTGTCGTGCTCGCAGGGCACGCTCTCTCTACCGCGAAGCTGGCTGCTATGCTGCACCTCAGTTCGTCTATCGTGCAGAGCTGGCCTTTTGGGATTTTTCCAATCCAAGCGTCAACGGTTTCCACGCTCGGTTTGACCATTTTGCCAGCGGTGCCGAAGAACGTCTCCATCGTCTTTGGGATTTGTTCGATTTGATCATCCATGTAGGTTTGTGTTTTCGACCCTAGTGAAGGCGACCCGCGATGCCCAGCCCCAGAAAAGCGAATAATAAAAAGCAACCAACGCTATCGCGATAATTAGTGTTGGGATAACGCTTTGTTGGTTTTAAGTTTGGGTCTTCCGGAAAATCTGTGGGTGAAAAATGATTATAGCCGGTTCCATAGTCCTACGCTGCGCGCAAGCCCAATGTCGGCATAAACTCGCT
>NZ_JARXHX010000030.1 GCF_031127835.1 Pelagicoccus sp. SDUM812002
GATTTAGAACCTATAAAGCGCTGGAAGTATGTCTTTATCATAATCTTGGGGATCTTCCAGAACCCGAATCAACCCACGAATTCTTCTGACGAGGCAGGATTTTCACTCGCTGTTCCCAGGTGGCATCCACCATTTTCTGGGGAGTATCTAGCTTGTGTCGGAACAGCGCTCTCGTTCCTTGCGTCGCGTTACCCGCAGAAATCCTGGCACTCATAAGGTGTGCTGCGACAAGCATCTTAAACAACTGCTGCGGCTTGTTCGTCGTGGTAAAGCCGCACTCATTCGCGAAAGGTTTACCCAGCTGTTCCCTCGCGCACTTCGCAATCTCCAAGTGTGTCATAGCCTATGGCTGTGCACAATTCCTGCCATCCTGCAGAGAAATGTATTATATTTGTAACTACACTGTCTTCGGCAACACGAGGCTAACGGGGCGCTCTCGGCTTCGGAAATTGATCCGACACCCTCTTGAGCCGAGCAAGCAACGAACCGGGTTCCTCGTTCCACAAGGAATCTGGCAACGACTGATCCGACAACAATTCAAAAATAAACGGTCCGTCGTAACCACCATTCCTTAGCGGCTCATAAAACTTCTCTTTAAGCGGAATAACGCCATCACCGGGAACGACGCGATCATCAAGGCCTCTGGGATGACTAGCGGGATAGTCGCACACATGCACAACGAAGACGTGATCTGCCAGACCTTCTAATCGGGTCTCAAGTCGATGCTCTTCCCACAGGTGCCACGCGTCGATCACCAGTCCGACAGATTCAGATTCTGCCATGTCGAGCAGCCGCCTGCCCTGATCCAGTCCAAACACGAAGGTGTCGAAGTACATCATGTTAGGACCCAACGGCTCAAAGGCGATTCGGACTCCTCGGCTTTCCGCAAATCGAGCCGCCACTTTCACGAAAGCAGGCATGAGTCGCCATCCATCTCTGAAGTTCTGCTCGGGCGCAACGCCAGCGATCAAGACAAACGGCAGGTTCGGAGTCTCCAGTGCGTCAGTCCAGAAGTCGACCGAGGCTTTGAAAGCATCAAGTCGATCCTTCGGTTCACGCGGCTCGCTTGCCATGCGATCGGGAAAAACCGAATGCACGGTCGGTTGTACGCTAACTGGCCTTATCCTTGTATCCTTTAGCCTCGCGACGAGTTCGAGCCGCTCTGATTTCGAATCTGGAAACTTCGTTTCGCAAAGCTCGATCGCGTCAACTCCAGCCTCGTCGTAGCTTCGGATATCCTCAGCCGCAGACTGAGCCATAGTGGTGAATTGACTTACAGCAAACATGTACAACCACCTGCATCGAGCATGCCACGAAACAAGCTTAGGACATTCCTTTTACGGAATGAAAAGAAATGGCCCTTAATCGATAAGTCGTGAGAACCGCTTCTTGATTGAGTCGTTCACGACGCCTGCTCGTGGCATGAATCGCTGTGTCGAGAACGATGGGGCGACCTTAGTCCTAGCGTCCGCCAGATCTTTAGCCGCGCCGTCGGCTATCATCTGCGCCATCACATTGCCGACCGCCGTGGCTTCAGCAGCTCCGACCACCACTGGAAGCCCTAGGGCATCGGCCGCTAGCTGGTTTACCAGGTCATTTCGACTGCCGCCACCGAGGATGAAAAGCCCCTCCAGCTTCTTTCCCGTGAGCTTCTCCAGTACCGAGAATACGTAGTCGTACTTGAGAGCGAGACTATCGAAAATACAGCGAGCAAGCTGTGCCGATGTCTTGGGCTCCGGCTCATCATGGGTGCGACAAAATTCACGGATCTTCTCGGGCATGTTGCCAGCCGTGGCGAACGCTTCATAGTCAGGATCAATCAGTGAAACCATGGGATCGCAGTTCGCGGCCGCCTCCACAATTGTCTCATAGGATGCTTCCTCCCCGTTCGCCAACCAACTCCTGCGACATTCCTCGAGTAGCCATAACCCACAGATATTCTTGAGAAAACGAATCGTGCCTTCGTATCCGACCTCGTTGGAAAAACCTGCCGCCGCTGCAGCTGCACTCGTATTGGGCTCGTCCAACTCAAATCCCAAGATCGACCAAGTACCCGAGCTCAAGACGCCGTAGTTGGGTTGAACTTCGGGCAGGGCCATGAACGCGCTTCCTGTGTCGTGCCCTGCCACCGCTGTCACCGAAATATTGGCCATGCCAATCGCTTCCCCGACTTCATTGGTTACGGGACCCAAAAGCGTCCCAGGCTCCACGATCGAACCGAGCAAATCTGCATCGATGCCCAGCTCCGCGAGAATGGGTTCCGACCACATGCCGGTGTGCGGATTGAGCATCTGGGACGTACTCGCGATAGATCGTTCCGTGGCCTGCACCTCGCACAACCAATAGTTGACCAGGTCCGGGAGAAACAGGATCCGCTTCGCGCTCTTGAAAGCAGTTCTCCCCTCCGCCACCTCCGCTCCCATCTGGAAGAGGGTGTTGAAAAACATGAACTGAATGCCCGTCTCAGAATAGATCAGATCCTTGCCAAGCTTTTCGGTCAGGGCGCTTACAATCTTGTTTGTCCGACTGTCACGGTAGCAAACGGGATTGGCCAACAGCTCGCCCTTCTCGTCGAGGAGCCCGTAGTCCACGCCCCAAGTATCGACGCCGATGGAGACTGCAGCAGCCCCATAAACGTCCACTGCGGTTCGGATTCCGTAGAGGATCTCTGAATACAAAGAAAGGAAGTCCCAGTACCAGCGACCGCGGAGTTGGACCGAAGGCGTCTCGAAGCGGTGTTTTTCCACCAGCTTCAACTCGCCTTCCTCCCAAACGCCGGCGATAACGCGGCCGCTCGTGGCACCGAGGTCGACTGCAATGTAGACCCGAGGGCCCGTTAAATCGGATTTCATTTGCTGTCAAGCTATCTGAAATCAGGCGTAGGAGCTCTCTTGCGAGATTCCTAGCTCCTCGCGGCGACGGGTGCGATCCGCCTCTATCTGCTCGAGGTAACCACTTTTACGATACGCATCCATGGGATCGGCGTCCAGTTCCTTCTCCTCGCGCCATTGGGCCAGCAAGGGACGCACATCAGTGTTGTAGGCGGATTTCAACAAGTCTTCCGCATCGACAATATTGCCATTGCGTTGAGCGACTGCGAGGGCTTCGCGATCGACCAAAGCGGCCTTCGCCCAAAGCTCCTGAGCAGTCGTTACCGTCTGGATCATGGCTTCGATCTTCGGCTTCAAGTTGTGTGATTGGTCAATCATGTAGGCGATTTCAGGATACGCTCCTACCTCTGCTGCGTAACCATGGATTTCATTGAAGATTCGGAAGATCTGATACGGATCGATGGAACCGAGGGTCAGGTCGTCATCCGCGTAACGTCGATCGTTGAAGTGGAAGCCACCCAGCATCTCTTCGTCAAGCAGCCAAGCCACAATTTGCTCGATATTCTGAGATGTGTAATGGTGGCCTGTATCCACGAGCACCTTAGCTTGAGGGCCGAGCTTTTTGCACAGGGCAAATGACATGCCCCAATCCGCTATGTCCGTCTGGTAAAAAGCAGGCTCGAACGGCTTGTATTCGATAAGCATGACTTGCTCTTCAGCTAGCTCTTCGTAGCAAGACTTCAAGCAATTCTCGAAACGACGCTTGCGAGCGCGGATGCTGTCCTGCCCCGGATAATTAGTGCCATCCGCGAACCAGTAGCTTATCAGGTTGCTGCCGACCGCTTCACCGATCTTCGCGCAGTCGATACCGTGGCGCACTGCCATCGACCGCACTTCCGCGTCCGGATTCGCGAAGCTCCCGAGCTTGTAAGCCTGATCCTGGAAAAGGTTCGGGTTGATAGAGCCTACCTTCACTCCATTTTGGGCAGCGATCTCCGCAGTCCCTTGCGGATCCTCCCCTTCAACGAAGTCCCAAAGCACGTGCACCGCCACCGTCGGGCAACAACCGGTCACCTTGTTGACCATGCCCGCGTCGGCGAACTTGTCAGCTGTATTGATAGCAGAGCCTTTCTGGAAGAATTTTCCAAAACGTGTTCCGGTGTCGGCGAATCCCCACGAAGGGAGTTCGATGTTGAGCTGATCTAAGGATCGGAGCGCTTTTTCAGGAGTCATGTGCAACTGGGGTTTTACGGGTTGTGAAAAACTTCAATTTTAGCAGATCGCTTGTTCTTTTTCCATAGACAGGCTGATTCTTTCCATACAGATTTTGACACACATGGGCGACAACTTCGCAGTTTACCTACCTCAGCCAGAAGAACCGAATGAGTGGGGCATAGACATAACCGGAGCGGGTGCAGCCTCAATCTCTCCTGGGATGAAATATCCTCCGGAGAACCATCCCAGTGACCACTATTTCGATTGGGAGCACGGAAGAACCCTTGAAGTCTTCCAGCTCATATTGATCACTAATGGGGGCGGAACCTTTCAAACGGACCATTTGTCAGCTACCACCATCTCCGCCCCTTTTATATTCGTCGTGTTCCCAGGGATTTGGCACCGCTACCGCCCAGATCCAAGTACGGGGTGGCAAGAAAGCTGGGTCGGCTTCCGCGGACGCTTCACCTCGGACCTCCAGAAGTCAGGAACGCTCTCACCCGAGCAGCCAATCTTCAAAATTGGCAACAGCGAGATGTTGCTCGCCCAGTTCCAACTCATACAAGACGAAGTAAAATCCGAGGCCTTCGGATTCCGCAACATTGCAGCAACGGCGCTCATGCAAATACTGGCACTAGCCACCCACCTACCTAGCCGTAAGGAGGAGGAAAACCATCCTATGAGAAAAACGGTCAGGCGCGCCTGCTTTCTTATGCGACAACGCTCGGAAGGACCTCTTTGCCCTGAAGAACTGGCGGCCGAGCTGAACACTGGCTACACCTACTTCCGCCGGATGTTTCGCAAGTACACGGGTATCAGCCCGAAGCGCTACCATAGCCAACTCCGGCTCCAGCGAATCAAACGCTTGCTCCGAGACGGTTCAAGCAGCGTATCCGAAATTGCTGACAAGTTCGGTTTCGCCTCCCCCTTCCACCTTTCGAACTGGTTCAAGAAAGAAACAGGCCTCTCGCCCAGAGACTGGAGACAAAGCACTTGAACCATCGGAACATTCCGAATCTCCTAATTTCTACCAAACGCTTAAGAAATGTCATTCCCCCCAAAAAACGCACTCGCGGCTACCCTCGGTACCCTTTTGGCCACCTCGCTCACTAGCACTCAGATCCTCGCCCAAGCCGGCGACGCCAGGGACCAGGCTGGACACGTCCAAGAGGAACTATGGAAGGAGGTCGACGTGCCTCCGGCACCGATTCTCACCCCAGAGCAGGCACTCGAAACCTTCTATGTTGAACCCGGCTACTCGATCGAACTCGTAGCCGCCGAGCCTCTCGTTAACGATCCTGTCGCCATCGCCTGGGACGAGCATGGCCGCCTCTGGGCCGCCGAAATGTGGGCCTACATGCCGGATGCCGACGGAACTGGCGAGCACGAGCCCGTCAGCCGCGTCGTGATTCTCGAAGACGACGATGGAGACGGCCAAATGGATCGATCCACCGTTTTCCTCGACGGACTCGTCCTCCCACGCGCCATTTCGTTCGTGAAGGGCGGCGCCCTGATCGCCGATCCGCCGAACCTCTACTTCTGCCAGGACACAGACGGCGACTTAGTGGCCGATCAAAAGACGATCGTTGCTCCCTACGGAGTGGAAGGAAATGTCGAACACGCCGAAAACGGCCTGATGCGAGGTATCGATAATTGGCTATATAACGCCAAGTCGAGCAGACGCTTCAAGTTTATCGATGGCAGTATCCAAGAAGAGGAGACGAACTTTCGCGGGCAGTGGGGCATTGCGCAAGACGACTACGGGCGTCTATTTTATAATAGCAACAGTTTCTATCTCTACGGCGATATGGTGCCTTGGCAGCCACTTAACAACCATCCCGGACACCCTCCCCGCGCAGGCATATCCCACCATGTGGTCCCCGACGGAGATGTTTACACAGCCCGTGTAAACACTGGAGTCAATCGCGCCTACCGCGAAGGAACGCTCCGCCAGGACTACCGACTTCGCTCGGTCACGGCGGTCAGCGCTCCGACCATCGCCCGCGGACAACGCTACCCCGATTCCGCGCAAGGTGGTAGCTTCATACCAGAACCTGCCGGCAACGTCGTATCGCGATTCGAACTGCACGACGAAGGTCTCGAGGTCTCCGCCAATAAAGCGCTACATGAACATCCCACATGGGGGCCCATTGAGTTCATGTCGTCGACAGACGAACGATTCCGCCCCGTTGCTACCGCTGTCGGACCGGATGGTTTCGTATACGTCGTGGACATGTACCGCGGCATTCTTCAGCACAAAACCTACCTCACCACCTTTCTCCGAAAGCAAATTATCGAAAGAGGATTGGACCAACCTGTTGGCCTCGGCCGCATCTACCGTATCGTTCACGAGAGCGACGACTCGACAAAAACGGGACCAAAGCTTGCAGGTCTTGCGGCTCCTCAACTCATTCCCTACTTGGCGCACAAAAACGGCTGGGTTCGCGACACCGCCCAAAGATTGATTGTCGAAAGCCAAGACAGCTCCCCAGCGACGATAAAAAAGCTGACGAAAATGACCACGCTAGGGAGCGAACTTGCACGTATCCACGCTCTCTGGACGCTTGAAGGTCTCGGTCAAGTGGACCTAGACATCATCGCTCGAGCCTTCCAAAAAGGAAACGAGTGGGTGCGAGCCCACACTCTCCGAATCGCTGAGCCACTCCTTTCAAAAGCTCGCCAAAGCCAGCACCCATACTGGGAACTCTACCAAAGCGCACTCACAGATTGGCCCCTGCGCGTGCGGCTCCAAGCGGTCACGCTTCTCCCCGCCGTCGACGACCCCGAATTCGCGGTAAGAACGATCTCCCAGCTTAGCTCGACGGATTTCGACAACCCCTATTTCATCGACGCAACGGTATCCACTCTCCACCGACACGAAACCGAGCTTCTGACCAAAGCTGCCCAGAGTGACAACCCGCAGAAATACAGTCCTCTCGTCACCGCTTTAGCGAAGGCTATTTTCGAAGAGAAGAACGCTGCTTCCGCTCTCGAATTTGTGGAACTCGCGCAGGAGCCCCAGACACCCGCTTCCATCACCTCCGCGATCAACAAAGGATGGGGGGAATCGCTCAACCGGAAGAACGTTCGTCCCTTGGAACTAGATGGGCCACCCTCGCTCATACCCGATCCAGACAGCTTGGTTTTTAAAGCCTTCAGCTGGCCCGGAAAGGTCGATCCTAACGCGATCGTCGACTACGAGTACAGCGAAGCTGACCTCGACTCTATCTCTCGCGGAAAACCACTGTATCAAAACAATTGCGCTATTTGCCACAACCAGAACGGTCAAGGAACCCCTTCCCTCGCTCCGGCGCTTGCCGGATCAGATTGGGTGAAAGGATCGAAGGAGCGATTGGCCCTTGTAGTTGGTCAGGGCTTGATGGGCCCCATCGAAGTAAACGGAGAACTTTGGAACCAAGCTATGCCACCCCATGGCCAGCATCCCGCTTTGACCGGCGAGTCCTTCAACGATCTGCTGAACTATCTCCGTTCCTCTTGGGGAAACAACTCCAGCCCCTTCGAGACCGGCGAAGCCCGCTCCTACCTTCAAAAGCACTCCGACCGAAACGAACCTTGGATCGCCGAAGAGCTAGAAGACCTCGGCCTAGTGGGCGAATAATAAGAGTGTAGCCACTCATAGACATGACATCCGGAGGCACCGGCTCCGCCCGGACAGCGCAGCCTGGTCCCTCCAAGTCATCCGTGCCCCGTTGTCATTCTTCATCTGGCGTGCCGTAGTCACTTTACAAATACAAAAATAGCCCGACGATCCGTGAGACAAACACGGATCGCCGAGCCACTACAATGCTACCCAATATACAAAATCTACAGGCGAGGGAGCGTGAGGCCGCCGTCGATCATGATGACTTGACCGGTCGAGTACGGGAAGTCGCCTCGAGCGAGGCTGGAAACAGCTTTCCCGATATCGTCAGGAAAGCCCCAACGCTTGGTCACGCAAAGACCGTCCTCAATCAACTTGTCGTACTTCTCGGTTACGCCAGAGGTCATATCCGTCTTTGTTACGCCGGGCCGCACTTCGTAAACCGGAATTCCAAACTCGCCGAGCCGAGCTGCGAAGAGAGAGGTCACCATGCTCAAGCCAGCTTTTGCGATACAGTATTCACCACGGTTAACTGAGATTACAGTCGCTGAGATAGACGATACATTCACAATCGAGCCGGAAAAGGCTTCGTCCTTCTCCTTGGCTGCCACCATGTCGTTGGCTACGGCTTGCGTCAGAAAAAACGCTCCCTTGAGGTTTGTATCGACGACGAAGTCGTAGCTCTCTTCGGTTGTCTCCAAGATGTCGAGACGCTGCTTCGGGGCCACACCCGCGTTGTTGACCAGAAGATTCAAAGAGCCACCAGCCGCCTTGCGAGCAACTTCCAGGATAGCGGTCCGACCTTCGGCACTTCCTATGTCGCCACGAGCGTAGGCGACTTCAACGCCTTCCGCGCGAAGTGACTCGAGTGGTTCGCTCACACCTTCCTCGGGACGCATCCCGTTTATGACCAAATTCCATCCTTCTTTCGCGAGAGCGAGAGCTACGCCGTATCCAATTCCTCGTGACCCACCTGTTACCAAAGCTGTCTTCTTCATATCTAAAGCTTCCTTTCCTTTATGCTAGGTAGGCGCGGCTCGCTGTAGCTCCCCGCGCCTACCATGACTCTTCATTATCGCAAATTCTTAGCCGAGATCCTCGAGATCTAGCCACTTGCGCTCTTCCCAGCTCTTGATACCGAGCTCTGCGAGCTGCACGCCTTTCGCTCCCTCGAGCAGCGTCCAACGGAACGGCTCGTCGAGCACGACGTGTTTCAAGAACATCTCCCACTGCACCTTGAAGGCGTTGTCGTAAACTTCTTGGTCAGGCACCTTCGACCAATCTTCGTAAAAATCGATCGGCTGCTCGATATCTGGATTCCAGGTCGGCTTCGGCGTGTTGCTATAGTGCTGGATGTAGCAGTCGCGAAGTCCCGCTACAGCAGAACCCTTCTCGCCATCAACGTGCAACGTAAGCAAGTCGTCGCGACGAACGCGGGTCACCCAAGAAGAATTGAAGTTCACAATGATTTCTCCGTCAGGACCGTCGATCTCGAACATGGCGTAAGCCGCGTCATCCGCAGTGCATTTGTAGATGTTTCCTTGCTCGTCTACACGCTCCTTGATGTGGGTGGCCCCCCGGCACTGTACCGACTTAACCGGCCCGAAAATGTTATCGAGCACGTAGCGCCAATGGCAGAGCATATCGATGATCATCCCCCCGCCATCTTCCTTGCGGTAGTTCCAAGAAGGCCGTTGAGCAGGCACGGTATCGCCCTCGAAAACCCAGTATCCAAAATCTCCTGTCACTGATACGATGCGTCCGAGATAGCCCTTCTTGATCGCGCGCTGCAGCTTAACGAGCCCTGGCAACCATAGCTTATCTTGAACGACACCATTCTTGACTCCCTTTTCTTCGCAAAAATTGAAAAGCTCGAGCGCAGTTTCCGTATCAATAGCTGTCGGCTTTTCGCAATAGACGTGCTTGCCTGCAGTGGCAGCGGCCTTGACTGCATCGGCACGACGCAGGGTAGTTTGAGCGTCGAAGTAGATCGGAAAATCAGGATCAGACATGACGCTGTCTAGGTCTGTAGTCCACTTTTCGATACCTGTCATTTGACAGAGCTCTTTGAGCTTAACTTCGTTGCGGCCTACCAAAATCGGGTCCGGCATGATAAATTCAGTTGGGCTGACATGTACGCCGCCTTGCTTTATAATCTCTACGATCGAACGCAGGAGATGCTGATTCTTTCCCATACGGCCGGTTACGCCGTTCATGATGATGCCAATCTTATGTACTTTCATGATCTATAACTTTTTTGTACCAACTCTTTGACTACAGAGCGGGGGGTCTTACTTCGTGTCTATAAATGCTTGTTTGATTTTCTCGAGGTACTCGTCCTGATCCATGGCCCAGTAGCGGTTCGAAAAGATTTCAACTTCGTCGTACCCGTCGAAACCGGCTTCTTGGACCCAATTGCGGATTTTTGGAATATCGATCACCCCTTCCCCCATCAGGCCTCGGTCGTTGAGCATGTCTTCCGGATTGTTCTTCCAGTCGCAAATGTGGAAGGAGAAGAGACGCCCTTTCTCGCCGGTTAGCTTGATCTGGGCCTCGAGAGCATCGTCCCACCACAAGTGGAAAACGTCGACGGTGATTCCGAGGCTCTTGTGAGCTACGATATCGCAAAGAGCGTTCGATTGAGCCATCGTTGAAACCGCGCTACGACTGTCCGCATACATCGGGTGGAGCGGCTCGATGCCGAGCTTTACCCCGGCAGCTTCCGCGTGGGGCATCACTGCAGCCAGCCCGTCCGCGATCTGTTCCCGAGACGTGAAAAGCGATTGGCCGGGAGTGGCTCCGCAAACGAGAACAATCAAAGGAGCCCCCAATTCAGCAGCTTCGTCTATGAGCTTCTTGTTCTCGTCTATGGCGGCATGGCGAGAAGCCAAGTCCAAGCCAGTAAAAAAGCCTCCACGAACATAGGAGACGATGTCCAAGCCCTCGGAACGCGTCATATCTCCGGCCGCCTTCAGTCCGCCTGAAAACGCTTGGGCCGCATCTCGCCAAATGGATACGCCACCGATTCCTGCAGCAGAATACTTTTGGACTGCAGTCTGCAAGTCCCAAGGTTTTGTAGTTATCGTGTGGAGACAGAGTTTATCGAAGCTCATAGTTATCTAATCCTGAAATTCTAGTACCGCTTGTCCTTGCGGATGTGCACGATCACCACTTGGCAATCTTCCAAAGCCTCGTAGCTATGCTCCTGGATCGCATCGAATTGGATGCTTTGCCCAGCTTCGAGCTCGTGGCTTTCTTTAGGCAAATCAAGTCGCACTCGGCCTTTCAGTATCCAGCAAATCTCATGGTCATCATGGTGGATCTCAGGCTTGGAGATGTGCGAACCTGCGACCGCCGTTGCGTAAATGCAGTCGGCGTTTCCATAGCGAATAGCCTCCAAGTCGAAGTCTCCCGACTTGTAGCTAACGGAACTTTTCTTGTTGGAAATCGGCGCCTCCGCCAAGGACAGCAAATCTGTCGCCCGCATGCCAAATACCTTACCAATCTTATGCAAGGTACCGACCTCAGCCTGCGTTTGATTTCTCTCAAGCTTGGAAATGACCGCTACCGACACGCCACTCTTCTCCGACAAGGCGCTGAGCGTCAGGTCCGCTCGCTTGCGGATATCCCTCAGGATAGCGAAATTGAAGGCTGGAACAGCCGTCGCTGCGGGTAAGGTGTCGCTTGACATGCTCGGAAGTAGAACAAGCAACAATTTTCTCTGCAATAATATTTTTCCGTTTTATTATCCTCAGTGATAATTATGAACTGAAGCGACCGCGCGCAAAATTGAGTCCCCGTGAGCTTTTCGCAGCGTGCTCACAGGCGTGCGGTCCACCTGGAAACACTTCCTTCGATCACTTCTAGCTTGGTACTCTGCCTGAGCCGACCATTGACGTACACCACCACATCGTAGGACCCAATAATCAGTTTCGGAACGGAAACGTAGACACCTTCAAAGCTGTTGACGTAATCGAACGTTTCGCCGTCCTCCCGCACGCAGATGAGCTCCACCTTAATCTCGTCACTGGAATTGCCGCCCACCACCGTAATCTCCACTCCACCCTTCCTCGGCTTCATTTCTAAGTCAGTGAGACTGAGAATTCCATACTCCTCTATTTTGATGGAGTAGTTGTAATCGTAATACTTTGCGTGTTTCAGTCCAAGCTGCAGGTTTCCTGCTTTGATACCGTCCGCCGTCAGCGGCGTTTTTCCCACCTCTCGGTCATTCAGGAAGAGCCGCGCTCCCGAAGGGACCGAGCGGACCTCAAGCGCGCCCGTTCCGCTCGTTCCGAACAAACCGAGAAGATCTGCGATTTCATCGCGCTTCGGGCCCCATGCAGTCTCGAGCTGCTGCATGAGCGGCTTCTCGAATCGCCCGGAGGCGAGCCGCATTCTTTCTTGCATGGCGAGCAGGCTTTCCTTGTTGGAGTCCAAGGAGAAATCGCGGATCTCCCGCATTAAGGAATCAAACTTTCGCATACGCTCTGCCCGCGGCCCGTAAGCTTCGCTGAATTGGTTCCAAAGCTGCGTCCGCACGACCAGTTCCGCATCCTCCCTCTCGTCGAACTTCAGCAGCTGAGCCCTCACCGCATCGAAGCTTTCCTGCGTGGACCATTCTCCCAACGATCCAACCGCCCCCCTTAACTGGCGAGCGTAGGCCTGGTTCTCCGCAAGGTGGGTTTTCGCTTTCTCTCCCGGCACGTAGACCTGCGCAAAGAACCAATAGCAAAAACCGATGCCTCCCAGGCCGATCGCCCGATACAGCACCGCGAACCAACGACCAGACGTTTCGGACCTGTGCATACGAGCCCGAACGTTGACGGGCTCGGGCTCCTTCGGAGAGGAAGATTCAAGGGGCATTCCTCGAAAATGAGACACCGAAGCGGCGACACTCTCAAGCGAATTTACAACCCCCTGAAAAGGCCACTCCCACGTAAAACATCCCTGCTTCCACGAGAAAAACGCTTAGTGCATTACATTATTATAGGCGGGCAACGAGCTTCCAGCCTTGCCAAAGGGCATTTCCCTCTCCACAAGTCCCCACTTTTTGCACCTAGGAGCACCATGAAACGCAACGACGACATTCGCAATATCGCCATCATCGCCCACGTTGACCACGGGAAAACCACCCTCGTCGACCGGCTCATGCAGGAGGGCGGCGTGTACCGCGAAAACCAGGCCGTTGCCGAGCGCGCCATGGACTCCATGGACCTCGAGCGAGAGAAGGGCATCACCATCAAGGCCAAGAACACCTCCGTGCATTGGAAGGGCAAGACCATCAATATCGTCGACACCCCAGGACACGCCGACTTCGGCGGCGAGGTAGAGCGCGTCATGAAGATGGTCGACGGCGTACTCCTACTCGTCGACGCTAAGGACGGTCCTCAAGCGCAGACTCGTTTCGTGCTTCGCAAGGCCCTCAGCCACGGTCTCAAGCCTATCGTGGTAATCAACAAGCTCGACCGGGAAAACGCGGATCCCGAGCGCGTGCACGATCTAGTCCTCGAACTCTTCCTCGCCCTCGATGCCGACGAAGAACAGTTCAACGCTCCTTTCATCTACGGTTCGGCCAAGAACGGCTTCGCAGTCCGCCAGATCGAAGACGAACGCATCGATATGACGCCGCTCTTCGAAACCATCCTTTCGGAAATCCCCGCTCCTGAAGCGGACACCGAGGGCGAATTTAAGATGCTCATTTCCAACATCGACTGGGACGACTACGTCGGCCGCGTCGCGATCGGTAAGATCCTCAGCGGCAAGGTCGCCAAGGGCGACACCATCTACCGCGTCAAGCAAGACGGCAAACGCGAGCGCCTCAAGGTGACCAAGGTATTCGAATACAGCGGCATGGGATCATCAGAATCCGTCGAAGGCGAAGCGGGTACCATCGTCGGCATCGCTGGCTTCGAAGAAGTCGATATCGGCGAAACCCTTTGCAAGACGGAGTCCCAGGAAGCCTTGCCTTTCATGGAAATCGACCCGCCGACAATCATGATGCAGTTCGCGGTCAACGACGGTCCTCTGGCTGGCCGCGACGGCAAGCTCGTCACCTCGCGCCAAATCCGCGAACGCCTCATGCGCGAGATGAAGACCAACGTCTCCATCCAAGTCGAAGACGGCGAGACTTCCGGCATTTTCAACGTTTCCGCTCGCGGTGCCATGCAGATCGCCGTTCTCGTCGAAACCATGCGCCGCGAAGGTTTCGAGGTCCTCGTCTCTCGTCCCAGCGTTATCACGCAGCAAATCGACGGCAAGACCTGCGAGCCATTCGAAACGCTCTGGATCGAGCTTCCCGAGGACTGCATGGGCGGCATCATGGAAAACCTAAACAACCGCAAGGGCATCATGACCAACATGGAAACCCGCAACGGCATTGTTTTCCTCGAGATGGAAATCCCGACACGCGGCATCATCGGTTTCGAAATCGACCTCGTGAACGCCACCAGCGGTCACGGCATCATGTCCCACCTCTTCCTCGAGTACCGCCCGATGGCTGGCGAAATCAGCACCCGCAAAGGTGGCACCCTCGTCTCCATGGCCAACGGCAAGACTACCGCCTACTCGCTTTCCGCTCTCGAAGACCGCGGCAAGCTCTTCGTTGGCGCCGGCGTGGAAGTCTACGAAGGCATGATCGTGGGTGAAAACCCACGCCAAGGCGAAATCCCGGTCAACCCGACCACCGCCAAGCAGCTCACCAACTTCCGTTCGTCAGGCGACGGCAAGGGCATCCAGCTCAGCCCACCGATCACCTTCTCCCTCGAGCGTTCCATCGAGTACATCGCTAACGACGAATTCGTAGAAGCGACGCCACACAACCTCCGTCTGCGCAAGCGCATCCTCAACGCGACTCTGCGCAAACGGGCGAGCCGTTAGGAACAGCACGTATCCTTTAAAACATATGCGCGAAGCCGGGAAACCGCTTCGCGCTTTTTTGTGCACGCTACCGCACCACAAATGCGTTCGTAGAAAACCAACGCTTTGTGCCAGCCCTAGCTATGCCTGCTTCCCGCCCAATGCTTTAGCGACGCGCAGAGCAAAGTGGGCCTGAGCGGTTTGCTCAAGTAGTCGCTCATTCCGGCCTTCAAGCATTCCTCACGATCACCCAAAATGGCATTAGCGGTTAAGGCGATAATCGGGACGGTCATGTTTTCTACACCAGTCGTGCCACCACGTATCTTCCGAGTGGCTTCGTATCCATCCATCTCCGGCATCATGCAGTCCATATACACGATGTCATAATGGTTTCGTTTGAGCAGGTCCAACGCGACCAAGCCATTCGCGGCCGTATCCAAATGAACTGCGCCACACTTCTTCAAAATCGCCTTCGCTATCAACAAATTGGACTCGGTATCCTCCACGATTAATACACGTGGTGAAGCTTCGCCCTCCGATCTCAGCGGAGTTTCGCTCGCACCTGTTGGAAGGGAACCGTTCTGCACTCGTGGAAGATGCGGCAGCTGCGAGAGCTCAGTCAATACATTCGAATCAGCTACCCCAGATTGCGTAGGTACTAATCTCTAAGATCTAGTCTATTAGTGCAGTTTTTACATATCCAGCGGGCGACCGCCGGATCACTGGCAAATAGAACTCCTCTTCCGTTCATAAAGAGGGAACCTCTCGGATTCAGCGCCAGATCCTCTCCAAACACGTCGCTGGCCACGCCGCCCGCTTCGCGGAAAATGCACGAGGATGCCGCAAAATCCCACACGCTACCGCCTCCTACCTTTTGCTTCGGCAGCTTGAAATAACAGCCTCCGCCTCGCTCCAGGATGGAGCACGCGTTGAGGGCAGCACCGTATCCCGTCGTGTTCAAGACTTCTCCAAAGGCTTTCTCTAGGGACGCCAGCACCTCGCCGTACCGCGGATCGTCGAGTGAACTTCTGTCGCTGAAGACCGGGAGCGCAGTGGCTCGTTCTTCAATTTCGGGTAGCCGGTAAGCGGTCCCGTCAATTCGGGCTCCTAGACCACGGATCGCATCGAAGAGCGTTTCCCGGAGCGGGTCGAAAACCGCTCCCAGCAAAGGAGCTCCACCTTTCGTCACCAAGGCTATTGAAACGGCGTATCCCGCAACCCCTTCCGCAAAGGGCAAGGTTCCGTCCAAGGGATCGATACACCAAAAGGCCGGCGCCGCGAAACGGCTTCCATCGTCCTTTCGCTCCTCCGTGAGCACGCCGAAACCGAATTCGCGAATCGATGGGCCAAGGACCTCCAAAATACAGTCTTCCGCCAGACGATCCACTTCGGTCACGACCTGCGATGCCAGCGACTCTCCTGCCCGCTTGCGCTCGACGCGCAGCCCCCGCCCTGCTGCATCTTGCACAATTCGCCCCGCTTCCCTTGCGGCATTCATAGACAAGTCGCGTAGCCCTTTCAGGTCTCGAGCGGAGAGATTCACTGCCCCAGCCTTTCAACGACTTCCCGCGACAAACGCTCGCTGTAGCTATGCACTTTCCAATGGCCTGGGCTCCATCCCTTCAGGAAACGGTGGAAGTCCGTCCAAGCGACTGCGTAAAGAGCTCTCCACTCTCGCACGACTTGCTTGCCATCCACTCGACTTCCGCACCGCTCAAGCGCCGTTCGCAGCTCGCCAAAGTACCAGTCGAGCAAGGTCGAATCCATTCGTTCGCACTCTGTATCATTCAGGCAACTACCGATAAAGTAAGCGACGTCCTTCATTCCACAACCGCCTCCGACATATTGGAAGTCAACCGCGGCCACCTTTTGCGCAGCATCGTCGAAACAGAAATTCGCCAGTTTCGCGTCTCCATGCACGATCGTCTTGAATTGGCAGGCATCGAGCTCCTTGTCGATACGCTCCGCCGCATCCTTCAGCGGAAGGTCGTCGAGCGCTTCCAACTCGTCCGGACGCGTTTCAAGGTGCCAATAAGTCCCTTTCGGCCAGAGCCCTTCCGCTTCTACTCCCAAAAACCGAGCGTGAAAGCTCGCCAACCAAGAAAGGCAATGCTTCATGTCCGCTAACGAAGCGCGACTCCGCCTTTGGGAATAACCTGCCGCATCGAGGTCCTCCAGAACGAGCATCAACTCTCCATCTCCAGCGGCACTGGCGTGGCAGGCCGGCACGCGGCAAAACGAGTCGCACTGGCCGGCGAAGGCTTCGTACCATGCGGTTTCTACCTCGTAGGAGCGGATCTTCCTCCGATGCGAGAAGTCTGAGTTCCACCCGCGAGGATGATCCCTCTCCGTCGGTGCTCGTACCAACTTTACAACTACACTTTCTGCGGTTGCCCCTTCTAGGCCGTAACGAGCAATTTTTCCGTAACCGCTCCACAGACTCTGGATTGTCTCCAGCTCCTGCGCCCCAGTTGCTCCTAGCGATCGACAAAGCTCTCTCTTGAATCCTTCGTTCATGAATCGATCGAAGGATCTATCTGGCTCCAGACCACTTTGTCCAGCACCGGATGGCTCCGCCTTCGCTCACATTGAGCCAAGCGCCTCCCTGCAGACAAACCGAGCCAAGCGACCGCTGGACTTGGATCGGAGCAGATCTACAGCGCCCGGCCGTAGAAAACGCAGCGTTCCCAGTGGTAGCCGCTCTCGGTCTTCACACCGCATTGGCTGCAGGAATCGCAAGACTTCATCATGCTCGCAGACTCATATCCGGTGATATCGTTTTCATTGCACGCAAGCTCTAGCGTCACTTCGCGATGCACCGCATTGCAGACCTTCTCAACAACTCTCTCTTTTAGCATAGCTTTGGAGGTTTGGGGTTTTTACCAGAGGACCGGAGCAGAGATTTCTTTTCCAAAGATCCTATTCGAAAAACGGTTTGCAACTCCGCCTTCGCTTGGGCCTCTTCGAGAGCCAAGACGGCGCGGCCTACCGGTCGGTCGAATCGCCTCAATTAAACTGGCGATCGTCTTGTCTTCAATTAAGCCCGATACCGAACCATATCCACCGCGAACACCATCTATTCGTGCGATTGTAGCTAGGCTAATGGGATGAAGGAGATTTCCTAGTCGCCCTCGTCGCTTGCTGAAAGGCCTTCTGCGGCCGACCACTCCAAAGTTGCCTCTAACTCCCTAAGCCTACATTAACCGACCGTAAAACCGTAGCTCGTGTCTCCGATCGTCAAGTTCATCATGAGGCTTCTCGGCTCGATCGGATGGCGCGTCAAGTCATAGCTCAGCTCCAACTCGTCACCTGCCTTCACTGGGATCGGGGCGATGGCGAAGTAGGTTTGCATCCAATGCGTGGTCGCTTGGAAGGGGCTAGTATCCAAAATAACTGACGGCGTCAGTTCGGCAACGAACCAGCCTGCAAAGCCGTTTATCTTCCCGTCCCGATCAATTTTGAAGCGTAGCTTTCCATGTTGCCAAACGTCGTCCTTGGCAGCCTTGGCGAGGTCGAGCTTCACAAGGCCTTGCGGCTCGGCGACGATATCTGCCGCGGGGATTTCCGTCTTGATCGCGAGGGCTTGCTGCAGCTCGCGGCGCTCGAGGTGGGAAAAGTCGATGCCGTGGACCTTGTCCTTCCAGAAACCGGGACCCTCTATTTCGTAGAGCACCTTGGAATCCACCGGAGCCATCATCAGCTCCACTCCCGAGGGCAGCATTCGACCGCCGTCCTTCAAATTCGCGTCTCGGCAATTGATCACGTCGTCGAGCATCGTCTCGGCAAAGCCGAAATGCCCGAGCCACTCGCTGACAATGAGGTCTACCGGTTCCACCACATCGAAATTGGAAGCGTTGGCATTTACCACATCGATCTTGCCTGCCATGCCATTCCGCTCGACGGTCTACCGGGCAGCCGCTGCCACCGTGGATTGGTCCAATGCGTAGACCTTCTTCGCCCCCGCGTTGGCGGCCAGCATGGCGAGCAAGCCGGAGCCCGTTCCCACGTCAATCACCGTCTCTCCTCCCTTGATCGCCTCCTTGATGGCAGCAGCAAAGGCATCCGTACGGGGCTGGTCGGATACCATAAGTCGTTGAAGGCCTAATTCGGCGTAGGTTTCGAAGTAAAAGTCCACGGCAAGGAACTGCTCGGCCGAAAGAGCCTTGGCAATCGAAAACACGCGCTGCCCAAAAGGTAGCGCGCAGCTACAGCCGGCGACCACGCTGCAGGATCAAACGCTACGAGCGCCTCAAGGTACCTGCACCCCGTTTCTCGCTTCGAAAAGCCGATACCAATCCTCGTGCTCGTAATTGATTTCCAATGACTTCTTGGCCGTTCGTATGCGCTCTGGCGTAGTCGAGCCGACGATGGGTAAAATTCCAGCTGGATGCTTGAGTATCCAAGCCAACATGACAACCCAGTTCTCCACACTGTACTTCTCGGCCTGGCGGTCCAGCTCGACCTTGATCCGAGCTTCATCCTCTTGCGTAAAGGTGTTCCCCCAAGCAGGATAAGCGACCCCTCCGATCGGACACCAGGCTTGCGGCGTGACGCCGAGCTCCTGGCATTGGTCCAGGGTTCCGTCGAGCAGTGCATCCACATTATGGATATTTACCTCTACCTGATTCACGATCAACGGCATCGAGCAGCGAGATTGCAGCAAACGGTACTGGGAGGGCTTGAAATTGCTCACCCCGCAATGCCGGACCTTTCCGGAGTCTACCAAATCCTGCAGTGCTTCCGCAGTTTCGTCCGGATTGAACAGATAGTCGGGACGATGCAGTAGAAACAGGTCGAGATAGTCCGTCTTCAAGCGGCGCAAAGATCCTTCGACGCTATCGAGGATATACTGTTTGGAAAAATCGTAGCGCGCGGGCAGGCCTTCGCTGGGCGTATCCTTGAAGCGGACCCCGCACTTGCTGGTGATCAAGACGCACTCCCGGGTGATGGCGTAGTCGCTCATCGCCTCGGCGAACAGCTCTTCGCAGTGTCCCCCGCCATAAATGTCTGCATGGTCGAAGTGGTTATAACCCGCCTCGTGGGCCGCGAGGATTGCGTCCTTTCCCCGCTGCCGCGATTCGGGAGAATTGTCGCCCGAGATACGCATACAACCGTATACCAGCGGTGTTGAGTGGAGGGAACTCTTGCCAAGCTTAACTGTTTTCATGGGTGTTCTTAAACTCCTACTAAAAAGCGAGCTTCCCGCAAGCAAGTCGAAGGGTTTCGAGACTTGTGCTAGCGAAAGCTACTCGCACACAAGAGCCGATTTTTCCTTTAATTTGCAGCAACCCGAGGCAAGGTTCGCGGGTACTATCGCGAGACAGACGTTCACTATGTACCGATTATCCAACCGCCTCTCCGCCTGCCTCGCCCTTGCCGCCGTCGCAATCTCTCAGCTCTCACTCGCGAGGCCGAGCAACAAGGACCTCGATTTCGAGGACTTCTACGAGCTCGAGCCCATCCAAATCGTGGGACAGGAAATCCCCATCACCGTCTTCGCCCGATCTGGTGGAGACCGCAGCTACGCGACTCGCTTTGCCCATAAGGTCATAGAAGTCGCCTACGACACACTCGAAAAGTCACCCGGCCCCGGCTTAGTGATCATGGGCAAGTCCGGCGAGCCGCACCCCATTAAGCTTTTGGAGAACTTCATGGCCAAAGCCAAACGCGAGGAAGCTCCCGCCGAACTCCGACAGATCGCCGACGAGCTAGAAAAATCAATTGGGGAGTGGCGTGAAAAGATCAACTTCGACATGGAGAACGACGACGATGGCGAGGAACTGCCAGTCGATATCAATCAACTCATCGATGCCTTTCCCATGCCCATGCCGCCCATGGCCGCGCAGCTTTACCTGGTCGCCTGGGAGCTCGATTTCGATCCCGAGCGATTCGACCTCCGCCTCGCAGAAATCACCGCCGACGAACTGAGGCAGCAAGACTTCGACGAATTTCGCTGGGTCTTCTACCTGCCGCCCAAGAACACCCTCAACAAGGTGCTCAAGGAGGTCCTTCCACTCGCCTTCGAAGCCGGGGACCTCGGCCCCGTCAAACGCATGCTGGCACGCGCTGCCATAGCCACCTTCAAGCCCCTGATCAAAGACGCCGTCGAAGGCGTGCGCAAAGGCGTACTCTATTGGTCGGTCCTCTCGGCTAACGAAGCTGCCTTCAACGAGGGCGACATCGAACTGCTCGCCGGCAAGTACATGGAGTCCCAAATGCCGCGCGGCAAAATCCTCGGGAGCGACAAGACGGAACGTGGCATCGAGGCCACCCGAATCCAAAAGGCTGAAAACAAGGACTATGCCCGCGACCCATTTGTCGTCCTCGAACCGGTCGAAGCCTTCGACCCCGAAACCTTCACGCCTTTTTTCGGTCGCTACGGCGACGACGGGCACCGCAACAAGCGTTTCTTCGCGAAAGACGGTGCCTACTTCTGGCAGGAAGGCGACGACGAACCCATCGAGTACCTGCCTGCGGGTGACCTCTTTTTCGTCTCCACCCAAAAAGACGTTACCCTCCAGTTCTTCCCCGGAGAAACGCCCAGCTACAGCCAGGTCGAGCTCCGCAAAGGTCGCTTCCGCCACACCTTCGATCGACTCTTCGAGGAGGATTAAAAGCATAGAGGCACCGGCCATGGAGATTTAGCTCTTCACAATAGCAAGGGGGCTCACCAACCTCCCGCATCCTTCCCCTTGCCCGTGATACCCGATTCCCATTCCAAGCGCTGCCTCAACTGCGGCACCGACATCCACTCGGAATATTGCCCTAGCTGCGGCCAGCGCGACCTCGACTTCAAGAGGGACTGGCGCGGCCTCATCGGCGAGTATACCTCGTCTTTCCTCAATATCGACGGCAAGATCCCTCGAGGCATCATCCAGCTTCTCTTCCGGCCGGGAAGCATGACCATAGCCTTCCTAGCAGGTAAGCGAGCCAGCCAGATGCCGCCGCTTCGGCTTTACCTATTCGCCTCGCTCCTGTTTTTTCTCTGGTTTAGCTCCCAGCAGGACGCCGACCTCGTAGCGCCTCCTACCGCAAGTTCCGAAGTCGCTCCCATTGCAGAACAGCAGATATCCAACGGATCGAACGGCGTCGTCCTCGCATCGAAGATGCAGGAGAAGTTCGAAAGTCCCGAAGCCTTCCTCAGCGCCTTCAATACCTGGCTGCCGCGCGTTTTCCTGCTCGGCGTCCCCACCCTTGCCCTCGCCACCCGTTTGGTTTTTCGCAAACGCGGATTCGTCTACCTCGAGCACATCATCATATCGATGCACCTGCAGACCTTCCTGCTGCTTTGGGTCTTCTTGGTCGGAGTCCTTTCAGACTTGATATCCTTCGCTTCTCCCAGTGTCGGTAGTATATTCTGGGCCGTATTCATTTGGTGGATTCAGCTGTATCCTGTATTTGCCCTCAAACGTATCTTCGGCCTGACTTGGATTAAGGCCGTCTTCGCCGCTATATTCCTCGAACCAGTATTCTTTCTCATGCTCGCAGCAGGCGTTTCCCTTGTCCTGCTCATCGCGTTCTTCTGGGCCTAAGCAAAGATAAGCTGAGGCAGCTTAGTGCTTCACATTCCCGAAAAGCCCCTCCATCTCCTATTTGAAATGACCGAAGAAACCCCGCGCCCACCTACTGCCAGAGAAGCTTCCCTCTGCCCCTGCAAGAGCGAGCTCAACTACAACATCTGCTGCCAGCCGTTTCACACCGGCAAAGCCAAGCCCGAAACCGCCGAGCAGCTCATGCGCTCGCGCTACAGCGCCTACTTCTTCCGCAAGCCGGACTACCTCTTCGAAACCACCCACCCCGACACTCGCGACTCAAATCTCAAGAAGGAACTCTACGAAAGCATCAACGACGTGAACTGGAGCTTCCTCACCATCGTCAACACCACCCGCGGCGGCAAAGACGACAAAACCGGCAAGGTCGAATTCATCGCCGAATACTTCTCCAACGGCGAACCCTTCGAAATGCACGAGCTCTCCCGCTTCAAGCGCTACAAAGGCGCGTGGAAATACCTCGACGGCAAAAGCGGCTAAACCGCTCTGGAGGGACGGCTTCCACGCCGTCCGCCCTGCAGGATCAACCCGGCAATTCCAATGGCGGCTTATCCGCCTTCTTTCGTATCCAGTTTATGGAACGCTTCACATTTCCGGTCGTGACGATGCGCAATTGCAGCCGCCTCTTTCCCGGAAAGTCGAGCAAACCCACGCCCAAAGCGATAGTCAGCAAGCCCTGTCCGGGTAATACCAGCATCGCGATTCCTGCCAAAAGCATCAACCCGCCAAGCCCATTCTTGGCGATCCGACGAGCCAAACGCCACGGCGTCCGCGGTATCACTCCTCCTTGCTTCCGCACGAAAAAGTCAGCCTCCATCTTCACCACGGCAATAGGCACCGCGATCAAAGAGCCGACGAAGGTGGCCACGCTTATCACCACCAGCCACATCACCAAAACCTGGTCCTCGTCGAAAGCGGCCACCAGCCAATCCCAAATATCTCGCAGCGCCTCCATCACAGTGGCAGCTCCACAAACGACCGGCGAACATGATAGAGAGCCAGAAAATGCCGCGCTTGTCGCGCGTCGTTCAAAGACAATGTGCCCGACTCGATTCGCGGCTTCTTTTCCTCGGACAGCCTAAGCGGAAAACCTTGGGCGTACCCATCGCTCAGCCCCGTCAAGTCGGCCGCACCTCGTTTTTTCGCCTGCGCTTTGGTGACCACTTCGAAAAAGCCGAGCGACGTTGCCGCGTTTCGTTTACCGAGCTCCCACGCAACCCGCCCCATCGTGTAGCGTAGGTTGATTTCCACTACAGGCTTCAGTTGCAACATACCTTCCCAATCTCTATAAATAAACGCATCGATACCCAGCGGTCCCTTATATCCCACCGCCGAGAGCCGTGCCCCCAACTCGGGAAGCAAGACATCCTCGTACCATTGATACAGCCGTGGCCTACCCTCCACTCGCTGCATGATAAACTTCACGACCTCCGGTTCCAAGCCTTGGCAAAACCCATTCGTCACGATTCCGCGAAACTGCCCTCGGACATTATTCACCAATCGTGTATAGCCCACCACCCGGAGGCCCTCCTCACGCATCTCCAACTGCACCGAAAAATCGAATACGCGCTCCAGCCACGGCTCCACCACCACTGCTCCTTGCTCAGCCCAAACCTTTTCCATCCAGGACTTCAGCGGCGTCCCGATTTCCTCATCCTTCGCCAATCGACGCATCCCGTTAGCCGCCGTGCCAAACGGCGCCTTCAACGCTATAGACTCGTATCCCCGCTCCGCGATTCGCGCTCGTAAGGAAGCAACTTCGTCATGATTCGAGGCCGATATGCCAAAGATCGACCGCTCTCCAATCCACTCCCTATCAGCATCGCTTTCCAAGAAATCCGCAGCCCAGCGAGCTGCCCAAACCTTCGAATGGAGCTCTCTGATTTTCGCATTCCAGAGCGTATCCTCTTTTTCTGGACGCGTGACTTGAGAGAATATATCGGATAGAAAGCGCACGCTATCCGGCGTCCACGCCCAGGGACGTAGCCCGCCTAGCTTCCGATCCAACGCTGGAGCCTTCCTCGACTCTGGCTTCCCGAAGCAAAAGATCTCCGGCAAATCGATACCCGCAGCTTTGAGCGACTTCAGGAATCCCGCCGACGGCTGCTCCTGTATCAGCAGCACGTCGTCCCGCTTCGATAAGTAGGCGGGCAAGAAAGCTAAGTCATCCTGCACTACAGACCCACCGATCTCAAACCCGTCCGTAGCGTCCAGGGCCGCGAATCGCTCCGCGTCAGGATTAAACCAATACACATGAGGAGTTCGCCCTCTCGACTGGCTGAAGACTTCTAGGTCTTTTATGAACGAAGTATCGAGTCCTGCTTCGCTACGCCCTTCCTTGTTGAAGAGATTCCCCTTGGCCCGCGCTGGCGAAAGCGGAAACGCCAAACGCTCCCGAAACGCTTCCCAGTCCGTCTTCCCTTCTGCTTTCCAGCGGCGAAACCATTTGAGGCCGAACCCAACGTGATCGATTTCGTCGCGGTAGATCTTGTCGAGAATGCTTGCCGTCGCTCCGTCTCCCACCGCCTCGAAGATCTTCCCGTACTCGCGGGAGTAGTCGAGATTCGCCTGTTCAAAGGTCAGCGAAAGCCGCGTCACGTAGTCGAGCGGATCCTCCATCGAAGAAACGCTGCGCCAAAAATAGTCGCTCAAAGGCAGCTCACCAAATTCCACGCCGCACTGCTTCATGCGATGCAGGTAGAGCTGCGTATGCATCTGTTCGTCCTTCAAGGTTTCCAGCAATCCCCTGCGGAAGCTGGCCGGGGCGTCTGGAAACTTCAGAATCGCTAGAGCCATCAGCTCAGTCGCCAGCAATTCATGGTTTCCGAAAAAATGCAGAAGCCGCCCGCGCTCCCTCTCGTCAACCAGCTTGGATTGGCTTGGATGGCTCGCCTTCACCCCATTCTCGCGCAAGACCAGGTGCCGCGGACGAGAGAGTTTCTTGGGGGTCTTGATTCCATCTCCACGCACCGTATCCACGATTTCCTCACGCGGATAACTCAGCTTCTCCTCCATGGTCGTGCCAAACAAAACCTGTTTGGCGAATTCTTCCAGCTGTATTGCCATATTAACTACAGGCGTCCCCACGCTCGCACGCACATTGGGGCCTTCACCTCGATCCGCGAATCCGTGGGCTCAAGCTCGCCAGTATTTTGATCGATCGAGAAAACCCGTAGCTCGTCCGAGTGCTGGCCGGCCACGATCAGCCACTTGCCGCTATCGCTTATCGTGAAATTCCTGGGCCACTTCACACCAGCCCCCTGCTGTTCCACCTTCGTCAACATTCCCGTTTCGGGATCCGCGGAAAAAGCCACCATCAAATCCAAGCCCCGCACCGCTGTGTAAACAAAGCGTCCACTCTCGTGGACTTGTATCTCCGAAAGACTGTTACGCCCGCTCGCTGCCTCGTCTTCGACCGTAGCGATGTATTGCAGCGGGCTGAAGCGTCCGCTTCGGGCATCATAGTGGAACGTATTCACCGCAAGGTTCAGCTCTCCGCTCACGTAGGCCAATCCAGAGCCGCTGTCCAACGCCATGTGCCGCGGCCCTGTGCCGCGCGGAAACTTGACCCTGTGCTCCAGCGAGATCGCCTCCACCGAGTCGCCCACCGCGTAGGTCCAAATCTCGTCCGAGCCGAGATCGACCGAATGCAGCAGCTTGTCCTCGTCCGCAAAAGCCACCCAGTGCGGGCGCGACTGCTCCTGCGAATGGGCCGGACCACTGCCCCACTGCTCCAACTGAATTAAACGGCCCGAGATGCGGCCATCCGACTCCAATTCGAAAACGTAGTTCGACCTCCCTCCCCAATGAGCCCCCGCCAAGAAACGACCGTTAGCGCTCACCGCCAAATGGGCATTCCCCGATTCGACTAGCTGAAAGCTCTGCACCTCCCACTCGCCCTCAGCTCCACCAGCTTGCAAGGACGCGTAACCCAAGCCCTGGTCATTCCTATAGCTGGAGTACAAGATGTCCAACTCCGGATGGATCGCCAAAAAGCTGCCCGATCCGAACGCGCAAGCCAAGTCCGGCTCCGAAAGCTGACCACTCTCGTCTTCCAGTTCGCTGCGATAGACTCCACCCGCTCCAGCGATCCAAATCGGCTCCGCCTGGGCGACGCCAAAACCGACTATTGCAAGTAACAACGAAGGAAGACAGGGGATATATTTCACGATTCGAACTTGTAAGAAACGCTCTCGCCGTAAAGCCGCTTCTTTCCCCGCCCCCAACAAACCCGGGAGGGACGGACTCCACACGGCCCGCAATGCCCGATCCATCGCACCGGCCGCCATACAAAACCCACCATCACCTCGCTTCAGCTAATCAGAAGCAACCTAGCCGGATCCCCTGGCCGTGTCGTAGGGGCGCGATGGATACAAGGCGGCACTGGGCTGCCTGGACACAAAGTGGCGATACGCCACATATTTCCAAATCCAAACGAGTAGGCACTCGCCCCGGCCCGCATACGGTAGTGCAAGTCATAAAAACGCTCCCTTAGAAACTCCAGAAATCCCGCATCGTCCTCGCCCCCATATTCCGCCAACACGGCCGCCCGAACGTGTGGGAAGTCGACATAGCGCTGCACGTCCGCGTTACGCGCCCCCTCCGAGCACGCCACCGTGTAGCTGCACAAGTATGTGTCCATCGGCTCGGTAGCGCTGTCCGCGTGGAAATCGTACACGTCCACCGGCACCGCCCCCTCCACTGCGCTGCGCGGATAGCCCGGGATGCAATCCAAGCTCGGCTCTAGCCCCGCCCCGCGCAGCAACGCCAAGTCCTCGATCAACCGGTCTCGCGCCACCGCTCCCGGTTCGCTCAAATCCAGCGACTGCAGATCGTCCTCCTCGAGGGTCGTGATCTCGTCCAACTCGCCGATCACAGAAACGATCTCGTCAAAGTCGCCAACTAACTCCCGCTTCCAGCAGATCGCATTCACCATTCCCTCGAAAGGCGTTTCCACCAACTCACGAAAACTACCGACATAGCGAACACAATTCAAAGCGTCGCCAGACAGGGAAAAGGAAACGGGACTTGCACTCATAGCCGCAGCTATACCCCAACAATGACACGAATCAAGCCCATCCCTGGAGGGACCGCTTCCACGCCGTCCGCGCTTCAGGATCCATCACGTCGTCAACACCGCATGATCCACCCTTCGCTCCCATATTGCAGGTCACCATCACCCACCCCGCCAGCTTCTCAGCGCCTTACACCAAGAGAAGACTGCCACCGGCACCCTCAGAACGCCGCCCCTGCATCCGCCTCGCCGCTACCCAGTGCCAAATCGTCCACCGGGCTCACCACATGCAAGCCCGGCCGATTCATCACATGCGTGTAGATCATCGTCGTTTCCACCGACGCGTGCCCCATCAGCTCCTGCACCGTTCGAATGTCGTAGTGCTTCTCCAACAAATGCGTCGCGAACGAATGTCGCAGGGTATGCGGCGTCACCCGCTTCATGATACCTGCATCCCGCGACGCCTTCTTTACCGCTTCCCTCAACATCCGGTCAGTCATATGGTGACGGCGGTCCGCATCGCTCCTCGGGTCCTTCTGCATCCGCTTGCTTGGGAACAAATATTGCCAGATCACGTCCGTGCTCGCCTTCGGCCACTTCTTCGCCAGATTCGGCGGCAAATAAACGTCGCCATACCCGTCCTTCAAGTCCTTCGCATGCTGGGACTGAACGAACTCAACCTGCCGCTTCAAGGCAGGCACCAGCGACCTCCCAAGCGGCACGACCCTATCCTTCCCACCTTTGCCATTGCGCACCAAGATCGTCCCGTATTCGAAATCCAGGTCCTTCAAACGCAGCCTCACCCCCTCCATCAGGCGAAGTCCGCCGCCATACAATAGCTCCGCGGCCAGTCGCGTTTCGCCCTTCATCTGCAGCAGCAGTCGCTGTACCTCGTCCACGCTCAAAACGACCGGCAGGTTCTTTCGCCTCCGCCCCCTCACGAATTCCGAGAAGTCCAAGGCCTCAAGCCCCAAGGTCTTGGTCACCAAAAACGAAACCGCGTTCAAGGCTTGCCTCTGCGTGTTCTCGGAAGCGCACTTGTCGACCGCAAGGTAGTCCATGAAGCCCACTACCGCGCTCTCGACCACGCCAGCGAGCCCGCCTACCTCAGGAGCCGTGGCCTCCTCCACCGCCACCTCACTCCACCAGTCCGAAAACCGCTTGCACCACTGCTCGTAAGTCTTCTCCGTGCGGATCGAGTGCCCCCGCTTGCGGCATTCCGCCACCACCAACTTCCGCCACTTGGAAAAGCGACCCGCCAACCGACTGTCCAGCAGCCACGGCCTCGGCAACTTCGGGACTGTGGACACGACACCCGGCCTACGCTCAACCGTCCCACCCAAATCAAGACGAACCTTGGATTCATTCCACTCCGAGCGCTTCGCCTCGCCAGAGCCCGCCTCCAATCCAGACCCGCCGTCCTTCCTACCAGACGCCTGAAATCCCGCCACCTCGCCAAGCCACTCGATCGACACCCTAGCCTGCTCCACTTTCCACTCCTCAATCTCCCAGCTCTCTCCAATGAACCGGCAAAACGAACCAACGACCCCCATCGAAGGGGCTGTCGCCGGCAACTCGCCCCGGTTGCGACGCTCCAGATAGACCACAAACCTCTTGATCCAATAGGCCGTCCAGCGCCGGCTAGGAGGAGGGTTTTCTTTTGAATTCCAAGCGGATCGAGCACGATTCATCCACTGCGGAGCAACGCCGGCAGACTTCTTCATAACATACAAGGGGCTGAGGTTTCGCCTAGAGTAACAGGTCTAAGCGCAAAACAGATTAACGAACGCGTACTTCCACTTATTTTTACCTTGTGTCAAGACCCCAATCCGACAATCTCCCAAAAGTCGCTTGTGACAAAATATCCAATACCCGAAAAAGTGCATATGACCCCAGAACCGCACATATCCACGACCATAGCCGGATATTCTACCCACTTAACCGTTGAAAACCGAAAATATCATCAGAAGTGATATGTGCACCAAAACTACATAGAATACTACTGATGGGGAGAGATAGAAATTTCAAATATAACCAACGAGGCGACGTATCCATTTTCTAATTCTACAAATAAGAAAGATCTCCTGCATTGTTGAGAT
>NZ_JARXHX010000031.1 GCF_031127835.1 Pelagicoccus sp. SDUM812002
CACCCAAATACTGCACGTTGTCACTAGTAGGATACGCAAAACGAAATTCTCCTTCGTGAAGATGGGACGCATCGATTCCCTCATCCTCCAAGAAAACAGCCCCACGACACTGAGCTCTACGACACTGAGCTCTACGATCATCCACTGCCAAAAGAAGAATCCTGATAGGACAAAATTGACAGGTGAAAAAGAGAGAAAGCACTGAACACGCCTACCAATATCTCTCTGTGGGAAAATATAAGGATGCAACCGAGCTCGAACGCCAAAATGCAAACAATGATGATTGGGTTTAGTTGTAAGTATTTATCAAATACTTTCATCATTTCCGTATTCGTCAACCCTGACAGCCATTCGTGGGCGTGGGCTGCGATTCCCAATAGGCCGACTTGATCTTCCACCGCCCGACCCCCATAAGTTTTGCCCAGCCTGACACAAAGTAGCTCCCGGCAATCATGCATACCCAAACCAACACGAAGCAATCGGAGCGAAACTTTCTTTGGGCCAGGAAGAGCAGAAACGCAGCTCCATAGAGTGCAACTATTAGCAGAGTAACGCATCAACTGGTCCCTTGAGGCCAGACCCTATCGGAAAGTCGAACTGACCTTGAATTACGAGTGCCCGGTGCGGCGGCACTCTTTCGCCCCGTATTCGCAATTCTATCCGCTTGATTTGGATTTTCGCACTTTACGATTTCAATCTGTATTTCGATCAAGGTCACTATCTCGAACGTGCGTTGCTCGCCTGCCAGAAACGCTGACAGTGAGTACGAACCCTTAAAATATATCGATTCCGCAAGATAGCTGGAACGCTTCAGCAGTTCGTAGAGAAAAAAGAACACACCCACCAAAGAGAGGGTGCAAATCCATGTATCCAAACATCGATGAGGATGCTTGGAGCTCATTATATAGAGCGCGAATGGAGCCATTTGCCCAGCAGCCTGGTAGCCCCCAATGAGCATCGCTCACTGTTTCCTACCGCCAATTCGGTTGCTTCCGGGTAATCTTCGTGGTGGGCCTTCAGATAGGCTTCCGCCTCCCGTACGTAGCCGCTGACTAGCATGTCCTCGAGCAGTGTGTTCAAAGGTCGGGGGCTAGCCTGATCTTCAATTCCTCAATTGTAATCCGAACAGATGTGGTTTCTTGCGATTTGGTTCGATTGGCGAAGTCGTCTCGCGGAGACCAAGTTAATAATGCAAAGCGCAATCTGCGAGTTGCATGCTGAAGGATCCTCAATTAAATAATCAAGAGCTCAACGAGTCCGACTCCGTCATTGATGAGTCCAATCTCTTGAGCGGCGGCACGGAATAGGTCGATGATTCGCTTTCCCGAATGGGGACCGCGATCGTTGACTTCTACTACTACCGATTCGCCGTTTCCAAGCAGGTCACACGAACTACCCTCCCGAAATCTAGCTCCGGATGCGCCGCGACTAACTCCGTGCGGTCGTAGGGTTCGCCGCTAGCGGTTGGCTGCCATGAAGTTTGTCCGATTAGTACAAAGCCCGTCCTTGCATGCTCTCGCTGCCGAACGTGAAGATTGCGATGAGGACGGTCGCGGCAAAGGCTCCGAGAAGGATGAGCTTCTTATTCTGCGGTTGCATGGCTAAGGGTCCTGCTGATGCCACGCCACTCAGGTTAGCTCTGCCAGGTTACGGACCAAAATTTCCCTTTCGGCGCTTTTCTTGCGTGGGTGGTATCGCAAATGACTAACATCGTCGACCCAAAGAGGGAGGTTGCGTCCTCCGCCACCAAGCCTGCGCGGCTGGCTCACATTTCGGATCTACACTTCGGCCGCTGCGACCCGGCGGTGTCGGAGAGCTTGCTGCAGGATCTTCGGGACCACCAGCCCGGCCTGATCGTCATCAGCGGGGATTTGACGATGAGGGCGCGTAACAGCGAGTTTGAAGAGGCGATGTCGTTCATCGAGCGACTGCCAAGCCCATGGCTCTGCGTGCCAGGCAATCATGACATTCCGCACTACAATTTGATACGTCGGGTGGTTACGCCATTCAAGCGCTACCGCCGCTATGTAGGGGACGAACTGATGCCACGGCTAGAAACCGAAAACTACGCGATCATCGGCTTGAATACGACTCGGTCTTTCAGTTGGAAGCACTTGGACTGGTCGCGGGGTCGGGTGAACATGAATCAGCTGGCGACGGCCCGCGCTTGGTTTGACGACATCCCTCGAGGCAAACCACGCATCGTTTTCGGGCACCATCCCTTTATACTGCCCGATGAAGACCCGAGTCGCGGCACGGTAGGCCGGCTGAACAAGGCTCTCACTAGCTTTGCCTTTTCGGAGGTCGACCTCCTACTGGCCGGACACCTGCACCAAGCATTTTGGAGACGGCTCTCTGTCGGAACGAGCGAGGAGAACGGGAATGTTCACGAGCTCCTGGCCCTGCAGGCGTCGACTGCGACTTCAGACCGTCTGCGGGGTGAAGCGAATGCTTATCATATCATCGACGTCGAGCCGAATCGGTTCATGATCGAGCTGCGGGAGTGGACCGGTGCCTCCTTCGATCGGCGCGAAACCATGCATCACCAGATCAATGGAACCCGAGGTGCTGAGAGCTGAGTCTTCGCATCGGGACTTGCTGAGATCGCAGGTCAATACCGGTGTATTTAATTAGCGCATACAAAGTGTTGAAAACGCTGCAATGCGATACTGTCATAGAGTAAGGATTGTCCCCTTTTTCGCCACTTTCCTTGATTGGTGCGTCGTGGTTCGGTGTAGTGTCTTCTGTCACTTGGAATGAAGCATCTTCCATTGACTTAGCAGCCCGACTTCGACTCCCTCGGGAGGTCTCCAAGTAGGTTTCAATCGGTCCCTATGCACATCCGAAGCCTAGCAACTCTACCCGCTCTTTCGGAAAAAGCCTGGCTGCGTCTTACGCTGTTCACCGTCTTCTATTGGGTTCAAGGGCTTCCGCTCGGATTCTCCTCCATCGCCTTGCCGGCCTGGCTGCTGGCGCAAGGGCTGACTCCCATGCAGGTCAGCGGCCTGACCGGAGTCGCTGGGCTTCCTTGGGCCTTCAAACTCTTTGCCGGACCGCTCATGGACCGCTTCTCCGTACCAGCTATGGGAATACGTCGTCCTTGGGTGCTTGGCATGCAGCTGATGATCGCATTGTCAGCTGCGAGTCTGTTATTTATCCATGATGTCGATACTGAGTTGGCGATTCTGACGGCCCTTTGCTTCGCTCTTAACAGTTTCGCTGCCGCTCAAGACGTTGCCGTTGACGGGATGGCCGTCAGCCTATTGCGGGAGAGTGAGCGTGGTAGAGCCAATGCCCTCATGGCAGCGGGACAGGTCATCGGTATCTCGACCATGGGATCCACCGCCACCAAAGCTCTCAATTCGGGCGGCCTTCCAGCAGCGGGCCTGTTGCTCGGAGCGATGATTTTGGCAGTATCGATTTGCACGTTGCTGTTTCGCGAGCGGCCGGGTGAGAAGCTGATGCCGTGGACCGGCGGGCAAGCCCATCCCGAGGCCCCGCAGCTTGAGGCGAACATCGTTAAGATCGTCGGGAAGATCGGGCGCTCGCTGCTGCTCCCGATGAGTCTACTCCTTATAGGCATCGAAATTCTCAACCGGACGATTGCCGGAATGACGATCGTATGGTTTCCCGATCTCGCGATCAACCGACTTGGCTATTTGGATACAAGTTGGGCGGATTGGTTCTCTATTCTCGGGGCAATTGCCGCTGTACTGGGCGTGTTCTGTGGCCCGCTCATCGATCGACTTGGCCTCAAGCGATCCCTCGTGGCGGCGTTGATCCTAAACGCCTTCGTCTACTTCCTGCTTTTTCTTTCCTTCGATAAACTAGCGAATCCAAGCTTCGGGATTTTCGCTCTCGGGCTGATGCAGCTTGCCCTGCAGCTCATGTTCGTCTGCCTGATCGCGATCTTCATGACCCTTTGCCATGCGAAAGTGGCAGCCAGCCAGTTCGCTGTCTATATGGCGCTGGGCAATGTGGGCCGCCAAAGCGGCATCTTCGTGTATCCAATCTGCAAGGACTGGTTTGACCTGAAAGGCCTTTTTATCGTCGGAGCCCTTGGCTACCTGCTTTGCGCCGCTCTTCTCCTGACCTTCCGAGAAGCTTCGCATCGCCTGCGTCTCGAACGACTCTTCGAGAGGGATAGCAGTAAATGAGGGTAGGGGTGCTCGAGCCTGGAGCCCAAGCACTCTTGGCTGAATCTAGACTGCGTTCAGCCCGACGGACTCACGGTTCAACGGGACCATAGATCTGGAAGTTCCCGCTGGCATGGAGCAGGCCGAACATCATAAGCAATCCGCTGTAGTACCGGTGGCTGCGCAGCTCGCCCTCGGCCACCAAGCCGTCTGTGTCGCGGCCAACGTCGTTCGGTAGCTCAAGGTTCCAAAGACGTTCGATCATCGGTTTCCCCAATTCGGGATCGGCAGCCAACGCGGCAGTCGCCGCCATGCCGGACAAGCCGTGGGCCCACCCGCCGCGGCGTTTCACAGTTCCATCGAGCTCCATGCTGACGGGCCAATCGTCGACGGGCTGAACGGTGTAGAATTGGAGTATGCGATTGGACTGTTCCACCATCCACTCGTCCTCGCCCCACCACGACCAATCCATTGCCGGCCAGCCCAATGTACGCCACGCATCTGCGTCGAAGGCACGGCCCCAACGCACCAGCGGCGTGCCATCGAATTCGGTATAGTTGGCCATGATCCCCGTCTCCGGGTGCGCCGCGTCGCGAAAGAGCTGGCGACTTGTCTGAGTGACCTCCGCTAGGAACGCGCGATCAGCTGGATCCTCTGCCCATCGCGCCATCAACTCCGTAAAGTGCGGAGTATGGTAGGAAGGATCGGTGAAGTTCGGCCCTTGCTGACCGTCGGGGGTGAAGCGGATCTGCTTTTCCTCCGGATGAAACATGCTGACGATATCGCCTCGGTCGGGCTCGTCGTCCTTGTGGATCATCATACGCAAAAGATCCTGCGCCTCTTGTCCGTAGTTGAAAATCCCTTCGCCATCGCCCCAGCGGTGGGAGGCGAAGAAGAGGGCCATGACCATCCAGTTTTCGCCGTCCGGTGCCGGGCCCGCGCCTCGAATTTCGCTGCCATCAGACCGCGTCATATCGCCATCGTAATCGCGGTGCCAGGCAAAGTAGCCGCGCAATGGGCCTTCGGAGTATTGCATGTGGGTCTTGGCCCACTTCCACAGGGCGTTGAACTCCTGCTGCCTATCCATCTGCACCGTGATCATCATCCCGTAGGATATGCCTTCGGAACGGACATCCCTGCTGCCTACGTCCGCCAGATAAGCCGTGTCCTCCGATGCAGTGTAGTAAACCCGTTCGGTAAACGGGTCGCCGTAGAAGAGCTGGTCAAAGGCAGCCTCGACCTTCTCTTCGATTTCCGCGTCGGTCTTGCCGAGGTAGGTCTTGAAGAGGTTAGGGTACTCCCCGGTCAAGGCCGCCCCACCGGGAGGAGGTGCCGCTGCGGCTGCTGAGGCAAAAACAAAGACTGCGAGAATTCCGATCGTTTTCATAGATTTTCGGGGCATAATAATGATGCGGGGGTGGATAATTCGGGTTGTAAATAGGAACCTGAAACGGTCCGATTCAGTTGTTGGGCAGAGTAAGGACAGGCAAAGAAGTGACAAGCACAGTCGAAGCTGCGAACAGCTCTTTCCAAAAATTTACCAGCGGTATCGAGCAGGATGAGTCGATGGATAAGGATGACAGTCCGATCGTCAGTAATAATTGGATACGCAATTCTTCGCATGCTCTCCCTGTCGTAATCGCCCCGCGAAGGGCAAAGAACCTCGAGCAAAGGTCTGAGATGCAGCTAGATCTATTTGCTTCAAATCTCGCTAAATAGGCGAAGCGCAAAAAGCATCTCTAGCGGATTGGTCTTTTTTATTTTTCCAAATTGGGTTAGCCCCGTCCCATGAGCATTCAACGTCAGGAAACGAAGCAACGTATGAGCCGCGTCGTCATTCACAACGACACCGTTTATTTGTGTGGGCAGGTTTGCAAGGACGCCACCAAGGGCATCGCTGAACAAACCGAGACAATGCTCGAGAAAGTGGATGAGCTTCTGCTTCAGGCTGGATCTGATCGTGAGCACCTGCTTTCGGCCACCGTCTATCTGCGGGATATGAAGGATTTCGCAGCAATGAACGACGTTTGGGACGCCTGGGTGCCGGAGGGGCATGCTCCCGCACGAGCTTGTGTGGAAGCCCGCATGGCCCGGGCTGAGCTCCTCGTGGAAATTTCCGTGATCGCTGCCGTAAAGAAATAGACAGCCGATACACGTTTTCATTTAGTGCCTTTCCGGTCTGCCCCGTTTCTCAGTCATCCCTTTCAGTTTAGGCCTTTTTCTTATGACAACCCCGACCTTTGCCCAGCACATATCGAAAGCGGAAATCAACCAGTTGCCCATGCGTCGATACGAAGGGCCGATCCACGTGATTCAGACCCCCGCCGCCGCAGAGCGCGCAGTCGAAACGCTCAGTGCCGAAACCCTGCTCGGCTTCGACACCGAAACGCGCTCTGCCTTTCGCGTCGGCGAAAGCTACGCCCCATCGCTCCTGCAGCTGGCGAGCGCAGAGGAGGTCTTTCTCTTTCAAATCGAGCAGACAGGACTCATTCCGGAGCTGCGTGAACTCCTATCCGATCCGAAGACTATTAAGAGCGGCGTAGCCATTCGTCGCGACGTGAAAGAGCTCCGCGATATGGCTGAGTTTAAGCCCGCCGGATTCGTCGACTTGGCCGACTGCGCGAAGCGGTCGAAAATCAAAAACCTGGGCTTGCGGGCCTTGGGAGCTTTGTTCCTGGGATTTCGCATCTCAAAAGGGGAGCAGGTTTCCAATTGGGCAAAGCCGGAGCTGACTCGATCTCAGATTACCTATGCTGCCACCGATGCGTGGTTAGGTCGCGAAATCTATCTGCAGATGGACCAGCGCGGCTTGGAGCTTAAACCTGCGCGGTAGTGTATTTCCGACCCAGAAAGGTACGCTGAGCCACTAATTCTATTTCGTTCCTTGCCGACACTGTCGGCTCATAGACGAGCTCGCCCAGATCCAATTAGCGCAGGGAACGGTCTTGATCGCACTCCTCTGCGGCGGGTTTCTTTCAAGACGCTGTTTCTTGATCCGGTCTTCTACCTGCGACGGTACCGTTAGCGAACACTGAGAAGACGGCTCACTTTACGAGTCGAGTAAACGGATTACTGACGATTTCATTTTGTCCGCTTCAGGTCACAACATTTACCCTGTTTCGTATGTACTTCGAATTGCAGTTCCGACACTTCCTTTGCCTCTCGCTCGTCTTCGCCTCTGGCTTGGCATGTGGAAAGCCTGATCCCAAAGATCCATCGACTTGGCTTTGGAATGATCCTACCGAATTGAAGGGAGTAACACATGGCGAGATCGAAAGTGACGCCATGGGACGCACGATGGGCTATAACATTTATCTGCCTCCCAGCTACAAGAGTTCCTCTGAGAGGCGGTATCCAGTGGTCTTCTGGCTCCATGGCGCTTATGGCAAAGAGAATGACATAGGTCTCGCAATGATCGCGAAGCAGCTCATCGAGCGCGATGAAATCGGCGAGGTGATTTACGTCGTGGCAAACTCGGGACACTTCAGTCGGTATCGCGATTGGCCAAATGGCGAGGTGATGGCAGAGACATGGGTGATCCGAGAGCTAATACCCGAAATCGATAGTCGCTACCGCACGCTGTCTCGGCGAAGCGGCCGAGCTATCGCAGGCTTTTCCATGGGCGGAGAAGGGGCCTTGCGGTTCGGTTTCAAATACCCCGAGATGTTCTGTGCAATCGGTAGTTTCTCTCCAGCATTGCATTGGCCCGAATCCTTAGGTGAGAAAGTTCAACAGTATAGCTCCGAAGGGCCTCTTTTTTACGCTGAACAGAACAAAGAAAAATTAAGCGAAGGCCAGATGCCGCTGTATTTGGCTATTGGGGACAGCGAAAGATTTTTCGACGATTTCCCTGAAGCGCTTGGCTTCTTGCATGAACGCGAGATCAGAATTCGGGCTCAAGTATTCGACGGCCTCGAACATAACCTGGGGAAGTTGTTAGAGTATTCCGGCGAGGAACTGGTAAGGTTCCTTTCTCGACACTACGACCAAGCAGAAAGGGGCGAGTAGTTGCGTTGACTAAAGAGTCCATTGGCTGGGTCCGGTCGAACGATTCCGACGGTCCCGATTTCTTCCCCACCTTTTCCTTCGCCTCACTAAGCCTGAAGCAAAGAGCCGTGATTCTCGAACGAGCAAACAGGGATTGAACTCAGTTCTCAGCCTCTGCCCGGATCTGCTCGAACGCGAAGTCGACAAGCATTTCGTGACCTCATTCGAATATCGTGAGCTAGCTGCATAGCCGTCGTGAACGCAGCTTGGGGTTTCATTAGGGATTTTTCTCACGTGGCGGGGTGCGAGCGAAAGGTAGGGCCTTGGAAGTTTTGTTGCTTTGTTGGCGCAAGTCGCTGTTATTTTATTCCGACCATTATGATAAAGTTCGTATTCAAATTTTTGATCGTAGGGCTTGTTGTCCTGCTTGGCTTCTACTTTTTCATGGGGTCGCCAGAGGACAAGGCTCGGGCAAAAGCTGTGATTGCGAAAGCAGGAGATTTCATGGGAGAGCTGGGCAACTTCGTTAAAGCGGAGAAGGAAAAGTTCGACCGAGGCGAGTACGAGAAGGAGCTCGAGAAGATTCGCGAATTAGCCCAGGAGATACGGGCGAAGGCTTCAGACTTTACGTCGTTTCAAGAATCTTCAGCAGGGGTGCAAACGACTGTCCTAGATCGGAAAGTCGACTCCCTCCAAGAGCTCGCATCGAAGGAGGATTTGACGGACGAAGAGATTTTAGAACTCGAGAGGAGACTTCGAGAGTTGCAGTCTGAGGCGAACGATCTAGCAGGTGAAGCCGGAACGTCTGATCTGCCCAAACTCTTGTAAAACGTTGAGGGCGGGAAAGGTTTTAAGCTTGGTAGTCAGCGGAACTCCTCGGAATCGTTAAAACACCCAGGCTCTAGAAGACCCGAAGCGAAGCCAATCGGTATCGAAACCGCAAAGCGTAAGCCTCGACCCTATTTTACCTCCTTTCCTGCGGAGGGTCTGCCTAGGCTGGCTGAATTCTAACGGTGCCTGCCGGGGAGGGCGGGGAACCCATTTGATCTTCTGGGTTTTCCTTGGCGCGGAGCGGGTATGCCGCCATTGAGTCTCTCCTTTTCGTGGAATGCCGCAGGATCGTATGCGTGCATCACCGCTCAACACGCTCAATTTTTACTCCAAGTGGCTCTCCTTACCTACCGAAATCTTACCGTCTCTTTTGGCGGTCCACGCCTGCTCGATGACGCAGGATTCACGGTTCAGAAGCGTGAGCGCATCTGCCTGATCGGCCGTAATGGCGAAGGCAAATCGACCTTGCTGCGAATCATCGATGGGGAGATCAATCCCGACGCCGGCGAAATAGAAGCCGCTCCCGGACTACGCATCGGCAAACTCGATCAAGAAGTGCCTGGACACCTAGAAGGCACCGTCTTCGAGATTGTGGCAGCCGGTCTGGGACCCGCCGCGGAGACTGTCGCTGAATACCACCGCCTCGCGCACGAGTATGACGAGGGACACGACGACGCCATCGCCGAGCGTATGGATACCCTGCAAGAAGAGCTCGATCGCACCGACGGTTGGTCGCTTGAGCACAAAGTAGAGAGCCTCCTCACCCGCGTGGAACTCAACGGAGACACTCTCTTTAGCTCGCTCTCCGGTGGTAACAAACGCCGTGCCCTGCTGGCTCGCGCCCTTACGCTCGATCCAGACATTCTACTGCTCGACGAGCCGACCAATCATCTGGACATCCCCGGTATTCGCTGGCTCGAAGAATTTCTGCGCAAGTCTACCATTTCCCTGCTTTTCGTCTCGCACGACCGCGCCTTCATCCGCCGCGTTGCCAATCGCGTCCTCGACCTCGACCGTGGCCAGCTCACGTCCTGGGATTGCGACTACGAGACCTATCTCAGCCGCAAGGCCGACCTGCTCGCAGGCGAGGCTAAACAGCAAGCCGTCTTCGATAAAAAGCTAGCTGAAGAGGAAGTCTGGATTCGCAAAGGCATCCAAGCTCGCAGGACCCGCAACGAAGGTCGTGTGCGCAGCCTCGAGAAAATGCGTATCGATCGCGCCAAGCGTCGCGACATCATCGGCACCTCCAATCTGAACTTCAACGAGGCAAAGATCTCCGGACAAAAGGTTATCACGGTCGACAACATCAGCTACGATTGGGGCAACAAACCGCTCATCCAGAATTTCTCCACCGTTATCTGGCGTGGCGATAAGATTGGCATCGTCGGCCTCAACGGCTCAGGCAAGACCACCATGATCAACCTGTTGCTCGAAAAACTGCAGCCGCAGGAAGGCTCCGTCACCTCTGGCACCAAGCTCGACGTGGCCTACTTCGACCAGCATCGAGCTCAGCTCGACGAGACGCTTTCCGTAGCCGAGAATGTCCACCCCTATGGCGATATGGTTACCATCAATGGTAAGTCGCGGCACATCATCACCTACTTGCGAGATTTCCTGTTCACGCCAGAAACGGTGCGGGCCCCGATTACCAAGCTCTCAGGTGGTGAGCGGGCTCGTCTGTTGTTGGCCCGCCTGTTCTTGCAACCCGCCAACGTGCTGGTGCTCGACGAGCCTACCAATGATCTCGACATCGAAACGGTCGAGCTGCTGGAAGAGCGTTTGCTCGAGTACCCAGGCACGCTTCTGCTTGTCAGCCACGACCGTAGCTTTCTCGACAATGTCGTCACCAGCACCATCGCCCTCGAAGGCGACGGAGTGGTAGCCGAATACAACGGTGGCTGTGGAGATTGGCTCGAGCAATACGAAGCCCGTAAGGCCGCCAGCGCCAAGACCGCCAAATAGGCTAACGCCGATCGCGGACGGAGTCGTCAGCTCTCGACTCAGCGTAGCGTGAAAGGCGAAGACGGTTGCTGCGGGGTGGCAAACAAAGGCTACAGATATTCATTTTACCTTTGAAATTTGACCCCTTTTGTCTCCTTTGGGCTGTTTCCTAAATGCGCTGTCGGTTCGTTAGGTCTAGACAGACTTGGCAACTCCCATGTCATCTTTGGTAAAATCACAGTACGGATTAAATTTATCATCTCAAAGTATGCTTTCACTTCTCATATCAGCGCTGGTCGCTACCGCAATTGCTAGCGCCTTGATCGCCTCACAGGTAAGTACAGGGGCCCTAGTCACCTTCAGCACTATCGCATTTGCTGGAACGTTTTACCTAGTCGGATTCTTGGTTCGGAAAAAGATGTCCAAGGCCCAAGGCAAGCTTCAGGAAAGCATGCAAGCCGCTCAGAGGCGTATGCAGCGGAAGGTACAGCAATTTCAGAACAAGCCGGGCGGAAACGTTAAGCAGCTGCAACGCCAGCTCGAAATGGATCAAAGGGTCATGTACAAGGAGGGGCTAGAGCTCACCAAGGGACTCGAACCGTTTAGGAAGTGGTCCCTGCTCACGGGTCGCCAGATTGCCACCATGCGCCTGCAGTTCCACTACCAGCTCAAGGAGTTCGACCAAGTTGACGAGATCCTGACCACCTGCGGTTTTTTAAGGGGTCCGATGATGATCGACCCCATGGCGGCGGCCATGAGGATGGCGCGTTGTTATAAGAACGACGATTTGGCGGGCGCGAAAAAGGTCTTCAAGCGCCGGATTAGGTGGTCCCGGGGCGATCGCGGTAAACTGCTGTACGGCTTGATGTCGTGGATCTACGTTAAGGTTGGCGAGCCTGACGAAGCGCGTCGGATCTTGTTGAAGGCCAAAGACGCCACGGGAGTCGATACCTTCAAGCGGAACTGGGAACACCTATCCAACGATCGGGTAAAGAGCTTCTCCAATGCAGGACTAGGGGAGGAGTGGTACAGCCTCTATTTGGAGAACCCGCCCGTGCCCAAGCAGCAGCGGATGCGTGGCAATGGTCGCGGTCAGCGTGGGTTTTAGGGCGATAGCTCGTAGACGTATCGATAGTAGATCGATGGTGAGTCGGTTTGGGTGGGAACCGCGTAGTACAAGATGGGGCCGTCTGGTCCTTCGGCGCGCTCGAAGTTTTCGCCGTTTCTTAGATTCAAGTCGTAGGTGGCGGTTCGTTGCCAGTCCCTGAGATTCTGGCTAGATTCGACGTGAACGATGCCTGAGAGGGCGTGAGCGGCCATCTTTATGGCGGCGGCGCTAGAGGTTTGGGTGTTGAAGGCGTGCCCTTGGAAACCGATGAGGTCGATGAGGCCTTCTGCCTGCAAGGCTTATATTACCTCAAGGTATTGATCGGTAGTGGCGGTGTTTTCCTTCGACTCCGTATTCGTTGATCATGAGCGGCGTATCCGGAAAATACTGACCTGCGAGGCAGGAAGCCTTCGAGGATCCAGTCAAAGCCGGTTTCGCCTTCTCAGCCGAAAGCGTCGGCGTATTAGCGGTTGGCTGGGTAGCCTAAGTTTTTTGGTTTCCCCACTTGTCTCCCTGCTTTCGCAATCAGAAAGAGTTTGACGCGAAAGGGTAGGTCCATTTTTATTAGACCATTAGGTCTAGTAAACAGGAAAAACCAGTCAAGCCGCCTCGAAAGCGTGGTCGGCCCAAGCAATCGTTGGAGGACGCGGACGCTAGAAATCGTTTGATTCGAGAGGGCTTGGCCTTTCTGACCGAGCGTGGCTATTCCGCCGCCGGGGTTAACGATATATTGGCTGCGGCTGGAGTGCCTAAAGGAAGTTTTTATCATTACTTCAGGAGCAAGGCTGATTTTGGGAGCCAACTAATCGACGCCTATGCGACGTATTTCGCGAAAAAACTGGATCGCAGCCTTTCGGACGAGTTGCGCGATCCGTTGGATAGATTGAAGGCGTTTGTGGATGACGCAGCTGAAGGGATGGCGCGTCACGGTTTCAATCGTGGCTGTTTGGTTGGAAATCTGGGTCAAGAGATGGGGTTGCTGCCCGATGACTTTCGCGAGAAACTACAAGCCGTCTTTGCGTCTTGGGAAGCACGGGTGTGCGCTTGCCTGGAGATGGCGCAGGAGAAGGGGGAAATCAGCTGTGCCCAGAACGCTTATACGCTGGCAAGGTTTTTTTGGATCGGTTGGGAAGGCGCTGTTTTACGAGCCAAGCTCGATCGATGTCGCGATCCGTTGGATACGTTTGCCAGCGGTTTTTTTAGTATGATCGAATCTTAAGGAGGAAGTTTATTTATGTTTAAGGGAATTCTAATCGAGAAGTCAGGCGATGGTCAGTCGACCCGCATGGCGCAGCTAAATGAGGCGGACTTGCCGGATGGCGACGTGCTAGTCGACGTGTCTTGGACGACCCTCAACTACAAAGATGCCTTAGCGATTACGGGAAAGTCTCCGGTGGTCCGTCAATTTCCGATGGTGCCCGGTATTGATTTTGCGGGAGTGGTTGCGGAGAGCAGTAATTCGTCGTTCAAAGCGGGCGATCGCGTCATCATGACGGGATGGGGCATGGGCGAAAAGCATTGGGGCGGTCTGTCGGAACGGGCTCGGGTGAAAGGAGAGTGGCTCGTCCCTCTGCCGGATGGACTGAATTTACGCCAAGCGATGGGCATCGGTACCGCTGGCTTTACCGCGATGCTGTGCGTGATGAAGCTTGAGGAACAGGGCGTGACTCCGGACAAGGGAGAGATTCTCGTGACGGGCGCTGCCGGCGGTGTTGGAAGCGTGGCAACGACGTTGCTGGCAGCTCGTGGCTACGATGTGGCTGCAGTTACTGGACGGTCCGAAGAAGCTGAGTACATCAAGGGCCTCGGCGCGAAGCGAATTGTCGATCGAGAAGCGTTTTCGGGGAAAGGAAAGCCCTTGGCTAAAGAGCAGTGGGCTGGGGCAATCGATGTTGTGGGTAGCAACGTTTTGGCTAACGTGCTAGCTGGCGTGAAGTATGGCGGAACGGTGGCCAACTGTGGGCTAGCCGGAGGTATGGATCTTCCCACTACAGTCGCTCCGTTTATCTTGCGTGGCGTGACACTTGCGGGAGTGGACAGCGTAATGTGCGATCGCGTTAAGCGCGTGCTCGCCTGGCAGGGGTTGGCTCGAGAACTCGATCATGAAAAGCTTGAAGGGATGCTGAACGAGGTTTCTTTTGACAGCGTCATCCGAACCGCACCGCTCATGCTGGAGGGTAAGGTGCGGGGCCGTCAGGTGGTGCCCGTTTCTGGATTGGTTTCATAAGCAGCCTTGCCTTTCCAAGATCCCTACAAGAAGGCTTGATATTGTTACGTTATGAAGAGGCTTAGATTTACGCGGAGCGTCTCTTTTTATTTGTCAGCTTCAAAGCTGGCGGCGTAGGCACATGGGTGGGACATCAAGATGCAAGGGGCTGACCCTCTCTGGATCTTTTTACCGAGTGGCCAGGGCAAATGGCTCGTTTTCTTCTGGAATCGGGTCGTGCGCAAGCATCCTGGCTCTGAGGCCCCTGCAGGCATGAAGGGCGAGTCGATTGAAATCCTCCGAACCCTCGACTGGCCCTGTGCGATGCCCAAATCTTCGCAAGCCTTGCCTGCCCTGGACAGGACCGGTACCCTCGAAGAAATTTCCCTCGCAATAGGAGAAGCAGTAGGATCGTTTCAGCTCGGGGGCCGCGAGCGGCTCAAAGGGAGGTACGGACCCCAGCTCCTCATCTAGTCAATAGAAAGAGGAATGCCGTTTCCGTTCTTACTTGTTGTTTTAAAGTTGGAGGCCTGGACTCGAGACGATGAAGATACTTGCCACTCTTGTGCTAACACTCGTTTATCTAACCTTAGTTTCGGTGGGGAAACCGTATCAAGGCGCTGAATTGTATTCGCTCGATTCATACAGCTACGGACGCTTTGAGATGCGGATGAAAGCGGCGAAGGCGAGTGGGGTTTTGTCCACATTTTTCACCTACAAGTATGATTCAGAGAAGGCCGATGTCGTGTGGGAGGAGATCGATATCGAGATCTTCGGCAAGGACGACGGGCAGAGCTTTCAGTCGAACGTCATTACCGGACTGGGAGAGCGCCAGACGACCGAGGATGTACATCGCTTCCCGTTTTCGCTCGCGGATGATTTTCACGTCTATGCTCTCGAATGGACTCCAGATACCGTTGCCTGGTACCTCGACGGAGAACTGGTGAGAAAGTATGAGGGGAGACAGGCGCAGGTGATGACGAGCCCGCAGTCATTGCGGTTTAACCTATGGGCAGCCAACATTGAAAAATGGGTTGGTCCCATCGAGTCGGAATCATTTCCGGTTTACCAGTGGGTAGATTGGCTGCGGGTTTATCGTTATTCCAAAGATTCCGGTGAATTTGAATTAGATTGGGTAGATGAATTCGATCATTTTGATGAAAGCCGTTGGGGAAAGGCCGACTGGACGTTCGCAGAGAACGCATGCGATTTTTCGCCGGATAATATAAAGGTAGAGGGAGGCATGCTACGTCTCGCCTTAACGGAGTCCGTGGATTAGCCGTATCGGCTACTGGGGCCGCCAAGGCTTATATTGTCGGCAGGTGAGTGAGCGCAAACGCACAAGCGATAAGGGTTGCCTAAATAGTATGAGAGGTCGATCTCAGGAAAGATTGGTCAAGGTTCAGATCCTCATAGGGACTGATCGTGCATTCGCGATCGGAGTGGAGCACGAATGCGGATGACCTCCTCAACTTGCCTTTGACGTTTTCCCTATTTAACCCGAAAGCGGTAGCTCGCAAAGTGCTTTGATGTCAGCCATAATGAGAAGCAGCAACTCGGCGATTGCGATCATGAAGCCATTAATGACTTAATGAATGTTAAAGACTAAGGGTTGAACTTGCTTGAGGATTCTCCTTCTATCGTGCGGACGACAGGCAATCCCTCATTGAATCCAGAAGCTTCTTGAAATCAATGGGCTTACCTTGCAGGTCGTCGAAACCTAACGCCTTAGCTTCTTTCCGGATTTCGTCAGTCAAAGAGGCCGTCACCGCAATCACCGGTTGAAGGTGGCCCCTCTGCCTTATTTCACGGAATACTTCGAAACCGCTGATTCCCGGCAACTTTATGTCTAGCAGAATGATGTCGTACTTCTCAGTCCCAATCCGATGCAAGCCCTCTTCGCCTGTATTTACTGTATCCACAATGTAGTTACATGTAGACAAGCCGTAGCTCAATAGACGCCGGTTCGGCTCTATGTCATCCACGTAAAGCACTCGCTTGCGCTCTCCGTTGCTCGATAAAATCGATCGAGATCTTACGGTTTTTTCGTCCGGTAGTTCTGAAGCGACCTGACCCTTGGGGATAGTGGTCGTAAATTTGGTACCTTTCCCGAACTCGCTTTGAAGCTCAATCTTGCCATCGTGCAACGACACGATTCTCCTCACGATCGCCAAGCCGAGCCCCGCTCCAGATTCCAGTTGCACCTCGAAAGGATTGACCTGCTCAAAGGGCTCGAAAACCCGATGCTTCCATTCGCGAGGGATTCCCCGGCCTTCGTCCCAAACCGTCAAGCAAACCGTCTTTCCTTTCGAATAGATCTCCAAGCCAATCCGTTTTCCCTCGCCTGTGAACTTGATGGCGTTGCTCATGAGATTGTGGACTACCTGACGCAATCGTTTCTCGTCCGCTTCCAAATATAAAGGCACCTCTCCGAAATTCGTGACAAGCGTCTGAGACTTTTCCTCAAGCGCCAATTGAAAGGTTCCCGCTGCCAGCTCCACAAGTTCGCGAAGGTCAAAGATTTGTTTGTTTAGCTGCATCTTTCCCGTCTCGATCCGAGCGAGGTCCAAGATGTCGTTGACCAAACTGAGCAAGTGCTTGCCGCCGGTGTGAATAAAGCTGGCGTACTCGCGGATTTTTTCTTCATCCACCTTGCCAAGCTCGTAATCGATCAACTCACTAAATCCGATCACGCTATTCAAAGGCGATCGAAGCTCGTGGCTCATATTGGCCAGGAATTCGCTCTTATAGGCATTTGCTTTTTCTGCAGCCTCCTTCGCCTGAACCAACTCCTTGTGGAACCTTTCGCTGCTGAGGGTAGTCCCGATCGTTTCGCAGGCGATCTTCAGCAAGGCAAAATCCCTTTCGTCCCAAGAGCGGAAATCTTTCACCGCATCGAATCCCACGAACCCAAGTAGCTCCTCGCCATGATACATGGGGTAGACGATCAGTGACTTGATTGATTGACTGTCGAGTATCTCCTTTAAAGGCGAATCCTCCATGTCGGGAATAGAGGGAAGGTACACACAATCCCCACCCTCGAAAAGGTCTACCCACTCCCGTAAGTCCGCAATGCTGACAGTAGGCACCAAGTCGATCTGCGGTTCTGTCCCCTCGGCGCACCATTCGAAATCATAATAGCTGAGGCCCTCTTCGTAATTGAAAGTGAATACGTAAACCCGCTCGACCTTCGCATAGCGACCCAATATCCCCAGCACCTCGTTGATCGTCTCGTTAACCTCGCCCAGCTTGTTTTTAGCAAGGAGCAGCGAAACTTCGGTGGCTACCGAATAGAATTCATTTAGGGATTCGAAGTCGCCTCTATCCATTTTCTACGCTCTATTAAATTCAGTACTGGAAGGAACCAAGCAGTGTTACGCATAATTACGAGGCTAAAGAAATCCCTTTTTGAGGCGCCCTTAAGCAAGTCAAATATTAGCCCCGAAACGGGTAACGGCCTACAAGGCAACCCAGTCGGACCACGGGCAATGGTGGATGGACCTCGTAAGAGAAGCTTCTGCAGAACCAAAAGCGCTAGCCCGAAGATTTGCGTTGTGCTCTGGGATTTCGCTCGAATCAGGCAAGGAGGCTAGGGAGTCGTCGTAGTGGGGGCGGGTTCGTGGTTGGGCTTTCTGGCGTCCATCTGGGCGACAAATGCAGCTCCATGGAGTGGCAGAGCGACGGTTAAGCTATGCCGGTCGGAATCCGAACCAACCGGCGCCGTTATTTTTCTTCGTTACGGGAGTAGTCGTTGTAAGCTGCTTCGTACACTGGGAACTGCTAGCGTGATCTCACACGAATGACTTCCGAGGAACGAAGTGACGCTCAACGTCGTAAAGCGAAGAATGACACCGTTCCCTTGTGATTTATTCGATGCCCCGGTTTAGAGGAGTTCTTTCAGCTTGGTGCGAATCGGATTCCAACAGCTGGAATAGTAAGCCTGCTGCCTCTGCGAAAAATGGCTGAGGGATCGAGGAAGTGCCGGTAGGACGTTGAAGGTGCTGGCGAGGCCGAGAAACGCGACGATGCCCATGGTCATCAATCCGAAGAGCGAAGCAGCTTCCCCGAAGGTAAGGTCCAGGCCAAAGAAGACCCAGCCGGCGAGGAGGGCGGTCCCGATCCAGAAAATCCACTGCGTCGCTTGACGGGCTCGTATCATATTTCGCATTTGGTGTAGCATAGGCTCGCTGGGGAGGGCGTTCTTGATCAGGGCGCAGGCCGCGGGATAGGTCTCCTGGCCGTTGTCGTCGACGATTTCGAGGTCCGCAGGTATATTCCCCGGGCTGTAGTTTTCAGGCGAATACGCGATGCGGCGAATCGCGCTAATATGGAACTTCGGCTTAACGGAGCGCCGCTTGCAGAGTTCTTCAATGCGACGCGGCTGGTAGGAGTAATAACGGCCGGCACCGGCGCGGGAGTCGTAGAGGTGGGCGTAGTGGTTGGCTGCGGCCTGAAATTCGGTCACTTTCGAGGGAATGAAGCGGAGTCCGCCTCCATTCCCAGCTTCCTTCATCATCCAATTGAGGGCGTTCAAGGACAGGCCTTGACGCGGATAGCCGCCCCCGACGTTGGAGTGAACTCCGGCGAACCAGACCTGCTCGATGCGTTCCTGGTCGTGAGGATCGGACTCGTCCCACAGGACAGGGGTAAAGGTCTTTCTCTCGTCATCGATAGCCACTGCGTGTCTCGCTTTGGCGACCTTTTTATTGAGTTCGTGATCCGGGAACGTGAATTTATATAAGGTGGTGTTGATCAGGGTGGCGATCTCGTCCCACGGCAGGCCGTAGGCGTCTACCGTATCCCAAACCCCCAGAAAGGTGATCAGCTCTGAATCGTTGGTGGGATCCGTTTCCGGATGTACATAATGCTTCGCCCAATCATTGTAATAAGAGGCGGGCTTGGCCTTTATGCGGAGCGCATTGCAGAGCCACTTCTGCAGCTTGGTGGGATAGTTCTTTCGGTAAACGTGGTACAGGTCTTCCACGAGCTGCTCCAGCTGGTCGTTAGGGCGAAGAATGCCACAGCGGGCGATCAACCCCGAGAGAGTGCGCACCGTGAAGGCTCCGCGACTGAAGCCGAACAGAAAGATCTGGTCGCCAGGTTCGTAGTGGCGAGAGAGCTCGGCGTAGAGCTGCTTGACGTTTTGAGCCAGGCCAACCCCGAAAGCTCCGCCGAATGCCTTGAGCGCTCGGTTGCCCTCTGTGCCGACTCCGTCGTCGTAAAATGCGATTTGACGGATTTCGCCGTCCAGCGGGTCGCGTAGGTCGAGCGCCTCAAAGAGCTTGAAGACGTTTGTGCCCCGATCTTTGGCGCTCGCGTTCCCGGTACCGTCTGAAAGCAGAATGATGTTTTTGGGCGTTCGCTTGGGTTTATCGGCAGGCGATTGTTCAGGCTTCTGCGGCTCCTCGTCCTTTTCGAAAGCGGCCCAAAGCGAGGCTGCCAAGGAAAAGAATAGAACGAGTATGGAAAGGAGTTTAACCGCCGTTGCGAGACTGGCGCACCTTACGATGAGCGCTAACTGTGACGGGTCTGTCTCGGGCGAGCTGAAGAGGAGAAGCAATAGCGAGTTTTCTAAGATGTCCGCCAGTCCTAGCAGCCCAAGGAAGAGGCGTGCCGACTTTTGGTAGGCATGCGTTTTCCGTTCGCTCTGTAGCTTTACCAGCTGAATGAGAGGGTAGCCAATGGCGAGGTAGGCTATGATAAAAAGAAAGTCCCATCGGATCGCGCTACGGATAATATCAATGCCATTCGCCTTGTTATCCGCGTCGGTGAATTTTAATACTACTTCTCGGTGCTCTTTGAAGGATTCGGCATCGTAGGGGATCGCTCTATTGTATAATTGATCCTGTCCCGCGTCGGCTAGGAATTGGTCCAAAGAGCTGAACCCAGGTACTTGATTAAGGAGAAAAAAGCCGCTGGCCGCGAGTGCGGCGAAGGAGAGTAGGCAAAGGAAGCAGCGAGGGATAGAGCTTTGGGTATACATGGAGGAGGAGGTTTTAGCCATCGGGCGGGTAGTTTTTCAGACTTAGCGGCATGAGAGGCAAGGGGCAAATATTATTCGACGCTGCCGAACACTTATATAATTCGCGAGGTGATTTATGCTGTTTCTAATTTGGGTACTGTTTGTGGAGTGGCGGAAGACCCCAGCCCTGGCTTATCTTACTGATCGCCGCGTCCTTCCGTCTTCCTGCGGGCATGTCCTCGGGACCTCCGACTCCTGATAGTGCTGCTTCGCAGTTCACGAAGCTTCCCCCCAAAAAAAAGCCTTCCTGAACAGTTTAGGGTAGCTGGAGAACGCGTAGCCTTTGGATCGGGAAGCTTCGCAGATACTGGCCCTTGTTGGATTCAGGTAGATGTAAGGGCGGAGCCACGCAGGCTTTGCCGGTCTCTATCTAGGATGCTCTGTCATCCTACGTATGGCTGGGTATGCCGATTACGCTCGGTCGAACATGCCTTGGGAGATGTGCCCGCTTTTCCCTCGGAATCCGATTGTACTTGTAGGCGTTCACGCGCTGAAGCCATCGCATGTCTTCTCTGAGGTTCGATTCGGTTGTCTCCAGTCGAGGCGGTAGTAGTTGCCCTTGATGCAATTCGCCTGGAGCACCCAACTCGCCCGCCTCGAAGAGCCACTTTTGGAACGCCCGCTTGATGCGGTCGTCCTCAAAAAAATCCATGACACGTAGTGGCAGAGGGGTAGCTCCGCTCGGTAGCCACGGTTGTGGACATGGTAGATCGCGCCATGGTATGGATTATATTGCGTTGCTAGGTATGATGCTCGGCGATCTCGGCATGAAGACAAAATGCTAGGACTGAGAGAGGTTTAAAGCATCATGGCGTGACCCGTTTTATCGCCCCCCCAAAAAAAACGGCGAAGGGGACGAGCATTCGCTTGCAGTGATTGGTGTCCAATGTGGCTCGTGAACTATCGCTAATTCGGGAGGCCGACTGGCGCGCGTCAGCTATCGTAATAGTTTACGTAGAACGAATATGTGCTCTTTGCCGCCGTGCTGCCAAAAATGCGACGCTCAGATGTGCGATTATCGTTCCGCCATCGCTGCACTCCGTTGATAGAGCGGTGAATTCCGTGATGGGAAGGCCCGACGTAAAGTCCGTTCGACTGGCCGACGCCCGGAGCGCCAAACGAGTCACTCCGCGGGTCGGTCAAATCGATTCGCCAAGCGTCCAGCATCACAAGCTGATGGCTGCCTCTTTGATCGTAAGCTATCCTCAAACCCTGAGTCGCTGATCCTCGGTCTCCGTCGAAATCCGTGCGGTCCACATCGGTTCGCAGTCCGGGCGTGTAGTGCTCAGCCAACGCGACTCGCCACCGTTCGTACACACGGCGGGCGGCTACTTCGGTGTCCTCAGAGCCATCCAGTTCGTAAGCGGCGACGTGAAATTCTAGGTGTCGCAACGGCCATGACGGCCGCCCATCTTCCCGAGAACGGGCATTAAACCTGATATCTGTAGCAAACCGGGGAGAGTCCCCGTCATCTAGCCCAGTCGAAAGTCGGGTCTCGAACCGCCGGAACTCACTATAGGTAGCAGCGTCCACCCCAAATGCCGCGATACAAAAGGCAATCTCGTCTTTACCGGCTTCCCGCCCGCCTCCGGTTTCATCTACGCACTGGATACCGGAAATCTCGATTCTTGCCATACCCAATAGTTCGTACTCACCAAGTCGATACACCGTCAAGCATTATTGTCGCATCTTAAATATTGAGACCGTTGCAGAAAAGGCGAAAAAAGGCTGCTCCTAAACATGATATCCTTGGAAACCATATTATTAAAAAATGAAATCAATGCGTTGTTCGAATGCACTGCCTAGAGGCGAGGGTAAGCTTTTAGGTGTAATTTTAAACTTATCTATACCTTATCCCTAGTCCACTAACAAATTATTCTCAGGATAAGCCAAAAAGAGAAAAGAATATATATAAGGAACAATATAAATATATTTACATCCTCACGATTAGATCGAAGTAGTAGATAAAGTGCTGACCTTAATTCGTCTCATTCGGATACAGAGAAGCGTTAGTTACCCCAGTAGATGACGTGGAAGATTCCCTCGTTTGTCTCGACGCGCGACGCACCCTAGGCATAGACGGGGGGAACCGATCGGAGGGGACGTGTTAATTTGCATTTTGACGTTTGCCCCCTTTGAGCACTCCTATAAATTGCAGCAAGAATCCTCAGCGGTCATTATCTTCCGTAGCATCCCAGCCGTCTTCTATGGTGGACATAACCAGGGCTGTTCGTAGCGGGAGATAGTTTTTCAGGGCCTGCTTGAAGTCAGAAGGAGAGCGACTCGGTATACCGAGCTCCTCAAGGGTTTCGGGTCGCAAGAATTTAGGCGGTTGGTCGGTGGTGTTCTGGGCCTTGCCGAAATCTCGCTGTTTAGTATCAGCGAAATCTTGCAGCGTATTTCGAGCAAAACGGAAAAAGGTAGGCGGGGGTCGTTCGCTCCAGTCTTGACTGTTATCGGGCGCAGCCTATCGGAATTGTATGACACGACTTGTTGGGCTAGTTCCAGTTTATGTAAGTGGCAGTGATTTGCTTGAAATCCTCTGTGTGTACACAGTTTGTGTTTTTCGGTATTTCCCTTAGCAGATAATCAATTCCTTCGCGAATTCTATCGCTGACAATTCGATTTCTTAAATCACTGAACACAGTGTTGAAGTGCTTCAAGCAAATGCCTTTGGTGAGCTTATAGCGTATCTCATGATGCATTGTGTTTGCTATAAGAAAAGGGGCCATGCCGTCGCCAAGAACTGACAGGATGTGATTGTAAAACGGCATAGCTCCATTCGAAACACCGTCACAGTATGTTACTCCTCTTCCTAAGCGACATTTTAGGACTGCTTTTGCCAACACGTCCGAGACGCCACCCGGTATGTCGGACTCTTTGTCGATGAAGCTGGCTATTTTCTCTGCAATCGGTACTTCGTGATAGAAGTTGTCTCTAGAGTCATGTGTTGAGTCTAGATTTCTGCACAATTCCGACAGAATAACGGATTTTTCGTTCTCAGATCGGTATCGTGAGGCATTGCAGAACTCGAAAAACTGCTCGCCTAATCTGTACTTTTCTCGATGAAGGTTATTGTTGTAGCCTTCTAGAATGATACCGAATCTGTATTTAGTCTCTTCTTTGCATAGCTTCCAAAGGTGAGGAGCTAGCAATGAGATGTTCTTCCTCAGAGTTGTGTTCGAATCTGGACTAACGTAGATCCCAAATATTGTCCTAGTTATGCTAGCACAATGCACAGTCGAGAGGGACTGCATGTGAGGAATCATTGTGGCTAGCTCGGTCTCGCTTAGTGTAGTCGAATGATTCTTAAGGTTGTCTATGAACCCTTTTACTTGAATTGCTGAAGGAGATGGTCTGTCGGCTATGACTTCCTCGACGCAGGTTTGTAGCCATCCCATAAGCTCGAAAGCCTTTACCTGATAGTCAGTAGGGTGAGATATCCCGACACCATTTCTCATATCAAGGATATGTGCGAGTTTCATGTATATCGGTTCGCTGATAAGCTCGAGCTTCTTGCATGTGTTTAACAGCGTGTTATCCTTTACGGCAGGAAGGTCTTTCTCATCGTGGTATTGAGAACGAAGTGATCCGCCGATCGCTGCGTCATAAAATATGTCAATTCCGTAAAGCTTTACTTTTTCATACAGAGCGAGGACTACTTCGTTCCAAACTGCGTTTAATGCATAGTCGAATAAACCGAAGCCGGCTCCAACAACGAATTTGGCGAGGTACTTTCCGTCTTTTTTTATATCTGGAGGTAAGGCAGAGATGTATTGAGGAATGAGATTCGCGATTGATTTTCTTTCGTTGATAGGGGCAATTATACCTTCTGTTGGTAGCCCTAGGGTCTGAAGGTAACCAGCAATCTTCTCATAACCCTCATCTAAAAGAATCTCTTGGTTTATTGGTTTTGTGATCTCATTCATATTATTTATTTTTGCCCAACGCCGAAGTGATACGCGAGGTGCGGTCAACGGTTCCATTTCGGTTTAGGGTTTTCGGTGTCTTGATCGTATTGAAAGAGGGGGCGCTTACCCGAGTTGTATCGACTGACTTGTTCTACTGATTTCAGGAACGTGTCTCCAGTGGTGGAGTCCGCTCGAATCGAATCTTTAAACTGGCATAGGGCCTTGCTGGTCATGTTTGGGTAACAGGGTTGAAATGTTGGTTCGTGAAGCTCGAAATGTCGAAGTCAATTATTTCATTCTGGTGGTTGGGGATGCTGCCTCCTTCGATTCGGAAACCCTTTCTTTCGTATCCATCAACCTGATCATTATTTTTCGTAGAACGCAGAGGTCTCAGGCGAGCGCTTGCGCGAGTTGTGAGGACCGACTTGATGGGGTTAAATAATTCAGGGTTAGAGATGGGTTGGACATGGAAGTTTCGGGTTTTCTTCTTTATGAACTAGAGTAGGGGTTCCTTGTTCTGAATCGATATTAAATCTTCTGCAGGATCATCTGTCTTTAAAAAGATCGTCGGGTTGGTTCTTTCGCCAAAGTGCGGTCTATTTGGTCAATGCAGGATCTCTTTTCTTTTCAGTGGACTTAGAAAATGGATACGTCGCCAAGTTGGTTTTTCTGAATAATCTGTTTCTCCCCATCGCCGAGCTCTCACGGCGTGCGCTTGCGCACGTTGTGAGCAGCGACTTGATATGTGTTATTCTTTGGGGATTTCATGTTGGGCTTCCTTGTCGAAAAATCGATCTTTGGAATGCTTAGATGATCATCTTTTTCTTCATTATTTCGATCTTCCTTTTTCTTAGATTCGGTCGGTTCAGCTTGTTGCCTCCATTGTGTCTCGATTTCGGGTCAGGTGCTTTTTCTCTCGATGCAGGATCATTAATAAGGTCGGATAGTTAGTTTGCTTGATCGTCGAAGTCTTCAATTCGTATCCAGTTTCTCATCGATAGTTGATTTTTTAAAAAATTTTCGCCCCCTTCGGGGACAACCGCGGATGAAATAACTTCGTTATTTCAATAGTTATCTTTCTTCACATATCGTGAAAGCCATACGCGGAAGTCAGCGCGGAGCACTGGCTGGAGTTGTATGGGCTGACTGGTTAGCATTTTCTTGATTTACAATAGCTTCGATCCAAGTGGTACCTCACCGTCTGGTGTGCAAAGGAATACTTTTCCTTCTTTGTCGTGGATGCCGGTGACTAAGCACTCCGACATAATGGGCCCGATTTGCTTCTTGGGGAAATTCACTACCGCTAGGACCAGTTTCCCAATCAGCTCTTCTGGAGCATAGTGATCTGTTATCTGAGCACTGGATTTCCTTACTCCTATTTCTTCTCCAAAATCGATTGAGAGTTTGAATGCTGGTTTTCGAGCCTCGGGAAATTCAGTTGCTTCTATTATTTTCCCAACACGAAGTTCAACTTTTAGGAAGTCACTAAATTCGATTTCGTTCATTTTTTTCTGCTAACGTCGAGGTGATACGCGAGCTCACGTTAAAGCTCGAACGTTGGGTTGAGGTTGAATGTGTCTGGTGTGTTCGAATTTCGGCGAGCGCTTATCCGAGTTGTATCGACCGATTTGTTGGACCAATCTTTCATTTCTGTGAGAATCCGTCTCCGTCTTTCATGAACTCAATTCGGTTTCCAAATGGATCGCTCGAATAGAATCGGGTTCGATGCTGTAGTGCTCCGTCCCATACGGCTTCGAAATCCTTTTCTTTTAGTTTCTTTTCGAGTTCGTTGAGGTTTGGGACTACGAAAGCAGGGTGGGCTTTCTTCTGTGGGGAATAATTTTTGTCGACGCCGATATGGAGTATCACGCCTCCTTTTCGAAACCAGCATCCGCCTCTTTCATTCAGAGGATAGGGTTTTTCATCTTCGACCATTCCAAGAATGCCCGAGAAGAATGATCGAGCTTTTTCCTCTTCGCCCTCAGGCATCGCCAGCTGGATGTGGTCTAGTTTCATTTCTTTTCGTCCAACGCCAAGCTCAGACGCGGAGGCTTGCCGACGTTGTCTGCGGCGCTTGGTTAGCACGTATGTTTGTTATCATTTTGAGAATTAGCTTTGCACA
>NZ_JARXHX010000032.1 GCF_031127835.1 Pelagicoccus sp. SDUM812002
GCCCCGGAGATGTCCGGGTCGCCGAACTCGTCGAGCAGCGGGCGCTGCTTGGTCTCCACCCCGGCGAACTTCTCCAGGCCCGTCAGGAGCGAGCGAACGCCCAGCCAAAGGCGCAGCACCAGGAACGCGAAGGACGCGCCAAGCGCGTCGAGTTGGAAGGGAGATTCTGGGGATTTATTTTCTTGCATGATAAATTGGATACAAAATGGGTGTCTACTTGATAGGAGTCAGGACAATACTCCGGTAACGGACGGTGCCGCCTGCTTTCCAACGGTTTCCAGGATGGATCTGCAGGCCGATGCGTCCTGCGTTACCAGTAATGGACTGTATCAATTCCTGATCCCAGGCCGGCTTAGCATCCCAGTTGGCATTGTTCACATCTTCGAGGTGGCGAGCGCGGCAGACGCGACCGTCCATTTCCATCACCTTAACATCGTTGACCCAGGTCGTTATGCGCGGTTCCGCGCCCACGCAGCGGATTCTGAGGGTATTCCATTCACTCGCCTTCCAAAGTTCGTTCCAGCCATCTGCATCGATAAAGTAAACGAGCCCATCGATCTCGACTCCATCGTAGCTGTTGCGCGCCAGAACACTGCCCGATTCCGTCCCTTCCGCGAGTTGTATGGGACGCGATAGATAGCCGCCCGTGCCTTGACCGTACAATCCCCCGACATTACCACCGGGAAGGTAGTCGTTCATGATCTGGATCCCCTGCCCTTTGTTGGTGCAGCGAATGAAGACTCCAGAATCGCAACCCCAATCCGACTTCATCTCAAGTTTCAACTCGAAGTCGATGAATGTGGCATCCGTTAGCAGCAAACCACCCTTTCGCTGTTCAGTTTGAGCGCAAACAATGGCACCATCCTCGACGAAGAAGTTGTCCTCCGTCGCATGGTAAGGGTCGTCGCTCGGCATTTGCATGATATGCCAGCCATCGAGCGAACGCCCATTAAAAATTGGCTCCCCGCAAGCGATCCCTTGCAACGCCACTACAGCACCGATAAGAGAAACCCTATTGGGGAGGTTTAACATATGACTAAGATTTTGGATACACGGTCTCGATTCAGGATACCGCAAATTTGGACCTTTTTTTCCAAAGGTCCTTCCCGTAGTCCCAACCTTCACGCACGTTGATGGGACGGACGTACTCGTTGAGCTCTGGACGATTGGTGATGCCAAGCTTAGGATCCCACTCGATACGCCCACCGAAGCGAGCCGCGAGCACGCCGATCAGCATCATCTCCGTGTAAGGGGCAGCGTAGTCAAAGTTCGCGCCAGGCTCCGAGCCATCTCCCTTAATCGCGCGAACCCATTCTTCGAATGGTCCACCTTTAACACGCTCGTATTTTTCTTCTGGATACCCAGCGGCCTTGAATTCCTTCATAGCCTCTTTGTTGCCAAGGCGAGGATTGTTGGAGCGTTCGTCCGTGAATCCTAATTGCTTATCGCCATAGTACAGTGTCCCGTACTTAGGCAGGTCACCCCAGGTCCAACCTTCCGGCGCTTCGGGCATGAAACTCTTGTCGCCGTTGTGCCAATAGAAGGTGCAGGGAGCCTTGGACCCGCGCTTTTTAAATTCCCAGCGAACGGTGTTTCCGTCCGGTACGACGATATCGTTGCCGCCATCTCTTCGAACCAACTCCACTACCACCGGCTCGAACAGGTCGAGAACCCAAACCGGAGCATCCGCAATATGCGGCATCCAATCACCGAATAAGCCGTTGCCAAAGGCATTGAATCCACGCCAGCTCTTCGGATGGTAAAGTTCGTTAAACTCGGTATCCGCGGGATTGGGGCCGAGCCATAAATCCCAGTCAAGATGAGCAGGCACAGGGTCTTTCGTCATCGGATACTGGTTCGGCTTGTGCCAATACCAGCGGCCCTCCTCGAACGATCTCCAATCCGGTCCTTGAATCCAGGAGTGAGCCTCGTGGATTTGGCCAAATACATCGGCTTCGTACCACTCTCGCATTTGGCGTATGCCGTCGTAGGTGTGGCCCTGCACCGCCATGTTCGTGACCACCTTGTACTTCTTCTTGGCTTTTTGTAGGGTACGCGCTTGCCAGATATTGTGCGTAAGAGGTTTTTGGGTACAAACATGCTTGCCCATTTCCATGGCATGCATGGTCGCCGCAAAGTGGGTGTGATCAGGGGTATTGATACAAACCGCGTCGATGTCCTTTCCGAGCTTGTCTAACATTACGCGAAAATCTGCGAAGTGCTTAGCCTTCAGAACCTCAGGATGATTCTCGCTCTGTTGCCCGAACATGGTCGAGTCGACGTCCGCCAATGCGACGATGTTCTCCCCTTTGCAACCGCCATAGGCCATACCGGCGATGTTGCCGGCCCCAATCATGGCAATATTGATCCGGCTGTTCGCCGATATGCCGGCCTTGCCGATGCTGAAACGCGGCAGGACGAACGCAGTCGCGCCCGCTAACGCGGATTTCTTGAGGAAGTTTCTACGGTTAAGAGATGCCATTGGGGGTTTCGTTTCTGGGGGGTTAAAAGAAATTAAATGAACTGGCCACTACTGCGGCGGGTGGGCACAGCAGCTCGAGGCTAGTCGAGAGAATACCACTACCCCTGCCTCCCGTCTACTAGTCGATCTGCTAGTTTTTGGACATTCCGGGCACCTGTAGCCGCCCCCTACAGATCGATCGCCCCTAAATCAAGTCACTCCGCAGCGCTTTGGCTACTGCCCCAGTCTGCGACTGCACGTCCAATTTCTGGTAGATGCGGCCAAGATGGAAATTCACCGTCGCGGTGCTGATGCACAGCTTAGCTCCTATTTCCTTGGAAGATAGTCCCTCCGCCAATTGTTCTAGCACTTCGATCTCGCGAGCGGACAAACCAAAATCCTCGCGAACTACGGGCTTACGCACCTCGCCCAATACCAGCTTGGCTACTCCTGCCCCAAGCGCCGCACCCCCTTGGATAACCTGTTCGAGCGCATTGACAATGTCCTGCACGCTGGAAGCCTTCAGCAGGTAGCCCATGGCACCCGCGTCGAGGGCTCGCATCACCGTATCTTTCTTTTCTTCCACCGTGAGCACCAATACGCTCACGTCCGGATCGATCGCCTTCAATCGGCCAATCCCCTCGACGCCCCCCATTTGCGGCAAGCCCAAGTCCATCAAGACCACATCTGGGCGCTCGCCTGAATTGATCGCATCCAAAAACTTGATACAATTCGGAAAGGTCCGACTACAGGTGATGTGATCCTGGCGTTGCAAGGAAATCTGAAGGTTTCGGCGGTAGCCGGAATCATCTTCGACGATCCATATGTTTATCGGTGTCATCTAATTTGAACTTTGATAACCGGTACGGTAGATCCGGAGCAAGCCTTTGAGCGGAATCGAGAACCCCACTGCCGTCCCTTTCCCGACAGCCGTATTCAAAATAAAGGTACCTTGAAGCTCTTCGACCCTCTCGCGCATGCTATCTATCCCCCAACCATCTCCAAGGCTTTCCGTATCAAAACCGCAGCCGTCGTCGGTCAGCAGGATACGAAAAGCGCTGCCGCTCAAGACGATTTCCAAGCGGACTTTCTTCGCACCGGAATGCCGCGCGCAATTGTAAACCGCTTCCTTGAAAAACAGCATCAACTGCCGTCGCACCGTCAAAGGTACCTCTAAGTCCGGAGGTTCGACGTCGATCTCAACCTCGACATCGATCCCGCTCAGCACTCGTTCTGCCCTTTTCTTGAAGTTGGGGATCAATTCAGACAGCTTTAACGAGCGCTTGTCCGTCATCCAAACGACATCCATGAGCGAAGCCGAGGCCTCTCGAGCCATCAAGACCAGATCGCTCAAATCGCGCTGAGCCTCCGGGCCACCGGAGTCCAGCTGGAGGCGTTCCGCAACCAGCCTTACGCTTCCCAAGTTACTTCCCACCTCGTCGTGCAAGTCCTTAGCGATACTCCTCCTCAGCGAGGCAAATCGTCGCCGCTGCACGATGGCTCCGACTGCGACCACCACGATCAAAGTCGTCGACCCTCCCCACAAGGCGATCGAAAGGCTGAGCTCAATTCCCTGATTCCAACGTCCGAAGAGGTCCGCCTTCATTTGTTCGATCCGGTCAAGCTCGCCTTGCAAATCGCGGCGAGCCGATAGCTCGTCCAACCAGGGCAACAGAGGAATGACGGTCCTTCCGCCCGAGAGTCCGTCGGTCAGTCGCTGCAACGCTTCAGTGTCCGAATCCGGCAAAGACGGAGAAGATACGTTCGCTCCCCGCGACATCGATTCACGCGCCTCCGTCAATTCGATTTCGCCAAAGCCAAAGGTCGAAGCTCCTTGATACACGGGAAAGTCTTCGAAAGTAATCGTTAACCAGCGCCCTTCTCGACCGCTCAGCAAAAAGCGGACAATGTTGTTACCGGGATTTTGCAGGATCTGCGGCTCCTCTTGATAAAAGAGCTCCCGCTCTCCCGTTTCCTCTACATAACGTGAAATTTCAACCTGCAGCTTTCCCGGAAATCCGTATCCAGGGACAAATACACCCTCTGGAGGTTGAGCTGGATAGAGCACCAACTCACCGTGCCTTTTGTTTTCCCCTAGATCGAGTTCGATCACGACCGGCTCCGATGTTTCGCCATCGAAACGCTTCACGAAATCCTGATCGTATTGCCGGCCATCCGGATGCGGCTGGACCGGCAGGCCCATGCTTGTCTTCTGGTCGATCAAATAATCGGAGCTCCAAAAGGGAGGCGCTTCAAAACTGCCAGTCGTATCCACTTTTTGGAGGCTCCACAGATAAAAACTGGCTCGCAGGGCGATTTCGTCCAAAGCGAAGAATTCCTTATTATCCTCTACCTGCCCCCGAAACACCTGCAAGCTCACATTTTGATAGCGTCTCGTTTCCAGAAGCAGACGCACTGGCAATCTTCCAGGATCTGGAAAGTCGCTCTGCTGATAATCGACGAGGAGATGCTCTTCCCCATCAAAGTCGACGCCCTTGATCTGGAATCGCTTCGGAAAGCCATAGCCTGGCATGTTCGGCTCACGTCGATCCGCCGCGGGAACGAGGTAGATTTCTTGCACCCCTCCTTGGTAAGGAATTTCCATGGTAACCGTCCATCGTGGCTCCCGTGGCATTCGTTCCAGCTTCGGAAGATAGCTGCTGTGGTAGCCGTAGGCATCGATCTGCAAACTGTCTTCGAGGCTAGGCAACTCTTCCAACTGATGGCTCAACCGCTCTGCTTCTTGGTCAAGGGCCTCCAGAGCGGGAGGAATATTCCAAAACCGAACCGAATCCGCTGAAGGTATGCCAGGCTTCAGCGCCTCTTGCCCGCACACCTGATCAATGCCTAAGAGCAAGCACAGAATAATCAGCCATTCGGTGGGAAAACGCGAAACCATCACCTTCTTCCATCACCGAAAGTCGCCGCTTCCTCCAGCGAAAAAGACAAACCGACTCTTTCCCACAACCCTCGGATCTGCGCCTCACCGGGGTCATAAGGACCATCTGCTCGATGGGACAAGCCGCGCATCATTGGCCTCGCAGCTTACCGCCAAACCCGGTATTTTTTATTCTTTAACTCCATTTTTTCCTACAATTTTATCTTAGGAGATAATTTTTAACCCTTTTGCCCTCTCTCGGAGATTGAAATTTCCGAAGGAGCCATCAAGCATCGATGCCACTAAGCTATGAGTTCCGAAAACAGCCCGACACCCTCCGATTCCAAAGAAGACGGATTCGACACCATTCCCCAGGATATCCTCGACCGCCTGACACGCGTAGATATGCCAGCGGTCAAGGACGTTGCAGCTAGCGAAGAAACCATGCAGGTCGGGGATGCGATCATCCCGGTCTATCGTTGCGAAACCCTCGTCCTCGGAAGCGGCGCCGCCGGCATGCGGGCCGCCGTGGAGTCGAAGCGACGTGGTATCGACGTCTTGGTAGCAAGCACTGGACTCTTCGCCGGCACTTCCGCCTGCTCCGGGTCGGACAAGCAAACCCTTTACACCGCCAGCACCGACTACAAAGGTGACAATTTCCTGAAGTATGCCCAAAGTCTCTGCAATGGCGGCAGCATGAATTTCTCAACTGCCTACGTGGAGGCGGTCGGTTCCATCGACGCGATTGGCGGCCTACAATTCATGGGGCTCCCTCTCCCCCACGACGATCGAGGCGCGATTCTGCGCTACAAGACCGACCACGACGAAGCGGGACGAGCCACCAGCTGCGGTCCCCGCACCTCTAAGCTCATGGTCAAGGTCCTCTTCGATGAGGCCAACACGCTGGGCATGCGCATCCTCTCTAGCTGTAGCGGTATCCAAATCGTCAAGGAAACGACCGCTGACGGCGAGCGGGTGGTCGGCGTACTCGCAACCCATCGCCCCGAAAAGCGTAACCTCTACGGCTTCGTATTTCTCGCCTGCCAAGACCTCGTCATCGCTACCGGCGGACCCGGCGAACTCTATCGCGACTCCGTGTATCCACATCATTGCCACGGAGGTCTCGGCATTGCCTTGGAGGCAGGTATTGAATTGACGAACGTCACCGAGAGCCAGTTCGGCATCGGGTCCCCGCGTACCACATTCCCCTGGAATCTATCTGGCACCTATGTGCAAGTGATGCCACGAGTGTATTCAGCGGACGAGGACGGCAAGGAGCATAATTTCCTCACTCGCTACTACCGCACCACGCGGGAGATGGTATCCAACACTTTTCGCAAAGGCTACCAGTGGCCCTTCCACTCCACCCGCATGCTTGACTACGGGTCCAGCCTTCTGGACCTCGCCGTCTTCCTCGAGCAAAAGGCTGGCCGAAAGGTCTACCTCGACTTCCTGCGCAATCCGGATCCTGTCAATGAGGGCGAACAATTCTCCCTCGACGATCTTGATCCCGACGTGAGAGCTTATCTCGAAAACAACGAAGCTCTCTCCGAGCTCCCCATCGACCGGCTCAAGCGCATGAACCCGCTCGCCATCGAGCTCTACCGCATGCACGGCACCGACCTCTGCAAGGAGCCTCTCGAATTTGCCATGAACAACCAGCACATGAACGGCGGCATCCTAATCGACGACTGGGGCAAGACCTCCCTCGAGGGTTGCTACTCTGTCGGCGAAGCGGCCGGTAACCACGGCGTCACCCGCCCGGGCGGTGCGGCTCTCAATTCTGGTCAGGTCTTCGGCAAACGCGTCGCCATCGCCATCAAGCGCTCGCGCCTCAACCGCCAACCTGCCAACGCAGACATCAAAAGCATTGAAACCTCGCTGGCCAAGGCCCTCGAAACAGCGGCCTCTTTCCTCGATAAGTCCGAGGGCAAAAGTACCAACCAAGTGAAGGCAGAGATCCAAGACCGCATGAGCGATCATGCCGGTATTATCTGTTCTGCCGACGACGTCTCTGCGGCTCTCGCCGAGGCTCGCAAGCTGCGCCAGGAAGTCGAATCCGCAGGCGGCCTGCGTGTCACTTCCCCTTCTCTTGTCGGCAGCGCCTTCCGCTGGCGCCATATGGCGATGGTTTCGGAAGCCGTCCTCACCGCTCTCGACCACTACATTCAAAACGGTGGCGGTAGCCGCGGCGCTCGCGCCATCTGTGACGACAACGGAGCTCAGTGCCCCGAGGCCAAAGATGAAGACCTCAGCCGGTTCCGCTTCAAGGAAGAGCTCGAGAAAGACCGGGTAGAAAAGCTCGTCATCAAACGCGACGGCGACAGTTTTCCCATTCGCTCCCTGCCGGTGGACCTTACGCCCGAGGTCAGCCGTGAGTTTTTCGAAAAAGGTTGGGGCCCCTATCTCATCAAGGAAGGCTAAACGCCGCGATGAAGATTTCGTCCCCGTAGCGCGTATTCACAGAAAAAGGACAGCCTTCACGGGTCGTCCTTTTTCACAAACGCGTATTCGAGCTTCCCTACTTCAAGTCGCTGATCGGGAAACCATCCATGTCGTCGAAGCGTTGGTTCTCGCCACCCATTCCCCATATGAATGAGTAGGATGCAGTGCCCGCTCCGCTATGGATAGACCAGCTCGGCGAAAGGGCCGCTTGGCGGTTCTTGATCCACAAAGGCCGCGTTTCGTCTGGCTGCCCCATCAAGTGCAGGACTTGGTTTTCTGGAGTCACATCGAAATATAAGTAAATCTCGGAACGACGGAAATGAGTGTGCGAAGGCATCGTATTCCAAACGCTTCCCACCGCGAGCTCCGTGAAGCCCATCACCAACTGGCAGCTCTTTATTCCATTTTCGTGGATGTACTGGTATAGCGTTCGCTCGTTGCAGGTGTCCTTGGCTCCCAGTTCGAGCTTGTTCGCGTCCGCTGGCTTCGCCAAGGTGGTCGGGTATTCCTTGTGAGCCGGGTAGCTTAACAAATAAAATGCTGCCGGGTTCGCCTTGTCAGAAGATGTGAATACGACTTCCTTCGCACCGCGGCCGATGTAGAGGCAATCCCTGTTTGCGACCTCGTAGGCCTTTCCATCGACTTCGACAGTCCCTGCCCCTCCTATATTGATGACCCCACCCTCGCGCCGTTCGAAAAAGTAGTCGCAGCGCAAGGCGTCGATCGAGCCGATCTTGAGAGAGCTTTCCACCGGCATGATCCCTCCAGCGATAGCGCGATCCAGATCGGTCGCATGCAAAATGATTTCGTCGTTAACGAAAAGCGTTTCGATCAAAAACGCGTCACGTAACTGCTGCGTGCTGAAAGTGCGGTATTCCCCCACACTTGGTGAGAAACGATAGCTGATGGCTGGAAATTCATATTTGAACATAACATTCAAAACTATCCCATCCTCGAAATGAGTCAACTCGCGAGATTGCGAGCATGCCGCAGGCGAGCTAGCCCTGCCAGCCAAGCAAACGCGAAAGGTCAGCTGCGGCCTTTTGCACCTTTGCCGCGAACTCGGAGGTTCTCCTCTTGGTAAAGCGTCCGCTGGATGCGGTCAATCCAAGCCCTGCGCAAACCCTTCCTTCGCTATCGAAGACAGGTGCCGCTACGCAACGAACCCCCACGTGATACTCCTCATCGTCCACCGCATAGCCGGTCCGTAAAACCTTAACGAGTTCCCTCTTCAAGACCTCCACGCTAGTGATCGTTTTAGGAGTGAGAGAGATACGGTCCGCCTTTCCCCAAACTGTCCCTAGGCGATCGAGAAAGTTATTGGCTAAGAGTGTCTTACCCGTCGCAGAAGCGTGTACGTAGGCGCGAGTTCCCGGACGGGACGCAGCGCTTAAAGGATGCAAACATTCGGAGACCTCCACGATCAAGGCCCTCCCGTCATCCCAAACGGCAAGGTGGCACGTCTCTTCCGTCGCAGCGGTTAAGGCTTCCAACAAAGGGCGAGCTGCAGCCCGCAAATCGACATGGCTCGCAGCCTTCATTCCCAAAGCCGCGAGAGCGCCTCCAAGCTGATACCCAGAACCCTTGCCCTGCAAAAAGCCCTCCGCTTCGAGGGTCTTAACAATCCGCAACGCGCTCGTGCGTGGAAGCTTCAATTCCTCTGCTAGTTCAGTCACGCTCATCGCGCCCTCTTGCTCACCAAGATGACGAAGCAATCTACATGCATTGCGCAGGTTTGGAATGGAGTATTCTGGCATATCGTTAGAGGTTGTGGCGTATCATCCTCGCTAGGGCAATAAGGATCTGTTCATATATGAACAAGACAACCTTTATTGGATATTGAATTGCTTGAAGTGTCGTTCGCGCTACACAGTTAAACCTATGTTACTCCCCATTCGCCCCCTTACGGCTCTCCTTGCAGCCACTACTTTAAGCACATCTCTCACTGCCGAACCCTTCGCCTCTGGTCGGTTTGTTCCGGAGCGACTTGACGACTTTGCGTTCGAGAACGACAAGGTCGCCTTTCGGGTCTATGGCCCAGCGCTCTTGGACTCCGGAGAGAATAGCGGGCTCGATGCTTGGCTGAAACGAGTCGATACCCCGATCATCGATAAATGGTACGCGGAGGCTCAGAACGGAAAGTCCTATCATGAAGACCACGGAGAAGGGTATGATCCCTATCACGTTGGATCTTCCCTGGGAGTCGGAGGTCTCGCTCTTCTTATCGATGGCGACCTGGTCCAATCGAACGTATACCGAAGCTACGAGATCCTCGAACAAACACCGAATCGCTTTGTAGTTGAATTTACATACAATTGGGCGGAACTTCCCGAGCAGGTTCGCGAACTACGAAAGGTCACGGTTGAGGGCGGGTCACAGCTCATTCGCGTGGACAGCCAGCTCTTTACCGATGGGCAACCTGCCAAGGCGAAAGTTGCCATCGGCAGCGCTACCCACGACGGCAAGGCGGAGGTCTTTTCCGACGCAAACGGGCAATGGGTGGCGACTTGGGAAGAAATCGATGGCTCGGGACTCGGCACCGGTGTACTGGTCCCCTACCGTAGCGACGGAAAGGTCATCCACATGGAAAAGGAGGAGAAAGATCGCAGCCACATCGTCATCGCCACCGAGACTGACGTGAACGGTCGCATCACCTACTACACAGGATTCGGTTGGGAAAAGGACGGCGCGATCACTAGCGCAACAGCATGGACTGACTATCTCGCCAACTACGCGGCAAACCTCCCTGAACGCTTCAAGCAATCGCTGCGCGACGGTCCCAACGCCACAACCCTAAACAAGCCCTTTCCCGTCAAACGACAGCCTGAGCCCGCTGCCTCGCTGCAGCAACTCGCCCTCACCAATCCGGAATTCATCAAGCTGACCATGGACAAGGTCATCGAATTCCAACACGAGGAGTTTAGCGAAAACATAGCGAAAGACTGGAAAGTTGGCACCTTCTATTCAGGCGTTTTCGCCGCTTACGAAGCGACCGGCGACACAGCGTATCGGAAAAGGGCATACGATTGGGGAGAACTCTCCAACTGGAAAATCAAGGACAACCTTTTCCATGCAGACACCATATGCATGGGACAGACCATGCTCGACCTTTACCTCGAGAAGCCTGAGCCCCGCTACATCACCGACGTTCAAAGCAAGATCGATCAGTACTTTGGAAAAGACACCGTCACCACGGACGACCTCGGACGTGAAATCTTCGCGCATCTCGGCGTTGAGGAACTCGAGTGGAACGGACGCAACCTCTGGTGGTGGTGCGATGCTCTCTACATGGCTCCACCGGTGCTCACGCGCCTGCACGCGGCCACAGGCGACGACCGCTACTTGGACCTCATGCACGAACTCTACTGGGATACCACCGACTTCCTATACGATCCGCATGCCAACCTCTTCTACCGAGACCTACGTTTCTTCCCCGAAGGAACCAACGAGGCCCATCAGTGGGCCGCAGTTGAGGAGAGCGATAAGGTATTCTGGTCCCGAGGAAACGGATGGGTCTACGCCGGCTTGATCCGCCTGCTCGACTACCTGCCTGAAGACGACGCTTACCGACCTCGCTACCTTCAGCTTTTCCGGGAAATGACCCAGAAGCTCGTCACTCTACAGGAAGCCGATGGGCTCTGGAGAAGCTACCTCAATCGCCCTGACCTCGACCAAACGCCAGAGACCAGCGGCACCGCGTTCTTCACCTACGGCCTACTTGGAGGCATCAATCGAGGCTATCTCGATGAGAAAAGCTACCTTCCAGCTGCCCTCCGCGGCTGGGAAGGACTCGTGAGCAAGCTCGACAACCGCGGAAAGCTCGGCTTTGCCCAACTCGTCGACTCAATGCCCCGCAAAGTCCGACCCGACAACTCCATCGACTACACGCATGGCGCCTTTCTGCTCGCCGCCAGCGAGCTCTATAAGATGGATATCGACGCGGACACGTTGGCCCGTATTCGCCCCGATCATGACGCAAAGCTGATCATGCCCAACGCCGCTTGGACCTGGTACAACGAAGAGCGTGCCATCCTGCACGACGACCGATTGTTCGTCGGTGGCGTGGACGACCAAGGAAACGTACGGGCCCTCTCCTACGCAATGAAACCTCAGGGCGGCCGGCATCTCCAGTACGAGCCAGCCGTACTCAGCACTTGGCAGGATAGAGACGACCACGACAATCCCTCCTTCGTCACCCACGGAGACAATCTGCTGGCAGCTTATGCCTCCCACCACCTCGAAACCTTTTGGAACTACCGTATCGAAGACCTGGAAAACAAAACCTTCGGAAACTGGGAGAGCACCGAACAGAAAGTCGAAGCTGGAGCCCGCACCACCTATGCAAACCTCAATAAGCTCTCCGCCGAAAACGATCGCATCTACAATTTCTACCGATCCATCGGCTTCAATCCGAACATAGCTTGGTCAGACGACGGCGGGCAAACGTGGGAGGGCGGCTTCGAGTTCCTTCGTTCAGGAGACGGTCGCGTGCGCCCCTACTGCAAGTACTCCAACAACGGAACCGATCGTATCGACATTCTCTATACGGATGGACATCCTCGCGAGGAAAGCGCCAACAACGTCTACCACATCTACTACCAAGACGAAGGTTTCCACAAATCGGATGGTTCGCTCATTCGAACCCTCGCGGACGTGCAAGCCGGCAGCCCCATCCTCCCCAAGGAAGGTACCGTCCTTTACGAAGGAGCCTCCTTCGGGCGGGGTTGGACGCACGACCTCGAATACGGCAAGGACGGCAGCCTGACCGCCGCGTTTATCACTTCACCAGACGGCTCCGAAGGCAGCGACCTACGTTATTGGGTCGCGCAATGGAGTCCCGACTCAAATAAGTGGAGCAACAGCGAAGTCGCCTACGCGGGCAGCTACCTCTACGAGCAAGAGCGACACTACGCCGGCGGCATCAGTATTGACCCAGAGGATACAGCGATCATCTACATCTCCAGCAACGTCGAGCCCGCCACCGGAGCGCCCAACGACACCGGACGCTACCAGCTCTATCAAGGACGGTTAAGCCCGTCCGGTTCCGTTTCAAATTGGGAGCAACTCACCTTCACCCCTGACCAAGACAACATCCGGCCCTTCGTTCCGCGTAACCACAACGGCGAAATGAACGTGCTCTGGCTGCGCGGACACTACTACTCTTACACCCACTATCAAACGGATGTCTACGGGATCGGCTTCTAGGCCAGTTTCGGTCACTAGTTGAACCGCGGCTTAATACTTGAAGTGGGCAAGCTCACTTGAACTCCACAATGCTATCGAGGCTGTTGAGGAATGTCTTCTTCAGTTTCGACGCATCATGACTAAGGAAGAGAACTGGCCCTTGGTATGACCTAATTTGTTTCAACAAATAGGATACCTCTTGATTCGCATACCGATCATGCGTGTCGGTAACCTTGCTGCGCTTGCCGAACAACGCATCCGCTTCGTCGAAGAAAAGTATAGCCCCGCGGCGCTCCGACCGCTCAAAAACAATGATCAAGTTCTTCTCCGTCTCCCCAATGTATTTGCTCAGCAAATTCGAGCAATCGAATCGGTAAGCCGGCCTGCCGGATGCCTTGCGGATCGAGGCAACCGCTGCCGTCTTTCCCGTACCAGATGGACCGTTGAAAAGGGCCAGGAAGTTGTCTCCACCTCCACGGACGATCCTGCGCTCGACCATCGCGACCTGCTTCCTCGTGGCAGCCGAAAGGATCAATCCTTTGGGTGGCTTGCGAGCCCCCAACCTCCGAAGCGTCGAACGAGTCAAATCCATTTCGCAAGCAAACGAGGGATTCCTCGGCGCCTCAAGCTTTCATCTTGGCGGCTGATCCCTTCCCATTTGTCGCAATCTAAGTCGTAGAAAAGGAAAGCTCGGTCACTCGCGTCGTGGCGGCCCTCTGGGCACGCGAAAATAGGTCTAGATTAAATACATCCCGCTGCTAGTTTAGCCGACAACAACGAGCCTAATCCCCTTCGCCTATGCCCAAGAAAAAGCCGACCCTGCAATCCCATTTCACGGACGCTGTGTCTTCCATCGGAAAACTCGTCGCCGCGCCGATTCACTTTGTAAAACCCAAGAAGCCTACGGTCGCCCGTAAGATAGCCTCCTCGCCAGGCATCGAGCATGCCAAAGGTGTCGACACTCCTCCCGAAGACAACTCGATCCCCATCCAATGTATCGACTACGGAAAAGGAGGCTTCGAGAAAAAGGACTTCTCAAACATTACCGAAGCGCTCGCCCATCCGCGCCCCGATTGGGGCGGACATCGCTGGATCAACATCGAAGGATTGCACCCGTTCATCATAAATGAGCTGCGCAAGGCTTACGATTTTCACACCCTCGCCGCTGAGGACGTATTGCACATTCCGCAACGCCCTAAACTCGAGCTCTACGATACTCATAGCCTAGTGATCATCGATATGGTTCGCATAAAAGAGGAGGTGTTAGCGAGCGAACAAGTCAGCATCATTGTAATCGGCGACATCTTGATAACCTTCCAAGAGTCGAAAGGCGATGTATGGGACCCAATCCGAACACGTATCCAAAACCCTGATTCGCGATTCCGCCGCTATCCTATTTGGTATCTAGGCTATGCGTTGATCGACGCCATCGTCGACAACATCTATCCGATTTTGGAACGGTACGGAGACGTACTGAACGATCTTGAGGAAGAGGCGATGGAAGACCCTAAGCCGAGCATCCAACAGCAGATTTACCTTATAAAACGCGAGCTGTACGCTCTACGCCGCTCCTTCTGGCCCGTGCGAGAACTCACCAGCAAACTCACCTTCGACGAAACGTCACCCGTCGAGAAAAAGGTCCGCGTATATATGCGCGACGTGCACGACCACTCCTTGCAAATAATCGAACTCGTAGAAAGTTCCCGCGAAATGTGTAACAGCCTGCAAGACTTCTATATCTCCGTAGTCTCAAACCGCATGAACGAGGTCATGAAAGCCCTCACAATCATGGCGGGCCTCTTCATGCCCATCACCTTCTTAGCGGGCCTTTACGGCATGAACTTCGAACACATCCCCGAACTCAGCTGGAAATACTCGTATCCCGTCTTCTGGGGTGCATGCATCACTTGCACCGCCACACTCCTAATCTACTTCAAGCGCAAAGGATGGATCGGGAAATAGCTGAGCGGGATCACATATTTCATGTAAGGTGCGGTGCTTGCGCCGTCCCGCATCGGTTTGATCCATTCTCTGCGAGGACGGCGCAAGCGCCGCGCCCTCCGACTGTAATGGATTTTTAGATCCCTCAAAGTCGCCATTGGACCAGACCTGTCTCTTAGCTGGTTTCAGCTCGTGAAGCAGTTCCAGCACAACTCACCGGGATCTAGAGACCGGCCGCTAGAAACGCATCCACCGCCCGCTTCGGCGTTTTGCAGAGCTTGCGCATCAAGGTGAAGGGCGCGTCGAAGATCCCATGACGGTCACCGATCGTATCCAACATTCGGAGCCAGATCTTCACCGTCATTTCCGAGTCATAGAGCGCTCGGTGAAACATACCGTCCACCGGTATTCCCGCATAGCTCACTAAACTCCCTAGCTTGTGGTTAGGTGCATCTTGGAAGATCCGGCGAGCCGCCAACATCGAACAGGCAAAGTGTCCGAACCGACGTCGGGATATGCGTGCCATCTCCGCATCGAGAAATCGCTGGTCGAAAGAGGCGTTGTGGGCGACCAAGTTAAAGTCGCCGACGAAATCGGAGAAGCGTTCCATCACTGCCTCGCATGGATCCGCGTCTCGGAGCATCTCGTTGGAAATTCCCGTATAGCTCTCGATAAACGGGTCGATCCGCCGCCCTGGATTCATCAGCTCTTGGAATCGTCCCGTGATCTCTCCTCCTTCGATACGAACCGCACCGATTTCGATGGCTCGATCTCCCAAGTTTGGCGATAGCCCCGTCGTCTCGAAATCGAGGACAATTACCGTATCCGCTCTACTCATACGTTCCAGGTCAAGGCTATCGCTTTTTCAGCCAATTTAGCTGTACCCCCGTACCAGTACCCTTCTTCGGCTTCTTAGGAAGAGCGCCCTGTATGTACTGCAGCAATACGCCTCGTCCTGCTCGCTCCACCGACGAACAGGGAATCATCTCCACCATTCGAAGTCCCAAGGCTTCCAACGTCTCCTTGTAGATCTCCATATTGCGCTTCCACAGATCCTCTTTCACCTCATCGGTCTTAGTGAAGACCAGCACGTGCGGCACCGGGCAGTCCTCCAGCCAATTCAGAAAACCGAGGTCGAGTTCGATTGGCTCGGCGCGAGCATCCACCAGAGCGCAAATCAACTTGAGCTGCGGGCGCCCCATGAGGTACTCGCTCACCGCCTCGTTGAAGTCGGCCTGCTTACCCTTGGAGACCTGAGCATAGCCGTAACCTGGCAGGTCAACGAGGTTCCACCACTTGTTCATGGTGAAGAAGTTCAATAGCTTTGTCGCTCCGGGCCTTTTGGATACTTTGGCCAATCCCTTCTGTTTGGTCAGCATGTTCACCAGCGATGATTTCCCCACGTTCGAGCGGCCGATAAAGGCGACTTCCGGCAAAGAGGAACGTGGGCAATCCTCCAAATTCTTGGCGCTGGTCAGAAACTCAGCTGATTCGATCTTCATGTCAGCGACACAAGTGACTCCCACCTCGCAGGTCAAGGTAGCGTCCACTCCCTGAGACGGCTTCGCGGAAGCAAATTGCCTTTCCCCGCAAACTTCTCGTTGGACACGCCCTCCATTTCTCCCCAAAACCGTTCGCCTTATGAACATTTTGGAAGATCTACAGTGGAGAGGACTCTACACAGACTGCACGGCGCTCGAAGAGCTGACCAAGCGTCTCGAAGAAGGACCCATCACTCTTTACGCAGGATTCGACCCGACAGCTGACTCTTTGCACGTGGGCAATCTCGTCCCGCTCATCGCCCTCCGCCGCTTCCAAAACTACGGTCACAAGCCTATCGTGCTCGCGGGCGGTGCCACCGGCAGCATCGGCGATCCTTCCGGCAAGAAGGCCGAGCGCCAGCTGCTCACCAAGGAGCTGCTCGCTCATAATGTAGCCAGCGTCAAAAAGCAGCTCGCCCACATCCTCGACTTTAACGACGACATCGATAACACCGCCCGTCTCGTCGACAACGCCGACTGGTTCGCCCCACTCGGCTACATCGACTTCCTGCGCGACGTCGGCAAGTATTTCACCGTCAACTCCATGATCGCCAAGGAAAGCGTCAAGTCTCGCTTAGGCGGCGACAACGAAGCCGGCATCAGCTACACCGAGTTCTCGTACATGCTGATCCAAGGCTACGACTTTTTCCACCTCAACGACTCCTACAACTGCGAGCTGCAAATCGGCGGATCGGACCAGTGGGGCAATATCACCGTCGGCACCGAACTCACTCGCAAAAAAGCCAGCAAGTCCGTCTACGGCCTCACTTTTCCGCTCATCACCAACGCGGACGGATCCAAGTTCGGCAAGAGCGTGGACGGTGCCATTTGGCTCGATCCCGCACGCACCAGCGTCTACCGCTTCTACCAGTTCTTCATCAACGTCGACGATCGCGACGTCATCAATTTCCTCAAGTTCTTCACCTTCCTCGACCACGAGGTAATCAGCGAGCTCGAGGCCAAGCACAACGGAAACCCCGGAGCGCGCGAAGCCCACCGTGCCCTCGCCTTCGAGATGACCAAGCTAGTACATGGAGAAGAAGCGACCAATGACGCCATCAACGCCTCCAAGATACTCTTCGGCGGCGGCCTCGAAGGTATCTCCGAAAACGCCCTCGCTCAAGTTGCTAGCGAAGTCCCCAGCGCCAGGATCGCCGGGACCGACCTCGAAAGCGAAGATGGCCTCTCTATTCTCGATGCGCTCGTTAACGCCGGACTTTCGCAATCCCGCAAAACAGCCAAGAAGGACGTGCAAGGCGGCGGGGTAAACGTGAATAACGAACGCGTGCAAGACCTCAGCTACAGACTCACCTCGGAGGACGTCCACTACGGAAAATATATCCTGCTCCGCCGCGGCAAAAAGAACTACGCTGCCTTGATCGTGGAGTAGGAATTTTCCACTTCATATTTCATCCTTAATCCCTCATAATTCTCCCCTATGGCGACCTACGTTTACGAGACCATTCCCCAGTCCAATGAGGAGAAGCCCGAGCGCTTCGAAATCCAGCAAAGTATGAAGGACGACGCTCTCACCGCCCATCCCGAAACCGGCAAGCCGATCAAGCGCGTCATCGTCGGAGGTTACGGCTTTACCATGAGCGGCAACGCCCCTAGCCCTTCGAGCGGCGGACACGCCTGTGGCGGAGGCGGCTGCGGCTGCCACAATTAGTCCCTAGCGCGGTGCTTCAGCCCGCGGCAGCATTGCGAGATCCATTCACCACGGTCGCGGGCTGAAGCTCCGCGCTAGGGACTTTTCATGCCTCCTGTACTAAAAATCGCCCTCATCGAGCCCTTCTTCTCTGGCTCGCACCAGCGTTGGGCGGAGGAATTACAGCGCAACTCCCGTCACCAGATTGACCTATTGACCCTGCCAGGCCGTAGCTGGAAATGGAGAATGCACGGAGCTGCGGTCACTCTCGCGAACCAACTGCTGTCGCGAGAAACTCAATACGACCTTCTCCTTTCCACCGACATGCTGGACTTCGCCGTCTTCCTCGGCCTCGTCCGCTCCCGCTACGCAAAAACGCCCAGTGCCGTTTACTTCCACGAAAACCAACTCTGCTATCCTTGGTCTCCTCGCGATGCGGACGTGAAGAAGAGCCGCGACCTGCACTACGCCTTCATCAACTACACCACTGCCCTTGCTGCGGACCGAGTGTACTACAATTCTCAATACCATCGCGATGCGTTCGTGGGAGCCCTTCCGAAATTTCTCGACCGCTACCCCGACCACCGAAACAAAAGCACTATCTCCAGCATCGATTCGAAGAGCCAAGCCCTACCCCTCGGCTTAGACCTGAGAGCTTTCGACGAGTTCAAGCCGGACGCGCCTCGCGCAAAAGGAGTCCCACTGTTGCTTTGGAATCACCGCTGGGAATATGACAAGAATCCCAAAGGATTCTGCAAACTTCTCTTCGCGTTAGCAGATCGCGGTCTCGAATTCGAAGTCGCCCTACTCGGCGACCGCTTCGACGAAGAGCCCGAGTACTTCGCCCATGCGCGAAAGAAGTTAGGACGACGTATCATCTCATACGGACGGGCAGATAGTTTCGCAGATTATGCGCAATGGCTTTGGAGAGCGGATATCCTACCCGTGACCTCGCGCCAAGACTTCTTCGGAGGCAGCGTAGTGGAAGCGATCTACTGCGGTTGCCACCCGGTCCTGCCCAAACGACTCGCTTATCCCAACCACGTAGACACGGAAATCTACTCGGATCTCTACTACTCTTCTCAAGAGGACGCGGTTAACAAACTCGCTACGCTTATAGGATCCGGCGCTTGGACACGGCCAAGCGAACTCGCGACCCAGATGAGTTCATACGACTGGCGTAAATGTATCGACCACTACGACGAAACCTTCGTCGAATGCGCTGAGCTAATTTAGCTCCACCACGTAGCAACTATCGAGATGGTTCATCAGATACTCGTAAGTGAAGAATCCATAGCCTCCCGCACCCCAGTCGTCGCCCCATGAATTGCGGAATATGAACCTGGCGTTCTCGATAGTTCCATCCTCGCAGCGATAGCCAATGATCGTAACGGCATGACCGCCATTAGGACGGACCGGTTGCTTGCCGAGAACACTTGTATGGGCGATTCTCGAATAAGCAGGCCAAGACACGCCGACCACTACCGGCATGTTCTCATTAAGTACGTGGACAATATTCTCTATCCCTTTTTGCGAACGGCTCCCGGGAACCATAAAAGGACTAAAATCTACTGTATCCAACAAAGAATACGGAGCGTCAGCTGATCGTTCTTCCCTAGATTGCTCCAAGGCAAGCCCATGCCCGCGAATGGCTTGAAAAACGTGTTCCAACGCAAACCCCAGATCTAAGCCATTGCGGCGCCCTGTTTGCGTATCAAAGCCAACCGCGTCCGGTCGACCAAGGGAACGCGAGGTCGCGTTTACCAAGTAAGGCTCCGACAGGTTCAACACCCGCCCGTGCCTTTCGGCAAATTGGTACTCTAAGGCGGCTATAATTGCATGCACCGAACAGCTTGGACCACTTTGACTGCGAATTCGAATACCATGACTGCGAAAGCGGTCACGCAGATCGACTTCTTTTTTCAGCTGAGGTTTGGAGCCAAAGAGTGAAAATGCGCTGTTCGAAGACGAACTCCGCGAATGGGTCCGACCACGGTTATTTTGTTCCTCAGCGAACGCGGTCTTGGCGGCCTCGATTCGCTCTTGTTGAGCCTGAGCCTGGCGCTGACGTTGGGCAGCCAATTCCGCTTCGCGCTCCGCGGCGCTGGCCGAATCGTATCCATACTTCAATTGCAGTTCGGAAGTAAGCTGAGAAAGAGGAACTTGGGCTATGCCTCTAGCATGCCGAATGGAAAGCGATGATTCGTTGGCCGAAAGGACGACAACACTGTGGTACACATTCGCCCCCACCTCTAGTTTTTCAAACGTGTCTGCCGCAAAAAGCCTGACCGACATGAGAAGAGCAAGAAGAAGAATGAGAGTTTTCATTGTAAATAGCAGAGTGGAACCTTCCTTTTCTTTCGGATTTTTTGGCGACTTCTTCAATGGGACAAAAAAAAGGTTCATCACCATTTTGCGGGAAACCTAGGAGAACAACCCCGTAGGGCTGCCGC
>NZ_JARXHX010000033.1 GCF_031127835.1 Pelagicoccus sp. SDUM812002
AACCCTGTAGGGTCGGCGCTCGCGCCGCGCCTCACTGCCCAGCGGCTTATCCCGAATAGCCTCTTGCAACGCGGCATGTCGCGAGCGACAGCCCTACAATTCTCGCAGAATCGATTCGCCCGACACACAACATCGTAGGGTCGGCGCTTGCGCCGCACCGCGTAAGCCCGATCCAACCCCACACCCGACTGCTGACGCAAACCGCTACTGAAATCAATCGGTTGATCAATCCTCTCGCTCGACCCAAAGAGCAAAAGTAGGCTGGCCAATGAAGACCAGCCTTCACCTACTAGCTACCAGACAAGATTATCTCGAATGTATTCAAAACTTTGGGATAGAGAATCAAACGGATCCCCCGGGCAGGTATCTTGTTCGACTATGTAATGCTCACAGCCCGCCGCCTCCGCAGCCTTAACGATTTCCACGAAATCCATGTTGCCGTTTCCAATCTCCGCATAATCTGCGTCGAGCGATTCGGGCTTCAAGCGGTAGTCCTTCATGTGCAAGAGCGGTGACCGCCCTTTCAAGCTACGCAACCAACCCACTGGCGATCCGCCACCGCGCTGCACCCAAAAGGTATCGATCTCAGCTTGTAGGAACCTAGGGTCTGTTTCTTCGTATATACGCTGCAGGATTGTTTTCCCGCGACTAAGCTGAAATTCGTGGTGATGGTTATGATAGCACAACACCAACCCCGCGTCCGCCATCTTACGTCCGGCTTCGTTCAATCCAGTGATCAAGCCATCCATCGACTCTTCATTTGAAAAATCTATCCCTGCAGGAAATGGATAAGCGGTGTAACGCGTTCCCAACTTCTTTAGCCGATCGATCACCTTCTCGGTTTGGTGCAAAATTTCGTCGCCGGACTCGTGAGTTGCGCAAATAGACAATCCCCGCTCACCGAGCGTATCCACCAACTCCTCCTCCGAAAATAGATCAGCAGACAGTCCGCTGACTTGCACGGACTTGTATCCAATTTCCGATACTTTATCAAAAGTCGCCAAGGCGTCCTCACGCGTTTTCACAAAATCCCTCAAGGTGTAAAGGATCACTCCAAATTGCTCTAATTTAGGCATGTTCTCGTTCTCTCGTTTTTAATCGTTACTTAATTCTTAAAATGACTTGGCAAACTCTTCACTGTCCACCGCTCCTTGTTCATCCACTTTTTCCTTCGGCTTCGATGCCGCGATCCGTTCCTTGAGCAGTCTTTCGTAACGAACGCTATCCATCGGCAATCTCACCTCCGCCCCTTCCGCCGACGAGAGCAGCATGGCGTTGCACAACTCGACCGAATTCATTCCCTCCGCGGCAGGAGCGATCAGCGTCTCGCCTTCGAGAATCGCTTTGGCGAAATTCTTCAAAACGCCGAGATGCTGCTCGCCGGTATTCTCAAACGGAATTTCGATACGCCACAGGTCTGGTTTGCCGAAATGGTTTTTCGTGGTCCTCAAAAACTCTCGATTTTCAACCTCGTTACGCAACCACTCTATCTTTCCGTTCTCCAAAACAACACGGCCTCGAGAGCAAGCGACCTCTAGACGGTTCGTGCCCGGAGCTTCACCTGTGGTGGTAATCAATACCCCGCGCTTGCCGTCTGAATACTTCATGACCGCCGTCACGCTGTCCTCCACTTCGATGTCGTGAAAACGCCCGATTTGGCATTCCGCCCAAATCGTTTCAGGCATGCCAAAGAGCCACTGCCACAAGTCGAGCTGATGCGGGCACTGGTTCATCAGCACTCCGCCACCTTCGCCCGCCCAAGTGGCGCGCCATCCTCCCGATGAATAATAAACGTCGGGGCGATACCAATCAGTAATGGTCCATTGCACCCGCTCAATCTCACCCAATTCCCCACTCTCAATCAAATGCTTGAGCTTTTTATAAGCGGGATCCGTTCGTTGGTTGAACATTGCGGCAAACACCACATCCTTCCCCTCGCTCGCTTTGATCAAGCGCTCGCAATCTGCCTTGTGCACAGAAATCGGTTTTTCCACGAGCAGGTGCAGTCCTGCATCCAAACATTCGATACCGTATCGAGTATGGTCAAAGTGAGGAGTGCAAACCACCACTGCGTCTACCAATCCGGAGCGTATTAACTCACTTCCCGATTCGAAAAATGTTGTCTCCGGAAACTTCTCTGCAACCTCAGCACGCACATCTGCCACTGCAGCTAAGCGCAGCCCCGGAACCTTGCCCTCCGCGATCATTCTAGCATGGGCACTGCCCATATTTCCCAAACCGATAATACCGACACGAACGTCTTTTGTCATGGCAACTTTATAGCAGAAATCCCCGTGCATTAGGAATGGACCCCAACCCCCATCTCTTGCATTTTCGAGTCACTTTATGAATTTTGATCAAATCAAAGAACTTGGAGTATCCCTCTGCGACCGCCTGGTCTTGCACAACAACCCACCTGGTTGGAACTGGCGTGCCAAACTTCCTAACTACTACAACCTTTGGATCGCCCTCTCGGGACCTGCTTCAATGTGGATAAATGGAAAGGTCGTTCCGATATCCGCAGGTACTGCCGTGTTGCTGTTCCCTGGCGACGAAATCTATGCGGAACGGCACGACACTTCTGGCATGCGCAATATTGGCTTGCACTTTACGATCACACAAGAGGCCGAAGCAACTGGCTTGCTTGAGCGTTTTAGAAACCGTCCTACCGAGCTCCGTAGGCTCAGCCTAGTCCACGAGATGGCTCGCTACCTTGCTGAAATTCCTCGCTCCCAAAACGTCGAGGCCAGCGATTGGGCAGCCAAGATCTTTCTTATTTTCGCGAGAGACTGGCAGCTTGGACCTGAAGACCCCCGCGACCAAATTATTAGAATTCAAGTTGAGCGAATAAAGGAACGTCCCTACGAATGCGCCCCTACGGAGACTCTCGCCAAAGAAGCGGGATTATCTCTCTCGCAATACCGTCGGCGCTTCACAAAGCTAACAAATACCCAACCGAGAACCTTCTCCATCCTGCAACGCCTAGAAACAGCCAAAAGACTGCTGTTGGAAAGCACTCTCAATATCGATCAAATCGCTCAGGCTCTCGGGTTTAGAGATACACCGTTTTTCTCGCGACAGTTTAAACAAAAGACGGGCGTCAGTCCCTCGGACTTTAGATCTCGGAGCCGAACCGGCTCAATTTAACGAATTAACTAGAGCGCACCTATTCAAGCGCAGGCAATACCACTAAAAACGCACCCCTTCTATCATGACTGAAAAAATCAAGCTCACCATCTGGAACGAGTTCCGCCACGAGAAGACCAACGCCGCGGTTCAAAAAGTATACCCTGAAGGTATTCACGCAACGCTCGCCGAGGCCTTCGCCAACGACTCCCAAGTTGCCACTCTCACCGCCACCTTGGACGAGCCAGAGCACGGGCTAAGCGACTCCGTGCTGAAAGATACTGATGTATTGATCTGGTGGGGACACTGCGCCCACGCCGAAGTATCCGATGAAATCGTGGAAAAAGTACGCCAGCGCGTACTCGCCGGCATGGGCTTAATCGTCCTCCACTCCGGCCACTATTCGAAGATCTTCAAAGCCCTTATGGGAAGCAACTGCTCCTTGCGTTGGCGGGAGGCTGCCGAAAAGGAAAGGCTTTGGAACGTCGCCCCCGGACATCCCATCACCCAAGGAATCGGCGAATACTTCGAACTGCCCAACGAGGAGATGTACGGTGAGCGTTTCGACATTCCAGAACCGGAAAAGCTCATTTTCATCTCTTGGTTCGAGGGCGGCGAAGTCTTCCGCAGCGGTGCTACCTGGACCCGTGGAAATGGAAAAGTATTCTACTTCCGCCCGGGCCACGAAACGTATCCAAGCTACCACAACAAGGACGTTCAAAAAGTAATCCGCAACGCGGTGCACTGGGCTAAGCCACTCGTCAACACACCGACGAATGTTGCCCCCAACACCGAGCCACTTGAGACACTTTCCGAGAAAAGCTCTGAATTCGGCGCAGCCGGCATCAAAGGACAATAGCTCCTGACCCCTTAAATGAAGCAGCTAAAATGCGCCGTCATCGGCCTCGGCATGGGCAGACACCACGTCAAGGCTTTCCACGACCACCCAAACTCTACCGTCGTAGCCCTCGTGGACCTAGACGAAAAGCGGTTGCAGGATATCGGAGACCAACACGAGATCCCAAACCGCTACCAGTCGGTCGATGAGCTGTTCGCTGGAGAACAGCTAGACATCGTCAGCATCGCCACTCCGAACAGCCTGCATAAGCCAATAGCCCTCCAAGCCTTCGAGCACGGTGCCCACGTCTTCTGCGAAAAACCAGTCGCCCTCAACGCCCAGGAAGCAGAGGAGATGATTGCCGCCGCAAAGAAGGCGGACCGGCGACTCATGATAAACTTTTCCTACCGCTTCAACCCGACCTCTTGGGCCCTAAAGCAACAGGTCGAATCAGGAGCCATTGGCGACGTTTACGCGGGGCGAAGCCGTTGGCTGCGACGCGACGGCATGCCTGGCTTCGGCGGATGGTTTGGAAAAAAGAGCCTCGCAGGCGGCGGCCCTCTCATCGATCTCGGAGTACATCGTCTCGATCTGGCCCTTTGGCTCATGGAATATCCAAAACCTAACTACGTTTTGGCAACATCCAGCAATGTCCTTGGCAAACAGAAGGCCGACGCCGCCCAAAAGGAGTTTGACGTCGAGGATTTCGCCTCCGCTCAAATCACCTTCGAAAACGGAGCCAGCCTTCAGATCGAGGCCTCATGGATGGGACACATCAAGGAAGAGACTATGGAAACAACGCTGCTTGGCAACAAAGGCGGCCTGTCCCAAAATAACATCGACGGGACCTACGATTTCAGAAGTTTCCTCTACACCGACTCCCACGGCAGCAAACTCGATATCGAAATCAAAGGAGGAACCCAAGGGCCACTCAGTGGCATGCACCATTTCGTGGATTGTATTATCGAAGATCGTCCGCACACCGCCACTGCAGCGGAGGGACTACTTGTCATGAAATTGCTCGACGCGATCTACCTTAGCGCCGCCTCGGGCGAACCTGTGAAACTGAACTAAAACGAGTATCCTGTTTCCTACTACTCATGACTTCCGATATCCAACTGCTTGTTCGAGCAGACGACCTAGGCTCCAGTCACGCAGCCAACCTCGCTTGCTTGAAGTCAATCCGCGAAGGCATTGTGCGCTCCGTGGAAATTATGCCTCCTTGTTCATGGTTTCCGGAGGCCGTCACATTGACCCAGGATCTGCCGACCGGATGCGATGTCGGTGTCCATCTGACCCTCACCTCCGAGTGGCCCAACGTCAAGTGGCGCCCACTCACCCACTGCCCGAGCCTAACGGACTCGCAAGGATTTCTTCTGCCCCTTATCTGGCCACGCTTCCCAGGCGATCAATGCCTGCGCAACACGGATTGGAAGCTCGACGAAGTCGAAACTGAATTCCGCGCTCAAATCGAGCTTTGCCAAGCGAACATCCCGCAGCTCAATCACCTCAGCTATCACATGGGCTGCAACGATGCGGATCCGCAAATCAACTCCCTCTGCCAGTATCTAGCCGACGAATACAGCCTATCGCTAGACCCCTTCGCCGCTGGATTCCAAAACGTTAGCCGCAACCCGAAATCCGACTCCTCAGATGTCACCTCGGAAATCATCAATAGCTTGAAAGACCTCGCCCCTGGCAAGTGGATCTTGATCGACCACCCCGCTTTCGATGGCCCAGAGATGCGCGGCATTTGCGAAGCACAAGGGGCGCGCGTGGCAAGTGAACGCCAAGGATTTACCGACGCCTGCTGCAGCCCCATTGTTGCCCAACTGATTCGCGAACGAGGCATCGAACTGCTATCGTACGGGCAAATAGAATAACCGCATCAAATGTCCATTCGTGTCCTTCTTGCAGGAGCCGGACCACACGGTTTCGAAGCCTACGCCAACGGAGCTTTGCTCAAATTGATGGTCCAATCGCGCGTCGAGCCGATCGCGGTGGTCGAACCCAACGTTGACCGTCGCAACGCAGCCCTCCAGTCATTGGGACTAAGCGTCACTGCCGGCTTCGCTTCGCTCGCCCCCGCACTCGGATTGAAGCCTGACCTAGTCATTGTAGCAACGCCCTATTTCGCGCATGAGGAAGCGTGCCTTGCCGCCGCCGCTGCAGGAGCTCACCTTTTCATCGAGAAGCCGCTCAGTGACTCCATGGCGAGCTGCTGGCGTATCCACAATGCAATTCAACGCGCAGGAGTGAAGGCCGCTGTCAACATGAGCGCGCGATTCGAAAGCGAGAAGCGAGCCTTTGAGGAGGCCTTAGCCGAAGGGAGAGCTGGCAAAATTGAATACTTGTTCGGGCGCATGAGCTGGAATCACGAGAGCAACGCAAAATACCGAGTAGACGTTCCTTATCCCTATCTGAACGAAGGCGGTATCCATTTATTGGAGTTACTTCGCGCTTGCGCGGGTGGCAAACCCGTTCGAGTACACCACATGGCCTATCGCTCGCCTGATTCGGTTTTTAAGGGGTTTCCGAATTCAGTCGTTTCCTTTGAGATGGACAACGGCGTTTGCTGCGTTTTGGAGGGATCGTGGACAGTGAAGGCTGGAATCAACGTTTGGAGAAAAGAGTATCTGAGGGCCGACGGCAGCGAGGGGGCATTGCTATTGGATCAGCAGCGCCTGAAAACCGTGCACGGCACGGGTTGGACAAAAGAAAGCCTAAAAGAAAAAAAGTTGGGCGACTTTTCTAACTGTCAGGCAAATTTGGGTACAGAATTCCTTCTAACCGCATTCATCGACTGGATCGAAGGGTGCACTTCAGAGCATCCCACAAACCTCGCCACAAACCTTCAGCTCATGGCTCTGCTGTTTTCGGCTTTTGAATCCGCGGAGACGAAACAGGTCGTCGATGTTCAAGCCACACTGGAAGCCGGGCGCAGAGAGGCGTCTCGCAAAAGAGATTCGGATTAAAACCAGTCGTCTTCTGGCCGACATGTTATGATTGACTCCGCTTTGTCTAGAGCCGCAATTCGTTCCATTTCATCTGCAGATAGTTGAAAATCGTACACATCCACATTTTCACGAATACGCTTCGGGTTGGATGACTTGGGAATAACCACAATCTCCTGTTGTAGGTGCCAACGAATCAGCACTTGAGCGGGGCTCTTTTGGTGCGTCTCTCCAATCTCGACGAGCGTCGGATCTTTCAAGGCGTTCGCTTGCGCGAGCGGAGAATATGCCTCTGGCTGAATTCCCTTCTCTCGGCAATAATCAATGAGTTCATTGTTGGGGAAGTAGGGATGACGCTCGAACTGGTTAACCGCTGGTACTTCACCGATTCGCCTAAAAAACTGCTCTTCGAAACGTCGGACAGTGAAGTTGCTCACTCCGATAGACCTAAGCTTTCCTTCCTCCCGTAAGCGCTGCATGGCTTCGTACGCCTTCTCCGTACCTTCCCGCATGGGCCAGTGAATTAGATAAAGGTCGACGAATTCGACCTGCAGCGCTCTCAGGCTTTTTTCGACAGCCTTTCGAGCGCTCGCGCCATCTCTGGCATCAGGCATGAACTTCGTCGTGACGAACAATTCGTCTCGATCGACCTTCGACTCCTTCAGAGCCTGCCCCACGTATTCTTCGTTCTGATACCCGACGGCTGTATCAATGTGACGATAGCCGCTATCTAGAGCTGCATGCACAGCTCTCACGCACACTTCTCTTTCAGCGATTTGAAAGACGCCAAGGCCAAGCTGCGGAATCTCACTCCCGTCGTTGAGGGTGATGCTGTTATCTATGGAAAGCCTTGGATTCACGAAAATATGAGAGGACGCTACCTCTCAACCCGATTTCCTACAGCTGGCCTAAGCATCAACTGCAGGTTGCCCAGACTCCGGCCCACACTCTCCCAAGGCGACAAGACTGCAGGGCGATCCTGCTCGACCACCAACCAATTGATGCCGACCCGCACCGCGAATTCAGCCATTTCCGCGCAAGGAACGATTCCATCACCCACCTCTAAGAAACGCGCTTTCTCTCGGGAGCCACCCGCCGTCTCGCAGCCTACTTCCAATCCTTGCAAATCCTTCATGTGCAGCACCGCGATCCGATCCGCGTAGAGTTCAGCGTAAGCCAGTGCATCGACGCCCCCAAAAGTGGCCCACGCAATATCAAGGTGCAGACGAACCAGATCTGGATCGGTAAGTTGCATCAAAGCATCCAAGTACCGCTTACGCGAATCCGGCATTCGAGCGAACTCGTGATCATGATTGTGGTAAGTCAAGGCCATGCCCAACTCGCGGCACCGCGCACCCATCTCGTTGTACAGCTCCGCGTCGGATGAAAGCTGGTCCGCCGACTCCGTAGGGCCCCAAGCAATACAAAGGTGCTGGCTTCCCATTTCAGCGGCCTGCTGGATTAGAGCGTCCCCATGTTCCAAATACGAATACTTGGTACAATGAGCGGTAACCAACTCGATTCCGATTTCCGAAAGACGGTTCGAAAGCTCACTCGGTTTCATTCCCTGCCGCTCAAACTCCCGAGCATCCAATTCGATTCCTTCGTATCCAAGCTTAGAAACCCGTTCAAGCGTACGCCAGAGGTCTGCTTCTAGGTCCTCCTTAACGATTCCGATCAATCCAATTTTTGGCAAACTCATCGCTCCTGACTTTCTATTTGCCTAAGATCGAATTCAGCTCGCTCTCGCTAAGCGGCTCGAACGCTGGCACCCGACTTTCGATTTTAACATGAGATCCTGAATTCGAGGATTCGTAAACCGCTAGCATTGCCTCGAGAACGTGATACATCAACGCCCCGCTACTCCGCGGAGTTCGTCCCTCCCTCAAGGCTAATGCCATCTCGGCAACACCGAGACCGCGTCCCTTCGAAGTGTACCCATGATCACTGGACGCTGAGATTTTACGCGTTTCAGCATAGGTCTCAACGCGTATAGACTCACCGTACATATTCGCGTCACTCAGAGCCATGCGGCCCTTTCGGCCGAATACCTCGACGCTCGGGAAGTAGCCGTGCACGTCCTCGGAAGCAATCACCGTAGCGACAACTCCACTTTCGAACGATACGCTAGCTATCGCCGTACTTGCTCTATCCAGCGTGAAGGTCTCGCCTGAACTCTTATCTACCTTTTCGGGAAAACGGATGTCTGCAATTCCGGATACGCGCGTGACAGAGCCGAAAAGCATGACCATCGCGGTAAAATAATACGGCCCTAGATCCAACAAGGCTCCGGAAAATACCTTATGATAGCGCTTCGAGTCGTAAGTCCCCACCGAGATCAAAGCATGGGCTACGACAGGGAAACCAATAGCCTCTTCCGCGATAAGCTTAGAGCAGTGGTGAAAGGATCCTCCAAGAAAGGTATCCGCCGCTCCGCCGATTTGTACGCCGTTACGCTCAGCCGTATCCAAAAGCTCCCGAGCCTCAGCCAGGCTCAACGAAAGCGGCTTTTCCGTGAACAGATGCTTCCCGGAATTTAGGATCTGCAGACTCGTCTTAAAATGTACGGGAGCTGGCGTTAGATTGATAACAAGGTCGATGTCGGGATCCGCCAGCAACGCTTCGGCACCCAGCACTTTCTTTATCTCATGGGCTTCCGCGAGCTTCTGAGCGAGCTTATGGTCAAGATCCGCACAGGCAGAAATGTCAACCAGCGCGGAAAGATCACCGGTCAAGTTTTTGAGATAGGCCGGAGCGATCACGCCGCAGCCTAGAATTCCGACTCGTAGTCTTTGGGTCATGGAAGAAATAGGGGTCAAAGTTGAGCAGACAAAAAATTGAAAAGGCAAAATAGCCTCGAATTCGCATTTGGTAAATCCGTTGAAACACTTTGACGCTGATCGAAACGCAACTCTCGATTGATTGACATCAGACCCCCCGCCCCAACGACCCATGAACACTATACTTTCTGTTGCTATGCTTATCACTGGATTTTCTGACACCCTAGAATGGGAACACGTCGCCGAAGACGGCAACCAACACTGGGTCCTCTCACAACCTGTTCATGAACAAAGAGACTTCGACCTCGGTTCACTGAACTTTCCCGACGCGAAGAGTTTCTACATTGCCGGGCGCAGCAACGTGTTCTGGATGACCCCGACCTGGTACGACGACCTCGATTCCTTGTCTGACACCAAACCCGGCGAAGACCTAGGTTTCGTCATGGCTCAACAACGGGACGGAAGCTGCGTCCTTCTCCTACCGCTCCCCACTCCCAACCAGCGCGGACGGCTCTACGTGGACAACGGACTCCATGCAGGCCTCCGTTCCGATCAGACAGCGGGCAGCGAGGCCGCCCCGGCCTTCCTTCTCTCCCACGGCACTGACCCGATCAAGCTGATCGCCTCTTCCATCAAAGTCGCTCGGCAGAAGCTAGACACTTTCCGTCTCCGCGAAGAAAAAGCAGCCCCTGACTTTATCGATTCGCTCGGTTGGTGTACCTGGGACGCCTACTATCGCGAGGTGACAGCAGAAAAAATCGAGGCCGGATTCGCTCAATTTCAGAACGATGGCCACACTCCCGGCTTCCTCATAATTGACGATGGGTGGCAGGACGTATCCGAAAACTGGGGATTAAATTCTTTCTCTACGAACACAGAACGCTTTCCGGATGGACTGGGCGAATTAACCAACACATTAAGGGAGCGTCATCAACTGCGCTGGATCGGAGTCTGGCACACGCTACAAGGCTACTGGGGCGGGATCGACCCGGAAGGTCCTCTCGCCGACCGCTACCCGCTCGAAACCACTCTTGGGCAAATGAAAGTCTTCGCAGGCTGGCCCGAGCAGTACGCCATCGAAAAACGCGTGCACGTCGCTCGCGAAGGAATCGGCGAATTCTTCCAGGACTACTACCAGAAGCTCTCACAGCAAGGTATCAACCTCGTGAAGGTCGACAACCAGGCCCAACTCGAGTTGTTCAGCCGCCGAGAAGACTTGCCAGAAAACGCAATTCGCGACTCCTACCATGAAAGCCTGCAAGCCGCTGCGGGCGAAAAGCTGGACGGGAACCTCCTGCACTGCATGAGCCAGAGCAGCGAGATCTACTTTCAACTTTCGTCCGGAAACCTAGTCAGAAACTCAGGCGATTTTTACCCAAAAAAAGACGATGCCGCCCAGATTCACCACATCGTGCAAAACGTCTTCAACTCAGCCTTCACCAGCAACTTCTGCGTTCCCGATTGGGACATGTTCCAGACCTACCAACGTAACGCCATGATGCACGCCATCGGTCGCGTTATATCAGGAGGTCCTATCTATATCAGCGACAAGCCGGAACTCACCGACCACGCCCTACTCGATAAACTCGTTGTCGGAGAAAACCGAATACTGCGTTTCTCCCAAGCCGGGAAACCCATAGGTCGCCAGTTCTTCCGAGACCCTCGGGAGAGCGAACAATTGCTCGCAGTCGTCAACCAACACCGAGACGGTTTCGGAGCAATTGCGTTCTTCAACTGCGAGACCGATCAAGATCGATCCGGACAGGTAAGCCTTTCGGAGCTATCTGATCGAGCATCAAAAGAGTATTCCGTTTTCGACCACGCTGAGCAATCCATCCATTACTTCACAACGGATGAGATACTGAGCAGCAGCGTACCACCCGCTGAAGCCAAGCTTTTCTCATATGCACCCGTATTAGGCGGAACTGCCTGCCTCGGCATCGCTGGTAAACTAAACGGCATGGCAGCGCTCGAGTCGGCAACGCAGATCGATCCACATACTGTCCGCTACCGCCTGCACGGATCTGGAGACATCCTATTCGGCGCAAGAACCCTTCCAAAATCCATAACGGTCAACGGTCAACCGACTAAAGCCACCAGCGCCCTAAACGGTGACGGGTTCACTGTGGCCGTTGAAACATTCGGCCCAATCGAAATCATTATCGAGATGGCAGACTAGGGCAACGGCCTCGCAGGCTCTAGACTGCTCTTCGCGGCGCTGCTAGGCAATCGCTTGCAGGCTCCTCCGATGGTGCGTGGATTTGGCGAACCGACATCCGAGACCGATCCCAAGTGAGAACGAATCCGGCTGGAGTCTGTACGACCGCTTCGATTATCCCTTCGGAGTTCCGCTTCCATTCGACCGCGATAACTTTGTCAGTTCCAGGAACTGGATACGTACCCTTCGCCCAATCAAGATCAGATTGGATATCGATCTTCACTTGGCTGAGGTCAGGAGCTTTCGGAAAGCTAACCCCAAGCGCGTATTTCGAAAGGTAGTACATCGGACTCGCAGACCAAGCGTGGCAATGGCTCGCCGTCTTCCTGAAAAACTCCAGGGCTGTGGGAGCCCCGTTCGCGAGCATCCAGCCCCACCCTTCTTTGATAAACGACTCAGCTAAGTCAGCCAGACCCAGTTTGTACAAACCTTGAAAGATAAAGAACGAGTAAGCAGGACTAAAATGTGCCCCATCTTCGGGATCGTATCCATTGATGAATACATTAGTAAACTCGGATCGGAATCGATTGCGAATCGCGCCGATTTGGCTGGGAGTAGCTACGTCCGCCAGAACTGCGAGTATACTTGCGTGGTAAGACTGAGTGGTACCCGTTAGATTGTCATTGTAGCAACTTTTCTGCGAGTTCCACAGCAGCTCCCGAGCACTCTTGGTGATCCGGGTTCTTCGAACCTCGAACTCCTGCGCCTCTTCCGGCTTCCCTAGGGCGATGGCTATTTCAGCAGCGCTGCTAAGCATTTTGATATAAGGAAACGTCAGACAGGCACTAGGACCGGTCTTGTCCATCAGCGAATCTTCGACACCATTGTCTCCATGCAAACCGCCGTAATGCGCGTTAACCTCGCGCAACTGAGGCCAATCCGCGTCGAGGAGTCCATCCTCGCGCTCGTCGGATAGATCGTTAAACCATGCAATGCTGCCGAGCATCGCAGGCCAATCGCTCCGCAGCCGTTCGATATCGCCCGTATTCAAATAATACTGCCAATATCCGTCGATCGCCTCTATGGCGAAGTCAGCAATCGTGTAGTCTCCCTTGTTTGGGTAAACGGCACGAAACTTACCTGTCTCATCTGGTGACTGTCCAAACAACTGCATGCAGCGGCCCATCAGTTTGGTGTCCCCGCATGCCACTAACGTGTTGTGAAATTGGATGATGGTATCACGAAGGTACATACCGCGCTCACGCCCAGAACAGTCGACGAAAGCATCTTCCATGTTTGCGTACTGCGTTCGTTCACAAAAGGTCCAGACTTCGCTCAACAAGGCATCTGAGCAACTAAACCGACCCAAGCGCTGGACCGGGTAGCGGCCTGAAAGAAAGCGCAACGACTTTATTCGGACGTCCTCCGCGGCGCCCCTCACCGTTATCCTCATGTAGCGAGCTCCGCGCGGCTGACTCGACATGTAACTGACCACGTTATCGTTCGCTAGTACGCGATCACCCGCCTGGTATACGATAGTATGATCGAGGTGATAGCCGTCTTCGCTCAAATGCTCGCTGTAAGCGAAGTCGATGGTGGCACCGGCGGCTCCTAAAATCGTGATCCGGGGCAGAACAAGCTCCATCGATTCGAACTCAAGAAATAAGGAAAAGCCCTGGGGATACTCCTCGATCGGAAACAGATGCCCTTCAAGCTGCTCCGAATCGATTTCCGAAAAAGGCGGAGCATACGAATCCCACATGGATCTTCGAGCTGGATTCGCATCCATTTCCCGAATACTAACTTCGACCCATCCGCCATCTGCATCGAAACTGTCATCCAACGGCTGTGGTACCTTTTTCTCCAATCGAGCTTCAAGCGTTTCAGGCGGTAGCACTTGAGTGCGTGCCCATGCGACATCATCGTTGTACTTTTTATTTGGAGACAGCTGCAGTTCCGCTGCCTGTGGAATGCCCATCAAGAAAGTGAGGCAGTCGTCCAAGAAAAGCTCGGAGGCAAAGAAGGAGTTCCAGCCTTCCCGAAGCGGCAGGCTCGTGTTCTTTCTTAACCCATCGACACACAGTCCATCATCGCACTCCTCGCCGTTTAAGTAATAGCTGCCCCAGAAGAGCCCCACCACGACGCTTTGTTGCCTCGGCGAATAGATCCAAGTCGATACTCCTATCGACATTTTGTTTCTACCTTCGAAGATATGCTCCTCACCGTGAAAGTGAGAGCCTTCGACTGAAAAGCCATAGACCTTTTCGGCCGGCGACAAGGGGCTGACCGGACGAGTGATCTCGTATGGCACCTCCGTCAAATTCATGAACGGAATCGAGCGTGGCTCAAGCTCCCCCCAGGTATCCTGAGACTCCAATTCGGTCGGCGCAGCCCAACCCTGATCATCAAATTCGGCCTCGTTCCAACCTTCTAAGTCTTTGCTCTGATCGAAGATATCAATGGCATCGAGGGCGAAACTCATTTTCAGGGCTGTCGAATCATAGGCGTCACACTTGCGAACTTTCCATTCTGACCGTTCACCCGTGGCGAAGCTCACGTGGGAGCCATTTCCGGTCGGAAGCTCACCCCATGCGACAAATCCACCCCGAACCGAATTGTCCTTAAAGGTCTTGCATCCAAAAGACTTCGCCAAAACCGCCACTACATTGCGGCCTTCCCTCAAATAGGATGCTATATCCACTTCGTCGAACTGCGGATTACGAACGTCGAAACGAGCAGGGCCAAACTGCACGAACTGCCCGTTCACAAAAAGCTGGTAGACTGTGTCCGAAAACAGGCATAGCCCGAATTCGGAGGGAACTTGATCGAGCTCAAAGCTCCTCCTGAAGTAGGCGAAACGATTCCTCCCCTCTCCATGGGAGTTGTACCAAACAAATTTCGGTGGCGGAGATATGGTCATGTAAAATTGGGTCGTACTACCGGAGCTTTCGAAACTCTGTCGAGCTTGAGCTACGCTTAAAAGGGGGCTCGTAACGGGACGATGTCACCACCCTACCGATGAACGAAAACTTAAAAAATAAATTCGTTTACTTCCGAAATCACTTGGTAAAGAAGCAGGTTACCGCAACCTTATCTGGTACCCTCGAGCGCCCCTCCCAAAACCGCTCGCCACCCAAAAGAACACGTCCATGGAAAGACCCTCTCAAAAGCTCATTGCCAAAACGCTCGGCATTTCGACAGCCGCCGTATCCCTCGCTTTGAGAGATACCGGAACCATTTCAAAGGAGCTCTCCGAAAAAGTGAAGGAAACCGCCCGAGCAATGGGCTACCGACCCAACCCGATGTTGTCCTCCCTGGCTTCTAAGCGTTTCCGGGAATCGGATACGCCGCTGAGTATTCCCTTGGCCCTGCTGGACTTCATGGATAAGGACTCGTCCTACCGGGAAAAGCTGAGGACTCGTGCGGAACAACTCGGATACACGCTCAGCACGATCGACGCAAAAAGCCTCGAAAAATACGCCAACCCATCCCTTACCCTATATAACCGAGGCGTACAGGGGATCATCCTCATGGGCCCCATTCCGCAAGGTTCGTTCCGCGATGATTTTAATTGGGACGATTTCTCCGTGGTCCAGTGCGGACGCTTTCTCGAGCCCCTTCCCTTCGACACGGTTCGGCCAAACATATTCCAAGCGATGAAGCTCATCTTCAAGAAAGTGAAAGACCGCGGATACAAGCGCATCGGATTTGCGCTCGGTAGACACGACCCTCTTCTCGAAGACGACGAGTCCCGCATCTCTGCCGCGTTGGGACTCATCGAAGTGTATTGTGAACCTAAAGATCGAATCCCTCCCTATTTCGGATCATTCACGGATCATGACGCGCTTGTCTCTTGGGCCAAAAAGAGCAAGCCCGACTGCGTTATCGGGTTCCACATTGGCCAATGCGCGACGTTTGTAGAAGCGGGTATCAAGGTGCCCGAAGAGTTCGCCTTTGCCTGCCTGCACCTCAATGGAGCCCCGTATCTGGGAGACTCGCGAAACCTTTGTATCGCCGGCATGGAGCAGCAGCTCGAAGAAATCGCCTTCCAGAGCGTAAACTTGATGGATCAAAGCATCCGCCACCACTCGCGCGGCAAGCCGGAGCTGCCACGCCAAGTCCTCGTTCCCTCTTACTGGGTCGACGGCGACTCCCTGCCCGTGCGCGATTAGTGCGCCACACCTAGCAACGTAGGGCGCGCCGCTCGCGGCGTCCCACATTGCCTACGAATCCCTCAGAGGTTGCTTAAGCACGCTCCCACATCCACTTCATCACGAGCCTTTCGAATTAGGAACAACCTTTCCAAGACGCGGGACGGCGCAAGCGCCGCACCCTACCAAAGGAGTCTATAGTATCCGGTTTTCTTCTACACCAGTAGAGCATCCCCGCCGCTGGCGTACGGGGTATTCAAGAAGGTGGCACGCTCGCTCCCTCCAGCACAACGTAGACCACGCCTTCCTAGACGTCGAAGGGAACTTCCGCGAATGGCATTCCATTCGCGTCCAAAGCGCGAACCGCTTGCAGACCGGGATTCTTGATAAATACCGTTAGCCCAGCCGTTTCAAAAATCTCCAAGAAGCCTCGCCATAGCTAACGAACTTTCGCACTTGTACTTGATCGCCGGATACCTTGATGATCGACTCTTCGGATCCTGAAAAATCACCCCCGTGGTTTAGGTTCCTATATGTACGCTAATCTAGCATGGCTATAGACGTTGTCCGTCAGCAATAAGCTGCTCCTTCATTTTATCATAATCCACGTCCTGGACAGATACGCCCTCATCGATCGCTAGGCTTGCAGCCGTAGCGGCGCTCTGCCCGAGAATCATCCCGACCGGCTCCATCCGGATGGATCCGAAGGCGATGTGGGTAGAAGAGAGGCACCAGGGCACAAGCAGGTTTTCGCATTCTCCCTTGCGGGGAATGATGGCCCGGTAGGAAATCGCGTACGGCTCCCCTCCCAGGCTTACCTGAATGTCGCCTTCATTCTTAACCATGCCATTGCTGACAAACCGCTGGGTATTGTGGGAATCCATCGTGTAGGCTCCCTTGCCGATCGAATCATGTACGACTTCCCTGCCTCGGCAATGCCGCTCGGTCATCACGACATCGGAAATCATGCGGCGGCCTTCCCGTACATAAAGATTGTAGGGCCAGTGTCCGTTGTCTGGAAATTCGTCTTTCGGCAACCCCCAGCGCGCCAGCTCCGTCCTGATTCCCTCCGGAATGCGATCATGGTTTTGCAGGGTCCAGACCAACCCCAACTGCCAGTCTCGGTGCTTCGCAGCGACCGCTTCCCGTTCTTCATGTGATAAGGTCGTCCAGTCCCAGTAATCCGGGTGATCCGGAGCGAGCTCGCTGTAGTTCATCCCAATATAATCGGTGGATATCCCACTGGCGTTGTTCGAGTCCGTCTTGGCGTTAGGCATGGGAGACGTCTTGAAAAAACCACTGTCCTGACCCGCCTCAATGGCCCGAAAAAGGATTTCGTAGTCCGCTTCTTGATACGTTTTCGGTTTGTCGATTATAGTACGACTGTCCGGGTCGTCGGTTAAGACCATCCGGTAGCAGAACGCCTGGAGGCGATGATCGGCATCACCCACCTCTCCGCCAAGCGTCGGATTGACGCCTGCCAGCAGACCGCTCTTCGGATTGCCCGGCACGACATACGGATCGATTCCGTCGGGCAACTGGTTCGTGGGAAGGGCGCCAGTGATACCGTTTCCGGTTTCGCCATATTCTTCGTTGGCTTCCCGCCCAACCTGGAAACTAACGCCTGCCTCCTCAAGCAGATCGCCCTCGTAGCTGGCATCGATAAACATGGAGCCCTCGAGAACCGTGCCATCCTCCAAGCGGATGGCTTTGATCCGCGCCCCTTCCCTATCGGCTCCGTCACTGAGATTCAACCTGCCCTCGATGACTTGGACGCCGGACTCGGCCACGAGTTCTTCGAAGATCTTTTCAGCAACCTTGGGCTCGAAGACCGAAGCGAGCTGGGTGGCGCCGTCAAACGTGGGAGCGCCTTGGCCGCGTTTCGGGAAACGCTCCATCGCCTCAACCGACGACCAGGCAGCAGGATCTTGGTAGTGAAGGTAAACCCGGTGATAAAACTCGCGGGAAATGCCTCCGAGTATCGACGAGTTTCCGATGTCCGTCCAACCCAAGCCGCTACTGGTCAGGCCGCCGAGGTGGCCATATTGCGAAACGAGAATCACCGACTTGCCCATTCTAGCCGCCTGAACCGCGGCAGAGACGCCGACTGCAGCGTCGCCGTACACAATGACGTCAGCCTTATGCGTATTGCTAGCGGCCAGCATCATGAAGTTGCCAGCGAAGGCGTTTACGACCGTTGCTAGCAGGATCGCTATCGATATCTTTGTGCAGTTGCGTCTTATCATATTTTTGAGAGAATGCATCTTGGATAGTATTCATTTTACTTATACAATAACCTCTTCCTTACTGTCTCCTACTCCTCCTTCGCGATACGCCGCACAAAAGCTGCCTCTACGTCCTCGCTTAGGGAAACCACAAGCCGCCGTTCCTCCACCGAGACATCCGACACGATTTCGACCTGCGAATCTGATACAGGAGCCGCAAATCCAGAGAGCTCCGTCCAATCTCGAAGGTCCTCTGAATACTCGAAGCCATCTTCCACGCCTACCATAATGGCGTTCCGGCGATAGGAAACCGTCA
>NZ_JARXHX010000034.1 GCF_031127835.1 Pelagicoccus sp. SDUM812002
TAGCCACGAAGAGGCACGAAAATTCACTACCGAGGAGCGGGGTGACGACACTTGAGGAGTCTCACGACGAAACAAAAGGATCCTGCACTGTGGGGTTCCGTTATAACTTCGCTCAAGAAAACCAGCCTTCGTGTGTGCTTTGAACGCCTTCGTTACAGCGAAGGTCCTTCATCGGTTAGATTTTTTGGACTGCAGAGCAGTGACGTGTCGCTTTGCTCAGTAGCGCCTTTCAGTGGTCAATGAACTCTGGATGGTCGGATCAGATCTTCGAAGGAATCTGCTCCTATTTTAGAGAAGGGAATACGTGGTACTACTTTTGGATAAGCGTGCAGCTGTTTCGAAAATCAGTCATGCTTGCATTACTTAATTAAGTAAAAATGCTATTAAAGCTTGATTAGGTAATCAGTACCCTTATCAACAGGATCATGACAGCCTTATCCCTCCTTCGCCGGGGCGTCATAGGAATCCAACTCTTGTTTTTAGGGGCTTCGATTACCTGTGCGCAGACCTTCGTTTTTGATTTTGAAAGCAACGCCCAGAACGATGTCTTCCTGGACGCTGCGGGAACGACCCCTGTCGGCAATTGGAATGGCCTAGGTAACACGCTCGATGACGAAGACGGCACACAAAATCAGAGCGGCTTTCTCTTCTTCGACTTCGATAACGAAGGGCCTTTGGAGAGCGTTCAACTCGGGTCCATGAATTATCTGAACTGGACCGACGATGGATTGGGCGATGCGGGGAGTGGGCTCAACAATCAGAACGAGTTTATCAGTTTCACCTTCAATCAGGATGGCAGGATTGATGTGCTTGATTTCGGGGCCTTCACAGGAAGCGAATCTTTGTCGATTCTGAGAACAGGGGAGACTGATATCGGCTTCTTGGGTGATGATGCGGCTCATGGGAGTGTGCTCAGTCCGAGCTTGCTGTTCGCGGCGGGCCAGACGGTTACGGTGCGGAATAACTCGGGGGCCTTTTTTCTAGAGTCGATGACGATTTCGGCGGTGCCCGAGCCCGGCACGATCGTATTCAGCTTCTTAGGGGCGAGCATCGCTTTTGTGCTTGCCCGACGGCGCCCGCGCGCGGGCGGTCGAGCGGCGTCAGTGCAATAACTGCGGACTTGGGGCTCGCCTCGCTCTTTTAACAATCCGGAAGTGAGTTTGGTAGGGCGCGGCGCTTGCGCCGTCCCGCGTTAGTAGCTCCTGCGTTAGTAGCTCCTGCGTTAGTAGCTCCTGCGTTAGTAGCTCCTGCGTTAGTAGCTCCGGAGCCGGAGAGTTTTCTGTTTGACGTTGGGCACTGCGGGACGGCGCGAGCGCTGCGCCCTACGGGGGTGTCGGGTCGCTCCGCTCGGTAGGTGGCCATAAACGCTAGAGAGTCGGATCAGGTTCTTTGCCCTCTCTGTCCCTTGTAGTCAAAGACCTCTAACCGGGTGGCTCAATCTCTGTTTGCGCCGTGATGAAAAAATCCGGCTGGCTGGGATCGGCTTGTTTGGGTTTGCGGTGCTGCTATAATCCCCTTGCTTTGGGCATAAGTGTTGCTTCTAACGCTTTCTATGCCTGAAGCCGAATCCAAGCGTCCCCTTTACATCCCGTATGCAGGGCCGGTCCTGCTGGAAGTCCCACTCTTGAACAAAGGAAGCGCCTTCACGGAACGGGAGCGGCGAGAGTTTAATCTCGAAGGCCTGCTGCCGCACTGCATCGAAACGATCGAAGAGCAGCGGGATCGCGCTTACCTGCAGTTCAGCGAGCTGACCTCGCGGATGGAGAAGCACATTTACCTTCGCGGTATCCAGGATACGAACGAGACGCTCTATTACTCCTTGCTGGTTCGCTATCTCGAGGAGATGTTGCCGCTGATCTATACCCCGACAGTTGGAGAGGCTTGTCAGAAGTTTTCGCAAATTTACCGGCGTAAGCGGGGCTTGTTTATCAACTACGAGGATCGCGACAAGATCGACCGCATCTTGCGCAATGCGACCCGAAAGCGAGTCAGCGTGATCGTGGTAACGGATGGGGAACGCATTTTGGGCCTAGGCGATCAGGGAATTGGAGGGATGGGAATTCCCATCGGGAAGCTGGCTATTTACTCGGCTTGCGGAGGTATCAGCCCTGCGAATACGCTGCCTATCACTTTGGATGTGGGCTGTGACAATGAGCGGCTTTTGGAAGACCCGATGTACATGGGCAAGCGATCGCCTCGAGTCCGCGGCGAAGCGTATTTCGAATTTGTCGACAAGTTCATAAAAGCAGTGAAGGACCTTTGGCCCAATGTGTTGTTGCAGTTCGAGGACTTCGCTCAGCCCAATGCGATGCCGCTCCTGAAGCGCTATCAAGACGAACTGTGCTGCTTCAACGACGACATTCAAGGAACAGCAGCAGTGACCGCCGGTACCTTGCTGGCCGCTTGTGACCGCAAGGGTGAGTCGCTCGCGCAACAGCGTATTTGCTTTGTGGGCGCAGGGTCGGCGGGATGCGGAATCGCCGCTCATCTGGTGGCTCACTTAAGGGCCGAAGGCCTTTCTGAAGCAGAGGCGAAGTCGCGGATCTTCATGGTGGACAAGAACGGGCTGCTGACTTCCGACATGCTGGGCCTGATGGATTTTCAGCTGGATCTAGCCCAGCCGAGCGAGCTCACTTCGGAATGGCGGGATGAGCACGGGCGAATTCCGCTTTTAAGCGTGATTCAGAACGTGAAGCCGACGGTGCTGATCGGCGTGTCCGGGCAGTTTGGCCTTTTCAAGGAATCGCAGATCCGCGAGATGACGAGCCATGTGGAGCGTCCCATCATTTTACCTCTCTCTAATCCGACCTCATTGGCGGAAGCCACTCCGCAGGACGTGATCGAGTGGACAGATGGGCAGGCCATCGTCGCCACTGGGAGTCCCTTCGCGCCTGTTAACTACAAGGGGAAGGTGCATACTATTTCTCAGTGCAACAATAGCTACATATTCCCCGGTATCGGCTTAGGAGTGTTGTCCTGCAAGGCGACTCGCGTGACCGAGGGGATGCTCATTGCGGCGAGCCGCACCTTGGCTGATAGCGCTCCCCACCAGAAAGGGGTGGGACAACCGCTTCTGCCAGCGCTGAACGAGATTCGCGACCTGAGTCGCTTGATCGCTCGTCGTGTCGCGCGGCAGGCCATGGATGAAGGAGTCGCGGTCGATCGTACGGAGCTGTCCTTGGAACGGGCTATCGATAAGGTCTTTTGGGATCCGCAGTATCGGAGTTACCAAAGAACGTCTTTGTAGCTAGTATTTATAGCGGCAGGGCCAACGGAGCGGCTAGCGCGATTGACCTATAGCGGTTCGCCTCTTTGTATTCCGCCGGTCTATGATATGAAGGCAGCGATTTGCAAAGGGTACGGTTCGGCGGCGGAAGTGCTGCGCATCGAAGAACGCGTAAAGCCGAAGCCGCGCGGCGACGAGCTCTTGGTTTCGGTGAAGGCGAGCGCGGTGACGGCTGCTGATTGTCGTATCCGGTCCCTGAATGTTCCGGCGGGATTTTCGTTACCGATGAGATTGGCGCTTGGATTTTCTAAGCTTCGAAATCCGGTGCTGGGATTGGACTTCTCCGGTGTCGTGGAAGCGGTGGGGGAGAAGGTTCTCGGCTTCGAAACTGGGGACGAGGTCTTGGGGTCGACGGGGATAAGAATGGGCTGCCACGCGGAGTTCGTCTCGGTCCGAGCGAGCGGCGCGGTGCTTCGCAAGCCGTCGGGCCTCTCCTTCGAATCAGCTGCAGTTTTCCCATTTGGCTTTTTGACCGCTCTTTCGTTTCTGAGGGATCAGGCTAAGCTACGGGAGGGGCAGTCGGTTTTGGTCTATGGCGCGTCCGGAGCGGTGGGCACCGCTGCGGTGCAATTGGCAAAAGCCTTTGGAGCCCGCGTCACGGGAGCGTGCAGCGGAGGAAACGCGGAACTCGTACGGTCGCTTGGAGCGGATACTGTAATCGATTATCGAATACAGGAGATGTCATCGATGGAAGGTAGCTACGATGTGGTATTCGATACGGTGGGTAAGCTTGGATTTGCGAATGGAATTCGACTTACGAAAGAGGAGGGAACCTTTCTGTTAGCGGTCGCGGGGCTTCCTGACTTCTTTAGGATTTTGAAGTCGAAGCTTGGCCGCGGTCCCAGAATCAGCGCGGGGATGGCAGGCGAGAAAAAAGGGGACCTTGAGTATTTGCTAGGCTTGCTCGCCGATGGCGCCCTGCGGCCCGTGATCGACCGAAGCTTTGCCCTGAGCGAAATTGTCGAAGCCCATGAGTTTGCCGAAAGCGGTCGAAAGCGTGGAAACGTGGCTTTGAGAATTAATTGAGCGAGAGCGAGCCCACCCCGGGAATCGCAATTTCTACTTTATGGGTGGATTCAGTTGATCGTCCGCGGACTGCTTTTTGGTGGCTCTCTTGCGGTCAGACCCTTTGCGGCTGGGATTGTAGATACGCAGGCTGTTGATGCCAGTGGTGCCGCTTTGGCTCTGAATCTGCGAATAGTGGATACCCGGTTCGTAGTCTAGGGACGCGCGGGCAAGAGGGTCCTTGAAGCGGCGCCAACCGATCCAGAGGCCGTAGGCAGCGAAGGCCGCGAGCATGGCTTGCATGCGGAAGCTGATCCTGCGATGTGTGTTCAGGTAGCGGATACAGGCGTCGACAAATGGGTAGCCGGTTTGGCCGTGCTGCCAGGCGTCGAGAAAATCGGCTTGTGGTGTAGGGGGACGCAAGTTTTCGAGAGCGGGGTGAAGGGGATGGAATTCGATTGCAGGTTCGTCCTCGAGCTTCTGCATGAAGTGGCATTGCCAGTGGCAGCGTGATAGAAAGGAACGAAGCGCCATCGAAGCGTAGCTGTCATGAAGTGGCGTTTGTTTGCTTTGGTTCCAGCTTTTGCCTCGCGCAGTTGTGCGGCTCTGGACCAGCTCGCTTGCACGATGGTCCGTAACGCGGAGGTCACGTTTGAACCGGACGACGCTATAGCGAAGGTCGCTCATAGGGGTTTAGACGCCCTCTTCTAGGATGGACTGGGCTACTCTCTCGCCTGATCGCAAGGCTCCCTCGATGGAGCTGCTGAATCGGTGATCTCCGCACAGCCAGACTCCTAGTTCGTCACGGAGGGAAGCGGCTCCGAAGGGGTTGTCGCCTGGCAGCTGCCTTGGCAGGGCCATTGGGATGGAAAATTGTTTTAGCAGTTCAAAATCGGAGGCCTGCGGTCCGAACCACTTCTGAAGCTCAGATGAGAGGCGTGAAGCGTCGATGTCGCTGCTGTCCTTGACGCTGACACAAAGGAGGCTTTTGCCCTCGGGAGCATAGGAAGCAGATATGTCGCTGGGAACGCAAAGGTTCTCGATGATCCCTGTCCCAGAAGCGTTGAGAGCGATCATGGGGCGGACGAGGGGTGATTTGGGTGCGGAAAAGTAGAAGCATCGGGTCGCATTCCACCCTCGATCTTCAACGGAAGGTGAGAGCCGGGCCGCGGCATGCATGTCTGTGGCTAAGATAACTTGTTTAGCTCGGTAGGTCTGTCCGCTTTCTGTGGATACGCTACGAGGCGTTACCTGGTCGATTGATTGATTAAATAGGATTTGCTCTGGCGACAGGCGTTTGGCGAGTTGCTGGGGAATCTCCGCCATGCCTCCGGCGGGTAGGGCGGCGTATCCAGTACCGAAGCATTTGAAGACGAAATTCAGCATACGGCTGGTGCTCGCGAGTCCCGATTCTAGAAAGATCCCGCTGAAAAAGGGTCGGAAGAACCTCTCGATCATGGAATCGGAGAAGCCCTCGCTTCGTAGCGCCTCGAGGGCGCTGCTCTCTGGCCTTTCGTAGATAGCATCGATGCTGCACGCGGAGAGCTTCGTTGCCAGTTTTGCGATTCGCAGCTTGTCGGTGATCGAGCCGGTACGACTTTTCAGCGTTTTTAAAATCAGCTCTGGGTGCCGAAAGGGATCTGCCACAAGCTCGAAGTCCTGACCGTTCCAAAGGAGCGCCCCAGGCTCGAACTTGCCAAGGTTCAGTCGGTCGTAATCGAGCAAGCGCTTGCATTGGGGGTAGGCGGTGAGGAGTACTTGGAAACCGCGGTCGAGAAGAAAGCCGTCTTGCTGGTCGGTTCGTAACCTCCCGCCGACACGGTCGGACTTTTCGAGGAGTAGTACCGAGCGACCGGCATCGGCGAGGCTGATGGCAGCGGAAAGTCCCGCTAGACCTGCTCCGACGATAATGGCATCGTATTCGTTTTTCTGGTTCATGAGAATTAAGAGGAGGCAGAGGTGGATTGTTTGCGACGTCTCCGGCACCGTTCCGAGCAGTAGGTGACGCGTTCCCAATTAAGCTCCCATTTCTTGCGCCAGTAAAAAGGACGCTCGCAGACGGGGCAAACCTTGCTGGGAAGACGGGTCTTATGATGAGCCATCGTCTCTGGAATTGTCATCGGTTCGCATGCGATCTGCAACTTGATCGATGTCTTTTTTGAATTTGAAAAATCCGCTGGTGGCTTTTGCAAAGAGTTCGTTTTCCCACCACGGACGGAAGTAGGAAAGTGCGATGCCTCGTTCTTCGAGCTGAGGGGAGATTGTTCCCCATAGATCGCCCCATGGACCGATTTGAGGGTTAGCGAGATAAAGGGTGGTGAGATTGTGACGGGTCGCCCATTCGTGGATACGATCCGCGTTCGGATTTGTGGTGTGCTCAATTGGGCAGCCGTGCTCGGACTGCAAGGGGTCAAGAGTGTCTCTCAAACAGGCTTGTCGAAAGCGCGCAACCTTGGGAGAAAAGTCTTCGTCTTTGTAGAGCCTTTCCGGATACAAACCAAGGACGGGGGAAGTGGAGTCGAGACTGGGAGTGTGTTTTCTTAAATCTTCGTCCAAGACCAGCAGACCTTCCGTCTGCGACAACTGGGAAGGAGGAGGTGGAATCTCATTGTACTTGGCAGGGTGATGCGGGTGGGAATCGTCGATAGGACTCGCTTGGGTGGCGAGTCCGCTCACGGTCTCGAAGCGATCTGCGGTATATCGAGCTATATTGCTAGGGCGGGCAAGATACGTTTTTCCTTTGGTGTGAAGACCGGCGACCCAGCGCCAGCTCAAGGTGTTGCTGGCAGGATCTCCGTCAAGCAGGTGGCGAAGGAAGAAGTCGGCACCTAATTGCCAAGGCAATCGCAGGGTAAAGACCCAGATGCTGGCGAACCACATGCGGGCGTGATTGTGCAGGTATCCCGTCTCTACTAGTTCTCGGCTCCAAGTATCCAAACATTCGATACCGGTCGTAGCGGATACTGCTTTGTGGAAGGGCGTGTCGTTCTCTGCGTCTATTTTTAGGGACGCCAGATCCTCTCGATAATCTTTCCAAATATAGGAGCGATTTTCGAGGTATCCTTTCCAGTATACTCGCCAGAACACCTCTTGCAGGAATTTTTCTGCATCCTTGTAGGTATGGGTGCGCAGAACGGCAGAAACGACTTCCGCTTCGGAGATCAGGCCGTTGCGGAGATAGGGAGAGAGCTGCGACACGTGCCTTTGCTTGGCTGGCCCGAAGTCGTAGTTGCGCTTCGAGCGGTAATCGTCTCCGGCGAGGGAGACGAAGCTGTCGAGCTGTGCCAGGGCGTCGTGTCTTGTCGGCGGAAACGTTGGGACTGCGGTAGGTGGAAGATCGTTTGCTTCGCTGTTGGAAGTGAGCGGCATCCTAGACTCCGAATGATAAAACCAAGAAGAGCCGAGCTTTGCAGCTCGGCTCGTGTTAACCTATGTTTTGACGAAGTTATGCTTCGGGGATCATCACCTTGTCGATGACGTGGATGATGCCATTGCTGGCCATAATGTCGGTGGCGACGACGTTAGCGTCCTGCACCATCACTGATCCACCATTGACGGCGATTTTCAGTTGCGTGCCGTTCGCCGTGTCGACCATCCCAGCTGCCACGTCCTTGGCCATGACTTTGGCAGGTACCACGTGGTAGGTTAGGATGGAGACGAGCTTGTCTTTGTTTTCCGGCTTCAGGAGAGACTCGAGAGTCCCTTCGGGCAGGGCAGCGAAAGCTGCGTTGGTCGGCGCGAAGATTGTGTAGGGTCCTTCGCCTTGGAGTACGCCCACAAGATCGGCAGCTTTAACGGCTGCGACCAGCGTCGAAAAGTCATCCGCGGCTGCTGCGACGCCGACTAGATCTTTCGATGCTTTTTTGTCCTTGTAGGTTCCGGCTGAAGCGAAGCTGAACGCGAGTGCGCTAGCGGTTAGTAAAGCAATCAGTTGAAGTGGTTTTCTAAATGTCATGTTTCTTCCTCTTAGTGTGTTCTTGGTAACTTGAAGAATTCAGGTTGAACTCCCATCTGCTCGGAAGACGAGGCGTATGAACAATTGATTGAACCAAAATAGAACTTTAATTTAGGTCTAAATTGATTCAAACGTGGTTCACTTAAGGGTGTCTACCCCTTTTTCGCCTCACAGGCAGGCTCCACCGATCGCCGCGCGAAGAGGCGTTTAGCTAGCGGGATGAGAAACGAGAAGACTCGCTCTCTGCAGTATTGGCCGGACCGCAACTAAGTGGTGGCGCCTTTGACCAGTTCCCAGAATTCCTCTCGGTTGTTGGAGCGCGGGAAAACAGTGTCGGGCGATTCGACGCCGAGGAAATAGCAGAGGGGATCCCAACCCTGAGCGACCTCGAATACGAGCAACTGAGAAGAAGGGATGGCTGCGATAACGGCGTCGTTGTGCTTGGCGAAATCTTCGGCTAAGCGTTCGGTGCTGCATCCGATTTCGAAGCCGGTACGTTCGATGACGGCTTCGGCCATTTCGAGCCACTCCCACATCGCTGGAGGAGCTTTCTCCTTACCGGCGATAAGGGCGTTGATGGTTTGGCCAAAGCTGTCGGCCCAGCTTTCCGGGCTACGTGTGGTCAACACGAATTTCGCATCGGGATAGGCGTCATAAAGCTCGCGGTAAAATCCGGAGGTGGGCCAGTCCACAGCGCTTCCGTATCCTTCGTAGAGGGCGGCCCAATCTAGGTTGCCCTTGAGGGCGGCCTGCCAGAGAGGCAGATGGGTTGGCATATTTTTCGCGACCTCCTCCATATGGTAACAGGGACCGAAGCCGAGCTGTTCGAGTGCGAGTTTGAGCGAATAAGTGCCGGTGCGACCGACGCCTGTACCGATGATTTTTGGTTGCATAGAACGAGCTCCTGTTGGGGATGGGGGAGGATTAGGACGCCTCGAGGTTGCTGCATTTAAAGGCAAGGGACAAGCACCCTTTGCAAAGGGGTTGGGGCGCGCCCGTTCTCCGTTCGTAGTTTACTGGAGCTCTTTGAGGTTTGTAATTACTGTTTGAATACGTTGGCCGAGAGTGCCGCTCAGAGGAACGGGGGTAATATCGTACCTTGCCAATATATCCTGGAATCGGGAGTGGAGCTTGTCGCGCTCGCTGGCGCTGACGCGTTGGCCGGGGTCGGCTTCCCAAGGGATGTCAGGCATACAAAAAAAGTAGCGGGTATAATCTCGCTCGAGGAAAAGCGTGTCCACCCAGGGGATGTGCACGTCGAAATAGTGTTCCGCGTAAAGAATGGAGGAGAGCAGGTTGGTATCGTGCAAGACGAAGCTCTGGGCTTGGCGAGTCGCCTCGTCCTCGCCTCTCAGCTGGCCGCGAGCGATCGGGTCCAGATCCTGGGCCTCAAGCGGACGCCCCACCTGGTCAGCGTACTCGCGAACGTATTCCTTGGAGAAGGGCTCGCCGATCTTTTTGGAGATCGCTTGGATAAGGGTGGTTTTGCCGGTGCATTCCGCTCCGGTAAAAACGATGCGTTGAGGGACGTCGCGGTCAGCTTGCATGGTGCCGAACTTCCTTTTTCCAACTCGCATAACCCATCACCGCGAGTCCGGTGAAAACGAGGAACATTGCCACCGCTACCCAATAGCCTTGGCTGCCCCAAAGGAGCACGAAGGCAAGATCCGCTACGATCCAAGCCAGCCAATTTTCGATGAACTTCTTTCCCAGCATCCATTGGGCGAGGAACGACAAGGTGGTGGCAAAAGCGTCGAGGAAAGGCGAGGAGCCCTCCGTGAAGCGCGATAGCAGGGTGCCGATAGCGATGGTGCCAATGATGCCGATGGCGATGGTCCAAGCGAGGGGAGTTCCCCGTATGGTGCTGATGCTCAACTCCGCCGCCGCTCCCTGTTTTCCACCGACGTGCTCCGCTCGGCTCCACTGCCACCAGCCGAATATCGAGATGGGAATGAAACAGGCGTTCAGGGCCATGGCAGCGTAGAGGGCGGCCGAGTAGCTCAGGTAGGCATAGAGGGCGTAGCAAAGAATGTAGAAGGGCCAGGCCAGCACTTTTTCCTTGATGCTAAGGTAAACTCCGACGAGGCCAGTGGCGGTTCCAAGCCACTCAACGAGAGAGGTTTGCTGGATTTGTTCGATAAAAGTATCCATTGGGAGTCTAGCTTTCAAAAACGGACATGGAGCCCGCTGTCGACCCTCGAAATGGATGATACGCTACGGCTTGTTGTTGACATGAGCGATTCGCACTCTACTCCGGATCTAATCCTTAGGGGCGACCAGGAATGGTCTGAGATGCTTCATTGCCAGCGGTAATTGCCGCCGGCGCCGACGCGGTCCCTTAGAACCTGATCCGGTTGATACCGGCGTAGGAAAAGGTAAGAGTCGCCCTCGCCAGTGCATCGGATGACTCGCTTTTCTTCGCTCATTGCCGGATCTCAAACGCAAACAATTGAGATCCAAAAATGTCCCAACGTAGAAACAATCTAATTCTGGCGCTTGCAGCTGCAGGCCTCAGTTCGACCGCCTGGACGCAAGATGCGGAATCGCTGGCGGTGGTGGAGCTTTCCGAGCTCTTCGTAACCGGCTCGCTTTGGCAGTCCGAACTTCTGGATACGACCGCGAGCGTCACCGTGCTCGACGATACCCGCTTCACAGGCGACGGCTCCCAGCATTTCGAAAACCTAATCAACGCGATCCCCAACCTCACTTGGACGGGCGGCACTTCGCGCCCCCGCTACCTGCAGATTCGCGGGATTGGCGAGAATTCCCAATTCGAGGGCGAGACGCCGGACTCTTCGGTCCGCTTCGTGATCGATGATCTCGACTTCACGGGCGTTGGCACCATCGGCAGCCTGTTCGACATGGAGCAGGTCGAGGTGCTGCGCGGTCCCCAAGCCGGATCGTTCGGACTCAATGCGGCTGGCGGCGTTATCAAGCTCGTCTCGGCAGATCCGACGCCAAGCCGTTCCGGACGGGTCGAAACCACGATCGGCGAGGACAATCTCATTTCCGGAGGCATCGCATTTGGCGGACCGCTAGCCGGTGAGGAGCTGACCTACCGTATTTCGGTTCACCAGTTAAACCAGGACGGCTGGCGCGAGAACAGGACGCTTGATCGCGACGATACTAACGAACGCGACGAGCTCACCACACGCCTCAAGCTCCGTTGGCGAGCTTCCGACGCTTGGACTTGGGACGGGACGCTCTTCTACGCCGACGCCAATAATGGCTACGACGAATGGTCCCTAGACAACACCGGATTCGTGGTTTACTCCGACGAGCCCGGACGCGACGAGCAAGAGTCCTTTGCCGGCAGTTTGCGCGGAACTTGGAAGCAATCGGAAGATGCCAGCTTCACCACGATCACCAGCCTCAGCGCCACTGATTCTTACTACGGCTACGACTCGGACTGGACTACGCTCAACAGCGAGGATCCACGCTCTTACGACGCCTTCATGGAAGTTGCCCGCGATCGCGAAGCCTTCTCCCAAGAGGTCCGCTACGACTCGCTTGCCAGTGGAGCGATCAATCGCTGGACGGTTGGCGCCTATGTCGGCTTGCTCGACGAAACCAGCGACATTGACTACCGCGACCTGTGGAGCAGCCCGGAATGGCCCGTGCTGGCGGACTCCAGCTACGAGAGCGAAAACTTCGCAGTCTTCGGACAGGTTGAAAAGTCGCTTTCCGAAAGGAGCCGCCTAACCTTCGGATTGCGGAGTGAATACTACACGATCGAAGCTGCTTCAGACGGCCTCTACTACGGCGATCCGCTCCCCAGCGGAAACGGCAAGGAGTCAGGCACGGTATTCGGCGGAAACCTCACCTTCGAAAACGATCTGAGCGATGAACACATGTTCTTTGCCACCCTCGCTCGTGGATACAAGGCAGGCGGGGCCAACATCGCAGCCTTCCTCGAAGAAGGCGACCCCTTGACCTACGGCGATGAAACGCTGTGGAACTATGAGCTCGGCCTGCGTAGCAACTGGCTCCATGGCAAGATGACTTCGACGGTGACCGCTTTCTACCTCGACCGCCGTGACGCCCAACTGCGCGACTCTGCCGGAGCAGGTGGATTCTTCCGCTACTTCACCTCTAATCAAGGGGATGCCGAGCACATCGGGCTCGAGGCCGAAACCCGTTGGTATGTATCCGAGAACTGGACACTGAACGCCGGTATTGGATTGCTCGATACGGAACACGCCGCCACTGGCCGGGAGCTATCGAATTCTCCCAGCTACACTTATAACGCAGGTCTTAGCTACAGCGGAAACAGTGGTTTCTTCGGTAGCCTCGAGCTGAGCGGCCGCGACGAGTACTACGAGTCCAACAGCGTCGGCAACAACGAGCAGCGCGACGCGTACTCGGTCGTGAACACGACGATTGGATACAAGTACGAGGAGTGGACCTTCTCGCTCTGGGCAAAGAATCTTTTAGACGAAAGATATGCAAAACGTCTCTTTTACTTCGGAAACGCCCAGCCTGACTGGACTCCGACCCGCTACGAAGACCCAGCCGATCCGCGACAGATCGGCGTGACGGCGAGGTACGAGTTCTAGGCGTTTAGCGAACGTATTGAGTTTTAACGAACAAGGGACTCTCGCGAGGTGGGGGTCCCTTTTTTGTGGCATCGCGACGTTGCGGGGCGAGGGCGGGGCATGGAATCTCCTGCATGGCGGACCGGGTGAAACCGGTCCCTCCAGATGTGCGCTTGGTGGAGGGGCGACTTCCACGTCGTCCGCGTGGCAGGCATTGATGAAAACGGTTGCTGTTTGAAACCTTTTGCGGGTGACTGGAAGTCGACTCGATTCAACTCTTGAGGCAGCGACCATGAAAACCTATCTGCGTAACCTTTTCGAAAGCGTGAGCCAAAGCCTTTGGCTGATGCCTTCTATCTCGATATCCTTAGCGGTCTTGATGGCCTACCTGATGCTGAGCTGGGAGGAGTCGATCGAATCCGAGTGGGAGGCGTTTTCTTTCGTTTTGCGGAGCGGGCGAGAGGCGTCGCTGGCAATTGTGGGCACTTTGGTTGGGTCGCTAATCACAGTGGCCGGAGTGACGTTTTCGATAACCATCGTTTCGCTGACATTGGCGTCTTCGCAGTTCGGACCGCGGCTCTTGAGGAACTTCCTGCAAAGCCGGGCCTCGCAGTTCACCTTGGGAGCGTTGGTGGGATCTTTCGTGTACGGCATCTTGATCATGCCGGGTATCGGGGAGGATTGGGTAGCGGGCGAGGCTCACCCCTCGGTCACCCTGATGATCGTGTTGGCCTGTTTTTGCGTCTGCATGATCGTGTACTATATCCACCATGTGGCGACGTCTATCCAGGCTGACGCATTGGTCGCTGCGGTCTACAATGAGCTCGAGCAGCATATCGAGGATCTCTCAGAGCGTTCGGAGGCCGAAGTCGAACGAGGATCGCCAAATTGGAAAGGTGAAAGCTTCGAAATTAGGTCACACCGTTCTGGATACGTTACCGCGATAGACTGTGGCCGTACTTTAGAGTGGGCGGCGAAAGAAGGCTTGCAGGTCCGCTTCACCAAACGGGCGGGCAAATTCGTTGCTAAAGGCGAAACTTTAGTGGAGGTATTCGGCGATGTGGATACGGAAGCGGCCCTTAAGAAAGTAAAGGAAGTCGTTTTTGTCGGCAGCAAACGAACTCCTGAACAAAATTTGGAATTCCTTATCGACCAGTTGGTAGAGGTCGCCATGCGAGCGATTTCTCCCGGTATCAACGACCCGAATACGGCACTGGTTTGTATTGACTATTTAGCCGCTGGGATCCGCCAGTTAAGCGATCGCGAGCTAGCGCCTTCCTATCGTTTGGATGAAAAGGGTACGGCACGGGTTTATTATCCGCAGACTGATTATGAAGGACTCGTCAACGACGCTTTCGATCAGCTGCGTCAGTCCGGGCGTGATTACCCGGAAATCGTGATACGGCTGATAGAGTCGCTTACATCGATCGCCTCTTCATTGCCGTCTAACGACCCGCGCCGGAAAGTCGCGCAGGCTCAGTTCGAGCAATTGGTGGAAGCTCACCGAGACAATGAAGGGATCTCAAGCATGGACCGGGCGGACGTGAACCGGTGCGTAGACAGCTTCGAGCGAACGATCGCTTCGAAGGCTGGTTAAGTCGGGTTGCTGAAGAAAATAATCGGTTTAGCTATCCTCGAATTCGTAGTCTCGTTCATGCAAAAAGTTCACTAGTTTGTCCGTGTCGCAGTTCTTCAACACGGTCCCGTCTGTCCATTTGAGGATAGGGTATAGGCTATCGACCTCGTTTTCTGGAATCCCCGTTTCTTGGGAGATCTTTTCAGGCGAGTATCCCGAACGATCGAGAAAGCTGATCCCGTGGTTCTCCAGAAAGCTAACGACCGGGTGGGCGTCCGATTCTGCTTCAGGCATAAAGACTGCAGGTAATTCGTTCATAGTTATGCTTAGCTAGAAGCGTACCGTTTTGGAGTTAACCTCACTGCCGATTTTTGCCTCTAGGCGGAGCGCTGTAGGAATTCGTACGCTGTCGGCTGCCTTTCCGGCGTGTGGTACGTAGCCGTGGGCTAGGGACTAAATGCAGCATGCACCTCGCTGGGGTGCCGAACGCCCGTTATGCAGCGGTTTGATGGGCACGGTCCCGTCGACCCCGTCGTTCGAGCGGACTCGGAACGAAAGAACTGCCCGAGGGCAGGCCCTGCGGAACGGGAGTGGGGGTCGAAGCTGGCTAGTAGGGATTGGCTTGCTCGTAGGCGTCCATCAGAACGTTCGATGGATTTGATGGGACGACTGACTGCAGGACGGTCGCGGGTCTTGGATTTCTTGCTCATCTGCTCGGGTTTCGGGTGGTCTGGTTTTTAGGGTTAGGGAGGGGAGACCCGGGGAAGGAAGCTGAGGTTTTCTAAGCTCGGTCTCTGCGTGGGATCGTGAGGGGGCATGGCATTCTCCGCTTTGTGAGCAGTTGGTCGCGGATGATAATCGTTGGGCTGATTCCGGAGCGGTTGCCTCGGGCAGGCGAAATGACGCGACAACTTTTTATGCGAAACCGAACGCTTTCGGAAAAACCACTTTTGCTGCTGCTGGCGGCAGTTCAGTTTACCCACATCATGGATTTTATGATCCTGATGCCCTTGGGGCCGCAACTGGTGCGCGACTTGGGGATCGGACCCGGCCGGTTTAGCGCGATCGTGGCGGCTTATGCGGTGAGCTCGGGTGTGGTGGGTTTGCTGACAGCTCCGTTTATCGACCGCTTTGATCGTCGCACGGCGCTCTTGGTGGTGTACGCAGGCTTCACCTTTGGGACGCTTGCTTGCGGTCTCGCCCAAGATGCGAACACGTTGATGATGGGTCGGATGATTAGCGGCGGCTTTGGCGGAGTTGCTACTGCGTTGGTACTATCGATTGTGGGTGATGTTGTTCCCGCGCAGCGTCGAGCGTCTGCGATGGGGATTATAATGACCGCTTTCTCGGTCGCTTCAGCCTTGGGTGTGCCTACCGGGCTTTACCTCGCCTACACCTTCGAGTGGGAAGCCCCCTTTCTCATGCTCGCTGGCTTGGCTACCGTAATGTGGTTGGTCGCCTTTCTCGGCCTACCTTCGATCGGAGGCCACTTGGAAGCGGATCCGAAAAAGAGGGCGGCGTCGTTTGTCGCTTTGTTGAAGGACGCGAACGCGGGCAAAGCGCTGCTATTCTACGCTGCTTTGGTGTTCGGGCACTTTATCATCATCCCATTGATGGCCCAGTATTTCGTTTCGAACATGGGTCTACCGGAGGATCGGGTCTTTCTGGTCTATTTGATCGGAGGCGTGCTGACTGTTTTCACCGCTCCGAGGATCGGCCGGCTCGCCGACCGGTTCGGGCGAGTGCGGGTCCTTACTGTGTTGGTGGCAGTCGCGAGCACGGTAACGCTTGCTATCTCCAACGGCGGGCCAATGCCCATGTGGCTCATCTTGTTAATCGCGGCCTTCTTCTTTGTCTTCGCCAGCGGACGTTTCGTGCCCGGGCAAGCAATCATGACACTTGCAGTTCCGCCAGCCCGTAGAGGCGCTTTCATGAGCTTGAGCGGCTGCGCCCGGGACGTCGCTTCGGGGGCATCGTCGACAGTTGGCGGCTTGATCGTGACCGCGGACGCCTCGGGACGCTTGGTCGGCTACCACTGGCTCGGCTGGCTGGCGGTAGGGGTCAGTTTGGTGGCCTTAACTTTGTCGCGTCTCGTCCGCGAGACTGATCAAGGTATTTCGAGTAAGGTCGGGTAGTGTGTAGTGTTAGAACGAGTACGTGAAATCGATAGCCTCGCGGTTTATCGTTTTAATTCAGCGTTGAGACCGGTTCCGGAGTCAGAAGCGTACAGTCGATTCCCGCCGGCCATAAAGGAGAAGCTTAGACTGGCTCGTTGGAACTGAGACTCAGGGCTGTCGCTTAGGTCGAACCACTCGGGAGCCTCGGAAAGGAGTAGCTGTGATTCGCTCCCGTCGGTTGGGGTGAGAAGAAACGGGTTGGTATCGAGCCAGGCTTTCGTTCCAGGACAAAGATCGATTACGAGAAACCACTGCCACCTAGTTACCTTACCGCTCGTATCCAGCCATTCGCGACGTTCGGCGTGGACGATTTTGTCCTCGGGGTGCGGGCGACGCCAAAACGCTTTTGAGAAAACGGTTGTGGGATTCTCGATGACGACGGGCTGGGAAGGCTCGGTGGTTTCGTCGCGAGCAGAAGCCGATAAGGCGATGAGAAGAATGGCGACGAAGAGCGGGTATTTCATTGCGTGTGGTGGCTCTGAAGCAATTTGGTCTGTGGGCAGTGCGGGACGGCGCGAGCGCCGCGCCCTACGGGATCTAGTTGCCGGCGTGGGAATAGGTGCGAAGGAAGAGTTTGATGTCTTCGACGCTGTTGATGAAGCGGTCGAGGCCTTCTTGCTCGTCGCTGAGAAGTGAATACGCGGGGATGACGATCTTCCACTTGCTGTTCCAAACGCTGCGGCCTACGAGGCGCGTGTTAGTAAACTCGGCTGGCATGGAGCTGTAGAAGTAGACGGGATCGTCCACGGCACGGAATGCTTCGTGTTTGCGACGGATCCA
>NZ_JARXHX010000035.1 GCF_031127835.1 Pelagicoccus sp. SDUM812002
TTGGTCCGCTCTCCGCGGGACGGCGCAAGCGCCGCGCCCTACAGGATTTAGACTGACCAAGGTAGCGCGGCCCCACCTTGGAGCAGGCAGGCCACGGTTTTAATCGTACCCGGTGGGAAGCTCCCAGATGGTGCCGAGAATCCCAGGCTTCTTGCGATTGGGATCAGGCGGATGAGTGGCGGGATTCGAGCCGGCGGGAATATTTGGCTGATAGTAGACGGTGAGAATGCGACCGGGGTCGAGCTCTATGGAGACGGGATAGCCAAGGTCTTTATTGGCTGCGTCGCTGCGCAGGACGACCTCGTCACTTTGCTTCCAGGTGATCCCGTCTTCGCTGAGGCAAGCCCGCTGGCCGAAAGGATCACGGCGATAGCCGTAGCTGCAAAGGATGCGTCCGTCGTCAAGCTGAAGCAGGTGGGGAGGAAAGCCCCAGAGAGGAGTCTCGTAGGCGGGAGCCCAGGTCGCTCCGTTGTCGTCGGAGTAGCTCGCCCAAAGATGGCAGAGCGGTGAGGCGTCGTCGTAGGGTTTGGCAGTGGCGCGAATCATCATGATGATACGCCCGCTGGCGAGCTGCAGGATGTGAGGTTCGCCGAAGCGGATGGTGGCGGGGCGGGGGCAGTCGACGGTGGCAATCTTTTGCCACGGCGTCTCTGGATCCGAAGTCGCGTGGACGCCGATGTTTCCCGCATCGTCGCGATAGGAGGCGACGAGGAGGCTGCCGTTTTGCAATTCAATGCCGCCATGGATGGAGTCGACGCCCGGAGCAGGTGTTGACCAGCTGATGCCATTGTCATCGGATACGGTTTGCCAGGCTCGACTGAGATGGGTAGCGGTTTTGTATTCAGTTTTTTCGACGTAGTCAGACCAGCGAGCGATTAGCTCCGGGGGGTAAGCGGTGTCGGGAAGGTCTTGATAGGTGGAGGCTCCGAATCGGACCGAGCGGAGGTGGGTGAGGAGCCTGCCGTCGGCGAGGGTGGTAAGGCCGGACTCGCGGTCGTCGATCGGCGTATCGTAGACGATCGCGGGCGGGAGCCAGGTTTGGCCATTGTCGGTGGAACGGGAGAGCAAAACCTCGCCGTTGGGAGACATGTGTTCTTCGGTGCGCGTGAAGAGGACGATGATGTCGTCATTACCGGCGCGAGCGATCGCTGGCCAGGCGCAATAGGCATCGCGTTTCTCGTAGATGCTGATGTGCTTAAGGATTGTTGCATCGGTATCCGCCCAGCTGCAAGGGAGTGTAGGGGCAGACAGAAACGCAGTGGCGAGCAAGAGTTTGAGCTTGGGCATGGGAGACTGTTCTAGTCGCAATGCGGGAACCGCCAAGGAAGGAGCTGGTTTACAATATAGCGCGGAACAGGGTTTCTGCGAGAGGGCGAGCTGATAGCTTTCGATTTCACCCCTGTACGCCTGCAATAATGAAGATCACTAGACGAGACGCTCTGAAACGAGGTGGAGTTGCCATCGCCGGAGCGAGTTTCCTACCCTTTTGGTTGAGAGGTGCAGCTCCGAGCAACACCGGCACCGGACGCCTGTTTTTCGACAAAGCCGATGTACCTCGGATTCGGGCCAACGCTCGGTCCGTCTTGTTGGGTTCCAAATTCGAAGAATGGGCGGCGGCATCGCCCCAGTCGATTGCTTCGGCGTGGGAGACGTTTGCCACGACTGGCAACATTTCCGGCGATCTGGGGACGTTTTGGGCGGAGATGGAGCACTCGGCGGTGGTCCATATCGTCGAGCCGACAGAGGAGCGGCGGGATGCATTGCTAGCAGGATTCGAAAATGCAGTCGCTCTGCCGAAGTGGGATTACTTGATGGATGGCGAGGAGACGATCGGGCTGATGCGGGCGGCGATGGCGGTCTCGAGATTGCTCTTCGTTCGTGAAGCGTTGGGAGATGATTTCAGTGACGATTTGAACGAGCGCTTTTTGGACTCGTTGGCTGAAAAGGGCGCTGGCCCTTGTTTCAGGATGATAAGAGGGATGAATGATCCCGAAGGAGTCGTCGGCTGGCATAACGATCCGGAGCATCCAAAGATCAACGACTTCAACATGGAGAATTGGCCGACCTTTTTAGGAGGTACCAATTTGAGGGCGACTTCTACGATGGGACTGGGAATGGCCGCGTTAGCTTTGAACGGGCGAGATTCGAGAAGTAAGGGCTGGCTGGATACAGCCGTTGAAAGTGCTCACTCGGTGTTCTCGCAATTTACCGCGAGCGGCAACTATTTTGAAGGTCTTAGCTACAGCGCCTACGCGATGCGGTTGCTTCTGCCGTTTTGTGAAGCGCATCATCGAGTTTTGGGCACGATTGATTGGACGGACGCGATTAATTGGGCCGGTTACGTGGATGATGTTGCGACGATGCAAGCTGGCGAGAAGGCGGATGGCACGCCCGATGTGGTAAACTTCAGTGATGCCTCTTCCTCGATTCACCCCTGTGTAGGATCCTGGATACAGGCGAGGACCGGGAATCCAGTCGCTCAATATGCGGCTGAGCATTTTGCGGCACCCGGGTATTTCTTAGACTTCCTTTGGTATCGGCCGGATGAGCACTCGGAACCACCAAGGGAGGCGTTGAAGAATGTTTGCAACGATCTGGATTGGGTCATTTGCCGAAGTGGGTGGGAGGCCGGTGATGCCGTTCTGGCATTTCGCAGCGGGAACCCCGCGAATCATGAGCATGCGGACCGGAATAGCTTCTTGTACAAAGTCTACGGGGAACGCCTGTTGAACGATCCGTTCGGTGCAGCCTATGATCGCCGAGATCCGAAGTGGACTTTGCGACTGACGAAGGCACACAACGCAGTGCTGATCGGTGGTCGCGGTCACCAGTACCACGAAGGCGAGGAAGGCGTAAATGCCGGCGCGGCCAACGCAGAAATCGTTTCCTTCGTGGACGAAGGTGAGCGTGTTTGGTGGAGCAGCGACGCGACTCATGCCTATCGCTTGGCGAATCAAAATGTATCCAAAGTGATGCGCACGGTATTTTTCTTTAAACCGAACGTGATGGTAGTTTTCGACCAGGTCGATCTGCAGCGTGTAGAGGAATCGGTGGAGATTCGGTACTTTCCCGACAATCGAGATGGGATGGCGTCTGTTTCCAAAAAAGGCGCCCAGTTCGAGCTGAAGCGTCCACAGGCAACGTTATATGGCGCCTTTGCCGCGAATACGCCTTTGTCAGTGCGGAAGGAGAAAATTGATTTCTCTGAAGACTTGGTGGCGGGTGTGACCCTAAATGGCAGCGAGAATCTTGGCGAGTATCCATTTGTGCGGGCCCATAGCTCTCGGGCGAAACGGCACGAGCTTTGCACGGTAATGGTAGCTGAAAAGACCGGAGGAGAAGAAGCTCCGACCATTGACATTCGACAAAGAGGACATCGGTGGCATTTGGAAGTGAATACGATGAAGGGGATCTTGAATACGGAAAAAGCGATTCCCGAAATGGAATGGAAAAATGAAAGCTAGAGCGGTGGTATTCACAGATCGGAACACCGTTTCGTTTCAAGAGGTTGACTGCCCGGATCCTGCTGCGGATCAGGTGGTCGTTCGCGTGACCCATAGCTGGATCAGCAATGGGACCGAAGGCTCCTATCTCAGAGGCGAACGAGTGGATGGCGATACGCCTTGGCGTCCAGGCGACCCGCATCCGTTTCCTATCGTAGCTGGTTACCAGAAGGTCGGAATCGTAGAATGGGTGGGAGCCGAAGTGGATGATCTCAAGGTAGGTGACCGCGTTTTTGCTTCGATCGGTAAGATCGACGGAATGTTTGAACCGCGAGGAGGACATATATCGCCGTCGGTTTGCCCACGGGCCGCGGTTCTAAAATTGCCTGAGGGAGTCGATCCGCTGGCGTTTTCCGGATTGGTGCTCACCCAAGTGGGGTATAATTCCGGAGTGCGACCGCAACTGAAGCTGGGAGACGGAGCGATCGTGGTGGGAGATGGATTGGTGGGCCAGTGGACGGCCCAGATGCTCGCGTCGCGGGGAGCAAAGGTGGTGCTCGTCGGCCGACACGCCGACCGGCTTGCCTATTTTAAGCAGGGTGAAACGCTTTTGGAAGACGGCGGAAAATGGGTAGAGAAGGTCGCAGAAATGTTTCCGGAAGGCGCTCAAGTTGCGGTGGATACCGTAGGGAGTATAGAGCTCATGGATACGTTGCAGGGATTGCTCCGCCGTTTTGCCCATCTGGTTTCAGCAGGCTTTTACGGTCCGGAGGATCGTCTGGAGCTGCAGCCGCCGCGTTATAAGGAATTAAGTATCGATTTGGTTTCTGGGGCTACCCCGGAGCGTCTGGAGGAGACCTTGAAATTGGTAGCGAATGGAACGTTGGATACGCTTTCGTTGATTACGCATCGCTTTCCCGTAGAACAAGCGGCTGAAGCTTGGAAGCTGATCGAAACAAAAAAGGAACCGGTTATGGGAGTGATTTTGGACTGGGAGACGACTGCGCAATGAAAGCCATTCAATACCAAGCGGCTGGGCAACCTGAAGTGGTTGAGGTTCCGAGGCCAACCCCTGGCAAGGGGCAGGTTCTTTTGAAAGTTGAATGCGTAGCAACTTGTCCTCAGTGGGATATGCATTTGATGCGCGGCGAGTCTATGGCCCCAGGGGGCGTGATTGACTACCCGACTCCCGTGGGGCATCCGGGGCATGAAGCCGTTGGATATGTTGAATCTCTTGGCGAAGGTGTTGAGGAATTTGACGTGGGCGACCGAGTGGCCCTTTGGCAAGACCAAGGAGCGAATCGCGACGGGTGTTACGCTGAGTATGTGATTGCGGATACAGGGAACTTGCTTAGGGTTCCTGTGAATTTGGATACGGAAGCGATCGCCTCGCTCGAGTTGGCGATGTGTATTCAAGTTTCCTTTGATCAGATTCTCAATATCGGTCCGATCGAAGGGAAGCGATTCGGCGTGAGCGGGCTGGGACCGGCTGGACTTTTAGCTGTGCAGCTCGCTAAAGCCTATGGGGCGAGCGAGGTCGTGGCATTCGATCCGGTGGAATCGAGGCGCGAACTAGCGTTAAGCCTTGGAGCGGATCGAGTCTTGGATCCGACCGATCCGGACTGTTTTCCCTATGATCGATTCAAGCCGGAGCGTTTGGCGTTGGCGGTCGATTGCACGGGACTTGGCGTATCCGTAGCGTTTTTGCTGAAGCGAACACGAGACGTGGTGGCTCTGTTTGGCGTACTGCGGGAGGAGGTGGGCTTCGGCTTTTTCCAGTGGTGCGGCGGATTGCACCTGATAGGTTATGGCAACCAGAATCGATTTGCAGCAGAACGGGCGTTGGAGCATATCAAGAACGGTGCACTTAAACTTTCGCCCCTAGTATCAAAAACACTTCCTTTGGCCGAATACAGCAAAGGTGTAGAGCTGCTCGAGCGTAAGGAAGCGATCAAGATTTGTTTCACCCCATAGGGTTCGTTTAGGCCCATCCAATTTATGAAATTTAGGAGAATGAAATTAAGAAGAACTATTTTACCTTTGTTGCTAGCGACAATGCTGCTGCCAACCGCTCTGAATGGTCAGCAGCCGGATCCTTTCCTCAGCGATGCGGAGCTGGCAATCCAGTTTCGCGAGCGCTGCGAATACGTGATCGATCAAGTGGTGAAAAACACAGATCCGACCAACACGGCACGCGGGGGAATGTTTACGGTTGCGGCGAACTTGCATCGCGGCGCGAATCTAGAATGGGCCCGCGCTCACATTCGTGAGGCCAATGAAACCCCGACGGGTGCCATGTTTTGGATGCACCCGATGGTATTGATGATGGAGACGGGGCGTGGCGTACTTAACGATGACGACTGGGCATTTATCAAAGAGCTTTGGCGGACCTATTTCCCCTATCGTGGCGACACGGAAAACCATTGGATCATGTACTACGCAAGTATCTATCTCGCTGCTGAAATGTTCCCAGATGCCGGACCGGACCAATGGTACAATGGTAAGTCTTCAGCCGAGAACATGGCGGAGGCGAAGGAATACATCAGCGATTGGATTCACATTACAACGTCGTATGGGCAAGGCGAATACGATTCGCCCAACTACATCGAAGAGTACACGCGACCCATGGCGCTGCTCGCAGGATGGGCGCAGGATCCAGTTGTTCGTCAGCAAGGAAAGATGATGATGGACTACATCCTTCTCGACTATGTGGTGGAGAATATCGACGGCCTCTACGGCGGGGCGCACAGCCGCCTCTATCCACGTTACTTGCTGCAACCCTCTCTGACTGCGGGAGCGGCTCATGGATGGCTTTTCTTTAACCAGGGCGAGTACCGCCCCAATGCTGGAAACACTTTGATCGCGCTCAGTGGATACACGCCGCCGCCCATTTTGTACCGCATCGCCCATGGACGAGGTGATGAAGCTTACGTGCAGCGCGAACTGAAGCGAACCCGCTGGCGCCTGCGCCACGCTGGCCCGGATGCATTTGAGATCGACGGTAAGAGCACGACTCCCGTTTACAAGTACAGCTATGTGCACCCAGACTATATTCTTGGATCGTCTCAGGGTGGTTTACTGCAGCCAATCCAACAGCAAACTTGGAGCCTCATTTGGCGTGAGGATGATTCGTCTGGAAAAACGAATACGATGTTCGGCTTGCAGCCTTATTCGTCGCCCTTGGAGGGAACCATGTATTTCCCATCCGATTGGGATACGGTGACGGACCTGATTGCCCGTTCTAAGGTAGATTACGATTCACCGGACAAGCTAGAAGGCGGCTCTCCCTACGAACATGTTTTCCAGGAGGAATCTACGTTGATCGCCCTGTACGACATTCCGGAGGGAACACGATTCCCGCTGATAAGCACACTATTTTCTCGTGATCTCAAAGACCGCGTGGAAGATCAATCAGGTTGGATTTTCGGCCACGGCGGTCCGGTATACGTGGCTTACCGGCCCTTTGCCCCAGGCGAGTGGAAGGAGGTTGATTGGACCGGACTGCTCAAGAGTGGCGCAGGCGCGTGGTTCAGTACGAATTTCGAAGAACTGGCTCGGGGAAGTCAGTGCTTTGTGAGCGAGTCATTAAAAAACGGGTACATCGTTCAAGTTGCACCCATTTCAGAATTTGAATCGTTTGATGCCTTCAAGAAAGCGATTCGCGAATTGCCGTTGCAGTACGAGCTGAGTCCGACGCCTTCTGTACGTTTCACTAACCTGGCGGGCAAGGAGTTAGTTGCAACCTATGGAGGCCAACTCTCAGTCGATGGAAAAGCAGTCGATCATTCTAAGTGGAAGTTGTTTGATGGACCGTTTTCACGAGCGGAGCGGGAGAGCGAGACACTGGAAATCCACTACGGCCAGGAGCGTTACAAGCTAGATTTTAAAAGCCTATCTACGGAAACCACTATTTTAGAAGCAGAATGAAGCACAGCGTTTTTACTTTAGCGACGGGTCTTGCAGCGATCGCAATTGCGTCCCAACTCCATGGGTCCGACCATTCGAAAATCTTTGCGGCACTCGCCATGACGAAAGCACAGGAATCGAGTCCGATTCCCACGGACTCGGGTGTCTTTCTCTATGATGAGGCGAGCGATGATTGGCATCGAACGGGGCCAGTCATCCAGGCGATCAATAGCATCACGACCGATCCCTCTAATCCTGAACGCCTGTTCTTGGCCTGTGGAAACGGTATCGTTCGTTCCCTCGACGGAGGCGAGACTTGGAAGATGACGTCTGGCTGGAGAGAGAGCGACTTTACAAAAATCGCAATTGATCCAAAAAATGGTGACAATGTATATGCCGCTTCTGTGTGGGGCATTAGTGTCAGTCGTGATGGTGGGGAGACTTGGAATCCGTCCAATAAGGGACTGGCCGAGAAGTATTCGCGAACGATCATTATCGACGAACGGAAACCGAAACGTGTGATGCTAGGTACAGCGGACGGTGTCTATCAGAGTAATGACGGAGCGAATACGTGGCGTCCGATTCGAACTTCGCCGAAATTGACGATTTTGCGCATTGCTCGGAGTCAGGCGAATCTGGACCTATGGATCGCAGGAACGGAAGGTCAGGGCGTGTATCTATCTCGCAATGACGGTAAAAGCTGGACGCAAACGGCTTCGGATCTCGCCGATAAAAATATATACGCTGTCGCAGTGGATCCATTCGATGCTTCAAGAATGGCTGCCGCCGGTTGGGGAACAGGAGTCTGGATTTCCAGTGACGGTGGCAAGACATGGCTTGATCGCGGCGATGGGTTGCCTTCCCAGAACGTTACATCGATGACTTTTGACCCAAATCATAAGGGTAGGCTTTGGGTTTCAACCTTTGAAGAAGGCACCGTGTATTCTGATCGCTTGGGCGAGGATTGGCAGGACGGTGGCTTGATGGGTGCCTACGTTTACGATTTAGGAGTTATTTCAGTCCCGTAGAGTAGGCTAACAAGATGAAGCGGCCGAGTTTCTTTGACCTGCAGGTGAACGGTTTCGCAGGAGTCGATTTTCAAAGCGATACCTTGGATCTACCTGAGTTGTTGCACGCGGTGAAGTCGCTGAGAAAATACGATACGGTGGGTATCCTGGCGACGCTCATTACGGATTCCGTGGAAGCATTGTGCAAGAAACTAGAGAACTTCGAAGCCTTGCGCAACCAGGATTCGAGGGTGGCTTCCATGATAAAAGGCTACCATTTAGAGGGGCCATGGATATCGACCGAAGCGGGCTATCATGGCGCCCACCCGAAGGCCTTGGCGATTTCGCCGCAACTAGAGGATTTCGATCGGCTTTACGACGCGTCGGGAGGGAATCTGAAATTGGTCACTCTTGCTCCAGAGCGGGAGGGGGCAGTTGCGGTCATAGAGGCTGCGGTTGCGAAAGGGGTGCGTATTGGCCTCGGTCATACAAATGCATCTGTAGAAGCGATCGATGCGGCGATCGATGCGGGAGCGACTTTGGCCACGCATCTCGGAAACGCGGTTCCGTTGCAGATGCATCGACACGATAACGTGGTGCAACGTCTATTGGCGCGTGACGAATTGGTGGCTTGTTTGATACCGGATGGCATCCATCTGCCGCGGTTCGTGTTGAAGAATTTTCATCGATCTAAGCCTGCAGGCAAGGTGTTTTTGACTACGGATTGTATGTCCGCCGCGGGCTCGCCTCCTGGAGTGTATCCGTTGGCAGGTTACCATTTGGAAGTGGGGGCGGACGGAGTTGTCCATTTGCCCGGAGAGGAGCGTTTCGCGGGTTCTTCGTTGACGATGGATGCTGCTTGTCGGAACGCGGCAGATTGGTTGAGCCTCGAAGCGTCTGAGGCTCTCGCGCTTTGCTCAAGCCTGCCCGCGGCCCATTTTGGAATTACGTTAGAATGCGAGGCTGTTTAAAAAGTCCATTCCTTCCCGTTCTTGTGTCTTTCCGGCCGGAATCGCGTCAGCTCGCGTCGAAATACCCTCCGGGTATTCCTCGGCTCGCAAGCCGCATTTCTGTCTCGAAAAGCCACTTCGCTCGGTCGGAAGCGACTTATTAAACAGCCTCTAAGAGAAAACTTAGGGATGAAATGATGACGGAAAAACCGATTCAGGAACGAGTGACCGGAAAGCTTAAAGCAGGCGTTTACAAATCTCGCCGGGAAATGGGAGCGGCAGCGGCGGCTTTCGTAACGGAAGAGCTGGTAACGCTCCTGAAGCAGAAGGACAAGGTGCGGATCGTGGTCGGAAGCGCTCCCTCGCAGGACGAATTTTTCGCGGAACTGACCAAACCTGAGAATTGCGACCGAGTCGATTGGTCAAAGGTGGAGGTCTTTCATATGGACGAATACATTGGGCTACCGGCGTCGCATGAGCAGAGCTTCCGCAAATACCAGCAGGATCATTTTCTGAAGTTTGTATCCGTGAAAGCATTTCACGAAATACATGGCGAGTGCGCGGACCGCGATGCGGAATGTGAACGATTGAATAAATTGTTAGGAGAAAGTCCGATCGATCTCGTTTGTCTTGGTTTCGGGGAAAACGGACACCTGGCATTCAACGACCCACCAGCTCGATTCGACGAGCCCCAATGGACGAAGGTGGTTGAACTCGATCAAGCCTGTCGGCAGCAGCAAGTGAACGATGGGTGTTTCGCGTGTATCGAAGAAGTACCGACACATGCGATTACCTTATCCTTGCGGGTGTTCGCCAGTGCCGGATGCCTGAGCGGTGTGATTCCGTCCCAGACAAAAGCCGACGCGGTGGCTGCCGCGATTCAAGGGCCCATCGGTCAACACTGTCCAGCCACCCTCTGTCGTCTGCACCCGAAGGTTCAATTATTTTTGGACCCCGCCTCCGCTTCGAAGTTAAATTGGTAAGGCGTCAGGTAGCGGCGATCCAGTAGAGGCTGCCGATGATGGCCGCCACACAGAGCCAGCCGGCGGCGAAGCCAATAAGGGAGCGTTTGCAGGGGATGGAAATCTCGAGTTCGCTATTGGGGAAAAGTGGCTTGTGGGGGAGGGGCGCGATCCCTGGGGGAAGGGTGCATGGAGGCGCACTGTTGTCCTCTTGCTCGAGAGCGGGCGTCCGTTGCAGGGTGTAGTAGCGTTCGAGTTTTTCCGAGGGCGTACGTTGTGTGTAAAAACTGGTTACAATCCCTACAAGGAAGCCAATGCCGAGGTAAGCGGTCATTTGCCAAGGCAAGTAGACCGCTGGTTCAGAGTCGAGGTCGACCACTAGGCGTAGGGAGACGGCGAGCTCCGACTGGGCTAGCCAGCTCGCAAAAAAGGCCTGGGAAGTGAGCCACCACACGAACAAGGCCGATAGTGTGGAGGTCCAAGCGGCAGCAGATGTGGCTCGTCGCCAGAAGAGACCCAGCCAAAAGGCGATCCCCATCATGGGGCCGATCTTCCAGAGGAATTCTAATCCCTCGATCACTCCGGAAAGCGAATAGGCGTATACGACGCCCAGCACCACCACCAGCACGGACATTAGTCGAGCGGCCCAAAGGTAGTGCTTGTCGCTGCACTTAGGGCGTAGCGGCTTGTAGACGTTTTCCGTAAAGAGAGCGGAGGCGGCAATCATGAAAGAGTCGCAGGAGCTCATCACGGAAGCGAGTAAAGTAGCGATGAACAAGCCCAGCATTCCCGGCATGATCTCGGGAAAGAATTCGCGCGAGAGCATGCCGTAGAGATGGTCCGGGTTGATATCCTGTCCAGTGTAATAGGCAATACCTACCAGTCCAGTTAAGCACCAGGCGACAGTGCAGAATCGTTTTGTGAAACTTCCGACAACGAAGCCGAACTGTCCCTCGCGTTCGGTTTTACCCGCCGCGCAGCTCGAGAGAATGTGTGGTTGAGTAACGATGCCGATGAGTCCGTTTACGGCAATGGCGACGATGTAGAAGATGCCGATCTCGCTGGGCGCGACGAGGGAGAATACACTAGGATCAGCGATGGTAGCCCGCACGCCGTCCATGCCTCCAGTAGCGCTGAGCACGAAGGGAAGCAGCAGAAACGAGAAAATGATCGTCATGATTCCTTGCACGAAGTCGGTGACGATCGCGCCACCGAGTCCGCCAGCCGTTCCGTATGCGACGAAGAGAATTGTCATCAAGATGATTGCGATATCAGGAGATATAGCTCCGCCGCTGGCGCCTGAGATGACTGCTCCGGAGCCCTTTAGCATAAGACCGATGGTCGTAACCATCATTCCGATACTAATGACGGAGTAGAGCATCGCTACACTGCGGTTGTAGCGCAGATCGAAGATGTCTGCAGTAGTGAGTGCCCGGAAACGTCGCATCATGGGCGCGATGAGCCAGTAGAAAGGCGTTCCGAATAAATAGAGCCATTGGTACCAAATGCCTGAAAGGCCGTTGGTATAGGTTTTAGAAGCGACGCTGACTGCTTGGTCGGAATGGGTGCCTGAGCCGAAGGCGTGCATGGCCATCATCCACTTTCCGAAGCGACGTGGCATGATGAAGTCGCTCATACCTTTAATCTTTCGCATGGAAAGGGTTCCGAGTAGAGTAACGCCCAAGAGGTAGACGATGAGGACGACGAGATTGAGAAACCCGATTCCGAGCATAGTTTATAGGTGAGAAGTGTTAACGTATTCGGTTTGTGAAAAGCGTGTCGGCGAGGGGTTGGAAACCTCTGCCGGTAAGGTCTAAATTCTCCGGTAGGTAGAGTGAGTCGGTGTATTCAAATTTTCACGAATCCTCGTCGCTTTAAACGAGCGAGCTTTTGAGATCGATCATGACGTATCGTATAACCAATTACAGTCTTGTTCGATGCCGCTCTTTCGGTGGCCCAGGTGCGTTTGAATCTAGTGACCTCGGTGGCTATGAGTCTAATCAAATGCCTCCTCATCGGTTTGCCTTGAGGTTTACCCATGCTGTGCAGAACGTTTACGTAGCCTACTGTGGACCTGAGGTGAGGGATTTCGGTTTCAAGCACTTGCACAGGAAAGGAGGCGAAAATTATAACCGTCCTTGGGGTTCTAGTCTTGGATTATTAAGTCGTTTTTGATTAGACAATATGGCAATGCTGGTTCCTTCTGGTTTGTTTGCGGTGTGTAACCATCTGAATAACAGTTAGAAAAGGAGTTGTGTACGGATTGCCGAAGGTGGACGGATAAGAATGAAGATTGGAAAGAGCGATGGTAAAGGGCGAGGTCGGAGAAGCATTCCTATGGGAGTGCCGATGCCGGCGGAAGGGATTTATATCTTGGAAAGTCATCATTCGCCCTCATTTCGTATGGCGAAGGGAAGTTGGCCGTTTCACAAGATCTGCTGGGTACCGGTAGGGCGTGGCTTTTTGGAATTCGAAGACGGTCGTGTTGTTTTGGGTACAAATTCTTTTGCGGTAATACCGATGGGCTACGAGCATCGGTTTGTGGATGATCCCTCGGAGCCGATGACTTTGATCATCGCCTGCGTGACTGTGGCGTCGCTCGAGGGAGCAGAAGCTTTGCGACTTTTATTTGAAACGCTGATTGAGCGGTTTCCGCGGAATAAGGCGGTCCGGGCACGCAGTGCGTATCATTTTAGTCTCATGCGCGATTCCTTCCAAGGGATGTTGCGCGAACAGTCTCGGGGAGGGCAGGGTCATACGGCGATGTTGCATGCCCTTTTGATGCAATTGGTCGTGGCCATGGTGAGAGGTGCGGAGGCGGGCGGCGAGAATGCCGGCGGCTCGGAAGCGGCCTTGGAGGGATTGCTGGACGAGCTCGAAAACAGGTTCGATCGGCCGGTGACATTGGATGATTTGGCGGAGCGTTGTGGGGTGTCGCCACGTCGTTTTACTCAGCTCTTCAAATCGCGAACGGGCTACACGTTAGTAGAGTACGTTAACCGAAAGCGAATCGAGTACGCGAAAGAGCGCCTTCGCGAAACGGGGCACGTCGCTTACGCCTGCCACGAATCTGGATTTCAGGATTTGGCTTATTTCTATCGCTCGTTCAAGCGGTACGTAGGTTGTACGCCGGGAGAGTATTTGAGAGGAATGGTACAGTAGAAATGTTCGTTTTCTCTAGGCTTTACTGTAAATTAGGTAACGCTCGCTCAGCGGTGTGCGGTTGGCGCATTATTAGGCAATGTTCCGTTTACGCTTCCTTTCTGTTGCTCTGTTGTTGTCGGCCTCACCTCTGGCGTTATTGAACGCTCGAGAAGCTATATCCTATACACTTGGGTTTTCTGATGCACGTATCCATTATATGGATGTAGAAATGCAGATTCCGACTGAAGGAGCTAAAGAACTCGATTTGTTCATGCCGGTATGGACACCGGGTTCCTATCTGGTGCGTGAATACTCGAGAAACATCATCAAGATAGAAGCGGAAGACTCTGAGGGTAGAGACTTGGATATCGTGAAGACCGGCAAGAATCGCTGGCATTTAGACTCGGGAGATGGCGAAACGGTGTCGGTTCGTTACAGGCTCTTTTGTCGGGAGATCAATGTGCGAGCCAACTGGGTGGAGTCAGACTTTGCGGTGATAAATGGGGCTCCGACATTTCTTTCGGTAGTAGACGATTTCCAACGGCCTTACGTGGTGACAGTCGAATTGCCGGAAGGCTGGGAGCGTACTTGTTCCCCTTTAGATCCTGCGGGCGCAAAGGACCGCTACCTGGCTCCAGATTACGATACACTGGTGGACAGTCCTCTGGTTGCCGGTTCGCCGCAGGTTGACCGTTTCGAAGTCGATGGTGTCAGTCATTTCTTGGTCACTCTAGGAGGGGGAGACGTCTGGGATAACCCGCGAGCTGCTCGCAACGTGCAGCATTTGGTAGAAGCTCAGCGTGACTTTTGGGGACACTTACCGTACGAGAAACCTTATTATTTTTTCAATTTGCTCACCGGCTCGCGTGGAGGCTTGGAACATCGTCAGTCCTTGGTGATGACAGCCGATCGTTGGTATTCAAAAAACCGAGGAGGGATTCGCTCTTGGTTGTCCTTGGTAAGCCACGAGTTTTTCCACGTTTGGAATGGCAAGCGTCTGCGTCCGGTAGAGCTGGGACCGTTCGAATACGAACATGAAAATTACTGCCCATCTTTGTGGGTTGTTGAGGGAATTACGAGCTACTACCAGCACGTCCTCCTCGCACGGGCTGGATACAATACGAATGACCAGTATCTCGGTGCCCTCAGCGGCTCGATTGCGGGAACTCAGCGAACGCCGGGGCGTCTCGTGCAATCCTTGAGCGAGTCTTCTTTCGATGCCTGGATCAAGGCGTATCGGCGCGATGAGAATTCGGTCAACGCGCTCTTCAGCTACTATTCAGGTGGAGCGGTGGCGGGTTTCCTAATCGATGCGGAGATTCAGCGGGTGAGTAGCGGCAAGGCTTCGTTGGACGATGTATTGCGTGAGGCGTATCGGCGCTTCAGCGGTGAGCACGGGTATACGGAATCCGAATTCATTTCATTGGCTAGCGAAGTGGCAGGCGAGAATCTTGGTCCTTGGTTCAATCGTCTGGTCCGCCAACCAGGCGACTTTGACTACCAACCGGCTTTGGATTGGTTCGGACTTGAGTTCGAAAAGCCCAAATCATCAACGAATAGTGGTTTCTTTCCAGTTCCGGAAGAGCCAGTTGATAATCCAAAGGGTTGGCTCGGAGCCTCGACCAGCGGGAGCGGGGGTATCGTCACGGTAACGTCTGTTCCGAGCAATACGCCGGCAGCTGCGGCTGGGTTGTGCGTGGATGACGAAATCATTGCGATAGACCGGAGTCGAGTCGACGAGAAGCAGCTGAAAAGGATCGTCGGTTTACTTGGCCCGGGCAAGGAAGTTGAGGTGCTCGTTTCGCGGCGAGGGTTGTTGCGGACCCTAAAAGTCACGCTAGGCGAGGAGCCTCGAGAAACGTGGCGCTTGCGTTTCCGCAGCGACATGTCGGATGAACAGAAGGCCCGAGTAGGAAAATGGTTGGGTAGCGATGGCGGCAATCAAATGAATTGATGCCGGCAACCCGCGAGCGGTCCCAACACAACTTCTATGGAAACATAGCAGGGCGTACCAATGACCCTTCAGTCAGAGGTAACCACGGACGAGGAATAGAAAAGAGCTTCTTATTCTTTCAGCTCGGTTGCCCATCTCCCTTGGACTGCCTCGCACTTTACTTACCCCGCTTGGACGACATACGATACCGGGGCTCGGAAAAAAACCGCCAGAGTGGCGGCCCTATTTAGGGGCGTGGGAGATTCGATAATCGGTCGGTGCAAGGTTTAGGCAATGAGCCTGTTTGGGATTTTTGGTAGTCAAGAGGTTAGTGTATTGGAAGCCCGAATTCGGTAAGACCTAGGCTCGGTTCAAATTACTGGGGGGCTGGATCATGGTTTCATTCGTACGGCAAGGTAAGAGGGGAAGCCCCCAACCTTCTTGCCGTGTTTTTACCGCTTCTTGACGACGCTTTTTGATGAAAGAGTTCCTGTGGTTAAAGGAGAGTTCGGAGACGAGCAGACGTTCGTGGGGGTGAAACTGCGCATCGATTTCGTGGTGTGCTTATCTGTAGCGGTAGAGTTTCACTTTTTGGATACCGAATTGGCCGGGGACGAGGCGGACGTGGCGGCCTTGGTGGGTTTGGTCGCCATTGTTCCAGAGTCGGTTTTCCCATTCGCCGTCGACGTATTCGCCGCTTTCTGCGTAAACGATGCCCGCTTCCTCGCCTGCGATGAGGGAATCGAATGTAATGGTGATTCCGATACCGGCGAAGATAAATTCGTCCTCGCCCGTTTGGATGACCAATCCGCCTGCGGGGACGCGAGGGCCCCGAGAGATGTCGCCTGATTCGTTGATCACGCCGTCTGCGAGCGAGGGCGGGGCGGCGTATTCAAACTTAACGTGCATCTCGTAGTCGCCGAGGCGGATTTGCTGTGGTTTTTTCTGAGCGGCGCTGATCTGGAGGAATCCGCGCATGCTGTCTTTCCCTTGGTGCTCGAGGATGATTGGCTCGAGCTGGGCGGCAATGTGGTAGCTGTCGGTGAGCAGGTTCTTGGATGTTCCGGAAATGGACTCGATGCCGAAGGGGCAAAAGCCAATCGCGTCGTGTTCGGCGAAGGCGTAGAGGGCGTTGACGGAGGCTTCGTTGCTGCGCAGGGCCTCGGGAATGAAGAGCGGGTTGCCGCTTTGGGTGTAGCGCTCCGCCCATTCCGTGAAGTTTGGAAAGTAGATGTCGGGGGCGATGAAGTCGATGGAAGGAGCTCCCGCTCTCCAGACGTCGATGAGGTGAGGAAGCGGGC
>NZ_JARXHX010000036.1 GCF_031127835.1 Pelagicoccus sp. SDUM812002
AATCATCTATGCTCAGGTGGTGGAATTGGTAGACACGTACGCTTGAGGGGCGTATGCCGCAAGGCGTGGAGGTTCGAGTCCTCTTCTGAGCACCACTTTCTGAAAGGCCGCGATCAGCGGCCTTTTTTCATGCCTGTCCAGATGAGAGCGGGAACCGAACAGGAGGCTCGACGAAAGACGCGAAGCGACTGGAGATGGACAATGCGCTTAAGTCCTTTCATGCCCCTGCCTATTATCGCTACAACAGGTCTTCTATCCTGATAGGAAGCTTCCTTATTCGTTTTCCAGTCGCATGGTAGACTGCGTTGCCAATGGCTGGAGCGACGCCCGTAAGACCAATCTCGCCAATACCTCTAGCTCCCATTTTGCCCAAATGCGGATCGGGCTCGTCCAACAAGTTCAAATCTACTTCGGGAGTATCCGTCATCACGGGAATGAGATAGTCGGCCAAGTTGTCCGAAACCGGCCGTCCCGTCCTCTTGTCGTAAACGGACTCTTCCAGCAACGCCATCCCTACCCCCATCATGATCGCTCCGTAGACTTGGTTGCTGGCCGTCTTCAAATTGATGATACGCCCCGAATCGATCACGCTTGTGACCCGGCTCACGCGAAGACGGCCGACCCCTGGATCCCAGCGAACTTCAACGCAGTGCGCCCCGAAGCTGCGAAACGAATACTCATCCTGCTCGTCCCCCGGGGCCGCTTTTCCTTCCCCGCGGACGTAGGCTAACCTCCCTCGTTTCAAAACTTCTCCGATACCGAAGGCTTTTTCGCTAGAGCCCACTAGGGCTACGTTTCCTTTGCAGACCTGCAGTTCAGCCCTTTCGCGACCTGCAAAAGGCCCGTCTTCAGAGGTGGCGAGTTCGAATAGCGCTTCGAGTCCCTTTTCCGTCGCGTCCGCGATTGCTGGAACCACTGAAGCCGTAACCATCGACCCTCCCGAAATCGGACCGGTCGCATAACTGGAGTTCCCGATACGCACATCGATTCGCTCTACGGGCAATCCCGTTAGTTCACTTACGACTTGGGCGAAGACCGTGTACGTGCCGGTGCCGATATCTTGGGTCGCGCAAGAAACTCGAGCCGTTCCATCGCTATGAAACTCTACATTCACGCTGGCTTCACTTCGCATCGCCGCCCAAGAGGTGGACGCGATTCCCCAGCCAATAACTTCGTCGCCTTCCCGCATCGACCCTACATGAGGATCGCGTTCAGCCCAACCGAAGCGCGCCGCCGCTTCGCGTAGACAACGTTCGTGCAAGTTCGCAGACCACGGCAGATCCTTAGCGCCGTCGCGCTCAGCTATGTTGCGAACGCGCAGCTCCAACGGATCTACGCCCATTTCCACCGCTAATTCATCGATCGCGCTCTCCAAGGCCCACAAGCCCGGTGTTTCGCCGGGACCTCGCATTGGAGTCGGAGTGCCGGTCCGCATCTTGATGAGCCCCTGAGAAGTGGCGACGTTGGGGCATTCGTAGAGCGAGCCGCTAACATCCGACGCTGATTCGTCGTATTCGTCCACGTAAGACGTTTGGTTCACCGAATCGTGTCGCAGCGAAAGAAAATGCCCTTCCTCGTCCGCAGCCAGACGGATGCGCTGCATGGTGCTGGGACGGTGGCCCGCAGTGGTAAATTGTCCTCGTCGATCGAGAGAAAACTGTACCGGCCGACCCACTACACGAGCAGCCTCCGCAGCGAGAATCGAAGTCGGCCAAATAAAGAGCTTGCCGCCAAAGCCACCTCCCACGAAACGCGAGCGGACCTCTACGTCGCTCTCAGGTATGCCGAAGGTTTTTGCAAGTGCCTTCCGTTGCCCCACCACCCACTGCGTACTGTCTTCCACAACAAGTCGCCCTTCTTCCCACCAGGCTGTAGCGCCATGCATTTCCATGGCACAGTGGACGCCGACCGAGGTGAAATATGTTTCGTCAACGCGGTGCTTCGCTGCTGAAAAAGCGCCTTCAGGCTCGCCCCTGCTTTTAGAATCAGTTTCTTTAGGGGAGCCGCCTTTCAGGCTTGCCACGAAATCGAGCGAAACGTCCGAATCTTCCCGATACTTAAGTTTGAGCAATTGCGCCCCACGGCGGGCTTGCTCGAAGGTCTCTGCCACGACCAAGGCAACGAGCTGGCCGGCGTAATAAATCTGGTTGTCTTCGAATGGCGGTCGCCGCTCCCCTACGGTGAGATCATCCGGACAGCGAAAGAATTTCGGAGCGTCAAGCGCGTGCAAAACAGCGAGAACGCCCGGCAAGGCTTCGGTTTCGGTAGCGTCAACCGCGAGCAACTCTCCCGCAGCCGTCTCGCTGCGTATGCCGTACGCGTAGGCTTTATCAGCCACTTGAATATCCGCGGCGTACTGGGCGCCTCCGGTTACTTTCTGTCGGCCATCAATACGGTTCAGGGACTTTCCAATAACGTTTGTATCCATTTTTCGTCTACCGGTTAGATAACTTCACTTTGCCGGGCGAGTCGTCCCTCCACCTCGGAAAGGGCTCGAGCGAGCAGGTTTCGAGCAAGCGGTACCTTAAATGCGTTGCACTCGAAAACCTCGGCCTCAGCCAGCGCCACTTCAGCTGCCTTTTCGTAAACACTGAGACTCGCGACCTGACCCTCAAGGTTCTTTTCGGCTTCGTAGCATCTCCATGGTTTTGTCGCCACTCCCCCTAAGGCAATCTTGGGTTCGACGATGCACCCTTCCTCGATGCCAAACGAGACCGCAGCAGAGGCGAGGGCAAACTCGTAGCTAGCCCTGTCTCGACTTTTCAGATACGTGCTCGCTGTCCCCGCTCTTTTAGGCGGCAACGTAACCGCCGTAATCAACTCGCCCTGCTCCAGGGCATGCTCCAAATGCGGGGTATCACCCGGCAGTAAATGGAAATCGGCAAAGGGAATGCTTCGCGAACCATTTGGTCCTTCGACGCGAATCGTCGCCTCGAACGCAGCCAATGCCACGCACATGTCCGAGGGATGAGTTGCGATGCACGAATCGCTACCGCCCAAAACCGCGTGCGAACGATTGTACCCTGCAAGCGCCGCGCAGTCACTACCGGGCTCTCGCTTATTGCAGGGAGAGTAGTTGTCGCGGAAATACGGGCACCGAGTCCGTTGCATGAGATTACCGGCAGTCGTAGCCCTATTTCGCAATTGCGGTGATGCTCCGGAGAGCAGGGCTTCTGAGAGAGCTTTATAGTCTCTTTGCACGTCCGAATGCCAAGCGAGGTCGCTGTTTCGGACATTCGCTCCAATTATAAGACCGCCCTCTTCATCTCGCAAGATCGTATCCATCGGCAACCTACCAACATCGATCAGCATTTCCGGCTTCTCGACGTCGAGTTTCACGAGATCGATAACGGTAGTGCCGCCAGCTAAAAAGCTGCAAGTCTGGCAACCTTCTGCTTTCGCGATGGCTTCCCTTACACCGGCGGCTCTCTGATACTGGAAAGGCCTCATGAGAAATCCTCCTCCGTCGACGCCTCCCTCTGCTGGTGCGAGCTCTTGGCTTCTTCCACGGCGGTATGTATGTTCCGGTACGCTCCGCAGCGGCACAAATTTCCGCTCATGGATTCCCTCAAGCTAGCGGAGTCATTCGACCAAGGCTCACCAAGCATTCCTACCGTCGAAATAATTTGGCCGCTCGTACAATAGCCGCATTGGAAAGCGTCGTGTATTAGAAACGCTTGCTGTACGAGGTGAAGATCACCGTTCTCGGAGGCGAGCCCTTCAATCGTCGTCACTTCGTCACCATCCGCCATGACCGACAAAAGCAAGCAAGCATTGACGCGACGTCCGTTGAGCAAAACGGTGCAGGCCCCGCACTGCCCGTGATCGCAACTCTTTTTTACACCCGTAAAACCAAGTCGCTCACGCAGGGTGTCGAGTAATATTTCCCGAGCTTCGACCTCTAGTTTGTGAGGTTGACCGTTGACTTCGATTTCGATTGCGTGACTCGTCGAAGTCGCCTGCTCCCGCTTACGATCGAGAGATGATATTTCTCCTATATTCAAACTGCTCATAAATTCTGGCGTTGGGGTTTCTCGACCATGTTGTTAGGGAACGCTCCCCTCGAAAATCGCGACACTGCGTCACTCTGCAAATTTCGGGCCAGTACCCCTCGTTAGCTACAACAAGGAAACCTACTAGCGTGTTCGTTTTACGGATACCCTTTCGGGGGCAGGTCTTGGCCGTCATTTCGTACTATAATTCACCTTAGGCCAGGCTGAATCGGCGTCCTTCCCTCCGCACCGTAACAAGGCACTCTGCAACGTGATCGAGTGCGGCTTGCACCTGCCGCGCCACGCAAAGTCGTTACTAGCCGAAGCTCGACTGATTTGGCCTCAACTATGCATACATGCAGGTGCCAGATCCGAAAACGTTCAACCTGCACCCTTTCAACATTCCTCCGCTCCGCACCTTCAAACAATTAAGAAACCAAGGAAATGACCAAAGACCACGGACCCAACATTAAGGACGACGAACAATACGAAGCGTTGCGCGAAAAAGGAATGAGCAAGGAAAAGGCGGCTCGCATCGCGAACTCCGACCGAAGCAAGACCGGCAAGCGCGGCGGTAAGTCCCCGAAATACGAGGACTGGACGAAAGACGAACTTTACGACAAAGCGGCCGAGGTGGATATCGAGGGACGCTCGTCCATGACGAAGGACGAACTCATCGACGCACTCCGCAAACACTAAGCAGCCGTGGCACGCGCAATTTGGAAAGGCAGCATCTCTTTCGGTTTGGTGAACATTCCTGTCTCGCTCTTCTCCGCCGAGCAGCGCTCCGACATCCAATTCCGGATGATCGACAGCCGCAATAACTCCCGCGTGCGCTATGAACGAATCAACGAATCGTCCGGGGAGGAAGTACCATGGAACGCGGTCGTCAAAGGATACGAATACGAAGACGACAAGTACGTCCTGCTATCCGACGACGAAATGGAAAAGGTCAGCCCCGAGGCCACCAAGACCATCGATATCGAGGACTTCATCGATCTGGAATCAATCGACTCCCTCTACTTCGACAAGCCTTACTACCTCGAGCCCGGCAAGCATGGCGAGAAGAGCTATTTGCTCCTAGCAAAGGCCTTGCGTTCTTCTGGAAAAGCCGGCGTGGCCAGAGTCGTCATCCGAACCCGTCAACACCTTTGCGCCATTCTTTCGCGAGACGGTCACCTCGTCATCGAGTTGCTTCGTTTCCCACAGGAATTACGTGATCTGCAGGACTTCGCCGCACCGGACGCGAACTTGAAACGCAACAAGCTCAGCAAACGCGAGATAGGCATGGCGACCCAACTCATCGATTCCATGACCATCGAGTGGGATCCAGAGCGCTATCGCGACGACTATCGCGAAAAGTTGCTGGATTGGATTAACGAAAAAGTTTCCGAGGGTAAACTGAACCCTGCTCCCGACGCGCTTAGCGAAGAAGAGGACGACGACAGCCCAAGCAAGGTTGTAGACCTAATGGACTACCTTAAACGCAGCGTGGAATCACGGCAGAAAGAGAGCTCGCCCAAAAAAAAGCGAACGGCCAAGAAGAAGAAGACGACCAAGAAAGCCGCCCGTAAAACGACAAAAAAGGCCAGCAAGAAAACGACTCGAAAGAAGGCAAGCTGACCTAGTTTCCGTATTTTATTTTAACTACAGCAGATTCGCATGAGCCTTGCCGAATATACTAAAAAGCGAGATTTCAAGAGAACCGCAGAACCTCAAGGCTCACCGGGACGCCTCGAAATCCAGCCCAAGGGCATCGCCCGCTATGTCATTCAAAAGCACGCTGCGCGTCGGCTCCATTACGACTTCCGACTCGAACACAAGGGCACCCTTCTCAGTTGGGCCGTTCCCAAGGGACCGAGCATCGATCCCGCCGATAAGCGGCTTGCCGTCCGCGTAGAAGATCACCCGCTCGAATATGCAGACTTCGAAGGAACGATTCCCGCTGGCCAGTACGGTGGCGGCTCCGTGCTCGTTTGGGACACCGGCACTTGGTCGCCCCTAGTCGATATTGAGCAGGGACTAAAAAAGGGTAAGCTCAGCTTCCAACTCGCCGGAGAAAAACTGCATGGCGAATGGCACCTCACGCGCATGCGCGGCGATGAAGAAAAGGAAAATTGGCTCCTCATAAAAGCGAAGGACAGTTTCGCCGAAGATGACGGCGATCGCCTGCTCAATGAAGCACCTCGCAGCGTCCTAACAGGGCGCAGCCTCGACGAGGTTGCTCAAAACAACGGATCCGGCGTAAGCTTCAACCGTAAGGAGATTTCCAAAGCCGAAAGCCGCAAGACGCCGCCCAGCGAGGTCGAGCCCCAACTGGCCACCCTAGTCGACGCACCCCCTGTTGGCGAAGAGTGGATACACGAAATCAAATACGATGGCTACCGCATCCTCGCCTACGCTCGCCAAGATAGAGTGATGCTCAAATCGCGCTCGGGCAAAGATTGGACCAGCAAGTTTCAGAGTATCGCAGACGCCCTGAAGAAACGTTCCCTTACTTCAAGCATCCTCGATGGAGAACTGATAGCTGTCGGAGAAGACGGCGTATCCAATTTCCAAGCGCTTCAAAATGCTGCTAAGGACAAGCGAATCCCTGGCTTTCAGTTACGCTACATGGCGTTCGACCTCATTTACCACGACGGTATCGACCTGCGGCAAACACCGCTCGAGGAACGAAAGCGTGCCCTTCGCGCACTTTTATCGGAGTACGATCCACAAGGACCAATCCAGTTCAGCGACCACGTGCAAGGCAACGGCCAAGCCGTGTTGGAGAATGCCTGCGAGCTGGGTTTGGAAGGAATCGTGAGTAAAAAGATATCCAGCGCCTACCTGTCGCGACGGACCAAAAATTGGTTGAAGTCCAAGTGCCAGCGTCGCCAGGAGTTCATTGTCTGCGGCTACAGCGAACCCACGGGCAGCAGAGTCGGCTTCGGTGCCCTGCACCTAGCCTATTACCAGAGCGACGGGAAAACGCTGAGCTACGCGGGTAAGGTCGGAACGGGGTTCGACGAAAAGACTCTGCGCTCTCTTCACAAGCAATTGGAAAAAATAGCCCTCGATGGCTGCCCATTCGAGAGCGAACCTGCAGACGCTCGAAGTACGACTTGGACGCGCCCTCAGCTCGTCGTGGAAATTCGCTTTGCGGAACGTACACAGGGCGGATTGCTACGGCATGCCGTCTATCTCGGCAGCCGGGAGGACAAAGAGCCTCGGGAAGTCCGTTGGGAAAGTCCCGATAGCGTATCGACAGTAGAGAAGAAAAAACCGAAGACGCGAGCAAAGCCGCCCCGCAAAAGATCGGCGGCAAAAACGAAGGGCGATTCCACCGCGATTGTCGCAAACGTGAAGATCACTCATCCAGACCGCATTCTGTATCCATCGATTGGAGGCACTAAGCACAGAATCGCTCGCTACTATGAAACCGTTGCCTCGTGGATGTTGCCTTACGTCGAACGGCGTCCCCTTTCCTTGCTGCGCCATCCGCGCGGCTGGAAAGAAAAAGGCTTCTTCCATAAACACATAGACAGTTCATTCCCTTCCGAGATCCGGCGAATCGAAATAGAGGAAACCCGGGGAACCTCCGAATACGGATACATAGTAAACGTGGAAGGACTGGTCGGGCTTCTACAAATGGGTACTTTGGAGATCCATCCTTGGAACAGTCGCATCGACAACCTAGAGAAGCCAGACACTATAGTCTTCGACCTCGATCCAGCAGACGGGTTGCCGAGTGAGACAGTGGTAGGCGCGGCTCTGCTTCTTCGCGACATACTGCGCGACCGTGCGGGATTGCAAAGCTTTCTGAAGACCACCGGAGGCAAGGGGCTCCATGTCGTAGTGCCGATCCGCCGCGGCCCTAGCTGGTCCGAAGCAAAAGAGTTCAGCCGCTCCGTTTCCAAGGTACTTTGCGAACAGAACCCAGACGCCTTTACGCTTAACCCGAGTCGGTCTAAGCGAACCGGCAAGATCTACATTGACTACCTGCGCAACGGTCGCGGCGCCACCGCGATCGCTCCCTACTCCACTCGAGCCCGCGAAGGGGCTCCTGTCTCGATGCCGCTCGACTGGAAAGAAGCAACCGCTAGCCTGAGGTCGAATGCCTACACGATCGAAAATGCGGCCCAGAGACTTTCCCACCTGAAGCAGGATCCTTGGCAGGCGTATCGAAAAGCGAAGCAGCCACTCACCCAAGCAGTCAAGGAAGCCTTCTCACCCGCCGGCTAAGACGGCTCTCAGCTAGACTTTTTTACCGTTAAAATCGTCCGCTTCGTCTCACTTCACTTAAGATCACCTTACTCTTAGGGAGTGCCGGGAGCCGCTTGCGATCAACCGATAGGTCCTGCGAAGGAAGGGTGTAATCTAGCCTGAGGGTCAAAAATCTCGCTGCTACCTGTATCAGCTCTATCGCTACGCCTTCTCCTGGACAGCGATGATTGCGCAGCGGATCTCCCCCTCCCTGCGGGATAAAGTGAAAGGGACACATCGATGCCCCAGGAAATCGCTCCGGAAGGAACGCGTCGGGCCGGTCCCAGTCTTTTGGGTCGTGATTGGTGCCATACAAGTCAAGTACGACTAAACGCCCCTCGGGAAACGTGTACCCTTTCCATTCAAAGGTCTCCGAGACGCGAGCGGCCACCACGGGAAAAAAGGGATAGTAGCGCCGCACTTCTTGAGCGAAGGCCCGATCATAGCCTTCCCGTCTTTCAATCAATTTGTCGCGCGTTACTGGATACTTGTTCAAAGCTACGGCGGCAAACGCAATGTATACTGAGACTGCAACCGTCGGTCGCAATACATTCAGGAGCTCTACACTCGCCACGTGAAGGTCGAGTTGCTTTCCGTTCTCGTCTCGGTGCTGAGCTATTGCCAATAGGGCCGATCCGGCTGGAGCCTCCAACGCTTCATTTCTTACCTTCTGTAAGAGTTCGCCTGCCCAACGCTCGGTCCGACGGCGTGCTCTGCGTGACTTCCAGTGTCTCGGTCCGACCGATCCAGCGTCCGCGAAGAGTGATGTCAGGTCCTCTATTAGCTTAGGCTCTTCCTCTTCGCTCAGTGGTACGCCGGCCCATTCGCAGACCGCACGCGTGAGAAGACAACGCATCTCGTCATAGAGACAGAGACGGCCGCGTGACTCCCAGTCGTCGAGCATCAATTCCCAATGTCGTTCGAATATCTCACTGAGGTGCCGTACCCGATCTGGCTCCACCAGCTCCAGAAACATCGATTTCCGACGCAAGTGAGCGTCTCCGTCCAGCCCCTGGACGCCACCCTCGCCGAACAGCGTCTTTTGGATTCGGCTGGGAGCAGCGTTCGCACGGCTAAAGCGCGAGGTGTCGTAGAACACTTCTGCTGCTTCCGTACCGGACATACAGATTGTCTTCTCGAATTGAATACGCGTTTCGAAAAGGTCGGTCTGCTTGCTCCGACAAACCCGTGGTATAAAACCGTATGGATCCATCAAAAACGGGAGGGTACTTTCGGGCAAGCCACCGTGAGGGATCTCGCGTCTAACGGGTGGCGGACTTTCCTGTATCATAATCGATTTCTAGATGCGGCACTCAGCCGTGCATAGTTCGTGCCAGCACTTGGGGATTCTTCAAAGTTTGACTCATCGAGCCTGAAACGGTCATATTCAGAATACAACTACAGCACCGTGAACCCAGTTCAGCGACTCATCCGAACGCTCACATAGGCAAAAGGCAATCTCAGCATTTTCCTTTTGCACACTCGTTTCTCTCCTGGTTAAGGTGATACGCAAAGCTGTCTTCGGGAATTTACTAACCGCTAGATATAGGTCCCTCTTGGTTCGTTGAATTATTCCAGACGAGACGCAGGTGGCGCAACCTTTGCAAAGTCGGTAGCTCACTCTTAACCGGCCAGCAAAATTGGCTGGCCCACGTAAACTGAAATATAAGACACTATGGAAAACGACCTACACAAGCTGTTCTTGGATCAACTCCAAGATATGTACGACGCAGAACACCGCATCGTTGAAGCGCTGCCCAAAAAGATCGAAGCCGCTCAAGACGAAGAGCTGAAGAAAGGACTACAGCACCACCTCGAGGAAACCAAGACGCACGTGACTCGACTCGAGGACGTGTTCGCTTCCATCGATGAGTCACCCAAGCGCAATACCTGCGAGGCCACGAAAGGACTCATCAAAGAGGCAGAAGAGCTCTTGTCAGACTTCAAGGGAAGCGCAGCAGGAGATGCTGCGATCATCTGCGCTGCGCAGAAGATCGAACACTATGAAATCGCAACCTATGGTTCGCTCTGCGCTTGGGCTGACCAAATGGGCCACGAGAAGGCTAAGAGCCTCCTAGGCGAAACTCTCGACGAAGAGAAGATGGCCGACGAGACGCTTACCAGCGCCGCAAAAAAGTCTGCGAACAAAGAAGCGAAGGTCACCGTTTCTTAGCGTTTGCTTCTAGACCTCCGCGAGTCCCTAGCCCCATGGTTAGGGACTCTCTTTTTATGCACCGAACCAAACCAATGATCCGCACCTGTAGCGCAATCTATGTAAAATACCCCGATGTCCCCAAAGTCCGTTCTTACTATTAACTGCGGCAGCGAAACGCTCCGGTTCGCCGCTATCGACACCCGTACGGGAAAACGCTGGCTGGATGGTGAAGCCGACAAGCTTGGCTCCCCCAAAAGCATCTTTGAATGGCAAATAGATGGAGGACCTCGCCATAACGAAAAGCTGCCGCGCCACATTGGAATCTGCCGGTGCTTGATGTTGATAGAGCTGGTCCTCAAAGAGTCCCGCCAATGTAAGTCTCTGCAAGCGATCGTTTACCGAGTGGTCCACGGAGGTTCGCATTACCGAGACCCGGTCATCGTTGATGATAAAGTACTCGAAGATCTCGAAGAACTTGTCCCGCTCGCTCCCCAGCATAACCCCGTAGCGCTTCGCGTCATCCGCTTTGGGCGTTCTCTCTTCCCTAATCTCCAGCACATCGCCTGCTTCGACACAGGCTTCCATAAAACCCTGCCCCCGAGAGCCTACACGTACGGCGTGCCATACGATTGGTATACGGAGCACGGGATAAGGCGCTATGGCTTTCACGGATTCAGCCATCGCCACGCGGCCGAGGAAACAGCGCGAATCTTAGGCAAAAGCGTTTCAGAAATCGCTTTGATTAGCGTCCACCTCGGCAATGGCTGCAGCGTGAACGCAACCCAACGGGGTCGTAGCATCGATAATTCGATGGGATTCACCCCAATGGAAGGCGTGGTCATGGGCTCGCGAAGTGGCGACGTCGATCCGGGTTTGGTAAGCTATCTCGCCAAGCAAATGAACATGGGCATTGAGGAGATTCATGACTCCCTCTCCAAGCGCAGCGGCTTGCTGGGACTGTCGGGCGTCTCTAATGACGTGAGAGAACTGCGCCTACCCGAACACACTGGCAAGCCACGGGTCGAGTTAGCAATAGACGTGTTCACCTATCGACTCGCCAAAGAAATCGCAGGCGCCCGCGCTGCCCTAGACTCTCTCGATGCAATTGCATTCACAGGTGGCATTGGAGCTAACGACTTCGATGTACGAAAGCGTATCGTTGCTCGCCTTGAGTTCCTAGGAACGAAGTTGGACAAACAAAAGAACGAAGATAACGGGACGGAAACCGGAGGCATAATTAACCATGCTGACAGTTCAGTACCGCTTCTTGCCGTACCGGTAAACGAAGAAGCGGTAATGGCTAAGACTTGCTCTCACCTGATCCGGAAGCACGTAGGAAAGTCGCGAGTCTGGCAGCCGCCAGAGCCGGCCAAAACCGAAACGGGAGTTTGATCACCGCCGGCAAAACTCGCCCGCCTTCCGATTCTCCTTCCGCCTTACGAATGACGTCTATCACCTTACGAATGACGTCTATCAGTTAGCATGGGCAAAACAGTTCGCTTCACTAACCATTTTAGCGATGCCAAAGATCGACCGCAACAGCGGGCGACCTTCAACACTCCCTAGCTCGACTCCCTCCTGCGTAAACGGCAGCGTCGTCAAAGCGATGCTGACAGAGTGGATTAGGACAAAGGTAATCACTACCTTAGCGTCGCCAAGCGAACGCAGTCCAACTGCAATTAGGACACCCATTACCTCCCCTGCTCCGCAACCGGGTTAGCAGTACGCTATAAAACGCCGGACACTGCCGAAGGCATAGGCATTCATGCGGGATCCGATTTTGCCGGGAAATAGAAGTAAATAGCGTGCCCCAAGGGTCACTGCGTATAACGCAGTGAGTACTCAGGGTACGCGCATGAGAAAGTTGCACCGATTGCCCACGAGCTCGATTCGACTAACTCGATCGAAAATCAAACAGGCCGTACCATAGGCTCTCGGTCCCATACTCTATAAGCTTTGGCCTGCTCTACAAAGTCATCCCACCCAGCTTCGTCCAGTGGGATCACGCCCCCTTCGGCATTAGGTTTTACCCCCCCTTTCTCCAAGAGATCTACGGCGGATTCGGTGAATCCTATCACTTTCAAATGGCCGAAAGCATTGCGTACCCAATCGACCGCATCGGCTTGGTCGATCAAGGCCTTCCCTTCCTCCTCATCTCCTCCAGGCGCAATAATTACACAATCGAAAAGCATGGAAGGACCACCGGCGAGAAAGTGATCGGGCTCCAGATTTGTCCCATCGCTGGTCCTGCAGCGACCCACTTTAGGAGCCACTATCTCGACCGTAGCGCCTTCGGCTTTCGCTATTTTCATCGCTTTTTCGAGAAGTGCATTTGGAGCTCCCTCACTGGTCAGGATCCCAATCTTCTTCCCTTCAAGGGTATGAGGGGCCTTCCCGTACTGTGAAAGAGATTGGGATGGTTCGTATTCAATTATCGGAACAGCTGGCTCAATATCCAGGGCCTCGCCATCCATCCCAAGAGCCGCCGCGACCTTCTCTCCTAGTTTCGCGTCCACAAGCTTCAGGTGCCCCAGCATACGCTTCCGAATTTGGGGTGTCTCGCACTTGCCCAACTCGAAGGTGAAGCCGCCCACGATATGGTTGCGCTCAGGTTCGGTCATCGAGTTCCAAAATAGTCTCGCCTGCGAGTAGTAGTCGGCAAAGGTCTCAGACCGGACTCGTCCTTTCGTTCCATTTTCCTTCTTAGGATACGATGAAAATCCCGTTTCGGGACACTCGCGCGGCGATCCATCATCTAAGCTGTTCGGCTGATTGGCGACCCGTCCTTTGGGGACTTGCGTTTGCATCTGCGCATCGCGTTGAAAGAAACGCATCGGGCACTTGGGGGCGTTGACCGGGAGCTGGTTGAAATTCGGACTTCCGAGCCTGGAGATTTGTGTATCCAGATAACTGAACAATCGCCCTTGCAATAGCGGATCGTCCGAAAAATCGATCCCCGGGACCACATGCGACGGGCAGAAAGCCACCTGTTCCGTCTCTGCGAAGAAGTTATCGACGTTTCGATTTAGCACCATCTTTCCGAGCGGTCGGAGAGGCACCTTCTCCTCTGGAACGATTTTCGTCGGATCTAAAATATCGAAATCGAAACTATCTGCTTCCTCTTCAGTAAATACTTGCACGCAGAACTCCCATTCGGGGAAGTCGCCACTCTCGATCGCTTGCCATAAATCGCGTCGATGGAAATCCGGATCTGCTCCGCCAATCTTAACAGCCTCATCCCAAATCAACGAAAAGGTTCCCAGCTTAGGTCTCCAGTGAAACTTTACGAAACGCGATTCTCCTGCCTCATTAATCATGCGGAAAGTGTGCACGCCAAAGCCCTCCATCATTCGAAAGGAACGCGGTATAGCGCGATCGGACATCACCCACATCAGCATGTGCATGCTTTCCGGGGACAATGAAACGAAGTCCCAAAACGTATCGTGCGCCGACTGTGCTTGCGGGAAACCGCGGTCGGGCTCGGGCTTGACAGAATGTATCAAATCAGGGAATTTGATGGCGTCCTGGATGAAAAAGACCGGAATGTTGTTTCCCACCAAATCATAGTTTCCCTCTTTGGTATAGAACTTCACCGAGAACCCTCGTACATCTCTGGCTGTATCCAAAGATCCCTCACTTCCCGCTACCGTGGAAAATCGAACGAACACTTCCGTCTTTTCGTCTGGATCCTGTAGAAAACCGGCTTTCGTAATATCGCTGTGGCAACCGTACGATTGAAAATACCCGTGTGCTCCATACCCCCTGGCATGAACTACCCGTTCGGGAATTCTCTCATGGTCGAAATGGGTAATCTTCTCCCTTAGAATAAAATCCTCGAGCAAAGTTGGGCCACGGCTTCCGGCCTTCAGCGAATTTTGATCGTCGGATACCGGCAAGCCTTGTCCGGTGGTCAAACGGTCTTCCTTGGAAGACGCGTGCTGGTGGAGTTCTCCGCCGTTTGCGGTTTTCCCCGTAAACGGGCACCGGGAGGGGGTCTTGCTGTCGGACATTTATGTACTCGTTCTCGCGTGGTTGCAGACTGGATACGCCTAAATCTTGTAAGCGTCTCTTGGGTCAGACCCACCTTGCATACGTCGTGCCAAATCGAACGACTCCAACACCTTCGACTCCGCAGCGGAATTCGACAGCGGAAATTAAATCACCAATCGCATCTTTCTCTGCCCCCTCAGTGCCAAGGCACTGCTTGTTGCAACGGCTGGACTGCAAAGTGCCACCATCCTTCAGTGCTCTTGAGCTGCGCCATGGGAGTCGGACTCTGTCTCACGCTTCCTGTCGCGCCAGCTCGCGAACGACGCGGCTGCTAAGGTGACGATAAACGCCAACATCCCTAAACCAAATGTGACAGCGACACCGGTTAGCCCGCCTAGCACCGCTCCTAAAGCTGCAATGACAACGAAGATGGGTATCGCTATTTTGTGAGATCTCTTTGGTTTAGCTTTTTCCATAGCTCGAAGTCGATGCCTAAAACATGCCAATCCTAAAGGGGGCAGCGTGCTCGAACGCGGACGCGCTCGACCGGCGACGCTCCTTTGCTTCCATTCACAGAGCACCCTTATCGCTTCTAGCCTAGGGGGCTTTCTTCACCAATGAGGCGAGTTCTCCTTCAGCCTTACCCAAAGAAACACGCACCAGCGCCGCTAGCAGACTGACAAGTTCGGACGGATTTCTGGACAGCGAGCCAAGCTGGTCCGGAGCGGTGGGCAAGCCCAGTAGTTCCGCCCCGTGGCACGAACGGCGGTCGACGTAAGGGTAAAACTCCGTCCAAACTGACTGAGTCTCACGCAAGAAAATATCCACTCCGGAGGGACCCATCCCTTTAAATTCCTGTAGTCGCTCAGCAGCCGCTTCTCGTAGGTTGCGCAAGTCACCCTTGTACTTCGAAAGGAGATGCTTTGCATTGTATTCAAGTATTCGCGACGTACTTTCGTCGTAAAGAGCGTACCCGTTTTCATTAAGGATTTTGGGTCTTCCGGAAAATCTGTGGGTGAAAAATGATTATAGCCGGTTCCATAGTCCTACGCTGCGCGCAAGCCCAATGTCGGCATAAACTCGCT
>NZ_JARXHX010000037.1 GCF_031127835.1 Pelagicoccus sp. SDUM812002
TGGATCCGTCGCAAACACGAAGCATTCCGTGCCGTGGACGATCCCGTCTACTTCTACAGCTCCATGCCAGCCGAGTTTACTAACACGCGCCTCGTCGGCCGCAGCGTTTGGAACAGCAAGTGGAAGATCGTCATCCCCGCGTATTCACTTCTCAGCGACGAGCAAGAAGGCCTCGACCGCTTCGTCAACAGCGTCGAAGACATCAAACTCTTCCTTCGCACCTATTCCCACGCCGGCAACTAGATCCCGTAAGGCGCAGCGCTCGCGGCGTCCCACACAAATCAGGTAGCGGCCGCTGTCCCAGCGGCCACAAGCATCCGTTACACGCTCGCAAGCTTCGGAAAATCGAATCCAAACCGAATGAAAGACTCCCTCATCGTCACGCTTCTCACACTCGCCTTATCTGTATCAGCCAGCGACAAGATCGAAAAAACGCCCCAGGCCGTAGTCATCACAGATCCAGCTACCGTCTACCAAAAGGCCTTTTGGCGGCATCCAAAATCGGATGACAAAATCGTCCATGCTGAACGTCGCGAATGGTTGGATACAAACGGTTCCGTCATGAAATGGCAATGGTTCCTGATCATCGAGCCCAGCCCCCAAACGAGAGCCTGGCTCGACACCAACCCATTCCTTCTCACTCCCAGCTCCGATCGAGAAGAACACACCATTCCTCTCGCTCCTCCCGAATGGTTTGATTCACGCAAAGCCCCAAAATTTCGGTCCCATAACGCCAGTCTCAGCCACGCCTTCACATCCGACGGAAACCGACTCTTCGCCACCGACACCGGAGGCGGCTTCACCGCCAATGACTAACGGTCTATCCTAGTGCCATACCTACCTACAGAGAATCCATCTTAGAGGCAAAAGTACTACCATTTAATTTCGCTCAGCCGCCTCTCACTGAGATCGCCTAATCGCTCTCGCGTACCAGCCGAGCCAATACAAGCGCCACTAGACTCACTCCTACCGCCAGCCAGCCAAGCCAATGGTAGCCGACCAGACGACCCGACGCGTCAACCGTCACAATCAAGCCACCGGTTGTCGAGGCCGCCCCCGACGCCACGTCGCGAGCGCAGCCGCTCAAGCTCATAAAGGCCCGCGCCGCTCTGGCGGAACCGCCGAGGTCATGATGGCCTGCCCCGGCACGAAACGCCCGCTAGCAAAAACGAAAAACGTCGCCGCAATCGCCAGCACTAGCCACATCGGCATGGGACCACCATTGGTAATCGTCAAGGTCACCACGCTGGCCACCCCAACCAGAACCGCCAGTACCCTCACCCGCCCGAAGCGGTCGGCGAGCTTCCCGATGCGCGGGGCCGTAAACACCGTCAGCACCCCGCCGATCAAATAAACCAGGAAAACCCGGTCCTCCGGCAGCCCCATGTTCGCCACGAAGTACTGAGCCATCAGCGGGATGATAATGAAATGACCGAAAACGAGGCTCGCGTAAAACAGCAGAGCCATGCCCGCATTGCGGTCTTTCAACATCGCCACGAAAGATGCCGCCCGCTTCTTCGGGTCCACCTCCAAATGGCCGCCCACCGACGGCAATCCCCAAAACGCCACCAGCCACATGACCGACGCCACTCCCGCCAACAACAAGAACGGCGCCTCCCATTTGAAAACGCTGGCCAGATAAAGTCCCGTCGGCACGCCCAAAGCCGAGGCGATCGAGAACGCAGTCATCACCACTCCTACCGCCGACGCCCGTCGTTGCGGAGGCACTACATCGCCCACGATCGAAAGCACCAGAGCGGTCGCCACCCCGCCAAACCCGCCGCTGATCATGCGTCCCATCATCAAAGTGTTCGCATCTTGAGCCAAACCGCAGGCGAGCGTCCCCACCGTGAAGCCTGCATAGGCGAAAAGCAGCGCGGTGCGACGATCAAAGCGGTCGATAAACGGAGCCGTCAGCAGACCCACCACACCCGAGCTCACCGCATAAGCCGCCACGATCGCGCTGAACCTCCCCAGTCCGATCCCCAAGTCGCGCACGAGCTGAGGTCCCAACGGCATCAGGATCATAAAATCCATGATGTGCGTGAACTGCACCGCCGCCAAGAGCAGCAAAAGCGATTTTTCGGTTAGTTTCGGAAATCCCATAGATGAAAGCGGCGAACCCTCCGCAAAGTCCGGATCAACAACCGGCCCCCTCTCCACGGATAGCAAGCTCGTGCAACTGCTTCCCCGAATCAAAGGTATTGCGAAGCCCCCAGTTTAAGCGGCGTATCCATGAGGAAATCTTATTTAAGATAGTCACTTCGCTTCTCCTACCCACCTCCAACAAAAGTTCGTTCTATGCAGCCTCAAATCATCGGCACGGGCGTCGGCCGCACCGGCACCGATTCCCTCAAGCTTGCCCTCGAGCAACTCGGCTTCGACCCTTGCTACCACATGTAAGAGGTGGCCAAGAATATGAGCACTCAACTTGCCTCGCTGGCAAACAGCCCTCAACGGCGATCCTGGCTGGGAAACGCTCTATCAAGGCTACGGGAGCGCCGTCGATTGGCCGACTTCCGAGTTCTACCGCGAACTTTTCGAAGCCTAGCCGAACGCCAGATTCGTTCTTGCGGTGCGAAGTCTCGAAGGCTGGACCGCTAGCTTCTGCTAAACCATCAACACCCTGGTCGGCAGCAGGAAAAAGCTCCGCAGCCCATGTGGGAATGGCTCGACATGGCTAAAGCTGTTATCGAACGCACCGGTTTCCAGGTCGGCTCCAGCGCTGCTAAATTCGCGGAAGACTTCTCGAAGCATACCGCAACGGTAAAAGCAACCATCCCCGAATCCCAGCCTCCTTGTCTTCGAAGTCGCCCAAGGCTGGAAGCCTCTCTGCGACTTTCTCGAAGTCGACGCACCGGACAGCCCCTTCCCCGCAGCAACAACCGCGAAGAATTCTGGGAACTGCTCAAAGGCACCCTACCAAACACCGGCTCCACCCTTGCCATGAAAAAACCAAAAGTCTTGTCCGAAGCTGCTCCGCTACCAGATCTAGGACCTGAAGCTTCTAGCTCAACAAGCGCGCCCTAGTGACGCCCGCTCGACTCCCGCTCCACCAGCTCGCCCTGCAGCACCACTTCACTCACCGGCCGCGAACGATCCTCAATGCGCTTAAGCAACAAGTCCGCCGCTGCCTCGCCGATGGCTGACGCGGGCTGACGCACAACCGTCACCGCCGGCTCCACGAAACTCGCCCACGACGGATCGTCGAAACAGGCAAAGCCCATTTCCGCGGGTTTCTTGGTGCTGCTCTCCCGCAGGCCCTTGTACGCGCCCGTCGCCAAAAGGGCGCTACTGCAAACCACCGCGTCGACCGACGGGTCCTCCGCTAGGATCTGCTGCATCAGCCGCACCCCTTCCGCCTCGAAAGCTGGAGCTTGGTGGATCGCCCCCATACGTTCCTCCTGCCCCTCGAAAGCCGCCTTGAATCCCTTGATGCGCAAAGCTGCCGTAAAGCTCTTCGCACCACCGAAGATCCCTGCGATCTTCTGAAAGCCGCCCGCCAGCAAGGTCTCGGTCAAACGCCGAGCCGCCCCTTCGTTATCGATCAAAACCGCATCCAACGAAGCCTCGTTGAGCTTGCGGTCAATCAACACCATCGGCGGCAGCTTCGCGGGATCGATCGGCTTCTTGTTCGCGCGAGTCGGCGACAGCAAAATACCAGCCACCTGCTCCTCGTCCATCAACTTGAGATAACGCCCTTCCTTCTCGCCGTCCTCATCGCTGTTGCAGATGAGCACGCTGAACCCCTTGGCCATCGCCACCCGCTCCACCGCACGGCTGATCTCGCTGAAAAACGGATTGCTGATATCAGACACGATCAAGCCGATCACACGCGATTTCCGCGCCCGCAGGCTGCGGGCCACTCGGTTCGGACGATAGCCAAGCTCCTCCACCGCCTCCTCCACTTTTTTGCGGGCATCGTCACTGATGTAGCCCTTCCCCGACAACACCCGGGAAACCGTGGCAATGGAACAGCCAGCTCGCTTGGCAACGTCTTTGATCGAATGGGACATACCTGTGATCGTTTACACAAAAATTCGTTTTTAAAAGAGAAAACGGTAATCGAATCGAAATTATACGTTTTTGTATCTTTCTTCTAATCAATCATTTTCCTCCTCATCGACGGATCCTTTCACATTATGTAAACGTTTTCACATTGACACATGTACATGTAAACGTTTACACACATAACCAGAAACGGCGCCCCGCCTCCTTTCGAACCCTAGAAACCATACCCGCCATGCTTACAATGACCCCCAGCGACGTCCGTCTCGGCGCCACGATCAACACCAAGGAAGAAGCCATCCGCACCGCCGCCGGCCTTCTCCTCGAGAGCGACTCCATCGACCCCGAATACGTCGACAGCATGTTGGCCCGCGAACTCACCGCCACCACCTATCTCGGCAACGGCGTCTCCATCCCCCACGGCCGCCCGCAGGATGCCAAGCACATCAAGAACACGCGCGTCTCCATCCTGCAAATTCCCCAAGGCGTCACTTGGCAAGACGGCCAAAAGGCGCACCTCGTCTTCGGCATCGCCGCCAAGTCCGACGAGCACATCGGCCTCCTCCGCCGCCTCACCGGCATCGTGAGCGACTCCGCTCTCGCCGAGCGTCTCGCCAACACAAACGATCCCGCCGAAATCATCGCCGCAATCTCCGAAAACGCCGACGCGCCCTCGAACGCTCCCGCCGTAAGCTCGGATTTCCACGGCAGCGAAATCGAACTCGCCTTCAGCAACCCCCGTGGCTTCCATCTCCGCCCTGCCGGCAAGTTCGCCCGGGCCGTGCAAGCCTACGACGGCAAGGTCACCCTCGTCGCCAAGAGCCGCGAGATCGAAGCCGACAGCCCTTCCCGCATCCTTTCCCTCGGTATTGCAGCCGGCGACTCCGTCAGCATCCGCGTCGAGGGCGACAACGAGACCGACACCCTCTCCAACCTCGCAGCCCTGCTCGAAGAGATTAACAACGAACCGCAAGAGGACGAAGACTTCGCAGCAAACGCAGGCAACCAATGGACCGGCGAACTGGAGTCCACCCAGACAATTTCCGGCACCATGGCCGCTCCCGGACTCGCCATCGCCACCGCCTGGAAATGGAACCCCGTCAATCTCGCCGATCGCAAGCGCGCCGTCGGCGACACCGCCGCCGAGACTGCCGCGCTGAAAAGCGCCATCACCGTTGCCAAGAAACAACTCCTCGCCCTCACCGAAGGCGACCTCAACGCCGTCCAACGCGACCTCTTCGAAGCCCACGCCTCCCTCGTATCCGACGAAAAACTACTGGAGCAAGCTGTCGGCTTCATCGACGCCGGCGACGACGCCCTTACCGCCTGGACCACCACCATCCAAATCCAAACCGCCAAACTCGCCAACCTCGAGGACAAGCGCCTCGCCCAGCGGGCTGACGACCTGCGCGACGTCGGCCAACGCGTACAAAAAATCCTCCTCGGCATCGAGGTCGACCCCATCTCGGAAATCTCCGAACCGGTCATCCTCGTCGCCAAGGACCTCGATCCCTCACAAGCTGCCCAACTCAAGGCCGACAAGATCAAAGGCATCTGCCTGAAAAACGGTTCGCCCAACGCCCACGCCGCTATCGTCGCCCGCTCCCTCGGCATTCCCATGCTGGTCGCGGCTGGCTCGAGCATCGACCGCCTCCCCATCGGCGAAACCGTCATCCTCGACGCCTCTGGCGGCCGCATCATCCTCAGCCCCAGCGAGGCCGATCTCGAATCAGCCCAAGCTGCCATCCAGGAAGTCAGCATCCAGCGCAACCAGGACTGGGAACAACGCTTCGAGCCGGCCATCCTCCAGGACGGCCACCGCGTCGAAGTCGTCGCCAATATTGGCCAAACCGCCGAAGCCGCATCCGTCATCGATTCCGGAGCCGAAGGCGTTGGCCTCCTCCGCACCGAATTCCTCTTCCTCGACCGCGACCACGCCCCCGACGAAGAAGAACAGTACAAGGCGCTCCGCACCATGATCGAGGGCCTCCAAGGCCTGCCCATGATCGTGCGTACCCTCGACATCGGCGGCGACAAACCCGTCTCCTACCTCGGCCTCAGCGAACAGGACCTATCCTTTCTCGGCCTCCGCGGCTTCCGCCTCAGCCTCGCTCGCCCCGACCTCGCCATCACCCAGCTGCGAGCCATCTTCCGAGCTGCCGAACACGGGCCCATCCGCCTCATGTTCCCCATGATCGCCACTCCCAACGACTTTCTGCGAGCCCGCGAACTGGCCGAAAAAGTTCGCCGCGAAGTGGGCGGCCAAAAAGTCGAACTGGGCGTCATGATCGAAGTCCCCTCCGCCGTCACCATGGCGCCGGAACTGGCCGAACTGGCAGACTTCTTCTCCATCGGCACCAACGACTTAACCCAATACGCGCTCGCCGTCGACCGCACGCACCCGCTGCTCGCACGCCGCGCCGACAGCCTCCATCCCGTCGTCCTGCGACTAATCCGCGACACCGTCAAAGCCGCCCACGACAAGGGCAAATGGGTCGGCGTCTGCGGTGGACTCGCCGCCGATCCGCTCGGAGCTCTCATCCTAACCGGCCTCGGCATCGACGAGCTCAGCATGCCGCCCTCCATCGTCCCGCAGGTCAAAGCCCTGCTCCGCCAGGAGAAATTCCAAACGCTTTCGGACCTCGCCGAAAAAGCCCTCCACCAACGCGACGCCCGCGCCGTCCGCGCCCTACGTCCCAGCCACTAAGCCCACCCCGCCATGAACAAGCAAAACGACATCGTCACCATTACGCTCAACCCCGCCATCGACCAGACCGTTTTCATCGATCGCTTCGAGCCGGGCCAGGTCAACCGTACCGAGCGCCACTACCGCCAAGCGGGCGGCAAAGGGGTCAACGTCTCATCCATGCTCGCCGGATTCGGCATCCCATCCACCGCCACCGGCTTCCTCGGCAAACAAAACCCGCGCGTCTTCAGCGAGCTTTTCAAACGCGGGACCGTCAGCGACGCCTTCGTCTGGATCCCCGGCGAAACCCGCACCGGCATCAAGATCGTCGACGCGGCCACCCGCCAAACCACCGACATCAACTTCCCCGGACTCCAGCCCACCGCCAACGAGTTTAGCCAATTCGAAAAGAAGCTCTCCCAACTGATCAGGCCTGAACGCTGGTTCGTCCTCGCCGGCAGCCTGCCCGCCGGAGTCAGCCCAGATTTCTTCGCCGAAATCATCGCCCTCATCAAACGCGGCGGAGCTAAGATCGCCGTCGATACCAGCGGCGAGGCCCTCAAGGTCGCCATCGAAAACGGAGCCGACCTCATCAAGCCAAACGAGCACGAGCTCGCCGAATACCTCGGCCACGACCTGCCCGACTTCTCCTATCGAGTAGTGGCCGCTACCGAGCTGCAAAAAGAGAAAGTCCCCCACGTCATCCTCTCCCTCGGCAGCGAAGGCGCCCTTTTCCTCTCGCCGGAAAGAGCCCTCATGGCTTCCGCCCCTCCCGTAAAAGTGGTCAGCACCGTCGGCGCCGGAGACTCCCTGCTCGCGGGCTACCTCGCCGGAACCGTCACCGGATGCAGCCCCACCGACCGGGCTCGCCTCGCCACTGTCTTCGCCTGGTGCGCCCTCGAAGACGTCCGTCGCCAACTACCGGCCGCCGAAGTCATCGAGAAGCGCCTTCCGCAAATTTCCGTCCAACCCCTCTCCGTTCTCCAAGCTTAACCCCCAACTCGCCACCCCCAATGAAAACCATAACAGCCACCTTCGCCTCTCCCGCCGACGAGCCACTCACCCGCCTCGCCGTCTCCGCCCTAGTAGCGGAAAGCAAACTCCGCGGCCTGCAGCTCGACATCGTCGAGTCCTCGCAAACCACCAGCGGAGAGGTCCATCTACGCAGCGACGATCAAGACATCCAGACCGACCGCCCTCGCCTCATCCGCGAAACCGGCAAGATCCTCGATCCCATTTCACCACGTACCCACAAAACACCGACAGCTCAGCCCCCCCGCGAAACCGCCGCCCCAGCCGCGGTCGCCAGCAAATTCCTGATCGGAGTCACCTCTTGCCCGACCGGCATCGCCCACACCTTCATGGCGGCCGAGGCCCTCATCAAAGGAGCCAAAGCCATGGGCTACGAGATGAAGGTCGAAACCCGCGGCTCCGTCGGAGCCAAAAACGAACTCACCGCCGAAGACATTGCCAAAGCCGACGCAGTCCTCGTCGCGGCCGACGCCACAGTCGAAACCAGCCGCTTCGCCGGCAAGAAGCTCCTAGAGACCGGCACCAAAGCCGCCATCCGCGACTCTCAAGGCCTCATAAAAGAAGCTCTCGCCCTCGAGCCCTCGCCTGTCAAAGGCAGCGGCCTCAAACAACCCGCCAAAAAAGAACGCACCGGTCCCTACAAACACCTCATGACCGGCGTCTCCCACATGCTGCCCCTCGTGGTAGCGGGCGGCCTGCTCATCGCTCTCGCCTTCGCCATCGGCGGCATCTACGCCGGCGACGAGGAAGGCACGCTGGGCTGGGCCCTCATGCAAATCGGCGGCGCTTCGGCCTTCGCCCTTTTCGTGCCCGTCTTCGCCGGATTCATCGCATTTTCCATCGCCGACCGCCCCGGACTCACCCCCGGACTCATCGGCGGCATGCTGGCCTCCAGCCTCGGAGCCGGATTCCTCGGCGGCATCGCCGCAGGCTTCCTTGCCGGCTACTTTACCCGCTGGCTCAACAAAGCCGTCAAGCTTCCCGACCAGCTCGCCGGCCTAAAGCCCGTCCTCATTCTCCCGCTCATCTCCTCCCTCGTGGTCGGACTTACCATGGTCTACCTCATCGGCCCGCCAGTAAAAGGGTTGATGGATGGCGTGTCCGCCTGGCTCAACGCCATGCAAGGCAGCAGCGCTCTCATCCTCGGCCTCCTCCTCGGCGGCATGATGGCCTTCGACATGGGCGGCCCGATCAACAAAGCCGCCTACACCTTCGCCGTCGGCCTAGTCGCCACCCAGATCTACGGCCCCATGGCGGCCGTCATGGCCGCAGGCATGGTTCCCCCGCTCGGCGTCGCTCTTGCCGCCACGCTCTTTAAGAACCGCTTCACCACCGACGAGCAACAAGCCACCAAGGCCACCGCCGTCCTCGGCATCGCTTTCATCACCGAGGGAGCCATTCCCTACGCCGCCGCCGACCCCTTCCGCGTCATCCCTGCCACCATCGCCGGAGCCGCCACCGCAGGCGCCATCTCCATGGCCGTCGGCAGCAAGCTCATGGTACCGCACGGCGGGATCTTCGTCCTAGCGATCCCCAACGCCATCACCCACATGCTCGGCTACCTGATCGCCATCGTAGCCGGTACCCTCGTCACCACTACCCTACTGTTCTTCCTAAAAAAACGCCGTCCCGTCGAAACCGACGCAATAACCACCGCCGCATAACCACCAACGCCAATACCGTCATGAAAAACAAACTACCTCTCGCCCTACTCCTACTCGCCACCACTACCGCCACCTTTGCCGAAGACATTCCCTGGCAGCAACGCGACCGCCTCTCCGGCGATTGGGACGGCGCCCGCACCGCCCTCGAAGACAGCGGCCTGGAAACCTTCGCCTACTACACCGGCATCTTTGCCAGCAACGTCGACGGCGGCAACGAGTCCGACGAAGCCTACGCCGGTGGACTCTTCTTCGGAGCCAAGTTCGACCTCGAGAAGAAATTCGGCTGGGAAGGCACCGAATTCACCGTATCCGGAATCGACCGACACGGCCGCAGCGTCGACGCCGCGGTCGGAGGCCAATACAGCGTCATGCAAGTGGTCGGCGGACAAACCACCTTCCTCTACAACGTCACTCTCGAGAAGCAGCTCATGGACGACCAGCTGTCATTGAAATTCGGGCGCATGAGCGCTACCGACGATTTCTGCGGATCCCCCTTCTTCAGCTACTCCATGAACAATTCCGTCAACGGCCAAATCCGGGCCGCTCTTTTCGACGGTGTCATGACCTCCTATCCCTTCGCTGTATGGGGAGCTCGGGCCAAGTACCAGATCAACGAAACCACCTACGCCCAAGTCGGCACCTTCCAGCTTTCCGAAAGCATGTGGGATCCCAAGAACCACGGTACGGACTTCGCCATCCGCAGCAGCGACGGCCTCTCCATCTTCACCCAGCTCAACTGGAACCCCACCTTCAACGACCGGCCGGCCCACTTCTTCGTCGGCATGAACAACGCCTTCTTCGACATGAACCGCTTCGATAGCGACCAAGACCGCGAAGAATTCGTCCGCTTCTACGCCAACGCCGACTACCAAGTGTATTCGGAATCACCCGACAGCCACAACGGCCTCACCCTCTTCGCCACCCTCGGCTACACCAACCACGACGACGTCGCCATCGTCCCCGTGCAATCCACCTTCGGCGCCAACTACCGCGGTCTCTTCCCCGGACGCGAAAACGACAGCACGCTTTTCTTCGCCACCTACGGCGGCTTCAGCGACGTGTATTCAAAAGTCGAATCCGACGCCGGCCGCTCCGAGGCCGACTACGAAATGGTCATCGAACTCGCCCACCGCTTCCAGCTCAGCCCCGCCAGCTACTTCCAGCCCGACCTGCAATACATCGTAAACCCCGGAGGCACCGGCGATATCGACAACGCCCTCGTTCTCGGCTTCCAATTCGGCGGCAGCTTTTAAGTCTAGTAAACAGTTAACGACACGAACGCGGCGTCTGGGAGCAATCCCAGACGCCGTTTTCATTAAAAAGCAAATACGTACGCTGAGTGTTTAGAATGCGTACCGCGCCGTCACGCCGATCTGCCGAGGGTCCGCAGGGTTTTCGTAGCGGGTCGGGGTCCAGTCGGGCTGGGCGTTGCCTCAGTAGAAGAGGCGCTTTGTTCGATCTAATGAAGGCTCGGCCTAGAGCTGGCGCTGGCCCTGGTCCCTCGACCGCTTCGTCAACAGCGTCGAGGACATCAAGCTCTTCCTCCGCACCTATTCCCACGCCGGCAACTAGATCCCGCGCTCGCGTCGGCCCGCACAAATCAGGTAGCGGCCGCTGTCCCAGCGGCCACAAGCAACCGTTACACGCTCGCAAGCTTCGGAAAATCGAATCCAAACCGAATGAAACACTCTCTCATCGTCACTCTCCTCACACTCGCCTTATCTGTATCAGCCAGCGACAAGATCGAAAAAACGCCTCAGCCCGTAGTCATCACAGATCCACTCGCCGTCTACCAAAAGGCCTTTTGGCGGCATACACAATCCGATGACAAAATCGTCCATGCTGAACGTCGCGAATGGTTGGATACAAACGGTTCCGTCACGAAATGGCAATGGTTCCTGATCATCGAGCCCAGCTCCCAAACGAGAGCCTGGCTCGACACCAACCCATTCCTTCTCACCCCCAGCGCCGACAGCGAAGAACATCCCATTCCTCTCGCCCCTCCCGAATGGTTCGATCCAGGCGACGCCCCGAAATCTCGGCTCCATAGCTCCAGTCTCAGCCTCGCCTTCACACCCGACGGAAACCTCCTCTACGCCACCGACTCCGGAGGCGGCTTCACCGCCAACGACTAACGGCGTATCCCAGTCGTTTCCCAACCTAACGCCCAACCTCAGCGGCACCCGTACTGCAACCTTACCTCGCTCAACCGTCCTTCACCGGCATCGCCTGATCGCTCTCCCGCACCAAGCGCGACAAGACCAGCGCCACTAAACTCACCGCAACTGCCAGCCAGCCGAGCCAGTGGTAACCGATCAAGCGGCCCGAGGCATCCGCAGTGACGATCAATCCGCTGGCAGTCGACGCCGCCCCTGAAGCGATATCCCGGGCGCAGCCGCTCAAGCTCATGAAGGCTCCGCGCCGCGTCGGCGAAACTGCCAGCGTCATGATCGCTTGTCCCGGCACGAAACGCCCGCTGACGAAGACGAAGAAAAACGCTGCGATCACCAGCACCAACCACATCCTCTCAGAACGTGAAACCTTCCGCCAACGAGCCGCGTCGGTGATTCATGGATACCGCTCTCGCGACCTCGTTTTCCGCGAACTGCGCAACGAAGAGCTCTCCCAGTACAAATCCCTCTTCTCGCTCGCCCAGATCTACGCCTACAGCGCCGCCCGTGCCTACGACTACGAAACAGGTTTGCTCGATTCCCCGGAAGGCAAAGCCTTCATCGACGCCATCGTCAAGACCTACTCCGTCGGCGCTTGGGACGGCGAGAACCCAATCGAAGCGAGCAACGGCGAAACGGGACTTTCCTCCGTCCTCGGCGGACTGCGCGACGACTGGGCCGTGGCCAAAGGCCGCCTCGGCCTCAACAATCCCGACAAGAACGGCACCCTCTTCTCCCTGCGCCCAGAGCTCTTCCGCATCCGCTCCGACCAGGCGACGCCCGACGACGTCCTGCTCTGGAAACAAGTGCTCGAACAGCACATCATGAGCGACGTGATGAACGATCCAGACGTCGCCATCTACGCCGAAAACATCGCTCGCGCCGACGGTCGCGCCGTCCCCGGCATTGTCCTGAGCTTCTCCACCACGGTCGAGCCCGGGCTCAACTTCTTCGGCTGGCCACTCGCCGCTGGCGACCACTCCTTCTCCCAATCCAGCTTCGCCACCAAGATCTACTCCTCCGGTATGGTGCT
>NZ_JARXHX010000038.1 GCF_031127835.1 Pelagicoccus sp. SDUM812002
TGAGACTCCTCAAGTGTCGTCGCCCGCTCCTCGGTAGTGCCTTCTTGTGGCTAAAAACAGCACAACCTGATCCGACCATCCGAATTGATGGCCACCAAAAGGCGTTTAAAATCTAACCGATGGAGTACCTTCGCTATAACGAAGGCTGTTTCTCCTGAGGAAGGTACAAGGGTACTATGGTAGGCTTTTCAGAGTATCGGATTTCTGGGTACGGTTGGGGCGGTTAGGGTTTGTTTTAAGCGAGTGCCGATGGACTTGAGGGAGAAGGACTGGATCACTTGCTGGCGGGCGTTCGCGGAAAGCGCTTTCCTTAACTCTGGATCCTGCAAGAGGCGGGTCATCCCCCTTGCCAAGGCGGGGCTGTCGTCGGGGGGCACGAGGATGCCGCCGGAGGCTTCTCCATGGGGAAAGATGTCGGGGACTCCGGAGGCGGTGGTGGCGATGACGGGCAGCCCGCAGGCCATGGCTTCGGTGGGAGCCACAGGGAAGCCTTCGCGTCGCGACGGGAAGATGTAGAAGTCGGCGCTGTTGAGCAGCTCTCGCATATGGCTGCGGTCGAGGATGTAGCGGTCTATCCAGCGAACGCTCTCGGGGGCGTGGCAATCGATAAGGGCTCGCAGCTTCTCGCGGTCGGATCCGTTTCCGATGAGAAGCAAGAGCGGGGCTTCCGCGACTGCGGCTGCAGCGACGCTGGCCCAGGCCCGCAGGAGCGTATCCAGACCTTTGGTGTGGATGGCGACCCTTCCGTGCCAGACTGCGATGGTGGCTGCGGGCGGTAGGCCGTGTTTTTCCCGCAGGCTGGCTTTGTTTTCCAGCGGTTTCCAGAGCTCGGTATCGAGGGGGTTGGGAATGTCGTGCAGCTGGCTGGGGGGAACGGAATAGGTAGTGATGACCCGCCTCCGCTCTTGCCGGGGGGCCACGATTAACCCGTCTGCCCAGCGAACAGTGAGGGGGCGGATCCAGCTCTCCAAGCGACTGGCGGTCACGCTGCCACCCTGGAAGGAGGCGAAGACGGGGATGCCCAACAGCCGAGAGAGCAGGACGCAGACGTCGAAGCGGGTGTATTCGTACTCTTGGCAGATGAGGTGGGAGACGCGGTGGGCCTTGAGGGCGCGGGCGAGGGCTAGCGGGTCGGTGGCAAGGTAGGATGCGAGGCTGCTGGCGGTCTGGTGGAGGATGGTGAGGAGGGGGGCGATGCGGCGGAGCTTTGCGTGGCTGCAGCGGCGCTCGAGGGCTCGTGCGAGCTTGCGGGCAAACCGGTGGGTGGTCGGGCTGGGAAGCAGCAGTACCTTGCTGCCGGTGCGGGGATTTTCTCTGGTTTCAGCTTTCGAGACGGAAGTGGAGAAGCAGATGAACACGGTTTCGCACTGGTTGAGCTTGAGGGCTTCCCCATAGCCGAAGAGCCACCCGCCGGTCATCTCGCAGCAAAACTGGTCGAGAGATATGTTTGCGGTTTCGAGGAAGTCCTCGATGGCGTCACCCCAAGGGAGGATGGCGATGGTAGGAGGCGGCCGCTCGGTGGTCATGACGGCTGGGGGCTACTGCTTTACCCAGGCGTAGGCGATCTCGGTGCCTTTGGTCCGAGGGCGATGGGCGAGGTAGGCGAGAAAAGTTACGGGAAACAGGAGGCGACAGAGGAGGCGGCGTTTGCGGGTCGAAAGGTGGGAGAAGCTGATGTCGTGGGCGAGGGCGGTGACGGGGTTGATGAAGGAGGCGCTTTTGAGGTGCTGAAGGGGCATGCGCTCGATGAGGTCTTGCTCCTCGTAGCCGCGGCGCACGTGGCCCCATTCCTCGAAGAGGACTTCTTCCGTAGGGCAGAACTTTTTGAGGAAGGAGTAGTAGGGATATTTCCAATACAAGTTGGGTGTGCTGAGCAAGAGGTGGCCGCCCGGTTTGAGCACGCGCCTGGCTTCGTCCATGGCGGCTTGGTCGTTCGGGACGTGTTCGATCAGGTCGAACATGGTGATCATCTCGAAGCTGTTGTCCGGGAAAGGGAGCTGGGTGGCGTCTCCCTGTACGAAGGTGACGTTGGGCTTTTGGTTGCAGGGGGCTTCGGCGAAGCTGCCGTCGAGATCGAGGTTGGTGATGCGGGCCTGCGGATAGAGCAGGGAGGACAGCCCGCTTTGGCCGCCGCCCACTTCGAGGATTTCCTGGGGGCTTTGTTCGGGGGCGATGCGGTGGATGGCCCGCATCTTCTCCCGATAGAAGAACCCGATGGTGAGCGGGTGAGGGAAGGGATTCTGGGACAGGAATTGGCGGCGCGGGCTTTTTTTCATTTTATGGAAGCGGTTGCTTTTGTGCGGGAAGGGTGGCGAAAGGGTAAGCTTAGGCAGTAGGCGATTCCGCTCATGAAGCCTCGGATACTGGGCAGGAGGTTGGGCGTCTTCTGGATTCCAAGCAGGGTTAACACGCTGAGGCGGGTGTAGTACCAAGGCAAGGAGAGCAGCAGTCTGCGGAGGTCGCCAAGGTGGCCGAAATTGAGGAACTGTATGACGAGCGCGACGACATGCCCTTTCAGGTAGCTGCGCATTTGCTGGCTCAGCTCGGCCATGGTCTCCCGGTGGGTGTGGAATACGACGGCTCGCGGATCGTAGCGGATGTCGTGGCCGGACTCTAGGATGCGATACCACATCTCGGAGTCCTCGCTGCAGCCAGAGGCGCCTGCTCCGAGTCTTGGGTCGAAACCGCCGACCTTGGCGAAGATGGAGCGGCGGAAGGCCATGTTAGCCCCGGCTCCGATCTTCCAGACGGGCGCTCCTTTGCGCCGCATCGGGATGAGGAAGTTTTCACGGGTGTAGTGCCTCGGCCGATACCCCCAGCCGTCGCCTTCGGAATTTTTCTGGAACTCGATTTGGGCCTCGGTGCGAAGCTCGGCAGGCAGCATCAGTCCGGTGGTGGCCATGGTTTGCGAGTCGGCGAAGGAGTCGGCTATGGCCTTGATCCAATTAGTGGGCAGCCGAACGTCGTCATCCGTGTAGGAAATGATGGCTCCGCTCGCCGCTTCGATGCCTTTGTTCCGGGCCTGGCTGAGGCCTGGCTTCGGCTCGATGCAGTAATTGATATTCGGATACTTAGAAACGACGGCTTGGGTGGAGGAGTCGGTCGGGGCGTTGTCTACGACGATGGTCTCGAAAGGGGGCGGCTGTAGAGCTGCGACGGAATCAAGGGTCTTGGCGAGCGACTCCGCCCGGTTGCGAGTGCAGATGACCAGGGAGACAGATTCGGCGGCGGGAGACGAAGCGAGCGCGGAGGCCGAGAGCTTTTTCAGGATGCTTCCTTGGTCCAGCTCTGACTGGATCGCCTCGATGGAGGGAGGGCGATTGATGGCCTCGGGCTGGTAGAGAGAGGGGAGCTTGGCCTTGAAGCCTGCGAGGCGGAGTAAGTCGCCTACCGTGATGGCGGTCGTTTGGGCAGCGGCGTAGGCGACCCGGGAGGCCGGAGCTGGCAGCTCAGTGCAGAGGAGACGGTTGTGACCCAAGTAGGTTTCTCCGACGCGAAAGAGAAGGAAGACACCTTCGTTGGGGCCTCCTTGCGGGATGCTCTCAATGGGTGCGGCAAGATCGATCTCTACGATTTTAAATCGTGTCGTCGGAGCTGCGCTCGTGGGGCTACGGGCCTCCAGGTCGGAAGGGTCGGGTGCGTTCTGCGTTTTCATTCGGCAGGAATCCGGATTTGAGAGGAGCGGTCCGTCATGGGTTTGTCGATACGCTTCCCTGCGCAGCTCGGATTTTTTGCACCCTTTTTTGAGAACGGCTGTACTCGCCGCAGTAGCCGACAATGCCGCCCCAAAACTCCGCTAGCGACATGGAAAGCGGCAAGCTCCGCTTGACGATCGAATCTTTTAGAATATTTTTCAACGCGTATCGAATCCACCAGTACACGAGCGTGCGGAATCTATCTTTCATGACGGGATCGGCGGCGATGGATTTTTTTATGAAGGCCATGAAGCCAAGTCCCCATGTGTAGTACTGCCGGCGAAGTCCGCGCAGGTCCGAGCGGTGTTCGTGGTAGAGAAGGTAGAGCGGCTCGTAGGCGAGCGGGTAGCCGGCCCGGATCATCCGGTAGAAGATGTCGAGATCGCCTCCGCCGGGGAGAGGAGCTCCGGTATCGAGGGCTTCATCGAAACCGCCGATTTGCAGAAGACAGTCGCGCTTGAGGGTCATGTTGGCCCCGGCTCCGAAGATACCTGCTCCGCAAGGATAGAGCTCGTTGAAGGGGTTGTTGGACCCGTTGTATATGAGCTTTTCGCATCCTCTGCGGAAGCCGCCTCGCTGCTCGAAGAGAACCTGAGCTTCGGAATCGAGAACCAGCGGCAGGACGAGGCCGGTGATGGCGCCAACGCCTGGGTTTTCTTGGATAGCCTCGCGCAGGCCCTTCCACCAGAGTGGATCCAGTCGGGTGTCGTCGTCAACATAAGCGATGTAGTCTTTTTGGGATACGGCTAGAGCGCGATTTCGGGCGAAGTCCAGCCCGGCGAGCGGCTCTCTCACGTAGCGTACGGTGTCGAAAGTGCGGGTGACGTGTTCCGTCTCGTCGTTCTGCGGGGCGTTGTCCACCACCACCACTTCGAAGTCTTTCGGCAGGGGGGAAAGGTCCGCTATGGAGCGAAGGCAGCGCTTCAGCAGCTTCGAGCGATGGCGGGTGCAGATGGCGATGGTGAGCGATGGCTCTTCGCTCGGGGCCTCCTCTTCTATGGGCCGGAGGCGAATTTCGCGTCGCAAGGTATCAGCGATGAGCTCGCGCCCCGCTTTCTTGGCGACCAATGCCTTTAGATAGTGGGAGTCCAGGGCCGCTCCGGGGGAAGTTGCCTCGAGGTGGAAGGCGATCGGCCTTCCGCCGTTTCGAATCGTGAGGGCGATGCCAGACTGTTCGGCATCGAGCTGGATGTCCGTGATCGAGTCGGCAAGGTCGATTTGGCGCGTCGCGTACTTTACCACAGGGTGCTCTTTCCTTTGTCGGTGGGGCGGGCTTCTTCGTCGCTGGCCTTCTCCTCAGACAAGGACGATACGATGAATCGGGAGATGGGCCCTTGGTCGATGACCTTACCATGGTCGATGGAGATCGCTTGATCCGCTACGCGGGCGGTCGAGAGCCTGTGAGTGATAAGGAGGATGGTTGCGTTCTGGTCTGCCAAGGTGCGAATGGTTTCCCCGATGGTGTTCTCGGATTTGCCGTCCAAGGCGCTGGTCGGTTCATCTAGAATGATGAAGTCCGCTTTCTTGGCGATGGCTCGTGCAAGGGATAGTTTTTGAGCCTGCCCTCCGGAAAGACGAGCGCCCCGGTCGCCGACTTTCGTATCGTAGCCATGGGGCAGGCTCGTGATGAAGGTATGGGCGTCCGCCAGCTTTGCCGCTTGCTCGATTTCCTCGTTGGAAATGTGTGGGCAGGCATAGCGGATGTTGTCTCGAATCGAACTGTTGAAGAGGTAGATGTCTTGGCTCACCACGGCGACCCGTTCCCGCCATGACTCGACCTGGAAAGAGTCCAGGGGGCTCCCGTCTATCAGGATGGTTCCGGAGTCAGGCTGGTAGAGGCGAAGCAGGAGCTTGACGATGGTGGTCTTGCCAGCGCCCGAGGGGCCGACCAGTGCCGTAACCTTCGACTGCTGCAAGCCGAAGTTGACTTGCTCGAGCACCGCTGGGTCCTGCGGCGTGTAGCGGAAGGAGACGTTTTGGAACTGAATGGAGTCCTTGAGGGAATGGAAAGCGGGAGCGGTGGAATCCGACTGCTCAATGGTGGGAACCTCCAGGATGGACTGGATCTCCTCGATCGCAGCGGCTTGGCTGGCCAGCGACATGCGGCAGGCGTCCAAGGCTTGGATCTTTGGCTGTAGCCGAAAAAGCACTACAGCGAAAATGATGGTGGACGGAAGGGGCGTTTCTGCGAGGCTTGCCGTGAGTATGATTCCGACGAAAATGTATGCTGATACCGCTTCGTAAACTGGGTTCACGGAAGCTCCGTAGATCGCCAGCCGATTGAATATCTTCCTTACCCGCTGAGATATTTTTTCGAAGGCGTCGATGGACTCCTTTTCTCGAGAAAAGGTTCTGATGGTGGTCATGCCATCGAAGCCCTCTACCATCTGATGCATCAGTTCAGTGTTTGCTGCAGTGGCCTCCGCCCCGATCGCTTTCACCTTGCGGGAGGCGAAACTAAAGAGGAATGCGAGGATGCCCATGACCGCCAGAACGGTGATCGCCAGTATTGCTGATATGAGGAAAAGAAGAGAGAGGTAAACCAAAGCGGTGAATGATATAATGGTGGCTTTGATGAGGGTCGAGACGGCGTCGCTCGTGCGCCAGGTTTCGCTCGCCAAAGCGTTGTACATCTTGTCGTGGTTTGCGGCTTCCCACTTTTCGTAGGGCAGTCTCATGAAATGGGCGAAGAGGCGTCGGCGTAGCTCGTGGCCGATCCTCGATGATATGCGACTAAAGCAAACGTCGTTCACGGAGGTGAGCACGGCCTTGATGGTGATCGCCAAAGCAACCAGGAGGGAGGACACGACCAGAACATGTTCGTCCAACCAATCGTCGTACAGGTTGAACAACGGGGAGATTTGGGTGGCGGCGTTCGAATCGGGATCGCTCAAGGCTCCCAGCAGAGGGACGAAGAGCGTGATTCCGATACCTTCTGAAAGGGCGGCCGCGAACCCGACCAGTACGCTCGTGATCGCCAGCCGAGGATGGGCGTAGATAAGGGGGAGCAGAATGGATACGCCTTTTTTTCGTTGATGCATTTGTTCGAAACCCAAGGTGGTCTGTATCCTTATTGCTTCTATTTTAGCCTTAGCAATACTGGGCTTAAGAGTCTTCCGTAATTTGGTTGCGTAATTAAGTTCGAAACCGGGGGGATTCGAGGTTTCGCCTTGACGCCACCGTTTCGGGGTGAGCTGGGAGGTGTCAGGGAGCGTGCTTTTTGTTTGAGGTCAAGGCGCTTCATCAGGATCTGATCGATACCCTCTCGGATGCCTAGAGTGCCATCTCCACGCGGTCGCTACAATCGAATCGATGTCCGGGAACTGCGGTTGCCACCCCAGCTCATTTCGGGCCTTGGAGCTGTCAGCGTAGGCGGCGGGAACGTCGCCATCGCGCCTCGGCTCGATATGGTAATGAACTTTCCGAGCCGAGGCTTTCTCCACTGCGGTTACGATTTGCAGTACGCTCGTCGGCTTTTCTGTACCCAAATTATAGATATGGATTTTTCCTGCCTCCTGCAGCTTTGGAAAAGCTAAAACGTGTGCCGCCGATATGTCGTCGACATGGACGTAGTCGCGCAAGCAGGTTCCGTCTGGCGTGTCATAGTCGTTACCAAATATGGCGAGCGATTTGCGCTGCCCGAGGGCGCACTGGATTGCGATCGGTATGAGGTGGGTCTCCGGGGAGTGGTCCTCTCCGATCTCTCCGCTCGACGCAGCCCCGGACGCATTGAAATAACGAAAGATTGCAGCGCTGAATCCGTAGGCTTTTGAGCAGTAGTCCAGCAAGCTCTCGAAGCCAGCTTTGGTATGCCCGTATGCGCTGATGGGATACGGGCTAGCTGACTCCGATAGAGGTGAGGGTGAGCTATCTCCGAAGATGGTGCAGGAAGAACTGAATACAATCTTTCGCACCCCGGCATCTTTCATGGCGCGAAGCAGGGCAATCGATTTAGCCGTGTTGTTTTCGAAATAGAGAAGCGGGTCCTGCATCGATTCGCCGACGTAGGCGTAAGCAGCGAAGTGCATAACGATCTCTATCTCCTCCCGAATCAAGACATCGTGAACGAGTCCGTAGTCTCCGAGGTCGCCCTCGATCACGGTCACTGTATCGGGGAGGGCGTCCGCGTGGCCGCGCCGCAGGTTGTCGAACACGATAGGCGTATGCCCTGTTTTTTCCAGTAACCGAACGCAATGGCTTCCGATATAGCCAGCTCCGCCCACCACAAGTACATTCATAGGTGGATCAAGCGTCCCTTGGATTGTCGGGATTCGTGGTCTTGCCGTGGCAGCTCCTGTTCGTTCAGGGGGCGTATCTCATTCATGTCTTTGGGGGTTCGTGAAAGGGAGTGTTAAACGGCTCAGTTCGGACGCAGCTTATGTAATTTGATTAATCCAAGTCTTATCGGAGCGTTTTGGAGCTTCTCAAGCGGATTGTTTGAGGGAGCGAGGCGGAAGGGATCGTTGCGAGGAATGAGGCCGAAGATCGGGTATTGGCGTCTTCGAAGGCGGCTTGCCGGTCGGCGAGGTGACTATTTGAGGCCGCGGATTTGTGGGTTGAGCTCGCTGAGCTCGAATTCTTGCGTGTTAATTTGTGGGATGGTATCAGGCTTTCCCTTACGCACGCCGTGTGGCGCATGATTTTGACCGTTGAGCTCAATTACCACTTGTGGTTTAGCGAAGTTGCGGTCAATACTGAGCACAATAAGGAATTTCCTACACTCTGGTACGCTCAGTGCTATTCCTCCAAGGAGTAAATCTTCATCCAAACGCTTGCTGATCCACATGAAACTTCATAAGACTCTTACCGCAATCGCCGCGCTTGCTTCGGCCGCGCTCGGCTTCTCCGCGACAGGCGATAGCCTGTTTTTTATCACTTTTGACTTCGACTCGGGCACCGCCCCTACTGTGACAGATCCTGCGGGAGCGTTTGCTTCCGTGAGCGATTTCACGGGTGGTGCGGTTTCTGGAGGAGCCATGACAGCTAACCTGACCTCTGGTTCACCAGCGTCGTTCTCGTTCGACTTCAACCTAGCTGACAACTTCGTCGCATCAATCATGGGCATCGGCTACGGAGCCAACTATGCGGGTTCGATTGCCGCCATCACTGGTGTTGACTACGGAGGGCTTCTGCTCGGTGGTGACGTAATCACGGGTGGTCAAAGCAAGGACGTCGGTATCTTGCCTTCGATCAATGGCCTAACCGGATCCAACACGCTTACTTTCGAAGCAGTTGGTTTTGACGGCACTGTTGCCCTCGAAGATTTCCAAGTCTTCGGAATGATCTCAGCAGTACCCGAGCCTTCTACCGTGATTCTCGGTGGAATGGGCGGTATCATGGCCTTCGTAATGATGCGCCGCCGTCGCCAAGCCGCCGTCCAGGCAGCGTAACGCTTAAGGTACCCAATCAATTTTAGCCCTGTCTCTCAGCGAGAGGCAGGGCTTTTTTGTGGCCAGTCCAGATGGGCAGTAGCGGTTGCTGTTCGGATCCGGTTGTGCTGGTTTTTAGCCACGAGAAGGCACGAAAAATCACTACCGAGGAGCGGGGCGACGACACTTGAGGAGTCTCACGACGAAACAAAAGATCCTGCATTGGGAGCTCCGTTATAACGTAGCTCAAGAAACCCCGCCTTCGTTATAGCGAAGGTCCTTCATCGGTTAGATTTTTAGCGCCTTTTGGTGGCCATCAATCTCGGATGGTCGGATCTGAATTCAGACACTCCCGCACTGGTTGGTTCTTAACATCGTGGCTTTGCCACTGGATCCACTCGCCTAGGCTCGCGGGCAAGATCCTGTCTGCGACAGGGCAGGTTTTGATCAGGTTGAGTGGTTCGTAACCGCGGATGGACGCGAATAAACGCGGATGGTTGG
>NZ_JARXHX010000039.1 GCF_031127835.1 Pelagicoccus sp. SDUM812002
TCGCCCGAGACACTGAGCCTTCTATGACGTGTTGTTCGCTTCGCTGTCGTCATTACATTCCTCGGTACTTGTCCATCGTCTCGCGGCTTTGCCTAGGGCTTCCTTCCCAGAAGCGTCGCCACTTCGCAGTTGCCTTCGGTTAGTACTTTTTCTTAGTTCATTCTCACTATCGATGATACCCTACAGGTTCCATGTACAGTGGACTTTAACCACATCAGTCGACGCCCATGCCGGGCGTACCCAGACGCTGCAGACAACGGCGGCAAGCCGCCGCGTCTGAGCTCGACGTTCGGCAGAAAAGACATCTTGCCGTTTTAGCGTCAAACCGTCAAGATGGCGTGATCATGAGCAAAGCAACACTATACCTAGACGACACCCTTCATAAGGCGTTGAGAATCAAGGCAGCGGAAACGAGACAGTCCATGTCTGACCTTGTCAACGATGCCCTCAAAATGGTTCTAAGGGAGGACCTGGAGGACATCTCCGACTGGAAAGTTCGAAGAAAAGAGAAGACAGTGAGCTACGACGAGCTACTTTCCCAGCTTAAGAAAGATGGCACTATATAACCTAGAATTCGCCTCTTCCGTACGCAAAGACCTCAAGAAGATACACAAAAAGGAGGTAAAGCGGATTTTAGCCAAAATCGAAGACTTAGCTGATGAGCCTAGACCAGATGGGGCAAAGAAGCTCACCAATGAAGAGCTATATAGGATTCGCATCGGCAACTATCGAGTCATTTACGAAATCTTTGATGACCATCTAGTTGTTCACGTGGTCAAAGTCGGTCACCGATAAGATGTATACAAAAATTAAGCCGAAATCGGGTAGCCCGGGGCATTAACCCCCCAAGCTCCCACAACACCACTCATACGGATCCGTAAGTGGCGTTTACCAGTTATATAGCGGCGTTCAGGCGTTCGCCTGAACGCCGTTTCTAAAGAAGATCAGCAGTTTGTACAGCGATGGGACTCCTTGCTTCTCGAGCCAAGAGTTGGACAACGCGTATCGAACAAGTGAATTCATGCTGAGCCGCCAATAGCCCTTCCGGCTACGGCTCGCCAACTTCACCGCCGAGGGTTCAACGCCGAGCCCTAACAGCATCCGACGTCTCATCCGAGGCAATTTCCACATCTTCCAATAGCATAGGCGTACGCGGCGGCGGATCCATCCGTCCCAAGCCCGAGTGTCCTTGAAAAGCAGACCCGGCTTGAAGTAGTGGAACCAACCGACGCAATACGAACGGAGCTTCGACAGTCGAACCTCCATCGATACGCCCAGGCTTCGCGAAGTAAGCTCCTTCACGCGCAGCTTGAACCGCTTGAGCGACTTCTCGCTCGCGCGTATCCGCTTTCCCGCGACATTGAAGCCGAGGAACTCGCATTTCCCCAGAGGGGACACGCGCGTCTTGTCGTCGTTGACCAACAGTTTGAGCTTGCACTCCACGTAGCGGCGTATCTCCACCAAGGCCTCCTAGGCTCTGGCATTCGATCTCGCCATCGAGGAAGTCGTCCGCGTAGCGAACCGACGGCAGCCCCATCCCCTCAATCATGCGATCGAGAGGATCCAGCATTATATTGGCCAGCAGCGGCGACAAGGGACCGCCTTGAGGAACCTCTCTCGGAGTCTTCTCGGCAGTCCCATCCTCAAGCCTCACGCCGGCTCGAAGGTATTTGCAGATTAAACGCAGTACGCGCTTGTCACGGACCTTCAGGCCGATGCGATGCATCAGCAGGTCGTGATTCACGACGTCGAAGTAACTCTTCAAGTCGCATTCCACTGCCCAGCTGCATCCATCCAGGCTGCATTCCTTATCCGTTCGACGGCGTCGCTCGCGCGACGCCCCACCCTGAAACCGTAGCTCCGGTCGCTGAAGTCCGCATCGAAAACCGGACCCAGCACTTGGGCTATGGCTTGCTGGATCACCCGATCCACAACGGTGGGTACGCCCAGAGGGCGCTCCTCACCATTCGACTTAGGTATCCAGACTCTCCTTACTGCAGCCGGAGCGTAGCGGCCCTCGCGTATCTGCCCTATCAGGCGCGGCAGGTGATCGCGAGCGAACGCAGGAAACTCCTCGACCGACATCCCGTCGACACCCGGAGCGCCTTTGTTTGACCGCACGCGTTTCCACGCCGCATTCAGGTTCGATTCGCTCAGGACCTGCTCTAGCAGACCGTTCTGCGGAACTCCATTCTCCTCGGGCTGCGGCGCATGATCGCTCATAGCCGCGCCCGGTCGTTTCCGCCTCCTAGGTTCGGTCCTTCGTCGCGGGTGAGCCATCCGGACACCTTCGCTGGACGGGTAACCCGTCGGCAGCTACTCCCTGGCTCGTTTCACGCAACTACTATGACCTCGGCTGACTCCTCGCCCCTCAACGCGTCCATTGCTGGACGAACCGCGATGCCTTGTCGGCGGATTTAAGCCGACACCGCCCGTGGACGAGGCCTCCCCGGGTAAGAACACGTTGTTTCGATGCGCGACCTCGGGATTTACCTTCATGGCTGAACTGAGGGTTTCGCTGTGTTGTGCCAGCTCACCCGCCATACCAGCCTTATATCCCGTTGTTTTTCGCTTCGCTGTCGGACTACGTCCTCGGTACTTTTCGTAAGCCCGCATCTTTGACGTAGGCTTCCTTCCCACGAAACCTCACAATTCCGCAGGTGCCATAGTCTAGTCCTTTCTCTTGATATGTACAGTTCATGAACATGGGACTTTCACCCAATTACAACGTGCCCATGCCGGGCACACACAAGGCGGCCGATACAACTCGGGTAAGCGCTCCGTCTTTCACTTCACCCAAGACACCTTCATACCCAACCCGACGTGGAGGCTTTAACCCGCCCCTCGCGTATCACCTCGACGTTGGCAAAAGATGGAATTGACATAACGCACGCTTTTACGCACGCTTCCTCAATGAACACCGTCACAGCCACAAAAGCCAGAGGGAAGCTCTACTCACTCATAGACGAAGCAAATACCTCTCATGAGCCAATCCAGATCACTGGGAAGAGAGGTAACGCTGTCCTGATCTCGGAGGACGATTGGAGATCGATTCAAGAAACTCTCTACCTCCAATCGATTCCAGGCATGGTTAAGTCCATCCAGGAAGCCAGAAAAGAGGGAATTGAAAAAGGATCAACCGCACTGGATTGGTGAGCTACGATATTATCTTCTCTAGGCAGGCACAAAAAGACGCCAGAAAACTAACAAAAAGCAATTTAAAGACAAAGGCATCTGAATTGATAGAAATCATCAAAAAGGATCCATTTCAATCACCTCCAAGAATTGGCGTTCTCACAGGAAACCTAGAAGGTTGCTATTCTCGAAGAATCAATATTCAGCACAGACTCGTCTACGAAGTCTTAGAAGAGCAAAATATTGTACACGTATTGAGAATGTGGTCACATTATGGTGAATAAAATGGTGCCAAATCGAGTAGCGAGGGGCATTGACTCCCCCCGCTCTCACACCACCTGCCCTGCGGATCCGCAGCCAGACTGATCACTGTGTTACGCAGTCTGCTTTATGGCGGTTATACGCCTGAACTTTACGTTCAACCATTGTTGCCTGATTTCAATCAGGCTCTCGTTCGACAGCCAATCGTTCGTCATCCCAGCCTTGCAGCCGAGATGTTTGGATACACGCCAATAGCCCTTCGAGGTGCGGGCGAAGCCCGCCGCCTCCTTGTGTTTCGCTCCCAGCTTGCGCAGGTTTAGATAGCGCCGTTTGGCACGTTTCCACATGCGCCAGTAGCACATGCGAAGACGGCGACGCAGCCATTGGTCCATTGGCCGCCAGACGCTGGATACAGCGCCGTGACCAAAGCAGCCCATCCAGCCGCGTACGTAGCGACAGTTCTTTGCCATGCGGTAGCCCATGCTCACGCCCCAGTTGCGACAGCTGTACTCCCTGAGACGGTACTTGAACTCCGCCAGCGAGTCTTCGCTAATCACGATCTTCTTCATCCGAAAACTGAAGCCGAGATAGCTCAGTTCCCTAACCGGGCGGACCGAACTTTTCTCGCGCTTCACTTCTGGCTGAAGCTTGTCCTCAATAAACCGATACAGGCTATCGAAGAAGCGAAGAGCGGAGCGCTCGCTTTTCACGAGCACGACGAAGTCGTCCGCGTAGCAGACAAACTTGTGGCCACGCTTTTCGAGCTCTTTGTCTAATGCATCGAGCACTAGATTCGAGAGCAAAGGGCTAAGGGGCCGCCTTGCGGCATCCCCTCCGGCGTGTCGTGACAGGATCCCAGCTCGACGTAGCCCGCTTGCAGGTAGCGCCTGACCAGACGCACCACGGGTCCGGCCCCTTCGAGACGTTCGCGCAGCGCTTTCAAGGCGCGAGCCTGCGGGACTTTGTCGAAGAACGACTTCAGGTCGATGTCCACCGACCAACGGCAGTCTTCGGCTATGTGTCCGTCGATGCGACGCGCCGCATCGTGCCCTCGACGGTTCGGCCGGAAGCCGTAGCTGTTTTCGCTGAGCTGCCGTCCAGTACTAGACAGAGCGTTTGATGGATCGTGGACGACTCTTCGCTGGACGGGTGACCCGTCGGCAGCTACTCCGCTTCCGTTTCCGCGGCTACTATGCCCTCTGCTGACTCCTCTACCGTAGACCACCCCGCCATCGCTGGCGAAGCTGCGCCTGTTCGCGGGCGGATTGAAGCCCTGGCAAGCCAGCGGTAGAGGCCTCCTCGGATAAGCTGATACCCTTTCCCGACGCAACTGCGCCATTTACGCTTCCAGACTGACCTGATGTGCTTCGCGATCCTTGGCCCGCTCGCCCGCTGTCAGCGCCTCCTATGGCGTGTTGTTCGCTTCGCTGTCGTCATTACATTCCTCGGTACTTGTACATCTGCTCGTCGGTTTGATCCACACTGCTTTCGCACCCAACCTCGCGACTGCGCGCTTGTGCTTCTCTAGTGATCGATTTGTTGTTCAGGTCTCTCACAATGGACTTTCACCATATTAGGTTATCAGCATGCCGAGCATACCCAAACGTGGCGGACAACTTCGGCGAACGCCCGCTTCTTCCAACACAAAACACCCAAATCATTGACCTCAGAAATGGAGGCAAAGCCTAGGCCTCGTCGTATGGTCTTGGCGTTCATCAAAGAAATTGACTCAACCGATCTTTGTGCGAGACTTCGCACATGGCAACAAACATCGAACTGAACGAAAACCTCCTATCGAAAGCCATGAGGCTCGGTGGAATGAGAACGAAGAAGGAAGCCGTGAATCAGGCACTTTCCGAATATGTCCAACGGAGAGAACAACTTAAGATTCTTGATTTCTTTGGCACGGTGGACCTAGACCCTGACTACGACTACAAGAAGCAGAGAAAAGTTAAGTGAAGGTAATCGTAGATACCGACGTTTGGTCTGAGGCACTCAGAAGAAAGAAGGGAAAGAAATCGGCTCATGTGGACGAACTGGTCGACCTGATTCAGGAGGGACGTATAGAGATCATCGGACCAATCAGAATGGAGGTCCTCTCCGGAATCAGGGAAAGACAGGTGTTCGATTCGTTTTCAGAAAGACTGGCAGCATTTCCAGACAGTGCGATTCCCTCGGAAGTGTATGTTTTGGCAGCGCGATTCTTCAACCTCTGCAGAAGCAATGGAATCCAAGGATCCAATACCGATTTCGTGATCTGCGCTTGCTCGGTTCATTGGAATATACCGATTCTCTCTAAAGACAAAGACTACCTCTTATACAAAAAGCACATCCCGATAGAACTCATCCAACCTAGGAAAAAATAGGATGAAATCGGGTAGCCAGGGGCATTAACTCCCCAGCTCCCACACCACCTAGCATGCGGATCCGCACTAGGCGGTTCCAATACGCTATCGGGACGTATCCGGATAGCGTACACGCGACCAGAGGTCTACGAGGGACAGGACCCCTTGCTCCTCCAAGTAGTGCTTAGATAGGGCCTGGCTCACGCCGGGCGACTTGGACATCTTCCAGTGGCCCAGCTTCGTCACCCCCGTGATGGTCGCATTGCGGCGACTCACCCCAAGGGACGTCAGGTTGCGAACGTGATTGGCGATCCTCTTCCACTGCTTCCAATAGCAGCAACGGATTCGGCGACGTATCCAGTGATCCATGTAGTTCTCAAGGAGCTGGTCGAGCAGCTCGTCCTTGATCTTGTCTTTCATCGTAGGGTGTCCTTTATGGTTACGAACAGCCCCGCAGCCAGCTACTTACACAAAATTTTGTACACCCTCTTTATGATCATGAATATCAAAACAATACTCCTCACCCTTCTCATCACAGCAACCTTAAGTCTTCAAGCTTCGGAAAAATTTGAATACAAAAAGGTTGAATATCCTGTTTATGCTATCAGCCAAGACTTCATGCCCACGAAGTTTTCAAACCCCATTTATCCAGCGAAAGCTAGGAAGGAAAAACGAGGCGGAAAAGTGGTCATAGGCGCTGTCGTGAACGAAAAAGGAAAAGTTACTGATGCTTTTATCAAAGAAAGCGAAGTAGAAGCAGATCTAGAGCAAGCATGCCTCACATCGATTCGAAGATCACGATTTCCAGTCGCTTCAAAGCATTCAAGAGAAGCTCCATATATTATCTTTATTCCTATGACTTTGGAACCGTAACAAAAATTCGAGCCAGACGACGCATACAACTTCGGCAAACGCCCGCTCCTTCCAACACAAGACACCCAAATCAACGACCTCAGAAATTGAGGCCAAGCCTAAGCCTCGTCGTATGGTCTCGACGTTCACCAAAAAGATTGACCGTCAGACTTTGATGTGTAAAAACTCACACATGGCAACAAATCTCGCAATCGACGACGCCCTCTTAAGCAAAGCACTAAAAATAGGAGGAAAGAAAACAAAAAAAGACACTGTTAACGAAGCACTCAGAGAATTCATAGTCCGAAGAGAACAAAAGAAGGTCCTCGATCTATTCGGCACCGTAGACTACTTCGAAGACTACGAACCCAAGAAAGCTCGAAAGAAATAATGGTTATAGTAGATTCTGACGTCTGGTCTGAGGCTTTCCGAAGAAAAGGAAAAGAAAGTCTTCGCGTCCTAGAGCTTCGCAACCTTGTCAACGAAGGCGAAGTCGTAATGATCGGCCCGATTCGACAAGAGGCATTGTCAGGAATCAAAGAGCCTGAACGATTCGAAAAGATTAGAGACGCGTTGAGAGCATTCCCAAGTCAAAGAATTGAGGAACCGATATATGAAACGGCTGCATCATTCTACAATCTATGTAGAAGCAAAGGCGTCCATGGATCACATACAGATTTTCTCATTTGTGCCTGTGCAGTAAAATGGAAGGCATCAATCTTAACGAAGGACAAAGATTTCACTCGATACGCAAAACTCACTCCAATCGAACTATATTCAAATATGGGGTGAAACAGACGTGGCATACAATTCCGGACGCTGCGCCGCCGCCATAGTATGCACTCGGCGATGGCAGAAAATGTGATTATATAACTGAATAAAGGAGACGTACTCGAATCGATGTAAGCAGCATCCTCAAGCAGTGCGACCACGACATCCCCCAAGCCAATACGATGTGGTCCGATTCGAGTCTAACCATAGAGACAGATCATGACGACTGGCTGTTCAAGCATCAGTTTTTGCGTAGAATCCCCCAGCGACCCCGAAGCGTTGCTAAAGAAAGCCCGAGTCCGAAGGCAACCGAAACCGACAGGAACGAACCCAAAAGAAGAGCCAGATGACAAGCGGAACATCTTTGAAGAAACGAAGATTGCCATCAAGTCGGTGCATACAATTCCGGCAATCGCCCGCCTCTCTCGCCTCGATCCCAGACTTGAAAACACTAACTTGAAATGGAACCCCAACTGAGGCCTCCACGTATGGCCTCTGCGATGGGCAAAAAAATATCAGAAATGAAACTTACTGCGATATCAGGCAAAGTCAGTCACGTAGTTCGAACCACTAGCACCGGGGGCGGAGGAACAAAAGGAGCACCCGTTGGAACTGCTCACAACACAGCCTTCCGACTAGATGGTCGCCAAATCCAAATTCAAGGGAGTGTTAGCTGGCTATCCGAAGGTGACCATGTGACTATAATAGGAGAAGCTCAAGGAAGCAATATAGAGCCTTTAGCAGCTCGCAACGACACATCCGGATACGAAAGTATAGATGGACATGTGTCCAAAAAAATATCGATTTTCTTAATTGTTATTGGGGTCATCACGATTCCCATCTTTATAGGTTGGCCCGTCCTGGCTTTAGGGACCTGGTTCCTATCTGTAGGGATGAAGAAAAACAAACAAATAGACGAAGCGGCGACTATCCTCCGAGGCATCCCTCGTTCAACCGCAATTCAATCCGAATGAAGCATTAGCCCAAATCGGGTAGCCAGGGGCATTAACTCCCCCAGCTCCCACACCACCTAGCAAGCCGATCCGCACTAGGCGGTTCCAATACGCTATCGGGACGTATCCAGATAGTGAACGCGCGACCACAAGTCCACCAGCGACAACAGTCCCTGTTCCTTGAGGTAGCGATTAGATAGGGCCTGATTCACGCCGGGCGTTTTG
>NZ_JARXHX010000003.1 GCF_031127835.1 Pelagicoccus sp. SDUM812002
AGGGGCATTAACTCCCCCAGCTCCCACACCACCTAGCATGCGGATCCGCACTAGGCGGTTCCAATACGCTATCGGGACGTATCCGGATAGTGAACACGCGACCAGAGGTCTACAAGGGACAACAGTCCCTGTTCCTTGAGGTAGCGATTAGATAGAGCCTGATTCACGCCGGGCGTTTTGGACATTTTCCAGTCGCCCAGCTTCGTCACCCCTGTGATAATCGCATTGCGGCGGCTCACTCCAAGGGACGTCAGGTTGCGGACGCGATTGGCGATGGTCTTCCACTGCTTCCAATAGCAGCAGCGGATTCGGCGACGTATTCAATGGTCCATGCGCCGTGCTTACCCGAAGGTCCTGCTGATCGCGTAGTAGCCCATCCACCCGCGCAGGTACCGCGCTAGCTTTCCGAGCCTGTATTCCATCGATACGCCCCAGCTGCGGCACGTGTACTCCCGTATCCGGCCCTTGAACACATGGAGCGACTTCTCGCTCCACACGATCTTTCCGCCGGTTCCGAAGGAGAACCCGAGGAACGCGAGTTCCCGCGCCTTGACGACGCGGCTCTTCTCCTCGTTCACCTTCGTAAGCGTCCGGTGAACCGGCTTACGATTCTTCCTTGACGGTGCGGTATTTGGCGATGGGCTTCTCGAGCAGCTTCACGACGTCCTGAGCCTTCAACGAGCGAGAAGCCCTCAACTCGACGCAAAAGCGGCTGTACTCGTCCACGATGCTCAGGATCCGTATCGAACGACCGTCCTCAGTCACGTCATGAATGAAGTCCCAGCACCACACGTCGTTGACCGCTTCGGCCCCGGCCGGAGTTGCGCAAGAGGTTCCGCGACGCGTCTTCTTGGAGGTGTTCGCCTTCGCCGCCAGCCCTTCCTTGCGGCGCAGTCGCTGAACCTTCTTGAAGCTTATCCTCCAACCCTCCTTGCGCAGCTTCGCCGTATCGAAGCGGTATCCGTAGGTTGGATATTCCAGGGAAAGCTCGATGATTCGCCTAAGCAGAAGAGCTTCAAGCTCGCCGCCGGACTTCAGCGGGCGGTACAGGGCGCTGCGGCTCAGGCCGATCCATCGGCTAGCCCGCCGCGCGGAGCACATTCCTAAGCTCAGAATGTGCTCAATCGCTTGTCTTCTTCGCGCCGGGCCTACCATTTTTTTGAGTTCACCTCCTTGAGCACGTCGATGTGCAGATCCCTTTCGGCAACCAGCTTCTTCAAGCGGCGGTTCTCTTCTTCAAGCTCCTTGAGCCGCTTCGCGTCATGGACTTCCATTCCTGCGTATTTGCGTTTCCAGCGATAGAGGGTCTGCTCGCTGAACTCATGCTCGCGGCAAATCTCCAGGGCGCTCTTGGATCCCTCGCTTTCGCGAAGGATCTTCATTATCTGTTCGGTACTGTGTCGTTTCTTCTTCATGGTCTGGCAATCGTGCCGCCAGACTAACGTTTCAACCGGTCCCAATTCAAGGAGTCATCCCAGCGTTCGATTTTGGCCCGGAGACAAGTTCACTCAAAAGAACCTCCGAAAACTGTATTGTGCAGATACGAAGGATTGAAATCCTACTCAAATCTAGCGGATTCACGCTTCAATACAATTTATCCAACAGTCAACTAAGGTTGCCTTTTGGCTGACATGCTTTAACCAAATGAGCATGAGACCCCTACTACATTTTTGTATCCTGATAACAATGACTCACACTGCAGCCATCGCCGAAACAACTTACAAGCTCCTCCTATGGGACGGGCCACCTCCCAACCACCAAGGCTCGGACCTAGAGGAAAAGATCTTTAAAAGAGGTGACAATGGGGACTTGGATCGCATTGCCTTCGTTCAAGACCCTGAGATTGAGGTTCGTCTACCCTCCCCTCAAAGCGCCACCGGCCAAGCCGTCGTCGTTTGCCCTGGCGGCGGTTACGCGGTGCTGGCGTACGATTGGGAGGGCATCGATACTGCGAACTATCTCAATGCTCACGGAATAGCTGCTATCGTATTGAAATATCGACTTCCGGAGGACGCGAGCAACGAAATCCCTCACCTCAGTCCGCTTCTCGACGCAAAGCGTGCCATGCGCCTAACGCGATTCCACGCGAAGGACTGGAATATCGATCCAAACCGAATCGGTGTCATGGGATTCTCCGCAGGCGGACACGCTGCCTCGACACTTGGCACGCATTTCGACGAAGGCGACCCAGACGCCGACGACCCCATCGACCAACTTAGCTCGCGCCCGGACTTCATGGCCCTTATCTATCCCGTCATTACCATGGACGCCGCCTTCACTCATGGCGGTTCGCGGGAAAACCTGATCGGCAAATCTCCGACGGCTGAACTCATCGAACTCTATTCCAATGAGAAGCAAATCACCCCGCAGACTCCTCCTACCTTCCTCGTCCATTCCTCGGACGATAAAGCGGTGCCAATCCAGAATAGTCTTAGCTTCTACCAAGCTCTTCTCGAAAATGAGGTTGATGCGGAGATGCACTTGTATCCATACGGCGGACACGGCTATTCGCTCGCGATCGGCAAAGGCCACCTATCGGATTGGCCTGCCCGTTGCGTAGCCTGGATGAAGAGCTTGGATACGGAGTAGATCGATACGCGATTCAGGCCTTCTAAAAAAAACAGCACGAGCCAAAGCATTGGGCGGTCCGCATCTCAATCGCGTCGGACCTCGGAAATAAAAAAGGACCGCAAGAAATGCGGTCCTTTTCATTGAATCACTTTTTGGGCTACTCAGTCGCCCGCGCAACGACTTGTCCGTCGGGAGCGTGAGGGGCGTGATCCGAAGACGTCCCCTTACCGTAGACCCACTTCAGGCCGTTTCCGATATCATGCACTACTAGATTGGTAAGCGGCACGAAGTACAGCGTGATGAAGGTTGCGAACAGGATACCCCATCCAAGTGATACCGCCATCGGGATTAGAAACTGGGCGCTTCTAGCGCTTTCGAACATGAGCGGTAGAAGGCCGACGAACGTGGTGAGTGACGTGAGCAAGATCGGCCTGAAGCGCTTAGGACCTGCCATGCGAACCGCATCCGGCAGGCTCATGCCTTCCTTCCGTCGCTGATTGATATAATCCATCATTACCAAGCTATCGTTCACCACAACTCCCGAGAGGGCCATCATACCGAGTATCGACATCATGGTTACATTTATTACCGGGTTCGTTTCGCGATGCAGAACCGATTCGTAGACGAAACTCATAAGGTCATGACCCATAATCGCACCCACAACTCCAAACGGAATGGCTGTCATCACGATAAAGGGTTGGACATAGCTCTTGAAGGGAATCGCGAGCAGTATGTAGATCACGACCAGAACCAGATAAACCCCATTCATGAATTCGCGATTGTTGTCTCGCGACTCCGCAGCGTTTCCTTGGAGAGTGAAGGACATGCTGGAGTACTTGCTGACGAGTTCCGGTAAATAGTTCGTTTCCAGATCAGATTGGATCCCCTCCTCGTCGGTCTCGTTTTCGTCGCCCGAAGCGGTCACGCGTATAATTCGATTTCGGTCAAAGCGCTGAATAGACGGGAGGCTCTTTCCTGGTACGACTTTTGCCACTTCCTCAAAAGGAACTTCAGACCCGTCTACTGTGCGGATCTTCATGTTGTGCAAGGCAGCGATACTCTTTCGCTGAGCTTCCGGATAGCGGACCATGACGCGAATGTCATCACGACCGCGTTGGATACGCTGAGCTTCCGCACCATAGAACGCTTGACGCACTTGGGATGCGAGCTGCCGCGAAGTGACTCCCAAATGCACAGCCTGAGGCTTGAGCTCTAACTCGAGCTCCTCGGTTGCTTGCTGGAAGGAGTCCTCGATGTCGTAGAGGCCTTCGTAGGTGGCCAGCTTTCGTTGCAACTCCTTGGAGGCTTCAACTAGGTCCTCTATTCGCGGACCCTCGAGCTGGACGTTCACCGCGTCGCCACCACCACGAGAAAAGGCAATCTCAAGTGACTCCGCTTCTGGGACAGGACCCACCAATTGTCGCAAGCCCATGGAAATTTCACGACTCCCGATCTCGACTCCTGACTCTTCTACCGAGGCCATTTCGAGAACGATCTCGCCCTCTTCCGCTACACCTGCCGTGGAGCGCCAGCTACTGAAAGGGCGTCCGCCAGCAGTGGCGAAGATGTTTTTGATGATTTCGACGCCGTGCTCCTGGCGGAGGTCCGACTGCAGCTGCATCGCGGCCGATTCGACCTTATCTACAACAACTTGGGTCGACTCGAAAGCGGTCCCCACCGGCATGACTACCGTAGTCGTAATCACACTACGAGGAATCCGCGGAAACGTCGTGTAAGACAGGTGGCCAGCCATGAAGCGTGCGACGAATAGGCCTAGCACTCCGAGAAATATCATCAAAACTGCGTATCGATACTTTAAGCACATCTCCAGCGACGGGCGGTAGACCTTCTCGACGAAGCGTTCGAGCCCGTTCGCGACTCCACGCTGAATGCGTGTAAGCACATTTTTCTTCGCCGTATTTTTGTTGTTGATCGGCCGACAGTGCTTCAAGTGAGCTGGTAGAATCAGCTTCGATTCGATCAGCGAAAAAAGCAGCACAGGGATTACCACAAATGGGATTTGCTTAAAGATATTTCCCCGGAATCCAGTCATATTGACCAAGGGGTAGAAAGCTGCCACGGTGGTGAGCACACCGAAAATAACGGGGATCGCTACTTCTTGGGTTCCCTTGATAGATGCGGTCAGAGAGTCCTCTCCATCCTGCATCCTCTGGTATACATTCTCACCGGTTACGATAGCGTCATCCACCACGATACCGAGAACGAGGATGAAGGCGAAAAGGGTGATTAGGTTCAATGTGATCCCCATCATCGGCAGCAAGAAAAATGCGCCCGAGAACGCGATTGGAATTCCTAGCGAAACCCAGAATGCAAGCGATGGGCGCAAGAACAGTGAGAGCACTAGAACTACCAATACATAGCCGAAAATCGCGCTTCCCTTCAGCATGCTGAGACGCTCCGCAATTCGCTCCGAGTCGTCCTGCCAGTAGTCCAAAGTAATACCTGCGGGCAACTGATCGCGCTTCAATTCCAGGTAGTCCTTAACCTTTTCACCGAGCTCGATAATGTTTTGCTGGCCGACACGGTACACGTCTATCGCCACAGAACGCTTTCCGTTGAAGCGAGGATTGATCGGCGTCTCGTCGAAACCGTCGTTCACTCGAGCGAGCTCGCCCACGGTGATGCGCGTTCCATCCGGACGGGTGAAGACTACGATCTCCTCGAATTCCTCTTGGGTGTAGGCCTGCTGAGAGGTCCTCAACATGATGTCGCCGCTGGACGACTTGATACGTCCAGCAGAGAGGTCGAGAGAGTGAGCTCGAATTGCCGAGGTCAAACTGTCTAGGGTTAGCCCATATTCGCGTAATGTATCTTCGGATACCTCGACGGAAATCTCGTAGGGGCGAGTGGCCTTAAGAGAAGCGATCGTAATCCCTTCTATATTTGTGACCTCATCGCGTATTTGTTCACCGAGGCGCTTGAGATCCATTTCGCTGAGGTCGCCGGAAGCCACGATCGTTATCACACGCTCCCGTCGCTCCGGCATGCTGACTTGCGGACGCTCCGCTTCGACAGGAAAGGTGCGGATCGAGTCGACACGATTTTTGATCTTATCCTGCGCCTCCGCGAGGCTGAAGCCCTCCTCGATTTCAAGCGTTACCGTACCCGAGCTAGAGGAAGCCCGACTGGTCATCTCCTTGATGCCGTCGATATCGTAGAGCTCTTCCTCGAGGCGGGTGATGATCGACTGCTCCACCTCTCGTGGAGTCGATCCCGGATACGGAACGGTGACTGTGATGTCTCTCGACGGAAAATCGGGAAACTCCTGCAACACAATTTTGTTCAGCAGCGAGTGCACCCCGACTGCCACAATCGCTACCATCAATATGTTAGCCGCGACGCTGTTTTTGGTAAACCACTCTATTAATTTATTCATTCCGATCCCCTTGCTCTGGCTTTTGCACTATCCACGGGGTTGGCCCGCTCTTGGATTTGGCGGCATCTCTTCGCCGTTTGCCTCTGCCCAAGAGGCGATCTTTCCCATGAGAGGACGAAGCTTGCTGAAATCCATCGAAGCCTTCACTGCCATCAGCTCATCCTTCAACTCCTCAGGCATCTTATCCCCGAACTTCTGCAAAATCTGGTCAGGATAGGACGCTCCCCCCGGGCCTGCCTGCGAACGAGGCCGCGGAGCGGAACCACTTGCCAACATCGTATCCTCGTTCTTCGACGTTTCATTGTTGGCCACGACCTTCCAGCCTTCGAGCGCATACGGGACGTCAGTCAAACAGAGGAGATCCCCGTCGTTCAGACCAGCCTTGACGATAATGTTCTCGTCGTTTTCCCAGATGGTTGCGACTTCGCGGCGCTCCAAATTACTCTCCTGATCAACGACCAGCACGTAATTGTTTTCTCTATACACGCTGCGTGGGACGACAAATACGTCTTCCAAGGTAGTACCCTCAATCTCCGCTTGCACAAAAGTGCCTACTTTGAGAGGCGGACGCCCTGGAACCGACTCGCCATAGGGATTCTCAACTTGTGCCACGACAAAAATTTGACGGGTGCGTTCGTCGACCGCTCCTTCCGATCGCACGATGCGGCCTTCCCACTGATAAGCTTCGCCACCACCTGCAGAAATAAGAGTGACCTTAGGGCCATTCTCGATCGAGGGGTTTGCCCCCCGGTAGATGGACGGCAGCTTCAGGTAGGCGATCTGCGTCGCCGTGAGCGGCAGCCGAACTTCCGCGAAGTCAACCGCGTAGATTTCGGCGAGCTGGCTGCCAGTGGTAACGTATTGCCCGACGTCGACATCCTTGGTGAGAATTCGTCCGGCGTAGGGAGCTCTCACTTTTGAGCGCTCAAGATTAAGCTCTGCGGTGGCAATTCGAGCCTCCGCGGATGCCACAGCCGCCCTCGATTGGCGAATCTGAGGCTCGCGCAACGTAAGCTCGCTGGCATCGACTCCCGGATTCAAGCGCTCCCAATCCCGACCGGCTTGCTCGTAACGAGCGGTCTCCTGCTGCAGCTCGAGCTCTGCCTGGGCTAAGGCAGACTTGGCAACAGCAAGTTCTGCTAGATAGTCGCGGTCGTCGATCTCGAGCAAAACATCACCCTCCTCGAAGAAGGCTCCTTCTTGGAAATTCGGCGAAACGCTGACGATACGGCCACGCACCTCCGGGATGAGCGAGCTGCGGGTCCGAGCCCGTACGGCACCCTGGGAATGAAGCGTGATCTGGAAGTCCTCCCGCTCCAACGTGCGAACGATGACCTGTGGACTTGGCGCGGCGTATCTCCGCTGTTGGGGCTCTTCCTTGCTCGCGAGAATCATAGAAATAATGACCCCGAAAAACACGAGTATCCCGATTGGCAATAGAACTTGAAGGATGCGTCTCATAACTAGGTGTGCGTAAAAAGTTAAACGTGAAGCGAATTGATTCGGGCACTGATCAAGCGCCAAAGCCTCCGCCTAAAGCTAAGTAAAGATCGATACGGCTCTGGATACGCCTGTTGGCGACCTGAATGTACGATCGCTGCGCGGTGATGGAGCGCCGGACCGAATCGAGAACGGTCGTAATGGTAGACAGCCCGCTCGAGTACTCCTCCCAAGCCAGCTTCTCAGCTTCGACTGATTCGAATGCGGCTACTTTCAAGGCTTCGTAGTCGCGAGCGAAGGAATCTTGGTAAGAAAGGGAATTTTCGACCTCCCGAAATGCGGTCAGAACGGTGTTCGCGTAAGTCGCCACCGCCTGCTCGTGCTGCGCCCTGGCACGCCGAAAGTTCGCTTTCAAACGCCCGCCTTCGAACAGTGTCTGAGCTACGTTAAGCGATTGGCTCCAAATCCTTTGCTCCGCGACTTTGAAAATGTCGCTTAGGTCCTGAACGCTCGTCCCCCTGCTGAGGCTAAGATCCAAACTTGGCAAGCGGGCCTTGCTGGTTTGGAATTTCCTCTGCTCCGCAGCTGCCAGGCTGCGTTCTGCAGAGACTACGTCCGGTCTGCGCAGCAGAAGCTCGCTCGGCAGACCCGCGGGTATCGTATTGTTCAAGTCAGGGAATGTGGATACGATATCGAGCTCGCTCTTAGGATAACGCCCGAGAAGCGTCTCTAGATTGGTAATTGCGTCTTGCCGGCTCCGACGGCGGCCTTCCAGCGAGCTCTGGCTCGAAGCCAAGTTTGCCCGGATCAGTCGTACATCCAATGCGCTGGCGATTCCGCTAGAAAAGTTCTCTTCCACGATTCGGCTACTCTGGGTCAAAGCGTCTAGAATTCGCTTTTCGAGCTCGAACTGCTGATGAGCCTCGACTGCCTCGTACCAAGCTTTCGCGACTCTTCCCAAAAGTGAGAGTCGGGCCGCCTCGTAGTCGGCCAAGGCCATCTCTGCATCGGCGAGATCTCCGCGGTACCCATTGCGCAATTTTCCCCAAATATCGATTTCCCAGTTGAAGCGCGCATTGAGTCCGTAGGATTCGTTCACTGGAGTTTGAGAAGTGCCAGAGGCGGTCGGGTTTCGGCGTGACTCGCTGCCATTTCCCGAGAGGTTCAAGCTAGGCCAAACTTCGCTGCGTCCCGCTCGTGTATTCGCCAAAGCCGCTTCCAATCTTGAAGCCGCAATCTTGAGGTCGAAATTGTACTCCAAAGCCTCTTCAAGGATACTTTCAAGACGCGGGTCGTTGAAGTCAGATACCCATGAACCTGGCTCGAAAACAGCCTCGGACGCGCCTTCCACGGCCCAGGCGCTGGGCACTTCGGCCTGCAGTTGGTCCACTTTCAAGGAAGGGCTCGTGTAGCAGGCAGACAGGCCGAGGCCAGCGGCAGCTGGTAGAACCACTCGGGCGAGGAAACGCGTCTTGATAATGCGGATGAAGGAAGGAGGCCTATTAGGCATAATCTAGGTTTTGGAGAAGGAGGAGACTAAGTGTTGCGGAGGAGAAAAGAGTGACCGGCGCATGCAACTGCTATGCCAAGTACGCAAACCTCCTCGATCGCGGAAACGGATCAAGTCAGATGTCGAATTCTAAAATAACGAAGAAACTGAAAACAAATCGCAATCAGCTGAAGAGCCGACGCGATCGCAAGGGACAGCGCCCTATTTTTCAGACTTGCGCCGATTAAAACAAACGTTTGATTCTGCTTGGCAATATCAGAATGAACAAAACTCAAGTAAAGTTGATCGAGGCGGCCGAACGCGAATTCGCGGAAAAAGGTTTTCATGGAGCTTCGATCAGAGACATTACCTCACGAGCTGGGGCGAATGTTGCATCGGTCAACTACCACTTTGGTTCCAAGGAAACCCTGTTTATCGAGATGATCCGCTACCGACTTGAACCGCTCAACACCCTGCGGATCGGTATGCTGGACACGGCGGTTGCTAAAGCGGGACCACGACCGCTTCGTATAAAACGTATCGTAGACATTCTGGTAAGGCCGATGGTCGAGTCGCTGGTAGGAGGGACTCATGGCGAGTATTTCATGCGAGCGATGGGGCGTGGCATGGCGGAGGAAACCGCTTTTATGCAGAGACTGTACAAGGATGTATTGGCAACGCTCGTGACACGCTTCCGCAAGGAGATGAGAAGGACACTGTCCGACTTGCCAGAAACCGTTACTATCACGTGCTTCACTTACTTGCGCAGCACTCTTAGCGGTGTGCTGCAAATCCGTAAAAACAACGTGGTACTCGAGTCGGGTATCCAGTTTCCAGATGCAGACACAATGATTGTTTATATAACTGGAGGCATAGAAGCCATCGTTAGAAACTACCGAACCAAAAACAAATAGCGAACGACTGCTCAAGCGATGAACCCCCTAACATCCTCATTCCTCATTGCCGCCACCGGGCTTTTGCTTAGCTCCTGCCAAAGCGGTTTGCCCGAGCCAGAACCAGGGCAAGCGAGCGCTCTCGCGCCTTCGTCATGGGCAAGCTCCGCCGGGTCGGTAACTCCAACTCGCTGGATCTCCACTCTAGGCTCACCGCAGCTTGAAACGCTAGTACAAGAGGCGCAACAACGAAATTTCGGATTGGAAGCTGCCTCTCAAAGGTCTAGGGCTGCTGCGGCTGCTGCTCGCATTTCTAAATCTCTCAGAATACCCAGCCTCAACGCTTCGCTGCGCTCCAGCAAAAGCCAAAACATGGCCAATTTCGCGCCGCCAGTCGCCGTCGAAACAGATAATCACTCGCTCGGCCTATCGGCTCGGTGGGAAATCGATCTTTGGAACCGGCTTGGGTCCGAGGCCGCATCAGCCGTGGCTCAGTATCGAGCGAGTCAATACGAGTTGGAAGCCTTTGAACTCTCACTCGCTGGACAAGTGGCTCGATCTTGGTTCTCTGCGATAGAGGCGAGGCTTCAATACGAACTCGCTAAAGCCAGCGCCCAAAGCTTTGAAAGAAACCTAGAAGCTTTGGAAAAGCGCTACTCCCGCGGACTGATCGACGCCTTTGATTTGCGGCTTACTCGATCTCAGGCTGCTGCAAGCAGGGCCACTGCTTTGAGTCGGCGCCAGCAGATGGACGCGACCCTTCGCACCCTCGAAACCTTGCTCGGACGTTATCCCTCTGCCGAGCTGGAGCTGGCGATCGCCATGCCAAAGCTAATCCCTCCCCCGGCCGCCGGTATACCATCTGACATCCTGTCTAATCGACCCGATATTCTAGCCGAAAAAAACAGGCTCATCTCCGCCCTAGCCCTCGAACAGTCAGCTAATCGCAACTGGCTGCCCAGCCTCGCCCTGACCGCCTCGGACGGCACGCTTTCGAACAGTTTTTCAGACCTTCTCGATCGAGATTTCAACGTCTGGTCCATCGCTGGAGACTTAAGCGTGGCTCTCTTTCAAGGAGGCCGCCTCGAGGCCCAACGCGAACAGTTCAACGCGAACCAGCTGTCGCAGCTAGCCAACTACAACGAAGTCGTCTTACAAGCGTTTCGAGAGGTCGAAACCGCTCTCCGCGGCGAATCAAATCTGCACGAGCTCGAGGTCGCTACCACGATCAGCGCCGAAGAAAGTGAACAAGCGGAGCAACAAGCATGGCAGCTCTACGAACGCGGTCTGGTGGACATTACGGCCGTACTCGATGCTGAACGCCGCGCCTTCGGAGCCAAGTCACAGTTGATCTCCATTCAAAACCAACGCCTCCAAAATCGAATCAATCTACACATCGCCCTCGGCGACGAACTGTAGTTTTCCGCCCACTACTCTCATGGAAGAAAAAGAATACCGCCCCAGCTTTCCCCAATGGCTCATTTTTCACGTCTTGCCCGCCGGGCTCATCCTTCTCCTCGGATCTGTCGTCATCATCGGTGTCGCCATTTTCTTCAAACACACTCCGGAGACGAGACCTTCCGCGAAGGTGGTGCCGACCGTCGAGGTAATCGAGGTCCAGCCGGAAACCGTACAAGCCGTAGTTGAAAGCCAAGGCATCGTCGAAGCCCGTACGCAGACCACACTCTTCGCCGAGGTGTCAGGCCGAGTCGAGCGTGTATCGCCCGCGCTTTACGCTGGCGGGTTCTTCGCCAAAGGCGATGTTCTGGCTCATATCGATAATACAGACTACCTTGCCAACCTAGCCGCAGCAAAAAGCCGCCAGGCCGAAGCACAGCTCGCCTACGAACAGGAACAAGCAGCCAGCTCCCAGGCCATGGAAGACTGGAAAAGTGTCGGTAGCGGAGACACGCCAGGCGAACTCGTCTTACGCAAACCACAACTCGCCCGAGCGCTCGCCAACCTCGAGGCAGCCACCGCGAACGTGAAGTCTGCTGAACGCGACCTCGAGCGCACCGTGGTGAGGGCCCCGTATGACGGACGCGTGCAAACGAAATTCGTCGACTTAGGCCAATTCGTAAATGCCCGCACCAGCCAGATAGCGAGTATTTACTCAGTGGATACCGCCGAAGTGCGACTTGGCATCAGCCTCGAGGAAACACGCCTCATATCCTTGCCGGAAACCTACGCCGACGGTACCACTAATGGAGAAAAGCCGAAGGTCACGATTACTGCCACCTACGGTGGAGTTGACTACGATTGGGAAGGCGTAATCGACAGGTCGGAAGGATCAGTAGATCCGCAAACACGCCTGTTGTATTTAGTTGCCCAAATCGAAAACCCTTACGAACGAGCCGGTGATTCAAATCGGCCTCCCCTAAAGGTAGGCTCCTTTGTCAGAGCGGAGATCATGGGCGAGACTATCCAGCAATCGTTCATCTTGCCCCGCCAAACCTTGCGCGAGAACGATTCGCTTTACGTCGTCACGGAGGACAGGAAACTGGAGATTAGAGAAATACAGCCATTCCAGAAAAAGCGAGAGAGCGTCATTATCCGCGAAGGCTTGGAAGCTGGCGAACTCGTTTGCCTCACACCGCTGCAATACGTGGTCAACGGGATGGAAGTTCGAATCGAGGGCGACCCGGAACCGAACCCAGCAGAGATTGAATCAGAGCTTCAATCGGACAGCGAACTGTAAGCGCTCAACCCCTACATACGAATGATTGCTTGGTTCACAAGAAACGGCGTAGCGGCTAATTTATTGATGCTGATCCTAGTGATTGGCGGGCTCGCTTCCGCTTTCACTGCCAAGACGGAACTCTTCCCAGAGTTCTCGCTCGATATGGTCGCCGTGCGCGTTCCATTCCTGGGCGCTTCGCCAGAGGAGGTCGAGGAGCTGGTAATCATCCGCATCGAAGAGGCCTTGCAAGGCGTCAATGGGATAAAGGAAATTAACTCAGTCGCATCCGAAGGATACGGCTCCGTGACAGTCACAGTTAATAAAGGCTACTCGGTATCCAAACTAAAGGATGACATAAAAACGAGAGTCGACGCCATACCTAGTTTTCCGGCCAATACGGAACGACCCATTGTTGAGGAAATCCTGATACCGAAAGACGTAATCCGCATCTCCGTATTCGGCGACACCAGCGAGATCGAGATCAAAAAAATCGCCCAGCGGGTGCGTGACGAGCTAACGGAAATCTCGGGAATCAGCCAAGTATCCATGGAAGGGGTGCGAGCCTACGAACTCTCTATCGATGTTACCGAAAATGCCCTGCGAAGCTATAACTTAACGTTCGAACAGGTGGTCGCAGCCGTGCGAGCAAACTCGCTCGACCTTCCCGGAGGCATGATCAAAGCCGACGGCGGGGAAATCCAACTGCGCACGAAGGAACAGGCCTACGATGCATTCGACTTCGAAAACATCGTATTGCTGACCAAACCAGACGGCTCTCGCGTTTACGTTAAGGATATAGCAACCGTGGACGACGGTCTCGTCGACAACGACACCGCGAGTTACTTCAACGGGAAACCGGCCGCTACCATCCTCATTCGCGAGGTAGGCGATGAGAATCCGCTCGAAATCTCAGAATCGGTCTATGACTATGTGGAAAAGGCGGGGTCGTCCTGGATACCGGATGGAGTGACCTTGGAAGCGTGGAGCGACTCCTCCTTCTACCTGCGCGGGCGTATCGATATGCTTTTGGAAAACGGAGCAATCGGATTTGGACTCGTGTTGATTTCCCTGACAATTTTCCTGCGCCCCTCCCTGGCCTTCTTCGTAGCGATCGGCATCCCCGTAAGCTTCTTGGCAACTTTGGCGATCGGTCCTTTTGTCGGCATCACAGTCAATCTGCTTTCGCTCTTCGCCTTCATCCTCGTGTTGGGTATCGTCGTGGACGATGCCATCGTGGTAGGAGAAAGCGTCTTCACAGAATTCCAAAAAAAGGGGCCCGGCGTTCAGAGCGCCGTTGCTGGCACTCACAAGGTTTCTACTCCCGTTACCTTTGCCGTTCTGACGACCATGGTTGCCTTCGTACCCATTTTTCTACTACCAGGAATGGCGGGCAAGTTCATGGGCGTAATCCCTTTCGTCGTAATCCCCACTCTCGGCTTCTCGCTCGTCCAAAGCAAGCTGGTCCTGCCCTACCACTTATCCCTCTGCAATGTCGGCGACAAGCACGACCGCGACCAACTCAACGCCTTCTCGCGCCTGCAGCGACGTTTCTCGGACGGGCTGGAACGGTTCATCGAGCGAAACTACCAGCCTTGGCTTAAGCGAGCGATCAAGTGGCGTTGGTACACGTTTACCATCTTCAGCTTGTTTTTCGTGGCCTCTGTCGCCCTACCCATTTCGGGGGCTATCCGCTTTGTCTTTTTCCCCAGCGTGCCTTCCGACTACATCTTCACGGGGCTGACTATGATCGAAGGAACTCCGGTCGCGGAAACCCAGAAGGCCCTAGACCGCATCGAAAAAGCCTTGGAAGATATCCGCCGCGACGACATCGAAGCCGGCCTCACCGATCCCGTTAAGAACAAGCTGGTAAGCCTCGGTGCATCGAGCAACCCTGGGGGACCGGGTGGAGGCGGCGGCGGCGCCTCGGGCAGCAACGTAGCCCAAATCGTGCTGGAGCTTGCGAAGAGCGAAGTCAGCGACTCCAATGCTGACGATGTAGTCGATCGATGGAGACAAAAAGTTGGCCAGATTCCTGGAGCGAAACGGCTTAATTTCCAATCGAACGCCAGCGGTCCGGTCGGATTGCCAGTGGACATCCAGCTTACCGGGCGCGACTTTACAAAGCTCAAAGCTGCCTCTCTCGAGATCCAAGAGAGACTAAAGGAGGTAAATGGGCTCTACGATATTCGAGACACCTACTCCGAAGGAAAACGCGAACTTAAGATACGCTTGAAGGACAATGCCCGAGCCCTCGGGCTCAATGCGGCAGACCTCGGTCGACAGGTCCGCAACGCATTTTACGGCGCCGAGATTCAGCGCGTGCAACGCGACAAGGAAGACGTGAAGATAATGGTCCGCTACCCTCGATCTGAAAGGGAGTCGCTAGGAGACTTGGAGAATATGCGTATCGTCAGCCCCAGCGGGGCTCGTGTGCCGATTCAGGAAGTGGCGGATATCGAGATGGGAACCGGCTACCCGTCCATCACGCGTCTCGACCGCAAACGAATCGTAAACGTGCAAGCGGAAGCGGATAAAGGAACGATCACTACCAACGAAATCAAAAGCGAGGTATACGGAAAGATACTTCCTGAAGTGCTAAGCAAATACCCGAGCGTAACTCCCGCCATGGGTGGCGAGGCCAAGGACTTCGCAGAGTCTGGGCCAGCCCTCGTCGGCGGTTCGCTCATCGTGCTCGTGCTGATTTATATGCTGTTGGCTATTCCGTTTAAGAGCTACATCCAACCCATCATCGTTATCGCCGTGATACCTTTCGGAGTTGCGGGCGCCATCGTCGGTCACCTCTACGGCTTCCAAGACCTCAGCCTTCTATCTTTCATCGGCATGATCGCGATGGCCGGTGTGGTGGTGAACGACTCGCTCGTCCTCGTGGAAAGAATAAATAGCCTGAGGGCCGACGGAATGAGCCTCTTCGAAGCCGTTCGCATCGGAGGCATGCAACGTTTCCGAGCGATTCTCCTGACCTCCGTTACCACCTTTGTCGGACTCGTCCCCATCTTGCATGAAACCAGTCTGCAAGCTCAGTTCCTCATACCCATGGCCACTTCGCTCGCGTTCGGCGTCGCCTTCGCCACTTTCATCACACTCTTCTTGGTCCCCTGCGTTTACCTGATGCTGGAGGACCTCAAGTGGGCTTTCCAGACGTGGTGGGGCGGACTCCGAGGCGGTTATCGAAGATAGTTTCCCCTAATCTCTCAAGCCGAACTCGAGAGCAAGTATTTCGAGAAAGGGTAAGCCCTCGGAGGCCTTGTTTAGAGTGCGCCATAGCAAGAGTCCAGATTCCTGCATACTTGTGCTTGCTCGCCTCGTAGACCTGTTACTCTCTCTAAAGCGTAATCGCTATACGCGTGTGCAAGCTGCCTCGAACGATCAACCCCCGCCCCCCATTTATCGCCATGGATAAACCACGTGTACTGATGAAGGACGTAGCCAAAGTCGCCGGCGTCCACCAGACAACCGTTTCGCTCGCACTGCGCAACCATCCTAGCCTTCCGCAGAAGACACGCGATCGAATCCAAAAGCTTGCCAACGAAATGGGGTACCGACCCGATCCCGCCCTCTCTGCCTTGGTGGCTTATCGCCAAGCGACCAAGAATCAACCGAGCGAGCAGGTCATAGCTTGGATAATCAATGTCAAAGACGACCTCCGGTCGAGCGGGCTGCACGTGCACCGCCTCCTGATGGAAGGGGCGAAGGAGAGGGCCAATGAACTGGGCTACAAACTCGATATCTTTTGGCTAGGCAAGGAGTACAAGGACAGCAAATCGCTCAATCGCGTCCTCAAGGCTCGCGGCATTCAGGGAGTTATCTTCGGCGCCTTCGACTACCACGAGGAGCCCTTCGAGCTCGATTGGGACTTGTTCTCCTGCATCAAAGTCAACCCGCTACCCGAGGCGCTGCCTTTTGACTCGGTCCTTTGCGATCAGATAGATGCGGTCGGCCAGGTCGTATCGGAACTACGCCGGGTTGGCGTCGAGCGATTCGGTTTGGCAGTTTCGGAATTTGAGGAAATCCACAAGCGCTTTACCTTTGCTGCTGGGTTCCATACGCACCGCCGCCAGATTGCCCCCGAAAACTGGATACCGCCCTTTTATTTCCAGCACGGAGCGGAATACAAAGAGGACGTTATTCCAGCGACCTTGGAATGGGCGCGAGAAAACAAGCTTCAGGCCCTCATCAGCAATTGGAACAATATAGAGGTCGTAGCCCGCAAGCTGAACGAAGAAGGCCAGGATTGTCGCTTCATCTCGCTCGACGCAGACGAAACCACTGCTCGCCATGGTGGCATTCACCAAGACCACCGCGAAAACGGGAGACGCGCCGTCGATATGGCCGTGGGTCAAATCAAGACTTTCCGACGAGGCAAGGAGACAAGCCCTTCCACCACGCTGGTAGCAGCCAAAATGATGCCTATCCCAGAGGAAAACCCCCTCAAGGCCGAGCTCAAATCTCAAGCGGTTCTGGCGTCTTGATCCGCGCCTCGACTGGGGCTCGCGAAACTGCTTCACCATAACTAAGGCCGCCTCCGAGAACCATGGAAGCGGCTTTGCCATTTCAGCAATATGCGTTCGCCCGCTGGGATCCATGGCAGCTACTTGAGCGTATCACCCACTGAAGCGCCTCATTTGGCGGGTTGAAAGGGAGTTGAACTACGAAAAACCGTCTGTGGGAATCAGAGGGACCTTCTGAAGCATTCAGTTCCCGAAAAGAAGCACGTTAAAGATTGTTCACGCTTTGTTCAGTTTTGTATTGAAACAATAACGAACCATCGTTTTAAGTTCACTCATGATCCAAGAAACCGACGCACCCTCTGGCTACAAAATCGGCACCGCTGCTAAGATGGCGGGCATTTCCCCGAACACAATCCGCACCTGGATGCGACGCGACTATTTCACGGCATCGATCGAAACTGATTCTGGAGAACGAATCCTGAGCAGTGACGACCTCAGACGCCTCATATCGCTCAAATCGCTCATCGACCTCGGCGATTCCATTGGCCAAATTGCGCGCCTAGACACGGAAACCCTGCAGAAGCGACTGGCAGAGCTGAAGTCCACCAGCGAAAGCTCCTACGCCAACGATATACCCTCCCTCACCGACCTGGAAGCTGGCTTCGTGACACCAACGAACAGCGTCCGACTCTCAGCCGCTACTCCGCTTTTCTGGAACTCCAAAAAATTCGAGTCAGTGGAGAGCCTCGCGGAACACGCCGCTGGCCACCACAACATAAGCATCGCCCTGATTGACAGCCAAGGGCCCAACCCTGTGGAAAAGGCCGCGATCCTTGATTTCGCGAAAAAGAATCCAGAGATCACCGTCGTCCTGATTTTCGACTTTATGCCGCGAGCGCTCCTTAAGGATCTCGCTAAAGCGCAGGTTCATTTGCTCCGTTGGCCGATCAACAGCATCATGCTCGAGCGCTACCTTTACAGCTTGATGCCTAGTATCTCGCACCCACGGGCCCGAGCAGCTATGATCAACGAGCCACCTCCACGCTTGTTCAGCGAACGGCAACTTTCCGAGATCGCCAACTCCTTGCCGGAACTCGAGTGCGAGTGCCCTCGCCATGTAAGCTCCATCATCACCAGCTTGGGGGCTTTCGAGGACTACAGCAACCAATGCCTCAATGCCACTGACAAGGACAAAGAGATTCACGAATACCTGTACACAGAGACGGCCAAGGCTAGACGCATAATGGAGCTCGCCCTGATCCGGCTTTGCAAGGAAGATGGAATAGACATCCCGCAAAGCTAGTTGCCTGACGAGCCTATTGCGACTCACGAAACCTGCTCGCGATCCACTCACCACTATATCAATGAGATCCCTGGCCATCATCGGTACAGGTATCGCCGGAATGGCCTGTGCCTACTTCCTGCGAAACCGCTACCGAATAACCGTTTTCGAAAAGAATGACTATGTCGGTGGTCACACCAACACGGTTTTCTTGGACGAAGGAACACGAAGGGTTCCAGTCGATACCGGTTTTATGGTATATAACGACAAGACCTACCCGAACCTCATTCGCTTCTTCAACCACCTCGGTATCGCTTCCACGGATACTTCCATGTCATTCAGCGTCAACGACGCTGAGAACGACTTTGAAACGAGCTATACAAACCTGACCACCTTCTTCCCCAGCATTTCCAGCGCGTTGAGCCCTCAACGCTACAAACTGTTGCTGGGGATGAAAAAATTATTCGAAGTGGGTAACGCCTTCCTCGCTACCGAAAAGAACGCGAAGCTCACGCTCACTGACTTCATCAAGCAGTATGAAATAAACTCATTGGCAATTGAGAAATTCCTCCTGCCGATGACAGCTGCGATATGGTCCACCCCCACGGACAAGATGCGAGACTATCCTGCCGTGACCCTCCTGCGCTTTCTGGCAAATCATGGAATGCTCGGCTTCGGCGACCAGTTCCAATGGAAGACCCTCAAAGGAGGAAGTCAGCAATACAAGGAGAAGTTACTCGCTGAGATCGGATCCAGCATAAATACGGACGCTGGCGTCGCTCAAGTTCGTCGACAAGATAACGGTGTCCGCATTGTGAATACGCGAGGACAGATTGGCGATTTTGACGAGGTCATCGTGGCTACCCACGCTGATCAGGCTCTCCGCCTTCTTGAGCGACCTACAGATCGCGAAAGGAATTTACTTTCCTGCTTTCAGTACAACATCAATCCAGTGGTGCTACACTCAGATCCCAGCGTGATGCCGAAACGCAAGCGAGCCTGGGCGTCATGGAACTATCGATACGAATCTATTGAATCCAAGTTGACCGGATCGACACACTACTGGATGAATAATCTTCAAAACGTTTCCGAGCGAAAGGATTACTTCGTCAGTGTCGACTACCTAGGGCGCATTGCTGAAGATCTCACCCATTGGCGATGCACTTACGAGCATCCGCGTTTCGATACAGCAGCCATCAACGCTCAACCCTCCTTACCGGAACTCAACACCAACGGTCCGATCTATTTTTGCGGAAGCTACTTCCGCTACGGCTTTCACGAGGACGCATTTACCTCCGCCCTCAACCTCTGCACTCAACTAAACGACGGGCACGATCCGTTATCATGAATTCGTGCCTCTACAGATGCAGAGTCGCCCACAAGCGAGAAAGACCGAAGCAACACCGCTTTGCCTACTCTACCTTCGTGTTCTGTATCGACCTCGACGAGCTCCAGACCCTCGAGAATTCGCTCAAGCTTTTCGGCCTGAACGCACTCAACCTCTACGCGCTGCACGACCGGGACCACCTCGATCAGGGCGAAGCAAGCATCAAAGAGAACGTTGTCGCCTTTCTCCGGACGAAAGGCATGAACGCCGCCATCGGCCGTATCGAGCTCGTCACAAACTTACGCACTTGGGGCTACGTTTTCAATCCGGTGTCATTCTACTTCGTCTACTCGCCAGAAGGGTCCCTGCTTTCATGCGTCGCCGAAGTCGCGAACACCTTTAATGAGCAAAAGCTCTACCTCGTGGATCAGTTCACTAACAAAGAAAATCGTCTCAAACAATCGCACGAGAAACTGTTCTACATATCGCCCTTTTCGGATTTGGATACAAAACTGAACTTCGATCTCCAGAAACCTAGCGAACGACTCAAGCTTTCCATCACAGAGAACGACACCCAGGGCACCTTTTTTTTCAGTTCCTTAACAGGTGTACGTATCCCTATCACAAATACAAAGCTTCTCGCCTACACCTTGCGATTCCCCTTCCTGACTCTGGGCGTCATGTTCTCCATCCATTGGCAGGCGTTGATTCTCTCCCTTAAGAAAGTGCCCCACTTCAAGAAATCCCATAGGCCGGACCAGCAGACTGAAACGCGTCCATACCTAAAGCCAAAACCGAAACACTCCCAATAGGAAGCTAGAATCCATGAAAATCCAAGACCTAATCCTGAGCTTCTTCGAGAAGGCCAACCGTGGCTGCTTGCGGCTCCAGCTCCCCAGCGGGGAAACCCACGTGTACGGCGGCGCCGAGGACCAAGAGCCGGTAGACCTCGTGGTGCACGATGCCAATTTTTTCCAAAGAGTTGCCCTGAAAGGTGATATCGGATTGGGCGAAAGTTACATCGAAGGCGAGTGGGACTCTCCGAATCCGGCGGCAATGCTCGGCTGGTTCATCAAAAACAAGGACGTACTCATGAGCGACCGTTTCGAATGGGCGATGCCCATGATATCTCGTCTCGCGAGTCTTCAAGAACGTTTCCTCCACCGAAAGAACTCAAATACGAAAACCGGAAGCAAGCGGAATATCGAAGCCCACTACGACCTTGGCAATGACTTCTACGAGCTCTTCCTCGACGCTAGCATGACTTACTCCTCCGCCTACTTTCGTACAGGCGAAGAGACACTGGAAGAAGCGCAGCACGAAAAGTACGATCGTATCTGCCGCAAACTTTCGCTCGAGCCCAGAGATAGCGTGCTGGAGATTGGCTGTGGCTGGGGTGGCTTCGCCGTGTATGCTGCAGAAAACTACGGCTGCTCGGTCACTGGGATCACTCTCTCCCCTAGTCAATACGACTACGCTGTTGAACGGGCGCGTCGAGCAGGGCTAGCGGACAAAGTACACATCAAGCAAATCGACTATCGGGACATGCAGGGTCAGTTCGATAAAGTCGCGTCTATCGAGATGATCGAAGCCGTGGGCCACGAGCACCTGCCAAGCTACTTTTCCTCTATCGACCAATTGCTCAAACCCGACGGACTCAGTTGTATTCAAATAATCATGTCCGCAGACCACCGATATAAGGGATACTGCAAAACATCGGATTTTATCAGAAAACACATTTTCCCCGGTTCTCACCTCCCTTCAGTGGGCTCGCTTTTCGAGGCCAAGCAAAATGCCAACCTCAACCTCTACCACATGGAAACGTTTGGCCTACACTACGCGCGTACACTTGAACTGTGGAGAGATCGTTTCGAAGAGAGCTGGCCCCACATCGAGGCACTTGGCTTTCCCGAACCCTTTCATCGAAAGTGGCGTCTCTACTTCGACTATTGCATAGCGGGCTTCAGGGAACGGCACATTAATCTAGCGCAAGTGGTCTTCGGTCGCATGAACTGCGAATCCTACCGCTTCGAACAATCCGAATTTTCGGACACGTCAGGCTTGGGCCAGCGGTACGGCAGCCAACTCCTCGAAGGAGCAAACCACTAATTTACAGTATATCCAAACCATGAATACAATCGCACTCGCAGAAAACGGCTATCTCCCCACTTGGCTGGTTCGCTACGGAATTCGCAGCTTAGTAAAGAAACGCCTTGAGGACGAAACAGTTAACTTCCTGGACAAGAAGGAAAGCCTCATCAGCCAGCTCAAATCCAGCCCTCTAGCAGTGGACACAGATGCTGCAAATGAGCAGCACTACGAGGTGCCGGCCGACTTCTACAAGATCGCACTTGGAGCACGACTCAAATACAGCTGCTGCTACTGGCCAGAGGGAGTCAATACTCTCGACGAGGCTGAGATCGCTTCTCTGCGCCAAATCTGTGAGCGAGCTCAGCTAGAAAACGGTCAGCGCATCCTAGAGCTTGGCTGCGGATGGGGGTCTTTCTCGCTATGGGCGGCCGAAAACTACCCGGATTCCCAGATCGTTTCCGTATCCAATTCATCCGGACAAAGAAGGTACATCGTCGGTGAAGCCAAGAAACGCGGTCTAAGCAATCTGCGAGTGATCACGGCAGACATGAACGCATTCGAAACCGAAGAGCGATTTGACCGAGTCGTTTCCGTCGAAATGTTCGAGCACATGCGAAACTACCAGCAACTTTTCACACGCATCCACTTGTGGCTCAATCCGAAGGCAAAGATGTTCATTCACGTCTTTTCGCACAAGAAGATCGCCTACCTTTTCGAAGACAAAGATTCCGACGACTGGATGGCCCGACACTTTTTCACCGGTGGAATCATGCCCTCGCACGACTTGCTCCCTCGCGTCTGCGCCCCTTTCAAGCTAGCAGAGCAATGGCAGCTCAACGGGATGCATTACCAAAAAACCGCTGAAGCATGGTTTCAGAATTTGGACAGAGACAAAGCTCGAACTCGGGAAGCCATGGAGAAAATCTACGGCAAGGAGGAAGCCCGCGTTTGGGAAAATCGCTGGCGCATCTTCATGCTTTCCTGCGCCGAACTATTCGGCTATCGCAGGGGAGAGGAATGGGGAGTCTCTCACTACCTTTTTGAAACTGAATAGCCCAATCTAAAGACAATCCTGTTCGTTCACCGAGTCATGTGGCCCATCATCACCTTTTTCTTGCTACACTGGTATCTATCCGTTTTTGCGCAGAGCTTTTTCCTGCATCGTTACGCTGCGCACGGGATGTTTCACATGAGCCCGTTTTGGTACCGCTTCTTCTACCTCTTCACGTGGATCACTCAAGGAGCCAGCTACCTTAACCCGAGGGCCTACGCCATCCTTCACATGGAGCACCACAAGCACAGCGATACCGAAGAGGACCCACATTCGCCCCACTTCTTTGAGGATGTCGTATCGATGATGGTGAACACTAAGGATGTATATCAGGGCATCCTCGCTGGCGATTACGACAATCGTCCAGACGTAGCGATCAAGGACTACCCCGCTTGGCCCATTGTCGACAAAGTCGGCGATAGCTGGTTCACCCGCATCGCCTTTTGTCTCGGCTACACGGCCTTCTATGTCGCATTCGCTCCCAATCCGTTTTGGTACGCCCTGCTGCCCGTCCATTTCCTGATGGGACCCGTGCATGGAGCTTTCGTCAATTGGTGCGGCCATAAGTACGGCTACTCCAACTACAACAATGGCGACCATTCCCGCAACACCTTCGTCTGGGATCTATTCTTCGTGGGCGAGTGCTTCCAGAATAACCATCACCGCTACCCCAGGCGGGCCAACTTCGCACAGCGTTGGTTCGAGCTCGATCTCACCTACCCGATCATACGCGTCATGAGTACCCTGCGCATCATACGCTTGCGACATTGAGCGTGCTCTAGTTCCCGTCCCCTCTGGGACCGTTTTCATAATTAATTACTAAGCTTTCTTTAATTAGAGTTTGTCATGGCAGACTGATTAGTTGATATCATCAGGCTGATTCGCAAAATGCAGTCAGCTAATGAACATACTGGTCATAAACTGTGGGAGTTCCTCCCTAAAATTTTCTGTCATCGACACCCAAACGGGCAAGGACCTCGCCCGCGGACTTTTCGACAAACTTGGATCCGCTGCCCCGAGCTACAAGCTCGAGAGCAGCCTCATTCCAGAAGCGAAATATGGGACTCTGCCCTCTAACTCAGAACACGAGGCTTCTCTCGACACCCTCGCTGACTTTCTCGCTTCCGACGAACTACAGCTAAAAATTGAAGCGGTAGGCCATCGTGTCGTGCATGGCGGTGAACACTTTACATCGGCATGCCTAATGGATCAAGCGGCTCTCGATGCTGTGAAATCATGTTCCTCACTTGCCCCTCTCCATAATCCAGCTAACCTTCTCGGTATCGAGTCGTCCAAGCACCATTTCCCGGATCTGCCTCAAGTCGGAGTCTTCGACACCGCCTTTCATCAGACGATTGCACCCGAAGCGTACCTCTACTCGATTCCTATCGAACTCTACGTTAAGCACGGAATTCGGCGCTACGGTTTTCACGGTTCCAGTCATAAGTACGTCACCGCTGAAGCCGCTCGCATCCTTGGCAAGCCGCTCGAGAAAACCAGCATCATCACAGCGCACCTCGGCAACGGTTGCAGCGCTGCTGCCATTGAAAACGGAGCCTGCATAGACACAACGATGGGCCTTACCCCACTGGAAGGACTGGTAATGGGGACCCGCAGCGGAGACATAGATCCCGGCATCATCTTCCACCTACACCGCTCCCTGGGCATGAGTATCGAGGAAATCGATACGACTTTGAACAAGAAAAGCGGCCTATTCGGTCTTTCCGGCTTCTCTAACGATATGCGCTCCCTACGCCAAGCTTCGGCAGAAGGTAGCGAAGCAGCCCAAAGAGCTGTTGCAATCTTTACCCGCCGACTCGCCAAAAGCATAGCAGGCCTGCGAGCTACGCTCACCAAATGCGATGCCCTAGTCTTTACGGGCGGCATCGGCGAGAATGATGCCAAGACGAGGGCCGAAACACTAGCCCGCCTTGAGCACCTTGGCATCAAAATCGACTCGGAAGCGAATTCGAACGCAGGTAAAGGCCGCAACGGAATCATTTCACAAGAAAACTCTCCTACCAAAGCGATCGTGATACCGACCAACGAAGAACTCATGATAGCTAGGGAGACCGAACAACTTGTCGGGAACCAATAAAATGAAACACGTTTTCCTAACCGTACCGACGGGAGCCAAAGTAGGCCTCTCGACTGTATCCATCGGGCTCGTACGAGCTCTTGAGCGCCAGGGCGTAAGAGTCGGTTTCTTCAAACCCATCGCCCAGCCCGTTACTCCAGACGAAGAGGGCGACCGCTCGACTAGCTTCATTCGAGCCGTTACCTCGCTTACCCCTCCGGACCCCATCTCCATGTCCGAGGCCAAGCAGCTCGTGAGCGAAGAGCACGTCGAGCTGCTTTTGGAAAACATCATCCAACGCTACGAGGAAGCTGCGAAAAACTGCGACGTTCTGATCGTCGAAGGACTAATTCAGACCGAGCGCTTTCCCATGGGAGCGCGCCTTAATTCGAAGCTTGCCCAAACGCTCTCCTCTCAGCAGATCCTCGTAACCAGCCTTGGGTCGCGCAGCCTCGACCACTTGAATAAAGAACTGGAGCTTTCCGTATCCGACTTCAAAGGACGCGTGGCCGGGGTCGTGATCAACAAGGCAGATATCGACGCAGCTCGCGAAAGCATCAACTTCGACGGCATAGGGATGGAACCGCTCAAGCAGTTCATTATAGACAATTGTCCAGTCTTTAAGAACGAGGACCTTGAGCTAATCGGCATGATCCCTCGGGACGAAAAGCTGCTTGCGCCCCGCGTTTCCGATGTCGCGAAACTCGTCAAAGCGGAGGTTCTCAACGAGGGCGACATGGCGAATCGCCGTGTATTCAATATCGAGTTGCTCGCACGAAACGTACCGAATATGCTCCACACCTTGAGAACAGGGAACCTACTCGTGACACCCTCTGATCGTAGCGACATCATTCTTGCCGCCAGCATGGCTTCTCTCAACGGGACGCGATTGGCAGGACTCGTGCTGACGAGTGATCAACGCCCCGATGAACGAATCGTCAAACTCTGCCAGATCGCCTGGAAAAGCGGCCTACCTGTCATGCGGGTTGGCAAAACCTCCTTTGATACTGCTCGAGCGCTCTATGACATGAACCTGGAGATAGCTCCAGACGACTATGATCGCATCAACCAAGCGATGGAGACAGTTGCGATCAGCATCAGCAGTAGTTGGATTCGCAATACGCTGTCCTCCCAGATGAAACGCCAGCTTTCCCCGCCAGCCTTTCGCCATATGCTAACGCGAAACGCCCGCCAGAAGCCAAAGCGCATCATACTGCCAGAAGGCGACGAGCCACGAACCATGCAGGCTGCCGTCACGTGCACTGAACGCGGGATAGCCAAATGCGTTTTGCTCGGTAACCCCTATGCCATTCAGCTGAAGGCGGACGCCATGGGGCTTACCTTGCCAAGCGGCTTGGAAATCGTGAATCCCGACGTGATTCGCGAACGCTACGTATCTCCACTCGTCGAAATTAGGCGCCATAAAAACATGACCGAAAAAATCGCTCGAGATCACCTCAGCGACAATGTCGTGCTCGGCACCATGATGCTGCAAAACGACGAAGTCGACGGCCTCGTCTCCGGTGCGGTACATTCATCTGCAAATACGGTCCGTCCAGCGATGCAATTGATCAAAACACGGCCAGGCGCAAAGATCGCATCCTCCGTTTTCTTCATGTGCTTACCCGATCAAGTACTCGTCTACGGTGACTGCGCCATCAATCCCGACCCGAACGCGGAAGAACTCGCCGATATCGCAATCCAAAGCGCTGATTCCGCAAGGGCGTTCGGCATCGAGCCGCTTGTGGCCATGATCAGCTACAGCACATTAGGCTCCGGTTTCGGAGCGGACGTCGACAAGGTCGTTGAAGCAACTCGGCTCGTAAAAGAAGCTCGCCCCGACATCATCATCGATGGCCCGCTACAGTATGATGCTGCAGCAATCGCAGATGTCGCACGCACCAAAGCCCCTGACAGTCCTGTAGCAGGCAAGGCCAACGTTTTCATTTTTCCAGACCTCAATACTGGCAACACAACGTACAAGGCGGTACAGCGTTCTGCCAACGTGATCTCAATCGGTCCCATGCTTCAAGGCTTGCGGAAGCCCGTCAACGACCTGTCTCGTGGAGCGCTCGTTGACGATATCGTCTACACCATTGCGCTCACAGCGGTTCAAGCTCAGCAGAACGACTAAGCAGACGGGGCCTCAATCTACGAAATTGATCGAGATCAGGCGATTCTCGATCGCGTACCTCGTAATGGATGCCACGTTGTGCAAGTCCAGCTTGCGCATCATGCTGCAACGATGGTTATCCACCGTTTTGACACTCAATTCTAATTTGCCAGCGATATCTTTGTTGCTGTTGCCCTTGGCAATCAGTTGGAGGACCTCACGTTCGCGAAGCGTCAAATTGTCATTGTACTCATTTGACTTGCGCTTGTCGCTAACGACCGAGCGCAACACTTCCGTAATATTGAAGCCAAAGAAGCAACCGCCTTCGTCGACGATTCTCACCGCATTCATGAACATACTAAAGTCCACCGATTTCTCGACGAAGCCGTGGGCCCCTGCCTGCAAACAGGCCTTGATGTTCTCGCTCAATTTGTTGTCCGAAAACACGAGAAAGCGGACCTGAGGTAGACGTGTACGAACCTTCGCGATCAAGTCGGCACCTGCTCCGTCTGGCAGGTTCATTTCAAGAATCACCATCATGGGCTTCAGCTCCACGATTTCATCAACCACCCCCTCGATTTTGTCAGAGGATCCTGATACGTCATAGCCCCGAGTTTTCAAACTCTCGGCAAGCATTTGGCAGACAGCCTTCTGGCCATCGACAATGTACACGTTATTCATTCGGGAAAGTAAAGGGCCGGAACAGCCAAACACGTTTGGAATACTTCGTTTCGATCAGGCAATTGTCAGGGTTTGGAGGTCAGAACCCTGCAAATACAACGGGATTTTATAAATAGTAATTGAAATAATTGTTTTTTGTAAAACACATTCAGCGCCCTGCTTCGACAAAAATCGCAGAATAGAGACACCCGCCTGAATCAGCACTCTACGGATAAGAGAGGCGGGTGATTGGACCTCGACCTAACTCTAATATCGCTAGCCACCTTCGCTCAACGGGGGAAGCTCGAATCGCAAGAAAACGTCACTATGTCAGCCGAATAGACTACGAATAAGATCAAGCTGGATTAAAAAGGTCTAAGCCCTACAGCAGATACAGCACCAAGCCTCAAAGCGCTTTATCTAGAAGGTCCTCTATTCGACGACAACTACGCCTCTAAAAAGGCGGCCGGAAAAGCAGGCCACCCTCCGCTCAAACTGTCCGATCGTAACTAAGCCTTAGAGTCGTCGAGCAGGATCTTGTAGTCTATCGCGTCACGGATCGCCTGCCAGCTAGCTTCGATAATGTTGTTTGAAGCTCCCACGGTGCCCCAAATCTCGTTTCCGTCGCTCGACTCTACGAGAACTCGGGTCTTCGCCTCAGCGCCCTCCTTGGAGTCCAAGATACGAACTTTGTAGTCCTTGAGCACCACATCCTTGAGCTTCGGAAACGCATCGCTGAGCGCTACCCTCAAAGCTTTGTCGAGAGCTCCAACAGGTCCTGGATCTTCTGCCACCACGTAGCGCGGTTCGCCGTCGACCTTGACCTTGATCGTTGCCTCGGACATCGGAGATTCATCCGTTGAACGTTTTTCCACGATCACGCGGTAGCCTTCGAACTCGAAGTGCGACTTATGCTTATTGGTCAGCTTATCGAGCAATAAACGAAGCGAACCATCAGCTGATTCAAATTCGTAGCCGTTGAACTCGAGTTCCTTAAGCTTCTCTATGATAATCTTGGTTTCAGGAGAATCGCGATCAATGTCGAAGCCGAGCTCCTGGGCTTTCATCAACAAGCTACTGCGTCCTGCCATATCGGATACAAGAACGCGCTGCTTATTACCCACCTTTGTCGGATCCACGTGCTCGTAGCTGTAGCTAACCTTCTTCGTCGCATCAGCGTGAGCTCCACCTTTGTGCGTGAAGGCTGAGAGACCAACAAACGGCGCCTTCCCATCGTGCTCGAGATTAGCGAGGTCGGCAATAAACAGGGAGAGCTCGCGCAAACGCTTGAGGTGATCTGCGCAATGAAGCGGATGACCCATTTTCAGCGAGATGTTCGGTATGATCGTCGTTAGATTTGCATTACCAACACGCTCGCCGTATCCGTTGAAAGTACCCTGCACGAGGGTAGCGCCGGCTTCAACTCCGCCCAGCGATAAAGCTACGCCAAGTCCAGAATCGTTGTGGCAATGCACGCCCACCGCGACATCCGGGAAACGCTCGACCACTGTCGTCGTGATTTCTTGAAGCTCGCTAACCAGCTTACCACCGTTGGTATCGCAGAGCGTCAGATTGTCCGCTCCGCCCCGCACCGCAGCCTCGAGCGTTTTCATCGCGTAATCGGGACTATCAACGTATCCGTCGTAGAAGTGTTCTGCATCATAGATGACCTCGCGCCCTTGCTCCTTCAGAAAACGCACGCTGTCTTCGATCATCGCTAGGTTCTCCTCGGGAGCGACGCGGATGACCTCGGTGACGTGCAGTAGCCAAGTCTTTCCAAAGATTGTGACAACTGGAGTTCCCGCATCAATCAACGTCTGCAATTGAGGATCTTCCTCGGCCTTCAAATTCGCACGGCGTGTCGAGCCGAAGGCCGCGATCTTCGCATGCTTAAGCTTCAGTTTCTTCGCTTCTTCGAAGAAGGCCATGTCCCGCGGGTTAGAACCAGGCCAACCGCCTTCAATATAGTCGATACGGAACTGGTCGAACTTCTCCGTAATTCGGAGTTTGTCCGTCACAGAAAAGGAGACGCCCTCGCCTTGGGTGCCGTCTCGCAACGTCGTATCGTACATTAAAATCGTTGGCTTGCTCATAATAAAAACCTTTTGAATAGGAAAACGGGGAACGCTACTGCTTGGAACGGATGAAGGCTTTGATCGACGCCTCATCGGGATCGACCGAGAACTTGCGAATCTTCTTCGACTTTAAAGCCTCAAGACTGGGATGGGTCGGCTCGACACCAGTGCACTCCTTCACGACGTCGGGAAACTTGGCAGGATGCGCCGTGGAGAGAACCACCGCAGTCTCCAAAACATCGAGATTCTTAAAGCCGCACGCTGTGTGCGGATCTGCAGTGTAGTTATAAACACGATACACTTCTGAAATAGCTTCTGCGATTTCCTCGTCGTCCATACGGGTACTCGTCATGAACTCGGTAATCGCCATACCGCCTACCTGGAAGATGCCCTCCTTCTTGAAGCTCTCCATTATGTCGCGAGTCATATCCGAATTTCCGCCGAGCGAGAAATACAAGAATCGCTCGAAGTTCGAAGCGACTTGAATGTCCATCGATGGAGCGTGGCTAGGACGGACGTCGCCCACCGAGTAATCGCCTTGAGCGAAGAAACGGTGCAAAATGTCGTTCTGGTTCGTCGCTACTCGGAAACCGTCCACAATCATGCCCATACGGGATGCCATCCAACCAGCGAGCACGTTTCCGAAGTTTCCGGTTGGCACTACGAAAGTCACTCGCTCGCGACGTTCAGCTGGCAACTGCAGGTATGCATAAATATAATACACGCACTGGGCCAAAATACGGGCGAGGTTGATGGAATTGACGGCGGAAAGATGAACTTCCTGGCTGAATTCCTTATCGCCAAAAACGTCCTTCAACGCCGATTGAGCATCGTCGAAGCTGCCCTTGATGCAGAGCGGGTAAACGTTTTCCTCTTCGAGGCAAGTCATCTGCCGTTCCTGCAAGGGAGAGACACGCCCGTCGGGATAGAGAATGAAGATGTTAACGCCCTTCTTCCCCAGTAGGCCACTAATCGCAGCAGCTCCGGTGTCACCCGAGGTAGCGCCCAATACGTTGATGCTTTCTCCAGTCTGAGCAACCTGACGTTCATAGAAACAACCGAGCAGTTGCAAAGCAAAATCCTTGAAGGCCAATGTCGGACCATGGAAAAGCTCTTGCACGTAGAGCTTGTCGCTTAGCTTCACGAGCGGAGCATGATCTTTATGGTCAAAGCGGCTGTACGCTTTTTCGACCAACGCTTTCAGCTCGTCTTGCGGAATATCCGTAGCGAAATACTTAAAGAACTCGTAGCACAATTCCGGATACGAAAGGCCTTCCCACGTGGGAATCTCCAAGCTCAGGTCCGGCATCTTTTCCGGCACGAACAAGCCTTTATCCGGAGCGAGCCCTATCTTTACCGCCTCTGAAAAACTGTGCGGCTCAGTCTGTCCTCTGGTGCTAACGAACTTCACAGGCGACTAAGCTTCGATTTTGTCCAAGCCAAAGGCGCTATGAACGATGCGAAGTGCGTCTTCCGCGCCTTCCTCGTCGATCACCACGGAGATCTTGATTTCGGATGTGCTGATAATTTGGATATTCGACTTCGCGTCGGCGAGCGCTGCGAAGAGCTTGCTCGCAACACCAGAGTGGCTTCGCATGCCGATGCCGACTACGGAGAGCTTCACGACTTCTCCAAATACCGCGACTTCTCCACCGCCCAATTCGTTGAGCACCTTTTCGACTGCGGCGAGAGATCGCTTCGTGTCCTCGCGAGTCACGGTAAAGGTTAGGTTGGCAACGCCGTTTCGGCCGATGTTCTGGACGATCATATCGACACAGACATTCGCCTTGCCGAGCTCCTCGAAAATCTGAGCGGCCGAACCGGGCTTATCTGGGATATTGCTTACCATGATCTTGGCCTGGTTGCGATCGAGCGCGACGCCACGAACGACGACGTCTTCCATTGAGCTTACTTCTTGTTTCACGATTGTGCCTGGGATTGAGGTGTCAAAACTGGATCGTACTTCGAATACGACATTGAACTTGTTGGCGAATTCGACCGACCGGGCCTGCATCACCTTAGTGCCGAGACTCGCCATCTCGAGCATTTCTTCATAGCTGATTTCCTGAATCTTGCTCGCCTTGGGCACGATGCGTGGATCCGCGGTGTAAACGCCGTCGACGTCTGTGTAAATTTGGCAAAGGTCCGCCTTCAAGCCACTGGCTAGAGCGATCGCAGACAAGTCGGAGCCACCGCGACCAAGAGTCGTGGTAGTACCCTCGTCGTTCACCCCTTGGAAGCCTGCTACAATCACGACGCTGCCGCCTTCGAGGGCAGTCTCAATCCGTTCGCAGCTCATGCTGACAATGCGGGCCCGGGTGTGGAACGGATCAGTCTTGATACCGGCTTGAGCTCCCGTCATCGAAATAGCCTCAATTCCGAGGGCATGAAGAGCCATCGCGGTCAGTGCGATCGTCTCCTGCTCTCCCACTGCGAGTAGCACGTCCATCTCACGATCGTTGGGCTGTTCGTTGATTGCTTGGGCGCGGGCGATGAGTTCGTTGGTCACGCCAGAACGAGCCGACACCACCACCGCGACCTGATGCCCTTCTTCAACATCTTGCTTGATGATATTCGCCACATTCTTGATGCGATCCACGTCGCCGACAGAAGTGCCTCCAAATTTTTTAACTATACGTGCCATTGCGCTTTGCTTCCAAATGTTGAATACAGCTAGCCTTCGAAGCTACTGATCGGCATCGTGAAAGGCTTGCCTTCCACGCATGAGTTTTCCTCGAGCGCCTTTACCGCGTCGAGAATAGCTTGTTCTGTAGTTGTGTGAGTCGTTACGATCAAGGTCGCGCTGGCCGCGCTCTCATCAACTTCTTTTTGCGTAACGCTGGCAAGACTTACGCCGTACTTGGCGAGCAAAGAGGTGACCTCTGCCATGACGCCTGGCTTGTCCACAACCTGAAGTCGAACGTAGTAGCGAGACTCGATCTCCTCCGGTTCCGCCAGTTCGATCTTGCCACCACCACGTGGGGCAGGATCAATAAAACGCCCCGCTCCGCCATCAACGATGAGCCTGGCCGCATCGACGATATCAGCAATCACTGCACTGGCCGTCGCATCGCGCCCGGCACCTGGGCCGATATACACAGTCTCGCCCACCACATCTCCGTGCACGGAAACCGCGTTAAAGACGCCATCGACACTACCGAGTACATATTTTTTGGATACAAGAGTAGGCAAGATTGAGATGTAGAGTTTACCGGAAGCGTGGGCTACATCGATCACGGCCAGCAGTTTGATGGCATATCCATTCTCCTTGGCGAAAGCGATATCGGCTTGTGTCACTTCCGCGATCCCTTGGACCAAGAGGTCCTTGAACGGAACCCAGCGACCGTATGCGAGGTAAGCGAGTACCACCGCTTTATGTGCTGCATCGATACCGTCGACATCGAACGACTCGTCGGCTTCCGCGTAGCCGAGGGCTTTAGCCTCCGCAAGGATCTCTGGATACCCTGCGCCTTCGTTTGTCATGCGCGTCAGGATGTAATTGCTGGTACCGTTCAGAATACCATAGATACTATTGAATCGGTTGACGACGAGGCTGTCCTTGATCGCCTTGATAACGGGTATTCCGCCCGCAACGCTCGCCTCGAAAAGCAACTGTCCATTGCCTTCCTTGGCCGCTGCGAAAACGGCTTCACCATGATCGCAGATCAAAGCTTTGTTAGCAGAGACCACAATCTTGCCAGCCTTCAGGGCGGCGAGCGTCACCTCTAGGGCAAGCGTCGTCCCACCCATCAATTCGCAAACGATATCGATATCTGGATCCTGAGCGATGGATACCGGGTCGGTAGTCAGCATCGACGCATCGCAATCGAAATCACGCTTTTTGCTCGTATCACGAACAGCGATACGCGCTACCTTTACGCGAGCCCCCAAGCGGTCGCTTAAGGCCTCCTCACGCTTTTGCAGGTGATTAAACACACCCTGCCCTACGACACCAAAGCCGCATAGGCCTACCTTTATTACGCGGTCACTCATTTACTTTTTTGCAAACTTGTTTTCTTCGCCTCGAATCAGGCGAACGATATTATCCTTGTGCCGCACTACGACGAGCAAGCCCAGAGCAAGCGATACCCAAGTAAGGGTTGCTGGCGAACCGATGACGAGGTTAGTGATCGGCAAACTAATTGCGAGGCAGATCGATGCCAGCGACACATAGCGGGAGGCATAAAATACGACGAGCCATACGAGTACGCCGACCAAAGCCGCTACGTACATCAATGCAACAACGCCTCCCAGCATAGTCGCGACTCCCTTACCTCCACGGAACTTCGTGAAGAGCGAAAACGAATGTCCTAGAACTGCGAATACAAGCCCCACCAAACCATAGTGAAACGATTCACCAGCTAGCAGGATAGGCCAAGCAGTGGCGGTAAAGCCCTTCACCGCATCCAACATGAAAACGATATTTCCCGCCTTCTTGCCGACGCAGCGCTTCACGTTGGTAGCTCCGGGATTTTTGGAGCCGACGCTAAATATATCAACGCCGTTTGCCTTTGCCACCAAATAGCCAAAAGGCAGGGAACCGATAAGGTACCCTGCTCCTGCAGCACTAAGTGCGACTATCAGATCGATAGACATTCGCTATATCCATGAATCGACTACAAGTGGACGATTTTCGCCTGCTTGACCGCGTCGATGGACTTGATTTCTGCCAAAGCGGCGTCACTAGGCTCACTATCCAAACATGCGATATTGAGAGCGATTCCACCGACTTCGTTGCGGCTGAGCGACATGGCGGCAATGTTCACGCCGTCCTTGCCGATGATGCTGCCCACCTTGCCGACGATACCGAGTTCGTCGCTGTTTGCGAGAACCAGCATACAGCCGTGCGGCTCTACCTCAACTTCTCGGCCGTTTACGGAAACGATGCGAGGGGAGTTACCCTTGCCGATCAAGGTACCTTCGGCGGAAACGTTTTCACCGTTCACGCATACAGCTTCTACCTTTATGAGCTCGGTGTAGTCAGTTTCTTCGGAAGACTTGAGAACGTCTACCTGGATACCAAGACGCTCCATGATCACGAGCGCATTGACGAAATTCACGTTGCTACTGACATCCTTGAGGAATCCCTTGAGGATACCACGAGTCAGGGAGTTTGCATCGAGGTCGACGACCTTGCCGGAGTAAGTGATCTTCACCTTCTCGACCTTATCGAGAGCGAGCTGCTGTACAAGCGATCCGAGTGCGGAGCAAAGCTCGAGGTATGGGCCCACTGTCTTGAGCGTCTGCTCGTCGAGAGAGGGCATGTTGATCGCGTTGCGAATACCGCCGCCGCGCAATACGCTGGTAACGCTTTCAGCGATCTCGAGGCCAACGCTTTCCTGAGCTTCTTCCGTAGAAGCGCCAAGGTGAGGCGTGAGGTTGAGATTCTTCTGCTTACGAAAAGGATGATCTTCGGCAGGTGGTTCGCTAGTGTAGACGTCGAGACCGGCTGCTGCCACCTTGCCGCTTTCGAGAGCTTCGAGCAGCGCATCTTCGTCGATGATACCACCACGAGCACAATTGAAGAGACGGACACCGTCTTTCATGGTTGCGATCGACTTCTTGTTGATCATACCACGCGTCGCATCGGTAAGCGGCATGTGAACGGTGATGTAGTCCGACTCGCGGAAGAGCTTATCAAGCTCGACCTGATGCACGCCCATGGCTTCCGCCTTGCTTGCAGAGAGATAAGGATCGTAAGCGAGAACGGTCATACCAAATGCCTTCGCCCGCTTGGCGACCTCGGCGCCGATACGGCCCATACCGCAGATACCCAGTGTCTTCTTGAAGAGCTCGCTGCCACCGTAGATCTTGCGGTCCCAACGACCTTCGCGCATGGATTGAGCCGCTTGAGCAACGGGACGCGCTCCGCAGAGCATGTGAGTGAACGTGAGCTCCGCGGTGGCGATAGTGTTGCCGCCCGGAGTGTTCATCACGACGACGCCGAAATCAGTCGCCGCTTCGGAGTCGATATTGTCAACACCCACCCCGGCGCGTCCCACAGCCTTCAAGGACGGGGCTGCCGCTTCGAAGACCTCCCGATTAACCTTGGAATCGCTGCGCACGATAATTGCGGCCGCGCCCTTAGCGAGCTCGAGGAATTTGGAATAGTCTTCCTTGAAGGTGCCGTAGGCTTCTACGACTTCAAACCCTTCCTGCTGCTTGAGGAAGTCGACTCCAATTGACGAGATTTTGTCTGCTACTAGGATTTTCATCGGAAAAAAAGAGTGCCCATCAAAAGTGATGCCTTTCAAAAAGCAAATATAGAATAGGTTAGCTTCTAATCCCCTTTCCCAATGGGGCTGAAGCCTGGGCTTTACGACTACAAACCGGCCAAAAAGCCTCGAATCGACGCCCAATATTGAGCACTCGCTCGATTGACGAGGTCGTTGTGCCCAACGCCATCAATCCAAAGCGTCTTCAGCAGATCCGCCGGAACGTTCGCGGCAATCTCTTCGCCGTGCGAAAAATCGACGACTCGATCCTTCTTCCCGTGGATCACCAAGGTTGGACACTCGAGCTTCGACGCCTTCTTTCCGTTGAAGAACTTGTCGCCGGGCACCCAAGTCAAAGGCAAGTAGACTTGGTAGGCGCTGAGGAAAGCCGACTCCATGATCAATCCCATGGCCCCACGCGTCGTCGCGAGCTCCATCGCCACGCCCCCCCCAAGGGACCGCCCGTGCAAGATCACCCGCTCCGGTTTGACCCCAAGATTTGCCACTGCATAATCAAGCACTGCGTTTGCGTCTTTGTAGCAGCTTTTTTCGCTGGGCGTACCTTCAGACAATCCGTAGCCGCGATAGTCAAAACTGAGAACATTTACACCCTGTAGCCGATAATTGTTCAGGATGAAACTGACATGTCCCAAGTCCTCCCCGTTACCGTGGAAATAGAATACCGTTTTACTAGCTCCCGGCACCGGCCCCCAAAAGGCGGCGATCTGCGTGTCGTCATCTGAGGTTACCATCAAGATCGACTCGTCCGCTTCGTAGCTGGCTGGCCCTGGCCGGAAGAGCAGCTGCTTGGTGACGACTTGGGCGAAAAGGAAGAAAAAGAGCACGCAAACCGACACCAATACCAGCAAAGTATTGAAACCGTTTTTTTGCTCTCTCTCCCTCATTGACTTGTAATCGCTATGCTAGACTAATTCGCGGACAGCTTCCAGCAGTTGGGCGCGCGGAATGTCCTGTTCGCGGCGATCCGCTAGGTTTCGCAACTTTACGACACCCTTTTCCAGCTCATCGGAACCGTAGATCAACGAGAAGCGAGCGCCCGAAGAAGCTGCTGACTTCAACTGCTTCCCGAAGGCCTGGGACTTCAGCTGATACTCGACGGAATAACCCGCTTGGCGCAGCAACGACACGTCAGACAGGGCTGCCAGCTTCTCGGCATCACCGCCTGTCACTGCAAAGAAATCTACCGTATCGATGAACTCAGGCATTTTTCCACGAGCTTTGAGCAACTCGCCCAAGACGACATCGCCCATTCCAAAACCAACCGCCGGCATATCGGGACCACCCATCTTTTTAACGAGAGCGTCGTAACGCCCGCCACCTGCCAAGGCGCGAAATTCGCCTTTCTTGTCGAATGCCTCGAAGACGAACCCAGTGTAATACGCAAGCCCACGCACGATGCTCAAATCGATCTTGATGAAACCGCCAAAACCCATTGCCGCCAACCCCTCGAGCACCACATTCCAATCTGCCAAGCGAGTAGCCAACTCTTCCGAAGCTGACTCAACCGCTTCGAGCGAGGCAAAGCAGTCTCGAATCGCGCCTACGGAATCGAGCTTAAGAAAAGCATCAACCGAAGCCTTCAACTCCGCCGCTTTTTCGCCTGCGACTTCCTGTAGTTGGCCAATCAGCTTCTCCTCAGGCAGGCGCTCCCACTTGTCGACAACGCCTAAAATGGAGCCGATCGCATCGCCTTCGTAGCCAAGGGCCGCCAGGTAGAGCATCCATAGGTTACGATCACTAAGCCGAACGTAGAAATCTTCCTCGGTCAGGCCGAAGCCGACCAACGTTTGCACGAGCAAGCCAATCAACTCCACTTCCGCACTCGGCCCCTGCTCGCCGAGCAGGTCGACGTTCAGCTGAGTGAAGCAACGCAACCGCCCTTTCTGCATGCGTTCGTAGCGGAAATTGTCGCCGATGCTGAACCACTTGATCGGTCGCTTGAGCCCGTTAGCCCGCGACGCCACCATGCGAGCGAGCGAGGGAGTCAGTTCAGGACGGAGCGAAACCTGGCGTCCGCCCTTGTCCTCAAAGCAAAAGAGCTGGCTTTCGATCTCCGGGCCGGACTTGGTCGTGAAGAGTTCCAACGACTCGAGGATCGGGCCATCGAATTCTTGAAACGCGAAGCGACGCGCTACCTGCCTCCAAATCTGGAAGATGTGCTTCCGCTGGGCGTAGTCTTCAGGGTAAAACTCCCGAAATCCGGGCAATGTCTTAAAAGTGGCCATGTCTCTAGAATTTAAAACGCGGGACTATGCCCAAGCCCAGTCGGCGAATGCAACAAACAATGGAACATTACGCTCGCCACACTCATCACAAAAAAACGGCTCCCAAATCGGGAGCCGTATCAAAAAATTAGCATCGACGCCAAACGCTTAATCCAACGCGTCCAGATCGATATCCTTGATCTTCGCCTTGAGTACCTTGCCCGCCTTGAACTTGACGACAGCACGGGTCGGGATCACCACGTCCGTCTCCGGACGGTTCGGGTTGCGGCCCACGCGTGCCTTGCGTTTCTGAACTTCGAACACACCAAAATTGCGCAACTCGACATTTCGCCCATCCGCCAACGCATCAAGAATGATGTCCAGTGTCATCTGGACGGTGTCTTGAATCTTGCTCTGAGGGATGTCCTTGGTCTTTTCAAAAATCCGAAGAACGATATCGCGTTTAGTGAGGTTGTTGGACATGGCGGCAATAGGAGTTGAAAACTCGTTACATAGTTGAGGGTAAGCTACTTCCACAGTTTAGGTTGCGTCAACCTCAAAGCCATCAAATATCCGCACCCAATGAGCAAAGACGATAAACCAACAGATCCCATGGAAGAATTGCAGAAGAATCTGCAGGACCTTTTCAAACAGGGAAAAGCGTTCATGCCTTTCGGAGGCCCCATGGGGGGACCAAGCGGCGTTGCGTCCTCCGGCGGTCGCCCGCAAGACCCCACAAAAGAACAGGAAGAAGAGGCTGCTGAACGCGCCGAGGCGCTCAAACGAATCGAGGCATTCAACCTGAAGCCCCGCGAAATCCGTGACTACCTTGATCGCTACGTAATTCAGCAGAACGAGGCCAAGAAAGTCATATCCGTAGCCATCTGCGACCACTTCAACCACGTGCGGCGCTGCCTCGAACGTCCAGACCTAGCCGACCTCGACTACGCTAAGCAAAATATCATCCTTCTGGGCCCTACCGGTGTGGGCAAAACCTACCTCATGCGAAACGTGGCTAAGCTTGTCGGAGTCCCTTTCGTGAAGGCCGACGCCACCAAGTTCTCCGAAACGGGATACATAGGCGGAGACGTCGAAGACCTAGTGCGCGACCTCGTCAAGGCGGCCAACGGTGATACCGAGCTCGCCCAATACGGTATCGTCTACATCGACGAAATCGACAAGATAGCCAATAAAGCCAACAGTGGCGGCGGCCGCGACGTATCTGGGCGAGGAGTACAGATCAACTTGCTCAAGCTTATGGAAGACACAGAAGTCAACCTGCAAAGCCAAACCGACATGATGGGGCAAATGCAGGCCATGATGGACCTGCAAAGTGGAAAGAAGCGCAAACGCACCGTATCCACAAAGCACATACTCTTCATCGTTAGCGGCGCGTTCGACCAAATGGACCTATCCGTCAAAAAGCGGCTCACCAACACCTCCATGGGATTCGGAGCCCATCGGGCCGACGACGAAGACGAAAGCCTGAACTACTTGGACAGAGCTGAAACCCGAGACTTCATCGACTACGGATTCGAGCCTGAATTCGTCGGACGCCTCCCCGTTCGCGTGGCTTGCCAACCCTTGAAGCCGGACGATCTCTTCCAGATCATGACGACCTCAGAAGGCAGCGTCCTTCGCCAGTATGTCTCCGATTTCGAAGGCTACGGAATCACGCTCGAGATGGACAACCCATCCCTCAAGGAGGTCGCCGATCGCGCGTACAAGGAGAAAACCGGAGCACGCGGTCTCATGACCATCCTCGAGCGAGCCTTCCGCGGCTTCAAGTTCGAGCTGCCCTCTACCAGCATCAAGACGCTAACAGTCAATAAAGGAACGATCGAAGATCCAGACTCGCAACTAAAGAAGCTACTCCGCGACAATCTCTCCAGTCAGCACAGTGTATTGAAAAAAGAGATACAGGAATTCAGCGAGCGCTTCGAAACGCAATTCGGCTTCGCCCTCGAGTTCACAGAAGACGCCATCATCGCCCTTATCGAGGAATCGCTCGAAACCGACAAGACGATCCGCGGGCTTTGCGAACGCAAATTTCACGATTTCAATCACGGGCTCACCCTGATCAACCGCAACACCGGGCAGAAGTCGTTCACCATCGACGCAGAAGTGATTCAAGATGCAGAAAAGGCCCTGTCCAGCTGGGTTGTCGCCAGCTACCAAGAGGAAAATGCAGAAAAGTGAGAGCGCCGCACTGAAATGTGCTTCCCTCGCTTTCACTATTCACTACTCACCTTTCTCTACTCCCGATGCCGGATCCAGAAAAAGTTAACTCAATGTTTAGCCGCATCGCGGCAAAGTACGACCTCGCCAATCGCGCCCTCAGCCTCGGGATCGACACGCTCTGGCGCGATCGCCTGGTAGACGAAGTTTGGCTCAGAAGCCCAAACCATATCACGGATCTCGCAACGGGCAGTGGAGACGTCGCTTTCGAGCTACGCAAGGAGTTCGACCCTGAAATCCGCATCTACGGACTGGACTTCTGCGAACCGATGCTGGAGGAAGCCCGCAAAAAACAAACAAAGGCCGGGTACCAAAATATGAGTTTCGAGGTGGGAGACTGCCTTGCCCTCCCTTTGACTGACGCTTCGACCGATGCAGTGACGATATCGTTCGGGTACCGAAATCTTGGCGACCGCCACCAGGGCCTTCTCGAAATGCGCCGCATCCTTCGCCCAGAAACTGGCTACCTATATATTCTAGAGTTTTCCCAGCCACTCAAAGCGATTCGTCCCTTCTACTATTTCTACCTGAAGACGCTTCTGCCAAACATCGCCGGAGCCCTGACAGGCGATGTCAGCGCCTATCGATATTTGAGCGACTCTATCGAAGCGTTTCCTCCCAAGGAGGGCATAACCGAAGAGCTTCGCCTTGCGGGCTTCAGAGATATTCACGCGATTCCCATGACCTGCGGCATGGTTGCCCTCCATATCGCTAAAGCTTAGCGTAAAAAAGGCACGCCAGCAGCGACGTGCCCAAAATCAGCCGCTCGGACCTACTTCGCTTCGGCGAAGGCAGCTTTGGCCCTGCGCTCGATCTCTTCAGGGGCAACCTCCTCGATGACTTGGCTCAAAGACCAGCGATAGCCAAAAGGATCGAGAATCATGGCCGACCGAGCTCCCCAAAACATATCGGCTGGCTCGCTTAACCCGGTCCCGCCCGCAGCTTTAGCTTGAGCAAACACTTCGTCGCAATTTTCAGCGGCTACGCAAAACAAACACGAAGCCTTGGCGCCATCAGCCATAGCGTAGGCGTGCCATTCAGGCGACTCCTCCGACAGGAAAACCTTTGCATCGCCGAGCATAAACTCAGCGTGAGCCACTCCGCCATCGGGTGACGGCAATCGGTAGAGCTCCTTAGCTCCAAAAGCTCTCGCGTAAAAATCGAGAGCTTTATCACCGTCTTTCACGGTGAGGGATATTGATAAACTTGCTTCGCTCATTCTGTATATTCTTTCGTTGGATTTCTTGTTTGATCCCAAGGCTAGCCTGGAAAGTGAAAGCCTGATAATCGCACACCTGTGCTGACAACCCTATGTCAGTAGCCATTAATTTCTGCAAAAATATTGCGCTTTGCAATGGGCACAAAAAAACGCAGCCCTTGGGCCGCGTTAGAAGCAATATCCTGCCGGAGCTGCTTAACTGAAGGACTTCCCGCAACCGCAGGTGCTCTCTGCGTTCGGGTTTTGAATATCGAACCCTTTTCCCTGCAGGCCATCGTCGAAGTCAATCTTGCTGCCCTCCATGTAGGCGAAGCTCGCCTCATCGGTCAAAAACTGGACCCCTTCGCTCTCCAAGGCCCTATCCTCAGCCTTTTGCTCGTCGAAAGACATTCCGTACTGGAAACCCGAACAGCCTCCCGACTCGACAAATACGCGGAGCAACTTGCCTGCGCCAGCATCCTCTTGGAGCTCCTTTATCTTGGCGGCAGCTCTTTGTGTAAGTGTAATCATGCTCCGATCCTTTAATCGCCCGTAGCCAACTGTCAACCAATCGAGAGCTTCCTTACTCCGATTTCACGATAATCCATAGCATAAATCATGCTCAACTTGCTCAAGCTGCTTGCATTCACTAAAAAAAACTCTTTCACTCCATCCTGTTCGAATCGATCCAGCTACACGAGCCTACTCGAACCAGACCATTCAGCAAACCTCTTTCAGACTTACCACAAATATGGCCGCGCAAGGTTTCAACCAAGAGTTACGACAGAAACAAACTCAATCCCTAGTCCTCGCGCCGCAGCTTCGCCAGTCGCTCAAGATCCTCCAAGTTGCCCAAATGGATCTGCGCACGACGATATTGGAGGAACTGCAGACCAACCCTTCCCTCGAGGAGATGTCGATGGACACGCCAAGCTTGGACGACAACTCGTCAAGCGACTCCGAATCCAACGACCCCAAGGACGAGCACTCCCAAAGCGAGGAACTGGAATTCGGCGAGAACTTCGAAATCCTCAACAAGCTCGACGAAGACTGGCGCGACTACATGTCGCAAGTCGGCGGAGCCCAAAACTACACCAGCGAAGACGCCGAAAAGCGCGAGCACTTCTTCAACTCGCTCGTATCCGAGACCTCACTACAGGAGCATTTGCTCGATCAAGCTTCGCTCTCGGACCTCGAACCCAACCAGCGTGAGGCCATCGAGTACCTCGTGGGCAGCATCGACAATAGCGGCTTCCTCTCGACCTCTCTTTCTGACCTCGCCCTCTTATCGGGGCTCTCTCTCGGAGAAATGCAAGAGGCCCACAACATCCTCCGATCTTTCGAGCCAGCTGGGATAGGCGCTTTCGACGTTCAGGACTGCTTGCTTATGCAGCTAAAAGCGAAGTTTCGAGGCCGTTCCATCGCGGCCGAAATCATAAGAGACCACTTCAAGCTCCTGTCGAGACGTCGCATACCGGACATTGCCCGTCGCTTGAGCATCGACGTCGAGGAAGTGCAGGAAGCGATCGAAGAAATTTCTCAGCTAGACCCAGCGCCCGGAAGACGCTTTGCGGACGATACCAACCGCTCGATAATGCCGGATGTCATCGTCGAATGGGACGAGGATAAGTGGAAGGTTACTTTGAATTCCGACTACATCCCAAGGCTTCGCATCAGCCCCACCTACAAGGAGATGATCGCAAAGGGAAGCATCTCAAAGCAGGAGAAGGAGTACATCCAAGAAAAGATACGCTCCGGCAAGTTCCTGATGAGCTCCATCGAGCAACGACAGCAAACCATCGAGCGAATCTCGAACGAGATAATCAAACTCCAAAACGACTTTTTCGAGGAAGGAGTGTCAAAGCTGCGCCCCTGTACGATGACTCAAGTAGCGGAAACAGTGGGAGTCCACGAAACGACCGTATCGAGAGCCCTCGCGAACAAATACATGCAGACTCCCCACGGGATCTTCGAAATGAAGTTTTTCTTCACTCCAGGCTACACCGGCTCGGACGGGGAATCGATTTCGAACACCAGCGTCAAGGATATGATCCAACAGCTCGTCGCCGCGGAGGACACTTCAAAGCCCCTGAGCGACCAGGAAATCGTAACCCGACTCCAGGAAAAGGACCTCAAGATCGCCCGGCGCACCGTGGCCAAATACCGCGAAGAGCTAGGTATCCTCCCAAGCAACCTAAGGCGCCAGTATTAGTCATTGCATTGCGATCATGCCCAGTTTTCCGTCCACCCGAGGTCGGCAAGGCAGCAGCTGTTTCCTAGTGTGATCAACAGCATTTTCCGCAGGAAAGTGGCCCGCACGTCCGCACCATTGGGTACTCCCAACTTAGCGCGGCTACCGCGTTGGAATAACGCAAGGAGTGGCCGACTCTCGCCATACCTACGAATTCTCCCGAGACCGAGGTCAGGTTCGCTTCGGGGGGGGCTAACTTGATCGACTGAGTACATCCACTCAGGTTGATTCGATGAGAATCAAAACTCTTGCAATAACCAAACTCGCACTTTTAACAGCGCTCGTTTTCGCAGCCCAACTCAATGCCGCACGCATGCTCGAGATCTACCTTACCGGCGACTCCCCTCAAGGGGGCCCTACTTGGCAGAGAAGTACCGTACGAAGATCCGTTCCAACCAATTTTCGACTCAGGCACGGTCCGGATCAAAATTTCCACACCTCTAAAGAATAATCTAGATATCGAGAAATTAGACGACTTCTTTTTCAACGAGGTGTCAGAAACACTAGAATTCGATCACTTACGAACCATTTTTGGGGTCTTTGCAGGAACGGGCGAATCCATCGGAAGAGACCTAAGTATTACCACAGAGGGCACCTCTACTTCTCTGGCTGTAGATTTTTTAATTGCCACTGGTCCTTCGGACTACGAAATGAGTTTTGAATTCAATAAAATCGAACAAACAGGAGATATTCGGATAAGGGCCTACCATCTGTCAGATGATTATGGGTGGAATTCGTTAGATGCAAAGATAACCTCCCTAGCCTACCACGTGCCGGACTCCTCGGGTCGAGCGGCTCTGTTTTCCTTCGTGCTGCTCCTCGGATTTCACGCTAAGTACCGCAGAAAGCGGAATATATAGACACAACTGCTTAGCGGAAGCATTGGCCCAGCCGGTTGCTTCCCCCTACAACGTGCTTGCCGCAGTTCGCTTTTCGCGGATCCTCGGCAAGCATGACTCCCAACCGCCTCGCTCAGCAGATGGCCTTCATCATCGAGGCCGACAAACTGAAAAACATTTTCCGCCAGTCCTACATCAGCGACGAATCGAGGCGCGAGAATGATGCCGAGCACTCTTGGCATCTGTCCCTCATGGCGATCACGCTCTACGAGCATGCCAATGACCCAGACCTCGACCTTCTGAAAATCCTCCGTATGGTCATCATCCACGACATCGTGGAAATCGACGCGGGCGACACCTACATATACGACGAAGTCCACAAGCGTGACCAGGTAGCGCGCGAACAGAGAGCCGCTGACCGCCTCTTCGGTCTCTTGCCCGACGACCAGGTCCAAGCCTTCCGTTCGGTCTGGGACGAGTTCGAGGCCGGCACCACTCCCGAAGCTCGCTTCGCTAAAGCGATCGACCGACTTCACCCCATGCTCCTCAACTACCTAGCCGGCGGCAAGACCTGGTCCAAGCACGGTGTAGTTGCCAGCCAAGTACGGGCCATCAACCAGAAAATCGGAGACGGCAGCAATACCCTCTGGGAGTACGCCCAAGGGCTCATCGAGAAAGCCATCGATGAAGGCATGCTAGCGACTAAATAGTTGAGCTCACTAGTGTCCAGTTAAGGGACTGCTTGAGTTTCGTAAGATGATGATTATCTAATAATAAATCGATTATTCGGGTGTGACGTATTTGAATTGGATGTCCGTAGCTTCCGGCCTTATTGAGACTGGCGGGCATGAATGCTGGTCGTCTCGTTTGCTCTCAAATAGCCGATGTGATTCACCGGGAGCAGTTCGACCGATGCATTTCCAATTACCCCATGCCGAGGGCGAGCAGAAGCTTTACTGAAGGGACCAGCTTCTTTGCATGGCTTTCGCCCAGCTCACCTACAGGGAAAGCTTGCGCGACGTCGAGGCTTGCCTCGAATCGCAAGCCAACTTGCTCTACGCGATGGGTATTCGTGGAGCGGTTACGCGAACCAACATCGCGTACGCCAACGAAAACCGGAGCTGGGAAGTTTATTTCGAGCTCGCCCAAGTCCTCATCCGCAAAGCCAGAAAACTCCATTCCAAGGATCGATACCTGAAGGAGATAGACGAGATTGTCTACGCTATCGACGCCTCCACGATAGACCTGCGCATGAACCTCTTTCCATGGGCTCTCTTTCGAAAGAGGAAGTCCGCTGTCAAGCTTCACGCTATGATCGACTTGAACGGTTCTATCCCGGCGTTCATCGCGATTACGCAGGGAAAGGTCCACGACGTCAATGCCCTGGACTGGATCGTCTTCGAAGCCGAAGCCTTCTATGTATTGGATCTTGGATACGTCGATTTCATGCGACTGTCGCGAATCCATTCGGCTCGGGCGTTCTTCGTTACCAGAGCGAAGGTCAACATGAGTTACGACGTCCGCGTGTCGCGTGCCGTGGACAAGGCCGTCGGATTGAGATCCGACCAGACGGTTCGCCTCAACGGGATGAAGACCAAGACGTTCTTCCCTCACGACTTGAGGCGGGTGAGTTTTTGGGATACCGAATCCGGAAGCTTCTGGTCTTCGTAACCAACAATTTCGAGATCGATGCGTTGGTCGTCGCGAAGATCTACAAAGCGCGTTGGCAGATCGAGCTCTTCGTCAAATGGATTAAGCAGAACCTTCAGTGAAGTCTTTCTTCGGGCTGAGCTAAAACGCCGTGAAGACGCAAATCTGGATCGCGGTCTGCGTTTACCCGATGGTCGCCATGGCTTCGCGTGTCGCCTTCGGCTCGGTACTCAATAAGACCCTGCGCATCGAGCAAAGCATGAGCCGAATCCTGCAAGTGATAAGGTGAACATATTATCCAAAGACCCTATCCATCTGCTACTTATGAAAAACGATACAAGAGATTCAGATGCTAATATTTCTAACCATGTGATATTCAACGACCTACAACTGGACGCTAGTGAGAATATCTGTTGCCTCCTTGGCTTCCGCATTTCGCAAGATAGTTAAAACCAAAGTCCCATCTAAATTAAGAGAGTCGTACGTGCCACACGGTTCTCGAAACCCGGGTGATCGTGAGATTGGGCGGCTCCAATATCGAGCAGCGTTCCCAAGATACTTATTTTAATCACTATCCGTAGGCGACCAATGCTTCACTATATAAAAGGGAACGAGAGCAGAAAACACCCGAATCGTTACCGTTTTCCACTAGTCCTCGATCAGGTCCGAACATAATAATTACACTTGAGACGAATAGGTAACTACGCTCAGGTCAATTCGATGAGAATCAAGCAACTCTTATTATTTGGACTCGCATCATCAACATGGCTTTTATTGGCGACCCAACTTAACGCAGCCCGTATGGTTGAGATCTCATTGTTTGGGTCAGGTGTAGAGGTCGACGAACTATTGTCTCCCGACCCAGAAGTCCTTGCTTCAGAGGACTATGAGCAGCCGTTCATAGCATTCTCTATCAGTAATACTATACGAGTCAAAATATCTATAATGGTTGGAAACGATCAAATTGAAGATTTCTACAATATCGGCATCAATTCTCAAACTTGGGGGACGATACATTTCAAATTCTATAACGGCCATGGTCATTTCGCTGGAGAGGATTCTGGATTTGGATTTATTGGCCCTGAATCTGGCGATATTTTGACTGGCCCGGGATATTTTGAGCTGGCTTATGGGCCGAGTCCTTTTCTTGAGGGGAGCGAAATCCATATTTGGGCTCCGCATGTTGGCCCCACTAGCATTAGCGAACTCGAGGACTTTCAATATGCTTATCAAACACTCAGAGCTCGCTTGACCTCAGTCACATATCACGTGCCAGATTCATCGGGTCCCGCTGCATTGCTCTCCTTCTCCCTGCTCCTCTTTATTCACGCCAAGTTACGCATAAGCGGAACCAGTAGAGTAGCCAGGTAGTCGAAATAGAAGCCGCGGCCCTACCGGTTGCTTTCCCCTACATCGTGCTTACCGCAGTTCGCTTTTCGCAGATCCTCGGCAGGCATGACTCCTGACCGACTTTCCCAGCAGATGGCCTTCATCATCGAGGCCGACAAGCTGAAGAATATTTTCCGCCAGTCCTACATCAGCGACGAATCGCGCCGCGAGAATGATGCCGAGCACTCTTGGCACCTGTCTCTCATGGCGATCACGCTCTACGAGCATGCCAATGACCCGGACCTCGACCTTCTGAAAATCCTCCGTATGGTCATCATCCACGACATCGTGGAAATCGACGCGGGCGACACCTACATCTACGACGAAGTCCACAAGCGTGACCAGGAAGAGCGCGAACAGAGAGCCGCTGACCGCCTCTTCGGCCTCCTGCCCGACGACCAGGCTCAATCCTTCCGCTCTGTCTGGGACGAGTTCGAGGCCGGCGCCACTCCCGAAGCTCGCTTCGCTAAAGCGATCGACCGACTTCACCCCATGCTCCTCAACTACCTAGCCGACGGCAAGACCTGGTCCAAGCACGGTGTAGTTGCCAGCCAAGTACGAGACATCAACCAGAAAATCGGAGACGGCAGCGATACCCTCTGGGAGTACGCCCAAGGGCTCATCGAGAAAGCCATCGATGAAGGCATGCTAGCGACCAAATAGTTGAGCTATCAACCCGCCGCACCATGAGCGCTTTTTATAGATTCGGCTTCTACGCCCTACTCCTCTCGACCGCATTCCTTGCCTACAGATTTTCAACGACCACTCCACCGGCGGCAGAATCACCCTTCACTCCGAACGAAAAGACTGATGCCGGAGAAAATCAAAGCTCCATATCCATCTCCGGAACTCTCAAAGCGAATCACGCCTCTATTCTGGAGCCAGACAAAGCAACGGAAGAGATGAGGCAGAATCTCCTCGCAAAACTCAGCGAGTTGAAGAGCTCCAGGGACGTCATTATCCGACTACCGATTTTCGATAGAGTTTCCAAAGATCTAAGCCGCAGCGTGCAGTCACTCTTCGACCTCAGCCCGACTGAGGTCGCGCAACTCAACCAGCAAATCAAAGCGACAAATCTAGCCCTGCACCATGAGCGAGAAGCGCGATCGACGGCACGCCTTCTCGAGGACGGTACCCTTCAGGTCGACATTGAGCCCTTTCCCGAACGCGGTCGACAAATCTACGAGGCGTTCACCGCCACCTTCAAAGACGTGATCGGCGAATCGAACTTCCTCACGCTGACTCAAATCGCCGATTCTTCCTTCGAAAAAGATTTCAATTATTTCGGAGCGGAAGTCGCCTCCCTCAATGTTAAACGGGTCACCAACAACCCAAAAACCGGTCTGCCCGTTTTCATAGCTTCCTATGAATCGGACCGAGGCGAATCGAGTGGATCTACCTCGAGCACGATTGTCGGTACTGACTACTTTACCTTTGCAGGGCCGGATATTTATCGACTCCTAACAGCCGAGGCCCTCCTCAGTCTGCCGGCAACGGAAGCACCCAATCCCTGAAACTCCCTCATTGCTCTAGTGCCCACAACCTGTTTTGCTCCAAAAACTACGAAAACACCGTTTTGAGCAAAATGAAATCACCCCTAGCAGGCCTTTCCAAATTCGACTATTTTGGCGTCCTTCTTCTCCGTATCGGAGTCGGCGCCTTGCTTGCCTTCCACGGCTATCCAATCCTCACGGGAGGCGGCACCGTTTGGTCCGATATTGGCGAGGGTGCCGCAATCGCCAGCCTTCCCCCGGGATTATTTGAATACGCTGGCCTGGCTTCGGGAATTATTCAATTCATCGGCGGAATTTTGCTCGTCATCGGACTTTTCACGCGTGGAACGGCCCTCCTCCTCACTGTGGTCGCCGGCTTCGCCTTAGCTAACCATATCGCCGCCGGTTCCTTCTATCTAAGCTTCATTGCCCATCTCGAGATGACGTTAGCCTTGCTAGCACTCGTATTCATAGGGCCAGGACGCCTTAGCCTCGACCGCAAGGGAATCTAGCGGAGAAGCAAGCTCCTCAAGTCGTCACCTACTTCTCCCACCTCATGCGCTGGCAAATCGAGCAACGCAACGGGCTCTACCTATCCGAGCTCGACTGGCATCTCGATGCTCGCCACCCCGTGAAACGCTCCTTCGTGTCGCATGCCCATTTCGACCATACGGGCAAACATCAGACCATCCTCTGCAGCCCGCCCACCGCTCAACTCATCCAGCAGCGTCTTTCCGGCGAGAGGAAGTGGATCATCAAGGAATTCGGAGAAACTTTCGAACTCGAGCCTGGAGTGGAAGCCTGCCTCTACCCAGCCGGACATATCGCAGGATCCGCCATGCTGTGGCTGAAAAAGGCCGGGCAGAGTTTCCTCTACACCGGAGACTTCAAGTTGACTCCCGGCATATCCGCCGAGCCCTGCCAACCTGTGGCGGCCGACACACTCGTCATGGAAACGACGTATGGACTTCCGCGATACACCTTTCCTCCGGAAAACGAGGTATACGCTGATATCATCCGCTTTTGCCGAGACACCCTCGAGAATGGCGATACCCCTGTTCTCTTCGGCTACAGCTTAGGAAAAAGCCAATCCATCCTCCGCTCCCTCACCGACCAAGGTCTCGAGGTCATGCTGCACCCCACAGCCCTCAAACTCACTCAATCCTGCCAAAAGCTCGGCTGGAAATTCCCTCAATTCCTCTCCTTCGATCCTCGCAACCAAGAGGGGAAAGTAGTCATTTCGCCGCCGCTTGCGAAAACGGCGGAATGGATGAAAAGCATCCGCAATCCAAAGACGGCCATGATCTCAGGATGGGCTATCGACCCGTCGGCGAGCTACCGCTACCAATGCGACAGAACATTTCCCCTCTCCGACCACGCCGACTATCTAGACCTCCAGAACTTCGTCGCTAAGGTTCAACCTAAGGAAGTCTATACCGTCCACGGCTTCGCTAAGGAGTTCGCAGCAACTTTACGAGAGCAAGGCTACCAAGCATGGGCGCTGGGAAGAGAGAACCAGTTAGGCCTCGCTATTGAAACGCAAACTCCGGAACTACATTCCACCAATTCCGAGGACACCGATCAAATCCCCGCAGATCCGTCCGCAAGCCAACTCGCAGCAGACTCTTTCCAGCGGCTCGCACTAACCGGCGAAACGCTCTCCCAGTCGGACAGTTTGCAAAAAAAATCCGATTTGCTCGAAGCCCAACTCGCTTCTCTCGACGCAGAAAACGTTTCCCACTGCTTGAAGCTCCTCCACAACCCGAGTCCCGCTGACCTAGAGGAGTTACCTCCTAAGCTCGTTAAACAAAGCCTGATCTTGGCAACCGGTTCGAGCGAATCTAAGTTCAAGAGCCTGTATCACGATTTTCGCGACAACCGAAAAGTCGCTCGCGTTCTTTTCAGCCAAAACCCGAGCAATCCCAGCCGCACTCTTTCCCAAATCTGCTCGTTCCTCAAAACGCTCACGTCCGCCCCAAACCCGATCTTCAAGCAATCGCTCCTCAGCGAACAGTTTCGCAAACTCTCGCCCTCGGAGGGCTGTTTCTTCTTCGACTTTCTTTGCGGGACTTCGCAGAGCGGACTCAGCGCCGACCTTCTCTGCCAAGCGATCGCAACTCGCTTCGACCGGCAACTCCCTAGCGTTCAATCTGCGTTTTTACGTAGTGGCAGCTTAACTACGGTATCTACCGCAGCGGCCACCGATACCCTGCCAGAAATCCGTATCAAGCCCTTCCATCCGATCCGTCCGATGGCTGCAAAGACGGAGGACAGCGCCGAGGCTATCATCGAGAAACAAGGCCTTTCCGTATGGGCCGAGTTCGAGCACGACGGCATCCGTTGTCAGATCCACAAAGACGGCGACCACATCGATCTCTATGACACCGAGGGGCAACGCATCACACACCTCTTTCCAGAGTTCGTCGACGACGCACGCAAGATTCCGCAACACTTTATTTGCGACGCGGTGGTTGTTCCTTGGGGATATGAGAAACCGCTCCCCCGAGGAGATCTGGAGAAGCGTCTCAACCGGAAAGCGGAAGAACTCTTTCTCGGAGAAGAGATCCCAGTCGTGCTATGGCTTTTCGATCTGCTCTCGCTGTCCGGGGACGACCTGCTCGACTTGCCACTCGAGAAACGCCGCCAACGCCTCGACACCCTTTCCGTGACCCCGAAGATTCGCATCACTCCCGTTCATCCCCTCGTCGGCGTCGAACAGATCGAGCATACACTCGAAAAAGCCGCCACCTCGGGCAGCAAAGGTCTCGTATTCAAGGACTCCGAAAGTCCTTACAACCCGCTGAGCAAATCTCCCTCTTGGTTACGGCTTCCCGCTAGGGCACGCGACTAGGCTTGCAGAAAGGGTGGAACTCCCCCACACCGCAGGCATCCAAATCCTAGAACAATCCGCCTCTTCATTAGCCGAATCCATGTTCAAGAATTTCTCCCAACTCATCTTTCCAGCCCTCACCGCACTTTTGCTCGCAGCCCCCGGAGCGCTCCACGCTGGATTTGGAAACGACGCTTTTGAGGATGATCCAGCCCTCCGCCAAGACGACGACCTGGATTGGCCCGAGGTGGAATTCCCGTCCGCCGAACAACGCGGGAAGGGCTTCAAGGCCGGCGAATCCTTCGAATACCGAGCTCAATGGGGTTGGTTTCGAAAGGCCGGCCGCATCGCTTTTTCCACCGAGGCCAGCGACGATCCCGACCAGCCAGCCCTCATCGTCAAAACGGAGACCGCCTCCGCCGGGATGATTCGGAAATTCTACCCTATGACCTTGGTCGCGACTACCGTTCTCGACGCGGAAAATTGGCGCATGCTCCGCAACGAGACCCACGGAAAGGTACGTTCCGAGGAGAGCTCCACTGTCACCCTCTTCGACTTCGACCGCGCTCTCATGAATTACGAGGACGAGATCGAACCGGAATACAGCCGGATCCGAGAGCTCCCCTACGACTGTCCAGTCGACTACTCCTCCGCATTTCTCCAGCTGCGCGGCATGGACCTCGCGGTCGGCAAAACCTTTCCGCTTTTCGTCAGCACCAAGGGCAAGTTCTACTACGCCGTACTCAAAGTCATGGAGATGGAGACCATCGATACGGACATTGGCGACATCGAATGCTTCCGCCTCGAGCCGATCAGCTCCTTCCCAGTCAGCAAAGTCTTCCGCGAAGGAGGTAAGATGGCGGTCTGGATCACCAATGACGAACGACGCATTCCCGTCCGTTTCGACGTGAAGACGTCCGTCGGCAACGCCTCCATCCGACTGGAGGAGTACACCCTGTCCGAATAGCGTCCCGCTATCGACAGACCGCCTCCCTCGGCTCACTCGTCCTCGAACACCAGCAAGTCGCCCGGTTGGCACTGCAGGACCTCGCAAATCGCCTCCAGGGTGCTGAAGCGCACCGCCTTGGCCTTGCCCGTCTTAAGGATAGATAAGTTTGCCAGCGTCAGCCCCACCCGCTCCGAGAGCTCGGTTAGGCTCACGCCGCGCGCCTTCATCTGCTCTTCCAGTCGTACTCTTATCGGCATCTGCAGGGCGTTAGATAGTTAGGTCCTGTTCCTGGCGCATCGCTGCTCCGACTCTCAACACTTCAGAGAGCACAAGTACGCTTAACCCGATGACCAAGGAGAAAAAATCCCCGTGAAGATGACCATTTAGGCTAAATCCGACGGGCTTCACCACAACGTCAGCGTAACCACTCAACGCAAAATCGGAGACGCTCTTTGCGAGGGAGCCAAAGATGATCAGGAGGCCCATCACCCTAAGACGGTTGGCGTTTTCAGAGATAAACGGATCACCGACCTCAACACTGCGGACGATTTGTCTCAATTGATGCATGAACCAAAGGACTGCACCCATCATGGCCAAAAAAACTCCAAAAGCCAAAGCCACTAAACCGCGATTGGCCTCCCAATGCTCGGCCGGCAGAACGAGCTTAACTAAAAGATTATCTTCAAATTCGACCGCTACTGGAAGCCCCTCGCGCGTCATAGCGGTCAAATTCGAGTCTACGATCTGACCGTACCCCTTGAGATAATTGACATAGTCGCCTGGGCTCGAGACCGCCAAGGGTGCCAAAACGACGATAAGAACGGTCGTCGCAATAGTCCCCCACCAACTAATCGCCAGCAGCACCTTCAGAGCGTTAAGAGATTTGGATTTTGTTTTCATTTATTGTTTTTCAATAAATATGCATTGAACGAAGGCAAACTCTATTTATTGCTATTCGATAAATAAAGTTAACTCGTAATTTTCGCTCCGCAGTCTTTACCGGCTCGATTACGTTTTCCCTGGATGTCACCATTCAACCACTATTCAGGGGTAACCAAGGCAATTAACTTGCCATCCAAGCCCTCAAACCTAGAACCGCGCGAATCATGAGTTCCGCAGACGCGACCCAAAAGCTCGAGAAAAACGAGTACCTCAAAGAGGAGAGTAACAATCTCCGCGGCACCCTTATGGAGGAGCTGGCAGACACCAGCACCGCCGGCATTTCCGCCGACGCTTCCCAGCTCACCAAGTTCCACGGCATGTACGTGCAGGACGACCGCGACATTCGCGGAGAGCGCCGCGTCAAGAAACTGGAAAAGGCCTTCTCCTTCATGCTCCGCGTACGTCTTCCGGGCGGAGTCTGCTCCCCTGAGCAGTACCTCATGATGGACCAGCTTTCCACCGACTACGGCAACCACACGATCCGCCTCACTACTCGTCAAACCTACCAGCTGCACGGCTTGCTCAAAGGCAACTTGCGCAACATCATCCGCGGTATGGACAAGGTCCTCATGGACTCCATCGGAGCCTGCGGCGACATCAACCGCAACGTCATGTGCCAGCCGGATTTCAAGAAGACCCACGCTCACGCCGACGTCTACGAGATCGCAAAGAACATCTCCCTGCACTTGCTTCCGAAGGGCAAAGCCTACCGCGAAATCTTCATCGACGGCGAAAAGTTCTCCGGCGAAGTCGAAGAAGAGCCCATCTACGGCACCACTTACCTGCCGCGTAAATTCAAGATCGGCGTAGCAATTCCTCCGACCAACGACGTCGACGTCTTCTCGCAGGACCTCGGCTACATCGCCATTTTCGAAGGTAAAACCCTCACCGGCTTCAACGTCACTGTCGGCGGCGGTCTCGGCACCACCCACGGCAATGACAAAACCTACCCACGTGTCGCAGACGTGATAGGCTTCTGCACTCCCGATCAGGTGAACCAGGTCGCCGAAGCCGTCGTACTCGCCCAGCGCGACAACGGCTCCCGCACCGACCGCAAGAATGCTCGCCTCAAGTACACCATCGACCGCATGGGCCTCGCCGCCTTCAAGGCCGAAGTGGAGAAACGCACCGGTTTCGCCCTCGGCGAAGCGAAGCCATTCGAGTTCAACACCATTCAGGACGACTACGGCTGGAACCAGGACATCAACGGCAAGTGGTACTACGTGCAGTTCGTCGCCTCCGGACGTATCGTCGACAAGGATGGCATCAACCTCCGCACCGCTTTTCGCGAGATCGCCCAAATCCACAAGGGAGACATCCGCCTCACCCCGACCCAGAACCTCGCGTTCTGCGGCATCGACGAGGCAGACAAGGCCGCGATACAGAAGATCCTAGACAACAATGGTGTCGCCGGTCCGGAAAAGCTCTCCGGACTGCGCAAGAACGCCATGGCTTGCCCAGCCTTACCAACCTGCGGACTCGCCCTTTCCGAGTCCGAGCGCTTCATCCCAGACCTCCTCGACGAGTTCGAGAAAGTCCTAGACGAAGCTGGCCTCACCGACGACGCGATCAGCATCCGCATGACTGGTTGCCCGAATGGCTGCGCCCGTCCTTACCTCGCTGAGATCGGCCTCATCGGAAAGGCTCCCGGCAAGTACAACCTTTACCTCGGAGCCGCCTACAATGGCATGCGCCTGAACACGCTCTACAAGGAAAGCATCACTTCCGAAGAGATCGTTCCTTCCGTAGAGCCTCACCTCAAGGCCTACGCCAAGGAGCGCCAGGAAGGCGAAGGCTTCGGCGACTTCTGCGTTCGCACCGGCGTCGTGACTCCACCGAGCAAATTCACCGTCGGCCAAGACTGACCGGCTGGAGCGATCTTGGTCGCGAAATCCATTTCTCCAAAGGCGGACCGCATCAGCGGTCCGCCTTTTTTTGCCAATTTCCAATTTGCGGGAAGTCACGGAGCGAGGCGGACAGGGCGGAACCGGACCCACCAGATAAAAGCGCCAGCGGAGGCACGACTTCCACGTCGTCCACGCTGCAGGATCGGTACATTTCGTAACAGCAACTCAAATGAAGAACAGTCGTCTCAGCGACGACCCGACCCAACCTCTCGCATCCACCTAGCTTGCTCTCTCTGGGTTCCCTTACGCAGCCGCACCCCGCGCTTTCGCATCCAAGAATGCCGCAGAAACGTACCCCTTACTATGACTGCCACCAACTCTACCTCGCTTAAGCCCGCCCTCGTCGCTTGTTTCGCCGCCCTTTTCGCCCTGCTGGCGACACCCTCCACGGTAGCCCAAGAGGAAAACCTCCGCCTCGAAAACTGGGAATATCCATTCCCTGAATACACGTACCAATTCAAGAGCCAACTCGAAGACCACGAGATGGTCTACATGGACCTCTTCCCTGAAAGCACTGCCAACGGTGAAACCGTAGTCCTGCTCCACGGCAAGAACTTCTCCGGCTCCTATTTCGAGGAAACAGCAACGGCCCTCAGCGAGAGCGGATACCGCGTCCTCATACCCGACCAGATCGGCTTCGGCAAGTCCACCAAGCCAGAGCACTACCACTACACGTTCCAGCAGCTCGCCATTAATACCATGGGCCTGCTGCAGTCGCTAGAGATCGAGAGCGCCCACATGCTGGGACACTCAATGGGCGGCATGCTCGCCACACGCTTCGCTCTGTTGTATCCCGATTACACGGAGTCACTCACCCTTCTCAATCCCATCGGACTCGAGGACTGGAAAGCTCTCGGCGTACCTTACCGCCCCGTCGAGGCCTGGTATCAGCAAGAGCTACAGAAAACCGCAAAATCGATAAAAGAGTACCAGCTCAAGTCCTACTATGACGGGAAATGGAAGCCCGCCTACGATCCTTGGGTCAACCAGCTCGCCAGCTACCTCGAGAGCCCTGACTACGCCCGCATGGCCTGGAACCAAGCGCTCACCTATGACATGATCTTCACCCAACCTGTCGTCTACGAATTGCCGAAGCTCAAGATGCCCACTTTGCTCATCATTGGCCAACGGGACCGCACCGCCTTGGGCAAGGACGTTGTCAACGCCAAGGAGCGGGCCAAGCTAGGCGACTACGAAATGCTTGGCAAACTCACCCAGCAAGCCATCCCAGAATCCCAGCTAGTGGAGCTTGACGGCATCGGGCACCTTCCCCACATCGAAGCTTTTGATCGCTTCATCGAGCCGTACACCCAATTCCTGCTGACCCACGCCAATCCCGAGGCGGACTGAAGTCCTGGAGCGTGGCCTCGCGCTCCATAGCAAGGACACATCCTCAGCGAATCAGCTGTTGCCGTCCTGCGGCAGCACCGTATCCTATACGACCAATATGACTTACCTCCGCCCCTTGCTCGTCCTCCTTCTGCTAACTTCGCTCAGAGCTGCCCCCTTCATGAACGCTTCAGATTCCTTCACTTGGCCAGGTGGCGCCGGAGCCGCCGTATGCCTCACTTACGACGATTCTTTGCCCTCTCAACTCGACATCGCCTACCCGCAGCTCGAAGCAGCCGGAGTCAAAGGCACCTTCTTCCTCCAAGCCAAAGCCGACACCATGGAGCAGCGCCTCGAGGAATGGCGTCAAGTCGGCGCCGCTGGACACGAGCTCGCCAGCCACTCACTCTACCATCCCTGCCGCAGAGGCCTGCCAGGTCGCGACTGGGTCGCCGAATCGCGAGACCTCGACCACTACACCATCGAGCGCCTGCGCGACGAACTCCTCCTCACCAACACCCTTCTGCAAGCCCTCGACGGCAACAATGCCCGCACCTTCGCCTATCCCTGCGGAGATACAGCAGTAGCAAACGGCCAAGAATCCTTCCTGCCCGTCACCAACGAACTCTACCTCGCCTCCCGCGGCGTGTCATCACCCCAACTCTCAAGCATGAAGGAGCTCGACTTCAACAATACGCCCGCCTTCGACCTCTCCCATCAGGATTTGAAATCCACGATCGCGTATTTGGAAAGCTGTTACAAAAGCGGAACCGTCGCCATCTTCCTAAATCACGGCGTCGGTGGCGACTATCTCGTAACCGATCCGCAACTACACCAAGAGCTCCTCGACTACCTCGCCGCCAACCAAGACCGATTCTGGGTCGACACCTTCAAGGCCGTGATGACCCACACCCGACAGGAATTCGAACGCCTCGACTGGTCCGTTCAATAATCCATGTCGGTTGCTCGCAACATACCACCCAACGCTCTCCAGGTCGCCGCACCTCAAATGAGTCGCGGACCTAGGTACACGACTAATCTACAGCGTGAAATTGCTAGCGTACTATAGAATGCTTTACTGAAGCCTGGGACGGCGATCGCAAGAGAAACACTCTCTAAAAGCTCAACAATCAAAGGGCATACTCTTCATTGTATTACCCGTCAGGTCGATCGATTTCATATAGCTCATTGAGCTGTTAAGCTTCCAGTCTGAAAGTCAACTCTTCGGAGCAACTTCTCTGCACGCGAAGGCCCACGGATTCCCCAGTGGGCCTTCTTCTATATTGTAGATCCAACCAACGTACAGTACCGAACCCAGTTCTTATCGCCTAGTTGAAAGTGCTCAGCGAAATTAATACAGCTACACCTCCAAGACATTCAACCCTCGGACGAGACGCAAAGAGTTTTGCTTAACTGTCCTTACCCGCCGGCTACGATTATGACTCCAACACCTCCCGTAGTGCTTGAAGCCCTGCTTCCATCTTTTCCTCGCTGAATGAGGAAAAGCCGAATATCAACCCGTCCCGCTCCACTGAGTCCGGTCCATAGCTGGAAATCGACATGAACACATAGCCACGCTTGCGACCTTCTTCCGCGAGCCTTAGCGGGTCGACCGGCTGCTTGTAATAACCCACGAAGTGCATCCCTCCGTCGGTTACCCCCACCTCGATCCAGTCGCCTAACAGGTCTTCCACACGCTCCGCTAGCCAGCGAGACCTTCTCTCGTAGAGCTTCCTCATTTTTCTGAGGTGACGCTGAAAATGGCCTTCCCGAATAAATGCCGCTAACGTTGCCTGCAGCGAAACGGGCGGATTCATGGCTGCCGTTTTCCAAAGAGCTAAAAAATCTGGATACACCGACCTTGGCACAACGAGATAACCGATTCGGAGATCCGGAAACATCGAGCGAGTAAACGTACCCAAGTACAGGATACGATCTTGATTCGACAAACTCTGCATTGCGGGTAGCGGTTTTCCACGGAAGCGAAACTCGCTGTCATAGTCATCTTCTAGGATCCAAGCTCCGGACTTCCTTGCCCACTCAAGCAGTGCGGCCTGTCGCCCTACCGGCATTGCAACACCGAGTGGGAATTGCCGGGCTGGCGTCACAACGACGACCCGCGGCACCGTTTTCATCCGATCCAATACATCAACCAACATGCCTTGTTCATCCAACGGGACTGATCTTATCTTGGCTCCGTTCATGCGAAACGAATTCGTGATTCCGCGGTAACTCGGATTCTCCACCGCTACGGTATCGCCTAGATTCACTAATGCTCTAGCTACTAGCTCGATCCCAGGTTGGCTACCGCTCAATATCAAAACCTGTCCCGCCTCGCATCGCACGCCTCGTTGCGTGCTCAAGTGCCCCGCGATCGCTTCCCTTAATTCCCGGAAACCGCCTTCGCCATGGCCGTAGGTATTCAGCGAATACGGCGAACCTCGCAATTGTTTCGCGTAAAGCTTCAACCAGAGCTCGGCCGGAAAGTCGTCCAAGGCCGCACAACCAGACAAAAAAGGCGGCTGTTCAATGTAGCTTGAGGCGCTGCCCCTATGGGGACGTGGCCTTTCGATGGGCCTTGATTGCTTTCCGTCCAACCCCGCTCGAAAGAAGCCATCCGGCAGCTCTTTAGCCACAAAAGTTCCCGATCCCTTTTTCGTCTCCAGGTATCCCTCAGCAATCAATTGCTCGTAGCCTTGCGTGACGGTGATGCGAGCAACCCCGTACTTCAGGGCGAGCTCCCTGCTCGATGGCACCCGCTGCCCCGACTTCAACTGCCCTGATCGCACCGCGTCGCGAAACGCCTCATAAACCCGCTGGTAGGCAGGTAGCTGGCCTCTCTTCAATCGAGGCAATGCAGTGGACTTATCTCTTTTCATAAAAGTGGCACTATTAACATGTCCACTTTGCAGCTATCATCCAGCCCGAAAATCACGATTCCTCCTTAACAACTCAAATCTCCCCATGTCCTGTCCCTTTGCCAAAACCGACCGCACCCAGCCCAACCGCTCTCCCAAGCGAGTCTCGTTCGAGCGCGAACCGGTCTTCGCGGTCATCGACGAAGCGCCGATCTGCCACGTTGGATTTACCCTGCCAAATGGTCAGCCGTTTGTCATTCCGACCATTCACGCTCGCGTCGACCATCTCCTCTACTTTCATGGATCGACTCAAAGCCGTCTTTTGATGGCGATCGCTTCCGGCAATCCCATTTGCTGCACCTTCACGTTTCTCGATGGCATCGTAGCCGCCCGCTCCGCCATGCACCACTCTATGAACTATCGCTCGGTCGTCGCTTTCGGTACGGGGTACTTGCTCGAAGACGAAGCGGAACGGCAGGAAGCATTTCGACTGACCGTGGAAAAATTGATCCCTGGCCGCTGGGAAAACTGTCGCCAACCAAACGAGGCCGAAGCGAAAGCCACAGCTATCGCCGCCCTGCGTATCGAGGAGGCCACGCTCAAGGTCCGTTCAGGCCCGCCGAGTGATATTGCCTCAGACATGGATAGCGCTCACTGGGCCGGTGTCCTCCCCATGCAAACCGTCTACGGTGCCCCTATTCCGGACCCTCAGCTCCCCAACGGACTAAGCGTTCCGCCACATATTCAGGCGCTGGTTTAGAGTATCGCAGTCTCGCTGCGATCATAGAACCACAAGGCCGAGGTAACGAACTTCAATCTACTTGGACAGACACTTCTGCGAGAATCGGCTTTTCCTTCGGCAGCGGTTCACTCTCGGTAACGGTTGCCAAAAAGTGCTCTGGCTTCATTTCCTGAATCGCGTTCAAGGCGATTTGGTAGCGGATCTTAGCGTCAAGCAAGTCGGCAAAATTAGCCGCGGCGCCGGAGCCTCCCTGGATCAGCTGCTCGCGCTGCTGGTAAATGGTCTCCTCCATCAAGGAGGCGTAGCGAGCCAAGGCCGCTACCAGTTTTTCCGACGGTTGAAACTCGGCGAACGGCTTCGCCTCTACGGACTCGATATCGACCGAGTCCAAGTACGCGATGATCGCTCCAGCGTGCTTATCGCTGAGCAATAGCTTAAAGGTATCGCCGGCCTGAGCGAGCGAAGTGAGGGAGAGCAACAACAAGATTGCGGCAATTTTCGGCATACTCTCAACATAGCATCGCCGGTGCCAAGTCTTGCCAGAATTCCAAGCTCAGCAGAAACTGATAGTTACTTTACAGGCGGGCTCTGCATCCTGAGGTTTCTCCAAAAATGAATCTCCGAATAACGCCAGCGCCGCGCTTTGCTGGCAGACTTGCTGCGACACTCTATTTTCCCCGAAAACCCATGCGACTCCTAATCATCTCCCTCACCCTAATTGCCGCCTCAACGGCCCTCGCCGATCAAAAGCCGAACATCATCTACATCTTGGCCGATGACCTCGGCTACGGAGATTTGGGCGCCTATGGGCAGACCCATTTCCAGACGCCAAATATCGATTCGCTTGCCCAGCAAGGGATGCAGTTCACTCAACACTACTCGGGCAGCACCGTTTGCGCGCCGTCGCGTTGTTCCCTGTTAACCGGTAAACACGTGGGACACACTGCCGTTCGCGGCAATTCCGAAGTACAGCCTGAAGGTCAGCTTCCCATGCCTGCCGACACCTACACGCTTGCCCATCTCCTGCAGGGGGCGGGCTACACCACCGGCGTATTCGGAAAGTGGGGACTTGGAGCTCCGGGCTCAGAGAGCGAACCGCTAAAGATGGGCTTCGATCGCTTCTACGGCTATAACTGCCAGCGGCAAGCCCACCACTACTATCCCTACTTTCTCTGGAATGACGACGAGCGCGAGATCCTCTGGGACAACTTTGGCACTGAGACGGCAACCTACGCGCCGGACCTGATTCAGGAGCGAACCCTCGATTTCATCGAAGCCAACAAGGACCGGCCTTTCTTCTGTTACTACGCGCTTGTGCAACCTCATGCAGAAATGTTCGCACCAGAAAGTTACATGGAGAAGTACCGCGGCAAGTTCCTGCCGGAAAGCTCCTTCGAGGGCGTCGATGACGGTCCACGATTTCGCAAGGGTCCCTACGGTTCCCAGCCAGAGGCTCACGCCGCCTTCGCCGCCATGGTCAACCACATGGACGACGACATCGGTGAACTGCTCGCTAAGCTCGACGAGCTAGGGATTGCGGACAACACCCTCATTATCTTCACATCCGACAATGGCCCCCATAGCGAAGCGGGCCACGATCCCGATTTCTTCGGCTCAAACGGCGGCTTACGCGGCTACAAGCGCGATCTCTACGAGGGCGGCATCCGGGTACCTATGTTGGTCAAGTGGCCAGGCAAAATCGCGGCAACTTCCACCTCCGACCATCTCTCCGCTTTTTGGGACGTCCTTCCCACGGTCGCAGACATCGTTGGACTACCCGTACCGGAAAACACCGACGGCATTTCCTTCCTGCCCAATCTTCTCGGCGAACAGAACCAAGCAGAACATTCCTACCTCTATTGGGAGTTCCACGAGAAAAAGGGTCGCGTCGCCATTCGCAAAGGGGATTGGAAAGCCGTTCGCTACGACGTTTCGGTCGACCCCGATTCGCCGCTCGAGCTCTACGACCTATCCAAAGACCCGACCGAATCTCGCAACCTCGCCGCCGATCACCCCCAGTTGGTTCGCGAGCTCGATCGCTTGATTCGGGACGCCCGCACCGAGTCGCCGATCGACAAATACAATTTTGCGAAGTAGAGGCCGAAGCGTCGGCGTTGCAATTGGAGCCCCGACGGCAGCGGGACAATTGCACGTTGCACCCCCTGCCGGCTCCTAGAGGCGGAGTGACTCTCTGGCACGAGCCATGCATCCCTCAAATCGCCGCGTCGGATAACTGGCACAATCGCCTCTTGTACTCCGCGGGTGTTACCAGAGAGACCCCGAATAGGAATCGCCAGCATGTAACCGTTTTCCAGACGCGTCTCGACAATAGCCTGAGAATCAGAACCGCAAAAAAGGGATTTAGACATGAGCAAACAAGCCACCATAGTCCGCATGGTCACGCCTGACCACCTCTGTCCTTGGGGCGTCAAAGCGAAAGACCTCCTCAAAAGAAACGGCTACGAAATCGATGATCGCCAGCTCGACTCGATGGAAGCCAACAAGAGGTACAAAAGAGATAACGGGTTCGACGAGACGCCGCAGATATTTGTTAACGGCGAGCGCCTCGGCACCTACGACGATCTCCGCGAAGGCCTCGGCAAGAAGCCAGACCCAAAAGAGGGCAAAACCTACCAGCCCGTGCTTGCCGTCTTCGCCATCACCTTTCTCATGGCCCTCTCCGCAACCTGGGCCAGCGTCGGCGTTTTTGCTCCGATTCGCATCGCCGAACTCTTCATCGCCTTCAGCATGTGCGTGCTGGGCATCCTGAAACTACAGGACCTACTTTCCTACGCCACCGGCTTTGTCCAATATGACTTGTTAGCTCGCCACTACGTGCCCTACGCCTATGTCTACGCCTTTATCGAGGCGATCGGCGGTGTCTTTATGATTGCCGGGTGGCTCACCCTTCTCGTGGCGCCCATTGTCTTATTGGCCAGCACCCTTGGAGCCGTCTCGATCATAAAAGCTGTCTACATCGAGAAACGAGACCTCAACTGCGCTTGCGTGGGCGGCGGCAGCAGCGTGCCGCTAGGATTCATTTCCCTAAGCGAGAACCTAATCATGATAGCCATGGCCACTTGGATGCTTGTGAAGACGCTCTAGAGAGCGCTCGGGAACAGGGGGACGCTGCGGTAGTCGAATAGGCACAAAAAACGTTGCCAGCCCTTGCTCCCGGCATATCCCTCGAAGCCCTATTATGAGCGCTTCAGAAATCGCATCCGCCACCCTCCAGTCACACGTCGCAGGTAACCCTTACCCAGGTCGCGGCCTCGTCATCGGCAAGTCCGCTTCGGGAGATGCTTGGCAGCAGGTCTACTGGATTATGGGCCGCAGTCCTAACAGCAGGAACCGCCAGTTCTCGCTGAACGGCACCACGCTCAGCACCGAGCCCTTTGATCCTTCCAAGGTCGAAGACCCGAGCCTAATCATCTACGAGGCAATGCTCGAGCTCCCAAATCAATTTCTCGTTTCAAATGGCGACCAGACTCGCACCCTTTGCGACGGACTCGCTGCAGGCAAGACAGCCAAGCAGGCCCTATCTATTCGCGATCGCGAGCCGGACGCTCCGAACTACACGCCACGCATCACTGGCCAGCTCGACCTCACAGGCGATACCCCGGAAATCGGCCTATCTATCCTTAAGGCCAACAAGATCGACCCATCGTATTCGGATCGCCACTACTATTACCCGCAAGAACCTGCCAATGGACTCGGCTACGGTCTCACCACCTACATGGGTGACGGAAACCCGCTGCCCACCTTCAATGTCGACCCGCTTCTGCTGCCAATCGCAGCCACTCCGGAAGAAACCCTCGACCTCTATTGGAACGCGCTCGACGAGGAAAACCGCATCTCCCTAGCCGTTAAAGAAGTGTCCTTCGATGGATCCTCTTCGCGCGTCGTCCTCCGTAACAAATACGCGTAGGAGCGATCGAGCCAAAGGCGACAACCCTAACTTGCTCACGAAGCAGAGACATCGATCTCCAAGCTCTAGCCTTCGCCGCTAGCGTTTTTTTGTTTCCAGGCCCCCGTACCCTCTCCCATCCGCCCGAAATCGAACGAGTAGCCCGAGAGAAAAAATCCCGCTGCGAGCGCTGGAAATCCCTCTCGGAGTGGTCTCTCTCAAAAATTCTGGCTAAGATCTCAGCTTTTCAAGGCCGCTTAGCTTCGAATCACGGCTCTGCCCGCTGCCTTTCCCTACACCTTATGCCAATTACCAATCATCCAAGCAAGCACCCTGGCTCCGCTTTTGACCGACTTCTGCCGCGAGCAAAAGTCCTCTCTCGTACGGACAACCGACGCTAGCCACCGACTAGCCGACACCCGCCCGCCTCTCTTGCTTCGATGCCTACTGACAGCCTAGAGCACCCAGCTCCGCCTCGCCCCAAAGGAAAGTCCAAGACTCGAAAAGCATTTTGGACCAAGCAATTCTATGTGTGGCACTGGGTTAGCAGCGCCATCTGCCTTGTCGCCATGGTCCTTTTCGCCGTAACGGGCATCACCCTCAACCATGCGGGACAAATCACGGCAAGCCCCGTGGTAGTCGAAACGACAGGCACCCTTCCTCAAACCTTGCTTGAGCAAATTCACTACCAAGAGGGCGAGACACTCGATCAGAAGGCAGCGCTGCCGCGCGAGCTGCGCCTCTGGATAGACCAAGAGTTGGACGTTGCCGTTGGCGGTCGTGCCTACGAATGGTCAGACGTCGATATCTACCTCGACCTGCCACGTCCGGGCGGGGACGCGTGGATGAGCATCGACCGCGAAACCGGAGAGATCGTCTACGAAAAAACGACCCGTGGCCTCATCGCCTACCTCAACGACCTGCATAAAGGCCGCAATACCGGTGCCACATGGGTCCTCTACATGGACATCTTCTCCGTCGCCTGCGTGATCTTCTGTCTCACCGGACTCGCCTTGCTTTGGGTGCACGCTAGGAGACGCCCCAGCACCTGGCCAATCGTCGCCGCTGGCTTCCTCATTCCCTTTATCGTCATCGTCATCTTTGTCCACTGAACGAAGACCCACAGCCTTGAATTCACTCATGAACGACCGAACGCTTAAGATTCTCGCCACCTTGTCCTTGCCGAGCATAACCGGACTCCACGCGGGACAATTGACCTCCTCCATCGAGATCCCTCGCCTCGACGTCGCCGAATACCACCGACCCTACGTCGCCGCTTGGATCGAATCGGAGGAGCGCCAACTCGTCGCCAACCTTGCTGTTTGGTACGACACCGAAATGGCGGACCGCGAAGGCGAGACTTGGCTCAAAGACCTTCGCCAATGGTGGCGCAAGGGCGGGCGCTCCTTGGAGCTGCCAGTCGACGGAGTCACCGGTCCTACCAAACCCGTCGGCAAGCACGAGATGGCGATCGACCTCGACCAAACTGCAATGGCTGAGCTTCCCGCTGGAGAATACTATTTCGTCGTAGAAGCCTCCCGCGAAGTCGGCGGCCGAGAGCTCCTGCGCATTCCCTTCCAGTGGACGGAAAACCCATCTGCCCAAGGAGAAGTCAGCGGCGAACGGGAGCTCGGCAAGGTTACCTTACACATATCCGAATAACCCAATCCCCAGACTTTGAATACATCAGCCCGCGAACCGCATTCACCTTCGCTCAATCAACCAATTATGAAAACACTCAAGAAAATCGCCGTAGCCACCACCCTCGCCGCAATCGCCACCAGCGCGCTTGCCCATCGCCAGTGGATCCTGCCCTCGACCTCTATCCTCTCTGGTGAAGATCAATGGATCTCCGTCGAAGCGGCCATTTCGAACAACCTCTACTTTCCCAACCACCACGCAATCGCCCTCGACAACATCACCGTGCTGGGACCATCGGGCCAAGAGCTCGAAAAGCAGAGCACCGCCCAAGGCAAGATACGCAGTACCTTCGAGCTACAGCTTGAAGCAAGCGGCAGCTACCGCATCTTCAGCGGACGTGCGGGTATGTTCGCCTCTTGGGAAGAAGACGGCGAGCGCAAGCGCAAGCGGGGCTCGGCCGAAGAATTTGCTGCAATGGATCTCGCTTCCATGGACAAGCTCCAGCTCCGCGAAAACGCCAGTCGCGTTGAAACCATCGTCACCAGCGGAGCGCCAAGCGAAATCGCCGTCTCCGGCACCGGCCTCGAATTCGAATTCATCACTCACCCGAACGATCTGTTCACTGGCGAACCCGCTTCTTTCCGCGTTCTCCTAAACGGCGAACCCACCGCTGGCGTCGAAGTCACCTTCGTTCAAGGAAACGACCGCTTCCGCAACGAAGCAGGAGACCAGACTCTCGTGAGTGACGAGAACGGACTTGTCGAAATCGAATGGCCACAAGCGGGTCGCTATTGGATCAACGCGAGCTCGAGCATCGCCGGCGGCGATTTCCATGGAGTCCCCCTCGAGCGCAGCGCCAGCTACACCCTCACCGTAGAAGTCCTGCCCGAGTAGGCTTGCTCCTTTCTCGCAAACGCAACCCCTTACAATCGCCTTCCCTAAAATCCAGGGAGGGCGATCTCGCTTTCCAAGGCTAGCCATCAAACTCACCTGAACTCCGCTTTGAGTACCATCCCGCCAGAACCCTTCGTATTCATCCCGGCAGACATCAGCTCTGCTCGCGGGGGAGCCTTTCGCAGCGATTGGCAGCTGCACTCCCTTTCCGGCAAGACGATGGGGACCCATTGGTCCGCCAAGTTTTCCTCGTCTCAGCAGCTCGATCCTCACGACATCGAAAGGACGATTATCCAATCTTTAGATACCGTCATATCCCAAATGAGTCCATGGGAGACTGACTCCGATCTTCGACGTTACGAAGGTGCCCCCACTGACTCCTGGCTGGTATTTCACGCCGAAGCCTTTCGCGTCCTCGAGCAAGCCCTCTCCATTGCCCAAGAGACCAGCGGAGCCTACGATCCTACCTTCGCCCAAGCCATCGACCTGCTTGGATTTGGCCCGTCATCGTTTTCTGAATACTCCTACTCCTCTCCAGAGGTGCAAGACGCTTTCACCCGAGCAGGGTTCCAGCGAGTTGAACTTTCCCCCGAAACGCGCTCCGTCTACCAACCTGGCGGTTTGACTATTGACCTGTGCTCAATCGCCAAAGGCTTCGCTGTCGACCTTGCCTGCCAAAGGCTCCGCGAACTCGGGTTGGAAAATTACCTCTTCGAGATCGGAGGCGAAGCGAAAGGATTTGGCTGCAAGCCGGACGGTACTCCTTGGCTCTACGAAATCGAGCTAGCGCACCATGCGAAAGACAATCTGCCGAGGGCCCAAGTCGCGCTCTGCGGTCTCTCCGTCGCGACTTCCGCCAACTATCTTCTCTACGTGCAATGCAATGGGCAAAGGGTCGCTCACATCGTCTCCCCGGTCCACCAAGACGAGGCGGACAAGACACTGAGCGTATCCGTTTTTCATGACAATTGTATGAAGGCCGATGCCTACGCCACCGCCCTTTTCCTGCAGGGTACTAATGCAGGGCTCGCTTTCGCTGAAAAAAGAAACCTCGCCGCCTTTTTCCAAACAGCGAGCGGTTTCCAGCTCAGCTCCCAAGCTCGCGAGCTGCTCGCCTAAGCGAGCAACCCACTCGAATAACGAAAAAAGGCCAGCCTTCTCAGGCTGGCCTTTCGCAAAACGAGGGCAACTAGGTTGCTGACTAAAAACAACCGCGCATTGCTAGAAGCTGTACGTCGCGGTCAACCAGAGTCGGCGTGGCTCTTGGTTGTTTGCGTAGAGATTGGTATAGCTGATATCGCCGGTATTCGTGTTGCTCACGTAAGGACGATAGTCTACGAAGTTCTTGTCGAAGAGGTTGTAGATGGTGGCGTTCAGAGTCAGCGACTCGTTAATATTCCAGTTTCCGCCGAGGTGAAACAAGCTGTAGGCACGGTAGTCACCCCAAGTCTCCTTTGCAGTCGAGGTGGACCTGCGGTCGGGCGAGCGGTAACGTTCGCTGCGATATTCTCCGCTCAGCCAGAAGGAGTAGTTTTCTCCAGCGAGCCACTTCAGGCGACCGTTGAGCATGTGCTCGGGAGTTGAATACAGAGGCAGTCCCGCACTCTCGCCGCTCTTCTGCTCGCTCTCTGTGTAGGTGTAGTTGGCATTCAACGACCAGTTCCTATTGAAGTCGAAGCGTGTGGTCGCTTCGATGCCTCGGGTCTCAGCCTTGTCCACATTGATCGACTGGGAGAACTCGTCCACCAATGGCCAGTAGCCATAATCTACGGAACCGGGACGGTTTGGATCAGAGGCCCATGACGCATTCAGCAAGCCAGGGCCACGAGCGATCTTGTCGTCAAAGGAGTTGTGGAAGAGCGTCACGCCGGCCCGAAAGCCCTCGAGATTGTCGTACATAGCGACTACCTCAGTTGTCACGCTTGTTTCAGGTTTGAGATCTGGAGAGCCAATCATCGGGATCGTACCTTGGCCGCCAAAACCGATGATGCCGTCCGCGATCTGGTCGAGGCGTGGGACCTTAAAACCTTTGCTTACGCCGCCCTTAAAAGACCACTGCGGATTAGCGTTCCAAACGGCGTAGGCACGAGGACTGGCGTGCTGGCCGAACTGGCTATGCTCGTCGAGCCGGCCTCCCAGAGTCAGCCGCAGCGATTCGGTAAGCGTCCACTCGTCCTCCAGGAAAAGCGCCCACTGCGTCTGCTGGTATGGCTCGGGAGCGACTCCGTCCACCATTTCAGCGTCCCACCACTGGCCGCCGACCACTAGCGAATGCGATTCCCAGCTGTTTACCAAAGCCTTCACATCGAACACGATATTCTCGTTCGTCAAATCGCGAGGACTGCCAGTCTCCTTGCCAGGTGTACCCGCAGGAGTGATACGGCCAATCGTCTCGGTTTCATTCTTCATCAAACTCGACTCCAACTGTACGGCGCCAAGCCTCCAGGTATGGGCTACTGTGTATTGGTTGCGGTTAAACTTCAGCTCCTCCGCATAGCCACGCACGCCCAAGGTGCCGAGCTGGGCTTGAGAATTGTCATAGGTTTGCCAATAATAGTCCGCGTCAAACCAAAGGTCATGGTCGCGGCTTCCTAGCAGATTCAAGCGAGCTCCTGCCGAATAGATATCAGCAGCTACTGGACTAGGGCCGCGCTTGCTGACTTCGAGCTCTTCACCCTCTTCGTCAAGATAGCTCAACTCGGATGCCTGACGGTTGAAGAGACTGCCTCGCAATGTTAATCCAAGCTTCTCCTGCACCAACGGTCCGGTCGCGTAAAAGTTGCTCTCGGTCGCATCTCCGAAATCCGTATCCCCTTGCAGGGTGCCTCCAGCCGTCACGCTTCCGCTCCAAGCACTTTCGCCTCGGCGGGTGATAATGTTGACGACGCCACCCATCGCGTCCGAACCATATAGAGTCGACATCGGACCTCGGATAACCTCGATCCGATCGATCGCCGCCGCGGGCGGCAGAAAGCTGCTGGAGGTATCTCCGAACCCATTGGGAGTGATGTTTCCCGCTGTGTTCTGTCGGCGACCGTCTACCAGCACCAATGTATAATCGCTTGGCATCCCCCGCATGCTGATGCTGAGACCGCCAGTCTTCCCCGCGGAATCACCCACGTCGATCCCATCGATCATCGACAAAGCATCGGCAAGGCTGTTAATCCGCGTCGCGCCCAAGTCGGCAGAGGTCAGCACCGAGATGCTGGCCGGAGCTTGCGCGATGCTTTGCTCGAATCCGGCCGCCGTTACGACAACAGCATCCAACTCGATGGCGTCGTCTCCAAGCCCAGGTTCGTCATTTTGAGTCCAGCCGGTAGATGCGGCCCCCAAAGCGACCGCCCCAAGTACGAGACTGCGGGAAGCAAGCCGGCGATTCGCTTTGTAGTTAAGATAAGTCAGGATCTTCATTTCGGGGCGGAGCATGCCAGAAAATGCATTCTCCCCTCCACCCCGAGAGGGACGATCTCAGCCCTCAACGGGATAAAGGCGCCCGATCGGAAACTTTGTCCATAAACAGCTAGCGGAGCTTTTCATCCTCGCCCCGTCACTCACGCATCCCTCAAGATCCGCTACGCTAGGGTCGGTGCTACTCGGTGAACGAACGCTAGCAAAGCGGAACCCACATTCAACACGATCGCCCGACTTCACGGATCTCGTCCGCTCGCAAGCAATCGGGCCAACAGGCAGGGTACAGCCAAATTCAAGGTTATTTCGCGAAGCAACGAGTCCGAACCCAATGATCCATCCAAAAAGTCTCCAGTGGCTTGGCCTGCCGCATTGTTGATCAAAACATGGTACTTGCCGAATCTCAGTTCTTCCCAATCCATGTCGCTCAGCTGGTCGCTATCGGATAGGTCGCAAGCGAACGTATCCACATTCCTACAACTGAGTTCCAAGCGCCTCAGTCGCTCGCTAGCTCGGGTAATCACCAACAACTCGTTGTTTCCGACCAAAAGTTCCACTAAGGCACGGCCTATACCGCATGTGCCTCCGGCACAGGATAATCCGCTTCCCTTTTAGCTCCACAATTCTTCCCGCCTTCCCATTCTTTGTACTGGTTCCATTGCGAAACACTAACCGATCCTGAAAACCTCGACCTTAGCCGATGTTAAGAAATCGATCCTGAAGATCACACCATGCGACTTCCCGAATTCTTCGCCCAGCGCGCGACTCCCGTTTCACTCGCCAAAGGCCAGGCCCTGTTTCGCCAAGGCACGCTCGTAGAGGATCTTTTCTCAATAAGCCAAGGTTCTTTCAAAGCCTACTACCTGAGCGAAAACGGAACCGGGCGGATCAAGTCCTTCCTCGCTGGAGGTGAAGTCATCGGCAGCTTGCAATCCGCGCATCGAAATATTCCCAGCCCGTTCAGCGTGGTGCCCCTCGAATCATCCGAACTTCTCCGCCTCGATTTTCAGACCCTTAACAAGTTTGCATCCGACGACCTAGAACTCTCCACCGACCTCATCGGGGCCCAGGTCGACCTCGCCGTGAAAAAGGAGCAACCCGAATACGAGTTCCTCTGCCTAATCCCCGAGCAGCGCTACCATGCCCTGCATCGACGAGCACCCGCTTGGCTTTCACGCATCACCCAATCCGACATCGCCCTATACCTCGGCGTCGCTCCCGAATCCCTTTCCCGAATCCGTCGGCGTCTCGCCGCGAGGTAAGAACGTCCCTATATAGAAGCCTCCACTTTACTTATTCTAATGAACCGCCAAAAGAACTTATCATCTCTGCGTTCCCGAAACGAGCCCTTCGATATACTGATTGTCGGCGGAGGAGCGACTGGTCTAGGCACCGCGGTCGACGCCGTGACTCGGGGCCATAGCGTCGCCCTCGTCGAACAATCCGACTTTGCCAAAGGGACCTCCTCGCGCTCTACCAAACTCGTGCACGGCGGCGTGCGCTACCTTCGCCAAGGAAATGTTTCCCTCGTACTGGAGGCCCTGCGCGAACGTGGATTCCTCTACCGTAACGCCCCCCACTTGGTTCGGGACCAAGCCTTCGTCATTCCCAACTACCACTGGTGGGAAGGCCCTTTCTATGGAGTCGGCATGAAGGTTTACGATGCGCTCGCTGGAAAACTAGGCCTGGCCCCCTCGCGTTCCTTGAGCCTCGAGCAAACGATCGAGCGGATCCCCACGATCGAGACCGATGGCCTCACCGGAGGCGTCGTCTACCACGACGGACAATTCGACGACTCCCGTCTCGCCATCAACCTCGCCCAAACCGCAGTCAAGCACGGGGCCTTCGTAACCAACTATACGAAGTGTATCCAGCTCCTTAAGACGAAGGACAAACAGGTCTGCGGCATCGTAGGGGAAGATCAGGAAACCGGTGAACAGTTTGAGATACTAGCAAATTGCGTCGTTAACGCGACCGGAGTATTCGCTGACCAACTACGGTCCCAGGACGATCCGCAATCTCCGCCCATGATCTCCGCCTCCCAGGGTGTACACATCGTTCTGCCAAAGTCTTTTCTTCCCAATGACGCGGCCATCATGGTGCCCAAGACGGCTGACGGCCGCGTCCTCTTCGCGGTACCTTGGCACGACCGAGTCGTAGTCGGCACTACCGATTCTCCGCGGCCAGATGTATCCTTGGAGCCAAGAGCGCTGCAGTCCGAACGGGACTTCGTCATGGAGCACGCTGCTAAGTACCTTGCTCAAGATCCTCAGCCAAAGGACGTGCTCTCAATCTACGCCGGCCTGCGCCCGCTCGTGAAGTCGGGAGAAGCCTCAGATACCGCAGCCCTCTCTCGCGACCACACCATCGTGGTCTCCGATTCAGGTCTCCTGACGGTTACCGGCGGCAAGTGGACCACCTACCGGAAGATGGCGGAGGACGTAGTCGACCACGTCGAAATCCTCTCTGGCATCGAAGGAGATCCTTGCTCAACCAAAAACTTGCCCATCGCTGGCTCGACTATCGACTCAAGTCCTGAGCCCAATCTAGGTTCCTACGGCTCTGAGTCCTCGAAGATCCTAGCTCTCCTCGGAGAGCAACCTCAGCTAGCTGCTCCGCTCCATCCCAATTTGCCTTACCAGGAAGCCGAAGTGCTCTATCACGCCCGCAGCGAGATGGCCCGCAGCGTCGAAGATGTCCTCGCCCGTCGCACCCGAGCTCTGCTTCTCGACGCTCAAGCCGCGATCGAATCTGCTCCTCGAGTTGCTCAACTTCTCGCCGAGGAGCTTGGACGCGAAGCGAGTTGGGCCGAGAATCAGGTTCGAGAGTTCACCGAACTGGCTAAGGGCTACCTCTTCCTAGACTCTTCCAGCACTACTCCCACCTAACTGCATTACCCAAATCCTCACCGTTTAAGCAGAGACGAATCATCTGCGAACGGAACTCACCGATGATCGCCCGGTGAAAAATGCTACGTCGCGGCAACATAAGTTATCCTAGAACCCTAGGAAATCTAAACTTCTACCCGAACTTCTTCGAAACCAGAATCATGCCCATGCTTGACACGGAATTTATCGTTAAACTTAACAATAACTATGCGCAACCCCTTCTGCAAATTTCCCTTTCTCGCTGCCTTGTCTCTGATCGCAGGCACCACAACGTTGTCCCACGCATCACCCCAAACCCTTGCCGATAATTGGTCCTTCCACCTCGGAGACCTCTTGTCTCCCGACCAATCCCTTTCGGTCGACGACTTCAACGGAACACCCGTCCGGATTCCCCACGATTGGGCGGCCGCGGGCCCCTTCGACCCGGACGCCCACGGAGGCACTGGAAAGCTCCCTTGGCAGGGAATCGGTTGGTATCGACGGACGCTCGAGATCCCGGCTTCCGCAAAAGGTCACCGAATCTACCTCGATTTCGACGGGGCTATGGCCTTCCCGGTCATTTATCTTAACGGAGAAGAAATCGGGTCATGGGATTACGGATACACGCCCTTCCGCATAGACCTCACGGATCACGCGAAACCGGGTGAAGACAACATCCTCGCCGTACGACTCGACACGCGCAAATGGTCGTCTCGGTGGTACCCCGGAGCTGGCCTTTATCGAAAAGTCACCCTCTCCTTTGAGAACCCGATCCACATTGCCCAATGGGGCCTAGGAATTCGCACCGATGGAGACGAACGTCTCGGGCTTCCTGCAGAAAATGCCACGTTATCTGTCGCCCTAGAGAACCATACGCCTTCCGGTGCTTCCGTTGTCCTCGATGCCACGATTCTGGACCCGCATGGGGAAATTGTCGCCACCGCTTCGCTCCAAACGGATGCCCTCTCGCAAGTTACCACCCATCGGAAACTGACGCTTCACGTTAAAAATCCCAGACTTTGGGACATCAACTCACCGGAGCGCTACACGGCCCAAGTCCAAGTCCTTGACGGGGATGGAGGACTACTCGACGAGAAGACCGAAAAATTTGGCTTTCGCACCTTCGCATTCACCGCAAACGATGGCTTCCATCTCAATGGTCGCCGTGTACAGCTCAAAGGCGTCAATCTCCACTCTGACTTGGGACCGCTCGGCATGGCCTTTAACCGCTACGCACAAAAGCGACAGTTGCAGATAATGATGGAGATGGGGATCAATGCCATCCGCACCGCCCACAACCCACCGGCTGAGGAACTGCTAGAGCTTTGCGACGAACTCGGACTCGTCGTTTGGGACGAAGTCTTCGACAAGTGGGCATGGACCGCCGGGCGCGACGATCTGACCCCGCCGCTGATGCCATTCGCTCATCGTCACATTCGCAACACCCTCATGCGTGACCGCAACCATCCCTCGGTAGTCGTATGGTCCATAGGGAACGAAGTTAACGGCGGCGAAGAAGGTGAAGGCGTCACACCGGAACGAACTGCCATGCTAGCCGGATTCGCTCGCAATATCGACGACAGCCGCCCCATCGCTATGGCTTGCCACATTCCGAGCCTGACCAATGGCGAAAACTTCGCCAGTATCGACCTAGCAGGTTGGAACTATGCCCGCCGCTATGAACGCTATCGCGCCGTATGGCCGGAGAAGCCCATCATCTATTCAGAATCCGCTTCGGCCCTCAGCACCCGCGGATACTACGATCCCGACCTCGCCACCCGTACCGCTGACTATGGTGAAGGCTACGAGATCTCTTCCTATGACTTGAACGCCGCCTTTTGGTCGGACCTTGCAGATCAGGAATTTGAATACATGAAAACCGATTCGTTTGTAGCGGGTGAATTCGTATGGACCGGGTTCGACTACATCGGTGAGCCAACTCCGCACGACGCAGATTCACGCTCATCGTATTTCGGCATCGTCGATCTCTGCGGATTCCTCAAAGACCGCTATTTCCTCTATCGAAGCCACTGGCGAGAGGATCTGGATACGGTACACATCCTGCCCCATTGGAATTGGGAAGGAAGTGAAGGCAAAAACGTTCCGGTCTTTGTCTATACAAACGGTGACTCCGCCGAGCTCTTCCTTAACGGAAAATCACTCGGTAAACGCAGAAAAGGAGAACGTCCGGACCGATCTGAAAACTTGGCACTCGCTGCCATGGTTACAGCGAGTTCAGGCGAGCACGCTGCGAGGGCTATCGATGCCGATATTCACACCGCTTGGTTGGCCGATACTGCAGATAACCAAGTCACTTGGACTATCGATCTAGGGAACCTCACTCCTGTCCAGCAGCTCCAACTGGATACAAATGGAAAAGAGCACCTCTTCGCCTACGCCATCGAATCCTCTGCCGATGGAGAGATTTGGTCAACGGTCGTGGAAAAGCCAACCCAAGCTCTCGAACCCTGGCAAGGAACCAACCGCATCCTGCATGCCGTAGATACCAAAGCTCGTTTCCTTCGCCTGAGCTTCACGGAAGCAACTGGAGATGCGACTCCGGGACTGAGGGACTTCCGAGTCTTCGCAGAACCAACCACCAACGACTACTACGATGTCACATACGATTATCGCCTGCGTTGGGATGACGTCTCCTATCAGCCGGGAACGCTCAAAGCCGTCGCCTACAAAGATAGCGAAAGAATCGGAGAAGCTATCGTCGAAACGACAGGCAAGCCTGTGGCTCTCCGCCTCGTAGCGGAACGCAGCGAGGTGGACGCAGACGGTGTGGATCTAATCTACGTGACTGCAGAAGCTATCGACTCCAAAGGACGTGCGTGCCCACTAGCCGACGACGAAATCACGTTCAGCGTTTCCGGGGCGGGAACCTTCGAAGCTACCGGCAACGGCGACCAACGCTCGTTTGTGGCATTCAGCTCCTCGATTCGAAAGCTGTTTTACGGAAAGGCTCAGCTCATCGCACGGCCGACCAAAGGTAGTGGCGGAACCATTACAATCAAAGCAACTGCGAAAGGCTTAAAATCGGCGACTGCGGAAGTGACCAGCAGATAAGCAAAAGTTCAACTGAGAGGAGACCGTTGCTGGTCCCCTCGAAAGATCGTTTCAGCGTTCTACTACAGACTTGCGAACGACGAGCTCGGTTGGAAAAACGATCGAGTTCGTTTTCCCAACTGAATCATCCTCATTTCCTTCGATGCGTTTCAGCAGAAGCGAAACCGCCTCGACCCCCATTTCGCGCAGAGGCTGACGCACCGTGGTCAAGGGAGGTACCGTAACCCGGGCAACCAGCGTATCGTCGAAGCCCGCAACTGAAACGTCCTCCGGCACGCGGATACCTTCTGAGAGTAGAGCCTCTACGCAGCCCAGAGCCATCTGATCGTTGGCGCAAAAAATAGCTTCAGGCAACGCGTCACGCGGATTCTCCTGTAACCACTTTTTCATCACATTCCGAGCGTGTTCGTCGCTGTAAGCCATCGACTTGAGCAGCGTTTCATCCAACTCAATTCCCGCGTCGGCAAGAGCTCGCTTGTATCCAGAAATGCGACGCTCTGCGCCTAAGAGTCCTTTAGGTCCTGCAAGATGCATAATCCGACGATGCCCTTTCGCCACCATCAGGCTCACCATGTCGTAGGCACCCTTTTCTTCGTCAGACTCTAAATTTACCACGCCTTCGATTCCCACGTTGGAGTGTAGGGATACGCAGGGCATGTCAGCGCTCATGCCGTTGGTGAACTCTTCCTCTAGAATGGGAGCGATCAGGATCATGCCGTCAATCCTCCCGTCGAAAGCTCGCTCCAATTGCTCCCTAGCTTCCGACCAAGTTCTCAAGGTGAAGACCGTCACGTTTTGGTTGTGTTGGGCAGCTCCTGCGATAATTCCGTTGAAAACCTCCAAAAAGTAGTGGTTCAACTCGAGACCGTCCAATACGATCAGGGTACCGATCGTATTCATACGACGGTTCACTAGAGCTCGGGCCGCTATGTTTGGACGATACCTCAGCTCAGCAGCAGCCTTGCGAATGCGCTCCTGGGTCTCTTCGGAGATGCGGACGGAGGAGTTCGAACCGTTTAAGACGGCAGATACTGCCATCGCTGAAACGCCAGCTTTTAGGCCGACATCTGCAAGCGTGGGGGCGCGCTTGCCCTTGCGTTTAGAGGGTTGAGGCATGGATGACTCAAAGAACAAGCATCCTATTCGCTCTTGCAACTTGTTTCTATAAGAGGACTTGGAATTGTATCCTGAGAAAAAAGGCAAACAACCTGCGAGTCGCCCGCTCTCTCAGGCTCGCGGATGGGCTTGATCGAAAGCTTCCTTCAGCCTCCCGATGTTCACATGCGTATAGATCTGTGTCGTGGAGAGCTTAGCATGACCAAGCAGCTCCTGCACGAGCCGAAGATCTGCTCCGTTGTCCAACAGATGCGTCGCGTACGAGTGGCGAATCTTATGCGGAGTCAGATCCATCGGAAGATCCGCTAAGGCCAAATACTTTTTCAGTAACAGCTGGATCCCGCGAGGAGCCCATTTCTTTCGTCGGTTGCTGAGGACCACTGGGTCGCTGAAGGCGGTGCCTACTGCGAACTCTCGTCTCCACTTGTCCAATACAGCCATGGCCACTCGTCCTAGCGGGCAAATCCGCGACTTCCCGCCTTTTCCCACAATACGAGCTACTCCCTCGTCGAAGCTCACTTGCCCGTAGGTCAGATCGCAAAGCTCGCTCACGCGGAAGCCAGCTCCGTAAAGCAGCTCCAGCACAAGCCGGTCGCGCCAAGCCTGAAAAGGAGTGATGGCCTCGTTCTCCAGTAAACGTATGGGACCGTCGATCAGCAGCTTGACCTGCTTCTGCGTCATAAATGCCGGAAGCTTTTTGGGAAGTTTCGGGAGAACGATTCCGACCAACGGGTTCGCCTCGATCTTTCCTAGCCGTATCCAGTATTTGAAGAAAGTGCGCAGGCCTGAGATATAGTTGTGGATGGTGCGCCGCGAGACTCGGCGCTGCTGCTCGATCACGAAATCACGAGCATCCCGCAGGTTCACGTTTTTTAGGCTACCCTCCCAAGTCGTTTCCGCATCTAGGTAATGGAAAAAAGCCTCCAACGCAGTTTGATAGTTCCGAGCAGTGTAAGCGGAAAGGCGGCGTTCTCCCGTGAGATGCCTCAAAAAGGGATCCATCCAAATCTCACGCCATCGCTCGTCTTTGCTCATTCTTTAACCCCCTAAAGTGGGAGCGCACCTGTCACGCGATTTCCGAACTACCTCCAGCCGACTCGGTCAAATCGTCGCTCTCCGCCATCACCCGGCGAGCAAACTTGCGTACGGCGCTCTCCGGATCGATTCCCTTCAAGCGACATGCCGCCGCGATCTCGAAAAGGATATGCCCAGCCGCTTCTTCGTCCAACTCCTCAGCCATGGCTTCGATCGCTCCCATGTCTACCGCATCGCCTACCGGCAAAGCCCTCTTCTTGATTTGCTTGAAAACGTCATACGCAAAAAGCAACGCCGGCAGTGCTGGCGGCAGGTCCTTGAACCGAGAGGTGCTGACTGGCTTGTCCGCCTTTTCGGTCGCCTTGATTTCGTCCCACTGCTTAAGGACTGCATCCGAGTCGTTTAGGTCCACATCGCCAAAAACGTGAGGATGGCGACGGATGAGCTTTTCATTAATCTCAACGGCTACCGCTTCGAAGTCAAAATGCCCCGACTCTTTCGCCAGCTGGGCGTGAAAGACGACCTGCAATAAGACATCGCCCAACTCCTCTCGCATGTGGTCCATGTCGAGCGTGTCGAGCGTCTCCAACAATTCGCTACACTCGTCGACCAAGCACTGGGCGATCGACTGGTGATCCTGTTCTATGTCCCACGGGCAACCTCCAGGTCCCCTGAGACGAGCCATTGTCTCTACCAACTCTTCAATTGCACTCACGAATGTCATCAAGCGGAGGACCCTTTCGCATGGCAACGATGGAATAAGGCCAGCTTGTGGCTCTCCACGCGAATGTAACCTTCACTTCTCACTCACTGGCGATTCGCCACGCCAACACCGCCCAGCCAGAAAATATGGCAAGCACGATCAGCAACGATATGCTCGCCCCCAACATCGCCACCGTGGGCAAAGCGAGCGCCGTCACCAACCCCCCTCCCATGATCGGCTCGTAAAAGGGTTGTTTGTCGGCGTACGCCTTTAGCGCATCGGTTTTCCCTTTCGGATCCACAACATTAATAAGCATGATGCCCGATGCCGTAGTAGCAGTGCCACCACCCAAATCGCCCAATCCATAGGCGTACCAAGGCTTTCGATAAACCCTCGGTCCTACCACGAATAGCAGTGCCAAATTCCATGCCAGTCCCGCCCCGCAGAGTATCACGATAGCGAGCCAGTTTTGGCCAAGCGTTTTCAGGGAAAGCGTAGCCAAGGCGCCGGCTATGACCATATCGAGAGCAACTGAAGAGATCTTCTCGAAAAGATCACGATCGAACAGCAAATCCCATCGCATGACCTGCAGCAAAGCTTGGACTCCCATCCCGACGAGCAGTACGACCGAAAACAAAGGCAGATACTCAGAAATATAATTCTCGGCCCCATCTCCGCGTATCCACTTCTCCAGCGCCTGCAAACCGCTCAGTACTGCCCAACCTAGGGCGACTACAATTCCCACCATGGCAAGATGAACGGTCAGTCGCCCCGTTAATGGATTGGGCTGAAAACGTTGGGGAATGTCCGGTTCGCCTTCCTCGTTACCTGGTTCCGCTTCGGACTCAGAATCGATTCCCTCGTACCGCCGTTTCAACGCATTTGCAAGAAACGGTCCACCTACGACACCGGCCAACACACCCACTGTAGCGACCGCGAGTGCGAGGTCTTGTCCGTCGCCGAAGCCGAGCTGCGAGAAATTGCTCCCGAGCCCCGCAGCCGTACCATGGCCGCCCTGAAAGCCGATCGCTATGAGTGGACCAATAAGTTCGTCCAGCCCCAGCAGCGGGCCCAAAATCAATACGGCTAGCGACAGACCCACTACATATTGGCCCCAAGCAAAGAGGTGGCCCATGACGATTTGTGGTTTGGCTCGTTCCCAGATCGCACCAATCGGCTCGAACTTTCTCCCTAGCATAAGACAAGCAAATACAATTGTGATGAACATGCCCGGAAATTTCTTCAATGTCGCGTAAAACGTATCCACTTTCTCTGACGAAAGAAAAGGAACCCATCCTGTCCCCAGAATTTGAGGTCCAATCAGCAAAGCGAGCAGCCCTCCCAAAACGGCTCCAGGAAGAGCAAAACGCCGCAGCAACGGCGAGAATTTCCCGATCAGGTTTCCCAGAAAAACGAGAAGTACCGCTCCAAAGAGTGTTAAGTAGAATTCAGTCATACAAGCAGGCGAAACGTAACAGCCTCACTGTCGGGGCTGCAAATTGCGTACCAAAAGCTGGCATGAACAAATCAGCCCAGCCGATCAGAGCTCAGAGCGACCGGGAGAGACACACCTTCCGCAACGGTACGGTGGCGCTAGTTCCTACACGTTTGTTTTCGGTCTGCGCGATCAAACACCCTACGGTGATCGCCTATCTCACTACCGGCATATCCGCCCCCGGAAAGTCGTCCGGCACTGGACGCGTCACCTCTCCCGTAGCTGCCCACTCCAAGCCGCGGAAAAGGGTTTCGAGGAAACCAACGCACTTCATAGCGAGCGGGGTCTCCGTATCCGCGGCCCCCACATGGCCAAGCGTTGTGTGAAAAATTCGCCCTTTGCCGTACTCGATACTCATCAGCATGGGCTCGTTCTCTCCGGTGCCGTTCTCGATTTCCGGCCCAGCCATGGTGGTGGCGAGAACGGTGAGATTTTTGGCAGGACCGCGCAACTGGCTGTACTGCTCGTCGATGGCGTGCAGCCACGCTTCCGGCAAGTCTCGCATGATGGGATGATCAGGCGTCCTTGTCTCAAGCAAGTACTCGAAAGGGTCCGGGTGCATTGCCTCGCCTGGACCGTCGTCAAAAACCACTGCCCCTTTGCGCCAGCGAACCTTAGGCCCGGACGCTTCATTGCGGCCTCCCCAGCCACCGACTCCGATCATCTCGTTAAACGCGACCCAGTCAGGAAAGGCGTTATCGGTGGCGTGATAAGATACCAATCCCCCACCGTCTTGCATGTATTGTTCGAATGCGGCTTTGGTCGCCTCCGGCCAACTGTCTCCCTCGTAGTCGAGAAGAATCACATCATAGTCGTTCCAAGTAGGCTCGAAGCCAGCGAAGTCCTCACCCTCCGCCGGCGTGACAAACGTATCCAGTTCAAACATACCGTCGCCGTTCACTGCCAGCTTGAGTGCCTCGCTGCTGACTTTCCAGTTGTGCCATTGGTTGGATTGCCCTGTCACGAGCGCCACCTTGATTTTATTTTCCATAAATTCTGTCATGCTAAAAATCTCCGTATTCGATTTATAAACCCTTCAAGATTGAAGTCTTGGTTGCCGCACCACTCCCCCCCTCGCTGTACGAACTGTTTCGTCAGTCCACTTGATTGCAGCATCAAGGTCATGGAATAAACCATTGGGAAAACCTTGCAAGGCCATGCTCTCCAAGCGAAAACAGTTAACTGTAGCCTTGGAATACGCCACTACTGCGAATGAGCACCAGAGTGGATTTTCCATCCGAGCCCGGGCCAGCAAACTGGGATCGCTGGGATTTCCGGATACCCGATTTCCAATGTACCCCCAAGGCTCAGTAAAGCTACTCGAGGAAATTTCGACCACTTGCTCGTAAAGATCGCCCGTCTGTCGATCTATTTCCCGGTGGGGCGTCACCACCATATACAGGTCATAGACGTCGATTCTACCGAAGTAGAGTTCGACCGTCTTCAGAATATCGAACCGAGCCATCAAAAGTGAAAGAAACGCAAGGCTAGCCAAAGGCAAGTCGAACACTGAAAGCGATTACTCTAACAAAAAAACACTATCGACTCGACCCCCGCCAGACGCCTCACTATCCACCCCAAATCGCAAAATATCCGCAAAGCCATGTCAGATAAAAAACCTCTCGTCGGAATCATAATGGGCAGCAACTCGGACTGGCCCACCATCTCGCAAGCGGCGGACGTCCTCGAATCATTCGGCGTCCCCTACGAGGCCGAGGTCGTTTCCGCCCACCGCACTCCCGAAAAGATGTACGACTACGCCAAGACGGCGAAGTCTCGCGGGCTGAAATGTATCATCGCCGGAGCAGGCGGTGCTGCGCACCTGCCAGGCATGGTTTCCGCACTCACCACTCTCCCTGTCCTCGGTATTCCTGTGGAGTCGAAGGCTCTCAAGGGATTGGACTCACTTCTTTCCATAGTACAAATGCCAGGCGGCGTACCCACCGCAACCTTCGCGATCGGAGCCGCAGGCGCCAAGAACGCCGCGCTCTTCGCGATATCGATCCTCGCCCTCACCGACGACTCCCTCAGCCAAAAGCTGGATGAATTCCGCGAGAAGCAGAAGGCCAAGGTCGAATCCATGGAGCTCAAATGATCGCACCTGGTTCTACAATCGGTATCCTCGGCGGTGGTCAACTCGGTCGCATGACCGGACAAGCAGCTCGTTCCCTCGGTTACGGCTTCGTGGTTTTCGAGCCTCAGCGTCGCTGTCCGGCGGGGCATGTAGCCGACCTCGAGATCAACGCCAAGTACTCGGACAAGTCGGCCCTCGAGCTCCTCGCGGACTCTTCCGACGTAGTGACTTACGAGTTCGAGAACGTCCCAGTCGAAGCGACACACGAACTTGAGGAGAAAGTCACCTTACATCCGCGTCCGGAAATCTTGCACATTTGCCAGAATAGGGAACGTGAAAAGAACTTCCTTCGAGACAACGGCATCCCTTGCGCCCCGTTTGCCATCGTGGATTCGCTCGACGACCTAGACCGAGCGATTGCAGAAATCGGAACTCCCGCCGTGCTCAAGACCGCTGCCTTTGGCTATGACGGAAAAGGCCAGCTCAAAATCAGTAACGAAAATCCGGATACCGCCGCAATTTGGAAGGAATTTGGCGAACATCGAGCCGTCCTAGAGGGTTGGATGGACTTCACCATGGAGATCTCCGTGTTGGTAGCTGCCAACGAACAAGGCGAAGTTTCCACCTTCCCTGTCGCCGAGAATATCCACACCAACCACATTCTCGACTACTCTATCGTACCGGCCCGTATCTCTCCTGAGCTTCGAGCCGAAGCGGAAGGATTGGCCAAGGAAATCGCTCGCAAGCTCGGCTTAGTCGGTTTGCTCGGTGTCGAGTTATTCATCTTACGCGATGGCACCATTGCGGTAAACGAGCTTGCTCCGCGCCCTCACAACTCAGGACACTACACCATCGACGCCTGCGTTACCTCCCAGTTCGAGCAATTTGTCCGTGCCGTTTGCGGTTTGCCACTCGGTTCCACAAAATTGCTCAGTCCCGTAACCATGGTAAACATCCTCGGCGACGCTTGGATTGGCCGCCAACCCGATTTCGCGGAGCTCCTCAAACATCCCTCCGCCAAGCTTCACTTATACGGCAAGGCCCAAGCTAGAGTTGGCCGCAAGATGGGACACTTCTGTGTCTTGGCCGATTCCGCTGACACATCCTTCGAACTCGCAAAAAAGCTCAAAGCGAAGCTATAACGTAGTAGCGCGGGGCAAACACCGCAGAACGGGGCTACAAGCCTTTTGCTGCTTCCAAGAACTCTATCGGGTTCCAGGCTTTCTTCACCGAACGCTTGACGATGTTGCGGTCGCGATCGACCAGAACAGTGGCAAGGCTGTGGATGATGTCGTCTCCCGTGTTGATATGGGTCAGGGCCATACTCTTGATGAGTTGCCGTACCGAATCCCGTTCGCCAGTCACGAAACGAAAATTTTCTCCATCGATCCCGTAGGCCTCAGCATAGGTCCGCAATACGCTCGGTGTATCGAACTTGGGATCGAGCGTCACGGATACGAATTCGAGGTCGTCCAATCCAGCCTCTTTGGCCAGGCGCTGTAGCGTTGCCATCTTCGAAGTCGAAAGCGGACACATTTCTGCGTCGGTGCATCGGGTGAAGATGAAATTGAGCATGAAGGGCTTACCGAGGTAACGAGTCGGTGTGACCGTATCGCCAAACTGATCCACCAAGGCGAATTCGGGAAACGCATCCCCTTCCGCGAGGTAATAGCCGGCGCCTAGATCCTCAACTGTCTCCTCCAAACGCTTGTTCACCCGGCGCATCGTTTCCGCCGCCTCATCGTCGATCTTCCAGATCTTGATCAAGCGAAACCCCCCATCCTCGTCGCGAACCATACGGGCCTTGATCTGGTCGCCTTTCTTGAAAACTTTCACGTCGCCAGGGCTCACTCGAAATACCATTGTCATGGGCGGCATGAAATCCGGGATCTCCTCGTGCGCCACCGTCATGGCCAACCCCTCGACTTCGACCGCCTGAACCACTCCTAGCAGAGGGTGGCCCTCCTCATTTTCATCTTCTTGACTTTCGGTTTTTTGAGCGCATCCCAGAAGCCCTGCCAAAGCCGACGCGACTAGCAGCATTCGAAAAAGGGAGCTTTTCGTAAGCGAATTGAACCTGAAAAGAGAGTGATTGCTGAGTCCCGAATCCATTGTGCTCCGGTAGACAAACGATCCGCCAAGAAGATGCCAGCAAAAGCACAAAATCATAACGAAATCCGATACCTGCCAGTACTATTCTGGACAAGTCTCGGCGCCCTCGTGTGGATCACCCTCCTCCTATACGCCGGAGGGTTCACCACCACCATCCGCGCCGGCATGGCATTCTTGGATTGGCCGCTCTCCAACGGATCCATTAACCCCGAAGGCTGGCTTCAGGACAAGGACATGGCTGCAGAGCATTCTCACCGCCTACTGGGCATGGTGATGGGACTGCTTTCAATCTTCCTCTGCGTACTGGCCCACGTCAGAAAAGCATCCCCCTCAGTCCGCAGGATGGGTAACTGGCTCGTCATCATCGTCATCACTCAAGGCCTCTTGGGCGGTCTCCGCGTGAAGCTCGACGCTCTCAACCTCGAGATCGACCACAATCTCTACGCCCAAAGCTTCGCCGTCGCCCACGCGACCTTAGCTCAGCTATTCCTCTGCTTGCTCGTGGCTTTCGTCATCAGCACTAGCCGATCCTGGATCGAACGAAACGCGGGCTTCACTTCTGCCCCGTCTCCTAGCCTAACGACTTTTGGCTATGTCGCTTGCGGCGCCACAGTGGCCCAGCTCATCGTAGGAGCAATCATGCGGCACGCCCACGCCGGATTGGCGATCCCTACGTTTCCCCTGACACCTCACGACACTTTAATCCCACCCGTTTTCAATTTCGCGATCGGCATCCACTTCGCCCACCGCGTTGGCGCCGTCATCGTGACAGTCGCGATTATAGCCTTTTGCATTCGCGTTTGGAAGGACAGCGCCTCACGCAAGGCTATGGGTAAATCGGCGGCAGGACTGCTGGCTCTTCTTCTGGTACAAGTCGCGCTCGGTGCCCTCGTGATCTGGAAAGTTCGCAACGAGCACGTCACGACCTTGCATATGCTCAACGGTGCCTTCACTTTAGCCCTTTGCTGGTCAATGACGTACAGAAGCCTAAAGCCTAAATTCAACGCTAATTCCGCCGCCTCGACTCGGGGCGCCGCAATCGTGGACAGCCCTTCTGCCATCGGCCAAACTGCAAAAGCGTGAGCCTAGAACCTTCAAAACGAGTCGATCTGACTCCCGCTGCTACCTTGTCCGATCGCACCGAAAATAAAGCTATTGCTTGGTCTGCCTACTACGAACTGACCAAACCACGCCTCAGCCTCCTTTCCGTAATCACTGCCCTCGTCGGCTACCTCGCAGCCTTGCCCGAAAGGAACGTGACAGTGCTCGTCTTTTTCCTCGGGGGCACCGCCATCTGCGCTGCCGGTGCCGCAACGCTCAATCAATTCATTGAGCGGGAAACGGACGCTTTGATGAAGCGTACCCGCGAGCGCCCGCTGCCCGCTGGACAGGTTTCACCAAACGTGGCGCTCTGGTTGGGCATCGCCCTTTCCTGCGTAGGTGTCACATCCCTCTGGCTCGGAGCGAACCCGCTCGCAGGAGCGCTGGGACTCGCCACCATCCTGACCTACATCGCGATTTACACGCCTCTCAAGCTCAAGACCCGATGGGCCACCGAAATCGGAGCCCTACCGGGTGCTTTGCCACCGCTGATCGGTTGGGCCGCAGCGGAGGGCCGCATCTCGCCGCTCGGCTGGATCCTCTTCGGCATCCTCGCATTCTGGCAGATGCCGCATTTCATGGCCATCGCGTGGACATTCAGAAAGGACTACGGCTCGGCAGGCTTTCCGATGCTCACGGTAGTCGACCCCAGTGGCCGCAAGGCGGGGATCTGGGCCACCGTCAACGCTGTCGCCTTACTTCTCGTCAGCCTGCTTCCCATCTTCCTTGGTCTATGCGGATGGCTCTACACCGTGGTCGCCGCGATCTTTGGCGTCTGGTATCTCGTTCGCTCCGTCGCGTTCGCAACTGCCAGTAATCGCGACGGCGTCGCTCGCAAACTTTTCTTCAACTCGATTCTCTACCTACCGGCGGTACTCTTCACCTTGGTAATTGATCGTTGGATACTCATTTAGATCGATTAATGGAAATCAGCGACATTCCTGCTCTCAACGCATCGCTCAACGCGGTAGCTACCGTGCTCATCATCGCTGGGGTCGTCTCCATCAAAGCGAGGAAGGAGAACCTGCACCGATTCCTCATGGCCTCCTCCATCATTGTATCGGCCATTTTCCTCGTTGGATACGTCTACCACAAAATCGCAGTGCAAGGGGTACACACGCCTTTCAACGGCGAGGGAGCAATCCGATACGTGTACTATACGATGCTGATCTCACACATCATATTGGCTGCCACCATCCCCGTTTTGGTGATTCGCACAGCCTATCTCGGCATAAAAGATCGGCGCGAGCTCCACAAGAAATGGGCCCGTATCACCTATCCTATCTGGCTTTACGTCTCCATCACCGGCGTACTCGTCTACTACTTTCTCTACGTCTGGTTTCAGCCAGCCACGGCTTGACCCGCTTCGTTCTCCGAAGTAAAACCAATTCTTCCTGCCGCCACTTTTCCCCACCATGACTTGGGACATTGCATTCGTATTCGCTCTCCTCGTCCTGACATTGATCAGTTTCGTCTGGGAGAAGCTACCGGCTGACGTCACCGCGCTCTCCGTTTTCGCTATCCTCATCGCGACGGGCACGCTCAGCTCACAGCAAGCGTTCTCCGTATTTGCAAATCCAGCACCGATCACGGTCGGAGCGATGTTCATGCTCAGCGCCGCTCTGGAAAAGACCGGCCTCATCGCTCAGCTGAGCCAGAAACTGCAGGGACTGGGAAATCTGAGCTACCGCCCATTCTTGGTGGTAATCATGGTTTTGGTAGGGGTGCTCTCCGGGTTCATCAACAATACGCCCGTCGTAGTAGTCATGCTTCCCATCGTGCTTTCCCTCTCAAGCAAGATCGGTGTAGCTGGCTCGAAGGTGCTGATTCCCCTTTCCTACGCCTCCATCCTAGGTGGTACTTGTACGCTTCTCGGCACCAGCACCAACATCATCGTGAGTGGAGTCGCCAAAGGGGTCGGAGGACAGGCCTTGGGGATGTTCGAATTCGCCTTTATCGGCGTACCTATTTTCTTCGCCGGCGTTGTCTACATCGTGCTTTTCGGTAACAAGCTACTGCCTTGGCGCGAGACACTCACCTCAATCCTTTCCGAAGAAGAACGCCGAGAATACATCGCTGAGGCTTTCGTCAACTCGGGCTCCTCTGCGACTGGAAAGACCCTCAGGGAAGCCGGTTTCAAACGCACCAGCGGCATGCGCGTGATCGATCTGGTTCGGTCCGGCGTTTCTCTCCAAGGCCGCATGCATGATGTCAAACTACTGGAGGGCGACCGCCTCTTTCTCGCGTGCCGCGCTTCGGGTCTCGCTCAAGCTCGCTCGATCGAGGGAATTGACCTCGCTGCGGAACGCGACCTCGGGCTCGAACACATCAACGCTCACGAAGGGCTCATCGTGGAAGGTATCCTCGGTCCAAATTCGGAAATCCTCGGCAAGAGCCTGGAGGAAGTGAACTTCCGCCAACGCTACCGCCTCGTGGTGCTGGCCATCCACCGCAACGGAAAGAACCTGCGCGACCAGCTCGGAACCTTGAGACTGGAGTTCGGTGACACGCTCCTTCTTCTCGGTACCGATGAGGCCATCCAAAACATGAGCGGCAGCGAAGACATCATCCTGATGGAAAACCGCGCCGTCCCTTCAAAGTCCGACAAAAGGAAGAGCTTCGCGGTTTTGGCAGCTATCGCAGGGGTGGTCGCTTGCGCATCCTCCGGATTTGCCGGAATCGAAGTTGCCGCCGTCGTTGCCTGTGCCTTCCTCTTCGTAACGAATTGCCTGCGCCCAAAGGATGGATACGCAGCCGTACAGTGGAATATCCTCTTTATCATCTTCGGCATGCTCAGTCTAGGCATGGCGATGTCGGAAACCGGAGCATCCAAGTGGCTAGCCGACCAACTCATATCGGGTGTAACTCTCTTCACTACCGAGGAAGTCCGCCCCTACGTCATGCTGGGCTGCCTCTATTTGCTGACGAACCTCCTCACCGAAATCCTCTCCAACAATGCTGCTGCCGTGCTCATGGCCACGCTTGCGGTGGGGATCTCCGAAACGCTCGGGGTGGACATGAAGCCTTTCCTGATGACGGTAGCTATCGCTGCCTCAGCGAGTTTCTCAACTCCGATCGGCTACCAAACCAATACCTACGTGTATGGTGCTGGCGGTTACCGATTCTCGGACTTCATAAAGGTCGGAGCTCCGCTCAACTTGATATGCTTCGCCATCGCGGTCACCCTGATCCCCATGATCTGGAGTTTCTAGCAGCGCCTATACTACCAACGGTATTTCGTACGTTTACCGATCGTTCTCTCGATCGAGTCGCACAGAGCGTGACTACCTGCGATATGGCCAAACCCCTCAGCTTTCGAGGAAAAGGACTTCATCGGAAAAACCTCTGTATCAAAAAAACGGGTACTCCCTCCGACCGCTGTTAAAAGAGGCATACCCCCTGCTATATCCCAAGCCTTAACCCGATGGGCAATTACTCCATCCAACCAGCCCAGAGCTGTGTAGGCCATGTGAATAGCGCTGCTTCCAAAGGCTCTAAGCTTGAACTCCATGCGCAAAGCGTCGTCGTCTGAGATCGCCGCCTCGCTGGCAAGCGTCTGCGTCGCGATTAGGCTTTGCGCATTCAGCTCCGCCTCCTTGCGCAGTACCTTCTGCTCGCCCACCCACAAGCCATACTCCGCGCCTCCATGGATCAATTGGCGCGTGCCATGATCATAAATGTATCCGTAAATCGGATTTCCGTCTTTCATCAACGCGAGGGAAATCGAGCAATTCGGAATAGAGCGAGCGAAGTTATTCGTCCCGTCAATTGGATCAAGCAACCACGAAAAGCCGGGCTTCACCTCGATCGGAGTATCTCCATGCTCGAGCTCTTCGCTAAAGAACTGGTCCTGCGGGAAAGGTTGGCCTATATGCTCGGCGAATACCTTGGACAAGTGCAGATCTGCCTCCGTCACCCGCGAGCCGTCAAATTTCCACTCGCTTGCAACATCACCGAACTGAGCGGTAAAATAGGCTACTTGCTCCTCTACAACCTTCTTTCCGTACGCGATTCTCCCTTCGAGCGTATTTTCCATAGCCAAAGGATGAAACACGGCTCGGAAACGCTAACAAGCATGAACTCGGTCAAAACCTTGCAACGATCTTCAACCGGCCTCTGAGATGCTGTATCACTATTCTGAGCCAACAGGCTAAGTGACATAAAAAAGGCGCGTCCGTAGACGCGCCTGTAAACCTACAATTCGTATCGATCTTCCTAGTACAGGAAGTCGTTGATGATCTGCTCGTAGCGTTCTTGCTTGCCGCTGAGCTGGGTTGGCTCGCCACCTTCAGATCCGATAGCGTAGACGTCTTCGAGGGTGAGCTCACCCTTTTCGAACGCAGAGCCCTTGCCGGAATCGAAGCTGGCGTAGCGATCCTTGAGTAGACCTGGAAGCTTTGACTCCTTGAGGATCTTGTCCGCGATCAAAGCAGAACGAGCGAAAGCATCCATACCAGCGATATGAGCGATGAAGATGTCTTCAAGGTCCGTGCTGTTACGGCGCGTCTTGGCATCGAAGTTAACGCCGCCACCCTTCAGGCCACCTGCCTTGAGGAACACGAGCATCGCTTCGACCATCTCGTTGATGTTCATCGGAAACTGGTCCGTATCCCATCCGTTTTGATAATCGCCGCGGTTCGCATCGATGCTGCCAAGCATTCCAGCATCGGCTGCGACCTGCAGTTCGTGCTGGAAGGTGTGACCAGCGAGAGTCGCGTGATTTACTTCGATGTTGATCTTAAAGTCGTTGAGAAGGTCGTGCTCGCGGAGGAAACCGATCACGGTTTCGGAATCGAAATCGTACTGGTGCTTAGATGGCTCGGCTGGCTTTGGCTCGATGAAGAACTGTCCCTTGAATCCGTTCTTGCGAGCATAATCGCGAGCGAGCTTTAGCATCTGCGCAAAGTGCTCCTTTTCGCGCTTCATATCGGTGTTGAGCAAAGTCATGTAACCTTCGCGTCCACCCCAGAAAACGTAGTTCTCACCGCCGAGCGCAATCGTCGCATCGATCGCGTTCTTCAACTGAGCGCCTGCGTAGGCTACCGTGTTGAAGTCGGGGTTTGTGGAAGCGCCGTTCATGTAGCGCGGATTGCTGAAGAGATTTGCAGTGCCCCAGAGTAGCTTAACGCCCGAGTCCGCTTGCTTGCCTTTTAGGTAGTCAACGGTCGCAGCTAAGTTCGCCTCGGATTCCTTGAAGTTCGCGCCTTCTTCTACGAGGTCGAAGTCATGGAAGCAGTAGTAAGGAGCGCCGATCTTGGTAATGAACTCGAAAGCAGCATCCGCCTTGGCTTTTGCTCTGCTCACTGCGTCAGCACCGTCCGCCCATGGAAACACCTTGGTACCTGGGCCAAAAGGGTCAGCACCGGTGCCACAGAAAGTGTGCCAGTAAGCGATCGCGAAGCGGAAGAGCTCCTTCATGGACTTGCCACCAATCTGCTGATCAGGGTTGTACCACTTGAAGGCAAGCGGGTTGTCGCTGTCGCGACCTTCGAACTTAATTTCCCCAATGCCTGGGAAGTATTCTTTGTCTCCTGTAATGATACTCATGATACGTATTTCTCTGTTAAAGGTTTTAGGGTTTGTAGTGAGGTTATGAGAGTTTCTGTTCGAGGGCCTTCTTCCAGGCTGCGTAAGCGGATTGATAGGCATCGCCTGCTTCTGGGGAAACGTCTCCCACTTTTCGCAGAGATGCAAACGCCTCTGGCAAGCTGGCGTAAATGCCGGCGCCAAAGCCAGCGCCGCGAGCAGCGCCTAGCGAGCCGTCCGTCTCGTAGAGATCGATGCCCGCGCCGCTCACGCCAGATAGGGTCTGGCAGAAAAGGTCGCTAAGGAACATGTTCGCCTTGCCCGCCCTGATCTTGGAAATGTCGAGGCCGAGCGGCTTCATCAGCTCGATGCCGTATTGGAACGAGAACACGATCCCTTCCTGCAGGGCGCGACAGAGGTGTGCTTTGGAGTGACGATTGAAGTCTAGTCCTGAAAAGGACGCTCCAAGATTTTGGTTACACAGTACGCGCTCCGCTCCATTGCCGAATGGCAGGGCGACAAGGCCTTCTGCACCGATCGGAGCCGACTCCGCCAGAGTGTTCATTTCCTCGTAACTGGAAACGCCAATGGTGCGACGCATCCAAGAGTTGAAAATCCCAGTTCCGTTGATGCAAAGCAGAATGCCGAGACGGGGAGCCTCCGAAGTATGGTTGACGTGGGCGAAAGTATTTACGCGGGAAAGCGGATCATATTTGACCTGATCCGTTACACCGTAGACGACGCCTGAAGTGCCTGCGGTCGCCGCGATTTCTCCCGGATTAAGTACGTTTAGCGAAAGTGCGTTGTTCGGCTGGTCTCCAGCACGATACGAAACGGGTGTTCCCGCCGCGAGGCCGAAGTCGTCGGCAGCTGCCCTCGTCAACTTTGCTTGTACCGAGAATGTCGGTACAACATTCGGAATGAGATCCGGAGAGAAACCGGATTGCTCAAGCAGGAAGTCACAAACCTGATCGTTCTTGAAATCCCAGAAAATTCCTTCGGACAGACCGGATGCAGTAGTCTGGGCTTCCCCAGTCAGCTTCATGGAAAGCCAATCCCCTGGTAGCATGACTTTATCGATCTTGGCGTAGAGTGCAGGCTCGTTCTCCTTCACCCAAGCGAGCTTCATGGCGGTGAAGTTGCCAGGAGAGTTTAGAAGGTGGCTCAAGCACTTGTCGCCGCCGATCGCCTCAAAAATGGCTTGCCCGTAGGAAACCGCGCGACTGTCGCACCAGATAATCGCTGGACGCAAAACTTCCTGGTTCTTATCGACGCAAACCAAGCCGTGCATTTGGTAGGAAATACCGATCGCCTTGATCGCTTCACCCGTCGTGCGAGCAGCCGTCATCGCCTCCCGCACCGCGATGCGGGCATTGTCGTACCACATTTGCGGATCTTGCTCCGCATAGCCGGCTTGCGGAGAGTTTATGATTTGCTCTTCCTTAGGAGCGAAGGCTGTGCCCACGCATTTGCCCGTTTCTGCATCTAAGACAGATGCTTTGACAGAGGAGCTTCCAACGTCGATTCCGATTAAATATGACATGTGCAAAAAGGGTTTTCGGGTGAAGGATTGTTATTATGACACGAAACGCAAAATTCTGCCTTTAACATTTACTCAATTATTAGCATTATCGTCTCATGGCCTTGAGCATCAAACCTGAAAGGTTTTTAGCTTTTAATATACAATTACTTACAAACCTTAAAGAACTATCCCGACTCAAAGCATTCTTCACTTTTTTGACAATAAAAAGCATCAATGAGCACTAATGACCAAAATTTGACTGCAGAAAAGGGTGTGGTCGCCGTCGGAGCGAACTACTTCGACAATCCTCAGCACCCGTTAACGGTGCGCCGCATCAAAGCAGGTGCAGATAGCGAAATCACTCACGAGCACGATTTGACGGAGGTACGACACACCCATGACTTCTGCGAACTGTCTCTCATCACACATGGCAGCGCAATGCATTGGTTGGAGGGCTCAGAGTTTCCAGTGACTACGGGTGACGTTTTCGTTCTGCAAGGTCATCAGAGCCACTACTACTACGACCTGCAAAATCTCGAGATGACGAACATCATGTTCGATCCTGAGTTACTCAACCTGCCTGAAGCCCGCTTGCGCAAGATCCCTGGCTACCGGGCCCTCTTCCTGCTCGAGCCTCTCTTCCGCAAGCAGCATCGATTCACAAGTCATCTCCACCTCAAACGGAAGGCACTTGCTCACTCCGAACGTATCGCCCTCGAACTCGACCAGGAAGTGAAGCTTAGGTACGAAGGTTACGAAGCCGCCATGTTCGCAAAGTTCGTAGAGCTAGTGGTTTACCTCTCACGACTCTACCAGGATAGCGACTCGACCAACGCGGAAGCCCTGTTGCGCGTCGCGAAGGTGATCGGCTGCATCGAGGACGATTTTTCCAAGCAGTGGAAGGTCGAGGATTTCGCCGGCATGGCCCACATGTCGCGGGCGAATTTCATGCGGGTCTTTCGTACCGCAACCGGCGAGACGCCTATCAATTACCTACTTCAACTTCGTATTCAAAAGGCCATGACGCTTTTGATGAGCACAAAACTGTCGGTCTCCGAAATCGCTTTCGAAGTGGGATTCAACGACAGCAACTATTTTACGCGACAATTCAAATCTGCGCAAAACATGAGTCCAGTCGCCTACCGGAGATCGCACACCAACATTGGATAGCAAACCCAACCGAGTGTGTTTGAGTCACGCGGTCTACTTGCCTGGCACCCAAAGGTCTATCCAAGCAAGCCCTGCTTCTTCCATGGCGTGAAGCCGGGCTTTTACTCGATCACGATCTAAAGTGGTATCTCCACCCGAGGAAAAAACGATCTTACAGCCGTTGGCTTTGGCGGCCTTGAGAGCTTCTACGCTGGGAGCTTGCTTGCGATCGTTCACGATTAACAAACTAGCAGGAGCTGCAGACAGGTCAGCATCCATAATCGTCACTCCGAACTTCCGGCTATCGGCAGCCTGTTTCTCTGCGTATTCCAGGGACGGCGTCGCTATCCCTACATCAATCAATGGGTAATTGCTGTTGGCGAACATCGTGAGCAGACGATCTAATTCGGGATCTTTCTCTGCCGAAGCTCGCCCTGGTCGGTCGTCAGGGAGAAGTTTCACTCGGATATTCCGGTAGTGGGTAACGCTTCCAGGATCGTGCGCTTGCAAGGCGAAGGTTCCGGATCCGAGAAGACGGCGTTTTTTGTCGTCCGGGCGCCAAGCGTCCTCCGGCTCAGTGTATTCGCAAATCAACCGCCCGTCGATGTAGGTCCGGATCGTTTTTCCGACCACCTGAATACGATACTTGAACCAAACATTGTCAGCAACAGGCGCCTTCCAAACGTTGCGAACCGCATAAATGCTACCCGTCATCTTATGCTCAACATAGAGAGACGGTTCTGAAGGGTTGGAATTAATGACCTGGCACTCATAACCAGCGATCGGCCAGCCTTCATCTTGAAACTCGGTATGCACATAGATTCCCGAGTTCGACCCTGGCTCCGTCATTACTTCCGCTTCGAAAATGAAGTTCGTGAAATCGTGATCCGCGACTTCGCCATCGTAGAAAAGGTGCGATCGCTCTCCGCGCGTGACAATCGCGCCCTCCTCGATCGCCCACGAATCGGGTCGTTCGTTGATTCGCCACCCCTCTAAGGTCTCACCATCGAAAAGCGAAATCCACTCTTGGGCGGAGGTTGAAGCATGAACCAACGTCAAGGACACGAATCCAACGATCACTTTCATAGAGGAATTTTTCATAGATTTGGGGGTAAAGGTCGGTCTAGGCAATCAACGCGATGGGGCGAACTGGGGTTTTGCGGCTTCAAGCCCAGATCGATAAGCGGCGATTAAACGATCTATTTCTAGGTTATGATCATCGTCAATGGCCCTCAGAGAATCATCTGCATCCATATTCTCGATACTTTTTCGTATCCCTCCCGCGAACGAAACGGTCGCCTTGAAGTCCGGCACAAATCTTTTGATCTTAGAGTTATCGAATACGACCGAGACGGACTTGTCACCCAACAGGCTTCCCAAGCAATCGGGCATGCAAGCAGCAATAAAATCACTAGCGATGTGCACGAGATCGGGCATGGGAACGCCTGCGGCCGCCGCAGTTTGGAAGGCGTACTGATCCCAAGTCTGAACCTCGTCAGAGGTAATATGAAACGCTTCGCCGACTGCCTGGGTGTTGCCCAACAAGCCTACCAGCCCTATCGCGAAGTCGCTGCTATGCGTGATCGTCCAAAGAGAAGTCCCGTCGCCGGGAACGACCAACGGTAGACCACGGCGCATTCGATCAACGATCGTATACGGCTTATGCCAACTGTTCATAACGAGTGGCACGTGCTTCGATCCGTAGCTCAGCGAGGGACGTATAATTGTGCACGGTAATTGCCCGCTTTGGTTGGCGTCCAGGAGGATCTTCTCGCATCGAGCCTTGTCTCGTGAGTATTGCCAAAAGGGGTTGTCCAGCGGGGTCTCCTCCGTGATGAGGTAGTGGGTCACCGGCTTTTGGTAGGCGCTCGCAGATGAGATAAATACATACTGATCAGTCTTACCTGAAAACAGCGCTATCCGTCTTTCGACTTCCTGAGGGATAAAGGCCGTCACATCTACTATGGAATCCCACTTCTCGCTGCCTAATGCCGAACTGATCGTATCCAAATCATTGATATCTCCTACAATTGATCGGGCGCCTTCAGGAGCAGAACGATTTCCCCGATTCAGGACCGTGACCGCGTGACCGCGGGCCACGGCGAGCTCGACGCACGCCGTACTGATGATCCCAGTGCCACCAACAAAAAGGACCTTCATAGCTGCAACTATCGAATTTTGGAATAGTCAGCAGGAAGCAGCATCAGGCTGCTCACGCCATCCTCAACCGTGAGCGAGCCACCCGCCGCTTCTTCGGAGGCCGCTCTAGCTTTCTTCCAATCCGGATCGTTACGGAAATCTTCGAACATCTTGTGCCGTGCGTCGGTGGAGGGATGCGCGAGCAGGTAAACCAAAGTGTCCTCCGCACCGGGCTCACCCTCTGCGATGTGGAAATATACGAGGTTGGTGGCGCCGTGCTTCTCAAAAAGGTCCATCGTGGCGCTGCGGAACCGCTCGTCCAGATTAGGCAAATTCCCGTCTGTAGTTTTGTAGGTTCGCAATTCAAAAACGCGAGCCGGGTCTGCGACGCTGTGCATGATAGCAGGGCTATAGTCTGTCGTTCGCAGCAATGTACTGTCGATCTTTTCAACCAAGCGGCCGTCCTTGATCGAGTCTGCATAGGCCGCCTTCCAGTCGGGATCTTCAATGAAGTTTTTCCAGGCGAGCTCCTTGGCTTCCTTGTCCTCAAAAGCTACGATGTAAACGAGCTTGGATTCTTCCTCATCGGTAACCCAATAGCCAACGTGCTCGAGCCCGTGTTTCTCGAACAACGCCAAGGTGTGGTCGCGGAAGCGGTTGTGCAGCGCCTCCAACTTGCCGGGATGCGGGTAGTAAACGCGCAGCTCGAAGAGGCGCTCGTCTTTTGCGTGGGCTTCATGCTGGGAACAGGATGAAACTAGATTGGACATCAACATCAGAAGAAGAGGTATAGTTAAACGGGGCATTTCGTGATCATTAAACGCTAGCTTCGATATTGGAAGCAAATGCTTTTCCTGCTCGATCTCTCAAATGAGAATTGAGCACACAGCCGAGGCTTTTCACTGTATTCTTAGAAATCCAACAATATCCATGAACGAACAAGGAATTTTCAGCCAAAGAATAGGTGTTTCAAAAGCTCACATCGACGTGAACGGCCACGTCAACAATGTCGTTTACATCCAATGGATGCAGGACATCGCCTACTCTCATTCGAAAGCAGTCGGTTACGATTCCAGCCGCCTCGACGAACTTGGCTCCACTTGGGTGATTCGCAGTCACTTCGTCAAATACCAGCGTCCGGCCCTTCTGGGAGACCAATTAATCGTCTACACGTGGCCACACGAAATTAAAAAGGCGAGCGCTCTGCGGCGGTACAAATTTGTAAGAGCTACGGACCACGTCACCATCGCTAGCGGAGAGTCCGATTGGGTTTATATCGACCGAAACACGGGGCGACCACAACCTATAGATGACTCAATGCGGGCTGCCTTTCCGGAGGTGGCTGAGAAAGACGAACCCTGAGACATTTCTTCACTTACCGCTTCGATGGCCTCCCGCGCCAAGGTAGGAAATTTCAGTCAGACCTTTGCCAAAAACTCTGTAAGCCTTACCAAATCCTAAAACGAGCCTACCTTCGTTAGGCCGCAGCCGAAACAGGTCGAAGTCTACCAGTCCCTTGAGGTAACCCACCGTCGCTCCGTGGCGCTTCTCAAATCCATCCATTACGGCTTTCCATTTCTGCGAATCCCGCTCCACCATCTCGGCTTCGCAATCGGTCGTCACCCGCTTTCTGGCGAAAAGTTCCTCCGCAACTGTCTCGTCCTCGATGAGGCTGACACTCGCGAGACCAGACTTTCGCAGGTGAGCGTAGTGCTTGGCCATAGCGCTCACGTAGACGAAGAAGTCGCCGTCCTCGTCCAGAAACACTGGAGCGTAGCTCGAAAGCGGGAAACCTTTGGTGGACGTTGTCGCCAATATGCAACTACGGACAGATCTCCGCAGTTCTTCAAACTCTCGTAGGGCCCAATCAAGCTCTTCCTTTTCCTTCGTATCCATAGTGCCAATATAAATTTTTAGTTCCTCACCAGCTTGCAGACATATAAGCGGCGCCCTATCCCAGTCACCGCAGCCCCAATCGCAAACCGCTCTCCGCCTTCCTTCAGCCCCAATTTCTTTCGCAGCTCTTCCGCTGTCATGCCGCTGTTGCGGGAGATAACGTTAGCCTTCTTTTTCGGAAACAGTTTTTTAATTTCCTTACCTCCGATAGGCACGTCGTCAACCACCTCGAAGACCCGGCCCTGAAAGTCAGTTGGCGGCTCGTCGCAGCCATAGAGCCGCGTGCGCGGATTCAACGCTTTCAAATTCCATTTTTTGGATACAGCTTTAAAGCCACCCGCTTTCATGATCGAAGCGTTCGGCTCCAATAAATATTTCCCCGGCGCTGCGAAATCCCCGGAAGCCTCCTTTTCATCCGAAAGGCAAAAATCGAGCTGATCAACACTTCCGCCTTTTCGGATATTCACGCAATGGATACGGGCTTCTCCTGCGAATCCCTTTCGAGCAATGACGAATAGCTCCTTGCAATCGTTTTCGATCGAAATTACATGAACTGCTTCGACACCAGCGAGATCAGCCAAAACGCTTGAAACGTCGAGTCCGGGCGAAGTCTTGACGGCAACTCGCTCTGAGCGAGAAAGAAGGAAGTCCCATACCTCAAGAATGTTTGGCTCGCAGCCCTCCAAAGCCGAAACACGCAAGCTACGGTCATCTCGACGAGCGGGGTCAACGAAGATCAAATCCAATTCTCCCTCATGCTTTCTCAAAGCCTCGATACCATCTCCGTTGTTGACGGAGACCTTATCTCCTAGGCAAAACACTTCGAAATTTGAGGCTGAGATTTCTGCAAGCTCAGCATCCCGCTCGTTATAGAAATAATGCTCGAATTTCTCAGCCAAGAATCGAGCATCTACACCGTATCCACCCGTCACATCGAACGCTGCTTTACCAGTTCCCAATAGAGTCGACCGAAATCGGGCTACCGCCTCTGAAGTGCATTGCTCCAAGGCGAGCGACTTCGGGAAGACTACGTCCTCGTTCCCGTGCCAACTCGGAAGCTTGGATCGCGAACGCATCCTCCCTTTCACCTGCTGAGCGATAAACGGCATGGGCAAGTCAGGATAGCGTCCCGCCATCAACGCCAATTCTTCAGGGCTCCGTTTCGCGTTCCTAGCTATGAACTTCTTTATTTCTGGATTTAACATGAATGAACTCTGTAAAGCCCTTATAGAGCTGACCTTTCGATGCAATTCGATTTCCAGAACCTACCGGAACCAAGCGTCATAAGACGCGATGTCGATCACCGGATACAGACTAATTCTTCCAGCTCGTGACTTCTTAACCGTAAGCTCAGAGGTGTCTTGATTTCGACGCTTGTATCTCGACACCCCATTCCAGGCCCGTAGCGTCAATCTAAAACCTCAAGCAGCTGTGCCAGAAAATACCTCATGAAATTCTCGCGACATCTCATTGCCTACGCTTTCCTAGTTCTCGCATTGGCGGGGTCCTTGGCCGGCAACTACTTCCTTTTTCAAAAGGCGACTCACTTTTACGCCCGCGAAGCTCAGGTGCGCATCGAGCCGATAAGCGACCGCTTCGCAGAAGAAAACGCCCTCGTCCGAGCTAAGGAGAAAACGAAGCCGCGCTTCGTCATGTTTGGCGAATCTCGCTGCGGCATGTGGGGAGCCTATCCCGCCCAAAACTGGGGCGACATCGAGATCATCAATCGAGGGATTGGCGGCGAAACGACACCGCAAATCAAGCGGCGGCTTGAAGATGACGTGCTCTCGCTAGACCCAGATGTAGTCATTCTGCAAATGGGTGATAATGACCTGAAAACCATGGCCGTGCTTCCAGGGACCCGCAGAGGGACCATCGAAATGACCTACGATAACATAACCGAAATCGCCAAAACGCTAAGCGACCAGGGTATCCATGTTATAATTACAACTATTTTTCCTCCTGCTCCAATCGAGCTCCTACGAAAACCCTTGTGGTCGGACGAGGTGAACGAATCGATCGATTTGGTGAACCAACGCCTGCTCGATTTCGAATATCCACGCGTGACTACCGCGAACTGCGACGAGATCCTGCGAGACGGGAAATACATCAAGCCCGAGTACTCCAGAGATACCCTGCACTTGAAGGAGTCAGGCTACCTAGCGCTCAACGAGCAGCTGGAACCGCTCGTGAGGCGAGTCCTCGCCGAAAGCCAGAACTAATCCGCAACGTCCCAAACGTGGCGAACCAACTCGGTCTCGCCATTGTAGATTACACCTTCGAATCGGCTCCCCATAGAAACCTTCCCAACTCCCTTGGGCGTACCCGTCATCACGATATCGAAGTCCTCAAAGTCGATCACGCCCGCTATTTCATCTCTTATCGACGCTGGCTTGTTCATCATCTCCGGAACACCGCCGCTTTGCACCAGCATTCCGTCCACCCATAGCTCCATGTGCAAATCTTCGAAGGAGCCCTTCCAAGCTACGAAGGAGCTGAACAAGGCAGCGCCGCGAAACGCCTTACTGCGCTCCCATGGAAGACCTCGTTTCCGCAAATAGTCCTGCACTCCTCTCTTCGTCAGATCCAGCCCGAAGCCTACATAGCGGAAATCACCGCCCTCTACTCCGAGGCAAATTTCACCTTCAAAGTGAAGCTCGTCCCCTCTCTCTATTCTTCGCAAATCCGAGGCAATGGAGGCGTTCGACTTGAAAAATAGAACCATTTGCTCCGGTATAGAATTTTCGAGCTCTCTGATGTGGTCCAAATAGTTTCTTCCGACGCAAACGACCTTAGAGGGCTGCTGATCACCCCCAGAAAAATTCACCGTGTTCATGCGGTCGCACTAAATCGAAGCTTGTTTTGGCTTCCAACGCTAAACTGGAAAGGACTCCAGAAAACCGTCGGTTTCTTTGACATCAGGAAAATACTCAGAGCGAATGAACTGGATTACTCAAATACAGTTAAGACTTTGATTATCTGAAGCTTACCGATCCTATTTTTGGATCTCTTTTTTCTGGCGCAAGCCCTGCAAGTTCACGTTCGGGACTGCTTATCCCAGCTTGCTAAGGAGAAAATCACATGCGCCAAACTTACTGTAGAAACATATTCAAGACTGCGGCCCTTGCCTCGGTAATCTCAGGGCTGACCCTGTCTGCCCTAAACGCTCAAATCCGCTACGAACTGGTTGTACCAGAAGTTTCGAACGACCCAATCAAACACGTCAGTTCGTACAGCAACAAGATTAACGACAATGGCGAAACGCTCCTCAACCGCATTCAGACGTTTGCAATCTGGAAAGACGGAGCAATTACCCAAATCGCCAGCGGCCAGACCGACTACCCCGCTAAGTTCACAAGCATTCGTGCCAATTCAGTCAATGCATACCAAGAGGTCGTCGGTAGCAAAACGTACCTCGTGAGCGACGAGCTGGGAGATCGCTTCGATACCTTTCCATTCTACTGGGACGCAGAAAACGGTATCGTAGACCTTCACGATGTAGGCCAGCGGTCAGCTGACGGCAGTGGTTCGACGCGCCTGATTAGCATCAACGAAGAGGGCCTCGCCATCGGAAGCACGCTAGCGTTCCAAGATAGCAGGAGCCTCGGTCAAAGTGCTTTCACCTGGTCTTTCGAGGCTGAACGTATGGACATCGCCCCCCTCGACGGAATCGAAGGGTTCAGCTTCACCAGCCCGAAGGGAATCAACGACGACGGAACCGTCGTCGGCATCTACAGGAAGTTTGATACGAGTGCAGACACCTACCACGAGCGCGGTTTTATATTCGATTCGGTCAATGGCTCTCGTGACCTGTCGCAAATCGATGCGGACTTTTTCGTCACTGATCACTACACAGCCCGCGAGATTAACGCAGCAGGCTCGTTCATCGGCGAGCGCGACCGCACCGCTTACTTATACGACGTTGAGAATGGAGTCGGCTTCAACATAGCCAGTCCTCTCGGTTCGTCCCACGTCAGCAAAGCTTACGCCGTGAACGACCATGACGTCGTCGCCGGTATCACCGAAAACCGTAGCCCGACCGGAAACCAAGGTTACACACCCATCCTTTGGACCCGCTCGACCGGTACGATCGACATCCTGCCGCAAATCGAAAAAAGCCTCGAGAGAGTTCTCCCAGAAGGAATAGCTCCGGAATCTTGTATAATAACTCCAAAATCCATCAACAACGGCGGGACGATCTCCGCTAGTCTGGAAACAGCCAGCACCTTTAGTCGAGAAATCGTCCTCAAACCTACTCTAGACTTCCGCTGGCACTCCCAGCAGCCGAAGACTGAAAACGGAGTCATGGGGGTACTTTACACACACTACAAGGGCGAAGATAGCGGTGCTATCCCAGCAGTAGCGCTTGGATACGAGATCGGGTTCGAATGCAGCTCAGACATGCAAAATTGGTGTGCAATATCTGATAAGTCTCCCGCAGCCCGTTCTTCAGAATCAGAGGCCAGTATAGAATTGTTCGTTCCCTTCTCGGAATGTATTTTTGTCCGCCCTGTACTCCGCAATCTCTAGGGGGCTCCAAGCAAAAGCATCTGAGCAGAAGCCCGCACGAGAAATCGACCGTAGGATAACTCACCGAGCAATAGCTGCCGTTCTACGATTTACTAGTCTCCTTCCGCAAGTGAGTAGATTTTGCAGTGATCCAACCGTTTACATTCGGGAAGCATATGCTTGGCCGCTATTTCGTGTTCACCGATCTCGTGCCGAGCCATTCTAAAAACTCGGAATTCAAACTCATGGCACCAAGCAAAACGACCCCAACCACAAAAAGACGCGGATTCACCATAATCGAACTGCTGGTTGTGATAACGATAATCGGTCTGATAGCCTCTGTCGCTATACCCTCTTACATCGCCTCACGCCAAAGTTCCACCGCAACCCGGACTGCCAACGACTTCCGTAAGTTCGGCGACCAATTTCTTTTGTACAGCATGAAAACAGGTGATTGGCCAAGCGATGGCTTGCCGACCACCATTCCGGCCGGCATGGAGCCTTACCTATCTGATTCCGTCTGGCAAAAGGAGACACCACTCGGGGGATCGTGGGACTACGATTACAACGCATTCGGTTTCACCGCAGGCGTCTCCATAGACAGCGCAACTCCAGACGACGCACTCTTCGCGGCGATCGACGCCCTTATTGACGATGGAAACCTAGAGAGCGGGTCCATGATAAAGTCTGGCGGCAATCGTCTGTCTCTTATCATAGAGCCATAGCAGCTGGAAGTCTCACCCGCTGTTGACCTAGACTAGTTTTCCTTCCAGACAGTTGATTTTCCGCCAACTTGATCCGAACCGTTGGCAGGACAGCTGCCACCGTGAGATTTAGAACCCCAGTCAACATAGATGCCGCCGACTCACGGTATGGGCATCAAGATAAATTCGTTTGCCTCGGCTCTTGCTTCGCAACGGAAATCGGTAGCCGCCTCCAACGGTCACTCTTCGAGTGCACTACCAACCCGCTGGGCAATCTTTTCAACCCCATCGCCATTGGCGAAACGCTCCGCCGATCCGTCCAAGGCCGTCCCTTCGAAGCTGATGAATTCTTCCAGCATCAGGAACTGTGGCGGCATTTTCTCGTTCATAGTTCCCTCGCTCGAAAAGATAGGGATGAGAGCGTCAACGTCGCGAACAACTGTCTGCTCGCTCTCCAGCTGAGCCTGAAAAAGTGCGGACTTCTGATTTTGACTCTCGGATCAGCATGGATCTACGAGAAAAAAGGCGATCGTCGTACTATCGGGCACAACCACAAGCTCCCCCATTCGATTTTCAAAAAAAGGCGTTTGTCCCCAGCCGAGATAACGCAAGACCTCCGGTCTTCGATAACTTCCGCGCGAGAAACCAATCAATCGCTTAAAGTTTGTATCTCTGTCAGTCCTGTTCGCCACGCCCGAGACGGCTTGCACGAGAATAACCTCAGCAAATCAAGCTTGCTGATAGCGACCGAGGAGCTCACCGGATCCCTTCCGCATTGCAGCTACTTTCCGGCCTACGATATCCTTCTTGATGAGTTGCGCGACTATCGCTTCTACGCCGAAGACCTCGTCCATCCCTCCAATCTGGCGATCAACTTCATCTGGGAAAAATTCAGCCAAGCCTATTTCAGCGATCCTTGCAAAATCCAATTAGCTGAAATCGAAGCGATTCGCGGCATGCTTGATCACCGTGCCCAACATACGGATACAACTAGCTACCAGACCTTCAAGTCATCCATATTGAAGAGAATCGATGAGCTATCCCAAAGCCTTCCGCAAGCGACTCACTTAAAAAAGCAGTGGAGTCAACTTCCCTAAACATGACCCCGTTCACTTTGGAGCATAAGGTCGACCCCAACCTGTCACGCCCTACCCGCATCCATAGAGTCCCTTCAATCGAGGCTGAAAAACTCTGGATAAAGAGAGAGGATGAGCTCAGCTCCGGGATAAGCGGAAGCAAGCTCCGCAAGTACTCGAGCTTGATTCCCCACCTCATAAAGGAAAGGGTCGAAACGGTCGGTATGATTGGAGGACCGAATTCAAATAATCTCGTCGGGCTCGCGCAAATCCTCCGCGAAAATGGAATCAAGCCGATTGCCTTCGTTCGACAGGCTGCTGACAAACAGATCCGAGGCAATGCCCTGCTTCTCGACATGCTTCTCGACAAGAGTGAGTTGATATTGATCCCACGCGAGCAATGGTCACAAGTCGGTGATACCGCACGAGAGTATCTCGAAAAACAAAACACTCGCAGCCACCTCCTAGAAGAGGGTTGCTCGGGCTTCGAAGCCCTCCCGGGCGCCATGTCGCTAGCTAAGGATATTCTCCGGAATGAGATGGAAATTGAGCAGGTGTTCTCGAGAATCTACATAGATTCCGGAACCGGCATGAGCGCTACAGGATTGATACTGGGCCTTGAAAGCATGGCCCCTCCAACTCCTCGCGAAATCGTAGTGACCCTTATCGCTGACTGCGAAGAAAGATTCAATGCACAGTTATCTCGATTTCGTTCGCAGCTTTCTGAAAAAATCAAAAGAGTAATCGAGCCACAGGTGGAGCTAAGATTCTTAAGTCCAATATTGTGCCCAAAATTTGGATCAATTAACGCAAGCGTTATACAGGAATGTCGCAGAGTGGCGAAAACGCTGGGGCTCGTTATGGACCCGACGTACTCTGCCAAGCACTACATGACAGCAAAAGCCGACCTCCTATCTAACCCGAATTCGAATCGTTCGCTTTTTATATTCAACGGCTCTGCCTTGGGTCTTATGGGATTTCAGGATAGGCTTAGCTCAAGGGCCTAATATCATTCCGACACACATCTGCAAGAGACTCAAATGTGAACAAAAAAAGCGGCTCTCCGAAGAGAGCCGCCAAGTGTAGAGTGTGTATTTGCTTAGAGTTGTATTGGCTGACGGACTACATCATGCCGCCCATGCCACCCATACCGCCCATTCCGCCCATATCAGCATGGCCGCCACTGGACTTTTCTTCAGGGATATCTGTGATCATACACTCCGTTGTGAGGAGGAGACCAGAGATCGAAGCAGCATTCTGGAGTGCGGAACGCGTTACCTTGGTTGGGTCGACAACACCAGCCTTCAGGAGGTCTTCGTAGGTGTCAGTCGCAACGTTGTAGCCCATGTTGCCTTCCTGGGCGAGAACTTCCTTGACCACAACAGAACCTTCGATGCCAGCGTTTGCGCAGAGCTGACGAATAGGACCAGCAACTGCAGTCTTGATAATCTGAGCACCAATCGCTTCGTCACCCTCGAGATTAAGAGAGTCGATCGCCTTTGCAGCGCGGAGAAGAGCAACACCACCACCAGGGACAATGCCTTCCTCAACCGCAGCGCGTGTAGCGTGAAGAGCATCTTCAACACGGGCCTTCTTTTCCTTCATGTCTGGCTCGGTTGCGGCACCAACATTGATGACTGCAACACCGCCAGCGAGCTTCGCGAGACGCTCTTGGAGCTTTTCGCGATCGTAGTCGGAAGAGGTTTCTTCGATCTGACGACGGATGAGCTTAACGCGTCCTTGGATGTCGTTTGCAGAACCGGCACCTTCAACGATAGTGGTGCTTTCCTTATCGACAGTAACGCGCTTAGCAGAACCGAGGTCAGAAATCTGCACGTTCTCGAGTTTGAGGCCGAGGTCTTCAGTGATGCAGCGACCACCGGTAAGAACCGCGATGTCTTCGAGCATCGCTTTACGACGATCACCGAAACCAGGAGCCTTAACCGCGCAAACGTTGAGCGTGCCACGGATCTTGTTAACAACGAGTGCTGCTAGGGCTTCACCTTCGATGTCCTCAGCTATGAGGAGGAATGGCTTACCAGTCTTCGCAACCGACTGAAGCAGCGGAAGCAAATCGTTGAGGTTAGAGATCTTCTTCTCGTGGATGAGAATGTAAGCGTCTTCGAGAACCGCTTCCATTGTTTCACTGTCGGTAGTGAAGTATGGAGAGAGGTAACCCTTGTCGAACTGCATACCTTCGACAACGTCGAGGGTCGTTTCCATGGACTTGGCTTCTTCAACGGTGATCGTTCCGTCCTTGCCGACCTTGTCCATCGCGTCAGCGATGATGTCGCCGATCGTTTCGTCCCAGTTTGCGGATACAGTTGCAACCTGCTTAACTTCTTCCCGTGACTCAACAGCCTTGGAGATTTTAGCGAGCTCAGCTACACAGGCTTCAACAGCCTTGTCGATACCGCGCTTGAGGTAGATTGGGTTGCTGCCGGCAGTTACGTTCTTGAGACCTGCACGATAGACAGACTCAGCGAGAACGGTTGCAGTGGTAGTACCATCACCAGCGGAGTCTGAGGTCTTGGAAGCAACTTCGCGAACCATCTGAGCGCCCATATTTTCGTATGGATCTGGAAGCTCGATTTCCTTGGCAACGGTAACGCCATCCTTGGTCACGTTTGGAGAACCAAACTTCTTGTCGATGACGACATTACGACCCTTAGGGCCGAGAGTTACTTTTACCGCCTTGGCGAGTGTTTCAACACCGCGGAGAACCGCTTGACGTGCCTTTTCATCAAATAGCAATTGCTTAGCCATTATAGTATATTTGTGTAATTGATTGTTGGTTACTTAGAAACGAATCGAACTTATCCCTCGATGATACCGAGGATGTCGTCTTCGCGAACGAGGAGATAGGTTTCGCCATCGACCTTCACTTCAGTACCTCCGTACTTGCTAGTGAGGACCTTGTCGCCAACCTTTACATTGAAAGCGATCGCCTTGCCGTCTGCGTCCTTGGAGCCAGTGCCCAGGGCAATGACTTCCGCCTCTTGTGGCTTTTCCTTGGCAGAGTCGGGGATATAGATACCACCGCGGACTTGCTCGTCTTCTTCGATGTGCTTGATCAGCACGCGATCACCTAGGGGTTTTACTTTTACTGATGTTGATGCGCTCATATTGTGAGTTAACAGTTTGTTAGATTTATTTATTGATTGATTGAATGGAAAGGGACGTCTCGAATCAGTTCGAAACGTCCCAAAAGTTTGAATACTAGTCCTTCTTCTCGTCGTCGACCACTTCGAAGTCAGCGTCCACTACGTCAGCCTGCTTAGGATCCTTGCTCTTCTTGCTCTCACCCGAGTCACCGCCACCTTGTGGAGGTGGAGCACCTGCACCAGCTGGATCGCCTGCGCCGGCTGCGGAAGCCGCTTCCTGGTAAAGCTCAGCGCCGACCTTGGTCAGCTTCTCGAGAGCAGCCTTGATCTCGTCAGCATTGTCAGACTCTAGAGCCTTCTTGCCTTCAGCGATCGCGGCTTCGATTGGAGCCTTCTTTTCAGCGGGTAGCTTATCACCTGCTTCACCCAGCATCTTCTCCATCTGGTAGATGGACGAATCGAGCTGATTACGGCTTTCGACCGACTCCTTGCGCTTCTTGTCTTCCTCAGCGTGGAGCTCAGCGTCCTTGGTCATCTTTTCGACTTCGTCTTCAGAGAGACCGCCGGATCCGGTAATCGTGATCTTCTGGTCCTTGCCAGTTCCCTTGTCCTTAGCGGAAACGTTCAGGATACCGTTGGCGTCGATGTCGAAGGTAACTTCGATCTGCGGCGTTCCACGAGGTGCTGGCGGAATGCCATCTAGGTGGAAAGTACCGAGAACCTTATTATCCGTCGCCATCTGCCTTTCGCCCTGCAAAACCTTAATCTCAACGGATGGCTGGTTGTCCGCGTAGGTGGAGAATGTCTGGGACTTCTTCGCTGGAATCGTAGTGTTTCTTGGTATCATCGCTGTGGATACGCCACCTGCCGTTTCGATACCGAGAGTGAGAGGGGTTACGTCAAGAAGAAGTACGTCGCGTACATCGCCCTTAAGAACCGCGCCCTGGATAGCCGCACCGATTGCAACCACTTCGTCAGGATTAACACCTTGGTTAGGCTTTTTGCCAGCCAGTTCTTCAGCAATCTGAACAACCTTCGGCATACGGGTCATACCGCCAACGAGAACGAGCTCGTCTACATCCGAGGTAGATAGGTCAGCATCACGCAAGCAGTTCTTGAAAGGCACCTTCAAGCGGCTGAAGAGATCATCGGTGATCTGCTCGAGCTTCGAGCGCGTCACTGAAATATTCAAGTGCTTGGGACCAGACGCATCCGCAGTGATGAACGGAAGATTGATGTCGTAATTCGTGGATGAGGACAACGCGATCTTCGCCTTTTCCGCTTCTTCCTTCAAACGCTGGAGAGCCATAGGGTCACCCTTCAGGTCGATGCCATTTTCTGACTTAAACTCAGCGACCAGCCAATTGATGATGTGCTCATCCCAGTTGTCACCACCGAGCATGGTGTCACCGTTGGTGGACTTAACTTCGAATACGCCGTCGCCGATTTCGAGGATCGATACGTCGAAGGTACCACCACCCAAGTCGAATACGGAAATCTTCTCCTCTGATTTCTTGTCGAGGCCGTAAGCGAGCGAAGCTGCAGTAGGCTCGTTGATGATACGGAGAACGTTGAGGCCTGCGATCTTACCAGCGTCCTTGGTTGCTTGGCGTTGGCTATCGTTGAAGTAAGCCGGCACGGTAATGACTGCTTCCGTGATGGTTTCGCCAAGATACGCTTCCGCGTCTGCCTTGAGCTTTGCCAAGACGAATGATGCGATCTGCTGCGGGGCAAACTTCTCGGTCTTATCGCCCACTTTACACTCTATGTAAGCGTCGCCATTGTCTGCGCCTACCACCGTGTATGGAAGGCTCGAGGCTTCTTGACTCAACTCCGAGAAGCTGCGCCCGATCATCCGCTTGGCTGAAAAGATGGTGTTCTTCGGGTTCGTGACCGCCTGGCGCTTTGCTGCCTGGCCCACGAGCCGCTCACCTGTCTTGCTGAACGCTACGATCGACGGAGTCGTACGTGCGCCTTCTGCATTTGGTATTACGACCGGCTCGTCGCCGTCCATTACTGCCATGCAGGAGTTAGTTGTTCCTAGATCTATGCCTAATACACGTCCCATGCCTATCGCATCAGCAAACAATATACCAACGGGATTTTAAAATCCTCAACTCATTGCTTTCGTGTTACTTACAGTCTTTATCTTATCCAAACACCCCCTCACCAAATAACAGTAAACTTGCTTTTGTCCCACTTTTTGTCCCACTTTTTTACAATCATGAGACATATACCTTCACCGCTGTCACAACTGAGACACAGCCGACTCAAATCCTTCTGATTGATGGAAACTTCTAGCTGCAAAATCACTCTCACAAACCATGACCATCCCTAACGAGCTACCTGCCATGATCCTACCTGGAACGGTTTTGCTTCCCAAAACGATCATGCCACTTCGGATATTCGAGGAACGGTATCAATTGATGTTGGCAGACTCTCTGGGGGGAGATCGTATTTTCGCAATTGCAAACGGAGTTCCCGACGCAGCCGATAATGACTCGATTTCCGACTCAGACCGCAAGCAGCTCGTTGCAACGGTCGGTCTCATCCGCGTCAGCTCCCAAAATCCGGACGGCACTTCCATCCTAATGCTGGAAGGAACCGATAGGGTAAGAATCGAAGAGGTTTCGCAACTTACACCCTACCCGATTCTCCGTGTATCCAAATTTCCTACTACAAACCGCCCACAAGACGAATTCGAAGCAGAGATCGTAGTCGTTCTACTCGATAAGGTGGATCAGCTCCACGAGCTCGTCGCAGTAGACGAAGACAATGCAAACGCTGCCTGCCATGCGATCGACGACCTCGAGATGCTCGCTCACTTCATCATGCAAACCTACTGCAACAGCTCAGTCATGATGCTGCGAACGCTCGAAACCACGAATCTCATAGAACGCTGCAAGCTCGTGTCGGACTACCTCCAGCTGCAAATCATGCTGGCCGAAGAAACCGGGGAGTAATCCGCCGCAACACTACACAGCCTTTAGCCGCCCTAGAGCGGGCCGTCGCTTCGCGAACGCTTTCCTCACCTCATCCACGCTTAGCGTGTTGAACACGTGGCTTTCGTTGAGCCAGCCCTTGCGGGCGACATTGACCCCGGCTTCCACGAAGTCGAAATGCTCAATCCGGTGAGCATCTGGGTTGATACTCGTCATCAAGCCCTTATCCGCCGCTCGACGCCAAAACCTCCAGTCCATATCCAAGCGCCGAGGGTTCGCGTTTATCTCGATAATGACTCCGTTGGCAATCGCCGCGTCCACGACTTTAGAAACATCGACTTTATAACCCTCGCGCCTCAGCAAAATCCGCCCTGTCAGGTGCCCCAGCATCGTAGTGGCTGGATGCTCGATCGCTCGAATTAATCGCTTAGTCATGTCCTCCTCAGTTTGAGTCATAGAAATGTGTACGGAAGAAACGACGTAGTCTAAACTCATCAGCGTACTCTCGTCCAAATCCAAGCTGCCATCGGTTAGGATGTCGCACTCTACCCCTGAGAATACGTACGTCGAAAATTTCCTCGACTTGTTTAGGGAATCGATCAGCGAAATCTGTTCGAGCACACGTTCATCATCCAAGCCATTAGCCTGGAAGCTCGCCTTGGAGTGATCAGCTGTTCCCCAGTACTCCCATCCCCGCTCCTGAGCTGCCTTCGTCATTTCTTCGAGCGAGCAACGTCCGTCGGAAGCGGTGGTGTGGTTATGGAAAACGCCGCGTATCGATTTTCCGTCCAACAACTGCGGCAACTTACCTGACTCCGCCGCCTCGATCTCACCGGCCCCTTCACGGAGTTCCGGCAAAACGTATTCAAGGTCCAAGTACTTGAAGAGATCCTCTTCAGAAGATATGACCTTACTGTTGGAGAAATCGTCTTCGTCCACCGGCTTCAACCCCCACTCGCTCAAGCTCATACCTCGCGATAAAGCTCGTTGGCGCATCGCTACGTTGTGATCCTTCGATCCCGTAAAATGATGCAATGCGAAATAGAACTGCTCTGGTGGCACTACTCGTAAATCCGCCTGTAATCCACTCTCGAATCGTACACTAGACTTCGTCTCACCGCGGGCCGTCACTTCCTTAACACCTTCTTGCGCAACGAACCAATCCATAATCGGCTTCGGTGTCTTCGATCCTACAATAAAATCTAGGTCTCCTACCGTTTCACGTTTGCGCCGCAAACTACCGGCGTGAGATGCCGAATCTACCTCAGGCAGACTCTGCAGCCCATCTAATATTGGCTTGGCCACCTCGAACGCATCCCACCAAAGATGACGCCTTCCATAGGCTTCCCTGTTCTCGATACCCAGCAAAATCTTCTCCGCAGTCTTCTTGCCAAATCCCTTCAGTTCAGCAACCGCGCCCGACTCGCAAGCTATCTTCAACTCCTCGATGCTAGCGACACCAAGTTCTTTATGCATGTTCTTGATCTTCTTAGCGCCTAGCCCCGGTATCTCAAGCATGGATACAAGTCCCGGTTCGACCGAATCTTTTAGTTTTTCGAAAAACGTTAAAGATCCCGTTTCGTAGAGCTCCGTGATCTTCTGGACGAGAGCATCCCCAAATCCAGCGACTTCCTTGAGCTTCCCATCCGACACTAGATCTCCCAAGTCCTCCTCCAGGGTTTCCAGTTTGCGGGCTCCATTCTGGTAGGCACGAATTTTAAACGGGTTCTCACCTTTGATTTCGAGTAGCGTCGCTATCTCGTTCAGTACGTCCGCTATATCACTTTTGTCCATTGAAAGTATTCTACGCGCTTGTTTTCGCTTCAAGTTCAGGAAGGTTTGGCTTTCCCGCTTCATTCCTGGGAATTTCGCTTAGCCGTATCCATTTCTTGGGCATCTTATAGTTTGAAAATTCCCGTCCGATCACTTCGCGGATCGTACCCTCGCTCACACCACTGTCCTGCGGCACATAAGCCACCGCTAGCAGTTCGCCCCACTCCCGATCAGCTATACCAAAGGCGTGTACATCGCTCACTAGCCCACTCGCCTCGAAAACCATTTCCACTTCGCGAAGGTTCACTTTCTCTCCCCCCGTGATAACAACCCGGTCAGCCCTGCCTAGTACCATCAAGTGTCCTGCCTCGTCTAAACGCCCGAGATCAGTGGTTAACACCGATAGGTTCGACTTAGACAAAGTATCGCCATAGTATCCACGAAATAATGACATACCTAAAACTTGAATTAAGCCAACCTCCCCTACGGGCATACGTTCACTCGTTACCTCCTCGTTCACAATGTCGATGCGAACATGCGGCAATGCTCTCCCTTGATGCATCTCGCCCGCTAGGAATTGTTCAGGTGACAAGGTAGCTACCTGAGCGCCCGTTTCTGTCATTCCGTAGGTCGGGGCAAGCGGCAAACGCAGGCTTCGCGAACGTTCGAGAAGCCCGACTGGGGCAGGGCCTCCGCCGATGAAGATCGCTCGATAATCCTTGAGGCGCGGTATGTTCGCCTCGTCTCTCAATAAGCGCTCGAGCTGGGTCGCTACCAAGGATAGAAACCGGACCTCCCGATCTTCCGCGAGTAACAAGGCATGCTCCCGCTCGAAGGTTTCCAGCCGACCGAATACGACGCTTCCCATCGTCAGGAGAGCTCGCACGAGTTGCATGAACCCGCTAACGTGATAGAGAGGCAAGACACAGTGTCCCGCCATCTTGCTGCAGGAGATGTGAGCTTGGAAACCGTAGGCCGCAGCCGCGAGGGTGCTCCAATCATGGATTGCGAAACGAATCCGTCCAGAAGTGCCGCCCGTCGGGATCATCACTCGCAACAGATTTCTACCCATCTCCACCGTGGTCGACAATCTTGCCGCTTCGTTCCTCGAGCATGCAAAAACGCCGGGACCGGAATCCGAGATTTCGTATTGCACATTGGATACACGCCTCGCCGTATCCAGCTCAACTCTTCCCCAAGTTGGGTTGAAAAGGAACAGGTCAACCTCTTCTCGCGAGAACGCAAGAAATAGCGCTGCAAAACTGAGCGGATGCGTGGCCATGATCGCGACGCGCGTTCTGCCTTTACCGCTATCACGCAGCTTGTCTACCCATCCGTGTGCCGCGGAATAAACCGGATCCCAAACAGATCTGAACTGCGGGAACAGTCCACCATGAGATTCGAAATCAAAGAGTCTATCTAAGTCAGGTTCCACAGGCTTTCGAGGGTATCGCTACTCGGTAAGGCGCCGTTCTGCAAGAATGGACCCAAGTCTAATCCGAAATTCCTGTCTCTGAACAGACTCTCCACTCCAAAACCTAGTGCACGCATCGAGCCTTCTTGTCGGATCGCAAATCCGATAGCATTCGCCGTTCCAACCATAGATTCTAAGGATGACGAAAAAACGCAGTCTCCCGCTCCACTTTCGAGCTCTTGCTCCATCGCTCCGAGACTGCCACTAATCGAGGGCTTGATCACGTAAAGTCCCGCCCACTGATCGTCCCGCCACCGTTTCAAATCGTCCACCGAGCCAACAGACTCGTCCAAGGCCAAAGGAGTCGGAAAATCCGCGGCGAGGCGACGCATCTCGACTTCGCTACCGCGCGGCAACGGTTGCTCGATAAACTCTACCGGTAGCTCCGCAGCGCGCTCTAGCCAAGACACTGCCAAACGGTAATCAAGCATCCCGTTTGCATCCAATCGAACAGAGACTTTTCCATCACTCATCTCGATCACTCGATCCAATGCCTTCAACTCATCGAGCAGGCTACCTTTTCCAATCTTAAACTTCAGGCATTGGTAGTGCATCTTGAGCTTCTCCTCGACATCCGCCACATCGCTTAGGTTCGTGACTAGTCCGCAGATCGGCCAAGGTTTTTGCAATTCTGGCCAAAGCCCTTCTTCGGCGATCATGCGAAGCGCCGACTCGATTGCCCAGATGAGGCAAGGATAACCGCCAAGTTCCGGCAGAACCGACTCCACCTCAAATTTCTGCCCGAAAGACTCCACCACACCCAGAGCCGTTGCGAAGCTCTCGGTACCAAATCCCAAGATGGGGGCAACTTCACCGAACCCAACCCGCCCATCGCCATCTTCCAAACGGATCAAAATTCCCTCTCGAGTCGCGTAGCTCTCCCGAGCGTTAGAAAAATTCCCTGAGAAATGGCGGCGGTAGGCCTTATATTCGAAGCGATGCATGGAGCGGCGTGATTTTGAAGCTACCTCTTGGAGAACAAAAAAAATCAAATATCGAGGCCAAAATTCTTGATTCCCCACAAGCCTCTCCCTAATCCGGACTATGGCCAGCCTGAGTTCAAACGACTTCAACGAGGACAACTACTATCTCGGCAGCGACGACTTCTTCACCGCGCAACGAGATAACGCACTGACATACGACGACGTGTCGTTGGCGACCAACTACACGGAGATCCTCCCCAGAAACGCCTCTCTCGCGACTTCCCTGTCCGATCGCCTCAAACTCAACCTCCCGATCCTTTCTTCGGACATGGATACGGTAACCGAGTACCAAATGGCCATCCATATGGCGCTATCCGGCGGTATGGGTATCATCCACTACAACATGCCCTACAGAGAGCAGGTGTCACAGGTCACTCGCGTCAAGTATCACATCAACGGACTTCTGCCTAACCCGATCACCATACCAGATCATCTGATGATCGGCGACGTACTTTCGCTAATCGAGGAAAAGGGCTATAAGTTCCGCACCTTCCCAGTGGTAGACGAAACCAAACGACTCGCCGGCCTCCTGAGCAGTCGAGTGGTGAAAGAGCGCTACAGCGGACTCGCGGTGAAAGACGCAATGGACTCGATCGAGCAAGTTCATACGATGAACCAAAAGGACGTGCTCCACGACCCTATCACCGTCGCGGACGCTTTCTTCAGCAAGCACATCGGTATCAATAAACTGCTCGTGGTCGACGATGATCGCTTCCTCAAAGGCATCGTTTCCCTTTCCGATATTGAGCGCATAAATGCCGAGTCGCAGTCTGTCCTCAAACCCGCTCGCGACTCAGACTTCCGCCTCGTGGTCGGCGCCGCCATTTCGGCAATTCGTAAACCGGACGGCACTTTGGATCACGATGCCATCGCCAAACACGTCGGAAATCTCGTAACCGAAAAGGTCGACGCAGTTGCCGTTTCAACTGCTCACGGCCATTCCGCCGGTGTCGGCGAAACCGTAAAGTTCGTCCGCTCGCAGTTCCCCGATCTCACCATAATCGCTGGAAACGTGACCTCTGCCAGCGGCGTCGAGTATCTCGCCGACTGCGGAGCGAACGCCATCAAGATCGGCCAGGGGCCCGGTTCGATTTGCACGACTCGAATCGTGGCGGGAGTCGGCATACCTCAGCTCACAGCACTTTACGTGGCCTCCCAAGGAGCCAAGAAAAAGGGTGTTCGTATCATCGCGGACGGCGGTATCACCAAATCGGGCGACATGGTGAAGGCTCTCACTCTTTCCGATGCAGTCATTCTCGGCGGCATGCTGGCAGGTTGCCGCGAAGCTCCCGGGGAGCTCATCGAAATCAATGGTAAGCTCTACAAGAGCTACCGCGGCATGGGCAGTCTTAGCGCCATGGAAAAAGGGTCTGCCTCCCGCTACGGACAAGACAAGAAGGACACCACTCGGAAACTGACGGCCGAAGGCATCGAAGGCATGAAAGAAGTCCAAGGTACCGTTGCCGAAACGCTAGCTCCCATGGCAGGCGGAATTCAAGCCGGTATGGGCTACCTCGGAGCCGCGACTGTACCCGAGCTCAAGAGAAAGGCCCGCTTCGTTCGCATCTCCGGAGCGGGCATGGTCGAATCCGCGCCGCACGACGTGATCGAGGTTTCCAAGCGCGGCTAAGCCGCGCTCCAATCTTACCAAACAAAAAACGACGACCCAACGGTCGTCGTTCTTTGAAACTCGTTTATTCGCTGGGCTAGAGCCGCTCGCGGTATTTGGCGGAAGCCGCGTCCGCCTTTGGAATCTTTGATCGAAACACTTCGTTCCAAACCGAATACATAACCCAAATTCCGAAAAGGCAAGGAGCGAGAGAGATCATACCACGGGTGAAATCTGTGGTTCGAATGAGGTCCAGCACCGTAGGGATCGACAAGAAAAGAGCAAATCGCCTGCAACTTCTCGCCTTGCGGGCCAGGCGTTCAGGTGAACCTTGAACGTCGACCAGCCTTAAATCCGGCTTCATTTGACGTGCTACATGCTTGAAGTAACGGCCGTAAAAAAGTGCGTAGAAAATCCAGACTGAACCCCAGATCCAGCTAGATTCGGTTATGCCGTTCGTCTCGTTCATAGTTGATAAGTAGTTTGATTTGCTGAGCGCCGCGACTTTGTCGCACGCCTTAGGAATAGATCGGCTAAGTAACTAAGAACCTAAGAGCTCAGCTTTGTTCCCCTAGCTGTCGAATCCTGCTTTCCTCAGGCTAACGAGGGCTTTTTTGCTGGATTGCTTTCGCCCCGCTCTCCAATTTGCCCGCCATGCAATCCACGCAGGACGAAGTTCTAGAAATATTCAAACGCACCAAAGCGCTACTCGAGGGACATTTCATCCTTCGCTCCGGTCTTCGTAGCGAGTTCTTCTTTCAGTGCGCTCAAGTCTGCCAGCACATTGGCGAAGTCAGCCGACTCATCGAGCTCCTCAAGCCCAAGCTCGATACTGTTTCCTTCGATACCGTACTGGCTCCCGCCATGGGAGGCCTCGTGGTCGGACAAGAGGTCGCCCGCCAATTCGACAAGCGATACATATTCGTGGAAAAGGTGGACGACAAACTCGAACTGCGCCGAGGCTTCAAGATAGCAAAAGGCGAGCGTATCCTCATCGTCGAAGACGTCGTTACTCGTGGCGGACGCGTCAACGAAGCAGTAGAAATCGTCAAGAAAAACGGCGGAGTAGTGGCAGGTATCGGTGTTCTGGTCGACCGCAGCCAAGGAAAAGTTAGCTTCGAAGCCCCACTGCACTCCCTTCTGGAAATGGGGTTCCCAACTTACGACCCCGAAAACCTCCCCGATCATTTGAAGAACATCCCCGCAATCAAGCCGGGAAGCTAGAAGACTCGCGTCTACAATTTTCAAATACAAAGGCCCGGCTACAAAAGTCGGGCCTTCAGTTAAATTGGCTTCCTAGGGGAAACGGATGATCACCCCACCGCCCCTGTTGATCGGCGGTGGTGGAGGTCTCGGATACCGGTCCGTCTCGTTGCGATCGATGTTGTCTAGGTTTTCCCGGTTCATACCGATGAACGCCCCTCCATGCTCGTAGGTAAGGTCATGCATCAGCTTCGCAAATTTGACTCCGGAATTTTGCAGGATCATCGCTCCATTGTGTATCACATTTGGAAAACCGATGGCATTAATACGGGCGATCCGGTTGCCGTCCTTGTCTTTGTTCAACTTGCGAATTTCCTGCAGCACAGGCTCTGGCTTACCTGTAAATTCGTCACCAAAGACATAAACGCCAAAATGGAATTCCTCCACGTTTGGATCATAGAGGGTACGGATCGCGCGACGGATGCCGGGTACCGGATTACTCTCACTCTCGTAAGGGTAAAGGAGCACCTGACGGACCATTGCCTCGCGCATCTCTGGCGAATCCTGAAGCCACTTTCCGCCCATACGGGAGCCCATGATAAAGTGCCCGCTCGCATCCAAAAGTTGGATACCCTTTACTTCAGGGTAAGACATCACCACCTCTTCGAACTTCCTGACGACGTGAGGGTTGATGCGGTTAGTGCTGCTCTCACGCATACTTCCCGAAGTATCGATGACAAACGCTATATAATTGCTCTCGACTGGCACACCTATCGGTACTGGCTTGATAATCTTCTGCTCGACTTCCGGCTCCGTTTGAAAGGCCGCCAGCTCCTCCTTGATCGACTCTAAGTCAGTTATGAAAAGCTCCTTCGCCTTTTCCTTGTCGCTTATCTGTTGCTTCAGCTTGGCGATGAGCGCCTCGAGCGAGTTGCGTTCCGCATCTTTCTTTTTGCGCTTGGTTTTCTCCAAGTCCAGATGCACATCCAACTCGTCCTTGCGAATCTGGTAATCCGCCAGCATGAGCTGCTTTTGCATGACTGTGTTCTCCAGCACTTTTTGAAGCTTCACGATCTCAGTGGCTTGGACTCCCATCGATACAATGAAGAGCAAGATAATCGCTCCGAAACCGCAGCAAATACAGTCCAGAAACGACAGGCTGAACACCTCTGTCTTTCTCGAACGCCGACTCATAGGTCAGGCCACCCCTCCGACGGGCTAATCATTGATCCGCCGCTTGCGTTTGCTAAACGCCAGAAGTGCACTGCCGAACCTGGGTCAGGCATTAATGGATACATGATTGTGTTTACCGGCAGGTCGATGTCCAAGGCGTTCTGGGCCATGCGTAACATCGCGACGCGATCGTCGTACATAACTTGGTTACTACCGCCGTATGAATCTGCCAGCGTTGGCAATCCGTCACAAATCAAAACCAAGCGGTCCGGCTCTATAGGAAGCTCATTCACGATAGCAAAGGCCTTCTCGAGATTCGCGCCCCCTTCCGGCGTGATATCGTCTATCGCATTCAATACTTCAACTGTCAGGTCGTTGTCCATGGGATCGAACCAATCGCGTCCGAATCCAACTTCGAGCGGCACCAGCTCTTTGTTGAAGAAAATGATCTTGTAATTGCCGCCCTCTTTCATGTTGGCGATCAACCAGCGCAATGCTAGCTTAACGCGTTTCCACTTTGGCGCGTTCCGACGTTCCTTTTCGCTCTTCTCCGCGTACTCGGTCGCCTCGACGATCGTATCAGCAGTCATACCAGCCGAGGCCTCGACCAAGAATAGAACCTGTTTACCCATGATGTCGAAGCCCGTCAAATACTGGCGCTTGTCGGGATTGGGAATCGGAATCGGAGCTTTCTCCTCCTGTTTCGGCATATTCTCCTTGTCGTCGATGAGCTTACCGAGCTCCTCCTCAATTGCCGCTAATTGAGCCAACAGCAATTTGAGCATATCGTCTAGCTCAGTGTGCCGTTTCTTTGTTTCGTCCAGTCGCGCTCCACTGTCCTCAGCACGCTCGGTTTCGTAGGCAAGAGTCAGTTTTCTGTCCTCGATCTCCTTGTCGTTCTTGGCGATCTCGTCTTCCATCTCGCCGATGATCTCCATAATCGCCGACTGCAGGTCATCCATCTCCTCCGCCTTCCGACTCGCAGTCAAAACGAACAGCAAGAGCACCGCCCCGAAACCACAGCAAACGCAGTCTAGGAATGACAGGCTAAAAACTTCTGTTTCTTTTCTTTTGCGACTCATAATTCAGCTACCTTGAGTATCCTTCTACTGAATACAGTGAATCAGCAACAGCTGTTTACGCCGGCCAGGCAAAGCGACCTCGAACGAATCTCCAGCGCGTAAGCTGCTAGCGGATACGGACTCGATGATTGTGCTTTTCGACTCCGCCAATATCCAACGATCGTCTTCAAACTTCAGCCTACAAAGCTCCGCCGGAGAGGGCGTCAGGTCTCGTTCAACAACAAGGTGAAAATCCTCGGACTCTCCGAATCCTATAATAAAATCTCCCGTGCCTAGCTCATACGCTAAACCGTCGCACACGATGTGGGTGGGATTCAGGGATTTTCCCTGCTTCACCAGTCGGATGGCTCCTACAGGTACTCGAGGATGCGGAAGCTCGCCTTCCCCTTCTTGCGGTACATCGAGATTTATGCCGGTTTCTACACGCACATCCTCGATGCTATCGGGCACATCCCAGGTTTTGCCTAGGTTCGCCGCGCCGAAAGCAGCGCTCTCTGCGGGTAGCTGTTTAACCACTCCCACACCTTGAGCGATGATAGATTCCTTGAGACCTTGGATAGCAGCAGCTCGTTCCGAAAGGATGACCTGAACCGGACGATCGCCATCGCCGTAATCGTTAACTGCTCGTAGCAAGATCTGCGTGAGCACCTTGACGTAAGGTGCGAGGTCAAGCGCTGCCAGATCACGCGTTACTGTCATTTGACGGGATTTTTCGCGGGTCGAGACCTCCAAGCTGGCTTCGCCAGTCTTACCCAGATGAAACAGCATTTCCCTTGTTTGCGCGTGGAAAGCTTGCTCGATCTTACGGTCCTCGGTAATGTCGAAGGAGGTCTGCTTCAAAAACCTGCTCGCCAAAGCGTTCGCGAACCGCTCCTGCATCGAATGGAAACCATTTTGCGGCTGGCGCGAAAAATAAACCCGCTCCAATCCAAACCGTTTGTTGAACACCGTAATATGTGTCGCGTGGAGCAGCAGGTCCAAATGGAACATTCGCTCGCCTTCTGCGACCCCCCAAAGCCCTTCGCTATACAAGGAAGCCGCCGCCATATCCACGACGCCTACCACGGGAACCTTCAGGTCGTTTAAGATTCCGAGAAGAATTCCGATGCGCTGCTCAGATATTTCGTTTTGCTCGAGATAGTGTCCCGGAACAGCCACTACCACGCGTTCCACGTTCTCTACCTCGCGGCGAAGCCGTCCGACTAGTTCGGTGAAAAACTTGTAGGCGATCTGCGAATACGCGATGCGAGATTGCCTTCCCTCAAAATTTGTCGATTGCAGCGACAGTTCATCGATGAAGGAGGAATTCACACGGCGCGGGAAAACTTGCCCTAGCTCTTGGGCTTCACTTCCGAAGACCAAGGTGTCCGTGTTCGAGCCTGAGAAGGCATAAGCCGGTAAACGCTCCGATTCGCTGTCGAGCTGAAGAGTGCGGGTCGAGCCATCGTCGTTGATCACGACGCCGTGCACCCCGACATCGCTCAGCTCAATTCCTAGGGTAGCCATACTTGGTCAATTCTTTCTTGGGTTACTGCGTTGCGTTTAGCGAAAGCTGATTTGCGTCTCTTCGTGCTCAGGCGTTTTCATCAGCGCCACCACTCGTTTCGTCGCAAATTCCTTAAGGTCGATAAGAAGCTTCTCTTGCTTAGACTGGAGAAGGTGTAGGAAAAACATCAGAGCGATACTGAGCAGAAGTGCGATCAGGGTAGAATTGAAAGCAAGGCCGAGGGCAGCAGTCACGCCGGAAATATCCCCACGGATCGCTTCGTCTGCGAGAGCCAATGCCTCGCCAATACCGCGTACCGTCCCAATGAATCCTACCGACGGGATTGCCCAAGCCAAGTAGCGCAGCATCCCTAGATCCGAGTCGAGTTCGTCGTAGGCCATCTCAGAGCGCTCATGGACAGCGAGCGACGCGTCTTGAATGGAACGGGTCGAGTCGAAACGATGCAATGCGGCCAAGATAATTTCCGGCAATATCTTGTCGCGCAGCTTCGGATTGCGCCTCACATCCTCCTTGAGCTCCTTATAGTGAGCGAGCGAGTCCTCCGGGATGATGCGCTCCCCTTTGGAAATACCGAGAAAAGGGTGACTGACAACTGAACGCTCCCGAGAAACTCCGTACGCCTTGTAGACCAAAATGATCATAGCCCAAGTCATCAGCATCAAGCAGACCATTTGCTCCTTATCCTTCAGGATTACTACGATGGAACGGTTCGCAACCTTCGGCTTATCCGGGTTTTGGTTCGCTTCCACCAAGCTGGCGATTTGAATATCTTCTGCTACCGGCCACACGTAGTAGCGGTAAGTGGAAAAAACGACTAGGACCGAAAAAACGAGGCCCAGAGCCAAAACGATAAACTCACGGGACAGAAAGCTGTTCCTCTTCATATGTTTACTAGGTGCTCTTGCTGTGGTTAGGGTAGGAATGAACTAGGTTGGCTTAACTCGGAACGAAATCCAGCCTCGCATACGATCCTTTATACGAGTCATGAATCAACATAGTTTCATTGAAATTCTCAGCCGATGCGGCTAACTAATGTACTGTTGAACAATCCATACCCCGAAAAAAAAAATTAGCGAATCCAATCAATAGATCTCAATCGTAGTTAATTGTAATATGAACCGGAAGCACGCCCTAATCTCCACCCCTCTCGCTCTGCTAGCCTCAGCCGCCCTCATTTTCCAAACGGGTTGCGCCGGGCCAGCTGCATCTAAAACAGTCAAAGGCGCAACCGTGGGCGGCGGAATTGGAGCCGTCGGAGGCCTTATCGCCGGCGAGGATGCAGGCGGAATCGCCGCAGCCGGTGCTGCTGGCGCGGTCGTAGGTACCGTAATTGGCGCAGTGGCCCAAAATCGCGAAAACAAGCGTCAGGACACACTCGCCCAGCAACGCGCCTACAACCAAGCCATCGCCATGCAGAAGCGGGCTCAGGAGAAAGAGAAATCGCAACTTCAAGAAGAGCTGGAGATAGCTGAAGGCTTTCGTATCACCGAAGAGGAGCTCGATGAAATGACCAGCCGAGCCGAGGCAGCTGAGGAACGCCTTGCCATTCAACAAAAGAAACGCGACGCCGCCATAGAACGCAAACGCGAGTTGGACGAGCTTGAAGCACGCGAACGCGAAGCGCTCGCGGAAGCGGCGCGCTTGGAGAAGGAGCTAGCTGAGCTAGAGGGTGGAACGACCACCGCATACAAAAAGACCACTGAAGAGCCGGCTCCTCCACAGTTGTAGGACAAAGTCTTCGAACAATCTCAAACAACTAAGCCATGACAAAACTACTACGCAACGCCGCGGTCGGATTGCTGATGGCCCTACTTTTGCAGGCCTGCAATACGACCTACGAAATGCAGGTCGATGCCATCAAGAACCCCCGCCCAACCGATCCCGACGCGGATTCCTACGTCCTGATACCGCGTGATCCTGCACAGGACACTACGGATCTACGCTACCAAGAAACCGTCAAGTGGATCAAGACCGCCCTTTCCGCCAAGGGCATGTATGAGGCCCTCGATCCTCTCGACGCGGATATGGTCATCGAGGTCGATTATGGAATGGAACCTCCAAGGCAAGAAATTCGCGTAGTCGAAGTTCCGGAATATCGGACGATACGCGGCCCAGGGCACTACGCGCTACAGACCGTTTACGACCCTGTCACTAAAAAGACTCGGACCATCCGCGTCTACGTACCGGGGCGGACTTCAACAGAGCTGATTGGCTATTCACAACAAACCCAGACTATCATCATCAATGAGAAATACATGGTGTTAACGGCTAAAGAGAACAAGCTCGCCGAGTCTGGAGACACCACATCTGAAGAGCTTTGGAGCGTAACCGTTCGCAATGAGGACGACAGCACCGACCTCCGCGAATACTTGCCGATTATGGCGTCGGCCGCAACTGACTACATAGGCGAAGACACAGTAAACTCGACCACCGTCCGCCTCAAAAGCGACGACGAAGTCGTGGCATTCGTCAAGCAAGGTCTCGCGAAGGAATCCCTCTGATGTGACCTACAGCTAACTTTATCACCATTCTTTTAGAAACCGGTTCGTGTCCAGCGAGCCGGTTTTCTTTTGCCAAGGCAAAGATGGCTCGCCACTGCCTCATCAAACTCGACCAGCCAAAAAACGGTCCATGTTTCGGATCGTACATGTTAGTTGGCTCAGAAGTGATCCCGTTGAGCTCAATCACCTTTATGCCTTCACCTCGCTTGAGTGCATCTTCGCTCGGCACCCTGAGATCGTAGCGCCCGAAATGGAAGCCCTCCACCCCGCGAGAAAAGCGATCCACTTCGGCGCTGAGCTCGGGTGTAATCAAGTCTGCTCCGTCGAGGAAAAGAGCGCCGCGACAGTGAGTGCCGATGGAAGCTAGCATGAAATTCTCGCCATCGGCGGGCACCGTATCCAACTGTGACTCAAATTCCTCGAGGAAGAACCGAGCCATGCAGACAGCCCTTTTGTCACGCAAGATCAGGGTCTCAAGGCTACTGACTCCGTCCCCAACTACCCAAGTCGTTCGCTTATCGGTAATCGAAGTTACCTGGCCCTGGTCCCGACCCGCGAAACGCTGATAGAAGACTCCGTATTCCGTCCCGCCTACATACTCTTGCGCGATTGTGTCCTCTTCTTGCGCCTCGAAAAAAGCGATTGCGTCCGCTTCCGAGTAAGCGATCTCAACCCCCTGCCCTCGCTGCCCTACATCTGGCTTTAGCACGATAGGATACTCGATACCGAGTCGATCCATAAACTGCTTTAGCCGCCTAAGTTTAATCGCAAGGGGCTCTTCTAGCCGTATCGCCTCGAAACGGGCGATCGGCACACCCGATTTTTCAAGATGGCTCAGTATTTGGATTTTGGATTCATATACGAGCCCACTCGCAGGCATACAAGGATTGACGGAAAAAGGTAGCGACAGCGAGCGGTAGCGAAGCGACAACCAGACGATCTGAAAGCCGACCGGAGCATAAACGGCCCACACCGGCCAGAATTCCCAGCCAATCAAGCGTCTCCAAGAGCTATACAAAAGCCGTCTCCCCTTCCATGTGGCGAATTTAGAGAGGAAACGAACACCGACCGCAAAGCACACTATCAACGCGACGATACCCAGCCACCCTCCAGCTCCCATTGATTCGAATAACTCCAAGAAGACCTCTCCCAGGAAGTAAGAGGCCAGCACAAGAATAGGAGTCCACAGAGCGGCAGCGAGCAATAAAGCCAAAGTAAACCGCATCCAACTTACCTTTACTACCCCCGCCGCAAAATAGGTCGGCACTCTGCTTCCGGGGAAAAACCGCGTCAGCACGATGAGCGCAACTCCTCGCTTCTCGAACCAGTCCGAGCTTCGATTAAGAGACTTTGCCGATACAAGATGCCTCAGAACTGGCAACTCCAGAGCCGTGGCTCCAAACGCCCGTCCAATGAAATAGATCCCGAGGTCTCCAAAGAAGATACCGAGCAAGCAACCAATTATAGCCGGCATTAAATCAATACCTCCACCAGCCGCCAAAAGGCCACCTCCGATACAGGCGAAATCCTCGCTAGCAAAGGTCGAAACGGCTAACAGAAATCCGCCCCATACGGCACCGAGTTGCACGCCAGAAAAGTCCTCAAAACGCGCAGTTACTCCATCCGTCAGGCTTCCGTTCTCGGTTTGATGCGTATTGTCTCGGGTCTGTTCTAAGAGGGCCGATGGATCCTCATAGGATCCTATTGTCGCATCGGGTCGGATCGATTGGTAGGCTTCCAACGCACCCGACTGCTCAAAATGTCCACCCTCAGGGTGAAGGATCATCAATGGACCACTCGCGCGGTAGAAAAGCTCTGAAGCATTCGATTGGTCCGCATCAAAAGTTCGGCGCGCCGTTTGAAAATTATACGGCAGCAAATCGCTGTATCCAAAATGTGGTACGGCGGTTTCCAGAATCCAAAACCATGCGAGTTGAAAGGACTTCAGAGCTTTGTTTAAGCGGGTGTCTCCTAACAATTCAAAACGCGATGACACTGAGGGACTTACCAGGACCAGAGATGACGAGCGTGTTTCCAGCTCATCTGCTAGTTCCAGAGCATCAATCGATCCATATCCTATTCCCACTAAATGCACATCTATCGACCCGCTTCGATCAATTGCGGTCGCCAACTCTCTCACCGATACAGCCCCCGACTCTGCTTGCCAAACCGCAGTGTTTTCGCGAGCAGCAAGACCTCGCATTAACGATCCGAGTTCAGGATTCAAGCCTCCTACTCTGCCAAAGAGAACGTAGAGAGACCTTCCGTCCGTCTCCGAGCCGCTAAAGAAAGGTTGGGTATCGGGTGTTTCATGATATCCCATCCAAAAATGGGAAATGAAGAGAGCCACTCCGTAAGCAGCAAATAACTTGAACTTCAATCCCATCGTTCTCTATCGAAAGCTTCCACTCCTTCATTTCGCGGAAGGCTAACGGTCACTTTACCTCGGAGACTACGATCTTCCCCTTTCACCGCCTGATAATGGTAACTCACATGCTCGTCGTCTACTGTGATGTGAGATACGCTACGCGTTCTTGAATCGCGTCTCAGCATCATGGGATTGAAGGCCGCGTCTGAATGTGGGGTGCCAATATGAAGCCGCTTCATGTCCTCCGGGCCCAAAGCGCTTTTTCCACCAAGCAAGTCCTTGTATCTCAATTCTCGATACTTCTGGATTTCATCCGTTCGATACGAAGAGGTGGTTACGAAACCACTCTCGGGTGGCGACGCGCGAAATGCCTTTCCGCTCCATGAGTAAAAGTCGATGCCTTCCGCGTCTGCTATCGCGACCAAGAAAGGCCTATAGCAGCCAAAGCTCTCCTCTTCTAACTTTGCCCTCGCCTTCGAGCGTGATGAGCAGGAGGCCAAGGTGATTGGTAGATTCCCACGACTTCTCGGATTTATGGGTACCTCCGCAAGCTGGGCTTCCGACCCATAGTTGTTGAGCAAGAAAACGCAGAGCCCGTACTCGTTGATAGCCAACCAAGTGCCACCTCCATCCGGGTCGATGGCTGCGATTAGCCTTGTTCCATCCAAGTCCATCACAACCGGGGGAACCGCTTCGCTACGCGACTTGCGCTCATCGCGATTAAAATAAAGCGATAGGTTTCCTCCACCCACGCTCCACGTCGCCGTGCACATCAGCGCTGGATCGAATTCAGAAACTTTAGCGTAGACGGAGCCACGCCAAAACCTTCCTCCGGGTAAATACCTTGCATGCGACTCGCGATAGCAACCAAGGCAAAGTGGTGCACCGTATGGCTCACCAGAAACTGCAACTCGCGACCGAAACTGGAGACGGAGTGCAAGTCGTCACCTTTCGTCGAAGCACAAACCTTAACTTGTACCGACCTCCCTACGTCGACTTCCGCCGCTTCCATTCTCCGTGAAAGCTCGGAGAGAGACTCCAGGGCGACCGATAGCATCTTCTCTTCCGATGTGTCGCGTTCGCGATTATCGTAATCGATCAGACCAACGGCGATCCCTTCCAAAAAAGAACGGTAGTGATCAAGCACATGGCGGAAATGAGCCCCGATCCCCGACCCATAGCTCGCCGGATCGGTGGCGTTGAAGGTTCGTTCGTCGTGGCGAGAAAGCAGCTGGATTCCTTGGTGCAGCAGTTCGCAGTTGGCACGGAGCAGGTTCATTAGGAAGGGATTTGTAAGAGTCGTTCTAGTGCGCGCTTATTCCGAGTAAACCCAGTTTTTAGAAAATTTACACACCCAAAATCTACACCTCGGCGAACAGGGCGGTCCCTCATCTCCTAAAAAGTCGATGCCGTTCGTCCCCTGCTCGGCACTTCGAGCTAGCCGGGTGAGCAGACGCGATACGATTAACTGCAAAGCTGTCGTCTCCGAACAGCTTAAAAGGCTTTGACCTATGGGCAGTTAGAGATTTGCTCATTCAAAGTGCATTCCGCGAAGGCGAGGCACCACCAAAACAAAGGCGAGCTCCCAATAATCCACCTGCTTCCTATAACGTGCACGGAATAATGCGACCCGAGTCCCACCCCGATCTACCCCGCACTCAGAGAGTCGAACTAATCGCTTTTCCTGATGCAGAAGGTGACAGGCTTAGACGCGAAATAGCAGTTGCGCACGGTTGCGACTGCCTACGGTTCAGGGAAATGAACTTGGCTCCCGATATTCTTTTGGGTGACTCTCTCGTGCGCTGCACATGGCTGCCGAGTGACCTCCCTGCTTCAGGCACCGAGTTCGAGGGATCGCACATCGCCTTCGGAGTTGACCTCAGCGGACCTCGCCAAGCTGAGATTGTCAGTGCTGGCTACACGGCATCCATCGACTTGCGTCTCACAAGTATCGAAGATGCCGCGAAGATCGTAGTCGCCTACTCTCAGCACTCACTGAGTCGAGCTCTCGACGATCGGACTTTCAGACGTGCTCGAACCTTTGCCACGCCACCTACCTTGCTAACGGTCGAAGATAGCGACTCCGGCACCGAGTTTCTCGCCTCCACTGTCGAAATGCTTGAAATCGGGGTCTACGTGATCGATCTCCGAAACAATTCTCGGGTTACCGTTTGGAATCACGAGATGGAACGCCTATTCATGCGAAGTAAGAACGAGGTCATCGGCGAACAAATCGATGAGCTTTTTGACGACTCTCTCGTGCGCGAGGTTTTCAGCGACATGCCAAACACATTCAGTCGCAATCGCGCCATCTTTCCCAGCAAAGGCTCCTCTCGAAGCAACTTTATCGCCGACATATCCAAAACCCAACTACTCGACGAAGACGGACAACCCGCGGCAGTGGTCGGCATTATCCAGGATGTCACAAACAGGATTCATTCAGAAAACAGGCTCATTGCCGCCTTCAACGAACTCGAAACCTCCAAGGAGCAACTCGAGCAGAGTAATCTCGAGATACGAAAAGGGATCGAAAAAGCCAATAAACTCGCTGTCGTCGCGCAATCCTCCAACAAGGCGAAATCCTACTTTCTATCGAACATATCGCATGAGCTCCGCACCCCGCTGAACTCCATAGTCAGCCTTACCCATGCCCTGATCGAAGGAACTTTCGGCGACCTAAACTCCAAGCAGCATGAGCATCTCGAAATCGTCGCGGATTCCAGCAAGCACCTGCAGTCGCTCATCAACGACATTTTGGACCTTTCAAAAATTGAGCTCGGCAAACTAAACCTCAAATTCGCCGAAACCAGCATCGAGGAAGTCGCTCGATCATCCATTCGAATGATCGAGCAGGAGGCCTCCCTCAAGAACGTGGAGTGCATCCTTGAGATAAATACCGAAAACCAAAACCTAGAGGTCGATGCGAAACGGCTACGCCAGATACTGCTAAATTTGCTCGTGAACGCGGTCAAATTCACCAAGCCCAGTTCCAACGTAATCATGCGTATCCAAGAAGATCGCGATCTGCAGGCTATCGAATTTCACATCATCGACAATGGCATCGGTATCAAGAAAGACGACTTTGCCAAAATATTCTCCCCATTTACCCAACTCGACGATTCCCTATCCCGCCAATACGAAGGGACTGGACTGGGGCTCGCCATAGCATCCAAGTTCGTAGAGCTTCACGGAGGATGTCTTAAGGTGCAGTCCAAGCCTAATTTAGGTTCTACCTTCACCGCCACCCTGCCGCTTAAGCAACCAAAAGAAACCGGCGACCGCAGCCTTCGACAGACGCTATCCGAGATCGCGACCGAACTAAAACCGAAATCCGACCTTCTGCTCATCGTTGACGAATACGAGCTCTCGGCACTGCGGATTGAACAGCAGGTCAGGCAATTGACTGCTCTCTCGCCCGTAGTTACCTTACCGAACGAAATCTCCGCATACCACGACCAAATCGCGCCTCATGCCATACTGGTCGATCTCAATATTATATCCTCCCACGGGAGCGATTGGATTGCCAACGCCCAAAAACTACCAGCTTGGCAAAAAACAAAATGGATAGCCATCGGATCGCTCGACTTGCCTGACAATCGGAAAGCAGCTAGTAAGCGCGGATTCGACACCTTCGTCTGTAAGCCCATTGCTAACAGCCTTCTATCCCAGCTTCTCAAGTAACCTCAACTTAAGCGATGCCTCAAAGCCCCATTTCCACGCTTCTCGTAGTCGATGACAATCTTGGAGCTAGGCGCTCCATAGAAGCCCTGCTAACTCAAGAAAACTATCGATTTCTCCTCGCGGACAGCGGTGCAGCTGCCCTCAAGTTCTTAGAGGAACTAACACCAGACGTTATCCTGCTCGACGTCATGATGCCCGGCATGAACGGCTTCGAAGTCTGCCAAAAAATCCGGTCAATCCCTCGCGTATCCGAGGTTCCCATCATCATGATAACCGCTTTGGACGACGAGGAGTCAATGATCCAAGGGATAGACGCAGGCGCGGATGACTTCCTTTCCAAACCGATCAGCAAGATAGAACTCCGCTCCCGCATTAGCAGTATCCTACGACTCAATCGTTTCAGGAAGCTCTGCGACGAGCGACAGAAATTCGAGCTCGTCGTCGCGCAATCACATCGAGGTTACGTCGTCATCGATGAGAATAGACGTATCATTTCTTCAAATACAGCTGCAAAGAATATGCTGCAGTTGATTCACGTCCCAGAAGGTACTCTTCCTCATTTTTTCGATACAGCGCGAAAAAACTTCACCATCCAACCCCACCACATCGAGCAAGAACTCGACGAAGGTCGGAATCCCACCACCATAGAACCGTTCATTCTAGTGCGGTCCGCCCAAATCGATCAAGCAGCCCGCTGGTTGCGGGTAACGTTCCAAGACCTAGGAGACAGCCATCGCAACCAGCTCTTCCTCAGACTCGAGGACATATCCGATCGAATTCTATCATTCCAAGAGAAGCACACCTTCTCCCGCATGATAACCCACAAATTACTCACTCCGCTAAATGCGATAAAAGCGGCCCACCAGCTACTCGACACAGCAGAGACGAACCCTGATAGACTGGCTCAAATCCATACCATCCAGAAGAAGGGAATAGACCGACTCGAGTACGACATCCACTCCATACTCAGTTTCCTCGAAGCAGAGCGGACTCCCAATAACAAACTAAGCGTAAGCGACGCAGTCATCCACGTCCAAAGTCTCGCAGAAACATCTCCCTTTGGATTCACGGTCGAATGCGAAGACGAATTCGCCTCCAACGACTCCATCCAAATTTCTGGCCATGGATTTGACGCCTGCCTCCGAGAAATAGTAGAAAACGCCATCAAGTTCCACCGCGGGGAAGATGTATCCATAAACTGCTACTTTCGAAAATCGAATACTCCGGATGAGGTCCTCATCATTTTCCACAACAATTCTTATCCACTCAGCAACGACGAAATCGAAAATGCATGGAAGCCATATTGGCAGGCCGACCGTTATGTCACAGGCGAGATCTCTGGCATGGGTCTAGGCCTCTCGCTCATAGCAGCAAATGTTTGGACAGCAGGAGGCACCTGCAAAATCGAGAACTGCCCCAAAGGTCTAGGTGTTGCGCTTACCCTTTCCTTTCCCGTCCACGACCTACATCCGTCACCCTCAATGGAAGAGTCTTAATAGTGAGTCCAAACGCGTAACGATTACCCCAGAGCATGACGATACACCCCTTACTTACGCTCTTTCTACTGGTCACCTCGCTGACCCAAGCTGAGCCCGATCAAACAGCAATCGACCGAAAAGCGCTCGTCCATCGCCACAATCCAGGTCTCCAGACGGTCAACCCTTTATCTCCTTTCTCAGTGGGAAACGGAGCATTCGCATTCACTGCGGACATCACAGGGCTACAGAGCTTTCCCGAGCATTACGCTGAACACGGCATACCGCTCTCCGTTCAATCAGAGTGGGGCTGGCACAGTCTGCCCAATCCCAACGACTATCAAATTGAAGACACCTACAAAGACGTGGTCACTCAAGACCGCCTGGTGCCCTACCCAATTGATCAGTCCAGTCCCGCCGGACAATTCGGACGCTCAAATCCTCACCGACTCGGACTCGCCAATATCGGTTTCAAATTCTACCACGCTGACGGATCGACCGTAAACATTGATCGCATCCAATATGTCAATCAGACTCTGGATCTCTATACCGGACGCCTCACCAGCAGTTTCTCCATCGACGAAGTATCTGTCAAAGTCACGACAATCTGCCATCCAGGGAGTGATGCCATCAGCGTTTTAACAGAATCCCCACTTGTATCTAACGGGCAACTACACATACAGATCAACTTTCCTTACGGCAACCCCGGCTGGGGACTTCAGCCCGAAGACTGGGACAGCCCGAACAGCCACGTTTCCCAGCTCGAGGACCGTACTCCGGGCGAGGCGAGAATAAGCCGACAGCTCGATCAAGACTCCTATCGAGTTCATCTCCGCTTCGACAAATCCGCTGACATCGAGGAGGCCGGAAAACATCATTTCCTCATCTCACCAAAAATAGGTTCCAGCCAAACCTTCGAGTTCACCGCACGATTCCTTCCGGGCGCAGACGACGACAACCTCCCTACTCCCAACCTGCCAGACGGCTTGACCCATTCCGAAGCTCATTGGAAGGAATTTTGGCAAAGCGGCGGAGTTATCGATCTATCGGCGAGCTCCGATCCACGAGCAAAAGAATTAGAGCGACGAATCGTGCTCTCCCAATACCTGACTGCAATCCAATGTGGCGGACGTCTCCCGCCCCAAGAAACTGGTCTCACCGCCAACAGTTGGTACGGAAAGCCCCACCTCGAAATGCATTGGTGGCACGGCATTCACTTCGCCCTCTGGAACCGGTTGCCCTACCTCGAGAATACCCTTCCCTGGTATCAAGAGGTTCTCCCCAAAGCCAAGGAAATTGCCCAAACACAAGGATATCCCGGCGCCCGTTGGCCAAAGAATGTCGACGCCGCAGGAAACCAAGTGGCCTCCACGATCTCTCCTCTGCTGATTTGGCAGCAACCTCACCCCATCTACTACGCTGAGCTCTGTTACCGTGCCCACCCAACTCTCGAGACGCTCCGCCGCTACGACGAGATCGTCCAACAAACCGCCACATTCATGGCCGCTTTTCCTCACCAAAATCCTGATACCGGCAATTTCGACCTCGGTCCACCCCTCATCCCCGCCCAAGAGAGCTACGACTATCGAACCACCAGCAATCCGCCGTTCGAGCTCGCGTATTGGAGATGGGGTCTTGAAACCGGCCAAAAATGGCGAGAACGACAAGGGCTCTCGCGCCATCCCAATTGGGACGATGTCCTCACGAAGCTCGCCCCGTATCCAATCTACGACGACCTCTACGCCACCGCCCAAGGCATGTGGAATCCCAAAGACCACCCCTCCGTCCTCGCGATCAAAGGCATGCTCCCTGGAAGTGAGGTCGACGACGAACGTCTCCGACGCACCCTGCGCCACGTCCTTAACACTTACGACTGGCAACATACCTGGGGCTGGGACTATCCCATGATGGCCATGACCGCGGCCCGACTCGGCGAACCTGAACTCGCCATCCAGGCCCTCATGCTCGACGTTCAAAAGAACACCTACCTCCCCAACGGCCACAACTACCAAAATGAGCGCCTCCGTCTTTACCTCCCCGGAAACGGAGGCTTGCTCGCAGCAGTCGCCATGATGGCCGCTGGTTGGGATGGAGCTTCAGACACTCAAGCCCCCGGGTTCCCTCAAGACGGCACTTGGCAGGTCAAATGGGAAGACCTGTCCCCCATGCCCTAGCCGAAGCCTTGGACAAACCGGTCTTTTGATGCTCGTTCTAATCGTGCACCGAATCGCAACCAACACCCAAGTAAAACTGCCTCTATAACCTTGGTTATAGGTCTATAAATTTACCAGCAAACTGTAGTTAAAGACGCCTTTATCTAATTTACTTTCATCGGTCCTGAAGCTCCTCTCGAAGGCATCATGATGAAATTTCTGACCATTGCGACCCTATCCCTATCCGTAACCACTAACTACGCACTTGGAGCAGAGGAAGAGCCACCTGTTGCCTTTGACTGGTTCTCCTACGAGGGCAAGGACCCCGTCTTCGAAACGCCACCCCCGGAAGGACAATTCCAGAACCCCATCCTCGCAGGCTTCTACCCCGACCCTACCTCCGTTCGCGTCGGCGACGACTTCTACGCAGTGAGCTCCAGCTTCACGTTCTTTCCCGGACTGCCGATTTTTCACAGCACGGACCTAGTTAATTGGAACCAGATCGGGCACATCCTAGATCGTCCGAGCCAGCTCACCGGCACCGAAGGTCTCGCCGCATCCCGCGCTATCTTCGCTCCAACCCTGCGCTACCACGACGGCGTTTTTTACCTCATATGCACCTCTGTCGATCGAATCGGGAACTTCTACGTGACCGCTACCGATCCTGCCGGACCTTGGTCTGATCCTATTTTGCTGCCTTGGATTGACGGCATAGATCCGTCCCTCTTCTTCGACGACGACGGACGCGTATGGGTCACCCACAACGGACCGCCCCCAAACCGCGAATCACTCTACGAAGGCCACCGCGCTGTCTGGCTTTGGGAGATGGACATGGAAACCAACGAACCGATCGGCGAAGGAAAGATCATCATCAACGGCGGGGTAGATCTCTCGGCCCAGCCGGTCTGGATCGAAGCCCCGCACATCTTCAAGCGCGGCGATTGGTACTACCTAACCTGTGCCGAAGGCGGTACGAGCATACAGCACTCACAGGTTATTTTCCGCACCAAGAGCCTCGACGAGGAGTGGGTGCCTTGGGACAACAACCCGATCCTCACTCAACGCGACCTCCCAGCGGATCGCGAAAACCCTATCATCGCCGCGGGACACGCGGATTTCCTCGAGCTACCTAACGACGAATGGTGGGCCACATTCCTCGCTATCCGCCCTTACGAAGGCGGCTTTTACAACACCGGTCGCGAGATCTACATGCTACCCATCGAATGGACCGAAGACGGTTGGCCCATGATCCTCGAGCAGGGCGAAGAAATCCCTTGGCAGCTGGACAAGCCTAATCTGCCTCCATCAAAAGGGCCCAACACCCCCACTACCGGAAACTTCACCTGGCGAGACGACTTCGATTCTCCAGAACTTGGATACGAATGGATGTATCTGCGCACACCAACCGAGAGGTGGCTGGAGATAGAAGACGGAAAGCTCGAAATCACTCCAAAGTCGGTGGAACTCTACGAACTTAAAAATCCATCTTGGATCTCGCGTCGCCAGCAGCACTCCACCTTCGACGCAGCTACTCAGTTCGAGGCTCCTCAGGATGGTGCATCCGCCGGCGTCGCCGCATTTATCCGCGAAGACCACTACTTCTACTGCGGCATCCGCTCGACCGAAGACGGCTACGAAGCCTTTCTCGAAAAAGCGGAAAATGGCGAACCGCAGACCGTCGCCTCCCACAAGCTCAGCGGCCTCAAGGCCGGCCAAAGCGTCACTCTCAGTATCAAAGGACGCGAAGCCGACATATCCTTCTACATCAAGATGCCCGATGGCAAGAACATCACCGTAGCTGAAGATGAGGATGCCACCATCCTGACCACATCGCGGGCCTGGGGCTTCATTGGTGCCATGATGGGACCTTACGCTCGACTCGAAAAGTGACTCGAAGCAGCCATGAACATTCGGAGGCTCGTTTTGATCTCCTTGTTCATTGGCTGCCTTCCAGCTTTTCCGGCTACTGGCCGTTTAATTTTCATCAAACCGCCAGTATTCAATTCTTTGTGACGGCATCGTCATTCCCGATTTTAGTTCAACGCGTACCTTCGTGAATTTTAAGCCTTACGCTTTAGCCGCCTAACCGTTTTTTGTACGATTTCCGTCCGTCCCGAACAGGGCTACCTTTCAACCGCAACGAGTGCCATCTGCGGTCCCGGCTAGCAAGCGACACTACAACCCCACCCCCCATGCGTATACTGTTAAGCTCGATGCTTCTCGCATTTCCCCTTTCCCTTCTCGCGAAGGACGCAGTGGAAGTTTCTGTAAAAGCTGACCAACCCCTCGGCGAACTAAGGCCTATTTGGAACTACTTCGGCGCCGACGAAGCAGGAACGGCCCTGACCGACGAAGGCCAGCATCTGATCAAGGAGCTAAACAAGCTCAGTGACGAGCACCCCATACGCATTCGCTTCCATCACCTTCTCACCAGCGGAGATGGCACCTTAGCCCTGAAGTGGTCGAGCACCAACGTCTACACCGAGGACGAAGACGGGAACCCGATCTACGACTGGACCCGACTCGACGCCATCATGGATACACTCACGCAACCGGGAATCCAACCATTCGTGCAAGCGAGCTTTATGCCACAGGCCCTTTCCTCGCAACCGGAACCCTACACGCCTACACTCACACAACGCGGCCTCCCCAAGGACATGGTTTCGGGTGGAGCATTCTACCCGCCCAAAGACTACCAAAAATGGCAGGAGCTCATCCGAGCTTGGGCACAACACTCCGCCGATAGATACGGACTCGAAAACGCGTCTTCCTGGCTCTGGGAGCTTTGGAACGAACCGGAGTCACCTTACTTCAAAGGAACAACCGCAGAGTTCTGCAAAATGTATGACCATTTTGCATACGCTGTAAAATCAGTCCTGCCCAACGCTGCCGTGGGAGGTCCCCATGTCACGGATCCGGGTTGGAAGAACGGTGACGTATTTTTGAAGGCTTTTCTCGAACATTGCCGCTCCGGTGAGAACGACGCTACCGGCGAAATAGGAGCTCCGCTCGACTTCATTGCCTACCACGCCAAAGGCACGACTCGGATAGACGAGGAAGGGCACGTCGAAATGCACCTGCGAAACCAGCTCCGCACCATCGATACCTACAGCGGCATCATCGCATCCTTTCCCGAATACGCAGACTTGCCAGTCTACCTGGGCGAGTCCGACCCGGAAGGCTGCGCAGGGTGTCCCGCGACTCTTGATCCCGAGCGCGACTACCGCCGTACCTCTCAGTTCGCCTCCTATACCGCCGCTTCCTTCCTCAGAAAGCAAGCGCTTGCGGCCCGTCACGGGGGCAACCTGCAGGGAGCCGTATCCTGGGCCTACACCTTTCACGACCAACCATGGTTCAACGGACTGAGAGCCCTCACGACAAACAAGGTCTCCCTGCCCGTATTCAACGCCTTCAAGCTATTCGCTCGACTCGGCCCCACCCAACTCCAAGCTACTTCCGATGGTATGCTGGAAACGGATACAATCATTTCCGATAGCGTCCGATCGGATCCAGACATCGGTGTCGTCGCCACCCGTTCCGCAGACGGCGCAGTGCAAATCTTACTCTGGAACTACCACGATGTTGCGAACGACTTTTCGAGCGAAACCGACATAGCGCTTTCCGTTTCTCACCTCGTGGATTCGAGCGAAACCGTCACTGCCACAATCACCCGAATCGACGAGCACCACGGAAATGCCTACACGCTATGGCGTGCGCTGGGCGAGCCGCAGGATCCCAGCGAAGAAGAGATTGGGGCAATGCATGAGGCATCAGAACTGGTCAGGGAGCCATTCACACTCGAGCGCACAGATGAAGGCGATTTGCATGCAGAAGTCACTCTTCCGCGTCAGTCAGTCGTTCTCTTAGAAATTAACAGAAACTGAGATCGCGAACACCCGACCACTTTCAGATATCATTCAGGATCCTTGATTAATCCACGAGGACCTATTTTTAAAACAACGTTAGATGCCTAAGACCAAACAACTTCACAGGCGAATTCTCGCCAAAACCTTCCAAAAGCACTTGCCGACCTGTCTCGCCATCGCAGCCACGCTCGCGTCTGCAGTCAGCCTTGAAGCTAAAGACGAGCGGCCTGATGCAGCCCGCTTTGCCAAGACAAGCCTTGCCGCCGGAGATTTCTATGAGCCAACGGAGATGGCGATTCTTCCCAATCTCGACATACTCATAACCCAACGTCGCGGCGAGATCCTGCACTATGACCAAAGCGATGACGAAGTCTACCGAGTAGGTTTTCTCGATGTCTACCACTCTTCAGACGCTCCAGGAGTAAACGCGGAAGAGGGTCTGCTGGGTATCGCGGCCGATCCAGATTTCGAGAAAAACAACTTCATCTACGTCTTCTACAGCCCGATCGACAAGGTCGTAAATCGCCTATCTCGTTTCGTATTCAAGGACAGGATACTCAATATGGAATCCGAGAAGGTGATCCTGGAATTCGATTCCCAGCGCGACATTTGCTGCCATACGGGAGGTTCGCTCGCCTTCGGCCCCGATCGGCTTCTGTATCTATCGACCGGTGACAACTCCACACCTTTCAACGAGCGGGATGCGGAACACGTCACCAAGGGCTTCAGCCCCCTCAACGACCTACCGGACAAGCGCCAATATGACGCCCGACGCAGCGCCGGTAACACCAACGACCTTCGTGGCAAGATCATACGTATCCGCGTCCTGGAAGATGGGACCTACGAGATCCCTGAAGGCAACCTCTTCCCGGACACCCCTAACGCCCGTCCCGAGATCTACACCATGGGACACCGTAACCCCTACCGCATCTCCGTCGATCCAAAGACAGGAACGGTTTACTGGGGCGATGTCGGTCCGGACGCAACCCAAGACGACCCGCTACGTGGGCCAAGAGGCTACGACGAAATGAATCGCGCAACGGAAGCAGGAAACTACGGCTGGCCCCTCTTCGTGGGTGACAATTTTGCGTATCGCGATTTCGACTACGGTACCGGCGAAAGCGGCGAAACCTTCGACGCAGCCAACCCGATCAACGACTCGGCGCACAATACCGGACTGCGCCGGCTCCCGCCAGCCAAGGCTCCGTTCATCTGGTACCCCTACGCGGAATCGACTGAATTTCCGATGGTCGGCTCCGGCGGACGAAATGCCATGGCCGGACCTGTCTACTACAAAGAATTCTACCCAGAGGACACGCGCTTGCCGGACTACTACGACGGAAAAGTCATCATGAGCGATTGGATTCGCAACTGGTTCATCGCCGTAGAATTTAACGACGACGGATCGATAGCATCCGCCGAACCTTTCCTCGAAAACCTAGACTTTTCGGGAGCCATCGACACTGAGCTCGGTCCCGACGGACGTCTCTACGTCCTCGAATACGGCTCTGGTTGGTTCCAGCGAAATCCAGATTCAGGGCTCTCGCGAATCGACTTCATCTCAGGAAATTTGCCTCCTAAAATCGAATCCGTGGAACTCGAAAAGACCTCCGGGAAAGTGCCTTTCACCATCAAGGCTAAGGCGGATGGAACCGACTACGAAGGCGAAGACCTACGCTATACCTGGCAGCTAGGAGACAAGACTTTCCCAATGACCGTAGCGAGCTTCTCCACCACCATCGACGAGCCTGGACGCTATGTGCTAAACGTCAGCGTGACCGACCCCGCTGGAGATAAAGGAACCACCCAACCCATTGAGATCTACGCCGGAAACGAACGACCAGAAGTCTCGATCACCGTGAAAGGCAACCAGTCCTTCTATTTCCTCGAACAGCCCGTTTCCTACAAGGTCTCGCTCGAGGACGATTCGCCTATCAAGCCGGAAAACGCCTACGTTTCCGCGGCCATGAATCGCAATGCGCCTGAACCCACCCTCGGTCACAAGCAGATGTCACGGGTCGAAGAAGGCGAAATCATCGTATCCGGTTCCGACTGTCGTGCCTGCCACAAGCCGGACGAACCCTCCATCGGCCCCTCGTACGCCCAGATCGCAGAGCGCTACGCCCACGACTCTCAAGCCATCGCCCACCTAACCAACAAGATCCTCAGAGGAGGAGGAGGCGTCTGGGGCGAGGTTCCCATGCCTGCCCACCCTGCCTTCAGCGAAAGCGATCTCGTCAAAGTCGTCGAATACGTTCGCTCCCATGCAACAGTCGAGAAGGAGCCCAGCCTACCGCTCCAAGGAACGATCGACCCGCAGGAGCTATCAACGAGCCGCTGGGACCGCATCCTCACCATCACCGCCAACTACACGGACTCCCCTGATTCCGAACTTGAGCCCTTGTCCCATTCCGCAAGCTTCTCGCTTCGTCCCAGCGCCCTTAACCGCTACGGACTCGACGATAGCGAAGGGTTCGAAAACGACGGGCCCGCTCTCGCGTACGCCGAAAGCAATGCGTACGTGAAACTGGAATCAATTCACCCGCGCGGCTTGAAGCACGTCGAAATCGTGCACGATCGCCCTGTTTCGTCAGCAGTCGAAGTCAGCGTCAGACTCGACTCCCCCGAAGGCGAGGAAATCGGCAAGGCCACCACCGACAGCGAGGCCACTCTCCTCGTCCCTCTCAAAGGGGCCAGAAAGGTTCGCGAGGCGCACGACCTCTATATCGTTTTCACCTTCGAAACCCAGCCAGAATCAGGGACGAAAATCCAAGCCGTCAATTTCCTATCGAAATAGAACCAACCTCGAAAACAACTCTCACCGGCTCCCCGTATTTCTTTAGTGAATACGGGGAGCCACCCCTTACGATTTAACCCACCATCCCCATACGCCCCATGAATCGACTCTTACCCGTACTCGGCCTCCTCGTCGCTATCAACTTCTCCAGCCTGCAGGCGCAAGACGATGACTTCTACATTTTCCTCTGCTTCGGCCAATCAAACATGGAAGGCTTTCCGGGGATTCCAGAATCGGAAAAAGGGCCGGTCAACCCTCGCTTCCAAGTTCTCGCCGCTGTGGACTTCCCCGAGATGGGACGCGAAAAAGGGCATTGGTACACCGCCACCCCGCCCCTCAGCCGGCCCCCAGCTGGCCTTAGCCCCGCTGACTACTTCGGCCGCGCGCTCGTCGCCGCCTTGCCAGAGGACAAAAAAGTGGGCGTCATCAACGTCGCCGTGGGCGGCACCAAGATCGAGCTCTTCGACGAGACCACACGCGAATCCTACCTCGCCGACGCTCCCGATTGGCTGCACAACATCTCAAGCGCCTACAACAAGGATCCCTACGCCCGCCTCATCGAGATGGGCAAGCTTGCCCAAAAGGACGGCGTCATCAAAGGCATCCTCCTCCACCAAGGCGAGTCGAACACCGGCGACAAGGAATGGCCCGCCAAGGTCGAGGCCGTCTACCAGAACATCCTGCACGACCTCGACCTCGACGCGGTAGACGTCCCACTCCTCGCCGGCGAAGTCGTCGCCGCGGACCAAAACGGAAAGTGCGCCAGCATGAACGAAATCATCCGCACCCTCCCAGAAACCATCCCCACCGCCCACGTGGTCTCTTCCGAAGGCTGCCCCGACGGACCCGACGACCTCCACTTCTCTCCGGAAGGATACAAAATGCTCGGTACCCGTTACGCGGATACAATGCTCCCCCTTCTAAAAGACTAACCCCATCTCGACCCAACCATGAAAACCTACCCCATACTCGCCACCCTCGCACTCTTCGCAACGACGCTCGCCCAGGCTCAGCAGGCCAACGTCAACCTCGACTGGAACCCGCAGAAAAACACCGAGAACCTCACCCCCTTCAGCGCTCCGCTCAACTCGCCCGAAGTCCACGACGATCGCACCGTCACCTTCCGCGTCAAAGCCCCCGATGCCGAGAAAGTCGAACTCAACGGAGCAATCCTCGCCGCATTCGGACGCAGCTGGGGCGATACCATGCCCTTCGAAAAAGGCGACGACGGCATCTGGGAACTAATCATCGGCCCCGTCCGCCCCGACATCTACGCCTACCTTGTACAGGTCGACGGCGTCCAAGTCCCCGACCCGTCTAACACCATCGCATCCTTCACTGGCATGCCGCCCTACAGCCAGCTCGTAGTACACGGCGACGAACCGGCATACTACGACGCCAAAAACGTCCCCCACGGCACGATCGCCCGCCACATCTACCACTCCGACGTTACCGACGGCGAACGCGATCTCTACGTGTATACGCCTCCTGGATACGATTCCTCCAAGAAATACCCCGTCCTCTACCTCATGGGCGGCAGCGGCGAACTCCCCCACAACTGGATCTACGACGGCCGGGCAAACTTCATCTTGGATAACCTCTACGCCGAAGGAAAAGCCAAGCCCATGATCATGGTGATTCCCAATAACCAAGTCATTCACCGCAATCATCCAGAGCACCGCCAGCTGAGCTTCGGCATCCTGGAGCGCGAGCTCCGCCAACACGTCGTCCCCCTCGTCGACAGCAACTACTCCACTATCCAATCCCCCAGCGGCCGCGCCCTCTCCGGCCTCTCCATGGGCGGACGCCACACCATGATCGTCGGCCTCAACTCCCTCGATCTCTTCGGCTCCTTCGGAATTCTCAGCGCGGGTGCAACCGACGCCGAGGAAGTCCTTGCCGATTTCCTCAACGACCCAAAAGCCAATCAGAAAGTGGACTACCTCTTCATTGGCCAAGGAAAGCAGGAAGCAGAAGGCCGCTGGAACGACCGCGTTCAAGCGCTCGTCGACACCCTCAAAGCCCACGACATCGAATACGAGTATTCTGTCGCTGGATACACCGCCCACGACTGGGCCACCTGGCGCGCCCTTCTGCACGAGGACTTTCTCCCCAACCTCTGGCGCGACCAGTAAAGTCCCCCCGTCTCACGCTCCAGCCCGACGTCTCGACGCAAAATAAAGCCCACCCAGGACGACCACAAAAACCACCAAGAACACGGGCACGACCTCCAGCGAAAAACGATTCGCCAGAACCCCCACCAAACTCGGCAAACAAGCGGCCCCTAGCCCAGCGGCCGCTATCTGCATGCCCATGGTATTGCTGAGATGCTTCGTCCCCACCCGACGATGTGTACCAGACACCATGCCGGGAAAGATCGGGGCAAAAGCGAAACCAATTAATCCAACCGCAACCAACCCCAGCCAGCCCACCGGATTCCAGGCGAAGAGCAAACTGCCAGTCAAAGCGAGACCTAGGCTGCCCAAAACCAAACGATGGTTTCCGAGAAGACCGGCAAACACCCCGGCCACCATTCGCCCCACCGTAAACATTCCCCAGTAAACCCCGACCCAAAGACCCGCGCTCGCGCCGGCGACTCCCCGTGACTCCGTCAACAGCGAATACGCCCAATGCCCCAGCGTCATTTCTAAGCCGGTATAAGTGAAAAATAGCCCCATGCTAATCCAAACCGACAAGTCCCCCAACGACTCCCAAAAGCTCGCTTCACGCACCTGGTAAGACTCAGCAGGGCTGACCGCCTCCTCTGCCCCAGCATCCTCCAAAGCGCTCTGCTCTGTCGCCTCGGCCACCGTCCCACTTTCCCACCGATTTGCTGTCAGCAAAAAGCAAACGCCGAGCGTCACCTGCGCCCCGCCCACTACCCAGTAGCCCGCCCGCCACGTCTCAGCAAGATTCAGCCCCGCTGTCATGATCAAGGGACCCAGCGTTATCCCCACCCCGAAACTGGCGTGCAGCCACTGCATCAGCCGTTCGCTATGGTGTTTCGCGACGTAAGTGTTGAGGCCCGCGTCAATCGCTCCCGCCCCCAGCCCGACCACAATCCCAATCGCGACAACCAGCCACCAAGACGGAGCCACCGTGAAACCGAGCAGCGCCGCCCCCGTTGCCGCGCAGCTAAAAGCGAGCAAGCGGCCAATCCCCAGCCTACGGCTAAGGATACCGCTAAAAAAGCTGCTTAGCATATAGCCGATCATGTTGGAAATCAGCAACGGTCCCAGAGCATCGAGTGGTCTCCCAAACTCATAGCGCATCGACGGCCAAGCCACCCCCAACAACCCATCCGGCAAACCGAGCGAAATGAAGGCGACAAAAGAAAGAGCGATCAGCAAAAGGCGGCGTCGGTCAGTCATACGGTCCTCAACAAAAGAAAGTGAAACCGAAACGTCGACATCCTCCCGCCACTAAAGCGAGTTCGAACTGCGCTAAAAGTACGAGAGTCAAACGGAAGCGTGGACAAAGCGTGTTTGCGCCTCGATAGACACAGCCATCCCTGATCGTCAGCATCGAGCTCGCCCGCGTTTAGCAAAAAGTCGAAAATACGCTAAGCTCCCAACAACCCCAAACGACCTAACCAACATATTTAATCTAACGCTAAATCATCCAAGATTGATCCCACGACCCTTTGCCTCCATATCTCCATTCTACCCTAAAAAAACACACCAGCTATGCCCCTCTCCCCCCGAACCTCTCCAAAGCACAAAACGAGCAAATTCCTCGCCACCGCCGCTGCCTTCGCACTCGCGAACGCGCTCGCCGCAGAGCCCGTCACCTTCGAAATTCACCTCGACGGCGAGCTCACGGAAATCAGTCCGCTCATCTACGGTCTCAACGACTGGAATCGCGACGAGAGCACCGAAGTCCTCAACTACACCCTCGAACGCATGGGCGGCAACCGCATGACGGGTTACAACTGGGAAAACAACTACTCCAACGCCGGCAACGACTACATCCACCACAACGACGGAGGGCTTGCCTCCCAAGCAGAACCCGAGGATCGCCTCAAGCCCGGCCAAGCCGTTCGCCTCAGCGTCGACCACGCCCAAGCTGGCGGCCGCCCCAGCCTCGTCACCCTCCAGCTCGCAGGCTACGTCGCCGCCGATAGCAACGGCACCGTGAGCGAAAACGAGGCCGCACCAAGCGAGCGCTGGAAAGAAGTCGCCATTCGAAAAGACGGTGACCTCTCGGTCACCCCCGACACCAGCGACGCCTTCGTCTACCTCGACGAGCAAGTCAACTTCCTCCTACAAACCTACGGCCCCTCCGCCGAGGGCGGCGTCTTCGCCTACAGCCTAGACAACGAGCCGGCCGTCTGGCCCTTCACTCACGAACGCATCCACCCGGAACGCCCGACCGTATCCGAAATTGTATCCAAAGGAGCAGACACCGCAGAGATGGTCAAAGAGCTCGACCCGAATGCCCTCATATTCGGCCCCGCACTCTACGGCTGGGGCGCCTACGTCGATTTCTCCGCCCCGGACTGGTCGTCCTACTCCAGTGAATACGATTGGTTTCTCAGCGCCTACCTCGGCGAGATGAAAAAACGCTCCGACGCAGCAGGCCATCGCCTGCTCGATGTCTTGGATATTCACTACTATCCCGAAGTCTCAGTAGTCACCGGAAAAGACAGCCAGAACAACGACGTCTACACCCGCATCACCGACAGCTCCAACGACAGCGAAGCCCTCACTCAAGCCCGCCTCCAAGCCCCTCGTTCCCTTTGGGATTCTAGCTATGTCGAAGAAAGCTGGGTCACTCAACACAGCACCGGCGGCCAGCCCATCGAACTCTTCCAACGCATCCACCCTTCCATCGAAACCCACAACCCTGGCACTAAGCTCGCCATCACCGAATACAACTTTGGCGGAGCTGAAAACTTCAGTGGTGGTCTCGTCCAAGCCGATGTATTGGGAATCTACGGACGCTACGGACTTTACGCAGCCTGCTTTTGGGGCGACGTCGACGGCTTCGTCGTACCAGGCTTCAACATCTATCGCGACTACGACGGACAAGGCTCAACCTTCGGCGACATCAGCATTCCCACCTCAACCACAGATGCCGCCTCCTATTCCTGCTACGCCTCCATCGATAGCCAAACCAGCGACCTACACGTCATCGCCATCAACAAGACCGACATCGCCCAAGACGTCATACTAGACTTCAAAGACGATTCCCTTCGTTTCGAGCGCATGCAGGCATTCGGTTTCAGCGAGGCAACCGGTCCAAATATTCAAAACATGGGCAGCTGGGAGGCTAATTTCAGCAGCGAGATAGAAATCACCCTGCCCGCCCATTCCAGCATACACTTTATTATCGAAGGCCCCGATAGAGAATACGATAAGCTTACCATTCAAGGATCCGACCCAGAGGGAGTCATCACTACCCAATTCCGCCCCAGCGTCGGCACCCCCTACTTACTCCAATACAGCGAAGACCCAAACACATGGAGCGACCCCGGAGATACAATTCCTGGCGATGGACAAGCCCGCGACATAAAACTCGCACCGACGGGGACTACGGACTTTTGGAAAATCGAGGGAAAACGAGTACAATAGCCCTAGCCCTTTATTTTCTATAACTCCGGATATAGAACTTCCATACCCTTACCCGTATATAAATTATTACCGCTTTTTTAGACCCTCAAAGATAGAAAGGAAATATACTATATAAAGTACTTTTGGTACAATCGCAACTTGTACCTAAGGCCAATACTTTTCATCTTTTTCGAATCCCCAAGACACGCCCCAGTTATTCCCAAGAATGAACAAGCAAAAAAAACCTGTCCGAACGCTTTTACGTTTCACGCCACTCATTCTTGCGACGTTGCACCACCGCCGCCGCTGCAACCGGACTCCTGCTCTAACCACCCCACAATAGACAATTGCTCAACGAGTCCACTGGGATACGCGCATCATCATATGCTGCCTTTGCCCGAAGCTCACTCTAAATATGAAGATACGCAATTTCGTTACAGCGGCAGTTCTCGCAGCGTCAATTGCGGGCATTGCGGTGCTCACAGTCAAAGAACCTCTCCGAAATCGGTCAAAGTCCCTAGCAACTGAAGCATCACACGACCGCTCATCGCATCACGCAACCTCTACTAGATTCGACAAAGAGTCACCCAACCCTTCCCTACCTCCAAGCGAACAGCTTCAATACAAAAACCCCAAGGACTGGAGCAAAGCCACAGTCTTAAGCGAACGCATCGAAACAACCGAGGGATCGGGCGCCACCCAAAAACGACGCCATCGTATCGTATCCACACCCGACTTCACGTATCCAATACGTATCACAGAATCTCTACGCCTAAACGAAGACGGCGAAGAGACCGTCGAGCGAATCATTTCTGCATACGTGGCAAACCAAATAGTCCTCAGCTCTGAATCCGAACTCGAACTTCGAGAAGCCGAGCAAATCGCTGAAGCGCTGGGATGGACAGTGCGAAGCCACTACCCGAACTCGTCCTTAGCAGTCATCGAGACCACAAAAATCGAACTCGATACCGTCGAGACCGCTCTCGCGGTTCTAGCCAACGCCAACTCGGTCGTAACCGCCGAGCAAAACGAGATCCTTTACGCCCTAACCGCGCCGAACGACCCCAGGTATCAACTCGGACACCAATCGTCGCTCGAACCTCCAGAAGACTTCGGCATCAACGCTCTCGCAGGTTGGGGCGTGCGAACAAACTCAGACTCCGTCATCGTCGCCATTGTCGATTCTGGTATTCGTCTCGACCATCAGGACCTGGCGGCGAATCTGTGGACGAACGAATATGAGATTCCAGGGAACGGTATCGACGACAACCAAAACGGCTATGTTGACGATGTCCACGGAATCAACGCCATCGCACGCGATGGGGATCCGTCCGACGACAATGGCCATGGCACCCATATAGCAGGTATCATTGGGGCGGGCGGCAACAACGGAATAGGGATCAGCGGCGTCGCATGGCATAGCAACTTGATGGCCATAAAAGCCCTGAACGACGCCGGTCGCGGTGTCGCCTCAGATGTCATCGTCGGCATCGACTACGCTGGCCAAAACGGGGCGAAGGTCGTGAATGCGAGTTGGGGAACCGACGTCTACTCGATTAGTCTGCAATATGCCATCGAACGCCTGAACGAGAAAGGAGCGGTCCTCGTAGCAGCTGCTGGAAACGATTCACTCGACATCGACATACCGAAAGACCGAATCTTCCCAGCCGCTTACTCCAACTCCAATATCCTATCAGTCGCCAACTCTACTTTAGACGGCAGTCAAACTGGCACTACCAACTGGGGGAAACGCAACGTCGATATTGCAGCGCCAGGAGAGGACATCCTATCAACTTGGCACACCTCTACCGATGCCTACACGACCCAATCCGGAACGTCTATGTCGGCTGCATTCGCCACAGGAATTCTCGCCCTCACAGCCGCAGAGTACCCTGATTCAAGCGCCACTGAGCTCATCGATCGTATTTGCCTAACCACTACCCGTTCCCGAAACCTTTCACGCGTCACAAAATTTGGCGGCATCCCTAATCTCTATACATGCCTAACAGCTCAAGAACTTCCTCATGTCCCCATACTCTGGAGCGGCAGTGAAACGGACCCCATCCGCTTCACGGGGGAAGATGCGAGCTTCAGCGTGGAAGCTGAGAGCGATACCGAAATTTCCTACAAATGGTACCTCGATGACGAAATCATTCCCGACGAAACCGACCCCAGTATCCAAATACTAGAGATTGCGCCCTCCGATGAAGGCGAGTATGTTCTAGTCGCTACCAATGACGAAGGACAGGCTGAACTAAGCTTCTTCCTAGACGTACTTGAGCCAAACCCCGCATTTCAAACAGCCTTGGATGCCAATTCGAGTATAACCATATACTCACCCAACAACACCCCTTGGCGCATCGCCTCAGACAAAACGAGCGAAGGAGACCAGATTTTAGAGTTTCCGTCCGACTCGCCTCGAGGCGAATCGAACCTCTACGCACGCGTGCACGGTCCAGCAACACTTCGTTTCAGATGGTTTGTCGACGACCAGCTAAACTCTGGCTTCTCCTTTCGCTTTGGAACCGAATCAGTCTCGAAAACGCCACAGCAGCGGGTTTGGCACTACTCCGAAATCGATCTACCTGAAGATATCGAGCATACACTCGCATGGTGGATGTTCATCTACTCCAAATCTTCCTTTCTGCGGCCGGTTCTCGCCAAAATAGATTCAATCAAAAGTTATCCTCTAAACCAAGCAGCTCCGCTAATCATTGAGCATCCCAGGGATTACGAAGGAACAGTGGACAACAGGGTCGCGCTTTCTCTTTCGGCCATTGGCGACGACCTATCTTACCAATGGTACCAAAACGACTCGCCGCTTTCTGGCGCGAATGAGCCAAGCTTAAACCTCGGCTACCTAGAAGAAACCAAATCCGGCACCTACTACGCTATCGTAACCAGCCCCTACGGCTCAGAGCAAAGCCAGAACGCTACCGTTACTTTCATAGACCAGGCAGACTTTCCTTCATTTATCGAGGACACAGCGACTTTTGAATACATCGTAGGAGACACAGCCGTCCTATCCCTTCCATTCCAAGGCACCGAACCCTTAACCTTCCAATGGTACCGCTACGACACACCGATCCCTGGCGCTACCCAATCTACCCTTCGCTTCGATCCTGTGGGTTTCGTTCACGGCGGCACATACAAATTGCGGATTTCAAATCCGCTAAGCCCCCAAGGACTCCTTAGCCGCGATGTTTACTTGCGGCTCATTCAACAAGGCATTCCACCACGCTTCTCCGAATCTCCTGAAATCACCCGCGACACAAAATTAGCATTCGGAGAATCAACCTACATCGAACCTTATGCACCCGAGAATGGGCACTTCGAGTATCAATGGTTCAAAGACGGGATTCCTATCGACGGAGCCAACGATCTAAAACTCTTCTTCGAGTCCGTAAGCTTCGAAGACCAAGCCGTCTATTACCTGGAGGCGAAAAACGAATTCGGCACCGCCCAAAGCTCTCGCTACGCAACGCATATAACCGGACAATACGCAGAGGCGCTCGACTTCGACGACATCCTATTCGAAAGCAGCTCCGCTTTCCTTTCACCTACGAGCGATTTAGCATACGACGGAGTAGATTCAGTCACCCTCTCAGCAGAGGGTGATCCCGAACATGGGGCCCAATCTACATTGTACGCTAACATCGAAGGTCCCGTAAATCTGTCGTTTTACTGGAGGCAATCCGCAGGTTCGCAAGCCGCCCTGAGCCTTTCGATCGACGGGCAAAACGTCATCTATGCCCCTCCCAATGGAGAATGGGAGCGATCCGTCGTTCATATTCCAGAAGGCGAACACGATCTACGCTGGACTCATTCTTATACAAAAAAAGAGGAAGGAGCTTGGCTCGATCAATTCTCCTACACCCTGACGCCCGCTTTTACTCGTGTATCCGATCCGCAAGTACTCGCCACCGTATCGACGACTCGCCTCTTCGCCGAAGCGGCGGGAGAAGAACTGAACTATCACTGGTATCGCAACGGACTCTTAATCCCTTCCGAAAACGATTCAGACCTAATTCTCGACACCTCTAGCATCCAGAATTCGGACCGGTTTCAAGTTGTCGTCTCTTCACCCCATGGCGAGCTCAGATCGCACGACATCCAGGTGGTAACCATCGAAAGTATTTTCCAAGACATACCTCCACAGTTCTCATTGGGCGAACAAGAACCGTGGACGGCAAACGTTGATTCGGAGTATCCCAACATTAAGATCGAACTCCCCCCAGGGCAAAGCGCATCCATCAACTACGCCCCTACCGAAGCCGCTAATTTGGCCTTCGACGGATACTTTTCCTCGGGTACTGACCTGCATGCCTATCTCGACGGAGAGGAAACGACCATACACACTTATTCGTCACCTCAAGCTCCCTTCTCCCGTCGAATAGAAATACCTCCTAGCGGCGGATTGCTTGAAATCAAAATAGAAAACACGAGCGACCAACTTGCAAATATCTCGATCTCCTTTCTCAAAGTAACGAACCAGCCCCTTATAACTCGTCAAACAAATATCCTCGATACTGCGAACAATGGTTACGAACAGGTCGAGGTCGCCATTGTATCCACTTTCGAAAACACTATTGCATGGTACAAAGGCACGGAGCTGGTTTTAACGGAAATCCTAAGCGACTACTATATCGCTCGGCCAGATCTCGAAGCATACGTCAGCGACCAGGAAATCTCGGCCGCTTTCCACTGCGTGATAACCGACCAAAATGGACTCTCAACCCAATCTGAAGACATCCTCGTAATAAGGAACATCACAGCCCAGATCGCACTAGACTCCCCCGAAACCTACCTCACAGTCGAGGGCGCAAAGATCGCCTTCGACTCCGAGTACAAAGCATCGGGTAATCATTCCATACGTCTCGATATTCCGTCCGATTCTAAACTCGCGACAATACGAATCGATGCCTTCATCGACGAGGGACATCTTCCGTTCACCGCAAAACTCAGGTCGAGCGACCCCCGCTTACAAATGTACCTATCCGATCCACTCGGTTCTCGAAGACAGGTCTCCCTCGATGCGACATGGGAAGAAGTCCTTCTCATGACCGGCGAGCATTGGTGGGACTACATCATCGAAATCGAAAACCCCTCGGAAATAGAAGGAAGCATCTGGATCGATCAGGTCGAAGCCTATGAAGGGTTCGTCGTCCTGAAACAGCCAAAACCATTTGCCACCTTTCTTGGCGGGTCGGCTGATTTCAGTATCGTAACATCAAATACGAAAAATGCCAATTACCAATGGTACCGAGACGGTATCGAACTTCCAAACGCTACCGCATCCACGTTTTCCATCGAAAAAACTTCCCTCAAGGACCTCGGCAACTATTCCGTCAAGGTCACCCAAGGCAATCAGACCTTCTACAGCGATGAAGTGTCTCTCTCCTTTGCTCCGCCCATTGCCGATGCCATCGAGCAACCCGGCCTAAAAATATCCACCTGGGGCGACGCATTCTGGTTTATCGATCGAGAAAACTCCGTCGACGGATCATGGTCGATCCGCTCAGGCGAGTTGCAAACAGGGCAAACCAGCGGCATTCGCTTTCACTTCGACGAACCCGGTTTCGCCCACTACTTCTCAAAGCAAAAGTATATCCCCAAACACGAGTCCATTTCCGAAGATGCTTGGTCACACGTCGAATTCACCTTTCTAGAAAGCGACAGCACAGCCACGATAGAAGTTTCCCTTCCCAACTATCCAAACCTATACACTCAAGCTCCACAAACGATTTGGGTGGATCGACTCAGCATCCAATCCGTTCCAATCCGCAATTACAGGGACTGGGTCGCGTCCCAAGACCTTCCTACCCTCTCTAGGGAAGCGAGCTTCCCAATTGGTGACGAAAATGCGGATACTGACGGCGATGGTATCATCAACCTCTTCGAATTCGCCCTCAACCTCGACCCCTACACCGCCGACCAAGCCCCAAAGATTTCAACTGAATGGGAGAACGGTAAACCCGTCGGCGAGCTCCACTACCAAGCGCTTAATCTAGCAGGATACAAGATCTCCCTCGAATTCAGTACCGACCTCGTCAACTGGTGGATCGCCCAACCAGAAACAGAAACCAGCATACCATCCATCGATGAACCCTACCGCAACGTAACCAGCCGCTTCGATCTAATATCTGAGGATGGTCAACCCTTGTACTGGCGATGGAGAATCGCACGCTCGGAAACCCCATCCATTAACCTCAGTTCACTCCGGATATCAACTGAGTAACCCTCCGCAGTTTAAGACAGGAAAAATTGCCTCAATTTGTCAGTGCACTTCGAATCTCTCTACTCTAAGCCTATCCGCAAGAAGCCTATGTATCAGAGTTCTCACCCTTAAAACGCAAAAACTATAACCGAAGCGATAGAGGGATTACACAATCAATCAAAACTTCGGTGAAAGCATAAATATGCGCTCTATTGAGAGGACCCCCCTGACGCTCGCTACTCAGTACGATCTATCCCAAAACGTTTCAGTTCTCCCCAAAAACCCTTCCCCCTGTTCCCCAAAAAATGAACAAGCCAAAAAATCCCCTCCCCGAACGCTTCTATGTTTCACGACGCTCCTTTCTAAGACGCTGCGTCACCGCCGCTGCCGCAACAGGCCTTCCGCTATGGTTCGTCCAACGCGAGCTCGGAGCTGCCGACCTTAAAGGCAACAAGTCGCCCAACGATCGCCCTGGCGTCGCCCTCATCGGATGCGGAGGTATGGGCGGAGCGGATACGGAAGCAGCCGCCTATTGGGGAGATATCCTAGCCGTTTGCGACGTGGACCAAAATCATGCCGCAGCCGCAGCCAAACGTTTCACCGAAAAAGGACGCGTCCCCGACGTCTATAAGGACTTTCGACGCCTGCTCGAACGCAAGGACATACACTGTATCGTAAACGCCACGCCCGACCACTGGCACACCCTCGTCAACTACGGCGCCGTCAGAGCCGGTAAAGACGTCTACGGCGAAAAGCCTCTCACCCTCACCATCGACGAAGGTCGCCACCTCATCAAAGCAGTCAGAGAAAACAAAGCCGTCCTGCAAACCGGCACCCAGCAACGCAGCGACGCCCGATTCCGCCTCGCCTGCGAACTCGTGCGCAACAAACGAATCGGCACCCTCAAGGAGGCCAACGTCTGGCTCCCTGCCGGACTCGTCGAAGGCCCATTCAGCGCCGCTCCCGTTCCCGCGGAACTCGACTGGGACTTTTGGCAAGGCCAAGCCCCCGCCACCGACTACGTTCCCCAACGCTGCCACGCGACCTTCCGTTTTTGGTACGAATACTCAGGCGGTACCATGACCGATTGGGGCGCCCACCACAACGACATCGCCTATTGGGCAATCGGACAAGTCTCCCCCAGCCACGTTGCCTCCGAGCGCCTCAGCACCCCCATTCCAGGCGGCTACAACGCCTACGGCGACTACGTCGTCAACTACACCTACGCAAACGGCATCGCCCTCAACATACGCACCACTCGCGACGATAGCATCTATGGCGAACACCTCAACCCAGACGGCCAACCAAACGGTATCCAATTCGTGGGCGCCGACGGAACCATCTGGGTCAACCGCGACCGTATCGAAGCCAGCGACCCGGAAATCCTCAAGGCTGAGCTGCCCGAAGACGCCGTCCGACTCTATAAGAGCAAGCACCACATGGGTAACTTCTTCGACTGTGTGAACAGCCGCGAACTCCCAATTTGCGATGTGGAGACCGGCCACCGCTCCGCCAACATGTGCCACCTAGGCGCCATCTCTCTGCGCACCGGCAAGTCGCTCACCTGGGACGCCCAATCGGAACGCTTCACCGGGGCCAACGCTGCCGAAGCCAACACCTACCTATCCCGCGAAATGCGCGCTCCCTACGACCTAAGTTTCGTCGGGTAAACACGATACCCAAGAAAGCCGCGACCCCCATTCCCATGCTAAGATCTCTCAACCGCAGCATCCAATCGATCTGCTTCATCCCTCTCCTTGCGTTCGCAATGCCTATCGCCGCACAGACCACCGACCGTTCCGAAACCCGAATACGCGATCCCTTCGTCCTACCGGACCCGTCCTCGAAAACCTACTACATCTACGGGACCACAACTTCCGGCATCTTCGACGGCGACATCGAGCGCAAGGCCGTCATGGTTTTCCAGAGTAAGGATCTCAAGAATTGGGAAGACCCCGTTCCCGTCTGGGAAATCCCCGAAGACCACTGGGGCCGCGAAACCGTATGGGCCCCGGAAGTCCATAAATACAAAGGGCGCTACTACCTTTTCGCCACCGTCACCTCGAAAGAAACACTGCCAACCCCGCCAGGTCGCCCGCAAAACGTCCGCCGCGGCACCGAAATCCTCGTCGCGGATTCACCACTCGGCCCCTTCGAGCCTTTTGAAAACGGGCCCCAAACACCTCACGATTGGATGGCACTCGACGGGAGCTTGTGGGTCGAAGACGACGTCCCCTACATGGTCTTCTGCCATGAGTGGGCCCAAATCACCGACGGCAGCTTCGACATCGTCCAACTCAGCGAAGACCTATCGCGCCCTATCGGCAATCCCCAGCTTCTCTTCCACGCCTCCGCGGCCCCTTGGGTCCGCTGCCGCGGCGATATTGGCGAACTGTATCAAGGAAATCGATACCACGCCTACGTCAGCGACGGCAACTGGCTGCACTACACCAAAGACGGCACTCTGCTGATGCTCTGGTCCAGCTACGGGCCAGCCAAGTACGCTGTCGGCATCGCGCGTTCGCAAAGCGGCAGCGTATTCGGGCCTTGGGAACAGCTGCCCGACCCACTCTGGTCCGACGACGGCGGCCACCCCATGCTTTTCAACACCTTCGACGACCGGCTCGTTATGGTCATCCACCAGCCGAACCGAAAAGTCGAACGCGCCCGCTTCTTCGAAATCAAAGACCTCGGCCATACACTGCAACTCGGAAACGAGATCGCCATCGATCCGCGGTAGATACCTTCGAAACCTTCCCGTCTCTTTACACTCTCTGAATAATCGAATCCTAACATTATGAATAAAAACACCTCAAAAAATCGCTCATCCCTAGCCGCGGCATTCAGCCTCGCTTTCGTTTCCGCTCTCACCGTTTCCGCCATCGCCCAAGACGGCACCATTTACCCGCTGGACGCTCCGGAGGAGCCAAACGCCATCCTGCTCAATACCGGAGGTGTGGAAGACCAACCCGCGGAGGAGAGCTGGTTTCGGCAATGGGGCGAACCCATGGCCCGCAACGTCACCACCGCCACCCTCACCCCCTTCCTGCCAGATCCAGACAAGGCAAATGGAGCTGCCGTCATCGTAACGCCAGGCGGCGGATTCCGTTGGCTCTCCATGAACAACGAGGGATGGAAAGTCGCCCAGGCACTCGCCGACGAAGGTGTAGCCGCCTTCGTACTCAAATACCGACTACGGCCAACCCCACCTACACTCGAAGGCCTGAAGGAATCGATGAACCGCACCTTCGCCTCCGTAACCCCATCTGACGATGAAGAAGAAGCCGCACCGCCCCCACGTCCGCAGTGGGACCTCTCCAACCAGCTAGAAGACGCCGAGGCCGCCTACGCCATGATCCTCGACCGCGCTGACGAATGGGGCGTCGATACCGACCGCATCGGCATGATCGGTTTCTCCGCTGGAGCCGGGCTCACCATGCACAGCACCCTCCATTCCGAGACCATGGACCTAGCGTTCATCGGTCCCATCTACGGCGGCATGGGCCGTGTCGAAGTACCCGAGGACGCGCCTCCCATGTTCAACGCCATCGCCACCAACGATTTCCTCTTCAATGGCGACATCGGCGTAGTTCAATCCTGGCACGAGGCTGGCATCCCGGTGGAATTCCACCTGTATCAAAATGGTGGACACGGCTTCGGCCTGGGCTATCCTGGCAACACCGCCAACGGCTGGTTCCCCGTCTTCATGCACTGGCTCGAGGTTAATAAGTTCCTCGAAGCCGAAGCAGCCAAATAAAGCACCCTCGCCGCAAGCGGACGGGGTATTCAACAAGGAGGGACGGATGCTCCGTGCTGCGACTTAATCGCCCGTCGGAGGGGACAATCCACCACGAACCAAACGCCGCAAGCGGCGAGGTATTGGACCCGAACCGAATAAACGCTCCGGGCCCTCCGGAGCAAGTTTCCCCTAGCAAAAAGGCCACGTTTAACAAGTGCGACCTTGTTTTGGGGGAAATCTTTGGCACTCTCCTAGAATATGTCTCGAGAGTGCGAAGCGCTTGTTGTCGGTTCAGGACCAAACGGCCTCACGGCGGCGATCCGGCTCGCCCGCGCCGGCGTACGCACCCTCGTGGTCGAATTGGACCAGACGATTGGAGGTGGCGCCCGTACCTCGGAGTTGACCCTGCCAGGCTTTCGACACGACGTCTGCTCTGCGGTGCATCCGACCGCCTACCTAAGTCCCGCATTCCGCGAAATCGGTCTGGAAGATTTCGGACTCGAATGGATCTTCCCTGCGGTTTCGGCAGCCCATCCCTTGGACGGCGAATCACCAGTACTCCTGTATCCATCAGCTCGGGACACAGCTAAGCATCTCGGAAAAGACGACCGCAACTACCTGCGCTTGGTGCAACCCTTGATGCCCGAAGCTGAAAAGCTCATCGGCCAATTACTAGACCCATTCGCGCTCAAGAAAGACCTCTTTAACCAAGCCCGCTTTGGAGCACGAGGACTGCCTCCGGCAAAGTGGGTGGCAAAGGCTCTCTTCAAGGACGCGAGGGCTCGCGCCCTGTGGGCAGGCTGCGCCGCGCACTCCATCCTGCCCTTCGACTTCTGGGGTACCTCGGCGGTAGCGCTCGTCTTTTTGCTGGCCGGGCACCTCGCTCCCTGGCCAGTGGCGCTCGGAGGCAGCAGCTCCATCGCCGCGGCGCTCGAGAGGGCCTTTCGGGAGGCGGGTGGCGAGATCAGGCTCGGACAAAAGATCGAACGATTCGATCAGCTACCCAAGGCATCCCGATACCTCTTCGACCTCGATCCGAAGCAATTGGCATCGATCTGCGGTAACCGGTTGGGAAACCGCTACAGAAAGGCGTTGAGCCGCTACCAGTACGGGCCGGGCGTATGCAAGCTGGACTTTGCGCTCTCGCAAGCTATTCCTTGGCGCGACCGAGATTGCCTCTTGGCTTCAACGGTACACGTCGGGGGCGACTACGAAGAAGTCGCAGCGAGCGAGAGGGCAGCTTGGGATGGCGTTTACTGCGACAAGCCGTTCGTGATGGTTTGCCAGCAAAGCCAGTTCGACCCCAGCCGCGCCCCTAGCGGCCACCATACCGGATACGCGTATTGCCACGTGCCAGCAGGCTCGGCCCGCTCGATGGCGCCGGAGATGACGAGGCAAATCGAGCGCTTCGCTCCCGGATTCTCCGACTGCGTCTTGGCAACGAATGAGACCACCGCATCCGGCTTCGAAGCCTACAACCCGGCTTATGTGGGCGGCGCGATTAGCGGCGGAGCCGCCAAGCTGACACAGCTCTTCACGCGGCCGGTCGCTAAGCTGGACCCCTACCGGACCTCAAATCCGAATCTGTTTCTATGCTCCCAATCGACTCCTCCGGGCGGCGGGGTACACGGGATGTGCGGCTGGAGCGCCGCGAGGTCGGTGTTGAGGTCGCTCAAACGGCAGGGCTAAGCTCCTCTTTTGCAGGCGAGGCGCCCCGCCGTTCGCCTTTGACGAAGCCGAAAACAGAAAATCCGATGAGACAGAGCCAGATCACGAGGGAAACGTACATCGCGAACATATTGGCATCTTCGTTGACGGCGATAGAGCCGGACTCCAAAGCCCTGATGTAAAGAAAGCGAACCATGAGTTGGTAGAGCGTAAGCGCTACGGCCGCCATCATCGCCACTTTGAGAAAGGCAGGTGGAAGTGGCAGACCATTTCGCAAGGAACCCGCTATGGGTGCGATAAGAAAGGCCCCGTAGACGACGGCATGGGGCGTGAAGAGGATGTTCAGCAACAGCAAGTTGCCGAGATGGAAGCAGCAGGCCGCAATCAGCCAGCCATGCCAGAAACGACGCCCTGCCACGAGGAACAACAGTCCGCTCAATTCAAAAAGGACCGCAGAGTAGTCGAAGAGCTCGTAGACTAGCGGCGGCAAGATTTCTACAATCGGAGCGAGGAAGTGTTGGCGTTCTAAAGTATAATAGCCTCCGTTAAACCAAGCCAAAAAGCCGCTGGTGCTTGGGTCGAAATCTATCCATACATACGCCTTCTCGAATCCGGCGGTGAACATCGCAAAAGCGACGACGATCGCAAGAATCCCGAAGCTACCGTTGTGGCGGGCGTCGCTAAGGGGTCGATCCGGCAAAAGAGCGTACCGGCAGCCCCAGTTGGAGAACGACAAGCAGATGAGAGTCGTATGGATAAGAACCCCACCGTGGTCGATCTTCCCGAAGCTGTAGCTAAAGTTTGAAGCCGAGATGTATAGCAAAGCGATCGTCAGGCCCGCAACCCGTGCCTTCACTCCTGCTGCAACACAGAAGCAAGCAAGGGGAAGCAGCATATCGACGCCATAGAAGAACCAGTTGGGAGGAAACGAGCCGTAGGCGTTTGCGAAGCTTAGGAATGGGGGATCGAACCAAGCTGCGGGCGCCGCGCTGATCCATGAGAAAGCCTTCAGGTTGAAAAGAAAGTAGGCGCCAAGAAGGATCCGGAAAATGGCGGCTTCGCATTGACCCACGTATGCGGCTTCTGCGATTCGCAGCCAAACTCGATGGATCACAACGTCAAATGAGATCGATTGTAACTTCATCGGTGATCTCCACCTGAGAGACTTCTCTCGTAGCTTTGTCGATTAGGAATTTTGTTCGTCGAATGGTCAGGGTGTCCGTTGAACAGTCCTGCTGCTGAAGCCGCTCGCGAAGCAGGGAGCGGACTTGTCGCTCATCTTCTTCACTCACTAGTTTCCTGGGCAGTGAGAGCTTCTCTGGACGAAAGGGCTTTGGGATGTACTTAAACCTGAGCGAATGGCTGGGCGGTGCAGCAAGCGCAAATTGGCTTTCTAACAATTTCGGGAGGTAGTTTATCGGCAATGGGGCAATGAGCTTTCGGGCATCCAGCGCAACCTCTGCGGAATCGCTTACGTTTCGCCCGATGAGTTCAGTTTTAGTGGCAGTGATGGCAGTCGAGTCCGAGTTCGCCAGTACAGCGCCCGACGGCAAGACGACACTGGGGTAAACCTCAAGTTGATGCGATACGGTACGAAGCACAAACGGTGACAACAGAATTGCGGATATAAGAAATAGTGCCTTTACGCTCGCGGATCCCATCATCATGTACTGCTGCATTTGCCTAGATGCAGGCTCATTCGAATTCAAGGTAATTTTGGTCAGAGCGTCAAAAAGGAGACCGAACAACAACGTGTCCTTAGGTGAGCCAGGCGAGCCGCAGTGACTCGGTCCTCAAACGCAGTCCGCCCGGCGGTCCGTTCCTGCCCTCGAACACTTAGGACACCGACGCGAAATGATGCCAGGCTCCAAATGATCCAAAATCCAACTACGGTCAATTTGCTCGCAAACGTGAAGTCTGGCCAGCAAGCCCTAATCTCGCCTCTTCGCTCAGAGCGAGCCTTTGCCCCGCCCAGACGGGCGTATCGGGGCCACGATTCGTAGAAGCCGCCATCGCCGCAGCGTCCGCTGACTGACGAGAGCATCCGGCAGTCTAAACTGAACCGCGAAGGACATCTACAAAACCCTGCGCCAATCGATTTCGCGCTGCGGGTTTTGCCCCCTAAGATTTTGGGAGGTGGCGGTGTTTGCGGTAGGCCAGAGGAGTCGTCTCAAAGATGGAACGGAAGTGGCGAATGAAGCTGCTGTGGTCGTAGAAGCCGGACTCCACTGCGATCTCGGTGATGGGCGCGTCACTATTAAGCAGGCGGTCGCTTGCAATGAGGACCCGCAAGCGAACGATATACTGTCTGGGAGTGGTGCGAAAGGTTTCCTGAAACCGTCGTTCAAGCTGTCGCTGCGAGAGCCCAATCCTCTTGGCGAGCTCGGGAATCGAGATCGGCTCCGAATAGTGGCTGCGGATGTACTCGACGAGAGTGAAGATAACGTCGTTCGAATGGTCGAGGATCCTCTCGTAGCTTTGCACGATGCCGCAGATGCCGACAGTTTTCCCCTCTATGTCCTTCATGGGAAACTTCTGGGTAATGAACCACTCGGGGAGCCGCTCCCGCGATGGGAATAGCTCCACTAGGTTTAGCAAAGGCTTTCCGCTTCGCAGGATCTCGAGGTCGTCGGCGAGAAACTTTCTAGCCATGTATGCCGGGAAAATATCCATGTCGCTCTGTCCACGAAGGTCCTCGGCAACGGAGAGACCGCAGCGCTGGGCGAATTCGCGGTTGCCCATCAATATACGGGATTCGCGGTCTTTGACGAAGTACATGATGCCCGGCAGATGCTCGAAAAGTTGATTGAGCGATACGGATGGATCGATTTCGGAAAACCAAGATTTCACTTCAAGCATGGCGGAAAAATACAATTTTTACACCAGTCGATACAAGCTGAATTCTGCTGGGTGCGCTAGACTCTTGCTGTTGGTCGAACCCTACGATCGACGTAGCCCCTTAACCCTGTTATCCCTTTCATGAAATTTGGCGCGAGCACTTGGCTTTGGACCTCTCCCTTCGATGGCAGCGATGTTTCGCTTCTTCATAAAATTGCGGAGCAAGGATTTGACTGCGTAGAGATTCCGGTGGAAGACCCGGACGCGATGGATGCCCAAAGCATCGCGACAGCCCTGAAAGTAACCGGCTTGGAAGCGATCGTTTGCGCGGCCGTCGTGGGCGATCGAGACCTATCCAGCGCGGAACCGCGCAAGGTGCAGGCTGCTGAGGCTTACCTAGAGGCTTGTATCAAACTTGCGGTGACATGGGGAAGCTCCCTTGTGGTCGGCCCCCTCTACGCTCCTGTCGCTAAACAGCGCCTGCCAACGGAAGCCGAGAGGCAAGAGGAATGGTCGCGTTCCGCTACAGGCTTGCGGCGCATGGCAAGCGTTGCACAAGGCTCAGGAGTACGTCTCGGCATCGAGCCCCTCAACCGATTCGAGTCGGATATGGTAAACACGGCAGCAGACGCTCTACGCATGCTGGACGAGATCGATCACCCGGCCATCGGCCTCTCGCTAGATAGCTTTCACATGAACATCGAGGAAGTCGATTTTTGCAAAGCGATCGAGCGGGCGGGCAAACGTTTGCTGCACTTGCAGGTTTCGGACAGCCATCGAGGAGTTCCCGGAGAAGGCAACAGCGATTGGACAGGCTTGCGGGAGGGGCTGCGTCGCATCGGTTACGAGGCCGCGGTGTCGATAGAGAGCTTTTCGCCGGATTCCTCCAGCTTGGCCGAAGCAGTCTGTATCTGGAAACGCTTTGCAGCGAGTCAGGACGAATTTGCGAGAAAAGGCCTGCAGTTTTTAAAAGAATGGTCCGCCTAACGGTATCGGACATACTCGGTTAACCCCAAAAAGTGAATACGATGAAAGTTGCAATCATAGGGCTCGGATTCGGAGCCGAATTTATTCCCATCTACATGGCCCACCCGCGGGCTGAAATGTATGCGATCTGCCAACGCAACGAGGTAAATCTCAACGCGACCGGCGACCAGTTTGGGATTGAGAAGCGCTACACCTCGTTCGAGGATGTGCTGGCCGATCCAGAGGTCGATGCAGTGCATATCAATACGCCGATCCCCGACCACGGCCCGCAGTCGATCAAGGCCCTGGAAGCTGGTAAGCACGTAGCCTGCACGGTGCCGATGGCAACGACCGTCGAGGACTGCAAACGTATCGTGGAGCTCACCAAAGAAACCGGCCTCATCTACATGATGATGGAGACAGTCGTCTACAGTCGCGAATATCTCTTCGTGAAGGAGATGTATGACAAAGGCGAACTCGGGCGTATCCAGTTTCTACAGGCAAGCCACCAGCAAGACATGGCTGGGTGGCCGGGGTATTGGGACGGGCTCCCACCCATGCACTACGCGACACATTGCGTCGGTCCGGTACTCGGCTTGGAACGCAAGTTAGCGGAGACGGTTTCATGCGTCGGATCCGGTAAGATCGACGCAGCCCAGGCGAACGTCTACGGATCGCCGTTCGCGATCGAGTCTTGCCATATCCAGATGAAGGACAGCGACGTGGCCGCTAGAATCTACCGCTCTCTTTTCGAGACGGCACGCCAGTATCGAGAAAGCTTTGACGTGTACGGCTCCAAGAAGTCTTACGAGTGGCCTCTGATCGAGGGAGAAGAACCCGTGCTGCATACGCTCGGCAAGCCAGAACCGGAAATACCGGAGCGTGTTACGGTGCCGGACTACGCTCATCTGCTGCCGGAACAGATTCAGCACTTCACAGGTCGCGGTGTCTATGATGCCGACGAGCACCAGCACCTCTCGTTCACTCAAGGTGCTGGACACGGCGGTTCGCATCCACATCTGGTAGATAACTTTATCGGCGCAGTACTCGACAAGTCGAATCCGTATCCAAACGCGGTTGAGTCCGCTAACATCAGCTGCGTGGGGATTCTAGCTCACCAGTCGGCCATGAATGGCGGCGCCCAAATAAAGATGCCCGACTTCGCGCTTTCTCTGGATTAAAAATTGCCTGCATTCCCATTCAATGGGGCACATGCGCCCTAACCTTTTCAAAAAAGATCCAAATTTGCAGATGAAACTTACCCCTACCTACCAAGTGGCTTTGATTGCTGCAGTCGCTTCGTTCAATCCGATTAGCCCTTCCCTATGGGCCCAGGAGGACAACGATGAAGGCATTATCGACCTCCTATTCATAGGGCACGGCCAACGCGAAGGAAGTGGCTACCACCTCTCTCATGTTTTCGCTCCAGTCTTTAACCGTTCGCTCGGTAGCGAGAAGATTCGTATGCGCTATGTGGAGACGCTGGATGTGCTCAATGCAGAGGACTTGGCGGCGACCGACGCGTTGATGCTGTATGCAAATTACAATACGCTAAGCGAGTCGCAGGAAACGGCTCTGTTCGATTTCGTGGAGGAAGGCGGAGGATTTCTGCCAATCCACAGCGCCAGCGCTTGTTTCGGGCATTCCCAGGAATACGTGGATCTGGTCGGAGCACGATTTCGGAGCCATGGCTACGAGGAGTTTTCCACTACCATTCCAGAGGGTATGGAATCTCACCCCATCTTGCAGGGTTACGAAGGCTTCGTAACCGAGGACGAGACCTACGTGCATGCGGACCACAATGAGGACCAGCGCGAGGTGTTGATGCTGAGAGAAGACGAGCCGTGGACATGGACGCGTACTCATGGTGAGGGCCGCGTTTTTTACACGGCTTACGGCCACGACATGGCCACTTGGGGGCAGGAAGCGTTTCACGATCTGCTGATTCGAGGGATTCTCTGGAGCGTGGGCGATGAGAAACGCGAAGCGAATCGCAGCCTGGCGGCAAGTCTACCCGAGCTGCAATACGAGCAGGCCGACACGATACCCAACTACAGAAAACAGGTCCCTGCTCCTGATCTCGCCAATGCGTTTTCTCCGGAAGAATCCAAGAAACTGAGCATGGTAGCGGACGGCTTCGAGCTGCGTTTGTTCGTGGCGGAGCCGGACATCGTAAACCCGATCGCATTCGCTTGGGACGAGAGGGGTCGTCTGTTCGTCGCCGAATCCGTGGACTATCCGAACAACGTCGATCCCGACCAGCAGGGCAACGACCGGATTCTCATCTGCGAAGATACGGATGGCGACGAGCGAGCCGACACGTTCACGGTGTTCGCCGACGGGTTGAACATCCCCACAAGTTTGACACCTATGGACGGAGGATGGATCGTTTCCCAAGCTCCCCACTTTCTGTTCCTCAAGGATACGGACGGAGACGACAAAGCTGATGTAAAGTATCCAATAAGCGACTACTGGGGAATCCGCGACACCCATGCGGGCCCTTCAAACCTGCGCTACGGATTCGACAACAAAATTTGGGGAGCGGTGGGTTACTCCGAAGTCGAGAAGTCGACTCAAGGCGAATTCGGCCAAGGGGTTTTCCGCATGGATCCAGACAGCGGTCTAGTCGAGCCGATAGGTCTTTTCAGCAACAACACATGGGGCCTCGGTATCAGCGAGGATTTCGAGATCTTCGGCTCGACCGCTAACAATGCACCAGCATGGCATGTCCCCCTGTGGAGACCGTTCACGTACGAGAGAAATGCAGCCCTTCCCTCAGGCTTAGCAGCTAAGATCGACGACTTTACTCAGTTCTTTCCGAACACCCATAAGTTTCTGCAGGTGGACGCCCACGGGCGCTACACCGCTGGATCAGGCTTCAATCTCTACACCGCTCGTGAATTCCCGAAGCAGTACTGGAATGCGTCGGCTTTCATCGGCGGACCGACGGGACATTTGCTGGGACAGTTTTTCCTGAAGGAGAACGGTTCGAGCTATGTCGCCCAAAATCGCGGTTCCCTATTGGCTTCAGTGGACGAGTGGTTATCCCCAGTTTTTACTGACGTCGGCCCGGATGGGCAGCTCTGGGTTGCGGATTGGTACAATTTCATCATCCAACACAATCCCCGCCCCTCGACCCAATCAGCGGGCTTCGAGGCGGAAATGGGCGCCGGGAACGCTCACGAGAACCCACTGAGAGATCAGCACCATGGCCGGATCTATCGCATCGTGGCTAAGGACTCCGAGCCAATGGCGCCTCTCGACTTGTCCGGAGCTAACGCTTCGCTACTCGTCGAAACACTGGCCAACGACAACCTCTTTTGGCGAATGACCGCTCAGCGAAAGCTGGTTCGGGAAAAACGCCGGGAAGCGATTCCATCACTCCGCGAAATTGTTCTTGAGGACAGCACCGTAGATGCGATCGGCCTGAACACTCGAGTCATCCACGCGGTGTGGAGCTTGTCGGGACTGGGAGCATTCAATCTCGATTCATCGGAATCGGAAGCAGTGGTTCGGTCAGCTCTGGAGCACCCCTCCGCAGCCGTTCGCAAAAATGCGGTCATGGCTTTGACGGAGGTGGGCGGCAGCGAAGAGCTCAGCTTGGCCGCGAGCAAGATCGACGACACTGACCCGAAGACCCGCTTGAAAGCAGTCCTCGCGTTAGGACTCCTTCCTGCCTCGGAAGCGCGAGCCAGCGAGCTAATGAGCCTTCGCTCTCAGCTGACAACAGACCCATGGCTCGGCCGAGCGTTTGCTTATGCGACGCTTGAGAATGGCGACGCATACGTGAAGCTCTTGCTCGATGGAGGTTCGTCGGTCGATTTCGAGAGAGGCTTTGACAGTATCGAAGAAGTACCCGAGTACGTTGCCCTGAAGCTCTTCCTCGAGAGGCAAAGTGGCAATCTTCTTGAGGCACTGGGAGAATGGAACCAACTCCCACCGGAAACGATCGCAGTTGCCAGCATGGCGCTGCTAGACGTATGGAAGACGCAACTACACGAACCGAGCGTCAGCGAAATTGAGGCTTTGCAGGAAATGGCCCTTCGCGTAGATTCCGATACGCAAATGCAGCTGAAATTGCGTACGGCTGGCTTGGAACTGCAGTTCGCAAAAATCGACGAGAAGCAATACGAAGACTTCGTGAAAAAGCACACCTTTGAGCCCCAAATTTGGGGATGGGGAAGCGAATCGTCTGGCGAAGAGCTCTACATGCAACACTGCGTAGCTTGCCACGGTTCGGACGCGAATGGAGACATTGGGCTCGGAGCACCCTCACTTCGAGGAATGGAGAATTGGTATACCCAAACTCAACTGCAAAAGTTTCACGTAGGTGTGCGCGGAACTCATTTCAAAAACCCACGCGGCATCGCAATGAAAGGAGCACTCCAGTTCTTGAATACGCAAAGCCGCCCACCGATGTCGATGTCTCACTTAGCTCACTATCTCGAATCGCTCGAGCCGGCAGCTACAGAAGAGCCCACCCTTGAGGGCGACCCCGATAAGGGCCAAGCTCTCTACGCAACCTGTACGGCTTGTCACGGAGCTGATGCCCAAGGAAATGAGACTCTTGCTTCCCCGAAACTCACCGGCAAGCAAGACTGGTACTTGCAAAAGCAAATACGCGACTTTCGCGACGGCGTTCGAGGGTCCGATCCACGAGATGCAAAAGGAGCCGAGATGGCTGCGATGGCCAAGACGCTGGTGGACGACGAAGCGATCCGCGACGTCGTTGCCTATATCCGGTCTTTGAATACGAAATAAGACTTTCTGCCCAGGGGGTCTTGAAGGTCCCTTCTTTCCCACTGCTCCTTGTCCCCTAACCTATTGACCTTGATACCATGACTGACTCTCGAATTAATCCTAAACGTCTTTTGTATGCTGGCTTCACAGCTATCCTCGCCACAGGTATCGGTTTTGCGGTACGCGGCGGAATCTTAGACAACTGGGGAGCCGAATTCGGATTTTCCGCGACACAGCTCGGAGTGATCAGTGGAGCAGGCCTCACCGGATTCTGCTTCGGTATCTTCGTCGGAGGCCTAGTGGTTGATACGATCGGCTATGGGAAGCTGATCGTCGCCTCCTTTCTCCTGCATGTGCTTTCTGCGGTGGTCACCTTCACCGCGACTGCCGGCATGGACACGGCAATCGCTTATCAATGGCTGTTCTGGGGTACCTTTATCTTTGCCTTGGCGAACGGTTCTCTAGAAGCGGTAGCGAACCCTCTGGTAGCGACGCTGTTTCCAGAGAACCGTACCCACTACTTGAATATATTGCATGCTTCCTGGCCTTTAGGCTTGGTGCTCGGTGGAGCGCTCGGCTGGTTGCTCGACGATCGGATGAACGTCTCGTGGAAAGTGCAGTTGGCCATCTTCCTGATCCCTACCGTCGTGTATGGCATCATGTTCATGGGCCAACGCTTTCCGAAGTCGGAAGCGGCTGAAAAAGGCCTCAAGCTCGGTGACATGTTCAAGGATGTAGGCCTGCTGGGTGGATTGGTGATCGCCTTGATGTTATTCCTGTTTTTCCAAGCGACCTTTCCAGCGATCCCAACCTACGTGCTGGCGATCGCCGCCTTGGCACTGATATTCATAATTGGTAAGATAACGAGCTTTGCTCTCGGGTCTGTCATGCTATTCGTCTTGTTTGGAACGCACATTCTCGTGGGAGCAGTCGAGCTCGGCACGGATGGATGGATACAAAACATTACGGGTAGCATCTTGAGCTCTGAGGAAGGCAAATTCTTGTTTGTCATCACATCGCTAACCATGTTTGTCCTGCGTTTCTGCGCGGCATGGATCGAGGAGCACCTAAAGTTGTCGCCCATCGGATTGCTCCTACTGTGCGCGATATTGGCCTTCGTCGGCTTGAACCTTTCGAGCGGTATCGAATCCTTCAAAGGAGCTGTTTTCGCATTGTTGATATACGGTGTCGGCAAGACCTTCTTCTGGCCGACGATGCTAGCGGTGGTTGGCGACCGCTTCCCTCGCACGGGAGCGATCGCGATTAGCATCATGGGCGGCCTCGGCATGATGTCCGGCGGATTGATCGGCCTACCTGGCCTTGGTTACGCAAAGGACCGCTTTGCGAGCGAAGCCTTGCAAGAGGAAGCACCTGCCATTTACCAAGAGATGAAGGCTGTAGACTCCAATAGCTGGCTGATTTTCAAGCCGGTTGCGGCGATCGACGGTAAAAAGCTAGCGGCAGCCCGCTCCCAAGAAATCCCGAGCGAAGTGCAGCAAGCCTTGATCGACTCGAGCTTGAAGGGAGATCGCAAGACCCTCCGAGTGGACTCTTTGATTCCAGCCACAATGGCCATGATTTTTCTCGGTCTGCTAATCTACTTCCGACGCCAAGGTGGCTACAAACGGGTCTACCTCGAGAAATAGCTTAAGGCAAAAGTCGTTACTGGCTCTGCAACAGCCAAGGCTAGTAACCTTCCGAGCGCCGAAGCGTCTGTCCTCGAATCTCGGCAGTCTCCCCAATCAACTAGAGAAGAATAGTTAAACTCTTACTTTAGATATAGTTTCCTGCTAGACTCTAAAGATAGAGCGCACGTGCCGCTGTTAACGTGGGTCGCCGCAAAGTGGATTTACTCGCCTTTGATTTCGATTTCCATCGTAGTCCTTGTCCCCCTTAACACTCCTAGGTGATGCATTGCGCAACGGATGCCCAGCGTCTTCATTTGCGAACGTTGCCTCCGCGAGCCACATACGGGGCCGTTTAACTCTTCCCCCGAATACTCTACATGAAGCTAAAATCGATTCTGACGATACCCATCTTCTCTCTCGCGCTCACTTCGCTTAGTGCCCAAACTGAGCTGCCAAGCGGCAAACAACTCCTTCGCTCGCCGGGCCTCGACGCCTTCTCGCTCCAGCTTATGCCGTCCGCCTTCGACTCAGTCAGTATCGACACTGTCGATACTGAGAGTGATTTCGGGTTCGACTCCGCATGGCGTATCGAAACCAAGGGCGATACCGGGCCTTGGTACGCCGTTCAACTGCAGTCCAGTAGCTTCACCGAATTGAAAAAAGGCGACACCGGCATTGTACGCTTCTTCGCCCGCACCCTCGAATCAGCCGACGAAAGTGGCCTTGGGCAAATCGGCGTCGGCATTCGCCCTGCTATCGGCTGGGGACGTGGCATGGTCAGCGAGACTTTCAATGCCCCAGAAGAATGGGGAGAGTTTCTCGTCCCTTTCACGGCCGACGCTGACTACGAACGTTTCGAAGCCCAGGTCAGTTTCACCCTCGGCTACCGTGCTCAGACCATCGAGATTGGCGGCCTCGAGTGCCTCACTTTCGGCGATGCCGTGGCTTTTAGTGACCTTCCTCGCACCCGCTTCACTTATGAAGGACGCGAAACGAACTCTGCATGGCGAGAAGCGGCTCTCGAACGCATCGAGGAAATCCGCAAAGGCGACCTTTCGATCCGAGTCGTCGACGCCAAAGGCAAGCCAGTCCGCAATGCGAAGCTCACCCTCGCACAAACCGAAAGCGCTTTCGAATGGGGCACAGCCATTCCGTTCGAACGTCTTCTGGTAGATACTCCCGACAACTTAATCTTCCGCGAAAAGGTTCTCGAACTCTTCAATGCAGCTAGCCCGGAGAACGACCTCAAATGGGGAGCCTGGCTGGGCGAGTTCCAAGGAAACTTCAACCGCGAGCAAGCCCTCGATGGACTCAAGTGGCTTCAGGAACACGATATCCCGACTCGCGGACACGTTTTGGTCTGGCCAGGACGCGGAAACTTGCCGGACCAAGTCCGTGAGCTCCTCGGCACGCCCGAGCAGGACCAGATCCAAGGCATCGTGCTCGATCACATCCGCGAGATAAGTGCGGCTACCAAGGACTACCTCTACGAATGGGACGTCCTCAACGAGCCCTACACCAATCACGACCTAATGGATGCCCTCGGCAAGGAAATCATGGTCGAGTGGTTCGAGGTCGCTCGTGAGGAAATGCCGGACATGATGCTCTACCTGAACGATTTCAGTAACCATGATTTCACTACAGACGCCGAGCACGTGCAGCATTTCGAAGACACCGCTCGTTACCTCGTTGACAATGGCGCTCCACTCGACGCCCTCGGCCTGCAAGCCCACATCGGCGGCAAGCCCAACGCACCTGAGAATGTGCTGGCCACCCTCGATCGTTATTGGAACGCCTTCAACCTCCCAATTCGCATCACCGAATTCGATATCCGCACTACCGACGAAGAGCTTCAAGCGGACTATACCCGCGATTTCTTCACCCTCGCTTTCAGCCACCCATCGATAGTTGGAGTCCAATTGTGGGGCTTCTGGGAAAACGCTCACTGGATACCCACCGCTGCCATGTACCGCGAAGATTGGTCCGAAAAACCGAGCGTCGATGTTTACAAGTCCCTCCTCTTCGACCAGTGGCGTACCAATCTCGAATCCAAGACCGACAAAGAAGGAACCTTCGCCACCCGCGCCTTCTTCGGAGACTACACCGTAACCGTCCAAGCGGGAAACAAGGAAATTGAATATAGCTTCGCGCTCCCACGCGGCGAATCCAAGGAAGTCGAAATTCAACTACCGTAGCACACACACGCAATATCCCATATGAAAACGAATCTCTTCTACTCGCTCGCCCTCGTCGCGGCTACGTTCGCCTTCGCAAACCAGCCGGACCCGGTAAAAACGGAATACGGCCTCGTCCAAGGTGTGAACGAAAACGATCTCACTGTCTACCGCGGCGTCCCCTTCGCCGCCCCACCAGTGGGAGATTTGCGCTGGAAAGCGCCGCAACCAGCCGCCTCTTGGGAAGGCGTTCGACAGGCCACCGACTTCGCCCCCGATCCCATGCAAGGCGACGGTCAGGGAAATGTCAGCGAGGATTGCCTCTACCTCAACATCTGGTCGCCGGCCAAATCCTCTGACGAGCAACTTCCCGTTCTCGTCTGGATCTACGGGGGAGGTTTCGCCTTCGGTTCCACCTCGACACCGGTCCACAATGGCGAACATCTAGCCCGCAAAGGCGTCATCCTCGTGAGCGTCAACTACCGAGTTGGCAGCCTCGGCTTCTTGGCCCACCCCGAACTGAGTGCCGAGTCCGATAATGGCGTATCCGGAAACTACGGACTGCTTGACCAAATTGCAGGACTCGAGTGGATACAAAACAACATAACCGCTTTTGGGGGCGACCCTGACAAAGTCACAATCTTCGGCGAATCAGCAGGAGGCATCTCCGTAAGCATGCTCTGCGCGTCTCCTCAGGCCAAAGGACTCTTCCGGGCCGCCATATCCCAAAGCGGCGGTTCTTTCGGTCCTAGTCGTCCCACCACGTACCCGGGCGAAAATATGCGTACGCTCGCCATGGCGGAGCAATCAGGGATCACCTACGCGGAAAAGGCGGGAGTCTCGTCAATCGAGGCCCTTCGCGATGTACCTGCGAAAGAGCTCCCCGGAGGCTGGGGCAGCGGATCCTCATGGCCCATCGTCGACGGATTCGTTGTTCCTGACGATCAATACAAGCTGTATGAGAAAGGTGACTACAATCACGTCGACGTTCTGGTAGGCTACAATTCTGACGAAGGCCTCAGTTTCTCTCGCGAGGGCAGCGTCGATGAATGGACCGCCAATGTTGAAACCCGCTATGGTCCCTTCGCCGAAGAACTCATAACTGCGTATCCACCCGTTGGCGACCGAGTCAGCAAAACCGCTCGAGACCTCATGCGCGACGCAGCCTTCGGATGGCAGACTTGGGCATGGGCCAACCTCCAAGCCAAGACCAGCGATTCTAAAGTATTCTACTACTATTTCGACCAACATGCGGACCACCCCGCCGATTCCGATGCGGCCGACCATGGCATGCCCCATGGCGTCGATGTTCCCTACGTATTTCAAACCCTCGCTTCGGACGATGCCAATCTGTCAGAAGCCGACCACGAACTATCCGATATCGTTTCAACTTATTGGACAAACTTCGCCAAGCACGGAGACCCCAATGGTCCGGGCGTTCCTGAGTGGCCCGAATATACTTTGCAAAACCGCCAGCTTATGTACTTCGATGACGAAGCCTTTATCGGTCCAGTCCCCAGTGCCGCATCTCTCGAAGTCCTCGACGACTACTTCGAATGGCGTCGTACCTCGGAGGGTAAGGCTTGGGCGAAATAGGTGCCATTTTCATCAAAAATGCTATGACTAAACGTCCGGACGAAACGCATAACTCTTCGCGGCGAGACATGCTGAAGGCTCTGGGCCTCGGAGCAATCGCTCTCGGTGGGTCCTCGCTCTCGCAATCGACGCGACTCCATGCGCAAAGTGATCGTCCCGAACCAAATAACGTTCGCAATCCTTGGATTTACGCGTTCACCATCGGAGACTCCGAGGCATGGGTAATTAGCGACGGCCACTTTTCGTTCAACCAGGGGCTGGATATGATGTATCCAAAAAACGAGCGCGACGAAATGAAACGAACGCTCGAGGAAAACTACGAGCCAACCGATACCATCCCCATATACGTCAACATCTTGGTAATACGGAAAGATTCCGAAATCGTTGTTTTCGACGCAGGATTCGGCTCAGTCGATAACCCCGACATGGGTTGGTTCAGGGAGGGCTTGGCCACCATCGGGATTCATCCAAGCCAAGTGACCGCTGGATTTCTGAGCCACGCCCACGGAGACCATATCGACGGCTTCGTTAACGCCGATGGAAAGCCGTTGTTCCCCAACGCCGCAATTTATACCACACCGGAAGAATTCTCCTTTTGGCGGCAAAAGGATCCTGACTTCTCGAAGTCCCTGCGTCCACCGAGCTGGATTCCCGGCATGGTTCGAAATGCCCAGGAAAAGTTCGAAATCTTAGCTCCCCAGATTCAAACCGTAAGCGTGGGAACCCAAGCCCTTAGCGGCTTAGTCACGGTCGAGGACGGATTTGGCCACACCCCTGGGCATAGCATATTCCGTATCCAATCCGCAGGCGAGAGCCTGCTACATATCGTGGATCTGGTACATAACCACTTACTCATGTTTCGCGACCCCGCGTGGTCGATCGCGCTAGACCACAACCCAGAACTAGCAGTCAGCGCTAGAAGACGCGTATTCGCCCAGGCCACAGAAGAACGAGTCCGGTGCTTCGGCTTCCACGTTCCTTGGCCCGGGATTGGAGGCATTGCCGCACGAAACAAAGCCTACGCTTGGATCCCCGAAAGGCTGTGGTGGTAGATCTTTCACGGATACGAATCGCCTAAACTGGAAAACATTCTCGTCTAATCAGATAGTCCTCATTTCGAAAATTTAACTCTGTCATACCCCTCGCCTATGAAAAAACGTCACCTACTCCCCCTGTTCACGTTAGTCGCCAGTTGCCTGATAAACATGGCCTACGCCGACGAACTTCCCGGCACTCCCGCCAGTACCAATACCCCCGGCTCAGCCTACCCACGCATCCTCCCTGACAATAGAGTCGTGTTCCAAGTAAAGGCCCCCGAGGCCGATCGTGTCGCTTTTCAAACAGACAAGACTTACCCAGCGACCAAGGACGAAGAGGGAACCTGGACCGTCACCACCGACCCTCAGGCACCAGGTTTTCACTACTACTGGCTTGTCATCGATGGCGTTCAGGTAAACGACCCCTCCAGCGAAACCTTCTATGGCACTGGGAAGCAGACAAGCGGCATCGAAATACCCGAAGCCGGTGATACCGGAGCATACTACGATTTTCAGGATGTCCCTCACGGGGAGGTGCGAGAGCGCTGGTACCAGTCGTCAGTTACCCAGGGACCACGCCGCTTCTTTCTCTACACCCCACCCGGTTATGACCAGTCGCCCGACACCAGGTACCCCGTGCTCTATCTCCAGCACGGCGGTGGCGAGGACGAGCGAGCCTGGCCGATACAAGGTCGCGTCGCCCACATCATGGACAACCTCATCGCGTCCGGCGACGCAGAACCGATGCTCGTCGTCATGGAGCGTGGATACGCCTTGCGGCCCGAGGAAGAGCCAATTCCCTTCCGCATGGGACCCGATGTTTCCATGGACGAACTCAATCGCCAGATGCTAAAACGCTTCGCGTCCTTCGAAGCGGTTATCATCGAGGACGTGATTCCTTTCATCGATTCGCAGTACCGCACAATTCCAGATCGCCACCATCGCGCGATCGCTGGATTCTCAATGGGCGGCTTCCAAGCCTATATGATAGGGCTCCAAAACCTGGATACGTTTGCATCTATCGGAGGACTAAGCGGCACCGGCCACTTCGGCCCCGGAGACATCGATCCCGAAACCTACTACGGCGGAGCCTTAGCCGACACTGCATCCTTCAACGAAAGCATGGATCTCATGTTCTTCGGCCACGGCACCCAAGAGCCCGATCGTATGATGGCTGGCTTCAACGCCTTTCACGCTAACCTTAGTCGAATAGGCATAGACCACGTCTACTACCAGTCCGAGGGCACCGGCCACGTATGGCTTACCGAAAGGCGCAATCTTCGTGAACTCGCCAAACGTCTCTTCAAATAACTCTACAGAAAGAGCACTAAAAACTGAATACGGGAAAACTACCCTTCCCTCCACAAAGTCGGCCCGATCAAATTCAAACCCTACCAGTTTCGCCAGAGCCCAATCAAATTAATCGTAACCAAATAAACATCACAACCCTACAAAACTTGAAAAAGAGTATATTAATGCTAGGAGCCCTGCCGTTTGCCTTATCGGCGCAACCAACGATAGACGTCGATCTACGCATCGATGCAGATAAGCGCGCAGAAGCAATCAACCCCATGATCTACGGTCAATTCATTGAGCACATGGGCCGCTGCATCTACGGAGGCATCTGGGCAGAGATGCTTGAAGACCGGAAATTTTATCACTCGGTCACTGAGGACTACGATCCCTACGGTGATCAGACCCTTGCGGACCCGGACTTTCCCGGGATCATCGACACAACAGAGTTTCCTGTCGTTTCCTCATCGCCGTGGGAAATCGTCGGCGAGCCCTCGGGAGTGACTATGGTCACCGAGGATAGCTTCGTGGGTAAACACACCCCGCAAATCGCCACTGGCAGCGGCATTCGCCAAAACGATCTCGGCATCAAAGAAGGCCTCGCGTACCCGGGTTACCTCTGGGTCAAGCCAATCGGCGGCTCTGCCGAGGTCGAAGTCAGCCTCAACTGGGGCGATGGCGAGGATCAAAAGAGATCGCAGGTAATCAAGTTCTCAGGCAAAAAATACGCCAAAAAGGACTTCGCCTTCACCCCGGATGAAACCACCTCGCAGGGAGCCTCGCTCGCAGTGCGCGTGCTAAGCGGAACGATTCAGCTGGGCACCCTCTCCCTCATGCCAGGCGACAACATAAACGGTATGCGAAGCGACACCATCGAGCTCCTTAAGGAACTCGACTCCCCTATCTATCGCTGGCCGGGCGGCAACTTCGTCAGCGGGTACGACTGGCGAGACGGCATCGGCGACCGCGACCGTCGTCCCCCGCGCACCAATCCGGCCTGGACCGGCGTCGAGCACAATGACTTCGGCACCGATGAGTTCCTCGCTTTCTGCCGCTTGCTCGAAACCGAGCCTATGATCGCGGCTAACACCGGATTCGGTGACGCCTACTCCGCCAAACAATGGGTCGAGTACGCCAATGGCGACACCTCCACCATCGGTGGCAGCTGGAGAGCTGAAAACGGAAACAAAAAGCCTTACGACGTAGAGTACTGGTGCGTCGGAAACGAGATGTGGGGCAACTGGCAGCTGGGCCACATGCAGTTGCATCACTATACGCTTAAGCACAACCGAGTCGCCGAAGCCATGCTGGAAGCCGACTCCGACCTGATCCTGATCGCCTCGGGCGACTTGGAACGCGTGAACGAAACAGATCTGGTGCAAGTCCGTCGCGGCGTCACTTGGACCGAGGGCATGCTCAAGGACAGCCACGAATACATGGACTACATCTCCGAGCACTTCTACACTGGGCGCACCCCTTGGTCTGACACCGAGCGCGGTCCTATCGCCGAACACTTGGAAAGCATGCGCCAAAACATCCGCACCAAGGCAGAAGGCCACCGCGAGCTGCAGCCAAAACTCGAGGAACTGGACGGTAAGCAGATGCCCATCGCCATGACCGAGTGGAACTACTGGCACCGCAACTACAAGTACGGCGAGCTGGGCTGCGTCTATGACATAGCGGACGGACTGGGCATCGCCGCAGGCCTTCACGAGTACTTCCGTCACACCGACATTATTGATATGGCCCTGTACGCCCAGACGGTGAACGTGATTGGAGCGATCAAGACCACCCGCATCGCTGCGGAAATGGCTACCACAGGAATCGCTCTCACGATGTATCGCCGCCATTTCGGAACGCTTCCAGTGGAAGTGGAGTTCGAGCACGACGTATTGGATGTTTCCGCCGCCCTCACCGAAGACGGCAAGGCCCTGACCCTTTCCGTGATCAATCCCACCGAATCGGAAATCACCGTCGGCCTAGATCTAAGCGGATTCGCTTTGAGCGACGGCGGCACGCGGTGGCACTTTAGCGGTCCTGACGAGTTCGCACATAACACGCCCGGTAAGAAACGCGTGGTTGAGGTCGTCGAAACCGAGATCAGCCAGCCCGCCGAAGGGCTGAGCTCTCCCGCCCTGAGTGCATCGATCTTTGTCCTGCCTCTGAATAAAGCAGTGAAGTAGCGTATCGCGCACGCAGACAATCTTATCGCGGCTCTTTCCTTCTCGAAGGATTGAGCCGTTTTTTTTAAACCTGCAATCGCTCAGGCCTTGAGCTGACGTAAAGCGGCTAAAGTGCAGTCGGTTAAACGGCAAAAATACCGTTTCTAGAAGTTATTTCAATCAACCCATTCAGCCACCTATGAAAACACCCCTTGTAAGCTGTTTAACTATTTTAGTCTTCCTCTGTTCGATAGCGAAAGGCGTCCAAAGCGACTCAAACCCTGCCCCATCGAATGTCGCAGGATCACAATATCCAAGTCTGGATAGCGAGCGTCGTGGCACCTTTGAAATCAAGGCTCCAGAGGCTAGCAACGTCCAAGTCGACCTCCCTCAAGGCAACTATGACATGCAAAAAGGAGAAGAGGGTATTTGGAGAGTCACTACGCCGCCCATCGAGCCGGGGTTTCACTACTACTCCTTTCGTATCGACGGAGCACTGGTCTTCGACCCAGGGAGCCACGCCTTCTACGGAGCCAGTCGTCATGGCAGCGGTATCGAAATACCGGAACCGGGAGTGGACTTCTATGACGTAAAGGACGTGCCGCACGGTAGCCTGCGCTCCCAGCTTTACTTTTCTTCTGTAACCAATTCTTGGAGACACCTTTTCGTTTACACGCCACCGGGCTACGACCTAAACCTCGACCAACGTTATCCCGTGCTTTACCTACAACACGGCGGAGGCGAAGATGAGACCGGATGGGTAAACCAAGGCAAGACTGACCGCATCCTCGATAATCTCATCGCGGAGAAAAAGGCTGTACCGATGCTGGTCGTGATCGCAAATGGCAATCTCCCTCGCCCTGAAGGCATACCTTTCGGATATAGCCTAGAAGGTATGGTTCCGTTCTCCGAGGAACTGCTGGAAAATATAGTCCCTTTTATCGATGAAAACTTCCGCACCGAAGCCAAGGCCTCCCAGCGGGCGCTCGCCGGACTTTCCATGGGCGGCGGTCAGTCCTTCATCGTCGGACTTGCCAATACCGATACGTTCGGCTCGATAGGAGCATTCAGCACCGGACTCTTCGGAGGAATTCGCCGCAGCGGTCCTTTCGATGCAGAGGCCTTTGTACCGGGGTTTGTAACCCAAGCGGAAACCTTTAACGAGAAACTAGAAATCTTCTACCTCTCATGTGGCGAGCAGGACGAACGGATCGAATTCACCCAACAGGTCGTATCCGATTTTCGAGAACACGGACACGAGCTAGCATTCAACTCCTTTCCTGGCGGCCACGAGTGGCAAGTTTGGCGTAAATCTCTGCGTGACTTCGCGCAACGGATCTTTCGCTAAATTCGGAGAATTAATCTTGGCAACAAACCGCTAAACTCCAAGGGCAAAACAGCCCTCGATTGCGGTGCCTCAAATTGAACTACTTCATTTGGTAGGCGTATCCAAAAAGGTATTATTATTATTATATGCTGAACGATTACCTGAGGCATCCACCCCAACCGATAGTACGATAAATAAAATTAGGCAGAATTCTCCAGTAAACTTCGGTAAAATGTATTTCAGAACCTAAACTGCAGGTAGGTCATTACCGTTAACCGGAGCGAATGAATTCCTCAACACTTTCCTCCATGAGGTCGCAGACTATAGTCGCTGCCTCAATTGCGTTTCTAATCGTAGCGATTTGCGGCGTCGCGATATTCATAAATCTGAACAAGCTTCTCGAAAACCAGAAGTGGGTCGCTCACACGATGAATGTGACTTCAACGCTTCGCAATCTCGGACAATCGCTCGTCGATATGGAGACCGGACTTCGAGGCTACGCGGTTGGGGGTCAGGAAAATTTCCTTGAGCCTTACCATGCAGGAAAATCGAATTTCTCCGAGCAATTCGACAAAGTCTACACGCTCGTATCTGACAACCCAAAACAACTCATGCGCTTGGACGGACTTGAGCAAGCACACGAAGAGTGGTCCAAAAACCAGGCGGCCAGAACGATACTCGAGCGGAAGGCTCTCAACGCGGGGTCGTTGTCACACGAGGAATTTGAAGCAAAGTTTAACCAAGCCGAAGGCAAGGTCACAATGGACAAGATGAGGAGGCTTCTGAGCGAGGCGATCGAAGAGGAAAACGCTCTCATGAAGCCCAGACTCGCTTCCTATGAGCAAACGGTCTCCACCACAAAATTTTGGTCATCGTGGGGACTGCTGGCAGCCATTCTGGTTGGTGGAGGAACATTTGCATTCGTCACGCAACGTACCAGCAGAACCTTGAGTTCAATCGCTACTGCCATCGATTTAGGATCGAACCAGATTACCTCAGCAGCTCAACAAGTCGGCGAATCCAGCCAAGCTCTAGCCGAGGGATCCAGCGAGCAAGCGTCCTCTCTCGAGGAAACTAACGCCGCAATGTCCGAACTGGAGAGCAAAGCGAAGAAGAATTCTGAGCACACTAATACAGCTATCAAGCTATCAGCTGAGGCGAGAAAAAACACAGCGGAAGGCGAGAAGTCCGTACAGGTGATGGCGAATGCCATGACTGAGATTCACACCTCCGCTACGGAAGTCGCGCGTATCGTAAGCACCATCGAAGATATCGCCTTCCAAACAAATATTCTCGCTCTCAATGCCGCAGTCGAAGCAGCTCGAGCAGGTGAAGCTGGTTCAGGCTTCGCTGTAGTTGCAGATGAGGTACGCAATCTTGCTCAGCGCAGTGCAGAGGCCGCCAAACAAACCTCTCAGCAGATCGAAAATTCTATCGCTCGCACGGAACGCGGTGTTTCCATCTCCAAGGAACTAAGCGAAAACCTAAGCAGAACTCTGAGATCATTTTCTGATGTCGACGCCATTATCAACGAAATTGCTCGAGCAAGTGATGAACAAAAGGAAAACGTAACTCAGATAAACCAGAGTCTGGTGCAAATCGACGAAGTTTCCCAGCAAGCAGCTTCTCAATCTGAAGAAAACGCTAGCGCCGCAGAGGAGCTCACCGCCCAGTCTGGATCGCTCCAAGAACAAATTGCGTCGCTGATGCAACTCGCAGGGATGACAAGCGACGGAATGAAAAAGGGAGCTCGTTCGCAAACGACGCGCAGTCGTTCGAACGAATTCGAGATCAATCGCACCTCGCGAAAGCAGTCGAAAGAGTACGTTGGCTCAAGCGACACGGACTTCTTCAACTGATCGGAAAAGTCCGAATAACGTGACATTCCCAGATTTTTTTGGCAGTGCGATCTGTTGACTTCTGGAGATTTCGTTGCTGAAGAGCTCTGGCAAGTTGAGCGCGGGTACTATACGGCTCCGCTCAGCGATTCTCTTGATGGACTGCATTTCTTTGCTAAACTGCTTCTCTCTGCGTTAGCGCGTAGACCGCACCCGCGATTCTGGAGACACATCTAGGACGATAGGCCTAGGCCCTTGACGCGCCTCGTTCTTGCCAGGGAGGGCCTGTGAAGGGAAGCACCGTTAAGCCACCAGAGATGGCCGTACTCGTATTGAGGTCTAGTCGAAGCCTCACTCCATTCGTTGGATACGATTCGCTCGCTTTTCCAAGTCCCTTAGTTTAAAGCTAGCAAATCAGATGCGAGCAGCTTCCAACGCTGTGTAGTTCAACCACTGGTAGTTATCGACTGTCTTTCCATCCTCAAACCCTTCGCGAATGACCCATTCCGTTTGATCGATTCCAATAGGTTCAAATAATTACTTCCTGCTAGACTCATGCCACTCGCTTCCTCGAGAACATGAAAGAGCAGGCGGCAAGCCGCATCGTTATGCTACCAACGACTTTCTACAGGATATTCGAGATCCTCTTCGGTGCCGAATTTCCTTTCGCTTTCTGAGGCTTGCAGAGTAAGAAGCCCGAAGCGGCGTTCTTCGCATCCAGTTGTCATGGAAAGATGGTGACGCAACAGAAGGCTCTGCTTCGAGGGCACATTGCTCCACTCCTCCAGAAAGTCAGCCGTCTTTTGATCGATACTCTCTATAAAACCGCGCTCTATTGCTATACCAATAAGGATAGATACATAGCTGTTGGCCGCTGAGTCCGATGGTCCTTTCGTGTCTCTATCGAAATCGTTCCAATAAGTTTCCGCCAGGATCTTTCTTTTGTATAGCACAACAAAGGCATCGCTTTCGTTTGAGCCAGCATAGGCCGGTTAAGGGCCAGCTGGCAGCAAGCAATATCGCTCCATACCGAAAAAGGGGCCTATCGCATTTCGGCATATCAAATCGATTAATGCCATTCAGCAGCGTTACAGCTTGTATCAGGATTTCGATGACTTTCGTTCTTTGAGTTTTTCTCGAAGCTCCTTCTTTAGATCCGCTCGAACTTGCTTGAATGATTCCATTTCTGCAGGACTCAGGACATCAGATAGTTGACGATCAGCCTCATCGCCAACAGCATCCAATTTGGGTTTAATTTTACGAAGGATCTTGAACTTCTTTCGCTTGGAAAGATCTGGAGTTAGGCCGCTTTCCTCTAGGATCGCCTTTTTTCTCGCGGCCGCATCTTGAAAAATCGCTAACACCTTCTGCTTCTGCTTTTCGCTCAGGTCCAGCGAATCGATGGTTTGCTTGATCGGAGTCTCACTATCTTGGATGTCGCGCTCCGGACCTGCCCTCAACGTACTAAGGACCGCGATAAGGATAAGGCAGGCAGTTAATAGACGAAGATTGCGTTCTAGAATATGAACCATGCCTACACCGATTGCAGAACTGGCACCAATAGGCCACCAAGTCTTAACTACCTTTCTATCAGATAATTGCATGACTAATTACACCTCTACCTTCGTAAACGAGCCTGCAAGTTGGGGAATACTGCGAAGTCCGGCGACGCAAATCTGGGAATAGTCCCAATAGCAGCAAACGACTCGTATGCCTTCCCACTTCAAGGATGATGAACACTTACTCATTGGTCTAAGGAACTCCTACAGTTTTTTTAGAGACGCAAATATGAAGTCGACCCCTTCCGATCAAACCTCTCAAAATCTCGCCCCAACTCGCCGTCCACGCCAAAGATTCGACCAAATAACGTTGAAATCCCCTCGAACAGACTCCTCTAATCCGCCCCGCAAACCTTAAAAATTCCAACGAATTTGTTTCAACTGCACTGCTTTTCGTGAACATTCGTGCCCTTCCTGGGCCAAAACACACATCTCCATTTCCCTCATGAAAGAACAAATGACTCCACTTGAAGAGATCCGACATTCCTCGTCGCACGTTCTCGCCACTGCAGTACTTCGCCTCTTCCCGGATGCGAAGCTCGATATCGGACCTCCAACCGAAACCGGGTTCTACTACGATTTCGACTTGGATCACAAGTTCACCGCCGACGACCTCGAAAAAATCGAGGAGGAGATGAAGAAGGTCATCAAGGAAAACCAGCGCTTCGAGCGTTTCGAAGTTTCTCGCGAAGAGGCCCGCAATATGATCAAGGAAATCGGTCAAGAAACCTACAAGCTCGGCCGCCTTGGCGACATCCCAGAGGGCGAGCAAGTCTCTTTCTACCGCAACGGCGAATTCCTCGACCTTTGCGCCGGCTCGCACGTCAACTACACAAAGAAGATCAAGGCGTTCAAGCTGCTCTCCATCGCCGGCGCCTATCACCGGGGGGACGAGAAAAATAAGCAGCTCCAACGCATTTACGGCACCGCTTTCGCTTCAAAGGAAGAACTCAATACTTACCTCGAGCAGCTCGAAGAATCCCGCAAGCGCGACCACCGTCGCGTGGGCAAGGAAATGGGCCTCTTCCACATTGACGAAGCCGTCGGCCAAGGCCTCATCCTCTGGAAGCCCAAAGGAGCCATCATCCGCCAGGAGCTGCAAGACTTCATCTCCGAGCAACTCCTCAAGCAGGAGTACACCCAAGTCTTCACTCCGCACATCGGTAAACTCGGCCTCTACAAGACCTCCGGCCACTTCCCGTATTATCAGGAGTCCCAATTCCCGCCGCTCATCGAGCGCGACTCGCTCCAGGACTTGGCCAACGATAACGCCACTTGCTCGACATTGACCAACCACCTCGAGACCGGCGACATCGAAGGCTACCTCCTCAAGCCGATGAACTGCCCGATGCATATCAAGATCTACGATTCGGAGCCGCACTCCTATCGCGATCTTCCCGTGCGCCTCGCCGAGTTCGGCACCGTCTACCGCTGGGAGCAATCCGGCGAGCTGAACGGCATGACCCGCGTTCGCGGCTTCACTCAAGACGACGCCCACATTTTCTGTACTGAAGAGCAGCTACAGGGTGAAATCCAAGGCTGCCTCGATCTCGTCAAGATCGTCCTCAGCTCCCTAGGCATGGAAGACTACAAGGTCCGCGTTTCACTGCGTGATCCGAATTCCGACAAATACGTCGGCGACCCAGAGAATTGGGACAAGGCCGAGAACGCTCTACGCGAAGCCGTCAAGACTCTCGAAGTGCCCTACGTCGAAGTGGAAGGAGAAGCCGCTTTCTATGGCCCGAAGATCGACTTCGTGGTCAGCGACGTCATCGGACGCGAATGGCAGCTTGGCACCGTCCAAGTTGACTACAACCTTCCCGTTCGCTTCGACATCAGCTACACCGGATCTGACAACAAGCCGCACCGGCCCGTCATGGTGCACCGCGCCCCCTTCGGATCCATGGAACGCTTCTGCGGTCTGCTCATCGAGCATTTTGGCGGAGACTTCCCCACCTGGCTCGCCCCCGAGCAAGTTCGCGTCCTTCCGATTTCCGACAAGGTGGCAGACTACGCCAAGAGCCTAGTCGACCAGCTCAAGGCCAACGGGGTCCGCACCACCGGCGATTTCAACTCTGAAAAGCTCGGAGCCAAGATCCGCAACGCCGAACTCGACAAGGTGCCAAACGTGCTGATCGTAGGCGAGCGCGAAGCCGAAGAAGGCAAAGTCTCAGTGCGGAGCCGCTTCCACGACGGCAAGCCCACTATGCTCTTCGAGGAGTTCGAAACCGAAGTCCTGCAGCTGATTAACAATCGCACCCTACAGATAAAGAAGTAGGAGCTAGCCCAGTCGCGAAACTCGCCCAATTTCACAAGAGCCGCCTCTTTTCGAGGTGGCTCTTTTCGTATCCATCTGTTTGCGACAGCTATCGAGCGTCATAGACTTCTAGGGCAGCCGTACCCAAGTCTCCGCTGGCACTTCTCAGCACCGCCACATACCTTCCACTTCCGAGCATACGCAAGAGTCGTACTTCTATCCCACCCGTCGAAGAGAGTACGAGCGCTCCGGTCTTCCCCATCGCATTATCGAGAGAGATAGTAGTCTCATTCTGGGCAGTCATCCAATCTTCATTGCTGGCTAGCAGAGCTAAAGCACCCGTACCCGATAGTTCGAAAAGCTCCACCTTCAGGTTCGCAGCACGTTCCGAATCATAGCCTGCATTGATACTACTTCCAACTCCTTGCAGGAGAATCGGCAATTCGATCTCTCCCTCGATTTCAAAGCCGATTACAATAACAGATTCCGGAGACAGCAGTTGCCCCATCGCTCGAGCTCCTCTCGGATACGCAGAACCCCCGTCCATCGATTGAGCAGCGTAGGCGATATGGTCGCTATTGAAATTCAGACCAACTCCCCCAGCTGCTTCATTAAATTTGTAGTAGCTATTCCAATCCGTCGACTGCGCTTCTCCCAGCAACTCAAGCTCTCCAGCGTCCGAATCCAGTCTGTAACGAGAAACCGGATACCGGCTTCCAAAATTCATCACTCCAAAACGTCCGCCTGAAGCCTCCCGCTGCAAAACAACTTCGCCATCGCCCGCCAGAGGAATCTTTGCTTCGAAGACTTTCGTATCTGCGGCTGCTTCCAGATATAAAGCCACGCTTGTCATATTGGCTGACGGGATCAGATCTGAGGTCGTCTTCACTTCGTCCGATTCGCCGATCGCATCGTAGGAGACGAGGGCATATTCGACCTGTTTTCCCCTTGGAGCGTCTCTGTCGAAGTAGGTAGTCGTGCCGGCAGGCAAGTCCGCTACTGCAAAAACGCGATCCGAACCGAGCACCGAACGCCGGAGCCGGAAGCCTGATTCATCGTCGGACAGGTCGAGCCACTGCAAATCAACGCCCAACGGTTTTTCCGTGACCCGCACCCACTCCGGCTCGATTACATCCGATTCTAACGGCGGATCTTGGGTGATGCTGAGAGCCTTGTCGTTCACAAGGATGTCTGCGGTACGCATATCAGAAGTATCATTTGGCACTACAGAGAAGCCGATCGAACCGTCGCCTGTACCTGCGATCGAATTCGTTAGAGTGATCCACGAAGCGGATACACTGGCATCCCAATCGATATTTGCATCAACCGAGACAACTCCAGCCCCGCCTTCTCGGGCAAAGCGCTTTTTCAACGAACTCAGGTTCAGCGTAGGCACCTTGCCCGCTTGTTTGATAAGATGCGTGCTGTCGTTGATAATGAGCTCTGTTTCACGCGCTTCGAAACTATCGTTTTCATCGATGGCTAAAACCACCGAATCATTGTCGGATCCAGTCGCACCAGAAGTAATGGAAACCCAATCCGACTCTACACTAGCGGTCCAATCCATGTTCGATTCGATACCCACAACCTTAATGCCACCGTCAGCGCCAACTTGTGTTTCAGTCGAGCTAATTGCGAAAAACGGAGGTGATCCTTCCTGTATGACGGTGTGCTCCAGGCCACCGACTATGATTGTACCAATCCGCTCGTTTTGCGATTTGTTCATAAGCGATCGGTAATTTACGCCTTGGTTTCCGCTTCCCTCACCCTTCGCCGGGCTAGTGACAACCAGCCAAGGAGTTTGAGAGATCGCTTCCCAATCCTTCGAGGACATCACGCCAATCGACAAACTCGTATTCGCGTCCGCTGTGATGTTGCGCGAAACTGGAGTGATCGCCTCGACCGGGATTTCGCCAGTAATCGCTACGACCGAGTTCGTATAGTCAGAATCTCCTGACTCGTTGTAGGCTTGCACTCTGTACGCGTAAGTTGAAAGCGGATTGACCGAGCGATCAACAAATGTCGTCACATTCTTTTCAACCGTCGCCACGCTCGTCCATAAGTCTCCGGCTTGGTCTAAGCGACGTAGAATCCTGAAACCGTCCTCAACCGCTGAGCGGTCTGACCAGCGCAGCGAAACCTTGTTGTACGTTTGCTCGACTACGTTGAGGTTCACTGGCGAATTCGGTGAATCGGCGAATGACTCGATGACCGCATCGTTCGACCAAAGGGAAATATTTTCACCTTTTCTAGCTCTGACTCTGTATATATAAGTCGTCGAAGCCGAAAGCGAAGTGTCATCGTACTGTATTTGATCTTCCAACACAGTGACCAACCCAGTAAATTCTCCTCCTGGTTCTCTTCGTTGCACGTCGAAACTCGTTTCGTTGTCGCTTTCATCTTTCCACACCAACCGCGCGGACTTACTGGAAATGTCCAGAGCAGTAAGGTCACTCGGGGCATTCACGACCACGGGCGGCAATACAGTTAGGCTAACTTCTGGGCTCGTAAGGATGCCACCCGGATTACTCACCCGAATGCTGAACTTGCTCCCATCGTCGCTCAAACTTGCAGCGGGAATGGTGAGTACCGGCATTGTCTTTCCTGAAACCGGCGAACCGTTACGCAACCATTGGTAACTCAAGTCGACTCCTTGGGCTAAGGCGTAGAAGGCGACAGTCTGTCCTTCCTCGATTGTCTGGTCAACCGGCTGCACCACGAACTCAGGCGGGTCCACCAAGACCTCCCGGCGAAAGGTTAAAATCGAGTGAGTGCCAGAACCAGAGCCGAGATAGACGTGCTCCCCATCCGGACTCGTCCCGATGGAGATGGGGCCGTTCATGTCCCACGAATCTTCCGCTTCGGAAACGATACTCTGGTAATAAGTCAGCCCTCCAGTCGTGGCATTCCGCTCGAAAGAGGTAACCGAATCGCTGCTCACTGCCGCTATGTAAACGTAAGCTCCGTCGGAGCTAATCGATATCGCGTGAGGCCCATCGAGGTTAACGACTCCGCCAGTGTCGTCCAAGACGTTTGCAACATTCGCTATCGCACCAGTCTCTGTATCTCTCGATAGGATACTGAGCGCATCGTTATTGGCCGAGGCCACGTAAAGGAACTTTCCATCTGGGCTGAGAGCGAGGGCTCTCGGCGACTGCTTCTTAGACTCGCCCTCCAGGTAGGTTAGTCGACTCTGATAGGTGAGCAAGCCACTCGCGCTTTCTCGCGCGAAAACAATGATTTCGTTACTCCACAGAGCCACGTAGAGACTCTTTCCGTCAGGGCTCATGGCTAAGGCATGCGGACTGGACAACTCTTGTACACCTTGGTCACCTTCCTCGTAAACGCCTAGAAAGCTCGCCACTCCATTAACCGTGTTTCGGCTATAGACGCTCAGCTTGCTGTCGTCGTAGGCAGCCACATAAAGGTTCTTTCCATCCGGCGACATCACAATCGACCGCGGCCCATCCAATCCATCCACACCATTGTCGGCATCGTAGATTGCATCCACGAAACTGAGACTGCCCGAAGCCTTATCTCGGTCAAAGGTCGCCAGGCTGTTTGAAAACATGGAAACCGCATAGACAAACTCACCATCCGGACTCATCGCCAAGGAGCGCACTCCATCGAGGGCGTTTTCGCCAAAGTCGGCTTGAGTCACGAAATTTGAATACGTCAATTCCCCATTGGTCTGGTTGCGGGAGAAGTAGCTGATCGCGTCGTTCTTTAACGAGGCCACATAAACGTGCCCTCCATCCGAAGCCACGCGCACATCATAGGGAGACTCGATTCCATCCAAAACTCCTGCGGAGTAGAGATGCTGCTCGATAAACACCAGCTGCTTGATCACTTCAATGAGAGGTTCGTCATCCTCGTCATCGGAGTCTTGACCATCCACGGGAGTGCTCGCGATCAGTACCCATGCTAGGGCGATCGTAGAACGAAACCAAAGTGGGGAGCTAGGCAATTTTCGTCTCATCAAGTCGTGCGCGTATACGCAAAGCACCGTACATGCCCCACCCCCGTATTTAACATTTCATTTACCGCAAAAACATCGCAGGACGGGTCTTATCTCGCGCAAGACACCTATTCGCAGCCCCTTGAAAGCAGTACTAGCAGAACTTCGCTGTAAGTTTTGCTCGATCTCTCGCAACAAGCTGTGCATTTTCTCGCGGCTTTGGTCCTAACCGCCGAAGCAGACAAAGACATGGCCCTCACAGAGTACAAAAGCAAATTCATCGCCGACTGCGGCATCAGCATGGGAGACGAAGGCAAAGGACGCCTTATCTCCGAAATCGTCGAGGAACTTCGTGAAAAAACCGGCGTCGAAAATCCCGTGCAGGTCGTCCTCAAGGTCAACGGGGGTGCTAACTCCGGCCATACCGCGGGCGGGCTCAAGCTCAACCTCCTGCCCGCCGGCGTCGTCGACCAGTCTGTGGACACGCTTGCAATCGGAGCCGGCGTCGTTGCGGATCCTCGTAAGTTCATGTGGGAGCTGCTCCCAGTGGACCACAAAGGCTACCGCGTCACTGAACGCCTCGCTATTGACGAGCGCTGCATGGTTTCCGACGTTATCCACCGTCTGCTCGACCTCGCCTGGGAATGGTATCGCGTCAACATCATCAACGAAGAGCCACGCGGCAGCACGGGTCGAGGAATCACACCCGCCTACCTCGACGAGGTCGGCCAATTCCAAATCGTCTACTCCGACTTCCTCGCTGACCAAGAGCTCTACGCTAAAAAGGTGGCTCACCGCGCCGAGAGAGCATGCCGCATCATCCAGCACGTTTGCCAAGCTACTCCCGAAGCTTGGGACAGCTTCTTCGACACGCTTACACTCGGCGAAACCCGAGCCAACGAAGAAGCGATCAAACTGGGAATTTTCGACGAAAACGAGTTCGACTTCACCATCTTCAAAGGAGAGGAGCCGTTCACGCTCGATATCGAAAAGATCGTAGAGATCTATTGGGATACAGCTCAAAACCTAGCCGACAAGATCGTCGATGTTCGCGAGCTCGTCCGCGGAGCTCAAAGCGCCGACCGCTACGTCATCGGCGAATACGGCCAAGCCTACTGGCTCGACAAGCGGCAAGGCTTCTCGCCGAACGTATCCGCATCACATACCTACGCTCCCGAATTCTTTAACTCCGCTTGCCAGCCCGTTCAACCGTTACACGTGTTCGGCGTGGCCAAAGCTTACGACACCAAGGTCGGTACCCACGTTTTCATTACGCAAGAAGACCCTGAGCATCCCCTCTTCGTCCTCCTCCGCCGTCTCGAATTTGGCGTATCCACTGGACGCCAACGCATGGTCGGCTGGTACGACGCCGTAGAAAAAGGCGATACCCTTCGCTACGGAGGATTCGACGATCTGATGATCAACAAGATCGACGCCCTTACCCACTCCGGAGACTGGAAGGGCAATCTCAAGATTTGCATCGCCTACGAGGATACAGAGGGCAAGCGCTACTACCGTGTTCCACGCTCCGACGCGATTCGCAAAACGCTCAATCCTGTCTACCAAGAGTACGCAGGATGGGCTCAAGATATCTCCGAGTGCCGCAAGTTCGACGAGCTTCCCACTGAAGCCAAAGCCTACATCGCAGGCATGATGCGTGCCCTACTCGACTCGGCCTATCAGGGCGACGAGTGGCCAGCCGAACTGCCTAACCTTCGTTACGTGGGCGTCGGCCCGATGCCATCGCAAGTCATTCGAGACATCCCAGACATCCGCGAACTTCTCAAGCTCGACAAGCCGCTCTAGAAATCGTTCTCGAACTCTTTTTTAATAAAAACGCTGCTCAGCAAGAGCAGCGTTTTTCGTTAGTCTAATCCTGTTTCGTTGAAAAGATGAGACTCACGGGTCCGATGGATTGACTCGTGTTCTTATTGCGATCGCCCAAATCTCGAGCTTCCCTGAACAATCTTTCCTCAGGCCATTGACTGCTGGCAATCTCGAATAACCAAGAGTAGCTGTTCCTCCTCCTTTCCTGTTTCGGATTTGGTGACTCTCGCAGCTCGAGGATATATTCAGCATAGCGACGGTATGCTTCCTTAAGTCCGGCTTGATCCTCGGGACAATAATCCCAAACGTCTTCAATTCCATGACGTTCGGAAATCACCGCAACCAAGCTCATCGGCCATAGATGAAAAAACGAATAACCGACGGGAGGCTCGCGGCGGATTTTCTCTTCGTAAATCCGTCCACGCGTCTCTCCCTCATCCTCTATCGCTAATGCAATTACACTCTTGATACTGGAGGGATTTCGATATTCGCCGCCCTTCGAATCGTTCCAGGATCCGCCATTGATAACGTACTGGACCAGCTCCCGATCGCCAAGAGAGACGCCCGCCGCTGCTAGCCCCGCTAAACACCAACTAAGATGATTGTCCGAGCGATACCGAGTGTATGCCCGCGACGACTCATTGTGGTCCGCCCAGCGAGTCCAGGCATGAAAACTCGAGTTCACGGCTTCCGCCAAATCACGAATCCACCTGCGCACTCGTGCTTCATCCTTAAATTTGTGACCACCGTTCTTGAGTAACAAGTAGGCATCGCTGGCGTTGATCAGCCCGTAGGTTTGCCACATGGTATCCAAGGCGAAGTTCCAAGGTCGATGGCCACAGTAGCCGTCTTCGGTCATCCCATCGAACGAACCGCTTTTAAAATCTATGTTGAGGTCGTAAAGGTTGAGCAATTGGCCTTTATCTTCCCACGCCAATAAGTAGCGCTCTGCATTAACCGCGTACGGCTTGTATCCGCTAATCACGTACGCCAGAGCTAGGTCTCTCATCTTCGAGCTTTCCCTGTCCAATTTCCCCGTCAACTCGCTTAAGGTTCCTGACTTATCACTAGAGTCGCACCAGCCAAACCCAATTTGTGTGAAGTCATCCATGCGAAAAGGATCAGCAAAATCCTTTGCTGCGCTTTTGGCACGTCGCATGAGGTCCTTGATAGGTTTCCTCGTTCGCGGGTCGTCTGACCTATCAAATCCCGAAATGCGCTCCTGATCCGCTTTCGACAAAAAGAGCCCCACCATCTCGCGCCCTTCCGATGGATAAGCGTGACATGCGAAGGCTATCAAAACGAGCGGAACGCACGGCAACCGAATCCCTTTGGAAAGCTTAAACAAGAGCATAGACTATGCACATCCTTCGATTCGCCTACTTGCAAATGTTCTTCAACAGAGCGTACAGCATTTCTAGCTTGGGCATCTTCACGCCAGCCGCCTTTGCTTGCCGCAAGGGTTCACCCCAAATCGCTTCGACCTCCACTGGTCTTCCCTCGACGAAATCGATCATGCTCGAGGGTCGGTAATCGTCCATCGGACGAGTGATCTTAATTTGGTAGTCAGCGAATCCGTCGCCGAAATCGAACCCAAAATGTTTGGCCGCATCCATGATCTCGCGCATCAAAGCTCGGGCCTCCTCGCAAAGATGGGGGGATTTGACGATTACATTCGTCGTGACTCCTCCCGCAGCGATCGCCAAACCATTGAAAGGTACGTTCCATACGAGCTTCTTCCATTGAACCTCCCGTAAATTCGCTTCGCACCGCGTCTTGATTCCTGCCGCATTGAACGTATCCGCGATTTCCTGGGCTGCTCGAATGTCCCGTTCTTTACGCGGCCCTATGCTTATCGAGCCTGCCATGAAATTTTCCACGACGGCTGGAGAAATTCGGTTAAGGCAGACGAAGCAAAGACCACCAAGCACTTTGTTGGCTGGAAAGAGCTCGTCTAAAAGACGGTCATTTCCCAAACCGTTCTGCAAGGTTAAGAGCTTAGTTTCAGGCCCTACGAGCGGTGGCAACATTTGAGCGAGCCGCCCATTCCCAGTCGCCTTCACGGAAACGACCACCAGATCGCAAATTCCGATCTCCGTGGTGTCACCAAAAGCGGACACAGATTCCAGGTGAAACGAGTCGTCCTTTTTGACGACCTTGATTCCGTTTTCCTTAGCAACCTCCAGATCGCTGCGCATTAAGAAGGCTAGTTCGTGCCCGTTTCGCTGTAAATGGGCGCCATAGTAAAGTCCGATGGCTCCAGAGCCAACAATCGCGATTTTCATAATCTAGAGCAGCTCTAAAAGCGCACTTTCATCGAAGCAAGACTGGTCGCTAGTAATATCCCCGAATCGTTACGACAGGGTTAACTCCCAAGCTTCTTCACAAGATATTTCGCGATTCGCTATTTTTACTTTTGAATTAGTCAAACTAGGGAATACCCCCTGATCGAGGGATAGCAGAAAAGGCTCTTAGACGCCTCTAGAATGGCGCGCGACCGAGTTCAGATGTAACGATACCGAAACAGCCAGAAACGGCCTTTTGAGCTCATTTCCCAGTGCGATCGTATTCCAACCTATCTACAGCTATTAAGACAGCTACTCAAGAGTCCGCTTCAAACTGCCAATCAACGACTTACAATAGTGGTCGAGCTGCAAAGTAATATGCTCATCATTTGGCGCAAATTCGTCTCAATGCGCCAAACAGGTTTCACTGCCTTTTTCAGAGGAAAAATCGCCTTGGATTCGAATCGATCGGGACTCAACGAAAAAATTTGGCTTGTTCAATCTTGTTTGTAAAAAATGAATCAGTCCGATTCGCTAAACCCGCTCAGATCATGGTCCTGCAGCACTTGCTACCAAGTTATTAACAATGTATTTTCTTCCATGAAACGGCGAATTTTCCTAAAAAATCGCCCGATAATAGTCCCAGTCGGACGGCCGATTCCTAGCAAGTCATCGCCACAATACGAAGCGATTTTGGGCAAGCTTTTACGGTTAAATTTTTACCGCATTTGAAGATTTCTCCGTCCACGTGAAAAAAGCCACCGTCTTTCATCCGCAGCGTAAAACTCTCCGAGCAGATTGGCGTTACGCGCGGGCTGTGATAAAGTTTCTTGCGAAACATTCTCCAGATCAGGATGAAGAAACTGAGGAAATTAGGCTCTGAGATCGCTACCAAATTGAGCTTACCATCGGTCATCGAAGCGTCTGGAGCAATAAAGGCGTTACTCCCGTATTGGGAAGAATTCGCGACCGCCACGATATAGGCGCTCAAGGTCCGCGAACCGGAGCTGGTTTCGATATCACACTGCAAGGAGCGATAGCCGCGAAACGCCTTCCAACCTTCCTTCATGTAATTCAAAAGCCCACGCCCTTCCGTCTCGTTGAAACGGCGACCGACCTCGGCGTCGAAACCGATTCCCATAACGTTGAAAAACGGGCGCCCGTCCGCTTCGCCAGTGTCGACCTTTATAGCCGAACCGGTCGCAGCTAGCTTCAGAGCTCTCTCAAAGCCCAGCGGTATTCCGATGTGGCGAGCTAACCCGTTCCCAGAGCCCATCGGCACCAGGCCAAACTCGCAACTCGATCCCACGATAACACGTCCAATTTCGTTTATGGTGCCATCGCCGCCTACAGCAACAATTCGCTGCACTCCTTGGTCCAAGGCTAGTTTCGCTAATTCCGGGGCATGCCCCGCTCTATGCGTCGCCCACACCACTGCATCCAGATTTTCCGAGTCGACGAAATCCTGTACTCGAGCGATACGCTCCGCCCCCTTCAGCCGTTTGCCTGAGATTGGATTAACGATGAATGCCAGTTCCGTTGCCATCTGCACTAATCCTCAACACGCTTGCCCGCAAAAAAGCAACAACCTAGCCGCGATTACGTTCAACGAGCTCGTACAAGGAATGTTGAAAGCTCTCAACGACAGAATCCCAACTGATTCCTTCCGCAGTCTTGCGGGCCTCCAGCCGGATTTGATCCAGAGCTTCGTCCGACTCGGAGCAAAGCGATAGAGCCTTCGCCACAAAGTCCCCACCATCGCCGAAACGCGCCAAAACTCCGTTTTTCCCTGAACTGACGTATTCGCGTCCCGCCGCATAATCGTAGGTGCAGACGGCTAAGCCTGATGCCATCGCCTCTGTAACGACGTTGCCAAATGTCTCAGTCACGCTAGCGAAGAGAAAAATATCACCCGATGCATAGTGCTTCGCTAGATCCTCGCCTTTTTGCATGCCCGCGTAGTAAACATCTGGATACTTCCGTTTCAGGCGCTCGAGTTCGGGCCCACCACCCACCAGAATCAGCCGATCCTTTGGACGAACGTCCACGATTGAGCGGTAGGCTTGCATCACGAGATCGATATTCTTCTCCTTGGCGATCCGGCCCACGTAGACGATGGCTCTGCCTCCTTCGGGAATCTCCCACTTGTTCCTCAAAACGTCCTCGCGCTTCGTCGGCGAAAATAGCTGCGTGTCGACACCTCTCGAAAGAACCCCTGTATTAAAGTACCCTTCAGTCGTGAGAACCTCCGCCATTTGTTGTGTCGGCGCTAAGGTACAGCCGCAAAAGTTGTGGACCATGCGCAAGTAAGCAGACATTATCCGCTGGACTCCTCCTACGCTGTAGTGGTCGCTATACTGGTCGAAATTGGTGTGAAAGGTTGAGGAAACCGGGATGTCCAGAAGCTTAGCCGCGATCAAGGCGGCAACTCCCAAAGGACCTTCGGTAGCGATGTGTACTACATCGGGCCTCTTCTCTTTCCATATCCGATGCAGGCTGAAACCTGCAGGCTCGCCCATCCTCAGAGTCGAGTAACCGGGCAACGGAACTCCAGCTACAATGAACTCCTCAAATGCCTTTTCAGGTGAAGGAGCGTCTACCTCCTCATGTTCCTGGACCGGGCGCACCACAAGCAAATCCCAGCCTCGCTCCGCCAGCCCATCGCACAAGCGTCCTAAAGTCATGGATACACCATTGACCTCAGGAGGAAACGTTTCCGTTACCAAAGCGAGCCGCATACCAGCAAAAGAACAGTGAACCCCGACTCGCCCTTAGCAGAAGCTATTGCTCCTCGCTGAAACTGTCTGGAGCGCTCGGGAAAGTGATATCCTCTACAGGATCCGCGCCTTCCACCGAGTCAGTAGTCTCGTCTGGCAAGCCAACCTTGATTAGGTTCACCTCGAATACCAAAGTAGATGCGGGAGGTATTCCGGGCCGGCCTTCGTCGCCGTACCCTAAGTCGGAAGGCACGTACAGCTTGATCTTGCCACCTTCTCCGATGAGAGGAATCCCCTGAGTCCAAGCAGGAATCACTTCGTCAAGCTTGAAGGCGATAGGCAACTTTCCAGCCGAGGTGTCAAAAACCGTATTATCCAAAAAACGACCTTCGTAGTGGACCACTACCGTATCCGACTTGGTGGGACGAACATCGCTACCTGGGTCCTTGATTTCGTAGAACAACCCTGTACCGAGAGAGAGCATGTCCGGACGACCGAAAAGAGAGTCGAAAAATTCCTCTCCTTCCCGACGATTCGCTTCGAGCTGACGCTGCTGGATCGTCAATTCGCGCTCTGAGAAATATTCCTGCAGAGCAAGTTGAGATTGGCTCAAGTCCGTCGGAGCATCGTCCCCTGAAATATGGCTCATCATCCCAGCAGCGATCCAGTCAAGCTCCTGCGCTGAAATATCCAAATCTTTCAGCGTGAAACGTTCTGCGAGCAACCAACCCCAAGAACGCAAGAGCTCCTCTTCCGAGTAGTTCGGCTCGGCATCCTCGCCTTCAGGCATATCAATCATATCCGCGAGTTGGCCCCAAACGGGCACGGAAAGGGCACAAAAGGCTGCTGTCGCTAGAAACTTTTTCATAAGATATTAGTCATCAATACATTAATCCTCGCTCAATAGGCGAAGAGATCGGAGCTGAGCTTGCCAGTCGAAGGGATTTGACTTGGCTTGTAAATATCCAAAATCCCAAGCAACTCCAACCATCCCTCAATGAACGAAGAATCCTTCTGGATCAGCGATGACGGTCTCATCACTACCACTAAACAAGCTGCCGAAGCCAACCAAGTTGCGCTGACAATCACTTTTAAACTGCGTTCCCCCGAAGAGATCGCCTTCGTGGCCAAACGTCTCGACAGCATCCAATTCAGCGAACGCAGCTCCCTCGCGCGAATAGGCATCGAGATTTACACCCCCCGCCCACCTCGGCTGAATCGCGACCGACTTATACTGGATGGTACCGCCTTCGTGTACGATACGAACTTCCCTTGCGCCACGTACGCCGAAAAGCTCCTCCAACCTGCTACCGCAGCCGGTCGACTCTTCTACGCTCCAGAGAGCCAAAAGCTCACCTCCGACGAGATCTGGCAAGCGCTGCAGGAAAACCGTATAAAACTTCCAAATACAACTTCGATAGATCGCTTCGGACGCGTCTTCCTCACCCCGCACAAAGTACAATACACGCTTCCGCAGAACGTTACCGAGCTAGATCACATCCGTTTGGTCAAGGGTCTCATCCCTCGTACCTTTCTAGACAAAGTCCAAGAGCGCGAAGACCTATCCGTGGTCGCTATCGAGCCTCACTCCGGCCTCCTTACCAGCTGCTCGATGTATCTGAAAGAACACTACGTCGTACTCAATCGCGGCGAGGGCAATTTCGGACTACATTCCGGAGCGGTACTTCTTGATCCAATTAAAACGTTCGGATCGGGAATCATTCTCGAGATCTACAATCGCAGTGACCAGCCAGTCATAAACCCCGTCGTCTCTATCGAAGTATATCGAGCACCTCACTTCGACCGTGATCGACTCGCCGAGAAGCGCGACCAGCGCCTGGTCTTCTTTTCTAATCTCGATAAGATTTACCGGCAGCTCGATGCCAAGCCGAAGCAACAGTTCGACCGTCTCCGTACTACCACAGACATCTCGCTGCGCGGTCAAAGCGCCAAGACCGACAATCAAAGTATCCTGATTCGAGCGGCCAATTCCATTGCAGACGAGCTTAAGCGAGTTGCTCGCAATGGACATTTCGGATTCCGCACTGTCACTCAAGCCCTCAGAAAAGGCGATCAGGAAGCTGACACCCTCGTCCTCGACTATTTCCCTAGCCTGACAGAACACGTTGAGATTCTCGCCAATTTTAAAAGACTCGAAATTAAGAATATCGTATTCCGCAAGGCGACTCCACTGCAGGAGTTTTTCCTCACAAACGAGGCCCACTCCCATCTCGAGACCTACCATCAACTTGGCATGAACGTCTACTGGCTAACCTTAGACGATCTCTACGTGCACACTTACAAGCACGACCACGGCTTCTTCATTCGCGAAGAAGAAGTCGACCGCTTCCTGGCGTGCACCATTCTCGCATTCTACGGTTCGGCCTTACAGATGGACGCCGAAGAAGAAAAGAAGATCAGCGAGCTTGTGGTTCGCATGACTGACTTTTTCGGCAACAACGTCGGCATCCTCACAGGTGGCGGCGAAGGGGTCATGGGGCTTGCCAATGACGTCGCCCGCAAGCGCGGTTGCCTAACCGGAGCTGCCTTCCTAGAACTTGAAGCCCAGCCTCCAAAAGTCGGCGTTAACTTCTTTAACACATTCCAAGAGACCAACCGCCACAATCGCCAGAAATGGTTCCAAGTCGCTGACTTCTGTATCTTTAATATTGGAGGAGCCGGTACCATGGAGGAAATCGGAATCGAGCTTTGCAACATGAAACTCGGCATCCGCCCCCGCGTCCCGTATGTGTTTTATCACGACACGTTTTGGAAAAACTTGGAAAACCAATTCGCCCAGCTCGTGGCAGACGGCCGTATGCCAGTGTGGATGAAAGAGCAACTCCTCTTCTCAGGCGACCCCGAGGAAATTATCAGCTTCTACCGAAAAAGCCTGCAGATCTTGTAGTCGGCTACTTGGAGCTTGGCTCGCATAATTTTAGAAAGCGGGTGCGGGCTTAATCTCCGCACCACGAGATCTGTTGCCTACTCCTCGTCTTCCTCGCTGTCTTCATATCCATTGGTTCGATACACTTCCTCTGGCAATGCTCCCGGAGCGAGTACATCCGCTGCGTGCACATCGAGCTGGTGCTGTCCAAGGTTTCCGTAGCGGTGATAGCAATGCGTCACACACTGTTCTCGGAAATATAGTAGCAATTCCAAACGCGCATCGATCAAAGGCGGACTCGCCGCCACGTAGATGCCCCGCTTCGCAGCGGCTTCCCAAAGCTCGTCTGAAACAGGTTCCGGACTAGCGAAGCGAATACGTTCATATTCCAGCATCCTCGCGCAGAGTTCGCTCTGCTCCTCAACCACGAACTCCGCCAGCAGGTCCGGAGCATGCATTCTCAACCAATCTCGCAATTCCTCCGACACCTCTGGAGAGACGCTGATCGTCAGTTCCGTTTTTGAGACGTACGCATTGAATAACCTCGAGAAAATGCTGAAAGGAGAGTCTGAAGCTTCGACCCTCACCGCCATGTCATGAATCTTTAAATATCGGCTCTGGTTCGTCTCCCCTCGGATTTTGAAATAGTCCTCGATCTTGCTAAACACGTTTTCGTATTCGAAGAGCGAGCTTTCAAACGCAGCCCGCAGCCGTACTACATCAGTCTCCTCTATTTGCTCGGGGAAACTCTCGATCATGAAATCGAATCGCGTCAAAAGCGGATCGTTGGGACGGCGATCACGCGGCAATCCATTTTCCACCGCATCGCAAAATTCGAGCGGATAGTTCCAGCCCCCGACCTTCACTCCGGGACCAATGGCCGACTTAGCCATTCCGCCGAACGGCTGACGGAGTACGATCGCCCCTGTCGTTCCGCGATTAATATACAAGTTCCCGGCTCGGATCTCCTCGCGCCATTTCGCAATCTCTCTCTCATCCAAAGAATGGATACCAGAGGTCAAGCCGTAGTCTGTTTCGTTAACGAGACGGATGGCCTCATCGAGCGTTTCATAACGCATGACACCGATGACCGGACCAAACAATTCCTTTCGGTAGCAAAAGGACGACTGCGACACATTCCACAAGATTCCGGGTGTCACCATGTGAGGATCCGTTTCTGAAACCTCCGGCTGGAGCGCCCACTCTTCGTTCTCCCCGATCGTATCAATTGCTTTTTTGAGCGGTCCACCGACCGGATTAGCCAGCGGCCCAAACTTGCTTTTGAACTCCCAAGCATATCCCACCGGCAGGCTCTTAGCGGCATCCACCAAAGCCGCTTTAAACGATTTATCCTCAAAGAGGGAACGCTGCAGCAGCACCAGTGAAGTTGCGGAACACTTCTGGCCTGCATTTCCGTATGCCGACTGGATGACGTCCGCGATCGCCTTGTCACGATCGGCCATCGACGAAATTATCATCGCGTTCTTCCCGCCTGTCTCTGCATACAGCGGAAGCTGTGGACGTTTCTGCAGCATCTTCAGCGCGGTTCTCGTGCTACCGGTGAAAATCACGAAGGCTGTTTTCGGATGCGCTGCAAGGTGACTGGCTTCCGGATCGTTGCTGCACGGCAGGAACTGCAGGGCTTTGCGCGGAACTCCCGCCTTCCACAAGGCTTGGCAGATGATCCATCCGCAATAGGTGGCTTGTGGGGAAGGCTTGAGTATCGTGTTATTGCCCGCTGCTAGCGAAGCCAGGACCCCTCCGGCAGGTATCGCTATGGGGAAATTCCATGGCGGAATGACCACACCGACTCCCTTGCTTTCAAATTCCAAATTCGTCCGCTCAACAAAGCGCTGCATGGCGAAGGGGTAAAACTCCGCAAAGTCTATCGCCTCCGAAACCTCAGGATCCGTCTCGCTGAAGAGCTTCCCGACCTCGGCAGCGGCGACTCCTATCAAATCGCCGCGAGCATCCCGCAGCTCCTGAGCTGCAGCGCTCAAGGTCTCGTGTCGCTGGGCGAGTGTCATCTCAGCCCAGCCACTTTCGTCATTAGCCGCGATTTCCATCGCCCGATCAATATCTTCGATTCGGGCCAAGGCGTAGCGGGCAATCGGCAAATTCTTTTCGTACTGGGAGTGATCAATAATCCCTTCTGTATCCAAATTTTCGTACAAGAATTCTTCGCCAACTGAGATGGGAATCTCTTCGACCTTCCCATTCGGGACGGCTTTCCACTTCCCTCGAATCAATTCAGCCCAATCTCGACTAGCCGCTAAGGTCCAGTCCGTGTCCGGCTCTTCCTTGAAACGATCATTGCCGAAGGTGGTTTGCAAGGACGACCGTTTCTCGTCGAGCCTGTTCTGCGTCCTAAATGCTTCGCTCCTCAGCCGCTCGATCCGGCCGAATGAAAAGCGAAATTGGTTTGCCAAAAAGGCCCAATCTTCGTCGCCGGGTTCGAGATTGAAGCTATGAGTAAGAAAGTTCTGTGGACTGGTGTTCTCGTCGAGACGCCTAACGTAGTACGCGATAGCGTGCGTGAAGTGCTCCTTTGTGGCTACCGGAGCATAGAGCAAGATTGGTAGGTCGTCGTTTCGCAGAGCCTTGACCGTGGCATCGGCCATGCCTTCCAGCATTTCGAAGACCATGTGCTTCTCGGAACTCAAGTCCCGAGCGAGCAGGTGAGCGTGAGCAAGCTCGAACAAGTTGTGCGAAGCGATTCCCAGCTCCACGCAACGGGCGTTCTCAGGCTGCAGGGCGTAGCGAAGCATTCGCTTGTAATTCGCATCCGTATCCAGCTTTTCATGATAAGGAGCTTGCGGCCAGCCACGCATGGAAGATTCCGTTTGCTCCATATCCATATTCGCCCCCTTCACGATACGCAGTTTGATAGGGGCCCCTCCGCCGCCGACGCGGGCCTTAGCCCACTCCGTAAGCTTTCGATGCCAGTAATAGGAATCGGGCAAATAGGCTTGCAACACGATTCCCGCCCTCAGTCCTTTAAACTCCGGTTTGTCCAAGGTCTTTTGAAAAGCCTCTACCGTCAGCGCTAGATCCCGATACTCCTCCATATCGAGATTGATAAACTTGGCCTGCATCTCGCCTGACTCTCCTTCATGGCGGCACCTTTGAGCGCAGGCGAACAAGTCGCTCAAACGATCGACCAAAACCTCCACTGTCTCATCAAATGCGAGAGGAGTGATTTGCGAATAGATTGTCGAAATCTTGATCGAGAGATAGTTAACTGTATCCGACTCCAGCGCGTCCTTGTAAATTTGGATACGCTTGACCGCCTCGTCTTCTCCGAGAAGAGCCTCCCCGATGATGTTTACGTTAGAACCGATATTTTCCTTTTTTCGGCGGCTGACGTGTTTCGATAAAGCTTCCTCTTCCCCATCCAAAATGACTCCAGAGGTTTCCGATCGGATACGCCCCACGATAGCGGGTACGGAAACACTAGGAACCCGCTTTCCCACTTTGTTGAAAAGTTCAATCAAAAGCGATTCGAAGGAATCGAATAGGTCTACGTTTTTGTATTTACCGATCAAATACGCTATTTGGTCGGCGACTCGTTTCGAGTCCCTAGGGCGAAAGCTTTGGTCGATAAGCTCCGTAAGGAAAACCTTGTTGACCGGATTCCGCACCATCTTCGCAACCTTCTCGTCAAATTCGATCTGTCGTTTCGACTTCAGACGGTTGCTTTCTTTTTGCCAACGCTCAGCGAGCTCGACACTTCGAGTTATAATTCCTTCCTCCATATGATAGAGCACCTCCGACAATCAGCTATGTTCAAAAACCTGTTTCCGGGACATCTGACAGCGTAAGCCTACGCTCATCCCTCGAGCCTGTCTAATATAAGTGCAGATCCCCTATCTCATGCCCCCTCGACGGTTGAATCAAGTAGGAATCTGCAAAGTATCCCGAAAGCTAACTCTGCATTGGTTGAAGTAACTCAGCTCGATCCAAAACAATTGACATCCCCGCAGCCTTCCCAAACTCCCAAACCCATGTCTGAAAACTCTCCTCTCACTGCCCTCGTCGTTGGCTCCGGCGGCCGCGAACACACCCTCGCCGCCGCCTGCGTCAAAAGCCCCCTTGTCGGACGCACTATCGCCGCCCCAGGAAATCCAGGCATCGCTGCAGACTGCGACTGCTTCGACGTGGCGGCTGACGACATCGCAGGTCTGGTCGCACTCGCAAAAAAAGAGTTAGTGGACTTCGTAATCGTTGGTCCCGAAGTACCGCTCACTCTCGGACTCGTGGACGAGTTGCAGAACGAAAATATTCTCGCTTATGGGCCGAAGGCAGACGGTGGTCGCCTCGAAGGATCCAAAAACTACACCAAAGAAGTTCTCCTCAAGTATAAAATTCCAACCGGCGCTGCAGCCAGCTTCACTGAGTCGGCCGCCGCCATCGAATATCTCGAAACCGCCTCCATGCCCATTGTCATCAAAGCGGACGGACTCGCTGCCGGTAAAGGCGTCATCATCGCGCAAGATTTTGACGAAGCTTCCAAGACCGTGACTGACATGATCGATGGCGGAGCTTTCGGAGATGCCTCCAAGGAAGTGCTTATCGAAGAGTGTCTCTTCGGTGAGGAAACGTCCATCCACGTCATTGTCTCCGGCAAAGACTACGTCATCCTCCCAACGAGCCAAGACCACAAGCAAGCTTACGAAGGTGACGTCGGACCCAACACCGGCGGCATGGGAGCCTACTCGCCGGCCGATTTAATTAACGACGACCTGATGGCGGAAATCGAACGCGATATCGTCAAGCCGTCCGTCGAGGGCATCGCCGCAGAGGGCATCGACTTCCGCGGAACGCTCTTCATAGGGCTCATGATTACCAAGAGCGGGCCCAAGGTTCTAGAGTTCAATACCCGCTTCGGCGACCCGGAAACCCAAGTACTGCTCACGCGTCTCGAAACGGATCCCATCGAAATCATGCTGGCTGCAGCCAAGGGCAAACTCAGCTCCATCGACGTTAAAGTGAAGTCCGACTACGCTATGGTAGTCGTGTTAGCCAGCGGTGGTTACCCAGGCTCGTATCCGAAAGGCGAAGTCATCACCCTGCCTGATTCAGTGGGCGAAAACGAAATCGTCTTCCACGCTGGTACTAAGTTCGATGTGGATAATAACGTCGTTTCCAACGGCGGCCGCGTGCTCGGCGTCACCGCGCTCGGTCCCGACCTCAAGACCGCAGCCGATAAGGCTTACGCTCTCTGTGACAAGATTGATTTCCAGTCTAAGTACCTCCGTCGCGACATCGGCTTCAAGGAATTGAATCGCCAGAAATGAACCAACCTGCGGCGATAAAACCACACGCATTCTCCGCGAAGGCGGCCTCGTTATAGGTCGCCTTTTCTGTCTCATTTATGGCCAACTATAATTAGATTTTCTACTTTACTTTTAGCGGTGGATTAGCTACTTTGCCGAAGTAGCCATGAAGACGAAACAAGCAGCCAGAGAACTGCTGTTTTTCGTGGCGGCTCTTGCCCTCTCGGCCTGTAGCGACCAAAGACAAGAACCGGCCCCTAAAACGGCGGAAACCGATGAAGTAACCAGCGTCGACGAAGCTAAGTCTCGCTTTCTCAAGGGAATCGAGTGGAGCGGTCGTCCGGGGGGCGCAAGCCACGCTGGTCGAGGAATTGCTAAAGCGTAACGACTCCCTCGGTGAGCTTCGCGGAAACAACATGTACCACCCTAATCAATACGAGTGGCTTGCGTTCATTGATTACGAACCAGGCGCTTATTTCCGGCACCCGACCGCCTACGCTCTTCTCACCTACGAAAAGCCGGAGATCACTATCTACAGTCGATCAAACGTCCCCGTTCTCAACTACGATACTATTTGGCCAAGTACAACCGCGCTTCTAGCAGACGACAACGTCTTCTTCGACAGGTCTTGGACGCAGCGGACACCTCAACGCGACTCCGAATCGATCCTCGCCCACACTGCACTTGATTGGCCGCCACGTATGGTCGCCGACCGTTGCACAAACGAGAAGCGAGCCTACGCCTTGCTAATCCACAACCTCGAAGACCTAAACCAAAGCGCGGAAACGAAGGGCAACCTCGAGTCGATGGCGGCAGCTCTGACAGCTAATGGATACAATGTTCAAGAGTTTGTATTCGATCCAGCCACCGGAGAGAAGCGTCCCTATCTCGACCTCTCTTCTCCCAAAGGGACAGGCATTTATCAGTTGATCAACTACATCAACATCCATGTCGATTTCAACGACTGCTGCGAAGAAATTATTGTCTACCTAACCGGTGAAACCTCGATCGCTAAAACAGCTTACCGCGAAGAAGTCTCGCTAGATATTCCCTTCGCTTACGCTGGAAAGGATCGAAGCCGAAAGCCTGAGCTCAAATTCTATCCGGAAGACTTAGCGGCGATTTTCGACGAACTTAAGACCTGTCACTTGAACTTCATAATCGACACCAACAATGCTGAAGGATTTTCAGGCGACTTGCTCCGCATACCAAATACGGAAAGCGTTCTCAGCGCGTGTCAAAATAACGAATACACCTACTCGAGCGCTGTCGAAACCTTAGGCGACGGCACCTTCGAAGATGCATACGGTATCGAACAAGGGGAAAAAGGAAGCGAGTTCACAAGCAGTGTTGTGAAGGCGCTAATCGAAGCCGCCAAAAACCGGTCGACGGATACCCACCCTGAAACTGCAGCAAGCCTCGCGAAAGCCGCCTTCGAATCGGTCAAGCTTTTCGACATCAGCTATCATGGCGGTAAGACGAACCCCAGCCTACGAGGTCGCACCATGGACTCAGGCTGCCCGTGCGGAGTAGACAAGCAACTTACCCGCTACTAGAGAAAATCCGAACTAGGTAACGCTTTAAACCTCAGCTGGTGTCTCGCCGAGAAGCTGCTTAGCGACCTTGATCCAGCCACGTGGACCCACCCCATTTACTCGTTCAATACGACGGCCGGAAATTCCAGCCCAAGAGCCATTTGGACGTTTAACCAAATGCGGCCAATCTACGTTTTCCAAAAGTTCTTGGTCGTTCTCGCTATCACCCAGTCCGAAAGAAACGAGCGTTTCGTCAGACTGGGCCTTCCACAATTCCATGAACTTGCGTATAGCTGCACCCTTATCGGCTAAGCTATCGATCACTGTGTGGAATCGACCTCCGGGAAGGCACTTCAAACCTTCGTAATCAAAAGATGAATCCAAACTTTCCCATACATCGATCGGTAGCTTCGCTGAGAGTGTTTCGCTATACTCGCGTTCTTGAGCGCGACGTGCTGATCCGACGTCCAATCCCGTGATACTCGCCACATCCTCGGTCATCATTCGACTGAAGCCGTGCAGGGACTCGCCAAACTTCGATTCCACCCGAGCGAGTCGTAGTCGAATCTCGGCGGCAGGTTTTCCAAGTTCAACCCGTTGCCAACCGTTCACCATCCGCACCGGCGTGATCGCCTCGTTCCAAAACCCCGGTGGAGCAACGATCGCGCTGCCGTTCTCCACAATGCATGGCATCTCTATGCCGAGTTCCTCTTGCAGCACCCGTTGCTCCTCGAACGTTTTCGAGGAGCAGAAAACGACAAGGTAACCGAGCTCGATGAGCTGTAGTACATAAGGTCGTGCCAGCTCGCTAGAATAGTCGTTGAAGTCGATCAACGTACCATCTAAATCTGTGAAAATTGCTATCTTTCTAGAATCCATGAATGGGGGTGCAGGGGATGAGTGCAGCGACGGGTGGTGGCTTACACGAGGGACAATGACTCGGATTCGTTGCTGAAGGCTGCCTCGCAGTGCTCCAAGAAAGTATCCAAATTTAGGTTACTCAAATTACTGTAGATACGAACTGGAGCGATTCCTTCCGGCTTATCGAGCTTCAACCGGACCGCGCGCTCCTCGGCGATCTCTCGTTTAAGGAGCTCCGGACAAAGCGGGGAGTTGTAGATCACGGATAAAGACGCATCGATCATATCCTCGACGTGCTCGTCACCCTTCGACTCGTGCAAGTGCGGATTACGTGACTCGATCTGGCAGATCGTGACTTTGTCCCGAAGTGCAATCGCATCATTCGGCGGAAGGATGCCTCCCCAACTTTCAATGATATTCACGTAATGGTGCGTTTCGACCGCATAACCAGAAGCGTATTCGAGGTTTAGGGCTAGGTCAACTGTGAGGGCATGCTCACCAGCATTTCCGGTCTTAACGACCTCTGTTTCGTATCCGCTAAAGTGTGACAGCAAGAGATTCAATGTCTTGTTAGAATGGACCGAACTCCGACCCCACTTCGCGAAGAAGAGCGAGTTTTCCATGACCTTCGGCTTAGAATTCCAAGAAATGCGAACAAAGGTGCTGTCGGTATCGAACATTTCGAAGCCGGCTGCGTACTCCTGAACGTATTCGTGCACCGCGCCTGGAAAGTAGTTATCGCTGTCCACGAAGCCGATGTACTTGTTGTTCAACCAGCGGGCGAGCAAAGTTCCCATAATCATGCCCTCGGCCTTACCAGAGCGTACGAGCCCATCCTCGCCGAGCAGCTCGCCGTAGCCGGCCACCTCTATCGCCTTCGCGATGCCAGCGTCTTTTTGGTGAACGACTAAAACCTTTTTGTTAGTGAACTTGCAGAAATTTGTAATCGCTTCCTTTTCGATATGGAAGCGATCTACGGGGCCTCTCGGACTGTTCGAAACTACGATGATTTGGCAGGGATGTGGGATGCCAACTAGAACACCTTCGATGAGCTTTAGGCGTTCGTTTTTCACGGGCACTACGATCGCCATATTCTTCTGTCGTTCGTAAAGTGCCTCGGATGGAATACTTCGGATTACGTTGTTGTGTGTCGTATCCACTTGGCCTGAGTTTCCCCCGCTATCGAGTTCGTAAACTTTCTGTAGGCCGTATATTTGTACCGCTCCAAGGCGATCGCAGTCTCTAGGTATTTCAATCTTCATAGTATCAGCTCTCGGTTCGTGCTCTAATCTGAGCAATTTGTCTTGCCTGAGCTTTTAAGCATGGTCGATGCCAACTCTATCCTGAAAACGATTCTACCGCGCCTTTGTATTGAACATTTACGTTACAAGATCCCGGGCCGCTGCTCGCCGCTACTACGTCGTAAAAACCATTTCGATGTGTGGAATCCCGGCCTCCTCGTAGATCCCGCCGTGCTTCGAAAATCCAAGACGCTCATAGAAAGCGGATGCTTGAGTTTGGGAGGATAGGATGAATCTTGCCATCCCGGCTGTCTCCCCCATCCGCATCAGCTCGTGCATCAGAAGCATCCCGACACCATTGCCGCGAAACGCCTCCAAGACAGCTACCCGTCCAATATGCCCGTTCGGCAATAGACGCCCCGTTCCCACCGCTCGCCCACCCCAGTAGGCGAGCACATGACGCGAACGTTCATCCCACTCGTCCATTTCCATTTCAGCCGGCACTCTTTGCTCTTCGACAAAGACCTCGAAACGCACCGCTCTGATTTCCGGTTGGGACTTGGAGAAGTCGACCTCCATAACTTTTGCTGCGGGATCCATTACTATTCACGAAGAAATCCTCCAGTCTGCAAAAATGCCAGCGCGTTTGCCTGTACAACCTTATTTCTCATGATGAAGGAATGCGAAATCGGTACTTGGAGAAACGCACTTTGCCCTTCGAGTCGAGCGTGAGAGACGGCGACCTTTCCGTCGTCGGGACCTGGAATCATTAGCGATAGTATCACGTTGATGCTGCGAGTACCCGCGATGACGCCTACTTCGAAATCTACAGGACCAAGCAACACCGGCGCCGCGTTCGACCCCGTGCCAAGTTCGCAGCCTGCAGGCCCGTTGAGCCATCGAAAGAAAAACCAGCTCCCTAGCCTGTCCACGACATGGCTGCCTTTGCTTGGTGGCGCTAGCATCACACAGCGACCGAGATTGGCGATTCGGTCGCTTCGCAGAATCTGCCGCAAAAGAATACCGCCCATAGAATGGGTGACGAAATGAAGTCGATCGAAACGCTTGGCTACTCCTTCCAGTTTCGCTCGCACCAATTCCGCTAGCTGGGAAACGGGCATACGGCGCGACGGGTAACCTATATTCTCTACCGCGTATCCACTTTTCTCGAACAGCGGTCGCATTGTTTCCATCGACCGAGCCGTGCGGCAAAGCCCATGCAAAAGCACGACACATTCACCACTGACATTATCCGACTCCCTCGCCGGCACCTCTAGTAGTAGTGGAAGTTGAAAGTCACGTCTTCCTCGTCGCCGAATAAATCGACTAGCCCCTCCGGCCATGGACCAAAAGGGACGCTACGCTCTATCGCTTGGCGACACATATAGATGCCTATGGCACGAGAAGTCGTACCTTCCAAAATCTCAATGTCGGTCACAAAGCCCTCCTTGTTCAGCATGAAGCGAATCTTGACCACGCTTTGACGCTCTTCCGCGGAACTTCTCTGCACCAAGTCGTCCCAGTTCAGTTTAACGGTCTCGATCAAGCGCTCCATGTATTCTCCAAACTTGCTTGCCTTAGCATCGACCGACAGCTTTCCCACGGTGGAAACTCCAAGCGTCGAGTTCCGGGTGGGAGCCGACGGCAAACGAGGTAATTGCGGACGGGCTCTCGGCGAGGGTATACCATCTTCCGACTCTAGTCCTTCCACTGGCATACGGGCTACGCTGGCGGAAACTGCGGGACTATCCTCGACGGTTTTCTCATCCTCGCCATCCTCTTCCTCTCCTTCCACTAAATCCGTAACATTGGTAGGAGCCTCTTCCAACTTCGAGTAATCGTAGTCGGCTATCCCCGACTCATCCTCTCGTTCTTCCTGCGAACCGAAAAGTGGGACTTCGTTTCGCTGGGCTACCGAACTGTCTTCAACCGCTTGCAATAATGGTTGGTTGGGAGAAGGCGGTTGGGCCTGCTGCTGTTGAGCCTCCTGCGCAGCTTGCTCGGAGGGATCTGGAGACGGCGGTGGAGCGAGCAAAGGTTCGTCCAAGCTTCCCGTGATTGTCTGATCCGTCTCGACGTTGTCATCGCTTTCCACCGCGGGTCGATTTTCAGGATCGATCTCATCCGGCAGTTCCTCGTTCGCCGCCTGTTGATCCCTAGCCGCGAACCGGTTCGTCTCGTCCGGCTCGTTTTCCGCCACATCGGGATTGGTCTCCGTGTAGACCTGCTCCTCCTCTTCCTCCTCGGGCTGAGCCAGCTCGATGCTGAATTCCCGATAAGGATCCTCCGACTCGACGGGTTGAGTCTTCAGCAACCCTAGCGACAACATGTAAAACAGCCAAATGTGGGCCAGTACCGTCCCCAGGACACCGACCAAAACTTGGTCGCGAGAGTAGGTCCGCCGACGCTTAACCTTCCGTTTGAGCGGGTGCACAAAGGTATCGGTATCTTTGTCTGGCGGGGTAGACACAGGCATTTAAACTACAATCAAAGCAAGTTGTGACGCTCCAACAGAGCCTTTGTTTCATCCAATGGCAAACCCATGATGTTCGAGTGCGAGCCTACGAAAGAGTCGATGATCAAACCCGTACCCTCCTGGATGCCATAGGCCCCTGCCTTATCCAATGGATTTACCATAGAAAAGTATTCGTCGATGATCGCATCGTCCAAAGGCTTGAAGGTCACCTCGCTGCGGGCGCCATCGACGACTTCAACCTTCTTCTCCCGACAGATGAGAGCGAAGCCGGTATACACGATGTGGGTGCGACCTCCGAGTTTCTTCAGCATGCGACGCGCGTCGTCGAGATCCTCTGGTTTGACTAAGACCCTGCCGTCAATGTGCACTGTAGTATCGGACCCCAAAACGAAACGGCTGGGGTGCTGGTCCGCGATAAACGCGGCCTTCAGCTGGGCGTTGTGGCGGACCATCCCTTCCGGATCGCCATGCCCTTCCTCGAATTCCTCCACATCGGCGGGCATCACCTCGAACGTGGCTCCGATACGATCTAGCAGATCGCGGCGACGCGGCGACTGGGACGCCAAAATAAACTTAGGCAAACTCATGGACTCGCTTCTCTGAGGATGGCCCCTATCCCGCAACTCCAAACCCACGCTCCGACTCATTTGCCCAATCGAAACTGGCCCCCGACATTCCGTCATTGCCAAAAACTCCTCAGTTCCGCAACGTCCTCGTTTTTATCGGCTTATGAAGATTGGCATCTATCCCGGCACCTTCGACCCTATCACCCACGGACACTTGGACGTGCTGCAGCGCGCCTGCCGACTTTTTGACAATGTCATCGTCGCAGTGGCCGAAAACGCTGGCAAAGGCCCATTCTTCTCGACCGAAGAGCGCATGAAGCTCGTAGAAGAAAACCTGACGAACATCCCTAATACCACCGTCATGACCTTCAGCGGTCTCCTAGTCGATCTGGCCAAACAAGAAGGAGCCATCGCCCTCATTCGCGGACTGCGGGCAGTATCCGATTTTGAATACGAATTCCAAATGGCCCTGATGAACCGACACCTCGCATCGGAGATCGAAACCATCCTCCTCATGACGAAAGAAGGCTATAACTACACGAGCTCAAGCCTCGTGAAGCAAGTGGCCCAATTCGGAGCCGACATTTCCAAATTCGTGCCGGCTAACGTGAACGCTGCCCTAAGAGCCAAGCTCGGCTCCTAGGCCGTTTTACTAACGCCCACATCTCACTGAGTCTTTGCATGTCCTTCTCCTTTGCCACATCCAATAACATCCAATTCGGCGAAGGCATCGCAAAAACGATACCCAGCTTGCTCGACGGATCGCTATCGCCGCTGTTCGTCCTCACCGGAAGCGACTCAAAGCGATACGCCCAGCTCATCGGCCTCCTCACGCAAAGCGGTTTCGAAGTATTCATCCACCCCATCGCAGGCGAACCCGACGTCAAATCCGTCACGATCGCCAGCGACTCCGCTCGCGAAGCTAGCGCCAAATGCGTAATCGCCATCGGCGGTGGCAGCGTTCTCGACACGGGCAAAGCGGTAGCCGCCCTTGTAACCAACGAAGGGCAACTGATCGACTACCTAGAAGGTGTTGGGAAAGGCAAAACGCTCTCCGAGAAATCCCTACCCTTCATGGCAGTGCCTACCACCGCTGGCACCGGAGCGGAAGTCACCCGCAATAGCGTCATCGGTGTTCCGAAGGCGGGCGTCAAAGTCAGCCTGCGCAGTGCCTCCATGCTTCCGACCTGGGCCGTCGTCGATCCGGAGCTGACCTATAAGTTGCCGCCCGAAATAGCCGCTTACACAGGAATGGACGCACTGATCCAATGCCTCGAAGCTTACCTATCCAAATTTTCCAATCCGCTTACTGACGGAATCGCTCGCGAGGGCCTTCGTCTCGCTGCCCGATCCATCAGATCCGCCTGCAAAGAAGAACTGGATACGGAGGCCAAAAGCGATCTCTGCGCTGCCAGCCTTTGCGGCGGCATCGCCTTGGCCAATGCCAAGCTCGGCTCGATCCATGGATTCGCCGGTCCTCTAGGCGGCATGATCCCTGCCCCACACGGAGCCATTTGTGCGAGCCTGCTCATTTCGTGTTTCTCCGCCAACCTACGTGCCTTTGACACGCGCGACAAAGATAACCCAAGCCGTGCTAAGATGGACGATGTGGCAACCCTTTTGACGGGCAACCCACAGGCCAAAGCTTCCTATGCTCTCGCCTGGTTTGAATCCCTTTGCAACGACCTGCCCCTCAAGTCTCTGGGCGAACTGGGCCTCGAACATTCCCAGATCGAAGAGGCTGCCCGCAAATCAGCCAAGTCGAGCAGCATGAAAGGCAACCCCATCGAGCTTACCAAGTTCGAGCTGGTGGAGATCCTCGAAGCCGCTCTCTGAGGCAACCTCGCGACATTTGTTAGGCTATCGCTCGGGAAAGCGAGCGAATGGATTTACGCCATTACGCAGCGGTATTCCCTCTCGTGAAGGCGTGCCAGATGAGCAAAAACGCCCGTCTTGTAAAAGCCCGGTCAAAACTCGCAATTGCTATTCGTCCCTCAAATTACGGTCCGATTTATTTATGTGAGTCCCCCTCGTGTCACCCCTCCCGTTATCTCCCCAATAGTACAATGAAAAGCCTCCACGACCTAACGAGCCTACGCTACCGCAACGTCTTGATAATAGACGATGAGCCGGCAATTCACCAAATGTTCAGCACTTGCCTACAACCGGATAGCGACCAAGAGGAGACATCTCTTTCGACCGCTGGAGAACAAATGGTGGATATCAAAAAGAGGATCTACAACTTTATCGTACATTCCGCGTTATCGGGAGAGGAGGCCCTCGAGCTTTGCAAAACGCAGCGCAAGTACAATGCTCCTATTCAAATGGCATTCGTAGATATGAGAATGAAGGGATGGAATGGCGTAGAGACGATCAAGCAACTCCTAGATTTCGATCATCGAATGAATTTCGTAATCATGACCGGATTCCCCGATGACACGAGAGACAAGGTTGAGGAACACCTAGGTGCCGCTCCACTCCAGATATTCGCCAAGCCCACCAATCTCGAACAAATTTATGATGCGGCGTATTCTCTCACAAGCCGCTGGAACAGGCTCCACGGCGATAACTAAGCCAGCCCGAAAGAGCCATCTTCTACATGGTAGACCAACCAATCGCTACCGCTTGAGCAATTCGGCAATTCAGTTCCCGTAGCGATTAATTGGATACCTTCGTCTAGGGCGTTCCAAAAACGCTCGCGCCGCTCGGGATCGAGCTCACCCAGGACATCGTCGATTAGCAGCACTGGGCATACCCCAAAACACTCTCGCCAGTAAGCTATCGTAGCAAATGCTAACGACAATGCGATGCTTCGCTGCTGCCCGTCTGAGGCAAAGTCGGCTGCAGGTCGACCGTTGAGCGTCAACTCGAAATCGTCGCGATGGGGACCCTTGCTAGTGCTGTGCAGGATCTCGTCGCGTCTTCGGTTTTTCTCTAGCAAATCCCAATAAGCATTCTCATTATCTGGAGAAGCGTTCGGTTTGTAGCTTACCCCGATTTCCTCCGACGATCCGGAAAGTGTTTCGTAGAAGCGACTAGCCATTCCGCCCAGTTCCCCGATGACCTGCTCCCGCTTACGAATAACTTCTAGGCAAGGCTGCACCATCTGAGATTCGAAAGGTTTCATCAAGTTCGAGGCGGCCCCTTTCTTCAGCAGCGCATTGCGTTCTTGGATACACTTCTGGTAACGCTGAAGGGCGACATAATAGTCTCGGTCGATGCCGCACAAAAAGGTGTCGATGAAGCGGCGCCTCCCACCTGGAGATCCTCGCACAATGCTTAAGTCCTCCGAAGAAAGTGTCACCGCAGGAAAGCGTCCCACGAATTCCGACGCGCGACGCACCGCCTCGCGGTCGAGGTAAACCTCCTTGCCTTTTTTCTTGATCCGAACGCGGGCTTCTACTTCGTCAAATTTTTCGTGCTCGATTTCGTAGAGTATTTCCGACTGAGGAGACTCCGGACCCAGTAAGGTCTCGTTTTCCCGGGCTCGAAATGCCCTCAGGGATGTGACGTAACCCATCGCCTCAAGCAGGTTAGTCTTCCCCTGGCCATTTCGACCGAGAAAGAAAACGCGATCCGCACTTACATCCAAGCGAGCGAACTTGATGTTCCGATAATTGGATACAGCTATGGTCTTGAAACGCATCGCGAAGCGTTAATGGCCCTTAGCTTCGTCGCCGCCCAGAGGAGCGGACGCTCGGGAATTCGGATCCAGCAGATCCGCGCGATAGAGTTTATGCATCTGGTAGCCCGCCCGAAAAGGGTCCCCTCGCTCTTTCACACAGCGTGTGATCGACTCTAGCACCTCAGCATTTTCGTGCTGCGACCACTCTGGGTGCAGCCAAACGGGTCTCGCTTCACTGAAGCTTGAGCCGATGGTAGAAATCCATTTATCGATCGACTCCCCATTTTCCACGATGAGCTTGAATTCTGAGGCAAGTGGCAGGTTATCCATCAAAGGCAACTTCTGCCATTTGGGGCTGAGCGTTATCCAATCGAAATCGCCCCGAATCGCGAATCCGCCGCTCGTCTCCAAATGCCTGGCTATCCCTCGCTCCTTCAACGCCGCAGCAAGCCCGCTCAAGTCATGGATCGCTGGCTCGCCTCCCGTCACAACCGCAAACTTCGCACCGCTCTCAAGGGCTGCGTCCGCTAGAGCCTCTGGTGTAAAGCGATCAACATTTTTCGGAACATAGTCCGGGTGCCAAGTCCCTGCCGAGTCACACCAAGGGCAGTGCACCGGACAGCCAAAAAGCCGGATAAAATATGCGGAGCGCCCCAAATGCATGCCTTCACCCTGCCACGAGTGAAAGCGTTCGTGCACTGGCAAAGTATTCAATCGCTCTCCCATATCCAAATTTAAACTACGATCTTACTGGCTCGTAGGTCGCGCTGTTCTTGGCGTCCTCTATCACCTCTACCGAAGTCAGAAAAGCTCGCCCGTTTGTCATTTCACCCACCTTAGGATCCATCACTTCGAAGAGGTGTCGAGCGATCCCTTCGCTGGAACACAAATCTACAATATACGGTTGATAAACACGGCAACCGCTCTGTTCGTTGATCGCTAGAATATCCTGCAGCAACGGATCGTCGTGATTGAAAACGCAAGCGTGGTCTAGGTTTTCTTCGATCCAAGCCTTGATCGGCTTGAGCTTGCCAAAGTCCACTACAAAACCGCACTCATCCAATGCTTCGCACCCGAAGGTGAAGGTGAAGCTCCAGTTGTGACCGTGGATCTGCGCGCAATGCCCATCGTGCCGATGCTGCCGGTGAGCGAACGGAATATCCGCATAAGTCTTCTTGCAGGTAAACATAGTTATCGAAAGGCTACCACCACCCAACAGTCAGTACCTAGCAAACCTAATTACAGTTTCCAGCCTGATTTCACGAGATCGCCCACCGAGGGCGCCGTTTCCAGATACTCAGTACGATCCTCGACACCCGCGAGGTGAAAAGCTTCTCGGCGCTCGACACAGGTTCCGCAGCGACCGCAATGCGCTGCACCGCCCTTGTAGCAAGACCAGGTCTTTTCCAGCCCAGCTCCTAGCCGTTCCCCCATCGCCGCAATCTCCGCCTTGTTCGAGCGAACGAACGGGCGGTAGAGAAATACCTCGCTCCAATCGCAAAGGCGGATGGCTGCATCCAAGGCTGTGGCGAACGCTTCCCGGCAATCTGGATAGACGGCGTGATCGCCTCCATGGGCTGCGTAAGCCACCGCCTCGGCCTCGAGCGAAATCGCCCACGATGTAGCGGTCGCCAAGAGAATCATGTTTCGGTTCGGTACCACGGTGGACCTCATCTGGTCTTCCTCGTAATGCCCCTCTGGAACCTCTTCTGTCGCGTTGGTCAAGCTGCTCTTCCCAAAAATGTCCTGTAGCCCGCTCAGATCCGCGACCTTATGCGGGATCCCCAATTCCCGGCAATAGCTCGCCGCCACTTCCAGCTCTTTAGAGTGCTTCTGCCCGTAGTTCACGCTGAGCGCGCCTTTGATCTCAATCCCGAGCTCCCGCATGCGGTAGAGCATCACCGTCGAGTCCATCCCCCCTGAGTAAACTGCAACCGCTGAACGCGGCAAAGAGTCTTCATTCAAAACCATGCCGCTCACTAATCGCACCGTCTTCTGCGAGTCAAGACCCTGCCATCAATGGGCCTACAACCTCAGTCCAGCCTGCTGAAGAAACGGCCCAGACGCGGCTGATAACTGTCAAGAATGTTGAATGAGACAATCACTCGCGTTGCTTCGCCTATAACTTGCTCGCGGTCAGCAAACCCAAAGTACCGCGAGTCCTGGCTTACATCCCGATTGTCTCCCATCACGAAGTATTTGCTTTCCGGTACCTGGACTGGACCGAAGCTTCGCCGTGGAGTAGCAATTGCAGGGATCGCCATTACCGCATGCTCACGGCTCCCCACTGTCTCCCTTGCGAAAACCGATCGCGCCTTCAAATCTGGTTCCAGTCCCGCAATCGCGTTATCCGGCAAGAGGTCGTACTTGAGTCGCTTTCCATTCAGGAAGAGAATATTGTTCTTCATCTCCAAGGTATCACCCGGCACCCCGATCACTCGCTTCACCAAACGAATACCGTCGTCCGGCGAAAACAAGACCACGATATCACCAGCCTGCGGATCGCTCCATCGACTCACCCTTTTCCATGTCAGCGGCACTCTAAGGTCGTAGGCCGCCTTGTTCACGAAAACAAGATCCCCCTCGAGTATCGTTGGGTTCATCGAGCTACTCGGAACCCAATTCCAGTCGGCGAAGCTCGACTTGACGGGGACGACGACAAAGACGATTACGAATAGGCTCAGACGCCATTCGAGCCATTGGCGTCTCCAAAACTTACCATTGAAAAAGCGCATTAGAATTGTGGTTGAGTTCAAGAAATTGATCCCACAGCACGCCTCTCGATACCCATCCGAGGGAAAGAGAGCGCGAAGCAGGATGTTTCCCATGCCTACCCCAACTTCGCTCAACGGTTACGGCTGAAACGAAGAAAAACTCCGCGAAACGCTCCGCAAAAAATCTATTTATCGACGTACTCCAACAACCAATCGGCTACGCCACCTGAACTCGGTTTATCCAAAAGCTCCCTCAACTCAGCTGCCCAGTTTCGGGTTTGCTTGATGCGATCCACATTTTCAATACAGTCAGATATCTCCGCTGCTAAGCGCTTTCTGGTAGCAGCTCCTTGAATGTATTCAGGATAAAGAGGCTTATCGAGTAATACATTAGCAATTCCGATGTAGGGAATCTTCACCAGCATCCGTCCCATGACGTAAGTCAAAGGATGAGTCCGGTACGCCACTGCACCGGGTATATTCGCCAAAGCGCAATTTAAAGACATGGTGCCTGAGCTCGTCAAAACCGCACGTGCCCCCAGAGAATCGGTGTTCGGTCTTAGTTCGATCCGCTCCGCCACGTCCGGAAATTTCCCCAAAATGCTCTGCAGCAGCTCCTTCAAGTCCTCTGAAGCGTAGATGCAAACGGCCTTCAGCTTTGACTTGCTCTTCAAGCACTCGCTAAACGCTGAGAACAAAACCGGAGCGATGCGCCCAATGGCTGCCCGGCGACTTCCAGGTAGGAGTAAGATCGGACCACTTGGATCATAGTTGACTGGCAGGTCATAGTCGCTCGACAGGAAGGGATGTCCCACGAAGCGAGTTTCGAGCTGTGTCCCTTCAAAAACGTCGACCTCGAACGGGAAGATAACCGCTAACGAGTCGAGAATCTTCGCCATCTCAAACTTACGCTTTTCTTTCCACGCCCAAACCTGCGGGCTAATGTAATAGAGCAGTCTTGTCGCGCCCCCAGAGCGGGAAGATATGCCCTCTTCCGACAATCGCTTTGCAATGCGTAAGTTCATGCCAGGATAGTCCACGAACACGACTGCCTTGGGGCGATGTTCCTTGATCCATCCGACGATCTCATCGAAAAGTCGCTTTAGCTCCCTGTAATTTTTTAGAACCTCAACGAATCCAACAACTGAATACTGAGTGAGGTCGAAGAGCAATTGAGCTCCAGCTGCTTGCAAGTGTCGACCGCCCACCGCGCACACTTTCAGATCTCCATTCTTTTCCCGAGCAGCTTTGATCATGCGAGCTGCATGCTCATCGCCGGAGTGTTCACCAGCAATGACCAGCACATCGACTGGACTGTCTGTTGGCCTAGGAAAAGAAAAATCTAGAGCGGCTGTCATGTATACATCTTACTGCTACTACATCGCCGCACGTTCGCGGATCTGTTTAGTGATCGTGATGGCCAACTCCAAGGCAGTCTTGCCAAGCTCGCCGCCGACTTTTGGCTGTTTTCGCTCATTGACGCTCTCCACGAAGCTGGCGAGCTCGAGTTTGAGAGGTTCTCCTTTTTCGATGGGAACTTCCGAAGTCTTCATCTCTCCGCCTTCGATGTTCACCACATGACCGGCTTGATTCATGAAATCGAGCGAAAGGTAACCAGTCGGCTGAAAAACGCGGATCTCGCGCAGCTTCTTGCTACTCACGCGGCTTGTATTCAAATTTGCGACACAACCATTCTCGAACTCAATACGAGCATTCGCGATGTCTTCGGTTGGAGAAAGAGCGCTTACGCCCACGCTCTGCACAAGCTTGACCGGCGACTTTACCAACTGCAGCACGATTCCAATGTCGTGGATCATGAGGTCCAAAGTCACACCCACCTCCGTTCCCCGTGGCTGAAATGGGGCCAAGCGATCTGCGGTGATAAACTTAGGCGCGGAAACAGCATCCTCTAGGAAACTCATAACTGGATTGAAATGCTCGATGTGACCGACCTGCACCAGCAAGTTCGCGGCCTTAGCCTTCTCGAGGATATCAGCCGCCTCTTCTAAGCTTTGGCAAATCGGCTTTTCGATTAGCAAGTGACAGCCACAGTCGAGCAACGGCAACGCCACCTCATGATGCTTGTCAGTGGGAACCACGATGCTAACGGCATCGCAAACCGCACCTAACTCCTTGATCGATGAATATACGGGGCAACCGAACTTCTCCGAGATCTCTGCCGCCCGCTCGGCATTGGTTTCGAATATCCCAGCGAGCTCTACGTTCTCAAGCTCGTTGTAGATACGTGCATGGTGCTGACCGAGGTAGCCTACGCCGGCTACGCCACATTTTAGTTTCGATTCGCTCATGGTGACAGAGTTTAGTGGGAATACTGTTAGTGGATTGCTCCTTGGGATAAAGTAAGTTGGCGATCTGCGAGAGCCGCGTGTTCCGGATTGTGTGTGACCAGCACGAGTGAAGTCCCGAACTCTCGGCAAAGTCCACGCAGTTGATCCATCACACGGTTTCCGGTGGACTCATCAAGGTTGCCCGTAGGCTCGTCAGCGAGGATAACCGCCGGGTTCGTGATCAAGGCTCGCGCGATGGCCACTCGCTGTCGTTCGCCTCCCGAAAGGGTATTTGGCATTTGGTGACAGCGATCGCCAAGACCCACCTTTGCTAACATAGCTTTTGCCTCGTCAACCTGCGACTTACCAACGCGCCCGTCTACGATGCGGCGAGCCATGAGTACGTTTTGCAACGAATCAATCTCTGGGACGAGGTAGTACGATTGAAATACTATACCGAGATACCGGCCTCGCTTGACCGCCAGAGCGTTCCGGCCAAGGCTCTCAATTCGATCGCCTCCCCATTGTACGTATCCAGTATCTGGTGACTCTATCCCTGCCAGCACATTGAGCAATGTAGTTTTTCCACATCCAGACTCGCCTTGGATACTGACAAATTCTCCTCTACCTACCGAAAGCTCCACTGAGCTTAACACCTCCAGTGTCGCTTCGCCAGTCACGTAAGACTTGGCGACTCCGCTTGCAGCGATAGCTAACTCACTCACTTCGCAGAGCCTCCACCGGTTTTAGCAAGCCAGCCTTAATCGAAGGCACGAGCCCTGCCAGCGTCGCTATCGAAATGCTCAAAACGGCAATAACGATTAAGTCGACAGGCTTATAGTGCACCGGCAGTTCCGAGAAAAAATAGAACTGCATGGTCTGCTCTTTTCCGCCGATCACGCTGAATATTGCATCGATGATCGTTTCACGGGCACTGAGCAGAGCGAAGCTGAGTGCGAAACCGATCGCGGTTCCCACTACTCCAACCGAAAAGCCCTGCAGGCAAAAACAAGCGATGATTTGCTGACTGGTCGCGCCCATCGAAGTGAACAGACCGATCTCGCGCGTCTTCTTTACCACAGAAGTAAAGAGGGACGTCGCGATCGAAAAAGATGCCACCAGTACGATGATCAGCAGGATAAAAAACATCATGCGCTTCTCGAACTCGATGATGGCAAGATAGTCCGCGTTGCTTTCTAGCCAGGTTGAAACGCGAAATGGGGGCTCAAACTTGCCCTGCAGTTCGCGGGCAGCGAAATCGGCGTCTACGCCGGGCTTCAGCTTCACCTTTATGGCGTGTACGCCGTCTCCTAGTCCATAAAGGTCCTGCATGGTGCGCAGCGTCGTGATCACGGTATTCTCGTCGATCTTGGTAAATCCGGTTTCAAAGACGGCTGCCACTCGCATCAAACGTGGCAGCAACACCTCATCTTGCTTGAGACGCTCGATCATGAGCGGCGTATAAATGTCTACCTCGTCTCCCACGCGGATACGAAGCGTGTTGGCGATACCAGAGCTGATGAGCACGGAATCGTCGTCCAATTCATCGAGATTTCCATAGCGGATGTAATCGTCCAACGGTACGATCTTACGCTCTCGGTCCACTTCGATACCTTGCACTTGGGGAAAAATCGGTCGATTCCCTGCTTGTAGCATTACCATACCGAACGTCGAGGGAGCTGCCGAATCCACAAGTGGCGACTCTGTGAGCAAATCGATCTTGTCTTCGTAGTCCTCAAAGATGCGGCCGTTCATGACCTTCAAGTCGCCCGTGGTGTCGGCAACCACTTCGCGGATGGCATGGCCGAATCCGTTAAAAACGCTCAACACCACGACCAACGCCAAGGTTCCCAGCACAACACCCGTGACCGACATGATCGTGAAAAACGGCAAACGCTTCCCCTTCGGAAAGGTGTGGCGAATCGCGATGTAAAGGTACCAAGGCATTGGGTTCCAAGAATTAGTAAGCGGCTGACGGAAGCAAGCCCGTTAAGTGCTCAAAAAAAGCAGGACGGTTCCGAAGAGGCCGTCCTGCTGTAAATTTCATTCGCGTATCCGCGTCGCCCTTACGAGCGAAGCTGCGGGTAGAGAATCACGTCCCGAATGTTTTCCGCTTCGGTAAGCAAGATAACAATGCGGTCGATTCCCATACCTAAGCCTCCAGCGGGAGGCATGCCGTACTCGAGCGTTTCGAGGAAGTCCTCGTCCATATCCTGAGTCTCTTCGCCAGCCTGTTTCTCGAACATCTCGCGCTGTACGTCCGGGTCGTTTTGCTCGGAATAGGCAGGTGCGATTTCCATGCCGCCGATGCAGAGCTCAAAAACGTCGATCGTCGAATCGTCGCCCTTTGTGATCTTGGCGAGTGGACAAAGCTCCTTGGGCAGATGAGTGACAAAAGTCGGCTGGATGAGGTAGGGCTCGATCAACTTGCCGAAGACTTCGTTGGAGACTTCATAGTCTTCCCAGTCTGCCTGGCAATCGAGGCCGAGCTCCTTGGTTTTCGCCAGCTTATCTTCCTTGCTCTTGGAGAACCAGTCCGGATCGCCCACCTTTTCGCATACGAGATCCTTGTACTTGGCCTCACGCCATTCGCCCATGAAATCGATAACTTCACCGTCGGGCATCTTGATTTCCTTGCCGCCGAGCACGTCGGTCACGAGGTGACGGATCAAGCCTTGGATCAGCTCCATCATACCGCGGTAGTCCGAATACGCTTGGTAAACCTCGAGCATCGTAAATTCCGGATTGTGGCGACGGGAGATACCCTCGTTGCGGAAGTTGCGCCCGATTTCGAAAACACGGTCGAAGCCCCCGACCAAGAGGCGCTTGAGATAGAGTTCAAGCGAGATTCGCATGAAAAAGTCGCGGTCGAGGGTATTGTGATGGGTCACAAACGGCTTAGCTGCGGCGCCACCGGCGATGGTCTGGAAGACCGGTGTCTCGACCTCGAGGAAGGAACGCTCCTCAAGGTAGCGACGGATGCCGCTTACGAGGCGACTTCTATTAAAGAAGCGCTCGCGGGATTCCTTGTTCATGATCAGGTCCAGGTGACGCTGACGGTACTTTTGCTCCGTGTCTGTGAGACCGTGAAACTTTTCCGGCAGTGGACGCAGAGACTTCGACACCAGAGCGTACTTGGAAGCGCGAATGCTGATTTCGCCGGTCTTGGTCTGAAAAAGCTGTCCCTCCACACCAATGATGTCGCCAAGGTCGAGCTTCTTAAAATCCGCATACTCGTCGGCCCCAATTCCATCGAGTCGAACGTAGAGCTGTATGATACCTGCTTGATCCTGGATCTTGACGAACTGCGCCTTACCCATTTTGCGGATAACGATGAGGCGCCCCGCGACGCTGACAGTGGGCTGATCCTCCGGCTCCGCACCTTCGACAAATGCAGCCACTGCCTCCGACGAGAAGTGAGTCGGCTGAAAATCGGTGCGAAATGGGTCCACGCCCTTTTCGCGCAGGTCCGCAAGCTTTTGGCGGCGAACAGCCAATTGATCGTGGGAAATGTCAGACAGGTTTGAACTCATAATCGTAAAGGAGAGGATTAGGCGACTCGCCGCTAAAAGATCAAAGCCTTTCTCCAAACCGCCTAAATAAGCGGGGCGATTGGACCCTCGGAGCATTTGAGGGTTGAGTTTTCCACAGTCCGCCTAATCTCCTGAGACCTTATGACTACGCGTAAGCCAGACTGGCTCAGAGCCAAACTGCCTAGCGGCAAGCAATACAGCGCTGTTCGCAAGCTCGTCGACGACGGAGGGCTGCACACTGTTTGTCAAAGCGCCCAGTGCCCAAACATGGGGGAATGCTGGTCCCGCGGGACCGCCACCGTCATGATTCTCGGCAACGTTTGTACCCGCTCCTGCAATTTCTGCGCGATCCAGACCGGTCGACCTACCGAATACGACATCGGCGAACCTGCCCGCGTGGCAGAAGCGGTACACACCATGAACCTTAAGCATTGCGTCATCACCTCCGTGACCCGCGACGAGCTTAAGGATGGCGGAGCCAGCGTCTGGGCAGCGACAATCCGCGCCATACGGCATCGCTGCCCGCGCACCGCAATCGAGGTGCTGACCCCTGACTTTCGAGGCAAGACTGACCAACTGGACGTCGTGCTCGATGCGGAACCAGACATCTTTAACCACAACGTGGAAACGGTCGAGCGCCTGCAAAAGCCCGTGCGCGTGCAAGCCCGCTACGAGCGCTCGCTCAAGATGCTGGAACACGCTGCCAAGCGTGGCTTCGTCGCAAAGTCTGGTCTGATGCTCGGACTTGGCGAAGAAAAAGAAGAGGTCCAACAAGCCATGCGCGATCTCCGCGCCATAGACGTAAAGATCCTGACCCTCGGCCAATACCTCCAACCAACCAACAAGCACCTCCCCGTTGAACGCTGGGTGACGCCTGAAGAATTCGCTGAATACAAAGTCTTCGGTGAATCGATCGGCTTCACCAAGGTCGAGTCGGGGCCGCTGGTTCGGTCCTCCTACCACGCCGACGAGCAGTCCGCCCACTTCACGGGTGTCGACAAACTCCGGGCGGAAGCGAGCTAGGAACAAACATCCCAACCGTCGAAGAGCTTCACATACTCCTTTATGATCGATAAGATTCTGACCAAACTCGAAGCCCTCGGACTATCGCTCCCCGTTGCGGGGGAAGCCAAAGGCAACTACCTACCTTACACCATCAGCGGTAATCTCCTCTCACTCTCCGGAAGTCTGCCCATCAAGAACGGTGCCATCATTTCCGGACGTATCGGCGGCGACCTCACCATTGAGCAAGGATACGAAGCAGCACGCTGGTGCCTCCTCAATGCCCTCGCTCATGCTCGCGTGGCGACCAACGACTTTGCCACCTTTGGACGCATCCTCCACATCGACGGATTCGTAAACGGCGTGGATGGATTTACCGACGCTCCGAAGGTGATCAACGGAGCTTCTGACCTGAGCGTGGAGCTCTTTGGCGAAGCTGGCCGTCACACACGAGTAGCACTCTCCTCCAACGGACTTCCGCTCAATTCCGCGGTTGAAACGAGATTGCTCATCGAAATTGCCTGACCGTTAACTTCAGGACAAGGCCCCTTTCGCTCACGGCCATAATCGAGTCCGCAAAGACTGATCTGCGCGTGCCGAATCGCATCAAGCGAGCCCAGCTATTTTTGAATACATCCGAGATCACCATCCCTACCAATCCCCATGCTTAAAGGTCTCGTAAGCCTCCTCTCATCCAAAAAATCGCGGGAATTAGCGATTAACACGGATCTTTTCCGCCAGATAGTTGACAAAGACATGCTATTCCTACAAGTGAAGGAATTAAGAGTGCGCTAAAGACTTGCAGAAACCCCGAGGCATCGCCTTTTTCTTCAACTTTCGTACCACCCAAATCCCCTTAAGTAACCCGCAAAACGTTTGATTCTAGAAACCACCACCCCTGAAAAACCCGTCCGGATCCCCTCGGGAAACGACATCGCTGGAGAAAGCGTTACCTCAGCTCTCTAGAACGCGACCGTGTTACGACCCAAACCCCTTACGCCCGTTTTTATCCTCTCCCCAGACCGAGTGTCGTTCTCTCCTGCACAAGAAGCAGCTTCACTCGGGCACAACCCACAATCTAAAGTTTCAAGACTAAGACTAATAGCTATAGAAAATCCTTACGACTAAACGTAGACCGTACTATGACTAAGAACAAAGTAGTAATGTTAATCGCCGCAGGTATCGCACTTGCAGGCCCAGCGGCGCTCAGCGCAGCCCCAGAACTCGCAGAAACGCGCTCAACCCTGAAAGAATGGGTTGAACTGAAGAAAATCGTTTCCGAGGAGAAGAATAAGTGGGTCGTTGAGAAGCAATCTCTCAACGAGTCAATTAATCTCCTGAAGGACGAGATGAAGAAGATCGAAGAAGCGATCGTCGAATACGAAGCAGAGGCAAGCGACGCCGACAAGGTTCGCGAAGACCTCACGAAAGAAGAGGCTGAACTCAAGGCAGCCTCCGCTATCGTCAAGAATTCGATCGTAGACCTCGAAGCTGAAACGCTAGACATCGTTTCCTACCTGCCAACTACCCTGCAGGACAGGGTTTCGATCCTCACTCAGCGTATCCCGAAGTCTAAGCGCGAAATGGAAGCCTCCACGTTGTCCGCCCGCGTCATGAACGTCATCGCTATCCTATCGGAAGTGGAAAAATTCAACAGCCAGCTCACCGTCGTGAACGAAATTCGCGAGATCAAGGGCGAACGCGTGCGTGTTGATACTCTCTACATCGGCTTGGCCGTTGCGTACTACGTAGACGGAACTCGCAGCGAAGCGGGCTACATGATTCCAGCAAAGGACGATTGGAAGCGCTTCGAAGACAACACTCTCGCAGAAGACATCGCAGATGCGGTCGCCATGCAAAAGCGCGAAGCAACAGTACGCTTCGTCGACCTTCCCATCTCCATCACGGAAGTCGAATAAGCTCGTACTCGAAACCACTTCAAAAGGATCAATTTTTAGATGAAGACTTTGAAATTCACAACAATCGCAGTGGCCGCCCTCATCGCAGCCGGTACAGCGAACGCACAGAAGACATTCGCTCAGGTCACAGCCGAAGCGAAAGCCGACCTAATTGCAGCAGAAGCTGAACTCTCAGCTCTCCGCGAAACCATCGCCACAGAGAAGATACCACTCTCCAACGAGTTGACTCGTCTCGAGAGCGAAGTACTCGAAGCTCGTAAAGAACGCGACGAGAAGAAGTCCGTCCGCGACAATCGCGACCTTTCCCTCAGCGATCTCCGCAATAAAGTTAAGTTGCACAGCGACCAGAATGTCTACCTCCGCAACACGATGGCTGCTTACGTCAAGCAGTTCTCCACTCGCATCCACGCCGCGGAACTTCAGGAATACAAGGAAATCGCTGACGAAGCAGAACACCTCGCGGAAAACGAAAGCGCTAGCGACTCCGAGAAATTCACCGCTCAGCTCGAGGTCGTAAATGCCTCACTCGAGCGCATCCGCAACATCATGGGTGGTACCACCATCGAGGGTGACGCTCTTGGGAAGAACGGCGTTCAAGTCAGCGGCACCTTCGTACTCGCAGGTCCTTTCGCCTACTTCGGCGACGGTGGCGAAAACGTAGGCTTCGCAGAGGGTGACCACACCAACATCGGCTACCCGCTAGTCGTCAACCGTGGCGTTCCCGAGGATGTGATCGCGACCATCGCAAACCTCACTGCCAATAAGTCAGGCATGCTCCCAGTTGACCCGACCGAAGGCGATGCGCTCAAGCTCGCTCTGGTAGATGAAACCCTCATCGAGCACATCAAAAAGGGTGGCGTAGTTATGATCCCACTACTCGGCATGTTCTTTGTAGCGATTCTATTATCCGTTCTCAAGTTCTTCGAGATCAAGTCTGTCAAGAGCCCGAAAGCAGGCACGCTTCAGCGTATCCTCGACAGCCTCAACTCCGGCAACAAGCAGCAAGCTCTTGAAGCGGCTAACTCTGTTGACGGTCCTTTCGGTGATCTTCTCGTCGCTGGCGTCGAACACGCTGACCAGGACAAAGAACTTCTTGAAGAAGTTCTCTACGAACGCCTTCTCGCTGCTCAGCCGAAGCTTGAACGCTTCATTGCCTTCATCGCCCTCACTGCAGCAGCCTCGCCGCTCCTCGGCCTTCTGGGTACGGTTACAGGTATGATCGACACGTTCAAGGCGATCACGGTATTCGGTACTGGCGATCCAGCTACCCTTTCGACCGGTATCTCCGTGGCTCTTATTACCACCGAGTATGGTCTGATCGTCGCGATCCCATGTCTTCTTTGCCAAGCGCTGCTCACACGCATCGCCAAGGGCAAACTCGGAGAAATGGAACAAGCTTCCGTGGCCTTCGTAAACGGTCTCAACAGCCAGAGGTAGAAGATCAATCTGACCTGAGTTCATTTTCTGGCGGTTCGCCCGTCGCGATCGCCTAGAAACACCAGGAATCAACCAGAAGGAATTAAACGACCATGATGAAAAATAAGAGAGCCCGTTCTGCGGGTGAAGCAGCTGATGATATCAACATCTCCCCGCTGATCGATATGGTGTTCATTCTTCTGATCTTCTTCATAGTAACTACTGTTTTCGTAAAAGAGCCAGGCGTGGATATCGAAAAGCCAAGCGCCATCAACTCCCTCGACCTGCCGAAGAACGTAATTCTGATCGCCGTAACGGACCAGAACAACATCTTCTACGGCGGTAGAGACTACGGGCTCGGAGGCATTCGCTCCCAAGTTCGCAGAGTTCTCGCAGGCAACGAAGAATTCCCAGTAATTATCCAAGCGGATCAGAACGCAAACGCCGGGACGGTTGTCCGTCTCGTGGACGAGTGTAAGCTGGCCAAGGCCCGCCGCATCTACGTTTCAACAGTGAAATAGACCGGAAGAGAAATGAGAAACCGCAGAAACTTAAACTCGGGCGACGATACAACGGACATCAACATTTCCCCGTTGATCGACATGGTATTCATTCTCCTGATCTTCTTTATCGTCACGACGGTGTTTGTTGACGAGTCTGGTCTGGCCGCTAACACGCCAGACCCGACCAGCAATCCCCAAAATGACGAAGATAAGGAGCTCGTGAGCTTCCTCGTTCGCGCCAATGGCGAGGTTATTTACAAAGACCGAGACGTGGGACTGGGAGCCGTTCGCGGCATCGTCCAGCCCGCGATGCGCCAAGATGAACACCCGATCACGGTAAACGTGGAGCCCAACGCCCCCATGTACCTCGTCGTCGCAGTGATGGACGAAGCTGAATCCGGCGGAGCCCCACAGGTGACCATGAAAGCCGTATCCGAATAAAACCAACCATCAATATTTAAAGAAAAGCAGTTAAAATGATTAGCAGCAAAACAATCAAAATAGCCGCCACAGGCATTCTCTGCCTGGCCGGCGCAGCGTCGCTGTCAGCGCAGTTCAAGACAGACGCAGAGTTCTGGAACCAACCCCACATCGCAAAAAGCTTCGCGGCTTCTTACGGTGTGCTAGCCAAGACAGAACCTGACCTCGAAGAAGAGGAACAAGTAATCGTAAAGCAGGTGCTGACTCTTCTCCAAGAAAATGGAGACAAGGATATGGCACTGAGCACTATCCTCAACGCACTTTCAGCCGATCCAGAAGCAACCGCAGCTTTCGACTTCATCGCAGCCAACTTCTACGCTGAGAAAGGCGACCTGAAGAACGCGATCAAGTACTACGACAGCGCCGCCAAGAAGCATCCTAGCTTCCTTCGCGCAGTTCGCAACGGAGCGATCATGAAGGTAAAGGAAGGCCGATACGAAGCCGCCTTAAAGGACTTTACTAAAGCGATTGAACTAGGAGCTAAGGACACCACCACTATGGGTCTACTTGGACTTTGCTACGTCAACACCGGCAAATATTTCTCCGCAGAAACAGCTTACCGTGAAGCAATCGTCCTGGATCCAAACGTCAAGGATTGGCAGGTCGGACTCGCAAAGTCACTTCTCCAGCAGCGTAAATACGAGGAAGGTATCGCGGTGCTCGAGCAGATCCTAATCGATGATCCGGAAAACGATATCCTCTGGTCAAGCGCGGCAAATGCGTACCTCGGACTTGAAGACGCAGAAACCGCTGTCGCCATCCAGGAAATCGTCGATCGCCTCGGTAAGTCGACACCTGAGTCGCTCATCTTCATGGGCAACATCTACATGTCGCGGAGTCTCAACGATCTCGCCCTCACCTACTTCCAGCGTGCAATCCAAAAGGACCCTGAGCAGGACCCAGACGTTTACGTATCGGTCGCGGAAACGATGACCGCTCGCGGTACCTACGATCAAGCGGTCCAGGTTATCTCCGACATCGAATCCAGTTTCGCGGATAAGTTGTCCGACGACAACAAGCTCTCGATCCTACGACTCGAAGCCCAGATCGGGCTTGCTACCGGCGGCGGCGAGAAGGTTATCCCCACACTCGAAGAACTCATCGAACGCGACCCGATGGACGGCCAAGCCCTCCTTCTGCTCGCAGAGTTCAACTCAGGCAAGGGAACTACCGATGGCTACTCACGTGCTGACCTCTACTTCGAGCGCGCCACCAAGGTTCGTGAATGGGAAACGCGGGCTCTCATCTCTTGGGCACGTTCCTTCGTATCTCGCGAACGTTTCGGCAAGGCGATCCCGTTGCTCGAGCGCGTACAGGTCATCGATCCACAGGACCACATCGGTCGCTACCTCGACCAAGTCCGCAAGGTCTACATCGCGTCTCAAGGCCTCTAGGTCTCGATTATTACAATTTGTTCTTAGTCAAAATTTCAGCGGAGGCTTCGGCCTCCGCTTTTTTGTGAACTGATTTCTGGAGCGAGAATTTCCACCTAGTCCGCCGCAGTCGGTTCAATCCCCCTTAGCGACGCCTTTTGCGACCGTATCCAGATTTAGATGACTGTGTCGTAGCTCCTCCCGATTTCAAGGAGTCAATCTGGTCTCTCAGCAAGGCCGCCTTTTCGAACTCAAGTTTCGCAGCAGCCTCATCCATTTCGATCGTTAACTCGTCAATGACAGCTTGCACGTCGTCGTCTTCACCGACCATAGACATCACTGCAGCTTCTTCTTCCTGAAGTTCACGCAAGCTCTCCTGATCTCCGCGGTTAACACTTTTTGGCACAATTCCATGGGCCTGGTTATACTCAATTTGCTTGGACCGACGGTAATCAGTCGTTTCCATCGTCCGGCGTATCGAATCTGTAATGACGTCAGCGTAGAAGATAACGCGTCCTTTCTCGTGTCTAGCCGCTCTGCCAGCAGTTTGCACCAAGCTGGTCTCACTACGGAGAAAGCCTTCCTTGTCTGCATCGAGAATAGCCACGAGAGCGACTTCAGGCAGGTCCAATCCCTCTCGTAAAAGGTTGATACCAACCAAAACGTCGAATCGGCCTGCCCTCAGCCGTCGTAATATTTCAACTCGCTCTAGAGCGTCGATATCGGAGTGTAAGTACTCAACACTGATACTTTTCTCACGGAGGTAAGCGGTGATGTCTTCGCTCAAACGCTTGGTCAATGTAGTAACAAGAACGCGTTCTCCTGCTTCGATCGCTTTTCGAATCTCGGCAACCAAATCCTCAACCTGTCCCTTCGTAGAGCGAATTGTGATGACTGGATCAAGCAGTCCCGTCGGACGGATGACTTGCTCCGCGATGACCTCGCTTTTTTCCTTCTCAAACTTCGCCGGTGTCGCAGTCACATAAATAGTCTGCCCAGTAACTTCCATGAACTCCTGGAAATTCATTGGCCGATTCTCGAGGGCCGAGGGCAGACGGAATCCATGCTCGACCAGAGTCGTCTTGCGCGAACGGTCCCCCGCATACATAGCACCAACTTGAGGTATCGTTACATGGCTTTCGTCAACGAAGGTCAGAAAATCCTTCTGGAAAAAGTCGATTAGACAAAAGGGTCGTTCCCCCGCCCTTCGCCCTGACAGGTGCATGGAGTAATTTTCGATTCCGTTACAAAATCCGACCTCTTGCATCATTTCCAAGTCGTAGTTGGTGCGCATGGAAATTCGCTGCGCTTCGAGCAACTGTCCTTTTGATTCGAAATCCGCTACTCTCTCCTTGAGCTCGGACTTTATCACATCCACTGCACGCTCCATCTTCTCCTTCGTCGTAACGAACTGGTTTGCTGGATACAGATCGAAACGGTCCAGCTCCTGGATTACGTTTCCAGTTAGCGGGTCAAATTCCGAGATTCGCTCAACCTCATCTCCCCAAAATTCAACCCGTAATCCCTTCTCTAAATAGGCGGGCATCACGTCCACCACATCGCCTCGAACTCGGAATCGGCCTCGCTCTAGGTTGATATCATTTCGCTCGTACAAAATCTCCACCAAGCCATTGAGCATGTTGTCGCGGCCATATTCGTCTCCAACGCGCAGAGGAATCATCAATTCCTTAAAATCGTCCGGCGAGCCCAGTCCGTAGATACAAGATACACTGGCGATCACGATTACGTCGCGGCGACTTATCAGGCTGCTCGTAGTTGATATGCGAAGACGATCAATTTCATCATTAATAGATGAGTCCTTCTCTATGTAAGTATCCGAAGAGGGAACGTAAGCCTCGGGCTGGTAGTAATCGTAGTAGCTAACGAAATACTCGACCGCATTTTCTGGAAAGAAGCGCTTGAACTCCGAGTACAGCTGAGCCGCCAACGTCTTGTTGTGAGAAATAATCAACGCTGGCCGATCCAAGTCAGCGATCAGGTTCGCCATGGAAAAGGTCTTCCCGGATCCGGTCACCCCCAAGAGCGTCTGGTACTTGTTGCCGGCACGCAGCGAACTTAGCAACGCATCGATAGCCGCAGGCTGGTCTCCCGTCGGCTTGTAGTCTGAATTGAGCTTAAACAACCCCATCGCAGCGTCAACGAATCCGTTGATCAGGAAACTGCATCTGGATCTGAATTGAAGCGATCCTCATCGAGCTGACCTTCGCTCTTTGCGACAATGCAAGTGACCGCCGCGTCGCCCGTCACATTCACCGCAGTTCGTAGCATGTCGAGCAAACGATCTATCCCTACAATCAAGCTAATTTTTTCCACAGGTAAGCCGACCTGATTCAAAACCATGGCCAGCATGATAAGACCAACTCCAGGGACGCCGGCCGTGCCAATGGATGCCAGAGTGGCAGTGACGACAACCATCAGTATTTGACTCAAGCTGAGATCAATTCCCGACAACTGAGCAATAAACACGGTTGCGACTCCCTGCATGATTGCAGTGCCATCCATATTGATCGTCGCTCCAAGAGGGATTGTAAACGAAGCGGTTGAGTTATTAACGCCGAGCTTCTTCTCCGCTGTTTCGAGAGTTACGGGCAAAGTCGCGTTGCTACTTGCAGTGCTGAAAGCGAAAATTTGAACCTTATAGAAATTCTTGAGGAACTGAATCGGATTCAGACCGCTCATGACTTTCAAAAGTACCGGGTATACAACTACAGCGTGGATTAGGAGAGCAAGGATCACCAAAAGAAAGTACTTCCCTAATTCAATAATGGCGGCAAAGCCCTGGTCCGCAAAAACAATGGTAATCTTTGCGAAAACGCCGAACGGGGCGATCAACATTAGCACCAATACAAGGTTAAGGATGATTTCGTTTAGATCCGAAAAGAAGTTCAAGACCCGTTGTCCTGATTTTCCGGATACTACCATTGCAAGACCGAACAAAATCGCAAACACGATGATTTGCAGCATATTTCCCTCCGCCATCGCACTCACCGGATTTGTGGGGAACATATCCGTGATCACTTGCCAAATCCTCGGCGCTTCCGTAGCCACATAGTCTTCCGTGCCAGTTGGATTTACACCGATACCTGGTTTGAAAACGAAAGCTAGGAGCATCGCGATGGTTATCGCTATGCAAGTGGTCACCATGTACAAGCCAACCGTCTTTAGCCCGATCTTGCCCAGTTTTCTTACGTCATCCATCGCTGCGGTTCCACAGACTAGAGAGACGAAGACTAAAGGTACAACAAGCAGCTTTAGGGACCGGATAAAGATATCACCCACCACCCCGAGAGCTCCGTTGAGAATCTGATCCCTCATAAATGCGTTCTCCTGCAAGCCGAAGAAGTTCAAGGCAATGCCAAAGACCAGGCCTATGACCATCGCGACCAGAATGTTTCGAGTGAGTTTTGAATTTGAAATTTTCATTGGCAAACAGGGTGAAGAAATGGCGGAGCGTAAAGCTGCTACAATGAAGCGGCAACACACCACCGCTTCAAAGCAATTAAGCTGTCCCCAGCTATTAGTGCGCCTAAACGCCTAACACTTTCAACAAACCACTCCAGACGCCCTTCCAAAAGCGGGATGCCTCCGTCGCTTCTTCCGCTGAGATCTCTTGGCACAAGAAAGCGCCTCGTCCTCGAAACACGTCGTCGAAGAGTGGATTGAAACCTCGAAAATACCCCCAAAAAGTCTCCGCTCGCACGACACCGTATCCAAGATCTGGAGAAAAGCCGATGGTTGCGATTTGATTGGATCTACGCCCTTGGTTCCTTTCCGTATCCATTCTTTCAAACCGCACACCTCGGATTCCCGATACAATCAAAGAGCAGTCGCCTTGGAAAACGAAGTATCGAAATTGAAACGTTAGCCACGCTTGCGGGTGAAACAGCCTCCAGCGTCGCTCGATCCGAACTGGCGATCCTTTTCGCGACACTAAGCCAGCGATGCTACTAGGGCGGACTACCATTTGCCCGCCTTCTGGAATTTCGACAACTGCGACCTCCAGCTCGGCTCTTCGCTGTGGTGATACCGTCACTTGTCCCGCGCCACCCTCCGGAGCTGTCAATTCCACCATCTCCACCAGTCCCGCTGCCAAGCACGTGGCTGGAATCTTCCAATCTAAGATGAACCGAGTCTTCCGGCGTAAACTCTCATCAGAAGCCTGCAGGTAGGATTCCTTCACCCAAATACGTTCTCCCTCAGCGAGACGAATTTTTGCCGAGACTCCACCATCACCTAGGCTTCCAGCTGGTAGAGCCTTGTTGACGAGACGGATCGGCCCAGCAAGCGATAGGAGCGGCGCCCATATGAAAAAGGCGAAGAGTTTCCAAGCGATCGGAACGAAAATGGCAGCGACCAAAGCTACGACCAAGTAGGGCTTCATTGTCAGCCACGCCTTTTCTAGGTGCTCGACAAAACTGGAACTCTCACCTTCTAAGGCACCGATTCGAGACTCTAGCGACTTCGCTTCCTCGCTGTACGAAATGCGGTTTACGCGCAACTGAGACTGTTCGTTCACAAAGACCTTTCTATCTTCCAGCAGCGAAGCCTTTTCAGCCTTCGCCTTTTGCAGCTTTCGTTCGCTCTCCGCACGCTCAGCTGAGCTCATCGTAATCAGTCTTTCGATACGATTTAGAATCCCGTCGAAGTATTCGATCACTTGATTGGCCGCCGCGATGCGCTTACGCGTTTCTTCGATATCCTCGCCAAGCTCGATCAGTCGAGTATGGGCGGATTCGAGTTCTGCATATACTTCGGTCGCCCGCTCCTGAAGATCTGCGAGCTCCGAAACTCGGTTCCCTTCCGAACTATAGCTCTTTTCGACAAACATCCAAAAAGCGAATACGCCAACCGCCAGCCCCGCCACCACCGCCAAGACAATCCCCTTGCCTAGGAGCCACTTGGCAAGTTTCAGCAGGATCAGCGGCATGAGCGTCGGTTATTCGGCACGTTCTACTCGAGGGGAAACAAAATCGACAAGCGTTTGTAGCGACTCCTCTACCGTTTGGGACTCTGTCTCGATGACGAGATCGGTAACCTTCGGCTCCTCGAACCCCGAGTCCTTTCCGGTGAAATTAGGCACAAGCCCTTTTTCCATTTTCGCATAGAGTCCCTTCACATCCCGTTCCTTGCAGGTTTCGAAAGATGCCTTCACGTAAACTTCAACCAAGTTATCTTTGCCGATGATTTCCCTCGCCATTTTTCTTAACTCCTCGGTTGGCGTGATGAAGGAGTTGAGCGTAACCATCCCCGCGTCGGCAAAGAGCTTTGAAACCTCCGCAATACGCCGGATGTTTTCTCGCCGATCGTCATCAGAGAAACCCAAGCCTGCATTAAGACCGGTGCGAATATTGTCTCCATCCAAGACGTACACGTGTTTTCCCTTTTGATGGAGGGTCTTCTCCAGGGCGATCGCCAACGTACTCTTTCCGGAACCCGAGAGCCCGCAAAGCCAGACAACCTTCCCTTTTTGTCCCAGCGAAACCTCGCGGTCAGTTTGCGTGAGTAATCTGTCGGAAATGGGATGTAGATTTTCGTCCATAGTCTGCCCAAATACTCCAGTAAGCCAGCTAGAGGGCAAGCCAAGAGAATGCACCTCACGAACCGGCGTCGAGTTTCCCCTTCAATTCTTCGATACGTTTAGAGACAAAGGGTTTCAGAGCCGTGTGATCATCGTCGGAAAGCGTCGCGTAATGGCTTTTCAGATACTCGTAAGCTTCTCTAACCTGACCGTTCTTGACTAGGACCTCCGCATAAACGCGACAGATGTGGTTCGGTACGGATTCGATGGCGACTGCCTGTTTGAAATAAGCTAAAGCTCGATCGAAGTCTTCCAAGCGCCGCCAGCTAATGGCGGCCTTCTCCACCAAGATAGGAACCTCCTGCGATAGTCGCTCCGGCGCTTTGTCTAGAAACGCCAGCGCCTGTTCGCCGTACTTTTTACGAATTTCCAATCCCTCTGGAGTTGTGAAAAGGGTATTCATCAACTCGTCTCCCACCTGCCAGACCGGCATGTCGTTGGCCAAAATGCGGGAGCCATCGATCCAAAAATAGATCGAGTCTGGATTGAGGGAAACGGCCAGCATCATTTTCTGCGCGACTTCCGACTTCAGCCGGTACCGCCAGTCTCCGTACATGCTGACCCAAACCAAGTTAGCCGCGATGTTACGATATCCCCCCAAAGCTGCCAACGTGATCCCTTGGCCTAGTCCTACCGACAAGGAAACCAAAGATTCCTCTGCCTGCTTGCCCGTAAGAGTTTGAGTTGATCGACGCAAAGGTTGCGTCAACAGGCCGACTAGAAGCGACGTGCAAAACCAAATGCAAAAAAGGCGAAGCTTAAAATTCACGGTGCTTCAAGACAAGGGCTGCCAAACTTCCGTATAACACAGTGTAAACCAATGCATAGCAAACAAGCCCTGCTATGGAAATCGGAGCGACGCCGGCTCCTTCAATAACTTGGGTACCGAGGTCAAAGACTCTTAAATCAGGAATGAGGAGCGTGAGCAATTTGAGCACGCTTTGACCGAACCCCTCGCCCCATTGAGCAACAAGCGAGCCTCTCAGTTGGCCGATGACCCAAACGAAAAAACCCATGAAAACCGCAAACATCGAAGAGCTCGCGTATCCCGAGAAAAAGGCGGTGATGCTAGCAAGAACCATCAGGCGAAAGCACTGAACACCCGCAAAGACCAGAACTCCGAGATAGCTCACAGAATGATCCGCTCCCAAAGTCTCGTCTGTCAATTCAGGCAACTGCTGCTCGCGAATAAACAGAGCAAGGAGCAAGGCCACAGTGAGAATTGCTACAAAGGAGCAAATCGTCAACCAAGCGCCCAGCAATTTGCCGACGAGAAACTCCCCTCTGCGAACCGGTTTGGAGAGAATAGGCAAAATGGTACGGTGCTCTATTTCACCAAAAAGGAGCTGGACAGTCGCCACTACGGTGACGATCGAGCCTAGCAAGGTCATGGCCCCAAAACCAAAGTCCGCGATGAAACGAAGCTCCGAGCTACCGAGATTGAACTCCTGAAAATACAGCCCACCTGCAAGGGAAACAACACCGCTCACCGCTAGCAGTAAAAACAGACGCATACGGATCGCTTCCCGATAAGTGTTGCCCGCTATCGCCGCAATTCTACTCCAAGCACCTTTCACGGAGCTCCTCCGCTTTTGTCGTCTGCAATGACGAGTTTTCGAAAGATATCCTCCAAATCATCTCCGATAGAAAAGGCCCTACCGCCTTTGCTCTCCGCCAACCGAGCGATCTCGTTAAGATCCGACTCCGTTAAACCATCGATTGCTAGTCGAGAATTTCCTCCTCCAGGCAACAACGTCTCAATACTTCCAGCCGCCAACAAACGACCTCTGTTCATAATACCGACCGCATCACACAAGCCTTGCACCTGCGTCAGCAAATGAGAGCACAATAAAACCGTCTTTCCTCGCTCTCGAAGACTACGCACGAAGACTCCGACTTCCGACGCCCCCACCGGGTCCACTCCGGCAGTCGGCTCATCTAGAATCAATATTTCAGGATCACCCAACATCGCCTGGGCAAAGCCTAAGCGCTGCAGCATACCCTTCGAGTAGGCTCCGAGCTTCCGATCAATCGCATCTGCCAAGCCAAATTGGGACAGAAGCGCAAAAGACTGCCGTTCCAGATCTGTTTTGGGGATTCCGAGCAAGCGGCCGAAAAAGCGAAGAAGCTCACGACCCGTGAGAAACTTGTGATAGTAGGGTGCGTCCGGTAAGTAGCCAATCCGCCTCCGTACTGCTGGATCCTTTGCGGACCCGCCGAAGATCTGAATCCCGCCACTTGATGGCTCGGACAATCCCAACAACATGCGAATGGTCGTGCTCTTGCCCGAACCATTTGGGCCGAGAAGTCCGAATACAGAGCCCTCAGGTATGTTGAGCGTCAACTTGTCTACCGCTCTCAGGTAGTGCCCCTTCTCCATCAGGGGGAAGTCCTTTGTCAGCTCGGAGAGCTGGATGGCTTGAGGAAATGGTTTCAAAACTAAGCGATCCTAAAGGTGGTAAAACGCTTGGGACGCACTCCTTCAGAGGTTTCTGTTTTGCGGATGTAAGCGTCGAGTTCGTCATCGACGCTTGCTAACATCTGTCGACACTCTTTCTTGTCTCCCTCAATTTCCAGCTCTACTCGTCCGTCGGCTAAGTTTTTTACAAAACCCGTCACCTCATATCCCTTGGCGAGCTGAGCAGTTGAGTACCGAAAACCCACCCCTTGAACATGACCAGAAAAGTAGGCCGTCAGATAGAAAATCGAATCCGGATCATTCATAAGCCCCTAATAAACAGTCATAAACGGAAGATACCAGCGAAAATTAAGCATCCAAACCAAAACCGCGTATCGACAATTTTGTTAATAACGCATTGGGAATAATAACTACCAATATTAAGTTGCATCCGAGAAATGCCATTCTTACGTTTCGGCGTCTTTTTTAAAAAGCCTGTCAACGAACCGAATGGGAAACTACGAGAGCGACGCGAATCCTAACAACGAGTGGGAAGAGAGCTGGGAATCCACTTGGAACGAATTCAACTGGGAGCAATACCTCCAGTCTGAATCTGACGAAGTCAGAAAGTACCAAGCAATTTACAGCAAATTGATCCGCAGTTCTAACCGGCTCGACGAGGTTGCCCTCTACATGGGCTGGCAACCGCGCGCAGAGAATGTTGAGCAGGAAGACGAAGCCCTGCCTCAATCCGAGGCTCCCTATACGCTTCACCGTCATCCCCTCTTCGTCTCCAGCAAAGCACTGCATGGGTGGCTCGTAGAGCAATGGGGGCGGCGTGTAGCCCTAACGCCAGAGGCGGTAGACGCGGCGAAAGCACTTTCTTACCAGACTTCACTTACAGAATCAGACTACTACGGATTGCTCGCCGTAACCGCATTGGATATGGAAGACTTCGCCTTGGCGATCGCCTACTTCAAGCGCGGCATGGTGTCCCTTAACACCGCGCTTGGCATGCTGTCCGAATTTGACTCCCTACAAATCGAATCCGTTTCTCTCTACGCGAAACATGCTCGAATTCGACTCTTCGATATTCGAGAAATTTGGCTTCGAGTCACTTCCGATTGTCGAGCGACGATCGCGAGAGGCTCCGACGAAGACTAGGCTACGCCCCACAGCCTTTTTACCGTCCTCCCACCCGACCACCGATCCACCTTAGTAGCATGACTCTCAAAAAGTTCAGGGTCCCGCGCTTGTCGCAGGGCTCCTTCTCTCCTGAGCGCCGCCTCACGCGCTCACTCCTCCGAAAAGCGGCAACTGGCAACGTTCATGCCTACGTGCAGGCCACTTCTTCGTACTCAAACTTCGTCTCCGAGTACCTCTATCTCGCCGGACTGACCGACAAGTCCGAGAGGCATTTCGAGATCAAAAACGTCCTTGCCGACTGCTGGCGGTACCTTCCATACACCCGCCGGGTCTCAGATTTCGAACGCTTCCTTCAGGTCCGTCTGGAGCGCTATCAAGCCTCGTCTAAACCCAGGTTCGCGGCTCCCCATGACTCTATAAACAAGCTGAGCCACGAGGGACGCTTCCTCCTAGCTTCCAGAATTCTCAACAATTGGAGCCACAAATCCGTGCGACTCGCTCTGAGAACCAAGAAGAAGGAGCTCTCTGACTCACTCATGCGCCTCCGTTGCCTTCTCACTGGAGTCGAAGCAGAGAAGCTCACTTGGGTAGAACAAGCTCAGATTATGCGAATTAGCGAACTCCTCGAGGGCGGCTTCTCCAACAAGGACTGCCGCAAGATCGAGAAAGAAGTAAGCGGACAATACCATGCCCTGCAATTTAAGGCCGACTGGCTCAGCTACCGTTGCGAACTCGCCAACCTTAGCTCAGAAATGACGCTCGCAGAAGAAGAGCTCGCTGAACTCAATGCCTCGATAATCGACCTAATAAAAGTTCAGCCGATGGAAAAGCCACGGCTCTACGACAGCTTGGTCAACCAAATTTCCTTTGTTCGCTTGCCACTGCTCTAACAGCTCGAGCGAGATAAGGTTTAAATCATCTCAGACCTGCTTGGCCCGGCAGTAATAATTCACTGCACCAAGGAGCGTCTCTTTTTTGACTGGTTTCGCTAGAAAATCATTCATTCCAGCTTCGAAACACAAATCCCGATCGTGAGCAAAAGCGTTCGCCGTTAAGGCGATTATTGGCGTCCCACGATTCATATGATCAGCTGGAAATGCTCGTATCCGCTTTGCTGTTTCAAATCCATTCAACTTTGGCATCAGACAATCCATAAAGATTAGGTCGAAGTCGATTTCCTCGACTCGCTCCAAAGCTTCCAGCCCATTTGATGCCACGTGTACCTCATGCGTTGCACGCTCCAAGAGTGACTCGATAACGTGTTGGTTGATACGGTTGTCTTCGACGATCAATATCCGAGCATTTTCCACGACCTCGGTAGTCCTCGAGAGATCCAATTCCTCGGCCACCGGACTTCCAGCGAAATAGGGAATCCAAAATTCGAATACAGATCCAGAAGGCATATTTCGCTCGTAAGTCAGCTCGCCGTCCATCAAAGAAGCAAGACGCTTGGATATCGCCAGACCTAGGCCTGTTCCCTTCTCCTCCAACCCGGATTCCGCTTGGCTGAAAGCTTCAAACATTCGCTCGAAGGACTTTGGGTCGATGCCCATACCGGAATCAACCACCGATAAGAGCAAGCCCTCCCGATCTCGATCTTGCATCGCGATAGTCAAAGAGACTCCGCCCTCATCTGTAAACTTGAGTGCATTACTCAACAGATTCGCGACAACCTGCCTTACGCGAACCGAGTCGCCTAGAACGAACTGAGGAACATCAGGTGCTATTACTAGCTCGTAGCGCAAACCCTTCTCTTTAGCTCGCGCTTTGAAAAGTGAGTGAGTGGCGGTGCAAGCGAAGATAAAATCGAAGGACTGCAACTTCACATCAAGCTTTCCTGCTTCGATCTTCGAGAAGTCGAGTACGTCATCAAGGATCCTTACTAAGGACTCGCCTGACAGTTTAATCATTTCGATCTTTTCTTGGATTTCTCGTCCGAAATCGTAGCTCAATAAATCATCGGCCACCGCTAAGACTCCATTCATCGGAGTCCTGATCTCGTGGGACATGGTGGCTAGAAAGTCCCCTTTCCTAGCACTGAGCAATACTGCGGAATGCGTTGTATCCGAGTTCTCGGATAACCTCTCCAGAAACGAGAACCGAGACCTCTCCAGCTCCGCCAGAGCTTCTGTACGGTCATTATTGAGTCTCTCTATCCAGTCATCGAAAGACTCCATTCTACTTTCGAACGCTCTCTCAAGATCGCGCAAGAGCGGGTTTTGCAACTCTTTGGAAACCGAGCTGCCTTGAGTCCCTTCGCCTTGTAAGCTCGTCTTTAAGCAATCGATGTCTCGTTCGAGCTGTCGGGCGTAGTTGACGGAACAATACATTCCAAAGGCAGCCAGTAACGAACCAATCCCGATGCTCAGCATGCTGGGCGGAGAAAGCCTCCACTCTTCCGATACCGCAAGGGATTGTTCCGTCACGACTCCGCCTTGAGGAGGATCTGTGGGCCAGGCAATGGGGCTCGATACAGTTAACCACAATGGGACTGCGATCAATGCGACTCCCGCCAAAGCAAGTAGCCAGTATCGTATTTGGTTTCGCATTCCCGTGTTCATCGAATCAGAGCCTCGCTCGCAAACAATTGCAAAAACCATGCAAATGCAAATGCAGGCACAAGAACTCGGCCAGACCTAACGAAAGAGCAGCGTCGGCAATCGGCAGTCGCGAAGTATTTCTGTCGTCGTGCTGCCAATAATGAGATGGCGGATCTTCGAATGACCATATGCACCCATTGCGAGCATACCAATGCCCATGTCTTTCGCGTATTCCGACAATTCCGGAGCTACTGCTCCATGCAGCATTTGACAGGTTACTTTCAACCCAGCTGAGCGCAATCGGTCTTCCGACGCTTTCAACTCGTTTAGTACACCTGATTCGTCGTCTTTCTTTGAAACGCTGACAAGATGAAGCTCAATGTCGGAAAAGCAGATCGAATTGCAAAAATAGTCTATGGCAGCATTGCAGCTCTGTACGTTTTCATACGCTAAGAGCACTTTGTCCACCGGTTGGAAAGATCGGGATGCGACCAAACAGGGCTTGGTCGAGGCCCGAACTACGCGTTCCATGGTAGAACCGAGATGCTCCGCCGCAAAGTTCGCATTCTCTCCACGCTTTCCGATTACAATAAGTTCCGCCGACTCTTCTAACTCGCTAAGTGAATCGACAAGGAACCCCGTTTTGTGGATACGCGATATCTCTCCTTCGTAACCAGCATTCCGCACTATTGTCTCCGCACGCTCTAGAACGAGCGTCGCTTTCTGCTCCTCCAATTGCTGCAGCTCTCCCATGATCGACTGGTAAGGCTGCAGTCCGAGGCTGCCGCTGAGATCGGCGACGAATGGGATTTCGAATTGCCGCAGATCAGTGACATAGACGATGTCGATCGACGCCTTCATTCGATGTGCGGCCCAAGCTGCATATTCGCAGCAACTTTGCGAATACTGAGAGCCATCAATGCAAACGAGAATCTTCATCGGAATAAGTTGGGTTAAAAAACGGTGTTGGATGGGACGCTGGTATTTTTGGTGACAATCACCACTCCGTCCCGAACGAACACTCCATTTTTCTCAAACATATCGGGTTTACCTTCGGGATTCAGCTTCACGTTGTCCCCGATTCGAGCACCCTTATCGATGATAGCGTTTTTGATCTCACAGTTGAGCCCCACCCCAACATCGGGGCGGCCGAGTTCCTTATTTTGGCGGCGATCATCGGCGCTCTCGAATTCATCCGCTCCCATCATGATGACGTTCTCGAGTCGAGTGCCTTCGCGCAGAACCGAGCGAATGCCAATCACGCAACGCTTGAGGTAAGAGTCCGTAATGATACATCCATCGCCAATGATCACATGATTGATGGAGCAGCGGTTGATCTTGCTCGCAGGAAGGTACCGAGCACGCGTGAAAATCGGTCGGCCACGAGAGAAGAAATTGAACTGCGGCATCGGATCCGCAAGTTGAAGGTTTGCATCGAAAAAAGCCTTAACGGTTCCGATGTCCTCCCAGTACCCTTCAAAGATTGAAGCCCTCAGCTTAGAGGAACCGAGCAATGATGGAATGACCTCTTTGCCGAAATCCGTCATCGAATTGTCAAGCGCGTCGATCATGGTCTTGCGGTTGAAAACGTAAATCCCCATCGATGCCAAACAGCATTCCTTAGCGTTGCCCGTCTTCAACGTTCCAGCTATGTTTTCCGGGATCTTGAGACCTTCAATAACGTTAGGGTCGGTCGGCTTTTCTACGAACTCCGTAATCTCCAAGGATGCAGAAACGCGCATTAGACCAAGCCCCTTGCAATTATCAGCAGGAAACGGAATAGCAGCGACCGTGACTTCAGCATCGTTCTTTATGTGCTCAGCGATGATCTTGTCGTAATCCATTCGGTAGAGCTGGTCTCCCGAGAGGATAATCACGTAATCATACTCGCTGTTGGTAAAGTGATGGATGTTCTGGCGAACGGCATCCGCGGTGCCTTGGTACCAGCTATCACCTTTTTCCGTCTGTTCTGCTGAGAGTATGTCGACGGTACCACCAGCGAAAGGATCGAACCGATACGTTTCCTGGATATGCCGATGCAACGAAGCCGTGTTGAACTGCGTGAGCAGGTAGATGTTATTTATGCCCGAGTTAAGGCAGTTGCTGATGGGAATATCGACCAATCGGTACTTCCCAGCTAATGGCACCGCAGGTTTGCAGCGCTCCTTCGTGAGCGGATAGAGGCGAGAGCCACGACCACCTCCCATAATTACGGCAATTGCTTTCTTTTGCATGATATTCTCTAAGCGTATTTGGAATCAACGACTTCCTATCGTTACCGTATCCAGCTTCGAAGAGTTCACAACCACAAAACCTAGAACGCTTTGTGAATTTAAGAAGACAACAAGAACTACCTCCGCCGGATTGAAGGCAGAGATAGGTATCTTGTTTCGCCTCCAAGGGGCCTGACCCGTTGCCCGCTGCCATATGCAGACAGGAATCCAAGCCACCACCGGCCAGAGCAGAGAGATTGCCGACTAGACGGCATTAATTCGATCGCAAACAAGCTTGGCAGCCGTCTTCACAGCGCTTCGCGTCGAGCGAATTTGCAACCATTCAAGTTGTGTCGTCAGGATCGCCTTCACGTTAAGACGTAGATCTTTATTTGTTCCGGGCGTTTCAATCTCAGGCAGTCCAGCTAGCGAGCGAATCTTTTGGATGTTTGTCAGCTGAAACAGCATGAAATCTCGAATGCTCACTCGTCCGTCGGCGTTGACGGGACATCCTGCATCGATCGACAGCTGCACCCAACCCCGCGAACATTTCAAGCGAGCGGCGATTTCGTCTATCGACAACGGGTGTTCGTCAGCTTTTTGCATAGGGTTTACATTAATTTTAAGTCTCCACCTGTAAAGACTTAGTAAACAAGAATACTCTCTAGGGGATCCCCTGAAACGAAAAAGGCAGCGTTCCCACAAAGGGAACGCTGCGTGATAAAAACCGATTTGAGGAGCGACTACCGTATCATGCCTGCGGCGACTGTCTCGTTGGTGAAGGCGTCCACCAGGATGAAGGAGCCCGTCACGCGGTTGCGCTTGTAGCTGTCGTAGCAAAGCGGCGAGGCGGTGCGGATGGTGATGCGCCCGATGTCGTTGAGCGTGAACTCGTTGTCGCCCTCGATCTTGTGCAGGGTGTTGATGTCCACCTTGTACTTGACCTCGCGAACCAGGGCCTTCGCCTCCTTGGAGCAATGGCGGATCAGGAACTTGCCCTTCGGGTTGAGGGGCTTGTCGGAGAACCAGCACACCATGGCGTCGATGTCCTGCCCGACCGTGGGCGGGTTGTTGGGCTTGCCGATCATGTCGCCGCGGCTGATGTCGATCTCGCGGTCCAGCGTCATCGCGACGCTCAACGGCGAGTAGGCCTCCGCGAGCTCGCCTTCCGCCGTGTGCAAGGCCTTGACCTTCGCCTCGAAGCCGGAGGGATAGACCACCACGTCGTCGCCGGGCTTGAAGACCCCGCCGGCGATGCGCCCCGCGTAGCCGCGGAAGTCGTGGTACTCGTCGCTGTGGGGGCGGATCACCCACTGGACCGGCAGGCGCGAGTCCACATGGTTGGCGTCCGGGCCGACGTACAGCGTCTCGAGGTGGTAGAGGAGGGTCGGCCCCTTGTACCAGTCCATGTTCTTGGACTGGTCCACCACGTTGTCGCCCTTCAGGGCGCTGATCGGGATGAAGGAGACCTCCACGATGTTCTCAAGGCGCGAGGCGAACTTCTGGAACTCCTCGCGGATCTTCTTGAAGGTCGCTTCCGACCAGTCGACCAGGTCCATCTTGTTGACCGCGATCACCACGTGCTGGATCCGCAGCAGGTTCGCGATGAACGAGTGGCGGCAGGTCTGCTCGATGACCCCCTTGCGGGCGTCCACCAGGATGATGGCCAGGTTGGCCGTCGAGGCTCCCGTCACCATGTTGCGGGTGTACTGGATGTGGCCGGGAGTGTCGGCGATGATGAACTTGCGGCGCGGGGTGGCGAAGTAGCGGTAGGCCACGTCGATGGTGATGCCCTGCTCGCGCTCGGAGCGCAGGCCGTCGGTGAGGAGGGCCAGGTTCACGTGCTCGTCGCCGCGCTGCTTGCTGGTGTTCTCGATGGACTCGAGCTGGTCCTCGAAGATCGCCTTGGAGTCGTACATGAGGCGCCCGATAAGGGTGGACTTTCCGTCGTCGACCGAGCCGGCGGTCGTGAAGCGGAGCAGGTCCATGTCGAGGTAGCCTTCTTCCGGAGAGCTGTTTTCAGTGCTCATAGTATTTGTGAAATCTGTAGTTAAGGTTCGGTTGCGCCGCAGCGGATCAAAAGTAGCCCGCCTTCTTGCGGTCTTCCATGGCGCTTTCGCTTCGCTTGTCGTCGGCGCGGTTGCCGCGCTCGGTCTGGCGGGCCGCCGCGACCTCCTCGATGATCTTCTCCATGGTGTCAGCGCCGGACTCGACCGCGCCGGTGATGGTCGCGTCGCCCATGGTGCGGAAGCGGATCTGCTTCCTCTCGACCGTCTCGCCGTCGCGCGGCTGGACGAATTCGGAGACCGCTAGGATCGTTCCGTTGCGGACCACTATGTCGCGCTCGTGGGCGTAGTAGAGGCTGGGCAGTTCGATGCTTTCCGCCTTCATGTACTGCCACACGTCCATCTCGGTCCAGTTGGAGAGCGGGAAGACGCGGAAGTGCTCCCCTTGGGCCATGCGGCCGTTGAAGATGTTCCAAAGCTCGGGGCGCTGGTTCTTGGGGTCCCACTGGCCGAACTCGTCGCGATGGGAGAAGAAGCGCTCCTTGGCGCGAGCCTTCTCCTCGTCGCGGCGGGCTCCCCCCATGGCCGCGTCGTACTGGCCCTCCTCGAGGGCGTCGAGCAGGGTCTGGATCTGCAGCATGTTGCGGGAAGCGTTCGCTCCCTTCTCCTCGACCACGCGACCGTCCTTGATCGCTTCCTCCACCGAAGCTACGATCAGGTTCGCGCCCAGCTTCTCCACCAGGTCGTCGCGGTAGACGAGGGTCTCGGGGAAATTGTGCCCGGTGTCCACGTGCAGAAGGGGGAAAGGGATCTTGGCCGGCCAGAAGGCCTTCGCCGCAAGATGCGTCATCACGATGGAGTCCTTGCCTCCGGAGAACATGAGCACGGGACGCTCGAACTGGGCGGCGGTCTCGCGAAGGATGTAGATCGCTTCGCTTTCGAGCTGCTTCAAGTGCGTTACTGAGTAATCTTGCATATCTTAGTAAAGTTAAGAGGGATTAAAGGTTGATTTCCAAAATTCGATTATCAGTCAATAGTGTTTTCATGAAATTTTCATGGCCGTTGTGTGTTTAACGGCAAAACAAAATCGATCTGCAGCTTTCTTGAGATCTTCGAGTCCGAGGACGCCAAAACTCAAACGCGCCCAATTACGTGGGCTTCGTCCCGCGTTACACAGCTCTCCCGGAACGTACAAGACGCCCGCTTCGATGGCTGCTTGGTGAAGCTCTGAGTCAAAGCCCGTTTCCATGTCGCCGGGGGCCATTAACCAGAGATAAAGTCCTCCCTCTGGCAGAGTCCAAGACCAGCCTTGAGCCAATAGCGTATCCGCCAAATGAATATGTAATGTCTCAATCTTTTCCAAATAAGACTTTCGCAAAACTCCAAGATGCCTATCGAAAAGCCCGGTCTCCAGTGATTTCGCGAGCAACGCTTGGTTGTAGTTGGCCGTTCCAAAATCCTGCTGCCCCTTTACTGCCATCATCCGATCGAGCCAATCACCGTGCGTGCAATAACCAAAGCCTACCTTTAGTCCGGTGGCGAAAGGCTTTGTGAGTGTCGTCGAATAGAAAATCGGAACATCATTCCCCTCGCCTGCCAAAGCAAGAGAGCTTTCCGCCTCGAATGGCTTAGCGTAGAAGAGCTCCCGATACGCGGCATCTTCGAACAGAGCAATCGTGCCATCGAACTTCCCTAGAAGTGCTAAGAGCGAGCTTTTGCACTCCCTTGATACGCTGTGGCCGCTGGGATTAGCGTAGTAGCTCACTAAATACACTGCTTTGACTCGATCCAAATTACCAGCCGCGGCGTACGCTTCTAAAACGTTGGAGAGACCTGCCTTATCAACGTCTCCATTGCGTAGCATTGGCATCGAAATCGCTTCAACACCCAAGCCGCGAAGCATCTCCAAGAAAACAAAATAAGTCGGTTGCTCGACCAACACGATATCACCCGGATCGCAGAGAGTTTGCACTGCGAGATAGAGAGCCTGTTGGGATCCATTACTTATGAAAGAACACTCGAGATCGTATGACCAACCTGCATGGTCCTGAGCCTCCAGGCGTCCCGTCATCAGTTTCCTCAACTTCTGGCTCCCTTGATTGGCTCCATATTGTAGAACCGATCGATCGCCTTCTTCACATAGGCTAACCGCAACTTCGGTTAGTTCGGCCAGAGGGAGAGTTCGATCATCAGTGAAACCGGCAGCGAGGCTCAGCAATTCCGGACGCTGCAAGGCGGCCGTCATCAGGCGAGCAATATCAGATTCCGTTTGACGGGTGCCGAGCTGAGAGAACTTGAGGGACATGAGGAGAGACTTTCATAACGAAAAAGACAGCGACGATAACCTCGCCGCTGTCTGATTAAATTTAATGATGTGATCGATTCGTCTAGGCAATCGATGGAGCTCCGTCCACGGCCGGTGGAGCGACATCCTCCTTCGACTTCTTCTTCACTGACTTCTCGTTGGCCTTCTTCTCGGCTTCACGCTTTTCATCGAGTTCCGTCTTGGAGGAAATGACATCAGAGCGAATTTCTCCATGCTCTAGAATTTCTTCTACATGCTTGCCGTCGATAGTTTCGTATTGGAGCAAGGCTTCAGCAATTGTAACCAACGCTTCCTTACGTTCCTCGATCATTTTCCGAGCACGTTCGAATTGTTCGTGAATGATCTCGCTCACCGCCTCATCGATCTGCTCGGCAGTGCTTTCGCTGTGATCCTGCGTGCGGTTGATGTCGCGACCGAGGAATACTTGATCTTGATTTTCGCCAAACGAGATAGGTCCCAGCTTGCTCATACCGTATCTGCAAACCATGTCCCGAGCCGACTTCGTCGCCTGCGAAATATCCGCCACAGCACCCGTGCTGTAATCGCCGGTGATAATCTCCTCTGCGAGGCGACCGCCCATACAAACTGCTATGTAGTCCTCAAGCTGCTTCTTGGACATTCCTAAGCTATCCTTGGTAGGGGCCATCATTGCCATGCCAAGAGTTCCCCCGCGCGGGAGAATCGTGACCTTGTGTAGGCGAACATCCCTATCGGTAAGAAGAACTCGAATCATAGCGTGTCCCGCCTCATGGTAAGCCGTAGACTTCAGATCATCCTCGTCTACGACACGACGGCGTTCGCGGCCGAATGAAATTTTGTCTCGGGCTTCATCCATGTCGATCGATTCGACCTTATCCTTAGCCTTGCGAGCCGCGGTAAGCGCTCCTTCATTGAGAAGGTTAGCGAGATCTGCACCAGCAAAACCAGGGGTGACACGAGCGATCGCAGAAAGGTCAACCTCTTCGCTCAAGCGGATCTTTTTGGCATGCACCTTGAGAATCTCTTCGCGGCCACGCAGATCCGGGAGTCCGACAACAACCTGACGGTCGAATCGTCCGGGACGGAGCAAGGCCTTATCGAGCACGTCGGCACGGTTGGTCGCAGCGATGATAATTACGCCCTCGGTCGTGTCAAAACCGTCCATCTCCACAAGCAAAGAGTTCAAAGTCTGCTCACGCTCGTCGTTTCCTCCGCCAAGTCCAGCGCCACGCTGGCGACCAACAGCGTCAATTTCGTCTACGAATATCAAACAGGGAGCGCTCTTGCGTCCTTGCTCAAACATGTCACGAACGCGGCTTGCGCCTACACCCACAAACATTTCCACGAAATCGGAACCACTGATCGAAAAGAATGGAACGTCCGCTTCGCCAGCCACCGCCTTTGCGAGCAAGGTCTTGCCGGTACCTGGAGGCCCCACCATCAAAATGCCCTTAGGGATCTTACCGCCCATACGTTGAAAACGTTTTGGGTCCTTCAGAAAATCGATAACTTCGCTGACCTCCTCTTTGGCTTCGTCGCAGCCAGCAACGTTCGCGAAGGTGATCTTGTCCTTGTCGCGGGTCAGCAGCTTTGCTTTGCTCTTGCCGAAGCTGAGAGCACCCTTGCCAGCCATTCGGAGCTGACGGACGAAGAGGAAGTAGAGTAACCCGATGACCAGCAGAAACGGAATGATGCCAGCGAGCAATTGCGGCAGAAAGGTGTTTGGGCTGGTTTCCTTGAAGACACCGCTCGATTGCAGTATTTCGTAGTTCGACTCAGAGAGCCGTCCCTTGGCGATGAATCCCTTGTTGGCGATCACCTCATCTCCCAAGTCATTCGTGACCGGAGTCGCAATCGTACCTCCAATCTCGTACCAATCCATGCCTCCATTCGGCATAGGAGCAATTTTGCCAGCAAGAACGCGTCCTTGCTGGGTCATTTCGATCACCTTGGTTACCGGTAGCGTTTCGACTTCGCCGGTCTCGGTAGAGTTTTGCCAGATGATCAGCATCAATGCGATGAGGACCACCCAGAATATGATAACCTTGGGTTGAAAACGCTCAGGCCCACCTTTCATGGGGCCGCGCCGGTTGGAACTATTTTTATCGGGCATTAAATTCTAATGGAGGCGTGTAGGTTGAGTCTCATCTATCGTAAGTCAATCGCAAGGCGGTTTCACAGTTAAAACCGAGTTTCTTGTCGGCAATCGGCGGAAATCCAGGCACCCAAAGGATTCCAAACTTCTCGCTAACGAAAACTGGCAAGCAGTCCCTATCCTTTCGGTCAATCTTACGGTCAATGAACAAATTCTTCAGCTTCTTTGGCGACGATTTACCGAGCGGCTTGAATGCGTCTCCAGGAGCTCTCGTACGGACCTGCACTCTACCACAAGAGTTCCCTCCTGCATCTAAGTACACGATTCTCGTGTCGTCGTTACCTCCAGAACGCACTTTTTCTTGGAGTTCTTCGCTCATCGTCACCTGCTCAAAAGACAGCCGGGCCCCGTCAGGAAGGTACGCTCGCGCCCCAAGCGGAAGGCAAAACGGCAGCCAGGTGGCGGCTTCCCAACTTCCTTCCTTCCGCAAAGAAAGCCAATTTTCAGTAAATTCGTAAAAAAACCCGGTCCCAACCTCCAACTTCAGTTTTTCGCCTGTTTCGATCGCGTTGAGGGCCACGGACATCGCATCCGACGAAACTGCGTCACCTCCGGGCAAAAGTGCCAGCACCCGACGCTGCAAGCCGACCGGTAGAGCCTTGAGGCCAGGACGCCTCAAGGCGGATTCGGACTCCTCCCAGCACTGCGACCAAAAAAACCTCGCTGCATAGTCCAAAGCGTCCGAATCCTCTTCGAGTAATCGGCGACTGCTGCCAACGCTCGCCAGCAACGGGCGATCTGCGGCACGCTGCCACGAGGGAACCGCTAGCTTCCGCAGGCGGGCTCGGTAGTTTGCATCCGAAGAATTGCTCTGGTCTTCTCGCCAAGGGACTTTTGCCGCCCGAAGGGTATCCTTGATCTCCTCGCGTCCCCAATCTAGCAAGGGCCGCAAGAAAAACAAACCGCCACCTGCCTCCGATATCTCCCTTGGCGCGCAGATACCCCTAACTCCCGCTCCGCGCGACAGACGCATCAGTATCGACTCGACCACGTCGTCTCCGTGGTGCCCAGTTACGATATATGCCGCGACCTCATCATTAGAACCTGTGGTCGCCCTGAAAAACGACAGCCGAGCCTCGCGAGCGAGCGCTTCGTTCACATTTTCGATTCCATCGACCCAATTCGCCTTCGCATGCAAAAAGGGAATATTTAAAGCAGAACACAGTTCCTTCACGAAAGTCGCGTCGGCTGCAGACTCTTCTTTCCTCAAGTCGTGATCGAAATGCAGGACACTGAGTCGTCCGCCCCACTCCTGGTCTCGAAGATAAAAGCGCAGCAGGAGTAGTGCAAAGACGGAATCCGCACCCCCTGAGCAAGCAACGTATAGCCGCTCAAGCGCATCGAGCTTAACCCCGACACCTCGAGGAAATCGGGAGAGATCTATTCTCGACTCTAGACGACGAGCTGCCTCTTCCCAATCCAATACCAGCCTCTCTCCGATTTAGAGTTTTTCGATAAACTGCTTGCCGACGTAAGGCACCAGAACCTCCGGAAGGCGGATACGTCCGTCTTCTTGCAAGCCGTTTTCGATGATCGCCACAAACACTCGCGGCACAGCGAGGCCCGAGCCATTGAGCGTATGCAGGATTTCGGGCTTTCCCGTTTCCGCATTGCGATAGCGGATACGAGCCCGGCGAGCTTGGAAGGACCCAAAGTTGCTGCAGCTCGAAACTTCCAACCAACGCTTCTGACCGGCTGCATAAACCTCGAGATCGTATTGCTTGCAGTTGGTGAACCCCATGTCCCCACCGCACATCAGCAGAGTACGGAAGGGCAAACCTAGTTTCTCGAGCAGGCTTTCCGCGTATCCGCGCAGCGACTCCAACTCGTCCATGCTGCTCTCGGGCTTAACCCATTTGAGCAGTTCTACCTTGTCAAATTGGTGAACGCGATTAAGACCCCGAACTTCCTTGCCATGGCTTCCGGCTTCGCGACGGAAACAGGCGGAGTGGCCGCAACGGTATATCGGCAAATCAGCTTCGTCTAAGATTTCATCGCGGAAGAAATTAGTCAAAGGAACCTCAGCGGTCGGGATCGCATACAGGCCATCCTCCACCGTTTGGTACATCTGCCCTTCCTTGTCAGGTAGCTGTCCCGTCGCTGTTGCGCTTTCGGCATTTACCAGAAACGGTACGCCAATCTCCTGGAACCCAGCATCGCTGCCTTCGTTGAGGAAAAAGTTGATTAGGCCGCGGGCCAGCTTCGCTCCATCGCCAACGAAAAAGGGGAAGCCTGCTCCGCTCACCTTGGCACCACGGCGCAAGTCGAGGATTTGCTCTATCCATTCGATATCGTAATGGGCCGTCTGGTAATCGGCATCGGCGGGTATTTCGCCAACCTCGCGCACCACCACATTCTCCGACTCGTCGCGTCCTTCCGGTACACTTTCATCGGGCAAATTAGGAATGTTGAGCACGCTCTCGCCCCACTCCGCCTCGGCTTCGCTAAGCTCGGCATCCTTCGCCTTCACCTCAGCAGAGACCGCCTTCATTTCTTGCACCTTGGCGATAAATTCTGGACTGCCTTTGGGGAGCTTGGCCATGTCGTTGTTGGCCGCCTTTTGCTTCGCGCGAAGCGATTCGGCTTCGGAGATAAGGGCACGACGCTTCTCGTCGAGCGCAAGAATAGCGTCGAGGTCGCACTTGATGTGCTTTTTAGCGATTCCCGCGCGAACTGCGTCTGGGTTTTCTCTGAGGAGTTTCGGGTCGATCATCTTCGATAGGGCTGAGAACTTCGCTTTAAGAAAAGGCTAATCTATTCAAAAAACGAGACCACGCCTTATTGGCCTCCTGACCTCAGAGTCAAGCCAGCTCAGAGGGCAAGGAGCTTTTCCACCTCAGCGAAAACCGTATCGCACTCGAGCAGGCTTACTTCCCCCTGCGGGGCCTTCAACGCAGCATTGGCAACGGCTCCTACTGGATAGGTCCCGCGAACCTCAGGCGAAACGAAGCTGTAAAGCGTAAGGTTTGTTGCACCCAAAGCGCCGGCCAGCTGGGCCGGCCCATTGTCATTGGCCACCACCAAGCTCGAACTCGCCAAGATCCGGCAGAGCTCGCCCCAAGAGAACTGGCCCTGCAAATCATGCACCCTATCCGGTAGTGGTTCGCTCAATACATGAGGAACAACTCCCAAGACCAAGACCTCAAGATCCTCGTGATTCGCCACCATTCGAGCGGCCAGATCCGACATCCCTGACCATGCCCGCTCCGTTTTAAACCTGCCTGGAAAAAGACAGACGACCTGCCTAGCATCCTCAAACATTCCCCGAACCAAATCAGGCAACCTCCCGCCTTGGGATAGCGACAAAGCTTCGCTCAACACCGGCTTCAGGCCGAAGATAGAACCAAAATCCTGGAAGCGCTCCACTAGGTGTCGCCTTTCGTCAGACAATTTGGAAATCACCTCGCCGTAACAGATCGAAGCACCCTCTCGAGCTGAACGCAGGCCAATCTTGCGACCGCCCTTCGCGAAGAAACACATTGCTCCCGTTCTAGCATACCCCTCGAAATCGAGAACGAAATCGTAGTGGTCCTGCCTAATCTCACGAAGCAAACTGGCAAAACTCGCCAACGCCTCGCTTCGACGAAAAACGATAGTTCGGTCAACGAAATCAAAAGACGCCACCAAGGGCTCGTAAAAGCGACGCACTACCCACGTGAACTCTAACTCGGGATGTTGGAGTTTGATCGATTCGACAACCCTCAGTGCGTGAACAATCTTGTCGAGCGGCGAGGTCATCAAGATCAGGACCTTCGCGGAACTCATGGCTAAGGACTTCCTCGCAATTGCCGCATCACCTCAAATACCGCGACCCCAGCAGAGGTCGCCAAGTTCAAGGAACGCAGGCTGTCGTTATAATGCGGAATCTTCAGACGCCGATCTTCACCGATTTCATCGTGTAACCAATCAGGAGCGCCGTAGCCTTCATTGCCGAAAAGCAAACCATCGCCCTCTTCGTATTGAATGTCCCAATACGGTTGGCTCGATTTGGTCGTGAACAGAAACAAACGCTTGGGCCCTGCTTCACTCCCTTTGAAGCCTTCCCAATTCTCGTGATGATGCACGTCGAGCGACTTCCAGTAGTCCATACCAGAACGCTTCAAGTGCTTGTCCTTAATCGCAAAGCCAAGGGGATGAATCAGGTGTAGCCGGGATTCCGTGATCGCGCAGGTGCGGCCGATGTTCCCCGTGTTTTGAGGAATCTCCGGCTGGAAGAGAACGACGTGAAGCAACGGCTTACTCACTGTGGGAAATCTGAAGTCCGGTATTGTCGGCGCTCAAATCGCGACCAACGCTTTCAAGCCCAACTTCGCTAAATGCCACACGCATCGCCCCCATCACAGCTTCCGCTGTATCCACTGAACAAGCGCAAAGCACACTGGAGCCACTCCCGCTCAGCCAACCCGTGTAAGCTCCTGCCTCGATACCAGCAGCGATCGCCGCGGCGGCGCCCGGAATATTTTTAAGTCGGTACGGCTCGTGCACGCTGTCATGCACAGCGTTGGAAAGCCCTTCGTATTGGCCCGAAGCCAACGCAGCCACCACGCAGGAAACACTGTTAATGCTGGAGACAACTTTCGCGAAACCGAGGGATTCGGGCAAAACTCCACGCGAAGCGGATGTGAGAACCTCAAACTCTGGAGACACCACCACTAAACGAAGGTCCTCTCCCACTTCTATCTTGTTGACCGCTTCGACTTTCGCAGGGCTGTCGAGAAAACGGGATACTGTAAAGCCGCCCAAAATCGAGGCGCTAGCATTATCAGGATGTCCCTCGAGCTCGGTGATCACCTCCACCAGCTTCTCCTTGTCCCAGTCTGCGCCGGACAATTTTGAGAGTCCGCCCAGAATGCCGCCGCGAACTGTGACGCTGGACCCCAGTCCACGCGCTTGCGGAACATCGCCGCGTATCCGGATTCTAACTTCAAAGGTTGCCACACCGCTTTCCGAGAAAAAGCAGGCCACCGTCTCTCGAGCCATTTCGCTCAATGGAAAAATGTCCGGCCCGAATGCTTCGTCGCCAACGCATTCGGCCCGCTCAACGGAAACCTCGTTGAAAAGGGCCACTGCCATACCCAAGGTATCGAATCCCGAACCGCAATTGGAGGTGCTTCCGGGGACTTTGCAAACTACGCGTGAAAGGGATGGCATAGGACGATTTTCGAAAAAGGCTGTGTCTCAATAAAAGCTAGCGGACGCGAAACGCCTTCATCGTACGATCGATGTCTAGCATCTGCGCTTTCTTTTTCAGGTCCTCTCTCTTGTCAAAGAGCTTTTTGCCCGTACAGATGCCGACCTCGACCTTTATTAATGCCTCCTTGAAATACATTCGCGTAGGGATAGCCGCCTTGCCGCCAGCTTCCAAAGCGCGTTCGATCTTCTTAAGCTCCGACTTCTTGAGCAGCAGCTTCCGCTCGCGACGCACCACGTGGTTGTTGATGTTTCCGAACGCGTACTCGTCGATGTGTATCCCATAAATGAAGAATTCACCTTTGTGAAATCGACAGAAGCCATCGGATATCTGCGCTTTACCGGCTCGGATCGACTTCACCTCGGTGCCGGTCAAAACGATGCCTGCCTCGAAGGTGTCCTCGACTTCGTAGTCGCGGCGCACCTTGGAGTTGCGGATATCTTGCGGGCTCGAGCCCTTGCCGCCTTTTTTGTTCTTGCCTGCCATCTCAGGTTATTATCGTCGTCCGGATATAAAAAGGGCGCGGCGGACAATGTCTACCGCGCTCTGTCGAAGTCTTGCGCGAGCACATGCACGCCCGCCGCCGTCGGTTTGCTACTCGGCGAGCTCGTAACTGATCTTGCCCTCGATGATCTCGCGCAGGGCGATATCCTCGGGATTTAGCTTCTCCAGCGATTCTACCAGCGGGCGATTGCCATGGCGAAGCTGTTTAACGCGGCGTGAAACGACGTTAATCAGAATGTTTGGGTCCTTGATGACCTTGCGTGCTTCTTTAATATAATCTTCTCTCAAAGCTGCCTCCTTATTAATGGAATCCGCCCTTTTACCTTGCTGCCAAGGTGGGTCAAGTGCTTATTCCGGCTTTCGCAACGGCTATGTCGCCCTGCGACACTTGGAATCACAGTTAAGCATCCCTGTTACAATGCCTAAATCCGATAACCTTTACGTCTGCTTCACCACTGTGTCGCGTCTGCCCGAGGCCGAATCCCTCGCCGAAGACATCGTTAAGAGCCGCCTCGCGGCCTGCGTCCAAATCGACTCCCCCGTCACTTCTCTCTACCGCTGGCGAGGAAAGGTCGAGAAAGAGGAGGAATTCCGCATCGTGATCTACGCACTTGAAACCTCGCTGGAAAAGCTGGAAAGTTTTGTAGACGATCGCCACCCCTACGACACGCCGAAGTGGGTTTGCTGCCGAGCGGAAAAAGTTTCAGAAAAGTACTTGAAATGGGCAAATGATGTGTGCAACCTCCGCGGCTTCATTTAACCGGAACCTTTTTCGACCATGTCACAGCATCCTAGCTACAAGTCCAACGCCGCAACCGGCGCCAAGAGAAACGTACTCAAGCGCTTCGAGCGCGTAGAGCTTCTAAAAAAGCGTGGCGAGTGGAAAACTGGCGACCGCGTTTCCGGACTCAAGAAGACCAAGCCAGAAGCCTAAGCTTCTAGATAACTATTTTCTAAAACGTCGCTCCCTAAACGGGGCGACGTTTTTTGCGTCCACTCGCAGGGCTAGGCTTCAGCCCGTAGCCACGGTGCAAGATCCCGAAAGCCCCGATCCGACCCTCACCTAAGGAACATTCGCTTCATCAGACTGTTCACCTTCGACCCCACTCCGCCAGAAGCGTTTTCTTTAGCGAGATCGAGGCAAAGGTTACCTTCCAGCAAGTCGGGCCGCAAAGCATCGACAGTCAGCCAGTGCTCGTATCCTTTCATCTCGGCGCCAGTTAGTGCCTTGAAACGCGTGGGAAGACCGTACCAAGTCAGTTCTACTCTCCAGCCAGCGTGATCGGGAGGGATCACTTCGTTGTGCATCAGATACGGATTCACTTTTAGCAAATCAGGTATCGACGTATCCCGTACGAAAGCTTCCACCGCTATTTGTTCGCTCATCAAATACTCCCACGCATCAGCCGCCTCGCCCCTGCGCAAGGCTCCGCAGAGAGCCCAAACATCTGCGCCCACTATGTTCATGCCGTTGTAGGAACCATGTTCGTTTTTGGAATCGTACGGCTGCTGGTCATACCACGTCTGAAAATCTGGTCCGAGCCAGAATCCCAGCTCGAAGTGAAGGTGGGCACGACTTCGCGGTATTGAATACCCGCCGGCGCTGCGTCCCATAACAGCGATAGCCTGTCCCCCATCTACGGATACGCCTGCTTCGATCTCTGATTCAATGGCGCTCAAATGAGCGTAGAGACTCACGACCCCAGGGCCAATTTGCGGATGTTCTATTACGATATATCGCCCGTAGCTACTGTTCCCAGCGACGGAATTCACGTAACGGACGGTCCCTTCCGAGAATGCGAAAATGGGATCTGTTGCCTCCTTGCGGCGGTCCCAAGCTGTCGCGCGTAGATCCAAACCTTCATGAAAACGATGGCCGCCATTTCTAACGCAACCGAACAAGCCAGACGTGATTCTTCCAGAAACCGTAGGCTGCAACACCCCTTCCATCTCGCCATGCTGCACGAACCCGGGATTAGGCGTCGGCCAAAAGTAGGGACCCAACTTCGCTGCTTCTTGAGCATGTCCCCAACATGCAAATACAAACAATGAGAGAAACGCATTAGCGCTTAAGCTTCTTTTGAATATCAAAATTAGATTCCTTCAATTTCTTTGCTAGCTCCTCGAGGTTCTTATCGCTCACCTCGAGGAACACAAAAATTTTCCCGTTCGCGATGGGTCCGTCGATCTTACGCACTCCTAACGGTGCCCCATTTACGACGAGCACCAAGCGCTTGCCCTGATTCGCCACCGAGATCTGATAAAACTCACGAGCCGCGGGTGGTTTCAAGGTAAATGCTAGGCATCGTCCCAAGTCTACATCTACAACTTCTATTGAATGGTAGTCGTACTCCGAGACGATCGCCTCGCTCTCGACAGGTATCTGGACTCGACTCAATGGCAGGGTCACAGCGGCTGAATAACCATCGCTCGATACCGATTCCAAAAAGAACCTAGCACGCGTGAAATTCGCTCCGTCCATTCCGGTGGACTGACAGCCAGCTAAGGCAAACGCGGCGGTCAATAATAGAAGCAATACAGAATTCGGCACGAAGGAACTATCCTCCTCGACACCGTACCTAGGCAAGCGAAGAGTTCCGCTCTAAGATTCCCTTACACACTCGCCATAATAGCGCGTCATGTTCTGCTTCAGAAAAACGCCGCATAAAAAGTACCCAGCCCCCAAGTCATGACCGCACCCGTCACCCTCGCTATCTGCGCCATCACGGCCATCGTCACACAAGTCGCCTTTTCAAAGCCAGAGATCTTGCAACGCTTGCTATTCAAGCCACGTGAGATCCTCGCTAACGGCCAATGGGATCGCATCCTATCGAGTGCACTGATACATGCGGATTGGATGCACGCGGGGTTCAATCTCTTCGCCTTCTACTCTTTCGGTAGCGCCATCGAAGTCATCTACGGATGGAAAACACTCCTGGTCGTGTACCTCTTTTCCGTCATCGGCGGCTCCATGCTTTCGCTCTTTCTTCATCGGCATCACTCATACTCGGCACTCGGAGCCTCTGGTGGCGTGAGCGGGGTAATCTTCGCCACAATCTTCCTCGTGCCAGGCACGGGCGTGAGCCTCTTCTTCATCCCGATCGCCATCCCCGGCAACGTATTCGCACTCATTTACTTGATTGGTTCTTTCTGGGGACTGCGCAAAAACGTAGGCAACATCGGGCACGACGCCCACTTCGGCGGAGCAATCGTCGGGCTCGTATTCGCCTTCGCAATACGCCCCAGCTTCTGCCTAGCGGATCCTCTCTATTTCTTGGGCTCGATCCTCGTGTCAATCGCGTGCCTGGCTATCCTCTTCATAGATCCCACCAACTCGAGCGGCTCACTCCTGCCGCGGTCGAAGCCTGAGAGGTCTGACTAAGCCAACTCTCGACCAAAAGATTTAAAGAATACCTCCGGCAAACGTGTCGGCCGTCCAGTGGTCTTGTCGATTGCTGCCATTTCAGTCTTCGCCAGCAGCAGCTGCTCATCGCGCTTGTTGTAGCCGCGATAACACAGGTCAAAACGCGTGGGCCGCGGATTCGTGATCGTTATGTCCAAACGAAGCGTATCCGGATAGAACGCCTGCCGCGTATACTTCACGCAGAGCTCCGACAAGGTCAGCCCCACGCCTTCGACATTCTTCTCGGTGTAGCCCCAATTCGCCAGAAACTGCACTCGGCCTTCGTGCAGGTATTCCACAAAAACGTTGTTGGCCACATGGTCACCATAATTGTGATCCGTAATACGGAATGGGATACAGGTAGTAAAGTCGACTCGATCGAGTGTTTTTATCTCTTGAAACATAGCAATTCTCCCCAAACACGCCGAAAATTCGCAGAAACTGCAACTAGACAATTCACTCGACCTCGCTTACCTCTCTGACGTGATGCCATCTCGCGGACGACACCAAAGCACCTCGAAGGAATGCCAGCACACCATCAAGAAAATCGAGGGTTTGCCAGGCGTGGTCGGCGTCATCATCGGTCGTTCCTACGGCGGCAAGTCACTCGGCGGCGGTAGTCGAACCGGTAGCGTCAAGATCCAGCGAAAGCAGCCAGGAGGACTGAAAGCCGTCACCCAAACCGCGAAGGGCCTGCAGGAACTGTTCATCCGAACCGAAAACGACGACAACGACGCGATCATCGAAGACATCGAAAAGCTCCGCTAGCTCACATCTCGCTTACTCTGCCTCTCCCATAATGCTCTTACGGGAGCGAATTCAATAAGCCAAAAAAACGAGAGAAGCTGAAGCTTCTCTCGTTCCTTAGTATTCGAAAATTTAATACTCTCAGAACCCCCAATGGCCGCAAGGCCTTACCGCTAGAGCGGACTGGAATTCTCGAGTCGAAGGTCTTAGACCTTCTGTACTTTAGTGGCGCAAGGGCCCTTACGGCCTTCTCCAATTTCGAATTCAACGGTATCACCTTCATTGAGCGCGTAGCCGTCCGTCTCGGAGTGATGTACGAAAAGATCGTCTCCGCCCTCACTCTGCTGAATGAAGCCGTAGCCCTTTTCCTGATCAAACCACTTAATTGTTCCTTTTGACATATATATTTTTTTGTATTCTCGCGTCGTCGGCCACCCAGAGTGCTTCCTGAGGACCGCGACCCGCAGCGGCACCGTAGACGCAGCCGAGCGTTTGTCTAAGCAATTCTCGAATAATCGCGTTTTCAGCCTAGTTTCGCTACGATTTCGTTGAAATAGCAGGAGCTTTAGCTTCCTCCCACCACCCATGCGCAGCCTCTTTGGGAAGAGCTCTTCCCGAATCGACTATTTCCGACTTTAAATGTTCGTCCGATTCGAACATTCCCAAAGCATCAAACGCCTACTCAAAGAATCTCCCGCCGTCGTCGCCCTTCTCGCTGCCAACATCCTATTGTTTGCGCTCAAGTGGCTGCTCGCTCCTGCCACCGCACCAGGCGAACCCCTTGTCGACAATCCGCTCGATGTCCTGCTCGCCTTGCACTTCCCATACTCGCCGGACTTCCATATTTGGCAATTTCTGAGCCACATGTTCATGCACGGAAACGAGACGCACATCCTGTTCAACATGTTCGGCGTATTCACGTTCGGTAGTTTACTCGAACAGGTCTGGGGCACGAAGCGCTTCGTCGTGTTCTATCTCGTAGCCGGCCTTGGAGCGAGCTTGATCTATACCGGACTCAACGTCTACGAGTTCGGCACTTACATCGATTTCTTGGGGACCTACAACGTCTCCACCGAATCCATACAGAGTTTCTTAGCCACCCGCGTGCCCAATAGCGAACTAGCTTCGCGACTCTCCATCGAGGAACTTGTCACCTTCTACGGGATCTACAACGGCAGCATGCTTGGTGCGTCCGGCGCCCTCTACGGCATCTTAGTCGCTTTCGCGGTGCTCTTTCCTAACGGGAAGATTATGCTCATCTTTCTCCCTGTCCCCATTAAGGCCAAATATTTCGTACCAGCCATCGTCGGGTTCGACCTTTTCTCAGAACTCACCGGTTTCAGCATCTTCGGCGGAGGCATTGCCCACACTGCCCATATTGGCGGTGCTCTCATAGGCTTCATCCTCATGATGTACTGGAAGAAGGATCTTCCCGATGCCAGTCACTTCATCGAACCTGACGAGAACGAAGAGGAAGATCCGCACCTCGGACGTTAAACTTCGCTCTCAGCTCAGAAGATTCGCCTAAGCGAGAGGTGGGCACTGGAGCTATTTTGGAATTGTCCGAAGAAGGTCGGCTCATCGCCTCCAAATAGATTTGCCCCCACGTCCCATTGCCATGCGTCGCTCGCTTTCCAGCTAGCGCTCAAACGGAAGTAGTTATCTTTCTGAGACGGGCTGTGGAACGCAAAACCGTTCAACGTAAGCGTTTGCTGCCATAACTGCTTTCTAAGGCGGAGGGTAAACAATTCGCGGTCACGATCTCCCAGTCCCCCGGCAGCTCCAACATCACGCGTGCGCTCAACATAGTACTGCACGCTAGCTGTCAGCTCCTTGCCGATCTCTTGCTCGTATCCTAGTAATAGCCTCAACTCGCTATTTCGCGTCATTACTTCCGTTCCCGTCGGGTCTGATTTGCTGTCGTAGCTGCCAAACTCCGCGCTCACGATCCCTCTTCCTAAAGGTCCGCGAGCCGATCCTCCAAACACATTCAAAGAAGGAAAGGTCGACAACCCAAGCGACTGATCGAATCCAGCTGGGCTTTTCCAGTACCCAAGGTATCCATACGCTGCCAACTCGTACCGCCCCTGCAAGCGGCTAGCTCGCAGGTGCAGCTCATTCGCTTCAAAGGCATCGCCCGGAGACGCCACTTCGATCGGCTGGGCTTTCGCTGTAATCCGGCCCGACATAGAATCCCAAAAGGTTAAGCGGTCTCCATCGATGAATCGATCCGACTCGAATCGCGGGGAATAAATCACTTCCAAGTCAGCGATGTCGTTGAAGTACGCTAGCCGAACTGAGTCTTGGGGTGCCTTCAAATACTCCAAGTCACGACCGAGGAGAAACGAGTTCCAATCTTTGGCGAAGAGATCGTTGATGAAAACCAAGTCCCCGACTCCCCAAGTCGCAACCTGTCTTCCCAGTTTCACATCCACGTCGCGAAGCGGCGAAAACGAAAGACTCAGGGCCCTCATATCTACTGGCCCTCTGCCGCTTTCCCAGTCGAAACTATGCTCGCTGGTCGTACCGTCCGCCAGGAAATCGACACTCGCCTCAATCAAGGCGGCTCCCACTTCCCTTTCGGTCTTCAGCTGCACTCTAGCCTCGCCAAGGCTCTCATCGCCGTATCCGGGAGCGTAGCTTAGCCGAATACCCCCTCTAAGCTCCGCAAATCCAGAGACCTCGTCCCAAAAGCTGTCTGTCGTTACCTGCACCTGCGGAGTGGACAGCGGCGACCCTCCCAAACCTCCCGGCAAGGCTGGTGGCTCGGCGGCCACAACAGCAGCTAAAGTGCACAAGGACGAGGTGACTAGAAATCTTTTGAACCGCTTCATCTCCCTAGTCTTCCTACTTCAACTGGCGACGCGGTGGATTCCTCAAGCTTCGCTCGTCGAAGAGTCCATCCTCCAGACCGATGCCGTATTCGATCTCCCTGTTCGTGACTGTGGTGTACCCACCAATCCTGTTATCTGTCATACGTCCCTTGACGACGGTGTAGTATCCGTCGATCTGCTGCACGTCGAGAGCTTCGTAGGTACGGTAAACTTCACCTTGCTCGTCACCGTACTCTATCTTCACCGCCAAGAAGGTACCCTTGTGGATCCAAGATCTATATGAGGCGAACTCGGCCAATTTAGAATCTCTCGGAGTCGACTTCAAAACGTAGTAATCTACAGTTTCTTCGACTAACTCATGGGTATCCATGCTTTCATGACGTCCCGAAACATCTTCGTAGAAATAGTGGGCTCCCACAAAACTCGTACGCTCGTCAGAAGCCGCGATTCGCTTCACCAGATCGAGTGCAGGCAAGTATAGCCAACGCTCGTCATCTCCGTCGGCTCGCTTCCAAACGAGAAACGTGGTACCTTTCACGTCCGATGGACGCTCGAAGTAGACGAAGAATTTTTGATCCCCAGATTCATCGTCATTGTTTCGACGTAAGATCGTGAGCTCGCGTTGACGTTCCCGCCCTTGAGCATCCGTGATGGTCATGCTCAGCTTCGCCTTGCCATCTTTTCCTTGGTAGTAGGCAGCCTTACTGGCGTTGCTCACGATCTCATCTACATCGATCGCCGAAGCGGATACTACTAGAAAAGCTAGGGTCACGATTGCTAAAGATTTCATTCTGTTGTTCATAATAATTCCTTCCTAAATTGACTTACCTATTCCTTCCCGAGAGCTGGGATCAGCCGTATCAAGGCGGGAAGCAGTAACAACGTTGTCAGTCCTGCAAGTACGAGTATCGAAGAGATCAATACACCGACCGTTTGGTAGGGAACCAAAGGAGCTAACAGCAAGGGCGAGAAGCCCAGGCCAATAACAATTATATTTCTGGCGATCGCACGTGCTGGTTCAGCAAAAGCTTCGTCCATTGCATCCTTCCAGTTACCTGCCTTGGCATAAGCTTCCCTGGAGCGAGCGATAAAATGGATCGCGTAATCGACCGCCAGACCAAGGCTTAGGGAGGATAGGACCGCGACTGGCATATCATACGCTTTTCCGACCCAGCCGAGCATGCCATAGATAACTGTGATGGTAACCGCCAATGGAATCATGGAAAGCAAGCCCCACCAGAAAGAGCGGAACAACAGTATCATCAGAACCAATACAGTTACAAAGCTTCCGAGGAACGCCTTCATCATTCCGGCTACCATTTGTTCCTGCCAGATTACGTTGATATAAGTTAAGCCAAACCATTCTGCCCTCGCACTGGCACTGAGTTCCGAATCTGCTAGGTATGTATTTACATTCTGGAGCAAGTTGCTCATATCGACATTGTCTCCACTCTTCAACTGTATCCACAAAACCGTCTTGCGGTAATCCGGTGTGACGAAATGCCAAAGATCTCGGGGACGATGGCTGCTTTCGTAAGTCATCAAACTCTGCGCCACCGCATTCGAGGAATCCGGAATTCGGTAGCGTAGCTCGTCTCCTTCGAAAAGCTCGCGATGAAGTGTCTTAACGATCTCCGGCAAGCCTAAGACCTTCCCTACGTGCTCGTTCTGCAAAATGAACGCTTCCAAGGCTTCGATTTCGACCAAGGCTTCCGGTGTTTTGAAAAACGCACCGGCCGCCCAGTGGCTTTCAAGAGCGAGGTTTACCTTTTCCCATGCGTCCCACTCATTGTCGCTCTCAACTTTTTCCTGAGCATCTAGGACCCAATCCTGCAGTGTGAGGAAACGATTCTCATCGAAAGTACCGTAGTCGATCTCGTCGAGACGCTGTGACAGCGCCGTACGCGAGGGTTCCGGCAGGTCCTTCGCTGCGTCCAGAACGGGAAGTGTAAAACTCTCCCGTTCCAAGCCTGGGGCCTCAAAGGCTAGATAGGCCATGTAGGTCCCCGCCAGACGCTCGTTCATCTCCGTATCCGCTACCCGGATCTCGTGGTCCTCTTCAAACCACTTAACCGGGTTATCGTTTATAACGATGCGCGTCACACCGACTATAGAGAAGGCCAGCAGGCCGACCGCCATTAACACCACCAATTTTGCCCGTCCGAAGGAGAATCTTCCCCCTACCCTCAAAAGGATAGCCATCCAGCTTTTTTCTTGTCCCGACTTGGCATCGGCCGATCCGAATCCGTCGAGCGAGGACTCTGGCAGCAGCATGATGTAGGCGGGAATCAGCAAAACGGTGAACAACCAGGCAAAAAGCGTACCGATCGCTACGAATATACCAAACACCTGAACTGGAGGAATCGGAGTCAAAGCTAGCGAGGCGAAACCGACGCTCGTGGTGATCGACGTAAAGAGCATCGGACTCCACAACTCGCTGAGAACTCCGCGAATTGCAGTTTTTCTGTCACGAGTAATTGGATACTTATCAAAGAAGTCCGACAAGATGTGCACCGCATCCAAAACCGCGATCGGCATGATGAAGATAGGGATCATCGAACTCATGATGTGAATCGTATTGCCGGTCACGACCAACAGTCCCATTGCAACCACCACCGCCAAGATAGCTACGATCATGGGAGACACGACCAGTTTCAGGTTTCCGAAAAACAGCCACATAAGGACAAAGATCAGCGCCATTGCCGCCGGTGCCGAGATCGCCATCTGGACGAACATCTCCTTGCCGAACTGGTCCTGAGCCACCGGTAGACCCGCAATGTAATAGCGATCCTCGCCTCCGAAGCCGGCAATTACAGCCCGCAATTCGTTGGCTACCTTGAAACTGGCACTCTTCTCGGTCAGCGGAAAATAAAGGGCCAAAGCCTTTTCGTCATCCGAGACCATCGAACTCGCGAACATCGGAAGATTCGACGCCGTACGAGCAATGGCCAAGGCGGCTTCCTCCGTCTCGGGAGGCTCGGGCATCATCCAGCGAAAGCTGACCACTCCTAACCCTGCCTGCTCGATGGCGTCGACAGTCGATGGAGCGATGATGTCAGCTCTAACCACGCCCGACACACCGTCACCATTTTCCCAATACATCTGCTCCGCCGCTTCTACTAAGTCGAATACGTCATGCAGCGTTCTCGGATTGAAAACTCCATTCGCCTCCTGGTCCGCAGTAACCCCCACCACTAACATGTCTTTGAGACCGAACTCTAACTTCAAGCGATTGTGGGTCACACGAGCGGGTTCATCTGCCGGCAACATATTCTCCGGATCTGTATCGACTTTGGCAGCATGAAGACCCAACGCCTTCTCCGGATACACCGTCGGCCAAATAACGAGCCCTAGCAGCAACCCCGCGACTAACACGGAAACGGTGAAAACCGTTTTAGAACGCTCCAAGGCGAGATTGAGAAAAAGAGACTTCATCAGATCACTTGAAAGCGCAGCCGCTTTTAACCCCCACCTTCTTTAGAAGCATTGCTAAAGGGCAAAATCGCGTGAAGGCAGCTTGAAACATGTTCAGTCCCACAAAGGCCGGCAGGATAAACCATAAGGGGTCCAGCCAAACTCCCAACGCAACCCCCGCAAGGATCAGCGTACCTGCAAATGCGATAACAATCCGGTCGATATTCATGAGACCTTACTAATTTAGATTTTTCTAATATTACAAGCTTTATTTTAGCGTTCTCTAATATTTACTTGCAACCGTCGGACGGCAACCTAAGTCAAGTGTCTCAAGAAATCATGCCATCAGATAAAGAAATAGCCTCGCTTATGCGGGCAGTAGGCACGCTAAAGGCGATGGCCAATCCCAAGCGTCTGGCAATTCTCTGCCGCTTGGGTGAAGGTGAAGTCAGCGTGAACGACCTCAGCGTCGAAGTTGATTTAAGCCAGTCAGCGCTCTCCCAGCACCTGGCGAAACTGCGCGATCTCGCACTCGTATCCACTCGCCGCGAGCAGCAAACAATCTACTACCATCTCGACTCCCCCGAGATCGCCACTCTAATCGCTACTCTCCGCAAGCTGTATTGCGAGTAGCCGCCCGCATCGCGGAACCTCAGCCGGCAAACCTTGGAACCATCGCCCGCTGACATAGTATCGAGTTCCGAACTAAGCACAAAAAAGACTCCGCCCTACTAGGTACGGAGTCTTCGAAAGTCTTTTTAGCGTAAGCTCAGAGCTTAGCGACCACGGCTGTATCCGCCGCCACCGCCACGACGATCGCCACCGCGACCTCCGCCACCGTATCCGCCGCCACCGTTGCCACCACGGCCACCGCCGCCGTAACCGCCGCCGCCACCATGGCCACGACCGCCGCCGCCGAAACCGCCGCCACCGCTACGAGGAGCGCGTGGAGTTGCTTCGCGAACAGAAAGCTCACGGCCCGCGATATCGCGGCCATTGAGACCTTCGATCGCTGCGTTCGCTTCTTCAGCGTTGTCCATTGTCACGAACGCGAAACCGCGCGAACGTCCAGTCTCACGATCAGTGATGATCTTGAGCTGTGAGACTGCACCGAATTCTTCGAATGCGTCTTGTAAATCGCCTTCAGAGGCGTCGAAGGAGATGTTTCCAACGTATATTTCCATAACTTATATTTTGAGCATCACTGTATTCGAAAAAAAAGGGTAATTCGAACAGCGACGCCAAACCGGAAAAACACCTCGGAATCCCTTAAACCAAACGGGATCCCATAAACAAAGACTGTGACAACGACGATTAACTGACTAACAGCGAGCTAATTCGCACGTCGCCTCATTCTTTTCACAAAATACCCTTACTGCTCTGCGGGATGACCGTTAGATCGAGCGCCTTTCAGGCAACATCGAACCTGCTGCCCGAGGCTAAGCACGTTTCAATGCTCGCAGAAGTTTCTGGAAATCCTTGGACGGAGCCTCAGTCCAAGATACTGGCTCGCCGCTTCCTGGATGGATGAACCCCAATCGCTCCGCGTGCAACATGGTACGGCCCGCAGGAATCAATTCGCCCGCAAATCCGCGCACATAAACCTTTTCGCCAATGATCGGATGTCCAATCTCACTGAGATGGATACGGATCTGATGCGTACGGCCCGTCTCAATACGGCAAGCAACTAAACTCGAGCCTTCGAGCTTTTCCAAAACTTCGACATGCGTCACGGCATGGCGGCCTAGTTCCTCACCCATCTTGTTGACCGAACCTTCCGGCACCGAACCTCGCAAGCCGTCCCCAGCGTCGCGAGCAATACGGGTCACGATGCTCTGGGCTTTCGGCCGTCCGTGCACCAAAGCCAAATAACGGCGCTCGATGGAGTGCGCTCGAAATTGCTCCGAAAGCGCCTTCAAGGCGGCGTAGGTCCGAGCAAATACCACCAGTCCGCTCGTATCCTTGTCGATGCGATGCACCACTCCGAGGCTCGCCCTGTTGCTAACCGCCTTGGGGTCTTTGGCTCGTAAATACTCGAGGGCGAGACGATCGAGAGTTTCCTCCTCATCGCTTTCCGGATGCGGCACTGTCATAACGCCTGAGGGCTTGTTTACTACAATTACCTCTGCGTCGAAATGCACAACCAACTGCGGGTCCAGCCGCGGTTCCGGACGGGTCTTGGGCTGACTCATGCGAAGCTCGATCCGCGTACCTGCCGTGACCGAAAAAGCCTGGTCAGAAACGCAGTTCCCATCGATGAAAACCTTGCCCGTATCGATCCAAGTCCGAGCCTTGCCCCAAGGAAGTTGGAAATGCTGCTTCACGGTTTTGTCCAAGCGGGCTCCATCAAGCTCAGTTGGGATGAATCGCTCGGGCTGGCCACCCGTGTTGGAATTGTCAGATTGCTTTTCGATGGCGGAAACGTGGTGGCGAAAACTTTAGCTGTCGAGTCCAGCGTTTCAACGTTCCTTCACGAAATCGTTGATACAGGCTTCCAGCAGCGTCATCAGCTTTCGCACCGCATCGCTCAAATAGCGGTCGGGATGATGGACCATGGAAATATCGCGACCGATCTTGGCGTCAGAGATTTCCCGGTAGCAAAGCCCTTCGCTCAAGGAGCCGAGTACCGCCATCTTCGGCAGCAAGGAGACCCCCTGCCCACTGTTCACAAGCTTCAAGATCGTGTCGATCTGGGCACTCTCGAACATCGCTTTGGGCCGCTCGTCGGCGGATTGGATGAACTCGTTGATCTGCCGCCCCGCGCAATGGATTTGGCTCAAGGGCAGGAACGGCTCCTTCTGGACGTCCGCTGAAAGAACCTTACGCTTGCTTGCGAGCGAGTGCCCTTTCGGCAACACCAGCACGAAGGGCTCCCGCGCTATCACCTTCAACAACAAGCGAGGCTCCTCCACCGGGGTCGACATCAATGCAAAGTCCAAGCTTCCATCGAGGATGCTGCCAAGCAGTCCCTCGGTGAAGTTTTCCTGCATCGTGAACGGCGGAATGTCCGACTGGTTTGCATGGCTCACCACATAAGGGATCAAGTAGGGGGCGATGGTGAGGGTCGCCCCGAAATGAGCTTCCCCGCCAGACGTCAACGCATCCTTCACCTCGTCGAGCGTGCTCTGATGCAATCGCAGTAGCGACTCCGCCTTGCCCTCGAGTTGCTTGCCCACATTGGTCAGCACGATGGTACGGCCCTGACGATGGAAAAGCGGCCCTCCGAGCTCGTTTTCAAGCTTCTTGATTTGAATGCTCAGAGCCGGTTGCGAAACCCGACACTCCTCAGCTGCTCGCGTGAAATTCCGGTGCTTGGCCACCGAACTGAAATACCTCAACTGCTGTAATTCCATAAAGAACGGTTATCGAAACCATATGTATTATATATTTCAACTATCTTCACAAGGATGCTACTATCACCCTTATCAGAAACAGAACGCTCTCCAAAAACGGGAGTGACAAACACCTGCAGAGGCTTCACCTCTCCTCCAAATTTATGGCAAAGATCAACAGCACTATTCCTGAATTCAAAGCACAAGCTTTCCACAATGGAGAGTTCGTAACCGTCTCTTCCGAAGACGTGAAGGGCAAGTGGGCAGTATTCTGCTTCTACCCTGCCGACTTCACATTCGTCTGCCCAACCGAACTCGGCGACCTCGCCGACCATTACGAGGAGCTCCAGTCCGCTGGCGTTGAAGTGTATTCGGTTTCCACAGACACTCATTTCGTACACAAGGCTTGGCACGACGCGTCCGAGACGATCAACAAGATTAAGTTCCCCATGATCGGCGACCCAACGGGAGCCATTACTCGCGGATTCGACGTGATGATCGAAGAAGAAGGCCTCGCCCTTCGCGGTACCTTCGTCGTAAATCCAGAAGGACAGATCAAGGTTGCTGAAGTACATGACCTCGGCATCGGCCGTTCCGCCAAGGATCTCGTCCGCAAGGTCAAGGCAGCTCAATACGTAGCTGCCAACGACGGCCAAGTTTGCCCAGCGAAGTGGGAGCCAGGCGAAGAAACGCTCACTCCGAGCCTCGACCTCGTCGGCAAAATCTGAGCCGTATCCAGATTTCCAAAACAGTCCTCTTCGCCTCCATGCGAGGGGGATTTTTTTAACCTGACTGCCCGACACACTAAACACGTAGCCGCCGACAGCCCATAAACCCAAGTCCTCTTTTAAACGCATGAAGCTCACTCCGCAAATCATCGACACTCTCAAAGCCTACTCCGAGAAGCTAACACGCTCCGTGCAAATCAAGCTCTTCGACGGCAAGCATTCCAAGCGCCCTGAGCTCGTCGATATGCTCCGGCAGGTCGACTCCGTTTCCGACAAGATCGACTTCATCTACAGTGAGACCGGCTTCAACGTGCGGGAAGGACTTACCTTCGAGATACAAGCCGACCACAAGCCTACAGGCATCCGCTTCTCCGGCATTCCTGGCGGGCACGAGTTCAACTCCTTCGTCCTCGCCTTCCTGCAGTCCGGCGGCATTCCCGTGAAGTTGGATGAGAGTATCATCCGCCAGGTCGCAGCAATCGACACGGAACTCAGCTTCGAGGTCATTGTTTCCCTCGACTGCCACAATTGTCCGGACGTCGTGCAGACTCTGAACCAATTTGCCATCATCAACCCTCTCATCTCCTGCGAGATGATCGACGGAGGCACCCACAAGAAGTTCGCCGAAGAACGTAACGTGCAAGGCGTCCCCACAGTCTTTCTTAATCGAAAACCCTTCTCGAGCGGCCAAATCAACGCTGCCGAAATCATTGAGAAACTGAACAAGGTCGTCAGCGTCGCGCCAGTCGAAGCGATCGCCGACAATACGCTCTACGACGTCACTGTCGTGGGGGGAGGTCCTGCAGCAGCTGCCGCTGCCATTTACACCGCTCGTAAAGGCCTGAAGGTGCTGATGCTTGCACAAAAGATTGGAGGCCAAGTCGCCGACACCATGGGAATCGAAAACCTCATCGGCATCACTAAAACCACTGGCCCAGAGCTCACCAAGAACCTCCGAGCACACGTTGAAACCTACCCGGTTAAAATTCGCGAGGAAGTCCGTGTCGATGGAATTTCCAAGAAAGACACCGGAGACTGGCAACTGAGCCTCACCAGCAAGGATACGATCTCATCACGAGCCGTCATCCTCGCCACTGGAGCCAAGTGGCGCGAACTAGGCGTGCCGGGCGAAAAGGAAAACGTCGGAAAAGGCGTCGCCTATTGCCCGCACTGCGATGGCCCGTTCTTCAAAGACAAGGACGTCGTAGTCGTAGGTGGCGGGAACTCCGGTGTGGAAGCGGCCCTCGATTTAGCCGGCATCGTCAAGAGTGTCACCGTTGTTGAATTTCTGGACACGCTCAAGGCGGACCAAGTATTGGTCGATCAACTACATGAAACACCAAACGCAACGGTGATCACCGGTACGGCCACCGAGAGTATAGAATCCGATGGCAAGAAAGTCACTTCGATGATTCTCAAGGAGCGCGCAACTGGCGAAACTCGTGAATACCCGACCGACGGCGTCTTCGTGCAAATTGGACTCGCTCCCAACAGCGCTTTCGCAAAGGACGTGGTCGCGACCAACAAGTACGGCGAGATCGAAATCAATACACGCTGTGAAACCGACCAAATAGGACTCTTCGCTGCGGGCGATGTAACCACCGTGCCATACAAGCAAATTGTAGTGTCGATAGGCGAAGGTGCCAAGGCCGGCCTCTCCGCCTTCGAATACCTGCTTAAAAGGGCGAAGACCGAGAAGTAGCGGAAAGCTGGTTATCCAGCACCCCGGGCGGTGATCGTTTATTCGGGTCAAACTATATGATAAGGCCGGCACAATCCTTTCAGATCTGCACCGGCCTAATCCGCAAAAGTCGTTACACCGCCTCAAGACTTAGACTTCTTCTTGCCCTTCTTACTCTTTTTACCCGACTTTTTCTTATCAGACTTCTTGGACTTTTTCGATTTCTTGGACTTCTTTTTATCTCCGTCTTTAGAAGTACCCTTCTTTTTCCTACCGTTCTTCGGTGATTTCGCTTTCTTAATCTTCTCTGGGCCCTTTTTGGCCGGCTTGGCCTTCTTCTCGGTTGCACCGACAGTCCCCTGAGCAGCTACAATCGCTTTAGCAGAGGCAATCATCGCGACCGCTTTGAGCGGTCCAACGCCGGGAACCTCGCACAGTACCTCCGGTTTCGTTCCGGCTACTGACTCGACCGTTGAAAAACCTTTCTCCTTAAGAGTCGCCTCCATGAAGGGACCTACACCTGAAACTTCAGTCAAATTAGTATTCATAATACTGTTACAATTGGGTTATAAAAAACAAGATAATGGTCTAGCGGCTAACCATCAGCGACTTCGTGAGTGAATTCGGACTCGTCGCTAAAGTCAATACAGCCGGATTCCTAAGGGTGTCAGAACGAGAAATTCACTTCGGATCAACCCAGACCTTACGACTCTGCAATCGAGACCTCGTTTTGAGCCCGGAGGTTAGGGTATCTCAGTTCAGGCCAAGAGGTAGCCAGAGTTTCTAACCCGACCTAGCGTTGACTGACACCTACGGAATCGAATTCGTAGCTAGTAAAGGTGACGTTTGCATCGTCATCGTTTGCATCGTCATCGATCTAGTCCGTCACACCGAGAAGAATGACGGTATGGCTGCGCGCTCAATCGATCCGACAAACGACAAATCTGGGCAAAGTAAAAGCCCGCCTGAGCTAAGCTCAGTGCGGGCCTCTTTGATAGCAGGAGTACCCCTACTCCTATGTTGCTATCGTGTATGTTTATACCCCAAAAATTGTAACGAAGCTTAGCCTCGTACCGGTTTCGCCTCTCGGTTGGCCGATGTGAGAAATATACGACATTTTCGCCATAAACGGAAATACTTCGTTCCACTAGCGTCCATAGGCAATGCCTATGACCTGAACAGTTGAGGGCAAGAGACTTAATGTGAGCTATTTATGGAATCTCCGACTACCTAAGGCCGCTAAAAAAAATCCTACCCTTCAAAAGATTCGATCATCCGAGACAAACGACACTGGTGAAGGATTCTAATAAGCTAACATACTCTAGACCTAAATGGCGATTATTCGTCCTCGCTCATAGCCCGCAGATCTTCAATTTCGCCATCTTCAGCGACCGAAATGCGAAACTGGATTGGCCGACAACATACCTGGCAATCCTCGACGAACTCTTGAATCGGAATCGTGCAGTCTACCACTAGTCCAATGGACTCTCCACAGTATGGACACGCAACGTTTCGATCTTGCTCCAAATTCATATGCTACCGGAAAACTTACCTCAATTTTCGCAGAACGCCAGCGGCATTTTTCTGCAGCACAGACTTCCTTGTCCCGACGAACTGGATCTTCGAATCAGCCGACCCCAGTCCGGATCGAATTCGTATACACCTTCAGCATTTTAAGGAGATCTGGACGAACAAATGGATTCACCGTACTGTAAGACACCTCCACTTCTTGATACCACGAAAAGCGAGTCCACTCTTCCATCAATGATCAAGGCTGAACCCCGATCGATAAAGCGCAGCTTATTCCCCACATTTGTACTCCTCTCAGCAATCGGCGTTTTCGCCAACTGCCAACGAAACGCGACCGCAGAGATCGAGCGCCCCTACATAGGGTGGGAAGACTTGCCCAGTATCCTCGAGCAGATTGAAGCTCCCTCTTTTCCTGACCGAGACTTCGAAATCACTGCATACGGAGCGGTAGCTGACAACGACTCCGATATAAAACCGGCGCTCGACCAAGCGATTGAAGAGGCTCATACCGCCGGCGGTGGACGTGTGTTGGTGCCGGCCGGTGATTGGTACATTGCCGGACCCATACACCTCAAGAGCAACGTCAACATCCACCTTTCGGAGGGAGCCACCATCAATTTCAGCACCGACCCCAAGGACTACGAGCCTCTCGTCTACACTCGGTTCGAAGGGACCGAACTAATGAACTACTCTCCGCTCATCTATGCATACGAGCAGGAGAATATAGCGGTCACCGGGAAAGGCACCTTTCACGGGCGGGCCACGGAAGACAATTGGTGGGGTGACTGGCGCCAACAAGGGACTCCAAACATTGAGATGGTGCGCCAGATGGCTGAAGACGGCATACCAGCTCAGAAGCGCGTCTTCGGCAACAATACCGGCCTTCGTCCCGTATTCGTCCAGCCTTACAAATGCAAAAACATACTCATAGAGGGGATTACCTTCCGCGACTCCCCCATGTGGTTCGTCAATCCCGTGCTAAGCGTAAACATCACGGTGCGAGACATAACCGTAGTCGGACTTGGTCCAAACAACGACGGTTGCAACCCTGAATCCAGCAAGAACGTGCTCATCGAGGGTTGCTACTTCGACACCGGCGACGACTGCATAGCCATCAAAGCCGGTCGCGACGCGGACGGACGTCGCATCGGCGTTCCATCTGAGAACATTATCATCCGCAACTGCAAGATGCTCGAAGGCCACGGAGGTGTAGTCGTCGGCAGTGAGATGTCTGGCGGCGTACGAAACGTGTTCGCCGAAGATTGTGCCATGGACAGCCCGCACCTCGAGCGCGCTCTTCGCATCAAGAGCAACACCTTCCGCGGTGGATTCGTAGAAAACATCCACTTTCGCAACGTCACCGTGAGCGAAGTTGCCGACGCTGTATTCCGCATCAACCTCTACTACTGGGGCCAAAGCGGAGAACACTATCCCTCCGTCCGCAACGTCAGTATGGAAAACGTCGTAGTCGAAAAAGCTCCGCGGGCATTCTACTTTCATGGGCGCGAGGAGCTCCCCATAAAGGATGTGCTCGTAAAGAATTGCCAGTTCAACAACATCTCGCAACCAAGCGTCATCACCGGAATCGAAAACCTCAAGTTCGAGAATGTCCGCATCAACGGACAACCCAAAGAACGATAGGTGCTTTCAATCTCATCTGCAGCCTTCACTTAAAGCAGATCGCAGGCCGTATCCAAACCTCGTATACACTATCGGCCTTTCGATAGAGCAGGAAGGGTTCAAAGAGGTTTCACAACTCCTTGCGATGGTGGGTTGACTCTCTCGTATCGAACTGAACGCTTAACCCTTCCTGGCTCGACCGCATCAACCCCACTTCCGAACCTAGCTACCCCAGCCTATGCAATCTACCAAGTTATTCGCTCTGACCCTGTCCATCTGCACCTGTTTCTTAAGCCAAATCGCCACTGCCGACAATATATTCAATGTCAGAGACTATGGAGCCAAAGGCGACGGCCAAACCATCGACAGCGACGCTATCAATGCAGCCATCGATGAGGCTGCGAAAAATGGAGGCGGCACGGTCCTACTCCCAGCTGGCGACTACCTTTCCTACACACTGCGGCTCAAAAGCCACATCACTTTAAAGATCGATGCAGGCGCAACTTTAATCGCGGCTGAACCCACAGATACTGCTGGTTACGACGCCCCCGAACCCAACCCTTGGAATCACTATCAGGATTTTGGTCACTCGCACTTTCGCAATAGCCTCATTTGGGGCAAAGGCCTAGAAGGTGTCTCCATTCTCGGCCCTGGCAAGATCTTCGGGCGCGGACTCAGTCGCGGCAACGGCCCCCACGCAGCACCCCTTGGCGCGCCTCCACCACCCGCCATCGACGGACTGCTACCTGACGTGCTCGCAGCGGATGGCGATTTCGAGATTCCGCATCGCCCCGATATCCACCCCGGCCCCTTTAACCATCCGAACCCACGCGACACGCTTGCGGACGGGATCGCCAACAAAGCAATCGCTTTACTGAGTTGCCGCAACGTCATCCTACGCGACCTGAGCATCCTACACGGCGGCCACTTCGCCATCATCACTACGGAGGTAGACAATCTCACCATCGACAACCTCCTCATCGACACCAACCGTGACGGTATCGACATCGACGCCTGCCAAAACGTCCGCATCTCGAACACTATCGTAAACTCACCATGGGACGACGCCATTTGCCTCAAATCTTCGCATGCCCTCGGCCATCCGAGAACCACCGAAAACGTCACCATTACTAATTGTGCCGTGAGCGGCTACGACGAAGGCACTCTCTACGACGGAACCCGCAAGCGTACGTGGCGAACTCGAGGTGGCCCCCACGGCCGTATCAAGCTCGGCACCGAAGCCGGTGGTGGCTTTCGCAACATCACGATTTCAAACACGACCTTTGACCACTGCCGAGGACTCGCCTTCGAGCAAGTGGACGGCGGCGTTCTTGAAGACATCACTGTATCCAATATCACAATGCGCGACGTGCAAAACGCGCCCATCTTCATACGTCTCGGCGCTCGTCTTCGCAATCCAGTCGCCGAAGGTCCCGGAATTGTATCCAGGATCCTGATCGACAACGTTACTGCTTGGAACGTTGCACCCGAGCACGGTATCATCATCGCCGGACTCGAAGGGCACCCCATAGAGGACGTCACTCTATCAAACCTTCAATTCCACTATGTCGGTGGAGGTACAACCGAACAAGCCCGACGCGTCGTCCCGGAGTACGAACGCGACTATCCGGATCCTTACAACTTCGGCACCATGCCTTCCTGGGCTCTCTTCGCGCGACACGTGAAAAACCTCCAGGTCCGCGGTGCCGAGTTTCGCGCCCTAGACCGAGAGCAAAGACCTGCTATCATCCTCGAAGACGTTGAAGGGGCACGCTTCAGCGATCTCGTCCTTTCAGGCGAATTCCGACTTGAAAGCTGGACGCTGAATCGCGTGTCCGGACTGCATGCACGCGGGTCGAGCGGATTGCCGGACGGTGAACATCCGTAACTAAAAGCAAGCAGCCCACCTGTGATACTTTTATATCAACAGAGGTATTACAGGGTATACTTCCAACCCTCTCGAGGTTCCTGCGACCGAATATATTGATCCGCCTCCGGCACGCCGATCGCTTTCATATTCTCGTTATCCCAATGGATCGTCTTTCCTGTTTTGAGAGCGAGATTTCCAATCAACACGCCTTCATTCAAAGGAGCTCCATATTCAAAATCCGCGTTCGCCCGCCGCCCTTCACGGATCGCTGCGAAGAACTCAGAGTAGTGGCTACCTTTGATCCGCGGCAAGGTCTTCGGTGGCAGGTCCGTTTTAAAATCCTGCCAACGAGCTTCCGGTAAAACGACCGGAGCAGACTTGGCACGCATATCGGGAAAATAGAGAGCGCCCTCCGTACCCACGAAATACATACCTGCACTCTCCTTGAGAGCATCACCCTCGGGCCAGTAAGGCAGATTCTCCGGCAAATGCGGCTGTCCGTCCTTTTCTCCGCTGTACCACTGCACCGCCACAGACTTACGGCCCGGCTTCGATTGATAGAGATAGTCCACCTTGCACCAACGAGGCGTGCCTACGTCGGACATTCTCGGATTGATACCGGATACCGTTGTCGGAGCGCCGAGGTCAAAACAGAATTCCAATACGTCCCACATGTGGGCGCCAATATCGCCCAACGGGCCATTTCCGAAATTCCACCACCCACGCCACGAGGAGGGTACGTAAATATTGTTGAACGGACGGTAACGAGCAGGCCCAAGCCAAAGGTCCCAATCGACACCGCCTGGGATAGGCTCCTCGGGTGCATCGGATTCATAGGTGTGATAGTCGCTTTCTCTTGGGCGATCTGTCCATAGGTGAATTTCGGATACTTCGCCTATAACACCAGCATCCAACCATTCCTTCAAAACGCGCAATCCGGCGAAGCTGTGACCATGCACTCCAAGTTGGGTGGTAACGCCGTATTTCTTGGCAGCCGCCCTCAAAGTACGAATCTGATCGATGGTATGAGCCATCGGCTTCTCAAGATAGACATGATATCCGCGCTGCATGGCTTCCATGGCAACCGGAAAGTGCGTATGGTCCGGCGTCGTTATTCCCACCGCGTCGATCCCTTTCCCCAGTGTATCAAACATCACGCGAAAGTCTTTGTATCGCGGAACGTCAGGAAACATTGAATACGTCTCCGCGGCTCTCCGTTCATCGACATCACAGTAACCCACCGTGTTTTCAGAGCGATTTCCTTGAGCCGCGTGCACGCCATGACCGCCCACTCCGACATAGGCGACGTTTAAGCGATCTTTCTTTCCCGGCTTTGCGGAAAGTGTGGTCACGTAGGGAAAGCTGAGCAAGCTACTCGCGTAGAGAGAGGTCTTAACGAATTGTCTTCTATCCATTGGGCTAGAGGATTGGGATAAAGGTAGGTACTTAGAAAAACCCAACCTCCCCACCTTGCCAACCCTGAAGATAGAGACAGGCCCTAGGGGCTGAAGTGATCGGGATACGTACCTTGCACGCCACCGGCTTACCATTCTTGACTGCCGTTTGCCAAAGAGACTGGAGAATATAAGCAACAGCTGGCTTCTCAAACGCCGAGTATGTCGAATTCAACGGTCGAGCATCGCGAACGGTACCTTCAGCCATAAGAGTGAATTCAACCACTACCTTACGATGTGTCCGACTTTCCTGCTTTCCGGAATAACATACAGCGGTCGTCCTACCTGAGAAATGACAATGTCGACGAGCTCGGTCCTGCCTGCTGCCGTAACGAGCTCTCAAATCATCCGAATACTCAACTACGATAGGCGTTAGCAGCTTTGGCTTTTCGCTGACATCAGACAGGGCATGCACCTCGCCAAGCTGCCCAGCCTCGATTTCGCCTTCCTCCAAGTATTGTAAAATCGTTACCGCCTTTACCGCTTCTGCAGCGGATCTCATACTCAAATCCCCATAGACTCTATGATTCCAGTCCAGACCTTGTTTCGCGAAGGCTTCCAAAATATCCTGACAGTCCCTTTCGACCAAACGAGCAAGCACCGTGTCCAAATAGGGTCCGCGACTCGTTCCCGAGCCGCCGCCAAACTATCAAAATCCTCTGTCCCGCCGCTGCTACTTGATCAGGTACTCCGCGATCTGGATAGCGTTCAGAGCAGCGCCCTTCCAGAGCTGGTCGCCAACCACCCAAAACGCAAGACCGTTGTCGAGAGCGCTATCCACGCGAATACGACCTACGCCACAGTTTACCTTTCCCGCATAATCAAGCGGCATCGGATAAAGCTTATTGGCTGGATCGTCGACCACGTCTACTCCCTCGAATGACGCTATCGCCTCGCGGGCCGCTTCCACGGAAACGGGACGTTCGAACTCCGCGTTGATGGAAATCGAATGCGAGCGCATCACCGGAACGCGCACGCAGGTGCAAGAGACCTTCAGATTCGGAAGATCCATGATCTTACGACCCTCGTTGAGCATCTTCATCTCTTCCTTCGTGTAACCATCGTCGAGGAAAGAGTCCACATGCGGAAGAGCGTTGAAAGCAATTTGATACGGATAAACGCTGTGTTCGATCGGCTCGCCTTTGGCCCAAGCCTTTAGCTGGTCTTCGAGCTCCTGCATCGCTTCCGCGCCAGTGCCGCTCACCGCCTGGTAAGTTGAGGCAATCATGCGCTTCAAACCGAAAGCCTTGTGCAAAGGATAGGCGCCCATCAGAGAAATAGTAGTCGAACAATTCGGATTGGCGATGATGCCTTTGTGGGACTTAGCCGACTCTCCGTTGATTTCCGGCACGACGAGGGGCACGTCTGGATCCATGCGGAAAGCCGAGCTGTTATCGATCGCCACGGCGCCCGCTTTAGCGGCTGCGGGGCAGAGAGCTTTGGACACCGTGCCGCTCGCGCTGAAGAGCACGAAATCGAGTCCTTCGAAACAGGTTTCCGTAGCTTCCTCGATGGTTATGGTTTGCCCAAGCGCTTCGACCTGCTTTCCTGCAGATCGAGCAGAAGCAAACAGCTTCAATTCCGACAGAGGGAAATTTCTGTCGCCTAGAAGCTTGATGAACTCTTGGCCAACCGCTCCAGTTGCGCCAACGATGCCTACTTTGTAACCCATTATATTTATGTCCTCGGACTTATTGCAGCCGACCACCCATAAGCTCCGCTCACTGGAGATCAAGCAAACAGCGCGACTCTTGATCGTATCGATTGAGAGACAGACCTTGGAACTCTACCATGACGGTCAACTGACCCGCACCTTCAGCATCTCTACCAGCAAGAATCCACCTTCCTGTGTGGAAAACTCATTCGGCACCCCCACCGGACTACATCGAATCTCTGAGAAAATCGGCCACGAGGCCCCTATCGGAGCCGTTTTGAAAGGCCGTGTCGACGTCGGTAAACGCTACTGGGAGCTCTCCGAGGGAGAGCAACAACCAAATCTTGTGACCACCCGCATCCTCTGGCTCGACGGGCTAGAGCCCGGCCACAACCAGGGCGGAAACCGCGACTCGCACGCACGCTACATCTATATTCATGGCACCAACCACGAGGAAAAGATCGGCACCCCAGCCAGCGGCGGCTGCGTCCAGCTTCGCAACCAGGAAATGATAGAGCTCTTCGACACAGTCGAAAACGGCGACCAAGTTTACATCGGCTAGCTCAACGCCGGTCGTCAGCAGCACCCTGTAATCGCTACTACACGGACGACGTGGAAGTCGTCCCTCCATGATCCCCATACCTGGAGGGACCAGTTCCACCCGGTTCGCCGTGCTGGAGAATCTCCGTCTTGCTCACTCGTCTCAATATCGTCCCGCTCTTCCAAATTTGCTCGACCCGCTCCCGAGCTCCCAAGACAACTAGCGGCACTTTCCAAACTATCACCCATGATTTCTCCCAACGACCGCGAAAGCGCAGACTCCTCCATTTTCCTCCCGGAAGTCATCGGTCGCGTATTCGCAGAAGGGGGCTTTCTCCAGACGGAGCTAAGCTTGGAGCACCGCCCCCAACAGGAGCAAATGGCCCGAGCCGTAGCCGCTGGCATGGAGCTCGACGAGCCCCTTATCTTTGAAGCAGGGACTGGCGTCGGAAAATCCCTTGCCTACCTCCTGCCAGGCATCATCCACGCCACCGAAAGCAAGCGCCCCTGCGTCGTCTCTTCCCACACCATTTCATTGCAAGAGCAGCTCCAACGCAAGGACCTCGAAATCTGCCGCAACCTCTTCAAAAGTATTCCCGAACTCGAGAAGTATGCGGAATTCAAGTCGGCCGTGCTGGTGGGAAAAGGCAATTACCTCTGCCCCACCCGCCTCGCCACCGCTCTACGCAACAAGACGGAGCTCTTTCCCACCGAGGAGATGGAGGAGCTCAGCCGCATCGCCGCTTGGGCTGAATACACCAAGACCGGCCTCCGCCAAGAGCTCAACCCACTCCCCAACTTCGATGTTTGGGAGCAGGTCAACGCCGAGGGATCTGCCTGCAACCGCAAGAACTGCAACCACAACACCTGCCACTACCAACGAGCCCGCGCCGAAATGCGCAAGGCCCAGGTCGTCATCGTCAACCACTCGCTCCTCTTCGCCTTGCTCAACGCTGGAGGCATGGCCCCGGGCGCTAAGGGCATTCTACTGCCCGACGACTTTCTCGTCATCGACGAGGCGCACACCACAGCCGAAGTTGCGACCGAGCACTTCGGAGCCCGCATCTCTAGCTATGGCGTCGACCGCCAGCTCAAGATGCTTTTCAACCCCAAGCGCAAGTCCGGCATCGTCCGCAAGTTCGCCCATCCCAAGCAGCTGCAGTGCATCATCGACGCACAAGAAGCCTGCCAAGAATTCTTCGGCTACCTCATAGCAACCCACCTCGCCAAGCATAAGGTCGTTCGCATCTCAGAGCTCGGCTGGTGCGAACCCACCCTCATTGGTCCGCTACGCGCCTGCGTGCAAACCATGGACGGGATCCTCTCCAAGATCGAGGACGGCCCCATGCACGACGAGATCAAGGACCAACGCAGCCGTATCCACAGTTATTATAGCGGCATCCGACGCTTCGTCGAACTCGCCGAGGAAGACCACGTGCACTGGATTGAAAAGAGCGGCCGCGCCGGAAACATCTGCACCCTACGCACCGCTCCCATCGACATCGCTCCCTACCTGCGCGAAGAGCTCTTCAACAAGGAAACCTCAGTCACCCTCACTAGCGCCACCCTATCCATCGCCCGCGACCTAAGACCCTTTCAAGTCAAGATCGGCGCGGAACAAGAAACGGCCAAGATGGCGGACTCCCCCTTCGACTACGAGAACAACACGCGCATCTACATCGCGACCGACGTCCCCGTTCCCTCTCCTCACGATCAACGCCTCGCAATCGAGGTCCTCATCGACTACATCCGATACTGCGTATCCAAAGTTTCAGGAGGTAGCCTCGTACTCTTCACTAGCTACTCCGACCTGCGGAAAGTCTCCGACTCCCTGCAAGCCGAGTTCATCGACGCTGGCCGCCCTTTCTTTGCTCAAGGCCAAGGCATGGGACGCTCGGACATGACCGCCGCTTTCCTCGAAGCCGGCAACGGCGTGCTCTTCGGGACCGACAGCTTTTGGACGGGCGTCGACGTCCCCGGCTCCGCTCTCGAGCAAGTCATTATCACCCGCCTCCCCTTCGACGTCCCCACCCATCCCATCGCCGAAGCGAAGTCCGAATACATCAAGGAGCGCGGCGGTCACCCCTTCTCCGAGCTCAACCTCCCCGAAGCCCTTGTAAAGTTCCGCCAAGGGGTGGGCCGGCTAATCCGCACTCGGAACGATAAAGGACTGATCACCATTCTCGACTCTCGTATCCTGCAGAAAAGTTATGGCCGCCAATTCCTGCAAAGCCTGCCAAAGCACAAGTTTATCCGAATGAACAAAGCCGACCGCGACGCCCGATTCTGCGAGATCCACAGCGAGCTCCCCGGCAGACGCGATCTCGACAACGAACCCCCAACAAGATAATCTAAACCGAGAAAAGCAATAAGATGAAAACCGAACGCTTCCAAAATTTCGTATCCAAAAATCCAGACAACGAACTTTTTCGATTCTCCCTCGCTCAAGCTCTCATCGAAGACGAACGGTACGAAGAGGCGCTTGAGCATCTCGAATTCTGTATCCGGAAAAAGGACGATTGGATGATGGCAGAAATCCTCAAGGGCAAATCGCTGCTCGCTCTTTCTAGACCCGAAGACGCCCAGCCCGTCCTCGCGCACGCTCTCCATTTAGCGGTCATACAGCATCACGAAGCTCCCGAGGCCGAAATCCGTAAGCTCCTCGACTCCTTGGCGTAGGACTGGATCTTCCACCATGCCATAGCACCATATATCAACCTGACCCCACCCATGAAAAAAGTATTTTTCACTCTGATTACCCTCGCAGGCATAGCCTTCATTTCCGCTTCCCACGCTGGCCAACTCGAAGTCGGCGTCGCCACGGTTGACATCACCCCCAAGCAAGGTGTCGAAAGCGTAACCGGCATGAGTGGTAAAACAGCCGTCGTCGACAAAATCCACGACAATCTGTACGCCAAAGCGATCGTATTCAAAAATGGCGAACAGAGCGTCGCTATCATTACTTTGGAATTGATCGTCTTTAGAACAGAATACCTCGATCGAATCCGAAGCGAAGTTTCGCAGAAAACAGGCATAAAAAACGTTATCTGCGCCGTTACACATACGCACGGCTCCGGCAGCCCCAGCGGCGAAGTCGCCGAGCGCATAATTTCCCAAGCCATCGATGCCGCCGTCGCAGCAAACGCCACCGTCGAACCCGCCAAGATCGGCTACGGACAAGGCGTATGGAATGGTGGATACAACCGCCGCATCATAAAGGAAGACGGAACCGTCGAAATGCTCTGGAACAACAGCGACCGCGTCGACACCTCTCCCGTCGACGACGAAGTAGGTGTTGTCCTGATACAACGCGCCGACGACAGCTCCACCCTCGCCACCCTCGTCAACTACGCCGTCCATCCCGTCATCAGCATGAATTTCGAAGAGCTCATCATCTCAGCCGACTACCCCGGCGCCATGGCTCGAAAACTGGAAGAACGGCTCGGCGGCACCTGCATCTACTTCATGGGCGCCTCAGGCGACATCAACCCCTACGACGCCGACATGTTTCGCTTCGCCACTCCCGAACAAGTCTTCGCCTCCGTCGACCAGCTCGGCGAAGAGCTCGCCACCGAAGTCCAAAAGGTCGCTTCCAAAATCAGCGCCTCGCTCGCCGACGTCTCCCTGAAATTTGACGCCTACTCCCTCGATCTCGCCCGGCGGGAAAACGGCCCGCACGGCGAAAAAGACGTGGTCGTCGAAGTCGATACCTTCCTCATCGATCAACAACTCGCCTTCGTCAGCCTCCCTGGCGAAATGTTCGTCGAGCTCGGCATGGACCTTAAAAAACGCAGCCCCGCCGAAATGACCTTCGTCATCACCTGCGCCAACCAATACCTCCGCTATGTCCCCACCATCCAAGCCGCTTGCGAAGGCGGCTACGGCGCCAGCAGCGGCACCCTCCTCGAAGTCGGCGCCGGCGAGCTCATGATTCACAAAGCCCTCGTCAGCCTACGACACCAAATGGGCCAAGTGAAACCCCTCGAACCGCGCTAGTTTAGACTGCCAGAAAACCGTCCGCTAACTTGCAGCCAAAGTCCTCAACCGATGCTCCTGCGGGCTCACCCCTCGCACCCGCTTAAACGCTGAACTCAGAGCGTACGGACTACTATAGCCGACCCGCTCCGCCACCGTGCCAACCGTCTCGTCCGGCTCGCACAACAAATCCGCCGCCAACGCCAAACGCCACTGCGTAAGAAACGCCATCGGCGACTCTCCTACTACCTCATTGAAACGCTTTGCCAAAGCCGCGCGAGAAACTCCCGCCTTGGCTGAAAGGCTAGCAAGCGTCCACGGATGCGCGGGATTCTGGTGAATAAGCTTTAGCGTTCGTCCCACCACCTTGTCTCCCTTTGCTTGATACCAAGGCGCATCTTGAATCTTCTTCGTGCTGAACCACGTCCTCAGAATCGCAATGAGCAGCATGTCCAACAATCGGTCCAGCACCGCCGCCTGACCAGGAGCATCCCTCGCCATCTCGTCGTTCAAAAGAGCCAACAGAGGAGATTCCCAATCCTCGCTCTTCACCCACAAAAGTGGCGGCAACGCGCCGCGCAAACGCTCGCTCACGTCAGCCATCGACTCGTAGCTTCCAATCAACATCAGAGTCGACGCTCTCGCATCATTCCCCCAAGTACGCACCCCTAACTTCATCTCCTCTGAAAGGGATCGCCCATCGGGAGACCTGCAGTCCTGCCCCGGATGAATGTAGATGGTTGGCTGCGTCGCCTCTCCATCCGCTATTATATAATGTCCTGGCGCTCGCGTTATCGCCACATCGCCAGGCCCTAAAGTTACCTGCTCTCCATTGTCGTGAGATATATGGCACTCGCCCCGAACCATCGCGATGACCGTCAACGGAGAATCCGCCTCGACGCGCAAGCTCCAAGGCGATGCTAACAAACCGCGCAGGGCAAAAGCACCTCGCGCCCGAGGTCCTTCCAGCAATCCACTGAACTCATCGATTTCTTCCACTTTAGACGATCGCTTATGAACTTGAGCATCCGAGCTATGGCCGACTCTCCAACAATCGGTTAGTCTAAGTGTGTTATGAAAACGAATACACACACACCGTCAACCCAATCCAGGAAAACCGTTCTCGTCATCGGCGCGAACGGCAAAACAGGCCGCCGCGTCGTCCAGCGACTACGCGACGCCAACTACCCAGCCAAAGCAGCCTCTCGTTCGAGCGAGACGACCTTCGACTGGTCGGACCAGAGCACTTGGGCCCCCGCCTTGCAAGGAACGCAAGCTGCCTACGTCACCTACTATCCGGATCTCGCCTTCCCTGGAGCCGCGGACAAGATCGAGGCTTTCACCAAGCTCGCAATCAGCCTAAACGTCAAACGACTCGTACTCCTCTCGGGACGAGGCGAAGAAGGCGCTCGCGACGCTGAAATACGCCTCGAAGAATCCGGCGCGCAATGGACCATCCTCCGCTGCGCCTTCTTCAACCAAAATTTCAGCGAAGCCCTTAGCGAAGCGATCAAGCACGGCGTATTCGCCATGCCCGTCAAAAACGCCGCAGAACCTTTCGTCGACGCCGACGATATCGCCGAAATCGCCTTCGAAGCGCTCACGGCCGACCGTCACATCGGACAACTCTACGAACTTACCGGTCCCAAGCTGCTAACCCTCGAGCAAGTCGCCCAAGAGCTCAGCGACGCAATCGGCCGCGAAGTCTCATTCCAGGCCATTTCCCAGTCGGAATACGCCTCTGAGCTCAACCAACACGGCTTCCCCATCGAAGAGGCAAACGCCATCGCCGAGCTCTTCGTCGAAGTGCTCGACGGCCGCAATGCTTACGTGACCAATGGCGTTCAACGAGCCCTTGGCCGAGCCCCTCGAGACTTCGCCACCTATGCTCGCAAAGCAGCCGCAACAGGAGTCTGGAACCTAGAGACCGCAATGTCATGAATGCTTGGATCCTCATTGTCATAATAGCATCGCTGCTCGGATCCGCTCTAGTCGGTGGCATTTTCTTCGCCTTCTCCTCCTTTGTCATGAAAGCCCTCAAGCGCATCCCCTCTCCCGAGGGAATCCGCACTATGCAATCTATCAACGTCGTGGTGATAAACCCGGCCTTCCTAGGACTCTTCATGGGAACTGCACTTCTGTCGCTGACCCTCATAGCTACTGTCATTCTCGGCTACTCAACCCACTCGTTCGAAGCCTTGCCGCATTGGTTCATGATCGGAGCGATTCACTACTTCGTCGGCACTTTCTTGGTTACCCTAGCCGGAAACGTGCCGCTCAACAATCGCCTCGCCCATGCAAATGCCGACAACGCACAAAGCCTCTGGAATACATACCTTAAAAACTGGACGCTCTATAATCACGTTCGAGCCACCTCAGCGACGATTGCTGCACTCTGCTTCACAATGGGTCTTCTCCAACTCTAGATTCAAAAACACTCACAACTTTTAAAATGAATTCGAACAACAAAACGACCGTACGGCTTCTCATCGAAGAAGCCTTAAACCAAGGCAACCTCATCGTATTGGATAGAATAGTACATCCCAACTATCGCTACACCTCCTCCACCGATCAGATGCAAGGCATCGACGCCCTCAAATCCTTCATCCTCGGACTACGTTCCGCCTTCCCCGACCTAAAAATATCCATAGTCGATCAAATAGAAGAAGAGACAAAAGTGTGTACCCGCATATCCATTACAGGCACCCACTTGGGAGACTTTCTCGACATTCCTCCAACGGGAAAAAAAATAACTGTCCAAGGCATCGTCATCAGTCGCCTCGAAAATGGACTCATTGTCGAGGAATGGGAGCTGCTCGACCAGCTCATGCTCCTACAGCAACTCGAAATCGCCCCCGTTTAAGCAAAAAGAGCTCGGACCCATCAAGGATCCGAGCTCTTTGAAAATCGGCAAATAAAACAGCCTAGTCATATGCTCACGCGCTTGCAGTATCCGCAACAAGCGTGCCGGCGAGAGTGACGAGAATAAGTAGAGAATAGGCGATGATGAGTGTCATTGTGAGTGTGGTTGGTTATTAAGTGTTGATTTGCTTCAATACCTACAAGTACCCATTCCACACCGAAAGGTGACAAACTTTTGGTTCATCACCAAATGCAGTGGAAATTGCTGTTTAGGTAAGACGGTGATTCCGGAGGTAGGGCTGCCGCTTGCGGCACGCCGCATTGCAGGTGATGAGACTTGCGGCATGCCGCGAGCGGCAGCCCTACGGAGCTGTTCTCCTAGGGTTCCTGCAAAATGAAGATGAACCAAACTTTTTGGCCCACTACCGCTAGCCGGGAAATGAAGACTAGAAAATAAAGAGAATCGATTGAGAAAAGCCTTCCATACATATAGCCGACATTTCATTGAATCCAGCCGATCATCGTCCCAAGCCTCTCTCCAGAAGATCCTAGAAAATTGAGAAAATCTGTGGTTCTACAATTTCGCACAAACGATCAAACACCCCTCCTCGCTCATCTGCTAAGATACCCCCGAAATGCACCAAATCCAAGCAATCCAAGCTCAACTCGACCGTATCGAGCTTTCCATTACCGAACCACTACCCATCGCAGAGCTCGCCCAGGACGCCGGCATGTCCTACTGGCATTTCCAGCGAACCTTTACCGCTATGGTCGGCGATCCCATTGGCCGCTACATCCGGCGACGACGCATAGCCCACGCAGCCATTCGCCTCCTCGACTACGATGGCACCCTGCTAGACCTCGCCCTCGACTATCAATTCGAATCGCACGAAGCCTTCACTCGCGCCTTCAAAAGCGAGCTCTCCGTCACGCCCAGTGATTGGCGAGAAGGTCGCGGCAGCATCCTTTACCCGCGACACCGTGAACGCCTCACTCAGGCAAAACTCGATCAACGCTACAAAAACATGCACCTACTACCCGAAATCGTCTCATTGCCTTCCACCACCTTCGTCGGACTTCAGTCTCGGTTCCTATCCGCCACATCGGACGAGGCTAACAACATGACCATCATCCCAAACCTCTGGAGCGCCTTCTTCGAACGTGCCGGAGAACTGCAAAACCTCATCGAAGGCGTCTACTACGGACTGTCCGAAAACCCAGAAGCCTTAAACTTAGAGCGAAAGCACCCAGACGAAGCCATTTACCTCGCAGCCGCCCAAGTCGATTCAGACGCGCCCGTACCCGAGGGAATGCATAGCTGGAGCTCCATCGGCGGCCTCTTCTCAAAGTTCGAACACCAAGGACCCGTAGATACACTTGGCGAAACCATTGCCTATATTTACGGAAAATGGTTCCCAGAAAGTGAATACAAAGAACGCGAAGGTCCCGACATCAACCGATTCGGCCCTCGCTTCATTCCACAAAGCGAAAATAGCCTCTTCGAAATATTCGTTCCTATCGCTCAAACCTAGGCGTCAACCCAATACCTCAGCGGCGGTGTACTCCGGCTGCGCCCCGCTCTTCCCCGCAACGAAGGTGCTTAACGCCAATGCCCGCTTCAAGCACGCTTTGGTCGTTCGACCTTCGAGCAATCCCATCGTTAACGCAGCCGTAAAAAAATCGCCCGCCCCAATCGTATCCGCCACCTTAACGGCCTCGCCTTTCCCTGAAAAAACTTCTCCATTACGCAAAAGCATCGCTCCGTCTTTTCCACGCCTCACACAAAGCAATTCAACGGCTGTCAGTTTCTGCAGCTCTCGCATCACATCTTCCAGGCTCCGTCGCTCACGCCGCTTAAAGCGACCAGCTCCTCTTCATTGACTTTCAAGACATCCGCTCGCTTCGCTAATCTCAAAGCCAACTCTACGTCGTCAAACGGCGCGCGCAAATTCACGTCGCACACCTTCAAGCCTTCGAGCGATCAGGCATGATCTCTAAAAGCTGAAGGTTCACATCGCTTCGAGCCGCCAAGCTTCCATAGCCGCTTTCGAAACGACTGCCTGAATCGGGAATGGTTTTTGAACCTTCTCGACGCCCGCTCCTGCATCGAAATATTCCGCGACGAGTACAATACGCTTCGTCCTCACAGCAGCCTTTCATATAAATCACCAATAGAAATATACGCCCCCGAAGGCTTCGCCTCGGCTCAGGCTACGCCTGTCCCTCACCGAAGCCTTGCAATAAACAATAATCCACTACCGATGTTAACCTAGGCAACTTGAGACTAACATTTTGACTGGTCCACCTGCAGGGGGCTTCCCAATCCCGGCGGCCTTTTGCCAAATTCGAACACATCGATCGCGTCGATACGATCGCGATAAACGATGGCCTACATCTACGGAAAATGGTTTCCGGAAAGTAAACGCCTGGAGGCCAACGGTCCCGACCTCGAACGCTACGATAACCGCTTTGATCCAGAGAGCGAACAAAGTGTGCTCGAAATCCTGATCCCAATTTCACGTAATAACCGTGGTGTGGGTCCTACACCTCGGTCCGATGAGGCTAGCCGTTTAAGATAAAACCTTTTTGGCCACGTATTCAGGCTGAGCACCGTCTGCAGACGCGACAAAGGAGCTGAGCTTCAAGGCACGTTTGAGACAAACCTCTAGTCTTCGCTTCTCCAGTATGCCGATTGTGAGGGCAGCTGTAAACGAGTCCCCTGCGCCGATTGTGTCAGCAACCACTACATCTTCGGTGGGCAATGAGAAAAACCTGCCATTCTTCCAAAGCACAGCGCCTTCCTTGCCGAGCGTTACAGAGATGACCTTAACCCCTGTGCGGCGATGAAGGCTCTGCACCTGTTCCAGCAATTCAGCTTCTCCATTCCCACTCAGAACGCTAAGTTCATCTTCGTTCACCTTGAGCACGTCGGCGAACTTCGAAAGTTCCAAAGCACGGTCGGGGTCATCGTACGGCGGACGCAGATTTACATCACAAACCTTTAACGCCTTAGTGCTCTCCAAAATTGCCTTGATGAGCTCGAAATTGGACGGGGAACGGGTCGCCAAACTCCCAAAAACAATGGCATCTGCACTGTCTAGGACTGACTTGTCCGAATCGCCTACATCAATTTCATCCCAAGCAACCTTTTCCACAATTTCGTAGGTGGCGTCCCCTAAATCATCCAAACTAGCCACGGAGACCCCAGTCGGGAAATGCGGATGCTTCTTCAGCAAATCCGTTTCAATCCCAGATGCTTCGATGCGGCGTAACGCCTCGTCTCCCAGAAAGTCCTTTCCCACGGAGCTCGATATGTACGATTTAGCTCCCAAGCGCCCAGCATGATAGGCAACGTTGAGGGGCGCTCCTCCAAGGAAGAGCCCTCTGGGCAGGCAGTCCCATAAAACCTCCCCGAAAGTTACGATTATCTTCGTATTCGTTTCTTTCATACAATCTTGAGCAACTGACAAGCCCTAACAAATTCTGAACAGGACCATGCCTGATACATCTTACCCATCGGCCGTCCCGTCTCACCGTGATTCCATTCGTTGAATTCCCACGATGCAGATATGCCGGTTTCGTTAACTTTCGCTAGTTTCAGCAATTCCGCTACCGCAAGATCGCGAAAACCCAACTTATGGATGAACTGTACCCACATTGCCCCTACAAACGGCCAGATTCCGCCATTGTGGTAGTGATTCGGCAAATTGAGCAAATTCACGGTATAATAGGGCTTCCAATCTGGATCGCCAGCCTGAACTACAGGATACAGATTCCGCACGGGATAAGGATCATTGACCCCTACGCCCCACATAAAGCGGAAGGCCTTCTGAGCCTGATCCGTACCAAGTACATCAAAGAGAAAGGCGAGCACATTCCCATAGACGTCGCATCTCCAATCAAAAGAGAATGGCGTTGTTTGGGCTAACAGATAATGCGTGTCGCCCATGTTGAGCTGCTGGTCAGCGAAGGAATACTCGCCATCTTTGTGACCATTCGTGGATGGCCAAAACTTACGCAGGATGGTGCGCTTAATGTGGCTGGCCCACCTCAGGTAATCGCCAGCCATCTCCCACCGGCCCAGCATTTCCATGAGACGGCCGTAACATATATTAGCTCGGTACCAGAGTACTTCATCATACAATGGATTGTAACTTCTGCCGAAAAGGTCGGTCCAATCCCCCGCTTCCGGTACCTCAATCAAACCGTCGTTGTTAGAGTCTTGAGCACTAAGCCAGTCCATGGCGCGCTGAAGGTTCTTGGCCTGGTCACGCAAAAAGGGTAAATCCCCGGTCGTTCGAACGTATTCAAAAATCGCTATGATCAACCAAATGCCGCTATCGATGGAGCAGATTCCGCCCACTCCAGAGTAGTCAGGCACCTTTGTATCGATTGAGACATTACTCGGTACCTGACCGGTCAGGGAAAGGTGATCTAGTAGAGTCGTCAGCGTTGCTTTCTGACACTCGCGAATGTCTTCGTCGTTCAGCTTCAAGGAGCCGATGACAGTGATCGATCCGTCCCTACCCCAAACGCTCCTATAGTTCGCATCGGTCCCTTCCGTCACGTTATCGTCAAGCGAGCAGGCGGAGAAACCCATTGGAGTCATATTGCGACGCAGACCTTCGACCGCTTTTTTGTAAGCCAGCCTCAGGTATTCGCGATCCGCTTCGCTTATGTCTCCGATATGCTCCTCTCTGATCAACCTCAGGGTGTCCCGATGCATCGAGGGGTCTCGGGGCAAGTCGCAATGATCTTGCTCGGGCTCGCACACACTATCAATCGCACCATAGTGTATTAAACCTTCCAATACGCCATCCGCACAGACCCCGTCTGCTCGGTAGACGTCGAGACCTACGGTGCGTTCGTGAAGCTCCGGCTGGGCATTGCCCACCACAATCCCGCGAATCGACTTCTTACGGAACATCGCGCTGTCGTTACCCGTGTCCCCTGCCACGATAACTTCGCTCGGCTTGATCTTAAGACGCTTGATAAACCAAGTCAGGGCATTTCCCTTGTTCGCGTACTTCGGGACAACGTCCAGATCTCGGTTGGAGGAATAAATAATGTTAACGTCAAGCCCGGCGCGTTCCAAAGACGCCTCAATTTCATGAAGCTGGTCTTGGGTCGCATCGCGGAGAAACCAGCTGCTCTTGTAAGGACCTTGAAAGTGCTTCGGCTGGACACTCGTGTTAGCGAATGAGCCAACCGCTGCAGCGGCTTTGTCCCTATCCCAACCTTCTTCCAAAATTTCCGTGAAGTCCTTGACCTTTTCTTTCTTGCGATAGTCGTAGATGAGCGTGCCCACCCCGCAAATCAGATAGTCGGGCGCCAACAAATCGCCGTGTTCGATCAATTCGAGCATGTCGTCGAGTAAACGACCCGTATTATAGCATAGAAGAGGTCGACGTTTCTCAGGACAGGCCATCCAAGACGCATTGAATCGCTCCAACGCGTCAGGCTTACCAATCAACGTACCGTCGATGTCGGTAGAAAATAATTTTACCATTTGCGGTTTCTAAAAAAGCTCTAAGCGACAGGCATTAGTTTTTCAGGACTGCTCGGGTCGCCATGTATCCCCTCAACAACTGCAATCAATTGCTGAGCGATGCCCGACCAAGTAAATAAGCTACGAGCTTTTTGCGAGCCGTTTTCGGAAATTCGCTGGCTGATCTTCGGGTAAGCTAGAACCTTGCACATCGTAATACCAAAATCTTGGGCATCGAACGAGTCAGCGTACAAGGCATCTTTTCCGTATTCAAGCGTTCGATACAATCCGCCATTCGTGGTAACGATCGTGGGCGCCCCACTTGCCATAGCTTCCACCGCGGTCATACCAAAGGGTTCATAACGGCTGGGTAAACAGAACAGGTCGCTCGAGCGGTAGAAGTCAGGCATGAGCTCGTCGTCAAGCGACTGCGTAATCGTCACACGGTCCTCCAAACCTAGGTCGTGAATCTGCTTCACGATATCGTTAAGCATGGGATCCTCAGCCTGCCCCTCCGCTTCCGATCCCAGAGGCATGAAAAGTCTCACGTCATTGAAACGCTTCGCAACGATAGCGAATGCGTCTACCAACAAATCGAAACCCTTGTTACGGCTCAGACGCCCAATACTCGTGATGACCCTTCCTTCAAAACCAAACTTTTCTCGGAGCGACTCGCGCGATGCGTCGCTAACGGGATAGAAACGCGTGTCGTCGTAGCCTGGCGGGATCATAGCTACCTTGTCTCTTGGAAGACCATAGTCATCGAAGAACATGTCCATTTGTATCGGAGACGTGGCGACAACCATCGCGCACTCGTCATAGACCTTCTGTTCGTGCTCGATGCGCGTGGTGAAATTGTAAACGGAATCGAAGCTTTCCTTATCTTCCGGAAAATCTGTTTCCATCTTGAGTCGCTTCCACGTACCCACGGAGTGAGGCGTGTGGACGTGCGGGCAGCCTACTGCGTCCGATACAATTTCGCCAGCGATCCCAGCATCCCAGTAGTGAGAGTTGACAAACTCATAGCCCAGTCCATCGGCATTCATCTTGGCCAGGGCATTGCGAGACCACTCGGGAATCCACTTGTGCAAAAACTCCTTCGCGATGAACTCTTCTCCTCCACAAGGGACTCGTAGAATACGAACCCCTTCATCCACCTCTTCTTCGCTAGCTTGACCTTCAAACTGCCGCGTCCAGATATCCACTTGGTAACCCAATTGTGCGAGTTTGCGGGACAGCTCGATTACAAACACCACTTGCCCTCCGGTGTCTGGCATTCCCAATGGCGGCTCCGCTGCCACATACCCATGGGTCGAGATCATTGCTATGCGTTTGCCCTCATCGGCAACCTGCGTCTCGAGTTTAAATTTCTCAACGAACGACTCTGGCGTTACTTTCATGTTTTTTTTTCTTTCTAGTTCCCGAACTCCCGACTCAATCGGGCAGCTTACAATACACATGATGCACTTTGCAACGTGGACTTTGACCTCTTAAGCGTTAAGCCTTTCGAAATCAAAGACGCTCCTCCGGTCGCTAGATCCGTGCCAAGCGACGCGGAACCGGAGGGGTATCGAAACCTAACGAGCTGCCGCCTTAGACGGCTTCGCTGTTTCGATGCCTTCCAAGTTCGCCTTCGAATGATCGATGGCGCTCGAGTCATCGTCGTCCACGCTCTTCGCCTCGAAGCGATCAGGGTCTGCAGGTCGCAAGAGACTCTTCTGAAAAAATTGGTTATTCGGAACCTTGTACATATCCCCATTGCCCTTGCGAACTGTCGTGAAAAGGAAATTTATGTCAGTCACTCTCCCCATGACTTCTTCTCCTACGATCGCAACGTAATCACCTAATTTAAAGGGTTGCACCAGCAGGATGAGGAATGTCGCCGATATGTTGCTGAGCACACTCCAAACCGCTACAAAACCAATGGCCACCAATCCAAGCGTAGTGGATACAAGCGTCCAAAAGTTTCCAATGGGAATACCGTAAGCCGTAAGGCAGAGCAGTAAGGCAATCAAAATCACCACGTACCTCGCCAAGAGCCTGAGCGGTAGCACGAGAGCCTGCGACACTTTAGACCTAGAATTGAGAGCTCGGAACGCTCTGGAAATCACCAGCCAAAACGTATACGTGCCCACGATAATCACTAAAGTAGCGAGTGCATCTCCAAGGAAACGCTCCCATTCGAATTCTGTCCAATATTCCATCCTAAGTTTAGTAGTCGCTTGCTAGCCTTTCACTATCCAAGCATCCTTTCAAAGCACACTAGTAGGAAGATAAATCTACTTTTTGCTGATCCCCCAAAGTCAAACGCCCCTCACTAAGATCGGCACTGGGACTCTCTTGTAGGTGATAAGAACTACACTTGGTGCAAAAGCTCTTACTCGCGTAGTCTACGCTCAGCGAGATGTCCTTTTGCTTAGTGGAAACCAAACGTACACCGCCAGACTCGGATGGCTTTGTATCCACTGCCAAATACGCGACGGAGAAGTCGCTCAGATCAAGGATCAAGTCGCATGCACGACCCAGAGATTTTTCTCCATTCCTCACCTCGTAGCCCAGGACCTCTTTCAGCGATCGAAGATTGGGCTCCATTTCCTGGGGCATACTTTCCTTAGGCAATGGATCATCGGCAGGGTACCCAGAGGCTATTCCGGTGGTTTCTCTGCCGGGCGCACTCAGCCAATAGGGGGCGAGCTGATAGTGCTTCAAAGCAGCTGTCTCCACCGCTCGCGAGAATGGCACCTCACTCTCAAATTCCGGAGCTGAGTCGAGTACCTGCTTGCTAATAAGCAATGGAAACACCCCCTGATTCGCCGCCAATTCGACCCGATCAATACTCTCCGGCGAGACCAGACTCCGTTTCTTGAATACAAAGCCTCCATCCACTGCGACGACGTGGCGTAATTTCCAAGCACCGTCCTCGAAGTAAAGATCGTCGCAACTTCCAGACTCCTCCCCTTTGCAATGCAAGGGAAGACCCATCATATAATCCATACTGTATAACATTGTTTCCTCCTCTGTTTTCAGTGAAATGACAAAACCAGCTTCTAATCCGAAACCTTGTTTTTCAATTCCTGCAGCGACTCAGTGAACGAGTCCCATTTCTTCTTGGTTTCGAGCTTCACCTCGCTCCACCCTTTCTCGGTCGCGTTCTTAGTTTTCTCGAGCTGGAGTTTCAAATCAGTCCTCTCCTCTTTCAACGCTTCCAGAGCCTCGCGGGCCTTAACTCGACCCTCCGCAGTGCTTCCTTCAACTTTCTCGGTGAGCAACTCAACTTGCTGGTCGAGGGCAATGAATTGCCTATTCAGAAATTCGACGGCGTCCTCCTTTTTACCATGGGTCAGGTCTGAAAAGTCGCTCCACGCAGATTGGGTAGCATCCTTAGCGTAAGTCGCTGCTTGCTGAGTCGCATCGAAAGCCTTGTTCAACGACTCCTTCGTCGATTCAGTGACGTTCATATCCGTTTCGTCCGACTTATCGTTGTCGCTGCATGCAGAGCCCCATGCGAGACACGCAAGGGCTACCGCGGAATAGGCTAATCTTTTGCCCAGAATTCTATTCGAGTGCTTCATAAAGTGTAGGGAGTAAATGGCTACCTAGGTTCCTCACCGGATCCCCACCGCGCTAAGAGAACGGATACGACCCATACCGACAGAAACAGGAAGAAAAGGACTTGGGCGACGGGAGCGGCAGCACCGGATACGCCACCGAACCCTAGGGCGGCGGAGATTATCGCTAAAATCAAAAATACAGGAGAGTATCTCAACATGCTGTTTTGTCCCTAAACGTTACTCGTTTCCGAAACGGTTGCACAACGCCTCTACGGTTCATGACAGTCCATCCGCAAGTCCTGCGCCAGACGGATGGGAGGGCATGCGTCCCACGTTCGAGAGCAGTGAAAGAAGATATTGAAGTGGAACGACTACTTCTCGCCTTGCAGATTGCATAGGGAGAATGTGGCCATCTTGCCCAATGCAAGAAAAGTGGATCGATTGAGTCTGTAACAAATCCTTGCTAAACAGGAGCTAAACCGCAGCAGAATCAATTTTTTCACGTGAATCTACCGGATCGATCTCCAGGAAAAAATCACACCCTCGCGGGCTTAGCGGAGCACAGCCAACACTCCCGTCGTGTGCGATGGCTATGTCCTTCACAATAGACAAGCCAAGCCCAACACCGTCGATCTTGCGGTGTCGGCGCGAGCGGTAGAACTTCTCAAATACAATCTCCCGATCCTCCTCGCTCAGGCCCGGCCCCTCGTCCCTGACACCGAAACGAACACGAGATCCTACCAAGCAAGCGTACACTTCCACCTTCGACCCCGCAGGACTGAACTTGATCGCGTTCGAGACGTAATTCGAAAGTCCTACCTCGATCGCTTTTAGATCCACTGAAACCTTGGGCAACGTCTCTTCGACCTGAGAAACCAGTTGAATGTCTTTGCTTTGCGAGGCCATCGAAAACGCATCGATCACTGACGAGATTATTCGTAGTGGAGATTCCACGACAGAATCAAGCCTAGGCGATTTGCGTTCTAGACGAGCGATTTCGAGAAAGTGATCCAGTAGTCGTCGCAAGCGAGCCAGATCGTCAACCGCCATTTGCAACATGTCCTCCTGGTCATTGGTCAATTCACCGAGGCTCTTTTCCAAAACAAGGTGCAGCGCCATAGTCGCGCTTGTTACAGGCGTTTTGATCTCGTGGCTGACGGTCGCTACCATGTCGCTCTTCAATTCGTCTGATAGACGCAATTGGGTGATATCCTGCAGTACCAACCCACACTCGATTTCGTCGACAGCGTCACTATCGACTCGCACAAAGATCGGCAGGAAAAAACGGGTCTCGTTTCCGATTTTGACCGATACCGTTTCATCGAAATCTGTTTCCACGATCTCCTCCCCCGTCCCGAAAACCTTCTCGATCCTGTCCGTTAGCTGCGGCAGGAGGGCTGCATCCCAGCTTACGTGCGATAGTAGCTCCAAGGCGGCGGGGTTTTGATAAGCAAGGTCTCGCTCGGTGTTCAGAAATACGACTGGATTGGGCAAGTTGTTGAAGCACTCCTCCATGCGGCGCCGCGTCCGAGCCACCTGCTTGTCGGTCAATCTCTGGTACTCCGCTATTCGCCCGGCCATTTCCACAAAGGCGTTTTCAAGGCGAGCGATCTCGTCCTTACTGCTCGGCGTGTAGCCAGCCATGTCGTATTGCCCATCGCCGATTCGGGCCGCCGATTCTGTCAAGGCGTCTATTGGCTTCAAGATGCGTTGGCTTAATTGGAACGCTACATAACCCATCAGAAAAACGCTAGCGACGATAGCGGAGACCACTACATAGAAGTGAGTCTGCGAATCGCCGCGAAGAACGTCATTCGTATTCTTTATGATCGAATTGTTATCGGAAATTGAGCGAAAGCCGGCAGCTTCGATTTGCTCGACGAGCGGGTTCAAAAGCTTCAAACGTGGACCATTCTTACCTTCGAAAACGGCCGTTCCCATCGACATCAAGTTACGCAGGAATGGAGTCAGGTCTTCCTCAACCTGATCTGACTCCATCCAGTTCTCAAAGACAGGCATGCTGCGCTCGTAGGCGCTTCGGGCTAATTCGTGTTCTCCATCCGCTTCCAGCAATATAGCGCGCTCGAGCTGCGAAGTGGCGAGCAGCACGCGCTCAACCTGCGATATCGATCCATACCGCTCGATTTGCAAGCGGTCTAACTCCCGACTCAATTTCGCGTGATTGTAAACCGAATACAGGCAAACAAGGATCAACAATCCGGCAACCGGAAACATCCCGATATAAAGTTTAGAACGCAGCATCTTATTACGTCTAACTCAGTTTAAGTAAAAACTAAAGTAGGCCAAGTTTCTTTCGCTTTCGATAAAGGGTCGCTGAATCGATGCCAAGGGTTCGCGCCGCTTGCTCCAAGCTATCACAGCGCTCCAGCACCCGTTTAATGTGCTCGTCCTCAAGCGCCTGGAGAGTGACGTCGTTACCGAGTCCATTGATCAGGGCACTTCCACTACCGGTTTGAGCCGCACCGCTGATTTCGTTCGGCAAATCCGACAGTGTCACCGTATTTCCCGAGCAGAGGATCAAACACCGTTCCACAACGTTGTTGAGCTCGCGTAAGTTTCCTGGCCAGTTGTAGGCGAGAATGGCCTCCAAGGCATCCTCCTCGACCGTGGCTACCTCGCGCCCCATCTTGCGAGCATAGAATTCAACGTAATCGGATACTAAGATCTCAAGGTCTCTCTTGCGCTCGGCAAGGCCGGGCAGATGCAACGAGATTACGTTTAGGCGATAGAATAAATCCTCTCGGAAACGGCCCTCCCGAACCTCTTCCTGCAAGTCCTTGTTTGTCGCCGCCAAAATGCGAACATTCGCAGCGCGCGTCTTTGTTTCACCGATACGTTCGTACAAACGCTCTTGAAGCAGCCTAAGCAACTTGGACTGCACCTCTAGAGGAATGTCCGCTACCTCGTCCAAAAAGAGCGTTCCCCCTTCCGCAGCATCGACCTTTCCCCAAGTATCCTTGACGGCTCCCGTGAAGCTTCCTTTCAAATGCCCGAAGAGTTCGCTCTCTAGCAGTTCTTTTGACAGGCTGGGACAATGGACCACCACAAACGGTTCACCCGTACGGTCGCTCATTTCATGTATTCGCCTAGACAATACAGTCTTGCCAGTCCCGCTAGGACCGAGCAACAGAATGTTAGCGTCTGACTTCGCAGCCTTTTCTGCCACTTTATAGATCTGCTGCATTCGGGAATCCTGAGATTCGAAGCGGATTCCCGGAGACTTGTCAGCGAGGCGCGACTCTAGCTCTGTAACCTTGTTTGCGAGCGAAAGACTGTCTTCCAGCTTCCGTAGGGCTTGGCGAATCTGCTCTGGAACGAAAGGTTTCGCCACGTAATCGAATATGCCCTTCCGGGTCGCTTCAATAGCGGTCTCGATAGAAGAATACGCCGTGAACATGATCACTGGCATTTCGAATCCTTGCTTGCGCATCTCGTCGAAGACATCGAGCCCGTTTTCTTCGCCCAAACGCAAATCTAGGAATACCGCATCAAAGCGATCTTCCCCGAGCTTACGTAACGCTTGGCTGCCACTGAACGCAGACACCGACTGGTGTCCCATCGTCTTCAGACTGAGTGCGGTTGTCTTCTGTATATTACTTTCGTCGTCAACGATCAGGATTTTCATATGGAAAAGGGCAGCTCACAACCCAAACGGTTTCGAACGATCCGGGCAACCCCTACAATGCATCGTCGATCAATTTCCTCGATAACGAATCGTGCCCGAGGTAGTGGTCGATCTCATGAGCTCTCTCCTCTCGCTCCATTAACACCCGTTTCAAAAGCGTCTCTGTGCCGTAATCTTTTAGCTCCGAAGCGTTGCCTATCGTCTCGCCGACGAATGAGATCAAGGCCTGTTCGTTCTCTAAGTCACTTTTGAGCATGGCACGGATCGGAAAAACGCCTTCGGGCTCCGGCTCCAACAAGCTCTTTGCTGCTTGCGCTAGCATCGAGGCAGTCGGAACTGCTCCAAGGGTGGTCATCCGTTCAGCGATCGCATCAAGGTGCCTCTGTGTCTCAACATACGATTCCTCGAAAAAGACGTGCAAGTCCCGGTGCTCGGGGCCTTCTACCACCCAATGGTGCTTCAGATATTGGTGGTACTGCGTCGATAGGCTCGAAACCATAGTGTCGAGAAAGCCTGACATTTGCTTGGCCGTAAAGCTCGGGAGTCCTATCGCATTGCGCTCAAGTTCATCTATCTCCTGTAACTGCGTCTTCTCTATCATAGCTGCGCTGTACGCTAGGACTGCGCCAATACGTGCAACATCCCTGCGTTTAGGAGCTTATCAGTTGACTGTTAGAGACTTGCGGAGCGTCAAGGTGGACAACTCTGGCGGTAATTTTCGGATCCCTTGCAAATTGCAGCAAAAAGCCGGTTAGACGAATGCCGATTGCAGGGCTTGAGGCAGGGTTGGTCGAGAACCGCAAGCGACACCGGAATGTTACTTCGCTGCCATCGACAAACTCCGAAGAGCTTCTCTATCTAGCGAACCTAAATGACCATCGTCATCACCACCCACGGCTCGACGGGTGACATCTACCCGCTCATTCGACTCGCGATATCCTTGCAAGATGCCGGTCATACGGTTCGCTTTGCAACGAGTCGCCCCTTTAAGCCCGATGTGGAGTCAGCAGGCGTGCCCTTTTTCCAAATTCCCCCAGATTGGGAAAAGTCGGAGCTGCAATACTGGATGGGCCGGCTTCAAAAACTCAAGTCGCCCGTCTCCCAACTCAAGGAAATGTATAAGGCTGCAACTCCGCATCTCGAGGCCATTTTGGACGCAATGGAGGAAGCGATCGAAGGAGCGGACTGCTTGGTTTCCTCCTACCTGTTTCCCATAAACAAGGCTATCGCAGAGAAGCACAACATCCCCTTCGTCTCCTACGCTTTTGCGCACAATACCGTCCCATCCCGTTTCTATCCACCGCACGAGTTTCCGCGACTGCGCGGCATGCCAGACTGGCTTCAACTTCGTTGGAATCGGCTTTGCTGGAAAATCGGTAATGTCGTAGTGGATACAGCAATCAATACGACGATCTCTCGGGCGTTCAAACGCAAGGGCTTGCCAGGCGTCAAAGACTTCTTCTCCAAATCCGCCGAACTCGTGTTAGTCGCAGTCTCTCCTTCCTTGATGCGACCTAAAATAAAACTGCACCCTCGTTTTCAATTCACCGGATACTGTCGTTGGCAGTACCCCACGTGCGAGCGAAGCGAACGCGCCATCGAAGACTTTCGCGGCAAACAACCGGTCCCGATTATTACATTTGGCAGCATGGTCTACGATCAGCCGGAGGCCGTTATGGCTCGGCTCGTGACCGCCTGGCCCAAAGATAGGAAGTTGATCGTCCAAACCGGCTGGTCGGGCTTCAAAGTTCCTCCCTCTGCCACAAACATACTGGAATTGGGCCCCATGTCCCACGATCAGCTGCTGCGGCATGCTTCTGTCGTCATTCACCATGGTGGAGCTGGCACCACGGCCTCCGTTCTCTACGCAGGAAAACCTCACATAGTAGTGCCTCACATCGGCGATCAGGATTTCTTTTCCGCAGAGGTGAAACGCCTGGGGTGCGGCATCAAGTTGGGTAAAAAGAGTTGGCCTGAAAAATTGGCTGCAAAGGTTGAACAAATCGAAGGCGACTCGAGCTATCAAGTTGCTGCCCAGCAAGCGCTAATCCAACTTGAACAAGAAGACGGGCCAACGGAAGCGGTTCACCAGATTGAGGCATTCCTGCAGCATCGACGACAGCTAATCGGCGAGTTCCTCAGCTCAGACGAAGAATTTTGAGAATCTTCAGTATCCTATTTTTGGTTACAAAACGAAGCAGTAGGTTCGATTACTCGAGAAGTAGAAAGGTCAAGTTTACCCTTGATCCTCGATCTTACGTGGTTAGACGAGTAAGCAGTCAACCCTGATGACGCCCCTGTCATTGCAGGAGTCAAGGCATATTGTCCTCAGGGCAACTCATCCGTATTCCTTGTCCGAATACATGTCACGGCCACCATGAATAAAACCGAATTACAACCCAAATTCACGCTAGCGATTACGCCCGTCATTCTGACGCTCCTAGTCATAGGGCTTCAGATCTTCTACTTCGGTGTGTTCGAACCGCATATCCCGCTCGCTATCGGTCTGGCTATCACCAGCTTGGTCGGCATTCGCCTCGGTCTCAAATGGACCGATATCGAAGAAGGGATTTTTCACGTGATACATGTGGCCCTTCCTTCTGTCTCTGTCTTGATAACAGTCGGTATGATTATCGGCGTCTGGATTGCGAGTGGCACAGTTCCGAGCATTATCTATTTCGGGCTAAAGATATTGTCTCCCGAGTACTTCCTCGTGGCTAGCATGATCATTTGCGCCTTCGTCTCCATCTCGCTCGGCACCTCATGGGGAACGGTCGGGACCGTAGGACTCGCCCTCATGGGCATCGGAGCTGGATTTGAAATACCGATGTATTGGACAGCGGGAGCTGTCGTTTCCGGATCCTTCTTCGGCGATAAGGTTTCGCCTCTCTCAGATACGACCAACCTCGCGCCTGCAGTCACCGGGACGGACGTGTTCTCCCATATTAAGAACATGATACCCACGACGATCCCGGCCATGCTGATCGCTTTGGTCATCTATCTCATTGCGGGATTCCAACTGGTCGGCACCGAAACCGTCTCGTTCGATAAAATCGAGGCAATCACGACAGCTCTGGACGCAAACTTCACAATCTCCGGTTGGCTACTCGTACCCGCGCTTTTGGTCATGGTCTTAGCACTCAAGAAATACCCACCGATTCCCTCTCTCTTCGCAGGCGTAGTGGTGGGAGCGATCGTCGCCATGGTCGCCCAAGGGGCTTCTCTCGAGTCCGTCTTCCAGTACGCAAACAACGGCTACTCGATCGAAACCGGCGTCGCCCAAATCGACGGACTGCTTAATCGCGGTGGAATCCAATCGATGATGTGGACGATATCCCTTATCCTCATCGCTCTCGGATTTGGTGGAGCACTCGAGAGAACCGGCTGCTTAAGAGCCATCATCAACGCGATCCAAAGCAAGGTCCAAACTTTCGGCGGGACTCAAGCCGCCGCCATCGGGACCTCGTTTGCTACGAACCTAGTCGCCGGCGACCCTTACCTCTCTATCGCTCTTCCCGGACGTATGTTTTCACCGCTCTACCGCGGTCTGCGCTACTCGACCCTCAATCTTTCCAGAGGCATCGAAGAAGGGGGTACATTGATGTCGCCACTGATCCCCTGGAACGCAGGTGGCGCTTTCGTGATCACCGCCCTGGGACTCCAAATCGGCGAGGGACACATGGAAAACCTGCTCTACATTCCCCTCGCCTTTGCTTGTTGGCTGGCTCCCTGCATAGGCGTTTTCTACGCGGCTACTGGATTATTTTCCCCCAAGGCAACTCGTAAAGAAATGCGCCGTTGGAAGAAAGATGACGAGGAGATCGCTGCAGGTTACCCTCCCATTTCCGAGAGCGAAACCCGAATGCCCGACCCGCGCAACCATTCAAACTCTGGATAGCGCAGATCCGTAACCAGCAAACTGAGTCCAACGACTTCGCTAGACAAAGGCAAAGTCGTTTTTATGCACGACATCAGGCCGCGTACGATAGCCTAGAACTGAGAAGATATCCGGACTGCGACGTTCGAGAAGAGCTTGTGCTTCGTGGTGATTAAAGGCAACGATACCCCTCGCCACCTCCTGGTCGCCTACGCTGATACTCACGATATCACCACGGTCAAACTCACCCGTCACCTTAAGTAGATCCTCTGGGAAAAGACTTCGTCCCTCCCTCAATCCTGATAGCGACTTCTGGCGAACCTCTAGAAATCCGCGGATATCAAGGCTCGTGGCAATCCAAAGGTGTCGAGCGCTCTCGGGCGTGATATCGGACTCGATTATGGTGTGTACTCGCGAACCATCAATCGCATCTACCACGGGGTTCACACAGCTGCCACTTGTGATGTGCGTACGACACCCCGAAGCGAGGGCGATTTCCGCGGCTTGCAGCTTGGTAATCATCCCGCCCGTGCCCGCTCCAGAAGCACCGCCAGCGAGAGAGAAAACACTTTCGTCCAAGTGATCGACCCTCTCGACGATCCGTCCCTCTTTATCAAGAAGGCCTCCTACGTTCGTCAAAATAACTAAATCGTCTGCTTCCACCAAGTGGCAAACCTTCGCCGCGAGGCGGTCGTTATCGCCCACTCTCAGGTGCTTAGTCGCAACCGTATCGTTTTCGTTTACGATCGGCACGATCCCCTGCTTCAGCAATTCTTCCAGCGTGTCTTCTGCATTCACAAAACGCTTCCGATCATCGAAATCGGAACGAGTGATCAAAATCTGGGCGATGCGCATGTCGTGTTCCGAGGCGAAGTTTTGATACGCGGCCATCAAGGCCGGTTGTCCCAGAGCAGCTGCAGCCTGTTTCTGAGGCAAGGTCAGGCTCTCCTCCGGAGTCCTCGCGCCATAGCGTCGTCCCAAAGCAACCGAGCCCGAGGAGACCAAAACCACTTGGAAATTTCGCGCGCGCAGACTCACCACGTCATTCATGAGGTGATAGAGGAAATCCATGCGCAGTTTTCCCGTTTCGTCGCTCACGAGCAAACTGGACCCTATCTTAATGACAATTGTTCTGTCTCTTGCTTCCATCAGATTTCGTCGTTAACTAGAGCTCAAAAGTCACGGTTAGTTGGGCGTTAGCAGAATACGGCCGCATTTTTGTGCACACTGAATCGGAGTTTTCTTTTAAATACAAAACGATGATGTTCTTGAGTTTATGGACAATAATTGGGCCCACCTTAGACCTAAGCTGGGCAGTAAAGCCACCCAGTACGTGCAATCTCCGAAATTTGTCAAAACAACGATTCGGGAACCAGATCCTAGTCCTGAGCGAAACGAAACTAAAGTATCCTAAGATTTGATACACCGACATGTAATGTTTTCGTAATTCATTTCTCACTACAAAATCCGAGAACATAGGTTTCCAGGCTCCACGCACCTTTCAGGTTCATCACCCGGTGCCAGGCAGCAAAGCATGACTACCTCGACAGCGATGTCGACCGAATAGGCTACTGCAGGGCTTGAAAGGCCCCACACTTGGTTTTTTTCCCAGATCTAAGATTCAAAAACAAAAAAGCCGGTTCCTCGCGGAACCGGCTTCAGAAAGTCAGAGAGTGGTGCCAAGGGGCAGATTTGAACTGCCGACCAAGAGCTTATGAGTCTCCTGCTCTACCACTGAGCTACCCTGGCATCTCTCAGAAAGAGATGGAAAACCTGCTGCTCAACAGGGGCAAGTCAAGTCTCTATTGAACACTTTTCCGGTAATTTTGCTCGTCAGCTGAACGTCGACAATCGATGGGAATCGCCACTATCTTCCGTGATTCGAGCTTCTACAGATCGCTGTAAATCCATCTCAACGCCTCTGGCAAAAGAGCTCCAGCATGGTCGTCGTTATGCACGCCATCCGTCCAAACTGCTTCGACCTCGTAACGAGGGCCTTCGATACCCCTCCTGTCCGCCTTGGCATTCGCATAGTCTAGGGCTGCGAGCATTTGCTGGTTTGCCAAAAACCAGTTTCCCCATTCGTTGTCCAAGTCTTGGTGCCCATCCTGAAGGAACATACGGATTGGACGAATCGGTTCCCTGCGAATTAAGGCGGGATAGTCTTGGCCACCTAAGCGAGGTGGATTTTCGTTCGGGCGAAATCCTATGGAGACATAGCTTCCAATGAAGCTCAAAACCTTCCCAAACGCATCCGGACGATACCAGGCAACTGTGAAAGCGCAAATAGCCCCGCTACTCGTGCCGCCTATGCACCGCAAATCCGGGTCCTCGCTCAAGTTGTAGGACTTACCCACTTCAGGCAGCATCTCATCAAGCAAAAAGCGCGAGTAGCGATCATCCATAGCATCGTATTCAGGCGCTCGATGGTTCGGATTTCCCCAGCCGAGATCGTCTGGATAATGTTCCGATAGGTTTCCAGGAGTGATAAAGATACCAATGGTCACCGGCATCTCGCCTTTACCGATAAGGTTCTCCATCACCTGCGGCACCCGCAGAACCCCTTCGGGATGTGTCGCCCGTTGGCCGTCGTGAAATACTAGCACACCCGCCGGAGTGCTCGCTTCGTACTGTGCTGGAACGAAAAGCCAATAGCGCCGCACTGTCCCCTCGATAATTTTACTGTGAAATTCGAAAGGACCTAAAAATTCACCTTTCGGAATTCCTTCTTGTGGCAGATGGTCTTGCGAAAGTCCCTCCGATGGGGTTCGTATTTCCAGATTCCTCGCTTCAAATGATGTAGTTACAAATAGGATACAAATAAAGGATAACGCTGTTCTCATAATTGACATTCGGATACGAGCGACGACGCGGCCGCCTCTCTCAAACTAATTTCGGGGTTTCTTGTAAAAGCTCTGCTGATCGTGAATAGACTAGACGTTCCCTAACCGAGCGGTGGAGTCTCCGAAACGATCTAGCGACGGAACACCTACCTGATCAGCAAGAGTCAAAAAGAGGTTACTCATCGGCTTCGCCCCGTGCTTAACGTAGCGACCAGTGTTCAGCACACCTCCGCCCGCTCCTGCAAGGATCACCGGCAGATTATCGTGGCTATGAATATTTCCATCCGCATTTCCGCTGCCATAGACGATGCGCGAATTGTGCAGGATCGAATTTCCATCTACGTCCTTCTCTGAATCCAAACGATCAAGAAAAGAAGCAAAACGTTCAACATACCAACGATCAATCGCGGCCACCTTATTCACTCGCTCAGCATTGTTCTGGTGGTGAGAAAGGTCGTGGTGTCCCTCACTAATGCCCATGTGGCTGAAGGAGCGGTTGTCGCCGTCGTGCCCGAGCACAAAGGTTGCGATACGAGTCGAATCCGTTTTGAAGGCGAGCAACATCATGTCATACATCAAATCGACGTATTCCGCGTGATTCTCCGGTATACCAGACGGCGTCGGCATTTTGGGATCTATGTTTGGGCCAAACTGTTCCGCTTTTTGGATACGCGCCTCAACGTCACGAACGCCTGTGAGGTACTGGTCTAGCTTATCACGATCATCGACTCCAAGTCTAGATTTCATGCGGCGTGCATCGTCCATCACGAAATCCAATATCGAGCGCCGGCCCATCATGCGGCGCTTGGCGTTATCGGCTCGCTCTCCGTGGGGGCCTGCCCCGAACATCCGTTCAAAGACGAGTCGTGGATTCGATTCCGGCGTCATTGGCGTATGCTCGTCCTGCCAAGAAATATTGTACTGGTAGGCACAAGAGTATCCAGAATCGCAATTCGAAGATTGCCGACGAGCGTCACAACTTAGTTCCAGGGAAGGGAACCTGGTGAGGTGCCCGACTTCGTTCGCCATGACTTGGTCGATAGAGATTCCTGCACGGACGTCGGTCGCGCTCTTATTCAGGCGAACCCCAGTGAGGTAAACACCATTTCCGCGAGCGTGATCACCTCCCCCATCCTTGCCCGGATTCGCATTTTCATGGTCGAGTCCAGAAATGACCTGTAAATTTTGACGCTGTTCCTGGAGGGGCTGGAGGGTTTCTTTGAATAAAAAGTCGCGACCTACTTCCTCCGGCCACCAACGCGAAGGAATAGCTCCATTGGGGAACATCACAAATGCCGTTCGCAGGGGAGCACCTGTACTCGTAGTGGCGGCTTCGAGGGCTGAGCCAGCTGCGAGCAATTGGCTCGGCATCAAGGAGTGAAGAGCTGGCAACGCGACGCATGCGCCGATGCCCTTGAGAAAATTTCTTCGACTTACTGAATCTTCCGAGAGGTAACGTTTTCTTTTCATAGCAGCATTGGTTAACGTTCAACAAGCGAGCTTGCATCGTGCATGGGTGTGACCCGGCGTTTTTGGAAAGGAGCGGATTCGATTATACCATAAATGAGAGCAGATGGCTTTCCGCCTGATTCGCGTAGGCGATCCACTAAGCGATCAACTGTCTCGACATCGTAGTAGTCGAGCCCGCGGCCCAGCGCATAAGTCATGAGCTTCTCTGTGAAACAGTAGTAGAAGTCGTCACGACGCTCGGTAACAAGTATCTCCTTCAACTCGTTTATGTTGGAAAAACGCTCTCCCGTGATCAGCTGGCCCTCCGGCTCTATCGGCATGTCCATTTCCGATTCGCGCCAACGCCCCATGGCATTGAAGTTCTCCAACGCTAGACCGAGCGGGTCCATACGGTTATGGCAGGAGCGACAGGTCTGTTTTTCCGCGTGGAGGGCGAGAGTTTCCCTCAGAGAGAGCTCCTTGAGTTCGTCAGGACTCGCCGCATCTTCAAGCGAGGGAATGTTTGGCGGCGGCGGCGGAGGAGGCGTTCCCAAAATGTTATCGAGGATAAAAACGCCCCGCTTGACTGGCGAAGTCCGCGTAGGATTGGAAGTGACCGCAAGCACTGTCCCCTGAGTCAAAACACCTCCCCGGACGCTGCCGGACGGCAAATCGAAGCGTCGCATATGCTCTCCACTGACGCCGTCGATTCCGTAGTGCTCTGCAAGCTCCTCGTTCAAATAGGTATAGTCGCTCTTGAGGAGCTCTAGGATGCTGCGATCTTCTTGTAATATATATTCAAATACACTCTCACTTTCTTCTAACATCGCTTCCCTCAAATCCTTTCCGAGCTCCGGTTTGGGTATTCGAAAGGCCGCACGATACACGACTCGCGCCCGATTGATCTCAGCAATATCCTCTTCAGTGCGATCAGAGATGCGAATGTCTCGGATTCTGTCGAAAGTTGCTCGAGCTTCCTCCAATTCGGGGTCTGGATTCTCGCGTAACCACACCGCAAACTCACTGATGGGTACCGATCCGATATCTCTCCCCTGAAGCCACTGTCCCACAAAATTCTCAACGAGGGCGGACGCGTTGGGATGGTCCAGCATCCGAACGATCTGCTCCCTGAGTCGAGAACGTAACTGCCCGCGTTCCGCGAGCTCGAGAAGCGTATCGTCCGGCATGGTCGACCAGAGGAAATACGAGAGCCTCGAGGCCAAGGCCCACTCGTCTACCAGGGCGGCATCACCTTCGAGCGACTCTCCCATTACGCCTTCCTCACGAAACAGAAAACGCGGCGAGGCCAAAATCGCTGCATAGGCCTGGGCAAAACCAGATTCGAATGTGGCTCCGTCCTCAGTGCCTGAATACATCGCCAGAGAAACCAAGCGATCTAGCGTATTTTCGTCAACGGGACGTCGGAAGGCGCGAGTAGCCGCTACCTCGAGCAACTCCCGAACATACGCTTGTTGCGCCGCCTCGCCGTCAGGAACGGGTCGCGGAAAAAACTTCCGGTAATCTCTCGGCTCCACAAAGTGTTCCTGTGCGAAAGGTCCTTTGACGCTTACCGAATTCAAACGAAACCGTAGATCTCGAACCTGCTCTTCGGAGGGCGTTAAAGGCTCAATCTCGACGGTGAAACGGTGAACCCCTTTTTCCCAATTTCGCTTCTGTGTAAAAGAGTAAGCCTGCCAGCCTTCCCGGACGAATTCCCTCCGCAAGACTACTTCGTCGTCCAATTTTAGCGTCAAACGGCAACGGTTCTGGTCGAAAACGTTGTCCACATAGGTCTCGATCGCCATCAGGTCCCAAACCACTTCGTACGTTCCTGGAATTTCAATCATCTGTTCCGCTGTAACCGTCAACGGCTCGTAATAGGAAAGATCTCTAATCCATGACCCTTTGGTAGGGACGGGAAATCCAGCTTCGACGAAATCGCGACCCGGCAATTCTAATTCTGCTACAACTCTGGATTGAGTCGGGATGGTGGCAGCCACGATTTTCTGAGCCGCATCCAAGTACTTCTCCAAGAGCATGGGCGAAATGGTTAGTACCTCGGCTAAGTTGTCGAAACCATGCCCGGTATCGTCACCCGGAAACTCGGCCGAGGTATCGAAGTCGTAGTCCAAAAGATCTTTGATCGTATTTCGGTATTCAACTCGATTGAGCCGACGTAGCACCTGACGTCCAGGATCCGGATTTGTTGGGTTGATCTCAAAAACTTTGGCCTTGATCCAATCTAGAATTTCGGCGCGCTCCTCTTCACTTGGCTGCAGCTCGTCGGAAGGAGGCATCAGTCCGCTCCTCAAATTTTTAAGAGCCCTCAACCAAAGTCCATGATCCTTGAGCTCCATCGCATCATCGAACTCATCAAGAACGACTCCACCTTTATCGCTGCCGTAACCATGGCAGTCATAGCAGTAGATATCGAGAACAGGTTGGACCTCGTCGGAGAACTCTTTGAAAAAGTCCTCTGCTTCAGCAAAAAATGGGATTGCGGTGACCCAAGCGACATAGGCTGCAGCGACAGGGAGACACTGTGAAAAACGGAGCATAGTTAGAGTATTTGGGGTACGAATACGGCGTGTCGGATAAGCCTAAAACCGAGAGTGACTTTACTCCATCGGCTCAAAACTGAACTACGACACCGTGATGTTGGAAGAATGTACGCTGAAAGACGATTAGATGGCAACATCGAGCGGATTAGAGCGGCTGCTTTCTCCACTCTAACTTAATACTAAACGAGACGTCTAGCGAATGCAGCTCGCACCCCTCAATTCCACATTTCTCACTGCCAACAGCAAAGGCGTCGGTTTGGGGAGAAATTTCACTAGCAATAACCCTGACGGCCTTGGTTTCTTAACAGACGAATTACAAACGAGGTCAAAGCGTTAACTAAAATTTGCACCCAAACTTCAAACGAATGTGAATACTTCGCCTGCAGCTTGATGTGAGGACTTATCCTTATACCTTACATTTAACCAAGACCGATACCGAGGCCCAGACAGCCTAGACCACCACAGAATTCTACATCATATGAAACGACTATACATAGTTGATGACCTCACTACCGTAAGGCAGATGCTCGCAGACGTGCTCGAACGTCATAACTACGAGATCATCGGTGACAGCGGAAACGGCCAAGACGCTCTTAAGGAAATCATGGAGCTCAAGCCAGACATCGTCATCGTCGACGCTCGTCTTCCGGGACTCAACGGACTAGAGATCGTCCGCCGCCTCAACCGCCAACTGCCGGACACACGCTTCCTTGTGTTTTCGGCATACCAGAACCCATCTATCGTAAAAGATATGTTGGAAGCTGGGGCTCATGGCTTCATAGAGAAAACCGCGAATCTCCGCGAATTCATCAATGGTCTCGGAATAGTCGCCGAGGGTGGCACGTTCTTCGGACCAAACGTGGCCGAGCTCATCCGCACGGTGGTCGCCAACCCGGGCAACGTCCAACGCTCGAAAGATTCTCTGACCGAGCGAGAAAGGGAGGTCCTACAAATGATCGCCGAGGGACACAGCACCAAAGACATAGCCCTTAAGCTGGGCCTCAGCATCAAGACTGTGGACAACCATCGCACAAATATGATGCGGAAACTCGATCTCCACAACGTCGCCAGCATTACTCGCTACGCGATGCAAAACGGCCTGATCGACCTCGAGCCGGTAATTTAAGCACCGTTCGCGATACTCTTTTCAATTTTGCAGGATGGAGGGCCCCGGGCCTTCCATCTTTTTTTCGCAATTTGCCCCGACGGCTAGGCTAGTCCAGCGAATTGGCGAAGCGTTCAGCGAGCAATTCGATTAGCAAGGGACTTTGCCCAACCAGCGGCGCTGACAATACGACGCCACCGTTGCTCACGAACTCGGAGTTCGCCACAATTTGGTCGATATCACCGCCCTCTCCTGCGTGCCGCCCCGGCGAAAAGAAAAGGTAGCTTAAAACGATCCGTTTCCAACTTTTCTCCAATGCCATAGATAAAGCTGACTCAAGCAGCGGCTCGTTGAAGTCATACTCATCTCCTTCCCGCCGTTCCATCGAAGCTGCAATCACCCCAGCGACACGCCCCTCCAGACGAGATCGCAGCGACTCCGCTACCCTGTCTCGACAACGAGCCACCACCTCCAAAGGACTTCCGTGGTCGACTAAGACGACGCCGCAGTCCCGAGGTCCTACCGTATTCACTTTTTGAATAAGTAGTTCCTCCAAAATTCGAGCAACCGTTTCTTCCCCCTTGGAGGCGGGGTCTAGCAACGTCTTGGCCACCTGCACCGAGGCGTCCGCAATCCCTAAGCTCGCTAGAATTTCGCTCGTCACTTTCGGTAAATAATCGGCGATCGCCGAACTCGGACCAAAAAACAAAGGAACAACTCGGAACCGTGAAACACCCTCCTCTAGTTGATTTATCAAGAAACGCCTCCAAGTCTCGGCTTGCAACCCGTTCAACTTCTCTGCGGGAATCTTGCTGGAGTGCAGCAAGGACACCGGATGCACCTTTTCACCGAGGACACGCTCCAGATTTCTAGCGATTGCCCTGAGGCTAAAAACCGCCTCTGGACGCAGAGATCCGTTATCCAGTAAAACAATACACTCTTCCCTCGCTTCCATAAGTCAAAATCACCTTAAACTCTTGCCAGTAAATTCTTGCCGAACTTTGGCGAATACCGATAGTCCATTAATACGAAGACCAAGCCCTCCATCATGTTCAAGAAAATCGTCCTTATCGCCACCGCATCCCTGATCGCAATCGCATTCTCCGGCTGTTCCAAGAAACCACGCCGTCCAAACCCTCTCGATACCGTGATGGGGCAAGGATACGACTCCGGAAACTCCGGCATCGATGACGGTTTCAATCCTATCGGTCTCGAAGGAGACGGTGCAATGCTAGAGACACGAGCTGACTGGGGAGGCGACATCCAAGCCCTTGTAGACAACGCGGATCGCAGCATGTTCTCACCCGTCCTTTTCCAATTCGACTCCTCTGCCATCGCTCCTACACAACGCGCGACCCTCGAATCGGCTGCGAATTTCCTGAGAAACAATCCAACCGCAAACCTCATCCTGGAGGGACACTGCGACTGGCGGGGCACTCAAGAATACAATCTGGCTCTTGGAGATCGCCGTGCCAAAAGCGCCCTAGACTACCTGATCACACTCGGCATCCAAGGCAATCGCCTCAAAACCCTTTCCCAAGGGGACTTGAAAGCGACTGAAGGCGCGAGTTCCGCTCAGATGACTCAGGAACGCAAAGTCGAGCTTCTGGTTATCCGCAACTAGGATCAATACGCATGTAGATTTTCAAAAAAGGCCCTGCCGCACCTGCGGTAGGGCTTTTTGCTGCCAAAACTTAACAAGCCCTCAAGCTCATCTTATAAGCTTCATTCAGATTTGATTTCTGGCACGTCCATTGCTATTGCAGCACGACAATGGCTAGCGTCACTCACGCGTAACGCGAGAGCGGTATCTGGCTGTTGCTATTGCGCAAAAGTATGTGTTCATTCGCGGAAATCGGGAGTCGGTTGGAAATTCCCGTTCTGCAGAATCCAACACACCAACCGGTACCAAATTAGAAGACAAACTCATGAAAAAGACTACTATCGCCGCTGCTAAAAAAGTTGCCAAGAAAGCCGTCAAAAAGGCCGCCGTTAAGAAGGTAGCCGCTAAGAAAGCTCCCGCCAAGAAGGCTGCCAAAAAAGTAGCTGCCGTGGCTCCCATTAAAGAGGTCGCAAAAAAGGCAGCAGTCAAAAAGACCGCACCTAAGAAAAAGAGCGCCAAGAAAGCTGCCCCAAAGACCACTATCGTCGCCAATGTCGACATTGGTTTCGGGAACACGCTCTACCTCCGTGGCAGTGCCAACGGCCTCTCATGGTCAGAGGGCGTTCCGATGGACTGCAAGACCGACGCCAGCTGGAGCATCGACATTGCTGGCGTAACGACGGCATTCGAGTTTAAGGTACTGATTAACGATGAGTACTGGAATGCTGGATACAACGACGTGGCAGAACCCGGCGTAGTGACAGACATTACTCCCGTTTTCTAATCAGCACCTCAAAGAAAACTTTCCTACGGGCGACGCTTCACGAAGCGTCGCCCGTTTTTGTCGGCACTCCGCGGCCAAAAATAACGCCACACTTCCACTTTGCTAAAGAGCGGTACCCGCCTCTCGACTACGAGGGTGAAATTCATCGTGAGCACTGCGCGTCCGGTCCGCTTCAACAGAGGTATAAATCTGAGTTGTAGAGATATCAGCATGTCCCAACAACTCTTGGATTATTCGCAAATCAGCGCCACCCGTTAGCAAATGCGTAGCAAAGGAATGCCTCAACATGTGCGGCTTAACCGGCTTGTCGATTCCCGCTGCACTCGTGTATTTCTTCACCAGAAACCAAACAGTTTTGCGCGAGATTGCGGTTCCTCGAGAACTCAAGAAAACAGCGCTTCCCGTTTTAGACCTCACCAAATAGGGGCGCCCATTACTCAAATAGGCTCTAATCGCCGAAACCGCCTTACTCCCCATCGGACAAACACGCTCCTTAGAGCCCTTTCCGTAAACCTTTAAGGCGCCCAAGTCCAAATCGATTTGCTGTAGCATCAGTCCCGACAATTCGGATACTCGAAGTCCGGAAGAATAGAAAAGCTCCAACATAGCCCGATCCCTTAAGCCTTGCGGTGTCGTGTCGTCAGGAGCGCTCAACAGCCGCTCTACCTCCTGTATACTCAAAGTAAATGGAGCCTTCCGTCTTAGCTTCGGACCAACCACAATTTCGGTGAAAGATTTCTCGATCAATCGCTCCCTCAGCAGGTAGGAGTCTATTGCCCTCACTGCGCTTAATTTTCTGCACAAACTAGCGTTGGAGTAATCTTCTTCGCTCAGGGCATAGATCCAGTCGGAAACGTCCGCCGCTGTAACCTTTTTCCAACTACTTGGCTTCGAGGTCTGACCCAAGCGGGCCAGAAATTGACCCAAGTCGCCTTGGTAGCCTTGCAGAGTATTCTCTGAAAGCCCCTTCTCTAGCGATAAATAGGCGAGAAAATCATCCACGCCCTCAAGGAGACTGCTAGCCACAGGAACGCAGCGTGACAGCGAAGCCCTACCCCCGCAAGGAACAACTAGCGGCGACGACGCGGACCGAACGAGCGAATCGGAGCGTTGCGATTCTGAGCGGCGTTGCGCAATCGGTAAACGATACGTGCCTTGTTCAAGTCGTAAGGGCTCATCTCCATCTTAACCAAGTCACCCGCAGTGATCTTGATAAAGTGCTTACGAAGCTTTCCTGAGATGTGGGCAAGGACCTGGTGTCCATTTTCCAGCTCTACTCGGAACATGGTTCCGGGAAGCACTTGGACTATCTTGCCTTCTACTTGGATTGTTTCGTCAGCCATATATAATAGAGATCTGGCAGAACCGGCCAGGGCGGAATAGATGAAGCGTCGTTCCTTTCATATCCTTGCCATTAGTCAAGAGTATTCATACCCACCTTACCCCACAGCCTTCACCATGCCCAACCCGACTAAACCAGCTCCGGACTGCCCATTCGAAAAGCGCTACCCATCAGCCCTGAACCGCAACGACCGTTACTACATGGAACTCGCCTACAATCAGGCAATCGATGCTTGGAAGGACAATGAAGTCCCGGTCGGAGCAGTAATCGAATACGGAGGTGAAGTAGTGGGTGCGGCGCATAACCGAGTCGAGTCTACAAATGACCCGACCGCTCACGCGGAGATGCTAGCTATCACCCAAGCTAGCGACGCCATCAAGAACTGGAGACTTAACGAAGCCACTCTCTACGTCACCAAGGAGCCATGCCCTATGTGCTCCGGCGCCACGATGATGTCCCGACTTAAAAGAGTGGTCTACGCCGTGCCCGATCCAAAGATGGGCGGGCTGGGCGGCCTGTTCGACGTGAACAGTTATCCCACCATAAACCACAGCCTCGAAGTCGAAGTTGGCGTCTTTCGCCAAGAGTGCCTCGAGCTCCTTCAAGCGTTCTTCCAACTTAAACGCGGTATGGGTAAAGGTTCGGTTTGACAAAGTTTATTCTTTCTTTAAACAGGAAGCTTCCAATTCCCTAAACCATTAAACCCAACACTATATTATTATGGCATACGAACTACCTGCACTCGATTACGCATACGACGCGCTCGAACCACACATCGACGCCCGCACTATGGAAATCCACCATAGCAAGCATCACCAGACCTACATCACCAAGGTCAATGCTGCCATCGAGGGCACCGACCTCGAATCCAAAAGCGTCGAAGACCTCATCTCCGATCTCGACAGCGTACCGGAAAAAATCCGTGGAGCGGTTCGCAACAACGGTGGCGGCCACGCTAACCACAGCTTCTTCTGGAAGGTCATCGGACCCAACGGTGGCGGAGCTCCTACCGGCAAGCTCGCGGATGCCATCAAATCCGAGTTGGGTGGCTTCGAAGACTTCAAGAAGGCCTTCGCTGATGCTGGTGCTACTCGCTTCGGCAGCGGCTGGGCATGGCTCTGCGTCAAGGATGGCAAGCTCTGCGTTTGCTCGACTCCAAACCAAGACTCTCCGCTGATGGAAGGCGGAAAGCCAGTCATCGGTCTCGACGTCTGGGAGCACGCTTACTACCTTAACTACCAAAACCGTCGCCCCGATTACATCAGTGCCTTCTGGAACGTGGTGAACTGGGAAGCGGCCAACGCCAACTACGAAGCAGCCCTATAAGCTGCCTCAGAATTTAGAGTACAACAAAGCCGAGTTCCGCAGGGGACTCGGCTTTTTCGTAGGGGCGTCACTTGAGACCACGCCCTACCTTTCTAAGACAACCAAATCCCTACTTCACGAAACTCGGCTGAGAGACTTTGATCCGGCTGCCCGAGATGACGTAGCTTTTTCCAAACTCGTTGGGTTCCGCAAATGTATCCATAATCTTGATCTCGCTACGGTTAGCACGACGATGCGTATATACCAGATGTCGACCATCCGCCAACCAATGCGGTTCGATTGCGTCACCGCTGTCGTTGGAAATGATACGACTCTTTCCAGCACGAGAATCAAATATCACGATCTGGCGGCCTGAACCTAGTGCGGCGCTGAATGCGATCTTGTTGTCATAAACCGGATTCCAATCAGGTTGGGCGCAATCACCGCTTACGTTGGTAGCGAGGCGGCGAGAGCTGCCTCCCATTGAAGGCATTACGTAAAGCTGCGGGCCGCCTCGCTCGTCGGAGGAGAATACCAGCCGCGTTCCGTCGGGTGACCACGCTGGCGCTGCTTCCAGCCCCCTCGATTTCGTGAGGTTTTTCATCTGCCCACTCGCTTCACGCACCCAAACGTCAGAATTCGAGCCACCCGAAATGATCATGGCGATGCGGGTGCCGTCAGGGCTAAACGCCGCCCCCGTATTCAATCCCTTGTAGTTTGCGATTACCTGCCTGCTGTTCGTGCGCAGATCCAATTTGTAGATATCGGGAAACCCTGCCTTATAGCTGGTGTAGACAATTGCGTTCCCGTCCGGAGACCACTTGGGGCCGATAGCGCTGACACGGTCATTCGTCAGTTGAATCACGCTTTGAAAGAGCAAATCGGAAACGCACACTTCCGATGCTCCCGATTCCTCGTTTATGAACGCAAGCTTCCCCGCGAAGAACCCCTTGTCGCCACGGCGAGTCTTGTACACGGCGCGATCGATCGCCTGATAGACCGCATTCAGGGAAGAATCTCCTGTGAGCGTTTCCGTAAACATCAACTTTTCGGGAACGCCTGAGTAGATTGACAGGCGAGCGTTGTTGGCCCCAGCGGGATCCACTGCGATGGCAAAGTGCGCCTCGCTAGCAGAGCCGACCAATTCAAATCGTCCGTCTATCCGGAAAGCCGTATCCAAAATTGCCTTGGTGTTTGCGTTTCCTGAACGCACCGCCACTGGTGTAGCTGCGGGAACGCTATCGACAATGACCGCCCCCCCATCGTATTGAGCGATCGCGACCCCCGCAAAGGGGATAGCCATCGTAATTAGCAAGGCAGTTCGGAAGGTTTTTGGTAGTCGGAGATTCATGCGGCAACAACGCAGACTTGACAGTAGAGCGAATGTTTCAGGTTTCTGAGAAAACGCCTTTTATGGACCGTGGCATTGCAAGAGCAAGAGCGGGAACCGCAGGATGGCGAAATTTAAGTAACACATCGACAAGAGTGAGCCTCGAAAAAATAAATCAAGCCCTAGCAACCGTCAAATATCCGGGATTTAGCCGCGACATCGTATCTTTCGGCATCGTCCGTTCCGTCGATTTCCAAGACGGCAAAGCAAGCGTATCGATCGCGATCACCACTTCAGACCATAGCATTCCGCCTGCCATTCGAGATTCGGTGGAAGCTGCCCTCGACGCGATTCCTGAAGTTAGCCAAGTGGACGTCTCCATTGTTCTCACCGCCAGCAAGAAGACCTCCCAAACCGACGGTTCTGCCCCTTCGGAAGGCATCCCTGGCGTTAAGCACGTGATCGCCGTTTCTAGCGGCAAGGGAGGCGTCGGCAAATCCACCTTCGCAGTCAACCTAGCTTGCGCCTTCGCCGAAATCCTCGGGCAGGAAGGCAAGAAAGCCGGAATCATGGACTGTGACATCTACGGCCCATCCGTTCCTCTAATGTTGGGCCTATCCGGGAGGCCTTACGTCGAGGGAGACTCCTTGATCCCCATGGAAGGACATAACCTAAGCGTCATGTCGATGGGCTTCCTCGTCGACGAGGACACTCCCGTGGTCTGGCGCGGCCCAATGGTCATGAAGACCATCCAACAATTTTCCCAAAACGTGAAGTGGGGCGAGCTCGAGCTACTTGTTGTCGATCTCCCCCCCGGAACCGGCGACGCTCAGCTCTCTCTAGTGCAAACGATCCCACTCAGCGGAGCTGTCCTCGTCACCACTCCTCAACCAGCTGCCACCCAAGTCGCGAAACGCGGAGCGCGTATGCTGGAGAAGACGAACGTCAAGATCCTAGGTGTGGCCGAAAACATGAGCTATCTTGAGGCTCCGGACGGCTCACGCCAAAACATCTTCGGCGAAGGCGGGGGTTCCCAGACCGCTATCGACCTGAAAACAGATTTCCTCGGACAAATTCCCCTTGACCAGTCTATTCGAGAAGGCGGCGATGCTGGCATCCCTATCGTGCTCGGAAAACCGGATTCAGAAGCGGCCAAAGTCTTTAGGGAAATTGCTAAGAAGCTTCTAGCGCAGGTACGTAATAAATAAACAATCGTGCGCTAAATGAGCGCTACCCCGATAACAAGCTAGGGCTCGGAGAATGCAAAAAAGGTTGGCCTTGAACAAATTACCCTCAATGCTTTCCATTATAGTGAACGCACTATCGAACCGATTCCCGAAACTCGGGGATTTGGATTGAGCAGCGTATTGCATCTTATGCCATCAAAGAAAATCAAGTCGAGCGGTCAGCACGAGTTCGTCAAGCAGTCGAGCCTCTATCAAGAGTTCCTCGCCGAGCGTGAAGAAATACTGCGCCACAAGTGGCTGGAGTCCGAGCGACTCGGTTACGACATTGGTTTCGAACGGGCCCTCCTCGACTGGATCCGCAAACACCGTGACAGTTGGCGCGCTTCCCGACGCCGCCCTGAACCGAACTGATCCACGCTTGTTAAATTCCCACGCTTAGACTCGCCCTCTCGAGTCAGCACGTAAAAAAAGCGACACTTGAGAGTGTCGCTTTTTTCGTAAAATCTAATCGGAGACGCTTATTTGATCTCTTTGTGGATCGTGTGGCGCTTTAAATGCGGGTTGTACTTCTTCTTTTCGACGCGTTCGGTAACGGTCTTCTTGTTACGAGAAGAAAGGTAACGTGATACAGGCTTACCTTCAGCTTTTGCTTCGGTACATTCGAGAGTGATTACTTCGCGTGGCATGGTGTGTAAAAATTAAGAAGGCGGAACATCTCAGCTCCCCGCCAGAAAGCAAGGGGAAAATGCTCCCTCCAGAGCAAACCGCCAGCTAGAGCGACTTGCCGCCAAAAGAACGCTCTACCAAGGGCAATGCGATTCCGTTACGAAAGACTGTGACCTGCCCCGAACTCGAAGAAACGACAATAGCTAGGCAATCAGTCGCCAGGGAGATTGCTGCTCCCGCAGCGTGACGTGCTCCTAGACCACTAGGCAGGGTTTGATCAAACTCTGGAGTATGGATCAAACTTCCCGCTGATGTCAGTACACCATCACCCTTTATGATGAAGGCACCATCCAAACCCGAAAATTCCTTGACGGTTTCATCCATGAAAGGACTGAGGATATTCCGGTCTTCTTCTTTGTAGCCATAAAATGGATTCAATACGAGTGGCTTGGTCATCCCTTCGACCTTCTTGGTATCACCCAATACGAAAAGCGTACCTACCGGACGCCCCTCCCTACCCTCGATGGAAAGCTCCATGGCGATGCCAATCACTCGCTCCAGCACCTCTGGTGATACGTCGCTCGGCATGAAGTTGTCGCGTTCGGCAAGCAACGCCTGGAATTCATTCTTCATATCGATAACCACCAACGTATCGAATTGGTCACTCCCAGGGATGCCTCCAACACAGCATATCTTGTCCGAGGTCTTGAAAACGCCACGCGTCAAGCCCACCAGAAACGCGGACCTCATTTGAGCTAGCCGGCCATTTGAAAAGGAACGCACTTGAATTACTTCGTTGAATACGGCGTCTTCGACGTCTCCTTCCTTGGCACGACGGGAAATGAGAACGGTCTTGAAGCTCTTAAACCCTTCCGGCGGCTCGACCGGGCTCGAGACTAACGAGTCGCCGAAAACTGCGATCGAATCGCAGTGCGCCCCCTTGGCTACACGCATGGCCTGACGCAACATTAGTCGGTTGATCGAACTCTGACGTATCTTTTTCGGCGAGGACAGAATACCGCCAAATGCTGAAGTCAGTTGATCATGAAGGTCATCCAGAGACTCTGAACGCAGCAGCATTTCGACAAACGCCTGGTCTTTGACCAATCGTGCCACCGCGGCCAATACATTTAGGTAATCCCGTGCGCCTTCTCCGGCGAGCAGTAGCACAACCAAATGCACTTTCTCCTGGTTCTTCGGGCCTTCGTAGTCAAAGCCCTCCTTGGAACGCCCGATTGCAAATACGTACTTGCGCCGCATCTTCACACGCAAGTGAGGCAAGGCAACCCCATTGCCGAGGTAAGTCGTCATAGTGCTTTCCCGCTGCATCAGACCTGGAAGAAGACGTTTGCCCTCCAGATCCTTAAATCTGGACGTGGAAACCTTGAGCAGCTCCTTAAGAGCGCCTTCTAGGTTGTCGCTTGCGAGGTCGAGTGTACGCCTCCGCGAAAAATATCGGTCGAGTCTCATGTCGGGGCAAAACAGCCCCCTGCGACCTGGTTAGGACAGACTTACTTTTCCCACTCCAACGCGCCCTTCTTCAGCTCGTAGAATAGCCCGACGACGAGCACTCCGAGGAAAAAGAGGATGGGGCCAAGAATCGGAAGGCTGTTGGCCACGAAATCGCGGTACACCAGCACCCAGGGGATCAGAAAAAGCACTTCGATATCGAAGAGAATGAAGAGCATCGCCGTCACGTAGAACTTCACGGAGAAGCGGGTGCTCGTTTTGCCATCTGACTTGATACCGCACTCGTAGGCGTAGTTCTTTATCTTGTTCTTGGAACCACGTTGGCCGAATAGAACGCTTCCGGTGAGAATAGCGCCGGCTAGCCCCGCTGCGAGGGCGATCTGGATCAATACAGGTACAAAGTCAGTAACGGTCATGACGCAGGCTAAGATCCCCAATAAACGCCTGATTTCAAGGCAAATGGTAAAAAGACTGCAGGATCTTCCCACAAAAGTAGTCTATGGCGGTAAAAGCCCCTGCCCGCAGCACCTTAACTTTCGATCAATACGTGAACGGATCCAGCTTTTAAATACAAAAAAGCGGACCTCGAAAAGAGGTCCGCTTCGAAAGTATCGAAAAATATGATACAGGACTACTTGTTGGAAGCTTGGTCGAGGATATCGCCCAAGTTCATCAAGTCGCCACCGTCGCTCATGTTGTCGTAAGTGGCAGTTTCCTGAGCCAACTGGCTGTCGTCGTAGTTCGCAGCCTTGATGGATAGGCCGAGGCGGCGCTCTTCGCGGTCGATCTTGATAACGCGAGCAGTGACTTCGGCGCCGATGTCTACGACGTCCTTGATCTTCTCTACGCGCTCTTCGCTGATTTGGCTGATGTGTACGAGACCGTCGATGTGATCCTGCAATTCGACGAAAGCACCGAAAGAAGTGATCTTGGAAACGGTACCGGAAACAACGTCTCCGATGCGAAAACGTCCGTCGATGTCTGCCCAAGGATCGTCAGCAAGCTGCTTCATTCCGAGGGAGATACGCTGGTTGCCAGTGTCCACGTCGAGTACCAAGGCATCGATCTCGTCGCCCTTCTTGAGGACTTCGGACGGATGGTTGATCTTGCGCGTCCAGGACATGTCGGAAACGTGAACCATGCCGTCGATGCCTTCTTCGAGCTCCACGAACGCACCGTAAGTGGTGATGTTGCGGACCTTGCCGTGTACGTGGGCGCCAACTGGGTAGTTGTGAACGACCATGTCCCATGGGTTTGGATCGAGCTGGCGGATACCGAGAGAGATCTTCTCTTCGTCTTTCTGGATTCCGAGTACCACTGCTTCCACTTCGTCCCCAACCTTGAGGAGCTCGCTCGGCTTGGTGATACGCTTGGTCCAAGACATTTCGGTAACGTGCACGAGACCTTCGACACCCTCTTCGATTTCGATGAAGGCACCGTAAGGAACGAGGTTAACGACCTTACCGGCAACCTTGGCGCCGATTGGGTACTTGGCCTCGATGTCTTGCCATGGGTTGCTCTTGGTCTGCTTGAGGCCAAGGGAGACACGCTCCTTCTCACGGTTGATCTCGATGATCATCACGTCGATTTCCTCACCCTGTTTGAGCATTTCGCTCGGGTGGGAGATACGACCCCAGCTCATGTCGGTGATGTGGAGGAGACCGTCCATGCCATCGAGGTCGATGAACGCGCCGAAATCGGTGATGTTCTTGACCACACCCTTGACGACATCGCCAGGGTTGACGCGCTCGAGAAGGTCGCGACGCTTGGAAGCGCGTTGCTCTTCGATCAGCTCGCGGCGGGAAAGAACGATGTTCTTACGCTCCAAATTGATTTTGAGAACCTTGTAGTCGTAAGTCTGCCCTACGTACTGGTCGAGATTCTTGGGAGGCTGGATATCGATGTGGGAAGCAGGAAGGAATGCGTCGACACCCATCGCAACGATGAGTCCGCCCTTAACCTTGCCCTTAACGCGGCCCTGTACGATCGAACCTTCTTCACACTTGGTGATGATGTTCTCCCAGTTCTTCTTTTGTTCGGCCTTATCGAAAGAAAGAAGCGGATTGCCCTCCTTGTTTTCGAGCTTTTCGAGGAAGACTTCGATTTCTTCTCCGATTTGAAGTTCGCCGAGGTCGGCGAATTCTTGACCAGGAACAAGTCCTTCAGACTTACCGCCGATGTCGACTACGACTTCATTCTGACGGATTTCGGTGATGGTGCCCTTTACGATTGAACCTTCTCTGAGCTGGTCAAAGGAGGTTTGGGCGAGAAGTTCAGACATTATTGAACTCATGATATAAATGGCGGTTTCATCTCGGGAGCTTCCAACCTCCTCGACAACCTACCTGAAGGTGAGCCAGCAAGCCGGCTCGGGTTTAGTTTTTGAATAGCTCAGCCGGAAGCGGCGCGACGAGGCTGGGCTTGTTGTATGTCGCAAGCGGGCAGAGATCGCACCCTCGCCTGCTATGGGCAAGCGAAAATGCAAGAAACAGCCGCTAGAATATAGAAAAAGCAGCGTTTTACCCTGTCACCTAGTAGACGACCTTGTTGAGCGGGTACTCGATGATACCTTCAGCTCCGAGCTCCTTGAGACGCGGTATGATGTCACGCACTGCCTTCTCCTCTAGAATCACCTCTATAGCGGACCAACCGCCATCCGAAAGCTCATTTACCGTCGGATTACGAAGGGACGGTAGTATTTCAAGAATAGCAGCCAGCTTTTCCTTCGGCGCGTTGAGCTTGAGCCCGACCTTGTCCGCTGCGGAAAGCGCCGCCTGTAGCATCATGGCGATGTTCTCGATCTTGGCCCGCTTCTTGGGATCTTCCCAGCTCTTCTTGTTGGCGATAAGCTTGGTGTTCGTCTTAAGAAGCGTTTCCACGATGCGCAGCTTGTTCGCTCTGAGAGAGTTACCCGTTTCGGTTAGGTCAACGATGGCGTCCACCATGTCCGGAACCTTAACTTCTGTCGCACCCCAAGAAAATTCGATTTCAGCTTCCACACCATGCTCGGCTAGAAACTTACGCGTCATGCCAACAACTTCGGTAGCAATACGCTTCCCTTGCAGATCCTTGATTGCCTTTATCGGAGAAGCTTCCGGCACTGCCAAGACCCAGTAAGACGGGCGGTTCGAAGCGCGGCTGTAGACGAGATCGCATACTTCGACCACGTCAGATTCGTTTTCGACAACCCAATCGTAGCCGCAAAGACCGCAGTCGAAAAATCCGTGATCTACGTAACGGCTGATCTCTTGACTACGGACGAAGCGTCCATCCAATTCGGGATCGTCGATACTCGGCTTGTAGGAGCGCGAACTTTTGCGTATGTTCCAACCGGCCTTCTGGAAAAGACGGATGGTGGGCTCTTCAAGGCTGCCTTTTGGCAGACCAAACATGATCAGTGGCTGTTCTTGTGACACGAGAGACTCAAAAAACAGAGTCGCCCGAAGCCTCAAGCCAAATCGAACGCAACAAAATTCGATATTTTTACATTTTGTGATTTTACATTTGTTGATTGTGGGTATTGTTGCCCATAACACTTACCATTAAACACCTTGCTTTCTGCTCAGTACACGACCTGAGCGGTTCCCGACCTCTAGGGAATTAGCGAAATGTTGCCCCGTTCAAACAACCTGCAATAAATCAAAGACCCGACATGCCGACAAAACCCAAACCGCTTGTACTGATCGTCGAAGACGAAACCGAACTTGCCAACGTGATTTCGGAACACCTAGAAGCGGCCGGCATGCAAACCCAGGTTTGCAATCGCTGCGCCCTCGCGATGCGCTTCTTAAAGCACAATTTCGCGAATATCCTCCTGCTCGACCTTACTTTACCCGACCAAAATGGCTTCGCGTTCTTAGAGGAGCTGAAACGCGAAGACATAAATATTCCAACGATCTTCCTCACTGGAAACGATTCGGAGATTTCCAAGGTGAAAGGCCTCGAGTTAGGAGCCGACGACTACGTCACCAAACCCTTCTCCGCCCCCGAGCTCGTAGCGCGTATTCACGCCGTCCTACGCCGAGCTGAGGTCGCGCACGACTTCAACGTTACCAAGAACGTGAAGCTTACCGACGCCCCCTTCGAATTCAACACCGCCTCCGTCAACCCGACCAGCATGGAAGTCACCTTCCCCGACGGCGAAGTGGTCAACATCGGACGCAAAGAAATCGGAATACTCTCCTACCTTCACGAAAATCCGGAAACGATCATCACGCGCAAAAACCTCATCCACTCCGTCTGGGGCATCCACGCTGATATCCGCAGCCGCTCGCTTGACCAGTACATCGTGAAGATCCGGGACCTCTTCAAACGGAAGAACGCGCCCCTGGACAACCTCAAGACTATTCACGGCATAGGATACCAATACGAACCGCTAGTCCGCTCCACAGACGCGAATTAGTCGACCGGAAAACATTTCAAAGCAAAAGCCCTGTTGGTGTAACATCCAGCAGGGCTTTTTCGTATCCGAAAATTGTTCGTGATCAGCTTAGCGATCTTCAACCGTGTGGTACTGCTCGTCATCAACTCGGACTGGTACATAGTGAAACCCGTCTTCGTCTTCATACCCAACAGGAGCTTCCGCTACTCCAGTCAGCATCAACCAAGAACCAGCGACGATCATAACGCCATAGATGAGGAAAAACGTTTCAAGCATGATTCCTCTAACGGCCCCAAGAGCATCGTCCTAAATGGAGTCTATTACCTACTTTCGACTCTAGCTTTCCCGTGGCTCTCCTGTCAATCTGACCAATCGCCGCACAAATTACTAGCCCTCACGCTCTTTCCCACTACACATGTGCCGCGTGGAACGAGACAAACTCGAACAAGCCAAAACCTTCCTCCTCGACTACCAGTCGCGTCTTTGCAGTCGGCTGGAGACCCTAGAAACATCAGATTCGACCTTCCTGAGCGACTCTTGGGAACGCGAAGAAGGTGGAGGCGGAACCTCAAAAGTCCTCGAAGGAGGCCAAACATTTGAAAAGGCAGGCGTTAATTTCTCCCATGTCAGGGGTGAAAACCTCCCACCTACCGCCACCGCCAGCCGTCCCCAGCTCGCCGGTCGCCCCTTTCACGCAACTGGCGTATCCATCGTCGTTCATCCGCGCAACCCTTACGTTCCAACCTCCCACGCAAACGTGCGCTTCTTTATCGCACCCGCTCAAAACGAGGGTGAAAAGGACATCTGGTGGGTCGGCGGCGGTTTCGACCTCACGCCCTACTACGGCTTCGAGGAAGACTGCACCTCTTGGCATCAGCACGCCATGCAAGCGTGCGCCCCTTTCGGCGAGCACCTTTATCCAAAATTCAAGAAATGGTGCGACGAATACTTTTTCCTCAAGCACCGCAACGAGCCACGTGGCATTGGCGGACTCTTTTTCGACGACTTCGACGAAGGCGGTTTCGACAACTCACTCGGACTGATTCAATGCGTCGCCGAACGTTTCATGGAAGCCTACGCAGAGATCGTGACACTCAGGCTTAACACTCCCTACTCCGAGCGTGAAAGGAAATTCCAACTGTATCGACGCGGCAGATACGTAGAATTTAATCTAGTCTGGGACCGAGGCACTCATTTTGGTTTGCAAAGCAACGGGCGAACCGAGTCCATCCTGATGTCTCTCCCTCCCGTCGTCGAATGGCGATACGACTACCATCCTGAACCCGGTAGCCCCGAAGCCGAACTCTACGAAAAATATCTCAAACCTACGGACTGGCTCAGATAAATTAGCCGCTACCTGAAAATTTACCCATCTCTTTTTCGATTAATGAACTCCCGCGAACGATTCATCGCCGCCCTCAACTGCCAACCACTCGACCGCCCTCCTATCTGGGTCATGCGCCAAGCCGGTCGCTACCTCCCCGAGTACCGAGCTCTAAAAGAAAAGTTTAGCTTCCTCGAGCTTGCCCAGACACCTGAACTCGCGCTTGAGGTTACCATGCAGCCACTACGACGCTTTCCCCTCGACGCTGCTATTCTCTTTTCTGACATTCTCGTCATCCCCGAAGCCATGGGCCAAGGCTATCACTTCCGAGAGCAAGGTGGCATCGGGATGGACTACACTCTAGAGAATCGCGACCAGATCGAAAAACTCACCTCAAGCTCCATAGAGGAAAAGCTCAGTTACGTGGCAGATGCGCTGAAGCTGATCAGCGCGGAGCTCGACGGATCTAAAATGCTCCTTGGATTCGGCGGCTCGCCTTGGACTCTCGCCACCTACATGCTCGAAGGAGGCAGCTCGAAGGACTTCGCCAAGGTGAAGGCGCTCTTCTATCAAGACCGACCGACCTTCGAACTTTTGATGGAGAAAATCTCCGACGCTCTTATTGCTTATTTTCGTATGCAAAAGGCTGCCGGAGCAGATGCTATCCAGATATTCGACTCCTGGGGCGGGATCATTTCGGGTGAGGACTATGAAGCGGCATCCCTAAAGTGGATACGCAAAATTGTCGATGCCGTCAGAGACGAAGTGCCAATGATAATCTACGCAAAGGGGACCACGCCGCAGTTAGCACGACAAGCTGCTTGCGACCCGAAAGCGATCTCCGTAGATTGGACCATTCCAATCGAAGAAGCAGCTGCACGCATACCTTCCCACATCGCAATACAAGGAAATTTAGATCCCGTGCTGCTCGACACGAAACCCGAGATCGTGCGTGCTAACGCTACACGGATTCTCCAAGCGATGAAGGATCGCCCCGGACACATATTCAACCTAGGCCATGGAATCCACCCCACTGCTCGTATCGAGAATATGGAGACTCTTGTCGATACCGTTACGAGCTGGAATCAGTAGTTATCAGAAAGAGTGACAGACTTACGTTTCATACCGGAGCTAAACTCTCTATATATCAGGCTAGAGGGACCCATAATAGTAGAGAGATTTCCCGAAATCTACGATTCAGTACTTTCGGACAACTGCTTTGAACCAGGCGTCAATCTTATCTGGAATGCGAGCCAAGCCTCGATCGAACAGATAACGATCAAAGACTTGAAGTCGGTTTTCGATCACGTTAAAAAAACCGAAACTTTGAGAGGAAGAAGTCAGTCTGCTTGGATTTTCCGTAGAGGCAAAAGCTATGAATCCGCGTGCCTGTTCAAGGCTGCCTTTGGATCTCGGATCGCAATTCAATACGAAATATTCAGCAACATGGGCGAAGCACAGGATTGGATCGCAAAGGGCGAGCTCCTCAAGCAGCTTAACCCTAAAATAATCTAAGCGGCCGACCCGATTAAATCTACTATGCAAGACGCTATCATATTGGGAGGTGGCATAAGCGGACTCACCACGGCCTACCTCGCCCAGCAAAGAGGATCAGATATTTCAGTCGTCGAAAAGTCCACTCACGCAGGCGGCCCGATAAGATCTAGTAGCGAAGATGGATACCTCTACGAAAAGGGCCCTAACTCGCTCCTTTTACCCGATCCTTGGGTCGAATCTTTCATTGAAGAACTGGGGCTTTCGGACCAACTCCAAGAGACCAACCCCATTGCTGACAAACGCTACATCGTCAAGCGCGGCCGTCCCGTCGCAGTGCCCTCCTCCCCTCTACAAACAATATTTACACCGCTGTTCTCCCTGAGAGGAAAATTGGGATTTTTGCTCGAACCTTTCCGAGAAAAGATATCCGAGAGAGACGCTCGCACGGAAACAGTCGCGAGCTTCGTCCAACGACGCATGGGGAAGGACTTCTTGGACTACGCCATAGATCCCTTCGTCAGCGGCGTGTATGCAGGCGACCCTCACCAGCTCATTCTTAAGCACGCGTTTCCACTCATGCGCGGATTCGAGCGTGACGGAGGCTCCATCATTCGCGGCGCCATAAAACACAAGAAGAAACAAAAGCGTGAAGGTACCGCCTACAAGAAACGCTCGATCAGTTTCAAGGAGGGTCTTGGCATTCTACCGAAGACTATCGCTCGCAAACTCGGTAACCGACTCTGGCTTAACTCCGAAGTCGTGGCCGTCGATCGAATCGACGATACGTGGCAAGTCACTTGGAAACGCGACGGCGAAAATTTCAAAGGCTTAGCAAAGAAGTTGATCGTCTGTCTCCCTTCCCACGCGATCAAACGAATCGCATGGAGTAAAGCAATTGCTGATCCCCTCGAAGCCTCGCCGAAGCTGACCTATCCTCCGGTGCACAGCCTTGCCCTCGGATTTCGCAGGGATCAAATTCAACATTCCCTCGATGGATTTGGAGTACTTGTGCCCAGTCAAGAAACGCCGACTATTCTTGGAGCTCTTTTCAGCTCATCGCTCTACGAAGGTCGCGCACCCGAGGAGCATTGCTTACTCACTGTCATGGTCGGCGGCGTACGTCATCCTGAATTAGCCGCCCTCGTACCCGACAAGCTTCTCGAAATCGCCTTGCACGATCTTCGCCCCTTAATCGGACTCGAAGGCGAGCCAACTTTCTATCGCTGCAGTTCCTGGCCGCACGCAATTCCCCAATACACAAAGGAATTTGGTCCATGGAAAGAAACGCTTCGCGGACTTGAGGAGGAGTTTCCAGGACTGCACTTCGGCGGCAACTGCATAGACGGTATTGCAATGGGAGCCTCTATTCTAAGCGGAAAGAGACTCGCTGATCTGCTCTGACAAGACCAGTAAGAATTCATTGGAATCCGATGTATTGAACGACTGGTCACGCAAACCCCGAAATCAAACGAAAGCCGACTACTAGGACTCGAACCGATAGCCCACGTCTCGAATTGTCAAAATATGCTTCGGGCTCGATGGATTCAGTTCCACCTTAGAGCGCAAGGTAGTCACACACCGGTCCACGCTCCTTTGAGTGACGAGTACGCTACTTCCCCAAACCGTATTCATTATACCCTGACGGGTGAGAGCTTTCCCTTCATTCGTAACCAAGTATTCAAGCAACTGATACTCCTTGCGAGTCAGTTTAACCGGTTCACCCCCTCGAGACAAACCCATCGAATCTCGGTCTAATCGAAAAACTCCAAATTCATAGATACGCTCGTCAATTGATCTATGGCGTCTCAAGAAGGCTTTTACTCGGGCCATCAACTCGCGCACCGAAAAGGGCTTCACCACATAGTCGTCAGCACCTGACTCTAGGCCGCGTACGATATCCCGCTCCTGCCCCTTCGCGGTCAGCATGATGATCGGCATGTCACAACCTTCCTTTCGAGCCGCATCACAGATGGAGAAGCCATCCAACCCCGGCAGCATCACGTCGAGCAGCACCAAATCAGGGCCCTTCTCGAGCAGCAAATCCAAACCTTCGTCACCATCCGCTGAATACAATATTTCATAACCCTCGCACGAAAAATTGTCCCTCAACCCCCTAGCTAGCGCTTCATCGTCTTCAACTATCAATATCTTAGGCATATGGTATCCTTACTCTAAACGTGCTTCCCTTACCGACTTCGCTTTCCAATTCGATCTTTCCACCGTGCTTGGAAACGACGAAGTCCACGATACTCAGCCCTAAACCAACACTACCTGAGTGAACAGAGGCATTTCGATCGAGCTGGAAAAACTTCCTAAAGATGCGTTTCTGATCCCTCTTTCCGATGCCCGGGCCAAAATCCTGCACCTCGAAATCTGCCCCGTGGGCAGATCGTTTCGCTCTTAAGATGATACGACGATCCTTGCCTCCATATTTGAAGGCGTTCTCCAACAAGTTACCTAGCACCGTTGCCAAGGCATCCATATCTCCCGCGATATCCGGCACCTTTTCACTGCGTCGGACCTCAAGCTCGAAACGCTGTCCCTTAAAACGCTCCCGAAATGCTTCCTCTGCAGATACAAGCACTTCCGTAACAGGTGTTCTCGAAATGTCGAAACTCCCCTTCGACCGCTCCATACGCGAGAAAGACAAGAAATTATCAATCAAGCGACCCAGTCGTTGGTTCTCACGCGAAATCAGTTCGATATACTCTTGAGTATTCACTTTTTCGCGGCGCGTCTCGTCCATCAATGTATCCACCAGCAGGCGTATAGAGGAAACAGGCGTTTTCAATTCATGGGTGACGGTCGCGACAAGGTTATCCTTCAACTGCGTCACACTAGCCTGACGTCGTACAGAAAAAACGATAACCGCTCCCGACAAGACCGATAGTCCCAATACGATACCGCCGATCCAAATATATAACACCGCTTTACCGCTAGCCACATCCGAAAACTCTGCTCCCATCTGCGGCTGCAGATATAGGAAATCTAACGGCGCCCTCAAACGGTAAGACCCTTCAACTTCACCGCCATCGAGCCCTAAGGTAAATCGATTGTTATGCAGCGATTCTAGATTCTGGCTAGCTCTCACCAATGATTCATTAGGGAAAATTAGGACTTCGTCCTCGCTCGCGGCTACCGAATAGAAGAAACCATCACCTCGACCTAGTCCGGACGGCGGCGGCCAACTACTAGTGTTTCGCACAAACTCCAACCAACGATCCACAAGCTGTTCAGCTTCTGCTAGTCTCTGAATTTCGGAAGACGAACTGACCTCGGCGTATCGACGAAGGACATACCGCAGCTGACGATTCGGAGAGCCTTCAGACATCTCGCGTAGGATAAGGGCATCAACCGCCTCGAGAAAACTATCCGCAATTTCGCCTCCCTTTTTGATGCGAGAAATCCCTAACTCGACCAGAACCAAATCTAGAGACCGCCCACCTATTAAACGCATCTGGTCAAAGTCAGTAGCAACAATCAGTTCTGCTAGTTTGTCCTGCGCTTCCTTGTCTGTAAGCCTAGATACACGTTCCCTAATTTCAGCGACTTTCTCTTTCGCTTCCTTAGCGTCTTCCATTGCGACCTTTTCGTCAGTTTGGTTCCACGAGTAGCGAACCCCGTTGTTCTGCGGGCTGGGCACCATCCCGAGGGCCGTCAAACGAACTAAATCAGCAGTATCTATCAGACTTTGCTCTTTCGCTTCTTCTACAAGCTGACGTACCAGGGCGTTTTCGCTTTCCACGGTTTTCTGAACCAACCAAATGACGCAAAAAACAGGACTGAAGATTCCGATTCCTAACAACAAATAAGTCACCCAAGCCGAAGCTTGGATGACACTTGGCTTCGCATTACCAGTACGGCCAAACATTCTATGCATTCGTATTCAGACTCATGACGATCTTTTCGAAAATCGGTAGCATGTCTTCCTTATCGCTCTTCGCGATCACAGCCTGGAAAAAGTAGTGTTTCTCCTCACCGAGAAAAATGTAGACGTAAACATCGTCCGCATTTTCGCTACTGTCCTTGGCATCGAAGACATAAGACTGACCTTGCTTTCCATCCACTGAGAGAGCGCGAACGAGCCTAGCTTCCGACTCTACATTCTTGAACTGCCGAGAAATCTGCTTCGACATCTCCTCTACTAAGCCTTCTAGCGAAATAGGATCCTCGCGACGCCAATCGCTATTCAATTCGGAGGCTGCCATGTACTTACCTCGCACCATCGGTTCTGCTAACCAAACGATTTGGTCGCTCGCATCGCTACGGTTCTCTTGGCGGATTGCCGACCAAGACGCTGGATATTCCACCTCAAAACCATGCTCCTCGTTTTCATAGGTGCTGAAGCCGTCCAAATCGACCGTCTCAACCTTCGTCAATCGGCCCTCTACGCCACCGGCTCGATAAAGAACAGGAATTCTCCGCTCGTCAGTGGTGATCACAACCGTCTGCTTTTGCACATGCATGTCGATTTCGACCTCGTAGCATTCGATCCGGCCGATCGCAGTATCCACCTCCTCGATTTTTACTATCTCAAATGATATGTCGATGGGCATTCCCGAGAAGGAAACGAAGATCTTCTTTGTCATCCGGTAGCCAAGCTCGATCGGCATCTGCCGCATCAACTCCGCTGCCTGCTCATTGTCGTAAGCCCTTTCATTAAACTCGAATTCTCGACTCGCGCCGGATTTCGAATACTCAACTTTCACCGACAAGCCATCCTCCCCATACCACGCGCGGCAGTTCCCCATCTCGTCAAAGTACATCCACCCATAGGCCGTATTGAAAGTATCCTTGTCGAACTCCACCGCCGTCGCCCGATTTCCGTTTAACAAATAACGCGTTTCCTTCCTCCAAAGTTGACGCCCTTCCCAATCGTAACTGTAGATCGTGGCGAAGCTGTGCCCAACCACGTTTCCAGTAGGGAGAACCCAATCATAATAAAGTCGCTCGCCGTCTTCCCAAGGAGTGATTTCAGGGACAAACTCCTGCGGAAGCAATGCCGTCGCCTCAGTGACCCAAAGCTCCTCATCTGGGTACTTTTTCACCAAGTCGGATAGCAGGGACATGGCGAGCGCCTGCTTGCCTTGCTCGATGTACACGACCGCCAAACGATAGCTTGCTTCCGCAGCGATCGAGTCGATTAGTGAGCTTTCCTCCAATATCCCGCGAAACGCCTGCTCCGCCTCCGGTAAACGAGCTTCTCCCTCGTGCAAATAGATCGCTCGTTCGAGAGCGTCTGACAACGAAATCGAAGGGGCAGCCTCCTGGGCGAAAAGCGCATTGGCAAAAATGCAAAATCCCGCAGCAGCCCCCGTCAGTCTAAACATATGGGTTGTTTTCATAAGGCCCGTATCCTAACCGCTCTGTGTTACCTGCATGTTACCAACAAGTAACCGATTCATCCTTTTCCGATCAACCCAAGACCTTCGCTTTTGTTTCGCCACCGCTGCCAAACCCATTTTCCTTGGCCAACTTCATATGAATTTCGACCTCTCCATCGTCTCTCAGCACTTTCCTGAGTTTACTTCCGAACAAATCGCCCAGTTCGAAACCTACGCCTCCGCCATCGCGGAATGGAATGAGAAGATTAACCTCATCTCGCGCGCCGATGTGGAAAACCTCCCAAAGCGGCATATCCTCCACTCCCTCGCCATCGCAAAAGTCATGCCGTTTCAACCCAACACCACCGTCATCGACGTCGGCACCGGTGGCGGCTTCCCCGGCGTTCCCCTCGCCATCGCTTTCCCAGAAACCCGCTTCCTCCTAGTCGACTCCATCGGCAAGAAGATCAAAGTCGTGCAGGACTGCCTCGATCGCCTTGGATTAGAGAACGCGGTCGCCATTCAATGCCGAGTCGAAGAAGTCGATCGCCAAGTCGATTTCATCGTAGCACGCGCCGTCACCCAACTACCAAAGTTCATGGGCTGGATTCGCAAAAAGGTAAAACGCTCCAGCCTCAATGCCCTGCCCAACGGCGTGCTCTATCTTAAAGGCGGCGACCTCACCGAGGAACTCTCTTCGATCAAAGAAAAGCCAAAGCCGTATTCCATCCGAGACTTCTTCGACTACGACGAATTCGACCAGAAATACGTCATCCACGTCCCTGTAAAACGCTAGAGCCCTCACTTTGGGAACGCGCGATTCACGCCATTCCTACCGCCTTTTTCCCTATCCGCCTTCAAATGCGACTCCGCATCATCCTTCCGCCCAACATCGAGACGGCCGCCCCTCGCGACGCCATTCCCACCAAACTCGAAATCACCCTCCCGAATGGGAACAATGTCCGTCCGGAAACCCTCACTCCCGACAAGCTAGGCGAACTAGACGAAGCAGGCCGCGTCGCCGCCTTTTCCCTCTTCCAATGGTGCGGCGGAAAACTTTCTTCATTTCTTCAGCTCGATCGCGAGAAGCTCTCCACCCTCGTCTCCACATTATCAGGACAAGCCGATTTCTACTGGGCCAACAACCCTAAAGAGCCCATCGGCTGGAACGGCTCTGAACTCATCGGAGTCACCGAGCACCTCAAGCATGAGGAGGCCGAGAAGCCTGACGAAGACAGCGGCCTAAAATCGGAATCTTTGCAGCCTGAGCCAGAGCTCGACCAGAAACCGTTTCTCTTCGACGGTGCCCCCCTGACCGTCGATGGCTCCACACACTACCTCGCTATTTCGCTGCCTTCTCGCGAACACCCCTATTACGAGGAAATTCGAGAACTCTTACAAACCTACCGGTTCAAGCTCGAACCCGGCAACCGCAAGTGGTGGCTACGCGACCGTCACTTAACCCTCAATTTCCTTGGCGAATACTGGACCGACCTCGAAGAAAAATACCAAGCGGAGTTCACCTCCAATTTCGAGAAGCGCGTCGGAGCTATGCCAGAGGCAAAAATCAAAACCGAAGTCGTCGAGGAACGGAACGGCTATAACCTCACCGTATCCATTTCGGCAGGACACGCATCCCAGCAGGATATCAGTCAAAGCCTCAACACCGGGAAGCACTACATCGAGTCCGGAGAAAAGGTCTTTCTCATAAAGCGTTCTCGACTCGATTCGCTAAACTCAGTGCAAAAGCAACTTACCGGTGACTTCAATGCACCGCTCCTGCACAACGGCAGCTATAAGATCCCCTACTCCCGCAGCCTAGAGATCGAGGAGCCTCTCTCTGAGCTCAATCCAAACTTCAAGCCGCCTTCCACGTGGCGCACGCGCAGCGAAGCCCTCAAGCACCTCGACAAACTTGCGGCTCCTCAGCTCTCAGCATCCCTCGCATCTATCCTTCGTCCGTATCAGAAAACCGGGGTCGCCTGGCTCAACCACCTTTTCCAAAATAAACTCGGAGGAATCCTCGCCGACGAGATGGGCCTCGGCAAAACCCTGCAGGCCCTTGCACTTCTCAGTGCCCTCAAAGACCGCTCATCGTCTGAACCCTCGCTTATTGTCTGCCCGGCCTCGCTTGTCGAAAACTGGCGCCGCGAAGCTGCCAAGTTTACCCCCGATCTCAAAGTATTCGTCAATCAAGGTACCACCCGTATCAAGTCCCCAGTTGAAGCGGCTGCATACGACCTGATTATCACCTCCTATGGCACCCTTATCCGCGACAAGAAACGCTTCGCCGACGTCAATTTCCGCTGTGTCATCGCCGACGAGGCGCAGCACATAAAAAATCGACGCACCCAGAACGCCAAGGCACTCACCGCCCTACAAACAGACGGCCGTATCCTCCTTACGGGTACGCCGATCGAGAACAGTATCCAAGATCTCATGTCGCTTCTGGACTTCATAATGCCGGGCGGCTGGAAACCCATACCCACCGGAGCCCGCGGAGACGAGCGCCGCTGGCACGAACGCCGCATTCTCGACCAAGCGGCCCCCTATATACTTCGTCGTACCAAGGACAAGGTCGCCACCGAGCTTCCCGAAAAGATCGAGCAAGTGCTCTTTATGGAAATGACGCCTGCTCAAAAGAAGACTTACGAAGCGGCTCGCCAACACGCGGAAGCGGAGATCTCACAACTAGAAAAAAACGGTGCAAGCGAAGGAGCTATGCGCATGAAAACGCTTACCCAACTGCTGCGCCTTCGCCAAACCTGTTGCGATCCCCGTTTGCTCGACGACAAACTCGAAGCTGCGGCCTCCTCCAAGCTCAACTCCTTTCTCGAACTTCTCGAAGAATCCATGGATGGGGGACACCGTATCCTTGTCTTCTCCCAGTTCGTATCCCTTCTCTCGATACTCAAGGAAGAGCTCGATTCGCAAAACATTCCTTACTGCTATATCGACGGCTCCACTCGTAATCGCATGGCCGAGGTTGACCGATTCAACGATTCCGACGACATCCCAATCTTCCTCATCTCGCTCAAAGCCGGCGGCACCGGCCTCAACCTCACCGCCGCCGACACCGTCGTACACTTCGACCCTTGGTGGAACCCGGCAGCCGAAGCCCAAGCCACCGACCGCGCCCACCGTATCGGACAGACCAAGGTCGTCACCAGCTACAAACTCATCGTGAGCGACTCCGTCGAGGAAAAGGTCCTCCAACTCCAGAACCAAAAACGCAAGCTCCTCGCCGACGTCTTCGAAGCCAGCGAAGCTGCAAACGCGAAGATCAGTCTTCAGGACTTGAAAGAACTAATCTAAACAAGCGCCGCGTTTACGGCAGAGGTACTCGACCAGGACACCATCTTTCACTTCCTCTAGCTCAACCGAAAACCCACTTCGTTCGAGCAAACCGAGCATCACCCAGCTGTAGGTAGAAAACTCCTCGCGAAAGTGCCCAATCGCATCATCCCGCAAGAATTCGCCACCACGCTCGTCTTGCCTACCGATAAACACGTTCACACATCCAATCGCTTCCTCGTCTGGCATCACTACATCTCGCAGAAACAAAACGCCCTCGTGCTTCAAGCTTCGCCAGATCCTGGACAGTGCCACTCCTTTCCAAAAATCCGGCAAGTGGTGCAGAGAGAAACTGCTCGTCACCACATCTAGGCTTTCATCCGGTACTTCAAAATCGAGGTATCCCGCATAAGCGAAATCAAGGTTCACCAAGTTCGCACCACGCCTTTTCTCGTTCGCCCGCTTCAGCATCTCCGGGGAAACATCGATGCCTAGCACAGAGTTGCTAACCTTTGCCGAAGCCAACGCAAATTCTCCCGTTCCGCATCCAATATCTAAAACGGAAGAGTCCGAACAGAGATTCAGCATTGCGATCAAAGTCGCGTTTTCCGTCTCAACATCTCGAAATTGAGCATGTGACGAATCGTAGTCTTCAACCTCCTTCGGCTGGGAATAGTCCTTCCCGACCTGCTGGTACTCATTGTATTTCCAATTCTGATACGCGTTCATGTATTCTCCTAGATCGCAACTTCTTGCTCGATTTGCTCGTGTATCGCTTCGGAGTTCGCTCCACCAGGCGGAACCATCGGGAATACCTTATGGGTAACATCGATGGGAACGTTTATCAAAACCGTGCCCTCAGCGTTCAAGGCTTCCTGCAACATCGCTCCAGGGTCCTCGGTCTTCGCCAAATCGTAGGCACCAACACCGAACCCGCGGGCAATCATACAAAAGTCGAGGTGGCTGCTGAAGTTAGAAGCGAAGATGTTTTTCCCATAAAACAATGTCTGCTGCTGGTGCACCAAACCCAAGGAATTGTTGTTACATAAAACAATTTTCAAGTTCGCGCCCTCTTCGGCAGCTGTCGCCAACTCTTGGATATTCATCATCAAGCTACCATCACCCGAAAAGCAAACGATTGTCTGTTCCGGAGCCTCTAAAGCTGCTCCTATGGCAGCGGGCAAACCAAATCCCATAGTTCCTAGTCCGCCGGAGGTTAACCAACGACGGGGCTGTTCGAATTTGAACGCCTGCGCTGCACGCATCTGATGTTGGCCAACATCTGTCGTAACGATCGTATCCTTCGGGCAGATACGCTGCGTTTCCTGAATAATTCCATAGGCTGAAGTCGAAGAGGTGGGATCCGGCATTTCCATCGGAAAATCGCGCTTCAACTCCGCTATTCTTTCCATCCAACTTTCCCGCCGAGACTGGCGAGTCGCAGGAATCAATTCCTGCAAGGCTGCGTTCAAGTCCGCTTGAATACCGATGTGGGCAGTCTTAATTTTATGCAACTCGGCATCGTCGATATCGATGTGAACGATCTTCGCGTTTGGACAAAACTGAGCAACTTTTCCGGTAGCGCGATCGTCGAAGCGTGCGCCGAGAGCAATCAAGAGGTCACACTCTTCCAAAGCCTTGTTCGTAAAACGAGCGGCATGCATGCCGAGCATCCCGATGGACTGAGGGTGGCTCGCCGGAAAGGCTCCCAAGCCCATCAGTGTAGTAGTAACCGGAGCATGGATACGCTCCGCGAATTCGCGGGCTTTATTCTCCGCTCCACCATGGATGGCGCCCCCGCCTAAATAGATGATAGGGCGTGACGCTTCGTCGATCATACGGGCGGCCGATTCGATGTCGGCAGGAGCGATGAAAGATTCCAATTCACGCCGTCCCGGCTCCGGCCATTGTTCAACTAGGATGCGTTCCATCTGTACGTCCTTCGGAATATCGATCAAAATCGGTCCCGGCCGGCCAGAGGTGGCTACTCGAAAGGCGTCTGGAATGATTTCGAGCAATTCCGACGCTGATTGAACAAAGTAACTGTGTTTGGTCACGGGAAGGCTAAGCCCGAACGTATCTATCTCTTGGAAGGCATCCGTACCAATCAACGCCTTTGGAACCTGCCCCGTTATGCAAATGACTGGGATCGAATCCAATTTCGCGTCGGCAAGGGCAGTAATCGTATTGGTCGCTCCCGGTCCAGAAGTTGCGAAAAAGACTGCTGCATCGCCCGTAACTCTCGCCTGGCCGTGGGCGATGAAACCAGCGCCCTGCTCGTGGCGAGCCAGGATGTGCCGGATGGATTCGCTCCGTGATAAAGCATCGTACATCGGGAGATTCGCTCCGCCCGGGATACCTGCGATTCTTTGAATGCCCTGTCTTTCGAGCAACTTTATGAGGATTTCTGCGCCTGTGTAGTTCATTTTCGGATTCAGTTAATTTGAGGGTTTGATCACCGACTGTTTCCGACGAAGGCATCCAAAAACGAACAACCCCGCCGGTTTTGCGCCGGCGGGGTTGTTTCGTTAAAAGCTCTTTGCTTCGTTCAACCTCTCGCTGACGCGGTCCATCCGACCACGACCACCACGACCACGTTCACTAGGACGAGGTTGAAAAGGCTGATTGGCTTGATTGCGGATGCGTTCATTGCAAGAGGTTGTCTCGAATTCATCGGACAAGTCCGACGAAGATTGAAGGAAAAAGAGTTGCAGATTGGGCGATGTCAAGCCCGATCCTAGACACTCCACTCATTGCTTCATCTCCTTCTTTTCCCCATCGCTCATCTCTACCATCTCGAGGTCACCCATGGAAATAGTACCCTTGGTGTCTCCTTTCACCTTGGCGATGTCGTCCATTTGCACTCCGATAACACCGGCGATAGCTTCGTTCATCGACTCAAACGCAGTCTCGAAACCGACTCCGATCGCCCGCGTGTTATAGCGTACCCTCCAGACTTGCTTGAGCTCCTTCTCATTGATCAGGTGTTGATAGTCGAACGCATTCAGGATGACAAAATATCGCTCTTCCTCCAATGCTTCCCAAAGATCTTCGTCCGGGGTAAACCCAAAGAGGTTTCGGCTGCGCAATTTTCCCTGTAACCCGAGCAGAGCCATGTTTTTCGAGCGCTGTGAACTGCTATTCGGACCGAGACTCATGCCTCCCCCAGTGTCGATCGGAGCAGCAGTTTGCGAAGCTGCCATCGCTGCACCGGCCGAAGTAGGGTTCACACCACCTCCCTGTTGTTCTGCGGCCTCTCCACCCGTCAAATCGTCAGAGCCAGTGATACCCTGCAACTCCCCCCAATCGGGGTCTAACGAGGTTCTTCCCCAAGAAACCATTATCAGTAAATCCCCTTGGTAGCGATCCTGTTCGGGGTACATGTTTCTAATGCTTAGCGTCTCCGCCAAGGAATCAAACAGGTCTTCGAATTGCGTTGTTTCCAAGCCCCTGTCCCGAGTCGAACCGCCGTGGTATTTACCTTTGATGACGTGGTAGGTCTGGTACTCTAGCTTCTCAGCCTTCGCCATATAATACGCGTCCGCCTCCGCGTTGACGAGGATATTGAAGCGCTTCGCTGAAGCCACGGTAACTACAGCCAACAGTCCAACTACAATGAGCAAACGATACCGTTGAGCAGCGAAAAACATCGGGGGGGGGTAGGAGTAGATGAGGTAAGGAAAGGACTAGATGGTAAATTGCCCGTCCCTGTAGATCACAGCGTGGGTACCATCTTTAAGGTAAGCTGTGACCGTTCGATTGGAAGTTGCAACAATATCAGTATGTACCACGGAGTTGTTGTACCCCATGTCTGCCCATTGCCCTTCGGAAACACTGGAAGGATCTCCCGTGTAGGAGTCTCGGTAGGCGGAGCCGACAGCGATGTGAGTGTTACCATACTCACCTCCAACGTTCTCGTCGTAGAGCGTTTCTCCCATGAACTTGGTGATACGTGAAAACCTGCGATCCGTTAGCGAAAATTCACCCACCTTGTCAGCGTTTTCGACTGCGATCATTTCCTGTAGGAGTTTTTCACCCTTGGTGGCAGTCGCCTTGACGACGAGCCCGTCTTTGAATTCCAAATACGCATTTTCGATCAGGGCGCCATAGCGGTAAAGAGGCTCCGTAAATTGGATACGTCCTTCCGTACCGCGCCAATCAGGCGAAACAAAAAGCTCAAAGCTTGGAATGTTGCGACCCGAGCCGCCTAGCCATTTACGATGATCGCCCAGCTTGACCCATAGGTCCGTATTTTCCGCCTCGACGTGAAGCTTCTCGATGGCCAACGCATCTAGCTTGTCTTTGTAAGAGTACAGCTCTTCGTAGAGCTCCTTCCACTTATCGGCCGGCTTTTCTTCACGCAGGTAACAAGCCTCGATGATTTGTTCCCAGTACTCTTCCAAGCTCATGCCAACTTCGTCAGCCATTTGCTGCGTGCCCCACATCGCGAGGGTCCAAGTGTAATTGCCAGCAGACTCCTTGGCTCGACGCCAGTCCATGTAAGGCTTCAAGGCTTTTTGAGCGGTCATGATCTTTTTTGAATCAATACCGTCCAGCTCCTTTTTGTTTGTCTCGGCAAGGATGGCCACAGTGTGGTCGATCTGGTCGACCGTTCCCTTGTGAAACTTCTCGGCAAAGAAACTGAGCTGCTCGTCGTTGGCTAACTCGAAGAATTCGCGAGCCATGTCATCCGGCGTGAAAAAGACCAAGGGATGCGCACCGGCTTTCAATACGGCTCGCCGCAAGGCCAGGAGGAAGGGCTTAGCCACTTCCGGAACGCGCAACTGTACCACTTCGCCAGGCTTCACCCCTTCCCCGCTGTTCAGGGCGAAGTTAATCATAACATCGGCGTATTTCTCTAGTATCTCATCAGAAGGCTGAAAACTCATATGACCAAAGACTTAAGGTTTTTCGAGAAAAAGCAAGGTCACCAAAACATACATAATTCTAATCCACTTCCGGATTTGCGACAGCAATCAGTTCAATCTCCACGAGCGTGCCGGCATTCTCAAACCCCGCCACTTCCACGATAGTCAAAGCCGGACCTGCGCCTTCCTTGTAGACGATCTGGCGCGCCGCGGTGGCCGCATCGTAGCTCGCTCCCTTCTTTAGGTAAATACGCTCCTGCGCCACGTCACCCATACGCATACCGTAGTTACCCAGCACTGATTGAAGCCTGATGTAGATGGTTCTCAACTGCTCCTCCAACGTGCCGCCAGGCGCGTCCAAAGCCGACACGAATACAACTCCACCGACTCGCACCGCCTGTGGAGTTCGCTGATCCTTGTCGAGGTCCGAGAAAAAGAGCGGCTCCCTGAAGCTTGCCTCTTCGTCTTGTCCGAAAGCGCCGAAAACAAAGAATGTGATAGCCAAAAAGAGTGCTCCAATATTCGCGTTGAAACTCATGGAACGAGCCCTAGCATAATCCCCTCCTTTCGCCAACTCTACCTATCTGCGATGACGCGCCTTCAATAGAGCGCATTTGAAGACCCACCTTGGTATTCGCTCCTCGCACCTCTCCCGCAAACACGATGATTCCAAATCCTCCCATCATAGCCATCCTCACCGACTTCGGCGAGAGCGACTGGTATCTAGCTTCCGTCAAAGCTGTCCTCGCCAGGATCAGCCCCAAGGCAAACGTGATAGACATCACCCATCAAGTAGAGCCTGGCAATATACGTTCAGGAGCGTTTATCTTATCGCAGTGCTACCATGACTTCCCTCGCGGGAGCATCTTTCTCTGCATCGTGGACCCGGGCGTTGGCTCGGAGCGGAAGCCCATTATCCACTACGATGGAGACTACTATTTCGTAGCGCCCGACAATGGTCTTCTCGGCCTGCTCGATTCCGGAATGTGTCGAACCTACCAGATCGAGCCACATCGCTTTGACGCAAAGGTGCGCAACAGCAGCACCTTCCACGGACGCGACCTCTTTGCTCCAGCCGCTGCCTTTCTCGCCAACGGCAAGCTGCCAAGCGACTTCTGCACTCCTCTTCCCAAGTTTGCCCACGAAGGCGTCACCTTTCCAGAAGTGCACGAACTGCCTATGGAAGGCAGGGCCCTTTACTTCGACCGATTCGGCAACGCCATCACGAGCCTTCGCCTCACTCAAAACAGCCCCACTCCCAGTGCTGTTGTATTAAAAAATGGAGACGAAATTCCGTTCGGACTTTCCTTCCACAATGTGTCGAAAGGAAAACCTGTGGCATATCTGGGGTCGGGTGGATTTTTGGAAATCGCGATCAACCTCGGAAGCGCCCGCATCTCCTTGAACTTAGAAGAAGAGTCCGATTTTCAACTAGCATAGCATCCTGAGCCAGCGCTCATTGGAATGACTCATGCCCTACAGCGACTCGTAACGGTTGGCTTTCTGGAGGTTATTGTGTAAGAGTGCACCTCTGTAGGCGAGGCCTTGTTACCTTCGAAATATTGAGTATAGATGGGAATTCTAAAACTCCTTACCCCTAAATGACTTCCCGTACCCTTATTAATACCGCTATCGGTTTCGTTTCACTCTGCCCGCTCAGCACGATGACCTTTGCCAATGCCGTCGGCGACTTCACGCATACCACTGACGTCGGCGATCCAGAATTATCTGGTTCCTCCTCCTATTCCGAATCCACCCAGAGCTACACCCTCAGTGGGGCTGGAATAAACATGTGGGCGGAGCAGGATCAGTTTCAATTCGCCTACCGAGAGATCAAGGGAGACTTCATCATCAGAGCTACCGTCGAATTCGAGGGCGAGGGTGTAGACCCACATCGCAAGATCGGCATCATCGCACGCAATTCCTTGGATTCTGATTCTCCTTACGTGGATGCCTGTGTGCATGGAGACGGACTCACTTCCCTCCAATACAGAGAGGGCAAAGGCGGAGCCACGGACCAAATCGTCTCTCCCCTTGAAGGTCCCACCGAAATACAATTGCAGCGCGAGGGACACCGCTTCGTCTTTTCCGCGGCACGCTTCGGAGAAACCTACCAATCCGTGAGCACAGAGATGGAGCTAGACGAGGAGCTCTTGGCGGGACTCTTCATCTGCTCCCACAATCCCTCCGTCGTCGAGACGGCCCATTTCTCAAACGTTCGGGTCGTACTACCAGCTGATCCCGATTTTCGCCCTTATCGGGACTATATCGGAAGCCGCTTGGAGATTATGAAAGTGGCGACCGGGGAGCGTAAGGTTCTGGCAACTTTTCCAAATTCAATCCAAGCGCCCAACTGGACTCCAGATGGGAAAACTTTGATCTACAATTCTGAAGGCAAGCTCTATAACTATACCCTTAGCGACGGGAGTATCACAGAGCTGAATACAGGACATGCGAACGATAACAACAATGACCATGTGCTTTCGTTTGATGGTTCTCAAATCGGCATCAGTCACCACCTCGGAGATTCCAGAACTTCAGTCATTTACACGTTACCAACCAGTGGCAGCGACAATCCGGTCCAAATAACAGATCCCGAAAACGGGCACTCTTATCTGCACGGTTGGACTCCAGACAACAAACGCTTGATCTTTACTGGCCACCGAAATGGCCAATACGATATTTGGGCCATCGATATCGAAACCAAGGAAGAGACCCCGCTCACGAACTTGCCGACCTTAGACGACGGCTCGGAATACAGTCCGGACGGGCAATACATATTCTTTAACTCCGTTCGATCGGGTAACATGCAGATCTGGAGAATGAAGGCAGATGGAAGCGAGCAAACGCAGCTGACCTTCGACACTTTCAACAATTGGTTCCCACACGTCTCGCCCGACGGCACTTCCTTCATCTACATCGCCTTCCCTTCCGACATCGATCCTAACGACCACCCGTTCTACAAAAAGGTCTATCTCCGACAAATGCCAATCGAAGGCGGCGAAGCGAAGACCATCGCCTACATTTACGGCGGACAAGGCAGCATCAACGTCCCAAGCTGGTCACCCGACGGAACCCACATCGCCTTCGTCAGCAACAGCAAAGAGCTAGACTAAGCTACTCTACTACCCCAGCTCGCTTAGGTTCTTCCCAGTCAGGAACCTCAGCTAGTTTCGAGCTCGCAGCAGGAACTATTGCAACCGCAAGAGCTTCCTCAGATTTGAGGTATTTTCGAGCTACCTCGAGTACTTCGTCAGCTGTAATAGTGGAGAGCAGCCCATCTCTATAGAGCAAGGCCCTGTCTACGACATTTGGATACTCCTGCACCCCAAAGAGCACATGCTCCAATAAATAGCCATTGTCCTGCCACGCTTGTCTCAATCCCTCCTCCAGAGGGGCCACCGCGGAACGAATTTCATCTTCATCCACTCGCCCCTCGCTCAAGCCAGCCGAGATGCCAAGAACCACGTCAAGCAGGTTCTCAGCATCACCCTTAAGGCAATCAACATCGGCACGAATATGCCTCAGAGTATCGTAGGCAGAAAAAGTAACGTAGCGAACGGACGGAGAGTAACTCGCTCCCATTTCCTCGCGCACCCGTTTACGTATTCTCGATTCGAATACGCTGCTCAAAACATACAGAGCGGCGCTCTCACGAATAGAGACCTTATCTTGAATGGTCCAAACGATCACTGAGGCAGCACTGTCGCCCATACCGTTCTGGTACTCAATCGTCTGTTTGCCCGAGCGTGGGTAGGTACGCAATAACCTGGCGCTCGTGTATTCGGGTTTGTTTTCAATACGTTCAGGTAAGGCTCCGATCGTCTCGCCAAACAGCTCGAGCAGTTCCGACTCCTCGATATCTCCTACGACTGCAACTTCCAGGTATCCCTCTTTGAGAGGCTTCGCTAACCAATTCTGGATCGCATCCCACCGGACATTCGCAATATCTGACAATGTCGGAACATGAAAGCGTGGCTCATCAGGGTAGAGAATCCGGTACAAATCCCGATATCCTTCATTCATACCATCAGGTTCAAGCTCTCGGCTTTGCGTCATCTTAGACTGTGCCACCGCGAAGGCGTTTTCGTCCACCGTCGGATCCAGCAAGAACTCAGATACGATCTTAAAAAATTCATCCAGTCCATCGACCTGCGTCACTCCCCGGTAGGTGAAAGCATCATGGTCCTCTACACCAAACATGAAGGAGTTCACGTTCGAGCGAAGCTCCTTGTAGACGTCTTCGATGTCATGACCTCGGAAGCCACTGCGAAAGAGCGAGGTCATGGCCAAGGCGTGGGTTCCTGGGTTAGAGTCGGTGAAAGCGAGCATTCCTCCTCCCACTCGCACTAGGGCTCGGACTGTGCCTTTCTCGTTCTCTGTCTGCAGGAAGGTGAGACGGGCATTGTTCGAGAAGCGATAAGTCTTTGCCCCTACCTTCTCTATTGTAGAGGAATCCAATACCGACCCTGGCGCGCCGAGCTCAGTGTATTCAAATGCCTCGGGCAACTTAGGTATGTAGGGTAGCACCGAGAACTTCCGGTCCTCACCGAAGCGTCGCTTGAGCGCTAAGCCATTGAGCGAGCTATCAAGATCGCCCGCCATAAAATAGGACATTCGCTTGAGATTCCACACGTCCTTGAATGCCTCGTTCAATTCCTTCAAGGTCAGCGACTGGATGTACGCATCCATCTTTTCGGAAAATTTATCCGAGGATACATAAACCCGGCCTAGGGCGATGCTCTCTACCAAATCGTCGACCAACATCCTTGGTTCAGCCGTCTCGTAACGATCTGCGGCTGACCGGCTAGATTGCAGCCATGTTTTGCGTACGTAATCGAGTTCCTGCTTGGTAAAGCCATAGGTCAGAGCTTGTCTCAGTAGTTGATCCATCCATACGAACGCATCCCACCAAAACTCGCCACCTGAACTAATGCTTAGCTGACAATAGGGAATCCCGAAAATGCGATTGTAGTTCGCAAAATCATCACTCATGCCATCGATCAGCTCGCGGCAGCGCTCATTGAAAATCGAAGTAGCGAAAGCACGCAAAGTGTCTTTCTCCCGACGCTCCCAACTGTCGCCATTATCACGCTCCATCCAAGCTCTGGAGATTTCCAAAGTGTAGCGTTCGACCCCCTCTACAGCCAGGTGCCCAGTGCGGAATTGCTTGCTACGAGCCAACCGACCAATCTTGCGTTTGGGTACTCGCTCGGACGGAGTCTCCATATCCGAGAAAGCTTCCTCGATCTTCTGCTCGAACGAATCCGCGTCGATATCACCCACTACCACGAGTGTCATCAAATCCGGACGATACCATTTGCGGTAAAACGCCTTCAGCTCCTCGATCGAGGTATCCTTGACCACTGATTCCAATCCAATCGGGCTTCTCTCAGCGAGCTTCGTTCCTGCAAAAGAGAATTGGAAAGACGCCTCGGAGATTCGAGAGCTCGGCGAGTCGCGAGCCTGCTTTTCGCGAAGAATCACCTCACGTTCGTTTTCAACGCGGTTTTCTTCAAAGAGAATTCCGTCCGCATAATCTCGATACAGTAGCAGCCCTTGGTCGATGAGCTCGGCTTCGTTTTGAGGCAGCTCCAAATGGTAGACCGTTTTGTCGTGGTAGGTGAAAGCGTTAACGTCGACGCCGTAGCCCATACCAAGCTTTTGGAAAAAGGCTATCAGTTCGCCTGGCTTGAAATTACGTGTCCCTTCGAAAGCCATGTGCTCGATGAAGTGAGCAAGACCTCTCTCGTCCTCATCTTCGTCTAACGCGCCCACTTTGACCATCAAACGCATGCTTACGAGACCCGGCTTAGCTCGGTGGGGCATCAAGGCGTAGCGGAAACCATTATCGAGATCCCCCCAAACAATGCTACTGTCAGCAGGCAGCGAGCTGGACTCATGCGCCCATTTCTCCCGCTTCGCCTCAGCGACTGAAGGCAGAAACAGTATAGTAAAAACGAATACTGTGATGCCGCATAAAGATCCCCACCCCTTGCGCATGAGAGAACTATTCCGAAGGGAGCTTTACAATGCTGACTCGTTGTCCACGCCCACCTGACTCCTCGCTGCTTTGTTCCGGTACAGCTATTATAATGCCGCCATCCTTCAACTCGAATAGCCCAATCTTGCCTGGTGAGGAAAACTCGTGGCGGGGACGGAAACGCAGCGGTCTCGTTTCCCTCCTACCCTTGGGGAACATGAGCTCGCCGGAATTGCCCGCCAGCAACACGCGTCCTTTCGGCATGATTTGAATACCTGTTAAAGCGTCCAAGTCCCTCACAATAGTCTGCATGGAAGAGATGCCGTCGTACTGGCCAGAGCTGATACGGAAGACCGAACCGCTAGGACGTCCTTGCGTGTGGTTGGTTACGAAATAGAGCATATCCTCCTTGTTGCGGAAAGTCATGTCAGTCGGAAGGCTGGTTGTCCGGATGAGCTCGGCTTTCTTGGGAGCGCGATCCGAGAGCAATCCTTCTACTTCCTCTGCGCCTATTCGCCAGATCCCAGGACGTCCGACCTGCTTGCGCTCAAACATGTGCCCACCTACACCGGACTCTCCGATATAGAGGTTACCTTTGCTGTCGAAGCAGATGCTAGACGGCGAGAGAAGTGAAAGATCATCCTTGAGGCGCAAGCGGCTGTTCGGGCCGATATCGATGGACTTGATCTGCCTACCTGTGTTCGGATCGAAAACCTCGATCCCCACCATAATACGAGCAAGGTCTCGCATCGGCCGGCCAGCTTCGTCCTGCACAAGCGGCGTTCCCACAGCTAGGAAGATAGCGCCTTGCGGGATGTTTCCAAATCGCACAGGTGAGAAGTCAAGGTCGATTGGTGCAGTCAAGTTCTTGATGAAACGCATGTTATTGACGCTCACCTTTCCGTCGTCATCGACCGAAAGCTTGCTGATGTAGCTCTGACTCCTCAGGGTTCCGGCCTCACCTTGAGCGTGGTTCACTACAAACATATAACGTCCAGCAGGGCTGAAGACCGCTGCCGTGGGCCTCATAAACTCGTCCAACTGCTGGGAAATGACCGGACGGTCCTGGGCTTGCAAATGGCCTGCAAATGCGAGGCTTAGGAGGCCGATCGTGGCAAAAAAGCGTTTTGGTTGGTTCATGCTGTCAGTTTTGGGGCGGTACGCGACACGGGGTCGTCTTCAGTAACTAAGACGGAAACGATGCGGAGTTCCCCTTGCATGCCAAGCCTCCTTTTACAATGGCTAGCGAGTGCCCCAGCACGTCGTTCTATGCTTCAAACCATGTGCGTCCTGCTCAACCCAATCCCTGCGATCAATCCACGAAAAAGCCGCCCTTCGAGAGGGCGGCTTGAAATTATAGTTCGGGTGGCGCCTCTAATTCACCTCGACAGGTGGCAGGTTCCAAATCTCGGAGGCATACTGGCCAATTGTGCGGTCGGTCGAGAACTTCCCGACTCGAGCGGTGTTGAGGATCGCCATACGGGCCCAGCGCTTTTGGTCCTGGAACGCTTCGCTAACACGGTCTTGGCAATCAACGTAAGTCCGGTAGTCAGCCAACACCTTGAAAGGGTCACCCCCTCCAAGCATGCTTTCCTTGATGGACTTCAAAACATCGGGCTCGTCCGGAGTGAAGTAACTAGACCCCACCCAATCGACAACCGCTCTGAGCTCTTCGTCCGCATGGTAATAAGAAAACGGGTCATAACCCTTCACGTCCAGGGCCTGCACTTCGTCAACGTTCAAACCGAAGATGAAAATATTGTCGTCGCCGACCTCTTCACCGATTTCGATATTCGCTCCATCAAGAGTTCCGATGGTTAGGGCTCCATTCAGGGCAAGCTTCATGTTTCCGGTACCAGAGGCTTCCTTTCCGGCTGTCGAGATTTGCTCAGACAAGTCTGCGGCGGGGATGATCTTGGCCGCGAGCGATACGCGGTAGTTGGGCAAGAACACGACCTTGAGCTTCCCCTTTATGCGTTCATCGGAGTTGATAACTTTACCGACAGAGTTGATCGCCTTGATGATGGTCTTGGCCAGGTAATATCCCGGAGCAGCCTTGGCGCCGAATATGAATACCCGCGGAGCGATATCTAAGTCCGGGTTGTGCAGCAGGCGGCGGTAGAGCGTTAGGATATGCAGCAAGTTGAGGTGCTGGCGCTTGTACTCGTGGAGGCGCTTGATTTGCACGTCAAAAAGAGCATTCGGATCAACCTCCACATCGCAGAGTTCCTTGATGGTCTTCGCAAGCTCGACCTTGTTCTCGTATTTGATTTTCATATACGAGTCTTGGAATTTCGGATCGTCGGCATACTTTTCGAGCCCCCGAAGAGCGTCGAGGTTCTTGGGCCAGTCCGAGGGTATCTTTTTGCTGTCGATTAGCTTGGAGAGTTTCGGATTACACGCCAGCAACCAACGCCGCGGCGTGATTCCATTGGTCATGTTCGTAAACTTGCCCGGATAGAGCGCGTTGAAACTCGGGAAAAGCACAGTTTTGAGCAGTTCTGAGTGAATTGCAGCAACACCATTCACCGTATGGCTTCCAACAACCGCTAAGTGCGCCATGCGAACCATTTTGGGATGGCCTTCTTCGATGAGGGAAAGGTCGCGTTTCATCCAATTGTCACCCGGCCAGCGGGCTTCGATTGTATCCATCAGGCGGCGGTTGATCTCGAAGATGATCTCAAGATGTCGGGGCAATACTTTCTCAAAGAGAGGCACACTCCACTTTTCCAAGGCTTCGGGAAGCAAGGTGTGGTTGGTGTAAGCAAATGTCTTAGTGCTGATTTCCCACGCCTTGTCCCAACTCAGGCTGTGCTCGTCGACGAGTATACGCATAAGCTCCGCAACGCCGATGGCAGGGTGCGTATCGTTCAACTGGATCGCCACCTTGTCGGCGAATGTCTCCCAACTGTCGTTGTTCTTAAAGTAGCGGCGAATGATATCGTGCAAGGAACAGGAAACGAAGAAGTACTGCTGCACGAGACGCAGCTCCTTGCCATTTTCGGTCTTGTCGTTTGGATACAGCACCTTGGATATCGTTTCACCGATCGCCTTTTCGCGAATCGCTTCCACGTAGTCACCCCTGTTGAACTCGTCTAGGTCGAACTCTTCAGAGGAACGGGAGGACCAGAGGCGCAAGAAATTGACCGTTTTCGTGTCATAGCCAGCAATCGGAATGTCGTACGGTACCCCTTGGATCGTCTTCGTATCCACCCAAACAGCACGCGGGTCGCCCTTTTCGTCGAACTGGGTCTCAACGCGGCCGTAGACCTTCAACGTTTGCGTATATTCTGGGCGGACGATATCCCACGGCGTTCCAAACATCTTCCAGCTATCGGGCTTTTCGATCTGGTGACCGTTTTGGAAAGCCTGCTTGAAGAGGCCAAACTCGTAATAGATTCCATATCCGACGGCAGGCAGGTCGAGCGTGGCTAGCGAATCTAAAAAACAGGCGGCAAGACGGCCGAGACCGCCATTACCCAGTCCCATGTCCAACTCTTCGTCTACAACAGCATCCCAGTCCACGCCAAGCTCCTCGATCGCGGAACGGGCCTCGTCGTAAACGCCGGCGCTGTACATGTTGTTGACCAGCATCCGCCCCATCAGATACTCCATGGAGAGGTAGTAGCAGCGGCGGACGTTATTCTGGAAATGAGTTTGCTGCGTCTGAATCATGTTATCCACGATTCGGTCGCGCACGGCGAGGGAAATGCAGGTCCACCAGTCGCGCTTCGTCGCTGCCGACGGGTTGTGCGCGAGCGTGTACTTGAGGTGGTCCAGGATCGCTTGCTTCATGTCGCCTGAGGCGGAAGCTGCGGTTTCGTTAGCGGCCTTTTTGGCAGCCGGTTTCTTTTTTGCAACAGTACTCATTTTCAATTCAAAAGTGGTTGATAATGAAAGGCTCCTTCTAGGACCGTTCTAGGGAATTACACAAAGGCAAAATAGTAAATAATGCCAGCCATGAGGGCCGGTCCGCCAAAGCAAGGTCCGCGCCGAATAATTCGGTTCAGATTTGCCATTGCCATATAGAAAGACCAGCCTTAGCTGAAAGGCTGTGAGTTTCAGCTTTCACCCCATTGAGCCTGACAACAATCTCCGTGACAAATCCTAGAACCCTAGGACAGTACCTATCTCCTACCCTTTACTTCCCCGAACCTTCCCCGAAAATCCATGAGCACTAACGCTTCTGTAAAACTTAGCTTCCGCGAAAAAGCGGGCTACAGCTTAGGCGACGCATCCGCCAATTTTGTCTTCCAAATGTTCATCGTCTTCCCGACCGCGTTTTACGTGGACGTGATGGGCATCAGCGCCGCAGCCATGGGAACGATGCTGCTACTCGTTCGCTTCAGCGACGCGATAACAGACCCGATTATGGGCTACATCGCAGACCGAACCAATACCCGATGGGGCAAGTTCCGTCCTTGGCTCCTGTGGTCCGCTATTCCCTTCGCACTGCTATTCTGGGTCGCCTTCACTGTTCCCGAAGGAATGAGCGACGAGGGAAGGCTCTGGTACGCTGCCATTACATACACGGTGCTCATGATGGCATACACCATGAACAACGTCCCATACTCCGCACTGAACGGGGTCATTACAAGCGATGGCATTGAGCGTACCAGCGTGTCCAGTTATCGCTTCTTTGCCGCAATGGTCGCTGCCTTCTTCGTGCAAGGTTTCACTCTTCCTTTAGTAGACAAATTCGGCGACGGCGATGCCGCCAAAGGCTGGTCCATGACCATAGGTATCATGGCGGTCACTTCCATCATCTTCTTTGTCATCTCGTTCTTTAGCGTAAAGGAACGCGTGCAGCCACCGAAAGGGCAAAAGCCCGACCTCAAGCAAGATTTCCGAGACATTGTCAAAAATCGCCCATGGATCGCCATGTTCGGCATGACGCTCTTCGTCTTCATGACACTCGCCCTTCGCGGCAATGCCGGCTACGTGCATGCTAAATACTATCTCTCCCCCGACGCCTTGCTAGCCTTCATCGATAGTCTCGGTCTGGTAGCGACTCCTGAGGTACTACAAAACCAAGGTATTGGATTTTGGATACTCGATCTATTCGGCCTCATCATCACCCCAGAGGATAGTCCTACATCAGTCGGCTTCAGCCTATTCAACATGATTGGCAGCCTCGTTAGCATCATTGGTGTACTCGCGGCCAAGCCCTTAGCTCGCATCTTCGGGAAGAAAACAGTTTTCACCGTGGGTCTCGCGCTAGCCGCAATTTTCCAATCGATGTACTTCTACATAGGACCAGAGGACATTTCAATGATCCTCGTCCTCACCCTCCTGACAAGCATGTCATACGGCCCTACCATCCCGCTGCTGTGGGCGATGATTGCAGATACAGCCGACTACGGTGAGTGGAAGCGAGGCCGTCGTTCCACTGGCTTCGTATTCGCTGGCATGGTCTTCGCCCTCAAGGCTGGACTCGGTGTTGGTGGTGCGCTGGCTGGCTGGCTGCTCGCCATGTACGGCTACTCCCCAGAAACAGCGTCCGATCCAGAAGTGCAACTCGGCATGCGAAAAATGCTAGGATTCTGGTCCGGCGGATTCTTCGGAGTCGGCGTACTCTTCATGCTATTCTACCCGATCACCAAAAAGGTGGCCAACACGATGGAAGAGGAACTCAAGACACGCCACAGCGCTCAAGAAGCTTAATCCTAGTCGCCAATGCACAAATATCGCCTCATTCTGGCCCTGCTCGCCGCCAGCCTTTGCTATACAACCCTGAGTTACGCCGAGGATGGCTATCGCCTATGGCTACGCTACGAACCTATAGAGAACGAGGCGATCGCGGCTTCCTACCGCGACGCGATCGGGCCGGTCTTCGCCGAGGCTAAAAGCAAAACGGCAAAAATTGCGATCGATGAACTAGACAGAGGGCTTAACGGCTTGCTCGGGACTAATCGCTCGTCTCTTCCACCTCACCTTTTGGTAGGTACACCTCAAACCGCGCACATCAAGGAACTCGGGCTCGACCTAAGCGAGCTCGGAGACGAAGGTTACCTCCTCACCCGACACGGAGATAACACCGTGATCGCCGCTAACACGGACCAAGGAGTGCTCTACGGCGTATTCGCTTTCTTGAGGCACCTCCAGACCCAGTCTCCACTGCAAGACTTGCAGGTCGCCTCAGCGCCAAAAATTGATCACCGATTGCTTAACCATTGGGATAACCTGACTCGCACCATCGAACGTACCATGGTCGGAGCTTCGATCTTCAACTGGTTCGACCTGCCATACTACATCGAGCCTTATTACCATGACTACGCCCGAGCCTGTGCTTCGGTCGGCATCAACGGCACCGTTCTCACCAACGTCAATGCCAACGCTACCGTACTCCGTCCCCAGTTTCTGGAGAAGGTCAAAGCGCTCGCTGATACATTCCGCCCTTACGGTATCCGTGTTTACCTTACAGCTCGCTTCAGTGCGCCAGTCGAAATCGGGGGCCTCGATACAGCCGATCCACTCGACCCTGCAGTTATTAAATGGTGGAATGACAAAATCGACGAAATCTACACTTACGTCCCCGACTTTGGCGGCTTCGTGGTAAAAGCCAATTCCGAAGGACAACCTGGTCCCCAAGCCTACGGTCGAGACCACGCAGACGGTGCCAACCTACTCGCACGAGCCCTCGCACCCCACGACGGCATTGTAATGTGGCGTGCCTTCGTCTATGATTTTGAGATCAAGGAAGACCGCCATAAACAGGCCTACACTGAGTTCACCGCCCTCGACGGAAGGTTCGAACCCAACGTTTCGATACAAACTAAAAACGGGGCCATCGACTTCATGCCCCGCGAGCCCTTCCATCCACTCTTTGGCGCGACTCCTGATACGCCGCACACCCTTGAACTACAGATCACCCAGGAATACCTCGGTGGTGACATTCATCTTGTCTACCTCGCCCCTATGTGGAAGGAAACGCTTGAGTCCGACACTTTTGCAAAGGGAGCCGGTTCCACTGTCGCAAAAATCGTAGACGGATCCGTTTTCGATCACGAACTCACCGCTATCGCAGGGGTCGCAAACATTGGTAACGAGCGCAACTGGACCGGCCATCCGATGGCCGCATCGAACTGGTACGCTTTTGGCCGCCTAGCGTGGGACCATCAAATCAGCTCAGAGCAGATCGCCGATGAATGGACCCGCATGACCTTCGGAAACGATGACTCTACCGTAGCGATCATAACGAAGATACTGCTCGGCTCTCACCAGACTGTTGTGGACTCCTCCATGCCTCTCGGTCTGCACCACATCATGTATCCCGGACACCACTACGGACCCGGTCCATGGCATGACCAAGGCCGCCCCGACTGGACTTCGACCTACTACCACAAAGCCTCCTCCGACGGAATCGGCTTCGATCGAACCGAAAATGGGAGCGACGCTCTCGGCCAATACGCTCCTGAGGTGGTAGAAAAGTGGAGATCGCCAGAAACGATCGAGGATAAATTCCTACTCTGGTTTCACCACCTTGATTGGGACTACAAAATGAAATCCGGAAACACGCTCTGGAACGAGCTCTGCCTCACTTACCAGGACGGCGTGGATCGCGTCGCCGAGATGGGCAAGCAATGGGCCAACCTACAAGGCGCCGTTGACGACCAGCGACATGCTCGAGTCACAGCCCTGCTGAATCGGCAGCTCGAGGACGCCAAGTTTTACATGGACGCGTGCCTCGCGTATTTCCAGACGTTTTCACAGAGGCCGTTTCCCGAAAGTATCGATGCGCCTGAATATCCACTCGAGTACTACAAGAGTTTCGAGCTCTACCATGTCCCCGGCCACCCCGGCGAGCAGTGGTAAGGGGGTACCGACCCAATCCTATAAAAAAGCCGTTCCTACGGCAGGAACGAGGGAAAGTGGAATTCGCTTCTTAAACTACGCCTTTTGCTGGCGTCTTCTTAAAATAACACGCCAGCTAAGCCGATATCTAGTAGTACCAGAGCCGATCCATAGTCTGGAACCTTTACGTCCAGGTCACCTGCCCTACCATCAACTGTGATGTGCGAAATCCCCAGATAATTGTCCGAGTGTTTTTTGTGGACGATCCCATCTTGGTAAATTATGATCGCGTCGTAGTTGGACGACTCGTTGAAGAGCTCTAAATCGCTCGCATCCCATATCATCGAGAAAAGGCCATCCACTGCCGATTTTTTACCGCCAGCCTTCGATCCGACGCTCGTCAGAAACGGTTTCGGATTCTCCGACCAGGTCAGTTGCACGAATTCGCGGAGGGCGTCGCCCGCTCCAAATTGATAATCGAAGATTCCAGCGGCGGAGCCGCTCTCGGAGCTCGGGTGGTCCAGCTTGTATAAATCGCTTTACGGATTCACGTTGGATAGTGTGGCTGTGCTATCGTTCAAAACGAAGGGCATGTTAATCCGAAGGGCCGAAGGTTGCCGCTGCAAAAAATACAACCGTGCTCGTAGTCAATCTAGCTGCTGAGCAATACGGACGCAAAAAGTAGAAATTCGTACTCGGAAAACCGACCGATTGCCCAAAAGGTTTAGCCAACAAAGACTTTGCCCCAGGCCGACTCGATCCTCAACCAAATGCTCACGGTTTGACTGTCAGCCAAGATATTACCGTCAAGCCTCGACCCCAACTAGCAATAATTACAAAGACGTAATCTAGCCGCAACCTTACGGAAATCCCCGTGTATTTAAATTCGTTCGCATAACGAATCCCTTTGATCCCTCGTGAAACCCACTCTCTTTTCTATAGCGCTGATCTTCGCATCAGCGTTCTTCTCGTTTAATACTTTCGCAGCGGAGCCGCAATCTCCGCAAGAGCTGAGCCTAAGATCCGCGATCGAGGAGGCTTTGTCGCAAAATCTCGGCCTTCGAATCCAAAGCCTAGCGCCTCAAATCGCAGAGGAAGCTGTTGCCGCGCAGGAAGCGAACTTCGATCCCTCTCTATTCTCCCGAGCGAACCTCAGCCAAAGCGAGCTCGACTGGGAAGACGCTAACGGAACTACTCGCCAAACCACATCGGATTCCCGCTCGTATTCGGTCGGCGTTACTAAACGCATAAAGACTGGAGCCCAAGTCACTGCCAGCGCCGCTCAATCCCGCAGCGACGGATCCAGCTTCAATTCCGAACTCGGCCAACTCGTTGGGGGCTCGCTGAGCGAACGTGCGTCTCTCACGCTCGAGCTCACCCAACCTCTGCTCCGAGATTTCGGTCGCGACGTAAACCTGGCACCTATCCGCCGGGCCAAGTCCCAAGCACGCGTTGCAGACCTACGAACCCGGAACAGCGTCCTCGACCTTTTGCAGCAAATCGAAACCGCGTACTGGCAATTATCTGACGCCTATCAACGCCGCGACCTCCGCCAATCCAATCTAGAACTCTCGGAACGCCTTCTCGAGGAAGCCCTAGAGCGCGAGCGACTTGGTCTCGCCACCCAATTGGAGACCCTCCAAGCGCAGGCCAACCTCGCCCAGCGTAAGGAGCAAATCATCAGGGCCGACCAAGCCATTCGCGAAGCAACCGACTTCCTTTTTTCCGCCATGGGCATTCTCGACGAAACCGTCGAGCTCGCCCCAAACCTTTCGGTTTCCCCACTTCCCGAGGCCGCGAGCGATATTCCCGCTTTCCAAGAGACCCTAGACGTCGCCTTTGAACAAAACTTCGACTCTGACATACAAGAAGAAGTCCTACAGCAACTGGATCAGGAACGCATCCTCGCCCGCAATAGCAAGCGCCCTCAAGTCGATCTCAGCGTATCCAGCTCATACAATGGTCTCTCGCCAGAGAGCGGCCGTGACGCTTTCAGCGAAGCCCTCGATCGCCGCGGCGATGACTGGGGCCTTAGCTTGAGCTTCAACCTACCTTGGGGGGCCCGGTCAGCTAAGTCCAACCTTCGCCAAACCCTCCTCCGAATCGACCAAGAGGAGATTCGCCTGGCTGAAATCAAGCAAGACCTTCTCCGCTCCGTGCGCTCCGCTTGGCGCGACCTTGACGCATCTCGCCAGCAACTCGCCGCAGCCGAGCTCGTCGTAAGCCTCCAGGAGGCCACCTATGAACAAGAAACCGGCAAGTACGAAGAAGGGCTCTCCACCATCCGCATCTTACTCGAGACCCAGCGAGACCTAGACCAGGCGAAGCTTAGCCTCCTCGACGCTCAACTCGCTACCGTACAAGCAGAGATCACCCTTGCCCGCGTGCAAGGCAACTTGCTCGATCGCCACGGTATAGAGTGGAACGACGCCCTATACGACGATCAATAATCGTATTCCCTTTTCAACTACCGCATCCTCAATTTTCTCATGAAAAAACGATACTGGATATCAGCTCTCGTCATCATCGGTCTCGGCATTGCCGGAGCCAGCAAGTTCAAGAAGGGCGACCAAATAACCGAAGTCACCGTAGAAAAAGTGCAAGTCGGTGACATCACCAGCGTTGTAACCGCGACCGGAAAAGTCTTTCCCGAAATCGAAGTTACGATCTCTTCTGAAGTCGCAGGGGAGATAGTGGAACTCCCCATCCAGGACGGTCAACTCGTGGAGAAAGGAGATCTACTGGTAAGCGTAAATCCCGACCGCCTCGAAGCCCAGGTCCTCCAGCAAGAGGCTGCCCTGCGAGCCAGCAAGTCAAACTCCCTCGAGTCAAAAGCCCGCATGCTGCAGGCCGAACTGGACCTGAACCGTCAGAAGAATCTCTTTGATAAAGGTTTCTCCACCCAAGAGCAACGAGACGAAGCTGAGACGAGCCTAGAAATCAGTCAAGCGTCCTACCAAGCCACCCTTTCCCGCATCGAGCAGCAGGAAATGCAGTTAAAGGAAGCCCGAGACTCGCTCGCCAAGGCGACCACTTTCGCGCCGATCAGCGGTACCATCACCTCCCTCAGTTCCGAACTAGGAGACCGCGTCGTTGGCACAGGTCAATTCGAAGGTACCGAAATCATGAGCGTCGCCGACCTTTCCCAAATGGAGATTCGCGTCGATGTGAGCGAATCCGATATCGTGCAAGTCAAGATCGGCGATCCAGCGACCATTGAAATCGAAGCGATCCCCAATGAAGAATACAAAGGTGAGGTGACTGAAATCGCTAACTCAGCATCCGGCGGTGAGAACTCCAACGACCAACTCACCACCTTCCTAGTAAAAGTCCGCCTCATAGATCCCAGTGCCAAAATCCGGCCTGGCATGACCGCAACGGCTGACATAAAGACTCAGACTGTAAAAGATGTCGTCAAAATTCCACTACAAGCTGTCACGGTTCGATCAAAGGACGAAGTCGCCAAACAACTTCAAGAAAGCTCCGTAGGCACGGACACCCCAGCGAAGCCTGACATGACGCGTGGCGAGAACGGGAACCGAGAAGCGGGTCCTCGTAAACGCGACAACCTTGAGCGGGTAGTATTCCTCTACAATGACGACAACACCGTCACCCTTCTGCGTGTTGAAACCGGACTCGCAGACAATCGTTCGATCGAGATTAAATCCGGAGTCACCGAGGGCCAGCAAATCGTCACCGGTGGATATCGCGTCCTCACTCGCGAACTTGAAAACGGCAAGACCGTAAAGATTGCAGACAACAAGAAGGACGCAAAATTCAAGATGCCTTCCAAGTGAGCGAAACAATCATCCAGATAACAGGCGTTAAGAAGATCTATGACCTCGGCAAAGCCAAGGTCCACGCTCTGGACGGAGTCGATCTTAAGATCTACGAAAACGACTACGTCGCGATCATGGGCCCCTCCGGTAGCGGAAAGTCTACGCTCATGAACATGCTCGGCTGTCTCGACACACCCTCTCAAGGCCAGTACTATTTCGGTGGTGAAGATGTAGCAAAGATGGACGACGACTCACTCGCGGATATTCGTAACCGGCGTATCGGTTTCGTTTTCCAATCCTTCAATCTGCTTCCCCGCGCAACCATCCTTCGCAACGTCGAGCTACCTCTAGTCTACGCCGGGATCCCGAAGAAAGAGCGAGCAGAGCGAGCACAGCACGCCCTCTCCCAAGTCGGACTCGGCAACCGTGTCGAACACCGACCCAACGAGCTCTCCGGCGGTCAACGTCAACGCGTCGCCATTGCCCGCGCCCTGGTTACGGAACCCTCAATTATCCTCGCAGACGAACCCACTGGTAATCTCGATTCTAAGACCGGCGAAGAGATTATGGAACTATTCGAAGGACTGTATTCAAAGGGCAATACTATCATCCTCGTAACCCACGAAGAGGAAATAGCGCAGCACGCTCGCCGTCTTGTTCGCCTGCGTGACGGCGTAGTCGAAAGCGATGCTGCCATCCCAAGATAGCGGGCGACTTCCGAGAATCCACGCATGAAACGTTCACGCACCAGACGCATGGTCAATGACCTCGAAGAGTCTGCACGCATTGCCAGCGAGCAGCTCTCCGAGCACAAGATGCGTTCGCTCCTTACTGCATTGGGTGTAATCATCGGCGTATGGGCTGTCATCCTAATCGGCGTCGGTATGAATGGCCTGGATACAGGTTTCAAAAACAGCCTAAGTATGCTTGGCGACGATCATTATTACATCGAAAAGTTCCCTTGGAAGGACATTGGCGACGACTGGCGAACTTATGTCCGACGCCCGAACTTCGAGTCCCGCTACGCCGAGGAAATGAACGAGATCATCGATAACACGCCGAATTCCGGACTCCTGCTCGCCGTACCCACCGTCGGATTCAGGCGTAGTATCTCTCACGAGGACCGATCCGCCAGCAATATACAGTTCACGGCAACGACAGCTGATTTTGGATACGTCAACACCGCAGACCTCGAGGAAGGTCGCTTTTTCACTCCAACTGAGGAGACTAGCGGACAAAACGTGGTCATCCTTGGATCAGGCGTAGTCAAAGCGCTCTTCCCGGACGAGGACGGCAGTATTCTCGCAAAGCGTGTCAAAATTGCCAACATCCAGTTCAGCGTGATTGGTGTCCTCGAAGAGCAAGGATCCTTCCTCGGCTTACAAAGCTTCGATAACCAAGCAATCATACCCCTACCCACCGCCCGCAAGTTCTTTGTAGGCGGGCGCCGGTGGAATGGCACGTCTATCCGTGTTGTAAAACAGCCTGAAACGGACCGCGAGTTAGCGAGAGACGAAATCATCGGTGCTATGCGCCGGATTCGCGGACTGTTGCCGGGCGAGGAAAACGATTTCGAGGTAAACGCCTCCGACGCCGTGGAGGATACGGTAGGACCCGTGAAAGCAGGCATCGCAGTGGCGGGATTCGTGATCACCGGACTTGCCCTGTTCGTGGGAGCCATCGGTATCATGAACATCACCTTCGTGAGCGTTAAGGAACGGACCAAGGAGATCGGTACCCGCCGCGCCATTGGAGCTAGGCGTAGCTCCATCCTCACCCAATTTCTGATGGAAGCAGTTTCGATCTGCCTTCTCGGAGGGTTGGTCGGATTGCTGCTCGCCTTCGTTTCCAAAGCAGTGCTCGACCACTTTTTCCCAAATTTCCCTGCAAGCTTTTCTATCGAGCTGATGATTCTCGCCGTTTCCCTTTCCGTAACCACAGGCATCCTTTCCGGCTTCGTACCGGCGCTCATGGCATCTCGCCTCGAACCAGCGAATGCTCTCCGCCATGAGTAAGCCAAAGAACAAACGCGGAATGCTCCTTTCTGATTTGTTGGAGCAAGCCTTCGCTTCGCTCGGCGCAAACAAGCTTCGTTCCTCGCTGACGATTCTTGGCGTCTCTATCGGAGTCTTCTCCGTGGTTGGCGTCATGACCGCACTATCAGCGGTGCGGCACAGCATCGACACTAGCCTCAATGTATTCGGAGCCAACGTTCTACAGGTTACCAAAGACCCCGCTATCCAGCTTGGCCCAGGAGGACGCCAGCGGATCCGCGGTAGAGAACCGATCTCGCCTCGCCAAGCGGAGAACTTCAAGCAAGAGATGGATGCTCTCGGAATTCCAACTACATTATCTGCCAGCGATGGAAATGAACGGGCAACCTACGGAGAGTACAAGACCCAACCGCGTATCAACATCATCGGTACAAACGAGAACTATCTTCTCACCAACAAGTACGAGCTGGATTTCGGCCGCAACCTGACCCCCGCCGATATAGAGTTCAATCGGCCCGTCGTAGTCATCGGTCGAGAAATCCTCGACGAGCTATTCCTGCACGAGGATCCGATCGAGAAACAGATAAACATGGACGGCGAAAAGTACATCGTGGTCGGAGTACTGGAGGAACGCGGTGAAATCTTCGGAAGGTCTATGGATGGAGTTGCTCTCATCCCACACTCAAAATTCGTGCAGAACAATTGGCACAGGCGTCGTAGTATGGAAATCGCCATCCAAGCGGATTCTGTCGATAAGATCGAAGACGTGGAAGACATGGTCATCGGCAATATGCGCATGGCCCGAGGGCTTCAGCCGGAACAAGAAAACGATTTTGAGATCACCTCCAATGAAGCCTTGCAAGCGGCATTCGCTGAAATCGCGATCGTCGTCGGAATAGGCGGCCTCATGATCAGCGGGATCGCCCTCGTCTGCGCTGGTATTGGCATTATGAATATCATGCTCGTTTCCGTAACCGAGCGAACTCGCGAGATAGGCGTGCGCAAATCCTTGGGAGCCCGCAAAAAGAGCATTCTTGCCCAGTTTTTGCTGGAGGCCGTTTTCCTATCCGAAGTGGGTGCTGCCATCGGCATCTCAGTCGGAATCCTCGTTGGCAACATCATCGCTACCCAGTTTAATGCCACTATGATTATTCCCTGGTTTTGGATCGGAGCTGCAGTCGGCATTTGCTCGCTCATAGGAATCGGCTTCGGCTTCGTGCCTGCACTACGCGCTGCCAACCTACATCCCGTTGAGTCGCTAAGGCACGAGTGACGTGCGGCCGCGCCTTAAAACCCAAATTCTTCCTGGCACTCCTCGCTGGGCTCCTCGAGAAGCTTTCTCAAGAACAGCGGCCGGTGGATATTTGTCGGTCCATTGTCCAATATAGCCGTGCGGTGAAGCACCGTAGCATATCCTTTCGAGGATGCTAAGTCGTAGTGAGGATACTCGCAATCGAGAGCCATCATGATTCGATCGCGCGTCACCTTAGCAATGATCGAGGCCATAGCGATGCAGAGGGCAGTGGAGTCGCCCTTGACCACCGCTTGATGCGGATATCCGAGGTGTTTCATCGGCTTGCCGTCGACCAGTATTTTCCAGTCGAACAAAGTTTCGGGACGGCCTTCGGTGCCGGCAAGCTGGTCGAACAAAGGGTCTGGTTCGTGCGGAGAAATCGTAGCTGCTCCCAGAGTTTCCTCAACTGCTCGCTTCATGGCGATCTGCGTTGCTCCTAAGATATTGTGGTCCTCGATCTCACTCACACTACCGCGACCCACACCAATAAAGAGACGCCCTTCCCGCTCTAGCCAGCGTAGTTTGGCGTACAGGTCTTCGCGCTGTTCCAAGGTCAACAGCTTGGAGTCGTTTATGCTGGAAGCGTTTCGCTTACACCATTCGCTGTCATAAAAATCCTTCCGAGCAGCAACCGCCGCCGCAACCACTGGCCCCGCGAGAGCGCCTCTTCCGGCTTCGTCCACCCCGATCAATCCTACCCGCTTCTTCAGGTACTTTCGATCGTAGGCCCGCAGGCGATGCGACTTCATCCACGCACCTCCCGGCGAATCACAACGGAGCTAGACTGTAACCAATCTACCACTACCGCTTAAATACTGTCTCCTTCGGTTTCTTCAACGGCAAGCGATCTAGCATACCCGCAGCTTCCACTACTTGGTAGGACGTCTTGAAATGCAGCTTGGCAAACTCGCCCAAACGCTCCGGTCCAAACTTGTGTAAGATTTCCGTCGCTTGTTCCTTCACCTTGGCACTCGCACCCTTGGATAAGGTATCCCCAAACTTCTTAGACAAGCTGTCCATGTAGCGAACGTATTCCGCGCGAGCGACCACTGAAGCGGCGGCGACCACGGGATCGGCTTCCGCCTTCGTCTGCATTCGCAAGTCGAACTTTGGATCTTTGAAGTATCGCCCAACAAGGTCTTGTTTGCTGAATTGGTCGAGCATGCCCCAAGGCACCCGCTTCTTGGCGAGAGCAGCTTTTAGAGAGATCGCATGCTGCCAGGCCAATAGAAGGTTCAAGTTAGCCCGCGGCTTACTCATCAACTGGTTGTACTTCGGCATCCCACAAAAACAGGTTTCCACCGAAACCCCTTTCGTGCCGCGAATTATCTTATCCAGTTTCATGATACGAGCATCGGTAATCGTCTTCGAATCGCGGATACCATCTTTAACCCATCGGTCGATATGCACTTTGTCCGCGATCACGCAGGCAGTCACGACCGGTCCGAACAAGTCGCCCTTGCCGCTTTCGTCCATGCCCGCATGCGACTCGAACCATTCCGGATGGTAAACCTCGTCGTAGCCGAACTTGGCTTCACCGAGCACCTCCGGCTCCAAGGTGTTGATGATAAACTCCTCAGTGTCCTTGCCCTGCACCACGAGCTTGCCGCTCTTGTAGCCGACTACGTTGACCTTGTTTCCCTTGAACCCGAATTGGGCGTACTCCACCTCGTATGGCTCCCACATCTTCATCTCGAGAATGTGCTGGAGCTTGTCCAACTGCTCTGGAGAGAGCTTATGGGTGTACATCGTCTTCTTCTTGGGCTCGTCGGGGTCGACGACAGGTTTCTTTTTTCCTCTGGCCATCAATAATTTACTTCGCAACAGCTAGGCAGAGCATTCGAGCTTTGAAAATCAAAAAAAACTGCTGCTCGAAGCGCGAAATCGGGAATAGCCCCCGTACGTATTCACAGCGATGATAAACTCACCGACAATGAAGATTCTCAGTAGGATCGCATTTCTGTTGGTCTGGCTTTTCGCCGCCCCTCTCGCTTCCGCCAAAACGCCACCAGAGGGAGTTGTCCCCGTCGACAATTTTAACTTAGAGCGCTATCTCGGGCTCTGGTATGAAGTGGCCCGTACCGATAACCGCTTCGAACGTGGCCTCGACAGCGTGACTGCCGAATACACGCTCAAGGAAGACGGAAGCATTACCGTCTTTAATCGAGGATGGGACGAGAAAAAGCAAAAATGGGATGAGGTGAACGGCCGCGGCTACAAGATTGGCGATCCCGACAAGGGTACGATGAAAGTCACATTCTTTTGGCCGTTCTACGCCGGTTACCACGTTTTCGAACTCGACCACGAAGGCTACCAGTACGCCCTCGTTAGCGGGGACAACCACAGCTACATGTGGATTCTCGCACGCACGCCCCAACTCCCTCAGGGTACCCTAGACATGTTACTGAAGGAGGCCGAGGAAGCGGGGTTCGACACTGACGAGCTCGTCTGGCTCGACCACCAAACCGTGCATCCTTCCTTGCTAAGCGAGTAATATATCCAGATCGATTCGTCGATCGCTGAAAAAGCTAGCCGTGCCCTCGCCGTAGTCGCACTGTTCGTCCCCGATGCCTTCCCAAAATACTCTGACTGACGAAGCCGAGGCCTTTCGCGCTGCCTTGATCTCTTGGTACGACGCCAACGCCCGCGAGCTGCCGTGGCGTAGCGAACCGTCCACCTACAAGACGGTGGTATCCGAATTCATGCTACAGCAGACGCAGGTAAAAACGGTTCTGCCCTACTTTGCCGCCTGGCTGAGTTCCTATCCCGATTTCAAAAGCCTAGCCGCCGCCTCCGAAGATCAAGTCCTCAAAAGCTGGGAGGGTCTCGGCTATTATTCCCGAGCGCGCAACCTCCACAAATTGGCCAAGGATGTCGCTGCAATCCCCGATGGCGAACTCCCCACCGACGCCAAGAGTTGGCTCGCCTTTCCGGGAGTCGGACCCTACGCCGCGGCCGCCATCTGCAGCATTTCATTTTCCGATCCTTCCGCTGTCGTCGACGGAAATGTCGTGCGCATCCTTTCGCGACTCACGGCCGACGAGACCAACTACAAAAACTCCACCGACGCGGCCAAATCCTACCGGCAGCTCGTCCAGGATTTGCTCAATATTGATCGTCCTGGCGACCACAACCAAGCCATGATGGAGCTCGGTGCCACAGTCTGCCACAAGCAATCTCCCAATTGCCTGCTTTGTCCAGTGCGACCGTTTTGCCAAGGCCACGCCTCAGGCGTCGCCGAAAGCTTACCTCGCCTAGCCAAAACTAAGTTTGAGGAAGTCACCCTCAACCGGGCTTGGATCCGCAGCGCCAAAGGCGTTCTGCTTCACAAAATCCCTGCAGCCGCCAAACGTATGAAGGGCTTGCACGAGCTACCCGATCTCGCCCAGCTAGCAATCCCCGCCCCCCAGAGCAAACCTCAGCTCGTACGTAAACGCGGCATCACCAAATACCGTATCACCGAGCGCATCCACGCTATCCCAGCGAACAAGCTCCCGGCGGAGCTTCCCGCCGACCACGTTTGGGTAGCTGCCGAGGCCATCCCTGATCTCCCATTCTCCGGACCTCATCGCCGTTGGATAACCGAGCTATTGGAAACAATTGAATAAGCCTGCTTCCAACTCTTAAAAATGCGACAAGCCGGCGTCTCTTTCGAGGGCACCGGCTTGCTGAATCGACTCTCTGGAATCACCTTATTGCGTGTATCGGTAATCCGTTTTTAACTGCGTTAACTCCTTGAGTCTGATCCCTTCCATAAATCGGATTTACCACGAAAATGCTGAAGCCTTTTTCGGCTCTTTGTAAACCTAGGGGCATGGTATAAGCTACGCACGCCGTTTGCAGCGCCACGGCTTAAGGCTGGTTCTCAAGTGGGTTACATTAGGGAAAATTGATTGAATAGCTCCCTGAGCAAGCTTGTGATTCTCGGAGCCCAGTGCTTATTTGCCGCACACCAACAAAACCATCACCTATTGTGAAAGATCCCCTTTTTAACTGGCTCGACCACCGCGCAGCTGGAGTTCTCCTCCACCCGACCTCGCTTCCCGGCGAATACGGCATCGGTACCCTCAATGACCATTGCTACCGCTTCCTCGATTTCCTCGCGGAAGGTGGTTTCAAGTACTGGCAAATCTGTCCGCTCGGCCCCACCGGCTTCGGCGACTCACCGTACCAGTCCTTCTCCTCTTTCGCTGGAAATCCGTACCTGATTTCTCTCAACGCTCTGGAAGCCAAGCATCTCATCGAGCATGACATCCTCGAAGAACTGAAATCGCTTCCCAACGGGTTCGTGGACTTCGGCGGACTCTACAATGCTAAATGGCCTGTTTTGGACGCGGTCTATGAAACCTTCGTGCAAGGCAAAAAGAAGATCCGTCCCTACGGAGCCTTCTCCGCCTTCAAGAAGAAACACGCCGACTGGCTCGAGCCTTACGCCTACTTCCAGGCACTCAAAGCACACTTCAACGGCAAACCTTGGTACGAGTGGCCCGAAGACGTCCGCTCTTTTTCCGACGCCCAAACCTACCCGCTGCGCGAGGAGCTTAGCCGACAAATTGACGCGGAAATGTTCTATCAGTACCTCTTCGAAGGTCAGTGGCAGGGTGTTCGCGACTACGCCAACGAACGCGGCATCCAAGTTATCGGCGACATCCCTATCTTCGTCGCCCTCGACAGCGCCGACGTCTGGCAAAACCCAGAGTACTTCCAGCTCGATCCTAAGACATTCCTACCAATCGCGGTGGCAGGCTGCCCTCCCGACTACTTCTCCGCTGACGGTCAGCTCTGGGGAAACCCACTCTACGATTGGGACGCTCTCGCCGAGGATGACAACTCCTGGTGGATCAAGCGCCTCAGGCGCTGCTTCGAACTCTACGACGTCGTGCGCATCGACCACTTTCGCGGCTTCGACTCCTATTGGAGCATTCCTTACGGATCGGAGACGGCTCGCACAGGCGAATGGAAGAAAGGCCCTGGAGTCGATTTCTTCAAGTCCATCAAGAAGAAGATCAAGACCTGCAAGCTCATCGCCGAGGATCTTGGCGACCTAACCGACGACGTACGTATCCTCAGGCGAGATACCGGACTTCCCGGAATGGCGATCCTACAATTTGCCTTCGGCGGAGGCGGCGACAATTTTTACCTCCCCCACAATCTCCAGTCCAATTCAGTTCTGTATCCAGGAACGCACGACAATAACACATCGCTTGGCTGGTACGCAGAAGCATCTGACGAAGAGCGTGACCATATAAGACGCTACCTGCGCGTCGACGGTAGCGAGATTGGTTGGGACCTCCTACGCACCGCCTACAAAAGTGTATCGAAACTTGTCATCGTCCCCATGCAGGACCTTATGAGCCTCGGCTCGGAAGCCCGTTTCAATACGCCCGGCGAAGCGATCGGCAATTGGACTTGGCGCTACCTGCCGCAACAGCTTCAAGCTCTACGCGGCGGAACTGCAGACTACTTAAAAGAACTTGCTGATGACAGCTACCGCGACGGTTCAGACGCAGTAAACACGATCTAGTTGCGAGTAGCCTCTCGATGAAGCTCAGCCTGTAAGCGACGCCTACGGGTCGCTTATTCCACTAATTCAAATCGCGATTTGCCCTTTCATTAACCACGCGAGGGCTGCGCTCTCCGATGAAAACTGCCGCATGTACGATTTCTTCGAGTCGAAGAACTCGCTGAAATAGTTCAAGTAGGCTGAGGGTACGGGCTGTAGATTATAAACCGCGCTTTTGATCGATCTGTACTCTTCCAAAGCATCTTCCCGCCAGTCTTTAATGAGAAGCATGTTTTCGCGGGTCAGTGGTATGTCAATTTCCTCTACATCCGTGGATGTGATTACGCGGAGGTTCCGATCGTAATTCTTATTAGCCTTCAACAATTCGAAATGCATACTCACGGCATCCATCCCCAATTTAGGTCCCCAAACCACCCGCAGCAAACTTCGGTTGGAGTAGTAAGTATGCAGTGCCATCTTTAAACGAATACGAACAGCACCGTACCTAAAATCAGCTTAAACGCAACCTTTCCCAAACGCTTTGGAGCTAGTCTTCGTCGTAGTCAGCCATTTGGTAAATGGCTTCGCAACATGACTCCGTTTCGTCTTCGAGAATGTAATGGCCCGCTTGATTATAGCGAAACGCGGTGGCATCTGGCAAAAAGCGCTGCCAACGATCGTAGAAGTGAATATTGAAGCAGAAGTCCTTGCCGCCCCAAAGAATCGTAACGTCGCGTTGCCTCAATTTCAGCAAGTTGTTCTCGACCTCGAGGAGATCATTGAAGCTCGGATGGGAAACGTGCATCGGAATATCCTTCACGAACTCGTAAACCGCCCGACGGTTCGACCAGTTCCCGTAAGGTAGAAGCATTCCCTCTTTGACCGTTTGGTTGAGTGGCTTTTTCTTAACAGACATCCACGCGGCCGGCCCGGCAAAGCCATTCAGTCCCTGCACCAGTAACTTGCCAAAGATGGGATTGCGGCACAGCGATATGCGAGCCGGAATCCTAGAATCCACGAAGGCCGCTGTATTCAAAATCGTAACACGGCGGAGCTTTTCGAAACGTTGCAACGCTGCTCCCAAACCAATAACACCGCCCCAGTCGTGGACCACGATATCGAATCGCTCTAGACCCAAGTGATCGATTAGCTCACCCAGATCCTGGATACGCTGTTTGATTCGATACGAATAATTCGATCCAGGCTTATCGCTCAAACCACAACCGATGTGGTCGACCGCGATACAACGGAATTTTCCGCGCAGCTTCTTGATCACATTGCGATAGTAGAAGGACCAAGTCGGATTGCCGTGAACCATGAGGACAGGAAAACCCTCGCCCTCGTCCACATAGCTCATCTCGAACTCGCAACTGAGCTTCAACCGCTTAGGCTCGAACGGATACTCCTCCTTCAGACGATCTGGAATAGTAAGAACGCTCACCACTCCACCCCCATCATTAAGCAATTAAGACCGCTTCCAATCCCAAGCAGAGCGACCTTGTCACCCGCTTTTACGGCGCCGTCTTCAGCCGCTTTCGTCAAGGTGATGGGAAGCGCTGCTGAACCGGTGTTACCGAAGTTTTGGTAACTTGAGTAATCCTTCGCGTGGTCCAAGCCCAAGGTATCGAACAGAAGCCGTTGGTGCGCCGCACCTACTTGGTGGCAAACGATACGGTCCGCCGTCGACTCGTCCCAGCCAAGTTCACCCTTGAATGCATCCCAAGTCCGTTTGGCCAAGGAGACGCCGGCTTGCAGCATCTCTTCCGAATCGGTCTGCATTTCCAATCCCCCACTGGCAGCGCTCGCATCACCCTTACAAAGATCGTTGGCTGACGTATCCGCCATTACACTACCGCCTAAAATTCGATGTCCATTAGGAGACAGAGACTCGTGGCAAACGACCGCTGCGACCGCACCTGCTCCGATGGTTAGATTTGCAAAAAACGGTTTGATGGATTTCCGGTTTAAGTCGCGTTCGAGCAAGATTTGGATCGTGCGTTCCAACAAGGGTTTTCCGTTTTCTCCGGACACGACAACCCCAGCCTTTATTTGGCCGGCATCGATCATCGAACTGAGCAGGCTGATCGAATTAAGAAATCCAAGGCAGGCGTTGGAAACGTCGAAGACCTGCACCGATGGACTTAACCCCATCAAGCGGTGGGCAAAGGAAGCTGTGGCAGGTTCCAGCATATCGCGGCAAACAGAGGAATGGATACACACTTCGATCTGTTCGGTGGACAACCCTGATTCCGCGATCGCTTTGCGGCCCGCTTCGGCTGCTATTTCCGATGGACGCACTTCCTGCTCCCAGAAGCGTCGCTCCCTAATCCCTGTCATTAGCTCCAAACGCCCTTCCGGAAGCCTCAAGCGCTCGTAAAGTGGAGCTAGCTTTTCTTCGATCAAATCGCTCGACCAGGCGGTCGGAGGCGATACGTAGGAAAGGGAATCTATAACTGCGGAACGGACCTTCATCAAAGTTAGGCTTTGCTGCCTTTATCCTCGGGTCGCATGGCGAGCTTGATCACTTCCGCGTCGAAATAGTTAATTCCCATTCCAGCGTCTAGGGTCAGCCCTGTGCCATTCATCCCGCTGGAACGCTCGCTGAGGAGGAAGACAGCCGCATTCGCGACTTCCTGTGTATTCAGAGCTTGTTTACGGAATGTCAGCTTCTCGCTGTAGAGATAGCTTTCCGCGTAACCGGGAATGCCTGCCGAGGCGCTGGTCTTTAAGGTCCCTGGATTTACGGTATTGAAGCGTACCTGAGTGTCCTTGCTGAAAGACTTCGCTAGGAATCGAATCGAGGAATCGAGTGCAGCCTTCACGGGTGACATGTATCCATAATTCTCTGCAGTGATAGTGAGAGATGATATGCTGATAGCGACAACGGATGCATTGTTGTCGAGGTAAGGCTTAAAGGCGTTCGAAACCTCGATCACCGAAAAGGCGGAAATGGCGGTGGCCTGCAAGAAATCGTCGCGATTGGTTTCGTGAAAAGGCTTGAAACCCTCGCTGTAGTTCGCGAATGCGATCGAATGCACGATGCCGTGCAAGGTGCCAAAATCTCGTCCGACATCCTCGGCGAGTTGCGTGATTTCTTCCTTGTTCTCTACGTCGCAAACATAGACCGGCTTGTCCTTGAGGAGCTTGGCGGTGCTCTCCTTACGCGCTTGGGAGCGAACACTGTAGATAACCGTCGCTCCCTCTTCTTTCAATGTCTTGGCTATGAACCAAGCAACGCTCTTGCGATTGGCCACGCCCATCACGAGCACGTTTTTGCCTTCTAGATTTAGGAATCCCATAGCGGCTAAGCTTTGGCGCTGGCGAGAGCCACGCAAAAAGAAACTGTCATGACGCGCCGTCCATCGTCAGTTTGTACACTGCCATCTAGGAAAGAAAAAGCGCCCATGCTTTCCTTGTATTTCACAGTGATCAATAAAGTGTCGTTTGGACGGACAATGCTCTTGAAACGGGCATTTTCAATCTTTGAAAGAACCGGCACCAGGGTCGGATCCTCCTTGATCCTGTCAGCGAACAAGCGGCTCATGTAGATGGCGCCCGTTTGGAATACTGCTTCGGAGATGATCACGCCCGGCATGATCGGATTGTTCGGGTAGTGTCCCTCGAAAAATGACTCCGTATCAGGCACATGGCGGCGCGCAGTGAGAGATTTTTCGGTCTGCTCGACGACTTCGTCTACAAAAAGGAAAGGAGGACGGTGCGGAATCGCGTTGAGGACTTCTTCGGTGGCCATGGCTTACGGGGTCGTGGTTGCTTGGTTAAGGCTTATTCAAAATTAAGCGACAGGCTTGCTCAATTCGGCAGCCTTCATTGCGACGATTTGCTTGTCTACCTTGTTGGAGGTAATTACGCCGTAGTTCATCGACCCAAGCCACCCAGACATGATAATGCCGACTGAACCTGCATGGTACAACCCGCCAACCTGATCTGGGAGTTCCATGGAAAGCTTGAGACCTTCGAACTTGGTACCGAAAGAGGTGCCTTCCGGATGACGCGTATAGTGGTTAATAGTGCGCGGCGTGGCGGCCTCGAGGTGGTCGATCTTGGCGCGAACGTCGGGGATGTACTTTTCGAGGGAAACGAGAGACTCCTCAATGAGGCGTTCCTTGTGCTTTTCATACTCCTCGTCGCTTAAATTTTCCCAATCGACCATCTTGGCGTTCAAGGAGGCGACAATCGTGTAGCGATCAGTTCCAGGGCGCGTCTCGGGATAGTAGACTGAAAAGGTGCGACTAGTAGTGTTCAGGTCGACCAGCTCTTCACTGCTGAAGACGGGTGCATCGGAGGTAAAAACGAGATCGCCTATGTTGGGGATGGTCTCGCCTTCCTTGATTCCCATGTAGACCTGACAGGAACTGCTGTTGATGCGAACCGCATCGAGCTCGTCGAGGTACTCTTTGGAAAAATTCTCTTCGCCCACCATTTTCTTGACGGTGGTGACGACGTTCGCATTGGAAACCACCGCCTTGCAGCTAACGGTCATCACGTTGTCCGGCTCCGAGTCACGCGTGCGGCCTTGGATGAGGACTCCCGTCACCTGCGGTTTACCGTCTACCTCATCGGTCAGGATTTGGCGAACGAGCACGTTCTTCTTCAGCGTAGCCCCATTGCGTTCGAGTTCCTCCACCATTTTTCCGATGAGCACATCGGTGCCACCTTGGAAGGTGAAGACGCCCTTGCTCATGAAGTTCGAGAAAACAATTCCGTAGGTGATCGCCGGCTCATCGAGCGTGGAACCATTTGCGTAGGCGATCGGTTCGAGCAAGAGGCGATGCACATCGTGGCGTCCAGGGAAAAATTCTTCGAAGAGCTCGCGGGTGGTTCGCTTGTCGTCGTCGTAGAAATTCATCTGACGCAGGTGGGTGTAGAAGCCTTCCACCTGTTCGAGCTCGAGCTTGAAGTCTTCCACCAGGATGCGAGTGAAATCCTTCCGGTCGAAAGTGGTCCACACGTCAAACTGCGGATTGATGAATCGAACGTCCCTTAGCTGATGGATCGAATCGGCGATTTCCTTTGTCCAATACTTGCGGCAGGACTTGACCATGCCGTGCGGAAAGCCGTGCAAAGAGATATCAAAGATGTGCTTGCCCGGACGCTTGAACCAAGTAGCGAGGCCGCCAAATTGGTAATGGTGCTCGATCAGCAGGACCTTATGTCCGCATTTGGCGAGGACGTTGGCGCTAGTCAGCCCACCTAGGCCGCTGCCGATTACGACCACGTCGTACTCCTCGTCCACTCCTTCTAGCCAGTTTTTGCCCATAAGCGGCCAACGAATAGAGCTGAAAACGGGAAATACAACCGAGAAATCACCTTGGCGATATTCCTCTTAAATTCCCTCCCAGAAGCAGTTCAGACACCATTGCCGACCCTCCTGAAATCCGCTTTTCTGCTTGCGGATCACAAAACAAGCGCAATTCGTAACTTCAATGGCTAAGACCAAGATCAAATTCGAAACCAATCAGGGAGAGATCACCCTGAAGCTTTATCCCGACATTGCCCCGAAGGCATGCGAGAATTTTGCAACCCACGTGGAAAACGGCTACTACGACGGTATCATCTTCCACCGCGTCATTCCTGAGTTCATGGTACAATGCGGCGACCCGACGGGTACTGGCCGCGGCGGCAAGTCGATTTGGGGAAAGAACTTCGAAGACGAATGCACCACCGAAGTCCGCTTCGACAAGACTGGCTTGCTCGCAATGGCAAACGCTGGTCCTGGCACTAACGGCAGCCAATTCTTCATCACCACTGCCAAAACACCTTGGCTCAACATGCGTCATACCATCTTTGGCGAAGTGGAAGAAGGCTACGACATCGTGCAAGCCATCGAAGGCGTCGAGCGCGACGGCATGGACAAGCCACTCGAGGAGCAAAAGATTATCAAGGCCACCGTCATCGACTAAGCCCAAGACACTCATTTCCAACAAAAGCCCGTTCCCGCAGAGGAGCGGGCTTTTTGCTTGGAGAGACCGATTTCACCCGGTCCGCCACGTGGGCATCGGCCTCAATCCCGTTTGACCGTCAAAGTCAACAGTCGGTCCCACTCCTGGTGATAGCGAATGAAGTGTTTCTTCCCTTTCTCGATTTCCTCGTCGAGGAGCTCGCGCACCAGAGCCTGTTCGCTTTCGTAGGCCTCCGAGCTCAGCAAGCCAGAAAAGTGAGCGATGCGAGCCCAAAGCAAATGGGTGGTGATCGCGTCAAATTCGTTGTAATCCAATATATCCTGAAGTTTCCCCTGTAGCCAAAGGTCGGATACAAAACCGCCTTCCGTGTCCACCTTACCTGGTATTCCCGAGAGTGTCGCTATCTCGTGCAGACGCGGTGTCTGCCCCCAGCGCCCCACCATTGGAGCAAGATCGACATTGTGGTCGCCGCTCGTGGCAAAGTAGTCCACGCCCTCCCAAGGCTTGTTGGGGCGCTCCCCCATGCCTTGGCTGTACAAGCCATGTACGATGGCTCGCTGAACGATGATCGGCACGTCCGCGTTGTGGGAATTGTAGCCGACCAGCTGCGGCTTGCGCGAACCGATCGCCTTCAGGAGCTGTTTGAGGATGGTACGCTCCTTAGCCTTCTCGTCGTCGCCAGCGGTCGCAGGCAAGGTCACCAGTTTCAGCTTCACCTTGCCCGCCACTACCTCGCGCAGCACTCCCGATACCGAAACAATGCGGCAAAGCACCGTTTTAAGATACGGCTGAGGATTTTCCTCGGTAGCGCCGCTCTCGCGCCAGAGCCGCTTCATTGCTTCTTCTGGACCGTGGGCTCCGCTCGTATCCACCCCGAAGAGCATCTCCGCGCTCAAGGGATCAGGTATCCATTCAAGGTCGAAAGAGAACAGGCAGGGCTCGATGGTCTTTAGCACGGGACAAGATATAGGAGAGGTATTAGCTCTGTGTTAAGTCTTTCTTGCACAAGTCCTACAGCTTTCCATCTTGCTACCCATGTCTCTCGACCAGGAACTCTCCATCGCCAAGGAAGCCGTACGCAAAGCTTCCCTCCTCTGCTCCGCAGCCCAACGCGGACTCGTCGACGCTGAAAAGCACGACAAGGACGACAAGTCGCCCGTCACCGTAGCTGACTACGGGGCCCAAGCTATCGTACTCTCCACGCTCGCGAAAGCCTTTCCATCCGACCCAGCGGTAGGCGAGGAGGACTCCAGCGACCTACGCAAGGAGGAGAATGGCGAGCTGTTCGCTCGCGTCGTGGAATACGCCCAAAAGATCGATTCCTCGCTGGACTCCGACTCCGTGCTGGCCGCTATCGACCGTGGGAGCCATGGTGGTGGCGCAGCAGGACGCTTCTGGACCCTAGACCCCATCGACGGCACAAAGGGTTTTCTGCGCGGCGAGCAATACGCAGTCGCTCTCGCCTTGATCGAAGACGGAGAAGTCGTACTGGGAGTGCTCGGCTGCCCTAATCTTCCAGTCGATCCAGCTAACCCCGACAGCGAGAAAGGCTGCATCCTGTTCGCCGTCAAAGGACAGGGTGCCTTCCAAGCGCCACTCAGCGACATTTCCGCAGCTGTTTCGATTTCGACTGACTCCGTATCCGATCCTGCCCAGGCCGTATTCTGCGAATCCGTCGAGTCCGGACACACGGCCCACGGTCGCTCCGCTGAGATTTCCGAAGCCCTCGGCACATCTGTAGAGCCGTTCCGCATGGACAGCCAATGCAAGTATGCCGCTGTTTCTCGCGGCCAAGCTTCGGTCTACCTGCGACTCCCCACCCGTCCCGGATACGAGGAAAAGATCTGGGACCATGCCGCCGGCTACATCGTGCTACTGGAAGCAGGAGGGCGAATCGCCGACACCTTTGGCCAGTCGTTGGACTTTTCCATCGGTCGAACCCTGAAAAATAACAAAGGCATAGTCGCTACCTCACCGGCCGTTTTTGAAAGTGTCGTAAAAGCGGTCGTCGCATCCGGAAGATAGCAAGCTCCAGTTGACCCAAACCTAGGGCATCGAAACCCAAACCTATTCCTAGTTAGGCAACGAAGCTCCCTTTGGGGGCTTTTTTTGGGCCCTTACTCATCCTCGCTGAGTAGTATTCACGAAGCCAAATGAGTTTTTCACCTCTAATTCAACACAAGCTCAAGTTTCACCTTATCTGAACGATCATAGAGTGCCGAACCTACCAAACCAGCACTCTGAACGCTTCAAACTACAGTCTCACCACACGCACACGCGAGCTAGCCGCACGAAAACAACGTACGGTTATTGGATATGTAATCGCCCTTCTGGCCTTCTCGTTGCTTCCCATTCTGCCCGCTCAAACCTTGAGCGAGGCCCTTGATGCGACGCTCTCGCGATACCCGAAGATTCGGGTGCTCGAGTCCCGCGTACAGATTGAGCAAAACAAACTCACCGGTGAACGCGCAGCTCTGCGCCCCCAGCTATCCCTCAGCATGCGCGGAGGCGAAGAACGCTTCGGAAACGAAAAAGGACTCCAAGTATACGGAGAAACCGGCAATGCCTCCCTGCAAGGCAAGCAACTCCTTTTTGATGGCGGCAACACGCGCCACCGAATCACTGAAGCTCAGGCTAACCTGCGCACCAGCGAAGAGTCTCTCCGCAAAGTCCGCGAGGACCTAGCCCTCGAGCTTTCGCTAACATACGTAAACGTCATCAAGTACACCCGCTTGGTGAACCTTGCCGAACAAAGCGTCTACCTCCACAAAGACGCACTCGACAAGATCCAGCAAAAATTCGATGCCGGGGCCGGCCCAAGGGCAGACGTCGTTCTCGTAAAAGCTCGTCTTGGTATGGCAAAAGCCAGCCTAGAAGCACGCAATCGCCAACTCAATATCGCCAACAATACGTTCCTGAAGTTGACCGGCGTCTACCCCGCGAGACTCGTAGAACCTGATTTCCCAGGTTGGGCGATTCCCGAATCAATCGACGAAATCTCTTTCAACGCAAATCCCAGCGTCCGAGCCGCACATTCAGAACTGCAGGCTACCTATTCGCGTCGCAAAGTAGCTGAAAGTGCCTTCCGCCCGAAGCTAAACTTCGTGGTCGAAGGTGACGCGGCCGAATCCGACCGCTACGAAAAGCTCCAAGAGGACGCTATGGCCTTGATCACACTCTCCTACAATATCTTCGACGGCGGGAGGCGACGAGCCGAGATCAATCGAGCCAACTATCAGGTTAACGAAGCGGACTTCAAGTTGCAGGACACTCTCATCGAAACTGAGACCTCATTCGCAAACGCTTGGAACGAGCTACTTTCGACGAATGAACGTATCTACCTTTTGGAGACCCATCGCGATGCAATGGAGTCGGTCGTAGACGCATACCACGAGCAGTTCGAACTCGGAAAGAGGCCTCTCATAAATCTGCTCGACGTCGAAAATGAACTATCTTCCGCACGAGCTTCCGTAGAGGAAGAACGCCTCAACAGATTGCAAGCAGCCTACCGACTCCTTTCTGCGATGGGCGAACTCACCACCTCTATCAAATAGTATCCAGCCTTCTACACAGCCATCCAGTATGAGCGACAATAAAGAAAACAAAGTATCCAAAGGTAAACTACGCGTCCTCATTGTGGAAGACTCGAAGATCGAGGCTAAATTCACAGCGAACCTTCTCAAGAAAAACGGATACGAGGTTACAAGCGAACGCGTGGAAACACGTGAGGACATGAAAAACCAGCTCGATGAACAGGAGTGGGATATCGTGATCTCCGATTATCAAATGCCAGAGTTCGACGGCATGCAGGCACTTCAACTCTTCCAAGCCTACGACCTGGACATCCCTTTCATTCTCGTCTCAGGAAAAATAGGCGAAGAAAGCGCAGTCGACCTCATGAAAATGGGAGCGCAGGACTATATAATGAAAGGCAATACCGCTCGTCTATTGCCGGCCATCGAGTCTCACCTGAAGGATGCCTCCAATCGTCGCGAGAAAGTAAAGCTCGAGAGCAAGCTCCGCGAGAGCGAAGCTCAATACCGAGGATTTTTTGAAAATGCTGCGATTGGTATCTTTCGATGCGACGCCCAAGGTAAAATTTTAGACGTAAACAGCTTCCTCGCTCACGCGCTAGGTTTCGAGACAAGGGGTGACTGTATCCAAGTATGCGAGACACTGTCTCCTGAAGTCTACGATCACCAGACCCATCAAGCGAGCACAGTCGAACTCGCTGCCGAAGCACAGCAAGGGGGGCATTTCGAGGCTACTTTTCATCGCCAAGACAACTCCACAATGGAGGCAATCATTAACGTTTGGGCTATAAAGGACCAAAGCTCTGAAAGCGTCTTTCTTGAGGGAACCATAGAGGACGTGACAGAGCAACGAGAGATGGAACGCAAGCTCCGCGAAATGGAACAGCTCCATGAATCCCTGATAGATCTGACCAGCAATCTCTAATGATTTCCGACAAAAAGAATACCAGGCTTGCGCCCCCGATTCGCCGAGCCGCACCTAGGCCCGGGGTCGAAATAGCTACGCCCGAGGAGAAAACCTCTCAGTCGACAATCGAACCGAGAGTATTCGACGACCCACTACTCGACTGTCTGATACTGATAGGCAAGATGCATGACCGTCAGCTCTCGGGCGACGTGCTCACAGCAGGCCTTCCTTTGGTCGACAACCGTCTTACTCCACGCCTTTTTATCAGGGCAGCTGATAGTGCAAAATTCTCTGCTCGCATCGTCAAACGTAACCTCACCGCAATACCAGAGCTCGTATTCCCATGCGTCCTCCTGCTCCGCGATAATCGCAGCGCTGTTCTCGTCAGCCGAAAGGGAGACGACTTCTCAGTTATCCTTCCCGAAACTGGAACAGGCCAAGTCGTACTAGACAGAGCGAAACTAGAATCTGAATACATAGGGACCGCCATCTTCGTAAAGCCCGAGTTCGCCTTCGATGCTCGGGCCGACAAATCAGAGAGCAGCATCAAGTCTAAGAACTGGTTTTGGGGAACCCTTTGGAAATACCGACGTGTTTATCAAAGCGTCCTACTGGCTGCTGTCTTCATTAACATTTTCGCGGTTGCAGGTTCGATGTTCGTCATGAACGTCTACGACCGTGTCATTCCGAACAACGCTATCGACACCCTTTGGGTGCTGGCAAGTGGGGTAACCCTCGTTTATGGCTTCGATTTCCTGCTCAAGACGCTGCGTAGCGCCCTCATCGACAAGGCAGGAAAAAACGCTGACGTCCTCCTCTCTAGCTTTATATTCCAACGCGTGCTCGGTATCAAGATGGAGCACAAACCCGCCTCTGCAGGCAGTTTTGCAAGTCTGGTAAAAGGATACGAGAGCCTGCGCGAGTTCTTCACCTCCGCGACGATGGCCACACTCATCGACCTCCCTTTCGTCGTTCTTTTCATCGGTCTCATGTATTTCATGGCGGGCTGGGTGGCCTTTATCCCAGCAGCTGGTATCCTACTTATTTTGGCAATCGGAGCGATCCTGCACATACCGCTCAAACGAGCTGCCGAAGTAGCCCAAGGATCCTCAGCGCAGAAGCATGCCCTGTTAGTGGAAGCCATCGGAGGGTTTGAAGCCATCCGAGGGCTTTCCGCTGCAGGCATCTTCCAGCGTCGAATGGAAAACTTCCTCGGAAGCTCCGCCAAAAGCGAAGTGGCGTCGCGACGGATTTCTGCCGCTGCGACGAATTTCACCGCTTTCGTATCACAGATGGTTTCCGTTGTTATAGTCGTCGCATCCGTTTATCGGATACGCGAGGGAGACATGAGCATGGGAGCTTTGATAGGCTGCACGATCCTCAGCGGACGAGCAATGGGACCGATCGGACAAGTCGCGGCACTACTCTCACGAATGCAGCAATCCATCGTCTCGCTGAAGGGCCTCAACGAAATCGTCGAGCTTCCCCAAGAGAGAGAAGCCGGACGGAATTACGTTCGCAAAAACGACTTCCGCCCGAGCGTCGAATTCAAAGAGGTCAGTTTCTCCTACTCGGAGGATACCGAACCCGCTGTCAAGAACGCTAGCTTCGTGATCGAACCGGGAGAGAAAGTCGCAATATTGGGCCGAGTTGGTTCAGGTAAGAGCACCTTGCTTCGCTTGATCCTCGGCTTTTACCAGCCGACCTCTGGCATGATTCTCGTCAATGGCACCGATATCCGCCAACTTGACCCAGCTGAGCTTCGACGCCGCCTCGGCTATATCGCCCAGGATAACAATCTTTTCTTTGGCTCCCTCAAGGAAAACATCCTTATGGGCGCCCCTTGGGCCGACGAAGAGGAATTACTCCAAGCATCGAAGCTTTCCGGCGTCGAACGCTACGCTTCCCGACATCCAATGGGCTACGACATGCAGATCGGCGAACGCGGCGAACGCCTTTCTGGAGGACAGCGCCAAGCTATTAACATCGCTCGAGCAATCATCGCAAAACCACCGGTCCTCGTCATGGACGAGCCAACTAGCGCCATGGACGCCAATGCGGAGCGCGAGTTCATTGCCGCCATGGACTTCTACGGAAGCGAAAACGGACGCACTATCGTACTGTCCACCCATAAGCCTTCTATGCTCAAACTGGCAGACCGCATTATCGTAATGGACCAAGGTCGTATCGCAGCCAACGGACCTAAGACCGAAGTCATGCGCCAACTCTCAGGAGGAGCCGGTAGAAACTAATTCCCGATCCCATGAACACACCCGAACCATCCCGATTCCAATCTGGAAAGAAGACCGTTCCAGAAAAGACCCAGACACCGATAAACGAAGAAACGGTTTCTCCGAAGGCCGATTCGGAAGTCCAGGCGACGGAACCAAAAGAGCCTGTGGAAACCAAAGTCGACCCCCCTCAGGCGAGCCCATTAAAGAGCGAACAAGAAACCGTGAAACCGAAAAAGAGCGATCTCGACTTCGTTGCTGATACCAAAGCTGCCTTCCTCGAGAACCGAAGCCCTTTGGCAAGTCTGTTACTGTTCACTATAGTCGGCGTTATTAGCACCTTCGTCTACTGGGCGAGCAGCTCAGAGGTCAATGAGATCACGCGTGGCCAAGGAAAAGTCGTCCCCACCGATTTCCTGCAAGTGGTACAAATCCTCGAAGGTGGAATCCTATCCGAGCTAAACGTCAGAGCAGGTGACATCGTCAACAAGGGCGACAGTCTACTCCGTATAGACAGCACGGCATTTTCAGCTGCCCGAAGCGAGAGCGCAGCTCAGCGCGACAGCCTCATGGCCCGCATCGCTCGATTGGAGGCAGAAGCCAACGACAGCGATTCCATTACCTTCCCTGAGTACATCTTACAAAGCCGCCCGGACCTCGCCATAAGCGAGCGCACCCTTTTCGAAAGCCGCCGTTCAAATCTCGCTGGATCAGTCCGCCACTTGAGCAAAAGCCTCGAGCTCAAACGTCAAGAGCTCGATATAACCGTACCCTTGGCAGAGAAAGGTATCGTTTCCCAAGTGGAACTGCTGCGACTTCAGTCGGCCGTGAACGATACGGAAAGCGAATTAAGCCGTATCCAAACAGATTATACAAAAGAAGTGCTGACCTTGAGAAACGAGGTACAAGCGAAGATGGAGCAGATCCAGCAAAGCATGCTCGCTTACGAAGACAAAATTCGTCGCACAGACGTCAAGTCACCCGTAACCGGTACGATTAACAAAGTGAACTTCAACACGATTGGCGGAGTAATTCGATCCGGAGAACCTATCGTGGAAATCGTTCCTCACGAGAGCGATCTCATCGTTGAAGCTAGTGTTCTTCCCAAAGATATTGGCTTCATTCACCCCGGCCAAGAGGCCACCGTGAAACTTTCAGCATACGACTTCTCGATCTATGGAGGCCTCAGAGGAACCGTAGAGCACATCAGCGCCGACACCTTCACCGACGAACGCGGAGACAGCTACTACACGATACGCGTGCGCACCGGCGAGCGGTCACTCGCAACGACCGATCAGGACTTCAACATTATTCCTGGGATGCAAGTAGAAGTCGACATTCTCACAGGCAAAAAGACGGTACTCGACTACATCTTTAAACCGTTGCTCAGGGCAAAGATGAACGCCCTGACAGAGCGCTAACGCTCAGCCGACATTCGATTGTTCTCAACTGCCGTCGCTCGCCCCTCGAGGGCTTTTGTCGCAGGCCGGTGATGGCAAGACTATCTCCCGAAGCAAAGACCCTTGGCGATAGGATCGAGTAGCCAGGGGCAGTCGCCCGCCCCCAGCTCTCACACCACCGGACGTACGGTTCACGTATCACGGCGGTTCCGAAGCTAGATTTCTCTTCTCAGCAATCGGAGTTGATCGTACTCAGACAGGAGATTCATTTCAGCGAAGGCTTTGCGCGGCAAGGCCGCGTTCATATGTGAAGCCCCGCTGTTGAACCAAGGCCCGCGCCCGTTGAAGCTGCTCTTGCGAGCTCGCTGTGGGTCCAACCCCAGCGAGATCAGCTTCTTGTAGCGAGCGCGCGGGCGTTTCCACTGGCGCCAGATTACACACCGCAAGCGGCGCCGTAACCATTCGTCCAATACCCGGGCGAAGGTTTCGGTCTGGCTCAGACGGAAGTAGCTGGTCCATCCACGTAGCACCGGGTTGAGCGTTTGTTCGATGAAGTCTTTCACATTGCGACCGCGCGCCTTGCGCAGCAGCCTCTTGAGCTTGGACTTCACCTTTTGCACGCTCTCCTTGGGCACGCGGATACGCGAGGACTTGCCGCCGGTGAAGCTGTAGCCAAGGAAGATCCTACGGCTCGGGCGATCCACCGCGCTTTTGAGGTGGTTCACCTTCAGCTTCAATTTCTTTTCCAAGAAGGCGGTGATCGACGCAAGCACTCGCTCCCCGCTACGCTGAGTGCTACGCTGAGTGGCAACGTAGATGTTGCAGTCGTCGGCGTAGCGGCAAAAGCAATGCCCGCGCTTCTCCAGCTCCTTGTCCAGGTCGTCCAGCATGATGTTGGACAACAACGGAGACAAGGGCCCGCCTTGCGGCGTCCCCTTTTCGGTGGATTCGGTCAGCCCGCCAACCATAGTTCCGGCGTTAAGCCATGAACGGATCAGCTTGAGCATCGCCTTGTCCTTAACCAATCGGCGCACACGCGCCATTAGAAGGTCGTGGTTCACTTCGTCGAAGAAGCTCTTCAAGTCCATGTCCACCACCCAGTTCTTGCCTTCGCTTTGGTACTTGCGAGCCTGTTCGACCGCCTGTCCCGCGCTGCGCCCGGGACGGAACCCGTAACTGCGTTCGCTGAACTGCGGGTCGAACATCGGCCCCAGCACCTGTAGCGCCGCCTGCTGCAGCACGCGGTCGAGAATCGTCGGTATACCCAGTTTTCGGATACCGCCGCCGGGCTTTTCGATCTCCACGCGCTTGACGGGAGCGGGACGATACGTCCCCGCTGCCAGCTGCGCCTCGATCGTTTCCCAACGCTCTTTCATGTACGCTAAAGTGGCCTCCATGTCGCGACCGTCGATTCCCGCGCTGCCGCCGTTGCGGCGCACTTTTCTCCACGCAGCGTTCATGTTGCCGCGCTCGGTCATCTGTCCAATCAGGTCTTGATTGCGAGCAACTCGGTTCGCTTCGTCCGATGGCGGAGTTGACGCGCCCGCGCGAGCTCGCCCCGGATTCCGTCCGGTTCCTCTCGCGCGGGTCCGACGAATGGCGTCGCCAGCTTCTGCATCCCTGTCCTCTCTCATGGTCGAAGGCCTCGTTGTCTCTCTTCGGTTCGATCCTTCGCGGGCGACCTGCTGCCCGCTACTATGATCTCGGCTGACTTCTCCCGCCCCATCGCCACGCATCGCTGCGGGGCTAGTTCCATAAGGAACGAAGCGGAAGACCTCCCCGGGTAATGCGCCCCTGCCTTCACGTTTATGCCTGCCGCATCTACAACCACGCCTTCCGCGCAAGTTTCGGACTTTAGAGTTCGTGGCCTCCTCATCCGGCGTAGCTGCCTCCTATGCGATTCCTGTTCGTCAGGCCAACGCTTTGCCATAGGCTTCCTCCCCACGCATACCTCGCGGCAGCGCAGTTGCCTTTCGGCTAGCTCTTCCCCTTGCCGGGCGAGCAACAGACTTTTATCGATTCTCACGATAATCACTGTCAAGCAGGAGCGCCCTGCCGGGCGCACCACAAAAAAAGCCCGCACCGACCGGCGAGGGCTCTTAAAATGTTTCGCCGAAAGACCGATCGACTATCGATTGCGTTTGAAAAGGTAGTAAACGACTCCGCCAATCATGATCAAAGGCAGGAAACTCAGGATCGCCGTAGTAGCGTAGTATGCGGCCCTAGCCTCTTCCTTGCCCACAGCGCAAACCGAACAGGCGTCCGCGGAAGCCACCATACATACAGCGGCAAGGAGCCCTGCTATCTTACTTAAGCGATTTACAATATTCGGCTTCATCTGTGCTCTTATCAGAGGTAAACGAGGATGTAGAGAATCGGCCAAACGCCGACTACGAAGTACCAAAAAGTCTGACCCGCCCTGAAGCTTTGAAGCCTCAGGGTCCCTTTGCGGAACTTCAGGAATAAGCGCAACTGGGCTACGATTGAACCGATCGCGTGGACCGCGTGAGCCCCTATGATTAAATAGAAAAACGAGCCGTAGGTGCTGGATTGCAGGGTCAAACCTTGGCTCAGTATTCGAACCCACTCAAAGCCTTGGAATAATACAAAAAAGGTTCCCAACCCGAGTGTGAGCAAAAACAACATTTTGCTCTTATCTCCGAAGCCTTCGCGCTGAAACGCACGTCCCGTTAAGTACATGGTAACGCCACTCGCCAACAAGATCGCGGTGTTAAATGCAGTGGCTCCGATGGGTAGTCGCGGCTGGTCAATCGGTGGCCATTCGACGGCATTTGCCTTCGAAATCATAAAGGCACTGATCAAGCCTAGGAAGAACATCATCTCCGCCATAATGAAGACGATGACTCCCAAAACGCTATTCGAAAGAGCCGGCTCCCGAACCGAACTGCCCTCCCCGTGAATTCCTGCTTCTGCGTATCTCATATTCCCTCCTGCCTCGAAGACGAACAACTAGTGTGCCTGATCGCTGTGATCGCTCTGCGACTCCTCGCCGTGGGTGTCTCCATGTGCGCCAGGTTCCTCACCTGCAGCCACTTCCGGCTCCACGTAGACTTTTTCCCAGTTGTGTCCCGATGCCTTCATCGAATCCGTAGCGGTCCCGAAGAAGAAAACGAAGAGAAGAGCCACCATTGATAACAAGATGTAAGGAGCATAAATCTTCTCAAACTTCAGGTGCATGAAGTATGCGAGAACGTAGTACGCTTTGACCAATGCAATTCCAAATGCTGTGATCAAAACGAGGATCAAGCGCGTTGCTCCCTGCAGATTCATGATTTCCGCGATTTCCGGACCTGCGACGCTGACTACGAAAAGGACCAGCAGCATGAGGTAAATCTTAAAGTAACTTGGATGGTTTTCTGATGCCATATCTAAAATAAATTCCGTATCTAAGATTCAACTACTTTGCGATGTAGAGAAGTGGGAAAAGGAAAATCCAAACGATATCTACAAAGTGCCAGTAGATGCCGATGTTTTCCACGCGGTGCCAGTTTTGCTCGTGCTTGATATCCTTTTCGGCGATGATCGCCATAATCACCATACCACATAGAACGTGGAACCCGTGTAGTCCGGTAGCCATGTAGTAGAAGCTCCAGAAGTTGCTCGTGAAGAGAGTGTAGCCGTGAGCGATCTCGGTTGCGTATTCGTAGGACTTGAATCCCATGAAACAACCGCCCAAAGCAATCGTCAGCCAGAGATACTTCCGAGCCGTCTTGGCATCCCTCTTCTCCGCAGCAGCGTGCGCGAGGACCACGAAGTAGCTCGAGGTCAGCAGCCAGAACGTGTTAGCGCCACCAATAAAGGTGTTGGTATGCGCCGCCGACTGAGCCCAAGAGCCGTGTAGAAAACGGTTTAGGAGATAAACAGCGATTAGACCGCCGAAAATTACGATTTCAGAAGCGACTACCCACCAGACCGCTAGGCGGCCAGTTGGGATACCGGTACGACTTCTGCCAGTTGCAATGATTTTATGACCCATTGTATCTAGAAAGATGTTACGTTAGTTTACTTGGATGCCTCGGGCAGGTTTTGAGGCCAGTAGTCATCCTCGCGTCCTTCGACAGAGAATTCGTATGGGCCACGGTACACTTCAGGGAGATTATCTCCGAAGTTACCGTGAGGTGGAGGTGACGGAGCAACCCACTCTAGCGTGTTAGCCTTCCAAGGATTCGGTCCCGCTTTCTTGCCACGCTTCAAGCTTACGATGAAGTTAATGAAAAATGGGATTTGGAAAAGGATTAGAACGATCAATGAACCAGTCGCAAAAACGCGGAGGTCTTGGAAATTCTCGGTGTAAAGGTCCGGGTATGCGGTGAAACCGGCGATACGACGATGCTGGCCCGCAGCACCTAGGACGAAGAGCGGAAGGAAGATCCCATTGAACGGTATGACCGTACCCCAAAAGTGGATTTTGCCCCAAAACTCGTTCAGCTGGCGGCCGAACATCTTCGGGAACCAATAGTATATTGCGGCGAATGTTCCTATGATCGCGATCGGTACGAAGGTGTAATGGAAGTGAGCGAGCACGAAGTACGTGTCATGCAAGTAAATATCAGTACCGCTCGAACCTAGCCAGATACCCGTGACCCCACCGATGAGGAATTCCGCGATGAACGAAAGCGCAAATAACATCGGCGTAGTGAAACGGATGGATCCCCCCCAGAGCGTTCCGATCATCGCGAACAGCATAATGGCCACTGGGATCGAGATCAGAAGAGTCGTGGTAGTGAATAGATATGTCGCTCTCGGATCTACACCAGAAATGAACTGGTGGTGAGCCCAAACGAAGAAGCTCAAGATCCCCAAGCCAATAGAGCTGTAAAGGATCATTCTGTAGCCAAATAGCTTTTTGCGAGAGAAGGTACAAATGATCTCAATCACGACTCCCATCGCGGGTAGCAGTACCACATAAACTTCAGGGTGCCCGAAGAACCAGAACAAGTGCTGCCACAATACAGGGTCGCCTCCAGCCGCGGGATCGAAGAACCCAGTGCCTAGCGTCTGGTCGAATAGCAGCATGACCGCTCCAGCAACAAGAGGACCTACTGATGCCATGAAGAGGATAGACGCGATGACGATCATCCATACAACCATGGGAATGTCGTAAAGCTTCATACCCTTGGCACGGGCGTTCATCACCGTAGTGACGAAATTGATACCTCCAAGTAGGAAGGCCACGATCTCCAGCGTCACAGCGATCAACCACATTGGGGCTCCAAATGGCGTCCCGTTGTATTGAGATTCTGCTGACAAAGGAGGATATGCAGTCCAAGCGCCGCCGAATCCACCTTGCGGAACGAAGAAAGAAGCGATGAGGACGATCGCACTAATCAAGAAGATCTGGTAGGATAGACGGTTGATCTTCGGAAAGACCATATCGTCGCAACCGATCATCAGCGGAATGAGAAAGTTACCCAAAGCGGCGATAAGTACGGGCATCGCTACCCAGAAAATCATGATCGTACCGTGATTGGTGACCAGCGAGTTGTATGCCGCAGGCGACACGACACCGAAAAACGGAATCGAAGAGCCGGGGAAAGCAAGATGCATGCGGAAAACATAAGAGAAAAAGCCTCCGATGAGTCCCATGGCCATACCTGTGAAAAGGTACTGGAAGCCGATGATCTTGTGGTCAGTGGAGAAGCAGTACTTGCTCCAAAACGATTCGTGATGGCCGTGATCGTCGTGATGGTCGACGCCAGCCGTTGCAGTTGCAGTATCAGCCATTGTTAGGCGCCTCCTTCAATTTAGATTCAGTGTTAGCGTAAGCAGCGTCTTGCTTCAGGTTCGCCGGGGTGTTCTCAGCGATCCAAGCGGCGTATTCGTCGGAAGACTTTATTTGGACTCGAGCCGGCATAAAGCCGTGGCCATATCCGCACATCTCGGCACACTGCACATCCCATTCCCCTTCGAGGATAGGCTTAAAATGTCCATATATCTTGCGCCCCGGAACCGCGTCTTGCTTGAGGCGGAAGACTGGGATCGAGAAGCTGTGCATTACGTCTAGAGCCTGGAGCTCGTACTTGTACTGAGTATCCTTCTTAAGCACGAGCTCGTTGATAAGGACGATGTCGTCTTCTGTGTCTAAGACGCCATCGGCACCTGCGTGCTCGAAAGTCCAAGCCCACTGCTGGGCGATGACTCGCACTTGCTCGTCGTATTCTGGCATATCGATTTTGACCTCATGCCAAACCTTGAAGGTGTAGAACAGGATGGCCAAATCGCAAATGAGAATCAGGTAGTGGGGAATCTCCACCGCTTGTTTCTGCTTGTGCGTTTCGCCCGTTATATATTGGGCCTTTTGGCCCGGCTTAGCGCGGAATCTAAAGACGACGTAAAAGAAAAACGCCATCACCAGAAGGAACCAGAACATAACCAAATAGGTGATCAGATCAAACAGATGGTCGATGCTCCCGGCAAATGATGATGCTCTAGGAAGGAAGTACTCTAGCATGGGAAACGGATTAGGTTAAAGTCGTAGGCCTCACTGTCAGGCGGCCTAACCGAAGAATTTCCAGAAAGACAAAATCGTGGCTGCAAACAAAACCGTCCCAACCAAGGTATATTTGAAGAGCCTACGCGTTATCGCATACGCATATTGCTCTTGTTGTGGATCAAGTTCCGAGGGCTCTTCGCTCATATTTCTGTCAGGCGGTTGATTGGAAGAAAAAGTATCCGCAGCTTACTTCGAAAGAGATTGGATATACGCAACAACATCTTTCATAGCTTGCTCGTCAGCCAGCATCATTGCCATAGGGCGCATCTGAGCGCCAGTGGTGTCCTGCGGGTTTGAGCCACGAATGCCGTCCTTGAACTTGTGAAGCTGGGCCACCAAGTACCAGTCATGCTGGTTCAGCAACGTGGGTGCGTTGAGGAGATCGTTCCCTGCCCCATCCGCGCCATGGCAAGCTTGGCAGGTCATGTAGAGGGCTTTGCCCTTTTCAGGGTCGCCACCCTCGATTGTAGATGCAATCGGCTTACTTGGTAACGAAGCAATGTACTTTGAGACTGCTGCGACATCCGCTTCCGAAGCTAGCAAGCTTGCCATCGGACGCATTTGCAGTCCGCTTGCGTCCTTCGCGTCGCCGCCACGATGCCCTGCTTTGAACTTGCCTAGCTGGGCTGCAACGTACTTTTCCGAAAGCCCCGCAATTGCAGGAGCGTTCAACAGCTTCATTCCAGAGCCATCGGCTTGGTGACAAGCTACGCAGTTCACATAGAGCTGCTTGCCACGCTCGTCTTGGGCGTGGGAAACGGCGGATACAAATGACGCCAAAAGTCCGACCAAAGCGAGACGGAGTGCAGTCGTTGATAGAGACGAGTTAATCGATTTCATATGTCAAAAGAGACGCCTGCCGGACTTTGTTACCGGAACGGCATCGGTGCAGTGCTAGATGTTAATACTCAGTGATCGTCTTGGCGCAAGTATCCCTAATCGCGGGAACGAGAAAAGTAGGCACGACGGGGCAGGCAAACCGCCGTCAGAAAAGGGGCTAATACCCTTTTTGAGAAGTTCGATGTCAAGGCTAAAGGCCTTGAGATTTAAAGACATACTTCGTCGATACTTCAGTGGCGATCCAAGTCCGCGTTGGTTGAAAATCGACCGGACCCGCACGATTAACTAGGCTTGTTTCCGAGCCATCGTCGCACGGTCGGGTAAATCATATTTCAAAAAACCGAATCCGCTGCGAGATCTACTCAGAAAGCTGGTAGCACCGTCGAAGACTATCTCTAATAGGACACGGGTAAGGACGCTATACTTGCCCCCTCCCCACTTGAAACCTGACACATGCTTCGACTCGCAGCATACCCGCTTCCCAAAAGATGAGCGAGCAGCACTCAAACGCGCTGCCACGGCGCATCATTGTGATCGACGACACCGAATCGATCCACACCGATTTCGAAAAGGTACTCGCTCCAGCAGGTTCTAGCGAGAGCGAACTCGCCCTCGAGGAGCTCGATCGAATCATGTTTGATGAGGAGGCGCGTCACACCGTTTCCAAAAATCAATTCAACTTCCAGATTGGTCATGCATACCAAGGAGAGGAGGGACTGAATAAAATCCTAGGCGCGAAAAAATCAGGATCGCCCTACTCCGTTGCCTTTGTGGACATGCGCATGCCGCCGGGCTGGGACGGCCTGAAAACAGTTGAAGCGATATCGAAAGCGGATCCTCACGTACAAATCGTAATATGTAGCGCCTACTCCGACTATTCATGGCGCGAAATTATCGAGCGAGTTGGCCATACCGATCGCTTGCTCATCCTGAAAAAACCTTTCGATCAGGCCGAGGTCTACCAACTTGCGGTCGCCCTGAGCGAAAAGTGGCATACCGAGAAAAGTACTCGGGACCTGCTCGCCGAGCTGGAGCAAAAAGTAGCTGATCGAACTCAGCAAATCTCCAAGGCGAACAAGAGTCTGAACTCCCTGAATTCTGAACTGCAGGTGGCCGTCGCTGAAGCTCGCGCCGCTGAGCGAGCAAAAGGTCGCTTCCTTGCGACAATGAGTCACGAAATCCGCACTACCTTGAACGGTATCATCGGCGCTTCCCACATGCTGAACCACAGCAACAGCTTGAACGATTCAGATCTCGAGTTCGCTAGTATCATTCAAAAGAGCGGCGACGCCCTGATGATCATTATCAACGACATTCTCGACTACTCGAAGTACGAAAACGGACAACTCGAGCTCGAGAAAATACCGTTCAGTCTCAAGGATCTGGCCAGAGAATGCACAAACCTGATGGAAAACGCGCTTACGCGGATGAACATCAACTTGGTCCTCGAGCACGATGAGAAGCTCCCCGAACTCGTAGTCGGAGACCCCGCGCGAATCCGCCAAGTCATTCTCAACCTCCTGAACAACGCGTTCAAATTCGGCAGGGATGGAACGGTAACGCTATCTATCAAGGCAGAAGCTATCCACGAAAAATCGGCGACATTGCGAATCGAAATCTCCGACAACGGTATAGGGATGTCTTCTGAAACGGTGGAACGTCTCTTCTCAGCGTTTATGCAGGCTGACTCCTCCACCACTCGGGAATACGGTGGTACCGGGCTCGGGCTCGCCATCTGCAAACTTCTAGCCGATGCCATGTCTGCACGGATCGACGTCACGAGCGAGTTGGGCAAAGGCTCATGCTTCGCCTTCGTCCTTGAGCTGCCATTCCCGAAGGAAAACGTGAAAGCGGTCCCAATCGAAAAAACGAGGAGCAACAAGCAGGAGACTGCTAGCGTTCGCAAAGCTGTAGACCTTGATTTCGGAGGCAAAAGAGTCCTCCTCGTAGACGACAACGCCATCAATCGAAAGCTCGGTAAGCGCTTCCTCGAACAAATGAAAGTCGGGGTGACTCTCGCTACCAATGGCTTGGAAGCTTTGGAGACCGCCACTCGAGAAGATTTCGACCTCATCTTGATGGACCTCCAGATGCCAGAGCTAGACGGTTTGGAAGCTACTCAAAAAATCAGGAGTAGCGGTAGTCCGAGAAGCGAGGTGCCCATCATAGCCCTCACCGCGAACGCGTTCAGCGATGTGCGCGATCAGTGCAAAGAGGCCGGAATGGATGACTTCCTAACTAAGCCGCTGAGGGTTAACGAATTGGCCGATGCACTCGGCCGGTGGATAGTCGAAACGACATAGGTCTCGAAGCCCGCAGATATCAAAAAATGAAGCTTATCGCTGCCATCATTGTCGTTGCGCTTGCTTGCGATCTCCTCGCAGCGCCCCAAAAGAAGCTAAACCTCAGAGGCATCCCCTTTTACCAAATCTACGAGGAGAAGGACATCGGAAACAGTTCGAGCTCAAACTTCATCACTACTGCCCCCGATGGCAGACTCTTCTTCGGATGCGAAAATGGGATTCACTCATTTGACGGTACCAGCTGGAAACACCTCCTTGAGACACCCTCCACTCGAGAGAAGATTCGGTGCATCGCTTGGACTCCAAACGGGGTCTTTGCGGCGGGTTATGGCACCATCGGCAAGCTTGATTTCACTGGGCCAACAGGTATCCGATTCGACCGCTTGAACCCTCTCCCGCTTACCGACTACAATAGCGAGTACTACTCCAAGATCCACCAGCAAGGCCAAATCCTCTACTTCATCGGACAACGAAGTGTCGCCTACCTAGATCTCGAAAATATGGAGTACGCCGCCACCTCGTTCGACTCATGGGTCAAGGGCTCCACTATCCACCAAGGTACGCTCCTGGTAGCAACGACACGCGACGGAATTGTCGTGTTCGACGGCTTCTCACACTCTACTCACCCCGCGTTCACGCGATTCAACGACAAGCACGTCATCCTCGAAATCGAGTCTAGCGAGTCTGGCGAAATCTACTTTACCACCGAGAGCAAAGAGATCTACCGGATCCCTGCGGGGGAGCCCATCGACAAGTTCACCCGCTTCGCTTTCGAGGCGGAAGGCGTTATCCGGGACCTTGAATTCGTTGAGGACAACAAGTTGGCGATCAGCGTAGCTCACAAGGGCATCTACTTCGTCAATCGACAAGGAGACATCCTTTCCACTTTGGAGAGAGACCACGACTATAGATGGGTCGGTTCGAACTCTCTGCACCTCGACGAAAATAAGACTCTCTGGGTCCAATTCAACTCTACCGTCGGCAAGGTCATAATCGACAGTCCCGTCTCCCAAATCGACGAGAGACTGAGCATGGGGGTCGAGTACCCAATCGCCCACGAAGCTGGAGGAAAAGTGTGGATTCGCACCAACGGGAGGCTGCTCGAGCCGGCCTTCACTGAGTTCGGAAGCCTGAAAGGATTTAAGGACTCCACTCCAGGCTTGGATCGATCTGTAGTCGCTGCCGTCTCAACCAAAGAGGAGCTCTATTTCCAAGCGGGTGATTCGACTTTCATCCTGGAAAACGGCAACCACCAAAATCTTGGCAAGACAGGATTCATCGAACGTATGGTTCTATTCGAAGGGGATCCAAATCGCTTCTTCGCCTCAACACCCGATTCGCTCATCCTCATGCATCGAGAAAAAGATGAAATGATAAAGGAGGACCAGATCCTTCACCGGGCAGGACATATCAATAAAATCGCTCGATCTTCGAAAAACGTTTTTTGGCTCGAAATTGGTATCGGCCAAATCGGCCGTGCGTGGGTCGAAAACGGACGGATCAAGTATCAGCTCTTAACGCAAGAAAATGGACTACCATCCGATTGGGTTGCCGTTTGGGAGCACGAAGGGGAAGTCCTGTTTACCTCCCGCGCTGGAATCTACGAGTTCATACCGAGCCTCTCCAAGTTCCGAAAGACGCATTTACTAGAAGCTTACTTGCCATCGGAAGATATCTTCCACCGCGTCGCCACTGATCCTTCGGGTAATATTTGGGCGTCACATGAGAAATTTAACTACATCTTATGGAAGCAAGCGGATGGTTCATACAAGAAAGACGCCATTACCCTCAGTCAATTAGGCGACCAATACTTCAACCAATTTAAGTTTCTCTCGAATGGAGACGCTATTCTCCTCACTGCTAATGAACTCTTCCACATTGACGGAGAAAGGCTGAAGGAACCATTCGATTCTCCTAAGCGAAACCTTTTCCTCTTCGAAATATCGGACATAGAGGGATCTTCGAACTACTACATAAATTCAGGATTCGAATCGACCCCCAAACGACTCGAGTTCGCCAGCGATCGACGAAACCTCACCTTCCGAGCTGGGGACACTAATTCCGCGACCACCAAACCTCCTCTTTATCAGTACTTCTTGGAGGGCATGTCCCAGGATTGGTCAAAATGGAGCACTTCGAACGAGGTGAATTTCACCAAGCTTGACGCAGGAGAGTTTACGCTGCGTATCCGAGCCCGGCCTAACGAGTCCGTCCCCCCAGAGGAAATCTCTATAGTCCTATTCATCGAGCCTACCCTATTCGAAACACCCTTAGCGTACCTCACCTACGTCACCGCATTCGGTGTTGTATTATATTTCGGATACAATCATCTAGCTAAAAACCTTAAGCACGCCAACCTCAAGCTTGAGAGCATGGTGGAGGAACGCACTAAGGAAATCGAAAGCAAGAACGACGAGCTTCGAAAAAATGCGAGCGAGCTCACTTACGCCCTAGAAGAACTTGGCAACGCTCAGGACCTCCTCATGTGCACTTCTAGAAAAGCGGGCATGGCAGAGGTCGCCACCAATGTCCTGCACAATGTGGGTAACGTTCTGAACAGTATCAACGTGGCCCTGATGACCCTTTCCGAAAGACTCTCCCAGGAGCGCGTCAAAAAACTCGTTCTCGTTTCGCAGATGATCAACGCGCATCGAGAAAACCTGGCCGAATTCCTGACCAACGACCCGAAGGGCAGATCAATCCCCGCCTACCTCACGCAACTTTCGAAGGTTTTAGCAGACGACAACTCGCACTACCAGCTCGAGGTCGAATGCATGCAGGAAAACATCGAGCACGTGAAGAAAATCATTACGACTCAGCAGACCCACGCAAAAACGGTCGAAGTCCTCCAGACTTTCAAGATAGAGAAGCTTTTCGACGACGCACTCGAAATGACGACCGGAAACTTGGAGTATTCATTTTATGAAGTCGTGAGAGACTTCGAACCCGACCTCGAAATCGAGACCGACAAGCACAGCCTCCTTCAGATGATCACTAACTTCATCAAGAACGCAAAGGAGTCCATCATAGAGTCTGGCAAGCCTTTAGGGCTTATCACCCTCTCTGCAAAAACTACAGCGAATAAAGAGAATATTCGTATCCAGATTTCGGATAACGGCCTAGGCATATCGGAAGAAAACGAACGCATGATTTTCACCCATGGATTCACGACGAAGTCCGATGGGCACGGATTCGGGATGCACAGCTGCGCCAACGCCGCTAAAAAATTAGGCGGCAGCCTCCATATAAAGAGCGAAGGCATCGGAAGCGGAGCAACCGTCACTTTAGTCCTCCCAGTTTCAGCGAAGAGCAAATATCGCCCAAGGACTGCAAGCGAACTGACCTCCTACTCTCGAAATTAAGCTTTCGACTACTTCGCCAAGCCGAATCGCTTGGTAAACGGATAGTAGATCATGACAGGGCGTCCGACAACCGCCTCAGGAGGCACATAACCCCAGACGCGCCCATCCGAACTGTTGTGACTATTGTCACCGATAGCAAAAAAGTGCCCGTCAGGAACGGTCTGCTCAGTCGATAAATCAACGGTCAGACTTCTTTCATCCTTCATCGTAGTATAGCCGCCGTAGTTATCCTCCATTTTGGAGTTCTTCTCGAACGCGACCGAACCAGTAGCTGGCTCGCCGTTCACGTAAAGGGTGCTCCCTTCGACCTTCACCGTATCACCCGGTGTGCCCACCAAGCGCTTGATGTAGAACTTGTCCTCCGCTACCGCGGGGATCGAATCAGTCTTGAAAACGAAGCCGTCCCCAACTTTTGGCGACACGAAATGATAGGACATGCGATCGACGAAAAGTTGGTCGCCCGTCATCAGGTCAAACGAAAGCAAGCTCTCCCCCTCTTCCACCATACGCCCGGTGCGCAGTAGGTAGACCGTCACGTTCATGTTTCGTCCAGTACGCGGGTCATAGATAGTCTCCTTCTTCGTCCCGGCAAACGATCCTTGGCTCAAACCGCCACGCTCAATCAATCGGTCGTAAGGAGAGACCACTCCCGCTTTCTGCAACGGTAACAATACTTGCCGGTCCAAGTTGAAATCGGAAGGATACTTGAAGGAAACACTCTCATCGCCCACATAGAGTACGCGCTCAGCTCCGGGGGCGTTGATGACAAAATAACGCTTCACATTAGCGGGCCGCTCGAAGATTCGATAAGAGCCGCTACCCGTCTTCACCATAGGTATCAGCAACTCGCCGCTCGTCGGGGCTGTCACGTCATAGTGTTTCGCTCCGAAGCTCACGAAACGGAAAGCTCTTTCTATGACATTCGGCTTCTCTGCGTCATCCGCGTAAACCTCGCCGGTCATCCCGTAGTAGCTAGGCCACATGGAATTGGTCGGGATCTTGAAAGGCTTGATGAAAAAGGTAGTGAAGCCGACGTAGATGATCAGCGCCGCAAAAAAGAACTCCACGTTCTCCGCCATCGAACCGCGGGGATAATAGTTTCCACCCACATGCTCCATGTGCTCCTTCAAGGACTCGATCGAGGCGCGCAAGCGACTGTCCGCGGACTCAGACTTGTCCCTCATGCCAGACTTCACCTCTTCGCTCAGTCGCAGCAGCGTTGAAACCTCGGTTTCGCTCAGGCGATCCTTACGGAAATGGTATACCTTTCCCGCGTGGTAGAGCCAATTCTTGGCGGTTTCCCGTAACTTCTTGGATTCGGATTTAAACAGAGAAAACATAGGGCTTCGCTTGAGGAAAGCCAGACACTGGCCAGCCGATTTCGATCCCGCGAGCGAAAAATCCCCCGAAATCTAGTCGTAACGCGACGCCTCCGCTCAACAGCAAGGTGGGAGCGTGCTTGTCACGCGATAAACAGCGAGGCGACCCGTACACTGCGACACTAGTCGTTCTTCAAAACTTTGATGAAAGCGTCCGGTGGGATGGAAACATTGCCGATGTTCTTCATCTTCCGCTTACCTTCCTTCTGCTTGTCGAGCAGCTTTCGCTTACGGGAGATATCGCCGCCGTAACACTTCGCCGTCACGTCCTTGCGCATAGTTCGCACATTGTCGCGAGCCACGATCTTGCCGCCAATCGCTGCCTGAACCGCTATCTTGAAAAGGTGCGGCGGAATGATGTCCGCCAGTTTCGTGCAAAGCTCGCCACCCTTCGTGTGCGCCTTCTCGCTGTGGACGATCGAGGAAAACGCGTCCACAGGCTCGCCGTTGACGAGGATATCCATCTTGACCAGTTTGGCCGGGCGGTACTCGCCGAGCTCGTACTCCATAGAGCCATAGCCGCGGGTAATGCTCTTCAGGCGGTCGTTGAAATCGACCAGGATTTCGTTGAGCGGCAAAACGCACTCGAGGATCAGGCGCGTGCCATCGAGCGTATCGGTCCGTTCGCAGGAGCCACGCTTTTCCATAACCAAAGCCAAGATGTCTCCCACGCACTCGTTTGGTACGTGGATGTGAGCCACGATGGTCGGCTCGTAAATCGTTTCGATGTGCGACGGGTCAGGGAGATTGATCGGATTATCGATCTCGACCTCGTCACCGTTTTGCTTCAGCACCTTGTATACAACGCTTGGATACGTGGAGATAATTTCTACCCCATACTCCCGGCGGATACGCTCTTGGATGATTTCCATGTGCAGGAGCCCCAAGAACCCACAACGGAAGCCGAAGCCAAGAGCAACGGAGCTCTCCGCCTGGAAGCTGAAGGCCGCGTCATTGAGCTGCAGCTTGCCCATGCTGCTCTTGAGTTTCTCGAAATCGTTCGTCTCCACCGGATAGATACCGCTGAAAACCATGGGGCGGACGACCTTGTATCCGGGAAGCATCTCAGCGGCAGGATTCGCATTCTGAGTGATGGTATCACCCACTTTGATATCCGCCGGATTCTTGATGTTGCACACCATGTAGCCGACATCCCCCGCCTGTAGCGAATCCACCTTTTTCTGAGCAGGAGTGAAAACGCCTACTTCCTTCACCTCGGCGCGGGTGTGGTCGCTCATCATGAGGACTTGGTCCTTTGGCTTGATAGAGCCGGAAAAGACGCGCACAAAAGCGATCGCTCCGCGGTAGGCGTCGTAAATGGAGTCGAACACCAAACAACGAGTCGCCTCGTAATCGGTCCAGCGCGGCGGCGGGATTCGGTTTACCACCGCTTCCAAAATATCTTCGATGCCGATGCCCGTTTTACCGCTAGCCAAGATCGCGTCCTCGGCAGGAATCGCCAGGAGATCCTCCAGCTGCTGCAAGCACAGGTCGAGATCAGCGCTCGGCAAATCGATCTTGTTAATTACCGGTATGATGGTCAGCCCCTGCTCTTCCGCAAGATGGGCATTGGCCACCGTTTGAGCTTCCACGCCCTGCGCCGCGTCGATAAGTAAAAGGGCCCCTTCGCAAGCCGCCAAACTACGCGACACTTCGTAAGAGAAGTCCACATGCCCCGGCGTGTCCGCCAAGTTGAGCTGATAAGTCGTGCCGTCTTTGGACGGGTACAGCAGCGTTACCGGGTGGCTCTTGATAGTGATACCACGCTCGCGCTCCAGATCCATCGAGTCCAAGTGTTGGGCTTCGAGGACGCGCTGAGCGACCGTGTTGGTGTATTCCAGCAGACGGTCGGACAGAGTCGTCTTCCCATGGTCCACATGGGCAATGATGCTAAAGTTGCGCTTATTTACCGTCTCCATTCGAAAAGCGGAAGAAGTTGAGCACTCCTTCCAAAGCTTTCAAGTCGGGAGTTTGCTTGTGGAAAAACCGGCATTCACTCCTTCAGGCCGCAAAAGCCGTTCCAAATCCCGCACGACGCAAGGAATATCACACTTTCAAGCGCGCTTATTACATCGTGGTGTCGCATTCCCCACCTGGCGTTGCTCAAACAATCGGCTTTCTTCACAGTCGCACTTTCACCGAAAATGCCACAGTATCGATAAAGCCCCCTACCACCGGCCGAAAAGTGGAAGAATCGCGCCCGTTCTGGCTGGCCACCAGATGGCATGCGAAAGACGACGGCTTCTACTCGCCTTCTACAAGTCAGCCCAGGTCTCGAAACTAGCGTTCGCCCAATCCTTGTTGGTCCGCTTGACTTGTCCCTTTAAAACCCCGCCAACTCCGAGCTCCCAGAACAGGTCCGCTCCAGCCGCAGCTGCATTCACCAGGCAATCCTCCCACAGCACGGACGAGACAACTTGCTTAACGAGGGCTTCGCGAATCGCGGTCGGCTCGGAAACCTCCTTGCCCGTGGTGTTTGTGAAAATCGTGTAGCTCGGCTCCTGAAAGCTCACGCTCTCCAAGTAAGAAGCAAAGCGTTCGCGCGCCGGCTCCATGAGGCGGCTGTGGTAGGCGCCCGCTACATCGAGCTCCATTACGCGGCGAAACCCTTTCTCTTTTCCGGCTGCGACCGCAGCGACGATCTTATCCTTTTCGCCGGAAATTACGATTTGTCCCGGGCAATTAAGGTTGGCCATCTGCACGTCCATTTCTTCGCAAAAGGAGGCGACCACGTCCCGCTCAACGCCTATCACCGCGGCCATAGAGCCCTTGCTCGCTTCACAGGCTTCCTGCATCAAGCGGCCTCGCTCGGCCACGACTTTCAAGCCCGTCTCGAAATCGAAAACCCCAGCCGCGGTCAAGGCAGTCACCTCGCCGAGGCTTAGTCCCATAGCGATCGAAACATCGCCAAGCTTGCCTTGGGATTTCAAGATCTCAAACATCGCCATCCCATGCACGAAGAGAGCGGGCTGGCACACTTTCGTCTCAGTTAGCGACTCCTGCGGCCCTTCGAAGCTTAGCTCGCTGAGCTTCCATCCGAGAATCTCGTCGGCCTTGTCGTAATGGGAGCGAGCAATCTCGCTGTTCTCATAGAGATCCTTGCCCATGCCCACTTTCTGGGCGCCTTGTCCTGAAAACATCAAAGCGGTCGTCATAAGGGCAGACTTGCCAATAGAAAAATACCGCCAAAGCAAGCAACAAAGCCTTCGAACAGGACTACAGCCCCACTCCGAAAATGCTGAGGGCACCCCATTACACGAAAGCCGGAAGCAAAACCAAACCTAGCCCGAATACTCGTCCAACCGCTTCTTCAACGTGTTGCGGGTAATTCCTAGAATCTCCGCCGCCCGAGCCTGGTTGCCGCCTGTTTCCGCGATGGCTCGTTCGATCATCTGGCGTTCGATCAAAGTCAGGATCCGCATCTCTTGGCGCTCCCGCAGCTCGTGATAGAGCTTGTCGTAAATAGCCGGCAAGGAGACCGGCATCGGCTCCACTAGGGGAACCGCGGTCACTGGAACAGCAACCGTTTCAGCAGGAGCAGCCGTCTCTATAGTGCCGTCTTGGAACCTAGCGGAAGTATCTCCCAATTCGATTTTGGCGACGGGGGCCTCGGGCGCTGCAGCGGCTGCAGTCGCCACCGGAACTTGCACCTCAGCAATGGCGGGGCGAACCGTGTCCGGCAAATCCTTCATCAGGATCGCGTCGCCCTGAGCCACCACCGCACTGCGGTAGACCACGTTGCCCAGCTCGCGAACGTTGCCTGGCCAGGCGTAAGAGACCAAGGCGTTCAAGGCATCCGGCGAGACGCGTGTCACGCGCGCCTTACGCTCCTTCACCAAATTCTGAAGCATGAAATCTACGATGTCCGGAATGTCTTCCTTGCGTTCCTTCAGGGCAGGCACGCGAATCCGAAAAACGTTGAGGCGGTAGTAGAGATCCTCGCGAAAATCCTTTTCCTCAACCATCTTCTCGAGGTCCTTATTGGTCGCTGCGATCACGCGCACGTCGACCTTAATCGTCTCCGTGCTGCCGACGCGCTGGATTTCGCCTTCCTGCAAAACGCGTAATATCTTCGTCTGGGTCGCCAAGGCCATGTCCCCGATCTCATCGAGGAAGATCGTGCCGCGGTCACACTGCTCGAAGCGCCCGATGCGTTGCGTCGTCGCTCCCGTGAAGCTCCCCTTTTCGTGACCGAAAAGCTCGCTCTCGATCAAGTTGTCCGGGATCGCAGCGCAATTCACCGCCACGAATGGGCCGCCCGAACGCAAGCTGTGCTGGTTGATGCATTTCGCGATCAACTCCTTGCCCGTGCCGCTCTCACCCGTCACCAGCACCGTCGCGTCGCTGGCCGCCACTTGCCCGATCACCTTAAAAACTTCCTGCATCGCTGGCGAGTTGCCCACGATGCCTTCCTTGTAGTCGTCGTAGTTGACCTTCTTCTCGTACTTGTTGGCGGACTTCATGTCCTTTGACGAGCTGATCGCCTTTTCCGCGATCTCGATCACCTTGTCGACGTCGAAGGGCTTCATGATGTAGTCGTAGGCACCAAACTTCATCGCCTCGATCGCCGTCTGAGCTGTGCCAAACGCAGTCATGAGTACGATCTGCAGGCTGGAGCTGGCCGAGCGCATGTGCTGTAGGGTCTCGATCCCAGAGATCCCGCCCATGCGTACGTCGCACATGATCAAGTCCGGCTTCAGACCTGCCTTGATCTTATCGATGCCTTCCTCGCCGCTGCCGGCAGTCTCGATCTGGTACCCGCGGCTGCCAAGAACGCGGCCCAGCGAGTAGCGAATCTCTTCGTCATCATCGACGATCAAAATGGTGCTCATAGTCGTATCGTTCGGCATTCAGGGACCGTTTTCTGAGAATCCTCCAATCGAGTGCAATACCATAAGCGACAATAAGCAATTTCCATAACCCCTACTGATCGCGCTTATTAGTCATCAAGCGCCAAAAATCTAGCCCATCGCTCACCCAAACTTCTCCGACCTCACCGTTTGGCTGGTATTCGATCGGCCACACCGCTACGATAAATATCCGGAAATTCGCAACGCCCAAGCCGAGAGATGCCACCCAAAGCCAGCTGCCTACTGGCGAGGAAACCATCAGCCAAGTAAACCCTAACACCGCCACCAAACTCGCCAACGGGCCGCCCAAAGCCACCCAAGCCTGTCGCCCGCGGGTCTCCTCCTCGCGATCGTAGCGCGTCGCGCCATAGCGATGTCCACTCGATCGGAACCCCAGCGTCAATCGACCCAAGTTCACCGAGCCTCGCTTGCCGGAGGAACCTACTTCCACCTCAACTCGCTGCCGTGTCACCAACAGCGCGAGCAAAGCATGCCCTAGCTCATGCAAAAAGACGCCCGCCACCAAGCCGCCAAAATAGCAGGCCAACAAGCAAGCAAACTTTCCAATCATGAGAACCATAAGACACCCCATCCAAAGCAATCGCCTTCCTCAAGCGACAATAATAATTCCGCCCTTCCTAGAGCGACGGCTTCCACGCCATCCGCGCTACAGGATTAAATAGCAAGTAGCCAAATCCCGCCACTTCTCCCCAAAGAGAAAACTAATCCACAAACGCCGCCAGAATCTCCACGAACCGTTCCCGGCATTCGAAATGCGGGTTATGGCCGCTCTCCGGGATCACCTCCAAGGCGCTCGAAGGAAAATATTCCCTCAGTCGCGGGACCTCCTCCTTCACGAAGTAACGGCTCTTGCCACCCATGATGAAAAGCGTGTCCCCCTCGTATCGATCCTCCGGAGACAACGGATTTTCCTCGATATCCCTCTGCCCCCCGACGATTGCATCTAGGTTCACCATCCAGCGATATTCCCCCGTGATTCGGTCCTTCTCCAGATTCGTCAGCAAAAACTTCCGCAGCTTCCAGCTCGGGATAAAAGGCTCCAACATCGCTTCCGCATCCGTGCGCGACTTCAGGGAGTCCATGTTTACCGCTGCCATACCAGCAAAGTCATTGTCATGGTTATTCGGATACCGGTGAGGCTGGATGTCCACTACCACTAGCTTGCGAATCGCCTTCGGGTATTCGCAAGCTAACTTCATGGCCAACTTCCCACCCATAGAGTGCCCGACCAAGATCGGTCGAGAATCGAGGGTTTCGTCCATCCAAGTCATCACGTCCTCCATCATCACCTCGTAGGAGTGGGGCTCCTCCCAAGGCGATTCCCCATGGTTCCGCAAGTCCAAGCAATACACATGGTGCCTCTCCGCCAACGCCTGCCCAGCCGCCTGCCAATTCCGCGACGACCCCAACAAGCCATGCAAGATCACCACCACCGGCTTCCCCGCCTCACCAAACTCCCTGTAAAACAAATCCATCGTCCCCACACACAAACCGACGGGCCCTCCAAAACAACACCAAACTCATCAACGTATAAGCGGCGACGCCCTCCACCCAATTCACTCCAAGCTCAACGGGAAGCGGCCTCGCCCCGCGATTCCACCCAGCACTTCAACCCAGCAAAGCCGCCTCCCGACCCTAACTCCAAACCCACTCCCGCCTTAGCGGCGGCTCGGGTCAGAAGTCGATGGAGGATCGCTCGCTGGAAATGTTTCGTCCAACGCCTCGTCGATCTTAGCCTCCCCGTCGCTCTGGCGACGCTTGGGCTCCTTGTCCAACGGTCTTTTCGTGGTTTGCTCAGGATACTCCTCGGCACCCTCCTCCGGGTAGAATTTCTTCTCACCGGCCTTCTCGCGCTCCGCGAAACTGTCCGTACTCGTTGCGTTATCAGGGTCCAGATCCGCGTTGTGACGTGGCGAAGGCACCTTGAACTCCTCTGTTCCTTTTATCTTTCGCTTATTCATAACTCCTTTCCCTTGCATTCCTCGTACCAACCCAACTCGCCCCTCGCAACCTCCCCCAAACTCACCACCAATTCACCCCTCTCCCCACTTCTCCCTTTACCTCGCCCCACCTCCCCCCAAATTTCCCTCCTTCCCATTCAACCCTCATCCTTCATCCTTCATCCTTCAAAAATGGCTCGCGAAAAGAAGATCACCCCTATGATGCAGCAGTACTACGAGGTGCGAAAAACCCTTCCGCCCAACACCCTGCTGCTCTTCCGCTTGGGAGACTTCTACGAGATGTTCCACGAAGACGCCGAAGTCGGCGCCCAAGTCCTCGGTATCACCCTCACAAAGCGCAGCGACTACAAGATGGCCGGCATCCCCTTCCACGCCGCCGAGCAATACATCGGAAAAGTCCTTGCTGCCAACATGAAGGTCGCAATTTGCGAACAGGTTGAGACACCTCAAGCAGGCAAGCTCGTAAAACGCGCCCTCACCCGTATCCTAACTCCGGGGACCACCATCGAGGACAACCAGCTCGACTCCCAGCGAAACCACTACCTCGCCGCCATTGAGTACGACAAATCCGGCTTCTCCCTCGCCTGGATCGATCTCTCCACCGGAGAATTCCGAATCGCCCACGACTCCAAGCCTGACGACCTCCTCCCCGTCCTCATCTCCATCGATCCAGCCGAACTCCTACTCATCGAAGGCACCCAAGAGTCCTGGAAAAAACAATCGCACAACGCCCCCGTATTCGAAGAGCTCATACATTTCTCAAACTCTCGCTCCACCAGCGAGCAACCGGGGTTCCAATTCGACGGCGACTCCGGAACCCAAGCCGTCATGGAAACGCTCGGCGTCATCAACCTCGAAGGCTTCGGCATCGAGAAGAACCACGACGCCCTCGGCTGCGCCGGTGCGCTCCTCCACTACGCCCGCGAAACCCTCCGCTTCGAACCGAAAAACCTGTCATCAATCCGCGAATACAGCGCCAAGGCATCCCTGCTCATCGACCCCGCCACCCTACGCAATCTCGAGATCTTCAAGTCGACTCGCGGCCTGCGCGAAGGCTCACTCATCGACGCCATCAACGGCTGCAAGACCGCCGCCGGCGCCCGCCTCCTCGAGCAGTGGCTCATCGCCCCCCAACGCGACATCCCTGAGCTCCAGCGACGCCTCGACTCCGTCGAGCAATTTTTCCGCAACCCCATGGGAGCTGCCGAGCTGCAAACCTCCCTCAAGTCCGTACGTGACATCAAGCGCATCCTCTCCCGCATGCAAAACCGCCTCCGCAACCCACGCGAACTAGGCGGCGTCCGCGACACCCTCCTGCAAATTCCAGATTTAAAAGCCAACATTTCAGAAGTCGCTACGGACACGCATGCAAGCAACGAAACCTCGCAGACCTCCCCTCTCGACAACCTCATCAACCGACTCCACGAGCTCCCCGCCCTTACCGAGCTGCTCGACCGGGCCCTCAAGGAAGAGCTTCCCAGCAAGCTCGACGACGGCGGCTACATCGCCACCGGCTACGACCCCGAGCTCGACCGCATGCTCTCCCTCACAACCGACAATAAAGTCTGGCTGGCCGACCTCGAAGCCGCGGAGCGAACCCGCACCGGCATCAAGAATCTCAAGGTCAAGTACAACGGCGCCTTCGGCTACTTCATCGAAGTCACCAAATCGAATCTCGCGAACGTACCCGAAAACTACATACGCAAGCAAACCACCGTCAACGCCGAGCGCTTCATCACCGAGGACCTCAAAGCCAAAGAAAAGGAAATCTTCCACGCCGAAGAAAATTCCAAGCGCCGCGAAGAAGAGCTCTTCCTCGGGCTCGTCGAAGCCGTGCTCGAAGAAAGCGTCGCCCTCACCCAAACCGCCGAAGCCCTCGCCGAGCTCGACGTATTCTGCGGATGGGCCGAGATCGCCCGCCGCTGGGACTACTGCAAGCCCGAGCTCAATGACACCGACCTCCTCGAGATCGAGCAAGGCCGCCACCCAGTCGTCGAACAAATGCTACGCAAAGATACTCAAGGCATGGCCGGCAGCCACGCCTTCGTACCCAACGGCATCGGCATTTCCGCATCACAAAACCAAATACACCTCATCACCGGCCCCAATATGGCCGGTAAGTCCACCTTCATCCGCCAGGTCGCCCTCATCACCCTGATGGCCCAAATCGGCAGCTGGGTGCCCGCCTCCGCCGCCAAGATCGGCATCGTCGACCGCATCTTCTCACGCGTCGGCGCCAGCGACGACCTCGCCCGCGGCAACTCCACCTTCATGGTCGAGATGAACGAGACCGCTAACATCCTCAACAACGCCACCGAGCACTCCCTCATCATCCTAGACGAGATCGGCCGCGGAACCTCCACCTACGACGGGCTTTCCATCGCCTGGTCGGTCATCGAGCACCTCCACCGCGACCCCGAGACCGGCCCGAAAACCCTCTTCGCCACCCATTACCAGGAGCTCACCCAACTCGATAAACACCTCGGCCGCCTCGAAAACTACAGCGTCGCTGTCAAGGAGTGGAACGACGATATCGTCTTCGTTCGCCAGGTAGTAAAAGGTGCCGCCGACCGCAGCTACGGCATCCAAGTCGCCCGCCTCGCCGGCCTCCCAACGCCCGTCATCGACCGGGCGAAGGAGATCCTAGAACGCCTCGAGTCCGACGACGCCAGCGTCACCGTATCCAGCCCCACCCCCATCCCCGTAGCCAAGCCTCGCAAGAAGATCAAAGTCGCTAAAGACGAAAACCAGCTCGGCCTCTTTTGAACGTAGCAGCGCCCCCCGAAAGAGACGGCTTCCACGCTGTGGGAGGAATCGACGATCGCGGAGACCGTATGAAAAGAAGAGATTTTATACAAAAAGCCGGATTGCATCTCTTTGCTTATCATCGACCTTACAGTGTCTGGAACGGAGCAAATAAATATGTACGGAATAATCGGAAAGATGATCAGCACTGAGGGTAGCCGAGACACCCTCATCAACATTCTGCTCGAAGGCACGAAAGATATGCCTGGATGCATTAACTACGTCATATCGAAAGACACATGCGATCAGAACGCCCTGTGGATTACGGAAGTATGGAAAGACAAAGAGAGCCACGAAGCCTCACTATCTTTACCGAGCGTCCAGGAAGCAATATCGAAGGGTAAGCCTCTGATCGCTGGATTCGCGGATCGTCACGTTATAGAGCCGATCGGAGGACAAGGAATATAACCCCATCGTCCCGCAATCGAAGCCTCGCTCTTGGGTGGGTGCAGTGCTACTTCGACGTCAGACAGATTTACGATGAAACCTAAGCTCCAACTCTTATCTATCACCTGTCTGGCCATCTTCGTAACAAGCAATCTTTGGCCTTCCGATACCTTAGCTAGGATAAGCGATCAAGTCGTGTATCCAGCCGAAGATGGAAACCACGACATGGAGAACATACAGTCCATCGTAGTGGTAAGAGTTTCGAAAGTGGATGGTGCAGATCCGGTCAGGGAAACAAAGAACCTCAAAGGAAGACCGCCTTACGTCCTGTTGGAAGAGGGTACTCACCAACTTGAAGTAGCGAGAAGCAAAGTGTTTGAGAAACCTGAGGACCTCGAGGAAACAGAAATGATCGAGTGCTCGGTGAAGGCTGGTTCGGTTTACGAACTCAAATACACTGAGAGTGGAATCATACTCGAAGAGAGAAAAAAGAAGTAGCGAAACCTCCAAGTCGCTAGAACTCCGACCCGACCGCGGCGCGACGCTTCCCGTTGCACAGGAAAGAATGAACACCCCTGACAAACAAAATATCCTCGTCCTCGGCGGCTCCGGAACGGTGGGGAGCGCTGTCGTGGAGGCTTTTTCTGCAGCCGGAGATTTTGAGGTCCATGCCGTTTCACGACAGGGCCAAAGTGAGATCCCAGGGGTAGTCTCTCATTGCTTCGATCTTCACGCTTCCAGTATCGTGTCCAATCTCCCGGCAATCGAATTCGACTACATTGTCGATTGCGCCCAACCCCGATACCACGCGGAGGACGCGGCCGATTTCGGAATCGACCACATAAGAAAGATCGAAGCTGCGTGCTCGGCACGTACGAAAAAGTTGATCTATACCAGCGGAGTGTGGGTCTACGGCGATCAGGCTCGACCAAACAGGATTAGCGAGCAGAGCCCTCTCGCCCCGCTGGAATTTGCAAAGGCGAGGATGCCAATCTTGGAGTATCTCCAGGAGAGCTCTTATCCTTGGATTCAGCTTTGCCTGCCGAGTATCGTTTATGGATCCGTTGGTCCTTTCCAGGAAATGGTGAGGAAAGCACGCGAGTCCGATTTGGTATCAATCTACGATGAGGCGGTCCTTTGGTCCGTCGTCGAAAGATGCGACCTCGCTCAGGCATATCTATCGGTGATCAATGAAAGACTCAACCAACCGGTCTACTGTATCGCTGAACCTGATACAGTGTCCGTAGTCGCATTCTTCGACGCTATCGGACAAGCGGTCAAAAAACCGATTCCTCGAAAAACGCGCGAAGCCCTGAGCGAAAGCCTATCCAAAGGAGATCACGAGGTAACCTTCGCCAGTCAACCAGTGGACAGCGAGCTGATTCGAAGACAGGCAGGCTGGAAGCCCAAGCACCGTTATTCGAAGGATTTCTGGAAATTTGTTAACAATGGAGATCTCGAAGAAGAGACTTGAAAGCACACGGCTCGAGGCTGGATTAGGTTAACTGCATAACGGGCAAACCTGCGCTACTCCACCTCCGCAGTGTAGAATTTTTGGTGGGCAAAGAGATCGAGCTTGTGCATAGCCAGGCCCAACGCGGCAAAATGCTCTCCCGCATCCGCATCTAGTCCACCCGCGGAAACCTGACGTTGCACGCGGCGAAACCGGGCTCCTACGGAAAGGGTATCTTCCGTTTCTCCGAGCATGCGCAGGAGTTGCTTTACTTTCTCCGCTTTTCGTCTGCCGGTCACCACGGATCGATGGGCCGATTCGTAGGTGATCTTTCCTGAGCTCGCGTCCTTGAATACGCCGCATTCAAACGAGCGGCATTGGTGCGGACGGTCTTCGTAAATGCGACAAGTGCAGTCCCCGCAAAGAGCCGGGCAGGGTTGGCGAACGAAAGCGATTGGTAGCTTGGCACGAGACCGTTTGACAGGCAGACCCAGAGTCTTGAAATACTCAGGATCTTCATCGCCACCCAATCGAACATTGTCAAAAAGGGATCCGTCGCAGCACATTCCACAGGATAGGCAAAGTTTTTCGGCAGCATTCACACCTGAGCTTCCGCATTCAACCCCGCCACTAGCAAGCAAAGACTGTGAGAGTGGTCAGAAACTGAAAAGCTGCAAAAGGCCCCTTCGACAGGAAATGATGATTCCACTGAATACGCCAAAACCTTGACCCTTGCCACCGTCCCAAAACAAGCTGGCACTTTCCAACCTGACACAAACCCAGAAGAAAAATTTGCACATGAAAGACCAAAAAATCGGATTCGTCGGACTCGGCCGCATGGGCGGCAACATGGCTCGTTGCCTCAAAGACAAGGGCTACTCGGTTTCCGCTCTCTTCGATATCGACCAAGACCTCGCCAAAGACCTCGCCTCCGAGATCGACTCCACCGCATGCAAAACGCTCGCTGAGGTGACCGCTAGCGCAGACATCATCCTAACGGTGGTCACAAACGACTCCGCCATGGACGCCATATATTTCGGCGACGACAACCTCTTCATCGCCGCCGAGGGCAAGCTCTTCATCAACTGCGCCACGCTCACGCCTTCCATTCACGTAAAGCTCGAGGAAGCCGCTGCCAAGATCGGAGCCAAGACGCTCGAGGGCTGCATGGCATCCTCCATACCACAAGCCCGCCACGGAGAACTCTACCTTATGATTGGCGGACAAGAGGCAGAGTTCGAAGCAGCTAAGCCGCTTCTCGACGACCTGAGTAAAGCCCTCACTTATGTGGGCCCTTCAGGCAAAGCATCGGAAGTCAAAGCTCTCGTAAATATGGTCATGAACATTAACACCGGCGCCCTTGCCGAAGGCCTTGGACTGGGCGCCGCCCTTGGCATCGACCTTGAAATGCTCTGCAAGGTATTCAGCCAAACCGGAGCCAACTCCCGCGTCCTCGAGACAGATGCGGAAGACATGCTTAACCGCGACCACGACTGTTTCTTCTCCGCCTCGCACGCGGCTAAGGACTCCGGTATCGCGCTTGATTTGGGCAAGTCAAAAGGAGTATCCATGCCACTGGCCCAAGCCACGCTCGAACAATACAACAAGCTGTGCGAACTCGGGCTAGGCGAGCTCGACAAGTCAGGCATCGCTGAACTCACCTTTCCGGGCCGCAAAGGAAGCGAATAGACTAACTCAACCCCGTATTTACATGTTCGATACAGTCAAAAACAACCAAGGCGAGCGGCTGGACTGCAGCTATCAACAGGCCGACCCTCAAGCTCCATCCGAATGGCTCTACGTCCTCGGACACGGTGTCACCGGCAATAAAGATCGCCCGATCATAGTCGAATCCGCAGCCGCCTTGAATGCAGCGGGATTCGATACACTCGCCTTCTCCTTTTCGGGAAACGGCGACTCGGAGGGCCGGTTTGAGGATTCAAACGTCAGCAAGGAAGTTGAAGACCTTGGCTCCGTGCTCGACGCCATAGGCGACCGAAAGATCGCCTACCTCGGACACTCCATGGGAGGCGCGGTCGGCGTTCTGAGAGCAGCGAACGATCCACGCATCCAGCGTCTAGTCTCGCTCGCAGGAATGGTCGACACAAAGAAATTCGCCCTCACTGAATTTGGCGATGAAACGCCTGACCAAGGCCTCATGTGGGATGAAGAAAGTTACCCGCTCAGCCAAGCCTTCATGACCGATCTCTGTGAAACGGTCGGAAGCGTCATTGAGGCCGCAAAGCGAGTATCCATTCCTTGGCTACTATTGCACGGTACGGAAGACGACGTCGTCCTCATCGAAGACAGCGAATCCATCGCCGCACTTTCAAAGGAAGAGGTCACCTTTAAAAAAATAGAAGGAGCAGACCACTCGTTCGACGGAGCTCGAGAAGTGGCCACCCAAGCCCTCACAAATTGGGCCTTGAAAGTCTAGCAATCCACCAGATAGGGCAGCTTCTTTATAACTTCCCCCACTTGCCATTTCAACCTACGGTTAATCGATCCAGCGGTAGGAAGCGGCCTTGCGCCGCCATCAGCTAGAACCCTTCGGGATTTGCGACGAACTTACCTCGGCATGCTTTCAGGTAGTTTAGAGCATGCACCTGACCGGACATTTCCAATTCGCCATTATAGATCGGATCGTGCCAGCCCTCGATGTCGATCGTACCCTTGTATCCACCACGACGCAGTTCGCTGATGATGTCTGTCCAGTTACTGTCTCCAAATCCTGGATGCCGATGTTCCGAGAACGGCTTAGGACCTTCCACCCCAAACTCCCTTATCACCTCCGGGTAGTTGCTAGCGTCCTTGCCATGAACGTGAAAGACTTTGTCGACCCATTTGCGTAGCTGCGGCATAGGTTCGATCAATTGCCCCATTTGATGGCAAGGCTCCCATTCCAGACCGACGTTCTCTGCTGGAAGGGCATCGAACATCATTTCCCAAGCCGTGGGATTGAAAGCGATATTCCAGTCTCCCCGTTCCCACGAGCCGCCCATCGGACAATTCTCGAAGGCTATCTTGACGCCCTTATCCGCAGCATGCTTTGATAACTCTCCAAAAACCTCCACGTAACGTCCAATCGAATCCGGCACCGGCACATCCTTCACCCTGCCGGCAAAACCACAGACGATATCCGTCCCGAATAGGTGAGCATTTTCGATACACTGTCGCCAACCTTCCCGCGTCTGCTCGTCCAACTCCGAATCGCCTAATGGATTTCCATAGATCCCCAGTGTCGACACGATGGCATCGCTACCGTCCAGAGCTTTCTCCGTATCTTGAGCGAGCTTCTCCAGACTGACTCCAGCTAGGGTCTGCCAGAAGTTTACTTGGAAGCACTCGAACCCGTGCGGCAAAATCGCTTTAATGTAATCTGGCGTGAGTTCACCTTTCCCGGTCAAAGTTCCAATTCGTATATCGTATTCGGTGTTTACGGACATTTCTAATTTCAGGGTATCGTTAAAGATCAAAGTGCAACCGTCTTGTCGTTTCGATCCGACTCGAAGCATGCGTCTAGAACGCTTTGGATAGCAGCGCCGCGTGCGAAGTCAGGCTGATCCTGCACGCCGGTCTCGACCGCCAAAATAAACCGTTGGAAGTTTGAAGGCGTAGCTCCGCAATCCAGCTTTTCCCAAGGCATCGACTTGCGTCCTAGGATGCGGCTGATTTTCAAAGTCGAGTAACTTTCATCCAGATCGATCTCGATGGAGGCCATGTCACCATAGAGGTTGAGGCGCAGCGAATTCGAATGAGGCTGTGCCCAGCGAGTCGTGTGGATCGTCGCCAAGGCACCATTACTGAACTCGGCCGTGATAATTGCCGAATCATTCGCATCCAACTCGTATCCACCCATCAAGTTGTTTTCCCCTTTGTCGAAGGTCTTGAGCTTGCAGTTCACGGATCGATAGGATCCCACAGGCATGCCAGCGAAGTCCAAGATGTGCACACCAATATCACCCAGCACGCCCATGCTACCTGCTTTGGTGGACAGTCGCCACAGCCACTGCGGGCTCGTCTCCCAAAAGCCCCAATCATCCTGGGCCAACCAACCTTGAAGGTAGTGGGCATGAACATGACGAATCGTACCCAGTTCACCACTACGGGCTAACTTAGAAGCCATCTGGATAGCGGAGCTATTACGGTAGGAAAAGTTCACCATGTTGATCACTCCAGCCGCCTCGGCTGCGGTGCTCATCTCATGCGCATCTTTGGCACACAGGGCGAGCGGCTTTTCACAAAGCACATGCTTGCCAGCTGCGATCGCTTTGAGAGTCAAAGGATGGTGAGCCGCGTCCGGAGCCACAATGGTAACCGCGTCGCAATCGACCTCCTCAAAAAGTCGATCCACATCCGTGTATCGTGCTTCGAGCCCGAATTTCTTTCCGAATTCGCACACTCGTTTCTCGTCGATATCGCAGGCCGCCACTACTCGACAACCCTCGATCTTTTGGAAGGACTCCACCTGATGGTGGGCCATTCCACCCGTGCCGATTACAGCCAACTTAACCATATAGCAGCGAAACTCGCAGGCTTTCTTGCTCAGCACAATTGATTTCTTTCCCAGACCCTCGAGACACATCTCGGTCAACTAAACTCGGCTAAATCCATTCAACTCGCCTGCGGGTTACCCCTAATCGCTTAACCGTATTCGCTTTCGTAATACTATCCGTGATCCCCCCAACTCCTCCAAGCCACTTCACCCCGTCCTGCTCCTTGACAGGAAAGTTAAAGTGGTCTGGCCTCTTTACTAATGGTCTGACCACTATATTATACCACGTAGTTTGAAAAAAACGCTTTTATCGATGAAACCGACAACACGATTTGGACGCATCGACACGGTCACACAAGTATTGCGGGAAGAATACTCAGGACCGGAACGTGATTGGCTGCCACCCGAGCGCGCTTTGGCAAATGAGTTGAAAGTGAGCCGCCCCCTCCTTCGTGAAGCCATCAAACGGTTGCAGATGCAGGGATACCTCGAGCCCATACATGGAGTTGGAGTAAAGGTTGTTCATCATCCGACAGCTCCGATCAAAACGCTTCTGGAGAACGAGATTTCATCGGTTCTGGACCAAAAGCGGCAATTCGCGGAGCTGCGATGCTTAGTCGAACCGCAAATCGCGGCTTGGGCGGCCCTCAACGCAGCTACCGATCCTAAAACCGTGATTCGCTTGCGTTCAATTCACGTCCGAATGCGAACTGCACCTACTTACGAGGATAAGGTGACGTTCGACATCGACTTCCACCGCACGCTCGCAGAGCTCGCCCAAAACCAAGTACTCTCGCTCATGCTGTCAGCCGTAGCCGATATTGAACTACAAAGTCGCACCCACACCCTCGCGGCAGTCGGCGTGAACGTTGCTCTACATCAGCACGAATCCATCCTCATCGCCATCGAAAGCGGCGATGCCGCGACCGCCAAGAATGCTATGCAAACACACGTGAATGCCGCAAGTGAAGCCCATCTTGCCTCCGACTAATTTTATAACTCGATGCGCGACCAACTCGAAAAACTCCTTCGCCCCGAACAAATTCTTACCGAGCGCGAAGACCTTATTCCTTACGGATTCGACGGTACCGCTATGCTCAAGGAAAAAGCGATAGCAGTCGTTTTTCCTGAAACGGTCCAGGAAGTCGCCTCACTCGTAAAGTTTGCCAAGGCTCACAAAACACCGATCGTCACTCGTGGTTCTGGCACCGGTTTATCTGGCGGATCCATACCTGTAGCGAATGGTATCGTCGTATGCTTGGTGCGGATGGACCGTATCCTCGAGGTAGATACACGCAATCTAACCCTCATGGCGGAAGCAGGTGTTCTCACTCAGGCGATCGACGATGCAGCAGCTGCAGAGGGACTCATCTACCCGCCGGATCCCGGTTCCATGAAGATCTCCACCATCGGAGGAAATGTTGCCAACAACTCGGGCGGACTACGGGGACTCAAATATGGAGTCACTCGAAACTATGTAATGGGGATGGAAGTCGTCCTTCCAGATGGAGAAACCGCCTGGCTTGGGAACAAATGCGTCAAGGATGTTGCAGGTTATTCGCTGAAAGACCTCTTTATCGGATCCGAGGGCACGTTAGGGATTGTAACGAAAGTACTACTACGTCTCCTCCCTCGGCCGCAAGCAAGGAAAACGCTTCTGGCAACGTTCAACGATATCGAACAAGCGGCTCAAACAGTATCCGATATCATTGCAGCTAAGATAATTCCTTGCACCCTAGAATTTCTCGACCAAACGACAATACGGTGCGTGGAGGACTTCGCGAAAATCGGGCTTCCAATCGAGGCGAAGGCCCTCCTGCTTATGGAAAGCGATGGTCCTCTTTCAGTGGTTACGGAAGAAACAAGGCGCATGCAGGAAATCGCTGAAAAAAACCATGCCATCAGCCTTCGCCTCGCCGCTAACAACGAGGAGGCCGTCCAACTCGCAACCGCTCGCCGGTCCGCTTTTTCCGCGCTCGCTCGCATCCGTCCTACCACAATTCTGGAGGACGTCACGGTTCCGCGAAGCGAACTAGCATCAACCGTGCGTTTCATCGAATCGGTCGCCCAGAAGCACCACTTGACCATCGCTAACTTCGGACACATGGGGGACGGAAACCTACACCCGACCTTCCTTACCAACGAGCGCGACGTGGAGGAGGTCGAACGAGTCGAATTGGCCATGGTCGAGATTTTTGAATACACGATAGCTGTTGGTGGTACGATCACCGGAGAGCATGGAGTCGGCCTAGCCAAAAAAGCGCAACTCACAGCCCAGTTCGCCGACGCTTCGTACCCTCTGCTGCAAAGTATTAAGCGCAGCATCGACCCTGACAATTTGCTCAATCCAGGTAAACTCTTCGACGTCTAGCCCACGAAGGAACTCAAGCCAACGCATGCTATCCGCAAAAAACTTCCTCAAAGAGCTCGACTACTCTGTCCTCCAGCAATGCATGCACTGCGGTATGTGCCTACCGGTTTGCCCCACCTACACCACGACCAAAAAAGAGCGGAACAGTCCACGCGGGCGTATCTCCCTGATGCGAGCAGTCGCTGACGACGAACTTCGAATCAGCGAGGCTTTCGGCGAGGAGATGTATTACTGCTTGGGCTGCCTCGCCTGCACCACGGCATGCCCAGCTGGTGTAGACTATGCAAATCTCTTCGAAAACGCTAGAGCGCAGGTCGAGGAAGAAGGCATCCTTGATACCCCGGAGCGCAGCTTTTGGCGTTGGTTGACACTAAAAGTCCTCTTCAGTCATCCCCGTCTTCTTCGCGCCTCGGGACGTCTCCTTTACCACTATCAACAGCTGAAGCTTGACGAACTCATTAGGAAATCAGGCCTCCTCAATTGGATCGTGCCCGAGCTCGCTAAGCTCGAGCCGATGACGCCCAAAATCTGTCATTGCTTTTCCGATACAATTATCAAGGAACGCGAAATCCCAAGAGAATCGAGATACAAGGTCGGCTTCCTGTCCGGTTGCGTGCAGGATCTAGCGTTTTCCGATGTAAATCGCGACACGGTAGATGTGCTTCTCGCCAACCGATGCGAAGTCGTAACCCCTCGAGTTCAACCCTGTTGCGGATCCCTGCACGGACACAACGGAGCCCACGAACTCGCCAAGGACCTCGCTCGAAAAACGATCGACCAGTTCGACGACCTTGGCTCGTTCGACGCCATCATCTCAAACGCTGGCGGCTGCGGCTCGCATCTCAAACATTACCACCGCCTACTGGCCGACGATCCCGACTACGCCGAGAAAGCAAGCCTCTGGGATAGCAAACTCAAGGATATCCACGAATTCCTTACTATGATCGAGCGAGTCCCTTTTCCCAGTACGGCAGGGCAACAGAACGTCACCTACCACGATTCCTGCCACCTTTGCCACGGTCAAAAGATCAGCCAACAGCCACGAGACCTGCTGAAATTGATTCCGGGACTTAAGTTTGAAGAACTCCCTGAAGCGAACCACTGCTGCGGAAGCGCGGGGATTTACAATATCACGCAGCCCGAGGAATCGCAGCGCCAGCTCGACCGAAAACTAGACCAACTTGCCAAGACGCGATCGGAAACCGTAGCGACCGCAAACCCCGGCTGTCACCTGCAAATCCAAAATGGTATCAACGGCCGCCAACTCGAGAAGCGGGTCGCCCACCCTATCACGCTGCTAGCGGAGGCCTACCGATCCCAAGCCTCTGAGTCTCTTCCAAAACGATAGCCAGTAACATCGTTCGCCGACAACCTGCGTCTGAAGCTCCCAGGACGAAGTCTTGAGAGAATCCTAGGGTTCCAACGGCTCCTCTACAAAAGCTTCCTCAGCGGGCGTTTCGAAGTGGTTGTTCAATTCCCTCATCATCTCGGAGAGAGTGTCCTCCATCGTTTTCACGAACACTTCTTCCGTACGCTCGTAATTGCTCATCATATTCGGGGTTTCCCGACTTCTGAAAGATCCGAGTGTATTCACCTCACCATACCGTTCAAGTCTGGCTCGAATCACAGCAGTGATCTCACCCATCCTATCTTGCTCCCATCTGGTAGCGAAAATATCAAGCAACGGTCCGTCGCCTGGCTGCTCTCGCTCGCCTAGGAGGTGGACATTCACCGGCAAACGATACAACTGCACGAGTGACCCCATAGAGTTGAGGTACTGTCGAAAACGACGGTCCTTTGTAGAGTCGGCTATATCAGGAAAACGCTGCTCGAGCATCAGATCCGAGGCGATAGTCATACGCACATACAAGGTCTCTCCTGGCTCCAAGAATATGAAAGTATCGCTATCAGGCTTCTCCTGAAACGTTTCGCATCCCGCGATCAGGAACAAAACTGCGAGCGAGCATAAATGACCTAGGGACAATTTGGTATACTTCTTTGATGACGGCATAACATACGTTGGGTACGCGCAAACTTCGAACCCAGTTGCATGAGTTCAAAACAATCTCTGTTCGCACTAGATTAGCTAAACAACTTTCCCCCGTTACGCGAACCGCCAAGCAACTACTCGCCAGAGGTTGCTTCCTCTGAGTGCGACCCGTCCTTCGTAAACTAGGGTCAAAGGGAATCAAACCCAGTGGATCTAAACCTCCGCACCTACTGGATCGCCCTGCCTCGGAGCTTGCTCCCATTCCTGCATTCGATCATCACTCCGCTCCATGCCCCGCAAACCATACGACTGGCAACTCCCTCCCGAAATAGAGTCTCGGCTCAGCGAGGACTCTTACGGTCCGCAGAGAGCCATTTCCGAAGCCGAACACCTTCTGCTCGTCTTACACCGTCCGCCCAACGAGGACGACCTACGGCGCGAGCACATCCTCTTCCTCCTTACGCCTGACGAAAAGCTGCTTTGTAACGGTAGCCCTGATGGAATCCCCAAACTTGACCAACTGATCTCCGACTACCGGACCCGCTGGGAAGAGCTGGAAAACCGCTACAAGCTCGACTCCGGAGCCTCTGAGCTCTTCGACCTTATCGAGGCTGTTACTCCGCTCAAGCGCTCCTCCGCAAACATGGCCAATGCCATCCAAAAGGCCCGCGAGTTGAGCAAAGACTACCGGTACTTTATCGGAGTTCGAGACGCGGCCATGGATGTCTCCCGCGCCTTTGAAATCCTCCTAGCCGATCTTCGAGCCGCCCTCGATTTCCGTATCGCCCAAAAAGCGGAACAACAGTACGTGCGCTCGGAAGAAATCGCTGCTGCCCAACATAAGCTAAATGTACTGGCGGCATTCACATTTCCAGTTATGGCCTTCGCGACCCTACTCGGCATGAACCTACAGCACGGATTTGAGAAACAAAGTCCCTTCATCTTCTGGGGGGTGCTAACGGGTGGCGTCCTCATCGGCGTTTTCGTTAGGAGTTGGATACTGCGGAAACCGAGGTCTTAGGATGCTAAAACTTGTTCAAATATATCACCTTTTTGGATACACCTTGACTCCGAGGAAGCTGAAATAACAACCGCTTCTTGGAAAGCCTGCCTCTACTTCCCGCGCGAGATGGTAAGGGTGTCGGCAGCAAACCTGCTCCCCCGCAACGCGTCACCTGATTCGCGTTCCATTTTTTTATCGCTCCATTGGAAGCGATTCTATGCTCTCTGACGCATCCGTAGCCCAAATGTCGACCACTGCTAAAGCCCCTTTCCATGTGATGACCAAGCCGATTGGTCCGATCTGCAACCTGGATTGCAAATACTGCTTCTACTTGGAAAAGGAGGCCCTCTATACGGACGGTAAATGGCGTATGGCTCCGGACGTTCTGGAAAACTACATCCGCCAATACATCGAGGCTCAGCCCACTCCGCACGTCAGCTTCGCCTGGCAAGGCGGCGAACCTACCCTACTCGGCGTCGAATTCTTCCGCAAAGTTGTCCAGCTGCAAAAGCAGTACGCCAACGGCAAGACCATCGAAAACGCCTTCCAGACTAACGCAACCTTGCTCGACGGTGAATGGGCGCAATTTCTTAAAGAAAACGACTTTCTCGTTGGAGTCTCCATCGACGGTCCGAAGGAAATCCACGACGCCAACCGGGTCGACAAGAAGGGCAACTCAACCTTCGACGACGTTATGCGTGGAATCGAGTTCCTGCAGAAGGGCGGCGTACGCTTCAATACCCTCACCTGCCTCAACCGTGTCACCTCCAAAAAACCGCTGGAAATCTACCGATTCCTCAAAGAAATCGGCAGCGAATTTCAGCAGTTCATCCCTATCGTCGAACGCCGCCCCGGGCAGCAAGCCAAGAAATGGGGGCTCGACCTCGCCGCTCCGGAGGAGGGCGCCAACCACGAAGAGAAGCTCCCTGTATTTGGGTGGAGTGTTCTGCCCGAAGACTTTGGCGACTTCTACATCAGGATATTTGATAAGTGGATACGCAAGGACGTCGGCACTACCTTTATACAAATGTTCGAAACCGCCCTCAGCAAATGGCTCGGAACTCCAGGCGGAATTTGCGTGCACGCCGAAACCTGCGGGGACGCCCTAGCAGTCGAGCACAACGGCGATCTCTACTCCTGCGACCATTTCGTGTATCCACAATACAAGCTCGGCAACCTCAAGGACACTCCATTGGTCGACCTCGTAAGCCTGCCAAAGCAACGGCAATTCGGACTCAACAAACGGGATACACTTCCGCAGTATTGCCTGGACTGTGAGGTCCGTTTTGCCTGCAACGGCGGCTGCCCAAAGGACCGCTTTTTGCACACGCCTAGCGGAGATCCCGGCCTTCACTACCTTTGCAAAGGCTACCGCAAATTCTTCAACCACATCGACGTCCCGATGAGAGCGATGGCCCACCTCAACCGCAATCGCCGCCCCGCTAGCGAAGTCATGGAGCTTGCTATCTCGAAGAAGCTCCCCGGCTACAAGCCGATGAAGTGAAGGTACCTTTTCAAAAAGCGCCCAACATGACAGAGAGTAAAACCCGACTTCCTAAGAACATCGAACTCGTCCCCGACGGCGAGGCCCTAGTGATTCGACGCACATGGCGTTCCGGACCTTCCTACTTCCTCATAGCATTCTCGTTGTTTTGGGATCTGTTTATCGTGGTGTGGTTTACTGCCGCTATTCGGGAAGAGGAGTGGGGTACCCTGGCTTTCGGTATGATTCACCTCTTGTTTGGGCTAGGTATTTCGTATCTCACCCTCGCCTACTTCCTGAACAAGACCGACATCCGCATCGATACGAATAACTTGACCATCTCTCACGCTCCAATCCCTTGGTCGGGTACATACGTTCAAGCCAATTCCGAAATCGACCAACTCCACAGCAAAGAGCGAGTCCACCAGCGCAACAACATGAAGACCTACTACTACGACCTCGTCAGTCGCGACAAGTCCGGCACCGACAAAAAGCTGCTCATCGGTCTCACCGACAAAAACCAAGCGCTGTACCTCGAGAAGGAAATCGAAAAGACGCTCGGTATCAAAAACCGAACCATCGAAGGCCAGATCTGAACGGAGAAGGAAAACCGCCGCGAGCGGTGGCGAGGTCGCTAGATCTTCAAGCCGTAACCGTTTAGCGACTACACTTTCAAAATTTATTGAACTGCCGTTCCCAGCAAATCGCCAACTCTGGCGTAAACCTCGAGTTGTTTGGAACCGTACTCTACAAGGTCATCGGCAAGCTTTACCCTACCATGCTCGAAGATTGTGATCACACAAGATCCGCCGAAAGCGAAGTACCCGAGTTCGCCACCTTTTTCGACGGTTTCGCCTTCCTTCGCAGTCATAAAAATAGACCCCACGCAAGTCGCCCCGATCGCTACGAAACATACCTTCCCGAGGTCCGGCGTTTCGATGACCGTTAGTATCCGCTTGTTTTCCCAAAGGTAGCCCATGGATTGGCGAAGCGCGATTGGGCTGACGCTAAAAAGAGGCCCGTTAATCAAACGCTGCTCCACGATCCGTCCAGCTACTGGTGAATGGTAGCGATGGTAGTCGACGGGACAAAGCCGAGAAATCACCGCAGCGCCTCGTGGGTAGTTATCAGATAACGACACGCTTCCCAGTAACGCCTTGAGATCAAAAAACTGTCCTTTGGCGAAGAGGCCATCCACCTCGCCTAGGTTCGGAACGCCTAAATGGCGGGCATCCGCCGGCAGAGCGATTTCATTCGTGCCCCGCACTAGAGGTCGAGCAGAATCCTTGAGCTTTCGGTAAAAGAAGTCGTTGAAGCTTGAATACGATTCAGTCGCCTCAAGGAACTCATTTTCGTCTAGACGGTAATGCTCGATAAAGGGGCGTATTCGTTCTGCACTGACATCTTTATTCATACGCCAGCCGTACCAATGCGAAAAGATCACCCGTTTTGCTAAGACCCAGAGTCCGATCTTCCCCATTGTCGTCTCGTAGGTCCAGCGAAGGAAGCCCTCGCCGTAAACGACTTCGGTTTCTTCCTGCCCACTGTAGCGGTTATAAAATCTAATGTCTGACATGCTTAGTGCTTCAATTCCTCTCTGTAGCGTCGGCGCTGGCGCCGTACCGTATTTCCATGGATTGCGAGGCGCGGCACGAGCTCCAAGCCTACCATTCTAAAACTCCGCATGGCCCGGTACACGAGGATAGGGAATCACGTCACGAATGTTACCCACCCCAGTCACGAACATGAGAAGGCGCTCAAAACCGAGACCGAAGCCAGCATGCGGTACGCTGCCATAACGGCGCAGGTCCACGTACCACCAGTAGTCCTCCTCGGAGATTCCGTGCTGCTTCATATTCTCGAGCAGAAGCTCGAGACGCTCCTCGCGTTGGCTACCGCCCACAATTTCGCCGATCCCGGGAACGAGGACATCCATAGCCGCAACCGTCTTTCCGTCGTCGTTCGCCCGCATGTAGAAAGGCTTCAAGTTCTTCGGGTAGTCGTAGACTGTAACCGGGCTCTTGAAATGTTCCTCCGTCAAGTAGCGTTCGTGTTCCGACTGTAGGTTCACACCCCAATCTACACGATTGTCGAACGTCTTGCCTGACGCCAAAAGGATATCAACCGCCTCAGTGTAAGTGACACGCTGGAAGGGACGCGAAAGCACGAACTCGAGCCGTTGCTCGAGCTCTTTATCCACGAAGTTGAAGAACAATGACAAGTCCTCCTCGCAGGTCTCCATGACCTCAGAGATGACGGACTTCACAAACTCTTCCGCGAGGTCCATATCACCGGCAAGGTCGCAAAACGCCATCTCCGGCTCTACCATCCAAAACTCGCTAGCGTGGCGGCTGGTATGGGAATTCTCAGCACGGAAAGTAGGTCCAAAAGTGTAGATATTTCCGAGGGCCGTGGCATAGGTTTCTCCCTCAAGCTGCCCGCTCACGGTTAAATACGCGGCACGGCCGAAAAAGTCTTCCTTGTAGGCGACCTCCCCCTCCTCGCTCAGCGGCGGATTCTTGGGATCGAGCGTCGAAACTCGAAACAGCTCGCCCGCGCCTTCGCAGTCGCTGGCCGTCACGATAGGAGTATGTACGTAGAAAAACTGGCGGTCGTTAAAGAAACGATGTATGGCAAATGCCAGTTTGCTCCGGATTCTGAATACAGCTCCGAAAAGATTGGTACGTGGTCGCAGGTGGGCGATTTCGCGAAGATATTCGTTCGAGTGACGCTTCTTTTGCAGGGGAAAACTCTCGTCTGCACCGCCTACTAACTCGACCGATTTGGCCTGGATCTCCCACATTTGGCCTTTTCCTTGGGATGCGACGAGACGACCCTTCACGGAGACGGATGCACCAGTGGTGATCCCTTTGGAATCGGCATAACCCTCCGCGTCCTCACTAACCACAACCTGCATGGACTTGAGGCAGGAGCCGTCGTTCACTTCGAGGAAGAAAAAAGTTTTAGAATCGCGGCGGGTCCGGACCCAACCTTGCAGGAGAATCTCCTCCTGCTCTCCCTCGCTCTTCATCAAATCGGCAATCAACAGTCGCTTCATAAGGCTCAAAAACAATCAAAGAAAGCCGAGGATGCAAGACCCGTAGCGTACGCGAAGCTCAGCGCTTTCACTTGACCCGCCGCATCAGGAAGTAAGCCAAGGCAATCATGATCACCATCGGCGACCAAGCGGCGAACTCGGGCGAAAGCGATCCTTCTCGACCAAGCGCATTGAGGACGCTGGTCAAAATGTAGAAAACGAAGAACAAGCCAATCGACTTGGAAACACCCACCGCCGGGTTGGTACGAACCCCGGAAATGGCGAAAGGGATAGCGATTCCTGCCACGATCAAGCAACTCGCCGCGCTCGCCATGAGCGCGTGCAGTCGGGCCTCGTAGGCAAGCACCGAAGGATTGTCTTCCTTGCTAAAGTTGTCGGTAATCCGCTTCAGCTGGAGAAAGGACAAGTCCTTGGGACGCTTGCCAAAAAGCAGCATTAGCGATGGGTCGTCGTCCAGGTCCTTGGCCTCGAGACGTTCGAAAGGCGGCCATTGCTCGCGGCCCGTATCCAAATCGACTAGACGCTCGCGGCCGTCGAAGAGCGACCAGTAGCCCTCTTCTTCGTTGTACCACCCGTAACGTGCCATTACGCGGCGCACTTCTCGACGTTGCTCGTCCATGATGGAGACGGAGATTCCGTACGCTTCCTTCTTGTACTCGCTGTAGCGGTTTATAAACCACATGCGATTTTCATTTCGATTGTCGAAAGCGAGTCCCTCGACAATGCCGACTTCATCGGTATTCAAGCTTTTTGCTTCACTATCCAAGCGAATCGTCTTGATGAGCTGGTCGGATTGCTCGACCGACCAAGGTATGAGGCTGGAGTTGAGGTACCAGAGCCCCGCCGAGATTAGCAAGCTCGCCAGCCATATCGAACGCGTCACGCGAAAGACGCTCATGCCCGCCGCTCGCAGCGCGATAAACTCGTTCGAGCGGTGCAGCTGTCCTAGCGCGTACAAAATGGATACGAGCACGGTGGCTGGCAGCGTAATGGTCAGGAAACTCGGAGCGATGACTGCGTAGTACTTGAGGATTTGGATGGAGCTCGCCTCGTAGCCGATCAGATCCGTGAAGCTGTCCTGGATCTCAAAGAGGATCAGCAGCCCAAACATCGAGCCCAAAACGAGCACGAAGGCTTTGAGCCATTCTGAGAAAACGTATCTGTCGGCGACGCTATACATGCGGATTGACCAGAGACACTGCGAGCGACGCCCGCGAAGTCCAGCGGCTTTTGACAGCGGGTTTTGACTGGCGTTTCACAAGCCCTTCAATACAACCCATTTGCAATGACGTCCCAAGCACCGAAAGAGTCGTGGAACTCCCGGCTCGGTATCATCCTCGCCGTTGCCGGAAGTGCCGTAGGCCTTGGCAATTTCCTTCGATTCCCTGGATTGGCCGCTCAATATGGGGGCGGCGCTTTCATGATCGCCTATCTCGTGGCGCTTTGCCTTATCGGCCTCCCTATTTGCTGGGCTGAGTGGGCCATTGGCCGCGCCGGCGGCCAGCGTGGGTTCAATAGCTGCCCTGGCATTCTCGGAATCATCACGGGCAAGAGAAAGTTCCGCTATCTCGGCGTCATTGGAGTCATCATACCGGTCGTCATCTACATGTACTATGTCTACATCGAGGCGTGGTGTCTTGGATACGCCCTGAATTTCGCCTCTGGCAACATGAAGTTCGACACCGTCGACAAGGCCACGAATTTTTGGATGACCTTTATCGGTATCGCAGAGGACGGAGCAGCCGTCGGATTCGGTTGGCAGCAAGTCGGCGGTTTTCTGCTTTTCGTTTTCGCCCTGAATTTCTTTCTGATCTATCGCGGCATCTCGAAGGGCATCGAGCTCTTTTGTCGCTACGCCATGCCGACGTTGCTTGTGCTCGCGGTCATCATCCTCATCCGCGTGCTAACCCTTGGCACTCCGGACTACACACACCCTGGACGAAGCGTGTCCAACGGCCTCGGATACATGTGGAACCCCACAAAGATGGTCCTCTTCGAAAAAACCGCCGAACCTAGCGCTGGAAAGGAGACGTGGACCGCCCTGCCTGACGGAGAAGTCGTCGGTAAGACCATGATCGCTGCCGCGAAAGCCAAAGCCGCCGACGATCCCAATCTCGAGCTCCGCTCTCTCAATATGTTCAACCAGTTGAGCAACCCTCAGCTCTGGCTCGCCGCCGCTGGCCAGATATTCTTTTCCCTCTCCGTAGGGTTCGGCGTCATCATCACCTACTCGAGCTACCTGAAGAAGAACGACGACGTCGTGCTCTCGGGACTGGCTGCCACCAGTACCAACGAGCTCTGCGAGGTCGGCCTCGGCGGCCTCATCACCCTTCCAGCTGGCGTCGCATTTCTCGGTGTTGCGGGGGTCGCAGGTATGGGCACATTCGACCTCGGCTTTCGTGTCCTGCCAATGATCTTTTCCGAGATGTGGGGTGGGCAGTTCTTCGGCTTCGCCTTTTTCTTCCTCCTCTTCCTCGCCGCAGTGACCAGCTCTCTATCCATGCTTCAGCCGGGTATCGCCTTTCTTGAGGAAGCCATGAAGATCAACCGCAAGCAGTCCGTCGCTATCCTCGGATTCGTCACGGCGATGGGGTGCGCCTTCGTGGTTTACTTCAGTAAGGACGTCAAAGCCCTAGACACTATCGACTTCTGGATTAACAACCTCTTCATGGTAACCTTGGCACTGGTCGAAATCATTATTTTCGGCTGGATAATCGGTACCGACGAAGGCTTCAAGCTCGCCCACAGAGGCGCCGCCATCCGCATCCCGAACTTCTTCAAGTTCGTCATGAAGTACGTCAGCCCGGCTTTCCTCATTATAATCTTCGGCTCCTGGTTCTACAGCCAGGTTCTTGGATTCAGCTTCACCGATGAAGGAAGAAACTACAGCTCCTACATCGTGGACCTCTTCATCGAGCCAAACAAAACAGCATGGTACAGTGTGGGGCTCATAACTCTCACGGCGGGCTTCCTCCTCTTGCTCACAGCGGGCGGAGCCTTTTCAAAGCAATCCAAACCAAAAAAGGAGGAACAGTGACATGACAATCGGCGGCCTCATCATAATGGTCCTATCCATCGGTTCTGTAGTTACGCTCTTCAGCTGGTGCATCTGGAAAGTCCTCACCACTGAAGGCGAGGAAGAGAAAGTACACGGTTTCGATATTGATACGCCTGACAAGTAGTAGCGGAAGACGCGGCGTTTCTGCCAAATTCCCAATTTCAGCCCGCTTCTCCGGAGGCGGGCTTTTTGCGCGATGACGCTCCTTCTCCAGTTGAGGGTTCCTACTTAGATCATGCTTAAGTTTTTTTAACCAAAAAAGCCTCGAGACCTCTCAAGGGACAAGCCGGCCAGACCGATAACTGACGGTAAAAGCCCTCATCAAGCTCTCTTCCTGTATAAAGTACCAACCAGTAGTGGACCAAAGCAACGAAACGACCGATCGCACATGTCACAGCAAAGCACCCTAACGAAGGCTAGCACCAAGACCGATATCCTCCTCGAGGTCGGGACCAACGAAGTAGAAGTCTTCGAGTTTAACCTAGCTGGCCAACACTACGGCGTTAACGTCGCCAAGGTAAACCAGATCGTCCAGCGAGAGCAGCTAAAGATCACCCGCGCAGACTGCCCGCCAAACGGCGTGCTCGGCAGCATCACTTTCCGAGGTCAGCCCATCATGGTGATCGACCTCCGCGCGATCCTCGGCATCTACGACGAAGAGCCAGATCCAAGCCGCGCCCTTATGCTGGTGACGCAGTTCAACGATCAGATCGTCGCATTCGCCATAGATGGAGCCGAACGCATCCACCGCGTATCGTGGAAGAGCTTCGAACCCATCAGTTCCAATTTCGCACAAGAAAATCCGTACGTGAACGGCATCATCCGGCTTGAAGATCGCCTGATCCTCATTCTCGACCTCGAGTATATCCTCACTTTGATCAACCCGCGCCTCGGCATGTCGATCAATCACAGCCAAATCGCTAAGATCGAGCAGGAATTCAAGCCGCGCGACCACATCAAGATCCTGTTCGCGGAAGACTCTGCAATGATCCGCAAGATGGTACACAATCAGTTGATGGACGTCGGGTTCACCAATGTCGACCTAGCGACCACCGGTAAAGATGCGCTGGATAAAGTCGCAGCCGCCCACGCGGAATCGCAGGAGAGCGGAAAACCGTTCTCGGACTATTACGATCTCATTCTCACTGACATCGAAATGCCAGTCATGGATGGACTCACTTTCTGCAAAAACGTGAAGCACGAGTTCAAGCTCGATACTCCCGTCATCGTCTTCTCTTCACTCATCAACGATCAAATGATCGCTAAGTGCAAAGCCGTGGGAGCGAATGGTTGGGGCACCAAGCCGAAGGTCAATCTGATCGTGGATATCATCGACCGCCTCATCGTGCAGGGCGAAGATAGCATCGGCGACTTGCTTCAATAGTCCGTTAGCGATTGCTTCAAAAATAATTGCAAAAACGCCTGCCGCCTTCATTGGAAAGCGACGGGCGTATTTGTATTCCCAGCACAGGAGCCGTACTTCCCATGCTGAGCTTACGACTAAAACAAAACCTATCAGTAAGGTGCAAAACCACCTAAGCTGAGACGGAGCTCAATCTCATCGGCAACCTTGTCCTCCGAATCTCCCGGATTCACTCCGAAATCAGAGCGCTTAACCGAGAACTCCGAGCGAATGACGAGGATGTCACCTGGAGTGCGCTGACGATCCGCTAGCTTCCCCTCGAGATAGGACAATGAAACAGGAACCTTGATCTCCTTGCTCACGCCCTTGATCGTCATCACTCCGTGAGCCATGCCTTCGACCTTGGTACCATCTTGCGAGACATCGCTCAGCCCCTTCATTTCAAAATTGATTGTCGGATGCTTGTCAGCAGCCAGCCACTTTCCACCCATCATGTGCTCAACCATCGTAGGGTTCGCCACCGAGAGAGAATCCACAGCGACCACGACATTCCCCACGGTTTCCTCTGGTTTGGCGGGGTCGAAGGAAACCGAGCCAGTGATTCCCGTCGCGGTCCCGTTGATGGACTCAAGCGGAGCATCGAGCAAAAAGACGATATTGTTGACCCCTTTGGGATCTTCGAGATCGAACTCGATCGCATTGACGATCGGAGCGAAGCCAAAGGCAGCAGTGGCAACGAAACTAAGGATGGATTTCTTCATATTTATATCTTGGTGTTGAAAAAGTGGTTACACCTGAGCGGACGACTTCTTGCGGTCGATGAATGCACTGATGCTTGTCAGGGCAGCAAAAGCGCAAAAGCCCAAAGCGAGCGTCTCGACGCCGGGAAGGAACGCTTTCACCTCCTCGGTGTAGCTCAGCTCCATGATCGGATCGAACTTTTCCACCCGGTAGAAGGTCTTGTAAAAGCCGACCTGCGCTCCTCCGTACATCCAAAGCGAAAAACAGAGCACCATGGCTCCAATACCTGTTAGTCTAAGTGCAAGTGCCTTCATCCGAGCTAAAAGCGAAACAATCCGCTTCGCCCACCTAACGAGGCCCTCATCCAACTGCATGCGCGGCCCGCGCAAGAAATATGCAAGATTCAGAATATCGACCTCGGAGGCATTCCAGAGTCCTTACCTTATACCGGAACTGAAACAAATTACTGCTTGAAGCCTGCTCTCGGTAGATTAGCCAATTATCCCCTTAAATTTACTAAGCACTTAGCAAATCTAATCATGAGCGCACAAAACACTGAAAAGCACGAATTCAAAGCTGAGATCAAGCAACTGCTGGATATCGTTATCCACAGCCTCTACACCGAAAAGGAGATCTTCGTCCGCGAACTCATTTCCAACGCGTCCGACGCCTTGGAGAAGCTACGCCATCTGAAGATCACTGAAAAGGAGGTGCACCAGGACGAGCTCGACCTTGAAATCAACATCAAGACCGACGAGGAGGCCAACACCATCACCATCCAGGATTATGGTATCGGCCTGACCCGCGACGAGCTCGTGGAAAACCTCGGCACCATCGCGCACTCCGGCTCCAAACAGTTCCTCGAAGCCCTCAAAGAAGGCGGCGAGAAGAACGCCGACCTCATCGGCCAATTCGGCGTAGGTTTCTACTCAGCATTCATGGTCGCCAATAAGGTCGAAGTCTTCACCCACTCTTGGAAAAAAGACGAGCCCGGCCACCTTTGGTCATCCGACGGAGTCGGAGCATACGAAATCGAAGAGTCCGACGATACACAGCGGGGCGCCCGCATTGTCATACATCTGAACGACGACTCCAAGGACTACGCAAAGGCCGATACGATCAAGGACATCATTAAGCGCTACTCCAGCTTCGTTCAGTTCCCCATCAAGCTCAACGACGAGAAGATCAACACCGTCAACGCTCTCTGGCTCCGCTCCAAGTCCGAAATCACCGACGAAGAATACACCGAGTTCTACAAGTTCCAGGCCAACGCCTTCGACGAACCACACTACCGCCTGCACTTCTCCGCAGACGCCCCGCTCGACATCAAGGCCCTCATCTTCACCCCGAAGACGAATCCGGAGCGCATCGGCTTCCCGCGCATCGACCCTGGCGTCGCCCTGCACTGCCGCAAGGTCCTCATCGACTCCAAGCCGACCGAGCTCCTCCCGGAATGGCTGCGCTTCCTCAAGGGCGTCATCGACTCCGCCGACCTCCCGCTCAACATCTCGCGCGAAACGATGCAGGACAACGGCCTGACCCAGAAGCTCAGCCGCGTCATCACCAAGCGCTACCTCAAGTTCCTCAAGGAAGAAGCCAAAAAGCGTCCCGAGCAGTACGCGGAATTCTTCAAGAACTTCGGCGTCTACATAAAGGAAGGTGTCGCCACCGACTTCACCTACCGCGACGACCTCGCCAAGCTCCTCTACTTCGAGTCCTCCGTCACCGAAAAGGGCAAGACTACCAGCCTCGCTGACTACGTCTCCCGCATGAAGGACGAGCAAAAGACCATCTACTACATCCTCGGTCAAAACCGCGAGTCCATCGAATCCGGCCCCTACCTCGAAGGCTTCAAGGCCCGCGGCATCGAAGTTCTCTTTCTCTACGAGCCCATCGACGAATACGTCATGTCCAACCTCGGCACCTTCGAGGAAAAGGAGCTCACCTCCGCGGACCAAGGCGACATCAAGCTCGACGACGCGCCCAAGCCCGAAGGCGAAGCTCTCTCAGACGACGACGCCAAGGCCCTCTGCGAGTGGCTCAAGACCGCCATCGGCGACCGCGTCAAGGAAGTCAAAGTCTCCGAGCGCCTCGTCAGCAGCCCAGTCATGGCCCTCTCGCCCGACGCCATGTCCACGCAGATGCGCCGCATGATGAAGCAGATGGGCCAAGACAATCCCATGCCCATGGAAGTGCTCTTCGAGATCAACCCGCGCCACGAGCTGATCAAAAACCTGAATACGCAGCGAGCATCCAACGAAGGCCTCGCCAAGCTCATCGCCCAGCAGTCCTTCGACAACGCCCTCGTAGCCGCCGGTCTCATGGAAGACCCCAAGGACATGGTCGCCCGCATGTACCAGATCCTCGAGCAAGCCGCCACCAAGTAGGCAGGAGCGAGCTTGCTCGCGAACACACAACCCAATCTCCCCCAGCCCGGATCGCTCCCGCGATCCGGGCTTTTTCGTGCCTGATTCATCATGTCCCCGAAAAATAAATAATTTTTGCGGCGACAGTGTGCGATTCAATGGCTCGTCGGGTATTATAGGGTGCAAGAGCTCTCAAAACCTCTACTCTAGCACCACTCTCCCTTAAAATAAGAGTCCTATTCAGCCATGCCTCTCCAAGAAGAATCCGATTTCGAACTGCTCGGTCGCTTTTATTCCAAATGTGATGAAGCCGCTTTCACTCTCCTCGTCGAGCGGCACCTAAAGATCGTCTTCGCGGTCGCTCAAAACTGCCTCGGCGGCGATGCACAACTGGCGGAAGACGTCTGCCAGATCGTTTTTGCCCAACTCGCCCGCAAAGCCAAAAGCCTGCACCACGATAACGTGAAAGCCTGGCTCTTCAAGACCAGCCGTTTCACCGCAGCCAAAATAGTCCGCTCGCGGACTCGCCAATCAGCAAAAGAACGACGCTACGAACAAATGAGCGAAAAAACCGTCTCCGACGAAAGCGAGGAGCTGAAGGCGTTCATCGACGAATCCATCGAGCAACTCCCGCAGTCCGATCAGGAAGCCATCCTTCTCCGCTACTTCGAATCGATGGACTACAACACCATCGGAACACGTCTTGGCATGCAGCCAAACGCCGCTCGCATGAAAGTCTCCCGAGCCTTGGACAAGCTCCAAACCCGCTTCAAAGGAAGAGGTATCGCCACCACTGCGACTGCATTGAGCGCCGCCTTAACCGGATACGCCAGTTGCTCCCTGCCCGCCCATCTGGCAACAAGCGTCGCAACGGTAAGCCTCGCGAACATCGGAAGCCTAGCGTCCGTTGGACTCGTATCCGCTCTCAAACTACCCCTCGTTGCGACCGCGGCGACTATCGTAGCCGGACTCGCGCTGGAACAACAAACAACCCCAGAGACTGCGGATCCAGTCGCCCAAGACACCCAGCTACTTATCGTTCACGAGGAAACGGAAGTTCCCCAGCCCACTGAGACCACTAGAACCTTAGACAAAATCGATATCGCCTATGCTGCCTTGGATCAAGACGCCACCGTGCTGGCTCAACGGTTGAAGGAGGTGGAATCCCAGATACAAAAGCTGCACCACCGCAGACCGCAGGGAGGAAAAGTATACAGTATCAAAGAATTGGATATGAAACCACGAGCAACGGCAATGATGATGCCGGACTATCCAGTTGCCCATGCAGTGACCCAAGAATCCGGTTCGGCCGTCGTCGAGTTCATTCTCGGAGTAGACGGAAAGACCAGCGACCTCCGAGTGCTTAAAGCGTCGCACCCTGATTTCGCCGAAAGCGCCTTAAAAGCCGTAGCAAAAAGCGAATTCACGCCTGGCCGAATCGGTTCAACCGCCGTCCAGACCCACGTCCGAATCCCCATACACTTCACCCCTTCCGCCGCCGAAGGACAACCTAAAACAAAAAACTGGTTCTAGATGGTTTCGCCTCGTATCGCCTCGGCCTTTTGGCTCATCCCTCTTGCAGTCGCTGTCGGTTTCGCTGCGCGAATCGTCGATTCTTCGAACTCACGTCCTGCCAACACAAGCATTCCACAATCGCCAGACCAACAGGTTAAAAAAGAAGCGATTCCCGAAAAAGACCCAAGCGAAGCCGCTGCGCTCAACTCATTACAGGCAGAAATCAACGCTCTCGAGGAGCGTGTGAAAAAACGAGAGCACGTCCTTGCCCAACGAAAAAAGGAACAACAACCTTTCACCGACGCCTCCTCCCTCAACCACAAGGGACTCGATCCCGAGCAATGGAGTAATAAGGGTTACGCCACCCCGTACGAAAGCGTGGAAACTCTCATATTCTCCGCCGCCAGTGGCGACCTTCAGACAATGAAGGACTCGCTCGTCTTTTCGCCCGAAAGCGAATCCCTCGCGAAGCGACTATTCGAAAAACTACCCAACTCCGTTCGCCAAGAACAAGGCAACCTCGAAACCGTGATGGCCATGATGACCATCGACCAAGTTCCCTTGGCTCACGCCCAAATAACCGCTTACAAAGAGATCACCGACGAAGCCAAAGAAGTCTTCATGCTCTTCTCCTCGAATCTCGATTCTCCGTATTCCGTAAAACTCGATCTTATCCAGTTTCCCGATACAACCTGGAAAGTATTGGTCCCCCCGCAGGCAATTAGCGAATACGCTGAGAAGCTCGGAGTTAACCTTGAAAACACGAACTTCGAATAAATTCCTGTCTCTCAAAGTGGAGTCGCGACATTCTCAGTCCTGAGAACTCGTCCTCACCACTTGAATACCGCGGCTACGCTCTTACCCCCAGGAATCTCACTTTCCGGCATTACTATCGCATCGCCATCCTTGAGAAGCGTTTCCAGATAAATGCGGTCTAAGGCTTCGAACGCGTCTTCGTCGTCCGAACTCGCGGACTTAGGCCTCTCATCCTTGCCTATGCGGCACCAAATGTCGTCATCGCAAGCGAGTACAGCAGCGGATATGCGACCCTGTTTGGCTGCCTCGTAAACCTCTCTGACATTATTGGAGAAAATTCCTTCGCGAGAGCGCATCTCTTCAATTGTCTCAAGCACTTGCGCTTTACGGCGCTGTTGTTCTTCCCAGGCAATCTCGCTGCAAACTTTCGAAATTTGGCGAGGACTCGGATGTGCCTCCACGTTGCTTACTCGAACAACTTCCCCGCCTGAGTGGCTATATGTATCCAAAAACTCTGCCACGACCCGCTTATCACCAATTACTACAAGAGGAAGTTCTTTTGATTCAGGAAAATCGTTTAGCGCATGGGCAATCTCTCTCATAAAGATCGTTTCGTTCAGCTCTCTAGGGGACTTAGCGGCGTTCATCCCCTGATTCACCATGTGAGGAGCACCCCCCTCATTCGAACTGCGAACGTGAGCTTTCTGCCCATTGTCGAGAGCACCATTTTCCGAAAAGCTCCTGACGCTGCTCGGCAGCTCTACATCCTTCAGAGGGCGAGCACTCTCGCCATCAAAACGAAAAAGGCGAGGAGCTTTCAAGCTAACGTCTAAAGCCAACCATTCGCTTAGCGCCGCAATCGCATCTGCGGCAGGTCGGATACTGAAATAATCTTCGATCGTCGCTTTTTCGACCGGCGGGTAAGGCAATTTCAAAAAACGAGTTACCTGTTCCGAAATATGGATACATACACCTTGGTATTCCCCTCCCCACATCTCTCGGTCGTGGACCAACGATTCAAGCTTGGCAAGGATGGTTCGAATCGCAGGGGCTGCGCCCGACTCTTTTGAAATGTGAACCGATTCACGACGCAATCGATCCCTGTGGATTTGAGAGTTTTTTCCGCCACCATCACATTCCAGAGAAACCGTCAGGCAAGGTCCGCTCTGTTCGTTCATTTCGTTCAAATATTCACGCCCTTTGCTCCGTAATTGCTTTTTCATCACTAAAAATTTCCTCTCTTTCGATGGTTATTAGTAGCCGGCTTGGAATGGGTTTCGCTAGATGCAATTCTCATAGTTCCACATCCTCCTCACTACTAATCGAGTCAACATTGCAAACTGCGAGGCGGCGCGTATTCGCTTATTGCAGAGTGCAATTTTCAAACGTCTTTACGCACTAGAAAGCAACATACTATCCGATACCCTTGGTGCTCGATTCCGCTTTAAAGTCGTACTCTTTTTCGAAGTCACGGACAGGGGGATCCTCAGGGCCACCCTCGGGGAAAAAATGCTCCCGCCCTTCCTCCAATCGTTCTTCAAATTTGAGAGGACTCGTCGCGTTGTCTGGATCCAGTTTCAAATTGTAAGGCGGTGGTGGCGACTCTCCGTTTTCGCTGACCTCTACACCTCCTTCAGTTTCGTTCGCTATTTTCTTAATCATTTCGCTGCCCCGACTTGCATAGCCTGCGCCAATCCACCACCCACGTGCCCGACATACCTCTTGGTCGCCCTCAACTAAACTCTTGGAGAAGCACTGTTACGAACCTCTCTTACGGCATAATCACAACCGTATCCAGCACCTCAACCCTCGCAGAGACCTACGCCGCGCTAGACGCGCCACGTGCCGAGACCGCCATTCTCTACCTCAAAGCCCAACAGTACACCGAAGCTCAACCGACGTCTCGCGCAGGCCCAAAGCGACGCCCTCCATCTTCGCGATGCATTATACAATCTTAAGATTGTTCGCAAGTCCACCAAGGGTGAGGAGGATTGGCCCCTTTTCAGCGATGCCTTGGCCTACGCGGCTATGCTGACCGCTATTCTCGGACGCATCGAAGAAGCCAACAAACTGCTCCGAGAGGCACTCGCACTCGCAATCAAAAAAGATATGCCAGAGCAAATAACGAATGCTTATCGGCACCAAGCAAACGTCAACGAATACGCTTCCAAATACGAAGCCTACCGCGACTCAGAACCTGCCGCTCTCTCGATCAAAAGGGTGGTACTCAAGCTTGCCTCACCTGCGTTTCGTAAACGTTTTCGGACTAGGCCAATACGAGGAAAGCCTTTCCGCCATCCACGAAGCTGTAGAGAACTTGCAGGTTGAAGGGGAACTTCTAGTGCATTAAACAATGTATCCAATCTTTGCAGACAAGCCATCACGACATCCACCCTCAACTCGACGAAGCCCTTCGTTTCAATCGTATTCACGGCAGTCGCGTATTCGAATTCTACGACCTCTGGGCGATGGGAGCTAACGCAGTCCACACCGAACAGTCAGAGCGAGCCCCAAGACTCGTTCGCCCGCCTCATTCGATTTTGGAAAGAGACAGACGACCACAAAGACGTCGCCCTGGTCTTCTCTGTGCAGCTGCCTACCATTCATCGGAAAACCGACCCAATGACCTCGCGCTTTGTATCGATATTTTCAACTCGATCTCTCGCCGCAACGAATCGCCAGAACCGAGATTCGGACTTCTCGCTGCGAATGCCGAAGACGCTTGGCTCCACGGCAAGATAGGTCTCGCAATCGCTCCTTTCAAGAAAGCAAGTGAAGGCTACCGCAGCATGCTGCCTTCCTTTCGAGCATGCGTGGACACCCTGGCGACTCGCGTTCGTTCAATCTCAGGCAGGTAATGGAAGCGAAGCGTTGCTCTCTAGGAAAGTGGCAGAAGAAATCGCAAAGAAACACTCGCTCCGCACTCTCGTGCAAAATATCGCCCGCGACCGCCGCGAATTCCAGGGCACCAGCAACGACACCCCCCGCTTTAACCGCTCGCCAGATTGAAGTCGCTCGGCTAATCGCTGCCGGCTGTTCGAATAAGGAAGCTGCAGACCAACTCGCAATTAGCCCTCGCTCAAGACGGACTCGGAGTCGGTGCGGCATGGGGAGAGGGATTGACCGTCCTGTTCGTAAAGGACGCTGGTTTTCAAACAGTCGATCGACACGCCCTCGATCATGATATACAAAACTACTACTACTATATCGCTCGCTAAATAAACAAAGACGCGGCAACCATAACGGATGCCGCGTCGATAATAATTTGATCCAGATCCGACTTAGTCGAAGATCTTCTTCGCCTTTTCAAAGAAGCCTTTTGGTTCGTCGCCATCTTCTGCGTCACCACAAGCTAGGGCAAACTCTTCGAGTTTCTCGCGTTGCTCGGAGGTCAACGACTTGGGCACCTCGATTTTGACGCGTACCATTTGGTCGCCGTAGAAACCGCCACGCAGGCTCGGCATCCCCTTACCCTTCAGGCGGAACGTAGTGCCAGACTGGGTACCGGGTGGTATTTTGAGGCTTGCTTTGCCGCTAAGCGTCGGGACCTCGATAGTACCACCGAGGGTAGCCAACGTGAACTTTATGGGGATCTCACAATAGAGATTCTCCTCTTGGCGTTCAAAGATCTCGTGGTCGCGAACGTGCAAGACGATGTAGAGATCACCAGTCGGACCCCCGTGCGAGCCAGCTTCCCCGTTGCCCGCGGAGCGGAGCTTCGAACCGGTGTCGACGCCAGGCGGTACCTTGACCTTGATCTTAGTCGTCTCGTTTACGCGTCCTTCGCCCGCGCAGCTACCGCATGGTTTCTCAACTTTCTGGCCGCTGCCATTACAGGTCGGACACGTTTGCCGAACCGAAAAGAAGCCCTTGGATGCTGTCACTTGTCCATGGCCAGCACAGGTCGGACAGGTCTTCACGCCGCTGCCCGGTTCCGCACCTGAGCCAGAGCACTTGCTGCAGGTGGTGGGCTTGCGGAAGGATATTTCCTTTTCCACCCCCTTGGCCGCCTCTTCCAAATCGATTTCGAGGTCGTAGCGTAGATCGGAGCCACGGGATGCGCCGCCGCGTCCGCGTCCTCCGCCAGCTCCGCCGCCACCGAAAAACTCTTCAAAGATGCTGCCACCGCCACCGCCGCCGCCGAACACCTCGCTGAAGATGTCGAAAGGATCGTGGAAAGGACCTCCTGAGGACGCTCCGCCTCCCCCACCGCCCATGCCGCCGCTAAAGGCTGCATGGCCATAGCGATCGTACGCTGCCCGCTTCTGTTCGTCCTTGAGTACCTCGTATGCTTCGGAGACTTTCTTAAAGTTCTCCTCAGCCTCGTGATTTCCTGGGTTCTTGTCCGGGTGGTACTTGACCGCCATCTTGCGGTAAGCCTTCTTGAGCTCGTCTTGGGTCGCTTGCTTGCTGGCGCCTAAGAGTTCGTAGTAGTCTTCTTTCACAGTGTTGCTTATCCTCCTGGTACCCTTGTTAACGGAGCGATTACTGGTCTTCCTGCGCAGGTCCGCCACTCACCACGACAGAAGCCGGGCGGATCAGGCGTCCGTTTAACGTGAAGCCCTTGCGCATGAGCGAAAGGACCTTGCCCTCCTCGATCTCGTCGCTGGGCTGCGTCTGGAAGGCTTCCGCTTTGTTCGGATCGAAATCGTCGCCGGGTGCCGGAGCAACCTCTGCGATCCCGTTGTCCGCAAGCAAGGACTTGAATTGCATCATCACCATCTGGATACCTTGCACCACGACCTTCGGATCCGTCGTTTGCTCAGCCGACATGAGACCGAGTCCGAGATTGTCGTAAACCGGCAGGAAGTCTTCCAGCAGGCCGGAAATCGCGAACTGCTTGAGTTCGTCCTTCTCGCGCATGACGCGTCGACGGTAGGTATCGAGGTCGGCAACCGACCTCAGGTAATTGTTGTAGTTCTCAGCAGCTTCAGCCTTCGCGGCTTCGAGTTGCTCCTCAAGCGTCAACTCCTTCGGCTCTTCAGCGACTTCCGTCGCCTCCTCAACCACCTCTTCAGGGGCAGTATCAGTTGCCTCCGCAGAAGCCTCTGCATTTTCAGCATTAGCCTCCTCGGTCTGCGCGTCTACGTTTTCTTCTACTTCTGGTGTATCCTTAGCGTTTTCCATAGCCAAACTGTGATTCTCTAGATCAGTTCCTCCGGGAATCAAAGAGATTTTCGACAAGGTCGAGCCCCTTTTTAGAAGAAAGGTTCCGAACAAGGGAGGTTTTAGCTCGATTACGTCTTGGATAAACGGGGTTTGCGAACCGTCGGGCGGTTATTATCGACCGGTTTCATGCCGAGCGGTTTCGGCTCGCTCGAGTCCACAAATGGCTGCTCTTTGCCCCGCCAGTCCTTTTCCACCTCGGACCTCAATTCATGGAGCTTAGCATCGCACATCCCATGAGATACAGCATAACCAAGCTGCTTGCTGAGGAATTCCCGGAATGAAACCCAACGCCCGTCGACCTTGACCTGATGCGTCCAGGCACAAACCACCACCATATCGCGCATAGCGTTCGACTTGCTAAGATAATGTAGGGTGATCCAAACGCTAAACGCTCCGACCAACCCGACCAAACAGGCAGAGACATAGGCGGACTTGAGCGAAATCGAAGTATTCTCAGCTCCGATGCTCGCTAGAAAATCGTAACGTTGGTTCGCAAAAATAAAGGTAATGATGAGCAGGAACGAGAGTACCTGACCAAGCACCACGGCAATTTGGGTTCGGTTGAGTGAGCGGATTCTTGGCATGAGATCGAAGCAGCCCGATCGCCGGGCAAGGTGCTTACAGAAAATTCGACTCCCTCGCTCGCACCTGACTCGGGACTCCTCAATGCAGTAGATTACCACATCAAATTGAGTTACCAAACACCGAGTAGTCCCTATCGTACAGTGAGGAGTGCACCTCTTTTTCCCTTAAGGGATCTTCGATTATCTCAACTTAGCGGATCGGAAGTGAACCGACACCCTTCGCCAAGTCGAATAAAGGTCCGAAGATATCACGCGAGTTCTCTAGACCAGCCCGTTCGGATGGCAAAGAGACTCTCATCTCCCGACGCGTTGGCATAAACGCGCTCTGATCGATAAACACGACCTCATCAATCAAAAGCCGCACATTTTCCGCGTAAAAAGGCAGCGGAGTGCCGGTGACGGGATCGGAGAAGAGCCGGCTGGCAAAGGCGTCCAAATTAAGTCTTCCATTCTCGTTCACCACGAGGGTCGCCCGAGTGATGTGCATTTCCAATTCGTTGATCCAAATCTCGCCACGCATCAAGGAGGGCAAGCTTGCACTCCCAGATATGCTCTTGATCTCTAGCATCGCGTCCCCCCCCCCGTAGGTTCCGGGATTTCCGACAACCAAATTCTTCCCATTAAGAGTAAGGCCGCCTAACGGATTAACCGCCATCGAATCCGCCGACGCGGGGAAACCGGTGCGAGTTTCTATTTCTAGCTGAACAGCTCCCGGCATCAGCAACATCCAACCAAGCACTCCACCCGCGCTCAGCACCGTCAGCATAGCCAAGGCGGATTTCATGATCCCCCCTCGCTTAATGGGCATCGGACAATTTCGAATTCTCATCAGTGATGGGATTCAATCACAGCAGTCGCGCAAATCCCACCTCCATCTGAGAACGGAGACATCTGCGGGCAATCACATTTCTGAGGCTTCTAAACAAAACGCTCGGTCACTAGAAAGGCCGCGCCGGGTACACCGGTGATCTCCCAGTCGGAATCCGCGCTGAGCAAAACATTGTCGCCGCGCGTCACGCCAACTCCATTTGCCAAAACTTCTCCTTCCACTGGACTGAGCAAACGCCCTTCCCCCGCAGCCATGGTGACAACGCTCTGTTCATCACTGAGCGTGTACTTCACTAGTCGAAACTCCTCACAATCTGCCAATACCACCTCTTCCCCGGCTGTCTTCATAGCGCTCGGTTCAAAGTCGTTCCACTCGATGCTGGCTAGCGATTCCTCTATATGGAGCTGGCGAGGCTGGCCGTCTAGGCCAACGCGTCCCCAGTCGTAAACCCGGTAGGTCGTGTCCGAGTTTTGCTGGATCTCCAAAATCAAATTGCCCGCGTCAATCGCGTGCAAACGGCCGCTCTCTACCAAGATAGAGTCGCCCGGCTCCACCTTGAACCGATGGATGCATTCCTCGAGCGAGCCATCTTCCAAGCGACGCTCAAACTCCTCGCGAGTCGCCCCTTCTTTGAGGCCCACAATCAGAGACGAGCCGGGCTTGGAGTCCGCGATGTACCAATTCTCAGTCTTCGGTTCGCCCTTCAGTCGGGGAGCTACCTTCGCTGGCGGATGCACCTGCAGGCTGAGCCGGTCCGCGCAATCGAGCCATTTTACCAAAATCGGAAAGGGACGCTGCGGATCGTAACCTTCTCCCATTATCGCTGTCGCATTCTCGGAAATGAGCTCCCGTATCGTCTTTCCCTCAAATTCACCGCTCGCGACGACCGACTGGGCTTCCGGCCGGTCGACCACTTCCCAGGCCTCGCCTATAACTTTTCCGTCAGGCAGATCCCTCCCCAGAGCCTCGCTCAAGTTTCGGGCGCCCCAGACGCGTTCTTGGTAGATCGGTTTGAAGAAAATTGGTGCTGACATAATAAAGGTGGTTCTGGATCAAAACCAAAGCCCCGCTACCCTGTCGAAACAAGCAGTAAATCCCTGCGAGCCAACAAAGTCCCGGGAAGCCGCCAACAATCTCAATTTCGCTCGCCTCTTTCTCTAGAATCCGCATCCAAGCCCCCTTCCAACAAATCAATCCGTTGTGCTCTCGCGAAAAGAGTTTAATTGCAAAGCCGAACCAATCCCATCTTCTCGACTCCACATAAAAGACCAGCGCCAGCCTACGGCCCTACAATATCCTCCTTCTCTCCTCCCAATGGCGAAAAAGCGAACTTCGACCAAAGAACCTGAATCCGACATCAAGCAAGCGAGCATGAAAAGCCGCTTCGTCTGGGCTGGGCTGTGCTTTCTAATAGCTGTACTGCTGGCACTCGCCCTCGGCGACTACACACCTTACCAAGTCTCCTTCGGACGGTCGGTAGGATCCACGAATCCAAACGAAAATAACATGATCGGCATCCTAGGAGCCGAATCCGCCGAGCTGCTGATTGCCGCCTTTGGACGGATGTCCTGGTTCGTCCCTCTCTTCGTCGGCTGGCTAGGAGGGGCTTTCCTCGCACGAGATAGACGAAACAAGCTCATCCTCACCGGCGTCATGCTATTGGCCATGATCACCGGGTCCGGCCTTTTTACAGCCACCGGCGCTACTTTTTCGAATCCTGAAGTCTACGTAACCGGCACAGGCGGCGCCGTGGGGAACTTGCTCTACAACAACCTGCTGCACGTTTACCTCGGCACAGTCGGATCTGCCGTCATCCTTGGGGCTATCTACTTGGCTTGCTTGACCATGATCGTCTTCCCGAGCCTGCCGGAATCGGGCGAGTTCTTTAGGCACTCCTTCTCCGAGTGGCGCGAGCGCCGTGCCGCCGCGGCCGAAGAACGTCGCGAGGCAAGGAAGCTCGCCAAGATAGCAGCCCAAGAGGAAAAGCAACGACTCAAGGAGGAGAAGGCCGAAGCCAAACGCCTTGCCCAAGAGGACCGCGAAGCCACCAAAGCCCTCATTCGCGAGGCCAAGGGCAAGAAATCCTCAGAGTCAGAGATAGACCCGGAGCCGAGGATAAAGATCAACATCCCCGCTAAAAAGAAAGCCGTGGCTCAACCTGAGCCGGAAGAGCAAGAACCCAAGAAAAAGACACTTGGCGAAGTCCTCAAATTCGTCGCCCCAGAGAAAACAAAGAAAGCCCGCTCTGCCACGCTACCAGTCAGCACCGGCAACTACACATTCCCAAAGCTCGATATACTCGCTGAACTGGAAGCTCCCGAAGGGGCAAATTCGGAGGAAGAACACACTGAGAACGCGGAACGCCTCAAGCAAACGCTGAAGGAATTCGGCGTCGACGTCACCATGGGTGAAATTCACATCGGCCCGGTCATCACGCGTTACGAGGTGTACCCTGCTCCGGGTGTACGCGTAGAAAAGATTTCCAACCTCGACAAGAATATCGCCCTCGGGATGCGAGCCGTCTCCGTACGAATTCTCGCCCCTGTGCCGGGCAAAGGCTGCGTAGGTATCGAAGTGCCGAACCAAGTCCCCATGCCAGTCGGCATTCGCGAAATTCTCGAGTCGGAAGACTGGGTCAAATCCAAGGCTGAAATCCCCATCGCTCTTGGGCGCGACGTATCCGGAAAACCGATCATCTCCGACCTTACGAAGATGCCTCACTTGCTCATCGCGGGTGCCACCGGAGCGGGTAAGACGGTTTGTATCAACGCCATCATTACCTCCCTGCTCTTCCATTCGAGCCCAGAGAACCTGCGCTTCATCATGGTCGACCCCAAGATCGTGGAAATGAAGGTATTCAACTCCCTGCCCCACATGCTGATTCCGGTCGTAACCGACCCGAAGAAAGTGCCGGGAGCTCTCAAGTGGTTGCTTAACGAAATGGAGTCCCGCTACGAAATGTTCGCCAAGGTAGGCGTGCGTAACATCGCCGGCTTCAACGGACGCAAGAAACCCGAAAAGGAAAAGTCCGAAGAAGAGAAACTCGAAGACGAGCTGCAGAGCGAGCTGGAGATCAAGGTCCCCCGCGACGACGGCGTTCTCGACGAAATCCCCGACAAGCTTCCCTACATCGTTTGTATCGTGGACGAGCTGGCCGACCTCATGATGGTCGCCCCGGCCGACATCGAAACCGGTATCGCCCGTCTCGCCCAGTTGGCCCGTGCCGCCGGTATCCACCTCGTGCTCGCCACTCAGCGTCCTTCGGTCAACGTCATCACCGGAGTCATCAAGGCCAACCTGCCTTGCCGTATTTCCTTCCAGGTATCATCCAAGATCGACTCGCGCACCATTCTCGACGGCGGCGGAGCGGAGCAGCTTATCGGTCGCGGTGACATGCTCTTCTCACCTCCCGGTTCATCCCGACTCATTCGCTCCCAAGGCGCCTTCGTGTCCGACGAGGAAATCGCCGATATCGTAGAATTCCTCAAAGCGAACGGACCGCCAAAGTTCGCGGAAGAGGTGCAGAAGCAAATCGAAGCGGGCGACGAGCTCGACCTCTCTGGCGGTGGGGACGACGGCGACGGCGGAGACGAGCTCTTTTCAAAAGCCATCGACGTCCTACGCTCCACCAAGCGAGCTTCGACCTCCATGCTGCAACGCCGCCTCAGAATCGGTTACAATCGGGCAGCCAACCTCATGGACCAGCTCGAAGACCGCGGCATCGTCGGTCCGGAAAACGGCTCCAGTCCCCGAGAGATTCTCGTAGATCTCGACTCGATGTGACGAGTCCCTCGTTAGCTGTCAAATAAGCTTACAGAACCGAAACCACTGATTCGCTCCCATAAGTTACACATCTGCTATGACTTAAGAGAAAAAATCGGGATTTCAGCTTCACGTTTGTCGTCATCGCTTACAACTCTCGGTGAGTGAGAATAACCGCTAAATTTGTAATCTATTACAAATCAACGAGATAAAGATCTGACAAAGATACTGCCTTAAGGGTGGCGCGCTCGATGCATTAAGGGTGTTAATCTTGGGCTGATCAGCCCAAACGATAGAAACGCAAACACCACCCGTACAATGAAAAGACTTATTTTCTCAGCAGCGCTGGCCTTAACAGCGATTGTTAACCTCCACGCGATTCCCACCGAAAACCGCTTAACCTTAATCCAAGGCAGTTACAGCCCTGGTTCCCAAGGCGACCCCCAGACTGAAGGCTACGTAAATGCACTGCCTGCATTTTCAGATCTGGAATGCGATCTCGTTTTGATAGCAAAGTGGACTGGTGGCAATTGGAGTAGCCTTGCTTCCGGTGTAACTGGGGCAAACTTCAGTGTTAACACGAGCGGAGGACAAGGAAACGCCATCGCAGACATCACTTGGAACCTCGTTGGAACCGGTTTCGGACTGTACTCAGTCATGGGAAGCCAATCCAGCGCGATCAACTTCTACGAAGTGCTAAGCGGTAAAGAAATGATGGGAATGGGCCAAATCAACGCTCCAGGAAACGGGAACGGTTGGTCTCACATCTCCTTCTTTGGAGCAAATTGCGACGCGCCTCCACCCTCCGGCCCGCCCAACACTCCCCCTTCGTCGGTTCCTGACTCGGGTTCTACCCTAGCTCTCTTGGGAGCTGGTGTTCTCGCACTCGCTGGATTCCGCAGCCGCAAGAAATAAGAGGGCACGCCCTAAACTCCTTTTGAGCCAAGCGATATTCGCTTGGCTCTTTTCTTGTGCCAACCCTGAGGCAAGGGACCCGACGCTCAGTTCTGCCTCCTTGATCCCGCCATGGGTCTCGTCCTTATTTTTCCAATACAGCTAGACGTTGGTCACAATCCTATCAATCGGCGATTCACGTGCCAATTCGGATGGTTCGGTTACGCTTCACCAAACCGCAATTGCCTAATCGGAAAAGTGTTTAGCCCTCCAAGACTGGAATCAGATCACGCACGAAATCTGCAGTGTTTGGCCTTACTAGATCCATTCTCGGGTAAAACCCCGTCCGCGGCGACTGACAATAGAATGCCGAAATCCTTGCTTCCATGAGATTTATGCGATCTCTCTTCTATGGAGGCTTGTTTTACAAAAAATTCCGTTTAAACACAGAAACCGATGCAGAGTATTGGCGAAAGACTGGAAGAGGCGCGAAAGCGCAAGGGTGTCACGATCCGCGAAGCGGCCGAAGCTACGAAGATTCGCGGTGATTACCTCAACAGTTTCGAGAATAACAATTTCCAGATAAACGTGCCTGACATCTACGTGCGGGGATTTCTCCGCTCGTACTGCAACTTCCTCAAGGTCAGCAGCGAGAAGGTTATCACCGACTACAACGCGGAACTGCTCGGGGAGGCGAAAGCCGCCAAACGCGAACATCGTGAGTTCTTTGGCCGCATGGAACTCCAGCAAACACCGCTCGTAAGCGAGGAAAGCAAGACTGCCGCGCCTAATTCGATCCAAGAAGAAAAGTCGCAGACTGATGAGGACGATTCCGGAAGATTCGGTTTCCTAGATAAAATCGACAAGGAAGCAGCTATCAAAATTGGAATCGTAGCAGCTATCGCTATGATGCTACTCCTCGTAATCATTTGGCTATTCCGCACCCTCACCAGCGGCGGGATTGACGACACTGTCGCTACAAACTCCACAGGTCTCGTCCCGACCCAGCAAACAACCTCCAGCCCCTCTGCGAACAATAACGCCCCATCTCAGGCCACGGAATCGATCGTTCTCATTGCCACCGGCGACGTTCGCGTATCCGTCACAGAGAGAAATACCGGTCGCGTGCTGCTCGATTATTTCCCAATGGTAGCCGGACAGAGAGAGCCTATCGAGAAAAGTGGACCTGTTAAAATCGATTACACAGCAGGCGAAAACCTTCAGGTCGAAGTCAGAGGAACCGCGTACGGCACTGGCAAAACTGGTCAGAACTACTCGACTATCCCTTAATCCCGAAAGAGAGCGGGATCGTCACCGTTTGATCGGTTGGATAGCCCTCGATGACAGCCGGTAGAAAAATCCATTCTGTCACGGCTTCAAGCGTTTCATCGGCAGCGGGCGATTCAGCACCCTCCAAGATCTTCGCGTTCACGACTCGCCCCAGCTTGCTCACCAAAAGCTCGACTTTCAGAACCACCTTCTTGGCTACTTTCACTTCAGGGATAGGAGAATAGACCGGCGTGGCATCCCTGTCCTTCATTTCCGGATACGGAATCATCTCCAAAGCCTCCGAGAAAGGAGCAAACTCATTGAAGAAGAAGTTTTGGCGTACGGTCGTCACCAAGGGCTCTCCTTGGTAGGTTCCCGCTTCGTATCGCGTTTCGACTACAGTCTTCCAAACCTCTGGAATGAATTCCACATGATCCGCGGCAAAGTCAATGATCTCGATCACCCGTCCCTCTTGGTCGATGGAATAAATCGCCGACGCGTATCCGCCTCCCGCTTTACCCATGAGCGATTTCGGAAAATCCAACAATCGCGCCTGTAGTACTCCGGCGGGTTCGACCGGACCGGACGCATCCGACGATCTCCTTACAGAATCATCACTCGAGGTTGAACCTCGGCTTGTGCCATCCACAATGATCGGATCATCCGGTTCGTAGCGACGGATCTCTTGGCCTTTCGAAAAGATTTTATATCCGAATGCTCCACCTCCAAATCCTGGGTTGACTGGCAAGGTGATCAGAATCCGTTCCGTCCCCTTCGTATTGATATCTGGAATTTCTCGAAGCAGATAGGTATTCTCGCCTTTTTCCGGAGTGATGGCGAAAAGAATAAAACAATCCTCGAAATCCCTTTCCGCCCGAACCGTCGCCACGAAACGGAAGAAAAAGCCCCCTAGGGCAGATCCATAATCCTGTCCCATGAGAGCATCGTGCTCGAGAACTTCGATTGAACCATCCGTAAACTCGTTGCCATTCTCTACCCGCACAAACGCATCCGGCACCATTAATCGCTCTCCTGAAACCTCGACTAAAGGAGTCGCCCCACTCATCGCCACCACGGGCAACATCTCGTCTTCGTATGAAACCAAAACCTGAGACTGACCGAGAAGCGCTCGAGTGAGAAACGAGATGGTAACGACTAAACCGTGTACACGAAAGAAACTGGGAATTCGGTTTCTTGCTAAATACTTCATACTTCAAAAAGACCAGGAATTAGCGAGACTACCATCGGCCCGTAACGGCCGCAAGTACTAGTCCAACAAATCATAATGAGATTTGCGATTCGGTCGCGACCTTTGCAAACTACACTTCCCTTTTAGGTTTGAACCTCCGCTTCCCTCACCATAAACACCGCCCCACCATGAGCAAACTCACCGTTGCAATCGGCTCCGACCACGCCGGCTACACTTACAAGCAAGCCATCATCGCCTATCTCGAGGGCAAGGGCTACACCGTCAAGGACTTCGGAACAAACTCCGCAGAGTCCTGCGATTACCCTGATTTTATCCGTCCTGTCGCCGAAGCAGTCGCCGCTGGCCGCTACGATCGTGGCATCGTACTTGGCGGCTCCGGCAACGGAGAAGCCATCGTAGCCAACCGAGTCAAGGGCGTGCGCTGCGGCCTCTGCTGGAACGAGCAAATCGCCATCTGGAACCGCTCCCACAATGACGGTAACGTCCTCTCAATCGGCGAGCGGACCGTCAATCAAGAGGATGCGCTCCACATTGTGGATACATGGCTCAACACCGAATTCGAAGGCGGTCGCCACCAACCCCGCATCGACAAGATCGACAATCCGTCGCTCTAATTATTTGAGGGACGAGTTTCACCTCGTCCCTACCCCACCAAAACCATGCAATACCGACGCCTCGGCAAATCCGGCCTTCAAGTCAGCACCCTATCCTTCGGATCATGGGTCACGTTCGGAGACCAAGCATCCAATAAGACCGCCGAAGCTTGCCTTCAGCTTGCCTACGACTCCGGGATCAACTTCTTCGACAACGCTGAGGGCTACGCCAACGGCCAGTCCGAGGAAGTCATGGGTTCTGCCATCGCCAAGGCTGGCTGGGCCCGCGACACCTTCGTCGTCTCATCAAAAGTCTTTTGGGGAGGCGACAAACCCAATCAAATCGGCCTCTCGAAAAAGCACGTCATCGAAGCCTGCGAAGCTGCCCTTAAGCGCTTGAGAGTTGACTACCTCGACCTTTACTACTGCCACCGACCCGATCCCGACACCCCTATCGAAGAAACCGTCCGCGCCATGGACGTACTCATCCAGCAGGGCAAGATCCTCTACTGGGGAACCTCCGAGTGGTCCGCCACGGAAATAATGGAGGCCTATTCCATCGCCCGGCAGAACCACCTGACGCCGCCGACCATGGAGCAACCCGAGTACAACTTGCTCAAGCGCCATCGCTTCGAGGTCGAATACGCCCGGCTTTACTCCCAAATCGGACTCGGCGCCACGACCTTTTCTCCCCTCGCGGGAGGCATATTGACCGGTAAATACAACGACGGCATCCCCACCGATTCCCGACTTGCCCACACCCAATTCGATTGGATGCAGGAAAAGCTCACACGTCTGCAAGCCCAAGGCGGTATCAAAGTTCTGCAAGAGCTCACCGCTATCGCCCAAAAGCTCGGAGCCAACCTGCCACAGCTTAGCATCGCCTGGTTGCTCAAAAATCCCAACGTAAGCTCTGTCATTCTCGGAGCTTCCCGCCCCGAGCAATTGGAACAAAACCTCAAGGCCTTGGACATTCTCGATACACTCAATGACGAGATCATGGATGAAATCGAAATCGCCATCAGCCGCTTTCAAGAAATCGACGCCTAAGGCGCATCCCGTGGGGCACAGCGTTAGCCCGCATCCACGATGCAGAAACAAGGGCGACAAAGCCCCATGGCACCTAGCAAGCCTGCTGTCGCTCGCTATGCTAATCCTCGCCTCCTGCAACCAAGCTCCTTCATCATCCGAGTTCGAAGAGACTCCTCCGAACCTCAATAACGAGGCCAACGAGACCCAAGCCGTTACTCGCACCACCACCATTCAAACGCCGACACCGGCTTGGAAAATGGTTCCCACCACACTCTACCGCACCGGCGAGAATAAATACCTTTGCGTCCACACCCTCGACGCACCCGACGGCATGGTCGCCCAGATGCTTTCCTCCACTTCCGACCAACTATCCTTCCGCCACGACGCCGTTGGCGAGCCCGTCATCGACCACTACATCCTCGGCAAAACCTGGAATTGGGACGGCAACCCAGAGGTTACCTTCATCGATTCCCTTGATGAGATCAAAGATGCCCTTGCCGACGCCCAATGCGTCCCTTTCACTACGCCTTAAATTTCCCGGAGCCCGCGAGCTCCCACTCCCTTCATCACTACTCACCACTCACTCCTTTAAATGCCTGTTGCACGCAGTAAGGTCCCTTTCCCCGAAACCCCGAGCATCCTGCTCGATCGCGATCTCCGCATTGCTGACTCCGGCGCCACCGACGAGGATCTGCTCCTCGCGAATCGCTGGATGACCTACAGCCGCTTTACCGACCAGCGCATCTTCGAGCTCTACCGCCAAGGGAAGATGAAAGGCACCGTCACCGTATCCGACGGCAACGAAGGCCTTGTCGCCCCGCTCGCCCTTATGATGGACAAAGAGATCGACTGCGTCTCTTGGACCCATCGCGGCATGCCCGGGCACCTCATCTGGTCCGACCATCTCGGTGACCACGTCTGCCAATTCCTCGGCAACTCAGGCTCCCCTACCAAAGGACGCGAAGGAAATGCCCACCACGGCGACCCCGCTAATCGCTCCTACCCGATGATCTCCCACCTCGGAAAAATGTCATCCAACGTCATGGGTGGCACCGATTCCCAGAGGCGCAAAGGCCACAAGGCCATCGGCATCACATTCTTCGGCGACGGCGGTTCTTCTACCGGAGAAATCCACGAGAGCATGAACCTCGCGTCCGTGCTCGACATCCCCGTCATCTTCGTCGTCGAGAACAACAATTACGCCTACTCCACCCCGCTCCATGAGCAATTCACCGGCAAGCTCGTCGACCGCGCCCAAGGCTATGGCATGAAAGGCATCGAACTCGACGTCGCCAACATCAAAGAAAACCTCAAAGTCTTCCAAGACGCCATCGACGAAACCCGTGAAACCGGCCGCCCAATGCTCATCGAGGTGCATACCCTGCGCCTCCTCGGACACGCCGGTTACGACACGCTCGACTACATAGATCCCGAGCTCACCCAAAAATGGCACAACGAAGATTGCCTTAAAAACCTCCGTGTCCGCCTGGTTGAAAAAGGCTACGCAGAACGGATCGAAACCGAAGAAGCCGAGCTCAAGGCCTTCGTCAACGCCACCGTCAACCAAGCCCTCAAGCTCCCCAAGTGCGAACCCGACGGTCTCATCGAAGATGTCTTCGCTCCCACTACTACACCGGTAACTTGGAAGACGGAACCCGAGACCTCAGCTTCCCCGCCCCTCACCTTCGCCCTCGCCATAAACAAGGCGCTCGACCGCATCCTCGCCGACTCTCCCGAATCGCTCATCATGGGCCAAGACATTGCCGACTACGGCGGTCCCTTCAAAGTTACCAAAAACCTCTTTAAGAAATACGGCCGTACCCGCGTTCTCAATACACCAATCTGCGAATCCGCCATGGTAGGCTTCGCCACTGGCCAAGCCATCAATGGACACCGCCCCATCGTCGAATTCCAATTCGCCGACTTCGCGACTGACGCCACTACCCAGATCACTCTCAATGCGGCCACTTACCACTTCCGCTCAGGAGCCAAGGCTCCCATGGTATTCCGCTTCCCCTGTGGCGGTGGCCTCACTTTCGGTTCATTTCACTCTCAGGACCTAGAAGCGCTTTACCTGCACATTCCAGGCCTGAAGCTCCTCTACCCGAGCACACCGCAGGATGCCCACGACGCCATGCTAGCCGCCTACGAAGACGACAACCCCGTCATCTTTTTCGAGCATAAGAACCTCTACAACCTCCTCAAGGCACCCATTAGGTTCAACCCGAATTACAAAGACGTTTGGCAACCCGCTCTCCGCCGCCAAGGCGACTTCGCTACGGTAGTCACCTACGGAGAAATGACCCTCTGGGCTAACGACGCAGTCCAGTATCTAGAAAAAGAATACGACGTTAGCTGCGAACTATGGGACCTCCGTGCCCTCAACCCGCTCAAGCTCGAACGTGTCCAAGAATCGGTACGAAAAACTGGCCGCCTCGTTGTCATCACGGAAAGCCGCCGCAACGTCGGCTTCGCCGCAGAACTCATCGCCCGTATCACCGAGAGTCAGTTCTTCGATCTCGAAGCCCCGCCGCTACGCATCACCTCACAGGACATGCCAGTCCCTTTTGCTTCCGAGCTGGAAGCTGGCTACCGCCCGAGCACCAATTCTATTCTCAGTCAAATGATCGACTGGATCGAAGCCGAATAGGCCCTCTAGGAATCTCGCTAATCTCACGGAAATTTATATCGAAATTTATTCAGGCCCATTCGTGTAACACTTGGACCAAAATTTAATGCCTAATTCTTCTTCCACCTATCTTGACTGGTCCGCCATCAAAGTCTTCGCCATGGACGTAGACGGTATCCTAACCGATGGCACGATCTACACCCACTCTGACGGCACTGAAGCCAAGCGCTTCTCTATTATAGACGGACTCGGCCTCGCACGCCTCCGTGAAGCTGGCATCATCCTAGCATGGATTTCCGGACGCCACTCTGACTCCACCACCGTGCGAGCCAAGGAACTCAAGATCCCACACCTCGTCCAGGGCAAGATCGACAAGATCTCCGGCCTCAAAGACCTGCTCGCGGAATTGGAACTCCAGCCCGACCAAGCCGTCTACATGGGCGACGACGTGATAGACGTCGATGCAATCAAGTACGCCGGTATCGGCGTCACCGTACCCGAGGCCCAAGAAGAGGCTCTCGCTGTGGCAGACTATGTCACCTCAAGAAACGGAGGCAACGGAGCCGTACGCGAAATCTGCAACCACATATACAAAGCCATTTCCAAATAGATGCTTCGCGTCACCAAAAACAAACTACTCGCTCTCGGAGCTGTCGCAGCAACACTCGCCGCCTACGGCCAGCTACGCCCTGACACCTCCATCGAAGGCTTCCGCATCCCCCTTTTCGACGAGACCGGCTACCGCACCTGGCAGCTCCGCGGCGACCTCGCTACCTACCAGAGCGAGACTCAGATCAAGATCACTGGCATGCACGTTAGCCAATTCGTGGCCGACGATGAAAACCGGGAAATCGCCCTGCTCACCAGCCCGGAAGCGATTTTTCACTTCGACACCACCACCGCCTACGGCCCCGGCGAGCTGCACGTCGAGACCAAGGCATTTGAAATCACCGGCTTCGATTGGATCTGGCTCGGCGAGAAAAAGCAGATCACTTTTAACGACACGGTGAAGGTCACCATCTACGAACAAATCGGAGACATTTTGAAATGAGAACCCGCACGCCCCTATCAATTCTAGCTGCCGGAATCCTCGCAGTCACCGCCTCCGCCCAAAGCGAAGATAGAAAGCCCGTCGCCACCGAAATCGAGTCGATGAGACTGCAGGTCGAGAACGACGGCGAAAAAGCGTACTTCCACTTTAGCGACGCTGTGAAGCTCACCGCAACCAACATGGTCGTGGAGTGCGACAGTCTCGAAGTCTTCGCCACCCGCGAAGCCGAGGAGCAAAGCAACATCGGCAAGTTCAGCGCTATAAAGGAAATCGTCGCAACTGGCAACGTGCGCATCGTGCAAGAGGAACGTACCGCCACCTGCCAAAAGGCCATCGTCAAGCCCAACGAGGAACGCATCATCCTTACCGGCAACCCCGTCGTTATACAACCGGGTGGACGCATAGTCACCTACAACCCCGAGGACGAAATCCTGCTGGACCGCGGCAACGGACGTATCTCGATCATCGCCAAAGGACCACGCCGCCTTCGCCTCACCAGCTCCGCCATCGGCGACCTCGGATTCGAAACCAAGGAACCGATCCCCACAAATAGCGGCCACGAAATCGAAGGCGAAGAAGTCCCCGCCTCCTTCGACTCCGAGGAGGAAGAAACCACAGATGAAGCGCCCGCAGATGCAGAAGCAACCGACACGGACGCAGAACCAAAATCCGATAGCGAATAATGACTGAAGCCACCGCGCCGGCCGAAGCCGAACCTAAAGAAGAGCAGGTCGACAAACGCCCCGCCAAAAGCATCGTCGCCAAAGGACTCGTCAAAGCATACGGTTCAAAAACCGTCGTTAAAGGCATCGACCTTGAGGTGAATACTGGCGAAGTCGTCGGACTGCTCGGCCCTAACGGTGCCGGCAAGACCACCACCTTCTACATGATCGCTGGACTTGTGGAGGCGACTAAAGGCCACGTGATGCTCAATGATCGCGACGTCGCCCACCTGAAAATCCACCGCCGTGCTCGCCTCGGCATAGGCTACCTCGCCCAAGAGCCCAGCGTATTCAAAAAGTTGACCGTCTGGCAAAACGTGCAGGCCGTGGCCGAGACCATCCCCTTCACCCGAAAGGAGCGGAAGGACGTAATCGAGCGTCAGCTCAACGACCTTGGACTCCTGTCCCTGGCCAAGCAAAAGGCATACACCCTTTCCGGAGGTGAACGTCGACGCCTCGAGATCGCTCGCTGCCTCGTCACCCAGCCAGACTTTCTTCTGATGGACGAACCTTTCGCGGGTGTCGACCCGATCAACGTATCCGAAGTCCAGCGTATCGTGCTTGGCCTCAAGGATCGCGGTATTGGAATTCTCATTACCGACCACAACGTACGCGACACCCTCTCTATCACCGATCGGGCCTACATCGTGAACAAGGGAGAGATACTTGCTAGCGGCGACCGACATTTCCTCGTCAACGATCCCAAAAGCCGTAAGATCTACCTCGGCGAGAACTTCAACATGTGACCCTAAGGCTGAAGACCGAAGTCCAACAACTGGAGGTCAATCAACGTCAGCCTTTCCTTCCTCCCTTCAGCCCTCAGATTAACCCCACCTATGCCTCTTCCCAAGCCAGTCAAGCGCATCGACGGACTCTCTGTCCGAGACTTTCTCGAAAAACACAAAGAGCTCTTGAAACTCGAGGTCGTAGCTGGGCAAAGAGGACTGCGCCGCATCATCAAGGAAGGAAGTGTCAACCGCCCCTCCCTCGCCCTCACCGGATTCTACAAGTACTTCGCGAACAAGCGGCTCCAAGTCATCGGCGCTGCCGAGATGACCTACCTGCGGAGCTTACCCACCGATGTCGTGTACGAGCGCTTCAATACTATGATCAGCAAGGGCATCCCCTGTCTGATCATCGCCCGTAACTACAATCCATTGCCGGTGATGCTTGAGCTCGCGGAAAAGCGCAGCCTTCCCATACTGCGCACATCCATGATCACGATGAATTTCCTCAACGCCGCGACCCTCGCGGTCGACGGAGAATTCGCGCCGACCACTACCGAGCATGGTACCATGATGGACATCAAAGGCATCGGTACCATGATTCGCGGCTCCAGCGGCGTCGGCAAAAGCGAGTGCGCCCTCGCGCTGATCGAACGTGGACACTCCATTGTAGCTGATGACATGACTCGCATCAAACTCATCGACGAACGCGAACTCACTGCTTCCTCCATGGAACTCAACCGCGGGCATATGGAATGTCGCGGCATCGGCATCATCAACGTCGGAGAAATGTTTGGCGTTCGCTCTGTCCGTCTCGAGAAGCGCATCGATCTCGTCGTCTCTTTGATCGAGGCCAACAGCGAAACCGAAGAGGACCGCACCGGCCTCGAGCAGCAACACTACCCAATCCTCGGAATCGACGTTCCTCACGTGGAGCTCTTCGTGCGCCCAGGCCGCGACATGGCACGCCTCGTGGAGGTCGCCGCCATGGTACAGGCCCTAAAGCTTCTCGGTCACGATCCGGCCAAAGAATTCAACGACCGTCTGATTGCCTTCATGGCCAAAAACGCGTGATTGAAGCCGCAACGCAGATGCTCGAAAAAAAATCTATTTTCGAAACTCTCAAGATGGCAAATCGATGCACTCTTTTCACTCATTTGTGACATCAACAGAGCCGAGATCTCCCTCCACGCTGGGCTTTCGCAAAGGTTGATCTGCGCTCGAAAAAGCAATAAAAAGTTATCCTCAATCGACTGTTAACAACTTGTCGAAAACTAGGGCTTGAGAAAGCGGATTCAGTTTACGTTACTGTGACACTCATCAGCACCCCTTCCCTCCCACGTGGAGCCTCGGTTGCTCTAACCCTCTGACTTACAGCCCTTAACAGAACAGACAGCTTTAAGACACTGTCTTGCAACACCTTAGCGATCTCACAATTTCCTTCGTCACCCACGCAGTATTTTTTATTCTCAAAGCATCGCTATGACTGGCAGAAATCACGTTAGAAAAAACCTTGTCCTCCATTCCTCACCTCTCCTGTGAATAACCGCCTGCTTTAACGTAAACCAATGCCACAGCTCACTGAGCACACCCTTCTCTGGGAAAAAGTCAGAACCGAACTTTCCCACGTCCTGCCGAACGACATCTTTCAAAGCTGGTTCACCGACCTCAAATGTCTCGAGGTAAACGGCGAGAACATCTTGCTGGGCGTTCAAAACGCGTTCACCGCCTATTGGATCAACGACAACTATTTGGACCTTATCGCCAAGTCGTTCCAAGCCGAGCTTGGACACCCTGTCTCGGTGTCGCTTTCCAACGACACCGCCAAAGCTGAAGCTGCATCGCAAGCTGCAGCACCCACTCGCGAACGCCTCGTCACCGAAACGCCTCGTCCTCGCGTCAACACCGCCAAGAAGACAGGCGACGCAAACCTTAACCCCCGCAACACCTTCGAGAATTTCGTCATCGGTTCCAACTCCCAGTTGGCACACGCCGCGTCCATCGCAGTTGCCCACTCTCCAGCAGGAGCCTACAATCCCCTCTTCCTCTACGGCGAGACCGGGCTCGGCAAGACCCATCTCATGCACGCCGTGGGTCACCACATCCTGCAAAACCGCCCCGAGGCCCGCGTAGTCTATCTCTCCTCCGAGAAGTTCACCAACGAGTTCATCTCCGCCATTCAGGAAAACACTCTGACCAAGTTCCGCCAGCGCTACCGTAGCGTAGACGTCCTCCTCATCGACGACGTACAATTCCTATCCGGCAAGGAACGTATCCAAGAAGAATTCTTTCACACCTTCAACGACCTCTTCGAGTCGCAAAAGCAGATCTTCCTCTCCAGCGATCGCCCAGCCAACGAAATCGCCAAGCTCGAGTCTCGCCTCGTATCCCGCTTCCAGTGGGGACTCGTCACCGACATCCAGGCGCCAGACTTCGAAACGCGCGTGGCCATCCTCCGCAAGAAAGCGCTGCAGCATAACTACGATATTCCCGACGAAGTTGTAAACTTCATCGCGAAGCACATCGTAAAGAACATCCGCCGCCTCGAAGGCGCCCTGATCAAGGTCTGCAGCTACTCTTCGCTTACCAACAAGCCGCTCAACATCGCGACCTGCGAGCAGCTCCTCTCCGACGTGCTCATGGAAGCTGCCAAGCAGCAGCTCAACATCGACACCATCCAGAAGAAGGTCGCCGAGTATTTCGAGCTCCGCCATTCCGACATGCTATCCCGTCGCCGCCCGGCCCACATCGCCGTGCCACGCCAGATCGCCATGTACCTCAGCCGCGAGCTCACCAAGCATTCCCTCCAAGAAGTGGGCGAAGCTTTCGGCGGACGCGACCACGGCACTGTAATCCACGCCTGCAAGCAGGTCGACAACCTCGTCGAGCAAGACGATTCAGTCCGCCACAGCGTCGAGTACCTCAAGAACATTCTCTCCAAGTAGATTTTCCCTTACAAACCCTTGATCCTAAAGCGCCTC
>NZ_JARXHX010000040.1 GCF_031127835.1 Pelagicoccus sp. SDUM812002
TCGTAGATGCTACCACGCCATCAAAGCAGTCCAAGTGCTTTGCTATGGAGTGGGCGAGCTTTTCATTAGCCCCTGTGCATAGGTAAACTTTACGTGTTTTGCGAGCCTCCCTTATATATTTCAGAATCTCCGTGTTGTAGGGCAGTAGGGAGACCTTCAGCTCGTTCTCAGCCATCAGGCGCGCTTTGAATGAAGCCTTTCCCTCGAGGATCCAAAACGGTATGGAGACTGCTTTGAGGGGACTCTTTTTCAGCGTTTTCAAGACTAGCTCATGCAAGCTGTCTGTGCGAATCAGAGTTCCGTCAAGATCCACGCACAAAGGTAGTTGATTCGTTGCCAGGGGGGGGCTTTCGACAAATGTCTCTTCTTCCTGATTCATTGAGATTCCTTGCTTGTTGTGGGAGCTAAGATGCTGCAGTGGGTACTCATTCCCGGCAATGTGTTTTTACAATCTATGTTTGGTGGGTGCATGCCTAGATTGGCTCAGCATTGTTGGCGCTTTTCAATGTCTCAGAATCTGCAGATTGCAATGCGATCCTTGGCAGACATCGTCAATGTTCGATTTGGGTTTAGGAGATTTTCCCTACGATTGGAGAGAATCTGCGGAGGTTAGACCGAGGAAGGAGACGTTTGGTCGGCGGGGCGGGGCGCCTTTAGCGTACATTGTCTAGGTGGGCACAAATAGCTTGCGCTACGGATCTTTCGAAACGTTCTTTGCTCCATTTTTAGAAGTGACGACTCGGTTGGAACGACCAGCTCGAGTCCGTATTTGCAGACAAGCAATTACTATGAAATCGAAATCTAGAAGCCATCAGCAGAAAGGGGACTCATATTTCAGCACTGAGCATTTAAATGCGGATTTGGGTAAGCGTTCCGCTAGGAGCGGGGCCGTTACAGTGGTAATTCAGGGTTCCAAGTTTGTTTTGACCATGGCAACTACTTCCGTCTTGGCGAGAATTCTGGTGCCAGAGGACTTCGGCCTGCTCGCGATGGTCGGATCGGTTTTGGTCTTCGTTGCCATGTTCCAAGATGCTGGTTTGTCGATGGCGACGGTGCAGAAGGACCGCATCAATCATGAGCAGGTTTCGATGCTGTTCTGGCTCAACACGGCGGCCGGAACCTTGGTCGCGGGGCTCATCGTCGCGTTGTCACCTGTAATCGCTCTGGTATTTGGAGATGACCGGCTCGGGCCGATCGCAATGGCCTTGGCTATCCCGACGTTTCTAAGCGGAGTTTGTGCTCAGCATGGTGCGTTGCTGCAGCGACAGATGCGATTCGGTACGGAGCAGGGAATCATGATCGCGAGTCAGGTTGTCGGGTCTCTCGTCGCAATCGCTTCCGCTCTTCACGGGGCTGGGTATTGGTCGTTGGTTTTGAAGGTAGTGTCAGCGGCAGTATTAGTGGTCGTTTTGCGCTGGTTTGCGTCGGGCTGGACTCCTAGCCTGCCGAAGAGGGGGTCCGGAGCTCGAGAGATGGTGCACTTTGGGGCTCACCTTACCGCAGGAAATTTTTTCATGACCGCGACGCGAAATGTAGACACTCTACTGTTGGGGTACTTCCTGGGTCCTATTGTCACGGGGCTCTATTCCAAGGCCTATGGATTGCTTATGCTACCTGTTCGGGAGATCAATAAGCCTATGGGAATCGTGGCGCTCCCCACCTTGAGCCGGCTGCAGGGAGACCCTGAGCGCTTCCGGCGTTTCTATCTGCGGGGCTTGGAGCTCGTATGTTGCCTCAGCATGCCCATTGTCGCCTACGCGGCCGTGGCGGCGGATGAAGTTGTGCTTCTCGTTCTCGGTCCATCGTGGATGGGAACGGTAGATATTTTCCGTGCCTTGGCTCCTGCTGCTTTCATGGGAGCAACGAACGTGGCGACGGGATGGCTATTTGTTCCGATGGGAAGGGGCAAGGATCAATTCCTCTTAACTTTGATCGGTTCAGTAGTCACCGTTGCTGGTTTCATTGTGGGACTGCAGTGGGGAGCGATTGGGGTTGCGGCATCTTTCAGCGTGACCTCCGTCTGTTTGAAGGTACCGGGTCTGATGTATGCGACGAAGGGAAGTCCAGTTTCTCTTCTAGACATTGCCCGTATCGCGGTACGGTCTGTAGTCGCTTCTGCAGTTGCTTCCGTAGTACTCCTCGCTTTTGAGCGACGCCAAGATTTCGAGAATGTGTTCTTTGAAAACTGCGCCTTTTTCGGAATTTTCATATCCGTATTCGCGTTGACGGTATTGGCGTTGCCGGGCGGCCGAGGCTTCGCTCGGGAACTCTCTGAGTTGTTGTCGAAAGTCCTGTCTGGTCGGAAAAACCGAAGCTCTTAGTTTGCGGCTTAGGGGGGAGAAGAACGGGTTCGAGGCGGATTCGAGGCCGTAATAGACAAATTACGTTGGCTTAGTTTCTGAACTGAGTTAGAGGCTTCCAGAGGCAACTGAATATAGCAGTTGCTCCAGTTTAGCGGAGAGTTTTGATGCTTCGAACTGCTCCATTGCGATTTCTCTGCCAGCAAGTCCCAAGCGCTTTCGTAGTGTATCGTCGACCGCCAGCTGTTTCATGGCTTCCAAAGTGCTCTCAACGGACCTTTGGGCTACAACTAGTCCGTTTACTTTGTTTTTGATTTGGTCCGAGAGTCCGCCCGAGTCTGTAACAATAACTGGCAGGGAAGTAAGTGATGCTTCTGTGACTGAAACGCCGAAGCCTTCAAACCAACCAGATTCATGGTCTAGGGAGTGCTGTATGAATACGCTTGAATTTTTGACCAAGGCTCTCACCTCCGCCTCAGATTTTTCGCCGTGGAAAGTAATCAGCTCAGGCGAGTTCGCTCCTCTCGCCAGTTCTTTTAGTAGTGGTTCCAGTGTACCGCTCCCCACGACGTGCAATTCTATATCGTCGCGTTCCTTGGCTAGTTCGAGGAATGCCTTGACCACAATATCGACTCCCTTCCATTCGACGAGGCGGGAGACGGTGATGAATTTGCATCTTTCTTTGAGACCAGATGAATAGTCTTTGGGTGTGAATAACTCTGCTGGGGCTCCGCAAGGGATCAGGTGTATTCGATCCTTTGGGACACCCAATCCTTGCAGAGCCTCGACTTGCTTGGTGCCGACGGCAACGCAAGCGGTGAATCGGGGAAGGTTTTTTCTGAGGCTCCATCGATAGTATTTATTGTTCCTGAGGGACGAGGATATATCGGCTCCATGGAAGTGGGCGACCAGAGGAATTCCGTTGGCCTGGGCCAGCGGTAACATCCTCAGGGCAACGTGACCGTAGTGGCAAAGGATCGCGTCTACCGGGGTCTCGTCTTGCATAGCCGCGGCAATATCTTCGCTCTCACGAGGTGTTGGTAGAAAGAAATTACCACTCAGGGTGCCTCTCAAACGTTGGGTCAACTTGCTGGTAAGTGACTTATCATTATCGAAGTCTCGTTTTAAGTCATGGACGCGAAACTCCCCGCTATCGAAATTCGTTCGCCAAGTCAGGAATCTCGGATTCAGCTGAGAGAAATTCCTCGCTTGGCGATTCATCCAAATTTCGCTCGTAAGTCCATATTCTCGACATGCTATTAGGAGGTTTTTAGGTCCAGTCATTGATTGTTACTTCTTCTTTTTCAGAAAAGACTCGATAAGTGTATTTTTTGATGAGTAGAGGAAGGACCTTCCGCCGGGAATAATCAAGATTGATACTAGGTAACATACTAAAAAGGCCACCAAATTGATGATGATGGCTAGTAGGTCTGACTTTATTGGGATTAATAGCGGTTTTGCTAACCAAAGCGCCCCTCCGCTTGCGAGGCATGCCAGAAATGGGCGAAACGGGATTAGTAATGTCGCTGAAAGTGAAACCGGGCTGTCTTTCGTTGCATAGCTCAACTCGGGAACGGTTTTCAATACGCAGGCTGCACTATAAGCGTACGCGACACCCATTGCTCCCCATCGTATGCCAATCGCGAAGGCTGCGATGGTTAAAGTAGAACTCACCAAGGTGACGTACAGCTCTTTCTTTGTGCGTCCGAGGGGATGAAATAACCAACCGGCTGCAACGCTAAATGTGCCTAAGATTGCCGCCGGGGCGAGGGCCCTAAATATCCCAACTGTGTCGGTCCACTGCTCGCCCAGCACGACCATAACTATATCCTCTGCTGCCACAAAGCAAAATGTTACGATTGGCATGCCGCAAAAGACTAGCATCTCAACCCCTTTGTAGTAGAATCCTGCGAAACGTTGAGGCTCGTTTTGAAGTCGGCTCAAACTGGGAATGGCGACGCGACCTATGGGCATATTTATCTGTCGGATCGGCATCAATAGCAAGTTGTACGCTTTCGAATAGAGTCCCAAGGCGACTGGGCCAGCGAAGGCTCCAATCAGAATGTTGTCTACGTTGCGGGCCATCTGGTTCACGAAACTGCTTCCAGTCAGGAAGGCTCCGAATTTCAACATTCCGCTAACTCCTGTGCCTTTTCGCGGTAGGCCAGGAATCCATCGCACACTAAGCCAGAAGCAGACGACGATAGTTGAGGTCATCGCGATCTCTTTATACACGAGTGCCCAATACCCGTGCCCTAGCTTTGCGAATACAACTGCTACTATGATGCTCACAATCATCGCGAATAGTATTACTACTTGCTCCGTGCCGAATCGCATTTGTCGGGTGAGTAGGGCACCGTGTTGCGATCCAAAACCACTTATTATCATAGGTACTGACAAGGCCATGGTCACCGCTGTTAGTCTTGGCTCACCGTATAGAAGGGCGACAAGGGGTGCTATCGCTATGGTCAAGATCCCCACGCATGTGCTAGCGGCGCAATTAATCCAGTACAAGGTTGAGACTTGTTCATGTGTTATATGCTCCCTTTGGACTGTTGCTACGGAGAGACCCATGCTTTGGAATATGTTTACAAAGACGAGAATAGATTGAGTCATCGCAATTAGGCCGAAGTCTTCCGGCGCAAGCAGTCGCGCCAAAACCATAGTCGAGCCCATGTTGATGACGAAGCGAAGACCCTGAGAAACCATCGTGACCGTTCCGCTTCTTACTGATCGGCCTTTAAGGTCCGCCCTCAGGTGATCAGTGTCAAAGTGTCGCGTTTGTTTTGATCGTTTTTCAGATTCTCCAGATGTATCAACCATAGGACTAGAATTGGATCCCCAAGCTAGCTTCCGCTCGGGTAACCTTTCTTGCATTCATGCGGTCAGCCTAGCGAATGCGAGACCAGAGGGATCTGAGGGTCGCCTTGCCAGCCCACAAGAGTTTTCCGAGGCTGCTTTTATGGAGGTTTCGAGATCCCGGGCATATAATCCCTATGTTGGCCATTTCATAGAGGGCAGATGGTCGATTCGCTGCCAGGATTTTGACGGCTGCCTCGAGCAAATCTTTGCTAGAGTTTAGATCCGAAGCTTCGTAGACATGGTAAACGGGCATGTTTAATTGCCGTCTGTACAGCTCGTCGACCAGTTGTTTGAAGGGTGGTTCGAAATCCTGATACACCTCTGTGGCGCTAGCGTAAGCTCTCAATATTCTCGCGAAGCTCAACGCGTTTCCCGCGGACTTTGTAGCGGCGTTGTCGTGTTGTACGTAGTTGTAAAGCATTTCCTGAATCGTTACGACTTTGTTTGCTTCGGCGAGGCAGCCGATGAGCATTAGTGTGTCTTCCACTGCGTCCGGTCGCCATCCCCAGTCTTGCTCTGCGAATTTGAGGGCAAGTTCCCTTTGGATAAGTTTGTTCCAGAGTGCGGCTGTCCCGAGCCGGAGGTTACAGAATTCTTCAAACGCTGAGGGCCCTGCCAGTTCTTGGTATTTGAATTTGGTTTTGTACCCGAGCTTCTTGCCGGCCGCGTCTACCAAGTAGCTTCCACCGATCACAATATCTGCTTGGGTCTTTCTACAATGCTTCGAGAGATTCTCGATCATATCTGGTTCGGACCAGTCGTCGGAATCCGAGAATGCCAGATACCTTCCCCTCGCAGCCTTCATTCCATCCAGCCGGGCTGCGTGTACTCCCTCGTTTTGACTCTTGTCAACAATTCGGAGGGTTGGCGTGTTGCTGGCTATCTGTTTTAGGATTGCCAAGGAGTTGTCAGGAGAAGCGTCGTTGACCGCGATTATTTCTAAGTTTGGGTACGTTTGCTTCGTCAGCGAATCGATGCATCTGCTGATCGTGGCAGCTGCTTTATACACGGGCACGATGACCGATACGAAAGGTGAGTCTGACATAGTAGTTTACGTTTTTCGTTTGTTTGAATCACTTATCTTTTCGGTCCAGATCTCTCGATGGGAATTCAGGTACGCCAAGTTGAAAGCGAGCCACCGGCAAGCTTCAACCTGCTTCCGATATCGTCGGGAAAGGTCGGAATCCAATCTCGCTAACTGGCCAGCTGCTGCATTTTTAATGCAGGCCGCCATTTTGTTTAGCTTCCACAGGAATTTCGATTTGCGGTAAAGGCTCTCGTTGTCGAAACTAGGTGCTACGTGGGCGAGGTATCTTCCGTGCGTTTTAGCCCGCTTCCTGACATAGTCTGGTACGATTTGCTCCTCGGTTACGTAGTGCCCGACACTGCAGCCTGAAACATACCTTATTTCAAAACCATTATCTTTCAGCATCTGCAGGAACGATGTCTCGCTCCCCATGATTCTTTTGCGGCCGTCTGGGACGGGCCCGATGCGTTCGTTGTAACGAAAGCCACGCTCCTTAAACAGGTTCGATCTTACCCAAAAATTGGGTCCGATCGGGTAAGAGCCTTGCGAATAGGTTCTATCGTCAGGACCGTAATCGTGTTGCGGGTATATTACCTTTTCTAAGGATTTGGCCCAGCCCGGAGCGGAGTCCGGCCAAACCATGTGAACCGGGCCTCCAAACGCTTTTGTCTCAGGATACCTCCGGAGCGACTCCACGACCGTTACAAGCCAGTCTTTCGGGGGTGCTACGTCATCGTCCGTGAATAACACCACATCCCCAATTTCTGCATTATCCAGCGCATTGTTTAACGCCCGGTTTTTTCCGGGCTTTTCTTCGAATATGACCGTCAGAGGAAGTGTCTTTAGAAACTTCGAGCATACCTGGTCTGTGGTATCTGAGCAGTTGTTGTTGACCACTACGAGATTCCATCGGAGACCTGAGCAATCTAAGGAACTGAAGTTGTCCAAGGTTTTGGCAAGCACCGCGCATCGATTGTAGGTGGAAAGTATAACTGTTATATGTGGGACGTCAGGGCGATTGAGCGTACTCACGGATGTTGCATGGTCAGGTGGCTGTTTTTGATGGTTGACTGGATGAAGCTCCAATCGGCGTCTGAAGCAAGAACTTCCATGCATTCTTCACAGAAACACGAAACCGCCGTATTGCGCTAGTGTATTTGTGGATAGGAATACCGCGTTGATGGGCGGAAATGCCCCTCTGGAGCCTGAATGCGCCCGTTCGTTGTTATCGCGAGTCGGGAGAATTGACGGGGTAGGGTTCGAAGTTTAGCAGGATGTTATTTTAATCGCACTAATGTCCTAATTTTTGTGTTCAACCGCCAATTACGATCAGGGCGTTCGCTTAGATAATCGGTGAAATTCGCTAATTTTTGCCGATTATTATTGCTCAAAAAAGATCTTTTCGACTCGGTCGCGCTGTCCTTCAAAGTTCGTAAAGTACAGTCGAGAATCAAAAAAGTTTGGAACCTAATCACCTCATTGCGGTGTCTCGGCTGTCCACTTGTTCCTGTCGAAAGCCGTCATCAGACAGCACAACGTTGCTCCTCACCTATTCACCTAATATGTTCCTCAGTTTAGCCAACTTCGCCCGCGGCCTAATCGCGGTATCTGTAATTCTGTGCTTATGTCTCCCTGTCCCTTCCCGCGAGCTTTCCGTCGAGGCTTCCGGCTCGGACCGCGAGGTCCGGCAGGACGGCTCGATGGGCTGGCACGCCGAGTCGAGCTACCGCG
>NZ_JARXHX010000041.1 GCF_031127835.1 Pelagicoccus sp. SDUM812002
CCCTGTAGTGGGGATCTCGTTAGAAAAGAGCGCAAGCAAAGAACGGGAAGACACAAAAAATGCTGTTCTCGCGACTTATTAGACAGTCTCTTAGGCTGTGTGGACAAAATCGAATTTGATCCATTCGATTAATGAGCAGAGGGTTACGAAACCCATATAAGTTACGGGCAGCTTGTCGTAGCGGGTGGCGATTCTTCTATAGCGCTTAATCCTGCAAAAGAAGTTTTCGACCCTATGCCTGAGCTTTCCGATTCCCGAATGGTATTCGGGCGGGTCCTTGCGGTTCGCCTTCGGAGGGATTACGGCTACGCCTCCCAAGCCCTGAATGTAGGCGCGGATGGCGTTGGTGTCGTAGGCCTTGTCGGCGAGGACCAGGTTCCCGTCCACATGCCCTTCCAGCGTATCCACAGCGCAGGTACAGTCGTTCTCGTTGCCGCACACCAGCTTGAGCGACAACGCAAGGCCCACCGTGTTCACGGCCGCGGATAGCTTGCTGTTTCGTCCTCCCTTGGTCTTTCCAAGCTTCTGATCCTCAGCGTCTAACGAATGCCTGCAGGCGTCCTGGTGAGCCTTCACGTGAGTGGCGTCGAGCATGACCGCGACCGAGTAGTCCCGATGCCTCAGGGCAAGCCTCTCGAGGGCCCAGTCCCAAAGCCCGCTGCCGCACCAGCGACGGTAGCATCGCCAGACGCTGTTGTGTTTGCCGTAGCGCTCGGGCAGCTGGTTCCACATGGCTCCGGTGCATAGTATCCACCAAATGCCGTCCAACGTGGAGTCGAGTTTGGCGTGAGGGCGCCCGCGACGGCCGCTCACCTCTTCGCGGTGAGCGTTGTTAATTTTTTTAGCTCCTCGCGAATCCCCGAGGGCATTGAGTCGGCCTTGTTTGCTGACATGGTTATATGGATACAGGAAGCGCATCACATTGCAAGAGAGAAACTTACGGATTTATATATTTTGTCCATATAGCCTAGGTGAATTCCTGTAATTCTGGAACAACGGAAGATGATAGAAAACAATAAAAAAAATAGTATAAACGTTTTTCGCAAGGTCTATGAGGAAATCAAGCTTAGGCAAGCGTACATTCTAGAAGGGAGGGACCGGATGGCACAAAAGGAACGTTTAATTGAAATTTCCGAAAACGCACTCACTGACATAGACTCCATGGTGGCTCGAAATTGCAGGGTCTTAATTAAAAATTACATGTACTCTCAAGATTATTCTGCATTAGATCTAATTACTTTATTAAGCAGCGTGGTTAATAATGATTTTGACAATACCTTAAGAGAGTACGAGTTGGGGGAGGATTTTGATACGAACTATGGAACCCGAACGAGCCTGATCTACCAACAAGCTGAGCTTCCCGAATTCGTGGCTGAAGAGCGCATGACAGAATGTTTTCGATACGTTCCGACGCCCGTTCAGGTCTTTACGCAAATACTGACTAAGTTAAGAAAACATGAATCAGTTTTGGAAGATTTCGTATTTATAGATATGGGATCAGGAATGGGGCGAAATTTGCTCTTAGCTTCGACATGTCCCTTTAAAAAGATAAAAGGTGTTGAGGTGTCATCTTTTCTATGTGAAATTGCAAAGGAAAATGTAAAAATATTCAAATCAAATGAGCAACGCTGTAGCTCTATTGAAATACATTGTGTAGACGCAGTGCAGTTTGAATTTCCTGGGGAAAATATGATATTGTATTTTTGGGAGCCATTTGAGGATAAGGTTTTCATGGAAGTATTTGAGAGATTGTCTCAGATGGATAGTGCGCACGAATTGAAAGTATATCTAGTGTTTTTAGGTCGTTGCTTCCCTGTGCAGGAGAGTGTGTTTGGTTTTCGGCTCATAGAACGATTCGAGGTATTTGGAGATCTTCACGTTGAATGTACCCTTTTAAAGGGCACCAAAGAGGGTGATAGCGGAGGTTCTGTGGATGAATATTGATGAAAACATGTTGGAATGCGATGAGTCGTCTTTCGGTGTAGAATATAAATAGTGAAAGTAGTGACTGGACTCTCATCTGTGCTCTATGAATGTGTTTTTGCTCTGGAAGTGTTTTTTAACCTGTTCTGGAAGGTCCTGGTTTTGATGAAGTGTGCATTTTCCTTTTGAGTCCCCTACAGCAAACCCCACAGGGTTTTCGCAAATGGCAAATTTCCATTTTTTCCCGATAGAGTGTGTGTTTTGCTGGGATGGAATTGAAACACATGTTATCAACAGCCATTGTTACGGTGGGCCTAGTGTGACGTGTTTGCTGTGTTTCGTGGAAAGGTTGAGCTTGACGTGAGTTCAACCTCTTAGGAATTAAAGAATTACAAGATAATGAGAAATGATATTGCGATAGTTGGTATGGCGGGTCGATTTCCCAAAGCTTCTAATCTAGATGAGCTTTTTCGAAATTTGTACAACGGAGTTGATTGTATTACCTCGATCTCCGGAGAGCGCATAAAAGATACTGCTTTACAAAGAAATAGACCGTACCGAGAGATGGGGTATCTTTCAGATGTAGACAAGTTTGACTACAAGTTCTTCGGTATTTCGAAGGCTGAGGCGGAAATTTTAGATCCCAATCAACGAATACTAATGGAAGTATGCCATGAGGCCATAGAAAATGGGGGTTACGGGGGTGATCGTTTGCACGATTCCAACACGTCTATATTCGTGACGGATGTATTTCCAGAGTACTATAAGCTTGCAGATGAATTTACCGGAACTATGGTTTCTGGTAATTCGCCGGCATTTATCGCGACTCGTTTGTCGCGGCAGTTTGGTTTTCGCGGGAATGCCCTGATAGTAGATACTTCTTGCTCATCAAGTCTGGTTGCTTTGAATCTAGCGTGTAACGAGCTTGTTTTGAAGGACACTAATGCGGCATTAGTCTGCTCTTCGAACCTAATCATCTTTCCATATGCCGATATAGATAGTGAGTATATTAAGGCGTCTGGCGATGGTCGTTCTCGTGCGTTTTCAGCCCATGCAGATGGCATGTCTTGTGGGGAAATGGCGATAGCCATTTTAATTAAGCGTTTGGAAGATGCTGTTGCCGATAGGGACAATATCCACGCTATTATAAAGAGTGTCGCAGTGAATAATAATTCGAACCGTTCGGCTAGTCCATCGGCTCCCGATAGTGTTTCACAAGCAAATGTTATTCAATCAGCGTGGCGTAAAGGTGGAATAAATCCAAGCGATGTTGGTTATATAGAGGCACATGGATCAGGCACGCAGTTGGGAGATTCATTGGAGATTGAGGGTATTAATCTAGCATTTCGTGATCTCACTAAGAGTCGTCGTTTTTGTGCACTTTCAACGGTCAAATCCGCTATCGGCCATGGTTATAACGCTTCGGGCCTCGCGGGTTTGGTGCAGGCGGTATTTGCGCTGAAGAGTAAAATGTTCCCTCCGACACAGCATTGCCAAGAATTGAATCCAATAATAGATTTTGAAAACTCGGCAGTTTATGTTAACCGGGAAACAAAGCATTGGGAGGCTGAAAATTCAAAGAGATATGCGGGTGTCACCTCGCTTGGTGCAAGTGGTACAAACGTCCATGTGATCCTGCAGGAAGCCGACGAGGTTGAAAATGACGGACAGTTTGCTGAATGCGAGGGACCATATCTATTCAACATTAGTTCCCACTCACTAGGTGCGCTGGCCAAAAATCTACACTCAATGCACAACTATGTAGCCAGCGAGCAATGCAAAAGCTTAACTGACTTTAGCTACACTCTCAATGTCGGAAGAGCTCACTATATGCATCGGTTTAGCGTGGTTGCTGAAAACAAATCGGTTTTGGCTCAAGCTTTAGCTTCTGGTTTAGTAGAGCACTGCAATGAGGAATTGAAACCCTTTGGTAAAGTGATTTATTTGTTGTCCGAGCCAAAGATCAGCCTAGAAACCGTAGAGCGATTCTGTTCTGGATTCAGTGCTTTCGAAAGTGCTTACAATGACTTTGCTCTTTTCTTTCAAGAAGATAACGAGCGAAGTCGGGCATTCCGTTTCCAATATGCGTTGTTTAAGATGTTGTCCGATTTGGGCCTTTCGACCGAAAATGTATTGCCACTTGGTTTGGGCGTAGTCGTTAAATCCATTATAGAGGGCACATCAGAGATGGATGCAGATCTAGCTGCACATATACTCACTGGATCAGAAGTAGTGCTAAATGACCTAGAGAATCGAGTGAAAAAACTGATAAACCGCGAACGTTCGCACGGTTTTTTGGGATTTGTTCAAGTTGGAGGAACGAATGACCTAACAAGGCTACTGACAAACGTGTACGAAAATGATGCGTTTACTCATTGTTTGGTTGATGAAGATCAAAGTGCGAGAGCATCGGTCTTGTCATGGTTTTCTACGGCTTATCTCAGAGGGGTAGACGTTAATTGGGAAAGACTCCATAGTATTTACTCTAATCAGCTTATTGCTGATTTGCCTAGTTCAGCATTCGATAAATATCGCTGTTGGTTGCGTGATATGCCGTTGACTGATGAAGCAAGGGGTGCTGGTGAGGTTGCAAGTCATGTCGAACAACCAGTGGTGTCAGAAGAAGATGCGTCTATGTTGGAATGCCAAGTTGCCAAGGTTTTTACTGAAACTCTGAATCTTGCAATCTGTTCAAAGGCTGATAGTTTCTTTGAACTAGGAGGTGATTCGCTAAAAGCGACCAAACTTATTAATGCATTGAATAAGCGTTTGCAAGTAAATTTGGATTTCGAAGATATATATGACTTTGCAACGGTTGAAGCCTTAGCAGGTTTTATCGATAGCCAAATCTCGATGACCGCTAAATTGATTCAAATTTGGGAGTTAGTCCTGAAACAGTCAGACATCCAAGAAAGCGACAACTTTTTTGAATTAGGTGGCCATTCATTAATGGCGAATCAAGTGCTTGGGCGCATTCGCCGTGACATTGGAATATCTATTGACTTTGATGAGTTTTATGAGAACCCAACGATAGCGTTATTGGCAGCTTGCTTAGATAGCAAAGCAAGGGGAGAAGTAACGATTCCAGGCTTGCCTCCGATAGAGCCGCTTGCAGAAGATGAGGACTATGCGGTTTCGTCATCGCAGCAAAGAATGTGGGTACTTTCTCAATTTGAGGGAGAGTCCGTGGCTTACAATACGCCTTTTGCTTTTTCAGTTAATGGATATGTTGATTGCGTAATTCTACAGAGTGCTTTTGAACTGCTTATTAGGCGGCATGAAATGTTGCGAACTGTTTTTGTCGAAAACAGGGGTTTTCCCCGGCAAAAGGTACTAAGTGCAGAAGGTTTGTCGGTTACTATTGAGAGAATCGTTCTCAAAGAACATAAACGTTCTTTAGACGAGCTACTAAGAGAAGAGCTAAATTCGATTTTCGACCTCTCAAAGTGGCCGCTATTCAAAGTAAAACAGTATGTTGTCGAGAAGGACCGGTCTGTGTTGCTGATTCATGCTCATCACATCATTAACGATGGTTGGTCGTCTCATTTATTCCTCGAAGAGCTGCTTGGGTACTACCGGCAGCTTGTCAATGGGGAATCCGTTAGATGCAAGCAACTACCGGTTCAATACAAAGACTATGCTGCTTGGCAAAATCAATTGCTTGGCTCGACGGGGTTCGAAAAGCATCGTGATTTCTGGATATCCAAATTGAGTGGCGAGCTGCCTGTACTCAATATACCACTCGATTATTGCCGTCCACCCGTGAAAACTTTCAATGGTGACAGGGTGAACTTTAAAATTGATGCAAAAACAGTTAATAAACTCGGTTTTTTGTGTCAAGAGAAGCGAGCAACATTGTTTATGGGTTTATTAGGGCTCACGTATTCCCTTTTAGTACGCTATAGTGGGCAGAGCGACATCATCATCGGCACTCCAGTTGCTGGCAGAAGTACACCTGAAATTGAGGAAATTATTGGCCTTTTCGTGAATACGATTCCTGTGCGTTTGGCTTGTGCTGAGGGTATGAGTTTTAGCGAACTATTAGACGATATTCGTGAGGAAGTCTACGAGATGTACAAGCATGATATTTATCCGTTTGAAAGGATGGTAGAGGATGTTGTTGTTGAGCGTGACCTTAGTCGTTCGGCAATTTTCGATATCATGATTGTGCTTCAGAATACAAAAATGCTACAAAGCGGCGATATGTTGTTGGGAACGGCTCAACTTGGGGTTTTTAAACTTTCTTCTATAGCTAGCCAGTTTGACCTGACCTTTGAGTTTATTGAGGAAGGGGATTGTCTCGAAGGTGTAATCTATTTCAATACCGACCTATTTAAGAGAAAAACCATCATAGCACTAGCCGAACGTTTTGTAGATATAACAAATGTGCTTGTAGGGCATCCAGGTCATACGATTAATGAATTGAACATTACAACGCAGTCGGAAAGGCGGCTTCTGTTAGGCTCGTTTCAAGGAGCGCAAAAAGCTTATATTGACAATACGCTGATACACCGGTTGTTTGAAAAACAGGTACTTAATCACCCTGATAAGACTGCTATTGAGTTTGAAGGAGATTCTTGGACCTATAATGAACTTAACGAACGGGCAAATCGTCTAGCTTGGACTCTGCGCGAAGAACATGATGTTGGAGTAGATCAACTGGTCGCGTTGTGTGTTGATCGCTCTGTAGAAATGTTGGTCGGCATATTAGCAATCATGAAAGCCGGTGGTGTCTACTTGCCAATCGACCCAGATTATCCTGATGAACGGATTCACTTTATGCTAAACGATGCTGGCTTGAAACTCATACTGGTTGATAGTGATCGTATACATGATTCCATGTTTGGCGGTACGCTCTTGAATCTTACTGATGACACCTTGTATCACGAGCTGACAGAAAATTTGGAATGTGATTCCTCTCCGTCGGACCTGATCTACTGCATCTACACCTCGGGATCCACGGGCAGGCCAAAGGGCGTGCTGATAGAGCACCGGAACGCCCTCAATCACT
>NZ_JARXHX010000042.1 GCF_031127835.1 Pelagicoccus sp. SDUM812002
GCCTGGAACGCCAACACCATCCGCGCCTACTCCGCCGGCGTCACCCAACACACCCTCGAAACCGCAGGCACGCATAAGATCACTATCCAAATGGTAGACCCCGGCCTCATCCTCGACGAGATCGTCATCCAATCCGCCGAAACGCCACAATAGTACCGCCGCGCTTACCCCGTACCAAGGAGGCCACCCCAAAGGTGGTGCGGCCGCTCCGCGGGCGCCTTCGAAACGCAAGATCTCCCCAAAAGGTGGTGCGCCCGCTCCGCGGGCGCCTATTCGCGTCACCATCCAGCACAAACGCACACCAGCGCCAAACGTCAGAGCCAGATACCCCAAATCGATTTATCCCCCGTTTTTCTACTGGATAGACTACGGACAGGCATCTAGTAATTCTTCCGAATTCCAACGCTTCGATGTCCATCCCCAAACCTCCAATCGCAGGTAGACGGCTCCTACCAGCTCCCCTATCCCTTCGCTCGCCACGCGAGCGATCCTAGCACCTCCGAGCCTATCGACCTACGAACCCAAGCCAACTCAACTCGACCCCCAAAATCCATGGAATCCAACCAAATCCAGATGCTCACCGACGCCTTCGAAGGCCACGCCCAGCAGACAGAAAACGGCGTCGAATACTGGCTCGCTCGCGACCTCCAACAGCTTCTCGGCTACTCCGAATGGCGCAACTTCAACCAGACCGCCATTTCCAAGGCGAAAACCGCCTGCGAAGTCTCCAGCCATGCCGTTTCCGACCATTTTGTTGACGTCAACAAAATGGTCTCCCTCGGTTCCGGCGCCGAACGCGAAATCGAGGATATCATGCTTACCCGCTAGGCCTGCTACCTCATCGCTCAGACTGCCACCTTCCAACCGCCCTCCGGCACGATTAAAAATGGCAAAAATTGAAATTAAACAGTTGAATATAAAGAACTTTCGCGGTTTCAAGGATCTAGTTTGGAACCCTAGTTCGGGATTCAATCTGATCATTGGCGGTGGCGATAGTGGGAAAACGACAATTCTTGAGGCTATCGCTATGCTGTTTCATCCAGGAAGCAGCCTAACACTGACAGAAGCTGATTACTTCGAACGCAAAACCGAGGCAGGATTCTCGATAGAAGCTGTTGTCGAGGTAAAAGATGGATTCGAGTTCTCTTCTGGGACAAAGACTTTTTGGCCCTGGGAGTGGGATGGTGAAAATGCGATTCAACCAACCGGCGAACCAGAAGACATTCCAGTTTTGCAGATACCCGTTTTTCGAGTTCTGCTCACAGCGACAGCGGACTTCGACTTGTCTTGGGAAATTTTGCAGCCTGACGAAACCACCAATCACTTCCCAGTCGGACTGCGTCGTAGCATCGGTGTGGTCAAGCTCACCAGCGACGACAAAAATGACCGTGACTTACGACTCGTCTATGGATCAGCACTTGATCGTCTGCTGTCAGATGAAAACCTGCGCTCCACAGTTACCCAAGCAATTTCTCAGGTTCCTCTGACGGAACAACTGGGAGAAGAATCCAAGAAATCCCTCGAAAATTTGGACAAGCTACTCGATGAGGCCTTCTTGCCGTCTTCTGTATCGCTGGGGCTTACTGGCAGTAGTGGCATTTCGATAGGTGCTCTCGTCGGCTTGTTTGCCCAAAAAGGTGATCTAGCCCTGCCGCTTTCCAGCTGGGGTGCTGGAACGCGACGTATGGCATCGCTACAAATTGCAACTGCAAAACAGACTGACGCTAAAATAGCGGTGATCGATGAGATCGAACGCGGGCTAGAACCATACCGTTTGCGGCAATTCTCACGAAACTTGTTAGCTGCCGACGAACAATGTTTTGTCACCACACATAGCCCAATTGCCATATCTTGCCTAACTGCCGGACAGTTATGGTACCTCGATTCTCAATCGAACATAGGCAAATTGGATATGGCTAAGATCAAGCAACAGCTGGTACGCGATCCTGAAACTTTCTTATCGCGAGTTTCCGTCATTGTAGAAGGCGAAACCGAACAAGGATTTGTTGCAGAAATCTTACAGAGGCTCTTCGGAGGCGACCCACTTGATGCAGGTGTTCGAGTTTGCAATGGACAAGGTGACAACCAGCTACTTGGCCTCCTTGAAGCGCTGGAGTCCGCAAGGCTAGTCTTCTGTGGTTTCGCGGATCGAGATAGCGGAAATTTTGGCCGTTGGGACGCTCTAAAAGAGCTGATGGGAACGCGGTTGTTTCAATGGGGTAGAGGTTGCATCGAATCAAACCTGTTGCCGCTTATACCTGCCGATAAGTTAGAAAGACTCTTTTGCGAAACGGACGGTACCCAACTAGGGTATCGCTTGCGCACAATTGCAGACCGCCTAGCCATCGAAGAAAAGTCCCTCGAGGACATTTTGGCTGCTCTTGAAGGTGATCGCGAGCAACTACGCGGACATATAATCAAAGCCGCAATAGGTGATACCGCGGCCGTTTCGGGAGTGAATGAGGACGAGAGAAAGGCGAACCAAAAGGCTTGGAAAAAGCACTCAAAGGATTGGTTTAAAAAGGCTGACGGTTCAGGCGGGCGGGAACTACTCTTACATCTCGAGCAAACTGGGGTTTGGAGCCAAGTGGAGCCGGAACTGCGACCATTTTTTAATCAGATTCTGCAGTTGGTAGGCAAACCTGCGGTTGCAAAAATAAACTTATGACCGACGACCAGGTTGCTGAACTCCTCAAATCGAAACACCCACTGGTAATGATCGAGGCACCAGCAGGGTGCGGAAAAACGTACCAAGCCGCCAATTTTGCAGCACACGAGGCGGACCATATTGGCGCAAAGAAGATTCTAACTCTAACCCATACCCATGCTGCTTGTTCTGTAATTGCCGAAAGAACAGAGCTGCTGAAGCAGCGGATCGATATACGCACACTCGATAGCTTCATATATCAAATTGCAAATGCGTACAGGATCGCACTTGGGCTATCCGAGGACATTGCCGCGTGGGTCCGCTCTACAGAAGGCAGTCACGAACAACTAGCAAACATGGTCTCTAATTTTGTTGTCGGGAACCCAATAGTTTCTGGAGTCCTAGCTCAGCAATACCCCGTAATTATCTGTGACGAACACCAGGATAGTAGCGTTTCTCAGGAGCGACTACTTTTGGCTATCTGCAACTCCGGCGCGAGAGTCCGAATTTTCGGTGATCCGATGCAAGTCATTCCCGGCGGGCGGAAGCAAAACAACAAGGTTGCCGATGTACTAGGGCGTTGGGCAGCTCTAAAGGAACATGCCGTTTTCGGCGAGTTAGGAACACCTCATCGATGGAAATCCACGAACCCAGCCTTGGGTGCTTGGGTGCTTCAAGCTCGCATCCGACTTCGCGACGGCAAACCTATTGATTTGAGCAAGGGTGTTGTAGGACGGCCTGATGTCTTGGTGGCCGAGAATACATCGATAAAAGCGCAATCGTATCGTTTCTCGCCGTCGAATTGTGATTGGGCCCCAATTAACGTTACGATCAACCAAAACACAGCAGTGCTTTGTGTAGCAGGTCTTTCTGCTACCGTAAATGGCCTTCGCTCGACATTCAAACAGCGTCTACCCATTTGGGAAGGTCACACCAGAAATGAACTTGAAAACCTAATTGTAGCTTTAAGTGCAGGCGATCTAACATCGGATCAAGTCTCTACTAAGTTCGTTGAATTCCTCCAAGCTGTACTCACTGGTTTCGGTGCCACGTATACAAAGCGATTTCGCCAAGAAATTGAAATACCTACAGCTAATCCTCGTGGAACGATTCCCCCGCAGATGGCCGTCATGGCCACGATGGTTCGCGAGAACCCCACACATGTTGGATTAGCGATGGCAGCAGCTCACTTGCGTGACTTGATCTCAGCCAAAGAGGGACCGTTTGGTCAGATACGGATCGATCGTCCAAAAGAACTGGATGATTTGATCAAGATCGGTCGGTTCGTGAACGCCGATGAAGGACTAGCAGAGATCAAACAGCGGCGTTCAAGAGCTCATCCGAAGCCGCCACGAAAGTGCTTGAGTACTATTCATAAGTCAAAGGGCTTGGAAGCACACACTACCGTAATTTTCGGGTGCGATGCTGCTCATTTCCCAGATCAACCCTCAAAACGCAACCTGCTATACGTTGCCCTTAGCCGAGCATCGCACCGGCTTGTCCTTATCCGGTCTGAAGATCAACCAAGCCCGCTTTTAGCGTTGTAGAACGGGCAAACAAAAGAAGCCCGAACGGGGTCAGGCCTTAAATTTTGAAGAAGCCCGAACGGGGTCAGGACTTAAATTTTGACATAAAGAGACAAGCCCCAACAACGAAAATGACAGACGAGTTTTCAGATTCTGGAGTGAGCATGGACGGACGGGGGCGGGCCCTCGACAACGTCTTCGTCGAGCGGCTCTGGCGCAGCGTGAAGTACGAGGAGGTCTACCTGAAGGGCTACGAGGAGATGGCCCAACTAAAGCGGGGCCTGAAAGCCTACTTCGAGTTCTACAACAACCGCCGTCGGCACTCCTCGCTTGACGGCAAGACGCCCGCCGAAGTTTATAAATCCGAGAAGAAGGAGAAAACGGCCGCCTGAGCGGCGCCGCCCCCTAGGGGGCGCATGGGGATGGGATGAAACCTTCAACTAAACCAATACAAAGTAACCAACTAAAACTCAGCTAACCCCTGTCCCGCTAAACGGGTCCACCTCAAATTAAGGAAAGGCAGTTGATCTGCACGACGCATCATCCCCCTCAACTTTAAGCTTTATTTTGTACTAAAAAAGAATACGTTTGTATGAATTTTTAATACATTTCATGACTACCCTTCATTCCCTATTTCCAAAAGCCAGAGCCGAACTCCTTCGGCTGCTGCTCACTGATCCAGCGAAAGAGCTCCATCTTCGCGACCTGGCGAAGCAAAGCGGCATGTCAGTAGGAGCATTGCAGAAGGAAGTACAGCGCCTTGAAGAAACAGAGCTACTCGTCTCGCGTCGCGACGGCAACCGACTCTACTTCCGGGCCAACGACTCCCATCCAATTTTTCCGGAACTTCGCGGCATCGTCGAAAAGACCAGTGGACTCGCCAACTCGCTTTCAGAAGCGACCAAGGAAATCGATGGCATCAACCTGGCCTTCGTCTTTGGCTCAACAGCCAGTGGCCAGGCAAAGGCAAGCAGCGACGTCGACTTCTTCGCCATCGGCAGCGTTGGCCTACGCAAGCTTACCCCCAAGCTTCGTCCCGTATCCGAATCGATAGGACGGGAGATCAATCCTTACACCATCACCGCCAAGGGCTTTGCGCAAAAGGCCGCTAGCGGTGACGCATTTATCCAAAGCATACTGAACGCACCGAAACTCTGGATCAAGGGCAGCGACGATGAGCTTGCAGCAATGGTATAAGAACGGGTGGCTCAAGCCCCATAAAACCACCCCTTCGCAAATCAGCGAATTGTGGGACATCGCTGAACGAGACCTCAAGGACGCTCGCACCGCTCGTCTCTCCGCCGACTGGCAATTCGGTATCGCCTACAACGCAGCCCTTAAACTTTGTGCCATTCTGCTCTACGCAGAAGGCTTTCGTGCCGACAAAAACCTAGCCCACTACCGCACGCTGCAAGCCTTAGTCCTAATCCTCGGGAAGGATCGCCAAGATGACGCCGACTACCTCGACACCTGCCGCGTCAAACGAAACACCGCCGAGTACGACCTTGTTGGACAAATAAGCGACGACGAAGCGGCGGAGCTGATCCAATTCGCCGAAGAGCTAAAAACCGACGTACTCAATTGGCTCAGTTCTAATCGTCCCAATCTCACCCCAAAATCCTAATCCCATCCGGGGCGTCGCAAATGGGGTCAAACGTCAAAACGCAAACGCCCCCTACTTTCGAACTTCCCTGCTGTGCCAAACGCGAACGATGGCGACGGTGTCTTTCAGTATGTAGTACCTCAATACATACGCTCCAGCGCCGAAGGGAATAATCAATTCTCGGCGACCGCTTTCGTCCTGCATCAAAGGCCCGAGCTCCGGAAACTCTCGCAACATTTCTGACTTTTCGAGAATAGACTCGATAGCCTTAGTCGCTGCATCAGGACTTTTCTCGTACAGAAAAGCAAACAAGCGCTCGATGTCGTCCTCAGTCTCCTTTAGCCAGACCAGCTTCATGAGGCAGCTTTTCGAGCCTTTGATAGGAGCTTTTTTAGCTTACCCTTCATCTGCGTATGGCTGATATGCTCTCCGGTATCGAGGAAGTGTTCTAAGCGTTCCTGGTCTTCGACCTTCTCCCTCTCAACGCGCTCTTCGTCTTCAAGGTAGCGATCGATGGCCTGTTTGATCAGGTAGTTCATGCTGCGGTCCTTTCGCCCAGCCAACCACTTGAGCCGTTCCTGAACGTCAGCATCCAACCGTATCCCTTGAGTATTCGCCATAGTGGCAGCATGTGTCGCACAATGTCGCTACACTGTCAATTTCCAACAACGTTTGGAGCACCATAAAGAGTCAATCCTTACTCTTTGCGGTATAGGCGAATTGAAAAAGGAAAGAGGACCCAACGGCTTAAACTGGAAAATTTTACCTTTTCAGGGACCGCGATAATTAGCCTGTCCGTTGTTTTTCCACCCGGCACATCTACGAAAAAAGAGCCAGTCCGATCCCCGAAACCTTACTCCTAGTCCCATTTCCAGACTAGCGGCGAACCGGACACTC
>NZ_JARXHX010000043.1 GCF_031127835.1 Pelagicoccus sp. SDUM812002
GAGTGTCCGGTTCGCCGCTAGTCTGGAAATGGGACTAGGAGTAAGGTTTCGGGGATCGGACTGGCTCTTTTTTCGTAGATGTGCCGGGTGGAAAATAAGGGACAGGCTAATTATCGAGGTCCTTTGACCCCATTTGCGACGCCTCCTAGCTAGCTGAGTGAAGCCCAATAGAAATAGGCTTCCGGGCTGATTGATTTCAATCTTTGAAGTATCGAAAATTGATCGATGATAAGATGGTTCTTTAGTTGTGCGACTTTAGAAGTATCGAATGTGGGTAATCCGCCTGATTGGGGATGATGTTTGAGTTTTATAGCTAACGCGGCTGCCTTTGCTGCTGCGATTTTGGCCTGTGGCAGTTTGAATTTGCTGCTTATCAGGTGATTGGGAAGCTGGTTGATGCCACGGCGTAGGAGCTTTGTTGAATCTGTTTCTTTGAAGCCTCGTAGATCGATGGAGCAGATGTCGTAGCAGGTGTTGATGACGTCGTCTAAGTATTCCGAATACGAGCAAATACCTTCTGTGCGGTAGGAGCGTTCGGCTTCGTAGGAGATTTTGTTGGCATGGGCTACGATACTGAGGTCGGTAACTTCGGAGTAGAGTTGGGCGACGTCGAAAAGTTGCTTGATGACTTGGAGGCTGAACTTTTCAGTCAGAGGGACTCCGATGGAGCTAGGGCCAAAAGCGGTGAGCTTGTCGCCGAGCAGGGCGTTGACAGATGGCGTGGAGACGTTGGTCGTTTCTACGCAGTCGATGAAAGGAAGCTCGATTGGCTTTTGGACGATGTCTTGGATCTTGTTGGGTTCGGTGACTACATCTAGGAGGACCGGAAGTTCTTGGCCATTGCGGATCGGCGAGGGGTAGTAGAACTTGTAGTGAAGACGTTTGGGTAAGCGGTGTTCGCCGCGAAGTTGTTCTTCGAAGCGGGTGAAGGGCGTGTCAGGGAGGATTGAGGCGAGAACTTCCTCGAGCGATTCACGATCGGTATCGCAGGTGATATCAATGTCGATGGAGAGACGTTGAGGAGTGGGAAGATGTAGAAGCAGCGAGGTGCCGCCTTTGAAGACAAAGTCTAGATCGGTCTTTGTGAGGGCGACAAGAAGGGTGATCGCGTAGATGGCGCGCTCAAGGATTTCCGGATCTGCCGCTCCGAGGGTTTCTCTTTGGGCGTGTATCCAGTCTTTGGTGAAGCAGTGAGGTTGGATCATGCTAGAGGATGTGCTTTGTGATTTCCTCCGGGGGTATTTTGCGGCGCACGGCGTAGCGCTTGAGGGCAGTGAGGTTGACGCGACAGGTAGAGGAGAGGTTTCGCGTGAGGCGTTCGTATTCGGCTCCTTCGATCAGGCCGAGCTTTTCGATTTCGAAGTGGAGATCGACGAGGATTTGCTCGACGGGAGAACGCTTCTCTGTGTGGTCTGCTGATAGTCGAGGGCGTATGATAACGGTGTCTTCGGCTTCGAGACGGAAGGACTTGGCAATGTCGCCGAGCGGGTGGACGACGACGCGGTGACCGGCATCGCGAAGAGAGTCGGCAACCGGTTCGAAGGCGTCGCGGTCTACCATTAGGTAGGTAGCGTGCCGATTTGGGAGGTGGTGGAAATAAGGCGTCAGCTCGCGGGTGCTCCACAGGGAGAAGTCCAGCAGTGGGAATTCCTCGTCCATGGTCTTGAGGATGGAATTGAGGAGCGGCTGCTGAAGGTCGGGTAGGAAATCGTTGATAAGATCTGAATACCAACCGCGTCCGGCATTGAAGACACGCCCCTCGCTCTGCCATTCCTGCAGGTATCGCTTGATGGTGGCGGGTTCGTAGTGAATGGCCTCAGCTTCGATCGTCTTTTGGATGGTCTCTTGGTCGACGTAGTGGCGAGACAATCCAAAGAGTTTAGGTAGCAGCTCGTCGGCGACATAGTGTTTGCCGTCGAGGTAGGCCAACGCGGTTTCCTCGTCTTGCTCGATGGCGATTTCGACAGCTCGCTTGGCACGCTCGAGGAGGGCTTCTGAATGGAGTTTTGACGCCCTGGCTTCCTCTACGAGCGAACGAATCTTTTTCTGCACATCCTGTGGCGCGACCCAAATCCAGAACTTTGCAATATCGTCTGGATACAGCTCAATCTGGCCAGAAGAACCCTTGTAATACTGCTCGACCTGCATTTGGCCGAGCTCTGAGTTTAGGAACGCTGCTAAGAACACAGGATCGATGGACTCGATTGCCAGCTTAATGACTGTGACGTGATTGTCCGGTATGGCGATGTCTTCGTCTAAGTAAGGCGCAGCACGCCCGATTGTGCCTACTCCGGTACCATTTATCACAACGTCACCGTATTCGATAAGAACAGTGCTCTTTTCACGTTCTCCAAGACGGTTCTCTTCGCTTCTTCGAACCTCTCCGCTAACCACGTGTTTCGAATTAACTACTGTAAATCCAGATTCTGAATACGTAGGTTGCTTTCCACGAGAAACATTTATCGTGATGGATCCTAGCTCTTTTGCTTCTCCTCGTAGTCCGATACGTTTAGCTAAACTAGAAAACTTTGGTTGATAAAACTTCGAGTCCAGTCGATCAGACAATTCGAAGTCTGAGAAATTGGCCTCATAGGTTAGTGGTGTGTCCCATTCTCGGATATCGAGCAAGTCAACCAGTGAGCTTTCAGCCTTGTTATTCAGTGCACTAGCTTGCTCTAGCAAGCTTCTGGCAGACTGGACCTTCGATACTATTGATTGGGTGAGCTTTTCCGAGAGTTTTGGAACTAGGACTTGATCTGAGTCTTCGAGAAGAAATCCAGTCTGTACCGTGCCACGACGGAATCTTTGTATCTGCTCAGCACCGAATTGCGAATCAAGGAAAACAGCGAGAAATTCAGGTTTGATTGAATGGGGTCTGAAAATCGCGAGTTTACACGAGCATGTCGCTTTATTGTTGGTGCTTACTAGTGAGAGAGATCCAACGGTGCCAACAATAGAGAGAAGCACATCTCCTTTTTTGAGATGCGACCGATGCATATGCTTCTCGTTGTAGGCAGCCTCTGTGATACAAACGGGATTGGTTTGCTCTATGAAAAAGGGGCCGGTTACGTCCTGTCCTCGATAGTAGGGTATACCTTCTTCGACAAATTGATCTGAAATGGAGAAGTGGTTTCCGTCAGAAACTTTCGCCAATTCAGCGATTGATTTCGTTTCGAAAGCTTCAAGAGCAGATTCCAAATTCAGCATTGAACGCCTATAGAATTCGGCGTCGATGCGATTGGTCCGCTCAAGATCGCTAAGAGAAACTTCGGCTGCGTTTAGCCCCTCCAACAGTGCCCGGTAGCGGGCTTGGTTGAAGGGGCTTAGCTTTTTCCCGGCGCGAAGGAGAGGCGCTCTCGTTTTGCGAATTCTTGGAAGGCTTCGGCGATGCCGTCTCGGGTGTAGCCCTCGTGATTGAAGAGGTCGTGCTTGACGATGAGGTGGCCGTGGGTGTCGAGCACGAACTCGTCGTAGCTGGAGCCGGTTGCCTTGTAGTGCTGGGTGGGGTCGGCGACTTTTTGCGGGGCCTTGGAATCGTCGCTGGCCTCATCGTCGCCTTGCTGGAAGGCGCGCAGGTCCTTTTTGCGCAGGTAGATTTTTTCGCCGGAGTTGTCCTTGCTGGGCTCCTGCATGGTGGCGAAGAAGATGGGGTAGTCGTCCTTTTGGGGGCAGAGTTTCTTGTCCCACTTCTGCACGAGCAGGACGGAGGTCTTGGTGCCGGTGTGGGGCTTGAAGACGTTTCCGTGCAAGCCGACGACGGCAAGGATGCGGCAGCGCTCGGCGATGTAGTCGCGCAGGTGCTTATCGGAGGAATTGTTGAAGCGTCCTTGCGGAAGCACTACAGCCATGCGTCCGCCGGGCTTGAGAAAGTCGAGGTTTCGCTCGATGAAGAGGAGATCGCGGCCGACCTTGGTCTGGCGTTTGCCGTTGGGCTTTTTGCCGAGCTCGTACTTGGCGAGGATGCGGGACTCTTTTATGTCGCCCGCGAAGGGCGGGTTGGCGAGCAGGACGTCGAAGTTGAAATGGTGGTCGCTGTTTCGGGTGGCGCGGAGTTTCTTGAGACGTCGCCAGCCGTTGAAGTAGGTTTCCTGCCAGTCCTCGTCTTCGGTCTTTTCGCTCCAGCGTTCCCAGTCGAGGGTGTTGAGGTGGAGGACGTTGGTTTGGCCGTCACCTGCGATGAGGTTCAAGGTGCGGGCCACGCGGACGGAGCGTTCGTCGAAGTCGATGGCGAAGACCTTCTCGTTGACGTAGTCGGTGCAGCGAGGCGGCTTTTCCTCGGAGGTGAAGAGGTGGCTCTTGGGGAGCCCGACGTTAGCGAGGATTTTTTCCCAGACGTGGAAGATACCGTGTACCGGGAATCCGCAACTGCCAGCGGCGGTGTCGATGAGGGTTTCATCCTCCTTCGGGTCGAGCATCTTGACGCACATGTCGATGACGTAGCGCGGGGTGAAGTACTGGCCCTTTTCTCCCTTGCTCGATTTGTTAATGAGGTATTCGAAGGCCTCGTCGACGACGTCGAGGTTGGAATTGAAGAGCTTAACGTCTTGTAGGGAGGAAACGCATACGGACAGATGGGAGGCGGTAAGCTGGATCTTCGAGTCGGAGGAAAAGACGCCTTCCCATTTGTTTTTGGCGCTGTCGAAGAGGCTGCCGATTTTTTCGCGAAGCTCGGTTTCGGTGTAGCCGTAGTTTCTGAACTCAAGGTGGCGCGAGTGGTCGCGGCCGGAAGACATCTCGTCGTAGAGCTTGGTGAAGATAAGTTTGAAGAGCTCCTCGAAGACGTCGACGCCTGCGTTGGCGAGGACTTCGTCCTCCATTTCCAGGATGAGGTCCTTGAGGGATTTGCGTTCGTTGATCAGCTTGTCGCGTTTGATTAGATCATCGATAGTCCAGCGCTCGGTGAGGATGTCGGAGAGCTTTTCAGTGGCCTTGGGAATGCCGGGGATGTCTTCGAAGAAATTCGGGTCCTTGCGGTGGTAGTAGGAGATGGATTCGCCGTTGGTCCAAACGCCGATAGGGGCTCCGGTAGCGTTGCAGTAGGACTTGAGTTGCTCCTTGCCATCTTTGAGCTTCGGCTTCTTGAGTTCGACGATGAGGTAGGCGGAGCGCGCATCTTGCTTGTCGAGGATGACGATGTCGGCCCGCTTTTTTTCGCGACCGAAGCTGACGGTGTATTCCACCTCGATGCGGTCGAGAGGGTAGCCGAGATCTTTGTGGAGAACGCGAAGGTAAAGTTGGCGGATGGCTTCCTCGGGCGTGAGCCGGATGTCCTTGTTGCGCGAGAGGCACTTTAGGTAGGGAACCTCTTGGTTGCGAACGGTTTTGAGGAAGACAGCATCTTCTAGTTCCTCGATGTATTTCCGTGAGAACTGGGTGAGGTTGTAGCTAGAATCCTGTAGGAGTGAGGGGAGTTCGAAGGCGATTGTTGGCATAGCTCTGTTGAGCTAGAGTTACGCTCTTCGCTTTGATTAGATCAACCTGTAAATCATCTTTTGTCACATTTTCTGAAAAAGTGACGTTTGGGGATTTTTTGGAAAGGAACGAAATGAGGTTTGCTCTAAAGAATCGAAAAAAAATAAGACAGGCTATTTATCGTGGCTTTTATTGGAGGTGGCTGGGCTGTATAGATAGCTCTGTTCACCTTCGCTTTAACCTAAGGCGCTGGTGGCTGTTTGAGCTGGATGGTGACGCGAATAAGCGCCCGCGGAGCGGCCGCACCACCTTTTTTGGGGTGGCCTCCTTGGTACGGGGTAAGCGCGGCGGTGCTATTGTGGCGTTTCGGCTGCTTGGATGACGATCTCGTCGAGGATGAGGCCGGGGTCGACCATTTGGATAGTGATCTTATGCGTGCCTGCGGTTTCGAGGGTGTGTTGGGTGACGCCGGCGGAGTAGGCGCGGATGGTGTTGGCGTTCCAGGC
>NZ_JARXHX010000045.1 GCF_031127835.1 Pelagicoccus sp. SDUM812002
ATCTGTACCGCTTACCGATCAATCACGAGTTGACGGCATCAATCAGACGTGATCACCCAAATAAGATCTCTGAATATGAGAAAATTCAGCAAGCCGAAGGAAACACACACTATAACAAATTCATTTTCATTATTTCTGCATTTCCGCGAAAACAATTACTCAAGCCCAACCAACCCTACCAACCGACTTAACTATCAGTCTTTTCAGCATTGCTATGTGCAATAGGAATTTACCGAACGTCTTTTTTTACAGAATAACGTATCTCCAAATATAGAATACCCTAACCAGATTCTTTGCTTTACGAAAAGCTATTCTAGGTCATAAAAGCCCCGCTACATAATCTGCTACATCTGTCTGAAAATCTACAAATTCTATTATTGAAAACGAATTACGTTCTTTCGCCAAAGCCCCTGAAATTATTATTTTTAACTTTCTGTCTCTAATTCTATCCGTTTCAGACATTCTAAACTCCTCAAAGGTCATCTCTCTCATACCGTCAGACTTATGAATTTCAAAAACAGCGGGGCCCAAATCCGTTTGCAGCGGCCTTGATACCCTTTTCGAATCGGAAAGAAATAACAATATCTCCGAGCCACCAAAGCGGGATTCCGCCCCCACTCTTTCACGATGAAAACGATTCACTAAAAACTGCGTATCGTTCAAAGACTTTACAGAACATCTTGTGTACTCAGTGTACGCCTGCCACGCTGATTGGAGATTATCATATACAAAAGCAGACACAACTACTTGATCAGAAACTCTCCATCCACCAGATTCCTCCTGAAATAGTTCCCTCAACTCACTGTCCGTCGGCTGCGCACTCGGCTTAAGCTCTTCATCGATGAACACTGAGATCATTTGATTGTGTATAAAATTCTGACGATCCTCCAAGAATTTGTCTTCACTATTAATTTCTAACTCAAGAGCTTTAGCGTAGTCATGCTCACGAATTAACATATCCCTAACTGAACCTTTCAATTCTCGATTAGATCGAGGCATTCCGCGAATAAACAAATCATTAAAACATCGGACATAGTCTTCGATACAAAACTGCTCCCTTCGACTATCTACCTTAAACGAGCAAAGCACCAAACCTTCGACTCCTACAAACCACTTTTCATTCAACTGAGGGATAACTGGTTCATATTCCACAAGAAGTTCTATAAATTTTCCGACAGCCTCATCTTCCCAAACAACCTCTAGGTTCCGAAATACGCGATTTCTATATTGCGATACATGCTCGAACCGATTATGATGATGTGCTACTTTCTTTAAAAGCCTAGCTTGCTCTCCGAGTTCAGCTGACACCAAACGCAGATAGTATTCACCATCCGGATCGGACAGAATATGACGAGACATTCTACGAGTCAAATCGACAACGAGTGGGTGATTTTCGTAGCCTTTTCGTCGTGTCAACTCTACTAGTGCCAAACGATCTCTAAAAGAAACCAACCATTGCGCTAAATCATGTTCAGGGAATTCGAAGCTCTCGCCAGAGCCCGCAGACTTTACAAAGGAATGCAAGTGCTTATAGAAAAGATATCTAGATACCTTGGTTTCCCCTACTTCCATGGCAACCTGCCGATCCACAACATCAGGAGAATATACACCCCCTAGTACACTCGCAGAGCGTAGAACCAATAAGATCCAAAAAATAGACTTCATCTTGAATGTTTAGGCAAATGAGTTCTCGTTCCTACTTTAGTCTACGGCGCAAAGCCTAACCAAGGAACATGATGTCAAAAAACGGGAGGGCCTTTCGGCCTTCCCAATCAAAATAGTTCTACCACGTAATCACCGCGGTAACATAGGCATCCATACTGCTCGAAGCTGGAATGTAAGTTCCACCTCCATAGAGCACATATTCTCCCGCAGGCTGATTGTACAAATAGTCGGCGTCATAAATGGAAGAGTAATAAGGGTGAGAGCCCATGATATCAGAGCGTAGTTGGCCACCACCTGGCAGGCTAATAGCTATCCCAATTCCACCCACCCAACCATCATCAGAAACGGCTATCGTCATAAGGTCGCAACCTGCCGGAGCATAAACAAATTTGTGACTTGGTCCGGAACCATAGGTATTGCTAGAATCGAAAGTTATATGTAAACTTTCGGACGCTGCGCTTGCGAAGGCAAGCGAACTCAAAACCATTATTATTGATACTATTTTTTTCATACTTTCATTGGTTAACGTTACATTAATACACTAGATTCTATAGTAACATATCGATCCAGCGTAATTTCCAGCAACAGGAGGTAATCCCGCGACTACTTACATAGAGCATCAACAACGCGATTCTATCTAGATTTTAGTATATAAATTCGTTAACCTAATTTTCTACTATATACTAAAACGAAATGGAATTTCGAGAACAATGGACCACCAGGCCCGATAGGGTCTTACAGCTTCTGTCACAGCCTCACGTCTTGTCTTATTTCAGCCATGCCAGCTCGGCACAACGGTGCCTCCCTTAAATGCACTCGCAGTTACTCTGTCGCACATCAGGAGCTTTGAGTCTCGCGTGATAGACACAACATAGCGTCTCAACAGTAAACGTCCGGCGAACCGGCATCTAGACGAGGGCTTTTCCTCGTGATAATCTCGTGGGATGGAACAGTCATCCGAACGAAAACGCTACCCCCTTGCCCAGCGCGAAGAGCTGCTTGCCCGCTTCGACGCCGCAGGGGTCAGCGCGAAGGCCTTCGCTCGAAGCGAAGGCGTCAAGTATCCAACTTTCCTCTACTGGCTAAACGCCAGGGAGCGCGGGCGCCGCCCCCAGGGCTTCGTGGAGATCGAGCGCGCCCCCGACGACCGGTCCGAACTAGGGATCGAGATATTCGCGCCCGGCGGCATCGTCCTGCGCGCCTTCGACGCCTCCACCGCTGGCTCGCGATCTCGCCCCGACATGCTGAGCTTGCCGTCGTCCACTCGCATCCTCGCCGCGACCGAGCCGGTGGACATGCGAAAAAGCTTCAACGGGCTGCACGCCGCCGTCACCGAGCGGCTCAAGGAGAACCCGCAAAGCGGAACCCTTTTCCGTTTTTTCAACAAGCGCCGCGACCTGCTCAAGATCCTGTATTGGGACGGGTCGGGCCTCTGGGTCCTGGCGAAACGGCTGGAGCGGGGGCGGTTCAGCTGGCCGGCCGACGAAGGCGGCGCGAAACTCTCGCTGCGCGCCGAAGCCTTCAACCAGCTGCTGTGCGGCGTGCAGCTCGACGCCATGACGATGAAGCCGTGGTACGGCCGGTAGCCGCCCGCCCGGGGAGATAAACGCTTGATCTATGCCGTATCCTTTCATTGGGTACGGGAAAGTGACGGCCCTGGAAGAAAAGCTCAGCAAGGAAGTTTCCAACCTCTCCGCGGAGGTTGCCGCCTTGAAGGCTCGCCTGGACTACACGCTGCGCCAGCTCTACGGGAGCAAGAGCGAGAAGACCGACCTGGGCCAGCTGCCTCTGGGGCTTGCGGGAGTCGAAGAGGAACCCTCCCCGCGGGAGGAACCGCCCAGCGAGCCCGCGGCGGGCAAGGCAAGGCCCAGCCGCAAGGGGCATAGCCGCGCCAAGCTCCACGAAACGCTCGAGGAGCGCACCGTATATGTCGATCCCGAGCACGTCCGCGCCGCCCCGGACGACTTCCGGGAGATCGGCCGCGAGACCAGCGAGCAGCTGGACATCGAGCCTCCCAAGCTGGTGAAGGTCACGACCATCCGCCGCAAGTTCGTCCGCAAGGACGACCCTGCCGGCAAGCCCGCGATCGCCCCCATGCCGCCGCGCCCCATCGACAAGGGCCTCCCCACCGCTCGTTTGCCAGCTTGGGTCGTCGTATCCAAATACTGCGACCACGCTCCCCTCTATCGCCAGGAAAAAGCCTTCAAGCGCCTCGGCTGCGCCGTTTCGCGCAAGACCATAAGCGACTGGGTCGAAAGCGTGGAGTTCTGGCTCGCCGGAATCGTCGAGCTCATGAAATGCCAGCTTCTGGCGGGCAACTACATCCAGGCCGACGAGACGCCCGTCAAGTACATGGACGAAGACATCGCCCGAAAGCGTTGCGGCGAAGGCTATCTCTGGGGAATATCCGCTCCAGGCGAAGACATCGTGTTCCACTGGGCCACCTCCAGGGCGCATGCCGTCGCTACGTCGTTGCTTGGCGGATACGCCGGGCTGCTCCAGTGCGACGGCTACCAGGCGTACGAAAAAGTGGACGCGACGCGGATCGCCTGCATGGCGCACGTCCGTCGCTACTTCGAGAAGGCCCAGTCGGAGGACCCGGCTTTCGCGACCTTCGTGATGCACGCCATACGCAACCTCTACCGAGCGGAAGCCAAGGCGAGAAAGGCCGGGCTCTCCCCAAAGCTGTGCGCGAGGCTTCGCCAAAGCGAATCGGCCATGACCTTCCGGTTGCTGGGCAAGGCCATCGCCAAGCGCCAAGGCCGCTACCTGCCCAAGTCCGCCATGGGCAAGGCCGTCCCCTACGCCCTCGGACAATGGGGGGCCATGTCGCGATACCTTGAATACGGCCAAGCGGAGATCGACAACAACCTGATGGAAAACGCGATAAGGCCGACAGCAGTCGGCAAGAAGAATTGGATGTTCGTCGGCCATCCCAAGGCTGGAAGCCGCAGCGCGGTGATCTACTCGATCGTCGGCAGCTGCGAGCGCCGAGGCATCAATCCCTTCGAATACATCCACGACGTGCTCGAGCGCATTCCATCGATGAAGGCTTCCGAGCAATACAAGCTCACCCTGCAACACTGGGCCAAATACCGCACCGTCAAGGAAGAATCGTAAGCCGGTTCACCGTACGCTTACCGAAAAACGGTCCAATTCGAATAATCTATACTCGAACCTTACACCGGAACGGTGAACGTTTACAATTTTTCGTCTTGGTCGCATGCACAGAAAAAGGCCGAAACTTGTTTTACGACCTTCCGAAATATGCTCGCTAAACTCATCAACCATTTTTAGCTCCCCTCGAGGCACTTTCTAACTTACATCAGATCCAATCCAATTTGTATCTGTCCAGCCATTAGCAACAAGTCATACAATAGGTGCGTTCGAGAGCGCTATGCGCGAAAAGCACTTTGCATTCAGATTTCTTCGACAAACAATAATACCGCTACCGATCTCCTATTCCCCCCTGACTCTCCGCCGCACAAAAGCCGTCTCCACTTCCTCGCTTAGCGAAACCACAAGCCGCCGTTCCTCCACCGAGCCATCCGAACCGATTTCGACCTGCGAATCTGATACAGGAGCCGCAAGTCCAGAGAGCTCCGTCCAATCTCGAAGGTCCTCTGAATACTCGAAGCCATCTTCCACGCCTACCATAATGGCGTTCCGGCGATAGGAAACCGTCA
>NZ_JARXHX010000046.1 GCF_031127835.1 Pelagicoccus sp. SDUM812002
TTCTGACATTGAATGCTTTCATAAAGTTTCACATGGCATTGAAAGCCAACATCTTAAATCAAATCGAAAATTTGTCCACGTGGCCTAGCATAGTGGTTCGTCTCCGGATTTGCCATTATCACAAAATAAGTTCGTGCGGAGTCGATGCGGTTGGGACGCGTGAATTCGAGATATTCGTAGTCTATCTCCTAGAACGCCCACATAGCGAGGACGAACCAATCCGAGGTATCCAACTGCGTGACTGCTACTATAGCGTGGATGCGACCAATCAGATTGATCACGGTGTGTGTCTCGACAGCGGCCACTGTCCGTCGGAGCTTCGCTCAAGAGAAAAGCGACAAGCAAGGGTTGACGACATAGGCGTCCAGAACGTAGACCGCCTGGTCGATCTCCTCATTACATCTGTCCTTTGCGCGCACTGTTCGCGTCATTCGCTTGAGGATCCCGGCAAGCTCTAGGGAGGCGCACCAGTCACGACGCTCGCTGACTAAGGCGAGATTGTTTCTGGAAACTAATACTAGGATTGCCGAGGCGTAGAGCAGCTGAGCTTGCGACCGAAGACATGCCTCGATGTCCATGAGGCTCTCGATATCGTTTTACTGGGCGAAACCATGTAAGGAGAACTGGTCTCGGACGGAGAAGATGTTCGAGGCCCTCGGCCCTCGCCAGCGACTTGAGAGAAAACCAAAGTGCCAGAGTTAACACCTGGTGGTCTCAACAAACTTATTAGAAAGCGGAACCAAATTCAAATGCGTAGCAAGAGAAGGCTGATCTATCAGATAGAAAAACATTAACTTACGAAACCTAAACTCGTCCCTAATTGGGCAATACTGATAATATATATAGAATGAATAAAAAGTGTACGTTTTATAAACTGGACTGGATTAGCGTTGCAATTTTGTGTGAACCTACAATTTCAAACGGGAAACTGAATCGAGGTGTTATGATTCTGAATCAGATTGATCCAGTTTTGGAATTGCATCCGTTACTATCGAATTATTACATACTAGTTCATCGTCGAGGTTGGCACGGAGCGAATGAAGCTGCCGGTGCGGATATCATGCTGGTTGAGGATTTGTCGACTTGGAAAGAAACAGTTGAGGAGTATCCTGACTGTGTTCTACTAGACGTGGGTCCAGCGGATTTTGTTGATCATGATTATTTCAGCCCGATCGAGTGCGAAGTCGATATCGATGTTCTTCAAATATCTTGTTGGAGTCGCAGGAAGCGGATAGAGCTCTTCATACGAGCCGCATCAAGGCTTCCTCACCTTTCTTTTATGCACTTGGGGCATTTTGAAAATGGCGGGGCAAGAGATGAAGTTGAGTACCGTGCCGAATGTCTTGAGCTTGCCACTTCCTTGGCTCCAAACGTCGCGTTTCCGTTTTTAAGATGTGAGTCGAATAAGGGTTTACCATCTAGCAAGGAAGTTATAAACAGATTCATAAACAGGGCTAAGCTAGGTTTGCTAACGTCTGAAAGTGAGGGTATTAATAGGTTTAAGATGGAGTGCATGGCTGCTGATCGGCCATTCTTAGTTGCTTGCGATGTGATGACTCCTACGCGTAAGCATATTAATGAGCGCACGGGCATGTTGTATGAACCAAATGCAGTAAATTTGTCGAAGGCAATTGTTGATATGCTCGATAGACTCCAAAGCTTTGAGCCGCGCAAATATTTGATTACGAACACAGGAAAGAAGATATCTTTGGGCAAACTTCGCTCGGCTTTAGTTGAAGTTTGCGTAAGGAGTGGGGAAAAATATCGGTTCGATAATATTGACTGGGATGGAAGGAATGAAAGTCTTATATGGGGGCAAAGAGCGCTCGACCTAATCGCTGAAAAAGTCAAGGAGTTCTCTGCTCTATTCAATACTTGCTTTAGAGGATAGGTAAGAGATATAGCTTTTCTTATCTCCCTTGCTCTGTGGACTTTTTGCAGGATGTTTGGTTTGTTTCCTCAGGAAAATGAATAATATAAATAATAAGGTACTGCGTCTCGCAACTCTGATCTTTCTACCTGTTGCTTTTTCTTCAGCGAAGGATCGAGATTCGCTCAGTGCCTCTATTGATGAAATCGTAGAGGTATTGATGGATGAAATGCGCATTCCCGGTGTTGCTATTGCAGTGATCAAGGATTATGAGCCGTATTACCTTCAGGGATATGGTTTTGCTAACATTGAAGAGAGCGTTAAGGTTACTGGTGAAACCTTCTTTGAGTTGGGTTCCCTGAGTAAAGCGTATACTGGTTTAGCTATTTCAAAGCTCGTTCAGGATGGTAAAATATCACTAGAAGATGATATTGTAAAATATATAAATTGGTTTAGGGTGAGGCATGGCGAGAAATACGTAAAATTACGCGTCTCTGATTGTTTGTATCATAGAACTGGCATACCTTTCAAAACTATTGGGGCGATTCCTGTAGATTCCTCTGAAGGGGCTTTGCTGAATACTGTTGAGAAGCTGGTAGATGTGCAATTGGATTTTAGGCCAGGGACGAAGTTTCAATATGCAACACTGAATTATGCTATCCTAGGTTTGGTCATTGAGTCGGCTAGTGGGATTTCTTACACCAATTATATGGAGAGGGAGATATTCAAGCCGCTGAATCTCGATGATACGTGGGCGGGCCGGAATGCATTTTACAAAAAAGGTGGTAGAAATCGGAAATTGGCAACGGGTTACAAGGCCGGTTTCTTCGGCGTCCATCCGTATGATGCTCCAGACTACGAGGGGAATGTACCTGCTGGTTACATAATCACGAATGCGAAGGATATGTTGCGCTGGATGGATCACCAAATGGGCAGCGACGATACTTTATCAGAGTTAAAAGATGCTATTGGTTTTTCACATGAAAACCCTTATTTAAATATACGATATGGTGGTTACAGTTATTACGCTGCGGGTTGGGAGGTTTTATCGAGCGCTGGCTCCAAACCTGCTAAGTTGCTGTTTCATGATGGAAACAATCCGAATTTCTCCTCGTCCATTAGGTTGAATCTGGAATATGGGGTTGGGGTTGCTGTTCTGGGAAACTTGAACGCGGAACATATTAGTGAAGTATCGAAAGCAATTGAGTCACTGCTAATTAATGGTGAGACGGTAAGAGACAAGAACAATGTTCCGAATGATCTATATCGTATCGTAGATATTGCTTCAACTAGTATTTTGGTGCTAGGTGCATTATTGGGTTTTATTATCGTTTTATTTATAGCTTATCTTATTGGTTCTCCGAAGGTGGAGTGGGGTCGGTCTTTGACTAGTTTTGTTCTTGGAATGGGTGTCTATGTGGTTGGTATCGCTGGGGTCGCGTATTGTATTTTATCGCTTCCCGAGGTGTTTTTTTATTCCCTACCATGGTCTTTCTTGGCTGTATGGGGGCCGTTTTCATTGATTCCTGCAGCATTGACTAGTCTTGTGGCTGTCGGAATAGTTGGCTTTTACTTTCTCCTGCTCCACTGTTTTCCCGGTCGGAGTAGGCAAGTGATCTTTCCTTTGGTTTTGCTAGGAATGATAGCGGGATTTGGTAATGCGCTTATCATTTACGTTATTAACGAAGCTCTCTTTGATGCTTCAGTGAAAAAGGGCTTGATTCCTTTTTTCATCTTGGGAGTCTCATTATATGTGCTTGCGAACCGAGTGATTAGCTTAAAGCTAATTTCGATGACAAATGGGCTTGTTTTGGAAAAACGCTTAGGACTGATTCGAAAGATACTTGGTTCGTCGTATGAGAAAATCGAAAAGATTGAAGATGGGAGAATTCAGGCTGGACTTAACAATGATACGCGAACGCTAAGCAACGCTCCTAATGTGATTATTGGGGGATTTACTAGTTTAGTGACATTGGTTTTTTGCTTTATGTATATCGGTTTCATAAGCCTCTATGGGCTATTGTTTTCAGTTGCACTGATCGCAATCGGAGCGGGAGCGTATTATCTTGTTGGGCGTTCTGCAAATCGTAAATGGGATGAGGCCAGGGCTATCGAGAGTACTTTTTTCAAACTCATGAACCATATGTTGTGTGGATTTAAAGAGCTATCTCTCAACTCGAGGAGAAAGGCCGATTTTGAATGCGATATTGCAGCGACCTGCGATGAGTACAGGAGTAAAAACACCGATGCGTCAATGCGGATAGCAAATGTCTTCGTCCTGGGGGAACTGGTTTTTGCAGTTGTGATTGGTGGCGTTGTTTTTGTTCTGCCGGTGCTTTTCAAAAACATAGGAATGGATAGTCTAAGATCTTTTGTGTTTGTCCTTCTCTATATGACGGGACCGATTCATGGCGTTCTGAATGACGTGCCTCAGCTGCTGCAGATAAGAATCGCATGGAAGAGACTTGAGCAGTTGAAAGGTGAGTTCGGTGTTAAAGCACGGGAGTCTGTGGATGGAGGAGGCAGTAGATGTGTGAATCAAATCGTTCTTGAAGCTGTTGAGTATAGTTATCTGAAGGACGGTAAGAGTTTCGCGGTAGGTCCAATAAGTTGTTGCTTTAGGGCTGGAGAGATTACTTTTATAACCGGCGGAAATGGAAGTGGTAAAACTACTCTAATGAAGTTGATTAGTGGTTTGTATAGTGCTCATGGAGGGAGAATATTAGTTGATGGAGTTGGCGCTAGTCCGGTGGGAATGAGAGACCTGTTTTCTACGGTTTTTAGCGATTACTTCCTATTCCAAAAGCTGTATGGATTAGATCTTACGGGACGGAGCGAAGAGATTGATGGATACTTAAAATTGTTGAAGATGGATCATAAGGTGAATGTCCATGATAATCAGTTCAGTAGTCTGGAGCTTTCAAATGGACAGAGGAAAAGGTTGGCTTTAATCATAAGTTATTTGGATGATAAACCGGTTTTTTTGTTCGATGAGTGGGCTGCGGATCAAGATCCAGAGTTTCGCGAATATTTTTATAAAGATTTATTGCGGGATTTGAGGGCGAAGGGAAAGATTGTAATAGCAGTAACTCATGATGATCGTTATTTCAGCATTGCGGATCGTGTATTAAAATTGGATTTAGGAAGGGTTGTTTAAACGCATACGCTTGATTGAAGTCCTCGGGAATGGGGCTTCGTAGGAGTTTTTTTATTAATCAAATTAGAAGGTGCATATGTACAATTATTATTACATCATTGTAACTTTTGGGTAATTATGCTGAAATGATTAATGAGCTTCCATCAAGCGTGTTGTGATTAGGGTCTAAAGTTAATGAGGGGTCTGTTCTAGCTAAGTAATGATTTTTAGGATGGCAGAATGTGTATAAGAAGCAGTCGAGTCAGCCCTCTCGAGCAAGTGGAACTGATCAAGCTTTTGCTTGCTGGATCCACAGTCGTAGCCGCTGCGGAGATGGTCGG
>NZ_JARXHX010000047.1 GCF_031127835.1 Pelagicoccus sp. SDUM812002
TGTGTTCTGACATTGAATGCTTTCATAAAGTTTCACATGGCATTGAAAGCCAACATCTTAAATCAAATCGAAAATTTGTCCACGTGGCCTAGCATGGCAGAATGTACATAAGAAGCAGTCGGCTCAGCCCTCGCAAGCCAGGGGAGCTGATCAAGCTTTTCGTTGCAGGATCTACAGCAAGAGCGGCTGCGGAGATCGTCGCAGTGCACAGTAACACTGCGGCCACATTCTTTTTGCGACTCAGGGAGCTCATAGCCAGCAAGCTTCCCAGCTTCGAGCTCAGCGGGGAGATCGAGGCCGACGAGAGCTACTTCGGCGGAGTCCGCAAGGGAAAGCGTGGCCGCGGAGCCGCCGGCAAGGTGGCCGTCTTCGGCCTGCTCAAGCGGGGCGGGAAGGTTTACACCGCCATCGTGCCCAACGCCAAGGCCTCGACTCTGCTGCCCATAATCGACGAGAAGGTCACGCCCGACAGCATCGTCTACACCGACACCTTCCAGGCCTTCAACGCACTTGACGTGAGCGCCTTCCACCATCGTCGTATCAACCACATCAATCGAATCGAGAACTTCTGGAACCAGGCCAAGCGGCATCTGCGTCGCTTCAACGGCAGCTCACTAACTGGTTAGCGTGCCGGGTTCATTTGGGTGAAACGAATATGCGCATTCCGTGTAGCACGCCTCTAAGTACCGAGAATTCTTGCTGCAGACCATTTGATTGCAGGAAATCGCGAGAATCCGTAAGCTTTGTAAAAAAAAGAGTTGCGGTTAAGTAGGTCTGCTATCAAACCTCTTTTCAAGTGGTATGAGTCAGTATAATCAACCGCTATGGTTTGCTCGACGCTGACTGGTGCTACTTGATTCCCTTTAAATTCCTCTCTTTCAATGTCTTGTATGTGGAATTCAATGCTTGACCAGTGGCGGAGCCTTGGCTCAACGCTAGCTTGCCTACGGTATTGTCGGCTAAGCGACCCTACTAACCCCATGCCCCACCCTCTATATGAGCTGGTACTGCGTACGTAGTCACCAAAAGAAGGAGCATATCGCTGCTCGGTGCATTTCGGATGAAATCCAAGTGGAAACTTTCTGTCCTAGGATCTCACGAGTTAAGCGGACCCGCAGTGGCAAGAAGCGATTTGTTGACGCAATGTTTCCTTGCTACACCTTCGCCAACTTGGATCTGGAAGCCCATCTGCAAAAGATTCGGAGCGTTCGCGGTGTGAGCAGACTTTTGACGTATGGCAGCCATTATCCAGTCGTTCCCGATGACTTCATCCAAGCGATGCGGGAAGAACTCCATGATGATGTGCTACATATCGCTGAGCGTGAGTTCAAAGCACCGGCGAAGGTTCAAATTACAAGGGGACCCTTTCAAGGTTTGATTTGCGAGCTGGTGCGGGCTAGCAGTGGCGGGGAGCGCTTAAATCTACTTTTGGAACTATTTGGAAGCAACGTCAGCGTAAATGTTTCTGCTGTGGATATCCAGCTGATCGCTGTCTAGGGCACGTGCACAGTATTGATTTAAACTCGACTCGAAAATGCATATGTATTTGAGAATCCAATATAGGTTTTGCTGTTTTGTCGTAGCGAGTATCGATTCTCCGGTATTGTTTTATCTTAGCTAAGAAGTTCTTAGGACGACGTCTGGCTCTTGTAAGCTCCTTGGGATGCTCGATCTTAAAACTCCGTTTGCGTCGTGGACGTATCACGGCGATGCCTTAGCAGTCCTAGGCAATAGCGGCAGATCGGGTCGCTGACGTATGCTTTATCGTCATGCAGGGAGCTTCGGTGCTCAGGTCCTCGAATCGAGTCGTACGCTCTGATTCTCGCAAAGCAGCAGCATGCTCAAGGGCAATTCGACCACGCTCACAACGGTGTAAATTTCCTTGTCGCAAGCACGCTTAGCCATTCAAAGTTTCTGATTTTAATAGGAAAGCTGATGCTTCGAGAAATCCTGATGTGCCCTTGCATGCGAGGTGCCGAGCATGACTGAAACCTGTTGGTAGCGATATTGGCCAGAGAAGCGTTCGAGAATTTATGTCTACATCCCGCATTCGCACCAGCGACGAAAGAGCTTCCACACACTCTCGTGCGGGCCAACCAAATCAGGTATTTGAGTCTTATCTCGCCCAAGTGCATAGAACCCTACATTTCCAATTCTAGCTGTGGTCGATGTTCTTGTTTGAGTGGCCGGGAAAGCTACTTACTTCTTCACGGTGAGCGTTCTTTAGTTTTAGGTTCCTCGTGAATGGTTTGGAGCCGACTTGTCGAGTGTCTCTTCTGATGATGAGTGTCTTGAAGGGCAGTCTACACTACGTTGCTTCCCAATGCGCTAAACCAATTGATCAGTCGCATGCATTTTTTAGCTTGGATTGCGTCTTATATCAATAATACAATAGGCAATCGCCTTTTCATTTTTTTGTTGTAAGCGTTGAAGCTATATATGTTATGAAAATGATACGAACAAAAACTGACGGGGTTCTGAGTGCAGTAGGATCCACTCCTTTAATTAGGCTCGAAAGAATAAATCACAGGAGACCGAAGGTGAGATTGTACGGTAAGCTGGAGGCGTTGAATCCTGGGGGTAGTATAAAGGACCGATCAGGTCTTTCTATGGTGCGAAGTGCTTTGCGAGATGGGTTAGTTGATGTGGGAGGGACAGTTATTGAGTCAAGTTCGGGGAATATGGCTATTGGGATGGCTCAAGCCTGTTCTGTTTTAGGGCTGAAATTTCATTGTGTCACTGACGTGAATGCGCTCTCTGCCAATATAAAATTAGTTAGAGCATATGGTGGAAGCGTTGATGTTGTCAGCTATCAGGATGCTGATGGTGGTGAATTGCTAGCAACACGACTTATGCGTGTTCGTCAGTTGCTAGCGGAAAACCCTAGTGCAATTTGGATAAATCAGTATGAATCGAAATATAACGCAATGGCTCACTGGGACACTATGGACGAGATCCAGAGAGAACTAGCTTACAAAGTTGACTATGTCTTTTGTGGGATGAGTTCATGCGGGACTATAAGCGGACTTGCTGAACGTGTTAAGGAAATGGGTTATGACACCAAAATTATCGGGGTAGATGCTCAAGGAAGTGCGATAACAAGTTGTTCCTCAACGATTCGCAATATACCTGGAATGGGCGCAGGGATAGTTCCGAAATTATTTTCTCCGGACCATGCTGATCAATTTATAGAGGTGAGCGACGTCGAATGTATTAAAGGTTGCCGAGCATTGTTGCGTGATGAGGCTTTGTTGTGTGGAGGATCATCAGGAGGGCTTCTTAGTGCTTTCATGAGGTTGTCAAAAACGATCGAAGAGGGTGCGAATTGTGTTTTGATATTACCTGACCGTGGTGAAAGGTATTTGGATACAGTGTATTCGGACGAGTGGGTGTGTCAGGTTTTTGGAGAAAGTGCATTAGATTAAATAAACTGTTTGTTGTTGTGCAATAGGAATTGGTAGGTCTTGTTCTGCTGATCAGATCTTTGTTTGAGGTTATCAGATTTAGTGTAATAATGCTTGGGCTATCTGTTCGAAGAAGTGATTTATGTGGGATTTTTTTAAACTAGTGATTTTGTAGCTAAATCGTAATATTATTGAGCGAATTGCATAAAGTGTCTTAGGTTTAGGTGAAAATAGATTTATAATTAATTGATTCTGCGGCTTTAAGCGTACGAATAGAGAAAGTACTTATTGTGTCTATACGGTTGAAAGGTCTTTGGAAGCGGTTGAGCTGATGATAAATGTCTTTTTTTTGTTGTTACACAAGTTGCTCGATCAGATGTTGGGATTCTCTCACTGTAGACCTTTTTATTAAGTTATTTGATTGTGCACTATTTTAATATAGCCTACATTTGTTGCTGTCGGGCAAGATCTTTAAGTTATCGATGTGAAACGAAGGCAAAATGATGATATTGGATGAGTATGGTTTTGGGTTTAGATGAATATCAAAAAACAAACTTACTGTCTTGTGTCTGTGTTTGAAAGCTGTCTCTGCAGTTTTTCTAGCAGTGAAGCATGTGGTGCAGATCTTGATTAACTTCGATTGCTAACGGGAGCTGGATAGATCGCATTTTTGTTGGTGCTGTCAGCTATATTGCCTTCGTTGAGTTATACAGATTGGGGTAAGTTAAGTTAAACTCTTGCGTTTTTTTAGAAAAACTCATGAAAAATCCATTATTAGTACTAAGTAAAAACGATATTATATGTCTTCTGAAAGATCGCGAGGAGGACGTTATTAATTGTGTCGAGTCTGCGTATCTACTGCACGCGTTAGGTGAAAGTAGTTGCCCTTATTCGTCATTTTTACGATTTCCGGGTCGGAGGTGTGAGCGTATGATTGCTTTACCTGCCTATCTGGGGGGCGAAATATCAAGAGCTGGCATTAAATGGATTTCATCGTTTCCTAGCAATTTAAAGGAGGGTCTCCCAAGGGCTTCGGCTTCAATTATACTGAATTCAATGGACACGGGGAGGCCCGAGGTTCTCCTCGAAGGATCTGTCATCAGTGCTGTTCGTACGGCAGCAAGTGCTGCTTTGGCTGTGGATGTGCTTAATCGATTGGATGGGATTGGCGGTTTCGGAATGATTGGATGTGGCGTCGTCCAATGGGAGATTCTTCGTTTTATCAAGTACGTTAATCCAGATATAGATAAGGTCTTCTTGTTCGATGTAGACATCAATCGTGCACGCTCTTTTGAGGCCAAATTGAAAGACGTTTACGGAGAATTACGTTGTGAAGTTACTTCTTCTGTGAGTGATCTTAACTCCAAGAGTAATCTTGTTTCGATTGCTACAACTGCAGTAGAGCCACATATTGTCGAATGGGGAAATGTAGTCGGTAAAATGCTTGTGTTAAATATTTCCTTGCGGGATCTGGATCCTGAGCTTATTCTAAGTGCCAATAATGTAGTAGACGATGTCGAGCATGTTTGTCGTGAGAATACTTCTGTAGATCTTGCAGTTAAAAAGGCAAAAGGAAGTTGGAAGCCTCAAAAGGTGCTATCTCGTTTTTTGAATGGACATGACAGTCCGTTAAGCTTTGATGAGAGGCCTATTGTCTTTAGCCCTTTTGGATTGGGAATATTGGACGTTGCATTGAGCACGTTGGTTTTTGATTTAGCAAATCAGCAAAATATCGGGACTAAAGTATCTAATTTTAACGGATGATAGGTGCGATTTGTAATCAAGCGGAACTCGTTAACATTTCATTGTGTATGAAGTTCTTGAGTTTCTTAGAGGGTGTCCAATAAGTCCTGAAACAACCTTATGATCGAACTTTTTCGCTTTTCCATTCACTTTGTTAGCGCTTTTTGAGAAGACGCTCCCACA
>NZ_JARXHX010000048.1 GCF_031127835.1 Pelagicoccus sp. SDUM812002
CGCTACGACAAACTGGAGAAAACCTATATGGGATTCGTAAATGTCGCTGCATTAGTGGATTGGGTTAAATTTGATTTTGTCCACGCGGCCTAGTAAATCCAGAACCGCGAACAAAACAACTGATCTTCGGGCCAACCAGACTAATCGGGCCCAACGAAATAATTGCCTAGGCCGTGTACGGATCAAACCCGCGACGTATCGGCTATCTGAATTCGGGAGCGGGAAAGACCCTTTCCCTCCTCACCAATCACTTCGGTCTCGAAGCGATCGAAGCGGCGAGGGTCCACATGGCACGCTGGAAAAACGAGCTGACCTTCTAATGGACCAAGCAGAACCTCTGTATCAAATCTTGCTACTGCACGAGCGATAACGCTGAGAAACCCCAGATATTGATTGTAGTCTGCGCCGACCTTATGATGACAAGCCTCACAAAGACCACCGAACTGGCCGAGAATCTGTCCAGAATCATGCAAGTCGTTAGCGTCAACACATTTCCTTAATGCTCTGTTTACCTATCAATTGTTTAATAATATAATAATTTTCTAAATACAATGAAAATCCAACCAATTACTGCCCAATGACTTTCAGTCATACACCAGCAATACATCATCTAATTTACAGTATTATCTTTAACTCGTTATACTGCTATACTCCAAATCGCAATCTGACTCTAATTTCCTCACGAAAAACTCTTTTAAGAGTTACCCAAACAACTAAACCTACAGCAATTTTCCTGATAAAATACTGAATCCGAAAAGATTTATATATTAAAACCCAGCCCACATGAACCACTAAAAGCCTATCACAAACAGCGACACGCCTAGCCGGCTGTCATGACAATCTCAACAAAGAAGCATCACTGGTCTATCAATTCTCTTATAGATTTTTTAATAAAACTTCCTACCGGAACGACGATCGATATAAATAATACTATTCCAACAAAAACAAAACCGATTAGAAGCGGCTTAAGTGGCTCAGCAGATTCTGCTAGCAAACTCGAGAATCTAGCTATGCCTACGTGCAAGCCAATTGCTCCTAGAATTGTTGCAAGCAAAGCAGAATAAATAAGCTTAGCTCCATAAGTAATAGACAATCTCCACATGCCACAACCATACAAAAGCCTCACCCCGGTTTCCTTTTGCTTCAAAACACATTGATAATAAGAGAATGCGAATGCACTAACAAATAAAAATAAAGCTATTACAACAGCAGAAAAAGTCAAAATTGATAACAACAATTTTGCAGTACCCAAAGGGCCCGCTTGAAACACTCTGTAAGTAACTAAATCGTAGATTCGCTTGTCGTTGTTCCTAGATAACAAGGCCGTATTGAGCTCCTTGCCCAACTCAGCCAAAGAGTTCTCATAGCTAAAAAAATACCGAATATGGCCCCACCCGGCTTGCGCTTGACTAAGATATATCCCTGCGTTCGCGGCTTCGCTGCGTAGCTTACCCGCACCACGCATATTCACATCCTCCACAACCCCCACCACCTCGACCCTCTGTCCTGCCCAAAGCGTCATCCGCTTTCCTACGGCATCACCAACAGATCCGAAATTTAGCTTGGCGAAAGTCTCGTTTACAACCGCAACACCACTGACTTCGCTCAAATCAAACTGATTGAATACGCGACCAGCTAGAACCGCTATCCCAGCCATGCCGAAGTAGTCTCCTCGCACAACGTTCACAAAGGACTGAGGGCAACTAGCATCCGAGTAACACTCGTGTCCTTGAATCTGATAAGTGTATCGAGGCAACGGTTGCAAGCCATAATATTCAATTGACGCACAATATTCCGATACCGATGACACTTCGTTTATCGCAGACTCTATTGCTTTGAGATACTGGTCCTTCTCTTTGGCTGTAGGATATTCATTTGGATTGATCGAAAGTATTGTTGTAGCAATCCTATCGTTCTTAAAAAGAGTCCCTTCATCAATCGATCGATTAATACCCTCTCCCACCAAAAACGCTCCGCTAATCGAAATAATAGCAACCAGTGCTTGTATCGCAATTCCAATACAAGCGAACCATCCACCGTTACTCCGCGAAGCTGTTCTTTCGTTTTTCTTTAAAACATTGAACAGAGTCGATCCACGAAGTTGATACTCTGCAACAACCCCAGAAAATGATGTTGAAATTATGAAAATGACAATAAAATGAGCAAAAGTATTCAAACCCAATGAGAAGCCCATCCATTGTTTACTGAAGGAATCGGTGACAAACGGGGAAAAAAGATGTGCCATTCCAAAATAGATCACAATACCCAACAACGTTCCACATAAGTTCAAGAAGACGCACTCGGTGAATATCTGTCGCCGAATTTGACTGCGCGTTCCACCCAATGAAAGACGCGTGGCGAACTCCACCATCCGCGCACTTACTCCTATCGATGTCAATAATGTGGCATTTCCCACACCTACCAAGAATAAGAAAAACGCAAAAACGTATAATACAAACAAGACGGACTGAGTCTGATCTCCTATGTAGTATTCTTTCCAATAAAAAACTTCCGGACCCATGCTCGATTTCATCCTCTCTCCATTCGCATCACGCAAACGGGGGACCAAAGGCTCTAGTTGGGCTATCGTGGAATTTACACTGGCTCCATCCGCTAACAAAGCACAAAGTTCTACGCTCTCGATGTGCCCTGTTTCGTCAAAGATCGTATCCGTATTCAGCGGAACCCATAAATCTGCTTCCCAAGGAAAGTCAAATCCCTCCGGCATCACGCCCATAATCTGTCTGTTGCGACCCGCAATCCGATAAAGGCTTCCAATTACCTCTGGGCTAGAATCGAACTCTTGTTTATAAAGCTCTTCACTAATCAAAGCCACATCAGTAATCCCCAGCGTGTCGGTTTCTTTGGGAAAAGACCGCCCCAAGTGCGGATCAGTATTGAATATTGAGAAAAAATCAGATCTAACAAATGCAACATTTACCGTTCGACTTCCACTATCTACAACTATATCAGCATTCTGCAGTGCAACTGGAGAAGCATACTGAAGCCCAGGCGTCGATTTAATTACCGTATTCACTTCATCCAGAGGAATCCCCTCCCAATCTCCACTTTGATGGTCAAATAATCCAATGGAAACAATACGATCCTCATCTCCAAACGGACTCCCGACTATTACAGAGCTATCGTAAAGAGCGAACGCAGCGGAAAGGACCGCGATTCCAACTGCGTATGAAACGACGATAAACACGGATAGATTGCGCGTCGATTTTTTAAACCAAGTACGAATGAATATCGAAAAGTTCATTTTAATTGAGAATCTATATTCTGTTTATTGTTTCTTTAATTGTGGAGTACGAAACGAACCAGTAATAGTCAACAGTCAGCAACAAGCATTTGTACAATATCTTCATCTGTTCAATTGTGAAAACCACCAATAGAGCTCACTTCAATCTTGGCTGCCTAGCAACTACTGACGCACACGGATCGGATCCGCAACTCGAACTCTCCGAAAACAATTTAGAGAGTGTCCAATAAGTCCGTTTTAGGCAAGTCTCTCGGTCATCAGTCTAGTCATCGCAATGTGGTTCATGACTTGCGAGGAATTTGTCGTGCGTTCATAGTACTCGCTGAACCTGCAGCTGTTCTCCAGCCAGGCGAAGGTACTTTCGACTATCCAGCGCTGAGGCAGAACACTGAAGCCCTCGATCTTGTAGTTTCGCCTGAAGATCTTTAGGTCCACGCTGCGATGTATCCGTTTCTCGGAAACGTACTCGACCGGCTTTTCCCGGTATCCATCGTCGGCCCAGATCGTGCTGAACCATCCGTACTCGTTCTCAAGCTTGTCTAGGACCATTCGAGCCCTGTTGCGGTCCTAGATCGACGCCGAGTGCACCACTCAGGCGAGCACGAGTCCAAGCGTGTCCACGAGTAGATGCCGCTTCCTTCCCTTAGCTTTCTTTCCTGCATCATTGCCGCGAACCGCGCCTTTGCGAGCAGTTTGCACGCTCTGCTAGTCGATGATCACGGTAGTGGGAGGCTTTTTTTACCAGCCCTGCAGTGCGCGTGGCCGCGAAGCTAGCGTGCAGCCTCTCCCAGAGGCCCTCCTTCTTTAACTTCGAGGAGTAATGGTAACAAATGCGCCAGGACCGCAGGTCCGTGGTGTCATTGACCAGGCGACTTCTCCTCGAACGATGTAGAAGATCGAGTTGAGCACGCATCTCTTGCCGTAGCAGGCGGCTCGCCCTAGCTTAGCTAGGCCCGATATCATCAGTTCCAATTCGCTCAATTCCCTGTCGGTGGGATCGCTGCTGCAGCCTTCTTCCTTCATCGACTCCTCAGTGTAGGAACCTCTTCGCGAAAAGAGCCAACAAAGTGAACCGAAAAGCGAAAAAGTTCGCTCGGAAGGTTGTTTCAGGACTTACTGGACACTCTCCTAGAGATTCTAGACGAACAGAAAACAAGATTAAGAGGGAAGCGATTGACTTCGACTTCATCAATAAGATTCATCTCCCGATTTATCCTGAGTATCAGAATCATTCAAAACATGCAACTACCGCTAATCGATGATAAGGGCACTCATGCTTACAATCTTTCTCGCTCTAAAAACATTACTGCCGAACGCCAGACTCGAACCATATTTATCATGTGCGTATAATCACAACGATAAGATCGCTAAATGGCTCGCATTGGCAAATGCAATTAGAAATCTATCAGAACAATAAAAGCGTTATTTTCGGAGCATCAAAAGCATATAACTAGAGAACTTACGATTATTCTTTGAGACGAGCAACTTAGGTCTAAAAGAATGCAATTATTGTCCGACATTCAAAGAACCTCAACGATTGCGTAATTGTAGACAGCGCACTTGGACGTTTTTAATATTATTAGCTAATAGCATATAAATCCGCACTTATTTACTAAGTGGAAAGGATTCCACAGACTGCACTGCCCAATAAATGATATTAGTATGCAATATTGCACATAAGAAGCAGTCGAGTCAGCCCTCTCGAGCAAGTGGAACTGATCAAGCTTTTGCTTGCTGGATCCACAGTCGTAGCCGCTGCGGAGATGGTCGG
>NZ_JARXHX010000049.1 GCF_031127835.1 Pelagicoccus sp. SDUM812002
TCAATGGAGGCAACCACCAACAGCTGCTCAGGCAGCTTAAACAGCGGTACAAAAGGACAAAACAATAACTGTTAGCTAGGATAGCCCCTTTTTTTAATATCGCCCGTCTTTTCTTTTTATTTTTTGATCGAGCGTTCAATTATAACTATAGCAGCTGTAACAAATGCAACTTTTAGAATTATCAGCATCGCAGAAAAGAATTCTCTTTGAGGCAGAGCAATATCTTGGCAGTTCTGTTCATATTTTGGGCGGTGTTGTTGAGATCCGAGCGAAAATAGATATAAAACGTTTGTGTAAGGCGATCAATATTGTGATCGCTTCGGCTGATGCATTACGAATCCAATTGCGTCAAGTTAAAGGCTTAGTTCAACAATCAATAGAAGAGCATGATAATAGAATAATTGAATTTGAGGATCTCAAGGGTCGTGCAGATTCCTACGAGAGATTTCAGGAGAAATCGCACAAAGTGTTTTGTGAGCCTTTCGCTCTTTATGACGCACCGCTTTATCGTTTCATAATATACAGAATTAATGATAAGCACTACGCTTATTTGATAAAGCTACACCACATTATTGCAGATGGATGGTCGGTTGAGTTGTTGACTAAAAATATTACACAACAATATGAAGCATTAACTAATAGAACCTCGTCGACCTTGGTTCCATTGGGTTCATTTTTAGGCTACTTGGACTCTGAACATGCTTATTTTGCGTCGGACGAAAAAGAAGCCGATAAATTGTTTTGGGTCGAGCAAGTCAAAAAAGCGGTAGTCAAGCCGAAGTGTGATATAGTAGTAAATCCGAAAGGTAATCGAAGGTTTTACGTTCTTGATGTAGATTGGGCCAGACGACTCAAGGTCTTTGAGCAGAAATACAAAATTTCCACTTTAATAGTATTCGTTGGAGCAATTCTTTGGTATCTACGCACGATTGAAAATTCAACTGAATTAACGGTTGGAATTCCACTCCTAGGCAGAAAGGGTCGGAGTGAAAGAAATATTTTTGGCAATTTTAGTAACACTATGCCATTTCATTATTCTATCGAAAAGGCGGACAGTGTGAAGAAATATCTTAAATCGATCTCCCAGTGCTTGAGGATGACTTACAAGCACCAAAAGTTCCCTTTTAATATGTTAATGCGTAATTTGAATGAACAAGCACAACGGTCGGTACGGCTTTTTGATGTTGCTGTTAATTATTACAACACAAGTATTCCAGATTCGTTAGCCGGGGGTGCTGTTACTAACACAGAATATTATAGCGGTTGTCAGCCGTATCCCTTGCAAGTCATTATTAAAAATTGGAATGAGACTATGTCTGTATCTATAGACTACGTGGATGAACTCTATCGTGAAAAATCAGTAGACGATTTTTATCGATCTATAATTCACGTTATTGATGAATTTATAAAAAATCCGTGCTCGATCATTTCTGACCTTGAAATTGCAGATAGAGCGACACTTGATGTTTGGAGAAAGCTAGGTAATGGTAAAGAAGAACGATCTGTCGAACCCCGTTTGATTGATAACTGCATTAAAAACACTGCTTTGAATAAAAGGGATGCGGTAGCTGTTGTTTGTAATGATGAATCGATTACTTATAGCGTGCTTGAGGAGCGAGCAAATATGCTAGCAGGCTACTTGTTGGCGCACAATTATGGGGGCAAGAATATTGGGCTGATGCTCGAGCACTCGGTAAACACGATTGTAGCCATATTGGGTGTTTTAAAGGCTGGAAGTTGTTTCGTTCCCATTGGTTTGAATACTCCGGATGAACGTTTGTGTTTTATATTGAAAGACGCACAGTGCGAATTAATAATAACAAATAGGCATTTGGTTGAGAATCGTTGTTGTCCTGTGTCGATTCTGGAATTAAATCATAAATTTTTTATTAGTAAATGGAGTAGTGAGTCCCCAACGCTAGAGCGTCGACTTTCTGATCCTGCGTATGTTATTTATACTTCTGGCTCAACGGGTAAGCCCAAAGGAGTTGTGATCTCGCACGCAAATCTTTTTAATTATGTAGCGTGGGCTTCAAAGCAGTATATAGAACGATCCAATGAAACTTTTGCTCTTTTCTCGCCGCTTACATTTGATTTAACAATTACTTCTATTTTTGTACCTTTGTTTAGTGGTAATCGAATTGTAGTTTATGTAAATGATGATGAGTTTGTTCTGAAGACCATTTTGCGAGAAAACGTTTGTACAGTTTTGAAACTGACGCCTTCGCATCTTCTTGCATTGTCAAAGATTGAAGGCGTCGATTTTAGACTTAGTAAACTGCGTACCTTGGTCGTTGGGGGAGAGCGGTTTACAGTTGAGCTTGCGAAACGTATACATGAACTCTTTGGTGGTCGCGTGCGAATTTTTAATGAATACGGTCCAACAGAGGTAACTGTTGGTTGTATGTTTCATCAATTCGATCCGTTTCACGATGCGTTTGGTTCAGTTCCTATTGGTGTTCCAATTGATAATACCCACGTCTACATTTTGAACGATGATCTCAAAAAAGTACCACGCGGAATTAAGGGTGAACTCTACGTTTCGGGAGACAGCGTTGCCGCGAGTTATCTCAATGCTGCGGAAGAGAGTAACAATTGTTTTATGGAGTGTCCATTTGAACACAAGGTAATGTATCGAACTGGAGACATCGTTCGCTGGAATTTTGACGATTCGATTGAATTTATAGAACGCAAGGACAGGCAAGTGAAAATAAATGGCTATCGAGTTGAATTGGTTGAGGTCGAGTCTAATATGTCGTCGATCCTGGGCATTGATGATTGCGTCGTTGTGAAGCATGTAGGATCTGGCAGGGAGGAATTGCGTGCTTTCTATAAAAGCGATGTATTGGACGAATTTACGATTCGTAATTTGTTGTGCCGAAAGTTGCCATTTTACATGATCCCCCAACATATTATTCGTGTCGACGCATTTCCGCTAAGTTCAAGCGGGAAAATAGACTACAGAGCGCTGAAAGAAATCGAAATCGATGCTAGTGAGGGGGGGCGGTCAGAAAATGTAAAGCTTACTGATAATCATCGCAAGGTATTAAACATTTTAGAAACTGTACTGGGTATTGAATCAATTCAACAAAATGATAATTACTTTAGTTTGGGTGGAGATTCAATAAGTGCTATGCAGATATCTTCACAGTTGCGTGTATTGGGCCATAATATTGCGGTGAACGATATCCTGAATTATCCTCGAATTGCAGATTTTCTGTCGATAATAGAGAAACAGCAAGACAAGGTCGTTGTCGAGGCGTGTTCGACCCAGGTTGTGCGCACTCCCATTTTAAATTGGTTTTTACGACAAAATTTTAAGGAGCCAAATCATTTTCAACAGTCGGTATTGCTCGAGTTTTCAGATATGAAAACTCGTGCATGTTTTACATGGGCATGTAGAAAATTGCTAGAAAAGCATAGAGTGCTTCGAATTCAGTATGCGGTGGGTGCCGATGAATTTAGAATCGCTGAACTTTCAAGTGAATTCGCTGAGACGGTCGTTCATGAGTATTCGTTGAGAGATGCTTCAGATGATGAATATCTGCAGAATAAAATTAATGAGCTCAGGGCTCTGATATCTATTGTCGATGGCAAAATGTTGCAAGTGGGTCTTTTCTCCGATGTTAAGAGTAGCGCGTCTAGCCAATTAGTCTTCATTGTTATCCATCATTTATCTGTAGATTCCGTTTCATGGAGTATTATTTTAAGAGATCTACAATACTATATGGATGCGTTCAAGGATCACACGTCTTACAATGAGCTTGAGAGTAGTCCTGGTTACCCTGAGTGGGCGCAAGTTCTTTCCGACTACAGGCAGTCATTGACGCAGTTGGATCTGCTCGATCAATCCTCATATAGAAGATCCGGAGAATTACTGGATAAGTGTAGAAGTACAAACATCAATGAGCACGCAATGTCCAAGTATTCTTCTGTCCTTGAAGCTAGGCTTACGGAAGATCTTTTTTTCGGTTGCAATAGTAGCTACAATACGAAACCAGAAGAGCTTTTGTTCATTGCTTTAGCTCTAACGTTACATGAACGTTGGAAAGAAGAAACTATGATTGTTGAGGTAGAAGGTCATGGCCGGGGTAGGGAGTTGGGCGGGTTGAACTTAGATTCAATGGTTGGGTGGTTTACCACAATTTTTCCAATCGTTTTTGAATTGAGTTCGGTAGAACCCATTGATGCGAAAATCAAAAAACTCAAAGAGACATTTCGGAAGCAACGTAATTGTGGATTTGATCGCTTTCTCGCACACTACGGAGACATGCATTCTGTTCGACCTTTTCCCTCTGCCTTAGTTCGTTTCAATTTCTTGGGTAATTTGGATACGCTAGTTAATTCAGATCGGTGCAAATTATCAAAGCGAAACAAGGGCCAAGATGTCCATACTAGGAATCGTAATGAGTCATTACTTTATATGGACCTATTCGTTCTTGATGATGTTCTACATGTTCAGCTCGAGTGTGCATCTGAATCTGTAGGTATGTGGAATTTATCGGAGGTAGGAGGTACGTATTTAAACAAATTGAAGGAACTGGTTAATTATTGTAAGGGATGTAATACCAAAAGTTTTACTCCATCCGATTTTGACTTTATAGAAATAGATCAAGATGAATTAGAGAACTTGTTTGGAAGTTAGAGACTGTCCAATAAGTCGCTAATTAGCGAGCCTTCTTGTCGTGAGTTTGATCATCGCCTCAGATGAGCATGCTTTACTTTCTCGGTCGATGGTAA
>NZ_JARXHX010000004.1 GCF_031127835.1 Pelagicoccus sp. SDUM812002
GTCGCTTTTGGAAAGCTCTATCGGAGGTTTCTACGGTGAGAACTGGATCGGGATACGCACCTTACATGCTACGGGCTGACCGTCCTTAGCCGCAGGGTTCCAGGTGGAACGTTGTACACACTGGATCGCTGGTTCTTCGAATTCTCGATGGGTGGATCGGATTGCCCGTGCCCGGTGGACCTTGCCGTTCGTATCGAGTACGAATTCCACGACCACGCTACCTTTTGTTTTCGATTGCTGCATCGAGTAAGGATAGAGTGGAGTCGACATAACCAATGCGCTTGGCTTCTTGTCTACGTCTGCCAAGGAGAAAATTTGCATACCCTCAAGGGCGTCGATACCAGAGTTGAAGTCGCCGAAACCGAAGTCGCCGACTGCATCACCGGAACCAGGGTTTAGGGCCATTTCCAACTGAGCGAGCGTCATCGGTGGAGGTGGTTCTTCCATTTCCGGCTCGTCGACCTTCTTATCCTCTTCAGGTGGCGGCGGTTGGTCCTCCGGTGGAGGTGGCGGTGGTTGTACGGATGCGTCTTCGGTCGCTACTTGTATGCCGGGGTTGGCGAACTTGCCGAGGTACTGCATGAAGGGTAAAACCGCGAAAACGGCGACGGTGAAGAGTACCGCGAGACCGCCATTGAATAAGGCGTTTCCTTGTTGGTTCGAAGGTGTGTAGTTAGAGCTCATTGCGTCTGAAGGTTGGTGTTTCGGTTAGCTTGAGGCGCTTAGGCTTTGTTGGAGAGTCCGGCGAAATGCTGGAGTGTGATACTCTCAAGGCGGACGAGGAAGCTTTCGTAGTCGATTACCTTCTGCTTCAGGAAGTACACGAAGATATATCCGGGGATCGCGAGGCACAGACCCATTTGCGTGGTGATGAGGGCGACTTGAATACCGCCAGCAACGATGGAAGTGGTGCTTTCCGATCCACCGAGAGCAATTCCGTAGAAGGTGGTCAACATCCCGAGAACGGTACCGAGAAGTCCGAGCAGGGGAGCGGTGTTGATCATAATCTGCAGGAAGGTGATGTTTTGTTGCAGGCGGGGAATCTCAGCGGTGCGGATTTCAGAGAATCGGTCTTGGATATCTTCAACGGAAGTGATCCCATCTTGGGAGTAGCGTATAATCTCGCCAACGGTGCCTTGGGCCTTGGCGCTATCACGCACCCATTCTTCGCAGGTAGCGATGGAAGTCTTCTTGTGGTTTCCTCGAAAGAAGAAAAGGAGGAGTCGCGCTCCAACATAGAAAGCGACGAGCCCTAGCAAGAAGAGCGGTATCATGATCCAGCCGCCTGAAACTATGATGTTCCAAGCGTCAATTAGCGTAGCTGCGAATGAAGTGTCCATTGAGGTATCTAAAATTGACGAAAGGGGCGAGTCGGCTCCCAGCCTTTGCTATCTCGACGAGTTCGAGCTTGGTTGGGTGGGGAGTGGGGAACTACGCTACTTTTCGGGTGTTGGTTGAAATAGTGATGTGAAAATGAGTCAAGCGTATCCCTGAACTTTGATCGATGGTCGGGGAAGTGCTTTGAAAAAGGGGTCCTGCAAGGTATGCAGTTGTATGACATGGAGCGTGAAAATCTGTTTCCTACATTTGTACGTCAAAGCATTTTCAGATAAAAATCAAGGCTCTGTGCAGATTGGAATGAAGTTCTTCCCCCAAACGTAGGCGGGCAATCGCGAAAAATGTCTACGGTCTTGCGGACTGCCCAGCCTCGATTTCAGAAAGTAGGCGCAGGAGGCGATCAAAAAAGGCTGGGACCTCCAGCGAGTCGTCAGCTAAAATTTCGCTTACCTCAAAGCGATGTAGGTAGCTTACCTCGTTCGCCCGACGGTCGGGAAGGAGCACGCCGCCTTCGAACGTAGCGCCGGCGTAGTAGCCTTCATTGACGTTGTATGCGAAGATGTCGGCATCCTCGCTGATGTTCGACTCGTAGTTGGAGCCTGTGGGTCCTCGGGTTACGCGAGCGTCGATGCCAACTCTAAATTTGGCTTTGTTGAGCATTTTCAGGCCATCGTCGTTCATGATGACGAGCGCAACGTTCAGCTTTTGTGCTCCGAGCTGCAAACCTCCGCTTATTTCGCCGGTTTTGATCCAAGCGGGTGCACTCCAACTATGATCTGCGTTTCTTCGCAGAGCGACACCGAAGCCGCCCTTCGCTCCAAATATGACGCCCGCTTCGTATTGTTTGAGTATGATCAAGCCCTTTGCTCTTCTCATCACGGTTGGGGGGATCAAGGAGCTTTCATCGGATTGGATGTCGACCAACGAATTTGCGAGTTTTTCGCTGCGGCGAATGAGGCGACTGGTGTCCTTGTCTATGACCTCTTGGGCGAAGGTCGTGCTTTCGATCGCGAGTAGGGCAATCAAGACGAAGTGGAGCGAGTGCTTTAAGTTCGAAATCATCAACGGGGTATCAGCGATACAGAAGCTGTCGTCCTATTGAGTCGTCTACTCGAAGGTTGCTCGCAAGCTTTGATTGAGCTTGGTGGGGGAGGCCATCACGGTGGTGAACAAGCTGGCTTCGGGTAAAGAAAAAAGGAACCCGCCTAGCGGTGGCGGGACGGGTTCATGACCAAAAAGGATGTGCGGATCGAGTCAACCAGGCATCGTGTAGGCGGCGGGCTTGCTTTGGCCTGGAAGCTCAATGATGCCGATTTCGAACGCGCAACGCGTGAGTTCGACGGCGCTCCGAGCGTCGAGCTTTTTCATCAAGTTGGCTCGATGAGCTTCGATCGTCTTGACGCTGACTTCCAGCATCTCAGCAATTTGCTTGGTGCTAAAGCCTTCAGCCACAGCTTGCAGAACCTCGCGTTCGCGGTTGGAGAGCCGGTTCTTTTTCTTAGCGATTGAGCTGCCGACGAGATGGGACTCTCGCAGGAGGCTTGCGCAAACGGGACAGAGATAGCCGCTGCCGCTCTTTATTTCGCGGAGGCCTTCCTTGAGTTTGGCTGCCGCGGAAGACTTGGAAACGATGCCATGGCAGCCTAGTTCAAGGAGCTCGCGAATCGAGTCAGGCGTAAAGTTTGACGAAATCGCGATGAAGCGGGTTTCAGGATGCTTGGGGCCGTATTGTCGGAGGATTTCGATGCCATTAAGTCCGGGAAGATACATTTCGAACATTACGATATCGGGTTTCTCCTCTTCGCAAAGGGCAAGGGCTTGGCGGCCCTCGGTGGCTTCGCCTACGACCATCACTCCAGGGACAGAGGTGGCCAAGGATGAAAGGAGGTCTCTCAGCAATAGCTGATCCTCCAGAACGACCATGCGACTTGTCTGGTTGGTTGGTTGAGTCATGGTGGAAAAGGGTTGGTTGGTTTGGTTGGATCGCTCCAGTTATGGAATTTGTTGCCTTTCGACCCATGAGGTCTGGTGGAGTTCCTAAGCACTGGCTCAGTGACAGCCCCGAAGGGGATCCGCTGAGGGTGGCGCGGGTAATTGAGGCGATGTACTAGGAAAATCTGTTTGGATCGCCTGAATTGTCAAAGGGCTTTAACATTTTTTTTAAAAGTTGGAGATTTGCGAGTCTTTTGCTAAAAGTGAGGCCAGCATCGAAAATTGCGGAAATTCCCGTTACTTTGTGTTTTCCCTTTCTAACGCATGAGTGAACACACAAGCAAAGATTCGGCCGGCCCACTGCCTGAGCTTCCTGTTGATTGGCGACTTTTGTTAATCGACAAAGGAATGAAGGTGCTCGCTTTTTCAGGTTTGCCGGGAGCGCAAGCCAACGAGCCAGCCCGAGGCTTAGATATGGCTGACTACCTGGCGGATGAGGGGTTGGATTTAGCGGAAGTGGGAGAGTTGCTCGTTTGTTTGGAAGACATGCCGCCTGACTGCGAATTGCGGCTCCGCTTAGGGAATCCGAGTTTCAGCATCGTTGCCCGCGGATTTGGCGAATCGAAGGGAGTGAGCTGTATCGTGCTTAGGCCGAAGACGGACGGGGAGTCGGAAAGGAGTCTGCCGGCCGCATGGGAGTGGGCTTCCAGGTCCATCCGTTCGCTTGGGCTAGAGTCCCGGGGCGTGGCCGATGCTCCGGTTTGGATCCTGGTAGTGGATCAAAATCCGGAAGTAGTGGAATATTGCAGAACGCTTTCGCGAAAGCTAGGCTGCCGCTCCACTGGAGCTTTGTCGGGAGGTGAAGCGTTGGCGCGGCTCAAGGCCCAGCCATACGATCTTGTTATTGTTGATAGTCTAATCCCTGGAATGGGTGCGGACGCTTTGGGAACGATCATATCTGAAAGAAGCAAGAAGGATTGGGGGCGTTCTCCAATGTGGGCAGTCATGAGTCCACAGGAGTCCTACGCGTGCGTCACGGATGCGCATGTCTTAGAGAAGCCATTGGGAATGGGCGAGCTCAAGGCCACTGTGGGGCTTGCCAAAGAGTCCAGAGCTAGTGCGATTAGGACCACGTCAGGGCTAGAAGAGCTCGAGGTTTTGAATTTGGATATTTGGCAGGACGATCGCGAGCTCCTGAAAAGATTGGCGAAGGCGCTCGTAGCTCAAGGTACGGAGCTGACGATACGACTGAGCGAGAACCCCAGCTATCCAGTCAGCGTTGATTTCATGAAGGATCTTAACTCCCTCAAAAATGGTTGCGACATATTGCATGCCTATCGTCTTGCCGCCGCTTGCAAGAAGCTAATGGGGGAGTGCCAGGAGCCGCAATCGCGAGAGATGCTTGCTACGCTAGATCATTTGCTGGTGGAGATTGAGGGATTTCGTCTATTCGCGGCTGGAGAGGGCCTGCTAAGGGAGGTCGACTGACTTTCGCAGAGGAGGATTTGAACGGCTAAAATAGGCCTTTCCGCCGCTTATTTAGGTTGATTTGCCGAAGGGCAGTCGTATCCAAGAGAAGCTTATGGCAAAATCTTCTTCTTCAAAACCAGCCAACGCGGCTTTCATGAAACCTGTAACTCCTGACGCTGCTCTTGCTGCAGTTGTCGGTGCTGACCCACTTCCTCGTACCGAGCTCACCAAGAAGCTTTGGGACTACATCAAGTCTAACAATCTCCAGAATCCAGAAAACAAGCGCGAAATCATTGCTGACGCTGCCCTTAAGAAGGTCTTCGACGGCCGCGATAAGGTCACTATGTTCGAAATGACCAAGCTCGTTTCTGGCCACGTTGTAAAGTAAGACGACTTCTGTTTTTCAATTTTCGTTTAGCCCGGAGTGAATTGCTTCGGGCTTTTTCGTGCACACGCGGAGGGAATCGCGATGGCTCATCAACATGGCCTATCCCCCAGCAAGCAGATGATGATGTAGTCTTCCCGCTGCTTTTGGCGCCAGCCGCGGAGCTCCGTCTCGCTACGGGTGTACTAGGAATTAACTATCACCGGTAGCGGCGATGTTACAGGAGCTTCAATCCGGGTTAAGACCGGCAGGTGGTCGGATGCGAAGCTTTTTATTACCGCGGTTTCTACGGCTTCAAAGGGAGCTGCCAAAAGAATGAAGTCGAGGCCTCGAGAAGGGAGCAGGGCGGGAAAGGTGCGTTCCTTTTTCGGGAAGTATTCGTAGTCTTGGTTGTCCGCGGAGCGTTCGATGAGTTGATGCAAGGCGTCGCGGGAGGAGCGGGAGCTAGTGTTGAAGTCGCCGCAAATGATGGGTGGAAGGTGGTAGGGGTCAGCTTCGCTACGAGCGTGTATGGATGAAAGTAGCTTATCTACTTGCCGTAAGCGAGTGCGACGGGATCGGAAGTCGAGATGCAGGTTGATGATGTCGATCTCGATCTCATCAATGAGAAAGCAGGCTTCCAGAAACCCTTTTTCCCCAAGTCTTTTCGAGCCAAAGGATTCGACCTTCCAGTTCTTCACGGGGTGCTTGGAAAGGAAGGCATTACCGTAAGCGAGGGGCTTGCGCCCGAAGCGCCGATTGTGGATGCCGTGTACGGAGTGCGGGTAGTTGGTGGAGGACTGCAGATAATCGAGCAGGTTGATATGCTTGTTCCAGTGTGAAGATGCGTCGATCTCTTGGAGGGCAACGACATCTGGCTGTTGCTCGCGGATTATGTGTGCGATGCGCTCCAGATTTTTGGATATGGTCTTGGCGCTGCTGAACCCTTGGTAGAGAGAAAGGCCTCGCCCGTGGGCGATGTTGAACGTCATTAGCTTTATCTCTCGTGTCGGCGGAAGCATCTGCATTTTCTAATACGCAAAACTCAAGGTAGCGAATTCCGCTAACAACGGAAGCCCTCGCTCGTCCTTTTGCAGAAGTTTGTTGTACCGTAGTGGTAGCAACTGCCCTTTACTTCAAGAAAATCGAATCTCGAGCGTGAACTCCTTCGGCGACCTAGACATACATCTCAAGATTCCTGACTTGTGGCAGCAAGACGCCTTGCACCGCATCAAGGCGGGAGAGGACGTAGTGGTAAACGCTCCCACGGGAGCCGGGAAAACATACCTCGTGGAGTTGATCGCCGAATCCTATCGCCACGGGCAAATCGTGTTAGCTGTGCCGACTCGAGCGCTTGCCAATGACAAGCTTCGAGAGTTTAGGGCAAAAGGCTGGCGGGTGGGAATCGTCACGGGCGATGTCGCCGTTGACCCTGAAGCGCCCGTGGTGGTGGCAACTCTGGAAACGCAAAAGCCGCGCTTCCTGCGCGGGAGGGGTCCGCGACTCTTCGTGATCGACGAGTATCAGATGATTGGAGACGAAGTTCGCGGAGTGAACTATGAGCTTTGCGTGGCTCTTGCTCCCCACCAGACTCAGCTTTTGCTTTTGAGTGGAAGCGTATCCAATCCGCAAGACATCGTAGATTGGCTGGGGCGCCTCGGTCGCCGCTCCCACCTCATCTCGGTCGACAAACGGCCGGTTCCGTTGGAAGAGATACATCTCGATTCTCTCTCTTTCAACCCACCGCGTACGGTCACCGGCTTCTGGCCGCGTTTGGTGGCGCGTGCATTGATGGCTGATTTAGGGCCGATTTTGATTTTCGCTCCGCAGCGAAAAGGGGCAGAATCGTTGGCCCGTCAATTGGCGGCTGCTTTGCCGATCGAAAACCCGCTTGCTCTCAGCCCGGCGCAGAAGCGTTTGGCAGGAGGGACGCTTGAGAAACTGCTCAACAAGAGAGTGGCCTACCATCATAGTGGGCTCAGCTATCAGCAGCGGGCGGGGCTGGTCGAACCCTTGGCGAAAGCGGGGCAGTTACGTATCGTGGTCTCAACCACGGGGCTAGCGGCGGGGGTTAATTTTTCCATGCGTTCGGTACTTGTGACAGAATCACAGTTCACGATGGGCAACATTCAGCAGCTAATCCGTCCGGACGAGTTACTGCAGATGTTTGGACGAGCGGGACGCCGTGGCTTCGATACGATTGGTTACGCATTGGTCGCGCCCGATCGTCCGCGTTTGCGTGAAGGCAAACAGCGTCCGGTGCGTCGACCCAAACTGCTCGATTGGCCGAGCTTGATCGGGATTCTAGACGTAGCTGCCGAGCGGCAGATGGATGCGTTTCCAGAAGTAGTCAAGGCCTGCGAACGTTTGTATAGCGAAACACCAGCCAAGGTGGGTGCGGAGCACAGTATTCAAGTCCCTGATATGCCCTGCGGGTTGATGGTGGATGCCGAGCGGGCTCGCTATGCGACGGCTAACAGCGAGGAGATTCTCAACTCCCAAGGTGCTTGGGAACCGCGTCGAGAAAAGGTAGAGGCTGCTTGGAAAGATGTTCGGGTAAGGATTGGAGGAAAGTTGCTCCCTGCTCTTGGCCAGAAATCGGTGGTGAAAGATCTCGGTAGCGGCAAGTTGGTTCGGTTAGGGGACACCCTGGGCAAGAAGCGCTTAATCGGTTTTGTGGACAAGAAGAAATCTTCACGCATCCAACTCGCTGGGTGGTTGCTCAAGGAATTCGCTGAACGAGGAGTGGCTCTTCAGAAACGTCAGGAGGTGGACACCTTGGAGGCTTTGCCATGGGGTAAGCTGGTCAACTGTGGTGACTTTGTGAATACGAAACGGGAGGGGTTTCGGCTGATCGGTTTTTTCGCTTTTTCTGAAGTTATAGGACTTTTTGATAGGGACGTATGGGGCGTGTCTTTGCACGAGCCGGAGACGCGGCGGGCGTATCCGCTGGAGTGCCAAGCTTGCATCCAGCGTCCTGTTTGCGAAGGGGAGCTGAGCCCTGCTCGCAGTCCAGCCTTGGCTTGGCGGCAGCTGGGTTTGATCGATGCTGCGGGACGACCCAGTTTGAGGGGTCGAATCTTCAGCCTTTTCCAAGGGGGAGAGGGGCTAGCCGTCGCGGCTGCCTTAGAAGATGCAAATTATGCGGTCGACGCTATTGCTCGCGATATAGCTAACCTGCGGGCTGGGTATCGGTTCGACGATTATTCGCAATATAGTCATCGGCTCTCGCGAGCTTGCCGAGTAGCGTATCGAGATCGTACCTACGATGGCTATTTGAGGCATGGATTGCCTCCACATTATGGAGACGGGGCGGCGGAAGTTATTGCCCAATGGTCGGAGTCGGCTGGCAAGGGAAAGAAGTTATTGGGCGACGATCTCAAGTTTGGAGACGTGCAGCGTGCTAGGCAGGAATGGCTGAGCTTGTTGCGGCACATCGTAAACGCTCCGAGCTTGGACTTTGCACGTTGGCGGGAACTGCAAGACTGCGCCAAAGCGATCCTGGAGCTGGATGACCAACGCTTGTTGGTCGATGACTTACCGCCGCTTGAACCCTCCCAAATTGGTCGAATCGAGCATCGATTGAGATTTCCGAGGAAGTGGTAGCTTTCCTGATGAGTCCTAGGGGTGAAGGATCGCAGTCTGCCAACTAAAATGTCTCTATCTCCCACTCCCATTGTCCCTTCTCGGGGAAGGTTAGCCAGGCGAAGCTGGCGGCACTGCCATTGCGAGGACCTGTGATGGCTCCGGGATTAAGAGCTCGGACGCCATGTTCGCGATCGTCGAGTGGTTGGTGGAGGTGGCCGTAGAGAATGGCGGTCGTGTTCTCGCAATAGCCGTAGGGTGGGTGATGCTGAAGTCGGAATAGAAAGCCTTCGCGTTCGAGGTCGCGAGTTTCAGGCCAGATGCCATGAGGGTCGTAGTTTCCCTTCACGACGCAGAGCGGTCGGCCTAGGTTTTGGATGGGGATTAGAATATCGGGGCGAGCGACGTCGCCGAGGTGCCAGATTTCCTCGGCGCAGTGGATCCTATCGAGTAGTCTATCGGGCACGCGCCCATGCGTATCGGAAATGACTGCAATTTTGCGAGGCATGGGATTGGCGAGTCTAGGGACTCGGAGAGGCCGCCGCACCTTTTTTGTGTAGGAAATAGGCGAAGAGGGCGACGAAGACGATGAGCACGATGCTTACCCAGTATCCATCGGCGACGCGTGTGGTCCCGCTAAAGGCACTCGCCTGTTCGGTGGTAGCAAAGGCGTTACCAAAGAGCTTGATGGTGAAGACCCAACCAGCATGGATAGCAATACTTGCCCAAAGATTGTTAGCCAACAGGAATACCTGGTGCAGGGCGACGCCAACGAGGAAAATGGCGAGGATATACTTGAGGTCGAATTCGGTAAAAACGGCAACCGCAGTTCCAGCTGCGATCTGGGCGGCCTCGGCGATGCCGACTTCCGACGGAGCTATGCCACCAAGTGAAAACTCGGGAGTCTTAAAATGTAGTGCGGCGAAGAAGAACGACGAAAGCAGAATCGCTGTGACTGGTTGGAGCGCGGTGTAAAACATTCTGAATACTAGCCCGCGGAATACGATTTCTTCTAATATTCCAATGAGTAGAGAGGCGAGAATCGCATCGTCGATCTTGGATGCTAGCTTAGTGGGGTCCCAGGTGAAGGAGAAGGCACCCGTTGCAGTATTGAATCCGTATATGATGAAGATCATCGCGATTCCGCTCACAAACCAGCGGGTAAATGTGACGAGTATGGGGCGGGAGAAACCGATAGCTTTCCAGCTCGTGATACGGCACTGGATGAAGAGGTAAGGAAGCAGCAGCAGTACACTGAGCCAGCGGCCGCGGTCGAAGAACTTTGGATACGGCTTGTTTGCTAGGTAGCCGCTCGCGTCGGGATCGAAATAGTGGGTCAGTTTGAAGGCAATCAAGCTAAGAACAGCGCCGGAGATGAGGGAGCCGAAATAGAGAAGACAGAGCAGCCAGATCCCTTTGAGGGAATTTTGATTGGGCCCGAGGCCGTAGAGCAGGTGCTTTGGGTCGCGTTTCATTGCTGCTCTAGCTCGCCACCGTCGAGCTTCTTGAAGACCTTGAATCCAGCGGCCTTGGCGTTGCTGACCGATGGCTTGACGTTTATTTTCATTTGCGGTGCCGTGAGAGTCGGGCAGGGTTCGATGTCCTGCCCGCACTTGGGGCATTCCGAGGGAGCGGGGCCGTTAGAGGCGAGGTGGACTTCCACCTCACCTCGGCAGAGTTTGCAGCGGCCGGATATCGGTCTGAATCGCTGCAGAGGCATCTGAAAAGCCGTGCTGGGAGCTGCCTCAGTAAACCTTATTGGGCGAAGCCAAGACGGTTCTGCTCCTGTATGGTCAGCGTACTTATGTATTGCTGAGCGGAAAATTGATTGGAAAGGTTCTTGAGGGATTGGGCGACTTGGGCGTACTGAGGGTCTTCCTTGTCGACCTCTGGAATTTCTTTAGAGAGGACGTAGAGATAGGCTCCTTGGTTGTCGCCATTTAGGCGAACGAAGTCAGATACCTCCCCGCTTTCGAGCTCGAGTAGGGCCGATAGGGCACGGCGGTCGAGGCCCTCTGCCGGCTCGCTCAAAGTGAAGTCGCTGTATGAGCTGACCGTGAGGCCTGCTTCTTCAGCGGCGGCTCCGAAACTGTCTTCGCTATCGGCAGCTGCGGCTAGCTTTTCCTGTAGCTCAAGCGCATGTGCGGCTCGTGCTTCGCGAAGCTTTTCGGCGCGTACATCAGCAGTGATACGTTGGCGGAGGGTCTCGAAGCTTGGGATGGTGGGCTCGATAACGTCGTCGTAGAAAAGCACGATAGACTTGTTTCCGTGTTGGAGTGGCTCGGAGTAGAAGCGGCTTTCGCTGAGGCTGAAGGCTTCGTTAACCATGTTGCGTCCCCAAGTCGTGCCAATCGGAGTTTCATTGGCTGCGAAGGAGGAAGCGGTCTTCAGCTCGAGATTCAGCTCCGCGATTGCGTCCTTTAGGCCCTGCGATTCGCGGGAGAAGTCGTTCTCGTGAATTTGAACGACGAGATCGTAGGCACGTTCTGCAGCGAGTTCGCGGGCCTTTTCTATTCGAAGATCTTCGCGGACAGCGAGTCGTGCTTGCTCGAAGGTGATGGGCTCAGCTGGTTCAGCGTCTGGATCCTCGGACGGCTCTGCCTGGTAGCGGTCAATGTTAGATTCGAAGTAGGTGATGAGCTCGTCTTCGCTAGGCTTGATTTCGTCAACGTAGTCGGCTGCTTCGACTTCGATGTAGTTGACGACGCGGCGCTCTGGAGTCTGGTACTGGAAGCTGAAGTCCTCGTAGTGCTTTCGGAGCATTTCTTCGGTTATTTCGACTTCGGGTGCATATGTGTTCAGATCGCTCTCGGCAACGAGGATCGACCATTTGGCGAGGCGCTGGCTGAGGCTGTCTAGGATCTCGGATTCGTTCACGAAGCCGGCTCCCTCAAGGGCGGTGTATACCTTTGCGATTCGGTAGTCATCGACGAGGACGCGGTGCAGGTCATTCTTGCTGTAGGCTCCACCTAAGCTGATGCTGTCCAAGATCATGTTGTAGGCTTGGGCGTCGAACTGGCCGAGCTGGTTCTGGAAAGCAGGCAGGGTTTTGATGTACTCGAGCAGTTGATCCTCAGTGGGCTCGGGGATCAAATTTTGGTTTGCGATGTAGCGAGCGGTGGCTCGCTCGTAGGGTAGGTTCTGGCTTGCTCGGGGATTGCGGCTGAGGGAGGCGCTTAGCTGGGCGTCGCGAAGGATCTCGACGCGTGCCGCTTCGGTGTTCATCGGAGAATCGTAGAAGAACAGGTCTGCGGTCGCTTCCTTTCCGCCTCCTATCGGTCCCTGGTTGCCGATCTGCACGATGAACGCGATGATGAGTACGGCGAAGATGATGAATACGAGAAGCAGATGCTTCTGCAGTTTGTTTTGTAGCCAGGAAATCATAAGGGGATACGCAATTAAAGGCGGCTAAACTAGGCTAGGCGACTAGCCTGTCAATGGACAAAACCGCCCATGGAAATGAGTGTTCACGCTTTCTGATTCTTGTGGAAAGAGTCTAGCGCTTCGGCTAAGGTAACTTGTTGGAAACTTGAGTTCCGAGCGTTGTTTATCAGCTCATGGTAGCGACGGACGAGAGGATCCCGGGCGTCGAAAAAATTGTCGTCTGGATTTGAGCCGTAGGATTCGAAACTTTTCTTGAAGTCTAGCAGTGCGATTTTCTCCAGCGGACGAGCCGGTTGATAGCGGTAGGCGTTGTAGGTGTCTTTCTCCTTGGGAGGTAAAGTGGATGCGAGATTGAGGTCGACCAGCCGATCTAGGGCGGCTCCGGTGAGTGGACGGGGCAAGTTGTTTTGTTGGGCGAGCTCGGTACTAGAGTACGCATCTCGGCAATCGCGGAAGCGTCGGCTTATCTGTGCTAACAGCAGGAGGGAAAGGCTTTCTTGGGAGGCTTGGCTGAGCTCGTCCCACGCCACCCTACCACTGCGGAATCGAGCATTTTGTACGGCGAACGATAGTCGCCCGCCGAGGAGAAGGCATATCCAGAAGGTGAAAAGGCCGATCATGAGCACAGGCAGGATGCTAAGCGAGCCATATAGAGTGCGTTGCATGGCGACGCGCTCCACGTAGAGAAAGGCGAAAGCGTTGTTGGCTGCGAAGCAGCTCACCGAGAATAGCCCGCCTACGAGGGCGGCCTTCCACTCGACTTGGGTGTTGGGAATGAATCGATAGAACGTCGCAAGAAGAAAGGACAGGAAGAGGAAGGTCCCAATCTTTACGCCATAGTTTGAAACCCAGCTATTGACGGTTTCGGATCCAGGTAGGCCTTCGGTGAAGGCCATGAATTGGTTGTTGAGCTCTATCAGTTTCGTTACGGCGATGGCGATACCGGCGAATACCATCACAGTGCCGAGAGTGATGACCGTCCAGTAGAGTATGACGCGCGTGACAAGCTTTCTGCCCTTTGAAACGCCCCATATGTCGTTGAATGCGTCCTCGATCGTAATGAAAAGCTGGATGACGATTACTCCGAGCACTAATGCGCCGCCGATGCCGACAGCACCGGATTGGCTGGCCGCTATGAAGTCAGAAATCAGTTTGCTTAGTCCAGTTTCCTCGCTCGCAGCCTCGCCTTCTGTCAGGCTGACCTGGGGAGCGATGTAGGAGACGATCCGTTCAATCGTTTCCTGAGCCATGCCAGGTTCCGCTTGATTCAGGACGAATCCTGATAGCATCACTGCAAGGGCGATCATGGGGCCCAAGCCCAAGAGGGAGCTAAAGCTCAATGCTGCCGCTCGCGCGAGCAAGCGGTTTTCCTTCATGCCGCTTGCGGTTATGGATATGACGCGCCCGACTGCGAAGGCTATGCTCCGACGTTTGGAACTGGCCTCACCGTGATGACGCCACATCTCCCGCTGCAGGATCCTGGCTCTAGATACTAGTTGCTTGAGGCGAGGATTCATTTGGGTCGTTGGTGGAGAGGCGTGAGCGGAATCTCCAGCAGCACAGAAGACGTGGGAGCACTCCTCTTCGATCTAAAGAAAGAAGGAGTAGGCGTAACCGCAGATCCCGAGAAGCCCAGCGGCTCCGCAGGCGATCAGGAGTCGGATTTTGATTATGGCGCTGCTAAAGTAAATCGCTCCCATCAGGAGGATATTGCTGACGAGCAAAATCGTGTCACCGCTCGAGTAGTAAAGCATGGTGAGTAGTCCTGCCCCGACTGCAGCTCTGAATCGAATAACTGGATACACCTCTGTGACCTGCAGCAGGAGTGTGACTGTGATGATCAAGTCGAAGGCTGCGATCAACAGGTAGGGGCTTTTCGCCATAGCGATAGCATCTGCTGAAAGAACCAAGTCTTTCTCGATGTATGCCATAGCCAATATTGAAGCGGCGAAGAATGCGGTCAGGAACCGAAGGCCGAAGAAAGCGACGGCAGCTTGCTTTTCGCGGGGAGACCTGCCGCCAGGGTCGTCGGCTCGACCTTCCGCCAGTGCAAGCATCTTGGTGACTTCTAGCTTTTGCCGCATCTCGGGCTTTTCGCCTTTCTTCTTCTTTTTCTTTTTACCCTCGTCTGAGGAGGGCTCCTCTTCGGCTTTCTTGCTTTTCCCGGCAGACTCTTTTGGGGAATTCTCGGATGGCACTTCGGCTTGGTCTGATAGCTCCGGGTTTTCGTTCGCTTCCGCCTGAGTTTTAGCGGCTTCGGATGCTGCAAGCGCAGCTTTGGCTGCTTCCTCCTCGACGAGCCGCTTCTTTTCCTCCTCGGATGCCTCGGTGCGCAGAGAGAGCTTTCGCTTCTTTGGGAAAAGGGTATCCATCAGCTCCTGGTTGGATGAGATGGTCAGCCACGACTCTGTCTCGATGTCGTAGAAGTAGGCGCTGGCATCCAGCTTGTTCGCCTCGATCAGTGAGGATATTTGATCGATGTCGAACGGGCCGCTCGCATCCTCATCGCCTTCGCGTCGGATATAGTATTCTCTCATGGGCTAGGGAAGTAGCCCAATGAGACACTTGCTGCAGGTACTTTGTCAAGGCGCGGGAAGCCCTTGAACACGCTATTACATTCGTTCCAAAGTAGGAATGCCTAAGAGGCTTAGTCCCGTTTCCAGCACATCTAGAGTGCGTTGACAGAGCATTAGGCGCCGCGACTGTATGTCTTTCTCGGGTACAATCACTTTGTTGGCGTTGTAGAATGAACTGTAAGATCCGGCCAGTTCGAAGAGATATGTGCAAAGCAGGTGCGGGCGCAAGGTCTCGATGGTTTGCTGCAGCACGCCGACGAAACCTAGGATCTTGCGGGCGAGGGCCAGTTCTTCCGCTGTCTCGATTGTGCTCGCGGTGCTTGCTAGATTTTCGAGCTCGGTGGGCTCGAAGTTGCGGAAAATACTCTTGATGCGAGTGGCTGCGTAAAGCAGGTAGGGAGCGGTGTTTCCTTCGAAGCTGAGGAGCTTGTCCCATGCGAAGACGTAGTCGCTAGTCCGGTTTTGCGAGAGTTCAGCATAGCGAATGGAGCTGGTCCCGATGACCTTGGCGGCGGCGGCGATATCTTCTTCGCTGAGTGGCGCTTGGCCTTTCTCGACCTTTTCCGCGTTTTTCTCGCGGATGAGTTTGCCGGCCCTTTGAATCGCTTCAGCGATGAGATCCTTCAGGAGTACGGGATCACCGCTACGGGAGGCCATGGCTTTTCCGTTTTCGCCCATGATGGTACCGTGGAAAACGTGGCTGAACTTCGGAAAGGTGCGCCCCGTTTTCTCAAACCATTTTTTGGTGGTGAGTTCCAGTTGCTCGAAATGGTCCTTTTGGCGGAAGTCGGTTTCGATAATGATACTCGACGCGTTGAAGTGCTCGGTTCGGTAGAGCATGGTCGCCAAGTCGGTGGTGGCGTAGTTGGAGGCCCCGTCGGACTTGCGGTACATGAAGGGCTGGGTTGCGAATCGTTTGTGTTCTGGATGGAAGACCACCCAAGCACCTTCGCTTTTTTCGCCGAGACCGGTCTCCTCCAATTCCTTGTAAATCTGCTCCACCATGTTACGATAGAAGCTCTCGCCGAGGTAATGATCGAAAGTGATATCGAAGAGCTCGTAGACTTGCTTGATACCATCGATGCTATGGGTGTTGACGGTTTCCCATAGCTTCATGCTTTCGGGGTCCTCGCCCTGCAGCTTGACCAGCTCTTCGCGGGATTCCGTGACGACTTCTTCGTCCTCGGACGCAAGTTGGCTGCCGAGTTTGTAAAGGCGTTCGAGTTCGCCAAGAGGGTTGGCTCGCAAGTTTTCTTCGTCGAGGAAGCGCTTGTAGGCGTAGAATAAGCGTCCGTAAGCGGTACCCCAATCGCCGATATGATTGTCTCGAATCACCTTTGCCCCGCAAAATTCGAGTAGCTTGCATATGGATTCGCCGATTATTAGAGAGCGCAGGTGCCCGATATGCATCTGCTTTGCGGTGTTGGGAGAACTGTAATCGACGACGACAACTTCGTCTTTTTGGAGGTGAGCTGCTGCCTGGCCGAGCTGTTCGGAACCTGAAAAGGTTGTGAGCCATGTCTGCAGGAAGTCGGGCTTGAGTGAGAAATTGATGAAGCCTGGTCCTGCGATAGACAAATCAGCGACGGTTGCTAGCTCTTGGTTGGCTTGCAGTTTTTCGACGATAGCCTGGGCGATTTGCCTCGGATTTATCTTGTTACGCTTCGCGTAGGGAAGGGCGCCGTTCGCCTGCAAATCTCCGAAACGCGGATCCGCTGAACGTATGTCAGCGGTGAAAGAGTCTTCGAGTCCTGAGGAAGCGGCGGCTTCCCGCACGAGCGAGTCGAGTTTTTTTGCGAGGTCGAACCATTCTTGCATAGAGCGGCTACAAAATCCGGCTTCTCGGAGCGAGCAAGCTCCGAATCGAATGGGATTCTTTCCTGAGCCGGTAAATAGTACCCGTGAATACCCTTGTTTTCGGCGAGCAAAATCCTAGCGGGAGGCTTTTAGATAGGGGCTTGACACGTGTGGCATAATACGCTCTTCAAAATTGCCGCTTGGGCGGTCGCAGGGCTTCACTTTTATTGGTGAAATCCTCCGTAAGTCCAAGAGCGACAATGGTGTGGGTGATGCTTTCCTAGCGAATGGGTTCGCGGGCGTCCCCCTGCCATGGCCGCAAACGGCATGCAATACGTTTCCGTACAATCCATATGGTTAGAAAAACCTTAAGCAGCCGTCGTTTCATCAAGCCGAGCTACGCGTATCTTATCGAAAAGAAGCGCGATGGCCAAGAATTCACCAAGGAAGAGATCAGATACATCATCGACTCTATCCTGGACGGAGAGATGCCTGACTTCCAAATGGCCGCCATGGCCATGGCCATCTACTTCCAAGGAATGTCCGCTCAGGAAACGGCGATCCTTACCGAAGAAATGATGCTTTCCGGCGAAGTGATCGACCTTTCGCACATCGCTAAGCCGAAGATCGACAAGTACTCAACGGGTGGAGTGGGCGACAAGACTTCGCTCGTTCTCGTCCCGCTAGCAGTAGCTTCCGGCATCGTAATTCCGATGATGGGAGGAATCGACCAAGACTTCGCGATCAGCTCTCTAGACAAGCTCAGCGCAGTTCCCGGTTTCAATGCCGACATGAGTATCGATGCGTTCATCGAGCAACTGGAGAAAATCGGTGGAGCGATGGTTCGGCAAAGCTCAGAACTCGCCCCCGCTGACGCCAAGCTCTACGACCTTCGCAAGAAGACTGCAACAATCCCAAGTCTTCCGCTTATCACCGGCAGTGTTCTTTCCAAGAAACTCGCCGAGGGTGCGGAAGGCCTCGTGATCGACGTGAAGTGGGGCAATGGTTCCTTTATCCGCGATCTCGAGCAGGCAAAGCAGCTCGCTCGCAGCATGACTCGCGTTGGCCGCTCTATGAAGCGTCGTTGTGTAGCTCTCGTCACAGACATGAACCAGCCGCTCGGCGACACCGTTGGAACGGCACTAGAGCTCAAGGAAGCGATTCAGCTTCTCAAGGGCGAAGGTCCGGAGGATTTGCAAGAGCTCGTTCTCAAGCTCGGCATGGAAATCGTGCGTCTCGCTGGTGTTGCGGGCTCTACGCTTTCGGCCAAGCAGACAGTGCAACGTCACATCGAAGACGGAACGGCTCTCGAGAAGCTCAAGGAAATAGTGGCAGCCCAAGGCGGCGACACTTCTTACATCGACGATCCGGACAAATTTCCCACAGCGAAGCATATCCGCAAGTTGCCAGCTCCGAAGCGGGGCTATGTCCATACCATCAACGCAGCTCAGATTGCCAAAGGGGTTCACCTCCTCGGTGCCGGAGCGGACGAAGATGGCAAGATCGACTACGCAGTGGGCGTTTCCGATATCAAGAAGGTTGGCACACAGGTCAAACAGGGCGAGCCACTCATGATGATCCATTACAACGACGAGGCGAAGCTCGAGCAGGCCCTTGAGTATTTCAAGGCCGCTTACCGTCTTGCTCCGAAGCGTCCGACGCCACCGCCTCTCATCGTAGAGCGCGTCGCGTAAGACCCGTCAGAATCGTTTTGCGATTCGAAACTTTCGAGAGCCGTCTCCTGATCGGAGGCGGCTTTTTTTATGAAGCAAACGGCTCCTGTCGGCTAGCGGCCGAGGTAGGAAGCTCGCTTTGCTCGTTTGTCGCTCACGCTCGGAACGTCCCTCCTGTCTAAATCCTTGAATTCATCCATCATTACTGCCACTAAGCGATCCCCATGAAGCAACGCTCGATCCTGCGCGAAGTCTCTGTCAAAGGCGCATCCCTCCACACTGGTGACAAAACCCAGCTCACGCTGAAGCCGGCTCCGGCCAACGCGGGGATTACCATCCGCCGCGTGGACCTTCACGACAAGCCGGTCATAAAGCCGCACATTTCGCAGGTTACCGACTTGGTTAGAGCGACGACTCTGGCATCCGGTCATGTGAAGGTTCATACCGTCGAGCATGTGCTCGCAGCTTTGCACGGGATGGGTATCGATAATGTAGAGGTCGAAATGGATGCCTCCGAACCGCCCATCCTCGATGGATCCTCGAAAGGTTTCGTGAACCTGATCCTCGAAGCGGAACCCGTGGAGCTCGATGCGGAAAGGGAGTACTTCGTGCTGGATCAACCGATTTCGGTAACCAAAGGGAATTCCTCGCTGATTGCTTTGCCGTATGATGGCTTCAAGATTTCCTGCACCTCTGCGGACGATCGCGGAATTCACACGCAGCACCTGTCCATCGAGATTGACCCTGACGTGTTCGCGACTCAGATTGCAGCCGCTCGCACATTCACGGTGTACGAAGATATCGAAGAGCTTCTCAAGCTAGGCAAAATCAAAGGGGGCAGTCTCGAAAACGCCATCGTGCTTAAAGACGATAAGATCATGTCTAAAGAGCCGCTGCGTTTCGACGACGAGCTCGTGCGCCATAAGATCCTAGATGTGATTGGAGACGTGCTGTTGCTCGGCAAACCGCTCAAGGCTCACATCGTCGCGGTTCGACCCGGTCACGCGGTCAACGCGGAGCTCACGGCCAAGTTAGCAGAGCGTATGGATGAGCTCGCCAAAGGTGAAGCCGCTCCCGCAAAGGCAAAACCGAAGACGGCTCGGATCGAAGAGGAGACGCAGCTCGATATACGGCGCGTGATAGAGACCCTGCCGCATCGCTACCCATTTTTGATGATCGACCGGGTCACTGAATTCCGCGGTGATGACGAGTTGACCGCGATCAAAAATGTTACGATCAACGAACCGTTTTTCCAAGGCCACTACCCAGGTCAGCCGATCATGCCAGGTGTGTTGCAGATCGAAGCAATGGCTCAGGCAGCGGGCATCCTAATGCTTCGCAAAATCAACCAAGAGGGTAAGACCGCGGTTTTCATGAGCGTCGATAAGGTAAAATGGCGGCGCAAGGTAATCCCGGGCGATCAGCTCCGAATCGATATCAAGCTCCTCAAGATTATGCGGGCCAAGATTGGGACCGCCTCAGCCACTTGCTACGTGGGTGACGAAGTTGCCTCCTCTGGCGAGCTCAAGTTCATGATCTTGGGCGAGGGTGAAGATGTATAGAAAAGTTAGATACAATCGACATGAGCAACAAGATTCATCCCACAGCGGTTGTTGATCCCAAGGCGGAGCTCGCCGCGGATGCAGAGGTTGGGCCCTATGCGGTTATCGGCGCCGGAGTTCGTGTCGGCGCACGCAGCAAAATCTGGCATCACGCTACGGTCTGGGGAAATACCTCAATAGGAGAAGACTGTCATATCTACCCGTATTCCAGCATCGGTATGCAGACCCAGGACTTGAAGTACAAGGGTGGTAATCCGGGCGTAATAATAGGCGATCGTAATATCTTTCGCGAATACGTTTCTATTAATGCAGCCACCAAGGACGGCGAATTTACTGAGATTGGCGATGACAACTACCTGCTCGCTTACTGTCATGTGGGGCATTGCTGCAAGTTAGGGAATAACATCGTGGCCAGCAATGGGGCGACTTTTGCCGGACATGTTATCGTGGAAGACTACGCTGGTATAGGAGGAGGCGGCACAGCGATCCATCAATTTTGCCATATCGGCTATCGTAGCTTTATTGGCGGCTGCGCGAAGGTGGAGCAGGATATCCCGCCCTTTATGCTGGGCGATGGAAATCCGGCTAAGATCCGAATGTTCAACAAGGTCGGACTGGAACGGTCCGGCTTTGGCTCGGAGCAGATGGCTGCGGTGAAGTTTATCTTCAAAGCCTTTTATCGCCAGGGCTTGAATCGCCAGCAAGCGGTCGAGGCCGTGCTCAGTAGTGAGTACGCGGATACGCAGGAAGTGAAAGCTTACGTGGGCTTTGTGGAAGCGTCCGAGCGGGGGATTACGGGCGGGAGCAAGTAGGAGGGCGTGGGGCTGGCGCTTGTCGCCATGCCGCATTGCACGAGATCGGGGTTGGATTTGCGTTGCGTCGCAAGCGACGACCCTACAATCAAAACAAGTCTAGCTGCTCGATTTCCTTTTCCGGCTTGATACGGTCGCTTTCGAATTCAGGGAGTTCCGGCAGAAGTGGGTTGATGCGTTTTAGTTGCAGGTGCAGGCGTCGTGCGACGAAGGGTGCGAAGGCGTCGTCGCCAGCGTGGCCGAAGAGATAAGGTTTCTTGCCTTCTAGTATCCATTTGTTGATGACAGATGCCCACTCTTTGATGAAGATTTCGTTTTTCTCTACTTTGTTTTTTCCGACAAATCGAATAATGGGATGTTTGCCGAGAGCGATTTGACGAACTGGCATTTGCGGTTTTCGTTCCCGCGCCTTGCGTTCTTTTTCGTCTGGCTCGCTGGACCAAAGGGGGCGGGTGTCGAAAACGACTTTGTCAATACCCTGGTTTTCGAGCAAGTCGTCGAGTCGCCTTTCGTTGTCAGCACCGTCGTAGAAACTGATGTGGCGAGGCTCGATGGCATATGGGAAGTCTCCTGGTAGTGATTTCAGGTATTCGCGAAGCGTATCCAGGTTGTTGATATTGAAGGAGGGGGGGAGCTGCAGGAAAGAAACGCCGAGCTTGTCGCCGTGGCTGAGGGCTTCGAGAACTTTGAAGAAAGCTTTGTTTTCTTCATCAGCTCCACTGAGGCGACGCTCATGCGAAATGGCTTTAGGGAATTTCGGAGCGAATCGAAAGCCGTCGGCGGATTCAGCCATCCAACGCTCTACCGTAGCCATGGGAGGAAGGGCGTAGAAAAGGGTATTCGCTTCGACTGTATTGAAGACGCGAGAGTATTCGCGAAGCAAGTTGTTGGTGTCGGTGCCCGTGCGAAACACCTTGCCGATCCATTCGCGATTTGACCATGCGGGGCAGCCGAGAAAGTAGGGAAGGTGTTTTGACATGGAGACGTTCAGCGGAAGCGGAAGGGGTGTGGTTCAAAAAAAGAGGGGAGGCATCAAAGCCTCTCCCTCTTGGTGAAGTCGCTATTTCTTGTAAACTTCGGCTGGATCGAAGACGCGCTCTCCGCCGTCGTAGACGAGTTCTTCGCCCTCGAGCCTGCGGTAGAAGCATGACTTGTAGCCGGTGTGGCAGGCCGCTCCGTTTTCGCCGATGTCAGCTTTGATGAGTATCACGTCCTGGTCGCAGTCGGTACGGAGTTCCTTAACCCATTGGATTTGACCTGACGATTCTCCTTTGACCCAGAGCTTTCCACGGGAGCGGCTATAGTAGGTAGCCTTGCCGGTTTCGACGGTATGCTTGAGGGCTTCCTCGTTCATCCAGGCGAACATAATCACCTCGTTAGAATGGACCTCGGTCGTAATGCAGGGGATCAGGCCGTTGCTGTCGAACTTGGGCTGCAGCTTGTTGCCTTTTTCAATATCCTCCTTGGAGGTGCGTTCGTGGATGCATGTGTGTGACATAACGCCGTGCAGAAAACGGGAGTAGGGGTGTTTTGTAAAGTCGGTAGTAATGGAGAGCGACCTTGGGGCATCTATAGGAAGTCCAGCAATTCGCTCAGCTTTCGTATGCTTCTACAGCTGGTTGTCGGGACTTCATTTTCTTCAGAGATGCGGACAGCGCTCCAGCCAGCTGCTTGAGCGCCTTGGATGTCGTGTTGGAGGGAGTCGCCGACATGGAGAATTTGCTCGGGAGCGAGCCCAAGCGAGGACCGACAATAGTCGAAGATTTCTGGTGCAGGCTTTTCGTGGCCGATTTCACTTGAGATGAAAAGGCGGTCGAAACTGTCCGCGAAGCCTGTTTCTGCGACGACGCGTCGCACGCGATGGTCCCAGTTGGTAAGAAGGGCTGTTTTGTATCCGCGAGCACGCAGCTGGGTGATGGTTTCGAATGCGGTGGTTTCGGGGCGCCAGCGGTGGCCGAGGGAAAACTCATTCCAGAGGTCGCCGAAGAGTGCCGCGAAGTCTTTAGGTTGCGGGGAGAGTTGGGAGATCGATTCGAGCACGATGGAATGCCAGTAGCTCCACTCGCGTTTTTCGCCGTCGAGAATGGCGGTGTCTTTGGAAATGTTGCGGAAGGCACGGCGAAATCCTGCTTCGAGCTCGTCGGAGGGGTAGTCGAGCCCGTGCAGCTGCATGACTTCTTGGTAGATCTCACCTACTGAAGGATGCGGGTGATAAATTGTGTGTGCGGCGTCAAAGGTGACGGCTTTGATGTGAGATAAGGCCATCGGGGGCTGTGGCTTGGCGATAAAGCCGTTTCTAACCTTCTCCGAGTTGCTTGAGGAGCTCGTAGCTGTAAAGCCCGGTAGCGTGGCCATCTGAAAACTTGAAGCGAATGGCGTAGTTTCCGACGAACTGCCAACTGAGGATCTCGACGTTAGAGTAGTTCTTGCCGTGCTCGCCACCGTGCAAGACGCCGAGGATATCACGTTCGCCGGCGGTTTCGGCGCTTGGAGAGGCGGCGCGTAGAATTGGAGCCTTAATGTAGGATTCGGAGCCGTCTGCCCAGATAAGGGCGAGCTCGTTGCCGATGAGCTGAATATTTTTCGGAGGCGTCATGGGATGTGTGTGGGAACGGGATAGGCAGTCGGGCGTTTCCAAGCAAGCTCAGAGGCGCTGTTCGAGGCGGACTTATTACACTTGTTCGCGAGTTATTCACATCGTTTGCGGAGGAGCCTGAAATGCCGCCCAAAACCGCGCTTTTTGGACGGTTGATAAGCCGCGTGCTTTGCGGAGCCGGAAAACCTGAAGGGAGCCATTTTCCCTCTGCACAGACGGAAAACACCCCGAAATGTAAATCCAGTGTCAAGGAATAGGCTGTGAATAACATGTGGATAGTAAAAATGGCCTGATGTGGAGGATTTTAATTGAAAAGTGGGGGAAAGTGGGGAGCTTTGGGGAAGTTTTTCACAGAACTTCCGGAAACAAATTTTAATGAGCGCCTTGGGCAGACCAATTTTCGTTGGCAAACACCAACGAAACCTTGATTCGAAGAATCGTCTTACGATTCCTTCGAAGTGGCGCTTTGACGGGGATACGGAGGACGTCTATTTGGCATTCCCAGACCCAGGTACGGGTTCTATTCACGTGCTTCCCCCCTCTCGCGTGGAAAAGCTGATGGAGCTCATCGAGTCGCAGAGCTTGAGCGACGAGGAGATGGCGACGCTTCAGGATAAGCTATTTTCGCAGGCGCACTCCTTTGGCTGTGACAAGCAAGGACGCGTAAACCTCACCGAGGACTTGCTCGAGCATGCAGGGATCACCAAGGAGGTCATGGTTGTTGGTCGTTTGACAGACTTCCGCATCTGGTCGCCAGAGCGTTGGGCCGGAGTCGACCCGAAAGCCAACAACGACGACATGGGCAAGATCATGAAGCTCGCTGGAATTTAACAAGGGAGACGTAGACGCATGAAAGACCGCCAATCAATACTTTCGAACATAATGGATGCAGTGGGGCTTGCCCCGCGCAAGAAGCTTGCTCCGGGTGCCGGGCGCTATCTCGGGGTGGGCGGCACTTTCGGCCGCGGGAATATCCGCCACTGCTCGACATGGGATTTTGAATACAAGCTGCCACGCGTGGCAGCTCGCAACCTTAACAGTGATTTCAGCGATCGATAGTCTAGGCGGCATCGCCCCCATCATGGAAGGACATGTACCAGTACTTGCGGCGGAGACGCTGGAGCACCTCGCTCCACGCGACGGTGGCTTGTACCTGGACTGCACCTTCGGAGGAGGGGGGCACACTGAGCTCGTGCTCAATGCTGCTGACTGCACTGTGGTAGGACTCGACCAAGATCCGCAAGCGGTCGCTCGCGCTGCTGAGATCAAGGAGCGCTACGGTGATCGATTCCGTTTTCACCGAATGAATTTCGAAACCCTCGACCAGCTTGAGGAAGGTCCCTTCGACGGGATCCTCTTCGACTTTGGAGTTAGCTCCTTCCAGTTGGACGAGGTCGACCGAGGATTCTCTTTCCGTGGAGAAGCCCCTCTCGATATGAGGATGAATCCTGAAGCGGGTGTATCCGCTGCTCACTGGCTCGCCACAGCCGATCGAGCGGAATTGATACACGCGATTCGCGGATACGCGGAAGAAAAGAACTGGCGCAAAATCGTCGATGCGATCCTTGCGGCCCGGGAAAAAAACGAACTCAGCACCACCACACAACTCGCTGATCTTATCCTATCCTGCACTCCAGCGAGGGTTCGTTTTTCTTCTAAGCTGCATCCGGCAACCAAGGTTTTCCAAGGTATCCGGATAGCGATCAACGACGAGATAGGCGTGATCGAACGCGGACTGCCCGCTGCCTTCAACCAGCTCAAGATCGGAGGAATCCTCTGCGCGATCAGTTTCCACTCGTTGGAAGACCGCGTAGCGAAAGTCCTTTTTCGACGTTGGGCGGGAAGGCCGGAAGGCTCGCGGGATAACCGCCCTCAGGACATGCGCGAGACGCTCTGCGAGCTTCTCGGCAAGCGCCCAATAACGGCTAGTGACAAGGAAGTCGCCGAAAACCCGCGGAGTCGTTCAGCGAAGCTCCGCGTTTTGAGAAAGATAAAGTAACAAAATAATGAATACGCTAACGCTACAGAGTCGCAGGATAATGAGAAATTCAACCACGCTTCAGTCGGTGCTGAACCGACAAATTGTCACCTTAAGCCTAGGCAGCTCCTTTGGAGCTGGCTCTTTCGACTGCCGCCAAGAGGCGAGCGTCGGCTCGATATCCCCCACCATCTCTTTCAAACCCTTTGAACGCGTCTACAAGATCCCTTCCCGCGATAGGGAGCTGGCGCTAGAGGCATCATGAGCAAACGCAAGACTCGGAATACATCCCGTACCCCTTCTATTTTAAACCGAATTATCTGGCTGACTTTCGCTTTCACTTTGTTTGTCGGAATGTTTGGCTTGGGGACCGTATACCTGCGTCACGAAGCCGCCGTTCTCGCGAACGAGAACAAGTCTCTCTACACAGATATTTCCGAGCAGAAGCGCCATATCGCCGAACTCGGCGCCGTTATCGCACGCAAGACGACTCGCGACCAACTGAAGGCTTTAAACAATGCCTACGGTCTCGGACTTCGTCTGCCAACCGAACGCCAGATCGTTCATGTCTTGGAAGACCCCACGAAGCGTCTCTACGAAAAGCAGTCGAATTCGATGCTTACCGCAGCGCGCTTCTAACGACAGATGGCAAGCCGCCCCGGTACTAAATTCAGATTTTGGATACTCGCTCTTTTCTTTCTCTTCGGCTACGGAGCGATAGGGTACCGCTTGGTCGAATTGCACGCTTTCAAGAGCACTGAGCTGGTAGATGAGCTTGAGAGCAGCCGTTTTCGCGTTTTGCGAGAGATGCCGCGTCGAGGAGATATTTTCGACATCAACGGAGAGATTCTCGCGACCAGTCACATCTTTCTAGAAGTAGGGGTTGATCGTCATGAAATAAAGAGTACTGACCTTGCTCGCATCCCCGAAATCGCTAAGAATTTAGGCCTTCCTGTTTCTCACGTCCGAGAGGCTTTTGGTGTTTCTGAGGGTCGTCTTCCTGTTGACGTGAAATCGCTCGACCCTCGCTGGAAATTGCTCAAACGCAGAGTTGAGCCGCGGTCCTTTGAAGCTCTAAAGGCACTCGGAATTCGTAGTGTCACTAGCACTAAGAGTTACGAACGCGAGTATCCGCAAGGCGACCTCGCTTCACACGTGATTGGTTTCGTTCGCAAAGATGGACAGGCCGCTATGGGAGTAGAGCGGGAGTTTGACTACTATCTCAGTGGAGAAGAGGGTTGGACAGAAACGGAGATTGGAGTGGGCCGCCGCGAAATGGCCCAGTTCCGCCGCCGCCAAGTGACTTCAACGGATGGTCTCAACGTCGTGCTAACGATCGATTCCTACGTTCAGGACGTCGTGCAGAAAGAGCTGCATCAAATTGTAAACAATTATCATCCCAAAGCGGCGACGATCATCGTTTCCGATCCCTTTACAGGTGAAATTCTGGGTCTAGGAAACTATCCGAGTTTCAATCCAAACGCGTATTCGAAGTCTGATGACGAATCCCGAAAGAACCGGGCTCTTACAGACATCTTAGAGCCCGGCTCTACGTTTAAGATCGTAGCTGCGACTGCGGCATTGGAAGAACGTGTAGTCAATGTGGATACGCAAATTGACTGTGCTCAGTCCATAGCGGTCATGCCGGATGGTTACCGGGTGAAGCTTCCTCGAGACGATCATGCGATGGGCATTTTAACGGTAGGGGAGGTTATCTCCAAGTCCTCGAATCGCGGGGCAGCTCATCTCGGCTTTAGGCTCGGTGGACAGAATTTTTATGAATGGGTAGAGCGGTATGGATTTGGCGAATACAGCGGACTCGATTTAGGAGTCGAATCCCGAGGTATCCTCAATCCGCCTAACAAATGGGATCGCCTGACGCTTTCGCGCATGACGATGGGGCACTCCATCGCGGCCACCCCGATCCAGATCCACATGGCGACTTCGACCTTGGCCAATGGCGGTGTCTTGATGACGCCTCGAGTGGTCGCAGCGATTACCAACTACGAAGGAGAAAAGGTGGTAGAGTTCGGGCCTGTGCCGAAGCGCAAAGTATTTTCGCGCAGCACTGCTCGTACGGTAACGACGCTCCTCGAAGAGGCAGCTTCCGAGCGAGGAACCGCTCGCCGAGCGATGGTGGAAGGCTACCGAGTTGCGGGTAAAACGGGTACGACTCAAAAGATCGTCAACGGACGCTACTCCACTCAGCAGCACGTGGGTTCGTTTACAGGTTTTTTTCCCGCGAACAACCCGCAGGTGGTGATCACGGTTATCGTGGATGGAGGACGCCCCTCCACTGGAGGACTTGGGTACGGGGGCATCGTGGCGGCACCGTCTTTTCGCGAAATTGCCAAGAAGTTGATCCCCCACTATGCGATCAGTCCTGTCCCGAGAGCCTCTGGCTACGCTCACGCAGAAGGCGCTAACTTCAGCTCGGGAGGGAACTGAATTTTCGTGTTAGCTGTGCTTCCGCGAAACAGGTCTTCCGCGGCAGGGTCCAATAGCTCAGTGAGTGTACATCAAACGATGCAAATCAAAGCGAAAAAGTTAAGCAAGTTGCTCGGAGCGGATTTCTCGAAAGTCCTTAAAGGCCAGCCGGATCCAAAAATCGAGCGGCTGGCGATCGACAGCCGCCGGGTTACCCCCGGGTCGCTCTTTTTTGCCCTGCCAGGTCTGCGCTCGGACGGAAACTCATTCGTAGATGAGGCCATTTCTCGAGGAGCGGTGGCAGTTATTTCTTCGCAGCCGCGTCGGTTCAGGAGTGCAAAGGTCGCTTACGTGACCGTCGAGAACCCGAGGCTAATACTCGCTTCTGTCGCTCGTACTTTTTACAAAAAGCCGGACAAAGACCTGAAGCTCGCTGGAGTCACCGGCACCAACGGCAAGACTACGGTTTCCTATTTGGTAAAGCAGATCATGGCGAACCTAGGCCAGCCTTACGCTTGTTTGGGTACTATCGGGTACGACCTTGTTCGTCGCACTGTTCCCTCGTTTCGCACGACGCCCGAGTCGCTTGATCTTTGCGATTTGCTCAGCCAAGCCCGCGATTTTGGATGCAAGGGAGCGGTGATGGAAGTGAGCTCGCACGGTTTGAATCAGCATCGGGTTAGCGGTTTAAGGTTCGAAGTCGCGGCCTTTCTCAACCTGACTCGTGACCACCTCGACTACCACAATGACATGGAGTCTTATTACGCGGTCAAGCGTGGCATGTTTAATGGTGAGAACGGGAAGCTGCCGAAGGTCGCAGTGGTTAATATCGACGACAAATACGGGAAGCGATTGATCCCCGAAATTCCCGATGCTGTGGCGACCATCACTTTTGGCGAATCCGAGGATGCTACGTTTAGGGCGAGTTCGATCGAGCTAAGTGCAGAACAGACGCGTTTCGTTTTAGATTGTCCGGATGGTCAATACGAAGTGAAGACCTCCTTGGTGGGCGACTACAATGTTAGCAACACTTTGGCGGCTTTGGCTATCTGTGGCGGGCTCGGCTTGAACATAAAGAATTGTATAAAGGATTTGGATTCGTTTTCGGGTATACCCGGACGTATGCAAAAGGTGGACGCTGGCCAGTCGGCGAGCGTGTTGGTAGACTACGCCCACACCGAGGACGCTTTGGAGAATGCCTTGAGTATGCTTCGTGGAGTCACGAAAGGGAAGTTGCGGGTCGTGTTCGGCTGCGGCGGGAATCGAGATCGCGGCAAACGTCCTATCATGACGAGGGTGGCAAATACGCTTTCGGACGAAGCGTGGGCGACCTCCGACAATCCGCGCAACGAGAAGATCGAAGACATTTTTGCGGACATGAAAGAAGGGCTCGTCGATCCGACGCGCGTGCATTTCGTCGGCGATCGGCGACGCGCGATCGAGCTCGCCTTGCAAGCGTCGAAGGCGGGCGACTGCCTTCTGATCGCGGGCAAAGGCCATGAGTCTTTTCAAGAGTACGGTGAGACTGTGGTACCCTTTGACGACAGGAAGGTAGCTTTGGATTTGATCCAGAACATGCAGCTAGGAGGTCGAGTCTGAGTGGCTAGCATCGACCCAGTCGCTCTTGCAAATTGGACCTCCGGTGAATGGAAAAGTGGGGTGCCATCGGAGGTCACGGCTATCAGCTTCGATTCGCGCAAGTTGAAGCTCGGCCAACTTTTCGTAGCATTGCGCACGGCCGCCCGCGATGGGCATGACTTCTTAAATGCTGCGAAAGCGGCAGGCGCGGCCGGATCAATTGTAGATCGCTACCGGAAGGAGGTAGATTTGCCTCAACTCGTGGTAGCCGATGTTTCGAAAGCTCTCATCGATGCTGCTCGAGGGTTTCGCTCTACTTGGAAAGCCCAGGTGATCGGCATCACTGGAAGCTGTGGCAAGACGACCTGCAAGGAAGTACTCGCTTGTTTGCTGTCGCAAAGCGAAACGCTCAGTACAGAAGGCAATCTCAATAATTTGATCGGAGTGCCGGTCAGCATCCTTCGCCCAAAGGGAACAGACGCAGAGTACGCGGTTTTGGAAGCAGGTATTTCTGAACCTGGTGAGATGCAGGCACTCGCCCGAGCGATAGCCCCGAATTTGGGAATCATCACGGCGATAGGGGCGGCTCACCTTGAAGATCTCGGGACGGTTGAAAACGTGGCTGTCGAGAAAGGGAAGTTGCTGCAGGGCAAAAAGCTGCAGGGAGCTTTCGTTGGCGAGACGGTAGAGCCTTACCTGCCGCAAATCCGTTGCCCAAGTGCGGTGGTGGTTCGGCGCGATGCAGGGTTGTCGGGGGACTGGTCTTTCGACTTTCGTACGGAAGCTGGCAAAACGCGTTTTCGTCAACGGATTGCCGGTGCTGTACATGAATTTGGATACAGTGGTTCAGGAGCTGGATTAGCTTCGAATGTAGCTCTAGCGGTAGCTGCTGCGTTCTCACTTGGTGTACCCTCAAGGGACATCGCGAATTCGCTTCGGGATTGGAAACCATCCGCAATGCGCAACGAGTGGCGGGAACTGGGCGAGACCTCTATTTTCCTCGATTGCTACAATGCGAACCCGATTTCGATGAAGGATTCATTGGCGACCTTCGTCGCTGAAACACCTGAGGAAAAGCCGCGGCTTTTCCTGCTCGGATGTATGGAAGAGCTCGGTACGGAATCCTCGATCTGGCACGAGAAACTCGGCCGGGATTTTCCTGTTAGAAAACAAGATTTCCTGCTTGTGATTGGGAGCGAAGCCAAGAGCGTGTTGCGAGGTATGAAGGACGTGGGACGCGATACAGGAAATTGCTTTGAAATTGCATCGGTAGGGGAGGCTAAGGATCGCCTTGCTGGTTTCGCGGGCAGCCTGTTTTTGAAGGGCAGTCGCCGTTATCGATTAGAGTCCGCTCTCGAATATTTGAAGGGAGGCGTTTCGTGTTAAGCTATCTAGCACAATACGAAGAATACTTCGGACCGTTCCGTTTGCTGCGTTTCATCACCTTGAGGACGCTTTTCGCGTCGGGAACGTCATTGTTGATTGGATACATGTTGGGCCCTTGGGTCATCGCCAAGCTTCGTTCCTTCAGTTTTCAGCAAAGTTTGCGGGACAAGAGCGAAGTCGGAAAACTGGCAGAGCTGCACGAAGGTAAGAAAAACACCCCGACTATGGGTGGGTTGCTCATCTGTCTTAGTGTGACTTCTAGCTGTCTACTCTGGGCTCAGTGGAATGTTTGGGTGCTTACCGCTCTGCTGGTTTATGTCAGCCTGACGGGCTTGGGCTTCATGGACGATTTTCTGAAGGTCTCGAAGCGAAACAGTAAGGGCGTCAGTTCTCGTTTCAAGCTTATGTGGCAGAGCGTCACCACGATCGTTGCCCTCCTTATCCTAGTCAACAACCCGGAGAGCGCCGCGCTTACTAGGGAGTTGTGGCTACCGTTTTTCAAGGATGCTGTTTGGGTCTCCATGCCACTTTGGTTTCTCTTCATGTTTCTATTCTTCGTACTCGTAGGCTCGAGCAATGCGATAAATTTGACTGATGGAGTCGATGGCTTGGCCATTGGCTGTACGATATCAGTGGCCCTAGTCTACGCGGTGATGGCCTATGCGGCGGGCAATGCAATCATCTCGGATTATTTGCTGATCTCCTTTGTCCCTGGGGTGGGGGAGCTTACAGTTATTTGCGGATCTTTGGTAGGAGCGGGTCTTGCGTTTCTTTGGTTCAACACGCACCCCGCGGAGGTCTTCATGGGAGACACTGGATCGCTTGCTCTCGGCGGCTTGATCGGTATAGTCGCCTTTATGGTGCACCAACCTGTGACTTTGATAATCGTGGGCGGAATTTTCGTCATGGAAGCGATGTCCGTCATTTTACAAGTCGCTTCCTTCAAAATGACCGGGAAGCGAATCTTTCGCATGGCGCCGATTCATCATCATTTCGAATTGAAAGGTTGGGCAGAATCTAAGGTTGTCGTTAGGTTTTGGATACTATCGCTCATTTTTGCGATTGCGGGACTGGGGACCTTGAAACTTAGGTGAGCACACATTCGACACTATTGCCCAAGTGGCTCAGAAAGCGTTTGGATTCGCCTGTCGCGATTCTTGGTCGCGCTTCCAGCGGACAAGCGGCGAGTGCTTTGCTTGAGGGCTTGGGATGCGAATGCCATGTTTTCGACGAGCGAGCCGAAACTGAGTCAATGCGTTCTTTCGGGGTCGAGGCGGCTCGGAAGTTTGGACTTGTTGTCTGCAGTCCAGGTTTCGCGATTGACCACCCATGGTTGCAAGCTGCCCGCGAGGCGGGTTGCGAGATCATCCCGGAACTCGACCTTGGCGCTAGCCTCTGGAGGGGACCGATCGTGGTAATCACCGGCACCAACGGAAAGACCACCCTGACGGAATTTCTCACATCTGCCTTCAGCAGCGCTGGCATCGAAGCCTACGCCTGCGGCAACATTGGGCGACCAATCTCTAGCTTGATCGCAGACGACTTCAATTTGGAAGCGGTTGCCGTTTGCGAGGTGAGCTCGTTTCAGGCGGAACTGACCAAGTATCTGCATGCGGATTCGCTTCTTTGGACGAATTTTGATGAAGACCACCTCGATCGTCATAAGTCATTGCAGGCGTATTTCGAAAGCAAATACACTTTGGTGAAGTTGCAGCGAGGTGATGTCCTCCTATTTGACGATAGCGTGTTATCTTTCGGCAAAGAATTCGGACGCGAGCTGCCTGAAGATGGCCTGGTAGACAACAGTCTGAGTGCGGCCGAGCTCGGTGTGACGGGGACGATTTTTGAAACATTACCCGAGCGAAACACCTACCTGATTGCCCGCGCTCTCTGGTTGAGGATGGGCTTGGATGAGGGCGAGCTCATCGAGGCTGCTAACAATTTTAAGAAGAGCCCGCACCGCATGGAGCTCATCGAGAACCGTAATGGTGTCTCGTATTGGGACGATTCTAAGTCTACCAACTTTCATGCGGTGTACGGAGCGTTGAAACGTTTCGAGAATCCGGTGGTGTGGATCGGCGGTGGTAAAAACAAAGGGGGGGATTTACCACGATTTGTGGCGAAAATCGCCCCAAGAATCCACTCGGCGCACCTCATAGGAGAGACTTCTATTAAATTAGCGCCGGCTTTTGAGGAGCATGGCGTGAGGGTTCGTGTCTACGAAGACTTGGACGATGCAGTGGCGGGTGCTAGCGCCGTCGCAGAATCCGGTACAAATATTTTATTAAGCCCAGGCTTTGCGAGTCTCGACATGTTCGACGGCTATTCACAGCGTGGGGAAGCATTTAGGAGAGCCATCAGCCATTTGTCAGACCTATGAAACTATCAGCGTACAAAACCCTCGAATCGAGCAAGCGCGCCCAGACTTTGAGCCGCATTATTTTGATAGCGGGAGCCCATCTCGTGATCATAGGAGGAACTTACCTCGTAACAAATTTTGGCGATCAGCCTAGTGGGGATTCTGTAGCTCTAGCCGGAGTGGGAACTTGGTCCAGTCAAAGCCCTTCCGCAATCGTCCCTAGTGTCGACGCGTCTTCGAGCACACTTTTCGATTCACGTGCCGGTAACCTCAGCGGCTACAACGCAGGCGATGGCAGGCCGGTGATGCTGGCAAACAATTCGGCTTCTTCGAGCGGACGTTTCGCGCCACGTCGTCCCAGTTCGTCGGGCACTAAAAGTAGTGGTGCTAGCCAGCCTAACCCTTCTGCGACGACCGACCGAGACGACGAATTCCTGCAGCCGCTTAACCAACCTAATGACGACTTGTATCCTTCTTATTCGTCGGTTGCTCCAACATCAGGCTTGTCTCAAACAATCGAATACAAGGTACAGAATGGCGACAGCCTTTGGGGAATAGGCCAGCGTTTCAATGTTGATGTGAAAGACATCACCGCTGTAAATCCGGGCCTAACTGTTAACATCCGCACTGGACAAACGATCAGTATCCCGCGCACGCCGGATTCTTCCTCAACAGCTTACCAGTCCGCCGCGACGAACGCGCCGCCTCAACCCAAGTCAGTCAATGGGTCAATTTATACGGTTAAGTCGGGCGATGTTCTTTCCCGCATCGCATCCCGCCAAGGTTTAACAGTAGCAGAGCTGAAGGCTGCAAATGGATTAAGTAACGACGTGATTCGCGTTGGGCAGGAATTGGTCATACCGACTCGTACAAGCAGCGAGGCACTCGTTTCCAAGCAACATCGAGGTCCGAAGGTCACAGTCGAGGCGGGGGACACGCTCGATAAGTACGCAGCGATCTACGGTGTAAGCGTTGCGGAGTTGATGGAGATTAACGATATCAGCAATCCTCGGTTGATTCGTATCGGACAGACTTTGCTTATTCCGGAAAAAGGCCAATCGCGTATTCGTACACCTGAACCGAGCGTGACGGCTCGCCCTCAAACGACTCGGCCGTCTAATTCGACGTCGACTCGAAGTTTGCCCACCCTAGAGGAATTGCCCCGTGAAAGTTCCGAGCCCTTGCCGACGCTTGACGAGGCTTTTGGCGAAGAGGATTTGGACGATCAGCCATTGATCCAAATCTCAGAATAGCCCTGTAGTATCCTTCCCACTACAGCGGTATGGCGAAGAAGAGTAAGAAGCAATCTCATGTAGGAGCGAGTGGCGTACTGAATCCAGCGCTTGTTGTTTTGGTATGCGCGACCTTGTTGACGGTGCTGGGAATAACCATTCTCTTTAGTGCGAGTCTACACATTAACAAAGGCTCGCCGTACTTCTTTATTGAGAAGCAAGCAATTTGGGTAGGAATTACGCTACTGGTAGCTTTGATATTGATGTTGGTGAATCTTGATTGGATTCGCCGTTTTATTTGGGTGGGCTACCTCCTGGGGATTGGCGTCCTGCTTTTGGTATTTGTACCGGGAATAGGGACGACCATCAACGGCAGTAGGAGTTGGGTTAGAATGGGGCCCATTGGCTTCCAGGTCGCGGAGATAGCCAAGGTGAGTTTCGTATTTTTTGCAGCTCACTATTTCAGTTCAATACGCTCCGAGAATACGACCTTTTTGCGGGGCTTCATCTACCCCGGAATTGGTATGGGAGTTTACATAGCTCTAGTGATTGCCCAGCCCGACCTTGGAACAGCCCTCATTTATGTGATGGTGGCTGTAGGTCTGCTCTATTTGGCGGGAGTTCGTTTGGTATACTTGGTTCCTTCTGTGCTCTTAGGATTCTCAGGCGTGGTAGCCTTGATCTACAATGACGCAGAGCGTTGGAGTCGATTGACTGCTTTCTGGAACATGGAAGCGGAGAAGGCAGGCGATGCTTACCAGGGCTGGCAAGCCTTGCTCGCATTTGGGGCAGGCGGTATCGATGGGGTCGGCTTGGGCAACGGGCGTCAGCAGCAAAGCTTTCTACCCGAAGCGCACAATGACTTTATATTCGCGATCATCGGCGAGGAACTGGGGATGGTCGCAACGCTCGCAGTAGTAACGATCTACGGCGTTCTCTTCATCGCCGGTGTTATGCATATCCGGAACGCTCCCAATACCTACCAATATCTCCTTGCAGCCGGTTGTGTATTGATGATTTCAGTACAATCGATTCTTAACCTAGGAGTCGTTACTGGGGTGTTGCCAACCACTGGACTTCCGCTTCCTTTCATCAGCTACGGAGGTTCAAACTACCTGACCATGGGGGTCTTTGTGGCCATTATTCTAAACACGAGCCTTGCTTGGCGAGGTCCTGTGCTCCAGCAGTCGAAGCGTAAACTTAAGGACATCGAAGGATGAAGCGAGCGATCATAGCGTGTGGCGGCACGGGAGGACACATGTCTCCGGGAATTGCTTTGGCGGAAGAGCTGACTTCTAGGAACTGGAATTGTACGCTACTCATCAGCAACAAACAGGTTGATTCTCGGTTAGTAAAAAAGTATCGGGATTTCGATTACGAGACAGTGGATGGTCGACCGTTTTCCATACGCCCAAACCGGCTAGTCCTTTTCTTGATTAGTCTCGTACGCGGTACGATCAAGTGCACTCGTATGATACATGCCAAAAAGCCAGACGTGGTAATCGGGTTTGGTGGATTTCTTTCTATGCCTGCGATGTTGGCAGGTTTCTTGGCAGGATTGCCAACGGTAATCCACGAGGCGAACAGAGTCGCTGGGCGGGTGACGCGTATCGTTAGTTGGTTTGCTCGACGTATCTACTTGCCAAAGGGTGTATCGGTGCGAACGAAACGCAGCAGCCGTATCCGCTATGTGGGGATGCCAGTGCGCAACGAAATTGTTAGCCAGTCTAAGTCGGCAGCGAAACGAAAACTAGGCTTAGACCCGCGGCTCAATCTTCTAGTCATCATGGGAGGAAGCCAAGGGGCGGAGTCGCTTAACAAGTGGGTCAAGGCTAGCTTGCCAATTCTCGCCCAAAAGGAGGTACAAGTCTTTTGCTTAACAGGTGGTGGTACGGAAGCCGATAGCTCCATGACTTTCAAATCGCCCAAGGGCACGGTGGTCAGATCTTTGTTTCGTCGTTTTTCCGATGATATGGCCACGGTCTTGTCTGCGGCGGATTTGGTCGTGTCCCGTTCAGGTGCAGGCAGTATTGCCGAGATGATGCGTTGCCGAGCTCCAGGGATTTTGATACCGTTTCCATTTTCCGCAGACGACCACCAAGTGGAGAACGCTAAGAACTTTGAATCGCTGGGATGTGGAATTCACATGTCGCAAGACTACATCGGTGATTTGCTCAAGGAAGTCCAAGACGTATTGTTCAACGAATGGTTGATGCAGAAGTTTCGTCACAATCTCGAATTAGCGGATCGGGCCGATGTGAGATCGTTCATGGCTAATGACCTGGAGCGCATCGTCTCTGGAAACGGATTAAGCATGGCCGCTCGGACAGAACAACGATTGCGCACATGATCGACGGGTTGCCAGAGCGTATTCATTGTTTGGGCGCGGGCGGCGCTGGCATGCTACCGTTGGCTATTTATCTAGCGGCGGCGGGGCATCGCGTGAGCGCCGAAGACGACGCTCTTAATGCAGAGAACCGCGCAATACTTGAGGAGTTTGGGATATCGCTGTGTGTATATGAAGAAGAGGGAGAGGGTGCTGTCGTTTATTCCTCAGCTATATCTCCTAACCATTCGGTTCGGGTTCACGCGGAAACGCAGGGCAAACCCTGTTTGCGTCGCGGCGAGTGTTTGGCTTTGGTAGCGAAAGAAAAGAAGCTGGTCGCGATTGCAGGATCGCATGGGAAGACGACGACCTGCGGCATGTTGATTGATATACTCAATCAATTCGGAACAGATTTCTCATATCTCATGGGCGCTCAGTTCGATCGGCTTCCGCCAAGTCGATTTTCGGCTGGGGACTGGCTGGTTGCCGAAATCGATGAGAGTGACGGAACGATCGAAGGTTTTCATCCAGAATTAACGGTGATCCTGAATGTCGATCATGACCATCATGCTCGCTACAGCACGGAGGATGATTACTTTGCCGCATTCTCCCGCTTAATCGCGCGAACCAAGAGAAGCGTATTTTTGCAGTCTTCCTTGAGTGATAAGCTCGGCGATTCCGCGAGTGTTTCTGTATCGACAGTGGGTGAAGGTGGAGCAATTGAATTGTCCCTGAAAACTTCAGGTTCCTCTTGGACGGAATTGAGCTTCTCGGGTGCTACAGAACTGGATACATTGTCCATCAACCGAACCGGTCTCATGAATGCGATGGATGCGTCCTTTGCATTTCTTGCAGCGGAGGCGATGGGAGCGAAAATTGGGGCAGGTCAACTTATTGAGTTCAATCCGGTCAAGCGTCGCCAGCGTTGCTGGTACAACAGCCCGAACGTGCAAGTATTCGAAGACTACGCTCACCATCCGCGCGAAATCGATGCCGTCTTGGATAGCATCGGTGCTTTGAAAGGGTGGCAGACTGTCGTTGTTTTTCAGGCGCATCGTTATTCGCGTACCCGCGAGCTGAAAGCGGAGTTCGCCAACAGTTTATCCGATTGCGAAGAGCTCGTGCTGTTGGATGTGTACCCAGCGAGTGAACAACGGCTCGTAGGTGGAACGGGACAGGACCTTTACCAAGCGTGTCGAAAGTTGAACGACCGAGTTATATTTATCTCGAGTGTGGTTGACCCAGTTTCGACATTGCTGGCCAGAGTGCAACAGGGGCAGGTTCGGATTCTATTTCTCGGAGCAGGGGTAGGTGATCAGCTTGCGAAACGCTTGAGCGAATCCCTCGCGGCGTCGGACACTCGATGGGGACAAGTGAATCGAGCCTTGGCATCGGTCTCCAGCTTTACGACTTCAATTCGCGCAGACGAGCCTATGGCCAACAAAACTACAATGCGGGTGGGAGGCGCGGCGGAGCGGTATTTCGAGCCAGAGTCGCTTGCTCAACTTGTGACCGCTTTGAAGGTTTGTCGAAAAGAAGGGATCGCTATTCGCCCGATAGGACGTGGTTCCAATCTTGTGGTTTCAGATCGCGGTGTATCTGGATTGGTGATACGTCTTAGTCATCCATATTGGAGCCGCTTCGAGCTTTTGGGCGAGGGCCGGGCTCGCCTGGGCGCGGGGATGAGGATCAAAGCTCTTTGCGGTCAAGCGGCGAAGGTGGGTTTAGAGGGCTTCGAATTCTTAGAAGGCATTCCGGGGAGTTTGGGGGGAGTTTTGCGAATGAACGCCGGCGCCATGGGCGGCTGGGTTTTCGATGTCGTGGAGTCGATCCGATATGTGAGCCTGGAGGGCGATATTCTGGAAGCCCGAAAGGGAGATCTAGATTTTGGATACCGATACTGTCGAGAACTCGAAACGGCGATCGCGATCGATGCAATCTTCGTTTCGAAGAAAAGCGACGGGACTCAGGCGGCAATTCGCCGCACGATCGATACCTACCAAAACAAGAGGAAGGAATCGCAGCCACGGGAGCCGAGTGCGGGGTGCATTTTTAAGAATCCAGAGGGAGACTCGGCAGGACGCTTGATCGATGAACTCGGACTGAAGGGAGCTGTCGTCGGAGGAGCTGAAATTAGCTCGGTCCACGGAAACTTTATCATAAACCGAGGGGGCGCGAGCAGCGCGGACGTGATCGAGCTCGTGAAGTTTGCGCGTAAGGTGGCCTCGGAGCGAAAGGGAGTAGACCTGCATCCCGAGGTGTTGTTGTTTGGATCAAGTTGGGAGGAAGCATTGAAATGAAGACGCCGAGAATAGCTGTTTTATTTGGAGGGATTTCAGCCGAGCGAGAGGTGTCGCTTGGTTCTGGGAAGGCTGCTGCTGCGGCCTTAGCTAAACAGTTCGAGGTAGATCTTTTCGATGTGCAGTCCTACTCGGAGTTGCCAGAGGGGCTGGATCCAGCACAGCATGTCGTTTTTTCAACCTTGCACGGTTCTTTTGGCGAAGATGGGGGAGCCCAGAGGCTGATGGACGAGGCTGGCGTCTACTACGCTGGGTGCGATGCTGCGTCCAGCGCTTTGACTTTCGACAAAGTGGCAACCAAGGCGAAGCTCGCTGCGGCGGGTGTGCCGGTTCCTGCGGAAATCGTTTTCGATGCCTCGGAAGTTCCCCTGGCAGATACGATCGTTTCCGTATTTGGCCCTTCGGTGGTGCTGAAGCCAGTGGCGGAAGGTAGCAGCGTCGGATTGCTTTTTGCAGAGGGAGAAGTGGAGATAGCAGATTGCCTTGATAAGTGCAGGACGGGTCGCTGGCTAGTAGAGCCGCGCATTGTTGGCAAGGAAGTGACAGTGGGCATGTTGAATGGCGAGGCCTTAGGGGTGGTAGAGATTCGACCCAAGAGCGGTCGTTTCGATTATGACAGCAAGTATACGAAAGGGATGACTGAATACATCGCCCCGGCAGTAATCAGCCCGGAACTGAGCGAGCGCATCCGGAATCTGGCTACACGTGCTTTCGAAGCCTGCGGTTGCAGGGATTACGCTCGCATTGATTGTATGGTGGATTCTGACGAGAATCCCTACTTTCTGGAGATCAATACCCTCCCTGGACTCAAGGAAACGAGTCTTTTGCCCATGTCAGCGGCGCTTTTTGGATACAATTTCGACGAACTACTGCAAAAGCTTGTAGAACCGGCATTGTTGAGGTATAGAAACGGCAATTCTTCTAGCTAAAATGGCGGCCCGTACTCCCACATCCTCAAGTCGACGTAAGCGTAAAGCAAATACGTGGAAAGACATCGACCAAAGCGTTAAGCCAAAGGCTATGAGCTCGGCCTCGGAACGCCGTGTTTGGATGGGGCGCATCAAGGTGACGGGAGCGGCTCTTCTGTTTGTGTGCGTGTTGGTTGCGGCGCTGCACTTTTTGCCTCGATTGGAGGGCGGACCCGAGGTTTTGACCAAGGCGGGCGAGTCCATGCCGATTCAGGTGATCGATGTAGAGTCGGATGGTAGTTTGGAGCAGGACTATATTTTGCGCCAATTGGACGTGCCCGAAAATGCAAACCTACTGAGCGTGGATCTGGATGCGATGAAAGCGCGTATCGAGCTGATCGGGCAGGTGCGAAGCGCTGTCGTTTCCCGGCATTTCCCGGATGCGCTCGAAGTACGCATCAAGGAAAGGAAGCCGATTGTCCGAATTTTGGCGCAGCGTGCAAATGGAGAGACGCTCAAGCTTTTCGTAGACGAAGAGGGTTACGTATTCGAATCTGAACATATGGACCCAAAGGTTGCTCGGACGTTACCGTTCTTGGACGGAGTAACTCTTTCCAAGGAAGAATTTGGCTATTCTAGAATTGAAGGTATCCGGCCGCTGGCGGAGCTGCTATCCGAAGCTCAAACGGTCGCTCCCCACATTTACAACGCTTGGCGGATCGTTTCTTTGGAGCGTCACGATCGTTTGATTACCAAAGGCCGTGCCGCGAAGGAGGTCGTCTTCGATCGCTATGCGGACTTTCGAAATCAACTAGGGCGTTTGGATTACATCTTAGACGATTGTAGAAGTAAGCGAAGAGGCGAAATCGCAAGCGTAGATTTGACCCTGGAAGATCAGGTGCCAGTAAGATTCCTATAGGCTCGCAGTATCGGGTTGAAATAATTCGAGAAACCGTCAGCCGTACGGTCAAAGCAAGGTGTACAAGACGAAAGTAATCGCAGGAGTTGATATTGGGACGAGCAAAGTGACGGTGCTTCTTGGAGAGATCCATGAAGGACGGAAACTCAATGTTATCGGCCTTGGTCAGTCGTCTTCAAAAGGCCTTCTTAAAGGGGAAATCGTTGATTACCACTTAGCTAGCGATTGCGTGCACGCTGCGATCTTGGCGGCGGAGAGCCAGGCTGGGGTTTCTATCGACGGAGTATACCTAGCTCAAACGGGCGGGCATATCGAAGGATTCCCTAGCGAAGCGTCCGTCAATATCACTGATCCGGACGGCCGCGTTCAATCAGAGGATGTGGAACAGGCTTGTTCATTAGCCCAAGGTCGAGAGCTGCCGGAAAACCGTACTACTATCCATCACTTACGGCGTCCTTACCGGCTCGATGGTCGAAGTGTCGAGTCACCTGTAGGCATGGAAGGGGAGCGACTGGAAGTCGGTTACTGGACCATGCATGGTGATTCCCGCAAGATCGGGGACGCGATTCACATCATAAACGGCTTCAACCTTCACGTGGACGATATCGTGCTGGCTGGTTTGGCGAGTAGTGCGGCGGTAGCAACTACTGACCAAAAAAAGAGCGGAGCCTTGGTCATCGACATCGGAAGGGGAACCACCGACTACGCTCTTTTTCTTGATGGGCGTTGTATAAAAGCTGGCTGCCTTCCCATCGGAGGCGACCATATTTCCAACGACTTAAGCATTGGCCTACGTATGCGGCTGAAACAGGCGGAAAGTCTGAAGCTGAGATATGGTTCCGCGATCGTAGAGCATAAGGATAAGACCGAGAAGGTTTGGCTGAATAACGACTTTGAAATTGGAGACCGCCCCATTCCGCTCTGGAGCATCGAGAAAATAATCGAACTACGTGTGAGTGAGATTTTCGAGGTGGTCCGTAAGAAGCTCGGCGCCCAGTATTTGCCGGAAAGGATTTCATCTGGGGTAATCCTATCGGGTGGTACCAGTAATTTGGCGAACATCGACCAGTGCGCGGAAAACGTATTTGGAATTCAAGCACACGTCGGAAACAATGCAGCGATGGCCTCAGGTGAACTGAAAGATTCGCAGTACAGCACAGCACTAGGTCTTTTACACTACGGTCTGCAATATCAGAGCGAAAAAAGCTACGCCAAGCATAGGCAGAGCAGCATTTTTGGCCGACTAAAGAGCCTGTTTCAAAAAGTATAGGCACGCAATTTCGACCCATTAACGATGAGCGATCTCACAAACGACGAGCCAAACGAATCCTCCGAAATCCGAATGAAAGTGATTGGAGTAGGGGGTGCTGGATCAAACATCGTCGATCGCTTGATGCTTTCTCAAGTGTCTGGAGTAGAGTTGGTTGCGATAAACACAGATCAACAGGCACTTGCGGATTCACCCATTGTCAATAAGCTCTGTATCGGGAAATCTGTGACAGGTGGATTGGGAACGGGTGGAGATGTAGAAGTCGGCCGAGAGGCGGCGTTGAAGCATCTGGATGCGATCGATGCTTTGGTGGAAGATGTCGATCTCCTTTTCATCACGGCCGGCCTAGGTGGCGGAACTGGTACGGGAGCGGCTCCCGTTATCGCGGAGCAAGCTCTGAGAAGCGGCGCTATCGTGATCGCTTTTGTTGCACTACCTTTTACGATCGAGCGATCAGCTAGGGGAAATGTGGCTCAGGAAGGGCTCAAACGATTGCGCGACACTTGCAACGCAGTGGTGCCTCTGCCCAACGACTTATTGATCCAAGAATCAGATCCAGATGCTTCGCTTCTCGATGCCTTTGCCAAGGCAGATGCTTGGATCGAGAAGGCGATTCGCTCGATCTGGTGCATGATGAACAAGACGGGCATGATCAATGTGGACTTCGCTCAACTCCGCCAGATGTTAGCGAAGAAGGCAGGTAAAACGCTATTTGGTCTGGGGGCTGGCGACGGAGAGAACGCTGCGGTGGAGGCGGTGGCGGACTTGAAGCTTTGTCCTTTGTTGCATACTCCGGAGTTTTCCAAGAAAGCGGACCAGTTGCTCGTCAACATCGTCGGCGGCACTCGTATCGGCATCGCCGATACGCAGATGATTATGGAAGCGGTATCGGAGGAATTCGGAGCTGATGCCAATATCACGATGGGTGCGGTTGTCGACGAAGACTTGGGCGACTCGGTTGAGATCTGTATTCTCGGAACCAGCGAGGTTAGCAGCATTCCGTTCACCAAGATAGTAAAGCCGCGGATTCAGAATTCGCGAGAGGCGAAGGAAGCTCCTCAGGTTGAAAAGACGGAAACCGCTCCGCGAGCGAGTTCGCCGCCTGATCGTCCCGTAACCCACAAGAGCAGTAAGGCTGCGTCGCAGGAGGAGTTTTCCTTTTCCGAGGGTGATCCGAAAGGGGAGTTCGAAAACTCAGATGGAACGTTATTCGAAGGGCAAGACCTCGACTCCCCGACCTATCTGCGCCGTGGCGTTAAGATCGTGCTGTAAAATACCGCCCGCGAGAATCTATAATGGAGTTTGGGCGTTCCCGAGCGAAATTGGGTTAGAAACTCAACGAGGAGCCGACGATGTAGCGTCCATTCCAGTTGTCGGAGGTTCCTTGACGAGAGCTATCGTAGAGAAGGTAGTAGTTGATATTGTGGGCGCCGAGCTTGGAACCGAGCATGACCGGGTAGAAGCGATTCTTAGTGATTTTGCCTTTGTCCGCTTCGTAGAAAATTTCGTCACCTATGGTAAACGAGGTGAAGGGGCCCGTGTCTATCTTCCACGTCGCTTTAGACGAATGGCGGACGCGATGAAAAATCTCACTACCTTTTCCTTCTTTCCACCGGAGTTCCCAGCGGTTTCGCATGCTGATAGAAGGTCCATTTTCGCCTAACGTGAACTTGGCTGGATTGAGTTCTAGATCGAATCTATAGGTGTTGTTCCAATCGTCTCCTTGCTTGCTGAATTCGACTACGGGATGCGTTCCGAGCGACCAATTCTGTCCAATGTTTGTGTTGAACTTTTGAGAAACTCTGAAGTATCCGATCTCTTCAAAATCAGGTAGACGAATTTCGAAGTGAGTCTTGGTTTTGGTGTTGTCTCCAACATTCTTGGACGAGCTATTCACCGTGAACCATAGGTCTGTTCCCTCGCTAGAGTACGCGATTGGAAGAAGGCAAATGCATGCGATTGTGATGAGTACATTTTTCATGCCGTTCGACTAATTGAAAGTGGTTGTAGAGAGGGAGGCGTTAGAGCGTTGAGTTTCGTCAAAGTTCCAGGAGTCGTCGCTTGCACTCGTGCGGAGTGGACTCGCTGCTTTCTTCGAATGATGCCTATATGAAGATTCAGTACCCAGCAATTCGGAAAGCTCTTCCACCATTTGATGAAGTTTGCCTGCTTGTTGGTCGAGTTGGACGGTGGCGCTAGCAGTTTCCTCTGCGGAAGCTGCGTTGGTTTGAGTCACTTGATCCATTTGTGTGAGGGCTGTATTGAGCTGAGTGATACCTGCTGATTGCTCTTGTGCAGAGGTGGCCATGTTGCTCATGAGCTCGTCCATCTCGAATGCTTTACTACAGATGCGTTCCAAAACCTCAGCAACGCGTTCGCTGGTGCGGATTCCTGCTTCGCTTCGTTGTGTCGACTCCTCGATGCGGTCGGAAGTTTCGCGGGCGGCTTTGGCACAACGCTGAGCGAGGGCGCGTACTTCGTCGGCTACTACGGCAAAGCCGGCTCCGGCTTCGCCAGCGCGAGCGGCTTCCACAGCGGCGTTAAGGGCGAGTATATTTGTCTGAAATGCGATTTCATCGATCGTTTTCAAGGTACTGGCTATATTGGAGCTCGAATCCGCAATCAGCTGCATCGCCTCGATCATGGTCCTCATTTCAGAGCTTCCTTGCTGGGCGGCGGCATTGGTCTCGGCAGATACGTCTTTAATTTGCTGGGCGGCTGTGGCGCTACTTTGGATGGTGGCGGCACTCTCTTCAAGGGAGGCGCTGGTTTCCTCTAGGGAAGCAGCTTGCTCGGACGCTCCTTCCGCTACACGTCGACTGCTGTCGCTAATTTGAGAAGTGGTTTCAGCGGTTTCGAAGGCGGTGGTAGCAATATTGCTTGCGATAATTTTAAGTTTGTTCGCCGTGGCGTATCCAATTTTCCAATTCACAAGCGCACCGATAATCAAGCTCACGAAAATGGTCGCCAGTATGGCCCACTCACCTTTGTTGGCTGTGGACTGAGCGTTTTCCCTTATCCTCGCTGACTCTTTTTCTAACACCTCTGTTAGTATATCTATTTGTTCTCGGGCGCTGTCGAAGTCCTTAAGAGCAGGTCCACTGGCGAAGGCCGTTCCAGCAGCCTGCTGTAATGGGTCGGAGCTGTTTAGTTGGCGAAGCGCCGAGTGGGCCGACTGCTTCCACCTGTCGAATCTCTCTTCAAACTTGGATTGAATCTCTTTGATGCGTGGAGTCGTATAGGGGGCGGCCGATTTCTTGAATCCTGCCCAGCGAGTTTCAACCTGACCGAGGTTTTCGTTGGTTACAATTGTCAGACCTTCAAATTCTTCCGGGCTACTGTTCGCGAACATGAGCTGGGCAATGTAGGCTTGGTGTAAGTCGCGATCGAGCTGGAGTAGGTGGTCCGTCGCATCGAGAACGTTCTGCGAAAAGAGCTGTAAGTCTTGAAGGATGGATTTTTTGGTTGCGATTCCCACACCTCCGATGATGAGCCCCAAGATAGTGAGGGACGCAAAGGCGAGCGTTGTTCTTTTGGCGAAAGTCAATTTCATTTGGATAGCGTGCGTTCGTTTCAATCGATGGACTGATTTCCGGACATCGAGATAAGTAGCACAGCCTTGAGGCTTGAGGGCTACTACTCGTGCAATTTGTACCCTTTTTACCTACTCTAGGAATTTTGAGCTCCCTAAACTAGGGAGTTAGCCTTAATTAACCAGGCCCGCTGATAAAGACTGTTCCCGCCGGACAGATTTTGCACCGCTTTGTTGGCGAATCGTCTTCGCTCTTTAGATTAGATCGTTCCGAACCTATGTGGTGAAGACTTGCGATGGATAGACGGCTACGGCGCCGCTTCCAGATAAGCCCGCCAGCCACCTAGTGATGTAGCCTCTGTGGCATCTGTGGTTGCCCACGCTTCACAGGAAAAGCCTTTCACGTAGCTACCATCTTCGAGCTCGATATTTCCTATACCGAGTGGAGGTGGGATTTGTTCGATGAAGCTAGCCCATTGCGATTTTGGAAGGTCCCAAATTTCCAGCTCGATCGAGGCTCCGCTTTCGGAGTCTCGAACTATCCCCGGCTTGGGTGGGGTGGTACCCGGAAGGGCGAAGAGTCGATAGGTGCCGCTGGTTCGAGTTGCCCGATTGAAAGTGGCTCCGAGATTGGTCAGCTGGTGATTGAGTGGAAGACCGCTCATGTGAGCTCCGCAGACTGCGATCGGTGAAGAATCGCAAGGCGCGTGTGCAAGAGCGCTGTGCCGCTTGAATTGGGTTGCTCCGAGATTTAGGTCGGAGGCGTCTTGGAGCTTGTCCGCGATGGCGAGTAGTTTTTCGTCGTGGAAAGCCGGTGCGATGACGGTTATTCCGAAAGGGAGTTGCTTCGGCGTGAATCCTGTGGGAACCGCGACCGATGCGAGATCCAGCAAATTCATGAAATTTGTATAGTATCCAAGGTTTGAATTCAATTGGATCGGGTTGGCCTCGACTTCTTCGATCGTGTAATGAGTGCCTGCAGTTGGGGTGGCGAGGAAGTCTATCTCATCCCACAAAGGCTTAACTTGCTGACGGAAAGCTTGTAGCTTGTAGGCCGCGTCGAAGGCATCGACTGCCGTGCCCTCAATCCCTTTTTCGATGATGGCCCGTGTCGTGGGATGCAGCGAATCGGGTGATTCTTTAATCAGGTCCTGGATGGCCCAGTAGCGTTCGGCGACCCAAGGGCCCTCGTAGAGAAGTCGGGCCGCCGCGAGGAAAGGGGAGAAGTCGATGACCTGTTTCTTGAAACCAAGAGCTTCCAGTCTCTTGACCGCTTCCAAGTAGAGGTTGAGGTAGTCCTCGTCTCCAAAAAATTGGAGTTGCTCTGGGGAAGGAACTCCAAAAGTCATACCGTCGCGAAAGGTTCTACGAGGCGACTCCAGGTTCCGAGGGTAGGCACGCGAGTAGGAATCACTCGGATCGAAGGACGCAGCTGAGTGCAGAGCGGTTTGAGCGTCGCTCGCGTTGAGCGCGAAAATTGAGATGCAGTCGAGGGATTTGCAGGCTGGCACGAGCCCAGTGTTGCTGAGCAGACCTCGGCTAGGCTTGAGGCCAATGAGATTATTAAAGCAAGCGGGCACGCGACCCGAGCCTGCAGTGTCGGTCCCGAGCGCAAATGAAACCTGTCCAAGGGCCACGGATACAGCTGACCCAGAGCTCGATCCGCCGGGAATGTACTCTGGATTGAAAGCGTTTCCCGGAACGCCGTACGGAGAGCGTACGCCCACCAACCCGGTGGCAAATTGATCGAGATTGGTCTTGCCGATGGGAATGGCTCCGGCGGCCCGTAACTGGGCTACTACGGTAGAGTCGGAGCCGGCGAAATAGAGGTAGTCAGGACAGGCTGCAGTGGTGGGCAGCTGGGCGACGTCGATATTGTCCTTAACCGCAAATGGAATACCGTAGAGGGGAAGCTCGTCAGCTGATTTGGATTCGAGTTCGGTCGCCTGAGCGAGAAGGCGCTCCTCGGTGTCCACGCATATCCAGATTTTGGAGTCACCTGATTTTATGCGGGAGAGCGTTTCACGAACGATATCGGAGACAGTGTAGTGACCTGCGAGGTAGCCTTCGCGAAGAGAAGTGAGATCGAAAGAAAGATTCATATTGGTATTTTGCCAACGAAGAACACGAAGTGGATGATATGTTGTCTCTTGAGCTTCGTATTTCTACTGTACGATTACTCTCTAATTACTGCTAAGTTCTGGCCTTTGTTGGTGGGAGAGCCTTCGTTTGTCAGTAAAGCTTCGACCGTGCCATCTGACGGAGCGGTGATGTTGATTTCCATTTTCATGGATTCGACAATGAGGAGGACGTCACCCTTTCGGACGGTGTCGCCTTCTTGTACGCAAACTTTCCATACGCTTCCCGGTACATGGCTTTGGATAGCGCGGCAACCTTCTGGGATTTCGCTTTCTTCGATGGCTCCCAGCCCAGCTTCGTCGGCTTCGTACGTCGCTTGACCGGTTTCGATCCAGTGTTGGCGTTCGGCGTCGAAGGCGGCCTGCTGCTTGTCCTTGAAAGTCTTGATGTCGGCCTCGTTTTCGGAGAGGAAATTGTTGAACTGGGCCAAGTCGAAGGTGGACTCTTCCACTTTCAGTTCGAAGCGACCGTGTACGAAGTCCTCTCTCATCGTGAGGAGTTCGTCGGCACTGACTTCGTAGAATCGAATTTGGTCGAAGAAGCGAAGCAGCCACGGCTTTCCTTCCTTGAAGTCCTTGGTTTGCTTGTAGCGATTCCACATTTGCACGGTGCGACCGACAAATTGATAGCCGCCCGGTCCCTCCATGCCGTAGACGCAGAGATAGGCTCCACCGATTCCGACCGCATTTTCTGGGGTCCACGTGCGAGCCGGATTGTACTTTGTAGTGACAAGACGATGACGCGGGTCGACAGGGGTCGCCACCGGGGCTCCCAAGTAAACGTCGCCTAGTCCCATGACCAAGTAGCTCGCGTTGAAGAGGATGTCCTTTACGTCCTGGATGGAACTGAGGCCGTTGATGCGGCGAATGAACTCGATGTTAGACGGGCACCATGGCGCGTTTTTACGGACGGACTCGTACTTCTTGATAGCCAGCTTTGTGGCCTCGTCATCCCACGAAAGTGGCAGGTAGACGGTGCGGGTGGGCACCTTCATTTCAGTGATCGGCGGGAGCTTCTCCTCGATCTCCTTCAGATGATCCACGAGGGCATCGAGCGAGAGCTGCAGACTCTCATAGTGGATCTGCAGGGAACGAATGCCGGGTGTGAGTTCTAGGATACCGGGGATAGCGGCAGCCTTGACAGCCTCCATCAAAGCGTGGGCTCGGAAGCGGAGGTTGAGGTCTAGCTTCATATCCCCGTATTCGATCAGCAAATACTTATCGCCTGAGCGTCGGTAGCAGACGGATGGACGGTCAAGGTGAGGGAGTTTCGGGCGTCGATCTAAGATGGCGTGGTCGGTACCGTAGTGCGAGGATCGCGAGAGGAGTTCTTTTAAAACGGACGTGTTTGAAAAGATGGTTTCCTGATCCAGTTCGAGGCGAGTGGCGGTGCTTTGGTCGACTTTTACGAAGCGGACGGAGTCGCCCGGTTTGAGTTGTCCCATCATCCAAAGATCGGCCTTGATAATGGTGGCCGGACAAACGAAGCCGCCAAGGCTGGGGCCGTCGGGACCGAGAATGACGGGCATGTCCCCCGTGAAGTCGACGGTGCCGATGGCGTAGGCGTTGTCGTGCAGGTTAGATGGGTGTAGACCAGCTTCGCCGCCGTCGGTCCGGGCCCACTTAGGCTTGGGGCCGATCAAACGTACACCAGTGCGAGCTGAGTTGTAGTGAACCTCCCAATTGGTTTTGAAAAAGGTCTCTATATCTTCGTCGGTGAAAAAGTCGGGAGCTCCGTGTGGGCCGTAAAGAACGCGGATGTTCCAGTGGCTATTGTATTCAGGAATCTGAGACGCTTCAACCTCGTAGAGTGGCTGCGGTTCAGCTTTATTGAAATGGAGGACGTCACCCAAGATCAACGTACGGCCGCAGTGACCGCCAAATTGGCCCAGGGTGAATGTTGACTTACTCCCGAGGTAGTCGGGCACATCCAGGCCGCCTTGGACCGCGAGGTAGGAGCGGCATCCGTTTTCAACGATTTTGCCGCAAGACAACTCGTCGCCTACTGAGACTTCAATGGCCTGCCAAAAGGGAATAGGTTCGCCATTGAGGGTGGCGTTGGTTGCCGCTCCGGTTAGGGCGATGGTGGTTGCATGATTGAAGACAAGTGTTGGTCCGGTGACTGTGATTTCCAGACCGGCGGCTTTTTCGTCATTGCCGAGGATCTTGTTACCGAGGCGGAAGGCGTACGCGTCGAAAGGGCCCGAGGGCGGAACGCCAACGTCCCAGTAACCGACGCGGCCAGGGTAGTCTTGGATGGTGGTTTGTGTTCCGGCGTCGAGCACGTCGATGGTACTCGGGTGGTAGATTAGGCTATCGCAAAATTTTGTGGTGTGCTCGGCATTGAGGAAGGTGTCGGATGCGAGAATGTTCTCAAGGTATTCCAGATTGGTCTCGATGCCTTCGACGCGAGAAGCAGCAAGGGAAATTGCGAGCTTGGCGATTGCTTCTGATCGGGTGGAGCCTTTGGTGATCACCTTGGCGAGTAAAGGATCGTAGAAGGCGGAAACCTCGGTAGACGTTTCGATCCAGGAATCGACGCGAACGTCGCTAGGAAAGGTGACCTCGGTGAGTAGCCCAGAGGAAGGCTGGAAGTCTTTGTTCGGGTCCTCGGCGTAGACGCGGGCTTGGATGGCGGCGCCGCTTGGCTTGATCTCGAGAGAGTCGAGGTCAGGCATCTCGCCAGCTGCCTGTTTAATCATCCACTCGACCAGATCGACTCCGGTGACTTCCTCGGTGACACAGTGTTCGACTTGGAGGCGGGTGTTGACCTCTAGGAAATAGAAGGCGGAAGCGTCGACGTCGTAGACGAACTCGACGGTGCCGGCTGATCGGTAATTGACGCCTTGGGCAAGGCGTACGGCCGTATCAAGAAGGTCCTTACGTTGGGCTTCAGAAATGGCAGGTGCGGGAGTCTCCTCGATAACCTTTTGGTTGCGGCGTTGCACGGAGCAATCGCGTTCGCCGAGAGCGACGACGTTTCCAGCTCCGTCTCCGAATATCTGGGCTTCAATATGGCGGGCACGTTGTACGAACTTCTCTAGGAAGATGCCACTGTTGGCGAAATTGTTTTCTCCGAGGCGTTTGACGGATTCGTAAGCGTCTCGAAGTTCATCTTCTGCCCAGCAGAGACGCATGCCGATACCGCCGCCACCAGCGGTAGACTTGAGCATAACGGGAAATCCGATGCGATTGGCTTCGGAACAAGCTTCGTCGAGCGTATTCACCAGATCGCTACCTGGCAAAAGTGGAGCGTTGTTTGCGACGGCGATCTCTCGAGCCGTGTGCTTAAGGCCGAACTCAATCATCTGCTGAGGAGTGGGACCGATGAAGGCGAGGCCGGCTGTTTCGACTTGGGTCGCGAAATCTGCGTTTTCGGAGAGAAGACCGTAGCCGGGGTGAATGGCTTCGGCTCCGCTGGAGTGGGCTGCGTCGAGGATGGCTTGTATATTAAGATAGCTCTGCTTAACCGGCGCGGGGCCAATGCGGACGGCTTCGTCGGCGAGGTCGACATGCTGGGCGAAGCGATCCGCGTCGGAGTAAATTGCAACGGAGCCAATGCCCATCTTGCGAAGCGTGCGGATGACACGACAGGCGATTTCGCCTCGATTGGCTATGAGAACTTTTTTAAACACGGTAGATTGCTGGAGAGTGGTTTTCTGCCCATGAATTACACGAATGGGCACGAATTGATTTTGGAAAATGGAATTCTATTAGTGAGGATTTTTTAAATTTGTGGGCTTTTCTTAATCCCAGATTATGGCTTCGACGGGGGTTGGGTTGTAGGCGTTGCAGGGATTGTTGAGCTGCGGGCAATTTGAGATGAGGGCGATGACATCCATGAGGGCAACCATTTCGACGTAGCGGCCGGGAGCGCTAATGCCATCCTCGAAACTGAGACCGCCTTCGGGGGTGACGGGGACATTCATGAAGAAATTGATATTACAGGTGATATCGCGCTTGCCGAGGTCGCTTGAATGGTCGTGCAACCCGCAGATAAAGGAGTCGCGGCAGGCGTGCATCGGTTCCTTCTCGATGGCATAGCGCATCGTATTGGACTCGCGGGAGCAAGCGCCGCCGAGGGTGTCGTGTCGTCCGCAGGTATCGGCAGTGATTTCGAGCAGGGCGTTGCCACCGGTGGACATAAGCGTGGTGCCGGAAGTCAAGTAAAGCGCTTGTTGGCAGCGGATGGTGTCGCTAGCCGAGTATCGATCGACGGGATCGTGAGCATTGTAGAAAAGCGTATCTGCAGCTTGGTTGCCCTCTAGATCGAGGATGCGGAACGTTTGGCCTTTTTTAATGACATGGCTCCAGTGGTCGCCGGCTTTGATGACTTCACGGTAGACAGCGTCGGCGGGATCGAGGGTTGATTCTGTGAGCATGGGCGGAAAATAGTTAGAAGCGGAGGGTGTTGTAGACGGTCGTGTTATGGTAGGCTCGCTGATTTTCGGAACGGACTTGCAGGGATGGATCTTCTTCGTCGAAAGTATCGGCTTCTGAGATAGCGAGCTCTACGGGTCTGGGTTTGTATTCAGGATTTGGATCGAAGGGGTGTGGGCAGGTATTGAGGACCACGAGCGTGTCGAGCTCGAAGCGTAGCGCTACGCAGTCACCCGGTTTGCTGTGGTTTTTTATGAAGCTTAACTTGCCTTCTTCGTCGGGGACTACCTTAGAGAACCAATTGATGTTGGGGACGAGGTCGCGTTTGCCGAGGCCCCACTTGGCGAGTTCGATGAGGAAACACTCCTGGGCGTTGCGATGGAAATCGTTGTGTAGCTCTTGATAGTCGCCTTGCCCGTATTTGGCTTTCACTGATTTTGCGTCAGACGCGCCACAGACCGTGTCGTGCCAGCCGGAGCTTTCGGCGGTGATGGAGGCGAATAGTCGCCCCATATCAGAATGCAGGCAATAAGGTGCTTTGAGGTGGAAGATGTATTGGCCCTTGAGCGTGTCGGGCATGTTGTAACGCTCGTGTTTTTCGTAGGCGTTGTAGAGGAGCATGCCAACATTAGCGCCGCCTTCCAGATCGGTGAGACGAAGGGTGCGTCCTCGCTTAATGACTTTGGACCACATTCCCGCTCCGGAGAGGGTTTCTTTGTGTAGGAGAGACATGGTGAAATCTTTTCGGTTAAGAGTGAGTATTGAAAACCTAGCTACTTCTGGTGAAGCGGTGGCATAATGGTGGAGGAAAGGTTCAGCTTTCCGGTTTTAACCCCTTTGCAGGTAATGAGTTCGTTTGAGATAGAGCGGAGCTTATGAGCAGGGCCTTGGACTACGAGGACCTCCATGATGTGATCGTCCTCGAGTTGGACGTGCAGGGAGCTGATGACTTCGGCGAGGTGCTTGCGCTGGATCCTGCTGAGGGTGCTTTGTAGGTTGTTCCGTCGCGTGCTGTAGAAAAGCGTTATGGTGCCGGCCATGATTTGTTCGTCGTGGTCGGCGCTGGCTTCGATGATCTCGCGGTTAAGGATCTCGGTGATAGCTTGTGAACGGTTCGCAAATCCCCGCTGAGTGAGCATGCTGTCAAACTTGGCGAGGACAGAGCGTGGTATGGTTATACTGACGCGTTCTGCGGGATCGTTCATATCTTCAGGTTTCATAAAGTATTACGAATTTAAGAAAACGTAATACTTGGGATGGTTTCGTGGGCAAGGACTTTCTTCAACTAATAGAGGCGTGAGTAGCGATCGATTTCCCATTGGCTGACGCTTTGGTGGTACTGGCGCCATTCTTCAGATTTATAGTTTACGAACTCTGAGTGGAGGGTGTCCCCCAGGGTTTCTCTTGTGAAAGGATCGCTGGCGAAGGCGGCGACGGCTTCTTTGAGTGAAGTGGGAAGTTCGCTGATTCCGCGTTCCTGCATTTCCTCGAGAGAGAGTTCGTAGAGGTTAACTTCCTGAGGCTCACCGGGATCCAGCTTTTCGCGAATGCCTTCGAGGCCAGCCGCAAGGGCGAGGGTGGCAGCGAGGTAAGGGTTACAGGCAGCGTCAGCGTTTCGGGATTCGACGCGGCCGCCGGACATGGGAACGCGAAGGGAATTGGTACGATTGTTGCGTCCGTATGAATTGAATACAGGAGCCCAAGAGTAGTAGGCCATGAGCCCTCGTCGGACGAGTCGCTTGTAGCTGTTGACGGTGGGAGCAAAGGTGGCGCAGAGAGCAGGACCGTGCTTGAGAATCCCAGCCATGAATTGGTAGCCGAGTTCTGTAATGCCGAGTCCGCGTGGGTCCTCTGTATGAGGTCGCTTGAAGAGATTCTCTTTGGTTTTGAGATCGTAAAGCGACATGTTGAAATGGGCGCCACTGCCAGTCTTGTCGGCGAACGGCTTGGGCATGAAGGTGGCGACGAGACCCTCCTCGGCGGCGTAGTGCTTGGCCATCATGCGGAAGAAGGTGAAGCGATCGCACATGGTCAGGGCGTCCGCGTAATTGAAGTCGAACTCGAACTGTGAGTTGGCATCCTCGTGGTCGAGGGAGTAAAGCCCCCAGCCGAGATCGTCGATCGCGGTGGCCATCTTGTCGAGCCAGTCGTAGCGATCCATGAAGCGTTTGATGTCATAGCAGCTTTTTGTCAGGTTGTCGTCAGTATTAGGTATATGGAGACGACCTGCCTCGTCTTGCTTGAGAACAAAAAGTTCGGCTTCGATGCCGAGATTCATTCCGAGCCCGAGCTCCTTTGCTTGTGACAACACCTTTTGGAGCGCGACGCGGGCACTGATTTCGTAGGGCTTTCCGTGCAGTGTGTTGTCGGCGGGAATCCATGCAACCTCTGGGTTCCACGGGAGTGGAATGATCATTCCGAGGTCGGGAACGGAAGCGATCTCATCATCGTTGGGGGCCTGTCCGAGACCGTCCAATGCGTAGCCGGTGTAGAGCTCCGAGCCATGGGCGAAGTGGTCAAAATGGGAGAGGGGCACGAACTTGCCTTTAGGGGTGCCGTGGATGTCCACGTAAGAGCCGACACAGTATTTGACTCCCGCTTCTTTGAGCGAGTTTTGGATAGAGTCGAGTTGGTCGTCGCTCCATGGATACGCCTCTTCGTAGGCGAATCCACGAGCGGTGTTATGGTTGTTATATATGTCTGAAAGGGTTGTCATGTCGTTTGGTTTATTGAAAGCCGAGGTTACTGCACACTCTGTTCGAAGTAAGAGTGATCCAAGGGAGGGGACTCTTGCAGGCCAGTACGGATCAGCTCTACGAGCGCAGATTGTAGCTTCTGGTAGAGCTCTTTTCCTGCGTCGGGAGAGGCTTTGCTGGGAGTGCCAGTGACACCGATTAAACTCGTGCGGTTAACGGGGTGCGAGAAGACTTTGCCTTGGGTGCGGTCGGGATCGTCGGAGCTTGCCAGCTTGCCAGGACGAGTGGCGCTAGGGTCGAGATGGAGAACAATGCTAGTTTCCGCAGCATTGGCGTGCCAGTCCGCAGCGTCTGCAGAGAAGTCTTGAGCGATCTCTGGCGTGAGCTTTCCGGTATTGAAAAGGGCGATACATAGATCGTCATGCTTTGCTCGCAATATTTCTAATGCGCAGCGAAGAGGAGCCTCGTTAGTGACGTGGGAGTTGACGATAAATAGCTTTTTTATGCCAGCTGGATAAAGCCAATCGGCGATGTCCGTGACTACTGAGACAAGGGTGTGTGGGCTCAGGGCAAGCGTCCCCGGCCAGCGGTGGGAATGGCCGAGCGAGCAGCCGTAAGGAAGGAGAGGGAGGCTGGGGACTCCCGTGATTTTGGCGACGCTTGAGCAGAGGTGCCGGCCTAGCAGGGAATCCATACCGACTGTGAGTTGCGGTCCGTGTTGTTCGGTCGCCCCAATGGGGAGAATCGCCGCATCGTTACCAGAAGAAATCCTAGCTTGAATTTCTTCCCAGGTGAGCTCTTCCCAATGTTGCAAAGCTAGTGTATTCATACTCCTGATCATTCGACCTCGTCGCCGATGCCCGTCATGCGGATATTGGGCAGGGGCTCGTCGTCTCTTTCTGGTTCCTTGGGATGGATGAGCTCCTCGAGGCGCTGTTTGATGGCGAGAAACTCTGGACTGAGCAATTGCTCAGGTGTACGCGGTCGCGGAACGGGAACTTCGACGTATTCGAGAATTTCCCCAGGGTTTGCCTTGAGGACTAGGATGCGGTCCGAGAGGTAGATAGCCTCGTCGAGGTCGTGGGTGACGAACATGATGGTGACGTCAACGTTGCGCCAGATCTGCAAGAGGTGCGCTTGCATTTGGCACCGCGTGTGGGGGTCGAGGGCACCGAAAGGCTCGTCCATAAAAAGAATCTGCGGCTGGTTGGCGAGCGAGCGAGCGATAGCTACTCGTTGCTTCATTCCGCCCGAGAGTTCCCTTGGATATTTATCGGCGGCGTGGGTCAAACCCACGAGCTCGATCCACTGCATGGCCTCCTGTTCGACTGCGGCGCCAGATTTGCCGTTTACCTCGAGTCCGAACATGACGTTTTTCTTCACGCTGAGCCAAGGAAACAATGTGTAGCCTTGGAAGACCATTCCGCGGTCTGCGCCCGGACCGCTTGGCTCTTGTCCGTCGAGGAGGAAGGTCCCAGAGGAGAGAGTTTCCAAGCCCGCTAGCATGCGAATCAAGGTCGATTTTCCGCAACCAGAAGGGCCGATGACGGAAACGAATTCGCGCCGATGGACATTGAAGCTTATGGGGCTGAGAACTTCGACGGATCCCTTAGCGGTTGTGAAACTTTTGCTGAGGCCTTCGACTTCCAGCTTTATGGGACGCTGGTAGAGTTCGGCGAACCGCGTTCGTACGTCTTCGCTCTGCTCCTTGTAACTCGGTAATTCGATAGAGCTGCTCATTATTTAGCCTTTCCGTTTAGAGGTGTGCTGTAGGCTTTTGGATCTACCAGCCAGAGGAAGAATCGTCCGATAAAACCGTGCTTCTTCTCCGCGGCATCGGGCGTCCATGGGAAAAGGTACTTGCGGAGGGAGGAGAGAAATTGGTCGGTCACGAAGCCTGACATGCCGATCAGGATGATGATTGGGAAGACGCTATCGAAGTTTCGCCAGCGACCTTGCGTTTCGAGGAACTCAGTCAACCCGCTTTTGACTCCGATCAGCTCGGCGATGACCAACCAAGTCCAGGCCCAGCCAAGAAGGATTCTCATGTCATTGTACAAGTTTGGTGTGATACCGGGCAGAATCACGCGACGGATGAGAGTGATATTCTTCGCTCCGAGGGTTTGGGCTGCTTCGAGTAAGGAGCGGTCGAGTTGTCGGGTGGTGTTGGCCACGACTAGTACCAGCTGGAAGAAGGTACCAACAAAGACCAACGCGATTTTGGGAGCGTCATGAGCGAGGAAAACCGCGACCAACAATGTGCTAAATGCGGGAGCCGGCATATAGCGGAAAAAGTCGACAAAGGGTTCGAACAGCTTGGAGAAGAAGTCAAAAGTTCCGCAGAGCACACCCAGCGGCACGCCGACGACGGCGGCGAGTAGGAAGCCGAGAAAGACGATCTTGAGCGAGTGCTTGTAGCGATCGAACATGGATGGCTTGTCACTCTCTGATTCGAAGGTGAAATCTTGGAGGCCTTTGATGACTACCTCGTGCGGAGCAGGGAGGTAGACAGGGTTGGCTGAAACGCCTTGTGGCACGAGTTTTTCGAGGGGGATTTCCGGCAAGTCTCTGGAGCTAAAGGTCGGCGAGCTTGCTGACATCAGTTCCCAGTTTCGATTGATAATGGCTAGGTTTTCCTCGGAAAATTTAACCTTTTTGCCGCTTAATTTTCCCTCGGCGACATCTCTCCAAACTCCATAGAGCAGGTCGTCTTCCTTGGCCTCAACGCGGGTTAGCCAATCGTTGGCGATCGCCGCGTCGGAGATGTGCCTCATGATCTTGAGGTTCGCTCTTCGGACGGAGGAGCCCCTGCTTTCAGCATCTCCAGATTCGCGGGAGGCAAGGATCTCCAGGTTGTCCGATCGGATGGCTGCTACGAATTCAGGGAAGTAAGTTTTGGAGAGATGGTCTCCGGCGGTGTAGACCGTGGTTACATCTGAGCGGTCAGCCGAAATGTGCAGTTTTACGTCTGGATGCCAAATGAAAGGCGAGTAGCTCACAAAGGCCCAGGCGACCAATGGCAAGATGAAGGATAGGCAGCTAAGGGTGAGGCGTTGCCTCGCGTCGAGGTCTTTTCGGATAGCGAACCAAGGGCTTGTGACTTTGCCGTTTTTTTTTCCGTTAGTCATTAAGGCTTCTGAGTATCGAGCTCGGTAGGTGGATGAGGAGGAGGTAGGGAACGGGCACAAAAAAGGCGGACCGGGCACGGCCCGCCTTCTTGAAATGGGGTGTGTCGAGGGAGTGAGGCTCCCGCTCTATTCGACTGACTTTGCGTACTCTAGCGTGAGGCTAGGGTCGAGGTACTGGTTTGTCTTAAGCGGTTCGTCGTATACTCCCATGGAGACGTTGAACTCGTCCGAAATCGCGGTTGAACCATAGACGGACTTGAGACCTTCGGCTTCTTCCCAGATGGGGAGCGCTTCTTCAAGGGTCAGGATGTAGGTGCCTCCGAGGAATGGCTCGTACTCTTCAGGAGAAATGGCAACGCGCCCGGCAAGAATTTCGAGGGCTTCGTCTATGTTGTCCTCGTCCTTTATAAAATCTACGATGCGGTACCAGACTTTCACGACCTTCATCCAGTCGTCACGACGCTTTTCGAGGCTTTCAGGATCGACGCTCAGGAGGTCGTAAATAACTCCGGGCACGTCCGCGGAAGTAAGCACTGGCTTGGAGTTGGCGACGGTCTTGAGGGCTTGACCCGAGTTTGGTTGCCAAGCGCCAACCGCGTCGACTGCTCCGGAAGCGAGCACCTGAGGTGTCTCGTTGGTCGGCGTGTTTACGATCGTGAATTCAGACGGGTCGATGCCCGCCGCCTCGGCACCCTTCATAAGAAGCAGGTGGATGACGAAACCTTCTTCGAGGCCGATCTTTTTGCCCTTGAGGTCAGCCAGCGAGTCGAAACCAGGTGCGGCTACGATCATGTCGTTTCCGTTGGAAAAGTCATTGATAATGATGCCTACGGAAGGCTTACCGGTGCCGCCGGTTACTAGAGCGTCGCCATTGGTCATCGTCACCGCATCCAGCAAGCCAGCTGCATAAGCGTCCATGGATGCGACGTAGTCCATCCATTGGAAGTCGACTTCGACGCCTTCTTCGGCGAACCAGCCTTTTTGGATCCCGATTTCCCAGGCAACCCAGCCTGGCCAGTCGGAATACCCGATTTTTAAAGGTTCAGCCTGAGTGAAAGGCAGGGCGGCGAGGAGGGCAATAGCAGAGAGGGAGCGTTTTGCAAGACGGGCGAACTTCATATGGCTTTGGTCGTTCAGGTTCTGTAGGTGGTAATACGAATTAGAGTAAACGTATTACGATTATGCTCAGCGTTGAGCATCGCTCGCGCCATCCCCGCCCTGCGAGGGCAATCCTACGAAATAGCCTCAATTTGCTCACGGAGACCCGCGATGCTTGGCTTAGAATTGATCAATCAGGCTTCGCCCGATGGACGAGGATTTTCAAGAACGAGGTGATGGTCCCAGCTAAAATACCGATCGGAAGGAAGTAAACCCAGCTCTGGAACCCCAGCACTGAGGTGATGGCGAGCCCGCTTACAGTCCCTGTTATGGCGCCGATTGCCAAGAACCGCGGTAGGTTCTCCAGAGGGGCGAACCCTTTGACGCGGGCAAGCTCATGAATGGCGAAGTACGCGCTGCCCGGAAGGAAGCAGTATGCGAAGGCGTAAAGGTAGATGATAGGCAGGAAGAGCAGCGATTGGGTAACGTTCTCAACTCCAATGGCGCCGATCAGCGTTATGGCGAAAAAGTAGGTACTACCGACCATGGGCGGCACCAAGATACTGAACAAAAAGCGTTTTAGAACTGCCTTCATGGCTTGAAGTTGTGGGCAATTTGAGGACCGAGAGGAGCTAGTCCCAATGGACGATTCCTGGCAAGGTCTCCCAAGGCCTCGTCGACGAAAGGATAGTAGAAGACGAAGCGGCGCTTGAGAAGCTTGGCGGGCACCGCGAAGCGGCTTTTCAAGGTGAGCTCGGTTTCAGTACGCAGGAGCCATGCGGCGACTTCAAGCATTGGTCTGTAGTGGGGGAGTCCGAAAGGGATACGGACGGCTCCACGTATGGCTCGCATGAATACGCTGTTTCTTAAGGGAGCGGGTGCAGTTACATTGAGAGTTCCGGAAATCTCTTCGTCATCGATGGCGAACTCAACTGCTCGGGCGAAATCGGCTTCATGGATCCAGCTGACCATCTGTTCGCCGCTTCCCAGCTTGCCTCCCATCCCGCAGCGAGCGATTCGCGCAAGGATGGGATAGACGCTGTTTTTTCCGTGGCCCAGCACCATGCTGGTTCGGAGAGCGACGCGGCGGGTTTGTGTAAGATTGTCTTCAAAGAATGCAGCCTCCCAAGCGCGGCAGATGTCGACAGAGAAACCGTCGCCGAGCTCGCCATGATTTTCGTCCATTGGCGTTTCGAGGCTGTGGCGATAGATGGTGGCGCTAGCGGCGTTGAGCCAAACGGCTGGGGGTCGTTCCAGTTTTTGTATCGCTTGGGCCAATACGCGAGTGGGCGCTATGCGACTGTCGAGGATTTGCTTTCGATTGCTGGGGTGGTAACGGCAGTCGACCGATTTACCGCAAAGGTTCACGATGGCGTGGGCGCCTTCGAGGGCGGCGGTCCACGAGCCGAGTGTTTCCCCGTTCCAATTGAGTGGCTGCCCAACGAAGGTCGGGGGGTGCGGATCGCGAGTGAGGATGATGACCTGCCAGTTCTTGCGGGTGAAGTGGCGGGCGAGTACTTGGCCCAGGAAGCCGGTGCCTCCGGCAATGACTAGCTTTTTCATGATGTTGCGAGTGTTGGAGAGAAGGAGGGCGTGGCCACTTAATCAGCGGCCATGCCACTCTTGGTTTGAATTCAGGTGGCCGCGGTTGCGGGCGGCGGGGTGGGGCGATACTTGGGTTCGCCTTTGCGGACTTTGTTGATCATCCGCATATTGAAGAAGTGGATGAACCCGAGGATCAGCAGTTCGATTCCGAGGCGATAGCCGGCTGCCTGGATGGCTTCTACTAGGGTGTTGGCCGCCACCGTGAACTTTAAGCTGGCTCCGATGATCCCGAGGTTGAGCAGGTAGAAGCCCGTGTTCAGCAAGACGTTTATGGCGTCGGCTAAGGCCGGCTTGTCTTGGAACGCTTCCTCAAGGAAAGGCATGCCGTGGATGCGCAGTACGCGGCCGACGTAGATAGTCATGCCGATGGCTGCGGTAATGTAGGCGAGGGTGGCCAGTAGCGTATAGTTCATGATGACTTAGTTTTTCGGATTTAAGTATTCGAAGTTTCAGGAAAAAATGAAAATAAAAACAGCACCTGTTAAGCTATTAGTTGTGGTTGGGCTAGCTGAGGACCTTTAGAATCTTGGGCAGGAGGGTGCTTTGCTCCTTGGAGGCGACCTTCTCCATGATGGAGTTCGCGAGCATGACGAAGTCGTTGAGGGCTGTGAGTTGTTTATGCAGCTCTTTGGCTTCGGCGGTTTTCAGGTCCTTGGAGCGGTTAATGCAGTCCTTCAGAACTTGGCTAGCCGGCTCGGTCTCGCGGCGTTTACGCTCGCGGGCAACTATGCAGAAGATCTTCCAAGTGTCTTTTTCGGCTTCGTAGTGGTCCTTTCGTTCGCCTTTGACGATGACTTGGCGAATTAGCCCCCAGCTCGCGAGATCGCGCAGATTGGTGTTGGCATTGCCGCGGCTGACAGAGAGCTCGGCCATGATCTCGTCGGTCGTGAGAGGGTTGGGAGATACGAGAAGGAGGGCATGGATCATGGCCATGGTCCGGTTGATGCCCCACTGGCTGCCGAGGGCGCCCCACTGTGTGACGAAGTTGTCCTTTATTTCTGCCAGTTCGCTCATCTGATTTAATTTTCAGAAAATACTGAAAATACGATTTGTCAAGACGAGTTTCGGTCGCGTTTGGTTCGATGGGGTGACTGCTATCTCCGACCCTAGAGGAAGCTGTTAAACTCTTCAGGGGAGGAAGTATATTCGATCTTCTTTAGCCTTTTGCCGGTTGGATCGAGGATCAGGATGGTGGGGAAAGCGCGAACGTCATAGGTGTCCATGAAGGATTCTCCTTCTTCCGATTCGTATTCGATGCGGGCGAAGACGTAATTCTCGTTGATCTTGGCCTGGACCTTGGGGTTGGAGAACACGTTTTTGTCGAGGCTGCGGCACGTCGGGCACCAGATGGCGGACATGTCGGCGAGGACGAGCTTGTTCTCGACTTTGGCTTTGGCGAGGGCCTCGGGGAGGCTGTGTCGTTCGAGCTGCATTTCGTCTAGGACGCTTTGTCCGAGGCGGGTCTGCACCTCGGTGTTGATGAAGTAGGCAGCTGCGATGGCTACTGCGACGGTGAGGTATTTGATCCAGGATTTCTTTTTGTCGGGCATCTTGAGGAGGAGGTTGCGTGTGCAAAATACGATCGAAATATGGGCTGGGATGCGAGGTAAACTAGAGGCGAACTAATCTGAGGATCGATCTGGGATGCGAAAGTTAACCGTTGCCAAGCTGGGTTCGGATCCGACAATGGCGGCGAAATGAAAGACAAGCTCAAGGAACTTCATCAAAAAGCCCGAATCGCTCGTGACCCTGCAGCGACTGAGGCCTATGGAGCTGCACTGGCAGCTATTCAGGAGGGCGAAGTGAGAGCCAACGAAAACTTTTCGGATTCGAAGGTCTTGGCTATAGTCGAGAAGGAAGCGGGCAAGTTCGCCGAGTCTGCTGCTGCTTTTGAGAAGGCGGGGCGCGAGGACAAGGCAGCGGAAATCGCCGCTCGTGCTGAGTTATTAGAAGCTCTGTTGCCGGAAAAGCTTGATGCGGATGCCTATCCAAAGCTGGTGGCAGACGCGGTCGAGGCAACTGGAGCCTCCTCCATGCGCGATATGGGCGCAGTGATGGCTAAACTCAAGGCTGACATCGGCCCGGCGCTCGACATGAAGCTCGCCTCGAGCGAGGTGAAGAAGGTCTTAGGATAAAGAGTCCAGCGTTGTCTGTTCTAGGCGGGATCCTCATTGTGAAGATCAAGCGTTAGGCTTCATCTTAACAGCGACGAGGCAGATGTCGTCGTCGAAATCTTCCGTCCCGGCGGTGAGCTTGAGAGCAGACCTGATGGTTTTGATTTGTTCCGCTAGGTCGTCGCCTCGGTTGTTGAGTAGGATTTCCTCCAGCTTTTGGATACCGAATTCTTCTCCCATGGCGTCTTTCTGTTCAATAATTCCATCGGTGTAGAGGAGGAATTCGGTGGTTTCCTGGCATGTAAACTCGTAGCGGAGAAACTCTTGCTCGGGGATTAGGCCAAGCGCCGGGCCAATTTCGCCGCAGGGGCAAGGCTCGAAAATCTCGCGGTCGGAGGCGTTTCTGGTTTTCCAAAGAGGGCCAGGATGTCCCGCGTTCGCTACTCGGGCCTCTCCGGTGTCTAGGTCGAGCGTGAGGTAGACTGCGGTGGTGAATCGGGGGAATTCTTGGTCTTCAGCTAGTGAACAAAGGCGTTTGTTCAATTGCCCGAGCACTCTGCCGGGCTGGTCGAGAATGTCGGCGAATTCGGAAATAAGGCCGCGCAGCAGCATAGTCACAAGGGCAGCTTTTACGCCGTGGCCCATGACGTCGCAGACGAGGATTCCGATTTTGCTTTCGGATATCTGGATGAGGTCGAAGAAATCCCCTGCGAGATGGTGGCTTGGCTTATAGAAGTAGCTGGAGCTCAAGGTCCATTTCGATCCAGATTTTGAATACTGTCTGTCTTTGTCGAAGCCGATGGACATCAAGGTTTCCTGCAATTGTCTGGCTACCAGCAGCTCCGCTTCGAAATGGGTGTTTTTGTCGCGCAGCTCTTCGGAGAGCATGCGGGCTTCCTCCTCCGCTTTCTTTTGCTCTGTGATATCGTAGGTCATGCCTACGATGCCCTCTATCGCTCCGTCGCGTCCCCTGAGAGGAACCTTTGAAGTAACGATCCAACTGTCTTTCTTGAATACGCTGAGGTCAAAATCGATTTGATTTAGTATGGGCTCTCCCTTTTCGCAGACGCGTCGGTCTTCTGCTCGTATTTTGGCGACTCTTTCTTCGTCGCTAAATTCCGATAGACTGTGACCAATGAGGTCTTGGGAAGATTTGATTCCGAGGGCGTTCTTATAGGTGTTGTTTGCGAGGAGGAATCGATCCTCGAGGTCTCTGACGAAGATTCGGCAGGGGAGAATGTCGATGATCGCTTTGAGTAGGTTGCGCTGCCGCTTTACTTCTCTCTCCGCTAGGTAGCGGTCCGTAACGTCTCGGGAAATACCGAAAGTGCCGCAGATATTGCCGTCTTTGTCTTTAAGCGGCAGTTTGCTGGAGATGACGAAGCGCTGGAGAACGTCGTCCTTAACGTGTTTCTCCTCGTGAAGGCTGTAGCCCTTTCCGGTGGCAATGATGTCCTGTTCCTCATGGAATTGGACTTTTGCCATGGTTTCCGGGAAAAAGTCGAAATCGGACATGCCGATCGCGTCGTTGGGTTCCTCCAGGCCTAGAAACCTCGCTTGGGCCCGGTTGACGCAGGTAAAGCGGCTTCGGGTATCCTTGAAATAGACGTTGTCCGGCAGGTTGTCCATCAATTGCCAGAATAGCATATCGGGGTCGGCGGTGTGCTTCCCTTGACGTATGCGTTGTTTTGTTCCTGCCAAGTATGCCAATTCGAGGGCCTTCTTCAGTTGGGCAGGGGTGTACGTACCCTCTTGATCGGGGTTCGAGTGTGACTCACCTAGGAAAGTGGTGGAGAGCGATTTGGGGTAGGCGTGATTGTCCGAATCCGGAATCATTGACGAGCTAATCTACGCAGCTGGGTGGTCTTGCCAAGTAGGGATGTGTCAAAAAGTAAGAAAATCGGCGTTTTGGAACGCGTACTTCTTTGTATTGACAAAATTGTGACAAAGTAGCTCGGGAAAAAGGTCATGCCATGCGCAAGGGTGACAAATTCGTTGATTCTAATCCCGCTGGACTCCAATCGAGAAAACTGGCTTCCCGCGCTGAGCCTGCCCGAGAAGCGAGCTGTAGCGGTCCCGAGACTGCCTAAATGCTATGCTGGGCCCTTTGTAGGGCGGCAGGGCGTTTGTAGATGGGGTTCTAATGTGAGGTGGTAAAATGTATCGGAGAACTGAATACGGAAGGATTGAGATTTGGTGCGGTCTATGTATTAGCGCTGAAATCTAGCTTAGGAGTTAGTCCGCCGAGTCCTCGGATTGCGAGATTCCTTCTTGCGTTAATGTAGGGCGTGCTGGAACGCTATCCAGCCCGCCCTTCGCCTAAAAGGGTATTATTCGCCCGCGGTGAAGCTGTTCCCGGTGGCAGCCCAGTAGATGCCGCCGTAGATGTGATGCATGAAGTCCGCATCCTTGTAGGTAGCAGGGAGGTGCCCGAGTGCGGTGTAGAAAGAGCGTCCACCCTCGTATTCCTTGTACCAGCTAACTGGATGGAAGTCGCCCATGCCGTCGCCACTTTTCACGCCCCAGTTGGCGTCAGGCTTGTAGGTTTTCTCGTCGACGCTGAGCAGGTACTTCAGGTCGTCGGTGCGAGGCGCGTCAAATTCGTACCACTCTTCGGTGAAGATGAATTTGGGAGCGAAGCGATCCATGCCTGGGAAGTTCGGGTCTTCGACCTTTATGACTCCAGTTTGCACGGCTGGGTGGATGTGGAACATATGGCCAACCATTTTGGTATACCAATCCCAATCGTATTCGGTGTCGGAAGCGCTGTGGATTCCGACGAAACCGCCACCGTTGTTGATGTACCGCTCGAAAGCTGCCTGCTGTTCGTCGTTGAGGATATTGCCGGACGTGAGCAGGAATATGACGACGTCATAGTTCTTGAGCGTGTTGTCGTTCATCACGCGGTTTGAGTCCTCGGTCCAGAAGACTTCGAAGTCGTGAAGCTTAGAGAGTTCTTGGATAGCGGTGACACCGGCGTTAATGGAGTCATGGTGCCAGCCGTCGGTCTTCGAAAAGAGGAGGACCTTGAATTGTTCAGCGAAGCACGATGTCGCAGAAAATGCCGCCGCGAGGGCGAGGGTTGTCGCTATTTTTCTTAGTTTCATAGGGGTGTGTTCTGTTGAATATCGTGTGATATGTGAAGGGAAATACCGGCTTCTGTGCGCTTACAGATTTGTGCAATTATAGACCGGTGTTTGGTGCTCGATTTATGGGGAGCGGGGCCTAGACCTAGGGAAACGCTATGGTTTCTCCTATTTCAACTCCAGATCGAAGATTTTGTCCTGCTCTGGGCTCTTCAATCACAGTGCAGCGATGTGTCGCCGAGAGGGTGGTCGAGCTACAATGCCCCATGACCTGCCCATTCAACCCTTTCAATCCGGACGCCCCCAAGGCTTTCGATGCGATTGTTGGAAAGGGCTTAGCAGCGGCCTCGCGGTGGCTGGAGAAAATAGTAGGCCCGAGCGAATGGGCGCGGCGTTTCGACGCTATGGATCGACGCTTCGCCCCTGAGCGGGATTTACCCTTGATCGCATATGAGACGCAGTGGACGATTATGAGCCTTGCCCTTAAGGGACATGCTTTTCCTGAGGTCAAGGAAGCGTTAGAGGATGAGGAGGAACAGAGCCTGAAGAACGACGCTCGTCTGGTATTCGAGAAATTGGCGCAGAGCCAAGCTTTGCTGGTGCAAGTGACCGATTCAAACCCGTCGCTACCTTACTATACGGTGCGGGACATCTTCAGTCCAGGCGATGAGTACTTGTATGTAGATTTTGGAGACCAAGAACCCTTGGAACGTGGGGCATTGATGTTTGGGCGGTTTCTCGTCCATGAAAATTGCATTTACGTCATACCCGGTGTCTTCGTGGGAACAGCGGAGGTGCTGGGGACTGTCGTGGAGTCGATTGTAGATTTTTTGGATACTGAAGTTGAGGGTATCAACGAGGTGCTGCAAGGCGCACTCCCCGAAGTATGGAATCTCTGTACATCAATCCAGGATGACCATGACGGAGTGGGGGAATTGGGTGGACCCGAGGGTGGGGGCAAACCTGCGGAAGATCCTTGTCGGGTGAGTTTCTATCTCGATGCGGAGAAGCACGATGCCGTCGCGGCGCTGCAGCGCCACCCTTTCTTCTCAGAAGTGGATCCTTTGGAATTTGGTTTCGACCCATTGGGAGAGACCGTGTTCGATATCCATGTACTTCCCGTATCAAGTCCTCCAGTACAGTCCCTCGAAGGGGAGGAAGACCTCGAAGATCCCAGAGATGACGAAGGCCAGGTCGTCCGTGTGGGATCTGTTTACGTAGGGCCAGAGAAGCTTACCATCACGGCTATGAATGGAGTCGAGATGGAGTTAATAAAAGGCTTAGTACTCGAGATCGTAGCCTTGTCCGGAAGCTGAGGTACCTTCTAGCTAGCGTTGGCTTTTTCCTCTTCGAGGACGAGTAACTTACTCACGTTGGAGAGGCGGTCTTCGCAGCCCATCATCAGCAATAAGTCGCCCTCATGCAGGACTTCGTCCGGCCTCGGGCTTACGATGCGTTGGCCGGACCTTTGAATACCGACGATAGTGACTCCGTGATCGGAGCGAAGTCGCGTGTCCTTGATGGAAAGCCCGTCCCATGTGCTCATCGGGGGGACTATCTCCTTGGAAAAACGGAAGGGAGAAAGGGTGGCCTCATTGCCGGTTTGAGGCTGGTTGAGGTATGCTCGCGCGGCGATTATTTGTTCAGGCTCTCCAAGGAGAAAGAGTTTGTCGTGCGGGAAGATACGGGAGTAGGGCTTAATGTCGGTCAGGTCAAAGCCGCCGCGTTCGATGCCTGCTATGGTCGTTCCCGTTTGGCGCCGGAGGTCAATCTCCTTGATTTCCTTGCCGGTCCATTTCGAGTTTTTGTGAATATCGACTGCCTCCACTTGTACTTGCCACGGGTTCTCCCTCTGCAGCTGGGCTAGGTTGTGCTCGATACGTTTTTCGATCTGGCTGCGAGACTCGTCCTCCATCGATTCGACAAATGCCATTTCCCAGTTGTTGTGCATGTGAACCAGCCTTTTCCAGAACGTGAATCCCAATAGAAGGGCCGCGCCTACGAAGACTAAGAAGATGGCCCCGGTCGGGAAGAAAGGAGCTGCCACAATGAGGAAAACGGTTCCGTATACGAAAAGCAGGATGAGAAGTATCAAACCATTGAATACGTTTCTGAATGCTCCTTTGGAAAACTGTTGGAATAGCTTCTTGCTCAAGGCCGCATCTGAAAAGAGAAGCACGAGCACGTTGAAGTTGCGGACAGTGTCCACGAAAAACGGAAGGCTGAAGATTAGGGAGGAGAGGAAGAGGGCTTGGCTGAAGTGCTCTTGGCTGATTGGTACGAACTCTGGTTTCGCGACGTGTGTGGATACGATGGCGGCCCCGATTATGATGGCATTAATGACCAAGAAATAGAGAACGATTCGCAGGATCGGACCTCGAGCGACATTGAGGACACTGCGGTTGAAGGAGAGCTCGAGGGTGTCCTGCCATTTGGCGTAGAGTTGGGTAAACTCCTTGAGCGCTTTTGGCGAGGCCCGTTCGATAGCATTCAGAATTGGGCCCTCGCTATTGATTAGTAGAGGCGTGAGCATAATGGTCACGAATGCGACGCCTGATGCGATGGATTGAAGCTCCGGGCTAGTGGCACCGTACTTAGCTCCGATGGCGGTGATGACGAAGCTGAACTCTCCGATCTGCGACTTTATTATGGCGGCTCGCCCTGCGACGTCTGCGTGCTGACCTGCGATGAAAAGGCCTAGCCAGCAAGCGGCGAACTTCCCGATTACGACGACAGCTGAGAGAATTAGGATGGCGGGAGCGTTTTGCCAAAGCGCGGCGGGTTCGATTAGCATGCCGACCGTGACGAAAAAGAGGGCGCAGAAGAGGTCTCGCAAAGGTTCGGTGAGGCTTTCGATGCGATGCCCAAGGCCTGCGGTGGGAAGGATTGCGCCTGCCAGGAAACCTCCGAGGGCCCACGAAAATTGGAACTGTTCGGCTATGAGGCTAACGCCGAAAATCAGGCCGAGGGTGGCCATCGTAATCATTTCGGTAGTGCCCCGGGTTTCCAGAACTCGCACAAGACGCTTGGCGCCTAGCGTGCCGATCAGGAATACGGCGACTATGAAAAGTCCAATAAAAAATGCAGTTTGGCCCAGCTTGGCGTAGTCGAAGGAACCCGAGGCTGCCATACCGTTTAGCAGCACTAGGAGAAGGATGGCGAGGATGTCTTCGAAGACGAGAATACCGACAGCTTGTTGTCCATGTTGTCGGTTAAAGGATCCGTTTTCGCGCATCAGCTTTACGGATACCATTGAGGAACTTATGGAGAGCAATCCGCCTAGGAACCATCCATCCATGGTGGAGAGGCCCAGCCATTCGCTAGCCTGACGTCCAATGAAGACCATGAGAAGAGTCTGCAGAATCAACGCGGTACCGGCTGGAGCGAAGACCTTTCGAACCTTTTCCAAGTTGAATTCGAGGCCGATGTAGAACATCAGGAAAACCACCCCCAACTCGCTTAAGTCTTGAACGTTGGACAGCGTTACCAAGGGTGGCCAAAGCCCGAGGTTGGGGCCAAGGAAGAAGCCAGCAAATAGGTATCCAAGAAGTGGAGGCACCTTGATACGGGTGCAAATCAGGGCGGCTACGGCAGCTCCAAGCATGATCCAAGCGAGGTCGACTAGGATGGGAGACGAGTGGGCGGACGCGGCGAGGGGCAGTAGGCTTGTCAGGTACATTTAGCGGTGATTGGATTGCTAGTTCAGCATAGGATCGGCTTCTCGGTGCGCAATCCCTTGGTTCAGTCATCTTATATTTAAGCACACTTCCAAAGGCAGGTGCCTAGGCGCGGCAATTGCTAGAAAGCCGCGCCTTGTCTTCGCGTTTTATCGGAAAAGAACCTGTTTTGGTTGACATGGGAACGTTGGGCCTAAGAAAAGCCACCGTTCCGAAGTGCAGTCAAGTTCAGCACGGGGCAACAGATTGTTGGTCGTTTTATGAAAAGTAGATATCAGTTTATTTTCGATGATTGCTGTTGCTCTTGTGAAACAAGGCTTCGGCCTAGCGGAGGCGAGATGTGGCTGTCGACATGAGTGGATCCACTGGTAGCGGTGCGGAAAGGCCGAGCAAGATGCCCTTGAGTGTCGCTGGGGGGCTTTTTTTCCTCTGGGCACTCCTGAGTGGAAAGTTTGACGTGTTCCATCTCAGCGTTGGGGCTCTTTCCGTGGGCTTGCTTTATTGGCTTCAGTCTCGTTTACCCGCTATCAGGAAACCTGGGGAGAAGGGGCTGCGATTACTTCCAGCGACAGCGTACCTTTTCTGGCTGTTCTATCAAATGCTCGTTTCGGCATGGTATGTGGCCCGTTGTATTTTGGGACCGCAGTCGCGGATACAGCCTAAGCTGTTCCGGTTTCGTTGTCCGATGCCAAGTCAAGTGGACGCGGTCATATTTGCAAACTCGATTACGCTCACTCCGGGTACTCTATCTGTTGATCTGGAGGGTGACTTCTTTTTAGTGCACGCCATCACCTCGGATACCGAGAAGGACGTTCTCGGTGGGGATATGGCGAGACGCGTCGCTCGCCTGAGCGACAAAGAGGCTAATGTATCCATAGAACGGATGCCTGTTGAGGAGGGACTTACGGCCGAGACATGACCACTTTTTCGAATGTGATTATCCTGCTGTTTATCGTGGCAGTGTCGATTCCCTTCTACCGACTGATCAAGGGGCCGACCGTTTTTGACCGCTTGCTTTCCATCGGAGCGATCGGGGGCAAGGCAATCATTTTGATTCTTTTGATCGGATTGCATTTCGACCGCATCTCGATGTTCGTCGACATCGCGCTCGGTTACGCAATCTTGAACTTTATTGGTGGTATAGCCATGGCGGAGTACTTTCGCCTGAGAAAGGAGGAGGGGTGAGCGTAGGCGAAATTCTAGGCTTCGGCCTGATCCTGTTGGGCTTGCTTATGATGTTAGTGGGAAGCGTTGGGCTGGTGCGCTTGCCTGATTTTTTTGCCCGCACGCATGCGGCTAGCAAGGTAGACACAGTCGGCGTTTTAGTTGCCTCGATTGGGGTAGCATTCCTTTGTGGTCCCACGCTTGATGCGGCCAAGGTTGTTGTCGCTGGACTCTTCATCATGCTGACCAACCCGGTAGCGGCTCACGCTTTGGGGAGGGCGGCTTGGAAGAGTGGAGTCAAGCCGTGGCAAGCTCCCTCCGGGAAGCAAGAAGAGGAGGATTCCACGAAATGAGTTCCGTCATAGAGCTGCTACTTTACCTGCTCCTCATCGCTTCCGCATTGGTGGCCATCAACGTAAAGGATCTGTTGGCAGCGGCCGTTACGACCTCTGTTTTCAGCTTCGTGATCGCTATTCTCTTCATTGAGATGGGTGCGGTTGACGTGGGTTTCACCGAAGCAGTCGTCGGGGCCGGTGTGCTTGGGGTCTATTTTATAATGATGATTTTGCGTACGACTAGGAGGACAGAGGATTGAAGGCGTTACAGTTTGCTATTCTGGCGGGGTTCTTTTTATCAATGCTCTACGTGGTGCGCGACCTGCCGCCCCGGGGTGATGTAGAAGCGCCCTTGCATGCTAAATCTAGCGAAGTCGGCAGCCCGGCTGCTGGCACTTATTACATCGAGAGTTCTTACAAAGACGCAGGTACCGATAATATCGTGACCGTGGTTTTGGCAGATTACCGCGGCTTCGACACGTTTGGAGAGACGGTGGTGGTTTTTGCGGCTGGAGCAGCATGCTTGCTGATCTTGCGGGGAAGGCGTAGGTCATGAAGTCCGTAGGAGTGAGCCCAATCGTCCGCCTAGCCTGCCGCTGCATGGCGCGATTGATCCAGATATTTGCCCTTTATGTCATTTTTCACGGGCACTACAGTCCCGGAGGGGGATTTCAAGGCGGAGCGTTGCTAGCGGCAGCTGTTATCTTAATTCGCATCGGCGAGGGACGCCCTGTGAGCCAGGTCGAATTGTCATCCAGCGCCACTTTGGGGATAGGTTCTTTTGGCGCACTGTTATTTGGCGGGGTCGGCCTGCTGGCTCTACTTGGAGGCGGAAATTTCTTGCAGTACGACGCGCTTCCCTCTTTTGGGCTTTCGCCAGTAGGCCTTCATTATTGGGGTATTTTGGTGATCGAGCTGGGGGTTGCCCTAGCGGTCATGGCGATACTGGTCTCAATTTTCGATGTTTTGACGGAGGACGATGAGAGCGAAGGATGAACGGTTTTTTTGAGGATTATTCGGCCTACATCATGTGCTTCCTGCTTTTGACAGTGGGCTTGTACGGGATGTTGCTCAAGCGAAACTACGTGAAGAAGGTGATTGGAATGACTATCTTCCAAGCAGCTATCATCCTGTTCTTCATTCTGACGGCTTACAAGGAAGGTGGCACGGTGCCAGTGAAGGATCCTACGCTCCCATTGGATCAAGCCGACGCCTACATCAATCCCTTGCCGCATGCCTTGATGCTTACCGCAATCGTAGTCGGAGTCGCCACCGTAGGCGTGGCCCTTTCGTTGTTGATCCGAGTTTACGGGGCATACGGCAGCTTGGACGAGGATAAGATCCAGCAGGAGGCTTCTAAATGATCGGCGAACACCTACCGGCTTTGCCGATCTTGCTGTACCTATTTCTCGCCTTGCTGATGCCGTTGGCGGCCAAGCTGGGACGTGGTTTGCCTTGGGCGATCTCCTGGCTGGGCAGTTTGGCGGTGGCGGCTCTCGGGGCTTGGGGGCTTTGGCATACCTCTACTGAGGGACCGATCCGTTACGCCATGGGTTCATGGGCGCCGCCCGTCGGCATCGAGCTAGTTGCCGATCCGCTGTCGTGCTTTTTCACGTTCGCCATTGGGGCCGTTTCCGCCTTCGTCCTGCTGCACTCTCGCGAGTCTGTGGAGCGGGACTGCGGAGCGAGTAACACGATGACTTATTACGCGTCTGCTTTGCTCTTGTTGGCCGGATTCAGCGGGATCGTGGGCACGGGCGACTTGTTCAACTTGTACGTCTTTTTAGAAATCAGCGCCTTAGCGGGCTACGCGGTGCTAGGCTGCGGTAGTGCCAAGGCGTCGCTTTCCTCGTTTCGCTATCTGATAATAGGAACAATTGGAGCTTCCTTTTACTTGATAGGAGTGGGATTGCTACTGGCGAAGACCGGTTCGCTGAACATGGCCGACGTGACTGCCATCCTGCATTTGGAGGGATTGAGTCCGGCGACGACTTTAGCAGTGGTGTTTATTTTGGTGGGGCTTGGCATCAAGATGGCTTTGATGCCGCTGCACTATTGGCTACCCGACGTGTACACCAACGCTCCGGCCACGAGCACGGCCTTGGTGGCTCCGCTGGGTACTAAGGTTGCAGCATATGCCTTGCTGCGAATCGGATATGAGGTGCTGCCATACGAAGCTTTGGCCTTGGACTTGCGAGTGTTTGACGTGGTGTTGGCGCTCGGAGCAGTTGGTATCATCTGGGGGTCGGTGATGGCCATCGCTCAGGACAATATCAAGCGCATGCTAGCGTACAGCAGCGTGGCCCAGATTGGCTACATTGCGGTGGGCTTTGGCCTTGCGACTCCCTACGGTTACATAGGAGCCGTGTTGCACGTCATCAACCATGCGGTCATGAAAGCGTGCCTTTTCTTGGTAACCGCAAATTTGGAGCATCGAGGGGAGGGCGTTTCTATCAAGGGACTGAATGCCTCGCTGCGCCGCAAGATGCCGGTCACTTGCGCCTGTTTCGCAATGGCGGCGATTTCCATGATCGGGCTACCTCCGATGGCGGGTTTCTTCAGTAAGTGGTATTTGTTGCTTGGTAGCTACGAGCAGGGGAGCTGGATTTTGGTGGTTGTCATCGTGGTCAGCAGCTTGCTCAACGCGGTTTACTTCTTTCGCGTGCTAGAGAGGCTCTACCTTGGCAAGGACGAAGGGGAAGCCGAAGGGGCTAGCCCATCCCGCCTTCCCACGGTGATGAGCTTCTCCACCCTCGTTCTCGCCCTCTCTCTACTCGCCCTTGGTTTCGGTAACGTATTCATCGTTTCTAAGTTCATTAGCCCTATGTTGCCCGGATTCTGATTCCATGACGACTGACGTAGTTTCGCAAATCTCAACGGTTCCCTTACTCGCCATCTTGGTATCCATGACGGCGATACCGGCAATCCTTCTCAGCTCGCGAAAACCGAACTTGCGCGAGTCGTGGAGTTTTCTAGCGGCTGGGTTAAAGTTTGCCTTGGTGCTTTCACTCGTGCCCGGCGCTTTGCGTGGGGAGTCGGTAGGTATCACTTTGCTCGAAATCGCCCCAGGGATTAGCCTGAGATTAGTAGCAGACCCTCTCGGTGTGCTTTTTGCGCTGGTTGCTTCTGGCTTATGGATCGTGACGACTGCCTATGCTCTTGGATACATGCGAGGACATCACGAAAAGAAGCAGACCCGCTTTTTCGCTAGCTTTGCCCTAAGCCTTTCGGCAACTCTAGGCATCGCATTTTCGGATAACCTGATCACGTTCCTGATTTTCTACGAATTGCTAACGTTGGCGACTTATCCTCTAGTGGTGCATAAGGAATCTCCGGAAGCGCTGCGTTCCGGCCGTATGTACCTTGGCTACGCACTGACAGCTGGCCTGCTGTTTCTTGCAGCGGCAGTTTGGGTCAATGTGCGGGTAGGCGACGTGAGCTTTGCCGCAGGCGGGTTCATACCGGAAGGCGCATTTGGGGAGGGGGAGCTCAAATTGCTCTTCGGCCTCTTCATGGTCGGCGTGGGAGTGAAGGCTGGCGTGATGCCGCTGCACAGTTGGCTTCCGGCCGCTATGGTGGCTCCGACTCCGGTTAGCTCATTGCTGCACGCGGTTGCGGTGGTCAAGTCTGGTGCGTTTGGCGTGCTTCGGGTTACGGGTTTCGTATTCGGTCCTGAAATGATGAGAGAACACGGCTTGGACGTGCTGCTGGCGCTTTTCGCTGGAGCGACCATTCTCTTGGCTTCGTTGATCGCCCTGCGTCAGGACAATCTTAAGAAACGGCTAGCGTATTCAACGATTGGGCACTTGTCATACATCGTGATGGGGGCGGCTTTAGCTTCGCCAGCTGCTCTGACGGGTAGCTTGATGCATTTGTCGGCCCATGCTGTCATGAAAATCACACTGTTTTTCTGTGCGGGAGCTATTATCGTGCATTCGCACAAAACTGAGATTTCTCAGCTCGACGGGTTGGGACGGCGCATGCCGTGGACCTTTGGGGCCTTCGCGATTGGAGCGCTTGGTTTAGCGGGCATTCCACCGGTGTACGGATTTCTGAGCAAATGGTGGCTCAGTATGGGTAGCCTCGACTCGGGCTACTCCTTGGCTTTGGGGGTTTTCCTAGTGAGCGGCTTGCTCAACGCCGGCTATTTTTTCCCTATCGTGATTCGCGGCTTCTTTCGCCCCCCTGCGCCAGATGCTCATTTTCCAAAAGGCGAAGCGAGCCCTTGGATGGTCGCGCCGCTTTGCATCACGGCAACGCTGGCTGTTGTATTCGGGATTTTTCCCGATTTCCCATTGCCCTTCTTCGAGATAGCCAAGCAAGTGGTTGAATCAGTAATGGGCGAGTTGCCGCAGGCATTAAACGCTAAGGATATCGGATTGGCGCCATGAAAAAGATACATTGGATACTTCTAGGAATGGTCACGCTCGCGTCGCTGGCGCTGCAGTATTTCGGGCCACCGCATCCGCACCCGCACGCTTGGGACTCGGTCCCGCTGTTTTACTGTATTTTCGGTTTCGTCAGCTGCGTGTTGATCATCGTGGTCTCGAAGTTCCTCGGGAAAGTATGGCTGCAAAAGAAGGAAGATTACTACGAGGGGGATAACGATGTTTGAGCTCGCTCCAGCGTTTTGGCTTCTATCGGCGGCTGCGTTGGCGGCGATCTTGCCTTTCAAGGCTGTTCGCGCAGCACTTTGCGTGTTAATGCCCTTGGTAGGCCTTTGGCAACTGTGGTCGATGGGGATTGGGGCCTCATCCCATGCCAGCTTAGCGGGATTCGAGCTGACCCTGTATTCAGTTACAAAGGTCAACTTCGTTTTCGCCGTCATCTTCCTTCTTATTTCGTCCATCGCCGGAGTGTACGCTTGGCACGTCAGTGACCGTGGCCAGCAGGTGGCGGCTTTGTCTTACGCTTCCGGTGCCTTGGGCGTTACGCTCGCTGGAGATTTTCTGACGCTGCTCCTTTTTTGGGAGTTGATGGCGGTGGCTTCCGCTTGGCTAGTGTTCGCTCGTCGGGAGGAATCTTCTATCCGAGCCGGAGTTCGTTACCTCTTGGTCCATGTGGCCGGCGGATCACTGCTTTTCGGCGGTATCATTTTGTTTTACGGTCAGACGGGCACCTTGAGCTTGCAGGCTTTGTCTCCTGAAATGGGTGCGTCGGCATGGCTGATATTGGCCGGAGTGGCGCTAAATGTAGCTCTGCCCCCTTTGCATGCCTGGCTGCCTGACGCCTACCCGAGAGCTACAATTACCGGCGCTATCTTCATGAGCGCTCTCACTACGAAGTCGGCTGTTTACGTTTTGTTGGTGCTTTTTCCCGGCTGGGATCTCCTGATTTATATGGGGCTGTTTATGGCGCTCTACGGGGTGGTCTACGCTGTATTGGCCAATGACATACGTCAGATCCTCGCGTATCACATTATCAGCCAAGTCGGCTACATGGTGGCAGGCGTCGGAATCGGAACAGCACTTTCGATGAATGGCACAGCGGCTCACGCGTTTAGTCACATCCTCTACAAGGCCTTGCTCTTCATGGGCGCGGGCGCGGTAATCCAAGCTACTGGAGTGAGTAAACTGAGCGATCTCGGCGGACTCGCTCCCAAGATGAAAGGGGTGGTTTGGTTATTCATGATCGGAGCATTTTCCATCTCCGGCTTTCCGTTGTTCAACGGCTTTATTAGCAAGTCGATGATTGTTTCGGCTGCTGGTGAGGCGCACTACTACGGGATTATGCTTGGGCTGCTATTGGCTTCAGTCGGTACCTTTTTACATACGGGCTTAAAGATTCCCGTGTTCACTTTTTGGGGGAAGGATCAAAAGCTTGAGGTAAAACCTATCCCTGGAAACATGTATGTCGCCATGGGCTTAGTGGCTTTTGGCTGCACGTTCTTCGGCGTGTATCCGCAGGCACTCTACGCAATGCTACCTTTTGATGCCGAATACCACCCGTATACGGCGTACCATTTGGTAGAGGCCACGCAGATTCTGACCTTTACCTTCATCGGGTTCTGGGTGTTGCGTGCAAAGCTAGCAGGCGAGCCCTACTTGGCCCTCGACACAGATTGGTTCTACCGCCGTGGAGCTCCGGTGGCGCAGGCCGTCATAGTGAAGCCCGTCAATGCGTTTTTCGGTGCAGGCGCGAAGGTACGCGACGGCATAGCCGCATACTTAGCCAGTTCCTTTGGTAATCCACGGGCTTGGTTCGGCGTCAACAAGGGGCCTAGTGACCGTTTCGATCCGGATTTGGAACGAGCTCCATTGGGTGCGGGATTGGCGTTCATACTATTGGTTTTTATCGCGCTCTTTGCCTCGATCGCGATATTAGGTTAGTGCTGCGGCCGTTTCAGGCGTAGCATCCATGACCGCGCCGTTTAGTGGCCGTGCTGCTTGTTATTGCCGTCCTTTTCCGAGGAATCATTGCCATAGCTAGCTTGCTGTATGCCACAAGTGAGCATCATGGAGCCGAAGTAGGGATTTCGAAGCTCGGCGTTGTCTTGAAGCCAGGCCCCGCCCTTGTTGTTGAAAGCCATTGGACAGTACATCTTGTAGGCGGTTGTCTCGCTGGGGTGTGAGTCGAGCATTTCGATCATTGCTTCTGAAAAACCGAGGAAAGCCTTGCGGGCCACGGCGATCTCTGATGCTCCGGCGATGCTTTCAGCGGCTCCCTCGACTTCGGCACAGCAATCTTCGCCATCGATGGAGCATTGTGAATTCGCGACGGACTCGGCCAGTTCGCTAGCGGAGGTCTTGGCGTTTGCCAGATCGTCGCTGGCGAGTGCCTTTTGGATTGCGAAGTAGCTAGCGAGGGTGGCCTCGTGGCAGGTAGCGTGGGCGTCGCCATGATGGCTTTCGGCTCCTTCGTCGATACTGCAGGTTCCGCAATGCGCTTGGAGATTGGATACGGTCGCGGTGGCTATGCTGAGTGATAGGATGAGCGTTTTCATAGTACGGGTAGCTGGTGTTAGTGAAGTGTTATGAGAGGTACTTTTCTATTTTTGGCAACAAGCACCGGCGGCATGACTTTCGCATTCGCTGGGGTCGACCCCTGAGGTACAGCACGAGTCCGAATGTGCGTCAGGCACAGCGCTCGCAGCCGAGCCGAGAGAGCGGGTCACGGAACCGCAAGTAAACATGCGAGCTCCGTAGTAAGGGTTGGAAATGTTCGGGCTGGCCTGGATCCAGTCGGCGCCTTCACCCGCGAAGGCCATGCTGCAATGGATGAGGTAGAGTGGCTCGCTGTCCGGCGTCGCCAGATAGTCGAAGAGCATCTTGGCCTGCTCGCTCAGCTCCCGGAAGGCGTAACGTGCTGTGTGGAGGTCGGCCGCGGAGGCGATTTCGTTAGCATGGAGGGTCAGAGCCTCGGTGTTGAGGCTGGCGGTCGATATGTCGAAGGCAGCGATATAGGCCAGCGCGGCTTCGCGAGCGGTATTGAGGTCGTCGCTAGCCAAGCCAGCCTGCAAGGCGAGGTAGGAATCGGTCAGGCTCCTTGTGAAAGGCGACGATGATTTTGGATGTTCTTGGGCGAACAGGTTAGCGGCCAGAGCCAGCGAGATTAGGAAGGATGCGAGTTTTTTCATCTTTGCTTATTTGGAAGCTAAATTCGATTTGAGTTCCTCGACCCCGCAATAAAGCACGGGGACGACGAAAATGGTGACGATGGCGAACATCATGCCGCCGAACGTCGGAATAGCCATAGGTACCATGACATCCGAGCCGCGTCCAGTAGAGGTCAAAACGGGAAGCAGGGCGAGAATTGTGGTGGCGATGGTCATCATGGCGGGGCGCACGCGCTTGGTGGCGGCTTCGACGATACGCTCGTGCATCTGTTGGCGATTGCGCGGAGGTGCTTCTTTGAAGCGCTGCTCGAGATAGGTTGCCATAATGACGCCATCGTCTGTGGCGATACCGAAGAGGGCGAGGAAGCCAACCCAAACGGCGACGCTGAGATTAATGGTCTGCACTTGGAAGAGCTCTCGCAAGTCGTGTCCGAAGAGTGAGACGTTAAGGAACCAATCCTGTCCGTAAAGCCAGATGAGAACGAAGCCGCCGGACCACGCAAAGGCGATGCCGCTGAATACTAGAAGGGTGACGGGCACCTTCTTGAACTGAAAATAGAGGATCAGAAAGATGGCGAAAAGGGCAAGCGGGAGTACGATGGTCAGTCGCTTCTCTGCCCGCACCTGGTTTTCGTAGCTGCCGGTGAACTGATAGCTAACTCCCGCAGGAATGATCAGTTCGCCGCTCTCTCGCATCTCTTGCAGGTACTCTTGGGCTTGCTCGACGACGTCAATCTCCGCGAATCCGTCTCTCTTGTCGAAAATGACGTATCCCACTAGGAATGTGTTTTCGCTTTTGATAACCTGCGGACCTCGCAGGTAGTTTATGGAAGCGAGCTCGCGCAGTGGAACTTGGGTCCCATTTGGCGAGGCGACCAGTATTTGTTCTATGGATTCAATCGTATCGCGGAGCTCGCGCATGTAGCGGACTCGCACGGGGTATCGTTCGCGGCCTTCGACAGTTTGCGTGATGGGTTTGCCGCCGATCGCTACCTCGATGACATCCTGCACCGTTTTAATGCGAATGCCGTAGCGGGCGATGGCGTCGCGGTCGATATCGATTTCGAGGTACGGCTTGCCTACGATGCGGTCTGCGAAGACCGCTTCTGCCTTGATGGACGGTACTTGCTTCAAGAGCTCTTCGATGTCGAGCGCCACGTTTTCCAGCGTTTGCAAATCGGGCCCGAAGACCTTTAGCCCCATGGGGGCTCGCATTCCGCTTTGCAGCATGACGATGCGCGCAGCAATGGGTTGGAGCTTGGGAGCGGAAGTGGCTCCCGGAATGGTCGCAGCCTGGACAATTTCGTCCCAGATGTCGTCAGGCGATTTTATCTCATCTCGCCATTGACGATAGGGGCGTCCGTCTTCGTCGGGTATAAGCTGGTTGTTCACGTCTCGTGGAAAATCTTCGTCCTTTTCGTCGAAGGCAAAGGTGCGTACCTGTCCGTCTGCGTCTATGATGTATTCCGGCTTATAGGTGATGATGGTTTCGATCATGGAGATCGGAGCGGGATCAAGTGGACTCTCTGCACGCCCCAGTTTGCCTACGGCAATCTCCACTTCCGGAATGGCGTTGATCGCCATGTCTTGCTTTTTCAACACGTCCATGGCTTCGCCGATGGATGCGTGAGGCATGGTCGTTGGCATGAAGAGATAGGACCCTTCATCGAGAGGCGGCATGAATTCCTTGCCAAAGCCCGGAACCGCGTGGGCTGCTTTGCTGAAGAGGTTTGAAGATTGCACAAACTCGGGAGTCCATGCGAAGACGCGTGGCACGCCCAGCCAAGCGGTAAAGCCAAAGGCGACGATGCAAAGGGAAAGGCTGACGAAAAGAAGCTTCGCTCGCAGAAGCGCTCTAAGGATTCGCGGGTAAAGCCAGATGAAGGCCAGCATCGGCAGCAGGAGTCCAGCGATGGATAGCAGGACGAATAGGGTATTGGATACGTCGTGCTCGGGTCCGAGCGGTTTCCAAGTTTGGGCGAGAATGATGGCTACCGCGATAGCGACAACGAAGTTGAATCCGTGTTGGATTCGGCTTTGCAGTTCTGAAGAGAAGCGCTCTGAAAAGACGTTATAGATGCCGACGCTCAGGAGCAAGAGTCCCACGGTCCAAGGGAGAGCTGGCCAAATGAACGGAAGGATGATTCCTCCCAGACCAACCAAGCCCCATAGCAGGTTACGCGACCATCCTGGCTTTGTCCTACCAGCGATGAGCCAGTGGGCTAGCGGTGGAATTATAGCGAGAGCGACTAGGATGGAACCGAGCAATGCGAAGGTCTTGGTGTAGGCGAGCGGCCGGAAAAGTCGGCCTTCGGCGGCCTCCATTGTGAAGACTGGCAGGAAGCTAATCACGGTAGTGGCAACTGCGGTTAATACGGCTCCGCCCACTTCCGCGCTACCGCGGTAGACCACCTCGAGGCGGCTCTCTTGGGGATCAGCTTTGTCGAGGTGTTTGAGAATATTTTCTGTAACCACGATGCCCATATCGACGATAGTGCCGATCGCGATAGCGATCCCAGAAAGGGCGACTACGTTCGCATCCACCTTAAACAGCTTCATGCCGATGAAAGCGAAGAGTACAGCGAGAGGTAGTATGCCCGAGATGAGTGCGGCGCTTCGGAGGTGCATCACCAGCAGGATGACCACAATGATTGTAACCAAAATCTCGAGACTGACGGCTTCTTCTAAGGTGCCGAGCGTCTCGTAGATCAAGCCCGTTCGATCGTAGAACGGTACGATTTCTATTTGACTGGTTGTGCCATCCTCCAAGGTTTTCGATGGAAGTCCGGGAGAGATTTCATTGATCCGTTCTTTGACCCGTTTGATCACCTCAAGCGGATTTTCACCGTAGCGCGTGACGACCACTCCACCAACCGCTTCGGATCCAGCTTTGTCCAAAGCTCCCCTGCGGAGAGCGGGACCGAATTCTATTTCCGCTACCTCGTCGAGCGTAATGGGAATGTTGTTACGCTGAGTGATAACTGCCTTGCGGAGATCGTCGAGGCTTTGGATGTAACCTAGTCCGCGGATAACGTATTCGGCTGAGTTTATTTCGATGGTACGGGCTCCCACATCGAGGTTGCTGCCGCGGACTGCTTCGAAAACCTCGCTCAGGCTAATTTCGTAAGCACGTAGAGCGTCGGGATCTACATCAACCTGGTACTCCTTTACGTACCCGCCAATTGAGGCTACCTCCGCCACGCCGTCTACACCTTGTAGAGCGTAGCGCACGTACCAGTCTTGGGCGCTACGCAATTCGGAGAGATCCCATCCGCCGGTAGGCTTTCCGTCCGGATCCATGCCCTCCAGCGTGTACCAAAAGACTTGGCCGAGGGCGGTAGCGTCGGGCCCAAGCTGAGGTGAAACGCCTTGGGGCAAGATTTCGGAAGGGAGGCTGTTTAGCTTCTCTAGAATGCGGCTACGGGTCCAATAGAACTCGGCGTCTTCCTTGAAGATAACATAGATGGAGGAGAAGCCGAACATGGAATAACTACGGATCGTCTTGACCTCGGGAAGTCCTAGCAAGGCGGTGGTGAGAGGGTAGGTTATTTGGTCCTCTATATCCTGAGGAGAGCGCCCCATCCATTCCGTGAATACAATTTGCTGGTTCTCTCCGATGTCTGGAATGGCATCGACGGGGACTGGATCCCGTGGGAGTCTACCGCTTTCCCAGTCGAAGGGAGCGACCATGATACCCCAAGTAATCATCGCCGCTGTGAAGAGGACGACGACGATCTTATTTTCGAGGCAGTAGCGTATGAGTGAGTTGATCATCGCTCGTTTCTCAGTAGCTTTCGATTACCTCGCCGCAGGTGAGCATAGATGCGCCGAAGTAAGGATTTCGAAGGTCTCCGCTGGACTGCAGCCAATCTGCCCCACGATCGGGATACACCATAGGACAGTGCATCCGATAGAGCTCCTGCGAGAAAATGTCAGGATTTTCGGATACGGCTTCGAGAAAGGCTCTCGAAAGCGTCTCGAAGTGGGGCCGACGTATCTCGTCCAGCGTCTGCGACTCGACGAGGGCGTGGAGGGTCGAATCGATGGGGCTTCCGTGCCCTAAGGAGTGATGGAGGCCATCCACTGCAACTTTGGCTGCTCGCAGGTCATCGGCGGCGAGGGCAGTTTGCAGTTCGAGGTAAGAAGGCAGGGCTGCTGCAACTGACTCGGCTGCGAGGGTATCTATATCGGCGGGTTCTGCATTTACGCTCGCTGGAATCGGGTTCATCATGCTGGGTTTGGCTTGTATTTGTAAGGCACTGTCGATCTTGAAAGCTCCTTGGGTGACGACTCGATCACCCTCGTTTAGACCCGAAGAGACGAGGAAGACGTCGCCCGCTCGTGGTCCAAGTTCGATCTCGCGTCCTTCGAAGGTTGGGCGGCTTGTATTGGGTTTTTCGATATAGACTACGGCGCGCTTGCCCGTGCGAAGGACGGAGGATGCAGGGATTACGAGAGGAGCTTGGGTATTGGGATCTTCGATGTAGCCGAGCTCTTCCGCTGGCACGAGGTCCATGCCGCAGACGTCGCACTGCCCCGGATGATCCTTAACGATCTCCGGGTGCATGGGGCTGATCCACTTGCCAGCGTACTCGGGCGAAAAGACAGTGCCGGAAGCCGCGAGCTTGGAGTGGGCAATCGCCTTGGCGAACATGCCGGGCTTTAGCTTTCTGTCGTTATTTTTCACATTGACCCGAACCGATACTGTGCGGGTAGCTCGATCGAGCTCTGGCTCGATAAAGGCGACCTTGCCGGTGAACGTTTGTCCAGGGTAGGCTTCTACGGAGAAGGTCACGGTTTGGCCGAATCTAAGCCATGCGAGATCGGACTCGTAGGCCTCCAGCTGCAACCAAAGCTCGCTCATGTCTACGATTTTGAAAAGAGGTTGTCCGGTTTTCACATAGTCGCCCGCGTCGACGTTTTTCTGCACGACGATGCCGTTGATCGGCGCTTTCAGTTCGAAGCGGTCAGTCGCTTGGCCACTTGCGAGGATAGATTCGATTTGCTCGGGCAAGAGATCCCAAAGGCGTAGCTTTTCACGGGCGGCTCGGGCGGCGGAGCTGTCAGGATCGTACCGGTGGGCGGTGAGCAGTTCGGACTGGGCAGTAAGGAGTTCGGGACTGTATACGATGGCAAGGTGGTCGCCTTTTTGCACGGGCACGCCGATGAAGTTGACAAAGAGATCATCGATGCGGGCTGGGAAGCGGGCGGTGAGGGATTTTACTTTTGTCTCGTCATAGTCGAGCTTACCGACGAGCCGAATTTCGGCTTCGGGGAATCGTCGAATGACAGGGGTGGTTTGGATATCGGCTAAGGATTTAGAGCTCGCGCTCATGCTCATCGCTCGCGGTCCTAGATCTGCGTCAGAATCTTTGGATACGGGAATGAGATCCATGCCGCAGATGGGACATGTGCCCGCTGCCGCTTGCTGAATCTGTGGGTGCATGGAGCAGGTCCACTTTTGATTTTCGACGTTGATTTCGGTGGAGTGCTCCGGGGATGAAGGAGAGTCTGGGGCACTGCAGCGTCCGAGAAGAAATGTGAGGATTATTAGGACGATGAATCCTATTATCGAATACGTTTTCGTTTTCATTTTCGTAAGTGGTTTAAGAGGATTCTTAGTCGAGCCAAAGGCCGCCAGAAAGTGTGGTGAGTTTCCAGCGGGCAATCCAGGCGTCGGAGGCAGCTCGCCAGTATTCAGTTTCTAGATTTAAAAGTGCACGATCGGTATCGATCAGGTCGAGGACGGAAGCTTGGTCTGATCGATAGGCGGATTCGGTGACCTCGTGGGCTTGTTGAGCAAGAGGGATGAGTTTTTCTTGGTAACGTTGGACGCGGGTTTGAGCATCGTTCAAACGAGCGATCCAAGCTTGGCCTTCGGCGAGTAGGGAAAACTGTAGCTCTTCGATCTGGGCACTGACTGCGTCGCGTTCGAAGCTCGCTTGGCGGGCAATTGCATTGTTAGCCTTGCCCCAGATGGGGAGAGATACACCGACCATAAGGGCCCAAGGATCCTTGCCGCTGTCTGCCATCTCGGGGTTGAGGGCGTCACCGGTGCGGACGTAGTTGATGCCTAGGGTGAATTCTGGACGGTTGGCCAACCGGGCGAGTCGCTCGCGGCTTTCTTGGCTGGCGAGCAGAGCCTGAAGGGTGGCAATTTGGGGCGAGTTTTGGCGAATAGCTGCGATCCATTGTTCTGGATTCGTCTGTAAAGGCATAGGCGCGGACCATTCGATCGGAAGTGGATTGCCGCTCGGAGAGCGTCCGATAATGCCCTCCAGATGGGCGGAGTTGGCAAGTAGCAGTGTTCTTTGGCGGGCGAGGGCGTCGCGTTGTTTTTCGGTTTCTAGCTGAATTCTAAGCAGGTCGCTTAGCAGACCGCCGGATTTGATTTTGTCACCGGCGATGCTCTCGAGACGCTCGAGCAGTTGCAGATTTTGCTCGGCGATAGTGATGCTCTTGCTTAGGTATGCGTTTTCGATGGCAGCGGTCGTAACTTGGTCGACGGTTTCGAATTGCAGGCTGGCGTAAGCGTGCCAGAGGGCTTGCGCTTGAGACTGAGCGATCTCCTTTTTGCTGCGAAGGCTTCCGAGCCAAGGAATGGGTTGCTGCAGGGAGAGCGCTTGGCGCTGCGGTCCGGTCCGTGTCTGGATGGACTCGACAAAGTGGGTGATCTGAACTCTTGGATTTGGGAGCATACTCGATGAGTCGATCGAAGCTCTGGCTGCTTGGTAGCGGTTTTCTGCCACGACGAGCGCAGGGCTATTGGCGAGCGCCTCCGTTATGAAAGGCCCGGCAATTCCATGCTGCATGAGTTCGGCCGCTCCTTGTGGGAGTATCGGCTCGTTTTTAGCGGAAAGGGTGCAGAACGCTGCGAGAGTCGCTAGCGATATAAAGGTAGAACGTGTTTTCATTTGATGCGAAGGGTTCGGCTATGGAAACCGAGTTAAGCCCGCATGCCCAAAGGCGGCAGGGGATAAACAGCCACCGTGGCGGGCAGCTTGGTAGGAGCTTTGTCATGGGCGTATCGACCCTGTGGATCGATCGACCGGCTCCTCGCATCAAAGGATGTAGACGCAGTATTCCTCGAGATCCGGCGATGTCGGCGGCAAAGAGGTTCTATCTAGAGTAAAAAGTGGAGTCGTTTCGCGTCCGCTATCCCGCTGAAGGAACTCTAGGGCGAAAAGTAAGGCGGCCTGAGAAATCTGCGACTTGACGATGCTGTCGTGAGCGCTCGCAGGTTCGCTTATCTGAGAGTTTTTCTCGGACTCGTGCGGACACTCGGCTTGGGTGTGATGTTCGGTTTCCGAGTTCGCAGCATCCGGGGTCGCGGAGCAGCAGCTGTGCTCGGGCTGGGGTTCCATGGCAGAGAGATCCAGGCAGCAGCACAGCGGATTAAAAATCGCTGTGATGAGTAGGATAGCCGTGAACTTGATGCCAAACATTCTGAGTCGTTGTATGAACCTAGGTACGTCTTTTGTGAAGTTCAAAAAATAGACGAGCTAGTTCAACTAACGATGCTTTGTCGTTTTTGAATGTTGCGTTTTCTTAACTTGGTTTTTTGTGGCCTTCCAGTTCTAGCTGGCTTCGTTTTGCTGAGATGGCTACCCGAATAAAATCTTGGAGCAAAGCAGCGTTGGGAATGCTTTGCTTGCTGTTCTTGAGCTTTTGGGTGGCGGTGAGTTTTTCGGGTTGTATGAGTTTGCAGATGAAGGAGTCAGAGGTAGAGGCTCATTTCGAGGAACGCTCGCAGGAGCTACCGGTTTATTCAGAACTCAAAGACGAGGAGGGGAGCATTTTTCTAGTTCGTGCAGGCCAGGGGCCAACGGTTGTGTTCGTGCACGGTTCGCCTGGAAGTTGGGACAATTTTGTGCACATGCTTTCGGACAAGCAGCTTAATTCCCAATTTACCGTGCTATCGGTGGATAGGCCCGGCTTTGGCAAAACCCGCCCCAAGGGTGCGGAGACATCGATCAAAACGCAGGCGCGGCGGATTCGAGACGCATTAGCGGCGTCAGGGGCTGGCTTGCCGGCTATCTGGGTGGGTCACTCTCTCGGTGGGCCAGTGGTGGCTCGTTTGGCGGTGGACTTTCCTGCGGACGTTTCGGGGATGGTGCTGGTGGCTCCGTCCATGGATCCAGAGCTGGAAAAGCGAAAGTGGTTCAATTGGGCTGGGAAGTTCCCGCTGGTACGCTGGGGCTTGTCGCGGGAGTGGCGTAACAGCAACGATGAGATTTGGCCGCTCAAGGGTGAGTTGATCGAGCTAGAGAAGGAGCTTGGAGTAATGCAAGCTCCCACAATCGTTTTGCAGGGGGATCTGGACCAGTTAGTGCCAGTAGGAAATGCGGACTACGTGGAGCGCCAATTTCCGGAAGGCGTAGTTGAATTGCGGATATTGGAGGGCGTGAACCACTTTATTCCTTGGTCGCATCCGGATGAGATAAAGCGTGCGATATTCGATTTGATGGAGGAAATCTAAGTTTTCGCGGGCGCGAATGTCGCTGGACAAGGCCATAGCGGTGCGGATAGGTTTTCGGCTCTCTCGCTCTCTATGTACGAATCTCATAATCAGGCGGTTTACGACCTTTGCCAGATACATGGCCTCCTTGACCGTGCCACTCTCGACGGTCTCCAGGCTCAGGTTGGGGTAAAACAGCGTTCTTTAGCGACGCTGGTGGTAGAGGAGTCGAAGGTGAACCGTTCTGTGTTTTTGGATACGGTGGCGAGTTATTTGGGTATTCCTCGACTCAAGGACGCTCCTTACGATATACCGCTAGAGCTCGTCGAGTTGATCGAGCCGTCGCTTGCTCGTATGCACGGAGTGGTGCCGATCGAGTGCACGGAGCGGCAGTTGACGATCGTGACGTCGGATCCTTTCAACACCAGCGTAGTGGATGATGTCGCTTTCGCTGTGAATAGAGATGTTCGGTTGCTTCTCCTTGATCCAAAGGTGGTGAACGAGCTATTGGACGTATATTATCGTCCTAAGAATGTAGACTATACGGGTATTCTCGAAGAACTGGATCTAAGGGATGTAGCGGACGAGGACCAGATGAGTCCGGACGATCTGCTCGGCATGGCGGGTGAAACTCCAATAATCCGGTTCGTTAATCTAGTACTCGCTCAAGCCATCAAGGACAAGGCATCGGATATCCACTTCGAGCCCTTTGAGAAGGAATTTAAGATCCGCTACCGCATCGATGGCGCTCTCTACGAAATGTCGCCACCTCCTCGAGAACTCGCGGTGCCGATCATCTCGCGTGTGAAGGTGCTGGGTAATCTGAACATTGCCGAGCGCCGTGTTCCTCAGGACGGAAAGGTGCGCTTAGTGGTCACTGGTCGGCACGTCGATTTACGTGTATCCACGCTTCCGACACAATTTGGAGAGAGCGTGGTGCTTCGCGTGCTGGACCAAGGCACTACTCAATTAGAGTTGAGCTCGTTGGGAATGCCCGAGGACGTGTTGGTCGCCGTCGAGAAGGCGATTGCCCGGCCCAATGGAATTTTCATCTCTACTGGTCCGACCGGCTCCGGCAAGACGACCACGCTTTACAGTTGCTTGAAGCGCTTGAACCAAGTGGAAGCAAAGCTCATGACCGCGGAGGATCCTATCGAGTATGAGATAGACGGGATCATGCAGGTAGGCGTTAACCCTCATATTGGGCTCACATTTGCGAGCACCCTGAAGTCTTTTTTGCGTCAAGACCCGGACATCATCATGGTTGGTGAAATCCGAGATTTGGATACGGCGCAAATAGCGATCCAAGCATCGCTTACGGGACACTTGGTGTTGAGCACGCTGCATACCAATGACGCGGCTGGCGCGATAACGCGACTCATGGATATGGGAGTAGAACCATTTCTCATCTCCTCCTCGCTCGAAGCCGTATTGGCCCAGCGACTACTGCGGAAGATATGCCCGAACTGCCGCCGCTCCTACTTACCGGATGCGGCCATGCTGCAACAATTAAACTTGGATGCGGGGGTCCTTCAGCAGAAGGAGTTCTTCCAAGGAAGCGGTTGCGGAGCATGTGCGAATACCGGCTACACAGGTCGGCAGGGGATCTTTGAGATGCTTTCTGTATCGGAATCCGTGCGCGAACTCATTAGTGAGGGCCGTCCGGCTGCAGCCATCCGCGAACAAGCTCTTAACGAAGGGATGCGTACTTTGAGAGAAGATGGCCTCCGTAACATTTTCACCGGTGTCACTTCTGTGGAAGAGGTGATACGTTACTCCTGACCGCTCGTCTGTAGGGGGTCTCAACTGATATGTCGAAATTTAGGTTCATCGCGATAGATTCGGAAGGCAAGGAGCGGAAGGGCATTGTCGAAGGGGCGTCTCGCCAACAGGCGGTTAAGCAGATCCGCAGCTACGGCCTGACTCCGGCTCGCGTTTCCGTGGTAAAGCCGACAGGCGCGAACGATACCTCTGCGAGCATGACTGGCGAAAGGCTGGCGAAGGCGAGCAAGAAGCCGATGTATTTCGGTTCCGCGGTCAAGAAGAAGGCGTTGTCCGAGTTTACTCGAAAGTTGGCCACGCTCCTGCAAGCGGGCTTGACCTTGGTACGATCGCTTGAGGTCTTGAAAGATCAAGAGAAGAACGTCATATTTCGTTGGATACAAAACTCTATTATCGAGAGTATTCAGTCAGGTAGCACGTTTTCAGATGCCTTGGCAGGTTTCCCCAAGGAATTCGATTTTCTTTATGTAAACATGGCCCGAGCGGGTGAGGCCAGTGGCATGTTGGAGGTGTCGCTTGCTAGGCTGGCAACTTATTTGGAGAAGACGGAGCGGATGAAGTCGAGATTGGCCTCGGCGATGACATATCCCACTGTGGTCATGTGTATCTCATTCGTGATCGTGATGTTTTTGCTCATTTTCGTCGTTCCGAAATTCGAGCAAATCTTCATCGAGGAAATCGGAGAAGATAAGATGCCGGTGCTGACGGTTTATGTGCTGGCAGTGAGCAAGTTCATCGTGGCTTATTGGTATGCCATTTTTGGAGGGCTAATCGGACTTTTCGTCTCCAAGCGACTATTTGGAGCTACCAGTATGGGTAGAAGCTTCTATGATTGGTTGAAGCTCAAGTTTGTCGGAATTGGCGATCTTTGTACCAAGATTTACGTGATCCGGTTTTCTAGAACTTTGGGAACGTTGATCGAGAGCAGCGTGCCGATTTTGGAAGCGCTTCGAATTACTCGCGACGCTTGCGGCAACAAGCATGTGATGAATGCGGTAGAAACGGTTCGTAACAGGGTAAAGGATGGCGAAGGAATCGCGTCGACTTTGTTGGGTACAAAAATTTTTCCCACTATGGTGACCTCCATGGTAGAGGTCGGCGAGGAGACTGGAGACTTGCCGGAAATGCTGGGACAGATCGCGGACATTTACGACGAGGAGGTCGACAATTCAATTTCCAGCCTGACTGCTATGGTGCAGCCGTTGATGATCGTTATTCTCGCGGTTGCGGTTGTGTTGATCGTCTTGGCCCTCTTCCTGCCCTTTATGTCGATCATGCAAAGTCTCAACGTTTAGCGGATTGATACCGTTCTAATTATCGTTTCGATAAAGCGGCTCGGACAGCCTTCAGGTCGATTTGGGCACCGGGGCGAATGTTGTTCTCGCTGTACCAGCGGTGGCGGGTTTCCAAAGCGTAAAGCATGTCTTCGCGGATGGACTTTCGAGCTAGGGTGTCTCGTGGGTACATCGGATAGACTTCTCGAAGAACCCCATCAGCAGTGAAGAAGCCGATGTCGATCGGGAAATCGACGTTCTTCATCCAGTAGGACATGCGTTGCGGTTCTTGGTATACGAAAAGCATGCCGTGGTTGTCGGCAATCCCCTCACGTCCCATTAACCCCATACGTTGTTCGCTCTGCGTGATAGCGAACTCGATGGTCAAGCTCTTGTCACCGAGAGAAATTTCGACGGGTCCCGCTTGACTAACGCTTTCTTCCTGAGAGCAGCCAGTGAGCAAAGTTGAGGCGACGAGTGAGAGAAACGCAAGTAAAGGAACGGCCGGGAATTTCATATCTGACGTGATGCTTTTGCTTTCCCTGTGGAGGAGCAAGCGAGAATCCGTCCATTTTCCCTGTGATCAGGCCTAAAAAGTTGCCAGGCCGTCGAGGGGGACGACCTGGCAGGGTGGTGTGTGGGTGGGAAATTTTGAAACTATGCTCAAGCTAGCCCGTGGGGTTTGCTTTTTCAAGCGTCGTTTTATTTTTAAGGAAAAGTGAATTTGTTTAAAGGGTAAGACAGGGGATGTCCTATGCACGATGGTAAATTCCTTGCATGAACTCCATCAATCGATTCGAAGAAACTTGGACCCCTCAGTGGGACCTAGGCCTGCAAGATGAATTTGGATTTTCCTTCGGCGCGAGCGAAGGTGAATTCTCTGAACAATTGTCCAAGCGTCCGAATGCCTGGGCTTTGGCACAAGGCGAGGTACTCAACCGGCAAAGTCCGGTGGATGCTCGGGTAGAGAGCGAAGCTGCGAACCGAGCAAACTTGGTACGCTTTTTGGAAGCCCTCAGCGTGGAGATTGCTAGCAATGAGTAGCGAAGACAGAAGCATTCTATCAATTGACAGTCGCAGCCAGAACATGATGCGCCGTCTCCTTGTCATTCCTCGGTGGATACGGGAGAGACGTCAGCGTCGCCTGTTACTCGGATCGAGCGGTTGCTTGGTAAAAGCGACAGACTGGGTTTCTTAGCAAATCAGCTTTTCTAGTGAAATCCACTTTTCGGCATCGATTTGCTCTGGCCGGGCAGAGGGATCGATGCCGATGGATTGAAGGCTCTCTAGCCAGTGAGAGGCTGTATCCGAATTTGACTTACGGAGCAGCGACGAGATTTGCTTGCGGCGCTGCTGGAAGATTTCTCGGATGAGCTGCGTACTCTGGGGGCGAAAGCGGAACGGGGCAGCTTTTCGTCTTAAATGAAGAAGGGTAGATCCGACGTCTGGTTTTGGATAGAAGCAGGATCCGGAGACGTCATGCCCGGGAAGTACGTCGAAAGCGGCGTGTAGGAAAATACTGATTGCTCCAAATTGCTTGGTCCCGGCTTTCGCGGCGTAGCGTTGGGCAGCTTCTTTTTGTAGCATCAGGGTCATGACGCACGGAAGTCGGTCCTCGAGGACCGTGGCCATCCAAGGCGTGGAAATGGCGTAGGGCAGGTTAGCTACTATCTTGTAGTCAGAGACATCGGCTGGCAAATCGCCGAGTGGGTGGACTAGGGCATCGCCTTTGATGAGGTGAAGGCGCGATTCGTTGTTCGCGATCGCTTCAACATGGGAGCCGAGAACAGGATCTTTTTCGACTGCGTGAACGATAGCTCCTGCGTCGAGAAGAGCCTGGGTGAGCGTTCCGAGACCAGGGCCGATTTCGACAACGTGGTCACCCTCTTTAACCTCTGCGAGTTCGAGGGACTTGCGGACAATATTTCCGTCGATGAGGAAATTCTGGCCCAATTGTTTTTTTGGGCGGTGTCCGAGCTGCTCGAGCAGAACGCGAGTTTGAGAGGGAGAGAGCGGCATGTGTAGAGGCTGATTCGATTACTGAATTCGAATTCAGGCATTGTGGAAATCTGCCATTAGCCGTGCGGTGTCTGGCGCCTTCATGAGAGCCTCACCGACGAGTATGGCTTTCGCTCCGCAGGCCCGCACGCGTGCTGCGTCTACACCGGTCCAGATTCCAGATTCGGAGATGGCGACGACGTCTTTGGGGAATTGTGGAATAAGACGCTCGGAAAAGGCTAGGTCGGTGGTGAACTTTGCGAGGTCGCGGTTGTTTACGCCGACAATCTTGGCGTCCTGAGCGACGGCGCGTTCGAGCTCGGACTCGGTGTGGATTTCGTAGAGCGAATCGAGGCCGGCGAGATCCGCTGCCCGCCGCAGAGTCGTCATTTGCTCGTCTGTGAGGGCTCTCACGATAATGAGGATAGCGGAGGCACCTGCTTGAGCAGCTTCGAGGACTTGGATCGGGTGGATCATGAAGTCTTTGCGCAGGCATGGAATACCTCTCTTCTCCGCGCGAAATTTTGTGGTGACAGAACTGAGATCCTTCAATTCGCCACCGAAATATTTGTTGTCGGTGAGGATCGAAAGGCAGTCGCCTCCGGCGGAGAGGTACTTATCAGCTTGTTCGACAGAGGGGCCAAGGTCTTTGATTTGACCAGCGGAAGGGGAACGACGTTTGATTTCGGAGATGACTGCGAGGCCAGTGGGAGCTTTGAGTGCCTGGAGAAAGGATCCACGTTGCTCGGCTTCCGCAGCGAAAACTGCCAGTTCGTGGTCGGCCACATCGCGGATGCAATCCGCAATCTCTTGAGCCTTCCAGTTCATGATCTCTGTGAGTTTATCCATCGTTTCTTAGCTTGTGGAATGAGGGAAGTTGCGAGCTTCCGAGGGGATGGCGAACGTTTTTTTTGATGTGGCGAACGTACGCTAGAGGAGGGGGGCGATGAGTCGGCTAAGGTCTTCGATTAAGCCTTTGATGTAGCGCTTGCGTTCTAGGTCCTCAGGTTGAAGTTCAATGCAGCGCGTGGTTATATCTTGTATCCAGTTTCGCACTTCGGTGATGTCGTTTGGAGAGTAGAAGAAGGCGGCGACCTCGAAGTTAACGAAAAGGCTACGCAGGTCCATGTTGGCGGAGCCGGTCATCGCCAGCTTCTCGTCGATGAGCATGGCTTTTCCATGCATCATTTCTCGTTGGTAGGCTAGCACCTTGACTCCAGAATCCTGCAGCTCGCGCAGAAATTGGCGACGGGCAAGGTCTGTGATCCGATGATTGGATCGTCGGGGAACGATGATCGTAACCTCTTTTCCTGTGCGAGCCTTGACGCTGAGGGTGCGTTGCAGAACTTCGTCTGGAATAAAGTAGGGAGTCACGATAGTTACGGAACGCTCGGCGTCCTGAACGCTTGCGAGCACTTTTTCGTAGAGTGGGTCATCAGGGGTGTCGGGACCGCTCGCCATGATTTCGATCGTCGATTCGCCACCCTCGACGGGATTTACGACAGATTGGGGGATTGCTTTGTATCCACGTTTACGTGACGCGAAGGCCCAGTCTTCTTCGAATATGGTATTGAGGGCTGAAACAGCGGGTCCTGCGATCTTGACGCCAAAATCTGTCCATCGGCTTTTGGATCGGTTCGGGCCCATGTACTCTCGACCGATATTGCGTCCGCCGACAATGGCGGACTCTTTATCGAATATGGCGATCTTGCGGTGGTTTCGTAGGTTGGTTGCACCAGGAAATGCGATCGGAAAAACTGGCATGAATCGCTCTATCTTTCCGCCCGCTTTCTCTAGTTCCAGTATGTACAGGGTCTTTTTACCGAACGATCCGATCGCGTCGAGGAGCAGTCGCACTGCGATGCCTTCTATAGCCTTACGTGACAGCTCTTTAACTACACGTCTGCCCACTGCGTCGTGACTTAGGATGAAAGTGGTGATGTCGATCGACGTTTTGGCATTTTGTATTGATTCTATCAATACATCATAGGCGTCGGTCGCATCGGGAAGGAAACGTGTTGTGTTGCCATGCGCCAGTAAGCCAAATGGGGAATTTTCGATAAAGTCTTGGTCGTACTCGTTGGGATGGAGACTGAGGGATCGTTTGTCGCTAGTGAGCTTTTTGATTTTCCGGCCACCGATTAGGAGAAATAGGGGCACGCCTATGTAGGGGGCGAGGATGATGATAAGCAGCCACGCGAAAGTATTGCTCGGTCGCCTTTTCTCCCGCATAAGACGGGCAATCAAGATAACACCGAGGCCGAGACCGATAATCGCGCCAAGATGGGGAAGGATACTTTCGATGAGGAAGTCGGGAGCCATTAATAGGGTCTTGGCTCAGCCAAGGGGAAGGGCTATGCCTTCGTGTTCGAGCATCCATTGTTTTCGCCATAATCCGCAAGCATATCCTATGAGGGTTTTTCCGGAGCCGATCACTCGGTGGCAAGGTATGATGATTGGTAGTGGATTTCGGTTATTGGCTCCGCCGACTGCTCTCGCTGCCGTAGGTTGCCCCAGTTCCGCCGCAATTTGTCCGTAAGATTTAGTTGCGCCGAATGGTATGGCGATCAATCGTTGCCACACTCGTTTTTGAAACTGGGTTCCGATGGGTGCCGTCCGGCAATTGAATCGCGTCAGTTGACCGGAAAAGTAAGCGTCCAGTTCTTCGAGCGATTGCTCGATGTGACGATTCGGGCGAAAGCTCGTTGGTTCTTTGCTTGCCACTCGTTTGTCTACAAAAGCCACGCTGACCAGCCCCTCGGCATTAGCGAGAATACGGCAAGTGCCAAGCGGGCTATCGAGTAGGGCTTCGTCCACGGTGGCATTATTCTTGCCCCCTGTTCGTCAAGGAAGCAAACCATTCTATGCCAGCGATTAGTAGGCGCTTTTGGGCGGGAATACCACTGCTTTTGCAGTGCGTAGCATGATCTTTAAATCGAGCCAGAAAGACCAAGTATTGATGTAAGTGATATCGTAGGCAATTCGCTTGGTCAGGTGCTCCGGTTCGTTGATCTCACCGCGTAGGCCGAGAGATTGTGCAAGCCCGGTGATGCCTGGCTTCACGAAATGGCGTGTGTAGTATACCTGAAGCCTTTCGGAGAATTCGCGGTCGTGGTCGATGAGGTGAGGACGTGGTCCGGACACGCTCATTTCGCCTAGCAGAACGTTGATAAATTGTGGGAGTTCGTCGAGGCTGGTCTTCCTGAGTAATGCTCCGAATGGGTATATGCGAGAGTCACCCTTAGTCGCTTGTTTAGCCACGTTTTGGGTATTAGCATCGGAGACATGCATGGTGCGGTACTTTATGATGTGGAACGTACGCTTTGTCATGCCGGTGCGGGGTTGAGCGTAGAAGATGGGGCCGAGAGACTGCTTTCGCTGGAACGCCCAAACGAACAGTGTGAGTGGCGGCAAAACGAAAGCCACGATTGGCAATGAAATGGCGATGTCGAAGCCGCGCTTGATCATGCGGTTGATAGGGTTCTCTAGTGGCTCGTCTTCGTAGGTGAGAAAGGTGTAATTTCCTTCGTGCTCGACCATGATACGCTGCTGGAAGTCAGCTTGCCAGTTGTTGTAGATTCGAACGCGGCAGCCTGCCCGTTGGGCGATTGACATGGCGCGTTTCGCACCCTCTGGAGAAAGGGCTTTCTCGATAACGACTACTTGCGAGATACGCCGTGCTTCGATGTTGCGAGCGAGATCGTCGATGGTGCCTAGGCAGGGAATGGGCTGCTTGCCGACTGGAGGACAATCTTTTTCCCCGCAGTATCCGACGATTTCGATTCCGTAACTGGCTTTGTTGTTGATCCACTCCTCTAGGCTGGCGAGGGATTCGGTCGAACCCACGATGATGGTTGGGATGACTTGTGTCTTGAAGCTAAGGCGGCAAAGGTGCTTCGGCAGGATCTTGTTCATCGCGAACAGGACAGCGAAGGAGGCAGCAAAATAAGTGGTCAGAAATATGCGGCTGATGTCCGTATCCTTTAAGGCGAATACGACGGCTAGCTGCAGGAGCATGATGCGAATCAGTTGCTGGAATGTCAGACGAAAGGTCCGGTACCAACCTAGGTTTACGAATTGGTCGGCATATCGCTTCAGAAGCCGTACATTGGCTACCGAGCCGATAGCGACTCCTGCCATGTAAAGGTTGAGGTTTTCCACCTTCAATCGGTATCCGGATATTTCGAATACATAGCGAATGACGAGGAATAGAATGAGGAGACAAGCTGCTTGCCACAGGCCGTGCAGATTGAGAATTCCTTCTTGGCGGTTCTTGAGCATTGGAAGATCTGGCGTAAAAAAGACGTAATGAAGGTCGCCAAACTTAGGTACAAGCGCAAATGAAAATGAGCCCGCTACCTACGGGAGCATGGGGTACCCTAGCATTTGCTCAGCTTTAGCCTGATAAGAGTCGTGGTATTGTACGCTCAAGGGCAGATCATGACCCTGAGTTTGGTGCATTTTGTTACTCCTTATCCTCTTTTTAGGATGCACCGCTTCCATCAAGGACGCTGCGGGCAGGGCTCTAAGCTGCCCATCGGGAGCTTAAAGGGTCTTTTCGAAGCGATTACCGTCCGAGTCCGCGAAAATGAGCGCGGTTTCTGAAAAGCCGATTAGTCGGAGCCTATTTTCTATGTCTATGACGTCGCCGATTTTACGAATCTTGCCATTCATAAAAACACGGGTTTCTCGGCCAGACTTCCTGATTCCCTGGACGGAGTAGGAATCGATTATAGTTTGAAGGCGGGAGCGTTCGCTAAGATCCACCGTTGCTTCGGTCGAATTTGAGGTGCTTGTATCGAGAGTTTCTGCGGCCGTTGCACCAGCTTTTCGCTCGATCAACATCTGTTGGACAGTGGACAGCTGATCTTTGGAAAGTGAGCCGAGTAGTTCCACTATTTTTGGAGAGGTGCCGTCTGAACGCGGATCGGTCGAGTCAGTTGATTGGGTCGCATTATCAGCAATCGCAGTGGGAGCTGAGGCGGCGAGCGAGTTTTCGGATTCTAAGTAGTCGGCGCCGAAATAGAAAATGGCGGTTATGGAAGCGGCGAAAAGCAGGCCCAAACCGGTAAACGCGAAGAGAAGCGCTGGCATCTTATTGCTAGATCTTCCGTGGGGCATTCGGTGTACCATAGGAGCTACTGGGCCGGTGGCGATCTGGCGTTTTTGTTGCTCTAGCTTGAGTGCTTGGTTGATGAGGCTCATTTCCGTTTCTTGTTGGTTTGGAGCTGAAGTGGACCCAGCCCTAGGTAAGAAACGGCTTTCCGCCGACTATATTTAGCGGTCCAGAGGGTTCGTCGTGCGAAAAGGGCCTCTGGGATAAGGAGGTAGCGAGCTCCCTTTACTTGAAGTCGAGGGTCTTAATCTCCTTCAGTGCCGCCCGAACATCCTTCCAAGTTACCACTTCGCTACTTCTAATATAGGAGGAAAGGAGGGCCTTGTCGCAGATATTGTTCACGATTCTTGGTATGCCGCGTGACTTCCAGCTGATCAAACGCACTGCCCAGCTGGTGAAGAATGGGATACCCTGTCCTCCGGCCATAGCGATTCGGTGATGGATATACTGCTCGATTTGAAGTCGGTTGAGGGAGCGAAGCTCAGTATGGACGAGTATGCGTTGGCGTAACTGTCGAAGCCGTTCCTCCGCCAGTATCTCTTTGAATTCGGGCTGCCCCATCAGGATGATCTGGAGTAGCTTCTGCTTGTCGGTTTCGAGGTTGGATAAGAGCCGAAGTTGTTCAAGAAGCTCGAAAGTCAGGTTTTGGGCTTCGTCAATGATTAAGAGGATGTCTTTCCCTGCTTGAATTTTCTCGAGCAGCAAGTCGTTCACCTGCTGCACGAGTCCGCCACGGCTGCGGCTCATGCTACCGGTGGATCCCAGTTCCGTGAGAATTGTCTTCAGAAGCTGCGTCTCGGTGATGCGAGGATTGAGGATGAGAGCTATCTCATACTTCTCTTCGTCTATCTCGTTGATGAAGTGGCGGCAGAGTGTCGTTTTGCCGCAGCCCACTTCACCTGTCAGAACGATAAAGCCCTTTTTTTCGGCTACCCCATATTTGAGGTGTTGCAGAGCTTCCTGGTGGGTAGGGCTAAGGTACAGAAAGTTAGGATCGGGAGTAATGTTGAACGGCATCTCCCTAAGACCGTAGAAACTTTGGTACATCGGGCCGAAATGTCCGCGAATTGCCCAGAGCTTACAATTATTTTTTTGCAATATTTGGATAGCTGCATCTTGTTAAGGGATCCTTTCCGCATGACCGCTCGTCGTTTCACCAATCTTTTCTTTGCTGTTCTGTTTATCGGAGCAGGCGTTTTCGCGGCCGCATTTTTGTATCGAGATTATCAACACCTCGATAATTTGCGTTCGGAAAATACGATTTTGTCCAAGCGACATGCTGCTGTCGTAGATGAAGCTACTAAACGTGAAGCGCAGTTGGATGACCTCCAAGCCAATCCCGAATACGTCGAATCAGTTATCCGAACCAAGCTTAACTACGCGAAGGAAGGTGAATTGGTCTTCCGTTTCGAGCGATAGCTCGGCATTTAGTGGTCAATCGGCGCCTCTTTGTGCAGAGAAGTTTGTTGCCATGAGGCTCCGCGATTGAAAGGTATGCACCCACATTCTTAGAGAAATATGGACAAAAAAGAGCTTTTCGAATCCCGTGGTCAGAAACAAGTCTTTCGCTTTTGGGGAGAACTGAGTGAAGAGGAGCGAGCGAATCTCAATTCGCAGGCTGCCGAAATTGACTTGGAGGAACTGGACAAACTCGTCGCCACATTGGTGAAGGGGGGAAGCGGACAAGCGAGCGTGGACTTCAGTGCTCTTGAGCCCGCTCCTTACATTTCGATTCCAGAAAATGTGGATACAGATCCTGATTGGCAGGAAGCCAAGCGGCTCGGCGAGGAAGCTCTCGAGTCTGGCAAGGTCGCCGCGTTCACGGTAGCGGGAGGACAAGGAACACGGCTTGGCTACGATGGTCCGAAAGGAACTTACCCAGTCACCCCGGTTAAGCAGAAAACACTCTTTCAAGTTTTCGCTGAAAAGATTCAAGCAGCCCGCGTTCGCTATGGTTGCAAACTCCCTTGGTTCATTATGACCAGTGACGTCAATCATGCCGCGACCGTGGCGTTCTTTGAGGAGAACAAGAACTTCGGTTTAGCTGAGGACTCGGTCGTTTTCTTCCGCCAAGGTCGAATGCCAGCAGTCGATCACGACGGAAAAATCATTTTGGAGTCCAAGGGTAGCATAGCCATGAGTCCTGATGGTCACGGTGGTGCCCTGCGTGCTCTAGATCGCAGCGGCTCGTTCCAGGCTATGGAAGATGACGGCATTGAGATTCTCAGCTACTTCCAAGTGGACAACCCATTAGTCCAACCCGCTGATCCTTACTTCATCGGCTTTCATCTAAAATCTGGGTCGACGCTCTCCAGTAAAATGCTGCCGAAAGCCTACGAGAAAGAGAAGCTAGGACACTTTTGCGTCCTCAACGGAGTCAGCCAAGTGGTGGAGTACAGCGACATGCCGGATGAGCTTTGTGCTCTGCGTGATCCTGACGGCCAGCTTTCTTTTCGAGCGGGGAGTATTGCGATCCACGTCATCGATGTTAAGTTCGCCCGCTCGTTAGTTGCTCCGGAAAGCACGGTTTCGCTGCCTTTCCATCGTGCCGATAAAAAGATACCTTTTGTGAACGAGGCTGGAGAAGTCCAAAAAACGGATACACCTAATGGCGTCAAGTTCGAGATGTTCGTTTTCGACTCAATTCCATTTGCCAGCAATCCCATCGTTATCGAGACGACGCGTCTTAACGATTTTAGCCCAGTGAAGAACGCGGAGGGGACTGATTCTCCGGAAACTTGTAAGGCGGATCAGATAAAGTTATTTCGCGAGTGGTTCACTGCAGCTGGCATCGAGATCCCGTCCGATTATGATAAGGCTATCGAAGTTTCAGCCCTTTTCGCTTACACTGAGGATGCATTCGTTGAAGCTTGGAGCAAAAAGCCGCAGGAACTCGATTTCTCCAGCGAAATTTACGTCGGCTAATTTGCTATCTTCTTGCCGAGAGAGTCGGTTGCTCCGCTCTCTATTTTTTTGTCCAGTTCTGGGCAGTATCCTGTTCTAGGATACTCTGGACTTCAAAATGTAGTCGATTAGCTGGCTGAGGCCGAATTCCCAGCGAGGAATCTTGTTAGCATAGTTAACCCAGTTCACTAGTTGACCCAAGTTTGGGCTAGAGATCGTTACTCTGTCGCCGACGTGGTGGGTAAACCCTTCTCCCTTGTGATCCCTATCCTCGGTGGGAGCGAACATGGTTCCTAGGAAAAGCATGAATCCATCTGGGTACTGGTGGTTCTCGCCGATGGCTTGATTGACGAGCTCCTCGGGAGAACGGCTGATCTCTATCATCTTATTGCTTCCACTGGCGTAGAAGCCGTCCTCTCCGGATATTTCCAAGCTGACCTCACAGCTCTTCACGTCGTCAATGCTGAAGCTCTCGTCAAAAAGACGGACGAAGGGGCCGATCGAGCACGAACCGTTTTGATCTTTGGCTTCGCCGAGTAGGAGGGCACTGCGCCCTTCGAAGTCGCGCAGGTTGACGTCGTTGCCGAGGGTCGCTCCCACAATCTTTCCGGTATTCGATACGGCGAGTACGATTTCTGGTTCCGGGTTGTTCCACTTCGATTCAGGATGGATTCCGATTTGTACTCCGTATCCAACCGATGACATCGGCTGGGCCTTGGTAAAGACCTCCGCGTCGGGACCGATTCCCACTTCGAGATACTGTGACCAGATACCTTCTTCGATAAGCTTTGCTTTCAGGGCTACCGTCTCGTCGGAGCCAGGTTTGACTTTCGACAGGTCGTTCCCGAGCGTATTCAGTATCACCTGACGCACTTGGGCGGCAATTTGCGGATCGCCTTTTGCTTTTTCCTCGATCACCCGCTCGAGGAGGCTCTTGATGAAAGTTACGCCACAGGCCTTGGTTGCCAGTATATCATTGGGTGACAAAAGGCAGGGCAGGCCCTCTTCGGCAAGGCGCTCCGCTCGATTTGTGAAGATGCTGTTGGACTGTAGTTCTTCGATCGAGCAGATTTCGCGGCTGGAGTGTTGACGGATTTGACCGACTGGATCCGGATTATTGATGAGGTCGGCAAAAGTATTGAAGCGATCACCCAATTCGAAGACCTTACCTGCAAGAGCCGTCACTACTCTAGGTCCAGCGATGCCGTTGGACGCAAACGCAGCGGGTAGCCATATGCGGCCGACCCATGTTCCTTCGTGGGGGATGAGGTGCTTTTGGGGTGCTTCGAGAGGCATGGTATAAGGGGTTGGATTCAATTTAGCGTTAGCGTTTTTTTGGGTATTACGACTATCGGGCTCGTAGCCGGATAGAGGAGCAAACGTTGTATTCTCAAACTTAAACGCTTCTGAAGCAAGTTTCTCGCACGGCCAACTCCTATTGTAGGTGCTCTCATTATCGATTAGCTTAAAAAAAATGCATTAGATCTAAGTATGTCTACTAGAGACAGTGGTTCGGCTTGCGATTCGTCGCGACCCTTGATGATGTTCACACCACCTTCCTCATCCCTCTATCCTTTCCCCTTGAATGCTTACATCATCGATTACCAGTTTGGTAGTTGAGTCTGATCCTCAAAGAGCGGAGCAGATACTCGAGACACTCAAGAAGTCAGATCGCTACGACTTCTTGTGTTACCATGCGGAGAATCTTCTGGATGCGAAGCGTACTTTGGTCAGTGCCAAGGTTGATTTGGTTATTTCAAAGGGCGTAATGGAAGAAGTCGCTCACTTGGATATTTTGGCGAGATATCGGAAAAGCGAATACGAACCATTGGTTCTCTGCTTGTTGGAAGACGAAGAGAAGTCCGTGATCTTGGATACGGCGGATTCGACGGCAGACGATTACCTTTTCTATAAGGATTTAAGCGACGACCGTTTGATCGAAGCTGTTCAGCATGCTTTTGAGCGACGCGACCTTTTGAGCGAGTTGAAGTCTGTACAGCAAAGCACCTCTGTCGACGGGAAGGGCATCTTTAGAGGGCTATTACATTGTCTCGATATCGCTTTGTTTCTGGTATCTCGAACCAATGGTGAACTTCTGTTCAACAACAAGGTCGCGGAAGCTTGGTTTCCAGATGGAGTGAATGACACTGTTCGAGAGCTTTTTGAATATGCGGTTCTCGAAGCAGATTCAGTCGAATTGGAGATCCAGACAGAAAGTTCTGCAGTGCCCAATGCTGAGCTGCGCTCCGTAGCGGTAGAATGGAAGGGACGTGACTGTTCCCTCATAACGTTGAGGAACATTTCGAAGCGTAAGCGTGCTGAAGAAGCATACAAGGCCAGTCAGCGCCGTTTGGACTTAACCCTCAAAGCTTCGAACATAGGTCTTTGGTCTTGGGATTTGCGTAGCAACCAATTGCATTTCAGTGACCGATGGAAGAAGCAACTGGGATACAATAGTAGTGAATTCCCGAATACCATGGACGCGTTCAAATCCCACTTGTTCGTAGATGACGTCGAAGAGGTCGAGGAGATCTTCGGACAGGCATTGCGAGGTGAGATTTCTGAAATCGAGTTAAAGTACCGAATGCGACATAAGAATGGTGGCTACCGCTGGGTGCTGTGCCGTGCAGAGATATTTCCAGATAACCACGGAAAACTATCTAGCCTTTTAGGTTCTCATATCGACATCACCGATCGTAGCCCTGTTGTTGGGAAATCCGGCCTCGAGACATCGCTTAGTGAAAAACTCGGCATCCGTATGGAGCGGATAGCCGCGGAACTCGAGACGAGGGCCTCTCAGATTCGCACGAATTTTAGGGGTGATTCGGCCATCGTCGAACGCATCCACGAATTGGAGAGGTTGTCCTCAAGTTTTGCCTGTATGAATGAGGTTTTACAGTTGGAGGCGGGCAAAGGAAACCAAGCGCTTGAAGCTCTTGCTCTAGAGGCAGAGGTTCGGGCGCTCTATGCCTCACAGAGGAGCTTGTTGCCACCGCGAGTCGAGCTGGACGTTGAAGCTCTAGGGGATATCCGTTTATATGGCCTTTCTAAGCGGGGTTTGACCTTTGCCTTAACTGAGGCGCTGGTCTGTGTATCGGAGCATGTAACGAAAGACTTCAAAAGTCGGATACATCTGACGATCGAAAGGGGCTCCAAGCCGTCAGAGGATGAAAACTGTCCTGTCTTGCGCTACCGTTATACTGGGGAGTCGGTGGGAAAAGCTGAGCTACTCGCTTTATCGCGAACGCCACACGTCCGAGTCTGGACTGAAGTCGAAGGAGCATTTTCGGTTTTAAGTATAGCTTTCGGATGTGAAGTCTCGAAGCCCAAAGCTTCCAACGTGCAAAATAAGCCCCCGCTGGTACTCCTAGCGGAAGACGAAGGCGTATTGAGGCTAGCGATACGCACCATGCTCGAATCTTTGGGTTACGACGTCGTGCTAGCGGAAGACGGAGCTGAGGCCATTGATGCCTTCGCCAGGCGCAATTCCGAGTTCGATTTAGCGCTAGTTGACCTTCAAATGCCAGAAATCGATGGGTATGGAGTTGTCGCTACGATTAGGGCAGCGGTGGAAGACCTGCCTATCGTTCGCATGAGCGGCGATTCCAGCGACGAGTTGAGCGGCTTGCTTGACGACTCTGATGACCATAGCTGCTTTCTATCCAAGCCGTTTGGAATTTCAGACCTTAAGCTCGCAATAGAGAGCTTAAGGATAAGGGTCAGGGCCTAGCTTTATTTGTATTGCGAGAAATATGAGGCTTCGGGAATCGAGATCGACCGTGCCACGCAAAAAAAGCCCCACGCTTGGTAGCGTGAGGCTGTATTTGAAAACTCGTTACGAATTCGTTCCTAGATGAGCGAAAGGGCTGGCGTTTCGAGCAACGTCTTAAGGGCTTGTAGGTATTGAGCACCTACAGCTCCGTCGACCGCACGGTGGTCGCAGCTGACGCCGATCGTCATAATCTGGCCGACTACGATTTCTCCTGCATCATTCACGATCGGCTTCTTCTCTGTCGCACCGACTGAAAGGATACCTGCATTCGGAGTATTTATGATTCCATAGAAGCTGCTGATGCCGAACATACCGAGGTTGGTGACCGTGAAGGTGCTGTCGGACATTTCTGCTGGGCTTAGCTTTTTACTGCGGGCCTTGCCGATGAGTTCCTTGGCTTCGGTTGCGATTTGCTTGAGGGTCTTGCTTTCCGCATTTCGGATAACGGGCGTGAGCAAGCCGTCTTCGATCGCGACTCCGAAAGCGAGGTGAACCGCTCCGTTTTGACGGATAGTGCTACCTTGCCAAGAGCGATTCATGGTCGGAACACGGCGTAGGGCTTCGGCAGATGCCTTCAGGATAAAGTCATTAACCGTGAGTTTTATGCCGCCGCCGTGCTCGGGGGGGACGTTCGCAAGGTCCGCGTTGATCTTCGCTCGCGTTGCAAGAAGATTAGCAGCGTTGACCTCGATCTGCAGGTAGAAGTGAGGCGCGTTGACCTTGGATTCGACGAGACGTTTGGCGATGGTGCCGCGCATGCCGGAGACTGGGAGGTCTGCGTCTTCTGCGATCGCGAGGCCGGGTAGGGTGACTGATGCTGCGGGCTTCGAGTCTGACTTAGCGGGTTTGGAGCCGCCGGACTTTTTCGCGTCGAGGACGTCTTGTTTTACGATGCGACCGTTGGGGCCAGTGCCCTCAATGGACGCGAGATCGACGCCTTCGCTCTTCGCGAGCTTCTTCGCCAGCGGCGAGGCTTTGATTCGGGAGTCACTCTCACTTGAGGACGTGGAAGAGCTCTCGCTTTTGGAAGAGCTGTCATCCTTTTCGCTCTTCTCGTCGCTGTTGTTCTCTTCCTTCTTTTTCTCTTCTTTCTTGTCCTCTTTGGCGTCGGCTTTGGGAGCGTCTGGCACTTCAACCTCTTCGCCTTCCTCGCCGATGGCTGCGATTGGGGCGCCGATGGCCACTTGCTCGCCCGCTTTTGCGATCTGCTTGAGCAGGATGCCGTCCTCGAAGGCTTCCAGTTCCATGGTCGCCTTGTCGGTTTCGATTTCGGCGATTACGTCGCCCGCCTCAATGGCGTCGCCTTCGTTTTTGAGCCAGTTGGCCACGGTTCCGACAGTCATGGTGTCGGAGAGCTTCGGCATGTCTATGAATGTTGCCATGTGTTTAGATTTGTTGGTGTAAGATTTGAGGCGAAGAGGATTACATTATGGAGAGAACCTTCTCGACGACATTAGCCGCCTTCGGAAGCTGTTCCGGCTCGACCGCTGGGCTATAGATAGCTGGTGCGTCGATGGTCGATACGCGTTGGATTGGCGCATCTAGATAGTCGAAGGCCTTGTTCTGGATAGTGTAGGCGATTTGAGCATCAACACCGCAGAAAGGGCGATTCTCTTCGACGAGCACGGCTCGGTTGGTCTTCTTAACGGAAGTGATAATCGCTTCTTCGTCGAGCGGACGAATGGATCGGAGGTCGAGGACTTCGGCATCGATATCGTGCTCCTCCTTGAGGATCTGCGCGGCAGTCATGGCGACAGAAACGGATGGACCGTGGCATACGATTGTGACGTCTGTACCTTCGCGCTTGATGTCGGCCTTGCCGAGTGGAATGACGTATTCCTCTTCTGGCACTTCGCCGGTGGTTCCATAAAGAAGGGTAGACTCCATGACGTAAACCGGATCGTTGTCGCGTATGGCTGACTTCATTAGGCCCTTGGCGTCGTATGGGGTCGCAGGGCAAACCACTTTGAGACCGGGCATGTTAGCAATGAGGTTCTCTGGGGTGTGAGAGTGAGTAGCGCCAACATTGGTACCGCCGTTGGCAGGTCCGCGGATGACGATCGGTACGTTGATCAAGCCACCAGACATGTAGCGAACGCTGCTGGCGTTGTTGATGATCTGGTCCCAAGCGACGTATGCGAAGCTCCAGAACATCAGTTCCATAACCGGGCGGACGCCCAGCATGGAGGCGCCGATGCCCATTCCGATGAAGCCTGCTTCCGAGATAGGCGCGTCGACGATACGCTTCGGGCCGTAGCGCTCGAGGAGGCCTTCCGTGACCTTGTAGGCACCGTTGTACTGGGCGACTTCTTCGCCGATGACGACGACGTTTTCGTCGCGCTCGATTTCTTCTGCGAGCGCGTCCTTGATTGCCTGTCTGTAGGAGATCTCTGGCATGTTAGTGTCCGTTTGTTTTGAAAATTAGTCGTTGAAGAAGAGGCGGCCTTCGGAGGTGCGCTTGTCAGGATTGTCCGCTTCCCAGTAGACGTCCTCGGTGATGGATTCGACGGTGGGGAATTCGCTCTCGTCGGCGAATTGGGCGGCTACTTCTGCTTCCTGTTTTGCCTCGCCGTCGATTTCCTTCATCTCGTCCTCGCTCATGATCTTCTGGTCTAGGAGAAAGAGACGGTAGACGTTGAGCGGATCATGGTTCTTTCGGTAGTCGTCGATCTCCTCCTTGGTGCGGTATTTCTTGGCATTTGCGTCAGCCACTGAGTGGCCTTGATAACGGTAGGTGTGTATCTCGAGGATTGTTGGCTTCGATTCTTCGTGGGCCCGCTTTATGGCACGTCCTACACCGTCACGAATGGCGAAGAGGGACTCACCGTTGATGATCTCCCAAGCCATCCCGTAGCCTTCCGCCCGAGCGGCGAGACCCTCCTTCGGATGGGAGGAGGAGCGCTCTTGAGAGGTGCCCATGGAGTAACCGTTATTCTCGATGATGAAAATGGCTGGCAGGTCCCAAAGGGCTGCGAGGTTGTAGGCTTCGTGCACGGCACCTTGGTTAATGGCTCCGTCGCCCATGAAGGCCATGGCGGAACCTTTTTGGTCCTTATACTTTACGCCATAGGCGAGGCCAACCCCGAGTGGGATTTGGCCACCCACGATACCGTGGCCGCCCCAGTAATTCTTGTCCGGCGCGAAGAAGTGCATCGAGCCACCCTTGCCCTTGGAGCAACCGGTTGCTTTGCCGAGGAGTTCGGCCATGCACTCGTTCATGCTCATGCCGACCGCGAGGGCGTGACCGTGGTTGCGGTACGCGGTGATCATGTGGTCGTGGTCTCCCATCAGGGAAGCGCAGGCGACTGCGATTGACTCTTGGCCGATGTAGAGGTGAAGGAAGCCGCCGATCTTGCCTTGCTGGTAGACTCTTAGGGAGCGCTCCTCGAAGCGGCGGATGCGTACCATCTCGCGGTAAAATCCTACCATCTCTTCTTTTGAGAGGCTTTTGTTTATAGGTAGTTTCGCTTCTTTCGCCAGATTTGAAGTCTCTGGTTTAACGCGTTTCTTTGGCGTGGTTTTTGCGCTCACTTTTCTGTCTCGTGTTCTCGGGTTTTGAGAAGGAAATTCTTTGGAAACTCGGGATTCAAGGTGTTGGCCGCTTTGAGACAACAACAAAGCGGTGGATTGGTACTGGTTAATTTATGTGACAACAGTTCGATTAATCGTTTTGCAGGTTTGCATGAGCCGAATTTTGGCCTGGGACAAGTCCCTCGATTTCAAATTTTAGTGGCTTCCCTGGCTGGCAGTCGACCTTAAGAGCCACGAAGCGGTCATGGTAGTTATCGTAAATGTCCCATAGCCCTTGGCGGTCCGTTTCCGGTACGGGGAGCGAATTGATTTCCTCTCGGCTGTGGAACGCGAATTCACCCTCGTCGATGGCAGGAGGAAGGGCTTCGAGCGGTTTGCTGCATTCGAATAGAAACATAAGCCAGTGGCCATTGCCTTCGTAGGCTTTTTCAGCTGCCATGCAAAATAGGTGCAGGTCCTGGTTTTCCAGGTCGATTCCTGTTTCCTCTTTGGCTTCACGTATGGCGCATTCGAATGGCGACTCGCCGAGTGGCATTTCAAGTTTACCGCCGATAGGGCTCCATAGTCCTTGGTTGGGGGCCTTCGCTCGGTTAAGCATGAGAAAGCGACCGTCTTTGTCTTTTAGGAATATTAGAGCGCTGATCTTGTACTGCATGGTCGGTCTAGACGGCTGGAGTAGGCTCAAGTGAAGGCCTAGGGGCAAGCGGAATTGCCAGTGAATCGGGGCGGAGTAGGAGATTCGCTTGCTCCACACGTGAAGTGGGGCGATAGGTTTTCTTATGTTTGGAATCCCTCGCTCTTTGCTTGTTGCTCTCGTCCTGGCCCTGGGCTCTCCCGGATTCGCCTCCGAAATAGGGGTGGTTCGAGTCGATTTTGAACTTGTGAACCAAGAGGGCGGTCGCGAGCCATGGTACGAGATCGCTGTCGTCGTTTCGGTGGAAGAGGGCGAATCGGATCCCGACGCTAACCCGAGGTTTGCGGACGATGTTACAGTATCGGTCGCCCTAGCCGCCGAGGTTAATCGTGGGAGAGGTCGGGGTTACGAATTTTACGCGAACCGGATGGAGTACCCGGCCTTGGAAGTGGGTCAACACGCAGTTCGCTTCTTTTTGCCACCGGAAATCGTTAAGCGAGATCGGGTGCGGGGCGAGCCGTTTGCCTACGAGATCGAAGTCTTCTCGGCGGAAGGCTTGGAGTTCTCCTTGGTATCGAACAACCTTGATAATCCTGCCGCGTTGCAGAGCTTTCATTCGCAGCTAGCAGCTAGCAAATCAGACTCGAGCGTCTTGCTTCCGCAATACCAGACGCCATTTGCGTGGGCGTACCCGAGGGATACGCCCACTGCTCGTCAGCCTAGTCGCTAGGTGAAGACCCTGCCAGCATCCGCTGCCAACCTGTCTTATCCAACGTAAGTGCCTAGCTCCTAAAGGTTTTAGCTTGTAATGACTACTTGTTAAAAAAGAATGAACAATCTTCGCCCTCCGAAGGTTTCCTATGTCTAGTCCAAACTTTTTAGCGATCAGCCTTGGAGCTAATTATCTCTGCTCGGTTCATTTGAAGATGAATCCTAGCGGTCGCTGTGAGCTGTTGGACTACCAGATCGACACGGTCGATTTTTCTTCGAACGATCCTCTGCTTTGGCTGAAGGCGACATCGTCCCATCTCGATGCAGTAGCACTTCGCTTCCGGAGTCAAATGCCGGCTGGCTTTTCGATTCCCGGCCATGTCGCTCTTTGCAAGTATCTTAAGATACCTCAGGTTTCGCGAGGTAAGCGTCCCAAGATCGTGGCATTCGAGGCAAAGCAAAATATCCCGTATCCGATCGAGGAGGTGACTTGGGAATTTGCGGTAATAGAAGAGGACAGTTTGGATTTCGATGCCGTGATCGGAGCATCCCGTACCGAGATAGTGGAGACGATCGCTCGCTACAGCAAGGACTCGGAGATTGATCTGCGTGGTATCGAACCTTCCACGACCTCCTTGGTCAATGCCTACCGCTACAATTACGCAGAAGAGAAGAATGGAGCTCTGATTGTATCCATTGGCGCTAAGTCCACGGATCTCGTTTTTGTGGACCGCACCCGATACCATTCGCGCAACATTCCATTCGGAGGTCAGTCAATCAGTTCCGAGATAGCGGAATCGCTTGGGGTCGCAGTAAGCGAAGCAGAGCGTATCAAGATCTCCGCTACGAAAGGAGATACCCTTGCGAGCGAAGAATACACAGCATACCAGAACGCGAAGAGGAGCTTTGAAGCTCGATTGGGTACCGAGGTGCAACGGACGTCTGCGGTGTTGAAACGCCAAGGGTTCAATTTCGATGTTAAGTCTATCTACTTAGCGGGCGGAGGCTCCCTCCTGCCGCAACTTCATGACGTATTGTCGAGCAAGCTAAATTGTCCCGTACAGCAGCTCGATCCTCTGCGAAATCTTACTGTATCCAATGATTCGTTACGTGAGGAGGTGGCAGCTGCGGCGCCGTTTCTCTCAGACGCTATCGGAATCGGTGTCGGCAGGTTTATGCCCGATGGAGCATCTCTGGACCTGACCCCTAGGAGCCTCGTTTGGCATCGCAAGTTTCGACGCCAGCAACCGTTTTATTTACTTGCCGGATTGGTGGCCTGTGGAGCGGTTGCTTTGCCGATCTTGAATACTTCCTTGGAAATTCGCGCCTACGAGCAGGAGATCCAAAACTTGGAGGTCCAAGTACGTCCGTTGAGTCAGATCAACAAGGAAATCTACAGCCGTACTGAGCAAATCAAGCGAATCCGAGGTGTCATTGAGAAAACGGCGAACGTCACTTCAGCGCGCTCTGCTTGGCTAGAGGTGTTGAATGATTTGCAGCAACGCCTTGTAGACGTGGAGGACGTTTGGTTGGACGAGTTGAGGTTGGAGCGCCCTGCTGCGAGAACGAATAGCGGTAGGGGTATCGCTAGGGTCCAGAAGAGCGACGGAAAGACACGGGTTCACTTGAGCGGTCGTTTGATTGATGTCTACAATCCCGTATCCAGTGTCAGCCCCGCCTCCTACGAGCGAGTGAAGAGCTTGCTCGAAAGCTTTGGGGACGCCTCTTTCGTGGCTAATTTGGAGGACGAGCGTTTCGATTACTCCGTACCGGGCTTTCTGGGGTTCAAGTTCACGCTCGTCGTAAAGGAAGGGGTGCCGCTTTAGGTTTCTGTGATGGCTTTCTATCGGAAAAACCCCGTTTTCTATTCGATGCTTCTGCTTTTGCTAGTGGGATGCTTTGCGGGTCTTTGGTTTCTGGCTCAACTGAGTTCGGAGTTATCCGGCCTCAAGGCCTCCTATCAGACTAAAGCGACGCAGTATGATCGCTACGTTTCGGCGAGACCGTCGCCTACTCGCTCGAACCTTGAAGCGATCGAGGCTAACTACGATGAGCTCTACGAAGTATATGAGAATGCTTTGCGTACCCTGAAACTCAATACGTTCGACGAGGAGACATTCTTCGGGAAAACTCCGGTTTCTCGAGCGGATTGGTCTTTCGAATTGCACCGATACAAGGAAAACGCTCGCTACGTGGCATTGAGTAACGCGATAGCCTTACCGGCGCAGACTTCGTTTGGCATCAGGGATTTTGCCAACGGAGCTCCAGCTTCAGAGGAAATGGAAAGCGTGCACCAGCAAATAGTTATAATGTCTTCGCTTTTGGAGACGCTCTTCGATTCCGGCATCAAGTCTTTCGAAACGATCCAAAGGGGATTGAAGGCACAGGTGGGAAAACAGGTTACCGGCTCGCGTATCCCATCGAACCGATTGTATGGGGATGGAGATTTTTTCGCGGTTGAGCCAGGTCAAAGCATCGCGGTTCCCGGTACGCTGGACAGTTACGTTTTTAGGATCGCATTTCGTGGCCAGTCGATCGCATTGCGTAGTTTCCTCAACAGGATTACCAATTCCCCATTGCCGTTCGTAGTGCGCGGCGTCGAAGCGGACCTATCCAGCGAAGGCGGAGAGAAACAGGGCTTGGAATCGATAGCTGACAATCCCTTCTCTGAGCGCGGTGCGACTGCTAGACCTGGCGCCTCAGCTGTACCCATTATTTCTGACAACACATCCCTTTTCGCGGTGACGATCGAATTCTTGCAGCTGGCTGTCGAAATCGAGGAACCACGCATAGCGAGTACGGTGAAGGAGGACAACGATGCATAGGTTCAAATTCTCTGAGCTCTTGGACAAGATCCTGCTGCTGATCGCTATGCTGTTCTTCACGTGGGTTGGCGTCACAGCAATCTTCGAAGTGCGCAAGCTCGACAGCATCGCAGGGCAAAGCCGTCCCTTAATCTCAGAGCTCAAAGTGAATGCGACCATTTACGATGCGAAAGCTCCGTCAGTCGGAAACATTGCTTGGATACCGGCGGAAAGTCAGAGCCGCGGGGAAGATTGGGTGTTCGACGTTTTCACTCCTCCAGTCATCTATTATGATCCGAATTATCGGGAGTTTGCTGTGACTCCGCCGAGTGTGCGACCTGTAGATACGGTAGACAGTTCTTGGACGGTGTTCGATTTGGAGCTCTTGGAAGTCCGGCTGCGACCGTACAAGTTACAGCTTGTCGGCTATGCCGGGGAAGAGGGGAGCTATGTCGCTTACTTCGAAAACAGTGCTACAGGAGCCATCTTGTTGTTGCAGGAAGGTCAGGAAGACGCGGAGCTAGGCGTGCGATTGAATTCTTTCCAGGAGCAGCAAATCGAAATTCCCAGCGAAACGGATACACCGATCGTGCAGAGTGTAGGTGTGGCGCGGATAGCGGATTATGCGACTGGCCAGCAAATGAGTCTCACCAATATGGAGACGAAGATGTTCTCCGAACTGGAGGCGAAAGTTAGGCTCTTGCCGGTGGGCATCGTTCGCTACGTCGAAGAGGGAAGCCGCCTTGAACTCCAGTCAGGAGATTATCTCATCGAAGACTTGTCTGCGCAGCCACAAGAGGCAATGATTACAAAAATTTCAAAAGACGGTGATCGCCGTATATCCCGTATCCTGACCCCAGCTCCAGTTTCCAAAACCCAGCCTCGCGGTAGTATCCAAGAGACTTCTCCTCAAAGCCCCTTTGCAATCAGGCCCCGATCCCAAGGCTAATTAACCGAAGGGTGACGATTGCCAAGTAGGCTAACTCAAATCCACCAACCACATGACTAAGAAGACGCCAACACTCAGATCCATCGTTCGCTTGTGCAGTCTCGGTATTGCTTTGGCGCTTGCCGCAGGCGCTTACGGGCAAGACGACACGGAGACGAAAATTCGACTCATGACGGAGGCTCTACAGGCTCGCGATTCAGGTAACCTAAGCCTTGCGAAGGCTAAGTTAGAAGAGCTCGTCGAGATCGCTCCCAACGACGCTTCGGTAAAGCGAATCCTTGGCAGTGTCGAGCGATTGATTGAAAACCAAGGTTCCAGCTCTACCGCGAACTCCTCCTCGCCTGAAGATCGAAATGCAGCCTTGCAGCGCGAAGCAGAGTACTTGGCCAGTCTCGAGACCGAACGTATCGAAAAATCGATGCAAAGCTCTCGAGAAATGCGCGAGGTGGCACGCCGGCAGGCTAATCGCGGCGAATACGACTCAGCTTTGAGGACCATTTCGCGAGCCATTTCGGGGATCGAACCGAATCCGATGACTCAAGTTTTGATTGAAGAGTTGAAGCGGGACGAAAGAGAGTTTCTTCGCCAAAAGTCCCAATATTCGGCGACCACTTCGAACGGATCTCCCAGTTCCATCTCTGTTCACGAGGCGAGCCCGGACTTCGTAAAGCTCCAGCAGCAGATCGAGGTCCTGAACCTGCGTGGTCGCAGCCAGTTCTTTGCTGGCGATATCGAAGGAGCGGAAGCGACTTTCAAGCAGATCGAAGCCTTGGATCCGAATAATGACGCGGCAAAGAATTTCCTGATACGCATCGCACGCGAACGTCAGGAAATGGGTTACCTCAACAAGCTTAAGACTCGCGAACAGCTGCTGCAGGAGGTGTCGAACGCTTGGCAACGTCCCAGCATCTACGAGGAGCGTCCAGGTATCGAAGTGGTGGATACCGTGACTCTTCCTCTTACTGAGAAACTGAATCGCATCATTATCCCCAGCGTAAATTTCACTGAAGTAGAGCTCGGTAAAGTGGTTAACACATTGAGTGCCATTTCTGAGCAATTCGATAGCACGGGACTTGGCATCAAAGGTGTGAATCTTGTCTTGATCGATCCAGAGCGAGCTAACCCTACGGTCAACATTACACTGAGGAATCTTTCTCTGAAGCGTATTCTAGATTTTATTGTCGACTCGGTGGGTTTCCAATACGAAGTCGAGGCCGACGCTGTAGTCGTTCGCCCGGGTGGTGAGCGTACGAATCTGGATACAGAGTTCTTTCCCATTTCCCGTTCCACGGTCATCCGCATGACTGGAGGCAGTTCCGGTGCCGGTAGCGGCGGTGTTTTCAACGATCCGTTTTTCACGGACTCGGGGGATCGCGTACGAGAGCAAGGAGTAGCTAACGACGCTCAAACCATTCGCGGATTCCTTCAGCAGGCAGGTGTCGACTTCGTCGGAGTGGAGGGCAGTACGCTCGCGTACGATGGCTCGGCCATGATCGTTACCCAGACGCGACGTAACCTCGAGCGGATTCGCAATCTGTTAAACCGTTACACGGACGTGAAACAGGTCGAGATAGAAGCTAAGTTCCTGGAGATCCAAGAAGGAGCCTTGGAAGAACTCGGTTTCGACTGGGTGGTGGATGAACGTGGAGCACAGACGGATCCGGCCTTTGAAACTGGAGAAGTCTACCGATCTTCGTTGCGCACGCTAGCCTCGGCGGCTGCTCCTGGTACTAACTCGAATCAAATAACGATTACATCGGTCAATCCACAAACTGGACAGGTCGAAGGGATAGTTGATGACATATCTCCTCCTAGTTTGCCGGGTACGAAATTGCTCGGAGCGGGCTCGGTCCCATTTACCAATGTGATCGGCAGTATCGATGGAGTGAATCTGAATGTTGCTATCCGTGCACTTTCGCAGAAGTCGGGTTCCGATTTGCTGAGTGCTCCAAAGGTGACTGTGCTTTCCGGAAACCAGGCAAAGATCAACGTGAGCCAAGAGTTTCGTTATCCGACACGGTACTCGGATACGGAGAGCGATGTCGGTAGCACACGAGGTGATTCTGGAAGTGCGGGCGTTACAATCACACCAGGTACGCCGGAAGACTTCGAAACACGCAACGTGGGCGTCGAACTTTTCGTAACTCCTATTGTTGAAGAGGACGACTATAGCATCACTCTCGACCTCAATCCGCGCGTGACTGAATTCGAAGGTTTTGTGGAGTATGGTGGCCCGAGCATAGCGATATCTGGTGGCACCACGGTCAAGACTCCCTCGGGTTTCTATCAGCCGATATTTGCTGTTCGCGAGGTTGAGACCAAAGTGACGATCTGGGATGGCGCGACAGTTGTTATGGGAGGTATGACCCGTGAGGATGTCGTGACTGTAAGCGACAAAATCCCGTTCCTTGGTGACATCCCCTTCGTGGGTCGTCTCTTCCGCTCGGAAGGTGAGAGCTCGGCCAAACGCAATTTGCTCATCTTCGTGACCGCTAATATGGTGAGCCCAGGCGGTTCGCCCAAGCGTCAGACGCTTCGCGGGGTACAGCCAGGTTCGCTATTCCAGAATCCGACGATCGTGACACCTGGAGGGAGCGAGTCTCGCAGCCAGTAAGCCGAAGCTTATTCTTTGAAAGTAAAAGGCACATCCGATTTTCGGATGTGCCTTTTTTGTTTTCCAAAATTGGGTGGGATGGAGGGGCCGCTTGACGAGAATGCTCCCTCCAGCTTTTCAGTTCAGAGGCTCGTTTCCAATCAAGTTTGATTTGGCTTCGATACGGTCGATTTCCTCTGCTTCGAAGTCTTCGCCGCCAATCGGGTAGGCGAAGCTGAAGTGAAGCTCTTGCTCGCCAGGACGGTCGATTTCGATTTGGCCACCGAGTTGGTCAGCGAGGCGGTTTGCATTGTCAACGCACGCCGGGTCGCTAAAAACGAGGTCACCTTCGCACGCTACGTCGAAAATCAAGTGCTCGGTAGTAAGTTCTATTCCAAGCGTAATTTCTCCTTCCTCCACCGAGTTGACCGCAGCTTTTGTGAGATCGCGCATGAGAGAAATCAGAGTTTCATCTTCGATTTCGATTCCGAGGTCGGCGTCGACCGTGTAGCAAATGTGTGCATCTGGGGCGATCGGGGAAAATTCTCCGATGATCCGCTGGAGAACGGCTTCGACGGCGAATGGGTTCTCTTTGGTTTTCTTAACGGTGTTTGCTTCCGCTTCTTTTTGGACGGCGAGGCCGATTTCGCGATGTTGGCTCTCGAAGGTCTCTTCTATTTCCTCGTCCAAATCGATTGTTTCGATTTCGGCTTCCACCTCGGTTTTTGCATCCTTCATTTCCGACGGAGACTCAGCTTTTAATGGAGCAGGTGAGTCGAATTTCATGTCAGCTGGTTGGCGATCTAGAATAGCTTGCAGCGTCGAGAGCTGCTTCTCGGCTTGGCGTTGGATTTGTTCGATCTGAATGGCGATAGTGGAGATCGGGGTGTTGTTGCAGTTGTCGCGCAGTCCGCTGGAAATCTCGTTAATGAGAGATGCGGGTTCTTTGAGCTCCTGCACGAACGAGGGAAGCCAAAGTGATTTTAGCGATGAAGCTTCCACGGCGCGCTCCATCTGGCTGTAGATTTCTTCGGTGCGTTTTTCGACCTCGGCTCCGATCTTACTCTTGCGCTCGCTCTCGAGGGTTAATTCCAGGGCCGTTTTCGACGCTTTGAGCGTCTCGCATTCCAAACGAAGTTCCGACGCCGCTTTCACGGCTTCCTTGTTCTCGGTGCTGATTGTCTGGATTTTAAATTGGGCGGACTCCAATTGGGATTTTAGTTCACGTACTTCACCTTCGAGATCTCCAGCTTGCCGCTCGGCCTCGCGGGCTTTTAGGTTATTTGTTTCGATGGCGTGTTTTATAGTGTCCTCTTCCTTGGAACTACTGCGAGTCTTGAAGGCAAAGCCTTGCTCGCAGAGAGTGGCGTTAGTAGCCAGCTTCTGGAACGGACGGGCGATTCTCTTGACCGACATTGAGTAAACGAGGCCGTGGATGCCAGCGATCAAAACGCCAACGAGAACCCACAAGCTCAGCTGTCCGGACAGTCCCAGGCTGGAGCTCAAGCTATCGCGAGTGGTTGCTAAAGCTGGTAGGGCCATGAAGAGAAGCCCGGAAGCGGTTGCCGTCGTTGCAATGGCGGAATGGAAGGAAAGGGTAGATTTTAAGTCTCTCATAGGCGGTTCTTGTTATGAGGGCCTGTTCCCCCCGTTTGTTCATCGTCCCCCGATAACCTAACTGGATTTTTGAGACAAAATTAGGCGTGGGTAATATCCTTCATCCTCTCTTAGAGAAGAGGCTCTTTGGGTTTGATTTGGAGGGGGGACTGGCATTCGCTGCGACATGGCGAAATACCTCTTGATTGATGGCTTCAACATGGCGTTCCGCGCTTTTTACGCGGTGAAGGAATTGCGTCGGTCTGACGGTTTCCCGACCAATGCTCTGTATGGTTGGGTACGTTCGATGTGGAAACTCATGGACGATCAGAAAGCTGACTACGTAACGGTATTTTTCGATCTCGGCGGAGCCCAGGAGAAACTGGACCTTCTGCCGGATTACAAAGCGAATCGGGGTGAGGCGCCGGAGGAGTTCGAGAAACAAATCCCTATCATCAAACAACTCACGCGTGCGATGGGTTTCGGGCTGGTCGAACTAAATGGAGTGGAGTCCGACGATTTGTTAGCTGCTTACGCGACGCGACTCGTGACGAAGGAACCTCACTCGCAGGTGCAAATCGTAAGCGCCGACAAGGACTTCGCTCAAACCGTAACGGAGAGTATTCACCTCCTGCTACCCCCTCCTACGGCCAATCCTCGACTTGGCTGGCGCGAGCTTGACCCAGCGGGGGTCGAGGAAAAATGGGGGCTGCCACCATCCAAGATGGTGGACTACCTGTCTTTGATTGGAGACACCTCGGATAATATCCCAGGCGTGCCAGGCTGTGGCCCCAAAACGGCGGTGAAGTGGTTAATCGAATACGGTGATATCGATGGTGTCATCGCGAATGTGTCAGAAATCAAGCCCCCTCGTTTCCGTGAGCTTTTGCCAACTTTGAAGGATCGGATGGACCTGAACCGTAAGATTATCGGCTTCAACCTAACTCACCATGATGGAGAGGAACTGGATACGGGCACTCTTGATGTGGACGCTCTTTGCAGGATCCTCGAAGAGATGGAAATGAAAAGCCATCACGCGGAAGCTTTGAAGCGCTACTCTCAGGGTGAGCTCTTTTAAGGACGTTTGGAAGCTTGATGTCCGTTATTGGAAAGCTGCTGCCGGGCCAGTGCCAGGCGCGTAGCTCGCGAGGAATTGGGACATTTCATCGACTGTGGCCTTGGCGGTGAGGACGAAGAGATAGTCTTGGTCTTTCCATTTGCTTACTGTCCAGCCGTTTCCTTTTTGCGCGTATCCAATATTCTCGGACGCTTCGAACTCTGGGAAATCGTCTTTCATGCCGATGAAAAGATGGTAGACGGTGTCGGCGTCGAAGCACATCAACGCCACCTTTTCTTGAGACCAGTCTAGGGGACGACAGCCAATGCCTTCCAGGGCCAGAAGCTTAGGTGGAAGCTGTGACGGGAGCTCGAAGCCGTTGTCGACTAGCCATGTCTGAAGCTTGCTGGTATCGCGGTCGAAGTAAGAGAGGCGTGGCCCGTCAACCGAGTAGTTGTAAGCGCGTTCGGCAAGTGGCCCGGTGTAGTCGTCGCTTCGGTCTATTCCGTATTCGAAAAAAACGTACGAGCAGAGGACAAAAGCGGCCGCTATAGAGAACCATTTGCGCGCCACGGCGAAGCGGATGCGCTTCCGTTCTCTCTCAGCCAAGGTCATTTTCAAGGCTGAGTGGAGGTCAGGCGGGACTTCGAAGCTTCGCATTGAACGGCTGTGGATACGGTCCGTTTTCTTTTCGGATTCCCACCACGCTGCAAGTTCCTTATCCGACTCGGCAAGACTTTTTGCTGCGTCAAATCGCTCGTCGTTTGCGGGTTCGCCTCCGAGGGTATAGCTGCTGAGAATTAGTTTTGCTTCCTGCTTATCCATTAAAAGTCTTTCTCTTTTCGTCTGAGAAGGAGACGATTGTTTCTGTTGTTTTGGGCTTGGTGAGCTGGGCGCGAAGCATTTCCTTCCCTCGCGCTAGCCGGGACATCACCGTGCCGATTGGGATTTCGAGAATGCTGGCGATTTCTTTGTAGGAGTAGGATTCTAGATAGTAGAGGGATACGACTTGGCGGTAGCCGTCTTTCAATTCCAACAGGCTCTCCATGACGTCGCGGGCCTCGGTCGCTTTAACTTGGTCGGCAGGCCCGTTATCAACTTTCTCGACGGGTGCGGCTTCTTCCCAAGAATCGAATCGAGAGCCGCGTTTTGCCACTCTTAGAAACTCGCGATAAAGAGTGGTGTATAGCCACGACTTGATCGCTGCGGTGGACCGGATCGAAGAGCGCTTTTTTGCGAGGCGAAGGAATGCTTCTTGCGTAAGGTCCCAGGCATCGTCGCTCGAGCGAGTTAGGCTCATGGCGAAGCGGTAAAGATTTTGATAGTGGTCGTCGACGACCGTTTGGAGTTCAGGCGGCATCGTGTAAGTGCTTTGAAGACGGGAGAGTTGTTCCTTTGCCGACTAGTGAGCTTTTCAGAGGTTGTTTTATTCCCGAAAAAAGGCGAGCGCCCAAAGTTCTTTGTCCAATCCTGCTTTTTATTCGATTGAACAGGGGAAGGCTGTTGCTATCAGGCTTTTGCAGATGAGTAAGCCGCAGATTCAAACCGTAGACATTGTGCTCCCGCTGGAACAGTCGGAGGACGTCGAGATCTGGAAGAAGAAGGCTGCTCGGAAGCTCAAGATTCATCCAAAGTCAATCGAGGACATTCGTCTTCGAAAGCACTCAATCGACGCCCGCAAGGCTCCCGTGAAGATCCAGTTGCGGCTCGAAATCTCAGTTTCGGGTCCTCTCCCGGAAGATCCTGTTCTGGAACCTAGCTACGCGAAGCTGGGCGAAAACGTTCGCAGGTTAGTGATTGTCGGAAGTGGACCCGCGGGTATGTTTGCTGCCCTGCGCGCAATCGAGCTCGGCTGGAGGCCTGTCCTGCTGGAGCGAGGGAAGGATGCGATCAAACGTCGCTTTGACCTGGCTCCAATCATGCGTGAAGGCCGCGTTGTAGAGGACTCCAACTACTGCTTCGGCGAAGGCGGGGCGGGAACGTTCTCAGACGGCAAGCTTTACACGCGAGCGACCAAGCGAGGACCAGTTCGTTTCGTATACGAAACTCTGGTGGCCCACGGGGCTCCGCATCGCATTTTGACAGATGCCCATCCTCACATCGGGTCGAACCTATTGCCGAACGTCGTGCGGGCGATGCGAGAGTCGATTTTAGCTGCGGGTGGCGAGGTTTATTTCGACACGCGGGTCACGCGATTTCTGCGTTCAGCGGATGGAAAGCTAGTTGGAGTGGGCTCGCGAGATGGGCGCGAATTTCAAGGAGAAGGCGTGGTCCTCGCGACAGGTCACAGCGCCCGAGATATTTATCGGCTTTTACACAGCGAGAATATTCGCCTTGAGCAGAAGCCGTTTGCTGTGGGTGTGCGTATCGAGCACCCCCAATCTCTAATAGACAGTATCCAATACCACTACGATCGTGGAACGGAGCGTCCGAGGATATTGCCGGCGGCCAAGTATCGTCTCGCCACTAAAATCAAAGAGCGTGGCGTGCATTCGTTTTGCATGTGTCCGGGTGGATTCATCGTGCCTGCGGCCACGGAGAACGATGAAGTGGTGGTCAATGGCATGTCCTTGGCTCGCCGCGATTCTCCTTTTGCGAACTCAGGCTTGGTGGTCACCGTGGAGCCCGAGGATACGCAGCAATTCGAGGCGGAGCATGGAATTTTAGCCGGACTGGCATTCCAAAAGGAATTGGAAATTTTGGCATCGAGGTCGGGAGGTGGTGCGCAGAAGGCTCCAGCGCAGAGAGTGACCGACTTTTTAAAAGGGAAGATTTCCTCCAGCTTGCCGAAGTCGAGCTACTTTCCGGGGCTAACAAGTTGCCCCCTGCAGGAACTAATGCCGGGTTTCATCGCATGGCGTATGAAAGAGGGGCTCGAGCAATTCGGAGCCTCAATGAAAGGATACCTTACAGAGGAGTCTTGCTTGATCGGGTTCGAAACGAGAACAAGCTCGCCAGTACGTATCCCGCGAGATGATGAAAGCTTGCAGCATCCAGAGGTGCCGGGACTTTATCCTTGCGGGGAAGGCGCAGGTTTCGCGGGTGGAATCGTGTCCGCGGCTCTCGATGGAGTGAAATGTGCAGAGGCGGCTTGCTCGGTTTCTCGGTAGTTAGGGATAGGCTTGATGGACTTTGCGACGATTGCAAAACGGCTGCCGTGGGCGAGGGGAGTGACGCTGCTTTCTTGTGACGCAAACGGTTTGTTGGCAGTCGAAAAGGCTTCGGGAGTACTTTCGCATCCGAATAAGAAAGCGGACCAGGCGAAGGCTCTTGTGAATGCTGTTTATGACGAAAAGCGGCAGGCCTACCAAATTTTGGATACAGAAAGGGAAGTGCGCACCGAACTCTTCTTGCTGAATCGCCTCGACTCCGCGACTTCGGGCATCGTGCTGCTCTCGCTTGCGGAGACGACCGCGACCGCGGTGTTAAAAGCCTTCGAGTCTAAAAAGGTTAAGAAGACCTACCAAGCGCTGGTGTTCGGCTCGCCACGCAGCGGTCCTCCTTTGTGGAAGGATCGAATTTCTGTAAAGAAAGCCCAAGGCGGTTTGCGCGCGTCCACGGGAGGTGGCTTGAGCGCGGAAACGAAGCTGGTCAAGGTTGAGCCTGTTCCGGGGATGCCTCCTATGTGTCGGTTGACGTTGATGCCCGTTACGGGTCGTACCCATCAGCTGCGTATCCAAACCTCGAAACGGCATATTCCTATTGTGGGAGATCGCACTTATGGCGACTTTCAGAAAAACAAGCTGGTCACGAAAAAGGGGCTGAAAAGGCTGTGCCTCCATTGCGTGGGAACGGAACTCGAGTATCGTCTCGGAGAACGTTTTGTACGGTTTAAAGCTTCCTCGAAAGCGCCCTTTTAGTGTGCTCCCTTCCAAGGGCTTCATCCTTCAAACAACACGTGCTAGTGAAAGTGCGTCTCAGCACCTTCGATTTGCTGGCTTATCGTCAGAATCTCGAACGAAATGGACCATCTGGTGGTTGGTTAGGGCCATATTTAGAAATTAGTTTGTTTAGAAATTAAACAAACACGCACGTGTTAGGAGGAAAATGCTGGGTTGATTTGGCACCAAAAAAACTGTTTGACACAGGTTTATCGATTTAGCACAAATTTCATCCTACCTCGCCTATACCCCACGCCCAGCTTCGGGCCTTTTTTTACCCCTTAAAGCACACACGTGTTGGGTTAGGCACCCTAAAGTGAACTCAAACCTATGATGTCTAACCACCAAAAACCTACCCTGTGTGCGGCTGCTTGCCGTGCCTCACGTGCGGCGTTTCGCTACGTTCCGCTATTCCTGCTATCGTTCGCGATGATCGCGACCGGCTTTGCGCAGTCTACTGGCTCTATTCGAGGGCAGGTAAAGAATGCGACTACTGGCAAGCTCGTGTACAATGCGGTTGTTACGATCGATGAGACCGGTCGAGAAACTACAACGGACGAATATGGCGTCTACCGATTCTCCAACGTCCCCAACGGTGAGTACACGATCTCCGCCGATTATGTGGGCATGCGGGGGCAATCCGTATCCGTCTCAGTTGACTCCGGTGTCAGCTCGAGTGGCGACATTCTAATGGTTTCGAGGCGCATCGCGGAGGGTACAGACGAAGAGAACGTCTTCGAGTTGGATGCTTTCGAAATTGACGGAAGTGAAAACTACGACGCCAACGCTATGGCTCTTAACGAGCAGCGCCGCTCCGACAATCTGATCTCGGTTCAGCATGCAGACGCCTTCGGCGAGATAGCGGAAGGCAACATCGGCGAGTACCTGAAAAATTTGCCGGGTGTATCTGTAAACTACGTGGCAGCGGACGTTCGTTCGATCAAGATGCGTGGTATGAGCCCTGCGTTCACGCAGGTCACGGTTGACGGTTCTCAGATGGCGAGCGCCGGTTCGGGTAGTAAGATTCGTGCCTTCGAGCTCGAGCAGGTATCTCTCGCCAATGTTGAGCACTTGGAAGTCTCCAAGCTTCCCCGACCAGACATGTCAGCCAACGCTATCGGAGGTTCAGTCAACCTCGTCAGCAAGAACGCCTTCGCGTTGGGTAAGCAGTTCAACTACAAGGTCTCTCTCAACTTCAATAGTGAAGAAACTTCGCTCGGCTCAACGCCGGGTTGGAATGCCGACGCGGAGCGTAGTAAGGTTCTGCCCGGTGTCGAACTTAACTACTCTGATGTATTCATGGAAGACCGCCTCGGTCTGGCTTTAACTTACAAGCAGTCTAACATGTTTAACGTTCAGCAGCGTTTTCGTTGGAGAGAGTGGGAAACGTCACCGGAAGGCGATGTCGACGAAATCTACTTCAAGCGCCTCGAAGTGCAGGATGGTCCGAAGAAGACCTCCCGCGAGTCGTTCTCTGCCAATATGGACTTCAAGGTCAGCGATGACACGATGTTCACGCTCAAGGGGCAGGTGAACTATTACGACTCTACCTTCATCAACCGCAACGTAGGCTGGAGGGCTGCGAACCTAGAGGCGGACGAAATGCCCGCTGGATACAACGGGTCTACAGAAGATCTAAGCGATAATTCGTATACTTTCGGACAGTCGAATGGTTTGTACTACGGGGGCTCCTTCCGCGGCAAGTATGGCAATACCTATCATATCGATGCGGGTATGAAGCACCACAAGGGGCAATGGGATATCGACTATGGATACACCATGTCTGAGGCGACCAACCACTACGACAGCGCGAATCGCGGATTCATGGCTACTTGGGAAGTTCAGGAGCGCCAAGACAACCAATACGTCGAGTTCGATCAGGGTAACGGAAACATGAACGCGTATTCCGACATCACCGTGTACGACTCCGACATGAACGAGCTTCCCAACGCTGGTATCAACTTGGACGGCTTCGAGCTTCGCCGTACTCGCGACCAACCGAAGGATGCGGTAGACCGGATCTCTGGGTTCCGCCTTAACGCACGTCGCAATTTCAGTTTGGGCGAGACTCAAGGCTACTTTCAGTTCGGCGTTCGCACTTCTCGTCAAGAGCGTGAAGCAGTCGAGCATCGCCTACAGTATGTGTATAACGGATACAATACTGACGGAGAGCGCATTTGGCTCAGTGACTTCAAGGATGAGGTCTTCTCCGGTAATTCTCCCGGGTTTGGCTACGGTGGCATCGATTGGCCCAGCGCGAACAAGCTCTACGACATCTTCACTAACAACATGTCCGACTGGACGTACGATGAAACCTACGCGATCAACCATGCGGATGGTCAATGGTTTGAAATGGAGGAAGACATCGATGCGGCCTATGCCATGGCAAAGTTCGAATTCCTGGACAACCGCCTCTCGGTGCTCGCAGGAGCGCGCTACGAAGATACCAAGGTGAGTGGTGCAATTCCTGTTATTGGCAGTGCCAATAACTATGTTAGGAGTCGCTTTGACTACGGTTTCGAAACGACAGCGGTCCAAGATGGATACGACGGATTTCATCCAAGCGTACATCTTAAGTATGATGTGAATGACAAGTTTCTGCTACGTCTCAGCTACGCGAATACTATTGGACGTCCGGATTTCGGAGCTATGTATACTCCAACCGAATACGATGCTCCATGGTTAGGCAGCACTTCGAATCCGAACGACGCAGACTGGGTAGCTAACAATCCTGACAATACATTCGGCATAGTTGAGGTCGCTAATCCCGGTCTCTTGCCGCGCGAATCGGACAATATAGATATTACAGCTGAGTACTATTATGATGATACTGGCGTCTTTTCTGTATCGGTTTTCCAGAACAAGATGGAGAACTTCATTAGTCGGATCAATCGTGAGCTTACTGCAGCTGATGCGGAAAAGTGGGGGCTGCCGGCGTTCGTCACAGGAGCCGCTATTACACAGTCTGACATAGACACTTACGGACTGGAAGACGAAGCCTTGAACGGTGAATTCAACTACCGGTTAGAGATTTCTGAGAACGTAGCTGATGCGACGATCGAAGGCCTCGAAGTGAACTGGAAGCAAGACTTGGATCTCTTTACGGAATTCTTGAGAGGATCCAGCATCTACGCGAACGGTACCTTCCTTTCCACCAATGCAGAAGGTGGTACGGCGGCCTCTGATTTCGATAATAACTTCGATGACTTCGCGAAGAAGACCATCAATTACGGCTACCTTTTCGAACGTGGTCCCGTTGATATCAAGCTTCGTTGGAACATTCGTGGCGATGAAATCGGCGGTTCGTCTCGCTCCTTCACCTTTGCTGATGGCAGAACCGTCTCCTCGGGTCTCTTCCGCGAAGAGCGCAAGTCGCTGGACTTCGATTTTGGATACAAGTTTAGCGACAGGGCAGCTTTGTTCGTGAACGCCCGTAATCTAAACGAGGCTCCTCACCGTCAGGGGTACTTCCTGGCAAACGCTGCCGGCGAGCGTAAATTTGTCCTTGAGCGTGAAGAGCGTTTCGGCGTCCAATGGACCGTCGGAGTCAAGGGCAAGTTCTAAGGCCACGGCATTATACAGGTTGTATACGAGCGATATATTCGATTTTTAGTTTGCAGCGGGAGAGGGGAGTTCCTCTCCCGCTTTTATCTCAGTATTATTTTAGAATGACACTGTCGTTTTGTTTTTGGTGTCGGGTTGGCGCTCATGATCGACGAACGAGTCGTCTCGGAGCGCCAATCCAACACCTTAACCTACGAATATCAATTACTCGGACGGGCAGTTTGGAGATACGGTTTGAAGTATTCGAATTGTGATGATCATCGATGAACCGCTCGGTAAACCTGGTGAAAAGGCGGGTTTAGCCGCTGTTCTTACGGGTTATGAGAACCTTAGTCTTTATATGAAACCAGCTATCACACTCTCGATTGGATTAGGCCTAGCCGTCTTAGGCTGCGCAAAACAAGAGCCGCTCGCCCGAGTGGAAGTGGAAAACTCCACGAAGACGCGCCGCGTCGACGAGGTCGTCGATTTGCGTTTAGTCGACCTCGGTTTGACGCTGGGAGATCACGCTGCTGAAGGGCTCGAAGCTTTCGTAGGTGACGCGCCCGTCCCAGCCCAAGCGTGGGACAGGAGCGGAGATGGTACGGCTGATACGCTCAGTGTGCTTTTGGATTTCAAACCCGTCGAGCAGAAGTCTGTGCGAATCGAGCTGGCTTCCGAGAAACCGACTGGTTTCGAGCAACGTACTCAGGCGGAAATATCCCGTAAAACGGGAGGTCAGTGGGAAGGGCGCGAATACATCGGCGGCCAGTTCGAGAATGTGCAGTCGATGGAGACGCCCCCCGAGCACACGGACCACTCGTGGTTCATTCGCTACGAGGGGCCGGGATGGGAAAGTGATAAGGTGGGTTACCGCTTTTACCTAGATTGGAGAAACGGCTTCGACATATTTGGCAAGCTGACCGATGAGCTGGTTCTTCAGGATGTCGGTCAGGACGGTTTCGATTCTTACCACGAACCAGCCGATTGGGGGATGGATATCTTAAAGGTCGGCCCGTCCTTGGGATCGGGCGGCTATGGACTTTGGGTCGATGGCAAAGCGGAGCGGATTTCTCAAACTGAAAAGCTCGGTTGCGAGATTTTGGAGAACGGTCCTGTCCTTAGCCAGTTTCGAGCGACCTACCATGGATGGGAGGGTTCGAACCAACCCAAGATGGATCTTGTAGCTGATTTTTCGATACATGCCGGTAGTCGATTGACTTGGGTGCGATTGCGCCCCTCGGACCAAGCTGGCAATCTCTGCGCGGGTCTCGTCAAGCACGAGGGTACAGAGCTTCTCAAGGGGAGCACCGACATTACCGGCGAGGCTTTCACTTACCTAGCGACTTGGGGAGCTCAGTCTTTGGATGGTAGCGACCTAGGTATGGCGATTCTTCTGAGGAACAAGGACCTCGATCAGTTTGCCGAAGACGAGCATAACGACCTGGCTGTTTTCGAAAAGCGAGTGAAGGGAATTGAGTATGCGTTCCTTGCTGCGTGGTCGAAAGAACCAGGTGGAATAAAGACTCGAGACGAGTTCGTGGCCTACCTAGAAAAGACGGCCCGGGAGCTTACGATTACTCCAAGGGTTACCGTGTATTCAAGTATGGGTATGTCTGAAAAGGCAGGACCGTTAGATGCCGAGAAGGCTCTCTATTGGACCAAGCGAATGGGAGACTCTATCTTGAAGCGTCGGGGCGATACATTGTCGTTAGGTGAGTACGATCCCGAAGCGGAACGTTTCGCGAGATGGACTTACACCACAGGACTCATTTCCAAAGCGGTCCACGACTTGGGCGAGGCCACAGGAGAGCAGAGCTACTTGGACTGGGCGGAATCAGTCATCTCTTCCTATATCAAAGCAGATGGCGAAGTGGAGACTTATAGTTTTGATAGCTTCAACATCGACCAGATCAACTCGGGGAAGATGTTGCTGGAACTTCACGCGGCTACTGGCGAAGAACGCTATCGTATAGCGGCGGACCATCTGCGCAAGCAGCTCGAAGAGCATCCGCGTACGAAGAACGGCGCTTTCTGGCACAAGAAGCGCTACCCTTGGCAAGTTTGGCTTGATGGCGTTTACATGGGGATTCCTTTCATGGTGGGTTACGAGCAGGTTTACAACAACTCTGAGCACGTGGCGGAAGCGGTGCATGAGTTTATTGTATGCGAAGATGAACTACGCGACCCAGAGACTGGCTTGTATTGGCATGCTTGGGACGAGTCTCGCCAACAGGATTGGGCAGATCCGGAAACGGGGCGCTCAGCTTATTTCTGGGGACGGGGTCTTGGTTGGTTCGCAATGGCTTTGGTGGATACGCTAGAGATGCTTCCAGCAGAATCTGAAGAGGCCGCAGAGTTGCTCCGCATCTTAAATGACTTGGCGCCAGCGTTGGTGAAAGTGCAGGATCCTGAGAAAGGAGTTTGGTACCAGATACTTGATCGTCCGGACTCTCCTGGAAACTATCCGGAATCCTCGGCGAGCAGCATGTTCACTTACATGCTAGCCAAAGGCGTCAATCATGGTTGGCTAGATCAGAGCTTTGAAGCGGCAGCGGAAAAAGCGTTCTCGGGAATGTTGAAGGAATTTGTTCGCGTGCATGCGGACGGGACAACGAGCTTGGACCACCTATGTCGCGTTGCAGGTCTCGGTTTTGGCCGCGACGGAAGCTACGAGTATTACATGAGCGAACCTGTCGTCGCCAACGATCCCAAGGGGATCGGGCCTTTCTTAATGGCTGGGTTGCAAATCGCGGAGATGCTTGAGGAGAATTAACTTATGAGAGGAATGAATATTGGTCAGTTGTTGTTTGGTTGGGCTTTAGCTCTAGCGGCGATCACTTGCGTCGCTAATGACGATACCGAGCGGCTGCAGGTATCGCAGGACGAAGCTTACGAGTGGCTAGTCGCGGATGAAATCCTCGGACGCATTGAAGCACCTACCTTTCCGGATCGGGAATTCGACATACGAGAGTACGGAGCGAAGGAGGGTGTCATGGGTGGCTCTGGCGAGGCGATCGGCAAGGCAATCAAAGCCTGCAACAAAGCAGGTGGAGGAAGGGTCGTGGTACCGGCGGGCACATACCATACCGGGCCGATCCACTTGTTGAGTGACGTCAACTTACACCTCGAGGAAGGCGCGACTTTGAAGTTCAGCACTGTATCGGCGGACTACCTGCCAGCGGTTTTCACCCGTTGGGAAGGCGTGGAGCTCTACAATTATTCGCCGTTGGTTTATGCCTTCGAGCAAAAGAATGTCGCGATCACGGGCAAAGGGACGCTCGATGGTCAGGCGACCTTGGAAAACTGGCTGGGGTGGAACGTCAAGTCGGCTCCCGGAGGCTCCAAGCAAATCCCCGGTCGTAATCGACTTTTTGAATACGGCCGCGACCACGTGCCGGTCGAGGAGCGAGTGTTCGGCGAGGGAGATTTCTTGCGGCCAAACTTCATCCAGCCGTACCGCTGCGAGAATGTGCTGATCGAGGGTGTCACCGTTATCAACTCGCCGATGTGGGAGATCCATCCCGTCCTTTGTCGCAACGTGACGGTTCGCGGCGTCACGGTGGTCAGCCACGGTTCTAACAACGACGGCTGCAATCCCGAAAGCAGTAAGGACGTGCTGATCGAAGATTGTCATTTCGATACGGGAGATGACTGCATCGCGATTAAGTCTGGACGTAACAACGACGGTCGTCGCGTCAATGTACCGTCCGAGAACATAATTGTGCGTAACTGCCGCATGGTTGACGGGCACGGCGGAGTAGTGATCGGCAGCGAGATTTCCGGTGGTGTTCGCAACGTGTTTGTAGAGAACTGCGAAATGAGCAGCCCCAACCTGGACCGAGCTTTGAGGATCAAGACCAACTCCATCAGAGGCGGCCTCATCGAGAACATCTTCGTTCGTGATGTGGAGGTCGGGGTAGTGAAAGACTCCGTTATCAAGGTGAACTTCGTTTACGAAGAGGGCGACGCTGGCGATTTCGCCCCCGTCGTTCGCAACGTGGTCGTTCGCCGGCTCGTTAGCCGGAAAAGCAAGTATCCACTCTACTTCAAAGGGTACGCTCACACGCCTATCAGCGATGTGCATTTGATCGATTGTCAGTTCGAGGGGGCCGAGAAGCCGAGTGTCCTGCAGTACGTGAAAGGACTTCGCATGGACAATGTACTCATGAACACGGGCTCTAAGACGGATAGGTGGGGGAATCCACTCTGACGGGATGCTAGGTGCTCTGAGCTCGTTAGCTCCGCAGAGGCCTGAACAGTTTTACGTTGCTTACTAACTCCTGTGTGATTTTCTCCGACCCAATCGAGCTCCTATCAAAGCTTGGAAAGCTCTCAAGAATCCCTTTCCCCTTCTAAAAACCTTCTTATGGATAGAAAATCTATCTCCTTCCTCGCTGTTGGGCTCCTGTTAGGAGTACTCGTCAGTAGCGTGGTCTTTTCCTTTCTTGCTTCCGACCGAGGGGGTGCTGCTAGCGGACGGGTGCTAAAGCTCGCACACGGGCTCGATACGACGCATCCAGTTCACGTCGGGATGGTGCACATGAAAGAGCGCCTGGAAGTGCTGTCAGGCGGACGCATGACGATAGACATATACCCAAGCGGCGTGCTCGGTTCCGAAGTACAGTGTATCGAACAACTCCAAGGCGGGGTACTAGCGATGACCAAGACCTCGACGGCTGCTATGGAAAATTTCATTCCGGAAATGGGCGTTTTCGGCGTTCCCTATCTCTTCAACGATCATGAGAGTTACTGGGGTGTACTCGATGGAGACATAGGTCGGGACCTCTTGAGCGCGGGAGATTCGCTCGGTTTGCATGGGCTATGTTATTATGACTCCGGCAGCCGCAATTTCTACAGCACGGATAAGCCGATTCGCAGCCCTAAGGATTTGGTGGGAATGAAAATCCGCGTGCAGAACAGCCGCATGGCAATTGCCATGATCGAGGCCATGGGTGGATCGCCAACTCCGATCGCATGGGGTGAACTCTACTCGGCGCTGGCGCAAGGTGTGGTCGACGGTGCGGAAAACAATCCGCCTAGTTTCGACTCCAGCCGACATTTCGAGGTGAGCAAGTACTTCACTCCGGACGCCCACACGCGGGTGCCGGATTTGCTGATGATCAGCTACAAGGTTTGGAATTCGCTCAGCCCGCAGGAGCAAGAGTGGCTGCAATCTGCTGCGGATGAATCCTCTGTCTTCCAGCGTGCTCTCTGGGCGGAAAAGACGGTCGAGTCTCTGGAAAAGGTTCAGGCAGCGGGTGTGGAAATAGTGGACTGCGATCCAGCGGAGTTTCAAGCGGCTTGCGCCCCCATCGCTGCCACATTGAATGGAACGCCTGTCGAGCCTTGGCTAAACAAGATCAAAGCGGCCCAAGAGTAATGAGCGCATCCAATAATCAACTACTGGAAGGTGCTATCGCTGTTCGTAAGGGGCTGACGAAAGTGCTGCAATGGGTGGTGATCGCCCTCATGGCGTTGCTTGTGTTTGACGTGCTTTGGGGAGTCATTTCGCGTTATGCTCTGGGGCAGCAAGCGAAGTGGAGCGAAGAGCTCGCCCGTCTGTTATTAGTTTGGGTATCCTTGTTTGGGGCGAGCGTGGCTTTTGGCATGAAGGCTCACCTGGGCTTGGACTATTTTGCGGGAAAGCTTCACCCCTCCGCAGGAAGGTTGAACGCGGTGGTAGGAGCACTTATAACTTTGGCCTTTGCGGTTCTCGTCTTCGGAGTGGGAGGCTGGGCTCTTGTCCGAAATACCATGGAATCAGGACAAACCATGGTTGCTTTGCCTATCGCTAAGTGGTGGGAATATGCAGCGTTGCCAGTTAGTGGCGTCTTTATGGTGATCTTCTTGTTGGAGCATCTCTTCGAGGCTTGTCTTGCTCCGGTCGAAGGCAAAGAAGGAGAGGGGGCTGCCCGATGATCGAAGTCATCCTCATCCTTGTATCCGTTTTCGCGGTACTGCTTTTCATGAATGTTCCGATCGCGGTTGCGATCGCTTTGGCGTCTATGTTGGCGATGCTTGCTGACGGCCATGACCCGAGTCTCATGGTCGCGTCCAAAATGGCAAACGGCATCGATAGCTTTGCCCTCTTGGCAATCCCGTTTTTCATTTTGTCAGGCCTCTTGATGGGGAAGGGCGGCATGGCCCGTCGGCTTATGGATTTTGCAGCTGCGCTGATGGGACGTTTTCCAGGCGGTCTTGGTTATGTGAATACCTTCACCTGTATGCTGTTTGGCTCGATCTCTGGATCCGCGGCTGCGGCCGTGACTTCGATCGGTGGTTTTATGCTGCCTGAAATGAAGCAAAAGGGCTACAACAACGAATTCAGCGTAGCGATCACCACGACTGCTGCGACCACTGGCCTGCTCATTCCTCCGAGCAACATCATGATCGTCTACGCGGTAGCGTCGGGATCCGTTTCCATTGCTGCCATGTTCATGGCGGGATTGTTGCCCGGGATCTTGATCGGCCTGTTGCTTATGGTCGTTTGCTACATCGTAGCGACCAAAAATAAGCTCAAGGCAGGCGATCGCTCGAGTTTCAAAGAAATTCTGGTTTCCTGCAAAAGAGCGATGCTGAGCATGTTGCTCTTAGTGATAGTCATCGGTGGTATTCTTGGAGGAGTTTTTACTGCGACCGAGGCATCGGCAATCGCAGTTGCCTACTCCTTTCTGCTTTCGGTTGTCGTTTATCGGGAAGTGAAGCTGGCGGACTTGCCGGACATCTTGTTGCAGTCGGGCGTCACTACCGCGGTTATCATGCTCCTGATTGGGGCGAGCGCCGGCATGTCGTGGATCATGACTATCGCCAACATCCCGCAAACGGTCTCGGCTGCGCTGCTCGGAATTTCCGACAATCCGCTAGTGATCATGCTTATGATCAACTTGCTGCTGCTGTTCGTGGGCACTTTCATGGACATGACGCCAGCTGTTCTGATCTTTACGCCCATATTCCTGCCGATCGCTCGCCAGCTAGGTATCGATGATGTGCAATTCGGCATCATCTTGATCGCAAACCTTTGTATCGGGCTTTGCACCCCGCCGGTCGGCACATGCCTGTTTCTCGGCTGTGGAGTGGGTAAGACGACCATCGCGAAGGTTACTCCTTACATGATCCCGTTCTTCATCGCCATGTTCGTTGGCTTGATGCTGATCACCTATGTTTCGCAGCTTTCCATGTGGTTGCCTAATCTTCTAGACCTATAGTTCTCGAAAAAAATGCCTGCTCCCAACGAGGAAGAAAATAACATCCGTTCGGTTGGCGATTTCGCCAAGTATCTGGGCCTTTCGCGCTGGACGGTTTCACGAATCCTCAACGGGCACTCGGGAGTTCATGAAGACACGCGGGAGCGAGTCATGTCCGAAATGCATCGGCTCGGCTTCCAGCCGAACATGATGGCCCGCAGCCTAAAGGGCGCGAAAACGGGCTTGATCGGAGTCTGTTTTCAGGAGATCGAGTCGCCCATCCTCGCCCGAAAAATTTCGTCTCTGCAGGAGAGTCTTCGCTCGAGGGGGCTCCGAGCAGTTATGGAAATCACCTCTGGTTTGCCGGAGGCGGAGCGAGATATTATCAACCACTTTCTATCCCTTCGGGTTGACGGTGTTATATTGATCGGATCCGGCCTAGCTCAGGACGATCCGATCTTGGCGCGTCTGGTCCGGGAGTCGGTACCAGTGGTAACCGTCGATTCCTTGAAAGACATCCCTCTTCCCAGCGTAGACGTCGACCGGCATGCTGCAATGGGCCTAACGCTGAGGCATCTCCAGCAGCGGGGGCATGAATCATTTGCCTTACTCGGCTTGGAGAGCGATCCGATTTATGGATCCCGGCGTATCGACGGTCTTAAGGAAGCAGCTCAACGCCTCCGCTTGGATTGGGACAAATCGTTTCTCTCTATCAAGATCGACGATCGCAGGGACTGGTCTTACGAATACGGATACGACCTCGCTCAAAGTCTGCTCCAACTTGAGAGTCCCCCTAGGGGGGTGATCGCTCTGAACGATCGCGTCGCGATTGGTGCCATGAAGGCTATTCGAGAGTGGGGCTACGAAATTCCAACGGATTTCTCGGTAGTTGGATTCGACAACCTTGAAATCGGGCAATGGTGCGAGCCCACCCTAACAACTGTTGGTCAGAATGTAGCGGAATTGATCGAAAAGTCGGTTGGACTGATTGAAAAGTTGATCGGAGGACAGGAAAAGCATGAGGTCGGCCCAGCGATCATGGTGCAGCCGAAGCTGATCGTTAGGGCGTCCAGCTGACATTTGAAGAACGAAATGAAATTTAACGCATAACTAATAATTATAAACAAACACGAGTGGGATTTGGTTTGATCTTAGAGTCGAAGCTCATTCTTTAGGAGGCGATACGCAGCCGGGAGCGGAACCACCGTGCGGCGGCAGCGGAAATAACGATGAAACCGATCAACGAATTTCTTTTACGGCACGATCTGAGCTTGAAGGACAACCCCTGCGTCAGTCCAGACTTTTGCCTAGACTGGGAGGCCCTATCGGCCGCGATCGCTGCGGGCGAGCCGTTAACCGAGCACAGCAGGAGCCACTTTAGGACGAGCCAAGGAGACTGGTTGCTAGTGGAGTCATCAACAGGGGATCATGCTTGGAAGCTGACTGCCCAGGCGGTAAGCGACTGCGCCCTCGAACCAAGTTTGCAGTATGAGGGAGCGTTTTACTACCCTGCTAGTTTTGAAAACCTAATCCGTATCAAAAACCTCGCCCAGGAGCACGACGAGTATTGCGCGATCTTTCCCACAGCTCGGGGATCCATATCCAGCAGCACATTGGGAATAGGAGCCCGTTTCACTACCTTGCATTGGCCGGGAGTGGACTGGGCTATGGCGAATCTCGGAATCGGCGTAACCGCCAACCAAAACTCGATCCCGCGTGAGTTGGTTTTCGACGTGGATGCAATGTTGGCCGATACGCTTGATTCAGTACCGTTTCCATTCATCGGCGCGAACGTGCCAGAAGGTCACCAAGGCCAATCTGTGGAAGGCATGAGCCATGGCTGCGTAATGGCCAAGCTCAAGACCGGCTTCCACGCCAATGGTATTCACTGGAGCTTCAACGCGGATCATCAGCCCATTGGCGGTAAGTTTGACGTTCGCGAAGATCGCTTGGTTCAAGGCTGTTTGTTCGCGTCTTACATTACCTTCGACCTCTCGCCCGAATTGGCGATTACGGAGGTGCCGGAGAGCTTCGAGGCCAAGAAGGCTTATGTAGAGGAGAATATCGAAGACGTTCTCGTTCGTACAGTTGCAAAACGCGTGGCCGATACGGGGCTTTCGGTAGAAGAGCACGATTTGTATTCGTTGCTTTGTTACGTCTGGCCTTCGATGCTGAAGATGAAGGTGCGCGACGACAAATACGCCGCCGCTCGCGCCGCCGCTTTCACGACTCAAGTGGGACGCGAATATCTCCGTGAGCTTTCCATTGACGAGTTGCCTGGATTGACGACTCCAGAAACGACAGCGGTGATGCTCGCGCTTTGCGAAGCGATGGATATGCCAGTCAACTTCGTAGCGCCGGCCTTCGGTTTCCAAAAGAACATGCCGTATCCAGATAATGCTGAGCTACGCGAGCTCATCGAACGTCAATGGCAAGTATGCAAGGAGTTTGGCGTAAGCATCGGCTTTCACTCTGGTTCCGGCAAGTCTTCGAAAAACTACCAAGTCATGGGCGAGGTCACCGGTGGCAACCTTGAGATTAAGACGAGCGGTCGCTACACGTACGAGATGGGTGTAGCTCTCTCCAGCTCGAGCGATGAAGGTGACCAAGCTTTATGGCGTGATTGGTACCAGTTCACGGTTGACCTAGCTGTCTCAGGTGCGTTCAGCGATTCCGATTCGGAGCGTTCCATGGCCCGTGAATTTATCGAAGCTACGTTACGCTTCGAAAATCTCGCCACGAACGTATTTGGTTCTCCCGAGGAATGCCGAGCGGCACTTGAAGGCTTAAAGCCGAACGCAGACCATATGCACTGGTTCGAGTACAACTTCCTTTATGTCCTCGCTGCCAACGGCAGTTCGGAAAAGAGCTCCTTAGGTGACCACTCACCGGCTGGCTACAAGCAGCGCGCCCGTTTCTATTCGATAAGTCCCGAAGGTCGTCTCGCATTTGCACGCCGTGTTGCTCTCTACATCATTGGGCTAGCAAAGGACACCGGCCTCGTTGAGGAGGAAGACTACAATGAGGTGAACGCTCGCCTCGCCGCCTACACCGACTTCGATTCCTTCGTGGCGGACATTGGCGAGAAACTGACCTTACGATAGCCCCTGCTTATTCTTACACTAGACAAATATGACACGTATCCTTCTCACAACTACATCCTTTCAGGATATTCCAGGCCCGCATCACAAGATGCTCGAGGATTCCCGCTTCGAAATTATTCGCGAGCGCGGCCCTCTTAGCGAAGCGCGTATGCTCGAGCTCGTGGGCGACATAGACGGGATGATTTGCGGAGATGACGCGATCACCGCTGCTGTCATCGACAAGGCGCTTCCTCGGTTGAAGATCATTTCCAAGTATGGCATCGGCCTCGATAAGATCGATGTGGCGCATACTGAAAAGGTTGGCCTGCCGCTCACATTTTGCCCGGGAGTTAACCATACCACCGTGGCGGAGCACACCTTTGCCCTCATGCTTTCCTTGTTCCGCCATCTTGTTGAAGAGGCGAACTATACTCGCAGCGGAAACTGGAAGCGACTTTCTGGACACGAAATCATGGGCAAGACGATTGGGATCGTCGGTCTTGGCCGCATTGGTCGAGAAGTCGCCACCCGTGCTAAGGCGTTCGGACTTCGAGTGGTGGGTTACGATATCTACTGGCCAGAAGAGTTTGCCCTAGAGCACGGCATCGAACGTTTCGAAAGTGTTGGAGACGTATTTAAGGAAGCGGAAATCCTCAGCCTGCACACCAACCTATCGCCGGAAACGGAAAACATGGTTTGTGCGGAAAGCATCGCCACCATGAAAAAGGGCGTCGTCATTCTGAACTGTGCTCGTGGCGAACTGGTGAACTCTCCGGATATGGCAGCCGCTCTGGAGTCTGGCCAAGTCGGCGGTTACGGAGCGGATGTTCTGGAAGTTGAGCCCCCGCCGGCCGACCATGTTCTGCTAAAAGCGCCGAACTGTGTCATCACGCCGCACATCGGATCCCGCACGCACGAGTCGGTCCAACGCCAAGCTGGCATGGCCACGCGCAATTTGCTCAATTTCTTCAAGAACATGCCTGCGGAAGCTCAAGCGAACAAGGCACCGTGGCCGCCTAAAGGCCGCCGCTAGTCTCAGTCAGAACTCTCTACCACTTTCCCCCTATGAGCGAAATTTTTAAGATCGTACCCGAGGCGACCCACAATGCCCTCGTCGAAGCCGCGTACAAGCATCGTGGATACAACGAAGAAGAAGCTGCCTATGCGGCCAAGTTCTCAGCTTACGCTTCCACTCATGGAATTCGTACGCATAATGCTCTGAAGGCGTTGCATCTTGATCATCTATTCGGTTCCGGATCCCAAGGCTGCGTTCCGAACGCTAAGATCGAAAAACTGGATACACGTTTCGAGGCGAGCCAGACTTGGAACGCGAATCGTAAGCTGGGGCAGGCGACTGCCTACGAAGCTCTCGAAACTTGTATCGAACTCGCCGATAAGTACGGTATCGGTCAGGTCTCGGTTGACAATGCATTCCACTACCTCTGGGGAGGTGGATACGTGATGGAAGCCGCAAAGCGTGGCTACATTGCCTACACAAATTGTACTGCGGCCCTCGCAGAAGTGGTCCCATTCATGGGCAAATACCCAACGCTAGGCACCAACCCTCACAGCTGGGGTTTCCCGACAACCGACGCGGTTGGCTTCCCGATCGTTATCGATTGGGCGACTTCTGTCATCGCCATGGGCCGCGTTCAACAGATCGCTCGCGAAGGTGGTACGCTACCGCCAAACGCAGCAGTGGATAAGGATGGGAATCCGACTACTAATCCGAAGGAAGCGGCAGCTCTGATTCCGTTTGGAGCGCACAAGGGCTACGGCCTGAGCCTCATCAACGAGATTGTAGGTGGCTTCATCGGTGGATCCTTGCCGACGGTGCGCAATCGTTCTTGGGAAATCGAAGACGAAAAGCATACCGCTTGCTTCTATTTCCAAGTGATCCACCCGGACGCCATGAGCTCTGGAGCTTTCGCGAAAGGTCGCGACCAATCAGCCAACGTGAAGGCGGTCATAGACGATGTGTTGGGGCACGGAAACGAAAACTGTCTGCTCCCCGGACAAATCGAAGCTGGAGCCGCTGCAAAGACGGAGGCCAACGGTGGTTTGTTGTTCTCGATCGCAGAAATCGAGGCATTCAATGAACTTGCTGTTGAGTGCGACGAAGAACCTTGGAAAGTAGAGAGCTTCCAAAACGCCAAGTCATAAACCTTACCAGAATTTAGAAATGAGTATCGAAATCAAATCCGCTGAATCCTGCAAATACGACATCGTCTCCCTAGGCGAAATTATGCTCCGACTCGATCCCGGCGAAGGCCGCGTGCGCACGGCGCGGAGCTTCCGAGCCTGGGAAGGGGGAGGTGAATACAACGTCGCTCGCGGCATGCGCAAGTGCTTTGGCCTCCGCGCTGGTGTAGTCACTGCTTTTGCCGATAATGAAGTGGGCCACTTGATCGAAGACTTTATCATGCAGGGCGGTGTCGACACTTCCTGGATACAGTGGAAGCCTTACGACGGTCTCGGGCGTGAAGTTCGCAATGGGCTAAACTTCACGGAGCGAGGCTTTGGAATCCGTGGAGCTGTAGGCGTACCTGACCGTGGTTTGACGGCGGCGAGCCAGATGAAGGTGGGCGACGTAGATTGGGAAAAGCTTTTCGGCGAGGACGGGGTACGCTGGTTCCACACCGGTGGAATTTTCGCAGCCCTTTCCGATACGACTCCTGCATTTGTGATTGAGGCCGTCAAGGCCGCCAAGAAGCATGGAACTATAGTTTCCTACGACTTGAACTATCGTCCTTCTCTCTGGAAAAGCATCGGCGGTCACGCCAAGTGCCAGGAAGTGAATCGCGAAATCGCAAAGTATGTCGACGTGATGATTGGTAACGAAGAGGATTTCACAGCTTGTCTCGGTTTCGAGGTCGAAGGTGTGGACGAGAACATTTCCAAGATCGAAATCGGCGCCTTCAAGTCGATGATCGAAAAGGCGGTTTCCGAGTTTCCGAATTTTCAAGCGACTGCGACTACGCTTCGCGCAGTGAAGACTGCCACCGTCAATGACTGGGGCGCGATCTGCTGGCATGATGGGAAGTTCTACGAATCGAACCAGTATCCTGAGCTCGAAATCATGGATCGCGTCGGAGGGGGTGACAGCTTCGCCTCTGGCCTCATCTACGGATTCCTCTCCACTGGCGATCCGGCCAAGGCTGTAAACTATGGGGCAGCTCACGGTGCTCTCGCAATGACGACTCCTGGCGACACCTCCATGGTTACGGTTAAGGAAGTCGAAAAGGTCATGGGTGGCGGCGGAGCTCGCGTCGTCCGCTAAAGCATAACTTATTTGAATACGCGGGGCGAAAACCCCCGCGTTCCGTTTTTTATGAGCAGTTTCCTAGAATCTCTTTTCAACTTGAATGGTAAAGTCGCCGTCATCATAGGCGGCACTGGCGAACTTTGCGGAGCCATGGCTGAGGGTCTCGCTAAGGCCGGCACGACTACGGTACTCGTAGGACGTAGTCTGGAGAAGGCCAAGGCCCGTATTGCCAGGATCGAAGAAGCGGGCGGCTCCGCCTATTTTGAGTCTGCGGATCTTGGCAGCAAGGCGTCGATCACCGAAATGCTGTCCCGCGTCGTCGAAAAGTCCGGAAGCGTCGATATCTTGGTAAATGGTGCAGGAGCTAACTCTCCGACTCCGTTCCTCGACATCCCGGAGGACGAGTACGATCGCCTTTTCGAGATCAATACCAAAGCAGTGTTTCTGGCCTGCCAAGTTTTCGGCAAGTATTTTCTCGATAAGGGGCAAGGTGGCTCGATCATAAATGTTGGTTCCATGTCCGGCTTGATACCGCTTTCCCGAGTCTTCACCTATTCGGCTACGAAGGCTGCGGTGCACAACCTGTCCAAGAATCTTGCCCGCGAGTGGGCTACGCAGAAAATCCGGGTCAACACGATCGTTCCTGGCTTCTTTCCAGCGGAGCAAAACAAGAAGGTCCTGACCGAAGAACGCGTAGGTCAAATAATGGGCCACACTCCAATGAAGCGTTTTGGAGAAGCTAAGGAATTGGTAGGCGCCACGCTATTGCTTGCATCGGATACGGCTGGCTCATTTGTAACAGGCACGGAAGTAGTGGTGGACGGTGGCTACGCTGCTATGACAATCTAACCTGCTAACTCCGGTTTCCCAAACAATGTCATTCATCCACGACGATTTTCTTCTCCAGTCCGAAGCTGCTCGCGAGCTCTATCACATCTACGCGAAGGACGAGCCAATATACGACTACCATTGCCATTTGCCCCCGCAGGATGTGGCGAACAATCGCCGCTTTTCTGATCTCGCTGAGATATGGCTGGAAGGTGACCACTACAAATGGCGTGCTATGCGTAGCAACGGCGTCAGTGAGACCTACTGCACCGGCGAGGCTGAACCTTACGACAAATTTTTAGCTTGGTGTCGAACCGTTCCGCAGACGCTTCGCAACCCGCTCTATCATTGGAGCCACTTGGAGTTGAAGCGCTATTTCGATATCGATGTCCTTATCAGCGAGGATACCGCCAAGGAGATTTGGGATGCGGCCAACGAAAAGCTCAAGTCAGACGATTTGAGCGCTCACGGAATCTTGAAGAACTTCAAGGTAAAGGTTGTGGGCACGACAGACGACCCGACAGATGACCTCGCGCATCACGAAACGATTCGTGGCCAAGGACTGGATACGAGGGTCGTGCCGACTTTCCGTCCAGACAAAGCCTTGAATGTGGACAGAGCAGTAGATTTCAACGCTTGGGTCGACAAGCTCGCCAGCGTGGTAGGTCGAGACATTTCCAGCCTTACGGAACTGCTATCCGCCCTCCAAGAGCGTCATGGCTACTTCCATGATATGGGGGGACGTTTATCGGATCATGGGCTAGAGCGCTGTTACTTCGCGGATACGAACGAGAGTGAGGTTTCCGCGATTTTTGACAAAGCTCGCTCTGGATCAGATGCCAATGAAATCGAGAAGGAGGCCTTTGCTTTCTATGTTATGCGGGAAGTCGGGCGTTGGAATGCGGAACGCGGTTGGACGATGCAGTTGCATGTAGGAGCGATCCGTAACAACAACGCGCGATTGTTTCGAAGTCTTGGTCCGGATACGGGTTTTGATTCGATCGGGGATTTTCCTCAAGTGAAGACCATGAGCCGCTTCCTTAGCAGTTTAGATACGACTGGGCAGTTGCCAAAAACGGTGATCTACAACTTGAACTGGTCTGATAACTACGCGATGGCTACGATGCTGGGCAATTTTCAGGACGGCACGATTCCCGGAAAGATTCAACTCGGCAGCGGGTGGTGGTTCTTGGACCAAAAGGAAGGGATGATCGCCCAGATGAACGCGCTGTCGAATCTCGGACTACTGTCACGGTTCGTGGGAATGCTGACAGACTCTCGCTCTTTCCTATCGTACCCACGCCACGAATACTTCCGTCGCATACTCTGCGATTTGATAGGGCAAGATATAGTCTCTGGCGAGATCCCAGGCGATATGGAGTTGGTCGGCGGTATGGTCAGGAATATTTGCTTCGGCAATGCTGACGAGTACTTCCGAGTCCTAAAGTAACGGAGTGCGGATCATTTAATCTCTGGCCGAAGCGGGGCGATCTTGCCCTGTTTCGGCTTTTTTGTGCGGGGTTTTCGAGGAGGAGTTTGATGGGAACCTGCTTGAGTCGATGGGTTTTATAGATGACATTTTACGGTATCTCTTGGATAGGATCGGGAGAATAGAAGATGCCAGCACGACAAACCCAAAAACGGATCTGTGTACGCCTTGGAATCGCAGCAGCTGTGGTTTCACTTTGTCTCATGTGTGCATTTGTTTGGCTTTTGGGTCGGACTCAGGTTGAAGAATTTGGGCGAAGGGCAGAATTGCTGCTAGAGCTCGCACTAATTGCGGGCCAGCCCGGGGAAGGCCCGCGAGAACTTGAGGTTTTGCGAAAAAAGTTGGCGGACTTTGAATTGCGACCGGAAGTCTTCGTATGGAACGAATCGGGAAAGTCAGTGCTAATTGAGGCGACAGGTAGCGCTCTACCGGCTCGGCTGAGGGACGACCTGTCTGCTAAGAAGGATGGGCCGATATCGAAAGGAGGGTACAACTATTGGGTCGCCACGAGCGAACCCGATGAGGGAGGAAACTTGTTGCACGGTGCGATTAGGATCGAAGAGCGGAGCCTCGACTATTTAGCGTTAGAACGCTACGGAGCGTTTTTTGGTCTTAGCGTGCTATCGATTGTAGCGCTTATTGGATACGTTTTCCATATTCAGCGCCGAATTCTTTTTAGGCCTCTTTCACATTTATTCGAACGAATCGCGGAGGAAATCGAAGGTATTTCGGGATCCATTCAGTCGGATAATACTGCTTCGGACGAAATGGTGGGGCTGAATACTCGTTATGACGAGCTAATCGAGGTTGCGCGACGCCAGCGTAACGAATTGAAGGTTCGCAGCGAGGAGTTGCGTCACTTGCTGGATGCGCTGCCGGCCTATGTTTGGTACAAGGACGACAAGAACAATATTGTCAGAGTGAACCGATCTGCGGCGGAATCCGTTGGTTACTCGATCGAAGCCTTGGAGGGAAAGTCTATAGAAGAAATTTTCCCAGAAGAAGCGTCGGCCTACTATAAAGATGATAAGGAAGTAATAGAAAGTGGCGTGCCTAAGCTTGGTTACACAGAGAGCTACTCTCCGGTCAGCGGAAAGGCTCGGACAATCCGGACAGACAAGATTCCGTATGTCGACAGCGATGGGAATGTCACCGGAGTTGTAGCATTGGTTACGGATATCAGTGAGCTGGTTGAACTGCAAAAGGAACGCGAGGCAAGCGATCGATTGATCCGGCGGCTTGTCGAGATCGGTAGTTGGGAATCAGAAGGGGTTGACGAGCGAATTGCTGCGGCTCTGAAAGATACCTGCGAGGCGTTGGGAATGAAGACGGGAATATTATCCGAGATTTCCGACGGCCGATACACTGTTCGCCAAGTTTATGACGAGAGAGGTCTTATCTCTCCTGGCTTTACCTGCACGTTGGATGACGTCTATTGCAATTTTGTATTGATGACAGGCTGTGGTATCGCCTCTAACCACATAGCGGAATCGACTTGGGGCGAGATGGATTGCTACAAACGCCTCCGCCTTGAGAGCTATGTAGCATCGCCCGTAAGGCGAGGTGGTAAGATCACTGGAACGATCAATTTCAGCTCTCCTGAGATTCGTTCTAAGCCCTTTGCGCAATTCGAGATTGATGCGGTGCAGTTGCTCTCGAATTGGATCGAAGGATTGATTCGGCAAGAGGAAATAGTCGAGCAGCTCAATAGGCAAAAGGTAGAGCTGCGTTTGATTTTGGATACGACTCCGAGCCAAATTTGGTTTAGGGACGAAGAAAACCGAATATTGAGGGCGAATCAGGCTGCGGCAGCGTCGCTTGGTCTGTCGGTCGAAGAAGTGGAGGGGAAGTTAGCGAGCGAGCTTTTCTCAGATGGCTACGATAGGATTATAGACGAGGACTCGCGCATCTTAGAAACTGGTGAACCGTTTCTAGGAGGTATTCGCTCCTGCATTACAAATAGTGGAGGTACGGTATGGTTTAGGTATGATAAACTGCCTTTTGATTTGGGTGAAGGTAGGCGGGGGATTGTTTCTGTTGTGAGCGAGATCACAGAGATCGTCGAAAGCCAAAATGCAGTTAAGGAGGCTGATGAACGGTTTCGGGTGGCAGTCGAAGAGTCGCCGGTGGGGATGCTTATTGTCGACTCGGCATTGCGGGTTGTACTAGTGAACTACGAAGTCGAACGGATTTTTGGATACGAGCGGGACGCTCTATTGTGGCGCTCGGTAGATCATGTGTTGGGGAGTCGTGTCCTGACTGCGTTGGATTGTTTGTTCGATGCGGAAGAACGGATCGAAGAGAAGGTGAGGCTAGGTAGTGAAGGAGATCTATTTGCTAAGCGGAAAGACGATTTGGAAATACCAGTCGAAGTGATTGTAAGCCCGTATTCACTTTTAGGAAACAATTTTGCACTTGTTTCCGTTTTCGACATCAGCGAAAGAATCGAATCGCAACGGGCGATGCTAGATAGTGAAGAGCGTTTTCAGCTCGCTGCCGAAGGAGCAAGCGTGGGCATTTGGGATTGGCTGGACACTGCGAGCAAACAGGAATGGTGGTCACCAAAGTTCTATGAGTTGCTTGGTTACGATAGGGACGATTTGGAGTCCTCGCTCGAAACCTTCCGCTCGCTCTTGCATCCCGATGATCTAGAGTCTACCTTTGCCTCGGTTCAGAAGTGTTTCGAAGAGAGACTTCCGTTCGCAGCCGACTATCGCTTACTGTGTAAGAATGGTGAATACAATTGGTTTTTGGGAAGTGGAATGGTCTCTTTCGACGAATCTGGAAAGCCTCGGCGGATGACCGGAACGATACAGGATATCAATGATCGAAAAGTAGCTGAGGAGAAGCTGTCGAGCGTTGTTACGGATTTGCAGCGAGCGAATGAAGAGCTTTCCAATTTCGCCTTTCTCAGTTCACACGACCTGCAAGAACCTTTGAGGACTATTTCAAGCTTTCTGAATCTTTTAAAAGACGATTACGGTTCTCAGTTGGATGAGTCCGCAAACGAGTATATGGACTTTACTTTGGTCGCGGTGAGTCGCTTGCAGAACATGATTCGAAGCTTGTTGCTTTATTGCCGATTGGACTCGAGGGAGCGTGCTGAGTCACTTATCAGTCTAAAAGAACCTCTCGAAATGGGGTTGAGGGACCTCGCAACTCGTATCGAAGAAAGTGGTACGGAAGTCGAGGTGGTAGGACCATTGACTGAGGTTTATGGTGACATTAATCAGATTTCGTTGGTCTTCCAGAACCTTATCGCCAACGCAATCAAGTTCAACCGGAGTAGTAAGCCTAAGGTCAAAGTGAGCTGTCGGGTCGTCTCCTCAGCTGAAATTGCGAAGGAGGGATTTAAAGCGGAAGCTTACACGGTGGTTTCCGTTGCAGATAATGGAATTGGCATTCGGCAAAAGTATCAGCAACGGATCTTTTCCATCTTCCAGAAGCTGCATCCAAGCGGTGAATACGAGGGTAGTGGAGTTGGCCTGTCGATGGTGCGTAAGATTTTGGAACAGCATCGAGGGTTTGTCTGGTTGGAGTCAGAGGAAGGGCGTGGAAGTTGCTTTTACCTCGCTTTTCCTAATCGCTTGCAAAGCTAGCTTTTTGAAGTTCTTAGGTTTATTGTGAAGCAGGCCGTCACCTAGACTTGACTTAGTCGGTGCAGAGAAGAGAAAGAGCGGAGTATGACAGATAAGGGACGTCCCATTGAAATGCTTCTCGTTGAAGACAACGAGGCGGATATCCGGCTAACCCAGATTGCTCTCCAACAGGCAAAGTTGGAAAATCGGCTTCATGTGGTTCGAGACGGTGAACAAGCTTTGGCGTTTCTGAGACGTGAAGGGGAGTTCAAGGACGCGGTTCGTCCGGACCTGATTTTACTCGATTTGAACCTCCCTCGGGTTAATGGTTCGGAGGTCCTCAAGGAAATCCGAGGCGACAGTAACCTAGAAAATTTACCCGTTGTCATCCTGACTACGTCCGAGGCGGAGAAAGATATTTTCGAGAGCTACGAGCTCCACGCGAATTGTTATATCACGAAACCTGTGGACCTCCGAAAGTTCATGGGAGTGGTGGAGATGATCGAAGACTTTTGGAAGCGCGTCTCCAGCCAGCCGCCCAAGGAGTGATTTTCGTCAATACGAGAAGGGATCGGTAGAAGTACTGATCCTTTTTTTCTAAAGTGAGCTAATTTCGGCTCTGACTGCGGCTGCTTCGCCGGCTCTGTCGAGTTTGTCCAAGATCTTCGCTTTCAGCTCGAGGGTTTCCGGCAGCTTTCTGCCTACCCACGGACGACTGATGGCTATTTCCGACCATTCAAGGGCGAGCTCCAGCTCGAGATCGTTTGCGAGCAGATAGTTGGCGGCATCCATGATGTTCTGGTAGCGGAAGCCGTGAGCATTCCGCATCTGCTGCTTGAGAGAGGCCAATACGATGGCGTCCGTTTCCACACCGATATGAATTGGAATGCTCTTTTTCTCCCAATCTAGAGTTAACACTGCGCTGGACTTTTTGACGTCTACGAAATTGTAGGTGAGCTGCTCGAGGTGATCTCGCTCGTGCGAGGTTACGTTGACTCGTAGGGCGTCTTTTGTGGGATCGTAGAAATAGCTGCCCCAAGCCTGGAAGTCGTTTGAGAAAATGACTGTAGTCTCGCCCGACTTCTCAATGATCAGGTGCAGGCCATAGCTGCCAGCTGCGATCGGTTGGCCCTCCACGTTCACGTCGTGTTCAAAGGTGACGACGGTGTTCTCGTTTGCACCAGCTCGCCAAGGTGCTGCTTCGTCTTCGCCCGTCCAACCAAGGTTAGTGAGGCCAAAGGGCACGAGGTCTCCCCAGATCTGGCGACCATTGACGCTGGGACGGCTGTAGCTGACTGAGATTTCGGTGATTCCTACGGTTTGAGTGATGGATGCAGCTGGGCTTGCCTGCGGTAGGATCGCCATTTGCGCTACGGCGGAAGAGGCGAGAGTGGCAGCGAAGGCACTGGCGAGGATTTTGAATGAGCGTGCGTTAATGAGTGGATACATTGGATTCGAACAATTTGGGTTAACTACGTAGGTACAAAGAGGCATACGAGCGAAGGTAGTCGAATTTTGCAAATTTCCTTCTGGAATTTGCCACCTTAAAGGCTCTCCGGGAGGCTTTGGCTCAATGGTGCTCTATGAACTCAGGGCTATAAAGAAGAGACCCGATCGATCTCTCGTCGGAAGTCTACCTCTAGCCTAGACCTAGCTCTCGTCGTCTTCGGTTTTTGGTTCCGGGTCGCCGAGTTGCTCGAGCAGGTGCTTGGTTAGTTTGATATAATCTTCGGCTAAGTTGATCGATGCATCTTGCTTCGACATCAATACGGTTGGAATTCCAAGCATCACGGCACGGCCTACGGTTACTGAGTGTCGAACCAGGTCTGGGTAAATGTGCGTCTTCGCCGAGACTTTGCTCTGCGTCTTAAAACGGTCGATCTGAGCGTTGAAACGTTCGAGAGGTACGTGGATTTTCGTGCCCGGTTTCACTGCGTTTAATGCGATCCCGATAATCTCCGGTTTGGGAGCTCCAGCCGCATCGCGTCGCTCTGCCGTATCCGAGCGGAACTTCGCCAGCTTGTCCACGAGGAGGTGAAAGCCGATGATGCTGAGAGCATCCGGATTTGAAGGCACCAGCACATGATCCGAGGAGAAAAGGGCACATTGAGTAGTGTAGAAGAAGTTCGGCGGACAGTCGAACAGGATGAAGTCGTAATTGTCCTCGACCTCCAATAGAGCCTCATAAAAACGTTCGTAGAAGGTTTTGCCGGGGATCTGATGGACTTCATGCTCAAGGTCCATCAAGGTAAATGATGCAGGGGCGAGGTCTAGGCGAGGAAGCACTTGATCTCCATCGGTGTCGCGGATAGGGCTTTTTTGGATACAACTTGAGAGTTTCGAGCTTGGATCGTTGAAGATGTTGAGCAGGAATTTCTCGGGTGTCTTGTTCAAAACATTCCACCTGTCCAAACGCATTAGCCAAATCGAAGCGTTGCTTTGCGCATCGAAGTCCACGATGAGCACACGGCGTCCCATATAAGCGAGACATGCCCCCATGTTGACGAGTAGCGAGGTTTTGCCCACACCACCTTTAATGTTCAGGAAGCTGATCTTCTGTGCCATTTCTTTTATCTAACAATTCGACAGATTGCATCGGAGAGTTGGTCTGCCCGCAAAATAAAATGCCAGTTGCTAGCGCTTTAACAATTCTTTAAACCCCACAAGGTCGATCGATTGTTTACAGGGAGTTGGGATGCTCTAAGCTGAGTCCGATTTCATATGTCAGAAGCAGATAAACAAGGATCAATTTTTCAGGAAATGGTAGAGCGGAGAAGTCGCTGCGAAACATTGAATGAAAAGGCTGTCGAACAGGGGCTCGAGGTCAGTATTCCTATGGTTTCCACTGGTGGGTTGGATATCGAAGACATCGAGATAGAGTCAAGGCCCGCCTTCGAGATGGAGGAACTGACTCCCGCTTACGTATCTGAAATCGAAATACGGAGCGAGGCTGCGGAACCTGTGATCGACAAGGTGGATGCGCCAACCGATATCGAAGTAGAAAAAAGGGAGTTCGATAGTCCAGTAGAACCGGGCAATAATTACTTTGATAATTTGGAAGACCCTGCTCCGGTAGAACCGTTTTCGGAACCCCTGCCAGAAAGTGATTTGCAAGTTTCCGGTGCTGACGACGAAGTGGAGGGTACCACTTCGTCCTATTTCGATGAACTCGAAGAAGTGGACGCTGAACAGGTTTCCGCACCTCTCAAGGAAGCCGCTGAATCTGAAGATTTTTCGACTGAGATCGAGGAGTCTGATCATGTAGGCAGTGAAGGAACTGTTGAGGACGCACAGCCTGACGAAGCAGATACAGAAGCTGAGATCGCTTCAGTGGTGTCAGACTTTACGAATTTGGAAGAACCCGTTTTCGAAGAGGCTAAACCTGTGCCTGAAGAGATTGAGGAGCCAATGAATGAAGAACCTTTGATCGAAAAAGAAATCACCTCGGTCGAACCGGAGGAAGATCCGTCGTTGCTTGAAGCTAGTTCGCTTGAAGAGATACCTTTGAAAGAGGAGGCGTCACTGCCGGAGGAATCCCCAGAGTCGCTCTCCGCCGAGGAAACCGAAGTTAGAATCGGGTCTGGAACTTCAGATTTGGATGGGGAACCGCTTTCAGAAGAGCCAGTCGCTGAGGAGGACGCAGCTCCGGTTGCGGAGAAAGACCTGATTGGTCAGAGCGACGAATTATTGGCAGAAGCTCCGGGGCTTATCACCGATGCGGAAGTGATCCTTGCTGCGGAGGAATTAGTGAATCGGATCGGACCAGTCGTCGACATTCAGAGCCTTCCGAAAACGCAACCTTCGCGTGTGCTCTCGAAGACGACTCAGCCAAAGGCGGCCGATCCTGTCGAGGAAAAGACCCCGGCTCAGAGCGAGCAGAGACCCTCTGACGAGCCCAAGAAGGCAGCAAGTTCGGCTGCCAAGCTCGGCGAGCAATCGGAGCCTCCCAAGAAGAAAAAGAAGAAGATTTCCCTACTGGATAGTTACTTTAAAGGGCTCTAGTATTTGAGCTCACGCTCGAGGAACTGGGCTAGCTCAGGACACTGAGGATTGTCGAAGAGTTCGAGGGACTTGCCGGACTCCTCCACTTTACCGCGAGAGATGAACGCAGCGTAGTCGCTGGCTCGTTTTGCGAATCCCATTTGATGGGTAACGATGACGCAATCTTTGCCCGATTGTATCAGCTCTTCAATGACATCTAGTATCTGTGCGCTCATTTCTGGGTCGAGGGCGGAGGTGGGTTCATCGAATAGAATGAGGTCTGGGTTGTGGGCGAGGGAGCGAGCGATGGCGACGCGCTGGTTTTGCCCGCCTGACAGTTCAGATGGTTTTTTGCGGCCATGGGTGGCTAGCTTGAATTGGCTCAGGAGTGATTGAGCTCGGTCGCGCGACTCCTCTCGGGAGACTCCGTGCACCTTTTCGAGAGGAAGGGCTATGTTGGTAAGGGCGTCGAAATGAGGAAAGAGGTTGTAGGATTGGAATACGACTCCGATGGATTTGCGGTAGCGTCGTAGCTCTTCTTCCGTTTGGGGAACGGGCTTGTTGTTTACCTGGATGGATCCGCCACTCGCTTTTTCCAGTCCAGCGATGAGACGCAAGGTGGTCGACTTTCCCCCTCCTGAGGGACCGATCAAGGTAAGACAGCGAGAGGATTCGAGTTTAAGGTCGAGTCCTTTGAGGGCACGGTGTGCCCCGTAGGTTTTAGTGATGCTTTCCAGGCTAAGCTTCATAAATCGAATGCGAGCCTTTTCTCGAGGTGGCGCGAGAGGTAGAAGATAGGGAGAGTTAGGATCAAGTAACCGACGGCTAGTGGAAAGAAGCTCTCGAATGTGCTCAGAGTGGAAGTATTTACCTCTTGAGCGTTGAGGGTGAATTCCCCGATTGCTATGATTGAAAGTAGCGACGAGTCCTTTATTAGGTTGGCGAATTGCCCAGCAAGGGCGGGCAAGCTTCTTCGCAGCGCTTGAGGAAAGACGATGTAGCGAAACGTTTGATACGGAGTGAAACCGATAGCCTTGGCTGACAGCAGTTGTGAGCTTCCTACTGATTCGATACCCGCTCGGAATATCTCGGAGACATATGCGCCGCTGAAGAGGGACAGGACAAGCACCCCGACCACGTAGCGGTTGTCGAGGTGAGCGGCGTCGGCGAAGACGTAGAAGATGAGGAGTATTTGAACCAGGAGCGGCGTTCCACGAGTTCCTTCAATATAGATTTTTGAAAGGTAGCGAAGCGGCAGAAACGGCGAGCGAGCCGCTAGAGCGGAGAGTCCGCCGATGAGGCAGGCGACGACTAGGGACACGCTTGAGACTTGTATGGTTACTAACCAACCGTCGATGAACTTGGTCTTGTATCTGTAGACCGCCGACCAGTTCCAGTCGTACTCCAACGAGGCGAATGCCGCCATCGCAAGCAGGCATAGAAACGAAAAGGCGAGCGCGAAGCTAACGGCTTTGGCCAGCGAACTGATGCCCGTGGATTCGTTTTCCGTATCTAGGAACAAGAGTGCCCTCACGCTCTAAAAGAAAAAGGGATAGCCCATTTCTTGGAAAGCTTTCTTTTCTTCGGCGAGGTAGCGCTCGGCTATCCGGTCAAATCCGCCGCTAGACTTGAATGAGGAGAGGAAGCTGTTTACTTGATCTTTCAAGTCGGCGTTTCCTTTGCGAACGCCAATCGCCCAGCTTTCTTTCTTAAAGGGAGCAAGTATGGGGCGGGTTGTTTCTGGGTGGCGTTTCCAGTTCCGGTAGGTAGACATTTGGTCGTAGATGAAGGCGTCGGCCTTGCCTTGGGTGACTTCTACCACTGCTGCTGTTTCCTTATCTAGAGCGAGAACCTGAGCGTTTCTGACGTTATCGATAGCGTAGAGATGTCCGGTAGTCCCTTGCTTGACGGCAATCGAGTTTCCATTCTTGTCTGCGTCTTCGATGCTTTGGATGTCAGAATTATTGGATACAAGGAGGCAAAGCCCTGTTTCTAGGTAAGGGTCGGAAAAGTCGATGGACCCGGCTCTCTCCTCCGTGGCGGTCATGGATGAAATGATAAGGTCGATCTTTCCCGTTTTCAGGGACGAAATGAGTCCAGCGAAGGCGATGTTTTCGATCCGAACCGGACGTCCTAGGCTTTCGCCGAGAGCGAGAGCGAGATCGACGCTCACCCCAGATGGTTGGTTGTTTTCGTCCGACATCTCGAAAGGCGGGTAGGAGAGTTCCATACCGACGACGAGGGTGTTGTCGACTGGGCCTTTGCTGCAGGAGGCTAGCAGGAGCGAGATAGAAGCGATGAGGAAGTGAAGCGGTTTCATGTGATTCGATTTTCTAGCGTTTCCGCCAGAGCGTAGCGTGTGCCACACTGTATTGGTTTTTTCGTGCATGCTCTCGGATGAGAAAGGGCATGTCCAAAGACTCGATTTCGTCGAACTCTGTGGCGAGGACTTCTCGGATTGTTTGGTAGCTGCGGACGGGCGCACCGTCTTTCTCGAATCCTCCCAGCCATTTGCTTTTTGGCGTGTATTCCTCGAGCCATGTGTAGGGTGAGGTAATGGCAAGGATGCCTCCGGCGTTAAGGATCTTTCCGATGTTCTCGAGACACTTTCTAGGGTCGGGCAGACGGTCGATGAGGTTTGCCATGAGGACGAAATCGAACAGCCCAAGAGAGTCTGGCAAGTTCATGGCATCTCCCTGCTGGAAGCGCAGGCAGTTCGGACGAGTGCAAGCAGGACGTTCGAGGACAATGCGCTCGGTAAGCTCTCCTTCGATGGCAATTTCCGCTTCGAGACTAGCTCCGTCTCGTATTCGCTCTCCTGCTTCTATCAGTCCGTAGGAGAAATCGATGCCGATAGTTTCCTCGAAGTATGCGGATAGCTCGCACGAACTTCGTCCCACTGCACAACCCAGATCGAGTGCTCGACCGTGCTTAAGCGGGTGGCGGGCGGAGAGTTCCGCGCAGCGTTTAGAAAAGTCGAGCGCTTCGGCGGGGCCGTTGAATTTGTCAGGGGCACCGTAGTGGAAGAGTAGATACTCTGAAATCGCTTTGTCGGTTTCGTAGAAACTGTCTGCGTTGGGCATTTGTACTGGCAAGGGTTGGTGAAATAGACGGTGTTTGCTTCGGGGGTCTTTGGGGGGCTCAACGAAGGTAGCTGTGCCGGGATTGCGGAAGGAAACTTGAAATAATTTGGCAAAAGTTGGAATCGAGGTATTGTGAGTTGATCTTCTCCCTTCCTTGCTCAACTCGTTGATCTTTAGGACGATTTGTATCTTTTTAAACCCATGAGTCTCCCTGACATCTCAGACAAAGAGCTAAACAAGCTCACTCACAATGCTCTATCGAGTGTTTTCGAAACGATGCTTGGCAGCGACGTCCACTTCAAAAGCGCTGCCGATTACTCTGGGCAGAAGGCGCCGTTCCCTGATTTGGGCGGAGCAGAGAAGAATATGATTTTCGTCGGGTCGGTCGGATTCGTGGGGAGCGTCAACGGGGTAATCTATCTCTATATGAAGTCGAACTTCGCGGAGTCCGCAGCTCAGTCCATAACCGGATTGGATGACGAGGATGTCGATTTCGAGATCGTATCCGACGTTTGCGGCGAGATGACCAACGTCTTTGCGGGCGGATTCAAGAATACGCTGGCCGACTTAGGATACAATTCCGTGCTGACCATACCCACCGTTCTCAGTGGAGACGAGCTCTACATATCGACTTTGGGAGTCGTGAAGCACCTCCGCCACAACTTCGTCTCGAGGGGCGAAGAAATCGTAGCTGACCTCGTCTTAGCGGAAAAGTCCTAGGCGGTCGGGTTGGACATCGGCACGCCTTTGAGCGTGCTGGAGATGAAGGGGATGAGTTGCTTTTTGCGGCTGACGACTCCTTGGAGGTCGTAGATCAGCCCCTTTTCGACGGCGGGGTAGGAAATTCGGTCGATGAACTCGTTGTCGCCGGAAACCAGCAGGAGTGAGTTGTGACGATTGATATCGGTCACCAGCATGCAGGCGAACGAGACGGATTCCTCGTCGCTGAACTTTCGCAAGGCTTCCGACAACTCCTCGGACTTTTTCCAGAAGTTTTGGAATCCGAGCTCCTCGATTTGCGATACGGAAAAACGTACGCCGTTTTCTTCGTAAAACTTTTGGTCCGCCACGATCACTTCTTCCGGTTTCATGGAGAGGATAACGGAACCGCTGGAGAAGACCTCCAACGCCAAGTCCTCGGCCCTTAGGTCAGCGATTTTTTCCAACCATTCTACGATGTCCGCGTCTTTCTCGGTAGCGGTCGGCCCTTTGAGGTTGAGCGTGTCGGTGATGATACCGCTCATCATGATGCCGGCCATTTCGGAAGTGGGCTCGATCTGGTTTCGGCGGAACAGGTCTGCCACGATGGTGCAGGTAGAGCCCACGGGTTCGTTGATGAACAGGATAGGCTGCTGAGTGGTCATCGACCCGAGGCGGTGGTGGTCGATGACCTCTGTGATGTTCACCTCGCTCGCTCCGGGAACTGCTTGCGTCATCTCGTTGTGGTCTACGAGCACGAGGTTGGTAGAGCTGGGTTTTAGGACGTCTGTTTTGGTGAATATTCCCGAGAGGCGGCCGTTGTCCTCGGTCACGAAAAAGGCTTGAGCGTTCGAGCTGGCAATGCGCCGGCTGACGCCTGACAGGCGATCTGTCGCGGAAAATGTCGTATACTTCGTCTCGATCATGTTCTTGATCTTGGAAGCGGTACGGATCGCCCATGCGGTGGTCGCTGAGTCGTACGGGCTAATGATGAGTGAGACGCCCTTTGCCTTTGCTTGCTCCAGCACTTCGGAGTCCACGCCGAGTCCGCCGGTTATGACGAGAAGCCGAACGCCGATTTGGATCGAGCGTTGTTGGATGTCCCAGCGGTCGCCGACGATAATGATTGTTTGGTCTGCTCGGATCGCGTCTGAGCCGTTGAATTTGCCGAAAGACCGGATATCCATGGCGCCAATTTTGACGTACATATCCTCGAGCTCGTCTTCGTCGCGCAGGTTTTTGACGTCAGCCTGGAGCGCTCGGGCCACGTCATTGATGCTCGTGTACACGTGGCGCATTGAACGCGGTTCGCTAAACTTCGGTATGAAGTAGTCTCCCATCTGGAAGATCGAAAGGTATCCCTTTAGGATGTTTTGGCTGTCAACCACCGGAAGCACACGTACATCGTGGTCGTCGACCAGCTGGAGTGCTTCCGACATGGTGGCGTCTTCATGTACCTTGACGACGTCGCTCACCATCATGTCTCTGACTCGCGGCGACACATCGGCAATGAGTAGAGGCGTTGGTTGGCTGAACTTCGCAAGGATGGTGTCGATGCGAGCGTTTGTGTTGCCGCACCGTGCGGGTATGTAGCCTTTTTGCCCCGTCAGCACTTTGAAATTCGCATAGGCGATGGCGGAGCAGATAGCGTCTGCGTCCGGGTTCTTGTGGCCGATAACGTAGGTTATTTCCTGTTTAGTTGGACTAGGCATGATGAGAGGGCTTGCGATAAGATGCTCCGATACGTAGCTCGTTCAATGCCCAAATGTTAATTTAACCGACTGAAAGCGCGATAAAGTAGAATTTTGCGCTTTCGTTGGTTTCGGGTTTCGAAAGTGGTTGAAGCCGAGCAGGCAAGCTAATCTATTGGGCGCCGATGAATCAGGATCTTATCGCGAAAGTAGCAACTCTGAAGGAAAGCGGTGGATTGTTGCCATCTGCCGCAAAAAACATGGAAACCTGGCTCGAGGGCGGGTTCCTGTCAGAAACATCGCTGTCGAGCATTGCTGAATTGCTCGACGCTGGAAACGCTGACGAGCTCAACAACCGTTTCTATCGCGAGATTGCATTTGGTACTGGCGGCATGCGTGGGCGCACCATCGGATTGACCGCGACCGAGCTCGAGAAAGGCGATATGGATGCCAGCGGTTCGCCCGCGAATCCTGGAGTCGGCTCTAACATGCTCAATGAATACACTGTGGTGCGGGCGACCCTCGGTCTTTTCGCTTACGCCAAGGCACACCATGATCGCGAGGGTATCGAAGCTGCCCCAAAATTTGTCATCGCTCACGATGTTCGCCACTTCTCGCGCTTCTTTTGCGAGCTGGCCGCATCGGTTTGGGCGAAGAAGGGTGGCGACGCTTTCATTTTCGAAGGGCCTCGTTCCACTCCTCAACTCAGTTTCTCGGTCCGACACCTCGGTGCGACCTGTGGCGTAGTGATCACCGCCAGCCACAATCCGCCTCACGACAACGGCTTCAAAGCCTACTTCTCGGATGGCGGTCAAATGGTACCTCCAAATGACACGGGTGTGATCGATCAAGTGAATGCGATTCCGCTCGAAGGCCTACAGGAGTTCATCGAGGTCGACCTATCAAATGTTACCGTCCTCGGAGCAGATCTCGACGAAGCCTACAACCAGTGCGTTGCGAACTGCGTCATCGATCAAGACGTATTCAAAAAGACGGATCTCAGGGCTGTATTCACTCCGATTCATGGTACCGGTGCGGTTGCGACTTTGCCAGCTCTCCAGAAGCTCGGCCTCGATCCGCTGGTGGTCGAAGAACAACGAGCTTTCGATTCGAATTTCCCGACAGTCAAGTCTCCAAATCCGGAAAACTCCGAAGCTCTTGCCCTAGCAACCAAGCTAGCCGAAGCCAACGACTGCGACCTGCTCATGGCGACCGATCCTGATGCTGACCGCATGGGCGTGGCAGTGAAGGGTCCGGATGGGAAGATGGTTCTTCTCACTGGAAACCAAATTGGATCCATCATGGCTGAGTATCGCATCTCCAAGCTCAAGGAGATGGGTTGGATCCCTCAGGAGGGTGGAGACAATTGCGCCCTCGTCAAAACCTTCGTCACCTCGCCGCTGCAGGACGCTATCGCTACCAGTCACGGTATTAAGGTAGTGAATACACTAACTGGATTCAAGTGGATCGGAGAAAAGCTTCGCATCTACCAGGGCGAAGCATGCGAGAAAAGCGGCGTATCCGATTACGATTCTCTATCTCTCAAGGAGCGCGCGGAGCTCCTGCAGCAGCACAGCACCTTCTACGTTTTTGGCGGTGAGGAGAGCTACGGCTACCTTCCCAACGATACGGTGCGCGATAAGGACGCCAATGCGGCGTGCGCGCTCTTCTGCGAGATCGGCGCCAGCCTGAAGGCTCAGGGCACATCGATGCTTGAATACTTGGATGCTATTTATTTGAAGAATGGCTACTTTCTCGAAGGACTTGGCCAGCTTGTCTACGAGGGAGCTGCCGGGGCGGCGAAGATTGCCCGCATCCTCGAGACTTACCGTTCGACTCCACCGACTGAATTTCTCGGTAGCAAGGTATCCAAGTTTACTGACTTTGGCATCGAAACTGTGCTGGACCCAGACGGCAAGGAAGTGCCTAAGCAAGACCTCTACTTCGTGGAGTTGGAAAATGGATACCGTTACGCGGTACGTGGCAGCGGCACCGAGCCGAAGATCAAATTCTATATTTTTGCCAAAGGCGATGTCGCCAGCGCGGACGAATTGGAAGCAACCAAAGGCAAGACGAAGGAAACTCTGGAAGAACTGAAGCAGGCTATCCTCGACGATGCCGGCGAGCGCGCCGAGAGCTAGTCGCGAGCTGTAATAGATTTTTTCGGGCCGCTTCTCCAATCGAGAGGCGGCTCTTTTTTTGCGCGGCTCTATGAGCTACGAAGTCGCTTGCATGGCTGTGGTTTTGCCGCTTTGCCAGGACGGGGCGATCAGGAGGGCACGCGGTTCGGCTTGCAGGCCTGTTTCGCCTCGGTGGACCATGCCGACGAGTGTGTCGACTGCGGCTTCTCCGGTGTGGTCGTTGTGCTGCCGCATGCCAGACCAGTCGGGGGCGCTCTTGCGCCACTCTAGTTGGATGAGTCCGATATCTCTTGGGGCGTGCAAGTCGAGCCGATGCAGCCAATGAGAAACGTCGTTGTAGAGTGTGAAAATGACATCCGGCTTATGCGTTTCCACCCAAACCTTGAATTTGTCGAAGTCTGCGTCCTCGTTTGCAGTCTGGTAAAGCGGAGGCAGTCGCGAATCCCCGGGAAGCCTCATTTGCCCGTAGAGATAGCCCGCGGAAAAGCGGCCTTCGACGAGGCGGTCGATCTTTTGGTCAAGCACGAGACCGGGCCGCTGGTAGCCGAGCCTCAAGGCGTTTTCGACAGCTTGCAGGGCGAGCCCGTGATGGTCCACGCAGACGTAGGGAAGGGTAGGGTTGCGCGTGCGTACGCCTGTGATCACGAGAGGTAACGCCTCGGCTATCGGCAGTAGCTTCTCCGGGAAATTGCAGTCGTTCATCAACCCTACCACGAGTGCTCCTTTGATTCCCCGAGCCAACATGATGGACTTGAGACGTCTGGCTTTCAGATCGGGATCGTTAAGCCAAAAATAGTCGAGACGGTAGCCGAGGGAATCTGCTCGTTGGTTGATGCCCTCCACGTATTCGGGAATGGTGGGGTGCTTTTTTAGAGAGTTGTTATCCGAGTGGGCGTTGATCAGGGCGATGGTAGCTCGGTAGCTGTCTCGATTGCGTATTTGCGAAAGCAGTTGGCCGAGAGCCGGATTTAGCTGATAACCGAGTCGATCCGCGGTCTTGCGAATTTTCTCCTTCATGGCTGTGGAAACCTCGGGGCTGTTGCGGAGAGCGAGCGATACAGTCGCTTTGGAGACGCCAATTTCCGCGGCGATCGTGCTCATAGAGACTTTAGAGGGCATTTCTGGCAAGGACTTGACGTAGATTCAAAGGGCCGATTGGGTCGACCTGACTTTTGTTTAACGGTTAAGGAGTCGTCATCTTTTGCAACTTAAAACGAATGAGTACAACTTTGCTTATGAAGTTTTCTATTGGCCTCGATTTTGGTACCAACTCTGTGCGTTGTCTGATCGTGAGAACAGATGGCGAAGGCGAAGTTTCCTCAGCTGTCGTCAACTACCCCTCAGGTGACCAAGGTATCTTGCTTTCCCCAAGCGACCACCACCTCGCTCGTCAGAGCCCCTCCGACTACCTCGACTCCCTTGCTAAAGCGACGACTGATGCGATCGCTATCGCGAAGGACAGCTACCCAAATTTCGACCCGGCCAATGTGATAGGCATCGGCGTCGACACCACGGGCTCGAGCCCACTACCTGTCGACGAGAAGAACCAAGCCCTCTCGGCCTATCCTAAGTGGAAGGACAATCTCGCTGCTCAGTGCTGGCTCTGGAAGGACCACACCAGCTACGAAGAGGCGACGAAGATAACAGAGATCGCCTCCAAGGAACGCCCTCAATACGTGGCCAAGTGCGGCAACACTTACTCCTCCGAGTGGTGGTGGTCCAAGATTTGGCATTGCTTGAAGGTGGCTCCGGATGTCTTCGACGCTGCGTATTCTTGGGTTGAGATCGCGGACTGGATTCCGTCTCAGCTCGCTGGCGTCAAGGATCCAAGGGAAATCAAGCGCGGCGTTTGCGCGGCAGGTCACAAAGCTTTTTACGCAGAAGAGTGGGGCGGACTTCCCGACAAGGAATTTCTCTCCATGCTTGATCCCAAGATCGCGGACCTTCGCGATCGGCTGTATTCAAAAGCTTATGACGCATCCGAAATTGCTGGCACGCTTTCGGAAGATTGGGCGAAGCGTCTTGGTTTGCCGGCGGGCATTCCCCTCGCGATGGGCGAGTTCGATGTTCACTACGGAGCTATCGGTTGCGGCGTCGAAGAAGGAACGCTTGTCAAAGTCATCGGAACTTCCACCTGCGACTGCGCTGTGGTGAAGGCGACTGGCGACGTCCCGGACGTTCCCGGGATCTGCGGCATCGTTAGAGGTTCGATTCTTCCTGGCTACTTCGGCGTAGAAGCAGGGCAGTCTGCGGTCGGCGACCTTTTCAAGTGGTGGGTCGAAGGCGTTTGCAAAGGCAACGACTCGACGCATATCGAACTAACTGAGGAAGCGGCTAAGCTTGCTCCCGGCCAAAGCGGGTTGCTCGCTCTCGATTGGAACAATGGAAATCGCACCGTGCTGGTTGACCAGCGCTTAACTGGTCTCGTACTTGGACAGACGCTTCACACCAGCCGCGCTGAAATCTACCGTGCCCTCATCGAAGCGACAGCCTTCGGAGCGCGTATGATTTTGGAACGCATCAGCGACTACGGCATCGCCGTCAATCGCATTGTTTGCGCTGGTGGCATTGCCGAAAAGAATTCCATGCTCATGCAGATCTATGCGGACATCACCGGTCGCGAAATGCTGGTCTCCGCTTCCTCCCAAAGCTGCGCGCTCGGAGCTGCTATCGCTGCGTCAGTCGTTGCCGGAAAAGCTAAGGGCGGTCATGCAGACTTCGAGTCAGCCCAAAAGGCGATGACAGGTCTCAAACCAGACCGCTACCAGCCAGACCCTGAGCGCCACGCACAATACAACCGGCTCTTCGCTCTGTATAAGAAAGTCCATGACAACTTTGGTGGCGTCGAAGCGGTCGATCTCGCTCCTGTGATGAAAGAGCTTCTCAACATTAAGGAAGGCAAGTAGGCGATCCCTGTTCCCTCTGTTTTAAATTTAAAATATCCCCGAAAAAATACATGAAATCTGCATTTGATACAAAGGAAGTCTGGTTGGTTGTAGGTAGCCAACATCTCTACGGTCCAGAGACCCTTAAGCAAGTTGCGGCCGACTCTCAAGTCGTGGCCGATTCTCTCGACTCTGACTCGAACGTACCCGTTAAGGTCATCTTCAAAGCTCTGGTTACGACACCGGACGAAATCCTTGCGGTTTGTCGCGAAGCAAGTGCGGCTACTCAGTGTGTTGGCGTAACGCTTTGGATGCACACCTTCTCTCCATCCAAAATGTGGATACGCGGCTTGAAAGCGCTTACTAAGCCGATTTGCCACTTGCACACGCAGTACGGTCGTGACCTGCCCTGGTCTAGCATCGACATGGATTACATGAACTTGCACCAATCTGCCCATGGTGGCCGCGAGTTCGGCCACATCTGCGCTCGTCTCGAGAAGGAGCGTACGGTGATCGTGGGGCATTGGGAAAATCCATCGGTTCGAGGCAAGTTCGCTCGCTGGACGCGGGTGGCGGGGGCATGGGCCGCTAGCCAAGAGCTCAAGGTGGTACGCTTCGGAGACAACATGCGTCAAGTAGCGGTCACGGACGGTGACAAGGTGGAAGCCGAATCCGTTTTTGGATACGCAGTCAACACGCATGGCATTGGAGATCTCGTGGAAGTGATCAATGGTATCAGCGACGCGGAGATCGACAACCTGTGTTCGCAATACGCCGACGAGTACGAGCTCGCTTCCAAACTGGTCGAAGGAGGTTCTATGAGGTCATCGCTTCGGGATTCAGCCAAGATCGAGTTAGGGCTTCGCTCCTTCCTTGAAGCCGGTGGTTTTGGCGCATTCACGGACACCTTCGAGGACCTGCATGGCATGGCGCAGTTGCCGGGTCTCCCTGTTCAGCGCTTGATGGCTGACGGATACGGCTTCGGTGGCGAAGGGGACTGGAAGACGTCCGCCCTCGTGCGCACCATGAAGATCATGGCGAGCGGAGTAGACGAAGGTACGTCTTTCATGGAAGACTACACCTATCACTTTAATCCAGCGGGCAATCGCTGCCTCGGCGCTCACATGTTGGAGATCTGTCCATCTATCGCAGCCGCGAAGCCGTCTTGCGAAATTCACCCGCTCGGGATCGGGGGCAAGGAAGATCCAGTTCGCCTCGTATTCAATGGCAAGCCAGGCCCTGCTATCAACGCGTCGGTCGTAGATATGGGCAACCGCTTCCGCCTACTCGTCAACAAGGTTAATGCCATGCCTCCAGAGCAGGACCTACCGAGCCTACCGGTTGCTCGCGTACTTTGGGAAGTGTTGCCAAACCTCGAAGATGGAGCTGCCGCATGGATCTACGCAGGAGGTGCTCACCACACTGGCTTCAGCTATACGGTCAATGCCAAGGATATGGAAATGTTTGCTGGCATGGCAGGTATCGAGTACTTGCTCATCGATCAGGATACCAGACTTCGCGAGTTCAAAAATGAGATCCGTTGGAACAATGCTGCCTACGGAATTCGTGGACTGTAATTGAAAATGAATTACGAAGACATTAGAGAAGAGTGCGTCGCAGCGAACAAGGAGCTGCAGTCGCTCGGGCTTATCGACATCACCTTCGGAAACGTGAGTGTGTTGGATCCCACGGTGGGGGTTTTTGCGATCAAGCCAAGCGGCGTTCCCTATGATGCCTTGACTCCGGAACAAATGGTTATCGTCGATCTCGAGGGCAAGACCGTCGAAGGCGACTTGCGTCCTTCTTCCGACGAGCCAACGCACCGTCGACTCTTCATCGAACTAGGCGACAAGGGCATCACCTCAGTCGTGCACACTCACTCTCGCAACGCGGTTGGTTTTGCTCAAGCGGAGCGCAGTATCCCGTGTTTGGGTACAACGCATTGTGACTACTTTCGTGGAGCAGTTCCAGTAACGCGAGCTATGACGGTGGAAGAGGTTGAGGGCGCTTATGAGTGGGAAACGGGCAATGTGATCGTGGAGCTTTTCTCTGAGGTAAATCCGCTCGAAATCACAGCGGCGCTCGTGCGCAACCACGGACCGTTTGTCTGGGGAAAGAATGGGGCAAAGGCGGTCGAGACAGCGTTCGCTCTCGAGATCGTCGCGGATATGGCAGCCAAAACCTTGGCGCTTAATCCATCGGCAGCGGGAGCGCCAGCGCACCTGCTCAAGAAACACTACGATCGAAAGCACGGCCCCGGCGCGTATTACGGGCAAAAGTAATTTCGCATTAGAGATAGTCAGCAAAGCCTCGCTTGGACCTGCCGAAAGTCCCAGCGGGGCTCTTTTGTGCGAGCTGGGGTAGGCAGCGGCGCTGAGCTTTAGAAAATCTTATAGCATTATCAGTTGATTGAATAGGCATCCAGGCAAGTTGCTGTTTCGGCTGTCAATTGTACCGTTAAGCATAAGCGAGGGCCGTGGGGTTTCGGTCTTCATCTAACGTTAAAGGAGGAGAGTGATTGCGATGTTACGGAGTATTAAGGATCTGATGGGGTACCCGGTTTCGGCGAAAGATGGCAAAGCGGGAAAAGTTAAGGATGTATTGTTTGGCGACCTACACTGGAGAGTTCGCTACCTGGATGTGGAGACGCGCCGAGGACTGCACTTGAACCTTCGGTACCTGAGCAAGGACGAATCCGAGGATGATCAGGTGACGCGACGCTTGATTGAGCGGAAGCATCTAGGTCTGCCGCAGCTGGGAATCGATCGGCGGGAGATTCCGACGGACTTGACGGTCGACGAGGTCAGTAAATGCGAGGGGTTCGGTTCCCATTTGTCAGCCGAAGAAAAGTATGAAATGGAGTTCCGGCGTTTCTTCCGGCATGCGATCTACGATGAGCGTCCCCTGTTTGGCAGTTTCGGTATCTCGGGATACATGCCACCGGTGACGGCCTACGAGCACTCGGACAAGGAGATCCGCAGTCATCTCGATCGCATGGGAGAGTTAGCTGGCGAGCACCTACATTCCGCCAAGGCAGTGATAGGCTACCATGTAGTCGGTAAGGAAGAGACGCTAGGTCTCGTAGGCGATTTAATCTTGGACGCGGAAAATTGGGAGATTGCGTATTTGGTTTTGGATACGCGGCACGGAATTCCTTCCCGCAAGTATTTAGTCGATATGGACCAGGTTACTCGTCTCGATTGGTCGAGTTCCAGCATGGAGACGGCACTTCGAGCCAAAGACTTACTGCCGATGCGGCGGTATTGGGTCTATGATCCTGTCAACAAGGACAGCACCGACCACGAGTACGACTATAGCGGAAAGCCTTGCCTGCGTAGCCTCATGGAGGACGTTTTCTGAAATTATCGGGGAGTTCATTAAAGGTTAAGCGGTATTCGGCGTGATCTCGAACGTCATCTGTTAGGGGCAGTCGTAGGCTTGCACGAAGGAGTATGAGCTGTTTTTGTTCGGCGTTTCATGAGAGAGAGACGCCATATTACAGCTAGAAGAGGAGCGATTGCTTAGCGATGCAGCTGCAGCCGACTTTCCGGCGTAGCGTAATGCTGCTCCTCGTTTTGATTACCTTGTCGTTTGGTTGGTGGCCGTTTACTTTCTCGCCGGACAATGATGTGGGCTTCGATGCGAACACTGCGGCCTGGGCGTTCAACAGCGGTTACAAAGAGGGGGATACTTCCGCTAGAGGAATCGTGTACTGCGAATCAGAGATTGATACTCGAGCTTGGTCGGGGATTACAGTACGCGTGATCCTAAAGGGCCGCTCGAATGGGAGCGGTCTAGGCGCGTTCTTAGAGTTCTTCGAAGAAGGTGACGGCTTGCCGGCTTTGCTCATTTCCCAGTGGCAGGAGCATCTGGCGATGCGGAGCCGACGGAATACATCGAAGGTCGAACGTGGTTATTCGGAAATCGGGTATCGAGGGCTTTTCTCGAGTGGGGATTTCGTGGAGCTCATCGTGAGTTCGGAAGGGCAAAGGACGCATGTCTACGTCGATGGCCAGGTCGTGGAGAGGCGCAACGATTTCAGCCTGCTGGGAGAGGACAACAGGTTCGTGGGTCGACTCGCGATCGGAAACAGCGCCGATGGCACACACCCTTTCACGGGAGAAATCCGCACGGTCGAAATCTTCGATGCCTTCCACAGGACTAATTCGAGTGACTTCGCTAGCGCTACGCCTGTCTATGCTTTCGACCTTAGCTCGAGAGCGACGCCGGCAGGCCTTTACATTCCTGAATCCTTCGAGCCAGCTAAGCGGAAGAGACTCAACCCAGTTAATGCTGCCAACATGGACAAGCCGGGCTATCGAAACGATGTGGTTGTAAACTCGCTCGGTTTCATACCGGTAGGAATCTGTTTCGCGGCTGCGGCACGGCGCCGAGTGAAGTCTGTGATCGCTGTGTTGGTTTGGGTCGGGATCGCCTCGTTTTGTCTCAGCTTTACGATCGAGTGGATGCAAAGTTACCAGGTGCATCGCGATTCGAGCCAGCTCGACGTGCTGCTCAACACGCTCAGTGGCTGCGTCGCCGTTTTGGTGCCAAAAAGGTGGATACTCTTCTTGTGAGCGGTCACTGCGTTTATTGTTACACAGAAATGCGGTGGTAAGGGCTTGAGATTTCTATCTTTTCTCCGCGCTGAACTCGGGCTAAGTTTCCCCTTGTGAAATTCATACTTTCGTTGGACCAGGGTACCACAAGTTCGCGAGCGCTTTTGCTCGATGAGCGTGGACAAGTTGTAGCGTCGGGTCAGGAGGAGTTTCAGCAGATCTTTCCGAAGCCCGGTTGGGTCGAGCATGACCCGGAGGCGATCTGGTCTTCGCAGTGGAGCTCCATCGAGAAAGCTCTGTCCGCAGCGAGTTGTGGATGGGATTCCGTTCGGGCGATCGGCATCACCAACCAGCGTGAAACGGTTGTTGCTTGGGACGCAGAATCGGGGAAAGCGATTGGAAATGCGATTGTATGGCAAGACCGGCGCACGGCCGACTTTTGCGCAGAGTTAAGAGACGCGGGTAAGGAATCCTGGATACAGGAGAAGACAGGACTTTTATTGGATCCATACTTCTCTGCTGGTAAGATGAAGTGGATCCTGGAGAATCGGGAGGAAGCCAAAGCCTTGGCGGAAAAGGGACGCCTTCGTTTTGGCACGATCGATACATGGTTGGTATGGAAATTGAGCGAGGGAAATTGCTATGTGACGGATGTCACAAACGCTTCGCGGACCCAGCTGATGGATCTTCGGATTTGCGAATGGGACAGACAACTATGCGAACTATTTGGTGTAGATGAATCCATGCTTCCGCAAATTGTGGATTCTAGCGGAGATTTGGCCAAAACTTCACTGCAGCGAAGCGGTGGTTTAGAGGTGCCGATTTCGGGAATCGCGGGAGACCAGCAAGCGGCATTGTTTGGGCAGCTCTGCTTCGAGCCAGGAATGGTGAAGAGCACCTATGGAACGGGCTGTTTCGTTTTGATGAACGTCGGGCGAGGCCCGGCCGTATCGCGCAACCGGCTGCTGAGCACCTTAGCGTGGAGGATCGAGGGAAAGACAGAGTACGCATTGGAAGGGAGCGTATTTGTTGGTGGTTCTGCGGTGCAATGGTTGCGAGACCAGCTGGGAGTGATCGAGGCCGCCAGCGATATCGAAAAGCTAGCAGCAAGCGTGGATGACGCGGACGGCGTGGTGGTAGTGCCCGCTTTCACGGGATTGGGCGCTCCTTACTGGGATCCGCACGCTCGCGGCGCGATCATGGGACTGACGCGGGGAAGCTCAGCCGCGCATATCGCCCGGGCCGTTCTGGATGGAATCGCGAACCAGGTCTGCGACGTGGTGCGGGCTATGGCCAGCGACGCTGGCCGCGAGCTCAAGGAGCTCAAAGCGGATGGCGGAGCATCAGCTAATAGTTTGCTCATGCAAATCCAGTCGGACGTGACAGGTGCGACCGTGAGCTGTCCTAAGATCCTGGAAACCACGGCTTTAGGAGCAGGATTCCTAGCGGGGCTGGGTGTAGGATACTGGAAATCGAGGGACGCCTTGGTCGAACTCGTGGAGCCGGATCGCCTTTACGTGCCTGTGATGAGCGAAGATGAACGTAGCCATAGGATGGTCAAATGGAGTCAAGCGGTGGAGCGTTGTTTGGCCTGGGAGAGATGAGTCTTGCAGGTGCAAATCGGACGTTTCGCGGGCGGTAAAAACGTGTCCTGAGAAGCGGCAGAGGGAAGTCTGGGAGCGCTCCGCGGGGTGTCGAAGCCGTTCGCTTGCGATTGCCGGTCCAGATTCAAACTTGGGAGCGAAGCGGGCTTTACTTTGCGTGGCTTAGGTTCTTGAGTGCGGCAAATGAACTTGCCCAACGTCCTTACCTTATCGCGGATTCCCATGATGTTCCTCATCGTGTGGCTTATGCGTGAGTCGTTTACGGGTGCGGCGACGGCGGCATTCGTGCTATTCGTGATCGCTGGGATTACTGATTGGGCGGACGGCTATGCTGCTCGTAAGTTGAATCAGGTGTCGAATTTCGGCATCCTGATGGACGCGTTGACGGACAAGATCTTGGTGCTCGGAATCATGGTGGCTCTCGTAGACAAGGGGCCGGATGCGGGAGGCATTCACATGTTTCTTTTCCTGCTGATCCTCTGTCGCGAATTCATGATTACAGGGTTGCGTCTGGTAGCTGCCACCAAAGGGGTCGTCATGGCAGCCGAGAGCGCGGGAAAGCAAAAGACGGTCACGCAAATCATCGCGTTGGGAGGATTCCTTTTGGCGATGGTTTTCCACGTTGACTGCGTGCGTTGGGGAGCAGCATATTCCGCCGATATCGCTTATTGGGTGGAGTGGATTGGCCGAGGCTTTTTCTGGATTTGCACGGTGATGACCCTGTATTCAGGCGCCAAATACTTCCGGAAGTACGGCGAGCTTGTTTTTAAGGACTGAGATAATTTTCAGATGATCAAGAATCCAAGATGGGCCCGTTTCTGGCCGGACAGAGCAGTCGTGAATCTGGCGACCATAGGTAGTTTGGGGCAATTCAAGGCTCCGGGAACTTGGGGCTCGGCCATGGGCATCGTCTTCTACGTGGTGTTCGTTGCTCACCTGAGCGACTTCGCTGCCGTCTTGTTCCTAGCGGCAGCGTCTTACTTCGCGATAGGTGTTTGCGGTGAGGCGGAGAAGCGACTCAAGAAGGTGGATCCAGGTGAGATCATTCTCGACGAGTTCGTGGCGATGCCGATCTGCTTCCTAGGATTAAGTGGGGTGAACTATCACCCGCATTATTTCCTTATCCTGCTCGCGGGCTTTTTGCTGTTTCGCTTTTTCGACATCCTAAAGCCGCTCGGAATCAAGAAGCTCCAGCGCTACCACGGCGGGTTCGGAGTCGTGGCCGACGACGTGGCGGCAGGTTTAGTCGTGGCTGTGATTATGAATGTCGGCGTACATTTCTGGCTGGGGTGAGGCCATGGTAAAATGGGCTGTTCAGGTAGCTACCTGTTGCTCAGAGAACGTTGTAGGCAAGTGCTATGTGGCACCAACTGAAAAGTTCATAGTTGGTACTTTTGCAGTGCTGTTTGGAAGTCAAACGGCTAAGAGTATTTGTGATAAGGAAGCTAGTAAGGCAGGTCATCTGACAACTGACTCCAAAGTCGTCGATTCATATCTCAACGATCCCATGATCCAAGCACTCTATCGTGAGCAACAGGAGTATGCGGCGTTGCCGGTATTCGAACTCTCAGGTATGTCAACTGGTTACAGAGCCCCAAGAGAAGAGCATGGTACTAATCGTAGTCCGGAGCATTTATCTGGATTAGCACGTCAAACGGCGACCTTCGAAGAAAAAAGGCGGTCGGCTTTAGCAGAAACGTACGACCACCCAGCCTACACCTTGATGAATTCATCTTCTGGCCCGAAGTATACGAACGCAGACTCGGCGAAGGCTAACTTGAATGTAGGATCTCAAGCGAAGGAAAGCCTTAAAGTTATGGCCGTGTCAATGGCGGCTCCGCCAGCGATTGCTTACGGATCGCCTTACCTTCTTGCTGGAGGCAAAGCCTAGCGCGAGGTATCTGGCAAAGGAAGCTGTATGGCATTTTAGAACTGGCAAGGAAATAGGACGCGTTCTCAGCTATCAAGCAGCTAAGAATCCAATCAGATTTGAGCAAGGAGCTGAGGCTGTGATTAACTTCTTTGGAGGGGATGGAAGTATGCAGCTAACTCCAGGGCAATTTGCTGGATCGGGTGCTAGGGAAATCTGGACGAGAGCCTTAGGACTGCAGGAACCAGAGGTTATCGCTGGTCAAGGTCTGCACGGACTCGCCAATGCTTACAACGACTGATAAATGCTGAAGGGTTTTGGCGGGGCTGTTCTGTTCCTACTTCTTTCTGTAGGCATGCTATTCGTTGTGTTTGCTGGCAGCGAGCAACCTACCGGACGTCAACTTTGGCTTCTTGTGTTTGCTTCATCTATTTTTTGGTTTACCTCTATTTTGGCATCCGAAAGCGGAAACTTCGCAGGGAGAAGAGTGCAGGCAGAACAAAGTCGAATCTCAATACTTGATCCGCGTCCTTTGCTCCAACTTCTGGATACTCAACTTGCGTTCAACTCCCGCACTGCGGCACATGCTCCTCGGCAAGCTCGTCGGTGCTTCGCACTCACGCCAGCCGCTTCGAGTCTGTCATGCCAGTGCTTTGCTTCGTCGGCACGCTGTCTCAACTTGAGCCAGCTCTTCGCCTCCTTACATAATACTAGTGCCCCACCGGTCAGGGTGTCAGCAACCAGCCCGCCCCCGACAAGTCGGGGTCACGCTTGCTGCTTGCCTCCCTTCCTCCCCGGGACCCACCCCGCGAGCTTTCGCCGCAAGCGGCGACACGGGGCACCCGATCCCTGTCCTCCCACACGCAGTGTGGGGGCTCCGAGGCGCACGCCGCCTTTCGTGGCCGGTGCCTGGAACGCTTGCCAGCCCCGGCCGCCGATTCGCACCTTCACCTAATTCCGAGGACTGGGCAAACGTGTCACTCCTTGAACTCTGGCGTTAGCCGTCTTCTTACCAGTAGTAGATGAGCGAATACGTCGGTGAGATGTAGTATCGGTCTAGTCGCTGAAATTATCGGCCTTAGATACTTGAGAAGGAAGACGCGACACGGCCTAGTTTTTGGCAATATTCCGTTTTCGCCTTAAGCCCTTAGAACTATTTAGCGTGCTGTTGATTCGCCTTTTTTGCTGCGGGCGTAAAGGATGAGAGCAAGTCCTGCGACAGCCATGGCGATGGAGAGAATCGCTCCGCGGTTGAGGCCCATTACCGGAAGTATGCCTGCGTCATGCTCGCGGAATTGCTCTCCGATGATGCGGACGATGGAGTAGCCGAGCAGGAATTCCCCGCCAACTTGGCCTGGATGGTTTTTGAGTACCGGTGTGGTCCAGATCCGGACTTGGGTGTAGACCAGCATCAAAAGGCCCTCGAGGCCTGCTTCGTAGAGCTGCGAAGGGTGTCGCGGCATCAAGCCACCCCCCGGAAAGATGACGCCCCATGATCCGTCGGTAGGCTTGCCCCAGAGCTCCCCGTTTTGGAAGTTGGCGAGGCGGCCCAGCAGGAGGCCGGGAGGGGCGAGAGTCGCAAGGATATCTCCGATTTTAAGAAAGCTAACCTTGAAGCGTTTCGACATGATCCAACCAGCCACCGTAACACCCGCAAATCCGCCATGACTGGCCATGCCGCCATCTGTGAACTTGAAGAATGCGAACGGGTCCTCGAGTAGAGTATCAGGAGAGTAGAAGATAAAATAGCCGAGGCGACCGCCCACGATGACTCCGGCAATGACTCCTAGGAAGAGATCGCTTTGCTGGTTGGTATCGAGTGGAGACAGTCCCTTCTTGTAGTAAATGTGCAGCAGCCAGGCCCCGATCATGAAACCCAGCACGTAGGCGAGGCCGTACCAGCGGATCGCGAGCGATTCGGTGAACTGGTAGATGATGGGATCGAGGTCGTGGGTCCAAGGCGGAGAGAAAAGCATCGTTCGATTTTTGGGAAGTAGGTAATGAAACGTTAGGCTGGATACTCGTCGATATGGATTTCCGCGAGGTCGACGTTCGTAATTGCGAAATCGATTGGCTCGGCCCGTTTAGCGGGGTTGTCGGTTTTTACGAGGAAGTGAACCCTCTGTACTGGATCTGGATCTGGATTGGATACCTGAAACTTCCCTGTGTACGTGCCGTTTTGGATTCGGTGCTCGATCGCTTTCAAGGGTGGCTCTTGACTAGTTAAGTCAATGTCCGCGCGAGCGGATGAACCATCTGTAAATTTGAAATCCAAAGTGCAGGTTCTCTCTGTCGTTTCGATCGAGAAGGCGAAGCGGGCGTCCCTGGCCACCTCGCCGAAGTGCTGAATCAAATCAGGACTCTCTTGCCCGTATCCTTCGATAGAATCTTGTCTGTCTGCGAAAATCGCGTGCACCGCTTTGACTTCTGTCGAGGGCTTGAAGCACCAACCGAGTATTCTCAAGCAGCTACCGTCGTGGGTCGCTTTGTCGATGACGTGCATTGAGAAAGCCTAATGGGGCCGATTTTCGCTTTCAGATTCAGCGGCGGCAGCGTCTTCTGCGGTCTTCTCCGCGCCTTTGCTCTTGGCCTCGGAGCGGGCGAATTCCCGCATATCGATAGCGACGTCGTCCTTCTCGAAGATTTCGCGGCCAAGGATATATTCCATTATGTCTTCCATGGTGACCACTCCCGCCATGGAGCCGAACTCGTCCACGACCACCAAGAGCTGCTGGTGCGTCTTGAGGATGGATTGAAGGGCAGCGGATACGGTTACGGTTTCGGGTACGAAATGTACCTCGTTCATGATTTCGCCGACGCAGATTCTATCCTGGTCCTCGGCTACGTATTTTAGAAGGTCGCGACGGCGAACAAGGCCTACGATTTGGTCAATTTCCTCGTCGTAGACCGGGAGGCGGGCGAATGGAATGTTAGGATAGGTCCTGAAAATATCGCCAATCGTGAGGGCTTTTTCCAAGGCTGTCACCACGACACGCGGTGTCATGATGGCGCTCACCATTTCGTCGTCGAGCTTGAGGGCGTTGGTGACCATGTCGGATTCGCTACTTGTCAGCGTCCCGTCTTTGGCTCCCTTCTCGGCGAGTAGGATGATTTCCTCTTCATTCGAGGAGGAATCCTCGCTGTTTTGCTCCTCGCGCACGACGAAACGAACCGAGATATTGGTCAAGGTGGTAGCGGGCCAGAGAGCGATCTTCATCCAGCGAAGTGGGCTTACCACCCAGGGCTGGAGCTGAATGCGGTAGGTGACTCCCAAGTTCTTTGGGATGATTTCCGAGAAAATGAGGATACTCAGCGTGAGCAGGCCGGTAACCCAGCCGATGATGTTGCTGTCCCAGATCTGAATCGCGAGAGAGCCGACCAAGGTGGAACCAGCTGTGTTTGCGATCGTGTTGAGGGTGAGGATCGCCGAAATAGTGTCGGAAAGCTCAGTCTTGTGGGCTTCGAGAAGCTCGCCTTTGGGTGGCAGCCGCTTCTTGAGGGACTCGATGTCGCCAATGGTGGTGCTAAGAATGAGGGCTTCCAGCATCGAGCATACGAATGAGACGCCTACAGTGAAGACGACAGCGAGCACGAATTGCGTGATCATTTGCGGCGCTTCGAGGGAATTTGCGAGCGGTTAACGAGAGCTCGTGAGGGGATGATAGGGCAGGGGAAGAGACTCGAACTTCGCGAGTCAGGCTCCTCATCCAATTCTCCCTCGAATGGGAGAAAGGCGGAGCCAGGGCTACTGTCGGCGTGTTGGGCGTGCGTCATTGGTTTTTTCAAAGATGCTGCCCGGTGGAGAAAAATCAAGGGTCATATTAGCGTGGGAAATCGGGCTATTTCTGTCAGAAAACCGTGCGGATCGGTACTCGTTATTGCAAAAGAGGTGTTGGCAATTCTGATTGGGCGGGTGGATCCTTTCGTATTCGACCAGAAGTTTGCCAAGTTCGTGGGACAAGTGGATTCGGCGGCGCTGGCGAAGGGAACGGAACTGTACGAGTCCCACGCGGCGCGGCTGGATGCGCTAGGTAAGTCACTGATCCGCGGCAGCGTGATCGAGAAGCGTGAAGGGGCGTTTCAAGTCCGCTTGGAGGACAACGACCTAGGAGGCTTCAGCGGGAGTTGCACCTGTGACGTCTTCTTCAATTGCGCCCATGCATACGCTTTGGCGAGAGTGGCACGCGACCGTTTGGTAGGGTTGAGCTCGCCCGTGAAGCGAGACGTAAAACCGATGGAACCTGCCTTGAGCCCATTCGAAGATGAGCTCGCTCGTATTTGGCGATTGGCAAAACAGTCGGGAAATCTCTTGTATCCAAAGGACCTTTACAAGGTTGTGGCCGACAAGCCTAGCCTAGGCATTTCGGGAAGGGAACCGATTCGCGAACTAAAACGCGCGTTGCAGAGAGAAAGCCCAAGGTCGCTGGACGAATTCTCAGCAGTCTTGTTCGACTACTTTGCCTTCAAGGGCATCGTTCCGATGGAGGGTTACGAACGCCCGGCTGGACATAACAAGGGAGCCGATCGTTTCGAGCTACCTACGAAAGCCCCGTCGTGGGATCGGCCAGCCTTGAAGCTTCAGGCGAAAATTCGGCTTGAAGAATCGCCTGATCGCGACTGGTTTCAGGCCCGGGCGGTTTGGGAGGTCGAGGGCGGTGGATATTCAGCGGAAGAGATCAACCGTTTGCGCGAAGCGGACGGCGGACTCGTTAAACTAGAAGGGAAGGGGTGGCTTCGTCTGGAAAGCGAATTGCCGAGTGAAGAGAAGCTAGCCTTGTCTTCACTTGGTCTCGATCCTGATCGCGGAAACACGCAGAGAATCCATCTCTGCCAAGTTGAGGACCTTTTGCCCGAAGAGATGCTGGTGGAGCTTAGCTGGAAAGAGCTCCGCAAGCGGGCAAGTCAACTGCGGTCGCAAGACGAACCGTCTGTTCCCGTAGTATTGAAATCGGTGTTACGTCCCTACCAGATCGAGGGCTTCCTCTACCTTTGCCGTCTCAGCCGTTTGCGATTCGGGGGTATTCTGGCAGATGACATGGGTCTGGGGAAAACGCTGCAAACTATCGCATGGATGCTTTGGCTCGCGGAAAGCAGAAAGGAACCCTTTCGCGCACTTGTCGTATGTCCCAAGTCTGTAACAGATAATTGGGTACAGGAGCCCTCGAAATTCGCAACGGGGCTCCGGTCAGTTCTGTTTCGTTCTACCGGAGATGACCTTAGAGCGGCGAATGTCATTGTCGTCAACTACGCTCAGCTGCGAATCAATGCAGAGTACTTTCTGGCGGAGGAGTGGGATGCGGTGGTGCTGGACGAGGCGCAGTATATTAAGTCCCCGAGTTCGCAGACGAGCAAGGTCGCCTACCGCCTCAATGGGCGGTATCGGTTGGCACTGACCGGGACGCCAATCGAAAACATTCTCATCGATCTTTGGAGTATTATGCGTTTCGCGATGCCGCGACTGTTCGGTCCTTTACCGTCGTTTCAGGCCAATTACAGCGCCGCTCGCGGCAGCGAAGCAATGGCGGACCTTCGTCAGCGGATGCGGCCATTCTTGCTTCGTCGACTCAAGCAAGACGTCGCCAAGGAACTGCCGGAAAGGATTGAAAAGGACATTTATTGCGAACTTGAAGGCATCCAGCGCGAACGCTACGACGAGGAGTTGTCACATGCTCGGAGCGTTCTGAAAGCAGCGAAAGGACAGGGCGGCAGCTTGAATGTGCTACAGGCATTGTTGCGACTCCGTCAAATTTGCTGCGATCCCAAATTACTCAAGGGTAGCGAGGTTGATGACCTCTGCGAATCGGCTAAGGTGCAGGCCTTGTTTGATCTGCTCGAGCCCTTGGTAGCGGAAGGGCATAAAGTGCTCGTTTTCAGTCAATTCGTTCGCATGCTTGAGATTGTCGAGGCCGAGATGGAGGATCGCGGTATCGCCAATCTCTGCTTGACCGGTAAAACCGAGAACCGTGGTCAAATGGTTGAACGGTTTCAGAAAGAGGGTGGCGAACAGGTCTTTTTGCTGTCGCTCAAGGCGGCTGGTTCTGGCCTCACGCTCACGGCTGCCTCCTATGTGGTTTTGCTAGACCCATGGTGGAATCCGGCGGTGGAAGCTCAGGCAATTGATCGAGCCCATCGAATTGGACAGACGAACCAGGTAATCGCTTACCGTATCCTTGCCAAGGATACGATTGAGGAAAAAATCAGGAAAATCCAAGATGAGAAAGCCAACCTCGCGGCAGCCGTGTTCAGCGAAAATTCTCCGAATAACAATCTGAGTTTGGACGACATAGAAGCCTTATTGGAAGCGTAGTGCAGGGTCTATTTGTTCTTAGCTTCGATCCAGCGACTCATGAACTCGGTCGAGCGGTGTTGGTGGTGATTCAGGAGTTTGCCGACAAAGTTTTTGTCTCGGTTCGTGTGCATCGATTCGTGGGCTTGTTCCAAGATCTGAGGTAGCTTGGGAAGCCAGATCTCCTCAGCGAAACGCTTTTTTGCGATCTCATGGCCGCACGCTTGGGCGTATTTCCACGCAGTGGGATTGAGGTACGTTTCTACTGCTGTATCTGCGAATTGTCCTGGTTCGATGGATACTCTGCTTCCCCATTCGAGGTCGCCGCACATTCCCTCTACCGCGATAGGGGATGCGATGCTCGGAGTACCGGCGAGAAAAGCGTCCGCGAGTTTACCTTTGAGGCCAGCTCCGAACCGTAGAGGAGCTAGGTTGACGCGGTAATGGGATAATGTTTCGACCGCGTTTGGGGCCCGCCCGCTTATGCAGAACCCTAGTCTCTCGTTGTGGAGCTGTCTTGCTTTATCGGGTGTGTAAGATCCGTAGACATCCACTTCCGCTTGCGGCAGTTTGTGTCGGATGATCGGCCAGATTTCATGGCGGCAAAATTGCACAGCGTCCCAGTTCGGCTCGTGCATGAAGCTACCGATCATGACAAAGTTGCTTCGATTGTCGTAGCTAAGATTCTCGGAGTTGGGCTTTGGCAAAGCGAACGGCCAATAGGCGAGGCTGGAGTTTGCGATGGGAAAGTTCTGCTCTAGCAGCTGCACTTCGAATTCTGAAATAATCAGACAAAGGTCTACGCGGAGGAGTGACGCGATTTCTCTCAGAGCTATCGGGTTATGCAAGTTCAGGGTACCGCCGGTTTTCAAGCTCTGGTGGCGTGCTTCCCGCAGGCAATGTAGATCGCTAGTATCGATTACTCGTAGACTGTCTGGGAGTGCTTGGGCGACACGCCAACCATACTGTTCCTCCGTCATGAAGCGGTCGAAGATGACGATCTGTGGTGCAAGCTTGCTTACCCAAGTATCGAAGGATGAATCATTTAAAGCGATGCTGTGCGTCGTGAGTTCAAAATCCTTGCCGAGATCGTGGCTGTGATCCGAGACTTGAGCGGCACAGGCGAAATGGATCTCCCAATTGGTTTGGCTGATGCTGCGAATGAGGTCTAAGGTACGCGTGCCGGCTGCAGATGACGTGGGCTCGGGCCAAATTTTGCCTAGGATCAGAACTCTCATGCCGCTCCCTTATTCGAGTTTGGCGAGTGTGTTACCAGTTTAAAGTGGGTGCGCGGAGCGTTGGATAGTGATCAAAAATTTACATGTGATACCGGCTGGCCTAGTTTCCGCTGTGTTAGTTTTTTCGTTTTGCAGCCCTCGAATTAAGGATTAGCCATGCCAAAATTTAGTCTCGAACGTTCTATTATGATCAGAGCGACAGCAGCTGCAGTATTCGCGAACGTTAAGGATTTCCAGAACTGGGCAGGCTGGTCTCCGTGGATTCTCGCGGAGCCGATGTGCAAGCTAGATTATTCCGAGGATGGTAGAGGCTATAGCTGGTCCGGAGACATAATCGGATCAGGTAAAATGGAAGTTATGGATACCGTTGAAAATCGAGAGCTTCATTATCGGTTGACGTTTCTTAAGCCCTTCAAGTCGGTCTCGTCGGTCTCGTTCTTCTTTGACGAGTGTAGTGAAGAGACGAATACTCGTTGGACGATGTCAGGCGATTTGCCGTTCTTTCTATTTTGGATGAAGAAGATGACGGTAGCAGCTATCTCGATGGATTATGACCGCGGCTTGCGGATGCTGAAAGATAAAATCGAATTGGGGTGGGTGCCTTCGCTTATGAAATTCGCTGGTTTTGAAATGATCGATGGGTTCGAGTACGTGGGTCTGAGCAACGACTGTCGAATCCCTGAAATTTCAGTTCGCTTGGGTGAGGACATGCAGAAGGCGACTGCCTTGGCGAAGGAATCGGGATTAAAGATTTCGGGACCACCTGTTTGTTTTTATGATACGTTCGAGGTTTCGAAAGGAACCGCGAGTTATACGGTCGCTCTTCCGGTAGAAGCAGGTTCACCTTGTCCGACAGGTTTGATAAGCGGGACGATGCCCGACCAAAAGTGCTACGCTATCCACCACACCGGACCTTATCGTCACTTGGGCAATCCATGGGCTGCAGGGACGATGCATCAACGCGCCAAACTCTTTGCCCAGAACAAATCGACCTCTCCGTTCGAAATTTATCTTAGCGATCCGGCGAATGTGGCTGAAGAGGAGCTCTCTACATCGGTTTGCTTTCCTGCCAAGTAGACCGTTTAACTGTCGATTGTAGGGGATAATGTATCTAAAAGTTTGATACGATAGGCGGTGTCACCGCGTTCGAGTAAACGAATTGCTAGGAGAATTAAACGCACGGACAATCTCTTGGGATTGCGTAGACACGCTGAAAATCTGGCGACCGCTATATCTCTTTCTAGAATCAGTTGTGACTGGTTCTCCGAGCTTGCTAACGAGAGCTCAAGGGTCTGAGTCCACGCTTTGTCTCGGGCGTAGGCGATGCTGTAGATGCTCAACTTCTCGTCGATCGGACCGAGAAGTCGATCCGCAAGCCCAAGAGGCCGAAAGATGTGTGTGAGGCGTTGCTGGGTATCTTCGATGAGGCTTTCGAGCACACGGTTTATCGAGTAGAAATCGTTCTTAAGAGCCAAGGGATTTTCGGGTGAGGTTCTCGCAGCGGCGACACCGAGGTCTAGGCTGATGTGAGCGTTCATGCCGAGCAGGAGATGCTGGAGGGTAATAAGTCGCTTGGATTTGGTAGAGAACGCAGCGTTCCAGGATTGGGTAGTTGGTTTTCCCGTTTGGAAAGCGCGGTAAGCTTCCATGTAACGGCTCGCGAACATAATATCCAATTTCTCCATACGAGCGTTGTCCTCGAAGGCTTTATTCGCGATTCCGTCTTTCACGGCGATCGTGACCCTTTTGTAGAGCGAGGCAAAGTAGCCGAGAGGGTCTTGCTTGTCGATACAGGTGAGAACGATTTGGTCGAGTTCCAAAATCACCTCGTCTATGGAGCGGATCATAGACGAAACGATAGGTTGCGATGGGTGGAAAGGTCGAGCTTGAGATGTGTCGCAAAAAAACACGCACGGCTAACATAGCGGTGCGTGTCTGGCGGCATCGATCGATAGATACCATTTAGCCTTTAAATGTTCATTTTTTTGATAGCACGATGAAGGCGTGAATAATACCGCCGAGACCGAAAAGCAGGACCCAAAGCAGGATATTTATGATGAAATCCTTCCCAGCGCCCTTTTTGAGAAAAACGGCAACAGGGGGAAGGAAGATGGCAAGGATTATGTCGAGGATACTCATAGCGAAGAACTTGATAAACGGCTACCTAAGGAGGGTCAAGGACGATGAGTAAACGGACCTAATCTAGAATTTCGGACGATTCGGCGGGCGGCGATTGCGTCGGGTACTAACGGGAGCTGCGGTGGGAGCGGCGTTCGAATCGGTGGTTGGCCGCACGGCTGGCTTACTGCTAGAGCGGCCGTTTTGTTTTGGTCCAGGGCGTCCACCGGATCTTCCTGTTGGGCGTGGAGAAGGTTTGCCGCTTCGGTTACCGTCAGGACGTCCGCCACCTTGTCGTGGTCCTCTGGATACTTGGACCTTCTTGGGTTTTTGTGGGTTGGCGATGCGCTGGGCCTCGCGTCCAATCACGCCCTTGGGACTTAGTTCGAGGAGTTTGATCTCGTGCTTGAGAACCTTTTCGATGGCGACCAAGTAGGCCTCCTCTTCAGAGCAGACGAGGGAAATGGCTTTGCCCTTCTTTCCGGCGCGGCCAGTACGACCTATACGGTGTACATAGTCCTCGGGTATGTTGGGTAGTTCGAAATTAACTACATGAGGAAGATCTGCTATATCGATGCCGCGGGCGGCGATGTCGGTTGCGACAAGAACGCGGATGTAATTGGTCTTGAAATCTTCGAGGGCGCGTTCGCGAGCGGATTGGCTTTTGTTGCCATGGATTGCTGCTGCGGTAATGCCGTCGGACTCGAGTTGCTTGGCGAGCCGGTTAGCTCCGTGCTTGGTACGGGTGAAGACGAGGACTTGTTTCCAGTCTCCATTCTGGATCAATGAAGAGAGTGCGTCGCGCTTGCTTTTTTGGCCGATAGAGTAGGCCTCTTGGGAAATCATGTCGACCGTCGCGTTGCGAGGTGCGACTTCCACTTCGACGGGATTGCGAAGGATGGTGTCAGCGAGCTTTTTGACCTCCTTTGCGTAGGTGGCGGAGAAGAAGAGGTTTTGGCGATCGTGCGGGAGTAGCTTGAGGATCTTCTTGATGTCGTGGATGAAGCCCATGTCGAGCATCCGGTCCGCTTCGTCGAGGACGAGGGTTTCGATGGCTCCCAAATTGGCCTCTCCGCGCTGGCAAAGGTCGAGCAAGCGTCCTGGCGTGGCTACGATGATGTCGAGTCCTCGGCGGAGCTTGGAGATTTGAGGGTTGATGTTTACGCCTCCGAAGAAGCAGGCTGAGTGCAGCTTCAGGCCGTCGCCGTAGTCGATAATGCTCTGGTGCACTTGGGCAGCGAGCTCGCGGGTCGGCGTGAGGACGAGAGCGCGGGGCCGCTTGTTCTTGAAGTTGGACTCAGAGAGACGTTGCAGGAGGGGCAGGCTGAATGCGGCGGTTTTGCCGGTACCGGTTTGGGCTCCCCCGAGGACATCGCGTCCTTCGAGAATGGCTGGTATGGCTTGGGCCTGGATAGGAGAAGGCTCGGTGTAGCCTTTTGCGGCGACAGCGGCAGATATTTCCGGACGGAGTCCGAGAGTTGCGAATGGCATATGTGTGCGGTAGTAGCGGGTCGCGGCCACACGTTTTGCGAACGTTGGCTCCGATCTAGCGACTTCCGATGGCCTGTGAGGCGTGGTTAAGTTTCGCCTCGGTAAAAGTCATTTCCTACCGGAGCGATGCGTCGGCCGATCAGAAGGCAAACGCGAGTTAGGAGCGGAGGGTTAGCGCAAAGGAGTGGATTCGCCTAGGAAAAAGATAAAGTCTTTTTTCTATGGCTGCTCCAGAGAGGCTCAATAAAGGCCTTCTGAGAGAATGACTTGACCGTCGGGAATCGTTTCTTCTTGGATCGGAGCCGCGACAGTTTCGGGCCTTCTGCGGTCGAGCTGCTCTCTTTCCTTGGCTCGCTTCTCTGCAATTTCCATTTCCATCGAATGGGTGACCGCATCTGCAAGATGACGTAGGAGTTGCCCTTTCCGTATCGGTTTTGGCAATGCTCGGTAGCGAATACCTTCTATTTCGAAAAAGTAGTTAGGTTTTTGGTCTTTCTTAGCGAGGATGCCCGTCAGGAAGAGGTATTTGGTGAAGCGGCAATCCTTGTTGTGGGTAAGCTCCTGAACGATGCGTGTTCCCTTCATGTCGGGCAGCATCACATCCACGATCATAGCTCGCGGGGGATTCATCTCCACGATATGCAATGCATCCTTGCCTGTGCCACACTCAAGGACGTCGTAGCCGGCTTGTTCGAGAATGCGGGCTATGAGCTTGCGCGAGGTACGATCGTCCTCAACTACGACGACGCGGTGCTTGGATCTGGTACTAGTTTGCTGCATGAGGAGGAGGTTGTGGGACAAGGCTGGAATCGTCTCCCCTGCGAAGTTCTTGAACTGACTTAGCTAATATTACTGGGTTTCAGTTAAAATATTTTCAAAACGGGGTAGTTGGCGCACCGCTATTCCTTTAACTGAACGATGGCCGCGATCTCAACAGGTGCTCCGAAGGGAAGGGATTGGGCACCAACCGCCATGCGCGAGTGCCGGCCTTTCTCACCGAAGACTTCGACGAGAAGATCGGAGCAACCGTTGATGACCAAAGACTGCTCCTCGAAGTCACTCGTGCAGTTCACGAAACCTTCCACTCTTACAATTCGCTCGACTCGATCCAGATCGCCGATTTCTGCGACCAAAGCGGAAAGCAGAGCGATGCTAACGAGGCGGGCACTTTGGTAACCTTCGTCCACCGTGAAGTCTTCACCGAGCTTGCCTTTGATGAACTTGTTGTCCGGACCTTTGGCAATGGCTCCAGCGAGATAGATCATATTCCTAGAACGGACCGCCGGCACGTAATTCGCGACCGACTTGGAAGCAGGCGGCAGTTCGATCCCGAGGGCCTTCAGCTTTTGCTCCGGCGAGTCTTCGGCGAAGGTGCTCGGCAGAATGGAATATAGCAGTATCGAAAGAATCGATACGTTTCGGAGTAATCTATGGAAGCTACAGCAGGTATGAAAGAGCTTCGGTGAGTTTGTTCATTTGTTCCATCCGCCCCATGCTTACCCGCAAGTAGTCTTGTCCGAAGTAGCTACGAGGGCTGACCTTTACATTGTAAGCTCCGAAGATTGCGTCAGCGATCATCTTGGAATTTTGTTTGGTAGGAGATAGCACAAATGTGGTGACTGAAGGGATAAAGCTTTGCCCGACCGATTCGTAGTAGTTGCAAAGATATTTGCGAGATTCTGCAGTCCGGCGTCGGACGGTCGCCAGCCATTCTTGGTCCTGATAGGCGGCGATGGCAGCTTCGAGCGAAGTGTGGCTGCAGCCGCAGCCAATGCCGGTAACGTAGTAGCTTGATATTTTCTCCGCTAGCTCTCGCGTGGTGACGGCGTAGCCGACGCGCATGCCGCCGAGTCCGTATGCTTTAGAGAAGGTTCTCAAGACGATGACGGGCAGTCCCTCGCGAACGCAGCGCATCATGGACAGCTCGTTGACATCGCCCGCATAGTCTATGTAAGCCTCGTCCACGAGGACCGGGCACCGCTCGGAGACGCTTTTGCAGAAGCTGTAGAGTTCGTTGGGGTTGGCAAGAGTCCCGACTGGATTCTCGGGGTTGCAAACGTAGGCTAGGCTGGTATCTACCGTAATTGATTCCTCGATACGAGTAAGGTCTACTTGGTGGTCCGAGGTCCAGGGAATCTTGACATGCTCTACGCCGAATTTCTTGGCCCAGAGCATCAAGGGGTGAAAAGACGGATCCGAGCTCACCATGTTGTTACCCGGTGCGCTGAATGCGCTTGCGGCCCCCATCGTTATGTCGGAAGAGCCTGCTCCTAAAATCACCTGAAATGGGGAGACGTCTTCGCGCTCCGCTATTAGTTGCTTTAGCCTTTCCTGAGAGTCGAGAGGGTATTCATTGGCATAAACGAGCGAAGACCGGATAGCAGAAATCGCTTTTATGGAGGGTCCGAACTGGTTCTCGTTTATAGAGAGATTAGTAAAGCCGTGTGAGCTTGTGAGAGGGGTAATCGCTGCCGTTTGCGGGAAGGCTCTCTGCGAAACGCAGGTAGCCCCCACGGCCATCGAAGCGGATTTGATCCAGGCGCGTCGGTTCATAAGGTAGACATCTTTTTGTGTCTACCGTAAGCGGGTTTCGCGCCACGGAGAGGTGGCGCTTTTTTTGGAGCATTGGCTTCCGCTTTGAACGTGCTCCCACTCTCGATATGGCGGCCTAGCTCGCTTTTGAGGCCCAGCGGCGTTCGCGTTGCTTCACTTTGACGGGCTCGGTTTGTACGATGCAACCGATGACTGCTTTGTGTTTTCTAAGTTCAGTCCATTCCTTAGTGTTCACTCGCCATTTGAGGGAGCTGGCAGCAGGGGCGGAGGTGATGCAGGTATCGGAAATACGAAATGCGATATCACTGGCAGTTGAGCCGCGAGTTCGGTCGAGTGCTTCTCTATACTTATAGAGGAAGCTGTCGGTGTCCTTTTCGGGGTCGAGCACCCAAGTAATGTGCTTGATTTGCCCTGGCATGAAGGCTTCGAGAGGGTGGACTTCCAGGACGTTGAGGCGGACCTCGCCATCGCGGCGAATGACGGTGCCTTTGATGAGCACAAGATTATCGTTTTCTAGATTGTGACCGTACTCGTCGAAGGCGTCGGCATAGCAGTTGACGGTAAGGGACGTTTTACGGGTACCCAAGTTGAAGAAGGCCCATGGGCGGTTGTCTTTGCGAGAGAGTTTCTTAACGACGCCGCCTGCGACGCCGCAGGCTTGGAACTCCACCTTGTCGCCAAGGTTGTCGACCTTCTCGAGGTCGAAGTTTGTGAGAGCTTCAGCGAGCCCTCTGTATTCATCGAGCGGATGCCCAGACACGTAGAATCCAAGAAGCTCTTTTTCGAAGCGGAGCATTTCGCTCTTGGAGAATTGCTTGCTGAGGTCCCATTTGGGAGCGTCCTTGGCTTTGGGCTCTTCGACGATCATGTCGAAGAACGACTCTTGGCCGCGCTCCTTGTCGCGCTGCGCTTCGGCGGCCTGGTTCATAGCTCCTTCCAGGCGATGGAAGAGGGAGCCGCGCGGTTCGCCGGTGAAGTCGAAGGCGCCGGTTTTTATCAGGTTTTCTAGTACGCGTTTGTTAACAGCCTTCGTGTCGACGCGTTCTAATAAATCGTCGAGGCCTTCGTAGGGGCCGTTGGCGTCGCGCTCGGCTATGATGGTCTTGGCGGCGGAGTCTCCGACCCCTTTGACGGCGCCCATTCCGAATACGATTGAGCCTAGCTTTCCCTCGGCAATGTCTTCCTCGCTGTCGATTACCGGAGTGAACATTTCCTTCGACTTGTTGATATCCGGGGAAAGGACGCGGATGCCCATACTGTTGGCCTCATCGATGAAATGGGAGACCTTGTCCGCGTTGCCCAATTCAGCGGAGAGCAGGGCGGCCATAAACTCGACGGGATAATTTGCCTTAAGAAACGCGGTGCGATAGGAGAGCATCGCGTAGGCGGCGGAGTGGGACTTGTTGAAGCCGTACTGGGCGAACTTTTCGAGGATCGCGAAGATGTTGAGAGCTTCCTTTTCCTTGATTCCGTGGGTAGCGGCAGCGCCGTCGACGAAGATTTGCTTTTGGGCCTCCATTACGGAAGCGATCTTCTTGCCCATGGCACGGCGTAGCATATCTGCGCCTCCCAATGTGTAGCCGGCAATGATTCTGGCTGACTCCATGACCTGCTCCTGATAGACGAGGACGCCGTAGGTTTCGGATACGAGTTCTTCGAGGAGAGGGTGGGGAATCTGAATCTTCTTTGGGTCGCGCTTGCCCTCGATGAATTGAGGAATGAACTGCATCGGCCCTGGTCGGTACAGGGCGATCAATGCGATGATTTCCTCGAAGACAGAGAGGCCGATTTGCTTACAGAGGTTTTGCATGCCGCCCGACTCGAGCTGGAACACGCCGACTGTATTACCCGCGTTGAGCAAGTCATAGGTTTTAGGGTCTTCGAGGGATACCTTTTCGATATCGAAGTCCGGCATGTTCCGAGTGCTCTGAATATTGTCCTGAGCGTCGGAAATGACAGTGAGGGTCTTCAGTCCCAAGAAGTCCATCTTGAGCAGACCGAGGTCCTCGGAAGGGCCCTTTGGGTATTGGGTGGTGAGGTCGCCTTCCTGGAGGGTGACCGGGACAAGATTTGAGATGGGCTGGTCGCCGATGATAATGCCGCAGGCGTGCTTGCCAGTGTTGCGCACCATGCCTTCGATGACCTTGCCGTGTTCGACAATGGTTTTGGCGACGGGGTTGACCGCGATCTCGTTGCGCAAGTCGGACGATTTTTCGACCGAGTCGTCCAGCGAGATGTTGAGCTCGTCTGGGATCATCTTAGCGATCTTGTCGGCTTCGGCGAACTGCAGGTTGTTAACGCGAGCAAGGTCGCGCACGATCATCTTAGCGCCAAAGGTACCAAAGGTGATGATGTTCGCCACCGAGTCGTGTCCGTACTTTTCGCGTACGTAGTTTACCACTACGTCGCGGCGGCGCATACAGAAGTCGATATCGAAGTCAGGAGGGGATACGCGCTCTAGATTGAGCATACGCTCGAAGAGCAGACCGAATCGGAGGGGATCGATGTCTGTAATTTTCAATACATAGGCGATGATACAACCCGCTCCGGATCCTCGACCGGGACCAACGGGTATGCCTTGGCTACGGGCGAAGTTGATAAAATCCCAAACGATAAGGAAGTAGTCGACGAAACCGGTACCCGTGATGATGGCCAGCTGGAAATCCATCTGGCCGCATACGAACTCTGCGAAGTCCTCGCGCTCGCCTTCCTTTGGCAGGTATGAAGCGCGGTCGTCGTAGTCGACGCCGTAGCGTTCCTTCAGCCCTTTTTTGCAGAGGTCGAGCAAAACGTACCCGTTTTTCTTATGGTTGGCTCTTTCTTCTGGGGTGAGCTTACATACGGTGTCGTCGCCGTTTTGTTTATTAACTTTGGTTTTCTCGAATTCGTAGATGTCGAGGATGCGATCGAAGGCGTCGTCGTCTGTCTTGTATCCAAGCTCTGGTGGACATTCGAAAACGGGGTAATGGTTTTCGTCGAAAGGGATCACGAGGTCGACCATTTCGGCCACGTGCACGGTGTTGTCGAGCGACTCGGGGACCTCTTTGAATATTTCGTACATCTCCTTGCGGCTCTTGAGATAGAACTCTTGAGAGGGGTACTTCATGCGGTTTTCGTCCTCTATGATCTTGCCGGTCTGAATACAAAGGAGGGCGTCATGCGGCTTGGCGTCTTCCTTGTAGACGTAGTGGGAGTCGTTAGCGCAGATGACCTTGAGGTCGAATTCCTTGGCGAGCTTGAGCAGTCCAGGGATGATGCGGCGCTGGACGGGCATGCCGTGATCTTGGATTTCGATGAAGTAGTTTTCCTTGCCGAAGATGTCGACGAAGGTGCCGGTCGCTTTACGAGCGTTTTCTTCGTCGCCGTAGATGAGGTACTGGGCGGCGACGCCGTTGATGCATCCGGAGAGTCCGATAAGGCCCTTGGAGTATTTGGCCAAGGTGTCGATATCGGCCCGTGGCTTGTAGTATACGCCGTTTATGTGCGCGTCTGAGACGAGCTTACAGAGGTTTTGATAGCCTTCGAAATCCTTGGCGATGACGCCTTTGTGGTGGATCTGGTATTTTGGAAAATCTTCCTTGGGTGGAATGTAGTCTTCAGGAATGTCGCCGATGTCGTCGGTGCGCTTACGTTCGCGTTTGGGGCGTTCCGATTGCTTGTGGTCGTTGACGTAGTAGAGCTCGCAGCCGATAAGCGGCTTGATACCGACCTTCTTGCAGGAGCGATAGAAGTCGATGGCTCCAAAGAGGTTACCATGGTCCGTCATGGCGAGCGCGGGCATGCCGAGCTCAACACAGCGTTGGGCGGCGCGGGCAGGTTTGGCGCATCCGTCGAGGAGAGAGTAGTGGGTGTGGTTGTGAAGATGGACGAAGGGACCTTCGGCGGGATTGGACATGTGAAGCAGTGAAGCTGGAAAGTAGGAGAGTGAAAAGGGAAAGGTTCTAGGAGTTATTCACATCTGGAATCGGCCTTCTAATCGATATTGTCGCAGAAAGTTTACTTTACCGTAACGCTCATAGCTTGGCTTGTTTTGTAAAAAACCGAACGTGTATGCGATGGATTTCATTACTGATTTTTCACCTGCGAGCAGGGAGTTTGAGCTATACAAGTTGATGGTTGAGCAGGAATGCCTGGACGGTGAAGCGTTGCTTTCCGAAGCTTCCGATTTTTTTAAGAGACTCGACTGCCGGTACTTGGCGGTGGTCGATTGCGGGAAGGTTTTGGGGGTGTGTAGTCGTTCGAAGCTGGGGACTTTGCTCGGGTCGCAATTCGGTTTTGCGTTGCACTCTCGCTCCAAGGTTAGGGACTTCTTGGAGGAAGGCAGCATGACTGTGATGATGGGCGATAGCGTGGAGGCGATACTAGTGAGGGCCTTTTCTCGGGATAAGGGGGTGTATTGGCATGATGTCGTGGTGACTGACCGGGACGGGAATTATGTTGGTTTGCTGAGCGCGAATGTGCTGGTGGGATTGCAGAGCGAGCTCCTAGGTGAGAAGATCGAACACTTGCAGTCGCAAAAACATGCGCTGGAGGAGACGACTCGAGCTTTGCAGCTGTCGAACTTGAAGCTGGAAAAGGCGAGGGATGCGGGTCTCCAAGCGGCTCGGGCGAAATCCGAATTTTTGGCGGTGATGAGCCACGAGATTCGTACGCCTCTCAACGGCGTCATTGGAATGATGACCTTGCTGGAGGATTCGGAGTTGAATGCGGACCAGAGGGAACTGCTAGGGACGGCGAACCAGAGCGCGGAGGCATTGCTTCTTATATTGAACGACATTCTCGATTTCTCGCGTTTGGAATCGGGACACTTCGAAATCGAGACCCGTAGCTTTGAGATTCGAGAATTGGTGGAGTCGGTTTTGACTTTAATGCTGGAGTCGGCCCACGAATCAGGTTTGGAGGTCGTTTGCGACATAGACCCCGGAGTGCCGTTGTCGATCGTCTCGGACAGCGGGAGGATTCGACAAGTTTTGGCCAACCTGCTGGGCAATGCAGTCAAGTTTACGCAGAAAGGGCGGGTACGCGTTGGAGTGACGTGGGAAAAGGGCGTCGGTGCTGACTTATTGCGGTTCGAAGTCGAGGATACAGGAATCGGCATATCCGAAGAAGCGCAGCACCGCTTATTTGAACCATTTATGCAGGCTGATTCGTCGACGACGCGACGTTTTGGAGGCAGCGGATTGGGGTTAGCGATCTGCTCGCGACTGGCTTCGGCGATTGGTGGCGAGATTGGCGTTCGTAGCCAGGTAAGCCAGGGATCGACCTTTTGGTTTACAGTTAAAGCTGGCCGTTGCGAGAAGGAGGCGAATGTCTATCCGCCGCGCAAATCCTTGGGTGGGGAAGTTGCTCTTGTCTTCGTGAAGAACAAGGTCGCAGTGCGGCAGATAGAGCGGGAGCTGTCATGCCGTAACATCACTCCGCGAATCGCCCACAGCGAAAGCTCTTTCAAAACACTGCTTTCTAGCAAAGAGGTGAGGATTGATTTGGTTGTGTGCGATTCAGAATGCTCGAGCAACCTACAGGTGAGCACGATGCGAATCAAGGCTTGGATATCGGTATACTCAAGTCATGGATTGCCGCTGGTGAGATCGAGCTGTTGTCGGCATGCCCATGTATATTTACCGATTCGGCCGAGCCAATTTGGGAGAAGTGTGGAGACAGTCCTATGGGAAGGTGGAAACGAGACTGCCTGCCAGCCGAAAGGCAACGCTCCGGCTGCGATGCTGGCTCCGGAACGCTCCGCCAGGATTTTGATAGTCGAGGATAACCCCATAAACCGACGACTGGCTGAGCGTATGGTCAAGCGGTTCGGCCACGAATGCGATCTCGCGGAGGACGGTGTTGAGGCTTTGGAGGTCTGCGAAAGGGTAGAGTTTGATCTGATCCTTCTTGACTGTCAAATGCCTCGCATGGACGGTTATGAGTTTGCTCGCCGCTTCCGCGGGCGGGAAGCGGGGCGCGCGAACCAAGTCCGTAGAACTCCGATTGTCGCATTGACCGCAAACGCGTTGCAGGGTGACTGCGAGCTCTGTTTCGCCGCTGGTATGGACGGGTACTTGACGAAGCCATTGCGTAGGCCGTTGCTGAAGTCTGCGATTGAAAAGGTCCTAATGGGAGAGGTTGATCGAGCAGGTACCCTGCTATTCGACGCCTCAAGGACAGATCGCATCGAAAAGGGTTGACGAGGTGGAGGAAAAGGCCCTTGTTGGGCGTCTTTCAATTTTTCCATCATGGCAATCGAAGTAAAAATCCGCAAAAACGAACCTGTAGAACGTGCACTCCGCCGTCTGAAGAAGAAGCTCGACCGCGAAGGCGTCATCAAGGACGTACGCGCCAACCGCTACTTCGAAAAGCCTTCGCAAACGAAGCGCCGCCAGAAGAAGGTAGCTGCCTTCAACAACATGATCCGCTGCAAGTACGACAACTAGTCGTCCGCATCGAGGCTAAATTTCCAAAAGACGCACCCTGTAGGGTTGCGTCTTTTTTGTGTCCGAAAGAGGTCTTTCGATCGTGGAACGGAGATCGACGAGGCCGATTCTCTGGCAATGACAAAAGAAGGGGACGGGTTAGGATCCGTCCCTCTAGGCTGAAGTTTGTCGCCTATTGTTTTTCCCAGACGGTTAGTTCGGCCACATTGTGGTCGAAGGTACGCGCCGTTTTGCGGAGTACGTATTGGATGTCCTGGGCTTTGCCGAGCTGCTTGAAGTTAGATGACAGGAGTCTATCCAAGGTATCGCGTGTGGTGACATTCTCGCCGTCGACTTTGAACCCTCCGAGCCAGTGCTCTTGCTCAGTCACGCTTCTTTGCCAGTCGTAGGTCGAGGAGATAACAAGAAGTCCCCCGTCGTTGAGACGTTCGTGCACCGACTCCAAGAATTTCTGCGGGTTGTAGGAACGCTCCAGTAGGGTATCCAGCAGGACAAGGTCGTAGCCCGTGTAAATTGGCTTCAGGTTGGCTAGGTCGCCTTGCATGAACTCCACGTTGTCGCGAACGCAGTCGAGTCCGAGATCCTGTAAATTGGCTTGGTGGAAGGACACAATCTCACCCTCTTCCGGAAGGGTGTACTGGGTGTATCCTTTTTCCTTCATTTGCACGCCGATGCGAATCATTCGTGCGCTGAAGTCGATGCCAGTGACACTTTGGTAGCCGGCTGCTAGCTCGAAAGCTGAACGCCCTGTTTTGCAGCCCAAGGCGAGCGCTTTGGCCCGAGTACGTTTACTCGCGTGATCGAGGCAGATTTGAGCTATTCTTTCAGGGTAGTTAGCTACTCCGAAGTATTCCTTTCCGTAGTTAAATTCACAGTACGGAATTACTTCAGGGTCAGTCTCCCATGAGTCGTCTGGAATTTCGACGGGCGCGTCGCTCACGATGTAGCGAAAGCCTGCGTGTTGGTAGAAGTGGCGACGGAAGGCGTAGCGCGCATCGCGCATGAGCTCGTTTCCAGTGGCAATCCAAGAACCGCCTTTGATTATGTTGTGCTTGGTGTCAAAGGTCGGAGTCGAGAAATCGTCGTAAAGTGGATGAATTTCGAAGCCTGCGTAGCCGCGGATCGGGGTTTCGGTGTGTTGCCAGACGTTTCCGACGATATCGTGGAAACCGTGCTTGAACTCGTGAGTGTCCACCGGAACAGAGGAAGCAGGACCTTCAAGGTTTAGGTTACCAGGAGCTTGCCCCCAATCGGGTGCGTCGGGAAGTTCGCTGTAGTCGAGAAGTCGATACCACTCTTCCTCGGTAGGGAGGCGGACAGGTTGACTTGTCTTAGCGGCTTTCCAGTTACAGAATGCTTTGGCTTCCAAGTAGTTAGTTTCAGCGGGCCAAGACCAAGGCATGTTGATTTCCTTGAGCATGGTGCGGAACTTGTAGCTCCCATCTTCTTGAGGTAACCAGAAACGGGGGCAGGTCGCCTTTTCGTAGGTCACCCAATTCCAGCCTTCGTCGGTCCAGTAATCACGGGTGGCGTAGCCGCCATCTTCGACGAAATCGAGGAATTCTTTGTTGGATACGAGGTACTTGCTAGCAGTGAAATTTGTGACGTCCCTACTGTAGCTGCCGTATTCGTTGTCCCAACCATAGTAGGCATCGTCACGAGATTTGCCCAATGTGACGGTGCCTTGGGGAACTTCAAGGAGCTCGTTAGCAACTGGTTCGCTGTCACGACCGCAGATTTGCCATGTTGGGTGTTCACCGTTGAGAAGCTTCAGTGGTAGTTGGCGAATGAGTACAGAGCTGGTCTCGAGGTGGATGCGTTCGTGCTCTATCCCCATCATGATGGGCCAGAAAGGGCTCTCCCAGCCTATCGGCAGCGTTATCGGAAGGTTTGTGATGAGATTATCGATACAAGCACGAACCTGGTGGCGGTACTCCCGAACGTCGTCAGGGTCGGGCCACTCGTAATGGGACTCATTTAGGTCGTCCCATGACATTTCGTCTACACCGATGGCGAAGATGGATTCGAAGTTCGGATTGATTCGGTCGACTAGTTTCGCGAGCACCAGCTTGTTCATGAAGAAGGTTGCGGTGTGGCCGTAGTAGAAGATGAGGGGGTGGCGAAGCGCGTCGGCTCGGGTTCGGTAAGCCACTTTTTCGAGGAGGGTTTCGAAGAGCGCCTCATAGGCGTCGTACGTTTCGTGGAAGTAGCGTCGAATTTCTTCGCGCTTTGCTTCGGGGTCGCCTTCGGCGAGGTTGACCGTGTAGGGCGTCTTGATATCAGAGGGAGCCGATTTCGTAATCATAGTGGTCTGGTCGGTTGGAGTTGTCCCACTATTACGAATGGTGTTCGCGTGTGGCTGCAGGCAATACCGATGTGGTCCTATTCGTGACAAAATCGGACCAATTGAATTGATCCACCATGGTTGTGTACGACGGAGCTTTCGCGTTCCGCTATGCGAAAGAGGAGTCTAGAAATCGCTTTCGATTTCCGGGATCTTGTTGTCGGTTTTGACGACGGTGACGGGAATCTTGTTTTTGATAGCGATGCTTTGCTCTTTCAGGAACCGGGCTCCGACCGCCTCGCAGGCTTCGCCCACTGTCTTGCATGGATACTTACGCCCTTTCTTTGAGATGTTGTATTCGTAGGTTGCTCGAATGAGGCGGTCCATGGTTTCGGTTACGGAGTCGTCCTCTGGGATTTGAGCGACCCAACCGACGTAGTCTTGGTCGGGGATTGTGCCGTTCGGATCGGAAACGATGAGCACGAATTGCTTTTTGACCGTGGGCTCCTTGTTGGCCTTTTCCGCTTCTGCTTCTGCTGCTGCCTGCTCCTCGATTTGCTTGAGCACGGCTTGGATCATATCGGGCTCGAGATTGTTGTTGGTGAGGACTTCGTGAATCAGTTCTACGGAAACTTTTGGCATGGTGGTATTTCGGAGATTTTTTACTCGTGTCGTGGTACGCGCTCTGCTGGCGTTTATCTCAGACAGGCTTCTCAGATTTCCTGTCCTCCCACTCCATGCAAGAAGATATTTTCGACATCGTTGACGAAAACGATCGGGTCGTTGGCCAAGCGACCCGTTCCGATGCCCATGCCAAGAAGCTACGACACCGAGCCGTGCACGTGCTCATCTTCAATGATGAAGGAGAGGTTTTCTTGCAGAAGCGCTCCATGTCCAAGGATTCTTGGCCAGGAGCATGGGACTCTTCGTGCTCGGGGCATGTTGACAGCGGCGAGGACTATTTGACGGCAGCTCATCGGGAGCTCCAGGAAGAGCTCGGCTACGCCACTGAGCAGGACTTGGAAATGCTATTCAAACTGCTTCCTTGCGAAGATACGGGGGAAGAATTTATACACGTATACCGAGTGAAGGGCAATGGCCCGTTTCGTTTGAATCACGACGAGATCGAAATCGGCGAGTGGAAGCCGATCTCGAAGTTACTGGAAGGGATTGGGTTCACACCCCAGCGTTATTCCAGCGCTTTGCGTTTGATCATGGTACGGCTCCAGGCACTGCAGCTGCTGCCAGCCTCCTCTTAAACCCGATGGCGAAAATTCACTCATCCGCGATCGTTTCGCCGTCTGCCATCGTCGGCGATGACGTCGAAATCGGCCCTTACGCGATCGTCGAGGGAGACGTCGAAATAGGGTCGAACTCCAAGATCGAGGCTCATGCGGTACTCAAGGATGGAGCGCGTATTGGGAATTTCGTTACGGTGGGAAATTTTGCGGTTGTTGCGGGATTGCCGCAGGATTTGAGTTTCGATCCTACTATCCGTACGTTCGCTAGAGTTGGTGATGACACGACTCTGCGAGAGGGAGTTACCATCAATCGCGCGACGAAAGAAGGCGGATCCACAGTGGTGGGCTCTAAATGCTTCGTCATGGCGGAAGCTCACGTCGGACACGATTCGGTGGTGGGAAACGGGGTTGTCATTGGCAACGCCAGCTTGTTGGGCGGCCACGTTAGCGTGGGCGATAAGGCCTTCCTGGGGGGATGCTCGGGCGTTCACCAGTTTTGTCGCATTGGCGAGAGCGTGATGTTTGGTGGTCAATCGACTGCCACCATGGATGTTGCTCCTTTTACGATTTTCGCGGAGCGCAACTCGCTGTTCGGTTTGAACCTAGTAGGGTTGCGTCGCCGTGGTTTCGCAAAGGAAACGATCGCTGAACTGCAGAGCTGCTACCGAAAAGTATTTTTGGGTACAGGCAATATGCGCGCCTTGGCGGCGGCACTGAAGGAAGGCGAGACGGGGCAATCTCCTGAAGCCATGCGATTCCTCGACTTTTTTGCGGGTGGTAAGCGTGGATTCGCAACACCTGGCCGGTCATCCAAGTAATCCAATCATGAGAAGAATAGCTATCACTTGCGGCGATCCTTCCGGACTGGGGCCGGAATTAATCGAAGCCTGCCTCCGCGAGGAAAACTACGAGGAGGCTACCTTTGTGGTATTCGGTAGCAAGTCATGGTGTGAACGCTTGGAGGCCAAAGGCGAAGGGCGGATTCGCGGAGTTAGTCTCATTGATGCAGATTTTGTGGCGGGCCAGCCATGTCCCGAAGGAGCTCTTCTGGCCATGGCTGCTATGGAAGCTGCGGCGAAGTCCTGCAGCGATGGTGAGTGCGATGCAGTGGTAACAGGACCGATTTCCAAAGCTCTCTGCGTCAATGTTGGATATGCTTTTCCGGGGCAAACTGAGTTTTTTGCGGATCGCTGGGGAGGGGAGCCAACCATGGCTTTCGTGGGGGAAAACTTGAAGCTTTGCCTTGCGACATGGCACATTCCGCTCAGCGCGGTGCCGGCAGCATTGGACGAGACGACTTTTAAGCACAGTGTCCGTTCGGCGACTCAGCTCGGTCAGCGGCTCGGTTTCGAACGTCCGTGCATTCTAGTGTGTGGGCTGAATCCGCATGCTGGTGAAGGAGGGCTCCTTGGAAGCGAAGAAATCGAGCTTTTGAACCCATGGCTTGCGGAGCTGCGTGGAGAACTGACTGCTTCAATCGAAGACTGTGTCCCTGGCGACACTGCTTTTGGCCGTGCCATGAAAGGGCAGGCTGATGTGGTGGTGGCACTGTACCACGACCAAGGGTTGGCCCCTTTCAAGGCGGTGGACTTTGACAGTGGAGTGAATGTTACGCTGGGGCTCAAGCACTTGCGAGTGAGTCCGGACCACGGGACGGGATTCGAAATAGCTGGAAAAGGGGTCGCTAGCCGGGGCAGCACCCATCATGCGATCCAGCTTGCTTGCAAGATGCGTTAAAACCGCGCAGCGACTGTTTTAGGCAGGACTTGATTTTAGGCGAAGACACGCCGATATTTCCATCGTGCCAGAACAACAGACCATCCAATTGCCTGAGGGCGTGCGCAGAGGCGATGAGCGCCTAGTAAAGCTTACCGCGGCAGCAGTGTCGAAAGTGGCCAAGCTCGCCGCCAAGGAGTCGGACAAACCCTACCTTCGAGTGGGAATTTCTGGCGGCGGCTGCAACGGTCTATCCTACAAAATGCGGTTTGTGGCGGACGCGAGGAAAGGCGACATCCTCGTAGATTTTGGCGATGCCCAGGTGGTGGTGGACAGCAAGAGCGCGCTTTACCTCAAAGGGACGTACCTCGATTACTCGGATGCCCTCATCTCCGGCGGATTCAAGTTCAGCAACCCGAATGCGACCTCTAGCTGCTCTTGCGGAGAGAGCTTCAGCGTTTAGGGTATTCTCCGATTTGCGTGCCCAGTTGAGCTTTTGTCACTTGGATTTCAAGTGTTTAGGAGTAAATAGTGTTGATCATCAGGGGAAAGCCACGATTAGATGCTGCTTTAAGTCGTTTTAATCGAAGTATAAATATTGAATGCCAAAGCCACGAGGTAAGCGTAGACCCCCACGTAAACTAGACCCATTCGCCCAGATCAGGCGAAATCACCGTATACGGGTTCCCAAAATTCGAGTCGTTGGACCGGATGGAAAGCAGTACGGTGTCATGGACACGAAGGAGGCTTTGGAAGTCGCTCAAGGAGCTGGACTTGACTTGGTCGAAGTAGCGGCCCAAGCCCGCCCGCCCGTATGTCGTATTATGGACTTCGGCAAGTACGTGTACGAGCAGCAGAAGAAGTCTAAGGATAGTAAGACGACCTCGAGCAAGGTGAAGGAGGTGAAGTTCCGCCCCCGCGTCGAGCAGCATGACTACGAGACCAAGCTGCGCCGAGCAGAGCTCTTCCTCTCCAAGGGGAACAAGCTGAAGCTGACGCTTTCATTCCGTGGTCGCGAAATGTCGCACACGGAAATTGGGTTCGAAACCATTCGTCGCGCTATCGTTGATCTCGAGACAATGGGGCATGCGGACAATCAGCCTCGCTTGATTGGCCGTAATATCAACGTAATGGTTTCGCCACTACCAGCCAACAAGCGCAAGCCTAAGTTCCTCCGCGACGACGACGACCACGACGAAATCGAAGCTTCTGAGCATCATGAAGACGATCATGATGATGAAGATGGCGACGATAACGAAGGTGGCGAATCTGAACCTGCGAAGGATTAGTCGCACGCTGCAGCTTCCTGATACACTAATTTCGGATGCAACTTTTTAAACGAGGCGGCACGCTCACATTGGTAAGCGTTGCCGCCTCTTTTTTATTCTACGGCTGCCAGAGTACCGAGTCCACCAAGGTGGAAGAGAGAGTTGTTCCTCCTCCCGCGGAGGAGATGCCAGCCGACTTACAGAGTGAGACTCCGCCGGAGACAAATGTTGAAAAGCCAAGTGCGGCGGAACTGCGGGAATTGGAGGAGGCGATTGAGGCGAAATCTCAGCCAAAGTTGAGAGAGCCGCGCTCCATCACGGAACAGGCAAAATTATATGGAGCCAAAGTGACGCGTCTCGAACAAAGCAAGGAGTGGAAGCTGACGAAGGGCGACCGAATCTTAATGCTGAAGGAAGGCAGTCGTAACGCGTCTCTTGACGGCGTGAAGGTGATGTTGGATACGCCACTCAAGCGTGAGCGGGGAAATTGGCGATTAGGCGAGAGCGATCAGAAGATCGTTCTCAACTCGGCATTCGGAGCTTCGAAAGCGGGCGGAATCGAAGCGGGCACGATCGTCATCGATCCGGGCCATGGGGGCGTGCACGATGGAGCCAAAAACCAATCGATCGGCATATTGGAGAAGAATTTGGCCCTCGACGTTTCGCTACGGCTGCAAGGCCATTTGGAAGCGAACGGTTTCAAGGTGGTTTTGACGCGCTACGACGATCGCCACGTTGAGCTCAAGGAACGTCCCGCGATCGCTAATGGCTTAAAGGCGGACCTATTTGTGAGCGTTCATTTTAATGCTGCTGGCAAGTCCGATCCGAAAGGGCTGGAAACTTATATGTTTACGCCGGAAGGAAATCCAAGCAGCTCTGATTCGGAATCGGGCGATGATGCTGTCTTTTACCCTGTGAATCGTTTTGACCAGCAGAGTTTCGAGTTGGCTTACGCCATGCAGAAGACGATGACGACCCGGCTCGGCCGTGAAGATCGAGGCGTGAAGAAAGGACGTTGGGCAGTACTTAAGACTCTGGATTGTCCAGGAGTGCTGGTTGAGTGCGGCTTCGTATCAAACGATGACGAAGCTTTGCTCATTAGCACTGCCGGCTATCGGGAGCGAGTTTCTCAGGCATTGGCGGATGCAATAGTCGCTTACGCAGGCGTGGAAAAAAGCGAGTAGGGGCGACCGTACAATCATGGATCCTAAATCTATTCTCCTCGTCGGTCTTGGGAGCGCGTTGGGAGGCAGTCTTCGCTATGTGACGGTGATGTGGATTGACCGTAGAGCTACGGGAGATTTCCCAATGAGCGTTTTGATCGCGAATGTGGTGGGCTCCTTTTTGATCGGATTGTTGCTTCCGATGTATTCGAAATTTGGATGGGGAAAGGAAGAGGCGATTCCTCTTTTTCTATCATTTGGACTACTTGGTGGGTACACCACGTTTTCTACCTTTTCTTTGCAGACGCTCAAATTGTTGCAGGGAGGGTACTATGGGTTGGCAGGCCTGAACGCTGCCGGGAGTTTCTTCGCTTGTTTACTGGCGGTCTTCTGCGGGTGGAAGCTGGGGCAAATGATTTGGGGCTAGGCGGCCTTGAACGCGATTTGCAGCCCAGGGGCTGAAGTCAACCCTGTCGGCTTTGTTTGGCTCCGCCCTACGGTGCGAAAAAGCCGCGTTCCAGATGTTGGATACGCGGCTTTGTGAAAGTAAAATTCGGTTCTGATTAGATCGTTTCGATGATTTTGTCAGCGAGACCGTAGTTGATCGCTTCTTGAGCACTCATGTAGAAGTCGCGGTCGGTATCGGTTTGGATCTTTTCCAACGGCTGACCAGAAGCTTCAGAAAGAATGCGATTCAGCTCCTCGCGAGTCTTCTCCATATCTTGAGCGAAGATGTGAATGTCTACCGCTGGACCTTGGAACTGTCCGCCGATGAGTGGCTGATGGATCAGTACTTTAGCGTGTGGGTAGAGGAGACGTTTCCCTTTTTTAGGGGCCGAAAGAAGGATTGATCCCATCGAGGCTGCGAGGCCTGTGACGACGACGGTCACCTCTGAGGTGATGAGCTTGATCGTATCGTAGATGGCGAGGCCAGCTGTCACGGAGCCACCTGGAGTGTTGATATAAAAGGTGATATCCTTTCCCGGCGCGTCCGCTTCGAGATAGAGGAGCTTTTCTGTGACGTCCTTGGCGGTTTCGTCGGAAACTTGTCCCCACAGGAAGATTTTGCGCTCTTCGAGAAACTTTTTTTGGATCTGCGAGCCGATCTGGGATTCTGATGATTTTTCTTCTTTTTTGGGCATCTGTAATTTGTTGGTTGTAGTTGTTGGTAGCCAACAAGCTGCGATTGGCAAGGAATTCGACGCGAAAGACGAGAACTGAAGTCCTCGTCATTGCCTAAATATCTAGTGACAACCGCTTTCGAGTGATGACTTACACGAGGCCCAAGATCATGCGGCCTTCTTCGCTGATCATGCTTTGGTCCCAAGCTGGTTCCCAGACAAGATTGACCTCGGCTTCGTCAGCGCCAGGTACGAGCATTATCTTGCTCTTGGCGTCTTCGGCTATGGCGGGCCCCATGCCGCAACCAGGAGCAGTGAGGGTCATTTGTACGACGACCTTGTTGGCGCTGTTCTCGGTTTCCTCAACGACCATGGAGTAAACAAGTCCTAAATCCACGATGTTGACTGGGATTTCAGGATCGTAAACGTTGCGGAGCTGCTGCCAGATTGCTTCCTCGTCGGGCGACTCCCCTGAGGGCTCAGCCTTGGACTGCTTGGCAGCTTCTGCGGCAGCGGCTTGTTCCTCCGCGATATCGGATCCGAGAGCGTCTGCGTCGCGACCGTCTATGCGGGCTAGCCCGTAGTCGGTCATGACGGTGTAGCTGCCGCCTAATTGCTGGGTGATGTGTACCTTCGAAAGGGCGGGAAGCTGAATGGGGTCGCCACTTGGAATTTGTACCGCTTCAACCTCGCGGGTGAGGCTGCGTTGCTGCTGTTCTTCGGTCTGCATGGTAATCTGATTAGAGTTCGCTGATTCCGGTTCGCGTGACAAGCTTGCTCCTACTTGCTGAGGCGCTTCTTGAACTTGTCTTGAATGATTTGGCGTGCGTTTTCCGCAACGGTTTCGCAACTGATACGCTCGAGTATTTCTTCGAAGAAGCCGTACACGATCAGCTCCTGAGCCTTTTCGCGAGTGATGCCTCGAGCGAGCATGTAGAAAATTTCTTCGTCCTCGATCTGAGATGTAGTGGCACCATGGCTACACTTGACGTCGTTGGCATCAATTTCGAGCCCGGGCAGGGAATTTGCCTCCGCGGTGCCACTGAGCAGCAAGTTGCGGTTTGTCTGGTAGGCGTCGGTTTGTTGGGCGCCAGGATCGACCTTGATCAAGCCCGAGAAAATGGTGCGAGCGTTATCGACCAGAGCGTTTTTGAAGAGCAAGTCCGAAACCGCGTTTGGCGCGGAGTGGGTCTGCAGGGTGCGTTGGTCGATCTCCTGATCGTGGTCTGCGACCGCGAGGGAGAGCATTTCGACCTTGGAGCCAGCTCCTTTTATTTGCCCGTGCGTTTCGGAGCGGTAGCGTTTGCAGCCAACGTTGACGCTGATGGTCTTCACGTTGGAGTCCTTGCCCGCGACGTTGGAGTTGATCTGGAAGCCGAGTGTCTGCTCATTGAAGTTCTGTAGGAGCGTGTAGTCTACAGTGGAACCCACACCGGCGAAGATGTGGTTAACCCCACAGGAAAACGCCGCTGCGTCTTCGGTGGCAGATAGGTTGGCTTCGACAAGCTTCACCTTCGCCAAGTCCTCGGTGATCACGAGAGTGTGCGGGAAGATGGCGGATCCAGCGTTGATGCTCCAGTTGTAGACTACGAAGGCATCCTCGATCTCGACGCCCCTTGGAACGTAGAGCAGAGCTCCGTTTTCCATGAAGGCACGGTGTAGGGCGGCGAACTTCTCGGAGCCGAGGGCGGCCTCTTGCTTCATGAAGTAATCTTTAACGATGTCGCCGTGTTTGGAGACTGCCTCCCGAAACGGTGCCCAGATGACGCCTTTTTCGGCAAGCTCGGGAGAGATGCGATCCGCCTGCAGCGTTTGGTCGTCGCCGAATACGAAGCGTCCGGAGAAGTTCTCGATGAAATTCGAGCGGGCTACGAGGGAAGCGGCGTCGCTAATGCTCGGCAGAGCGGCGAACCTGACGTCTGTCAATTCGAGGCCTTTCACGGTCGCGAAGCGCCAAGGCTCATCGCGGCGGGTAGGCAAAGCGATACTTTCGAACGTGTCGAAGGCTTCGGATTTGCTCTTTTTCCACCATGATGGAGCTGTATCCAAATCTTCGATATGGCGATTGAATGCCTCTTTGATCGGACTGATCGCGTCGCTGCTTTCGCTCATGGGTGTGTCTTTTGTAAGTGAACTCACTTCTAAATGGGTGTTTGGTTTTCGGTCTTTGGCGCTAGGTCGCTTATCCGACAGAGCCTTCCATTTCCAGTTCGATGAGGCGCTTGAGCTCGACGCTGTATTCCATGGGGAATTGGCGCGTGAGATCGTTGACGAATCCGTTAACGCTGAGGCTCATCGCTTCACCTTCGCTCAGGCCGCGCTGCTGCATGTAGAATATCTGCTCGGCAGATACTTTGGAGACGGAGGCTTCGTGCTGCACGGCGTTCTTGTTGCCGCGAACGGTGATGGCTGGGTAAGTGTCGGTGCGTGAGTTCTCGCTGATGAGAAGGGCATCGCATTCGGTGTTGTTCTTACAGCCTTTCAAGTTTTTCGGCATGTGGACCTGTCCCCGGTATGTCGAACGGCCTTTGCCGACGCTGATCGACTTGGAGATGATGTTGCTGGTGGTTTCGTCCGCAGCATGGATCATCTTCGCACCCGTGTCTTGGTGCTGTCCGTCGTTGGCGAGGGCGATAGAGAGGACTTCACCACGAGCCTTCTTGCCTTTCAGAACGACACCTGGGTACTTCATGGTTAGGCGGCTGCCGATGTTGCAGTCGATCCATTTGACGGTCGCTCCTTCGTGAGCGATGGCACGTTTGGTTACCAGGTTGAAAACGTTTGAAGACCAGTTCTGCACGGTGACATACTCGATCTTGGCGCCGGGCATGGCGACCAGCTCGACGACTGCGGAGTGCAGAGTGGCTGTGTCAAACTTCGGAGCGGTACAACCTTCCATGTAGGTGACCTCAGAGCCTTCGTCGGCGATAATGAGAGTCCGTTCGAACTGGCCGAAGTTTTCCGCGTTGATGCGGAAGTAGGCTTGCAGCGGGTGGCTCACCTTCACGCCTGGAGGGACGTAGATGAATGAACCGCCGGAGAAAACGGCACTGTTGAGAGCAGAGAACTTGTTGTCACCGGTAGGGATGACCTTGCCGAACCACTTCTTGAAAATTTCGGGGTGTTTCATGAGCCCCTCAGTGGAACCCACGAAAATAACACCCTGCTTGCCGACGCTTTCCTTGATATTTGAATACGCGGCTTCGGAGTCGAACTGCGCTTCGACACCGGCGAGGAACTTGCGTTCGTTCTCCGGAATACCGAGGCGTTCGAAGGTTTGCTTCACATCGTCGGGAACGTCGTCCCACGTCTTGGATGCACGATTACCCCCAGAGAGGTAGTAGCGGATCTTGTTGAAGTCGATGTTTTCAAGGTCCTTGGTCGCCCAGTTAGTCGGCATGGGCTTAGACTCGAAGACCTTCAGGGCACGCTTACGAAAGTCGCGGATCCATTGGTCTTCCTCTTTGACGTCGCAAATGTAGTCGATGACTTTCTCGGAAAGTCCGATCCCCGCGTCGAATTTATGACTTTCGGTGAAACGGAAATTCCCTTTCTCGCGATCGACTTCGATTTCTGAATTTGGTGTAACCATAATTTTGGTACGTTGAATGTTTTCGTGACTAGCGATTCGCTAGCGTTACGATGCGGCGACTTCGCCAGCGAGTTCCTTGACCCACTCGTAACCCCTGCTTTCGAGCTCGAGGGCGAGTTCCTTGGGACCGCTCTTGACGATACGGCCGTCATACATGACATGCACGACATCGGGGATGATGTAGTCGAGGAGACGTTGATAGTGGGTGATGACGAGGGCACCGAGGTTCGGGCCACGCATAGAGTTTACACCTTCGGCGACGATCTTGAGGGCGTCGATATCGAGGCCAGAGTCGGTTTCGTCGAGCACTGCGTACTTGGGCTCAAGCATTGCCATTTGGAGAATTTCGCAGCGCTTCTTTTCGCCGCCGGAGAAACCATCGTTTACGGAGCGGGCGGTGAACTTGCGGTCGATCTTGAGCATGTCCATCTTGGCATAGAGGGACTTGTAGTAGTCGGGGGCATTGAGCTCCTCGTCCTCTGGCAGGCGAGCATTGAGGGCCGCTCGAATGAAGTTAGCGATGGTAACGCCTGGTATTTCCATCGGGTACTGGAAGGCTAGGAAAAGTCCGGCACGAGAGCGCTCGTCCGCCTCCATGTCCATGATGCTCTCGCCGTCGACGATGACCTCACCGCTTGTGACCTCGTAGTCAGGGTGGCCTGCTATAGCTTTCGCCAGGGTGCTCTTGCCGGTGCCGTTTGGACCCATGATGGCGTGAACTTCACCCTTTGGAACCGTTAGGCTGAAGTCTTTTAGGATCTGCTTGTCGCCGATGCTTACGTTGAGGTTCTTTATTTCGAGTTTGTTGCTCATGGTAATTTAAAATTTTGGTTCTTTTGGTTAGGCGATAGGTTCAGCAGCCGCTTTTCCGCGGAAGGTAATGTCAATAGAGCTGACGTCAAAACCCTGTGGAAGGAGGTGTGTCAGCTTCGAAATGGTAGCGGGATCGAGCTGGACGTCATAAATCGTTCCGGACTCGTTGTCGTGAAAGTGGGCGTGCTCGGTGAGGTTTGGGCAGTAGCGAGTGGATTCTCGCTCGAGGTGAACTTGCTTGACGAGGTCGCACTGTACGAGTGTGTCGAGGCAATTGTAAACGGTTGCTAACGAGATGGTTGGCATCTCTTGCTTGGCTCGAGCGAAGATCTCGTCAGCGGTGGGGTGGTCTCGCTTAGTTAGGATCGCGTCGTATACGATCTCGCGCTGGCGAGTCGAACGAAGACCGGAAGCGGCGAGCTTCTGATGCAGGATCTCTGTTTTGACTTCGTTGTTCATTGTTTCTTGGTGGCGTGTTTATTTGGAATAACTCTAAGTCGCAGTATCGAAATGGAATAATTCTAAATATCAAGTGAAAATTGGAATCGTTCCAAATAAAGGAGACAAAGGTGTTTAATTGGAGGATGAGTTCTGGGTGCTAGGTTTCAGGTTCCGGGTGCCAGATTCCGGATTTTAGGGTCTAAGGGCGTGTGGGTGGTGTATGGGGGCTTCGCGAGGTGAGTGCAGCTGGTAATTGGGGGCAGTGCGTTGATCGGGCTGCTTATTCGGCGAAGGGAGGTCGTTTCCAAAGGGGATTTGATCGGCGGGCTATTCGGGAAAGAGGGATGCGTCGAGGCCGGGGATGAGATTGAGGGCGTTTTGGTAGTAGAGCTTTTTGAGGATTTCGTCGGGGAGATCGAGGCCGTACATGCGCCAGAAGGCGTGGTAGCGTTTGTAGTAGGGGAAGTACTCGTCGTCGGTTTCGAGGACGCGGAAGTAGGTGTGGAATTCTTGGGGGTGGTAGGCGTCTTTTCCGAAGAGGACGCGGTCCTGGTATTTCTCGAAGAAGCGGTTGGCGGCGCGGGGCTGGCGTCCCAGTTCAGCGATGACGGCGGCGATGCCGACGTGCATGTTGGGAATTTCGTCGAGAAGCTGGCCGAGCTTGTCGAGGTCATTGGCGTGCCAGCCCATGTGGGCGGCGATGAATTGGGTTTTAGGGTGGGCTTTGAACATGCGGTGTTGCTCGGACATGATTTGGGCCCAGGGGGCGGGATCGGTGTCGGAGCGTTTGCGTCGGGGGTGGGTTTTGAGTTCGAGCCAGCGTTCGTTTTGCTCGTCCTGTGGAAGCCAGAACTGTTTGGGGTCGGCGGAGTGGATGAGGACGGGGATTCCGAGTTCGCCGCATTTGTCCCAAACGGGACCAAGACGCGGGTCGTCGACGGCGATGCGGTTTCCTTTTGTATCCGTGTTGGACATACCGAGTCCCTTGAAGATTTTGAGGCCTTTGGCTCCGTTTTCGAAATCGGTCTGCAGCTGGGCGAGGGTACGGACTTTCCAGTCGGCTTGATCGACGTTGTTGAAGTCTAGGTTTGTGAATACGACGAAGCGGTTGGGGTAGTGTTGGGCGACGTTGTCGGTCATGGCCTTGAGGCGGGAGCCGCCACGGCCAGAGAGGTTGACCATGATGGCCATGTTCATGGCGTCCATCTCGGTGGCGAGCTGGGTAAGGTTTTGGGAGTCCATTTGCCACTGGTGCGAATGCACGTCAATGAAGGGGAAGCGGGCGCGGGTGACGATATGTTCCGGCACGACGAGGCTGGAAGGCGGGTCGTAGGCTTCCCATTCGAGACTTTGGGCTGCGGAGTCGGGGACAATATTAGGGAGGAGGCTGAGAGCTGCGAGGGCGATTGGGGTGGTGGTGGCGTAGAGTCGGCTTTTCATAGTTGGAGGGCTTGGCTTTGTTTGGAGTATGGTTGGGCGAGAGAAGCAACGTGCGATGGGTTTACCCAGTAGACCCGCTGAGGCGGGGGCCATTGCAGACTTGTCCTTAGAAGGCACGGTGCGCGGTTGGTTCAGTGCTGGAATCGCGCGTGGGACTGCGCGGCATGCGGCGGGCTGAGAGGTCGTTATGGCTAATGATTCTTTCCAACAGGTTCCCTCGTGCGAAGTCGATTTTGCAGGATTGGATTCCGTGGAGGCTGCGGGTTTGGATTCGTTTGATCATTTGTCCGCGTACCGGAAGCTGGGGCCGATCTACTCGCTGCAGTTTCGAGGAGAGCGTTGGATTTGCATGGGTGGGGTGGATGCGAACGCGGCAGCTCGGAGGAATCCGGACATGTGGGATTATCAGTCTGCCTTGACGCCGTTTCGGGATGTGATGGGGAAGCGTCATGTGACGCGAATGGACGGGAAGGAGCATCGGCAGAAGCGTAAACAGCTCAAGCCCGGCTTCGCGATGAGCGCGATCGCTCGTTGGATTCCTAGCATCGATGGGATCGTGAAGGAGCGACTGCGGTCGGCGGAGGATGGGGCGACCTCGCTGGCTGACTTTTTCATGGCGACTTTGACGGATGCCAATTCGCCAACGGTGTTGAAGGCTCCGCTGAGCGAGGAGGCGGTTCGTGTTTTTATCCGGTTCGAAGAGAGCTTTATCGGGGCGACGGTTTGGGAGAAGTAGTGGCGAAAGGCATTTACGAGAGCGAGGCGTTCTTGGCGGACAAGGACTTCGTCTTCGGTTTGCTGGGAGATTTTGTGAAACGGAGAATTGCCGGGGAAGAGGCTGGTGTGGACGATAATTTTTCGGAAGTGTTGGCTCGGACTTTGGAAGACAATGACGGAGAGGTCGACCTGCAGGAATTGATTTCCGAGGCTTATCTTCTCTTGATGGCGGGGACGGGCAATACGGCGAAGCTGCTCAATTGCGGCTTGCAGCACATCTTGGCGGATAGCGAGTGGCTGGGGGAGTTCCGCGAAGAATTGGCCGGATATGGTCAGGATTCGTTTGCTCGAGGAATAAAGGCGTATCCAAAATTTAAGGCCACGATCTTCGAGATCGAGCGCATGTTTCCGGCGGCTCCGGTGTTGGCTCGTACGGTGGCGAAGCCGTTCGAGTTCGCAGGGTACCGATTGGAGAGGGGAGAGAAGGTGCTACACTTGCAGACCTTGCCTCATTTTTGGGAGGAAGTTTACGAGGAGCCGTATCGCTTTAAGCCGATTCGTTGGATCGAAAACAAGTATTCCAAGAAGAGTCGGGGGAGTTTTGGCGGGAGCACGCATATTTGCCTCGGGATGAACTTGGCGCGTATTCACATGCCGATCGTGCTGGCAAATGTGTTATCTGGATACGAACTGCGGCAGGAATCCAAAGATGAGATAAAGGTGAACTTTAACTATGGCGTGCCGCAAGTATCCGATATTTTGGGACGTTTTGTGGCTCGGATCTAGTGAGCGGTTTCTCGCGAAAGGATGAAATGGATAACGAAGGGTGATTGGGACGGGTTCTTTGGTCTGGGACTGAACAACTTCGTAAATTTACTACTGATCATCAACCTCTGCGTTTTTGCACTTGGTTTTAGTCCTGAATTTGTGGCGACTCGGGTGTTGCCGGCTTTGGCGATTGGCTTGATTTTCGGGAACGTGTTTTACGCGTGGCAGGCTAAGGGCTTCGCGACGCGGATAGGTCGAGACGATGTTTGTGCGTTGCCTTATGGCATCAATCTGCTGCCGATTTTCTTCTTCACGTTTTACGTGATGATTCCCGCTCAGCAGATTGCCTTGGCGGAGGGAGCAAGTAAGGAAGAAGCGGATACGATATCGAGGATAGCGGGAGTGCTGGCATGTTTCGGTTCCGGATTGATCGAGGAGGTGGGGGCGCTTTTCGTGCACCATTTGCGCAAGGTGGCGGCACGGGCGGCGTTGTTGTCGGCGTTGGCGTAGAAGGGATGCCGTTTACTGAGGATTTTCTGCAAAAGCTGACGGGAGATGACGGATTTTTTGCGGTGGGGATTTTCGCGCTCGAGCAAGGTTGGATGTATGCTTCGATCGTTTTGGCTTCGATCATCGATCGCAAGTTTACGGCGGTTTGGGGTTGGCTATTGGCGGCGGCGGGATTTTTGGCGCTGGGAATCTTGCACAACTTCCGTGTGATCGACATCGACATTACGACGGGGCTCGGTCCGGTTTGGAGCGCGGTGCCCGGCTATTTGGTAGCGATTGCAGTGATACAGGTGATCCGGTTTACTCTAATCAGTCGCGAGGTGCGGTAGGTGCGGGGTAAAACGCGATTAGGGGGTGAGTTTGCGGATGGAGTCAGTTAAGGTGACTTCGCCGGCTTGGATGATTTGGCAGAGGATGCCGCGGAAGCGTTTGGGTTTATTTTCCGGTAGATTGATCCACTTGAAGGAGACGTTGCCGTGGCGTTCGCTCCACTTGGAACAGGCGTGGTTGAAGACGTCGGAGACCTCGAGAATAGCGGTGCCGATTTGGAGGTGAATTCCGACGGGGAGGTTTTCTTCTGAGAAGTCCATGTCGGCGATGATGTTGTCGCCTGGGTAGGTCATGCCGTCGGGGTCGCGTCGGATGAGCTGGAGGATACGGGAACCGAGTAGGCAAACTTGAATACGCGGGTCGGGCTTTCCGTCGTCAGTGTATATCCAAGTCTTGCGTATCCATCGATCGCCTACGACCCCTTGTTCGGGGTCGAGCTGTATTTTGGAAACGAAGGTGCGTTCGCCTTCGTCGGGACGAACGCAGAGGGTTAGAATGGGAGCGTTGTCCTTCGGTGCCGCAAGGACCCAATCACGCCGAGCGTTGAGGAAGTCGATGGTGGCGTGCTGGGTCATGTCGGAGAATTAGCGGCACAAGGCCGCTTGCCAAAGGTTACAAGGAGTGTATGGCAGCTCCGTCCACGGCGAGACCAGCTTCCTTGATTGCTTCCGAGATCGTAGGGTGTGCGTGGACGGTTCGACCGAGGTCCTCGGCGCTGCCGCCGTATTCCATATGAGTCACGATCTCGGAAATCATTTCGCTTGCACCTTTGGCAATGATTTGGCCACCGAGGATTTTATCGGTTTCGGCACACGCGATAATCTTGACCATCCCGTCGGTTGCGTCGGAAGCGATGGCACGACCGTTGGCCTGTAGTGGGAATTTTCCTACCTTTACAGAAATACCTTTTTCTTTGGCTTGGGCTTCGGTCAGCCCGACTCCCGCTACTTCCGGTTCAGTGTAAATGACGTTGGGAATGACGTTGTAATTTACGTGACCCGCTTTGCCTGCAATGAGCTCGGCGATGGCAACGCCTTCTTCCTCTGCTTTGTGGGCCAGCATGGGACCACGAACGATATCGCCGATTGCAAAAATGCCATCGACACTGGTTTTGAAGTGGTCGTCGATCTCGATGAAACCGCGCTTGTCGGGTGCGATGCCGACGGTATCAAGTCCTAGGTTTTCGGTAAACGGCTTACGGCCGACGGCGACGAGGATTTTGTCGGCGGGTACAGTTACCTCTTTGTCCTTTTTCTCGGCGACTACGTTGAGCTTGCCGTCGATTTCCTTGGTTCCAGTGACCTTGGTATTGGTGTGGATGGTCAGACCTTGTTTTTTGAAGCTGCGCTCGAGGAGTTTGGATACGTCCTGGTCGAATCCGGCGGCTACATTTGGAAGGAATTCTAATATGGTGACTTTGCTTCCGTAGCGCGACCAGACGGAACCCATTTCTAGTCCGATGGCTCCCGCTCCGATAACAACGAAGTTTTCGGGAACGGAATCGAAGGCGATCGCTTGGTCGCTGGAAACGATTGTTTCGCCGTCCTGCTTAAGAAAAGGTAGGTCCACGGCTGCGGAGCCGGTGGCGAGAATGATGTTCTCGGCGGAAAGCGCTTCTTTGTCGTCTACTGCGATCTTGCCGTCGCCGAGCAGCTTGCCATGTCCCTCGAAGCGAGTGATGCCGCGTTTCTTGACCAGCATGTCGACGCCGCTGGTGAGTTGCTTCACCACTTTGTCCTTCTTTGCCATGACTGTCTCTAGATTGAGCGAAACCTTGCCGTCGATTTCGATGCCGGCCGCCTTGGCGTTGTGGGCGGCGAACTCGAATTGCTCGCTGGTGTGGAGCAGGGCTTTGCTGGGGATGCAGCCAACGTTGAGGCAAGTTCCGCCTAGCGCCTTTCGCTTTTCAACAATGGCGGTTTTGAGGCCGAGCTGAGCACAGCGGATTGCGGCAACGTAGCCACCAGGGCCACCGCCAATTACGGCTACATCGAATGTGGATGAATCTGACATTATGTAATTAGGTAAGTTTTATGTCCACGAATCGCACGAATTTGCTAGAACATCTAATCTCGGGATTCGCGGAGATTTGCGTGGCTCGCCGAAGGTCTCTCTAGACTTCGAGCAAGAGGCGAGCTGGGTCTTCGAGTGCTTGCTTGACCTTTACGAGGAAGGTGACCGCTTCCTTTCCGTCGACGATGCGGTGATCGTAGGAGACGGCGAGGTACATCATAGGGCGGATTTCTACCTGTCCATTGATGGCGACCGGGCGCTCTTGGATTGTATGCATTCCAAGGATACCACTCTGTGGCGCATTTAAGATCGGAGTGGAGAGCATGGAGCCGAAGATGCCGCCATTTGTAATTGTGAAAACACCGCCGGTTAGGTCGTCGATGCTGATTTTGCCTTCGCGGGCTTTATTGGCGTAACCGATAATAGATTGTTCGATTTCCGCGAGGCCGAGTTGATCGCAGTCGCGAACGACAGGAACCATTAGTCCTTTGGGAGTGGATACGGCGATGCCGATGTCGTAGAAGTGGTTTTGTACGATCTCGTTGCCGTCGATCTGGGCATTGATCCCAGGAACTTCCTTGAGGCCGTTGACGACCGCTTTGACGAAGAGGGACATGAATCCAAGCTTGACCCCGTTTTTCTTAACGAAGGCGTCTTGGTACTTTTTGCGAAGTCCCATAACCGCGCTCATATCGACCTCGTTGAAAGTGGTGAGCATGGCCGCTTCTTGTTGAGCGGAAACGAGGCGCTCGGCGATCTTGGCTCGAAGCGGCGTCATCTTTTTGCGAGTGGTGCGTTCGCCGCTAGGAACGGGCTTGGCAGCTGAAGGCGCTGAAGCGGCGGGCTTCTTTTCTTCCTCGGCAGGCATGCGGGAGGAGTGCGTCGCTGTTAGCATGTCGCCCTTTGTGACGCGTCCGTCTTTACCGGTGCCTGTAACCCTCGCCGGGTCGATGTCTTCCTCTTCGGCGATACGGCGAACAGCCGGAGAAATTGCGTCGGACTTTTTCTCGGGAACGGATTCCTTCTTGTCCTCTGTCTTTTCTTTGTCTTCCGCTTTAGCTTCCTGTTTTGAATCGTCCGCCTTCTCGGCTTTGTCCGCCTTATCAGGTGCGGAAGCTGATTCGTCGATGCTGGCGATTACAGCGCCGATGTCTACTTCGTCACCCTCCGCTGCGGCGAGGCTGATGACTCCTGCGACTTCGGCGAGACCCTCTGATGTGATCTTGTCGGTTTCCAACTCGTAAAGGACTTGGTCCTTTTCGACGTAGTCTCCGTCTTTAACGTTCCACGAGGCGATTATGCCGGACGTGATAGATTCGCCGAGGGCGGGCACTTTTACTTCAGTTGCCATGCTGTATCAGAATTGTCGTTACAAAAATTATAGGGTGAAAGCGTCGTCCAAGAGTTGAGCGAGTTCCTTCTTGTGGAGAGCCATGACGCCGACAGCCGGGCTGGCGGACTCGCCGCGACCTGCGTAGACGGGCCTCTTCTTGAAGATCTCTTCGAGCTTTGGAGCGATAAAAGTGTAAGCTCCCATGTTCTGGGATTCCTCTTGGCACCAGACAATCTTCGTGGCTTTGCCGTACTTCTCCGCGATCTCGGCGAGTCTCCCGGCATGCAGCGGGTAAAGCTGTTCGACGCGAATGACAGCGGTGCTTTTATCCTTTATCTCGGCCTGCTTTTTGCGGATGTCGTAGTAGACTTTTCCGGAGCAGAGAATCAATCGCTTCGTTTTCGATGCCGTGGCTTGCTTGTCGTCGATAATTTCCTGGAAAGAACCTGATTCGATGTCTTCCCATGGAGACGCAGCGTCTTTGAGGCGTAGCATCGATTTAGGCGACATTATGACGAGCGGCTTGCGGAATTCGCGCATCATCTGTCGGCGCAACACGTGAAAGTACTGTGCGGAGTTGGTCATGTTGCAGACCTGGATATTGTCTTCTGCGCAAGATTGCAGGAATCGTTCGAGGCGGGCTGAAGAGTGTTCGGGGCCTTGGCCTTCGTAGCCGTGCGGGAGTAGCAGAACCAATCCTGAAACGCGTCCCCACTTGGATTCAGAGGAGGTGATGAACTGGTCGATGATGACTTGGGCGCCGTTGGCGAAGTCGCCGAATTGGGCTTCCCAGATGCAGAGCATGCGTGGGTAGTCGAGGGAGTAGCCGAAGTCGAAGCCCAGTACCGCCGCCTCGGATAGAAGCGAATTATAAACGCAAAAACGTGCTTGGTCCTTGTCGATATTGAGCAGCGGAATGTATCGCTCGTCAGTCTTCACGTCGTGGATGACGGCGTGGCGGTGGCTGAAAGTGCCTCGCTCCGAGTCTTGGCCAGATAGGCGGACGGGGGTGCCTTGATTGAGAAGTGTTCCGAATGCGAGCGCTTCTCCGTAGGCCCAATCGATAGGATCGTTGTTTTCGAAAGCTGTTTTCCGGGTGTCGAGGAAACGCTTGATCTTGCGGTTGGGCTTTATGTTGCCGGGAAGGCGGGTCAGGCCCTGTACGACTGTACTCAAAATCTCCTTACTGACGCCAGTTTCGACGGGTTCGAAATTGAACTTAGGCTGGAAAATTGCGTTGGAACCAGCGAAGGCTTTTTTGACTTGGATTTGAGCTTCGGCGGCCTTTTTGACTCGATCGAGAGAGTTGGCGAGTGAGGTTTCGTACTCTTGTTGAATCTTGGCGATTTCGTCTTTGGATAAAGTACCTTCGTCGATGAGGCGTTTGGTGAGGATCTCGCTGACGGGAGGGTGCTTGGAGATCTTGTCGTAGAGATCCGGGTTTGTGAACATCGGCTCGTCCGCCTCATTGTGGCCGTGTTTGCGGTAGCAGTACATGTCGATGACGACATCGGCTCCGAACTTTTGGCGGTACTCGATGGCGAGCAGGGTGACGTAAACGACGGCGAGCGGGTCGTCGCCGTTGACGTGAAAAATCGGGGCTTCGATCATCTTAGCCACGTCCGTGCAATAGCGAGTGGAGCGGGCCTCTTTCGGAGTTGTGGTGAATCCGATCTGGTTGTTGACGATGATGTGCAGGGTGCCGCCGGTGCGGTAGCCTGGGAGCTGTGAGGAATTGAGGACCTCGGTGACGAGTCCTTGGCCGGCGAAGGCTGCGTCTCCGTGAATAAGCACAGGCAGGACTTTTTCGCGCTTGGTGTCGTTGAGGATACGCTGGCGAGCTCGAGCTTTACCTTCGACGACTGGATCGACCGCTTCGAGGTGCGAAGGGTTGGAGGCAAGGCGGATTTCGACGTAGTGGCCCTCCTTGGTCTCGATGACCTTCTCGTAGCCGAGGTGGTACTTCACGTCTCCATCGCCGCCGACGGTATTGGGAATGTATTCCTCCCCGAATTCTTCGAAGACGAATTCGTAGGATTTCTTGAGTGTATTGGCGAGTACGTTGAGGCGACCGCGGTGGGCCATGCCCATGACGACCTCCTTGATGCCGAGACGTCCGCAGTGTTCGAGGACGTTGTCCAAGCAGGGGATCAGGGTTTCGCCGCCCTCGAGGGAGAATCGCTTTTGTCCGGTATAACGCGTGTGAAGGAAGCTTTCGAAGGCTTCTGCAGCGAAGACCTTGCGAAGGATGCGTATCTTAACCGAGTCGGAGAAGTCGATGCCGCCTTGCAGCGGCTCGATCTTGGTCTGGATCCAGCGGCGTGCCTCCGTGTTCTGCATGTGGATGTATTCATATCCTATGCTCGAACAGTAGGTCTTCTTGAGGCTGTCGATAAGATCGCGCAGTTTCATGGGCTGTCCGTCAAGGAAGTGGCCCGAATTGAAGGAGGCATCGAGGTCGGCTTCGCTGAGACCAAATTCCTCTAAAGAAAGATTTGGATTCTGTATGGGAGCTTCGTCGAGCGGATTGATCTTCGCCTGCGTATGGCCAAGGCTGCGGTAAGCGTAGATGAGACTCGAGACGTTCATCTGCTTGGCGGCGCTGCTGGTCACCTGCGCGGGGGCGCCTTTAGGGGTTTTTGGAGCAGTCGCCATAGCGAGCTCGAAACCTTCGAAGAAAGCTTGCCATTTCTCGTCTACCGAAGCGGGGTCTGCTTTCCACTTCTCGTAGTTGAGATCGATCAAGTCAGCGTTAGAACGCGTTGCGAATGTGACCATTCCTGTATGTCCCTATGGGTGTGATGGTGTTGGGAGATTGTTAAAAGAAAACACCACCGTTAAGCCCGCTGGTGTAGGGAGTAAAGCAAAACGGGTTAAATAATAGTAGCTATCAGTTAACAACGCATCGGTGTATGAACGTTTTCTGCACTTTGTAGGAGTTTTATGAATGGATAGCAGGACTTGGAGGGTTCCGGGAATCTTCGTGGGGTGCACATCTTTCTTGCTGCGAGGCGAGGCGTTGATTGATTGATCAGTCAAGATGATTGAAACGCAGATCAGGGAATCGTTGCAGCAGCTGAAGGACGCCATCGCGAATGCAGACTCAGCTGAAATCAAGCGAAGCATGGGAGTGATCGATGGGGCTCTGGAGGAGCATCGCCGCGAGATCAATCCTCAGCTTCGGCACTTCCTCAAGAACCGAAGCTACATGAAGGCTTTGGCGTTTCTGAACAACGAGAACGAAATTCCGAGAGGTCGCTGCGCGGGCCGCAAGGATTTTTCCTAAAAAATGGGTAAGGGAAAAAAGCGCGTTTCCACAGACGGTGGCGAAGGTATTGGAGCGAACCCATTTGATTCTCTCGATCTGGGGAGCCTTCCCAGCGGGCCTACCGTTCCATCGCCTAAATCAGCAGCTAGCAAGGTGGCTGAAAAGAAGAATCGCGGCCGCCTCGACGTGAAGCGTGAAAAGTCAGGTCGCGGTGGCAAGACGGTAACTGTTGTCTCCGGTTGGAAAGGGATTTCAGCGGAAGAGAAATCTGTATTGGCTAAGTCGATACAAAAACGTTGTGGAGTCGGTGGAGCAGTGAAAAACGGCAATATCGAAATTCAAGGCGATAAACGCGAAGAAACTCGGACCATCTTGGAAGATGCCGGGTTTCGGGTGGTTTTTGCGGGTGGCTAACGAAACTAGGGCAGTGAGCCGCCTGTCGTCATTCAGTCTGACGTCGTCGCCGTGCGGAACGCCGACATGAGCTCAGTCGCCACATCGGAGCGATTTAAGGCGTAAAGATGAACGCCCGGGAGTCCCGCCTCGATGAGGTCTTGAATTTGCTCGGTAGCCCAGCGGATGCCGATTTGGCGGACGAGGTCCGCATTATCGCCGGCAGTGTTGAGGTGTTTTTCGAGTTCGGCTGGTAAGCTAGCTCCGCACATGCTGGTGATGCGTTTGATCTGCTTGATCGAAAGCACGGGCATTATGCCGGGGATGACCGGTACGGTAATATCGAGCTTGTCCGCTTCGTCGAGGAAGCGGTAGAGGTCGCCGTTGTCGAAGAAGAGCTGGGTGGTGATAAAGGATGCTCCAGCGTCTACCTTGGTCTTCAGGTGGTGGAGATCGGTAGCGAGGTCCAAGGCTTCGGGATGTTTTTCTGGATAGCCAGCGACACCGATCGAGATATCGGAATGGAGTTCCTTGATAAAGGCGACCAAATCGGCGGCATAAGCGAAACCGTCCTTTGCCACCACGAACGAGTCGCTGTCCTTGGGCGGATCGCCGCGCAGGGCCATGATGTTTCGGTAGCCGGTGTCGTAGAGACCGTTGATGGTCTCCGCTAGCTCGTCGCGGCTGGCTCCCACGCAGGTGAGGTGGGGCATGATGTTGTACTCATGATCCTCGCGTAGAAGATCGCAGGCCTTGGCGGAGCGATCGCGTGTGCTGCCGCCTGCTCCGTAGGTTACCGACACGAAATCAGGCTGATAGATGGCGAGGTCGTCCGCCGAATCCATTAGGGTAGCGAGAGCTTCGTCGGTTTTGGGCGGGAAAAACTCTACCGAGAGAAGAGGTTTGCTTGCCGAGAAAAGTTGGCTGATGGGTGTCTGGCTCATGCGAAATTGGAATGATTCAAAAGATATATCAACGTATCAGTATTTGTTGATATGTAATTAGATTCCTAGTAATCAAGTAGAATTTCGCGGTGGGTTGGAAGGGTGTTGGCCAGTTAGTTCGCGATCAGGGTCGATTCTACACTGCAAGGTCGGTTTCAGTCTTGAGTTTGAGTTGGCCGCATGCTGCTGCGATATCGTGGCCTTTTTCCCGGCGGATGGTCACGGAGACTCCCCTGTTTTTGAGTCGATTGTAGAAGGTGTCTTGGCGGGTAATGGAGGGGCGCTTCCAATCGAGTCCATCGACGGTGTTGTAGGGGATGAGGTTGACGTGTGCTTTGAGGTCGAGGGCGATTTTGATGAGGGCGTCGGCTTGTTCGAGCATGTCGTTGATCTCTTCGATGAGAATGAACTCGAGGGTGATCATGCGGCCCTTGGTCTGAGCGTACTTTTGGATGGCGGGAAGCAGCTGCTCGAGCGGGTACTTGCGATTGATTGGCATGATCTGATCGCGGACCTCGTTGGTCGCACCGTGCAGTGAGACGGCGAGACGGAATTGCTCTCGTTCGTCCGCCAGCTCTAGAATGCGAGGAACGACTCCAGAGGTCGAAATCGTGATGCGTCGGGCCCCGAAATTGAGTCCCCATTTCGCGTTGAGGATGCGAAGTGCAGGGAGCAGGTTCTGGTAGTTAGCCATGGGCTCTCCCATCCCCATGACGACAATGTTGTCGAAGGAGGCTATTTCTTCGGAAGCGCGTTCGGTGGTGGCGTCTTCGAGGTGGCAGACGTGTATGAGTTGGGAGACGATTTCCCCGACGGAGAGGTCACGTTTCCAGCCAGCGAGTCCTGACGCGCAGAATTTGCATCCGTAGGCGCAGCCGACTTGAGTGGAGATGCAGATAGTTTTGCGGGAGCTTTCCTGACCGACGCCGATTTGCGGGGCTCGGATAACGACGGTCTCGACCATGGAGTTGTCGCCCATTTGCAGGAGCAGCTTTTCTGTTTCGTCAGCCGATTCCTTGGCGAGAACTCGTTTGGAGGGGGCGATTTCGAAGGAGTCGGCTAGCTTTTCGCGCAGCGGCTTGGGGAGGTTTGTCATGGCGTCCCAAGTCTTTGCCCGTTTTTTGTAGAGCCATTCGAGGACTTGTTTGGCACGGAACTTGGGTTCGCCGAGTTCCACGAAGCGATCTTGCAGGCTTTCGAGCGATTCGCCGTAGATAGGTGGCTTTTCAGGAACGTACTTCATTCGAGCGGGACGGAGAGTGGATGGTGATGGTGAAAAGGGGAAGTCTTGGTTGCGAGTTTTCTCGGTTGGTGGTTTCGGCTTGCGGATGGGTGGCGGAGAATAAGTGTAGGCAGCGGTGAGCCTTATCCATCGCTACATTTTCAAGAACGTATTTACCTCCTGCATGGCGTCGGTGGCGATGTTCGCCTTCTTGATTCTGACCATGAGCATGGTCAAGGATATGCTTAATCTTTTAGCAGAGGGACAGCTGACCTTGCATTCCTTTTTTCGGCTGACCTGGCAGTTGTTTCCATTCGTATTCGTCTACGCCCTACCGATGGGCTTTATTACGGGGGCTTTGCTGACCATGGGAAGGCTCTCAGCTGAGAACGAAATAACGTCGCTCAGAGCAGCTGGTGTCAGCGTCATCCGGCTTTCGAGTTCAGTTTTCTTTTTGGCGATCCTTGGCACGACCGCCTCTTTGGTGGTAAATTTCTATTACGGGCCTTTAGCCAAGACGCAGTATCGTCAAGAGCTCAAGGACGTTATCCAGACAAACCCGCTAGGCTTTATCGTGGAGAAGACCTTTGTCCGGGATTTTTCGGACACGGTGATCTACGTTGGCCAGAAGGAAGACGAGATGCTCTACGACGTCTGGATCTGGAAGCTCAACGAAAAGAGCCAAGTAACCTTGTTCGCCCGAGCGGAGAAGGGCCGCTTCGCCTTCATCGAAGGGAGCGCGGAGTTGCAGCTGGATACCGAGCAAACGATCGTAGAATACCGCGATAAGGAGGATCCCGAGAGCTTTCGGACCAAGAAATTCTATCCGCTTTCCATGGATCGGGTGCCATTCATGTTTCCGATGTCAGAGATCATCGGCGAGGAAACTCTAGCTCGCAAGCTGACGTGGATGACCTTTGACGAGCTGCAGGCGGAGGTCGCCCGCTACGAAAGTATTATAGCCTCCTCGTCGGGCGAGGTACGCGAAGAGGCATCGAAGAATTTGCTGAAGGCGAAAATGGTTTTCCACAAGAACTTCGCAATGGGTTTCGCGGTGCTCTCGTTTGCGTGCATCGCAGTTCCTTTGGGGTTAAAAACCTCACGCAAGGAAACATCGGCGAACCTTGGCATCGGGGTTGGGATGGGGTTGCTTTACTACCTCGCCATGATCTCTATCGGATGGCTTGACGGCAAGCCTGAGGCGCGGCCGGAGCTGCTGTTTTGGGTGCCGAACTTGTTGTACCAAGGTTACGGTACGTGGCTATTCCTTCGGGCTGACCATGGCCGGAAGTCAAAAAAATAACGGGAAGTCGGCTCGCCGCGATATCTCAAATGGGGAGGCACCGCTGATTGGGGGGCTCCCGTGCTCAGTGAGCGATTAAGAGCAAAATGATTCGCCCGTTTCCGGAATTCGGACCGACGAGGACGGTGGGTCGGTCCTTCGAGGCTACCACGGTCGTATTTACCAAGGTGTGTCCGCTGCGTTTCCATTGGGCGGATATCCGGAATTTTCCATCGCCGGCGGGGTCGACCTTTACGCTGACATCGTGCTCGCCGCTGAGGCCGATGATATTGGAACCAGGCACGGAGACGCTCGCTCTGCTGGAGCCTTGGTTTTTAAAAGTGTCGAAGGGGAGGATCTTTTTCAAGTTTCGCTCGTACTGGCTGAGAGAGGCGTCGACGCCACCTCCCTCGTTAGAGCCCAGGATTAAGGTGGCCCTGATGTTTATGCTGTCGGCTGCGACAGATACGCTGGCAAAGAGGGAGTTGAAGATCGCGATGAGGACGAGGGACGCGAGTTTAGGGGCGCGATAGTTTTTCATGAGACTAAATCTGCTAAGTGTTTTTGTATCGTTTTTCTCGCGTTGAAAAGGCGGGACATGACGGTGCCGGTTTTGCAGTGGAGCTGTTGGGCCATTTCTTCGTAAGTGAGCCCTTCGATCTCTCTGAGTTGGAGGGCCGTGCGTAGTTTTTCGGGGAGTTTGGAAAAGGCGTCGTCGATGCGAGCTTTTAGTTCTTTACCTTCGAGTTTACGGACTTGTTCGGGGGACGCAATCGACGATGCGTCTGAGTTTGCCGCGTTTTCGAGGTAATCCGGCTCGGAGGCGGATTCGCGATTGCTGTTTCGCTTCCGGATTAGATCGAGAGCGGTGAAAGTGGTGATACGATACACCCAAGACGTGAAGGCCGACTCGCCTTTGAAGGTCGAAAGCTTTTTCCAAACCTTGATCCACGTGAGTTGAGCCACGTCTTTGGCATCCTCCTCGGACTTGGTCATGCGGAGCGCTTGGCCGTACACCTTATCGTAGTGGAGGGTGACGAGTTGGTTGAAGGCTGAATCGTCGCCTTCCAGCGCTAAAGACACGAGCGCTTCTGTTTTTTCATCGGTTGCCACCTGTTGCTCTAATCGTCGGTGAGTTTCAATAGCTTCGCTTTATTTGCGAGGTAAGACGCGTATTTGGTAGAAATATTCAGACCCTATGGAGTTCGATCGCTCGAAGTACGGCGGCCGTGTGCTCAGCAACGCGTTGTTCGAGGGGAGCTGAACTTGGCGTTTCCAACGTGTAGTGTGCGTGTCTGGACTTTGAATACAGAAGGAAAGCCTCAGGCCAGTCATCCCGCTCGTAAATATCGAAATCTGCAGGGCGGCTAATCAATCCGGCGGTTGCGGCGCTGCCGTCGATCTCGAGAGCGAGGTCCAGTGGGCCGATCTTTTCGATCGTATCCAAAATCTCCTGAGCTTTGCTAGTGTCGGCGTTTGCGACGATAGCATACAGGTAGAAACCCGTGCTTTCCCAGTCCTCGTGCAAGGCAAGGCTCAGATCGAACGGGTCGATTTGCTCAAGAAAAAGTTTCACCGCCTCGCTCTCAGGATTTTTCGGGTAGCGGAAGTCGCGATTGAGGTCGTGTCCTATCGCATTTTCCCTCGTCCGTGCTTCGAAGCCGGTAGGGTTGATGAGGGGAATGAGGGTGATGTCGCAGTCGTAAGGGAGTAGGTCTTCCTCGAGCAAGTGAGCGATGGTGAGGGGTCCGGCGGGTTCATCTCCGTGAATCCCTGAGGAAATATAGATGCGATAAGGTCTTTGAGAGGCGCTCGCGCTGTTCCGCGATAGGGCGTAAATTGAGTGTTTGGATACGGTTCCGATAGTGCGAAGCTGGAAACCTCTCCGCTCGGAGAGCTCGATGAGGGAGGCGCTGAAGGGTTCAGGCTGGATCATAGCAGGGTTGTGGAGGTGATATTTGTTAAAGTTTTATTGAAGAGCTGACGAATTAGGCTTGGTTTATGCGGCGATCTAACCGGATTTAAACCTACTTTTGTCTAATCCTCGTTTGCCTTTCTTATTGGGTCTGCGATTTCTCAACTCTAACATTACCATGAAGATTTGTTGCTTAGGAGCTGGCTACGTTGGTGGCCCAACGATGGCTATGATTGCCTACAAGTGCCCGGACATCACCGTTACGGTTGCCGACATTAACGAAGCGCGCATCAACGCTTGGAACTCTGAGGAGCTCCCTGTGTTCGAGCCAGGACTCGATGACGTCGTAAAGACCGCTCGCGGACGTAATCTCTTTTTCACTACGGACAAGGTTAGAGCAATCAAAGAGGCTGATATTATTTTCGTTAGTGTGGGCACCCCTACCAAAACTTATGGTGCGGGCGCAGGCAAAGCGGCTGACTTGAAATACATCGAACTTTGCGCTCGCGACATCGCCGAGCACTCGGAAGGTTCGAAAATCGTGGTCGAGAAGTCGACCTTGCCTGTGAGAACTGCAGAAGGCTTGAAGACCGTTTTACAGGCCAATTCTCGGGCAGGGCTTGAGTTTCAGGTTCTTTCAAACCCTGAGTTTTTAGCTGAAGGCACTGCTATCGAGGACCTCAACGAGCCAGACCGCGTTCTCATCGGCGGCGACGAGGACTCGGAGGAAGGGCGAAAGGCGATTCAAACGCTCGTGGACGTTTACGCGAATTGGGTGTCACGCGACCGCATCATTACGACGAATCTTTGGTCATCCGAGCTGTCCAAGCTCGTAGCAAACGCATTCCTCGCACAGCGTATTTCCAGCATCAATTCCATTTCCGCCCTCTGTGAGCGCACTGGAGCGAATGTGGATCAAGTGGCTTACGCGATCGGAACTGATTCCCGTATCGGCCCCAAGTTCCTGAAGGCCTCTGTCGGTTTCGGCGGATCGTGTTTCCAAAAGGACATTTTGAACCTCGTGTACCTTTGCGAACATTTCGGTCTACCCGATGTGGCAGCTTATTGGGAGCAGGTGATTATTATGAACGATTGGCAGAAGAGTCGCTTCTCGCAGAAAATCGTCTCGACCCTTTTCAATACGGTAAACGGGAAGCGGATCGCCATGCTCGGTTTCGCTTTCAAGAAGGATACGAATGACACGCGCGAAACGGCTGCCATGTACGTGGGGCGCGATTTGCTCGACGAGCAAGCGGTACTCGCGATTCACGACCCGAAGGTTTCTCCAGATCAAATGTTCAGGGACCTCAAGGAGTCTGAGACTGACGGAAGCGGCAACCCAAACAAGCAGATCGATATCTGCGAAGATCCGTACGCCGCGGCCAAGGGCGCCCACGGCTTGGCAATCATGACCGAATGGGATTCCTTCAAAGAGCTCGATTTCCAGAAGATCTACGATGGCATGTTTAAACCTGCTTTCGTTTTCGACGGACGCAATATTCTCGACCACGAGAAGCTACGCAAAATCGGATTCGTAGTATACGCTATCGGACGCTAGGTCTGGCGTAATCTTAACTCTCTTCAAGAGGCGGATCACTCGTTCGGGTGATCCGCTTTTTTGCGCGCTAAGGGAGAGCTACTTACGAATGCCAATAGGGTGTAGAGCTCGTTCGGAAGTAAAGCGTGGTTGTTTTATTTGGGATAACTCAGGTTTTAAGCGGATTTACCGATGAGCAGTACTGAGCCATCTTTCAATTTTAACTTCATACATTATGCTGCTCAGCCTCCTCTTTCTCATCATTCTAGCGGTCATTGCTTACAAGAGCAAAAAGATCGTACTGCCTGCTATCGTTTTTGGAGTTCTAAAATCGGCAGCGTCCTGCTTTTACGTGATCGCAGAGTCTTCGGCGCTCGGTTATGACACGATCGCTTTACTAGCAGGTTCGCAGTTGCTTGCCAACGGACTTCTCGGCGCGGCGATTGCCTTTCTCGTCGTGAAGCGTTCACAAGATTGGAAATACTCTTTCGCGACAACGGTCCTCTCGGTTTTTACCTATCTGACCAGTGCGATCGATCCGATGATCGTCGCATAGCGAAAAGGCCGCCTTCCATTGGAAAACGGCCCGAATTTAAATTATCGACCGGACTAATCGGCCTTTTTGGTAGCTTTCTTAGCTGCCTTTTTTGTGGCCTTCTTAGCTCCTTTTTTAGCGGCTCTTGGCGGAAACTCGAACTTGGTCTGACCGCTGTCCTGCAAGGTGAGGTAAGCGTCGAAGGGACGTTTGGTGCGTTTCGACCAGAACTTGTCCAGCAGGTCCGTTTTCCCGTCCGCGAGAAGCTTCATCATTTGATCGAGAGGGATCTCGCGATCGAGTATCTTTCGGCTGACGCGGATAGGGGTCGTTTCCTTGCTTCCCTCCATTACACGAACCACGTACGCAGCTGGCGTTTCGAAGACATCTCCGCCGGTGCGAGGACATTTAGCTACCGGCGTCATTGTCGAGAAGTCTGCGGATCCGCTATCGCCATCGCCGTTTCCGAAATCGAATTTAACGCGGCGCGTCTCTGGATCGAGGAATAGATTTGCGCTGTAGGGTTTGCCGGACTTCGAGCGGAAATTGTCTATCGGTCCGACCTTTCCTTTTTCGAGCAGCTCGCGGAGTTCAGCGACATCCATTTTTCGATTCCCGATGATCTTGTAGATGGCGAAGCGCGTGTCTTTTTCGCCTTCCTCGGGTTTCTGGTCGCCCTTGGTCTTGAAGGCTCTCATCGATTCGAAGAGTGGCTGCCCGTCGATCGGCGACTTCAAGTCGCTCGGCAGCAAGTCGTCGTCGTTTTCTTGGAAGTTTTTGATACTGTCGACGATCTTCTCGGTCATGCCGATGATCTCCTTCACAAAGGCTTCACGGTCGAGTTCGCCATCCTCAATCTTGTGCAGCTTATACTCCCATTCGCCAGTGAGCTCAGGTTTGGTGAGAGCCTCGGCGTTGATGCAGGTGAGGAAGTCGAGCAGAGTTTCCGCTTTTGGCGTGGGGCAGAGAGCTCGGTGATCACGCTCGATGTAGCGCTCAGCAATGAGGCGCTCGATGATTTGGGCTCGGGTCGCTGGTGTGCCTAGTCCGCCTTCCTTCATTGCGTCGGCGAGTTCGTCATCTTCGACCAGTTTGCCAGCACCTTCCATTGCAGATAGAAGGGTGGCTTCTGTGTATCTTGGAGGTGGTTTGGTTTCCTCGGCCAGAAGCTCGAAACCGTCAACCTGGGCCTTTGCCGGCTCGCCATCTTTCTCGTCGAGAGCGGGAAGGGTGTCGTCGACACCGGCGACCGTCACGCTTTTGCCGTAGACTTCCAGCCAGCCAGGAGAGACGAGAACCTTACCTTCGGTCTTGAAGTTGTGCCTGTTTATCTCGCTCACTCGAGTGGTGATTGCGAATTCGGCGCTCGGGTAAAATATTGAGACGAAGCGGCGGCTGATCATGTCGAAGATCTTTGCTTCGTCGTCATTGAGCTTCTTTGCGGAGTCAGCAGTTGGGATGATCGCAAAGTGATCGGATATCTGCTTGTTATTGAATACTCTTTTATCGCCAGGATTTACCCAATTATTGGATACAGGACGCGTCGCAACCTCGCCGAGCGTAGATTCAAGATTCTGCAGGGTGCTGCGAACGGTGTCGGGATAATCCTCCGGTAACGCTCGAGAGTCGGTACGCGGATAAGTGATCATTTTGTGCTTTTCGTACAACGACTGCGCGAGCTGCAGTGTGCGGCGGGCAGAGAAGCCAAATCGGTTGTTCGCTTCCCGCTGTAGGGTGGTCAAGTCGTAGAGGCGCTGAGCGGCTTGTCTCGACTTTTTCTTTTCCTCGGAAACGAGAGCGACTGGATTGCCCTCTAAGTCAGCGGCTACCTGCTTGGCTTCCGCTTCATCCCAGATGCGATCAATCCGGTTGTGTTCGTCGTCGCCTTTCTTGAAGTTCGGTTTTTGATAAACGCCTTGGTAGCTACCGTTGGTGATGCCGAAGTCGGTTACAATGCGCCAGTAGTCACGAGGTTTGAAGGATTCGATTAAGCGCTCTCGCTCGACGACGATGGCGAGGGTGGGGGTTTGCACACGGCCAACACCGGCGACATTGCCCGCACGCGAGCCGTAGAGTCGCTTGGTTACGCCACGGGTACAGTTGATTCCGATAAGCCAGTCCGCTTCGGAGCGAGATTGGGCGGCGTCGGCAAGATTCTTCATTTCCTCCCCGTCACGCAACTCGTCGAAGGCTTTGCGGATGGCAGCAGGGGTCATGGAAAGCATCCACAAGCGCTTTACGGGTAGCTTCGATTTCGTCAGCTTGTAGACGTATGAGAAAATCAGCTCGCCCTCTCGACCGGCGTCACATGCGTTGACCACGGTTTCGATGTCCTTCCGCTTCATCAGCTTTTTGATGGACTTGTATTTCGACTCCGTTTTCTCGATCGGCTTGAGCTTAAACTGTTCGGGAATGATAGGCAGGTTTGCCAGTCTCCAGAACGCGTCTCGCTTGTCGTAGTCCTCCGGCATGCAGAGCTCGACGATGTGACCAACGGCGGAAGTGATCACGTAATCATCGCTTTCGAAGTACTCGTCGTGCTTGGCGAACTTTCCGCCGACTGCTTTGCAAAGGTCGCGAGCTACGCTCGGCTTTTCCGCGATGACAAGGGACTTCATTATATATAGTGTAGTTGGTGAAAAATTTGTTTACCGAAGGCGGCGATGAGGCGAGTAAGCGTGCAATTTTCGGCCCTCTTTTACTCGCTTTGAGCGAGGGAGGGGTGGAAAGGTCGCTATTTTTCGGTCGATGAGGACAAATTCGGAGCCTTGCAAGTACAATTTTGGAACGACGGTCTGGGAGCGGCTTCAAATGGCCCAGGTTCGCGATTGGTCTTGGCGAGCTGGGTAGGGGTGTCTAAGCATTGGCCTTTCATGACTTTGGGGCACTGCCAGATTAACCGATTCCGAACCTAGCGAATGAGCAGCAGCAACACCAAGCGATTGCTCAACCAGCTGGAGGAATTCGCGGTCGAAGTGGTCAATGACCGTCGTCGTGGCAAGCGTGCGATTGCCTTCAAAATCCTGTTGCGTGCGCTATCCGTTGTATTTGGCGGGCTGGTACACCTGCGTTTCTTTCTCTACCGAAACCGCCTTCTTAAGGATCAACCGCTCGGTTGTCTCGTGGTGGTTGTGGGTAATCTCACAGTGGGCGGCACTGGAAAGACGCCGGTTGTGGAGAAGTTCGCCCGTTCGCTGCACAACCGAGGACGTAAGGTTGCGATCCTTAGTCGCGGATACAAAAGCAAAGCGGTCAAAAAGGAGTCCTTGAAAGATCGGCTTTGGCGAACTTACGTGACGGGAGGAGAAGCGCCGCCGCCGAAGATTGTGAGCGATGGCGAGCACGTCTTGTTGGATTCCGAGCTCGCTGGCGATGAGCCTTTCATGCTCGCCAAAAATCTTCCGGGGGTGGTGGTCTTGGTGGATAAGGACCGCGTGAAGAGTGGTTCCTACGCAATCAAGAAATTTGGCTGCGACACGCTAATCCTCGACGACGGGATGCAGTACCTGCCGCTGAAAGGCAGGCTCAATCTTCTGCTTGTCGACAAGAGTAACCCGTTTGGAAACAGAAAGTTGCTGCCACGTGGGATCCTGAGGGAGCCGGTTCGTCACTTGAAGCGTGCTTCTTATGTCTTCCTGACCAAATCCGACGGTCGCCCCGATCCCGAGCTAGAAGCACTCATCCAAAAGCACAATCCGGGAGTAGACATCATCGAATGCGCCCACCGGCCGCAGTACTTGCAGGAAGTTAACGGCACACAGCGCAAGGAGCTTGCGGAGCTCAAGAATCGTCGCATCGGCGCATTCAGCGGGATCGCGGTCCCGCAGAGTTTCGAAGGATTCCTGCGAAACCTCGGTGCAAACCTTCTCTACACCCGCCGTTTTACTGATCACCACCGCTTTGACGCCAATGAGCTCCATGAGATCGTGGACGAAGCTAAGGCAGCCGGCCTAGAGTACATCGTAACCACCGAAAAGGACGCCGTCCGGATTCCGGATACGATTTCGTTTTCCATCCCCCTGTACTACCTGAGGCTCGAGATCGACATCATGCGTGGCGCGGACGATTTCGAAGAAGCGGTTTCCCGAGTGTGCTTCACTGAGAAGGTGGAGCGTAAACTCACTGTTTAGCTCGTCCTAATTGCAGCTATAGCGTTGCAACATGGCGGCAAATGCATTCGTAGAGTAGGCATGATCGATCCACGCCTTTCGCAATTGGCCAAAAACCTGACGCGCTATTCCACCAACTTGAAGGAAGGTGAGCGGGTGCTCATCGACGCTTTCGACGTGCCGGATGAGATCATCGTAGAGCTTATCCGTTCCGCCCGCGAGATTGGCGCCATCCCGTATGTGAATCTCAACCACGCGCGAGTTAACCGTGAACTCTCTCTCGAGACGACCGAAGAATCCCTCCGCATCCAAAGCGCGATCGAGCTGCAGCGTATGAAGAACATGGATGCGTACATCGCGCTCCGTGGGTCCAACAATATTTTCGAATCTTCCGATGTACCCAGCGAGCAAGCGCAGCTCGTCTCGCAAGTGATGAAGCCCGTTCTCGATTGGCGGGTGAACAAGACAAAATGGTGTGTTTTGCGCTGGCCTACCTCGGCCATGGCCCAGCAGGCCATGATGAGCACGGAAGCGTTCGAGGACTTCTTTTTCAAGGTTTGCAACCTCGATTACTCACGAATGCTGAAAGGGAGCTCTGCTTTGAAGGATCTCATGGCGAAGACTGATCGCGTCCACCTGAAGGGGCCGGGCACCGATTTGAAGTTTTCTATCAAAGGTATTGGAGCCGTCGCATGCGTGGGCACGCATAATATACCGGATGGCGAGGTTTTCTCTTGCCCGGTGATCGACACCGTCGAGGGCGTGCTGCAGTATAACGCTCCTTCTGTCTATCAAGGCGTATCTTTCGATAACATACGCCTCGAATTCAAGAAAGGCCGTATTGTCGATGCCAAGGCGAACAATACAAAACGCCTTAATGAGATTTTAGATTCCGACAAAGGAGCCCGCTACATCGGCGAGTTTGCGATCGGCTTCAATCCGTACATCAAAGAGCCGATGCGCGATATCCTTTTCGACGAAAAGATCGCCGGCTCATTCCATTTTACTCCCGGCCAAGCCTATGAAGAGGCCAACAATGGCAACAAGTCGCAAGTTCACTGGGACATGGTTTGTATTCAACGCCCGGAGTGCGGAGGTGGTGAAATTTGGTTCGACGACGAGTTGATCAGGAAAGATGGCTTGTTCGTAACGGAAGAGCTCTTGTCGCTCAATCCGAACAATTTGGTTGCCAAGTAGCATGAGCGGAAGCCTGCCAGATCTGGAGGACTTTATCCGGCGTATCCCCAAAACGGAGACGCACCTGCATGTCGAGGGAGCTTTACCGTACGAATTGTTGAACGAGCTCGACGGAGAGCGGTTTCCTGCTATCCCGGATTTCCGCAAGTCGAATTATCGTTTTCCCAATTTCGTAGAGTTCGAGAACTTGCTTATCGATCACGCCGTGGTTTGGTTTGACTCAGCGGAACGCTATCACCTCGCATGCAAGCGTATGTTCGAGAAAATGGTGTCGTTGAATATCAAATACGTTGAGACCAGCTTTCACTTGCACATGATCGAGTTCATTGGTGTCGACGGACCGGAGATAATCTCTGCTATCAAGTCGGCCGCTCCGGAAGGTCTGGAAGTAAGGGTTATCGGCGGCATGGTCCGCAATGGATACACGGAAACGATGCAGCCCATACTTGCCAAACTGCATAAGTGGGAGGAGCTCGATGGCATCGATTTACATGGGCAGGAGTGGCTTGATCTTGAGGACTGGACCCCGCCGATCTGGCAGCGTTGCCGCGATGCGGGGAAAATCATAAAGTGTCATGCCGGCGAATTTGGAGGCCCAGACAAAATCTACGAGGCGCTGGACCAGCTCGGTTCGCTTCGCATCCAGCATGGCGTACGAGCTGTTGAAGATAAGACTCTTGTAAAACGGTTAGCGGACGAAGGCGCTGTGCTTGATGTCTGCCCGCTGAGTAACGAAAAACTAGGCGTCTTCCCTAGGCTGGAGGATCACTCGCTGCGGGAGTTGATGGAATCTGGAGTTACCTGTACCATCAGCACGGACGATCCACTCTGCTTCGCCAACGACATTCTAGATGAGTACCGCTCCCTGGCCCAGCGCTTGGGCTTCAGCAAAGCAGAGCTGGCACAATTTGCAAAGAACGGGTTTGAGCATTCTCAACTCGACGCGTCGTTGAAACGCGAATACATCGCGCAAATAGACGCGGCCTCAAGATGATGAGCGATACAATCTCCTGGGAAATTCCCGAAGGCGTCTACAAGGCGCGTATTGATAAAATGCTGTCGGACGCGTTTCCGAACCACAGCCGTGCCGACTTCCAGAGAGCATTCGAAGCAGGCCTGGTTTTGGTGGACGGAAATCCGATCGAGAAGAAAGCCAAGCTTTCGGAGGGCGATGTCGTAGAATTCTCCATGCCTCGAGTCGAGAAGCTTGACATGACTCCAGTCGACATGGACCTGGAGATCATCTATGAGGACGAATACATGGTGGTCGTCAACAAGCCAGCTGGTCTTGTCGTGCATCCAGGAGCCGGCCCTGCCGAACCGACGCTCGCCCACGGTCTGCTGCATCACTGCGCGGGACAACTTAGCGGCATCGGAGGAATAGAGAGACCGGGGATCGTGCATCGCTTGGACCGCGAAACCTCTGGGCTGATAATGGCGGCCAAAACCGATGTTGCGCATCGGGCATTGAGTGAGCTCTTCCAGTCGCGATCGTTGATCAAGGAATACCTTGCCCTTGGTTGCGGCGTTCCGGAATTGAGGGGCGGTTCGGTGGAACGTCCAATCGAGCGAAATCCCAACCAGCGCCACAAAATGCGAGTCGGTTTCGAAGGTCGCGGTCGCGCTCGCGAGGCCAAGACGGATTGGACCTTGGTGAAAGCATTTGAAGACAAGGGTTACAGCTTGCTGCGTTGCCGCATTCATACCGGGCGTACACATCAGATTCGGGTGCACTTAAAGAGTATCCGGCATATCATTTTGGGCGATATCGTTTACGGCTACAAACCGCTTCCTAAACTGGAAAAGCAGCCCGAGCGTGTCATGCTCCACAGTTGCTACCTCAAGTTTATCCACCCTCTTACGGAGGAGGAATTGGAGCTTGAGGCTAAGCCGCCGGCGGATTTCCAGTCGTTTATCTAGACGAATCGCTGCGACGCTTCGTGCTTGCAGGTAGCTTCTCTGATCCCAGAATCCGGCCCTATGTCTCAAGCAGAATGGCAAGCCGTCAACGAGTACCACGATATCCTTTACCACAAGTGGAATGGTATCGCGAAGATCACGATTAACCGGCCGGAAAAGCGGAATGCCTTTCGCCCGCAAACAGTCAGCGAGATGTTTCACGCGTTTTGCGACGCCCGAGAAGACCAGACCATCGGAGTCATTTTGCTCACTGGGGCGGGTCCGCATACTGACGGCAAATACGCATTCTGTTCAGGTGGAGACCAAAGCGTGCGTGGGCACGCAGGATACGTAGGTGACGACGGAGTGCCGCGTCTCAACGTGCTCGATCTGCAGAAGATGATCCGCTCGATCCCGAAGGTCGTGATTTCTCTGGTGGCTGGTTATGCGATCGGAGGCGGACATGTTTTGCACGTCATCTGCGATATAACAATCGCGGCGGATAATGCTATTTTCGGCCAGACTGGTCCTCGAGTAGGCAGCTTTGATGGCGGTTTCGGTGCCAGTTTCCTCGCTCGCATGGTGGGACAAAAGAAGGCTCGTGAAATATGGTATACCTGCCGCCAATACAGCGCTCAAGAAGCGCTGGACATGGGCTTGGTAAACACGGTCGTGCCTGTTGCGCAACTCGAGGCGGAGGGGGTCAAGTGGGCTCAAGAAGTTTTGCAGCATAGCCCAACGGCAATCCGTTTGCTCAAGTCCTCTTTCAACGCGGAACTCGACGGGCAAGCTGGTATTCAAGAGCTCGCAGGAAACGCGACCTATCTGTACTATATGACGGAAGAGGGTACGGAAGGGAAACGCTCCTTTCTCGAGAAGCGTAAGCCAGACTTTTCCAAGTACCCTTGGATGCCGTAGGTGGGTCAGACGGGCGTGCGTCTTCGGAGAAGGCGAAATGACTTTTAGAATTTTGATAAAATGAGTGCAGAGAATTTCATAGACCGCGAACTCGCGGAACAAATACAGAGCAAGGTAGGTACGCCGTGTTACGTGTACAGCGAAGCGGCTTTGCGCGATAGCGCGGCCAAAGTATTGGCTTTTCCCAATGCCTATGGGTTGACGGCTCGCTACGCTATGAAGGCGAGCCCGAACTCGAATATTCTACGACTTTTCGCTTCGATGGGCCTTCATTTCGACGCGAGCTCTGGCCACGAGGTGCGTCGGGCCATCGCGGCGGGTATCGAGCCGCAACGCATTTCGTTGAGCACTCAAGAGCTTCCGGAAGATTTCGTTAGTCTCGTCGAGTCCGGAATTTCGGTGAATGTCTGCTCGATCAGCCAGCTCAAGCGATTCGGATCGGAAATTCCCGGTGGGAAGGTGGGGCTTCGTTTCAATCCAGGTCTTGGATCTGGTGGGACTCAGCGCACCAATGTAGGCGGTCCCGCATCGTCTTTTGGTATTTGGCACGAACAGCTGGAGGAAGTAAAAGAACTCGTCGAGAAGTTCGAACTGGATGTATTCAGAATACACTCACATATCGGTAGTGGAAGCGACCCGGAAGTCTGGATCCGAGTGGTTGGCATGAATCTCGACCTAGTGGATCAGTTTCCATCTGTCACTAACTTGAACCTCGGCGGCGGGTACAAGGTGGGACGCATTGAGGGCGAGAAGACTACGGACCTGCAAGAAATCGGACATAAGATGAAGGTCGAGTTTGAGGCATTCGCATCTCGTACGGGACGGGAGATTCACCTTGAGGTGGAGCCAGGTACCTATCTCGTGGCTAACTGTACATCAATCTTGTCGCGTGTTCAGGACGAGACATCGACAGGAGAATCTGGATTTAAGTTTATCAAGCTGGATACGGGGATGACTGATAATACCCGTCCTTCAATGTACGGGGCACAGCATCCGATGTGGCTTTTGCCAGCGGATGATTCTAGCCGCGGCGAAGAAGAGTACATCGTGGTAGGGCATTGCTGCGAGTCGGGTGATATTTTGACCCCCAAGCCAGGCGACCCAGAAGCACTACTGCCGCGTCGCTTAACGGAAGCCAGACTGGGTGACTACCTTGTAGTGGGCGGAGCTGGCGCGTATTGTTCATCGATGTCGTCAAAGAACTACAACAGCTTTCCAGAGTCAGCAGAAGTGCTTGTTCGTGAAGGTGGGCGAATAGCGATCATTCGCGAGCGTCAGCCTTTAGAACAGATCTGGGCGAACGAAGTCGCGGTTCTGTAAGACGAGCTAAAGTATGGATTTGCCGATTCTGGAAATCGAGTCCGAATTTTGTAAGAAGTTAACGGATACGAACCGATTGGTGCTGGAAGCTCCGACTGGGTCCGGCAAGTCTACGCAAACGCCCCAGTTCCTGCTGAGGAACGGATTTTTGGAGCAAGGCGATGCAATCGTTCTTCAACCCCGGCGCATCGCTGCTCGTATGTTGGCCAAGCGAGTTGCTTGGGAGATCGACGAACCGCTCGGAAAGACCGTCGGCTACCAAGTTCGACATGAACGGGTGACATCCCGCGACACCAGGGTCCATTTCGTAACGGAAGGGATTTTATTGCGGAGAATGATTGCGGATCCAGAACTCAAAGGGGTCTCTTGTATCGTCTTCGACGAATTTCATGAGCGGAGCTTGCACGCTGACCTCACGTTGGCCCGGGCCCTGATGCTGCAGCGGAGCAGCCGTCCAGATTTGAAGTTGATCATCATGTCCGCGACCCTTGATACTTCGGAGCTCGAGGAGTACTTGAGTCCATGCGAAGTTCTCAGAAGCGAAGGACGGACCTATCCGGTCGAAATTGAGTACCTAGAAAATCGATTGGCCAACAGCGACCTGCCCGTTTGGGAGCTTGCAGCGAAAGCGACAGTAGAGGCATTGGCGCATCAGGCCGAAGGGCATGCGCTTGTGTTTATGCCGGGGGCCTTTGAAATCGGCAAAACGATAGTGGCTCTTGGGAGTCGCTTATCGTCGAGGGAGTTTGAGCTACTTCCATTGCACAGCGAATTGAGCGTGAAGGATCAGGACAAGGCGGTGGAGGGCGGAGAGCGCCGCAAGGTCATCGTTGCCACAAATGTAGCGGAAACTTCGCTGACAATTGATAATGTGCGCTTAGTCGTGGATAGCGGACAAGCTCGCGTCGCCCGCTACGATCCAGTTCGTGGAATCAACACGCTTTGGATCGAAAAGATTAGCGACGCCTCTGCCAAGCAGCGTGCCGGACGCGCGGGTCGTACGGCTGAAGGGCGGGCGATTCGACTTTGGAGCGAGCGCGAACATGCAGGGCGCGCTCGATTTGAGGAGCCAGAGGTGCGTCGGGTCGATCTGTCCGAGATGCTATTGTCGCTTTTAGCTACCGGTATTGAATCTGTGGATGCGTTCGAGTGGTTCGAGCGCCCGAACGAGGAACGGCTCAAAGATGCAGTGCAACTCTTACATGGGCTTGAGGCGATCAACTCGCAGGGAAGGTTGACGAAGCGTGGCCGAAAGATGAGCGGATTTCCGCTGCATCCAAGATACGCCTCCATGTTGATGGCCGCACAGGATTTTGGTTGCGTCGATGAAATAGCCCTCGCGGCCGCTTTGGCCCAGTCCCGCAGTATTCTGCTACGCAAGGTGGACAAGTCGGTAGAGAAGCGCCGCGAAACGCTTTGGGGCGATGCTGGCGAAAGCGATATTATCGCTCAAATGTCGGCTTGGGAAGCCGCGCTCAAGGAACGTTTCGATTTGCGATTCTGCCAAGAGATCGGTGTGCACGCCCAAAGTGCTCGCCAAGTCTTGAAGGTCGCGAATCAACTTTCTCAATACGCTGAGGCGAGCGGCCTGATGGCGACGACAGGAGGCGTGGAGGAAGGAAGCGATAAGGATGTAGCGGTGCGAAAGTGCGTGTTGTTTGGCTTTCCGGATCGCGTGTGTCGACGTTTAGACAGAGGAACGCTTCGCTGTTCCATGGTCGGTAAGAGAAGGGGCGATCTAGCTCGCGAAAGCCAGGTTGGCGATGCTGAGTTGTTTGTGGCCTGCGAAGTGAACGAGATCGGACGCCAAGGGGGTAAGGTGAACACCGTTTTTAACCTTTGCTCGGCAATTGAGGTTACTTGGTTGGAGGAACTCTTCCCTGATTTGTTCACGGACGAGGTCGAAACGGTTTTCGATGAAAAACAAAAGCGAGTGGTGGAACGTCAAGTGATACGTTTCCAGGACTTAGAGATCTCATCGAAGGAAAGTTTAGAACCTGACCCTTCAAAGGCTGCGGAAGCATTCGCTCGTTTGATAAAGGAAGGTAAGGCAAAGCTAGCAAAATGGGATGATGAGGTTGAGCATTTTATCCGGAAGGTGAACTTTGTCGCGTCAACGTTTTCTGAATACGGTTTTGATGCGATCGATGATGAATCGCGCGATTTTATTTTGGAGCAGTGCTGCGAAGGAGTCAAAAGTGTCAAGGATTTGAAGCGTAAGGACGTGCTGCCTATTCTAAAGGATTGGGTGGGGCCAGAAACGCTCGCCATGGTGGAGCGCGAGCTGCAGGAGAGAATCAAGCTGCCCAATGGGAAACCTGCTCGCTTGAGAGTCGATGGGGAAGGTCAGCTCACACTATCGGCGAAGATTCAATGTTTGTATGACATTCCGGATACACCTAAATTTTGCCAAGGAAGAGCGCAGCCGCGGATTGAGCTTCTCGCTCCGAACATGAGGCCGATCCAGATGACCAACGATCTGGCTGCGTTCTGGACAGGTTCGTACGAGGGGATAAAGAAGGAGCTAAAGGGGCGTTATCCTAAGCATGAATGGCGCTAGTCGATAGAGTGACGCGTTCATGGCATTTTGAGCAGATTGCTCGATGGTTTTTCTGGTTGGGATTTGCTAGAATAAAGCATGGCAATCCGCCCAGTAACAACGAGTGCATCAACCATTTTCGACAAAGCTCGAGAGGGTATGGGCCGGAGCATGCGTAAGCATGAAAAGGCAGCTGCAGAAATCGCTCGTGGCGAATTTGGACCGAATCCAATAATCGAGATGGCAAATGCCGAAGCGATGTACGGTGCGAACGCTCGGGTGATTCAAGCCCATCACGAGATGTTAGGAACACTGCTGGATACAAAGGGCTAAACGCCGATAAGCTGGTCATTTTTCGTAAAAGTTCCGTCAATGTTCGGCTAGGGACTTTTCCCCTGCTCTTCGTTTGCGGAGTTTTGTAAATAATCTTAGCTTTTTGCCGAGTTATAGGGGGTCTTAATGTACCTTTTCCTCGAGAACATGAACTTGATGCTGCTTGCCAAATTACCGGGAGGCCACCCAAGCGATGCCATCACTGATGTGTTGGGAATCGTGGCCGTTTGCGCGTTTTTCGGCATTGCTTGCTACATCGCAATGCAGGTGCTTAAGGACAGTACCGGCAAGAGTCTGCCGGTCTCGACTTCGATGAACGACTTTTATGAGGAGGAAGAGAAGAAAAAGTCCAAAGCAGAGCCTAAAATAGAGGTTAACGAGCTCGAAGAGCTAGAAAAGCACTGCGAGAAATTCTTCCTCGAAGTCGTGGAAGAGGGTCAAAGCAAACTTGAGGAGTTTGCTCAGGTCGCTGAGGACACTTTCAATCAAGTCGCAGATGGATACGCCTCGAACTCCTTTGGGCATGAAGGCGAGGGACATGCAGTTCGCAGCAAGAAGTTCCTGTCGGTCTGTGAACGGCAATGGGGCGCTTTGCGAAGCGATATTGGGTACGTATCATACATGGATATCCAGGATCACCTGCGTCACATCCTCACGAATCACCGTATGCTTGACGGGCAAAAACACTCCAACAATGAAGTCGCGGACCTAAGCCCGGAGTTGTTAAGATCCCAAGAATTGGTGGCGTTGATGCGTGTGGTTCCCAAGGATAAAGTTCGAACGTTGCAAGAGCAGCTACTCAAAGCGGTAGGCAGTTTTCGCGACAGTTTCCAGGAAGAATGCAAGGTTTGGATCAACGAGCAAGTCGTGAAGCTACAAGCCGAGATGCGTCCGCGTAAGTCAAGGAAGGTCCAAATTACGGATACGGAGTACTACAAAAAGTTTAAGCAACTAAGAGTTCGCTTAGAGGTTGTGGCCCGCCTTTCCGATGGAATAACAGAAAACACTCAGCAAGTGAGCGAAAATGGACTGGCTCTTAGCCAAGTGATCCACGTTGGCACTGTGCTGCGGATTTTAGCTTGTATTCCCGAATGGTTCCAAGAACTGGAACTGGGCACTCATTCTGAGGTCGCCTGAGATTATTGGGCCGTCTCCCGCTTTATCCCGCTGCTCTTCAAGCGTATCATTGCGAAGAAAAAAACGGCGACGGCAAGGATTGAAAAATATGTGGGTCCCCATGCGAAGACAGTTTGGAAAAGGGTTTTGCTGACTTCCTCATCTGGCAACGACGCAATTTGGTCGCTCTCCCGAAGCCGGGCAATCGAAGCCGCGTAAATGTATCCGATTACGCCATACGCTAGATTAAAAGATAGTCCCTTGAAGCTTAGCACGGTGGCTCGGTGCCTTGAGTCGGTGATTTGGTTCAGGTAGTGGCTTACGAAGAATCCGTTTAGGAATATGCCGCCGTACACAAGGATCATAGGCAGAGCTCCCCAGAAAGGAATGAATTGGGACATAACCCAAAGTCCAACCGAGATAGTGAGAGCAAGGGCTATGAAATTGAAGGCTTTGCTGCGTCCATCCACCATCTTTTCGCCGAGCTTCGGCATGATGGTGCCGAGGAGGGCGAGCCCGGCTCCGATGAAGCCATAGCTGAACTCTGGTAAGTCGATCTGCCGGTAGTATTCACTATTCAAGGTCAGCACCATGCGTACGACGTGGTCGAAGAGCATGCCGGCGCAAATGATCACGAAGGCGAGGGGCGTTTTCAGGATCCAGTTGCCAGCCTCTAGTGTGTTGGTGAACGATTTCTTTACGGTCGCCCAAGAATGTCTCACTGGCTCGGTGCCGCTCGTCTCTCGCATGCCAAGCGTCGTAATGACTGCGAGAATACCGAGGCCGAGTGTTCCAAGTATCGGAAGTCGCATTGCTGTGGATTTGGTCAGCTCCCATTCGACCCCGAAGAATTGGATGATCGCATTTAGCTTATCAACGTCGTAAAGAATAGCACCGGTGCTCATTGCGATCACAAAAGCGATTGACTGGAAACGCATCTGCCGTTCCAACACCTTGCCCCACATTTCTTCGAGACCTCTCTCTTTGAGCGAGTCAAACGCTAGGGCCTCGTCGGCACCGCTAGCCGCAGCTTCAGCAGCACCACTCAGGATGCGGTTGGCTAGGAAAAGATAGAAGACGACCTGTGAATTGCCGATCGGTGCGAATGCGATGAGCAGCATCTCTGCCACCATGATGAAGGCGGAGAGTACCACGAGATTGCGTCGTCCAATGGTATCTGCCAACGCTCCAGATGGGACTTCAAGCAGCACTATCGTGATCGCCCAAACTGCATTCAATATGGCGAACTGCTCGAGCGTGAGTCCGAAATCAAGAAAGAGTATCGTAAAGATCGGGTAGTAGAAGCGGGCGTTGAATAGGAGGCGGAACGCAATGAAGCGTTTGACGTTGGAGAGGGCCAGCGGATCTTGCTTGGAGGAATCTTGCACAGTGGTAGGAGGTTGGTTGGCTACCTCTACGCTGAGTTGTGGCGCTTGATTGTCGGTGGACCAAAAAAAGACCGCTCTATCTGTGAGAGCGGCCTCCTTTTAAATCGAGGTTTGGGATAGCTGATCTTTTTCCTATGCGACCAACGAGCGGGCAATTGTCCAGAGTGAGTCTACCACGTAAATCCAGATGAAGATCGCGGAGATCATGAGGGAAATGATGCCGAACATGTTGAATCTCATGTTCGGATTAGAACCGATTTGACCTGTTAAATAAAGTGTAAATTCACAATCGCTTTACAGATAGGGGATTGGAGTAGAGTGCTCTCCCTTAAACGCTTCGGAGGATATCGTCTAACGCCTCGGTGGAAAGGCCGAGTTTTTCGCGGCAGAAATCGACCAAATCTGTAGTCAGAGGCGCAATGTAGGTCTCCGGTCCCGTCTCGATGTCGAATATCATCCGATAGGCATGTAAGGCATGACGATTGATCGGAAGGATCTCCGCCATCTTTTTGGTCCAACCATCTTCGATGAAATCGAGGAATAGGCCTTCGTCGGGTCCGTAGAGCTTGTCGCCGACGATTGGGTGCCCGATGTGCAGGGCGTGAGCGCGGATTTGGTGCTTTCGACCAGTGATAGGATCGACCTTGGCAAGGGTGTAGTGTCCGTTGCTGTGCAAGGGTGTGTACTTCGTCTGGGCCTCTTGACGTCTACCGTCGTGGCGAACTGTGTTTTTCGCTCGCACGATGCTTTGTGTGTCGGGGCCAAGTGGAGCGTCGACGAGGACTTCTTTAGTGAGCTCTCCTTCTACGATGGCGAGATAGGTTTTCTCTACCTTGCGCTGCTCGAACGCCATCTGCAAGTGGCGTGCCTTGAGGCGGTGCTTGGCGAAGAGCACGATGCCGCTCGTCTCGCGATCGAGACGGGAAACGAGGTGAGAGCGATCGGACTGGAGGTATTCGCGGCATGCTCCCGCGAGGGAGGACCAAGGGCCCTGCTTGGACGGGTGGCACACCAGCAGGGCCGGCTTGTTGACCAAGATGACATGGTCGTCGTTTTGTAGGATCCAATCCTCGAGTTCTTCAGGCGTTACGAGCCATCCCCATTCTGTTGCGGGCATAAGTTTACTAGTTGCTTGGATCGGAGCGAAAGCGTCGAATAAATTTTCCGGCCGCACGTGTGCGAAGCGAGAGTGGAAGGATAAAGACGAGCAGGGACAAAACTTTGTTTAACGTGCCCGTGGTCGTGAAGGTCCTGCGGCGTTCGAGGGCTTTCAATGCCATACTCGAAACTTGTTCGGGACTGTGGGAATAACCCGCAGGGACGACTCGCTTCGCGAAACCGGCTCGCTTGAAGAATTCCGTTTTCGTGGGGCCGGGGCAGACCGCAATCGCATGGGCGGCGGTGCCGCGGAGTTCTTCGTTAAGGGCGAGGGTCCAGCTGAGTACGAAAGCTTTGCTTGCCCCGTAGGTCGCAAGGTAGGGAGTCGGTTGGAAAGCCGAGGTAGAGGCGATGTTCATAATCGCTCCACCGCGTTTCTTAATCAAAGGTAGCAGTCGGGTGGTGAGCTCGACCAAGGCGCATACGTTCACCTCGAGAAGCTCCAGGTGTTCGGCCGGAGAATTCCTTCCCAAGTCGCCGTAGATTCCGAAGCCGGCATTATTAACGAGAAGTATTGGGCCTTGTTGGGTGGAGTCACTTATGCGTCGCTCAAGATCGTCTAATACCCGAATGCGGCAGGCTCGATCCGCTAGGTCGCACTCAAGGTGAACTCTCTTCGGGTCGTTGTAAAAAGATGCCGGAATCCGACGAGAAAGATTGAAAAGCGACGCTTCCGGATCTAGCTTCGAAATATCCTCGATGATTGATTTTCCAATCCCAGACGAACCTCCAGTCACTATGACTAGGTTGTATTTAGAGCCCATACGTTTTGCTCTGAATTGCTGGGGCTTTCCATCGAAAACCTAATAACCAAAGGAGTATCATGTACACTGAGAACAACCACGACCTAATTATCACCGGTATCCATATGGATCTGACTGAGGCAATCAAGCAGAGCGTCACGGATAAGGTGGAACGACTCTTCAGGCATGAGGAGCGCATCATACGGGTCAAGGTTGAACTAGAATGCGTCTACGGAAAGGGTGGTAGCGAGCACGAGTTCATCGCGAAAGGTCACATTGAGATCAATGGTCCGTCGATGAACGTCTCTGTGGCAGACCCTGATTGCTACAAAGCGGTAGATCTGCTTGTCGACAAGCTTGATCGCATGCTGCGCCGCCGCTCACGCCTCCAGAGAGTCAAGCGTAAGGACACGCACGAAGTCGATATCCCGGCAAGCTTGCCGAAAGTCTAGGCTTCTCAATTAAGGTAATACACAAATTTAAGGAGACCGCCCGGTGGAAATCGGGCGGTTTATTTTTTTTGAAAAAAGTCCTTGTCAGGAGGAGCTAAAGCTACTTTCTTCCTGACCCTGATCGCCACTACGGCGGTTACCACTGAAGCGGGGTTAGCTCAATTGGATAGAGCACCTGACTACGAATCAGGAGGTTAGGGGTTCGACTCCCTTACTCCGTGCCACTTCAGACGGCTGCTTATCGCAAGATAAGCCGCCGTTGTTGTGTCCAAATGCTGGATACGACTGCGTCACGCTCCTAGTAATCCAGCTCCTTGCGGAACTTAAGCCAGAAGTGCACCAAATAGTGAATACGAGCAGCGCAGTTTGCCAATGGCCGCTCGAGGTCCCAAAGCGGGATCCATGCGCAATGTTCGATGCCTTCGTCGCGTTGCGGTTCGAATGACGTTTTCGAGCCTGTGTACTGGATCAGGAACCAGCGGGTCTCTTTAAGCGACTTCGTTTTTGCGTATTTCGAAATGTGTACGGTGGGTATCAACTCGGTCAATACGCTTAGTTTGTCGGGGTCGAGGCCAGTTTCCTCAGCGGTTTCCTGCAGCGCTGTTTTTGAGGCGGATTTTCCCCGATCTATCAAGCCTTTGGGTAAGTCCCATTTCCCGTCTTTGAAGATGAAAAGGATCCGATCGTTTTTGTCGATGGTGAGTCCACCAGCGGCTTCGACTTTGCCTAGTTTATGCATCGTAGAGGGCTTGCAAGGTTTCGAGTAGTTTGAATTGGCGATAGTTCAGGTTGTTGAATTGTACACCTTCGATGGTCTTGCTGTAGCGGGTTCGCGTCTTCTTCTTGGAGAGTGGCCGGAATTTCTTCCAACTGTCGTGGGGGATTGTGGTTAGGACGTACAGCATCGCTTTTAGCCGAGCTTCCAACTTGTTATTCGAGCCGATGACGACCCAAGGGCTTTTCACTGACGAAGTGCGCTCGAACATCTGTTCTTTGTATTTGGTGAGAACGTCCCAATACTCGCGAACCTTTTCGTCGTTCGTGGAGTATTTCCAATACTTGAGGGGATTGGTGATACGTTCTTGGAAGCGGACCAGTTGGGTTTCTTTGCTGACGGACAGGTAGAGTTTTATGAGGATAAGACCGTCGTCGATATGCTTTTCTTCCCAGTCGAGCACCTTGCTCATAAAATACTTGTACTGACTTTTTTTACAGTACCCCATGGTCGGCTCGATCATGGCTCGGTTGTACCAGGAGCGGTCGAAGAATACTATTTCGCCAGGTTTTGGGAAATGCTTTTCATAGCGTCTGAACCAGTACTTGGATTCGCCCGGGGTGGGAATGCCAAGCTCTACGACGCGCAAGTCCTTGGGCATCATGTACTCGATGAAGCGCTTGATGGACGATCCTTTGCCAGCGGCGTCCCTTCCTTCGAAAACGATTGCGACCCGCTTATTGTTTTCCACGACCCAGTGCTGCATTTTAAGGAGCTCAATTTGTAGAGCCTCCTTTTCCTGCTTATAGGTCGGGTAGTCTATGTTACGGTAGAAATTGAAGAACTTGCTCTTTACGAAGTCGTATTTCGGCATTGTCGATGGTCGTTGTTGAAACGTCGAATCTGTGCCTCCGGTATATTTGCATGCAAACCTGAACCACTTAGGCAGGCGTATTGTAACACAATCGTGTCAGTATTCTAGGCTTCCCAGCGAGCGTAAAGTCCGCATGGGAGGGTGTTTAAAGTACCAGAAATGGGGAGGCCCACTTCGCCCGAGCTAACGTTTCCTTGGAAGGCTGACATCGATTCGCGTAATAAGTTTCCAACTACGGTTGGCGAAACTCCGGTCGTATAAGCATTGACGAGGAAGAAGAGACCCGACGAGTCGAATATTTTAGTGCACTTCTGTAGTAACCCGTAGAGATCTCGCTCGAACTGCCAGACTTCGCCTTTGCTGCCGCGACCGTAGGAGGGTGGGTCCATGATGATACCCTGATACTTTGTGCCGCGGCGAATTTCGCGTTCCACGAACTTCATGCAGTCGTCGACGATGTAGCGGATGGGTGCTTCGCTGAGGTTGCTTAGGGCCGCGTTCTCTCGGCACCAGGCTACCATGCCTTTTGCCGCGTCGACGTGGCAAACCTCTGCGCCGGCGGCTGCAGCAGCGACAGTCGCACCACCAGTGTAGCCGAAGAGGTTGAGTACCTTTGCCGGCTTGGGAGAATCTTTGATTTTTTTGCCAAACCAATCCCAGTTGACTGCTTGCTCAGGGAACAGGCCGGTATGCTTAAAGTTGGTTGGACGTATTTTGAAGCGTCGATCTTTATATTTTATGATCCAGCTTTCGGGTAGGCTTTTGCGGTAGTCCCAGTTGCCTCCCCCTTTGGAGCTACGCTGGTAGAGGGCGTCATACTTCCCCCAGTCGGGGGTAGCCCTTGGCCAAATGACTTGAGGGTCAGGACGCACGAGGACGACGTCGCCCCAGCGTTCCTTTTTCATGCCTTCGCCGCATTCGAGGATTTCGTAATCCTCCCATTTATTCGCGAGAATCATCGTTCTTAGTATCAGTCGGCTACTCGGGTCGCCTAAGTGTGAGTCGCTGCGTCTTGGAGCTCTTTTCTCAGAACACCTATGCAGGGAAGGCTGCGATAGCGTTCGGCAAAGTCTAGGCCATAGCCGACGACGAATTGGTCCGGAATGCTAAAGCCGCAGAAGTCGGCCGAGAAATCCTTTTCATGCCGTGCAGGCTTGTCCAGAAGGACGCAGGTCTTGAGCGAAGCTGGCGAGAGTTTTTCGAGGTGGGCAATGATCGCCTTGAGCGTGTTTCCGGAATCAAGTATGTCGTCAACAACGAGAACGTGATGATCCTTTATATCCGTTTTTAGGGGATTGGTGATCCGCGGCGGCGTTTGCGCAGCGGTCGCGTTTCCGTAGGACTCGGCTCGCAGGCAATCCAAGCGGGTTGGGAAATCGCAGGAGCGTATCAGGTCCGCAGTGAATATCAGGGCTCCGCTAAGTATCGAAACAATGGTTACATCTTTGCCCAGGTAATGTTCTGACAATTCGACGCCGAGCCCTGCCACTCGCGTTCTTATTTCCTCGCGCGAGACGAGGGTTGTTTCGAGGTCGGCCTCGCTGTAGCTGGGTTGGTTTATTTGCATTTAGTCGAGAGTCTCGATGTTCTTACGGAAAAGGGTGCGGTCAGATGATTTAAAGAAAGCAGTGCCAGCTACGAATGTATCCACACCAGCCTTACGGCATAGTGGGGCATTGTCGGCGTTAATTCCACCGTCGACTTCGATTCGGAAATTGTGTCCACGTTCTTGGCGCCACGCGGCTAGCTGGGCGGTTTTCGCGAGCACGCCTTCTTGGAAAGATTGGCCCCCGAAGCCGGGCTGGACTGTCATTGCCAGTACGATGTCGACTTCGGATAAGTAGGGCTCCACGGCTGAAACTGAAGTGCTTGGGTTGAGGACGACGCCGCACTTCGCTCCCAAGTCTCGAATCTTCGAGAGGCAGGCGGATATGTCGTATTCCGGTTCGACGTGTATGGTCACTTGATCGGCACCTGCTTTGACGAAGAGCTCGACGAAATCCTGCGGGTTGTCGAGCATCAGGTGAACGTCGAGGAAAAGCTCCGTTTTAGGGCGCAGGTCGGCTACTATTTGAGGTCCGAAGGTCAGGTTGGGCACGAAGTGCCCGTCCATGATGTCGACGTGGAGCCAGGAACATCCGGCCCCTTCGACGCCTTTGATTTCCTCCGCGAGCCGAGTGTGGTCGGCCGCTAGCATAGATGGCGCTAGAATTGGTGTACCCATTGAGCGCACCTTAGTCGTCGTATGACGCGATGCTCAAGTCTAGACGCTTGGAATTTGTGTAAGGCTAGCTACTCACTCACCAAAGGTCTACGAGCGATTGGGCGACGCGATCGGCAATCTGGCGACTGATCTCTGGGACGGCATGGTATTCAGCATCTACCAAACCGCTTTCGGTGTAGACATCTTGAGTAATGGAGAGTGGACGGGATTCGAAAAAGTACTGTCCAGATCCGTCGCCTTTTCTAAGGCTGATTTCGAGTTCGACTAGGATCTCGAACTTTCTACCGCGTCCCACGTCGGAGGCGGATACTGCGGCGATGTTTCTTCGAATTTCGAGAATGGAAATTTCCAACGTAGCATCCGCAGTGTTCCCGGAAGCTAGGGAAAGGTCCCCGCTACTCTGAATGGCTTGGCGGAGTGCGGCGTTCAGCGGACCTTCCAGTTGTGGAAGATTAGAATAGTTCTGGGGAGGAGCTACGTATATGCTGCTGTACGGCAATGTGACAGGGTTGCCCATCTGGTATGTTGCGCATCCCCCAAGTAGGATGGATGCGATGAACCCGAATAATACTAGCGTACGCATGAGTGATGGATTCGAGATTTTGATCCGTGGCGTTGGCAAGATCCTAGAACTAGAAAATGCCTAGGATACGGCGTTTGGCGCGTTTGCGGGCCTGTTCTTGGATTTCCTCGTTGGATGGTGCGTCTTCTTCGACGGTCTCTTCGTTCTTGGCGACGATCGCGTCAATTTTTTCTAGTCGAGTCTTAGCCGTTTGGGCGGTCTTGGAAAGAGGTGCTATAGTGATTGCCTCGTTGTAGAGGATCTTCGCCGCGTCGTACTTGGAGCGCTTGTAGTAATAGAAGTCTCCCATCTTAAGTTTGGAGAGCGAGAGGATGTTCTTGGCGCCTGACAAACCGTCTTCTGCCTGGTCCACGTTTTGGTTTTCCGGATACTGGATTAGGAAGTCCTCGAAAAAGGTGATGGCGTCCTCTGTGGCGCGTTGGTCGTACTCTGGGCCTTTGATCAAGCCGTAGTGGGTCTGGGCGAGCTTGAGATAGGCGTCGGAGGTGAGGAAGCTGTTCGGGTAGTTAGTGACCAAGCGATCTAGGGCGTAGATCGTCATGGCGTCGCTATTCTTGTCCGACCATGCTTTGGCGACGTTCATCAGAGAGAGTGGGGCGTAGTCACTGTATGGTGCGATGGCCACTATTCGTTCGAAATATTGGATGGCCCGATCTGTGTTTTTGAAGCCGGGAATGACCCAAAAAATCTTGTCACGGTAGGTTTCCAAGCGAGCTACGGCGATTTTGTACATTTCACCAAGCGTTTCGTTGAAGCTTCCATAGTTAGGGTAAACCCATGCGATGGTGTTGAATGCTTCGAAAGCCTTGTCGACATTGTTGCGTTCGAGCTGGATGAGTGCGGTGCGATATAACGCCTCGGGCGAATATTGGTTTTTTGGGTATTTCTTAGAGACTCTTTTGTAGAGTTTTACCGCGCGGGAATAGTTCTTCTTTTCCTCGGCGGTTCGCGCTCGGTTCATCCAGTTTAGGATTTTCTGTTGCTCCTCTGGGAGCAGGCCTGAAAGATCGACCTCCTCGGACACGTAACCAGTTTCAGATGACCAAGTTATCTTCGATTCAGCCCGAAGGTTGCTGGCGAAAGACAAGACGAAAACAAAAAGTGACGAGAGGATGCCGGCCCGTAAGAGAGAGCGTTGGCGTGAAATTGCGGTGTTCATTAATGGAAGGACTGTTGCTTGGGATCGTTATTTTTCAGGGAGGAGGCTCACCAGCGGATGAGGGATGAGCCCCAAGTGAGGCCAGCCCCGAAGGCTACGAGCAGTATTATGTCTCCGCGTTTGATTCTCCCGGCTCGGGCAGCTTCGTCCAAGGCGATGGGTATGGAGGCGGCGGATGTATTTCCGTATTTGTCTAGATTTAGGAAAAAGCGTTCAATTGGAATGTGAAGTCGTGACGAAAGAGATTCGATTATGCGCATATTCGCCTGATGTGGAACGACGCATGCGAGTTGGTCCGATTCTATGCCATTTTGTTCAAGGATTTCGACGGCAGCTTGGCCCATAACGCGGACCGCTTGTTTGAAAACCTCTTTTCCACGCATTTTCAGGAAGTGTTGACGGCCCGCCAGTGACTCAGTGGATGGAGGTATCGCACACCCTCCGCCTGGTTGGTGGAGCATGTCCGCTTTGCTTCCATCGGCTCCGAGCTTAAAGTCGATGATTCCTGCGGTATCGCCTTCCTCTCCAAGTCCCAGCACGGCAGCACCCGCTCCGTCTCCGAAGAGTACGCAGGTGGTACGATCTTCCCAGTCGAGAATGCTAGAGAGCTTTTCCGACCCGATGACCAAGGCGTTGCGATAGCGTCCAGTTTGCAAGAGTCCGGACGCGATTTCCATGATGTAAAGGAAGCCTGAGCAGGCCGCCTCGACGTCGAAACAAACGGCGTTTTTGATGCCAAGCTTCTCTTGGACGAGGCAAGCCGTTGAGGGGAAGGGCATATCTGGCGTCATCGTTCCGACAACGATGACATCTATCACGTCGATGTTGAGTCCTGCGTTTTCTATGGCCCGTCTACCCGCCTCGGCGCCCATGCTGGACGACGTTTCATTTTCATCCGCGATACGGCGTTCTTTGATGCCAGTACGCGTAAAAATCCATTCGTCAGAAGTGTCTACGATCTTGGACAGGTCGTTGTTGGTAAGCGCTTTTTGCGGTGTGTAGGAACCGGTCCCTTTTATTTGTACGGATCTAGGCGCAGAACTCATGCGATTGTCTCAATGGGGAAGCCTCACTGTTCATGCAACCTGCAAATTGCAGGGCGAATCAGTCGACGTTGTAGATAATGTTGTTCGCCTTCTCGATGTCTTCGAGGATGTGGCGGTTGAGGTCGTTGCTGACAATTTCGTTCGCAATGCGGATGGCGTTCATGACGGCCTCCCGATTGCTGGATCCGTGAGCTTTCAGCACATTACCCTTTAGGCCGAGTAGCGGAGCACCGCCGTAACGCTCGGGATTGAGCTGGGTCTTGATGGCGTCGAATGCCCCTTTTGAAAGGAGGTAACCCATTTTCCTCATCCAATTGGCCTGAATCTCTTCCGTCACGAAGCCTTTCAAAAGCATGAAAAGCGACTCGCAAGCCTTCAGCAGGATGTTGCCAGTGAAACCGTCGCAAACGACTACGTCTACGCCTTCTTCGAAAGTTTGGAAGCCCTCTATCAGGCCTTCATAGTGGATCTGCCCGTTGACCTTCTTCAAAAGGGTGTGGGCTTGGTTTACTAGATCGGTGCCTTTACCTTCCTCGGTGCCGATGGTCATCAAACCGACTTTCGGTTTTTCGATTCCGAGCACGAGGCGGCAGTAGTCGCTGCCAAGAACTGCGTTGTGCACAAGGTGCTCGGCTTTGGCGGTGGGGTTTGCTCCAGCGTCGATCAGCACGAAGTGTCCCCGTTTTCGTGGCATCACGGTGGCGAGGGCTGGTCGGTCTACGCCTTCGAGGGTGCGAAGTTTTATGGTGCCAGCTGCCATGAGGCTGCCTGTGTTGCCGCAGCTGAGTACGCAGCTGGCGTGGCCATCTTTTACCAGCTCGATGGCACGAAGCATGGAGGCGTCCCTCTTTTTCTTGAGGGCTACCAATGGCTTGTCGTCCATGGTTATGACCTCGGACGCGTGGAAAACCGAAATATCCGGATACGAAGAAAGCCCTTCTTTTTCAAGCAAGGGCTTTAAGATAGCTTCGTCGCCGACCAAGATGATCGGCCTCAGGTTGGCTACTTTTTGTACCGCCAGTTTCGTAGCGGCGACTATTTCAGCAGGACCCTTGTCGGAGCCCATTGCGTCGATCGCGATGCAAGAGCTCTTCTGTTCGAGCATGTGAAGCTGGCTTAGCTGAGTCTAGCGGGTAGCCGAAGGATAAGCTTCTAGACGGATGCGTCTAGAACTTGGCGACCGCGGTACATTCCGTTGTTCGGATTTACGCGGTGCGGGCGAAATGCGGAACCGTCGATCGGGTCCTTCGCGAGCTCGGGAGCCTCGAAACGGTTAGCACCTCTGCGGAGGCGGCTGCGGCGCTTGGATTGCTTGCGTTTTGGATTAGCCATTGTACGTAAATTCGTTCGTCGTTTGTTCTTCTACTTAAAAGAAAAGCTGCGCTTGATAACTCTTGGCCAATCACCCGTCAAGTTATTGTTTCAAAATAAGCAGGGCGGCTGGCGAGCTTCTCTGGGAGTTGCTCAAACTGCTCTAGGTGATGCTGTTTTGGCGAGCGTGTTTTGCATTGTTTTACAGAAAGGAGAGGCCTACATCTTCCCTCCTATGGAATTGAACGAGCTCACCTCACTCGTAGAAGAGGGGAAAAACCTCTCGCAGACGCAGGCATCTTCCTCGGCTGACCTCCTCGCATCGGTGGACGTAGATCCTTTTGCTAAGGCTAATTTTCTGACCGCGCTCGCCCAGAAGGGTGAAGTAGCTGAGGAAGTATCAGGATTCGCTAAGCGATTCCGCGAGCTTGCCAGAAATCCCGGGCTTGAGAAGTGGCAGGATGTGGCGATCGATGTTTGTGGAACGGGAGGAGATAAAATCGGCAGCTTTAACATAAGCACTGCCGTGGTGTTTGGCCTAGCTGCTGCGGGAGTGCCCGTTCTGAAGCATGGCAACAAGTCCATTACGTCCAAATGCGGTAGCGCCAATCTTCTCGAGGCGCTTGGAGTCGATTTGATGGCTGATGACGAAACGCTTTCCCGGTCAATGGAGGAGCTTGGTTTTTGTTTCATGTTTGCCCCTGCATTCCACCCCGCGTTCAGGGAGATTATGCCGGTTCGTCAGGAGTTGGCGGCCAAGGGGCAGAGATCTGTTTTTAACATACTTGGTCCGCTCATCAACCCCGCGAAGCCGGCCTACCAGTTACTAGGTGTGTTCTCTCCTTCGGTCGTAGATATGCTAGCCTGCACATTGGACTCGCTCGGGCTCAAGTCGGGCGTTGTAGCTCATACGGTGTTGGACGACGGTCGCGGGATGGACGAGCTTAGTGTGGTCGGTGCAAATCGAGTGCGCGGCTTCGGAGCCCTTTCGAATATCGACGGCATTTGGAATGCCGAGCAATTCTCGCTACGCGCGTCTGACGTCTCTGAACTTTTGGGTGGGGAGCTCGATGACAATCTGCGAATTCTCGACACGCTGCTTGCTGGCAAGGCTCCCGAGGGACTAGAAGATACAATCTCCTTTAATATAGCTGCAGGACTGATGATCGTCGGTAAGTGCGATACCATAGAGGAAGGCGTTGCAATCGCCCGTGATGTGCTGCTGGGCGGAGCTCTCAAAGCAAAACTAGCAGACACCAAAGACTTTTACGCGTCCTGATGAGTTTGAAGCACTTTGGAACGGATGGCATCCGCGGCCAGTATGGCAGCGCGGTCCTGAATGATGATGTCGCTTTTCGCGCCGGCAAAGCGGCGGTGCGAGTCGCGCGAGAAAGATTTTCAGCACCGGTTCCCCAGATCGTGGTGGGACGGGATACTCGCGCCTCTGGACTTGCATTGCTGAACGCATTTGCTGCGGGCGTGGCATCCGAAGGGGGCAAGATGATCGACCTCGGGGTGGCTCCGACACCGTGTGTCGCGTTTGCGGCTCGTTCAAGCGAGGCGATTCTGGCTTGTTCGATCACTGCCTCGCACAATCCCGCCTGCGACAACGGAATAAAGTTCTTTGAAGGAAGCGGCGTGAAGCCGTCGGAAGATCTCGAGCAATCGCTTGACGATATGGTCGAACAAATTCCAGCAGACGATTTTGACCCGAGCGAAAAGGTCTCGGTGATCGATGGAAGTGAACTTCGCTCGCAGTACCAGCGGGCGGTAGCGTCTGCTTTTCCGCGCGGGTTGCTTGCTGGCAAGCGGATCGCTCTCGATTGCGCCAATGGTGCGATGTCGGAAATTGCTCCGGTAGTGTTTCGCCAATTAGGTGCGGTATTGGAAGTGGTAGGGGAAAAGCCAGATGGTTCCAATATCAACGATGGCGTCGGCAGCGAATATCCTGAGACTCTTGGGGCGTTGTATTCATCTGGCAAATTTGACTATGGATTCGCTTTCGATGGAGACGGCGATCGGCTTGTTATGTTTGACGAGACGGGGAAGAAAATCGAGGGCGAGGCTCTTTTGGCAGCTCTTGCGATCGACGCGAAGCAACGAGCGGAGCTTCCTGGCGACACTTTGGTGACGACCGTGCAAAGCAATCTCGGGCTGGATGCGGCGTTGAAGGAAAACGGCATAAGAACGGAACGGACCGATGTCGGTGACAAGCATATCGCGAGGCTTATGCTTCGCACGGGATACCTGTTGGGGGGGGAGGAGTCCGGACATTTGGTTGTCGGAAAGTTCGCGATCACAGGTGACGGTCTAGTAGCAGCTTTAGCCATGGCGGAAGCGGTGGCTCGGAGCGCGGGGAGCGTTTCTCGTCTCGCCAGTGTTTATTCCGCCTTTCCGCAAATATCCAAGGCGTTCAAGGTCGCCGAGAAACCGCCCCTTGCTGATTGCCGAGCGATTTCTGCTTGTATCGAGAAACTGGATTCAAAACTAGGAGAGGATGGGCGACTGCTAATCCGTTACTCTGGAACGGAGCCCAAAATTCGCTTGCTCGTAGAGGCGCGAACTGATGAGGCAGTAGCTGCTGCTTTCGAAGAGTTGCGTGCGGCGGTTGATTCGGACTTAGTATTAAGTTAACGTCACGTTTATGCCTGAAGTTTCGCTAAAGGAATTGGACGCTAGAGTTCGCAAACAGGTCGGCAATGCCCGAACTGCGGTGGAGCGCGGAAACTTCGAGTATTGCGTTGAGATTTGTTCCTCTTTGCTGCTGGAACATCCTGGGTGCCTGGAAGTTCGAGAGTTGCTACGTCAGGCTCAGCAAAGCGTATTTACGAAACGGGGACGAGGGTTTCTTCACCGGTTACTCTCGAAAATCGAAGCGAGTTTCATCGTTCTCTACGGGAAACCTTATTTGAAGAAGGATGCTGCGCTGGCGATGGCTTACGGAGAGCGGGCGCTCACCCGAGACCCTTTGCACGAAGGGGCTCTGTCTCTAGTCGCTGCCGGTGCCGCGGCTTTGGAATTTAATGAAACGGCAGTTTTCTGCCTCAAGAAGATTTATGAAAACGAGACAAAGGATCTCGTTCTCCTGCAGCGTTATTGCGAGGCCCTCATCAAGGTGGGGGAAACGAATCAAGCAGTTGCTATCGCGGAGCGTTTGAAGCGTTTGAAGCCGGAGAGCTCTCTTATCCAGGAACTTGTCAAATCTGCCTCGGTTGCCCATTCGATCAATAGGGGGAAGTGGGCCGAGGAAGAGCAGGACTTTCGTTCGAAGCTCAAGGACGAGGAACTATCGGAAGCTTTGGAAAAGCAGAGTCGCCTGATTCAGGATGTCCAAGGAGCTAGGGTGCGGGCTCGTGAGCTGATTGAGGAAATACACGAGGACCCACAAAGTCTGGATCTCTACAAGCAGCTGGTTAAGGCCTACCTGTATGCAGACGACTACCGCGAGGCGTTGGTTTGGCTGGATAAGGCTGCTATGCTGCCTCAAGCGGAGTCGGACATCGGTCTCAAGCAACTTCGCAGCGAGATCATGATCAAGGCGACTGAGCTAGAGCTCAGCAAACTCCACAGCGGGTCTGGACCGGCCACTGAAGAGCGTATCCAGAAGTTGGAAGCAGAACTTGATGTTCTCAAGCTGGAGGAGTCTCGTAAGATGGTAGAGCAATTTCCGAACGACTATGCCCAGCGCCTGAACTTGGGAGAACTTTTACTGGCTGCTGGCAAGGTTGATGAAGCGATTAAGGAATTCCAAGTAGCTCAGCGTGGCTCGAGCTTGAAGCAACGCTCCTGTGTGATGCTCGGTCGAAGCTTCTCAAAAAAGCGCTTGTACGACCTTGCTCTTGAGCAATTCGACCGTTCGATTGCGGATGCGCACGGAATGGACGAATTTAAGAAAGACGTGCTTTACTCATCTGCCCAATGTTGCGAGGCGCTTGGCAGGAAAGAGGAGGCGGCCCGGCGCTACAAGCTCATCTACGCGAACGATATTTCGTTTAGGGATGTCGCCGGCAAAATAGATGGCTTTTATTCCGACCCGTCGTAGCTACGGTCGATTGCGTTCAGGGCGGCTTGCAGAATTTTTTTGTCATGGGTGGTCTCTTCCAGACTAAGCTCGAGATGCGGGGCGAGTCCTACTCCTTCTAGCCGGTTTCCGTTGGGTGTGAGCATTTCGGCGATGGGTAGGTAGATTCGAAACCCATACGGCAAAGGGTAGCTTTTTGCCAGCTGGAGGGCACCGCTGGTGCGTTGTCCTATCACGATGCCGCGATCGTTATCGGCCACGAATGCGGGGACGATGTCTGCTGCGCTAGCCGAAAGGGAATCGACGAGGATGACGACCTCTCCAGAGTAAGCTCTGGAAAAAGGGAGCGGATGAACAGTGCGGCGTTTTCTGCCGCGGTCCTCACTCTTCTTGTTTGCTAGCAAAGCGAAGGTTTCCTTGGGCGAATCTATTTTTGATGCGAGGTGTCGCGAGTAGAAGGAGAGCCCACCGCGGTTGTTTCTAAGATCGATGATGATTCCCCTCGCATCCCGAGCTTGCCTGAAGAATTTGTTGATCTTTGTGGCCTTATAAAATTTTGGGAGAAAGCTCTGCACACGAACAAGAGCTACGTCTTGGCGGACCCAAGTCATAGTGCTCGGCTCTGAAAGGGAGAAACTCGCGTATTCGATTTCGCATGACAGTTCTTCGTCGCCTCGCGTCCAGGTGATTTGCCTCTTTTGGTCAAGCTCGCCTGCAAGCTGTTTGATGTCGGCGAGAGGTTCACCGTCGATGCTTACTAGAATGTCGCCTTTCCTAAGTCCGCAGCGTTCGGCTGGGCTGTCTGCGAGGACGTAACTGATAAGCCCTCCATCCTCATCCAGAGGGTGGATGGTTATCCCCATGCCTGAGCGTTTTCCAGCACGACGACTTTTTACGGTACTAGGTGCGAAAATTGCGAGGTGGGAAAGTCCGAATGTATCCAGACCTTCACTGAGGACATTGGCCAGTTCTTCCTTTGTTTTGGCTTCAGCAATTTCGAAGGATCGGTCGGCAGAGATTTCCGACCATTTTGAAAAGTCGGTTTCGAAAGCGTAAGCCCTTTTGGAGAGTTTCTTTCCGACTGCCTCGACCAAGCGTTCTTTTTGTTCGGTAGAGAGTTCTCCATGGGCGGACGTAGGAAGGCAAGCGATCGTCCCCAAGAGCGCGACAGCTGCAAGGCCTAGCCTTCCATAACGGATCATTCGTTGGATTCCTCGGGCTTTGGGGCGTTGTCGATTGGGGCTAGGTTGGAAGCGTCGATGGCACTCATGTAGTGCTTCAGTTCTGCGATTGATTCACGGATATCGTCAATGGCTCGATGGGTATTATCCTTTTTGAACTCGCGTCCGAGCATATCGCGAAAAACGATTTTGAAACTGGACACGTCGAGCATGCGATAGTGTAGGCGTTGTGAGAATTGCGGCAGGTAGGCGTCAATGAACTTCCGATCTTGGGAAATTGAGTTGCCAGCGATCACGCAAGGATTCTTTTTCTTGAAATATTTGAGAGCTATTTCTGAAAGCTTCTCATCTAGTTCCTGCTCTGTAATTCCATCCTGAATACGGTCCAGCAATCCGCTTGCAGCATGGTGGTGCTTGCACCAGTCGTTCATTCCGTCGAGGACCTCTTGTGGTTGACGGACAGGGCTCTCCCATTCGAAGACCGGTTCGAGTTGTTTATTTGTGATGATGACGGCAGCTTCGACGATGCGGTCGCTGGCCGGATCGAGTCCGGTCATTTCCAGGTCGATCCAGAAATAGCGGCGTTTTGACATAGGGAATTGAAATAGGTTTTTGCTAAGATTTATGGGCAGCGGTGTTGATTTTGGTTGGCGAAGTCAATCAAACAGGGAAGAACGGGGCCATGTCTAAGGTGATTGAAATCGGAAAACTAAAATGCGGCAATGAGCTGCCATTCACCCTGCTAGCAGGTATGAACGTGCTCGAATCCCGTGATCTCGCTCTCGAAATCGCTAGCGAGTACAAACGAGTGACTGACAAGCTCGGCATCCCGTACGTTTTCAAGGCTTCCTTTGATAAGGCAAATCGATCGTCCGTCACCAGCTATCGCGGTCCCGGAATGGAGAAGGGGCTAGAGATCTTGGCAGAGATCAAAGAAAAGTTCGACGTGCCCCTTATCACTGACGTGCACGAGCCCCACCAAGCGGCTCCGGTGGCAGAGGTTTGCGACATTATCCAACTCCCAGCGTTCCTTTGTCGCCAGACAGATCTCGTGGTTGCCATGGCCAAAACGGGAGCGATCATCAACGTTAAGAAAGCCCAATTCCTCTCCCCTCGCGAGATGGGGCACATCATCAAGAAGCTGAACGAAGCCGGGAACGATAAAGTCATGCTCTGCGAGCGCGGCTCTAGCTTCGGCTACAACAACCTCGTTGTGGACATGCTTGGCTTCGGGATAATGAAGGGTTTCGGTTACCCAGTCATCTTCGATGTAACGCACTCGCTGCAGATTCCGGGAGGCACTTCCACGGCTGCAGGAGGGCGTCGCCGCCAGGTTTGCGACCTCGCGAAAGCGGGAATGTCGGTCGGAATAGCCGGACTCTTCCTGGAAGCGCATCCCGATCCCGAGAATGCTAAGTGCGACGGACCCTGCGCGCTGCCACTGAACCGCCTGGAAGGTTTCCTCGAGCAGATGAAGCAGATCGACGACCTCGTGAAAAGCCAGCCGGCGATTGAGATAGACTGAGAGTCTCGCTCGAAAAAAAGCCCGCAGTGAGTATGCTGCGGGCGTTTCTGCCTATTGCTTGTCAAAAGGGACCTAGCCCTTTGTCGCTTCGAATTCGACGGGATCTGAGTCGACCCAAACGACAGTCCAACCGGTCTCTTCGTCCGGGTAGATGTAGGTGCTCGCACCGGGCAAATCCGTGGCTACGAACTCGACGACGTTTGGCTCGAAATGAGCGTGGGCGTCAGGGTGCAAGCCGATCCAAGATAGGGTGCCGACAATCGCAATAGCAGCCGCTGCGGCCATAGAGCGGATGAGAGCTGGGAATGTGAGCAGAGAACTCCTCTTTTTAGCGATTCCCCTATTCTTGAATGAGATGGCATCCTGTATCGAGGAAATGGATTCGGAGTGGTCCAATCGCGAGGCGCTAGACACTTGGGCATCTCGAAGCAGATCGAGATTCTCCATCCAATTTTGTTCATCCGGATGAGTCTTCAGGTAGCGGTCGAGAGCTTCAGCATCGGATGCGTCCAATTCACCATCGAGCAACTGGCTCATGAGGAACCGTGCATGGTCTTGGCTGATGTCCGATACGTTTTTCATGGGTGGAAACTTGTTTATGGGCTCAAAAGGCTAAAAAGGGAAGGATCGAATGGTTGGCTTGTAGGGAAAAGGTGACCCCGTTTATCGAGGCCACTCGCAGTTGCACGTGGTGTGTTAGAATCTTCTTACAATCCTACCTTTTCGGTCGTGGTGTCCGTGGTCTCGGTGGTTATCGTAGCGACGGCTTTCACGGTAGCTGGGGCGGTGGCTTCCATGGCGATGGGTGTCTACCCAGACCTTTCTCTTGTGGAAAGTGTAGTGGCCGGAGATCCAAACCTTGCGAACGTGCCCATGGCGATCGCAGCTACGTTCGTAGTAGCCGGGAACCCAGGTCTTAACGGAAACCCAATCCCAGTAGCCATGCGAGTCGCGCTGGCCGTAGTGACCGCCGCTTCTGTATCCGACGCTGACATGTGTGTCGTCGTCGGCGATGGCGGCTCCAATGATGAGTCCTCCAATGAGGCCGCCGATGAGGGCTTCCTCCTTGTCGCCCGCTTGGGCAGTGTTGGGGAAAGTGAAGGCTGCGATTACTGCTAGTAGGGTAAGGGTGCTGATTGCTTTCATTTTCATAAAACGGTGTTCGGGTTAAATTCGTGTTTTCGTGGTTTGGGACGAAGCCTTCGCAGGCATTATTCAATCTTTTCAGCGAAAATTTGCGTGATTCTTCTATCCAGCGATATCCATGACTTTTGGCACATGACAGTCCCTTCTATTCTGTGCTAGTTTCGTTAGCTAATGGTTGAGAACGGGATAGGGCAGCGAGAGTCGGAGGAAGAAGGAGCGGGTGCGGAGGCGAATCGAGTCGAGCGCAACAACAACAATATCTTCGCGATTTTCGGCAGTATCCTTATGTTGATGGCTCTCATCCTGCCATTCGCCTATGCGGAGAAGACGCCGAGTTGGGGGCTCTCGGTTTTGCAGGTGTTGCTCTGGGCCGTGTTTTGCGCCGCTTGGTTGCGCCAAGGTTTTTTGGTGGAAAAAGCAGGGGTTGGCTTCGATGTGAGAGACTCGGCTTTGAAGCCGGAGATTCCTTCCCGTATAGAGGAGACCTTGTTGTACCTGCTTGTATTTGGGCCGAGTTGTTTCGCCTACATATACGTTGCCCACGTCAACACATCGTATTTTGGATTCAACTACGTTCTGATGTTCGTGGTCGCCGGCTTTGCGACACTTTTGTTTCCGCTTTGGTTGGCTACTCTTTACCTGGTCTACCAGTGCGTGGCGTGGGTTTTGGTGGGTCGCCTGATGTGGGGTGGATGGATGGAGCTGGATGACATCGTCAACATGATCGCGGGCTACTTTTTCTCGGCGATGATGTTCTACATCTTTCGGCGGGAGCGAAAATCTCGTAGTCGTGCGTTTGCCTTGTCGGTGGAGTTGAACAACGCCAACGAGAAGCTGAGAGCATTCAGTCGGCAAGTGGAAGAACTCGCTGCTACCCAGGAACGAAACCGCATTGCTCGAGAGATCCACGATACGATTGGACATTCTCTGACGGTCGTAAATATGCAGCTCGAAACGGCCAAAGCCTTGCTGGTATCGGATAAAGAAAAAGCCGGAGCCTTTCTGGAGAAGGCTCAGGAGGTGACCAAAAAAGGGTTGGCGGACGTGCGATCGTCGGTAGCTTCTCTGCGGTCGTCCCCGCTCGACGGCAGCGCTTTGGACCGAGCCTTGGAAACTTTGTTAAGCGATTCCTTTGGGACTGAGGTGGCGGTTAGTTTTGAACTCGAAGAAGGATTCAGTTCTATTCCGGTTCTCGTCGAGTCGGCTTTGTATCGATCTGCTCAGGAGGCGTTGACCAATGTCCGCAAGCACGCAGAGGCATCCAAAGTCTCCGTTTCGCTCGACCTTTCCGGTCAAGGGATTGTTTCGCTCGAGGTTAAGGACAACGGCAAGGGATGCTCCGTTGTCTCTGGTGGCTTTGGTATCATGGGAATTCGGGAGCGTATCCAACTTTTGGATGGTAAAGTCTCTTTTAATACCTCGCCAGGGAATGGATTTTGCCTGAGTATTTCGGTTCCTAGATGAGCGAGCGAATTCGTATAGTCTTAGTCGACGACCAATCCCTGTTTCTGGAGGGATTGCGAACCTTGTTGTCCCTTGACGATAGGTTGGACATCGTTGGCGAATGCCAAAACGGACAGGAGGCTTTGGAAACGTGTCGGCGAGTGAGGCCATCCATCGTGTTAATGGATCTCAATATGCCGATTATGGATGGTGTGGCCGCAACCAAGGCAATCAAGCAGGAGATGCCGGAGGTGAACGTTCTAACGCTGACGACCTTCGATGACGATGAACGCGTGTTCGAAGCCCTCAAGGCTGGCTCGTCTGGATACCTTCTTAAGGATACGCCCTCGAAGCAATTGGTAGACGCCATTCGAACGGTGAGTGCGGGAGAGTCGTTTCTCCAACCCTCGATCGCGTCGAAGGTTTTGGCAGAGTTTTCGCGAATTTCTACACCAGTAAAAACAGCGGAAGAGAAGCCGGTCAAACTACTGGAGCCACTGTCATCGCGGGAGGAAGAGGTGCTGGTCTGGCTTTCAAGAGGCTGTAGCAACAAGGAGATTGCGGGGCATCTTTCGCTGGCGGAAGGCACGGTGAAGAATCATGTCTCCAATGTATTGGGCAAGTTGGGCGTGCTGGATCGTACCCAAGCCGCGTTAATGGCTCGGGACCTGGGGTTGATTTAAGCCAGCGGCGAGTCCGTCTGGTGTTTCGGAAAGCGATCGTTGCTCGTGTTGCGTAACCTAGACCCTCCCTGTGGGGTAGGGTGTAGAGTTAGGTGACTAAGGGCCTATGGGATTTCGGCCCCGAACATGACCTTTGGCACGTCACAAGTCCTCTAACCTCTGGCATACTCCTCTCATGTCGATTTACCTTGGTCTCCTCGTTCGCGATTCCGCTCGTTATTGGAAACGCAAACCTCTGCAAGCACTTCTCTCAGTGGTGCTCCTCGCTCTCGGCTCCGCGGCCGTAGCCGTTCTCTGGACGATAACGGATTCAGTGGTTCGTCAACCGCTTCCGTTTCCCGACAGCCACGAACTCTATGGGATTCAGTCGGTCGACGAAAAGTCGGGCGAAGTCGTGAACTTCATGGCTCTGGCAGACTTTCGAGACTTTCGAGAGCGGCAGGAATCCTTTACCGGGTTATTTGGATACCGATCTCAGTATTTGAATTACAAGGACAGGTTCGACAATACCCGCCAGCTTTTAGGTGCACGGGTAACTCGCGACTTTGCGGATGTGCTGAAGATTCATACGGAGCTGGGAAGCTTTTTCAGCGAGGATGACTTTTCATCGGAAGCTGCTCGTTCGGTAGTGATCAGCTACGATCTCTGGCGCAAGGAGTTTGGCTCGGACAGAAATGTGATCGGTACATCGATCTGGCTGGACGAAGCGGCTTATCAAGTGGTGGGTGTAATGCCAAAGTCGTTTAACGAGCCGTCCTTTGTAAATCTTTGGACTCCTTTCCCTGATGTCACTGGAGAGTACTTCGTTCGCGATGCCCGCTATTGGAATGTGGTGGGGCGCTTAAAGCCAGGAGTCACTCCCATAGCGGCGAAGCAGGAGCTCACACAAATCGCTAATGATTTGGAGGAACAATTCCCCGCGACCAATCGTCGCCGCGGTGCTACGATGGACTCGCTTCAGACCATCATCGTAGGCGACTATTCGACTCCGTTGATGTTAATTCTAGTGGCGGTGAGTTTGGTGATGTTTGCGACGTGTTTGAACCTGGCGAACATTCAATTGATCAGCGGCCTTCAGCGTCGCTCCGAGAATGGGGTGCGGCAAGCGATCGGCGAGAGCCCGAAGCAAGCAATGGCTCGCGCTTTTATGGAAGCCTGTGTCATATGCTTCGTGGGTTGCGGCTTAGGTTGGTGCATAGCGGCTTTGTTCATAGCCAATATCGATTCGGTGCTTCCGGCTATGTTCCTGCCGCGATTAAACGAAGTCGGCATGTCCGGAACTCTTGGTTGGACGATCGGTTTGATCGCGCTCCTATCCAGTCTGAGTTTTGGCCTATTGCCAGCGGTGCAGGTGATTCGCGCGAATACGAACGACATCATCAAGAGCGGGGAATCCCGCCATGGACTCAGCCGCGAGAGCGGTCGAAGTCGTGCAGCGCTGCTTGTCGGCCAGATAGCGGTAGCAGTAGCAATCTTGCAGGCGGCGTTGCTCGTGGTCCACGAGTACCGTCGCTTGCAAGACCTCGACCTCGGTTTCGCTGAAGACGATTTGCTGATGATTACCGTCTCGCCCGGCGAGTCTCGCATGTTCGACCTGCCCGGATTGGCTGAGTTTTACTCGGAAATGGATGACTGGATCGAGTCCAGAAGTGCTATTGAAAATAGCGTTCTCACCTCGAGTCCACCGCTTGCGGGATTCGATCTTGAATTTGGATTTCAACTACAGGGCCGCGACCTCGCCGCCGAGCGCGAGGAAGCTATTACCGCGGTCTACAATACGATAAGCCGAGACTTTCTCGAGTCTCTGGAAATCTCCTTGGTTCAAGGACGCAGCTTTTCGGACTGGGACAACCGCGAATCCCAGAAAGTGGCCATGGTTAATCAGGCCTTTGTGGATAAGTTTCTTGCTGCTGGCGAGGACCCGCTCGCTCAACAGTTACAAATCATGCCTTGGATGGTTCCGCAATTCCGTCAGGTGGTTGGGGTCGTGGGCAACTATGCCCAAACGAACGTGACCGATGATCCCAAGCCAATGATATACGTGCCTTACGAGCAAAGCCCTTGGGTCTTTGGGACCTTCGTGTCTCGTGTCAGAGACTTGAATACGTTTAATTTGGAGAGGTTCGAAACAGAAATGAAGCAGCGCTATCCAGAAGTTGGGGTCAGTATGGAAGGCATAGACTCCGTGCTCGAGCGCCAGTTGTCCATCCTGTCATTAATGTATATTGTATTCGTAGGGTTTGGAGCAGCGACCCTGTTGCTTTCGCTTTTTGGGATCGGTTCGCAGATGGCCTTTAACGTATCGGAGAGATCCCGCGAGTGGGGAATCCGCTTGGCTCTCGGGGCCAAGATTGGGCAGCTGAATGGCCTGGTGGTGCGTCGCCTTGTGGTTCCGCTCTCGGTGGGTTGCCTCATAGGAATAGCGCTGTTCGCTGGCAGCTTTCGCTTCTACCGCCAGTTCGGTGGAGAGCTCGATGTATTCTTACTTTTGGCTAGCGCTCTGCTTATTGCGGTCATCGTTGTAGCGAGCGTAGCAACGACCTGGTTCGTTTCTGACCGCATCACTCGTTCTAACCCGCAAGAAATTTTGAGATCAATTTGAGATATGAATCCAATAAACTGATACAAAAATGAAGAAAGCAATTGATACAATAGTGGCAGTTACCGTTCTGCTAATGGGGCCGGCTCTGATCTCGGGAAGCGAAATCGAAGAGCTGCGCTCTGCAGTGGAGGCTACCGAATGGACAAACGCAAAGGCTCTGGGCGAGTCGTTGACAGCTGCGGATCAAGAAGGCGGCGAAGCGTTTTACCTGTTGGGCAAGGCTTATGTGGGACTGGGAGAACACGAGGCCGCTGTCGCTGCACTCAAGAAGGCCAATACGATTGTAGAGGACAACGCAGATTATCTAGCGGATTATGGATACGCTTTGATTCTGCGTGGCCAAGAGATGAATATGTTCCAAGCTGGCCCCGTCTATATGCGGGCCATGGATCAATACAAAGCGGCGGTCAAGGCTGACCCTGACCATCTGGCGTCCCATATCGGTCTGTCTCGCTACTATATGAACGCGCCTGCGATTGGAGGTGGCAGCATGAAGAAGTCGAAGGATCATGCTGCGGAGATCGCCCGCATCAATCCCTACTTGGGTCACATTGAGCACGCGATGATAGCGCAGAAAGAGAGTCGCAACGAAGAGGCGGAAGCCGAGTTCGCTGCTGCCATTGCCATGAAATCGGACGAAGCTTGGGTTTATTTCGAGTTAGCCAAGCTTCAGCAAATGGTCGGCAAAATGCAGGACGCCAAAAGCTCGTACGAAAAGGTATTGGCGCTGGATCCTAGCCACGAAGGCGCGAAGGCGGCTTTGTCTGCGTTTTAGGCAAGGCTGGTAGTCGTCCCTTCAAAAACAAAGGACCCATCTTGTGATGGGTCCCATATTAGTTTCGTGTTACCGCTAGAACGAGACCTAGTCATTCGGGACCAGAAAGTGAAAATGTCCCAAGCTGGGCCAATATCCTTGAAGCTCTAGACTCACACAAGGCTGCTGTTAGAGTGGATCCGAGATGACTTAGTTCTTCTATCCGATCGTGCTGCTACACTTTGAGTATGCATTTACCGTATCTGGAGATGCGGCATCTTACCGGCTGCTGAGGAGCAATTAGCAAAAGCAATAGCTTGGATGAGGATCGAAGTTTGGCTTCGATAGCAACTAGCCGTTCCGCAGCCGAAACCAGACGAAATGCGTGAAGCGAAATATTAACGAGACGGCGATTGTCGGACAATCGGTGTTCCTTTGCGTCTGACGCGAAGCATTTTTGCTGTGGTCCGTAGTACTCTAGCTGTCGCATTCAAGCAGAGCGTCTGGGTTCTACAAAAGACGTGAGCAAGGCAGCCAATAATCGAGCGACTCCCAGAGTTGGGTATCGACGTTGAGGAGTTGTGTTGCGGAGCGTTAATTGAGGTCCTGATAATAGGGACCACGACAATTCCATGAGTCGGAGCCTAGAGTCAGAACCTAGAGTTGGCAGTTGTGTTGAAGACGGGTAGGTCTGATTTAATGGGGTCTATTTCAATATAGAGTCTCAATTTGCGATATAAATCTCAAATACGATAGGCAATTTCTCATGCCAGAGAAAGATGCTTAATTGTATAGAGAATATCGATGGAATTAGATTGATTCGGCTAACTTTGTCGGGCTTCGTACGCTTTAGTTTGGAGTGATCCGCCCCTTTGCTCCCTCACGGTAAAGCCAACTGCTTTTGTCACCGTTTTGCAATCCCCCCCTATCAATTACCTGCTTTTTAGATAAAAACCCTATAACGTTAAATCAAACGAAGGCTAGTTTCTATAGCCGTTCTATATTTCTTTCGAATCTCCCTACCGGTTAGTCTCGTTAGAGTAGCGGATAGAGAGCATTCGACCCACAAGCCAAACCAAGAAACGAAAAAACAAACCAAATATGAATAGACCCCAAAAACTCTCCGGTTACAAGCTGACCGGAGCAATGCTTCTGATGTGCGCTCTGTCTGCTTCGGGTGGATACGGGCAAGATCAGATTGACGAGGAGGACGAGGTTTTTGAACTCTCTCCCTTTGAAGTTACGGGCGATGAGGGAAATGGCTATCGAGCCACTTCAACCCTCGCCGGCACACGTATCCGCACCGACCTCAAAGACGTAGGCTCGGCGATTTCGGTCATAACGGACCAGTTTCTGCAAGACACGGGAGCGACCGATAGCAGCACGCTGCTCCAATATACGACGAACACTGAAGTCGGCGGCACCGGCGGCAATTTTTCGGGTACGGGTGGGCGTAGCGATACGACCGAGCCGCGTCTCCGGCCGCACGAAAACACCCGTGTCCGCGGTTTGGCGCGCGCGGACAACTCCCGCGATTTCTTTATTACGGAAATCCCATGGGACAGTTATAATGTCGGACGAATCGATCTGCAACGCGGTCCGAACTCGATCCTTTTCGGTATCGGATCTCCGGCAGGTATGGTGAACGCTACGACCAATAGTGCCAATTTCGAGGATGAAAACTCGGTGGAATTGCGCTTTGGCTCATTTGGAAGTTACCGCGGTTCGGTGGATGTGAACAAGGTCCTCATGGAGGAAGAGCTTGCGGTGCGTGTATCCGCCTTGAACGATAAGACGTTCTATCGCCAGGATCCCGCTTTTTCGCACCAGCAGCGGGCGTACGCTGCTTTGCGTTACGACCCGAAGTGGCTTGCCAAAGGATCGGCTCGCACCTCTATCAAGGTAAACTACGAAAAAGGTGACATCGACGCGAATCGGCCTCGCATCACTCCGCCGCGCGATTCCATCACGCCTTGGTTCACGGATCCGAGCCTAGCAGGAAAGATTTATGATGCCCAAACCATCTCCGACAACACGCCGGAAGCAATCGCGGCCGACCCAACCGGCACGACGGGTGCCAATACTCGATATCTTCCCGATAATGTTACGCCTAACCCAAACTATTCCGCCTGGATTCAGAATGGCGCGGGCGGCGGTATCTTCGATCAGCCAGTCGCATGGTTTGAGAATGTGGGTAACTCGGAGCAGGTTGGCATTTTTGAGCCATCGCTCAGCACTACGGGCAAGCCCGCCTTGCCGCCGGGTGTCGGGATTCCGTGGACGGTCTACATGGGTATCACGAACTACCGTACTTGGGCCGAGCAGGGAGCTATTTCCTTGCCGGGCACAGCAGTTGGCGCAGTTAAAACGCCGACCCTACAAGACCGAGAGATCTTCGATTTCTACAACCACTTGATCGACGGGCCGACCAAGCACGAGCTAACCGAGTTCGAAGCGATGAACGCTTCCTTGTCGCAGACTTTCTTCGACAACAAATTCGGCGTCGAAGCGGCATTCGATAAGCAATCCTACAACGACGAAGTGAGCCAGCTCCTCGGAAGCGATCCTATGCTGACGGTGGAAATCATGGGAGTGCTGCCTGACGGCCGGGAAAATCCCAACGCCGGACGCGCTTACGTTGCCGGTCTTCCAAACGGAGGAAACCAAGGTCGCTGGTCCGAACGCGAGGCAATGCGCTTCACCGCATTTGGCGAAGTGGACTTCAGGGAGATTATGGATGATTCTAGTATCGGGAACGTGCTCGGCCGTCATGTCTTCACTGGACTGTACATGCATCAGCGTCGGGATCTGCAAACCCGCAACTGGTACAACTATGTGTTCAACGAGGACTACAAGTCGGGCATAAGTATGACGCTCGATAGCCGACGCGTGAACTCGATCCACTACCTCAGTCCGAACTTGTCCGGCAGCGCGCTGGGTAACGTCGACATCAGCCGGATTCAGGTGCCACAGGTTCCCACGACCGGCACTATCTATGACTTCAATACGAGCTTGAAGAGCGATGCTGTGGCGGATGGCGAAGGAAATTACACGGTCGACGATGTGGTTGGCTGGGAGCCTCACCGCATGCGCGTCCTAGATGGCTTCTCGGGCCGCGATCGCGACCAGCTATACAACAATGCCAATAAGACGCGTGACGATGTCGAGTCGACCGCGTTCGTGTGGCAGGGGTTCTTCCTCGATGGTATGGTGGTTCCGACGGTAGGCTTGCGTAAAGATGTCGCCGAAAACTTCAACGCAGGCGATGTCCCGCAAGATCCAGTCGACCAGTCCAGATACGTCTTTGACCCCGACTGGACAATCACATCTGGCGCGAACGACCCGCGTCTCGATCCGGTCACGCTAGTTGGGCCAAGCAATGAACGCTATTCGCGCTCGGAAGGCGACTCGACCAGTTGGAGCATCGTGGTGCACACGCCGAACTCCATCCGCGATCGCATGCCCTTCGGTTCCGACATCAGTTTGTTCTACAACAACTCAGACAATTTCGAGGCTCTGACAGGACGCACAGATGTTTACGGAAACACGATCTCCAACCCCGCTGGCGAGACCACGGATTATGGATTCCTAGTGAGCTTGCTCGAGGGAAAGGTCAATATGCGGGCAACGTGGTATGAAACCTCAGTGCAGAATGCCACGATCGAACCCGGAACAGGCAGCCTCCAAGCAGTGTATCGCATTGGCTTGAATGAAAACTGGGGTCGTGCCTTCGGAAATTGGGCGAAGCAAAAAGTTCCCGGAACCGGCTTCGACAACAACTACGCTCTCCAGGATCCTGCCCTGCCAGAAAGCGCTACCAATCCGCGTATCGACCCCAACATCGGGGATCTTCGCTATCAGCCATCTCCAACGGAGACGATTGCCGAAGCGCTTGGGCGTCAGACCAACGCTATCGACACGCTGCTCTCAAATCCGCCGCCATCAAATCTCGCGGCTCACTGGACAATCCAGCTCGAGCAAGACTGGGCAGGCGGTTGGGGAACGCACATTGGCGCGAACCAACCCTCCTCGCTAGCAGTAACCGGCGACACGTTCTCTGAGGGCTTGGAGATGGAATTGACCGCAAACCCAAAGCCTAACTGGAACGTCTCGATCAATGCATCCAAGACGACTGCGTCGCGTAGCAATCTCGCAAAAGGCTTTGCGGATTGGGCTGAAGAGCGTGCGGAGTTCTTCAGCGGTCCCGGTGGACAGGTCCAGCTCTGGAATGGTAACTTTGGCCAGCAGACAGTGGGAGGTGTATGGCTTCAGGAGTTCTATTCCTCATACCTCCTATACAAGCAGCTCGAGGGGTCCGACGTCGCTGAGCTCCGCCCATGGCGGTTCAACGCAGTCACGAACTACTCCTTCAAGGATGGCGGTTTGAAGGGCGTGAATATCGGCGGCGCCTACCGCTGGCAGGACAAGTCTGTGATAGGCTTTGGCTTGGCGGATGCTGGTACGGAAGACGAAGCTTGGGACGTAGACAAGAAGTACTATGGACCGGCGGAGGATGCCCTCGACTTGTGGATTGGCTACGAACGTACCCTGACTGACTCAATCGACTGGCGTATTCAGTTGAATGTCCGGAATGTCGTGGGTGATGATGATCTCATCCCAATCTCTACGCAGCCGGACGGCTCGATGGCCGTGGGCCGCATTCCAGAACCAACGACTTGGTCAGTATCGAACACGTTTACCTTCTAGAAGTCAGAAGCGCAGGCGGAGTGATCCGCTAGTCTTGACAATTTCAGCGCCGGGCCTCCAGCCCGGTGCTTTTTTGCGGCAGCGCTTTGTCGACAACTCCAGAACGCTCAATGCCTCCGCAAGGCTTTGAGCCCGCTAATGCAGTCGTCGGCACCGTTTGAGAGAACCTGGCTCAGGGTAATCGGTCGAATCGCGCTCGATACTCTTCGATCACTTGCGCCAAGTCGCGAGGAGCTATTTGCGGTTGCTTGCGCGCTCGTTCGATCCAACTCGCGGCGTCTGAAGCGTTACCATTGCTGATCGCGTAGCGCGCCAGAAGGATGACTGCGACAGGGTGGTTTGGATCCGTATTCACCACTTTGTGTAATTCTTCGACACCTTCTTCGAGTCGCTCCTGCTTGAAGTAGACGACCGCGAGTTCCATCGACGCGGTCGAATCTTCCGGCAGGTTTTCTCGAGCGTAAACGAAGGCCCTGGCTGCCGCGTCGAATTGTCCAGCCGCTGCATGTCGACGGCCTCTCTCAAGATGCAGCACAGGAGCCTCGGGACACTTCGCCAATCCGGCATCGAGCGCGCGGTTCGCTGCGGGCATATCGCCGATTGCTTTGAGTACCCTGACGAGATAGCTCCAATTATCCGGCTCTTCAGGGGCTATTGCGGCGGCCCGTTCGAGATAGTTGCGCGCGGACTGCAACTTCCCGAGGTCCGACATGAGATTTCCCAGCAAGCGAATAGGAAGGTCGTCGTTCGGAGCGATCGTCACGGCACGTTCGAGCAGTTGCCGGGCGCGAGCGTGGTTGTCGTTGGGATCTGCGGCTGAGGCTGCCACTGACAATCGATACGGATCGTAGCATTCTTCCATCAAGTCGTCGATCCACGGATCGGGCATCTCCCGCTGGAGTCCTGCCCCTTTAGCCAGAAGCTTGTATTCCTCTACCGCTGTCTTGTTGCCGAGTCGTTCCTCGATGCTGATCAACAATCCCCACGCGGGAGCGAATGTTGGTTGTCGCTGAACGAGTTGGAGCAGACGCTTTTTAGCTGCTTGCGTATTTCCAGCATTCAATTCGGTCCGGCTCAGTCCGATCGCCGCGTATCCATTATTTGGAACGAGCTCCAATGCTTCGCGATAGGCAGATGCCGCTTCTACCTCCTCGTTGCTCTTCAGTAGAGTATCTCCGAGTCTCACTCGCGCGGGCAAATAATCAGGGGCCAATTGAACCGTTTTTTTGAGTAATGGCAGTGCGGTTTTGAGATCGCCGTAGCCGCCTGCGATATGCCCTCGAAGATAGGTCCAGTGCGGGTTCTCTGGTTCGATCTCGATGAGTGTATCTTCGCAGGCGCTTGCCTGGGTTAGGAATCCGTTTGCGTGATACAAGCGGGCGAGTTCGGACAATCCTCCACGAGCGCTCCAGACACTTCGGCCGCGTGCTGCTGCCGCGTCTAGGCGACGTCCAAGTTCTGGCGCGAACCCCTCCAAAACGGGACGCTCGGGCAGGTTCGCTACGACGGTAGCCCGCATCTCTGTTGCCCGCCAGACCCAAAAACCGCTGGCTAGCAGGGCTGCCGCAAACAGCGCTCCGGCGATAATTCGTAACTGCATTCTGCTCCGTATCATTGTGTTAGCTCTTCTCGCCAGGCTAAAAGCCGGCTCATGCGGTCCCATGGCGGGTAAGCGTGGAAACCTCCTGTAAACAAGGTCGGAGTGTCACCATCTTCTAAATACACCGCTACGCAGGTAAGCAGGTGAGTCGGTGTTCGAGCGAGTACGCGTGATGTGAAATTCATTTGGCCGTCGTTTTCGAAAAGCATCATAGAGGCTGAATGCGGACGATCCCACTCGTTGAACGCGCTGACAGCCACGACGTCGATATCTCCGTCCTGATCCAGATCGACGCCGACCGGACTATGCGCTCCAGCGAAATCGCCGATCCGCTGGTAGGCGAAGAATCCGTTACCCCGGTTTTCTAACCACTGTACTCCATGCCAGGGACGAGGCCCGGGGCGTGCATAGTCGAAGCCATCGCCATTGCTGTAGAGGATGTCGAGTCGCCCGTCTCGATTTAAATCGTAGAGAGCGATGCCGCTACTTCCGAAATCTTCGTTGGTGGAACCAAAGATAACCTTCTTCTCGAAGTTCCCGGCGCCATCTCCTTCGAACAGGTAAATCTCTTCCCACTGCTGGGAGACGAGCGCCGCAATGTCCAAGTGGCTGTCTCCGTTGAGATCTGCTACGCAAACATTGATCGTGCCCGCCGCGTGAAGGAGGGTATGGCTCTCGAAGCGCCACTCGCCTCGGTTGCGCATCCAGCGGATTTCGCCTTGTTCGTAGCCGAACTGACCAACCGCCAGGTCGATGAGTCCATCCTTATCGAAGTCCCCGGCGCGGACATCCGTCACCCGGGCGATTTGGTCGATGATGACATGTTTCGTAAAATGTGAGGCTCCAGCGTTTTCGAGAATGAGCACGGTTCCGATCTTGTCGTTATTGGGAAAAATCTGACCCATACTAGCGACCAGCAAATCTAGATCTCCGTCCTGGTCGATGTCCGAGGGTTCGACATGCACGGGTCCGGATATACCGGTCGCCAGCGTTGATTCGGTCCATCCCTGTTCCGACTGCCGCAGCCAACCAATCGAGTTTTCCTTTGCATCGCAAAAAAGGACTTCCGGTTGGCCGTCCTGATCGAGATCCGAGACGTTGAGGTGGGTGATCCATGGCCGGCCGCTTAGAGGTTGGCCAACCGGCGCAGCCTGCAGGAGGTTCACCGGATCGACACTCTCTGCCGCTTGGGAGGCTCCTGATGAATCGGGCGCCGGTGGTCGACACCCGCTGGCCAGCGCCAGCAATAGCGCGATCCCGAAACTCCATGCCCAACGGAGTGCGCTAGGGGTAGGCTGCTGGTGAGCGTTGGGGGCTTTTCTAGAAGAATTCACAGGGTTTGAGACCAACTGAATACCCCTGTCTTGAAAAGGAAAGACTTATGCCTGTGGAAGCTCATTCTAAGGGCAGTGGTTCGTTCCGCGTCTCGTGCCGTTAGTTTCTTCCATTGCAACGCAATGCCATGCAACCTTTTGATTTTGACCAACTAAACTTGTTACCACCTATGTCTCGAAACGAACGTTTTGCCCTGTTGGCCCTCGCTCTTTTCTCCAGCTTCGTCTCGGTTGCTGATGCAGCAACCCCAGGTGTCGAGCAGTGCTCTTTGCCCGTACGCAAGCCAGACGGGGAGGGCACTTTGTTCGCTACGCTGCCGCCTGGGCAAACTGGGATCGATGTTCGCAACAGCTACGATGATCCTCGAATGTGGGACCAGCGCTACGAGGCGTTCGCTTTCGGCTCGATTGGCACAGGGGTTGCGATCGGGGATTTTGATGCCGACGGGCGACCGGATATCTTTTTCGCGGGAAAGACTGAGGGAGGCCGACTCTACCGGAACCTCGGCGACTGGCGATTCGAGGATGTGACAGAAGCCGCTGGACTTTCCGAGGCTAAGGCCGAGTGGCAGCTAGGCGCGGCATTCGCGGATATCGACAATGATGGAGACCTCGATCTCTACGTTTGTCGCACGTACGCAGCCAATTTGTTGTACGTCAATCAGGGCGATGGTATCTTTGTGGAAGCTGCTGAACCGGCGGGTTTAGGGATTGTAGATGCCAGTGTCATGGCAGCCTTCGGCGACTACGACCGTGATGGCTGGCTTGATGTCTACCTCCAAACAAATCTACTCGACATTAAAGTTGCCCCACACGGGCAAAGTGATCGTCTCTTTCGGAATCGCGGGGACGGAACGTTCGAGGAGGTGACAGATGCCGCCGGGATCATTGGAGCGAGCCAAGGCCATGCTTCCATATGGTGGGACCCGGATCAGGATGGCTGGCAGGATCTTTACGTCGGCAACGATTTCGCGACACCCGATCAACTCTATTTTAACCGTCGTGGATCCGGCTTTACGGACGTCGTCGATTTGGTGGCGCCTTACTTTCCGTACTTCGCGATGGGGATGGACGTGGGGGACGTGAACAACGATGGGAAGCTCGACCTGCTTGTGTCCGACATGTTGCCTGCCTCTCGGGAACAGTACGTTAGCGGCATGCTTAATATGCAGGCGAAAACCGCAGCTGACGTTCCATCCCATGCAGCAGCTCAGTATATGCGCAACGTGCTTTATCTCAACACGGGTACCTCTCGCCTCCAAGAGGCTGCAATCCTAGCGGGAATCTCCGCCACTGACTGGACTTGGTCGGTTCGATTCGAGGATCTGGACGAAGACGGTCGTGTCGATTTGCACGTCACCAATGGCATGTTCCGCGACTTTATGGATGCAGACTTCTTAGCCCGCGTTAACAAGTTGAATGTCGCGAAACGTAAGCAACTGGTACGGACGGCTCCAGAATTGCGCGAAAAGAACCTGGCCTTTCGCAATGGCGGGGACCTGCAGTTTCAGAGTGTCGGCGCTCGCTGGGGATTGGATCACGCCGGCATCAGTTTCGGCACGAGCTTCGGCGACCTCGATGGCGATGGCGACTTGGATTTGGTTTTCTCCAATTACGATGGAGTGCCGACTGTGTGTCGTAATGATTCCTTCAATACGCACCGTGTGCTGGTTGAGCTTCGAGGAGTGGAATCCAATCGGTTCGGAATCGGGGCGCGTCTGCAAATCGAGACGGCCGCTGGCACGCAGGTGAGAACGATAAGCTCTGCCCGAGGATATCTTTCGACAAGCGAACCGGTTGCTCACTTCGGCCTCGGAACGGTTGATAAGATCGACCGAATGACGATTTACTGGCCAAGCGGGCGGGTTCAAGTACTCGAGGCGCTCGTAGCAGACTGTCGCTACACGATCACCGAATCCTCTGTCGAACCGGGAGGGGCGGCACCACGGCCGTCCCCTCTGTTTCAGAACATCTCTGATCAAGCCGCAATGTCGGTTGTCATGCCCGAAAAGCCAGTGAACGAGTTTTCGAAGCAGCCGCTGCTTCCAGTACGTCAGCACACGCTTGGTCCAAGCCTCGCAGTTGGCGACTTGGATGGAAATGGGCTGGACGATGTGATTGTCGGTGGTGTCTCCGGCCAAGAACGCCGTTCGCTGTTGCAGTCGGGAATCAAGCACGTCGCTTCGACCAGCTCAGCTTTGAAGGTTGCCGCGGAGGCACCGGACGCCTCGCTGCTGATAGTTGAAGTAAACGGCGATGAACACATTGATCTGCTCATCGTGAAAGGCGGGGTCAACAGGCCCGCGTCTGATGGTGCCTACCAGCCGCGACTTTTGCTGGGGAGCGGAAACGGTTCGTTTACGGAAGTGCCGACGGGCGCGTTGCCGGATTTTTCTGAAAGCGCAGGACCGGCCGTTGCCGCAGACTTCGACCGAGACGGTCGGCTTGATGTCTTCATCGGCGGCAGAGTGGTGCCCGGCGACTACGGAGCGACGCCACGTAGCGCGATTTGGCGAAATATCGGTGGCCGTTTCGAGGACATTACGGACTCCATCGCTCCGGGACTCTCCGAAGTCGGCCGGGCGCAAGCGGCCTTGTGGAGCGACGTTAATCAGGACGGCTGGTTAGATTTGTTGATTGCGACGCATTGGGATGGTGTACGCTGTTGGCTGAACCAGGAAGGAAAGCGTTTTGCCGAATCCGGGGAGGAACTCGGTTTCGCCGCTGCAGGTTCCGGCTGGTGGAATTCAATCGCCGCTGCCGATTTCAACGCGGACGGAATCGTCGACTACGCGGTAGGTAACCAAGGGCTGAATACAAGATATCGAGCCACGCCCGAGGAGCCGGTGGTGCTTTTCTCCGGTGTCTTCGACCCGACGGGGCGTGCTCAGTTGATCGAGTGCGAAACGGTAGAGGGGTTCTTGATGCCGATTCGAGCGCGCGACTCGCTCCTCGCAGCCTTGCCGTCGTTGCGACAGCACGTGCCTAGCTATCAGGCTTACTCGCGAGCGACGGCGAAGGAGATTTTCGGCGCGGAGCTGCTCGCAGCTGCCCGCCGCCTAGAGGTAACGGAAATGCGCAGCGGCGTGTTCTTGAGTTCTGTTGAGGGAGAAGCGCACCGGTTCAATTTCAAACCACTGCCTCGCGTCGCCCAAATCGCTCCTATTTTTGGCTTGGTTGCCGGCGATTTCGACGGCGATGGGCACGCCGATCTCTACGCTGTGCAAAACTCGCATGCGGCGCACCCGGAGATCGGAAGGTTTTCCGGAGGGATCAGTCAACTCATGCTGGGGAATGGACAGGGAGAATTCGCAACGGTGGACCCGCAAGAGAGCGGACTCGTCGTCGGTGGAGAGGCGCGTGGACTAGTAATCAAGGATTTCAATCTCGACGCTTGGCCAGATTTCGTGGTTTCGCGACCGAGCGCGCCGACGATGGCATTTCTAAATCTGCCGGCAGAGGGACGAAGGTTTGTAAGCGTGCGACTTCAGGGAGAGAAAGGCAATCCGACGGGTGCAGGCGCGCGGGTGACGGTGTCGCTAGAGAGCGGCGCCGTGCAGACAGCTGAAGTGTATGCTGGAAGTGGATACTTGAGTCAATCAACGCCCTCGCTGTTCTTTGGTTTTCCCCAAGACGACCCGCCTCGTGAAGTAAAAGTCGATTGGCCGGAAGGGTCGGTTACCTTTCACCGCTATACATCGGGTGAATCCAACATGGAACTGATTAGTCCCCGAAAGTGAGCCGATCCGCTTTACGAGCTAAGTAGATGGAAGGACCCGGTGAACTCGTTCTCAACACGATTCGTTGTGAGGGAATTTTCTATTCCTCAGTGAGCAAGCCAAGCTCTTGGAGCTTCGCGTCGAGGGCTTCGCCACGCAGGTTTTTGGCGACGATACGGCCTTGGGGGTCTATTAGGAAGCTGGCTGGAAGGGCGCCTACTCCGTAGGTCGCGGCTAGTGGGGAGGTCCAGCCTTCGAGGTCTGAAATGTGAATCCAATCAGCCCGATCCCGCGAGACAGATTGGCTCCAGACTCTTTTGCTGGTGTCGAGGTTTACAGCGAAAATATCGAAACTGCTGGCGTCAATGCGGTCGACGAGCTTCGCGTAATGTTGGTTTTCAAGTCTGCACGGTGGACACCAGCTTGCCCAAAAATCGACGAGGATGTAGCGCCCTCTAAAGTCGCTAAGTCTTACTGTTTCCCCCTTCAAGTTGTTACCTTCAAGTTCAGGGGCGGTGTTTCCTAGAGCAACATCGCGAGCGGTTTTGATACGCCTTTGGAGGCTTCGCGTCGCTCCGATGTCTCCATGACGTGCGGAGAACGATTTCACTTGTTCCGCCAATTCGTCCAAGCGGTAGTCGCCGCTCAAGCGGAGGGAGCTGCCATATAGAGCCATGGTGTCGCCGGCTTCTGCGATTACGAAATCGTTCAATTCTTCTAGATGAGCTTGGTAGGCGTCTACCTCTGCTTGAGTGAGCTGCACGATTTCATCGTCTGTGGCATTTCGAGCTTTGGCGTCTTTTATGTCGGTGCGAGTTGGATACACCAAGCGTGCGAGCGATTCCTTTCGAAAGGTCTCGTAAGCTTGCAGGATCTTAGTACCCGGAGAGCCGATAGTACTCAGGGATCCTTCGCTCAGGCTGAGTTTGATCTTCTCGTTTTCAGCTATCGCGAGAGTAAAGTCGCTGGTGTCTTCCAACTTGAGAACAAAAATTCCGGCCTCTTCGTCACTCTCGAACCGAAAGGAACCATCAGCCTCAGTGGTGGCGGTGGTAATGCGGATGGTCGAGCGCTGGTCGATGTCGTGTCGGGATAAGCTAACAGTAACTGACGCTGGCAATGCTCCGGGTTCTGCTGTCAGTGTAAACGCTGCTGATGCGGAAAAGGGGAAGGCGGCGACCCCAAGCCCCAAGGCGATGAATAGCTTCAAATAGTAGCACACGCCCTAGTGACGTCCCAAGCTGGAAAGTGCTTGCGCGAATTGGTGATGGGTTGGGTATTCGCGTTTTGGGCTGAGTCGATATCGGGGTGCGATCGAAGCGGCGTATTCTCTAAATGTGTTTCTATGTAGTGACGTATCCAACGGTCCGGTACGATGTCACTGTACTGCTTACAGATAACGGATATCCTCTCGGCGTCGTATCCTAGGATTTCGTTGGTTGTGCGTGGGTGCAGCTTGTTGATACGCTCCGAAATGGTGGCGAGCTCGGGTTCAAACCAGTGCATCTCGGGTTTTTCGAGGTCGTATTGGAAACCGAGCGATTCTTCTGTTTCCGGATCGACGACGAACATGTTGTAGAGGATGTCGTAGTCCTCGTGCTCCAGAACGGTGTCGACGTAGCTATTGGCAGCACCGTTGAAAGTATAAGCGGCGAAACGGTCGTAACCGTCTCGACGAATGAAAATGATGAACTCATCTGTGTCCCCGTGGAAGAGGACGCCGACGGGGTGTCCGTTTATATCGATGGGCTTCCAATCTCCATCCGGACCTGAGCGATAGGCATTTTGGTTTCGTTCGTTCTCGTCTATCGTGTAGCGGATCCGGGTGACCCCATCCTTATCGGTGAACCAGGCGAGAATGCTGCCGTCGTTTTTCTCGACTCGTTTCCGGGAGCCGGTGTAGGCGTTGATCTGGTAGAGATCGTTGAACTTCTCGTCGTAGTCATCGTCCTTGGCAATTCAGGTATTTGCTCGGTCGGGAAGTGTGTCGTACACGCGGGAGAAGGTCGATTGCTTCACGCTGGTTAGCTTGAAACTCGCGGTTTAGGCCCCTATGGGCTACCCTAGCTTTTGTACAAGGAACAGTATCGTTTCCCTATCGATCCAATGGTAGCCATAGACGTCGGGATTACCCTCGACGTTGGCGTCGTAAACATGCCCCGTCTCGAGGTCGATAAGCTCAAGTCGTCTTTTGCCGTTCTCTGCGGATTGGTAGCTTAGTCCGTTGTTACCTGGCGTAGTGCGTACTTCCGATACGTCTGGCTACTTGAAGAGCCGTTTCGCGAGCTCTTTGTAATCGGTTTCGGGCAAGCCTAAACTGCTGCCTAGGCTTCCAAGGAGGAATAGGACGAGGAACTTCGTGAAGGGGAAAAGGAGGGGACGCTTGCCGGTACGCAGGCGAGGCGAAATTGGATTTAGCGAGGTCGAGTGTGTTGGCTTCGATATTGGCCTGGGGTGCAGCCTATTCGTTTTTTGAATACAAAGCCGAGGTATTCTTGATGGCGGAATCCGCAACGTTCGGCGAGGTCGGACAAGGGCAAGCTGGTGGTTGATAGCATCTCTTTTGCTCGATTGACCCGCACTGTCAGGATCGATTCGAGGACGGTCTTGTTGAGTGAGCTGCGGAATCGACGTTGTAGCACGCTCCGTGACACACCGGCGGCGCGAGCGATATCGTCGACGCTGATCGGATCGCAAGCGTTGCTACGAATGAACCGGAGGGCTTTTACTAGGGCGTTATCCTCCAAGGCGGTCGCGTCGCTAGACTGTCGCACGTGAAGGATGTGCGGTGAAACTTGCGTGCTTTCTGGAATGTCAGACTCGTTTTGGAGAATGCAGTGAAGCGTGCGAGCTGCTTCGTAGCCTACCAGTTCGTGGTTGGGCTCCACGCTACTGAGCTGAGGTTGGCAAATCTCGCAGAAAGGGAGGTCGTTGTCGACGCCGACGAGACTCACTTGATCGGGTACGCTCAGACCGGAAGATTGGCAGGCGGCGAGCACGTCCGGTCCGAACTGGTCGCTCGCGATCATGATGCCTACCGGTTTCGGCAAGGATTTGATCCAGGTCTGGATGCGGTTGATGTAGGCTGCCCAAACCTGGGAGCTCCGTTCGTCGTGTCCGACCTCGAAGCAGGAAATCTCGGATTGCAAATTTTCACGGCAAAAGGCGGACAGCTCTAGGCGGCGAGTAAGCGACCATTGTTCGTCGCTTAAGCCGAAAAATGCCATATTGCGAAATCCGTGATCCTTGAAGTGGTTTCCGACGAGGGCGGATATAGCGGCTTCGTCGCACTTGACGACTGGGTATTCGGTGTTGGCAACGTTTCCCAGCACGTCAACGACAGGAACTCCACAGGCTTTCACTCTTTCGTGTATGTCGGAGTTGGCGATTCGAGCGATGATGCCGTCTCCCTGCCAATTGTCCAATGAAGCGGGGGCCATGGCGCCGAGCGGTCCAGTGTGGTAGTAGATCGTCCAGTCGTTCCTCTCGCGAGCGAACCGCGAAATGCCGCGTACGATTTGCCGGCCCGAGTTGAGCGAGGTTTCTACGAGGATGGCTATGTTCTTGTCGGGCATTTGATGCTTGACCTGATTTCTACAAAGATTGACCGACGGAATCGTTGTTCAAGTTAAAAATAGTTGGTAGCATGCCGATCCGTACCTGATTGAATCTTTTAATATGAGCACCGAAACCCTCCCTTCTCAGAATCAAGCAATGCTAGAAGAAGTCGGAGACCTCTTTGCGGAATCCGGATTTGGACTCCCTGAGGTTTTCGGCGTGGCTCCAGGACGGGTCAACGTGATCGGCGAGCACATCGACTACAACGGAGGTCTCGTGCTTCCCGCCGCCATCGATCGCTGGGTGAACGTTGCGATACGCCGCCGCGATGATCATTTGGTGCGCTTGGTTTCCGCTCAGGCTCCGGGCGAGGTAGTGGAATTTTCTGTGAACGAAGACTTGGCGCCTGAAGGCAAGAGCTGGGGCAACTATGTCAAAGGTGTGATTACAGGCTTGAAGGCAGCTGGCTTTGAGGTGCCCGGATTCGAAGCCGCTGTGATTTCGACGGTACCTGTCGGAGGAGGCTTGAGCAGTAGCGCCGCTTTAGAGGCGGTGTTTGGGAAAGTCATCCTCACACTGATCGGAGCGGAGATGGACAGCTTGGAGTTGGCCAAGCTTTGCCAGAAGGCAGAGCATGATTTTGCGGGGGTGCCTTGCGGTTTGATGGATCAGGCAGCGGTCATTCTCTGCGAAGAAGGTAAGTTGCTGATGCTCGATTGCGTAGATGACAGCTTCCAGCATGCGCCCTTTGACGATCCTGACTGGGGACTTTTGATCATCAATTCCTGTGTTAGCCACGAGCTTTCGGATGGGGGATACGCGGTGCGGCGCGATGGTTGCCATGCGGCTGCTCGCATTTTAGGAGTAGGAACGTTGCGGGAGATCGAACCTGCGAATGTGGAGGAAGTCCTCGAGAATGCGAAGCTCACCGAAGACATGCGACGCTATGTCCGCCATGCGGTGACCGAGATCGCTCGGACGCAAGAGACGGTGGAAGCGCTTGGTCTTCGCGACTATTATCGGGCCGGTAAACTGCTCAACGCGAGCCACGTCTCTCTGCGCGATGACTACCGCGTCAGCTGTCCGGAGTTGGACTTCATTTCCGAACTAGCCCAATCGCAAGAGGGGGTTGCGGGTTGTCGTATGACAGGGGGCGGATTTGGTGGATCAGCGATTGCTTTGGTCCGTCGCGATTCTGTCGGTTCGCTCACGAGCTTGATCGAGCAACGTTATCGGGCTGAATTCGGAATCGATCCGAAGATCTTCGAGACCCGCCCCATGGGCGGTACCCGAGCTTGGAAAGCCTGAACGGCTTTCACGCTGTTTTGCCTCCAGCTCCAGTCGTTAGTTTAGCTCACAGTCTGCCGTAGATGCGTTTCACAGCGTCACGAGATAGTACTATAATTGTGAATACGCCAAGGATAGTTCCGAAAGGAAATATCGCGCAACTAAAACAAGCTACGACGAAGCTGAAGGTGTAGTTCTTTCTTTGTTTGAGATAGCGGCCAGACGCGATCACGCAACCGGCTGTCGCTTGGCCAAGCAGAAAGAAGATCAATCCCATCCCAAAGAAGAACCATCCAATAAATTCAGGCGGTACTTGCTCTGTATCCGGGAGGAAACTCTCTTCACCGAAAACCATGAACAAGCCAATGGCCATATAGAAGAGAGGCATGCAAGCGAAGACCACGGTGAGTGCTCCGACCGCGTAGTGAGCGACGGAGAGATTATTCAGCTGGGATTCGTTTTCGTCCATACAAGTTCTTATAGCGGCACCTTACGGTAAGGCGGACCGTATACGAGCCCAGAGGATTAGGCATTGGGGTGTAAATAAAAGTAGGTCTGATTTACCCTAGGCCTAATTGTGTCTCAGCTCTAAACTTAGTAGGTTATTTTGCCGATAGGTACTCAGATCCATGTCCACCGTTCATAGTAACGGCATCTTCAACTTCAATCTCTGTGGCAGCTCCCATACCAGATACCCTGAACCCACTTGCTCGGAAGACATTGCGCCGCCTCAACGAGGCTTTGGAAGGCGGAAAGACTGGGGCAATGCCGGAGATCGTGCAAACGGTGCGAAAGCTCTCCGGACAGATCGCAACGGTTTCGATCCAAGATTTGTCAGAGATAATTGAAAGAGATCCAAGCGTGACTGAAAAGGTTATCAGTGCGGCGAACACTTTTGGCTACAATCCCAACGGTATCGAAATCGGGACCATAACTGAAGCTATCCACACGGTAGGATTCGATCGCATCCGGAATCTAACGCTTACCGTCATGCTCGCGCAAAACGCGGGCAAAGGTATGGACAGCGATACGCAGCGCGAAATGGCGTCGCTATCTGTTTGCAGCGGATTGCTTGCTCAAAATCTTGTTTCCAGCTCAGAGCGGTTCAGTGCGGACCCGGATATCGCTTTTGTGAGCGGTTCGCTGAGAAATTACGGCAAGCTTCTGATGTCGACTTTCTTCGTAGACGAATACACCGAAGCTCGGGATCTCGCCCGCCAAGGAGGTGACGATAGCGCCTACTGCGATATTTTTGGCATGACGCCGCTGGACCTGGGTCACACGCTTTTGTTGAGCACGAACTTGCCCGACATCATAATGGAGTCGCTGCAGAGCGTCTCCAAAGAAAAGCTCGCCCGGTCCGCTCAAACTGATTCCGAGGAGATCCTTATTGCCGCTGAGTTTTGCGTAAAGGTTTGCGAGCTTTCTTTCGACGAGACCTTGAATCCGGAGGCCTTCAAGAAAGAGCTGAATGCTCTGGTCCAGATGTTTGGCGATAGCATTCCAATCGACGTTGATATGGTACTTGCGGGACTCGAGGAGGTGGACTCTAGCATGAGCCAACTCAACGAAGTGATCGGGATTAAGAACTCTCCCGCCAATCGCGCCTTGAGAGCTCGCATCGACGGTCGCTCTGTTCGCACTGTCGCTCAGTCCTCAAAGAAAGGCGTAGAAATTGGTATTGGAAAACCAAATACTGAACCAGAACGTGACTTGAACGAGATTCTAGAGGGTATGCTCGAGAGCGAGGAACCTCTGGACGACGAACAAGTCAAGACACTCTACGGAAGCCTAAACTTGGCGATCGCAGCGGAGCTGGAGCTTGATTGCTGCATGACCTTTTTAGAGGACCAAGAGAACAGTAGGAGCGTCAGGTTTTCTGCGCGTCACGGCAACGGCTTGCTCTATGATCGGATAAAAAACCGACCCCTTGTTTCTTCCGATAACAAAGATATTTTTTCCATCTGTCTCGGTCGTAGAGAGGACATCTTAATCCAAGATGCTAAAGCTGGGAAAATTTCAAAAGTAATCCCTGAATGGATACACGAGCGAGGCGATGTGAACTCGCTTATCATCCTTCCCGCCTCTCTTAGCAACAAGCTATTCGCTATTTTCGTGGGTGTTAAATTGGATGGCTCTGCCATTGAAATAGCGCCGGCGACCCATCAGCGCTTGAAACAGTTGCGGACACAGCTGGCGAAGATGCAGGCGCGACGGTAGGATCTCGCAACTTACTTCTAAGCCCAATTGCGAGCTGACTAAACGTCGTCAGGTTGAGCCTCGAAATCCTTTCGCCGCTCGTCCATCCACTTATTCATCTCTTCCGGATTCTGCATTAGCTGCATCATCTTGTTCATTGCTTCGAGGTGAGCTGGATCTTGTTTCTGGAACATGTCCATCCCGTGGGCTTTACTAAGCTCTGTAAGCTCCTCGAAAGTTTCGGCACGGAAGGTTTCGTCGCAGGCTCCGCCCAATTGATGGCAGGTCATCGTTTTCATAGGTGGTCCATCGGATAGGATTCCACATTGAAACACAACTGATCTTTTCTTTCTAACCTATGCTTTGATCAAAGCGATGCGTCGAGGTCGCTACTAGTCGTTCGACTCCTCGTTTTGCTGCTTGAGCACGCGCTCGAGGATGGAGGACATGTCTTCGGTGGAGTTGAAGACTTTTTCTGCCACGTATATCGGCACATTGTTTTGCAGTGAAAGTACGATAGAGTCGCTGGGCCGCGCGTCGAGCTCGATGATCTTGGTATCCACTTCATTGCTCATCTCGATGAAGATGCGGGCGAAGAAGGTGCTCTCCTCGACATCGTTGATCACGATGCGGGTGATCTTTGCCTCAAGACCGATCAGCATGGAGGAGATCAAGTCGTGGGTGAGGGGGCGCTCTTTTTTGACTCCGTTCAGAGCCATTGAGATGGCATTGCCCACGCTATGGTCTACGTAGATGACGAATACCTTGTCTTCATTGCCCAAGAACACGGCACAGCCGTTAACGGTGGGCATGACGCCTTTAACAGAGATTTGGATTACGCTGGTATTCATGTGGGGAATGGCAGCAAGAGTCGTGGTGCCTGTTGAGTCTACTCTAAACAGGGATCGTCCCAAATGGGCAAACATTTAGCGAAGGTTTTGAATTCTCGCTGAGGTTCTTTGCTCTTTTACCCCCGATCAAGAAGAGTTGCAGCAGACTGCGTGTCTGCCTCCCCTCCAGACTACTCGGCACTGGGCCAGGACTCGCGGGAGATTGACTCCCGGCCGAGGGCGCGGCGGTACTGGGCCACCGCTACGAGGTGCTGATAATTTGCAGCTAGGGCGTTGGTACGGGCCTCGGTTAGGGCGACACGAGCTTCCAAAACGTCCAGCTGGCTGATGGAGCCTGTCTCGAAACGGCTATCCGCCATGCGTACGGCTTCCTCCGCCTGGGCAACAACCTTAACAGCGGCTTGGGCGAGCTGGTCCGCCTCTTGGAGCGCGGATATCGCTTGTCGGACTTCGACCTCGATTCCGAGGCGGTAGGATTGTTGCTGGATGCGTGCTTGCTCGAGTTGGGAACGTGCTTGGATACGCTGCCCACGGGTCTTGCGTCCGTCCCAGATATTCCAGTTAGCCTCTACTCCGATGGTCCAGCCGTCTGGTCCGTCGTCGAAGCTGGAGGAGAAATTTGAGCGCTGCTTGCCGTATGTACCGACAAGATCGAGCGAAGGCCTGAGTCCGGATTTCGCAATCTCGAGTCCGGCCTCCCGAGCTTTTGCTATAGCCTCCAATTGTTTGAGTTCGGCGCGGCTTTCCAGCGCGAGATCTAGGCCTTCCTGCAAATCGTATTCGATTGGATTGTAGACAAGGGCATCGGTGAGTTCTGGGACGCGTTCGAGATTTTGGGAATCGCGACGGTAGTTTTGGTAGCCCATGCTCTGGCGCAGCTGCTCGATAGCCACTCGGTAGGCACCGCGTCGACGGATGAGGGCAGGCTGGGCATTCGCGAGCGCGACTTCGGCCCGCAGTACCTCGAAATCAGAGACATCTCCTGCGTCGCGGCGGAGCGTGGCGTTGTTGAGAGTTTCTTCGAGCAGCTCGATGTTTTGCTCTTCGACGCCGATTTGGTCACGGGCTAGAAGGGCTGCATAGTAGCGAGTACGCACGTCGAGCAAGGCGTCGAGCACGGTCGATTCGAGAGCGAGAAGACTAGACTCTCGCAAGAGATCTTGCACGTCCAAGGCAGCTCGGATGCTTCCGCCTTCATAAAGGGCTTGGCGGGCGGTGAGAGTGATACCCCAGGACTCGGTGGTTGCTGGGAAGAAGCTATCAGACTCGCTGAGTCCCTCGTCGAGCTGGCGATAGGAAGCGTTGAGGCCAACAGTTGGCAGGGCTCGAGACTTCACTTCGACAATGAGTCCCTCCTGCTCTTTGATGGCTTCGATGGCCTGCTTGATGGCGAAGTTGTTCTCTAGAGCGAACTCGAGGGTGGTTTGCAGCGTGAGTGTGGCTGGAACCTCGGGAGTTTTTTGAGCTTGCAAGGGAGCTAGCGTTGCCAAAAAGGCAGCGAGGCTAGCGGTTACGCGTTTGAGTTTTGGATACACGGGAGGAAAGAGTAAGTGGTGAACAGTGAAATGTGATCTGGAATTACGCTTGGGCGTTAGGATCTGGAATGGCATCTTCTTTTCCGTGGTGTTCTTTGGCAAGCAGTACGTAGAGCGAGGGAACGAAGAAGAGCGTGAAGAGCGTTCCGATTGCCATCCCGCAGACGAGAACGAGTCCTATCGAATTACGAGCGGCTGCACCGGCACCCGTCACGAAGATAAGCATCATGTGACCGAACACGGTCGCTGCGGTGGTCATGAGGATCGGGCGTAGGCGGACAGCCGATGCTTCCGATACGGCTTGGAGCTTGTTGCGGCCTTGGCGTTGCAAGGAGTTCGCGAATTCCACGATGAGGATGGAGTTTTTGGATACCAAACCTAGCAGGGTGATGACGCCAACTTGGGAGTAGATGTTCCAAGAGGTGGTCCAACCCCAGCTCCAGTGGGGAGTCCAGGGGTCACCCGGAGCTCGCAGAGCGGTGAATAGCAAGGCTCCGAACATGCCCAGCGGCACGGATCCCAGCAGGATGATGAGCGGGTCGCGGAAGGAATTGAATTGGGCCGCCAGGACCAGGAATATGAGCACCAATGCCAGTCCGAGCGAGGGTAGGAAGTTTGTACCTTCCTTACGCAGCTGACGTGATTCACCGCCGTAGTCGACGTTGTAGTCGAGCGGTAGTATCTGGCGGGCCTCGTTTTCCAAGAAGCTTAGCACGGCGTCGAGAGGCGCGGCTGGCACGCCAGTGATCTTGACGGCATTGAGCTGGTTGAAGCGCTTGAGGTTGCGGGGCTCGACGGAGTCGACGATGGTCGCGAAGCTGGAGAGCGGGACGAGCTGGCCGTTTGCCCCGCGAACCTGAATGTCGTTGAGGTCGTCGGTGGTCAGTCGGCTGGCGCGTTCGACTTGGGAGATGACCTTATAGGAGCGTCCGTCCATCGGGTAACGGTTGATGTAGTTGCCTCCGATATTGGCTGCGACGTCGCGCCCTACCGTGGCCATGTCGAGCCCGAGGGCGGTAACTTTGTCGCGGTCGAAAACGATGCGTGACTGTGGCTCGTCGATCTTGACGTCTAGCTCGGGAGGGAAGGCGAAGAGACCACTCTTGGCAGCCTTTCCGGCGATTTCTTGGGCGAGGGCTGCGATTTGTTTGGTGTCAGCTGTGGAAGCGATCACCATTTCAACCGGAAAGTTTCCGGCACCTGGGAGGGCGGCTGGTAGAACCGGAAAAATGGTAATGCCGGGAATGGAGCTCAGCTTTGGCATAAGTTCCTGACGTATCTGGAAGATATCTCGTTCACGCTCGTCCCAAGGCTTGGCAATCATACCGCCGAATCCGCCGGTCGGGAAGGTGATCTGGAAAGAGTAGTCGTACTCGGGAACCGATTCGAAAGCTTCCTGGGCTTGTTCGGTGTAGTGCGAGGTGTTTTCGATGGACGAGTTCGAGGCGGTGCTAACCACGCCGAAGACGATACCTTGGTCTTCGGTGGGAGCTAGCTGGGTATTCATCGAGGAGAGGATGAAGAGTGGGAAAATGGCCAGAGTCACCAAGGTCCAACCTGTGTAGATAGCAGGGCGTGTGCGTAATGTGGCTTCTACAAGTTTTTGGTACTTTTCTTTCAGGCCATCGAAGAAACGATTGATGAAACCGGTGAGGCCTTTGTCCTCGGCTTTCGGATTTAGGACCTTAGAAGCCAACATCGGCGAAAGGGTGAGGGCCACGAAGGCGGAGATCACGATGGCGCCGGCAAGCGTGACGGTGAATTCTCGGAAAAGAGAACCAGTCAATCCACCTTGGAAAGCGATCGGGGCGTAAACGGCCGCCAGGGTCAGTGTGGTGGCGATGATGGGGCCTATGAGCTCCCGAGCTCCGATGAGGGCCGCATCGAACGGGGATCTCCCTTCACGGAGGTGACGTTCCACATTTTCCACGATCACGATGGCATCGTCCACAACCAGCCCCACTGAAAGCACGATGGCCAACAAGGTGATGAGGTTAATCGAAAAGCCGAAAAGTTGCATCAAGAACACGGCCCCGATCAGGGAAACTGGGATGGCGATCAGCGGCACCAGAACCGAACGGATGGAGCCGAGGAAGAGGAAGATGACGAGGACGACCACGAGGAGAGTTTCAGCTAGCGTGGTGACGACTTCGTTGAGGGCGTTGTCAATGTACTTGGTGGCGTCGTATGCGATTTCGCCTTGGAAGCCGCTTGGAAAGCGCTCGCGGAGGTTAGCCATCTCGGCACGGATGCGGGCGATAACGTCGAGGGAGTTGGCAGAGGGGAGGGACCAAATGCCCATAAAAACTGCTTCCTCGCCGTCGAAGCGGACGTTAGTGTCGTAGGTCTCGGCGCCGAGTTCGACCTCAGCTACGTCCTCGAGTCTTACGATAGTGGCACCCTCTTGGCGGATCGCAAGCTGGCGGAAGCCTTCGGCGGATTCCAAGGCGGTATTGGTAGATAGCTTGACCTGGATTTGGTTGCCCTTGGTTTGGCCGATGGCTGCCAAGGTGTTATTGGCGGACAAAGAGGCACGGACTTCCGACGCGGAAATGTTGAAGGCGGCCAGTTTAGCGGGGTCGAGCCAGATGCGCATGGCAAAGGTGCGGGCGCCTAGGATATCGGCCCGTTGCACGCCTTCTACGGCAGTGAGGGCTGGCTGGACGACGCGTACGAGGTAGTCGGTGACTTCGTTTCGATCTAGCGAATCGGAGCGGAAACTCAGGTACATGGAGGCCCGTTCGCTATCGGCAGTCTCGATATTGATGACCGGGACTTCTGCCTCAGGTGGCAGATCGGCTCGGGCCTGGTCGACTTTCGAAGATATCTCCGCGAGCGCTTTGGTGGCGTCGGCATTGAGTTTGAGGCGAGCCGAGATGGTGGAGAAGCTTTGTTGGCTGGTGGACTCCAAGTAGTCGATGGAGTCGGCCGCTGCGATGGCGCGTTCCAGCGGCGCTGTAATAAATCCGCGTACCAGTTCTGCGTCGGCCCCAATGTAGGGGGTGCTGATGGTAACGACCGCGTTCTCGCTTTTCGGGTACTGGCGGACGGTGAATCCCTCGCCCCCTTGAGTCGCGGTATAGATGGCTTGTCCGCCAGCGATGATGATGACCAGGTTGACGACAATCGCCAAGACGGGCCGGCGGACGAATAGATCCGTGAAGGCTTTTTTATGATAGCTCATGGGAGCGAGTCCGGCTAGGCGTTGTCAGGCTTTGGATTGAGGGAAGGCTCGATAGCCTTGGAGTTGTCGACGACAACGGCGCGACCGTTTGAGAGTTTGAACACGCCCGCGGTGGCGACTTCTTCGCCCGGTTCCAGCCCTTCGATTACGGATACGTAATCGCCCTTGGATTTGCCTAGTTTGACGAAGCGCTGCTCGACCGTTTTGCTGGAGCCGTCCTCGCTAGCCTTGATAACGAAAATTGAGTTTCCGTAGGCTTGATAGTAGATGGCAGTGGCAGGAATGGCAACGATCTCCAGCGGCTCGGGCTGGACGACCTCCACGCTGCCGAACATGCCGGGCCTTAGCTTGTGATCCGGGTTAGGAAGGATCGCTCTGACACGGAAGGTTCGGGTGACGGTGTCGAGCTCGGGATTTGTCGCTTCGACTGTGCCACGGAATGTGGTGTCCGGGTAGGAGTCGATAGAGACTTCTACTGGATAGTCCTTGGCGGCGGACTGAAGCTGCTTTTGTGGAAGGTTGAAGTCTATGTAGATGGGGTCGAGCTGCTGCAGTGAAGCGATAGCGATGCCCGGGCTGAGATATTCGCCGATATCCACCAATCGAATACCGAGGGTGCCCGAAAAAGGGGCATGGATGCGCTTCTTGTCTAGGACAGCCTTGATTTGCTCTAGTTGAGCGTTGGCTTGGGACGCAGTGGCTTCGGACTGGTCCAACTCAGATTGGGATATGGTTCGCGAGTTGAGCAGTTCGCTGGAACGCTTGAGGTTGACATTGGCCAAACTGGCGGAGGCTTCAGCGGATCGCAGCTGAGCCTGTTCCGTAGAGTCGTCGAGGGTCAGGAGCAGGTCACCTGCGTTCACCTCTTGCCCCGACTCGAAGTGGATTTCGGCGACTGATCCGGCGACTTCGGCCGAGACCATTACGCCCTTAGAGGCCCGGAACGAACCGGTCGCTCGGACGGTCTGCTCCCAAGTTTGCTCGCTTGCGATCGCGGTGGTGATGACCGCCGGAGGAAACGCCATAGGTGGCGCTGCTTCAAATTGCTTGGCCTTGACCAAGAATATCGCTGCGAAGATCAGCCCGAGAAGGCCGAGTATAGTGAGGAATGCTTTTATCACGGAATGCGAGAGGTGAGTTTGATATCTTTGGTATCGCTACGAAAAACTACGCCGAGTGCTTGCGTGACTCCTGCACTAATTCTTTTCTGCGGCCAGAATATTAACGAGTGTACGTGTGAACACTTTGCTCCGCGATGGGCATGAGATTGAGACCAAACCAGCAGAGCAGGAGCACTATCCAAGCGGCTCCGAGGAAGAGAAAAGCTTCTTTGGCTTGGTTTGGATGCTGCAAACGAAAATGTAGGTACCCAAGGTAGCCTAGCCATGTTAGGAGAGCCCAAGTTTCCTTCGGGTCCCACGCCCAATAGTGTCCCCAAGCTCCCTTAGCCCAGACGGCGCCGATGCAGAGTCCAAGAGTAAGGAATGCGAAGCCGATTTGTACGGAGCGGTCGGCAAACTCCAGGGCTTGCTCGCACCTATCGCTGCCAGCCGGCGCTCGCCAGCCGCGGATACTGGCGGCGAAGGCAGCTGATAGAAAGGCGTAGGCCAGCAGGTAGGCCAAGACGTGTGGCACGAATAGTATGCTTCGCAAAGCGGGCATGAGCGTGCGGTCCCACGATTCTGGATGGGCGAGATTGATGCCTAGAAAGAGACCTGCCAAGGGAATGGCGTAGTAGATTGGCCATGTCATTTTCCAGCGGATACAGACGACGCCGGCTGCGATAGGGAGAAGGAAAGCGTACCAAAGGCGGGTTTCTCCGAGGGTTCGGAGGGGAGGACGGTCGAGGGAAATCCAAATGGTGGCAAGAATGCCGCCAAGAGTTAGGGTACCAATCGCGAGGAGGGCTGTGCCGAGAAGGCGTTTACGGGGAAGTGTAGCAAGGCCGAGAGCCCAAGCTGCGAGAGCAAAGCCGGCGGTGAAGGGAAACGTTTGGATGAGGTTCACTTCTTTGACCCTCCGTGTTCACCTCGTTTAGCGATCACTCGATCGAGCAGGTGCAAGATCGCTCCGAATGCGAGGAGTGCAATGCCGGTATATACGATGGGTATCCAAGGATCTCTTACAGCTTCCAACACCGACCATCGGGAGGCTTTGCCAGCTGTTTCGTCGTATGAAAGTTGGTTCAGTTCCCAACCGTCGATTTTTATTGGCTTGTTGACTTCGACGGTGACGGAGTAGGGCTCATCGCCACTTTTTAGGATGGTGATCTCGGATGCGAAACGTTTGGGACGGGGCAGGGCCATGGCGAAGCGGAAGTCGCTGCCTTCGGCTAGAATTGTTTGAGTGGGGACTTGGTCGTTTCCGCAGGTCGTCCATCCTTCGAGTGTCTTGCCAGATGCTAGGTGAGTGGCTCTCAGTTTTACAGCTGGGGGTGCGTAAGGAGAATCGGAAGCTTGGTAGCCGTCGCCCTGTGGCAGGGCTCCGGGAAAGCTTCGCAAGACTTCGACCTCCCAGCCGCGGATCGAGGAAGTGTTTCCAGTTTCGAGGTCGATGAGGGGTTCGCCTTTTTGCCAGATGATTACCTTTTCCTCGATATCGACGAGAGTGAGTTGTGTCGTGAAAAATTCGATACTGAAGTCAGAGAGCAGGACACCGAATGGCAGGTATCGTGTTTCGGAACCGTCACCACGACTGACTTGTGCAGTGGCGTTGCCCTCGGAGACTATGAGCTCCCAGCGTTCGAGATCGCTGGATGAAAGTAGGCCGGCAGCGATGAGCAGCCACATGCCTCCATGGCTGACGTAGAATTTGAGGCGAGCCTTCTTGAGTTTCGTGAGTCGTCCCGCGGTAGCGAGGCCGAGGTTTAGCAGGAAGAGGATAAGGGCTGCGTTAAATGGAATCGACGTTATCGGGTGCGAGAGTCCTAGCAGACGCACGATTTCGGGCAGTTGCGAGCCATCGCTGGCAGGTAGTATCCCGGCGACAAGCACCCAAAGGAAGAAATGGGCGATGACACAGAGTGCGAATGGCAGGCCACCTAGGAGTCGGGTAGGCGCGAAGCGTTGGCCTTTGAGTCCGATGAAAAAAAGCCAGGCTGAAACGAGCACGAGAAGAATGGCGTTGGTAGGCCAGGGTGGAGCTACGAGCGGAGCTCCGTCTTGGTAGATCGATAAACCGCAAGCGAAAAGACTCGTAGACACGCAGATCGCGGCAGCGATTAAGTAGTCGGAGCGTACTGGGTGCGTTTTTTCTTGTAGTTGCTTTTTAACCACGGAACTCACTGGCTTAAGAAAAAGGGCTGCGCGCGTCGATTGCGAGCAGCCCTTTAGGATTCTTGAACCGTGTTAGTAGATGCTCTTTTTGTCGGAAACGTTGTCGGGAAGACCCATGGCTTCTTGGCGTTCGGCGGCTTTTTGATCCCATTCGGGAAATAGCTCTTCGCGATGTTTTGCCTTGGTGGCTTTGAGCTCGTCGGGGTCGAGGCCGATGTAGCGTTGAGCTTTGTCCTTGGTGGAGATGTCGGGCATTTCGATCTCATCGGTGATGCCGTGTTTCCAGAGGACGCGAGCGATCTCGTGTCGAGCGGCGCCTGCTTTTTCTATGGCTGTGCCGAGGACTTGCAGGGCGGTGTTTGGTGCGTGGAAGCCGGCTCCGTTTGCAGCGGCGACCCAGTCCCACCGCCATTGGGCGTGTCGTATGTGGGTGAGGGAAGCTTTCATCTCTTCCTCCGTGGCGCCAGCGTCCCAAGCGGCTTTCGCTTCGATGTGCGCCTTTGCCAGCATTCCTTCGACGATACCGCGGAGTTCCATAACCTTGTTTTGGCGAGAGTAGACGTCGGTCATGAGCGTGGCTTCGGACTCACGGTGACAAACTTGGCAGGAGTTGGCGATGTTGTTGAGGGGGCTTTGCACGTGGTGGTCGGTGAATTTGGCACCTCCTTCATTCTTGTAAGGCATATGGCAGTCGGAGCAGGAGACGCCGCGTTGGCCGTGCACGCCTGTCATGTAGAGCTCATAGTCTGGGTGTTGGGCCTTGAGCATGGGGGCTCGGGAGAGTTTGTGGGTCCAATCCTTGAAATCGAGCTCGTCGTAGTAAGCCTCCATGGCTTCGGCGGAAAAGCCTTTTTCCCAAGGGAACTTGAGGTACTTGGCTGGCTCCTTTTCGAAGTAGTATTCGACGTGGCATTGGGCGCAGACGAGCGAACGCATTTCCTGATGGGTCGCCTCGTTGATGTCGTCTCCGCGGGCCTTGAACGCTTCCGCCAGCGCAGGGCGGGAAATGCGAAGGTTCATGTTCTTCGGATCATGGCAGTCTTGGCAGCCGATGGCGTTGACGATTTGGTCGCCGCGATCGAACCAAGTTGCGTCGTAGTATTCAGCGACGCCGAGTTCGTTCATGACGCGAGGAACGTCAGGACTTTTGCAGGTCCAGCAGGTGGCTGGCATGCCAGCGTTGGTGCGGTAGGTTTCGCGGATGTCTTCGACAGCGTAAGCATGGCCCCGGCCTTGCTCGTAGGCCTTGGAGAATCCGTATCCAGCCCACAATACGACAAGATTCGGATATTCTTCTAAATAGTCGGTTTTGGCCGAGCCTCCGTGAGCTGACTTGAAGTCGGTCTCGAGTGTCTTTTTCCAAGTCTCGTATTCCCTTGGGAAGTTAGCTCCCCAAACTTCGTTTCGTGGTTCCCACTCGCCGATCGGATTGGTCATCTTGGCTTGCTTGGCTTCGCCGCGTCGTTCCATGACGGTGGTGATGAGGAAGCCGACAATGGCGACACCTACAAGGGTCGAGAGGAAGAGAATCCAGCCCATGCTGGAATTGCCGGTTTTCTTATTTTGCTGGTTCATTTTCGGAAGGGGATTGGTCGGAAAGTTGTCCGTGCAGCCAGTCTGGCATCACGGAATCGAGATCAGGCGTACGCGCCCACTCTGCGGATGAAAGGCTATTGACTTTGCCGTGCGGGGTTTCGCGGTGGCAATCCCAGCAGAGTTTTCCTTGCCCGGTTTCTGCCTGGGCGAGCGAGATCGCGAGGTGAGTGCCTTCGTCGAGCAGGTGCTCGTGGCATCGGATGCAGTTTTGCTGGATTACGCCCATGCCTGGCTCATGAACCTTGATGACCTGTGGTTCCAGATGGAAGGTGAACATGAAGGCATGTCGCGCGCCGTCCTTGGCTTTGAAGTAGTACTTGTTGAGAACGTTGTCGTGAGGGACGTGGCAGTCGTTACATGTGGCGACGCGGGCATGGCTGCCTCGCTCCCAAGTCGCGAACTGGGGCGTCATGATGTGGCAGTTGACACAGGCTTTGGGGTCGTCGGAGAGGTAGGAGGTCGCGTTCGAAACTCGCAACAGAACGATGTTCAGTCCGAAGAGAGCTCCGCAAGCGAGGATGACTGGCAACCGCCAACGTGGGGGGCAAAGCCTTGAGAGGGAAAATTTGGAGGAGTGACGTTGAGGAGCTGGTTGCATGACTCGTATCAAAGTCGAGTTTGCTAAGTTAGGAGGAGATTTAGGTTCGCTGACCTTGTTATCAAGAAAAAAAGACCATTTACTCTTCAAATGAATGGCCTCCATAAGTCGAGCTACAGCCAGCATTGCATAAAGCGTGTTGATAGGTATCTATGGATTCCGATTTAACGGCTCGTTACCCCAATTCCGCTTCGAACGCACATGAGCGACCCCAAGCCTTCAACTGCAGCAAAAACCAGAAGCCAAATTGGCAGTCCTCTGTCGAAAGCTAACCGTATCGAGATTATCGAGACCTTAAGTCGTTGTGTTCGGGAATCGGAATACAACCAGTTAAAGTTGAAGGTTCCCAGCGCCGAGGGGCGCCTGCAGAAACGTGCGGGAATGCACTACCACTTTAAGCCGGAGGTATTCGTGCAGATTTGTGGTTGGACGGAGTTCAAAGTACCGAGCGAAACGGTAACCGTGCGTCCGGGAGAGGCTTGCATCATGCCGGCAGGGGTTCCTCATCACGAAAGGATTTCTTCTGAAAAAGGGGCGTTCAGGAATTTGGTTGTGGGCTTCTACAGTAACGCAATCAGCGTGCACTTGGCGTTCGAGGTCGAGCGGGGTAAGCCGGAGATCGACGTGATAGAGTTCTACGATGCTCCGAATCTGGACGTGTTTCTAAGTCTGACCAACGGTCTCGTCGAGAATAGCTTCAAGAGCGGATCCACTCGAGATCACGTGGTGAAGGGGCTTAGCATTGCGCTGTTCGCGATGTTAAAGGGCCTAGTTGAGAGCGGGAACGAGGGAATTAACCAGGACATCGGTAAGGTCTTCCAAGCGAAGTGGCTGATCCGTGAGCAGCTTTCAAACACGGAGCTCAACGTGAAGATGCTGGCGGAGCGGCTGCAGTGCTCGCCCGATTACTTGTCCCATCTTTTCAATACCCAGACGGAAGAGAAGCTGACCCACTACATCCAACGGATTCGGATTGAAGGAGCGGCTTTGGCCCTGCAGACCACACCTCTTTATGTATCCGAAATCGCGTGGTCGAGCGGCTTTTCGGATCCGGCGTACTTCGCCAGGGTTTTCAAGAAATTCCTAGGAATTTCGCCGCAAGAATACCGGGCTCAGAGCGAAGAGCGTCATCGTAAGGAGGAGTCGCGGCCGAAGACGATTTACTACGATCGCGTAGATTATTCGGCGGGCGAGTCGCACCGGTCATGAGGAACGTCGATAATTGAAATTGTTACCGTTGTTTAAAAAATTGGATACGAGCAAGTACGGTTTCTCTCGAATGAATGTTTGGGGCGAGGGTCTTCTGAAAGAGTCAGCTTCCCTTTGCCCCTCCGTTTGTTGAAGTGTAGCTTCGAAGTGTTCCATTTGCCCCATTGTTTAGTCATGAAAGTTTACCTCTGCATCCTAAGCTTCCTATCTGTTTGTTCGTCGCTAGCTTATACGTCTGTATCGCCGGTTCCGGCTGACGTATTACCGGCACACATGGACGGAGCAGGTAAGCGGAATGTGGTATTTATCTTGTCTGACGATCACCGCTACGACGCGATGAGTTTTATGGGGCATCCTTTCGCGGAGACCCCGCATCTCGACAGTTTAGCGGCGAATGGAGTGCATTTGAAGAATGCTTTCGTCACGACCTCGCTTTGCTCTCCAAGCCGGGCTTCTATTTTGACGGGGCTATACACCTTTCGACACCAAGTGATCGACAACCAGCGGCTGGTGCCGGAGGGTACGCTCTTTTTTCCTCAGTATTTGCAGAAGGCAGGTTTCAAGACTGGTTTCGTAGGAAAATGGCACATGGGCGCGCACAACGACGATCCGCGTCCTGGCTTCGACTTCTGGGTTAGCTTCAGAGGGCAGGGTCATTATTATCCGCCGAACGAGAACTACACGCTCAACAAGAACGGTCAGCGTGTTCCTCAGGATGGGTACATCACCACATTTCTTACGGAACAAGCTCTAGAGTTTCTAGATCAGCAAAAGGACCAAGAAGAGCCGTTCTTCCTCTATTTATCGCACAAGGCAGTTCATTCGAATTTCACTCCAGAGCCCAAGTACGAAGGCTCATTTGGCGACAAGCCTTTTGAGAAACCGGCTAGCGAAAGAAAATTAACTGAGAATTCTCTTAATCGTCCGCGTTGGTTGCTCGACCAGAGGAATAGCTGGCATGGGGTGGACTTTCCTTACCACAGCGATGCCGACATCGACTACCTCTATCGACGTTATTGCGAGGCTCTGAGTTCGGTTGACGATAGTGTCGGCGCCGTGCTCGATAAGCTCAAGGAGATGGGGATCTACGATCAAACTCTGGTGATCTATATGGGCGACAACGGTTTCATGTTCGGTGAGCATGGCCTGATAGACAAGCGGGTTGCGTACGAAACCTCGATTCGTGTACCCATGCTCATGCAGTGCCCAGAACTCTTTGAGGCGGGGTCAGAGGTCGAAGAAGTAGTAGCTAATATCGACATCGCCCCCACGGTTATGGAAGCGATGGGGTTGAAAAAGCCGCGACATATGGATGGGGAGAGCTTCATACCCTTAGCTGAGGGAAGAGAGATTCCTTGGCGTGACTATTTTCTCTATGTCTACTATTGGGAAAAGAACTTCCCGCAAACGCCTACTCAGTTTTCCCTTCGCGGCGACCGTTTCAAATATACCACTTACTATGGACTGTGGGACACGGATGAATTCTTTGACATCCGAGCGGACCCAACCGAACAGCATAACCTTATTTATGATCCTAATTACGAAGAGCAAATCCTCGAAATGGAGAATCGGCTTTACGCTATGATGGAAGATATGGGTGGGGATTTCGTACCGCTGCGAAAGCCAAGTGCGCATCGCAGGAACAAGCGTCTCGGACAGATTGGTGGTGATCAAGCTTCCGACTTTCCAGGGGCATTGGTCCTAGATAAGCCGGAAAGAAGCAGTGCTGACTAGCCGCAGGTAAACGACTGCGCCTCTTCGTTAGACTTGAGTTCGTGCTTTTTTCCACAGAATGAGGCGAACAATTCCTGATGGGCTGCGAGAGAGAACTCGTCACCACGGGTAGGGTACTGCGCGACCCAATCCAGTAGCATCGCCAAGTTCTTATCCTGATCTTCCTTGCTGGCGTATTTGTGGGGCTCCCAAGGGCGAGAGCGGCAGTTATTTTGGCAGGACTCCGTTCCCGGATTGAGGAAGATAATCTCTCGGGCGTGCTCGATCGCCGCTTCGATCAACGAAGCGTAGCAGCCTTCGATCACCCATTGTTCGTTTCGCGAAATGAAATTTACGATTTGAGCTGTACTCAGCTCGATATCTTGACGGACCCCAGGTTCTTTCCAGGCTAGGGTATCCAGATCGAGATGCTCGACTCTCTCTGAGGAAGCAAGGCGATGGGCTAGGGTTGATTTCCCTGAGCCTGAATTTCCGAATATGATAGTTCTTATCATCAATGGCGTGGGCGCGGGCGAGGGTGCCGTATTCAACATTTGCGAGACGATGGGATGGAAACACGATTAGGGGTGAGCGTTGCCAGTGCCCTCCCGCAGAAAAGCCCTTGCAACCGTTTGGCTAGCAAGGGCTTTTTGGTAGGCCGACTGGGACTCGAACCCAGAACCAATTGCTTAAAAGGCAACTGCTCTACCGATTGAGCTATCGACCCATCAGCGCCCAGAGGGCGTTCGGAAGTTGGGGAATACAGGATGTGCATAAAGGGATGGCAAGTCCAAATTTACAACTTTCAGGAGTTGCTGTTAATCGCAATCTCGACTATGGTTTCGCTCTTAATTTGAGCAACCGAGCACGCTGTTCGCACGTATAAGCCTCAAAGAAGCCTGCCGTAACTTCTTCTCTAGAAGCGGCAAGTGATTGGATCAAAATTTAAAAACGTGGGATGTTTCCTCCGAACCGCTGAGGGGCGGTGATCTGGAATGATAAGTTCCTGAAAAGGAGGATCTTGAAAAAACTTGGAAGAAAGGGAAAAAATGGGAACAATTGCTGATAAACAACGTCCCAAAGCGACAACTGCTATGTCAACTAAAGCTCAAGAAGTCGCCTTAGACAAAGCGCTGGTAGCGCGATTCAAGGCCGGAGATGAATCGGCCTTTGAAGAAATGGTTTCTCGATACTGGGATCGCATTTATGCGATGGTGCACAAGCTTTTGCGTAATACCCAAGACGCGGAAGAAGTTACTCAAGACGCATTTATCCGAGCCCATAGGGGGTTGGAGAACTTCCGCGGTGATTCTAGCTTCTCGACCTGGCTTTACCAGATCGCCACTAACCTTGCCCGCAATCGCTACTGGTATTGGTGGCGTCGCAAGCGTGACAAGTCGATTTCGTTTGATCAGCCGATCGCCTCCGAGTCGACCACCACTTTGGCGGAGGTCTTCCCCGCCGATGTAGAATCTCCAGAGGATATCGCTATCACTAACGAGTTTAAAGATCGCGTCGCTGCTGCGATGCAGCTCTTGAACGAGAAGCACCGCGAAGCCTTGGTCATGCGGAATGTGAAGAATCTCACCTACGAAGAAATCGCTGATGAGTTGCAAATCAGTATTGGAACCGTCAAAAGCAGAATCGCCCGCGCTCGCGAAAGTCTCCGCGAAAAAATGGGACACGAACTTTTATGAACAAGCAGGAATTCGTCGAACGCTTGAACCTACACCTAGACGAGGAGTTGTCTCCCGAGGAATCGGAGGAGCTCCTAGCGGAAATTCGCGTGAATCCCGATTACCATCGGATCTACGTCCAGTACTGTCAGCTCTTTAACGCTTGCTCGCAGCTGGGTGACAAGTTTTCCGCCCCGAAGGCGGTCGGGCAGTGGCGTCAAAAAGTTTACGCCTATGGTGGGATGGCGGCAGCGGTCGCTCTGTTGCTACTTGCGGCACGAAATCTATCGCCCTTGCTCAACGGTCTCGATGGCGAACTAGCAATGGCGACACCCGCTGCACAGAGCGTCAACGCCGATTTCTCGGAGCCGCTTCGTGTGATGGATGTCAACGAACTCAACGGCCGCACCGTTTTACTCGGTGATAGGCTCGTTCCTGTCTCTTTCGACTTGGACGGTGCATTCGGCCGGAGTGGTGAACCTCACAATTTCGGAAGCGAGTCTGACGTCAAATTTGCGAGTTTCACCGTAGTCCAGGACAAGCAAATAGAAGACGTTTGGAAGAAACGCTCTTTCACTTTCGGCGATGCGGTGGAGACATCGACTTTTGCACACGAGGAAGTGAGTTTACAGGATGCCGTCGAGGCGACTTTTACGGTTCAATCCGTCGGATCTGCATTCGATTCAGAGGGTGAAAACGTCCGTTATGAGCTAGGCAGAGCAGCTGCGACCAACGTGGCCGCCAAGCCATAGGCAGAACTTTAGACAGCAGCTATCCACTGTTGCCGATAAGACGCAGGCTGAGACGCCTGCGTTTTTTATTTTTTCTCGAAGCCGCGGGAATTGTTGAGCTGCTGAAGCTACGCGTCGGGCAAAACGCTATTCGGTCCCATTTATCCGAGAGCTGCTTTGATGAGAGCTTCAGTCGAGGCGTTGGGTCCGAGAGCATCGACAGCTTTGCCGACGGCTTTGGAGGCGTCGCTCTGCTTGTAGCCGAGTGCGAGTAGAGCGAGAATAGCATCATCGGTATGGTTGGAACCATAGTTCGCCGCTGTGCCAGCGTCGGTTGCCAAACCTTGAAGCTGATTCGTGCTCGATGCGCGAGCAAAGGTGCCAATCTTGTCCTTGAGCTCGATAATGACTCGCTCCGCAGTTTTCTTACCGATGCCGGGAGTCTTGGCCAGTAACACCGAATCCTCATTGCCGATCGCAGATATGAGCGAAGGAAGATCCAGTTTGCTCATCATGCTGATGCCGACCTTTGGGCCGACACCAGAAACCTTTTCGATAAGGAGCTGGAAGAAATTGCGTTCTTCCTCCTGAGCGAACCCGTAAAGTGACTGGGAGTCTTCGCGATAGACTGCGTGAGTGTGCAGCTTAACCTTTTCGCCATTCGCTGGGAGCTTGGCGGCTGTGGACACTGGTATGTTCACCAAGTAGCCGAGCCCGCCAGCATTAATAATAGCGGTAAGGGGCGTGGCCCGCTCCAGTATTCCCTCGATGGATACGATCATCGGCGTACTCTTAGGCGAGTCCGAGTACCTCGCGGATGCCGTAGATTCCAGGTTTCTTGCCGACTGACCAAGCGGCAGCCCGTACAGCTCCTCGGGCGAAGATCGCTCTGCTCGAGGCTTTGTGGGTGAGTTCTACACGTTCGCCGACGTCAGAGAAAATAACGGTGTGGTCGCCCACGACATCGCCGCCTCGCAGGGAGTGCATTCCGACTTCTCGCTCAGTACGTTCTCCTGTGATTCCCTCCCGCCCGTGGCGTAGATCGTCGTGGTTGAGGCCGCGCGGCTCGAGAACGGTTTCAGCGAGCATCAGAGCCGTTCCACTCGGAGCGTCTTTCTTAAGGCGATGGTGCATCTCAACAATCTCGGCATTGTAGTCGAGCGGTAGAATTTCAGCGGCTTTTTCCACAAGGTAGCAAAGGAGGTTAACTCCGATCGAGAAGTTGCCAGCCCAAACGGTGGGGGTCTTAGATGCTATCTCCAGAAGCTTGGCTTTTTCTTCCTGGCTGTGCCCAGTAGTACCGCAAACGACAGGTTTGCCGAGCTCCGCAGCTGTGCTGAAGACCGATTCTGTGACCGTGTGGAAGGAGAAGTCGATCACAGCGTCAGCCGCTTCGATCCCGGCGCGTAGGTCGTCGCCTTGGTCGACTTTGGCGATGACTGTGTGCCCTGCTTCTTCAGTCGCTTCGGCGATAGCTTGGCCCATGCGCCCATTGGCGCCAACAATGCAAATCTTTAGTGACATGGCAGGATTCTACGCTTGAGCGGATAGTTCTGCCTGCAAGGCACCGAAAATGGAGAGGATTAACTCCTTGTTTTCAGGCTGGAGGCCGCAGAGGGGGAGACGGACGCGTCCGGTTTCGAAAAGCCCAGCCTTTACCATGCATGCCTTAACCGGAACTGGGTTGGGCTCGATGAATAGGTTCTTGAAAAGCGGAAAGAGCTTTTGGTGCCAGGCGCTGGCGGCCTTCAGATCGCCAGAAAGTGAAGCCTTTACGAGAGCTACGACTTCGTTGGGAATCACGTTGGAGGCGACTGAGATAACGCCTTCGGCTCCAGCGCAAATGAAGGGCAGGGTGAGACTGTCGTCGCCACTTAAGACCACGAGATCGTCGCCCATGGCCTTCTTGAGTTCGTCGACACGCTCGACGCTGCCTCCCGCTTCCTTGATGTGGTTGACGTGCGGAAACTTGGCGAGGAGGCGCTCGACGGTGGAGACGTCGATCTGGATTCCGCAGCGTCCAGGAATCGAGTAGAGAACGATGGAGCGGTCCGTCGCCTCCGCGATGGCGGAGAAGTGGCGAAATAGACCTTCTTGGCTCGGCTTGTTGTAGTAAGGTGCAACGTGTAGCATCCCAGAGGCTCCGGCCTTGTGGGCGGCCTTGGTAAGGGAAACCGCTTCCCGAGTCGAGTTCGAACCGGCACCAGCGATCACGGGTACGCGACCAGCGGCGGTTTCGATTGTCAGCTCCACGACGCGTTCGTGCTCTGCGTGGCTAAGGGTGGGGCACTCTCCAGTGGTTCCAACCGGCACGAGCGCGTTGATTCCCGCCTGAATTTGGGCTTCGACCAATTTTTTCAGATCGGCCTCTGCTAAGGACCCGTCTCCGAGGAAAGGGGTCGCTAGTGCGGTCATTGATCCGGTATACTTTTGTGCGCTCATAATTCGAAAGTGAAGGATTCGAGTTCCAAGCCGATTTATAAGGACGGTCAACCCTATACCTATAGGGAGGCTCTTTTCTCCGACCCGCAGACACTTTAGAATAATGGCTTCAGAAATCTTCGACGAACTTCTTTATCTCGCTGTCGACAACGGCGCTTCCGACATCGTCGTGAAAAGCGACAAACCTGGCTACCTGCGCCTGCACGGTAACTTGGAGCCGGTCGAAATGCCGCCGATAGATGGCGAGACGGTTCTCGCGTTTGTCGATGACAATGTACCGAGCAACTACAAGGACACTTGGGAAATGGAGGGGCAGGTTGACTTCGCTTACTTCCTCGAGCGCGCGGGACGTTTTCGCGTAAACGCTTTCTTGCAGCGCGGCACGGTCAGCATCGTATTTCGCCACATCAAGAGCAAGATTCCAAATTTCGAGGATCTGGCTCTTGATCAAGATGTTCTGTTGAATCTTGCCCAAAAGAAGGACGGCATTGTTTTCGTTTGTGGCGCTACGGGTTCCGGCAAGTCTACGACTCTCGCGTGCTTGTTGAATTGGATCAACCACAACATGGATAAGCACGTGGTGACCTTGGAAGACCCGATCGAATTCAACTTTATCGATTCCAAGTCGGTCTTCCAGCAACGCGAAGTGGGGATCGACGCCCCGAGCTTCCAGAAGGCTCTGAAGGCAGTCCTCCGCCAAAATCCAGATATGATCTTGATCGGAGAAATGCGCGACAAGGAGACTTTCGAAACCGCTCTTGCCGCCGCGGAAACCGGCCACCTCGTTTTCACTACGCTGCACGCAGCCAGCGCCCAGCAGGCGATCACGCGCCTTTTCGAGTACTTTCCCGCAGAGCAGCACAATCTCGTGCAGCGTAAGTTGTCTGAGACCTTACGTGGTATCATCGTGCAAAAGCTACTTCCTAACCTCGAAGGCGACGGTCGCGTGCCCGCGCAAGAAATTTTGATCGGTGACTCAACGGTGCGTACGACTATCCGCGAAGGTCGCTTCGACAAGGTTGGCACCTTGCTCGATGTTTCGGCGGACAGCGGTTCACGTTCCTTCAACAAGGAGCTCTCTCGTTTGATCAAAGAAGGTAAGATCAGCAAGAAGACCGGCATGAAGAACTCGCCGAACCCGCAAGCGCTCGACATGAACTTGAAGGGCATATACCTCAGCGATTCGAACCGAATTCTAGGTAACTAATTCCGTCTTCAACGGGATGTGAGAGGTTTCGCTTCGAACGCGGGGAATCTACCCTTTTTCGTGTTCGCGACGTTTTACGATAGCGTTCCAGATGAACTCGGATTTCTGCTCGGCGATAGTCCTCGCGTCGACGACGGCTTGTTTTCTTTGGGCAAGGTTTTCGTCGGCGATGGTCGCGAGGTCGTCTAAGTTGTAGAGGAAGACGTTATCAAAATCTTCGCAGCCCTTCTCGATGTTGCGAGGTAGTCCCAGGTCGATGAGAAACAATGGCCGGCCTTTTCTGCGAGCAAAGCACCGCTTGATTATTTGCCGGGTTATCACTGCTTCGTCAGCCCCGACGGATGCAATGACGATGTCATACTCAGGCAAATACATTTCCAAGTCTTGTAGAAGGCGAGGAATTCCTCCCCACTCTCGGGCGACTTCTTCAGCGCGCTTTTGACTGCGACTGGCGACACCAAATGTCTCCGCCCCGCGGCTGCGCAAGGCTTTGACCGTTTTTTCCCCGATTTCTCCGGTGCCGAGCGATAGTGCAGCGGCGGCATTTAGATCGCCAAAAATCTTACCTGCTAGATCCACTGCGACATTGGCGATGTTGATCTGGCCTTGTCCGACCGGAGTGGTATTGCGAATCAGTTTGGCCGCTTGGAACCCTTTCTGAAAGACCCGATTAATGGTCTTGCCCGCGTATCCGTGATCTTGCGACACGGCGTAGGCGGCTTTTACTTGGCCGAAAATCTCGGCCTCTCCAGTTATTTGCGAGCGAAGACCTGCAGCGACTTCTATGAGATGCTGCACAGCGTCGCGGCCCGATCGTAGATGAAGGTGGGCCTTGAGATCCTCGATGTCTACTTGGTAAGCCTTTGCCAAGGTTTCGAGCACGCATTGCTCGGACGCGTGTTCTCCGGTTTCGGTGTAGAGCTCGAAGCGATTGCATGTGTTCAGCACGAGAGATTCGGAGATTTGAGAATTAGCCCGCAAGTTGGCATACAAGGCACCCACCTTGGTATCATCCATCGAATAACGCTCACGCACTTCTAGAGGCGCGACTTCGTGATTGATGCTGATTACGGAAAATGAGTCGTGCTCGCGGCTCATGGGGCGTCTTGAGAATGCTCCGTGGCTAGGGAAGCGTGCGAACCGTTGGGTTGCGTGCTTCGGTTGACAGCTGCGAGCGAGAGGAGGGCGGCTACGAAGATGCCGATGCAGGCCCAAGCGAACTTTTTGGTAGAAAGGGAGAATTTTTGGCGAAGCAAAAGGGTAGCAGCGTAGGCGAGCCAGACGGCGATGGTGGCTGCTAACTTAATGGTCAGTACGGAATCTAAATCTTGAATGAAGTATTTGTACCCAATCGCTAATGACACTGTCAGGATCACGAAACCCATGAGGAGGAGCCGGCGGTTGATACTGACTAGTTCGACGATTGAGGGCAGGAATGGAAAGAGTCCGCCCACTACGTTTTTCGTTTTCAAGCTGCGGCTTTGCAGCAGATACATGGCCGAGGTGAGGGTGAGCACTCCAAAAACCCCGTAGCTAAAAAGAGCGAGAGCAGCATGGGTTTCAATCCACGGAGAGTCGCCAAAGATCGGTTCGCGGCTGGGATTGTCCCAGTGTTGTAGCACGAGGGAGAGGATTGAAAAGATACAGGCGAAGCCAGAAGTGAAAACTCCGAGTAGGCTGACGCGGAAAGCAGGTCCGACGAAAATGTAGATAGCGATGGCAGACCAGACCATGAATTGAACCAGTTCGAACTGGTTGGAGAGGGGGCAACCTCCATACTGTAAACCGCGTGCGTAGAGCCCGATCGTTTGCAGTACCCAGCCGAAGGTGACGAGCCCGAGGATATAGGGGCGCCCTGTTTTTCGACGCAGCTTAAGGGCTGAGTAACTACCGAGAACGAAGGTCGAGGCGAAAACAACCGTGGCGACCCAAATCCATTGTTTATCGGCGAGGCCGAAGAGGATGTTGCTCATGAGTTTGGTAGAAATTGCAAGTGGCTTGCAGTGACTCGTGGTTTTCGGTTAAGGCGTAGCCGGTAAAATAAAGCCGATCTTTATAGTGGCGGGAGCGAGGTCAAGCGGATCTCTCCCTGATTACACTCAGTCGGTTTCGGGGATCGCCAATTCGAAGATAGGGATCAGGCAATGGATCTTGTTTCCGAATGAGTCCTGTCCGTGGAAGCTGCCGTGGGCAGTGGCATTGCAGGAGCCGATATGGAAGCTGTTGTAGGAAAAGCTCTCCCCAGGTATGAGTTCAGGTTCCTCACCGACTATCTTGTCGCCTTCGACCACTAGGGTTTCGCCCTCCACGTCTTGGATGATCCACTTACGGCCGAGCAGAGTAACGGTACGCTCCGACTGGTTTTCAATGGTGATGAAATAGATGAATACATGGGGTGTCTCGGGCGGTACGTTCGGACCTCCGTATTGGTAGCGCAGGTCGTCGAGTCGCACGATGAGACCGTCAAGTTCTTCGGATGGGCTGCTTTCCATAGGCTAGCAGCCCCCGACGATGCAGTGGGCGAACGCGTTGTGTATGGTCGTATTAGGCTGTGTCGTTAGTTGCATGATGCGCGGGTGGCGGGGAATCTCAGCGGGGCCCGGCGGGAGTTCAATAGGAAAACAGAATTTAGCGGACCCGTTTATGTGAGATAGTCGTTGGGGAGTGCGAGCAAACGGATTAGGCTTGAGGGAGTTGGAGTCGGTCGCGAGATAAAGGGCATGGTGAAACGAGCGTTGTTGGTAGTGAAAGATCTTTCCGGTGTTGCGGTTCTAGCAGAGCGACTGGTGAACGAGTTCGGCTTCGAGGTTCTGGCCAACGAAATCGCTGGCGAAGCGATCCGCAGTAAAGGAATCGAATTCCAACAGGTGAAGTGCGAAGCCGCGGCAGCCCTCGTTTCTGACAAGGAACAAGGCGTTTCTCTAGTGGTGGCCAATTTTATAGACGTGGAATCGGCGGGGCGGTCATTTATGTCCTGGAAGGCTGCTCTAGGCGCTTTCGACCGTGGAATCGTAGAAACGATCAGAGCTGCGGCTTGGGCGGTCGAGCGTGTAGCTTTGCTCGGTAATCCGAATGACTACGAGGCCGCTTTGGCAGAGTTGAGGGAGCATGACGGCAAGTTTCGTCAAACGTTTCGCATGCAGCGAGCAACGGCGGCCTTGCGAGCGGCCAGCGAGTTTGATTTCGCGGTGGCTCAATACCTCGAAGTACAGGGTGCGGACGCTCCCGATATGGGGGCCCTAAGCGGTTACTCGAAGGCGATGCGTTTTGCTTGGCCGCGTGCCCAACTACTGGATACGGGTGAAAATAGCCATCAGCTTGCGGCTGTGTATGGCGGATTTTTTGACCACTTTGAGCAAAAGTCGGGAGCAAAGCTCGACTATTCGTCAGTGCTGACTGTTTCCAAGGCGGCATACCTGATCGGGGAATTCGAGAAGCCGGCCGCCGCCCTGATGCGAAACGGAAAGATTCTAACGGCAAGCGTCGGAGATAGTCTGGACAGCATCTTATCTAAAGTTCTCGGGCACGAAGACTTTGCGGACTCATGGCTGGTTCTCAACGGAAGTATGGGATGCGAAAAACTGCGGCTAGCAGTGAGCGGAAAGGTGGCGGGCATCTTGGCTCCAGACTTCTCTGATGAAGAGCTGGCGGTTTTGAGCGACAATATGTCGGTGACAGCCCTATCTTCGATTTCCGGAATGGGCTACGAAGCGCTGCAGGAGATTCGAAGTATCGCGGGAGGCGTCTTGGTTCAAGACCGGGACCGGGCGGCGATCAATCCTATGGAGTGGACCATTCTCAGTTTGGCTCAACCTTTGGTTGAAGACTGGGAATCGCTGATGTTTGGGGCGAAGGTGGTGCGGCACGCGGATTCTGCCGCTTTGGCGATCGTCTCGGGACAGAATCTGGTTTCGCTAGAGGCTGGTCGCTACGCTCCGAAGGTCGCTTGGAATAGTGTAGAAGAGAGCGGTATTGGCTTGGCCAATACGGTAGCGGTTTTCGATGTACCTGAGGTCGAGCCGAGATGTTTAGCGCGGATGAAGCAGCTAGGTGTCAGGGCAGTTCTCCTCCCATTGGGAGGGGATGAGGCAGCTCTACAAAGCGCTGCGAACGAGTGTGGACTGGTTTTGCTCGGTATCAGCAAAGGGATGCGCCGTCTGTAGCCTGCGGTGACCTATTTGGGTCTTGTTAAGAGCCGGCGACGACAGCTGATACGACGGCAGCGGTGATGATTGTGAGTTGGATGGCGGCTATCAGCTCTTGAGTTGCTTTGCCCACCGCTTCGCCTTCGATGATTTGCTGGATGCGGGCTCGTTGGAGTTTGATACGTTTGTGTCCAAATACTTGATCGAGTAGTTTACTGGCGTGTGCCAAGGAAACGAGTAACGCGTCCCTACCACTCAGCTCCTTGGCCGGAGCGAAGATTGCCGTTTCTAGGCGTTCGATGATTTGCCTTTCGGGCTGGGGGTTGTTTTCAGGATAGATCCTCCTGTTGAAAACCAGCAGAAATTTTCCGGTTTTTCTCTCCAAAATGCCGAGATCGCAGAGGCTTTGTGCGGCTTTGTGGTGGAACTTTTTTATCGACGAGAATCGCTCGACCCAAGTTTGCAGGCGGGCCCGGCGTTTGGCTTTGGCCAGCTTTTCAATGCACTCGTCTAACAGAGGGTCGCCGGTAGGTTTCGGTTCGACGAGATCGACCCACTTTTTCTTATCGTTCGATACTACAATTTTCTTTTCCAGTACAAGCTCTGCCACCAGGGCACCGGCTAAAACTTGCGCGAGGTGATCGATGGAAACAGTTCCTTTCTCGTCGCGGAGGGCGAGGAGGGTGATTTCTTGGTAAAGATGCAGCATGGGGATAAGATAGGCAGGGGTGGGTCGGTTGCCATAGTATAGGAAGCTTGTTACTGGTTTGTTACGGTTTCGGGATATTCGTTCGAAATTAGCTTTGGATTGCTATTGGCGGGGCTTTGTTTTGGTTAGGTCTCCATGTTTGATGCGATCGAGAAATTAAAGGAGTACATTGGATATCAAAGCGTTTCTGCCGATTCGGCCTACAAGGAAGGGATGGGGCAAACACGGGATTTCGTTGCGAAAATGCTGGGTGATTTGGGACTGAGTGTTGAAATCGTGGATACGAACAAGCATCCGATCGTGATGGCCCGTCGTACGGGCCATCCAGCTTGGCCTCACGTAGTGATTTACGGGCACTACGATGTGCAGCCGATCGATCCAATTGAGCTCTGGGAGACAAAACCCTTCGAGGCGACGATCAAGGGTGATCGAATCTTCGGGCGTGGGGCAGCAGACAATAAAGGTCCGCAAATGGCTCACATCGCGGCGGTTGCAGAGCTGTTGGAGGAAAATCCGGATCTGCCGCTACGCATCACCTTTTTGATTGAGGGTGAAGAGGAAGTGGGAAGTCCCAGCCTCTTGCCCATGCTGGAAGAGCGCAAGGAGGAGTTTAGCGAAGCGGATTTCGTTTTGCTGTCCGATACCCTGAGCCCGAGCGCTGATCAAATCGCGGTGACAGTTGGCTTGCGAGGCATTGTTGATATGGAAGTCGAGCTTATTGGGCCGAAGTCTGACTTGCACTCGGGTCTGCATGGCGGAGCGGTCTATAATCCTTTGCAGGCGATGGCAGAAATTTGCGCCTCGCTGCACACACCGGATAACCGGGTGAACGTTCCTGGTTTTTACGACGATGTAACCGAGGTCGAGGATTGGGAGCGCGATGAGCTCAAGGTATTAGGATCCGACATGGACGCCTACGCGGCGAGTGTCGGGGTGGATGCTTTGCATCCGATATCTGGATACACGCCTTTCGAAGCGATTCGGTATATGCCAACGCTTGAGTTTAATGGACTTTGGGGTGGCTACACCGGGGAGGGCAGCAAGACGATTGTACCTTCGAAAGCTTCGGTGAAAATCACCTGTCGCTTAGTCGGAAACATGAAGCCCGATGTCGTCGGGAAGTTGGTCGCGGATGCTATCATGTCGCGCGTGCCAAAAGGGTTGAAGGCCAAGGTTAAGATGGGCCACAAAGGGGTACCGTACTTGGTTGTGCCGCCCGACCGTCCGAATACGCCAGCGGGCCAGAGCGAAATTTTGGCGAATGCCTATCGCGCGACTGAGGCCGCTGTGACGGAGGTTTTTGGAAAGAAACCCTTGTTCTTGCGAGAGGGGGGAAGCATTCCGATTATTGCGGACGTGAAACGAGTGACAGGTCTAGACTCTGTGATGATTGGGTTATTCTTGCCCGAGGACAATTTGCACGCCCCCAATGAAAGCATGTCTCTTGATGTATTGAAGAAGGGGATACAGGTGTCGAAACGGGTGCTGAAGTCAGTTGCGGGCGTTTGACTTAGCGAGTCGGTCGGATGCTTCGCTTGATTCGGAGGATTTGAGAGAAGTGCCGCTTTCGATCACCTCGAGTTCGCCCATCTCGATCTGGTATTCGTCCTGCTTGTACAGTTGAGATTTGATTCCGTCGCTCTCCGTTCCGAAGTAGCCGACGGCGGCACCACTCATGAATGCGATGGCGTCCTCAAAATTCGTTCCAAGGGCTTTCATATTCATATGAGTAGACCAGAGAAGTTTTTTTTCACCGGTTGCTCTCAGGACTTGGTTGTCCCAAGCCATAATGATGATTAGGTAGCGCTCCTGCTGCATTTGTACGAGCAAGGTTTCTTCGAGGGTGGTGGAGAAAGGCTTTTTTCGTTCGCGGGCGATGTCTTCGTCGAAGCCGAGAAGTCGGGCCATCTTGGCATCGTTCATGCGCTCGTGAATGAGGTCGCTTTCGTGTTGGACAAGGTCGAAGCGGGTTTCCCAGGCATCGTATGCGACATAGTCTGATCCCACATTGTCGACGCTTTGCTGGACTCCCTCGTAGGCTCGCTCGAGCGCGAGCATTTTGGTCGGGTCCTCGAACCGCTCTATACCTCCCCAGTGAATGACGAGAAGGATATCCGCATTTTCCGGTTCTTTGGTGGGGATGAAATTTTGCTCTCCGAGATCGATAGCCAGCGTTTCGGCAATAGATTGAAAGTCCACATTGCTCACAGCATCGCCACGGCTGGAATCTGAGAAGCGTTCTCCTTGTGCGAAAACGTAGCTTAGGGCAGCGAAGTCGCTTTGCTTCCTTATCTCGATAAAGTTGGCGCTTGCTTTCGACTTCACGACGACGCGTTTGCTGGGAGCCGCTATGCAAAAATGCGTCATTGCGAGAGCAGCGGCGGCGAGAGCGAAAAACGTGCGGACTGATTTGGGATGGGGAGGCATCTAGAGTGCTTGGATCGAATGCATCATTTGCTTTTTGCTGGCGTCTCGCAACGCAATCAAACGTGTGGAGGAAAAACTGGACCCGAAAAAGCCGCATCGGATCGGATGCGGCTTTTAGTTTTTAAAAGATTCTTTTGAAGCTGCTGCGGTGCGGTCGTGACACCCACTACTGTTCTGCGAGCCATCGTTCGGCTTCGATGGCGGCCTGGCAGCCCATGCCAGCAGCGGTGATAGCCTGGCGGTAGACGTGGTCGGCACAGTCTCCAGAGACGTAGACGCCGGGGATGTTGGTTCTCACTTGGCTGCCGAGTGTTGGCTTGAAGTAACCTTCGTCATCCGTGTCGAGGGCTTCTGCGAAGGGCCCGGTGTTGGGAATATGGCCGATCGCGATGAAGATGCCCTTGGCGTCGATGGAGCTGCTTTCACCGGACTTACGGTTGGTTACCGTGACGGAAGTTGCGAAGCCCTGCTCGTCAGCGACGATTTCGTCGACGACGGTGTCCCACACCATCTCGATCTTATCGTGGGCGAGTGTACGCTCTGCCATCAAAGCGGAAGCGCGGAGCTCGTCGCGGCGGTGGATCAGGTAAACTTTGGAGGCGAAGCGGGTGAGAAAGAGGGCTTCTTCGCAGGCGGTATCTCCGCCGCCCACCACGACTACGTCCATGTTGCGGTAGAAGGCTCCGTCGCAGGTCGCGCAAGTGGTCACGCCCTTGCCACCGTACATCTCTTTTTCGCCCGGCACGTCGAGCAGGCGCGGCGAGGCGCCTGTGGAGATGATGACTGACTTGGCTTTGTACTCCTTGTCACCAGCTTTGAGAGTATAAGGCGATTGTGAGAAGTCTACGCTATCGATGGTAGCTTGGCCGAAGCGAGTTCCGAAACGGGTGGCTTGCTTGCGGAGGTTATCCATCAGCATGAATCCGTCGATCCCTTCCGGGAAGCCGGGAAAATTTTCCACTTCGCTCGTTTGGGTGAGCTGGCCGCCAGGCAAGGTCCCTTCCAAAACGAGCGGGTTCAGGCTCGCGCGAGCGGTGTAAATGGCAGCGGTGAGTCCCGAGCAACCAGTTCCGATGATGATGACGTTTTCGACTTCGGCAGACATGAGTGTTTTTCTAGAAACTTATGAACGAAGGGTATGCGGAAAGTCATGCAGCAAAGCGAAGCTGATGGCTTTGGCAATGGGAGAATTGGCAACGAAGGAGATAGATCCAACGGGAATCCGCCGCATTAGTTTGGGGTTGCGGTTCGGGCAGGTCCTTGGCGGTTTTGTGAGTATGGCTGGAATCGTCGATTCGCATACGCATTTGCATAGTTTCGCCCTGAAAGGGATTTTGGATCCTACCTTGGAGGCTGCCACAGAAGCTGGGCTCCGACGGCTGGTGACCGTAGGCACCGATTCGGACGATTGGGAATGCTACGCGGGAATGGCGGAGAAGTATCCTCAGGTCGACTATACGGTGGGGATTCACCCATGTTCAGTGGACGCCGATTGGGAGACTCGCTATTCTCAAATCGAAGCCTTCTGGTCGCGGAAGCAAAAGCCGGTGGCTCTCGGGGAAATCGGCTTGGATCGCTTTCATTTGCCGCGAAACGACGAGGCTGCGGCAAAGGAGATTTTCAGTCTCCAGGTGGCGGCCTGTGAAGCCCAGCTGCAGTTAGCGAAGAATCTAGACGCGCCGGTGGTGATCCATTCGCGGGGCGCGTTCGAAGAATGCGTGTCGCTGATCGACGGGAGCGGAATCGACTGGACCAAGGTGGTTTTCCACTGCTTTTCGGAAGGGCCAGGCGAAATGAAGCAATTGCTGGATCGAGGCGGCTTCGGAAGCTTCACTGGCGTGATCACTTTCAAGAACGCCGAAAGTGTTCGGGAGGCAGCCAAACTGCAAGGACTGGATCGATTGATGATCGAGACGGACGCGCCGTACTTGGCGCCGATGCCTAAACGAGGCAAACCGAACGAGCCGGCTTATTTGGCGTACACGGCGGCATTTTGCGCCGCGCTTTTTGGTGTGACGCCGGAGGTGTTTGCGGAGAAGACTACGACTCGAGCGAAGGCGTTTTACGGGTTGGGTTGATCGCGACCAAGGTCGCTCCTATCTATTTTTCGTCGAATTTAGTAGCGAAGAGCTCTTCGAGAGCATCGAGACACTGGACTGCATCTGGGCCGCTGGCTATGGTCTTGATCTGGGAGCCTTTTCCGGCAGCCAGCATCATGAGGCCCATGATCGACTTACCATTCACCTGCTCTTCATCCTTTTCGAAGAAGACTTCGGAGGTGTACTTATTGGTTACTCTTACAATCATGGCAGCGGGACGAGCGTGGATGCCCATTTGGTTTTGCACCGTGAGCATGCGTTCGAGCGCTTTGCCGTCTGATTGTAAGTTCGCAGAATCCATAAGCTGATAAGTCGTTAGAATAACTTTGAGTAAAGGTTTTGTATACGTATGCACTAGGCCAAGTACAAGTACGGATATTTTTACCCTGACATAAAATGCTAGCTATCGTCGCTCCTGCACGTCTCGCCTCTACTCGCTTTCCTGAGAAGCTTTTGCATCCGATTTGCGGCAAGCCGCTCATCCTGTGGGTCGCTGAGCGTATACGCTCCCAAGCCCCTGACATCCCTGCGTATTTTGCGGTCGACGACGAGCGACTGCGCAGTGTCGTGGAAGGGGCGGGCTTCAACGCGATCATGACGAGAGCCGATCATCAGAGCGGGACCGACCGTCTGGCGGAGGCTAACGAGCAGATCGGTGCGGATGTCTTGATCAACGTGCAAGCGGATGAGCCGCTGGTGGCGGCATCTCAAATCGGGTCGTTGGCGAAGTTTATGGACGAAGGAGCGACTATGGCGACCTTGGCCACGCCTTTTCGCACGCGAAAGGACTTCCTAGACCCGAATCAGGTCAAGGTGGTGATGAACGAGAGTGGTGACGCGCTATACTTCTCCCGGGCCCCGATCCCTTACAAGCGTGACGGGTTTGCCGATTTCGACGATGCCTGGGTGGCCTCATCGCCCGCTCACCGCCATTTGGGCTTGTACGCCTATCGCTCGGAGTTCCTGAGAGAATTTTGCTCCCTCCCGCCAGGCAAGTTGGAGGTGATCGAGAAGCTGGAGCAACTGCGAGCCTTGGAGAATGGGGTCGCCATCAAAGTCGGCCTGACGGATGAGCTATCTATCGGGATCGATACGGCCGAGGATGCTGAGGCCTTCGAGGTCCACCTGAAGAGTTAGGCTGGGAGTAACCGTAGGCGACCGGTTAGGATTCGGTCTCTCCAACTTCGGAAAAGAACAAAAAAACACAAAAAAGCGCGGCTCTCTCGAACCGCGCTTTGTTTGTTGAAAGTTACGCTTTCTTCGACTGGGCGACCAGTTGGTAGAACTTTTCGAAGTTCGGGTTTGCGTCGCTAGGACCAGGGCCGGCTTCCGGATGGTACTGCACGGAGAAAACGGGCTTATCCTTGAGTCGTATGCCGGCGATGGTGTTGTCGTTGAGGTTCTTCTCGGTGACGATCGCCCCACATGCTTCGAGGCCTTCTTCTGAAGTTGCGAAGCCGTGATTGTGAGCGGTGATCGCTACAAAGTCGGTTTCGAAGTTCTTGACCGGCTGGTTTCCGCCTCGATGGCCGAACTTGAGCTTGTAGGTCTTGGCTCCGATGGCGTGGGTGATGATCTGGTGGCCGAGGCAAATGCCGAATATCGGATAGTCGTTGATAAGGGCACGAACAGTCTCGTGTACATAGGTCACAGGTTCGGGGTCACCCGGGCCGTTGGATAAGAAGATTCCGTCTGGATTGATGGCTTTGATCTCCTCAGCGGTTGAAGTGGCTGGGAAGACGTGCACTTCAAAACCGTGGTGGGAAAGCTCGCGGAAAATCGACTTCTTGGCTCCAAGGTCGAGAGCGGCAATCTTGAAAATCTCGCGCTCGCGGCAAGGCTTGCGGACGGTGGATTGCACAGGGTTGTACGGCCAGCCAGCCTCCGCGGGGCCGTAAACGTAGGTCGCTTTACAGGTGACTTCTTTCACGAAGTCGGCTCCGACCATGCCCACCCATTCCTTGGCGCGCTTGACCGCTTCCTCGTCCGAAATGTCTTCAGTGCTGATGCAGCACTTCATGGCCCCTGAAACGCGAAGCTTTTTCGTGATGGCTCGTGTATCGACCCCTTCGATTCCCGGGATCCCGCTTTTTTCGAGGTATTCTGGGAGGGAAGAAGTGCTGCGCCAGTTGCTCGCCACAGGGCTGAGTTCTCGGACCACGAATCCCGCGCACATTGCCTGGTCGGCTTCGATATCCTCCTCGTTGACACCATAGTTGCCGATCATCGGCGCAGTCATGGTAATTATTTGGCCGTAGTACGAGGGATCGGTGAGGATTTCCTGATAACCGGTCATGCTGGTATTAAAAACAGCTTCACCTACCACCGTCTTTTTAGCTCCGAAAGCAATGCCTCGAAATACGGATCCATCTTCTAATGCTAGTACACCTGTCTGGCTGTCGTTCATTAGATTTGGGACAAAAGTTGGTTTGCGGTGGGGCTACAATCCCTTTTTGTGACTTATTCGAAATAAAATCGCCGACCAGTGCCGAGGTCGTCGAATCCCAGCCTAATCCATACTTTTCCACTACTGATTTTTTCGTAACTATGCCGTATACAGAAGACCGAACACACTGGCAATCAGGCCAAGGCCTTTGGGAGCACGTACCCGAATCTGACTGGAACAACTGGATCTGGCAGCTGAAGAACCGCATCACCACGCTTGAGCAACTGGAAGAGCAAATGGAGCTAACTCCGGAGGAGCGGGCGGGCTGCGAGCATGCGAACACCAAGCTGGCGATGGCAATTACGCCGTACTTCTTCAATCTGATCGACCGTGAGGATCCGAACTGCCCGATCCGCAAGCAAGTGATCCCCCGAGAGGGCGAGATGACGGTGGGTCAGGAAGAGATGCTCGATCCGGTCGGAGAGGACGGCCATTCGCCTGTACCGGGGCTAGTGCACCGTTACCCTGACCGTGTCCTCTTTCTCGTGACGGACCGCTGCGCGGCCTATTGTCGCTACTGCACGCGTAGCCGTTTGGTGAGCAATGCGCAGGACTACAATTTCCATCCAGAATTCGAGCAGGGCCTCAAATACATCGAGGAACACCCGGAAGTGCGTGACGTTTTACTCAGTGGGGGCGACCCACTGCTCTTGTCCGACAAGAAGATCGATTACTTGCTGGGACGTTTGCGGGCGATTCCGCACGTGGAATTTATCCGTATCGGTTCGCGTATCCCGGTATTCCTTCCGCAGCGTATCACTCCCGAACTGTGCGAAATTCTCAAGAAACACGGCCCCATATGGATGAGCATCCATTCGAATCATCCGAGGGAGTGCACCCAGGCTTTGAAAGAGGCCTGTGATCGGCTCTCCTTCGCCGGCGTGCCGCTGGGCAACCAGTCCGTACTGCTGAAGGATGTCAACGACGACGCGGACGTAATGAAGGCCCTGGTGCACCGACTCGTTCGGATGCGTGTCCGTCCCTACTACATCTACCAGTGCGACCTGATCACGGGTAGCGCTCACTTGCGAGCCAATGTCTGCAAGGGCATTGAGATCATGAAGCAGCTGCGCGGACACACGACGGGTTACTCCGTACCACAGTTCGTAATCGACGCCCCAGGCGGCGGCGGGAAGGTACCCATCAATCCGCAGTACATCACCAAGATCGACGACGAAGCGATCCACTTCAAGAATTTCGAAGGCAAGCTCTACCGGTATCCGCTCAAGACATTCGGTCCGCTGGAGTCGGACGACGATGACGACTGCAAGTGTGATGCGGAAGAGATCATGTTATGACGCTCTCTTTTTGCTAGAAAAGCGAAAAGCCTAACGCTGATTCTGTCTCATTTGCTTGGGGTCACTCGACTTGCCAGAGATGCGCGACGGTTAATCCGGAATCGCCAAAAATAGGCGACGAAATTGTCGGTTCCATGCGGTGCTGGATTTCCTCCTGTTCGTGGACCACGATCCGAGCTCCGGGACGAAGTTGCGCATGCAACTTCTCTACGAGACCAGGAATGCTTTTGGCGGGAAGGAAAAGGAAGACCACACTGGCATCGGTATAAGATAGCTCGCCAGCATCGGATTGCTCGATCTGGGCGAGGTGTTCGACTTGGCTGGCTTGTACGTTACGTCTCGCGAACTTGGCGAGATCTGCATCGAGTTCGACTCCGCGACAGTTACAGCCGTACCGTTTACTTGCTTCGATGATGATTCTTCCGTCTCCGCAACCGATATCCACTAGTGTATCCGTTTTTTGGATGTGAGCGAATTCCAGAAGCTGGGGGATTAATTCGCTTGGAGTTCCGAGGAAAGGCCATTTGTCGGCCGCGGTTTTTGAGGTGCTGCCGAACCCGCTTTTGATCATGTTGATGACGCGCACCATGTAGTAGGCAGGCCATAAGGGGACGGGAGCGCGGAACGCATGAAGGTCGCGGATGCGCGGACGCAGCTTTTCGGGGACTCGTTTCGCGAGAAAGGGAGTGTCCCAGTGGAGGTTGACTCGCGTCGTGTGTGAGTCTCGTTTGATAAGCGAGCACTGGTTTTGGTTAAATTTGTAGACGGTCCAGGCTCCTTGCTCCAGAGCGTCGGTACGGTAAAATCCCTCGTTTATCAAAACCTTGAGAGTAGGTTCAATCTGGTGATACCCAATCTTGAGTCCAAATTCGTGGAACTGATAGTGGTTGTTCGATTCGACTCTTTGAGCTTCAATCCCGACTTCTCGGAGTAGGGAGATAGCGTTGTTTTGACTTTCGAATACAGATTTACGTATATGCTCGCACGTAAGCACCGCTTGTTGAGCTAGGGAGAGCGCTTGTGGGGCGATGAGCGAAGGGGGGAGCTTCACCAGCTTCCGAGCGGTCCGATACAAGGTCTTAGCGTGTACTGAAATTCTAAGGAGCGCTACTGCAGAGTCTCCGTCAGCAAAGTCGAGATCACTTGCCGGTCGGATGTTTTTCAGAAGCTTGGATGCTGTTTTCTGAGGGTCGGGACTGGCGACTAATTTGTATTCAGGGATTAATGACAAGAATTCATGGATTTTAGTAGCGGTGTCTTCGACGAAAGGAGGTGAGATAACGTCCCAGTGCCCGCAATCGAGATTGACAATGGAAATTTGTGGAGCGGCACGTTTCCAGTCTTCCAAACGGTGGTTAGCGAAATTCTCGGAATCGATGGTTTGGAATCCGAGTACTTTTCCCTGGTAAGCGTCCGTATGATATGACTTGAAAGCGCGGCGGATGGAATCGGCAGTACGTTTTAAGAGAAGTTGTGTCCTAGTTTCTACCGACCCGAATCGGAAGCGAAGAGGCTCTACGGATCGTTCTGCGAGTCTCTTGGCGCGACGGAGCGCGATGCGGGCCTCGCGAAGAACTACGGGGTAGTGTTGGAAAGCTTTCGGTGGATCTGGGTATACGCTTCCGAGGTCGAGAGGAGCTTCTCCGTCGATGGAGACCAGCAGTGGAACGGAGTCGCCTGAAGCTTGTAGTTGTTTTGCCATTTCAATGGCGATCGTCACTCCGAAGCAATGGCCCAAGAGGACGTACGGACCCTTTGGCTGGAAGTTTTTGATCTCCTGAAGGTAGGCGGTAGCCATGGCTTTTATGTCTCGGAGGAAGGGCTCCTTTCCTGAATTCGAGTCTGGCTGCAAGCCGTAAAGGGGGATTCGGTCATCTATGTGTTCCGCAAGGTCACGATAGAATAGGACTTGCAAGCCACCAGAGTGTATGAGGAAGACGGGTGGTAGGGTTCCTTCGGGCTTCAAGGGAACGAGGTATTTATAGCCTTGTTCGAGTTTGCCGGGAGCGAGGAGTTTAGCCAAGGCTTCAACGCTGGGATGCTCTACGAGGCGGCTCGGTGAGAGCTTGCGTCCAAAGGTACTTCGGATTCTAGAAAAGAGTCGAATAGCGTGGAGCGATGTTCCTCCGAGGTTGAAAAAACTCTCGGAGAGCGGAATTTTTTCAACGCTCAGAATTTCGCGCCATATTTTGAGGAGTTCCATTTCCGTCTGGGTTGGCTCCCTGTCGTTTTCTGGCTTCGACGATTTTATGGTTTTCGGAGCCGGAAGCAGATTTACGTCTATTTTCCCGTTAGGAAGTTTTGGTAGTGAATTGACCACTACATAGTGGCTTGGACGGAAGTGTTGAGGAAGGCTTTCAGAGATGAGTTTCCGAGCTTCGGCTTCCAGTGATTCGCTGTCGGAGGCTGCGCCGCCAGCCAAATACGCGGTTAACTGAGGTAAGCGGTCCTCGACCGAGACGAGTTTAATGAACGCCTCTTTCACTGAATGACATTTTCTAAGAACTGCGACGATTTCTCGTGGCTCGATGCGGTGGCCATTGAGTTTTATTTGCTCGTCGATTCTTCCGAGAAAACGCAATTCGCCTGTCGAGGTTCGCTCAACCCGGTCGCCTGTTTTGTAGAAACGGATAGTTTCTCCGGTCCCGACCGACAAAGTTGGGAATTTCTCCGCAGTGAGCGATGGGTGCTCAAAATATCCGCGTGCTAGCCCGGGTCCTCCTATATGGAGTTCACCCGCTAGACCAGCGGGGAGTGGCTGCTCGTACTTCGAAAGGACTTGGCAATTGTAGTTGGGGATTGGGGACCCGATCGTGATTTTTTCAGATGGAGGCAGGCATTTGTGCGTAGCCCAGACAGTGGCTTCGGTGGGGCCGTACTCGTTGTGAAGTTTGGCTTGGGGAAGTGTAGACTGGTGGAGGGATAGGATGCTCTCCGGACAATCTTCTCCTGCTACGATGACATCTCGCAGCGAGTTGAGCTTATCGGTGTCTATTGTCAGGATCTCCTGATACAGGCTTGGAATGCAGAGAAGGGTACTGATTTTCCGGGAGTGAATGATGTCGCGGATTTTGTCTAGATCCCGCTCGTGGTTCGCTCGCGCTGGGAAAAGGGTGTTTCCCGTGGAGAGGGTCCAGAAAATTCCTGCTACTGAGCTATCGAAAGAAAGACTCGATAGAAGGAGGAAATTCTCTGGTGAGTTTTCGTAGACCTTGCTCCGGGCTGCAGTGGAGTAGAGTAGATTGCGGTGCGTGATCTCCACTCCTTTCGGGGTACCGGTAGAACCGGAAGTATAGATCAAGTAGGCGAGCTGTTCCTGCTTGATATCAGGAAGAACTGTTGAAGGCGTTCCTTCTTCTGTCCAAGTGATCGTAGTTGAGCCCGAGGAGGATTTTAGACCGAGTCTATAGGCTTCATCAGCGATGACCAAGCTTGACCTCGAGTCCTCAAGGATCTGTGCCCTTCGTGTTTCAGGGTAACTTGGATCGATCGGTACATAAGCGGCCCCTGCACGTAATGTGGCCAAGATGGCAATAATCGCCCCTGGCGAACGGTCCATGTAAATGCCGACTCGATTTCGATCGGGGTTTATACTCTCGACGATCCGTTTTGCGAGAGCGTTAACCCGCTCTCCCATTTCGCGATAGGTTATGTCGGTTTGTCCGTCGGAGAGTGCTATCCGTTGTGGATCGCTTTGGGCGAATCCCAAAATCAGTTCGCAGATACTCTTTCTCTCATCGACCTCCAGATACGCTCCATGAGCCTGAGTAACGAGTGTGTTGCGTTCTTCTTGCGGAATGAAATCCAGATGCTGGATACGTTTGCTTGGATTGGCTACCAAGTCTTCTAGGAGCGTCCTATAGTAGGTAAGGAAACGCAGTATTGTTTCCTCTTCGAACAAATCTGTTCTGTATTCGACAATGGTTTCGAAGGTACTGCCTGACTCGGCGACGAATAGGCTTAGGTCGAATTTGGAAGTCTTCGTCTCGACAAAAATGGGTTCGATCTCACACCCTTCGAGGGAGAGCTTAGGAGTCCCCTCATCTTCGCGTTGGAATACGAACATGGTTTGAAACAATGGGTGACGTCCCGCGACGCGTTCGGGTTTGATGGACTCCACGATAGCGTCGGTCGGCAGGTCTTGGAAATCGAGCGCTTCGAGTACGTGTTCTTTGGTGCGAGTTAAGGCGGTTGAGACAGAGGGATTATCTTGTAGGTCAGATCGAAGTACCAAGGTATTGAGAAAAAAACCTATTAGATCCTTCGTCTCGCTCTTGCGGCGATTTGCTACGGGGCTTGAAACGAGGACATCCTCTACTTGGGCGTAGCGACAAAGCAGGATCTTAAAAGCAAGAAGCAAAGTTACAAAAAGCGAGGTATCGTTCTCCGCTGAGAAAGTCCGAACCGCTTCCGCTAATTCGGTTGGTAGCTTTAGTCTTTGTAGACTACCCTCGACCGTAATGATTTTTGGATACGGTTTGTCGGTAGGGAGGGGAATAGGCGAAGGTGGGCTGGCGAGTTTTTGGCACCAGTAGTCCAGTTGCTTCGCTTTCTCTTCGCCACTTAGCACCGACTTTTGCCAGTATGAGAAGTCTGAATAGGAATGACTGAGAGGCTGTAGTTTGGCGTCTGGGGTGTTGTAGCCTTGGCTGACTTCTTTCCAGAATTGAAGCAGAGACCACTTGTCGAAGGCGATATCGTGAATGGAAAGTACTAGAATGCTATAGTTGTCGTCTCGCGAGACGAGGGCCATTCTAAGGATGGGACCCTTTTCCAAATCAAAAGTCCTTCTCCCAAATTCTTGAGCGAGAGCGTGGCACTCTTTCGAGTCGCGAGCAGTAATCTTTTCGATTCCAGAAAACGGGTTTACTTGCTCTTGGAGAAGTAGAGTGTCGCCATCCCATGAATACGTACTATGCAGAGGTTCGTGTCTGGCGATGACCAGGTTTACTGCGGTTTGGAGACGATCAATATCGACGGAGTTTCTTAGTAAGAAGCTTGAAGTGATATTGTTGCTAGCCGAGTGGTCGGTGAGATCGCTTTGGAACCAGATTCGAGTTTGTCCGAGGGACGCTGCCGGTGGCTCGTCGGCAGGCCGTTTGGGAAGACTAGCCGTGGAAGTCCGGTTGCCACCTATTTTTCTACCGAGTCGCCGTTGAAGTAGCAGCTTCTTCTTTTCTGCTAACGAAAGCTCTGCGGTAGAGTTTTTTCCACTGTTTTCGGTTTCGGGCATCTAGACAGATTCGTCGATAAGCTGCTGGGCCTCTTCTTCGCTCAACTTATCGATTTCTTCCATGATGGTTGATTCGATAAACTGGCTCAATTTGGCGACTGTGGGATTTTGAAAGATACATTGGAGAGGAAGATCGATTTCGAAGTCCTTACACAATTGTAGAACAATCTCCATCGCGGCGAGGGAAACACCGCCAATTTGGAAAAAGCTCTGCTTAGTCCCAAATGATCGCGTACCGAGGTATTTGGCCCACACTTCAAACACGTGTTCTTCGACTTCTCCTTCGGGCAGTTCAAAATCGTCCTTGCTGGTGTTTTCCTCAGCATCCGGTGGGGGGAGCGCATTCGTATCGACTTTTCCGTTTCGGGTGAGAGGGAACGTCTTAAGGTGGACGAAATGGGCGGGACGCATCTGCACTGGCAATTCATTGTCTACCAGAGCAATTAACTCGGAGTTGGGGATTTTCTCGTCTGCCTCGTAGTAGGCTGTCAGTTCGGTACGCGGAGAGTCTGACCCGATCGACGGGTAGTTGGTTGAGATTCCGTTTTTCGAGCAGTGTGCCGCATTCTCGGAGTCTTTCTCCGGCAACGACTTTCTGAGCAAAGCCACGTGAGCGGATCGGATTTTCGGATGGGCGCCGATGGTAGTCTCAATTTCCCCGAGTTCCACCCGGAATCCAGCCAGTTTGACCTGCGAGTCGATTCTACCGAGGTAGATGAGGTTTGAGTCTTCCGCGAAGCGAGCCAGGTCGCCGGTGCGGTACAGCCTTCCGTAGCGAGTGAGCTCGCTTTCGAGAAATGACGATGAGGTCTTTTTTCCGTCTCTGTGGTACCCACGGGCGATACCGGTGCGGGCGATAAACATTTCCCCGGGTGTGCCTTCGGGGGTGGGCTGGAAGCTATCGTTTAAGAGCAATATTTCAACGTTGTCAGCCGGCTTTCCAATTGGAACGCTAAGGTGGGTATCGCTAGGATCATGACGATGTATCATACAGCCCACTACGGCTTCAGTTGGCCCGTACTCATTGTACAATTCAACGGGTTTTCCAAATTGCTTAGTGATCTCATTGGCCAATTTTTGCTTCAAATCCTCACCGCCCAAGACCAAACGCGAGAGTCGAGATTCGGATAGGTCGAGTTGGCGCAGCAAGTTGAGGTGAGAGGGTGTTAGTTTTATGAAGTCGACCTCGTTTTCATTGATCACATCAATCACGCCATGATCGACTTCTTCTTGTATCTGTGGGTACACGATTAACTTTCCTCCGGTCATCAGCGGCAAGAAAACGCTTGTCACTGTTAGGTCGAAAGCGACTGAGGTGAAGAGCGGGAATGAGAGACGATGTCCTCTCACGTAAACCCGTTCGGCCCAAATCAAGTATTCAAGCAGTCCCAGATGCTCAACTTCCACGCCCTTAGGCTCGCCGGTAGAGCCGGAAGTGTAGATGATGTAGGAAAGTTGATTGGAATCGGGTGACGGCAGATCCGCTTTTAAGTTTTCCCCGATTTGAAGAAGGGTCTCAACGGAAAAAAAGGAGGGTGAATCTTGGGGTTCTTTAGAGTCTCGCTGCGCGATCACCACGGTTGGATTTGAACTACCTAAGATCCGGTCAATTCTAGCTTGCGGATATTTTGGATCTACTGGCACGTAGGCGCAACAAGCTCGAAGAACTCCAAGTATCGCTAAAACGTAATCGGCGGAGCGGGGGAGAAGCAGCGCCACGTTTTCGCCGGCACTGACACCGACAGAGCTCAAGGCGCGGGCGATCTGCCCTGATTTCTCCCACAATTCTCTGTAGGTGAGACTTTTTGAACCCTCTCGAATCGCGGTGTCATTTGGCTGTTCCTTGGCTCGTTCAGCTATGAAATCGATCACCGTCCTATTGGCAGCGCCAGTCGCCCTAGAGGTGTTATTGAACTGATATATAACTCTATCTTGCTCTGTCTCTGTGAGTATTGGTATCGAGTCGATTTGGGTATCCAAATCCTGGAGCATCGTGTTCAGCAGGCTTTGGAAATGCTCTACCACTCGCTTTTGGTCGTAGTCCGAAAAGGTGCTGCTGCTCAAGTCGAACTGTAAGACAAAGTTGCCCGTTCCGTTGTAGTCGTGCACCTGGAGCTGAAAATCGTACGCACCGTCGATGTGTTCAGAATGTATCCAATCGGCAGTTACAGAATGGCCAGAAAATTTTCCGAACGAAAGCGGGAAGTAGTTCAGTACTGCATTGCTACTGGTGGCTCCGTTGGGATTACTCTTTCCAGGTGAAACGTTTGTGAGAAAACTGCTTACCTCCTCCATGCAACGTTGGCCTAGGCTAGCGAAGGTGTCGCCTGAATGAAATTCCATGTCCAGTGGGAATATCTCGATGAAGCAACCCAAGGACTGCTTGGCAGCTTTGCTTACCCTATTTCCCGCTGGCGAGTCGAAAGTGATGGATTCCTGGTTTGTGGCCCGGCGCAAGAAAGCCCCGAGAAGAGTGGAGAAAACTGCGTAGATTGATATGTCTGGGAAAAAGCTAGCAAACGATTCGTGTTCGGCCAGTTTCCGGATAGCATCAGATTGCTGCTCGTTCAGCTTAACTTGATGACGCACACTATTCGTTTTCGAGGGATCTCCCTTTTTGCCGTAAATGGGATTCGATCGGGACTGGTGTTGCTTCTTCTTTTTTTCCCAATGATCGTTTGGTTTAGAAGCCTCTTCCTGATCTCTGGCTATGTCTCGGTAGCACTTTTGAGAAGGTGTCGATTGCTCCTGTCGGGACAACTTCTCGTAGTTATTGGATACAGTCTTAAAGAGTCCAACCGTTGAACTGGCGTCGGTGACCAGATGGTGCTGGTTGAGGATCCAGCCAAATCTCAGGTCAGACAGCTGAACGCCGATTGATTGGGCGAGCTGAGAATCGAGCGGGATCAGGGTTCTTGCTTTTTCCTCCGCCAAGGCACGGAAATCGGCGTCAGGATTGGATCGCTCTCGATAGTCGAGAGTCTGCATCTCGTAGTTTTGCGTTTCTAGAACGTTTGTCCGCGGGAACCCGTTTGTTTCGACTACGCTCAGGCGTAGAGACTCCTCTTCACGAACCGTTTCCAACCATGCGTTTGCAAAGACACCTGGATCAATTTCACCCTCAATAACGATGGCGAAGGTCATGTTGTAGAGGGGACTCTTCGGATGAATCTTTTGCCCCGTCCAGATTTGCAACTGGGAGTGGGTGAATCCGGACTCTTTTCGGATCGTGTCTATCAGACTCTCAGTTTTAGATGACAGATCGTTCATTGTATTGGTTCTGCAGCGTTGTTCGATCGATCTTCCCGCTTCCGGTCCGAGGGAAGCTATCGGTGATAATTACTTGCGAGGGAACCGCATAACTTGGAAGGGTCGCTTTGACCGATTTTCGAGAACTTTCCAGCGACACTTCGAAGCCAGGCGCGGTCGAGACAATGGCTAAGATAGTTTTCTCTCCATCGTCATCAGTCCTTACGATTGCGGCTGCTTCTTCGATTTCAGGTAGCCTTACGAATGCCGCCTCTATTTCGTCTAGCTCGATTCGGTATCCTCGTAATTTGATTTGTCGGTCTTTACGACCTATGAAGTGAAGGGCTCCCTTCTCATCACGGCGCACGAGATCTCCTGTGCGATAGTAACGTCGAGAGAATCCTAATACGGGCTCTTCGAAATAAAATGCTTTCCGATCCAGGTCTTTTCGAGCCCAGTACCCTTGCATCATCGTAGAGGAGGCTATCAGCAACTCGCCACTGCCTGCTCCCTCAACTCGCTGGTCTTCAGTGTTTAGAATGAGGGCGTTCGCTCCTTGCCAAATCTCTCCAAGGGGAATCGCCTCATCGCTGGAGGTCAATTGCTCTGGGAGGTTGTAAAAGGTGCATTGATTCACCTCTGCTGGCCCATAGACATTGCAAAAACGAGCTTGCGGAAGTCGCTTCATTAACTCGCGCAGATAGCTCGGTGGGAAAGGTTCACCCCCGAACTTTACCCATCGTAGTGAGGTTAAATTCAGTCCATCGAGCTCGCCTCGAGTAAATAGTTGTATCAAGGCCAAGGGTACAGAATACCAGAAGGTGAGCCTCTCTCGCTCAATCAGCCTCGCTAGGCTTGTCGGAAACATCATGTCCTCCTCGGGAATGAGCACCGAGGTTGCTCCGGCGTAAGGACCGACGAGGAATTCGAAAGTGGAAATATCAAAATGTAGCGGAGCATGATTCCCAAGAATATCAGCTTGAGAGACGGCGTATAGGTCTGCTGAATAACGGGCGTAGGATAAGCCGCTACGGTGGGTGTGCATCAGGCCCTTAGGAGTGCCCGTTGAGCCGGAGGTATACATGATATATGCGAGGTCGTCTTCTCGCGTATGTTCTTCGGGTCGGTCAGAAGTGGATCTGTAAACTTCGTTCCAGCTTATATATGAAAGCGCCGAAGTCGAAGAGCGTTCTAGGCCGATCACGGTTTGAAGCGGTAGATAATCTTTAGACTCCAAGGACTTTAGAGTTCGTATCTTTTCACTAGCAGTAACCAGAATGCGGATACCGCAGTCGTTGATGATGAACTCGACTCTTTGAGCCGGTGCTGAAACGTCTACTGGCACATACGCTCCACCAGCTAGCAAGATTCCATAGACCGCAATCGCCATCTCGTTTGACTTACCCATGTGGATACCGACGCGGTCAAGCGGCTTCAGTCCATTTTTCCTGAGTACGTTGGCTAATTGGCAGGCACGTGAAAAGAACTCGCCGTAGCTAATCGATTCACCTCGACATCGAAAAGCAGGATGCTCTGGAGCCGACTTGGCCCAGCGTTCTAGCGAGTGATGTAGTAGAGTGCGCAACATTTGATTTAGGCCCCTGAGAGTCGAGCGATCAGGTTTCGTTGAATGTCTGAAGTACCGGCGTATAATACGCCGCCAACCGAGTCTCTCAAGTCTCTCTCTGTTTGAGATCCACTCATATAGCCAGCTGCTCCGTGGATTCGCATTGCATCCATACTTGATGCCAGGAAGGCCTCGGAGATGCACAGCTTGGTCATCGCCGCCTCTGCGGCTATCGACTTGCCTTGATCGATGAGCCAAGAGGTTTTGTACAAATGAAGTTTGCAGGTTTCGAGCCGAACTCGCATTTCGGCGATACGGTTCGATACGCTCTGGAATTGGGCGATGGGTTTCTTGAACTGCTTACGAGACTGTGTGAAGTGTACGCAGGTTTCGAGCTGTCTAGCGAGTACGCCCACTTGGGTTGCGAGGATAAGAGCTCGTTCCCACTCCATGGATTCGTTGAAGAGGCTCAGTCCCGAGCCTTCTCCACCGAGCCTAGCTTCGGCAGGTACTTGACATCGGTCGAAGCGGACATCGCCCATGGGCAACGTGCGAAGACCGAGTTTTTCCCTGTTATCCGATTTGTGAATACCGTCGCTCGGACAGTCTACCAAAAATGCGGAGAGCCCCCAAGCTCCGGCGTCAGGATCGGTTTTCGCATAGACGAGGAGCAAGTCAGCGATTGGAGCCAGGCCGATGTAGACTTTCTCGCCATTGAGAATGAATCCTGAGTCATTGGCCTCTGCCGTCGTCTCCATAGCCATAGCATCCGAGCCGGCTTGTGGCTCAGTAATACAGTCCGCAGTCATCAACTCCCCGCGAATGATCTTTGGAAGATAACGAGCTATCTGATCTTCGCTCCCAAAAGTAAATAAGGGTGGTAGGATAGTGCAAACGAGTGACGAGAAGCCGAGTGCAAGGCCATTGTCCGCACATTTGTATCCAAAGGCCTCTAGAGCGACAGCTTTGGTTAGGGTATCCCAGCCACGGCCGCCGTACTCTGTTGGTATGAAACCGCGCAGGAAGTCGCTCTGCGAAAGAGCGATCCAACCCGCTTTGTTAAAATGAGAGCTGGCATCTTCCTCAGGCGATAATTCGGAAAAGTACGTTCCGGCAACTTCAGTGGCTTCTTTCTTAGCGGCTGCTTGCTGTGCTGATAGGTCGAATTGCATGTTTGGCTGGAGAGGAGCCGCAGGTTGCCGCTGGTTTAGAGAGAAAGGAGTAGGGATCGATCGGGTCTGGTGGTTCACTTTCGATTTCTATCTCAGTTCCTAAGCCCATGTCTGTAGCGAATGCGTGGAACATGAGACCCGTCATGTAATCGGCGTAGGCGTGTCCTGTAGAATCGAATACGCTTAGACCGTCCTTGGCCGTTTGTTGAAGCGCTCTTGAATTTAGCAAACCGGTAATGTCGGTACTTATCTCGTGTTCGAGCAGTTTCTGGCATTCGCCTTCAGCCATCGCTTGTTCCTTGAAATCGGGACAGACGAAACTTCGCCTCAACAGGTTGATCGGAAGCTCAATTTTGGTAGGAAAGTCGGAGCCTACCGCATTTATGTGTAGGTGGGGCTTGTTTGCGAAGTCCTTGAATAGTGGTCCGCTTCCAGGATCGGCAGAGGTACAGGTACAAAGAATATCAGCTTTTTCCAGGAGAGTTGAAACCACGTTCGACTCCGAAACGCTTTCGACCTGGATACCCGTGAACGCTACCCGATCACTTAGCGATTTTGAAGCGTACGAGTTTGTATCGTAAGCTATGATACGCTCTATTTCAAAAAGCCGAGAGAGGGAGTGGATCTGTGTGACTGCTTGAGCTCCGCACCCGATTACGCCAAGAGTGATGCTGGATTTACTTCTTGTCATCAATTCACTCGCAATGGCTGACATCGCACCGGTTCTGAGTGCGGTGGCAAAAGTGCCATCAAGCAAGCACTGCAGGTGTCCGGTTTGTGTATCAAAGATACCTATACTGGAAAGGATCGTTGGGAGGTCCCTTTTGATGGGGTTGGAAGGATGATACCCGACGATCTTTAGAGACGCCTGACCCTCGTCGATGGATGCGGGCATCCACTCTAGGAGACCCAGGTCTGGATTAGAGTAGTGGATCCCAGTCCTTGTTGGGATTTGGACGTTCTTCGCGCTAAGCTCAGTGAACGCGGTCCTAAGCCGGGAAATTAGTTCGTCCAAGAGCTCATTGAGGCCGACCTGGCTTACAATCGAATTTATATCTTTTTGGGAGAGTATTTTTGATTGCATCGGGGTTTAGGACGGTCGGTTGGACAGGTAACGCGTTATGGCATCTATCGATAAGAAGTTGGCTGGGATCAAGTCGCGTGGCGGGATCTTGGTATCAAAATCTCGCTCAATCTGGCTGACCAGCCGCATTGCATTGATCGAGTCTAGGAAACCTCCGGTGATGAGATTGGTATCCGGCTCGATTTCATCCGCCTCTGCGATTGCCAGCTCATTCGTAATGATAGAAAAAATCCGTTCTGATGTTTGTTCTGGGGTCATGTAAGTAAGCATAATACTAGAGAGCGAATGCTCTTTCGATAAACCAGTAGCCGGCGATTAGAGTGAGAACAATAGAACCGCCTTTTAAGACTACTGGGACGTACAGGGATGTTTTCCTGAGAGCAAAAATGATGGGAAAGAGGATGACGAGGATTGCCAATTGACCGAGCTCGACGCCGACGTTGAACGCTAGGATAATCAGCAGAAAGTTCTGCGTTTCCGCAATGCGGAAAGGCAGGTCCGACATAACGCTGGCAAAACCGAGACCGTGGAAAAGCCCAAGCGCAAATGTTATTGCCATCGATAAGGATTGGCTTCGGCCGAGGAAATTGTTGACCGCCACAAGAATGATCGAAAGCGCGATGACCGATTCTACCAACCTAGAGGGGAGCTGGATGAATCCTAAGCTGGCCAAAGCTAGGGTGATACTGTGGGCGATCGTGAAAATAGTTACGATTTTCAGGAGCGAATAGAGAGTCCTGCCGAGCCCGCGGGCTGGCTGCCACATTTGCTCTTGGCGAACGAGAACGATTGGCAGGGCCAGTGCCACCAAAAAGAGGATGTGGTCGATGCCGATCCAAATGTGAAGGATGCCTTGCCAGATCATGCTTGCAGGGGTCTGCACAGAAGGAGGGTTTTGAACGTCCAGGGTTTGGGTGCCGCTCGATCTGTTGTACACCATAGCGACATTCATCTGGTAGTCTTCGCTTGGCCAGACCCCCTTTTCGGTGACTACCAAGCATCGATGCATGACGTAGTCGTCTAAGAACATGGTCATCTCGATATCCAAATAGTCAGGAACGGGAGATACGGGGATATTGAAATGGTACTGGGCCCAGCCTCCTTCCCGTTCGAAGTAAGTCGTTTTTGAAATATTTAGCGGGAACTCCGATTCGCCAGCGGGGGCGATTGATACGTTTGATCTAATGAAGTCGATCACCGACTCGCTTGTTTCGATGATGCGTTTTTCGGTGACTACACCATTTTCCTCGATGTCGAGTCCGAGTTTCTCGGCCAGGTCGTCGATGTCGATTTCGACTCTTCCGCGAATCGAGTCTTCGAGAAATTCTAAAAAGACGTAGCTTTCGCCCTCAGCGTGAGCGGAGAGCTTGCTGGGAAGAAGGCAACCTAGCAAAAGGGTAACTGAGAAGATAAGGCGTTTTATCATGATTGGACGTTGGCGGATCGGGTTGATGGGAGGGGGTACGTAGTGGAGTTCTTCTAGGCTTTACGTGTGGGCGGCCGGTCAGATTCCATCGACTTTGAATATCTTTAAACCTTCGACTGGTCGAGGTACGGCAAGGGACAAGAAAAGATCCGGAGCGACTTGGGGGCAAATGAGCGTCCAGTTCTGTGGGTGGCCCCACTCGGGGTCGACGTTCAGCAATCGAAGGGGTGAGAGCGGGTAGGTTGTTAATTCGGAAAAACTTAGATCGGCATTCAACCCGATGCCTGTAGCCTTCAGCAAGGCCTCTTTCGCGGTCCAGGTCCTTAGGAATGATTCCAATTGGAGGTGCTTTGGCAATCTCCTGAACCGAGTGGCTTCGTTAGGATGGAAAAAACGATCGACCAAATCACTCGCGTCGTCGATCGGTCGACGCACTTCGAGGTCAACGCCGAGATCGCAGTCCCAAGCTACCGCAATGCATAACTTCCCGCCGCCGTGGGAAAGGTTGAACCGGAGGCGGTTGTCCTGGCCCTCCAAATAAGGTTTCCCGCAATCGTTTCTTTTGAATTCTAGAACCTCTGGAGACCGGTTGAGGTATTTCGAGAGGATGAGTCGAGTCAGAGCCCTCGTGTTCCTACTTCGTTGCTGGTCTTTCGGGAAATGGAATCGTCTTGAGGCTTCGTACTCAGCTTCCGATATACAGGCTTGGTCTATGGAACTGTCCAAATCTGCTATCCAAAGATCGACGGTGTCGGCACCAGCCCTGCAAAGATGCTCTCCATCGCTAACTTTGCAGTAGAGCTGAGGGTGAGTAATATCGCGATGGTCTACGTGGATTGAGGATTCTATTGAATGGATAGCCGACACTAGTGGATGATTGGTGTAGTTTTTCTAGCGCTCGGTCTTGGGGATAGTTGAGCGACTAGGGGTGTTAATTAGGCCGAAAACTCTTGTTTTTTATGTACTGAGATCGTTTTTAAGCGTCCTTCGGGACGGCAAGAGGGCCGTCCCGAAAATTGAGAAACCTAGGTCCGGCAAGCTAAAAAAGCTTGGTTACGTTCAAGCGAAGAGAGCGAGGCTGGATTATGTGATAATGCTTGTCTTCGATTCCTCCAGCTGGTTCGCCGGGCAGCCGCGAACCGTAGAAGTAGGTGATGTCGCTGTCTTTTGTATCGAACGTGTTCAAAAGATCGAGACTGATTCGCCAATCGTCATTCTTGTATCCAACTTTCAGGTTCACAGAACCGAATGAATCGGACGTTTCGCTTCCGTCCTCGATGAGGGGGCGATCGGAGAAGTAACGATAGCGGGCTGAGCCAAACCAAGGAGAACTGGGAGCGTTGTAGTTAAGGCCAAGGCTGAGAACCGAGTCAATGGAACCGGGAATTTCATCGCCGTCAGGAGAGACATCGCTGTAGGACGCGTCGGTGAACGCTGCGTCGAGATCGAGCGAGAGCTCATCGGTTAGTACAAAATAGTTGGCAAATTCTATGCCGACTCGTTCGCTGGGTCGCGAGGCCTCTGTGTTTCCTGCATCACCGACGTAGAGCAGCTCGGAGTCGAGATCGAGCGTCCAAAGAGCGACGGATGTGTTCGAGCGTTCCGTCCAGTGGTGGCGGATGCCGAGCTCGTAGCCTAACGATTGTACGAGGAGATCTACGCTCTCAACTGGAGTAACGCGGTCGGAGGGGTCGATTGAAATGGTGGCGCCTCTGGCGTCATTGCTGTGAAATCCGTATCCGGCGCTGAAATAGAGCTCGGTATCATCGGTTGGCGTATAGATAGCGTTGAACTTCGGGCTGAAGAGAGTGTCGCTAGCGCTACCGGAATTCGGAGCGAAATCGCTTTCCACATCGAAGTTGAAGTAGTCGATACGAGCGCCGAAATTGGTCTTGAACTTTTCGCTCCAACTTAGGGCGGCGTCGTAGTATGCGGAGAGGCTGTACTCATCTACGCTGTCTTCTCGGTTGGTGCTGAGAATTTGTCGAGCCTGAGTGTTGTAGAGCCCGACTTTGTCGACGGCATCGTATCGGGTTTGCAGGCCGAAGGTCTGTTGCATGTGATATCCAAACAGGTGGGCGTGCTTCATAGAGTGAGCGAGTTCGGCGCCGTAGATCGTGCGTCGGTCAGATTGCTGGAACTGGTCGCCCTCGACGGGATTATCCAGAAAGTAGGTGAAGTTAGACCACAGCGCCATGTCGTAATAGATCGTGTAAGCCGACAGTTTCGTCGTATTCTCCGCTCCGTTCTTAATGACATTTCCCGAGAGACTGTAGCGGGAGGAAGAGCCGCCCACGGTGTCGTCAATCGAGCCAAATGGCGTAATCAAGTTCTGTTGAACGGCCCGGTCTGGGATTTGGTCTGCGGAGTCCCAAGACGAATCGTATGCCATCAAGGTTACACCATACTCGAGGTCCTCGCGAGGGGCCGCGCTGTAGGTGACCATGCCGTTAATTTTGTTCAGGTTTTCGTCGATGTCCCAAGGACCGTTGTTCACTACGTTTTCCGCTCCGAAGAGTAGCGTCCCATCGCCAACTGACTGTGAGGCGGCGCCGAATACGCGAAGGTAACCGTCCTCGCCGTAGTCGACTGAAACCATGTCCTTGTCGAGCTCTCGCATGGTTTGGATGCTCGCCGAGCCCGCCGACGAGAAATCGCCGACCTCGGAGTAGTAGGAGCCCTTCAGATAGCTGATGTTGTCGACCAGTTCGGGAATGATAAAGTTGAGGTCTGTGTAGCCTTGCCCGTGCCCGTGGGAGACCATGTTGACGGGCATGCCGTCGATCGAGGTCGCGAAGTCTGTTCCGTGGTCGAGGTTAAAGCCGCGAAGGAAATACTGGTTCGCTTTTCCGGTGCCGCTATGCTGCGTGACGATCATTCCGGGAACAGCTTCCAGAATCTCGCCGGTGCGGAGCATCGGGCGCGTTTGAAGATCGATCTGGCCGATCACGCCTTGCGAGGCTGAGAGCGCTTCCCCCACGAGTAGCGAGCCTCGTCCTTCGATATTAACTGTATCGAGCTCGACCACATCTTGGGCGGCTAGTGTGAAAGGAACGATTAGAAATAAGAGAGTAGGTTTAAGTGGCATGCCTTGAATAGGTTGGATTCTTGCGAGGGTTCGGAAGATGTACGCGCAAGAACGAGCAACGGGTGCATACTTTTGCTAATGACAGGGATTTACCTACCTAATTTGGGGAGATTATTGCAGTTAGCACCGAAGATTGAGCAAAAAGACGGCGTCTTCGTAGTTAAAAACGAACTACTCCTAAAGAAGTAGTTCAGTTCGCTAAGCTGTTTCATGTAACCTCCAGGCCGTCACAGGTATCTAGAGGTGGCGACACTCTCCTTTCACGCCTTAGCCTCTTTCATACGAGATGAAGTATGCGATTCACAGCAGCGCTCAGTTCTCAGACAGGCCTCTTATAGCTTTCACTGTCGCAATGTTTCCTTTCATTACAATCGCAGCTCAAAGCGAATGAAGCGGATCCTAACCCCCCTGAACATTAAAAGTATCAAAATTTAGAATACGCGGTTACGGAAGACTACACCTTAGGCTGTCATGAACTGGCGTAAGACTGCCGCCCCTCTTCTTAGGATGAGGCTCAGAGGGAATCTTAGTAAAGAGAGGACTGATATGGACGGTGCTAGAGAGCGGGTAGTGTGGGAGCAACTTTGATATCGAGTGACGACGCCCTCCGTTTGCAAGCAAACACCGTCCCCCTCTCGAGAGTACGAGTCGGTCGGTCTGCGAGCCAACGGGATCATGCAGATCTGGCGACGACAGAGAGGTGACCTCCTAGTTGACAGGGGCGCAGTAGCAAGAGGAGCCGGGGAGGGTGTCTGCTTTTATCCAGGCTTCGGCGAGTTGGCCGGAGAGGTTAATGGCTTCGCCTGTATTCTTTTTCTGGGCACGGAGCGCGTTTTGCAGTCCGAGTAGGGCCCAGCCGTTGTCCCGGTTGCGAGCGAGGTCTTCGCGGTAGACGTCTTCGGCTTCGGCGTAGCGTTTCTGCTCCATTAGGAGGGCTCCGAGGGCGTGACGAACAGGGAGCATCCAGCCGGGAGGTTCGTCGTAGACGAGGGCGTCTTCGGCGGCGATGCCTTTACGAAGGATAGCGAAGGCTTCGTCGTGCTTGCCCTCTCGATACAGCAGCTCGCCTTCGATCATGGCTTTGGCGATGGGAAGGACGTTGGCGACGGGGTTGTTGAAGATATACCATTCTTCGGGGACGGCTGTCATGGCTTCGTCGAAGGCTGCCATTTCGGAACGTGCTTCTTGAGTGCGGCTAAGGGCGGAGTTGGCGATGGAACGGGCGTAGTGGCGGACGGCGTTGCTGACGAGCCGGTAGTCTGGATATGCAGGTTGCTCTAGGATTTCCTCCCATTTGCCGAAGCGGATCATGACGTGGAAAGTGGTGGGCATGATGCCTTCGATGAGAAACGCGAGTTCTTTGAGGGCGGGCTCGGGGACTTCGCGCTCGAGGTCGCGGGCGGCGGTCATGGCGTCTTGATAGCGTCCTGACATCATGGCGGAGTAAGCGAGGAAGTGGAGGTTGTGGGCGTAGTAGACAATATAGTTGGTGGGCTCGGGCGCTTGCTTGAAATAGGCGCGGTCTATTTCGACGGCTTGGGAGTTGGAATCGACGGCGTCGCTGTAGCGTCCGACGCGAACGTAGATATGGGACGGCATGTGGACGAGGTGTCCGGAACCAGGGACGAGGGTGCGGAGCAGGTCGGCGGATTTTTCGGCACGGTCGGGATCTTGGGAGGCCTCGGTGGCGTGGATGTAGAAGTGATTGGCCCCGGGGTGAACGGGCTCGAGTTCCATGGCGTGCTCGATGGCGCCGACGATTTCGAGGATGCGTTTGCGTGGATTTCCTTCGTTGTCCCAATAGTCCCAAGGTTGGAGATCCATGAGGGATTCGGCGAAGAGGGCGGCGACGTCGGGGTCGTTGGGATGTTTGGCGTAGGCTTTTTCCATAGCGTCGGCGTAAGCTTGGTCGAGAGACGAACGGTCTTCGGGCGCGGGGTATTCGTAGCGTGCGGATACGGCTTGGATGAGGGAGGCTTCGACGGGTGTTGTATTCTCGATGAGGGAGAGAGCTTTGTCGGCGGCTTCGCGGGCAGCTTTCGAGCGCTCGTCAGTCATCATGGGATCGTTGATGTTGATGCCGTTGGCGTAGGCGATGCCCCACCAGGGTAGGGCGGCAGCGGGATCGGCTTCGGCGGCGGCCTGAAAGGAGCGGATGGCTTCGTCGTGGTTGAAGCCGTAGAGCAGCTGCATGCCTTGGTTGAACCAGGTTTGGGCGTCGGCGGATGTAGTGGAGATGGGGCGTTCGTAGTTGCCGAAGCCTTCGTAGCGTTTGGCTTCGCTCGCTTGGGGGTGGGCGGTGGCGGCGGAGAGGAAGGTCGCGAGGAGCGCGGCGGTGGTTCGAAGAGTTATTAGTTTCATGAGCAAGCAGGCGTGGTGGTTGGATCTCAAGCGCTTTGGGTGGCTTGAGGATTTGCAGAGGCGTGGAGCGAATTCGGTGAGTCGAATTCCGTCCTCTGGGTGTGGGCCTATTTTAGGGGGCGTGCGTTTCGAGAGCGTTTCGCGGCGCGTTTCTGGGGGAGAAACGTCGCTTTTTTTTGGTTCCTCACCATTATGCGGGAAATATGCCTAGCTTGACTTCTCAACTGTAGGGCTGGTGCTTGCGCCAAGCCGCTATGCAGGAGCGATTGATGTGGGACTTGCGTCTCGTCGCAAGCGACGGCCCTACCAAATATAAGCTGGGAATCAATAAACAGCAACTTCGCCTGCATTTGGTGATGAACCTTTTTTTTGGTTCCTCATCAAAAGCGGTGGAAGATGCTGTACGGTCAAACTGGAGAATTCCTTCTTGCCTCGCGGCGTGGCGCGAGCTCCAGCCCTACGATTGAGTCTAGTCAGAGATGTTTCCCGCCTAATGGAGATGAACCTTTTGTTGGGGGGTGGCCTTGGTGGGAAGCTATTTTTCGTTGCTTTATTCGCGGCAAGAGGTCGCTTCCCCCAGGGTATTGCTCTTAAAATTTTTGGGTGGTGGGGAGCTTTGGCAGAGGGGCGAGTTCGCCGTTGGCTTCCATTTTTCGGAGGGTGGTTTTTTGGGCGGCGAGGCGGGCGTTCATGATGCCGATGAGGTGCTGGAACTCGGGTTCGTCGTGGATCTCGCCGGTGTAGGGATCGGTGGCGACGTGGGCGAGCGCGCCGCCGCCGTCGATGAATTCCTTGAGGGTGCCTATGGCTCCTGGGATGTCGCCAAGCGCGATGTAGAGGGGCACGTCGTAGGCATGGTAGCCGGTGGGGCCCCAGCGGTTCATCTGGGGAGCGATTTGCTTGAGGCGGTAGGCTAGGGCTTGGGCTCGCTCGGTTTGGCCAGCTGCGTGAAGGAGAAAGGCGAATTCGACGACGAGTATGAAGTTCTTCTTGTCTATCGGGCATTCTGGATCGGCGACCCAGGGATACGATTGAAGGTAGCGTTCGAGGGCGTGTTGGGGCTGGCCCTGCTGGATGGCTATGGCGCTTATTTTGTAGGCGGACCAGTCGAAGTAGTCGTCGCTCTTTTTGAGAGCGGAGTAGGTGGCGACGGCGAGTTCGGTTTCGCCATTAAATTCGTGGGCGAGACCGCGGAGGAAGGTGGAACGGTTGGAGCTCGGGGCGATGGCGAGGTATTGCTCGCTCCATTCGAGAAAGGAGGCGGTGTCGCCAAGGTTGAAGTAGGCGTATGCGATGTCGCTGCAGATGTTTGAGCTCGCTGGGTCGAGGGCGAAAGCTTCCCGGAAGTAGCGGATGGCGAGGTCGAAGCGGTAGAGGCCGTGGTGGTAGAGGCGGCCCAACGAGGAAAGGACTTTGATGTTTTGCGGGTCCTTTTCTAGCAGGGCGTCAAGGATGGACTTCGCTTCGTCGATTCGTCTGAGGGCGACGAGGATGTCCGGGACGAGGGTTGGGTCGGATAGGTTGTTTGGGTTAAGTTCGGCTGCTTTTTGGGCGAGTTGCAAGGCGCTTGCGGGATCGCCGAGATGGTACATGTGGGCGAGGGCGAGGTGCTGGTAGGCGAAGTCGGAGTTGGGGTTGAGCTCGGTGGCCCGCTCGAAAGCGGTGATGGCTGCTGTGGTATTGAATTGGGTGAACTCGAGGAAACCTCGGGCGACGTGCGCTTCGCTGAGGAGCGGATTCAATTGCATCGCGCGGTCGACATGCGGTTGGGCTTTGGCGACCTGTTCCTCGACGGGGAGACCTTGGTAGTGGATGCGACTGAGGTAGGCGATCGCGAGGGCGGCGTGGGCCTGGGCGAAATTGGGGTCGAGTTCGAGCGCACGACTGTAGTGGTCGATCGCTTGCTCGTGGCTCTCGTTGGTGTAAGCGCTGGCGGCGGATTTTCCGCGGAAGTAGGCTTCGAGGGCGGCTAGGTTTCGTGTGGGGATGGTTTCGCTCGGGTTGAGCGAGAGGGGGGAGAGTTGAGGGCTGAGTTCGCCGGCGATGGCTTCGGTGACTTCGGTTTGCAGCGCGAAGATGTTTTGGGCGGACATCTGTTTAGTGTAGTTCTTGGCCCAGATGTGGAATCCGGAAGCGGCGTCAATGAGCTGGATGTTGATGCGGATCTGGTCGCCGGAGCGTTGCACGCTGCCTTCGATGATGTTGGCGACGCCGAGTTCTTGGGCGATCGTCCGCAGGTCTTTTTGCGGGTCGCGGTAGCTCATGACGGAGGTGCGGGAGATGATTTTGACCTCGGGGATGTGGGAGACTCGGGTAATGAGGTCGTCGTGGAATCCGTCGGTGAAGTACCGATCGTCTTCTGTGTCGCTGCGGTTCTCGAAGGGGAGGATAGCGATGGACTTTTCGAGGATAAGGGCTGGTGACTTATCGTCTTTGGCGAAGTAGAGGATGGAAAGCAGGAGGGCGAGTAAGCCGCTCGACCAAACGACCCAGTGGGCGGCGGGTGTTTTGGTTTTTGGAAGGTGGGTTGGAGCTTTCGATATCGTATCGGGGGCGGGAGCGAGCGTGAATTCGTTGTTTGGATACGTGGGTTTGGGTTCGGCAATTTGGGTTGAGGGGCGGGCTTGGGAAATCTTTTGGTAGAGGGCTTGGATTTCTTCGCCCGGTTCTATATCCAACGCTGCATGTAGGTGTTTTGTGTAGGCTTGGTAGGCAAGTAGGGCGGCGGCTCGATCGCCGCTGAGGGCGAGGAGCTCCATCAGGGATTGGTGGCTTCGTTCGCTAAGGCTTTCGATTTGTATTCGGATTTTGGAGTAACGAATGGCCTCGGAAAAGTCGCCCTCCTTTCGCAGCAGCTCGATGAGTTGAGCGAGGGCCTCGTCGATCCTTAAGCGTAGTGAGTCGCGCTCGGTATGGATCCACTCGTCGTGGAAATTTGGTACGAGGTCTCCGCCGTAGAGCGTTGAGGCCTGTTCGAGGTGCACGCGCGCGTCGTCTTTGCGCCCGTCAATCGTGGCGCGTTTTGCTGAGAGCAATGTTTCTTGGAGCGAGGTTAAGTCTACGGAGCAGGCGGGGTCCTTGCGAAGGGTGATCGAGAGTTTGTCGACTTCGAGGAAAGGGTCGATCTCCGGAAGAGCTTGGCGTAGGCCATAGAGGAGGTTGCGCAGGTTGGTGAGGGCCTGTTTCTCCTCCGAGTCTGGCCAAAAGGTGAAGGCCAGGTGGGAGCGGGATTGCGGTTTTCCTTGATGGAAGGCGAGGTAGGCGAGCAGGGAGCGCTGACGCGGTTTTTCGAGGGATCGAGCCGGCTGGCTGTCGATGGTCACGGAGAAGCCGCCCAGTAACTGGATGCGAAGGCGTATCGGCAATTCAGGGTTCACGAAGAAGAGTTGGAAAGGTACGAGAGATTAGGATTGCTCGTAAGAGTATCTAGTTTCTCGGGATTTCCAATCTTTGAATTGGCGATGAGGGCTGTAATAGAGAGGGGGAGCTCGACGATCAACGCGTAGCTCTGGGGAGGTCTCGGCAGCGACTGCGAAGGGCAGCATTTGATACGGATCAATCGGGAATCGCGTATTTGCTTTTCTTGGACAAGCAAAGCAGCGAACGCTTAAATTCTGACTGTAAATGACAGGTCTTAGGTGTTCATTTGATTTCCGAAGTTTTAACCCTCTTAGGGCAAGCTCTTCCGGAGATCGACCTTTCCTTGCGGCTTTCGCGGGTTTTATTAAGCATTAATTGATCTCTTCAGAGTGATCGTTCAGGCCGAGAGTTTCCCGGACAGCAAAAAAAGCGGTCTCTTGCGAGACCGCTTTTTCGACTTGGCAAGCGAATGCGTAGTTATGAAGTTGATACGCCAGATTTGTTTTCTATCAGGTCGTCCAACTTTCCATTTACCCAATTTTCCACAAGCTCTTGCTCGTGATAGAAGGATTCGCTGTGCGATTCCGGACTGTGCAGGTTCCAAAGGAAGGAGTTGTCCGTTAGCTGAGCCAATCCTTCGGTCATGATAGTGCCGTCCGGCGCTACAACCTTGTAATGGAACTTCAAGCGGGGCGGATAAACGTCCCGTACGATGCGCACGTCGTAGGCTTGTGGCCGCCATGGTTCGTATTCGCCTGCCATGTCGATATCCTGGAAGGTAATCTGAAGGTGTGCCCCATCGGGTAGGGTCCTGTTCAAGTCCGAAGCGACCTCTGTTTGCAATTCCTCCCGGAATTCATCCGGAAGCTTGTCCGTGTAGAGACCACTTTGCTCGAAGTCACTGAATCGTTCCGGCTCGTCGAATTTGATCTCTAGCGATGCAGCGGAGAGCGACGTCGCCGCACTGATGGTCAAAAGGCTGCCAATCAATTTTCTGTTAAGACTATCAATCTTTAATTTTTTCATGCTTCTACGTGGTTGGTGCTTTCGTTTCCATTCGAATTTTCGCATCCGAATCATTACGTGTCCACATCCGCAGTAACCATACCAAGCAGATATAGTCGCTGCAATTGAAGGAGAGGATGCAGGTAGCAACCCCGTATCCTGCAATTCGCAAAGGAATCTCAGCGCTTCGGGACGGAATCACTCCTGCGGTCCCTCGAAGGGATCGTAGCATTTCTGCTTACCATCAGCGCTGCTCGGGTTTCCTAAACCCAACCCCACGTTGATCGCCTTGCCTCTCGGGCAATTCGATAATTGGGTTCTCGAGAGATAGCTCTCCTCGGGTGACTCACTCATCGCGGCCCCGCCAGCGATTGGCGAGGTCGGGTCGTTGTTGAGTGAATACTTGAAAGACGTGATCGGCGAAGCCTGCTCCGGCTTCGCTGTACAGGTTGAACGCTGTATCCAGGCCAACGATACGGAGCTCTTTCACCTCGTCGTCGAACTTTCCGGTGGCCGCGACCACTCCCTCGAACTCGTGTCGCTTGAGGGTCTGAGAGGCATGCACATTGGCGCTGTGTTTCGGCATCGCCAGCACGACGAGATCGAGGGTGTCCTTCACCCGGGCCCGTTCCCAAAAGTCCGAGTCGGTCGCATCCGCTAGCACCACGTTGCGTCCTTCCGCTTGATGTCGCTCGACGGATGCCTGGTCGCGGTCAAAACCGATGATCTGGCCGGGGAAACGGCTGTGCAAGCTTCGGTAGACAGCGACTCCGACCCGGCCCATTCCGAAGATCCCGATGCGCTCGCCGTTGTTCTGGATAGGCAGGTCGTCCGGATGCTGCCCCTTTGTCTCAAACCGTTTTAGAAATTCGCTTATCGGGTCATAGAACTCTTCCGCCTTCCGCGACAGCGGCGCCATGATCAGGATGCTCAGCGAGAGCGATAGCGCCATGGCGATGAGCCATTCACTGCCGAGCCAGCCTTTGCTTACGGCCAGCGCGAGTACGATCAGGCCGAACTCGCTGTAGGTTGAGAGGTTGAGTCCGGCCATCCATGCGGTACGGGCTCGCAGGTGAAAGCGGGTGAGGATGAAAAAGAAGGCGAGGCTCTTCAAAGGTAACATCGCGATCAGGAGCAATGCCCAAAGCGTCGCCTCGAGCGACAAGGACCCCTGCAAGCCGATTTGCAGGAAGAAGCCAACCAGCAGCAAATCGGTGACCCCCAGCAAAGACTTGCTGAGCTCCTTCGCCTTGGGGTGGGAACCGACCAGGACTCCGATAAACAAAGCTCCTAAGTCCGCTTTCATGCCCACGACTTCGAAGCTCTCGGCGCCGACCACCAGCGCCAGAAACAACCCGCAAAGGGCGATCATCTCTCCGTGTCCTGACCAGCCTATAAGGGCTCTGATTAACTTTCGGCCGAATAGCAACGCGATCAAGAGGGGGATTGCCCACAAGGTTGGGATCTTCCCCGTGGAGAAGGTTAAAAACAAGACTGCGAGAATATCTTGCATGATCAGCATGCCGATCGCGATGCGTCCGTGCATAGCGCCCATATCGCCGCTTTCCTCAAGGGCTTTCACCGCGAAGACGGTGCTTGAGAAGCTAAGGGCGAAGGCCAGCAGCAGGGCGGTCTGCCAGTCCAGCCCGGTGGCTCCGCTAAACAAGGCCGCCACGCCGATGACGACAGGTGTGAAAATGAGAAGCACCGAGCCCGTATGGAGGGTGGTGCCTGCCCAGATTTCCGGCCGGGCCAAGGTACGCAGGCGAAGTTTCACTCCGATGCTGAAGAGCATCAAGGTCACGCCCAAATTCGCGATATCGTCCAGCATGGGACCTCCCGTCTTGCCCAGCGCTTGCAGGACGAATCCGGAGACCAAGAACCCAACCAGGGGCGGCAATCGAAACCGTTGGGCTATCAGTCCGAAGCAAAAGGCAATGGCGAGAAGTAGGGCATCCATATAGGTCGTGAGCTAGATCTATGCCTGCTGCGTGTCGAGAGCCGGAGCTCTCCTAGGGCCGGTTTTCTGAAAGTCGATTCTCAACAAGGGCAGAGCCCCCCATGTCATCTCGTGATGTATTAACTCGACTCCTTGAAAATCCTATTCGCACGCTTGGTACTAGGCTCCTCTTTGCGATCGATTGACGGGTCGTGAGGTCTTGTGGAAGGTCCGGCGCTCGCCCCCGTGACGTATCAGGTCATCCGCCCGACTCGCTGGCCCTACCTTGTACGCGTCGATGGTTTGGCAGCCCACTGGCGATCTGCCGGCGATGAAGTCTACGGCAATCTTGGCCCGCGGGGAGCATAGGGATTGTTCAGGATATTCTGACGGTCGATCTTCGAGGTGGTAAGGTCTTTTGCTATCTTAGAGGGGAAGTTCGGATTGAGTCGTAAAATGCCTAGAGTTGGCCGAGGTCGGAGAGGATTTTTAGGAGGTGCTGGATTTCGGCTTCGCGTTTGGCTGACTTGCGTCCGAATTGGGCGCTGAGGCAGGTGGTGTTGGGGCCGATGGTGGGGAGGAGTTGCTTGAGTAGGGCGCCTTGCTCGCGGACTTGCTTGGGCCACTTGAGCTTCGTTTTGGCGGCAGGCTGGGCAGTTTGGGCTTCGATGGCGAGGTCGTCTTGCTCGGTGTGCTCGGCTTGGTAGTTGGGATTCTGATACTCGGGGCGAAGGTAGCGGATGAGACCGCGTTTTTCTTCGGCGGCCCGCTCGTGGTTGAGGGCGACGAGGCGGGTGAGAATTTGCTGTTCGAGCTCTTCGTCGCCGCGGGCGAGTCGGTCGGCGATGGGAGTTGAGGTGGCGAGGTCCTGCCAACCGTAGGCTTGGAGAACGGCGTCGTCGATGTTGTCGTGGTATTGCTTGAGGAGGGTGACGAGGCCGTCGTTGTGGATCTTCTTGTCCTTTTCGGTGAACGGCTCCTCCTTGCGGAGCTTTTCGAGCACGTTGTACATGCCGGTCATCGTGAGGTCGGCATGTTCGGCTTGGCGGGCTTTGCGATGGGCGTCGAGTTGCTCGCCAAGTTCGCGTATCCGGTTTTTCAATTCACCTTCTTCAAGTGAGGGGAAGGGGAAGGTTTCGAAGCAACGAGTTTTATTGTAGCGGGGTCGATCTTCGAGGGTGCCGCCGGAAGCGAGGGCCCATTTAACGTGTATGCTCGAGGAGAGTGCCCCGAGAAACAGAGCGTCGTCAGTCGCGATGTTGACGAGCATGTTATCCGGAAGGATCGATTGGTCGAGGAAAGTGAAGAAGCGGTGCTTGCTGGTTTCGACAGTGGCGATGTAGCGGGGGATATTTGAAATTGCACTACGAAGCTCTTGTCGTGGTTTCCCGGGGAGCCACCAAAGCTTAGCGTATGCGGCTCCATCCTTGGTATGGGCTTTTGCATCTCGATCAGGCTTAACTCGATTGAGGAGCCATTGGTAAAGACTGGGAACCTTATCCTTGGCTTGGTTTTCATCTAATCCGAATAGATCTATCAGCTTTACTCCTCTTGAGATGCTAGTGAGGTCCTTTCCGTTTCTATATTCTTTGATCCTGTTGTTAACCTCCTTCGATGTAGAAGATCCCAGCTTTATTGCATCTTCTGCTGTAACGATGAAGCCTGAACCATGCAGTTTTACTCCAGGGCAACTAATTTTAGTGTTTGCCAGAAGTGATGATGAACTGGATACGTTTGCCCCAATCTTGAGATTGGGAACGACCAGTCCGGATTTTGATGACAAAGTCACTCCATGCTCACCATCCGGAAGCTCGTGCTCAGCAATGACGGCTTCGAGTTGGCCTTCGCCTTGGCCGGTGGTGGCGACGGTCATGGCGATGCGGACGGCAGCGCCGTCCGCTGAGTCGACCCAGGGGTGGTCGGGGATGGCGTAGGCGAGGTGGAGGGGCTTTTTCTCGTTGGCGAGGTGGGGTTCGAGGACGCGGCGGTTGAAGGTTTGGTGTATCGAGTTTGTGGTGATAAAGCCGAAGCGTTTGGCTTTTCCGTCGCGGACGAGCTCGGCGGCTTTTTGCCACCAGAACATGACGAAGTCGGCAGACTCGGGCACGTCGCCTTTCCACACTTTTCGCAGGGCTTCGGTGTATCCATCTCCCAGTAGGTCGCGCATGCGGGAGGTGCCGATGAAAGGCGGGTTGCCCACGATGTAGTCGGCATCGGGCCAAGTGGCGCGGCGGGGATTTAGGTAATCGTAAACGGGCTTGGTGGCGGTTTCGTTGGGGACTTCCTTGCCAGTGACGGGGTGGGGTTTGGTGGTGCGGCCATCCCAGATGCAGACGAAGTTTCCGTGGGCATCTTTGCTAGGCTGGCAGTCGTCGTAGGCGAGCACGGCGTCTTGCTGGACGATGGTGCGGGCTTTGGGGATGAGGGGGCGGTCGTTGGTGTCGGCGGAGCCGGTGGCCCGCTTGTGCCACTGAAAGTAGCCGATCCAGAGGACGAGCTGGGCGATGGCGACGGCGCGTTCGTTGATCTCGAGGCCAAGGAATTGCTGGGGACGTACCTTGAATTCCTCCATTTCGAAGGTGAGTTCGGAGTCGCCGAGTTGTTGGAGCAGCTCGATGACTTCGCCTTCGAGGCGTTTCATGTGCTCGAGGGTGACGTAGAGGAAATTGCCGGAGCCGCAGGCGGGATCCAAAATACGGATACGGCAGAGCTCGTGATGGAACTCGTGCACGGCGGCGATGGCTTTGTCGGTTTTGCCTTCTTCCTGGAATTTGGCGGCTTCCAGCATGATGTCGTCCCACTGCTTGCGGAGCGGGTCGATGATGGTGGGCTTGACGAGTCGCTCGACGTAGGAGCGCGGGGTGTAGTGGGCGCCGAGCTTGTGTCGCTCGTTGGGGGAGAGGGCACGTTCGAGCAGGGTGCCGAAGATGGCGGGCTCGACGTTTGACCAGTCGGTCTTGGCGGCGGCGATGAGGAGCTCGATCTGCGGTTTTGTGATATCGTCGACGTGGACGTCTTCGAAGAGGCCGCCGTTGAAGTAGGCGATTTCTTGGAAGAGGAGAAGGGAGGTGGGGGTGCCAGTGGCCATTTCCTTCCAGAGGGTGGTGAGGAATTGCGGGGCGGCGGCGGGGTTGTCCTTTAGTTTTAGGAGGAGGTCGAGGAAGCCGTTGGCGGGGAGCAGGCCGACGTCTTCGGCGAACATGGTGAAGAGGCAGCGCTGGAGGAAGAGGGCGGTGGACTGGGAGCTATGGCCGTCGGCCTCCATGCTTTGGGCGAGGGTGGCGAGGTAGTCGGAGATCTCGCGGGTGACGGCGGCGGCGCGTTTGGAGGGGTCGAGGGAGAGGGGATCGGTCCAGAGGGTGCGAAGCAGGTCGAGCTTGGCGGGGTCGGCGAGGTCTTCGAGGTAGATGCGGTGCGACTTGGGATCGGGGAAGCGGACGTAGCGGCCGCCGGTGAGGGAGAACTCGGCGTAGAGTTCGAACATGTAGCCGACGTCGCAGACGACGATGAAAGGCGGTCGGCCTTCGGAGGCGGGGAGGTCGCGCACGTAGCCTTCGGCCTGGCCTTTGGCTTTTTGCATTTCCTTGTCCCAACCGCGGGTGCCGCGGATGCCGTGACCGCGGGGCTTGGTGGTTTTGGCTTGGCGTTGGTCGAGGCGGTCTTTGACGCGCTTGAGTTCTTCGGGCGTTTCGTCGGGGTTGATACCTTGCTTGGTTTCGAGGACGAAGTGGCCGCGTTTGTAGCAGTCGATGCGAACAGTGGTTTCCTTGCCGGTGAGTGTATCGACGCGGGGGATACCGCGTTCGAAGCAGTACTCGCGGGCTTCGATTTCGGGCGGGGCGGGGCGGGGTGTTTCAACTTCGAGCAGTTGGCAGAGCTCGAGGATGAATTGTTGGGCGGTGCCGCGCTCGTGGCCGCCGGACTCGTGCCAGCGGTCGATGAATGCTTGGATTTGCGCGGGGTCGGGTGAGGAGTCGGAGGGAGTTGGCATCTTATCGGGAAAACTACGGAGTGTGGGGATGGCGTAGGGGATGTCACGGCGTTTTTGGCATGACTCGGAGAGTGCGGGACGATCTAAGTGCCGTGCCCGAAAAGACGTTGAAAATGGGTTTGCCAACTGGGTGGCGACTAGGTTGGGCTGGCGCATGGCTGCCCCAAAGAAACGAGTTCCAGCTAAGGATCATCCCGTCGAAGCCTCAGATTTGAAGCGTTTGTTCGCCTCGGCGGACTTCATAATTCGCTTGTCGCCTTGGGAGTTTCTGTTCGAAGAGCAAGTGTTCGGACTCCGGGCAAAGGGTGGTAAGGGAGAGGTGTACTGGGTCAACGTGATTGGCGGAGCTGGCGAGGTGTTCGCAGTCAATGTGTATCGTGGCGCGAAGGGGATGGCGGGCTTGTCTGTGTTGATGGGAGCTTTGATCGCGGCGGAAGAGGATGGGGATGACTACGACCCGATCGGAGTGGGCTTGGAGCAGTGCATGTTCCAATTGGAGTTTGTTTCGAAAAGGGAGCTGGATAGCTGGGATAGGAAGGCGCTTAAGAAGGTAGGCCGATCCTTGCCGACGAAACGAAACGCGATGGTTCCGCGTTTCTTGTCATTGCAACCTGGATACTTGCCTTGGCGGCTCGAGGCCGAGGAAGGTCGGGAGTTTGCTGAGGTGTTGAAGTGGGTAGCCAGTGGGCTGAGCTTCCTGGAAGAGGATCCGGCGTTTTGCCCTGATTTTCCCTCGCGGGAGATTCCGGTGCTCGAGTTCGGGGCAGAGGCGGACTGCGATATCATTTGGGAAGCGCTCAAACCTCTTATCTCGGGTCGTGGCGAGCAGTCCGAGCCCTTGCTGGAGCTCGACGAATTTTCGCGTGAGAAGTATAGGGCACTGCCTCAAAACGAGCAGGTTCATTGGGAATTGGCGAGTTCGCTGTCTCCGGCGCCGATCAAAGAGAAGGATAAGCGCCCTTACGTTCCCTATGTGGTTATGGTTTGCGAGAGGGAGTACGGGGCGGTTTTGGCTACGGAGATTTGTCGGAGGGAGGACCGAACCAAAGCGATCCTAGTGACATTGCTGGAATCGATGGACCGTGCCGGATGTCGTCCGGGCAGGGTCTTTGTGGATGAACGTGGTATGCGGGAACTCGCGAAGGCCTGGTTTGCGGAGATCGAGGTGGAGGTGGAGTACGGGCCGTGCGATGCATGTGACGACGCGTTTGATGGGTTGTTTGAGGCTTTGGGCGACTGATCGCGTGCATCCTAGGGAAGGGAGAAGTTCTAATGGGTCGGACCGTAACGTTTTAACTGATCAGTTTCAGCTCGGAACGGTAGCAGATGACTCCTGCGGTAGCTCCCATGTTTAGGCGCCTGGACAGCCGTGGATTCTTGCAGAGGTGCTTGGTTTGAAGCCGCGTCTCAACTACGATCTTCCAGTCGGATGCCTTCGGTTCTTGGGCTGCGTTCTGTTCCGATTTCCCCCACGCTTCCATGCGACGCGAGACCTCTGCCTCCTAGGTTTCCTCTCTTATTTTAGCGAAATTTCTGTCGCCTGTTTCAATTGCGGCCAGCCGATTTTTCTCGTCTACAATCACCGCTTGCTTGAAGTCCTTGGTGGCGATAGCCCAGCCCTTGTTTATCTTTTTGAACAGCCGCGTCCTTTGGGAGCTTGGTCGTTCCCGCTGAGCCAATCGAGGTACTGTGTGTATTTCCTCCTTCCGGCTGGTGTGTCCGTGATGCCGACCACTCCGTCCAGGTAGGCCTCGCAGCTCATGAAACTCTCTCACCGGCCTTGAAAAAAAGGCCCTGCACCTTCCATTGAGAGCGGATTCGGATCTACCGACGCCCGCCTAAACACGCCACCGGCGACGAGTACGCTGTCCGAATGGCTGGTCCGAGCAGAGAAGCGAGGGCCACCGCCAGAAGGGTCCCGAGCACCCACAATAGCAAGCGTGGCTCCAAGCGATTCACCTCGAATAGTAATCCTGAAGCGTAAGGGAAAATTAAATACACGAGCGCCGTCCCCGCCAAACAACCAAAAACCACCGGTACCCCGCATTCCCTCAAAATCCATTTAAGAATGTTAGAAGGCTCCGCCCCTAACGCCATGCGGATGCCGATCTCCGTCTGCGAACTTTCAATAAAATGCCGCACTAGGGCAAACAAGCCCGACGCAGCAATCATTACCGATAGTCCCGCGATGACAGCTGCCGTGTAAAACGATAAGTGCATTGCGGAAAAGGTTTCCCGGTAACTCCCCTGCAAAGAGGTCGTTTCGAGGACCGGCACAAACGGATCTTTCTCTTGCAGCAGCCTTCGAAACGTCGGCAGAAACGATTCTGTCGGAATGCTGGTCTTCAAATGAAACACCATGGATGTTTGAGCGAATCCGACCAGAATCTGTGGCTTTACTTCCTCGCCCAACTCTTGGGAAAAGTTCGCGCAGACCCCGGTGACAGTGACCTCGGGCCCACCCTGCCACGGGCGGAATGCGCGGCCCAGTACGGCTTGCCCTGGCCAGTAGCGGTCCACAAACGCCTCATTCACGACGACCTTCGTCATGGGATAGTTCATTTCCTCAAAACGAGGCTCCCTTCCTTCCAAGAGTTCGACACCCATCGTTTTGAAGTATCCAGGGCCTACATACACAAGCCGCACTATGCATTCATCCGGCTCGAGGCGACGATCAAAGCCGTCCACATCGACCTTGCAAATACCGACGTGCCTCAGGGGGAGATGGGTGCCCAAGCCTACGGTCTCAACGTTGGGAACCGTTTCCATCCACTCCTTCAGCTTCCGATACTCCGTAATCGCATTGCCCGCATAGCTAAACTTGGGTCCCCTCAGTTTAAGGTTGGTAGAAACCAAAACCAGGCGCTCACTCTCAAAACCAAAATCATGCCTCTCCACATTTTTGAGCGACTCGACAAACCAAGAACAAGCCGATACCACGACGATCGCCAGAGCGACTTGTACAAAAATAAGCAACTTCCGTCCTCCATAGGAGCGCGAAGCCTTGCCGCCTGACCTCAACTCAACAGCAGGCTTCAAACGATAAATCGTCCCAAGACCACCCACACTCAGCACCACGCCATAGGCAATCGGCATCAGTATAAGGAAGATTAGAAGATCCGTTCTAAACAGGTCGCCGAAATTCAAAACCAAAACACCGTCCAATAACTCTGCCACAAAATATGCCTGAGCGGCCCAAGCGAGGACGAAACCAATACCAAACCCCAAGAGACAGAGGACAAAATTCTCAAGCAGATAGGCCTTCACGATTTGTCCCCTCCGAGCGCCGACCGCCAATTGAGTCGCGTATTCAACTTTCCGTGACTCCGTCCTTGTGGCGACGAGAGCCATCAGGTTGCTCAAAGCAATCACCAGCAGAGCCAATACCAAACCGAAGATGAGCAGGATCGTATTAATAGTCCTTGCTCCCCCGCCGCTGCGAACCCACTCGTCCTGCGAAAGTAAAGTGACAATCCAATTCGGGCCGTCGTTTGGAAACTCCCTCCGAATCGCTTCGCCGATCTGGTTCAGCTCTTGCTGAGCCGCATCACGGCTGTAGCCATCCGTCAAGCGGCCCAAGGAGTGAAACAACGGATAGCTACGGTTGGTGAGTTGCCACTTATCAATGATGTGCTCACTGGGAATCCAAAAATCTTCCCGCGACAAAGGATCCAGTCCATTAAAGCCCTCCGGAGCAACCCCGACCAATGTAAACGGCGCTCCGTCCATTTGAATCGTTTGCCCCATCAAGTCCTTATCCCCAGCCAACTCTCTTATCCAGAACGAGTGACCGATCACAATCACAGGGCTCGAACCCTCGCCGCCGTCTGCCTCCTGCAGCAGTCGCCCCGCCGTAGGGACTAAACCTAGCGACTCGAAATAAGTCCCCGAAACGGAAGCTCCATCCAGTATAATATCATTCCCATCTACACCTATGCCAAACTGGTTGAGCGCCATATAGTGAAAGAGCTCGTCGAACGAATCTGCACTTCTCTGCAGCTCCTTGAAAACCGGATTGCTGATACCACCCGTCGGCGAAGGAATTTTTATGCGTACCAAGGCATCCGGATCGTCGACATCGAGTTTCTTCAGCAGAACCGTATCGACCATCAGCAGCCCGATCAAAACCGCGGCCGTCGCACACGACAAAATAACAACCACGGACCCGCTCACCAAACGCGAGTTAAGAATTTTCCGTATTATATACACAATAAAAGAGTTGGGGACCCGGTGACCAAACCTCGCCTCGCGGAAACAGTCCAATCCAATCTTGCAAAAAGCGCTCTTCCGCTAGGAGGTCTCGAATTTTAGGCGCGGACTAAGGCTGGGGCGCTCATGCATCTTCAAGTCTCAGGACATCTAACATTGGCGACCGAAAGGTATCAGCAAAACCAACTTCGACTTATTTGGGCAACAGCCCGTTGACCTCTGACCCTCTCTGGCTAATCCTTGTTATAACATTCCGACCCGTTTTACGGCTTCCGGTTTGATCCGCGCCTGTTATTGGTTTGGCTCGGCGAGCGAATGTCCTTCAGAATTGAATACGGAGGAATCGACGGTCTTTTTGACGCTGATAAGGCGAAGGGCGATGTCAGCCTTGCCTTGCTCGCTTTTGAGGAAGAGCTCCAAAGGCAGGTCATCGACGGCGAACTCATCGAATAGGGCGGCTTCCTCATTTGCTTCACCTTTGCCAACGCTTTGATAGCTTAGCACCCGCTTCATGCTTAGCGGGATGTCGGTGGCGATGCACATGCGAGCGCTATAGGCGTCGTTCTCGGCGACGAGTTCCCGACAAGCGAATCCTTCGATCTCCTTCTGTTCACCGATTTAATTGAGGTCGTCGCTCGGGTTGCTGAAGACTTTTTACAGTGCCTGGGACATGCCCGGCCACTGCTGCTCGTTCATGGGGAGAATGTAACCGCTCTTTTTGCCTCGCATCTCGAAGGGACCGGTTATGGTCATTTCGTCCGGATCGAATACCAGGCGGAATTCGGGATCGCTGCCCGGCTTGGAATAATTATTGCGGTCTTGTCCGTTCCGAAGTGGTAGGAGGTGGTGTCGCTGCGTTCGCTACCGGATGGATATTTTTGCGAAGCGACAAGGTCGAAGCTTCCGGTGAACTCCTCGGCGGAATAGAGGGTGACCAAGGGAAGTAGCATCAGCGGAAGAACGGTCAGGAGTCTCATGGGTTAGTAGGGCTGGGTGGATTATTGATAGAGCGGAGTGACGTTAGTCGAAACGCGAGTAGACGAGAGCGTTGGCTTCGACGTCTATAACGAGTTCGATGCGGATGTCCTGGCCGAGGACGCCGCGTACGTGCAGTAGCTTTTCGTTGATCCACTCGGGCGATTGCGGAAGGATTATGCTGTGGAGTTCGAGTATCCCGATTTCGCTCGCTTCGCTATCGATGAGCACTCGGGTGATGCGGGGCGGTCGGCTGATCTTGGGTTGGGCCAGGACGGCGGCGCGGTAGGCTTTGTTGGGAGCGATGAGTTCGGTGCTTTGCAGGGCGTTGGCCTGGCGTTGGTCGAGGCGGTCGCGGTTGATTTTAAGCAGACGGATTTTTTGGAGTATTTCCGAGTGGACCTCATTTTCGGGCACGGGCGATAGGCTGCGGAGGGATTCAGCGACGCGCTCGGGAGCGAGGTCGAGAAACCCATCCCGGGCGCTGCGAGTGCCGCTGCAGGTGTCAATCCAAAGCTCGCGGGAACCGGGATCGGTGGGAGAAGCGAAGATCCAGAGCCGGTCACCCGGACCCGCAGTTACGCCGCAGGCAGCGGTTGAAGTTGCGCTATAGAGGCGATCGACCTGGAAACCTTTGTACAAGGTGTCGATCCGGATTTCGAATGCATTTCGCTCGCCGCGCATTTCGTCCGGAATCGTTTGCGCGCCTTGGATTTCTGCGAGGGCGACAAGCGTGGCGGATTCGAAATAGGCTTCGAGCGGGCGCTGTTCGCATCGGCAGGCTTCCAACGAGAGGTGGAGGGGCACTGCGAGGATGATTGCGAGGCGAATAAAGGCGTTGTTCATGGACGGTCGCTTTGTTCAGGCGTGTCGTTGGTCGGTGGATACGGGGGCTCGTCGAGGTGATTGAAGGTCTTGGCGAAGTCAGGGTGGGCGAGAGCTTCTTGGTATTGCTCGAAGGCGATTTGGCCGTCGAGCAGCAGTTCGTGGAAGACCAGCTCGCCGTGGCGGGTTTCGATCAGCAGGTCGCTGAAGGCAACGCGCCCCAAAGGGACGCGGACGAAGACCAGCGAGTCGCTGACGTTGCGGGGTGAAACCGGGCCAGCAACGTTTTCTAGATGGAGTTCCAATGCGCGGTCATTCTCCAGAAGTATGGAGACGGTTGCGTTCCAAGGTCCCTCGACCGAAGTGTCGGGATTTCGTGGGGTGAACGTAGCGCTGCCTGCGGCCTCGGCGCGCTCGTGGATCTGCAAGCGGACACGGTTTGCGATATCAGCCGGCGGAGGTCCGATATGGAACAGCCGGGATCCGGACCAGCGAGCGGGCGAGGTATGCGGTTCGCCCGCGTGCAACGCACCGACGAGTGCTAACGCGACCGGTAGCGTGAAAAGAGGGAATAGGCGTTTTACGTGCAGTCGGGGCATCTTACTCCTAGCTTACGGGGGTAGCTAATCAGGATCTTGTTCTCGAGGCGTTTTCACGACTTTTCTGCGGCTTTCCAGAGGCGGGCTGCCTCCTTGGCGAGCTGCTGAAGCTCTGAATTTTCGTTTAGGCAGGTTTCGGTTATCTTCAGTTGCCCGGAGGTGTTGGGGGGCATGCCTTCGTAGATGGTGAGGCGGAGTTCGCCGATTTGCGGGCCGGTTTGTTGACAGCTCGGGGGGGTGCGGAGAACGCCGGATAGATCGAATTGGCGCAGGATACCGAGCAGCGTAGAGCGAGTTTCGAGCGGGAGCGTGCCTGTGCGGGTTTCGCGGTCACGACCCACTACGGTCATTGTATTCGTATTCGAACGGTAGACGAGACGGTCGAAGGGGCGGTCGTCGTGGTCGACGGACCAGTTCAGGTCGAACTCGAAGCGCAGCAGGTTCTCGAGCGACTCCTTCCGGGCGATTTGCTGCTCCTTGGCGCTCTTGGAGACGGCGACGCCGATGAAGGTGAGGGCCGCCAGGCCGCCGATCCCGCAGGCGATGGCACTGCGGGGTAGCCAAGGGCGCGGCAGCCAGCGAGCCAACGCGGCCCCGGCGAGGGTTCCAACTAAGGAGCCGAGAATGGCATACCAGAGTACCATGGCGCCGCCCGCTAAGCCTGCGTTGTCCGGTACGAAAAAACGGGCGCCGAGGAATGCGCCTGCGATGATTCCCATTAGTCCGACGGAGATGACCAGCAGAGAGCCCCAGGCCAATCGGTTGGGACGCGGGGTGGTGGATTGCTTTTCCATTGGGGTGGGGGGTGGATATCGTGTTCCGAGGTAATCTGTGGAGCGGGAGAGCTGCGGTACTAGCGTGGCTTCTTACTGAAGCCGACATTTGAGGTCTGGGAAGGTTCTTTTTCCGACCCCGCCGCAATCGACACGCGTCGGGGGAAGGGCTGTATACCATCTCTTCGAGGGTGACGACGTTCCTGAACATTTCGAGGCAATCGCTTTGGTTCAAATAGTAAAAGACGGCGGCGGGCCCAGGTTGTTCTAATTCTGTAAGATCGTTGGAATTGTATTCATATTCTAGGCGTCAATTCTTGGATAGTATATCAGGCAAAGCGTTGGGCAAGCGACCATGGGATCGGAGAGCCGATAGGAAATGAAAGTATCGCTTCGTACAGCACAATGATTCCGATTTGATCCGGAGGCGAGGCTAAGGGGTTAGTTTAATTGGCCATATTCACTCCGTTACGTCGCATTCTCTAGTTAGAAACTCCGTGGAGTGGTGAGGACCACAGGACTTTATTGGCATCATTGGGGGGAGTTCGATGGATGGCAGTCCTTGGGTTTCACCTACTGCTGCTAAGATTCGCCGATGGATAGGGTTAATAGCTCGTTTGATTTCAGGCATTCGCAGATTGAAAATCGATTCTTTCGAGACGCTGGATTGCTGGCCTGATTTCTGATGAAACGGGAACAGTCTATAGCTATAAGTAGTAGACGTTGATATCGATGATTGTCATCTTTGGAACTGCCTTAAGGTTGGAGAGTGGACTGTGTTTCACCTTTGTTATGGATACAATTCGGTTCTGGCGTCTCTCCGCATCGATATTTTGGTTCTGTGAATCAATCACTCCAGTTCAAAGAACTCTGGCGAATCCAACGCTCTAAGAGACTGCCCAATAAGTCCTACTGTCCAATAAGTCCTAATTTGCGAGTCTCCTCACCATGAGCCTTATCATTGCCAAGTGTATCATCGCTTCGAAGAGCAGGTTTTGGTCTCCCGATCCACGACTAGCCTTCCCTGCTGCGAGAGCCAAGCGAAGGTCCGCTCGACTACCCAGCGACGCGGCAGCAGCTCAAAGCCTACGGCCTTGTCGCTCCTGCGAATGATCTCACCTCGCCCTTGCGGTGTCTTGGAATCTCGGATACCCACTGGACCAGCTTTCCGGAGTACCCGCCGTCGGCCCAAACCTTGCGTATCCACCCGAAGGCCGTCTCCAGTTTCGCTAGGACCAGTCGAGCCCCGTCCCAGTCCTGACTGACGCCGAGTGGACCACGCAGAAAAGCACGAGTCCAAGCGTGTCCACGAGTAGATGTCGTTTGATTCACTTAACCTTCTTTCCTGCATCATATCCGCGAAGGCCGGGGTGGCCAGCAGCTCGCACGCTTTGCGCGTCGATGATCGCGGCCGTGGGAGCTTTTTTTTACCGCTGCGGTAGCGAAGGAACCCGCGAAGCTCCTCGTGGACCTTCAACCAGATCCCTTCGTCCTTCCATTTCGAGAAGTAATGGTAGCAAATCCGCCAAGGCGGCAGGTCCTTGGGCATCATCCGCCACGCGATACCGCTTCGAGCCACGTAGAAGATCCCGTCGAGCACGCGCCTCTTGTGGTAACGTGGCGGACGGCCGAGTTTCGAAGGCCCGGTATCAGGGGTTCAATTACGTTCCATTCGGTATCGGAGAGGTCGCTTGGATATGAATCTTTTTCCATCGACTCCCTATAGTAGGAAGGATTTTAGAAAAAGCGCTAACAAAGTGAATGGAAATCAAAAAAATGTCGGACTCACGACTTATTGGACAGTCTCTTAATTTGACCAGCCCTTGGTGCTCTGTGGGTTTGGCTACGATGCAGCCGTTGAGATGATGATCGCTAAAGCAGCCGAAATGTAGCTGGTCTTCTTCGCTCACTGTGTCCGATGCTGATAACTCCTTGCCCAAAGGGACTCTAAGGACATCGGATCTTAGGATCAGTGATTCTTTGTATTCTTTGGAAGCGTCGTTAATTTCTCTGGTAATCATTGGGAAAATCGGGGTGCAATCTGATTGCCTGAAGGTGTTGCTCTCGATGTGGATTCCAGCATTTTGATATGTACGGAAGAGGGCTAAATATCTCTGGTTTCTGCAGTTCTGTATACCTCTTTTACATCGATTTTGAGCGAGGTTGACGCAAAGCGCTTGGCTCCTGTGACGCAAAAAATGATGACGATCGTAGAAGCGAACATTGTCCACTCGACAGCTTCACGCAGTAATAGTGACGCAAGCAGTAATCCGAAAAAAGGTTGGAGAAGTTGCAATTGGCTAACTCCGGTAATTCCTCCTAAAGCAAGGCCTCGATACCAAAATATAAACCCCACAAGCATGCTAAATATCGACACGTAGGCTAGGCCTGCCCAAGCGGGGATCCCAATCTCACTCAATTTATCGGGAAAGGTGATGATGGAAATCAAAACCATCACAGGCGCAGAGAGCAGTAGAGCCCACGATATCACCTGCCAGCCTCCGATCTGGCGAGACATTGTTGCTCCTTCCGCGTACCCGAATCCGCAGAGTAGAATAGCAGCGACCATAAAAGTATCGCCTGCTAGGGAGCCTCCACCTCCGTTGAGAATTTAGAAGCCTGCTACTGTCGCTGCTCCGCAAATTGAGAATACCCAAAAAGCGGGATTGGGTCGTTCTCCTCCTCTCAACACTCCGAAAATCGCTGTTGAGAGCGGGAGTAAACCAATGAACACTATTGAATGGGCTGCTGTTATATATTGTAATGCAAGAGCGGTCAGTAGTGGGAATCCAACCACCACCCCGAGCGACACGATAGCCAGCGACGGAACACTTTTTTGTGCTGGGCGTGGTTGTCGAAGTACAATCAAAAGAGTTAGCCCGATTATTGCAGCAATGACAGCTCGAGCAGAGGTCAGAAATATTGGCGAAAAGTCTGCAACAGCAACTCGAGTTGCCGGTAGCGATCCACTGAATATGATAACGCCGATGAGGCCGCTTCCCCAGCCGGAGGTCTTGTGATTCGAGTTTTTATTCATCGAATTTGCGTTCGTTTGATCGTCGCAAGTTTTACTTGCTGGATACAGCCAATCCAATTCCAAAACTGAAGAAGACAGTCCCGCTAAGCTTGCTAAGCAGTGTCTTTCTCTTCTGGGAAGAGAGCTTGTCTTTCACTAAAGATGCAGAGAGAGCATAAGTAGTGTGAATCAAGATTACCAGAACGCTGAAGCTGACGGCTAACAATGTGAATTGAGGCAAGTATGCTTCCGACAGATTTATGAACTGCGGGAAGATTGACATAAAAAACACAACAGCCTTGGGGTTAGATAGGGAAATGAAAAACCCTTCGAGGAAGCACCTTGTTGGTGTTTTGTTATTAGCATCGGTAGAATTCGAATTTTTCGCATTCGCTCGCCACATCTTAACGCCAAGATAAGTTAGGTAGAGAGCACCAGCTGTTTTCACTACTGCGAATGCCTTTGTCGAAGTTGCCAGAATGACGCCTAGGCTAGTCGCGGATATCACCGCTACGAGTAGAATTGCTGATGCAATCCCTAGGACTCCAGCGAGTGATTTACCAAGTCCTCGTTGTATCGAATTGTTTATTGTGAGCATCACTGCAGGTCCAGGTATTAAGACTGTTGCAGCGGCGATACTTAGATAAAGTAGATAGTTTTCCATGCGTTCGTCGAACTTCGAGTTCTCATGATGATCACTGGTACTTCGAGACGCGGGCAACCTTGCACTGGTTGCCAAGGTGAGCAAGTTAATCTTCATTCGAAATCGGTGCGGAAAGGAGAGGCGGGGATGCCAGCTTTGTTAAAGAGATTCCCCGCGGCTACGTTTTCCCAGCCATACCTAAGCTCTACTTTGTTAGATTAGGTCTTGAGTTTTTTCATCCTTACAGTATCTATTTTTCAACTACATAAGAGCTAATCTGTATTTCCTCCACGCAGAGGAACAAAAAAATGACGCCATCTTGCTTCGCGGTTCGGCGGGCCGCTTCGTCGATCTTTGCGGAGACTTCTCCGATTGCTTCGTCTCCAGGGGGATGAACGGGTCGGGCCATGCGGCCAGCTATCTGAGCGGATTGCTCTCCACGGCCCGGAAAAAGAACATGGAAGCCTTCAGCCAATCCCTTCTCGACTGCGACTACCAAGGCATGGAGCAGTTCGTCGGGGCCTCCCCGTGGAGCCTCCATGCGGTGACGGCCAAGGTCGCCGCCCGGCTCGACGAGCTGATCGGCGGCGACGCCGACAGCGCCCTTTACATCGACGAGACCTCCTTCCGCAAGAAGGGCGACTCGTCGGTAGGCGTAGGCCGGCAGTACTGCGGCGCCACCGGCAAGATCGACAACTGCCAGATGGGCGTCTTCGCCGCCTTGGGCAAGGGCAGGCGTGGGGATATGCGACTTCAGGCTGCACCTTTCCAAGGCATGGATCGCCAGCCCCAAGCGCTTGGCAAAGGCGGGGGTGCCCGAGAGCGAACGCCGCTACGCGCGCAAGCAGGACTTGGCGCTCGAGTTGGAGGAGCGAAGCCGAGCCAGGGGGCTGCGCTACGCGTGGGTAGGTTTCGACGCCGCCTACGGGGCCGACCAGAAGCTTTGCAATCGGCTCGAGGACGCGGGGGAAACCTACGTCGGCGACGTGACCGTCTCGCAGAGGGTATGGACGGTTCGCCCTGCCTTCAGCTTCCCAAAGCCGGGGATGGGGCGCCCTCGCAAGAAACCGGTCCTGGACCCCGCCTGCGAAGGCATGCGCCGCCGCGTAGGCGAGCTGGAGGACGAACGCTTCGAGAGCGAATGCGAAATGCTCGTCTATCGGGAGGGGGCCAAGGGCAAGCTGCGCTGCCGAGCCTGGAAGCTAAAGGTATGGACTTGGGGCGGCGACGACCAGGCCTCGCGCGAACGGGTGCTGATCGTCAGCGAGGACATGGACGGGGAACGCAAGTTAAGCCTGGGTAACTGTATCGAAGTCGAGGATACGTCCAGGCTGGTCTACATGCAGCGCCAGAGGTTTTGGATCGAGCACGCATTCGGTCAGGCCAAGGGCGAGCTAGGAATAGGGCAATACCAGGTGCGCAAATGGCAGGGCTGGCACCACCACATGGCGTTGGTCTGCATGGCGTGCCTGTTTTCGCTCAAAGAACAGCTGCTAGCCGAAAGCGAACTGCCCCTGCTCAGCGTGCGGGACATCGTCGAGCTGCTGGAGCACTACCTGCCCAGAAAAGGAAGGACCGAGCAAGAGGTCTTCGAAGCGATGAGGCAGAGGCACAAACGAAGGCAGAAAGACATCGATCGACATAGACTCCGACAACCGCCATCTTAATCTAACAAAGTAGAGCTAAAGCATTCGGGTTGCAGTTGAAGAGTTTGATTTCGAGGTTAGCCGGCGGATTCGTCTAGGGGTGAAATATGCGGCGAGGGTGTCGCGCAGCAGACACGACGGCTTAGAGCTCCCGAATGACGCGGCAGGGGTTACCAGCGGCTACTACGCGTGGGGGGATCGACTTGGTGACGACGCTTCCTGCTCCGATGGTGGTGCCTTCGCCGATGGTGACGCCGGGAACGACGATGCTTCCTCCACCGATCCAGACTTTGTTTTCTATGGTGATGGGCCTACCAAATTCCTTGAAGGTCGCTCGCTCTTCGGGATCGATAGGGTGAGCTGCGGTGTAGAGATGCACGTTTGGCCCGAACTTTACGCTATCGCCGATCTTGATCGGACAGACGTCGAGCATGACGCAGCCGAAGTTGGCGTAAAATGCTTTGCCGAGGTGGATGTTGTATCCGTAGTCACAGCGAAAGACGGGCTCGATGAAGGCGGTTTTGTGATAGGTGCCGAGGAGCTCTTTAAGGATTTGGGCTCGTTCCTTGAATTGCTCAGGCTGGGTCGCGTTGTAGTTGTGGATGGCTTGGCGGCAGCGGAGTCGCTCGTCGGCCAATTCCTTATCCATTGCGAGGTAGTCTTTCCCCGCGATCATCTTTTCCTTCTCGGTAGGCATCGTTTGTTTTCAGCGTTTCAATGTTTTGCCGTCGTAGAGGGTGTCGACCCCGCTGATGGCGGCGGCGATGATTCCGTAAGAGGGTGCTAGGAACCAGCCAATGACCGGGATGAACATCATGAGCACGAACCCGGTGCCGTTGCCCAATGCATGCCATTTGTGGCGATTGGAGTGGGCGAGGCTGGACCGGATGCCTAAGCGTCTGCGTTCCAATACGGGGTCCATAAAGCCAGCTCCGGCGAAGAAAGCCTGGACCGCGAACATGCCGACGAAGTAAATGGCGGCGCCGACGACGGGGAGCAGCCAAAGTAGCCAGCAAACGACGGTGAGCATGAGCGATATGATCAGCATTACGATGCTCACCATCGATCCGCGATAAATGTCGTAGATAAGGCCACCGACGGAAAATCCGGGGCCTTTTGTGCCGTGGTATTTCTCTTCTGCCGTCTCCGATATGAGCCCGATAAAGGGCGCGTAGATGATCATGACCACGCTGCGGTAGAGCAGGAAGGCTAAATAGATCGCCAGCAGCCCGACAATGATGCTCAAGCCCCAAGCTGCCCATTCTGCGACTTCGTTAGGCAACCACTTTTCGCTGATGTGGGCGCTCAGCTCTTGTACGCCGAGGAAGGTGCCTCCGAAGAGTCCTCCGATGACGAGTGGAAAATAGAGCATGCTGAGGAACCCTGGAATGATGAGGTGCTTCCACATGCCCTCTTTCCATACGAGGTGGTGTGCATGTTTGTAGGCGTGCAGGCCTTGCATGAAGGGTTTGATCATTGCTTCGGATTTTGGAGAATCCGGTACCCGTTTGTCGATGGTTTCGTTACAGAAGAAAAATGGCTGCCCTTTTTCGAGGGCAGCCAGCGGAAGTTTTTTGGATACGTAAACTATCGGTTAATCCTTACGGAGCACACCGCTGTAGTCGCGGTCCAGCAAACTTTCGGGAAGATAGACGACGCAAATGTTCATAGAGCGGTCGTCTTCCGAGAGCATAGCGGACTGTATTTGAATTTTGGTGCCGCCGGGACTGAAAGTTGGATGTACGTGGTCGCGAGCGCTTGGCTTGTGCCCAGTGGTCAGGAGCATCATCTCGTGGGTCTTGCGATCGATGAGGTAGAGGCTTCGGGAAAAGTCGTCGCCCACTGCCCAGCGTCCGTCGGCCGAACCGTGCACGTGCCAAAGTCCGCTGCCGCTACGCGTTTGCCCGGCGATGCGCATTTCTCGGGTACGGAGGTTTACGATTCCGAGACCGGTGGGCTTTTCCCGACTGCCAGAAGGGCCCCATTCGTCGTCGGTGCCAACCTCGCGGTGCCCCATGATGGCAATGGCTACCTCGTCTGGCGAGATGATGGCTTCGTGGGTAACCCATTCGTATTCGGCCTCAGGATACAGGGGCTCGATATCGCCGCCGACTTTTACGGTCCAGACGCGTTGTGGCGATTTGCCACCGGTTTCCCAGCAGAGGACTAGTTCTCCGCTGACCCAAGGGTTTGTTTGGATGTGTCCCATTTGGAAGGGCGCCACAGCGACGATGTCGATTTCGCCGGTGGAGATGTCCATGGACGCGATTCCAGTCGGGCCTGCTCCCATGTCGCGAGGACCGAAGTTCTCCTTGATCTCCACGCTGGAGTCGAGGTGCTTGGCTGCCTCCTCGGGACCGATGCGGAAGTAGATGACGTCTTCGTTGGCGTCGATCGCCATGTCGCCTCCCGCTCCCATTGAGCCGTCGACCCTACCGACGATGCGCTGGTAGTGGTCGGCGGATTTGAGCGAGCCAGCTGCACTGTCGATGAACAGGGTTTCGAGGTCGATTTCGACGATGGCTTTGTCCGCATCTCCGCGACCGTAGCGGGGCTGCTCGGTGGCGGGCATCTCTGGATCTCGCATAACGTAGAGCTTCATAGCTTTGCGAGCGAGGGTGAGCATGCCGAAGTAACCGCCTTCGGTGACTTGTACGATGTCGCCTGTCTCTTCGTTGACCGCCAGCGCTTCGCCAGGGATGCGGTCGGAGCGGAAGACGAGCCATTTGCCGTCAGAGGTCCACTGAGGGTGGGTTTGGTAGATTTTCGAGTCTCCGGATTGTTTGCTCGTGAGGAAGGCGAGTTCCACTCCGGTAACGGGATCTTCGATGACTTTTTTCTCCGAGGGAAGCCTCGTGCCGATGGGCGACTGGGCATGGAGATGGGTGACTGTGGCGGCAAAGCTGGCTATGGCCAGAAGGAGTAAGGGGATTTTCATGAGAGTCAGATTGCTATGTCGCGCGGCTGTAGTCAAAGGCGAGAGCGGGCGATAAATGTTTACAGTCCGATTTGGCGGGATCTCTTCGGGAACGCGATCTGACTGTACGGGATTGCTTGATTGGCTGGAGGGTGGGATAATCCTAGGATCGTTTTTTTGCATTGGTATGAAACTCCGTTCCCCATTCTGTATTCTCGCTGCCGCCTTCGGTGCGTTGGCTTCCTTTTCAATCGCTGCCGTGGATGGTGAGGACGCAGGTTCGCTGCCACGCATTTTCGTAGCGGGCGATTCCACTGCGGCTCCTGGAGATGGAGTGGGGCGCGTGGGTTGGGCGAATCCGTTCTCCGAGTTCTTCGACGAAAGCAAGGTGGCTGTGCACAACAAAGCACGAGGCGGGCGCAGTAGTCGTACGTTCATTACGGAAGGCCATTGGGACGATATGTTGCAGGAGGTGGAAGTGGGAGATCTGGTCCTGATCCAATTTGGCCATAACGACGGCGGTGCGATCAACCGGGAGCCCGAGGGCTCAGGCCGTCCGTTACGGGCCCGCGGAAGTCTGCCGGGACTGGGAGATGAGAGTGAAGAAATCCTAAATGCGGTAACGGGCAAGCGGGAGATTGTTTACACTTTCGGGCACTACATGCGTAAGATGGTTGCGGATACGCGCGAAAAAGGAGCCACCCCGGTTCTCCTTTCGCTGACGGCCCGAAATCTCTGGAAAGAAGGTCGGCTGGAGCGCGGTTCCGGCAAGTACGGTTACTGGACTTACCAGTTGGCCAAGGAACTGGACGTGCCTTTCATCGATATCACGAATCCGGTGGTGGACCGCTTCGAGCCGCTGGGTAACAAGGAAGCGCTCGACGTGTATTTTCCTCAGGACTACGTGCATACGGGTCCTGAAGGAGCGATGATTAACGCGGAAGCGGTTCTTTCGGGATTGAAAGGCTTGCGACCCAATCCTGTCGCCGGGTGGCTTTCCGAAAAAGGCGAGTCGGTTCCGGTCGACACACTGTCGTGGTTGAAGCTGCCGATTCCGGAGGATGCGGAAAAGCCGACGATCTTCCTCATCGGAGATTCCACAGTCCGCAACGGACGTGGTGATGGATCGAATGGGCAATGGGGATGGGGCGCGTTTCTGGATACGCATTTCGACAATACGAAAGTGAACGTCGTAAACCGAGCGGTGGGTGGCCTGAGTAGCCGAACCTTTTACACCGGACCCTACTGGGAGCGGGTCAAGAGCATGATGAAGCCAGGAGACTTCCTCATCATGCAGTTTGGGCACAACGACGATATCGCGCTCAACGATGCCGAGCGGGCGCGAGGCACGATCAAGGGGACTGGTGACGAAACGGAGGCAATCGACAACATGCTAACAGGACAGCCCGAGGTGGTGCACACCTACGGTTGGTATCTGCGACAGTACATCGAAACTGCGAAGTCTGAGGGTGCGACTCCGATCGTTTGCTCGCTGGTGCCGCGCAAGACTTGGAACGAACAGGGCCAAATCAATCGCAGCGTAGGCAGCTATCGCGACTGGGCGAAGCAAGTTGCCGATGAGGGCGGTGTCGCTTTCGTCGATCTTAATTCTCTTGTCGCTGACAAATACGACGCTCTCGGAAAGAGCGCGGTGAATCCACTTTTTGGAGACGCACACACTCACACCAGCTGGGAAGGAGCTATCCTAAACGCCCAGTGCGTGGCGGTAGGTTTGCGGGCCTTGGATCCGAATCCGTTGCAGGAATTCATGACAGTGAATATCGGCAGCGGAGACGCGGTACGCTTCACCTTTTCTCCGGAAATGCCGCAGGAGGCAGCTATCATAGTAGATCCCTCGATGACCTACAACGAAGAGAGGGGTTACGGCTTTGATCTCGGGACGAGCCCGGATTCTGAGGACGGAGTTTTTTATTTCTCGGTTTTGGCGACCGATGGAAACTACCGCTTGACGATCGAGTTTGGCGACGAGGAGCAGGCGTCAAGTAATACGGTAAAGGTTGAGTCGCGTCGACTGCTACTCGAAAACGTAAAAACTAAAGCGGGTCGTTTCACAACGCGTAGTGTATTCGCGAATACGAGAAACTCCGATTTGGTCCCGCCGGAAAAGTATGCTCCAGGCGGAAAGTCGGTTGTCCTGAACGAGCGAGAAATCGGAAAGCTGCACTGGGATGGCAAGCTTACGATCGAGTTCAATGGCAGGGCTCCGGAGGTGCGTTCCTTGGAAATCCAGAGGGTTGACGTGCCGACTGTTTACTTGATTGGAGACTCTACCGTAACGGACCAGCCCTACGAGCCTGCGGCGAGTTGGGGACAGATGTTGTCTCGGTTCTTCAACGACGAGGTTGCTGTGGCGAACCACGCGGAATCGGGGGAGACTTTGAAGTCGTTTATGACAGGACTACGCTTGGCCAAGGTTTTGCAGGAAGTGGACGAAGGGGATTACCTCTTCATACAGTTCACCCACAATGACCAGAAAGAGCAATGGCCTCAGACTTACGTCGAAGCGGGTACGACTTATAAGGCTTACTTAGAGGTCTTGATCGCTGAGGCTCGCTTGCGTGGCGCGACTCCGGTCCTTGTGACCTCCATGCAGCGGAGACGATTCGACAGCGAGGGAAAGATCGTAAGTACATTGGGAGACTACCCGCAAGCCATGCGTGAAGTCGCCCGAAGCGAAGGAGTTGCCCTAATCGACCTGGAGCCGATGAGCGTAGCCCTCTACGAAGCGCTCGGACCGGCGGACGCGCCTAAGGCCTTCAGCAACGGCGGCAAGGACGCGACTCATCACAACAACTACGGTGCCTACCAGCTAGCGAAGTGCGTGGCTCAGGGAATCATCGATGCGAAGCTACCGCTGGCCAAGGCCTTGGTCTCCGATTTCAAAGGCTACGACCCAAGTCGTCCCGACGATGTGGATACGTTTGAAATGGCGGCAAGCCCGTTCAGCAGCGACCTCGCTCCGCTTGGGAACTGACGTCGCGAATAGATATTCCAAAATGGCGATTTCGGGGGATTGCTGGTCTTCGCATGATTGAGTTTGCTGTGTGACAAGAGGAATTACGTAATAACTTAACGGGTTTATGTATCAGCCTATTCAATTTTAGCTTGGAAGGCTTTCTGCTCACCGTCTTTTTGAGGGAGCCTACTCCTCCGAGCGCTCTGATTCGTTTTCGGGTCAGCCACCCCTCGGCTTATCCCAACAGTTGATATCCCACCTTATTTCTAATGCAAAAATTGAAGCTCGTATTCCTGTGCGTATCCTCAGCCCTCTTTCTGGCTGCCTCATCTAGCTTCGCGGAAGACCCCGTGGAGCCTCCTTTCCAGAAGGACATCGACGCCTTCGAAAAGGACCGGGTTGAAAACGAGATCCCGGAAGGTGCGGTCTTGTGCGTGGGCAGCTCGTCCATGAGAATGTGGGGGGACCGGATCGAGAGAGACTTGGCGCCGCTTACTGTGATTCCGCGCGGATTCGGTGGCAGCAAATTTAGCGACGTACTCTATCATTTCGACAAGTTGGTGACCGCTTACAAACCACGAGCGATCCTCATCTACGAAGGTGACAACGACCTAGGGAGCGGGATGACTCCGAAGGAAGTTCTAGGCGATTTCATGGCGTTTCGGAAGCGGGTAGAGGAGCTTGACCCAGACATCCGGATCTACGTCATCGGGGTCAAGCCGAGCATTTCGCGTTGGCACCTAAAGAAGCGGATCGCGAAAACCAATCGCTTAATCGAGGCAGCGTGCGAGAAGGACGAGAAGCTGACCTTCATCGATGTAGCCGAGTTCTTGTTGAACGACGAGGGCGAGCCCCGAGAACAGATCTTTTTAGAAGATAACCTTCATTTGAACACGGTCGGATACCACCTTTGGGCCGCTGCTATAGGCTTGGAAATCGTTCCTGCGGAGAGGAAGTACGAAGAAGTGGACTGATGCCCGTGGGTATTTATAAGTGCTTTAGCCAAGCCTCATCCCAACTCTGCCCTAATTTATGAGCGCCAGAATACCAGCTGTGCAAGACGCCGTAGAACACCCTGATAGCTATGGGGCGCGGCAATGGTCGGGCTGGGTGCTCGGACCGGGAGCGCTCTTGCTTACCTTGATCACGGAGCCGCCCAGTGGGCTGTCAGTCGAGGGCTGGCACACGGCTGGTGCGGCAGCGTTGATGGCGATTTGGTGGATCTGCGAAACGGTGCCTATACCCGTGACAGCACTGGTACCGTTGGCTCTTTTTCCCATGCTACGCTTGGGTACCATCAAGGAAGTAGCGGCCCCGTACGCGAACCCATTAGTATTTTTGTTTCTCGGCGGCTTTGTGATAGCGCTCGCCATGCAGAAATGGAATTTGCACCGGAGAGTTGCTATCGGCCTGATCGGAGCTTTAGGAACGCGGCCAAACCGGATCTTGGCTGGATTTCTCCTAGCAGGGGCCCTTGTGAGCATGTGGGTCAGCAACACGGCAACGGCCTTGATGATGCTGCCGATTGCGAGTTCGGTGGTGGCCCTGGCCCGAGATGCGAAAAAGGGTGGGGGGCCGGGAAAAGACTTTGGGCCAGCCTTGATGTTGGCAGTTGCCTACGGCGCGACGACTGGAGGCATGGCCACATTGATCGGGACGCCTCCGAATGCTTTGCTCGCGGGCTACTTGAATCGAGTTTATGAATACGAGATAGGTTTCGGCCAATGGATGATGATTGGTCTCCCCATGACGATCGTGGCTCTGCCCATCGTTTATTTGGTGCTGACTCGCGTAATCTTTCGTCTGAATCGAGAGCCGCTTGCGGGGATGGATGACTTGATCGTCGAAGAACGCTCGCGGCTAGGACGGTTTTCGAGAGGGGAGAGTTGGGTGGCTATCGTGTTCGCGTTCACGGCCCTCGCCTGGATCTTTCGTCCCTTGTTGGCAAACTACCTTCCCTTCCTTTCGGATACGACGATAGCCATCTTTGGCGCAGTGGTTCTCTTCATGCTGCCGATCGATGCGCGCAAGGGAGTATTCGTAATGGATTGGGCCGCGACCAAAGCTTTGCCTTGGGACGTGCTCTTACTCTTCGGAGGTGGCTTGAGTTTGGCCAGTATGATTCAGTCTCATGGACTGTCAGAATATTTGGGTACATTGTGTAAAGCGCTCGACGCTTGGCCCGTAGTATTGACGATGGCAGTCATTTGTTTCGGTATCCTGATGCTTACAGAGCTGACAAGCAATACCGCTACGGCAGCGACCTTTCTGCCGATCGTGGGCGCTGTCGCCATCAGCCTTGGGCAAAATCCGCTCCTGTTTCTCGTACCCACCGCCCTGGCCGCAAATTGCTCCTACATGATGCCGGTCGGCACGCCGCCAAACGCCATCGTATTCGGTAGTGGCTTCCTCAGTTTACCGCAAATGGCGAAGGCCGGCTTCTTGCTAAACCTAAGCCTAGTGCCTATCGTTATTGTTCTGGTTTGGTTGCTGGGACCCTACGTTTTCGACCTGCGCCTCGATGTCTTGCCCGAGTGGGTCTTGGGCAAATGATTCGAGTCAGAAACGTATCCAGATATACATTCAATGGGAGATGGGCATTGGTCGCGAACAGCCATGGAGCTCGACCATCTTCGTCGCGTCAATAGCTTGGCCGCTCGCCATGGAAAGATTTGCGGCGATCCCTGTTAGAATGGAGGTGGCCCCGTCTATGTGGGAGGCCGCTCTTTTGAGAGGGTCTTTCGTAGGTGTCGGATCGAAAATATCCTTTAGCATAATCGCGTCCGCGCCGCCGTGGCCGCCGTCATTACTCTGTTCAATTGCGACTGATACTGGTTTGGCCCAATGCTGTTGAACGGTGAGAGTGGTTGGCTCTTGGACGGGAGACTCGGAGCCGCCTTGCACGTTTTTTGAAAAATTGTGATCCCCCGCGCTGCCGCTAACGTATGGATTTTCGATTACGGCTAGCTCCATTCTCCCTTTGCTGCCGTTGAAGGCCACGCGGTAGCCCTCCCATGGGGAGTAGGCGGTGAGATGGTAGGTCATGACAGCTCGATTCTCATAGCGAACGATTACTGACATGTCGTCCTCGATGGTGACTCCTTCGCCAAAAACGTTTCGATCTCGCAGGTAACCGTCGGCGGTTTCGCAGTCCAAATACAGCCTCTTGAGGGTGGCATCACTCTCGAGGTCGATGGCGAAGGGATCGTTGTGAGCTTCGGGTGCGCCGGTTGAGCGTTCGTAATGCCTCGCCTCGCCGCGTTTTTGGGCATTGGCGGAGCCGTAGAAGGACAGGTCGCCTTGGGCGTAAACGATGCTCGGGCTGGAGTTTAACCACCAGTTGACGAGGTCGAAATGGTGGGTCGACTTGTGTACTAACAGCCCTCCGCTATTTGCTTTGTCTCGATGCCACCGACGAAAATAGTCGGCTCCGTGCTTTGTGTCTAAGAGCCACTCGAAGTGTACTGAATGAACGTGCCCTATGGCTCCGCTATCGAGCAACTCCTTTACTTTCGAATTTCTTGGAGCGTAGCGATAGTTGAAAGTGACGCGGAGGTTTCTTCCCGTCTTCTTTTTGGTATCCAGAATTTTATGACATTTATCGACATCAGTAGTCATGGGTTTCTCGCTTATGACGTCGCAGCCGGCTTCCATGGCACGGCAGATAAACTCGTGATGAGTAGCGTCGACGGTCGTGACGATCACTTCTTGCACTTTCAGCTCCGCGATCATCCGCTCAAAATCTTCTGGTAGGAAGGCGGGAAGGTTTGCGGCTTGCTCGTGCTGAAAAGCTTGGATGCGGAGAGGGTTCTTGTCGCAGAGCGCTACGAGCTCGCACCTATCTTGAAATGTTTTTGTCAAGGCCACTAGGAACATCGAGGCGCGCGCGCCGGTGCCGACTATTGCAAAACGCCGCTTTTCGTTGGGTAGATCGTCTGTCATGAAATGAAGCTGTCTTAAAGTGTCTCGGCCGTTTCATTAGGCCAAATCAAGTCTCGTATGTATCGTAAAGGAGCGGGCTGCACGCGAACGTTGGCTAAACGCGTAAAGTAAATTTAGGTTCGCACGGCCCGTGCATCGGGGAATGGTTGAAACCTCTAATCCGCCAAAGCGTATTTTTCCCATGGGTAGAACATTTTTATCACTTATAGCTACAAGTGTATGCTTCGCTGCAGTGGCTTCCGATAACGGTGGACGGCCGAGGGTGGTCATTTCCACGGATATAGGAGGGAGCGACAACGATGACTATCAATCGATGGTGCATTATTTGGTTTGCGCCGACGTTTTTGATACTGAGGGATTAATCAGTTCGCCTCCACATGCTGGGCGAGTCGGGAATATATTGGAGTGCATCGATCTCTATGAGAAAGACTATCCCCGTTTAAAGTCCTATTCTAGCAGTTATCCGACTGCCGACTACTTGCGCAGCGTTTCGCGTCAAGGAGCTATTGAAGCGCAGTCTGGGGAAGTGCCGACAGAAGGCGATCTGAGCGCTGGAGCGAAGCTATTAATTGATCGGGCGAATTATGATGATCCACGACCGTTGTATGTACTCGTTTGGGGTTCGATTACTGACGTTGCCCAAGCCGTGCGCGCAGATCCGGGGATAAAGGCGAAGCTTAGAATCTACTCGATCGGTTCGTGGAATACAGTGCAGGATAAACGGTCGCGAGACTACTTGTTCAACGAGCATCTAGATCTTTGGTGGATAGAAAACGATACGACCTTTCGCGGTATGTACATGGGAGGAGATCAATCAGGTGAACTTAGCAATGAGCGCTTTCCGGAGGCCCATGTAGCAGGGCATGGCCATCTCGGATCTCTGTTTATGGAAAAGCTCCCAGTGATAAAGATGGGCGACACGCCGAGCGTGCTTTATCTACTTCATGGCGATCCCGACGCACCGACTGCAAACCACTGGGGCGGGGCCTTTGTGCAACCCTATCCGGACCGTCCGACCTATTGGCATGACGACCCGAATCCCAGCTTTGATACAAACGGCCGAGCAGGAGCTAAAACTGTTAGCAAGTGGCGTGCTGACTATTTGCGAGACTGGAAAATGAGGATGGATCGAGTTCAGTTCGAAAGGTAGCTAAGGGCGAAATCCGGCTTCCTGTTACACGTAAGCTTGGCGCCTATCGTTGTTGTTCTGGTTTGGTTGCTGGGACCCTCGGTTTTCTGCCTGCGCCTCGATGTCTTGCCCGAATGGAGCTTGAGCAAATGATTTGCTGCCTAGCAGCGGACCGTGTATCCAAAATCGGAATATTTTGTAAGCGCCCTTATCCACGTCCAAATTAGGTCGGGGAAATGCTGAGCTTAGGGTTTTGATTGAATGTTATCTAGAACGAACCCCAGTGCTCCGTCGCGTTTGGCTCGGAACTTTTTTTACCCCATTTTAGTAAACGGATTTATGCAGGACACCCTTTCGATTTAGGATACGAGGAGTACAAAGTTGAATGATCGTCAGGCGCTTGCGCCCGTCGTTGCTAGTCCAATCGCAGAGGGCCCCGGAGCTTTCGCTCCAGCCGCTGTTTTTCAAATACCCACACCCAATCAAAATCAAGTTGCCCGTACCCCGGTATCCTTTCGGTAATCGCTTTGCTTCATCTTAAGAAGGTTGCGTGCGGATCGAGCTCTAGTGGCTCGCTCTTCTGCTAATTTCTCAAGTGAGTTTAGGTTCTCGGGGCGACTTGCTTACCCAAATCGAACTATCATGCTAAAAAACAAAAACTATCCCAGCAGGGTGGGCCCCTTCACGGCCGCTTTGCTCGCCGCCTCGCTCGCAGCGGGCGGCTCTGTCTCCGCTCAGGATGCAGCCGATCAAGAAGATGACGAAGTCTTCGAGCTTTCTCCGTTTACGGTGAGCGGCGAAGAAGATGTCGGCTATCGTGCCACCTCTTCACTCGCCGGCACGCGTTTGAAGACTGACTTGGCCGATATCGGCTCAGCGATCTCTGTTTACACGGAAGATTTCTTGGATGACGTAGGCGCCGTGGACAATGAGACGCTGCTTGCCTATGGTCTAGGAACGGAAGTCGGCGGCGCGAACGGAAACTTCGTAAACCCTAACTCTAACGGCTTGGAAAACGCGGCCCTGAGCTCTCCAAATAGCAACACTCGCGTACGGGGTCTGACCAGTGCGGACAACACCCGCAATTATTTTAGGACGGATGTTTCGTGGGATGGATACATCATCAACCGCGTGGATATTCAACGTGGCGCGAATTCGATCCTTTTCGGCTTGGGGAGTCCCGCAGGTATTATTAACGCCACTACAGCTGAGGCTAGTTTTAGAAACAGCGGTAAATTCGACCTTCGCTTCGACAAGTTCGGCAGCACTCGTATGAGCGGAAATTTGAACCGGGTTTTGGTCGAAGACGAACTGGCGATTCGAGTCGCTGTGCTCAACGACCGCAAGCGTTTCCGCCAGGAAGAGGCGTATGATGACGACCGTCGTCTTTATGCTGCCCTTTCTTACACTCCTAAGGCCATCAACTCGGATGGCATGTTAAATAAGCTTAAAGCCAGCATCGAGACAGGGACTGGCGAGAGCAGCCGCCCGAGGTATGTCGTTCCCGTCGACGCTATCTCTTCCTTCTACTTGGCTCCGGGTGAGACGGGGTTTGGCGGGGAGTGGGCTAACTACTCTGTGATAGAGGCACAGTCAGGACAGACACTTGCTCCCGGAGAAAATGGTCAACTGATCAACCAGATCTACCGCAATGAAGCCCGTACCAACGGCAACAGTAGCGACACGCCCGTTAGCATGTGGCTCACCGGCAGCGTTGGTGCAGACGCAGGGTTCGCTTACGATATGGCTGGGCCAAATTTTCCTAATCCGGCTAGGATTCGAGAGGGCGGCATCAAAGCTCGTGGATCGTATGTCGTGACGGAACCTGACGATGACGAAGATTTCGATCCGTATGCGACCATCGACAACACTGAGCAAGGCTCGGTTGTCGGTACATCGAGCTTCTCGATGCGTTCCAAGCAAGAGGTGGCAGGCGCGATGGGATTAAAGTACGCAGGATTTTGGAAGGACTCTTCGCTAGCCGACACCACCTATTTCGATTTCTATAACCACACGATCGATGGAGGCCTCAAGAGTCAGGAAACTGACTTCAACATTCTGGAGCTCGATTGGTCGAGTACCTTCAAGGACAACATGTTTGGTTTGAATGTATCCTACTATCGACAGGAGCACGATAGCGAGGTCAATGCTGCTCTCGGAACCGTCTACACACCATCGATTGAAATCGACGTGGGCGCGCTCGACCAAACAGCGACCATCGGTAATCAGGTTCCGAATCCGTACGGGGGACGTGCGTACATTGGTCTGAATACGTCACATGGTGGAAGCAACATGGTATCTCGTGATCGCGAATCTAAACGCCTTCAGGCCTTCTTTTCTTATGATTTCGAGAAGCACCACAACGAAGGCTTCTTGTCTCGCTTGCTGGGCAAGCAAGATTTCACGGGTGTGGTTCAGCAGTACGAGCTGGAATCGCGAGGTCAGTACTACCGTCCGGTAGGATGGGGTTACGACTATGCCACGCTTCGAGGTGACGAAGTTCCAGAGGGTGGATTCCCTCCTTCTGATTATCGCTTGGCAGAACTCGCTCAAGAGGTTGGCGACCCTAGCGGCGGGATTAAGATCTATCTCGATGCGACCGGTCCGCAGAACACTGGCTTACGGGCATTGAATGGCCTCAACGTTCCGACCGGCAAGGTAACAGTCGCTGGATTTAATGGGACACCGCGTCCAGGATTCAGCGCAGAAGACGCTGCCATGGAGACCTTTTACAATGCGTACAGCGGTCTACCGGCCGATGATGGTAACGCACTCGCCTACCAGGCTCGCAATCCTGCAAATTATGTGGGTTGGCAGGATTCGGTGGGAGAGTATACCTTTGTACGTGCCTCCGACGACGAAGCATCGAGAGAGTACCTGACTACCCGCCGTTCGCTTAATGTTGAAGACGTGGAATCTACTGCGTTGGTTTGGACCGGTCGTTTCTGGGACGGTGCGTTTGTTGGAATGTACGGCTGGCGCAAGGACGACGCCTACGAGGCTTGGCCTAGACATGACTACCGTGACGATGGACACGAGACCGATCTCTCGATCGAGGAAGGCGTAAATAGCCGTTCTCAGGAAGTGCAGAGCCGCAACTGGTCTGCTAAGCTGAATGTAAGCCACGTTTTCGGGCTTACTGACAAGCTTCCGTTCTCGGTACACGCTCTTTACGCCGAGGGCGAGGTGCAAACGCCGGATCCATCACGGATCGACGTGTTTGGTCGGACGTTGCCGAACGCGACGGGTAATACCGAGGACCTTTCTCTTATGCTGATCTCCAATGATGGTCGCTGGTCCTTCCGCGCGACGGACTACCGAACGGTCGTGCAGGATGCAGTTTCGAGCTCCACGGTAAATAACGCGAAGTGGCGTATTGAGCAGGTGCTCGCTCAGGGTACTGTTGGTGCTGGAAGGATTGAGACTGATGTTGGTAGATGGGCCGCTGAAAACCTAACGCTTAGCGCTTCTGCCGAAGCGGCAGGATACGATACTGAGCGAGCGTATCGAAAGGAAGTCATGGCTCCTGCTTGGAGAGCGTTCGAAGCCGAGCTCTTCAATAATTTCCCGCTTGCCCGTGGTTGGTACCTTAGTGAATTCCAGCCGGGTGACGCAGAAGCACCTTCGGTTCGTTTTCCGGACAATGCCACCCTCGTGGAGGACCAAGTCTCGGAAGGTTACGAGTTCGAGCTTACAGCGAACGTAACCGAAAACTGGAGAGTGGCCTTCAATGCGTCGAAGACGCAAGCGATTCGTTCCAATCTCCCCGGCCAGGACTTTGGGGCAGTGATCGACTTGATTGTGGATTCAATGCGTAACACACCAGCCGGCGAGATTCCTCTATGGTGGGAGGGTGGTAACAAAGTGGGCACACACCTCAATCCGTTCCTTGGGGAAGTTGCTGTGGCGAGGGCTCTCAACGGCGCCGCCCAGCCAGAGATCCGCGAGTGGAAATCTAACGTGATCACCAACTACAGCTTCGGCGATGGTCGATTTAAGGGGCTTGGCTTAGGCGGATCCCTTCGTTGGGAAGACGAGCAGGTCTACGGATACGAGCCGACGATTGATCCTGATACCGGTGATCTTGGAGTGAACATCGATCAAGCCTATGCAACTGATGCGCGTGAGACAGTCGATCTTTGGGTTAGCTATGCCAAGGCATTGAACGACAAATTGGATTGGAAGATTCAGTTGAACGTTCGCAACGCGTTTGGCGACAACGAGACTGTGCCGCTTTCCCGCAATCCGGACGGATCAATCGGTCTGCGAGGCATCCGAGAAGGCATGAGCTGGTCGGTAAGCAACTCGTTCGACTTCTAGAGAAACTATCAAACGATTGTTGTCTCTGAACGGATAACCATTTAGCTGGAGCCCTGCTTGAATGCAGGGCTCCTTTTCCGTTGGCGGATTTGATATTCCACCGATGTTTACAAATTTTAAATGAAATTACCCCCGGTTAAGAGACTCCACGGCAATGTGCAACTACGGGTATTGTCATGAATCTTATGATACGAACCTTACAAGCTTCTAGCCCTTTGATCATTCGACTTGCGCTTACAATATTCCTTTTAGCGAACTGCGTGGTACTTTCAGGCGAGCCGCCTACCGAACGAATGGCCGCTGAGTTGGCTAAAGATCCGGCGAGCGTATTACCGCAACTACGCCTGGGCGAGGCCTACTTGAGAGCAGGGGAAACCGAAAAGGGCCAAGCGGTGCTTGCTGAGGCCTATCGGGCTCTCGAAGTTCTAGCTGCGGCCAATCCCAAGTCAGGGAGGGTACACTACGCTCTTGGGCTGTGTTCGCTCTTTCGGGGCGATAGGGATGCGGCAGAGCTTGGTTTCCAGAAGGCCCTCGAACTCGCGCCTGATCTTGAATTGGCGTCGCTTGGATTGGCTAAGATTTATGCGGAGGAGGGCAGTTTCTATCGAGCTACTGCGACGATTCGCAAAGCCCTTGAACAATCGCCGAAGAACGAAGCGCTGCGTCGGACCTTGGCCGGCCTCCTCGCTTCGAACGGTAAGACAGAGCCCGCTGTGGAACTGTATCGAAGCTTAGTGGAAGAATTTTCCGACAATACAGAATATGCGGAAAGCCTGGTAAGTCTGTATCTGAAAATGGGAGACATCGAGGGCGCGACTCCGCTGCTTGATCAAATGATGGAAGCCGGGACAATTTCTGAAATCGACCGTGTTCTTCGTTTGTTGGAAGCTCACCTTGAGGTTGGAGCGTTGAAGGAGGTTCCCCGATTGTTGCAGCGAGTGCGGCGAGCCGAGCCCGAGCACCCGATGCTCGACGACTACTTCGCTCGCTATTATCACTTGCTTGGCGAGCAGTCCGCGCGCGAAAACGATTGGTCCCGAGCCACACTCTACTTCAATCGATCGTTGGAGTACTCTCCAGATGATACTTCGACGCGGCAAGCCCTCGGTTCGGCCTATCTTGCTGTGGAGGATTTCGAAGCGGCCAATGAGCAGTTCATGTCAATATTGGAGTCTTATCCTAGCGATCCCCAGTACTATGCCGATTTAGCTCGAACGCAGTTGGGGCTGGGCAACCCCGAGCTCGCCTTTCAGGTGATAGATAAAGCGTATGAATCATCGAAAGCCCGCGGGGATTTGGAGGCGATGAGTTTGTTTGAGCAAACTCGTAGCGATCTAGCGAATACGGCTAAGCGGCAACTTCAAGAGGCTCGATCAAACTAGTTCGTGAGACGATGACGTTCTTGAGATCAATTTGCCTAGGGTGGGCGGGAGTGACGCTGCTTCCGTTTGCAGTGGCAGAAGGGGGCGACGCTCTGATACGGACAGACTTAAACGCTCCTTCGCATCGAATCGAGGGGAAACCGCTCTTTGAAGAGCTCGACCCAGACGCGACTGGTTTGTCCGGCTTTGTCAACGACTACAGTGGGGCGGATGTATGGGGAAAGCGTTGGCGGGAGTATTTTATGGGAACGATCGGCACAGGGATAGCCTTAGGCGATATCGATGGAGATGGTCTTCCCGATCTGTTCGTTTCCAGCAAGGATGAAGAAAGTCGGTTGTACCGAAATGTTGGCGACATGAAGTTCGAGGACATTAGCGACCAGTCGGGTTTTCTCGATTCGCCGTATCCGGGAACGGGATGCAGCTTCGTCGATGTCGACAACGATGGAGATCTTGACCTCTACCTCTGTTACGTGAGAGGCGGAAACGAGCTTTGGATTAACGACGGAACGGGCCATTTCGAGGAGAGAGCGGAAGACTGGGGTGTGGCGGTTAAGACCGGCAGTACGATGGCGTCGTTTGTGGATTACGACCGTGACGGAGATCTCGATTTCTATCTGCAGAATAACTTGGTGAACGACGGCAACCACTTTGAGCAATTGTCCGATCAGCTCTTCGAGAATCGTGGCACGCGATTCGTGGAAGTTACGCAAGCAGCAGGCATTACTGGACCGGCGTATGGTCACTCCGCGATTTGGTGGGATTACGATGAGGACGGATATCCGGACATTTATGTAGCCAACGATTATGAGAGACCGGACAAGCTGTATCGGAATAACGGTGACGGTACTTTCTCTGATGTGATTACTGAGGTAACGTCTCAAATCCCCTATTATTCGATGGGGGCAGATTTTGGCGACATCGATAACGATGGACACTCGGACTACTGGGTTGCGGACATGGCTCCCACTTCGCATCGGCAGTACCTGCGAACCATTGGCAGTCATCAGCATATCTACCGCGGTCGTCGCGACGAGTTACCGCACCAATACGCGAAAAACGTATTGATTCACAAACGATCTCCGAGCCAATTCGCGGATGTCGCTTATTTGGCGGGCCTAGCGGAAACGGACTGGACTTGGGCGGCACGCTTGGTGGATTTGAACAATGACGGACGGCTGGATGCATTCGCTACAAACGGGATGCTTCGGTCTTTTCATGATGCTGATTTGGCAGCGAAGCAGTACGAACGTGGCGGTAGCAATTGGGTTCTCCGAGTTTTTCGAAGGGAGGCAGTACTCAAGGAACGAAATCTGGCCTACGAAAATCTAGGAAACCTGCGTTTCGAAAGGCGAGGCGAGGCTTGGGGGCTAGAGAAATTGGGAGTGAGCTTTGGCGTAGCTTTTGGCGATTTGGATGGAGATGGGGATATGGATATGGTTCTCAACAATTACCAAAAACCGGTATCCGTTTTTCGAAACAACGAAGGGCAACACAGTCGTATCACGGTCCGATTGCACGGGACGCGAAGCAATGCCTACGGAGTTGGCGCGAAAGTGGTTGCGACGACCGGCATGCTGAAGCAAACGAAGGAACTGTATCCGATGAGAGGTTACATGTCTACGGATGAGCCAATCCTTCAGTTCGGGCTGGGTGAGCACAAGAGGATGAATAGCCTCGAGGTCTTTTGGCCGAGTGGCGGATATCAGAAGTTTGAAGATCTTCCGACCAACGGGCGCTATGTCGTGACAGAGCCGGAAGAGGACGCCGGGCCGAGAGAGCGCGAAAAAGAAAAGCCCTTTTTTCAGCGAGTCGCGTTGGCGTTACCAAGTGAAGCGATACGAAAGGAAGAGCACTTTGTCGACTTCAAGGAGCAGCCGCTCTTGCCCTTTCCGGAGTCGAGGCTGGGGGGAGACATGGTATTGGCGGACTTCGATCAGGACGGGCGTTTGGATGTCGCGTTGTCCGGTGCCAAAGGTCAGGAAACCGCGATTCTGCTTAACAGAGGAAAGGGCGACTTTGAATACGTTTTCAATCTAGATTTCGAGACCGATTTCGGAAGCGAAGACTGGGATCTGAAGGTCGTGGATTGGAATCTTGATAGCCGTCCCGATTTGTTTGTCGCGTCTGGAGGAGTCGAATCCCCGTTGGGCGATGCGTTTTACGAGGATAGGCTGTATTTGAATGATGGTGACGGCTACTTCGTGCGAGACTTTGAGAGCGAGCTCTCGTCTCTAAGGAGATCGACTTCGGCGATCCGCTTCGCCGACTACGACAACGATGGAGACTTGGACGTATTCTGCGGCGTGCGCACGATTCCGGGAAGCTATCCGCTTTCGGACGCCTCCAGTCTGTGGGAAAACCGTGAGGGGAATCTCGAAGAAGTTACAGACGCGATCGCTCCCGGCTTAGCGAATACCGGCCGGGTGAGTGATGCGGTCTGGAGCGATCTGGATGACGATGGAGATCTCGATTTGGTTCTCGCGATCGAGTGGGGGGCGGTGGAGATCTGGCGAAGTGTTGAAGGGATGCTTGAGCGGGACGACACGATTTTGCCACGGAGTGAGAACTACGGGCTCTGGAATCGCATCGCCGTGGAGGATATCGATGGCGATGGAAGAAAGGATATTCTGGCAGGCAACCTAGGCTTGAACAGTACTTATCGAACTACGGAATCGAGTCCGCTCAACCTCTGGTATAAGAGAACGGGCGACGGCTCTGTTTCGTTAATCGAAACATTGTACGAAAACGGCGATGAAGTCTTTCGGGCGGAGAAGGCTCGCATGGCGGAGGTTTTTCCAACACAGCTCGGCTCGTTTAGCTACGAGAAATACGCGAACAGTTCACCTCGAGATATTTTCCCGAGTTTAGAGGAGGAGTACCGGAAGCTTTCCGTCGTGGAGCTAAGGAGTTGTATTTTTTGGCAAACAGAAGACGGGGAATTTGAGAAGCAGGCTCTGCCGCATCTCGCGCAGTCGGGGCGAGCGATGTCGCTTATGGTTGAAGATTTCGATCTCGATGGCGACCGGGATGTAATCCTATCGCTGGAGCACCTCTCTCCGGTGCCTTGGACTGAACGGTTTGAGGATGGGCAGGTAGAGCTGTTGCTCAATGAGGGAGACCGTCGGCTGGTCCCGGTAAGTTCCTGGAAATCCGGTTTGCTTATCGACGGCAGTCCTAGGGGATTGGCGTGGGGTAACCTCATGGGTGATGAACGTCCTGAGTTGATAATCAACGTAAGCGAAGGCAGCCCCGCGGTGTTTTCGCTAGAGACTTTTCAAAATGATGAAGAATAATATAACATTTTTTCGGATACAGGGAGCTAAGGCGATATTAGCTGCCTTGCTTGCTTCTCAAGGGTTGCCGCTAGCCTTCTCGCAAGATAGCTGGGCCTTCGAGCCGGAACCCGATGCGTTCGATGCTGCGGCATCGTTTGATCTTCGATCGCTTAACGAAGACGAGGCCGGGCAGAGCGGTTGGGTTGAGGTCGACGATGCGGGCGACTTTGTGCGCGGCGATGGGGAATCGATACGCTTTTGGGCGGTGAATACAGATGTATCGCGCCAGTTTCCATATCAACCACGACCTGGCGCGGGATGGAGCGACGCACCTGATATTGATCGTCATGCACGATGGTTGGCCAAGCGTGGCGTTAACCTAATCCGTTTGCACAGCCACATCAATCCGCGTGCGGATACGCAGGAATTGGACGAGGTGAACGACAGCGAGGTGGAGTGGATCTTTCGCTCGGTCGGCGCCATGAAGCGAGCGGGCGTGTACACGATGGTATCGCCCTACTGGGCGAACACTATGGAGAGCAATGATAGCCGTTGGGATACGGACTGGGAGGGCGGTCACCATGGTCTGCTCTTCTTCGATGCGGAGATTCAAGCTGCCTACAAAGAGTGGCTACGCCAGCTCTTCACCACGCCCAGCGATTACCTCGGAGGTAAGACCTTAGCGGAGGAACCTGCGTTGGCGATGTTCCAGATCCAGAACGAAGACAGCCTGCTGTTTTGGACCGTCAATGCGCTTAAAGAGGGGCCAAAACGTCGCTTAGGCGCTCAGTTCTTCACTTGGGCGCAGGGCAAGTATGGTTCGATTGAAGCAGCCTTCGAAAACTGGGGAACGGCGTATTCAGGAGATGACGACATCGAAAACGGAGTTCTCGGAATCGCCAATATTTGGGACCTGACGGGAGACGGTAAGGCTGCTCATGGTTCGACGCCTCGCTTAGATGACCAGATGCAGTTTTGGGTGGAGACTATGCGAGACTTCAATGCGGAGATTGCCCGTTTCGTGCGAGAAGATCTGAATTGCCCTGTGCTGATTAATCCCGGCAATTGGAAAACAGCTGATGTGATCTTGATGGAAGACAGTGAGCGGTACAGCCAGACCAGCGGCGACGTGATCGCGGTGAATCGCTACTTCGGAGGAGTCCACCAAGGAGACAACAACGGTTGGGCGATTGAATCGGGGGACTTTTACACAAATCGATCCGTTCTTAAGGATGCGGCTCGCTCGTTTCCGATTAGCGTGAAGCAGGTGAAGGGTAAGCCCATGATGGTGACGGAAAGCACTTGGGTCATGCCGACGGATACTGGCTTTGAGAGCTCGATGCTGCTCTCAGCCTATTCTTCGCTTTCGGGTTTCGATGCGTATTTCTGGTTTGTGGGGCAGACGGAAGGATTTACTCCGCCGCGCTCGGCAAATGGATACAATGCCTCTCAAGCGAAGTGGCTTTGTTTGACCCCGGATATGGCAGGGCAGTGGCCCGCGGCTGCGTTAGCGTTTCGCAAAGGCTATATCAAGCGGGGAAAGCCAGTGGTGCAGGAGCATCGTTCGCTTGAATCGCTGTGGCAGCGCAAGTCGCCCATCATCGCAGAGAGCGCCAGCTTTGACCCAAACCGCGATAGCGGGGACCAAGCTCCCGATTCGTCCATGGAGGGCGGTGTCGACCCGCTCGCATTTTTGGTAGGGCCCGTCACTATGGAGTTCGGAGGTAGCGAAAGCGACAACGCAGTGATGGAAGATTTGGAGTCATACATCGAGCGGACTGAAAACGGTGAAAGGGTTAGGAGCGAAACGGGGCAGATCCTTTTGGATACGGATCAAAACCTGTTTACGGTCGATGCGTCGCACGTTCAATCGATGATCTCATATAAACCCACCGTCCAAGCGTTGAGTGCGGTCACGTTTGAAAGCTCGGGACCATCCGTTTCGGCTTCTGTCATAAGCCTAGACGGCTATCCGATCGTTGCCTCAGGTAAACTCTTGGTGCAAGTTGGCACACGCTCCCGTCCGACGGGCTGGGAAGATGAAGAGGCGACCATCGAGGTATCCGGTGAGCCAGTACCGGCACGAAAGATCGTTAGCTATGGCGAAGCTCCTTGGAGATTGGAGTCGGCTGATCTCAAGATAAGTGTCAAGAATCCGGGCCTGCAAACGGCTCACGCTTTGGATGCCAACGGAATGCCGATTGCGGAGTTACCTCTAGATATTGAAGACGGAGTCGCAACGTTCGATTTCCCAGAAGGCACTCTCTACGTCGTTTTAGAGGGAGCGAGCGGCCTGAGCTATGACATCTGGAAGTCCATGTTCCCTTGGGACTCCGAATCTGCGGATGCATTGGTTTCCGCTGATCCCGATGGTGACGGCGCGTCCAATTTGATCGAGTTCGCGAGAGCTGGAAATCCGCTACGTTTCGATGGTGAAGCCTTGGAAAAGGCCGAATTCAATGACATGGCAGAGGCTCCGGCTTTGACGGTTTCCTATCGCCGGAACGCCATTATGGTAGGCGTGGAAGATGGCTTCGAGTATTCAGAGGACCTTCGAGATTGGACGGAGCT
>NZ_JARXHX010000050.1 GCF_031127835.1 Pelagicoccus sp. SDUM812002
CCAACCATCCGCGTTTATTCGCGTCCATCCGCGGTTACGAACCACTCAACCTGATCAAAACCTGCCCTGTCGCAGACAGGATCTTGCCCGCGAGCTCAGGCGAGTGGATCCAGTGGCAAAGCCACGATGTTAAGAACCAACCAGTGCGGGAGTATCTAAGCTGACAACGCTGTGCAGGATCGCTGTCTACGCTGAGGGGCGCTACCGAGACGAACGTCGACACTTGAGGCCACGAAGTAAGGAAACTTCTCGGCGGAGCCGAAGCAAGTTCGTCTGAAGGGATCCATGAAGGTCAATCAGTGGCCAAAAAACAACCAACACAGCGTCATCAGACGCACTCCCAACCACAACCCGAGCAACATCAGCGTCCATCTGCGTCCATCTGCGTCCATCTGCGTCCATCTGCGGTTAAAGAGAACACCACCCGATCATCTTAATCGAATAAATTTATACGCCTGATCGTCGTAGCTGAAAAACTGCGTAACCGGATCCGGCCGCGTCCGTATTCGTTGCCACAGAAGGCAAAACCGAACCTGCTGAAGGGGACCGGCCAGACGTCCCACCACTCTTGACTCTCACCCCTGCAATCGATTGTGCTCTTTACCGATGCTCAGCCGACTAAAATCAATCTTACAAGGAAGTCCATCCGACGAAGCCGAGGAGACAGAATCAGCTAGCCCCAAACAGATGCCCAGGAAAATGGGCTGGATCGGCGTCGATCTCGACGGAACCCTTGCGGAGTACACCGCTTGGAAGGGGCTCGAACACATCGGCAAGCCAATCCCTCTCATGATGCAAAGGGTCCAAGACTGGATCAAAGAGGGATACACCATTAGAATAATGACCGCGCGAGCAAGTGTAGAGGGCGGCGCCGAACCCGTCGGAAAGTGGCTTAGCAAGCACGGCCTTCCCGATCTAGCCGTCACCAACAGCAAAGATTTCGAAATGATCGAGCTGTGGGACGACCGGGCCATTCAAGTCGTGACAAACACCGGCCAACCCATCATCCGCCCCGACCACTTCGCTCGACCTAAGGTCCCTCTTTTGCGTGACGAAAAGGGCGGCGAGACCTGCGAAATCGTCAAATAGGCTGCAACCTCTAGTTCTGGGGATGCATCTTTGGAGTGTAATGCCTAGAGTGCCTATCAGCTTTTCCCTGATAGTTGGCTGCAAGTCCATATCGCACTTGTACGGTGCCCCTGTTCGATGCATGGCTGATGAACGTGAAATTGGCGTAAACAAGCGCCGTGTATCCATAAGATAACAACATTCAGATCCAAACTTCAGAAACAATTTCGTCAAAATGAAAACCCTAATTCGCGCACTCGCAGTATCAGCCACTCTCGCTATCACAGCGACCGGCTTTTCTATCAGCACCCCCTTTTTCATCTCTTACGACTTCGACGCTGGCGCCAGCCCAACGGTCACTGACCCGTCTGGATCCTTCGATTTCGTTAGCGACTTCACCGGCGGCACGCTTGAGGCCGACAGAATGAGCGCGAACCTCACCGCAGGGACGCCCGCCACCTTCTCTTTCAACTTCTCTCTCACAGCGCCAAACACCGCATCGATCGTCTCGCTCGGCTACAACGCAGTGTTTGAAGGACAAATCGGAGCGGTCACCAGCGTTTTCCTCAATGGAACTTCTGTAGGCGGCGAATTCCTGTCCCCACTCACTCCTTCCAGCAATGCCTTCCTCTCGTCGGCGACTGGACTCACTAGCGGGACCGTCTCTTTCGAAGCCCTCGGCCTCGGTGGCGGCAAGATCTCCCTCCTCGACTTCAACGTCTTTGGAACGATCTCGGAAGGCAGCACCACTCCTCCTCCAGCTACTGTCCCAGACAGCAACACTTCGCTCCTCGGATTGTTCGCGGTCGTCGGATTGATCGCCCTGCGCAACGTCCGCCGCAAGTAATCAAGTTCCGAAGCTAGCCACTTTTACAAAGAGCCAGCCGCACTTCGCGGCTGGCTTTTTTGTGCTCGGTGTGGCCGTGAGAAACGCCCAACCTGATCACAGTCGGCCGTCTGAATTGATTGCCACCAAAAGGCTCTAAGAACGAAACGACGAAGAGAACCTTCGCTATAACGAAGGCAGGTTCAACTTGAGCGAAGTTATAACGGAGCTCCCAATGCAGGATCCTATTGTTTCGTCGTGAGACTCCTCAAGTGTCGTCGCTCTGCTCCTCGGTAGTGGCTAATAGACAGCACAACCGGATCCGACCATCCGGAGTTAATGGCCACAAAAAGGCGCTAAGAACTAACCGATGAAGGACCTTCGCTATAGCGAAGGCGGGTTCAACTTGAGCGAAGTTATAACGGAACCCCCAGAGCAGGATCCTTTTGTTTTGGCGTGAGACTCCTCAAGTGTCGTCGCGGCGCTCCTCACCTCGGGACTGAATTGTCCATGACCGTGATCTTGTACGTCGCGCGGCCTTGCGTGGCAATCTGATCGTCTCCCGTCACGATCACCACGACCGTGTGTTCCGCCGGCGCTAGCTCCTTCGTCTGCAGCAGGTAGCGATCCCTCGGCCCGGCTTCGCCAACAATACGACCATCCACCGCGATTCGCACTCTAGCCGGTCTCCCTTTTTCCATACGGACCGCTAGCTTCACGTTACCGGAAACACGATCACCGTCCCGAATCCCGCTCACCTCAAACCGGGGAACCTCCGCATAGGGCTGGCACAGAGGGTCACCCAGCAAAAGCAGGTTATAAGGGCTCAAGATCGATCGGTAGTAAGCCTCACCGAGACTCAAGCCTGACGCGTAGTTAACGAACAAATACGGCGTGGGAAACTTGAACTGCAGGGCGTAAGGCTCGCTTACCGCGCCGCTCGCCCCCGCCGCCCCCGCTCTCACGAACTGGCTGATCAGGCTCTGCCCATGAGATCCAGCGAAACGAGCTCCGAAACTCGTCAAATTTTCGCAAAGGGCTCCCGGAAGCAGCTGGTTCTCGGCTCCTATCCAATCAAAGGAGGCACTTCCCATCATGATCCCCGCTACCTTCGGCTTGCCTCGCGGCATCGTCCCTTCGAAGACTTCCGCCGCGAATCCCATCCCCTTCAGTCGCGCCGCTGCGTCGTCAAACGCCCAGTTCCTCACTTTCGACCTCAGGTCTCCGCTGCGGGTGAAATAAAAGACTCCCTCCGGTCGGCTGAAATCCGCTTGGGCAGACCTTTCCAGGGCCGCTACAATCTCGGCCGCTGAATTCGCTCGGTCACCCCTAGTCACTCCAAGCATCGAGCAAATGAGGTACCGGACGCCCTCGACGTCCCTGCTCGGCATACCCCCTGCATTCCAAGACGTTCGAGCCCGGAACGGTTGCGGCGCTCGAAAGTCTAGGTCACCCGCCGCCTCCAACTCGACCCCGTCGGTCGGCATCGTCTGCAAGCGCAAGCGGCCGCCGAAATAGCGATTCGCGTTTGGAGACAGAAACGGGAGGCGCTGTTCGTCCAGCAAACGATACAAATACGTCATACCCGTGATCGACCCCTCCGCATTGGCCACCCACTGGTGGCTCTTCGCTTCTTCGCTGAAGCTCACTCGCGTCGGAAATCCAGTCGAATAGACCAAATAGTCGATCTGGCCTGCCAATTCCCTGTTCCCCAATTCTGCAAACGCCGGTCCCAACACGAGATCCTTCAATTCAGCCAAGCTGATACGGTCTCGATTCGGTATTCCCGTCAGAACTACAAGGTTCGCTTCTGGGATGCCGCGCAGCTCGGCATAGGTTTCGGCGATACGCCGCGACTCCTCGTCTTCCCCGTTCACCAGCAAGCAAACTGCCTCCGGCCCTCCGCCCGCCCACAATGCGCACGCCTGCCCGATCGCCAGGAACAACACTAAGCAAAAATGAGAGGCACGCTTCAAAGACACCCTGCAATTCATCAGGCCCCCAGCCCCTCGATCCAAGCAGAAAAGCAAAACCCACGGTACGAACAGGTGGGGATCCGGCCGTTCGAGATTGATGGCCACCAAAAGGCGCTAAAAATCTAACCGATGAAGGACCTTCGCTATAACGAAGGCTGGGATTTCTTGAGCGAAGTTATAGCGAGCCCCACAATGCAGGATCCTTTTGTGATTTTTCGTGCCTTCTCGTGGCTAAAAACCAGCACAACCTGATCCCGCCATCCGAGATTGATGGCCACCAAAAGGCACAAAAAATCTAACCGATGAAGGACCTTCGCTATAACGAAGGCTGGGATTTATTGAGAGAAGTCATAGCGAGCCCCACAGTGCAGGATCCTTTTGTTTCGTCGTGAGACTCCTCAAGTGTCGTCACCCCGCTCCTCGGTAGTGAATTTTCGTGCCTCTTCGTGGCTA
>NZ_JARXHX010000051.1 GCF_031127835.1 Pelagicoccus sp. SDUM812002
CGGCAAACGCCCGCCTCTTTCACAACGCCCCAACCAAAATCACCCAACTTTAAAAGGAACCCAAACTGAGGCCTCCACGTATGGCCTCTGCGTTGGGTAAAAATAATGGATCTCGATAAACAACTCACCGAACTGTTCGGAGCTACCCGTTCTTATGCCTCGTATTTCGCCATTGGTGACAGGATCAGCACCAAAGAAAGAAGTACGAACGAGGTTGTGAATACGGGCGAAGCATTGGATTCGGTTGCAGAGTTCCGTGAATTGGTCGGACCGCTAGTAGGAATCCTGAACGTTAATCCCCGTGGGCAAGATTTCGAAAAAATGGATCCACCAGATGTTGAGATCGTTACAAAAGAAAATGGAACGATTGGCGTGGAAGTAACGGAGTTGGTAAGCAATGATCGAATCAGGGCTTCTGAAAAAGATGAAGATTTTGACTACGAAATCGGCAAGCCCGAGTTTGAAGGAATCCTACAAGAACGAATCCAAAAGAAAGATAAAGATTGGAAGGACGATTTCGACCGATCTGTTCTTTTGATGCTATGCGATGAACCGTCACTCTCACGATCAGTTTGCCAAGATTACGTCAAGGACCTAGAGATTCAGATAGATCGATTTGATCTGGTATTCATCCTCTTTAGTCCACGGTACGAAGAAGAACAATGTCAGTCATTAATCATAAAGAAATAATACCCAACCAGGCAGCCCATACAACTCCGGCCATCGCTCCGCGATGACCTCCGCGTATGGCTTTCACGATGGGGAGAACTATTATTGAAATGACGAAGTTATTTCGGGCGAAGCCTTCCCGAAGGGAAAAAATTTTGATAATCTGAGCCATTATCGATTACGACTGAAGAAAAACGAAGATCCTGCAACGGAAGAAAGATCGACATTCGACAGGGCCGACCAACTCCCAATTGCTTTAAAGACAGATGATCCTGCAGTCCAATTAAGATCTATTCAGAACAAAGACACCCTACTCTAGTTCAAAAATAAGAGGATCCGAAACTTCCATGTCCAACCCAACTCTAACCCTGAATTATTTAACCCCATCAAGTCGGTCCTCACAACTCGCGCAAGCGCTCGCGTGAGACCTCTGCGATGGGGAAGTAAGGAATTTCAGAGAGAACAACTTGGCGACGTATCCAAATTCTAAATCCGAGAATGAAATATGAAGATCCTGCAACAAAGGATAGATCGATTTTCGAGAAGGCCAACCAACCCGAAATCCCCTTCAATTAGGATTGATCCTGTAGCAAACGAAAGATCGCAAATTGGCAATCGACCCGAAGACTGAATCCAAGAAAAGAAGAGCCCCAAGTTCCAAGACAAACCCAACACTGAAGATGAAAAACTCAACCCCATCAAGTCGGTCCTCACAACTCGCGCAAGCGCTCGCGTGAGACCTCTGCGATGGGGAAGTAAGGATTTTTAGAGAGAACAACTTGGCGACGGATTCAAATTCAAAACCCAATAATGAAGTATGAAGATCCTGCAACGGAGAGATAGATCGAATTTCGAGAAGGTCAACCAATCCGAAATCCCTTTAATTAGGATTGATCCTGCAGCAAACGAAAGATCGCAAATTGCCAATCGATCCGAAGACTGAATCCAAGAGAAGAATAGCCCCAATTTCCAAGACAAACCCAACTCTCAAGATGAAAAACTTAACCCCATCAAGTCGGTTCTCACAACTCGCGCAAGCGCTCGCGTGAGACCTCTGCGTTCGCTAAAAAATGACTAGAGACGACTTCACTAAAAGTCTTGTTCAAGCCAGCCAGACCTTGGTTGGTGCGACGAAGAAGTACGTCTCAAACGACCTTCCAGACGATTTCCTCTATCTGATCGTTCCAAACGCTTCATACGACGGAAATGAACTAGAAGACGACGAAGAAGTTTTCCCAGACGAATCCCTTGAAGCAGGAACGTCATTACCTCCAAAAAGAAAAGAAGAAGTAATCGATCTCCTGCATCGGAACGGAAAGATTCCTGAATGGATTGATATGCGAGCCGAGTCAGCGGACGACAAGTTTACGTATTTGCTTCTCACGTGTTGTGGGCGTTACAGTGCTATAGAAAAACACCTCTACCATCGTAGTGCAGGAACCCCTCCCTTTAGTACAAAAATTGAGCTGCCAGCGTTTGAATTCGACCCCGACATTGACGGGAAGTTTGCACTACAACCAAAATATAAATACAGCGAACAAGGCGCTTCTCACAACGCGGGCAAGCCCGCGTCGTGAGAGCTTGGCGTTGGCTACTTAAGAAAAGAATTCCAAGACTCCACGATCCTATGAATTTCAGCTACCCCATCATCAAAAATGTCAGATAATAATTCGATATCTGTGCCTTCATTCGACGAATACTCTTTCACTGATTTTATGAAAGACTTCGATGATTTATCAGCCCACCTCAATACTCTCCACCCTGCTACAAATTTTTCCCTAAAGTCCATAGTCTACGATTTCGTTACTGAGCGTTACGCTACCAACGAAGAACACGTCAACAAGGGTTCGGTCCTAGGTTCATGCACCGATTTTTTAAGAATGAACTCTCATCGATTTGACGAAGGAAAGATCGCGGTGGCTGGTGATGAAGGTTCACTTGTATCAGTACAGTTGATTGCAGCGGTCTATGAGCTAATTGGAGCTACAGCTCTGGGACGAAGTGCAAAGATTCCGACGATAGAGAAGATTAAAGAAAAAGCTGAATCCTACTAAATAACAGCCAACAAGACGCACCATACAACTCCGGTTAGCGCTCCGCGCTAACCTCCGCGTATGTGCTCAGCGTTGGCTAAAGAAAGGAATGATTGAATGAGAGACAACTTGGCGGCGTATCCATTTTATAGATCTTTCTTACTAAAGAAGATCCTGCAACGTACCGAGCCAAAGGCGACATGACCACAAGAGCCCAAATGATGATTCGATTTTTGAAAGGCCCAACCCAACCAACGTTCCTTTAGAAAGAACTGATCCTGCATAAAAAGATGACTCGAAAAAACCGAAAGTGACCAAATCGACGTTCCAATAATTACAAAGAAAAAGAGAAGATTCCTGAAGCCCGACCTCATTCTAGTTAAGACCGTCATCCAGCCAACAAGTCGGCCCATACAATTCCGGCAAACGCCCGCCCCTTTCACCTCGACCCCAGACCTGAAAACACAAACTTGAAATGGAACCCAAACTGAGGCCTACACGTATGGCCTCGGCGTTCTACTAAAAATAGATAATCAGGTTGATGGATACAAAAGAAAGGGTTTTTGAATCGAAGGAGGCAGCATCCTCAACCAACGGGAAAAGAAAAGATTCTGACTTCGACATTTCCAGCTTCACGAACCACGATTCCAACCCTGTTACCCAAGCATGACGAGCAAGGTCCGAAGCCAGAATAAGGAATCGATTCTAACGTATGGAATCACTGGAGACACGTTCCCTGATGAGGTAGAACCAGTCGGTCGATACAACTCGGGTAAGCGCTCGCCGTTTTCAAACGAACAAGACACTTTCAACCCTAAACCAACATGGAGGCTTTAACACGACCCTCGCGTATCACCTCGACGTTCTGAAAAAATGATGCGATCATTAACAATCTTTGTTTTGACCTCGATTTGCTCGCTCGTGGTCGCCGAACCAGACCTTTCCCGTCAACTAAAAGAAATCAACGAAGAACTAGATAAACTATATACCCCATACTTTTCGGGGACGATCACAGAGGCACAAATCTCGCTTCAAGAAGTGATCGACTACACGAAAAAACAACAGTCTCAAACCGACCTCCCTCTTGATAGCGTCATAGCTTTTGCTTACGTTCGCCTAGCCTTCATAAGCGAGTACACCAATGACCGAAATGAAGATTTGTATTTTGAAGAAGCTCTGAAGCATATAGAACGCACACTCGTCATGGGAGACGTATCAAAAGGAATAAAAAGAGAAGAGTGGTTTTACGAAGTAGCACTAAAGGATGTCGACAAGGACCTTCAATGGATTGATCACCACGAAAAATACAAAGAGACCTTAGAACGCGTAAAGAGGATCAAAAGCATCGAAAGAAAAAAATAGTCAGAACCAGACGGTGGATACAACGGCGGCAATCGCCCGACTCTTTCACATCGAAATTTCAAAATCAACAAACCCAGACATGGAAGCGATGACCGAAGCCGCCGTCGTATCACCTTAGCGTTAGCCAGTAATTATATAAATTTTTGACGGAAGGGTTTCGAATCGAAGGACGCAGCATCCTCAGCCAGTGCGACCACGACATCTCAACGAAC
>NZ_JARXHX010000052.1 GCF_031127835.1 Pelagicoccus sp. SDUM812002
CCCTGTAGTGGGGATCTCGTTAGAAAAGAGCGCAAGCAAAGAACGGGAAGACACAAAAAATGCTGTTCTCGCGACTTATTAGACAGTCTCTTAGGTGAATTAAGTCTACCATGGTGGAAATAAACAATACATTAATGAACAATGTTAGATAAACAAAATGTTCAAGATTTGTTGCCGTTGACTCCGGTTCAATACGGTATTTTAATGCGATACCTATCTGAACCGAAAGAAGGCTACTATTTTCAACAGCTCAGCGTTAGCCTTAAGGGCGTAGTGGATTATGAAAGTTTTGTCAGTGTGTGGAAATTGTTAGTAGAGAACAATGAAGCATTGAGAACGGTCGCTGTTTGGAGAGGTCTGAAGTCGCCAGTTCTAGCCGTTCTCAAAAGTGTTGAGCTGGATACTGAGTTCGTTGATGCAACCGATTTCAGCAAGGATACGTTGAAAAGTTATCTCGATTCTGACGTAGCGCGAGGCATCGATATCGAAAAAAGCACATTTCGAATAAAGTTGTTGCGGACTGATGTTGAAGAGTACCTACTATTGTTCTCATCGCATCATTTGATGATCGATGGCTGGAGCAGCAGTAATATCATTACACAGTTTGTTCGGAATTATGAATTAGTCAAGCTTGAGCAGTCTGATGCTATTTTTGCAGCACCTTCATTGAAGTTGTTTTATAGAAACCAAAAGAGGTGCGACGCCGAGAAATCCAGATCCTTTTGGATTAATGAGTTTAAGGACTACCAAGGATTGGTAAGAATATCAGACCACTTCGTAAGTTTGGAAAATAATATCAATCAAACTGTTTGTTGCAATCGGTCACTTGGTGTGGAATTTGTAGAGCGATTGCAAAAAGCGTCTCGTGATCTAGGAGTCTCAGTTTCTGCGTATGTTTACACGGTATGGGCTGTGTTACTCAAGAAATATTGCGGCATCAATGATGTCGTTTTCGGAACGACCGTTTCTGGGCGTGATGCTGGTATTGCTCGCGTCGAGGAAATGGTGGGAATGTTTATCAACACGGCTCCGTTAAGGATCCAAATTGCGAAAAGTGATACTGTGCGGACGTTGGTGGAAAAGGTATGGATTACGCTATTGAAAAGGCGCGAGTACGAAAACGCTTCAATCTTTGATATCAAAAAGGAAAGCAGCATCACTGGTGAGGTCTTTGAATCGGTAGTTATAATCGAAAACTATCCAGTGAAGATAAAAAATAAGAATAAGTATTTTGAACTAAGAGACTACTCAATAACTGAAAAGGATGACATTGGAATCAGTGTAACGTTGAACATTTATGACTCTTTTGAATTGCAAATGAGCTTTAATAAAAAACGTTACGAAATGAAATTTGTTGAACGTTTATTTGAATCGTTTATTTGGCTATTTCATAAAATGCTGGAATCGAATGAACAGTCTGTAGCGATGATTCAATTGGAGCAAACGAAAGCAGGCGGGCGACCAGGCAGCGGGTTTATAGTTGATCGGTATGAGGATTTCGAGACGATTGATCACCGCTTCGAAGTTGTGGCACAGGCTTCGCCCGATGTGCCAGCTATCGTGGAAGGGAACCGTGTTGTCAAATATGCGCAAGCATTAGAGCTTGTTGAGCATGTTAATCGAGAACTTGAGAAGCACGGCGTTGGTAAAGGAGATATCGTGGCCTTGAGCTTGGAGCGTTCATCAGAGTTGGTGATAGTCTTTCTTGCGATTTTCAAGCGTGGTGCTGTTTGTTTTCCGATTTCGAGAAGGGTCCCGAGTAGTCGGGTCGAGGGTGTTGCTATTGAGCTAAAAGCGAGAATGCTCATTTGCGAGTGTAGGAATGAGAAGTTAAATAAAAAGATTGCGGTAACGTCACTGCCTGAACTTTTTGAAAATCGAGACGGAATCCGGAATACACCATGCGAGAAGAAGCATAATGGTAAAGATGTAGCATATTTAATTCTAACTTCGGGTACGACGGGCCGTTCTAAAGGTGTCTTGCTTAAACATCATAACGTAATGAACCTGGTTGATTGGTTTGCTAGGGCTCATGGAATTCGTGGTGGTTCCGGTGTTATTATGGTTTCAGGATATGAAACTGGAGTATGCATAATGGATATGCTGGGAGCACTCCTCTCTGGGGGCACCTTTCATGTCTTAACGAGTGAGCAGCTTTTGGATAAAGTCTATTTGGCTCGATACATTAAAGAGCACCGTATCGAGATGTTTAATGGATATACTGAGTATGTAGATAGTATTTTTGGAAATATTGAACGCATTGATTGCTTGAAGGAGCTCGTGGTTGGAGGAGAGAAGCTAAAAGTCAGCACCAAAAACAACTTGGTCAAAAAAGGCTATCGGCTTTTTAATGAATACGGTATGACGGAGTTAACAATTAATTCGCATTCAAATTTATGTCGAATAGATGAGCCATCGGAAATCATAGGGCATACAATCACAAATGTTAACGCATATGTCTTGGATAGCGATTTGTGTGAGCTCCCCATAGGTGCGATCGGTGAGTTGTACGTTGGTGGTATGAGTGAGATGGCGGGATACGCGCATCGCAGTGGCGACGATCACTTTGTTGAAAGAACCTGTTCCGGAGGGAGGGTCGAGCGATTGTATCGAACAGGAGATTTATGTGCAGTGATTGAAGATGGAAGGTTTTGGTATGTTGATCGTGCAGACAAGCTCGTCAAAATACGTGGTTTTAGGATCGACATAGCAGAGCTAGAGGGGTGTCTTTGCGGCATCCCATCTGTTCGCAGTGCTAAAGTTATTTATGGGCAAATCTCTGGTGATTCAAAGAAGCGTCTAATTGGATATTACGTTTCCGAAAAGGAAGAAAGTATCTCTGATCTTAGATCGTATCTAGAGGCCCTGGTACCTGATTATGCGATTCCTGCCTACTTTTATCGAGTCAGTGCGATTCCCTGCAAAAGTGTTACTGGAAAGGTGGACTTAGAAGCACTGCTAGACATTCACGAGGAAGCTATGCGTAAAAAGGCAAAGACGGTGGATCATAGCTTTACAAAAACAGAAACCATCTTGGCTCAGATATGGAAAGACCTTTTGGCAATCAATGATATCAGTGCTCATGATGACTTTTTTGAGTTAGGTGGAGATTCGTTGACGGTCGTAGATCTTTATAGTAGACTGAATAAAATATACCCTAACAAGATTACAGTGCAGGATATTTTTGATAATCGAACAATAAAACGATTGGCTGGGTGTATTGATCAGACATTGGGAAATAATGATCGTAATACGAAAATTATAGAGATTGATTTTTGATTGGTTTTACATAAAAAATATCTCCTAGACATTAGAGAATCAAATTGAAAAAGATTGTTGTTTTAAGGGAAATTGTATGTTCCAAGAACAATAATAAACCCTAAATTTTGTATATAGACAGGGTGGAGTATGCAAGTTAAGAGTGTATGTGTGCTGATTGATTCATGCCATTCGAAGTATTAGTTTTAAAAGTAGAAATAGCGGGTCACTTTACTTGGTTTTTCTCAAAGTTATGATGTTAATATAGTAACATGTCTATATTAACCCATTAAAGAAAGAGCTGTTCAAAAAAACTGTAGAATACACGAACCCTAGGTGTAAAATCGAGAGGTCGTTGATGTCTTTTTTTTGGGGCTGTCCTAGCTAAGGAATGATATTAGGATGGCAGAATGTATATAATAAGCAGTTGACTCAGCCCTCGCAAGCAAGGGGGGCCTGAT
>NZ_JARXHX010000053.1 GCF_031127835.1 Pelagicoccus sp. SDUM812002
CGGCAAACGCCCGCCTCTTTCACAACGCCCCAACCAAAATCACCCAACTTTAAAAGGAACCCAAACTGAGGCCTCCACGTATGGCCTCTGCGTTGAGCAAAAATAGATGACGAAGAAACAAAAGCTTCTCAAGATTTGCGGTATTCTCTTTCTCGTCGAGAACGCTCTTATCCTGCTAGCGGTAGGCGTCTTCTATCTCAGCATCGGTTTGATTGATAACGACGCTCCTGAATTCATAGAGGAAATGAACAAAGAGGTTCTCGGTAGCGGAAACGGCGAATGGCTGTGGAGACATTTTTCCGAAGCGAACAGACAGTACTATAAAAGAACCGATGTTATCCAGATGGTTAGTTCTCTCTTTTCTCAAAACCCAAACTACCAAGGATTCGAAATAGTCACACATACGGACCACAAGAGTCGGAGTCTTCGAGGAGAGCCATTCATACGATCTTACTATGTCACGACCGTGAATTATCCTGACTACGAATTACAAGTTGAGTACGACATAGGAAAACAGAACGGTTCTTGGTCGATTAACAAATTCAACATAAGAAATAATGCTCAACCAGGCAGCCCATACAACTCCGGCCAGTCGCTCCGCGACTGACCTCCGCGTATGGCTTTGACGTTGGAAGAGATAAGAATGAAAATAGTATCCTACCTATTACACGTTATCGCGATCATATACGCGACTCTTCTCATAGTAGATCTATGGAATATGGGCTCGAACATATTAAGGGCTGATGAACTGAAGCAAAGCACGCACCTGAATTTTGAGACAGTACTCTTTCCATTCGCGACTTGGTTTCTCGCAGTACGACTGAGAAATGGAGACAATAGGGCACGAATGATTACTATATGTGGGTTGGTTGCAGCTTTTATCACTGGTGCCCTTTTCACCATAAACACCTTCGAACCGTTCCTGAAGCAGCAACAGCTACCACCGGTCTTCTTGATAGGCATCTTATCTTCGTGGTTTGTCCTCCCGGTTGTTTGTATTTGGCTTCTCAGGAAGGAAAATAATTCCAACAAATCAGTGGTCACAACTCCGGACGCTGCGCGTCCTACGTCGTGACACCTCGACGTTAGCAAAGAAAAGAGAAATGGAACCCAATCAACTACCATTCTACCGGATCGAGAACATAGGACTCTTCGGCTATATAAAAACAATCATCCTCGGAAAGAACAGAGAAGTTCGATGGATCGACCAGCTCTCCGACGGGAAGAAAGAAAAAATACAAGGGGAATACACCGCAACGATTTCTAAAAAAGCATTTCTTCTAACAGTCTATTCGGAATCGGAACGAAGACGTGTTCCAGTAATCGTAATCAAGTGGAAAAGAAGTCGTGACGAAATAGCAGAAGCCATGTTCGGAGGAATGTCGGCATTCGAAGACATTGACCACTACTTTGATTCAAATGACCTAAAATGGTCATACTGGAAGAAGGGATGTGTGACATGCCATAACGAAAGTGGAGAAGAAACAACGAAGATCTACCTCAGATAAATTATGCTAATAACACTGTTAGCTAGATAATAATGATCCCTGATAGTTACGAACAAGATTTCAGAATCGTAGATTCGAAGGTATACCGTCTTCACAAAGACTGGAACAGCTTCCGCAACTTGTTCGATGTTCAGTCGCCAAACATCCCACTCTACAACAAAAACAGTGCTGAATTCTTCGAAGCATGGCGATTCATGTATTTGGGAACGTTGTGCGTGCGAGCATGCCAACTTCTAGACCCACACTATCAAGGTAAGAATAAAAACCTCACCCTGTTTACGTTCTACGATGATGCGACGTTTTTGACCGATAGCCAAAGATCATCACTGAAAGAAATGATCAATAAGCTTAAAAGCGATTCTTCGAAATTTATCGATCTCAGAAACAAACTGTTTGCCCATAGCGACTACGAAATAGCCCAACAGCAGGGAGGAACGCTTTACTCATTTAGTGATTTTGAATCATTCCTTTCGGAACTACGAACGATAATGAGAACCATCAGAAATTATCTGGGGCACTGTGATCGGAAGTATGAAGAAGCAAAGCTTGGAGACAATGGGCAGAGCGTCGTTGAAGGATTGGAACTACTAACACAAACAAATAGCTAACCAAGCGCTGCAGACAACGAGCGCAAGCGCTCGCCGTCTGAGCTTGGCGATATGTGAAGAATGATGAATGACTTCCAAAAATTGCGAAACGAATTCGAAGACGAGTTAGCTTTATGGCCACCGTCTGAACAAAAATTTGAAGATTCACTGGCAAAAGCTACGATGAACTCAGGAGTCGACCGAATAAAACTATCAGTACACCAAATGGAAATACTCCGAAAAATGTACCTCGAAGCTACTATTGAAGAAAAAAAGAAGATCCAAACAAAGGAATAAAACTATGATCGACTTGATATCGCACGCGGCAAATCAGCTCCTTTCTGATGTAAAAAGAAATGCACATATCAAGTCGCTCCAGACAACTCGCGCAAGCGCTCGCGTCTGAGCTCTGCGATTCGACGAAAAATAAAATGAAAGGACATTTACTGATCCTGATCGGTTCATCGATGGTAGCCGGAACAGCTATTACTTTCGCCATCTACTCGTACATAGCCGAGAGACGCATTAGCACCGTAATCGGACTATCGATGACAGCCATCGGAATGACACTCACGTGCATAGCTCAAGCCCGATCCATCTTGAAACTGTTGGACGAGCTGAATGAACTAAAAGGAACAGATGATTCTCGAAGCATTCAGCAAAAGAAGTCCTCAACCCATTGAATCCAGATCGTGTATGCAAAAAAATAATTTGGTCGAACAAGTCAGTCGATACAATTCGGGTAAGCGCTCGCCGAAATTCCGCCCCACCAGACACACTCAACCTCAACCCAACGCTCGAGCTACGTTTTGAGCTCACGTATCACTTCGGCGATGGGGAGATAAGGAATCTAAAGGATGAACAACTTGGCGACGTATCCAAATTCTAGATCTATGAAACAAAGATGAAGATCCTGCAACCGGGAGATGGATCGACTTTCGACAAGGCCAACCAACTCGAACGTCCTTTCAAAAACGATGATCCTGCAATGAAGAGAAAGATCGCATCACCCAACGGCAGCCAAAGACTGATTCCAAATATAGAAGAAGAAGCCCGAACTTCCATGTCCAACCCAACCCTAATTCAAAACCAAAAATCCCCATCAAGTCGGTGCTAACAACTCGTGCAAGCGCTCGCCTGAGACCTCTGCGATGGGGAGGTAAGGAATTTTAGAGAGAACAACTTGGCGACGTATCCAAATTCTAAATCCAAGAATGAAATATGAAGATCCTGCAACGGAGGGATAGATCGATTTTCGAGAAGGCCAACCAACCCGAAATCCCCTTCAATTAGGATTGATCCTGCAGCAAACGAAAGATCGCAATTTGACAATGGA
>NZ_JARXHX010000054.1 GCF_031127835.1 Pelagicoccus sp. SDUM812002
TTTCCGTCGATGAATACTGAGTTCGCTCGAAAACAAAACTCAGTGCTCGATAGTTTGATGTCTTTGGTTTCGTTCATCTATTTTTTGCCAACGCCAAGCTCAGACGCGTAGGCCTAAGCTATCGTTTGAATTTCTGGGGTGTTGGATTTTTATGGGATCGAAGTGAAAGAGGCGGGCGTTTGCCGAAGTTGTCTGCGGCGCCTTGTTCGACCTAGTTTTCTATCTGGAAAAATGCATACATGGCAATGATCCAGATCGTCCAAATTACTGGCGTGATGGCGATGATTCTCTTCCTTCTTTCTTTCGCTTCGTCATCTTTTTCTATCCATCCGATCCGTATCCACCAGAAGGGGAGCTTTATCATGAATATATCTCGCTCCCACCAATTCATTCCATGATTTCGATCGACCCAGAAGTATCCACATGGATAACCCGCTTTGCGCCAGTCCTCTGGAAATCGTTCTTTTAGTATTTTGAGGATTCGATCATTTTCGTAAAGACTCCACAGGATCGCTGGGAACATAGCGATTATGAGTAGAGCAAAGATGAATTCCATTTTTATTTCGTCGAACGTGAAGGTCATACGCGAGGGCTGAGGAAAACCGTCGTGCTGGAAGTTGTGAAGACATGTCCTTGCTGCTGCCACAACTCGGGCGCTTGGCCCGAGTTGTATGGACCGACTGGTTCTACCAATCTTTTCAATTCTGTAGGAATAAGTCTGATACGCGAATTCGACCAATTCTGATTCCGTCGTGCTGATCATCTTTTTCTTCTTTTTGTTTCGGTCGGTTCGGGGTTGGGCTTCCTTGTCGATCTTGTCGAATGTGACTTTTTCTTCAATGCAGGAGATCAAAATCTTCTTCGTCGTGGGAATCATGATTTCTTCAATGCAGGATCATTTTTAAGGTCGGAGTCAATTGATCGCTGAACGTCGAAGTCTTCATCGGTTTGGTTTATTCTCATTGCTGGATCGTTTCTTCCTCAACCTGATTTCCATTTTTCTGTAGAACGTCAAAGCCATACGCGGAGGTCAGTCGCGGAGCGACTGGCCGGAGTTGTATGGGCTGACTGGTTCTGCTTCTTTTTCAATTAATATGAATGGTTCGTCTCTTCCCAATGGCTCAAATCTCGATTTCAAAACCTCGAAGGTGTTCTTGGCAATGTACAGACTACCATTGAGATTCTGATTTCGTGACTCGCATCGTTTCCACATCGTGTCTTCGGATGTCTTGATGAAGTACAACCGAGGAACGGCTCTCAACGATTCGATCTTTTCTCTCGCTCGGTCTCGACTGGAGCGACTCCAGAAGCCCGAGTCCAATACAATGTCGATTCCTTTAGCCAAGAGCTGAACCCATAGGTTTTCCATGAGCTTCTCAACTTTAGAGGATCGTTCGGCGAAAGTGCTCTCTTCAGGATCATCTCCGAAAAGCTGGGTCATCCATTCGTCAGGAGAGAATCTGATCGCTCCGGTTTCTCGCTCCAGCTTCTTTGCGTAGCTAGTCTTTCCGGATCCAAGATAACCGTAAATCATGTGAGCGACTGGTGGTTTCTCTGTCATTTATTCTGCAGAACGCTAAGCTCTCACGCGGCGGCTTGCCGCCGTTGTGAGCAGCGCCTTGATAGGCATATTTTTATTTGAGGTTCGTTCCATGCTTTTGTGGGCTCTCATCTGGGTCATTTTGATCAAAGAACCATGATACGTTTCCCATAGCGTAGTCCGAGAATGAGAAGCTTCCATTTGTCATGTACAATTCGTTCGTTTCTTTATTCTGGGGCTGTCGAGTGAATCCGATGACAGGATATACTTTTCCTTCCTCTGATTCGATCCATTCGTTATCTAACGTGTGTCCTAGTTGAAAGCTGTAGTCCTCGCAAATCTTTCGAATCTTCCCTGAGTCGACACCGTTTTCTTTGAGTGATTTGTAGAGTGTTTGTATTTGGATACACTGAAAAGCCGCAGCCATTTCTTCGTATTCATCTTCGTTCAGGATTTTCATTTAGTTTCGCCTATCGCCGAAGTGATACGCGAGGGTCGTGTCATCGGCTCCATTTGGGTTGAAGGTTTTCAGTGTCTTGCTCGATGTGAGAGTGGCGGCGTTTACCCGAGTTGTATCGACTGACTTGTTCTCATGATTTTCATACGCCAAAAAACATGTGCCATAGGCTCTGGTAGTCTTTACCTCCCGCCTTCAAACTTGCTGCTTCAGCTACTCTTTTCATTTCTTCTTCGTCTTCTTCGTCTTCATCGTCAAGGTCGTCGGATTCGAAGTAGTCGTAGATCAACGACAGTGCCTCGATGAATTCTTTTATGCTGCTTGCGGCTTTAGTCATGACCCTGCCGAGAACCTCATGATCGAGGACTACAACTTCATTCGTTTCCTTTTTAATCGCGACTGGATCGCACTCAAACTCACCTATTGCGGTGAAGCCATCAGGAACTGGGAATGAGTTCTTTTCTTTTCCCATCTCCAGCATGCCGACCTCGAAGCTTCCATTCAGTATGGATGCTAGAAGTTCGCCCGAGTCTTCGATGGTTGTTAGTTCCTTCATTTTTCTGAGAACGCAGAGGCCATACGTGAAGGCCTCAGTTTGGGTTCCATTTCAAGTTAGTGATTTCAAGTCTGGGATCGAGGTGAAAGAGGCGGGCGTTTGCCGGAATTGTATGAGCCGACTTGATCTCCCTTCATCATTTTTTCTGATCGTATCTAGTTGGTCGTCTTTCTTGCAGGATAATCTTTTTATTTTGGAGGTCGAGTTGGTTCGCTCTCTCGGAAATCGATCTTTCTGTTCAATGCAGGAGTTCTTTTCTTTACCACCGATTACACAGATAGCACTGATGATTTTGTATCCGTATTTTAGTTCTATGATTGGAGATCGCCAAGCTCTCACGACGAGCGCTTGCGCTCGTTGTGAGCAGCGCCTTGATGGGCGTTGTTTTTTGGGTAAGTGGTTGGGTTCCTTGTCGAATCTTGATGCCTTCAATTCTTAGATTGTTTGGTTCGATCATCAATTCGTTTTCTTTTGGGTCGGATAGGGGAGATGCTGAATGTCGAAGTTCTAGCAGTGGGGATTTCTTTTCTGTAGTTAGATTTCAGCT
>NZ_JARXHX010000055.1 GCF_031127835.1 Pelagicoccus sp. SDUM812002
GGTAAGTGCACGCCAGTTTCACAACGAAGCCCTGGATATCAACCTCAACCGAAATGGAAACTCAACCGAAGCCGACATCGTGTGGCTTTGACGTTAGGCGAAAAGATCTACCCAATGCCCGTTCCAGAATCTCCAGACGAATATTTGCAATCAGTCTCCCTTCTCAGGGATTCCGAAAACCCAAACATACGTGATGTTTTCACTCTTCTATATATAAAGATGGAAGAGCAAATGAGGAAGCTTCTGGTCTATTTCCTACGCTTACCTCCGCACCACATTCACTACGACCACATTGCCAAATACATCAATGATTCTGACACAGATGTAAAATCGGGGTGCAGAGACATTTCCATCTTCGGAGATATTTGTTTCCGAACAATCATAGGCGATGGAAACTATGATGACGGCAAGAAACGACTCAAGGAGGTTGCGGACCTAAGACTTCTCAGAAATCCAATATTTCACGGTAAGATGATGGAACAGAAGCATTACGACATGCTTAAGCCAGAAACTTTAGATACAATTGAAAGCTGGATACGTTTAGTATCAGAAAAGATGCAAGAAAGCATCGGTTACAACGGGATCGGACCTATGACATATCATCCGAAAATTTACGCGACTAGAAAGGACTACGTTTATCCTAAAGACTCTGACCATACCGAAGTAAGGGCTTACATCGAAAGTTTTAGAAAAAAGTATTGGGAAAACAAAAAAAAGAAAAGTGCCTAACCAGGCGGCCCATACAACTCCGGCCATCGCTCCGCGATGACCTCCGCGTATGGCCTTCACGTTCTGCGGATCAATAAAACCAAAAAATCCATGCGAAAACTTACCACCCTATTTCACATATTAATCGTAAGTACGATCCTTTCCTCGAACTCAACGGCCTCAGACCTAACCCTTTCTGCTCAAGCAAACGTAATATTTATAGAAGCCGATGGAACAGACGAAGAAGTATTGACTCCGCAAATCCAAATAGAATGGAAACCAAGTAGTATACCGTATCACAGTTTCGGATTTTCTCACGCCAAATACTCATGGAACAGCAGTTCATTTTGGAGCGACCCAACCCCGGGTTGGAATGGAGTCACGGGATCAAGCACCAAATACGAATCTAACATTACACAAATCGACGTCTTCTACAAATACACCTTAGAGTCTTCTAATTCTAGGCAACTTTTCTACTTCAAACCTTCTATTGGAGTCGCAGGTATAAGTAAGACAATAGGAACAACAACTCAAGGAGGCTACTTCGATGGAGCTACACTAACAAGCAGCTACGAAAAACGAATCCCCTTACTCACCGCTGTCATTGGTTTCGAACGAAAACTGACAAAAAAATCCAGTATTAACCTCGAAGCAGGGTACACCAACTTCGATATTGATGATGATCGCATTTTCACAAAACTAAATGGTTTGCACATTGGAATAGGTATAAACCTCAAGATATAAAGCAGAACAAAACGTTTCAGACAACGAGCGCAAGCGCTCGTCGTCTGAACTTGGCGATGGCAGAAAATATAATTATATAACTAAACTAAGGAGACGTACTCGAATCGTAGGAAGCAGCACCCTCAAGCAGTGCGACCACGACATTCACCAAGCCAATACGATGTGGACCGATTCGAGTTTAACCAAAGAGACAGATCATGACGACTGGCTATTCAAGCATCAGTTTTTAGCGTAGAACCCCCCAACGACCCCGAATCGTTGCTAATAAAAACCCGAGTCCGAAGGAAACCGAAACCGACGGGAACGAACCAAATAAAGAGCCAGATAACAAGCGGAACACCTTTGAAGAAACGAAGATTGCCATCAAGTCGGCCCATACAATTCCGGCAAACGCCCGCCTCTTTCACCTCGAACCAACCCCTGAAAACACTAACTTGAAGCGGAACCCAAACTGAGGCCTCCACGTATGGCCTCGGCGTTCGACGAAAAATAAAATGAGAGTCTTTCTAAAATTCCTAGCAGATGGCGATGATTCCTACGACGAAGCAAAAAACGATGGAATCGATTTCACTGTTCTTCCGCGAATTGGCGAAGTGGTAGACATAAAGGGTTTCTATCACGCAGTAGCCACAATAGTACATTCTGTTGAAGAAGGATCGATTACGATTCACCTCGGTCAGTCGGCACAAAGTCCAGCAGAAGCTCAGCATTGGATTGCCCAAAGTGAATATCCGAAAGAATGGATGGATTTGAGTGACAACGAAACGATATGAAAAGAAGGTCGAACAAATCGGTCGATACAACTCGGGTAAGCGCTCGCTGAAATTCAAACACACCAGACACGCTCAACCTCAACCCAACGTTCGAGCTCTAGCTTGAGCTCGCGTATCACCTCGGCGTTCTGCAAAAATAGATGAGCTGGAAAAGAAAGAGTGAACGTGAAATCTCAGTCATCGATGACCAGATGAAACGAGAAGCACGGAAACCGCATACCCCAGCGCTGTTTTCAGGAACTACGATTGTTTTGAGTTTCCTCGGCTTAAGCTTTCTCCCGTCCATGCATCGATCGCCAGAGCCAGCTGGAATGACATTGAAAGGACTAACACTCGCAGTCTCATTCGGGGCGATCGCCTTTACTATCATGTACCTCGTACAATTAAAAACGAAGAGAAACATAGGAAGTGATACGGGATTCGGAATCTGTGATCGTTGCCACGAAACCAACCACGACGGAAAAAGAAAATGTCACTGCGGAGGAAGATTTGAACCAAATGAATTCTACGAGAAGATCTAAAAATAAGCAGAACAAATCGGTCGATACAACTCGGGTAAGCGCTCGCCGTTTTTCAAACAAACCAGACACATTCAACCTCAACCCAACGTTCGAGCTCTAACTTGAGCTCGCGTATCACCTCGGCGTTCTGCAAAATAATGAAAACAGCGTTCCTACTTCACGTCCTCTTCATGAGCATCATAGCACATGGAAGCACCCTATCAATCAGCAGTG
>NZ_JARXHX010000056.1 GCF_031127835.1 Pelagicoccus sp. SDUM812002
AACTACTTGCAGCTCGTTCAGAAGAATGAGCGTTTCACCATCGGTTAGTGTGCTTACTTTTTGCTGAATTGCTTTCATTCTTTCTGCCCAACGCCAAGCTGATACGATTCCGGAGGCGCAGCCTTCGGAATTGTATCAAGCGTCTTGTTGGGACTTTGTATTTTTCTTCAAAGCATCAACAATCCAATTGTTTAAACTTTTGTTGTCCTTCTTGGATCGAATGTAGAGAGATCGATGAAGGTCTGGATCTAATCGTAAAGTTAGTTTTCCTGAGAAGGGTTTATCGGGCTCTTCGCCTCGTTCACCACAAAACTCCAGATAGTCATCAATAGATAGTTGAAATTCTTTTTTTAATCCCTCAACGGTGTCGCCTTGGAAGGTGACTACGTCTCTCATGTTGATTACTTCTCCATGAAAGATCTCAGCTTCATCATCGAACTGTACTGTTCCAATGTATCCTTTGTATTCCATGTCTTTATTCTCCTGCTGTTTCTAGAAACCTGCGTACGGATTTAACTGCTCCCTTGTCTGTTTCCTTCTGGGGATGAGGGCGGTGGAAAACTGCTCTCACTCCGTTAAGGTAAATTCGTACGCGTGAACCGCTGCCCTCTGTGATTTCTGCTCCTAGAGCTGATAGAAGATTTTCAATATCTTTCCAGGGAATGTCCGATCGCTCGGGACGCTCCTTGATCTTTTCTAGGGTGAGGCGTTGTTTTCGATTCACGGCTAGATGGTGGCAAAAAGTGCCACCATGTCAAGTCTTCATTCTCTGCCCAACGTCGAGGTGATACGCGAGCTACAGTTAAAGCTCGAACGTTGGATTGAGGTTGGATGTGTCAGGTGTGTTTGAATTTCGGCGAGCGCTTACCCGAGTTGTATCGACCGTCTTGTTCGACCTATTTTTTTTGTATTCACGAGTTGGATTCTTTGGGTATTTGCTGTCTTATCTATGAATGCTTCGGTAATTATTTTTTTCTATGGATCTCTTTGTGTGCTTTAATTCCTCCGTAGATTCCTAATACTGATAGTAGGCATCCAGCAGCTATTCCGGCACCAGCGGGAGTCCTTACTCCTTCGTAGCTCATTGTCTTTCCTGCCTTTTTCTTTTGGTACGCAAGCGTTGAAAGGATGAGACCGGCAGAAACGAGACACAGGGGTAATATGTATGGGGTCCGTTTCTGATTCCAATATTTCTTCATTTCTTTTATTCGTCGAACGCCGAGTCCAGACGCGTAGGCCTCAGTTGGTCGACCGCGTCGGTTGATGGTTGATTTGGTTGATGTCGTTTTGAAAGAGGGGGCGCTTGGCCGGAGTTGTCTGCGACGACTTGTTAGTCCAATGGATCGTGTCTCCAAAGTTTGGATGTTCTATAAGCGATCTTTTAAACTGGCATAGGACCTTGCTCGTCATATCTGGGTAACAGGGTTGGAATGGTGGTTCGTGATGCTTGAAATGTCGAAGTCAAAAAATCCATTCAACTGCTCGAGGATGCAGCTTCCTTCGGTTCGGTAATCCCTTCTTCAAATTCCTATTCTTTTTTGACTAACGTCGAGCTCAGGCGACAAGGCCTAGGCTATGGTTTGAATTTCTGGGGTGGTTGATTTGCATGGGGTCGAAGTGAAAGAGGCGGGCGTTTGCCGCAGTTGCCTGAAGCGTTTGGTTCGACCTAGTTTTGTATCTCAATTCCAATGTCAGTGATGCTGAGTTTGGTGCCTACGTCCGGTGACTTCTCAAGAATGTAAGACTTAAGATCTTGGGTCGGAAACATCGATGCTATCTTCTCTTTCTTTGATTCGTAGAACTCTTCAATTCTTTGAATAATTCTTTCTTTCAAGATTGGGAAGTCGGCTCCGCCTACGTAACGATGAAGGTTAACTTTGTGTGAGACTGTGATCGTCAAAATCCATGATCTCTCCCCTGCAGAAGATAGCTCCATATCAAAACTATCGTGGATACTCGACTTTGCTCGTTCTATCGCCTGTGAAAGACTGTCATCGGTATTCATCGTCGCTAGATCGATCGCGCACGCTCGATCCCACTCTAGCTCAATCCCGTTTCTTTTTGCATCAATAAGCTCGTCAACTACTCCGAACGGGTCTCCGCCACATAGATGGTGAGCTTCTAGTTGGGACAGGCTCACGCCCAATCCGTGGCTTTCGGACTTCTTGAAAAGACGTATGAGCTTCGAAGCTGGACAACCTCGGATGCTCATCGCGAATCGTTCCTTCAGGAATAGGCTCATTTGTTTTCTTCGTCGAACGTCTAGCTCAGACGACGAGCGCTTGCGCTCGTTGTCTGTAGCGCCTGGTTGGGCTCATCGTTTTTTAGTTCATAAAGTACATCAGGACACTTTTCTTCATTGGTGCTCCCGTCTGAAAACAGAATAGCTCGAAAACCGAATCTTTCATAGAATTGACGAGCTCTATGGTTTTCCTGAAACGCGTATAACCTGATTGGTTTCTTTAGTTCGGCTAATGCCTTTTCGAGTAGTTTTCTTCCATAGCCTTTTCTAACACTCTGGGCTTCCACGAATAGGTGAGTGATCCAAGATTCTGACTTTTCATCTTTAGTCGCTATCATCGCTTTGATCTCGGAGTCTTCTTCTAAAACTTCGACCTTTTGATTCGGTATCAATTCCTCTCGCATCCAATTTCGGATTTCGTCTTCCGTATGTGCGGGCTGGGTAAACGACATATGTTTTTTTCTACTGGCAAGGCAGAGGTCGACGATCGCGTCTGAGTCTTCCTTCGTTGCTACTCTAATCATCATTTTTGCCCAACGCTGAGGCCATACGTGGAGGCCTCAGTTGGGGTTCCATTTCAAATTAGTGTTTTCAAGTCTGGGGTCGAGGCGAAAGAGGCGAGCGTTTGCC
>NZ_JARXHX010000057.1 GCF_031127835.1 Pelagicoccus sp. SDUM812002
ACTTCGGCAAACGCCCGCCTCCTTCACCACGAACCACCCAAAACAAAGACCCCAGACATGGAGGCAAAGCCTAGGCCTCGCGTATGGTCTCGGCGTTAGGCAGAAATAATATATTTAGAGGAGCGAGAATCGAACGGAAGGAACGAGCATCCTCGTCCAGTGCGAGCATAGCATTCAGATCAGCAAGAAAGGGGAACCAGTTTTAGAGAATCCAACGAAAGTAATTATTGGGCTATTTGACATTTCCAGCTCCGGTATAAGTGAAAGTCATCGTTCTTGGCGACCCAGCCGGAGACGATCCACGAGCAAGGATTTCCGACCGAGTTGAACATAGGAGAGAAGCGATTTCAGAATCCGAAGTCACGAGCATCCTCTTCCATTGGGAATATTTCAGTCCTAGAGTTTCCCGACATCCAGCGAGACACCTCCGAGCCAAACCGACGATCAAGCTTATAGAAAGACGATGACTCTTAAACGAAACCCCAAAGACAAATCAACCAATCGATCAAGCCTAACAAGGCGGCTCATACAATTCCGGCAAACGCCCGCCCTTTTCACTTCGACCCAAGACTTCAAAACACTAAATTAAAATGGAACCCCAACTGTGGCCTCCATGTATGGCCTTTGCGTTCGACAGAAAACAATCAATGCAAACAAACCCTCCACGAATTGACGCTACAGCATTCGATTGCCCACACTGTGGTGCATACACTACGCAGTACTGGCACGATTTGTATGCAAGATCCAAAGACACAGATTCTCCGACGCCGTGGATAGCTACAGAAAAACGAAAACTTGAAATTCTGAGAGATCCAGATTTCCCGGATGACGAAAAAGAAGGCATGGAAGCCTATTTTGACCGAATGCTGACCGGATTGGTTCAGCTTGATAATATCGAGTCTAAGACTGCATATTTGGGTGTCGAAAATCTGAATCTCAGCAAATGCTTCAATTGCAGAAAGATATCGGTTTGGGTTTTTGACAGGCTCGTTTTCCCAAAGACCGAGACATCCATCTCGCCAAATCAAGATCTTCCAGAAGAGATAATTAGAGATTTTGAAGAAGCTAGACGTATTGTGAACGAATCACCCAGAGGAGCGGCAGCACTCCTACGTCTATGCGTTCAGAAGCTATGCAAACACCTTGGAGAAAGTGGAAAGAACATAGATAAGGATATTGGTTCTCTTGTATCCAAGGGTTTGAACCCGTTAGTCCAGAAAGCCTTAGATGTGGTGCGAGTGATTGGCAATGAATCGGTACACCCTGGTGAACTCGACTTACGAGACGATAAACAGACGGCGATCCAGTTGTTTGGACTGATTAACTCTATATGCGACCAGATGATAAGCCATCCGAAGTCGGTTCAAGCGCTTTACGACATGCTTCCCGAAGGGAAGCGAGAAGGCATCGAAACAAGAGATAAGACGAAGTAAAAATAGGTCGAACCAGTCGGTCCATACAACTCCAGCCAGCGCTCCGCGCTGACTTCCGCGTATGACCTTCACGATATGTGAAGAAGGAAGATCTGGTTGAGCTAAAAATTGATCCTACAACGTATTAAGAAAACAACTTCAAAGAAACAAACTCCTGCACTGCTAAGAAAAATTGATTCCCACGATGAAGAGAAGAAATGATCCTGCAGTGAGGTAAAATTAGAAACCAAAAAATCCAACCATCCAAAGAGAAGAAATGATCGACTTGATATCGCACGCGGCAAATCAGCCGAAAACTGATTCAAAAAAAATTGCACATATCAAGTCGTCTCTCACAACGGCGACAAGCGCCGCGTGAGGCCTCGGCGTTCTACGAAACTTAAGATCAGGTTGATGAATATATTTATGGTTTTCGAGTCGAAGGACACAGCATCCTCAACCAGAGCGACCACGACATTCCAAACGAACACGACAGATAGATTTAATTTTGATTCTGACGAACCGAAGGAACGAGACGAACTTTTGACTTCGACATTTCAAGCTTCCCGAAGACACAATCCAACCTGCAACCCTGAGATGACGAGCAAGGTCCGATGCCAGTTTAAAGATTCGATTCGAGTGGACTCGACCACTGGAGACACGCTCCTGAAAAAAGTAGAACAAGTCAGTCGATACAATTCGGGTAAGCGCTCGCCGTTTTTTAATCACACCAGACACACTCAACCTCAAATTGACGTCCGAGCTACGTTTTGAGCTCACGTATCACTTCGGCGTTCGAAGAAAAATAGATGAAAAGAATCCTGCTCTCAATCTTCGCACTAACCTCAGCTTGTTTCGCAAGTATGGAATATGCGATACTCCCCGACTACGTACACATCGTGATCGATGGCGGGACTCGTGGTCAAATTGAGCTGAAAGCAAACGCTGACGAAGGGATAATTGAAAAGATAGATTTCTTCTACGATGAAGAATGGCATGAGGTTCCAAAGACTGCATTTGAAGACTTGGAGGCCGTATTACTCCACACCCTACAGGTGAGGTTTGAAACCGGAAATGATGTAGCCTACATATATTTCGAAACAAGCTACCGAGATGCAAGCGGGGCTCCAAATCCAAAAGGGATTCATATCTCGTTTGAAGAAGGAAAATTTACGAAGAGATCAATTATGACACCGAATTCAGGGGGAAGCATACATGGCGGAGGTTACACATATGAATCAAAGGAATTATAGTTCGAACCAGGCAGCCCATACAACTCCGGCCATCGCTCCGCGATGACCTACGCGTATGGCTTTCACGTTAGCAGAGAATAAATGATAGCGATTGTCCTCAACGGAACGTCCAGTTCTGGAAAAACAAGCATCGTACGAAGTCTTCAGAAGCATTCGCAA
>NZ_JARXHX010000058.1 GCF_031127835.1 Pelagicoccus sp. SDUM812002
CTCAACAATGCAGGAGATCTTTTCTTATTTGTAGAATTAGAAAATGGATACGTCGCCTCGTTGGTTATATTTGAAATTTCTATCTCTCCCCATCGCAGAGTCCTCACGCGGAGGGGGCGCAGCCCCCGGAGTTGTGAGCGACGACTTGATATGCTTAGTTTTTAGTAATTCCATAGTAATATCGTTAGAATCGCAGCTAGTACGAAGCAGAAGAATCCGTTGATGATGAAACCCAAGACCGTTAATGCTTTCCATCTTTCTTCGCGGGCTAGGGAAGCCATTCCAAATGCTATCCCAGTCGGTGATAGTATAGCTATCGTTATTACTACATAAAACAATCTTCCATAGCCCATGAAATCATATCCCCCTGTGGGGTCGTATTTCGAGTAGTAAAAAGGTGCACATATTGAAAGAAGCGCGAAGAGTGTGCCGAACAGATTCCATTTTGGGTCGTTGGGTGTTTTTGATCCGTTTTCTTCCGTTTGCATATCGTCAAAGCCACACGATGGCGGCTTCGGTTGAGGTTCCATTTGTTGTGATGTTGATTTCCATGCGGTCGTTAAGAAAGAGGCGGGCGTTTGCCGACATTGTGTGAGCTGCCTGGTTGTGATAATTTGTTTGAGTTAGTCTGTGGTCGCCTTGTCGCATGGCCAATCTTTTGAATGCTTCGCCACTAATCATTTTGGTCTCTTGTGGTCATGTCGTCTTCGACTCGGTACCACAAGTTGATCATCATTAATCTTTTCTTTTTGGTCGGTCTGTCTTGCTGCTTCTTTCTGTCTCGTTGAGTAGGGTGCTTTTTTATCTTCAATGCAGGATCAGTTTCTTTTTCGTTGCAGGATCAAATCTGTGTTCTCTGTGAAATCTGTGGTTAGTATTCCAATACAACCTGATCATTCTTTTTCTTCACAACGCTGAGTTCATACGACGTAGGCATCGCGGAGCGATGCCGGAGTTGTATGAAACGACTGGTTATACTTCTTTTCTATTTTGTTTCCAACTTTGAAGTTCATCCTGTCCATCTCCACAACCAATGAATAGATCCATATCTCCATTCAGAACCACGATTGGTTCCCATTCGACTTGCAGGTCATCGACCCAAGCTTCGGGTTCGCTCATTTGAACACTGAATGTTTGATTTTCAAAGGTGTGGATTTGGTGGTCCCGGCGTCGGTTAGAGTAAATGTGAAGGATTCCTTTTCCGGTGACTTCGCCCTCAGCAAAAACGTAAATAGCTCCACTCCTAAAAGGCAGCCAAGGTGCTTTCGCTTCTATTTCGTTTTTCTCACTGAGATTGGAGAAGGAGGCTTCAACTACGCTCTTTGGAGCTAGCAAAACGATGCTCAGGGTACCCACGACTAAAATGGTAACACCTATGATGATTCCTTTCTTCATTTTTTGTATAACGTCGAAGCCATACGCGGAGGTCATCGCGGAGCGATGGCCGGAGTTGTATGACCTGACTTGTTAGAAATCATTTTTGCTTCTTCGGAATTAAACTTAACTCCATATTTATTGCAAAGATCGATGACTGAATCAAAAACACCTGCTTCTTTAAGTTTTGATGTTTTGAAATATAGGTTAGGAATGGCTTCACATGAGATTCTGAGCCAACCTTCTTTATCTTCCCAAACCGAAACCATGTCCCAGGTCGCTCGAATATCCAAGTTTTTGCATCTAAGTCGAAGACCGCTTTCGTTTAGTTGATAGGTCACTTCTCCCTGTAGAAATTTCGAATTAGTGAACCACCGGTTAAACGTACTTGCACTTTTCTTTCCTAGGATAAGGGCCATCGCTACCATTCCCAAGATGACAATGCCAATGATAAGTGTATACTTGGATAATAGGAAAATGAACCCGATCAATGCAGAGATAAGGATTCGCAGAGATTTGCTCTTCTTTGAGAATAGCCCGATCAAGTAAATGTACTCTTCACGTGTGAAAGTGTGAGTGTGTTCGTAGTTGAATCTTTGGGGCTTCATTTCTCTTCTAACGACAAGTTCAGACGACGAGCGCTTGCGCTCGTTGTCTGAAACGTCTGGTTAGAAATTTTTGTTAGCTATTAGATCCTTTTTGTATTCTTGGGTGATGGCAGTCGTATTGGGGAAATGCTTCTTCATGATCTTTTCAATCATTCGAAGGCTTTCTTCTATATCGTTCGTTTGGAATTCGTTTTTATTTTCGATTATAGCGGATAGGGTAATCATCTTGTCGTGGGTTTTTTTCAGGCTGATCATGTCTTTTCGGTTTTTCAGACCGCTCATGAATGAAACCTCAGACTCGTTTAATTCTTTGATTTTAGGAATCGCGTTATCCTTATTCCATTTTTCTTCGTTTACCCATATCGCAGAGTCGCTGAGAAATTCGTGGACTTCACTAAAGGCTGCATCCACCGAAATAGGGTCTTTTGTTTCTGACTCGGAAGTAATCGATATGCTTTTGTAATTATCGCCGTATGAGTTGGCCGAAAGTGCAAATAGGGATAGTAATAGGGTAATTAGTTTTTTCATATTTTTTCTCCTTCTAATCTTAATGGTCGTGTGCTGGGCCATCTGAAAGTGGAGCGCTTGCCTCCCTTTGTTCGTGGGTTACCCTGCCGTTAAGCGTGGCAGAGCCACAAGTATTCAATAACCAATACAGGAGAGACAAGCGCATGAGAAAAAAGCATATCTACGCAGGCATGGATGTCCATAAGGAAACGACCGTAATCGCCCTGGCGCACGGGGGCCGGGAAGGCAAGGTGGAGCGCCTGGGAACCTTCTCCAGCGGGT
>NZ_JARXHX010000059.1 GCF_031127835.1 Pelagicoccus sp. SDUM812002
GATAAAATATCCTACTAAAAATTGTGCCAACCAGGCAGCCCATACAACTCCAGCCAGCGCTCCGCGCTGACTTCCGCGTATGGCTTTCACGTTAGCCACTTAAAGAAAAGAAATGAGCTACCAACTAGCCTTCTGGAAATACGGTTCATCACCGAGCACGGACCACTCAAAGATTTACCAACAACTGATGGACGAAGAACTCCCTGATTCAGTCGAAGAATTGCCGATCGAAGAAATCAGAAAAGAAATCGACCAGAAGTTCTCTAAGGAATGGAAGGAAGAGTTTAAGAATTTCTACTCGAAAGAAGATAAGGTCTTCGAAGTATCCACAAACCCCAAGCTCTTGTTGATCGATTGCAGAGGACTCGAAGGAGAAGAGATGAACGATTTCATCGATCTTGCGGGCAAGTTTGGGTGCAGCCTCTACGATCCACAGACGGAGCAAAGATACGAGGGCTAACCAGGCATCGCACACAATGGCGGCAAACGTTCGCCTCTCTCGTAACGATCTCATGAATACTAACCTAAACCGACTTGGAACCTCAATCGAAGCCGCCATCGTGTGGATTTGACGTTAGCGAGTCAGTTAAAAATATGAATACGGTATTCGAATCGAAGGAAGCAGCATCCTCGACCAGTGCGACCACGACATTTCCGACGAGCATCCCGGAAAAGCGGAGACTTATCCTGACGATTCGCGGGAACGAGAGCGACTTTCGACATCGACATTTCCAGCTTCACCGTAGCCAAAATCTACCCAAGCGACGTTCAAGCGAAACGATTCTGGAATCGAAGAGCGGATCGGGTCGAACTCCTGCATCTGAAGAGACGAAGGTTCCGCTAACCAGACGCTCCATACAACTCGGGCCAAGCGCCCGAGTTGCGGAACGGTTCCAGACAAACCAACCCCCACTCTTTCACGACGGTTCCATGAGCCCTCGCGTATGAGCTCGACGATGGGGAGGTAGGGAATTTTAGAGAGAACAACTTGGCGACGTATCCGATTTCTAGATCCAGGAATAAAATATGAAGATCCTGCAACGAAGGATAGATCGATTTTCGAGAAGGCCAACCAACCCAAAATCCCCTTCAATTAGGATTGATCCTGCAGCAAACGAAAGATCGCAATTTGACAATGGATACGAAGACTGAATCCAAGAAAAGAAAAGCCCCAACTTCCAAGACAAACCCAACTCTGAAGATGAAAAACTTAACCCCATCAAGTCGGTCCTCACAACTCGCGCAAGCGCTCGCGTGAGACCTCTGCGTTCTGCAAAAATTGAAATGTATAGATTCGAGAGAACGATAGCCTTTCTGATTGATGGATCGATCACAGTTGCGATCTACATCCTTCTCTACGAATCGCTGCTTCACCTTTCTTGGGTTTTCAACGTCGGTCTACTTTACAACCTGCTATGGATCTACTACCTCGCTACCGGACTGTGTTTCGGTGGGTCCTTGGGCAAGAGAATATTCAAAATTAAGATACGAAATAGAAAAAATGAATTACGGTTAATGGACCTAGTCCGGAGGTACTCGTTTTTGATCGCATTAGGAGTCTTTTACACCGTAGCTGCTCCTTTCGTTGTCGACTACAGGGAGACTTTCGGATTATCTTTCGCGAACGCGTTCATGAACAGCTACATTCCAGTCGTATTGCTTTACCTTGTATCCACGAACATCGGACATGAAGATTCGCTGTACGATCACCTCTCGAAACTAAAACTTACAAAAGACTGGCAGAACCAGTCGGTGCAGACAACGAGCGCAAGCGCTCGCGTCTGACCTCGACGTTCGAAGAAAGAATGGAATATACTTCCACATACACATCGGCAAAATGTTCCGATCGTCGACGAGATACATCGAGAACAACCAAACAAAGTAAAACAAACGCTAAAGAAAACCCGAATACCTAAGTACCACACGCGATGGTCCCCTAGCTGCTATGACTTTACCTAAACGTTACTACTCGTTCAGAGAAAGATTATGATCACACAAGCAGCAAACACATATCACGGACAATTCATGCAAAAAATGGTCAGCTCGATCAGAGAGGCCAACGGAACGAGTGACGACCCCGTTGAATTCGGGGACGCCTTAAAGATTCACGACTCAACCCGAAGAGAGTTTACGATCGCTATCCCAGGAACTGAAGCCGCAGCAAGTGGAGACAATCCAGTTTTCGACCAGATAGACGGAAAGTCTATAAGCATGCTTCATGACTTCGATTCAAATAAAGATGGAAAGATAAACTGGAGAGAGAACATGGAGATGATGGCTACCTTCTCTCAGCCTCTAAATGGTTACGCAAATACAACAGAAGGCAGAGTATTGATGAGAGACTTCAACAGTTTAGAAGACCTCGAAGACTATTTAGGAACGCAATTCGATGGAATTTTCTCAAAAGCTGAAGCGGAAGCCATGTTCGAGCGATTCGACCTTGATGGCGATGGAAAGATTTCCGAATCAGAAATGGAAAATGCAATGAAGGAGATCGAGGCTGAAGCGAAAAAGAGAATCGAAGAAGAAATTGAAAAAGAGAAAGAAAGAATAAGTCTAAGCTCTCAGTTAGCATTCTACGATGAACCAGCTATAAAATAAAGTTCGAACAAGTCGTGTCATACAACTCCGGCCAAGCGCTCCGCGCTTGGCCTCCGCGTATGCACTCTGCGTTAGCCAGTAATGATATAAATATTTGACGGAAGGGTTTCGAATCGAAGGACGCAGCATCCTCAGCCAGTGCGACCACGACATCTCAACGAAC
>NZ_JARXHX010000005.1 GCF_031127835.1 Pelagicoccus sp. SDUM812002
GGCGTCTCGCTTAAATTCAGATGTATAAGTTCTCATTGGGTTTCTAGTTTTATCCCAAGAGCCGACACACTGTCCAATTTATCGAGGCAGGTTCAGAGCGTATGGGTTACACAATGGGATGTATTGCAAGGAAATCGTCGCGCAGTGGCGGGGCGTGAGCTGCAGCTGAGCGAACCCCCAGACCCTGAACACGCTGAGCTCATGCAGCAGCTTGCTGAAACCTTGGCGGGGCAGGCACGTGATGTGTTAGTTAACTACTATTAACTGGGTTTCGTTTTTTGAGGCGAGGATCAGGCCTGTCTTTACCTCCTCTTTATTTGTTCGGTAACATGAGGGTAACATGAGGGTGCTAAGGTGGGAGCGTGAAAGTGTTACCAATCTTTTTTAGATGCAGCCTATTATTAGCTGCAGTATCCATCGCCGCTCTCGCAGTTTCGATGCCTCCTGCTGGAGTATGGAAAGGGGAGCTCAAAGTCCCCGGTAGCTCACTCGCTATCCACGTTTCACTGGATCGAGCCGAGGAAGGTGTTTGGTCCGGTGCCATTGATATTCCGGCTCAGGGTTTGCGAGGGTTCGCTCTAGCTGAAGTTGAAGTAAGCGGGTCTGCGGTCGGGTTTATCCTGCAAGGGATTCCGGGAACGCCCACGTTTGAAGGCGTATACGAAGAGGAAGAACAGTGCATCAGTGGAGATTTTTACCAAGGAGGTCAGCAACTAAATTTCGAGCTGTATTTCCTAAAGGATGATAATGCTGCCGATACACACGTATCCGAGAAGGGAATACAGGGAGAAGGAGCAGTGGGTGAGTGGTTCGGCGAGCTCGCAGTGGGGCCAAGCTCCTTGCGACTGGCTCTACATATCTTTCCCGATGGAGGAGATAGTTTTACTGGGACAATGGATAGTCTGGATCAAGGCGCGAACGGATTGAAGATGGACTCGATCACTTTTGACGACGGCAAGCTCACCTATCGTATCGACAGGATCGGCGGATCCTTCGAGGGGATATTAAACGAAGATGGAAGCAGGCTCGAAGGGGTTTGGATGCAAGGAGGACAGGAGATGCCTTTGAGTTATCGTCGTATAGCGGAGCCTCTGGTTCAAAAACGCACCCAGGATTTGTCTGGACCGTTCCCTTACGAACAGCGGGCAGTGACGTTTCGCAACGAGCTGGACGGGCTTTCTTTCGCCGGCACTTTTGTCGTGCCAGAGGGAAGAGGCCCCTTTTCGACTGTCCTGTTTATCAGCGGATCGGGACCGCAGGACCGAGACGAGAGCTTAATGGGACATAAGCCGTTTGCGGTGATAGCCGATCGTTTGGCGAGACGTGGCGTCGCATCCTTGAGGTTTGACGATCGAGGAGTGGGCGGTTCGGAGGGAAGTGTGATGGATTCCGAAACGACCAGTTTCGCAAACGACGCGATCGCAGCGATACGTTTTTTGGAAAAGCAGGAGGAGGTCGATCTCGATGCCTTGGGCTTGATCGGACATAGCGAAGGCGGGTTAGTAGGCCCGATGGTCGCAGTTCAGGATGAGCAACTTGATTTCCTGGTGCTATTGGCGCCTCCGGGTGAACCTCTTGACGAGCTGATCCTGAGACAATCGGCTGACGGCCTGCGATTGAAAGGCGTGGATGAGACGCTGGTGCAGAGAATTGTTAGAGACACCAGGGGAGATATCGAATTGATCAAGGACTTAAGCTTGTCGCGCGACGATCTAGTCGCTGGTCTTCGAACGCGTAGCGAAGAAATCCGTGAGAACTATGATGAACGCGTTTTGGAAGAACTGGGCTTCACTGATGCGGCTTTCGAAAACTCTCTAAAATCCGTATCCACAAAGTGGTTTCGCTCTCTCATGCAGATCGACCCGAGCGAATATCTGGACCGGGTCACTATCCCGACTCTTGCCCTCTTCGGTGAGAGGGACGTTCAGGTGGCCGCTGGCGTGAATGCAGACATTCTACGCGCGTCATTCGAAAAGGCGGGCAACAGGGCCGCCATGGTTCACGTATTACCGAGATTGAACCATCTTTTCCAGAATTGTGATACCGGGTCTATCGAGGAGTATGGGCGGATCGAGGAAACCTTCGATGAAGCCACATTGCAGTTAATTGGCGACTGGATCTTGAATCGGGGTATGTGAGATTGAAGCCTATTTAGAAAGTCCGTTCGGGCTTTTTTCTCAAAAAGGAGAGCGCCTCCAGCTCAAGTCGGCGAGCCCCCGCCTGCTGTCGTTGTGAAGCGAATACAGATTTCCTGAAGCTAGCGGGTATGCTCGAATGATGGCCGCAGTCGAACCCGTTGGAACCATTCTCGTCTTTGCGAGCTTTATGACGAAAGGATTGGAAGCGGGCGAAAGGGTTTAGGTTGTGCTTGGGTATGCCGCTAATAGTTTCTAATGCGCTATAGCGCAGCACCTTATTAATGCGGTTCTAGGGTAAAGACCAGGGGCTTTTCTGACGATGGAAATCTAGGGTCGCTCAGAGCATTACTCAGAGCGCTCGAACCCTGTTATTTGATTTATGGCAAACGTCCTATTAGTAGACCCTGACGAAGTGGCCCGTATGGCCATGGGCGGAATCGTCGCTCGAGGTGGTAATCGCTTCGCGGCAGTCGACTCCGTGGCGGCAGCGTGGAAATTTATCCGACGGAATGTCAAAGTAGATATCGTTTTCATAGAGCTTAAGCTCAAGGGTGAGAACGGCTTAGCTTTGGTGCAGGATTTGAAGGCGGATTGTTTGTTACGGACCATTCCGTTGGTCGTCTACACCGCGCACCCGGATCGCGACAGCGTTAAGAAGGTGTTGGAATTGCGAGTGCAGAACTTTTTGGTGAAGCCTTATCGGGAAGAGTTGGTTTTTGCGGAAATCTCTAAGGCTCGTTCGGAGCCTTGGCTCGAACACTACTTCGAGGCGGGTAATCCAGAGTGGGAACCAGAGCGGCTCAATGCCATGCTGGAGAAGCTCAGCGGCGCTTTGAACGAAGGGCAGGATTCGCTCGCCAAGCGGAAAGCAGTCGAGGGAAAGGCTCAGAAGCCGATCGTAGATTGGTTGAAGAAACTTTCGGCGGTTGCAGACAAAACGGGGGCGGAAGGGGTCGTCTATTGCCTAGACGACCTTGCTCTCCGAGCCTCGGCAGGTAAATGGCCCACGGGTGACGAGAACAACGACCCCCTCGGATTGGCTTCGCGCTTGATCGAAGCTTATCTTAACCCGGACACTGTGCCGGAGGATTTCATGAGCGAGGAGGAGATGAAGTCTGACGAGGAGGCTCGTGAACGAGGTTATTGGGAAACCGCGTTTGTTGAGGAGCGTTGTCCCCTGATCGGTATCGATCAGATCAAGCGGGAGTTCGACAAGATCACTTCCTGCCCGATCGTGGAATCTATCGCGGCGTCATTCCAGATGGCGGCCAACGGTCGTCCGACATCGCTCGCCCCATTGCTTGACTTGGTCCACCGGGATCCGAGTTTGAGCGCGGAAATTTTTATAGCGGCAAATCGATTGAAAAAGGATAAAGAAGACAAGACCTTCGCGATCGAGAGCACGCGCATGGCAGTTGGCCTTCTAGGGGAAATGAGGCTGGCGAGCCTTGGTTTGAATTTCGAAACGGTGGCGGAGCGTTTCTTCGAGTCCGGTCCGCACATGGACTGGCCCGCCTTCCGCATGTTCCAAGTAGCAACGGGCCGCATGGCAGAGTTCGTTTGCGAGTATTTAGAGATGCCAAACTTGGCCCCTATTGCTTACACGGCGGGGTTAATGCAGGACTTGGGCAAGATGTTGCTTACCCGATTGCACCCCTTTGCCTTGCCGGTGATCAAGGACCATGCGGCGCAGACGGGCGTGGCTTTGGCGTCAGCCGAGCGTTTGTTTCTTGGCTGCACGACACACGATATTGCTCTGGCATATGCGGAAAAACAAGGGCTACCCTCGCGTTTCCAGTCGGTGTTTCGCTGGGTTAACAATCCCGAGGCGGCTTTGAAAGATGAAGATCTGGTGGCAGCTGTCTCGCTGGCCCGTGAACTCTGCCGCCGCAAGCGTGTGGGTTGCAATGGCGATACTACCTTCGACGAGACGGAGTCCCTAGAGTCGACTCCTGAATGGAAAGTACTCAGCAAGCGTGTCTACTTGAACTTCGACATGAGCAAGTTCGAGCGGATGGCATACGCGGAGTGCCTCGCCTTGAAGCGCGAGCTGGCGGGAAAACTCCCGAAGCGCAGCGTCGCTTAGTTCTCTACGGAATATTAGAATTGGACCTGCGAGTTGTGCTTAGGCACGGTTGTGCCGTGAAAAGGTGTATCGTTATCTTAGCCGCTGCCTGTTTAGCGAACTTTGCATTTTCGTCAGATGGGGACCGCAGAGTGCTCTTTCTTTCGGGCGAGTCCAGCCATGGTTGGAACGAGCATGAGTTCCCAGCTGGATGCGAAGTCCTCTCAGATGCCTTGAACGCAAGTGGACTGGGAGTGAAGGCGGCGCTTTATCGTGGTTGGCCGGAGTGGGAAGGAGCTTTTGATCGGGTCGACGCGGTGGTGATCTATTGTGATGGTGGATCTGGCCATATCGCAGAGGGACGGGTTGCTGAGTTGGAGGCTCTTTACGCGAGCGGAGTTGGTTTTGCTTTCTTGCACTATGCGCTTGAGCCAGATTCGGAGGGTTTAGCAGCTTTCATGAGTGAAGCGATCGGGGGTTATTTCGATGTGGGTTGGTCGGTCAATCCGGTTTGGGAGCTTAAGGATTCGCAGCTGGCGCGAGGCAAGCTCACCTCTGGAGTGTCGCGCCTGGAGATTAAAGACGAGTGGTATTACCATATGCGTTTTCGCGAAGATGGCGGGTTCGAGCCAATCTTGTCAGGATTGCCGCCATTGGGTTCCTTGGGAGAGAATGGGTCGCGCTCAGGAAATGCGTCGGTGCGGTCTGCCCTCGAAGCAGGCGAGTTCCAGCATCTCGCTTGGAGTCGCGTCGGCGAGGACGGTCAGCGTGGCTTTGGTTTTACAGGTGGTCACTTTCATCAAAATTGGAACGATGATGACTTTCGAAAGCTCGTCCTAAACGGGATTGCTTGGACTGCGGGAGTGCAGCTACCTGAGTCAGGCTTTGTATCCGATTTCCCGAACATCGTTACTTACAAGACGATAGATGAGGCTATAGCGCGTGACGAGTTGAACGATGTGAAAGTACATCTTGCGAACGATCCCCAGCTTCTGAATACGCCTGGTCGAGGAAATATGACACCACTACAGCAAGCTGTGACGCGTAAGAAGAGCGAAATCGCTTTGTATCTTTTGGGTCGAGGATCGGATCCAAACGTGAGGACAGGCAGTGGTCAGACCACTGCTCATCTGGCGGTGGCTCGGGGGATGCCGGAGCTTTGCCGGGCCCTCGCGGTAGCGGGTGTCGAACTCGGAGCTCGGGACAAGCAGGGCTGGACGGCGTTGCATCTCGCGGCCGCGAAGAATCAAGCGGCGAGCGTGAAGGTCTTGCTTGAGATGGGCGCGGATGTGAATGCGTTGAGCGACGCGGGAGGAACACCGCTTCACGAAGCCGCTGCTAGCGCGAGCGGGGATGTGGTGAGGCTTTTGCTAGATGCGGGTGTAGATGTGAGCGTGGTTTCGTCACACGGAGTCACTGCTCTAGATCTTGCAATTGAGTATGGCAACGAGGCTGCAGTTAAGCTGCTACGGTGACTGTCGGTAGCCTCGTTCTGCTAAAAAGAGTCTAAATCCAGCTTTTGAATGGTGCTGGGATTGCCGCTGAGCGTAATCTGCTTGCCGTGGTAGGAGACTGTAGTGGCGCTGGGACTATTCGGGCCGAATGCGATGGTTGCCTGTGTTAATTCGCCTTTGTTCCACTCGATGGATATGGTGAAGTCGCCCCGGGCTCGGAGCCCCTCGATCGATCCGGTCGGCCACGCTGCTGGTAGAGCAGGGAGAAGCTTAATTACGTCGTTGTGACTATGCAGGAGCATTTCGGCGATGGCCGCGGTAGAGCCGAAATTGCCGTCGATCTGGAAGGGCGGATGGTTGTCCCAGAGGTTACCGAGGGTGGACTTTCGGAGAATGGCGATGAGGTTTCCGTACGCTTCTTCTGCCTTGGATAGGCGGGCAAACATGCCAATGGTCCATGCGCGGCTCCACCCGGTCGCAGCCCCGCCTTGGGCGAGGCGCTCTTCGATGACTTTCTCGACGGCGCTTCGCATAGTGGCATCTCCGTCGAGGTCGATTTGGTTGCCGGGGTAGGCTCCGAGGACCTGCGAGATGTGGCGATGGCCGGGCTCATTTTCCGCGAATTGTAGACGCCATTCCATGAGTCTTCCGTCGTTGGCGATTTTTGGATGATATACCTGCGGTAGTTTTTGGGAAATGGACTGAACGAGCGGCTCGTCTTCCTTGCCGAGAGCCTTGGCAGCTTCGAGGTAGTCGTTGAAGACTTGCAGTACCATGAATTGGTCGAAGCTATTTCCCGAGGAAAAGGCCGCGCTGTGTTCTTCCCCATTCTCGTCGGCGTAGAGAAACGAATTTTCGGGCGAGCACGCGGGGCGAGCAACGAGTCCATCACCGCTAGGGTTTTCGATAAGCCAAGAATCTACGAACTGGACGGAACCGGTAAGGATATCCCAGTTGTCAGAGAGGATGGATACGTCTTTGGAAAAGCGGTAGTGCTCGAGGATGTGCAGTGTCATCCATTGTCCACCAAAGAAGGAGCCGCCCCAGTGAGCGCGGCTGGACATCATGCGCGCGTTTCCCCAGAGATCGGAAGCGTGGCCCATACACCAGCCTTGCATACCGAGGCGGCGAGCCATTTCCTTGCCTTTGGGTTGGTAGTAACGAATGAGGTCTATGAAAGGCGTGTGCAGCTCGGAGAGGTTGGTGGTCTCTGCGAGCCAGTAGTTCATTTGAAGGTTGATGTTGAGGTGGAAGTCGCTGCTCCAAGGGGCCCATTCGTGCGGATTCCAAATGCCTTGGAGATTGGCTGGAAGGGTGCCAGGACGAGAGGAGGCGATGAGCAGGTAGCGACCGAACTGGAAGTAGTCTTCGATGAGGTCGGGGTCATGCGTCGCTCCGGCTTGTAGTCGTTCTATTCTCTGTGGGGTTGGCAGTTGGCGAGTGGATGAGTCCGTAGTTCCGAGTTCGATACGTGTGCGTTCGAAGTAACTTTGGTGATCGGCTACGGCAGCTTGTTGGATGCTTTCGCTAGTTCGGTCCTGAAGGCGGTCGAGTGTAGCGATCGCGTTGTCTTGCCATCCCGGAGGTAGGAGTCGACTGCTGTTGGAGTAGTCGAAATTCGTGGTTGCGGAGACGAGGAGGGTGATGGTGTTTTGTTTTTTGATTTCGAGGCGATCGCGTTCTATGTCGGCTTCGCCGATTGCTCGGACCCGTCCCTGGTATTTCAATACATCTGGACGGTCTCCGGAACCTTGTCCGTTTTTGACTAGGTCTCCTCTTTCTGCTTCGGCCCCGTCGAGAGTGACGTCGAAGTCGATGGGACGAGAAGATTGTATCTGGATCGCAATGACATCGTCGGGGGAACTGGCCCAAGTTTCTTGGATTATTTGGGTGCCGTCTTGGAGGTAGTGCTCAGAGCGGGCGATCCCAGTCGAGAGATCGAGACTGCGGGCGGTACGGGCGAGGGGGCTTAGTTCTCTATAGTTGATGGTGAGCCACCCGAGGTACTGGTAGCTGTTTGGGTCGACGCTCGCTTGGAGGTGTCTTTCGAAATGTTGGTCTGCCTCCTTGTAGCGACCATCGGCTTCCAGCCGGCGGATGGTCTCGAGGTGCTCGAAACTGTCCTCCGGTGTCACAAGATCGTCGCCGCGCGTCCAGATGGTTTCTTCGTTGAGTAAGATCTTTTCGTTGGGGAACTCCCCGAAAGGCATGGCTCCGAGGCGTCCGTTGCCGACGGGGTAAGCGTCGGTCCAGTCTACGGCTGCTTTGTTGTCATGAATGAGATTCGTTGCATCTGCGAAATAGCTACAAACCAAGCTTAGGACTAAGGCGACTCGGAGGAAAGGGAACGTTCGCATCGATCCATTCCACAAAGAAATTCAACTTTTGCAAGGTCTCGGATAGGAGCGACTTCCGCTATGTGTTAGTCCAGCGTGAAGGTGCGGGTCCGATCGTAGTGCTCGACCTCAATACTGATGCGGTGAATGGCGGTGACCGTAGCTCCATCTATGGTATCGCCGATGCCGAGGATCCGCCCGTTAACCTGCGCTTTCGGGCCGGAACTTCGTTGGAATATTGCCCCGAGTTGGATTTCTGGAAAGGGAGGAGGTGGTGGAGGTGGTGGCGGAGGTTGCTCGCTTTCGGGCTGCGACACGGGGGTGGCCAGAGTCGGCTCCGTAGGCTGGGTTTCAGACGCTAAGATTTCTTTGAGAATATCCTCTCTCGATTCGATGACAGGAGAGTTCTTGGGCTCAGGCGGACTTGATTGAGCGGGTGCTTCTTTGATCGAGGAAAGGAAGTAGAGGCAGCCGAGGCAGAAGATTATGCCGGCAGCGAAGGCGAGTGTGACGCTTTGGCTTCGTTGGGGCGAGCTTGGCGGGTGTTGCCTTTGTTCGTCCTCTTCAATCCGTTTGGAAAGAGCTTTGTGGGCGAGGGCGGTGGTGGTGATTTGGGGAGCGGGGGCCTTGTCCTCATCGCGGGCGAGCTTCGGCTTCAGCTTTGGTTTCAGCTGAGAAGGCGGAGTGTCTCCTTTTACGACAGCTTCCCAGTCTGCCCATTGCTCGTTTTTCCCGATTTCGATGAAGAAGTTGGTGATCGGGGTAGCGTCGGCGTGCAGGGGATTTCGGCGTTTGCGCACAATCGCATTCGCTGCGTGTACGGCGGCGAGGGTGGTGAAGGTTCCGTGGCAGCTATTGGCAGGTCTGTGGTGGAGGGCGACGGTTTCATTTATAGCCCCTGGCAACCCCCAGCGCGAGAGGAGATAGCCACCGACTTCGGCATGGTCGCAGCCGATGTGTTTGAACTCGGCTTGCCAAGGCGAGTGGGATTCATCGCGAGCGAGGCGTTGGGCTTCGATGTATTGTTCTGGCACTACACCGATAAGGACGAGCTTGCCGATGTCGTGCAGCAATCCAGCAGAGTATGCCTCTTCTGCAGCTTTCGGGCCCCGCGTTTCGTGTAGGCTGATGCGGCGGGCGGCGCCTGCTACGGAAATGCTATGATGCCAGATCTCTTTGACGAGGGAGAGATGCTCCGGATCTTTTCCAACTTGGGAAAAAATGTGGGCCGCGAGAACGATATTGCGAGTATTGGAGAGCCCGAGCTGGGAGACGGCGTGCTTGATGTCGGAGACGTTTTGATCGAGTCCGTAGAATGAGGAGTTTACGGTTTCGAGAAGCTTTGCCGAGAGTGCGAGATCGTTGGCTATCGCTTCTGCGACATCGTCGATCGAGCAGTCATCGGAATTCAATGCAGAGACGATCTGGTTGTGGTGTCTGGGAAGGCTCTCGAATTCAGGGCGGTTGGCAACGATCTCCTTGACGATAGGGTTGTCGAGCCAGGAGTCGACGGCGAGGCAGCGATGGAACTCGAGGAGGATGCGATCGGGCGGGCAGGGGCGCGGCAGGTAACGACATCCACCTTCAAATGCTGCGGCGAGTTGAGGTCGGTCCGCTTCTTCTGCGGCGATGAAAGCATGTGCGAGCGGGGCGGCGTCGATCGTTCTGGAGAGCAGCTTGAGTCCTCTTCCCTCGTCGATGCAAAGAGCTGTTACAATGATGTCAGGAGACACTTCCGAGGCGAGGGTCAGAGCAACCTCGGGAGCTGAGGCGTAGTGAACCGTCCACGATGAGGCCTTCGCCGCCAGCGCTTTTTGATACGCTTCGACGGCACCTGGATCAGGATCGACGATGAGAATGTTCGCGCTCATTTAGTGAGTTACCTTTAGTATCTACGGACTTTGCGAAGCTCTCTTGAGAGACGGTGGGCGGGCTCGGGGTAAAAGACTCGAATAGGGAGACTTGCAGCCCTGACAGAGCAATTAGCCAGGTGGATTGCGTACTTTTTCTTTCCCTACCTTAGGTAATCCGTCGGTTGGTGTAGCAATCGAGGAAGTAAACCGCGAGAGTCGGGTTGCAAAGACCCCGCTCCCACTTAGAATTAGGGGTTAATCTTTACGTCTCCATCGAAATGGCAGCCTAATCTTAGAAATGGAAACATCTAAGCGTGCCCGTTACCTCCTCTTAGGGCTTACTCTCTTTCTGTCTTTGACCGCCAGCGTTCGAGGGCAACGTGACCTTACGCGTTTGCGTTTCGAAGCCCTCACAGAGCGATTCGAGAGCTCGGGAGGTGAGATCCATCGAATCGTAGAAGGACCCTCGGGTTTCATCTGGTTTGGCACGAACCGGGGGGCTTTGCGTTACGACGGCTACGAGATTCAAGCTTATCGCAATGAGGATGGTGAGCCGGCCTCTTTGATCAATGACTCGGTTTGGTCATTCCTGGTGGATGCGGATAACCGTTTCTGGATTGGCACGCAAATGGGGATTAGCAGGTTCGTTCCCGAGTTGGATTCCTTCGAGAACTACATTCTCAATCCGGTGGACATGAACAACAACCTGAACAATCGCTGCAACGCGATCGTACAGGACAGCGAGGGCAACATTTACGCCTCTGCAGAGAGTGGAATCCTGTATCGCTTCGATGAGGTTGAGAATAGCTTCGAGGCCATGAACTCGGCCAGTTTCGGAGTGATCAAGTCGATGGCGTGCGACGCATTCGATCGAATTTGGATTGGCTCGACGAGCGCGGTCTACCGTTTTGACACGAAGACGCGCGAGACACGCGCTTATCTCTCTGGCTTCGAGACCGAGAGCGAATCCCTCCGCAATTTCGTCTATGCGATAGACGCGGGTGATTCAGAGCAGATTTGGCTAGGAACAGCCTATCAGGGTGTATTGCTTTTAAACCCAGAGACGGGAGCTATCCGGACGCTTCCGGTAAGGCACGCGAACGAGCGCCGTGTCCATTACCTGCAAGCGACTGACGATGGAAGGGTTTGGGTTTGTCATGGGCGCGGTCTCACCTTGATGCAGCGAGATGGGGAGAGGATCCGAGACTACGTTACGTCAGAGCGCGTGGACTCCTTGCCTTCGGGTAGCATACGTTGTCTCACGGTGGACAGCCAGTCGAACATTTGGGTGGGTTCAGCCAAGTATGGGGTGCACGTATCCACCAACAACAAAATGTTCGATCGCAACTACCTGGAGGACACGAAGCAAAGTCCTGGCGTGACGCCCGTGGTCTCCCGTATCTTGTGGACCCGAGACGGGAGGCTTTGGCTGGGCTATTACAATGGAGGAATCGATGTTTTCGCTCCGGATGGGACGCATGAGTTTGAGTTGCGGCACAATGCGGGTGATCCACAATCGCTCGAGAGAGGGGCGGTCTATTCCTTGATGGAAGACTCGAGAGGCGACATATGGGTAGGAACCTTCCACGGCGGGTTGATGCATTTCGACCGTGATACGCGCGCCTTTCGGAAATTCGAACGAGACCGGAATGTCCCAGGTTCGATGCCCGGCGGAGATCCACGTGCGATTTCGGAGGGCACGGACGGAGATCTATGGATCGCATTGAAGGGTGCTGGCATAGCGATGTATGACCGTCAGACGGACTCGTTTGAAACCTATCGCTCGGATCCGTACAACTCGAAGTCGAGCCTCTTGGACGATTGGCCTTCTGACATCCTTTACGACCCTTCCGGCCTTGTTTACGTAGCCACTCCGATCGGTCTTTCAGTTTTGGATACGGAAGAAAAGGTATTCACGAATTACACTCCTGAAGATTCTGATCCCGATAGTCTCTCTAATGCGACCTGTCATACCCTGTTCAGAGATAGGGATGGAATGATCTGGGTGGGAACTGGTAATGGGCTTAACCGCTTCGATCCGGTGAATAAGACCTTCAAAACCTATTCGCTGGAGGAAGGGATGCCGAGTCTTCAGGCACTCTGTGTCATGCAAGATCGCGAAGGTAATATATGGGTCGGCACGGATAGTGGGCTTGCTCGAATCGAACTTCAGACGGGTGAGATCACGAGCTATGGGGTTTTGGACGGTTTGATGAACAACTCCTTCTTCAGGAACTCCGTGGCTTTGTCACCCGACGGAGACATTTATTTCGGGCAAACGGGAGGGCTCACCTTTTTCGATCCAGCGGAAATTCAGGACAACAAAATCCCGCCGCCAGTATTCATAACGGACGTACAAGTCTTTTTTAAGTCGCTAGAGGTGGATCCCAGCGATCCCAAGTCCTTGCAAAAGCGAATATCGGAATTGGACGAGCTGGTGCTCAGTCACGACCAGAAAGTCATCTCAATAAGCTTTGTAGCGCAAAACTACATACAGCCACAAGAGAACCAGTATGCCTATTTCTTAGAGGGATTTGATTCCGGTTGGAACGAGGTGGGGACGCGTCGCGAGGCAAACTACACGAACTTGAATCCGGGAACCTATGTCTTCAGAGTTAAGGCATCGAACAATGACGGTGTCTGGAACGAAGAGGGCGCTTCGTTGCAGTTGAAGATCTTGCCGCCGTTTTGGCTGACTCCCTGGTTTTATACCTTGTTATTGTTGGTGCTCTTTTCGAGCGTGTATATGTTTATTCGATACAGAGAGCGAAACCTCAAGAATACGCAACGCCTGCTAGAAGATGAGGTTCAAAATCGAACTAAGAAAATCAACGAGCAGAACGTTGCCCTGGAGGGACAGCGTAGCCAATTGGAGAAGCAGCGTGACGAGTTGGAAGAGGGTAGGGAATTTCTGGAGCAAAAGGTGGAGGAACGTACCTCGGAGTTGGTCAAAGCAAAGGAGAAGGCGGAGGAATCGGATAGGCTAAAGTCCTCTTTTCTCGCAAATCTTTCCCACGAAATTCGCACTCCGCTCAATGCTGTCGTTGGATTTTCAACTCTGTTGAAAGAGACTGACCCTGATGAAAACGAAATCGAAGAGTACGTATCGCTGATCATTGAAAACTCCGATTCTCTACTGCGTTTAATAGACGACATTCTGGACTATTCTCTGATCGAAGCGAATCAGATTAAGACTGAGGATAGTGAGTTCGGATGGGATGAATTTATCAATCGGGTTTATGCTAGTCATAGCGTACTACCACGACAAGAGGGAGTGGCTCTGGTTTGCGAGAATGACTTGAGCGGACAAGGATACACGATGGTATCTGATTCTCAGCGCTTGAGACAGGTATTGGATAATTTGCTCACTAATGCCTCGAAATTTACCAGTTCGGGAAAGATAATACTGGGCGCCCGGGTCGAAGGCAGTTTGCTCTGTATTTATGTAAAGGATACAGGCAAAGGAATTCAGCCAGAGTTTCAAAAAGCGATTTTTGACCAGTTCTACAAACTCAAGGAAGACGATGTTCAGGCTCGGCGGGGTGTGGGGCTGGGCTTGGCGATCTCCAAGCGACTTGTTGACCTCCTCGGAGGTGAACTGGCAGTTAAGTCTGAATACGGGAAAGGGTCGAAGTTCAGCGTTCGTTTCCCTTTGTCGGCTTTGAGAAACCCGGATCAGTCAGCTATCTCGGGCCCTAGCGAAGGCTCATTGCCGGAAAGGATCTTCAATGCCCAAGCGGGCCGGGTGCTGGTGATTGAAGACGAGAAAAACAATTTCCTTCTTCTAAATGCTATTTTAAAGCCGACCCGCTTCGAGGTCGTTTGGGCAGAGAGTGGCGAAGAAGGCGTGCGGATCTATCAAAACGAAGGACCATTCGACTTGGTCTTGCTGGATATCAAAATGCCGGGAATTGACGGCTTCGAGACGATTCGCCGCTTAAAAGCAGTGAATCAGAATGTGCTCGTAGTCGCACAAACCGCTTACGCGATGGTGGATGACAAGATCCGCGTTTTAGAGGCGGGTTTCAGTCGCTACATTTCCAAACCGATCAACGCGAAGGAGCTCTTGCTCATCATCGCGGAGCTTCTTCCGGACGAGTGATAGCTTGGTTTTCGGTCTGTCAGAATGATTGAGTTTTTCTGCAATTGATTGGGGTCACTATTCGATCTAAGGGGATATGTTATGAAATATTCCCCGTCCGAAAACCGCTACTCCAAAGCAGACCTATATCGCCGTTGCGGGCGAAGCGGGCTTAAGCTGTCACGACTTTCCTTAGGGCTGTGGCAGAATTTCGGATACGACCGAGATTTCGAATTGCAACGCACTCTGGTGCTGGGATCTTTCGACAGAGGGATCACGCATTTCGACCTAGCGAACAATTATGGCCCGCCTCCTGGCTCTGCCGAATCCGGCTTCGGTCGGATGTTGGCCTCCGATTTAGCTAGCCACAGGGACGAGTTGGTAATCTCGACAAAAGCGGGCTACCACATGTGGGAAGGCCCTTACGGTGACTGGGGCTCTCGCAAATACCTCGTCTCGAGTTTGGACCAGAGTTTGAAGCGCATGGGACTCGAGTATGTGGATGTTTTCTACCATCACCGTCCAGACCCGGACACTCCGATCAAAGAAACGATGGGTGCGCTCGATCATATTGTTCGCTCGGGAAAGGCTCTCTATGTAGGGATTTCCAATTACAACGCAGAGCAGGCGAGTGAGGCGTTCGAGGTATTGGAGTCTTTGGGCACGCCGTGTCTTATCCACCAGCCACGTTACAACATGTTCGACCGCTGGGTAGAGGATGGTCTGTTGGATGTCCTCGAGAAAAGTGGCGTAGGGTGCATCCCTTTTTGCCCATTGGCCCAGGGGTTATTGACGGATCGCTACTTGAAGGAAATTCCAAGCGACTCTCGGATTGCGAAGGGATCTGCTTTCTTGAAATCGGACGCCGTAACGGAGGAACGGGTCGCGGTACTCAAGCAGCTGAACGATGTTGCGGCTGCACGCGGGCAATCGCTCGCCCAGTTGGCATTAATTTGGATTTTGAGAAACCCAGTGGTGACATCCGCATTGATAGGAGCGAGCAAGCTCAGCCAGATTGAGGACAACCTAAATGCCTTGGAAAACGCAGATTTGTCTTCTGAGGAACTGGGAAAAATAGAGTCAATTTTAGGTTCGGTGTAGGCGAAAGGTTTCGCCTTCGCCGCAGCCCTTAATCGGCGTATATCATCTTCTTGGTCATGCCGCCATCGACTACGAAGTTTTGACCACTTATAAACTTCGATTTGGAGCCGACTAGGTAGGAGACTATATCGGCGATGTCTTGCGAAGTCCCTATGCGGCCGACAGGATGTTGAGTGCTGTCTCGGGGAGTCGTCGATTCCTCTGAATCAGTAAGTATCCAGCCTGGCGATACGCAATTTGCACGGACCTCTGGTCCAAGGCTCACTGCTAGACTATGGGTCAAAGATACGAGCCCGCCCTTAGATGCAGAATACGCGAAGGTGTTGGCCTCCGACTGAAGGGCCCGAGTAGAGGCGATGGTGACGATACTCCCTTCTGCTGCTCTCAAGTAAGGCGCAGCAGCCTTGGCACAATAGAACGGGCCGCTCAGGTTTACGTCGAGTACGCGTTGCCAATCGCTCACACTGAGAGTTTCGAGGTTTAGGCGTTCGGGGCTCGCAATGCCAGCGTTGCAGACGAGTGCATGTAGTTTCCCTGTGGATGCGCACACATTGCGGATGGACTCTGAGACTGCTTCAGGGTTAGCCATGTCGCATCGGAAAAAGGTGACAGAGTCCGGGAGGTTTTTCGCTGCAACCGTGTCGAACCCGATCACAGCGACGCTAAACTCGTCTCTAAGGAGCGTATTGACGATCGCCTTACCGATACCACGTTCGCCACCGGTTACAATTGCTTGTTTTTTAGTGTCCATGTTGCTGCTCAGATTAGCGAAATTGGTTGGCGGCTACGAGGTATTCGTAGTCTTCCTCCGCAAGCCGTTTGCAGAGCCAGTCTTGGTCGATGTCGTTCGATCGGCAGAGGTCTTCTAGCGATGAAAAATGGTTGCGCAGGGCCGTGTTGACCACTCCGACCAGGAGATTAGTGTCCATTTTTTCGATGTTGCTCCAGTCCATATGGTTTTTGGGATACGTCCTTAGGTTGTTAGTGGCTGGTGCCTTTTGTCAATGCGGTCTGGACCCTTTGGTCTTCAACGACTAGAGACTGGGTCTCTCTTGTTCTATCCAACCTGTTCTGGGGAATCCCGCCATGTCTGAAATTGTCTATATCGAAGATGACCTCGTGTCTGTAACCCATCTATCGCTGCTAAATGGGGTTTGGGTACCGGGCTTAAAGCGAAGCGTATTAGCTTGGGGCGACCCAGTGGAGGTCCTCGAATATATCAAGACGGACGATCGTATTCATCGCACCCGCGTGAGGGTGCATGGCAGGGGCGGAACTCCTTGGCTGGCGGAAGCGAGAGGCAAGCTGAAGACTCGCTCTAAGAGTGTGCTCAAGTTCTCCATGGTCGATGTTCAGCAAGGAGATGGGATGGTTTTGGAAACTCCGGAAGGAAAAATTGTTCTCATTGATGGTGGCGACAACAAACTCTTTGCACGCTACCTAGCGGCGCGTTATCGGGGTACATCGAGGTCGAATCCCCTTGAAGTCGAGGCCATGGTCGTAACCCACGGTGACGCCGATCACTATGCGGGGTTGAGCGAGATCGTTAAATCGGAGACACATCGAACAGTGCGCAAGCGCCTGTTCCTGCACCCCAAGAGGGTAATCCATAATGGGCTCGTCAAGGGACCGAGTAGCTTGCCTCCTGAGAAGATATTCGGCCGCACGGTCGTGAAGGGGACGCAGTCCTATGTCACCGATTTGGAAGACGACCTGTTATCGCTTCCGGAGGCACGTCTCAATCGTCCGTTTAAAGGCTGGGTCAACACCCTGCGGCATTGGTTGGCCCGCGGGCCGATCGAGTTCAAGAGTATTGGATTTGGCGACGACGAAGCCTTCGGTTTTTTGAACGACGAAGGAATCTCTGTGAAGATGATGGGTCCTTTTCGAAAGCGAATCACCGTAGACGGCAAATATGTAAAGGGCCTTCCACTTTTACGGACTCCTAAGAAAACGGTAGAGTTGCACCTTGAAAACGAGATGGACGAGACACGTCGGTTTTCGGCTTCCCATACGATCAACGGGCACTCGCTTGCCATGCAGCTGCAGGTCGGAAATGTGCGCTTCTTTCTGACGGGAGACTTGAACCAGGAGTCGATGAAGATTCTGCGAGATAAGACTACAAACAAGGAGTTGGAATCGGAAATCATCAAGGCGCCGCACCATGGTTCTGCGGATTTCGATTTTCGGGCATTGAAGGCGATGGCACCAGTCGTGTCGCTCATTTCCTCAGGGGACGAAAGCGCTCGCAAGGAGCACATACATCCTAGAGCTACGTTGGTCGGTGCCTTAGGTAATGTGTCGCGTGGTAAGACACCGATAATTCTCTGCACCGAGCTAGCTGCGTTTTTCGAGATGCGTGGCATGTCGCGATCGGATGACGGAAAGCGTTACTTTGGTTTCGAGAGAACCAGCTTTGGCATTATCCAAATTCGTACCGATGGCGAACGCGTGTTAGTGTTTACCCACAGCGGAAAGGAGAATATGAAGGAAGCGTATCGATTTTCTGTAGATGCTTCCCATAAAATCACCTTCGAAAACGTTAAAAAAGGGTAATGTGTATCGAGGATTTGTATACGACACATCTATTGCGGAGCTTATGCTCTGCTCCTCTGCTGGTAGCGGACTTGGTGGGAGTTCCGGCGTGGGATGCTGATCTAGTTGTCCCGAGTGTTGTACCCAAATTGAACTTCGAGCAAAAGCTGGGTCACTTGTACGAAGACGCTTTGGAGATTCTGATTAGGGCGAGCGATCGTTACGAATTGGTTGCGAAAAACTTGCAAGTGTCGGATGCGAGTGGCCGCACAATCGGTGAAATCGATTTCCTCGTGGGCGATTCGCGAAGCGGAATAGTATGGCACCTGGAGCTGGCAGTGAAGTTCTACCTCGCGTTTTTGGATGGCAAAGGAACGGAGCGATACCCGGGTCCAGATCCGAGGGATAACTGGATCAATAAGCTGAAACACCTGCAGGAGCGACAGTTGCGCCTGAGCGAACAGCCAGAAACACGTGAATTGCTCGAAGGTAGATTTGGTATTCGAAACGTGATGACCGCGCAGCGCGTTTATGGAATCCTCTTCGACCAGATAGGGAGTTCGCGGGAGTCGCGTCCGCCTGCGGTGTGTCGCTCTTGCCGACGAGCGAAGTGGTTGTATCTGAAGCAATGGGAGTCGTTTTACCCGTCGCTCGAAGCGGTGCGTATCGTTCCCAAGTGCCTTTGGCCAGTTGAGATGTCAGACGAGCTGATGGGCAGCCTAGTGGTAGTACCCGTCGAAGAGCTGAAACGGCAAGCAAGGGAGCGTTGCATCCTGTTTTGTGACCAAGCGAGTGGTGACGTTGCTTTTCTCGTACCGGACGATTGGCCGCAGTTGTCTGACTAATTCGAGTAATCTCGAAGAGGCTTAAAAACGCTTGTAGGTAATTTGCGAATCAGGGCCTGTTGCCGTTTATTGGTAAACTCTTATAATACGAAATCATTATATGGCATACTAAGTACTGCGGAATCGCTTTTTTTGAATCCAGAATGAGGAACGGTTGGGAGCGAATGAAGCAACGCTGTTCCTTCCGATTAGAGGACTGACGTTATGGGCGAATCATCATTAGGCTTACTCGGGGTCGTCGTTTGCGCGGCCTTGGTAATGCTGATACAGGCGGAATTTCTGTGTCTGGAGAGTGGCTGAACGAGGACAAGGAACAGCATCAACTTTGCTGTTAAGAACCTGACTGAATTTGGCATTTCAGTTTTAGTGTATTGGGCTTTTGGATTCGCTCTCAGGTTTTGGTTTCAAGTTCTGGGCTCATAGATGCATCCCGTTTTTTCTTCGAGACGGATCTGAATTCGCCTGATTCGACGACATTCTTTTTCTTCCAGGCTATGCGTTGCGTCGCTGCGGTGACGATTGTCTCGGGAGCGGTGGCTGAGCGAATGAGCTTGCTGACTATTGATTGAGGCGAGGAGTCTTTTTGCAATTAACTGCAAATTGTTTGCAAAAAGTCCTTGCTCTTAATGAAACATACTTGCGATAAAAACAGTATGCGAACAATGCCTAATCTATTTGCGACATCTGCTCTGCTCTTGCTGGGGGGCGGAACGAAAGAGGCTCTCGGCGATACGGAGACGGTGGACTTGGATGCGGTGGTGGTCACCGCAAGTCCTTTCGTCAAGCACAAGGACGAGCTGGTGGTGCCAGCCAGCGAGCTGACTGGCGAACCGCTCAAGCGGGCGGGCGAGTCGTCGCTCGGCGCGACGCTATCGGGCGAGCCGGGAGTGCACTCCACCTACTACGGTCCAGGAGCGGGGCGTCCGGTCATTCGTGGTTTTGACGGAGACCGCATTCGTATTCTGAATCAGGGTACGGACAGTTTCGACGTTTCGCAAACGAGCCCTGATCACGGCGTGAGCATCGAGCCCTTGTTCGCCGACGATATTGAGGTGGTGCGGGGTCCAGCTTCGCTGTTGTACGGAAACGCGGCCATTGGCGGCGTGGTGAATGTGATGGGCAAGGAACTTCCTCGGGAGCGAGCCTTGGCTTCCTTTTCGGGGCAGGCGGAAACCTTTTATGGATCGGTTTCCGACGAGAAATCGATCGGTTTGGCGCTGCAAGGCGGGCAAGGGGATTTCGCATGGAGCGCTGGTTTCTTGGATCGCCAGTCCAACGACTTCGAGATTCCGGGTTTCGCTGAATCTGCGTACCAAATGGAAGCAGAAGAGCATGAACACGAGGAGGAGGAGGATCATGAACATGAGGAGGTAGAGCACGATCATGACGAAGAGCATGGTGAAGAGGAGGAAGTGTTTGGCGTTCTAGAGAACAGCTTCGTCGACACTCGCTCCGGCTACCTTGGTTTGGCTTGGTTTGGCGATCGCAGCAGTTTGGCTGTATCCTATTCTGAATACGATTCAGACTACGGTGTGCCGGGTCACTCGCATGAGCATGGTCACGAAGAGGAACATGAGCACGAAGAAGGGGAGGAGCACGAAGAAGATGAGCATGAGGAAGAGCATGGACACGGTGAGGAAGCCGTAACGATCGATCTCGACCAGTCGCGCTTCACCTTGCGAGGAGAGTTGATCGATCCGGTGGATTTCTTGCAGAGTCTCGAATTGGACCTTACATTTGGCGACTATCGCCACCGCGAGCTGGAAGGCGAAGCGGTCGGTACTGTGTTCGAGCGCGATGGATACGAGCTGCGCCTTACCGGGGTGCACAGCCCTGTCGGTGACTTGACGGGAGCGTTTGGGTTTCAAGCGAAGGTTGACGACTTTTCGGCTGTAGGGGAGGAGGCGTTTATTCCAAGCTCCGAGACGTCCCAGTACGGCATCTTCGCAATGGAGCGTCTCAATCAAGACTGGGGCGCTTGGGAATTTGGAGCTCGCTTGGAAAGCGTCGAGATCGACCCTATCGACGCGTCGCTAGCTGACAGTAGTTTCGACACCGTTAACGCTTCCGCAGGTGCGGTGCGTCGCCTGAGTGAAAACTCGGTGGTCTCGGCGAACCTTGTTTACGCGGAGCGAGCGCCCAACGCCAGCGAGTTGTACGCCTTCGGTCCTCATATCGGCACCCGAAGTTTCGAGATAGGCGACGTCTCGCTTGGCAAGGAGTCATCCACCAGCCTAGATCTCGCCTATCGTCTGACCGCCGGTAGGGTCACGGGAGAGATAACAGGCTTCTACTCGAACTTCAGCGATTACGTTTACATGCGTTTCCTGGATCATGAGGAGCTCGAGGACCTGTATGGAGAATTGGATACAGTCGGGCTCGACGTTTTCCAGGCAACGGCGGTTGATGCGAAGTTCTACGGGTTCGAGGTGGACCTGCGGTATCATTTGATCGATGAAGCAGACCGCGCGATGCACGTCGACCTGCTTTACGACCAGACGAGGGCGACCAACGAGAGCTTCAACACGAATTTGCCTCGTATTCCTGCTCGGCGTCTTGGCTTGCGCTACGAGTACGCTTTTGGCCCGTGGGTGCTAGGGGCGGAAGGCCGTTGGCATGATGAGGCGTCGCACATCGGGCCGAACCAGTTGCCCACCGACAGCTACACGCTCTGGGGGGCGGATGCTCGGTACCGTATGTATGTTACCGATATGGCTACAGTAGATCTGTTTGTGGTTGGGACGAATCTCAGCGACGAGGAAGCGCGTCCGCACACTTCGTTTTTGAAAGATCTCGCCCCGATGCCAGGCCGAAGCCTTAAGCTGGGCGTGAGGACGAGTTTTTAGCAAGTCTCGGAGCGGCTCATCAAAATCGAAGGATCCAGGAATTCTAGTAGCGAAAGGGATGCGTCCGATGGGCGTATCCCTCTCGTCGTTTTGAGCGGCTTCTTGGGAGCTGGCAAGACGACGCTATTAAACAGGTGGCTTCAGCAGGCTGGCGGGCTTTGCGAGGGAATAGGGGAGGAGCGAATAATAGCCGCAATCAGGGAAAGCACGACAATCGCTAGGATCCCCGTTTTGATAGAAGTAGAGAGCGAGTCTTCTTGTTCTGTTCGCGAGTCGAGTAGGGTCTGGTTCAAGAAGCCCAGCGGATTGGCTATGTATCCGTTTTGCGCGGACAGAGTGATTGCGACCGAGAGGAGGATTCCGACGGGGAAGCGGGTTAAGAACAGGTGCCCGAACGAGAATTCGAGTGGGATGCCTTGGCTGGGCGAGGCGCGAGTCTGGAGATGTGTTAGGGCTGGAAGCGTTAGTCTTCTAGGGGTAGGAGCTCGATGTTGCGGAACCAGACGCCTTGGCCTTCGGCTTGCAGGGCTATGTGACCGGAGGAGAGTTGCAGGGGAACTCCTGCAGCAAGTAATGGGGCAGCGGCTTCGACGCCGTCGGCAGGATCGAGTTGCGGCTTTTGGTAGCGGACCACTTCCTGGCCGTTGACGCGGTGGATGACTTCCTCGTTACCACGGACTTCGATTTCGATGGCGACCCATTCGTCAGCAGGGAAGGTGGGAGCGGACGATTTGATAATATGTTGGGTGACAAGCTCGCCGTCTATCTCGAGATTGGTTCCCGGAGTGCAGACGTTTCCGGTGGAGCGCGGTCCTTTTCCTTCGTCGGCGAGGAATTGGAATTCTAGGCTGACGGGAAAGGACTGGTCGAGGCCCATGCTGAGCGGCGACTGGGAGTGGATCATGACCCCGCTGTTAAGATTAACAAAGCGCGGCGCGTCGGGCATCATTCCGCCCTCGAAACGGTACTCCATGCGCAGGATGTAGCGGGAGTAGGCGTGGTTGCTGTAGAGGTGACCGTATTGGCCGGAAAACTTGTCGTACTCATCGTAGGAGACTTTGAGGACGCCGTCTTCGACGCGGAAAGTGCGGTACGGATTTTTTCCGGTTTCGTGTCCAGCTAATTTGGGCGTCCAACCATCAAGCGTTTTCCCGTCGAAGAGGGGGATCCATTCCGGTTCGTAAGCGTAGACGAGCGAGGTGCAAAGGGAAAGTAGGGTACAAAAGGCGAGGGTTTTGAACGTCATTGTGGGGGCGGTAGATTTTTGCTTTAGCGAAAGCTGAGAGCTGGTGGCTTGACTGTCGATAGTCGAGTGAGTCGATGGAGCTCTAGAATTTTGGCGGATCTTAAGAGGGTTTGGCGCATTTCAAGACGGTTGGCGGCAGTGTGCCACGGTATTGCTGAAGTCCAGTAACGACGCCCTTTCGATCGCCAGATTATAACCCCATCTTACTCCTAACCTGATACTTATCTCATGAGGCTACTCAGCAGAGCGATTCTTTTCATTTTGTGCCTAGGCGGCTCTGTCGTTACTATGCACGCTCAAACGCCTTCATTTACGCGGAACGCCTCCGTGCACGATCCTTCGGTGATCAAAGTGGGAGATAGGTTCTATGTTTACGGCTCGCATGGGGCGTCGGCTTGGACGGATGACCTGATGAACTGGACGCAGGTGGCTTCGACCGTGTTTTCCGGAAGCCCGCGGCATTTCGCCAATTTCAATAGCGACCTTTCGGAACTCGTAACCTGGGCGCAGGTGAGTACGCTGTGGGCCGCAGACGTCTATCAGTTAGACGACGGGAAGTACTACTACTACTATAACGTTTGGACGAATCATTTGAACTACCGGAGCTACATGGGCCTGGCGGTTTCCGACACGGTAGAAGGGCCGTATACAAATGTTGGGGAGATTTTGAGAGGTGGCACGGGCGTATCGGGATTCGATCCTGCGTTTGATCCCAACACGATCGACCCTACGCTTTATCGCGACGCCGACGACACGCTATGGATGGTCTACGGATCGTATTCAGGAGGAATATTTACTCTCGAAATGGATGACGCGACTGGTTTTCAAAAACCCGGTCGGGAGTGGGGCACAAAGATCCTGAATGGGCGAGGGGCTTTGATTGAGGGGCCGTTCATAGATTACAATGCTGAGACGGAGTACTTCTACCTCTTCCTTTCCTATGGCGGACTGAATTCGAACGACGACTACAACATGCGTGTGTTCCGCTCGCGTAACCCAGATGGCCCTTTCCTAGATCCAGCTGGCAACGATCCTGCCACTGCTCCGGTCTCTAACTGGCAGGACTACGGTTTAACCTTCGCAGGAGGCTGGCAGTTTCTTCCGGTTCCGGGCGAGCTCAGCCAATCCCCCGCGGGCTACCTTTCTCCCGGACACAATTCCGTGATCAAAGATCCGGATAGCGGCAAATGGTTCAACATCTTCCACACTCGCTTTTTAGGCCAAGGGGAAGGACATCAGATCCGTGTCCATCAGTTCTTCTACAATGAGGATGGTTGGCCGGTCATGGCTCCTCACCGCTACGCTGGCGAAACTCAGGGCAGCTATACCGGAGAGCAGGTGGCTGGCTCCTATAAAACGATCCTCCATCCAAAAGAAATCAATCACTCCGATTGGATTCCCGGAGGTGATCCTAATCCGACTTTCTCCACTGTTGTCGCCCTAAGCGAAGACGGCACGGTATCTAGCTCCGAAGGCGACACGTGGAGTATGGTAGACGGGCAGAACATTCGCATCACCATGGATGGCTTACTTTATAAAGGCGTGGTTTGCGAACAGTGGGACAACGAAAACCGTATTTGGGTGATGGGCTTTACCGCGATTGGACCGGAAGGTCGGGCCTTGTGGGGAAGCGAGCTTGCGATCGCGGATCGCTCGGGAGAACTGGATCCGCCGGAGCTCGAGCAGATCGCGGACATTGCGCTCCCGATGGGCAATTCCCTTGATCTGACGCTCGTCAACAACGCTCCCAATCCCGATCTTACGCTCGTATTCAAAATCCTAGAAGGGCCGGAAGGTTTGCTTGTCGATTCGCTTACCGGCGCGACTAGCTGGACGCCGTTGGCCGCTCAGATGGGATCGATTCATCAGGTGCGTGTTAGACTCCAAGACCTGTTCGATCCTAGCATTGCGGATGACGTTCTTTTTTCGGTGTATGCGGCAGGTGGATACGAATTACAGGAGACGTCGCTCGACTTCAATGGCGCAGCGTCCACCGGTATTCTCGATAGCGTCGGAAGGAGGACAGGTCTTACTGCTCGACTCAGTGGTACAGGCGCTAGCTACACGGGTAGCGATCCGAATCTTGAGCTCGACGAAGCCGGAGGCCAGCTGCTGCTCAGCTCGACTCAAAGCGACTTTAATGGCCAGACCGGTGTGGCGCTTGCCTCAGCGGTCGGACTCAAGCTCTCTGAACTCGGTTTCGAGGGCACGGAGGACTTTTCAGTGACAGCTCGATTCGCTCCCATCGAGGGACTGGGAGATATTGATCAAGTCGGAGTATTTGTCGGGTCCTCGGCAACGACGTTGACGCGAGCAGGCGTTTTCCAAAGTACGTCTCCGCAAGGTCTGGCCGTGCATACACAATCGGGTTCAGACGCGGGTGCGACTTTTGACCAATCTGGCTACGATGTGAGCGATGGTTTGACGGTTTTGATCGCAAGAGAGTCGGGAGATTGGAGCTATCTGATAGATGGAGTGTCCGTTAGCCCCCAGGTGGCCAACGCGACTTTTCTCGACGGTTTAAGCGACTTGACGGTGGGCGTGTTTGCGATCAATCCGCTCAACACGGTTCGCAAGACGGTCGGGATCGATTCATTGCAGGTTGCCGTTCTTTCAGCTCAGCTCCGGCAAACGCGTATCCAAAAATGGAAGACAAAGCATTTCGGCGAAAGTCCAGCAGAGGGGATTACTGGAAATGACGACGACCCAGACAAGGACGGTCGCTCAAACCTCGTGGAATACGCGATTGGGACCGATCCGAGGGTGGGTGATGCAGATCCGAATGGAAAAATCGAGGTCGTCGACGGTAAGCTTGTTTGGACCTTTACCCAATTGGCAGATCCAGCCCTGAGCTACGAGGTCCGTTCTAGTGTGACACCTGGCGATAGCGTAGCAGCTGCTATTTGGAGCAGTTCTGTGGGTACGAACCAGGCTGGCCCTGTGGAAGTGAAAGCGGAAATTCCTGCAGAGACGGGCGGAAAAGTGTTTCTCCAGCTCGAGGTCGATACTGTGGAGTAGCAGTTTAGGGAACGTCGATTTCGTGTATTGACTGCGCGGCGAGCTTTCGCGACTAGAGTTGCCTTATGAAGAGGCAACCCTTGATCGCATTGCTAGAAACTTATCGTTCCCTCTGGGCTGATGAGAGCGAAGCCTGTGATCGTTATCTGGAATTTGTATCCAGAAATCCAGACTGCTTCGAGCGCAGCCTGCGAGAAGGACATGTGACTGGGTCGGCCTGGATCGTGAATACCGCGGGGACGCATGTGCTGCTGACGCATCATCGCAAGCTTGGCCAGTGGTTCCAGCTCGGTGGGCATGCGGATGGTGAATCAGATGTGGCGAAGGTGGCGATGCTGGAGGCTCGGGAAGAGTCGGGATTGGCGGGGCTGCAATTCGTGAGCGACGAGATTTTCGACATCGATATCCACCTTATCCCTGCGAGGAAATCGGATCCGGAACATTACCACTACGATGTGCGCTTTGCATTGCAGTCGATGGTATCCGATGCGTACACGGTGAGCGAGGAGTCCCTCAATCTGGCTTGGGTGGAGCTCGCGAATCTCACGGAGTACACGACCGAGGAGTCCATGTTGCGTATGGCGAGGAAGTGGCGGGAGTTGCAGTGGGGCTGAAGCTTCGCGCCTTGGGGTGTTCGCTGGTATGAGGCTTGCTAGGATGCACGAATGAAAACCCTGTCTTTTATTCTAGCGCTTTCCGCTTATTCTTGGGCATTTGCTCAGGCCGAAAACCTCGCCCTTGATTACATGCCACCGGATCACGTGGAGCAATTGGAAACCATCATGCCGGGAGCGGCGGAAATCGGTGGGGGCGTGCGCTTTTTGGAGCTGAGCGCCGGTGAGGGGCCCAAGATCGGGGAGGGGGACCGGATTGAGGCGATTTACACTGGGCGGCTTTTGGATGGGAGCATTTTTAATCAAAAGACAGGCCAATGGCATACCTACCGTTTCGAGGTGGGGGCGGATCCACGTCAAATTATCCAAGGCTGGGAAATTGCTATGCCGTACATGCAAAACGGCGGAAAGTACATGGTGGCGATCCCGTCGCAGTTTGCTTACAAGGACAAGGGGCGCCACGGTCAGGTGCCGCCTTATGCAACGGTGACTTTCGAGATCGAGATCTTGGGCGTGAACTGAGAGGCAACGTTTCGAACCAGAGCCGGGCGTGCTGGCTATGGTAGCTGGAGGTCGAGTCGTCGAGCGAGATCCTGCAAATCGTCTGCGAGGGGTGCGGAGAACTCCTTTTCAGGGATAGGAGCCGCATCGGGAAATTGGATGCGAGCGGCGTGCAATGCTTGACGAAGGTGTACGGTGCAAGGGAGATCTGTATACCACTCTTCGCCGATAAGCGGGTGACCAAGATGGGAAAGGTGGATACGGATTTGGTGGGTGCGCCCAGTGTAGAGTTTTGCTTGTATTAATGAGAAGCCGTTGCGCCGGTCTAGGACTAGGAAGCTAGTGTGAGCGGTCTTGCCGATGGGCGTGACGCCAAGGCTACGTTCGTCAACTTTTCCGATTGGTGATCGTTCGTCAATGATGTCCCAGGCCGGTTCCCCTTTCACGATACAGAGGTAATCTTTGAGCATTGCGGGATCTCGCCAGAGCGCTTGCAGGTCGGTGACCAGTTGCTTGTCCAGGGAGAAGAGGCAGACGCCACTGGTGTCGGCATCGAGTTGATGTACGGCCCATACCATTTGTCCAAAGTGATTGATCAAATGGTACTGCACACAGTCGTCGTCGTCCAGCGAGCGACCGGTGGTTGGCCAGTCGAAGGGTTTGTTCAGCACGATCAGATCGCCATGTTGAGCAAGGATAAAAGGGGCTATGTCGAGAGTGCGCATCTAGCGTCGCGATTGGGGAGAGTCCCGCATTGCCGATGCACCTGCCCGGTAAGGCTCATCTGTTTCTAACAACGAATCGAGCGGGAATTAATACGAGTAGCAGCGTTCGGTCTACTGTGCTGGAGTCGGGGCCTTGACTTGCTCGAACAGGCTTTCGAGGAGGGTGTGTACGACGTCGACGGTGAAGGCGTTGCCAACTTGATGGAGGAGGTCGGTCTCGGCGACGCCGTAAACGCGTTTTTGGTAAGACTTGTCGAAGCCTTGTAGGCCGAGTCCTTCGAGTCCGGAGATTTTGCGCAGTTCGCCGTCGCGGGCGTAGAGCAGGCCATGGCGTCCGGAACGAAGGGTAGGCGCTACTTTTTCAAAAAGGCGCAAGTCTGACTGGCGGGTGTCGATGATGGTGCAGTTCGGTAGCTCTTTGAGAACTTCGACGGTCGTGCCAGAAGGTTTGTTGTATTTGTTGTTCAAATACTTTTCCAAGTAAGCGTAGCCTTCGGCTGTGACCGCGAACTTTGGATCCTTGGAGGTGAGGATGTGGCGGAGCTGCTTTTGCTTCTTTTTCTTCTCAGGGAATTGAAACTCGAAGGTGTCGCTGACGAGTTCTTCGCGGATGCCAACGAAGTAGACACGTTCGCGCATCTGGGGGATGCCGTAGTCTTGGGAGGATACGAGTTTCCAGGTGACCTTGTAACCAGCTGAACGGAGCTCGATCAGGATTTGCTTTAGGGTCTCGCCTTTGTTGTGGCTCATCAGACCCTTTACATTCTCAAGCAGGAAGTAGTTGGGCTTCTTGGCGGCGAGGATGTCGCTGAGGGCGAAGATGATTTGGCCACGCGGATCCTTGAAGCCTTCGCGCCGTCCCACGATAGAGAAAGTCTGGCAGGGGAAACCGCCAAGCATGACATCGAAGTCGGGGACTTCGTTTGGATCCATCTTAGTGAGGTCGCCGAGGTCGATGAGTGGTTCCCAGAGGGTTTCCAAATCGTGCAGCATTCGGTAGGTCCGCTTGGCCTTTGGATCGATTTCCGAGTAGCCGACGCAGCCTCCACCCAGTTTTACGGCGGCGGCATGGCCAGCGCCAATGCCAGCGCAGAAGTCGAGGAATCGGAAAGTGGGGTTGTCGGCGTGCATGTCGAAATCGGTCTAGAGAGGCGAAGCAGGAGGATGTTGCCTCAGTGAAACCGAAGAGCTGTAAGGACGAACAGAGAAACGTCAAAAAGCAAAGTGCCAGTTTTTCGCTTACTTCGAGACAAGCGTGGAACTGAGAAAACCAGGATTTTTGGTTGACGCTACTACTCGTGTAGTAGTATCTACTACACGATGCCGATGAAGAATGAATCTACGAGTGAGAAGCTCAGCCCTATGGAGCTGGAAATCATGCAGACGCTGTGGAATTTGAAAGCGGCGTCTATACGCGAGGTGCAGGAAGCGTTGCCCGAGAAGCGGAAGGTCGAGTACACGACCGTACAGACCATCGTTTATCGGCTCGAAAAGAAGGGAGCGGTGCGTCGGGCCAAGAAGATCGGAAACGCTCATATCTTCGAACCGATGGTGACTAAGAAATCGGCGATTGGCTCGATCGTGGACGATTTTCTTTCGCTATTCGGTGGCTCGGCTGAGCCGGTGATGCTGCACATGGCGGAGTCGGGTAAACTGTCTTTGAAGGATCTGAAATCCATCGAGGATGCGATCAAGCAATCTCAGGATAAGAAAGGGGGCGAAGTTGAGTGAGCTATCTTATTTCGTAGTTTCCCATCTTTGGGAATCGTCGCTCTTTGGTCTTGTATGCGTTCTGCTGATACTGGCACTGGGACACTCATGGAGCTTTAGCCGTCATTTCTTGGCGTGGGCAAGTTTGTTGAAGTTGCTAATTCCTTTCGCTGCTTTGGCACCCTTGTTTTCCTTCGCCAAAGGAATTCTGTCCTCGAGCGAAAAAATCGGGGCGCCGGGCCTTGGTTATTTAAACCTGACGGCTCAAACTTTGAAAATTGATACGTGGGTGGAGCTCGGGGGAGAAACGGCCCCTGCGGATGCGGTGATCCCATGGGAGATCGTGGCAGCCTGCGTTTGGGCTATCGGGGTTTTCGTTTTGGGTGCCGTTTGGCTGCGGCAGTACTTTCGTGTGTCGAAAGACCTGCGGTTGACGGGGGAGCCGGTCAACGATGACTGGCAATGCTTAGCGAGGAAAGTATGGGAAAAGAGAATACAAAATATGCCGCAGGTTGTCATTTGCCGAGACGAGCGTTTGGCTGCGGGAGTGTTTGGACTCTTTCGTCCGTCGGTGATTGTTCCCGCGTCCTTGGATCGGGCTTTTTCAGAAGCAGAGCGCGAGGCATTTTTGCGACACGAATTTCAACACGTCTACAAGCGTGATACACTTTGGCTCTTCGTCCAAAAGTTCATTCGAAATCTGTTCTGGATGCATCCCTTGGTGTGGTGGCTGGATCGTCAGATTAGCGCGGAGCGCGAGATTTTGAGGGACGAAGAGGTTATCCGAAAAACCGAAAACGTAACATCATATCTAAACTGTCTTATGAAAGTATCTAAGATCAAGCTGCCTAGCAGCTATGCCACCAGTGTGGGAATTATGGGGGCTCCCTTCCAAAACCGTATCAAGTCGATCTCTCGCTTGGGGAAGTCCCGAGTGGGAGACGTCGTCTCAGCCGTCGGAAGCGTATTGGCGGTAGTGGCCCTAAGCCTTTTCTTGTCGGCTTCCTTGTCGTTGAGCGAGTTGAGAGCTGAGACTCCGGAGGGGGGAACTGCAGCAGAGAATCCCGTTGTCGAACCGAGTCTGAGCGACACGGAGCGAGTCGTTGTGAAAGGAATACTCGAGGAAATGAAAGAGACCGGCGACAAGGAGCGTGCTTTGCAAACCGTTTTAGCTGCGATTACCGAAGATTCATCTGCGGCCTTCGAATTCATCGCAGGCAATTTTTATGCTGAGAAAGATGAGCTAGAGAAGGCGATCGAGTATTATCAGCTCGCGGCGGGAAAGTATCCGAACTTCTTACGGGCTATAAGAAACGGCGCGATCATGCAGGTCATGGAAGGGCACTATGAGGATGCGAAAGAGAATTTTTTGCGCGCCAAACGTTTGGGCGCAGATGATACGACAAGCAACGGTTTACTCGGTCTTTGTTATTTGAATACAGAGGACGCAGCGTCGGCAGAGCACTACTACCGCCTCGCGATTGAGCAGGATCCAGAAGTCGATGATTGGCAGATAGGGCTAGCGAAAGTTCTATATAGCCAAGGGCAAAAGGAAGAGGGGAATGCTGTTGTTGTCGCCTTGGCGGAGAGACTTGTAGAAGCGGGCGAGTTGGATAGAGCGGAGTCCTTGTTAGAGGACTTGCCTGAGCCTGGGATGGGGGATCTGGATTTTAAAGACCGGACGCAATAGAGAATTACCACACCGTGCGAGCAGTCCGGGCCCTCGTGGCTCGGGCTGCTTTTTAGGTCAGTCGATCTCGAGAACGATGGCCCCGTTTCGCTCTTCGGTTTCTACTCGTCGATGGGCTTCGGCGGCTTGCTCCATCGGGTAAATACTATCGACGAGTGGGTTGAGTTTTCCGGTTTCCACGAGGGCTTTTAGTTCTGCGAGTTCAGCAGGAGATTCGGCGGCGAAGGCGGTGTAGATGGGGTGGTTCGAGTAGAACCGATTGAAGAGAGACTTCATGAGGTCGGCGAAACGTGGGTTTCCGGAGGCGTAGCGTCCGTTTGGTTTGAGTGTGTTCAAGCAGTCCCGCAGGTTGCTGCTGACGACCATGTCGAAGATCATATCGTACCTGATTGCTTCCTGGGTGAAGTCCTGTTGGGTGTAATCGATGAAGTGGTCGGCTCCGGCTCTTTCAGTGATGGCCCGTTTGCTAGCCTTGTCCACCACGGTGACAATCGCTCCGCGAGCTTTCGCGATTTGGATGGCGAAGAGGCCTATGCTGCCGCCACCGCCGTTGATGAGAAGGTGTTCTGCCTCCGTGGGGTTTAGCTTATTTAGAAAATGCAGTGCGTTCAGTCCACCGAGGGGGATGGCTGCTGCTTGCGCGAAGCTTGTACCCGATGGTGTTTTCACTACCGTATAGTGCTCGGGCAATCGCAGGTACTGGGCGTAAGCTCCAAGTTGCATTTTGGCGCAGCCAAAAACGGCGTCGCCTTTTCGCAATGGAGAACTGGGAGGTGGATCAGATGCGACTTCCCCAGCGAAGTATCCTCCGAGGATCGGGTTGCGAGGGGACCGTATGCCGTATGCGATCCGAAGCGGTAGCCAGAACCATTTGACGGCGAAGCGGAAACCGCGGAATTCGCAGTCTGATTTGGTGACTTCGGCGGCTCTGACCCGGATCAGAAGCTGCTTCTCCTTGGCCGCGGGAGCGGGGAGTTCTTCGATTTGAAGGACTTCGGGCGGTCCGTATCTACGGAATGTGACTGCTCTCATCTAGATGCTAATTGCACCGTAGGTCGCTTCTTCTCGATAGTGACCTCAAAGCGGTGGACCTTCGAGCTCGATGTCGTAGGCGGCGAAGAAGGCCCCGATATCCTCAATGGTTGCGATCTCCGCGACCAGGCGTTGGAAGAACTCCTCCGACTTGCCAGCATCCAGTAGTTCGTAGTGAAGGGTCCCCGGCTCGTCGCCGACGTTCTTGAAGGTGTGAACGGCGCCGGGTGGAATGCTAATGCTGTCGCCGTTCTTGAGGGTGACCTGCTCGCCGTCTTTCTGGAAAAGGAAGGTGCCTTCAATGATGTGAAAAATCTCGTACTGCTTCGTATGAGTGTGGAGAGGGGGGGGCAACCTGGGGAGGAACGATTTCGCGAAAGACAGCGGTTCGGCCGGCGGTTTGGGAAGAGGGAACAATGCAGGCAATGTCGAATTTCATGGCAAATGGGGCTGAGTGAAAAATGAAAATACAAATTTCGGTATAGCGCAATTAGCAATCGACCCAGAGTAGCGATGCGGCGGGGCAGGTCTAAGTCGGTGGGCGAGGAGAGCCTTGATTCTTTCTGCACCGCAAAATGTATCCAGGTTAGCGGTACGAACTAGTCGTCGTATCTCAGGATAGTCGGGACAGCCTCGGGGAATTCCTCGACGAGGTCTTCGTAGTGGATGTCTAGAAAGGCGAGGGCAGGTTCCACAGTAGCGAAGACGCCCATTCGTTGTTTCTTACTCACGTCCTTGGCCAGCTTCATGGTGCTGGCTGTAGCGCCGATTTGCCGTGTCACGATGACAGTAGGAGCTTTAGCATACTGAGGAAGCTCGCGTGTGAGACGCTCTCCCAATTGGCTGATTTCGGCTGACTTCAAGGGAACATCTGCGTCGGAGAAGGCGAGCACCTTGGTTTTTTCGTCCACGTTTCCGTTCTTCACATGCACGGCTTTGAGTTCAATCAAGCTATTGACGTCGATCCGATCCTCGATGATTTCAAGAACTAGATTTAGTCTTTTAGAAAAGTAAGTACGGCAACTCATTTGATCGGTCCTCGCATGTGTCTGCTTTCGAATACAGCGTAAGATTCGATTTAGTCAATTTAGGACGGACTCTCGCGCGGATGGAATCTTGCGATTTCGAAACCGGCCCGACGACTAATTTTGAGATAAGACTGGGTCGGCCTTCGATAAAGTTCACGAAGAAAAGGCGGTTTTCGCCAATGAGGAAAACCGCCTTGTAGAATCGTAGGTGGTGGGAACAGGGCTATTTGAGATCGAACCGGTCCGCGTTCATGACCTTGGTCCAAGCAGCGACGAAGTCCTTGACGAACTTTTCTTGCGAGTCGTTGCAGGCGTAGACTTCCGCGAGGGCGCGCAGTTCGGAGTTTGAGCCAAAGGTGAGATCGACCCGGGTGGCGGTGCGTTTGATCTCTCCTGTTTTACGGTCGCGACCGTCGAAGAACTCCTCGTCCTTCGATTGCGGGAACCAAGCGACGCTCATGTCTAGCAGGTTGACGAAGAAGTCGTTACTGAGGGTGCCTGGCTTGTCGGTGAAAACTCCATGTTTGGAGCCGTCCCAATTAGTATCCAGTACGCGCATACCTCCGACGAGGACAGTCAGTTCTGGAGCAGTCAGGCCAAGTAGCTGCGCCTTGTCTACGAGTAGTTCCTCAGCGGATACCGTGTAGCGTGCTTTGAGGTAGTTGCGGAATCCGTCGGCCATAGGCTCGAGCGGTTCGAAGGCTTCGACATCGGTCTGTTCTTGGGAGGCGTCTGCTCGCCCGGGGCTGAAGGGGACCGTGATCTCGAAGCCAGCGTCTTTCGCAGCCTTTTCTACGCCAGCACACCCAGCGAGAACGATGATGTCAGCCAGTGAAACGGGTTTTCCGTAATCGTCTTTTATGGATTCGAGGGTAGGGAGCACCTTGTCGAGTTGGGTGGGCTGGTTAACCTCCCAGTCCTTTTGAGGGGCGAGACGGATACGGGCGCCATTTGCTCCGCCGCGCATGTCTGAACCGCGGTAGGTGGAGGCGGATGCCCAAGCTGTGGATACAAGCTCGGATACGGAGAGACCGGAGTCGAGTACCTTGATCTTAAGGGCAGCGATATCTGCCTCGCCGATTAGTTCGTGGTCGACGGCAGGGATGGGATCCTGCCAAATCAGTTCTTCTGCGGGGACGTCGGGTCCGAGGTAGCGTGCTCTCGGTCCCATGTCGCGATGGGTGAGCTTGAACCAAGCACGGGCAAAGGCGTCGGCGAATTGGTCGGGGTTCTCGTAAAAGCGGCGGGAGATCTTCTCGTACTCCGGATCGTATCGCAGCGCAATATCCGTCGTGAGCATGGAAGGGGCGATCTTCTGCGATGCGTCGTGGGCGTGGGGAACGGTGCCTGCGGCGGCTCCGTCCTTAGGCGTCCATTGGTGGGCACCGGCAGGGCTTTTTGTGAGTTCCCATTCGTATTCGAAGAGGTTCTCGAAGTAGTAGTTACTCCATTGGGTAGGCGTTTGGGTCCATGTGACTTCAAGTCCGCTGGTTATGGTATCGCCAGCTTTTCCGGATCCATGGCTACTAGTCCAGCCGAGGCCTTGCTCGTGCAGAGGCGCTGCCTCAGGTTCAGGACCAACTGCCCCGGCATCACCGGCACCATGGGTCTTCCCGAAGGTGTGACCGCCGGCGATGAGAGCGACGGTTTCTTCGTCGTTCATAGCCATGCGGGCGAATGTTTCGCGAATGTCTATCGCGGAGGCAACGGGGTCTGGGTTGCCGTCGGGGCCTTCCGGATTGACGTAGATGAGCCCCATCTGCACAGCAGCGAGCGGGTTCTCTAGGTCTCGTGAATGGATGTCGCCGTCTGCGTCGTCGTCGGAGACTAAAGCTCCGTGTTCCTTGTCGGTTCCTTCCGAGCCGTGCGAGTAGCGTTCTTCCCCGCCGAGCCAGGTCTTTTCGTTTCCCCAGTAGATATCTTTTTCCGGCTCCCAAATGTCGGCTCGTCCGCCGGCGAAGCCAAACGTTTTGAAGCCCATGGATTCGAGCGAGATATTGCCGGTAAGGATCATGAGGTCAGCCCATGAGATCTTGCGTCCGTACTTTTGCTTGATGGGCCAGAGTAAGCGTCGGGCCTTGTCGAGGTTGACGTTGTCCGGCCAGCTGTTGAGCGGGGCGAAACGTTGGCTGCCAGTGCCGCCTCCGCCACGTCCGTCGCCGGTGCGGTAAGTACCGGCGCTGTGCCAGGCCATGCGGATAAAGAAGGGACCGTAGTGTCCGAAGTCGGCGGGCCACCAATCTTGCGAATCGGTCATCAAGGCGTGTAGGTCTTTTTTGACCGCTTCTAGGTCGAGGCTTTCGAACTCCTTGGCGTAGTCGAATTCCTCGCCCATTGGATCGGAGAGAGAGGAATGTTGGCGTAGTATATCCAGTTTGAGCTGGTTCGGCCACCAATCGTGGTTAGCCGTTCCGCCGCCTGCTGAATGGTTGAAGGGACATTTGCTTTGGGTACTCATAAGATTGAATGGGGGTGCTGAGGTTTGCGTTCGGACGAGAGGATTGAGTCCTGTGCTTTTTAAAACGAGTAAAGGGGTGTGTCAAATTCAGGGTTGGAATAAGAAAGTCGGATTTGCGCGGCAGGCGTCGTGGGATGAATTAGTTCATTCGTTGAAGCTAAATGGATCAGTTCTGTTAACCTGTTCGGATGTATTCAAAAAATAGCTACGAAGTGGTGGCGTTTTGGAAGGTCAGTCCTCACAAAAAGAGGAGATGTTTTAGAGAATAGAAGTGCTACTGCTCAATTTCAGCGCCTGCTCTCGTCAAAAGAGCATCGCCGGGTAGGGTTGCAGATAATTTGTTTACGTATTTGGTTTGGCTTGGACGAAGCGTTGACCCGGGAGGCAGATAGTTATGCACCGCTTGCTTGATTGTCGAGAGTTATAGATCTCACTCGGGCGAGCAAGTGACTCCGTATCAAATGCTTTCGTTCCAGTGACTCGGCGAGCAGCAGCCGAATGAGTGCAATGAGCAGAGGTGGTGTAATGCCGACTGTCACTAAATATTATGCATTTTAAGGTACGATAGGATGGTATCGAGGGATGATCGACTCTGGCATTCGCCGGGTTTCGAGGTGACTGGTATAGCCTCTGCTACTTTCGAATCGTTTCCGTTTGGTAACTTTTGCGTAACGTGGATGTGGTTTCATGAGTACAGTGAACTTAACGAAACCTTTATCCTCACGCTTTGCTGCCCCTCAGCTCGCTGCCATGTCTATTCCGAAATCAAAGGACTTTTCTCTGCCCGTTTTTGGATTCTCATTTATTCTCCTGCTCGCTCCTCTTGAAGTCGTTGCCGAGTCAGCGTCCGAGCGATATGAACCGGTGTCGGTGAAGCGCCAAGTGGAGCCGAACTTCCCTCGCTGGGCGTATTCGAATGGAGTGAGCCGTGGATTTGCGAGGGTTGCATTCTATGTAGACGAGGAGGGACACGCCTCGGAGTTCATGCCGCTAGAATTCACGCACAGTGCCTTTTCTGACGAGCTGCTTCGCGTGGTTCGGAAATGGAAGTTCGAACCAGCCTATTTCGAGGGTCGCCCAATCAAAAGCGTTTGCCGAGCGCATTGGGAGTTCTTGCCGGATCGGCCTGTGCAAAAGATACTGGCTACTGGGTCGGAATTCCACTTCTCGAATTCGAGCGGTTTGGCCTCGCAGTCAGTTTCGCTAAGCGACGAGGGCGGACTGGACAGGAGTGTGTCGATGGTGGCGTTTCCGCCTATCGTGCTTGAGGGTAGCAGTTCAGATGTGGATGATTTTGTCCAGGCAACTTGTAGCTTTTTTGTGGATACGGATGGGTCGGTGGGCCTTCCTGTAGTGGAATTCTCATCCGAACCTCGGTTGGATGAATTCGTGGTTTCCGCTCTGAAGCACTCCGCGTTTGAGAGGCCAATGCTGGATGGAGAGCCGTCCGTGGCTTGGCTGAGAAAAACTTACCGCATCCCAATTGTTAAAGACTTTTGATTTATGAGTATGGACCTACCACCAGATCCCGTTGTGATCGAAGAGCCCGTTGAATTGCCTCGTTCGTTCTCGAGAGATGTGGTGTTAGCTGCATTCGCAGTGGATTCGTATTGTTTGGGTCCACATTGGGTGTACGACACGGATAAGCTTGAAGAAATCTATCCGGAGGGAATCGATAGACTCGATGATCCACGTTCTGAATACCATCCTGGAAAAGGTAAGGGCGACTTGACGCATTATGGAGACCAGACGCTGATTTTGCTGGAATCGTTGGCCGATAGCGGAGAGCCGGACACGGGCAAGTGGATGCAGGATTGGCTTTCGTTTTGGCAGAACGACCCGCAGAGCTACTTGGATGGCGCGACGCGAAACGTGTTGGAAGCTTGGGCGAGTGAACAGAGATTTATTCCGTCCCATAGCCACGACCTCGCGGGCGCATCGCGTATCGCTCCGTTGCTTTCGCTCTTGGCGGAAGAGCCCGTTGATCGGGTCGTGCAAGCGGCTCGCGATTACACGGCTTCGACGCACGGAGATTCGTTGGTGGTCGATGCTGCCGAGTTTTTCACCCGTGCCAGCTTCTACCAGAGAGAAGGGCACAAGCTGAAGAGCGCATTTTCTTTGGCTGCTGTGGAAACCAGTGAAGCCATCGAGGCACTTTTCCGTCAGGGGCTTTGGGAACCTGAGGAGGGAGCGCTCGATATGGCGTTTCGTTTCGGTCAAAATTGTGACGTGTCGAATGCGCTGCCATTAACGGTCTGGCTTGCATTGAAGTATCAAGATGATCCTGTGAAAATGCTCGAGCAAAACGCGTTAGTGGGGGGAGATAGCGCAGCGCGGGGGATGTTGTTGGCAATATTGATCGCTGCTGAGGGAGGGTACGGCCGTCTGCCTGTTTCCTGGACTACCGAGTTGAACGGGATCGAGCGAATAGGTGATGCCCTGCAGTCGATCGTCGCTAACCAAGGCTAAATGAGCTAGATTTTCCGAAGCCGCGGCTCGATTCTGATCGATTCTCATCACTGGCATTTACTGGTGCGAGTCTTGCTTCCCTGCGGCTTATGGAACGGAGAGATTTTTTGCGTACGGGAGTATTGGGAAGCGCTGTGATGGGGACTGGATTGTTGGCCCATCCAGCCAGGGCGGCGGACATACCAACACGCTTCGAGAGAGGTGTCGAGCTAGCGGCGGATTTGTCCAAGGACGAAACCTTTTGGCGAGACCGTCGGCGCGAGTTTGCTCCCGCTCCAGATTTCATAAACCTCGAGTACGGGTACTTTTGTCCCGCTCCGCTACCGGTGCTACAGGCCGAGCAAAAGGGATCGAGCGAGATCAATGCTCGAGCGTCGTATTTCATGCGTCGCGAGATGCGGGATGAGCTTGAGGCGACCCGATCTGACCTCGCTGAGTTCGCTGGGGTGAGTCCTGACGAGATTTGTATTACTCGAAACACCACGGAATCGATGAACATCATTATTCAAGGTCTCGATCTCGAGGAAGGGGATGAAATCGTGTATTCGGACCAAGACTACGGAAGTATGGTGGAGGCATTGCGGCAGAAGCAGGAACGTTTTGGCGTTGTGTTGAAGCAGGTCTCGATTCCCCTGCATCCGAAGAGCGATGATGACGTGGTGGCGGCTTTCGAGGCCGGGATTTCGCCTCGCACGAAGGCTCTGCATGTAACCCATATGGTCAACCTGACCGGGCATATCTTACCTGTACGCAAGATTTGCGACATGGCCCACGCGAAAGGGGTGGAGGTGATTGTGGATTCGGCACATGCCTTCGCCCATGTGGATTACAAGGTTTCGGATCTAAATTGCGACTATCTCGGGACGAGTCTGCACAAATGGCTGTGCTCGCCGGTGGGACTCGGCATGCTTTATGTCAAAAAGGACAAGATCGCGAAACTCTGGGGTCTGATGGGGGACACGGCTCGCGACGATGACGATATCCGTAAGCTGGAACGTCTCGGAACCCGTCCTTACAATCACCATCGTGGTCTCCGCGAGGCGATTCGCTACCACGACGCGATCGGATCTGCAGAGAAATACGAGCGTCTCCGCTTTCTCAATACTTATTGGACGAGCCATTTTCGCGATCACGATCGCGTGGTGCTGAAGACGCCTGAGGATCCGGCTCGTCACGGGGCAATTGCAAATGTGGGAATCCGCGGCTCGGACGCGAAGAGTCTCGGCGAGTTTTTGTATGATCGTTATTCCATTCTGACGGCTCCCATTCAAAGTCATCCCGTCGCCAGTGGCGTTCGCATCACACCAGGATTACCCACGCCACTGCGTCATCTCGATCGGTTGGTCGAAGCCATCGATGCTGCCGCCAAAGTTTTGTGAAGAAGGGGAAGGTAAGGCGTTTCTCAAGACATGATTCCTTTTCGATACTATGGCTAGTGGTGGGAGTTGTCCTAGGATGTTCTGCTCTACGGGGTCAAGTCTTGCCTGAGGAGCTGGCGGGCGCGGTCGAAACCCTTGATCGTTTCATGTTGGCAGGTAAAGAGGATGACGCACGCAGGGGCGCTCAATTGCTCGACATGTACGAGACCAGTCCACGCAAGGCTGAACGGGAGATCGAAAGCTACTTTGAGCAGAAGCGGCCTCACTTCTCTGAATATGTCTCTATCTCGAAAGATATTTATGGATACGAGCTCAAGGAAAACGGATACCGAGGTCCGAATCTCTCGCTCGAAGGAAGATTGGAGACGACGAGCGGATTTACCGCGGAGTTTTCTGCGCGCTTAGTCTATCGTGAGCAGCGTTGGCGTCTGCTTAGTATCGATATCGATTGAGCCTCGCTTCTTTCTAACGTTCCACGTAGGTGTCTAGCGACTCGAGACCTAGGGCAGCGTCCGTTTTGTCTTTTTATTTCAAATACAAAGCCTCGGGAAATCGCTTCGAGAATTTGCTTTCATGTTAGAAGTCGATAGGTAATCGTGATAGGTATCTCTCTAATGCTTCCGACTCCACGATTCTTTTTTAACTGCCTGCTTTGCTACGTTTTTCTAGCTGGATGCCAGTTATCGTCATCCTACACACTGTCAGGATACAAATGGCCCCAACCGGATGGGTTAGGCACGGAGATTGAGGTTTCCTACAGTTTCTCGAACTTGTTGGACGGTGGCTTTAATACGGTGCTTCCGAATTCAGAGTTGAAGGAGATCGTTGTCGAAGCGTTTGGACTTTGGAGTGGAGTGGCCCCCTTGGCTTTCGTCGAGGTCGATTCCCCGGTTTCGCACCATTATTCCAACATCGAGATCGGATACCGAACTTTCGATCCCTTGTACGCTAGCGCCATCGCTTTTTACCCGGCTTCGATTGACGACGCTTTATCCGGAGACATCTTTTTTGCCAACAACATCAACGATCCGTACGTGTGGGGGAAGAATACGGGAGTTGGCGATGATCCATTCGAATTGGACGTATTGGAGGTACTCGTTCACGAGATTGGCCACTCGTTGGGCTTGGGGCACGAGTTCGAAGCTGACGCCATCATGAATCCCACAATAGGGAATAGGTTCTCGGGAAGCGACACAGGTTACCTTTTGCAAGATGACATCGCTGGCATCCAGGCGATCTACGGGAAGCGACGGTCTCCACAAGCCGTCTCGGATGCCTCATTGCGAGGATTTGCACCTGTGGTTCTCGGTTTGTTGTTCGTCGTTAGGCGCCTAGCAAGGCGGTGACGCCTTCTAACCTGGCTAGCCTACAGCAGAGCCGTTTGGGGCGAAGGTGATGATCTTTTCTCTTCGCTTCCTGGATATTTTTCAATGACCTGGAAGGTGGCGAGGAGAAGATTTCGTCTGATGGTGTGGGGAAAATTGAGGCTCTTCGGACCATGTAGCAGCCGAGGGTTCGGAATAGGGCGCGGTTGCGTCGGAGGTACTTGAAGAGATCGAAGTGTTTGTGGACCTCCTTTTCGAAGTCTCTGCGATCCTCGTATTCTTCAGTGTCAACATGTAGTTTCTGGGCGAACGCTTGCAGCTCTTTGTTGTTGGTGAAGAGGTCTTTCTTAGTGATGCAAAGTGGGAGCAGTAGGCTATCGCGCAGGACTGGCAAAGAGCGCTTTTGGTTCGCAATACGGATTCGTTTTGATGCTTTGGGGTTGTACTTTGCTTTGAGGGCCTTCCGCTCGTAGGTGGCGACATCTCCGCAACCGCAGTTTTCGAGGTCAACTAAGTTACTGTGAAATTGAGAGGTGAGCAAGGCCGTAGAGGGTTCCTTCGCGGTGCAAACCTTCTTTCTCAGGCACCTAGGTAGTGGAGACAGGTGGACTGGGGGGGGGCTTTGGCTAGGGAAATATCGGAGGGTTCTAGTGAGGCGATTTCTCATTCGCTCATCTAATACTCTTTATTTAGAGTAATTACTGAACTTGATTGATTGATCCTACTACTTAGGGTCGCGAGATGCCCCAAGAAACTTCCCCGCGCCGTCGAGAAAACGGCGATAAGTTGTCCTTCCTCGAAAACCTCGGATTCGGATTGGGAGACATGGCTTCCAACCTGTTCTTCCAGACGTTTAGCATATTCCTCTTCTACTATTATACGGATGTGTTTGGTATCGCTCCAGCTGTGGTTGGGACTATGTTTTTCGTCGTACGATTCTTCGATGCTGCGAATGACCCGATCATGGGTGTGATTGCTGACCGGACCCAAACGAGATGGGGCAAATATCGTCCTTACCTTTTGTGGATGGCGATACCGTATGGGTTTTGTGGTTACCTGATTTTTGCGAATCCCGACTTGGGCCCTACCGGGAAAATCGTCTACGCCACCGCAACCTATGTTCTGATGTTAGTGGCGTATACTGCAATTAACGTACCGTATTCGTCATTGATGGGAGTGATCAGCCCGTCTTCTCAAGCCCGTACTTTGGCATCGACCTATCGTTTCGTTTGCGCGTTCGGAGGCGGCTTGCTGATCTCGCTGTTGGTACGTCCCTTGGTCAAGGAGCTAGGAGGAGATGATGAGGTTGCAGGATTTCAATATACCATGGCGATTTTCGCTGGCCTTTCGATTCTGCTCTTTTGGACCACCTTTGCCACAACGAAGGAGCGCGTTCAGCCTCCAAAGGGTCAGGTCAACAACATCCGGGGTGAGATTGGAGAGCTGTTTCGAAACAAGCCCTGGATCATTTTGTTCGTGGCAGCCATGTTCTCGACGACCTTCATCATCATGCGAAATTCGGTGACGATTCATTACTTCAAGTATGTGGCTGGCACTGGTGATGACTTGTTTATCTGGATTTTCGACAAGTCTACTTTTTTCCTCAGCTCTAGCATGTTCATGATGATGATGGGCGTTTTGGCGATGGGCTTCGTCGTTCGCCGCTTCGACAAACGCACCCTTTCCATTGTGCTGACCTTTACGACTGCGGCTTGTTTGGTGGCGTTCTATTTTATCCCAGCCAGCAACTATGGTCTGATGCTCGCAGTAAACGCTTTGGCAGCTTTCACGATGGGGCCGACATCAGCATTGGTTTGGGCGATGTATGGCGACGTGGCTGATTATGGGGAGTATACTTTTGGTCGGCGTTCGACGGGGCTGATCCACTCGGCTACGCTCTTCGCTCTTAAGACCGGCTCTATGATTGCGGGAACTTTGGCAGGCTGGGTGCTGGGCTCATTTGGATTCGTCGCGAACGAGCAGCAGAGCGAATCTTCATTGCTTGGAATCAGCTTGATGTTCTCGGTCATCCCAGCGCTTTTCGCCGTAGGCAAGGGAATCGCGTTGGTTTGCTATCCGTTAAATCGAGCAAAGGTTGCTGAGATCGAAATAGCCTTGGCCGAACGCAAGACATTGGCCTAAAAGGGTCGCTTAGTATCAAGATGCTGGATGCGCTTCTGCTAAAGCTCCTGATAGTCGAACCAGTCGAAATCTGCGTGCAGTCGCTGTCCGCTTAAGTCCTGTGCGCAAACTCCGACGAACGCTCCGGTGAAGCCGAGGGTGTGGTAGTCGTCGGAGAGGATCGTGCTGTCGAAGGTGGGACCGATGTTTGTCCACTCGCCTTGGTTGTAGGAATACGAAAACTGGAGTTGCCCGGATTTTATGGATACACGCAGGTAGATCTCTGTTTCTTGGAAGAGGGGTACTGCAGATTCTGGGAACTCGCTGTATACCCCGGCGTCGTAGCGGATGATCGCTAGGTGGCGGCCGCGCTCTTCGTCGCTAGAAATATGCAGGTAGTAGTGATTGCCTGTGTCGTAGTATGCGATGAGGCCTGCTGCGTGTTTGAAATTCTTCGGGTAGAATTCGACCGATGTGGTCGTTTGCGTGTTAAGCGACTGGATACGGCGAGCGACGAGGCTTTGGCGAAAGTTGCTGGTGGTCGGCTCTTCTCCGCGCAGGCGCAGCCAGCCGGGTCTTGCTTTGAGATCGAGCCAGCTAGGCTCGATAGGACGTCTTAGGCTTTGGAAATGGATATTGAGTTTATCGTCCTCGAAATCGTCTCTTAGGGAGCGGTTCGTTCCATACGAGGTAGATAGTGACTCGATAGTCTCTGCAGGGACGCATGTGCCGTGTGCCAGTTTGGGCCATCCCCCTTCGGGCCAATCTACTTTTTGGATGGCGGTCTCTCTGCCTAGGATACAGCGCCGGGCCTGTTCGGGCTTGATCGTTCGTTGAGAGATACTGTCTTTGTTTTCCCGTGACGAGCCAGAATCTACGTGGATAGGGCGTCCGCACAAATGCACGGCGTACCATTCGCCGGCGGGTGTGTCGACGAGGGAAGAATGCCCTGCTTTTTGCAGTTTTGCTTCTGGATCGTATCGGGAGGTGATAAAAGGGTTGTCTGGATCGATTTCGTAGGGGCCGTAAATGCCCTTCGAGCGAGCCATGGTGACGGCATGTTCGTAACTAGTTCCGCCTTCTGCGGTTAGTAGATAGTAGTATCCATCCTTTTGGTACAAGTGAGGGCCTTCGGTTAGCTTGAGGTCACTACCTTTAAAAATGTTTCTTTGTGGACCGACTAGTTTTTTTGTTTCCGGATCGAACTCTTGCAAGAGGGTGCCGGCGAATTGGTTACGATCGAGGCGATGGTCCCAGATCATGCTCAGATACCATTTGTGACCATCCGAGTCGTGAAACAAGGAGGCGTCGAATCCGCTGGAGTCGAGGTAGATGGGGTCCGACCAAGGCCCCCGGATATCGATGGCGGTGACGAGGTAATTGTGAGTGATCTTGTGGCGGGTCCCTGTCCATTGTTTCACATCCGTGTAGATGAGGTAGAAGATGCCGTCGCAGTGGCTGAGGCATGGAGCCCAAACGCCGCCGGAGTCTGGGTTACCGATCATGTCCAGCTGGTTAGAGCGGTCGAGCGGCCGAGTGATCAGCTCCCAGTTTGCCAGGTCTCGAGAGTGGTGGATTTGCACGCCCGGAAACCATTCGAATGTGGAGGTGGCGATGTAGTAGTCGTCGCCGACACGAACGATGGAGGGGTCAGGATTGAAGCCAGGAAGGATAGGGTTTTGGATCATAGCTAAAGTGTTAAGAGGGTAGACGAAGGCCTAGAAATCAGCGGTGTCCGGTAAAAGGTGGACATTAGGCTGGAACGCTAGGCAGAGCCGTCCGAGCTCACAAGTTTAGAGGCGTTCTCTTTTTAGAAGGCTATCGCTGAATTGGAGAGAAAGTCGGTGAATTTAGGTAAATAGAATGTAGGAAGAAAGTCGGCTGGAGGGGATTCTGGAGGTGGCGCGGATTTGGCTTTAGAAGGGCATGGATTGGCAGGCATGGCTGGATAGGATTCCTTACAACATTGCGGTAAACATCTTGGTGGTGCTACTGGTTGCGATCGCGACGAACTTCACTGCTCGACGACTTTTCGAGCGAAATCTTCGCAAGGCGATGAACAGTGAGCGCCGAACGGGAATCGCTTTTTTAAGGAATGCGGTTTCTGCCACGATATTCGTTCTCGGATCGGTGGTAATCGTCTACAGCATTCCGCCGCTCCGATCTTTAGCGGTCGGTTTTTTCGCGGGAGCGAGTATCCTAGCAGCGATTATCGGTTTCGCTTCGCAGAAAGCGTTTTCCAATATCGTCAGTGGTATCTTCATCGTTCTTTTTAAGCCTTTTCGAGTTGATGACATCATCAAGATACAGGGGGAAATTGGGACGATCGAGGACATCACATTGCGGCACACGGTTATCCGTGCTTTGGAGAACAAGCGGCTGATCTATCCTAACTCGGTGATCGATACGGAACCGATAATCAACTGGTCGATTCGCGATGAAACGGCTCAGAAATTCATGTTTATCAGTATCGACTTCGAGTCGGATTTGAAAAGAGCGGAGAGTATCATTCTGGAGGTCGCCGCCGCTCACAAGGACCTGCTAGACTTTCGAACAGAGGAGGAGAAGGCGGGTGGGCAGCCATTGGTGGATGTTCAACTGCTCGACTTCAACAACAGCATGGTCAACTTTCGCGTACCGCTCTGGGCGAAGGATCTTCCCACGGCCATGCGCATGACGTGGGATGTGCAACGCGGAATCAAGCTCCGGTTTCAGGATGAGGGCATCCACCTTGGCCGGCCTTCCCAAGTAAACTATCGATCTGAAGCGATAATGCCGTAACGCCCGTCATTCGACTTCTAGAAGGTCTGCGCTGAGATGGGGCCGTTTCTCGTTACCGGATATCGGCTAGGTTCACCACTGGCTACTCGCTGAGGATTTGGTAAGTCGCGTATCCAGTAATCATTACACCGATCAGTATTGCAGCGACGACAGGACGGTCGGGAGGAATCGACAGGCCGTTCTTTTGGGCGTTTGCGAGCTCGTCTGGATGGTAAATGCTGGATCGGCAGAAGATCAGGCAGACGAAGAACATGCCGGAGACGGCGAGAAAAATATGGAGAGCGTAAGTGAAGGCGGTTAGGGCATCTTCTCCGAGCTGGGTGGCGCAGGCGCCGAAGATCGAGGAACAGGCCATCATTGCCAAGGCGAAGACGTTTATTGGGGTGCGAGCTTTCATGACCGCTTTCCACCCGCTTGCGCTGGCCGAGGAAGGGGACGCTTCGATTTGCGGGTAACCACAGTTGGGGCAAGACCTCGCCTTTTCGGATAGCGGTTGCGAGCAATCAGGGCAGGGTTGGGTAGGCATGGCAGCGCGGTTGAGTCGAGTTGGAGAAAGTCGGTTAAGCGAATCCACTATAGTCGCGGTTCGAGTAAGCAGTCCCGGATCTAAACGATTTCTAACCAGCATGTCTCCGCACGATCGTCAAGTTGCACCTCGGTAGCGTCGAGATATGCACTTGGATCTTCCCGAAGAGAGCAGCGAGAGCTCTACTCTTTGTCCAGGTTCATTTCCATAGTCGGATACCAGTTCGTGCCGTCGGGTGAGAACTCACCTTTTTCGTGCCAGTGGGTTCCGTTCTGCGACAACGTGATCGTGAAGCGAATCTCTCCGCCGGGTACTTCGTATCCCCATAAGAACTTCTCGTTGGGTAGAACCACCTCGAAGCTCGCGGTGGTGCTTAAGCCTTCAGCAATGTGGGAGTTGAGTTGGTAGGTTTTGGAAAAGGGCTCGAAGCTTAAAATGCCAAGCGCGTGGTGTGCGTTATCACCTTGCTCGTTTTTCCCGACGCCTTCGATGAGCAGGACGGTATTCTCTAGTTTCCATTGGATAGTCTCATGCATTTGGGCGTTCTTGCGCGAGCCGTCCGGAGACACGGTCCAACTAGAGCCGGTCCAATCCCCTGCCATTACGGAAACGCTTTGCATCGCGGATTGAACTGGCTCTTTAACGTCAGGCATCTGGGCCTGAGCAGTGACTGCGAATGCGACGGCTCCTAGGAGGAGGATCGTGTGGAGGAATTTGGTTAGGCGAATCATAGGCTAGTTTTACCAAACCAGCCTCCGTCTGTCATGTGCCAGAGGTCATGAATCGGGGAGTGCCGATGGGCATGTTCTTTGTATAATGCAGCTAACATTCTATAATGATTTGCTACCGCGCTGGCTTGTCCGCCACATAGATCATGTAGGCCTCTCGCTTGGACGAAGCACTGACCTTGGCTGGGACTGCTTGTACCTTGAATCCGACTTTCTTGAGGCGGCGCTCGATCACGGCATCTGGGCAGGCAGACCAAATCGCAGCGCGTCCGTCAGGCGCCATGGCTCTCCAGATCTCCCGCATTCCTCCGACCTCGTAGAGTTTGTTGTTCTTATTGTCGACCATGGCAGTCGTGTCGTTGTCGATATCGAGGGCGATCACGTCGTACGGGTCGCTTGCTGCCCGAGCGATCACAGCTCGAACGTCTTCGATCAGGACTTCGACTCGCATGTCGTCGAGGGCATCGCCATTTAGACCTTTCATAAAGGTCCGGTTCCAATCTACGATTTCGGGAAATAGCTCCGCAACGTGCACTCTCGCTTGGGATGGGGTAGCTTGAAGCACGCTTTTGAGAGTGAAGCCGAGTCCGAGTCCTCCGATCAGAACTTTTGCTTCTAGTCCCTCCGTAGCGTGTCGCTCGCAGCCTAAGGTGCCGAGAAGGATCTCGGAGGTCGCAACCATAGAGTGCATGAGTTGCTGTCCGTTTACCCGGATACAAAAGCTCCCGTCGTGCTCGACGAGTGTCATGCGGCCGCCGTTGGGCGTAATGGTCTCAGCGAGCGTGATGTTGGGCTTCATAGCCCGGCAACACAGACTAGCCAATGCTTGGTGGCAAGCGCTGGCTTGAGGTGCTTGCTTCTCCTACTTCATTTTCTGTTTTTTGTAACCTTTGGGTATTTCGAAAAAGTTAGCTTCGAAGTCACGTTCTTCGACTCTTGAGAGTGTCGTCTGGCTTTGCTTAGCCTTTCCACCCAGTTCGGAGTAGGCGACAGGTATGCCCCCAATATCTTCAATACGTCCGTACCAATTGTTATTTGCCCGGTTTTTCATCATGCCTGCCAAAGGGCCCTTAGAAAAGGCTTTGGTCATGTTGTTGAGCATTTCGCCCATCGACGTGAGAGCAGTTATCAGTTCTTCGCTTCCTTCGACATCGTCCCAATCAGCGACCCAAAGCTCGCGAGCAGGGGATCCGTCTTCAAGGACGACCACCTTCTCAACGTCGTAACCCGATATTGTATTCGTATCGCCAGTACGATCGAACGAGAGTTCGGGCAAGGTTTGTTCCGCGCCTCCCATTTTTCCCTTCATCAAGCCTTCCATCATTTTGCGTTGAGCGGGAGGCATGCTGGCGAGCTGTTTTTCCATTTCCGCCATGGCGTCCTCGATCTGTCGGCTAAGGTCGTCGAGGGTGGCCTTGTCCAGTTCCATGTAGCGCTTACGGTCGTGTTCGAGTATGATCATGGTGGAGGTGGAAGTGTCATAGATCATGTCTGAGTTTTGGTCGGCGCCGGTCGTGACTCGCAACTTGCTGCCCTCTACCATCAGGCTAGTACTAGTCCCGCTTTCGGATTCTTGGAATTCGTAGACGTAACCGCCGAACGCGGAAGAGGTTAGTAGGAGCGAAAACGCTACAAGAATTCGCTTGAGGGGTAGTGAATAGGTGTGGTCGGTCATGCTAAATCTCTAGCAGGCGAGCTGCTCTAGCGCACGCCTAAAGCCCAATTCGGTGGGCTCGAGAAACATCAGCTCGAGTGAGGTCTTATGATGAGTTTTTAGATCTTTAATCCATTAATAATCAATGTATTGCAAAACAAGAGCCTTTAACCTCAATCTTGGCATGCCGTCTTTTTTACAACTACGTGTATACTCCCAGTTTCGAGTACGATTCGCTGTGCGAAATAGAAGAGGCGGACGAACAGGGTTCGCCGGCCGAGAATGATTATCCTTTTGGATGCGGGAGTCCGCTCGAATATTGCCTCGAGAGGGTAAAGCGTCTGTCGCTTTCCGTGCTCATGGCGAGGTTGGATGACCTCGGGGATCGAGCTCGTTTTCATGTTTCAGTACCGTACTGCCTTGGCGAACTCGGACATTGGCTGGTTCTTGATGGGAAACTGTTATGGATGTTTCGATGCGGCGCTGCTTCGGGCCGTTTTCCAACTCTGAAGAGTCTTGGGAAGCGCTGGCTTGTAGTGATAGTATGGATGCGAACGCGATTATTGTGAACAGGTTTTCATTATTAGGTTGGTTTAGCTTTTGGTATGTAGCAGTCATCTGGAATGAGTTTAACGGCTCTATCGAATGCTTTCATCTCGAAGCGAGCGAGGGCTGTTCGTCCGGTTGCGGAGTAGGAAACGGAGCGGGCGTAGTGGCGAACCGCATTGCTAGTGAATCAACCTTCTGGATAGGCAGGTTCCTCTAGGATGTCTTCCCAATTTCCGAAGCGAATCAAGACGTGAAAGTTGGTCGGCTGGATACCTTGGTCGAAGAGCTTCTGGGCTTCGGGGGGGAATTCGTAGAGGTAGGGCGAACGTAGTCGCCAAATCCCGGATACATTTGTGAAGGTGGGGTGGCGGCGAATGTGTTGGAGAACAACCCCGCTAGCAGGAAGAGCAGAGTCGCCGCGATACTTCGGCGATCGAATGGTAGGGAGACAAGTTTTATGTGTATGGTGGGTTGGATTAGTTGGACGGCCTCTTGCTGGGTTTCGACGCACAGAGGTTCCGTTCACTTCAGGCGGCAAATACTAGCGGATTTTCGCTTACTTCGTAACGCGGCGAAATACGGTAGAGCGCAGCCAAGACTACGGTAGTCGGTGGCTTCAGCCCAGCTGCAGGGGTATTTTTTCGGACGGGACCCTTCGTTCAAGGGCCGTCGAATCCTAGGGTCACTCGTAGCTCGCTGAGTACGAGAAAGGTATCCAGTAGACGGATTTGTGGGTCTAGGGGAGAGTGTAAAACACTCTTAGGTGAGGAAGCGTTGCCAGAGGAAGAGGAGCGAGAAGCCGACGAGGTAAGCAAAGCCAGTCCAACTGATCGCCTTGTAGAGGAGTCCCGGTCGGTATTCCTCTGGTAGATGTTCAGAGAGTGCGAGGCGGAGATTGAGGTAGGCGAAAACGGGAGCCGTAAGGAATGCGGCGGTGGTGATAAGGTCGATCAGTGTGGTGAGATTTTGGGCGGAATAGGCGATGATCAGCCAGCCTGCCATGCTAGTGGCGAGGATCATTAGCATGTGCGTTTTTCGTTCCGTTCCACCCAGCTGCGGTTGGGCTACTCGAAGGGCGGCGGCCAACGAGCGCGGGTAGGCATCGACCACGGTGATAGTTGTCGAGAGCAAGGTCGTGAATGCGGCTGCGGAAATAATGGGAGCAGTCCACGCTCCGAGTTTCGAGGTGTAGAGGGAGACGAATTGCTGGGTGAAGCCAACGCTGGAGCTCGCGTAGGATTCACCGCTGCCGTACATGACCCAGGCCCCTAGGGCGACGAACATGGCCGCGAGCAAGGCTGTCATGATGTAGCCGACGTGGAAATCGACGCTACCCTCGGCGCGGCTGGTGCGCTCCTTGTTTTCCTTCTCCGAAGCTTGTATCCAAAGGGACTGCCAGACGGACAATTCGATTGGCGCGGGCATCCAGCCCATGAGGGCTATCAGGAACGGTAGGGATGCGACCGCCCAAAATTCGGTCGGAACGGAATCCGGTACAGGTTGGTTCGCATTTCCGATTGAGCGTAGGAACGCGGCAACTGTTGCGAAGAAGAGTACCGTCATCATCAGTTTGATGATACGACTGAGCCATTTGTATTGGCCGATGCTCACCAACAGGAAGATTGCTACGAGCAGCAAGGCACTGATTTGGGTTGGGGTAAGGGATTCAAGGCCGGGAATCTTGGGTGTGAGGATGGCGGTGACAAAGGTGGTGCCAGCGATGCTGATGATCGCGGTAAAGGTGTTGAGAGCGAGAAAAGCGTAGAGAAAAGCTGGTCCAAGACGACGGTAGCCGTGTAGCAAGGTCTCGCCTGTGGCGACGGTGTAGCGATGTCCCGCTTCGAAAAACGGGTACTTGAGGAGATTGACCACGAGCACCAGCCACACGAGTCCGATGCCATAGGTAGCGCCTGCTCGAGTCGATTGAACGATATGGGAGACGCCGATGGCGGCGCCGGCCATCAGGATGCCGGGGCCGATTTTCTTGATTAGGTGAGCACGATGGGTGGCAGGAGGGGGAGCTTTGGAATCGTTAATAGACATAGGGAGGAATGGCGAATGGGTTAGCAGGGAGTTCTCGAAGTGCGAGAGCATTTTCCGAGAGGTGTCCGATACGAGTTCGGCTGGATTCTCGGCCTGCCGGCGGTAACCGTAAGCAAATTCTATTCCTTAGGGCAGCGGAACGGTCATGCTTGCACAGTGGAGGGCTCCTCCTCGCAGAGCCATCAGGTCGGAGTCAATCCAGCGTATGTAAGCTTTTGGATACACATTGCGGTACGCGGCTTCCGCCTCTTTCTCCATCGTGTCAAATTCCTCCTGGCGTTCACCATTGGCCGGCGCGATAGCGCGGAAGCAAAAGAAGGATCTCCGATTTGCCTGCGTTCATGATTACCGAATTCGTGTAGCTACGATAGACCGTGGAGTTTTCTAGGTGGGTCCGAACCAGGCTTTCGAGGGTGGCTCGGTGGTAGTGTTTTGCGAGCTCGTCGAGGTCGACTTCGCTGGTAAACTGGGGAGCCTTTCTTGCGTCGACGAACCAGTAGCTGTCCAAGTCCACTTCGACCTCTCGGCACACTGCTGTGACGATTTGTACCCACAGGCTTACGATATCTTCTCGGTTGTCGTGTAGCAGCCGGGAGCATTGGAATTCGTGTCAGTTCCAAACCTGAAGCGGAGGCGCGTTACCTCGTATTGTGCACGGCTGCGTTTTTCCCTTTGGCAGGAACCCCTAGCGAGCATCCTTTGCGGCATGAGCTAAACAGGGAATCGCTGGAAGGGCTCTTGAAGTGGATTCAAGAGCGATGGATCGTCTAGGCGTGTAGCGGTTTTTGGATACGCTTTTGATGGGTGTCGCTTTTGCTCGAAGCAGGCTAAGGCTGCTGGTCAACGAGTCGCGCCAGACTAGCGTCAAGGGCGTAGCGCAGAATCCATGCTTTTTTGACTGGATTATCAGTCGTTTCTGTTTCGCGAAGGGCTACTCGCAGGTTTGCTGCCTCGGAATCGTTTGTGCCTGGAAGTGCGATAAGTGCGGTGCATGCTACCTCGTAGATTGCGGCACAGGCGGCGGGGTTGCCGTCGTTGAAAAGTGGGACGCCTCGTTCGATGGCTAGTGATATGAGCTGTAGCTTTTGTTCAACCGAATCGGAAGAGCGGGGTGTTCGGAGAGGCTCCTCGGCCCGTGTGCTCGTTGTGGGGGATTCGCTTTCAACGTAGTCAACCTCGAGATGGAATGGGCCCGGCTTTTTGTCGGACAGCGTGAATCCGATAGAGGTGATCGTTTCGGGGTCGAGATTCACCTTCGGCTGGGGACGTCCAAAGGATTGGGCGGCGAACGATGTCAGAGGGAGGCTGATTTCTTGCCATTCGTCGTCTTTGGTCGCGAAGGCGGTGCGGAAGGAGCCGGCCATGCGTTGATTGCTCGGACGAAGATCGAAGTAGTAGGTTCGTCCGTCGCCGCGTACGCGCAGTTTGATTTCGCTGCCTTTCCGCAGGTCCAGGGGCTGGGGTCGGTTTCGAATGGATACAAAGCCACCATTGTTTTCTAGGGAGAGCTCTCCCGAGAAGAGTAAGTTCCCATAGCTAGTTTGCTCAAATATGCTTTGGGATACGCCTCCCATGACGGTGTCGTTCACGACAGTCCAGTTGCGGAACTCGATGGCATTATCAAAGGTAGCGATAGTGCGGGCGCTCATATCTCTTTGAAAGAGGGCTGCTGTCCAGACCAGTCCAACTTTGACCACCTTTCCTGCCTGGCTGAATAGTTTGGATGTGTCGCTCGATTGCATGGCCGTCTCGGAGGCCCGTCCAGCCTGCTAGCGCGGCGGGTAGGATCAGTTTAACGTTTGATCTAAGATTAGTCTCTTAGCCGAACGATCCGAGAGGCCACGCGAAGGCGTAAAATGGAGCAGAGATCGAAGGTCCTGTTTCATAGGAGTTGCACGCAATAGTGAAGGCTAGTCTGTGCGTGGCGACAGAAAGCCGATCATGCCTGCGGCAGCCCACAGGCTCCAGAGTGCTATCCACTGCCAGAAGGCGAAGCTTTGCCATAGGGGTATGCCCATGTCTCGCCAGCTTTGGTCTACCCAGCCGAGGTCTCTCTGGCCCAGATACAGCGAAAGTTGGCATATGCCTATGGCGGCAATAGGTGCGACGATGACGGCCGCCGGCCAGATTAAGCTCCGATTCGATTTCGCCCGCGAGATCGCGTAGCCGAGTATCCCTCCGTAAGTAAAAAGAAAACAGAAGAGGGCTAAAGCTTCGTGGACCTTGTCGAGAGAAGCGGGCCAACCGGGTGTCGCTAGGGATTCGACGCCAGTCAGAATTCCGAAGATGATTCCGGTCTTCAAGGCGCGTACACTCCTCTTTTCTCCGGGTTTCAAAACGGTTAGACCCGCTGCGTAGGGAAAGAGGAACGCCATGGAAATGGAAATGCCGGCCGAAAGGTAAGCATAACCTTGTGGGTTGTGCTTGGAGGAGGCGAGAGCGGAAACAACGGTGTACTGCCAGTCGTAGAAAGTTGGATACAGATTGCTGGCGATTGCTACTGAGGCGATGAGAGTGCCGAGGCTGAGGACGTAGTAGGTCCGTTGCTTGATTGGGATTCGGCCTGTCATGGGTATATGACTAGGCGCTATCGGCTTCTGGCCAAGAAATAAAAGGCAGGAGTGGATGCTGTGGGGGGGTGAAGCTGGAGTGCCGCGCACTTTCAACGAAGGGGCCAAATGAAGGGCACGATTACGATGGTGACGACGAACGCAATCAGGTTGAGAGGAATGCCGACCTTGAGGAAGTCGGCGAAGCGGTAGCCGCCAACGCCGTGCACGTAAGTGTTTGTTTGGTATCCGATCGGTGTAGCGAAGCTGGCCGAAGCTCCCATGGCCACGGCAATGATGTAAGGACGAGCGTCGACACCGAGCGTCTCGGCCGCTCCGATAGCAAGCGTTGTCAAAAGGACCGCTACTGCGTTGTTCGAGAGAATTTCCGTGAGCACCGTAGTCAGAAGGTAGACCCCTGCTAGTAGGAGTATCGGCTGCCAGGCCTCGTTAGAAAGTGTGGCGATTCCTCTCACTAAGGTGCCGGCGATGAGATCGGAAGCACCGCTGACTTCCACTGCGCGACCGACGCCAAGCATCGCGAAAATAAGAAAAAGGATGGGCCAATTTATGGAGCGATAGGCGTCTCTAATTTGTAGGCAGCCGGTGGCCATAAGAAACGTAGAGCCGATGATGGCTGCACCCGCGATCGGCATGAGGTTTAAAGATGAGGCTCCGATGACGCCTGCTATGGTAGCGAGCGTAATGAATAGGTTGATACGGTTTTTATCGGGTAGGTTGAGGGGTTCGTCGAGAACCACAAATTCGGGTTGTTTTCCGAGGTTTTCTATGGCTTCTTGGCTGCCGCGAAGTAGGAGTATATCTCCCTCGCGAATCGGCGTCGTCCGAAGGCTAGACCGTACAATGTGCCCGCGCCGGTGTAGGGCCACTGGGGTAAGAGCGAAGCGGTTCTGGAAGTTGAGTTCCGCTAAGGTGTATCCAGAAAACGGGGTATTTTCCCTGAGGGCAACTTCGACGAATTTTCCATGGCGGGTCGTTATGTAGGCAAGGCCAAGATCTGAGAGGAGCTGTGTCTCTGCAAGAGCACCCTCCTTGGCTTTGTCTAATGTGGGGACAGAGGCGGCTAGGAGGACACGGTCGCCGAGCTGGAGGGTGACGCGTTCCGCTTCCGCTAACGGCGTCACTCCCTCTCGGAATATTTCCAGAGCCCGCACGTGGCTGGAGCGATAGGATTCGAGCTCGAAAAGCTGTCTGCCTTCCAATGGAGACCCTGTTTCCACGAAAGCTTCGAGTATATATTCGCGGGAGTCCGTTTGCGAGAGGATGTCGGAGGTAGTTTCTCGAGTGGGAATGATTCGGTATCCCACCGTGAGTAGGTAGAGAGTACCCGCAATTAGCAGAGGAAGTCCTACCCAGGCGAGCTCGAACATAGATATGGGAGATAGTCCCCGCTGCACCGCGATTGAGCTCACGACGATATTGGTACTGGTTCCGATCAGGGTGCAGGAGCCCCCAAAAATTGAGGCGTAAGAAAGTGGTATTAAAAGTTTGGATGCAGAAATACTCGCTTGTTTTGCTAAGCTCAGGGCAATCGGAAGAAAGACGATGACGACAGGCGTGTTATTGATGAACGCGGACGCCGCGGCAACGATGAGGATTAGGAGCAGCAGTGCCTTGCCTGGTGTCAGGTTGGGAATCGACTGAAGCCAGGCTCCAATGTATTGCATGGCACCGCATCGTTCAAGAGCAGCGCTTATTATAAACATGGCTCCAACGGTAATAGGAGCCGGATTTGCGAAAACCGCGAGCGCTTCGTGGGTCGGTAGAATCCCCAACACTAATAGCAAAGAAAGGGCGATCATGGCTGTGAGTTCGTTTGGGATCTTTTCCCAAGCGAAGCTCGCGAGCATCACGATGAGCAGTAGAAAAACGCAGGCGATTTGCCAGGTCATGTGTGTATCCTCGAATGAAGTAGAGACATCCAACGGCATCGATACCTACCATAGGCAGCGGAGTGTTGGAGTCGCTGAAACGCAGCCAATGCGTTTGTCATGCCATTTCGCTTTCGCCAATCAAAATAGCATTCGGTAACTCCGATTTGGTTCTTCGGTAAACCGCGGTCCTGCTTTCCGTAATGTGAGGACGGCTAAAAGCACCTTCCCGAGATCCTTTTGGTGGCAAATCGAAGATTGAGTCTCCGATGTGCTCGGCGCTTCCGGCTGATCGTTTTTAGGCGCTTTGTATAGCGGGGCTGGTTCGTTGTCGCTAGTAGAGAACCAACAATTGAGGAAAAGGAGTATGAAGAATTTGGCAGAAAACATATGGGTTTTGCCTTTCGAGCTGAAAGCGCTCGGGGCGAACATTGGCAGAAATGTTACAGTGATCCGGTTGGAATCCGGCGGGCTTATCGTGCACTCGACGGCTCCTTTCGAAGCGGAGCATGTAGAGCAAATACGATCCTTAGGCGAGGTGCGTTGGATCACTGATCCGATGGTAGACCACGACACCTTTTCTCGGCAAGGCCAGGAGGCGTTTTCCGAAGCGAGCTTTCTGGCTCCAGAAGGGTTTCCATCCGACGGCGGACTGAAGACTCAGCCTTTATTACCTGTACCCGTAGGTTGGGGACAGGAAGTGGAGGTGGTAAAACTCGAAGGTGCCCAGGGATTTAACGAACACGTTTTCTTTCATGTACCAAGCCGTACCCTTATCGTCTGTGATCTGCTCATGCACTTTCCTGAGGTGAACTCACTGTGGGAAAGAGCGCTGCTGCGCGTTGGCCTGGGGCCAAGGCGTGCCCCTGGAACGTCACGACGTTTGAAATTGGCGGTCAAAGATATGAAGCGTTTTCAGGAGTCGATGCAGCAAGTGATGGATTGGCCGTTTGAGAGAGTGGTGGTGGGGCATGGAGAACCGCTTTGCGATAATGCGTACGAGAGAAGCAAGGCCGCTTGGGTAGCTGCCGGGTGGGTTAAAGGGTAGTCGCCAGTTTACTTTTGCTCTAAAACAGTGCGAATTTTGATTCAGACATTTTGTCGTATTGGTCGCTCGTAATCGGCAGGTAACGAGGATTCTTGCCGGTCCCTGATCGGTTCTCTCTTTTGCGTGCCACGGCGTCTCGTTTTCTTTGTGTCCTCTGAAAATAGCGTGCTGTTTTTTGTTTCATTGCATCGATATGAACACCTACTCAAATCTACCCAATGAGGAGCAGCCTCGTTTTCTTACCCCACCAAAAAGATGTGTCATCCCCGAGCACATCTCCGACCCATGTTGGAGGCCTACGATTAAAGCGATCTTTCGCCTTAGGGTGCTGTACATGTTTTGGGCTTTTGCTGTCTGCTTGCACGAGCACTGGCAAATATCAACTAAGCAGTGAGCGACTCTCTTTTGATTTGCTCGAAGATTTTGAATACAGCCGAAACCGTTCTGGAGATCGGGTGACGGTGCTGCACCGTGGAACCTATCGCTGCACCTATTCGGATGATGCTGGTTACTATTTCGATGCTCCGTCGACCAAGCGTAGTGGGTCTGTATTCAATGGTGCAAGCCGCGGTGGTGTGTACCTGACAAAGGAGGATCCTCTGACCGCTTATCTTTATTTGCAAGATGCTCAAGCGTCACCTCTCTACATTTACGGTGCTGGCATGATGCAAACTGGAGGATCGGGCAATTTCAGGCGCGGCAAGCCTTTGCCGCAGGCGTTTGTGGATCAAATCGAGATCATTTTAGATGAAGAAAATTAGCGTTCTTCGTGTGGCCGCCGTTGTTGGCGCCGCATTGGTATTAAGCGGCTGCGTGAGCGGTCCTGTGGCGGTGCCGACTTCATTTTGGGAGCAGCGCTCGGGTAATCTATTCCTCGCCCTTGGCGACCTCGACATCTTGGGCGACTTCGTCGCGGATGAGTGCCCAATGGAAGAGGTTGTCTGGATTCGCGTCGAAGGAGTTGTGATTGTAGTGCGTCAGACGCATATCCTTGTAGATAGGGCGGGTGATTTCGACCAGGCTGTCCCAATGGGCTAAAGCTTTCGTGAGGTGTTCGATAGCAGCTTGTCTGTGGCCGAGGTCGCCATTCAAACGATAGGTTTGTAACGCAACACCTCCGCGAAGCTTCTCGGCGAGGTGCAGGCCGATGTAGGCCCACGCCTTGATGTCGGCGACTTCGTACATGAGCGAAGCGCTATCGGATGTGTTGATTTGAGAGACGAGCGAGAGCGCTTCTAAGTTGTCGCGTTCGAGAGTGCTAGCGAGAGCGAGGGGGGTGACGCGATCAACGGCGAAGGATCCTCCGTTTATGCGGGTGGCGACGTATTCGGAAATGGATACATAGGCTGGATCCATCGTAGGATGTTCGATCAATTCCTCGATACCGATGTACTTCGTAATCTCACCCTGTAGGGCGAGGAATCCCTCGCTATAGAGAGTAAAGTCCCAGCGGGAGTCATAAAGCGAAGCGAGCCGAAGCTGGGTGGATGATGCGAGGGAGTAGGCGTTGAGAAGGTTGTTTCCAGAGTCGCCGTAGCGTCTATCGAATTCAGCTTGGAAGAGTGAGTCGGGTGTTTCTGGCTCGTAGAGGAGTCTTCCCCAGAGTTTGTAGAAAAGCCATTGGCGTTGGAAAGCATAGGTCCAATCTACGGGTTGGTCCGTGTCTGTGAAGTAGTCGAGGGCTGGTATGTAGGTTTCGGAACCGATGAAGTAGCCTCCGACGTAGCTTGCTTGCCCGTTCAGGGCGATGTGCTCACGGACGAAGCTGGGTACTCCCCACCGGAGGCAAAAAAAGTCCTCGTTGCGAGCCTGCCAGGTGATCTTGTAGTTTTTTGGTAGCGGGTCGAAATAGGTGTCACCCAGCTTGCCGCCATGCACCTTCACAAGCTTGGGCGTTGAGTGTGCGTGCGACCAGTTGAACTTCATCTCTACCCAGATGGGACCATCGAAACGGTCATCCAATCGCTCCATGGCTTCGCGGGTAACTTGCTCGACGTTTTTACTGACGCCGGGGTCGGAGGACGTGCCTGATGAAAAGGGTACGCGATGGATCAGCTTCACCTCGCGGTCCGCGTCGAGCATACCAGCGATCATGACGTCGTCCATCCATCGCTGACGCTCGAGAGGAGTCATGTCGGCCATACCTTCTCCGTGGGAAATTCCAATTCCATCAAGTTCTGGATAAGTATCCAAAATTTGGGTAACGCTCTCTCGCAGGTACCGGCGAAGCAGTTCAGAGGTGTCGCCTGGAACGTAGTAGTGTGGGTAGAAACTTTGCTCCGCGATTCCGTGGGCCTTGGAAAACTCCTCGCTGGTGAAGATGCTCCATTGGACGATGTAGGTGTCGAGGGCGCGTTCTTTGGCCATGCGAAAGATTTCGCGGTAAAGGGTTTCCCATTCGGCTTGTTGCTCCTCGGTCCAAGGGCTGGCCTCTGGGAAATTCTTCGGTTTCACCATGTAGGTGAAGGGATTCATATTCCAGAGGCTGATAACGTTGAAACGGTTTTCGGCCATCATATCGAGAAAGGCCTCCCAATACTTCAGGTCGCGAACAGTGTCGTAATGCTGGTCGAGCGCGGAGCTCGGGCGATATGTTTCCCAGGGCAGGTTGAACTTGATGCCGCGAAACTTGAGTGCAGGCTTCTCATTCGCCTCAGGGATATCGGTCAGCGGCGTGCCGTTGCGAAGCTTTTCGATGAGTGAGTAAGTGCCGTAAATGAGACCGCGGTCGTCGCCAGCGAGAACGGTGACGACTTTGTTTTCCGGTATGACCTGGAATTGCTCCGGACCAAGGCGACTGGTGTTGAGCCCGAGACTGATGAGGCGCTCGTAACCTTGGCGCTCGGCGAGAATTTCGTGATCTAACTCAGTGAGGGCAGTGGCGAGTTTACCGGCGGCGTAAGCAGCCTGTGGGCTTTCGGAATCGTGAAGGATGTAGACCCTTTCGGCTGCCGCGTGGGCGGCGAAACAAAGGCTGAGGATCAACAATAGGTGACGATATCGCATTTTAAGGTGAAAGGGGCGTTTCATTGTGTGTGAGTGCGGCGGAGCTGTCGAATCTCCGACACTCGTTCAATAGAAGAGGGCAGGCGAGCGAATTTCTGTCATTAAAAACTTTGAGGCTCCTGGTCCGTTCGAGGAGGGGATTTGATTGGATGCGTTTTCGCTCTGTGATTGACGGGTGTTCGATGTGGCACTGACGGCCGAAGCGGATTTGTAATCAAGTTTAGAATACGAGCAAGGTTTTGGATTAGTAAGGTACGATTATCATGCTCTGGATTGATCCAATCCAGCTGAGAAAACTTCAAAAAGTATCAATAACATTAAGCGTAGATTCGTAAGCCTTGTTGTATCCCCGTAGGTTGGCGTGGGCTGTTAAGGACGTTAGCAAAGTACTTTCTATGAAGAAGAAAATGAAACGGTCATCACGCGTTAAGCTGCTTTTTTTCGCAGCGGCGTTTCTTTCATTCCTGCTCGCCAACTACCTCTGGTTCACTGGGAATCGTGAACAGGGAATCTTCGTGGGCATTTGGGTGCCGTCGATTTGCTCGGCAGGCGCTCTACTACTAGCAAGGGGGCGTAATGAGTGACAACTATCTATTAATTATCGGAATCTTAGTATGCTTTTTGTGCGTTGGGGGGATACTTATCCATGGAGTGGTCGAGGAAAAAGTAGCGGATGTTGACGACGCTGAAGATGATTCAGATGGAAAGAAAGACTAGAGGGTTGCTTCCAGAGGAGCGAAAGTGTGTCGTACATCCGAAACTCCGCTAGCTTGGTGCCTATTGTCGCGGAGAAATTATTCTACAAGATTACGACTGTAATGAGAGCTTTGACTGTGTTCGTGGGAATTTTTTCTTTTTACCTCTTGGGATGCTCGCAGCGAATGGACACGCAGGTACCGATACGTGCCAGCGAGTTGGAAGCGAGCATGCTCGAACCCGTGGCGGAGGGCCTTACTCAGCCGTGGTCGATGGCCTTTCTTCCGGAGGGTGGCTTATTGGTCACCGAGAAGTCGGGGGAGCTGCTTCTCATCGAGGGTGGGAATCGGAGAGTGATCGGGGGTCTCCCTGATATTGTTTCGATAGGGCAAGGGGGATTGATGGATGTGGTATTGCATCCTGGATACGAAGAAAACGGTTGGATCTATATAAGTTATGTATCGCCTACGGGAGACCAACCGGGCGGTAACACAGCTGTGTTGCGAGGGCGGCTAGAAGAGGAAAGTCTAGTTGACGTTGAAGTCCTTTACAAGGCGGGGCCGAACACAGAAGTCGGCCGTCACTTTGGTTCTCGCTTGGCGTTTGATAGAGGAGGTTACTTGTTCTTTAGCATCGGAGACAGAGGTGCTCGCGATGAAAATCCCCAGGATATCACCAAAGACGGAGGTAAGGTGTATCGGCTTCACGACGACGGACGCGTGCCGGAGAACAACCCGTTCGTAGGTCAAGCTGGATCGAAGGAAGCGATTTATAGTTATGGACACCGCAACCCTCAAGGTATGGCTTTGCATCCGGACACCGGTAAAATCTGGATACATGAACATGGACCAAAGGGCGGAGACGAAATTAACGTCATCGAAGCGGGAAAGAACTACGGTTGGCCACTCGTAACATTTGGAGTTAATTACAGTGGTACTCCGATCACGAATAAGACCGCGTCTCCGCATATGGAGGATCCTCTCTTTCATTGGACTCCCTCCATCGCTCCGAGCGGTATGGCGTTCGTTACTTCAGACAGGTATCCAGATTGGGAGGGCAGCTTGTTGGTGGGCTCCCTAAAGTTCGCGTATCTGGAGCGTCTCGTTCTGCTCGATGGTGAAGTGGTCGAGCGTGAGAAGCTGCTGGATGGAGCGGGACGGATGAGGGATGTTATGCAAGGGCCCGACGGGTATATCTATGTGTCGATAGAGGGAAGAGGTATTTTTCGTATCCTCCCTATGTGACGGCTATCGAGGTAGCCTCCCTTCGTTTCGATTTTATGGAACGTTTCTGATGTAGGATGGGCAGCTTCCAGACACTTCATTCACGTGAGCGTACTGCGAGGAACTAGTTGACTACGGTTCTTGCATATTACTCAGCTCCCGTGACTGTCTGTTGATGGGAAGAGCGGTAACGAGTGAGATGTGTACTAAGTGCGGCGGGTGCTGCAGCAACTTTCCGTTCGTGGAGTTGTCCGAGGGCGATATAGAGCGTCTGAAAGCATTTACGGGTTGGAAGGCGGAAATTTTCTCTGATTCCGACCAAGGCTCTGTTTCGCGTAGGTTCCTTAGATTTCAGGAGGACGGCAGTTGTGTTTTCCTCGAAAAGGATTCTGGAGTTGCCACTTGCAACGTATACGAAGCTCGCCCAGAAATTTGCCGGACTTATCCTTTCACACCCAGCCAAGACAGGGTTTGCGAAGCCACTTGGCGGAGTTCGATCGCCGCTTTAGCGGGGAAGCTGGGAGGCTGATCCAGTCCTCACCGTTTTCGGGTGATGACTTTTACGCCTTCGAACGCCTGTGGATTGTCGCTAAGGCGAAGGCTTTTTCCGCTGGCGGTGGTGACAGTGCGCAGCAGCACTTTTTTCGGACGGACGTAAGGATGGGTTTCGTGGAAATTTTCAGCAGCCATCTCTGGAGTGAAATCGCTAAAGATCGCTGGGCCGTCGTAGGAATCGGGGTGGTTTGAGTCGTCGATCTCTAGGTTTTTGATGACTATTTTCTCAGGTAGGTAGCAGGTGTAGCCGAAGTCGTGCTGGGTGGAGTTGCGTCCGCCAATTAGGCTAGCTCGTATAGGCCATCCGTTTGCGGGCACGAAACGGCAGTCACTAACCACAATAGTGCCTTCCCAGGTACTGCCGTAGTCAGGGCGAAGGTTTATGAGGTGATATCCGTGAACGCTGGAATTCTCGAGGGTCAGGGTTCCCGTACCGATGGCGTTTATTCCCATGTGTCCGAGTGTAGAGTTGCGAATGGTTGCGTTGGCGACTCCCATGTGAGCATCGAAGCGGGAAAGGGTACAGTTGTCGTATAGTAGGTTTTTGGAGAAATTTGAGCTCATCACACCCCAGTAGGTGCGATCGTGGATATCGTTGGTCTGGCTACAATTGATGAAGGATACATTGAGGGAGCGGTTCACGATGATGTCGTAGCTCCCCATTTTGACGGGCTTCCCGGCGGAGCCGATCGTGGCGTAGGTTTTCCGGCCGGTCAGGATCGTGTTCTTTACGGTAACGTATGAGCTATCCCGGATGTTGATAAATCCACCGTAAGGGGCTCCTTGCTCGCCTTCGCCGATGACGCGATGCTCTAGGCCGTCGACTATGACGTTTGAACGTCGAATGGTCAGGTTTCGGTCGTAGTAGTTGTACTTCGACTCGTCCTGATTCGCGATTGTCGTGAATTTTCCACCTATGATTGAGAGATTCTCTTCGTCGATAGGGATGGCGGTACAATCGGTGATCTGCTCGAAGTCCCAGATGATGGGAGCGTTACGATCGAGTTTTCCATTCTTATCGACCACAAAGATGTCTGTTTGGGCCGACCCATTGTTTTGGTTCAGGCCGTATCTTATGTAGCGCTTGGTGTCAGAGTCGGTGACGGTGATCAGGCAGGGTCCGGGAAGGTCAACCCTTATGCGCTTCTGATTTCGCCTGAGAGAAGTGAGGCCTTTGAGTTCGAATGCTTTTAGTTTCGAGCGGACTTCGAAGATGGGAGCGTCTTTATTCTCAACCTCAGTGTCGTCGATAATGAAGGAAGCGTCTCCGAAGTTGGTGTCGGTTTGGACGATTGCTTTTCGTTCTCGGCCTCCGATGTAGTAAGTGGCCCCAGCGTCCGCTTGCACCTTGAGGTTGCTTTGGTTCGCGTACGCATGAGTGGCAGCGATTGCGTTTGAGTCATCGGTCTGTCCGTCGCCGATGGCCCCGAAATCGCTGTAGCGGACGTGACCCGCACTTTGGAACGCAGCTGCGTCTGAGTCGGATACATTTAGGCTCAGGTCTCCGTTCTCTTGCTCCTGGACGTGCGTGTCGACGCTCGAAACAGAAATTGATACGCTGGGTGCGCTATGCGAGTTCATTGTCACAAGGAAGAAAAGTGAGAGAATGAGGATAATGGTCCGTTTCATGGTGAGCAAATAGCGGAATGGTCAGTCTGATGGGGGAGCTTCTGAGTTTACTCTCTCGAGGATTTGATTGAGCGCAAGGTTTCGCCGGCCGCGATCGCTTCTGAGAAGCGTAGGTGTAAGCGCTTTTTGGATATTGGATCGCGATAGGTCGTGGCTGGTGCCTCCAATTGCGGGTTCGACGATGGAGCTCCTTTTCAGAGCCTACGGCGCGCTCGGTCCGAGCCTGCATTCGAAAATCACAAGCCAGCCTGGATAAATGATTCGGATTTAGCTGCTCGTGGGCAGTCGGATCGCCCGTTTTACAGCAGCGGCTGACAAGTGGCCCTGTCAGGTTTGGACCGCTATCCCTTTCGGGCCTTTTCGGTGGCGTTTGAAGAGAGTTCGGTGCTTGGTCACGCGGGAGGAGACGCGGGCTCGCCATAGATTGAAGCTGCGACGCTTCAGGTTTCTACGCATCAAGCAAATGACTTCGGCCTCGGTGAGGCCTGTCTTGTCATTGATGGTTTCGAAGGTCGTCCGGTCGTGCCAGGCCATCCGGATAACCTTGTCGACCGTTTCAGGTCTCCGCTCGATATGCTTAACGGTATCTGGTGCTGAACTCATTCAAGTTTGGCTTGTTGCGATGGCTAGGCAGGCGTGACCTTAGGGAAACGCATTTGGATAGAACTGTATTGCGTGGGCGGGTGTACCGTCCGCTTGCCTGGAGGCATGTTTTCCTTCTTCGCTCAACCTGTTTGCGGGAACGAGTGGATAGCTTCCGATAGCTTCTCGATGTCCTCTTGGCGGTGTGTGGCGTTGATGATGAGGCGGGTGAGGGGGCTTGTTGCCTGAGTTGGGTATTGAAAGCGAGTGATGAGAATGTTTTCAGTTTCTAGATGATCAGCGAGCTTTGGGTTTTTCAGGGAAAAGGCTGGATGGCCTGAGTTGTATTCAAAAAACGGATCTACTTCGATCAATGATTTGAAGAGCTCGATATTTTGCCGAAGGGAGTCAAGGCGTTCTCGGTAAAGATTTTTCGCTTCCAGAAAGGTAGCGATGTTAGCGGGCGAAGCTGGGGAAGCTCCGGTGAACTGGGGAGTGTGTCTGATTTGGGTGATACGTTTCTTTGTCGCTAGTATTGCCCCGACTTGTAGGCCAAACGCTTTGTTAAGGGAGCCGCAGACGATGAGTTCTTTTGCTCCGAGGTTACTCAAGGCTTCAAATGAGCCCTTGCCGTCTTTGCCAACAACGCCGAAGCCGTGGGAGTCGTCTACCACGAGAATTAGCTTTTCTAGGGGAAATGAGTGAAGGATATCGTAGTCAGGATAGTGATTCCCGTGAAAGTCTATGCTGTCGAGCAGGAGGACCGAACTCTCGGATTTTTGCATCCGAGAATTGAGAATTGTAGTTAAATCTTGGATATTCGAGATCTTGCTTTCCCTGCTCTCGACGTGTAGAGCGGGGTGCGTATTAGGTAGATGGAAGAGCTTGCACCCTTCCTCTAGGAGGCTTTGGCAAACCAGTTGTCCCGCGAGATAACCGGAAGACAGGGTTAGAGAGTCCTCGGCTCCGAACCAATCGGCAAGATACTTTTCGGCATCCTCATAAATAGAAATGCGCACGTTAGAGTTTCTCGATGCTCCATAAGAGGTTCCGTAACGTCGGATGTTGGAGATTAGTATTTCTTGGAACGAGCTCTCCGTTTGCACTCCTAGATAAGCAGTGCCCCCAAAATAGAGCCATGGTTGGCTCTTTGTTTCTATGGTCCTTCCAGGGAAGTCTGATGTGTGTGTCGGTTCCACTCGAAGTGAATATGAGGGGCTGAAATTGTAAATCCAGTCCAGATTCCGTGTGGGGTAAAACGCTGCCCCTCTGCAGGTCGCAATAATACTATAAAACCTTAATATAATTTTAAACATGCTTTCGTCGGGTATCCGTAAAAGATGTCGTTAGGCGTGGCCCGACTGCGTGCTTCCGCAATAAAGGAAAACATCACCGAAAACGAACCGATCGTTGACGTTTCTGGAATTTGTTTCCTTGAGAATACAGGGGTGCCTGCGCTCAAAAACGTCCATGTTCCCTCTTGCCGCCAAACCTATGTCGGATAGCAGATCCGCGCGCCGGATTCTAAATAAGTTAGTGAATTGCTATAAACTCATCTCAGATTTAAGGATATCGACAAAGAGCGATGAATCTATTCGATTGGTCATTCGAACTGAGGTCTAAAATCTACGCAAAGCTTGCGTTATAAAATATGCCAACATGAGCCCTAATACCCGCATCTATGCCCTGTTTTTTGCTTTTTCTGCGAGTTTAGCTTCGTTGTTTTTCATTCCGAAGTGGATCGTGGGAGATGAAACGGGTCTCGCGGGAGGTGGAATCGCGGGAGTCGCGGTCTTAGGGATTCTTTTCGTTTCTGCGATACTAGCCCTTACTGTTTTAGTAATTACCATAGTGACGCGGGATAAAACGACGATTCCTGCAAAAGTCTTCGGGACGCTGCCGTTGCTAGTCTCCGTTTGCCTGGGCCTAGTGTTGGTGATTAAGATGTCTCAAGACGTCGCACAAGGCCAGTCATCGTCAGGTGACCCGATACCTGTGACCGCGCCCATCGATTACTAAGTCAGCGTTAGAGAGTGACGGCTCTGCAAGGAGTAAGAGTGGTGACCTTCCTTTATTTTGAAGGGTGGAAAGTTGGTTTGGGGTACGACATTTATTGCAACAAAAGTTGATCGATAACCCTAATCCCCGCTCTACCATCATGATCCGTTTCGCCTTCCTCTTCTCTGTCGTTTTCTTAGTCCACTCGAGCTTGTTCGCGGATGTTATGCCGGTTCCGGTAAGCCTGCGTTCAACTGTTTCCCAGGAGGTAGGAAAGACGACTATCGTAATTGACTACTCGCGTCCCAACGCGAATGGACGCGAGCTATTTGGAGGACTTGTCCCGTACGGTGAGGTCTGGCGGTCGGGCGCAAATCAGTGCACCAAGTTGGAGGCGGATACGGAGGTTCAAATCGGCGGTGTAAATCTGCCGGCAGGGCGATACGGCTTTTTTGCCATTCCTCAAGAGAGTGAATGGACGATCATCGTAAATTCCGATGCGGAGCAGTTCGGTGCCTTTAGCTACGATTCGGAAAAGGATGTGCTACGGTTTTCAGCGGATGCCAAAAGTAGCGAAGAATACGTTGAAACTCTCGAATTTTCATTTGTTGACGTAGCTAACAATGCCGCCGTCCTTGAATTGAGGTGGGGCAATACCGTGGTAGGCTTTCCTGTCTCGGTTACTGAAGAGAATAACCATCGGCAGATGATGAAGGACATTCGGAAGGATGTGATTGAGGCCGGTGATCCTCACTGGGCCAACATGGGTGAAGCGGCACGCTACTATGTGCGTGAAGACAAGGATCTAGAGCAAGCAGCGGTTTGGTACCGGAAGAGTTTGGATCAGAACGCTGACGCTTATTGGCTGTCAGTCGAATTGGCGAATGTCCTCAAAACGCTTGGCAGGGTCGAGGAGGCAAAGGCGACTCTGGAAGCTGCTTTAGTCACGACGAAACAGCTTGGAGACTCTCAAGGGATTGCTTGGGTGGAAGGTCAGATTTCTCAGCTCTGATTGAAGAGAGATCTTTTAGAGTCGTATTGAAGGAGGAGGTTGAGCGCCAACCACACCATCGTGAGCAGCACGCTCCCGTGCCTCTACCTTGCCAGTTCAGTTCTCCGCCAAGCGCGACTGGCCGGATACCCAACGGCCTCCGAATCATTCGCGGATCCGATGCAGTGATTCTTGGTCCAATTAAGGGCGTCGAACTCTGTAGAGAGAGCCGGTATTGCTTTCCTTTTCCTCTGCGGAGATCACGATCGGACTTTCCGGTTGTGGGGACAGGTCCGTCCACTCTTCTCCATCTTCGCTCGCTTGCAACACTCCGAGGAAATCGAGCTTCACCTTGTTATGGGTGTAATATGATACGCCGATGCTTGGAGATTCGAAGATTTCTATCTTCAGCTGCCCGTAGTTATCCTCCAGGAGGTTGTCAGGGAATCTTAGCTGAAGGGCTTCGCCAATCCCTTCGACGATGTATTCGTAGGTATGGTCGTTGCGGTACTCGTTCAAGCTAGGGTTGAAAGCGACCCAGTCTGTCCCGTTCCAGTAGAGCAGGGAACTGGGGACTGGAAGATCATGCTCAACGTCGGAGCAAAACGAAGATTTGACTGGATAAGCGAAAATGAAAGCTGGGTCCATATACGCTTTGCCGTTTTCTGTATCTTCACTCGGGAACCGTACTGTATCCTCTGGAGTGCCGCCGCATACGTTCTGGTCCGCCCATTTGCTCCATGTCCCACTAATAACGATTCGATAGCCTTTCCCAGCCTCTAGAACGGTGCTTCCCTGGGAAGCGCCAACCTTCGCGTCAGCGTAAAATGTTTCGACCTCTGCCATCAGGCCACTGACGAGCGATAATGGAAGCAAGAGCTTCAAGAGTGATTTCATATGTGAAGTTTGTCTCAGTTGGATGATTGCCTTACAGACAAACCAGTAGAGGTTTGGATCCCGTTAGAGTGAATTTAAGAGTTCACATCATGCCAGAGCTATCTGAGGTTCAAGAAAGAACTTCCACTACCTTGAACGGCTTTTTGCGCTATCACTTGTTGCCTTGTAACTGAATTGCGGTGCTAGCGACTGAGGCGTATACCCCGCTTTTTAGAGGATTGAAGAAAGATTTCGACGCGTGAGGAATATTCCTCATTTTCTGCATTTGAGTGTCCGATTTTTAGAAGTCTTTTGTATAGTTAGTTCGGGTCCCGTGCATCGGAAAGCTCGCCGGAGCTGAATCGTTTCCCCTTAGCCTCTGCCATCAATATCTTTGACCTTAGCGACTGCCCCTTGGCAGGTCGCTGTGTCTCTTTTCGTTGACCTCGCTTCCCGCCACTGAGTTAAAACGAGTCCTTGCCCTTGCCAATCTCACTGGCGATTTGGGACAACACCACCCTTTCGAAATTCACCCATGTCCAAACCTAAGTTCCGCTCCCGCCGTGTTTGGTTTTTTAAGCTTACCTTGGTCGTCCTAGCACCTCTCGTTTTCTTCGTCGGGTTGGAGCTGTCTTTGCGGTTGTTTGGATTCGGGCGCGACACGCGATTCTTCGTCCCGGACGAAGAATTAGGAGGAAGTATTTATCGAACGAACCCTCGTTACACCGAGCTCTTCTTTCCCGCTTCCTTCGGACTAAAACCGTTTAATTTTCGCATCGATCGCAAGAAATCCGCCGGCGTGAAACGGGTGTTTCTTGTCGGTGAATCAGCTGCCATGGGAGTGCCTGAACCTGGGTTTGGGATGGCACCACAGCTGGAGGCGATCCTCCGAAACGCATATCCAGATAAGGCAGTCGAGGTGTACAATCTTGGAATTACAGCCATCAATTCCCATGCGATTCTTCCCATTGTCGAGCAAGCTGCCGGGTTTGATCCGGATCTATTCGTTTTCTACATCGGCAACAATGAGGTTGTGGGACCTTTTGGTCCTGGGTCCGCTATCACGGAAGAGTCGCCACCCTTGGCCTTCATGCGAGCGAGCTTGTGGCTTAAAGGCACCCGCACGGGCCAGCTTATAGAACGTCTAATCCGAGTGGTTGCCAGCAGATCGGAAGCGAACCGTGACTGGGGCGGTATGGAGATGTTTACGGAAGAAACAGTTCCCTCCGAGGACCCAAGGCTTGATCGGGTCTACCAAGATTTCGCGGCAAATTTGCGTGACATGCTGGAAGTCGCTGATGTGGCTGGCATTCCGAGCGTCGTATCCACGGTCGCTGTTAACCATCTCGACTGTGCTCCCTTTGCCTCCGTGGGCGAAGTTGACGCAGACGCGCATTTTCAACGTGGTCGCTCACTTTGGCAGGCCGGAGAATGGGAGGCAGCTGAGAAGGCGCTGCGTAATGCTCTAGAATTTGATGCTTTGCGTTTCAGGGCCGATGCAGAGATCAACGATATCGTACGTCGAGCTACGAATGACTTCGAAAGCGCGACTCTCGTAGATGCCGCCGAATCCTTATTCCCCGGTGGGCGCGAATTATTTTTTGAGCACGTTCACCTGACCTTCGAGGGGAACTATGCGATCGCTCGGGAGTTAGCAGTCTCCGCCGGTCCTGTGCTGTATCCGGGATCCGCAGCAGGGCCATTCCTCGCATCCGAAGAAGTCGCCGATAAAATCGGTTTTACCGAAGTGGGCCGCTTAGCCCAATGGCAGGCGATGAACGCACTGGTGAACCGGCCACCCTTTACCGGTCAATCGACTTACACTGAGGATCGAGCCTTCGCATTAAAAAAAATCCAAGCGCTAAGTGCAGGGATCTCGCCAACTGCGTTGGCCGAGGTGAGTGCAATCGTATCCGCCGGTCGCGATTTAAATCCAAAGTCCGCCTTTCTCGCTTTTCACGAGGCGAAAATAGCGATGCAGCTTTCAGATTACGAGAAGGCTCAGGAACTGGTAAGCGAGTATGAGAGGCTAGCACCTCGGGTTGCGGAAGTTAGAGTCTTCCAGGCCTATCTATATGCCCAGACCAACCAACCGAACAAAGCCGAGGAAGTGCTGGTTTCGACTGTCGAATCTGAACCCTTTTACTCGCAGAGTTATCAAGTGCTGGCCTCATTGTGGATCGCTCTTGGCCGTTTGGAGAAAGCGCAATCTATGTTTTCTAATTGGGTCGCTCAAATGCCAGACAACCGAAATGTAAGGCTTCCCTACGCGCAGGTATTGCTGGCTAGTGAAAATGAGCTCGGGGCGGCTGCTCAATGGGAGGCAGTGCTGGAGATCGCACCCGACGACGAACGGGCCTTACTTCCCCTGCTAGAGCACCTTTTTCGTGGTAACCGGTTTGAGGAAGCTCTAGATCGAATGCTAGCGGCTCATTCCTACAATCCTATGAACTTCTCGAACAATGATCGATTAGTTCAAGTGTATCAGCAACGTGGAGACGTTGAAACAACTTTGAAGTTCATGCGTGACCTGTTGGCGAGTGGACCGGTCTCGGCGGAGCTGAGACGCGAATACGAGGAGCTCGTTGATCAGCAAGCAAGGGCTGCGAAATGACCGTGCGCATATTGGGGATATCGGCCTACTACCATGATTCTGCGGCCTCATTGTTGGTCGATGGAAAAATCGTAGCTGCAGCGCAGGAGGAACGCTTCACGCGCAAGAAGCACGATGCGGGTTTCCCGCAGCATGCGGTCGACTATTGTTTGCGTGAAGGAGGAATCACTGCAGGCGAATTGGACCATGTTGCGTTTTATGAGAAGCCGTTTTTGCGCTTTGAACGATTGCTCGAAACGTATCTCGCAGTCGCTCCCGCAGGCTTTCCATCCTTCCTGAAAGCTATGCCCCAGTGGATACATCAGAAGCTGCAGTTACCCAAGGAACTGAATCGAGGATTGGACGGTCTCTACAGAAAGCCTTATGTTTTCACGGAGCACCACGAGTCTCACGCCGCTAGCGCATTCTTTCCTTCCCCCTTTGATGAGGCAGCGATCCTGACTGTCGATGGGGTAGGCGAGTGGGCGACGGCGAGCCTGGGCTACGGAAAGGGCAATAAGATCAAGCTCAATCACGAATTGCGCTTTCCTCACTCGCTCGGCCTGCTGTATTCAGCGTTCACCTACTTCTGCGGCTTCAAGGTCAACTCTGGCGAGTACAAGCTCATGGGCCTCGCACCTTATGGCGAACCTGTCTACGCAAGTGATATTCGCGAGAAGCTGCTCGACCTTCGAGAAGATGGTTCGTTTCGGCTAGATCAAAGCTACTTCAACTACTGTCAGGGTTTGACGATGACTTCGAAGAAGTTCGCTGCTTTGTTTGAGGGTCCTCCTCGTTCGCCCGAATCTGCGATTACCAAACGCGAGCTGGATCTAGCTGCTTCCGTTCAAGTCGTGGTAGAAGAAATCGTGCTTAAAATGGCTCGGCACTTGCACCGGATTTCTGGTTCAAAAAACCTATGTCTCGCGGGTGGAGTCGCCTTGAATTGCGTCGCCAACGGTCGCCTGCTCAGAGAATCCCCGTTCGAAAAGCTGTGGATACAGCCGGCGGCAGGGGATGCTGGTGGAGCGCTCGGGGCTGCATTGTTCACTTGGTACCAGCTCAGGGAGAAGGTTCGTACGCCGAGCAGGCCAGACAGGCAGTACGCCTCTTTGTTGGGACCGCGTATTGATAAGGTAATTACGGAAAACGTTCTGAAAAGTAGGAGCGCCGTTTATCATTTTGTAGAAGAGGAAGAACAGCTCTGCTCCCGAGTGGCTGGATACTTAGCCGGTGGCAGAGTGGTTGGGTGGGTTCAGGGACGGATGGAATTTGGCCCCCGGGCCTTAGGCTCGCGGAGCATCTTGGGGGACCCACGGTCGCCGGATATGCAACGCGTGATGAACTTGAAGATTAAGTATCGAGAGTCCTTCCGCCCTTTTGCTCCCATCGTGAAACGAGAGCGCGCGGCCGAATACTTCGATATGAGCCCCGAGGATGAAAGTCCCTACATGCTGATTGTCGCTCCAGTTAATAAAGAGAAGCGGGTCGGTCTCAGCGACCGTAAAATGGAAGGGCTTGAACGGGTAAAGGAGGTACGCTCAACGATCCCGGCTGTCACTCACGTAGATTATTCTGCACGTATACAGACGGTGGATACTGAGCGTTCGCCACGGCTACATGCTTTGTTGGAAGCGTTTGAGTCCGAGACAGGTTGTCCAGCGCTCATCAATACGAGCTTCAACGTAAGAGGTGAGCCCATAGTGTGTACAGCTGAAGATGCGTTTCGTTGTTTCATGGCAACCGAAATGGATGTGTTAGTAATCGGCGATTACATATTGCTTAAGCCAGAACAGCCCCAGAGTGCCCACGACGAGCGTGCCTCTCACTTAGCCCGCTATGGCGCAGATTAGGCAGCCAGCGTTTCCACTTAATAAACTAGTTTAAACCATACCGTTGTTATGAGCCTCATCCGAGTCGAACGAAACCCGAAATCAAAAGATCTCCGCGTGTTCTCCTTGTTATGGCTGCTGTTCTTTACCGGGGTAGCATTCTTTTCTTATCTCAACGAAAGGGAAGTGATCAGTGTATACTTAATCGGTTTTGCAGTCCTCGTCGGCGGCATTGGCTTAGCTAAGCCTTCATTGGTTCGATACGTGTATTTGGGGTCGGTCTATCTCACCTTTCCTATTGGGTTTGTGATCTCTCATATCGTGCTAGCGATCCTTTACTTTCTTATGCTTTCTCCCATCGGACTGCTCATGCGCGCGTTCGGTCGAGATCCCTTGAATCGCAGCTTCGAGGCCGAGCGTTGCAGTTATTGGGATGCGAAAGGAGAGGAAGCCTCCTCTTCTAAGTACTTTAAGCAGTACTAGCGAACTCCTTAGTGCTGAGGTTCTGTTGTGAATTGTCTTTTGACGGCCATGCTCCAACTATATCCGGATAATGAGTAAACCAGACTCTAAGTTCGTTGAGGCATCGCGAGAGAAACAGAAAAGTATGTTTGCTGAATACTGGGATTTCTTGCGAAACAACAAGAAGTGGTGGCTGACGCCGATCATAGTCGCATTGCTATTAGTCAGCGCTCTAATCGTTCTCGGCGGATCCGGGGCAGCACCGTTCATCTATTCCCTGTTCTAGCGGATTCGAGGCTTTGCCGCCGCAAGGCAGAACTTCGCTTTACTTTGCGGGGAGCTCGAATGTGGGGAGCGGGCTGTCGCCGAGGTGCTCTTTCCCGATCTCAGTGGTGTAGTAGGCTGCAAAGGTTAGCTTTTGGAAACGGAGAAAGAAGGCGACCGCTGATTCGTAAATGGGTTTTGCAGTGCTAGGATCGCTGATGTCGTTGCAGATGGCGAGCTGGTGCTTCCTGCTCAATTTGGTGAAGCCTTTCTTAAAGCGTTTTCGGGATTCTTTGTTGATCCAGCCTAGTCCTTCGAGCATGACGCCTCGGTCTTTTTGCTGAAGGGGGTAGGGAGCGCTGATCCATTCGTCGATGAAGTCTGGGATCTTCAGGTCGCTGGCGCTAGGGCTGTCGTCGTCTCCGGGGATAATAATGTCTGTAAGGGCGGCAACGAGCGGGAGTTGAGTCTTGCTGAAGGTGCGGCTCCAGAGATCGGCCTTTGGGTTGAAGGCTATGGGCTTCTCGGGAAGCGTTCCGCCGTAGAGAAATGGCATTGTGCGTGATGCATCGAGCATCCAGGTGATGGCAGAGCGTCGGCTGGCTCTTGTCGGTGTGTCTTGGTTGCTCATAGGTGTCTGCTGTTTGTTGTGAGACTAGAGATCGTAGAAGTCCACCCGGGAGTTAAAGGTAATTTTCGAGTACGCGACTGGCTCTGCTGTGACTAGAAGGGTCTCGTTGATGATGGTTACGCGAGGCAGTGCCCGTTTCCTCTCGTTCGAATCGAAGCCGGCACGACAAGATGCGCCAGGCGTATCTTATTCGAGGATACAAAAGGAAGCTAATCTCCTTAGTTTCGATCGCAACGAATGCGATAGAGTCGAGGGCTGGCCGCTGACTCAAAGGGCAGGGGATCCGTAAGTGAACTCCATTCGAAGTCATCCTGCAGCTTGGGGAGGGAATTCAAAGGTAGAAGGACCTCATCTTCGTGAGCATTCAGGGTAACCCAGTCGACGCCGTTCTCGGAGTATTGGAGATCATAATATAAATTGGATTCGTCGACTTTTTTTGGGTAGATAACCTGAGAGTGCTTTATCCCATTGCTGCCATCGACCCGGACTATAACGAAAGGTGTTGCTCCGAAGGCGTCTCGATTTAATACGGGCGACGGAGCACGGAGCTTTTGCTTCTCGAACAACTGAAAGTCAGGATTAAATCCAGTCACGGAATTGGCAGAATTTAATAGCGCCAGCATACTGTCATCATCTTTCAAATACGCATTGAAGAAGACAATACTCCAATTGAGGGCGTCATCCCACGATGGACCTTCGGAAACATGAGGATGCCCCGGAAGGATGCCATAGGTTGTGCCCCTCATTTGCTCGATTTCGTCGTAGGCCACGACGTACTCGCTTCCATTGATGCTCATGTAGGGTGCGTCGATTTGCGAAAGGCTTGCGTTATTCGTCCCAAACAAGGGATGCCAGATCTCGTCGATCTGCCTCCAGAAAGATGGCTCACCGCCGACGCCCGCTTTGATTCTTGAATCGGTAATGGACTTAGGATGATTGAACAGGCGGCCTCCCAAGGAGGAGAGCACCGTCATGCCCCCGAAGCTGTGTCCGTATATCCCGATACGGTGCGTGTCGATATGCGGACCGAACGTATCACTTTCGATCAAGGAATCGATAAACTTCTGTACCGCGAGGGGGCGAAGTGAATACAGGTCCTTGCGGCTGCGATCGGTATCTCCATCTCCATGGTTGATGGCTATGGCAATGTACCCGTGGCTGGCGAATGTCTTTGCGATCGTCACGTTGTAGAGAGCATGGGCGGCTAAACCGTGGGAAACGACTATAAGGGGATAGCGAACGTGGAGTCTGTGGAAAATCGGCTCCTCACCAGGTCCCTGCATTCGCTCAAATAGCCCGTCGGACGCATCCTCGTAAGGAAAACGATAATTCAGTCGCTCGTTGTCAGGACGGGTTGGATACGCTATGTAGGCTGAAAATACGATCTGCGTTCCGCTGGAGTCGCCGTACAAGCTAGGGATATTCGGGACGTCGACTTTTAGATTCCAAGCCGATTCGGGGTGTTCTAGAATGTCAGGGAGGAATAGACCGCTGGGATGAGAGCGATTCAGGTATGACCGCATTTCTTCCTTCGACATCGTCGCGTAGGGCGCCGCGATTTCCATATTGGTCATCCCCACGGGAAGTGGACCGCACCCTGGCGGATCGATATTCCTAGCCATTAGAGACCCAGCAGTAAGCAAGAGGACCAGGGTGATGATCCATTTCAATGGAAGAGAAACAACGATTTTTGAGAGCACTCAATCTAGACCTAACCCTCTCGCTCCCTTTACCCTTCAGGATTAGTAAAGAGCGACGCGTTCTATTTGGCGCCCGACGAGGCGACCGACGAAAAAGAGCGAACCGCGTTATCGCGATTCGCTCGATCTGGATTGTTCTAGTAATCAGTTACTTGCTAATTTCTAAAATTGTTTCCTGTACTGCATTGTCGAATACGGATTCAACACGCTCCGCAGCGTCTCTCTGGCTTTTTAATATATCCACGCACATGCCTCGAGTCGAACCGTCGTTGGCTTTCCGAGCGGTGCGAAGCAGTAGCTCGTATCCTGCGATCTTTAGATGATACATCGCGTAAACGAATGGCAGGTATTTAGCTGGCGAATCTTTTTGGATTTGGAAGAACAACCCCCAATTCAAAGCTCCCAGGTTCATCGCCGCGTCCTTTAAGGACGACGGTTCAGTTCCTAGTGCCTGGAGCCGTTCTTGCAGAGCGGTCTTAGTGTTACGTACATCGCTTCGTAAGCTTTCGAACAGTCCGCAGATGGAAGGGTCGTCCGATATATCCATACCCTTTTCGAGAAGCTTTTCGCATTCCTGCTCCAGAGCGTGGGCCTCTGTTAAGTGTTTAACAACTTCATCCTGCAGTTTTTCATCGTCTGTATCGCGGTGTGACGCTTCGGTAGCACCATCGAAGCGACTCTCCAGCCGCTTCATCATAGCGCTTTCTTCCTCTTGGATTTTCTTCGCGAGTGCTGCCGTTTTTGAATCGCCGTCACGGGTTGCTAGTTGCCCTAGTACAGCGTAGCCGCCGTACTCTAGTGCTTCGAAGGCGAAGCTATGTGCAAGGATTCGACCCGGCGTTTCTGGCAACGATTGGGCGAAGAGTAGGAAGCCTTTGCCCCCGAGTTTCATAACCCCTTTCTTTAGGGTGGATACTGAACCATCCAACTCCTCCAAGCGATTCTCCACAAGCTCGGCTTGGCGTTCCGACTCGCTCTTGTGCGCAAGGAGGTCTGCCTTGAACCCCGCGTCTTCCGCTATATCTGGAGATCCGTTTAGTTGAGAAAGGCCTTGGAGTTCGAGAGTGTAAAGATCGCTCAAGTAGTCTTTCAATTCGTCATGCGTTGTGTCTGCCATAATTATTTTCTCGATGAGTTTTCTCGATGAACCTCTATCTGGTTCGTTTCTTTGCAGCTCCATTCGCACTGGCTGCGCCAGATCTCCGACGCCCTGGACAATGATGTGTAAACTTCTGTTTTACTGCTCGAATTGACCGATTGAATCAATCCATTCGCATGATATCCGAGACCCTCACGTTGCGGTGTTCACCTCGAACGATGCGTTTTTCAACGATCTCGTTTTTCGATCCGTCGAGTAATTTCCGCCTGATGGGTGTCGGCTAATAGACGCGACCAAAGACTCCGTCGTTTAATAGCTATCATCAAGGACCGCCAATGGTCGTAGTGCGCAACAAAGTGTCGAACGGAATCAGCGTTGTTAAATGTGGGGTATGATTTACGTCTCTGAGTCGGACTATGGCGTCCTCACACTTTTCGGCCGCAACTACTCATTTGTAGTTGGTTGTTCGTACTCCCAGGCTTCGAGGAAAATTTGGGTCGATGGAAGTAAGGGCTCTTGGGTCAAGGAGTCGGTCGGAGCGGTTCCGCCGTCGAATGGATCGTCGCTCGTCCAGTTAAAGAGATCGGCGCTTTTCAGCAACCGGTACCCCCGGTCTTTGAAGACCTCAAATTGGGCAGCTGGATAGCCCTCCGACGTGATCGCAGCAAGTGCCACACTGCGAGAAGCCTTGAGGATTTTCCAACTCTTAAGCGCTCCGTCGTTTTGGGAGAATAGGAAACCTCTCGAATCGGGTAGAAAGGCGAGAAACTCGGCCCCGTGGTTGAAGTGCCCACTTTTTCTGATCGAGGCAAACGAGGTGGAAGCGGCTCTTTCACCTGACTGCAAATCGATGAGGTGAACTTGGCTATCGGGTTCGATCACTATCGCGTGAGATTGGCTCGGATTGACTGCAAGGGCCTGTACACCTTCATCGGTTGCTTCCGCGATAACGGTTGTTTCACCTGTGGTAAGATCCAGACTTATTACGCTAGAGCCGCTCGTCAGGATCGCTTGGCTTCCATCCGCGGAAAGGGCGAAACCGTTAAAGGATTGGAAGCTGGGGCTCATTGACTTTAGGGTTCCATCGGAAAGCTGGTAGGTTATAAGTTTTGAACTCTCATTAGGGTCTCTAATGCCAAAGGAGACAACGGCCTCGTTGGCTGAGAATGTGGTCTGCCAAAGATTTTGCGCGTCGATATCGATCTCGAATACTAGTTCTGAATTGGACGTGTCGAAAACTTCGAAATCGTAATGGAAGACTGAGCTAAATGGGTCGAATGATCGGATTGCTATGTAGCGTCCTGAGGCGGAAAGAACGGCGTCAATGGTCCCTTCAGAGGCGCCCGTGCTCGGACGGGTCCATACAACCTCCTGCGTTTCGTAGTTGGCGATTTTAAACGCATTGCTCGCTTGGTAAGCAATTAGTGGAGTGTCGGATGCTAATGCGTGGATACTATCGCTCGCAGGCAGTCGCAAAACATTTTCGTCGATAAGCTCTAGGGAGCTCGCGTCGTAGCGCCGGACGCGCCCTCGGGCGAAGAGCACGGAGAGTTGGTTCTTTGCCTCGGAAACTACCATGCGTTGCACCCTTTCTTGGGTGATTACTTCAAATTCATTGGGTGACGTGAGTGACATCGAACTGATATTGCCTGATACGCCAGCAGCGATGAGTCGCTTGCTATCAGTGTCGATACGAAAGCTCGAAAAGCCATCTAGTTCGGTCTCTATAGTTGTGGTAGAGTTGGTGGAAGTATCAAATATGTGAATACTCCCTGCCAAATCGTTTAAGGCAAAGAAGCGGCCATCGGCTGAGGTTGCCGAAAGTGAAAAGTTCGAAAGTTCGGCTGGTAATTGCAAGGCGAGCGAGGTCTCGGAATTTTTCAAATCGACGTGACGCAGCGCGTGGCTGTTAGCGTCGTAGTAGACGATTTGATCCGGTTTGCCCGTGAACATCGGGCTTGCCAGCGAACCTCCGCTGATTGAGTGGACCGTGGATGCGTTCTCTAGTTCTATGACATGCCATTCGTTGCTGTCCTTGATAATCGCGAAACGGGAATCAGCACTCATTTCCGTGAGTAGGTTGGTGTGGAAGTCATGGATTGAGTTCCTCCTAATATCGATGAGAGTACGTCTGCTCGGCGTGCTTCGCTGCAGGACAGCGTAGAGCCCGTCGTTCGAATATGCCTGTATAAGGATTTGACTATCCGATAGTTCGGCCGCGAGATCGACGCTGGCTGAGAGAGCTCCATCCATCGGATCATAGAGCTCGAGGTAGCGGCCGTTGGGATAGGTTGGGTCTGCTCGGAGGACATTGAGGCGAGTGCGGTCTCCTGAAAGTTCGGCACGACTGCCGGTGGGTAGGAGTTTATTCCAGCTAATCTGGCCGCTTCTCGGATCGAGGGCCTGCAATGAAAGACCGGTCCCATTGGAGATAAATGCGACGACGCGGTGGCCTTGGCTGGCTATTACGAGCTGATAGGGCGAGCCACCGAGGCTGAGATCCGCCAAGGCCATACCGGAGCTCGCTTCGATGGTTCGCCATTCGGCCACGGAATCGGATACGATGGCGATGTCCTCGGCCGGATCGAAATTGAATATTCGGAGTGCGGATCGTTCCTGAATGTCTCGCATGACGCGTCTTCCGTCCTGAAGATCGATATACGTGAAAAATCTAGGGGAGGAGGCTTTGGCTGGAATTTCGAGAATTGAGCCTTCGAGTAGCCGATACGATGTGGAGTCAAAGCCTTCCCCTATGACTGTATGGGTTCGCGCTAAGATTGTATCCTCCAATGGTTGCACTGGACGTCCACAAATGGAGGCGACAAGGAACGCGAAGGAGAGTTGGAACGCGAGGAATGTTTGGCGCCGGGGCATTAGGTACCTCTGTAAAACGTGGGTTCCATTGTAAAGGCTGTCGATTAGTGAAATTGAGATTTAGGTGATATCCCTATTTTCACTCGTCGCCCAATGTCGCGATGCCTAGGAAGAGACTTCGATAGAAGAGGCCGAGATGCGTGACGTTGCCACTATCTTATAGCCTATGTGTCCGCCGGCCGATTCGACTTTACGTAGTAATCTATCCTTCGCCGTACCGTTTCATCGAAACCTATTTCCCTTAGCGAGTGCAGACGCTCGCTTAAAGTTGTATCCGTTTCTTAATTTCTTCAAAGAAACGCTCGGGTTTCCGGCAGATGAGCTTGCGAGTGACTCGTTCACTCGCTCCCCAGATAGTGTGTTAAGGTGTGTCGTGGCGATGCCCGGGAGGGTGGTGGCATCGATAGACTCGCGGGCGCTGATGGTTGCGAGGACTTTAGGGACGTACATGCGTGTCTCGGTGGGCAGGTGGGCGGCAACTTCGTCGAAAGTCTCAACGTTGGCTGCTTCGAGGGCGCGTCCGACTCGTCCTTCGCCAGCGTTGTATGCTGCGAGGGCGAGAGGCCAAGAGTTGAACTGCTTGTAGAGGATCGAAAGGTACGACGCGGCGGCTTCGGCACTCTTTCTTGGGTCGGCTCGTTCGTCGGGCGAACCTATCTTCAGGCCGAAGCGTTTGGCGGTCGCGGGCATGAACTGGAAGGGGCCGTACGCCCCGACGGGGCTGCGGGCTTGCAGGTTGAGCGAGGATTCGACTTCCGAAAGCCAAGCCAGCTCCGGAGGCAAACCCTTGTTTTGAAATGCTTTTTTGAATACGGGCATGTAGCGCTTGGCCTTCTCCGGCATCGGCCGCGTGGCGAGCGTGTTCATCCAGTAGGCTTGAGTGTACTGAGGCTCGAGGGGAGGCGGGGCTGGCCGCTCGGGAGCGGCGGGAGCGGGGGGCTGTGATACGATGGCTTCGGCTGCTTCCAGGTAGTCGATACGTGGCTCAAGCCAGTCCGCCAGCGAGTCCCCACCCTGGAACTGTCGCAAGGCGGACAGGGCGATGCGGGCTTGGGGTGCGTATGCGGCGAGGCGCTGGACATTTCCGTCGACTAGGTCGGATTCGAAGTCGGCGAGGAAAGTCTCGATCTCGTCCATGGTGGGAAGCCGGTACTGATCCTGGAGTTCAGGTGGTGCGTGCTCTTCCCAGAGTTCCTGCCCGATGCGGAGGAGGTCGTCGATGGTTTCGTCCGACTGGGCGTGGGTGCTTGTTGGAGAGGCGACAAGGAGGATTAGGTAAGCGAAAAAAGGGATCGGAAGGATGTGTTCGGAAACTCGAATCTTAGCGGTGCGGGGATGTGGCATAAGTGTAGAAATAATTTTTTGGATCTCGTGGATCAGATGCATGTCGCCTGGTTGCAAAAGGCCTCGGAAGCGTGCTCGAGAGCATGTTGACGGTGATTGCGAAATGAGTGAACCCTGCTTTATTGATTTGGGTGACTATTTATCAGCAAAGGTTCCCTCTGGATGTTGAAGACCGGCGAGGGCGTTTGCGGAGGAGCCTTCGGGGGCGGAGGGAGTTACGCTGAAGGAGCCGTCGGTTTCGAGCACAACGGCGAAGACGCGATTCAGGTCGACGTTTCCTGAAGAGCGGACGGCGGCTCGGATTTCCTCTTCTGCCACACGAGAACTCCGCATCGCTTTGGGGAGGCATTTTCCTTGGTAGAGAAGCAGCCTTGGCTCTCCCGTGACGAGCCGACGGATCCAAGGCGCTCGTACGCTGGACCAAGTGATGACGTACTGGAGGCAGACGAGCAATGCGAGGGCTAGCACCCCTTGGGCGAGGGAAACATCCTTGCTTAGTAAGATAGTAGCGAGCGTGGATCCCAGGGCGACTGTGATGATGAAATCGAAGGCGTTCATCTTCGAAAGGGTTCGCTTGCCGGAGATTCGAAGGACCAACATCAGGCAGGCGTAGGCTGCGACGCCAATGATCAGCGTACGCAAGAGGGGTTCGGTTCCGTCGAAAAATAGTTTGTCCATGGCTCAAATGGGATTCTGCGCGAGAACGCACTCTGATGTGTGTGGAACTCCGCTGCTGGAATCGCGCCGAAGACGTCGCGATGCGGACGGCGGACTGATCGAGACCTCTATTGTCGTGCTCATGGGGCAGTCGCTTTGTCCTGGTCGCAGTCTCTGCGTCTTCCTCAATCAGCTGGACCAGTATGTCCCAGTTGAAGTCCATGTCGTGTCGTGCCGTTTGGCGGATGGAGTGTTCGTTGTGTGCCTTGACTGTCGGCGACGCAACGGTGGTCGGTAGTCCGCAGAAGCAGTTTCAGCTCCCTCCCGTTGAATTCCCAGATGAGGCCATTTGCCCCGATCCGCGCATCATCAAGATACCTTTCGGTGGAAGAGCTTATCCAAGACTCCAGTCGACCAGAGCGCCCACACAATCAATACGGGTTGAAAGAGCAGCCGGATCCCGCGAGCGCGATCGGAATCAAGATTGAAGGCGTCCTCTCCGTTTAGGTATTGAGCAAGGTTACCGGGAAAAACGATGACGAAGAAGATCGCTAAGGCTGTCCCAATTATTGTCCTGGCCCGATAGAGTAGGATTAGAGAGCTGCCTAGCACTATCTCTATCCAGCCGGAGACGACCACTACTAAGTCGGGGTGGAAGGGAACCCAGTCCGGAACCTGGGCTTGGAACTCTAGCCGGAAAGGACCGAGGTGTCCTATCCCAGCATAAATCATAGCGGCTCCCAACGCGATGCGAAAGAAGTGCTGTGTTATCGAACTTTGTAGTTGCGATGACTCCTCCATTGTCGGTCAGGAGAAATCCGCTTTGGTTCAGGATTGGGATCCCGAATGTTGGTTCAGCTTTCGAGCTGACCAGATGCCGCCGACCACTGCGGCAAGCAAGCCGACCACTGAAAAGGCCACTAAGAAGAAGAGTCCGGAAGCGACGCCGATTATCCCAGTGACGACGGCGGTGATAGCGAGTAGGGGAATTGCGATTTTTGCTTTCATAGTCCTTCCCAAGTCTGCAGGGCTCGTGCCAGCTGATAAGGTTTGGGATCCCCTTTGCCTATCGAGAGAAAAGGAAAGGGGCAGATTGTGATAATTTATGCGAGCAAATGAGGAGATCGGTGGCTCTTGGGCGAATTCCTTTTTTTTGGTTCGGTTCAATATCTGCCTATTGACGTTCCGACCATATTTATGGCCTGGCTAATCTGTCGGTTTCAGCACAGCGCCCCTTTGTCAAAGGCGAGTCGCAACAGCGACCTTCTGTTTGGACGGCTTGGGGGTTGGCTGGATGACGAGGCTGGATTTTTCAGGGACTTCGAGACATCCGCCACACAATTGCGACGTTTGTGCGCTTCTTACTTGGTAGGGTAGGTTTTGGGGAGAACCAATTCGAAGGTCGTGCCATTGTCCGGTTGTGACGACATGCTAATCGAAATATCTAGCAGCTCGCACAGCCGCTTGACGATCGCTAAGCCGATTCCTTCTCCCTCGTAGTCCATGGATCCTCTTTTCATCGCGTTCTGGCTATGGTCCAAATCCTCCTCTGGCAAATTCATTTGCCGCAAAATGGGCGTGCCCTCTTCGGAGCGTAGACCCGGACCGGTGTCCGTGATACTCAGAGCCCAGCCGTCACTGCGGGACTTCCAAGCGATCTCCACGGAACCGTCGGTTGTATACTTTAGGGCGTTGATCGTAAGGTTTTGGACGATGCGTTTGAGTTTCTTAGGATCGGTCTCTATTTCCAGTGGCCCTTCACCGCTGGCTTTAAACTCGAGCCCTTTTTCTTTGGCGACAGGACCGTATCCCGCAGCCAAACTCTCGAGAAACGCGGCTGCGTCGATTTTGCGGATGTGGCGCTCTTCGGCACCCGAATCGAGACGGGAGAGATCGAGGAGGGAGTCCAAAAATTCGGTTACCGAGGAAACGCTATTCGAGATGACGCTGCCTAGGTCATCGGCTGATTGGTCGCCTCTCTCTAGCTCCAGAATATTTGATGCTCCTTTGATCGTCGCCAACTCGCCTCGCATATCGTGAGAGATCTGCCGGATAAGGGTAGCTTGTTCAGTGCGGACCTTCTCCAGCTTTTCTTTCGCTCTCTCGATGTCGCGTGATACGCTAGACGCCTCGACTTGCCTCAACTGGTCGTAGCGCGACACGCTGACGCATAGCGATCGCGTGAAAAATTTTACGACAATACCCAATGCGAAGTGGGCGGAGGTGCTGGGACATTGGTCGAGGTAGTCGCTTACAAATTCCGTCGCCACCTCTTGAAGCAGGCCCCAGTCGACCACCAGCTCTTTGAGTTCGAAGCCTTGTTTCCACCGTTCGTGACCGTGATGAGAGATCGAGTCCTGCAATTCGCTATCGTTCTCCAAAAGCTCTCCTGCTTCGAACACGCGCGTCAGTTGATCGATCACCTGAGGGATCCCGTCTATGAACTCCGCACGACTCAGGCTTCGCGTCACACTGAGGGTTTCTTCACCGTTGGCTCTCTCCTGCCAACCGTCGATAATCGCCCGCTTGTTTGATCGTAAGTAAGCGGCGAGGCCTGGGTCTCCGTTGGGTCGATTGTGAGTGGGCTTCACTTTACGATGAGTTTATTGGGGGCTCTTAGAGAATTGGATAAGGCTTGGTAAGGTCACGTAACAACCATAGGATTTTTTGAGACTTGAGGACCACGTCAATCGACAAATGCCCGCTTACCAGGCAGAGTGCAATGTGTCATCACTCTTTTTCGTCCGAAACGGCCTGCTCCGACTCGCCCCCGCGCAACAAGGCCGCATTAAAACCTGAACGCTAGGTGAATGTTAGATTCTTCGATGTAACGCCACGTTTGGCAGGTGCAGGATTTGTAGTTAAAATTTGGATATTTTATGAATTATAGCGAAAGGTGAAACGGTGACCTCTGGCTTGGCCGTTTTTGCACCCCTTTTGCTTCGACCCTTAATAGGATGGGCCGCGTGGGGATCTTTTATGTCCCTAGGGCCAACCGGCGGTCGATCTAAGCGACCTCGACGCGTTGGGTGATGCGGAGGAAAGAAATAGCTAGGATTTATGTGCAGGTTTCGCAACTCACCGTACGCGCCAGCTATTGCAGGCAACTTTTTGCTGATGGAACTAGAAATTGGGGCAAGCTGCGAAATTAGAGTCCTTCTCGGGGACATTGTTACTAGATTGAATAATTAACGATTCGATGCGTCCAAATTTCTAACTGAATCCAAACCATTATAGATATGAAAAAGCTGATGCTCGTTTTACTCTCGTTTCTTCCTTTCTGGATAATCGCTGAACCTCCGGCTCCCGAAGATATTGTCGTCTCTTTTGACGAAGTGATAATCCCGCAGGACGAGCTTGCGTTTGTGACGGATTGGAAAACTCTGAAGCCGGACCTGAGCGAATTCGAAATCGAGTACCAGAGATTCCTGAGTAACGATCTTGGAGAGCGATTCGCACTCGTCACCCTTTTCAAACGAAAATCCGGATTAAGGATAATAGACGAAAAGGATATCGTTGGAGTACTCGCTAACGGGCAGCGGCTACACCCGATCAGGTTGGAAGGTGAAACTCAAATCGGGGCCCGCGGCAGCATTTTTGTCCACTTTGGACAACACCAGTTTCCCTTAGCCGGTCTGGAGACCAGAACCGAGTAATCCAGCAGGATCGCGCCAGCGCGATCCCGCAATGCAAGAGCACTCAACCCTACGCGGGATGCGAGATCCACCCTTACGATACCTCAAAACGATCTATTGCTAACTCTTAGAGTTGTTAGAGGCCCCACGCTTTTTTAAACAACAGCTCACTGTAGGATTTGACTCCTTTTTTTCGATACAGGTTTTGTACGTGCTTCTCCGCTGTTCGTTGGCTGATACCGAGTTCAGCGGCTATCGCGGGAACGCTCTGTCCCGCCAGCAGGAGATCAAATACCTGTATCTCGCGTTTAGTAAGTTTCGGTTCGCTTGCATCGGAAGTGGCTACTGCTTTTTCCCGCCAGATTATAAGCTGCTTAGAGTCGTGTAGGAAAACCTTGTTCGGCAATTGCTTCAAATGACTGTGTAGCTCTGGAATGCCTACAGTGCTCTGCTTGAAGTCCTGCTTAGCCAAGCCGTGCAAATTATAGAGCGAACTCTCGCTCGAATCTAGGGAGGCGATCGACCAGCCGAGTTGTCCCAAAAAAGCGAATAGCGAATTCAGGCGATGGGTCTCTATTGAGAGCGACTCGCTTGCGTCTGGGATCCCGAGGATCTCCGGCTTCGCGTTTTGCTTCGGTGGATCCATCGGGCTCTAGACGTCTAGACAGTTGTTTCGAAATAGGGGGCTCTCAGGGTGCTCAAGAGCTCCTTGTTGGTATCTAGCTGGAGCTTCTCTCGAGCGGTCGAAAGCTGACGGCTCAGGGTGTCGCGGCGAACCTTCTTGTGGCGTGCCACATCGCTCACGTTTTGGCCGGCCGCCAATTCCTTGAGGAGGAATAATTCTCCAAGACTAAGTTTGTCTACGTTTAGCAAACCGTAGTTTTGCTCCATGATGGTGGCCACGATTCCGGCTTTGCGAATCGCCATTTCCTTGCGGTGAAGGCGGTGAACGTGTGAAGCCAGAAGCGGTCCCGACGTCTTTAGCAGATGGCGCTCGTTCGCTGTGAAGTCGTGCGAACCTCGATTCAAGATGAGGAAAAGCTCGGTAGTGGAAGTCGAGCAAAAGGGAAAGGCTAACTGATACCTAGCTTCAAGGTGCCGGTACACCTCTGTATAAAGCGGATTCTCACTTAAAGCTCCTTGATCGATGTAGTCGGATAGCTGATACGGTATATCACGTAGATTTTGCCAGCCGTGCTCTGCAATGACCGGATGATATTTGAGGTTCTCGACGAGTGCCGGTAAGAGGGAGCGAATTGTCGAGTCGTGTGATGCGGATACTTGGCTATGCTTAAGAAAAGCGAACGCAGGGGTCCACTCGTTCCAGCAGATGCAGTCGCTGGGTAAGAGTCGATTCAGGTAGAGGAGGGCGCATTCGGACAATTCATCCCAGTGAGACAGCAGAAAGAGATGGTGAGCGAAGTCCCGCAGTACCCTAAAATCGGTTTCCCGGATTTCGTAGGACATTGGATTAGGCAAGAGGAGGATTTGTCTGCGAGTATACGAATTAGCTGCCCTAATTCAAACAATTAATTCAGGAAATACGTAGTTTGTGGGGTGGGGCGGAAGTCTGGCCAAGTGTAATCTGTATATCGTCTTGGCTTCCTTATCCCCTATCAACTTGTTCCAATTCCGAGAGGGGTACGGTTCCGTTTGCAAAGCCCTGTGATCCTATAGCGGGACGACAGTACTGAAAGTGACGTGCACGTGCTAGATAACATCTTAAAACTAATGCCCTCTTAACAGCATGTATATAGTTACAAACAGAAAGCTCTACGAAAAGCGTAAGGGTTTGGATATTTTCGGGAAGAAACCAGCTGAAAAAAAGCCAAATTCAAACGGCCACAATGAGCTTCGCTTGCTCAAAGCGGATAAAAAGGGAAAAGGGTTTCAGGTTTCAGTATTGGATGAGAAGCTGACCAAGCAAGAGGTGGTTGGGCTCAAGAACAGGCATAATCTGAAAATAGATGAAGAACTGAACTATTACGCGAGCTTGCAGGTGGCGTGTGAGATTTTTGAGAAGGCGACAGAGAACGAGACACCTATTGTGTGTTATGTTCACGGTTATAATAATGATGTCAGTGATGTCTTGGATACCGCAGCCAATATCGAAAAAACATATAAAGTAATCGTCATCATTTTTACGTGGCCTGCTAATGGTGGAGGCAAATTGTCTGGAGCTGCTGCATATCTCAGTGATAAGCGAGACGCTCGTGCCTCGGCTGGAGCTCTCGAGCGATTCATAGGAAAGCTTCATGACTATCATCAGTTGCTTACCGACTCCATGAGAGCTGAAATGAAAAAGAAAGCTTTGGCGAAGGCGGGTGGTAATGAGCAACGATATCGATCACTTTACGGAGAGTTGCTGGAGGGGCAATGCACGGTCCCTATCACTCTTGCTTGTCATAGTATGGGAAATTACGTGCTTAAGCACTCGCTTGCTTCTACCGAGTCTGCGGTCCGTCAGCTAGTCTTTGATAATGTCTTATTGCTCGCAGCGGACACAAACAACGAAAAGCACGAAGATTGGGCTAATGCCTTGCAGGTGAGAAATCGGCAGTATGCCGTAATCAATGAGAAAGATTTTGCGCTAGGCTGGTCGCGAAGGAAGCCCGGTGAAGAACAGCTTGCCCGGTTGGGTCACTACTTGTTCAATTTGACAGCTAAAAGGACCATTTACGTCGATGTAACGGGTGCTAAAGGAGTCGGTAGTTCGCATGGATACTTTTGCGGTAGAGCTGTTGAAGAGAACAAAACTCTTCGCGACCTCTTTAACAAAATATTTCGGGGTGGGTCAATCGAGAGCGAATTGCAATACCGCACCGAGATTAACGCTTATAGGATACCTTAGCAGGATTTTTAATGTATCGATGTCGATATTCTCCTGTCTCAATCTCCGGCGCCCCTTGAGTTGCTATCGGTATTGATTAACGGCTTTTGAAAGCACTGGTTTCAGGTCTCGACCAACTCTTGAAGGACGATTTTTTTAACACAAGAGATGGCGAATGATTCGCATTAATTGTCTGTCATCGTGACCGGCCACGCTTCGGTCTTGATTGAAAATAAACCTTTATAAAAGTAAGAGGCCGCCTCTTTACGTGGGTGCTGTTTCTCAAGGTCCTGGCATCAAAAATGGGCGTGATTTTTTTGAATGGGAACGAAGAAGACGACTAGTTTTGTGTTCCGGACAAAAGATCAAAAGATGAACTCTAAACACCGACTTTACCCCATTCGATCAGCGAGCGAATAAAATCTCGGTGGTCTCCTTTGAGAATAATCAACGCTGGGGTCCACTCGTTCCAGCTGACGCAATCGCTGGTTATAGCGTGATTCGAGTAGAGGAGGGTGCTATTCGGACAATTCATCCCAATGAGACAGCAGAGAGAGGTGGTGAGTGAAGTCCCGCAGTACCCTAAAGTCGAATTCCCGAATTTCGTAGGACATTGAATAATGAGGAGAAGGATTCGCGTCCGATTAAACTAATCAGTCGCTCTGATTCGATGAACTAATTTAGGAAATACGTAGTTCGTGGGGTGCTAGACTTTGGGTTAGATAGTTATTCTTCAGTTTTCGGGGTGGTTAACTTGGCACTAAAATTATCGTGCGGAACGTGTCCTAGTACTAGGATTGTCTTGGTGTCGAGGCTATGTATAGTTATGACCCTTTGGGGGGTGAAAAAAATTAATGTATGCACATTGACGATGTGACTTTTTTGTATGAAGCTGAAAACGATATATAAGGGGCCATTGGGATTGCCGGATTTGCAATCGGATTACATTTTTGAGGTCGTAGCTGGTAATGAGCAATTGCTTAAGAGCGTTGAAGTGCGACTCGCGGGAAATAAGCTTTTACCTATCGATACCGGTGCTTCGAATTTTCTCTTTTCTTTAGGGGAAGGGGGAGGCTTGGTTGGGAAGGTACTTGTGATGTTGCTTTTGGTTTGGGACGTGAATGAAGATAGCAACGATACAAATGCACGATCAATAATTAGACGCGTTGGGGTGGATGAGTCTTTGTTAAATCCGGATTACGCTGAAGAGGTGGTCGATCAGGATGGAGATGCGATAATATATTGCGTTAAAGTTATTTTTTAGTACTACAGTTATGCTTTTTAAAAAATTGTTCTTTTGTGCTTGGGTGCTCGGTGGTTCAGCTACTAGTGTCGTATCCTCTGACTTGGAGAAATTTAAGATACCAATTGATGATCTAAAGTCTCCGGCTGTACCTGCTCAAGTCATGTTTGAGAGTGCTCCAACTCTTTTGCCAGAAGCTACTTCGCTGAAGGAGTATCAGGTTAATGTTCAAGCAGCGTTAGATGACGCATCTGCTGGTGGATATAATTTTGCGTTTCAGATAACGCCTAGTTTGCTTTCGCGAGAAGGTACAGGCTACAGTTTGGATGAATATTACGGAAATCGTTCGATAAGTGGGAATATAAAAAGGAGTTTCTCTGCTTCTTTCGCAGTACAGGACTTTAAAAGAAAAATTGAGGACATGAGTTTTTCGGGTCGTGCTTATGCTGTCGGTTTAAAAACAGATCTTCTCAAAAAGTCTCCTGATCTAGAGGAGATCGTTACGTTGAGGGATTCGTTGGTTGAAGAAGGCGATGAGTTTCTGAATAAGATGGCGAATAAAGTAGCTGCGGGGGAAATGGATATCCCTGAAACGGGAGAAAAAATAGATTCGATTTTGGACTACCGGCCGAGTTCTGAGGCGATGAAATCTATTCGAAGGTTATTGGACAAAAAAAGTGGATTTGGTTTTGAATTCGCAGCAGCGTTGAGATACGATGACTATAGTGAGACTGAAATTGATGATGATGTTACCAAGTATTCAGCCTGGGCTAAGTTAGAGTACACCCCGTCTGGTGCTGCGAATGACTTCACTTTTTTGTTTTTGGGAAGAGAGAATTTTTCGCAGATAGATGAAATTGACGATAGTACGGATTACGGTCTTCGGATATTGTGGAAATTTGATAAGAAAATTGATCTCTCATTAGAATACTTGGAAAGGGAGGGTTCTGGCTTTCGAGACGAGAGGCTTGCAGTCTTGATCGATTATGAATTTGATGAAAATTATAGCTTGGTATTATCCTATGGGGATGTGCTAGATGATAGCGGTCAGCCGGATGGCGAACGGTTGTTGACGGTTTCTTTTAATTCTCCATTCGGGAAGATTCCATTCCTTAAGTAGTCTTTCCGCGGAGGTGTTGCTTGTGAAGTTGGGTAAAAAGCATATCTGTTATCTTTGCGTCTCTCTATTTAGATTATGCGATACAATATAATCGGGGCAGTTTGTACGAATTAGGGTGAGTGCAGAAAATCAGAAAAAAATCAGCTTGTAATGTTTTAACTAGTGAAGCTATTCAAAGCGTTGAGGTGAATGTCAAACATTACGGTCTGACTCCTTGTCTCTTTTCACTCCTTATCTCTTTTCTCATTCTAATCTCTTTTTTAGTATTCACTATTTCACGAGGAGCGTTTGGCTCCTCTCTTTTTCGAAGAACCAAACTTTGCCCTTTTTTAACTTTTCCTACGGTTGGCTTTAACCTTTGAGAAATATCTAAAGGGTCAATTCCGTACCTTTAATATTCAAATTATCACGATTACGAATTAAAACATTGCCCCTGCAACCCGATGGTTCACCGTTAAAAGCCTTTAATACTACAAGAGTATTCGAACGACCCTTTTGAGTCCTCACGATCGTAGCAGGAAATAAAATTAATCCGACTTTATATGTCATGAATATCATATGTTAAAGTTACGCGAAAGGACGTTGGCCTGAAAACATTCACATATTGCATGAAGTGTTAATTTGTATGGATTTGTCTGTGCGAAAAGTTGCTGTATTTGAGTCTCGATTAGGTTTCGTTCTACCGAGGAGCTTTCGGATTGAAAGCTATCCACGTTTAATCGAAGTTATAATTACACGTAATAACAATAGTAGTAAGATAGTTGCTTATTGGTCGGGGAAAGAAGTAGTATCTGTTTTGGCGGCCGAATTTTCACGCGATGTAGGATGTGAAATGGTTTGGTGCGGAGATTCCTTCGAGACGACGAAAAAGTCTATAAATCCCCTACGAATTCTGGTCAGAAAACCTTGGATGGTGGTAACGGTAGTATTGGCGATTCTTGGTGCCATGGAGGGATTAAGGCATCATCATTCATGGCTTTTTGCAGAGGCTAAATTTCAGGCGGCTAGTAAATCTGATCAATTAAACTATATCACGGGAGGGCAATCCAGCTGGATTATAGATGTTAAAAATTCAGCAGTAATCGGAGTGGGCTCTGTATTTGCAATTGATTTATATGCATGTGCAGGGGGCGAGAGGCTGGTAGAATGGCCGCCCGACCTATCCGATCGGCTTAGCTCTTCGGAACGAATGGCTTCGGGAGCAGGTGGAACTCTAGGGTTTAAAGTAGACGGTCTTGGTGAAGGGACGTACGAAATTCATCTCAATTTGGAAGGAAAGTCAGGCTTGGCTAGGGTTAAGTGGAAAAATATAGTTAGCGTACCACTTCGTGTTTGGCAGCCGGTTAGTAGAGCTCTTGGGTCCAAAATAATCGAAAGCGATAAGTGCAGGTTCGAGGTCGTGATTTCGTCTGGTGCCTATTTTCCTGAGGGTTTAGTTATACGAACTAGTTTGGAGAATAAATATGGCGTAACTTTTGAGCGGATAATTCCCACAGAATTCAGATTAGGACCGTCAAAAAGTATCTTCAATACTCCGAATAGCACCAAAGTAATTCAGGCTGAGACTTCGTCGCTCGGACCTTTCAGAGATTATAGATTGACGATATATATGAGGGGAGAGCGTAAGAATGAATCAGATTGGAATGAAATAATTGATCATGTATATAAAAATATGATCCTAAGAAAGAACGGCTAGAGGTATGAAAAATATATTGAACATTGTGTTTTCTGTTTACTTATTTTGTAATTCGGGTTTTAATAAACCTATGCACGCTGCCTCTGTTGAGGGGAGGGTTACTGAGTGGCCGAATGAAGAAGCTGGTATAGGGGGTGTCGTTGTCGAGGTTTATAATGCGGCAGGGGTTGTTGCGGATACAACGACCGATGATTTTGGAAAATATTTTATAGAAAATCTAGATCCTGGGTCGGTGGGAATTCGTTTTAAACACTCTGGGTTCGATCAGTATCCAACTGAGAAAAGCGCTGATCTAGCTGATTCTGTTAATGAAATGAAGTTGGTAGAATTGATACCCAAAGGAGCTTCTGCTGAATTTTTCGTAGCGAATAGAGAGGCTATTGCTAAGCGTATTCGGCGTGATCGGAATGCAATCAAGAAGGATACCGAATTTATTACAAAATTGCCGATTTTGTATAGTGCAAAGGCTCAATACGCTACGTTGGTGGGTGTAAAATCTTTCGATGACGACGATGCAGTTAAAATGCTTTTACCCTATCTTGCAGTTGAAGTCGAAAATGCCTCTGACTTTGAGTCCGTTCTGGCGGAAATGAAGGACGGAATCGTTTCAGCTGAAAAGTCAAGGATAAGTGACCTACTTTCAGACGGAACGCGTTTAAAAGTCTACGAGGATTTTGAAAAAACACTAAGCGTGAGTGAAATGGCGGTGCTGCAAAACAGTATTGGTAGTTCGGTCGGGGGCTGGTGAGGGCAGCGGGACAAGAGAGTCAGCTCTTAAATTTTGACTTTAGCTTTGTTAGGACCTTTGCGGCTGCCATCCGACTCACTTGCTCGGGTATACCCCGCGTCTAAAGCGCCGGGTCGGAGTGATTTCCAATTATTCAGCGGTCGGGCAGCATCCATTGATGCTCGGTACGCAACTCGTACCGAGCGGATTACCGCGTCGCATCTACGCAGTGAAACAAGAATAGCACAAAGCCTTTCGCACTCTTTCTTTGCTTTGTCGTCCTTGTGCCAAGGATTAATTTAAGACGACAGCTCAACGATCTATGAGAGTACCGAGTGTATTGACACTATCATAACGCACCCAAGTCGCGGCTGGACCCGTGATTGATCGCATTGTAGGTCGCTCTTGGATACTCGTACTCGTATCGCAAGGGCCTCGCCACGGGAGGTGAATGAACCGGTGTGGAATGGCAAAATTTAAGAGCTGCTCCCGTTATCCTGCCCGACTTGAGGAAGTTAAATTGTTATCTCAACCGGAGTCGGAACTCCGATCTGGGTGGAGATAGGGATGTAAAAGTCTATTTCCTCATTAGGGGTAGATATCGAAACAAGAAATGAATATCGACATTTACTCTCTCCCCGATTGAGCCATTGTCTTTGTGCCCACCATCCTTTGATTGGGTACACGGCAAGAATGTTTGAGTTCGCTAGGTCCTGAGGCGAGCCTTTCCAAATATCGGAATGGATGGAGCCCTTGTGTCGATTTGTACTCCCAAGAGTCCAATAGTCCCCGGCTCCTCCGCGATCTACATCAATTTCAGAATCGGACTCCGTCGCTTCGCTGATGCGCCGTTTGAAATTCAGTTCTGATTCTCCAGGCTTTTTGATCCCAAACCTCAATCCATGGGAAGGATATTTGTATCTGTCTTTCCAGCCTACTTCTCCTGGGCCGGGCTCAATGAAGTATGACAGTGTAACCCTCATGGAAACCTCGGTTTCGGGAGGCAGTTCGAGGAGTACATCCTTCGGCCATGGTAACGAATAGAGATGCCAGTCCTTCGTTTTGTATCCAGAGCTGCCCTGTTGATAAGGTTGTAGCGTTGCTTCAGAGATGAGCGTGAGTGAATTGGCAGTGCTGTGGAGAGCCTTATTAAGGTCCGGTACACCCCAGCCGCTTATTCTCGCGAGATAGGCAATGTCGCCTTTCGATGGGTTGTCGGGGTCGCGTAGAAATTGTTGTTTTAGAGCAAGCGTCCATTCTGCGGAATGGACGAGTATCGCTCTGATCGTTTCGGGCCATAGCTCGGGATATCGTGATTGTATCTGTGCGGCGAACCACGCCGCTTTCGCACAGGCAGCACTCGTCATAGCAAATCCTTCAAAAAGACGCTCGGTAGTTCGGTGATGAGTGGATAGCAAGCAAAGCTCATCGCAATAATCTACGACTTCGCCATTCCCCACTGCTAAATTGCCGCCCTCAAATACAACATCTGGTTTGATCGGCCAAATTTTCTCCCATTCCGTTGAGCACGAAGAATACGGCGAAAGGCCTCCTTGCGGAGCGAGAGGCGTATGGTCCCTATAGTCGTCGTCTCTAATCTCAACCAAATCTGTATACGCTCCTACCGTGAGCGCATTCCATGCTTGCGCGGGGTCTTGTATCGACTCCAAGACTTGCTCGTTAGGGTAGTTGTCTGGCGAGTGACCTAGTGGAGTGTTCCCGGCACTAATAACGAAAAGCTTCTCGACTCCGTCGTCACTTCCAAAAGCTGATTGGTCGACAAAGCCGGACCAGGAACTGGGTCTTCCTCGGTCTCTATCATCGGTTGCTGTAACAGCTAGGCAGTAGATTCGTTTGCGGTCGTTCGCCTGAATCGTTGCCAAGCTAATTGCTTGGCTCGTTACATGACCGTATAGGCGTTTCGGATTCGAACCACGGGGAGGCAAGATCTTCACTGACTCAAGACGATGCGAAATCTTAACCTCGAGACCTGATTCCAAAGCTGCCTTGAGGTCCCCGAAAGCAGCGACGCCAGCCATTAGTGTTCCATGTCCATTGTGGTCGTCTGAGCCCCATGCTGAATCGAAGGCTTGCTGATCGTCACTAGATAGAAGCGGTGAAATTAAAGGATGCCCTTTGTTCACTCCTGTATCCAAAATGCAAATCGAAACCTTCGAGTCTTCGTCGATTTTCATTCGCTGTCGCAGGTCTTGAGCCCATTCGGCTTGCTCTGCGGGTTGAAGCTGCAACCAAAAAGCTGCAGTTTCTTTGGCGAGACGGAACTCAGCTATTAGACCAGAGCATTGATAGAGGGCCTCTAGCTGGCTACTGTTGGCTTTGCCCACGAAAACGCGTCTTTCAGGAAAAGAAACCTGTCCTTGTAAAAGCTCAATACCAACTTCGCCACAGCTCGACTCAAAGCTTTCCTGTGCTTCGTCGGAATCTTGATTAATCCAAATTTCGACAAACTCCGGTTCTTCATCCGGCATAGGAGCAGAGTCCGTCCAAAACGACTCGAGTAACGCAGCTTTTATGTCACCTATGCTATTAACCAGTGGACCGTTTTTAGGCGCACCACCTGGAGTGTCGCTTACGAGGTAAGCTTCTAGTTTGTTTGAAAGAAGACTTCGTTTATCGTTGGATACATAAATGGTGGCGTAGGTTCTCTCGTTATTGTCGCTGTCTAGTTTCTTTCGGACGTTTACGACGCGAACCTTTTTCGACGCCATGTCTTCAAGACTTTGATACATGAGTTCGATTGCGGGCTCGCTGACAAACTCAAGGTAGACTCCATCGCGTGTTGCCTGGCCTACTGCTGTTTGATTCCCGGCATTCGTCCAAGCTTCATCAAATTTCCTGCGAATCTGCTGCCCGTGCTCTACGCTCCTCTCCTGAGGCGGTGTTTGAATATTCGGAGGGCGTCTCGTGTAAGCTAGTGGAGTTCGGAAATTCTCGTTGAGTTTGATGTGTGGGTAACGTTCTCCGGCCATTGGAGGTTTATTTCAGGTAGGCGTGTTGCCTTTCATGCAAGGAGTTGAGGAGGGATTTGCTTTCCACGGTTTCGTTTCCAGCTAAAATTGCATTCTTGATTGCATCTCGAGCCGCGCTCGTGATCTCAGCTTGGCTGAGGCCTTCTGCTGCGATCGCGGCTTTGGCGTAGGGGAACCGAGCAGTCTTGAAGGTCGCTAACAAGTTCTTCAGGAGTTTCTGGCGCTCAGCCTTATCAGGAAGACCGTAGCGAAGGATATCGTCGAATCTCCGAAAGAGTGCCCGGTCGAGGAGGTTCGGGTTGTTGGTGGCCGCGACGATTATATTGTCGGAACGATCCGCATCGATGAATTGGAGAAAGGCGTTCAGTACTCGCCGCATCTCGCCCACATCGTTTTCGCGCCCTCGGTCTCCGCCGATTGCGTCGAATTCATCAAAGAGAAACACGCCCTTCGAGCTTTCGATTACATCGAAGATTTGGCGAAGCTTTGCGGAGGTTTCCCCCATGAACTTCGTCACAAGTCGATCCACTTGAATGGTGCGGAGCGGCAGCTTCAGCTCTGATGCGAGAATGCGGGCGGTAAGCGTTTTGCCTGTGCCTGGTGGGCCGGAGAGCAACACTTTGCGACGATGTTGTAGACCGTGATTTTTCAAGGCCTCGCGTTGACGGTATTCGCTCAGGATGCGTTCAATGCGCTCGCGTTGGCCTGATTCAAGAACGAGGGATGCTAGACGTTCCTTAGGCTCCTCGGTGAGTATAAGGCCCTCTAGCTCGTTTGGAAAGCGAACGAGCGCTTGCTTACGTGTCTGTCGTGACTTGTCGACGAGACTCTTAATTTCGTGGGCAAGCGAAGAGTGTCCTTGTCTCGCTTCGTGGGCGGCGAGCTGGAGTGCGACCGTGAAAAATCGCTCTCCATCTTCCTCAAGATGGGATCGGATCAATGATTTGATCTGCTCTGCGGTTGCCATGTGAAGTGAGCGTGGAGGGTTGCAAGGTAACTGCAACCCTCCAGTATCCTTTGGCTAACTTCTATCTCGATGAGGTCTTCAGGCTAGATGCCTATGATCTGGATCTTGGAGCCCTTGAAGTTATTCGAGTTTCGTGCCTGCGGTTTCGTTTTTTCCCTTCTTCAGGCTTTTGAGGCAATTCGCCAGGGCGCTCTCCCAGAGATGCTCCTTGGCCTCGCGGCCGGCATCTCCGTCGAGAATCCTTTGTGACGTCTCCAGCTTCTTGTCTTCTACCAGCGAGTTCTTGATTTCCTTGCTCCCGTGAGCCCATCCCTTGATCATTCGGTCGAAGAGAAGCTCCTTCTGCCTCGGTTCGTCTTCGGTGATCCAAGCGAGGTATTCCAAGTACTTTCTGCGCCCGACTGGGCCGTCCCGCAAGCCGCCGCACGCGTCGAGCATAGTAGAGAACTCCGAGAAGTCTGGTCGTCCTTTCTTTTCCTGAAGCAGCCAGTGCCCTTTGGCAGACTTTCGGCTCATTCTGTATACTATGTAAGTGTAGAACGAATACAGTATTGGGTGGTCTGCGAGAGACCGTCTGCTGAGTCTGTAGTCTCCCCGGCAAGGCGTCTAGAGCATCTGCCTTTACGAGCCCAATGCGTCATCCATCTTCGTGTCGAGCTAGGTGCCTACGTTGGCTGAAAAGAGGGTCGTCTGAAGAATTGATTTAGAGATCAGCGTCGTACCATCCTAGAGTTATTCGGCTGCGACGAGTCTATCTAAAAACCTCAACAGTAGCGTTAATCGTCCGGCAACAGTCGGACTTGGTTTAGCGCCGGATCAAACGCGTCGCGCAGATAGTCTTTCGCCAATCGCTCCGTGCCCCAGCGATTTAGTGACGTGCGTACGTCCCGGTAAATCGCCCTCGCTGCCTTGCGGTTCCCCTGTACGTCGAGAATATTTCCCCGATGCAACTTCGCCCATGTCGTAAAGGGATCCGATGGATTTCCAGCCGCGACCGCTTTCGCGTAAGCCTGATCAGCCGCTGCCCAATCCTGCTGGCGAAAGTGAGCCAACCCTTCTGCAAAAAGCACTTGGGCGGTACGCTCGGCGGGGAAATGTCCTTCTGCCAATAGCCCTGCCTGGCGGGCGGCCTCCGCCGCCAACGCCTCGGGTTTATTCAGATCGTAAAGCGCTATTAAGCGTAGGCTGCCAAAAAAGGGGCTATGAGGATACTCCGCTATCAAAGTGTCGATCATCTCATTCGCTTTGGCTGGGTTCAGCTCGGTTCGAAGATAAATCAAGGCCAGTGCTGCCCGGGTTCCTACCACGGTGTAGGTTCCTTTTTCCAAGGACAATTCCGCCATCTTCATCCCGTCTGCTGGATCCGCGGGTTGGCCGGAAAACGCGAAAAACCGCACCACGCCGGGAAGTTTAGCCACGAAGTAATCATAAATGCCGATTCCCGAATAAGCGTCATAAAGCTCCGGATTGATTTCCAGCGCCTTTTCCAGATTTTCTTTCGCTTGCTTGCCAATGGAGTAGGACTTTCTCCAATGGCGATTCTTGATGTGCCATCGCCCCTGCAATCCCAGAGTGGCCCCTTTTACGAAATGGCCTTCGCCGGTGGGGTCGCCTTGCTCGATGAGGCGTTCTGCCGCTGCCAGACTCCGATCCACTGCTGCCAGCATTGGGGCGCAGAGGTCCTCATCTTCTTCCCAGGCTGCGGCGGTCACTTTCCACCACTCGATTAGCAGATCGCCAAAAACGATCACCGGATGCGAATCCGCCCACTGTTGCACCGCCTCGAGTTCAGCTAATCCCGTCTCATAATCCATCTGGTAATTGGCTTCGAGTGCCGCGTGAATCTGGGCATTTACTTCTGGCGGAAGGCCTAGGGGGTTGGGATTGGCAGCGTGTCCGCCGGCGACGACCGCCAAGGACAGAGCGATAACAGGTAAAAGTGTATTCATCAAAGTGATTTGGCTGTGCACAGCCGAAAGTCTCACTCTCAGCTGACCGCCGGTAAATCCGCGAGTTCCCCAAGGTCTTTGCTGTGGGTCGGGCATTGGACTCTCGGGCTTCTACATTGAGATCGCCAGGTTGTACCTCGGTGCCTCGTATGGCACTTTTGGGTGGCCAGTTGCGGAGCGAGATTGTTAGGGTACTTGTCGAAGTGCTTTTTGAGCCTGATGCTAGTAGCCGACAAGGAGGCCAAGGCCTGCTCCTCGGAGGCAATGACACTTGGCTTTGATAAGGAGGTTTGCGAATTTGGACTTATTAAACGGTCTCTTAATTATTATTTTTAGGGACCTGTCGTGTTAGTGATAATACGGTAGAATGTGGAATAAGGTTCAACAGGCTCCAATAGGGTCTCCTTACCGTCAATCGTTTGAGATTCATATATAACTTCGGTCCAGTCGGAGAGATTGAAACTTTTTTCCAACCTCAAATTTGGTAATCCGCTTGCCCAGGTGATCTTTGCCTTCGCCGGGTCCGGTGATGGACTTATAACAAAACCAATATCGGTTCCTACCGTTTCTATTTGTACGGGGAAGACGCTGGCTTGGATAGCCCCGTTCGCTTGGAGGTCGGTATCTCCACGTTGTCCGTCTACGAAGTGGAGGCGTATGCGATCTTCAAATATCTCGGCACCTGTAGTGCCATCGTATGAGAATTCAAACCAATGGGCGTCGGAGTCTCCCGGAGTCTTTCCAAAATACCAAATGTCTGTAATAGTGGAATTGGCCGGTAGTAGAATATCAATGACAGTCGCGTCTCCTGAGAAATTGGCTATCCCGAAATCGACCATTCCGAGAGGAACTATGATATTCGAAAAGGCGATCCAATCAGGTCCGTAGGGAGAAACGTCCACAAGGTTTGTGCCTGAGCCGTCTGTGATGATTGTTAGAAAGTCGCCCGAGTAAGTTGGGAAGGAAGTGACCCAATCTTGCTCGGAATCCAATATGGCATCGCCGTTGCCGTCGCCGAATCCTTCTTCGGCGAGCACCGGCACGTTGGTTGAGAGCGTGGAAATGGCGGAGGTGGTCGAATTCGCGGAAGCCTCATTATTCGGAACCAAGTCTTCGACTTCATCGCTGAGACCATCCGCATCGGTGGACAGCGAGCCGTCAACTAGGATAGATCTACTGAATTCCGAGGTGCTTCCGTCTTCTGAGGTGGCGGTGGCGTACAAGTATTCCCCAGGCGTCGCGGAAGTGGTGATTTGAAAGTCGAACTTGGATAAGCCGGCAGGTCCGAGAACTACGGTTCCCGAGCCGATTTGAATTCCGGATTGGTAGAAATCCAAGGTGTAGGGCGTGTTTAGAAAATGCTGGGAGGTATCGAGAAAACCTGACAATATGGTTCCTGCATTCGTTGATTGAGCCACGTTGAGCAGCGGATAGTTTTGTTGATTGTTACCGCCGGTGTCAGAGTCTCTTTTGTCGTTTCTGTCAGGATCTCGAAGCCCTCGTAGTTTAATGTCGCCGTAAAGGTTCTTTGATGACGTGCCCCAAAGTTCGATACCGGATCGAGAACCTTTGTGAACATTGTAGCGAAAGGTGTTTCCAGTACCCAAACCGCAGAGAATGGAACCGAACTGAGTATTGGTAAATCGGTTGCCGAATTCGGCGGAATCTCCGCCGATTAGGTTGTTATCGCCGTCAACGATCACCCCCCAACGCGCCTGTCTTACATCTTCGGCCCCTCCGAAAGAATTCCCTGCCACTGTATTTTCGAATCCTTGGATTGTTACACCGGCCGCCACACAGTCTAGGAATAGGTTGTTTCCAAAAACGATGTTGTTTGAGGATTCGCTGCCAATACTCACACCGTCGATCAAATCCCGGAATCGATTTCCCTGTACCTTGTTGTCCACCGAACTTGATCCGGTGATGACCACACCGGATGCTTGCACTTGGCCCGAAAATTCGGTATTGGTTGTTCCGAGTCCCTGTATGGCATTACCCTCTCCGGCTAGTTCGCCTCCGATGAGATTGTTCGGAGCATTGACGATTCGTATGTTGCCTCCGGGAATATTACGCAAACTTGGAGATTCTGAATCAGGATCATACCCGATGTCGTTGCCTTGAATAACATTGTTCAAGGCACTGGTCCCGGACAAAGTGATACCGCTCCAATTATTGCCGCCGATCTTATTTCCGGTTATGGTATTGAAGGAGGCGTTTTCTATCACGATGCCTCCCATTAGGTCTATCCACCAATAGTCTAAATAGGAAAGCACTTCAACAAAATCTACAGAGGGTAGCCCGTTACCGAGATTGTTTTCGAGACTCGCCTGAGGCGCGGAGTCTGTCCCAGTCGAGTTTACATCAATACTCGTAAAAAGGGATGCATTTCCATGCACGTTTGTTCCGATCTTGTTATTTACGATCAGATTCTCAGATGCGAGGGTTCCGCTAATAGCAACGCCTGCCCACCAGTTCCCTGAAAGTAAGCAATTGGAGATGGTATTGTCTGACGTATTGTTGATGTAAATACCAGCGCCTTGAATCGTCTGCCCTTTCATGCCGTCGACTGAGGTCCCGATATAGCAAAAATCAACTTCATTGCCACCTGAGCTTTGAAGAGTGATGCCGTGGGAGAGACTTCTACTATTAAAGTCGCTAACTATTGGGGGGTCGGCACTGCCAATATTAAGTCCGTTTATTCTGCTGTTGCCTCCCTCTATATTTAGCCCGGTCGAGCCGGTGAATCGAATCGAAACCGGTGGTGTTAGAGATAAACGATTTTGGCTACTGCCGTCGATGACAACGGAACTCGTAATCGGCGGGAGTTCGCTTTCGAGGACTATAATAGGAGTTCCGATTTCGCCTTCAATATTGAATGTAATCGTATCTCCTAATCCTGCATTTATTGTTTCTATGGCAGAGCGCAAAGTACATTCCGGGTCGCCATTCTCTAAAAATTCGCCTGTTTCGCTTCCCGCCGCGTTCTCTGCCCGTGGCCGATCTGCTACGGAATTTACCACGATATCAACTCTCGGTCCGAGTTCCAGTACCCAAGGTTCGATGTTTTCCCCATCAAGGTCACCCCAACCGGCAATGAACCTGCCGTCTGTGGAAATAGCAGTCGCCTGTTCCGGGTCCCAACTGTCGAAATCCCATTCTATGCCCGAGTTTACGGCCGCTTCTATAATCGTTTTGGTCCCGCCTGCCCGAGTCCAGATAAACGCGAAGTAAGCATTGTTTGCTGAATTTTCGCTATAAAATATATTTATATATCCAACCACGACCGATCCGTCTCCCGATACGGCTAAGGCGAACATATCCACCTTGAAAAAGTCTTCTGTGCCAGGGATCAAAGGGAGGATGGTTTCTGTTGTATTGGTCCAAACAGCCGCCTTGGCGGTTGAGTCCTCTGGTAATCCTGGATACTTGACTCCCACAAATGTATTGCTGTCTGCTGATACAGCGTTGACACGAAAGTTGGTAAACGTGCCTTCCTCCTCCCATTTTCCGTTTGCCCGTTGAATGGCGGATATCTCTTCATTGAGTTTCACAACGGATCCGTCGACCGAAGGAGTGACCTCGGCATCGTCTTCTTCAATCAATTCCCACTTGACTGATTCGGTCGAAATAAAGCCCCCCTCTTCATCCCTAAGGTCATTCTCTCCTAGGATTACGCGGCCATTGGGTGTAATATAGTTGGCTCGAGTGAAAGGTAGGGTGGTGAACGTGCCGTCCTTCCAGCTCCAAGCGGTATCAGGCTGTGGTTCGTCGAACGGCCCATTGAATTCGCGAAAATCCCCGACTACAGTACCTTCTCCGCTGACGCCTAAGGCTTGGGACTCCCAAAATGTCCCATTGAAAGGAGCAGCCCCATGAGGATGCCCGAGCCACTTGAAAGATTGGGCGGATACGCCTTGGCATGCTATTGCCGCTATGCTGATGATCAGCGTCAGGATGGTTTTCATGGGATACCTTGTGAGGGTTGAAGCCTTATTAAGAGAGCTTTAAGAGAGCTAAACTATTTCGATACCGCTAATTCGGCTAGCGGACTTGAAGCGGATATTTGAATCGAATCACATTTTGATGAGGTTGTGTTGCGTGACTGGTACCTCCTATGAGTTCGGGAGCCGAAGAATGCGACTTCAAATGAGAGCAGGGGGGACCCTAGCATCAGCAATTGGCTGATCAAGGGTTACATGACTGCTTTCGAATAGCTGAGAGAATCCTCTGGGCATGTTCGCCTCATTGACTCGACCCCAATAGCATGAGGGAGCACGGACCGGAGACATGGAGCCCCCAAAAAAGTCAGATCGGAATGTTTAAACTTATGCTTTTCAGCATGGTCAGCCTTCGTTTACGAGCAGGTCGCGTGTGACAGTGGTGGTTCGCTCTTCGAATTCGCCGGTTGCGGGATCGCGGCGGAGGTAGCGAATTTCTACTTGCGAACCAGGTGCTCCGCGTAGGGCTCCGATGGATTCGCGGAGCGATTTGCCGTAGAGGCTTACGGGGCGACCGTCGAACTCTCGCGCTTCGACAATGAGATCGCCAGCTTGTACCTCCGTATCCCGAAGGGCACCTTCGGGCATGATCTGATCAATTCTTAGGAAACCGGATTCGATGCCTACTTGAGCACCGATGCCCTTGGGCGTGGCATCGTAGATAGCCTGGTAGGCTAGGTCGCGCTCGGTGGAGTCGGAGAGCGAGTCTGCCCAATTCATGGCATCGAGCGTGCCGCGTCGGGCGAGGCTGCGAGAAAGGCTGAGGATAGCCGTTTCTCGCTGTGTTCCCAGGTCGAGTTTATCGAGTTGCTGCAAAAGATTATCGGGATTGCGGCTGGCCCACGTTTCGATAATCAGGTCTGTCTGGGACTCTTCGAGTTTGTCTCCGCTTTTCTGATACCAATCCCACGCTTCGGCGGGTGATTGCTGGGTCCATTGGTAGAGTAGGCTTTCTGAAAAATTCCGGCGTTCCCATTCCGTCCAGGTTTGTGAGTTGGCGAGTGCGGCTTGGATTTGCTCAGGAGTCCCGTTAGCTGCGATACGAGCTTGGATTTCAGAACGTCCTGGGTGTTGCGCAAACGTCTGTATCCAAGCCTCTCGTACACTCGGGCTAACGCTACTACTGGCAAGAAATGACGATAGGGCGGCTTCGATCCCGACGGAGGAACCACGCATGTCGAAGATGCGATTTGAAAGCGCTTCTGCGTCTTGAGGGGAGTTCGTCCCTGATTGCTTATTCCATTCCGACACGAGGGTCTTCAGCGCGATATCCCGGGTCATCGGATCCTGAAGGTTGGCGAGCTCCAAACTCAAGTCTGGTTCCTGGACGCTAGCGAGGTATTCGAAAACTCCGCGTGCGAATCGAAGCCTCTCGCGACCTTGAAGTATTTCGATTTGCTCGAGGGCGTTTTCGATATTCGAGGATGCTGCTTGATACCCCTCTTCGCGAGGTGACATCGGAGTGGGGGCTTGAATGCTTTCCAATGAAGGCTCGGTCGTAGGCATCTCGACCTCTGCCTTGCTTACTCCGGTGGGAGCTTGGACCAAGGCAGCGTTCGGAGGCGCGGGAGCTGGCTCCATGGACGAGGCTCCGGTCTTGGAAGCTCCAATTCGGTAACCAACTGCAAAGGTCAAGCTGCCGAAGAGGCAGGCAGCTACTATCCCGACAGTGAACTGTTTCACTTTCTTTTCCATATCTTCGCTCGGTTCGTGAAGTTACTACGCAAAAGAGCTTCGTTTGGTCTCAGATTCTCAGGGAAATGATAGTGTGGCTTCCGGGTAAGTGATAACGTGGAAGCGATCCCACCGGAAGGTTGGCGATTGATCGCACCTCCAAGTGTGGCGATCTTCTAGTCGGTTCGGTCACGCTTGGTTACCATTGCTGCAAAAAAAAGCACCCATGGAACGGGTCTGGCCTGTGTGTAGGAGGATTGAATACGGTGATGGCCTTGGGTGCTTGTCTCTACTTCATCTCGAGTCGCTATGCGGACCGTTTTGGGTGCAAATCGCTCGATGGGTGGGGCGCTTGAGCTTTGCTCTGTTGGATGGTTCCTTACCTGTCTAGCTTTGGAGCAATGACCGCCGTATTATGGCTGAATCCAGACACTTACCAAAGCCTCACTTGGGCGGATTGACCATGATGTGTGCCCGGTGCGTGCCTGGATTCATGATCCAAGGCGCTCCTGGGGTTGCGGGCTTGAGGGGAAGTCCGGTGCTCTCCACAGTAGCATAGGGGATATAGATGACATAGCGTTGGTAGGTGTTTTCGATTTCACCCGTTTCGTCGTTTAGGTCCCCAGTTAATACGGACAGCGTGGCCCGGTCAGGCATCTTGAGCCTGCCGGATTTCACAGCCTGCTCGCGGGCGTCGAAGATCTCTTGGAATTCTAGGCCCTCCGCTCGGCGCTGGCGGCCGAAGACCATGTAGGGCTCGAGTTCCTTATGGTAGGATGCAACGCTGAAGCCATCTTGCTTTGGGTCGTCCGCGAGACAAACGAGCGAACCCGAGCCTTCACGGAGGGTGATGACTTCGCCGGTTTCGTCGTAGCCGAGGACCGTAGCTGTGTCGCGTTCCTCCTCTGGAGCCGCAAGGAGCGCGGTGGAGATTTGCCATTCGGAATCCGGCATTTTTCCGAACGCCGAGTTTGCGAGGATAGGAATGCACAGCAGGAACGAGCGAAGGTCTTTCATGAGAGTAAGCCTACGGCGCTCCGGCCAGAGGTCAACGTAGGGTGTCCGCTAGGATCGTTGTCCTGTCTTGGTATTGAAGAGTGCCCCTCGATTCACTAGCCGCGGCACGACCTCAAGGGGCATTTGCCAAAACACTTATGCTGCTCGCTTTTCCTGCCGGTTTACCTGGTTGGTTTCAGCATAACGGGAACTTGGCTTGCCTGCCGTGTGAGATTTTTGTTTGAACATCGACCCCGTTATCGACCGTAAATTAGTATTCGACTTGCGGATCGTAGTCCGCCACGGCGCCGGGCTTGACGACGGGGAGAACGAGCCGCGACGCGTGTTTGCCGCCAGTGTGTATTCGTTGCTGCGCGACGCGGGCCTTTTCGTAGCTGTCGATAGCTTCCCAGGTATTGGGGTGGATGACGTAGGCTGGATAGCTACTGCTCGATATTCGCACACCGAGCCGATGGCCTCTGTCCAGTACGATCGCGGTGCTGACCAGCGGGATCTTGGCGTGATACACTTCGCCTTTCTTTAGCTTTGTGGGCTTGTCGAGTCCGTCCCGATAACGGGCCGTCAACGCGGTGTCGCGGATCGGCCATTCGTAACCGTCCGGATAGATGTCGACCACCGTGACCACGTACATGGTATCTGGAGCGTCAGAAGAAAAATAGAGATCGACATGGGCTTCGCCGGTTATCTCGAGCGCTTCGCTGAGTGGCTCGCTGTCATAGCGGAGAATGTCTTCCCGCTCGCTTAAAACGCTGTGGTCGCGCGGACCGGAATGTCGGGCGCTGCGAGCTCCGCTCAGGACATGGATCGGATCAGCCGGATCGTAAGTATAGGCGTTGGATCCCTTTTCTTTCGTCGGACTGCCGGTCGATAGCGTTCCATCCGACCGAAAATACCAGGATTGTTCTGCATGCGGGACAGGCCAGGTTTCCGTCGCTTTCCAAAGGTTTCCCGGAGCGTTCGGATTAGTAGCGTCTCCCATGAGAAAATAAAATAGGTGCGACTGCTTCGGTTCGCTTTCGCCTCGAAGCATCTGGAACACATCTATTTCCGGAAACAGTAGGTCGCAATCGCCATAGGCCGGTGGAACGCGTCCTTCTGTAGAAAGCGCCCCGTGGCCGCCAATGCCCATAATAAGCGTCGCTTTGCCATGGTCTTTCAAGGCCACCCATTCGTTGATCGCTCCTTGCGTGTTGCCCCCATCGAACCACCCGGTCCGATCGTTGTATTGAATATCCAAATCGCTGGCGTTGCGTACGAGCTCGTCTCCAGGTCTACCCCAACGGCTGGAATCGGGGGTGGGTTCCCACGAATCTTCCGGCTCGGAGATATCGCCGTTCCAACTCACGCGACCCCCGGAGGGCGCTCCGATGGCAGAGCGGGAACCGCGCGAGAGCGAGCCGATAGCCGTCACCACCAAATCGAGTTCGGGCGGGTTTTCCGACATGGCGCCTTTGGACTGGGCTGCTCCTTCGGAATATCCATTTACGGCTATATTGCCGTCGCACCACGATTGCTTGGCGATCCACGCTATCGCATCCGCGCCGTCCTCTCCAGCGTTTCGCGCGCTCCTTCGAGCATTGAAGGCGGCTCGCGCTTCTCGGGACATCTCGCTGCCTTCAACTTCCCGTCCAAGGACATCGGCGTTGACGAAGTCTCCTTCCGGCGTGAGATCCTGGCCGACAAAGGCGTATCCGTGTCGCAAAAGTTCATTGCCATAATCCAAGGCGCTATCGATGCGGCCCCGGCTGGTCCGGACGAGCACCACCGGCCAGGGGCCATCTCCGGCAGGGAGGTAAATCTCGGTTGGTAGGGTTTCGCCATCCCTCATTTCCACCCGTTCGGTCCAACGACTGGTTCCCTCTGGCAGCAGTTCCAGTTCTCGGCCCTGCGGCGTGAACTGCCGTACTTGGGAAAGATGGAATTGGATAGCTTCCGCCTCAGAAACCGTTCCGTCTCCGTCGGCGTCCGCCGCTGGAAACTGCTCGCTCATGCGAGCACGCCAGTCAGCACTTTGGTAGGTTTGCTGTCCGCTTATATCCTCGGTAACGGGGGCGCCTTCGGTCACTCCGTGAACCACGGCTATTTGGTCGCGTGGAAACATAACTTGGCCAACTAACGTGCTGGAGGAGACGAGGGCCATTAAACCGATAGCCAAGGCGGGCTTGATCGTTGGTACAATTCGGTGGTTAGACATAGCTTTGGGTAACATTAAGGGGTGAGATGGACGGTCAGTCGGAAAGGGCGAAACGAACCAGCGGGGGAGGGTAGCGACCTAGAAGCTATTGCAAAAAAACGCGACGCAGACGCACCGTTTGGGCTGGGCGAGTACGACGGCTTCGTCCCTCTCCTAAGGTTAATCTAGGGAGCGAAAGTCTCTTGTTTCCAAGGTGTCCGCATGTAAATCCGTTAAGACTCGCCGTAGCTAGTTTCGCTGATGGCCTTGGAGCCAAAGCACAAACCCACGCTCAAGGAAGCTAACAGGTCTATTAAATAGACCAGCCGGGAGAGAGTCTCCGATTAGTCCGGTTTGACTCCTTACCTGTTTTGTTAGCCCATCTCACCTTTTCTGAAAAACTCCGGACACGAACTATCGAATTGAACTCTCCTGCTGCTTGAATACTGACAGTTCTATGGATCAACCGACCCGAAGAAAATTCCTCGTGGGGACAGCCGCCCTTGGTGCCGTCTCCGCACTTCCTGCTCTCACCGGCAAGGAGCTGGATGCCAGCCACAAGCTTGTGCACCATGTCTTTTTCTGGCTGAAGAATCCCGACTCCGAGGAGGACTTGCAAATGCTACTGGAGGGCATCCGCAGCCTAGCCCGTATTCCCTCGGTCAAGGGCCTCCATGTCGGCGTCCCAGCGAGTACGGAGAAACGCGAGGTGGTGGATAACAGCTTCAGCGCTTCGGAAATCCTCTTCTTCGACAGCGTAGAAGGACAAGACGAGTACCAAGTCCACCCCTTGCACGACGAGTTCGTGGAAAAGTATTCGCATCTTTGGGACAGGGTAGTCGTCTACGACGCTATCTCCGCCTAGGAAAGATCTCCTTCAGGATGTCCGTGGTAGCAAGGAACATCCAACCGTAGGCGTGAATCGCGTATTCGAGATCTGGATGCGGTGAAGGCTTGGGTGTCTTCTTTAGCTCCTAGGCGATTTCTCCCGCCCCTAGCTCTATAGGAGTTATTGGAGATCAACATTTCAGCGGTTTGGGGCAACATGCCCTTGAAGGGTGTCCCCGTACCCCGCATTCCGGTTCCCCATAATTTGCCTGCGAGCCATGAATGAGGTTCCATTTCTAGTCGCTATTCGGCCTTCTGGGCTGCATAAGTTAGGAAGCGGTTTCAATTCTCCTGAGATAAGCCAAATCTCCCAGCTTCCCTATGAAGGATTCTTCCACGTCAAGATCGCATGACTCGTTGAAAGGAGCTCTTCGAGAAAGAGCAGTCCTTATCTGACTTGGGCGAGAAGCTGAACAGCAACCAAAACAGCGAAAAGGAAACCGATCTGGAGCGTCTGGCTTACGATTCAGAGAAAGCCCAGGAAATGCCCACTATGGGCAGCTGGGTTTTGGATGTTGATACCGGCGAAGTCACATGGACTGCGGGACTCCACAAGATTTCCGGCCAGAACCCTTCCTGCCCGAGCCATAAGATCCGATCCCCTATGAACGGGATGATTGGGTTTGCTAACCTATTGCAGGAGGAGGGGGCTCGATTCGAAGACCAGAGATGAATACATTGGCACCATAGAAAGGTGCTCCAACCAGCTTTTGCATCTGATCGATGATATCATCGACGTTGCAAAGATCGAAGCTGGAGAGATCAAAATCAAAAAGAGTCCAATCAGCTTGGTGCAGCTCGTCCGCGATACGGCTACCACTATGGAAAAGTACAAAGCGGACAAAGGCACTGGGTTAAGTTGCTGACGCGTATGCCGATAGGAGCCAAAGGCCTTAGGGTGAATTCCGATTGATTCCGTATTCAACAGATACTTACAAGCCTGATGAACAACGCCATAAAATTTTCAGATAAAGGCACCATAGGATTCGGCTTCGAATTGAAAAGGATTCGGTTACGCTTTTCGTATAGGACGAAGGGATTGGCATCGCTCCAGGGCTTCCGGGTAGGGGCGTGCGTTTTTTTTGCTACCGGTCAGGTTGATGGCTTCGAGATGTTGATGGAAGGCTAGCTGCATCGTTTGTCTGTTGTGCGATTTGACTTTCGAACATTGCTCCGTTCAAGCCGCACCATGGCTGCAAGGAATCCCGTCCTAGAGGTGTGGTTCGCGTATTCGAGAATTGGATGCAGTTACGGTCATGGGTGACGCTTTAAGCTCATCTCAATTCGCAAAGTCGACCATCCCAGAGTGCAGAGTTCGCTGACGGGTCTTACGTTTGAGCATTTTAGCTTGGCGTGCTTGAGGGGCTCGCTGCCCTAGTACGGGAGTAGAAGTTGGATACGGAATTTTGAAGCGCAGCGGTCTGCCCCCGCACTACTTTATTTTCAGTAATCGTAAGAGGAGTGTCACATTAGCAGCAGGTGAAAGGAGAATTCGTGTTATTGAGAGTTGTGTGAAACAGCAATAATATACAATTTCACCCGCATGGGTAGTTGGCTTTTTCGATTTTGGATCGCTATTTTAGGGACTCTGCTTTGCTCGATGATCGGACGTGCGGAGACTACCATGCGTTTCAACGTGACGAACGTGGGCTTAAGCGATGCGATTGAGGGATCGACGCGGGCAAAACTGTTCTTGAGGGTGGCGGCTCCGACACCGATAGACCAGGGGGTGACGCGGGTGACGCTTCCGGAGGGTTGGACCTACGTCGATTGGGATAATCGCGGCTTCAGGGTTGAAAGTGTTACGGCGGAGGATCGTGAGGTGACAATTATTATCCCTCCAGCGGGAGGGATATCCTATAGTCAATTTGAGGTAATTCTCTATTGCGATGTCCCGAAATACGAGGATCTGCCGGCGGAGACACCGAGTTTTGAGATCCGCTCGGATGCCACGCTGCAAACGGCAGCAGGCGAGTTCGTCGAGAGCGAGACGTTCCAAAGTGCTTACCTCTATACGCGAGCAAGTATCTCGGTAGATAACAAAGCGGCTTCAGGGGTGAAGGGTGGGGAGACGATCCGCTATCGCGTCAAGGTGACGCCGTATCCACATTTTGAATTAACTCGGGTATCTTTACGCGTAAATGCGCCTTCGTATACAGATATCGTCCCGAGCTCGGTAGGCTTTGAAAATGCAACTATAACCGATTCGTACATATCGCTAGCATACACCACGGGCGCTCCCACCGGCTTTGACTTCACCTTTGAGGTGAAGGTGTGGGAGGATTGGGAAATCGATTACTACGAGCCCGAGCTAGCGGGGTTTGCGATCACCAACCCGAGTATAATCCTGGAAGTCAAAACTCCGTTTCAACAGAATAACAATAGCATCGGGGGCGATTATCACGAACGGCGAGTGCCCGTCATAGTGGGCGAGCTGCCCACCGTTCGTCGAATCTTGCTCGAGAAAGGCAAGGTGGTGAACTCGACTGCGGACCGTGGACGCGACACGACGCGTTCCGACTGCGGCACGGGGCGGACCTTGGACAATGGGGAGCAAGAGTGTACGCTGCGCTCGGTGATCGAAGGCGTGAATGCAGGGATCGTGGATGAAGTCCATTTCGACATTCCCGGAGAAGGTATTCCAGCCATCGAGATCGATAGTGCCCTGCCGGCCTTGGTCCGGTCTGTCGACATAGACGGGTCCACGCAGGCGGCCGGCTTGGTTGAAGTTCGCGGCAATGGTTTGAGCAGCCATGGTCTCGATATCCAAGGCGTCTCAAGCAAGGTCCGAGGCCTCATTATCTCTGGATTCACTGGCGAAGGAAATGCTGCCATCAGATTATCAGGGGCAGGAGGAAATGAAGTATATGGCAACTATATCGGGGTCGATCAAACCGCCACTGGGGTTGTGGCCACCCAGATCGGCATTCTGATCGACGGATCTCCGAACAACCGTATCGGTTCCGCCGAGTCCACTGACCAAAACCTAGTCGCTGCAAAGACAGGTATTTTGGTCTTGGGCGAAAATCCGGACGGCAATTCGATCCTAAACAATCGTATCGGACTCAGCCCTGCGGATGCTTATCTCACGACGGAAATCGGGATCGGTGTGGCCGCTGGTAAAAATATCACAGTAGGTTCAGCCAACGCTGGCAACAAGGTCTTGGGTGAAATCCAGGGTATTTCGGTTCAGCCTAATAATCCGATCGAAAACCTTAAGATCGAAGGCAATGAGATCGGCCTATTCGCTGGCGGCCAAAGTGTAGCGAAGCAATCAGTCGGCATATTGGTTGGAAACATCGTAGGCAGCTACGTGAAGAACTTTACTATCAAGGCAAACAAGATCGCTGGGTACGCTGTCAACCTCCTCGTCTTCGACCCCTCGACTCAGGACGGCACCATAAGTGAGAACCGTATTGGCTTGCAATTCGGCGACACCCAGCAGCGGCCCACAAACCTCCAGTCGGACGCTCAAGGGTTCGGCGTGCGGATCAGTGGTGCTAGCGACATAACTTTAGAGGACAATACCATTGCCGGTCACAAGTGGAATGTCCTGCTGTCGGGTATTCAGCAATTCACTACTAATGACGATGGAACAGCAAGCTTCCGCGATCCCTTTACTCAGCTGAATCCCCCCGAGGGAACTGCGCTTTCCAAAAATGTGATCGTGCGAAACAATAGGATCGGCATCAACGACAGTGGTGAGATCCCAGATAACTCGACTTACCTCGCTGGTATCTCCCTCTATGGCAAAATCGAAGACGTCGTTATCGAGGGAAATACAATCGCCAAGCACGATAGCGAATCCCCCAAGTCCAGTATTCTGATCGTCAACGGAAAAAACCATCGAATTTCGGGCAATATCGTTGGTACGACTGCGGGGTCAGAAATCACTACTGCGGTCGGGATATCGATTTTGGGTGGATCGAATATCAAAGTAGGAGAGTACGACGGTGGAGCTGGTAACGTCATCGGACATAACCGAATCGGCATCCTGATGTCAGGTGGAGGCACCGACGTAAAAGTGAAAGGAAATACCATAGGCACTGATGCTAACGGTGCTAACACTTTCGGGAATACCATCGGATTTCTGATTGATAAAACGGGCGAGCCCGCAGGCGGCAAGGCGGCAGTGCTGATTGAAGAAAATACCATAGCGAACAATAAAACCGCTGGGCTGCAGATTAACGCTGCGCATCAAGTTACCTTGTTGAAGAATCACATCGGTCTAACTGAGCAGCTGGTAGCTTTGCCCAATGGTATTGGCATAGACGTGGGAAGCACCCCCGTTCTGATTCAAGAAAACACTATCGCTAAGAATACTGAAAAGGGTATCAACTTGTCGGGTACGGGAACCGCTACCATTACAGAAAACAAGATTTACGACAACGGCGGTGGCTCTGGCATCGCTGGGATTGTCTACGCCACACCTCCGCATCCACCTTTAGCCACGGTGGTCGCCCTGCGAGGACCTCCAGACGATGCGGGCAATATCTCAGTTTGGCTCGTCGCGAAGGCACCCAATCGCCAGGAGCAAGTTACATACGAGTTCTTCACGGATGGGGTGCTTGAAAATCCCCAAGGGCGAACGTTTCTTTTCTCGCGAACAGCTAACGGAGGTATCGATTATCTTGAGAATCTAGTGGTGACGGCAAGCCACCCACTCGTCACCGCTACGTCGATCACCGCTTCGCTCACGCTAGCTAACAAAGAAACCACCGCATTTTCACTCAAGAGCACGGTTGAGTCTTTCGAGATCCCACAGCTCGACTTCTTTCTCTCGGGCCGAGACCAGCTCCGTATAGGATGGGTGAATACAGACCTCTTCAAGCTTCAAGAAGCCCTCGATCCGCGAGGGCCGTGGTTCGACAGTACGGCAGTCCCTCAAGTTCAAGGACCCCTTCAGTTCGTCACGCTCACCCTCAATAATGACGATCAATATTTCCGGCTTGTTCTGGACCCCCTCGTGCTTGTCGATTAAGTGCTTCCATACATTTATTCCATCTGCTGAAGAGGCTGGCGCTACTTTAAAGCTATTAGGGCTATTCTATCATAGAAGAGGAGGGAAAGGGGGCAGTCTGTGCTGGGCGCGAGCCGTGAGCATGAAAATGGCCTTGTCTCCATTCCATTCCTCTGGGACCGCGACGGCTTAGGGCTTTTCGTTGAGATCGCCTTCGATTTTCTCGGTTTGAGCTTGGGAGAGGGAGGCGATGGCTAAAGCGATCAACGCGGCGAGCCGCTTTTCCATAGGGGAGTGGATGAAATATTTGTTCCGGTAAGGGGTGCCACGGATTCCGTTTACACAGTCGCTAGCATGGACCAGCGAGAGCGGGGCGTCGACCTACGCCCGCAAGTCAGTTGCGACGTCAGAATTGCATTCTTTGACGAGCTCCGATCCGTCATATGGGGGAGGGGCGGTGGCTTGTAGCGTCAGAGATCGATTGCAATCCGAATACCAAGGCCCAGAGTGTGACATCAGCCGACGTCGCGCAAACGCGGAGCCGGCATCGGGAATTCACATATGGATTTGCAGCAATTATTCGATCATTGGAAATTGGACGAACACCCCTTCCAGGCGGAAGAGGCGCGCAACGACGCGGTCTACAAGCGGAAGATGGAGGGAGCAATTACTCATCCAGACTTCCTCAAAATCTACGGGGATCCCGCCAACCCGAGCACAACCATCGTCTTCGGGGAGAAGGGTACTGGCAAAACGGCCATGCGGCTGATGATCCAGCAGCGCCTGTCGGAGTACAACGAAGGTCGTGAGTCTGGTAAGTCGTGGCTGGTCTGCTACGATGACCTGAATCCGGTGCTCGATCGCCTCGCTAGTAGCCTGAAGTCGGAAAGCGACGAAAAGACGCTCGATGCGATTCGCTTGTCGGACCATCAGGACGCTATGCTCTCGCTAGCGGTTACGGAGTTGATCGACGGGTTGTTGTCCTCGGATGACAAGGCGAAAGCCAAACGGCAGGCCAAAGCGATGAAGAAGATGAGTCGCCAGCGTCGGGTCGATTTGGGTGTGTTGGCTCTGCTCTATGATCAACCCCGCCATGGGCGTCCGCCCGAACGCTGGAATCGCTTGCTGCGACTGCTCCGAAACGGATCCGGTTGGGACCGCGGCTCGCATGGTTTCCTGACGTTACTCGCCTTGGCCACTGGATTGGTCGGGGGAGCTGGCTGGTATTTTTTTGAGTCGCCAGATTGGAAATGGATTGTCGCAGCGATCGCCGGGGGCGTGTTTGGCGCCTTGCTGGGGTATGGTTGGCTTAAGCGTTCCTGGCGAAACGGCCGAAACGGAAAGCAACTGGAACGCGAAATTAGGGTTGTCTCTCGGGAGGCGGGCACGGTCGGGCATCAGCTTTGGGATTTGGACGAGGAGAGCGTGGCTTTGGCGACGTCGACGAAAAAGGCGGATCAGGACAGCCGTTACGATTTTGCCCAACGCTTCATGGGTGTCATTTCGGAACTGGGCTACTCGAGCTTAGTCGTATTGGTGGACCGCGTTGATGAGCCAGTACTCGTCAATGGGAATGCCAAGCGGATTAAGAAGCTGGTTTGGCCGATGCTGAACAACAAATTCCTGCAGCAGGAAAATATCGGCGTTAAAATGCTTCTGCCGATCGAGATGAGCCAGATGTTAATGGCGGAGGATTCGGAGTTTAAGCGCCAAGCGCGACTCGATAAGCAAAATCTAGTCAATCCACTGAAGTGGACAGGCACGTCGTTGTACGATTTGTGCGACTGGCGTTTTCGCAATTGCCAGACGACGGGGATCGAATCTGCCCTACCGCTAGAGGAGCTCTTTGACGAGGATGTGGATTCTGAAGATCTGATAGATGCCCTAGATCAAATGCATCAGCCGCGCGACGCTTTTAAGCTGCTCTACGCCGTCATGCTGGAGCATTGTCGCAATACGCCAGGGAGCTCCCAGCAGTATCGTATTTCAAGGGTGACGCTAGACACGGTTCGCCGCGAGCAAAGCCAACGTGTCGTTGACCTGTATCGTGGGATGTCGTGAAAGCTGAGGTTGTTTTGCAGCGATAGAGTCGATACCGTAGTTGGGTAGCAAATACGATTGCGGCTTGCCGACTGGACTCGAGTACCTCCTCGGTCTAGACCCGACCACGTACGACGCGGAGCAACCGTGGTCCTGGCCCGATGGCCTCGTTAGACTGCAGCTCACCCTCTCCGCGGACGTCGGCGAAGGTAGGCTCGAAATCCAGCGCAGTGCAGACCTCTCAACTTGGAGGATCGTAGGAAGCTACGACCTACAACTACGCGAAGAGGACGGCGTCACCGTTGCCACCGACGGAGCGGCTCCGGCTCTCACCTACGCCGCGCCGCCGCTGGTCAGCAGCGGGCCGGAATTTTACCGTCTCCGCTTCGTGCGTGATTCGGATTAGCTGCAAGAAGGGGTGCATAAACGACCTCGCTCGATCCGGGAGGTGTTACGGATCGGAGGATGGAATTTGATCGAGGAGGGCTCGTCGATTTTGCGGTTTGTTCCTTTTCCTCCTCTTTCCCTTGTCTTGCCTAGTCCGCACCCTCGGTCCCTGCGAGTAGTACTTCCAAATTGATTTGGTATCGCACCTGCAGCAGGATGAGGTCTCCGCCGGGAGTTCAAAGAAAACTGAATCGGAAGGAACGTTAGGCATGGGAGACTGGGATGAGCGTGTTCTTGGCTGGATCGCTGAGGAGGACGTCTTGGCTTTTACAGGGCGGCGCTTTTTGAATCGCCTGACAAAGCCAGTTTACCTCGTTCCCTTGACTGCCGCTGTCGCGGTTTGTCTGGCTTTGCGGGGCAGAGCTTTCGCTGGTTTAGCAATCCTTTTTTCCTGTTGGGGCGATCGTTTTTTGGTGGGAGTGGGATGGGCTGCGTGGTCAAGGGCTCGCCCTGATGTAATTGCTGAAGGCGTTGCGGCCTCCGGATTCCATTCATTCCCATCGGGCCATACCGCGATGTCGACCGCCGCGTACGGCTTGCTCGTCTATCTCTGGGTTCGTGCCGCTTCGGCTTGGGGAGAGCGGATCTTTGCCCTAGTGTTGGCGACCGTCTGGGTTTTGCTGGTGGGATTGGCTCGGGTACGCTTGGGAGGGCACTGGCCCAGCGATATTCCCGCAGGCTTGGCGGTGGCCTTGCCATGGGTGATAGTCGTGGTCACCGCTTAAGGTTGTAGAAGAAGAGGCCGGCGGCGAGCGGTGAAGCTCTTTGCTATGAGGTTCTAGGAATGCTTCGTTTCTTTGTGTGGAGTTCGGGGTGGGCTTTGGCTCGACTCCTTTTCGTTTAAAAGATCTTCACGAAAGCCGCTCGCTCTGGATCTACAGGAGGTTTCTCTCGCTGCTGGCGCCCGTGGGCTCCGCCGTGGACCTTTTCCACATTGGGAGCCGGTTTCTTCATATGTCTGGGTGCCAAGAAAAAGACCGAAAATGGTTTCTGCAGATACTAGGGCGACCACTGGACCTCGGAAACTCATGATGGCAAAATCTCGCATTTGTAGTCTTGGATGCGAGCTGATCCTTTCCGGCGTCAACTTCCCCGTTTCCAAGGATGGAGATATTCGTAAACATGTCCTGTGTATTTATTATCTGGATGCGTTTACGGTTTCGGATGTCGCTTTTTGTTCATGGTCGTTGTCTTCAGGTGGACGTTTAAGAGCGCATACCATTTTTGCTCCTACCAAATCATCAGAGCGGAGGAATCGACCAGAAGCCTATTTTACCTTTGAGGTTTGACCTCCTTAGCCAACATGCTGGCTGGCATGACCTCTTTGAGGTAGCGACAGAGGGTATCGGTGGCATCCGTCCGAGAATGGGTTTTAGCTTCAAGCATAGGTTCGTTCACGCACATCGTTGCCGCCGGGCCATAGCGCGTTATCAGGGGAGCAAGTGTTCCTTCCTTGCAAAGTGCTTCGGTGCAGGCGGGGAGGGTGGCCATGCCCGTGGCGTGGCCAAGGGAGGTCAGCACCGTTTGTATCTCATCTGCTGATACAGGTGCCAGAGTCACATGCACCAGTGGGCTTGTGTCGTCAGTGCTGCTCAGAGCGATCGAGAGGAGCGCTACTGCGATTGTGTGAGGATCGACAAACTGCCAGTGCCAAGGGCCCTCGGGCATGATACCTGAAGCTGCCCATGCTTTTGCCACGTGGGACAGTCGTGACGGTTGATTCGGTGTTAGAATATGCGGGATCCTGATCACGTGCAGAGGCAGGCCCTGTTCGCAGGCCTGCCATGCGAGCAGCTCTGCGTCGTGTTTGGTTAATGAATACCCGTCGGCGCCGGAGGCGATCAGTTGCGCTCGGTGTGCGCTTAATCGCTCGAATCCGTGAAAGGATTCCGACCACCGCGTGCCGCAGTGAAGGGGAAACACTGCACTGCTAGATACCATGAGCAGCTTGGCTCCGGCTCGTGCCGCTAGGCCGATGACCGTATCAGTGCCCCGCACATTGGCGTCATGCAAATCCGAATACGGAGCGACTATGTTCGTATCGGCGCCGACGTGGATGATCGTGTCGACCTCCAAGGCGATGGCGTCGAAGGTTGCGTCTGACCACCCGAGTTGCGGAAGCGTCAGGTCGCCAACGACGGTGCGGACGTTTTCTGGAAAATCATAATTGTTCGACCGAACCATGGCCAGAACCTTCACGCCTGCGGTCGATGTGAGCAGGTGAACGAGTTGTTTTCCAAGACTGCCTGTGGCACCCGTTACCAATATGGTGGTCGGTGATCCTGTCCGTTTTTTAAGAGCTGCGGGCAGTGGTGACAAGAGAGGTGGCTGTAATGGGGTATCGCTGCGTTTGGTAGGCTCTTGTGATTTCAATCGATCCGCTAAAGCGGCAGGTGTGTCTGCCGCTTGCAGGTCCGGCGGGGTGAGGCGACGCCCAGTGCAACGTTCCACTTCAACGCAGAGCGCGACGGCGGCGAGCGAATCGCCTCCTAGCTTGCTGAATGAATCGTCGTCTTTGATGTCCCTTCGATCGAGCACTTTTTGAAAAGCGTCTTTGACCTGCTCGACTATTGAACGGGTCTTTGATGGAAGCTTCTTGTCCATGTCAGCGGCCTCGCTTTGCGGTTGGGCGAGTCGCGTGCGGTCGACCTTGCCCGAGGCGAGCAGCGGTAGTGTTTTTCTGACGACGATCCTGCTAGGGACGGCTGCAGGATGCAGTTGGTCACGCAACCATTGGTGCAGTGCGTCCACATCGAAAACAGCATCCTCCTCGGGCGGCACTATATGAGCCTGCAAACTGAGGTGCCCCATGGCGTTGTTGCTTGTGGTGACGCATGCTTGGGCGACGCCGGGATAACGCAGCAGCGTCGCCTCGACATCAGTGGGAGCCACCCACATTCCTCGGATCTTTACGTTGGACTCGCAGCGTCCTAGGACTTCGAGCGTCCCGTCCGGCAGAAGAATGCCGCGGTCGCCTGTGTCGTACGCATCGACCCGATGCGACTCTTGAGTGAGCAGCGTGAAAAATCCGGCGTTCTCTGCTCGCTCGGTTGATGCGGGCTTTGCGAGCCCTGGGCCACTGACGATGATACGTCCCGCGGTGCCCTCTGGGACGAGTTGCTCGCGGTCCTGTTCCTTTGAGATGTTCACCTGGGCGAAGGGGGCAAGGGTCAGGTGCATGGGCTGTCCCGGTGGTGGGAGGTCGCCCGCTGCCACGTCGTGACACTCTGAAAGTGAGTAAAGGTTGACGATGCGCACGCAGGGCAGCTGTTCTCCAATGCGGATGTGTAAGGACTGGGAGATCCCTTCACCGCATAGAACGAGCAACCGCAACCGCGATAGGGCAGTGACTGCTTCAGGACACCGCAAGCAGGTATCCAGAAGGGTGGGTGTAAGCATCATTCGCGTGATGCCGTAACGCGTGACGGCCGCGGCCAAGCGCAAGGGGTCGCGGATCGTGCTGTCAGTCAAAAGCACGGCCGGCGCACCGGCATGCAGTGCAGGCACCACGTCCCACATTCCGAAAATATTGCAACCCACGACATCGTGCGGTTCGTACGGCCATAGCTTTGTCCGCCATGCGTGCGAGAGCATCGATCCAATGTGGTCGGTAAACACGGTGCGCGGCTTTCCGGTGGTGGTGCCCGACGTGAACAGGAGATGTGCTTGTAGGCGAGGATCGGATACAGGGGCGATGGCAGTCTTTTCGATCCGCTTTAGGTCGTCCAACGCGATTACGGGCAGCTGAGTTTGTAGGGCTGAGCTATTCTTGCGGTCGGTCAGTAGGATCGAAACGTTCCCGTTGGCGATGATTTGAGAGGTCACGGCGGGAACGCCTCGCGGCAAAGTGGCGACCACAGCTCCGGCGTACAGGCAGGCATAATAAGCGGCCACCGCATCGATTGTATTGTCCGTTAGGATACCGACGACGCGGCCGCTTGCCTTCTGCGCTACAAGGTTCGAAGCGATCACTTCGATGCGTTGAACCAGTCCGCCCGCGTTGAGACACCGCTCTTCGTCGATTAGTATGTCCCTGTTGGCGTCGATTGACGCACGCTCAAGGAGCGTGGAATGGATACAGGAAAACTGCGGTTTCTGATAAGAATCCGTCATGATGAAACGGGGGATGGCTTGAGGCGCGAAAAGACGATCAAGCCGATACCCGTGCACAGGGCTCCGGCGTAGAGCGAGTCAACATTGGCCCAGAAGCCGGTGTGCTCCGAAACCCGCCATATCGTTGTTCCTGCGGCGCCGAGCAGTGATGCGAATACAAACTGGTAATCCGAGATACGCCCCGGCCAAAAATAGCCAATCATCATGGGCAGCAGAAGGCAGGCGGCCATGTAGCTGCCCAGTGTTTTCCAGACCGCCATGATATTGCCTTCGAAAGCGACGCCCAGCGCCACGGCGGCGATGCCTGATACGATCATGCCGAGATGATGTAGCCTGACTCGACCGCGCAATCGCTTGGGAACCAAATCGTAAGACACGGTGGTGCCTGCCAGAAAGAGGTAGGAGTCTAGGGTCGAGAGAATGGTCGCCGTGACGCCGGCCAGCATGAATCCGCGCCATCCGTCGGGAAGCAATTGCACGGCGTAAACAAGATAGGCATGTCCGGACTCAGCTTCTGGGATAACGGCGAACGCATACATGCCGCCCAAGGTGGTGCAGATATCGAAGAAGAACCATACCACTGTTGAAAGAAGAATGCCGCGGCGGGCAGTGCGTGTGGAATTGGCCGCAAAACAGCGTTGATAAAAGTTTGGATTCACCAGCGTCGACAGCGCCACGATTCCCCAGACCAGCAACGTGCCCCAGGATTGTCCGCCGGTGATGGAAAAATGCGTATCCGGAAGTCGCTCACGAAGAAACGAAAGGCCGCCAAATTGAGTCGCCGACAGGATGACTACCAGCAAAACGGCAAAGCACATGACGAAGAATTGAACCAGATCGGAAAACACCACGGCTCGTAGGCCACCCCACATGGAATAAAGGAGAACAAAGGCAACGCCGATGGACATCATTAGCCAGAGCGGCCCGCCAAATAGGATCTGCAGCAGCAAGCCAACGCTAATGACGTAGGCGATGGGGAGCACATTGAATAGGTTGAAGACGGCGCTCAGTCGACCCGATTTTGGCCCGAACATGCGGCTCACCAAGTCGGGCAGGGTGACGGCTTTGTAGGGCGCGACCCGATGTACAATGAACAAGGCAAAGATGATGTACGCGGCGTACCAGAAGACGCCCTGTGTCACGAAATTATAGATACCGTAGTTAAACGCTATCTCGGTGACTCCAAAAATCCCCCCGTACCAGGTGGCCACCAAGGTCGCGATAAACATGGGCAGCGTTAAGCGGCGTCCCATCAGGAGAATGTCGAGTAAGCGTGCCTGTTCGTCTGCGTTGTGCAGGGCTTTGCGTTTGCGATATTCGCCAAGGACAACCGCTCCAATTGTTAGACCAATGATGCAGGCAAAGACCAGCCAGTCTAACGGTACGATTGACGTCGTGACCTCGAGTTTGGGATCAAAGCTCACCTCGCTCACGCTCTCAACGGATGCTCAACCAAGCGGATCATTTCCGCGTGGAGGGAATAGGCGATACGATATGAGTGAGTGCGGTTTTCGTTTTTTATCATAGGCGCTTCGTCTGAGTGACTGGCATTTTCTTCTTAGTCATCTCTTCAAGCGTCCGAGTCAATACGTTCGGTTCTGTCGAAGGTCAGTTCGAATCGGGGCAACCGTCCAAACCTCTGGGTTTGAAAAGCGAATTAAAAGCGAGTGGCACGGCGGGGCTTTTTCTAACCACGAAGGTCGCTGTGCACGTCAAAGCTTGTGCTAGGCGTCTTTTCGGGCTGTATGCTTCTAGGGCATTTACTTCGTTTCGAAATGAACCTCTGTCGTGTCGCGCTCGGTCTAGAGGCTCTATGCTAGAGTTCAGGTATTTATTTGTATTTGTTAGAAAATACAAACGGTGAACGATCATTTAAGCCAGCCCGCTAGGTCCTTGGCGATCTGGGGGTTCCTTCAACGCTCCTAGGTTCTTATCGTGCAAAATTTACATTTGAGCGTCGGCCCCTTTGATCTCTTCCTACTATACCAAGGTCTTAAGGTAGATTGAATGCCTTCTCTGTGAAAGAGAGAACCGAAGACGCGGCAGATGTGACAAGTGACAACTAAGTCCAGCAGCGACGCACCCCTTGGAGGAACAAACACGCGTCCGCTAGAGTCCTATCCCATTTTGATTAAATCAGCTGGATTCGTCGCCGATTTGGCATAGGAAAACGCAAGATCCGTTTTCTACCATGAACAAAATACGAATTGCATTGTTAACCTTTTCGCTGGCCGCAGCGGCGAGCCTCACGAGCTTAGCCCAGGCCGCCCACTCCGAGGACGAGGCGGTGAAAGTCGTGCAGAGCTCGAAGTACAACGTATTCACCGGCAACTGGGACGTGGAGCTGGACGACGACGCGCGTTCCCTCGCCGAGGATTTCAGGATGCAAATGCCGAACTTGGACTACCACCTCGTCGATGAGGAAACGGTGGTTAAGAAGAACAGCGCCCGCACGGTGCTGACGTTTCGGGGTGATGGCGACCAGCGCGTCATCGTCAAGCTCAAGGAAATCCCCGAGGGAACCAACGTACGCCTGCGCGTGGGCATGGCCGGAAGCGAGGCTAAGTCTGCCGAGCTTTTTAAGTATGTTTTCATGCGGATGTAACCGCCTTGATCGCGGGGAGCCTAAGCGGGGCAAACTACAAATCGCATATCGGCGATTGTAGCGATTGGCATTGCCAGCAATGCCTTCAGGGCTTCCGCCGGTGTCGTTGACGTGTAAGTGCTTACGAACATGAACTGGCGGTGCCATCGGTCAGAGACCTTGAGAGCTCCCCTTCTGCTTGTTGCGTTGATTCCCGAGGCGTAGCGAGTGTAGACGCATCGAATCAGAGAGCCTTCTGGATGATCACTGGATTCTTTAGTGAGGGCTGGGAGAACTATCGTCTGCCTCTGCTCGTCTCTCGTTGTCGATGTTGGGGGTATCGAACTAGAACCAGAAGTCTATTTTACCTTTGATGCTTGCCCCGTTTTTTGGCCCGATTTGAGACTCAAGCCTCGGTAAATCTCCATCGAAATCTAAAAGTCAAAATGGCTCCAAGCGACATGAATACTAAGCTCGAGGAGGACACGGAATCCGAAACGTTCGAAACCCTCTCAGCGTCCTTGAAGAGGATCCTTGCCCCTTAGGGAGTGCGCTCCAATGGTTCTCGCTCAAGGTCGTAAACCAAAGGATATCCTCCTGCGGAATTTGTAAGACTGATACTCGTTCTACTGTATTCCCGACTTTGCGGTGTCATTCCTTCCCAACATATAGGGAAATGCAACAATTGGGTCGGCGGTGAAGTGTGAACCGGGTAAACACCGCTATTGAGCCAGGTAGCATATAATTGGACGGTCCGTCTTCCGTCTCCTTGCTTTCTCTGAGTCGTCGATTGTCTCTTCTTGCTTCCATGTCGTTTTTCGGGCGGCCTTAATCTAGCGACCTCATCCAGTTTAGTAAAGGCTCCACCCAGCCTTCTTGTTGGAAGATAAAGCCATGGCCACCTTTAGGGTAGACGTGGAGTTCAGTGGGAATGCCTAGCTTTCTAAGCTTCTGGAAATACTCGATACTGTTGTCTACATCTACAAGGGCGTCATCACCGGCATGAATGATGTAGGCGGGAGGGGCGTTTTCCTTTATTTGAAGTTCATTGGAATAGAGGTCGATGTCTTCCTGCGAGGGATTGTCGCCCAATAGCTTTCTTCTGGAGTCCGCGTGCGTCAGTTCGTCCTGCATGCTAATTACTGGATACACCAAAATTTGAAAGTCAGGCCGGAGACTGGTGCCTTCTATATTTTCTATATGGGACGTATCAAAATGAGTGGCCTCGGTAGAAGCGAGATGACCGCCGGCAGAGAAGCCCATAATGCCCACTTTGCTTGGATCAATATTCCATTTCTCGGCATTCTCGCGGACGAGCTTGATCGCTTGTTGTGCGTCCTGAAGCGGGCCAATTTTCTTGTCGACCATTGTCTCGTCCCTCGGAAGTCGGTATTTTAGGACGAATGCTGCGATTCCGTTTGCGGCGAGTTGTTTTGCCGTGCTCACGCCCTCACCCTGATATACAATTACCGAATAGCCGCCACCTGGGCATATGACCACCGCTTGCCCGGTCGCTGATTCTTTCTCGGGAAGAAACAGCTGCAGCGTAGGAGTAACCGAAACGCGGATCAGTTCTTCGGACATATTGTCCTCGGGTTCTTGAATGTCAGACACTTTGGAGTTGGGAATTTCGCCGGGATAAAGCGGAATGACTTCTTGAGCTCTGACCGTAAACGTAGCTAGGCACAGTAAAGTGATGAAAGTGTATATGTGTTTCATGGTTCGTATATAAGAGGTTTGATTTCTGGGGGGGGTAAGGTTCAGTCAATGAGAAGCGTTTGAATTGATTTCAGGGAGGTGTCAAATTTCGGGTTTCGTGTGGATGTATCCAAAAATGAAAACATGAGTGAGAGTAAGAAATTGTTCTTGGCTCTCTTGCATCCTTAAAGTGGAGGAGCCTTGTTTTATATCGGTGGTGTGTCGGCTTTGCTACACTCGCTTGGGCTGCTTTCCGACAACTGCATTAGAATGTGCGCACGCTCCCTGGCTTTTACCGCGTCCCGTAGTATCGCCTCGACCGTAGAATATCTTGTTAAGGGTCTAGACCAGTGTCCGATTTGTCGGTCTGCACTCGAGCAGCACTAAGGATGGCATTGACCATTCCGCGTGAAAAACCGGCAAGTCTCTCGAGCCGGTCTTCAGCTCGAGCCTTCGTCCATAACGCATAGACCACTCCCATCAAATGCTCCGCAAGGCTAGTGACGTCTGCTTTGGTGTTCAGCTCGCCAGTACTCTTTGCTTCGTCCAGCCGCGATTCAAACCAGCCTTCGATGTAAGCTGTGTAATGGGAGAGCGCTTTTGCGATCTCAGGGCGATCGGGGGCAATTTCCATTTGAGCATTCATGAGAAAACAGCCGCGCCGCGATTCGTCGTTTGAAAGCCCTTCAGCTAGTATTTCGAAGTAGCTCGAGATTTGGCCGAGGTAGGTGTCTGCTTCTTCCGCTTTGGTGTGGAGGCTCGCCATCGATTGGCCGTAGCGGTGCACGCATTCCATGAACAGGCCATCCTTGTTGCCATAAGAGGCGTACAGGCTTCCCGCCAATACTCCCGTCGCTTCTGTCAGATCCTTTATGGATACGCCGCGATAGCCGCGCTCCCAAAAGAGCTCAGTCGCTCGTTCGAGGGTCTCCTCGCGGCAATGTTTCATTGGTCTGGCCATTGAATGGAAACCTTAGGGTTTTTGAGCGATCGTTCAATCAAATTGCCCGGCAATTCGTTTATGAGTGAACGTTCAATAATAAGTCGTTTAACACCTAAACATTACAGAGCTGGAAACACCATGAGCCTACCTATCAAAAACTCAGTCGCATTCGTCACTGGCAGTAACCGCGGCATCGGGCGCGCTATCGTCGAAGCCCTGCTGGAACGCGGCGCGAAAAAGGTCTACGCTGCCGCCCGCAATATATCTTCTCTAGACAGCCTTGCATCCTCACATCCCGGTCGCGTCGTGCCCGTCGCGTTAGACGTGACCAACGCTGATCAAATCACCGACGTGCAAAAAATCGCGCCAGACGTTAATCTCTTAGTTAACAATGCCGGTTACGCTGTGATGAAGGACACCTTTGCGGTTTCAGATGAGGATGCCCGAGCCCTGTTTGAGATCAATTATTGGGGACCATTCAATCTTACCCGTGCCTTCGCCCCTGCCATCGTAGAAAACGGCGGCGGAATCATCGTAAACATCGCCAGTGTAGTCGCTTTGACGAACTTCCCGTTCGTAAGCTCCTACAGCGATTCGAAGGCCGCCGTTCATTCACTCGTATCCGGAACGCGCTTACAGCTCGCCGATAAAGGCGTGACGGTCATGGGCGTGTACCCTGGACCTGTTGACACGGATATGGCCAAGGATGTGCCAATGGAGAAATCATCTCCACAGGACGTTGCTGCCGAGATCCTCGATGGAATCGAGTCGGGGGCCGACGAGGTATTTCCTGATCCGTTTGCCAAAACTTTCGCCGCCGCATATTTCGCCGGTCACAAGGCCTTGGAACTGCAAGTCGCCGCATCGGCCGCGCAAGAGGCCTGAATATTGTAAGAAAGTTACGAATACAAGACGAGCGATATACTGCTCGTCTTTTTTCTTCTCCGTATAGCGGTTGACGTTAGGTAAGATTGCTTTCGAGCATCGATCCCTTTTGTCCACCTCATTTAATTTAACGCCTCCGTCGCAAGGGTGGGTTGCGTCTTTGGCCCTCTTTTGCTGTAGTCGAACCATGTCTGCACCTTTGCTCTACGAATCGCACTCTCACACTCCCTTGTGCAAGCACGCGGTGGGTATGCCTACCGATTACGCGGCGGTGGCCGAGGCGAGGGGATTGCGGGGCATCACTTTGACCTGCCATTGCCCGTTGCCTGATGGCTTTTCGGCGGGTGTGCGGATGAGCCCCGAGCAGTACGAAGAATACGTGGCGATGGTTTACGAGGCTCGCGACGAATACGCGGGTCGCGTCGATGTGCGGCTTGGCCTCGAAAGCGATTACTACCCCGGCGTGGAGCCTTGGTTGGAAAAGCTCCACGCCCGGTACCCCCTCAATCATGTGCTCGGTTCGGTGCATCCTCAGGTGCCCGATTACGTGGCTATCTATTTTAACGGTGACCCTTTTGACTACCAACAGACCTATTTCGATCACCTGGCGCTGGCTGCTGAATCTGGGCTCTACGACACCTTGGCACATCCCGATCTGATTAAAAACGAATCGCCCGAAGACTGGGACTTGACCCGCATTCTGCCCTACATCCAGCGATCTCTCGATCGTATCGCGGCGACGGGCGTGGCCATGGAGCTCAATACTAGCGGCCGGTACAAGCGCATCCCTGAGTTTAACCCCAATCCGACGATGCTCGGCCTCATGCGAGAGCGTGGCATCCCCGTGGTGCTCGGCGCCGATGCGCATCAACCAGAGCGCGTGGCCGAAGGTTATGAAGACGCTATGGAAACCCTCCAAGTCGCCGGTTACAGCGACATCAGTTTTTTCTTGGATCGCAAACGCCAGACCGTCGCCATCAGCGATGCGCTCGCGTCACTGAAAAGCTTGGAATAAAACAGGAACCCCAAACGAGGGGCTCCATGAGGTATCGAGGGCAGGAGAAGATTGAAGGAAGTCGGATGGATGCTTGGATCTTTGCGAGTGCTCGGTACTGCTTCGTGCGCGAGACGCTGTCAGCGTGATCGCTCGCGACTGGCTACCGAGGGTCGAAGTGACGACACCTCAAGGAGCGAAGCGAAATAACTCTGCTCCCAATATCATCGATTAGCTTCGTTCGCTAGTGGCTAATACGCCGCGAGTATTCAGTGGCGAGACGAGATCTGTCTACGGAGTCTAGACTTCCTTCCTCCAAGGGGAGACGGTCGGAGAAGAAGATATCCAGTATGATACTTGTCTCTTCGCAATGGGCCGCTGTCTGTAGTAGCTGCGCCTTGAATCGAGACTCTTCTATGCCCCGTTTGGGGGTGTCGCCGAATTCCGTCTCGATGACTACGCCGGCCCGGGTTTTACCGTTTTTGGTGAGACCTATAACGATTGCTCGCTTAACGCGTGGATGGCGATTGAATACGATTTCGCACCGCGTGGGACAGAACCCACCGAAGCTCGAGGAGATGATGTCGCGTTTGCTACCGCAGTACCAGAGGCGGCCTTGTCTGTCGAAAAACCCAAGTTCGCCGGATCGGTTCCAGCAATTTCGATCGCTCAAAGGAGCGTAGTCTTGGTTGGCAACCGAGATCTCGCCAACATCGGTGGCTGCTTCTGGCTCCTCCTTCCAGCGAATCGCTTTGCTCGACACTATGGAAATTTGCAGGCCAGGTAGGGGCTCCCCGATATAGACTCCTCTGAAGTCTTTTAGGGACTGTTTTCGCTCGTTTCTTCGCTCCCATATCCGCGAGGCGATGAACGGGTTTCTGAAGGAGCCGAAAATCAGATTCATGGAAACGTTTGGCAAGGCAGCCTTGATTGTATCCAAACTACAGTCACAGAGATGCGAGCCTCGGATCAAGGCTTGGAACGAAACGGATCGGGAAAAGTCTTTGCTTATGGCCAGCCTTGAAACCTTCCTCCAGAAAAGAGCATCGCCTGAAACGAGTTCCAAATTAAAGCGCTCGACTGCTTTCATGACAGACTTGGCGGATTGGAGGGAACTGTTCGAGATCTGTTCGACCACGATCAAGCTGGTCAGTCCGGCGGCGGGAAACAAAATCGCTTCCAGCAGGTTGCCCGCTAGACCGCGGTCTCCGCCTTTCAGGCCAAACCAATCTTTGTAAAGGGAGGCGAGGCGCCCGAGTTGCTCCTGTCCGAAACTGGCTGCATCGCAGCGGTGGCCGTCAGTCTTCAACAAGGTTAAGTGGACTTCCTGTTGCCAAAAGGTGGAGCGAGCTTTGAGAGAGCGTATCACGGATCCGACCCGAGCGTGCGGGTCTTCTACCTCGATCCGGTTGAGGCTGCCGCTTGATCGACCGCCAATGAACTTTGAATAGGTGAGCTTGCTGCTCGTCCCTATCATGTGTGCGGGTTCTCGTTTCTGGACTTCTTTGTATCCGACTTTCCAATTAAACTCTGGGTCGAGGATGACGGCTTGGGCTCCGATTTTGAAGAGAGCGTAGCTTACCGCTACAAAGCTTAAGCTGTAGGGAAGCCAGACGACCACGATGTTGCCTTTTTTGACGCCGCGATTGGAGAGGTAGTTAACCCAAGCGTTTTGCTCCAACACGAGATCGTGAAAAGCGAGGGAGCGAAAATTGTCCCCAATCTCCTCAATCTCTGGATGAGGTAGGATGAGGGCTGCGTCCGACCGGAGGAGACGGGCTTTCTCCTCAAGCATGAGCGAGAGGTTTTGCGGGATGTCGGCGTCGAATTGCCAACTAAGCTGCGCTGACTTCGAACGGTCGGAGATCTGGGCTAGAGGCATATATTCGTAATTTAACTACACAATTTTGCACGAACCTTAAACTAGAAACCAAGAAATGGATACCAAAAACTTTACAATTAATTTAAGATCTGATCACCACCTGATGGCTTTTCAAAAGACTCGGTCAGAGAAGTCGAGTCAGACCCTAATCTTTTAATTCGGGGTTGTGTACGATGTCGCAACGCTCGGCACGGTACGTGGGGCTCCCGGCATGAGGCTGGGGTCTCTTCCTTTGTGGGGGTACTGCAATAGTTAAGAGCTGCTCCGTTTTGCTCTTCCCGCCTCATGTAGGGCGTTCTTTTACATTTTGTTAAAGGATGTTTCCTTGGATTGTTAGTTTGCTTTTCGATGATAGAGGAATGGGCCTTCTTCCTTCACGCGATGCGATCAGGCAAACCGCACTGCTGTGCATTTCGTTAATCAGCGTCGCGCTGTCCTCGCAGGCGCAGCTGTCGGCTGCTGATGCTGAGATCGGCTCAAGTGGGATTTCGATATCTGGGCCTTGTTACGAGTCGCAAAGAGATCGATTTTTCGTATCTGCCTTGAGGACTGGTAGTGTTTGTTATCGGGATGCGGTGGTGGCTAGCTACGGGAGAGAAGTCTTGAGCGAAGAACTGTGGGCAGCGAAGCAGGCCTGGCGTGAGGAAATGTCAGGACTCGGATTTGTTTTCCGGTCCGATTATGGGACTTGGGAAAACCGGGTTTCGTTGGAGAGCGTTGAAATGGCTCCAGGGAGCCGTGGCCACGGCGAGCTGTTGGCCGAGTACGAGGCGTTGAGCAACCGGATCCGTCTTTCACCGGCGGCGCTGGGAACCACGCTGCTTCACGAGGCGGGGCACTCTTTGCAGCGCAAAGCGATATGTGGGGATGCTCGGGGCTCGCGGCCGCGTGAGTGGATTGTTTCCAAAATCCCCAGCGAGGGGCTCGGAGGCACGTCCACACGGCTGATCGAACAATACCGCTACCTATCGTCGCAGGATGAATTCGAGGTTCGGTTGCAAGATTTGAATCGTGCCTTTGCCAGCCTATTGGGAAGGGGCCCCATCCTAGACGAGCTGGATACCTTGCGAGCATTGGCTGTTATTGGAGTACCCCTCGAGCGCGAAGAGGTTCGCAAGGCTTTCGACTCGGTCGGGCGAGATTTTAGAGAAAGGACCTTTGACGTGTTTACAAGTACGTCCGTATCGCAGGTTACCGAGGAGCTTGAGGCATTCCCGGATGCTCGGGACTTGGTGGTTCTGCGGCGACTCGCGTTGAAGATTGAGGCGTCGGCTTGGCCCCGTCTTTTGGCTAAGATTTTGTTCGAAGCGCCAGGGCACTTGTAGCGGAGCGCATTCGCTCATGCCGGTACAGGAGGATTTCGGCGCAGGGAAGGGCGAAGGTGCGGCTACATTCGTCGGTTGTTTGGTGCTCGGCTGACCGTATTTTGCATAGCTCGCGGTAATCTACGCTTCCTCCGTCAGCTTGAGCGAGGTTCCGGTTGATGCAAAACGCTAACTAAGGCTGTGCGCACCGCATGGGTTTGGGTTTTCTCTACAGCGGAACATTTTAAAGCAGAAATGTAAGATGCTCATAATGAGTTAGCTACGGAATGTGAGCCATAGTTGGCATGGTGTTAGCGATATAGCGTTCATACTACCGAAAGGGTGGTTAACCAACTATAACAACCCTAACTAACAGGTGAAACCTGAGAGAAATAAATTATGAAGAACAAAAAAATAACAAGTATAGCATTGGCAATTTTGACGGGAAGCGTATCGCAGATCGCGTTCGCCGCGAAAGACAGCAAGGATATGAATCACGATAAGGACACTACCATGTCCTCGACGAAGGAAGTAACGCGCATCGCTGAAGATCGTGTTGACGAGCTGACGACTGCGAGCGACCTGATTGGCTCTTCAGTCTATGACAAAAATGGCGACAAAATCGGTGACATAAAAGACGTTAGCTTTGGCCGTAATGTTATGGCCTCGATGTCGAACGATCGCCATTCTTGGAACTCGGACTCGAATTCCATGAACAAAAGTGATTCTCAAACATCATCCCACATGGACCGCGACAGTACTGGTCATATGGATACCCAGAGCAGACAAGCGAGCAGTTCTGAATCCTACGCGAGTCAGGAAAAGAGCAGGGGCGACAAGGACAAGCAGTCCGACAGTTCCTCATGGGATTCTGACAACAGCGACCGTCGGGATGAAATGGCTACGGCAAGCAAGCAAGCGAGCATTCCCGAATCGTATGCGAACCAAGACAGAAACTCGGATAGCAGCTCCTGGAACTCTACCGATTCGAGCGACAGCAGCTCGGGAGACGTTGAAATGAATAACAGACAGGCCAGCCGCTCAGAGTCTTATGCAAGCCAAAATCAGAATTCTTCCAGCCAAAACCGAGAGAACAGAAACAGCCAGAACTGGGAGAACAGAAACAGCGACACGGTGAGCAACGAGTCGAGCCAGATGATGTCCAATCGCCCCGAAGCGGTTGTGTTTATATCAGTAGGCGGAGTGTTCGGTATCGGAGACGACCTCGTTCAGGTCCCCGCCAAACAGATCACTTACGACTCGTCCGAAGAACGCTTCGTGCTACAAGGGCACTCTGTGGATGAGGTGACGAGCATCGCTCAGAAGGGTCAATCGAACTTCGATGAGAACGACTATTATGCCGATAACTGGTACGAGTATAACATGTACGGTACCTACGGTTATCCATATGGATCTGAAACGGTCCGCGGGATGCGTGACTTCGGCTCTGATGAGGAGACGATCCGCGATGCGTTTCAAAATGACAGCACCCTTTCGTCCGCCTCTACTTCTATTCAGATCAACGAGAAAAACGACGAGATCGTCCTGAAGGGTACTGTGCGAAGCGAATCGCTAAAGCAACGTGCCGAAGAACTGGCGAAGCGAGAAACGACGCTAGACGTCACCAACAATATCAAGGTCAAAAGCGACTAGCGTAGCCGAGCGGCTCACTCTTCGACACTTTTTTACGCAATCTGCGACTGGGCTATGCCGGTCGCGGATTTTTTATGTAGTTATGAGTTACATACGTCAGCGCGCCGCGTATATTGTTTGGACTGTCCATGCGGTAAAGCACAGCAACGAAATGGATTATTGCGCTCTTTTTGGCGTGGGCGCCGACGACTCCTAATCGAATTGCTGTGCCGGGGTTATCTGACGGCGGTAGACGAGAAAATAGATGAAAACTGCTTACAGAGATCATCTGTTTATGCCCTTCCTTTGCTAAAAGTCCGTCCAAGCTTAATAAGCTGCTTTTTAGCGTTTGGCATCCGATTTGCAGGCATGCTATTACCCTCGGTGTGCCTGTAGGACCTTTTGGAGCATCTTGGGAGAAAAACCAAATGATCCAAGCAGCTTTTTCGAGCAAATATTTGACCAACAACTCAGAACTCATTTCACAACAATAAAAACCCAATAACGATACTGTCATGAAAAAACTAATCCTTCTATTTAGCCTATTAATATCACCGGTCAGCATCTTTGGTCAGGACACTTGGGTTGAAGACCCTGCCCACTCAAAGCTTGGATTTACGGTAACTCATCTGGGGATTGCTGACGTTCCTGGTTATTTCGGTGATTATGAAGTCACGATCAAAGCGTCCGAAGAAGATTTTAGCGACGCGAAGGTTGAATTAACAGTGCAAACTGCTTCAATCGAAACGCGCGTGGAACGACGCAATAAGCACCTGAAGAGTGCCGATTTCTTCGATGTGGAAAAATATCCGACGATGACCTTCAAAAGTACGGACATTAGAGAGATCTCTGATAATACATATGAGCTTGCAGGGGACTTAACGTTGCACGGCGTGACCGAAGAAGTGACAGTTACCATGCGATATAGAGGGAATGTTCAAAATGATATGACAGATGGCGCTCTTAAAACGGGAATTCAGATTACCGGAACCATTGATCGCTCGGCGTTTGATCTTGGCGATGGATTTCCGCCACCCATGATCAGCAATGAAGTTCATATTAAAGCTGACGGAGAATTCGTAATAGCAGGGGAATGAAGCAGATCATGACAATCAAGCAGCAGTAGTGTTTGAGGTACTTGTGGCCAGTCTTGCGACCGATGCCGCAAGATAGCGCAACAGCTCGCCGATCGTGAGTCGCCCCGCCTGGGCCTACGCTGCAAATTGATCTCTTGTCTTCGCTTTTCTCGAGTGTCGTCGTACCTGCTCGGTGCAGTCATCGGGTTGGTCTCTTCCCCTGGCGTAGTTGCCATGTTGGAGTGTAACCGATGTCTTCGGTCCGCACCTCTCCATGCTATCTTTCATTCCGTCGTTTAGAACGTTCGTAGTAGCAAGAGGCAACGCGAAGGCTGCAAAATGCTTGAACTCTACCGCGGTAAAATTCGGCGTACGTGTAGTTACGAGCTTCCTCGTAAAGTTCCTTAAGAGAAGTTTTAGTATCTTGCTTGTGTTTGATTAACAGCTGCTTACAGGCTTTTAGTATTGATTCATTCTGCCTGAATCAATTCGCGATTTGTTGGGGATGAGTCCGTACGTGCTGAACAGCCTGACGCATTCGGCACGACATCTGCAAAGCCCTGTCGTTAACAATCAACTACAATAACGACCATGCATTACAAAAAACAACTCACTGTCCTAATAGGGGCATCTCTAATCGCGGGAGCTGCGTCAATGCGCGCCCAAGACCAAGCTACCGGTCCCCGGAGCCCAGCAAGCAATGAGCTGCCTGACCTGTCCGCCGGCACCCGCGAGCTCGGTGTCTTTGGCAATATCGACTGGGGCGACGACATTAGCTACGATCTTAACCTGACCTACGCTTGGTTTACCAAGGACAATTTGGAAGTTGGTGTGTCTACGGGCATTTCTGGCATAGAATCGGATCTGAATCTCGGACTCGAGCTCTTTTCGGAGTACAACTGGGTCAGCGGCGATAGCAAGTGGGTGCCCTTCGTTGGCGGCTCATTAGGTTGGGCGACCCTCGAGTCAGACGTACTCGACGGTGACGCAATCACAGTAGGTGTAGAGGGAGGCGTGAAGTACTTCCTACAGTCTAACGTGGCTCTATCCTTCTCGGTCGGAGGTGACTATGCTTTCGACGAAATCTTTCCGGGTGGCGATGATTTCAACAAGCGCTTGAACATCGGTACCCGATTCTACTTCTAGGCTGCACCACCGCAGAAGCGGGGCCGTATCCAGAAATCGACTCTTAAGAGGCAACGGCTAAAAAAGCCGTTGCCTTCTTTTTTGGCGACGTTCCCTACGGTGGAACATGTTAGCGACGAGAAAGGACATTGCAGACTCTCAATTCGGACTAGTTGCTGACTTAGACTTTTCGCGAGACGAAGGACAGGGTGCAGGCGAAGGCAAGGGTCGGTCTCTTTCCATGGCATAAGTGCCAGGATAGGATGTAACCTATGTCCTCGATTCTTACCAAGTAGTTGAGTTCGCTGGGATAGCTGGAGCGAAGCTAGATCGAAAAACACCCGCTTTTGTCGAAGCTCGGCGTTGATGGGCCCTGTGAAGCCTATTTGCCGAAAGTGATGAAAAACACCTCGGCATTGTGCATTTGCTCTTGGTTTAGAATCCAAGCGACTTCAGCCATGTCGGAAAAATCAAAGCCTCCGACAGATATATTGTGGTTGAGGTAGCGGCCTTCCTGGCCGTTGTACCGGTTCGCGATGGCGATGGCTGTTTCCCAGAGTGAAATCAGTTTAGGGTCTGAAATGGAATCTTTCCAGTCGATTGAGTCGGCGGTGTTGAATCCGGGTGTGCCGTTGCCGACTGCGTTGCCGTCGGGAATTTTGTGGTAGTCGGTGTTTCCTTGGACGAACTTAAGCTTTTCAGGGGTGGCGCTGCTTTCGTTCCAGTTGCTGTGCTGGACGACGTGAATGCGTGAACTTGTATCCAGATCTGGATGTACGGATTGGATCTCCTGGACTAAGGCGGCAGTGAAATCCGATTGACCGCATTCGGCGACCCATACGTCTCCGCCTGTTTCGAGCGTTTCTGACACGAGCTCGGCTACTTCCGAGAGGGCTTGATTAAAATTGGTGTGGGCATCCGACCACCGCTCGCCAAAGGCAGCTTCGAAAAGCTCGTTCGCCGGAACGTAGAGGCCTTCCTGAATTCCGTAGGCGCCGGCTACCGCGTGATGGTTTATTTGAGAAAACGGTTCGCTGGACATGATGGTGGCGAAGGCTGCGACCGAGTGAATGTCGTCCACATCGGTTTTGCTGTCGAAGTGGGAGAGCAGCAGGTCAGCCTCCGCGTCGAATCGCGGGTTCGTAGGTTGGGAAAAGCCAGACGGGGTTGTTAGCAGTAGGGCAAACAGGATAAGTAGGTAGGGATTTTGGAGTAGTAAACGCATGACGTTTGATGTGGTGGAATGTCGGTTGTGGCAAGTCGGTACTTAGACTGTACTCCTAAACGGGCTCAAGGCAGGTGGACGCCGTAACAAGCAAGGGGAAGTAAAGGTGACAACTACCCGATGTCGTCTTTTGCTGCTCTCGTTATATTCGGGCCAGTGGCAGACTTAGATTTTACGCGAGACGAAGGATAGTGTGCAGGCGATAGGGTCGGTCTCTTTTCATGGCGTAAATGCCCCTTAGAATACTTGTAACCTCTGCCTTCGGTTTGTACTAAGCTGCCCTGCCTTTCGTCCTTTACTTGACTGAGGGCTCTTGTTATCGACTGGACGGGTGGAACAGGCGGCGAATTTTTATAAAGAGTATAGGCTGGTCGTAGAGAAAGTGTCGGGTACTATTTCGACCCGAGCCCTCGAGGCAAAACTATGGAAACTCTTTTCCCATCCGGACTACAGTTCTTGCGAGCGTGTTTTGTGTGATATGCGAGAGGCGGATTCTGATATAGACAGCACGCGATTCAAAGCTTTCGCAAAGAGGATCGAAGAGTCGGAAGAAATGAGCAAAACTCGCTGGGCTGTCGTTACCAAAGATCCTATGCTGACTGCCTTCTCGCTTATATTAAAAGGGTATGTCGAACGCGGCGGTACATTTCGTGTTTTTAGCACGCTTGAGGCGGCGGTGGCGTATCTAGGGATCGAAACCGACTCGATCGAGAAACTGCTTCCGGACGTGTCTCAAACGCGTTAGTCTCGATCGCCGGGGAACGTGGAGTCCATCCGCTTGCAGTAGGCGTGCAGGAACCAGCAATGTTCCTCGCACGCATCGTACCGAGCGGTTTACCGCGACACAACTACGCGGTGGAACAAGGATAACACAGGGCCTTCTCGAATGACTTCTTCGCTCCTGCGTCCTTGCATGCCAAGCTGCGGTAGTGGCGGATGTCGCTGCGCTCGGTACCCGCGATTGATGATGTGGTACATCGCTCCTGGGTACTCGAATCTTGGGGGCGGGGCAGGTCGCGGCACCACGGTGGAGTGCCGCCAGATGTCAGTAAGCACGGACTGGCCCCGTTTTACCCCCCTCTTTTATAACGGAAAACGCACTATATAATCTTAATCTAGAAATGGACGGATTCGCCGTCCTGGGGGATTTTGATTTGAGAACCGAAGCCTGAGGCGTCGGCAAAGTCACGCAGCTCGCTGCGTGACAGCAGGCAATGGTTGACGGCTTCCATGTGGCTGGCGACGAGGGTCGCTCTTGGTGCCGCTTTGTGAACTGTCTGAATATCATTTTTGTTCATGATGATCGATCCTAGGTCTGGTATTTGGGCATCGCCAGCCGCGAGCACGACCACGTCTGGATCGAATCGTTTTAGGTTGTCGGCAACGTATTCGTTCCAAATGGTGTCGCCCGTGAGGTAGAGCGTTTTCTCGCTCGAATGTGTGAATACGACGCCGCAGACCTTGCCTAGCAGGTTTCCAATATGTTGATACGCAATGTCGCTTCCGTGCTGCCCGGGCGTTTTGTGAAGCTCTATTTCTCCGATGCTTGTTTTATCGTCGAGCGCTTTGACGTTGGTAAAACCGTCGGATTGGATGCTGTTCGCGTCCTCTTCGTTCTGGGCGTATATGGGAAGGTCCTTAGCTAGGCGACGTTTGGCGGCCTCGTCCCAGTGGTCGGGGTGGAGGTGGGTCACGATGACAGCCTCCACGTCATTCAAATCCTCGATGGTCACGGGAAGTTCAACCAACGGATTGGAAAGGTGGTTGTTGGCCGTTCCCTCGAAGCCCGGATAGGCGCCTTTTTCAGCGAATAAGGGATCGATCAAGAAGCGTTTGCCTGCGTATTCGACAAGCAACGTCGCGTTTCGGATTTGTTGTATTTTCATAATGGATCGGGTTGTTGGATTTAGGGGACCGAAAGGTCCAGAAAAGGCGAAAAAAAGCACTGCTTAACGGGCGGGTGCATCCTGGTCGAGGATGGAGAGGAGCGTATCGAGAAACGAATCGAGTCGATTCTTGCTGACGCCGGCGCGGGTCATGACCTGCAGGCCCGGAAAGGAGAGGACGAGAAGCTTCGCGAGATCTCGTGCCGTGCGCCGACTGCTGATGGATCCATCGGTTTGGGCTCGGTCGATGGCGCCAGTTAACAGGTCCTCGATAGCTTGAAAGTCTTGCGTCACGCGGTCGCGGACTTCCGGATCGCGCGGAGCCATTTCCACAGCTTGGTTGATGCTCATGCAGCCGCGGTGGAAATCAGGGGAAGCAGCATCCATGACGATCTTTCGAAAGAAACGTTCGATACCCTCGCGTGCCGTTCCGCTCGAAAGCATCTCGATCATATCGCTGCCGCGCTCTTTTCGGTAGGCGTCGAAAGCTGACAGAAAGAGTTCACGCTTGCATCCGAAGACGTTGTAGAGGCTGCTTTTGCTCAGCCCCGTTGCCTGTAGGAGATCGGCCAGAGAGGTTGCTTCGTAGCCCTTGTTCCAGAAGGCTCCGAGGGCGTGATGCAGAGCCTCGTCGGTGTTGAATTCCTGTTTTCTTGCCATGAAATCGTCTCGTTCCCGCTTGGTGGGAGTAGCGTAAAAGCGGGATAAGAGAGGAACGCAAGGAAAACAGACCGTTAGGTCCAGAAAACGACAGAGAGAAATAAGCACAATCTGACCTCTTTTTCCCACCCGGCGCTCGGTACCCTCCGTTCATGATAGGGTAGAGGGCCAGTGCGGCAAGTCGTTCTCTCTCGGTCATAGGGTCGGTCTCTTTCCATAGCCTAAATGCCATGTTGGAGTGTAGCCCATGTCCTTAGAATACTTGTAACCTATGTCCTCGGATCAAACCAGTCCCCGTAGGGCGGCTTGGTAACAGACTAGCCCTACCGTGAGTGTTGGTTTGTGTTTGGTCTTAGTTATTCTGTTTATCCGTTTTGCCGCCTTTATTCGGTACTTTGCGGTGGCAGCTCGAAGTGGCCGGCGACGACTCCGGGAACGGTGATGTCTTCGTCTAGGTTTTCCCAGCGGAGGGCGTAGCCGTTAACTTGGATTTCGACTGCTTTGAGCGCTTCTTCTGACGCGGATTTTAGACGTCGGAAGCGGTCGGCTGGAAATCCGAATATGCGGCCATCTGTGAGTTCAAGGAAGACTGTACGGGCCTCCGTCCAGGCTCGGATGGCTGTGGGCTCTAACTCAATTTTGTTGGTCGCGGTGCTCATGGTACTTTTCAGTTAGTAGTATTTGGTGTTCGAAGACAAGCCGCTCGATCTCGTTGAGTTTGTTGGCGGGGATACCACGATTGCTGGCAAGGCCGATGGGTGAGAGCCAAAATTTGCATTCGCCGTCGCTACTGCGGATATGAATGTGAGGTGGTTCGTCGCCTTCGTTCGAGTAGAAGTGGAAGCGATAGGGGCCGATGCGGATGACGGTGGGCATTTTGAGGGGGAGGGAAGAGTTGGGAGTTGGAAAGAATCGCGTGACAAGCACGCTCCCACAATAAAAAAGCCCCGCTTCGTTGGAAGCGGGGCTTGGGAATGGGTCAGTTGGTGGCCGCTGGGACAGCGGCCGCTACCTTATTGGCACGACTCGCAGATTTCAGGTTCGGCGGGGCCGGCTTTGCCGCCGACGATGCCGCGGACTTCCTTTTTGGCTCCGACGGTGGCTTTCTCGATGGTCGAGGCGCCGAGGCTGCGGAGGTAATAAGTTGTCTTGAGGCCGTGGCGCCAGGCGGCGCGGTACATGTGGGACAGGGTCTTCATGTCGGGGCTGGCGATGAAGAGGTTCACGCTTTGGCTTTGGTCGATCCACTTTTGACGGCGGGCTGCGGCCAGCACTAACCAGCTGTAGTCGATGGCGAAGGCGGTCTTGTACTTGGCTTTGAGGTCGTCGGGGATGGCTTCGATCTCGTCGACCTCGCCGTCGAAGTACTTGAGGTCGTCGAGCATCTGGCGATTCCAGAGGCCGCGTTCCTTAAGGTCGCGGACGAGGTGCTGGTTGAGGATGATGAACTCGCCGGAGAGGTTGCTCTTGACGAAGAGGTTCTTGTAGCCGGGCTCGATACAGGGGCTGGTGCCGGTGATGTTCGAGATGGTGGCGGTGGGAGCGATGGCCATGACGTTGGAGTTGCGCATGCCGTGCTTGGCGACCTTTTCGCGAACAGGGGTCCAGTCCATCTTGCCGCCGCGGGGGACTTCGACTTCGGTGCCGCGTTCTTCTTCGAGCAGGTCGAGGGTGTCTTGCGGGAGGAGGCCGCGATCCCACTTGGAGCCTTTGTAGCTCTGGTAGGTGCCGCGTTCGGCTGCGAGGTCGCTAGAGGCTTCGATGGCGTAGTAGGCCACGGCTTCCATGATCTCGTCGTTGAACTCGACGGCTTCTTGGGAGGCGAAGGGGGTGTCGCGTTGGTAGAGGCAGTTCTGCAGTCCCATGATGCCGAGGCCGATGGGGCGGTGGCGGGAGTTGGAGATGCGGGCTGCTTCGGTGGGGTAGAAGTTGATGTCGATGACGTTGTCGAGAGCGCGGATGGCGGTCTGGACGGTCTCGCGAAGCTTCTTGTGGTCGATCTTGCCGTCCTTGTCTAGGTGCTGGTCGAGCACGATGGATCCGAGGTTGCAGACTGCGGTTTCTTCCTGGGAGGTGTTGAGGGTGATCTCGGTGCAGAGGTTCGAGGAGTGGATGACTCCGCAATGGTCTTGCGGGGAGCGCACGTTGCAGGGGTCCTTGAAGGTGATCCAGGGGTGGCCGGTTTCGAAGATCATAGAGAGCATGCGCTTCCAGACTTCGATGGCGGGGACTTCCTTGGTCCAGATCTCGCCCTTGGCAGCTTTGGCTTCGTACTCGAGATACTTCTTTTCGAAGGCGGTGCCGTAGAGGTCGTGCAGCTCGGGGGCTTCGGAGGAGCGGAAGAAGGACCAGGACTGGCGGGACTCCATGCGCTTCATGAAGAGGTCGGGGATCCAGTTGGCTGTGTTCATGTCGTGGCAACGGCGGCGGTCGTCACCGGTGTTCTTGCGCAGCTCAAGGAAGTCGTAGAGGTCGTTGTGCCAAGTTTCGAGATACGCGCAGCCGGAGCCGCGGCGCTTGCCGCCTTGGTTGACGGCGATGAGCTGGTCGTTGTGTAGCTTGAGGAAGGGGATGATGCCTTGGGACTCGCCGTTGGTGCCGCCGATGTAGGAGCCGGTGCCGCGCACGGCGGTCCAGGAGCCGCCGAGGCCGCCTGCCCACTTGGAGAGGTAGGCGTTGTCGGCGATGCCGCGCTGCATGATGCCTTCGATGGAGTCTTCGACGTAGTAGAGGTAGCAGCTGGAGAGCTGGCTATGGCAGGTGCCGGAGTTGAAGAGGGTGGGAGTGGAGCTGCAGAAGCGGCGGCTCTTGTAGAGACGGTAGAGGGCCTTGGCCTTGTCGTCCGCGTTTTCCTCGGCGTGGAAGAGGCCCATGGCGACGCGCATCCAGAAGAACTGCGGGGTCTCGATGCGGCGCTGCTGCTTCTGGGTCTTGTCTACGATGAGGTAGCGATCGTAGAGGGTCTGGATGCCGAGGTAGTCGAACTCGAGGTCGGCGGAGGGGTCGAGGGTGCGGGCGAGCTTGGCGATGTCGTACTCTTTGAGCTTGGGGTTGAGTCGACCGATGAGGATGCCGTGGCGGACGTATTCCTTAAACTTCTTTTGGTGGAAGGCTTTGATCTTCTCGATGCCGTCGCGGACGATGTCCCATCCGAGGGTCTCCTCGTACATGTAGGAGAGCTTGATGCGAGCGGCGAACTTGGCGAAGTCGGCGTCTTGCTCGATGAGGGTACGGGCGTTGAGCGTGATGGTCTTCTCGAGGTCGGCTTCGGAGATCTCGTCGAAGACGGCACGGCGGAGCTCTGACTCGATTTCTTCGGGCTCGAGGCAGAGGTCGAGGCCGATGGATGCGAACTCGATGCGCTTTTTGAGGTCGATGCCGTCCCAGAAATAGGTGGAGCCGTCGGCTTTCTTGACCACGACCATGGAGTCTTGCTCGGTGGCGTTGGCGAGCTGGAGGGCTTCTTGCTCGCGCATTTGGCGGCGCTCTTCGCGGTAGAGCACGTAGTGGGCGGCTACCTTGAAGTGGCCTTGGCGCATGAGCTCTTCCTGGACGACGTCCTGAACTTCTTCGATCTCGACGAAGGCGTGGGCGGAGGCTTGCACGCGCTCGGTGACGGCCTCGGCGACGAGTACGGCGGGGTCGGAGTTGAGCTCGAGGGAGAGGAAGGCGCGGCGAACGGCGATTTCGATCTTCTCTTGCTTCCAGGGGACGACTTTGCGGTCGCGGCGGATGAGGCGCACGTGTTTGAGTCCTACGGTTTTGTCGGCGACGAGTTTGCGCTGACGGTTGATGAGCATCGATTTGGCGACGTCGTAGGCGTTGTTGTCTACGAGCGTGTTCTCGATGAGGTCGTAAAGTTCGCTCAGACCGACGCGAGACTCGAGTGTTTCAGGGGACTTTGATTCGAGCTTGTCGCAGACTTGGCGGGCGACGGAGCAGACCCAATCGCGGTTTTCGTCGTTGAAGACGTTGGTCTCGTTCTTGGAGAGAAGGACGTTGGCAAGGGCGTTGCCAATGGTGTCGGCGATCTCGGAGAGGTCGAAGGTGGCTTCGCCTTCGTGGGTGACGACGTTGATGGCGGCGCGTTGGGTGTCTTGGTCGGCGAGGCCGGCGCGCCAGTCGAAGCCGTGTGATTTCTCACGGGAGGCGGTTACGAGGCGTTTGAGTGCTAGGTCTTCTTGGAGATTTGGATTTATCATGTTGTGGCAGCGCGAGTGGTGAATGAACGAAGAGTTAATTGCCCACGAAGGGCACGAAAGGGTTGAAAGAAGAGGGGTGGGGTGTGGCTATGTGTTTTTGCCCACGAATTTCACGAATTGGCTCGAATGAGCTGAGTCGAAAAAGTGGGAAAAGGGCCCTGATCGGGCCCTTGGATTATGGAAAGGGTGGACCGAGTGTGCCGGTCCCTCCTGTTGATTTCTACAGATCGTCGTCGGAGTCGTTTTCGAGGGAGGAGGCCTTTTGGTACTCGGTGACGCGGCCCTCGAAGAAGTTTTGCTCCTTCTTGATGTCCATCATCTCGGCCAGCCAGGGGAGCGGGTTGGTGATACCGGGATTGAGAGGCTTGAGGCCGCAGCCTTCGAGGCGACGGTCGGCGATGAAATCGATGTATTGGAGGAAGTCTTTTTTGACCAAGCCGATGGAGTCGACGGGGAGGCAGTCTTCGATGAAGTTCTTCTCGAGGGTGACGCCTTCCGACATGGTCTGGCGGAGGTCTTCGCGGAAGTCTTCGGTCCAGATGTCGGAGTTTTCCTCGACGAGGTCCATGAAGAGGTTGCGGAGGAGCTCGATGTGGTTGGACTCGTCGCGCAGGGTGTAGCGGAACATCTCGCCGATGCCGCGGAACTTGTTCTGGCGGTAGAGGGAGAGGATCATGCCGAACATGCCGTAGAACTGGGTGCCTTCCATGCACTGGCCGAAGAGGAAGACGTTTTTGGCGAACTTCTGCTTGTTTTCGGTGACGGTGAGGTCGATGTCGCGGCGCAGGGCGTGGGAGTGGCGAGTGACGAACTCGTTCTTGGCGACGATGGTCTCGATGTCTTCGAACATGGCCTCGCACTCGTGCGGGTTGATGCCGAGGGAAGAGATCATGTAGAGAAGGGAGTCGGCGTGCACATTTTCCTCGTGGGCGTGGCGGCCGAGCACGAGCTTGAGCTCGGGAGCGGTGACGAGGTGGCGGATGACGTGCAAGATGTTGTCACCTACGATGCCTTCGGCGGCGGAGAAGTAACCGACGCCCATCATGATGATCCAGCGCTCGACCTCAGAAACTTGCCCGTCGTCCTTCCACTGTTCGATATCCTTGTTCATGATGATATCTTCCGGTTCCCAGTGGTTTGCCTTCATGGTCTTGTACAACTCGTAGGCCCAATTGTATTTGAGCGGGAGCAGGTTGAAGGTCATGGTCTCGCGGCCATTGATGATCTTCTTGGCCTTGAAGGCTTCTTCCGCCTTGGTCTGGTCGAGGACGAAGGAGCGGTTGCCGACGGTGTAGGTTTTTTGCATGGTTTGAATCGAGCTGTGTAGAGACAGTTTTGGCTATGTTTAGATGAGTTTTGGGAGTCTTCGAAATGGGGAGGGTGGGAAAGAGAACATAGCCCCGACGCTCTGACGAGCGGGAGTTATTCTGAGTTATCCACTTCGTATTAACCACAATATACTGTGGTCCCTCATGAAAGAACCACAAGATATTGGGAGCTTTTCGTCATCGTCAACGTGTGAATAATTTTTTTTTGGACTTGATTTACGGTCTGGAATCGTCGCGTCGGGGTCAATTTGCGAATAAGAATTTAAAGATCAGTAACTTAGGTCCGGCGCCGTTTTGTAACCCGCAGTTTACTGGTTTTTTAAGGGTGTTTTTTACAAGCTTCACCCCACGGATTTAGGGATTTATGATGCTTTGAATCAACCCGAAGGGGCTCGGCGGGATGCGGACGATTCTGAAGGGCCGATTTTCACCTCTGCCGTGGATTTGGGCGGTTGGGATCGGGTTGGAGCGGACGGGGTGGAACCCGTTCCTCCGGGGATGCTACCGTCTTGCGGGGCGGTGGTCGCGGCTGGGGGTGGTGGGATCAGCTTCGATCCTCTCCTTGGTGTTGGAGTTGAAGAGGCTGAGCTTGGGGTCGCCGAAGGTGCCACCGACGGAAATTTCGAAGATGTTGGAAAAGAGGTCTAGGGGAAGGTTTAGGAGGGGAGTGATGACGGGGACCTTGTTGTTGCGAAGGGGGAAGAGGCGGGCGGTGAAGTCGAGGACGTCTGTCTCTATATTATAGGTGCCCTTGGTTTTGATGCTGGCGCCGGGGCCGTCGATCTCGCCGTCGGTGAATCTTACGATGTCGCGTTCGACTTGGTAGGGAGATTTCGCTCGGGAGAACTCAAGTGTGGTGAGGTGCTTGAGGATGGGAAGGTTGAGGGCGTTTATGGCACTGGAGAGAAGACCGAAGAGGCGGAAGGAACCGAAGTCGGCTTCCGCGATGGAAAAGTCTCCCCCGCCCAAGAAGGAAACGGGATCGCCGAGAAGGCCTTCGCCGACGAATTGGGCGTCGATTTGGCCGCCAAAGCTGAGCAGTCGCTCTGGGTCCATGCCTTCCGCGGTCTCGCTGCCGTCTTGAGCAAAATAGGTATTGGTGGCGTTGAGGGCTTGGCCAAACCCGACTTGATCGAGCTGGGCTTCGACTTCGAGCCCGTCGCCGATGATGAAGGCCGTAGCGTTGACTTTTCCGCCGCCTAGGTAGGCTTCGGCCCGGGGGATGTCGATGACGTCGTCGTCGATGTGTACGAAGGCGTCGAGGGAGTCGAAGGGGAATCCGTAGAAAGTGAAGCCGGTTTCGGTTTCGAGCTGGAGGTCGATGTCATTGAGGTATTTGTCCTGGTGGCGGACGGAGGAGGAGCGGGCCGAGATGAAGGGCGGCAGTTCGTAACAGTAGGGTTCCAGAATCTTGGCCGACTCCTCGGCGATTTCCCAAAGGATGTTCGGAGCGTTTTTCACATCGAGAGTGGAGAGCGCTTCTATCCAAATACCGGTGAGCTTGTCCTTTTCGTCTCGGATGTCGCGGTCCATGTGGAACTGGATTTCTCCGATCGCCAGCTGTCCGTCAGCTGCGTCTAGCTCGAGTTCATAGAGGTCGACATAGTGGAAGAGTGAGAAAATGCGTGTCCTCAATTCCTCGACTGGTATGCCACGCAAGTCGAGGTCGCGTACGTGGGCGATGCCGGTGACGAAGACGGTGTCCGGGCGCTTGAAGATGGCTTGGGAGTCGAGGTAGGTGAGCATGCCTTCTTCGGGAAAGGTCATGCCATCCCACATGGCGGTCCACCAGGGCTTGAACCATCCATTGATCATGGTGGGGTCGAATGATCCTTCGACGAGGATGCGGCGCAGAAGGGTATCGAGGTTGTATCCAATCTTTATGACGCCTTGTTGTTCTCCCGAGCGAAGGCGGATGCTGTGGATGTCAATTTGTGGACCTTCGACCGTGGCGTGGGCGGAGGCGTAGTCGATGCTTGCTCCGAGGACGGAAGTGGGGCCGGCGAACGCATGGGCTTCGACATGGCTTGGCTTGTAGGCTTCGTCGAGCTCAGCGACGGCGTGCAGGTCGATCGCTCTCTCGAGGTTAGCGAGTTCGGTAACGTCCTGCTGGGCGAGCTCTTGCGCGATGGGGTTGAGCATGGCGAGGGTCGCGGAATCGAGTTGGGCGGTGAGGTCGACCGAGCTGGTTTTCGTAGCGATGTCGTAGGCGACTTGGGCGACGATGGGGCGATCCGGGAAAGAGAATTGAAGGTTAGCTCTATGGGTTTCGGTTCCCGGTTCGACCTCGGCGTACAGGGAAGGGAGGGTGATGCCGCGGTGAGTTAACTTTGTGGCGGAAAAGTGGATACTGCTCGGTTGGAGCTGTTTGGGCGGCGTGTTCGTAGGCCAGTTTGCGTGGAGGTGTACGTTTTGAGCTTTGGAGTTTCGAGGGAGCTCGGCCCGATGGGCGTAGACTTTTGCGGAGAGTTGGGAGTCGACGGTATATTGGGCGCGGACCACGATATTGTGGATGTTTATGTCGGGAGAGACTCTCAGTTGTTTGGTTCCGATGTGGATCTCAGCGGATTGCTGTTTGTCTAGGACGCTGAGCTCGATTGTGCAGAAAGGGGAGTCGAGTCGTTTGAGCTCTTTTTGAACCTGAGCCACCTTAGGAGCTATCTTTAGGATAGCTTGGCTTATGGCAGGTTTTGGGGCGTCCGGCTTGGTTTTTGGGAGCTGGATAAGGGAGTCGTCTAATTGTCCGGAGAGGGCGAGCTTGAGGTCGCCGATAACGCAGTTAGCGTAGTCGATGTTCCAGCGTTGGCCCCGGCGAGTGGCTTCGAAGTTTATGGAACGGATGGCGGTGGTCGGCTCGCCCGATGGTGTGAGCATGGCCGGGATGACGAAACGTCCGGACGAGAGTCGCAGTTCGTCCACGGAAATGCTTCCGAAGGCGAGGTGGCTGAGCTTGATTTTGGCGACGGCTGAGCTCGCGGCAACGACGGTTGAGCCCAGCTCAGGGGAGTAGAGTTCGGGCTTTTCGAAAATGATGCGTCCGTTTGGTTGGAATCGGACTCCCTCCATTCGCAGATCGACCCCTTTTTTGCGGATCTGGCTTTGTAATTCGCGTATTATGAAATTGGGTACGGGAATGTCGTCAAGGGTGGCGACATAGGCGGCGAAGACAGTGGCGGTGACGAGCAAGAGCACGAGAACCGAGTAGCACCACTGGAAGAGAGCCTTGCACGATTGGCAGGCACTTCTCCAAGCGAAGCGGAACGGGCCTTTGCGCGGTTTGCTCATGTAGCCCTATTGAATGGTTTCGTCTGGCTGAGGAGGATTGGCCGCTTCAAATTGGTTTTCGCCAGAGTTAGGGCGAGTCGATTCTTCCTCCGGTAAGGGGGTGCTGCTGAAAGGTTCTTCTGGGGCTTCTCGGGCGACGCGGTCGAAAACGATTTCGGTGAAGCTGTCTATGAAATCGATTCCGAAGCGGAAACCTTGGTTTGTTTGGGAAATTCCTCCCCATAGAAGAGGACCGCCGGTGATTTCGGAAACGAAGATTTCAATCTGTTGGGTGATGGCGTTTTGGGTGTCGGCGGATCCGACAGTAGCGATGAGCTTGTAAGCCCAAGGTTTGTCGCGTCCTGCGATGTCTACGGTGCGGGTGAAGCCTTCTGGGTTGAAGCTTTGTACCGCGAGGTTGGATACGACTTTCGCGAGCTGGGCCGCGGGGGATTTGTTCTCGGCGGCGAGAGAGATCGTTTCCTCGGCAATGATGCTTCTATCGGAAAGGCGTTCGATGGAGATCTTTCGTATGCTGGAGGTTCTGGGGAGAGAGATTATATTGCGATTTTTGTAGCGCAGCGGTTCGTTGTCGATCTGGGAAAAGATGTCGTTGTAGCTCGAATACACGAAGTCTCGGTTTGCGATCTTGATGAAGCTCTCGTTTCGGTCGCTCGGTTTCCGGTCTCCGATGAGGAGGGTCTCGGTGCGCAGCTCGGGGAGGGCTAGTTCCTCTCCGTGGATACGATTGGATGTGATCGTGATCGAGTACTCAGGGACTTCGAGTCCATAGGATTCGAGGTCAGGGGCGGAAGGGGCGTCGTTAACGAATCCGTCGTCGGGCACCGCTTTGAGTTCGTCGAGCCACTTGAGGATTTCGGAAATTGCTTCGGGATCGCCATCCATTGTTTGGATACCTTGGCTTTGGTCGCGAACCACGAGCTCCCAGTTACCGTCCTCAAGCTTTTGCAGGGTGAGTGGCTGCTCGTCGCGTCGTTCGATGGTTACGGTGGTGGCGGCAGTCACGTCGACTTCGAAAATACGCCGCTCGCGAAGCATGGTCTGTGACTTGGCGAGGAGGTCGAGAAACTCGATATGCAGCTGAAACACGGTGGGGCGACTTTCGCGTTTGGCGTATCGGAATTCGGAGTCAGCGGAAATCTTCTCACCGATTTCGAGGACCTCGCGATCTTGGTCGGATTCGATCGCGATGCGGTATAGAGGGTTTTGCAGGCCGTAGGGTGATAGGTCAGTGGGGTTGGATGCGATAATGGAGTCGGCCTCAAGGCTGAGGCATCGGTTGAGAAGGACGTTGACTGCTTCGGAGTCCGCTCGCGCCCGTATGGGAGTTTCGAATACCCAGTTATCGCCGTTGCGCGCAAACCATGCTCTTAGGTTTCGTCCGTCTTCGCGTACTTGGATGTTCCAAGAGGTTGCCTCGAATACGGCGATATCGAAGAGGCGGGAGGAACGAAGGCTATCGAGGTTGACGGAGATTGCGTCTAGCAAGCTGCGGTTGACCACGTGCACGTAACTTTGGTCGGTCGAAAGGATGTAGAGGTTGTTTCCGATTTCAGTGGGTTTGCCAACGTGGAGGGTGGAGCGTTTTTCTCCGCGTCCGATCCTGATGGCGAACTGGGAGGGTTTTAGTCCGTAGTCAGGAAGGGATACGCCGGAATTGGATACGATGTTTGTTTCGAAGCTGGAGATGCGCTCGAGGAAGCGTAGCTCAGTGAGGATACGTTGAACCGCGAATTCGTTAGCAGGCCAGAGGTAAGGCTCTTGAATCATCCAGCGATTGTTCGTTTGAGTAAGAGTGATATCCTGGCCGGTAACGTTGTTTTGGATACTCAGGTAATCGATGCCGACGGCGAGGTCGCCGAGTACGCTTGAGCGTATGGTAGGGTAGTCGCCAATCTCTGTGCGATTATCGATGTAGAAAATGTAGGTTAGCAAGCCGAGTAGAACGGCGAGCAATGTAAGCGTGATTTTTAGGCGCATGCTAAAGTGGGTTCTGGGTACCGGTCTCCGGGTGCCGGAAAAGTCGTTGAGCTAGTTTCTGCGTGAGATGTAGACGAGCAGGCCGAGCAGGCCGAGTACGGCTGGAGGAGCGAACCAGATGAGGTAGCGGGCGAGGTGGAGCTGCTCGATGCTGAGGTCCAGCTTCACTTTTTTGATCGGGCGTGGCGGTATGTTAAGTCGCGAGTAGCGGTCGACAGAATAGTTGATAGCATTGAGGATCAGGTAAAGATTGCCTGAGGCTTGTATCCGTTGGTTGGATATGAAGTTGGATGTGCCGATGACCGTTAGCTTACCTCCCGGAAGGGAAATGCCCAAAGTAGAGTCGACTTGGCGCTCGGAGATGGTGCCGACTCGGATGGGGCCTGGGATGTCTAGGTTGGGCGTATAGGTGGGGCGGGTCTCTTTTCGATATTGTCGATCTGCCCAACTTTGGTCGGAGGTGAAGAGCAGTTCGGTGACGACGAGTGAGTCATCTATTGGCCGGCCAGGATCTTCGCGAACAGAGGAGGCTCGGTCGGTGATGATCGAGATTCCCTGCTGGAAGAGGGAAAGGGTTAGGGGGTGCTCGGAGAAGCGACGGATCATCAGGTCGCCCCCGTTGATGACGAAGTTGGGGTCGCGTTCGATGACGAGAGTGTCTTCGGCGAGTATGCCCCATTCGTAGAAGAGGTCGTCCAATCCGTGTTCGCGTCGAGGCTCCAGGAGGACGATCACGCGCCCTGCTCGCTTATTGAGATACGTCTCTAGAAGGAGCCGTTCCTGGGGGAGAAGGCGGGTCTTCGGAGCGGCGATGACGATGAGGGAGGCGTCCTCGGGGATTTGCTCGGCGGTGCTGAGGTCGATGGAGCGTGTGGTGAAGCTGCGTGATTTGAGCTCGTTAAAGAGGGCGGATGCTCCAGTGGATGCCGTTACGTCGCTTGCCGAAAACTCGCCGTGACCAGTGGTGAAGTAGAGGACGGGTTCAGACGTTTCGACGATTTCAAGTATCGATCGAGTGAATACGTTTTCCCCGAGGAACTCGCGGAGCTCGGAATCTTGGATCTTATAGAGTTCGTCGATGCGGACTTGGCGTTGGCGGGTGCCGGATTTGAATACGATGACGTTGGGGGATTCGATGCCGAGGGAGCGGGCTCTGCTAGTTTGGGAATAGACGTTTAGGTATTCGACGGTGACGCGGTTTTTGCCCTGGTCGCGGGTGGCGTACTCATACTCTCGAAGGAGGAGCTTGACGTCTTTCAATATGTCCGTGAGGCCAGGTTCGTCGGTGTTTTCCGAGATTGTTACGATGGCTTCGATAGGCTGTTGGAGCTGGGCGAGGTAGGCTTTGGTCTCGGGCGAGAGGGAGTAGATATTTCCCTCGGTCATGTCATAGCGCTGGTAGGTGCGCATACCGATATAGTTGACCGCGATGAGTATCAGGAAAACGAGTACGATTTGCAGGAGCGCTTGGAAGCGATCTGTAAAGCGGTTGGTCTGGTAGGATTCGGGCACTGGTTTTTTTGGTTCCAGGTCTTGAGTTCCGGAAAAAAGGGATGGCTGAGCGACTCGTTTTAGGTGGTGCCGTCGCGGTACTCGATGGCGAGCACGCTCAGGAACAGGAAGGTAAAGGCGGTGCTCAAGTAGAGCACGATCGCCCGCGTGTCTATGATACCGGAGGAAAAGTCACCCATGTGCTGAAGGGCGTCCGTGTGGTCTGAAAATTGCCGTATCCAAAGGCTTTGCTCGCCGGTGAGCACGGAAAGATCTTCGACGTTGCTGCCGATGACGATAAAGCCGAACACGAGAGAGAAACCGAGGATGCCGGCAACGAGTTGGCTCTTGGTCAGCGAGCTGGCGAAGATGCCGAGCGAAAGAAATAGGGTGCCGCTAAGGAAAATGTAGCCGTACCCGCCAATGAGGGGGTAGGGATCTATGATGGTATCGCTCTGGGCGTAAGTGAAGAAGATGATGTGGAAGGAGGCAGTGATGAGCCAGAGGGAACAGTAGTAGAGGTAGCTGGCTCCGAACTTGGCGAGCACGATTTCCGCGATAGTGACTGGGGTCGTGAGCAGCGTCTCGATGGTGCCCGCCCGACGTTCTTCGGCGACGGACCGCATGGTGAGCAAGGGCACCATGAAGAAGACGGGGATGAAGAACATGCGGAAGAAAAGCACGCTAGGGGTCTCGTCTTGGGGGTCGGAGGTGTAGACGCGCAGCATCCACTGGAATAGGAAGCCCATGACGAGAAGGAAGAGGAAGCCGGCGATGTAAGTGCTCGGGCTAATGAGCAGCCGCCAGATCTCGTTGCGCAATAATGTCAAAAAGTGCCGCATTATTTTGGGTCCGGTTTTTGGGCTTCGGGCTGCGGAGTAGGGGCGGTCTCGCTTGGAGTGGGCTCCGGCTTGGTCTGAAGGGGCTGTTGCGGACCGGGTGGAACCGGTCCCTCTAGAAGGTGTTGGTCGACTTCTTCCCAAGAGCGGCGGGTGGCGGCTAGGAAGACGTCCTCGAGGGGGGCCATCTTACGGCGAAGGGAGCGGGTGCGTAGGTGGGGATGGACGCTGAGTGTCTTGAAGAGTTTCTCGCCGTAGTCGCATTTGTCTTTGATCCGAATTTCGGCGGTGGCAAAGCCGTCGGCGTCGTGGTCGGAGATGCGTTCGATGAGAAGCTCGGGAGCGATGGTGGCGAGCGCGGCTTCCAGTTCTTTGTTGGTGCCGTGGATTTCCACCTCGTAGGTCGTGTGGTCGATGAAGGTATCGCGGAGTTCGGCTGGCGAGCCTTGGCCTACGATCTTGCCGTGGTTGATGATGATGATCTGGTCGCAGGTCATCTCGATCTCGGGCAGGATGTGAGAAGATATGATGACGGTCATTCGTCCGCGGAGGGAGGCGATGAGGTCACGGATGAGGATGACTTGGTGGGGATCGAGTCCGATAGTCGGCTCGTCCATGATGATGACCTCGGGATTTGCCAGGATGGCGTCGGCGATGCCCACGCGTTGGCGAAAGCCTTTGGAGAGCTTTCCGATGATACGGTCCTGAGCGCGGAGGAGGTCGCAGCTTTCGAGCGCTTGGTTGATGGCGCGGCGTCGTTTGGAGAAGGGGATCTCCTTCATCTTTGCCCGGTACTTGAGGTACTCTCGTACGCGCAGGTCGAGGGGTAGCGGGTTGTTTTCCGGCATGTAGCCGATGCGCCGTTTGATGTAGTGAGGATCGGCTGCGACGGGCACGCCGCAGATCTTTGCTATTCCTGAGGTGGCGCGGTTGTAGCCGGTGAGAATGCGCATGGTGGTCGACTTGCCGGCGCCGTTGGGGCCGAGGAAGCCGACGATTTGCCCTTTTTCAACTTTGAAGCTGATGCCGTTGACGGCGTCGATCTTGCCAAAGCGCTTGTGGAGCTGCTCGACTTCGATGGTGTGCTTTGGGGTGGTCAATTCGATGGGCTGGTTCGTGGTGATACGAAGGGGACATTGAAAGACGGGGTTTTCTCCAGTCGCAATATCAATGATGCGCTTTTTACGTTCTTAAGGCTTCAGGACGAAGGAGTTGGATTGGTGAATGCCGTGACGGGCTTAACGAAAAAGGAGAGGACGCGGCTCCATTGCTTGAGTGGCTTGCTTTAAGATTTGAATAAGTGGGTGGGAGGGCGTTTGTTTTTGGCTTATGGAAAGCCCCATCGTCATGTCTGTTATCGGTCCGGATCGTCCGGGCTTGGTGGAACTTATCGCATCGACCGTGAAAGCGGCAGGCGGGAATTGGCTCGAGAGTCGCATGTGCAATCTGGGCGGGCAATTTGCGGGCATCTTGCGGGTGCGTGCGGCTGAGGGGCGGCGCGATGAGCTGCTGGCAGCGGTAGCGGCCTTGGAGGCGAAGGGTCTGAGCGTGGTGGTGAAGGACGCGAATGGGGAGGCGAGCGGCGATTGCCACGAGGTCGCGATCATCGAAATAGTGGGCAACGACCGTCCAGGGATCGTCAGCCAGATTTCGAATGCGTTCGCGAAGCGTTCGGTGAATGTGGAGGAACTCACGACGGAGTGTCGCAGCGCTCCGATGTCTGGAGAGCCGCTTTTCGAGGCGCGGGCTCGGGTTTGCCTCCCAGCGGATTGCGATGTGGCAGACTTGCGGAGCGATTTAGAGCTTATAGCGGCGGACCTGATGGTCGATGTAAGCTTCGGTTCTGATTAATCTTTAAAGAATAAGAAATGATGAGGGGATTGGGAATTCGTAGTGTTTTCAGAGGCGTCGTAGCAGTGGCGGCCCTATTGGCAGTAAGCTTTGTCCGGGCGGAGGAAAAGCCCGCTTGGGACATCACGGTGAGTGAGAACGAGCTCGCGACTTTCGAGGCGGTGCAGCTCCACCCTAAGGAAAAGGGGTGGTTGCTAACGTGTCGCATGCGCGTGAAGTCGCTCAATTTCATCGAGCCGATTTCGGAAATAGATTTTGTGGGCCTAAACGTCGAGGAGGAAGAGGTTTGGGAAAAAAGCCATACGGTGCGCCGGAAGGATTTCGATGCGGCTTATGGGGGCGGCCGCAACCAGTTCCTGCGCGTCTTTTTGAATGGTGTACCTGCCGAGGTCGTGACCGTGGAATTGCGTTACGGGCTTGAAGAGCATTCAGAGTAGCCGAGTATTTTTGAGGTTTATTGGTATAAACTTGTAGGACTTAGCTATTTACCGGTGTTTGCACCTTTGTAGCCTTGTGTTCCGCAAGGCTGCTCTCGTTTATTGAGAGCGTCGTCCCGTTTTTTTCCTCCCGACTGCCCCCTTGTTTTAATCGATGGATCTCCACGCCATAGACTTGTCTTTGATTGTCCTGTATTTGGTTTTGGTTTTGGCGTTTGGAGTGGTGATGCGGCGCAGGGCAGGGGCGAGCTTGGAATCGTATTTTCTGGGTAGCCGCAAGGTGCCTTGGTACCTGCTCGGCGTTTCCAATGCGTCCTCAATGTTCGATATCGCTGGCACGATGTGGCTGGTTTCGGTGGTGTTTATCTACGGGGCAAAAGGGGCGTGGTTGCCGTGGCTTTGGCCGACCTACAACCAAGTTTTCTTGATGGTCTACCTCTCCCAGTGGGTGAGGCGGTCCGGCGCTTTGACCGGCGCGGATTGGATGACGACGCGTTTCAAAAATCCCGTGGGGCTGGAGATGGCTCGCATGGTTCTAGTGGTTTTCGCCCTGCTGAGCGTGGTGAGTTTCTCGGCCTACGCGTTCAAGGGACTAGCTGGGTTTGCTTCGATTTTCTTGCCCGATACCTTCGAGCCGACGACGTACGCTTTTTTCTTGATCGCGGTATCGCTACTGTACGCGACCTTGGGAGGGATCCGAAGCGTGATCTTCACGGACATCGTCCAGTTTTCGCTGCTGGTCGCGATATCGGTGGTGATTGGCTACTACGCGATGACCTTCACCTCAGCGGAGTCGATAGCGGCGGTCACACCGGAGGGATGGAAGAGTGTATGGTTTGGGCGAGAGCTGGATCTGGACTGGAGCGGATTGCTGCCGCAGCTCAACGACATCATCCAGCTGCAGGGCTACGAGCTGTTTTTTCCCTTCTTCATGATGATGATGCTCAAGGGTGTGCTCGTGAGCGTGGCCGGGCCGGCCCCGAATTTCGATATGCAGCGTTTGTTGGCGACGCGTAATCCGCGGGAAGCGGCATTGATGAGTAGCGTCGTTTCCTTGGCCCTGTTTCCGCGCTGGATCTTGGTGACTGGGATCGTGGTGCTAGGACTGGTCTATTACTCGACGGACTTGCGGTTGCAGGATCCCGCATTCGACTATGAGTTGGTATTGCCGCATGTGATCAGCGAATTCGTACCGATCGGTTTGAAGGGACTTATCATCGTGGGCTTTTTGGCCGCCTTCATGTCGACCTTCGATTCTACTATCAACGCGGGTGCGGCCTACCTCGTGAATGACGTCTACAAGCACTATTTCCGCCCGAACGAGTCTCAAGGGAGCTACGTGAAGCTTTGCTACCTCGCTTCCTTCCTGGTGGTCGCTCTAGGAGTGGGGATCAGCATTTTCATGGACAGCATCAACGATATCATGGGTTGGATCGTGGGCGGTCTTTGGGGCGGGTATGCGGCCCCGAACATCCTGAAGTGGCACTGGTGGCGTTTCAATGGAGTGGGCTATTTTTGCGGAATGCTCGGGGGCATCCTCAGCTCCGTCGTCTTTCCGGAGCTCTTTCCGCAGTTTTCGTTTATCCAACTCTTTCCGGTCATCTTCGTCGTCTCGCTCGTATCGGCAGTCGTAGGAAGCTTGAGTTCGCGTCCGGAGGACATGGATACGCTTTGCTCCTTCTATCGGAAGGTGCACCCATGGGGAGTCTGGGGGCCGGTCATCGAAGTGGTTCGCAAGGACAAGCCGAGTATCGAAGCAAACAAGGATTGGCCGCGACACATCTTCAACATCGTGGTGGGCATTGTTTGGCATTTCATGCTCGTGATCATCCCGCTCTTCCTCGTGATTCGCGAATACAAGCCCATGTGGATTTGCACGGGGATCTTCTTCGTGACGAGTTATGTGCTCAAGCGAACTTGGCTGGATCCGCTGAATCGCGAGAAAGAGCCAAGCTGAGGGAGCTTTTAGGCCTTAGAGCCCCTCGCTAGGGCCGGAAGCAACCTGTCCCGAGAAGGGTGAAGGGGCGTGTGGAAGTCTGGGGTTTCGCTCACCGCCCCATGTGCCCTGTGACGCATCCCGTCCGAGTGGCAGGTTCGGAGTGGTACACCGTTTATGCGGTAGTCCGCCTAGTAGCTCGCTAGCTACGGGAGACGGGTTTCCCCAAAAGTAGTAGTTTGTTCAAATTCCTCCGCAAAGCTGAGTATCACCACGAGCCGGGCAGTTTTTTTACAGGGGTGGATGACCTGCGGCCAAGCGAACGCATTTTGCGTGAGCTTGGCCGTTTCGTTGCTCATTTTTCTTGGGATCAAGTCGGTGAAGGGCGGCAGCGGCCTCCAAATTTATCGTTCAAGAGAATTAGGATAGGTAATATGCCATATCGCTCGCGCTAAGATCTTTAACTATCACATTTACTGATAGCTGGATTGAATTGATTTCATGAATCTTATGACCACCTTTTCAGCATGCGTGTATTCGTTCCCTCTGAAATCTCTGAAACGGAAAAACGCGTCGCACTTATTCCAGAATCCGTAAAGCGTCTCGTCGGTCTCGGCCTCGAGGTCGTGGTAGAATCGGGAGCCGGCGCGGCGAGCTATTACCTTGACGAAGACTACTCTGCGGCGGGCGCCAGCATCTCGAGCGATCGGGCGGCGGAGATCGCCGCAGCTGACATGGTGCTGCGCCTGAGCAAGCCGAGCATGGATGAAGCGACGGGTCAGAAAAGCGGTTCGTGGTCGATCGGATTTCTGGATCCGTTCAATGAAGGCCAGCTGCTCGATGCCTTTGCCCAAAGAGGCGTTACTGCGGTGAGCATGGAGATGATACCTCGGACTACGCTCGCCCAGAAGATGGACGGTCTCAGTTCGCAGGCGAATCTCGCTGGTTACTTCGCGGTGGTGAAAGCGGCAGAGCGTCTCAACCGTATTTTGCCGATGATGATGACGCCGGCGGGCACCATTTCCCCAGCTCGCGTTTTCGTAATTGGCGTAGGTGTGGCTGGCTTGCAGGCCATCGCGACTGCCAAGCGCCTCGGCGCTCGGGTGGATGCCTTCGACACGCGACCCGTGGTCGAAGAGCAGGTAAAGTCATTGGGAGCGAAGTTCGTGAAGATCGACCTCGGCGAGGTTGGCCAAACTGAACAAGGCTACGCCAAGGAGCTTACCGACGAACAAAAGGAGATGCAGAAGGCGGGCATGGCCAAGGCCTGCGCGCAGTCGGACATCGTGATCACGACGGCGAAGCTATTTGGTCGCAAGGCGCCGCTGATCGTCGACCAGCGGATGCTCGATGGCATGAAGCATGGTAGCATCGTGGTGGACCTCGCAGTCGAGTCCGGCGGAAATGTCGAAGGCTCGAAGCTGGATGAGGAAGTGGTGACGACCAATGGCGTACGAATCCTCGGAATCGGAAAGTTCGAATGCGGCGTCGCTGCTCATGCGAGTCAAATGTATTCGTCAAACGTATACAGCTTCATCGAGCACTTTTGGGATCAGGAATCGAAGTCGATCAAGAGCGATCTTGCCGACGAAATTCTCAAAGGCTGTGTAATAACCCAAGGCGGCTCCATCGTACACGAGCGATTCGCTAAGTAACCTCACCACGGCATTAAGCAAAAACTGGATACATCATGGATCTAATACTATTATTTTTCATATTCGTGCTCGCGGCTTTTCTCGGTCTGGAGCTGATCAGCAAGGTGCCCTCGCAGTTGCACACGCCCCTCATGTCCGGATCGAATGCGATCTCTGGAATTACGGTGGTGGGGGCTTTGCTCGCTATTCGCGCCGAGGAGCAAGGTACGATGGGTACGGTACTGGGAGTCGCCGCTTTGATTTTCGCCACGGTCAACGTGGTGGGTGGTTATGTGGTGACCGATCGCATGCTGCAGATGTTCAAGAAAAAGGGAAAGTAAGCAGCCATGGAAGCGAACGATCTTATCAATTTAGCGTACGTGGTTGCGGCCACGCTCTTTGTATTCGGCATCAAGATGCTAGGATCCGCCGATACGGCGCGACGCGGCAATCTTGTTTCCGGCATGGGTATGCTTCTCGCGGTGGTGGTAACGCTGCTCGCGGATGGCTTGGACTACACTTGGATTTTGGGCGGCTTGATCGTGGGCAGCGCCATCGGTTTGGTGGCGGCGCGCATGGTCAAGATGACCGCCATGCCTGAGCTGGTGGCTCTCTTCAACGGTTTTGGCGGACTCGCTAGTCTGCTGGTTGCGTGGGCGGAGTTTGAGAAAATCCGCGGTATTGGTTGGGACGTCTACGAGCTTGAGATGCAGTCCAATCCGACTTTTAGCGGCTTCGTTATCTACGCGGCCATGTTGATCGGCGGTGTTACGTTCACTGGTTCGCTTTTCGCATACGGGAAGCTTTCTGGAAAGCTCAGCGGTAGCGCGATCGTCTTTGGCGGTCAAAAGGCTCTGAACATTTTGCTGCTCATCTCGATTCTTGGAGTTGGCGCGGTATTCGCGTGGAGCTCCGATCTCGAACTCGCGCACAAGTTGTTTCTCACGGGTGTTGGGCTTGCACTTCTCTTTGGTGTCATGGGTGTGATGCCGATCGGTGGGGGCGACATGCCAGTGGTGATATCGCTGCTCAACAGTTTGTCCGGTGTTGCGGCTTCGGCGGCTGGCTTTGTCATCTACAATAACGTCTTGATCGTGGCCGGCTGTTTGGTCGGGGCCAGTGGGTTGATCCTGACGGTCATCATGTGCAAGGCCATGAATCGCACGCTTGGAAACGTACTCTTCAGCGGCTTCGGCGCGGCCAGCGGCGGTGCTGACGACGGTGATGACCGAGAGCCCAAAGCGATAAGCGTGGAAGATGCGTTCTACGTTCTCGAAGCGGCCAGCTCTGTGATGTTCATTCCGGGATACGGGATGGCGGTTGCCCAAGCTCAGCACGTAGTTAAGGAACTTGCAGAGTTGCTTGAGGAAAATGGCTGCGAAGCGAATTTTGCCATCCATCCCGTAGCGGGCCGTATGCCAGGTCATATGAACGTGCTCCTCGCAGAAGCGGACGTAGAGTACGAGAAGCTGCTAGAAATGGATACAGTCAATCCGATGATGCCGACCGTCGACGTGGCGATCGTTATCGGAGCGAATGACGTAGTCAACCCAGCTGCAGCGGACGATCCTCAGAGTCCGATCTACGGGATGCCGATCATCGAGGCTCATCATGCGAAGACGGTTTTCATCCTCAAACGCGGCCAAGGCAAAGGCTTCTCCGGCTTGGTGAACAAGCTCTTCGTAATGGAGAATTCTCGCATGATTTACGGCGACGCGAAGGCTACCATTTCCTCGCTGGTCAACGAGCTGAAAGGTTCGTAAGCGCAAGCAAGTGTAAACAATTTAGTCAGGACAGGTCGGGAGGCCTGTCCTTTTTTCGTGGTGCAAAGCTATTCAAGTGAGATCTGCGGGCTCCATTCGAGCCAGTCATCGTCGAGTTCTGGATACAAAGGAAATTCGGTGTTTGCGGGGGCGAGGTCTGCCAGTTCGTCGCCGTCGTCCGGAGTTGCGAACATAATTCCGCCAGCGAGCACTGACTGGAGCGAGTCTGTATGGATCTTGGCACCAAGAAGCCCGACTTTCATGGCGATTCCGCTAGCGTTCCAAAAGACGCTGTCGGTACGTACCAGCTTGTCGTAGGGCGAGTTGACTAAAATCTTTACCAAGACTGCTGTGGCGTCGGGAGCCAGCAATGTATCCACAACCTCACCGACCTTGTACTGGCGATAGAGGACTGGCGAGCCCGGCTTTAAGGATCCCAGCTGGGAGACGCGGAGGGTGTAGTGGTAACCCAGCTCGCTGCCTTTAAGTGGAGCGCGCTTCTCAGCAGTGAATTCTTTTTGGGTGGGGCCGACTCCCGGGGTAACTTGAATGGTAGGTCCACTGATGAGTGTGCCTAATCCACGGATTCCCTCTATTCCGATTTCGGGACGCAGTATCCAGAATTTGGAACCATCTCTCGCGAGTCCTTTAGCCGATTTCTGTAGGCTGACGACCGCTTCGACTCTATTGAGGTCAGGGCTCAGTCGCACGGATTCGACGATTCCGACATTGACACCCTTGTGCTGCAATACGGTCTTGCCGGCCTCGATGCCAGCTCCGTCTCCGAAGAGGATGGTAATTTGAGGACCTTGTCCGCCGACCTCTTTCATTATCATATATCCGCCTACTAAGAGGGCGATGAGTGGCACCATCCAGACGAGGAGGGCGTTGGGTGCAGGATGTCTCTCTTGGTTGGCTTCTTGTTTCATGAGGGTTTGGGGAAGGGAAAGCGTTCTACGGCGACAACAGTTAGAATGACGGCAGCGGCGAAAGCAGGTGCAGCTGGACCGGGTGAGATGGATGCGAGCGTTCCGAACTCGATGAGGCTGGCCAGCACGCCGATCAGGAAGATGTCCAGCATAGACCAGCGCCCGATAAAATCGATGGTTCGATGTAGTTTGTGGTGTAAGGGGCCGATTTCAGTCTTTGGGGAGTTCAGTGATAGCCATCCGAGTCCGCCGATTTTTCCAAAGGGTACAAGTATCGATGCAGCGAATACGATTGCCGCGATGCCCCAGAGTCCGTGGTTCGCGAGTTCGGAGACGCCGGATAGAATATTGCTACTCTTCGTCCCCTGAGCGGTGGAAATCACCATGATCGGCAGGAGGTTTGCGGGAATGAGCAAAGCGATGGCCGCTGCCATATAGGCGACGGAGGCAGCTCGGCTTTTGCGGTGGGGCAATTCGGGAATGCTAAGCTTCTGCGTGAGGTAGGTTAGCAAGAACGTGCTAGCAAGGAGGAAGTAGAAGCCGGCTGAAATAGAAGCCGTCGCCAAGTCCCCTAGTTTTATGAATGCGATCAGCGTCGATAGGCAGAAAACATCCGGCATGGCCCAGGCCTTCGAGACCGCAAGGAGCTTGAGGCTTTGGGTTCGGAATAAAGTTCCTGGGGTGCAGGCGGCGACCGGAAGGATGAGGAAAATAAGGGAAGGAAAAACGATCGCCAGCAGATCAACGCAGAGCCCGAGAAGTTCTTGGTCGCGATCTCTAAACGCGCTTCCTATAGAGAGGAGGTGGCTCTGGTTGACGAGACCAAGCTTTTGCACCTCCGCCAAGGGGAAGGTAAGGGCGAAGCTCCAGCAAATAAGGGCGGATAGGGCTATGGGGAGCTGCCTGGAGGCTATCGATTTTCGCACGGCTATTCCGGTTTTACACACGTCTACTTCCCTAGGTTGCTGGGAATTGCGTGAGATTCGTTAGGGCAAGCCTTTGCGTTTTTTGAGGCGAGGCAACGCCATTTCCGGGCATTCGGAAAATTGGAAAAATAAAACGGACGTTTGAAACCGATGTTTGGTACGACGCGTATAAATGGGTGTGGGAGCTTCTCAATTGACGGAATCTCCACTCAAAAAGAACAGAACAGAAAGAAAGTAGACAGACATGAAAAACCATAACCTTAAGAACAGTAATCGTTTATTGAAATCGTTCAAGTGGACGGCCTTGTCAGGTTTGTTGCTCGCTATGGTTGGAACCAATTTTGCCGATCCGATAACCGAAGATTCGACGCCTGAACAAGGGATCACCATATGGGTCAACGATATCCAGGGGATGGGGAGCTTCAGAGCTGAGGACGTCCGCGAAGACCTCCTACGTGAAGCTTTCTATGATGCGGCTCGCCGCGAAAAGTGGCTTGGCGACTATGATTTTGAATACAACGGAATAAATCGCGAGGAAGGCGAGACTGGCATCGAATTGAGAGTGGTCGACTGGAGTCGAAGCGCGGCCGGAATGTATAATTTCAGGGTCGTTGCAGACTTTTGGAATGCGGATGGCGATAAGACTTCGCTCGGAACGTTTCATGGCCTAAGGAGCAGTATCGCCGTTTTCAATGGACGAGATGTCGGCGAGCAGTTTGCCGGTAGCGCGGAGGACGCGTTTCGCGATGCGCTGCGAAAACTGAAGAAGAAGACAATCGAATCCTAAGCGATCCGGATGGGAGGAGTCTTGGATCGTTTAACAAGGCGGAACGCGAAAGCGTTCCGCTTTTTTTTGGGGGTGTAGTTTTGTCTCTTCGGCGGCGGGCCTAAGATCCTCGCCGCGTTTCGAACCTATGAGGGCTCTAGGCTTGGGTGGGTTCTTGTACCGTATCATCTCTGCTGATACGATCCAGGTACTTACGTTTGGCGAGGCGCCATGCCACGACGAAGAAGGCGGTAAGCGGTATGGCGAGGATCATGCCAAGGATGCCATCAAGAGCGGTACCCCAGAAGAAAATCGCAATGATGATGACCATCGGATGCAAGCCAGTGGTCTTTCCCATTATACGTGGAGTCAATAGATAGCCTTCGATGACTTGCACAACTGCGAACACCGCTATGGCGAGGAGCAATAGATTTATGCCTCCGCCATCTTTTTGGAAGTAGGCGAGTGGCAGGGCGATGCTGAGTCCGATGATGCTACCAAGGTAAGGGATGACATTGAGGAATCCGATCGCTAGCCCGAGGATAATTGCGAACTTCAGGCCAACTACGAGAAATCCGATTGCCAGCAAAATTCCCATAATGAATGCAATGACGATTTGTCCTCGGAAAAAGGATACGACGCTTCCGATGAATTCATTGATTAGAAAAATGATGTCGTCTCTCCAGTCGTCGCGGATAAAGGATAGCTGGCTCCGCAAGTCGTTGCCAAGGTTGCGTTGGCTCACGAGCATGAAGAAGAGGTAGACGGGAATAATCGCGAGTCCGGTTCCGATGGCGATGGTGCGGCTGGCGAAACCGACGATATTGTTGAGAGCAGGTTCAGACTGCTGGAGGAGGGTTGTGACACCGTTTGACAAAGATTCTTGGATACGGGCAAGATTTTCCTCGCCGAGCCGAGTGGAAATGAATTCGACAACCTTTGGATAGGTTTCAGCTAAGCTCGTTCTGATACGTCCTATGAATTCCGGAAGGTATTCGATAAAGAGAAGAACCTGGTCGACCAGGACGGGGATCACGAGCAGGAGCAAGCCTGAGAGAGCGAGAGCTGCGGCGATGAAGAGTGTGATGATTGACCAAGTGCGATTGAAGCGAGCCCGTTTTTGCAGGAAAACAACCGCAGGCCGGAAAATAAGTGCAAGGATTCCAGCGGTAGCGAGTGGCCACAGTACACCGTAAAAGGTTTGTACGAAGGTTCTTAGGAGATTGAAGACTCCGAGGAGGAAGTAGGCGATGACAGTGATGCTGATCAATGCTGCGGCCACGCCAATGAGGCGCCACTGGTTCGTGGTAAATCGTTTTCGTGGTGAGTCGCTGTCTGACATTCGCTATTTCTTGGCTGGTGGTTGGGTCTCTATTGTGTGGCGATTGGGAGTTTGTTCGGCGAGATTCGCACCTCATCGGAAAAGGTTCTTCAGCGAGTTGAGGTCGGCTTGAGTGGGACGGTCGGAAGTGCCTTTGGTGCTTGGCTTCTGGATATTGGGTTTCGAGTTCTGAGGGAGTTCGACCGGTGTTGCTCCAATCTCCGATAAGGCTTGGTCCAGTTTCTTAGGGGAAATGGGGTGGGCGGTACCAAGGTGCTGGGCGAAGAGGGAGATTGCAAATTCTTCGATCATCCAGCTGATCTGAGTTGCTTGTGGGGTTGCTCGCAACGTTGTTCCTGCTTGGGCGAGGCGATTGCGGTAGTGGTCTAGCTGTCTTTGTCGTTGAGCGTCGCGGCTGGGATTTTGTCCGAGAGTGTCGGCACGACGTTGAATGCCTTCGAGATAGACAGGGATGCGAGGCAGGATGTGATTTGGGGTGTGGCGAAGGAAATCGGGCGGGAGAATTCGGTCAATATCTGCTGAGAAATGCTTGGCTACCGTTGGCTGGACGATGAGCGCCTGGCGTTTTTCGAGGATGAGCTTCAGTTGGTCGACTACTCTGTAGAGCAGGCCTTTTGACAATTCGTAGGCTTTTTCTCGGACGGCGAGAATGGCATCGGCGTCGAGCGTCCTGAGATTGTGGGTACGAAGGGTTTGGCGAATGTGCTCGTAAACGTCTTCCTTGAGTGCGGCGATGGGACGGAAAGGGACGGCAGCAGGACCGACGCGTTGCACGTCTTTGAGGTCGGTGCGTATCCAAGCCAGCTCGCGGCGGAGTTCGTGCTCGAGCAGTGCTGCGATACCGCTGGCATTGGCTGCTGTCGCTTCGGCTTCTGAGCGAAAGAGGGAAAGATGGATGCTCGATCCAGGCGAGGCGGAAGACGTCCCGCCTGTATTTGATCGGAGGGCGGGATAGGCGTAGAGTGGGAGGCCGTTTGGGTTGCCGATTCTGATTCGATTGTTTGACGTTGTCGGAGACGGTGCGTCTCGAAGGTCGGAGATGGAGTTGATTTCGCGTTCGTAGTTTTCGCGGGCCTTTTTCCAGAGGGAGCTGGTGTCGTTGGCTTTGGTGGCGCTGAGTTCGGCTTGCTTGGCCTCGAGGCGGCTATGTAGCGTTTGAGCGTCACGCGCTTCCGCGATGGTCTTGCCGTTTTTGTCGTGGACCTCGACGCGGGCCCGCAAGTGATCGGGGATGGCGGATTCATCCCAATCGCTCGCGTAGGTTTCGATTGAATACGAGGCTTGTAGATAGGTTTGAAGGGAGGCTACTAAGCTGGTTCCGGTTGGGCGAAGCTCGGAAGCGATTTTCTTGGCAGAGTCGGCGAGCGGGATAAGGCGCTGGCGTACGTGCTTGGGGAGGGCTTTGAGCAGCGAGTGTATTTTAGGCTCAAGGTGGCCGGGTATGAGCCAGTCGAGTAGGGCGTTATTGATGGACTTGGCCTTGCTGTAGGGAAGCTTGAGTGTGACGCCGTCTTTCTCGTGTCCATGCTTGTACTGGTATTCGATCGGAAGGGCAGAGTTTCCGAGCTCGACACTTTCAGGAAAGAGCGAGAGGTCGAAGGAGGCTTCTTCGGACGCGGTGAGGTCGGCCTCGGACATGAGGAGGCCGTGCGGGTCGGGCTCATTTTCGCTTCCGAGGGCGCTCCGACTTGATTTCAAGAAGCGGTTGAGGTCGGCGATGGAGGCGATGTGTTCTAGGCGTTTTTGGTAGAAGGTGTAAGCGGCCTCTTCGACGCCCATCCAGTGCGCTACGGAAATGACCGTCTGGGCGTTTTGGATACGCGATATGAGGCGCCGGTTTGGCTTGAGGAAAGTCCAGTTGGCGGGGGCGGCGTACTCCTCGTTAAGAAGGGCTTCGCGGATGAAAATTTCGGTGGCCTTAGCGGGATCGACTTTGAGGTAGCTGACCTGCTTGTTTTGGATCTCCAATCCGTGGATACGGATAGACTCGCGGGTGACGACGCGTCCTTGGTCGGGGAGAAACTCAGGATCGCTGTAGCTGTAGCTGATGATGTGGCGCCCGACGTCGAGGATCCAGCTCGGGTCGATGGAGGCGACGGTACGGGCGTAGAGCCGATTGGTTTCGACGATTTCGGCGGAGAGGATCCACTCGGGGCTTTTGCGTTTTTTTTTGCCGGTTTCGGTGCCGGAGTCTTTACGTTTGCCCGTTTTCTTGTCACGCGGTTGACGGATGAAAAGGGAGGATCCGGGGAAGACGAGCGGCTTGCGGTTTGCTGAGCAGCGGTAGAGGTTGGTCTCTTCACGTTGGCCCACGTTGGCGAGTAGGCCGGTGAGAAGGCAGGCGTGAATGGCATGGTAGGGGGCGCTATCGCGGTCTAGGTTCTGGGTCTTGGGTTCTGGGTTTTGGGTTGGTTGAGGTGATGCGGACTGGGTGGAGCCGAGCCCTCCTGGTTTCGGAAGGGAGCGTTCGAGCTGTTGGTAGATATCGCGCCATTCGCGGATGCGGAGGTAGTTAAGGAAGTTCTTCTTACAGAACTTCCGAAGGCGGGCTTGGGAGAGCCTTTCGAAGTTTTCGTGCAGGGCTTCCCAGATGTTGAGGAGGGCGAGAAAGTCGGAATACTCGTGGTTAAACTGGTCATGGGCCTGGCGGGCGGCGCTTTCCTTGTCCATCGGTCGCTCGCGCGGGTCCTGGATGGACAGGGCGGCCGCGATGACGAGAACTTCGTGAGTGACGCCGTGGCGGTTGGCTTCGAGTAGCATACGGCCGACGGTGGGATCGGCGGGCAGTCGTGAAAGCTTGCGTCCGAGTTCGGTGAGTCGGGGCCCTCGGGTGGCGTCGGAGACCGTGAGAGCGCCGAGCTCTTGCAAGAGTTGGTAGCCGGCGGAGATCGCGGCAGGGCTGGGGGGATCGATGAAGGGGAAGGTTTCGACGTCGCCGAGCTTGGACGCGGTCATGCGCAGTATGACGTCGGCGAGATTGGAGCGTTGGATTTCGGGGACGGAGTAGATTTCGCGGGACAGGTAATCTTTTTCCGAATAAAGGCGGATGCATATGCCGTCCGCCACGCGCCCGCAGCGCCCGGAGCGTTGGTTGGCGGAGGATTGGGAGATCTTGGCGATGGGGAGTCGTTTGGTACGGCCGCGCGGATTGTAGCGGGAAATTCGCGCTAAGCCAGTGTCGATGACGAATCGAATGCCGGGGATTGTGAGGGAGGTCTCGGCGATATTAGTGGCGAGAATGAGCTTTCTCCTCGGGGAACTTTGAAAGATGCGTTGTTGGTCGGCATTGGAGAGGCGCCCGAAGCAGGGTATGATTTCCATGCGGCGACCGAAGCGGGAATCGAGCAGGTCCATTGCCTCGCGGATGTCTTTCTCGGTGGGAAGGAAGGCGAGGATATCGCCGGTCCCGAATTCGTCTTGTATCCGTTTTGCGGATTCGGCGATGCCTTCGATGTAGGTAAAATCGCCAGAATCCTCGAGGAGTTCGTCGAGGGGCGCGTAGACGATGTCGACTGGGTAAACGCGGCCGGAGACCTCTATGATGGGGGCGTCGTCGAAGGCAGCGGAGAATTTCTCGGTGTCGATAGTAGCCGATGTGATGATGATCTTGAGGTCGGGACGGCGAGCACGGAGCTGGTTGAGGTATCCGAGCAGGAAGTCGATATTGAGTGATCGTTCATGGGCCTCGTCGATGATGACTGCCTCGTAGTCGCGCATGAGGGGGTCGCCGTGAATCTCGGTCAACAGCATCCCGTCGGTCATGAATTTGACGCGGGTTTGCTTGGAGGTCTGGTCGGTGAATCGGATTTTGGCGCCGACCTCTTTGCCGAAGCTTACCTTCAGTTCTTCGGCGACGCGTTTAGCGACGGAGAGGGCGGCGACGCGGCGCGGCTGGGTACAGGCGATACGGCCTGATTTTCCGAGGCCCGCGTCGAGGCACATCTTTGGGATTTGAGTGGTCTTTCCCGATCCTGTTTCACCGGTGAGGACGATGGTCTGGTACGCCTGGATTGCGGATACTATTTCATCGCGCCGCTGGGCGATGGGAAGATCCGGGGGGTAATGGATCGGGGTGGGGATGGTAGAAGATGAAGAGTGAATGGTGAAAGGGGTGCTCTAAGAGGAGATGGAAAGGGATCGCGACCAAGGTCGCTCCTACAGGAGCGGTAGCGCTTGAGGATAGGTTTCCGAAGCGAAGAGGGGCGCGGGCTCGATGGGTGAAAGGAGGAGCGTTTTAAATTCTGGATACGGGTGGTCTGCAGCTTCGATGAAGTAAGTGAGAGGTCGGCTGAAATCAGATCGGAAGAAGCGACTCGCGCTGCGGCGTATGGCGATGGACTCGATTGCGTTGTCGGGAAGGGAGATGAGTACGATGGCTGGAATATCCTGCGATGCGGCGAGTGTGAGGAGTCGCTGGGCGTCGGGCAGGTCGGATTCGCTATGGACTGTGAGAAGCAACGTTTTGGGTGACTGGATTTGCTCGGCAAGCTTGCTGGTCTGCTCGTCCATCGACCGTATGGGAGTGGCAGAGAGTAACGAGAATTGGATAGCGAAAAGCGAAATGAGGATGATGAGGTGGTGCATGGGCTGAGAGGTCGAAGGCTTGATGCTACTTGGCGCCTTGGTAGTCGAAGCCGAGCGAGCTGATCTTTTCGCGGATGGCGGTTTCGTCGAAGGAGTCTGATTGGATCGTCGCAGTGGCGCTATTTTTGTCTACTGATCGTACTACGATTCCCGGCAGGCTGGATAGGCCGTCTCGGACGGAGCCTTCGCAGTGGCTGCAGTTCATGCCTTTGATAGAGAGCGTGTGGGTTTGCATAGCGTTTTCGCTTGGTTTTGAAGAGCTGTCGCAGCCGTCCCCGCAGCAGCTTTCGACGGGTGCCTTAGAGACGAGCTTTTGGTGGATGTGGGGAAATACGAGTAGTAGTAGAAGGACGGCTCCCCCGATATGCTGCCAGAGCGGAAGATTCATCTCGTGCGACATGGCGTGAGTGCCGAGGGTCCCGGTATCTAGGAAAAAGTGGTAGACGGCGGCTGCGATCCATGTGGTGAGGATGACGCCGACGACGTAGATGACCGTGCTGCGTCCGCCGAGGACTTTGCGCATGGCGGTGATGGTCGCAATATTCGTGGCGGGCCCTGCGATGAGGAGGACGAGGGCTGCGCTTATGGGAAGTCCGCTATGCACGAGGGCGAGGGCGAGCGGTATGGAACCGGTCGAGCAGATGTAGAAGGGTACGGAGATAAGCGTGGCCAGGAGGATGGCAGAGAGGGCACCTCCCGGCATGTTCGAGAGGAGGTCGGCGGGGGCGAGGGCGCTGATGATGCCTGCGAGTATGAACCCGATGATGAGGGCCGAAGCGAGGTCGCCTGGCATTGTGTAGAATCCGTATCTGAGAGAATCTTTTAGATTATTAGAGCTGGGTACAGTGCTTTGAGCAGGGAGTGCAGTGGCTGGGGTTTGGCGGTCTCTGTCGAAGAGGTCGGTGGTGAGTCCGACGAGGATTCCGGAGATGAATGCGACCACGATCTTGTAGACAGCGAATATGGGCCCGAGCATAGCGTAGGTCGCGAGGAAGGAATCGACTCCAGTTTGCGGAGTAGAAGTCAGGAATGAAACAGTGGCCCCGCGACTGGCCCCTTTCGAATGCAGGCTCATGGTGACGGGAATGACTCCACAGGAGCAGAGGGGCATGGGTACGCCGACGAGGCTGCCCCAAATGACGGAGCTAAGGTTACGTTTGCCCATAAGCTTTTCCACCCAGGCTTGCTTCAGAAAGCGGTGCAGGACCACGGATATGGCAAGACCGAGGATGAGGTAGATTCCCATCTCTGCTATCATGGCCCAGGTGTGAGCGGCGACTTTGATGATTATTTCCATAGCGCGGCGGTAAAAGGGCTCTACGAATGGGAGGGGCTTTTGGCGAAATGTTTTTTGCAGGAATTGGGGTGGTCTTTGCGGTAGGAGAAGCTAGTTGGTGGGGAGTGAGTTTCGGGCAAAGAGCATTTGCGGCGGGGACGCCATTTCGTCCAGGTCGGCAGCCGCTGCACTACGGTTGGGTTGTCGCGATCGTGGGAACCTTAGGTATGGTGGCGAGCGTACCGGGGCAAACAATCGGGGTGAACGTCTTCAACGAAAAGCTGATCGAGGCCCTCGGACTGAGTCGTCTAAGCGTAAGCACGGCCTATTTCGTGGGCACCGCCGGAAGCGGGTTTCTGCTTCCCTATGCAGGGCGGTTGTTTGATCAATGGGGCGCGCGAAAGATGATCGTTGTAGCGAGTTTGGCCTTAGCGTTGTCCTTGGGCTACATGAGTGTGGTTGACGGAGTCGCAGGAGGACTTGGATCCGCTTTCAGAGGCGACGCATCGAAGATGTGGATACGAATGGGATGCTTGATCTTCGGGTTCTTTTTGATGCGTTTCTTCGGTCAGGGCTTGGTGATGATGACTTCGCGAAACATGGTTGGAAAGTGGTGGGTCGCGCATCGAGGTAAGGTTTTCTCCGTTGGAGGAATCGCGGTGACGGTGTGTTTTTCCTTAGCTCCGAAAATATTTAACGAAATGATCGAGGCTATCGGTTGGAGGGAGTCTTGGCGTCTGATGGCATTGGTGCTGGCGCCTGGGTTCTGCTTTTTGGCTTGGCTCCTGTACCGTGACAATCCTAGCGAATGCGGACTGGAAGCTGATGCGGGGAAGCAGGTCGACGAGAAGCGGGCTGCAGATCCCGAGTTTCGTTTGGTCAAAGAATTCACTCGTGACGAGGCCGTGCGAAACTTTTCGTTTTGGGCGTTCAGCTTGGTCTTTGCCTTACAGGCGTGCTACTTTACTGGATACGCCTTTCACGTGATCGATGTGGCGGCGGACTTGGGGCAAGATGCTGGCGCTATGTTGAACTTGTTTGTGCCCACGGCCGTCTTGAACGCCGGGGTAAGTTTGGTGGTCGGATGGATGAGCGATCGGTGCCGCTTAAAGTACTTGCTGGCGTTTATGGCCTTAGGGAACGCCTTGGCAGCCTTTGGATTGGTAGGGCTGGAAGGCTCTGGAATGCGAGTGGCGCTGGTGATTGGGTTCGGGGTGAGCGGCGGGTGTTTTGGGGCGATCAGCGGCGTGTTCATGCCTCGCTTTTATGGGCTGAAACACTTGGGTGCGATCAGCGGCTTCTTTGCATCTATTATCGTGGTGGGAAGCGCGGTTGGTCCGCTCGCTTTTAGCGCGGCACGAGGGTTGGCTGGCAGCTACGCCATGGCCCATGTCGTAGCGACGGTATTCGCGGTGGCTTTGGTGGTGAGCTCGTTCTTTGCGGACAATCCGCAACGTAAGCTCGGTTGAGACGTTTCAGCAGGCTGACGCTCGTTTAGGCTCTCTCTTCGCCGCGGCTGAGGAGACTGACGGGGATGCGGGCTCTGGCGATCAGTCCTCTCGGGAAGGTCGGAGTGAGATCGAGCTGCCCACCCTTGAGGGCGAGCTTTGTACGAATGCGGAAGAGGCCGATCTTGTTCAGAGGGGTAGAAATCGAAACAAGGTTGTTTTCGAGTCCGACGCCATCGTCCTCGACCTGCAGGACCCATTCGTCTTCGTCGCGGAATAGGGCTATGATGCATTCGGTGGCGCGTGCATGCTTCACCACGTTGGTGAGGAGCTCCTTCAGTATTTCAAACAGCAGGTCGCGCTCGCGTTCGGTCTCGATGACACCATCGTTTTCCACGCTGAGGGTAACGGCGAGCTCTTGTCCGTTTTGGGTAATATCGATCAGGCGTTTGGCAGCTCCGATGAATCCGTCGATTTGTGGACTCGGTTCCGTGTAGTTCGAGACGGATTCGGTTGAAAAGTCGAAAGGGAAGCTGCTATCGGATTGTTCCTTTTTCTGGCGGGTGATCGACTTCAGCACCTGTTGGAGAGCGTGTGACTTATCGATGCCAAGCGTTTGATTTTCATCAGCCTTGTCGTCGGATGCAGAAGAAGACAGCTCTGACTGTTGCGGGGCTGGAAGCTGAGTCGCCGGATTTTTCTGGAATTCGATGGCAGGTTGAAGCGGTGCTTTTGTCGTTTCAACCACCTCGGTAGCTATCGCTGGGCCCCGTTGAGGTCGGGGTTCAGGTTCGGTGAGCTGATCGGCAGCGGGCGTTTCGGCGTTAGGGTTGTAGCAATGCTCCGTTGGCTCGAAGCGTGGCTCCAGAACGTCAATTTTTTGCGCGAGCAGCGCGAGTTCCTTGCTGGCAGCCGCGATTGCGTCGTCTCTCAAGCTGAGAGCCTTTTGGATTGCTTGGTTAGCAGCTTCGATGCGAGCTTGTATTTCCTCGCTAGACTTCGACTCGCGTTTAAGCATACCGCTTAGGGTGGGATTGCTGCGAGGTCCGCCGGGCCGATAAATGGCGGAAATGTGTACGGAGGCTCCCGCTTCGCTCCCGTGAGCGAGTCGGAAATTCGCATCGAGATCGCCTTGAGTTTCAATCGAGAGATCGAAAAGGCGTTTCAATCTGTCATGGTCGCCTGAATACATTCGCTCGACGAAGTCGTCCAGGAACGGGATTTGATCGCGGGATTGGGCTCCGATGGCGGCAGCGGCTTGTTCGCTCAGCACGATGCGCCCCGTTTCAACATCAAGAGTCCAGGTTCCGAGCTCGCCTATGTCGAGAGCCAGTTCCAACTCTTGGGCGAGGTGATGGTGTTCGTGTTGTTCTCGTTTTTGCTTGAGGATATTGGATACGAGACTGGAAACAAGAGACGGGGAAAGGTCCTCCAGACGGCAGTTGCCGTCGATACCGTTTGGTAAGCGGAAGCTTTCGGAATTGAGCAGCCGACTCGAGGTTAAAGAAACGATGGCAAGTTCGGGATCGTTTTGTCGTACCAACGAGACCGCGGCTTGCGGGTCTTGGAAATCGTCGAGACGGAGGAATGCCAGGTCGAAGCCGCAGACTTGCAACAAGTGGATTGCGTCGTCCAGATCGACGCAGCGCTGGATCTTGTAGGAGGCGAGACCTGATCGCTTCAAGTCTGAACGAAGCGCGGCAGCATCATCTTCGTCGCGGCAGACGGAGAGAAGGAAAAGCGTCTCCGAGGAGGAATCGACCTCGGGACTTTTCGACTGATCAAGATGCTGGCTTAGGTTTAGAGGCATTAATTTACGCTGCTGCCACTGCTATTTCGCAGGGTATCGGAGCGTCGGATGGGAGTGCCTTGTGGGGGGATTTTGTTGTTCTGGGCGGACGGGTAAAGGAATCGATTAATAGTCGTTTTTCCGATCGAGGTGTCCCGATCTTGTCTTGATATTTGATTTGTGTGGGCGCGGTGGGGTAGTCGCGATGGATGAGTGGTGACTGTTTCCTATTTTTCAGAGGGAAACGGTAAAGTTATTCACAAGTTGTTTACAGCGATTAGGTCAACATCCTTCTGCATAATTAACCTACTTTTCGATACTTTTATACCCTGAGTGTATCCAATTGTTGCAGTCGACCACAGAGTTGCCATTTTGTGCAATTGTTTGGATAGGTATTTATGGTGCAGAAAGGCCTAATGTTTTGCGACGAATTTGAGTGTCATCGAATTGACTAATGAGCCGCAGCAGAATTACTTCCGGTACTCGTAAATGCCCCACAATTCAGCTAACCCCATCCCTGCTCGCGAGGAATTGATTCGCGATGCAGTCATTCGCCTGGCGGGTAATTCGCAAGACGGTATTCAATCAATCGGAGGATTCCTCGCCCGGCTCGCCGGAAGGAATGCCCAGGAAGTCATGACGTACATGACGATACCGGCGACGATTTCGGGAGGGCCGTCGATTTTTCAGGTCCGCATGGGCACGGGAGAAGTCCTCTCTGCTGGTGATGAGGCGGATTTTCTTTTAGCCTTCTATCAACACAGCTACGAGGACCACATTGGCTTTCTCAAGGAAGGCGGCGTTTTGTTGTACGACTCGGATCATGTGGAACCGGATGCTCAAGACACGCGTTTCGTTAAAGTCGGGGTGCCGATTTCCGCTCTCACGGTTGAGGCTTTGGGTGGTTCGAGTCGAGAGAAGGGAAAAAATCTCTTCGCTCTCGGTCTCCTTTCTCGGATTTTCAAGCTCGATGTGGTCAAGCTACGAGCGATCTTCGAGGAGCGTTTTGGCGGCAAGGCGGAAGATGTGCTTAGAAACGTGAACCTCGCTTTCGATGCGGGCTTTTCCTATCCGATAGATAACGTCTTGGATCGTTATTTCGCCTTCCACAGCGAGGAGGGGCAGGAGGGAGCGGCACAGGTGACCATGGACGGCAACACCGCCCTGACTCTAGGGCTGATCGCGGGTGGAGTGCGCCATGGGGCAGGGTACCCCATCACACCTTGGTCGACGATCATGGAAATGCTCCGCCAACAACTACCGAAGTATGGCGGCGTGTTCGTGCAGTCGGAGGATGAGCTTGCGGCTGTATCTATGGCTATCGGCTTTTCCTATGCGGGTCGTCTCGCGGTCACGGGAAGCTCCGGCCCGGGGATTTCGCTCAAGATGGAAGCTCTCGGGTGGGCGACGATGGCGGAGATCCCACTCGTGGTCATTAATATACAACGCGGTGGTCCAAGCACTGGGTTGCCAACAAATGTAGAGCAAAGCGACTTGTTGCAGGCGATCTACGGCAGCCATGGCGACTGCCCGCGCGTGGTGCTGGCAGCTGAGAATGTGGAAGACTGCTTCTATATCGCTCGCGAAGCTTGCCAAATTGCCCGCAAATACAGTGTACCTGTATTCGTTTTGTCTGACATGTCTTTAGCCTCACGTATCGAAGCCTTTGACGAGCCCGATCTTGAGGCCTTGATGATCGAGCCGACTTTAGATACAGAGGATCGTCCGGAGGAGTTCAAGCCATACGACTTGAGCCGAGTCACGCGACATGCTCCGCCCGGAACTTGGATCGAGGGTGGAGTTTTTCCGCAAGTCACTGGGCTTGAGCATGACGAATCAGGTCATCCCTCCGCGAATCCGCAGATGCACGAGAAGATGATGAAGAAGCGTCGGGCTAAGATCCAGCAGATAGCGGAAGACCTTCCCCCGTCTCAGATTTTTGGTGACAGCGAAGGAGAGGTTCTCGTCGTTGGGTGGGGTTCCACTTGGGGGCCGATTCGCGAAACGGTGATTCGCGAACGCGATCGGGGTCGTAAAATCGGCCATCTGCAGATCCGATTTATCAATCCGCTTCCGAATGACCTCGGAGAAATTTTTAACCGCTACGAGAGCATCCTAGTCGTGGAGATGAACGATGAGGGACTTTATGGATATGGACAACTGGCGACGCTCCTGCGAGCACGTTATTGCAACCCAGCAATTCGTAGCCTCACCAAGACCGATGGACTCACCTTCAAGATAAAGGAGATCATGCTAGGCATTGATGCCGTGAGTCCAATTCAAGCCACAACCCGATAAGCTAGGAGCCGAAAGATATGAGCACAGCATCACCTTCTCCCGCCAAAGCCGAGCGCGGCGTTCTCACCAAAAAAAGCCTGCAAGCGGACCATCCTACCTGGTGTCCCGGTTGCGGAGACTTCGCGGTTTTGGCCGCCTATTATAAGACATTGGAGAAACTCGACCTTCCGCAGCAAAACATCGTGACTCTCGCTGGGATCGGCTGTTCGTCGCGTTTTCCTTATTTTGTGAATACGCACGGTGGACATTTCATCCATGGGCGATCGCTCCCATTTGCTTCCGGCGTGAGCTTAGGTCGCGACGATTTGCATGTCTTTGTATTTGGCGGTGATGGAGATGGTTTCTCGATAGGAGGCAATCACTTGGACCATGCGGGCCGGAAAAACTTTCGCCTGACCTACGTAATCATGGACAACTTCGTTTATGGCCTGACGAAAAAGCAAACCTCCCCGACCTCGCCTCAAGGCTTCAAGTCGAAGACGGATCCTTGGGGTGTCTTCGACCGACCGACAAACCCCATGCGTAAATTGCTTTCGAGCGGGGCGACCTTTGTGGCCCGAACTCATGCGACCCAGATCAGGCACATGATGGAAATGTACGAGAGGGCCGCCAAGCACGATGGTTTTTCGGTGATCGAGATACTCAGCGAGTGCGTAGAATTCAACAAAGGTGCGTTCGACGCGGGCAACCCTCGCAAAGGCGGCGCCTTCGAGCTTATCGACGAAACCGCTCATGACGTCTCGGACATGGCGGCAGCGCTCGCGTTAGCGGAGGAGGCGTGGCCTGGTAAGTTCGGCGTGTACTACGAGACCCAGCAGCCGACAAAAAACCGGCTCGAGAAGGACTTGGTGGAGGCGACCCGCGCGAAAGTGGGCCACAAGTCCGACAAGGAATTGCTCGCTCAAATCTTTGCCAGCATGCGCTAGCCACGGCGTCGCTTTTTAACTCAAGACAAAAAGGGCGCCCGAACTTTCGTTCGAGCGCCTTTTGTAGTTAACCAACCAACTAAGAGTCTAAATTCTGTTTTCCGATCGCGGTGCGTTCGGTGGCGTTTTGCCTATGCCTATTTATTCGGCGCAAAGAGCGTTTAGCCTAACCACTAAAACGCAGGTTTTTACGGAATTACCCGGCTTTTTACACTTGCTCTTCTCCAAACGAAGAAGGCCGGCCCTCCCGGACCGGCCACTAACATCAACTAAAGGAAAATAGGAACCCACCGATTCGATAGCGGGTCGCTGGGAGCTGTGGAATCACTCGCTAACAGCTTTTTTACATGGAACGGAGCATTCTGATTTGGGGCCTTTTGCACAAGCTTTTTTGGCCCTCGTACGTTACTACGGGAAGCCCTTAGGATGATCGCCCGAAGCCATAGAATCCCCGCGTTGACAAAACGGTGCTCAGCAACGTCTGATGTGCTCCAAGTGATCTTAAAAACTTGCAGGGGATGTTCGAAACGAAGGCGTGCTCTGGGCGTGGGGTTGTTAGCGTTTCTGACTCTGCCGGTATCCTGGAGTCAGGAGACGGACGACGATGCATTGCGAGCGGCTTCGGAGGCTGCCCTCGCTCGCGTAGCCCAAGATGTGGAAAAGCGTGGCGTGAACGAAAGGGTGCTCATTCCGGGCACGAAGTTGCGGCGCCGCTCGCGGATGGGCGCGATCGACCCGATCTATCGACATGGAGTCGCTTATTTTGACGAGTGGACGATCCGGGCTGGCGCTTTGAAGCTCCGAGTGCCTGCCTATCATGGCTGGGAGGGCGTGAAACCAACGTCGGACTTTTACCGCAGCCAAGCTCAGATGGGCAGGCCCGGAGAACTTCTGGTGTTGCCGATTACAAATCAGGAGTTCGTGCGCTCGACGCGCTCGAAGTACGTGAACAACTATGGGCTGATATGGGTGCCTCAAGAGCACGCGTTCGTCTCGATGACCGAGGATGGCTTCGCCCCTTTTAAAGAGGAGGTCAAGGAGCGCATCGTCGAGGAGCGCCGCCGGCGTCTCAACCGCGACGACTTTTGGGAGTACGATGACTACATCGCTTTCAAGCGAGGCAACGATGAACACGTAGACGAGTTTCAGAATGGTTATTGGTTTCGCGCGATTGACGAGCCTACTGTTGTGACCTACTTCGCAGTCTCAGAATTCGTTTTCCAGACGAACCGGGAGGAGATCCGACAGCCCATGGTCCAGACCATGACCTACGCCTTGGTGAGGGGAAAGCTACTGCGTTTCGACTTCAAAAAGCTTCACCTCTCCGACGAAGATGCGGCGCAGCTTATCAGCTTCACGCGCCAGTTCGTAGCTGACATGCGAGCTGTCAATGGGCTGAGCGAGCGCAAGATTAGGTAGGCTGTATTGTTCAGGTGAATACAGGAGCTTATAAAAATGTTGCCAGCGGCGATAGGCCTTGGCACCGCTATTGGAGATGAGCTTAAACCGATACGAGCAGCTGCTTTTCGACTATATCGAATCCTTGCCAGAAGAACGTCGATTTTGGTTCGATCGGGTGGTACAAGTTGCGGAGACCAGTCGTCGGCGAGAGACGGCTGCCTTGATTCTCAACTCCGAGCTCTGGGAGTATTTCGAGGAGCGCTCTCGTCATGAGGCAGGTTTCGCCGATGTCGTGGGTGGGGGATTGGGTAAGCTGAGTATGCTGAATCTGTCGGAGCACTTGCTAAGAATGTGGTCTCCAGTCTTCAAAACGAAGAAAACCTAGCTCAAGCAGCGATTTTCCGACGTACTCCGATAAACGTCGTGGTAAATTTGACCCTGAGCCGAGCTAGGATTTGTTTGGCTCTGTCTTTGTGCGCATAGTTCTCGTGTCACCCTCCTCATTCCCTCTTAATCGTTCGAAAATGCGCTCCGCCATTCCAGAGCAAAACCTCAATCTACTCTATGAGGATTGGATTCGTTTCAATCCCAGCGGGCGTCTGCTAGCCTGCTCCGTGGTATTGCAGGAGCGTTGGGGTGAAATTGGTTTACTCTCGACCGCTCGGCAGGCGAGCGACTTTTTTAGGTTGTCCCCGGATGACAGCGAATCCTTCTTCAATTCTTGGGTTCATGCCTTGAGGGGATCCGCAAGTTTCCTGAACGTTCAGCTTCATGGTTTCGAGCTCACCGAGCGATCGGTTATTTTCATGCCCGAATTTTGGGAAGATGGATCGGTTTCCTCAGTGCTGGTAGGGTCGCTCCGGATTTGCGAAAGCGGCGGCGAGCCGATAGGCGATTCCGAGAATGCGGTATTGAAGCTGACTGAGATGCGAGAGCTTTTCCGCGATGTCACCCAAGCCAATCGCTCATTAAAATCAGCTCTGCAGTCCGCGAAAGCGGAGGTCGAGTTTGGAAAGTCCGAGAGCCGAGCGAAGTCAGACTTTTTGGCAAATATGTCCCACGAGATCCGAACGCCGATGAATGCGGTGATTGGATTCTGCGATCTGCTTTCCAGCACCGCCCTGACCAAAGAACAAGAGGAATACGTTGAAGCTATCAATCACAGCGGTAAGTTGTTGATCGAGCTGATTGGGCAGGTACTTGACTACTCGAAAATCGACTCGGGTCACTTGCAGCTAGAGTGCGAGGAAATGGATCTGGAATCGATTTTTATCGAGGTCCAATCCATCCTCGGGACCAAGGTGCGAAACTCGGTGATCACCTTCAATGTGGATTATGCTCGCGTGAGTTCCGAGGTCTTGCTGGGTGATGAGACCCGTGTGAAACAGATCTTCATCAATCTGCTGAGCAACGCCTACAAGTTCACCCGCGAAGGGGAAATATCGCTTACCGCCACCACGACTACGAGCGATTACGCAGGCCATCTCTGCCTACGGGTGAGGGTAGAGGATACTGGGGTCGGGATTGCTCCAGAAAGGATTCGCTCCTTGTTTTGTCCCTTTGCTCAAGCTCACTCGCGCGATGCCAATAACTACGACGGTACGGGGCTCGGCCTTGCGATTTGCAAGCGCCTGTGCGAGGCGATGCGAGGGGATATCTGGATCGAAAGAACAGAGCTTGATAAAGGAAGCGTATTTGCTTTAGAAATACACTTGCCCAGAAAACTGTACTCTAGGGCACCGTTGAACTCCAAGGTGAATGTTGAGGAAAAATATATGATGAAACCTTCTGAAAAGGCTTCTGTGGAAGGATCAAAAGAGAATAGTCCTCTTCGGCTGCTAGTAGTAGATGACAACCCTAATAATTTGCTCATCACCTCTAAACTGTCGCAGCACCTTGGATACAATGCTGAGACGGTGACGAATGGGGTGGATGCTCTCAAGAAAATGAAGAGCGGCGACTTCCATATCGTCTTGATGGATGTTCGTATGGCCCCGATTAACGGAATGGAAACGACGCGTATGATTCGCGAAGGCGAGGCTGGCGACGAGAGCTCGGGCGCGTATATAATAGCGGTCACTGCTCATGCCCTGCAAGGGGACAAGGAACGCTGCATCCAGTCGGGAATGAACGACTACCTCTCCAAGCCGCTTACTTTGGAGCGCTTAGAGGAGAGTCTAAACAGAGCTCGCTCGGAGCTATCTCTCGATTGACATTCGAGTCCTACCTTCCCAAGAGAGCTGGATGAATTTGCTTAGCAGCAAGGAAAAGTCAGAGCTCCGTGGTTACGCTCAGCGTTTAAAGCCCGCATTGCATGTGGGCAAAAACGGCTTGGCTGAGCCGGTCGTAGTGGAACTTCGCAAGGCTTTCGACAAAGACGAGTTAATCAAAATCGCCTTCAAAGCAGATCGCACTGAGATCGAGACCATGAGCGCCATGGTCGAACGTTTGACGGGAAGCCAATGCGTCGGTGGCGTCGGTAAGAAGCGGAGCTTTTACCGGAAGATGCCGGAAACCCCGGAAGTCGACTGAGCATCGCGCAGATTCGTAAAATTCGATTTTAATTCAATCGAGCTTTTTGACCTTGAGCGCTTTTCCGCTAGTTTTGTCGCTATGAATTTATTGCTGGCCGGTCTAGAAATAATCGACTCATCTTCACAGTCGGTTGCTTGTCAATGCGTTACCGGTTGTGCTGCAGTCGATTGCGGTGATCATAGAGTCGAGTCTCTCGTCTTGCCGGCACGGTGGGACGACTGCTTCTCGCCGCTGGCTGCTTTGCTTGATCGCCCTTGGGATGCGGTCGTGATTATCTCCGAAAAGGCGGGCGATTCCATCTCTATCGAGCGTATCGCTATCAACGAAACGGATGTCTCCCAAAAGGATGCGATTGGCCGCCGCCCGCGTGGCAAGCTCATCGAACCTGCTGGCGATGCTGGCTATTGGACGACGCTGCCTTATCGCGAGCTTGCGAGTAAGTTGACTGCCCACACGTTTATGGCCGTGCCTTCACATTCTGCGGGCATGGCTCTCGCCAATTACACGTGCTATCGCATGATGCACGAACTCGTTTCACAAAAGCGCGGAATACCTGCGGGCTTGCTGCAGCTTCCTCGCAATAGGTCCGCGTTTACCGAGGAAGACCTGAAGCGATTCATCTCAATCCTCTTGGAAACTTTGGATCCTCGCCAGTTGTCTGACGACAGTTTGGAAATCGATTTGCAGCGTCTTTCGAGCCGTATGCGTTCGTAACATCCGTTTCGCTAGAGGATTTCCAGGGCCATCATGGTCTGGTCATCGGTAGCTGAACGTCCATTGGCAAATTTCGTAACCATGCCAAAGACTTTTTGGGGGACCGCTTCGAGTCCGTCTTCCCAAATTCCGGGGATGGCTTTGATCAAGCGCTCCATTCCGAGCATGTCCCCTTTTGGGTTTTCAGCTTCGTAGAAGCCGTCGGTTATGAAAAGGAGCTTCGATGTATCCGAAAGTTGGATTAGATTCTCCTCGTATAAGTCTTCTGGAGCGATACCGAGCGGCATGCCTTCAGCTTCTAGAAGTTCGGTCTTTTTCGTAACGGAATCGAGAAGGATGGCGGGACAATGCCCAGCGCTCGCTAATTTTAGGACCTTCTTGTCGTAGGATAGAAAAGCGGCTTGAGCGGTGATGAACATGTTCAAATGACCGAGTTCGTCGTAAATTTGTTTATTGATCTTGGCGAGCAACCAACCGGGAGTTTCAGCGAGGTTGAGCCGAGATCGGATGGCGGTTCGAAAGATAGTGGCGAGCAGCGCAGCCGGAACGCCTTTACCCATGACGTCGGCTATCACTATGAGCAAGCCGGCATCCCTAATTTCGATGGCGTCCACGTAGTCTCCACCGACGGCCATGGCCGCGACGCAGCGGCCGGTAGAACGGCAGTATTGATTACTCGGATACGATGAAGGGAGCAAAGACTGCTGGATTTCAGCGGCTACTTGAAGTTGTGTTTGCGAGCGCTCGTGTTCCTCGCGGTGACGGAAGGTCTTTGTGCTTGTGTAGGCCAAGCCAAGAAACTGAGCGAAGGTGCGCGTGAGCGGTAGGGCTGTTTCGAAAAGGGTGTTTTTGCTTTGCTCGTCCGCGTGCAGAGCGATGGTGCCTAGGCAGTCTCTCTGGTAGAGGATGGGAATGACGATGGCGCAACCTGACCTTTCATACAGAGGGTCGGTTTCGTCTAGGTGGCTACAGTACTCGACGCAAAGCTCTTTTTCGGAAGCGATTACGGTGGTGCAGGCGCAGGCTTGGTCGTGCGAGATCACCGCTTCGCGGATTTCCATCTGCTCGCTGCCTTCGTGGTATGCATTTTCCAGGCTTCCGTCTGTCTCTAAGGTCCAGACGTTAGCTTGCGTGATTTCAACGATTCCGCGCAGGCGCTGCACGCTCTTTTCGATAAAGGTTTCGATAGCGGGGCAGTTCGTCAGGTCGTGCGCGAGACCGGCAATTATATCGCGCTCGGCATATGCGAGATTTAGGTCGTGGGTGAGGTTTTGCAACATGGAGTACATTTCCTCAGTCTTGACGAGGATATCGGAGGCAGGATGAGTAGCGAATCGCAGCGTGACCTTGTGTCCATAGTCGGTCTTTTCCGCTGTGAATGATTCGGCGATAGACTGGATGATGAAATAACCGCGTCCAGATTCGGAGGTGGGATCGTCGGGAAGGCTCGCGTCGCCCGTAGGTTCGAAAAAGGGACCTGGGTCTTCCACTTCGACGATGAGTCGCTCGTCAATCCATGACCATTTGACCCTGACCGTTAGAGAGGAGTCTTCCTCGCATCCGTGCTCGACAGCGTTGTTCAAGGACTCGCAGATGGCGAGGTCAAGTTGTGGCCAGAGGGTTTCGTCCAAACAGTTTCTTTGGCAAAAGCTTTTCAGCAATGCGGACACTTCCGCAACGCGTTCGAGATCAGCGGGAAATTCGCAGTATCCCGTTTCGTGATACGCTATCGAGCCTGAACTCATTGAATTGGTTTAAAGGCGAGCTTCCAAATTTTAGAGCGGATGAGCTTTCCGATGCTCTTATCATCGCAAAGAGCCTGATAGGAAGCGTGTATCCACTCTGTGGGGTCTTGAGGGCTATGGCTGTCGTGCACGTCGGATAGCGCGATGACGCCGGGCGTCGTCTTAGCTAGGCGTCGGGCTACGTCGAGATCGGCCGCTTCGGAAGTCCAGTCGATAGGTCGAGGCAATATGCCGACGAGACGCATGCGACCTTTCATCACCTCTTTGAGCCAGTGCCAGCGGCGAACGATGAGTCGCCCGCGACTGCCGGTTTTGAGACGAAGGGCTCCGCCGCGTCCGTCGTGGGCTTCTAGCTCGCTCCAATCGATACGAGAGAGGGCGGCCACGGGAGATACCAGGCAAAATAGCATGAGAGCGACGAGTCGTTCTAGTATGCTAGGGCTGGAAAGCTTTTCACTTATGTTGGAAAGGATAAAGGAATCGGTAATAGCGACGCGGCAACCCCGCTTGCTGTCGAGGAGCAGTCCTCCCTCCACTGCGACTTCCTCAAGCGAAGTGTTGCAGCCTACCATGGTCCCAGGGAGTACGATGGACCGTTGTACGATAGCGTTCTCGTCAATTATGGTGTTTTCGCCAATGCAGGCGTAGGGCCCAACTTGGGATCCGGGTCCGATTTCGCATTTTCCTTGTATCCAGAAAGGTGGTACGAGTTTGGAGCTGGGATGAATGCGTACGTGGGGACCGATCCATCCACCGGCTGGGTGTTTGACCTCGATTTTGAGTGTGTGGTCTTGAAGGTTGTCAAGCCACTCGCGGTTGAGGCGCAGCCATTGTTGCAAGAGTCCGGCTTCGCCTTCGATCGGCTGTGGCAGACGGTTGACCCGCGGGAGGCCGACGACCGGCGTGGCATCCTCGGGCGCCTCTTCGTCAGAGCGGATCGGGATGACGTGTACCGTACGCGACCAGAAATTGCCGCTATCTAGATAGTTGCGGAGCTCGTTGGGCCGGTCGGCAGTATAAATTGTGATCTCTTCGATCTCTTGGTTTACGGCTTCGTCCATCCAATAAGAGATGAGCGGTTGGTTACCGATGGGCCAAAGGGTGAAGGGTCGTTCCGATTGCCAGAGGGTATCGTAGGAACTCCAATCAGGGAGGAGGAGGTGCCAGGTCTTTTTCATGTGGGGCCTGTGGTGGGATTAGTAGGCTCCCTTGCCTAGAAGAACGGCGGGAACGGTTTTGAAGAGAAGCTTGATATCCAGCCAGACGCTTTCGGAGCGGATGTATTCCACATCGAGGCGGACTTGACCTGCGAAATCGATGTCGGCGCGACCGGCTACCTGCCAAAAGCAAGTAAGCCCCGGCTTCGCGAGGAGGCGGGCGCGATCTTCCACGGTGTACATAACGACCTCACGTGGAACGCAGGGGCGAGGGCCAACGATGGACATTTCGCCGCAAAAGACATTCCAGAATTGGGGAAGCTCGTCTACCGAGTACTTACGGATGAAACGCCCCACCCGGGTGATGCGTGGGTCGTGCTTCATCTTGAAGGTTACGGTTGCGCTGCCGTGCTCGTTTTGGGCGAGAAGCTGATCCTTGATCTGGTCGGCATTGATGCACATGGAGCGAAACTTCCACATATAGAAGCGAGTGCCGCGGTATCCGACACGTTCTTGCTTGAAAAAGATGGGTCCGCGGTCCTCGAGTTTGATCAACAAGGCGGTCGCTGCGTAGATAGGAGAGAGGGCGAGCAGGGCGCAAGCCGAGGCGACGATGTCGATGACTCGCTTGAGACCGAGGGAGAATCCTAGTACCAAGGCCCAAACGAACCGCTTGGATTTTACGCGAAAGTTGAGACGGGCTTTGCCGACTGGAGTCCCTGCTTTCGACCAGTAGTCGACGATTTCCTCGTCTTTAGATTGTGGGTTGGTCTGCATATCTGGTTGTTCGATTCTGTAAATCGGCCAGAAGGGCAGGCACCAAAGCAGTATCTTGCATGGAGTCCCATATTAATGATGCGCGTTTGCTTTGGGGGTGTACGAATTTGGTAAAACTGGGGATTTGATCGTGCTCCCAAAATTGGAGGATACGGTCCAGCTCGTAGCCGCGTTCGCTAAGATCTCGGCGGATGCGTCGCAGGAGCCGGACATCGCTGGGAGTGTCCACGTAGACGCTGATATCCAACAGGTTAGCGATCGGCTTCTCGTGCAGGATGAAGAGTCCATCCACTATGATCAAGGAGCGAGGTTCGATGGTGAGCGTTTCATTTTTTCGCGAAAACCGGGAAAAGTCGTACTGAGGAGCTTCGACAGGATGGCCCTTTGAGAGCTCGCGGAGGTGGGACTCCAGCAAATCGAGCTCCAGGGAGGCCGGGGTGTCGAAATCAGTCTTAGCTGCTTTCTCCTCGGGGAGGTGGCTGAGGTCGCGATAGTACCAGTCTTGTTGAAGGGCGGCGACCTTCTGAGGGCCAAGGCTCTCCTTCAGGTGTCGGGCCAACCAGCTTTTTCCGGAGCCACTGCCACCGACGATGCCTAGGAGAGTAGGTTTCTGCATGTTGGCGCGAGCATAGGGGAATTTTGTACGGGAGCTCAAGCGTTGGGGCGTTGCGTCGTTCTATAGGTGGAGTCTCCGCACTCCTGCGTTTGAAACATTCCTATTTTCAAATTTCCCACAAACATGAGTATCGTAATTGAAGGACAAACAGTAGAAGGAACGCTTTGCGCCGAAGTTGGGGTGGCCCGTTTGGATGCCGCGTCTTCCCGCGATTTCAAGAAGGAGATCGAATCCCTCTGGAGCGACAGCGTGACCGCTGTCGAGCTGAACTTTTCCAAAGTCGACTTTATCGACAGCTCTGGTGTGGGAGCCTTGCTCGGTGTTTATAAGCGTTTGCCTCGAGCAACAGCCAGTGTTCGGCTGAAGAACGTAAAGGCACCGGTCCAATCCGTTATAGAGCTGCTTCGTCTGCATCGCATTTTCGATATCGCGAGCTAGGCGGAAGATTCGCTTTTTGGATACGTTTTTTGGATACGTAATCGAGGCGGGTTTCGCTCCCCGTGCCGTTTTACATTGCTCGCCTTCAAGCGCCGAACTAGCTCTACGCCCTTAACGATATGGGGGGCGAATCGACAGGTAAATGGACGTCGGAGCTAAAGACTACTCTTTGGCTCGCTGGGCCGATCGTGCTCGGCAACCTCGGGCAAATTTTGATCGGGGTGGTCGACACCTTGATGATTGGCCAAGTCGGCGTCGCTCCGCTGGGGGCGGCCGCCTTCGTGAACAACGTCTTCGTGGTACCGCTGGTCGCGCTGATGGGTTTGCTTGCTGCGGTGACGGTGATGGTTGCGCAGTCCAAAGGAGCCGGTGACAAGCGGCAAGTCGGACGTCATGTGCGTCATGGTTTGGCCCTCACAGTGGTGGTCTCGTTGGTCGCCATTGGGTTACTAGGTGCCAATTCGCTTTTTTTGGACCATTACGGTCAGGACGCGGTCGTGGTCGAGGCGGCTCGCGGCTATTACTGGCTGGTCGTGATTTCTCTTTTGCCTGCTCTGTTTTATCACTGCCTGAAGAGCGTGTGGGAAGGGTTAGGCTGGTCTCAGATACCGATGCTGGTGCTGCTCTGTGGGATCGGCATGAACGTCTTACTCAACTGGCTGCTCATTTTTGGAGTCTTCGGATTTCCGAAGCTGGGGCTGATGGGGGCGGGTTGGGCGACTTTGATTTCTCGCTTCGCGGTCGCGGCGCTGATGTTTGCCCTGACTTTAAGGGCGAAACGTTTCGCTGGCCTACTGCCGCGCCGCTGGCTTAGTGGCTACGAATGGCCGGAGTTTCGTCGCATGCTCCAGCTGGGCATTCCGATGGGAGCCCAGCATTTGTTCGAAGTTGGAGCCTTTGCAGGCGCTGGAATCATGGTGGGCTGGATAGGGAAAGAAGCGCTCGCGGCACACCAGATCGCCATGTCCTGCGCAGCTATGTCTTTTATGATTCCCTTAGGCGTGTCGATCGCTTGCGGAATTCGAGTCGGCGCGGCTTTGGGCGCGGGCGATTGGGCGGGTATGAAGCTAATTTATTTGTCGACCTTTTGGTTTACGCTTTTGCAAACGATTGGTTCGGCCCTGGTTTTCTTGATCGGAGGGGAGTGGCTGGCCCGGCAGTTCGTGGAAAACGATGAGGTTATCCGGTCCGCTGCTGCCATCTTTGTGGTGGTGGGCATGTTTCAAATTTTCGATGGGGCGCAGGTCGCTTGCATGGGTGCGTTGCGAGGGATGTCTGACGTGACAGTTCCCATGTGGATAACGTTTGGAAGTTACTGGGTCGTGGCTCTGCCTTTGGGTTACTTCTTAGGATTCTCCTGGGATTTCGGAGCGGTGGGAGTTTGGTCTGGGCTAGCTTTCGGACTGCTTTTGTCTGCGGTATTGCTTTGGGGGCGTCTGTACTCGCGTTTTAGAAATTACTGACAGAGATTGTCTGGAGGGAACACCTCATTCTCTAAGTAGTGTGGATGCTCTGGGAAGAATTACGGGCTTGAGTAAAGTTGCTGAGGAAATTGTCGATGGGGAAGGATCGAAGCGACGCTCTAGAATACTTCATGCCCACCTCCATGCTCAGTATCGTTTGTAACCCACAATGTGTAACTCTGTCGAAGGTCCAGAACGACAGACGCTTACGCTGGGCTAGCTTCTGTCCCTCCACGATCCGATGAGCCTTTCCCACATATTCAAAGAAGTTTTTGCCAAGTCTCCCCAAGCTCAAATTATTGTTTCGGGATACAAGATTTCTGTAGCCAATCGAGCGGCTGGGCATCTGTTGGCGGGCACTCCAGATATCTCGGCATTGGAAGACGCTCCTTTGGATGCGGTTTTCGAAAACGCTGAAAAGTGCCTTGATCTAGAGAGAGGTTCTGCATTGCTGGCCCTACGTTCTCCTATCGAAGAGGGGCCGATTGCCTGTAATGTAGTCGTCACCAAGCTCGGCGAAGTGAGCCGTCTTTGGAATCTCGAGCCGATCTGGAGGGATCAGATCGAATCGAATGGTTCCGCCTTAAGTCTGGAGAGGGCCTTGCACGCTACTGCGGATGCAGTGATCTGCGTGAGCGGTCGAAACGACGAAGGAACCGATCGGGACTTCGTTGTCCGTTTCGCGAATCGGGCTGCTGAACTGTTTCTCGGAGCTGGGGAAGGACAAGCCGCCGGACGTCAGCTTCAAAGCGTATTTCCATTTTTTAGCGATCTCGATCTCGACGCCCATTTCGAGGAGGCTTTGGAGGGTGCCCCCTCGGTTTTTCAGAAGTCGGTCTTCAGCGCTGAGGGAGTAAGCACCGAGCTTTCTGTATCGATATTTTCGTCACAGGATGGCGATTTCGTGATTTGCATGCGTGACGTGACGGAGGAAGTTCGCGTACAGAGCAAGCTCGAGAAGAGCACTCACGAGCTAGACCGTCTTTCGAACCAAGTCCCTGGAGTTTATTTCCATCTTTCGATGGATGAATCAGGCACGCCAAGTTTCCCTTACATCAGCGAGAAGGTTCAGGAGCTTCTCGGCGTGGAAGCAGCGGCTGTGATGGAGGATGCTTCTGTTGCGATGGGCGCAGTCTGCATAGAAGATCTTGAACGTGTTTATGAGTCGCTCGCGGTTTCGAGCCAGCACTTGGCTCCGCTCCACATCGAGTATCGTGTCAATACCCCATCAGGTCGCCAAAAGTGGGTTGCCACTAAAGCGGTACCTGAAAAGCGCTTTGGCAAAAATGTGGTTTGGTATGGGATTTTTGAGGACATCACGATGCGCAAGGAGTCGGAGGAGAGGCTTCGTATGGTATCGGCCGCGGTTGAGGCATCGAGTGACTTCGTCCTCATGGTCGATCGAAACGGAGAGGCTCTCTACCGAAACAACTCGTTCGTAAACATAGTCGGTTACCAAACCATAGACGTTCTCAATGGTAAGGGAGGCGTAAAGTCCCTCTTCGGCGAAAAGCATGTCTACGACAAGATTCTGCAGGAGACTCTAGAGTACGGTCACTGGCAGGGCGACGTCCAGGTCATGACAGAGTCGGGCCGCCAGCTTGATATTTATTTCCGCTCCGTTTCGGTGAAGGATGAGAAAGGTCGCGTTTCCGCTTTGGTGGTGACAGGTACCGACGTCACGCACAACAAGCGTCGACAGAATCTTCTCAAGCGCTACAATTCTGTCCTCAAGGCGCAGAGTGAAGCTGCGACTGACGGTATCCTCGTAGTCAACGAACGCGGTATCGTATCCAACTTTAACCGACGTTTCTGCAAGATCTGGGGCTTGTCCACGAACTTGATGGATGTTGGCCGCCCGGAAAAGATCTGGAGCGTCGCCTCGAAGCAAGTCGATGATTCGGAATCCTTTTTCGAGCGTGCGATGATGATTTCGGGCAACGAGAGCGAAACCTTCAAAGATATCCTGGAATTCGCCGACGGACGCACCTTCGAGCGAACTTCGATCCCTATTTCTTCTCCACTTGGCGAATCCTACGGACGGGTTTGGTTCTTCCACGAAGTGACCGAGCAAAAGCGCTCCGAGGAGAGACTCCGCGCCACGATGCGTGAAGCTGAAGAGGCGAATCGGGCGAAGAGTTTCTTTTTGGCGAATATGTCGCACGAAATCCGCACGCCGATGAATGGTATTATCGGTATGACCGGCCTTTTGGCGGAGACTGCCCTTGAAAATGAGCAGCAGGACTATGTGGATACGATTCGTGCTAGTAGCGAAGCTTTGCTCGTGGTGATTAACGATATCCTCGACTTCTCTAAAATCGAGTCGGGTAAGCTTGAGCTAGAGAACATCATGTTCGATTTGCGCGACACGATCGAGGAAGCGATTGATACTTTGGCGATCCAGGCGACGGAGAAGGGGCTCGATATATCCTACGTATTCGGGAAGGACATACCAGGATCATTGTTGGGCGATCCAACCCGTTTGCGACAAGTGATCGTAAACCTTATTGGCAACGCCGTTAAATTTACTGCCAAGGGTGGTGTTGTGGTACGTGTAGAACCGTTTCACGTGAAGGACGACGATGTCATCCTTCACTTCCAAGTCACGGATACTGGAATTGGTATTCCCGCAGATCGGATCGATCGACTTTTTGGATCTTTTAGCCAGGTAGATGCTTCGACGACTCGTAAGTACGGGGGCACTGGGCTTGGTCTCGCAATCAGTAAGAATCTTGCCGAATTGATGGGTGGTTCTATGTGGGTCGAAAGTGACGAGGGGGTGGGCTCGACTTTCCATTTTACGGTCTCTTTCAACCGCGCGTCTTTTAGCTTCGACATTGGGAGCGCTCGTGTCCCCAGCTTATTGGCGGGTCGTAAGGCGATCGTGCTCGATCATCATGGCTTCAGTTGCGAAGCACTGACCAGTCAGCTCGAAGTTTTCGGAGTGGAGGTTTTCTCGGGTGCGAAGATCGACGATTTTGAGGCGCTCGCTGTGAGGGCTCCCGCGGCGGAGGTTGTTTTTGTAGAGTCAGGCCTCGGTGGTTTTGAGTATCAGGAACTGAAGGATAGGATTCGCGGTGGTTTGGGTAATGATAAACTGACTGTAGTTTTCACAGGACGCCTGGGGGGGATGCACCTGGGAGAGAACGCTGACGCTAACACCTTGTCATTGCTAAAGCCTTACAAACTAGAGAACGTTAAGTCTCGAATGTTGGAAGCAGGGGGTAGAGCAGCTCCCCGCGTCAAGAAGGTTTCCAACGATGGAACAAAGTTTGGCGAGCAGATGCCACTCAGCATTTTGCTAGCAGAGGATAACGCGATCAATCAGAAGGTGGCTATCCGGCTTTTCAAAAAGATGGGATACGACATCGGAGTCGCCCAAAATGGTGTGGAAGCGGTGAATATGATTGGCGAAAACGAATACGATCTCGTTTTCATGGATATCCAGATGCCGGAAATGGACGGTCTCGAAGCGACGCGAGAGATCATCAAGCGCTGGGGCGAGAAGCGTCCGAGAATTATCGCTCTCACTGCGAATGCGATGCGTGAAGACCGTGAGAATTGCTTTGGCGCCGGCATGGATGGTTACTTGACCAAGCCTTTTAAGCCAGACGACCTAAAGGAAATAATTTCGAAAACGTATCGTCATCTCAAGGAAGAGAGTGGTGACGCGTCGAGTGTGAGACCTTTGCTTTAACCGTTAATCGTTTGCTCGAGGATTCCCTCGAAACGATTTACGATGGGCTGCCAGTCAAAAGTCGGCGAGTATGCAGCTGCTGCATTGCCTAACTGCCTGCGTAGGGTGTCGTTGGTTGCGATTTCCAGCGAGTGTTTCAGGAAGCTGTCGTCGTCTTGAAGATCAGCGACTAACCCGTTTTGGCCGTGTTGGACGTGTTGCCCCGGAGAGGCGTAGTCGAATCCCACCAGCGCATTTCCGCAAGCCATCGCCTCGGTAGCGACGTTGCCGTAGGTCTCCGTTTTGCTAGGATAGAGAAAGGCATCGGCGGATGCGTAGTGTCTTGCTAGCTCCTCTCGATTTTCGAGGGGGATTGAGCCCGGGAAAATCGCATAGGGAAAGTCGCGTTTCAGCTTTTTGTCGAGTGGACCGCTGCCTACAATGACGAAGCGAGCATCGGGACGACTGTAGCGAATAAGTGAATACGCTTTGTTGAGAAGCTCATAGTTTTTCTCCGCTGCCAATCGGCTGACATGGATGACCACCGGAGCATTTGTTTCCGCGCCCCACCTTTTTCGGAGGTTTTCGTCGCGCGCTTGCTGATTGAAGACCTTCAGGTTTACTCCGCGTCCGAAGACGTTCATGTTCTTGAAACCCTCCCCAGCCAGTTCATCTGCCAATTCGCGAGTGGGGGCCATGGTACAGCGCGTTTGATTGTGTATCCAGCGTAGGAATGCGAGAACAATGCGGGTCGCGAATCGCGCATTGTAGTGCTCGCTGTAACTATGGAAATTGGTGTGGAAGGTGGAGGTTGTGGGAATTCCCAAAACCTTGGCGGCTCGAATAGCGGAGAGGCCGAGTGGCCCCTCGGTCGCTACGTGGACAATGTCGGGTGGCGAAGCTTGCCACGCGTGAATTAGGCGGTTGCGTGACGGAAGTCCGAAGCGGAGATCCGGATAGCGAGGGATCGGAAGTCCAAATACGCTGATCGTTTCGGAGCTGGCCTTGGGTTCGCCTGATTCTTGGGCTTGCAACGGTCGTACGACTTGAACGCGATGCCCTTTTTCGCGCAACCCGCTGACGAGCTGGCTTAGAGTCATTGCGACTCCATTGATTTCGGGAGGGTACGTTTCGGTGACAAGCGCTAGTTTCACGATGCGTTTCGTGCCCGATAGGGCACGGATACGCTTGAGCTAGAGCAGGTCTTTGGCGATTGAAATCTGAAAGTTGTAACGATCTGGTGACATGGTCTCCTCTCCCTTAGCCTTCGGAATCCTCCTCCTCTTGTAAACTGGCTGAGTAGTCGATGGAGGCTTGCAGGACGCGCATCGCGTTGGCTCCCCAAAACATTTCGAGGTCCTCTTCCGTGTAGCCTCTGCGAAGCATCTCGATGGTTACTGGCATCATCTGCCCGATATCCATGGAGTTTTCGACTCCTCCACCTCCGTCAAAGTCGCCGCTGAGTCCAAGGTGCTCGATTCCCATGACCTCCACCATATGGTCGATATGGTCTACAACTGCGGAAACTGTCGAAAGTTGCTTTGGGAATTTCTTTTGCAAATCGATATACTTTTCGGTGGCTACGATTTGCTCAGCTTCGCTGAGCTCTCGGCCGCTGCGGTACTGTTCGAACCAAGCCCTCATGGCTTTGGAACGCTCCTCGTCAGGTTCGACATCCATCATGTAGGCGCTGAACATGTTCATCTGCACCACTCCGTCGCGAGCAGCGATTTCCTTGAGGAGCGCGTCGTTGAGGTTGCGCGGATGGGGATAGCAGGCGTAGCAACCGCTGTGCGAGGCGAGCACCGGAGTCTTGGAAAACTCTAGAATGTCCCAGGTTGTTTTGTCCGACGAGTGCGAGATGTCGACCATGATGCCGAGACGGTTACATTCTTCGATCGCGGCGCGGCCGAGGTCGGAGAGTCCCATATGCAGGTTCCCTTCTGGATCCGTAGAGGAGTCAGCCAGATCGTTGTTCTTGCTGTGGGTGACTCCGAAATAGCGTACACCTTTGTCGTAGTAGTCTTTTAGCAGGTCGAGGTTTCGACCTATTGTATAGCCATTCTCGATACCGAGAAAGACGACGCGTTTACCCTCGTTCCTGATTGCGTATGCCTCTTCAGGGGTGGTGGCGATGGCGGCAAGGGTGGGGTGATCCTCGACAACCTTATGGATCAGATCCGCAATTTCGAAACCCGACGCGATAGCGTCCTTGCGAGCTTCATGCGTGAGCGGTCCTTGGCCAACATAGACCACGAAAAAACCGCCGTCTATCCCACCTTTCTCCATCCGCGGAAAATCTACTTGGCTAGCGTGCTCGTGCCAGCGGTGTTCCTCAGAGATGTTGAAGCCCGGTCGCTTCAACACGATGGGCACGTCCATGTGCGTATCTAAAGTGAGGCAATTCTCGTGTATTTTCCGTGCTAGCTCTTCCAGTTTGGCCTCGCTCCAGTCGGTACGCGGCGTTCTCTCTGGCTTGTCGGCGAAAAGGCTCGTGGCAGCTAGGCCAACGAGGAAAAGGGCGAATATTGTATTTTTCATCGTCTTGTCTCTGTGAGGCTAAAAGCCAGTAGCGAAAGTGTCAGGGCGACGAGGGTCAGCCGCACCGTAGAATATATCATCTTGCAGGGAAACGGAATTCGCGGTGCCCATCGCGCCGCCTACCTTGACGTCGTAGCCCATCTCCTCGAGCAGGGCCTGGGTGTCCACGCTGATTCCTCGCTCCATTCCAAGAATGTCCGGCAGCCATTGATGGTGTATGCGAGAAGCGGATACGGCCTCGGAGAGGTTCATTCCATGCTCGAGAACGTTGAGGATAACTTGTAGGCTCACGGTGATTATTTGACTGCCTCCGCGACTTCCTGTGAGAAGGAATGGCTTTCCGTCTTTTAGCACGATTGTCGGCGACATGGAGCTAAGCATACGTTTTTCCGATTCGATCGAATTGAACTCTCCTCCGATGAGTCCGTAGGCATTGGGAACACCGGGCTTGGAGGAAAAGTCGTCCATTTCGTTATTGAGAAAGAAACCGGTGCCGGGAGGCATGATCTTGGAACCGAAGGTGAAGTTTATCGTGTAAGTGTTGGCGACCGCATTGCCCTTGTTGTCGATCACCGTGAAGTTCGTAGTGTCTAGACCTTCGTGAATCGCTTCGCCCGGTAGGATCTCGACGCTGGGGGTCGCCTTCTCGGTGTTCATGCGGGAGCGAATGTCAGCGGCATATTCCTTTGAGGTCAGCCAATCTACCGGAATGGGATTGAAGTCGCTATCGCCGAGATGCTTGGAACGATCTGCGTAAGCGAACTTCATGGCTTCAGCCATGAGATGGATCGTCTTGGCGCTGTTGTGGCCGCTTTCTTTCAGGTCGAAGGGTTCGAGAATGTTCAATATCTGTACGATATGCACGCCGCCGGAACTGGGTGGAGGCATGGATACGATTTCGTAGCCTTTATAGCTGCCCCGTACTGGCATTCTCACTACAGCTTCGTAGCCTTCCAAATCGTCCATAGTAATGAGTCCTCCGTTTGCCTCCATGTCTTTGACGATCAAGTCTGCGATCGGGCCTTTGTAGAACGCGTCTGGCCCTTGCTCGGAAATGAGTTTCAAAGACTCCGCGAGCAAGGGTAGGGTAATGACGTGTCCGGGCGGGTGGGGAACTCCATCTTCGTCATAGAAGTCCTTCATCGCGTGCGGAGCATGTTTTTCCACTCGGGCTTTTCCGGTCTTCAAAGATTGATACAAATCTTCATTCACGGGAAATCCATTTTCTGCCAGATCGATTGCGGGCGCGATTGCGTCGGCGAGGGAAATCGTACCGTACTTTTCAAGGGCGAGGGCGAATCCAGCAACCGTGCCTGGTACGCCGGCAGAGAGGTGGCTGTAGCGGGAAACCTCCTTGTCCACCTCGCCGGATTCGTCGAGAAACATATCGCGTGTAGCGGCGAGCGGAGCTTTTTCACGATAGTCAATGGCTACCGATGTATTCGTATCCGCAGAGTGGATCATCATGAACCCACCTCCACCAATGTTGCCGGCTTGCGGAGTGGTGACCGCCATCGCAAAGCCTAACGTCACAGCAGCGTCGATGGCGTTTCCTCCGTTTTTAAGGACTAGGAGGGCGGCTTCGCTGGCGAGTTTTTCGCGACTTGAAACCATCCCATTTAGGGCGGATTCGGGATGGGAAGTCGAAACGCTGTTGTAGATCGGCGGCTCAGGTGCAGCAAAAAGTGATGCGGCGAGTCCGATGGCACCGATTATGGCGACACATGAATGAGTAGACATCTTTTTAGGTTGAGTTGGCGTTGGCGAGGTTAGGCGTTGGGACGAGAACGATGAAGTTATTCGAAAATGTTTACGACTTGTGACTCGCACATTTCTGCAAGTCCCCATTGGCCCAGCTCGCGGCCAAGGCCGGAGTGCTTGAATCCCCCAAAAGGAGCGGACGCTTTGGCTCGTCGATGGCCATTTACTCCGACGCGACCGCATTCGAGCTTGGATGCAATTTCGTATCCGATGCTTGGATTCGAAGTCCAGACGGATGCGGATAGTCCGTAGTTTGTGGCATTGGACCAATCGATGGCATCGTCTATTGTACGGTAGGGCACTACTGGCAAGACGGGGCCAAATTGCTCCTCGAGCACCAGAGGATGGTCCGTTCGGATGTTGGATACGATAGCGGGAGAAAAGAAATAGCCGTGCTCTGGAAGCGGATGAGGGCTACGGGAAACAGTAGCGCCCTCGTCGATTGCTCCCTGAAGCATTTCTACGAGTCGGTCGCGGGAGTACTCAGTGGTCAAGGGGCCTATTCGAACTCCGGGTTCATGTCCTGGGCCGATCAGGTAATCGCTCATCCGTGTGGTAAGTGCGGATATGAGTTCTTGATAAAGCGACTCGTGGACATAGATTCGCTTTATCGCGCTACAGACCTGCCCTGCATTTCTCCAGGCAGATTCAAGCAGGCTGCTTGCGATTTTCCTTGGATCGCAGTCAGGGAGTAGGATCGCGGGATCGTTCCCACCGAGTTCCAATGTCACAGACTTCAGTTCGGCTGCAGCATCTGCGAGGATCGCTTGTCCGGTGGGGATTGAGCCTGTAACAGAGATCTTTCTGATCTCGGGGTGGCGGGCGATTTGCTCACCGAGACTTTTGTCCCCTGACAGCGTATTCAGAATGCCCGCCGGTAGTAGGTCCTTGAGAATACGGCCCAACAGAAGGGCGGATAGAGGAGCGATTGGGGATGGCTTGAGGATGACCGCGTTTCCTGCGAGCAGAGCTGGGGCAAGCTTCACGGCGGCTGTACCGATGGGGAAGTTCCACGGCGTTATCAGTCCGACAATTCCGAACGGTCGATTGAGAAGCAGCGTCCGGTTGCTGTCCCCGTTCGTGAGGTCTTGGCTAGGGACCTCCATTTCGGAGTAGGATTCGAAAACCTCCGCGGCGTAGGAGACTTCGCTACGCGCTTCAGCGATTGGCTTTCCCTGTTCGAGGGTTATTAGTTTGGCGATGTCCTCCTGCCGACGCGTGATCGCGTGTGAACAGGCTAGCAAGGCACCGCGGCGGTTTCTCTCCGACTGGACCCATTGCAGCTGGGCTCGCTTGGAGAACGTTACTGCGGCCGCTAGTTCAGGAGCTCCACAGAGTGGAGCGGTGGAAAAAGGACAGCCGGTGGCAGGATTGATGACTTCGAATCGCTCTTCTGTATCTTGAGTACGACCACCTATGGTGGCCATGCTGAGTAGCGATTTTGGCATCTCTGAGTTTAAATCCTCTCCTGACTGTCGGGCTTCGAGCGTCGGCACATCAAGGACGTATGGCTGCCGCTCCCTCGAGTTCAATCATTCCGTTCCCGACGATCGAGTCTACGGGTAGCGTAGTGATAGCCGGGGCGTTCGTCCCGTTAAAGTTCTCTCGATAAAACGCTTCCCATGCGGCGATCCGATTGTCCAAAGTCTTCTGGTCACCCTCAGCAATGTACGCTCGCAGGTGAACAAGATCTTCAAGGGTCCCGCCTGCTAGTTCCACCCGACTTTTCAAAGCCTCAAGGGCCGAAGTCGCTTGAGCTTTCATGTCACCTTCGATGGAGGAAATACTGCCTGCGAGGAAGACCATCTTCGCGTCAGCAGCGACGGATACGCCTGCTGGAGCGATAGGTTTCGAATCTACCACTGCCGAGGTCGAGCCGATTGAGGTGCGCGCTGTTTCGAAAGCCTTGTCGCTATCCTCTGGATACGCAGCGTAGTACTCTATCGAGATACTTTGGTTTCGGTAGTTGAAACCTGGAGTCGACATCACAGTGCGCGTGGGCTGGTTCGGATTTTTGGAATTGTTGAAAAACTTGCTGTATTCGTCGTTGAACGCGGCGAAGCTCTTGCTGATTGAGTCCTTGCCCGGATAGACGCAAGCTCGGATGAAAAATACATCTTCGAACCCAAGTCCTGCCTCCTTAAGCTGAATTCCCATCTGCTTGAAAAGGGACGCGGATTGCTGAGTGATGTTTCCGTACATGAAAAATCCTGGAGGTGGATTCGGCATGAGGGACGCAGGGCGCACGGAAGATGAAAAGAACATGCTTGTGTCTGCGACCGTTGCCTTACCCGTGCTCATAGGCCAGATGGGCCGACCGTAGGATTTCCAACGTTCGCTGGTCTCTGTGCGACTGAGACGGGAGTAGCGCTCGTGGTGTCGGGTGCCGACTGAGTGTGGCCCACGTCCGTCTGGGAAAACGGCGATGAATTCCACTTCGACGCGGTAGTCAGAGTGGAAGAGTCGCGATATGCCGACAGTGGTACGGGCAGGCTTGTGCGGATTGGTCGTAGTGCCGAAGAACTGCTCGAACGCACGATTCCAGCCGTCGAAGTCAGGCTCGGGATCCGCTACGATGTAGGCCCGCACGTTGACGACGTCACGTAGCGACAGGCCGACTTCGGCGAGGTCCTTGGTCAATTGAGCGAGGACGCTGAAGGTTTGTTCGTAGGTGTCGCCATAGCGATTTTCTACGCTGTTTTTGGCGATCTCCTTCATGCGGGGGCTAGCTGTTACCCCCCACGTGTAGAAATACTCGGAACCCGGTTCCACCTCCACTGCATCCGCGTAGGGCAGAGAGGTTTGTTTGTAGGCGTGGATACGTTCATTGGAGTTAGATCCAATGAAACGTAGTCCGACGTAGGCTCCTGCGGCGAGCACGAAGAGCCCAGCCACGTAGCGAAACTTATGCTGTGGAAGTAAAGACATATTGGATACGTTTACGGTCCTCTAATCGAGCGAGTAGGCCTCTTGGCCGTGCTCGGAAATATCTAGGCCGATATCCTCCTCTTCGGCAGTGACGCGGACACCCATGACGAGCTTGATCAGATAGAAGACAATGAAAGCAAAGACGAAGGCGAATATCGCGTAGGACATGGCGCCGATAAGCTGCCAGAGAAACGGTGCTTCTCCAAAAATACCGACTGCTAGGGTACCCCAGATTCCACATACGCCATGCACGGAAGTTGCGCCGACTGGGTCGTCGATCTTTATTTTTTCGAATCCGAGAATGGCGATTACCACAATGGCTCCGGAAATAGCGCCTACTAGAATAGCGGGACCAGGCATCATTGAGTCGGCTCCAGCTGTAATGCCGACCAATCCCGCCAGCACCCCATTGAGAGCCATGGATACATCGGGCTTTTTGATCACGAATTGTGTGACGAGCATGCTGGCCAAGCAACCTGCTGCTCCCGCGAGAGCAGTATTGGTTACAACCAGTCCAATCATTTCAGGATGAGCGCTTAGCACGGAGCCGCCATTGAATCCGAACCAGCCGAACCAGAGAAGGAACACCCCGACCGAGGCGAGCGGCATGCTGTGGCCGATAATGGGCTTCTTAGGTCCATCGGTGCCGTACTTGCCTCTTCTTGGTCCGAGAATCAGAACGCAAGCGAGTGCGGCGAAGCCTCCGAAGGCGTGCACGACAGATGAACCTGCGAAGTCGTGGAATCCGTTGCGATCAAGCCACCCTGTGCCCCATTCCCATGACCCTGCGACAGGGTAGGCAAAGCCGACGATCAGAAGAGTGAAGATCATAAAACTCCCGAGCTTGACGCGCTCCGCCACCGCTCCGGATACGATGGTGGCGGCCGTGGCGGCGAACATCGCTTGGAAAATGAAATCTGTCCACCAAGTGTAGTTAGCGTACTTGGCGCTCATCAGGTCCAAGTAGTCGTCAGGATTCACGTCGATCCAGAAACCGAGTGACATAATTCCATTGAATTCAGATCCCGGATACATAGTTCGGAAACCAAAGAGTGCGTAAAGCAAGAGCCCTGAACTGATAACGAAGAGGTTCTTGAAAATTATGTTGATCGTATTCTTCGAACGCGTGAGACCTGACTCAAGCGTTGCGAATCCAAGGTGCATCATGAAGACAAGGACCGCACAAACGATCAGCCACATGTTGCCGATCGTGAAGAAGGATTCTTCTGCGGTTATGGTGTCGATGTACTCACCATAATTGCCCTCAGTCACTCTGTGCTGAGCGAAGAGGTCGCCCGTAAGAGATAGGGCGAACGTGGCGATCAGGAGAAATAGGCCTGGTCGGAGCAGTCTGGATAAAGTGGATACGTTATTCATCTGTGGATGTTTCTATTGTTTGGAAGCTGAAAAGGTAGTCTAGGATTGCGTCGATGTCTTCGGATGGGATCATAGGGCCCCAGCCCGGCATGCCTTTCTCCATGATTCCGTCGCGAATGGATTTCTCCACGCCTGATCGGCCTTCGCCGTGGTACCACTTCTTGTCGAACAGGTTGCTGGGGGAATCGACGGTTGGGTCCTCCGGGCCGTGGCAAGCTTGACAGAACATCGCGTAGGTCTGTTTTCCCTTTTCTACGGTAGCAGGATCGATCTTGGTTTGACTGGAGGCTTGAGGGTTGGCGCAAGCGCAGGAGAGGCCGAGTACGGCGGAAAGACTTACGCTGACGAAAAGGGTCGACGCATTTTTCATGATGCCATGGTTCGTTCGTGAATGCTCTTAACTGCGATTCTCGCTGCTTCGAAAGCCCCGGCTTGCCAACCGCCAAGGTGGCTGGCCCAGCTTGCGGCGAGGTATAGTTCTCCCTCTGGCTTGATGAGCAGCGGGTAGAATGTCTTGAGCATGGCCTGTGGAAAGTGAGCGAGGCAGCCCTCGATGTGAGGGATGGTTGACCAGTTGACCGAAAACGCGTTTTCGAATTCCTCGCGGTACTGAGGGTGCAGCTTCTCGCCATTGGAAAGGGCAAATTCAGTTCGTTCAGCTGCGCTCATGCGGCCTAATTGGTCTGATGTCGGGCCGAAGACGTAGTAGCCTCCCATGACTCCCTTTTTACCCATGAATCCATTTGATGGATACCAGATTTCAGATACAGGGAGATTGGTCCAAGAAATGCCGCCGTATACGCGGTCATCTTCTTCCCAGAAACGACGCTTGAATTGCATACCGATCTTTCCGGAATTTTGGAATGGCACGATGTTGAGCGTGTTTTTGAGCATCGGTGAGAAGTCCGTTTGCAAGCGACGAAGGATTGTGGGTGGGATCGTGCAAACGCAGTAGTCACCGCTCAGTTCTTTATCCTCGCCGTCGACAGTGTAGACGACACGAGCTCCGGGATTGGTACGGCGAATCTCCTTTACTTGGGCACCGTAGATGATCGTGTCCTTCACTTGATCCGCCAGTGCCATGGGGATCTTGTCCATACCGCCGGTGGGTGTGAACATTTGGGACTGGTACTGGTACTCATTGGCGCGATGGAAGAGGTTTCCGAAGCCTGACTGCAGCAGTTCGGAGAAGCCATAAGGTGTGTCGAGCTCTCCTTCTTGCAAGCCTCCTCCTGGCCAGACCTTGTAGCCACGGCGGTTGTGTCCGTTGTACTCGTGCTGCGAGCCGCTGAGGCCGCCTTCATAGTGTAGGAAGTCGAGCAGAGCATCTTTATCCGCGTCGGTCAGTTCCGTATCCAGAACTTCGTTGTCGGCAACCTTGGCTAGGAGTTCCGCGGTGTAACCGCGAAGGTCTGTCTTGACTTCTCGAATACGGGCGCGTTTTCCGGACAGCGGTCCGATATTGCCCTCACCGTAATAGAAAGCGTTTTCGTTGAGATTGACGAATGGTTGAACTTCGACCCCGAGCTCGCGGCAGTAGTCCATGGTGACGTGCCATTGAGGAAAGCGAGAAGGGCCAGGATTGAAGTAGAGACCTTCGTCGAATTCGCAGGTTTGCGACGTACCGTTGGTTTCGTTTATGCTATCACCGCGGCGAATGGTCAGACTGCGACCGCCTGGTATGGATCGCGGCTCCAGTATGACGCAATCGAACCCAAGCTTGCCGAGCTCGTACGCAGTGGTCAGGCCCGCTATCCCAGCTCCCAGGATAAGCACGCGTTTCTTCGACTTGCCGCCGATGTGCGTGAGCCCCGTGAGTTCTGCACCGTGGCCAGTGGCTTGAGTCATCAGTCCGAGCGCGGTCATTGTTGTGAAGGCACAACCGCCGTACGCCCCGACTTGCCGGATAAAATTCCGGCGAGTGAGTTTCGCTTTGGTAGACATCTTTTTTGTATAAAATCGTGCGCTGAGCGCCTTTTGTTGGGCATCAGCAAAGCGCGTGCCTATTTGTCCGAGAATTGTCGATACAGGCAGTTGGCTAAGCAGTATTAACTACCCCTGCGCGAAGACCCGTACATTAATATATAAACGGGGTAGGAAATCTGAATGAAAACGTATTTTTTCTTTTGTGGCGCCCTTTTGGGCGCGGTGTGTGCTTAGCGTTTCGTGTTTCGATTTAACCTAAAACAATCAAAAAGATGTCTACTACAACGGTACCGAACAAGTCGGGGCGTAGCTCCGCGTCCCTAATCACCTCGCTGCTAGCGGCAGCGACACTTACTTTAACGCCCCAAGCGGCTTTCGGTCAGCACGAAGTTGACTCGAGCGAAGGTAGCCAAGGCCCGATCAAGATCAGCGGTAACGAGAACGCCTTTGGCTACTCTCAGATGGCGATGATGGCTATCATGCAAGAGCTGCCGGACATCAACCGCTACGCTTGGGAAGAGTCGCAGGCTCTCGTTGAAGCGATCGCCATGCGTGAAATGGTCCCGGGCGAATACGTGGTTCCGACCGCTGGTTCCGGCCCCGTATTGCAGATGGCGGCCATGGCATATGCTGCGCCCGGGAAGAACGTCGTTTCTGTCGAGCCTGGCTATACACAGCTCGTTCGCACTTTCGACGCTTTCGGGGGCGAAACCAAGATCGTGCCGCTCAATGACAAACTCGAGTACGACCTCGCTGCGATCAAGGCAGCCATCGATGAGAACACGGTGATGGTCTATCTTTGTAACCCGAACAACCCGACAGGGACAGTCGTTGATCCGGACGCGTTGAAGACCTTCATCCGTGAGTTGCCAGAAGACATCGTCGCGTTTGTGGACGAAGCCTACCTAGAGTTGGCGGACGGTGGTCTCGAAGCTAACAGCATGGTCTCACTCGTTCGCGAAGGGGAGAATATCATCCTCGCCCGTACTTTTTCGAAGGTTTACGGAATGGCTGGCCTCCGCGTCGGTTACGGTATCATGAAGCCTGATGCTAAGAAGCTACTCAGCAAATTTCACATGGGTGGTCCGAACAAGCTTGGCTGTGTCGCAGCTGTTGCTTCTCTTCAGGATGCAGCGTTTTTCGAACAGAGCGTCACCAGCTACCGAACCGTTCGCAAGATGGTTACTGACCGTTTGGACGAACTCGGTGTCGAATACGCTTACCCACAAGGTAGCTTCGTCTTCATGAAGACAGGAGTGCCAATCAAGGAATTCCAGGCATTGATGGAAGATCAACAGATCATGGTCGGTCGCCCATTCCCGCCAATGCTCGACTGGTGCCGCGTAAGTATCGGTACAGAAGACGAAATGAGCACCTTCTTGACCGTTTTCGAAGACGTGATGAAGGGGCAAGGCAAGCTTTAGGATTAGTCAGTCAAATCGTTAGTTATTCAGTCGGCCATTCGTGGCTGGCATCGTATTCAGTTGGGCCGGTCTGGGCCGTTGGTAAGATTCGTGCGAGAGCATCCTTCCAACGGCTGAGGCCGGCCTCTTTTCATAATAAAGTAGGTTCATGACAGATAGAAAGTTCGGAAGGGATAGTGGAGGGATCAGTCGACGTGATTGGATCCGCAATGCAGGGGTAATGTCTCTCGGTATGGCCTTAGGTGGTCGCGTTTTGGGGCAAGGACTAACCGAGACACTAACAAGAGAGACGCGGTATCCAGAGCTGAAATACATAAATTTGGCGGGAAATGAAAACCCGTTCGGTCCTTCCCAGAAGGTCAGTATGGCGATAATGCGCGAAGTGGGTAACAGTTGCCGCTATCCGTTTCGGGAAGAGGAGATTCTGAAGGATCGCATCGCTGAACGGGAAGGAGTGAGCCCCGAGAATATTCTATTGGGCAACGGGTGCGACGAAATTTTGTCGCTCGCAGCGGCAGCCTACGCGACCCCTGGTACGACAGTGGTATCGGCGCGTCCGACCTACCTTCAACTGGGCGAGTATGCCGAGAAAAAGGGAGCACATGTAGAGTGGGTAGACCATACTAAGACCATGCAGCATGATTTAGATGCGATGCTTTCGGCGGTCGAAGAGCGAGATGCGGTGCTTAGCTATGTGTGTAACCCGGATACGCCTTCGGGCACTATCCGAACGCCTGACGAGATCAAAAGCTATTGTTTGAACGCTTGCGAAACCGGCGCTGTTTTTCTCGACGAAGTTTACCTCGAGCTATTGCCAGATTTTCAATCACAGACGCAAGTCGAGTTGGTCAAGCAAGGTTACCCCGTTATTATCGGTCGTTCATTCTCCAAGATGCACGGGTTGGCGGGGCACCGTATTGGCTACGGGATCACGACTCCTGAGATTGTGAAGAAACTTGGTAACTATAAGATGTCGAGTCCGAGCTACCTGGGAGTGATCGCTGCAATCGCCAGTTTGGATGACGAGACGTTTCATCTCAAGGCGAAGGCTTTAATCGCAGACGGTCGAAATCGTTATTGCGAACTGCTAGATGGTTTGGGCCTTCGCTACACTCCCTCCGTGGGCAACTTCGTATTCCACTACACCGGCATCGAGATTCGATCTTTCCAAAAGATGATGAAGGACCGAGGCTTTTTGGTAGGACGGCCATTTCCTCCTTATCACGACTGGTGTCGCATCAGTATCGGTACTCAGCAGGAGATGGCTTCCTATAAGGCGGCGATGTTGGAAGTGTTCGAGGCTTAATAGAGCGACGAGGGCGCTCTCAGTCTTCGGCTGTCGAAGCGTCGTTAGTAGGATTAAACACAAAAGCACCCAGCGTTGATGCCGGGTGCTTTTAAATAGGTTGGATTCTAGCTAAATGTAGTGTTATAACTGATACGAAAGCCAGTCAAAGCCTGCAGGCTCGATGCATGAAGAGAATTATCCCATTTAATACAAAAATAGAATTGATCTTATGCGGACCTTACCTAGCGTCCGTTTTTGGCTCTGGTATGTGTGAGTTACCTGTTTACTAGACATCTTCAGTTAGCAACGTGCGTGCCAGAGCTACCCCACTTTCCAAATTTCTGATTATTGAAATTTTTCTGCGAAACTCTACCCCTTCGTTTAGGCATAATTTGCTCTGCATTGAGCTCGCTGAATAAATCCCTTAGAAAAAGTAAGCTGCAAGCTAGGGTTAAAACCCCGCACGAAAGCGCAATTTGATGCATGCCGACGATTGGGAAGAGGCTTCCTCCCAAAATGGAGCCTAAAGCTTTGCCCAGATGACTGCTGGTCTGGTTAAGGCTGACGCGCAGCCCCTTTTGATGCGGGTCTCCCCGGTTGTTAATAAGGAACTGCAGCCCTGGAATGCGCAAGGATACGGCGCCAAGGGTTAAAGCGAAAAAGACCGTCGCTGAATTGAGGCTATCAAGTCCTGGGTAGACCGACGAGAAGATGATGGTGTTGAGGATGAGCGATATGGATATCGTCAGCTGTGGTCGGATTTTCGTGAAAATCCTCAGGATGACCGTAAAGACAGCGATCTGAAGGAGACCGCCGGCGAGATACATAGGAGCAATCTCAGAGGGGCGGAGCTCAGCGGTGGAGAAAAGCCAAAGGGCGAAACTCACGTAGAACGCCGCAAGTGCAGTAAAGCTGAGAAATGAAGCGACGGCGATGAGGTTGAAGTCCTTGTCTTTGAGGGTTTCCTTTGAACGTTTTGCGTATTCAGAAAACCATTTCGGTACGGAGCGCTTCGACTTTTGATTGATCGGAGTGGGGAGGTAGTGTTGAGCGAAGGGGATGCACGCTATCGCTAGGAGACCGTAGAGCGAGCAGACCCAGAGGAAGCTGGTCCATTCCATTAGCCAGATGCCGAGCGGAATTCCGACCGTTTGGCCGATTGCGTAGCCGCAGAGCGTTTTGCCAGAGAGAGAGATTTGCCGGTCTTTTCTAAAATTGTCGCTTAGCAAGGTTGAGGGTAGTCCCATCAGAATACCAGTTGCGACGCCGGTCATCAAGCGGAGTGCCAGCAGTGAGATATAGTGGTTAGCGATCACATGAGGGATCAGGGACAGTCCGAGCAGGCATAGCCCTGCTAGGAGGACTTGTTTTCTGCCGAACTTGTCAGAAATGGGGCCTGCGAAAGCGGCGGCAACTCCAGCCCCGATGGGTAGGGCCGCAAGCAAGCTTGTCGTCTGAGCACTGCTTAACTGAGCGCTGGTAGCGAGGGAAGGGATCCCAACCACGGCTATGGCAGCCTGAGCAGAGTTTACGAGACTAACGAAGAAGAGCGTTTTCCAAGCGCGTCCTTCGTTGCTTCTTTCTCTTTCGATCGCGGTCATCAGGCCGCTCGGCTAGAAAGAACGCGTAATGTTGAAAGTGCCGAACCAGGAACTGTATTGATTTCTCGTGACGCGGTAGGGGGAGCCTTGGTAGGAGCGCTCCGGGTGGTCGGTGAGATTTGAAAGGTTGAGGCTTAAGCTCGTGTTTTCGTCGAGTCGGTAGCTGCTACTAGCATCCAGTCGCACAACGGCTTCTCGGTACTCGTCCTGAGCGTATGAGTTTCCGAGGTCGTCAAGGGCTTCGCTTTGGTAGGTTAGCTCAATGCCGGTTGTGAATTTCCCCTTCGTTCCCGTGAGGCTAAGCTTCGCGAGATGCTCGGAGCGCTCCGGGGTGGGAAGGGTGTCGTCAGGGCGAGATTGAACGTTAGCGTCCGAGTCAGAGTAAGTGTAAGCAACGCTGGTAGTGAAAGAATCAAAAATGCCAACATCCTTGACCGTTTTTTGCCACTGGATTTCGACGCCTTTTATCTTAGCCTTCTCGCCATTCTCCACGCGGCTCACCTTGTAGATAACGGGATTTCCCTCTTCAAGTATCGTATCTTCGGATACAGAGCCATAGAAAAAATTCTCGATATTGATCAGGTAGCCTTCGACTGACAAAGAGCCGAGCCACGGATTCTCTTTGCTCCATGAAAGTCGAAATTTGTCGATTTCTGTCGGACTGAGGGTCGGGTTTCCCTCTGAAATGCTCCGAGTGGGAATGCTGATACGGCGGTAGTCCACGATGTTGTAATACTGCGGACGCATGAGCAACTGGAACCATGCCGCTCTCCACGTGACTTCTTCGGAGGTATTGTAGGAAACCTCGGCGCTGGGAATGAAATTTGTGTATGAATTATCAGAGGAGAGGTCTTTGATGATAAGGTCTGTATTTGTCGAGGGGTCCTCTACTATTTCTAGTACCTCGCCTTCGTCGGGATCGTTGACTGCCTCTGGGAGGACAACCGTACCGCGGGTGGCGGTTTCAGTCCTCTCAAGGCGTCCTCCCAATTCGTAGGTCCACTCTCCGCTTTGTCTGGTGGCCAGCAGGTAGGTGGCTGTTACAGATTCCTCGGCTGTGTAAGACTGAGGCTCGCTCTCGGTTTTCGCTCGAAAATCGTTGTTTACGAATATCGAGGGATTGCTCTCTACGAAGGAGCGACTTTTGTCGGGATCGAGGCCAGGCGGTACGGTGTAGGCTCCATCGAGAATAGGGGAGCCCGCTCCGTCGAATGCGACTTGATCTAAGGTAAAGCTGTTGCCGCTGACGGGCAGGAAAACTGAGAGCTCTTCCGAGACGTTTCGCTCTTTTTCTCGGTGCAGAAAACCGGTCTGTATCCAGTATTCGGAATCTCCCAGCATGAGCGAGCGTTCTGCGTCCACGCGTGCTGCTAGGTCACGGTCTTTCGTATAGTTATTATGGATACGAAGGTTGGCGAAATTCGCAGTGCCGGTCTCGAGCAGGTTTACCCCGTTGTCGATTGAGATTTCAGGAAGGTAGGGGTTGTCGACTTGGTAGGAAAGGTCGACTCCTGTGTCACGGAAATTCCAATTATACCAAAGGCGGTTGAGGTCCCATTTCTGGGTATAGACCGAATAGTCGATTGTCCATTCGGTGCCCGTATAGGATCCGCCGAAGGTATTGTGCAAACGTTTTCTGATATTTTCGGTGTCGCCAAAGTAGCGCCGCGTGCGGGCCCCTTCAAAAGACGCGCCGATGATAGTATCGTCTTCGGCTATGGTTTGCGATCCCTCGACGACACTTGCGCTGCCCAGCTGTAGCTCGATGCGATTACGATAGGAGAAATCGTAGTAGTCTTGGTGAGATGTCTTGAAATACAATTCGTTGCGGTCATTCGGTCGGAATCCGATTTGAGCAGTTCCGACGAGGTTCTTAGTCAATATTTCGTCGTAGGAAAAGCGCGGGCGATCTAGATAGTAGGTTTCCTCGTCCTGAGTTTGTAGCCAGACCGACTCATAGTGCTCGATGAGTCGATCGGATGCGCTGCTACGGAGTTGGGCGGAAAGCACCCACTTTTCCTCTGCGTCCAATATTTGTGTGAAGGATGCATTGTAGCCGCTTTTCCCGATACCGGATTGATCGTTGAAGTTGATGCTATAGCCGAGGCTAAGGGCATTGGAGGGATTTTGGATAGGGTTCTTGCTAGGGAAGAAAGATCGGAAGTCGACCCCCTCGCCATCTGCGTCAGCTCCCGGGCTCGTTCCGATGTCGCCAAAAACCTGATACTCGGAGGCGATTGGATTCAGCTTCACGAGGATCCGCCCCCGCTCGCGAGGGCTTTGGTTTGTCTCGTCTTTTCCCTCCATCGCTGCGGCTGGGCGGCTGGGATTGGTAAGACTTTGGCTTAAGTTAGTCGTTGCAGTTTGCGCGAATGCCGCAGGTGCCGAAAGGCATGAGCAAAGCAGCGCTCCCGCAACCGTTAGGGGGTTGCTTTTGAAAGGCTTCATCTAGACATCTTTTTGATGGGAGGCATGAAATGACTCCCCGGGGCCCCGAGCAGGCTCTGTGCCAGAATGAAACGGGATTTGGCTTATCTTCCTAGCGCTGGCAATTGAGCAGAAGTCTCGCGAATCCGATCTGCTCTATTTTGATCGAAGAGCTAAGATTAGCGCGTGACCAATTCTAGGGACTTAAGCGCAGCTATATTATATAAGGGTTTTGCGAGCTGCTAATCTGTCTGTTGCGCGACCCTTGGTATTGGTACTTTCTCTGTAGTTATAAAAGTAATACGACTAGATATTAATCTAATTGGTGCTTTGCCTTTGGGGTAAAATGTCCAGCGATTGCGATAAAATGCGGAATTGTTTCGAAATTGACTCAGTTCCTTCGGGTCGAAGCAAATTTGGCATTGATGATGCTGAAGCCCACTTGGTTTTAAGCTAAACTCAAACCATACAAAAAGATGTCTAAATCAACACCGTTAAACGCGGATGGCGCAGCTATGTGCTCGCATCCCTCCACCGGCGAGAGGTCGAAGAGCTCCCTCGTTAAGGCAGCAGCAGCCCTTTTGCTTGCAGGACTCACGTTCGAGTCCATTGCCCAGGATAGTTCCGGCTCCGGCATGGAAGTCTTCGAAACCTTCACTGCGGTTGGCCAAGGCGAGAGCCGCGCGAGTAACTCGCTAAGCCTCGAGGCGCTCGAAATTGCGATGCCCGGCGCGTCACCAGAGAAGATGGTAGACAAGATCCCGGGTGTAAATGTCGTAACAGCTGACCCGTTCGGCTTCTACGAGTTTGCGAACGATGTACGGGTTCGCGCGTTCAGCATCGCGAATTTAGGTGTCACACTTGACGGAGTGCCTGTCGGAACCAGCGATCCGCGTTATGGCTCTCCGATCGGACGTCTCGTTGACAGTGCGAACCTGACGACAATCAAGGTCTCCCAAGGTGCGGGCGACGTGACCACTCCAGCTTACCAGGCTTTGGGTGGATCGATCCAGTACTTCACCAAAGACCCTTCTAAGGAAAAAGGCGCAGTTTTTAGTGCCGCTTACGGTAGCTTCGATCATATAAGCTTATTCGCGAAGTATGAGCTTGGGGAAATCCTTCCAGGATTCACCGGCTATGTTAGCGGCTCCCATTTTGAGTTCACTCCCAAAGGTCTGGATGGTTTAGGGAAAGGCATGGGGCGTCGCTACGAAGCGAAGTTAAAGTACGAGATGCCTTCTGACAAACTCGATATAACGTACGCTGTAACCTATAATGACCGTGACGACTATGACACGGCGACACTTAGTTATGGTGAATGGCAGGATGTCATGGCAGGCAACTACAATGGTACCGGCCAAGGCTTCATCGAATATACTCCATGGGACTATCCCGGAATCGGAGATTACAACTATGGCGATCTCACTGACCAAGGCCGTAACTTAGGCCCTGTCGCTTACCTTGATCCTGACGCTGGTCCGGGCGAAAGCACGAATGCGATTTACTACGACAAGTGGAAGAATGGTCGTATGGATACGCTGCAACGCTTCAAGTTCGACTTCGACTTCGAAGACGGCAAAACAATGGAGGTTGTCACGTACTACCAAGATAAGAACAACTATGGACTTTGGGGACGCGATCGCGGCTACGCTCAAGATCAGGTGCGTGCTGCATACATGAACGATCCTGATCGTACCGACATCTGGGGACAGCTCTGGTATGATGCGGCCGGCAATCCGATAAGCGAAGACGGAAGCATAGCCACGGAATACGGCGCTGACCACGCGATTGTAGCTCCAGGCACTCCAACTTATGCCACCGGAGTAGATTTTGTCCCCGGAGTTCCAGGCCGCACTGCCCGCGACGAAAACTTCGGTGGACACCGTTATGGTCTCACAACTTCATACACATGGGAAACGGAGAACAACAAGTTGATCTTTGGTGGCTGGTACGAATTTGACCACCACGGTACAGAACGTCCTAACTTCAACCTAGACGGTGGTTCGGTTCTTGGTGAGTACCGCTACGATCAGTTCAACTTCACCAACTATACTCGCTACATCGACCAAGATGTCATGCAGTACTGGATACAGGATACCTTTACTACAATGGATGGCAAGCTAGACATCATCGCTGGGGTTAAGGGCATCAAGCTCAACCGCGATGCCAACGGATTCTTAAGTATTGCTGAATGGCTTAGGAACGAAGAAACCTTCCGCTCGACCACCTACGAGGACTACTTCTTGCCACAGTTCGGACTGCTTTACGGTCTCAACGACACCACAGAGCTCTTCTTCAACTACTCGGAGAACATGGCGACTCCAACTTCAGGAACTATCACTGCTGCAGGAGATGTGTTCGATCCAAACCTCCTCGCTCCTGAGTATTCGGAGAACTTTGACGCTGGTGTCCGCGGAAATTTCGCTGGCGGAAGCTACACGGTACAGGCTTACAAGATCAGCTACACGGATCGTATCCTCTCGACTGCAGTCCCGATCGATTCAGCGAATGCGGGAGCAGCTGGTAATAGCCGCTATCAAAACGTTGGTGGTGTAGACTCTTGGGGGATTGAAGCTTCGGGTGACTTCATAACAGGAATTGAAGGATTGACCCTCAGTGGTTCCATCGCCCTCCAGGAAACAACCTTCCAGGAAGATTTGCTAGAAGGCTACGAAACCTCGGCTACTATCCCGACCGCTGCAGAGGGCTATCGGTATGAAGCGACTGCAGATCCGACCGTATGGGCTCGCTACATCGACTTTGGAGGAAACGACTTGGGTAACACCCCTTTCGTAACGGCTAACTTCGACGCAATCTATCGCAAGGGGCAGTTCCGCTATAACTTCGGTGGGAAGTACTACGACGATGTGTACGTCAATACGCTCAACACTCAAAAGGTCGATTCTCATACCGTTTTCGACGCCGGGCTAAGCTACACAGGCAAGGCGGACACCGCCCTTGAAGGTTGGAAGGTATCGCTCAGCATCTACAATGTATTCGATTCCTACTTCTGGGTAGCCGCGGGTTACAATGACGAGGATGGTACGGTAAGAGCTGACCGAGGCCGTCAGTATACGCTGAAGATGGATACTAGTTTCTAGTCCTTTCGCACCATAACTATTTGATCTGAATAATAGGAAACTCAGCCGCGACGGAGTCGGGTAGTTCCGTCGCGGTTTTTCCAAAATAACCCCCTGCCCAAAGTTCTAAGCAAACAAACAACATGCTAGGTTTACACAGAAAGACTTTCAAGTGCATGGCCGTCGCCGCCACGCTATCAGTTTCATTCTCGTATTCAGTATCTGCTGACGTCGTCAAAGATACTCAAAACGTACTAAGCGAGTGGATCTCCCTCGAAAAGCAGATCTCAGAAGAGAAGGTCGCTTGGGTCGAGCAAAAGGAAGTCGTCAAGAATTCGATCGAATTCATGGAGACCGAGATCGCCAGTCTGAAAGACATTATCAAGACGGCCGAGGAAACTGCCTCCGCTGGCGAGAAAAAGCGAGCAGAGCTCGACGAGAAGAAGCAAGACCTCGACGAGGCCACGGACATCATGACTGCGGCTGTCGAGAGCTACGAAATCCAAGTTAAGGAACTCGCTCTCACTTGGCCCAAAGCCTTCCTCAAGTCGGTCGATACCTTCATCAAGCGTATCCCGACCGAAGAACAAAAAGAAACGACACCGATCACTATTCGCCTTCAGAACGTGGTCGCCATCATGTCGCAGTTCGATAAATTTCAAAGCGTCGTGACCAAGGATACCGGGATCCAAGACGTTGGCGGTGAGTCCAGGGAAGTGACTACGCTCTATTTCGGTTTCGCATATGCATACTTCATAGATGGAACGGGTGAGTATGCAGGTTATGGATACCCTTCGATGAGCGATGGATGGGATTGGACGCCAGATCCAAGCATTGCCGAAAAGGTCTCACAACTCGTCTCAATTTACGATCGCACCATTGACGCAAGTTTCCTCGGAATGCCCGCCAAGATCGTAACTCCCTAATTTCCAATCCCAGGAGGACAATATCCATGAATAAATTTTCTTCGCTAGCCGCCGCGCTACTCGTGTCAGCCATGCCGTTGATGGGGCAAAGCGCTCTAGACTCGGCATCCGCAAATGCTCAAAAGAAGCTAGAAGCTTCGCTTGAAAAACTCTCGGCTCTTCGTGAGACCATCGGAGCTGAAAAGATACCGCTCACCAAAGAGCGGGACTCGCTTTTCGCCGAACTGAGGGACCTCCGCCGCGAAGCGAACCGTGCTCAGCGCATCAGCGACAACCAAAGCTCAGACCTTTCGAGCTTTGAGGATTCTATCAACGCCCAAGACGAAATGGTGGATTATCTGATCAACCTCTCTGCCGAATTTGGCCGGACTTTCGGTTCACAGCTCGACCCCTCCGAGTACGAGTTTTACGGGGACAAGATAACCTCGAGCGAGATCGCTGCGGAAGACCCACACATCTCGCCTGTCGAAAAGCTCGAAGCGCAAAAGACAATCCTGGAAGCCGGCCTCAGTCGTATGGAAAGCCTCTCAGGCGGTGCGACATACGAAGGCAAGGCGATCACCAGCGATGGCTTGCTCGAAGACGGTACTTTTGTACGGTTTGGCCCGATAACGTATTTCGCCAGCGAAAGCGGCGTAGCCGGACTTGTTGAGCAAGGAAATTCAACTGAGCCACTGGTTTTGCCAATCATGAAGGGCGAGTTCGACTCCGGATTGATCGCCTTAGCGTCGGGCCAAGAGGGAACCCTCCCAATCGACGCTACACTCGATAACGCGATGGCGATCGAAGCTACGAAAGAAACGATCGGTGAACATATCGGGAAGGGCGGTATTTGGGTGTATCCAATACTTGGTTTCGCTTTCCTATCACTTGCAGTAGCTGCATTCAAGGCCTTCGAATTGATGTCACTGCCCAAGCCCAAGGAAGGTTTCCTCGCGGAGGTTCTCGCCAAGCTTGCTAGCAAAGATAAGGAAGGCGCTGCTCATGTTGCCAACGGTACTTCCGGTCCGATGGGCAAGATGATCCAACAAGGCGTCAAGTACAGCGACCACAACCCTGAGCTTGTAGAAGAGATCCTCTACGAATCGATGGTTGAGACGCAGCCAAAGGTTATGCGCTTGCTTCCCTTTATCTCGGTAACCGCGGCCGTAGCGCCTCTCTTAGGGCTTCTTGGAACGGTCACCGGTATGATTAATACTTTCAACCGTATCAAAATCTTCGGAACGGGTGATGCTAAGTCACTTTCAGGCGGTATCTCGGAGGCCTTGATCACCACGGAATTTGGACTGATCGTTGCGATTCCTGCATTGCTCCTCTACGCGATCTTATCTCGGAAGGCAAAGGGGTACCTCTCCCGCATGGAGAAAATGTCCATTAGCTTCGTAAACGGCATCAAGACCATCGCCTAACATGGACGGGATTATCCAGGAAACGATAGAGCTATGGATGGCTGGCGGGGCCTTGATGATCCCGCTCGCTCTCCTTGGAGGGGTGATCTACTTCGCCATCTTCGAGCTCTATCTCTACATGAAGAAGAAGAAATTCTACTTGATGGATGCGAATGAGCTGGGGCACTGGATCGACGTGCCCAAGGACGCGAAGGGAGACGTGGCAGAAATTATAGAATACACGCAGGACGGTGTATCGGATATGAATACAGCTCGAGCTCGATTCGACGAGGTCCGCGTCGCCCATCTACCGATTCTACAGCGTCGCCTATACTTCTGCAATATACTGGTAGGAGCGGCTCCACTGACCGGCCTGCTTGGAACGGTCATGGGTATGCTTGGAACCTTCTTCGGCCTTTCGGTCAGTACTGGAGGGAACACGATCGATCTCGTGGCAGGTGGTATCTCCGAAGCGTTGATCACCACACAGACAGGGCTCGTGCTAGCGATCCCAGCCTACGTGATGATGACCGTGGTTAAGAAGCAAATCGGCGAGCTCGACTCCTTCTTCAACCGAATGGAAATCCTCACCATCCTCAAATTCGAGAAAAACAATTTAGCAAGATAGGGTATTATGAAAGCAAGACGTTCCATTTTAGAGGGCGAAGCAGAAAGCGATGAGATCAACATCTCTCCTTTGATCGACATGGTCTTCATCCTCCTGATTTTCTTCATCGTAACTACGGTTTTCGTTGAAGAAACAGGAGTCGAGGTAAACAAGCCCCAGGCAGCCTCCGCTACGGACCTAGAGAAAAACAGTATCCTGATAGCCATTACGGATAAGGGAAAGATTGTCTACGGCGGCAAGGAAGTCGGTTTGTCCGGCGTCCGCTCCATCGTGCGACAGCTCGTATCCAAAGATCAGATGCCGGTGATCATTCAAGCGGACAAGACCGCTTCGATCGATCTCTACACACGTGTTCACGACGAGTGTAAATTGGCGGGTGCAAATACAGTTAATTTGGCAACCGACGGATAGGGGGCGAGGAGACCTCTATATTTTCTGATGGGATCACCATACAAATTTTACAAAGGCCCTGTATTCAAGAAGGTGCCTCTGGGCTCAGGAGCCTTAGCTGCCCTCGCGGTATTGGCCATGTTCGGAATGCTGCCGTTCACCCAGTTCTTGGCTGGCTTGAAAAAGCCGGACCTGCAGGTGCGCGAGTTCGACGTGACGGTTCCGCCACCGGCGTTCACGCCTCCAGAGCCACCACCGCCGGAGCCGCCGCCGGAGCAGGATCCGCCTCCAGAAATGGAGCCGCCTCCACCTCAGCTTTCGCTCTCGCAGCTAAACATGGCCTTGAATCCAGGCGTAGGTAACGCTCTCGCTGGCGGGTTCTCGCTTGGAGAAGTGGGGGTTAGTGCCTCGGAAACGATGAACGAGATAAGCCTTTTCGAGATCAGCGATCTCGATAGTCCGGTCTCCGTTCTCCGCAAGCCGCCATTCCAATTCAGCCCACGTATGAAGCGTGAGAAGAAAGAGGGCTATATTACGATGGAAGGCGTTATCAACGCAGACGGAACGGTCACGATATCCTCCGTGAAGCAAACGATCGACGAGGATTACACGCGTCTTTTCCGCGAACACTTCGAAGGTTGGGTTTACCAAAAGCCTACCGTTGCAGGCAAGCCGGTGCAGGCCCGCGTCATATTCGAAAATATCAAAATCACTTGGCAGTAACTTTCTACAAACTTTATCACGATGAATAAACGTTCATACCTAAAAACTATAACTTTATCGGCTTGTTTGCTCGCGACCTCTTTGCAGGGGCAGGTTTACGATCTTAAAGAACAGTCTTTCGACAACCCGGAGTTTCGCGCCCGTTTCGCGAAAAGCTACATCGCCGAGTCATCGACGAATCCGAACATCACAGCTGAAGAAAAGGGCTTGTTCGACGAAATAGTGCCGCTGATTGGGTCCGATCCTAAGGCCGCTATTACTCGGCTCTCTTCCTCGCTCGGACCGGACAGTAGTGCTGCCTTTGACTATATCCTTGGCAACCTCTACTACCAGGAAGGTCAGGGTGAATTGGCGATCGATTCTTACGAACAGGCGGTGAAGAAGTTTCCTAACTACTCTCAGGCTTACTACAACATGGGCCGGGCCTATGTTGCAGAAGCGGATTACGCGAGCGCTTTAAAGAGCTTGCAGAAGTCTCTCTCCATTGAGACCGGAGACGGAACTATATATGGGTTGATTGGATACTGTTATCTCAATATGGATAAACCATCCACCGCTCTGGATGCTTACAAGGTAGCTATCATGCTTGCTCCAGACAGCAAAGACTGGAAGCTCGGTCAGTTGCAGTGCCTGATCGCTCTCGAACGATCGCAAGAAGCAATCGGAGTTCTCTACGAATTCATCAAAGACGACCCGTCCAAGGCAGATTGGTGGAAACTACAGGCTAACCAATTTCTTGTAGTCGACGAAAGAGCCAAGGCTGCTGCCAACCTCACTGTCGTCAAGGATCTCGGCAAGGCTGATGGACCAACTTTGGCCCTCCTCGGAGATTTGCTCGTTAATGAAGGTCTCGTGGAGCCAGCAGTCGAGAGCTACATCGATGCGATGGCGAAGGGCGGAGCCCGTCCTGGACGTATCATCGAGGTGGTCAACTCGCTTATCTATATGGACCAAATCGGGAGCGCAAAGACTTTGCTCTCCAACCTCGAGTCCTCGATGTCGTCGGATCTCGATGAAAAGCAGCAACTTAGCGTCTTGAACGTGAAGGCTCGACTCGCGATGCAAGAAGACGATACCGATGGTGCTGCAGGTTTCTTGGCTGATATGGTCAAGAAAGATCCCCTTAATGGTGGCGCCTTGCTCTCACTCAGCGAACTTGAAAAGAAGCGCGGGGATCTCGCTAAAGCCGAGTACTACGCAGAGAACGCGACCAAGATCGATGGCTACGCTCATCAAGCTTTCATAACCTTGGCCCAGCTAAATGTTGGCAAACGTGACTACGAGGCTGCTGCCAAGTACCTTCGCGAAGCCCAGCAAATCGATCCCAAGGACTACGTCGCTGACTATCTCCTACGCATCGAGCAAGCCGCCCTTAGGATGTAATTAACGAGTGGATACAAGACGCTTAGGTGATTCGTTATCTGTGCGCACCGAATTTACCACCACACTATGAAAAAGATGTCTAATCTCGTCGAAAGACGTTTCCGCAATTTGGTCGTACCAGTTGCGATTTCCGGAGCGCTGCTCACAAGTTCCCTTGTAGCACAGCCTGCTCCTACGCTGGAGGATAGCCCAATCCGTCTCAGCAGTAATGAAAATGCCTTCGGCTACACTCCGAACGCCAAGTCTGCCATCATCAAGGCTCTTGATAGCGGCGGTTACTACAACCGGAATGACGTTAGCGATCTTATCGAGGCTTGTGCTAAAAAGGAAGGCGTACCAGAGGACTACATACTCACTACAGCAGGTTCCGGTCCTTTGCTCATGATGACAGCTCTTGCATACGCAGAGCCCGGTGTGAATGTCGTGACCACTGAGATGGGGTATACGCAGTTGGTGCGCAAGTTCGAGGAACGCGGCGGCGACGTGAAGTTTGCCCCGCTCGGCGAAGATATGGGTTACGATTTCAAGGCGTTGAAGGCTGAGATCGATGAGAAAACGAAGATCGTATACATCTGTAACCCGAATAATCCGACCGGCGTGCTCGCAGATTCCGCGGAACTCAAGCAGTTCGTGATGAGCATTCCTGAGGACATTCTTGTCTTCGTTGACGAAGCCTACCTGGAGTTGACAAATTCGAGCTTCGCCATGGCGACTTGCGCCCCCCTCGCGAAACTCAAGAAGAACGTTATAGTGACGCGCACCTTTTCTAAGGGACACGGCATGGCAGGCTTCCGTATCGGCTACGCTGTAGCCCACCCGGACATTCTGGAGAAGATCAGCGTTTTCGGTATGGGTACGCCGAGCTATCTCGCCGCTATCGCAGCGGTGGAGGCAATCAAGGATACTGAGCACCTTGCCAAGAACGTGAAGAACTACCAAACGGTACGTAAGCACGTGACTGATTCCTTCGACAAGATGGGCATCAAGTACGCCAAGCCTGACGGTGCTTTCGTCTACTTCCACTCCGGGATCGACCAGCAGGTGTTGCGCGATACCATGTCGGAAAACGGCATCCTCATCAGCGGCTCTCGCGTATCCGGCGCTCCTGAGTCCAAGTATTCTGATTGGGCTCGCGTGAGCATTGGCACGAAAGATCAGATGGACGAGTTTCTGAACCTGCTCGGTGGTTTGGTAGCCATGAAGTAGTTTTGCGCTTCAGATCAATTTTCCCGCCCTCCTAGTAGAGGCGGAGGGGTTTTCGAATCTCTCCGCCTTTTTTGCGTCTAGGGAATCTCTGCTTCGGACGTCATAGGAGTGTAACCGACCCGATTCAGATCACTGCTTGCCGAAATGTCGTTTGGGCGCTTCATTGAATTACTAACTCACCAAACTCTCTCCGAAACCCCAATAACTAGGAGATTGATTATATGCCCTCGTATACCCATGAGGCGCCGCTATGGCGTCTCTCCCGTTTGTCTGCTTCGCTGGCTCTATTCGCAGCGTTTGTTTGCTCTGTTTCTGCGCAACACCGTTTAATGATACCCAATCCCTTCGACTTGGAGTCGAAGTTAGAGGTGCTCGCCTTGGACGATGCGCTTTGCGTCGTTGATTTAGGAATGGGGCTGGATCGCGTTTCAGCCGGTTCCTATTTTTTCGACGAAACCACGACGTTCGCGGACGGTTACATCGAATTGAACCGCCCGATCGGGCGAATCATCGAAGGGGACAAGAAGGTCAACTTCGAATTCACAGCCAAGGTTCGACCGAGCCGAGACTACACGGATTGCTTCGTTGTGTTGCAATTGTTTGCCCAAGACGGTCGAGAGTTTCTGCTCCCATTCGAGATAGACGACCTGCAGGCAGGTAAGGCCCAGCAAGTGAAGATTTCACCGGAGTTGGCTTTTGCTGACCTGAACCGCGGCATCTATCACTATCATTTCTTTTCGGGTGGAGATGAGATCTACTTTGCTCCCACTTCAATGACCCTGGGCCGGAGGAATCACCGGCCGTTGCCTCTGAGAAATGCTGGCAGCCGAGAGCCGGAGTTGGTGACCGCTCCGCAGAAGCCTTTGCCTGCTTCCATGGCTTGGATGGTTTCAGACGAAGAAGTCCTTGTAGCCGTGGGAGTGAACGACAGCGGATTCAGCGTCGATCACACCTTGCTATCAGAGGCGAATCCATCGGCCGCGCGAGTCGCTCTCGATCTGGTCAAGAAATCCCGATTTAGTCCTGGTAGCGAAAACGGTTTCTACGCGCGGAAGGATTTGCTGCTTAAAGTTCAGTTCGACTCGAAGGGTCAATACAGATTGAGTTCGATGTAGTGGGAAACTGGGCACAGAGTTCTACTCTTGGGTGACTTCCTGCTTTGATGCTTTGTGCCCTTGAAAAGGGAGGTCCATGAATTGGGTTTTCGGTTTTGCTTGTCTTGGAGGGGGCTAGCGCCATTTCGTGTTCAGGATTGGGATCGTATCCCAGATGCAAGTACACTTTGTTTGCATGAGCCTGAACTGGTTTCCGAGAGGTAGAATATGAATGCTATGTTTATTTTGAGATTTGCAGCCCTTGCCCTTTTTTTCTGTGGGATCGCCGAAGGTGAAACCTCTCGTTTGCTGGTTGATAGCGATCGCCTGTTGTTTTCCAGTCCGCAAGAGCGCGAAACCGAACCTGAGAGTTTTATAGTTTTCAATCATTCAGATGAAGTGATGGAAAACCTGTCCTTTCGTATTACGGAAGATGATACGGAGGCCTTTGCTCTGAAAACTGAACATAGCTTAAGTTTAGGCCCAGGTTCCAGTATTTCTGCTAAGGTCGTTTTTGCTCCGGCTGCTGGAGCACTCGGAGTGTTGCGAGGGCGTTGCGAACTTGTCTCCGATAAAGGAGTGCCTCTGGGCTCGGTGGAGCTCGTTGGGCTTTCCGCACCTGGCTTGGAAGGTCATGGAGAGGCTACGCTTTCTCAGGCAGTAGAAGCCTTGGGTTTAGGTATCGATGTGGGTTGGGAGAGCCTGGGCAATCACACGCGTTCTGAGTTGGTAGGAGAAGAGGTGCGGGCAGGGACGTTTCGAAAGGCGTCTCCGGGGCTCGTGACGATCCGTCCGGTGGCTCGCTATTCACCCGACTTTTTGTTGCCGTTCGGAATCTACGATGCAGGTGAAGCGGAACCTTCCTTGCGTACGGTCGGAACCCTCGCAGAAGCCACGAAGACGCGGTTTGAGCAAAATTGTTTGATGCCAAGTCTGGCTAGCGGAACCATCGAGTGCGATCCGGGAGATATGGAGTTTGGCATATTTACGGCCAGCCCCTCGCACGTGGCTTACACGCAAGATGAAGTAAACGAACGATTAGAGCCTGAACACGTCGCTCACGCGGTTCGCGTTTATCCAGCTAAGGACGAACGGGGTGTACGAATTCTGAATACGTTTCTTGTGTGTTTCGAAGAAGCGCGAAACGGGGACTACCAAGACTACGTTTTCCTCGTATCAAACGTGGCCCCTGTTCAGTAACCGGCAGTAGGTCGCAGCAAAACAAAAGCGGCGCGAGCTGATGTTCCGCGCCGCCTAGTAAAGATTATCGTGCAATCGCGACCATGGTCGCTCGTGCTACTTGATCAGGTTGATGCCGGTCATCTCGGTGGGCTTTTCAAGGCCCATCATTGCGAGGAGCGTGGGCGCGATGTCGGCGAGGCGACGGTCGCCGTCGTTGACCAACTCCTTACCTTCGAGTCCAGCTCCATAGACGACGGCTTCTACCTTGTTTAAGGTGTGAGCGGTGTGTGGGCCGTCTACGGTGGGGTCCCATAGCTGGTCGGCGTTGCCGTGGTCGGCAGTAACGAGGGCCTTGCCGCCCATCTGGTCGATGGCTTCGAGGAGAATTCCGATACCTTCGTCAACCTTGGAGCAGGCTTTCTTGACAGCCTCCAGATTGCCGGTGTGGCCGACCATGTCGGGGTTGGCGTAGTTGACGAGGACGAAGTCGTACTTGCCGGAGAGGATGGCGTCCTTGACGAGGGCGGTGACTTCGTCGGCGGACATCTCTGGTTGCAGGTCGTAGGTCGGTACCTTCGGGGACTTGGCCATACCGCGGTCTTCACCGTTGAAAGGCTCTTCGCGATAGTCGTTGAAGAAGAAAGTGACGTGCGGGAACTTCTCGGTTTCGGCGGAGCGAAACTGGGAAAGGCCTTTGTCGGCGAGGTAGGAGCCGAGCACGTTCTTCATTTTCTCCGGCTTAAAGAAAACGACGTTATCGCACATCCCTTTTTTCCATTCGGTCATGGCGACAAAGAAGAGGTCGAGCTTTTCGCCGCGATCGAACCCTTCGAAATCATCTTGGATGAAGGCGCTGGCAAGCTCGCGTGGTCGGTCACCGCGGTAGTTGTAGAACACGACGGCATCTCCGTTGTCGATGGTGGCGAGAGGCTTGCCATTTTCGTCGACGACCCAGGTGGGGGCTACGAACTCGTCGCCCACGTTCGAGGAGGAGGTGGGATTGTCGTAGTAGTATTGAATGGCTTCCGGAGCGGAGATGGCGGTGCGTTCCGCGTCCTTGCCGGTAAGCATGTTGTAGGCTTTGCCAACACGGTCCCAACGCTCGTCGCGGTCCATGCACCAGAAGCGTCCACAAACCGAGGCGATTTGGCCGATGCCGAGTTCCTTGCACTTTGCCTCGCATTGTTCGGCGAAAGCCTTGCCGGAATGTGGTGGAGTGTCACGGCCGTCGGTAAAGAGGTGGATGTAAACCTGCTTGACGCCAGACTTCTTGGCTTCCTCAAGGAGGCCGTAGAGATGCTCGAGCAGACCGTGCACCCCAGCGTCGGAAGCGATGCCCATATAGTGGAGCTTGCCGCCTGACTTGGCTTGTGAGAATGCTCCTTCGAGAGCCTTGTTGCCGGTTACCGTGCCGTCTTTGAAGGCCTTGGTGATGCGGACGATTTCCTGGTCGACGATGCGTCCCGCCCCGATGTTTTGGTGACCGACTTCGGAGTTGCCCATGATGCCCTCCGGCACGCCGACGTCGAGTCCGCACGCTGCGAGCTCGGTGCGTGGCCATTCGGCGGAGAGCTTGTCGGAGACGGGGGTATCCGCGAGTTTGACCGCATTGTAGCCGTCTTGGTCGGCGTTGTGGTTAGCTCCCCATCCATCACGGATGACGAGGAGTACAGGTTTTTTCGCTTCGCTCATGATAATTGAAGATTGTCGGCGTCCCTAATGGCGGCGAAGTGCAAAGATGACAAGGGTGTACTTGGATCGTAGTGCCAACAGCCAAGCGCGGCTTGCTGGTAGGAAGCGATGTTAGGCAGTTTCAGCGAGTTGCGGTTGTCTCAGGAGGTCGAAAGGACCTAGAAGCGTCGGACTGATATCTCCGGGTGGAAAGCGTAATTTATCTCGCGGAATGACGTGGGGTCGGCGCTCTCCCGAGCCCCCTCATCGCATGTCGTCTTGCACCAATTTGGCGTGCCAACGTAGCAAAGCGCAAACAGCGAAAACATGGCGATCCGCGTACCGATGCGTTTTTTTTAGAAAACCTTAAAAATGCTCAATGGATTTGTAAGGCACTGATATACAGAAGCTAAAGATATACGTGTACTTCCGTAGATTCCTCTTTAATCAACTTTTTCGAGGATTGCGGCGCATTAGGTCTATCAAATGCGAAAGGGGTAGGGACAACGCTGGGAGCGTCGTTCCCGCTAACACATAAACCTCAAATCAACTAAGATATATTATGAAGAAACTACTCAAACTCAGTGCTTCGGTTATTGCCGTTTCCGCCCTCACTCACGCCGCCAGCGCGGCCTACATCACTGGTTCCGTTGCTTTCGATGGATCGGTTGCTCTGGATGCACCGATCCCGAGCGCCACAAGCTTTCTCTCATTCGACAACGCTAAGGTTTCGACTGGTACCCAGTCCGGGGACTATCTTGGAAGTGTGGGAAGTGCAGTAATGCTCGAGCCGCTGCAATTCAGCCCTTATGTCGCGCCAACGAATCCTCTTTGGAGTTTCTCGTTCGGAGGCAAGGATTTCTCATTTACCTTTGAAGACATGGTCAGCACAGGGTCTGAAGCTCTGGGAGCCGGTCTCTGGAGACTCGATGTTGCGGGAACGGGAACGGCTATGATTTCTGGATACGATCCGACTCCGGGCGCATTTTCAATTACGACCACGGGTGACGCAAATGCCACTGAACTTGGGTTTGGTGCTTTTACGTTTACCGCAGGGTCTGACCCCGCACCTGAAACCGTTCCTGACTCTGGAACAAGTGCGGCTCTTCTTGGCCTAGGTCTGCTCTGCGCCGTTAGCGCGAGCCGCTGGAAGCGCAACAAGTAGTTGCCCCAGGGCCGAACTATTCAATTTTACCGGCGCGCGTTGCCATCGGTTTCTCCGGTTGGGCGACGCGCGTCTTTTTATGCCTGCTCATCCAACTCGACAATGTTTCGGGCTTGTTGGTGGTGATTGAAAGGGCGCCCAAGTCGAACCACTTTTTCGCCAAGTGCGGATCGTCTATGGTCCAAGTATGCAGTTCGTAGTTGTTTTCGTGAAAAGGGGCGAGGTAGGTAGCGTCGATATCTGGATGTGCGTAAAGGCTGACGCCGTCCGCTCCGGTCCGACGTAGTTCGATGAGGAGTTGTTGAGATGAAGGTAGGAGGTTGCGGCCTTTGGTCCGGTAGCGTGGCGTGGCAAGTAGGATGGCTTTGAGCGAAGGGCGTTGGCGCTTAATCGCTCTGACGACGCGTCCGCTAAAGGCAATGATGACGAGTTGGGATGCTGAGATGTCGGAGGAGTCGATCTCTTTGAGCAAGTGGCGTACGATCTTGCTGCTACTCTTGATTTCGATATAGAGCTTCTTGCCCTGAGGCACGGTTGCTAGGACTTCGGCTAGGGTCGGGATGACCGAAGCAGCGAGAGGTGAGGGAGTAGGATCGATATGTGGCGAGCGAAGGGTAAGAGCCTGAAGGTCGGCTAACTTGGATTTGCGGACAGTGAGGTTTGGGGTGGCGTACTCTCCTGTAGTCGGATTATGGATGCAGACGATCTTTCGATCCCTGGTGAGGTGAAAGTCGCCTTCGATGGCGTCAGCTCCTTGCTCCCAGGCAAGTTGGAATGCGGGTAGGGTATTCTCTGGGGCGTCTGCGGAGGCTCCACGATGGGCGACGATGAGGGGCCGGGAGGAGGCGTGCATAGCGATCGTAATAAGGAGGATCCTGACGACAAACTGGGAGAAGACCATGAGAAACGATGACGATGGGAAGATGCGTTGATAGGCGTGCCTACCCCTCGATCTTTATGATGGAAACAGGGCAGTGAAACTCAGCTTCCTTCAGAGCCTCGCGATCTTCCTCGAAGCCTTGGCCAATCTCGAAAGAGCCTGCCGTATCCAAGATTTGGTGAAGTTGAGCTAGGCCTTCTTCGTCCATTTTCCAATAGTTGGGTGCAACTTCAGCGCAGAAAGCACAGCCGATACAGTCCTCACGTTTGTGTTTGATGGCGAGCATGTAGCTGATGCGTTGCGGGTTCCTTACATTATTGAGTTGTTGGCAGATGGAGAAAGAACTTGTCGTTAAGGCGGACTTTGGCAGGGACTTGTATGCTGAAGACTTGGCCGTTGGTAACGCTTTCGACTGTAGTTGAATTGTCGAGACGGAGGGCCTCGGTAGTTCCTTTTACGACGCCGGTAGTTTCGCCGATGATGAGGTACTCCTGGCCTTCCTTAACGGTACCACTAGCGGTGATTTCTGCGACGCCGAGTTTGTTGTAATAGTGGGTGACGCGCCCGGCTTGCCCTTTTTGGCGGGTGGCTTTGGTACCGTGGGTCATGGACCAGCCTTGCTCGCGGCCGAGATAGTAGCCGGATGAATGCCCGCGATGGTAAACCTTTTTGAGGTCGTCGTTGAGTGTGGCGACGAGCTCGGGATTGTAGGTTTCCTCTTGGATGGCGTCCACGGCTTGGCGGTAAACTTCGGTGACAGTCGATACGTATTCGGGCGAGCGGCCGCGGCCTTCGAGCTTGAGGGTGTGCACGCCGGCTTCGAGGACTTTGTCGAGGAAGTCGATGGTGCAGATGTCGTTGGGAGACATGACGAAGTTGTTGTCGATGAGGAGTTCTTTGCCGGATTGTTGGTCGACGACTTTGTATTCTTTGCGGCAGTTTTGGGTGCAGGCGCCGCGGTTGGCGGAGGCGTTGTCGGTGTAGAGGGACATGCCGCAGCGGCCGGAGACGGCGATGCAGAGGGCGCCGTGGGCGAAGGCTTCGATCTCGACGGGGCGTCCGGAGGGGCCGCGGAGGTCATCGGCGATGACTTGTTGGCGGATCTTGCGGATCATGGAAAGGTTGAGCTCTCGAGCGAGGACGATGCGGTCGCAGAATTGGGCGTAGAATTTGAAGGATTGGTAGTTGGAGACGGAGAATTGGGTGGAGAGATGGACTTCGAGGCCGAGTTCTCTACCTTTGAGAATGCAGGCCATATCGGAGGCGATGACGGCGTCGACTTTTTGTTTGGCGGCTTCTTCGAGCAGGGCGAAGCAGAGCTTGAGGTCGTGGTCGTAGAGGAGGGTGTTGAGTGTGAGGTAGCCGCGGATTCCGGCTGCGTGGCAGCGGATCATGATCTCTTCGAGGTCCTTGAGGTGAAAGGAGCGGCGAGAGCGAGCTCGCATGTTGAGCTGGGCAAGGCCGAAATAGACGGAGTCGGCTCCGGAGTCGATGGCGGCTTGCAGGGAGGCGTAGCAACCGGCGGGAGCGAGGATTTCAACGTGTTCGGAGGCGGTGCTGGAGGCTTGTGTCGAGGTGGTTTCAGGTGCGGTGCTGGTGGCGCTCATGGCTGTCTTTTGGCTGGGTATATGAATTAAAGACAGGTTGGTATGTGTTTTGGGGTGTGGGAGTCAAGGGCGGCGGTGGCGGGTGTGTCCGCTGGGACAGCGGACGCTACCTCGGCGGGGCTGTGGATGCTGCATTGCGGCGTGTCGCGAGCGACAGCCCTACGGTTTTGATTCTAGCAGGGAGAGGAGGTGGGCGGTTAGTTCGTTGTAGGGCGTGGGGATCCGGTGCTTTTTGCCGAGGCGGGCGATGACACCGTTTCTGGCGTCCCATTCCATCGGGCGATGGGCGACTAGGTCGGCGTGGAGGGAGTTCATGGAGCCGTCGGGGGCTGCGGCGGCACCGGAGACGACGGTTTGAATGATGGTTTCGTCGAGGGTTGCTCCTTCGGCCCGACCGACCGCGATGCACTCTTGGATGAGGTTTTTCATGATATCGGCGGCACGGGGATCGGCGGCGATATTGGCGGGCTGGTTGACGAGGGCGGAGATGGCGCCGGCGGCGTTGATGCAGAGCTTTCGCCAGGCGGCGGTGGACCAGTCGTCGGTGAGGTTGACGGTGACGGCGGGATCGTCGAAGAGGGTGGCGAAGTCTGCTGATTCGGGGGTGTTTGGGACGTCGATGCGAACGTCTCCGTGGCGAATGATTTGTCCGTGGCTTTTGCGCTCGGCGGGGCAGTCGATGATGACGGGAACGATGCGTTCGACAGGGAAATAGGGGGTGAGATTGGCGAGGTGTTCGACTCCGTTTTGCACGACGGCGATACGGGTGCCGTGCCCGGAAAGACGCTCGAACCAGTTGGCTGCTTGGGGGACTTGGTAGGTTTTGGTGGCGAGGACGATCCAGTCGACGAGAGTGGTGCTGGATGAGTGGGTGTGAACGGTGACGGGATGGGTGAGCGTCTGGCTGTTGGCGGTGATCTCGAGTTTCTCGAAGGGGGTACGGGCACAAATGGAGGCTGTATTTTGGGGATTCTCGAGGAGGAATGACGCGAGGGTGCCTCCGATGGCGCCGGGGCCGATGACTGCGATTTTTGGCATTTGAGAGGTTGGGTTGGCGTTGGGAGGGGGGAAGTTTAAAGGATGAACTGGAATCTTGAATACGAGAAAGCTCGGCGGGTAGCCGAGCTTGGGGGAATGCGGAACGTCTGAATTTTTGTTGGGATCGCGAGCAAGGTCGCTCCTACTTGTTTCAGCCGGGCGGCCAGGCCATCTGGCGGCCGGCTAGGAGATGGATGTGGAGGTGAGGGACGGCTTCACCGCCGTGAGGACCGTTGTTGATGACGGTGCGGAATCCGTCTTCCCAGCCGAGCTTGGCGGCGAGCTGCGGGATGATTGTCATCATATGGCCGAGCAGCGCAGCGTCTTCGGGAGTGGCTTCTCCGATGCGCACGATGAGTTTTTTGGGAATGAGCAAGAGATGGGTGGGGGCTTGGGCGGCGATGTCGTGGATGACGATGCATTGGTCGTCCTCGTACTCGATGGTAGCTGGGATCTCGCGGGCGATGATTTTTTGGAAGATGGTTTTTTCGTCTGACATGGGCAAAAATAGGGTCGCGGCAAAAAAGCCGTTCCAAACTCGGGTCGCTAGTAGATGATCAGGTTTAGGTGGCTGGAGGGGCGCGTGCGGGATTGGCAGAAGTCCCGGGCGTAAGCGATGGCCTCTTGGTAGGCAGCGGCGCGTCTGGCTGTCCAGCGTTTGCCGGTGGGGCAGATGGCTTCTTTCAGGCCAGTGAGGACGAGGAGCGGTTTTTCGAAGCGGCAGGTACGCTTGATCCCTTCGAGGAGTCGAGCGCGGAGGGCGAGCTCGGAGAAGCCTTGAGCTTCGGGGACTGAAATGAGGTCGATAATGGCGCGGTCGGGGTCGCGCGCAGTCTGATCGAGTAGAGTCTGGGCTGCGGCGAGAAACGACTCAGGGTGGTCGCGTTTTTCTTCTGGGAGGGTGGCCTCGATAGATTCCTTGATTTGGCGGGCGAAGTAGAGATCGTCTCCGATATCGTCGGCGAAGAGGGCACAGATGATCTGGAGCTTGGAAAAGTTTTTATGGGTGCCGTGTTTCAAGGGTAGAAGTGGGATTCGCGAGCTCGGTCTTAGAGGAGTTTTGGGGCGTTTAGATCACCAATCTCGTCGAGGAATTCGTCGAGGTTTTTGAAGTCTTTGTAGACGGAAGCGAAGCGGATGTAGGCGATAGGGTCGATGGCCTTCAGGTTCGCGAGGACCTTCTCGCCGATGACGGAGGAGGGGAACTCCATGCCGTATTCGGACTCGAGGGAGTCGATCATGTCCTCCACTAGCATGTTGATTTGTTCGGCGTCGACGGGGCGCTTTTGGCAGGCGCGGCGTAGAGAGTATATGATCTTTGCCTTGTCGAAGTCCTCGCGGCGTCCGTCTCGCTTGGTGACGTAGAGGTTCTCGCGGAGGATTTGTTCGGTCGTCGAGAAGCGGTGCGAACAGTCGAGGCATTCGCGTCGTCTGCGGATGGTGGATCCGTCCTTTGACGCGCGGGAGTCGATGACCTTGTCTAGCTCAGATCCGCACTTTGGGCATCTCATAGTGGATTAGAGAGTAAGGAAATTTTTGAGGATATCCATTCCGTTTTGCGTGGCGATGGATTCGGGGTGGAATTGCACGCCCCAGATGGGGAGCTCGCGATGGCGCAGGCCCATGATTTCGCCTTCAGCTGTCTCGGCGGTGATCTCGAGGCAATCGGGGAAGGAATCGCGCTCGACGACAAGGGAATGGTAGCGGGTGGCTTGCAGGCCTTGTGGGAGGCCTTGGAAAAGGTCTTTGCCGTGGTGGCTGATTGGGGATGTCTTGCCGTGCATCAGGCGGTCGGCGCGGATGACTTTACCCCCAAAATGCTGGCCTATGGACTGGTGACCGAGGCAAACGCCGAAGAGGGGAACCTTGCCGGCGAAGGCTTCGATCATAGCGATCGATATGCCGGCTTCGGTCGGCGAACAGGGGCCGGGGGAGATAAGCACGCGTTCAGGCTGGAGGGCTAGGGCTTCTTCGACAGTTATTTGGTCGTTGCGGTAGACGCGCTGCTCGACGCCGAGGGTACCGAAGTACTGGACGAGGTTGAAGGTGAAGGAGTCGTAGTTGTCGATGACAAGCAGCATGATGAACGGTGTTAGGGCTGGTTTAAATAGGGAGCTCGGGAGAGGGTCAAGCTTGGCGCGGGCAGTGTGAATAAGTAGGACTCGCGAGGTTAGGTGTCGGGTTTCTTGTATTCGGTCGCGGGGTGGAAGATTAGGGTTGTTCGAGGTGGTGGTAGCGGTAGGTTTTGAGCCGATTTATGAGCGACCATTTCCAGTTGATTAAAAAGGATGCCGACACGGGTGCGCGTCGCGGACGTTTGAAGACGCTGCACGGGACAATCGAAACGCCTATTTTCATGCCTGTGGGCACCCAGGCGACGGTGAAAGGGTTGACCCCCAAGCAGATAAAGGAAGATGTGGGAGCTCAGATTATCTTAGGCAACACCTACCATCTGAATCTGCGTCCGGGCTCAGAGTTGATTCGGGATGCGGGCGGACTTCATAAATTCATGAATTGGGACGGCCCAATCCTTACGGATAGCGGAGGGTTTCAGGCTTTTAGCTTAGCTAAGCTGAGCAAGCTGACAGAAGAGGGAGTGGCATTCCAGTCGCACTTGGATGGGTCGAAGGTGTTTTTGGGACCGAAAGAGGTGATGACGATTCAAGCTAATTTAGGCTCGGACATTGCGATGGTTATTGACGAATGTCCGCCGTATCCGTGCAAGAAGGACGATTGCGTGAGAGCTATCGAACGCACGACGCGTTGGGCGAAAGCGTGCAAGGAGATTGCGATGGATAATGGTTTTCTGGATACGGGGCACCATGTTTTTGCGATCGCTCAAGGGTCTGAGTTTGCAGATCTGCGCCGTCGCTCAGCAGAGGAATTAGCGGAGCTTGATTTTCCGGGATACGCGATCGGAGGGGTGAGCGTGGGAGAACCGGAGCCGGAAATGCTGAAACAGGTGCGGGCGACGGCTCCGTTTTTGCCAGAGGACAAGCCGCGCTATACCATGGGATTGGGTACTCCGCCCCAAATGCTCAAGATGATCGCTGCAGGCGTGGATATGTTTGACTGCGTGTTGCCGAGCCGCGTGGCCCGCAATGGCGCGTTTTTCACTCCGGACGGGATGAAGAATATTCGTAATTCCCGTTTCACTACGGATCTGAATCCACTGGTGGAAGGTATGGAGAACTATACCTGCCAAAATTTCACGCGGGCATACTTGCGTCACCTGACGATGGCGAAGGAAATGCTAAGCTGCACCTTGTTGACGTTGCACAACTTGCATTTCTATTTGGATTTGATGGAGCAAGTTCGCTTTCACATCGAAGCGGGAGACTACGCACCTTGGAGCAAAGATTGGATCGAGCGTTACGAGTCGGGAGAACGCGAGGATAACTGACGAGCTTTAGGTGTATTGGTAGGGTGGGGTCATGAGTGTAGCATCTGAAAAAGCGGATTCGAAATTGCGTGCCAACATGCGTCTATCGGTGGTGGAGGGCTTGTTGGCTATGCCTCTGGTGTTTTTCGCTATGCCGGGGAACTTTTTGCTGGCGAGTTTGGCGACCGAAGCAGTGGGGCTGAAGGAGTCGGTTTATGGAATTATCGCCTCGTTACCTGCTTGGGCAAATGTGGTGCAGCTTTTTGCTCTGCCTTGGCTGACGCGGCGTCTCTCGCAGAAGGCGATCTGTCTGGCGTTCTCATGGATCCATCTCACGTGTTGGATCGCGGTGGGTTACTCGATGCCTAAGATCGCAGCGGGAGGGGCTTGGCATTCGCCGGTGTTGATTGTTGGTTTGTTCGCCCTTGGGGCTCTCGCGTTTGCTTTGGTGAACGTGAGCTGGACCTCTTGGGTGCAGGAATGGCTGCCGACCAAAGGTCGCGGCAAGTACCTCGGGCGGCGAAATCGCTTGCTCCAGATCAGTACGGTTTGTTTTCTCGTCAGTTCGTCCTGGTTTCTTGGATACTGGAAAGAGAATCAGGTATTCGGGTTTCAGATGATCATTTTCGTCTCGGTCGCCATGAGGGCGTTCTCGATTGTATTGCAATTGAGGATACTGCCAACCAAGCGGATCGTTGATGAGCGTAGCGCGAAGCTAATAGAGCAGTTCTCGATTATTCTGAAGAACAAGGCTTTGATTCGCTTCGTGATGTTTGGCGCGACCTTTGGGTTCGCAGCGAACATCATGGGGCCGTTTTTCCCGGTTTTCTATTACAAGGTTCTTGGAATGCAGGTTGAGGAGGTCGCTCGGCTAGCGATGTTGGCTACGACGACCGGAGCTTTGATGATGCCGTTCTGGGGGCGTGTGTGCGACAAGTACGGTTGCCGGATTAGCTTGATGGGGTCCCTGACTGCTTGGATGGGTGCGGGGTACCTGCATCAATTTGCGACGCCGGATAATGTAGGCATCCTATACTTGATCTGGGGTATCGGTGGCGTGTCGGGGTCTGGATTTCTGTTCAGTTCGTTTAGTATGATTCTGAAATTGATTCCGGCCGAGGCGAAGACAGCGGCGATCAGCTTCAATTTGGCAGCGAGCTCTCTAGCGGCGGCGGTGGCTCCGATCATCGGTGGCTTCCTGTTCTCCTGGGTGCAGTCCCGTTTTGAGGATCAGGTGGGCGCGTTTCACGTGATTTCGTTGGTTCATCATACGTTCGTGATTTTGACTGGCTTGTTGCTGTTTGGGATTGCCGAGCCCAAGGCGGCTACCTTGACCCAAGCGATAGGAGCGATGCGACCGTTGCGGCAGTTGGGCGCCTTGATGGGGGTTTCGTATTTGGCTAACTACAGCTTTTTTAAAAAAGGAGCAGGTGATGGAGAGGAAGAGGGCGAGAACTAAGGCTGTCCTTGTTTGACAGGCTGGTTCTAGTGTCGTGCTTTCCTAACTCCTGACTGTTGCAACCAAAATACGAATATGAGAATTTTAGTGACCGGCGGAGCCGGATTTTTAGGGAGTCACCTTTGCGAGCGATTGCTCAACGAAGGGAATGAGGTGGTTTGCTTGGACAACCTTTTCACTGGGCGGAAAGCGAATATCGTTCACCTGCTTTCGAATCCGTACTTCGAGTTCGTGCGGCATGATGTGATCGATCCGTTCAAGTTCGAAGTAGACCAGATTTATAACCTGGCCTGCCCCGCATCGCCGCCGCACTACCAGTACAACGCGATCAAGACGATTAAGACCTCCGTCATGGGCGCCATCAATTGCCTGGGTTTGGCCAAGCGTCTGAAGGCCCGCGTTTTCCAGGCCTCAACTTCCGAGGTGTACGGCGACCCGGTTCAGCACCCGCAGCAAGAAACGTATTGGGGCAATGTTAATCCGATCGGTATTCGGTCCTGCTACGATGAGGGCAAGCGTTGCGCGGAAACCCTGTTTTTCGACTACCATCGGCAGAACGGGGTAGATATCCGCATCGCCCGAATCTTCAACACGTATGGACCCCGCATGCTCGCTAGCGACGGTCGCGTGGTTTCGAACTTCATCGTACAGGCCCTCAAGGGAGAAGACATTACGATCTATGGCGATGGTTCGCAGACGCGGTCCTTTTGCTTCTATAGCGATTTGATTGAAGGTTTCGTTCGGTTGATGAATCAGGATGAGCTGACCGGACCGGTTAACTTAGGGAATCCGGGGGAGTTCACCATGATCGAACTCGCAGAAACAGTGCTTCGCCTTGTCGATTCCAAATCGAAGCTCATCCACTTGGAGCTTCCCTCGGACGATCCGAAACAGCGTCAGCCTGACATCAAAATCGCCAAGGATAATCTGGGTTGGGAGCCGACGGTCTCGCTTGATGAAGGCCTAAGGGAAACGATCTCATACTTCCGGAAGGATTTGGCGAGGTAGGAACTGTTTGTTCGGATGACATCTGCACGACTCCTGGTTTAGTATGAGCGAATTGAACTTCTTCGACAAGAGCCCTTCGAATCAGAACCTGATCGACCTCTTCGACGGGCAGTGGTCATCTCGTATGCCGTCCCATCTAGGTGTGGAGACAGGTGGCTCTGCGGGACTGCATGATGACGATCGAGTTCGGTGGGCATTGGAGTTGTTGGGAGGAGTATCTGGTAAAAAGATTTTGGAGCTGGGCCCGTTGGAAGCGGGGCACACCGCCATGCTGGAAGAAGCAGGAGCATCCGAAATCACCAGTATCGAGGCGAACGCCTCCGCATTTCAGCGGTGTTTGATCGTGAAGGAGTTGCTGGGCTTGAATCGCAGCAAATTCTTGCTGGGAAACTTCGTATCCTATCTCCGTGAGACAACGGCGGTCTTCGATCTGGGGGTTGCCTGTGGAGTTCTCTATCACATGAAGAATCCTGTGGAGCTAATCGAATTGCTTTCGAGACGCGTAGAACGGCTCTTTGTCTGGACTCATTTTTATGACGAGGAGCTGATAGCAGCTGACCCGCGCGTGAAGCAGTATTTCGCGGGATGCTGGAACGCTAGCCATCAGGGGTTCGAGCACAGGCTTCATGCTCACGGGTATGGCGAGGCTTTGGATTGGAAAGGGTTTTGCGGCGGTGGAAGCGAATCGAGCAACTGGATGGAGAAGTCGGATATGTTGGACGCTTTCGAGCACTTTGGCTACCGAAAGTTGGGAGAGGTCGTAGAGCCGACTCACCCTCACGGACCAGCTGTCTGGTTGGCGTTTGACCGTTCTTAGTGTGGAGCTAGAACCCATTCTAGCGACGGGAAATCCAATTCGAAGAGAGGGATTCGAACGTTTTCATTGCAAGCGTGTCCTGATTTCTCTAGCCGAACCTTCTTCTAATTTACCCAAGCTCTAATGCTATCGTCATTCTTCAAGAAATTCGCGGGCCGCTCCAACAAAAAGTGGCTCAAATCCTGCGAGCCTGCTGTCGCCAGAATCAACGAGCTGGAAGCCTCGTACCAATCCCTTTCCGAGGAGGAGCTGAAATCTCACACGGTCAAATTTCGTGAGCGTTTCGCGAATGGCGAAACGTTGGATGACCTGCTGCCAGAAGCGTTTGCGACAGTTAAAAACGCAGCCCGTCGCCTCGTCGGGACTTCTGCCCTCGTGTGCGGCCGCGAACAGCATTGGGACATGGTCCATTACGATGTGCAGCTTGTTGGAGGTATGGCCCTACACCAAGGACGGATCGCGGAAATGGCCACTGGTGAAGGCAAGACGCTCGTATCAACGCTTCCTATCTATCTAAATGCGCTTGCTAGCCGCAACGTTCAGCTAGTCACGGTCAACGAATACCTAGCGCTGCGCGACTCGGAGTGGATGGGCCACCTTTTCAAGTACTTGGGCTTGACGGTCGGATGTATCAAAAACCAGCAACCTCCTCATGTGAAACGCGAGATGTACGGTTACGACGTAACCTACGGCACCGCTTCGGAGTTCGGCTTTGACTATCTTCGTGACAATGGGATGGCCCACAGCAAGGAGGAGCAGGTGCAACGCGACCACTTCTTCGTGATCATCGACGAAGTGGACTCTATCCTTGTCGACGAAGCGCGTACGCCACTGATCATCTCGGGGCCTGCTCCGATCCAACGCGAGCAGCCCTATACCAAGCTCAAAGGGGCCATCGAGAGTTTGGTGAACGCCCAAAACAAGTTTTGCAACAGCCTCATCGGCGAGGTGAAGGAAGCGCTCGGGAAGGAGGATCGCGACACCTGGGTTCTCGGTCTCAAAATGTTGCAGGTGAAGCTGGGCATGCCCAAGAACAAGCAATTGCTCCGCCTGCTCGAGAATGGTGAGTATCGTAAGCTGCTCGACAAGACAGACCTCGAGATGCACAGCGACATGAACAAGGACAAGCTTTTCGACCTGAAGGAAGACCTGTTCTTCATCATTGATGAAAAGCAACGCCAGGCGGATTTGACCGAAAAGGGCCGCAAGACGCTTCGTCCCGACAACCCAGATGCGTTTGTTCTGCCGGACCTGGCGACTCGTTTCAGCGAGCTGGACAAAGATGTTTCGCTCAGCGACGAAGACAAGGATGCGATCAAACTCAAGGAGCAGGAAGCCCTCGAAGTAGTCGGCGAAGACATCCACGCGATTAGTCAATTGCTAAGAGCTTATGCGCTTTACGAGCGCGATGTGGAGTATGTCGTGCAGGAAGGCAAGGTGGTGATCGTCGACGAAAACACAGGCCGTGTCATGGCGGGCCGGCGCTGGGGAGATGGCCTCCATCAGGCAGTCGAAGCCAAGGAAAACGTGACCATCGAACGCGAAACCCGCACCTTCGCCACGGTCACTGTCCAGAATTATTTCCGCCTCTACGAAAAGCTCGCTGGTATGACCGGTACGGCGGAAACGGAGGCCACGGAATTCCATGACATCTACAATCTCGGAGTTGCGGTTATTCCAACCAACCGCCCGTGCATCCGCGTCGACGACAACGATGTCATCTACAAGTCGCGTCGCGAGAAGTACAACGCAGTAGTAGACGAAGTCGAAGCGGCTCACAAGAAAGGACAGCCCGTCCTCGTTGGTACGGTTTCGGTCGAAGCGTCCGAACTGGTGGGCCGCATGCTCCGCAGGAAAAACATCCCACACACGGTCCTCAATGCGAAGTTCCACCAGCAGGAAGCAGAGATCGTCGCCAGAGCGGGCATGAAGGGGGGCGTCACAATCGCCACCAATATGGCAGGCCGCGGTACGGACATCAAACTAGGCGAGGGAGTCAAGGAAGCCGGGGGCTTGCTCGTGATCGGCACGGAGCGTCACGAGTCGCGTCGTATCGACCGGCAGCTTCGCGGACGCTGCTCGCGTCAGGGGGACCCCGGTCGTTCGAAGTTCTACATTTCATTAGAAGACGACTTGATGCGACTTTTCGCGAACTCCGGTTTCATGGCGAAAATTCTCCATGGTTCGATGGAGGAAGGGGAGCCGCTGGAGCATTCGCTGCTCAATCGTTCGATTGAAACGGCTCAGAAAAAGGTAGAAGGGAGCAATTACTCCGTTCGCAAACGCCTGCTGCAGTACGACGACGTTCTGAACAAGCAGCGCGAAATCATCTATGCTCTCAGAAACGAAGCTCTGCAGAGCGACACACCTCTAGAGACCGTGATGGAGCTCGTCGAGGAAGAGGTAGCTGACCGACTCGCGGAAACGGAGAACGATTTGTCTGGGTTCATGGCGTGGTTGAATTCGCATTTCCCGATTGGGCTCAAGGAAGAGGCCTTGGCTGGGAAGTCGGTCGAGGCGAAGCTCTCTCACGTGCTGGATGCGATTCGAGATGCATACCGGATTAAGAAAACCGCCGAGAACGAAGCGGCGTTGGAGCACCTCGAGCGGTACGTGCTGCTCAGCTCGATCGATGGTCGCTGGCAGGAGCACCTAACTGAAATGGAGGACCTCCGTCGCAACGTGGGGCTCCGCAGTTACGGCCAAAAGGATCCACTCAACGAGTACAAAAATGAGGCCTACACTTACTTCGAGGAGTTGATGGGCAACGTTCGTTCCCAAGTTTGCACGCGCCTGTTCCGGACCGCGACCAACCTAGTCGCGATCGAGAACGTCAAGAACATGCTAGCACGCCAAGCAGTCGCTCAGGGTGGCGGAGCTGAGACGTCAGGTCCAGTCTCGACAGGTCCCGCCTCTAGCGCGCCCAAAAGAAATCAAGTGCAGCTCCCGAAGGTTTCGATCAAGAAGAACCTGCCTAAGGTTGGGCGCAACGAGCCGTGCCCTTGCGGAAGCGGGAAAAAATTCAAGCAATGTTGCGGCCGATAAGGGTGACCTCGAATAGCGGTGGATAGTCTACGCCATGAGGCACAGATTGAAAAATCTCTATTTGGGCGGAATTGACTCCCTCCTGAAACCCTTTCGGAAGAAGGGTCAGGAAGATCCGTTCCATCAGGTTTTTCGCGACTTCTTGTCATTCGTGCAAGCGGTCGATGATCCGGTGGTCTTGGAGCTAGGCTCGAGGAATGTCTCAGGCGTTCGCTTGCGAAACTGGTTTCCGAGTGGCTGCGATTACACAGGAGTAGACATTCTCGAAGGGGAGGGAGTGGACGTCGTTGCGGATGTACACCAGCTGTCGAAAGCCTTTGCCGATGGTAGGTTTGATTTCGTTCACTCGATGTCGGTCTTCGAGCATCTATTGTTCCCGTGGAAGGCGGTTCTGGAGTTGAACGCCGTCATGAAACAGGGAGGATACCTCTACCTTTCCACGCATCCAGTTTGGCCAGAGCACGAGCTTCCCTGGGATTTTTGGCGATTCCCAAAGAGAAGTTTTATGGGTTTGTTCAACGAGTACACGGGTTTTGAAATAATAGCCTTAGATGAGGGGCTGCCTTGCAAGATCTTCTCGCTGGTTGACGATCTGCCGACGAGGCGAAGTTTCGAGCATTCCGCCAATCAAGGGGTCGCCTTGATCGCCAAAAAAACGGGTGAGTACAGGCGAGACTTGCTCAGGTGGGATATCGAAATCTCGGATGTCGTCGAAACCATGTATCCCTCCCGAAACGAATGAAATGTCCCTCTGCTTATGAGGTGCGATTTCCATCGAAAGGGTTGATATCCCCAGTGGTCATTAGGTATCGTTCGCGATTCCAGTTGAGCAATGGGCTTGTTTTTGGCGAATGGCCTCAATTGGCGGAAAATCGAACCGAACTAAACTGGAACTATGTTCATTCAACCTTCTTCGCATCATCGGCGATTATACCTAGAATCCTCTTGCTAACTTGCATCGTACAAAGTTCAGTAGCATTCTATTCAAGGTTGATAGTTCTGAAGTCCTATCAAATCCAAAGCTTTCCCTTACAAAGTACTCCAATCATGATTATTAGCAAAGTCTTAACCCGGTCAGCTTTAGTGCTAGGCACGGCTTTTTGCCTGACGGCAGCGTCAAGTTCAGCTCAAGAAGTCTACTCAAGCATCATCGGTGCTGTTTCAATGAAAGTCCCAGCTGGAAGCGATCTTTACGTGACCCCCAGCTTCAACAACTCAGCGGTTTTTCGGAGCGATGTTTCTTCGGCCGCAGCGGGAAGCGTGAGCTTTTCTGGCGCGGCTTTTGAACCAGACTCCTATGCCTCAGGACACCATCTTCTGATCGAGGAAGGGACTCTCGCAGGGCGGATGTTTGAAATTACCGGAAACACAGCGACAGTGCTCACGGTAAGCGATCCAAGTTCTGAGCTTGCTGCTATATCGGATGCGCAGCCACTTGCTTCGGTTGTACCAGTTTTGACGATCGGGGAAATGTTTCCGAATGGGCTTGGAGGGAAGGTCGAAGCGAATCCGGGAAATCCTGACCTTATTTTGTTTTCCAACGATAATTCAGCGGGGGTAGAGGGGTTTGCTCCCGAGTCCATCTACTACTACGGTGACATTGCGAAAGATAATGGAGGTAACATTATCAGCGAGCCCGGCTGGCGGAAAGTGGGCTCTCCACTCTTCGAGTCGCATGACGATGACGTTCTGCCGCTGGGTGAAGGTTTTGTTGTCCGCAACAACAGTGGAGTTGACGCCTCGTTTTTCTTGTTTGGCGAAGTAATGCTCGCTCAGGTTCAAATACCTATCGCTTCGAAAAGCGTGGGTTCCACGGATAACTTGGTTGGTGTACCTCGTCCTTTAGCGATAGCTATCGGCGATCTTGGCTTGGAAACCGTGGTTAGCGTCACCTCAGCGGCGAATGCGGTTAAGGATACGGTACGCATCTATTCGAACAATCCGCAAGGTAAGAATCCCTCTCCTGACATCATCTACTGCTTGTATTCGGATGGATGGAGAAGCGTCGTCGATGGGGCGGTGGTCACTACAGGTGACGTTCTAGATAGCTCACTGGTGCCGGCGGCGTCTGCCGTTGTTGTACGCAAAGTCGCGACGACCGAAGATCAGGTGGTCTATTGGACAAACTCTTGGAGTCTACCTACTCAAAGCTAAATCGAGGGATAACAACAATGTATAACATAACAAAACTAGGTTTCTGCGTAGGGTCATTAGCTTTGGCGAGTGTCGGGTACGGAAGTATTTCATTCAATATCGCAGCGGGAACTCTCCGAGACCAGAGTGGTACTGCTATTGACAGCGGTCTTGTCATTTTAGCTATCGACACGGATCGGGATGGATTTTCGCTTCCTGACGCCACAAATTTCCTGACGGGAGACGATATGGAGGTCGCTCGATGGGACTTTTCTGAAGGCGGTGGCTTGGATGGCGAATTTTTGGCTTCGAAAGTCATTGCCGACTACGACGAAGTGAACTGGGAAGAGGGCGATCCCTTGGCTCTATTCTGGTACCCAAGTCTAGACAAGACGGCAACTCAGCCTGGCGCAGGAGCAAAATTTGGTGTTTTCGCCGACCCTTCAAACGAGTCGACAGGTGATACATGGACCATGCCTGCTGACAACGAACACCTCTACAGTCTTCAGTTTTTCGCAGAGGGTTCTTTATTGAGCACTTCAAGCTTCGCGAGCCAGTACGTCGCTGCAGCATCTTTGGAAGAGGGTGCGACTTTGGAGGACTTAGTTGATGTTATGGCTTCTCCTTCCAAAACGACTGCGACGAGCAATACGATATCCTGGGATTTGGCTAACTCTGCCCAGGGGTACTCGATAGAACGTCGCAAGGTCGGTACAACGGACTGGTTGACCGTGGGAGCGGTTGCTGGAAATTTGAATTCCTATGTAGATACCAATTTGGGCGCGGGTGTTACTTATGAATACCGCGTCGTTGCTGAAAACGGTTTGAGTGCCCAAGCGAGCGTTTCTGACGAAGAGCTATTCTCTGAAAGGTCTCTGTTTAGAGGGGTTGCAATTCGTTCAAACATCGAAGTGGCAGATCCAGCAAGGCATGCCTATGGAGGTGTTATCTTAGCCGCCGGCAACTCGAGTGCAGCTACGACGAAACAGTTGCACATGCAAGCGAGTGGAAATGATACGAATAATAAAAGTGGGGATTTTGATGATGCGTTTCTACTAGATCCCACGATGAATCTTTACGATCAGTTCGCAGCAGCTTTCACTGACTACAACGATGACTGGTTGGGCAACGACGCCGCTGTTGTAACGGAAATGGATGACTTAAGTGCTGCTGGGCGGGGTAACGTGTTTGACGCTGATGCTGACAACCGAGACGCAGCCCTTTTGATAGATGGAGCTCAAGCAGGTAATGTCGGATACTCGTTCATCGTCTCCCCTTACACTGCTCCTGGCAGTGGGAATCCTAAATCCAATTATGCGGGTGCACCTGTGGATGGAGAGGCTGTCGTTTCAATCTACGACGCTGAGGATATCGATGGCACCGTAGACGATATTCGCATTTCTAAATTGGCCGCACGCGGTCATGTTTCAGATTCCACTTTCTTTGGGATGATCGGAGGCCTTGACATCGAAGGTAATCCCGGCGTCCGCAAGCAAGTTTTGATTCTCGGAAAAGGACCTCACCTCGAAACGGATGAACCTCAAGTGGCTGGCCTCGCTATAAGCAACCCAGTGTTAAAGTTGCGCTTGGGTGGCACACTTGATGTGATTGCGGAAAACGACGACTGGGCGACCGCGACTGCCTCCACAGCTTCTGAAGTAACGGTCGAAACAAACGTCGACAAGATCCGTGCAGCTTTGGTCGCTAGTGGTAATACGCTTTTCGACTCCCACCCCAAGGACTCAGTTATGTTAGTAACGCTTGATCCCGGAACTTACACCGTCGAGATGGTGGGTATGGCAAACGGAGCGAGAGAGTCAGGTCTTGGATTTATCGAAATTCAAGAGATCGAATTGGATACGCTATAAGAGCATAGATTTTTTTCAAAAGCCTCGAACCTTTGGTTCGAGGCTTTTCTGTGTTATCGAATGAGTACCCGTTTGACTTAAGCTAAGGGCACTTCGGAATCTAACAGGTGAGTGGCATCATCCGGTCCTGAGGTGTGATTGACACAATTCGTTGGATTCGCCCGTTTGACGGCGAAAAATTGTTGAAGCAGGTAAACTAACTGTTCTGCGGTATTAGGTTAGTACTCGTGAGAAAATGATCGAAGAAATTCTGTCCGGTCGCACGGTATGCCTGAACCATGTTTGCTCAATCCAATAATGAATTCGCAACCGTCTGTAGGATAGCATTGGGTTTCTTTGAAATCCGACAGACCAAGCGAGTTCAGGTCATGGACTAATAAGCGGAATGAATCTAACGTGAAGCACCATGAGTGCAGGTCTTGATAGTCCGATGCGGTCATTGACTCCCTCATCTTGATTTGCGCTTCAGCGGGTGAATGGATGAATTCTATTTCTCCCGTTTCGCTCTCGTCCCATCCAAGTTTACCGCCTTTTGAAATGGCATTCAGATAGAACTCAGCGTTGGATCCCGGGCTGTGTCTCGTACGCTTCTCGTAGTGTGCGTCTATGATCCGAGACAAGCCAGTGATCGGGCGAAAGTGATCGAAGCAAAGACGTTTGTCGGGTATAGCAAGAGCTAGAACACCGCTAGGCTTCAAGAGTCCGCTGCAGTCTTTTAAGAAGGAAATGAAGTCAGGCGTGTGTTCCACAACGTGAGAGGCGATAATCCAATCAAAGTGATTTGTAGATCCAATCAATTCGCGATAGGATTCTCCGTTCCATACATAATCTACATCTTCGATCTTTTCTAAATCAACACCGTGTCCGGTGTACTTTTCAATTAGCGTTGGTCTGTCCGCATGATCGATGACTTTAACATTGAACCCTTCGCTCTTCGGGGCGACTGGTGCATGGCAGGGGCCAATTTCTAGACCCTCACCTTTTGATTGGATCAGGCTAAGTATCTTCTGAGTCCGGTTCATGTCCTTGGCATTTCAAGCGGTTCCCTTTGCCAATCGCTATGCCTGCCGATTTGGGACGCTTCCCGTAATTTTATAAAATACTCAGGGGACAAATTTTGCACATAATGTAGAAAGTCGTTCTCTGGGATTTTTTCGTGGCTTATCAGTCCGTCCCATCTCAGACGAAAGCTCAGTGGTTCGTCGGGAATCACTGCCTGGTTTGTGATAGGGTCTGCTATCCTGTAGTTTGTTGGACTGCATGTGCCGCCGAAAACGGCAGGCGAGGGTCTGTAGGTATCTGCGTCTTTAGCTTGCTCGAATGATTTATGAGTGTCGGGCAACGGGTCGAAGAACTCCACGTGATCCATGCCTAAAGACGTTTGGATCCTATCTTTCATGGCGTTCCATTTTTTAGAAGAAAGCAGATTTTTCTGCCCCCACTTTGCGATGTGAGGCTGGTAAAATATGAATCGTATTTCGTGGACGCCTGCAGGGAGTATATCTTTACATTTCTGTATAAGCGCGGGCATTTCGTGGACGTTATTTTCAAATACCATCGATATGTAACGAATCTTTGGGGCCTCTTCATTCTGAATCATAAATGAAGATAAGCGAGAAAGGTTATCTAGAAACGTTTCCAAGCGCCCTCCCTTTCTCAAAGCGGCGAAACGTTCAGGATCCATTGAATCGATAGAGATGCGAATACTATGAATGTTTGAACTTGCCAGAGCTTTGAGCATCTCGTCATCCATCTTCTTGCACAGATTTGTTGTGAAGCTGATTTTCTTTCGAAGACTCGGTGGAACGCTCTCTATAAGCCCCATGAGATTAGGATGAACGCTTGCTTCGTGCATGCAAGAGAGCCAGAACATGCCATCTGGCACTAGGGGTAAGAGTTTTGCCGCTTTCGAGAAAACGTCGTCTGACATCGATTTCATTCCTTTAACAAGAGCGTAGTCGGTTACGCAGAAAGGGCAGCGAAGGTTACAATTGTTTGTTATGTCACCAGCTACGAGTGAAATAGGATATTCAAGCTCTAGCCTTCTACCGCTTTTTTCTAGTTTGAAATCACCTTCGATAGTTTGGCACGATACCTTTATCTCACCTCTACTGGCTATGCGGTAGGGCACCTTTGTGTGAAACCCATACCTGCCGTCTCCAATGCCCGCTTTGGCGAGGTCCTCTCGGAGGTCATTTGCCAGAATGGTTTTTGTCCATCCATTTGAGAGCGATAGTTTTACGTGTAGTCGGGTTTTTGGCTCCTCTACCATGCGTGCCCACCCGAATATTGATCCGTTACCGCTATGGTCGATGTGTCCTTCAAAGTTATTCGCCATATTGAAATTCTCCTAATTGTGCTCTTTTCTAGCTAATATCGAAACGGTAGCTGCCATTTCTTTTCGTGAAACTTCGTCGAGGTCCGTTGCGAAGGATTCTTCGCAAAGTACTTCGGGAGACTTCAGGAGTTCCGATATAGGTAGACTTAAAAACGTTTCTCTGGTTGAAGGGGGAAGGCAGTTTGCATATTTCGAAACGATCCATGACAGGGACCAAATCGGAGTACCGTATCTCGGGACCTCGTCTCTAATTATTTTCATCTCTTTGGTGAGAAGTTGCTCTAACCCTTGTTGGGTCATGTTATAGAAGTGGGCAGGGTATCCGTGATAGGGTTGCATGAATGCGACATCTATCCAAATTAATCCACCCGGCTTCAGAACTCGTTGCATTTCTCGAGCTGCTTTCTCTGGATTCTTGACGTGTTCGAGGACCGCGAGCGAAATCACTAGCTCGAAGCTTTGGTTCTTGAATGGCAGTTCCTCGGCAATGCCGACAACATCCACTCCCGGGTAGGGGTGGATTTCGAAGTTGATTACATTTTTAAATTTTCTTTCACGGGATCCTGAACCGCAATCGAGAACCCAGCCGTCTTGTCGCTCTCTTATTAACTCTTCGAGCTCCGATGGGTAGTTATGGGAAGATGTAGACTCGGAGCTGATGTCATGCTTGTGAATAGATAGGAGATCAGTGCTACAATCGATATAGCTTTCCTTTAGCGTAAAGCTTTTATCCGGAGAGAGTAACTCGCAAACTGAATTTAATTTTTCTAAAAGTGTATTCATTCTATTTCTAAAGGCTCTCAACCGCTGCCGTGGCTACTACAATGATATGGCCATCTGATGGAGGAGAGATTTCTACCCTAAAGCTTCCGCTTGGTAACTCATTTAAGATAGCTCGAGTGTCGGCAGAGGGAAGCGGTTGCTTCGAGTCTAGGAGCGCCCTGAGTGTTCGCCAGTGATGCGAATGGTCGATCCAAGATTTACTTTTTCCTAAATAGGCTCCGTTTTTTGACTTTAAATGAAGTTCAGCAGTGCCGTTTTCTCTGTTGTATAATAGGTAATTGGCTGGTGAGGAGTTTTTCGTTTGAAATCTAACCTCAGTAGATTGAGCGCCGAATTTGGTTATACTCGCTTGATGGCTTTCTATCTTTATTGGGTTTTGGGAGAGCTCAAGAGTGTCTGATTGTTTAGGTTTTCGAAATAAAAAGTAGCGCCCTGCTGGTAGGTCTAAGGTGTTCGAACGTGAATTCCATGTGCTGAATGATTCGGTTTCGGAAGTGAGAGTGAGAAAGGCATCATCGTCATTGTTTTCGATCGAGAACGTGATTGTATCTGCTGATGCAATTTCGAACGTAAGTTCATTTGCATTGGTTGAAAACTGCTTAATCCATCTTGGAGGGAGATTTTCGATTAAGGCGTGCCTTTTACCAGACAACTCTTGTGCTACGGCATGTTTCTTTGCCGAAGCATCAAAGGTATTTTCAACATATCGCGTTTCAGGAGGGAGAGCAAAATTAGGATTCCAAGGCTCTGGATCTTTCGGGGCGCATCTGAAATTAGGAGACCTCGATTCTTGATTACCTAATATGTTATTTTCAAAAGTGAGGTTGCCGTATGGACTGCAACCTCCCCAGTCTGGCACGTACATTGCTTTTTGGTCATAGTAGTTTTCTAATTCTCTTAAATTGTTATAGGTTGTATTGCTCGATATTGTTATCCATCGACTACCTCCGTCACTGTAGAGAATGTTTCCTATGCCTCCCTGATTATGAACGATATTATCTCTTATCTGTAGCCCGCCTTCTATTCCTTTCGTGGGATTTGACTGAGGGCCGAGCGTGTATATGCCGCCGCCGTCATACATGCTGTAGAGATAATTGTGAACGTGGTTTCCTATGATTGAATTGCCTTCTACGGCTACGTCTTGGGAATCTAGACTGTTCCATCCCCAGCCGAGGGAAATTCCAGTGTAGGGAGCGTGGCAAATTTCGTTATTTACAATCTCGACCTGAGAGGCGAATCCAACAAATATTCCGACGCCACCATGGTATACGGATGCAGGTTTATGTATCCAGGAATTGGAAACCTTGACTTGTCGGGTTTGTTCTTCGGCAGTGATTGCGACGCTGTTTTCAATGGACCCTATTACGATAGCGCTCCCTGCAATGTCTAAAAAATTGCATCGTTCTATGCTGATCTTGTTTGATCGATCGAAAATGCCTAACCCCCAACCACCTAGTTGAGTAAACGTGCAATTAACTATTTCGATCATTGAGCTCTCGAAGATCCCAACTGCTTCAGTGGGGTGTCCAGTTTTTCCGATTTGTTCAAAATTCGCTTGGCCCTCGTTGAAACCGAAAGTTTTTACCGGAAGTTGCCATGTTGTGTGGGAGAACTTCAATCCATCTAGCTTAATTCCAGAAGCTCCCTTAATTTGGAGTAGAGTCTCGAGTTTTCCGACAACGACGTCATCGTCCTCCAAATCAAAGTCAGTTGTAGGTATGATTGATATGCCGCTATCTCCATTGTACCATTCGCCAGGGGAATCTAACAACTCTCTTGCCCCCTCTATGTGGGTGAACTTAGGCATCAGCGCGTTGAGTCTGCTCGTGGATTCTTCGGCCCAGGGAGTGTTGATGATACTCCATCCAGGCTCTGCAAAAGTGATTTGGCTTTGGGCAATGGAATCAATACCAATTCTCTTTTCCCACCAAGCACATCGAAATACGAATTCGACTTCTTCAGGATTCTTCCAATCTGCTATTGGTGTTGTTTCTCCTGTGTGATCAATGATAGCTATTTTCGGCTCCATTGATACGACACTGGAGGGATCGTTCGTGTCGCTTTTTTCTAACCCAGGGATTGCTGAGAATTTGTTATGCCAAGCGGAGTATGTGATTGATCGAGCGCGTATCGCTCGTGAATTACCGATGTATAGGTCTCTAGAATTTTTAAGAGTCGGGTCGAGGTCGGTCGAGTACGTCAATACGTTATTCTTCTCATTTTTTGGATTTTTCAGTCTAGTACCACCGCTGACGATAGCTTTACCGGGAGTTTCAGCCCTGATCAAGAGTTTGGGTGAAGATTGTCGTTGGATTGATAGGGTTATGGTTTCCAAGAGTTCATAAGTACCGTCGGTCAGTATTATTTCGTCTACCTCTCCTATTTCTGCTCTCCGTATCGCCTCAAGAATGGTGTAGGGTTTGATTCTTGTGCCCTCAGCTTTTGGGGACCCATTGGGGCTTACATATACACTAGCAGTTGCGTACCCTTTAGGAGTCAGGCAAAGTGTTAGCAGTATTGTGACGGTTAAGACGAGCAGTTGCATGTGAACTCCTGTTTTTGGTAAGTAGATTTTGGGTACGAATAGCTAAAGTCTTCGCGTTCACAGGTAAAGTTTGGGTTGTAGTACGGGTCACGCTTTATTTGGCTCCCCCATTTCGACTCCATGAATTGAGCTTCGCGCTGAAACCTATGGCTCCCGTGGGCGTCGCTAGTTGGAGAACCCCTGCTTTCGGATTCCTTGTGTATAAGCAAAGCGAATGGAGTAACGATAGTTCGGAGATTCGCTTGTCCGACTCGGAGGCAAAAATCTACATCGTTGTAAGATATGGGGAGGTTGATTTCGTCGAGACCCCCTACGGCCTTCCAAGTCGCTTTTCTGAACATCATGCAAGCCCCAGTTGTGGCGGAGTATCCACTGACTAAATGGGCACGATGAATGTGACCATCGTCGGTACGGTGCAGGTATTTAAATGCGTGTGCGGCAATGCCGCCAACTCCCATGATAACTCCTCCGTGTTGTACATGGTCATGAGGAAATAGGAGTTTTGCTCCTACGACTCCGATTTCTTTGCGATGGGCGTGCTGCACCAACTCCCTCAACCAACCTGAGTTGATTACTTCGGTGTCATTGTTGAGTAAGCAGATGAGGTCTGATTCGCAGGTTTCTATTGCACGGTTGTTAATCCTAGAGTAGTTGAAATCTCCTTTGTCAGTTATGATGCGAATGGAACTTAACCGCTTTAGGTTAGAGAAGTATGAAAGTGTATCAGGCTGTTTTGAGTCGTTATCTACGATAACGATTTCATAGTTGTCGTAGATTGTTTTCTCGATGATGCTGTCAATGCACGGTTTGAGTAAGTCTAACCTGTCTTTAGTAGGGATTACAATACAGACTTTCGGCGACGGGTTAGGAATGGCATAGTTTACCTTCCAGTCTATATTGTCTACGCTTTCCAAGGTTGCAGTGACGCCGATTCGTTCTAGGTGTGACTCGATTGCACGTTTTTGAGCGTCACTAGCATAGCCTTTCTGGTCTAAGCTGTGGGCGGTGGATCCTTCGATATTCCTCCAATGATACAGAATCTCCGGGATGTGGAAGATTTGTTGGGGATTTATCAATTCAATCGTTCGTAGTGCGAGATCCCAATCTTGAGCGCCTTCGAACCCTTTTCTGAAGCCTCCCACTTTTTCGAAGCATTCCCTGTGATAGACGCCTAGGTGACTGATCATGTTGCAACCTAGAAACAAGTCGTAGTTCCAGTCGCTCTTAAAGTGAGGACCGTGCCTTAGCCCGTTTTCATCTATCTTATCTTCATCCGAATAGATTAACTTTGCGGATGGGTTTTCTAATATGCACTCAGCCACTCGCATGAGCGCGTGTGGTGCGAGCTCGTCGTCATGGTCGAGCAGGGCTATGAAATCACCGCTAGCGAGCGTAAAAGCCGAGTTTGTGGCAAGTGAGATGTGTCCGTTAACCTCCCTGAAAATTGCCCTTATTCGGTTATCCTTCGCGAGATAGCGTTTGATTAATTTTCGTACATGCGGCAGGTCAGATGCATCGTCGGCAATACATAATTCCCAGTTGGTATAGGTTTGCCTCAGAACCGAGTTGATACACTTCTCTAGCCATTTTTCGGCTACGTTGTAAACAGGCAGAAGGACAGATATCCTCGGCTGCTCCTTAGGATCGATAGGTGAAGGCGAATCTAGGATATTCTGGATACGCAATTTGTCCGCTCGTACGAAAAGATAGTATTCTTTGTGAAGAGAGGGGTGGTTTGCAGGTAGGAGTTGGTCCTTCTCCACTTCCTCATCTGATTTCGAAACCGGCTGTTGAGGGGGTAGAAATGCCTGTTTGTCGAAGAAGCGACGTCTGAGTGCTCTCAAGGGAGACGTCGCTTTCCAGGAGAAAGAAGCCTGCATTCTTCGCACCCGGTCTTTTTGTTCGGCAAGTTGGGCAAGGGTTGCGCCGAGCTGGTCCTCTATTTCGTTACAACGTCGGGTTAGTTCGTGAGATGTTTCCTTCTCGTTTGATAGCTGCTGTTTTAGTGTGGCTATCTCCTCCATTGTTCGAGGGTCTGAATTGTCAGCTTTTGAGGGGGCGTATAATTCTGGCTTTCTCGAACTTGCATCGGAGTCCTTGATCTCTTGGTAGAATTCGATCAGGTTTCTGACGTTCGGAGACGGTGAAAAGGTTTCTTCGGCGTAATGGCTTGCGGCGGCGGAAAGTGATTCTCTCGCTTTATGGTCAGAAAATAGTTCCATCGCTCGTTCTGCGATTTCCGATGGTGAGCTTTCTTCGAGGTAAGAGCAGAATGTTGGACCAGAGTATCCACTAGGGGCGTACATCGAAGGGATGATGCAGGGGGTCCCGGACGCCAGAAACTCTGGTATTTTGCATGGGAATCGGTCTTCGTTGAACGCGTTCCTTTTTCCAGGCTGAACTAGGATGTCTGCCATCTGGAGTAGGGCTCGGACGTCTTTTTTGGCGACGTAGCCGAGGTCGATGCAGATCTCTTCAAGCGGAAAGGAGAAACTGCCGCGGAGGTCCGGACAGCTCGGCCCTGTTTTTATGAGGCGACAAGGAGTCCCTCTATCGTTGATGATCTTTACGGCTAGGAAAAGGTCACGGATGTCAGAGCGGTTGCTCGACGTAACTCCTCCGGGGAACGCTATGACGTATTCGTTTTCCTTTATCTGGAGTTTCTCGCGCAACGCTTTCGCTTTCTCGGACGCGAGTGGCGGGTCGGTTTGCACGATAGGGCTGATCTCTCTGCAGAACTTTGGGACTGGAATGAGTTTCTTAAGGCTTGGGCGAAGAAGCGTGATGCCGTCGGCTTGAGAAAGGAATTCGCGATACAAAAGGGGGTGCGACAACAATTGATTCCAATCGGAATCTGGAAAGCTGAGGCACTTCTTCTGAAGTATCTCGATGGGACTTTGATAGGCGCTTTCTAGGATTTCTTCCTCGTTGTCCTCCAAGTGAACTACCAGCCGAGCAGCTGGATGGTGGCTAAGGTAGTTTTGGACGCTCTTCCGCACGATTTCGCGAGGTGTCCATGCGTGAATTATGTCAGCAGGTTTTGCGTCTCCGAAAAGCTCTATCCCTGCTGCCATCTCTCCGTGCGTGTAGTGTGCGAATAGCGGGGAATGAGACTGTAGCTCAGTAGCGCACTTCTCTCCATCGAGTATGACGGTGCATGAATGACCGAGGGCGCTCAGCTCATTTGCGTAAGGCCCTATGTGGTTCAGGCTGTTTGACCTGAGGTCTCCATAGTTGACGAATAGTACGTTCAAAGTAGCGGGAATTGATGGGAAAGCGGATGCTAGCGTCTCCTTGCGATTGTCTATGTGCAATGCCAATTGCCCCCCGTTGTCCATCCGTTTCGGGAAAGTTATGGACAAGGTGAGGGCAGCGGGTAAGGAAGGAGTGAACGCTCACGTTGCGGCGAATTCGGCCGGAAACCTGCGACCCACATGCCGTTACTTTCAATCATCATTCCAGTTTTCAATGAGGTTTCGACGCTAGCCTCTGTTGTCGCGGCCATACGCGGATGCGGCCTCTGTGATCTTCAACTGGTGGTGGTGGACGATTATTCGACGGACGGAACTCGAGAGCTTTTGGACGAGGGGTTGAAGGGTGATATCGATGTGATCGTCATGCATGAGGTGAACCGGGGGAAAGGGGCGGCCTTGAGGAGCGGAATTCAAGCGGCCACAGGTAAATATGTCGTTTTCCAAGATGCGGACCTCGAGTACGATCCGCGCGAGCTCGGGGCGATGCTTGAACTACTAGAAGCAGGCGAAGCCGATGTGATTTACGGCTCTCGCTTCCTGCACCCTGATATCAAGTCGATCAGTCCCTTCTGGCATCGGACCGTGAATGCCGGCCTGACGATGTATTCAAATTTTTACACAGGGTTGAAGCTCACGGACATGGAAACGTGCTATAAAATGTTTCCTAAGGCTGTGCTCGACGAAATGGAGCTCACAGAGGATCGTTTCGGGGTAGAGCCTGAAATCACCGCGAAGGCGGCGGCGATGGATTTGACCTTCATGGAAGTTCCGATCACCTACGCTCGTCGCACCTTCGATGATGGGAAGAAAATTGGGGCTCGAGATGGGTTTCGCGCGTTGTACGTGATTTCCAAGTACGCGTTTGTATAGCGTTCTCTTATCACCAAAGGGAAATCGCGCGCAGTCGTTTTCGATATATGCTGGCGATTCGTTCCCTCGAGTAGAGCTCCTTGATGCTTGCTCGAGCGTGTATTCCCAGCTCATTTGCGTAGTCCGAATCGGAGACCAGTTTGTACATGTAGCTGGCTGCGTGTACGGAATCGGGGTCTGCCCAAATTTGGCCGACCTTGTACGGACCATGGTTTTGGGTAAGGGGGATGAGCTTGAAATTGACGGGACAGCCGTTTCTGGCGTTTACGAACTCGCTGGTGGCGGACCAGTTTGTGGAAACGACTGGTTTCCCGAGCAGCATGCTTTCAGCGACGGTTAGGCCGAATCCTTCGGAACGGTGGAGGGAGATATAGCTGTCGCAAGCTTTCATGAGACCGTAGGTCATCTCACGGGACAACGTTTTGTCGATGAGGTAGCAATTAGGGATTCCGGCCAGGAGCTCGCGCAGCCCGTTATACGATTTTGGGTTGTTGGCAGCAGAATGGACCTTGAGTACTAGGCCGACGTCGTTGGCCCGATCGCTCCCAGCAAAGGCTTGGCGAAAGGCTTCGATCGCTGCCTTTGGATTCTTTCGCTCTTGGTAGCTGTTGAGGTCGTAGGCGAAGGTGAAAAGGAATTTGTCGCTGGGGAGTTCTAGCTCTTTGCGATAGTCGCGGTCGGGAATGGAGAAGTCGATGCAGTGGGGTACAGTCAAGACGGGGACGGGAGACTTCATGGCGATGGAGTCGCGAACGAAGTTTGAGGGTGCCCAAATTTCGTTGAAGTAGCGCATGTACTTTGTCCACTCGTCGGGGAAGTCTGGAAGCTCCCATGCCCAGTATGCTATGTTGTACTTGTCCTTTCTGAAATCCAGCCCGTGGTGATGGTCGATATCAGCGCTCTGGGGCGCGTCGATGTGGAAGATGTTTATGGGGTTCGGATTGGAGTCGCTCAACTCGTTCGCGTACGTTTGGTCGCCTTGGGACGCGAGACAATTGACCTTCAAGTTGACGAGCGAAAATGGGAGCTGGCTTTCTTGTAGAGCCTTGGCCGCGACACGGGCGGATTCGCCGATTCCGAGCTCGGCCTTGAACCAACCCACGAGGTTGACTCCCATCCGAGAGTGCTTGATCACATAGTCTGTATTGAGCGGGTTTGTTGGGTCTTTTTTGAAATCGAAGACATCCTCGCCGTTGATGTGGATACCGTGGATAGCGAGTCTCTTGTTCAACCTTTGCTCGCGGTATTTGGCGAAAGAAGAGCGTAGCAATTTGGGCAGGAAAGAGGCTTTAGCTAGCTTGCGTCCGAGGTAGGCGTAAGCGTTGGTCCGTTCGACGCCGAGCAGGATGATTTCCAGTTCTGTCTTGTCGCTCGCCCGTGCCGGCAGATTCTCGAATTCGAGATGGAACGAGCCTGGAGCGATTGGGTAAGAAGCATTGATGGCGGCATCGTTTATTTTGATAGCGAGGCCAATCTTTCCGGAATCGTGGCCGCTGCAGCTATCGTGAGAAAATCCTGATATGCCGAGTTTTGAAACCAACGCCCCTCGGGGGATGCTGATCGACGCAAACTCTCGGATCCAGACGCCTAGGAATTCCGTATCCTCGGCGTAGAGTCCTTTGTAGCTGTATTGGTCTCTGAAAGGGGAGGAGTGTCGCTCGCGCTCCTCTCGCTTAATTTCCTCATCGGTCAACCCATCGAGGGTTGAGCGCCAGTGTCTTTCATTTCTCTCCTGCTCGCAGAAGGCGTGGTAGAGCGCGGGCTCTGCGGGGCTCTTTTTGAGGTTTAAGTACCTTGGTAGAGCCTCTTTAAGCAGCTTCCAGTCGATGGCTTTCCAATGTCGAGCATGGAAGACCTGCCTAAGGTATGCCTTTGGCCAGCTGGCCGCGGCGAGGCTTGCCAATTCCTTGCCCCAGCGATTCTGCAAAAGACGGGAGTTCCATTCGTCCTCCCGGTTGGGCTCCCGTCTCGTGGCGCTGACGTGATGGTCGACAACGCTTCGATTGGCCACGAGGATCTTGTGTCCGAGTTGCGTAATTCGGAAGCAGAGATCCACGTCCTCGCCTCCGTTGACGAATGCCTCGTCGAAGCCACCAGCTTCTTCGTAAAGCTCGCGCCGTATCGCACAGCAGGCTCCGGTGACCGCTTTAAATTCCGTGTAGCGAGGAGCTCCAACGATTGTTCGAGGACGCTTGCGCAGGTGAATGGCATTTCCTTTTGGGTCGAAGTTAACGCCGGCGTGGTCAACTTTACCCGTAGCCACGCTGTACTGTATGTTACCGACGATTCCTATCTTTGCGTCGGACCTCAGCCCTTCGAGCATGGGCTGGAGCCATCCTGGCCGGAACTTTAGGTCGTTGTTGGCGAGTACCAATATTTCGCCTCGAGCGTGAATAGCGCCGAGGTTGTTGGCGTGGGCGAATCCTTGGTTGGTCTTGTTTTCGACCAATTTCGCTCTTTTGCAGCCGAGAACGAGGGTTCGCAGTCCTTCGGCCGTCTCTTCGTCACAGCCGTCGTTAACGATGATGACTTCATATTCGACTCCTTCGACAGTGGCTTCAATAGAGTCGAGGCACTCCCGAGTCAGGGCGAGGTGATTGTAGACAGGAACGACGAAAGAAACTTCCATTGGGAGCTCTTCTTACTGGTAGGCTGTTCGGGCTCAGTCGATTAGAAAAATCCGCCTCAATAGTGAGGAGGTTTTTCGTTGGCTGGCATGTCGCTACCATCTGATGTGGATTCGGCACGCTGCTTGAGGCTTTCAATCTCTTTGCGGATTTTTTCGAGCTCGGACTGCATGGCGTAGATCACGCGGTCTTGCTCCTCGATGTGCCGTTCGAGAAAAGTCTGTTTTATCTGAAGATCTTGGATCTGTAAGTCGCTCATATTGAAGGGAAAGAAGTAGGGGCCGATTCTCCGGCTTTTGAGATTCGCCTTAAATTAGGCAGGATAGTAGCCGATAGAGGATTGTGCGGTCCCCACTTCTAATATTGACCGCTTTTTCCGGGAAAAACGTAAATGACTCAATCGGATTCTCCAGACTTCGAGTTCGACATATCGGACTTGGAAGTTGAGCGCGAAGAAAGTGCTGCTTCCAAGGAGGGGAGTACTGCGTCTGGACAGGTTGAAGCAACTGATTCCAGTGCCGAAGTGCAAGACTTCGGAAAGAAGGAGCCGAAGCCCGATCCTAGAGCGGATTTTGACGAGTCGGATCGCGAGCTAGATGTCTTCGAAATCGATGACCTGCCAAGTGCGGGCAGTGAATCGCCTCCGGCAAATAGGCCGTCCAAGGGTGTGGAGGAAACTCCGCCTGTGAAAGATGACGTTGAGCCGCAGCCAGTTCAGAGAATCGAGAATAAGCCGGAACAGGCTCCGAGCAGAGTTTTAGGCGAGGATGACCTCGGAGCGGATGTTTTCGCGGAGATCGACTCGGAACTGGGCTCCATGGGATTGGATGACGTCATCGATGACTTGATGGACGAGGTCGAAGACTACGAAGCGGGCGGCTTTGTAGATCTTGACGAAGAGGAATCTGCGGAGAGTTCAAGCAACTCCGACGAGTTGTTCAAAATGGAGGATCCGGACGACTCTCTGCGTAATTCGATTGATCCGAACGCAGATGACGATGGCTCGGCGCAGGAGAGCGCTGCTTTCCCGAGTCCACCTACCGATTTCGAAATCCCAGCGGATCCCGAGCCTTCGAGAGCCAGGGCTCCAGAATCGTCCGAATCTAGCCAAGAGACTGAGCCCGTTCGCGAAGTCCCTGCTGTGGAAGACACCACTGGATCTGAACCATTGGAGCCAAAGGCTGAACCCGCAGCGCCTCTTCAGTCCGCGAGTCATCCATCAGACGAGCCAGCTTCGGCTCTGAGCTCTTCCGACTTCGAAATTCCGGCAGACCCGGTTCCGTCGCAGGCCGAATCGGCGATTCCTGCCAAGGCCCCTTCACCTTCGGAGGTCAAGCCAACCACGACCGCAAAAGCGGAAGAACCCGATTCGGAGCCTTTGGAACCAAACACGGAGCCTGCTGCTCAGGCGGCTTCGGTCTCCGAACCAGAGGTTTCGTCAGTTAAGGAATCGGAAGCTCCGTCGAAGGCAATCGAAGCTGAGGCGGAAACTGAAAGCCTTCCGAGCGAGGACGAGTCGGACCTTGGCTCGGAAGAACCTACGTCATCGGCAGAGGGACATGAACAGGTGCTCTTCTCCTCGGATCAGGAAGAAGCAGTCGAGGAGGTATCGCTTGAAGACGAAGAAGATTTGTCTGAATTGCTGGACTCGGTTCTAGAAGAGGAAGACGAAGCAGAACCTGCATTGGAATCGGCTATCGATGATCTTTCTGATGAATCAACCGCTACGCTCGAGGATGCGGACGAAGCGCCTCAGCCAGAAGTAGCCGTCTCAGAAGCCGAGGAGGAGAATGAAGACCTCTCCGCTTTGTTGGAAGCGATTGAAGAAGAGGATGATTCGTCATCTGATGTGACTTCGGAGGAATCCCTCGACGTGTCGGAGAATTCGGAAGAAACTGTCTCTGATTCGGAATCCTTCGGCGAGAGTGTAACCCTTGCGGAAGCAGAGCCTGATTCGGATCCCGCAGCAATCGACGGAGATGCTGGAGGTGAGGATGTTTCGGAGCTTTTGGCATCTGTCCTCGAGGAAGCAGAAGAAGATGCTTCCGACGAAGAAGCGATTCAAGGGCTTGAGGAAATCCCTGACGATGAAGAAGTGTCCGATGAGCCTGAGGCAACGGATGTAGAAGCAGCGGAAACGTCAGCAGAGGAGGAAGAGGATTTGATCGAACTTCCTTCTCCGGAGGATCTCATGGCAGACAATCTCGGTGAGGAGGATGCCGAGTCCGAAGACGCATCCCAAGCGGCCGGGGTGCCCAGCCTAGTCGAAGTAGACGAAGACTTGGACGAAGAAGATATTTCGAGCCTCCTTGAAGCTCAAGGGGATGAGGGCTCTGTAGCATTGGAGCCGGACTCGCCCTCCGCGGATGTCGTCGAAGATGACGAAGAGGAAGTGGTGGCGATGCCGGTTCCTGAAGTTCCTGGGCTTGTCGAAGTCGATGAGGAAGAGGATGAAGCGCAGGAGAGCGTGGCGGAGTCGTCAGCTGCTCCCGCCGTTCCGTCCGCGGAAGAATTGCTGATGCAGGCCGGCAGTCTCTTAAACGGAGATTCACAAAAGCCAGCTGAAGGGGCGAGCGCTTTGCTTGACGTCATCGATGATGACGACGATGAAATCGTTTCCATGCCATCGCCAGATGCGATGATGGCGGAGGCGACGGACGACGATGACGACGAAGTTGTCTCGTTGCCCGATCCGTCTTCCCTAATCACTGCTGATGGGGAGGCCATCGCGGTGATCGAAGACGAAGAGGAGGACATCCCAGCTCCAGGAAATGTAGCAGATCGAGCGGGAGATTTGCCTCCTCCACCGCCAGCTCCTATCGAAATCTTGGATGAAGAGCCGCCCGATGAGGATTTGCAGGCTGCAACTGAGGAAGAATCTGAAGATCGGTTAGGGGAAACAGCCCTTCAGGATCCATTTGAGAACGAAATTTCACTCGACGATTTCGATGATAGCCTCTCTGAGCTAGGCGGCGAGGATGGTGAAAGTTCCGAGGAGGAAGCCGGGGACGAGCTCATTGGCGAGGAAACTGGCGAAGGAGAACAGGTAGCGGCCAAGAAGGAGGTCGTCGAAAAGGTAGTGGAGATGCCGAAGCCCAGTTTACTCTGGCGGGTTACTCACTCTATGGCGGTCGCTGCGGGGCTAGTCTTGGTAGGTCTTGCCGGTGTTCTCGCGGTATGGAAACAGCAAATTATTGAGTACTACGACGGTCGAGATATCGATGGCTCGGCCCTGTTGCTAGAGATCGAGAAAATTGGCATCCATGCGCTTCGCGATTTCGACGAAGAGGGGCTCTATCAAATGCAGTGGGTAGACAGCGAGGTAAGGCGCGTTTCGGAGAATGAGATTCGGCTGCATGCCGTGGTGGGGGCCCGCCTCCGCGAAAACTTGTACCGACCCGTATTGGAATCCCGATTGCAGGGGGACAAGGGCTACGATGAAGGTTCGCTTCTCGAATCGCTAAGGTATGCTCGTGACCACTTTCCGGAGGAGATAGGCAACTATCCAGATCGCCCTTGGGATCGACTTTACGAGATTTCCGCCCGCAAGGAGGAGGTGCTTCCTCTGCGCGTGACGTACGCTTTGAAGCGGGAAGACGAAGAGTTAGAGTGGGATTTAGCTCGTATACGGGTGAGTGGCTACAAGGGCGACCTTGAATGGCCGGAAGGCGAGCCGAGGTACGCCTTCGGCGAGAACGCTTATGACATCCACTCTCCGGAATTTGCTAAGGTCTACGACGCCCACTCTTCAGAGGCGCAAAACTATGTGGCACGAATTGATCGGATGAGGGCCCGCGAGGAGGACGAGTTGTTCGCTTTGAGGCGAGAAAACGAGCGTCAGCGAGAACGCGTCAAGATGGCTTTGGCCGAGGGTTCATTCTTCGATGGACTCGCGATCATGGGCGAAGATGCTGCGGACTCGCGAGACGTGCAGCTTGTGATCACTGAAGTTCGCAATGAAGGCGGTTTCGTCAAAGGAGTCCTTAAACTATCCGGTATGGAGCAGAAAACCTCCAAGCACTTCGTAGGTTCGCTGGAATTCGAGAAAAGCATGAGTGGGCGGGAGCAAGGTTACTTGAGCTTGAGGACCGTATCTATAGATTCACCAGGTTCCGCTGAAACGGCTGAGTCGGAGTTCTTCGATGCCCGCAGCGTTTCGCGCATGCGCCTCAGAGCCGATGGGTTTCGGCTCGAGGGTGATTCTCGAGACTTGTCGTTCCGCTTGACCAGAAACCTCTAGGGTTCCCACGCTCAGTCCATCTCTTTTTCGGACTCGCCAAAGACCGCCTCATCGCTCGAAGCTAAGGCCCCCATGAGTCAATCTGCACTACCTAAAACCTTGCTTGATGCTGTCACCGCGAAATGCGGAACCATACGTTCCCAATCTATGGCTTGGGAGCGTTCGCTGGTTAAAGCTCTAGCCTCCGGTGCGTCGGAGCGGTCGCTTCTGCTTTTGGCCGAGGGGTTCAAGAGCTCCCGCACCCTCGACACCTTAGCGGAGGGATTGGTGAGGGAGCCGGATGGAGTTGACGGTTTTATGAGGCAACTGCGGACTCTCGTGGACGAATCAGATTTCGACCTTGCTGCTTGGCTCGGTGCCTACGAGTGCGTGCAAACCCATTTGTCAGCAGCTGGACGCTCGGCCAGTCCTTCCTCGATCGTAGGTTACGTGCAATGTAGCGCGGAGTTTGGAGGTAGTGCTGAAAACCGTGATTCGTTGCCTGGAATCATTGGGGATATGCTCGAGAAGTACGGTTTCGAAGGGCAGGAAGGGTGCGGCACCGGCCCGGTTGCGTAGCTAGTAATAGGGGCAATTCGGTGAGGGCTCATGGTTCTCTAGGTGGTTGAGGCCACGTATTCCCTGAAATCGGTGCGAATAGTGCTGGAATGAAATAGGGCTTTTGAATCAGGCAGCGAGGCACCGATAAATAAGGTATCAATCAAGCGAAGCGTCAGCTCGAGGGCTCGAAAAGTCGTTTCGCTTAGTAGCCTCTGACCCGTCTAACGATGAAAAAACACCCCTTTTCGCGCGCCGCCCTCTCTATCGCTGCCCTTGCTGCTGCAAGTTCACCTTTGAGCTTTGCGCAGGCCAGCGGCACCGCGGAACCTTGCCCTGCGGTGACCTTGAGCGAAAGCGATTGTGGGAGTAGCAGTTGCATTATCGTTTTCACTAGGGTTGGGGAGCGCTTCAGCTATGACCTGGCTTCATCTGACTCGAAATCTGCTGAACGCTGTGCAGTGGGGAAACACGCCAACGGGGAGAAAAGCCGTTTGCCGGCCGGGTTCGTATTCAATTCGGCGGACGGAACTTTGGAAGGCGTACCGCAACGTTCAGGCTTCCACGAGTTCGTTGTTCTCAGGACGGTTGAGGGTGCGACTCGCGAGCAGGTGGTTCTTATTGATATACAAGGCCATGCATTCGCCGGGGGCGGCTTGGATTATGCCTCCTATGTCGCGGGTGGGATTCACTAGATTTTGTTCTCTCTGAATTTTTAGAGCAGAGTCGTGGCGTTTCACAAGTTGGGCACGCGAACTGCTTTTGTGACGGTTGAAAGTCACGCCATAGCTCCTTGGAGGGATTGTTTCCTGCAAGGAGTTTTGTGTGTCCGCGTGACGCTTTCGTTTTAGATGAAAAACGAATGTAACGAATTTCTTAGTGGACATTCGAATGATCTGTATTAGGTTTGTTGGTACATGGGATCACCTGCCGGTTCTTCCAAATTGAAGTCACGCAAGTCTGCCGTGAATCGCGTAAAAACGTATGTTCTGGATACAAACGTTTTGATTCATGATCCGCACTGCATCTTCAAATTCGACGACAACAATCTCGTTATTCCGATCGAAGTATTGGAAGAATTGGATTCTATCAAGATGGAGCAAAGCTCTGAGCGGGGTAGGAATGCCCGTCGAGTCCATCGGATGCTGAGGGAGCTTCTGCCGGATTCGCGGTCGATGGCCGAAGGCGTCACTCTTGATACGGGAGGGACCTTGTCAGTTGTAATTAACAAATACATACACGACTCGGGGCAGCAGGTTCCAGAACGATTCAAGCAGTTTAAGTCTCTGCTGGACTTCGAGAAGAAGGATAACCGAATTATTGCCGCGGCGTTGTTCGTGCAGGAAAATCTTCCCCCTCCGACCATCCTGGTATCCAAGGATATAAACGTTCAGCTCAAGGCAAGGGCAGTCGGGTTGGAGTCGCAGGATTACCTGAACGACAAAGCTCCTGAAGAGCCGGAGTTTCGATCGTATCGAAAGTTAGAGGTATCGAAATACGAACTACAGCGTTTCGCGTCTGAAGGCGCATTCGAGCTCGTGGATTACGAAGAGAACAAACTATTCGTAAACGAATACGTACTGCTTGTTTCCGATGAAGGTAAAACGATGCCGGCCAGGCACTACGGAGACGGAGTATTGCGAAAGCTCATTATCCCGGAATACGTTAAAGCTCCGGGAGGCGTGCCGATCCGCCCACGGAATTTAGAGCAACGCTTTTTCATGGATGCGCTTTTGGACGATACCATTTCGCTCATCACCTGTTATGGAAAAGCTGGCACGGGAAAGACTTTGCTTTCCACAGTGTGTGCGATCCATCAGGCAGTTTCGTCCTCGGATTGCAAATACGACGGAGTTTCAATATCTCGTCCGGTGATTGGAGTTGGCAAGGAGATCGGATTTCTTCCGGGCACCTTGGAAGAAAAGATGAACCCTTGGCTGCAACCTTACTACGACGCTCTGGAGGTTTTGATCCCGAGCAACGAGCCAAAGGAGCCGCAGTTCGAAAACAAGCGTCAGAGAAACAAGATGAAGGACAAGGAATCTACGGTTCCTGGGAAAGGTCCGCAAAAGCCTTACGAAAAACTCTTGGATAGCGGCCTCGTAGAAATCGAAGCGCTTTGCTTCATTCGCGGCCGCTCTATTTCTAATCGATTCTTTATTCTCGATGAAGCTCAGCAGCTCACGCCACACGAAGTCAAAACGGTGATCACTCGTATTTCCGAGGGATCGAAGATTGTACTCATTGGCGATCCCGCTCAAATCGACAATCCCTACGTCGACTCGCGAAGCAACGGACTGGTCTATTGTTCGAACCGAATGAAGGATCAAGGAATCGCCGCGCACGTGCAGCTCACGAAGGGCGAGCGTTCGTTGCTCGCGGAACTGGCAGCGGATCTCCTTTAATTAGAGGAGGCAGCACACCTTTACAGGGCAGGTCCGAATTGCGGGGACCTGCCTTTTCTTTTGTCCATTTATCGTGAGGACGCTTTCGGAGCAGGCTGAGTGCCTATGCTCCGCGTCGCTTTAATCGCTGTAGCGTCTTGGTCTTGAGTGCGTTGACGGGTAGCTGGATTTTCTTCAGCACCTTTTTCCGCATTCGATCGGTGAAGAGGATGCCGTGCAGGTGGTCGACCTCATGCTGGATACAGCGGCCGAAGAGGCCGTCAGCCTCGATCACATGGGGATTTCCATGGATATCTTGGTACTCACAGCGAATCTTTTCGACGCGTTCCACGTCGCCACGAATGTTAGGGAATGATAGGCAACCTTCCTCGTAGGCCAGGGGTTCGGAGCCAATGACTTCGACCTGTGGGTTGCACATTCCGATTGGCATGAAGAGGTCGAGAGGCGGTTTTGCCCCGTCGAGAGTGTATTCGAAATCCGGATCGCAGCCAGTCAGATCGACAACACAGAATTGTTTGGTCAATCCTACCTGTTGAGCGGCCAATCCGATGCCCTCTGCTTCGTACATCGTGTCCACCATATTGTCGAAGAGGGTGCGCAGCTCATCGTCGAACTCCGTGATTGGCTCGCCGGCTTTTTGCAGCACTTTATCCCCGTATTGAACTATTTGTAGTACCATTGGTCTTCGTTTTTGACCTAACCAACACTTAGGCCAAATCTAGATCAAATTCTTTCTTCGCTCCCTTTAGCGCATGTCAACGGACCCTAAAACCAACCGATCGCACAACATTGCAGGCAGTTTTCTGCTGTTCTTGGGTGTATTGATTATCGCGTTCGGGTGGATGGTTCCATCGCGATTCAAGTCTGTACCCTTTCAGGTTATTCGCGAAGCCGGGCTCTCAGGCCCGAGCGTTTCGGAGCAGGGGCGTGCTTTATTGCTGGATGGTAACTACGGAGCAGCTCGCTTGATAGGGGATGCGGCGATGGAGCTCGAGGAAGCCAAGGCTGCCTTGCTGGTTTCCCAAGTCAGCATGGAGCTGGAGTCGAATCCTCAGTTGGCGCGTTGGGGGGCTTGGGACCCCTTTTTGGAGGCGGCTCTCAAGTCGGTACCGCTCGAGGACTATTCCTCCGAGCCGGGAACCCTAGGGATTCTGCTCGCGAAACCCTGTCTCGCCGCGGTTTCGGGGCTCTTGGAGAACTCTCGTAACCCGCTAGTCAAGGATCTGCTCGCAACCGGGGAGTTCACGACCTATCGCCGCCTCTTCCCCGTCACGAGCACCTCAGGCCGTCCGCTGGAGGTCACATTACTTGGGCTTGGGCTTTTGGCTCAAGGTGACCATTTCAGCGACTCTCTTCGAGCCGAGCTGAGAGGTTTGATACTCGATGCCAAGGCGACCGGCAACATCGGCACGCTGGAGGACTTTTACCTCGATACATTGTCTCTGTTGCGAGTTTTCGATTGGGGGCAACTCAAAGAAGTTTTCTTCAAGGTTCAGACGGGCGACGAGTTGAAGCGGCTGCGTTTTCTGCTACATCGCAAAAGCGATCGGCAAGCCCTGGTATTTGCCATGAGCCTCAACGCCGAGGTTCTGGATGACCTGTTTTCCTACCTGGAAGAATTTGGCGATTTAGGCTTCGAGCGGCTGGAGTCCTCCCTCGCAGCTGGGGTCGATGGATACCAGCTGGCGCTGCGCGAGCTGCTCCCGATCGAGATCCAAGCGGTCGAGAGATCCGGTTCGCTTGCGTCGATCGTCCAAGCAGCTATGTCTCCCTACAGTTTAAAGAACCCGCAGCTTTCGTTGGCGATCAAGTACGGTTCTTTCTTCCTCGGCTCTTTCGTCGCTTTATGGGGTATAAGTCTTTTTGGTCGTTTCTACCGAGAAACCATTTCGCCGGTTCTTGCTTTCACTCAGCGCATATTCGGAGCCGCTGCGTCCGTGTTAATATTTGCGGTATTGAGCGAACCTTATCTCTCTGCCGCCGGCTCGTTCGAAGGCTACGATTTTAACTTTGTCATGCCCGTCCTCACTCAGGTCGATGGGGAAATCCAAATTGTCGAAACCACCTCAACCACATCTATGCAACCAGCAACCTTAATCACCATCGCCTTCTTCTTCCTGCTCCAGGCATTGGTCTTTCTCATCTGCATGCTCAAGGTGCGAGAGATTGAAAAGCGCTCACTCAATTCGCTTGTGAAGCTAAAGCTCATGGAGAACGAAGAGAACCTTTTCGACAGCGGACTTTATGTTGGTATCGCGGGTACTTGTATCGCATTGGTGATGCAGGTGATCAACCTCGTCGACCACAACCTGCTCGCCGCATACTCCTCGAATCTCTTCGGTATCCTCTGTGTGGCGATCGTGAAGATCCGTCTGGTGCGACCTTACAAAACCAAGCTCATTATGGAGGGCCAGGCGCAAATCGCCAGTCTCTCGGAAGAGTCGTAAACGCGCCACACGGCGAACGCGATGAACAAGACCTTACTACTCATTCTCTGCGACTTCTTGTTGCTCACCATTATCTCCATGTGGAAGACGGAGGAAGAACCTCCGCCGCCGTCAGAGGCTCCGAGCTCCGAGTCAGATAGCGTTAACGTATCCACTATGGCCATGATGGAGCAGGACCTTCTCGACACCTTGAAGTTCTCATTGGAGGAAGAGCAGGCCGAGCGCAATGAGCTGACGGAGGACCTGGAAGCCAAGGCGGCTGAGATCGCCAAGCGGGAGGAAGAGCTTTCGCAGCGTCAACAGCGTATCCAAAATCTGGAGAATACTCTTACTGAAGCTGAGCAACGCGAACGGGAGCTTGCGGCCGAGAGAGAGGCGCTCGCTCGCGAAGCGGAAGAGCTGGAGAATCAAGTCACGGCAGTGCGCACCGACTACACCAGCGTTAGCCAGAAGCTAGCAGAAACGCAAAAGGAAGCCTTGGAGAACCAAGCCCAGTCGCGTCTCCTACAGCAAGAGTTGGAAAAGAAGCTCGCTGATATCGAAGCCAAGGAAGCAGCGTTAGAAGAGAGAGACAAAGCTCTCGCCGCTACACAGCGCCAGATGCAGGAGCTCGATGTTCAGTTTAAGATGAAGGATCAGGAAAATTCTTTTCTGAAAAATTCAGTCAGTTCATTGAAGGGAGAAGTCGTTGCCGAACGTGAGGAGCGCCTACGCCTACAAGAACAATCCACCGTACTCGCACAAGGGGTGAGCGATCTCGCCGCTAGTTCGCAGGACCTGAGGCAAGAGCTACGCTCGAATTTTGAAATCAACGCGAATCAGCTCTTCAGCGATTTTAAGAACAATCAGATACGGGCGAATTTTTCCGCGATCGAGCTTATGCGTAATCGCTTCGTGAATACGGAGGAAACGACATCTACGGTGCTCGTTAGCGATGGGACGAATGTGTACGCGATAGCCCACATGGATAGCCTGCCGTTTGGTTTGAAGACTGTGCCTGACACTGTTCGTCAGATGAAGCTGAACTTAAGCCGAAGAGGCGAAACAGTTGCGTCCGACACGATGCAATTTCTCATGCTCGATCCTCGCATTACAGTGATCCCGTTGACGCCGGAAGAGGCCGAGCTTCTGGGAGGCAAGCCGTACCTCACCGCGATTGAACCCTTCAAGTTCGCCGAAGCTGTTTTGGTGAACCGACAAGGGGACTACTACGGCGAGGTCGAGTTCAAGCTCGATGCGGATACGCCGGGCTTTGTTAAGATGCAGAACAGAATATTCAGTTCGATTTTCGGCGAGTTTTCGCCGTCAACAGGAGACTTGGTTTTGTCTAAGACAGGAGAACTCCTCGGGGTGATGGTGAATCGGCGCTACTGTGCTCTCGTAAATAATTTCGTCCCTGCATCGACCCTCGATCTGAGCGTACGACTCGACACGGGAGAACTGCAAACGACGCTTCGTTTGCTGAATAATCGCCTCAACGGTTTTCCGAACCCGCTGCAATAGTAGCCGGCTGTTTTTTCTCTAGTACTTGGCTGAAAACGAGTCCCCCGAGGGTCTCTTTTGCAGCAACTATTTGAATGTTAGCGCTCCAATTGACTGTCGGTAGACTTTGCGTCTTAAGGCCTGCTCCCACACGGAAGCAAAAGTAGAGGCACTTTACCAAGAAGCGTTGCCAAGCTTTGTTTGCTTGGAAGTCGCTGTAAGCAATCAGGCCTCCATCTTTTAGGCTAGCCTCAAGCTGCGGCAGCAGTCTACAGATCGAATCCTGATCGAAGCAGTCGAGCACGAAGTGCAGTCCAATGAAGTCGTAGGCGTTCGTTGGGTACGAGAATTCTAAAGCCTCCGCAACGTACGACTCGAGCCGCTCGGAGTTATCGCCCGCTCGTCGTCTGGCAAATTCCTGCATGCGAGGGCTGAGGTCGATACTGTCGATAAGAATGTCAGGATTGCTCGCCAGAAGCTCCGCTGAGAAACGACCATCTCCGTCGCCTATGAGAAGCCCGCGTTGTCGGGCCCTCGCAAAAGGAAGACAGAAGCGTCGAATATCCTGCAAGCGACTAGCGAAAGTGAGACGTTCGAGCGGCTCGTAAAGCTCAGCGAGTTGATCGAAGCTAGACATTAGAACGCAACAAAAAGCAAAGGGCTAAGCAGGCAGAGGTCGGCTGATATACGAAGGGTGGGGATCTCGAATCGATGTTGGAAAAGGTGCAGGGCCACTATCCCGCTTTGAGCTAGGAAGGTGGCAGCAGCGACTTGGGAATCACGTGCCCAGAAAGCCAGTACGGTTGTCAGTCCCACGAGAATAGCGAGGATGCCTGCCCGCCGTGCGGCTTTCTGTTCGCCGCTGTGAGTCCAAGATCGGATATAGAGGCAGTTGCTAGTGAAGAGCATCCAGACGTAGATGGCTGTTAGGTAGGAACTAGCTGTGAACGGTAGAAAGAGCAGGGAGCTGGCGAGAACCAGCAGGGCGGTCAAAGAGGACTTAGCAAGAGCGTAGAAAGGGAGTTGTCTCCCTTTTTGGGCGAAAACCGAGTAGGCGAGGGCAATGCCCATGAGGACGAATCCGTGAATGAGCTGCGGTCTGTTGAGCTTCAAGAAGGCCAATGAACTCGCCAAAACGAGGACTGATATCCAAACCGCTAGAATGCGACTGCTGTGTTTCGCGTAAAACGCGTGTTGCTGGCTGAGGGGCTGGTGCCCTTTAAGGTTGTCGCACCAACGGTCGGCGGCGTATCCAAGCCACACTGACAGGAAAACGATTGCCGAATGGTACCAGGCCAGGCGGATGCCTTGTTCCTTTGCGAAGAGGACTTGCCATGTCACCGCGACCAGCGGTGCGTCGAGCGATAGGAAAGTGAGCCATTTAAGTCGTGCGAGCATCGATTTGGGCCTATGAAAGTGAATTGAGGGTCGCAGGCGAGGGAGTTTCCTGTGGTGCGGGAAATTGAGAAGTCTGTCTTTTGCGTTTGGAAAAATTCGATGGGCTATCAGAAATGGGGCCATGTCGGCTGACCAGATGGATTCGAGATCGAAGAGCCCCGATGTTGTGGTGGTCTTGACCACCCAATGGCGAGCGTCCGCTTTCGGGTTTGCGGGAGACCCGAATGCGCGAACTCCCAATCTGGATCGTTTGGCGGATCGCTCGATATGGATTAAGCAGGCTGTGACGCCGCACCCCTTTGGCGTTTTCGCGAGGGCAGCGTTTTTGACAGGAACACGTTCCCCGACTAACGGCTTGAAGGACTACTACGATACCTTGCCCGCTGATGCCCGAACGGTAGCGCACGCCTTCAGCGAGGGTGGTTATGACACAGCATTTTTCGGTAAATGGCAGCTTTTCGAGCGCGACCCGAACGCCCCTGTTGTTGGCGAGGCGCATGCTCGAGTAGTAGTGCCCGAGGAGCGCCGAGGCGGTTTCGGGCATTGGGAAGGCTTCGAGTCGGGATTTTTGTTAAACGATCCTTTGCTTCATGGAAGTGAGCTGCCGAAGCCGACGCACTTCGAGGGGTATCAAAGCGATGTTCTCGTGCAGCGGTTTTTGCGTTTTCGAGAAAATCGAGTGGCTGAACGCCCGCTTTTCGCAGTGCTAAGCTTTGATGCCCCTCATCCACCGTATGCCGCTGATGCATCGGGTCTTGCGGCGATGAGTCCGGGACTGGTGCGGCTTCATAGAGGTACGTCTAAGAGCGAGGAAGATCGAGCACTCGCCCGTCGCGAGCTCTCGGGATACTACGCCCACATTGAAGCGACGGATCGAGCGATTGGTTCTTTGATCGAGGCCTTGGGCGAAAACGGTGGCATTTTTGCATTTAGCTCGGTCCACGGTGATATGCACGGAGTCGACGGAAAATTCAGGAAAGGTTGGCCGGATGAGGAGGCGGTCCGGGTGCCGATGCTCGTCTCGGGCGCAGGCGAGCAAGGAGAGAATACCGATCTCTTGATGAGTCTGACGGATTTGGGGCCGACTTTGCTTGGCTTGGCATGCGTCGAAAGCGAGCTCGGCAGGGACGGATTAGACCTTTCGGATTGTTTGCGGGGGTCCGATCCCGGGCCGACCCAGCAGGAAATATCGATGCCTAGCGTACCTCCTTTCGCCAAACAATGTCCTTATGTTTGGACCGCAAATCGAGTCGTGGGACGCACGGAGGTGTTCCCCGAATTGGGTGAAAGTTTCACCATCGATCACGATGAGAAGTGGGATTTTGAGCCGTAGGCAAATTCTTCCCTCGGCGTAAATGAGCCTAGCTTTAGATCTTTTTTAATTTTTTAAGTAGCTGAACAGGAAAGGTTAAAGAGGTTCTGTAGAGTTACAGGCATAGGCTTTGCTTAGTGCGAGGCATGATAGATGATCTGATGCAGCGCGAAAATTACGTCCTGGCCAAGAAGCTGTTGGATGTATCCCACGCAAAGCAGAACGCGATCGCCTCGAACTTGGCGAACGTGGAAACACCTGGCTATAAGCGCATCGACATTGAGACCAGCTTTGATGCCCAGCTCAAACGGGCCGCCGCTTCCAATGACGTGCAGGGGATCCGCAACCTTCAGTTCCGCACGGTGCAGGATCTGAACTCTCCTAATCAACGTGCAGACGGCAACAACGTGCAGATCGACCAGGAGCTGCTAGCGATGCAGAAGAACGCCATCCAGTACGAATTCCTAGCGAACTATACCTCGAACTCTCTCAACCGTCTGACGACCGCCATCTCCGGCCGAATCTAAACGATCACCTCTAATAGATAGATACGCGCTATGAACTTAATGCCAGGAATCGACTCAACTTCTTCTGCTCTGCAGGCAGAGAAGCTTCGCATGGACATCATTGGGCAGAACATCGCCAATGCTCATACGACAAGCGGTCCAGACGGGAAGCCATACCAGCGCCAGATGGTCCAGTTCGAAGCGAAGCTCCTGGAGCTGGGACGCGATCAAAACGGGCAGATGCAGACGGCCCAAGGCGTAAACGTCCGTAGCATCCAGACTGACGATACTCCAGGTTCTCTCGTGTTCAACCCCGGTCACCCGGACGCGGACGACAAAGGCATGGTTCGTCTGCCCAACGTCAGCCTCACCCATGAGATGGTCGACCTCATCTCCGCTTCACGTTCCTACGAAGCGAATCTCCAGGTGGTCCGCACTTCCAAGCAAATGGCCCAACAAGCCCTCAAGATAGGCAAGTAATAAAGCCACCTCTTGACCCTGAATTTCCTACACCGATAGCGCCACACTTCTCATGATTGACTCCGTATCCAATTTAGCAGCGCAGCAGCTCTTCAAGACCAACCAGCTAGAGCACGCCAAAAAGCTGCAAAGCGTCGAGTTTCCTAATCCCACCGAATCTCTCAACAGAACCTCTGATGCCAAATCCTTCGAAGGGATCGTCGGCAAGTTCATCGGCGAAGTAGATGCTAAGCATAAGGTCGCTGCCGCAGAGTCGAACAAGGTACTGCTAGGAGAAGCGGACAACGTCCACCAAGCCATGATCGCTAGCCAGGAGGCAGGAGTCGCCTTCAACATGATGGTCGAAGTTCGTAACAAGCTCGTTCAGTCCTACCAGGAGCTGATGAAAATGCCAGTGTAGTTAAGCTGCAAATACAATTGAGACTAGCTACTATGGGAAAACAATTTAAGGAAATTTGGCAGTCGTTGGGAGCAAACCAGCGTATCTCGCTTATCCTCGCCTCGGGCCTCGTCGTCTTAGCCATGATCGGCATGATGATCTGGGCAGCTCAGCCTGACATGCAGTTGCTCTACGGGAAGCTCTCTCCGGAGGAAGCGGGCAAGATCGTGGCGAAGCTCGAGCAAAAGGGTATCAAGTTCGAAACGGGTGCCGGCGGAAACTCAATTTACGTGGAATCGAAGCAGGTCCACCGTCTCCGCATGGAGCTCGCGACCGAAGGAATTCCTGCTGGCGGCAGCGGTCCAGGTTTCGAGCTCTTCGACGAAGGTAGCTTCGGTATCAGCGACTTTGTACAGCGCACCAACTTCCTCCGTGCGGTGCAGGGTGAACTCTCCCGTACCATCTCCCAGTTCGACGGCATCGAGTCCGCTCGCGTGATGGTGGTCATGCCGGAAAACCGATTGCTTTCGCGTAGCGAAGGCCAGGATCGCCCGACCGCATCTGTATTTGTCGACGGGGGAGGACTTACCGCTAGCACTGTTAACTCCATTCGCCACTTGGTAGCCAACGCTATCCAACGCCTCAACGTGAACGACGTAGTTGTCGTTGACAGTATGGGTACTGTATTGAGCGAAGAACTACGCAGCGATGGACTCGGCGGTGGCATGAGCAGCGACGTCATGAAGTACCGCAAGTCAATGGAGAGTTACTTCACGACCAAGGTACAGTCCATGCTCGATCGCGTTCTCGGTCCAAACCAGTCGGAGGTACGAGTCGCGGTAGATATCGATACCGCATCGGTTCAAACCACAGAAAAAATTTACGATCCGGAAAGCCAGGTAGCTCGCTCCACCCAGTCGGACGAAGACTCGCAAATCGAGCGCGAAACTTCGGGTGACGGTTCTAACTCCGCAGCAGGAATCACTGCTAATAACCCGGGCAACGGTGCCGCAGCCGGTACCTTTTCCACGATCAAGGAGCGCGAGGACAAGAACAAGACCCGCACCGAAAACTTCGAGATCAATGAGCGGGTAGTAAGCAGCGTGCAGAACCCCGGATCGATCAAACGCCTGTCCGCTTCCCTCGTGGTAGCGAAGCGGATGAAGGACGTGGGTGGTACGATGGACTTGGTAGAGCGCACGCCTGAGGAAATGGAAGAATTGACCGATATCGTTCTCACAGCCCTCGGCATCCAGTTGGAACCTGGTCAGCAAGCCACCGACTTTGTAACGGTTAAAGAAATGGCTTTCGCAGCTGATCCGTTCGAAAACCACGGCGAGCTTCTCGAGGAAGAAGCGAACTTCCAGCGTTACTTCGAAATGGGTAAGAACGGAGTCGGCGCGATCCTCGGAATCGGCGTGATCCTCTTCTTCATGCAAATGCTCAAGCGCTACAAACCAGAGAAAATTTCGATCGAAGTGCTCCAGCCTGACCAGATGCTGGAAACTCGCAAGATGGAGGACACCAGCGTGGTGACGCCAGAAATGCTGAACGAACTCATTCGCCAAAAGCCCGCCAACATCGGGGTCTCGCTCCGCGAATGGATAGGTGAGGAAGTCAAGAAGAAGTAGTTATCATGCCTGCTGATTACAAAAGCCTTTCTCGCGTACAACGCCTTGCCACTTTCTTGGTGGTAATCGGTCCTGAAGCCGCAGCTCACGTCCTAAAGGAATTCGACGACGAATCGATCGAGATCATCTGTAAGGAGATGACGAACATATCCGCTATCGAGACGGACTTGCAGAAGGCCGCGGTAGAAGAGTTTTCGAGCTTCATTCTTTCGAGCTATGGTTCCTTGCTCGGTGGACCCCTTTACACGCGCCGCGCCCTTGAAATTGCCAAGGGCGACTTCAAGGCTACTAGCATTTTGGAGCGTATCGCTCCGACCAGTAACTCTGCCGAAGTCATTAAGGAAATCGAGCAGATGGAGCCGCGTCAGATTTTCAACATGATCAAGACTGAGCAGGCTCAGACGATCGCATTCGTGCTCTCATATCTCGAACGCGACAAGGCTGGACCTATCCTTGGCATGTTTAACCACGAGGTCCGTGAGGAAGTGATCGAGCGTCTCGGCATCATGGAGCCGACTTCGCTAGAGCTTATCAACAAGGTCGCGAACGCTCTCTCTAAGAATTTGGATACGAAGCAAAAGACCACACTCAACAAGAGTGGCGGCATCCGCATGGTTGCGGATTTGCTCAACACACTGGAGAAGGAAGACAGCAAATCTATCCTCACCAACATCGAAGAGCGCAACCCCGCTCTCGGAGCGGAGATTCGCAAGAAGATGTTCAGCTTCGACGATCTATCTCGTTTGGAGCTCCCCGACTTGCAGCGCATCATGCGCGAAGTCGATTCTGGCGATCTCATTATTGCGCTCAAGTCCGCTACCGAATCGCTTCGCGATGCAGTCATGGACGCGGTATCGAAACGTGCTGCGGAAACTCTGAAGGAAGAGCTCGAGATGATGGGACCAGTCAAGTTGACAGAGGTCGAAGCAGCTCAGGAACGCGTTATCCAAGTGGTACGTCGACTAGAAGAACAAGAGGAGATTTCACTAGATGGTGGCGGCCAAACAGTCTAAGAAACATCGCCTCGTGCTCGAGGATAACCTCGTTTCGTTGGCAGTTGCCTACGACGGTATGCCTCGCGTCGATAGCCTCTTGCATAAGCAAGAAGTGGACGCGTCATACAAGTCTGGATACGAAGACGCTAGTTCCCAGTATAATCAGCAGATCATCGATTTCCGTTCTGAGATCAACTCCTTGCGTGAAGGCACTTTCTCGCAACTCGAGAACAAGTTTACCACGATTGTGAGCGAGGCGCGTGAAGCTCTCATGACGCTCACTTACGAATGCGTGAAGCAAACCCTTGGCGGTTTCGAAATGACAGCGGAAGCCATCGAGTCCGTCGTGGAAGCCGTGGTCAAGGAAGCGGGCTTGGAAGACGAACGCATGGAAGTTCGCTTACACTCTGCGGATATCGCTATGCTCGACGAGCTCGATACCGATCTCCGAGCTAAGCATCCAGGACTAGAATTTGTTGCGGACGATATGCTTCGCAGGGGAGATTGCGTTCTCTCAAGCCGCTTTGGCAAGATCGACGGTACGCTGTCGAACAAGCTTCATAAGCTAGGGGAGAGCTTGCGTCCTTCATGAACCGCATGCTTCCAGATTGGGCTTCAGACATTGGAGCTCGTGTTGGCGCTTTGGATACGCTCAGCCACCTCGGAAAGGTGGCCCAGGTAACTGGCTTGATCGTCGAGTCAGAAGGACCGCAGGCGAGTCTGGGGGACGTTTGCGAAATCACTTCCCCGGGAACGACCGTCAAGGTATACGCAGAGGTCGTAGGCTTCCGCGAACAACGGATCTTACTGATGCCCTTGGGCGACGTGGCTGGCGTGCATCCCGGATGTGACGTCAAATTGAGCTCCGGCTTCAACAAGATCCCTGCTGGTAATGAAGTGCTCGGCCGAGTGGTTGATGGCATGGGCCGTCCCATTGATGGTTTGGGCAGCATGCACTTTCAAACGCCAAGCTCGGAAACGGGTAAGGTGCCTAACCCTCTCTTGCGACGCCGGATCACCGAGCCGTTCAACACTGGGGTGAAAGCTATCGATCTATTTTCTCCGGTTGGAGAGGGGCAGCGCATGGGAGTCTTCGCAGGATCCGGTGTGGGTAAGTCGACCTTGCTCGGCATGCTTGCTCGAGGTTCTAAAGCTGACGTCAATGTAATCGCTCTAGTAGGTGAACGTGGTCGTGAACTACGTGAGTTTATTGAGAAAGATCTAGGCCCGGAAGGCATGGCCCGCACCGTGGTTGTAGTCGCGACTTCTGACCAGTCTGCACCCATGCGCTTGCGTGCGGCCAATATGGCTACTTGCATCGCCGAGAATTTCAGAGATTCCGGCAAGAAGGTTCTCTTTTTGATGGATTCTGTAACACGTTTTGCCATGGCCCAGCGCGAGGTTGGTTTGGCTGTGGGCGAACCGCCGGCGAGTCGCGGTTATACGCCATCTGTTTTTTCCACGCTCCCGAGATTGCTCGAGCGCACGGGCAATTCTGACAAGGGGTCAATCACCGCGTTCTACACCGTCCTGGTGGAAGGGGACGACCTAAACGAACCGATCGCGGATGCGGTACGCGGTATTCTCGACGGTCACATCGTGCTTTCGCGTCAGCTAGCCACTGCTAACCATTTTCCAGCCATTGACGTTTTGGAGAGCATTAGCCGACTGAGGAACGATATTTCCAACGAAGAGGAGCTCGCTACTGCGGGACTCGCCCGCGACTACCTCGCTTTGTATCGAAAGAATGAGGACATCGTCAATCTCGGTGCGTACGTGCGTGGAGCGAACCAGAAAATCGACGCTGCGATTATCGCCAACGAGCGAGTGATGAATTACTTGAAGCAAGGGTACACCGAGAGCGTGCCTCGGAATGAAAGCTACCAGAAACTCTCCGCTCTGATCCGATGAAGAAATTTAATTTCAACTTAGATCCGCTGCTTGTATTGCGGGAACGCGACGAGCAAAACGCCCGTATGGCGTTGTCGGAAGTCAATGCCCAAGTAGAACGCATCAACCAACATATCGCCAAATTGGAAGCTTCTGTCACCGGGACTTTCGCATCTTGGAACGGCGAGAGCGGGCGCCGTTTTGCTCCGACGGATAGGATTGGCCTCGCTGGCCAAGTCGCAGAGCTGCAACGTCAGGCCGACGAGGCCCGCAAGTTAATGCAGAAAGCTCAGGAACGCAGAACCAAAGCAATGAAGGCACTGCAGGATGCCTCCCGGAGCCGCAAGGTCGTGACGAACTTGAAGGAGAAACGTTTCAAGGAATACACAGCTGAAGTTCAAAAGCAGGAAGCGATCGAAATCGAAGACATTTTTAATGCACGGAGGAGAACCATCTAATCGTCATGCAAATGCTATCTAAACCACTGGTCATCGCGCTCATTGCCCTCGTACTCATGGTCGGGACGCAGTTTGTCGCCTTGAAAATGTATTGGACTGAACTCTTCCCCGACCCGCAAACGACTGCGTTGGTGATAAAGAGCGAGGAGCCAAAACCTTTCGAGTGGGGCTTTGCCTCCGAATACATATCGCAGCTCGAACGCGAGCTGCATAAGCGTATCCTCATGTTGGATGCTCGCGAGGAGGAGCTTAATGCTTATGAAGCTCGTCTAGGAGCAGATCGCGCCGAGATTGAAGAAATCAAAGACGAGGTTGAGCAGATGCGCGAGCACTTGCTCGAAGGGGTAGTAAAGCTAGAGGCGGACGAGGTTGAGAACCTGAAGCGCCTTGCGAAAGTGTACGCCACGCTTACGCCGGACGCGACCGTCAATATCTTTACGGACCTGGACGATGCGACGGTCGTCAAAATCCTGTTTTTTATGAAATCCGACACCGTGGGTGCTGTTCTCCAAGAGATGGCGACTGCGAATGGTGGTATCGCGGAGCAAGTTCGCCGAGCCGCCAAGATCTCCGATATGCTCCGTCTCTTTACGGACAACACGAAGGACAACTTAGCACAAAGATAATTATGCCAATAGAGCCAACCAACGTATCCAAACCAGCGGTACGTGAAATCGAATCGACGTCTACCAATTTTGGGTCATGGACGTCCATGCAAGGAAGCTCTACCGGAGGCAAGGATCGCCCCCTCAACAGCCTTTGGGAAAAAGCCATCAACGGTGCCCAAAAGCTTTTTGGTTCGGAACAGTACGAATCTGCAAACCTTGAAGAAAAGGGTGAGAAGGAAGACCGTAGTGATTCTACAGATACGCGAAGCTCCAATAGTGACCAAGGCTTTGAGGCGAGACCTGCTTTTGTAGGGCGACGTTTCGGCAGCTTTGGTGGTGCGGCCTTCGGTGGAAATACTTTTGGTTCGGTGGCTACTTCGAGAGCGGCGCCGGAACCTAGGATGAATGAGTTTGAGGCTCCGAAGGCGAGGTCGGAAGTAGAATTTACCCAGAAAGAGCAACCTGTTGAAAAGTCGAGACTAGTAGCTGAAGAATCGACGCAGAAGCCAAGGGTGGTAGCGGAAGACGGTTCCGAAGACGAGGCTGAATCTAAAAATAGGCGTGGCGATCTCGTCCCCGCCAGGCCTGCTCAGAAAGGTTTGGTGTCTCAACCGCCAGGGGCTGCCGCTGCAGTTGTAGCGCAAGCGTCTGTTTCGCAAGCTCAAGCTCAAGTGGCAACAAACGTCTTTAACCCAGAATCAACCACGCCGATGGCGCGTCAGGCAGGTGCCGTCGCGTCTGCCACGCCGTCCCAAGTGGCTCCGCAGGCCCCTCTCAGTAGCGGTCAATCGACTCAGGACGCAGCTGCACAAGCCTCAGCTAACTCGAAGACTGGTACTGGAAACGCGAATACGCAAAGTTCCGGCAAGGATCAATTGCCAGCTCAAGCTCAGGCCTCAGTGGCAAATGTCCCTTCCAGTCAAAAAGTCTCGGAGGTACCGGCAAATCCTGCCCAGTCGGGTAAGCCATCGCAGGTTGCCAATACTGAAGCAGTGAAAACGCAGACTCCTGTCAGCGAAGTTTCCGCGAAACCTGAGATTACCACTCCCAAAACTCAGGCCGTGACCCAGGCTACTGCGGATGCAGCCTCAGCGAACGAGAATGCGGGATTGGTTAAGGACGCGACCGCGACGAAGGAGACCCTCGGTTTCGACGTAGCCAAAGCAAAAGAGGCTGTTTCCGAAGTTCTTGCTAAGGGAGCGGCTAGCAAGCCCGCTTCTCAGCCAACTCAATCTCAAGCTCCGGTAGCTCAACAATCGGCTCAATCGAATCAAGGTCCGGCGGACACGGCGGCGAAACCGACTCATGGTGAGATAGGAACGGCGCGATTGGTTGAGAGCGTTTCGAGCGAGAGTAAAGATCTTGCAGCTGCTGATACGACCAAGCGCGATTTATCTGCCAATGCTAACCAACAGCGTGCGGCCAATGCTAAGGCTTCTAGCGAAGCAGCTGCGAACGCTCGTTCTTCAGGTCAAGAGGGCGTCGGCTTCGATGCCAAAATGGGGCAAGCGACCGGCTCTGCTAAAACCACCGCAAATCAGTTTGCCCGCGAATCCGCGGTAGCTGCTGCAAGTCGGGTCTCAACGTCAGCGCCACAAGGGAAAGTTGCCGGAACTGCGATGCAATCTAACTCCGCGACGGGTGTGAATGGTGTGGCGACCGGTGCTCAGACCATGGCTAATGGAGTGACCGCTCGAGGAGCTCAACAGGGTCAATCTCAGAATTCCGATGGCGATCCAGCGGCGAAGCAGGATTTCGCAGCGACCATGAAGCAAGCGTCTACTTCTAAAGGCAGCGAGAAGCCTCTCGATGGAGGTCAATCTTTCGATGCCAAGGTAGAGGCGGCTGAAAATCGTCGTTCCGAAGCGGCCGGCAAGGCTCGCCAAACGTCCTACGTAAGCAAGACGGCTGCTGAGGTTAAGGAGGTCGTAGCGGCATTGACCAAAAGCATCGATCGCCTCGTCACTGATAAAAGTGGCGCTATGAATCTTAAGCTTAACTTCGAAGGAGGCGGCAGTTTGAAGCTCAGCATCTCCATGGAAGGCGGAAAGGTTGCTACTTCGATGCAGACTGATGTGGTTGGACTCGAGGGAGCGATCAAAGCGAACTGGGGAGAGTTGGCCAATGATTGGAACCAGAAGGGTGTAAAGCTTGTGACGCCTCAATTCCAGAACTCCGAGTCGGGTAAAGATTCCTCATTCGAGAATCTTAGCGAATTTGCCTCCAAGCAAGATCGACAGTCAGACGGGAGAATGGGTGAAGGACGTGGCCGCCAGGGAACCCGTACTCGCGGATTCTCTAGTGGCGGTTCAGACCAAGCTGAAACCCGTGAATCTGTAGTCGAACGACGTGAAGAGGTCGTAACTGACAAAGAGCTCAAAACTTACGCTTAGTCGCTTCACGCATTAAACTTTTCGAACACGCGTACACTGTTCGAGACTGGAACGGGGATCCCATCAGGGGTCCCCGTTTCTTCGTTTCCGGATGGCTCTGCGGCAGCTCTCGATCCCGCTTTAGAGGCACGCTTTTCCACAGGGATGGGCAGTTCTTGCCGTAAGGTTTTAATGCACTCATCAGGAATAAATATAATATTTTAAATCCCTGTTGCAGAGTGTCTTATGTTGACTGTTTAAGAGTTGGCATTGCCGTTGCTTAGAAGAGGTCAGTCAAGAACGTACGCGAACAACAAGAACCTCCATACCGACCAGAAACGCAATGCCAGTAGATGCAGTAGGCAGTACAACCCAGAACCTCGAGGGAGTATCAACAACCTCTTCGGGCGGCTCAGGACAGGACCGCGTCGAGCAGAAGGCCTTAGGCCAAGACGAATTCTTTAAATTGCTCACCACCCAGCTCGCTTCGCAAGACCCTCTAGAGCCAATGGAGGATACTGCCTTCATCGCCCAGATGGCCAGTTTTAGCCAACTCGAGATGACCTCGGAGATGACCAAGAGCTTCGACAAGATGAGCCAAGTGCAGCAGTTCGCGTCGGCCCATGGCTACATTGGCAAAACGGTTAGCCTCTCAAGCGGCGAGGAGGGGATGGTGACTTCGGTCGAGCGTCAGAATGGTGATACCATCGTCTTCTTGGACGGCAGCAATACCAACGGACGCAGCGTCGAGAATATCTTCCGAGTCTCCCCGGGAAGCGGCGAAACCGCTCCAGTCACCTCATCGAGACAGGCAACAGCGACAGCGACTGACACCACTCGAAGCGATGAGGCAGTCGAAGGCTAAGCGAGCCTTAGAAAGCAGCATCACGGATTTCAATCCCTACAATTTCCAACAAGTAACAATTTAAAACTCACTAAATATCATGGCATTTGGAGCACTCAGCAGCGGAATCAGCGCCCTCAATAGTTTCTCGAAAGGAATGGAGGTCATCGGTAACAACATCGCGAATGTTAACACCGTCTCTTTCAAGTCTTCCCGTATCAAGTATTCGGAGACATTTAACCAAGTACTCAAGCAATCTGCCCCATCGCCATCGAGCGGAGACCGTTCAAACGTGCAAGCGTCCCAGGTCGGTCTTGGCGTACAGGTAGAAGGCATCGTTGGTCAGTTTACGCAAGGCGGAGTATCGTCAACCAGCCAGTTGACGGACTTGGCTATCCAGGGTGAAGGATTCTTTTTGGTAGAGGATCCTAAAACGAATAGCCAGTTCGCCACTAGAGGGGGTGACTTCAGAATCGACGACCAAGGATTTTTGGTGACGAGCGGTGGCATGCGTGTGCAAGGCAAGACAGGCGGTTCCGTCGGCTTCGATGTGGAAGTTGATGCGGATGGAAAAATGAAGTTTGTCGTCAATGAAGATACGCAGACAGGGACGATTGCTCCATACGAATACGGCGATATTCAACTTGATTATAATGTAGGGGACGCTGAAGTTTATGATGCGGAGTTTATCAGTGGTGGGCAAAAGCGTAACACTGTTATGTACACCAATCATCTGATTGGAGAAACTGCAAATGGCGCTACTGGTTGGGGTAGTATTGTTGTTGATGGAAACACAGGTGTAATTGATGTTGATAGTACGATATATGGAGCCGATGCGGATAATCCACACCGTGTTGGTGGACTTATATATAACGATTTAGAGAGCCCTACGGAGATTGTGGGAGTGACTGGTTGGCATGCTTTTATGGAAGAAGCTGTTTCGAATTTGAAAACGCTGAGAAACGTGAGCGATCAGGGCTCGCTGTCAGGAGTCGTGACTGACGCTGAAATCGAACAAGCTGTTAGTAGTGACTTTTTTCATTCTATGTATGGAGTCGCTCTTGACGGAGAGGCTGCTGTGACTATCGACGGAAATGCGGTTCGCGACTTGTTTGGAAGCGGCGAATTGACGTGGGAGAACGTCGATTCGGATGCGACGATAGATTCGGTCATGGCGACCTTTCCCAAGTCTCCTCAGGAAGCGGCAGCATTGGTATCGTCAGTCACTCGAGAAGAGACACCAGAGTTGAGTCGTTTCTCTGTCGATGATGAAGGAGGTATCGTATACTTCCTCAATAACGGGGATAGTTTTAGCCGTGGGCAAATACAGCTCGTAGACTTTAATGATAAAACTGCTCTGATTCGAGAGGGGCAAAACCTTTACTCAGCATTTGGAGCAGCGGGCCTAAGAGAGAATCCATATGATGCTACATCCGGAGGACTTCAGGTTGCGGGTACCAATGGCCTTGGCATCGTAAAGCAAGGCGCCCTTGAGCTGTCCAACGTGGACCTCACCAATGAATTCGCCAACATGATCACCACCCAGCGTGGGTTCCAAGCGGGATCCCGTATCATCACGGTATCCGATGACATTCTTCAGGAAGTCGTAAACCTGAAGCGATAACCAACAACTAGGTAACCTAACCTAAATAGTAGTAATAACCTCAAAGGCTGAATAGAATGGCAGAAGAACAAGCAGCTTCAGAAGCTCCTAAACAGTCCGCGAAAGGTGGAGGAGGTAGCGGGATGATTCCCGCCCTCCTCGTTATCGTGCTCATGCCGGTTATCTCCTTCGCGATGTTTAAGTTCATGATCATCCCAATGATTAAGGCAGAACTTCCCGCCCAAGGGGAGCCCGCTCCGATCACTGCGGAGGATCTGGAAATCAATTACGAAGACTCTACCGAGCAGATTTCATACGCTTTCGAGCCAGTCGTGGCCAACGTGTTGGGCACCAGCCAGACTCGTTTCGTGCAGGCTGTATTCACTGTTTACGGACGTCACCCGGATTTCGTTTCGTTGATCGAAGCAAAAAAGGTGCGTCTTCGCGACCACGCGGATAGTGTCTTGGGGAGCCTTACATTGGCTGACCTGGAAAAGCGCGAGATCAAGAATATCGTACGCAATCAGCTCCGCGAGGGCTTCAATCACCACATCGGCAAGCCGCTTGTGGAAGAAATCTATTTCGACTCGTTCGTAACCCAGTAGGGGAACCGCTCATTGAGAAACATGGCTAACGACGATCAGACAGAAGGCGAGCTGCTAAACCAAACTGACATCGACGCTCTTATCCAAGAGGCGATGGAGGAGCCAGAGGAGATCATATACGATCCCGAAGGCAACAAGGTTAAGACCCCGAAAGGGACACGCATCGAGCCCTATGACTTCCGCAACCCAATCTTCCTTACGGAAGTCGAGCTGCGCCGCGTCCGTATCCGCCATGAAGAGTTTATCCGCTATCTGGCAGCTCGACTCTCGATTTTCCTACGTCTTGAGTACTCGCTCAAGATGTCGCGTCTTTCGACGCTGACCTACAGCAAGTTCACCGAGACGATTCCCAATCCCGCTCATGTGGTGCTCTTCAAGATCGAGCAGCTCTTTGGGGTGGGGGTCATCGATATCAACCCGCGACTCGCGCTCACCATGGTGGACCGGATGCTGGGGGGTAAGGGACACTCGGTTCAGGGCGAACGCTACCTCACCGAGATCGAAACTAACCTCGTAGACGACGTCGTCAGTATCGTTCTCGAAGAGTGGTGCCGTCAGTGGAAGGCCGAGCAGGAGCTCGATACCACTATTATCGGTCACGAAAGCAATGGTCGCTTCCTGGAGACCTCTCCGGCGGATGCTATCATGCTCGTATTGTCGATGGAAGCGGGAGTAGGTGACTGCTCCGAGACAATCCAGATTGGGTTGCCGTATTATACGCTTGAGCCTATTATCAAGCGCATGCACGAGGCCAAGGAAAAGGACTTGGGGCTGGACTCGGCTCAGTCGGAAAGCGCCTGGCAGTCGAGCTTTAACCAGATCGACATACCTGTACAGGCGGAGTGGGACGGCGACAGCCTCACCGCCAAGGAAGTGCTCGCCCTACGGCCGGGCGATGTGATCCGTTTCCCAAAGAGCGTGCTGAAGAACACGCGGGTTAGACTTTCGAATTCAATAAAATTTACCGGAGAGATCGGCTTAGAGAACAATCGAGTCGGCGTGAAACTTAATAGAAAAGTAGAAGAGGAATCGCCCGAATTATGAACATGTTAGAAGAAACGAAGGACTTGGGCTTATTGATGGACGTGCGCGTAAAGCTCACGGTCCAGCTCGGATCGTGCCGCATGCCAATGCGAGAGGTCATGGAGCTTGTGCCAGGATCGGTTATCCAACTCAACCAGGAGGCCAAGGATCCAGTTGGGCTCTACGTTAACGACAAATTGATCGCCTACGGTGAGGTCGTGGTCGTGGAAGACAATTTTGGGATCAAGATTACAGAAATGACCAATGGCTAGGATAGCCCCGCTAAGGCGGAATAGGATTTGATTGATAACAGATATGTTTAAGAAGCCGTGCCCTTGTGAAGAAGGGCGCGGCTTCTTTGTGCCCCGTTCTCTGGGAGCGGGAGGAACTGTCGCTGCAGAGCTGCCGCTGTGCCTGCGAGAGTGCGATTCGTAGGGCTGGGAAGGGTGGCAAAAAACAGCCGAGGGAGTCCACGTAGAGGTCCCTCGCAGGGCTAGGAAAAATGTGCCTAGACGACAACTTGAGTGATAACTTAAATCTTTTTTCGGTTTTTATCTCATTGGTTTTTAGAGGCTTATGTTCGTTTTGGGTTGGTTGGCACCTGCGTTGCTTAGTCAGTAACGCACCAACCACCTATTTCCTATGTCGTTTCGCACCACCTTTGCCGCGCTTACCACCACAGCGGCTTTAAGCTTTTGCCAATTTGCCCTTGCCGTCGATAGAGACGAAGTCATTGGCGGGCCTCGCGTTGCGGGAGAGGACGGCATTGAACCGTCTTCCTCGGCCATGCAGGGGCTCTTTTCTGGAGACTCAGCGTCCTCCGGCGCCTTGATAACGCTTCTGGGCTACGCTGTCATCATAGGGGCCTTAGCGGTGGTCGTATGGTTTCTCTTCCGAAGTGGCATTATCCGCAAGAAATTCTCCAAATCCGAGGGAAAGCTCAAAATCGCGGAGACTCGGATGTTGGGTAATCGTCAGTTTCTCTCCGTCGTGGAGTATGGTAGCCAAAAGATCCTTATAGGCGTGGGTCCCGGCAAGATCGACTACCTTACGACTTTGCAAAATAGCGCTGGAGACTTCCCTGAAATGGAAGTCCCCGAAGATGACGCTCAGCTCGGAGGGCAGGCGTGAAGATTCGTTCATCCATATTCTGGATACTTTTGGTCGCTTTCGCTTTCGCGAGCGTTGCGTCCGCCCAGGATGCTCAGGATACGGGCTTGGCGGGTGGTACGGGAGTCCAGCTGAGCGTGAATATGGGTGGCGATGGTGGAACCCAGGACGTGGGTGCAGCTATTCAGGTACTGCTTCTCATGACCTTGCTCACCTTGGGTCCGTCCATGGTCGTGTTGATGACGAGCTTTACGCGTATCATTATCGTTCTCGGATTCGTACGCACCGCGATAGGCGTTCACCAGGCTCCTTCGAACCAAATCATCGTGGGCCTTTCTTTGATCATCACCTTCTTCATCATGCAGCCGGTCCTCAACAACGTGAACGACAATGCCCTGCAGCCATTGATGGCGAAAGAGATTACCACGATGGAAGCGTTCGAAGCGGGGTCGGGTCCATTGCGTGATTTCATGTTGGACCAGACCCAGGTGACTGACATCGAGTTTTTCTTGGATTTGGCGAATTACGGTCCGACGCCAGCCTCGGAACTGCCCATGCGTGTGGTCGTACCCGCCTTTGTGATGAGCGAGATTCGCACCGCGTTCAAGATGGGTTTCCTGATCTTCCTTCCTTTCATCATGGTCGATTTTTTGGTGGGCACCACGCTGATGGCGATGGGTATGATGATGATGCCGCCTGTTGTAATTTCTCTTCCATTCAAGCTCCTCCTTTTCGTCCTAGTCGACGGTTGGGCACTTGTAATTAAATCTTTGGTACAAAGCTTTAACATATGAATCTCGAAACCGCTATTGAACTGTTCCGTCAGGCAGTGACTAACGCTCTCATGTTGGTCAGCCCGATCCTCATAACGACCATCGTCGTGGGCTTGGTCATCAGCTTGATCCAGTCGGTCACCAGTATCCAGGAGCAGACTCTATCCTTTGCCCCGAAGCTCTTCGCGGTTGGTGGCGTTTTGATCATCGGTTCGTCTTGGCTGCTCAGGACCCTGATGGGATTTACCATCGAAATCTACCAGAAGATCCCTGAGGTTGCATTTTAGAACTTCACCTCGAAAACGTATTCACTGAATAATGACGATAGACGATATAGCTCTGTTCCTGTTGATCCTGACGCGCGTGCTCGGGCTCTTCTTGGCGGCGCCCGTCTTCTCTCATCGGTCGATACCTGTCGTAGCCAAAATCACGCTTGCGTCCGCGTTTGCGATCATGGCTTTACCGATGGTCGATGTGAATATCGTGATGCCGACGGAGGTCTGGAGTCTAACGCTGTGGTTTGCCAAAGAGCTTGTTGTTGGGGCAATGATGGGCATCGGAATACGCATGATCTTCTTCGTGCTCGATTTCGCGTCCCACGTCATCACCGTGGAGATCGGACTGCAACCGGGCCAAGCGTTCGATCCAGGATCCGCTAGCCAAGGCAATCCTTTGGGCACCATTATCTACTTTCTCGGCTTGGCTATTCTGCTTTCGGGAAGCGAGTACGATATCTTGATCGCATTCATGCGGAGCTTCGAGATTGCTCCTTTGGGCTTTTTCGAGCTCAACTCCTACGCTGCGGACTACGTGATATTGAAGACCGCAGATATTTTCAAGATCGGGATTTTGATGGGAGCACCTATCATCGCAGTGAACTTCTTGGTTAATCTCGTGTTTGCCGTACTTGGAAAGGTCGTGCCAAAGCTGAACGTTTTTATCCTGAGTTTCTCGGCTCGAATCTTCCTCGGCACTACGGTGCTAGCCCTCACAGTAGGTTTGATCGCGCACTATGCGGTCAACTACATATCCGGAACCCCAGAAATGATGCTTCGCTTCATTTTGTTCAGACCAGAAGCGTAACCAGATGGCTGATACTGATAAAGATTCGAAGACTGAAAAGCCAACTGGGAAACGGTTGGATCAGGCGAGGCAGGAGGGTAATATGCCTCAGGCACAGGAGATTGGAGTAACTTTCACATTGCTGGCAGGTTTGCTAGTTGTGATGTTCGCCGGTCGCTCGATTGCGAACCAAGTGTTCAGCATATCTGCGTCGCTTTTCGGAAATCTCTCATCGGTTGATTTGTCCGTGAACAATATCAGCTACTTCTTAAACGAGATCATCTTGATGTTGGGACGGCTCTCAGCTCCATTTCTAATCACTGCGATGGTAGCGGGTGTGATAGCGGGCGGCCTTCAGACAAAGTTTCGCCTTACGCCCAAAGCCTTGGGGGTTAAGTTCTCCAAGATCAACCCAATGAAGGGCATGAAGAATGTCATGTCTAAGGATGTTCTCGTTCGGTTCGGACTCGACCTTTTGAAGATGATGGCGATGGGGCTGATCCTTTGGGTGGCCATGCGCAAGATCATCAAGGACCCAATCTTTTATGCTGAAATCGATATCACGCACGTCGGCCTCTTCATCACGGATACGATGGTCTATGTATTCATCCGTCTCACGGTGGCGGTCGGCATTATCGCTATTATCTCCTATGTTTGGCAGCACAAAAAGACCATGGACGGCCTCAAGATGACGAAGGAAGAGGTCAAGCAAGAGCGTAAGGACCAGGACATGAGTCCTGAGGTCCGCAAGGCGCGCATGCAAATGGCGATGCGCTTGATGCAAGGACAAATGCTGGATGATGTGGCCACCGCTGACGTCGTAGTGACAAACCCAACACACTACGCGGTAGCCCTCAAGTACGAGCGCGGCGTTGATTCCGCGCCTATGGTATTGGCTAAGGGAGAGAACGCTTTCGCGCAGCGAATCAAGGCGGTCGCCGCCGAACATGGCGTACCGGTCGTGGAAAACAAGATGGTCGCTCGCATGCTCTACAAAGTTTCACAAGTTGGCTTACCCATCCCGATGGAGATGTTCCAGTCGGTGGCCGAAATTCTCGCGTTTGTCTACAAGACGCACCGCTACTACTTCCACAAGCTCAAGGCTCGTCGTTCCGCCCTCAAGAAGACTAAATAATGAACGACTCTGCAGCACAGTCATTTTCCCTATCGAAGGTCTTCGCGTTCCTGAAGCGTGGCGATACCGCATTGGTCGCCTGTTTGTTCGGCACGGTTCTCCTGCTCGTATTGCCGCTCCCGCCGTTGATGCTGGACATACTGTTGGCAGCTAGCGTGGGCGCTTCCTTGCTGATCCTTCTGATCATCGTGTACGTAAAGGAGCCATCCGAGTTCTCCGGATTTCCAACGGTCTTGCTTGGTGTGACGCTATTCCGACTGGGTCTAAACGTGGCGTCGACCCGCTTGATCCTGCTCGATGGATACGCGGGCAGCGTGATCGACTCTTTCGGTTCCTTTGTAGTGAGAAACAACTACTTGGTGGGAACCGTCATTTTCCTCATCTTGGTAGCGATCAACTTTATCGTTATCACCAAGGGTGCGGGACGTATCGCGGAAGTTGCAGCGCGTTTTACCTTGGACGCGATGCCAGGTAAGCAGATGGCGATCGACGCCGAGCTCAACGCTGGGATTATCGACGAAGTTAAGGCGACTAAGCGTCGCGAAAAGGTGCAGAAGGAAGCCGACTTCTACGGCTCGATGGATGGTGCCAGCAAGTTCGTGCGAGGTGACGCAACTGCGGGTATCTTGATTACCGTGATCAACGTGCTTGGTGGAATCGCCATAGGCATGTGGCAGCAGGACATGAGCTTCCAGGAAGCGCTGCAGCGCTTCACCCTTCTCTCGATCGGTGACGGTTTGGTTTCCCAGATCCCAGCGCTCGTAATCTCTCTCGCAGCCGGTCTTCTAGTCACCCGTAATTCGGGGGAGGATGAGGATCTCGGCTCGCAAATCGGTGGCCAAGTTGCCGCTTATCCGAAGGCCCTAGGCGTGCTCTCTGGCATGCTGGGTCTCTTCGGAATCATACCGGGAATGCCTTTCATCCCCTTCTTTATTATGTCAGCCGGTGTCGGAATCGGGGCGATCGCTCTTAGTCGAACTCAAGACAAAAAGAAGGCGGAAGAAAAGCTGAAGGAAGTAGAAGAAGAGGCTAAGTCGCGCCAAAACGGAGCGGCGCCGGGAGGCCATGGCGACGACCCCAATGGATCGAAGCACCTGCCGGCTGAGTTTGAAAAATTAATCGAAGTAGATGTGTTTGCTCTAGAAATTGGATTTAACCTACTCACTCTCGCGGATAAGGCTCAAGGCGGCGATTTGCTGGAGCGCGTGACCGGAGTTCGCAAAACCTTAGCCCGCGAGTTGGGTATCGTGGTGCCACCGATCGCGGTGCGTGACAACATGGAGCTCGAAGGGCAAGAGTACCGTTTCTTGTTGCATGATAAGGAAGTCGCTCGTGGCGAAGTCATGCCGAATCGTTGGATGGCGATGAACGTCACCGGCAGCGAGGCGGACTTGAAAGGCATCCCTACCAAGGAACCGGTTTTCGGCATCGATGCGGTTTGGGTGGACGACGACGAAAAGAAGAACGCCGAGATCAACGGCTTCTCCGTGGTCGATTGCGCGTCTGTCCTGATCACTCACCTATCAGAATGCTTGAAGACTCACGCCCATCATTTGCTCAGTCGTCAGGATACGCAGAAGCTGGTGGACCATGTCGAAGAGACGCATCCAGCCTTAGTACAAGAACTCATGCCTGATCTCGTATCCATCGGTACGATACATCGCGTTTTCCAAAATTTACTTAAAGAAGGGGTGGCGATCAGGAACCTTACCTTGATCCTAGAAGGGATAGGGGATTTCGCTCCCATTTCCAAGAATCCTGACGACTTGTCCGAGTATGTTCGCCGTCGCACGGGTGAGTTTTTCGTAGCTGAGTATGAGTCCGAGAAGGGGGTTCTGAAAGCGATTACTATGGATCCGCGGCTCGAGCAAGTATTGGCCTCTAAGGTGCAACGCACAAATACGGATTATACACTTTCCCTAGATCCTCAGCTGGCGCAGTACCTACTCCGAGAGCTTGCCATAAAGGCTAACGACCAGATCGAGAACGGTCTATTACCTATTCTCGTAACGGCGGCGGAAATACGCTTGCCCTTCAAGAGATTCTTCGAACCTTCCCTGCCCAAGCTTAACATCTTGAGCTACCAGGAACTCCCGTCGAGCACCGAGATTATGAACCATGCTATCATATTATTTCCGGACTTCGCCCAGCAGGAGATGCAATCCCAAGCGCGTGCAAACGGATCGACGGCAGCGGCCGCCGAGGGACCGATGGCAGCTAGCTTTCAACCTAATTGATAAACCAGAACTTTTAGGTAACTTATTTCAATGAGCCAGAAACCTACACCAGCCGGCACCCAGATAAAGCTTCTCGTGAATACCGCGAGCGAGGCGGTGAACGTCATACGCGAAAAGTATGGCGAGCAGGCACGTGTCCTTTCGGTCAAGCAAGTGGAAGCGGGTGGTTTGAAGCGATTGGTGAGCAAGCCTCGCTTGGAAGTGATCGTCGAGGTCTTGGGCCAGATTCCGCAAGCTCCAGCGAATGCGAAGCCTTCCGCTACAGATTCACCTGCGCCTTCTTCGCATAAATCTGATATTCAGAAAAAGGATACGCTGGAAGCGAAGCCTAAAGCGGAAAAGCCGAAAGAGGCCTCTCTTAATAAGAGTCCGATCGGAGATCTGTATTCAAAAAGCAAATCAGAAGAAGGCTCGGATAGCTATTTCTCGCAGTTCGAAGAGGATGAACCTGACGAGGAAGCACCGCCTAGTGAGCGGGAAAAAGAAGCTCCCTTGGGATCTGCGGCTAATCCTGTTAAGCGCGGCACTCTTGAGGCCGTGCAGCGGGCAATTTCTATGCTGGAGTCGGTCGGCTTTGATCGCTCCTTGATCGAGCGAATCCGGTCCGAGGTGGATTTCAAAGATATCGGCTCGCTACCGACTATGGATCTCTACGCGAAAATCTGCGATTGGTTGCGTAGTCGTTTTCCTCATACTTCCAAGCCGGAGCTAGGCTCTCGTCGTGCTTTTATCGGCTGCAGCGGAGTGGGGAAGACCTCAGCTTTGTGCAAAATGCTTTCTGCAGACGTTTTTGTGAACGGCTTGGCGCCCACGGTTTTGAAGATCGATTCTGAGTTGCCCAACCCGAGCGACGGCTTGGAGGTCTTTTGCGAAATCATGGGAGTGGGTCTTGCCCGCTCTGCGAGCGAAGTGGGAGAAACCGACGCCGAGCGTCCGCTGCTGGTGGATATGCCAGGCTATTCCTTGGCAGACGCGAATTCCGTGCAAGCTTGCCGTGACACCTTGGACGAGATGCAGATCGACGAGCGCATCGTGGTCGTGAACGCTGCCTACGAAGCGGAACTCATCGCCGACATGCTCGGCACTGGCGAATCGATCGGAGCGACGAAAGTGATTTTCACCCATCTCGAAGAGACCCGCAAAGCGGGCAAGCTGTGGAAGTTTTTGTTAAACCGCCGTATGGAACCGCTCTTCTTTAGCGAGGGCCCGAATCCAGCTGGCGAATACACCATGGAAACCTACAGCTATTTGTTGGAGCGTTCTTTCCCGAACGGACGACAGCTCGCTGCCGCAACGAAGCGAGGTAAGCCGGTGGGCGCCGCGCAATCAAGGGAGGGCGACTTTAGGTCATGATGTACACTATGCTTATGGGAGGAATGCTCGGCTTTGTGTCGATCTTTCTCGTCGCATTAGGAGTGGGGAAGGACCCGCTCAGCGCCCTTGGACAAGCCAGCATGGGAAGCTTCCTTTGCGGCCTGTTGTTCCTTTGGGTCGGACAAATTTGGATAAAGAATGTCAGGCAAATGCTCATGGAGAAGCGTCAAGCCGCTGTCGCTGCGATGGCGGAAGCTGAAGAAAGAAAGAAGCAAGACGCTAAAGAGCGCGGTTCAAAACCCGTATAACTACTCAACCAACTATGAATGATATTAACGTGAAGGAGAGCAAAGACAGTTCAAAGGGGAAAAAGGCACAGGCGGCGAAGGCTTACGGAGCCAGCGATTCTTCGAAGCCGGCTGTCCAGAATCCAGAGCTTTTTGAGACGTACATGCCTCTCGTGCGTTCGATCGTGGCTCGTATCAAAATCAACCTGCCACCCCACATCGATGAGCAAGATCTGCACAGCGTCGGCATCACCGGCCTGATCGCAGCGCTCAAGAAGTACGACCCGGCTCAGAAGAAGTCGTTTGGCTCGTACGCCGCGATGCGTATACGTGGTTCCATCCTCGACGAGCTACGTCGCATGGACTGGATGCCTCGCAACGCCAGAACCAATTTCAAGAAGCTCCGAGCTACGATCGAAGAGGTCGAGCAACGCCTCGGTCGTCCGGCGACAGAGGAGGAGATTCGAGCTGAGCTCGGGATCAGTCGCAAGGAGTACGACCAATTGATGGCGGAAACGCGTCCGGTTAGCTTCCTGCCGCTCGACAACGCCGCTGCTGGCGGAGACGACGGAGAAGGTGCTGACCTGTACGAAGTCATCCCCGACGACAATGTCGTGCCTGTCACCTCCAAGATGGAGAAGGACGAGGTCACGCGTCTGGTTGCTGAGCGAATCAATCAGCTACCTGAGACACCGCGCAAGGTATTGGCGATGTACTATTTTCAGGACATGCGCCTCGCGGAAATCGCGGAAGTGTTTGGGCTGACGGAGTCGCGCATTTGCCAGATCCACTCCCAAGCGATCATCAGTTTGAGGAGCTACATCACAACTGTGATGCATAAGTAGTGTAATTCACTGCGTGAGTAAAGTTCTCCGTCGGGCGGCCGATAGGAGAGACCACACGAGTCATGTTTGTAATAATCGGAGCTATCATAGTACTAGGCGCGACAGTCGGAGCTTTTCTCTGGTCTGGCGGTAGCCTCCTGTTGCTCTGGCACCCGCCGGAATTTCTCGCGATTTTCGGAATCACGGCCGGAGTGGCGGTCATCTGCGCGCCCAAGGACGTATTGATACATACAATCCATTCGATCATCGGCGCCCTCAAGGGATCTGGCCCTAACAAGGATGACTATCTCGACTTGATGAAGGTTATGTACGAGCTTTTCATGCTAGGCCGCCGCAATGGCTTGCTCGCTCTTGACGAGCACGTGAGTTCCCCGGAATCGAGTTCCATCTTCTCCAACTACCCCAATTTCCTGGCGGACAAGGACAAGGTATCGTTTCTCTGCTCTGCCTTGCGTCCGATCATCGATGGCAAGATCAAGCCCGACCAGCTCGAACCATTGCTCAAGGCTGAGATCGACGCCAAGAAACACGCGGCCCACGGCCCGATCAACGTGCTCCACTTGCTAGGCGACTCGCTACCTGGTATCGGCATCGTGGCGGCGGTAATGGGTATCATTTTGACCATGAGCGTCTTGGACCAAGGTGTTATGGTGATCGGAGGTAAAATCTCCGCAGCGCTTTCCGGTACCTTTCTCGGTATCTTCGTGGCCTACGGCTTTATCAATCCGCTTTGCAACGTCATCGAGTTCGGCAACGAGGCGGAGGAAACGTACTACATTTGCATGTCCCGCTCGATTGGCGCCTTCGCTCGCGGGTTGGCTCCCATCATGGCAGTCGAACTCGCTCGTCGCAGTCTGGAAGCCAGCATGGTACCGAGCGCGGACGATCTGGAGAACATCCTGAAGTCCTCTACTGGAGGCTAGGACGTGTCTATGAAGCAATTGGGAACACACCACGGTGGCGCTTGGAAAGTGGCTTATGCGGATTTTGTTACCGCGATGATGGCGCTTTTTATGGTTCTTTGGCTGACTTCGCAGGACGAGGCGCTAAAGCGCGACTTGGCCAAGTATTTCCAGGACCCTTACAACACTCCGATGGACAATTCCATGGGGGTGATCGAGAGCAAAAGCAAAGGGCAGGTTTCGAACCTGGACGGGCAGTCCAAGGGCAAGGCGGAGATCTCGGATTTCAAGGTGCTCTACGATATGGCTCAGGAATTCATGCGCCTTCTCAACATTGAGAGCGCCAACCCGGACCAAAAACCGATCGACCTAGATGTTACCAGCGATGGTCTCCGGGTGACGCTCTACGACCGAGACGCCCACCCATTCTTCGTGGAAAACTCCGCAGACTACACGCCTTGGGGTTCGTTTGTCATAGAGACGCTCGCTTGGCTGGTGCAACGGCATAGTTTTATGGTTCGAGTGGACGGTTATGTGTCAGAAGGCTTCGAGGGTGATGGTTGGGACTACACCGCTTGGGAGCTTTCGAGCGATCGGGCCAACTCCACTCGTCGTTTGCTGGAGCGGTACGGGGTAAGGCCTGGGCAATTCGAATCTGTCACGGCGCATGGTACCCGAGATCCTCTTCCCTTTATGCATCCGACGGCCGAGTCGAACGATCGCGTCGCGATAAGCCTTGTCTTGTCTGAGCTCTTTAACATTTTCGACGAGCGTGAGGCGGAGGAAGCCTCGAAGACGTTCCCAGAATAAAAATGGATAGTTATCTTTCAGGCAGAGAACAACTTGGAGAATCTAAGAAAAAGAAGGATTCCCTGAACCTGCCGGCCGTTTCTCAAGGTTTCGGCCAGCTCGCAGCACCCGAATCCGAAGACCACGAAGAGAACGAGGTTTGTGGTGAAGGTGGCAGCAAGGTGGCGTACGTGTCGGAAGACGGCCGCGTGACCAAGATCGTCGTCACCTGCAATTGTGGGCAAATCACCGAAATTGACTGTAAGTACGAAGACTAGCCGCTGCAGATACTGCCTCTCTGAGTAGGGTATTTTTTGCCGTTTGGTTTCGGTATCTTCATAAGTTGATGTAGGATAGGGTTTTGTGTAGTTGGCATATTGGTTGCTTTGTAGCACCCAAATGTTGAACGGAGTCTATCAAAACGCGGCGGCCATGACGGGCCTTGAGAACTGGAACAATTCGATTGCCCAGAACATTTCTCAGTCATCGACTCCTGGTTACAAGAAGGGGATGCTCTCCTTTGAGGGAGTCGAAGCGGGCAAGGTAGGCGTAAGGAACGATTTCGGAAACATTCTTGAGCATGCGACCATCCAGACTAGGGGAGTCGATACGGTAGATTTTTCCAGCGGATCGATCGTCACCACGAATGGCGACTTCGATTTCGCTCTCGAAGGCGAGGGATTCTTCGAGCTTCGGGCGGGAGACGGGCAGCTTGTTTACACCCGCGATGGACAGTTCAAGGTCAATGACGAAGGCGAGCTCGTGAGCAAGCAAGGCTTCCACGTGATGGACGACACGCGTAACGTCATCAAATTGCGTGCGGGTGAAGGCAAGTTCTCTGCTGCTAGCGATGGAACGCTTACTCAGGGCGAAGTCCCTCTAGCTCAGCTTAGCATCCGCGATATCGAGCGTCCGGAAAATTTAGTCCGCTCGCACGGTGGATTTGTAGTCGGGTCGAACGACACGGGGAGGATTCGTCAAGTGGAGGATCCAGTCATCCGCCACGGATCCCTCGAGCAGAGCAATGTCTCTTCAACCACAGAGATGATCAATCTCATCAACGTTTCCCGTTCCTTCCAAATCAACCAGAAGGTTATCCAGCAGCACGACGACGTGCTCGGAAAGGCGATCCAATCACTCGGCGGGCACTAGGCCGACTGAAAATAATTTCTAACAACTAAACGATCTAAGAACATGAGCATCTCACTATACTCCGCAGCGAGCGGCATGGAGGCACAGCAGACCAACCTCAATGTCATCTCCAACAACATAGCGAATGTGAGCACGACTGGCTTCAAGAAGAGCAAGGTCGAGTTTCAGGATATGTTCTACCAAGTGCCGAAGTCGGTCGGCGCAGACTCGGGAGGCAGCGTTATTCCCACTGGTATCCAAGTCGGTACCGGTACTCAGGTCGTATCGACTTCCAAAGTATTCACCCAAGGCCAGGTCTCGCAAACTGGTGAGGATATGGACGTAGCGATTGTGGGCGATGGGTTCTTCCAGCTCACCGGTGCTGACGGCGAACCTTTGTATACTCGCGACGGAGCGTTCAAGGTTGGACCCGACGGGCAGGTGACCAATTCTCAAGGCATGGCTGCTGTAGGCTTCCCAACTCCTCCAGCTGGCGCGAACAACATTTCTATCAACGGCAATGGCGGGGTGACTTTTACCTCTGACAACGGCGACATCCTCGGTACAGGAGACATCAACCTCTCTCGTTTCCGCAATCCCTCCGGACTCTTGGCTCTTGGCGGCAATCTGTTCCGCGAAACGGATGCCAGCGGACCTCCTACGGTGGGTGCTCCGGGTGAAAATGGAACTGGCACCCTTCAACAAGGCTATCTCGAGACCTCGAACGTGAACATCGTCGAAGAGATGGTGAACATGATCCTCGCCCAGCGAGCTTATGAGATTAACTCCAAGTCGATCCAGACTTCGGATTCCATGATGCAACAAGTTAGCCAGCTAAAGCGCTAGTCATGAAACTCTCTATTCTACTTCGACTTTTCCTCGGCCTCGGCCTTGCGATCTTTATTTTCGCCTCCGCGCTGCGTGCTTCGCTCGACGAAATTTTGGCCCCGCTACCCGTTGCGGAAGCGTCGCTCGCGTCGTCTGCGAAGATGCAGCCCGTAAGATCTGTATCCAAAATTCAATCGCTATTAGATACAGCTCCTCCCGTCGAAGAAACCTACGAGGTCGATTCCATTCTCGTGTCCGACGTGCACGACGCGATTACCAGCGAGCTTGCGGCGCACCTCAGGATAGCGGGGGACTTGACGCTTGTCGCTCTGCGAGACCTGCCAGACCTTTCGGCTTACTCTCAGCCATTCGTCGTTCGTCTCAATAATGCCCCGGCGAACCTGTCGCGTGGAAATGTGCTCCTCCGCTTCCAAGTGGAAAACGAAAAAGGCGTGCTTGGCGAGTGGAACGTGCCGTTCCGTGCCCACATCTTCAGCGAAGTTTGGTACCCTCGTTCGCAGCTTCGTCGCGGAGAGCTTGCCACTCCCTCCGACTTCGAGAGCCGTCCGGTCGACCTTTTAGCAGAACCTGCAGCAGTTCCAGCCAATCTGGAGAGCCTTCTACGCCACGAGTACAGCCGTGATATCGTTCCTGGCAAGCCGCTCAAGTGGACAGACCTCATAGAGCGATCGCTCGTCCGCAAGGGGGATGTTGTAGAAGTTTCAGCGGTAACCGGCCTTCTCGCCATCACAATGAGAGCGATCGCCCGTCAAGACGGCAGCGACGGCGACCTCATTCTCCTGCGAAATATCGACTCTGCGAAAGAATTCTCCGCTCGTGTGATCGGCGAGAACCGAGTCGAAGTCATCTTTTAGCAAACTTACCCTTTTATCGAAATGCGTATACGATTTATAACTACAATAGCCTTAGTTCTTGCTGCTTCTGTTTGCGGAAAGTCTCTATGGGAATCGCCCAGAAATACCGAACGTGGTATGTTTGCGGATCGGACTGCTACGAATGTGGGCGATATTCTAATCATCCAAGTGGATGAGGAGACGGTCGCAAATCGCAGTTCATCCAAGACCTCGTCAGCAAACGGAACTTTGACCCAGGCACTCGGCGAGATCATTATTCCAGGGATCATCGATACTTCCGATGGGGCGGTTCCTTCGTTCGACCTGCCCGGCACCGTAGACTCTTATACCGGCGGTGGCTCTGTGACTGAATCTAATCTCCTCCAGTCGAAGATCGCTGTCATGATCATTGATGTACAACCAAATGGAAACCTGATCGTCGAAGGGGCTCGCAAAGTGAAGGCTTCCGGCGAGGCGCAGTACCTAGTCGTGCGCGGTGTTGTCCGCGGAGACGATGTCTTAGCCGACAACTCAGTGATGTCCGCCAACGTTTTGAACGCGAATGTCGAACTCTTCAACGAAGGTGACCTGAAAGATGCCCAAACGAAAGGCTGGGTGCACAAGTTGATCAATGTGGCTAACGTGCGTTAGTCCCACCCAGTTTTCACCACCACCTCATTCCTATTTCTCGCAAAGTGAAACTCCTAGCTCGCACAATCCTGTTTCTCGTCGTATCCGCAAATTTATTACATGCGGCTCGGGTTAAGGATCTCGTAGTCGTCGATGGCGGACGAGACAATCAGCTTGTAGGCTACGGGCTTGTCATTGGACTCGCTGGTGACGGCGACAGTGATTCGCCCATGACCATTAACGCAGTTTCCAACTCTCTGCGTCGCTTCGGTCTTACCGTTAACGCGGATGACTTGAAATCCAAGAACGTCGCTGCAGTTATGATTACCGCGGACATCCCGCCCTTCGCTCGCGAAGGCACGCGTATCGATGTAACTGTTTCCTCTATTGGCGATGCGGAGAGCTTGCAAGGTGGCGTGCTTCTTCAGACACCGCTTTTGGGTGCGGATGAAGCAGTCTATGCGGTCGCCCAAGGCCAAATCGCGGTAGGAGGCTACCTCGGCGGAAATGGTGGAGCAGGGGGCGCTACTGTCCAAAAGAACCATCCTACGGTTGGGCAGATAGCAAATGGAGCCATCGTGGAACGCGAGATCGATATGGAAGTAGGCAAAGGCGGTCACGTTAAGCTTTTGCTGCGCAATCCCGACTACAACACATCCTCCAAGCTCGCGGAAGGTATCAACGTCATTTTCCCATCCAGCACCATCGCGGTCGACGCGGCCGCTGTCCAAGTCACAATTCCTGAGATGTACCTCGGCCGCGAGGTCGACTTCATTTCCTCAATCGGCGGGATTACGATCGAACCAGATACTCCCGCCCGGATCATCATTAACGAACGCACAGGCACGATCGTCGCAACTGCAGGCGTGCGGGTCTCGACCGTCGCAGTGAGCCACGGCTCCCTGAGCCTCACCATCGCTCGCTCCCAAAACGTCTCCCAGCCAGGAGCGTTGGCACAAGCAGGTGAGACCGCTGTAACCGAAGGGACGGAGCTGACGGTCACCGAAGAGCTCGGAGCTTTCCACATGATTCCCGACTACCCGACTATCCAGCAGGTCACTAACGCGCTGAATGCTATGGGCGTCTCGACCCGTGAAATGATGTCGATTCTCCAAGCGATGAAAAGCGCAGGAGCCCTGCAGGCTGAACTCATCATCAAGTAGCACGCCCGCGAAACTTTAAATCTAACGAAACGAAAAATGGACGTAACAAGCACAGCGATGTCAGGCCTTACCGGCAGTTCCTGGAAGGAGCAAATGCTCACCAAGGGAACTTCTCGCGCAGAGCAGATGCAGCAGCTGGGCGGAGAGTTTGAAGGAATCCTCCTGCGTCAATTTCTAGACGAAGCACTTAAGCCGATGGATCCAGAAAATGGATACTTTGGATCAGGCTCAACGCCCATGTATGAACACTTAATCAAGGACTCCTTGGCCTCCAGCATTACCCAGAGTGGATCTCTCGGATTCTCTTCCGTGCTGCAGGCTCAACTGTTTCCTCAAGAACTAAACGAAGGAAAGGGAACAAATTCCCATGAGTAACGACTTTGAAGAAAAGGACTGGAATCCGCTAGTAGAGTTGCTCCGCAACGAGGTGCAGGAATACGGCGGTTTGTATAATCTTCTCGAGCGCCAGCAGGACGAAATCTTCAGCCGCGACCCTCAGCTTGTACTAGCCACTAACTCCGAGATAGAGAGTTACATGTCTGAGATGGGCGGACTTCGCGTGCGTCGCGAAGAATTCGTCCGCGAGATGGCTCGTGGCTGCGGTGCCGACGAAGAGCAGCCGCTCTCGAAGTTGATCGTTCATTTTCCAGACTTCATGCAGCCCATGCTCCAAGCACTTGTGGATGAGATAAACCACATGATCCGCCGCACTCGCCAAAAAGCTCGTCAAAATTTCATGCTGCTTTCCCGCACGATGGAAATCAACCACGAGACCATGCAGAAGCTTCAACCGGAAAATTACAACCGGACCTACTCGAAGAAAGGGCGGGTCGGCGTTAAGACCAAATTGCCCACCCGCTACCAAGCGTTCGTGTAGTATCATTTTCACGACTCGAATTCAAAACTTGGATACCCACACCACATGTCCACAAACATCATAGGCGAACTTGCCAACGCTAGCAAAGCTCTCACCGCGCACCGGTTCGGGGTGACGACTGCCGGCAACAATATGGCAAACGTCAACAACCCTGACTACGCCCGCCAACGGGTGGTGATCGGGGAGGATGGATACGTGCAGACTGTGGGCGGTCCCCGTGGACTGGGTGTCCAAGTGCAAGGTTTCGAGCACATGCGTGACGCGGTCCTCGACCGGGAGATTCTACGCGAGACCAGCTTGAATGCCTCGCTCACATCGCAGCAATCCGCACTCGCCAAGGCTGAGTCCAGCCTCGGACAAGAGATCACGCGTGCGGGCGACTCGCCTTTCATCGATGGTGCTACTGCGAATGGCGGCGGCAGCGGTGGTATCGCGGAAACGCTCAACAACTTTTTCAACGCATTCCACTCGCTTTCCGCAAATCCCGGATCGGATGCGGAAAAGGAATCTCTCATCCAGAAGGCTGATATCCTAACTGAGAAGCTGAATGTCACTGCTGAACGCTTCGGCGATTTGCATGACGATATCGGCCTACAAGTTACCACGGATTTGGGTCAGGCGAACCAAATGATCGAAGAGATTGCTCGCCTGAACTCGGAGATAGCCCGGGCAGAATCGGGTGGGGCGGGGCAAGCTCTTAGCCTCCGCGACCAGCGCCAAGGCGTATTGGAAGACCTTTCTGAGATCATGCAGGTGCGGGTGGAAGAAATTCCAGAGAGTGCGGGCCAAATTCGCGTGTACGTCCCGACCATCGGAGGCGATGCCCCTCAGCTCGATCTCGTGGAGCGTGGACGCTTCCAGAAGGTGGATTTCATCGATACCACAGGTCCGAATCCCAACTACCAGTTCGTGGTGGGTGACGACCAGATCCGGATCGACGTCAAAAGTGGCAGCATCGAAGGTGCCTTGACTGCTCGCGACGGCGCCATCGCCGAGTACCGCCGTGGACTCGATGGTTTTGCCAAGGAGCTGGTGACAGCCGTCAACGCCATTTATAACCAGGGAGCATCCACAGCAGCGATTGCTGCTGCCAATATTTCAGGAGAGCTCGGCGTACCCATTTCTGCCTCGGTGATCCAAGCGGGTATTGCAGCTGATAACTCAGGTGCGACGCCTGCAGAGATCGCGGCTGCGATGATCGATGCTCAAGCAACAACCAATGGGGTGGTCGTACCAAGTGTTGAGGAAATCGAGACCTCAGTATCGGGACGATTAGATTTCTTCGATCCAAGCACCACGACTGCGACGACCATTCGCCTCGCATCCGGGCTTAACTCCTCGACGCTTCGCACCACCGGTGAACTCGATCAAAACAAGGGTGACAACTCGCTCGCGCTCGCCATCGCTGAGCTCGACGACGATCGACTCGCTGGATTAGGCAACCGCGACTTCGCGAGCTACTATCGTTCCGTCGTCACCAACCTCGGTGAGAACGTCGCCAAGGTCGATGCTCGCCTTGAGGACGAGACCATCGTTTTCGACATGCTCAAGCAGCAGCAGGAGTCCGTATCCGGAGTTTCTCTAGATGAGGAAATGACGGATATGATGAAGTACCAAAGAGCCTTCGAAGCGACGGGTAAGCTTATCCGAGCGATCGACGAGATGCTCGACGTGATCGTCAATCGACTCGTCTAATCCAGAGTTTGAATACGCTATAATCTCAGTTTTCCCACAAAGATGAGAGTCACCACCAATACCTTCCCAGACACCCTTCTCGGTCACCTTCAACGCACGACCAAGGACATGAATATGCTCAATGAGCAGGTGTCGACTGGTCAGCGTATTTCCAAGGTTTCAGAAGACTCCGCTTCCGCCAACCGCATCCTCGACATGCAGGAGGAAAAGGGGCGCATCACTCAGTTTTCCAAGAACGCGGCCCGTGCACAGAACATTAACAACACCACCATCTCGCAGCTGCAAAATTTCATGCAGATCTCCGATCGTGTCGGCGAGCTCGCGACTTTGGCGGACGGTTTGAAAGGGCCGGACGGCATGCGAGCCTACGCTGAGGAAGTGGACGAGCTCATCGAGCACGCCATGCAAAGCGCCAACGCAAAGTTCAATGGCGAGTACATTTTCGGAGGCATGGATACCGGCTCGGAGCCTTTTGCCTCCACAGTAGTTGACGGCAAGATCACGAACGTCGCCTATCAAGGCGCCGTGGATGGGGCCGAGTTTCATTTGTCCGAAACAGGGAAAATTCAACCGTTCACCGACGGAGCGACCAACGAGAAGTTCGCCAGTTTCATCAACAAGATGGTGACACTGCGTGATGCTCTAGAAACGGGTGCCCCGGACGCCGTCTCCGCTGGAATGCGTACCAATCTCGAAGATTCGGAAGACGACCTGATTTTCGCCCTTAGCCGCCAAGGTTCGGTGCAAATGCGTATCGAATTCGACCTCACTCTCAACAAACAACGCTTCACGGACCTCGAAGAGAACATCTCATCCGAGGCGGACGTGGACATTGCGCAAACTATCGTTAGGTTAACCCAAGTGCAAAACGCCTACCAAGCTTCGCTCAAAAGCGCTGGCCAAGTGCTGAACCAGTCGCTGCTCGACTACCTCTGATAGTCGAAAAGGCCTAACACCCAACTAGACCACATTATTCATGAAAGTCGCACCCGAATCACAGACGGAAAAACAAGTTTGGATCAAGCCGATGGAGTTTGAACTCCCAGCGGGATTGATCGGTCTGGAAGACGCAACGCGTTTCGAGTTGTTGATCAACGAGGAGGAAGAACCCTTCATGTGGATCCGTTGCGTAGATCGCCATGAACTCGCCTTCGTCGTCATCGAACCAGCTAAGATTTTGACCGACTACGACGTCGAGATCGCAGATGCCGACGCGGACAAGCTAGATATACACTGCTCCGAGGACGCTCTTATCCTCAACATCGTCACCATCAAGAACGACGATATCGAGTCGGCTACCGTCAACCTAGTCGGACCTATTGTACTCAACCGCCGGACCCTTACGGGCAAGCAGCTGATCGCCGCCAACTACATGAAATTCTCTGCCCGCCACCCGCTGTTGGCAGAGAGCGCCGTGGCATCCTAACCGAAACAGCAGCACCCAAGTAAGGACTCCGATATGCTAATACTTTCCCGCAAAGTGAACGAGGCGATCGTCATCGCCGATAACATCGAGATCAGAATCACCCGTATCGACGGGGACACCGTGAAGATCGGCATAGACGCTCCGCGTTCCGTGCCGATCGTCCGCAAAGAGCTCTTCGAGGAAATGCAAAAGACCAACCAGGAAGCGATCGCGACACCTGTCGTTGCGGCTGCAGGCGAACCGTCTGCTAAGCCAAAGCTCTCCGGTCTGGCCAAGAGCCTAGCATCCAAGAAGCAGTCAAAACAAACAGCAGGCCTCTCGCACAACCAGGACGCATGATGCGTTCGCGAGAAGCACAGCTACAGATAGTCAACCCAACTAACCTAATGGAAGAGGTCGTAATATGGTTATTAACACAAACTCGAATGCAGTTGAAGCTGCCAGCAGTCTTCAAAGAAGTTCTGCAATGCTCAGCAAGAGCTTAGCGCGTCTAAGTTCAGGCTCAAAAATCATCAACCCGTCCGACGATGCTGCCGGACTCGCAGTATCCGAAAAGCTCGAGGCTCAAAACGCCCGTGTCTTGGCGGCAAGGACCAACACGCAAAACGCGATGTCCATGTTGCATACGACAGACGGCTTCCTGCAGGGAATGATGCAGACGCTGAACCGTATGAGTGAGCTCTCGATGATGACCAAGGACGTCACTAAGAATGACAGTGACAAAGCACTTTACGAGCAAGAGTTTGAACAGCTCAAGGATCAGCTCCGTAGCGTAATCGGAAGCAATGAGGTTAGCCTCGGGTCGAATGATTCTAGTTGGGCCGTGGCGGGTGAGGCGATTGGAACGTTTAATGGAATTGAACTGTTTGGAGATCGTATCCCATTGCCAACTGTGGTGGGTGCGACGGGTAACCAGTTCATGGATATCCCAGCGATGAATTTGAAAGATCCTGATTCCAGCTTCGCTATGTTACTCAATGATCCCGATGCTGGAGGAGGTCTCTTCGTTGAGGGTGTCTCTGTCGCTGGAACGGATACCATTGCTCACTTGACGGCTACGATTCAAGAGATCGCTGAAAGCCGCTCTCAGATCGGCTCGCTTCAGTCACGCCTCGAGTTCGTGGAAACGCAGCTTACGACGCAGAGTCAAAACCTCGAGTCTGCCAATTCTCGTATCCGAGATGTGGACGTAGCGGAGGAGTCGACGCGCCTCGCCAAGTATCAGATTCTCGTCCAATCCGGCACCGCAATGCTCACGCAAGCGAACTCTCTACCGGAAACGGTTCTTCGTCTGCTGAATTAGTCATCCAGCAAAATCCTAACATAGATCCCCACACCACTATGATTTCAGCAGTCGACCAGTACCTTAAAACGCTCCTCGCCTTCGTACCCCGAAATGCGGCGAACCGATTCACCAAAGACTACATCGCCCTCATTCACGTCCCGGCGGTGGGTCCCGAAAAAGTGTATTCGCTCGTTTTGGACGAAGCTCAACCCATGCTCACGGTAGCTTCCTACAAAAGCGCAGTGTGGGAAATCGTCGAGGATTACGCAAATGAAGACGCGGCGAAACCTGAGTTGGATGCCTTGCAAGCTCAAGTAGCTCAAGATCACCCAGCTTTCTATTACCTGGATAGTGAGACACTGAAGTTGTGTGACAACTACAGCGATGGAAGAGCGGGGTTGGATTACTATCTCATGCTTTGGCAGCGAGACGGTGAGACTGGTGTTTCCGAATGCTACGAACCGTATTCGAGAGACGACTACGCTTGGGCCAGTGTCATCGGCGCGATGCAGGTACTCGCAAGCCAATTCGAATACGCCATTCAGTAAGGAGGCTGTCATGCCCACGAATCCATCATTCAAAACAACACAGAAGAATAAGAAGTTTTTGGGAGTACGCTTCGCTAGCTGCAATTGCTACGGGCGTCTCTATCTAAACGACGACGGCGGAGCTTATGTGGGCCGTTGCCCAAAGTGCTACACCTCCTTTGCGGTGCGTGTTGGCGCTGGCGGGACCAGTAGCCGCATGTTTGTGGCGAACTGCCGCTAGAATTTCACCGCTCATGCCCATCCTGATCGCAGGTCTGGTCGCTGCTGCGATCCTTCTTTTGCTACCGCGATTTCTCGGTCGCCGCCAGCAACGTATGCTCGAGCAGTACCATGTCCTCGAGAAGCGTTTTGGCCTGTCGCTCCGAGTATCGCAGAGCCGCTGGGGAAAAGGAATCGGAGAGCACCACTCACTGCATGGTGAAAGCCGTGGTTACCCGCTCTCCCTTTATAGTCATTTCGTAAAGAAAGAAAAAGATAAGCTCGAATGGACCTCGCTCGTGTTCGAAGCCTTGTTTGCTGAAAGCGTCGAATTTTGTATTGAATTTAAGGGCACGGACGATCTCGCCCGTTTTGAAATATCCGAAGCTTGTGGTTCGCAAATGGAAGGGGAGGGGTTCGTCATCTCCGCTTCGGAAGATCTGAGCAAAATCTGGCGAGACGAATCAGTCGCTAAACGCTTCCCGTTCCTAGCAAGGCAACCAAGTTCAGGCGCCATACGCTTGAGCAAAGGTTTTCTCGAGTATCGAGAAACTGGAATGATGGAATTCGAGGAGCAACGCCTACGTTTCCAGGAAGCGATTCTCTTCCTCGCCAGTATTTGCGATGCCTTGTCGCTCTACATGAGCGAGCGTAAGGTTGCCCGTAGCGCGGAGCTTTAGCTTGCGAGCCCGCAGAAAAGTAGAATAATCGGTCCTCCACCCGAAAGCCGCTACCGCAGCGCGTAAACGCCGGCTTTTAAGCGACGCAGGCCTTCCTCCAACGTGGCGCGTGGGCAACCGAAGTTGAGGCGCACGTGTACTTTGCTGTCGAAGGGAACGCCATCGCTTAGTCCGATGCCGTGATCCTCGAAATGCGCAATAGGGTTCGGTAGTTCGAGCTGGGATACGTCCATCCAGCTGAGGTAAGTGGCTTCGTGCTGGTAAAGGCCGATCTCAGGGATTTCACGTTTTACGAAGTCGTGAATGAAGTCGCGATTTCCGGCGAGGTAGCTTTGCAGCTCGTCACGCCAGCTTTGGCCGTAACGATAGGCTGCTTCGCAAGCGGTGTAGCCGAGGTTGTTGACTTCCGCCATGATGCCGCGGGAGGCCGTCACGAATTGCTGGCGCAGTTTCTCGTCGGGGATAATGGCGATCGAGCAGCCAAGGCCGGCGAGATTGTAGGTCTTACTGGGAGCGATGAAGGTGAAGACGCGCTCTTTGGCCTGCTCCGAGACGGAGGCGAGGGGGATGTGCTTGCGGCCGTCGAGCACGAGTTCGCAGTGGATCTCGTCCGAACAGCAGATCAGGTCGTGGCGTTCGCAAAAGTCGATGACCTTGAGAAGCTCCTCGCGTTCGAAGACGCGGGCGCAAGGATTGTGCGGATTGCAGAAGAGGAAGAGCTTGGTGTCTGGCGTGACGGCAGCTTCGAGGGCGTCCCAATCGATCACGTACTTTTCCCCGTCGAGGGCCATTTGTGCTTTGACTACGGGTCGCTTTTGGAACTTTGGCCCAAAAATGAACGGCGGATAAATGGGAGTGGTGGTGAGTACCTCGTGCTGCGGTTCGCAGAACGCGCGGCTGGCGATATTTAGCCCTACCACGAGGCCGGGGAGCCAAACGAGCCAGCTCGGATCGATCTTCCATGCGTACTCGCGGTCGAGCATATCGACCACTGCTTCAGTGCACGAAGGCTCGGGTCGAGCGTAGCCGAAGATGCCGTGGTCAATGCGCTCATGCAAGGCGTCGAGAACAGCTTCTGGGGCATGGAAGTCCATGTCGGCCACCCACATTGGGAGGATGTCCTTGCCCTCGTACTTTTGCCATTTCTGGCTGTCGGTTTCTGTGCGGTCGTAGACGGTATCGAAGATGGATGGCTCGGTGCTCATAGTTGGAAGCCAAAGAGGAGAACTGGCACTGCCTTGTAAATGGGAAAGTCGCTCCGGGGCTCTGGCGGGCGGCAATCGGCACTGTCTCACTCAATAGGGTCAACAAGTGAGACAATATGGCTCATTGATTGAGGCGGATAATATGCAACTTGTTGATATACAAATGAAAGAGAAATCATAGAGATTGGTATTGGTTGTGCAATAATGACGGAAACTCACTAATCACTCGAATTCAATAAGGAGGAAATACAATGACCTATTTAAGAACAAACCGCATACGACCGAACGCTAACGCTCTCAACTGGCCGATTGGCTTGGGAGACCTCGAAAAACAACTGGGCACGATCTTTGCAGGATTGCCTGAGTTATTCGAGTCACATCAAGGCGCAGCTCAACGCCCCGTAGCTCGTCATGCCAAGCTTCGCTGGTACGAGAAAGATGACGCTTATCTCGTCCGTATCGACCTAGCTGGAGTTAAGAAGGAGGACGTCCAGATTGAATTGGAAGACGGCTCCGTCGCGGTATCAGCGGTTCGCAAGTCTGAATCTGCCACCGAGGAAGGGAAAGCGAGCGAGTTAAAGTACTCCAATACGTTCCGCGTGCCAGAGGAAGTAAAGCAGGAGGCGGTCGCGGCGAGCTTCGAAAACGGTGTGCTTAGCTTGACGCTACCCAAGAGCGAGAAAGCTCAACCGCGTCAAATTTCTATCGGCTAAGATGCTGTCTCGAAGAAACGAATACTAAAACCAACGAAACCAAATTTACTCATGACTTTACTCAACATCACCAAAACTCAGCAACCGCAATGCTCGGCCTCGAATGGAGCAACCCAGCAGGAAGAGCAAATTCGTTACGAGCGTCCGCAGTACCGTGTCCAGGAACTGGATACTGGGTTTGTCGCGGAAGTGGATCTCCCTGGCGTTCCCAAGGACGCGGTCGAGCTTTCGGTTACCGACGGTGTATTGGAAATTTCAGCGACTCGTGGCTGGGGAGACCGAAACGATTGGAGCCCGCTAGCTGGCGTCGCTGAAGATGGTTTGACCTACCGCCTTCGACTGGAGCTGGCCGATCAAGTGGATGCCGAAAACATCACTGCGGAGTTGGTTGAGGGAGTGTTGAAACTGACTTTAGGAAAAGCAGAGGAAAAGAAACCTCGGCGTATCGCTATCAGTTAGCGTTTCGCCAGAGTTGGATGGATAAGGAGGGAAGCCGGTCCTGCGTATGCGGGGCCGGCTTTTTCGTGCTTGTGTCAAAGGTCGCCCGGTATTTGTGCTTTGTGCAAATGATCCCCAAAATCTTCGCACTGACCGTCATCTCCCTTGCTCTTAGCCTATCCACTCGTGCGATGGGACAAAGTTCGGATTCAGTCGCCGAGCCAGAAGCAGCGCCGGAACCGGTACCTGAAGCTAGTGAGTTTTCTACGGCGAGGGATCAAGTGCTCGAAGAACTCAGCCAGCTGACTGACCTTGATTTTGGCGGCAACTCGGGAGCTCGGCTGGCGGTGTTTTTTCTACTGCTCTTGGCTGCTTTTGTAATCCGGAAAATCGTGGTGGCGGTGTACGTCCGCTGGTTTCACAAGGCGGCTGAAAAGACGTCGTGGACTTTCGACGACAAGCTGATCCCAGCCATGACCGGACCGATCGGGGCCATGACCTATGTGATCGGATTCTTTCTCTCTATCTCGGTTTTGAGCCTTTCGCCGAGCATGGACATCGTGATCCTGCGCATTTTTCAGGCGTCAACCATGACCGTTCTTTTTTGGGGCCTGCTGCGTGGGGTGGACGTGATGGCGGAGGTGATGGTCGATGTCGCTAAAGAGAGAGACATGGGAGTCTACCATTTTATCCCGCTGATCAAGAAGACGGCTCGCATCTTCTTGATCGTGGTGGCGGTGGTGCTCGTGGTGCAAAACCTCGGCTACTCGGTGGGATCCTTGCTTGCTGGCATGGGGATCGGTGGCTTGGCCTTGGCTTTGGCTGCTCAAGAGTCGCTGGCTAATTTTTTCGGTTCGGTCAGTATCGTGGCGGATCGCCCATTCAAGGTAGGGGATTGGATCCAAGTTGGCAGCCGGGTCGATGGAGATGTCGAGGAAATCGGGCTGCGGTCTACCAAGGTGCGTACTTGGTCGAAGTCTTTGATGACCATTCCTAACAAAGTGCTAGCTAACGAGATCATCGAGAATTGGAGCCACATGCCAAAGCGCCGGGTCAAACAATATGTGGGTGTGACGTACAGCACTTCTCCTGAAAATATGGAGGGGTTGGTGGAGGACATTCGGCAGCTGTTGAGAGAGGACGAAGGGGTGAACCAAGATTTCATTTTGGTTAACTTCACCGATTTTGGCGACAGTGCTTTGCAGATCTTAGTTTACTACTTTACGTCCACGACTGCCTGGTTGGCCCACATGGACATCCGGCAGCGGATCAACCTTAAGATTATGAAAGCGGTGGAAGGTCGCGGGTCGTCTATCGCCTTCCCAACCCGCACCGTTCATATCGAGGGTGGGGCTACGCCGTTTTTGGCGGAAAAGTAGAGGGTTCTGCGACCTTTTCAAATTGCTATCATAAAACCTTATAGGGATTTCGCTATTTCCTAAAAAAAAGCACCCTTAAGGGTGGAGGATTAAAAGTAAAAACGCTGTAAAATATCAAATATTTTACAACCTGAGTATTAATCGATTTGCTCCAAACCCTGGTCGTACTATTGGTTGTTTCTATCCAATAGGAATTGCCTAGCCGCTCGCACAGCGTCTCCGGCAAGACTCGAATTTCTTTATGTTGTTTGGGAGAAGTCCGGCCCCTTCGGGGGCCGGGCTTTATTTTTGCCAAGCGCTGCCGCTGACGTTTCTCAGGTATGCGAGTGAGGTGCCTAACTGTTCAGCTGTGCTACGAAGAGAGACTGGGATTGTAGGCCGATCGGCAGCCACTGTGCTTGGAAGCCGTTTTGTTCGAGAGCTGCTTGCATCTCATCCCGGGTGAAGAGTCCGAGGCGATGCGTTTCGTTGAATTTGCTGAGGGTGTCCTCGTGATAAATTTCGTAGTCGATTTTCAATACGGAAACGGCTCCATCGGTTTCACCGAATCGGGTGCGGGTGATGGTATCTCCGGTTTTCGAGTCGGTCGCGCTGGTCGTGTCCACTTGACCTTCTTGCCAGAGATCTGGAGTGACCCATGGCTCGCAGACCAGCCATCCCCCGGGGCTGAGGTGTTGGGCGAAGCATTTTATCGCTGCGCCAAATCCCTCGAGCGTCCGGGTGTAGCCGATGGAGCTGAACAAGCAAAGCACCGCATCGTAGGTCTGACCGAGGTCGAAGTCTCTCATGTCACCGACCTGGAATCTCGCTTCAGGGTTCTTCCTCTGGGCGATCGCTACGAAATCCGGCTCGATGTCGAGTCCGTCGACTTCGTAGCCGTAGCGAACTCGGAGTTGCTTGGCGTGCTCGCCGGTTCCGCAACCGACGTCGAGAAGTTTTTGAAGAGTAGGGGAAAGGCGCCGTAGCAGCGTATCGATCTTTTCAGCTTCCTCCCTGTAATCTTTCAGGTCCCGGTAGATGAGGTCGTAGTATGCAGCGGATCGTTCGTACATGGAACAGATTCTGTCTCTAAGCGTCTGGACATGTCGAGTCCGCCGTCTTTTGCTGTGGCTTGCGAATTTGGATCTTCGTCTGGATCGTTTCTCGGTTAGGTTCAGGCCGTTCTCGTCGTTCTACTCGTTCCAACCAAGTTAAGAAAATATGACCCTAAGTAATCGCGCTTCTTTGTTCCGTATCCGATTTTCATTTCTCACCCTTGGTCTCTTGGCTTGCTTGCCGCTTAGGGCAGAACAGGTCATCCCAGGCGTTGATTGGCAAGACGACTACAATCCAGTTGCTAGTCCGGACGCGTTAGTTGGCGGCAAAGCCCGGATTTATGCGGCCCAATACCCCAAGTCATTCAACTATTATTTGGATACAAACGCTTACAATGCCACGATTTACGGGCTGATGTTTGATACGCTGATGGGGATCCATCCCCTTGACGCCTCCTTCGAGCCGCTTATCGCGAAGAGTGTCACGGTATCTGACGACAATTTGAATTTCGTGGTCAAGCTAGACGAGAGGGCGAAATGGAGCGACGGAAAGTCCATCACAGCCCAAGATGTGGTCTTCACATACGAGACGATATTGAAGCCGGAGAACCTTACCGGTCCGCACAAGGTTGGTTTGCAGGAATTCGAAGCCCCAGTCGCCGTCGATGATTTGACAGTCCGCTTCACCGCCAAGAAGGCTCACTGGCGTAATGTTTTGACGATCGCCTCCATGCAAATCCTTCCAAAGCATTTCTACGAGGGCAAAGATTTCAACAAGTCGAACTTCGAGTTTCCCGTCGTATCGGGACTGTACCGTTTTGGGACGGTGAAGGAAGGCGTTTCGGCTACCATTGAACGCAGGGACGATTGGTGGCTTAAGGATGCAAAGCGTGTCCAAGGGGTTGGAAATTTTCAGACGTTGGAATTTCGCTTCTACCCCGAGCGGGAGATGGCTTATGAAGCGTTTAAGAAAGGCGAGTTCGATATCCACGCCGTATATACCTCTCACATCTGGGTGAACGATACGGAAGGCGAAGCGTTCGACAAGAATTGGATAGTAAAACAGGCCGTCACAAATCATGAGCCGCCAAGCTGGCAGGGTTTCGCCATCAATACGCGGCGTGAGTTGTTCAGCGATCGGAAGGTGCGTCTCGCTCTGGCTCATTCGCTTAATCGCGAACGCATGAACAATGAGCTCATGTTCAAGCAATATACGCTCTCCAGTTCTTTCTCCTCGGATCTCTGGGACGAAGACCATCCTAATCCGAATCCACTCTATGAATACAACAAGGAGAAAGCGAGAGCTCTGCTGGAAGAAGCTGGATGGAAAGCCAACCCAGAGACCGGCAAGCTCGAAAAGGATGGGAAGCAGTTTTTGATCCGCTTCCTTACTCGCTCGGCGAGCTCAGACAAGTTTTTGGTCGTTTACAAAGAAGACCTCGCGGACTTGGGAATAGATTTGGAGATCGTGCGCAAGGACTGGGCTGCATGGATGAAAGACATGGATGAGTTTAACTACGACATGACGTGGGCGGCTTGGGGAAGCAGTCTTTTCAAGGATCCAGAATCGATGTGGTATTCCGACGAGGCCGACCGTCCCGCGGGACAAAACATAACGGGTTTCAAGTCGGAGGAGGTAGATGCCCTGATCGAAAAACAACGCAGTATCTACGACATCTCAGAGCGAAACGATATCTTGCGAGAGATCGACCAGCTTGTTTATGCGGAAGTCCCATACATTTTGCTTTGGCATATTGACTACACGCGGATGCTCTATTGGAACAAGTTCGGTACGCCATACACTGTGCTTTCGAAATTCGAAAACGAGCGCTCCTCTTGGATATATTGGTGGATTGATCCGAATGCTAAGGCAGACCTTGAGCAAGCGATGGAAGAAGGGAAGGCATTGGCGCCGCTTCCATACGATATTTCGTTTGACGAAGAGTTTGACGGTTAGAGGGGCGTCGCGTCTAAGCCGAATCAATACATGAGTGATCGAGCTGCTTACTTCCTACGGCGTTTACTGCTGATTTTTCCGACTTTTATCGGCATCACATTCCTAACCTATTTGCTGACGCAATTCGTCCCCGGGGGACCTGTTGAGCAGGCGATGATGCAGATGCGTGGCTTCGATAGTTCGGGAGTCGCGACACGCAGCGAAAGTATATCTGAGGAGCAGCGCGAGGCGATCCGATCTCACTTCGGTTTCGACAAGCCGTTTCTGGTCCGTTACTACGACTGGCTTGTTGTTAACAAGATGGGGATGACGGTCGATTCGTACAAGTATTCGAACAAGACGGTTTGGGAACTGATTTCGGAGCGCTTTCCTGTTTCGCTCACTTTTGGGGTGGCCGGGTTTGTATTGACTTACCTAATATGTATTCCGCTCGGAATCGCCAAGGCATTGCGTAATGGGTCAGGTTTCGATTTGGCCAGTAGCGTGGCCGTTTTTACTGGTTACGCGATCCCTGCATTCGCTTTTGGCATGTTGTTGAAAACGGTATTTAGCGGAACGTCGGAACACTTTTTCGACATTTTCCCGATTGGAGGATTCCGGTCCGAATTCTTCGACGAGATGAGCCTATGGGAAAAAGTAAAAGACCAGTTCATGCACATGTTCCTGCCGGTCATGTGCTATGTTATAGGAAATTTCGCTGTTCTGACCCTTCTCATGAAAAACTCTCTACTTGAGCAGATCAGTCAGGACTATGTCCGAACGGTTGTTGCCAAGGGTGGCAGTATGAAGCGAGCCGTTTGGAGACACGCGCTTCGCAATGCTTTGATTCCGATTGCTACCGGGTTTGGGGGAGTTTTATCGATCATGTTCGCGGGATCGGTTTTGATCGAACGTGTATTCAATATTCCAGGCATGGGTCTCTTAAGCTTGGAGGCGATTGTCGGCCGTGACTACATGGTCTTTATGGGTACTCTAGCCCTAACTTCTATAGTGGCACTTCTGGGACGGGTGCTCTCGGACTTCTGCTATGTGCTGATTGATCCGCGTATCAGCTTCAACAAGGGATGAAGATTCGCTGGCCTAAGTTTAATCCGATCACTCGAAAGCGATGGAAACGGTTCAAATCTCTGAAACGTTCCTATTATTCCTTTTGGCTTTTGATCGGTCTCTACCTTTTCAGCCTTCTGGCGGATGTTTTGTTCAATGAAAAGCCGCTCTTTGTCCGCTATGATGGAGAGTCGTTCTTCCCGCTCTTTTTCTATTACCCTGACACCGTTTTCACCAACAGCGGGTTGGATACACGTCCCGATTATAAGAAGATAGACGCCTCGGATCGTTTTGCCGAAGGCAGCGGTAACTACATGCTTTTTGCTCCTTATCCCTATGGCCCGAACGAAAGCATCACCGCTGCGCAGATCGAGGTAGACGAATCGGTGGATATTGTTATCCGTCGCCAGCAGTTAGTGGGAACCATCGAATTGGATGAGACCTTGGAGATCCGACGATCGGTTGCCGGAGCTCCGATCTTTGGAGTAGAGTCGGATCGTGATCTGCGGGGCTTGCCGCTAAGCGAGCAGCTGGAAGTGACGCCTGCATTTGAGTCGGCTATCAAAGCGCGGCTTGCTAACACGGTTTCGCAACCGGCATTTGACGAAAAGGTTGAGCTCTCTTCTGGGATAGCGGTTGAGCTCTCTTTATCTCCCTATGAACCGCGCTCGCGGCCACCGAGCTCGGTGCGAGTCACCCTTAGAGAAGAGGTTAGTTCTTCGAAGCAAGAGACCTTACGTTTCCTCGAAGAATCGGAGAGTATTGAGAATACGGGTACGCTTTGGTCCAAAATGAGCGAAGCGGACCAGCAACTCGTTGAACAGAAGGCTTTCGAGCGGATGGCCAAGCGAATTCAACCTATGACACTCGAAATCGAAGGGAAGAGTTTCGAGATCGATTTCGAAAAAGAAGATGTATTCTTTCCGTTTCGACCGACGGAAAACCACTGGATGGGATTGGATAGCTCTGGTCGTGATGTATTCTCCCGTTTGATACACGCGATGCGGATATCTATGAACTTCGGTATTCTTCTCGTCGCAGCGTCTATGTTGATCGGCATTGCCGCGGGAGCTGTTCAGGGATATTACGGCGGCAAAGTCGATCTCCTCGGGCAGCGTTCAATTGAGATTTGGGAGGCATTGCCGTTCCTATATGTGATGATTCTACTGGGGTCTGTGTTGGGCCAGAGCTTTGGGTTGCTGCTCATCGTGTATGCTCTCTTCAGCTGGATCGGAATATCCTACTATATCCGCGGTGAATTTTTGAAACTCCGCAAGCAGCCCTTCGTGGAGGCAGCCGTTTGTCTAGGGCTCCCCTCGCGCAAAATTATTCTCCGTCACATTTTGCCGAATGCGATGGTACCTGTAATCACGTTTTTTCCGTTTTCACTGGTGTCCGCTATCGGAGCTCTGTCAGCGCTGGATTACCTCGGATTTGGCTTGCCTGCTCCGACGCCAAGTTGGGGTGAGCTCTTTGCTCAGGCTCAAGAGTTTAGTTTCGCTTGGTGGCTGGTCTTGTTTCCCTTCTTGGCTTTGTTCCTCGTAGGGTTGTTGGGAGTCTTTATCGGAGAGGGTGTTCGATCTGCGTTCGATCCTCGAGCAAACACGCACTACGAGTCATGAGCGAAGTCCAAGAAATCATGCTCACGGTCAAGAACTTGACCATCGAATTTAAAACGGACGAGGCCACGGTGCGGGCGGTCGACGATTTGTCCTTCGACCTGCACAAGAACGAGATTCTTGGAATTGTTGGAGAATCTGGTAGTGGGAAATCGGTTACAGGTCTTAGTCTGTTACGACTGGTTCCAGCCCCAGTCGGTAAGATAATCAATGGATCAGCGGTTTATGATGGTCGTGACTTGGTGACTCTCCCAATCGAAGATCTAATCAAGATCCGCGGACGTGAGATTGGCATCATCTTCCAAGAGCCCATGACTGCTCTTTCCCCTTTGATGACGATAGGGGATCAGTTTGTGGAAACCCTTCAACTGCATTTCGACATTACGAAAAAGGAGGCTCGAGCGCGGTCAATCGAGTGGCTGGGTAAGGTTGGGATTCCTTCGCCTGAGGAACGCATGGGCGCGTATCCCTTCGAATTTTCAGGAGGAATGAGACAGCGTGTTATGATCGCCTCCGTGCTGATGCTGGATCCGAAGGTCATCATCGCCGACGAGCCGACTACGGCATTGGACGTTACCACTCAGCGGCAAATCTTCGAGCTGATCCTGCAGGTGAAAAGTAAAGACAGCTCGATCATTTTTATCACGCACGACATGGGCGTAATTTGGCAGCTTTGCGATCGAGTCATGGTCATGGAGCGCTCTCGAAAAGTAGAGGAAGGGCGATTGCGTGACCTCTTCGCGTCACCAAAAGAAGAATACACCAAAAAGCTTCTCTCTTCAGTGCCGCGTCTGACGGACGAGCCGATTGCTCGTGGCGGTTTGGATGAGCCTATCTTGAAAGTCGAGAACCTGAAGACATGGTTCCCGATCAAGAAAGGTATTCTCTCCAGAGTCGTAGGGCATGTGAAGGCTGTAGATGATGTGAGTCTTGAAGTGATGGAGGGAGAGACGCTTGCTATCGTGGGCGAGTCGGGAAGCGGCAAGAGTACCTTAGGACGTACGATCTTAGGCCTGGAAAAGGCGCTCTCCGGTGAGGTCACTTTCAGGGGAGAGCAATTGGTGGGTAGAAAAATGGCTGACCTGAAAAAACTGCGCCGAGACATGCAGATCGTTTTTCAGGATCCTTTCTCCTCTTTGAACCCCCGTATGACGATTTTGGATATCCTGACTGAAGGGATGGAAGAGCACCGATTGCTTGAGGGAAAAGCGAAAGCAGATGTGGCGGTACGCTTGATGGAAGAAGTCGGTCTATCTGCCGACCAAATCTATCGCTACCCGCATGAGTTCAGCGGGGGACAGCGACAGCGCATCTGTATCGCTCGAGCTATGTCCTTGCGGCCGCAGCTCATCATACTCGACGAGGCGGTTAGCGCCTTGGACGTCACGATTCAGGCCCAAGTTATCGATTTACTAATGGAGCTAAAGGAACGTCATAATCTGTCATACCTCTTCATCTCGCATGACCTCAGCGTCGTTAAACGTATCGCTGAAAGGACGGCGGTCATGCGCCGCGGAAAGATCGTCGAATATGGACTCACCAAAGACGTAATCGGAAACCCTCAAAGCGAATACTCCCAGAAACTCCTCTCAGCTGTACCGATCCCGGGCAGCGAAGAGAGTCGCCTCTCGATTCGAAAAGGATAAACAATTTTCAGCTATAGCCTAACCCAACGAAGAATGAACCTAAAGCTACGCAACCTACTCCCAATCCTTCTTTTCCTCGCTCCGGTTATTACCCTGCAGGCCGGCTACAAGCTGGTGCAGGCTCCGCTTCCGGACGACCTCATGCAGGTCCACATCTACGAGTTGGATAACGGGCTAACCGTTTACCTGACGGAAAACGACGAGACACCCACATTCCGCTCGGAGATCACGGTGCGGGCCGGTTCCAAGGACGATCCGGCGGACGCGACGGGCCTCGCTCACTACCTTGAGCACTTGCTTTTTAAGGGGAACGGTAAGATGGGCTCCTCCGACTGGGAGAAGGAAAAGGTGCACATCGACCGGATTTCAGATCTCTACGAGCAGCATTTCAATGAGGAGGATCCCGAAGAAAGAGCCCGTATCTACCAAGAGATCAACAAGGAGTCCCAGCTGGCCGCCCAGTACGCCATCCCGGGCGAGTTTGACATGCTGATCTCAAGCCTCGGTGGACAAGGGATCAATGCCTACACTGCTCCGGATCGCACGGTTTACCTCGAGGAGCTCCCTTCCAACCGGCTCGAGCAGTGGGCCATGATCGAGTCCAACCGCTTTCAAGACCCCGTTTTCCGTCTCTTCCAGCCAGAGCTCGAAATCGTATACGAAGAAAAGAATCGGGCTATGGACGACAAGGACCGATTGATCCAGGAAGCCCTCTTCGAGCTTCTTTACGGCGACCACCCTTACGGCTCGCAGACCGCCCTCGGTTCGGTCGAGCACCTCAAACGGCCATCGCTCAAGAAAATCCATGAATTCTTCGACGTATATTATGTCGCCAACAACATGGCCATTGCGTTGGCGGGCGACTTTGAAGTGGAGGAGGCTATCGAAATTATTGACGAACACTTCTCGTCATGGAAATCTGGAGACGTTCCGGAATTCGACCGTCCCATGCCGGCTCCGATTGCCGAGAATGAGAGCGTGACCGTCACCTACCCGGGGCAGGAAAACGTGATGCTCGGTTTTGATACAGCTCCCGTGGGCCACGAGGACGAGCCAGCTCTCAAGCTGATCGACATGATTTTGGACAACGCGAACGCTGGGCTCATCAACTTGAATCTTAACCAGCAGCAGCGCGTCGCGCAGGCCGGATCGTTCCCCTATATCCGCAACGACGCTGGCAGCCAGTTTCTCTACGGAGCCCCGAAGGAAGGACAAAGCCTAGAGGAAGTGGAGTCGCTGTTGCTCGAGCAATTGGAGATCATCAAGAACGGCGACTTCGACGATTGGATTCTTTCGGCCATCGTCACCGATTTTGAAAAGAGCGAAAAGCTGGCGATGGAAACCAATGCGGGTCGGCTGAGAATCATCAGCACCGCCTACGGCGAAAAGAAGGACTGGGCAGACGTGGTCAGCGAGATCGACCGCATGGAAGCCTTGACCAAGGATGACCTGGTGGAAGTTGCCAACAAGTACTTCTCGAAGCCGTACGTCGTGGCGTATCGAAAAGATGGTGACTACTCGCCCCCAACAGTTCCCAAGCCCGAATTCGATCCTATCGCTATTGACCGCAGCAAGCGATCCGAATTTGCAGTAGCGGTGTTGGCGACGAAGTCGGATCCCATCGAGCCGGAATTTCTCGAAAAGGGTGAAGACTATCAAGTGATGGAATTGGGCAATGGAGTCCGGCTGTTCTACGTCGAGAATCCTGCCAACGATCTGTTTGCTCTTTCAAAGGTTTACGAATTGGGAAGTCGCGAGATGCGTGAGTTGCCAATGACGTCTGCCTTGCTCGACAAGTCTGGTACGTCGCGGCTGTCGCCGCCAGAGTTGAAAAAGGCTTGGTACGCGCTCGGTGCGGACTTCGCGTTTTCAGTTGGTGACCATAATACGATTTTGAGCGTGAGCGGCTTGGATGAGAATTTCGACGAGTCTCTTTCCCTGTTTCAAGAGGTGCTCAACGATTCGCAAGGCGACGCAACGGTTTTAGAAGAGTTGGTGGCGATCCAGCTGAAGCAAAAGCAGGATGCCATGAAGGAACCGAGCATGATTTTCAATGCCTTGCGCAACTACACGCGCTACGGCGAGGAGTCGCCGTTCCTCTCCGCTCTTTCCTCGGATGAGATTAAGGCTCTTAGCGTGGAGGGTTTGCTGAGCCAGCTGAATCGGCTTTCTGGATATGAACATGATTACCTGTACGTCGGCAAGATGCCGATCAAAGAGGTAGCCAAGAAGCTCAAGAAGCTTTCGAAAACAAAGCGTGCTCTCAAACCAGCTCCCGAGCCTGTCTTGCCGAAGCTCCACGATCCCGAGTCTAACGACATCGTTTATGTTGATTACGAGACGGCTCAATCGCAGATCCGCATCGAATTTCCGGGAGGCATCTACGACGAGTCAGAGCGTCCCATGATCGAAACCTTCAACGAGTACTTTTATGGAGGTATGGGCGGGATCGTCTTCCAGGAAATGCGTGAAGCGCGGGCGTTGGCGTATTCCGTTTGGGCTCACTATCTCGTTTCAAGCTTTGAAGGCGGGGAAGATCTGGTGATGGGGTTCATCGGAACCCAAGCTGACAAAACGGTTGATTCCCTTTCCGCCTACTTGGATCTCTGGGATAACATGCCCAATTCTGAAGATCGCTTTGCGGTTGTTAAGGAGTCCTTGGATAACCAATACAGGGTATCGAAAATCGGTTTCCGCGACGTGTTAGCAGCGGTCAAGGCTTGGGAACGAGTGGGGCTCGAAGGGGATCCGCGCGATTCTCGCTACGATAAGATCATGGAAGGCGACCTCGAGGACCTCTTCGGTTTCTATGAAAAGGAAATCAAAGGGCAGCCCAAGATGATATCTATATTAGGACCGTCTGCAGCTATCGACATGGAGGAGCTAGAGAAGCATGGCGAAGTCCGTCAGGTAAAGGTCAGCGATATTTTTGTAGATTAGTATTCTCGAGGGCAGGCGCGTTCTCGGTTGCGAAAAAAGCAATTGATTCGCGAGTAAACTCGCTCCTACCTGTTTCGCTTTCCATGAAACTGCCTCGATACGACTGGTCTGAGCTGGAGCGCGTTGCGACGCGTATCGTTGAATCTTGTTTAGTGGATCTGCCGGACGAAATTCGTCCGGCGGCGGAGAGGGTACCGTGTCTGTTTAAGCGCTACCACCCTAATGCTCCGCACATTGACCCGGAAGCCATGTATATGCTGGGTGAATACATTACCTACGGCGATGATACGGGAAGCGTGGATGAGAGCGGCATTATCGCTCTCTACCTAGGAGCGATCGCATGGTATTGCGAGGACGAGAATTTGGACTTTGAAGATGAGGTGCGCACGACTTACCTGCACGAACTCGGCCACCACTTTGGCTGGGACGAAGAAGCAGTGGAGGAGCGGGGATTGTAGATGGAGCTACGATTCGAGCCACTCTCTTAAATCCTGAGCTTCGTGAATGTACGTTCTCGACTGGTACAAGGGGTCTAGCAGACGTTTGGTCTTGGGGTCGGCAAAACGTTGGCAGTGGAGAAGGGCTTTGACCTTGTGTTCAGGTGAGCGCACGAGGCGGCCAAGTGCCTGGTTGACTTTTTGGATACCGGGGTGGAGGTAAGCTCGCTCGAAACCGCTATTGCCGAGGTCATCGTGGTGCCTGCGTTTGGCCTCTTGGATGAAATTCATCTCGGGGAGAGCGGGGCTAACGATGATGGCAGTTCCGGCTTTGCCGCCGAGAGTGTCGACGCCTTCGGCATAGGACGAACCGAGAATGAGAATCAGCACGTCGTGGAAGGCGAGCGTTTCCTCGAGGTAGGCATTGCGGTCGGCGAGGCTGCCGCCGGATCGTGGTTGCAGAGCGACGCGTAGTTCGGGATGGTGGAACTGTAAAGCTTCTTGCGCCTGCTTGGCGTAGGCGTAGCTGGGGAAGAACGCGATAGCGGGACCAGCTGATTCGGCGGCAGCGGCGATGGTCGATGCGGTCGTGGGGAGATGGCTACTACGACTTTTGAAGCGTGTGTCGACGCGCAGGTCGATGGCGACGTCGTAGGCTTCGTTTCGCCAAGGAGCGGGCGGAGTGAGGTGGGAGATTGGGGGTTGGGCTCTGGGCTCTAGCGTTTTATTGGTCAGACCGACTTCGTCGAGGTACGAATCTAGGGGAGTGAGGGTAGCGGAGAGGAAGAGCGCTCCGTTGTATTGGGAAAGTTGGGACTGGATGAGCTGGGCGGCGTCGATGCACTCGAGACGAAGGGCACCGGGGGAGGGGGACCAGAGTAGATGGCGGAGTTCGGCGCGCTGTTGGCCGGCGTGTGCGGAGCTGATTTGGAAGAGTTGTTCGAGCGTCTCGGGTTGAAGCTCTTCGTAGGCAAGGGGCTCGCTGGTGAGGAGCTCGCTGATCTTTCCGAGGGCGTGGCGGAAGTCGGCTTCGCTGGCGGGATCGACAGGGGTGGCTTTTGGTTCTCGTGGCGCGGACCGGGTGGAACCGGTCCCTCCAGTGGTGAGGAGGCTGGCGAGGGTTTTGAATTGGGAGCGGAGGGGAGCAGGGGCTTTATTGGCGTTGAGGTCGTCAAGTGCGGCGTAGACGGGGTGGACCGAGAATTCGTAGGTGTAGGAGGACTCGACGCGGGAGGGTAGGTTGTGGGCTTCGTCGATAATGAGAAAGGTACGGGCGGGATCGAAGTCGGTCTGGTCGGCGAGCAGGCGGGCGGAGGTGGGCGAGAAGAGGTAGTTGTAATCGCCTATCCAGATATCTCGCTGGCCGAGTCCGGCTCGCATGATCTCGTAAGGACAGATGCCGGTGACGCGCCCCTCTGTCCGCAGCGTCTCGAGGTCGAGTTCGTCTTGTGAGAGGAGGTAGAGTCGCTGGAGGCCTGAGCGTTTCCACTTGTCGTGGAGGTTGGCGAGATAGGGGCAGGTCTGGCGGGAGCAGCGGAACTCATGGTGGATACAGTGCTCCTGCTTGTTGCGGATGTGCCAGAACGTCGCCGGAAGCGGGGACGATGGGTTTTGTGTTTTGGGTTCCGGATTCTGGGACGAGGTGGTTTTAGATAAAAGGGCTTTGAGACGGGTGAGAGCTTCAGTTTGGCCCGTGGATTTGGAGGTGAGGTAGAGGACGCGGTCGCATTGACCAGCGGCGAGGCGACGGGCAGCGTATTCCCAGGCGACTCCAGTTTTGCCGTAGCCGGTGGGAGCCTCGAGAAGGGTTATCTTTGAGTTGGAAAAGGCGTCAGTGAGTTCGGCTTGTATGTTTTCTTGGCCGGGGCGTGGAATATCGTAGGCAGGACGGACTGCGAGGGAGCGGAGGCGAGCAAGGCGCTCTTGCTTAGCCTCTAAATAGTCGACGAGGGTGTCGAGGTGGTCGACGAAGATGCTGTCGTAGCTGGGGTCGAGAGTGAGGGATTGGGTAAGGCCGGAACCGATTTCCACGAAGAGAAGCTCGAGGCGGTAGGTTCCGGGTTTCGAGTTCCGGGTTTCGGGTTTGGGGCCGAGGTCGTCGACCTCGTTTCTGATGAGGAGTTCGCGGTAGGTGAGGAGCTGGAGGGGGTAGGAAGGGTAGCGTTCGCGAATGGTTTCTTGGTCGAGGGGGACGGGCTCAGAGAGGGTTTTGATTTCTCGGAGGTGATGGGTGCGGTCGGTCGTCTTAAGTTGGTCGATGCGACCGGATAGGTTGAGGGTCCAATTTCTCCAAACGAGGGGTCCAGCAATTGTCACCTCGTTTCGCATGCCTTCACCTGCTTCGTCGGATTCGCTCTGAATCCGCTGGTGCCACTCGGTGCCAAGCTGGGCCCGCCAAATTGCCGAAACGCCACCGAAACCAGGGGTCGCGTAGGTCGTGAATGCTGCGAATTCTCCTACGCTGAGCGTTACTTGGCGGTTGGGGGCGTCGATGTGCATGGATGGGAAAATAGTGAGAGAAGGGGAAGCTTAGCGGATTGGAAGCGAAATTCTGTGCACATTGCTTGGAGAGTCGTGCGATTGGCCTTCCCTTGTTTTTTTGCTGCGCCGCGGATAAATTCAGCTACGGTGGTGTCTTGTCGATTAAGGTACTTGTTATGAGAATTTTCCAAATCTTGGCGGTAGCGGTTATCAGTCCTGTTTTTTGTGCAGCATCCGACTACATGGACAGCGTTTTGACCAACTTGCAGGGCGTGGGATTGGAGATTCGACAGCTCAATATCCAGTCGGAAACGTTTCAGCTATCCTACGAGGATGTGGAAGAACAAGCTTTGAAGTCGCTGCAGGACTTCGATGTGCGACTGCTTTCCTCTATGGAACTGGATGTGATGCCGGGACAGCCCTACCTTGAGGTCGCGATCGACGTGGCTCACGTGCAGGGGCCAAGCCACATTTACATGGTCAAGCTGGAACTGCGTGAGATGGCTCAATTGGAGCGTCCTAAGGACCGCACGGTTTCCATGTCCTTGGCGACTTGGGAGCGAAAGATGATGGGTGTCGCTAACCGTCCGGAGAAGGTTACCGAGGAGCTTGCGAGCTTGTTGCGGATGTTTTCGGACGAGTTTCACTCGCACAACCTGCCGGAGTAGCGGCCGCTTAAGAGCGAACTGGCTTGTATTTGAGGAGGACCGTATCTTTCCCGAGTTTGGTAGATTCGAGCAGTTCGTATGAGCGTTCGCTTGCGCCGGTGAAGAGCGGTGTACCCCCACCGAAGAGCAAGGGTTCGATAGTGATCCAGAGTTCGTCGACAAGGGCTTCCTCCAAATAGTGTGTATAGATTTCGCCCCCCCCGAGCAGGGCGGTTTTTTTGCGCCCACGGGTTTTTAGCTCGGAGAGAACGGATGAGGGCGATGCGTCGGTGAATTCGACGAGTCCGGGCCGAGCGTCGGCAGAGAAAGTGCCGGGGTGACGTGTTACAATTTTGCGGAGGAAGCGTTTTGTAACCGATTTTAAGATGCGGTTACGAAGGGTCTCGTATGTTTTTCGCCCCATTATCAGAGAATCGAAATCTTGCAGGGCGTTTCGGAGAAATCTCGAGTCGGCGTCGCTGCAAAAACCGGTGCCGGGGCGGTCTGGTCGGGCGATGAACCCGTCGATGGATTGGGCTGCGATGAGGACGAGCATGGGATAAGTGAGATTAAAAGTGTCGCGAAGCTTTCTCGTTTAGGGCCCGGTACCCGACGCCGTGTACGGTTTCGATGGGGTCGCTTGCTCCGAGACTGTTCATTTTCTTACGGATTTGAGCGATGTGTTGGTCAAGAGTGCGGGTGGTACCGTAGTATTCGATTCCCCATACACGATCTAGCAGAACCGAACGGTTGAGGACTTCGCCGGGATGAAGGTAAAATTGTTCGAGTAACTTGAGCTCGCGTTCGGTAAGGGCGCAGTCTTGGCCTTCGTATTCAAGTTTGTAGGTCGAGCGGTTGATGGTGAGAGGACCGATGGTGAGCTTGCTAGGGAGTTCAGTCGTCTTATCGTTCTTTGCTTGAGAGCCGGTGCGGCGAAAAATAGCTTCGATGCGAGCGAGTAGCTCCTGCACGCCAAAGGGTTTGGTGATGTAGTCGTCGGCTCCTAGTTTTAGGCCGAGGACCTTGTCGATCTCTTGGCTTTTTGCTGTGAGGTGGATGATGGCGGTTTGGGGAGATTTTGCCCGGAATTCTTGGCAGAGGGAGTACCCGTCTTTGCCGGGCATCATGATGTCTAGTAAGGCGAGGTCGAATGTGTCTTGCGGGAAAAGGGAGCTGGCTTGATTTCCATCAGAAGTAGCAACGACGAGGTAGCCTTCGCTCTCGAGCGTATCCACGAGTCCGGTACGAATATGGGGATCATCTTCTGCAACGAGGATTCTCTTCTTGCTCATTTCTTTAGGGTGCGATGGTGAATTCCAGACAGAAGGTGGGATAGAGGTCTGGGCTTTGGGGGTGTAGATAGCTGAGCTTTGCTCCCATTTCGTCGGCGAGACTTTGGGCGATGCTAAGGCCGAGTCCGAAACCGGAGGTTTCCGCTGTGAGCGAGTCATCCCCGCGGGTGAAGGCCTGAAAGTTTTTCTTACGCAGGTGCGCGGGTAGTCCTGCCCCTTTGTCTGAAAACTCGATGAGGGCGCGATTGTCGACCTGGCGTGAGCGAATGCGTATCCAAGCTCCCTGACGGGCGTATTTGAGGGAGTTGTCGATAAGGTTGCCGAATATCTGGCAGAGGGCGTCGCGGTCGAAGTGGAGTTTCATGTTGCCGAGTTGCAGGTCGGTCTCGAGCTCGAAGTTGTGGCGAGCTAGGTCTCTCAGCCGGAGTTCGAGGTAGGATCGAAGGACCGGGTCGAGCTCTTGCTCTTCTAGGCTAAGCTTGACGCGGGATTGGTCGAGCCGGGAAAAGTCGAGCACGTTGTTTACTAGGCGGGTTAGGCGTTGGCACTCACCTGATATTGTATCGAGATACTTGTTACGCTTTTCAGAATCTTGAACCCGACCCGTTTGCAGCAGCTCTGAATACATTCGGATGGTGGTTAGCGGTGTTTTAAGCTCGTGGGAAACGTTGGATACGAAGGAGACTTTCCGGGCGGCTTCGATTTGGCTGCTGCGCGTCTGCCAGACAAGCCAGATTCCGGTGCCGAAAAGGGTGAGCAGGACAGCAGTCGTTCCGAGGCCGGCGGCGCTGGTGATCATGCTGCCGAGGCTTCCATCGAGTTGGGTGTAGAGATGAAGGGTCCAGCCGGGGAGTTCCGAACCGAGGGAGAACGTTTCGGCAGAGCCGCTGGGGAGCCTTTCGGATCGCAAGTAGGAGGATTGACGGCTATTGGTGGCGGCGACGGATTTTCCGGAGGGGTCGCGAATGATGAAGCTCTCTATGTTGGCGGCAAGTTCGGTGGGGAACGATTTCTGGAGGATGGAGGAGAGGTCGCCGAGGCGAACAACCGCGCCCGTGATTACTTGGCCCCCGTTCCAACTGGAGATGCCGATCCAGTAGCTCTCGCCTTCTTTCAAATCGTGTATCCAACGCGTGGAGTCAGAGACCCAAGCTTGTTTTGATTTTCGAAACGAGCTCTTAGCGACCTGAGTGGTCCGTTGCGACTGGCTGCGGATTTCTTGGCGTAGCGTGGTATTGGAGGCGTAGTTGTAGAAGCTGGGCTCACCGGCTAGGGCGTCGGATTCGTCGGCGAACGCTAGGCTCTCTTTGGCGGCCGGAGAAGGCTCTGGGGCTTCCCAGATCCAACCTTTTTTCTGAGGTCGGATCAGGGCTTTGAAATCGGGAGCAAGGTTTTCGTTGGGAGGAAAAAGCTCTACCTCGTCCGGGGAGGACGTCTCCCAGGAAAATGCGAACGAGACGAGGGGATCGCGTTGCTGCCAAGTTGAGAGCTGGGGAGCGAAGTTGGGACCTTCGAAGGCGAGCAGAGATTCCATGACGGCGGTCTTAACTTCGGCAACCGTCAGTCCTATGTTTTCCACTACAGTGGTGGCTTGGTTATTGGCCGCTAGCAGGTTGGCTTCGCGGAAGCGTTTGGCCTCGCTCCAGAGCAGCCCGTAGACGATGGCCCCAATCGCGAGTGTGGTGCTCGCGAGTAGGAGCAACGGAAGGGCGATTCGAGGTTTCTTGGGCATGGAGGCAAGCTGATGGGAGAAGGGGCTGGTGTGAAGAGCGTTTTTTTAGGGAAGGATCCCGCGACCGTGGAGAATGGCTCCTGCGCTGCGGTCGCGGGCTAAAGCGTAGCGTTACGTTTCGTTGTTTTAGTATGATTTTTGTTGGGAGCGGGTCTGGTAGGAGGAGGATCTCATTTCTTTGCGCGAGCGATTGTCGAGACCGTCGTTCTCGAGCGTGGTGGTGGTGGACTCGAGGGCGACGCGCTTGTCTTCGATTTCGGTGTCGTTCCAAACTGCGTTGTTAGTGGTGATCCAGTCGTCGAGCTTTCCCAAGGTCGCGGTAGCGGCGGGCAGGTCTCCTTGGTCGGCAAGGGCGACCGCTTCGTCTTGGGCGATGGCGACGTAATTGTAGACGACTTGGCGTTGCACGTCGATGTTGACCGACTTTTCTTTCTGCTCGGGGGTGGGAGCAAACGTGGTGGTCGCAATTTGTTGGACTGCGTATGTCTGATCCGAGTCGATGTCTTGGTAGCGGGTGGAAATGGTTGCGATTTCCTGTGTGGTGTTGGCGCGTCCGCCGGGGTTGCGCATTTCGATAAGGGCGAACTTTTCTTGGCCAGCGTAGAGGTGCTTGATGTTTAGGGTGACGCGATTGCCTTGGATTTGTCCCTCGCGTCCGATAATCCGAATGGGTTCGAAGCCGTGCAGGCACTCTACCTCAATGACGGCGTTCTGAGCGATGATGCTCGAAGCGTCGCCGAGTTCGGAATCGAAGATTCGCGGTAGGTCTTTTGCAGATTCCACGAAGTAGACATTGCCTTGTCCGGCAGCGGAGAGTCCTGCCATGAGGTCTTCGTTGTAGCCGAGTCCGAGACCGATTGTGGATACGGTAATGCCCTCTCTTGCGAGCGATCGTCCGAGTAGTTGAAAATCGCTTACGTTGGATGGACCTTCATTGGCGAGGCCGTCCGAAAGAAGAAGGATGCGATTAATTCCGGCGCTGTCGTCGAGAGCAGGGCGTAGGGCGGCGGCTCCTAGGTTGACACCAGCATATATCGCGGTGCCGCCGTCGGCGTGGATGCTGTCGATGTAGGCTCTTGGGTTGGAGATGTTTCCCACTCGGGTGAGGGGTAGTAGGGTTTTTGCGGCATTATTATAAGCGATAATGGATACGAAGTCGTTGGGTTGCAGGGATTGGAAGGCGCGTCGAATGGCTTGCTTGGCCATTTCGATCTTGGTGCCGTTCATCGACCCCGAACGGTCCAGCACGATGGCGAGGTTAAGGGGTGGTCGATCATGGCTGTGCCGCAGATTTGCGGGTAGCAGGCTGACTTTCAGGACGGCAGTGTCGTGGCCTTCGGCTGAAAGCTGAGCGTAGTCGAGCTCGGCCATGAGTGCAACGGGTGTTGTGGCGTCGGCTGCCGAGGCTGTGGGCCCGAGGAGGTTTAGGAGGACGGGGGCGAGTCCGAGAATGAAGGCGAGTAGATGTCGGTTTTTCATGCGAGTGCTTTGTTTCGTGGAGTTATCGGGTCGAACTCCGCGAGAAGGGAGATTCGGTTCGGAGGTGATTAAAGCAAATTCGCGGGAGAAGGTTGTCATGAGGTGGCAAAAGAATTGTCAGGAAATTGTCATGGGAAAGGGATGGATATGGAGAGTGAAGGAAGCGGTCTCTCCAGTTTGTGCTTGTTGGGGCTTGATTTGGGAAATGGGGGATGGGTAATGTTCCCGCCCTATGATCAAGCCTGAGACTAAGGACCTTCACGACCAGATTGAAAAGCGCGCCGGATACCTCTGGAGGTATCTTTGACGTCGATAAGAAGAAGGCCGAGTTAAAGGAGCTCGAGCAGCAGATGAGCGCTGAGTCGTTTTGGAACGACCAGAAAGCGGCGCAAAAGGTCATCGCCCAAGCGAACCTAGCCAAGGGCGTGGTCGGTGGAATGACAGCATTCATGTCCAAGCTTGAGGACGCTCGTGCCATGGAGGAACTGCTCGATGAAGAGGGCGTTGACGAGCTTTCTGATGAAGCTGAGGAATTGCAGCAGGCTGCGGAGGCTTTGAAGGACGAACTCGACGAGCTCGAGATCCAGTGTTACCTCAACAAGCCGCACGATCGTTGTAATGCCTTGCTCAGCATCAATGCGGGTGCTGGTGGCACAGAGAGCTGCGATTGGGCGGATCTTCTCTACCGCATGTATACCCGATGGGCGGAGCGACGCGGTTTCAAGGTCGAGGTCATCGACATGCTCGCTGGCGAAGAAGCGGGGCTGGACAAAGTCACGCTCCGCATCGTGGGCGAAAACGCTTTTGGTTACGCCAACGCCGAGCGCGGAGTGCATCGCCTCGTTCGGATCAGTCCGTTTGACTCACAAAAACGTCGTCACACGTCCTTTTGCGCGGTGGACGTGGTCGCGGAGATCGAGGACGACATCGAGATCGAAGTGGACGCAAAGGACCTTCGAGAAGACACCTACCGAGCGAGCGGCAAAGGGGGTCAGCACGTCAACAAGACCGACTCTGCCATCCGGTTGACCCATCTCCCGACCGGAATCGTGGTGCAGTGTCAAAACGACCGTTCGCAGCATAAGAATCGCTCCACCGCGATGAAGATGCTCAAGGCTCGCCTCTACGAACGCCAGGAGGACGAGAAGCGCAGCGCCATGGAAAAGATGTACGGCGAGAAGGGTGAAATTGGCTGGGGTAACCAGATCCGCAGCTACGTTTTCCAACCGTATCAAATGGTGAAGGACCTGCGAACTGGCGTTGAAACGGGTAACATCCAAGCGGTAATGGACGGCGATATCGACCGTTTCGTTTCTGGTTGGCTGCGAGCCGGCTCACCCCGCTCACGCAACAAGGAGATCCAGATCGAGGATTAGCTTTCCGGCAGAGTTGGCGGTCGATACGAAACTCGTCCCTCCGCTGGAACAATCAGAAACGCATTTCGTTCGTAAAGGTCTTCGCATCAAAAAATGGAACTCGCCGCACTACAGTCAGCCTTTTCGGAACAGGAGCTCTTCGAGGGCAAGTCCTGGCGTATGTCGCCGGAGGCTTGGCGTCTCACCCCGGAGATCGTGGCCAAGCTCGAAGAGATCGGTCAAGCGAGTTTGGAGTTTTATCAAGCGATGGAGCTGCTCTATCGCCGTTCTTTCGAAGGCAAGAAGCTTCTCCGCAACAAGGAAACCTACGCTCCTTGGGTGGCGGAGTACCTAGATCGCGGCAAGGCGAAGGGCTTGATCGAAGCGTGTCGCAGCAAGGCCAGCAAAGGAGCCCTGCCACCGGTGATTCGTCCGGACTTGTTGGTTACGCAGGATGGCTTTTCGCTCTCTGAACTGGATTCGGTTCCTGGAGGAATTGGCCTGACCGCTTATTTAAACCATCTATACGAGAGCTCGGGTGCCGAAGGGATGCTCGGCGCCGGCGGCTCCATGGAGGAGGCGTTTTACCGAAGCATCTCCTCCCTGGCTCCGGAGGAAGACTATCCAGTGATCGCGCTGGCGGTAAGCGAGGAGGCCGCCACCTACAAACCAGAGATGGATTGGCTCGCCGAGCGACTGCAGCGTCGCGGTTATCGTGTATACAGCTTGTGGGTACAGCAGATATTTCCGTTGGGTGGCGCGGTCTATTTCGACATGGATGGGTCGCCCGAGAAGATCGACGTGGTTTACCGCTTTTTCGAACTCTTTGATTTGCCCAATCTGCCGGAAGCGGAGTTTATCTTCGAAGCGGTCGAAAACGGCGAGGTCGCCATGACGCCCCCCGCTAAGCCTTTTCTCGAAGAGAAGATGGGCATGGCACTCTTTCATCACCACTTGCTGGAGGAGTTTTGGAAGGAGAACATTTCCAAGAAGTCCTATAAGGTATTGAAGAAGCTGATACCAAAATCTTGGATCGTCGATCCAGCTCCCTTGCCGCCAGGTGCGGTGATTGACGGGCCGGTTGCCCAAGGCAAGCCTTTGCACTCGTGGATGGATTTGGCAGAGGCGAGCCAGAAGGAGCGTAATCTGGTACTCAAGATTTCTGGCTTTCACGAGACCGCTTGGGGTTCCCGTAGCGTGGTGATTGGCAACGACGTATCCAAGGACGATTGGAGGGACGCCTTGCAGGAGGCGGTTGATATGGCGGCGACTCATCCGCACGTGATGCAAGAGTTCAGTAAGTCGGTTCGCTTGAAACATCCGCTCTACGGCGAGGATGGCAGCGTCTACGAAGCGAGCGGGCGCCTGCGTCTCAATCCCTATTTCTTCACCGATGGTGAAACGGTCAAGCTAGCCGGGGCATTGGCGACTTTTTGCCCGCCGGACAAGAAGATCATCCACGGCATGGAAGACGCGGCCATGCTGCCGTGCCGAATCGTCGAGTGAGAGGTTACGAATCCTCGACCGACAGCTCCAAAATTAAAGAGTCCCAGAATCCTTGGATTCCTTACCAAGGCCCGTCACGTTTAGACTCCAACGTTGGAGTCTAAACGTGACG
>NZ_JARXHX010000060.1 GCF_031127835.1 Pelagicoccus sp. SDUM812002
TCTTTCCGTCGATGAATACTGAGTTCGCTCGAAAACAAAACTCAGTGCTCGATAGTTTGATGTCTTTGGTTTCGTTCATCTATTTTTTGCCAACGTCAAAGCCATACGCGTAGGTCAGCGCGGAGCGCTGGCCGGAGTTGTATGAGCTGCCTGGTTGTACTTCTTCCAAATTTCTTTTCTAATGTTTTTCGCAAGCTTTACCCGAATGAGTTTTCCTGTGCTCGCTATTAGATAGATTTTGAAAGTATGTATGCGGTAGAACGCGAGGAATCTGCTCTTCGCGAAAAGAAAATCTTCTCGATCATCCAGTTCCTCGAAAAACGTAGATGGGTGAAATAGATTCCCTTGCTTGCCGTCCGTAAGTTCCGCCGGAAAACTCGTGCTGAGCTTGGAGATTAGCGGATCGAAATACGGAAACGTGAAAAAATAGTTCTTCTTTCCGAAAGGTCGACTTCTGAATATCCATTTGTAGTTCGTTATTGTTACAGGACGTGGACCTGTATTCACGAAGCTAAGGCAATAGACATATGTGTCCAACTTTAGCTGAGAGGATGACGGGATTACGCTTCCGGTGAAATTTGCGGAGATGCGAATAGATTTATCACGTAACGTTAGCCAGAGAGCGATTCCTGATATAGTGATTGTTCCAAAAGCTGATAGCCACGGAGCAAAGCTATTGATCAGTCTCCAGGTTTCTATGGTTTCCGTGGTCATCTTTTCTTGTACAACGCCAAGCTCAGACGACGAGCGCGTGCGCTCGTTGTCTGCGGCGCCTTGTTCTGCTTATGTTTTTTAAAATGGTGGGGAGCGGAGGAATTAAACCTCCGTCGGTGCTATCTCCTCCATAGACCAAAGCTAAAATTACAGTTCTATCCCTTGTGTCGCAAGCACGCCTCGATGGCCTCCCCAGTAGCACCGTGCTCCACAACACATATGATATATAATCAATCGTATCCATGATTACTCTCCAGGTTGAGTTCCAGAGACCGTTTAGGAGTCTTGCGACTGAGATAGTAACTGTAAATGTCACTGTGATCTTCACTTGGAAGTTCTTATACCTTGTTGGGTAAATTCTATCGAATCTCGTAGATCGCCTGAGTGGCTCTCATGAATTCGTGTATTTTGTTTCCTTTTATTTGGTAGACGGGTTGAGTAGCTCGCATAAACTCATGGATCTTGTCACCTCTGATTTCGTAGACGGGTTGCGTGGCGCTCATAAATTTATGAATTTTGTTACCCCGGATCTCGAACTTCGCTTGCGAGGCACGCATGTATTCGTAGATCTTCTTTCCGCTAAAGCGATCGTTGTTTTCGTTATTCATTATTTTGCAGAACGTCAAAGCCATACGCGGAGGTCAGTCGCGGAGCGACTGGCCGGAGTTGTATGGGCTGTCTGGTTGGGCATTATAATTTTGCAGTTTCGATCCATTTATAGCTCACAAATTCACTCACTTTCAATTCTCTATCGAATCCTCCGAGGTGTCCGTGTCGTCCCTTTTTTGACGCGGTACCTTTTACGGTGATTTGGTACCATACGGGGACAGCGTACTCTTCTCCAAGTTGGTCTAATTTTTTTCCATAATCTTCGACGAATTCTTTGAAAATGTCTTCATCGTACGAAATCCACCAAACTTCATCATGGCCATCGGCGTGGAAGTTGCTCGTTTCGAAACCGTACGAGAACGTTCCGGAAAACGTACCTTCAATCTTTCTTGAGCAGGAGATCGTCGCAATTGCGAAAACGAAGATGATGACGAGGGTTGCTAGTTTAGTTGATTTCATTTTTTCGCCCAACGCCAAGGCCATATGATGTAGGCCCTGTTTTGGTTTAACTTAAAGTTGGGTTGATTTGGTGGGGTTGAGGTGAAAGAGGCGGGCGTTTGCCGGAATTGTATGAGCCGACTTGATCTCCCTTCGTCATTTTTTCAGCTCGTATCTAGCTGGTCTTCTTTCTTGCAGGACCATCTTTTTGTTTTGGAGGTCGAGTTGGTTCGCTCTCTCGGAAATCGATCTTTCTGTTCAATGCAGGAGTTCTTTTCTTAACCACCGACTACACAGATTGCACTGATGATTTTGTATCCGTATTTTAGTTCTATATTTGGAGATCGTCGAGGCCATACGTGTGGGCCACGCTAATGGCTCAAGCTTCAGTGGTCGTTGATTTTAGGGGGTCGTTGTGAAAGAGGCGGGCGTTTGCCGGAATTGTATGCGCCGACTTGTTAGCCTTTTGATCCATAAGCAAAGGGCTGGAGACGATCTACGCCAGACAGACCCAGTAAAGAAAGCGTACCTAGAACTACCCAAACAAGCGGATTGAATTTCTTTTTATGATTTTTTTGAATTTTCATATTAATACGTCCCTTCTTTTTGATGTTAAGTTCTTTAGTTTTGTTCGACATTTCTTCAGAGGGATTTGAACCCTCGGAGTGTTTACGCTCCAGATGTTTAGTTTCCTTTTCCTTTTCGAGGTTTAGCTCGAAGAGCAGTTGAGGCTCACACTTGTCTCCACTCCTTTGCTTATAGTTTTAATTTTTCATTTCATTGGCTAACGCAGAGGTCTCACGCGAGCGCTTGCGCGAGTTGTGAGGACCGACTTGATGGGGTTGAGTTTTTCATCTTCAGAGTTGGGTTTGTCTTGGAAGTTGGGGCTCTTCTTTTCTTGGATTCAGTCTTCGGATCCATTGTCAAATTGCGATCTTTC
>NZ_JARXHX010000061.1 GCF_031127835.1 Pelagicoccus sp. SDUM812002
GAAGGAGGCAACATCCTCGAACAGTGAACTAGACTTCTTGACCTAGAGAATCCAAGCTTAGCCGATACCCAAGTTACCCTAGCCCTAAGATGACCGACCCAGTCCTATGCCAGTTTAAAGATTCGATTCTAGTGTATTCCACATTTGGAGACACGAATTATTTGGCTAACCAGGCAGCCCACACAATGTCGGTAAGTGCACGCCAGTTTCACAACGAAGCCCTGGATACCAACCTCAACCGAAATGGAACCTCAACCGAAGCCGACATCGTGTGGCTTTGACGTTCGACGAAAAATAACTATGAGCATACCATCCATTTTTTATGTATCCACAGAGGATCAAGCGTCCGAGATGGAAATGAATCACGACCTCGCACAGGAGGATGTCGCTGAACTTGGCGGGATAGATACTCTTAAGCTATCGACGCTCTACGCGATCGCCATAAAAAGAGAATGGGACGTCGATCTAATGGATACGTTCTCGGAGGTTCGAACGAGCGACTCGGAGTGGATCTACGAGATTCCAAAAGAGTTCACGAAAGAACTTGAAGGCACGGACCTAGATGCAGCCTCAGCCGAGTGGGCAGAGACAGAAGAAATGGCCTGCGAGCCAGAAGACGCAAAGTATGTGATAGATGTGCTTCTCCGTATGGCTAAGCGTTCTGAAGAGACGGGAAAGCCTCTCTACATTTACACGACTCTCTAAAATGAAGATTAGGTCGAACAAGGCAGAGCTCACAATGTCGGCAAACGCCCGCCTCTTTCACAACGAACCCATGAAAATCAACCTCAATAGACTTGGAAGCTCAGCCGAAGCCGACATCGTGAGTCTTTGACGTTAGGCAGAAACAAATGAAAATGAAGACTTCGAACCAAGAGCTTTGGATGCCCATCGAGATCATCGGTTTGATCGGTTTATCAAGCATACTTTCGACAGTCGCCTATGTGAAGCTTGCATCAGTTTGGGGATCGACTGTCGGAGGGTTTCTCATTTGGTTCGCAACGCCTATCATGTTCATAGCGTACACGATCTACGCCTACAAAAGAATATTAAGCAAAGATTCAGAATCTAGAACAATGAAAGCTCTACTGCTAGCATTCATTACGATCGTCATGAACTACCTAATCCCGATTTCTATGTATGGACCTTACATATACGGACCCGGCCCCTGAAATAAAAAAGATTAGCCTAACAAGTCGGCGCATACAATTCCGGCAAACGCTCGCCTCTTTCACCTCGACCCCAGACTTGAAACAATAACTTGAAACGGAACCCCAACTGAGGCCTGCACGTATGGCCTCGGCGTTGGGTAGAAAAGTATGATCCAGAAATCCATTACAGGAAAAAGATGCACCGCCGGTGGATTCTTCTCTTCGAAGGACAATGAGCATCTGCAGAAAATGGAACTAACGATTAAGGGGATACAAGAACTAGGAGCCATACACTCAGGCACGATACTCCAACGAAGGGGCGTTTCTCGTTCAAGCAAACCGGGTGGTTCAAAAGTTATGGATCAACCAATGAACACAAAATTTCTATTCTCAAAAGGAAAACTAGAAGAATTAAAGACCCTAACCGAATCAGAGAAAACCGAGATCGTTGTCATATTCAACCCACTGACCCAAAATCAAAAGCAATCATTAAGCAGGTTGCTTGATCTTCCTGTTTTGTCTTACTCAGACGACCTCTGCGTCTCCACCCAATCTACCAAATGAAACCCAACCAATCGTAGCAGGCAACGAGCGCAAGCGCTCGCCGCCTGTACTCGGCGTTAGGTAAATAATGATGGAAGAAGATTATCCGGAACCAGAGGAGTTCGACGAGACGGATTTCGACAAAACAAAAGGTCGAAAACTCAAAGTGCTTTGTGTGCGGTGTGAGGGCAAAACCAACCACACCGTGCTGCAGTCAGTCATAAGAAATATCTCCGAGAATTATATGAACTGGTCTGGAACATACGAAGTCATTCAGTGCTTAGGATGCGAGTCTATAAGTTTCCGTGAGGAAATATACTTCTCCGAATTGGCAGAACCGTGGCCAGGTGGTTCCAACGGAATTGAAGTATCTCTTTACCCCAAAAGAACAGAACATACGAGACCTCAAAAACCTACCTACCACGCACCTCCTACAGTCAGAAAGATCTACAAAGAAGTCATCGATTGTTATAACAACGAATCTTATATTCTATGTGCAGCAGGCCTTAGAGCGATGGTTGAAGGCATATGCGCAAGCAAGGGAATCAAAAAAGGAAAAGTAGAGATTACTCTCGAAGATGAAACGAAGCAGACCAAAACTCTCACCAACATTCAGGGTAAGATTTCCGGTCTTTTTGAGCAAGGGTACCTTACTAAGGATCATTCAGACATTTTGCATGAGCATCGTTTTCTTGGAAACGAGGCAGTCCATGAACTATCAAGCCCAACCCCTGAAGAGCTAAACATTGCTATTGATATTCTAGAACACACGCTTGAAGCACTGTTCAATCTGCCGAGGCAAGCAATTGACCTAAAAAACCATCGAAGCAGAAGAAAAAATAAGACCTAACCAAACGTGGCATACAATTCCGGAGGCTGCGCCTCCTCCATCGTATGCACTCGACGATGGCAGAAAATATGATTATATAACTGAATAAAGGAAACGTACTCGAATCGAAGGAAGCAGCATCCTTAAGCAGTGCGACCACGACATTCACC
>NZ_JARXHX010000062.1 GCF_031127835.1 Pelagicoccus sp. SDUM812002
ATACGTCCCGATAGCGTATTGGAACCGCCTAGTGCGGATCCGCATGCTAGGTGGTGTGGGAGCTGGGGGAGTTAATGCCCCTGGCTACCCGATTTCGGATTAATTTCTTTTAAAACAGATCGCTGTGAGTGCCGGTCCTTTCGAGGCGAATCTCGTCGTCAGACTTCTTGTAGATCAAAACCCAATCGGGTTCTACGTGACAGTCCCATCTGCCTTTCCAATTCCCGATCAGGGGGTGGTTCTTCGCCGATTCGGGCAGCGGCTTACCGTCAAGTAGAAGCTTAACTAGGTGCGTCAGCTTTTTCGGATCTTTGCCTCTCTTGATCTGCTTCTTTATGTCTTTCTTGAATTGGGTCGTTTGAGAGAGCTTCATTCTTCCGTCCAGCTAGCTGTCAGATCCTCCAATGAGTCGAATTCTTCTATCTCCTCATTTCTGTCGCTCCTGTCCAAGGTCCTGGCGGTTAGAGCGTTAGGAACTCGGAGTTCGACTGGAAACTCTCCTCTGAGTGCGATCTGGCGATACAGCAATCTAACCGCTTCGGTAGGGGTCATGCCGATCTGCTTGAGAATGTCTTCAGACCTCTTTTTCGTGGTGCTGTCGAGGCGGGCGTGGACTGTGGCTGTCTTATTCATGGTAAAAACGTAGCACAAGCGCAACACGAGTCAATCCTTTGTTCCGAACGCCGAGGCCATACGTGTAGGCCTTCGCGGAGCGATGGCCGGAATTGTGAGGACCGACTTGATGGCCTTCATTCTTCTTCAAATAATTGATCCAAATCCCTGGATCCTCGAAGTATTCGAACTATGTTTACTTGTGAAGCATCCCGAACAAAGAAGATGATGTATTTCTTGTGGGGAATGCTGAGCAAACCATCGGCAAGTTCGTCTCTTCGACGTCCTATTCCATCAAGTTCGGAAATGCTGATACACTTACGGTAGAGCTGCTCAAGGAAGCGGTCGGCCTTGAGGGGGCTGTCCTTGGCGATGTAGTCCCAGATATCGTCGAGATCCGACTCGGCTTCTTCAGATATGTAGAGATCTCTAGCCATTACGACGCTCTCTTCCTCTCTTTTTGATGCTCTCGATCAGAGAATCGTCCAGCTTCTTCGATCTACCAGCTCTGAGCTGTTCTAGGCCGATTTGGATCTCGGATTGAAGCGATGACAACTTTCTAACGCGTTCCTGCTCAAATTGATGTAGGATACGAAGAGCATCGCGAACAACCTCGGATGATGACCCGTAAAGTCCCGACTGGACCTTGTCTTGAACCCATTTTTCGAGTTCCGGTGTAAGTGACACATTCATGGTTCGAAAGTGAAGTGATGGCGAAAAATGTCAAACTCTGTTATTTCGGCCATCGCAGAGTCCTCACGCGGCGCTTGTCGCCGTTTTGAGCGACGACTTGATATGTGCAATTTTTCCTTCCTCAGAGTGAGGCTGATTTGCCGCATGCGATGTCAAGTCGATCATTATTCTTCGTTTTTGGTTGGTTGGATTCTTCCTTAAATTTTATTCAGTGCAGGATCTTATCTTTTGTGAAGTTGGTTTCTCGATACGTTGTAGGTTTGCTCTTTAGTACAACCCGACCATCTTTCTTCACATATCGCCAAGCTCAGACGACGAGCGCTTGCGCTCGTTGTCTGCGGCGCTTTGTTAGGCTAATTTTTGTTCAAAGGTTTGTAGGAGTTCTTCTAGCTTCTTTCGATCTTCGCTTGAGACAGTCGAATCGTCGACATTTGAAAGTAGACCGTTCACAGCAATTGCTTCGTCTTCGTTTCGGATCTTTCCTCTCTTCAGTATCTTCTTCATGCTTCCTCGGTAGAGCATCAAAAACTGGGAAACAGAAATGCTTCCCTTGCTGAGAAAATACTCGTCGAATTTCAGTAGCTCTCCGTAGGTCTCTGAAAACATCTCTCCGATATCTGTGATGAAGTATTTGAGTTCGGCTCGCAGCGTTTTCTCATCTTTGTTTTTAGACTCGTCGGCGTACTTGATGTAGAAATCGCCCACAGTTTTGTGCTCGGGTTCTTCATTGAAGAATTCACCGGTGACTCTAATGAAGGTGAGGATTTCTGATGTATTCATTTCTGCCTATCAACGCGAAGGCCATACGCGAGGGCCTTTTCGGGTTGATCGTTTTGTGAGTTGTTGGGTTTGAAAATGTCTTGCTTGTTCCCAACTCGGGGCGTTGGCCCGAGTTGTATGAGCCGACTTGTTATCGTAATTCAATTTTTGATCTGTTTGAGTTCAACCCGATCAGTGCAGGAGAACGTCGTAAACCGAGTTCGAGTCAATTTGTCTTGTGGCTTTTAGATTCGATCTGATCAAAGCCAGATTTGTCTTTTTGGTTTGAATACAGAAATCGTTGATTTCCGAATTCCAAGTTACGTCTGAAATAGAGTTGGTGTCGATTTAGGTGTTTCGAATTCTCCTCGCTGAAATCGTCGTCGAAGCGAGTCAGTCAACCTGACTGGCTTCGTGTCTTTTACGCAGTGAAAAGCCGAAGCCTCGTAAGTTCGACATCCATTTTTCTGATAACGTCAAAGTGATGCGATGCCGACTTCGAACAGGTGTCTAAGTCGAAAACTGTTGATTTCGGTAAGCCCGAAGTAAAAGAGGCGGGCGTTTGTCGG
>NZ_JARXHX010000063.1 GCF_031127835.1 Pelagicoccus sp. SDUM812002
AGCCACAAGACAGTCCGACCTAGGTTGGACTCCTGCATTGGCAGGTTGTGTGATCCTCATTACAACCAGGCGCCGCAGACAACTCCGGCATACGCACGCCTCTTTCACATCGACCCCATGAAAACAGACCACCCCAAAAACTCAAACGAAAGCTTTGGCCTCCGCGTCTGAGCTTGGCGTTGGTCAAAAAATGAAAACTAGACTGATAGCTTCTCTCCTGCCAAGTTTGGTCTTTTGCTGTGTTTCTATCGCCACACCGCAAGCGAGAGATGAACTTCTCATTGGTTCGAAAACTCGCCACGTGCTGATGTTCAAGCTGTCCGCCGAACTTGAGGAAAGAATCGAAGAACTCAACAGTAGCACAAATGGAAGAGTCACTAGCTCTGCAAACTGGGACGGTTTCTACGCGAACCTCGAACTAAGAGAAGAAAAGTTGTACCTCACTAGACTTTCAATCGATTGGTCTGAAGATGGCACCTTCACAACGAAAGTCATCGATTTAGAAAGTCCTAATGGAGTTTTCTGTGATTGGTTCTCCGGTGAATTACGAGAGGTGAAGATGGGAAAGCAAAGAAGGATCAAGAAGATCGTTCACATGTATTTCCAAGGTGGAGTTTTGACAGAAATCGAGTCAGAAAGAAATCCACTTTCCAAAAGAAAAAATAGGACCAACCAGGCAGCTCACACAATGTCGGCAAACGCCGCCTCTTTCGTAACGAACCTATGAATACCAACCGCTACAGACTTGGAACCTCAACCGAAGCCGACATCGTGTGGCTTTGACGTTCGCAAATAATTGAAATGAAACAGGTGCTAATAACTGGATGCACTCGAGGACTCGGATACCATCTCCTTAAAACCTACCTCAATGACGGCTGGACCGTATTTCCGCTGGTACGAGATCTGGAGAGAATCTCAGAAATAATTAAAGAAAATAGAGAAACCTGTTTTCCAATTCATTCAGATCTCACGAATTCGAAGATCAAAACGACTATTCAAAACGAACTAGAGAAGAACAAAGCCTCGCTCACTGTAGTCATAAACAATGCAGGAACAGGAGGTGGACACGAATCTAGCATCAAAGACATAGAGTTAGATTTTCTCTCTAGCATGATATCCACGCACTGCACCGGAGCTTTGGCCGTTGTGCAGGCATCGCTGCCCTTTCTCCAAAAAGGGAAATCGACGATTGTAAATGTCAGTTCCCGATTAGGGTCTGCTCAAAAAAATGGAAACAAAGAATTCAGCGGTCTAGGATTTTCATACAGCTATCGCATTTCAAAAGCCTCTCAGAATATGGCGACGTTGTGCATGTCACAAGATTCAGAACTCGATGGAATCACCGTTTGTGCGATCCACCCAGGAAGACTTAAAACCGATTCTGGTGCATTTGATGCAGATACCGATCCGGCGACAGCAGCACAAAAAATGAAGAGAAAAATTGAAACTCTTAGCCACAAAGACAATGGAACCTACATAGACCTAGAAAATGGACTCATCCCATGGTAAAAAGTGCGAACAAGTCGCTTCTCACAACGAGCGCAAGCGCTCGTCGTGAGAGCTCGGCGATATGTGAAGAAATGTAAATCTGGATACACTTATCCCTCATGTACGTTTTCGCTGTGACTTTTGCACACCTCTCAAATCCGTATCACTACGAAAAACAAGAATCGAGTATCGCTGGATCTATGGGGTATGCGACGGGAACTTACGTCATATCTGTCCTTCTTGTTGGCGGACTTTTTGGAATCTACAGTAAAGAAAAAAGAAAGAACTCTACTTACGCATGGACCTGGGTCGCGTTAGTTGGACTGAATCTACTTTCACTGTATGGAGCTATGCTTCCACCTGCATGAACGAACCACACATATCAAGGCGCTTCTCACAACGAGCGCAAGCGCTCGTCGTGAGAGCTTAGCGTTCGCTAAAGAAAGTAAAAGAAGGACAATAGAAAACAACTCGACGTTGTATCCATTTACTAAATCAAAGACATACAAAGAAGATCCTGCAACTGAATCATGAGACGGTTCTAGGCGAGCTCGACCCACACGACGTTCCTTTCAAAGAAGACTGATCCTGCATTAATTTATTACTCGAACAAATCGAAGGCGACCGAAACTACGTTCCAATTAAAAGAAAAAGCGAAGTGAAGATTTCAGAAGTCGACCCCAACCCTAATTCAAACAATCAACCAGCGAACCAATCGCTTCAGACAACGAGCGCAAGCGCTCGCGTCTGAGCTCGGCGTTCTACGAAACTAAAGAATCTAACCGGTGAAGAGATTTATGGTTTTCGAATCGAAGGAGGCAGCATCCTCAAGCAGTGCGACCACGACATTC
>NZ_JARXHX010000064.1 GCF_031127835.1 Pelagicoccus sp. SDUM812002
TCGCTACGACAAACTGGAGAAAACCTATATGGGATTCGTAAATGTCGCTGCATTAGTGGATTGGGTTAAATTTGATTTTGTCCACGCGGCCTAGTCTTGGATCCAAAACATTCATGAAGCACATTTTTTCTTCTAAACCTATTATTTCCATAAGCATATCGCACATTAATTTTTCTTACTGTATAAGATATTCTCCGACCAAATATGATCTGTTGCGCCCCACTCGATCGCGGATTGCACACTAGGAAAAAAACCACACCCATTGAAATTTGCACTGGTATTACAAAGCAAAGGTATGCCAGACAGATCATAAAAAGCTTTTAGCAGTCCGGCCAACAACGGGTCATCCGTAGCGCTAACGGTTTGCAGTCGTACTGTATTGTCTAAATGGACAACAGCAGGGATTCTATCGACCCACATATCACGGACTTTGTGGTCGAAAAGCATGTGAGGATCCCTACTGCCTGGCTCGAAAATAGACGCAGCATGATCTTCGAGGCAAATTGGAGAAACAGGTCGATACTCCTCACGTTTTTTAATGCAGTTAAGGACGTCTTTAGCCTTAGCAGAAATTGGACTTGCCAAAATACTCCTGTGTCCCAAAGCACGAGGTCCAAGTTCCGCACGTCCACTTAAAAAAACAACCGGTTTATTGCTTTCAAACAACAGCGAAGCCAATTCTTCAACCGAAAAAGGACGGCTATTCCATCCATCTGGAAGCACAATTAAGCCTTTATCGATATTTGGGCCACTGTAAACATTCCAATCCAAATCATATTGATCTCTCTTCACGGCATTCAAGAGACACGCACTACCAATCGCACTTCCTGAATCATTTGGAAATGGCGGAACATAGATTCCTTCGAAAAGACCACTATCACGTAAAACCGAATTCCATTTTATATTCAAAGCACAACCACCAGCGAAACAAATATTTTTAGCTTTTCTGCCGATTCTTGATACCTTCTTCCGCAACTTTTCTACCAATAAATCCCCTAAATACTCATGAAAGGTCCTAAGGACCGTTTCATCACTGTAACCGATACCGTCTATACGCTTTTTCAACTCTACCGCAAGTACATTCGCAAAACCCATTGGCGCATCATAAAAACTCCGAATAACGGTCTCAAAATGCTGATACAAAGCCTTATCCACGTCCCCCTTCGCTATATAGGCCATAACTTTTCCAGCAATCGACAAATCATCCTTCGCAAAGCTCCCGACCACCTTAAATGGACCAAAATGTTGTGAAAAAATTGTATACACATTTCCAATCAACATAAATATTGGGCCACAGTTATCAACCTTCCGAGCATCTGGATCGATATAATAAAGTCTTGGATACATACCACCGTCCCAGACCAAAACAAAACTCGCTTCCCCTTTCCTAGCGAAAGGACTCGTGCAATAAGCACCATAAATATGCCCAGCTACATGCAGGTTTGAATAATATGCACAGGAGTTATTCTGAATACGCAACCCTCGTAACTTCCAAAGTGATGAGACAGAGTCTTCAAGCATCTTCTCTCGATACTGTGCGACTTCCAACTTAAACATTTCTCCCTGATTCCAACAGTCTAAGTAGTTGGTTCCGTTTCCGATCTCTAGTCGAGGTTGCTTCGCAAGTGAACCAGCGTCATAACCTCCCCAACCATCGACAACAAAGTGATCAACTTCGCCTACAGAATATCCGTTATTAGCAAGAACATCAGCAATCTCAGACAGTTCTCTAATTTCTTGATACCGTGGGTTGTTGCTGATTTTCTCAAACTCAGTACAAAACACCAATCGCCCATTGTGAATAACTGCTACCGCACCATCATGCGTAAGTTTCAAACCGCAAATTATCATAATTTTATTATTACATTTTATCCTATATAAAAACAAACCAAACTAACCTACATACAATTGATACCAATCCAATCTTTATAAAGATTTATGAACAAAATAATCGCACTAACAAATTTCTTGATAGATCGATAATTCTACTAATTTTATCTTGGACGGATTTAAAACCCAACTGAGAATCAAACCCGCGTCTCAGATCTTTGCCGTCGAATGTCAAGCAGCCAGCAAAGGTATTTCCTCTATTAATGGTTGCCTCTTACAATATCATACCAAAATGCTCATTTTTTATCCTACAGCTCTCTCTTTTTTTCGCTGCTGTGTCTTCACGGCCAAAATACATCCCTCCACGATTTAAGAGGGTGTCTAATAAGTCTGTATTAGGCAAGTCTGGTGGTCATCAGTCGAGTCATCGCGATGTGGATCATGGCTTGCGACGAGCTTGTCGTGCGTTCGTAGTCCTTGCTGAGCCTTCG
>NZ_JARXHX010000065.1 GCF_031127835.1 Pelagicoccus sp. SDUM812002
GATTTAGAACCTATAAAGCGCTGAAAGTATGTCTTTATCATAATCTTGGGGATCTTCCAGAACCCGAATCAACCCACGAATTCTTCTGACGAGGCATTTTTCTTATCATAGGGGTGTATGAAGCGTAAGCTTCACCTGTAGCTATCGTGTGCCAAACTCGAAATGCTTTAGCAAAGTTAGAAGGATTCTTTAGATCAATGTGTATCGCATCAGGACAATTTATTGCTTCACCTTCGATTTCCCACGATACTTTCCAAGTTCCGTCCTCGACTATGTAACGCATCTCAATCTTTCCAATGTTTTCTCCGTCTTTGTTCAATACGGGAAAGTAGGCGTCTGAGTTGTCGAGATCGTTGATGCAGCCGTGCAACACAGAAACAATAGCAACAACCAAGTCGTGAAGTGCTTCTAAGTCTTCAATGCTTGGTTTTTGAAAGTCATGTTCGATTCGGTTTCTGATCGCTAGAAATCGTCCAACTGTCCTTGAACGAAAGACTCCCGATTCGTGCAAAAAACTCAGTTTCGAATCTATTCCTAAATTTCTTTTTCTTACTATCGGGAGAATTCCCCACGCGAAGAGAAAGCAATCAATTTGACAGTCTAATGCCCGTTTGAGGTTGGAAACGCAGCTAATCAAGAGATTCTCCTTTTGGAAATCATCCTTCGAAGAAAGCCATTCCTGTAGGTTTGCCTCTGCGAAATCTAGATAATCGTAAGGATAGTAGTCAAAATCTGGATATTTAGGCATCACGCCTCCGTTCCCATCGTGGTCAATTCCTTGGATGTGCCTGACGGCGATCTCGATCAAGCTATCGATAGTTGGAGTTTCGGTGCTCATTATTTTCTGGCGAACGTCGAGGCCACACGACGAGCGCTTGCGCTCGTTGTGTGAGCCGTCTTGTTCACATTATTTTAGTTATGCAGTTTCGTTGAAACCGCCTGTTGGTAAACGCAACTCCTTAATTGCCTTACCAATACTTTGATATTGTTTCGATTCAATACCTGTGGATTCTCTCGACACTCGATCAAAGTACGAATAGAAATCCGTTGTCTGTCGGATGTTGGTGTTATCCGACGCTAATGACTTCATTATTTGAAATTCTTCGAATGATATTTCATCCATGATCATTAGGTACTCTCCAGCTTTGAGAAGTTCGTTACCAGATGCTTTGCTAAGATCTATCATTGAGAACTCATGTCGAGGTCTTCCTGCGTGCTTGTGGATCATATCGCCAAATTCGATAAGTTCTTGGCCGTTTATTACGTTTTTAAATTCTGGTGGGTTTGAGCGCAAATATTCCGTAAATGCTGTGCTTGCCACGTCGATAGATGTGTTTTCATCAATACCCGCTAGTTTTATCTCTTCTCCTTTTATGTTTCCCAAACCTATCACGATATCGCCTTTCAGGGGGCCTGGGCCTGCACCTATGGGGTGATCGTCTAGTAAATACATAATCTGAAAGTCCCCGCGTTCATATTCTACATAGCGATCATTTGAGTTTGGGAATGTTTTCTCAATTCCGGTAGGAACGCGTTCTTCTTGGGGTTTTGTAGGGGCTGATGCTAATTCGACTGTTGTCGATTTCTGTGTCGTGTTTCGATTGGAAATGTGGGTAATTGGGTTTGGAGGAGTTGTGCCTTGGATTTCCATCTTTGTAGTTTTTTTTGTGAACGCCAAGCTCTCACGACGCGGGCTTGCCCGCGTTGTGAGAAGCGCCTTGTTCGCTCCTTTTGATTAGTCTAAATTCTTCTGCTGATTTGGATTTGAAGCGTTTCCAAAATCTCAAACTCAAGGTTTCTTCATCGAGTCTGATCTCGTAAATCAATCCATCATTTCCTTTGAATCTATTCTTCTCTTTCGGGGTTAAGGTGACGACCATTTCCTCGGCCATCGGGTAGTGCAGTACTAGCTTTCCGTCTTCTTTCTCTTCTATTCGGAAGGGTTTCTTCCCAAGGACGAAAGGGGTGTACTCACCAAATGCTCGCCTGACGAAATCTTGATGCTCATCTTTTGCTATCGCTGGTGCCGAACTAACGTCAAAATACCAATCTCCTTCGTAACTGGAAAATGCATACGACGTCAGTGCTAGAAATAACGTGAAGACTGCTGTTTTCATTTTTTTAGCGAACGCTAAGCTCAGACGCGGAGGCCAAAGCTTTCGTTTGAGTTTCTGGGGCGGTCTGTTTTCATGGGGTCGATGTGAAAGAGGCGGGCGTATGCCGGAGTTGTCTGCGGCGCCTGGTTGTAATGAGGATCACACAACCTGCCAATGCAGGAGTCCAACCTAGGTCGGACTGTCTTGTGGCT
>NZ_JARXHX010000066.1 GCF_031127835.1 Pelagicoccus sp. SDUM812002
GCACCCATTGCGGGCCCTGGGCCAGCTCCACGAAGTAGCCTTCCTCGGACTCCTTGTCCCCGTCGGTCACCAGCTCGAGCTCCCCGATGATCGGGAAGTCGTCGGAGGAGGTGACCTCCTTCTCGAAGGCGATGTTCTCCACCCCGGCGGGGGCGAGCACCTTGGGCTGGGGGGCGTCGGGCGACTCAAGGTTGGGAAGCACGATGGGCACGGGCGTGCCGGAGAGGAAGGGAGCCGGGTACTCCAGCTCTATGGCCGCCTTGTCGGCGGCGGTCAGTAGCGAGGCCGCGGATACGGCGGCCAAGGTCAGCAATGTCTTTTTCATAAATCGGTTGGTTTGCGGTTGGGTCTGGGTTGAGCGCGTAGGCGCGCCGCGTTGCAGGATTGGGACTTGCGGCGTGGCGCGAGCGCCAGCCCCGCCTTCTCTACACCTCGAAGTCGGACGGCGCGAACTCGAGCACGCGCTTGGCCTCCACCGCCTCGTTGACGCGGAAGATCCCGACCTCGCTCTTGAAGGAGTGCTCCCCGTCGGCGTTGAGCTTGGCCTCGCCATGGACCGCCGCGAAGAAGTTCTCCAGGTGCGGCTGGTGCGGCGGCTTGTCCAGGGCCACCGGGATGTCGAACTGGGCCAGCGGCGCGGTCTCGCGCACGTCCACCTTGGCGTCGGCCGCGGGGGGCGGCGTCTCGGACTGGGTGAGGTAGTGCAGGTCGATCCACTTGTCCCAGCTGGGGGCCCGCTCCTCGCGGTAGATCTTGGAGAGGGCCGGGTTCTCCGAGAACTTGATCGAGCCCTCGTCGCCCATGAAGTACTCCCAGTAGCCGCCGCCGGCGGAGGTGGTCGTCAGCGTCTGGTAGAAGGCGCGAACCGGGCCGTAGCTGGTGTCGTACTCGTAGATGACCATCACGTTGTCGTACCACTCGCGCGAGGGGTAGTAGTCGGCCCCGCCGGAGGCGAAGACGGTCTTGGGATAGGCGTCGAGGAACCAGTTGAAGATGTCGATCTGGTGGGCGCCCAAGTCGGAGATGGGCCCTCCGGAAAGGTCCTTGAACCAGCGCCAGTTGCGGAACTGGTGCATGTCCTGGTAGCCGTACTTCTTGAGCGTGGCCTCGTCGATGGCGTACTTCTTGGGCCAGCCAACGTCGGGGGTCACCGCGCGGTTCCACTGGCCGTTGAGGTTGGTGACGCGGCCGGGGATCTTGGCCTTCCTGATCAGGTTGTTGTAGCAGTGCTGGTAGCGCGGGTTGGAGCGGCGCTGGTGGCCGACCTGCAAGAGCTTGCCGGTCTGGCGGGCGGTCAGGACCATGGAGCGGGCCTCCTCGACCGTGCGGGCCATCATCTTCTCGCAGTACACGTGCAGCCCGGCCTCCAGGCAGAGGTTGGTGTGGCGCGAGTGCCACAGGTCGGGCGTGGCGATGATGGCGGCGTCGAGGTCCTTCTCCTTCTCCAGCATCTCCTCGATGTCCTGGTAGGCGTTCACCTCGTAGCCTTCCTTGGCCAGCTTGCGCTGGCCGTAGGTGCGGCTGTACTCCCAGATGTCGCACACCGCGCGGTAGCGGATGCCCGGGATGTTGAGCATGGCGTCGAGCAGGACGCGGCCCTGAACCCCGAGGCCCACCAGGGCCACGTTGATCTCGCCGTTGGGCGAGGACTGGGCCCGCGCGAAGGCGGGGGCGATCAGGATGCCGCCGGCGGCGACCAGCGAGTTCTTGACGAACTCGCGGCGGGCGAGCGGATGGGACGGAAGGTTGTTGTCGTTCATTGCAGGGGGGCGAGGGGTTAGAGCTTGTCGCCGGCCACCGACCAGCGGTTGTACTTGACCAGCATGAGGGCCAGGGCGACCAGCAGGGCGTGGGTGCCCAGCCAGGCGACGCCGCCGCTCTCGTTTAGCAGCACCAGGCCGACCGAAAGGGAGACGTAGACCAGGCCGCTGGCCAGCAGGGCCAGGCGCGGCAGGGCGCCGGCGACGAGCAGGACGCCCAGGGCCAGCAGGACGTAGCCGAGAACGCCGGAGTAGAGGTCGAGGGCCCAGGTCGGCATCAGCGGCTCTGCGGCGAACTTGTCGTAGAGCGGCTCGGGAAGGCCGTGGTAGTGCGAGAAGCCGTAGACCTTCTCCTTCACGTTGACCATGGCCCCGGAGATGTCCGGGTCGCCGAACTCGTCGAGCAGCGGGCGCTGCTTGGTCTCCACCCCGGCGAACTTCTCCAGGCCCGTCAGGAGCGAGCG
>NZ_JARXHX010000067.1 GCF_031127835.1 Pelagicoccus sp. SDUM812002
TTTTCTGATGTCCTCGGGAAGCCGTTTCAGTTGGAGCAGTTGGGAGACCCGGGTGCGGCAGATTCCTTCCTCTTTCGCGATGTCGGATTGTGTCACGGTTGGATCGATTCGCAGACGCTCGGCCCATTTGTCGGCACGTCTCAGCGCTTTTAGGAGGGCCAGGTGTTTCTTGCTTTTGGGGACGCTAAGTAGCTGACCCGTAGCGGCTAAGAAGGATTTCGAGCAGTCGGTTGGTACATGTATGATTGCGCTGAAAAAGTTCGAATTTCCAATTCTTTGGGACGCCAGCGGTAGCCTGGGTGCGGATCGAACCGGTTACTTCGGTCTAGCGAATAAGCGTGTTTTTTTACTTCAGGTTTTCCCAATCGATTGGGAGCTTTTCCGCTATCTCGTTTAGGATAATTGAAAGGTCCTTTGGAGCGGATTTCAGGTTGTTGCGATTGAGGAATGCGGCCCATTGGACTTGCTTTTGCTTTGCGAATTTCGGTTTGAGGGAATCAGTAAGGCTTGCGGGTAGAGCTGTCTTCCGCCGTTCGAAGGTGGCGCGGATGGCTTGGCTGAGAATCTCTGGGTCGAGTTTTTCGTTTGTAACCAGAAAGTGGATATCGAAGAAGTCCTTCATGCGGGTGTTGAAGTCGCCCAGAGACACCATGGCTTCCAGCTTTTCTGCGATCACGGTGTAGACGGGGTAGGTTCTGAGTACCGGCGAAGAGAGCTCGGGCAGTAGGCTTGGCAGTTCCAGAGTATCGGTTGAGGGCGTGATCGCGTCGCCGAAGCCGATGTCGATCTGGATGGGGATGCGAACGTTGCCGAGGGTTGCGAGCATCTTGATTCTGATTCCCTGGTACGAGGCTTGTTCTCGGATGGAATCGGCTTTGATCGAGTCGGCGTCGAAGGAGAGACCGTCCTCATGCATTGGGATCCGTGCGATTTCTGAAAAGGTTTCCTTCACGATTTCCAGGTCGTCCGATCCGAATCCTAGCAAGTCGACGTCGCGCGTCGGTCGATGCATTTGCTTGTTCCAAGCGTAGAATAGGATCGCGCCTTTCAGCACGAAGGAGTTCGAATGAGAACTGTTGGCTAGTCGATAGAGGAGTCGTTCGGTTCCGTATCGAGCGAGGACGTAGTCGAATGCTTCTCCATTCGATTTGGCGATATTCAGGAGTCGCTGGCGTATTGAAGCGACGAGATTGGACTTGCTCATGCGATGACGCTTTCGAGGTAGGGGGCCATGACCGCTTTTGCTCGGCACGCGGTGGCGATTCTGTCGATTTCGGCGATGCTGAAGCGTCTCGCGCTCCAGCCTTCTCGCAGGGCTTCAATGGCGATATCGATGCCAAGCTTGTTTCGGTAGCGAAACAGATCTACGATGGTCTTGGCAACGGAGTAGATCTGAATGGTAGTTCCCTCAATGATGTGCTGTTCGACTCCTTCTGTGGACGCGGCTCCTGAAAATCGGACGACCTGAATGGGCGGACTCTCGTAGGCGGGCTTGCGGTCCTTTCGCCCGATCGCGATCCAGACCTCATACGGGTTCTGGGAGGTCAGGTCGTGGAATTTTAGGGCGGAGAGGAGGCAGATCCGCGCGTTGGGCGTTCGTTTTGTCGCCTGCACGAGAGCGTGGTTTTCGGTGATGTCCGCTTTCGGAAAGGTGTAGAGCCCTCGCGATTGTCTCTCGATTAGGCCTAGTCTCGTCGCTTCCTGGATGTATGGCCGGGAGATGCCCAGTCTTTCGAGATCAGAACTCCTCAGCGTTGAAGCGTCTCGGAAAGCTGCCTCTAGTTGTTCGGCTTTTGTTGTCTTCATACTCGAAACGTCGGCTATAAATACGAAAAGCCGACGATTTGTAAATTACAAAACGTCGGCTACTTCTCGCTTTAGATGATATTTTGTAATCTACGCATTGAGCTTACCTGCTATTTGCTCGGGTTTTCCTCGGTTTGCGAAAGGGCGAGCTTTCGCAGGGAATGGATGTTGATCGAAACGTCGAGCTTCTCGGGGGCGTGCTCTAGCTTTTTTCTGATGTCCTCGGGAAGCCGTTTCAGTTGGAGCAGTTGGGAGACCCGGGTGCGGCAG
>NZ_JARXHX010000068.1 GCF_031127835.1 Pelagicoccus sp. SDUM812002
CCCTAGCGGTTCGACCGTTTTTCCGCTAGTGTTCCTTCATGTCCACCGAACGAGGAAAACGTTACACCCAAGACCAGAAGAAGGAGCTCCTCGAGCTCTTTTGCCAAAGCGGATTGAACGCGCCACGTTTTTGCACGGAGATGAATCTGAGCTACCCGACTCTAATGCGTTGTCTCGGGTCCTGACCGAGCAAGTCGGTGCAGTTCGTTGAACCTACCTCTTTAAAATGGACATGCGTGTTGCTCGAAACGAGAAACTAAATATGATGAAGATCAACAGAAGCCTGTCGAGAACCTGAGACGAAGACTTCAAGTGCCGAGCGGAAGCGCCGACACTAGCGGAGCGCTCAGTGGGTGTAGCCGACCGGCCCCATCTCGTCGCACACCAGCATTATCGTCTGGAATACGTCCGCGACGATGTCGCCCATGCCGGAGACGAAGGCGGCGAATTTGGAGTGGCCGGGGGCGGCTCCGCCGGAGAGGCATTGGAATGAGAGGTTGTCCTTGCATGCCTTCTCCATTTTGCGAGAGGTGTCCGTTCCCGTGGAATAGGCGTAGAGCGAGACCTTTCAGGGGCCGCGAGTCGTAGGCTTTCTGTCCGGCCTAGTGGTTGTCGTGCCTGTCCTCGAGGGGCTCGATCCCGATCTTGCTGTCTACGAGGTAGCCGATAGCGTGATCGAGGGTTCCCGGGGTGAGCTGGTCTAGCAGGCTGACGTAGGCCATCTGGTACTGGGCCGTGGTGTCCGGATTGAAACGCGGCTTTGGCTTCATAGTTGTATCCATAAAGCAAGCGAGTCGGAACTCAATTCCTGCTTATTCACAATCGGGAGTTTTTCGACACCCACGTTGGGTACAGTGTTAGCATAGTTGAATAGAAAAAGCCTGTCTTAGCTTGGTATGTTGCCAGTGACGTATCCGATGCCTTCGGAATTGAGAGATTGTTATTGTGTTGGCATCGTACATGATTTGTCAGGGATTAGAGTCCGTGTGATGTTTCGAAAGGTCTGATTTTTATTGAGATTGGTTGCGGATGCTTAAGTTTCTAATATGTTAGAATCTGTGTTTTCGTATTATTCAGTGAATTTCATTATTCTATACGTAATGAGGGTGTTGTAAACGGATTTATATATATTTGAGTTGAGAGTGTTGCTAGACTCGATTCTCTAATTTCCATTGATAGGATTTATTTTATAGCATTCTTTTATGTTGTAGTCCTATACTATAGAGAAAATAAAAACAAAGTTATTGGAAAATGAATAAAATTGTATGTATATTGATGGTTTTTGTCTCCGTTGTATCTGCTAATGCAGCTTCAGTGAGCGTGGTTCAATTCTTTGATTCCACCACTCCTTCGGGGGCAAGTGATAATAAATGGGTGACTATTCCTTCTGGTTGTAATCTCGTAACTGTGGCGAGTACTGACAATTTGAATTGGGAAGGAGGTGTAGGAGCAGTTATATATCTACCTGGAGGTGGGTATTTGACTTCGTCTATAGCGGGTGGTTATCAAATGTATGATACCGACTCTTTGTCTGGTCAACCAGCTGGAGAGTATTTTTTATCTGCCGGAGGCACGTACATAGGGGACAGCGGAACTGCCTATTCTGGAGCGACGATTACTTGGTAGGGCTAATCACAAGGGGGGGGCGACAGCCCTTCCCTTCTTTGATCAAGTGTAAATTCGGCAGGATTGGCGAATAGTGAGTAGAGCTTTTGTGTTATATAGTCATTATTCAAACTGCATCAGTTTGACGTCGGTGACGCTTTGACGTAGGTCCGTATTGGACTCAAGAGAACTGACGAACTGGCTTCCGCAGACCCTGATGGTGACGGCGCTTCCAATTTGATCGAGTTCGCGAGAGCTGGAAATCCGCTTCGTTTCGATGGTGAAGCCTTGGAAAAGGCCGAATTCGATAACAAGGCAGGGGCACCGGCTTTGACGGTTTCCTATCGCCGGAACGCCATTATGGTAGGCGTGGAAGATGGCTTCGAGTATTCAGAGGACCTTCGAGATTGGACGGAGCT
>NZ_JARXHX010000069.1 GCF_031127835.1 Pelagicoccus sp. SDUM812002
AGAGCAATCGCGGAGCAAGCCGCTACGCGGTGCAGCCTCATCGCTCGCCTCCCTCCTGCCCGGCGTTCGAGAACAGCAGCGCCGGAGAGCCCAGCCGGCACGCGGCGAGGTCGAGGTCGCCGTCCCCGTCGAAGTCCAGGGCCGCCAGGGCTCCGCCAGCGCCGGGCGCGGAGAAGCCGCTCGCGAGCGGGCCGGGAGCGGAGAAGCCGCCCTGCCCGTCGCCCAGCAGGGCGAGGCCCAGGCCCCCGCCGAAGCGGCCGACCGAAGGGTCCACCCGGTGCTCGTTCTGCGTCGCAGCGAGGTCAAGGTCGCCGTCGCCGTCGAAGTCGCCCACCGCGAGGCCGCGAAGAGGGGCCGCCTGGGCGAGCCGCGGGAACGCCGAGAAGCGGTAGCCGCCGCCGGGCTCGCTGAGGAAAGCCCCGGAGCGCAGCTCCGTCGCCTCCAGCCTAAGGGCCGCCGAAAGGGCGCGCTCGCCGAAGAGCTCCTCGAGCGTCGCGGAGGCGTACGCGTCGTTGCTGCGGAAGCGCTTGAGCAGAGGCGGCGCCGAGTCCCCCAGCTCCTTGCGCGTGCGCCAGGGCACGAGGCGCCCGGACTCGTGACGGGCCTCCACGATCTGCCCCGCCCCGCGGCCGCCGAAGTCGCCGAAGTAAAGCACGGCAGGCTCGGAGGCGGAGGCGCGGTAGCGCGTGTTCAGGCCAAGGTTGCCCACCGCGAAGTCGGGGCGCCCGTCGCCGTTGAAGTCACCGGCCGCCACGCTCCCCCAGAAGCCGCGGCCCCCCGAGGCGAAGCCCAGGGACTCGGTCGCGTCCTCGAAGCCGGAGCCGCCGAGGTTGCGCAGGGCGCGGACCGGCCCCCACTCCGTGGCCACCACCAGGTCCAGCCAGCCGTCGCCGTCCAGGTCGGCCGCGGCCGAGCCGGACACAAGGCCGAGGTCGCCTCCGGAGGGGAGCAGGGAGGACGCGTCCTCGAAGCGCCCCCCGGAGCCCAGCAGCAACGCGCTGCGGGCGGAGAGCGGGTAGGCCCCGGGGCTGGAGCGAGAGCCCACGAACGCGTCGGCCAGGCCGTCGCCGTCGAAGTCGCCGGAGCTCGCGCACCAGGCCAGCTCCGGGAGAGCCGGAAGGCCCGGGGAGGAGGCGGCGAAGCTCCCGGAATCCCAGACGTGGAGGCCGGGGCGCGAACCGCCCAGGGCAAGGAGGTCCAGGTCGCCGTCGCCGTCGAAGTCCTCGAGCAGCAGCGGAGCCTTCGCCTCGGGCGAGACCTCCGCGCCGGGGCCGGAGAAGCCGACGGAGCGGGAGCCGAGGTAGAGCCGCGCCGCGCCGCCAGCGCCGGCGAGGACCGCGTCGGTGACGCCGTCGCCGTCCACGTCGCCCGAGGCCGCTCCGGTGACGCCGCCGCCGAGAAGAAGCGTCGCGAGCGGCTGCCGCGCGGGAGAGCCGGAGGATTCCGGCAGGGAGAGCTCGCCCGACCGGGCGAACAGCGGCGAGCCCGAAGGCGAGGCGGACGCGGGGGCAGCGGAGGACGCGGACTCCTCGACCACGTAGCGGCGGTTCGCCGCGAGGCCCTCGAAGACCTGCACGCGGCCGCTGGGCCAGCTTACCGTCACCCGCTCCATGGACTCGGCCGAGCCGAGGCCGAAGTGCAGCGAGGGCTCGCTGCTGGAAAGGTAGCCGCGGGCGAGCACCAGCTGGCGAACCTGCACGCCGCTGGAAGTTTCCACCTTCACCGTCGCGCCCACGCCGAAGCTGTTCGACTCGCTGCCGCGCAGCTCGAAGACCGCGCGAGAGCCGCTCGTCCCGTCGTTGCGCAGCAAGCTCGGGGCGGCGTCGTAGTTGGAGTAAACCAGGTCCAGGTCGCCGTCGCGGTCGAAGTCCCCGAACGCGGCTCCGAAGCTCACCCCCTGCTCGCCAAGACCCCAGGACGACTCCACGCGCTCGAAGCTCAGCCCACCCAGGTTGCGGAACGCAAGGTTCGACTCCGAAAGCAATGGGCTCGCTCGCATGATAC
>NZ_JARXHX010000006.1 GCF_031127835.1 Pelagicoccus sp. SDUM812002
AACGGTTTTTTCACGATGGCGGGATAGACGGGACTCGAACCCGCGGCCTCCTGCGTGACAGGCAGGCGCTCTAACCAACTGAGCTACTACCCCGTGGCGTGAAAGAGACGCTGAAAGTAGGAAGCGGCCTTTTCAAGTCAAGTGCGGTTTCGAACTTTTTTCTGCGACCATTAGCCCATCAATACAGCGCTTTTCTCGGCTGTGCTTGAACTCGATTCTGGACCTTTCGGATCAAAGTGGAACACATCTCATTAGCCACGTTTCCAAAGGATTAGCCGCAGCCAAAAGCACCCTTTCAGAGAAAGAGTCGTATCCAGTAATTCTTGCAAAATAAGTATTTTTTGACACTAATCCTACTTTCACCACCCGAATGCGCAAACGCACCACGCCAGGACAGCTCGAATTTTGGACCAGCGCACCTCCCGCAGCCACCACGCAGGAGCTATTGTTCACTGGCGACCAACTTGAAGCATTGTCGTCCGAGGGGCCGGGACTAGGCATACTAGCTCCTCGTAAACCGACTCCTGCAGGCAAGGCACTGGACGAGAATTTCGCGGAGCGTCGCCCCTTGAAAATCCTCGTCGCCGACGACAACGAAATCAATCGCAAGATCATCCGCATAATCCTGCGAAAGCTAGGCTACAGCTGCGTCGAAGCCGAAAATGGTGAAGACGCTTTGAAGCTGTATCAAAGTGGCGACTACGACTACATCTTCATGGATCTCGACATGCCCTACATGGACGGACTCGAGGTCACTCAAGCCATCCGCGAAGCGGAAAACGATAGCGCACGGCAAACTGAAATCATAGCAGTCACCGCCAACGTCTCTCCTGAGACGAGACTCAAATGCCGGCGGGTCGGCATGAACGGTTACCTCGAAAAGCCAATCACTGCTTCCATCATCAAGGACCAGCTCCTACGCAGCTGGCCTCGTGTAAGAACCCGCCGCAAGAACTAGAGCCCCTTGCTGACATCCAAAATTCCCACAACCGCGGCCTAGTTGAGTCGCGGTCTCTTTGTATCTAAATTTAGAATACTAACGGGAGATATTTACCAACAAATCCAGCAACGCTCATTAGGATTTGGATGCCTAGCGTCAGAGCCCAAAACTTCGACCGAAACTTGCCTGTTTCAAACTACTGCTGCGGCTATGCGACGCAGACTCCTCCGTACCCGAACAAAAAACGCCCTCGGCTACATGCCGAGAGCGTTTCCACCAAATAATTCCGTAGATCCGAAATTAACTAGTCTGCCTTACGAGCAGAAGTTATGAGATCGGAGAAGGACTTTGCGTCGAGAGCAGCGCCACCGATGAGACCACCGTCGATATCCTTCTGAGCGAGAAGCTCGTCCGCGTTCGCTGGCTTCATGGAACCTCCGTAAAGGATTCGTATCTTTTCAGCAACTGCTTCCCCGTACTTCGCAGTTAGCTCCGCACGGATAGCTGCGTGAACTTCCTGAGCCATTTCTGGAGTCGCAGTTTTACCGGTACCGATCGCCCAAACAGGTTCGTAAGCGATAACGACCTTTGGCATATCCTCAGCAGATACTCCTTCGAGGCCGCCAAGAAGCTGCGTCTTGTTTACTTCGAGCGTTTCGTCCGCTTCGCGTTGTTCGAGGGTCTCGCCGATACAGAGGATCGGGTTGAGGTTGTTCTCGAGGGAGAACTTCACCTTCTCGTTCACGAACGCGTCAGACTCCTTGAAGTATTCGCGGCGCTCGCTGTGGCCGAGGATGACGTACTTGCCGAAAACCGCACGGATCATCTCAGCGGAGATTTCACCCGTGTAGGCACCGCTGGCCTGAGGATAGAGGTTTTGTGCGCCGAGCTTAACCGCGGAACCTTCGATAGCGGTGGATACGCGATCCAGTGCGATTGCGGTTGGGCAGATGACAACCTCTACAGACTCGTCCTTAGATACGAATGACGCGATTTCCTTCGCGAGATCCGCACCGTCCGACGGGTTCTTGTTCATTTTCCAGTTACCTGCGATGAGATATTTGCGGGACATATTCTTTGGATTTAAGATTTAAATTTTCAGATGAGAATTTGGATCGGAACGACTATTTCTTGTCGAGAGCGTCCACGCCAGGAAGCACTTTTCCCTCGAGGAACTCGAGGCTGGCGCCGCCACCTGTGCTCATGAAGGAAACCTTATCGCCGTAGCCAGCCATGTTCACAGCCGTTACGGAGTCTCCTCCACCGATGATGGTGGTTGCGTCTTGATTTTCCGCGATTGCCTTAGCCACTGCAAACGTGCCTTTGTTACAATCGTCGCTTTCGAAGATGCCCATCGGACCATTCCAGAGAACGGTCTTGGACTTGGCAACTTCCGCACAATAGAGCTCGGTAGTCTTCGGGCCGATGTCCACGCCTTCCCATCCGTCAGGGATGTTTCCGTCTTCATCAGAAGTGCCGAGGTTACCCGCCTGCATCGCACCGAAGTCGAACGAATCTACGGTGACATTGTCGATTGGAAGCAAAAGCTTAACGCCTTTGGCTTCCGCCTTCTTCTGGAGCTCCGCTGTCATTTCGACCATGGATTCTTCCTTGAGGCTGTCTCCCACAGTCTTGCCGTTGGCGAGGGCAAAAGTGTAAGCCATCGCTCCACCAATGAGGATTGTGTCCGCCTTCTCGAGCAAGGCATCGATGACCTTCAACTTGTCGGAAACCTTGGCTCCACCGAGGATTACGGTGAAAGGGCGCTCCGCATTCGCAGTCTTGTCACCGAGGAATTCAAGCTCCTTTTGGATGAGGAAACCGCAAACCGCTGGCTTGAGAAACTCAGCGATCCCTGCCGTCGAGGAATGGGCGCGATGCGCGGTGCCGAATGCGTCATTGATGTAGAGATCGCCCAGCTTCGCGAAAGCTTGGGAAAGCTCGGAGTCGTTTTTCTCTTCGCCAGGGTGGAAACGAACATTTTCAAGCAGGGCTACGGAGCCTGGCTCGAGAGCAGCGACCGCCTTTTCAGCTACCTCGCCGCGCGATTCGGGAACGAAAACCACTGCTTGACCGAGTTCCTTCGAAAGCGCCTTTGCGACAGGTTCAAGAGAGAACTTTGGGTTTACCTCGCCCTTCGGACGACCGAGGTGGCTGAGAAGCACTGCGGTGCCGCCGTTGGCGATCACGTGCTTGATTGTCGGCAGGGCGCCGAGGATACGGGTATTGTCGGTGACTTCGCCGTCCTTGAGAGGCACGTTGAAGTCTACGCGAATGAGCGCTTTCTTACCCTTGAGGTCGATGTCTTCGATGGTCTTTGTAGCCATAGCTTTTAATGGAAAGTGGTTGGACGGCTTCGCCGAAGACGCCCTAGAAACTTGGAGGGAGAAAGGCAGCCTGAAAAAGATGCCAACCTTTCATTTTTGAGTAGGTTCGGTTGATTGCTTCCGTGTTGGTAAGTAGAATGAATCAATCGAAAGTGCTCGTACAAGAAAAAGCCCCTTGCCCGCGCAAACGGGCGCAAGCAAAGGGCTGAAAAAACTAATCCTTCACTCGATTAGAGAGCAGCAACCTTCTTGAGAAGGTCTACGACGCGATTGGAGTAACCCCATTCGTTGTCGTACCAGCTAACGAGCTTGAAGAACTTATCGTTGAGACCCATGCCGGAACCTGCGTCGAATATCGAAGAGGCTGGGCAGTGGATGAAGTCAGAAGAGGCAACTTCGTCTTCGGTGTACTCGAGGATTCCCTTTAGAGGACCGGACTCGGAAGCTTCCTTCATCTTCTGGCAAATCTCTTCGTAAGAAGTGGACTTTACGGTCTTAACGGTAAGGTCGACCACAGAAACAGTTGGAGTTGGAACGCGGAACGCCATGCCAGTGAGCTTGCCAGCAACTTCTGGAAGAACGAGGCCAACAGCCTTGGCTGCACCAGTGGTCGATGGGATGATGTTCATCGCAGCAGCGCGTCCACCCTTCATGTCCTTAGGAGAGGGTCCATCGACAGTCTTCTGCGTAGCAGTGTAGCTGTGAACGGTAGTCATCAGACCTTCTTCGATGCCGAAGTTGTCGAGGATAACCTTAGTGATAGGGGCCAAGCAGTTAGTCGTGCAAGACGCGTTGGAGATCAGCGTGTCCTCTGCGGTGAGCGTGTCGTCGTTGACGCCGAGAACGACGGTCTTGACGGCACCCTTGCCGGGAGCGGAAATGATAACCTTCTTCGCGCCGGCGTCGATGTGGCCTTGAGCCTTATCGTCCTGAACCCAGAGACCCGTCGACTCGATAACGATGTCGATGTTGTTCTCCGCCCAAGGAAGGTTGGATGGGATTTCGCGAAGTGCGAGACACTTGATCTTGTGGCCGTTAACGACGAGCGTGTCTTCACCTTCTGCTTCCACAGTACCGTTGAAACGACCCTGAGTGGAGTCGTACTTGAGCAGGTACGCTAGGTTCGACGCAGGAACGAGGTCGTTTACAGCGACGACGTCGACTTCAGTGCCGAGAAGGCCCTGGTCCACGAGTGCGCGGAATACTAGGCGGCCGATGCGGCCGAAACCATTGATAGCTACTTTTACAGCCATGGTAATCTATGTGTTGCGATATTGACGTGTTGAGTGATTTCACGCGGCAAAACTGCCACGCGAGGCGGGAGTACATGACACCCCCCAGAGAAAATCAAGAAGTTATGGTATCTGATTTTTTTGCTCAGCTATCAGAGGCACTGATCGTTAAGCTAACTCCCAAAGGCCGCAGGCGATGCGGGGCAAAAAGAGAGCCTTATGCGGTTGATTAGCCCAGATACGATCCTTGGCATCGAGAAAGCGTTCGTGGTCGGCGATCTGGCGCCACGACTTGCCGCCCCAATCTCCTAGAGGGATCTGTACCGAGCCGAGACCGGGGTTCGCCGCGAAGAGCAACTTCCGTCCTCCCCACTCTCCCGATGCGTTGTAAACGCACGCAAAAGCGTTGCCGCTTTCCGCTGGCAAGAAATCGAAGAAACCTTCCGGAGCTCTGTTATAGTGACGCAAGATCCCTCCTCTTTCAGAAAGACGGAAGGCGATCCAGTCCGAAAAATACTTCGAGCAGGAAGAAAACTCGAGAGCCCGCTCGTAATCCAAAGCGTTTCGAGGTCCGTCTTGGTAAGTGTTACGCACTCCGTTCTTCGTACCGAGAAAATCCATACCCGCGTGCAGCATCGGCATGCCGACAGACATCATGAGCAGTGATATCATCATGCGCGTGCGAGCGATGTCACGGTGGGTCGGAAGCGTACCGTCGAAATTCGCGTGTTCGGTGATATCGTCGATCCAAACCCGATCGTCATGCGATTCCACGTAATTCACCGTCTGAGCCGGCCAAGTTGCGTAATGCCCCACCGAACCTTGCATAAAATACTTCACCGCGTCTATGCCAGACTCGCAACGAACGTAGTCCTTGAGAAACTCTCTGTATCCATCGTTCCACGACGCGAATCCCGTATCCCGCAGCTCCGGACCAATGTGACCGCGGAAGCTCCACGGCTCCGCGATTAGGATAACATCGGAGCGCACCTTTTTCAGTTCCTTTTCGACGTCCTTGAGTACGGGCTTGCCCACTAGGTCAGCCAGATCAAACCGGAATCCGTCCACGCCATAAAATTCCACAAGGTGCTTCAGGCTATCGATGATCAGACGCTTCGCCATTGGAGCTTCGCTTCGGAGGTCGTTTCCGCATCCACTCCAATTACTCAAATCTCCATCCGCCGAGGCATGAAAATAATAGTGTTTGTCAATGAACATTAGGTGGGCCGGCTCACCCACGTGGTTGTAGACCACATCCAGAATCACCGCGAAGCCTTCTTCGTGCAGCGTTTCCACCAAATCTTTAAACTCTTGTACTTGCGAGGCCTTGGTTGGCTCGCTTCCGTATCCAGAATGCGGAGCGAAGTAGTTAGCCGTCATGTAGCCCCAGTGATACTCACCGTAGCTCTGACTGTCGTTTTCCTGAATCGGCTGCAGTTCGATCGCGTTTACCCCGAGACGCTTCGGATAAAAATCTTTCCGCCGAGCGTACTTGGCGAGGTCGGCAAAGCCGAGGGGACGGTCTCCGTCACGCACGACTCCAGGCGCCTTTTCCACGAAATCCCGAACGTGTCCTTCGAGCACCACCAAATTCTGCCACTGCGGTGGGTTAAAATGCCGCGCCGGCTTACCGTAAGCTGCATCGTCAATAATAATGCCTGGCCCTTCCCTGCCCACCATCGCCTTCGCGTACGGATCGAGCACGTTAAAATCCGGATTGAACAAGCTATTGTGCTGAGCGGGTCCATCGACGCGGAACCAATAGTAGTAACCTGCCAAATCCTCGTCGACAGTGGCTTCCCAGACGAAATCCCTATCGCGCTTCATCAGCAGCCAGTTTGCCTTCTTCGGATCTGACAAATCCGAAAAGAAGCCCACCTTCACCCACTTTGCCCGCGGGGCAAATAAGCGGAAAGTCACAGACTTGCCATTTACAACGGCACCGAGCGGCTTATCGGACTTTAAGCTGAGGAAGAATTTACCTAGCGATAGCTCTGTCCGCTCCACCCCCTTGCGGGTGTGGTAGAGTAAAACGTTCTTATTGGAAAACTCGATCGGCTTCTTCAGCTTGAAGCCAAGGCGATGTTTTCCGGTACGCTTGGGCTGGTAGGTGTAGTTCGCATTACCCATGCCGTCCGATGAGAGGTTGGGCGCCTCCTGATCCGGCAGAAACCAATGGTGCTGATCGGTCACAAACTTGAACTGGCAGCCCTCGTCACAATCGAAAATATCAATTTCCTTTCGCAAGATCAGCGCGCGTTTCCCATTTATGGTCTCCGGCTTCAATTCCCATTTTTCATCGCCGATCGCGCTCTGCCAACCATTGAAACTCCCCGCCACGTAGACAGATGCCCCCGTGTACTCGATTTTCGAATACTTCTGCGGAAAGAAGACGAAGACCACCTTACCGCTTTTGCTCACAAAGTAACCACTCTGCTTCGCATATTCGATCGGCGGCAAAGCACTCAGAGCTAAGTGGGAATGCACCTGGCCTTCCAAACTTATAGGCGGCAGCCGCGCCGCCCGCCAATCTCGATTGAGCTCCACGACTCCCTCAGTGAGCGAGGTGAGGTAAGCTTTCCGTATGTGTCTGCTTTCTAAAGAAGGTGCCATGTAGGTGTAGACGTCACAATCAACCAAACACGATCCGCGCCAAAGCAAGAAAATCGGGCCGGGAAATTTGAGATTTAACCGTTTTGTCTTCCGAGGCCATCCCAACGACCGAAAAGAAGCGATCCTAATCCCTACGACTCAGTGCCGCAATCAAGTCAGCCGAGCGCTCGATCGCCTCCAAATAACGTTCAAACAAGTCCTTGGCCGCCTCCCCGCTAAACGGGGGCAAAGTTGTTCCATCCCGGATTCCCTGCAGTTCCTCGAAAACGGAGAGGTCGTACAAAACATGCTTGGAGAGCTCTCTCACCGCATCTCGCTTCTTGGCCGGCACGTTCACCGAGTAGAACCGGAGCGCGGCTTTCAGCATGATCTGAAAATTCGAAAGAGACCGTAGCATCAGGTCCAAAAGCGTCTCCCCATCGTCGACCGCCAGCATATACCCCTCACGCAACTGTATCAGCTTTCCTTTCAGCTCGTGCTCCAGCTGAAAGCGCAAATTCGCCTGGCTGATAGGCAAGTCCCGCAACACGTCTCGACCATAAAGCACACGATGGTTCTCCTTGATGTCTAATAGCTCGATAGGAAAGACATGCGACGAATTCATCAACCGCTCGAGAGCGAACATTAAAGGAGGCGGATTTCCGAACTTGTTCCAATCCCTCGAGAGCCGAGCGATCGCATCCAGCTCCTCCATTCCCATCTGCGTGCAGACGACCATGATGTTCACGTCCGAAAAACGCTCCGCCGTGTCTCCTACCGCCGCCGAACCAAATAGGGCAACCATCGTCAATCGGTCGCCCAACGCCTCTTTCAGTTCGTCCGTAAATGCCTCTGGAGTCATCAAGCTCTTCATAGAGAATCAATTGGGAAAACCCTTACTCGCGCTTCCACGCGCAAAACGCCAGCTCGAAAATCGAACCACTGCGGCTTCGTTTCACCATTCGCTCTTCACATTTTAAACTTCACGCTTCACCTTCCCTGCCCATGAAGAAGATCCTGGTCGCCATGTCTGGAGGCGTCGACTCCGCCGTCGCTGCCTTGCTCCTCAAAGAGCAAGGCTACGCCATCGAGGGCGCTTACATGAAAAACTGGATCAATGAGGACGAAATCCTCGGCGACTGCCCCTGGCAGCAAGACATCGAAGATGCCGCCGCGGTAGCCGAATCCCTCGGCATCCCTTTCCGCGTGGTCAACCTCATGCAGGAGTACCGCACCCGCATTGTCGACTACCTGCTCTCCGGATACCAGTCCGGCATCACGCCTAATCCGGACGTTATGTGTAACCGTGAGATCAAGTTCGGAGTCTTCCTCGACTACGCCCTCGAAAACGGCTTCGACGAAGTCGCCACCGGACACTACGCCCAGATCCGCGAGGCAACTGAAACGACTCCCCGCGCTATCATCGAAGGTGCAGACCCCAACAAGGACCAAACCTATTTCCTTGCCATGATGCGCCCCGAGCAAGTGGCTCGAGCCCGCTTTCCCGTCGGCCACCTGCTCAAACCTAAGCTCCGCGAGCTCGCTCAAAAAGCAGAGCTTCCCAACGCCAAGAAAAAGGACAGCCAAGGCATCTGCTTCATCGGCAACATAAAGATGGCCGACTTCCTCCGCGAATACGTGCCCGACCGCCCCGGCCCCATCCTCCGGGCCGATGACGACAAGCCACTCGGCGAACACCGCGGCCTCCATTATTTCACCATCGGCCAACGCCGCGGCATCGGGATCCCTTCCAACTCGGACAACGACTTCTATGTTGTAGTCGGGAAAGACATACAGCGCAACGCCCTGCTCGTCTCCTTCGAGGCTCCAACCGCCCCAGGCCTTTACTCCAGCCGCTGCGAAGTCTCCGAACTTAGCTTCACCGGAGCCCCTCCGGCCAACGACTGCCGACTCGAGGTCAAGGTCCGCTACCGCGACCCGCGCGTTGCTGTGAACTACAAGCAGCTCGACGAAAAAACCGTCGAAATTACCTTCGACGAACCGCAGCGTGCCCTCGCCCTCGGCCAAATCATCGCCCTCTACGACGGCCCCCACCTCCTCGGCGGTGGTATCTACACAAAAATCGGCTAGGTAGAAGCGAGCTTGGTCGCGAACCCCTTAACCATCTTAACATCCATCAGCCCCGCCTACATACTTCTCTTCGTCTTCCTAGGCATCCCCGCCCTCCTCTTCGGCGGGCAATACCTGTTTAGTCGCCACTACCGAGCTAAAAAGCAGACCGTCATTTCCGCCGACTCCCCCGAAGCCTGGAACACTATTCTCCTGAAAATCATTCCGATCGTATCCAAACATCCAACACACTTTCGCGAACGACTCGAAACCAATATAAAACTCTTCTTCGCAGAAGTCGTTTTCGAAGGACAAAGTGGCATGGACATCACCGACGAACGCAAGCGACCAGCCTCTACAAGATCCTAAAAACTACTACCGCCTCGATCCCATTAGTTGGTAAAAACCTGGAGGGACGAGTGCACCCTCGTCCGTAAAATCCAACAGTCCGATCCACAATCCATCATCCACTTATTTCCACAGTGCAACCGCTCACCGAACAACCTGAAACTCTCCTCTCCCTCTATCGCATCAGCCAAGCGGCCAGCGGTAGCAGTTCCCCGCGCGACGCATACACGGCGATCACTGGAGAGTTGCAACGACTCTTTGCTCCCCACGCTGCAGCCATTAGTCTCATAAACCCGAATACAAGCTTGTTGGAAATCGAGTATGCTCTCGGCTACCCTGCCAACACCAGCGAACTCTCCATCCACCCCGGCAAGGGACTTTCCGGGCGCGTCGCCTTCAACGGCGAACCCATCCTCTGTAACGACGTCGAGAACGATTCACGCTACGTCAAGCTCTGCGATGGTGTCCGCTCAAAAATCATCGCCCCGATGATCTCGCACGGCCACATTATCGGCGTCCTCAGCATTTCCCGCGACAAGGTCGACGCTTTCAACCAGATGGACCTCGACAATCTAGTTCTGCTTGCCAACGAATCCTCTCAAGTCCTGCAAAGCGTCTGGCACCGGCGCCAACTGGCCAACCAGTCGGAACAACTAAACGCCCTTATCGAAGTCGGACAAAACATCGTATCCAATTTCGAAACACACTCACTCTGGGAAACCGTCACAGAGGCCGCCATGGAGCTCACTCGAGCACGCCTTTGCACCCTACAGCTCTTCGATTCCAAAACCCAGAAAGTAAAGCTCCTCACGGCCCGCCCCATCGACAACGAGTACACTCAGCAAGTAGGCGAACTCGGACTTTCAGAGAGCTTATCGGGCTCCGCTATTCGCACAAAACGGCAGGTGGAGTTTTCCAATATAACCACTCCTGACTACCACGACCTCAAAGACGTCCCTATAGACTCAGAAGTCACCTCCTGCCTCGCGACTCCTATGATCTACGAAGGGAACGTTATGGGCATCCTAAACGTATTCACAAAAGTGAGACACCGCTTCCCGAACAGTGAACGGCGTCTTCTGCAAGCCTTCGCTGACCTTGCCGCCGTTGCTGCCCAAAACGCAGAACTCTACACTCGTGTCTTCAACTCGGAAGAACGGCTCCGAAAGTCAGAGCGCCTTACAACCTTAGGCCTGCTCTCAGCTGAGATCGCCCACGAGATCCGCAATCCCCTCACCGTCATCAAGCTCCTATTCGGGTCCCTCGGTCTCGACTATCCCGAAAGCGACCCGCGACATAAAGACAAGCAAGTCATCAAAGAAAAGTTCAACCAACTTGAGGAAATCGTCTCCAAAGTCCTTTCCTTCGGGAAAGCTCCGGAAGGGATTTTCACGCTCTGGGACATCGACGACCTTGTATCTGACACTTGCTTGCTCGTCCGTCACAAGATGCGGCAGCTAAAGATCGATCTCGAACATCAACAGTCCGGCCAACGCCTGAGAGTCAACGGCAACAAAGGCCAACTCCAACAAGTCCTGCTCAACCTTATAATCAACGCCTCCGACGCCATGCCTCACGGCGGACGGCTCACTATTTCAACTACAGGAGAAAGCAGCGAAAAAGGAAAATTCGCCGTTTTGCATATCGAGGATACTGGTTCCGGAATCCCCGAAAACCTAGTCGAGCGCGTCTTCGACTCCTTCCTCACCGACAAACCCGAGGGTACTGGGCTCGGCCTCTCCATCGTCAAACGCATCCTCCGCAGCCACCACGGCGATATCTCCGTGTCAAAAACCTGCCCTACCGGCACCACCATGCGCATCGAGCTGCCAATCCACAAATAACGTCCGTGGTTCAGCCAAGGCAAAGCACCCAGCATCTAATAAGTATAGAAACTAAACAAATAGTTGCCAAGCGTCGGCGGTTGTTCTTTTTTACCCCAGTCTAAACCACGTGCTAAAGCCCTCTCTAACGATCGGAGAAGGCGACTGAACTCCATCACCATTCGACCCCACCACTCCCCATGTCCTTAGATCCTGACAACACTGCCCAGCGAATCACCGACGCCCGAGCTCAAGGCACGGCCGCCACCCTAAAAACCTACGTCAGCCTCTCAGGCCCCGGCTGGCTGCAGAGCGCCATCACCCTCGGAGGCGGCTCCCTCGCCGGCGCTCTCTTCCTCGGCGTCGTCGGCGGCTACTCCATGCTCTGGGTGCAAATGTGCGCCCTCTTCATGGGCGTCATCATGCTAGCAGCCATCAGCTACGTCTCCCTGTCCATCAAGGAGAGCGTCTTCCATGGTATGCGCACTCAGATCAACCCAGTCCTCGCCTGGGGATGGATTCTCGCCACCCTCGCCGCCAACATGGTTTGGGCTCTCCCCCAGTTTTCCCTGGCCTACGGAGCCATCACCGAAAACATCGCCCCCGGCCTCATCGGCAATACCGAAGCCACCAGCACCAAGCTCATTTTTTCCCTCATCATACTCGTACCCGTCGTTGCCATCACCTTTCTCTACGGGGGCAAAGGCATCGGTATCCGGATTTATGAGACAATTCTTAAAGTCATCGTCGGCATCATCGTTTTCTCCTTCATCGGAGTCGCCATCAAACTCGCCCTCTCCGACAGCGGCCTCCCGCTCGGCGAAATCCTAGTAGGCTTTATCCCAAATCCATCCCTCATCTTCGAGCCAAGCGCCGGCTATCGTGAGTTCCTAGACAGTATCAGCAACCCAGCCGTCCAGCAATTCTGGACCGACACGGTATTGTCCAAGCAACGCGACGTCATCGTCGCCGCCGCTTCCGCCGCTGTCGGCATTAACATGACCTTCCTCCTGCCTTTCTCCATGCGAGCAAAAGGCTGGGGCAAAACCCACCGCGGCCTCGCCATCTTCGACCTTTCCACCGGCATGGTCGTGCCCTTCCTCATCGCCACTGCCTGTATCGTGATCGCCTCCGGCTCCCTCTTCCACGCCCAGCCCTACGAAGGCGTGCTCATACAAGAAAATGGTGACCTCTCCATCACCCAGGACGCCTCGCTCGCAGGCCAAGCCGGCCAAATCCAAAGCATGCTCGACGCTCGCTCTAACGGTGAACTCGCCGGCGCACCCATTGAAAACGGTGAACTGCAAATCGCCGCCATGCTGCTCAACCGCAGCAACATGCAATTCGCCACCGCCCTCGAGCCCCTCGTCGGCCCCACCATGGCCCATATTGTCTTCGGATTCGGTGTCTTCGCCATGGCCTTATCCACGATCTCCATCCTCATGCTCATCTCTGGTTTCGTGGTCTGCGAGATGTTCAAATTTCCGCACGGCGGCATCCATCACAAGCTCGGCACGCTTGCTGGTGCCGTCGGTATCCTCTGGCCATTCCTCTGGAGCGGCACCTCCAGAGCCTATCTCGCAGTGCCGACATCAGTATTTGGATACACCCTACTGCCTGTGGCCTTCCTCGCCTTCTTCCTCATGATGAATTCCAAGAAGCTGCTCGGCGAGGCACGACCCACCGGACGCTCCCGCGTCATCTGGAACGTACTCATGGGAGTCAGCCTCCTCATCACCGGTTCCGCCTCCGTCGCCACAGCCTGGAGCAAAACCATCGGAAGCTTCGAAATCGGAAAAGTCTTCCTCATAAGCTTCGGCATCGCCATCGTCATCGGTCACTTCTACCTGAAAAGCAAGAACACCAAAACCATTACCTGATCTCGCGGGGAGCAGCCTTATGCCGCAATGAAAGCGCAAACCGATCCCGTGACGCGGAGCTTCATCCGCGACCGCCACAACCAGATCACCCACTGCAGAATTTAGATAGGTCTCCATCAGTGGTTCAAAAGCAACATCCTAATTAACCGAGAAATCTGTGGTTAAAGAAAACGCATCTAAACCCTACGGAATAGGAATCGTCGGACTGGGCATGATCGCCCAGTTCCACGCCAAAGCCATCGCAGACATGGGCGAGGCCAATCTCGTGGCCTGCTACAGCCGCTCTCAAGACAAGGCCGACACATTTGCCTCCGAGCATCCCTGCACCGCATATTCGGACTACGACGACTTCCTCGCCGATCCCAACCTCGACATCGTCGCCATCGCCACCCCTAGCGGCTACCACCTTGAGCCCATCCAGGCCGCAGCCGCAGCCGGCAAGCACATCCTCTGCGAGAAACCCATCGAGGCCACCGTCGCACGAACAGACGCTGCCATCGCCGCTTGCCAAAAACATGGCGTTAAGATCTGCGGCATCTTCCCCCGCCGCTTCACGCCTGCTGTCGAAGCCACCAAAAAGGCAGTCGACGCCGGACGCCTGGGCCAGCTCACCCTAGCATCCGCCTACATCAAATGGTTCCGTACCCAAAATTATTACGACGCTGACATCTGGCGTCGTATCTGGTCTCTCAGCGGCGGCGGAGCCCTCATGAACCAGTCGATCCACACTATCGACATGCTGCTCCACTTCGCAGGCGACGTCGAATCCGTCTCGGCATACATGAAGACCGCCACCCACGAGGGAATCGAAGTCGAAGATCTAGCCGTGGCCACTCTCAAATTCAAGAACGGCGCCCTCGGCACCATCGAAGGAACCACCACCGCGTATTCAAAAACGGGACATCCTGCCCAAATACAGCTTTGCGGCTCCACCGGCTCCATCTTCCTCACCGACGAAAACCTCTCCGTCTGGGACTTCGAAACCGAATCCCCCGAAGACGCCGAGATCCTCGCCCAGTGCGGAACCGAAGCCAGCAAAGGCGGAGCTGGAGCAGCGGATCCAGGATCCATCGACTACCGCCAACACCTTCGCAATTTCCAAGAGTTCACCGCAGCCCTGAAAGAGGGACGCGAACCCGCACTCGATGGCCCCGAATCCCGCCGCGCTATCGCCCTCATCGAGGCCATATACCATTCGGCCCGCCAAGACGGCCACCCCGTCACTCTTTGACTGTGGAGAGAGGGGTTTCACCCCGTTCCGCCCCAACCCGATCCGTAGGGCGCGGGCTTTACGCCCGTCCTGCACAACCCGATCCCCACCCTTCGTAGGGCTGGCGCTCGCGCCATGCCGCACTGCAGGCCCAAAAACAAACCCTCGCCAAATCCCTCCCCATCTGCGTCCATCCCAGGTTCCGAAACTCAGCACCCAGAACCCTGCACCCGGAACCAAAACATTTGAAACCACGCATCAAACTCGCTGAAACTCAACCCGCATCAGGAGGCATCCTCGCCCTCTACGAGCAAGACGGGGCCTACTCCATCAACTTCAGCGGCCAAGAGCTCATGCACTCCAAAGCCGCCGCCTCTGAAAAATTACTCGGCAGGATCGGCGGCGAATCACTTCCCAAAGGCCAACCCAGCCGCATGCTCATCGGCGGACTCGGACTCGGCTTCACCCTCGCCAACGCCCTCGAAACCTGCGGCCCTGATGCCACCCTCGAAGTCCTCGAACTCGCCGCCGAGGTCATCGACTGGAACCGCGAACACCTCCAAGAGCTAAACGGAAAGTGCGTCGACGATCCCCGCGTTGAGCTTCAAGTCGCCGACGCCACCGCTGTCATCCGCAAGGCCGCCCCCGAAACTTACGACTGCATCCTGCTTGATATCGACAACGGCCCCGTCGCCATGGTTCAGAAAAGCAACGCTACATTGTATTCAAAATCCGGAGTCCGCACCATCAAATCCGTACTCAAACCAGGCGGGAGCGCCATCTTCTGGTCCGCCGGCCCCGACGAGAAATTCGCCGACCGCATCAAGCGAGCCGGCTTCCAAGTCAAAGCCATCCCCGCCAAAGTCCACGAAGGTGCCAAACGATCCGCATATGTCCTCTACCAAGCGACAAAAGTAGATTCCCCCTGGGAAGACACCACCAAGAAAACCTAATCAGGAGGGACGACTTCCACGTCGTACGAGGAGCTCGAAGCGACCTCGTGTCGCGATCCTCACCCCAATTCCGCGGAACGTGCCCATCACACTATTTCTAACGCAAACCGATACGTCTTAGTGCCCCCACTTCTCGTTCGGCTCGGGACCGACAACCAATTTCAAAATACCGCCGCTGACTAAATCCTTATGCGGCAATAAAGAACGCTGCCACGGTTGGCCATTCCAAGTAGCCGACTGGATGTATAGATTTTCTGGAGACTGGTTCTCCACCTCGATCTCAAAAACATCTCCGTCGTAGTATCGGTCGCTCAAACGGATTCGCACTCGCTCAAAAACAGGCGCTGTTATATCGTATTGCGAATCGATCCCCGAGCCTCCGTCAAACTGGAAAAGACCTAGAGCCATCAATGCACTCAGCGACGCCATCTGTCCCTGATCCTCATCGCCATTGTATCCGGAATGCGGATCTGTACCGCTGTAGTTCGCCTCGTGCACCTTGCGGACCCATTTCTGGCTCAGCCAAGGATAACCGATTCGATTGAAGAAATGCGCATGTCCCGTTCCATCCTGATTCGAATAGGAGATAGGCACGCTAGCATGCTCACGCTTGTGCTTCCCTTCGATAAACCCACGAGGCTCCATTTCCTCGAAGGCTGCATTCAAACGAGTTGAGACGGCATCCATCCCACCCAGATACTCCGCCATCCCCTGCGGATCATGCGGCACATAGTAGGTCGTCAACGCAGCAGACGCTTCGCAAAAGCCTGGTTGCTCAAAAACATCCGCCGTCGGAGCGAAGCCCTCTTTCCAAGACCCATTCGGCAATTTCACCCAAGCATAGCCCTTTTCCGGCCAAAGCAAATTGCGATAGTTAAGCGCTCCGGGCGCAAATCGTTCAACCATTGCCCTCTCTCCTAAAGATTCCGCCAGCTGCGCGATACACCAGTCGTGATAGGAATTATAAAACGTAAGGGAGGTTACCCCATTCCCGTGAGCTCCGCCCACGCCATTTCCCCAACTTACGTACCCTTTTTCTGAATACTCGCGGTACGCCTTCTCATTGGGCTTTTTAGCATAGCCTCCATAATACCGGCTCCCATCGGGCTCCGTATTACGCACCAATCCGGCCAGAACCTGTCGAGCATCGTAATCACGGATCCCTTTCTGATAAGCAGCCGTCAACGCAGGAGCCGCCGAGTCTCCAATCATGACGAACGTATAGTTCCCGCCAGAAGGGCCGCGCGGGATCATCCCTCCATTCTTGTACATTTCTAGGGCGGTCTTAACAAAATCGCTGTACGTTTCTGGGCAAAGCAAGGGCCACAAAATATCCAACGACCAATGACTTCCCCACCACGCATCGGAATTATGCATCGGAAACTGGGGACGCCCCTGTTCATCCAAAGGAACCTGCCGCACCTGCGGCTCGCCGGTCATGTCCATGTAATGGCCATCCACATCACTCACCACGCGACGCCCCAATTGGCTCCGCCAAAGGTCCGTATAAAACTTTGTCTTCTGGGCAACGCTCCCCCCTTCGACCTCGATTCGCGACAATCGATCGTTCCACTCGGACCGCGAATCCGCAACCACCCTATCAAAATCCCAATGCTCCAACTCCGTATCCAAATTTAGACGCGCATTCTCGATCGAGGTATAACTGATCCCAACCTTCATCAATAAAGTCACCCCCGGTTCGAAGGAGGCAAACATGCCTACCCCAGCTCCCGCAATCTCCTCCAACTCTTCGATCACCTCCTTGGCGGAATTCCATGCACCGATCTGAGAAGCCCCCTGATCGAAGCGAGCCACGAAATAAACCGGAGTATCCTTAGTTCTACGAGGCGTCCCAGCATGCAGGCTCATCCCCTCTACTTCGCGATCGTTCACCTTCCGAGCTTCCGCCAAAACAGTCTCCCCATGAGCCAACTTCGCCCCGATATCGAAAAGCACGTGGGCAGAGCGACCTTCCGGGAAAACATAGCGATGCATCCCCACCCGCATCGTGGAACTTAACTCCACTGAAATGTCATAGTCCTGCAAAACCACTTTGTGGTACCCAGGCTTCACGACTTCGTCCGCATGAGAGAATCGCGACTGGTAGGCATCCATTCCCTCAGGACCTCTCATTTCATCTGTCACCGGCATAACCGGCACTCCCGCCAGCTGCCAAGCATGGATATGGCTAAAACAGCGAATCGTCTCATCATCGTACAAGTATCCAGAATTCCATGACCCTTCCGTAGCAGTGTCAGGGGAAAGGTTCACCATGCCAAACGGCCGAGACGCGCTATTGAAATAAAACCAACGCGAACCATGAGTATCGATCAAAGGATCAACCCAATCGACAGGTGTCTTCAACTCTTCACGTCCCTCAAGGGAGGGACACAAAGCAAGGCTCGCCAACAAAGCTCCTTTCAAAACGTACAAATCAAAACGGGGTAACATTCTTTGACCTAAGGAAGATCCCTTTCACCTCGCGAGAAAAATCACAACAACCCCATCATCCCAAAAATAATCCGCGCTCATTCGTTCAATGATCTTCTCTCTCGCTCCTCGGTATTGGGCAAAAAACACAATCCTATCCGCTCTCCCTCAGTGGAAATCATAACTGCGTGCCGCTGGCGTCTCCCCTGCCACCAACGCTTCGATCCGATCCGCCTTCACATGTGTCACCCCCTTCTGGCGCTGCAGCACGCCCGAAATCACCAGAAACTTTTCTTGCGTGATTGTTAGCCGATACTTCTCAAACAGCTGTGGCAAAACGATCGTGTTCGAAATACCCGTCTCGTCCTCCATCGAGATGAATACAAATCCCTTGGCCGTGCCCGGTCGCTGACGGCAAATCACCTGCCCCGCGACCTTCACCCGTGCCCCATTCGGCGTCGTATCCAAATCGTAGGCACGCCAGATTCCCGCCAGCTCACCCCTTAGCGAGGCCATCGGATGCGCTCCCACCGTCACGCCTACTCCCGCATAATCCGCCTGCAGCCGCTCCAGATGCGTCATCACCTCCAGCGGACTCAGCGTCTCCTCCTCCGGCTCCTCCACATGAGCGAACAAGTCATCCTCACCTAGCAGCGACTCCACCTCCCAAAGTGCCTTACGCCGATCCCCGCAAAAACAATTCAAAGCCCCGATCGCCGCCAGCTGCCGGAGCTCCTCCTTATTAAACCGCGTGCGAAACCGAAAATCCTTCAGCGACCGAAACGCAGCCCGATCCCGCTCCACCACCATCGCCTTACCCTTCTCCCGAGAAATCCCCTTCACCATCACCAAGCCCAAACGAATCTCCCCCCCAACCCCGTAGGGCTGGCGCTCGCGCCACGCCGCGCCAACCTGATCCCCAACCCGACCCGTGGGAAGCGGCCTTGTGCCGCAATTCTTCTTCCCCAGTAGGAGCGAGCTTGCTCCAGATCCACCAGTCCCATCCCCACCAGCCTTCACCCTTCCACCTTCACTCTTCGCCGCACCAACGACGCAACACTCCCAACGCGACTCCACCACGCAAACCGCTCTCACGCGAATCCCCCGACGCTTCGCGTCCTGGATCAAAGTCGCCGACGAATAAAAGCCCATCGGCTGATTGTTCAGTAGCCCCACAAAAAACTCCTCCGGGTAGTGACACTTCAAATACGTGCTCACATAAGCCAGCAGTCCAAATGAGATCGCATGACTCTCCGGAAACCCATAGTGAGCAAAGCTCGAAACCGACTGCACCACGCTTTTGACCTTCTCCTCTTCCACACCACGATCACGCATGGCACCCACCAACTTGCCCAGCACCGTGTTCATACGCTTCTCGTTCGTACTAAAGGTGCTCACCGCCCGACGCAGCTCCTCCGCTTCCGCCCCCGTAAAGTCCGCCATCACCATCGCCACCTTCAAGATCTGCTCCTGAAACAAAGCCACCCCCAGCGTTCGCTCCAGCACCTCCACTAGCCGTTCGTCGATGTACTCGATCTTGCTCGGATCCTCCCGGCGCTCCAAATACGGATGCACCATCTTCCCCTGGATCGGTCCTGGACGAATAATCCCCACTTCCACCACCACGTCATAAAAACACTTCGGCTTCATGCGCGGCAGCGTCGCGATCTGAGCCCGACTTTCGATCTGGAACACCCCCACCGTATCCGCTCGCTGCATCATTTCAAAAGTCGCCGTATCATTCTTCGGAATACGGGCCATATCGATATCGACTCCCTTGCGATTCAAATTCTCCAGCGTGTCCTGCATCACCGCCATCATCCCTAAGCCCAGCAAGTCCACCTTCACGATACCCAAGTCCTCGCAATCATTTTTGTCCCACTGGCACACTGAGCGACCCGGCATCGACGCTGGCTCCAAAGGCACCACCGTATCCAGCGCTCCCTGACAAACCACCATTCCTCCCGAATGCTGTCCCAAATGCCGCGGCAGTCCCAGCACCTGCACGCAGAGCTTCGACAACGCTAGAGCTCGCGGATGCTCCTTGGCGATCCCCGACTGCTCCAGCTGCTCCTCGAAGCCCAGCCCATGCTCGTAGTTATGGCTGCCAAAGAGCGACGAAAACCGCCCCAGAAACTCCTCCTCGAAGCCCAGCACCTTGCCCACCTCCCGAGCCGCGCTCTTGCGCCGATAGGTAATCACGTTCGCCGTCATCGCCGCCCCATGCCGTCCATAGCGACGATACACCTCCTGAATCACCCGCTCCCTGCGCTCACCGCTCGGCAAGTCGATATCGATATCCGGCCAACTCTTCCGCTCCTCGTTCAAGAAACGCTCGAACAACAAGCCCGCCTCCACCGGATCCACCGGCGTGATCTCCAAGCAAAAGCACACCACGCTATTCGCTGCGCTGCCCCGCCCCTGAGCCATGACCTCATTGTTGCGACAAAAATTGACCAGGTCCCAAACAATCAAGAAGTAACCCGAAAAGCCCAGCTTCGCGATCACTGCCAGCTCATGCTCCATCTGCCGCCGCGTCTTCTCGTTCGGCTCCCCCCGATACCGTTTCCGCGCCCCAGCAAACACCACCTTCCTCAAAAACGTATCCATCGACTCACCACGCGGCACGTCATAGCTCGGAAACTCGTAGCCAAGGTTCTCCAAGCCAAACTCCACCTGCTCCGCGATCCGCAACGTATTCTCCACCGCCTCCGGAATATCTCGAAACAAATGCCGCATCGCCGCCGGTGCCTTCACGAACCGTTGCCCATTGCGACTCAACAAGCCCCCCGCCTCATCCAGCTTCACCTTCTCCCGCAAGCAGGTGAACACATCCAGCAAAGCCCGCCCCTGCGGCCGCGCATAGCTCACCCCATTAGTCGCCACCACCGGCAACCCCTCCGCCCCCGCCAAGTCCCGCAAGCCCGACACCAACCGCTCCTCGCCCCGCTCGTGCCGCCGCTGAAGCTCAACAAAGACATTTCCCTCGCCAAACAAACCACGCAAAGAGCCCACCCGCTCCCGCACCCCATCCCTGTCACCATTCTCCCAATACGGTCGCAACACGCCCTCTTCGTCCCCCGTCAAAGCCACCAGTCCCTCGACTCGCCCCGTCAAGTCAGCCCAACTCAAACGCCCTTCCCCCTTCTTCAACGCTCCATTGCGGGAAGCAGCCAAGTGCCGAGTATCCTTAACTCCGCCCAAATGCATATCCGACAACAAGCGACACAACCCCTGATACCCCGCTCTCGTCTTCACTATCACCGGCAAAGCCGTGCCATCCACCATCGGCAACTCGCAACCAACGATTCCCTTCAAACCCAACTCCCGACACGCCGCATGAAAGCGAGCCGATCCATATACACCGCCGCGATCGCACAACGCCATCGCGCCCACGCCCCGATCCGCGCAGGCCGCCGCCAACTCATCCGGCTGCGACGCCCCCCGCAAAAACGAAAACGCCGACCGCCCATGCAACTCTACGTATCCCTCGCTCACGCTCGGGAGAAGAGTGAAAGGTGAAAAGTGAAAAGTGAAATTTCTATAATCCTACTATTAGTCATCATCCAAATCCATATGCGTAAATCTGCGTCATATGTGGGCAAAAAAGCACTGCAAGAGCCCCCTCTTCATTCCAATTCACTTTTCACCATTCAATACTCCCCATCCACTCTCCATCCCAGTTCGTCCTTACAAATGCGATACACGCCTCCCTTGTTCAGTTCCACGTCCCACTCCACGCAGTTCCAGCCCCCCTCCTCTTCCCACCAGTGTCCCGAGTGCAACCACGGCCCCCGCACCGCCTTCACGAAACCCGACACCTTTTCGCACTGTATCCAGATCGGCACTCGTCCCTGAAACTCCACCGCCGCCTTCAAGCCCGGCCGATACCGCCGCAGCGGCATGCCAAACATCCGCCCCAGGTCCAACTCGCCCACCGGCGGCACCGACGCCGGCAGCTCCTCCATCCGCACCCCATCCGGACGCCCATCCTCCTCCAGCACCGGACGCCCCACCCGATCCTCGCCCACGATCCCCGCCACCCGCGACAAAGTCTGGGTAAAGCGATACGGATTCTTCAAGCTGCTCTCAAACAAGCCCAACTGTCGCTGCTTAAAGTCAACCACCTCCAACCGCAACTGCATCCGAGCCACCGGCGACTCCGTCTCCACTTCCTCGAGCCGAGCTGCCAGCAACGAAAACAACGCCCCCTCATCGCTCGTCGCCTCCGGCAGCTTCTGCTCCACCACGATCGGCTCACCATAAGCCACCCCCAAATCCAGCCGAGCAAAAGCCGCCACCTTGTGCGCCACCCGCATCCTTACGCACAGCGTATCCAAAAAACGCCTCAGCAAGAATAGCAATGGTTCCACCGAATCCACATCGTATTCAAATTCCCACGACTCATTAAAATCCGCCGGCAGCTCCGCCACCGCGACCACCCGCTGCTCGTGCCCCGTCACCCGATCCCAAAGCCGCAGCCCCTCCATACCCAGCCGCGCCCCCACCGCCGACCGTTCCAACTTCGCAAACGCCGACACAGTCCGCACTCCCCATTTGCCCAACACATCCAACAGCGGCGGCGTACTACCAACATTCCCAATCGGCATCTCACCCATAAAGTTTTCCAGCGGAACCTTTAGGAGCGACTTTGGACACGAAGCCTCAACCTCCAATTCGCGACCAAGGTCGCTCCTACCTGAACCCACCACCAAAACGTTCCCTTCAACCGACTTCGCCGCCAATCCCGCCACCACGCAGCTCTCCGCCACTCCAACGGCTACCACGATCCCCATCGCCGACAGCTCCGCCACAATCTGTCCGCAACGCTCAAGCGACTCTTCCAGCTTGGTCCCCTGTAGGTCGACCAACACCTCACCCGCACCGTCTCGCTCCACTCGCGGCGACAGCGAATAAGCCACAGCAAACAACAAATCCTCCAGCGACTCCTCCGTCTGCCGCGAGCGATGCCGTACCACCAGCTCCGGACAACGCGCCAAGGCCTGCGGCACCGACAGTCCCGCAATCACGCCTTCCCGTTCCGCGCCCTCCGTCATCTCCAGCACCACCGGTTTCCGCGCCTCCGCATCCACCACCGCCAGTAGGGCTGGCGCTTGCGCCACGCCGCAGAGACCAGCAGGCACAACCTGATCCGGATCCCCCCTCAAAACCGCCTGCAACGCCAGCCTCGGAACCTGTAACACACAAAACATTATCTAGCTACCGTATCCAACTATTAATTACACTAACCCTTATTCTTATTCATGTCCTTGATAGACAAAAATCACCCAACCGCTCTCCGCACCAACTGCGCAAAGCCGCCCCGCTCCCGCGTACGCTTGCGCAAAACCTCGAACTCCAGCCCACAACCCAAGCCTCGCAGATCGCTATCCATCTCCCCGATCCCATACTGCCCCGCCAAACGCACCCGCACCTGAGCGCTCGGAATCATCGCCTCCGGCGTAAACACGCACACATACGCCCCCGACCGCTCCGCCAAGCGCTGCAGTCGGTACCAGTCCGCCGACTTCACCCGCCGCAGTTCCCGCGTCTCGCACCCCCGCAAGTCCACCAGCACCATGCCCAAATTCTCGTCCCGCAGCAAAGCGTCCGCCAGCTTCATGGCCTCCCCCGCCGAGCGACACCGAGCCCACAGCAAATGCTCCAGCAGCTCCGGCGGCGACGACTGAGGATCGAAGCCATCCGCCCCGTCCACCAAGGCCGCGAAACGCATCGCCCGCCGCATGCCCGCCAGCAAGTGCAGCAACAGCACCTGACCGCCCGAGCTGGCCCCCGTTTCAGCCAGCTCCGTGAGCAGCCCCGAGCGCAAGCCCCCATCCAGGGCTTCGTCCAAAGAGTCGACACCAGTCCCTAGAGTTTCCGATTCAGCTGGCGCCACGCGCTCAACTCCCAGCCCATCAAAGGCTTCCTCCAGACTGGCCGACTCCGCATCTGCACGAGCGGTCGCCATGCCATCATTCCACTGCATCTCAGAGCATCCGTCAACGTCCTGAAACGCCTCCAAATCGCTCACATTCCTAGGCGCCTCATCTCCAATAATTTGCCCCTCAAAAAAAGTTGTCTCGCTCGCTTCCGCCGTCACCCGCCAAAGCTAGCAGAAGGCATCAGACATCCGCCGTCCTAAGCCACCACAAACACACCGGAAGGCAACGCTAAGTCGTTGCGCCCCTAAGCAATTACTCCGCCCTGCAGAGCGAACGTCGATGACTAACACCTTGAGCTTATAAAATCCAAATAGTGAGCCCCAACGTAAACGTGCGTGTCGTAAACAATATCCAATTCATGCTGATCCGACTCACACTCTTTTCCCTTTTCATCGCCAGTCTCGCTATAAACGTGGAAGCAGCCCCCCAGTCCCCCGCTCCCTTCTGGTACGGGTCACAGTCAACTTGAAACAGGAATCTACCATATCGAGGTCGACTCTCGCTCGCCGAGGTACGCAGACGAGAGAAACGCAAGATATCTCTGCGATGCATTGATTGCCCAGATCGCTGATGAAGGTGACCTCCCTGACAAGTCAGCGGTTCGGGCGCTCCTGCCATCGATTGCTTCGACGAACCGTCGATCAAGCTTCCGCCAATACCTTTGCCAGATCACCGATGCTCGCGGGCTTGGCCAGATGATAATCGAACCCGACGTCCTTCGACTTGGCTCGCGACTCTTCGTGGCTGTATCCAGAAACCGCTACAAGAAGGTTTTTGAAGCCCCGCGAACGTAGTTCAGAAGCTACCTCATGGCCAGTCATATCCGGTAAGCCGATGTCGACGAGAATGGCATCTGGGCCAAAGACTCCAGTGCGCTCCAAACCCTCTGAGGCAGTTCGCGCTGTTTCAACGACGCATCCGAGATCGCGAATTTGCCGCGGCAGGGTAAGTAATATGCTTTCGTTGTCTTCGATGATTAGCACCTTAAGACCAGCCCGAACAGAAGCGGACTTCTGCTCAGACGTAGCTTCGCGAGCCTCCCAGTTCAATCGAGTGGCTGCGGGTAACCGCACCTCAAATGTAGCGCCCTTCTTCTTGCCTTCGCTATGTGCCTGTATACTTCCCCCGTGCAGGGTCACTAGCTTGTTGCACAAGGCCAGACCGATGCCCAAACCAGAATTAGCGCTGCCCTCGTTTTTAACCTGGTAAAACGGATCGAATACTTTCTCAAGGTCCTCAGGGAGCAGACCGGCTCCATCGTCAGTCACCTCAACGAGAATCTCGTTCGCGACTCTTTCTGACCTTAAACTAATGAAACCACCGGTCGGCGTGAATTTAGAGGCGTTCACCATTAAGTTGCTGAAGACCTGCTCGAGCCGCACTTGGTCCGCTTCCAAGCATAGCCCCTCGGCTAAATCAACCTTCAATTTCTGATGTTTTTCATCAAACCGACCTTTAGTTGAGCGTATTACATTTTTCAATACGCTAGACAGGTCCAATGGCGTTTTCTCGATCAGCACACTATCCTTAGTGACTCTTCTAAGATCGAGCAAGTCATCCAAAAGTTTCGCCATCGAAGTCACGCTATGGCGCATCAGGCCTAGCACCTCCTCGGTACTGCCATCGGCATTTTCTAGAAAGCTTAAGCCGTAGCTCAAGGCCGCGAGCGGATTACGCAGCTCATGCCCCAGAATGGAGAGAAACTCGTTCTTCCTCGCGTCCGTTTCCTGGAGCTCCTCAATCGCCCGGCCGAGCGATGACTCCAGATCTTTGCGCTTCGTGATATCGAGCACCAACCCTTTCATCCGGTTCGGCTCGTTCGATTTATTCCTCGTGAGCCTCCCGACTGCCCAGATCCACCGAACTTCGTTTTTGGCCGTTTGGATACGGCACTCGAAATCCCACAACTCCGTCTCGCTTACGCTAGCAAAAGAGGCTGCTACTCGCTCGCGATCTTCTGGATGCACATGCTCCATGAATCGCTCGTATGACCAGCTTGATTGAAGCTCATCGTATCCAAATATTCGGTCGTGCTCGATCGTTCGAACGGCTTCCTGAGTCGCAAAATCCATTTCCCAAACGCCGATGTGATTCGACTCGAGCGTGAAGCGCAGGCTCTCTTCGCTCGCTGCCAAGCGCCGTCGGGTGTTCTCTTCCTCGGTGATGTCTCCTACTAGCCCAATCATACGCACGGGCTTGCCATCTTGAAACTGTGTAATTCCGCTCGCTTTGACGTGGTGTTGCGCTCCCGTCGCGCGATTGATGACCCGATAGACTACTGAGTAGTGGCCGTCGCCTTGAGGATCCGTCGATGCTTGGATCGCTTGTTCTGTCTTTTCAACATCGTCTGGATGCAAACCGTCATAGAAGGCTTCTAGCGTAACTGGCTCATCCTTATCGAGACCCCAAATTTCGCTAAGAAGAGGTTCCCATTCAATATGGCCTTTGTTCACATCGTAATCGAAAAGGCCCAAACGACCGGAGTCTTTAGCAAGACGCAACCGATCTTCGCTCTGCTGCAACGCAGCTTCCCTCTCCAGCTTATCCGTGATGTCCGTGTTCGTGCCGAACCAGTGCACGATGCGGCCTTCAGAATCACGAATGGGGGTCGCACGCGACAGGAACCATCGGTACTCACCCTTTTTGGAGAGCAGGGGAAAGGTGTCCTCCCACTCTTTTTGCAGGGATAGCTGATTCTTAAAGTGGTCTGTTACACGCTCGATGTGGTCCGGATGGTGGAGCTTCTGCCAGCCCCACCCTTTCATCTCGTCGAAGTTGCTTCCTGTATACTCGTACCAGCGCTCGTTGTACCAATCGATACTTCCCGTCTCGTCGGTCCTCCATGCGAGTTGCGGGATGGAGTTGGCAAGCGAACGGAACCTCTCTTCGCTCTCGTGCAAGCGATTCCCCGCCTCGCGGGTTCGAACAGCAGTAGAGAGCATATTGGCCACGGACTGCAAAAAGGTTGCGTCCTCCTGGGAAAACTCACGTCGCTTCGTCGTATGTACGCCAATCACGCCGAAGGGCGGTTGAGAGTGGTTGATCACACAACTGATTCCACTCACGACGCCATGATCCGTCAGCAACTTGGGGCCACTAAACCTTTTTTCATCGTCTAGCTGACTTACGATAACGGGCTCCTTAGCTGAGAGCGTGTATCCAGCTTGTGAATTCTGATCGGATGACACTCGAGCTTTCCCTACAAGCCCAGGGCGCCAACCTACACCCGCCACCATGACGAGCTCTTTCTCGTCTGGCAGGTACTTGAGTAGTTTGCATAAGTCGGCGTCGAGCGTGTGGGCGACTTGCCGCACCGCTTGGTGCATGAGCTCCTCAGGATCGACTCCGGTCAAGGCCAAGAGGCCTAACTGGGCCACTACCGACTGTTGGCGCTCTCTTCCTTCCGCTCGCTTATGGAGCTCGCGCAGTTCGGTGATGTCCTGAAATACCAGTACCACGCCTTCTATGCGACGGTCTTCGGTGCGGTAGGGCGTAATCTGCCTCACAAACCAACGACCCTTGCCGTCCTGCCTTTCAGAGCGAACCGGTTGGAAGTTGTGCAACACGCTCCGACATTCCTCCTCAAGGTCGTTGTCCAAGAGATCCCGGCCTAACGAAACGATCCGGCGACCCACATCTGGAGGCCCCATCCTAAGCAGATTTTCCGCAGCTTCGGAATAGCGTTCAACGCATAAGTCCGGATTGAGGAAAACGGTGGGAAGATTTGTACTCGCGAAGAAGTTCTGCACATCGTTGGTCGCTCGATGCAGCTCATCGATCTTTTCCTTCAGCTGGGAATTAACCGTGCTGAGCTCTTCATTGAGCGATCGCAGTTCCTCGGCGCTCGCCTCCAGCTCCTCGTTCGAGGATTGCAGTTCTTCATTGGTCGAAAGCGCTTCCTCGTGGGCCGCCTTTAACTCCTCAGTACTAGACTCTAACTCCTCGACCGTATTCTGCAATTCCAGCTTGGTCTCTGTCAGCTCTTGCTCCAGCTCCCGAGCGCTCGACTCGTTCGCCTTGTTCAAGGCTTCCCGCTCGCTATCGTTGATTGTCTCCTCTTCTCGAAAAACCAGGCAAACCACCGAACCATCTGCATACTCCTGATCGCCGAGAGGAAGCAGTTCCACATTAACCACTCGTCCCCTCTCATCCGCGGATCCTTTTGTATCCAGAAGACAGCGCAGACTCGCTCGCTCGTTGGTTCGACGTACCTTAATGAGCCCGCTACGCACCCTCGTGCGCAACGATGGCCTAAGATATTGGATGATCTCATTGCGAGGTTCACCACTGGGAAACGTCGTATAGGAGCTGAGATCGCCATGACTGTAGAGGAGCCGCCCGTTCTCATCGATCATCATGGACGGAGGCGTTGCCGCCTCCATCAAGGACAATCGGATCCGGTCCGGGCGCGGTATGGACTCGCTGTTCCGCGCCTTAGGCCGAGGACCATTATGGGACCTATCGCCGCCTCGATCCCTTTCCAACCGTTTAACATGCAAACGGCCGAGTGTGGCCCGATGCCCCGTACGACCTGGGATTTTCTGATAGATCCGCCACTTCTTAGATTCCGTGCGGAACAGTACTCCTTGGTTGCCTAGGCTCTCTGAGCTACCCAAGAAAAGATAGGCTGGGTCGTCCAACGCAAAGTAGAACGACGCCAGCACGTGCTCTTGAGTCTCCCGCGTCAGGTAGATGAGGAGGTTCCGACACGAGATAAGATGCATGTGGTTAAAAGGCGGATCACCAGCTACATTTTGCGTGGCGAACGAAATAGTATCTCGAAGGAAGCCCCTCACTTTATAGTAATGCTCACCATGAGCCTTGGCAAAATAGCGATCTAGGAAGGCTGCCGGCACCTCGCGGGCGATGCTATCGGGATAGACGGCTTTGCGAGCAATCTTGATCGCATTGTGGTCGATGTCGGTGGCAAAGATCTTAACTTTATTACGCTTTCGGGCTTTGGACAAAGCCTCTGCTGCCAAAATGGCCAGCGAGTACGCCTCCTCTCCACTGGCGCAGCCAGGAACCCAGATCCGGAGATCTTCCTTTTTGCCGAGTTTCTCCACAATGGCCGGGAAAACAACTTTCTCCAAATGCTCGTAGGCCTTCTTATCCCGGAAAAAGTCAGTCACGTTGATCAGCAAATCCTGCGAGAGATTCTCCCGCTCGGACTCGCTTTCACGCAACTCCTCAAGATAATCGGAATATTCTTGGATACCGATCGAACTCATGCGACGGGCAATGCGTCGCTGCACCGTGCCAGGCTTGTATTGGCTGAGGTCGAAATCCGAATTTGACTTTAGAATTGCGGTGACTTCGCCCAAACTCATTTGGGCGTCGGGCTCGTTGCCAGGATCAGTTTCTTCGCCTTCCTCCTCCCAACTCTCTCGCAACGACATAGGATGGGCGGCGTAGTCCATCAAAATCCCTGGCATATCCTCGATCGGCACGATTTTGTCGGCCGCGTTAGCCCGTAATGCACTGTCTGGCATACCCGGATGATCCGCTTCCTCCGGATCTTGTACCAAGGCTAATCCGCCTGCGGCCTTGATCGCCCTCAATCCCGCCGTACCATCGCTCCCCGCTCCAGAGAGAATGACGCCTGCGCAGCGGTCCTGGCGCTCTTCTGCCATGGACCGGAACAAATGATCGATCGCTGCTCGCTTGCCCTTGCTATCTTGAGCTTCCACTAGAGCTAACTTCCCGCGTCTGAGTTCAAGGTAGGTGTCTTGCGGAATCACGTACACAACGTTTGCCCTAACCTCTTCCCCATCCTCAGCGTGCTTGACACAGATCGAAGTCTCGCGGTCGAGAAGCTCCGCCAACATGCTGTCGTGGCTCGGGTCCAAGTGTTGCACCACAACGAACGCCAAACCTGAGTCGACGGGGATCGATGAGACAAAGCGTTTCAGAACTGCAAGCCCCCCAGCCGAAGCTCCAATGCCCACTATGACTGAGGGCGTTATATCAGAATTCTGATGACTCATAAATAAGGTTTATTAAATCAGGGATTCGAAACGCTAATCCACCTCACAATAGTTACGCTAGCTAAAAGTCTGCTAAATTAAACCTCTCATTCATATTGCAACTTTCTAGGGTTTACTCCTGATGCATTACGCAATTCAGATATTTCGATAAGAGTCACGCCTGAGCCTTGTATATAAATATATAACTGTCGTCTCGAATCGATCACTACTCTCTAAAACGATCCAGAACGGCTGATCGCTCTCTGATCGTCCATGTCATCGTTCAAACACTGAATCGATATATTAATTTAACCCTTTATATAGATGGGACCGGCTTACCAAACACGTTGCTACGAAGAAAGCAGAATCAACCTTGACGCTTGAATCGACTGTATATCGTTCTATCCAATGGCGCGACGCAATCAAACTGCCTCGCCCCTCTAGACAGCCCTGGAACGCAGCTCTTTAAGATTTCAACCTTGCTGGGCCCGGAGGCCACGTGTTCCTGTCAAGCCCACAGATCTCGTCCGTCCACCAGATGCAATATTGCGTGTCCATTTTTCGTATACGGCCTCAACGCCGTCAGCAGCGAACTCAGACATCGAATGGGGGACTCTGCTGAACGCAAAAAGTCCGCCAACGGCGGAATCTAGGAACCCGCCAGCGACATCTCGATGGCGGAGATCATCTTGTCAGATTTCGGAGCGACCGCGGAACTGAAACGCTCCACGATTTCACCCTCACCGTTGACTAGGAACTTGCTGAAATTCCAACCGATCTGTCCAGGAAACGGCGATTCCTCTCCTGCGAGCTTCTCGTAGAGCGGATGGCGATTCGGACCGTTAACTTCTATCTTCGAAAACATCGGGAAGCTCACCCCATAGGTTAGCGAGCAAAACTCCATGATGTCCTCCTCTGTGCCGGGCTCCTGCCCTCCGAACTGATTACAGGGAAAGCCTAACACCACCAAACCTTCGTTCGCATACTTCTCGTTCAATTCTTCTAACCCCTTGTACTGCCGCGTGTAACCGCACTTAGAAGCGACGTTCACGATCAAGAGCGTCTTACCTTTGTACTTTTCTAGCGTCGTCTCGTTCCCTTCAATGTCGACGAGCGGAATATCGTAAATCGTAGTGTCAGCCTGGAGAGCAGAAGCGAGGACGAGGAAAAAGGCGGCGAGCAGTGTGAGTGTTTTCATATCGTTTGGTTTGGAAGGTTTGCTTTGGTCTACCCTGAGAACGGAGATAACAGGCTACGATTGCGAAGAAGGTGAGCGATGTGAAACCGAGAGGCCATTCGCATCGAGGGGATAAACGATCGGGATCGCTGTTTGTTCGTGTAAATCACCCCACTCGAGCGATGCATCGCCCCGAGGCAAGCATAGCCGGTAGGCTAAACCTCATGCGGGCGGGCGTAGGGGAAATCGGCGACCTTCTCCAGCTTGTAGTAGCTGTTCAAGCCAGAGATTCCCGCACAACGGAGCCCAGCCAAGTCGATGTATCCACTATCCGATACAGCATTCTCGTCGACGTACACATCCTGAACCTCCCCGACGATCAATGAAGTGCCATTGCGGGGGATCGAAATCTCGTCGCAAAAACGCAAACTGTACTTGAGCGGGCTCTCTTTCACGAAAGGAGCTTGCGTTCCCTCAAGCGACTCCGGAGTTAGACCCACTGCCTCAAACTCCGAAACCTCCGCATCAAACTTGGCCGAGGTGTAGTGACCCTGTCGGGCAAAGGCATACGGCAAGCTGTTGATCGTATAGTCACCCGTCGCCACGATGTTCTCGTAGGTGTGGCGGCGCACCTCCCCGCCGGGCCGCAAGACGAAGCCGATGAGCGGTGGATTGCTCCCAATATGTACCACAGAACTGAATACAGCTAGGTTTTTCACTCCCTTTTCAGAGACAGTCCCGATCAAGTTGGCTGGCTTCACACCAGAGATAGAGTTTACGATATTGAGACGCCGAATACGGTCGCTCGCCTCCAAATCTGTTTTCGATAAATGCATCATACGCTTATTTTGTTTCGGATAGCTAGACCTTCACACCGGTCGACGACTCTCTCGCTTGTAATCGAATCTTCTCCGCCGCTTCGGAAATAGATTTCAGTTCTTCCTCTTTAATTCGCTTCAAGTTCCTTAGCTGCATGCTCATGCGCGGATTCGCACTCAAAACGGATTCGTGTCGGTGAAGGAAGTCCCAATACAACACCGTAAAAGGGCAAGCATCTTCGCCACTTTTCTTGTCCGGATCGAAGCGGCAACCACTACAGTAGTTGCTCATGCGCTTGATGTACTTGCCGGTCGCCACATAAGGCTTCGAAGCCATCACGCCACCGTCCGCATATTGCGACATCCCAAGCGTGTTGGGAAGCTCGACCCATTCGACCGCATCCACGTAAACTGCCAGATACCAGGCGTGCACTTCCTTCGGGTCCACACCATGCAAGAGAGCGTACAGCCCTGTCACCATTAGCCGCTGAATGTGATGGGCGTACCCATACCGCATCGTCTGCGTCACGACATCTCGGATACAGTTCATATCGGTATCACCATCCCAATAGAACTGGGGTAACGGCTCGTCGCTCCCTAGGGCATTGCGATCAATATAGTCAGGCATGTACATCCAGTATATTCCCCGTACAAACTCTCGCCAACCAAGGAGCTGGCGGACAAATCCCTCTACCGATTCGATGGGAGCATTTCCCTTACGGTAGGCCGTCTCTGCCGCCTTCACAACTTCCCTCGGATCGAGCAGCTTGAGGTTGATTGAAGAGGACAACAAGGAATGGTTCAAGTAAGGCTCGCCCGTCCACATCGCATCCTGGTGAGCTCCAAACTGCGGCAGCTCGTTTTCGATAAAACTGTCCATCGCCCGCAAGGCTTCCTCACGCGTGACCGGCCAGTCAAAAGAGCCCAAGTCACCTGGGTGATCAGGGAATCTCGTATCCACTTCCTGAATAACCTCTTTGGTAATTTCGTCGGGAGCGAAACGCATGCGCGGAAAAAGCCGCTCCGGCCCTTCTTTGCCGAAGGCCTTCCGATTACTCGCGTCGAAGTTCCACTTGCCTTCCACCGGCTGGTCTCCCTCCATCAGCACCGCATGCTTTTTTCGCATCTCACGATAGAAGTACTCCATACGCAGTTGCTTGCGTCCTTCCGCGTGTTTGGCAAAGCCGAGCGGACTCGAATAAAAAGAGCCGTCTTCCACGACCTCCAATACCAGACCGCAAGAACTACAAGCGTTTCTGAGATCTCCCAGCACTCGATAATCACCGGGCTGAGTCACCCGAACCTTCGCGAAATCCGTTTCTGCTAAAAACGCTTCGAGAGCCGAGCCGAGCGAATTGAACTCCGGTTTATCGCCCAACCGGCCATAGTGGAGCTCTTTTCCCGACTTCTCCACATCTTTGGCAAAATGCCTCATCGCCGATAAGAAAAGGACGGTGCGAATCTTGGATGACCAAACGTGAGTCGACTCCTCGCTAACCTCTGCCATCCAAACAGCGTCGCATTCCTTGAAAGCAGCTAAGCGAAGCGAGAGTTGGTCTCCGAGGACGACGAGAAGGATACGGTTTGGCGAGGTCATGCGGCGTTAAGGAAACGAAGCCGGCAGTCTGCCGTTGGCGTGCCGGAACTAATCTTTACGAGCGAGCTGCTGCCGCAAATGCAGATTCTGTCAGCAGCCTACGATAAGAGCAGCAGCACGAGCGGAGCGATTACGAGCAATGATCGGTTAGTCGGCTGAGCGTAGTTCCGATTCTCCAAGAAGCGTGGGATAAAACGTGTATCCAGTATACCTTTACAACCTGCATTCTTACCGGCGACTAACCCTGAACTTTTTATGAAGGAGGGATCCGGTACCCACTCTGAAACGAACCCCTCCCAGAGACGCCTTCCAGTGCAAACCGTAATCGCCACCCCTAGGACGCATGTACAAGTACATCGTAATTTTCTTCACTCTCGCCGCACTCGATGCAGCTCCAAACACCAGTGCCCTGCCTGGTGAAGCCAATGGTCTCACACCCGATGCCTATACCGCTGCGATAGGTGGGCTCACAATCGGGATTTGCATAATCGCCAGCCGTCGCCACGACAAGCGCGCCAACTAGCGAGAACCAGCAAACCGATCTGGTTCAGCTAGGTTCAGAGAAGCTTCTTTCTCATTTCTCTTGGAATAAACCTCTGGCACGGTCCTCTTTCGATCATGTCCAAACTCTCTGTTCACTCACAGGTCCCTTTCTCTCACTTAATATCGATCGAAGGGGAAAATGTGGAAATTCCCTCGAAGACGCACGCATTCACTCACCTCCAATTCCGCCGCTTCGCGGGCTGCCCCATCTGCGATATGCATCTTCAGAGCTTTGCCGCTGGAGCCTCCCTCCTTGCCGAAAACCATATCAGGGAAGTCGTCTTCTTCCACTCAAGCGCGGAAGCTCTGCTAAGGTACAATTCGAAACTGCCATTTCACGTAATCGCCGATCCCGACAAAACGCATTACAAGTCATTCGGCGTCGAAAGCTCTCTCCGAAGCGTGCTCCACCCTTCAGCCATCTGGCAAGGGCTCCGCGGTGTCATTCAAAAAGGTCTCGGCCTCTCCTTGAAAAACGGTCCCCTCGGACTGCCCGCAGACTTCCTCATCGACGATTCCGGAGTCTTGGTCGCGGTCAAATACGGCGTCCACGCCTACGACCAATGGACCGTTCACGAGGTTCTGGATCACGCAAAACAGACCGCACCCACCTGAGCGCAACCGATCAGCCTCTTGAAGACCAGATCGTCACCAGCTACTTTCAGTGGTCAAAGCGATGGGCCACCTTATTCCTGAAAAACCCAACCGCTAGGATCCCCATCCCGACCAACGTGCAAGGAATAGCGTAGTCTAGGCAAAACCCAAGTTTGTAGGAGATCGCCATCAGAGAGAAGTTGATCGCGAGGGCTATGATGATGTTCTTTTTCGTAAGCGTCTTAGTATTCATAGTAGAAGGAATTAATGTTCTGCCAGCCATCTTCTACAGCTCCCGCCAATTGTGAGTCACTTTTCCGCGAACGGTCGCAACCGCCCCTTGAACGGCACCCAGCCTAGTGCCTAATTTAGCCCTTTCCCCCCTCAAGGCCTCATCCTATATCCCTCCTTATGCCATCGCCCGCCAACCGCCTCTCCCAGTTCTCCGAGTCCGTCATCCGCGGGATGACCCGCCTCGCCAATCGTTGCGGAGCCATCAACCTCTCCCAAGGCTTCCCCGACTTCGATCCACCAGAAGCGGTTCTTTCCGCACTCGAAACAGCGACCCGTGGCCCTCATCATCAATACGCAGTGACTTGGGGAGCTCCTCGCTTCCGCGAAGCTCTCGCTAAAAAGATAAACCGCAATACCGGCCTCCACGTCGATCCCGACCAGCACCTCGTAGTGACCTGCGGCAGTACCGAAGCCATGATGGTAGCCATGATGACCGCCTGCAACCCGGGAGACAAGGTCATCGTCTTCTCACCTTTCTATGAAAACTACGCTGCAGACGCCATCCTCTCGGGAGCCGAACCGATCTACGTCACCCTGAACGCTCCAGATTTCGGATACGACAGCGGAGAACTCGCAGCTGCCTTCGATCAAAAGCCCAAAGCCATCGTCGTTTGTAATCCTTCCAACCCTACCGGCAAAGTCTTCACCCGTGGCGAACTGCAAGAAATCCTCGACCTCGCAGAAAAGCACGACACCTACGTCATCACAGACGAACCCTACGAGCACATCGTCTACGAGCCGCACGTCCACACCTACGCCTGCTCGCTACCCGACGCCTTCGACCGGGTCATCACCTGCAACTCCCTCTCCAAGACCTACTCCATCACCGGTTGGAGACTTGGCTACGTGCTCGCGTCGCCCGAGGTCATCGCCCAAGCCCGCAAGGTTCACGACTTCCTCACGGTCGGAGCAGCCGCTCCCTTGCAGGAAGCCGCAGTGGCGGGCCTCGAACTCCCCGATAGCTATTACGAAGAGCTCCAGAACCTCTACACACGCAAGCGGGACGTCTTTTTGAGCTTTCTACGCCAAACCGGTCTCCCCTTCACCGAGCCACAAGGAGCGTACTACGTAATGGTCGACATTTCTTCGCTCGGCTTCGCCGACGATTCGCGTGCGGCTGAATGGTTCGCTCGCGAAGTCGGCGTCGCTGGAGTCCCTGGCTCTAGCTTTTTCCGCGACCCCGAGCACCGCTTCGTTCGCTTCCACTTCGCCAAGAAGGAAGAAACTTTGCGAGCGGCCGGCGAGAAGCTCCTGCGCCTAGCAGACGAGGCGTGGTTGAAGGAATCTATCGAAACCTTTGGGCGAGAGTAGGGGCGTCACAACTGGGCAAGCCGCAATCCGGAAACGCAAAGAACCCGCAGCCTCTCGGCTACGGGTTCCAATGTTGCTTGGAGAAAATATCTTCTTCTAAAGAAATCCAGCAGCTTCCACCACCGCCGGTACGGGCCAGCTTAACACGATTTGCCCGTACCTGTAAATCAGGCGTAAACGTGAAAAGAGCCTCCTCTAATCCCCTAGAGTGAGAATCCTAGCCCAAAACACCTCCAATAGGTGGTTTTCCCGAATTCCTGCTTAACCGAACCGCGCTTACGTCGAATGACCAAGGAAGCGAACAACTAAACCGTGGCTACTAAGCAACAGACTAAGAAAAAAGGATTCATCTCACTCGCCTATCACCGAGCGTTTACCATGGGAGCGTTGCGTCCTCACGCGGAAACGATCTTTCCGCACCTCAATTCCCCTGGCGGAAAATTCGTGGAGGTAGGCGCCAGAGACGGCCTCAAAGGATCGCTCACCCCCTATCTCGAAAAAGTCCTCGGCTGGAACGGATTGCTCATCGAGCCTTGGCCACACCTCTTCCAACGCTGCCGGAAGAACCGAAAATCATCTGTTAGCCTTAACGTGGCCGCCTCCGAGCGCTTATTGCGGGATTCCTACATCGAGATCGCAGGCAAGCCGCCCATCGCGTCGGTGCGCAAAAAGCTCATCCAAGAGGCAGAAGCGCGGACGCAAGGTCGCCCCCTAGAAGCTCCTCGTCCCGGAAAAGCGAAGCCGAAGAAAGTCCACTACGTCAGCACCAACTCCATCGCGGGCATCCTCGATCGAGCGAACTTCGACAAGCAATTCGAGCTCATGATCTTCAACCTGACCGGCTACGAGGATCGCGCCATGGACGGCATGGACTTCGAACGATACAAGCCCACCTTCCTGCTCGTTCGCACCTTTTCCGCGAACATTAATCTCCCCGGACTGCCGCACTACTACCAAAAAATCTGCTCAAGCAAGCACAACGAACGCTCGATGCTGCACCTATTCCGCTACGCAGACTTCGGTGTGAACTAGACTGGTGCACGACTTCGCCGAAGTCGCATCAACGCGCAAGCGGCGCCCTTTCCGTCCTACAGAGTCAATCGCTCTAGCAGGACCTTAACCACGACCTTCTTCACCTCCGCCCCTTTCGTTTCCGTGAAAAGCCCCGGCATGTGAGCATCTTGCGGCAACAGCAGGGCAAAGGTTCCAGGGTGCATCGAGAGCTGGAGGCCTGCAGGGATCTCGTACTCGAAGAATTCAACATCGCGCTCGGGTAAATAATCGCCCTTCGAGCCCAAGGTATGGGTAGGATATACCGCGATCCGTTCCGATCCCACTAGGGCCATCTGCACGTCCGCGTACTTGCGGTGAGCCTCCAATACGGCCTGCGGATCCGTATCCTCCTTCGTCTGGTAGCTCATCACACGAGCGAAGATCTCGTCCCAATCGATTGGATACTCCTTTTCATCTGCGTCGACAGATAGGTTTTCCAAAAAATGGAAAACCTTTTCCCAAGCCTCTCCCAACGAGTACTGCTTCCAATTATTGATGTGGTCTACGATCATAGGTACCCAAAGTCATCCAAATCACTCCACATTCCAACACCGAAATTCCTACGCGGGAGCACGTGGGCCACCGCCCCTCACCCTCGACCTGATACCTCAAACCGGAAACCTAAGCGTCCTTATTCCGCTCCGCCTTCAGCTTCTCCCAGCGTGCCAAGCGCTTAGCGATTTCCGTCTCCTCTCCCACGTTCTTGAGTTCGAGGAACCGGATCGGTTTTTCCATGAACTCCTGTCCCGAGATGTTCTCCGGAAAGCTATGGCTGTATTCATAGTCCTCCGCATTCCCCAATCGCTTCGAAGCCTTCCCCCCACTGTCCCGCAACCAAAGCGGCACCTCCTGCAAGGGCCCTTGCTGGATCGACGCCATCGCTTTTCCGAGAGCTGAGTAAGCTGAATTGCTCTTAGGAGCGGCTGCCATGTAGCTGACGCAGTGAGCCAAGTTGATCCGACACTCCGGCATCCCTACAAACTCACAAGCCTGTTGAGTCGCCACTGCCAATGGCAATGCTTGCGAATCGGCTAAGCCCACATCTTCCGAAGCAAAGATCACCAAGCGGCGAGCAATGAAACGAGGATCCTCGCCGCCGCTCAACATCTTGGCCAGCCAGTAGAGAGCCGCATCCGGACTTCCTCCACGCATGCTTTTTATGAAAGCAGAGATCGTATCGTAGTGTTCGTCTTCGTCCGCGTCGTAGCGGATCTGTCGCTCCGAAGCGAATACACTGATCGCTTCATCCGTGATCTCGCCACCCTCGTCCAGTCCCATCGCGATCACTTCCAATGCGTTCAAGGCGCGCCGCAAGTCCCCGTCGCTCAGTTTTGCCAAACCTTCCAATACTCTGGCCGAAGCAGAATGCTTCCGCTCTCCTAGACCGCGTTCCTCGTCCGTCAGGGCTCGAGACAAAGCCGCGGCGATTGTATCCACATTATGGGGATTCAAGCGAAACAAGTGACTGCGACTCAAAAGCGGCGCATTCACATAAAAGCCCGGATTATGAGTGGTAGCTCCGATCAATCGGATGTTGCCCGCCTCCACATCCGGCAAAAGCAAGTCTTGCTGCGACTTGTTAAAACGATGGATTTCGTCAATGAAGAGTACCGTATCCTTATCCTCCATACGACGAGCGATCGAGAGAATCTCGCGAAGTTCCGCTACATTGGACATCACCGCATTGATTCGTACGAATCGACTCTTCGTCTCACCCGCGATCGCCTCCGCCATACTTGTCTTTCCACAACCTGGCGGACCGTAGAAAAGCAGACTCCCAAAGGTGTTCGATTCCACCAGACGTGGCAAAAGCTTGCCCGGCGCCAAGATGTGCTCCTGACCGACGACCTCGTTCAGCGAGCGTGGACGCAGTCGAGCCGCCAACGGCTGGCGCTTCGACGACGCGGCGCCATCGCACTCACGAAGCGCGACCTCTTCTTCCGCTCCAAACAAACTCGCCTGATCATCCATTCCCAGAAATTGAGCGAGGCCTCCACCTGCGTCAAAGCCAACATCACAGCTACATATATCTGGATGGGCGGTTTCCAGGACGTCCTCCCTGCAGGATCCACTTCGAAATTACACGCTTGCGTGGGCGAACCTAGACAAAGCAGAGTGACTATCCACTGTTACTCAAGCCCTTAACCCTCCCCCTCTCCCATGCTAGCCATTGTTTCTAGCGCGGCCCTGCAAGGAATCCAGGCCGTGCCCGTACTCGTGGAAGTCAACTCGGGCGAGAGCGGCGACCCGCGACTCGTCTTAGTCGGTCTCCCTGACGCCGCCGTCAAGGAATCGGATGACCGAGTCTTCTCCGCCCTCGCCAATTCCGGTTTTCGCAAACCGCAAACCCGCACCACCATCAACCTCGCGCCTGGCGACTTGCGAAAGGAAGGTCCCATGTACGATCTCCCCATCGCCCTCGGCATCCTGGCGGCCACCAACCAGCTCTCAGGCGAGGCCCGTCTGAAAGATTTCCTGATCGGCGGCGAACTCTCACTCTCCGGCGCGACACGCCCTATCCGAGGGGGGCTCGCATTCGCCTTGGAAGCCCGCGACTCCCAGAAACGCGGTGTCATCCTCCCTCTTTCATCAGCCCGCGAGGCGGCCCTAGTGGAAGGTATCGAAGTCTACGGAGTGGAGTCCCTCGCCCAAGCCCGCCGGTTCATCGAGGGAACTCTTGAACTACCCAATCTTTCCGGCAAAACCGTTTTCGACCCGAATCCGCAAGACAGCGGGCTGGACTTCGCCGAAGTCAAAGGACAGGCAGTCGTCAAAAGGGCGATCGAGATCGCGGTGAGCGGAGCCCATAATATCCTTTTGCTCGGACCACCGGGCTCCGGAAAGTCCATGATCGCTAAGCGCGTCCCCAGCGTCATGCCGGATCCTAGCCTCGACGAATTTCTGGAGATCCTGCAGATCGAGTCTGCAGCCGGAATAACCCGCTCAAAACAGATAGCCAAGCACCGCCCTTTCCGCTCCCCCCATCACACGATCTCCGACGTCGGACTCATCGGCGGCGGCAGCGTACCGGGACCCGGCGAGATCTCTCTAGCTCACAACGGCGTACTTTTCATGGACGAGTTTCCGGAGTTTAAACGCTCCGCGCTCGAAGTTATGAGACAACCGCTAGAAGACGCGGAAGTCACCATCTCTCGCTCTGCGGGTAAAGTCACCCTACCTTGCAACTTCATGCTGGTGGCGGCGATGAACCCCTGTCCGTGCGGGTATCTCGGCTCCCAACAAAAGGAGTGTATCTGCTCTCCGCATCAGGTTCAGAAATACCGCCAACGAATCAGCGGTCCACTACTCGACCGCATCGACTTGCATGTAGAGGCCCCGGCCCTTTCGATCGGACAGCTACGCGAAGCCAAACCGGGAGAGAGTTCAGAAGCTATTCGAAAACGCGTCGAGGCAGCTCGGCGTCTGCAGCGTAACCGTTTTTCAAATACAGGCATACGCTCCAATGCGGATATGGGCCACAAGGCGATCCAACGTCACTGCGCCATCTCTTCTGAGCTAGGCGACATCTTGCAGCAGGCAATGGAGCGTCTTTCCCTGTCGGCCCGCGCCTACGACCGTATCCTCAAAGTGAGCCGCACCATAGCTGACCTAGCCGAATCTACAGAGATCGAAGTGCCTCACCTTATGGAGGCTATCCAATTCCGCTCCCTCGACCGAATGGGCAGCAGCTGAGTGATCTGGAGCTAGGTTCCGCTTCTCGACCATCGACGGAAGCCGTAACCAGTTCCTGAGCTCCGGCGGTGTGGCGGGTTGGAAGACTCGAACCCGCGCTTCACCGAATCGCGACCCAAACCGATAAGAACCAGAGCTCCAACCGTCGTTCCCACCGGGAAGTACAGCAGGTTAACGATAGAGACCCATTTTACAGGTTCAGGGGAGCGTCTGCGCCGCACTTGTTGGCCAGCCCAAATCGTAGCGATTCCTAGAATGCCTCCGAGCAGCAACTGTAAAACCATAGCCCCTTCTACTACGTTACGGACTTGAACCGAAACGCCCTCCTCGAAACTACCTTCAAAGATAGGCTGCCCGAATCCCGGCATCGGTTCGGAGGTCGCCATGACCAAGGCCGCAAGAAGGCAAATCAACAGATAAAAACCTCCGGATACAACTAAGGCAGTACCCATCGCGGAAAACCACCCAGGAGCGCTTCGTCTACCGCTTTTTGGATTTTCCGTGCCCGAATGTACGTTTGCATGATCCATACTGCCGGGGCTGCTTAAGATGCGCCAACACCCTGAGCTACAAATGGAGAAACCTAGTATGCAGCAAGGAACTTTTTGACTTTCTACGACTTAGAAAACACTCATCTTGACCTCTGTTTCGCGGCGGTTTGACCGTTGAGACGAACTCATTTCAGTCGTTGCGTTTTGCCGCTACCCGATTCTCAAAATGAAGAGGTGGAGCAAGAAAAGGAAACTCGGCTCTACCCGCGAGCTGAACCTCCTCTCACATTCTTGCAAGACGGACCAAAACCCTGCGCCCCTAATGCCCATAGAAATAAGCAAAGATCAAATGGCCTGCACCATACCGGCCGTACAGCAATTCATTCAAGAGGAGTTCGAGATTGAAATAGGTGAGCTAAAAGCCCGCTTCCTTATCGAATTTTTTGCCAAGGAAATTGGACCGCTTGCCTTCAACCAGGGTGTGGATGAGGCTGAGGCCTACTTTCGCGCTAAAATCGAAGATCTGAAAGGCGCTTGCTTCGAGCCCAAAGAATGAAGCGGCCCGAAGGCTAATTCGCCTCCGGTCCGCGCAAGTAGAATGGAACCAGCTCGTTGAGGTGCCCTTGCACGATCTTGGCGATATGGCCGGGCGCCAGCTCCCGTTTGTGCAGCTCGAAAAGAGCTACCAACAAAGCGAGTTCTATATCGGTTTTCTTTGCCGAGGTCGACTGCATGTCCTTCAAGATCTGCAGCGCCTTCGTTTCCGCCCGTTTGTAGTCTTCGAAATTCTTTTCGCTTGGTGTCGCCATAGCACTGCAAACAGTCAACCACCGTGCCCAAGGTCAAACCACAAAAGGAAAGAAACCAAAGAGGAATTCGCCTCCTGTTACAGTAGCTATCTCAAGGGCCTACTCGGTCACCTTAATACAAAAATTCCAACGCCGCGTCGAAGGAAGGCTGGGCCACGTCGTTGTGCTCTACAGGGTAAGACCTACGGACGACCGTAAGTCCTTCGTATCCACGGGACTCGATACGGTTTTGAAAATTGGTTACCCAGCGATCGTTATTTTGAAAACCTGTGGCGCTGGTGAGATAGAGCGTCGCGTTTTTCCTCTTGCTCGCCGCGTAACGCTCGTTTTCGAGAGAATAAAGCGTCGCAGCGCTTGACCAGAAACTTCCATCAAAGGAGAGGTAGTTTTTGAAGAGAGGGTTTTCGACATCGTCCAATAGGAAGACTAACCCCACCAGCAGGCCTCCATACGAAGTACCGCAAAAGGTTCGCTCACTTGTATTCACTCTATAAATACTCTCTACCGATGGCAACAGCTCCTCCTCGATAAACCTGATGTAGTTGTAAGCTCCAGGAAGCCGGAAATCTATCGCTCGCCTGTCGCCAGGCCCTTGCTCGATAGTTACAAGAATTAGCTGCTTTTTCCTTTCAGTTACAGCCGATGAAAATCCTCCCGTCACCCATTGCCCATCCGTAGCGTAAATGATAGGAAAGCGTTTCTGTGAATTTTCGTAGCCATCGGGTAGGACGACATGCACCGGATAGTCGATCGAAGTAATTTGGGACGGGATTGAGTCCAGCATCGATGCCCGGATCTTAAAGAATGTAGCGATCCCGCCCCTCTCCCATTCTACAGAATCAGAGGAGGTAGATTCGAAGGAATCACCAGATACCTCCGTCCAATTCACGAGATCGTTCGACCTCAGTAACGTGTAGCTCACTCCCGGGTTCGTATCGACTGAAAACACGCACTCCAGAGACGAGCCGGGCGCCTCCGAAAACCCCACTTGAGTCGAGAGAGAATCGTCCTCGGCGAGTAGATGATTGGCTAAACTCGCAACTAGGAAGGTAACAAAAGAAAGTCGGATGAAAAACAGGTAGGGCATAAGGCTAAACGATCTACCCAAACTACGGCGGGAACCCTTCAGGTTCGGAGCGAATTAGGCTGATGCCTCAATCAAGCCTTGGATATTTTCGTAGAGGCAAGGACATGAGCGAAACCAACGACACCATCACCATTCCTGCAAAGGACCTAACTAAAGAATTCCCACGTAGCCCGCGCGAGACCATTGGCGGTTACGTAGTCGCAGCTAGAGCACTCGACAAGTGCCGAGCTGTGGTCGCCGGAACGAACGGCGAGTACCACTTCAATTGCCCTCTTGATAATACTTTCTTCGAATTCACTGGGATCAGTGGCGACGATTTCAAGGATTTCGTGGCGACCGGAGCGGACGACGACGCAGTAGAAGCTTGGATCAACGAAAACTCCAAGGTTAAAGAAAAACGCGACGTTATCGCCTGGAACAACAAGATGCGTTACATGCGACCTGTCGACATGGCGATCGAGCTTCAGGAATTCCTTGAAGGCTACATACCTGAATTTCTCCCCAGCGATAAAATCGTACGCGTTTGGTTCGATATCTACGATATCGAAGAGGAGCGTATCTAATCTAGCGAATGGGTAATGTCTGCGGCACCCTGCGGACAAAACACCTTAAAAGCCTTCGAAACTGGGCGGCGAGGACGATGACGGAGTTATGCAAAAACTCTGCATCTTCGTCGCGATGACCCTGTTCAGCTACATTGGCTGGTACTTAGGCAGCCTTGTGGGAGGTTTCATGACAGCCTTCTTCGTTAGCGGAGCCTTCTCGCTCGTAGGGGTCTGGGCGGGATGGAAGATCCATCACAGCTACCTCGCCTGACTCAGAGTTTGTAAGGCTACATAGTAAGAGCGCTGGGAATGCTAGCCTCGCTTGAAACCTGCCATAGCTGCGGCATCTTGTTTCTTATGCCCAAGAAACGCATTATCGTCACCGGAGGATCAGGCAAAGCCGGTCACTGGATCGTCAAACACCTCGTCGCGGAAGGCTACGATGTAATCAACGTCGACACTAGGCCGCCTGCCGAGCCGCTCTGCCATACCATAAATGCCGACCTCACCGACCTCGGTCAGGTAGTAAACGCCTTTTCACCCTACAATACCGGATCGCGCGATCCCTACGTGGGCGTCATCCACATGGCGGCGATTCCACGGGCTCACGAGTTTCCCAACGAAGAAGTATTTAGAGTCAACACCCTCTCGACCTACAACGTCCTAGAGGCCTGCGCTTTGCTCGGTATCCATAAAGTGGTGATCGCGTCTTCCGAGTCGTCGTACGGCATTTGCTTCGCGACCGACTTCTTCGAGCCGCAATATTTGCCCGTCGACGAGGCTCACCCACAACTGCCGGAGGACTCATACGGTCTCTCCAAAATTGTCAACGAAGCCTGCGCCTCCACCTTCCACCGCCGCACCGGCATGCAAGTCATTTCCCTACGCCTCGGAAACGTGCTTTGCCCAGAAGACCACGCCCCTACGATTGCTCGCTTCGATCATCCAGAAGACCGCTTGCGGATCCTCTGGTCCTATATCGACTCTCGTGACATTGCCATAGCCTGCCAGCTCGCAATCGAAAAAGACGGCCTCGGCTGCGAAGAGATCATACTCGCTGCGGACGACGTCTCCTCCAACCTCGATGCGATGGAGCTCGCAAAGCGATATCTTCCCGGGGTCACCGAATTCAAGAAGGAGCTTCCCGGACGGACCAGCCTTATGAACAGTTCACGAGCGAAGGAACTACTCGGATGGAAGCAAAAGTACTTCCTCGAGTTCTAGGGACCGCTTCCAAATTTTGAATACACAAAAGCCGCGGCATTTCGCCGCGGATTCGTCATTGCTGAAATCAATACATGTCAGCTAAGCGTCTGTGCCTTTCGACATTTGACGCCGTAAAATCAATAAGGTGGCCACTCCCAAGCCTAGCATACCCAATGTGGCTCCAGCATCAGGTACTTTTAAATAGCCCACCTCTGCATCTATCTTGGCTTCCTTTAAATAAAAGTCTCCGTATTGGGCTTCGACTGAATAATCGATGACTCCGTCCTGAAGCTTCGAAATAACGTCGGAGCTCAAGCTCGTGGTAAACCACTCGTAACCGTATTGGTGAGAGCCATCTACATCCTGCCAATTCCATAAATCCTCACCCCCGACCACGATCTTCGAGTAATCCCAAGAGTCATTTTCGTCGTCTGCAAAAGCGAACGAGACCGTCGCGCTCAAAATCTCCATCGTCGTCGGGTCAAAACCGGAGCTCAGCAAGTTGAAGGTCTTGCTCCAAGTACTGAAACTCCATGATGCCAAATATTGGTAGTGGGGTTCCCCTTCATTGCCATCCACATCTACATCGGTGTACGTGATCGCGTTCGCCGAGGCGTAAACGGAAATTCCAAAGAAGAATGCGGTAAACTTTCTTATATTTTTCATTCGAGTGGAGGATCTTTGGGCTGCAAAAGCTACTTGCCCTGGTACAAGTTATAGCTACGCCAGATTTAACTCCGCCTTGAGCCTTCGCCGGCCCCCAGACTCAAGACAAGTACTAATCCTCATCCCCACTGAGCTTCGCACTCTAGGCGCTTCCTAGCGCTTCGGTCCGAACTCACCTCAGTTTCATGCCGCGTATCCTCAATATCCTTTCCAACCTCTTTCCCCTTAGGGTGGCAGTCGCTTGCGCCTATGCCCTCATCGATCCTAGTTGGTTCACTTGGTCATCCACGAGCTTCAGTTCGCTAAACAAAAAGAGCCCGCATCGCTGCGGGCTCCAAAAAACTTTCCGTATTTGTATCCTAGCTACAACCTAGTCGATCCTCTTCAGGTACTTGAAAAGTTCGCTCTCGGTCGTGAGGATCAAAGTCGTATCCCCTTGCAGCACCGACTCGTAAGCTTCTAGCGACTTGATGAACTCATAGAACCCAACCGCCTCTGGAGACTGGTTGTACGCATCCGCATAGATCTCCGTAGCCTTCGCATCTGCATCACCCCGAACCTCGAGCACTGTGCGATAGGCGACCGACTCGATCTCCTGCAAGTCGCGACCGCGTTTACCATTGATCTTAGCAGCCTCGCCCGCGCCCTCGGAGCGGAACCGCTCCGCGATTTGCTGGCGCTCGGAAATCATGCGCTGGTAGATACTCCGTTCCACACTGTCGTGGTAGTTGACTCGCTTGAAACGAACGTCGAGCAACTCGATGCCAAGCTCCGTGAGCTTCTTCGCCGCTTCCTGGAAAATCTCTTCCTCGACAGCGACGCGGCCCTTTTCGATATCGGGCAAGACACCCAAACTATTACTTTCCGCACCTAAGGTTTCGTCGATCTGAGGGGTGCGGCCTTTGGTGGAACGCACCACTTCGACAAGCTCATGCTTGGCGATCGCTTCCTTCGTCGCGGATCCCAGGATGCCGTCTAAGCGAGATTGAGCGCTCCGCTCGTCGCGAAGACGCAGGAAGAACTGCTTCGGGTCAGCGATTCTCCAACGCCCAAAGGTATCCACTTCGATAAAAGTCTTGTCCTTGGTTGTCATCTCCGTGGCACGACCGTCCCAGTCGAGTATCCGCTTTTCGATTACATTCGGCTTTTGCACGAACGGAACCATGAAGTGCAAGCCTGACTCGACCACAGGGTCGCCTACCACCTCCCCGAATTGGGTGAGGATTACCTGTTCGGTTTCCCGGACGGTATAGATTGAATTGTAACCGACGATAACGACGGCCAATAGAGCTATGATTGAGAAAAATTGTGCGATTTGCTTCATGCTAAATGTCTCCTGCTTCAGGCTTTAGTTCTGGTTGAGCTGCAAGAGCGGCAATACCGAGCTGGCATCGCTATCGAGCACGATTTTCTTATCGATTCCCGAAACGACTTCCTGCATCGTCTCCAGATAGATACGACGCTTCGTCACTTCCGGCGCTTTAACGTATTCCTTCAACATCGCTTCGAATCGAGCCACGTCTCCTTCCGCTTCATTTACGCGTTTGAGGGCATAACCTTCAGCCTCCTGGATTGACTGGTTCGCGAGACCGCGAGCGCGAGGGATCACCTTATTGTACTCACCATTCGCGACATTGATCATGCTTTCACGCTCTTGCTGGGCTTGATTTACCTCGTTGAATGAGGGCCTTACTTGCTCCGGCGGGTTTACGTTCTGCAACTCAACCAAGTCGATGCGAAGTCCTAGCTCATACTTGTCGACCAAGGTCTGCATTTGATCCAAGGCCACCACAGAAATCTCCTGACGCCCGATGGTGATAACTTCATCGACCGTTCGATCACCTACCACCGTTCGCATCACAGACTCCGAAATGTCGCGCAAGGTTTCCTCAGGATCTCGCACCTTAAATAGGAAAAGCTTCGGATCTTCGATGCGATACTGCAAATTCCACTCAACCGAGGCTGCATTCAAATCGCCCGTTACCATGCTGCGTTCCGCCATTTGCTCGGACCGGCTCGCCGAATACTGGGTCCGGTTTGTCGCTCCAGAAGAGCCAAAGCCGAACTCCTGCTTCATCTGTCGCTGCACCGGGACGACTTCCACCTGATCAATGTTGAAGGGCAACTTGAACTGCAAACCGGGGTCCACCGTGTCCTTGTATTTTCCGAACCTGAGGACCACACCTTGCGATTCCGCTGGCACGGTGTAGACGCTGGAAAACCCAGCCCAAACCAATAGTCCAATTGCGACGAGACCAAAGATGCCCCCGAACTGTCCCTTTAAGTTTTTGAAACTCTCGGGTACGTTAATTTCTATTCTATCCGCCATATCATCCCATTACTCAGGCAGACTCAATTTGGCGCAACGAATTTCGATTCCCCTTCCAAATGACCGAATTTAAAGGGCTCTTTTTGGACTTCGCATTTGATAAGCCGAACTTAACACTCATTCTCGCCCACCTAATTTAACGCAAAACCATGATTCGCCCCCCTAATTTCCTAAAGGTAGCTGTCGTCGGCTTCCTCCTCGCAACCTTGTTCGAGCTGCAAGCCGCCCCACTCGGCAAATTCATCGACCCAGCAGACGCTTGGAATCGAGCCAGCTCCATCGAATTGTCGGATGACTCTACCCACTTCCGCGCCACAGAATCGGCAAGCGGCGACATCTACTACACCGATGGCTTTTCCGGCGAAAACGGCTATCTGCTAACCCTTTCGAACTACTCCGACCAGATCGTATCCTTCGAATACCTCGTCCCTGAAGACTCCCAAGCTGGGGTTTATTTGCAAGGACGCTACGAAGTGAAGCTCTCTACAGACGCGGCGGGAACCCTTGCCGGCGGCACTCGAGACGACGAAAGCTTCGACCCGCACCCTCCCCGAGCTTCCGCCAGCAATCCAGTCGGCCAGTGGAACAAGATCACCATCCGTTTCCGTACTTTCCGTAGCGACGAGACCTTCAACAAGCTCGCCAACGCGACCTTCTTGGAAGTCACCCTCAACGGTGAGAGCGTCCATGACGACGCCCAAATCCCTAACTTCACTCCTGGCTCGATTCGCGAGTGGGAGCAGTTCGACGGTCCCCTTGCTTTCCGAGCCGCCAACGGACCTATCGCTTTCCGAAACTTCCAGATCGACCATGCAGACTATTCTGCAGTCGAAGTGCCCGAGCCTGGGCAATTGACAAACGAAACCGAACTCGTCGACCAAGTCCAGCTAGGTAAAGAGACCTTCACCGGCATTGGCTGTATTGAGTGTCACACTACAAAAAAAGGGGATACCTCCTTCAAGACTGGACCAAACCTCTTCGGACTCTTCCAAAAAACCCCTAAAAAGCACGAAGTCCATGAGCCGGCCTCCGACGCCCGCTTCTCCATCGAAGCAAATCTCACCTACGCCAAACGATCCATTCGCAATCCTGCTGTGGAGCTTGCGATCACCAGCGCCGGCCCAAATGCCGGTCAACCCTACCTCCCTATCATGGTTCCGTATAGCGAGGAGATGCTTTCCAACGCCAAGGCCGACGCGATCTATCGCTACCTTTCCACCCTCAACGACGACGCTCAACGCGGGCCGGTCGAATTCCTCGTAGCGAAAGACGGACCTACCGAATACGACCCGATCGCCGACACCATGCAAGTTTTGGTCAAGGACCGTACCCGCATCCAACGCGGCTCGATGAAAGACGTATCCGGGAGATCTATACACGTCGGACTTCCCATCGGCCTCAACTATACATTCGATCCGAGAACGCTCGCTATCGAAAAAGTTTGGCAGGGTGGATTTCTCAACGGAGCTGGCGAGTGGGAAAACCGCGGCGGCAGCGGCTTCGAGCCTGGATATGAAAACAAGGGAATCGGGCTTCCAGGAAAAGGCGGTCTGCTATCCCCACTCGGGATGGATGGCGAACACATCGACTTCTCCTTCAAGGAATCAAAACTTCGCGACTTCGATACCATAAACGCTTCCCTCAATAGCGAACAGGACCACCTCGAGCTACTCGCCGAAATCGATGCCCGATTCCTAGGTTATACTCTACCGTCCCAGCCTGCCGACGCGTCACCAACATTCCACTACCGTGTTGGAAAAAATAACTTATCGATGCAGACGGTCATCGAAAAAGATGGCAGCGCAAAAATCCACCTATCCGGCAACCTCTCGGAGCCACAGACCTTCAAAGCCAATATCGACACCCTGCACGGGGCCAGAGTGAGCCACGGAAGCCTAGACGAAGAGGGCCTTTGGACTCTACCCGCTACTAACAAGCTCAAAGCCACCCTCTCAGGAGAGATTGGCCTCGCTGCGCTTGTATGGCGTCCTGAGCCTACGGATGCCGATTATCTCGAACAAAAGTTAATCGTGCAAGAAACGGAAGCGGTGCTGCCACTGGGCTACCGCTCCGAGCAGTACCTTCCCCCCCACGATAATTTCGGCCGCGACCTGCTCTTCGAAGCCACTGCAATCGACGTCGCTCCAGATGGCACCATCGTGGTCGGCACTCGTACCTCCGGCATCTGGCGCATCGTCAACGGACAGTGGCAACTCTTCGCCGAGGGCCTGTTCGACTGCCTCGGCCTCGTAGTCGAAGATGAAAGCGGACTCACCATCGTAGCCGGACAAAAACCAGAGCTTACCCGAATATCGGATACAGACGGCGACGGAATCGCCGACACATTCGAAACTCTCTCGGACCAGTTCAGCTACCACAGCAACTACCACTCCTACATGCACGGACCCGTGAGAGACGCGGCTGGAAATTACTACTACAACTTAAACCTACTCCACGCCGACGAAGCCATCTTCAAGGGCGGCGGTCTTTATATGGGAAGCTCCGGTGGCTACAGCGGTTGGACCATCAAAGTAACTCCCGAAGGAGAGTTCATTCCTTGGGCCAGCGGACTGCGCAGCCCAGCGGGCCTCGGCATCGATCCCCAAGGGACACTATGGTACGCCGACAACCAAGGCGAGTACGTCGGAACGTCCAAGCTCTTCATTCTCGAGGAGAATAAGTACTACGGGCACCCCTCGGGCCTCGTCGACCTGCCCGGCATGAAACCCGATTCCGCGGAATTGCGATGGCCAGCTGCCGGCGCAAACCGCGAAACAGCTGTCGCGCTCTTTCCTCACAACAAAGTGGCGAATTCGCCCGGTCACATGGCATGGGACACCACAGAGGGCGAGTTCGGCCCCTTCGCCGGTCAAATGTTCATCGGAGACCAGACTCAGTCAAAGCTCCTGCGCGTAGCGACTTACCAAGTGGAGGGTGAGACCAGAGCAGCGGTCATCCCCTTCGGCGAGAATCTCCAATCAGGAATCATGCGACCCGTTTTCTTAGGAGACGGCAGTCTCTTGCTCGGGCAGACGGGGCGCGGCTGGCAAGCTCAGGGCGGAAAAATCGCAAGTCTGCAACGCTTAGTCTGGGATGGCAAAACCGTCGCTCAAGCGATCCACTCCGCTAAGCTCAGCGCGGACCTCTCCACAATTACCGTTCAGCTCACGCAGCCACTAAGTTCGAGTGTAAGCGCGGAGCAACTACAGTCGCTCGCCTCAACCACCTCATGGATGTACCGAGACGCTCCTGACTACGGTTCGCCAGAGCTCGACACGATTGAACATAGCGTTAATGGCGTAAAGCTATCCAGCGACCGAAAGCAGGTAACATTAACGCTCGCCCCCGAAACCTATGCCACCCAAGAGTTCCGAACCAGCCGCGTGTACCATTTGAAGCTGAAGCTCGCCGAGGAACTCGAAGCCTACATAACCAGCAAGTAGCGCTTGGAGCTGCGTCTCCGAGAACGCCTTAAACTCTCGTCCGCAGAATAACCGAGGCTTGCCAGGCTCGATTATCCTACTCGCTGCAGCTGCATCCAGCTGTAGCGGTTAAATAAGGGCTCCCAAGACTCGTGCAAGTCCTCCGGGTCCAGGGTCCAAACTTGACGATGCAACCAGCTCATCAGGTCTGCATCGCCGAGCACTAGCTTGCACTCAGAAGCTCGCAGCCCTTCCACTCCTTTGAAGAGTAACGACTCGCCCAAGCGCTCCGCATTGGCCGCGTCCAACGTCGACTCAGACTCGCGAGCGAGAGTGACACGGATAGAATTCAAATAAGGGTCCACGGCTGCGTTCATCAGACCCGCCACCGAATCCGTCTCTTCGAAAATCCAGTTCTTGCGTTTCCAATCCTCCTCGTACGCATGCACCGCTACCAACTCTTCCGAAACTTCATGTTCCACCGGCGTCTCCAATATTCCCATACGCCTCAGCCATCGCCCAATCGACGGTTTGCTCGAAATCCAAGAAACGATAGGGGCTAATACCATAGCCCCGCTAACCGGTAAGGTCCAATAGAGAAAAGACTCACTCACCTGCCGGGCCAGAAGTGTAAAAGCTATGCCTACGATTGCATGCCCGCGGTGCGAAACAAACGCGTCGTACAGACTCAAGCCATCTCCCGCCAAGCGGTTTTGAGTGCTCCAGCCCACGCCCTTGCCTAGAGCCGTAAAAACCACGAACTGTCCGTGGTAGAGCATCATGATCGGTGCCACCAAAGCAGAACTCACGATCTCAAGCAGCACACTCAAGGTACAGCGAATCCCTCCACCAAAAACACGCGTCCTCCCTTCACTCAAAAACGCGTCAAGCAACGCTAGTACCTTCGGCAAAAACAAAAGGCTGAACGTCACTCCCGCAACGAGTAGACCGTGGTCGGACAAAGGTATACGAAATAAATCTCCAAAACCCGAAGTAGGCAGCAACGACAAGTTACTCCGGACGCGGTTATACATCAGAATTCCGCTCAGCACGAGGAACAATGCCCACAGCAACGAGGACGCGTACCCCATGATCCCATTGCCTAGGTGCAGCCGGCTCGCGAAGGTAAGACCACGCGAGAAGAGCAGCCAAAAGTGCTGCATATTTCCCTGGCACCAACGACGGTCACGCTTCGCGTGCTCCACCATGTCCTGAGGGCATTCCTCGTAGCTACCTTCCAAGTCATCAGCCAAACGCACCTCGAAACCAGCCCGCTGCATAAGGGCCGCTTCGACGAAGTCGTGGCTCAAAATTTTGCCTCCAAAAGGCTCCCGCCCCGGCAGGTCCGGCAAGGCACAGTGCTCGATAAAGGGGGCCATACGAATGATCGCGTTATGTCCCCAATAGTTACCTTGCCCACCTTGCCAAAAGTTCAGCCCCGCTATGAACACAGGTCCGTAGAAGTGATTCGAGAATTGCTGCAACCGGCCCCAAAAGCTTTCCGAATAGACGATTTTAGGGGCAGTCTGCAAAATCCCTATGCGTGTATCCGCTTCCATCCGACGATAGAGGGCAGTCAATGTCTCGCCACTCATAATACTGTCCGCGTCGAGCGTCACCATGTAGCGGTAGCGAGCTCCCCAGCTTTCGCAAAATTCAAGCAAGTTACCCGCCTTCTTGTCTGTATTCACAGAACGGCGACGATAATATATGCGACCAAAGGCCTTTAAGTCACGACATAGGGCAGCCCAGCTTTGCTCTTCCTCCAGCCATCGTTCCGGCTTGGTGGAGTCACTTAGAATGTAGAAGTCGAAAAACTCAGCGCCCTTTTGTTTCTGCAGCGACTCGTACATCGTCTTAAGTCCCGCGAAAACTCGACGAGGGTCCTCGTTGTAGACAGGCAAAACAACTGCCACGCTTCCCGGATTGTCCGGATCGAGGCAGGTTTCAGCAGGTCGCCTAGCTTCTCTCCGGCGCTTGAAAAAGCCGACAAGTGAATGCGTCGCACCCCAGGAAATATTCCACGTGAGGATCGCAAACAAGAAACTTACCGGCCAAAGTCCTTGCTCGATGCCTACGCGCCACAGCAGGTTCCCGAATAAAACCGTCGGGAATATCGTAAACAGCAATGCCGTTACGAAAAAAAACAACCGCTGCCAGTCAAAGAACTTCCCGAAGTTTATGATTTCACCTTTCATATCAATGCAGCAAGTAGACGAGCAGGCCGACTCCGCCAAGGTACAAGGTCCAGACGAAAAGGGCCCCGAGTATCGGCCACCTATCGATCACTCGCCAGGTCTCGTCCGCGACGGCTGACACCGGCCCTAAGTCGATATCGCGAGGTGTCATACGAGCTTTACTAAATTCCGGCCCCGTACTCAAGTAGGTCGCTTTCATCGCCTCCAAAAACGCTTCCGGCCACGGCCCAGGGTGCAAGAACTCGTTCTGCCATCGGGTCGGCATGTCAGCTAGGAACAAGGCCAGACGACCTTGGGCGCCCAATTCTCCATGCTCGACGCCCGCTGCATCCAAGACCTTGCCAAACCAAGTGCGTACCACCTCCTTAGCTTCTTCCATCGCGAGAACCGAAGCGGACTTTGCGCTCCCCTCAAATCGTTCAGCAGCCCGCGAAAGAATCTGAGCCACTAGCTGGCTTAGGAGCAAGCGGTCACGGATATGCAGAGCGCAGAAGTATGCCTCCACCCGCTCGTAAGCCTCGCTCCAGTCGACGAAGCCCTCGCTTCCCGGAACGATCCTATTCAGCGAGTCCATTGATACGCCCAAACTTCGGAATTGTTTCCGTCCGAGAAAAGCAGCTGGCAACGAGCTTCCGTAGTGCCTTCATCCCCGATGCCTTCCATACGCAGAACCGCGCGCCAAGTTTTTGAATACGGATTCCAAACCACATGATCATCGACCAGACGAGCAGCACCTTCCACTACAGCGAGCAACTCCGGTGGCTCTGCCCCTTCGACTCCAGTAAAGTCTACTACGAAAACCTCCGTCCCCGGGTACGATGGATCCGCTCCCGTTCGGGTAGAGGTCACGATGGAGCTCGGATAAGCAACCGGAGCGGGCTCAGGGGTCCAATGAATTGTGTATTCATAATCCAGTACAGTGCCAGATTCCGGCAAAACCGCTGGCTCCCAAAACGCGATTACATTGTCTTCAAACTCGGTCTCCGTCGGCAACTCTACAAGCTTTATAAAACCCTTCCCCCAATCACCTTTCGGCTCCACCCAGACCGAAGGACGGTTATGATACTCCGCTTCAAGGTCTTGGTAGCTGGCAAATTCTCGATCCCGCTGCATCAAGCCGAATCCATTGACTTGGTTTACACCAAAATAGGACAAGCGCGTCTTGTCTCCTAGGTCGAGCGCGCGCCATATCGGTTCGTTATCCTTTTCTAGAATGATCAGGCCATCGGAATCGTGTACCTCCGGGCGGTAGTCTCGCTCGCTGCTCGAGCGGTTCTCACCTCGCCAAAACATGCTAGTCAGAGGAGCGATCCCAAGGCTATCGACCGAATCGCGGAAAAAAAGCCGGGCTTTCACATCCATAATCGTCGCATCGCCCGGACGAATGACGAACTCATAGGCGCCCGTTACGCTGGGACCGTCAAGCAGAGCGAACATGACCACCGAAGTCGAATCGATCTGCGGCTTGCCCAGCCAAACCTGCTTAAACTTCGGAAACTCTTCTGGCTGTCCCAATCCTGAGTCGATGGCGATTCCACGAGCCGAGGTCCCATACCGCGTATCTAGTCCTGTGCCGCGGAAATAACTCGCTCCAAGAAACGACGCAATTTCCCGATAATCCGATCTACCATCCACTGCATAGGAGAGCCGCAAGCCCGCATAATCGAGCGAGGACGGGATAGAATCTGCCAAAGCCTGGTCTTCAAAGTCGAAAAACTCGCTCAAGTAACGAATATGTTGTTCATGGGTGGGCGTGAATTCGTGCACTTTGACTCGATCTTTGTGCAGAAAGCCCGGATGGAAAAAGCCGAGGCTGAAGGGTAAGTTCTCACTCTTCCAAAGATACTTGTCCGCATTGTAGCGAATCTTCCGATACGCGTCGTAATCGAGATCGCTCAGGACCTTGGGAAGAGGGCCAGGAGCGACATAGTCGCTCTCCGCGAGATCGGCCGCCAGATTTGATACGTAAGCGAAGTCCACTTCAACTCGTCGCATCGCATCGAGCGAAGCGCAGCCCGAGAGTAATACAGTGAAGGCGGCAACGAACGGAGTTCGTCCGAGATAGTCAGATAAAACCATGAGACAAGAAGTTGGCGAAAAAAGTGGATATTGGTAAAAGGAAAGGCTGATACTAAGCCACTCCTATACCGGATCGAGCATGAAATGTTCCCACTCCAAAACGTCAGAGGAGTCCCTCCGAGTGCCTTCACAGGCGATTTTTCGTGAAATAGCAGCAAACTGCCTTCGTGATCCCACGAAGTAAAAACGACCTCGCTATCGAAATCACCGTCCTTTGACTCCCGACCATGCAACGGCGAGTAGCTCCAATTACCACTATCGCCGGCACCTGGGCCCTCTGCGGGGTTATTCACCTCCTCACGTTTCCCTTGATTTCTCTCACCGCCTGGGAGGGCCTTGCCTACAGCCTCGCGACCATCGCTCTGCTCGCTCGACCGTCATCGAAATCCAGATTCGTCGCCTTCCTGGGGGCAACGCTTGTCCTCCTCGCCCTCCACTACGTACAGCTCTCGAACCACCTCGTATTGGAACTCTGGATCTCCCTCGCAATCCTTGCGATCTTGGGTTTCAAGATTCGGCAGATCAAAGCTCGGACATGCAGCATCGGGCAACTCTACGCTATCATAGGACCGGTCGTACGAATCCAATATCTCCTCCTCTACGTTTTCGCGGCCCTTTCGAAGCTGAACAGCGATTTCCTCAGACCCGAAGTGAGCTGCGCATCCCTTTTCGCGAACAAGGTCATCGAGAGCTTTAACCTCCCGATTCCCATCACTGACCTCACAGGGTTGATCTCTATTTATTTAACGCTCGCCGCTGAGATCGCGATTCCCGTTCTCCTCAGTCTCAAAAGGACCCGCAACATAGGGGTGCTCGTGGCCCTCATCTTCCACTTCACAATGGGCCTCATTCCCATTCTCGGAATAAGCAGTTTTTCGGCTCTCTCATTCACGATTCTTCTCTTTTTTCTACCGGAAGAGTCCTTCGCGCACGTTGATCAGGTTCTGAAAAAGCTACGGGAAACAGTCCCCGCCTTCCACGTCGACCCGGCCTTGCGCATGCCTATCATCGCCCTAATCTTAGTTGCCCTTACGCTCGTCCAACGCCATTTTCTCCACCCATCTCCGATACTCGCAAACGCTGTATGGCTAGCGATCTATGCACCTCTCACTTGGATAGTCTTCAACTCAATGTTGAAGGCTCGAACGACACCACAAGACGGGGGAACACGACTCTTTCCACGCCCTGCCAAATACCTAGTTCTCGCCACGCCCGTTTTCGTAGTTGGCCTGCTACCCTACTTCGGCCTGCAAACCCAAGGGTCCTTCACCATGTTCAGCAACCTCCGCCTTCTCGGCGACAATCCCAACCACTTGCTGGCAACATCCGAATTGCGACTTTCCACACCGCAGTTCGTACGAATCATCGGCACCAATCACCCTGAACTTCGCTCGTATCCAGATTCCCACTTCCTCATCGCCGATCATGAACTCAGACGAAAAGCAGCCCGGGCGACGGGAGACTTTTACATCCTCTGCGATTATCAAGGCGAAATCCAGCTCATAGGAAGATTCCAAGGCGAACTGACCGAGCATCCACTGCTCGCTCCCCTCCCTCGCAACCCTCAGCGCTTCATCCGCTACCGAGATGTCTCCACCTTAGATTTCTGTGAATGCACTTGGTGAGGCGCCGAGCATTCGGCACGGCCTCTGCTCATCGGCCCCATGCATCCTCCTCGTCGAATTCTCCTCGCTGTGAGCTTCCTTTTCACCTCGTCTCTGGCTTACGCCCAGCCGGTCTGGCTCGACCTCGATCAAGAAGCACTCGACAGCGCTTACGACCAAGCCGCCTACGCACCGAACCTTGAACAAGTCCTCGAGCGATTCGACAGCAATAGCGAACTCCTCCGCCAACGCCTCGGTCCGCCTCAACGCTTCGCTTATGGCGAAGGTCCCAACGAGAGCCTCGACCTCTTTGCAACTGAAAAGAAGAACGCGCCCATCCATGTTTTCATCCACGGGGGCGCTTGGAAGTTGGCTCTGCGGCCCAAACCCACTATCTCGCCGAAACCTTCACCTCGGCAGGCATCCACTTCATAGCTCCCGATTTCTCGCCCGTGCAGGACCTCGATGGCAACCTCATCCCGATGGTAGAGCAACGTCGCACCTCCCTCGTTTGGATATACCAGAACACTCGGGAAAAATTCGGTGGCGACCCTGATCGAATTTACCTCTCTGGCTTCTCCTCGGGCGGACACCTCGCCGCCTGCATGGTCACAACCGACTGGTCAGCTGTGCCTAACGCTCCTATCGACATCATCAAAGGAGCTCTGATTTGCAGCGGTATGTACGACCTCGTCCCGGTCAGCCTGTCCTACCGGAGTGAATACGTAAACTTCACTCCAGAAACAGTCGACCGTCTGAGTGCGATCCGAAACATTGACCAAATCAACTGTCCCTTCATCATCGCCTATGGTTCCTACGAAACCCCTGAATTCAAGCGCCAAGCCATCGAATTCGCCGATGCACTCGACAAGGCAAGAGTTCCCAACACGCTCGAGGTGGTCGCGGGTTACAACCATTTTGAAACCATTGAAACAATGGGCAACCCTATCGGAATCCTCGGACGTGTCGCCATCGAGCAACTACACGGAATCGAATAACAATTCCGTGCAAGCAACTTCCATCGACTTAGGTCGCGGCTAAAACGAGCTCCAAGCCAGACTTGAGCTTTCGCATTTGAGCGGGGCTTCCTAAACTGATCCTTAGATAATTCTGTCCGTGGATTAAACGAGGGCTGATCCGGACCTTCGTCATGTTGAACAAAGTATCCGCTATCACTTTTGAATCGGTGTTCACTGGCATCAGCACGAAGGTCGTGTACGAAGGAATAAACGGTTGACCGATATTATCCAAAAAGCCCTCGAAGTCAGCCCTCACCTTCGCAGTTTCAGTCCGAACGTGCGTCAGCCATTGGCGATCTGCATAAGCGACCCGTGCCCCTTCTATGGATACATGCGAAGCGCCGCAAACCACCCCATGTACGTAGGCCAGCTTCAGCTTTTCCGCAATCTCCGGTGTCGTCACGGCGTAACCGACCCGCATACCACCGAGGCCGTGAGCTTTCGAAAAAGTACGGCTCACAATGATCGGTAACCCCTCTCGGACCAACCCCATCATCGTTAGCTTGTCCGCTTCCCCGGCGAAATCGATATAGGCCTCGTCAACGAATACCGGACAACTTTTCGCAGTCTCCATGCAAAAATCCTTCAGTTCACTCGTATCACAAAGCGTGCCCGCTGGGTTCTCCGGATTGCACACATAGACCAAGCGGGTATCCGAGCGGAGCGAACTGCTGATCTTATTCAAGTCGGGCGAAAACTCATCGTTCCATGGAATGCGTATGACCTCGGTCCCGTTAGGCTCAGCCCAACGCAAGAGGTCGTTAAAGGTCGGCTCCGCAGCGACTAGAGAACCTCCCTGCAAACCGTAAACGTACGAAGATGCCTTCAGCAAATCCGAGGACCCCGCTCCGATGAGCACTTGCGAAGGATCAACACCCTCGTGGACCGCGATCTCTTCGCGCAGCTTACGATGCGGCACTGCCGGATACTCGTAGGCATAGGAAACCGCTTTCACCATAGCCTCCCGCGCCTTCGGCGACGGACCCCACTGGTTCTCGTTAATGCTAAGGTTTACATAACCATGCGAGCTATCGCTTGGCAAAGCCGTCCCTAAAGGAGCGGCCGTTGGCATGCCGCGCAAAGCGGAAGACATGCTGAGGCTGCCGCCAATGAGGGCGGCGCTTTTGATCCATTCTCGGCGTTTCATAGACATCTTTTTGGACCTCGATGCGAGCACCTGTCGTGCCAGCGACAGAGGTTGCTCGAATTCAGTCAGGCATTGCATTGATATACGACCGATGTCGTCACGACCGTAACATCTGCGTACCCACACACTGGTTACAGTGATAATTATGAGTGTCACCTAAAGAACCATCGGGTTAGTTGGCAGGTCGCTAAAAATACCAGATCCCGGAATCCCTCCAATCTCACGCGAATGTTAAAAAGGAAGACCGATCTCCACTGAAATCCCATAATTAGGGTATTTAACCTAATTAAAAAATTCCTAAAAACAGCCCAAGCTCGGTTACGTTTCTCCTCCAGATTCCTGAGGCAAAGCGACCTTAACGGTATTCTCAATGGCATCCCGCACTGTGTGAAATAAGCAACCTACATTACTCAAAGCAGATCTTCTCAAATCGTACACTAGCGAAGCAACCTATCCTCTCAATATCCTTAATCATAACATTTTATGATGTTATAAAGTCTATTAAGAGGAGGTAAATCCTGCCCTTTAAAGCCGATCCCCTCCGCCCTCTATACCAATTTTTAAAACATTGTGTTGGCTGGTCTGCCGTTCCCGCCTGACTAAATCCTGCCTGCTTAGCATCTATCCGACTTTGCACACACACACCTGTAGAAGCTCATACTAGATCAAGAACGGTTAAAATACGGCGATAGGGTATTTCTGTACCAATAAGCCAAATGTTTTCTAGTATCTCTCCTCCTAAGCTGCAAACACTAGCAATACCTCGTCTTTTCGCCGCAACTTGCTGCCTCGCAGCAGTCGACACGCTTTTCGCTGTCAGCGAATTTGCAGACCTCTCCCTCGAGGAGCTCGCAAACACGCCAGTCATCGAATCTTCGAAGTCCGGCTTCCAGCTCTTCGACGCCCCTAACGGAGCTTTCGTATTTGACGAGGAGGCGATCGATAACCTCCCCGTCGACTCTATCCCAGAAATGCTGCGTTACGCTCCTGGGACGCACATCATGCGATCCAGCAATGGAGCTTGGGGGCTCGGCATTCGTGGCATGAACTCGCGTTTCCTTTCGCGAGCCCTTTTCACGGTAGATGAGCAAAGCCAATACGGCACCGTTTTTAATGGTCTCTTCGGAAGTGACCACGATCTACTACTCGACGACGTCTCCTCCGTCGAAGTCGTCTACGGTCCGGGCAGAGCTCTTTGGGGCACCAATGCGGCAAACGGACGCGTAAATGTGATCCTCAAGTCCGTCTTCGAAACAGAAGGGACTGCGATCAAGACACGCTTTGGTAGCCTGAATCGCTCAGTGGAAGGCCGCCATGGCTGGCTGATCGATGAGGATTCCGGCATGCGGGTCTGGGCTAAGAGCAGCGATCGCCAATCTGCAGCGAGCGTCCATAGCGACGAATGGTCAACCCAAAGAGTGGGAGTCCGCTACGAGAAACGCCCGGGCGGAGAAAACTTGCTCAGCGTTTCCGCAGAGTACTTCAACTCGAATCTCGAGTTTGCCCGTGCGGTACTCGATGCCGAAACAGGATATCCAGAAATTCTCACGGGGCCAGAGGCCCAAAGCGGCTTCAACGCCCAAGTCAAATGGACCCACGAAGAGGACAAGAACAATGGCTACAGTATACGTGGCTGGCTCGGCAGCACTGAATTCCGGTCTTTGTATTCAAATTACGATTTCGAACTAATCGGTATGGAGGCTCGAGCACTCTACTCGCCCTCGGAAAAGCACCGTTTCGTGCTTGCTGCCGGACTAGTCACTGGCGACCACGAATTGATTGATTCAGAGGAGACTATCTTCACCAGCGACGGAAAAGAACCCAACACAACCGCTCACTTCGGCGGAGAGTACACGCTCACAATGGAGCCACAGCGCCTCGAAATCTCAACCGGACTAAGCGGCAGCTACGACTCCTACTCGGATCACGTGGAAATGCTTCCCTCAGCTCGCATGCTCTACCGCCTGAGCGAAGAGAGTCGGCTCTGGCTTGCCTATTCTTCGTCGAGCAGAGCCGTCCCGTCCGGTCTCACCTCCGTCGCCGATATGAAAAATGGATACCTCGGAGTCGACCCCTTCGTCATTTCCACGCCATTTGGAGACTTCGATATAGATACCCAGCTCCTCAACCTCACTCATCAAGGCCTGGAGCTGAAAAGCGAGCGTCTCGACGCGTTCGAGCTTGGCTACCGAACCCAGTTCCGATATGGGGGATCCCTCGTCGTCACCGGATTCGTCAACGAATACGAGAATATCCTCGGCTTTCGCGACTTCGCAATAACCCCCATACTCTCAGTGGAGCGACCTTACCTTCTCAACCAAATGGTTTTGGACAACCTGGCTACAGGCAGATCCTATGGCCTAGAGGTAAGCCGCGACTGGGCACTCTCCGAAAAGAGTCGCATCGTGGCAAACTACTCGATCATCAAAGACCGATTCGAATCAGCGCCACGGTTCGCACCCAACATTGACAATCTTCCGACCCTCCAAGCTGAACTCGACACCCTAGCCGACAACGTCCCCAAACATCAGGCCTCCCTATGGTTCTCGCACAAGGCCAGCGACGATTGGCGCATGGACCTCGGACTTCGCTACAATACCGGCTACCGTAGTCCACGTTCCCATCAGGGGAGCAGCACTCAAAGCGACCTTCGCCTCACTTGGACGCCCTCTAATACGGTGCGAGTATCGATCGTAGGCAGAAACCTTTTGGATCCGACAACCAACGAAACCTATCTGAAAGATTACATCGGAACAGGAAGCGAATCCAAACGGGAAGCTTACCTAGAGCTGAATCTAGAATTTTAATCGAGACACAGAAGATGAAAAACGCATTTCTAAGTCGTCTCGCAGTTCCGATATTTGGAGTGATTTTGTTTGTAGCCTTTCCATCGAACGTTCGCGCCCAATCGCTCAATGAAGAATCGCTCAAAGCCAGCTACATTCTTAAGTTCATCGACTTCGTTCGATGGGAGCGACCTACGAGCAATCCCACTAAAGTAGGCGTCGTGCACGACCCCAGCCTTTTTCGCGAACTCCAAGCAATCGCCGCTAAGAAATCTCGCGCAACACGGTCGTTCGAGATCGTCGAAATCGATACCTCGTCCGACAAAATCGGTAAGCTTTCCGGCCTCGATTTGGTCTACATCGGACGCAATCAGCAGCCGCAGTGGGCAGGTATCGTTAAATTTGCCCGCCAAGAATCGATCATCACCGTTAGCAGCGAACCAGGATTCCTTGAGGAAGGGGGGTTGATAGAATTCATCACCTTGCAAAATCGCATCCGGTTTTCCCTCAACCTGGTCGAAGTGGATTTGTACAACCTTGGCGTAAGCTCTAAGCTCGCTCAGCTCTCCGTCAAATAGCGATGAAGCGTCTCCTGCGACAGGCGATTCATTCACTGCTTTCCAGTAGCGTTAGGAAAAAATTCCTGCTGGCGACCATACTCTCGAGCTTGGTCACTCTTTCGATGTTCGGCGTCGTCTACGTGCTTCACGAGAAATCGTCGTTTATCGAAAAGAAAAACGAACAGCTAAAATCGCTCTCCGCCATCGTCGCAAGCAATTCAGAGGCATCACTTAGCTTCGACGATCCGATAACGGCCGGCGAGTACCTAGCGAGCCTTTCCAGCGAGCCAGACATCACTCAAGCCATCCTATACGGGACAGATGGAAGCACTTTTGCGGTCTATAAAAGATCCGACACTGTACAGATACCCGTGACTTCCGCTAGCGAGGAAACCTCGAGCTCGGATTCCCACATTTCGCGTTCGACTCAAATCTATGTCGAACAGGACTTTGTCGGAACGCTCTACATAGAGATGGATACCACCTCGCTCAAAGCCAGCATCCGAGAGGCTGTGATCATCGCCATCCTCATCGTCGGCATCGGAACATCCATCTCCGTCCTGATTGCGATCCTACTGCAAAAACTCATCACGCGCCCACTCTTCGAACTCGAGGAACTCGCCAAATCCGTGGCCGAAGAAGGAAACTACTCCCGTCGGGCGATCAAACGCTTCGATGACGAGATCGGCTCCCTCGCCAACAGCATCAATATCATGATGCATGTCGTGCAGGAAAGAGACCAATCGATAAACGACCACAACCGGAACCTGGAAAAAGAAGTCGCCCATCGCACCTCCGAGCTGCGTGGTGCCATGGTCAAAGCGGAAGCAGCCTCCAAAGCCAAATCCGATTTCCTCTCCACCATGAGCCACGAGCTGCGCACTCCGCTCAACGCCATCGTCGGCATGAGCAGCATCCTTGCTTCGGAAAAGATCGACCTCGAGCTCCAAAACTACGTCAAGATCATCCAATCCAGCTCCGACAACCTGCTCTCCATCATCAATGAAATCCTCGACTACTCGAAGATCGAGAGCGGCAACCTAGAGCTGGAAGAAAGTCGCTTTGCCCTCTCCGAGTGCCTCGAGGAAGCCATCGACATGGTCGCCGCTCTACACTGGGAGAAGCCAATCGACTTCTTTATTACCATCGATCCCCTGCTTCCCTACAGCGTACTCGGCGACATCACACGCCTGCGCCAAGTGATTGTAAACCTACTCAGCAACGCATCCAAATTCACGAAAACCGGTTACGTCTGGCTAGAGGCTAAATTAGCGAATCGGCCGAGCGACGATACCGCAAAGCACATTTCACTAGCTGTTCACGATACCGGAATAGGAATCCCCAAAGATCGTCAAAACAGGCTCTTCCAGACATTCTCTCAGATCGACTCTTCCACAACCCGCCAATTCGGCGGCTCCGGTCTCGGACTCGCCATCAGCCAAAAACTGGTCAACGCCATGGGCGGCCAAATCGTAGTCGCGAGCGAGGAGGGAGAAGGGACCACCTTTTCATTCGAACTCTCACTCCCGAGTCCCTCAGAGAAAACAATCGCAAGTAAACTCGCTCCCACCGCTACAGCGGTCCAACAGACCATTTCAGTATCCGTGCCCTTTTCACCGCTCCAAGAGAGCCTCTCTCGCCTTTTCGAGGCCTGGGGGATGCGTATTGAAAAGTCGGGCCAAGAAACCGACTTTTCCATCGGCTCTCGACTTTACGGATTCGAGCCAAGGCCGGCCAGCGCTGCGAGACTCAACTCACTCACCATTCACCATCCGCTCAAACGCGAAGCAAAACCATTTGGCATTTACAGCAACTCTCCCTTCCGTCTTATCGAGGCGCGCAATTTCATCCAACAATCCGTCAGCGAAGGAAAACGCGTCGTGGTTAACGAATCGCAATCCAGCAAGTCGCCCCGAGGACTACCCTCAAGCACCACTCGTATCCTTCTCGCTGAAGACAACAAAGTGAACCAAAAGGTCTTCAAGCTTATCATGAAGCGAGAAGGCTTCGCCATTGACATCGCTGCAGACGGACGCGAAGCCGTCGCCGCCATGCTCAAAGCTCCTTACGACCTGATCTTCATGGACCTGCAAATGCCAAACATGGATGGCTTAGAAGCATGCCGCGTGATCCGATCGAATCCCGATATTGAGCAACCGTGGATCGTGGGCTTTACCGCCAACGTCGAATCCGAAGCGGAACCAGCCATGCGTTCCGCTGGTATGAACGATTTCATATCGAAGCCGGTCAAAGACGACCGTGTCCGCGAAGCCCTCCGCTTTTACGAAAGTCACCGAGCCAAAGGGGCCTCGCTGAAAAGCAAGTAGCTCGCTTTCGGTAACCACAAGCCGCTTTCGACGCAGGGCGATTCAGGTACGGTGCTCCGCCTGTTCTACAGCCATCCTTGACCCAGCGCTTGCCATCCGGCCACATTGCGGCTCAATTGCCCGCCAACCTCGACTCACACTCGGGCTGACGCTCACCTGCACATGCCGAAACTCATTCCCAAGCGCCTTTCTTCCAAAGAGGAGAACACCCGCCAAGTCGCCAAACCCGAATTGCTTTCGCCTGCGGGCAATTGGGAATGCGCCCGGGCTGCCGTCGAAAATGGAGCCGACGCTATATTTTTTGGCCTCGAGCGTTTCAACGCCCGCATGCGCGGCAAGAACTTCACCGTCGCCGACCTGCCCGAGCTCATGGCCTACCTTCACAGCCGCGGAGTCAAAGGCTACGTCACTTTCAATATCCTCGTTTTCTCCGACGAGATGGCCGACGCGGAAGACTTCCTCCGCTCCATCATCGCCGCCGGCGTAGACGCCGCCATCGTGCAGGACGTCGGTATCTGCCGCCTCATCCGCCGCCTCTCACCCGACTTCCCCATCCACGCTTCCACCCAAATGTCTGTGACCAGCGAAGCCGGCATCGAATTCGCTAAGGAACTCGGCTCCAGCGTCGTCGTTCTTGCCCGAGAAACCTCCCTCAAGGAAGTAGGCTCCATCCGCGAAAAAACCATCGCCGCTGGCACCGAAGTTCCGATCGAACTTTTCGTGCATGGAGCGCTCTGTGTCGCTTACTCCGGACAATGCCTAACCTCCGAATCACTCGGCGGGCGCTCTGCCAACCGCGGCGAATGCGCCCAGGCCTGCCGCCTTCCCTACGAACTTTATTCCGACGGCCTCAAGGTCGACCTTGGCAATCGCCGCTACCTGCTCTCCCCTCAGGATCTTTCTGGACTCGATGCGATGCCCGAGATCATCGAAAACGGCGTCGCCACCCTTAAAATCGAGGGCCGGCTCAAAGCCCCCGAATACGTAGCCGCCGTCACCCAAGTCTACCGCAAGGCCCTCGACGACGCCTGGGATAATTATACTTCATCTGAAGAGACAACTTCCGCGCCGTCATCTACATATCCAGATCCCAATTACAAACTGGAGATGACCTTTTCCCGCGGTCTCTCCAGCGGATGGTTAAACGGCATCGACAACCAAAAATTGGTGCACGCCCGCTTCGGCAAGAAGCGCGGCCTGCTACTTGGCACAATTAAGTCTGCCGAAAAAGACGGGGTAACCCTCGAGTTGAAAGCTCCCCTTAAAGCGGGTGACGGCGTGGTATTCGATCGCGGGCGTCCCGACGAAAACGAAGAGGGCGGACGTATCATCTCGGTCGATACGAAAGGCAGCGAAACCTTCGTCCGCTTCCTCAATGACTCTATCAATTGGAAACGCGTCAACGTCGGAGATATGCTCTTCAAAACCTCGGACCCAGCCCTAGACAAAGAGCTCCGACAAAGCTACGAAGTCGAACAACCCAACTACACCCGCCCGATCACCGCTACCGTATTCGGCGAGCCTAGCAAGTTGCTCACCCTCGAGATCCGCGACGAGGAAGGCCGCGTCGCTCGCTCCGAATCCAGCGAGCCGATACAGGAAGCCAGCAAACGACCCCTCGACGAAGAAACGCTCACCAAGCAACTCTCGCGACTCGGAGCCACGCCTTTCCATCTCGCAGCTCTCGACAACCAGCTATCTGGAGCCTGCCACTTCCCCGTGTCGCAGCTCAACCAGCTTCGTCGCGACGCTGTGGATACGCTGATTTCCCTCCGACGCGTACCGCTTCGCTGGAAACTCGTAGGTGGGCCGCTTTCTGCGCGGACGACCAATCCGACTTCGAAAAAGCCTGAGCTCACCATCTCTTCTCCCGCGTCCCAAATCATCCCCTACCTTCGTTCCATGGAGCAGCTCGAAACTGTTCTCAAGCTTCCCTACGAGGAGGTCTACATGGAGCTCGAAGATCCCCGCAAATACAAGAAAGCGGTCGAGCTGGTTAGAGCGGCATCGGGCAACAAGAAGATTTGGGTCGCCCCGCCACGTATGTTCAAGACGGGCGAAGACTGGGTCGTCAAACAGCTCACCGAGTGCGAAGCCGACGGTTTCCTCGCCCGCAACCACGAGCACCTGAAGTCCTTATCCAAATATCCACTACGAGGCGATTTTTCTCTCAATGTCGCCAACCATCTCACGGCTGAATATTTGATCGAACGCTACCAGCTCGAACGCCTCACCGCTTCCTACGACTTAAACGCCACCCAGCTCGCCGCACTCCTCGAGAACGCGCCTGCTCACTGGTTCGAGATCACGCTGCATCAGCACATGCCCATGTTTCACATGGAGCACTGCGTCTTCTGTGCCTTCCTCTCCGATGGTAAAGACTTCCGGGATTGCGGGCGTCCCTGCGACAAGCATTCCGTATCCATAAAAGATCGCACCGGAATGCTCCATCCGCTTAAAGCCGACGCCGGCTGCCGCAACACCGTCTTCAACGCCAAGGCACAAACCGGCGCCGAATTCGCCCAAGACCTGCTCGACCTCGGAGTTCGCAACTTCCGCGTCGAGTTCCTCAACGAGAGTCCGCAAGAAGTCCGCGACACCCTCGATCGCTACGAGCGACTCTTGGCCGGAAAACTCTCCGGACAATCCCTGTGGCGAGAACTAAAGCTCATCAACCAACTCGGAGTCACCCGCGGTACACTGAGGGAGAAGTAGGAAAACACGCTCCCACACTTAATCACACCTACAAGCCCACCGAAGCCAATTCTTTGCTTTTACGCCTGTAAGCGCTAGGGGTTGTATGTGTCAGCCGTTTGAATACAACGCTCATATACTCAGGGTGTTCGAAGCCTGCCATTTCCGCGATGTTAGCCAGCGAGTATTCCGTTTCCGTTAACATCTGTTTGATCTGGATCACCTGAGCTTGGCGAATCTCGACCTGCGGCGAACGGCCGACGTACTGGCGAAAACGTTTCTCAAGCAAGCTCCGAGAAATATGCACAGCCTTCGCTACCTCTTCCACGGTAATCCCCTTGCACGCCCGTTCGCGTATCAGGTTGAGGGCTTGGGCCACGGCCGGATCTTCCACTGCTAGGATGCTCGTGGAGCGACGCGTCACCACCTCTAGCGGATCAATCAAGGTAACGTCCCTGTAGTCCTTGGGATCGGCCCCTTTCATCAAAGCCTCCAAGGTGGCTCCTGCAGCACGAGCATATTCTGAAACGTCGATCGGAATACTGGATACGGAGGGAGCACTGAGTTCGCAGCGCGCACTGTCGTTGTTTACTCCCAAGATAGCCACCTCTTCCGGCACGCGAAAATCGGCTTGCTGGCAGGCGTTGACTACGTGGACCGCCCGAAGGTCGTTGCAGGTGAAGATGGCAACCGGCTTGGGCAAAGTCTTTAGCCAGCGAGCCATCTCGTCTTCCTCAGCAAACTCCCACGCAGGCAGGCTCACGCCAGGATAAACCGTTTCGAATTTGGTGCACATCTTCCCCGCCAAGGCCAAGCTTTCCACGAACCCATCGCGTCGTTCCTCAGACCAGAGATCCCCTTCGAAACCGCAAAACGCGAAATGCCGAAATCCCTTTTCTATGAAATGCTCCGCACCCAAATGTCCCGCCGCGATGTTGTTGGGGCGAATTTTCGGGCACCCTTCGCGTACCGTCCCGGAATCCGAGAGGTCCACGCAAGCGATGCCCCGCTTCCGCGCTTTGCGGAAGAGTTCATGGGAGTTCTCCTTGCAGATAATCCCGTCCCAGCCTTGGTCCAAAAGCCAGTCCGGGTCCTCCGCTCCGCGAGCTAGGTCGTCCACAAAAACATGCCAATTCGCATTGAAGCGTTTGAACTTGGCTAGGCTATGCAGGAGGTTGAGATTTTCCTCCATCCAGCCTCTTAAAACAATGGCCACTCGGGGTCGTTCGATCATGCTTCGTTTGAGTTAGAAAGGTGCTGTCCTGTCTCTCCCATCCCATAAAAGAGTGAATTGAGCAAAGGAAAATTACTCTATTTCTCATTACTATTTAGAATAATTACGGCTATAACCTTCGGGTGACCTGAGTAAGCCGCCTCCTTCCGATATTGTCTGCCACACCGATTCGAATTTCCTCAACCCGCAATCCATGCATTCGCCAAATCTCAATACCTTCCAAAGGGAGCTGAAAGATGAGCTGTTCGAAAACATACTTCCGTACTGGCCTCGCCTACGCACTACCGACAGCTTCATACCCGCCCTCGACTCCGCCAACCAACCCCTGCCCGACACGCGCCTCGGGTTGATCATGGTCTCCCGACTGCTCTGGACCTACAGCCGTGCATTTACGCTCTACGGAAAGCAGGAGTACCTGGAACTCGCCGAACACGCCAAGCACGTGCTTTGCATGAAGTTCGCCGACACTGAAAACGGAGGTTACTGTTGGTCACTCGGCAGTGACGGACATGCGTTCGAGACGAAGAAACAGTGCTACGGTCAGGCCTTTTGCCTTTACGCGTTTTCCGAACACTACGCCGCAACTCAGGACCAAGACAGCCTCAACCGTGCCTACTCCCTCTTTCGACTTATTGAGGATAAAGCATGGGATCCCCAAAGCGGAGGCTACCTCGAATCCTTTGAGGCTGATTGGACCCCATTGGAGAAAATGCGCCTTGGAGAGGATGACCTAGACGCCCCCAAGACCATGAACAACCACCTGCATGTTATCGAGGCGTTCGCCAACCTGCAGAAAATCGCCGCCTCCCCAGAGGTCGAAGCCGCTTGTCGTCGCGTGCTCAGAATCATAGCAGACCGTATCATCCTTTCTGATACACCACGCTTCGGACTTTTCTACGACATGGATTGGAACCTCCGCGACGATGTCGTTTCACCTGGGCACGACATTGAAGGCAGCTGGCTTCTGCACGAAGCCGCAGAGATTATCGGCGACCCGGACCTTGAGTCTGAGTTCAAGAAGCTCGCCGTCGACATGGCAGAGCAGGTCTACCAAACCGGATTGGATCCCACAAACGGAGCCGTCAACTACGAGTTCCATCCGGGCAAGGATCCCGATACCAGCAAGCATTGGTGGCCTCAAGCGGAGGGACTCGTCGGTTTTTTCAACGCGTATCAGCTATCTGGCGACACTCGCTACCTCGATGCTTCCTACAAAATTTGGGACTACATCAAGATTGCCCTCATCGACCAGACAAACGGGGAATGGCTCTGGGGGCGCCACGCTGACGGCACCGCGATGGGCATGGAAAAAGCCGGACCATGGAAATCATCCTACCACAATGCCCGCGCCTGTTTCGAAATGATCGATCGCACTAAACGGGTTTAGAGGGAATCACGCTGTAAAGCATCTCATCCTTGCCTAAGACCCAACCTTCTAACGATTAGAAAAACACTCCAACCATGAGCACATACGAAAATAGACTCACCCGACTAGTAGAAGCCCAAGAAGCTTTCCTCGCCCAGCCCAACGCTCCAGTGGAGCCGGGCAATGGAATCTTCTACCGCTACCAAAACCCGGTCCTCACCGACAAGCACGCTCCCCTCTTCTGGTCTTACGATCTAGATCCTGATACGAACCCCCACCTCATGGAGCGTATTGGAGTTCACTGCGCCTTCAATTCCGGAGCCATCCAGCTCGACGGCAAGTTCTACCTGTGCGCCCGCGTGGAAGGAAACGACCGCAAGTCCTTCTTCGCCATCGCCGAAAGCCCCAACGGGGTCGACAACTTCCGTTTTTGGGACCATCCCGTCACTATGCCGGAGACCGAGGTACCCGACACCAACGTCTACGATATGCGCCTCATCCAGCACGAGGACGGCTGGATCTACGGCCTCTTCTGCACGGAGCGCAAAGACCCTAACGCGGCCCCTTTCGACCTTTCCTCCGCAGTAGCCCAATGCGGAATCGCTCGCACGAAGGACCTCAAAAGCTGGGAACGCTTGCCCGACTTGAAAACGCCATCGGCACAGCAGCGAAACGTGGTCCTGCACCCCGAGTACGTGGAGGGCAAGTACGCCCTCTACACTCGCCCCCAAGACGGCTTCATCGACGCTGGCTCTGGCGGCGGTATCGGCTGGGGGTTTTGCGATGACATGACCAACGCGGTCGTGGAAAAAGAGAGCATCATCGACTCTCGGGAGTACCACACGATCAAGGAGGTCAAAAACGGCCAGGGCGACGCACCCATCAAGACATCCAAGGGTTGGCTCCACATCGCCCATGGAGTGCGTGGGTGCGCTAGCGGCCTGCGCTACGTGATCTACGCATTCATGACTTCGCTCGAAGACCCGAGCAAGCTCACCCATTCGCCCGGTGGCTTCCTCATTGCTCCCGAGGGCGAGGAGTTGGTAGGCGACGTCATGAACGTAGCCTTCACTAACGGAACCATCGTCACAGAAGACGGCGATGTTTTCATCTATTACGCGTCCTGCGACACTCGCCTGCACGTAGCCACATCCACTGTCGAAAAGCTTGTCGATTACGTGACCAACACGCCTAGCGATCCGCTTTATAGTGCCAAGTGCGTCGCCCAGCGCAACGAGCTCATCGACAAAAATCTCGCCTACATGGCAAAGGCTAAGAATCCGCTCATCGCTCGCCTCGACGCACTTCGGGCAAGATAGGTTCCGTATTCACTATTTCCACACACAGGGGGCGGCCGTTCGGTAACGGACGCCTTCTTGGCATAGGAACTGGCCAAAGCGCGACTTAAAGCAAAATGCCGCTTTTCTGAAGGGTTTCGCCAAAAAATATTGTTCTGGCTAGAGCACCCGCCCCGTACGATTTCCCAAGAGGCCGCAATTAATCACAAACCATTCGCTCCTATTCACAATACCCCGGCGACCTTGAACGAGTCTATAGAAAGACCAACCGCTAGAAATCAACCAGCGTCATTAGATTTTTAATACTGACCCGCCTAGCGTTTAGAAGTTTTTCCCATTGCGAATTTGCCTCTTGGCGAGATTCTTGGCAGACCCGATCCCCCGATAACCTCCTCTAAAGCCACCCAAACACAGATATTATGCAGTCCACCCCTGAGAAGAAACACGTGACGCCGCCACTGAAGATGTCGGAAAAACTAGGATACGCATCCGGAGACCTGGCTTCTTGCCTCTACTTCGGCGTGTTCATGAATTATCTCGCGATCTTTTACACCGATGTGTTCGGGATCTCAGCTGGCGCTCTCGCCTACATGATATTGGTCACGCGGACCTGGGACTGGATTAATGACCCCATCATGGGAATCATCTCCGACCGTACGCGAAGCAAGTTCGGTAAGTTTCGCCCTTGGCTCATCTGGATACTACCGTTCTGGGTTGTCCTCGGCGTCCTGACCTTCACCACCTTCGATCTAGACCAGAAACAAAAGCTCGTCTACGCGTACGTCACCTACACCCTGTTGATGATGGCCTACACCGCCATCAATGTGCCGTATTCCGCCTTGATGGGTGTCATGACCCCTCGGTCCGATCAACGGACACTGCTCAATTCATTCCGCTTCCTCGGCGCCTTCCTCGGCACGACTACCGTCAGCTTCAGCATGCTTCACCTCGTGAAGTACTTCGGAAAGGGAGACGACCAGCTCGGATACGCCCTGACGATGGGACTCTTCGGCGTCGTCTCTGCCGGCCTGTTCCTCACTACTTTTTTCACTACCAAGGAACGTATCGAGCCGCCCAAAAACCAAAAGAGCGATGTCAAGAAGGACCTCCTTATGGCTGCGAAAAACGGCCCATGGAGATCGATCATCTTCATTAGTATCCTGACCATTCTTTGGATATCGATCCGCTCCGGCACCACTGCCCACTTCTTCAAATACGTGTCAGGCAACGAGCTTTGGGCCGGCACCTATCTCGGCGTTGGCGGCGCCATCCAAGCCGGCGGCGTTTTGTTAACGAAACAAATCACCCAAATCTTCGGAGGCAAAAAAAACGCATTCCTCGGACTGACCACCATCAACGTAGCCTTGCTGGTCGTATTCTACTGGTTGCCATACGACAACCTCACCATCCTGCTCGTGCACCAGGTGCTTGCCTCATTCCTCACCGCTCCACTGATGGCACTTTTCTGGTCCATGCTGGCAGACACTGCCGACTACGGACAGTGGAAGCTCGGCCATCGCTCGACCGGACTGCTTCTCTCCACCGGCACCTCTTCGATGAAGATCGGCTGGTCGCTCGGCCCGGCCATCGCCTTCTGGATGCTCGAATACACCTTCGGATTCGTCGCCAACCAAGCCCAGACGCCCGAAACCGTAGAAGGAATGAGACTCTTGATGAGCTTGATTCCCGCCGGTGTCGGTGTCCTCGCTGCGGCAGCAGTCTTCACCTACCGCATCGACACCAAGATGGAGGTCGAGATGGAAACCGCTATCGCCAAGCAAAGAGACGACGAGTACGGACCTGCTTCCTCCTGCCCTTAAACGCGGCCAACTCTACCTTTCAAACAAAAGCCTCTTCTCTTTCGAGAAGGGGCATTTTCGTAGGGCTGCCGCTCGCGGCATGCCGCAATTCCCTTCGCCTGCAATGCGGCGTGCCGCAAGCGGCAGCCCTACCAAAGATAAGCTGGGAATCAATAAACAGCAACTTCCACTGCATTTGGTGATGAACCTTGTAGGTTACCCGGCTATGAAGTCTTCGCTTTTTGAGCCCTTCCGAGAATGGGTTGTTTTGACTCGTCGGAGGAAGGGCTCGAAAAAGCCCTCGCAAGCGCTATGCTTGGAGGGAGCCGGGAACCGGCGCGTCCTTTGCAGAGGACGCGCCGGGGTTGCGGGTGAGATCAAGATGAACCATGAGCGAGGGAAACCCGAGCTCAGAAAAAAGCTCCGATCCCGTGCAGCCTCCTGGCTTAATCTCAAACAGTTGCAAGAACCTCGCGGCACGCCGCGCGAGTTCATCTCTACAAGTAGGAGTTAAGCCATGGATGCACAAGTCGTTTCATAAGTCGCGGTCGACGTCTAGAAGAAGCCACTCGAGGTCCTTTCGTACGACTGGAAGAAAAGCCGCAGCGTCGCCAACAGCGAGGTTGCTTTAAGCCGCCTGGCCGATCGCTTTCCCAAGGCGCATTTCATTTGCGAAGCGACAGGGGGCTACGAACGCGTTCTGGCGGATTTCCTCCACTCTCGCGGTATTGCCGCGAGCGTGGTGTCGCCTGCAAAGGTTCGATACTTCGCGCAAAGCGAAGGGGCCAAGGCGAAGGGGCCAAGGCGAAGACCGATCCCATTGACGCGAAAATGCTTCTGCGTTTCGCCCAGGAGAAGCGGCCGCGGCCGACGCCCGCTCCTAGTCCGCAGCGCAAGGCTCTGGCGGCGTTGATGGACCGTCGCGAGCGCTTGAGCGAACAGCTCAAGCGCGAGAAGACCCGACTGCCCAAGTGCGATGGAATCGTCGCGCAAAGCGTTGGGCGCATGATCGAGCTGGTCGAGCGAGAGATCGAACGGCTCGAAGTCGAGATACGCGACATAGTGTCGAGCGGGACTGCTTTGAAAAAGGTCTACGAAACGCTCGTCACTGTGGTTGGGATCGGGCCTGTCACTGCATGGACTTCGTTAGCCTACTTGCCTGAACTGGGACGGCTGAGTCGTAATCAAGTGGTGGCTTTGGCCGGCTTGGCTCCTTGCAACCGGGATTCTGGAAACTCTAGGAAGATCCGTAAAATCTATGGCGGGAGGGCGAAAGCGCGGCGTTGCCTATATTTAGCCGCAGTCGCCGCGTACCGTCACAGCGATGTCGTTAGAGTTTACACCCAAAGCTTTCTAGACAGAGGCGAGCCGTTCAAATGGGCAGTAGTTGCGGCCATGAGAAAGCTGCTCCTGCACACTCATTTTCTAGTCAAAAAACTCAATGTTAAACTTGCCTGAGACACAGTGCTTTTTTTATCCAGCTACTAGGTGCAGAGCCCTTGCAAGCCATCGCTACCGGTACAAACAGAAGGGCTGGCAATGCTTCTCCTCCCGTCAAGCCCCCCCACACACAAACCAGCAAGTAACGAAACCAACAAAAAGGCGCCCGATAACACGGACGCCTTCCATTTACTTTGAAGCCGAAACTCAGCTTTCCACCGTGCCTTCGGCTTCTTTGCGGGCGAGAAGTTCTCCTTCCATCTGCAGCTCCATCTTGCGGTTGATGCCATAAGTCAGCACCACAAGGGCAGCGATCGCTGCCAAACCGGCCGGGAAGAACGACATCATCAAGCGCAAACCTGCGATGGTCTGCTCCGACTGAAGCACATTGTCTTGGTAACCGTAGTAGCTTAGCGCGTATGCCGCCAAGGCAGGTCCCACAGCCCAGCCAAGCTTCATCGAAAACGTTCCTGCCGAAAAGGTTAGTCCCGTGAAACGACGGCCAAACTTCCATTCCGAATAGTCAGCCGTATCAGCAATCATCGACCAAAACAGCGGCAAAAGCGGACCGGTGATGATCGATAGGCTAATACCGATCGTGAACATCAAGGTCACATCTCCCGGGCCGCAAAGATAGAATCCCGTCCCCATGATAGCGCTTAGGACCGTAAGCGAGAAAAAGGCGTTCTTCTTGCCTTTGAACAAATCGGTAAAGTACTTGGTGAAGAATACGCCAGCGATCGTTCCGACAGAACCGAGGACATTATACCAGGTAGCCAACTTGGTAAAACGCGCATCGCTCTCCATGTCCGCCACCACGTAGTATTTGAAATAGTAAAGCTGGGCTGCATCACGCATGGCGATCCACATAACCGTACCGATTCCCACGAAGATCAGCGCTACCCAAGGCTTGTTCTTGAACAACTGAGCCAAGTCCTTCTTCACGTTCATCTCCTGCCCCTTTGGTGGCTGTACGCGTTCCTTCGTTCCCGCAAACGTTCCTAAAAAGAGGAATGATGCGCAAATGCCATAGATCACCATCGAAAGGACATAGCCTTGCTGGGTCTGGGAACCATCTTCGCTGCCGCCAAGGCCAATCACCAGGTACAGGATCGTCGCCTGAACCACCAAATTGGCAGAAAACGACCCGTAGAACCGGAAGGAGGAAAGCACCGTGCGCTCAACAGAGTGCGGCGTCATTACGCCCATCAAAGCTCCATAGGGGATATTGATCGCCGTGTAGGCCAACATCGCCAGCGAGTAGGTCGCGTAAACGTACACGATCGTCCAAGTCTTATCCAAGTCTGGCACAGTGAAGATCAGCACCCCACTTACCGCGAACGGCAAAATCATCCAGCGGAGCCACGGGCGAAACTTGCCATGCGGAGACTCCGTTCGGTCGCAAATCACCCCCATCATCGGATCCGTAAACGCGTCAAAAACACGAGTCACCCATAGCATCGTACCGATAACCGCAGCTTCGATCCCAATGATATCCGTGTAGAAGAACATCAGGAAGGATGAGAATACCTTGAAGTAAAAAACCGACGCCATGTCTCCTGCTGCGTAGGCGAAGTTCTCCTTCATCGTGATAACCTTATCTGGAACATGCGACGTCCCAGCGGTTCCGGCACCTTTTTCGTGTAAGCTCATATAGTAATGAAGTGAAGGCGGCGGTTTGGGGCACCGCCTTCGAATAGGGTCAAGTTTTGGGTAAGAGGCGGTGAAATAGAGGGATCCCGTTCCCGCCGCGAAATCGACGGAACCCTTTCAGAGACAGTCCCCCAAAGCAAGCCACCTTAGTTGGCAGTATTCGCTATCCGGTTACGATTATTTATGAGTAGGTGCGAATCGTTGATTTTAAAGCGTAATTCTAGCGGACAACGTTAAAACTCCCACAGACTCGCCTCCGGTCCAGCAATCGAATCGGCATCCCTAGGCTCGGCCACAAGCAACCGTCAGTGGAAATCCGACCGTCAATTCGAATCTCGCCAAACCTGAGATCTAACACTCAGGACCAGCGGACCTGCCCCCTCAAGCGCCTCGAGCTCGAAACGATAAGCTCCAGACTCTAGGCAAACCGAGACCGCTGCATCCTTTTCGTCCAAAAACTTGTCTTGAGAGTCTCGCAAGATAAGGACTTCCGCTTGGGAAGAAATATCATTCGCCTGCCAATCGTCATTGGCACCGATTTGCGTTTCGCCTCCATCCTGAGATACAGAATAAACACGTATCCGCGTATCCAATATCCCCTTACCCAGACTGGAACCTTCGCCCCAAAAGAGAACAAGAGTCGGTTCATCCAGCTCGACCTCGATTTCCACAGATAGCGATTCCCCTTCCGACAAGGTCGTCTGGAAGTCAGCTCCCAACAAGGGGCCAACTCCCGTCATCACCAAGCGATTTGGTACGGCGTCACCTAGCTCGGCTCGGTTTGGAAGCTGCACGTAAATTCCGTCCTGATCCTTGTAGGTTTCATCGCTAAAGCTGTGCGCACCCTTGAACCGCAACGGAATGCCTTCGGAATCAAATCGAGCCAGCGTACTTGCTTCCCCACTACGAACCGTAGCCATGTGACGGATTTCCTTTATCAATCCGAGCTTGCTAGCGTTCGCATGCCGTTGGCTATGCGCTCGCAAAAAAGCCTCCACTCCGATGCGAGCTCCCAGCGTTCGCCCGATGAAATCATCCGCCCTCACGTGAATCCCACCATAGAGACGAGACAACCCCGCCTGGTCCGCCGCATCATAGTACGTCGCCCATTGCAGCGTCACATCCTCACTCGGGCCATCCTCAAACTCCAAAAACTCGCTCTTGGGAAAATTAAACTCACCCAGCCCACCGGGAAAAAACGGACTGCCGGTCAACAGCGTCATCACCTCCGCTCCCGTTCGGCTAAAAGTGCTATGCCCTGAAACATACGCCCCAAAAGCGGGCGTTACAAAAGTGCTCCGCTGATACGGAAACCAGTTTTCACCGAGCATCCAGTCAACTCCGCCGACTTCGTGGTGCGAGTCTTCCGGTTCGCCTGCCCAAGCCCGTATCGCAATCTCTCCCACGTGTTCGGAAAGATGTGCATGTCGTTGCCCCTCTGCTGCACTTTCCTCCGTGATCACCTCGATCAACCCGTCCTCCAATCGAATTCCATCCGCTGCGTACGACGGCCCATCCGAATCGCTCGACTGCCCCCGACCACAAAGCTCGCGAATCATCGAGATCGGCCGCGAATAATCGTACTGCCGCTTCAAAGTCCACGCCGCTACAGCGGCATCATGCATGCCGCCATTGAGCGCCAGATACGCCCGCACATCCCACTCCAGTTTGGAAAGCTCATCCCCTACTCCCATGTACTTCCGCGAAAAACGCGGGTCATCGGAAATCTCATTGTGCAGTGAATTCCAGTGCCCTGGTGGCGTCTCCGAAGCTGGCCCGTCCGCCCAAAATTCCGCCAAGATCCGCCCATAATCGGCGTGCTTCACCTTGTTCTCGGCATAGGGTTCGCCAGTGAAGGGATTCAGAGCACGTCCCGTCCCGCCGTTCGTCGCTAGCGGGTTATTCAACAATGCCCCCGGAGAGATATCGATTTCGTCGTCCATTTCGGGATCCAGATACGAAGAGTAGCGAATCACCTCAATTGCCGAGTCGATAAACGCATCCTGCGTTTCCGTCCCCATCTGAGGCGGAGGTCCGGGATCGAAGGCGATCGTGTTGTGCGTTGTCTTCTTCATCGCAAAAGTCTCCACCTCCCGCCAATTCACCCCGAGAAACGACTGTACCAGAGCTCCGATTGGAATCCCGTTTTGCGACACTGCATAATCAAACGCGAGTGGTTGCCAACGATTGATGTCGTCCATATGAGCACCGGGCAAATCAAGAACCAGCGGATCATTCACGACCTCGTACCCACTTGTATCCACATAGCCATTCAGCTCGTTCGATCCGTCGTCAAAATTTTCGTCCAGCACTCGTTGACCTATGCGATTGCCAACCGCGGCTGGACTCATGCCTTCTGTCGAGATATCATCTGGATTAAATCCTAGCTCTTCCATCAACCACCGAAAACCATACAAAGAACCTTCCGCCCCGGGACTCTTCTTGTACCGGTAACTCAATACAGTAAACGCAGCATGGCTGATCGCCTCCCGCTGAGCGGCCAAGCGGTCTCCGCCCCAATTCTCCTCCAAGATGTTCTCACCAAGGAACATTGGTTTAGCCTTCGACCACGCCTCTACCTCATAAGCCCAGAAAGCATCCCACATCGCTGCTGATACATGATACAGGTTTCGACCGTGCTTCGTTGGATTCGGGAAATCCGTGCGAATCGCGCCGAGCATAAATTCGTTCCAAAGACGAGCAACAGAATGCGATTCAACATCCATATCCACAGCTACAACAGCGGTCGAGCTGTAAACTTCTCCTTGGCTGTTGGTGACCTTCGCTCTGTATTCGCCCGCGTCGAACGGTGTTACTCGCTTAATGCGAAATTCGTGCCCGTTCGCGCCAGCAATAATCTTTCCATTTCTCTCCCAAATCACAACCGGCTCCGGATCGCCAGTCGCCTCGACGCTCAGTTGAAACTCCTCGCCAACTTCGAAAGTTCCTCCCACAGGATCGACACTGACCGACGGGATCCCGAGGGGTGCATCTGGCTCTACCAACTTCAGCACCTGATCGACCGCAACATCTTCAAGATTCTGCTTCGCGCCAGAAGGCCAGAGTACCTCGATGGAGTCTACCGAGGCCGCTTGCCCCAACCCGAAATGCAGGAACGGTTCACGTTGTCCGATGTAAGCATTGCTAGGATTATAGAGCTGAGTTTGTATCCGATCTCCGGTGACGACTTCCACGATGCATCCGTACCCATCGCGATTGGACAAGGTCCCTTCAAAGGAGAGTCTTAGAAAACGATTCCCATTTCCCGAAGCATCACTTCGGTAGAGAATCGGATGATCCCCGGAATTGGTAATAAACAGGTCTTCATCACCATCCTCCTCGTAGTCGAACACGACGATCGCTTTCCCGAGCTCTCGATCGTCGAGTCCGGCAGCAACCGTTCCGTTGAGAAACGTGCCATCCGACTGATTCAGGTAAAGTGCTGTCGGATCGTCAGCCGCTTCAACATAAGGATTAGAATCCGGATTTAAACCCGCAGATACGATCGACCCGTTAGTAACAACAAGATCCGAATCCCCATCGTTATCGTATTCGAAGAAGGAAGATCCCCACCCCCAACCTGAGCGCGCAACGAGAGCTTCCGCCGATACTTCACTGAACATCCGATTCCCCAAGTTTTTATAAAGCTTGTTCCCCGTATGCGACCCATCTCGACGGTTCGAGTATCGATCATAGATAGAGCTTACAAATATATCTAACTTTCCATCTTGGTCATAATCCACGATTGCCACGCCCATTCCATTCTCGTCTAGGCCCACATTCGTTTCATCAGTCGATTCTAAAAATGTTCCGTCACCGTTATTCCAATACATCTTGCTCGTCCCAAAATCTGAAACCAACATCAAATCTGGCCATCCATCTCCGTCGAAGTCGCCCCAAGCGCTGGCGAATGCGAAGTGCATGTTTCGGCTGATCGGCTGAGCAAGACCAGCCTGCTCGGTGACGTTCTCAAAGTGGGCGGCTTGCCCCGAGCCTTTGTTGCGCAGCAGCACCGAATGCTTTGCATCGTCGGCGTTGCTAATCACTCCCCATTCGGAAGCGTAGATATCTAAATAGCCATCGAGATCAAAGTCCACCAACCCGACGCTGTATCCACGGTGGACTTGCAAAGTCGTTTCGACGGCAGCACCTCGGGCGACAGCTTCTTCCGAAAAATTCCCGGCCCCGTCATTGATAAAAAGATAGTAGCGGTTCCCGAGCCGCGGAGAGGCAAACAGATCTTGGTCTCCGTCATTGTCGAAATCTCCCGCTCCAAAACCGCCTATGTCTTGAATGGCGCCCAATCCTCGAGCGGTAGTCTCGTCGCTAAACGTGCCATCCCCTTGATTTATAAAAAGGAGCGGCGTCTTCTCGTCTCGAGCCACCAAAATATCCGTGTATCCGTCGCCGTCTACGTCAACCGCAGCCGCGCCTCCATGCTTCGTACTTTTCGAATCCGCTTGGATATAGTCCAGGCCGGACGCGACGATGTGATTGCTGAACCCAGCCCTAACGTCAAGCGGACACAGCAAGAAGCACATGACCAGCACAAGGTACGGGATCAGGGATAGGGTGCGTCTCACAGTCTTAATTTGGCAAAAAAGAACGGCGCCATCAAGGCGCCGTTCGGTTAGATTACGTAGAAACTAACGGTTCAACTCCTAGAAGCTGAAAGTGTTCGCGATCGTCCACGTTCTTTGTGGCGCGATACGCGAAGCCGCTGGCGAGCCATCAACGTTTACTGTGACAGGGATAAGCTCGTCGTCTGCGGTTACATTGCTGACATTGAGCTGGATCTTCCAGTCTATGCTGTCGGAGAGCTTGACCGTGTAATTAGCCCAAAGGTCGAGAGAAGTCTCAGAAGGACCCATGTATGGGTTGCTTACGTCGTACATTTCGTCCCCTGGTTCGAGGCCGAATTCCTCGACAGCTTCTTCGGCGATCATCCCTGGGTAGCCGATCGCGACCTCATCTTGCCAACGAATCGCTCCACCAATGTTGAGTCCCGCGAGGCGTCCGTCCTTGAATCCGTAGTTGGTGATCAGGTTGGCTCTCCACTCGCGAAGTTCTGGTACCTGGGAGCGGTTAATGAGAACGCCCGCAAGGTAATTCGCATAGAACTCAGTTCCATACTTCCAACGAAGGGTTTCGGGGTCGGTGGACGAACCGCTGTACAACTTCAGGTCGCCATAGGCGCCTTTGTAAAGGTCCCAGCGTTCCTTCACGTAGTTGGCGTAGGAGCTCGCGATGTTGAAGCGTTGCGCTTCGACCTTAGCCGCATTGAGCACGATGTTCCAGTTCTCCGTGGGCTGGAAGAAGAGTTCGTATTCTGTGCCCTTGGAACGGAAGTCACTCGTCACAGCGAAGCTCGCAGGTTCACCAGCCCAAGCATTCGCCTGGTCCGGGCTACCCCAAGTTCCCTCGCCAGTGATGGCATCCCAGTCCTGTCTCCAGAACTCCTCGATTGCAGAGCTCGGGCGATTGGCAGGGTCGAAGATTGCGGCGAGCGCGCCTTCTTGGCGGGTCAACGCTGCTTGCACCGCTGCCATACGTTGAGCTTCAGTCAGCGAATCGTAGTCATTTCCCCAGTTCGTGCCAGGGAACTCGCCAGGGTTTGGTTCATAACGCAGCACCTCGATCGATGGGTCGATCAATGGGTTGGTGGTCGCATCGAAGGGGCTTTCTGGGTCGACAAGAGCGTAGTTGTTTTCGAAGCCATGCGTGCCCAATTGGGTCTGCAAGCCACCCCAACGGGCCACACCTTCACCAAATCCAATCATGTAGGAATTGCCGAACGAAGAGCTAGACAAGGTAGCATTCTTTACGTTGGTTTCGTAACGATTGATTTTGAAGTGGAGCTTTCCGTCTGCGGAAGAAACGGTCAGACCGAACTCCTCGGTATCGCCAATCTGATTTGGCACTGCGGCTCCATCGATACCGCGACGGCTCGCATCCGGCGAAAAGTTCTCCGACTTCGCGTAGGACAAGCTCACGTTCGTACCGCCAATGGCATCCTGGATAGTCTGCGGCGCGTGCCAAACGAGACTGTAGGTAGAGGTGGTCTCGCTGACTGAATTGAACGTAGCTCCATTGGAGCTGGCCTCAGCAGCCGACATGCTTGCGGGAAGATTCCAGCCGCTGTCGTACGGCAAAACCGAACCGGCGCGAGATCCCGCTGGGGGAGAACCTGCGTTCAACGCATCCGCGGAGTCCGAACGAATCGCGTACATAGGAACGAGCGATTCATTGAACAACCAGCCCTGCCAAACCAGGACGGAAGACTCGATTTCGTCTCGCGACTTAGTCGCCTGCTTGTAGAGCGATCCCACGTCTCCATTGTCGTAGCTGATGATAGAGAACGGAGTGACCGCGCCGTCGTCCAAAACAATATTCTGCTGCGTAGTGTGCGGGATCAGCTGATAGTTGATCGGAGAAATGTTTGCCCCGGAAGCGGAACTCATTCCCGAGAGATCATCCGATAGGTAAGCGACATTGGCTAAGTAACGGGCAGCCCCGTCAATGGATCCGGTTCCGATTCCATCTGCAACGCTGCGAACCCAAGTGGTGTCGAGTCGATTGATGTCCTGCTGGGAGTAGAGGCCGGTAAATACGTGGCGACCCAAGGCTGCCAGCGATTCGTTTCCAGATTCCCGAAAATCCAGGTCATAGGTTGCCTGAAAACGGTAGGTCTCACGATCTGTGCTATCGTTGTGGTTGTTTTGGGTTTCACCACCGGCTATGGCGCGTCCAACATTCGGATTCGCGCTGCCGTCTGGAAATTCGGATACGATATCAACCGATATCGACTGGCCCCAATTATCCAGGATGTTCACCTGACCATCTACATACTCCTGATTGTCGTAACCCAACTCGAAGCTGAAGTCACCCAAGGTGTGGCGGTAGGTAAGGTTGTAAGCTTCCCACTCCTGCCACTCGCGCTTGTTGTCGCCATCAAGCAGGTTGTTGTAGAAATCGAAAATAGTAGGATCCGAGAGCGTTACACTCTTGTATCCACCAATACTCGAAAACGGGAGGCCCGCCTTGGCTGCAGCGTCTTTCGCGTCATCAATGCCGAGGTAGTTGTTGTCGTCAACCGCAGCCATTTTGTAATAGGACGGCGTGCCGGCACCATCGTAAAACGCGACGGGACCGTTGAAGATGCGGCCTAGTGCCTCGTTACCGATATACTCCGAGCCTGCAGCTCCAGACTGCGAGTACTCGAGCAAAGTCGGCTCGGTGCGAGTGGTAAAGGTTCCCTTGTAGAGATCACCGTTGCTCGGGTCGAACCAAGGTGTGATACGGTCGATCGGTGGCAGGACGCGCGGACGGTTCGCCATTATATCGCCATCTTCATAGTTGGCCATAAACTCGCCATGAGAATTCTCAGACTTCAAGAATTCCGGCGCCCAATTCGCAGAGAGGAACACACGGCTGTTCTCTTCGAACGCCTGCTTTTGCTGGAAGCCCTTGTCCGATTCGAGGGCCGCTACGCGAATGGCGAGCTGATCCTCGATCAAGACTTTGTTGTAGTCGAGCGTAGCACGCCAAGTTCCGTCATTGCCAAAATCGAGCCCGACTTCTCCTCCGTCAGAGAAATAAGCATTCTTCAGATTCGCATTGATGACGCCAGCCGGACTGCCCAAGCCAAAGAGGATAGAGTTGGGACCGCGTTGTATGTCGATACGGTTCACGTTGAACGAATCCCACGGAATATCAGTGGCGTAAAAGCCGCGGGCGCTGTCTGCTGCGGCCAAACCACGTACCCGGTTCGCACCGCTCGGGTTGCGGCGCTGGCTATCCGTGTCGACACGACCACCGTCGCCACCGCCAGCGAAGTTCCCCGCGGCACCTCCGACTTCGGTACCGAGAGTATAGAGGAGCAAAGACTCGTTACTGGTTGATCCCGTATCTTCAAGGAACTCTTCGGTCACGACAGAAATCGCCGTTCCAATATCCTTAAGGTCGGTTCTGATGCGAGTACCCGCGAGCGTCGAAGTCGCCCGGTAACCGGCGTCGTTGTCTGCTTGGACAGCAAACGGGGATAGTTCATAGACATCTTCGTCCTCATCGTCTTGGGCATTGCCGAGAGGAGCAACTAGAAGGGCGGCACCCAGAGCGAGAGCTCCGGAAGCCGATCTAGGCCATGCATATCTGTTTATCAGTTTGATCGATTTATTCATTGGGCAGTGTGAATAACAATTCACATATTTGGGTTATGTTCTGCAGGCCTTATGCAAGGGCCGACAGAGTATCAAAACTCGTAGCTTCGGTTACGTATCTAGTAACCGCAGTTGCGGTTTCGTGGGTATGGTTCGTCAAAAGCGATCGGTTGGGTTGCCGAACGCTGTAGGGTAGTTAATGGAGCCGGTAGCTGGGCTCGAAAAGGACTCGCTAGAAAGTCCTCAATTAGTAGTCAAAAAGTTGATAAGGGCTTGGATAATAAACGCGTTTGCCGCGGTAGGGGAGAGTAAAAAAGGTTAGGTTTGTCAGAGGAAGACCCCACCACTCTTCATCCCCCTTCACATTTTTTTCATCTAAATTCCAAGTCGGAAATGAGACAGATAAACGCCTTTATAGTAAAAAGCTCCACAACCTGCGTCTTGTCCCAATTGAGTCGGTCCCGAACCCTCATCCACCTCTGTAGCAAAGTGATAGGTCATGGACCTTGGGGTTAGAGATTGAGCTTTTATCATATCCAATAAGTACTCTGTCGGCAGGGCTGCCCCGACGCCCAAGCCCCCAACTCAAGGCGATATCGTAGTAAAGAGCAGAATACCGTCACCACCTTTTCAATACGCTAAAGCCTGCTTTAGCCTTAAACCAAAACGGTAGCCGACCAGATGGCTTTATCAAAACCAACGAAAGGCACTTATCTCTGAACAAACGTACCTTCGTTATCTTGCACTTGCCCAAGCTTCTGCAAGCCAGCAGCCTAGCAAACATGACACGCTTCGTCCTTTCAGCTCTTGCCGCCCTCGCGATTAGCTCGTCGCTGTTCGGCAATATAAAACTGCGGATCGCGGTCGCTTCAAATTTTCACCAAACACTTTCCAAAATCACTGAAGCCTATCAAAACGCCCATCCCGAAATCGAAATCACCCTGATTCCCGGATCTAGCGGCAAGCTTTACGCCCAAATCGCCAATGGAGCCGACTTCGACGCATTCTTTTCTGCCGACTCCGAACGTCCGCAAAAGCTCGAGGCAGACAAGATCGCCCAGTCTGGCTCCCGCTTCACCTTTGCCCTCGGGATCCTTGCATTTTGGCAACCGGGTTCAGCTCCAGCCTGTTTTCAAAACACGCAAACCCTCGCCCTAGCCAACCCCAAGCTAGCTCCCTTCGGCGCCGCAGCTGCAGAGGCAAGTGGCAAACTCCCCTTTCCCACCCATCGCGCCGTCACATCAGCAAGCGTATCTCAAGCCTTCACCTTCGCCCAGAGCGGAGCCGCCGATTCCGCCTTCGTATCCTACTCGCAACTACTACAACGCGGCATCCCGACAGAGGAGTTTATACTCGTAGACTCCGCTCTCTACTCCCCGATCTCGCAACAAGCGATCGCTCTCAACGCAAAGCCAAAGCTGCTCGACTTCCTCGCCTTTTGCCAAGGCCCTGAAGCCCGAAACCTGATCGCTGCCGCCGGCTACCACATCCCATGAGTGTATCAGATATATGGATTCCGCTTGCCCTAACACTCAAGCTAGCTGCCGTCTCCACTCTCCTTCTGCTATTACTCTGCACGCCCTTAGCTTGGTGGCTGGCTCACACGCGCACCCGCATCCGTCCCGTCATTGAAGCGCTCGTGTCCCTTCCCATCGTTCTTCCTCCTAGCGTGCTGGGCTTCTATTTGCTGGTCTGCCTCGCTCCCAGTGGACCTGTCGGAAAAGTCTCCCAAGCGCTCGGCGGTCCTGCCCTCGTTTTTTCGTTCACCGGGCTCGTCATCGGATCGCTCATCTACTCGCTTCCCTTCGTGGCCCAGCCGCTACAAAACGCGTTCTCCGCCATCAAGTCGGAGCAACTGGAAGCCGCCGCCACACTCGGATCCTCTCCGCTTGATCGCTTCTTCAGTATCGCCATCCCGCAAGCCAAGCAGGGTATAGTCACCGCCGCAGTCCTTGGATTCGCCCATACCCTTGGCGAGTTCGGAGTGGTACTGATGATAGGCGGCAGCATTCCTGGCGAAACTCGCACGCTCTCCATCGCCATCTACGAAAGCGTGGAAATGCTGGAGTACGGACAAGCCCACATCCTAGCAGGAGTCGCCTTGGCCATCAGCTTCGTATTGCTCGTGCTCATTTACAGCCTCAATCGGGCCAGTAGCCCTTTCAAGCGATGAAAATCAGCTTCGACCTTCAATTGCAAAAGGGCCGTTTTTCCTTAGATGCCAAAGCCGAACTCCCCGCAGATTCTGTCACCGCCATCGTCGGCCCATCGGGAGCGGGCAAGTCCACTTTGCTGAGGTGCCTCGCTGGACTCGAAACTGACGCCAAGGGCGACATCCTAGTGGGCGAAGAAGCTTGGCTGCAAAACGGACACAGTCTCGCTCCCCATTTCCGCCGCATCGGTTACGTTTTCCAACACGCTGCGCTCTTCGAACACCTCAACGTTTTGCAAAACCTCAACTACGCCCGAAAGCGAGCTCTGGACGCCGAGCTCTACACCCTTGATGAAGTCGTCCAAGTTACCCGCATCCAGCACCTGCTCGACCGGTCCCCCGATACCCTCTCCGGTGGTGAGCGCCAACGCGTGGCCATCGCCAGAGCCATCGCTTCAACCCCCCAACTGCTCTTCCTCGACGAACCGCTATCCGCAGTTGATGAAAGCGCTCGTCGCGAGCTCGTCCACGAACTCGAACGCATTTTTCGACGTTTTCAGATCCCCGCGCTCTACGTCACTCACAATCTGGCCGAAGCCGCTCGCCTTAGCACTCACACGCTGCGAATGAAGGCAGGACGCATCACTGCTAATGCCGCCACTCAGCTAGCCCTCGCTCCCACCCAACTTTCCGACGGAAGCGATCCTTTCTCCATAGTCGTAATTCGCTCCAGAGATGAGCTGCCCGAGGAGGGTCTTTCTAGACTAGATACCTCGATCGGTCCCATTCTCGTTTCCTCAGCCAGCTTGCCTCGCGATCTGCCTAGACGAATCCTCGTACGGGCTAGAGATATCGGCCTGAGCCTCAGCCCACTTCCCGAAACTAGCTTTCTAAACCAGATCCCGGCGACGGTTCAGGCAATTCACGAGCACTCAATCAGCCAAGTTCTCGTCCAGCTTTCCTGCGAGGAAGGCACCCTCTACGCCCTCGTCACCCGACGATCTGCCCAAAAGCTACTATTGGCCCCGAGCCGCCCCGTGCATGCCCTCATCAAAAGCGTCACGCTTCAAGCCGAGGCTTGAAGCCCGCGGCGGGCTCTGCAAAAATTCCCGCCAATTGGAACCAATCCCCCAAATCCCTGCTCTTCTTGCATAAGAAGCAGTATCGACTTTTCGAAAACCTCCCTCCAAACTCACCCCTAACTCACACCCAGTAACAAGGTTATGAAATTACCAATCACTTTAACTACTCTTTCAATCGCAGCAGTTCTCACCCTTGGAGGATGCTCACAAGGGCCCGATGAGGAAACAATTGCAGAACTCGAAGCAGCCAAAGCCGCTGTCGCAGAGAGCCAAGCACGCGCAGAGGCAGAGGCTAAGCGCGCCGCAGAGCTAGCCGAGGCAAACGCCTTGGCCAAAGAGGCTGCAGAAAAAGCCGCGGAGGCAGAGGCAGCCCGACGAGCCGAACTCGCCGCTCAAGTGGAGCGCGACAAAGCTGAAAAAGCCCGACTCGCCAGTCTCGTAGAAAACCTCAACACCCAAGCCGAAGCTAATTCGAAGTCCAAAGCGGAGCTCGAAGCTGAACTCGCTCAATCTAAAGCAGAGCGCGAAGCAGCTGCCAAGGCCGCCGACGCGAAAGTAAAGGCAGCACAAGAGCGAGTCGCCGCCGTGGAAGCGCAAAAAGCGGCCGAAATCCAAGCTGCTCGCGAGGCCGCCGTCGCCGAAGCTACCGCCCAAATGGAGTCCCGAGCCAAAGCAAGCGGCCGCACCGCCCCGACCGAGCTCGTTACCGACCGTCGAACTCAGAGCATAAGCGCTTTCCTCGATGTCGATATCGCGGAACGTAACTACCGCAATAACACCCGCCGAGCAACGCAACGTCGCGAGGCTGGTGAATAGTGTAGCGCATTCTATCCAGAGAATCCAATTTTCAAAATACGCGGGCAACAGCCCGCGTATTTTTTGCTTAAATCTCCTTTTCCATGAAAGAGCAGCTTGAATTGAGTCGTCCTTGGCGACGCCTTTTCCCTTCCCCGCTTCCGCTCGTACTGATCCTATTCGTCATCCTAACTGGATTCAGAGCCTACGGCTATTTCGGTCGAGAGTTCTTTCACGGCACCTCCGTCATGATCGGCTTCGTGCTGATGTGGTTCGTCCCCCTCGTTTTCCTCACCCGTTATGGCCGAGAACAAATCGGCTTCCGCCGATCAATTTCATGGAAATGGATGCTTTACGGGATTCTGCTCGGCGGAGCCGCAGCCGCTATCTGCTACCTGCTTGGAGTCCTTCTCTACGGGAAGAGCGACCAAAATTGGTTCGTCAGCGTAGCCTACACCTTCCAATCCGACGAAAGAATAGCGCAACTACCTCGCCACTTGGCATTCATTGCATTCACCGTACCCGCCATGCTCGCAAGCCCGATTGGCGAGGAAATCTTCTTCCGCGGAGTTGCCGAGCAGGCTGGTCGCGACAGAATGTCACCTGTCTCCTGCGCCTGCTTCGCCGCGACTCTCTTCGCGCTCGCGCACCTGATTCACCACGGTATTCACAGCGGCTTAAATGGCATCGAAATCATGCCCGTTTCAGGTACGATCTGGTTCATCCTCATATTCGCTTCCAGTCTCGTATTCAGTCTCGTGAGACAAAAAGGAGGTTCAATCTGGACGGCAGTATTCGCCCACGCCACCTTTAACCTCGTGATGAATATCACTATCTTTTATTCGCTCCTAGTCACAGACCCTAAGACGATCTAAACAATTCCATGAGCTAGAGCTCCTGCAAACGAGTGCCGCTCAGGGTCCCTTGCTTTCGGTCACGGCATATTGATTTTTTTGCGCCCAGTGGTACGTTCTCTGTAGAAAAGACTCGAGAGGTATCCCATGAAAACAAAGCTCGTCCTACTCGCCGCCATCGCGACGCTCTCTGCCGGCCATGCCGCAGCTCAAGTTTCGAAAAAGTTCCAGACCAAGATTGTAATCGAAGCCATTGCAGCCGACGGCTACGTGGAAGACGCACCCGCATTCCTCCTCTACCCTGAGGGTGAGACCTTGAGTGTTCTGAAAGAATCCGGAGCCATTCCGAAACTAGAGAGCTCGATCAAAAAGCTCGGTTATTCCATTGTGACCCAAGAGTCCGAAGCTGCCGTGTTCATTCGAGTTGCGTTCAACGAATTCGAACCCTACGCCACCGATATCGAATATCAAAACCGCCCTCGACTCGATTATTCGAACTCCCCCTCAACTGCGAACTACGCCGCCATGATGCAAGGGGGTCGCTACAACAAACTCGCCAATCCCAGACAAAACCGCGATCAAAACAACGCGGAATCACTCCTTGGCCCCAACGGGGAAATCATCAACCTCGCGGACCAGAAAGACCGCGAAACTAAAATAATCCCCTCAGAGGAGGAGACGATTGAAGCCACCATCTATCCCATCGCACTCGAGGTGTCCGCTTGGATGTTGGACCAAGATAGAAAGGAAGCTCCGCCAGAACAACTTTGGGCCGTGCGAGCTTCCTATAATAATTTGAGGGACGAGGAAACTCAGCCACAGCTGCTCGATCTCAGCAAGAGCGCGAGCCGATTCCTCGGCAAAAACCTGAAAAAACAAAAGCTCGTTTCTAGAAACTAAACGATCGCGAGGCTAGCATCAGACCAGCCGCAGGCTCATGCTAATTCCGCCACGCAAGGGCCCCGGAAGCCAACGAGAGATATGGTCGCACACACGATCGAATCGCTTGCCGTCGATCAAGTTGCTATCCATCCAGACGCTCTCCACCTGCAATCCGCACCGATCAGCATAGCGGCGTAAATCCGCCACAGTGAGCTCGCGAAAGTGGCCAGGATTCGTTCGATCCAAACGAATCAGCTCGTAAGGATTTTCTCCTGACAAGAGCCTCAACCTCTTCTTCAAAGCCGCAGCATTCGGGGTCTGCAGCAAGACCCGCCCGTTTGGTCGTAGCAACGATTTAAGGCAATTCAGGATTTGCTCTGGAGAGGTGTAAAGATGCTCAACCACCTCCGCGAAGACAATCAAATCGTAACCGTCTCCTTCAAGCTTGGGCCACCTACTTACATCATAGGCATCGTTCAGGTCCATCTCGATGTGGCGAGAACACTCTCCTACCGCAAACCGATGATCGAAAAACCCAATTGTATCCACTTGTGAATACGGAAGGACAGCTTTTAGTAGCACCGTCTGGAAGGAGTTGCCGACATCGAGCAACCGATAGTCACCATTCTCTGGCGCACAGCGACATGCAAAATTCGCGAGCCACTCAAAACGCGTCCGGTGCAAGGACCAATAACGGGCTGCCTCCGCATCCAAGCTCGAGGCAAAGCGATCGACCTCTAACAATGAGTCGCCAACTCCACTCTCCTCGCCTCGACCTCCCACTGTATTTAAAAAATTACTACGCTTCTACGAGATACTTCTGCAGCAGCAAAGCCGCCTCTGTCGCCACATCGAGTCGGTCGATGGCACCGCTGCCTGGAATACCCACCAACGCCGAGCATTCCTGCTTTGTAGAATCATGCAGCCCCGTCTCCTCGTTTCCGATCACGACGGCGATCGGCTTGTCGATATCTTCCTCCGGACAGATCGCCATGTGCTCCGGCAAAGGCACCCCTTCCAGGTCGACGCCAATCACGAAATGCGTCTTGCGTGCTCCCTTGAGAAAGCTCGGGACGTTCTCGACGAGTCGGAGATCCACCATATCCAATCCGCCGCGAGCTGCCCGGTAAGCAACTTCGTTAGGGCGAGCTTGCTTGCGTGAGGCAGCGATCAAGAACTTTTCCACTCCGAAATAGGCTGAGGTGCGAGCTAGGCGCCCGAGGATTTCAGGATCGCTCACACCATCGATGATCAAAAGAGGCATCCCTTCCTTTGCCCAAAACTCCGCTGCCTTGGTAGTCGCCATCTCAGGTTGTCGGCGACGAACAATAGCGACGACACCACCGTGTTGCGAAGTGCCCGCTTGCCGGCAGAGCTCGTCGAACTCGACTTGATTGTACGGCTTCTTCTCTTTGGCCAGAAATTTGCAGATCTCGCCAAACATCGGGGCCAGTTCCGCATCGAAGTAGAGTCGTTCCACGATGAACGGCTTGCAATGGAAGAGGCTACCCACCGCATGGACGCCACACACAGCTTCGAGCCACTGTTCACCTTGAGCAGTTCGAATGACCTCCGGTTCGACCGGTTCGCGCTTGGCTGGCGGGCGACCCTCGCGCTTGGATCGATCGCTGGGACGCCCTCCGTCTCGACCTTCTGGACGACGGCTTTTCTTGAAGTCTCGACGCTCCCGCGAACCTTGGCTTTCGCTCGGCCCTTTGCGTCCCCATGGTGAATCTGAATGCTCCTTTTTCAACGGCCTAAAAACACACGTGTTCGCGCCCTCTTAGCAAGGCGAAACGCGGAGCAGCTCGTACTCATTAACAGCCTCAATCCGATCGACGCCTCGGGGAACCATCCCACAAATATTTGAACTCATTAAGGTAGGGGTTGAATAAGCGTCCCCAGTCTCCGATTCTATCACACAAGCGTCACCCAGCACGCGCCATTTAAATGAAAACTTTCTTCCTCGCTCTTATACTCGGAATATTTGTTGGCTCGATCATCACCAACTATTTCGCAGATCCCAAAGCCTACGAAAACCTGAAGGAGGCGAAAGCTCAACTATTTGAAAAGGACGCAATCGAAGAGACCGAACCAAGCAGGCCTGAAGTAGATAGCTCCGACGAGACCGCCCACTTCGAAGTCGGCGGCGGTAGCCTAGAGGATTCCGAAAAAAACGCCGAGCCGATCTCTGAGCCGATCCCTCTTCCCAAACCCACCCCAGAAGAAATGTCTCCCGCCGAAGAGGCAGCAAACGCGCCGCCGGAGCCCAGCGAAATTCATCCCCAACCTCCGGAGAGTCCAATACCTGATACCGAGGCAGAGGCAGAAGAGGCATCCGAGCCCGAGGCTGACATCGAAACCGAAGTGGAGCCTCGCTCTGAGAAGCTGATCGAGGAAGGAACCCAAAAGGCGGACGAGATCGTCGATGCGGTCGCCGAAAAAGCCAAGGAAGTGGCCGAAAACGCGAAACCCATGATCGGGGAAGGCATCGATATGACCATCGCTGCCGGCATCCGCGCCCAATACAAATTGGAAGAAGACATCGATTCTGCCGCCATCGAGATTTCCGTGAAGGACAACATCGTCACGCTCTCTGGAACTGTCGACTCTGAGAAGACAAAACAGCGAGTCATCGAAATCGCTGTTTTCACAAAAGGCGTGGATGGAGTGGAAGAGAGTTTAAGCATCGTAGAGTAAAAAGCGGGCGTTGGAACGGAGCGTGCTCGAATCAAAGAACTTCCCTCTTCCATGAAAAATGCCCTCATCGCTTTCGATAAGTTCAAAGACGCCCTTACCGCTCATCAAGCCTGCCACGCCGCAGCTGAAGCATTAGCTGAAATCCAACCGAGCTGGAGCATCGCCACTTCTCCTCTTGCCGATGGGGGTGACGGATTTTGCGATACCCTGACCCGGCTCTGCGACGGAACTTTCGTAAAGTGCGAGGTCGATGGGCCCCTAGGTCAAGCTACCATCGCAAGCTACGGCTTAGTCGATGTAGCCAAAATTTCCGGTCCCGCAGCCACTCGACTCGATCTACCCACTGATTCACAAAAGCTCGCCATCGTCGAATTCGCCCAATCTAGCGGCATCGCTCTGGTACCGAGCGAGCGGCGATCTCCTTGGACTACCACGAGTCGCGGTCTCGGACAAACGATCGCTCATGCCCAAGCGGAAGGAGCGGACGCCATACTCGTCGGACTGGGAGGTTCTGCTACCAACGACCTCGCGCTTGGCGCCTTGCAAGCCCTCGGCTACACGCTTCTTGGCCCCGAAAACTGCCTCATCGAGGCAGTGGCCACGCCAGAAATGTGGGATAAAATCGAGCGTATCCAAGCTCCGGATGCAATGTTTGAGCTGCCGCTCCGAATCGCATGCGACGTTGAAAATCCACTCCTAGGGCCCAACGGAGCGACCGCAATATTCGGCCCTCAAAAAGGATTGAAGCCAGAAGACTTCGATAGCTTGGACGCAAAAATGGAACGCCTGGCAACCCTGCTTCGCGACACTACCAATTCGCCTCCGTCGAGCTTGGAGGTTGCAGGCAGCGGAGCTGCTGGCGGAGCCGCCTTTGGTCTGATGATCGGACTCGGAGGAAGTTTGGTGCAAGGGGCAGAGCTGGTTTTCGATTGGTCGGACCTACACTCGAAACTCGCCGCTGCGGACATGGTGATAACAGGAGAAGGTCGTTTCGATGCCTCGTCGCTTCAAGGCAAAGGTCCTGGCTCCCTCGCCACGCTCTGTATGTCGCAAGGCAAGGAACTCTTAGTCCTTGCTGGTAGTCTAGGAGACTTACCAGACGGCAAATTGGCTTCGAAGGCCCGAGCTATTTCACCCGCCGATTTGCCATTACCCCAAGCGCTAGCCGAAACCGAAAAGAACATCCGAGCCACTATCACGGCTGAGTTTTCCTCATAAAAAGTCGCCGAAGCGTGAATATTACGCAAAAGCGGAGAGCCCCAATCAAGCTCCTCCGCCAAACGTCGAGTCTAGTAGAAACGGACGTGAAATCCTGGCCTGAGAGCACTGCGTCAAATTCCGGGAAACATTCGAGGATTTCCTTGATCGAACTTCGCCCCTGACCCACAACCTCAACCCCACATGATGAACACAGTCGAAACCGAGACCCATCACGATGAAGAGCACCGCTCTCGTGTACACTCTCGGATTCGTCGTACAAAGAGGTTCCTTCGCCCGCTTCCGCGGCGGGCCAATCTCCATCGATGGCCAATCATCAAGTGGTTCGCCAAGGCGGCCCGCAAGACACCGCATCTTTGGAGGTTCGGAGAGAGAGAGGTGCGTATGGCGGTTTACGTGGGAAGCATTATCGCCTTCCTGCCCATTTTCGGGGCCCAGTTCGCAGTAGCCTTCCTCCTCGCGCTCGCTGTTAGAGCAAACTTGCTCGTCATCATGTCGGTTCAACTGGTTACGAATCCCATCACTTTCGCGCCGATCTATTTGCTGACAAAAATGTTTGGAGCCTGGCTGGTCGACCTCTGGGGCCTGCCCTCGCTACACTCTGGCATTTCAAAAGGGGCGTACGAAATGATTATAGGAGGACTCGTGGTCGGCATCCTTTTCGGATTCATTCTGGACTTGGTATTTCGCTTCTTCGTGTTCCGCCACCTTAATAAGAGCGTGAACGTCAAGCGGATGCTTAAAAGTTAGGTTTGCCCAAACCGCGCCGGCGCTACAATTTCGCCACCTTCATGCGGAGCGAACCAACTAAAAAAACGGGGACCGCCCCTTTTCCCCACGCCCTAATTGCCTTGCTGGCCTTCTTTTTCCTGCATTGTGCAGTCACGGCTCAGTATATCCAACATTCCAATACTGCCGGCAAAACGCAGCTCGGAATCGACATCCTAGAAGCCAATAACTTCGCCGAACTGAGAGGCAAACGAGTCGGACTGCTCACCCACCCCGCCGGAGTGAACCAGAATGGGATCAGCACCATCAATATCCTTCACACTGCCCGCGCGGTCAATCTTACCACTCTTTTCGGGCCTGAACACGGAATCTACGGAAACGAAAAGGCAGACGTCCCCGTGCTTGACAAAGTCGATTCCCGCACCGGCCTCCCCGTTTACTCGCTCTATGGAAAGTACCGCAAGCCGACTCCAGAGATGCTCGCCAACATCGACACTCTCGTCATCGACCTGCAAGACGTCGGCACCCGTAGCTACACTTTCGTCAGCTGCATGAAACTTGCGCTAGAAGCCTGTTTCGAAAACGACAAAGAGGTCATCATCCTCGACCGCCCCAATCCTCTCGGTGGCCTCAAAGTCGACGGTCCGCCACTTGAGGCTCAGTGGCAAAGCTACGTCGGCGCTTTTCAGGTCCCCTACGTTCACGGCCTCACCATCGGTGAACTCGCACGTATGGCTGTATCCAAACCTGGAATACTCAACATCAGCGACACCCAAAGACGCGGCGGTTTGCTCAAAGTGATTACCATGGAAAATTGGAACCGCTACATGAGCTGGCCGCAAACGCGACTCAAGTGGGTACCAACTTCACCCTACATCCCAGACTTCGAAGCGGTTGTAGGCTATCCCATGACTGGCCTCGGTGCCCAGCTCGGCGGCTTCAAGCACGGTATCGGATCCGAATTCCCATTTCGCTACCTGCGCTACGACGGGGTCGATACCGACAAACTGCTCGCCGAACTCAATGCCTGCAACATCCCAGGCATCGCCTTCTCCAAGAAAAAAACAGATCAAGGCACAGGCCTCTATGTTCGCGTAACAGACTGGCAAAAGTGGCGTCCCACCGAACTTAGTTTCTACATGATGCAAATCACCGCCAAACTCGAAGGCACCAACCCATTCGCAAAAGCCACTGAATCGCAAGGCAACCTTTTCAATAAGCATACCGGATCCACCAGCTGGTGGAACCAGCTCGTCGCTAAAGGAGCCCAGGTCAACGTCAATGGATACATTACTCTATGGCAACGGCAGGCCAAGCAATTCCAAATAGAAAGCCGGCGCTACTGGCTCTACGACTAGTCGATCTGCTAGGTGACACGTATCCGATTTTCGGATAAGCTCGCCGAGCAGGCTAAAGAGAGACCCGCCTATGGTAAAGCTTCCGCACCCTTTCGCATTGATCCCTTCACTTCCAGATTTTTATTACTCCATATTTAGAACCCGAAACCACTCACCCAAAAACCAAATATAGAGATGCCAAGACCCGTCACACTTTTCACCGGCCAATGGGCCGACCTCCCAATCGCGGAACTCGCTCCGCTTGCAAAGTCAATGGGCTACGACGGCCTCGAGCTCGCATGCTGGGGCGACCACTTCGACGTCGAACAAGCTGTCAAAAGCAAAAAGTACTGCCAAGACCTGTGGACCTTGCTCGCCGACCACGAACTCACTTGCTACTCCATCTCTAACCACCTGGTCGGCCAAGCTGTTTGCGACAACATAGACGAGCGCCACCAAGCCATCCTGTCTCCCGAGATCTGGGGCGACGGAAAGTCCGAGGGTGTGCGTAAGCGTGCAGCCAAGGAAATGATTCGTACCGCCAAGGCAGCCCGCAAATTCTTCGACTGCAAACCCGGCCGCGGCAAAACCGACGAATTCCCAGTCTGCGTCAACGGATTCACCGGCTCTTCCATCTGGCACGCCCTTTACGCCTTTCCCCCCACGAACCAAGCATTCCTCGACAAAGGGTACGCTGACTTCGCGAAACGCTGGATCCCAATCCTTGATGCATTCGACAAGGTAAACGTAAACTTCGGCCTAGAAGTTCATCCAACTGAGATCGCTTTCGACACCGCGTCGGCCCGACGTGCTATCAAAGCTGTCAAAGGACACAAGCGCTTCGGCTTTAACTACGACCCATCCCACCTCGGATACCAAGGCGTCGACTACGTGCGCTTCATCCGCGAATTCTCGGACCGCATCTACCACGTCCACATGAAGGACGTTTGGTGGGGCCACGGTGACGGCTCAGTAGGTGTCTTCGGTGGACACACCGAATTCGGCGACCCCAAACGCTACTGGGACTTCCGCTCGCTCGGCCACGGCGACATCAATTTCGAAGAAATCATCGTAGCCCTCAACGACATCGCCTACCAAGGCCCACTATCTGTCGAGTGGGAAGATATACGCATGGACCGAGTCCACGGCGGATCGGAAGCATCCGATTTCGTTCGATCCGTCGACTTTCCGCCCAGCAACGTCGCCTTCGACGCTGCCTTCGACAAAGAGAAACAATAATTTGAAAAGAGAGCCCGCCTGAATGGCGGGCTCTTTCAGTCCCCCCCAATCACTCGAACCCCGGAGCATAACCCCGGAACCAAAAAAACAGAATGTCTATTAAAGTAGGAGTCATCGGAGCAGGTGGCATGGCCCAGTACCATATCGCCGGTTTCAAACAAGCTGGAGCAGAAATCGTCGCGATCGCCGACCTCAACGAAACCGCCGCTCGAGCAGCAGCCAAATTGTACGGAGTCGAAAAAGCTTACGGCAGCATCGAAACCATGTTCGAGGAATTGCCCGAACTAGATGCGGTCACGATCATCGTTCCGAACAAATTCCATGCCCCGCTCGCCATCCAAGCGCTCGAGGCCGGCAAGCACGTTTTCTGCGAAAAGCCGCCCGCTATCGACGCTGCAGGCGTGCAGCAGATGAAAGACGCCGCAGAAAAGGCCGGCAAGACGCTGATGTTCAATTTCAACAACCGCGCCCGCCCGGAGTCTTTCGCCATGAAAGCTTACGCGGAGGATGGCACAATTGGCCGCATCAATTCTGCCCAAGCAAAATGGATACGCCGAACCGGTATCCCTGGTTTCGGTGGCTGGTTTACCAACAAGGACCTAGCAGGAGGCGGCCCCCTTATCGACCTGCTGCACATGGTCGATCTCGCCATGTATTTGATGGATTACCCGGAACCCGCCTACGTGCTCGGCCAAACCTTCTCCGACTTCATCGACGATAAGAACTTCAAGGGGCCATGGGGCATACCAGACTCGGGCGGCCCCACGAATGTCGAAGCGGCAGCCCACGGATTCGTTACCTTCAAGTCAGGCCAAACGCTCAACCTCCAGGTCTCATGGGCAGAGCTCGTGAAGCGCGAAGAAGTTTCCGTCGTTTTCCAAGGCACCGATGCTGGCGGAAAGATCGAGCGCCTCTTCGGTACCGACGGACTCGACGAAACCTCAATCGATAGTTGCGAACTTTACACCCAAGAAGGTGGCAACTCCGTTAATCGCAGCATCGTCACCGAAGCCTGCGAGGACATGGGTCGCTCGCGTTCGGCAGCCAACTTCATCTACACTATTGTGGGCGAAGAAAAGCCGCTCAACACCCCGGACCAAGCCCTTTCCCTCATGAAGGTCATCGACGCCCTCTACGAATCGGCCAAGTCAGGCAAGCCAGTCGCTTGCTAATCCCAAAACCTAAAACCCGGAGACAATAAACAATGAAACGTAAACTTAGAATGGGAATGGTCGGCGGTGGCCGCGGCGCTTTCATCGGCGCCGTACATCGCATGGCCGCCAACCTCGACGGAAAGATTGAACTCGTCGCCGGAGCCTTTTCCTCTGACGCCAAGAAATCCAAATTATCCGGCCAAGACTTCCACCTAGACCCCAGCCGGGTCTACCCCTCCTACGAGGAAATGGCGAAGTCAGAAGCCGCCCTGCCTGCCGAAGAGCGTATCGACTTCGTAAGCATCGTCGTCCGCAACAACATGCACTTCGCGGTCGCCAAGTGTTTCCTCGAACACGGATTCAACGTCATCTGCGACAAGCCCATGACCTTCACCCTCAAGGAAGGCAAGCAGCTCAAGAAGATCGTCGAAAAATCCGGTAAGGTCTTCGCCCTCACCCATAACTACACCGGCTATCCGATGGTTAAGGAAGCCCGAGACATGGTCCAAAAAGGAAAACTCGGACGTATCCTTAAAGTCGTTACAGAGTATCCTCAAGGTTATGCGGTTGGCGACATCACAGCTAAAGCCAGCGGAGCGATCGATTCTTGGCGAGCCGACCCAGCAGTCGCTGGTATTTCCAACTGTATTGGAGATATCGGTACGCACGCCGAAAATCTCGGCCGCTATATCACCGGTCTCGAGATCGAAGAGCTCTGCGCTGAGCTCACTGCTTTCATCCCGGGCCGCGAACTCGACGACGACGGCAATGTCCTCCTCCGCTACAAAGGTGGAGCCAAGGGCATACTCTACGCTTCCCAGATATCCGGCGGTGACGAGAACAACCTCAACATCCGCATCTACGGCGAGAAGGCTTCGCTCGAGTGGCACCAAGAGCATCCCAACGAACTCATCGTCAAGTACGCCGATAAGCCACGCCAAGTCTACCGTCGCGGAAACGACTACCTAAGCAAAGCTGCTCAAGAAAACACGCGCACGCCCTTCGGCCATCCCGAAGCCTTCATAGAAGCCTTCGCCAACGTCTACCTCGCAGCCGCAAAAGCGATCTCTGCCGAGGTCGAAGGCAAAAAGATGCCAAAGGACTTGGACTTCCCGAACGTTGACGACGGCCTTGAAGGCATGGCCTTCATCGAGAGCGTCGTAAAGTCCTCCAAGGCTAAAGCTAAGTGGACTAAGTTCATTCAAGTCTAAAGAGACCATTACCTTCCCTCAAAGGACGCCTCTCGCAGGCGTCCTTTTTTCGTGAGTCGAGGAGCTTTAGCCAGCGTCCGCAGTGGCTCTACTTTGCGTCAATCGAATACGCTACCTCGCGTATCAAATCCACAAATACACGTGCACCGGGTGACAAGTACCGGCGCGAGTGCGTCAGCGCAAAAAGCAAACGCGTCATCCGTTCTGAGACCAGCGAGCGGTACACTATATCAAACGGCAGGTGCTCCTCCTTGGCCATCGCAGGCAAGATCGCGACACCCATACCGAGATTCACCATCTCTTTAACGGAGCGAACCTGCGAGCAAAGCCCCACCACTTTCGGTTCGATGTTCATACGATCGAAGAAATCGAAAACCTTGTCTCCCAAAGTCGCCGACTCACCGAGCATAACTAAAGGCTCGTCTTTGAAATCGTCTATCGAAACCTTAGACTCCTGCGTCGCCAAACGATGATGCTTCGAAACAGCTAGCACCAGATCCTCCCGCAAAATCGGCTCTGCATCGATGGTCGGCGTGTCGCCCGTATACGAAGAAATCGCCACTTCGATCAAACCTCCCGAAACATCGTCGATCAATCGACGACGTAAACTCTCCTGCACATGAATCTCCAAATTCGGATACCGCTCACGGCACATCCGGATCAGAGGGGGAATAAAGTATGGTGTCACGGACGGGGTGACACCCACTTTGACGATACCAGTTATGTCCTCCTCATTCTCCTTGATCTGACGTTCGGCGTTCTCGACTTCCATCAAGATGTTGCGAGCCCGCTTCTCCAAGAACTCGCCCGCTCGCGTTAGCTCGGCCCGACGCCCCAATCGATTGAAGAGCTTTTGCCCAAGTTCCCCTTCGAGCTTGATGATCTGGGCGCTCAACGAGGGCTGAGAAACAAAGCATTTCTCCGCTGCGCGGGTGAAGTTTCCTTCGTCCGCTACCGCCAAAAAGTACCTGAGCTGATGTAATTCCATAGTCGCAAACTATGGATTGCATAATTTATTAGTATTTCAACTTATAAATGAAATCCGATATAGTGTACACGCTGGCAACACCAGCTTCCAACAATGAACACACACTACACCAGACACATAATCGTAGCTTCCCTGATCGCCTTCGCAGCCGGTCTGGGAATTCTGAACCTCTACAGCGGTTCGGAAATGCTAACAGCGAGTACTGCGGTCATCGTAGCACTCGGATTTCTAGGAGCGCTCGAGCTGCGCCGGGGGACTGGCTCCCGTTTGAAACCACGCCAGATGAAGAAACGCTCGCACGCTTAAGATAGCCTGTCTCGAATTAAATAAAAAATAGGGACCAAAATCCCGAATACAACCAGAGCCCTCAGCCTAACCGCTGGGGGCTTTGCAATTCTGGGTCCAAGCAATCATCGCCGATTGCTAAGCTTTCGGCTAAAATTCTCATCGGCAGGGACGATTACTCACTCAAGGCCACGTGCCTTGGGAAAATTCTGAGATGATCGGAACCATCAGCAGCGTAAATTTCGCCTACTACGGCGTGCAAGGTAACCCTCGGGGTGACCGTGGCTCTGCCTCGCTCGGAAGCGATGAAACGGCGGTTGCCCCCCAGGACACCCTCGAAAGCGAAAAGGAGAAGAAGCAGAAAGAGGAGAAGTTCTCAACCCCCCAGAAACTCACAGCAGCTGAAAAGGAGCAGGTCGAAAAGCTCAAGCAACGCGACTCTGAAGTTCGGGCCCACGAACAAGCTCACATGGCCGCAGCGGGAAGTTTGGCTCTCGGCGGCCCCAACTACGTTTTCCAAACCGGTCCCGATGGACGTCAGTATGCAATTGGCGGTGATGTAAAAATCGACACTTCTCCTGGTCGCACGCCAGAAGAGACCGCCCAGAAGGCCCAACAGATCCGAGCTGCCGCTCTGGCTCCAGCCGATCCCTCCGGACAAGACTTAAAAGTAGCCGCGGCTGCCTCTAGTATGGAAACGGAAGCTTCCAGCAAACTGGCAGGCAAGAACGAGAAGGATAGCCAGAAAACAGGCGTTCAGCCCGACGCTGAAGCAAAGGGAGAAATAACGTCCTCCCGCCAAGTTTTCGCCGCATCGCCCAGCGATAGCAACGAAGGCAAGAACGATGACGAAAACGCCGACCCTCGCCCAAATCCGTACCTAGCGCTAGCCGGACTGCTCTACGGCAAACAATAGGAGTAGTCTAATTTCCTCTGACTCGGCAGCGCGGCTTCTCCACCAACGCCAAGCCACAATACGAAATCAAAATGGTCGATAAACGAGCCGTTCTACCTTCGACAAGAGCACTGCTCCTAGATCAGGTCCTTTTTCTTCAGTCCCGAGCGGAAAGCGCCCCGATACATCCAGTGGTTGATCAAAGCCATGGCCGGCACCGCGAAGATACCAAAGCCCACAATCTGCAACGCCGCGAGAATGAGCAGTACGAGTCGAACAAGCCACTTGGTCAAAAAGCCTTTGCTCCAGGGCAAGTAGCGGCGGTACGGGGCGACTAGCTGGAGCCGGTAATAAATAACACCAGCGATCAGTCCTAGAATCGGCACGAAACCGAGAGCGGCCGATACGATCAACACCTTAGGCAATCGATCATCCACCGTCTTGAAATACTGCTCGTTGACCTCCCGATCCCCAAAGATCGCGACGCCATCTTCCTTACAAATGATGTCGGCCCCACGTCCTTTGACCTTCTCTCCCGACTTCGGGGAACGCTTGATCTCGATCAGACGCACCTTCTGAGCCGTGAGGTCGCTTTGCTTTTCTTCCAACATTCCGCCCAAAAAGCCAAGGGCCACTGGATTTTCGTTGGGCGTATCGCAATTCAGGCAAGCCGTCGCAAAACAGTTAATTCGCGTCTGGCATTTAGGACATTCGACACGTGACGCCTCCATTTTACCCTCGTGACGTTTGCGGATCACGAAGAGTATACCAAATACAACGCCATTGAGTAGCAGCACCGCGGCCGGGATCGCCAGCAAAACCCAAACCCCGAAGGTCGCCCATACATCCTCACACCAACTGATAAACTTTCGCATCCCCAGCGAGTCGTCTTCGTCCGCTTCGCTCAGAATTCCTACCACGCCATTCCTCGTCAGGGTCAGGAAAAAGGTCAGGCCCCCCGAAATAGCAGCCGGGATGGAATCGAGGAAGCCCGCCTGCGAAACCAGGTCTCCCACGACCGCCGCATCCGCTGCGCTCAGCAGGCCATAGCTCGTCGCAGCGGAAAGCCCCGTCTTCGCGTACACCAAACCCTCGTCTAAAAGCTCGCGAATTTCCGGAGATCGTTCTGCTAACATCTCTGCTAAAGCTAGTGCTCCGAGTCCCCAAACCACCACCGGGTGAGTGAACCAGGTCGGCGCATCCGCCATCTTCTGAACAAACTCGATGTTCCCTAGCCAAGGCACTAGATGCCCGTATTTCATGGCGAAGGCTGCGGCGAAAGCGGGGAGAAAGGCGCGGGAGGCGAAGAATCCAGAAAGTCCGGTAGCGTAGAGGAGACTATTGATAAATTCCATCATCGCAAAAGCTGCCTACTCGGACTGCGTTTGCCAATGCGAATCTGCTTGCTAAGCCTTGGTAGACAAGAGGGTACCAACCGCAACTTCGCCGGCTATTGCACCCTGCTGATTGTAACCGCGGCGATGATCCACCATCCGCCCCAATTTAGCCCTAGCCACCTTCAAGAGAGTATCTTGCGAGATGTTAACCGATTGGCGGCTTCGTGAGTTGTTTTCTCTAGACTCGAAAGCGCTCTGCCCACGCGATTCCTGGCCGAAACTATCGTTCTGGGCATAGGCAATGCGGTTCACAGGGATGGCGCTATCAAAAGACATCTCCCTACTGTTGTAGCGCATCCGCTCAGCAAAACAATAGAGTATAGCGCTCAATTTACTAAGTTTTCTTAGGTTATGTCCACTAAGAGCAGCCTAACTACGATGAAAACCCTATGTTTTCGCGCAAATTCCGCGCAGGTGCTTGGCCATTGCATTGGCGATAAAATCGCTCCCGCACTCGTCGAAATGAACGCCGTCCGGGCGGCAGGAATCCGCTCGCGAGGCCGCTTTCACGATTCCATAGAGATCGACCACTGGCACGCCGAGCATGCGAGCGACGGCCTTGCCCTCTTCATTGTACAGAGAAATTGTCTCATTGTCGTAGCCGAACTCTTCTTCTCTCTTCACGCGACGTACGTCTACAGGAGGCATGGTCACCCAAACGGGGGTCGAAGTGCTCTGCTCGAGCACGATCTTCAGGGTGCATCTCACGTTTCGGGCGAAGGCGGTTAAGGGCACTAAACGTTCGTTTTCGCCGAAACAGATTTTACGCGTATCCAATGCACCGGACGCGAAGACCGCGACCTGCGGCTGACGAGGCAACACCCACTCCCTCGCCCCTACCAAGTGGTCCACTGAAGTCCCAGCGAACTTGGGTGCAAGCCAAAGCTCAGCTTCCTCTTTTAGCAGAGCGGCAAGCACCGGACAATAGTCGGCGCAAACCTCATCACCCATCATCACAATTCGTTTCATCGTCTATCGATTAGAATAGGAAAAATGCTAGCGCGGCAGGTTCAATGTGGCAACTCATCAGCTTGGCTGGAGCCCGTCGACCTCTCCTTCAACGACGAGGCGGAGCGAATCCAACCGCAGCCGAGCTTCGTCGATCGCTTCCCTCACGCCAGCGAGCTCCGCTTTAGCGATCGCGATTTCTTCTTCGCTCACGTTATCGTTAATTTTCTGCAGGTCTTGTAGCCGTTCGATTTCGAACTCGAGCACCTTCTTGGCCTTCGCCTTGGCGGAAGCTTTCAGGCTTTTGGCTCGCTTGTTCGCGATCTCTTCCGCCCCTCCGATCATGGCTTCGAGAAACTGTCGGTTGAATCCTGGACGCTCGAGAAAACGGTTGATATCACCCGGTTCCAAATTCTCTTCCGCCCAGTCCAACGGACGTTCATCCGAGAGATCGCTTCCGCGAATATCGACAACTACGCGTACGGGCGTCGGCGACAAAAACCGGTCCACATGCAAATGGGACAAGGCAACGGTCTCGACTACAAAAACCACCTCGACACTCAGCCCCGGTTCATCGCTTTCATGTAAGGAAAAAGCAGATACACCCTTTTCAGAATTCACCAGCAAGTCGATCGAGTCGCTAACCAATGAATGGTCAGGCGTGACGAACATCATGTCCTCGCGCGTGATCGCTCGCTGACGTTCAAAGGTAGCCAAAGCTCCCTCTGGAGGGAGCGAAGGAAATGACTCCACGTACGCATGCGACGGATCGAAGATCACATCTCCATCCTCTTGCTCGTCTACCCTAACACCATAAAAGTCCAATAGATCGTAGAGGAACGCCTTCAACCTCGTGTCGTGTTCCGCAGCCCGAACCTTTCGGACCACATCGTCCGCCACGTTTGCATCGAAGGAGTTTAACTCCAACAAACGGTCACGTCCCTTAGCAAGCCGAGCCGAAATCTCCTCGCGGAAAGATTGTGTCTCTTCTATGAAGGCCTCCAGTTTGTCGCGATTCGCTTTCTTGCTAGATCCGTATTCAATAGCCAATGACACGAGCGACTGTCCAAACTTTGCCAAATATTCTGAGCCGCCGTGCACGCAGGTCTCGAAACCGTCGATCCCTTGATGACACCATTCCGCGATACACTCTTGGGGCGAGCCAACCACGTAGGGAACGTGGATTTGAATTGTGCTTGTTTGTCCAATACGGTCTAGGCGACCGATGCGTTGCTCCAAGAGGCCAGGATTGATGGGTAGGTCAAAAAGTACCAAATGATGGGCGAACTGGAAGTTGCGCCCTTCGCTTCCTATTTCCGAGCAAATCAGCAATTGAGCCCCATCCTCTTCCGCGAACCAAGCGGCATTGCGGTCGCGTTGAACCAGCTGCAGTTCTTCGTGAAAGAGGCCTACGTTGATGTTGAGCAACTCTTTCAAGGCTTCGTCGAGCGCGATAGCCTTCTGTCGCGACTTACAAATCAGCAACGTCTTGGCACCTTTGCGGGCCTTCAAAAAGGAAACGAGCCAAGCCAACCGCGGGTCGCCTTTGAAGTTGTAGCGAATATCCGACTCGCCATTCGTTGATTCCGCCTCGAGCTCACGCACAAGTTTGGCAAGCAGTACCTTGTCTCCCCCACTTTTTAGTGGAGCGGGACAGTACATACGCTTGGGAAAGCCTTTCATGTTCGAGCGCGTGTTCCGAAACACCACGCGTCCGGTGCCGTGCTCATCGAGCAGAGCTTTCAATAAAGATTCCCGTGCTCCTTTCTTACCTGTCGCCAAATCTTGGAGACGTTTTTTCAGGCCCCTTAGATCTCGGTGAAAAATCTCATGCAAAGCAAGTTCGTCCGCTTTCTCCAAGGCTTCTTGGTCAATGATTTTTCCAGCTATTTCAGCCACCCGTCCAAAGTCAGCGACTTCTTCTTGGAACGTATCCAAATCCGAATACCGGTCAGGGTCCAACAAGCGCAAGCGAGCAAAATGACCCGCTAAGCCGAGTTGAGTAGGAGTTGCTGTGAGTAGCAACAGTCCGGGACTTTTTTTGCCCAGAGCATCCACGAGCTCATACTCGGAACTCGATTCCTCTGGAGACCACTCGAGGTGGTGGGCCTCGTCCACGATTACGATATCCCAACCCGCGTCAATCGCTTGTGCGCTGCGCACTTCGCTATGAGCTAGGTAGTCGACGCTGCAGAGTACAAGCTGCTCGTCTAGGAATGGATTCTCGCCACCATTGCTTGCTTCCAACGCGCGACAGCGAGCCTCGTCGAATATGCCAAACCATAGCCCGAAACGGCGTAGTAATTCCACGAACCACTGGTGGACGAGAGCCTCAGGCACCAAGATAAGCGCCCGCTCGGCACGGCCGACCGCCCGAAGGCGCTGCAGGATTAAACACGCTTCGATCGTTTTGCCCAGTCCCACCTCGTCGGAGAGCAGCACCCGCGGGAGCTGACGAGACGAGACTTCCTTCAATATATAGTACTGATGCGGGATCAGATCCAAACGCCCGCCAAAGAATCCTCGCAACTCGGAGCTGCGTAGCTGGTTTTGCAGTTGCAGAGCTCGTTGGCGAAGATCGAAGACGTCGTTGTCGTCGACCTGTCCGGCCATCAAACGATCTTGGGGATGGTTAAAGCTGCCGGCAGCGACAAGTTCGTTTTCGCAGATGGCCTGCCCGTCGCCTCTGTAAGTCACGAGGCCTTCCGCGTCCTCGATTTCCTCAACCGTGAATGCAATGCCCGACTTCGAATTGACGCGCTCTCCCTCACGAAAAAGGACCCGCTTCAGAACCGAAGCTCCGGCCGCATAAATCCGGCTTTCACCCGATGCAGGAAACCCCAGAGAAACGCGAAATCCATCAACTTCCTCCACAATTCCCAATCCGAGCTCCGGCTCTGGTTCGCTTACAAATCGCTGACCTACTACGTACTTGTTCATTCGGCGGGGTAGCTTGCGTGAAACATCCGAAAAATCTATGCGAAATCCCACAAGTTGCGAATTCTTCTCTGAGGCCTGATGAGAATTACGCACAGATATCAGGGGCATGACCCTAGATTTTTCAGGTTTACGACTTAAAAACCGCGCATTTGAGCCGATTGAGCCTACGGCGGTCTCTCGCTTTTTACCCATCCTCTCCCCAAGTCCCCTTTCAACGCTCTTTCAATGGCAACATTCAACAGCTCACGTGACTCGATCCTACTCGAGTCTGGCACCAACGAGGTCGAGTTCATCGAATTCTACCTCGGTTCGATTAGCTACGGAATCAACGTCTCAAAGGTTCAACGAGTACTCGCCCGCTCTAGCGTAGACATAACTGGAGTCGCTCAGGCACCTTGCGGCACGATCGGGATGATCCACATCCAGGACAAACCCATCATGCTGATGGATCTGAAGATGTCGCTCGGCATCCCCTTCGATCCAGAGGCTATCCACCCCGAGCGTCAACTTGTCCTCGTTACCACTTTCAACAAGCAAACCACCGCTTTCCTGATCGACGGCATCTCCAAGATCCACCGTACTTCCTGGGAGAATTTCGAACCGCTCAACGATAAGGTCACGAGCGAGGGAGCCGGTGGCTATTCGACTGGTACAGTCACTTTCGAGGACAATATTATCGTCATACTCGATCTCGAGCGCCTTATGCTCTCCCTTTTACCTGCATCCCACGGCAACGTTGGAGTATTGGAATCCACCGAAGCACGCCCAGAGCGCGAAACGGTACGCATACTTTACGCAGAAGACTCGAAGATGGTGCGCGGCATCACACAGGACATTTTAAACCGTTCCGGCTACGTACAAGTTGACGCTTTCGAGAATGGGGAGGACGCCTACAACTTCCTGTTAAAACGCATTAGAGAGAAGGACTTCGATGGCGAAGGACCCTACGATCTCGTTTTGACCGATATCGAGATGCCAAAGATGGACGGGCTCACCCTCTGTCGCCGCGTCAAAACGGAAGCCTGTTCGAATCTCCCACCAAAGGTTGTCGTGTACTCCTCTCTCATCAACAAGGAGATGGCCCTGAAATGCATATCCGTAGGAGCAGACGCTCAATTGGCGAAGCCCGACGTGAGCGAAATAGTGAGTCTGATCGACTCGCTGTGCCTAGAGGCTCCAGTCGGGGCGAATTTCTAGCTCAAACATCTACCGTACCCACGATCTTTCGGGCGGCGTAGTCCCAGAATACACTAGACTCGGCATCGATCTTGAAACCACCCAGCCAACGCTCGGGGAACGAACCACCAAGGTAATTGCCGCTGCCAGATAGCAATGCTATGCCACGCGGCGTCAACTCGAGCAGCTGTGCATCGAAGGCTTCAAAAGCGAGATCGCGCGGCGGGCAAAGGAAAGGGCTTCCGGAGACAGTTCGCAGCAGCGGATCGCTGCCCGAGCAAAGCCCATCGATCACTGCCCAAAACTCCCAGTCGATGCGAAACGGCGTCTCTTCCGTTGCTTGTACCGCAGCGTATAGATCCCTTGGCGAGGTCACGCCCAATCGTACTGCGTCAAGAGTCTGCAGTTGCGAAATCGAGAGCCCATTTTCTTGGCTCGGCAACTCTTGAAGCCAACGTGCTAACCCCGCGGCGAGCGAAGCCAGCCCTTCGAACGACGCACGCTCCAAAGCAGCTTCAACGGCAAACGGATCCGATCCCGATACTGCGTCCCAGGCTATGGCGTAGATCGCGTGCGTTCCAGCAGGAATCGACTCCGCTACCTTGGCTATTTCAAGTAAGGCGCCGTCGCCAAAAACTGAAAGAGATCCATCGACTTGCATGAGCTTGGCCTTTGCCTGTTCCGGGATTGGGCGCTCGCTCAGCCATCCAAGAATCTGGGCCAGCTGCAGTTGGTCGGTCAGGCTCCCGCCGAAAAGCAGACAGACATCTTCGCCCGATTCGAAGGCAGAGCTCAGCTCCATATTTCGTAGCTTGAAATCTTCCTCGACCACATTGTCCTCGTCCCAGGAAGCCGCAGCGTAGGCGAAGGAGCGGGAATTGGCGAAGGTTTCGAGGTCGTTGCCAGCAACAAGACGTCCGAAGGCGAGCGGGTCCTGCCACGCAAAGGCCTTCACATGGTCGTCCGCTCTTTTCAAAGCGTTCTCCGTCGCCACTTCATTTGTAAAAATCCGCATCGGTCAGGCAATAGGTGTGCCGATTTTCGCCCATCGTCAAATCCGATTTCGACTCTAGGTCCCGAGTGGCCCTATGCAAATCCGTCGTTCGAACTCGAAGATACCGAAGTCCTCGCTACTCGCAGCAAAAATCGATCATCAATTCGCTGCCGAATCCCTCGAAAATGTATTGGCGGCGAAAGCTCATCGCAGCGGTGTCCACCTTCATGCGCCTATTCTTCAGCACCTTGGGGGTCGTCAGAGCCAAATTCGGGTACCATTTAGTGAGCCCGCCTTTGACGAGCCCAACCATCATGTTCCCCAGCTCGCCAAGCGTGTCCTGCAAGGCAGACTCGCTGTCCTCGCCCTCCAACCAATCAAGACTGGGCAAATCAAAGAGTTTAAGCGCGAATCGCTCGGCTGCCGCTTTCGGCAATACTAGCATGACCTTTCCCGAGGCATCTCCTACCCAACTTACGACAATCGCATAAAGGCCATCGGCGATGGGTAGCTTATTGAGCATGTCGCCCGCAGGGTTCTCGATGAGGCAGCTGGCATCCTTCCACGTCACGTCCTCTCCGACCATTGAATCGAAGACGGTGACTACCGCCTCCCTCGCTAGATTGTCCAAACGCTCAGTTGGTATGTTTTCAGTGGGCATGCTTTGATTCATTTGTGGGGCGCTATACACTTTGGCTTCTGACAATCAGTGGATAAGCTCTAATCGGCCAACGCATGCGGTTCTGAACACTTTCACCGAACTTGCTGCGTAATAACACTCAAGCCGATCAGAAACACCTCTTCTTGAGAAACGATCACCCTAGCGCTCCACAGCGCTCTTCTTCGAGGGATAAGGAGGATTTTACTTAATAAGGCTATAGGTTGTGCCGAATAGAAAGAAAGGTGTATTACGAGACTCCCGTTTTCTGAGTCTCCCCCTAACAATCATAAGCTACAGCTCCTCAAATGCCTGACCAGCAAGACACAACCTCTCCCGCACAAACGGTGGCACACGCCATCGTGCAGGGAATCAAGACGGGGAAACTAGAGCTCCCTGTCATGCCAGCTGTCGCTAGCAAGATTCTAGCCCTCACCAATGACGCAAACGCCGACATGGCGGAGCTCTCCAAGCTCATTCACGGAGACCAGTCTATAGCCTCCCAAACTTTGCGCATTGCCAACTCAGCTGGTTACGCCAGCGGCGAGCCCATCGTTTCCCTCCAGCAAGCCGTCACGCGGCTTGGAATGAAACTGCTCGGCGAGATCGCCATCGCTGTATCGATCCAGAGCGACATCTTCAAGGCGCCCGGCTTCGAGAAACAAATCAAAAGCCTCCTTCGCCACGCCCTCGCCGCAGGAGCCTACGGTCGGGAAATTGCCCGCAAACGACGACGCAATGTCGAAGGCCAATTCCTTTGCGGCCTCCTCCACTCCGTGGGCCGCCCCATATGCCTGCAGTTAATAGCTCAAGAACAGGAACGCATGGGCGTCACCTTGGAGGACCAGGAGCTAAAGCAAATCGTCGCCGCCCTGAGCCCAAAGGTCGCCACCAAAGTTGCCATCGACTGGAAGCTACCCAAGCAACTCCAGATAACGACCGTCTACTACCAGAAGTACACCACCGCACCCACCTTTAAAGACGAGTGTGCAGCCACCTACCTCTCCCAACGATTCGCAAACTGGATCGTAAACCCGGTCGGAACGAACATCATCGAGCTCGGACGGGATCCCGTCGTCGAATATCTCAATTTCTACCAAGATGACTTTCAGGAACTCCTCACTAAGAAAGACGACGTGAAAGCGGTAGTATCCGCCATGGAGCTATGACACCTGACGAAACTTTCGATCTCATCGTAATCGGCTCCGGACCGGGCGGACAAAAAGCCGCCGACCAGGCCGCCAAGGCAGGTCTCAAAGTCGCAATCGTCGAACGCGAACGCGCGGTCGGTGGAACTTGCGTGCACCTAGGCACCATCCCCAGCAAGACCCTCCGCGAAGCCGCCCTCACAATCACAACCCTCAAGCGAAACGCGGACGTCTTCGACTTCAAGCTCAAGGATGACATGGAAGTCTCCACCTTGATGAAGCGTCTCGACACGGTCCTCCAGTCCTACACCTCCTTCATTTCCAGCCACATCGGAGCCTCCGGTGGCAAAGTCTTTCTCGGACGGGCCAGTTTCATCGACGCGAACACCGTGCTCGTAACCTCAGTTAAAGGGAAGAAAACCGTGCTGGGAACAAAGCACACCGTCATCGCGGCCGGCTCCCGTCCCCGCACTCCACTAGAGATACCTGTGGACCACGAGCACATCCTGGACAGCGATTCTATCCTCAGCATGATATACCTTCCCCGTTCTTTGACAGTGGTCGGGGCCGGCGTAATCGCTTCAGAATACGCATCCATATTCTCACTACTAGGGGTCAAGGTAACGATGGTAGACCGCACGCCGCGGCCCCTCATGTTCATGGAGCCAGAGCTAACTACCAAGTTTCTAGACAACTTCACCCGAAACGGCGGCACTTACATCGGCAACGTCAAAGTAAAGAGCGTCGAATGGAATGGACTCCAAGTCCACGCCGAACTCGACAACGGAGAAGAACTGACAAGTGACAAGATGCTGGTCGCCCAAGGACGACTCGCCAACGTCGAACCCCTCAACCTCGAGACTGTAAATATGGTCCTAGGCCGCAACAACGTCATCTCCGTAAACGAGAACTACCAGACCTCCGTGCCCAGCATTTACGCTGTCGGAGACGTCATCGGTCCCCCTTCCCTCGCCTCCGTCTCTATGGAGCAAGGTCGCCGAGCCGTCCGCCATATACTCGGCAAAGCACCGCACCACGCCATTGAGCTTGTCCCCATCGGTATCTACTCAGTGCCTGAACTCTCTTCCGTCGGACTCTCCGAGGAACAGGCCCGGGAAAAATACGGCGATAACATCATAATCGGCCGAGCTGGCTTCGAAGAGGTAGCCCGCGGACAGATCGCCGGCATACAAGACGGTATGCTAAAAATGATCGCTGACCCACAAGGCAAGAAACTACTCGGAGTTCACATCGTCGCTGAGGGCGCCACCGATCTCGTGCACGTCGGCGAGATGGCCATCCTCAACGGCAACGACATCGATATCTTTTTGGAGAACATCCTAAACTTCCCCACTCTCGGAGAAGCCTACCGGATCGCCGCTATCGATATCGCCACTAAACGTGCCAAACGCCAAAACAAAAGGCATGTGCCTCGTATCCAAAAATTAATCGACGAAGCTGAGCTTAATTAAGAGCCACGAAAGCGTCAGATTTTTTTACATTTTGACCACTTACGGATTGTAAGTGACTGGCGATAGGCGCATTGTAGAGGCCAAATATGTGCGGGCGATACACTTTGAGGAAGGGATTGAGCAATGTTGCCGAAAAGCTGGGCAACTACCTGCTCGAGACCGCTCCAGAATCGGTAAGCAACATAGGCCCACGCTTCAACATCGCCCCGACACAGAACAATCTCGTTCTGCGCAAGTCATTTGAAAAACCAGATCGCTTGCAAGCTGCCTACTTGCGTTGGGGACTGATACCAAGCTGGTCAAAAACACCTCAAACCCAGGCTCCGATGATCAACGCCCGGTCCGAAACGGTCGCTGATAAGCCGTCGTTTCGAGCTGCCTTCCAGCGGCGCCGTTGCCTGATCCCCGCTGACGGCTTCTACGAATGGAAAAAGTCCAAAGGAGTTAACCAACCTTACTTCTTCTCCATGGCCGACGACTCCGTCTTTCTCATGGCCGGTATCTGGGAAACGTGGGTCGGAGACCACCAGCAAAGGTTCGACAGCTACACCATCTTAACGACAAACGCCAACTCTCTCATGGCAAAGTATCATGAGCGAATGCCCGTAATCCTCGCGGGCGATCGTTTGGAGCAATGGCTAGAGCCAAGCATGGCTAACCTCGGTCCAAATGAGCGACACGAACTCCTGTCTCCGATAGAATCCGAACTGATGAGCTGCCAGCCCGCCAATCCTATCGTAAACAACAACCGGAGCGAAGGACCAAAGTGCCTCACACCGCCCGAATCCAAGCCGATCCCGCAGCTCGACCTAGAGCTCTAGAGCTCTTCCAAAAAGCGCAAGGCCACTGCCTCGTGCCAAGCTCGATCTACTTCCCTTCGAGATGGGAAACCTAAGTGGCCTCCCCTGTTAGGGTAAACTGAATACAGAGCAGAGTTTTCAAGCACAACACTTTCAGGAAAACACGCCTCGGATAAAAACGGATCATTACGCGCGTTGATCAATAAGGACGGTACACGAATATCCTGCAGCCAATTCAAGGCGCTGCACTTCCGCCAGTAGTCTTCCGCGCTCAGATAGCCGTTCAGCGGCGCCGTATACCTACCGTCAAAGGCTAGGAAGCTTTGCAAGTCACGCACACCTATCGCGTCCAATTCTTCTGGATACACCTTCGCCTTCGCTTCCACCTTTTCGCTTAACAAGCGTATGAATCGACGCATATAGAACCGATTCTCTTTCTCCCCGATTTTCAAAGCTGAACCCTCAAGGTCTATCGGAGCCGAAACCGCTACAGCTCCTTTCACGATCGGATTGATCGCAGACGGATTCTCACCCATGTATTTAAGCACGACATTTCCGCCGAGACTGAACCCGAAAAGAAACAGGCGGCGGTACCTATGTTCGAGAACGCTAAGCACTTCCCCTAGATCACCCGTTTCTCCGCTATGGTAAAAGCGCAAAGTTCGATTCAGCTCTTCGCTACAACCACGCATGTTCATCGCCACCAGATCCCAATCACTTCCAGATAAAGCCTTCGCCAAGCTCTTCACGTAAGGTGCTTCCGAAGACCCTTCTAGGCCATGCAACGCCAGAACGCATGTATCAGAACTTTCGCTACCCTCGGAGTTCATCGTATCGAGATCGACGAAGTCCCCATCCCCCAGCTCCACCCGATCTCGACGATAACGAACCGGAAACCGTCGGCGACTCAGGTTCGGCACTATAGTCTCAATATGCGCACCCCTAAGAAACAGAGGGCATTGGTAAGGTACGCAGTCGAGGAATGGCATGTGATTCCGGATACAAGCTCACTTCTGGAACCACACAAGGCTACAAAGCACGGCGTAACCGCTTTTTTGCGTGAAGACAAAATAGCGCTCTTGCTGCCAGCCTTAGTATTTGTCTTAACCAACAGACATGGAGGAACGGGAAGAACAGACCCAAGCTGTCAGCACCGCCTTCGACCGCGATATCAACCGGTTGAAGGAGATGCACCCGAGCGATGTCGCCGAAGAGATCGAAGATCGCGACCTCAACGAAATACGTGACGTTCTGCGCCAATTCAGCGACGAACATGTCGCCGAAATCCTAACTGAGCTTCCTCAAGAGATCCAAACAGACCTCATGGAGAATATGAGGCTGGATCGCGTCTCCGAAATCATCCCAGAGATGTACTCCGACGACGCCGCGGACGCCCTCGGCCAAGTCTCACCAGAACGCCTGCAGTCCATCATGAACCAACTCCCCGACCAAGATGTCGAGGAGATCACCAACCTGCTCGAGTATCCGGAGGACACCGCTGGCGGAATCATGCGGACGGAGGTACACACCGTCCTGACCTCCATGGCCCTTTCCGAGGCTCGCGAAGCCGTGCGGCGCGGTGAGGAAGAGGACCAAGACAACGCTCTGTATGTTTACGCAGTCGACGAGAACGGTCGTTTGCAGGGGGTACTGCGCTTGCGCGACCTGCTATTCCGCGACCTTAGACTCAAGGTCTCGGCCGTCATGATCAACGACGTCCGCTCCATTAGCGTACACGCCGACCAGGAAGAGATCGCTAACATTTTCCAGAAGTACAACTACCTCGCCCTTCCTGTCGTCGACGACTTCGGCAAACTCGTCGGACTCGTAACTTCTGACGACGTAATCGACGTCATTCAGGAAGAAGCCACGGAGGACATGCAACGCATGGTCGGCTTGAGCGGCGAGGAAATGGTCACCACCCCGTGGACGCGATCCGCCAAAAACCGGATTCCCTGGCTGCTCATAAACCTCGGCACCGCCTTTCTCGCAGCGTGGGTGGTGTCCATGTTCGAAGATACCCTCATCAAATACGCGATGCTAGCCGCATTCCTACCTATCGTCGGCGGCATGGGTGGAAACGCAGGCGCCCAAACCCTTACCATCGTCGTTCGCTCCCTTGCACTTGGTGAAATCGAAGACAACGAGTGGCGACGCGTCCTCGTCAAGGAGATCACCATCGGGGTCGTCTCTGGATTGGTAATCGGCACGGCCGTCGGCCTCATATCCTGGCTCTGGATGGGCAGCTGGGTACTTGGCGGAGTGGTTTGCCTTGCCATGCAGTTGAACTTACTGGCGGCTGCGATGGCAGGTGTGCTCGTCCCCATCGGACTACGGGCTGTGAAAGTCGACCCCGCCTTGGCATCCTCCATAATGGTCACCACCGTAACCGACGTCATGGGCTTCTTCCTTTTCCTCAGCTTGGCCAGCCTCGCCCTCAACTTTTTGCAGCTTTAACTCCGATTTTCAGAGAAGCAGCCAGCAGCAGTAAATTTCCCGCTAATCAGACTCGCAAACGTCTCAGTTACAGCGAATTGTTCCGATTAATCGACAAAAGCCACTTTCGCTGCAACGCTGACCTCGCACATTACATTTGCTCCGTCTATCACTCGGAAACCTAACTACTCCTAAGCAATCTCCGAGAATCGAGCAGCCGATACCAAGAATCCCACAAACATGTCCGTTTCTGTACCCGTCGGAAAAATCCACGAATTTCTAAGCTCATCGCTAATCAAGGTGATCGATACCATGGCGAGCATGGAGTGTACATGCGTAGGTCAGGATGCTTATTCCGGTAAACAAGCTTTCAGCCCACAGATTGATCCCGCAAAGGATGACTCGAAACGCATGTTCGCCTCCTCTGTCGGATTCGCCGGTGAGATTAACGGTGTGTGCTACCTCTTCATGACGGAAAACTTCGCATACGGAGCAGGTGCGAAGATTACCGGACTTGATCGCGAAGACCTCGATGACGATGTCGTACGCGACGTTTGCGGAGAACTCACCAACATGTTCGCCGGCACCTTCAAAAACAAGCTTGCCGATCTCGGGCTGCCCTCAACGCTCACGCTTCCGACAGTTGTGCAAGGCAAACGCATGGCGATCAGCACCGCTGGAACGGCAGAACAGTACCGCTTCACCTTCGAAGTGGCTGGTCTGAACATCTACGCCGACCTCCTGCTTTCAAAACGCGTCTAGGCTGGTTTTAAAAGTCTCTCGCCCCAGTCGTATTTGCCGGGGCTTACCTCCGAATCCTGTAGGCGCAACGCCTGGCGCCGGAGATAATATGCTCCACACGCTCTACTGAGCAGTCTGGACCTAGCACTCGCTCGAATACACTGAGTTCCCGAGCACAGAGTCCTTCGCAAGCGGCAGCCGCAGCACAAATCGGGCAATGGTTCTCCACCAAAGTGAAAACCCCGTCGCCTACCACATTGGCCTCTGCCATGTAGCCTTCCTCGCTGCGAAGCTTCGCCAGCTCCTTCACGCGGCCTGCTAAGGTATCCTGACCTCTGACCCGTTCACCGTAGTGGCGGACTTGCTCATCTCCCCTCTCGTCGAGCAACCGATTCATCGCTTCCTCGCCGAGCACCGACTGTACATTACTCAAAAGATCCAGCATCAGGTCGCGGTGGCGGTCTGGGAAGTGGCGCGCCGCTCCCGCTGCCAAGGACCAAAACTTGGTCGGTCTCCCTTTCCCCTGAGGTCGATCAACCGAATGAACGTCGCCAGCCGCTTCGAGTTCCTGCATGTGTTGGCGAATCGCCATCGACGAGACGCCCAGCTCCTCCGCCATCTGCAGACTGGAGAGTTCGCCACGCATTTTTAGCATGTCGAGTAACGCACGCCGGGTCGCCCAAGTGGCCCCTTTGTAACTCCCATTCTTCAAAGGCATGGCATTAACCAAGGATATTCTTTCTTAAAGATCGAGCCCAAACCTCACCGTAGCAGCTGTACGCCCGTGAGTTCAAACATCCAGCAAGATTCCCCCACTGCGATGTAATCAACTCCCCTATCGACAAATCCACGCACAGCGATATAGTAAAAAAGCAGTAAACGCCACTCACCCGCGACGGACCGATCGGGGTAATAAACATGGATGACTTACTTATAGTTAGAGCCTCAGACCGCGTAAGAGTTCGCTCCCGCGACCGTCGTGCCCAAACCCCACTCGGAGCGAATATCGGTTTGCTCTTGGGTGTGGCCTTCGGAGCGATTGGAGCAAGCAGCTACCCTGGTAATGCCGCCTTCGGTATCGCGATCGGATTTGCTATTGGTTTGGCCATAGGCGGCATCTTGGGCAGCCTTATAAAGCCCCGCTCCCAGCGCCGCGCCGTATACCCGAAGTCGCACTACAGTGGCTTCCCGCCATCGGATATGGAAACCGCTGAATCAGACGAGGCATAGCTGAGAAAGCCCGATCCTCGAATTCGAAATTCGGCTAACTAAGTCCGCTTCAGCCCAAAGTCATTTCCACTGGACAATGGTCGGATCCCAAAATCGTCGGTAGGATTCGCGACTTCTTCAATTGCGGACGCAAAGCCTCTGAGATAAGGAAGTAGTCGATCCGCCACCCGACGTTCCTCGCGCGTGCACCGGCTCGGTAGCTCCACCAAGAGTAGTGGCCCTTTCCTTGCGTGAATTCACGGAAAGTATCCACGAAACCGCCGGCCAAGAGGTTGTCGAACCCAGCTCGCTCCTCGTCGCTGAACCCAGCGTTTTTTCGATTCGTCTTCGGATTCGCCAAGTCGTTCTCGGTATGGGCAACGTTCAAGTCGCCACAGAAGATCACAGGTTTGGTCGATTCCAAGTTCTTGACGTAAGTCAAAAAGTCGCGATCCCACTCCATGCGATAGTCGAGTCGCCTTAACTCGTTCTGGGCGTTCGGCGTGTATACCGTCACCAAATAGAAGTCCGCATATTCCGCAGTCACCACCCGCCCTTCCCCATCGTGCTTTTCGATTCCTAACCCGTAAAAAACCGACTCCGGCTCCTCGCGGGCGATAATCGCCGTGCCGGAGTAACCCTTCTTCACGGCCTCACTGGCAAGCACCGTGGCTCCCTTCCCCCAATCGAAATCCTTTACGATATCCACGGTGGCCTTCGTTTCTTGCAGACAGATAAAATCGGCCCCATTGGCCTCAAAAAAATCCATCGCACCCTTTTTTACCGCCGCACGGATACCATTCACATTCCAAGAAACGAACTTCATCCGCTTGGTCATACCGACCAATCAGCGTGCATCAAACCGAAAGGAAGAGAAATCCGCTCTCGCGATCTAGCGCTGGACAAGCCTAAGCCGCCCCCTAAAGTGCCCGCCTACCTATCCAATGAGAGCCGGACAACACATCCCCTTGGGCCAAGCCATTCCAGACTCGCTGCACGCCGTGTCAGTGAGCATACCCACTATGGCGGACGTAATTGGCTACGAGGAGAAACGCCCCGAAACCATCGATAAACTGACCTCTGGATACCCACGCTTCGTTCTACATACCTGCTTGCGGGAGATCGAAACGCATTGGCAACGCCTCTTCGAGACACCAGGACACTCCCTCTGGCCCACTTCCTCCGAAAACATGGCTAAGCGTTTGCAAGCCCACCTCCTGCCGACGCCTAGCAAATTGATCAAACACCGTGGAGTATCCTGCATCCGGATACACACCGATCCCGACCTAAACAAGGAAGCCAAGAGCTTTCTACAGCACGTCGGCGGTTTCTTATCCGGCCGCCAAGCGGAGGATTACTTGGTAGCCGAAGGATTGCGAGAAGCGCCACAGACAGAAGCGCTCTTCGAGGGTGACGCCACCGAAGCGATACTCGACGCCCTATCGCCTCTGCTCGGCACCGAACGTGATGCCATTGTATTGACCAATACCGGCATGAACGCGTTCTTTGCAGCCTTCGAAGCGGTCCGTTCCATCCAATATCCGAGAGGCCGTAACTCCTGGATCAAGATCGGTTGGCTCTACACCGATACAATGCACATCCTGGATAAACTAAGTGGAGACCACACCGCAAACATCGAGGTGCTGGACGTCTTTGACCTAGACAATCTCGAAATGACGCTCGCCGAACACGGCGACACCGTCGCGGGCATCGTCACGGAAGCGCCCACCAACCCGCTCATCCAAACCATGGACCTACAGCGTATTCGAGAACTGGCGACACAGTACGGGACCTACTTAATCGTCGACCCCACGGTGGCCTCGCCCGCAAACATCGACGTCGCACCTTTCTCAGACATCATCGTCAACAGCCTCACAAAATATGCGGCAAACGAGGGCGACGTCATGCTGGGAGCTATCGCAGTCACCGAACAATGCCCCGACCGCGACGCAATTCTCAACTTTATCAAGGCAGAGGTCGAACCACCCTATTCCCGCGATCTTTCGCGATTGGCATATCAACTTCCCGGATACGCTAAACTCGTCGAAACCGTAAATCGCAATACTGCGGAAGTAGTCGCTTTCCTGGAAACCCACCCAAAGGTGAAGGTCGTTCACTGGGCAAAGCAGGGGCGTTCTAGGAAGAATTTCGAAAAAATAGCCCGGCATCCCGACGCCATCGGAGGACTCATTTCCTTCGAGGTAGAGGGCGACTTCGGAGCTTTCTTTGACGCGACGCCACTACCCAAGGGCCCGAGCTTTGGCATGGGCTCCACCTTGCTGTGCCCTTACATTTTCTTGGCCCACTATTCGCTCGTTATTACGAAAGAGGGCCTAGAAACCCTCAATCGTGCAGGCATCAACCCCGAACTCATGCGACTCGCGGTCGGCCAAGAACCCGTCGAAACCATTATTGCTGCCCTCGCAAAGGGTCTCGATTCCTAGCCTCTCCGAATACAAGCCGCAAACATCATGTCTCGTCCAGATACCGGCGTCGTTCACTACGACCTCCCTTCCCCGTACATCCCGCACGCATGCGGACTTCTTCATCTGCCGCGCTTTATCGCTAAGGCGAAAAAGGCCGTAAAAGGCGAACTGGGAAAATCCTACCAGCGTAACTACAAGAAGGGCTTTGATAGGTTCCTCTGCCTCCACCTCGAGATCGATCCTGACGAGGTCGAAACCATCGTACGCGAGAGCGCGGACGATGCGGAAATCGATCGGCGTCTTGCGGAGATTCTTCCCCAAGACCTAAAAATCGCCAAGTGGAACCGCGAGGTCGTTCAAAAAGGGCTCAGCCCCATGGGACGTGAAGCACTCGACACCGCCAAGAAGAAGATGGGCATCGAAGAGCGCGTCGACCTGATGACCTTCGCCGACATGATCGAGTTTGACGAAGAACGAATCCCCTAACATACAGGACTACAACCTGCGGGAGCCACCTCCAACTTCTCCGCAAAAGCCATCGATTCTTGTATTCATGCCAACCACCACCGAACGGGATATTCTCAGCACAGGTAGCCATCCAGCAAAACGCGGCGGATGCCATCAACTCGAGTTCGCCGGCGAACACGTAGTCACCGCTCGCGTACCGTCGCTGCCGCTCAATCTGACCTTCTCCCTACCATCTGGTGCACGTATCTCGGCGAAAGCGTTTGCCACCCAAGAAGGCAAGGCCATCTCCCGATGCTACCTCCCCGAGGCGGGCGAGTGGAAATGGGAAGCCAAAAGCTCAGCCGGCAAAGGTGTCGCTAGCGGTAACATCCATGTGGAGGAATCGGACCTTCCCGGAAAAGTTCGCACCTCTCAACAAGACCCGAGGCAGTTCGTCTACGACAACGGAAACTACTTCATCCATAGCGGCGACATTGCAGAAAACTTGCTCGCCCCAAAAGAGGAAAACTGGAGCTCCTATATCGATCAGGCTGCACAAGCCGGTTTCACGAAGCTTCGCGTTCGCCTAGCTGAAAACGCGAAATCTACAGCCAATTTCTTCGATAGCCATCGTAAGCAGCTCAACCTGTCCTTCTGGGACGAGGTAGAGAAACGGCTGATCTACGCTCTCAATCGCTATCCACGCATGCAATTGCAGCTGGACCTCTTCGCCGAAGATCGCGAGGAACTGGACCGTTTCGAGGAAGGGGATCCCCTCACCCATCTGGCTGTGACATATATAACTGAGCGTTTCAGTTCCTTGGCCAACGTGCATTGGAACCTCGCCTCAAATATCGATCCCGCTAAAGACAGCGCCGTCACCCTTCAAGCTCTATCCCGACTCGGGAAGACGGTATATGAACAGTCTCCGTGGCACTCCCTTATTACTTGCGGGCTGCCACGCTACGCTACCTTTCTCTTCGATCGCGAAAAGTGGTGCTCCTACGCCTCCCTCTCTTCGCTCGGCCAGGTCGACGGAGCCTACATCGCTGAAAATGCGAGCCTCACCAACAAGCCGCTTGTGCTCGACCAAGACCGTGCCGAGTACCAGCTCGCGCCCCTCCAGCCGCGCTACTACTTTCGACGCCTTTTCTGGGGCGTCTTGCTATCAGGCGGACATCCCACTTACCAAGGTCTCGATACTAGCGGACAAGGGCGAGGACATCACGCCGGCATCGTTGGCTATTACGACGCGTGCCACTCCGCCCGCCTGAAGTCAGGAGCGCACGACTTGTTACACATCCAGACATTTATCCGCGAAACCTGCGGATCCCTCGTAGGCTGGGTCGCCGACGATTCCCTGAGCGGCAACAAGCCCCTACTCGCGAAGTCCATGCGCTCCCCCGAGAGCGACCGTTGTATCATCTACGTCGCGAACCCCGACTCTCACGATGGCCACTCAGGCAAGAAAGGACAGGGCTTCTACTCAGACCAAAACGCCAGCGCGAGCGACATTTTCACCACTTTCAATCTTGAACTCCCGTTCGCAAACGGCACCGCGCGCTGGTTCAGCCCGACAACGGGAGAATGGAAAGGGCAGGTCGAAATAACGAAAGCGTCTACTATCTTCCTCACGCCAGAACCAGGAGACTGGGTTCTATGGATACAACGTAATTAGTCTGTAAAGTACAGGCTGACTGGCATTTCCAACAGTAAATATCTCTTTCCCTGTTCGACAACTCCCTGTGCCTGTGCCATCGTTTCCACTCAATGGAATTGCCCTTAAACCGCGTCGAAGAGTTTCTCCATACTCGAATACCCCTCTCTAAAGCGATAAATTGTCAAGTCGTCGAAGCGACCGACAAATCGCTTAAGCTTTCAGCCCCCAAGTTCGTGAATACCGTCACCGACGACGGATTCTCTGACACCTGCGTACTAAACCTTTGCAATCTCGCCAGCTGGGCGTTCCTGCACATCTCCCTGCAACGCCTCAACTACAAGCCCTTCACTAGCCTGACCCAAGCCAACCTCGGGAAAACGCGCGAGATCGACTCGAATTCCAACCATATCTACGCCACCTGCAGCCTTCCCAGCGACAAGGAATGGCAACAATTTCTTCGCATGCTCTCCCGAAAAGCTCGGGCAAAAATTAGCCTCGTCACTATTCTCAGCGACAAGCTCGGCGAAACCTCTAAGTTGACTTGCGAATACGACACGCGCGATTTGGATCCGGCTTAGTTCGACGCTTCGCGATCGGGCTTCCTCTGTCGCGCCCATGCAAAAGCAAGAAATAGTAGATCGCATAATCGGCATCGTTGAGCAAGAGCTCACATCTGCCTCCAAAGCCGCATTGGAGAGTGCCGAGGAGGCTACCGACGAAGAATCCCGCCCTGAAAACAAGTACGACACCCGAGCTCTCGAGACTTCCTACGTCGCCAGCGCCCAAGCTGGATACGCAAAAGACCTGAGAACGGCCCTTCAGGCCTATCGCAACTTGGTTTTGAGCAAAGAAGCCAACTCGGGGCCCGCTGCAATTGGCTCGCTTGTCACCACGCTCGGAAACGCGGGACGCGAACAATTTTTCATCGGTCCGGCTCGCGGCGGACTCGAACTGCAAACAGAGGTTGGCCCTATCATCGTTCTCACTCCCAAGTCTCCGCTCGGCAGCCAACTCATCGGCAAAGGACTTGGCGGCTCAGCTGGAGACCGCCGCATCCTGCGGGTTGAGTGAAAAAGAAAGATCGACCGCTATGCGGATGGTACGAGACAACTCTCCTAAGGAATCCGAATTGAGGCACCTACCTTGAGACTCCCCTCGTCAGGTATTACGTCCCGATTCGCGTTCAAGATTTCACGCCATCGGCTCCCGTCGCCATAAACTTGGCGAGAAATCTTGTAGAGCGAATCCCCCGGTTGGATCGTATAGCTACGCTGCGATGCCACATTTTCTCTAACCTGTTGAGGACGAGCCTGCTCGATGCGCGCCGGCGTGTCCGCTCGTAGCGTACGCACGGGGGCTTGTTCCACCGTAGCAACTGCAGATGGAGGTGGCTCGTTCAAGCGATTGCGTGCTGTCACAAGCTGGCGTTTTAGCAATTCATTCTCCGAACGTAGAGCTTCTATCGTATCCAAAAGTTTGAGACGTTCAAGTGGGTCCTTGTACACCTTGGCGTCAAACGTCATGGCAAATTCCTTTTTGGCAGCTTTGATGCGCTCTTCCACCAGCTCGATCCGCTCCACAGCATCGTCACGGTCGCTTCGCTTCAGAAGCGCCTCATAATGCTTAAAGTGATAGATCGCTGAAACGGGGTCTTGCAGGTGCTTTAAGTAGATATTTCCCGCATCTAAATGCGACTCAGGAGCATTGCCGTTACGTCGCTGGATAAGCTTCAGGAAGTTCTCCAGCGCCTCGTTTTCCATCCCGCGGGCATACAAGTCCCGGGCACGCCGAAAAATGGGATCCTCATCCTCGTTCAACACCTCAAGCGAGTTCTGCTGGGCACAGCCCGCCATAAGCAGTAAGCCCGAAAGCGTTATCAAAAATAGTCTGGAAGCCTTTGCCCTTAGCGTCATTTAGTATCCTCTCTCCGTGCATAAGACAGCATCCCAAGCCGCGTTTCCAAGTCCTAAATACCGATTACACAGTTTTGCGTCCCCTACTCATGGAAACTCCTGAAATCATCGCCAAAGGCCGACGTTGCCTCGACATCGAAATCGCCGCCCTCCAGGCAACCCGCGACTCGCTCGGAGTAGGTTTCGCAAACGTCGTCTCAATTCTACACAAGACACTGGCTCGCGGCAATAAGCTCATTCTAAGCGGAGTCGGGAAAAACGCCCACATCTGCCAAAAGCTCGTTGGCACCCTCAACTCCACTGGAGCGCCATCCACCTTCCTCGACCCCGTACAAGCCCTCCACGGAGACCTCGGCCTCTGCCGACAAGGCGATGCAGTCCTCGCCTTCAGCAATAGCGGCGAGACTGCCGAGCTCCTGCGCTTTCTGCCGATGGTCCAGAGATTCGAAGTGCAAACCATAGCGGTCACCGCCAAAAGCGAATCTAGCCTCGCTCTACTCTGCGACGCGACCCTCGCTTACATCGTAGAGCGAGAAGCCTGCCCGCTCGCACTCGCCCCAACCGCCAGCACCAGCGCCGCCATGGGCATCGGCGATGCCGTAGCCATGGTATTGCTCGAGCTCAATTCCATCTCCCGAGAAGACTTCGCAAAATTTCACCCGGGTGGAGCCCTCGGCCGCGTGCTCTCGCCAAAAGTCGACGAAATCATGCGGCCAAACGAGCGGCTTGCGGCCTTACCGAAGTCAGCGAGCTGCAAAGAGTGCCTCGCAGAAATGTCCGCCAAAAGTTCCGGCTGCGTCGCCCTGCTAGAAGACGACAGCACCCTCGCCGGCATCATGACCGACGGCGACATTCGTCGCTACATCCTGAGTCACCCAAATTTCTTGGACAGCCCTGCCAGCACTGTGATGACGCCAAAACCGATTACCATCGCCAGCGGATCTTACGCCGCAGAAGCTCTCAAAACTTTCGAAAAACACAGCATCGACGACCTAATAGTCGTGGACCAGTTCAACAGGCCGATCGGCATCATCGACGGCCAAGACCTTACTAAGGTCCGCGTCGTCTAGAGCAGCTTCCCTCAAGTCGACTCGCTCGACGCATTCGGGTTTGCAATGGGACCGTCGTATGCGATGCATACTGACTCCTATTTCGATCGATGCAGAACACGACTCAAACTACCCGCTCGGACACCACCAAGCAGCTCCCCGAGCTGTTCCAGTTGCTCCAGCCCCACCTAGAGGCCTTGGACGCCTACCTGGAGGAGCAGATCGAAGCGTTCGAGCCTGAGATCCGCGAACACGTCTCTTATAGCATGGACACCGGCGGCAAACGCATCCGCCCTTCCCTCATCTTTTTCAGCGGTTGGAACAAGGAGTCTGAAGTAGACGAAAAACTGGTGCGCCTCGCTGCCGTAGTGGAAACGATCCACCTCGCTACCCTCGTTCACGACGACATCATGGACGAAGCGGAAATCCGACGCAACCGAGCCACCGTAGCCAAGAAATACAACAACGCCACTGCTGTGCTGCTCGGCGATGCCCTCTTCTCGCACGCCGTCTTCCTGGCCACCCAGTTTCCCACTATCGAGGTTTGTCGCAACATTGCAGTGTCCATGCGCCAAGTTTGCACCGGAGAAATACTGCAAACCATGCAACGCGGCGATCCAGACCTCGACATGGAAACCTATTTTCGCGTCATTGATCTGAAAACCGCTGAGCTCTTCCGCGTGTCCTGCAACCTCGGTGCACGGCTTGCCGGATTCGACGATGCCTATGTACAAGCTGCTGGCACCTTCGGTCGCCATCTCGGCATCGCCTACCAAATTTACGACGACATGACCGACCTATTCGGCTCCCAAGAGAAGATCGGAAAAACGCTCGGCACCGACATCGCGACCGGCAAACCCACTATGCCCTTGATCCTCATGCGAGATCGCCTCCCAGTCGACGAGTCTCGTACATTGAGAGATTCGCTCGCTGGAAACATTGAGGCTGACGTACCCTACTGGCTAGCGAAGCTTCGTGAGATGGGGATCTTCGAGGAAGTTCGCCAAACGATCTTCGACGAGATCGGAAAAGGCCGAGCAGCCATTGAAAGTTTCGAAGACAACCCCTCAGCTACTCATCTTCGCACCATCAGCGAACTGCTCTGGAACCAAGTGGATGCCCTCTAGGTCGCTCAAACTTGGTAAAAGCAAAAAAGCGACTTCAAATCTCCGCGATTTTGCGTATAGCTACAGAAGACTAACTTATCCCTACAACCCTTAGATGAGCATCAGCAAGGCTATCAAACAGACCTTGGTTTCCACGCCCGAACGGCGTCAGGAGGCCGACGACGACCTTCTGATCGTACAAAAGGTTCAGGAAGGAGATGTGGACGCCTTCGACGAGCTAGTCTCAAAATACAGGGAACGCATCTACTCAGTCGTCTATAACCTCACCTCGAACCGCGAAGATGCCTCCGACCTCACCCAGGACGCGTTCATCAAAGCCTTCCAATCCATCGGAAGGTTCAAGGGCAAATCCAGCTTCTTCACTTGGCTCTACCGCATCGCCCTCAACACCACCCTTACACATCTTCGCAAGAACAAGCTACGCCGCTTCTTCAGCTTCGAGAAGATGAGCGAGGAAGATCACTCAGCAGGCTTCATCGAGCAACTTAAGACGGATTCCGATTCCGACAAAAACACGCTGATGAACGAGCTCCAGGAAAAGCTAAACGACGCTTTCCAAAAGCTATCCGTCAAACATCGAACCGTCATCACTCTCTACGAGATCGACGGTTTGAGTCACAAGGAGATAGCCGAGATCGTCGGAACATCTGTCGGAACCGTCCGCTCCCGTCTCCATTACGCGAAACAATTTCTGCAAGCCGAACTGAAAGACTACGTCCAGTAGCCCGAAATCGATGAGCAAACACCCCAAAACAGCCTCTGCAGCCAAAGCTGACCAACGCCTGAGCCAACTCATAAAGCTCAAGCGGCTGGAAAAGCCGGATGCCGCCTACTGGGAGAAATTCGAACAGGAGTTCCGAAGCCGACAACTAACGACTTTTGTCCACATTCAGCCCATGCATACCCGCATCCGCCGCGCCTGCATGATAATCGCACGTAAAGCGGCCCCACCGGTCGCTGCCGCAGGAGCCGTGGCGCTCACTTTCTTCGCTGTCACCAACGCTTCCCATTTTAACCAAAGTCCGGACGACGAAATTAAATCCAGTAGAAACGAGCTCGCCCCAGCCCAAGAAAGCGAGGGGCAAGATGCTTACTTCCTTGTGAGCGTCGAGAACAGTGCCGATTCGCCTCAAGAGTCCGATCCGAGCGATACAATTTATCAAGTCCATGAGCTCAGCAACCGAGGCGTAACGGCAAACGGATACCAGCTCAACACCACTCCCGTTACCTTTTCCAAAAACGTAGCCGGACAGACAGCCACAGCGAACATCCTAAGCCAGCAGCCGAACTACTAGCTTGATGCATCCTCGCCTCGGATCATTCGCTTGGATCGCCTTTTCGCTCCTCGCCGCTCTCGTCGATGCCGCGCCTAGCGAACTGGAATCGGACAAGTCGGCCATTCCTGGCGAAAGACGTCTGATAGAGCTGTATCGAGATTACCATGACTGCGTCGTTAAGGTAAAGTTCGCGGTAAAGACCATCGATGACGCTGGTAAAGAGCAAGTCGCACTCACGGTCCAATCTGGGTTCTACATTGATGCGGAAGGAACGGTACTAACCAACTCAGTTCCTACACAAAAGGGTCCGCGCCTTCGTATTGAAAAGGACGGCCTTCAGCTCTTGGCAGTGCCAATTGCGTCAGATTCAAGAACAAATATTGCCATTTTGCAGGTGGCAAAGCCCCCGCCCGGCATCAGATTCATAAATTTGACTCCTTCTGATGACGAGCCTCCCATCGGTTCTCTGGCCTATGCGATAACCAGCCCTCTTGACCTCTCTCCAACTCCCAAGCTCGGCATCGTAACAGGGCGAGAAAGCAGCTTTAGTAACATCGAATTCCCCTGCACCTACACTCGCATCGGAATATCATCCGGTCCTGCTGAAGGTGGAGCTCCTGTTTTCGCGAGCGACGGTACCCTCATGGGGGTTAGCGTCGCATCTCTGCCAGATGTAGACTCTAGCTACATTGTCCCCACAAGATCACTACAGCATATCGTGACTCAACTTCGCGAAAACAAAAAAGTCTTTCATCCCCGGGTAAACGCCGAGATCCAAGAACGTGCGAATCCCAACAGTCAGGAACGTAGCCTCGTGGTAGACAGTGTCGGGGAAAATAGCACCGCCAGCCAAATCGGACTTCTACCCGGTGATCGGATTTTGGGTGTGGAAGGCAACGAAATCTCAGGCATCAACGAATGGCGCGATGCGCTTTTCTTCAGCGAGGAAGACCAGTTCATAAGGCTTACCATTCAAAGAGCGGAAAAGGAAAGAGAGATCGCGCTGTTGCTTAGCAGCAAATGACTCGCAAGCTTGCCTTCCATGGCAGTCTACCACTCTGAAATATCCATTAGAACCCCAGGTCAGGGCACGCATGAGATAACTGACCAAGCTCGCAATGCGATCCGCGAGAGCGGACTTGAGAACGGCACAGTGACTGTATTTTGCCGCCACACGAGCTGTAGCCTCGTGTTGATGGAAAACGCGGATCCCAGCGCCCGGCATGACCTCGAAGGCTTTATGAACCGGCTCGTCCCGGAAAAGGATCGTCACTTTACACACACTTACGAGGGTCCAGACGACATGCCGAGCCACATTAAAATGGCTCTAACTCGAAGTTCTGAAGTGATTCCATTTGCAGCCGGTAAGCTCCTGCTTGGCACGTGGCAGGGCCTCTTTGCTTGGGAACACCGCAGAGCACCTCACACTCGGTCTCTGGTCCTAACTGTGATTGGGGAATAAGCTCCAAAACAGAAAGCGCCTCTCGGATAACCGAGAAGCGCTCAACTAAAGTAAATGTACGTAACTAAATCCGAATTCTAGCGGTTTCTTAGTGAGACTGGGTCAACACCCGATGCTTCCATCATTTCTTGAGAGAACACGTCCTCAAAGTCAGCTTCTTCGCTTGGGAGAATCTTTGCTGTTATGAAGATAAGGAGATTCCGCTTCGTTTCCGTCTTCGACTCGTGCTTGAATAAGCGACCCAATCCTGGAACCTTGCCGAGCAGAGGAACATGGCTGTCATCAGAATTATTAGAACTCTCCATCAAGCCTCCTATTCCCATGGTGAAACCATCCTTCAAAGCAATCTGAGTTTCAGTGCGGCGAGTTGAAATCAAAGGTATAGAAGCACCGCTAGCACCGCCAAAATTTACGATCCCGGTACGGCTACTGACCTCTGGTACTACCTTGAGGTTGATTAAGCCGGCGTTGTTGACTGAAGGGGTGACTTTCAAATTAACGCCAATTTGCTTGTATTCAAAATTGCTTACTTCGAACCCACCTGTTTCTTCGTTATACTGATAATTTGGAATAGGAAATTCTTCACCCACATTGATGGTGGCTTCTTGATTGTTTAGCGTAACAACGGTAGGGTTCGAAACGAGCTTGCTACCGCCTTGCTCCTTGAGAGCGCTCAGAACAAATCCAAACTGATCCGCTGTGAATACTGCTGAAGCCGAGCGAGTCATACCTTTCGTATCCACTAGGGAGTACAAGTTATTAACTGCGTGGGTTATCAAAGTGCTTTCTCCAACCGAGGTAGAGTCAATCAAGGTCTGACCCGAAATATTGTCAACCAAACGACCGCGGTTGACACCCATACCACTCATCTCGGCGTCTCCTCTTGAAAATGCGATATCACCAAGATTCGTCTCGTTCGATTGATCGCTATTGCCGCTAGTAACTCGATCACGATCAAAAGACGAGCCCCACTGCTTGTTTATCTCGCCCACACCTACCCCATAGTTGCGTAGCGAAGACCAGTTTACCCCGATATTCTTAACGTCAGTATCCGTTACTTCGATAAAACGGGTTTCGATAAAAACTTGCTGCGTTGGCTTATCAAGGCGCTCGACGACAGCCCGAATGCTATCCATCCTAGAAGCGCGTTCAGACACGATCAATGCATTGCTGCGTGTATCGACTTGCACCGCTCCACCAGCCTCAGCATCGACGAGACTGCGAAGAGTCGCTGCAATGGATTCAGCATCCGCATAGTTGACCATGAATATCTCCGTGATCGGCGGCTCAAAATTGAGAGTGTCGCGGCTAACTATTTTGATGATGGATCCCTCTTCGATGAAAGTATACCCCACCGGATCCAGGATCACCGAGTAAATTTGGCGCCATGTTACATCACGAAGCTTAATCGAAGTGGTTCCCACCAAAGTATCAGGTACGACTAGGTTTAGAGTATAAAGGTCCGCAACGTTACGGAGAACAGTGCGAATCTCCTCATTTGGATAGTCTACAGAAATGAGATCAGATGCATCAAGAGTCATTTCATTGCCAAGTGGAGAGGCAAAAGAGTCATCGATCGCTGAAACTCCATTTTCCTCTTCTGTTGCATCTTGCTCACCCGTATTCCGATTTTCGAACAAACGATCGATATCCGTAATACGTGGACCCGATGCTTCTTCTTTCGTTTCTGAAGTAGACTGCTGCAGTTCGTCGCGAACACTTCCTGCAGGGGCAGCCTCCTGTCCATAAAGGACAGGTACGCCAACAGCGATCGTAGCCGCTGCAATTGATATAATAATATTGGATTTCATATAACGCATTTACTTAAGTTTTAGTTGTAGCTCCGAATCACCACGGCTAATTTTATAAGTAGACCCTGTGATTTCAGTTATATTGACGCTGTATTCAGCACCATTGTATGTAATTCCGAGCCCGGAACCCATTTTCAGTTTTTTCTCTTTAAAAATCAGATAGAATTCCCCACCAAACATGAATATGCCTGTCGGATTAACGTAATTGGAGAGTTCCTTCAGAAGTTCTTCGTCAGTTAAAACGACTTCAACTTTCTCCTCTACAACAACCTTTTTACCGCTATCCGGCACGAAAGGGCTCGGTGCCTTTTCAACCAAGCTCTCATCTATCGGGCGTACGCTATCACTCAGTAACTTTCGGATTTCTCCAAGTTTCTCTGCGCGATCTTCAGCAGACATAATCGCTGATTCGCAGGAGCTTGCCAAAGTCAGAATCCCGGCTGTGCACAGTACAATTCCATTCAATACTCTCACTATAATTTCCTCCCAAGCACATCTACGGAGAGACGCATTTCTACCTCAGGCTCTCCCGACATTTTGTTTGCATCTACGATAGAAAAAGCATCGATAACAGCAAAAGCCTCGCCTCCTTCAATTGCTCTCAAAAAGGCCAAAACCTCTGAATAAGCACCTTGCACACTCATATCGTATATTATTTCTTGATACGGCGACTGTTCCGCTTTTTTGCGTGCCTTCTTATTTTTCTTACCATCTGGAAGCGGCTTGATTATCTGCTGTATACTTTCCATCTGCACACCGGTCGAAGACTCGATCTGATAGAAATAACGCTGATTTGTCGCAAGATCCTCCGGTGCAAATAATCGTGACTCGACCTCCGACTCCATTGCTTTTAACTCTTCCAGATCACTTTCTATTTCGGCCCCGAACTTTAAGTTCTTCAAAATGCGAGAATGGCGAACAGTCAAATCATCATAATCAGCTTCTAATCGCGTAATTTGATCATTTCGGACAAAATAGACACCAAGACAAACGACCGCTACTGCAGAGCATATAGCAATAATGTAATTCTTTTTTAGATACGAAAATATTGATGCAAAGGTCATTTCTTTTCTTCCTTCTTCGTTATTTCGATACGAAAGGCGAAACCATCGCCCACAGAACCTCTTTCCAAAGACGTTAGCTTATATTCATCCAACAGTCCCTGCATCACATCGGCTCCCTCGATCGATCTCAAATAGTCGTTAACTAACCGAGATGCCTCCTCGGCTGACACGAGCACACTACCCTGTATATTCGCAATCCCATCGGAGTATTCGACACGGTCGAGGTACATACCATCGGGCAATCGCGAAGAGAGACTCAGCAATAAATCGCTCGCAACGAGCCTGCCGCCCTCGAATTCAACTATCTCATTGAGCGACCTGCTGACCTTCATGAAATCAGCGTTATACTTCACCTTCTCGTCGTGACGCGCTTCGTAAGTGGCAATCTCAGACTCGAGTTTCTGGATATCTTCTTCGATATTCATCGCTCGGTATTCCTGAAAAAGTATATAAACAGAAAATATGCCAGCTACCGCTATCGCGAACGTCGGCAGGAAGAACTGCGTACGCACAGCCCGCATGTCAGGAAGCGATTCGTAGTCGCGAAAGTTTGGTCGCCAATTATATGTGCGAGTCGATGTCTGCTTTTTCGATAGCTTTATCACGACTGCCCTCCTTTTCCAAATTCTAGAGCGAGAGAGAAAAGGCTGATCCAAGTATTATCGATCTGCTTGGCGATGTCGTCCGAAGCAAATGTGACCCCTTTTCCCTCCAACCAACGACCGAGATTCAAGGGAAGCGGCGTCAGGTTGAGCAGGTCGCAAATGCTTCCCTCCAACCATGGCAGAAAGCGGCCGTCCTTTAAGCAATAGAGCTCCGATACCGAGCTGCCGGTCTGTACCTCAAAAAAGCCAATGGAACTTTGCAGCTCCCTCAGCAGTTTTCTCAAAAGCTTCGGAGCGATTGGCCCGAGATCGAAATCACGTGACTGCAGGATCTTCTCCGCTGCAGCCTCATCCTTTAGGTTCATTTCCTCCTTGAGCGCTAAAGCGATATGATTAGCCCCACAATCTATTCGCCGGGCCATTTCCACGCCCTTCGGGCCGACAATCACAGCGTTCGTGAACTGCTGGTCTATCTCTAAAAACAAGACAGGGGAACGGCTAGCATCGCTGCCAACTGCGTCTATCAAAGACCCCAAGGTCCCTAAGGTACCCAATTCCAATCGTCGCGGGTAGATTCCGCTTTCGATTAACGCATTTTGGGCATCCGAAATCTCTTCCTTCGAAGCGCCGCATACGAGAATCTCTTTCTTATTATTGGCTGCTGGATCGATTTCACTACCGTCTGCGGCCGAAAGGCAATAGGCCGCAAAGGTGTCTGGATTGACGCCTCCCGACTTTCGGAGGAAGTCGAAGACGTACTCGACCTCCTTTCCTCTCTGGGCGTCTAACAACACCTGGCGCACTAACCGGCCTTCTGGGTAGATGGCGCTGAAAGCATGCATGTAGGCGTTTGACTTCACCTTCGCGAAATCGCGAATTTTAGAAGCTGGCGAGTCATCCTTCGATAGGTCTATCTCCACGACCTCCTCGACGACCGTGGGGGCCGTCTCCGAACTGATGCGGGCAGCTCGGATCGCAGAAGGACGGTACTCTACGATAAAATTTTTCTTTTTAGCTGAGATCATTGTCGTTTTGCGTCCCCTAGGCGCTGTCCGCTTCGAGGTGCATATGACGCTATCGGACTCACCCAGCTGGGGTTGAGGTCAATAGAGTGATCTAATTCGGAACCGCCGACATCCACCATCGGGAGATGCGCATTTCCCACCCTAAGAGAAACTTGATTCCTGAGCTATTCCCCTCAAGGGAACCGCAGGCCAGCGCTCACTCGAAGCCAAGCAGCCCTTCCTAAGAGCCGCTCACACAAGAACCAAAATATTTTCTGGCAAAGCTTTCCCCAAAGAAAGACTGCAAGAGACCACGTAGGGGCGAGTTGGCAGGATGCAGACGCAAAAAAGCCCGAACTCAGGAGAGTTCGGGCTTTGAAAGGCGATTCAGTCGGGCGCCTGCCGGAATGGGGACAAGTCGACGGTTTTCAGCATTGGAGCTATTCGCGCGCTGCTGCGCTGGCGAAGTGGCGCCCCGAGTCGAAAACTCAGCCTACCAGGCCTTCTTCTTGTGGCGGTTCGACTTCAAGCGCTTGCGGCGCTTGTGTTTTGACATCTTAAGTCTGCGTTTCTTTTTGAGATTACCCATTGTTTTTGTCCCTTGAAATTTTGGAAAAGCCCGAGAACGTGGGCCCTCGCCGGAAACCTGTAAAGCAGAAATTGCAGAAATTAAGACTCCAACTTGAGTGGAGCCGAGTTATCAGCTTCGCCCTCCCCGGTATTCGTCCAAGCGCTTGAGCAAAGTCTCAAATCGGCTCGGCAGCGGTGCGAGCACGGGCTCCAGCGTCACCTCCGGGACCTTGAATTCAACCTCTACCAGATGCACGCAGAGGCTGTCATAGAGCGGCTTCTCGCGACCTTTGCCACGCATGTAGTCTCGCTTGATGCGAGAGAGGTAAATCTCGTCTCCCTCGCTGTAGTAATCCTCTCCCACGACATTCAAACCGCGTTCCGCTGCGTGTACCCTTATCTGATGGGTTCGCAAGAAATTCGTTTCCGCTTCCCAAAGCTGATACTGACCGTAGCTACGCAGGAAGCGGAAGCTGGTTTCACACTTCTTGCCGGTCCGATGCGAGACGACCATGCACTTCGACTGGAAATGCCGCGCCAAGGGAAGATCGCACACAAACTCGCGATCTTCAGTCTCTGACTTCACGAGGAGGTGGAATCGAAAAACGAGTTGCGAAGAACCTACCGCATTCTTAAGCAACTCCTCGTTTTCCTCGTTCTTCGCGAATACAAGAACTCCGCTTAATTCCGGATCGAGGTTGAAAGTCCTGAAGAGGCCCTCGACTCCAAGTGACTTGAGCTGCGGCTTCTCATTGAGCAGCTCGCGCCGCAAGGCCATGGAAAGGTCTGGCTTGCCGAGGGTCCATTCATGCTGAAAGCAAGCAAGTCCGGCCGGCTTGTTGATCGCGAAATAACGATCGTTGTTGGCGATCAACGGAAACTTCTCCGGCCGGCTGCCCAAGTATCCTGGCGGGAAGGAGATGAATTCTTTCTTGCTGCTCATGTTTTGGCTGGGGTCGGAAAAGAAAGAACCCCCATCGTGTAAAACGCATGGGGGTTCATGATGGGAGGAGGAAAAATGGATTAACCGGCGATGTACTTGGCAACGGAGGCCTTCGCGCGGCTCGCCTTGTTGTTGTGTACGAGGTTGGTTTTCGCAGCTTTGTCCATTGCGGAAACGTAATCGATCGCGGCGGCCTTGAGCGCTTCTTTGTCAGAACCGTCGGCAGCGAGTGCTGCTACCTTCTTGGCCAGCGTCTTGATACGAGTCTTGCGAGAACGATTGTGCAGAGTACGCGCGATCGTCTTGCGGTTGTTCTTAATTGCTGACTTGGTATTTGCCATAAGGGGAGCGGATATTCCCGCCAGAAGAGCCTTTGTCAAGGCTTTAGCCGGACGGGAGGAAAGATAATTTCAACTCAGCCTAAAAGCTATTATTCAATAGAGTCGGATCGCCGAACGGCAAGCGCTCTCCCACTGCCTTCAGTTCCCGCCAGAAGTCAATGTTCAACCCGCTGCCGCCTCCGAGATCCGCCAATGCCTCGTCGTAGTGGAACTCGTAACCGCCACTGAGCGTGATCTCCAAGCCCACAATCGCTCCATGTACGGCCCCGCCAGATCCCCCGCCATGCAAGTGCACGTTTGAATTCGGGGCGTAGATTACAGCGTAGACCAGGCCGTTGCCCCCCACATCCACACTAGTCCCCCCTTCGTAGGGAGTGGTGTTGTAAATCATGAACTTCTCGGCCTTCTTGGTTTCGTTCTGCATTCCGTAGGCAGAGCCATTTCCGGTAATGCTGAGGGACTCTGCCGAATAAAGCTCCAGCGAACCGTTCTCAGTAATCCGAATCGTGCCTTTGCCTGAAATACTCACATTACGGCGAACGTAGAGCGCTACGGGACCATCGATCACCAAGTTGTCCCCATTACCTGAGAGACCGATGCGTTCCGCTTGGTACTTAGCCGGCGTGGTGTCCAGAGGATCACCGAGAGTCAACGGTCCATTAATGTCGGAAGAACCACCATTCAAGGTGCTAACATCCGTCCATCCCGCATAAGGAGGGACGTCCACCGGCGGGAGCTCGGCATAAAAATCTTCCGCAACACGGGTGAGATCCTTCGATCCACTCGCGTCGCCCCACTCACCCAGAGTGCCATTGCGATGGAATGACGAGTTTACGTTAAACGTTCCACCTACCGCGATGTAACCGTAGATATCGGCATTGTTGAGCAGGATATCGGTGTTCAGGAGAGCCAACGAAGCTACATTGCCATTTGAGGCGCGAGTCGCAGCCGAGTAGTTACCCACTCGCGAGTCCCAGCTGTCCACTGTCACTCCGTTGCCATTCATGATCACGTTTCGGCGCGCCAGAAGTCCGTTAGCAAAAAGACTGCTGGACGACAAATCTACCTTGATCTGGCGAGAGAGCGTACGACCGTCCGCGCCTGTTAAGGACCCCTCGGCCGCAATCGTCGGCGATGTGGTGCTCTTGCTCACAAATACCTTAATCTCGCCAGTAGCCCCGTCTCCCACCCAAGGGGCCGCTAGAGATTTGAAGTACCCGTTGGAATGAGATATCCACCCATCAGCTGACGACCAACTCCCGTCATTGAATCCGCGAACCCCTTCCTCAAGGCCTGACTCCGCTAAGTTCAACGCATTCTGCATATTGAGGTAGCGTGTCGACATTTTGTATTCAGTAAATGACGACTGCATCGCAGCTGCCATCCACAGGCCGAGCACGACCACCACGAAAATGGCCGCAACCATGGCTGATCCCCTTTTACCACTCATAGAATTTCCCTTCATATTAGACCCTCACTTGATTAACTACTCACTGACCGATTCCGCATCATGAACCGAGCCGAGATGATTTCGTTTGTATTGTTGATGCTAAGAACATTCCTCTGCATCTCCGCTTGAAGCTGGATTTCCTTCACCTCAATCGGATTGATAGTCCCGTCGGAGTCCTTGACTCCGTAGAGGTTATAGTAGACGAGCTCCAATGATTTCACGTCCTTCAAGATGATATCAGTCTTGCCTCCAGCCGTGCGCGAGAATGTCCCTGTGACCGCGTCGAAAGCGTAGACAACGGTGCTTATCCCACCGGTGGAATCGTATACATCTAGGGAAACCCTAGTCGCCGTCGCCGAATTCACATCGACTGTCATGCGAGCGTCCGACCCAAAATCCTCTAGAGTGAAACGACTGGCCATGTTCATGTCCTGGTAGTTACCAAGGCCCTTCGTAGTCTTGGCCAGGAAGAGCAAGCTCCCCGTCGAGATGGCAAGCACCAAACCGCAGAGCGATACCGTAACGAGCACTTCAACCAACGTGAATGCCCTACGGTTAAGCGACACGCCAGAGTTCTTCCTAGAATGAGCGATAGTAGTAGTCATGTAATCCATTCTCAGTGAACCAAGAAACCGTTTGTTTTGCCCTAGCGTTTCCGCGGGCGTCGTTCCATTCCACCCGAATCGTCGCCTGCTTCTGATTTGAATGGCGGTCTTCGATCAACCGATAAGCTTGGTAGCGTGCCCCAAAAGCATCGTTGAATTCGGTGGTGAGATCGATCGAAACCTCGCCTGCGTCCGTCGTTTGCTGGGCTTCCAATGCGCTCCAACTCATGGTACGCAAATCCTCCATCTCGCTCTGCAGGATCTGAGCGACACGGGCATAGTCGCGGGAAGTCTCGACCGTTTGCAATGCTTGGGTTACGGTCGAAAACGCGGCTACCAAGACGAGCCCCAGGACCATGAGCGCCATGATAACTTCCACCAAAGTGAAACCGCCCTCACCTTTCACAAAGAGTCCGCTCCGCACTAGGCGATCATTAGATTCAGGCAAGTTGTGAAAACGCATATTACTTCCCCAAACGGGGGACCTGAATCAAAAACGAGCAGAATAGAGGAAAGCTCCAGTTCTTGACCAAGACGCAGTATTTTCCTCCAACCCAAACTAAGCGTAAAATCCACCCCGCCCACGCAAGACATAGGCCTAGCAACCTATCGTGCCCTAGAAAATATCCGCATACGACGTACCGCGCTAAACTCGATGATCACTTAGTAAATAGCTAGTTTCGGAGCCTGTAAGCCGGATCCTGTAGTCTGGCCGAAACCAGACTCGCATTCATTTATCTGCATCCCGCCGAAGCGGGAGCCCCTTCTTGCGAAGTAGCGCGGTTTACCCGGAACCCTTAATGGACGAGCAGCCCAGGTTCCCTATTTAACCTTGCGCCGGAATGGGTTTACCCTGCCAGCCCGATTACTCGGACCGCGGTGGGCTCTTACCCCACCTTTTCACCCTTACCCCGACCGAAGCCGAGGCGGTATATTCTCTGTGGCACTGGCCGTCGAACCGCCTTAAAGCGGCCCTCCCCCGCTTTCACGAGGAATCCTGCCCTATGGCGTCCGGACTTTCCTCCCCGGAGATTCTCAAAAAGAACAACGGAGCGAATGCGCGGCCCCGAAACTAGTCCGCGTAATAGAGGATGCGCCCGCAATTGTCGCAAGTCGTAATTTCCTTGGCCGCCTTCACTTCCGACAAAATAGCGTTGGATACCCGCATGTGGCATCCCTTGCAGGACTGGCCAGCCAGTTCGACGACTACCGGAAACTTGAGACCGCGAGCGACCTGCGTGTACTTCGAGCGGCTCGGGTTGTCCAACTCCGCGTCTGCTGCCACCTTGGCCTCCCGAGCCGATTCGAGTTCATCCTTCACTTCCTCCTCCCGCTCGTTGAGTCGTACAATCGCCCTCTCCTCCAGAACAATCTCCTCTTTCGACTTCGTCTCAGACTCCGCGAATCGCTTTCGCTCTTCGTCGAGCTCATAGAGCACCTCGAGTTCGTCGGACTCTAAATCGGAAATCTTCTTCCCTGCGTTCTCGATCTCATGGATCAAAGCTTGGTACTCCTCGTTCTTTTTAACTTGGAGCTGCTGGTTCTTATACTTGACGATCTGAACCTCGACAGAAGCCATCTCCGTTTCGATGCCTTTGCCCTTCGTCTCCAACTCCTTGATACGCTGCCGCGCAGCTTCTATATCCGCCTTCAGCGATGCAATTTTCGCTTCTGCTGCCTTCCTCTCCAAAGGGATCGTCTGCAACGCGTCCTCGACTTGTTGCAATTTCATGTCGCGATCCTGGAGGATCAGCATCTTGGTGAGGGCATCGGATACCATAGGGGAATTGCATTCAGCTGCCCGAATCATGACGGGTCAAACCTTCAATCGAGCCAAATGCGTTAAAAACGCTACGGCGAATCCCTTATATATAATACATCTCTTCGGTCGAGTTCGGCATCAGGTCCCTTACCGTCAATTCCGAAGCCTTGGCCTCGAAACAATCCTGCAAGGTCTTCCACGTTTTCGCCACGGATTCGCCCGACGCGCCGGAAGAATTGGCTACCGACCCAAAAACGTCGCCCTGTACCAAGGCAATGACTTCACGAAGCGATATCTCATCGGGACTACGGGCTAACAAATAGCCACCTTGCTTACCCCGGCGGCTCTCGATCAATCCACCGTTTCGCAGCTCACCTAGGATCTGCACCAAGTAATTGGCAGGGACCGCCTCCAACTCCGCAAGCTCCTCAATTCGCGAAAGTTCCCCCGACGGAAGTCGGACGGCCATTCGGGCGAGGGCGCGGCACGCATAGTCGAGCTTTACGGATAACTTCATAGGCAAAAATCGTAGGCATTCGACATCCGATTACACCAGAAAGTCAATACACCTCCCTAGCTCGATCTCAGAACGGGCCTTAGAAGCACACTAGAAGGCCTCATTTACACGAAATCCGACAAAGGCCTTGCACGCGCACGCGCGGGCGTTTTCATTTGCTGTTTTAATAGATGAAGCGTGCCTTCTGAGCCCGCTCAACCAACAGCCTTACAGAAAACCCTGTACCACCTTTATGGATTCCCAAAACGAATCTGAGAACCTGCCTGTCAACTATGACGGCGATTCAGAATACAACGCTTCCAATATTCAGAAGCTCGAAGGCCTCGAAGGCGTGCGCAAGCGTCCCGACATGTATATCGGGGATACCAACGAGCGCGGCCTCCACCACTGCGTATTCGAAGTCGTCGACAACTCCATCGACGAGGCCCTCGCCGGCTACTGCAAGAACATCAAGGTCTCCATCCACCTCGACGGCTCCTGCTCCGTAGAAGACGACGGCCGCGGCATCCCTGTAGACATCCACCCTACCTACAATATTCCCGCCCTCGAGCTGGTACTCACAAACCTTCACGCTGGCGGCAAGTTCGGCAAGGGCGCCTACCAAGTTTCCGGCGGACTGCACGGCGTCGGAGCTAAGTGTGTGAACGCCGTCTCCGAGTGGTTCGAGGCCGAGGTCCGCCGCGAAGGCAAGATCCACCAGATGCAGTTCAGCCGAGGCAAGACCACCAAGGAGCTAACCATTATCGGCGAAACCCAAAAGACTGGCACTAAGATCTCCTTTAAGCCCGATCCGGAAATCTTCCAAACCACCCTCACTTTCGAGTATGAGATCCTCGGCAAGCGCCTCCGCGAGCTAGCATTCCTCAATCCCGGCATCTCCATCACCGTCATCGACGAACGCTCCAATAAAGAGGAGAGCTTTCTATTCAAGGACGGCATCGCCGAATACATCCGCTTCCTCAACCGTTCCAAGAACGTCCTGCACGAGGACCCCATCTGCTTTCGCGACTCCGTTAAGGAAAAAGAAGACGAGCCCGCCATCGCCGTAGACGTGGCCATGCAGTACAACGACTCGTACAACGACCAAATCTTCGCCTACGCCAATTCCATCTTCAACATCGAAGGCGGCACCCACCTCACCGGCTTCCGCACCGCCCTCACCCGCGTGGTCAACCAGTTCGCACGCGCCAACAACCTCCTCAAGGACAAGGATCCCGCCATCACCGGCGACGACGCTCGCGAAGGGTTGGTAGCCGTTATATCCGTCAAAGTTCCCGAGCCGCGCTTCGAAGGCCAGACTAAGACTAAACTGTCCAATGGCGAGGTCGACGGCATCGTACAAAAGATCGTTGGCGAAGGACTGAAGTACCAATTCGAAACCGATCCCAAGCTCGCCAAACGGCTCATCGACAAGTGCCTCAACGCCGCCCGCGCCCGCGAAGCCGCTCGCAAGGCTCGCGAAACGGTTCGCAAGTCTGCCCTCTCCGGCGGTGGCTTGCCTGGCAAACTAGCCGACTGCTCTTCCCGCAAACCCGAAGAATCCGAGATCTACATCGTGGAGGGTGACTCTGCGGGTGGTTCAGCCAAGCAAGGGCGCGACCGTCGCACCCAAGCCATCCTTCCCCTGCGCGGTAAGCTGATCAACTCCGAGAAAGCTCGTATCGACAAGGTCCTCTCCAACAACGAAATCCGTACTATGATCACCGCGATCGGTACCGGAATCGGCGATTCGGAAGACGGCGGCGGCTTCAACATCGAGAAAGCCCGCTACCACAAGATCATCATAATGACCGACGCGGACGTCGACGGCTCCCACATCTCGACCCTATTGCTCACCTTCCTCTACCGCCACATGAAAGGGCTCATCGAGCGAGGCTACGTCTACATGGCCCAACCTCCGCTCTACAAAATCAAGCGCAAGCGCCGCGAGCAATACGTCGACAACGACGAACAGCTCAACCGCATCCTGCTCGAGCTCGGCGGCGACGAAGCCGTCCTCACTCGCGTCGATGGCGGCCATAAGTTCGAAGGCGAAAAGCTCGACAAGATTGTCGAAGTCTTCGCTCAACTCGAACGTATTGGCGGATCGGTTACACGCCACGGCGGCTCGCTTGCAGAGTACCTCGAACAGTATTCAAAAGACGACCATACGCTCCCTCGCTACCTTGCCCGCGTCCGCGAAGGCAACAACGAGACCTACCACTTCCTTCGCGAAGAATCGGACCGTGCCGCATTCGTACAAAACCAAGGCATGGGTGCCGAAAGCCTCAACGAAGAGAACGCAACCGCGACCATCTTCGACGAAGCAGCTGGTATCTCGAAACGCATCTCAATCTTCGAAATTTTCGAGTCGAACGAGATGTCCAAGCTTCTTCACGAAATCGAACAGATTGGGCTAAACCTCGACCAATTCGTCACCTCCGAGGAACCCGTCTACACCTTCACAGAAAACCTCGGATCCAAGAGCGAGAACACAATCGAGATATTCTCCAACATGTCGATTCTCGACGAAATTCGAAAATCCGGACGCAAGGGACTCAGCATCCAACGCTACAAGGGTCTCGGTGAAATGAACCCAAAGCAGCTCTACGAAACGACCATGGACGTATCCAAGCGTAGACTACTAAAGGTCAACATCAACGACGCCGCCAAGGCTGACGAACTCTTCACTATTCTCATGGGAGAAGAAGTCGCACCTCGCCGTCTTTTCATCGAAGACAACGCCCTCAACGTTTCCTACCTCGACGTCTAGGAGCCCCTTGGCAGCGAACCCGTAAACCGTATCCATTTTATAATCACTCGCTATGGAAAACATTTCCAACGAAAGAATCTCCCAAACTAGCATTACTGACATCATGCAGACCGCGTACATCGATTATTCGATGTCGGTCATCGTCAGCCGTGCCCTTCCCGATGCCCGCGACGGACTCAAACCCGTCCAACGCCGCATTCTCTACGCCATGCTGCGTGAGGGACTGCTCCACAACCGCCCCTTCGATAAGTGCGCCGGTGTTGTCGGTGAAGTCCTCAAGAACTACCACCCGCACGGTGACTCCTCTGTCTACGATACCCTAGTACGCATGGCGCAAAACTGGGTAATGCGCTACCCGCTCATAGATCCGCAAGGTAACTTCGGTTCCGTCGACGGCGACTCCCCCGCGGCCTATCGTTACACGGAAGCTCGTCTCACTGCCATTGCTGAGGATCTCCTTCGCAACATCGACGAAGACACAGTAGACTTCGTAGCCAACTACAAGGAGTCCACCACCGAACCATCTGTATTGCCAGCAGGACTACCGAACCTTCTCATGAACGGTTCCACAGGGATCGCCGTTGGCATGGCGACCAACATCCCGCCGCACAATCTCGACGAGCTCATCGACGGCGTCTGCGCCCAGATCGACAATCCAAACATCACCATCGCCGAACTCGGTGAGATGATTCAAGGACCTGACTTCCCGACTGGTGGACGTATCATCGGACGCAAGGGCATCGACGAGTACATGAACACCGGCCGTGGCATCGTCCGTATGCGCGGAACGGTTACTTCCGAGCCGATGGAAGGCGGTGATCGCGAGCGTATCATCATCTCGACGATCCCCTACAACGTCAACCGCGCCACACTCGTCACCAAGATCGCCGAACTCGTTTCCACCAAGGAAGTCGAAGGCATCTCTGACCTGCGCGACGAATCCGACGAAAACACCCGTATCGTCATCGAGCTTAAGCGCGGAGAGTTCCCCGAGGTAATCATCTCAAAACTTTACAAGAAGACCGCCCTAGAGTCTTCCTTCGGTGTCAACATGCTCGCTCTGGACAACAAGCGTCCAAAGCAGATGAACATGAAAGAGATGATCAATTGCTACATCGATCATCGCCGCGAAGTCATCTACCGCCGTACTGCATTCCGTCTGAGAAAAGCCGAAGACCGCGCCCACATCCTCGAAGGCTACAAGATCGCCTTGGACAACCTGGACGACTTCATCAAGATCATCCGCTCGTCCGCCAACCGCGACGAAGCCAAGGTCCGCCTCCAGGAAAAGTACCCGCTCTCCGATCGTCAGGTCACGGCCATCCTGGACCTCCGCCTCTACCAGCTCACCGGTATGGAGCGCGGCAAGATCGAAGAAGAATACGCCGAACTCCTCAAGCTCATCGAAGAGCTCCGCTCCATTCTCGAAAACGAGTACAAGCTCCTCTCCATCATCAAAGAAGAGCTCTCAGAGTTGAAGGAAAAGTACACCAGCCCACGTAAGTGCGAAATCGTTCCTTACGAAGGCGACATCTCCAAGGCGGACATGACGCCGAAGGAGGGTTGCTTCATCACCATCTCCCATAAGGGCTTTATCAAGCGCGTCTCCGACTCTGAATTCCGCACCCAAAAACGCGGCGGCAAGGGCGTGCAAGGTGGCAACACCTACGAGGACGATTTTGTGGAGCATATCTTCACGGCCAACACGCACGACACCATCATGTTTTTCATGAACAACGGTCGCGTCTACGTGGAGAAGGTCTACGAACTTCCGGAAGGTTCCCGCACCTCCAAAGGCCGCAGCATCAACAACGTGCTACAACTTCAGAAAGAAGAGCAGATCGCCGCCATGATCTGCGTTAAGGAAATCTCCGAGGACTTCAACTTGGTCATGTGCACCAAGCACGGCACGGTTAAGAAGACGAACCTCGCCGCCTACAAAAACTTCCGCAAGGGCGGCATCATCGGCATCAACATCGACGAGGGTGACTCGCTCATTACCGTCAAGTTAACCAACCGGGACAGCGAACTGGTCATCGTCACCCACCTGGGCAAGTCCATCCGCTTCCACGAGTCCGATCTGCGCGAGCAAGGTCGTGCCACTCGCGGCGTCCGCGGCGTGAAACTTTCCACCAAAGACTACGCTCAAGCCATGGAAGTGGTCGACAACGAGTGCGCCCTGCTCATTTGCGGCATCAACGGGCAAGGCAAACGCACCGTCTTCGACGAGTTCCCACTACAGAAGCGCGGTGGCAGCGGCGTGATCGCAGCCAAAACCTCTGGCGTAGCTGGAGCCCTAGCAGTACGCGAAAACGACGAGATCATGATGTTGACTAAAAACGGGCAAGCCGTCCGCACCAGCGTCAAGGACATCAATCTCATCGGCCGCATCACCAAGGGCGTTCGCTGCATCAACCTCAACGAAGGTGATAAGCTTCTCGGAGTCGCACGCATCGTCGAGGACGAGGAGGACATACAACTAGATGGCGAGCCGACAAACGATGCCGAAGTGACTCCTTCCGGCGAAGAGTAGCAAAAATGCATTAGCACCTAAGTAACCAGGGGCTTGGGTGATACCCCCAAAGCCCTTAGATGTTAAGCAGTTAAAGCTTGATCCTGTAGTGCTTTGTACCTAAATTCCGGGACCCAGAGGCAGGTTATTCAACAAAAGTCCTTTATATTCTGCATGAATTTGAGCAGAAATTTTCATGACAAAAAATAATTCGTAATTTTTTATCAAACCCCTTGATTGGCAATTAATTTGCTGAAAAGGACTCTAGTCGGATTACACCTCTAACAATCTGTTCAATTAAACAATCTCACCGCAAGTAGCCGAGCTACAAGCGTCACTACCTAAAACTCAGATCAATGAACAAACTACTAAGTCTAACCGCGGCCGGAGCGCTACTCACTAGCTCCACCATCTACGGCCAGATCGAAATCAACGAAAACCTGTCTGTTACAGGTTTCCTAGACATGTCGCTCTTCCACGCTGACAACAATGACGGTGATTCGACATCGTTTGACCTTGATCAGATGGAACTCGATTTCCTTTTCTCTTTCGACGAGATCACCGCGCAGGTTGACCTCGACTACCAACGCGGCGACGCTAACGAGATCGATCTCGAGCAAGCGTTCCTCACCTATGACCTCGGCGAAGGAACCTCCGTCACCGCTGGTAAGTTCCTCAGCTACATGGGCTGGGAAACTGCAGAGCCTACCGGTCTCTACCAGTACTCGTACGCGTACGGCACGACTATCCCTGGCTACCACAACGGCGTGAGCATAGACTTCAGCGACGACTGGGGCTCTATCGGACTCGCTCTCGTTGACTCTGTCTACGACGACGACGGTTCCATCAATGGAGACGATCCTTTCGAGGTTGGCGCTGAGGCCAAGCTCGTCCTCACACCTGCTGAAGGCTGGACGTTTTTCCTCGGTTACGGTCTCGATTCCGCTGACAATGGTGGCGTAGATCGCGAGCTCATCAACTTCTGGGGCTCATACGAAGTAGGTTCTTCCACCTTCGCAGCTGAGTACAACGTGTACACAGATGGTTTCCGTGACATCGACCAGTGGCTTCTCATGTACTCCGTCGCAGTAGGCGACAAGGGTACTTTCACAGCTCGTATCAGCAACGACAAGCGCGACTACGAGAGCCAAATGGCATCTGCGATGGTCGGTTCTGGACAATTGGAAGACGAAGATACCAAGTACACCCTCGCTTACATCCATGCAGTGAACGACAACTTGGCGATCGTTAGCGAAATTAGCGAAGTGGATATGGGTTCTTGGAGAGGCAGCTCTACAGAGTACGCACTCGAAGCACTCTTCACATTCTAGTTCACTAAACTAGCATATTATTTCTGGATAGCCTCTACCTTTCGGTAGGGGCTATTTTTTTTAGAATCTCGATACCAGCAGGCTGCACAAGTAACGAACATGTCGATGAAGAAACCAGCGTCCCAAGCGGGACCGACGTAACCGCGTTACTTGGCACTGGAAGGCTCGTCGTCGGCAAATAGGCAGGCGGATAGAGACCCTACTAGGTGCTCTACCGAGTTCCCCCATGAAGCGAGCCATCTATACTCTCTGCGGCGAAATCAAATGCACCTAAAACAGAGCTCCCCGGCGAAGAAGCGCTAATTGATGGCACCAACGAGTTAGGTTCCATCCCGAACTTTGAGGGCCCAACGTTACAGAATATCCCTTATGCTATGCATGAATTTGAGCAGAAATTTTCATAACTGGGGAAATTAGGGAAATTTTTGTCATCATCAAGGGTTGGCAATTAATTTGCTAAAACCGCGAGTCGTTCGAAATTGATTTCCTGCCGACTTTTCACATATCACTCTCATCGCAAGTAGCTTAGCTACAAGCGTCACTACCTAAAACTCAGATCAATGAACAAACTACTAAGTCTAACTGCAGCAGGTACGCTGCTCACCAGCTCTGCCCTTCACGGCCAGATCGAAATCAACGAAAACCTGTCTGTGACAGGCTTCCTTGACATGTCGCTCTTCCATGCTGACACCGACGACGGCGATTCCACTTCGTTCGATTTGGATCAGATGGAGATCGATTTCCTCTTCTCTTTCGACGAGATCACTGCCCAGGTCGACCTCGACTACCAACGCGGCGACGCTAACGAGATCGATCTCGAGCAAGCGTTTCTCACCTACGACCTCGGCGAAGGCACTTCCATCACTGCCGGCAAGTTCCTCAGTTACATGGGTTGGGAAACTGCAGAGCCAACAGGCCTCTACCAGTACTCTTACGCCTACGGAACAACCATCCCTGGCTACCACAATGGCGTAACAATCGACTTCAGCGACGACTGGGGCTCCCTTGGACTCGCGCTCGTTGACTCGGTATACGACGATGACGGTTCCATCAACAGTGACGCTGACGACTTCGATATGGGTATCGAAACCAAGCTCGTTCTCACTCCTGCAGACGGATGGACAGTGTTCCTCGGCTACGCCGTCGATTCCGCAAACGCTGGTGGAGAAGACCGCGAACTCGTCAACCTCTGGGCTTCCTACGAATTTGGGGCATCCACAATCGCAGCTGAAGTCAACGATTACTCGGACGGTATGACTGAAATCAATCAGTGGTTGCTCATGTACTCTGTTGCTACCGGTGACAAGGGCACATTCACCGCTCGTGTTAGCGGCAACGACGTACGCGAAGGTACTAGCTTGGACAACCAGGATTTCAAGAAGTACACCGCTGCCTACATTCACGCTGTTAACGACAACCTCGCTATCGTGTCAGAAGTAAGCCAGATTGACTACTTCACCGGCGACGCGACAGAGTTCGCTCTCGAAGCACTCTTCACTTTCTAGTTGGTATAACTAAAAGCTTCTAAGGACGCCTCCACCGTATTGGTGGAGGCTTTTTTGTATAAGCTAATTGGCTACAAGCTAAAAACGTAATTTTCATATCACCCAGCCCAATCCCTTGAATCCAAGCGCAAAAGCCCGAGCACAGAGCGCCCCGCCTGGACAACGCAGTTTATTCACAAAAAAAGCCCCGATGCTCAATCGAGGCCTACTCTATTTTAATCGAGGTGAGAAATTAAACCGTCAGGTACTTCGCTACCATTGCGTCATCGAGCTTAGCAATGTCTCCCTTCTGCACCACCGATCCACGTTCGAGTATATAGAAGCTCTCACACGCGTTTCGCGCAAAATCGATGTACTGCTCAACGAGTATCACGCTCATCTCTCCCTGTTTTCTAATCGCGTAGATTGCGTCTTCGATCTGATCGATTATGGATGGCTGAATACCTTCCGTCGGCTCATCGAGAATCAAAAGCTTAGGCTTCAGCAACAGAGCGCGCCCAATAGCTAACTGCTGCTGCTGGCCCCCACTAAGCACTCCACCCTTCCTCTTTATCATATCCTTGAGGACTGGAAAAAGTTCGTAGACAGATTCTAGGCGGGCCTCGGCATCCTTACCCGCGTTGGCCACACGTAGGCTCACGTTGAGGTTCTCCCAAACGGTGAGCCCTGGAAAGATATCACGGCCTTGCGGGACGTAGCCGATTCCTAATCGCGCTCTAGCATCTGATGGCATCTTGTGGATCATCTCACCAGTAAACTCAATTGTGCCTACCTTGGTAGCTACTAAGCCCAGAATCGTGTTGAGCAAGGTCGTCTTACCTGTTCCATTTCGACCCAGCAAAGCGACGGCCTTCTTCTCGGGGACGTCAATCGAAACACCTTTCAGGATCATCGACTCATCGTATCCCGCACAAACGTCTCTAACAGAAAGGAGCATCGAATCCTTTTGCGGCACGGTTCCTGCTACTTCTTCCACTTGTGTATCCATTTTTCGAATCTCCTAGTGTTTACGAGTTTGGCGACCGAGATAGACCTCAATTACCTGAGGATCGCTCTTGACGAAATCGAAGCTTCCTTCCTTGAGCACGTGACCTTGGTGCAACACCGTTACGCGACTCGCAATCTGACGTACGAACTCCATATCGTGCTCGATCACGATCAAACTGTGCTTTCCCTGTAGACTGAGTAACAGCTCTCCTGTTCGCTCCGTTTCTTCGTCGCTCATACCAGCAGCAGGCTCGTCGACCAACATGATCTTCGGGTCCTGAGCGAGCAGCATCCCAATTTCCAGCCACTGTTTCTGGCCGTGAGAGAGAGCTCCGGCTAAATCTTCGGCGTGCTTCACTAGGCGAATAGTCTCTAGTACGCTGTAGATCTTATCACGATCTGCTGGTTTTTCTCGATAGAAGAGAGAGTGAAAAATCCCTCGCTCACCTGAGAGCGAGAGCTTCAAGTTGTCATAGACCGTGTGCGAGCTGTAGACCGTTGGATTTTGGAACTTACGCCCGATACCGAGCTGGCTAACATCATGTTCCCTCACACGGGTAAGGTCGACATCCTGTCCATTGTCCAAATGGAATTGAATCTTTCCCGCGTCGGGTTTGGTACGAGCCGTGATCAAATCCATGAAGGTACTCTTTCCTGCCCCGTTAGGACCGATCACCGTGCGTAGCTCGCCTTCGCGAAGATAAAAATTCAGATCGTTGATGGCTTTGAATCCGTCGAACGACTTTTCAACACCTTCAACGCTGAGTATGAGAGATGTATGCTTTTCCGGAGGTATGTGAGCCATTAGGAAGCAGGGGTTGCCGATGTTGAATTATTGCCACGAATACGTGCCAAAACAGGAGCGAGCTGCTTTGGCAGCCCGACTAGGCCATTTGGCATGAAGAGCACCACGAGCATGAAAATCGCCCCCAGGATTATTAACCAGCTATCTGGATAGGCACGCGTCGTGTAGCTCTTGATGATGTTCACTACGATTGCTCCGATGATTGGACCAAATTTCGTACCGCGGCCGCCGAGAGCCACCCAAACGACCACGTCGAGCGACTTGGCTGGCGTCATTTCGTTAGCGTTGATGCCACCAACTTGCGGCACATAAAAGGCCCCCGCGATGCCGGCCACCATGGATGTACCTACGAAAATAAGCATTTTGTAGGTCGTCGTTGAATACCCAGAAAAACGCACTCGATTTTCACTATCCCTGATCGCTTGCTGCACCTTCCCAAACTTAGTTTTCAACAACCAAGCGATGATGAGGTAAACAACCAGCATCAGGATCGCGCTCATCACGAAAATCCAACGCTGCGTCGAGGCAGCGTTAACGTCGTATCCAAATATCTCCTTAAAGTCAGTCAGACCATTATTACCTCCAAAGAGGATGAAATTGTTACCGAACAAGTCCAAGTTGTTCTTAAAGAAGAAGAGACTCGCCGCGTAGGTGAGAGCCTGAGTCAAAATCGAAAAATACACACCTTTAATCCGTGAGCGGAAAGCGAGGAAGCCGAAGACAAAGGCTAAAACGCCAGGTACAAGCATCGTCGCTGCGATCGCAAATGCTCCATTCTCGAAGGGAGCCCAATACCACGGTAAGGCGGTGTACCCTTGGAAATCCATGAAGTCAGGTAGTGCCGTGTTGTAGACGTCGTCTACCCCTATATGCAGCATCAGGTACATACCAAACGCATACGCGCCCAGGGCGAAGAACAAGCTCTGACAAAGGCAGAGCAAACCCGTGTATCCCCACAGCAAATTCAAGCTCATCGCCATAACCGCATAGGTTACGTATTTGCCCCACAACGACAGTTGAAAGGACGAAAAGTGCAGAGCGCTTCCGTCTGGGAAAAAAGCGTTCATTGCGGGCAAAATAAGCAACAGCACTACGCAAGCGCCTAGGTATCCGCCGAACTCTATTTTGTTATCAAAAAGCTTCATTGTCGAAATCCCTCCGTATTAGTCGTCCATGCTTCGAGATTTCGTGGGAAAAATGCCACCCGGCTTCCACTGCAGGAAGAGGATAATCACACCCAACACGATGATCTTGCCCATAACAGGGCCCAAGAGGGGCTGTAAGAACTGGTCGAATACACCAATCCCCATTGCAGAAATACCGGCTCCTAGAAGATTGCCGACTCCACCGACGACCACCACCATGAAGCTGTCGACGATGTATGCCTGCCCCATAGTCGGTCCTACATTGCCGATCTGTGTCAACACCGCTCCGGCCATGGCCGCAAGCCCACAGCCAAAGGCAAAGGTCATGGAATTAACACGGCTTACCGGAATACCCAAACTCGACGCCATGTTGCGATTCTGCATCACCGCACGGATGTAGAGGCCAAGGTTTGTCTTGGTGAGAAGCAGCCAAGTCAGAACGCACACGAAACCAGCAAACGCGATCGCAAATAGACGGGCGTAGCTCATAGATATTCCCGCGTATTCAAAGTTCCCTAACAACAGATCAGGATTAGCTACCTGCACATTCGCTGCTCCGAACTTCAAGCGGAAGGCTTGGCGCATCACCATAGAAAGACCCCAAGTCGCAAGCAGCGATTCGAGCGGGCGCTTGTAAAGGAAGCGGAAGAACCCTTTTTCCAAGAGAAATCCTATTCCTCCCGCCACGAGAAAGCTAACCGGTATCGATACCCAGAAAAACCATTGAAATGCTGCCGATCCTTCCCCGAACCAATCCGAAAAGTAACCTTGCACGACGAAACAGGTGTATCCGCCGATCGCAATGAACTCGCCGTGCGCCATGTTGATGATTCCCATCAAGCCAAAGGTTATAGCGAGACCAAACGAAACCATTAAAAGGACGCTTCCGGTGCTTAAGCCGCGAAAGAAGCTTCCCGCGTGTTTCAGCAACTCCTCGTGGTCGGCGATTTCTTGAGACGCCTTTTGGGCTGCGGCCAAAAGCGCTTCATCGCCCGCTTCCTTGGCAGAATCCACAATTGCTAAAATCTTATCCTTGGCCCGGATCGAGTGGAGCTCACCCAATCGTGCAATCGCTTCAATCAATTCTTCCTGCGTCTCTGCGTTCGCGAGCAGGCTGATCATGATCGACTCCTCGAAGGCTTTCTTGGCAGTCCCATTTCGCTCAACCTCGAAACGCTTGCGGAGCTCGGGCAGGTATTCCGGATCCTGGCTTGCCCCTAACTTCAGGGCCGCATCAACCCTAGTATTCACGTCCTTCGAGGCCAAACCGATCGTATCGGTGACCCGAGTCAACAGACGGCGGAGCTGTCGTGGCGCTCTATTTTTTTCTAGCGACTCATAAACAGCGTTGCTAATTTGGATCACTTCGCCTGTTGCGACGCGCACGTACTTTCCGGATACAGCTTGGATCAGAATCAGTTCCGAGCCTTCTGGCTCGTACTCACGAATTTCGCCAACTCGCCATGCGTCGACAAATGCGGTTACATATTCGTCGCCAGAGTCGGCGAGGATTTGCAGTGTAGCTTCTTGGTCTTCTACTCGCTCTAGGGCGAGGTCTTCAAGTAGCATTCGGATTTCCCCTGTTTCGACAGCACCCACAAGCGCAGTCCAAACAAGAGAAAAAAGCAGAAAGGCTTTCTTCATTGGAGGGAGGAGAGAGGAAATTGGTAGAGGGAGAAAAACAATGGACCCGCCTGGCCTAAGGGGGTTGAGGCCGGGCGAGCCCACGTAAGTTCAAAAGAGCTAAACGAACTAGAAGGTACCCTTCAAGAATGGCTCGCCGTACACATCTTCGAAGGATTCGAGAATTTCGAATTGTCCATCTTCGAGAATTTCACCGATGTAGACGTTCTTTGTGAGGTGACGATTTTCCTGAGTAGTTACGGTGCCGCCTGGACCGTCGAAGGAGATACCCTTCTCGAGCTCAGCGTTTACCGCATCTACGTCAAAGGTACCTGCTGCTTCGACAGCTGCCTTCCAAAGGTATACACCGTCGTAGGAAAGAACCATCGGGGAACAAGTCACACGACCCTCCTTTTGAACGCTAGATGGTGCCTTCGTTTTCAGCCATTCTTGGAAGTTTTCGACAAACTTCTCATTGGCAGGAGTGTCAAGAGACATGAAGTATGTCCAGCAACCAAGGTGCCCGACCAAGTCAGCGGTCGGCAGGCTCCGAAACTCGTCCTCAGAAAGCGAATACGAAACGATTGGGCAATCGTCGGCAGTCAAACCGGAGGCAGCGATTTCCTTAAAGAAGGATACGTTAGAGTCACCATTGATGGTATTGAGTACAGCTGCGTCGCCACCTGCCGCGAAGGACTTGATATCTGCAACAATCTGCTGGTAGTCGGTGTGGCTAAACGGAGTGTACTTACCAGCAGAAATCACTTCGCCGTTTTCCTTGCGGAGACCGCCACCAATATTTTCCTCAGGGATACCCTTTGACTTCAAGTACTCGAAAAGGACGAGATTGGTAGTCTGCGGATATACGTAGTCAGTGCCGATAAGGTAGAACTTGGTGTATCCTTCCTCGAGAAGGAAGTCTACCGCAGGAATTGCCTGCTGATTGACCGCTTCCGCCGTGTAGAAGATATTTGGAGACATTTCCTCCCCTTCGTACTGAACTGGGTAGAAAAGAAGACCGTTGTATTTCTCGTAAACAGGAAGAACGAACTTGCGGCTTACAGAGGTCCAGCATCCAAACGTCGCAGCAACCTTATCTTGGGCAAGCAACTGCTCCGCCTTTTCGGCGAAGGTCGGCCAGTCGGATGCGCCGTCCACGACAACGGGTTCGATCATCTTACCGAGAACGCCCCCGGATGCATTAATCTCGTCGAACGTGAAGAGCAAAATGTCACGAAGCGACGTTTCACTGATTGCCATAGTGCCACTTAGTGAGTGGAGAACGCCGACCTTGACTGTGTCTTGGGCGAGAAGCGACGAGGAGAACAAAGCGGCCGCTGAAGCGAGACCGAGGGTTAGTTTTTTAACTTCCTTCATTTGATGATATAATAGGAGGGTTTGGTGTTACATTTGAACAAGGCGTCACATCCATGTTGAGCAGAGATGCAAGTCCGGCTTAGGTAGCAACTGCTGGGCCAACCTAGCGCTTTTTGTGAAAATCGTGTAACTCCATGAATTCCACGCATCCATCGTATTAATTTAGATCAATATTGAGCATACCTTTTTTTCAAAAAGTATTACCGCTGAGATAAAGCACTAACCTTGCTTCGTGGCTCAAAAATTGCTCATTGCTTAAAAAAAAGCCCGCCGATCTTGAAGCGTTCCAAACTTCCCTACAGCTTAAGACCCAAAACCTTACCAAATTCGATCCTCTATGCATCTGACTCCACGCGAACAAGAAAAACTCATGGTCGTCGTCGCCGCTGACCTGGCACGCAGACGACAGGCTCGCGGCTTAAAACTCAATTACCCAGAGGCAGTCTCTATAATCACGTACGAGATCTTCGAGGGAGCCAGAGACGGAAAAACAGTGGCCGAACTCATGGGCTACGGAGCAACATTACTGGGAAGGAAAGATGTCATGGATGGCGTCGCCGACATGATCCACGAAGTGCAGGTGGAAGCGACTTTTCCGGACGGCACCAAACTCGTAACCGTTCACAACCCTATCCAATGATCCCCGGTGAAATCATTCCCGCCGACGCGGCCCCGCTCGAGGCGAACGTCGGCCTTGAAACCCTAACGCTTCCGGTCACCAACACGGGAGATCGACCCATTCAGGTCGGCAGCCACTTCCACTTCTTCGAGGTTAATTCAGCCCTCGCCTTCGATCGTGCTGCCGCTCGTGGATTTCGCCTCAATATTGCGGCCGGCACCGCCATCCGCTTTGAGCCTGGAGATTCGAAGGAAGTCGAACTCGTAGCCCTCTCGGGCAAACGAGAAGTCTACGGACTCAACGATAAGATAAACGGCCCGCTCGATGCCTAGCGAGCTCAGCGCTTTGAATATATAACGCCCAACCTTCAGATCCCCAAATGCCACTTAAACTCGATCGACGCCAATATGCCGAAATGTTCGGCCCTACTGTAGGAGACAAAGTTCGCCTCGGTGACACCGAAATCCTGATACAAGTCGAGCGAGATCTTATCGCTGAAAACGGCGGCTACGGAAACGAAGTTAAGTTCGGCGGCGGAAAAGTTATCCGCGACGGCATGGGCCAATCTCCCAAAGCTCTCGCCGAAGACTCTTTGGACCTCGTCATAACAAACGCCACCATACTCGACGCCGTTCAAGGCGTCATTAAGGCGGACATTGGAATCAAGAACGGACGCATCTTCAGCATCGGACATGCCGGAAATCCGCTCATCCAAGATGGTATCAGCGAGGGCATGACAATCGGTGCCTCCACTGAAGTCATCGCCGGAGAGAGCCACATCATCACCGCAGGTGGCTTTGATTCCCATATTCATTTTATCTGCCCTCAGCAAATCGACGAAGCCCTCGCCTCTGGCGTCACCTCCATGACAGGTGGCGGTACCGGTCCCGCCACCGGAACGAATGCCACTACCTGTACTCCCGGAGCCTGGAACATCCATCGCATGCTCGAAGCGGCTGAAGAATACCCCATGAACCTCGGCTTCATGGGCAAGGGCAATTCATCCAATCCCGACGCGCTTCGCGAACAAGTAGCCGCTGGCGCCATGGGCCTCAAACTGCACGAAGACTGGGGAACCACGCCTGCAGCTATCGATATCTGCCTCGGAGTCGCAGACGAAATGGATGTCCAAGTCGCCATTCACACAGATACCCTTAACGAGTCTGGGTTTGTGGAAGACACCATCGCCGCCTTCAAGGGCCGTGTCATCCACACCTTCCATTCAGAGGGTGCCGGTGGCGGCCACGCGCCAGACATTATCAAAGTATGCGGAGAGCTAAACGTGCTCCCCTCCTCCACCAACCCTACCCGACCTTACACTGTGAATACGATCGACGAGCACCTCGACATGCTCATGGTCTGCCACCACCTCGATTCTAAAATCCCCGAGGACGTTGCGTTCGCCGAGTCACGGATCCGCCCCTCCACGATCGCCGCAGAAGACATTCTACATGATATCGGAGCCTTCTCCATCATGTCCTCCGATTCCCAAGCTATGGGCCGCGTCGGAGAAGTCATTTCCCGCACTTGGCAAACAGCCCACAAGATGAAGGTGCAGCGCGGGAAGCTAGATTCAGACAAGCACCCTGAAGCCGACAACTTCCGAGCTCTCCGTTACATAGCTAAGTACACCCTCAACCCCGCCATCGCCTGCGGCGTCGCCCATGAAGTCGGCTCCATCGAAGTTGGCAAACTCGCTGACCTCGTCGTCTGGAAACCCGCTTTTTTTGGCGTCAAGCCAGAGCTCGTCCTGAAGGGAGGCCTTATCGCTCTCGCTAACATGGGTGACCCCAACGCTTCAATTCCGACTCCCCAGCCGACCTTCTACCGCAAGCAATTCGCTGCCCACGGAAAAGCAAAGTACAGCACCTCCATCACCTACGTGAGCCAAGCCTTCCTCGATAGCGGAGACGCCAAAAAGCTTGGTCTGCAAAAGCGACTCGTCGCCACGAAAAACACGCGCAACATCAGCAAGAAGGATCTGCTCCACAACGACGCCACCCCTAACATCGAGGTCGACCCTGAAACCTACGAAGTCAAGGCCGACGGAACGCTGCTCACTTGCGAACCTGCGACCGAAGTTCCCCTCGCCCAGCGCTATTTCCTTTTCTAGCCTTCAGGTAGGAGAATTCCTATTCCTACCTTTTCTCAAAAATGCATCTCATCACCAATCACCTCCACGGTGTAGCCGAATCCAAAAAGCGAATACAGCTTCCCATCGACCGTCGCAAACTCGCCAAACGACGCTTCCGTGCCACCGCTGCCGACGGCACGGACTTCGGCTTCGACCTACCGCACCCTCTCAAGCACGGCACCGCGTTCCATGAGACCGACGATAGCGTTTACCTCATAGAGCAAGAGCCTGAATCGGTACTAAAAATCTCGTTCCCGGACGGGCAAACCGGTGCACGCTACGGCTGGATGGTCGGAAACATGCACTTTCCAGCAGCCTTCGATGAAAACCACATGTTGGCCGAGGACGATCCCGCCGTTAGACAAATGCTTGAACGTTCGCAAATACCCTTCGAGGAAGCTCGTTCCATTTTCCAGCCACCTACCAACACGGCGGCGCATCATCACCACTGAGCATGCCAGTACGCTCCAGCGCCACTCCGTCGGAATCACCGAATCCGATCTCGACTCCTGGCCTTACATGGCTAGCAAGCATGCTTCAAACCACGGATCCGCTCTTTCCAATCGGCTCCTACGCACACTCCTACGGTCTGGAGGAGCTTTGTGCCAGCGGCGAGGTTAAGGATGCAGCAACCCTTTTGAAGTTTCTCGAATCCGTTGTCTTTCTGAACCTCCAAGAGTTCGAGCTGCCGTATCTAAGGTTTTCTTACATCGCCGCCGAACGAAACGACTTCGAGGACATCTGCCAACTCGACGAGGAGATCAACGCTTCAAAGCCTTGCAAAGAACTCCGGCAAGCCAGCTCTTCCCAAGGACAACAGAGACTCCGCCTCATCTACAAGCTGCGCCCCACAGACCGCTTCGAAGCGCTGCATGAGTTGAAAAAGCAAAAACGTATAATCCCGCACCATATTACCATTTTTGCAGCGGAAAACGTAGACCTCGGCACGCCTTTAGATGCAACACTCATGTCTTGGACCTACCAAGCCCTGGCTGCCCCCTGTGCCGCGTCCCTCAAGCTTGTACGTATAGGACAGGAAGGGGCCCAGACCGTACTCACAAAATCACTACGCCAGGTCGCAACACTCATTCAAAGGTCGCAATCTATCGATCGCGAGTTTGCAGGCGCATTCCTGCCCAATTTGGACGTAGCTTCCCAGCGTCATGAGCACGCTTACGCGCGACTCTTCATTTCTTAACCCCTCTAGACTGAACACCTAAACTTATTTGCCTTAACAATGAACAACTCCCGACCTGTCAGAATCGGTATCGGAGGCCCCGTCGGCTCCGGTAAGACCATGCTTTTGCTACGCCTCTGCGAAGCCTTGAAATCTGAATACAAACTCGTCGCTATCACCAACGACATCTACACACGCGAAGACGCGGAATTCCTCGTGCGAAACGAAGCCCTCGAAGCAGACCGGGTAATGGGTGTCGAAACCGGAGGCTGCCCACACACCGCGATTCGTGACGACACCTCCATGAACATGGCCGCTATCGACGAACTGCTCGAGCGCCATCCGGACACTCAGGCCGTCCTGATCGAATCCGGAGGCGACAACCTTTCCGCCACATTTTCCCCCGAACTCGTGGACGCTTTCATTTACGTCATCGATGTTGCCGAAGGTGACAAGATTCCACGAAAAGGAGGTCCCGCGATCCAATACTCCGACCTGATGATCATTAACAAAATCGAAATCGCTCCCTACGTGGGTGCCGACCTCGGAGTCATGGAACGCGACAGCAAGAAGATGCGAGGCGAAAGACCGTTCATCTTCTGCGACCTCAAGTCGCACAAGGGACTTGATGACGTCATCGCTTGGCTGAAAAAGGAATACCTTTTCTAATAACGAATCCTCCGCCCGTAACCCAATCGTGGATACACAGCTACCACCTCCTATTGAACGACCGCGCGTCGCAGGACACCTGTACGCGACCTGCGCGCAAGACGCCACCGGCAAGTGCATACTCAGCCGGAAGGATTTCAAGACTCCCATCCACATATCCAAACCCTACTGGGACGGCCACAGCCTGCTGCTCAATCTTATGTGTCCGACCGCAGGAATGCTCGCAGGGGATTCAGCTGAGCTCGAGGTCAAAGTCGAAACCGGAGCGTCCTTAACCCTATCCAACCCCTCCTCGCTTCGTATCCACAAGATGGATCCTAAAAGCGAAGCAAGCTGGACCCAATCCTTCACTGTCGCGAAAAAAGCCTTTCTAGAAAACAATCCAGAGTGGCTCATTCTTCAAGGGGAAAGCGCCTTCACCCAACGTACCACCATCGATCTCACGGCTGGAGCGGAACTCTTCTTCATCGAGGCCATCGCCCCGGGACGCATCGCCCATCAGGAAGCCTTCTCCTTCCGGCAGTTTCGCAACCGTCTATCACTTCGCTACGACGGAAAGCTTGCCCTCCTAGAAAAGCACTGCATCGAGCCAAAGTACGGCACCGCAACGGCTTGGAAAAGCGAACTCGGTGCCGCTCACCCATTTTACGTCTCAATTTTGCTCGCGTCCGCAAAACTGGACGAGGACAAGCAATTCTGGCGGGAAATACACGAACTGCAGTGCCATGGGATCAAGATTGGAGCGAGCCAACTCGCCCACTCTCAGTGTTGGTGCATCAAAATCCTCGCAGCTGATCCGATCGCTGCCCGCCGCGCCGTAACAGAAGTCCGCCAGCGATTCTACGAAAAGATCGGCCGTCGACCCTCCTCTTTGCGTCGCTAAAGAAAGGGGAAGAAAGCGGTGAACAAATTCAGCTGCCGTTTTTCTATGGCCTGAAACGTTTCATCGGACGTAGCTCCTCCTCTCCTCCTATCTATCCAGAGCAGTGAATCCTCTCTCCCAGCGCATTCGCCGTTTTGTCCGCACCTTCATGGCGATTTGCGGCCTCTTGGCTCTAATCGGAATCTTCACCTCTTGCACGCAGGTGAAGGTCGCCAATCCCGAAACCAATCTAGAACTCGCTCCCGCTCCTTACTTCGACAATACCACTGGCATCTATTTTCCAGGCGCCCTCGGCCCCCTGTTCCGTCGACCAATCATCGAGCTCGAAGAAAAGTCGCCTGGCTTGGGTCTAGCCATCAGCTACCGGAACTCAGAAACCCGTATCGACGTATTCGTCTACGACCTACAAGCAAGTGTTATACCTTCTGGTAACGATTCGGAGGTGATCAACAAGAGCTTCCAAGACGCCATCGACGACCTCCACCTCGCTGTATCGAAACGCATCTACAGCCAGCTCGACCTAGCAGACAGCCAAAGCCGCCAAATCGGTCGAATCGAGTTCAAGCATGCACGCTTCACCTATACCGAAGGGTTAGCGCAAAAGGAAGGAGAACTCTACATAGCAGGCGTCAACAGCCAGATCCTAAAGATCCGCACCGCTAAACGTATTGGCAGCACCATGGAGATACCTCGTCTCCTCGCCTACATCGTTCAAAGCATAGAGCAGAGCCAATTCAGCGGATATGGGGGGATTTCCACCGAAGCGTATAAGCGGATCTCTCAACAGCTCAGCCAGATCAGGCTGGACGACGGACTCTCCGCCCTGGAAGCGATATCGATCGCCCAAATCGAATTGGTTGGCAACAAGCTCCACAATCGCTACGACGCGACCAGCGGCAGGATACTGGACTCCGGTACATTGCCACAATCCGCCACGGTTGCATTTACCCCTTTCCCATCCAATTCCTCTAATCGGCTACCTCCAGTTCTCATTTCAGTCAGAGGCACGGGCAGAGCTGAGATATTAGACACGCGTTTTTAGATCTGGCTATTCGACAAACTCACAGCACGTAAAGGATTACTAAAAAATGCAGTCCCCGCATTGCAAAAGCGACTTCGTGGTCCACTTTTTTGCTACAACTCTTTTTGATTTGTCCATGCAAGCCAAGTATTCCGAAATAGACCTGCGCCATTTGGAAAACAGGTCTGTCTTGGTGGTCGATGACAATCATGCCATACATCGTGATTACCATGCCGTACTTCGCCCCGACCAGAGGGACGAAGGCGAGCAAAAGCTCGATGAACTAGAGGACCTTCTTCTTGGCACGAGCGAGACCCCTAAGAACCGCAGAGAGCGAAACTTCGAGATTCAATCTGTTTACCAAGGTGAAGAGGCTTATGAGCTAATCCAACGCCACTACGCCAAGGGAATCAAATATCCTCTCGCCTTCATCGATATGCGGATGCCTCCCGGGTGGGATGGTCTCGAGACCATCAAAAAGCTAAGAGAAGTAGATTCCGCTATCCAATTCATCATCGTGACGGCCTATTCAGACTATTCCGAAGAAGAGATTGAGCAAGCCCTAGGGCCACAGACCCCTTTCGACATAACCTACAAGCCGTTCGAGCCCGTCGAATTGTATGAAATGACATACGAGCTCGTTGCCAGTTGGAACCAGAAATTCCCAACGCGGCACTGATGGGAAATCAGGAGAGAACTCAATTTTCTAGCCCTCTCCCATTTAACTATCGTCCTGAGCGGCCGAACAAGCGCGAACGCGGGCCAGCTGCAGCGGACTTTTCCTGAGCGTTGAAGAGCGCCGAATACATGTAGTCGAAGCCTTCCAGCTTCTTACGCTCGACCTTCTTTCCGATGAAGTGCTCGATCGCAGCAGCGTTCTTCACTTCGTCTTCGGTCAAAAGCGTGAACGCGTCCCCTTCGCGAGAAGCGCGTCCAGTGCGGCCGATGCGGTGTACGTAGTCCTCAGCATGCAGCGGTACGTCGTAATTGATCACGTGCGTCACCCCTGCAATATCGAGACCGCGGGCCGCGATATCTGTAGCTACCAGCACCTCGTAGGTGCCATCCTTGAAGCCCTTCAGCGCTTCGGTGCGCTCCGACTGCGAACGGTCCGAGTGAAGCGCCGCGACCTTGTGATCCAATCGCTCAAGACGACGCGTGATCATGTCCGCGTTGAATTTTGTGCGGGTAAAAATCAGAACGCTCTCGTAGTGGGTGCGCTCCAGAAGCTCTAGCAAGAGCTTGTACTTTTGCCGCTCGACGACCGGATAAAAAGCATGGCTCACCGTTTCAGCGGCGGAGCGGTTTTTCCCGATTTCGACAACTGCAGGATCCTTCAGCACCCAACCGGTCAAAGTCTTGATGGCCGCCGGCATCGTCGCCGTGAATAGCAATGTCTGGCGATCATCTGAACAATAGTTCTGCACAATACGCTTAACGTCCGGCAAAAAGCCCATGTCCAGCATGCGATCCACTTCGTCCAGCACGAGATAGTCCAAGTCCTTGAGCGAGAAATTCCCTTGGCCGAGGTGATCCAGCAGGCGGCCGGGAGTCGCTACGATGATTTCCGCTCCGCTCTCGATCATCTTCATTTGGCCGCCATATTTCACACCGCCGTAGATAAGCCCGATTTGGATTCCGAGATTCTTGGCAAAAAAGTTCAACGCTTCTTCCACCTGGGCCGCAAGTTCGCGAGTTGGCTCGAGAATCAAACACTGAAAAGGTTTTCCAGGCACAATACGTTGCAAAATCGGAAGACCAAACGCTGCGGTCTTCCCGGTACCTGTTTGAGCGGAACCGATCAAGTCCCTGCCTTGCAATACGATAGGGATCGCTTGTTCCTGAATTGGGGTTGGCTTCTCGTAGCCGAGCTCGGCGAGCGCCTTATTGATGGGTTCTGATAGCCCAAGTCCTGAAAATGGCATTCAGCGTATATGGTAAGCCCCACACGGGGAAGCAAGCTAACAAATCCCCTTCCCAATCGTCATACAAATACCTCTGGACCGACTTTCTAAACTTCAGTCTTCCTCCTTCAGCCTAAGTACCTAAACATTCCATCGACATGTCGAAAATAACCAGCCAGCCCACATCGCCAGCTATTCCCGAAGCCCTCGCTCACGCGCGAGCCGACTTCCCCATCCTGCAACGCTCCGTGCACGGAAAACCGCTGGTCTACCTAGACAATGCCGCCTCCACTCAAAAGCCACAGGTGGTCATAGACGCAATCACCCGCTACTATACGAACGAGAACGCTAACATACACCGCGGCGTCCACCTCCTTTCCACCGAAGCTACCGGAGCTTACGAAGAAGCCCGCGGTAAAATTGCACGCTTCATCAATGCCGCCGACGACTCCGAGATCGTCTTCACCCGCGGCGCCACCGAGTCCGTCAACCTAGTGGCCCACTCCTTCGTCGAACCCAAGATCCAGCCTGGCGACGAGATCCTCATCTCCGCCATGGAGCACCACGCCAACATCGTTCCCTGGCAACTCCTATGCGAACGCACCGGCGCCAAGCTCAAAGTCATCCCTGTCACGGATGACTGCGAACTCGACCTGGCCGACTTCGATGCCCTCCTCAACGAGCGCACCAAATTCTTCTCCATTGTCTACGTATCCAACGCCATCGGCACCGTAAACGATATCAAGCCTCTCCTCGCCAAAGCCCAAGCCAAAGGGATACCCACTCTCGTCGACGCCGCCCAGGCCATCCAACACATGCCGCTCGACGTGCAGGAGCTTCGCTGCGACTTCCTCGTTGCATCCGGCCACAAAATTTACGGTCCCACCGGCATCGGGATCCTCTACGGACAGAGCAACCTGCTCGATACCATGATTCCCTACCAAGGCGGTGGAGACATGATCGCCCACGTATCTTTCGAAGGCTCTACCTTCAAGGAGCCGCCTTCCCGCTTCGAAGCCGGCACCCCTCACATTGAGGGAGCCATCGGACTCGGAGTCGCATTCGATTATCTCAGCACCCTCGGCCTAGAAGCCATCCATGAGTATGAGTCCCAATTAGTTGAATACGCCGTCGCAAAGCTTTCGCAAATCGACGGACTTAGGATCATCGGGAATCCTAAAGTTCGATCCGGGGCAATCTCATTCACCATGGGAGACGCCCATCCACACGACATCGGCACCGTGCTTGATACCGAAGGCATCGCGATCCGCTCCGGCCACCATTGTTGTGAACCGCTCATGAAACGCCTCGGAGTTCCCGCCACGGCCCGAGCATCCTTCTCCGTCTACAATACGCCCGCCGACGTCGACGCCCTCGCTGCTGCCCTCAAAAAGACCGCCATCCTTTTCATGTAGGTCGGAAGAGCGGAGCTATAGTCCGCGACCGCCCAACCCAATCTCACTTTTCAACGATCCTTGAATTCAGACCTTAAAAAGCTCTACCAGCAAACGCTGCTCAAGCACAGCAAACAGCCGCTCAACAACAGCGAAATCCCAGACGCCGCACGTGCCACCCTCCGCAATCCCCTCTGCGGAGACGAAATCACAGTGTATCGAAAAATCAATGACGACGGCACCAGCCAAACGAACTTCACAGCCCAAGCCTGCACCATTTGCCTCGCGTCAGCGTCCATGATGACCCAACACCTTGCGAGCCTAGCGACACCCGAAGCTGCTGCCTTCGCTAAATCTCTCGTATCCAAATTCAAGGATAAACCCAACCGTATCGATCTCCCCGGCGACCTAGCGGCACTCTCAGGGGTTCTCGCCTTCCCTAGCCGCATCCGCTGTGCCACACTCCCATTCGAAGGACTGCTAGCAGTCTTGGAATCAGAAGGGACGAGCTTCACCTCGTCCTCGATACAAGAGCCCAACTGATTCACCACAGTTCTCTCCTCACTTTGCACTCCTCCAAGTGATTACACTTCGCAACATCACCCTCCAGTACGGAGAACGCTACCTCTTCCGTGATGCCACGGCCTCCATCGGGTCCAAAGACCGTATCGGTCTCGTCGGGGCTAACGGAGCCGGTAAGACCACCCTACTCAAGATTATTGCTGGCGGCGAGCCCTACGACTCCGGTGGCATCGACAAAGCGAACTACGTATCCATCGGATACCTACCTCAGGATGGAATTGCGGCCCACGGCAAAACCCTCTTCGACGAAGTCCACACTGCTTTTTCAAACGTAATCGAGCTCAAGCAAAAAATCGAAGACGCTAACGCTCGTCTCAATGAACTCGAAACAGCGTCTGAAGAATTCGCCGAAACCCTCGAGCTGCTCGGCGAATGGGAAATCCAGCTCGAAGACCTGGACGTCGCTCGCATCCCTTCCCGTATCGAATCGATCCTGCTCGGGCTCGGCTTCCGGTCCTCCGACATGAAGCGCATGACCGACGAGTTTTCCGGTGGCTGGCAAATGCGTATCGCCCTCGCCAAGCTCCTGCTTGCACAGCCGTCGCTTCTACTCCTCGACGAACCGACCAACCACCTCGACGTCGAGTCCCAAGCCTGGCTCGAAGACTTCCTCCGACGCTACCATGGCTCCCTCCTCGTGGTCTCGCACGACCGTGCTTTCCTCGACTCCCTCATCACTCGCACCTTCGAAGTCTATCAAGGAGCCTTGACTGTCTACACCGGGAACTACTCCAAGTACGAAGTACAATCTGTCGAACGACGCGCTCAGCTTGAGAAAGCCTACCTAAAACAACAACGCGAACTCGCCAAGACCCAGCAATTCATCGACCGCTTTCGGGCCAAAGCAACCAAGGCGAAACAGGTTCAGTCCCGTATCAAAGCCCTCGGAAAAGTCGACCGTATCGAGATTGAGCAAGAAGCCGACCAAGTCGCCTTCTCATTCCCCGAGCCACCCCGCTCCGGTCAAAACGTCATTGAAGTCAAAAACCTCCGTAAGAGCTACGGCGACCTTCAAGTAATACACTCTGCCAACATACGCATCGAACGTGGCGACAAGATAGCCGTGGTCGGCGTTAACGGCGCCGGCAAGACCACCCTCGCTAAAGTGCTCGCAGGCGTGGAGTCTTTCCAAGATGGAGAACGTATTGTAGGTGGCAATACAAGCATCTCATACTTCGCACAGCACCAAGCCGACGAACTCGACCCTGAGCTCGACATCTTTGAAACAATCGAACGCGTCGCAGAAGTCGGCAACAACACCTCCCTGCGCACCATCCTCGGCTCCTTCCTTTTCCAAGGCGACGACGTCTTCAAGAAAGTCAAGGTCCTCTCCGGAGGCGAACGCAACCGCGTCGCTCTTGCCAAGATGCTCGTTCAACCTGCCAACTTCCTCATCCTCGACGAGCCAACCAACCACCTCGACATCCGCTCCCAAGACGTCCTCCGTGGCGCTCTCGAAAAATTCCCCGGAACTTTTCTTATCGTCTCTCACAACCGTGACTTCCTCGACAGTATCGTCAGCAAAGTCCTTGAGGTCAGAAAAGACGGCCTCTCCCTTCATCCTGGAAACGTATCCGATTACCTGGCACGGATGGAGGCCCAAAGGAAGAACAGTGTCCACGTAGCCCGCAACGCAGGAGCAAGTGCACCGCCCCCGTCCAAATTCCCTACGGGCACCAACTCTCTCAACCCAAAAGAGCAGCGCCGGCTCCGAGCCCTCCAGCAAGCCAAGCTCAAGCCCCTCACCGACAAGCTCAAGAGGGTCGAAACCGAAATAGCGAGACTGGAGTCGCAGCAATCTGAATACGAATCACTGATGTCTGACCCTGACTTCTATAAAGACGCCAACAAATCGCAGGAAATCCTTACCACCTACGACTCGAATAAAAGAAAGATAGAAGCTGCCTACGAAGATTGGTCGGACCTTTCCGATCAAGTAGCAGCAGCCGAGTGAGCTGCAAAGTTACTTTCCATTAAGCTGTTCCAACGCGTCGATATTTTCACGACAACGTGGCAGCAGGATATCACGGATTAGACGAACACAGTCGTCCTCCAACTCACTAGCTCCAAGGGCAGATTCGTACTCGCTGATGCCATGAGCCTCTCCTCGTTTCAGAGTTTCTAGGGCGGAATCCTTGCCCAACATGTTAGCGGTCGCTTGAACTGTGTTCGCAAACATGCCCCAGGCGCCGGACGTTACGCTAGGATCGCCCGCCATCAGCTCTACCTTGCCGCGTAGCTGCTCGACGCTGCCCTCGTGACGGTCACGGATTCCGATGAAGACCATGGCCTCCGGCTCTCGCGCAAACTTTTCAATCGCTTGTTCATAAGTTTCGACGGCCGACAACTCGCCCCGCAAGAGCTGGTTACAAGTGAAGACCGTTTGGGTATTTATGTCTGTTGTTCTCATGTACGCACACTTGCATTTCACGTGCCATTCCACCGTTCCGCTCGATGGGGACAAACCAACTGCAAGCTGCAACCTCGCAAACCGAAGCAATCGTCAGAGGTCTCAAACAGAAAGAAAACAGACTCGTGACTCTTCTTCCAGATTGACCCGCTCGAGTCCTAGGATAAGTAGTTTCTCCATAATTGAAACGAAGTATACTCTAAGAACATACCCCTAACTTTTCTAAAAATGATTCGCGAACTCCTTCTTCTCGGCTCTGCCTTGGTCTTTGCCCTTTCTACCCTAGCCATTGATGTTTCTATCCACGACCCCATTTTAGAGGCCGTCCTACGCGAAAAACTAGCGAAGGAGTCTGGAGTCCTTACCGACGCTGAGCTGAAGAATCTCACTACACTCCAAATTGTTCTCTACGATCCAGAGGAGTCTGAAAAAATAAAGAGCCTCGAGGGCCTCGAATACGCCTCGAACCTAGAGCAGTTAGAACTGATGGGGCACAGCATCACTGACTTAGACCCCGTTAGTTTTCTTTCCAACCTCACGAAACTGAGGATCTCGAACAATCCTCCCTTCGCCCCAAACCCCATCACTTCTCTCACCAGCCTGAGAAGCCTCACAATCGAGAATTGCGGCCTCACCTCCCTCCAATTCGCGGCCGGTCTAGCCGAGCTTGAGCAACTTACCTTATCTCAAAACGAGATTATATCTCTTTCCCCTCTTGAGGACCTCACCAAACTAACAATGCTTCAGGTATCCAATAATCGGATCACATCGTTGAATCCCCTGAAAGACCTTCCCAACCTCTCCTTGCTGGAAGTCAGAGATAACTCCGTCACTGACATAACGCCACTCTCCAATGTAACTTCTCTCGAGACCCTTGATCTCAGCAGCAACCCTCTTACCACTATTGATGCGTTGGGTACTCTGACGCAACTCGAGAACCTAACGATCAATAACGTCACAAGGCTCGATCTAGTCCCCATTTCCAACCTAACAAACCTCACCTATCTCTCACTTCGCTACAACGAAATCGAAAACATCAGCTTTCTCTCTTCGCTTACCCATCTAACCAGGATCGAAATCGACAATAACCGCATTCTCGACCCAAGCCCTCTGGCGACACTTTCCAATCTTAATTACCTGCAGATCTACGCCAATTATCTTACGGACATATCGTCTCTAGACACGTTGGAACTGGCCCAAGCGGTCTACCTTCATCACAATTTTATCGACCTCAGCCCAGGCTCGCCCAGTGGCAAAACAGTCGAACACTGGGTTAATGATCATGGTACCGAAACCGGCAACCTAGACCAATTCGACATTCTACTCCTGGTTACTCTCTCTTCTCCCTTTTTTCCCAGCGAGGCCAGTTCTGTCACCCTCGACATAGTCGCAAACTTTCCTTGGACCGCCAGCTTTGACGCATCATGGCTCTCTATTAGCCAAAGCTCAGGTTTCGATTCGGAAAGGGTTCGCATCGATGTCTCCGCCAATGGGACCAACAAAACTCGCACTGCCACGATAGACTTTGGCGAAACGGAAATCCACGTAATCCAACGTTATCACTCTGATTACTTTACCGCGATCGTCCAAGAAGGAATCGATATCAACGACGAATCCTACTGGCCGCTGTACGATAAGGACCAAGACGGCGACACCAACTATTTCGAGTGGGTCGCCGGCCTCGACTTAGATGATCCGAATTCGAAATTTGAATACAAGATAGAGTTCCACCCGGACGCCCCATCCCTGAGACGCTTAAAAATCTCGAAGCGATTCGACGGTACTGACTATCAAATAGAACACTCGTCAACGCTCCAAAGCTGGACAAGCTTCGAGTCAAACGCGTCCGACGACCAAAGTGACCAACGCTACCGCTACCTAACCTTCCCCGGGGAATTTGACACCCCAATTTTCGTCCGAGCTCGAATCACTCGAGACTGAGAATGTGGTAAAGCAGGAGCTCACGATCATTGCCTGAGGACAAGTCGCCGAAGAAAGAAAACACCAGGCCTTAGAATTTAACTAGGAATTTGAACTCCGCGAGGAGGAAAGATCGACCCGTTATTTCCGCAATCTATGTCTCCCAGCTTGCAGGATTGTCCTGGCATTTTCTGATGATTGCAATCGCAGCATACCCTAAAAGCCGGCTTCCTCGCACTATAATATAAGTGGATATTACACCCGCTCCCCTGAGGGCTGTCCTCAGCCACCGAGTCAATTTGTAAACAACTTCCAGCACGCGCGTTGCTACGCCTCTGTTTGAGTCACATAACAAGCCATAAATCATTTATACGACCCGGATCTCCATCTTCGAACTCTAGTGATTCAGGTACATTCGAAACTGATATCGGCCTACTCCCCGCAGCCACCGTCCTTGAACCCGCAATCACGACAGGAGCGGCATTTGCCGTCGTGCACATAAGCCATCGACCCGCACTTCGGACAAGACTCTGCACTCTTATTTTGGATACTTTTGAAGAGAGAGGTCTTATTCTCCGCAGCCGGTTTCACTGTCACTTCACCCGCTTCCGTCTTGGCCACTCCTTTGAAGTTGGAAGCGTAATCCAGCAGCTTCTCGCCATTAGATTCAGGAAAAAGCCACTGGAGAATCTGCATCATGGCATCGACCACGCTCTTACAGGTTTTGATCTGATCGGCTACGCCTTCCTGGTCGCCGACCTTGGTAAACCCACTCGGATCGAAAGCCGTGTAGCGAAAGGACTCGATCAAGCTCGAAAGCGGCACTCCATATTGCAGCGATATAGAAAACGCCTTACAGAAGCTCTCGAACATACCATTTGCGAATGAGCCGGCCTGACCGACCCGACCGAAAACCTCGCCGCAACTACCATCAGGATAGATTCCTACCGTCAAGAAACCTTCCATCAAACCACCTCCTACTTCGAACTTCAAGGTCTGCGAAATACGACGCCCAGGCAAGCGGACCCGACGCGGCTTGCTCGCCTCTTTCACGATTTCGCCCACCTGCTCGCGCACGCCTTCCACCATGTCTTTCCAGACGTATTCAGGATTCCACTTCCGACCTTCTGGCGTGTCTACGTTGAAAACTGAGATTCCTTTTGAGTCCGCACGGTAGAGCGCCACGCACTTCACTCCCATATCATGGCAATCAACCAAACACTGCTTGATGTCCTCGCGAGTCGCAGTGTAGGGCAAATTCACAGTCTTGGAAGTTGCACCAGAAAGGAACGGTTGGATCGCCCCAAGCATACGCATGTGGCCTTTAGCCTGGATCGACCGCGTCCCACTACCAGAAGTCGCCGAGCAATCAAAAGCTGCTCTGTGCTCTGGCTTCAGCCACGGTATGTCCTCTACATGGCTAGCGCCTGCTAGAACGATGCTCTCAAGATCATCCGCTGTGCCTGATTGCCCTTTCTCCCTCAATTCAGCGAGGTAAGCCTCGAGTTTTGGAATATCCCCGATCTTGAAGCCGATAAGCTCGTTGAGTTGATGCCGAATCGGTCCAATTTGGCTTTCATCAATGTAATGCCTGAGGTGTCGCACTACTTTCGCCATACTGGCTCCGCAGGCTGTGTATAACCCATCTAGGCCCGCCACTTCCAGGGCTGCCTCGCAAACTTGTTGCGTAGTGTAGCCTTGGGTACGCAGACCCTCAAGGGCCAGAGTGTTGAACATTTTCAGCATGCCCCCGCCGGAGAGGTTCTTGTACTTGACCAGCGTGTAGTCAGGCTCCGCCGAAGTCGTTCCCTCGTCGTAAATACCCATCGGAGCAGAGATCGTCCCTGTAGGAGCCATCACAGTCGTGAAGCTGTTACGAAAACGCTTGGCTGCTAATACCTCATCCCAAGTCGCCGCATTCACGTCTTGTAATTGCTGGGCGATGGCAGGCGCTTCGACAGAATGTTTTTCAAAGCTCATCGCGTAGCCCTTCAATACGTCCAATGCGGTCAAGCCTTGGGCCATAGGGAGTTTGGAACTTCGTTTCTTGAAGATGGCGTTCGCTTCCTTCTCGATATCCTTACCTTGGCTGAAGGCACCAGAGAGATCCTGCACTGCTTTGTGCAGCTCTAGTACTTCCCGCAAGTCAGCCTCCGTGAATTCATATCGTGGATACGCACCGAGTTCTTGTCCCATTTCCGCACTGGCTTTCCAACAGGTCGAGGTGAGCAGGCTTACCAACTGACTGGCAATCAAACGTCCTTCGTCGCTATCGTAGGGAACTCCCATAGCCATGAGAAGGCCACCCACATTGGCGTATCCAATTCCCGTGGTACGATAGCGGTAGGTACCTGCTGCGATTTCCGGAATGGGAAAGCCGCCTTCCTCTATATTCAAGTCGGCCGCGATCATTGCTAGACGAATCGACTTTTGCAGCTTCTCGACCTTCATCTTCTTGGCAGCCTGATCGTAGAAGCGGAAGACATTGAAACTTGAGAGATTGCAAGAAGTGAAGTTCAGATGCAGGTACTCGGAGCAAGGGTTACTGGTGGAAATGTCTCCGTCCGACTTTACCGGATTCCAGATGTTAATCAAGTCGTTGTTATGCGTGCCGGGTTCTGCGTTGTGCCAAACGCATTCCGCAATCGCATCGAGAATACTCTCGGCCGTGAAGGTATCCTCTACCTTTGTCGGATCGCTTACCCAACGAGTAGCGTACTCGCCTTTCGTTTGATAGGCCTTCCAGAAGTCTCCTTTAAGCGAGACGGAATGGTTCGCGTTTTGGTGCCCCAACGTTTCGCCATATAGCAAGTCATCCATGCCTGAGTCGTACTGCCGATCTGTCACCATTGGCATGTCGAGCACGATACGGGACGCCATTCGTTCCGCAGGTGAACCTTTCAATACGAATTCCTCAGCCTTCTTCTTAAGCGCTACCGATACATTATGTTCGCGTAGAACGATCTTACCGATGTCCTCTTGCTCATTTTTGGTTGAGATAAACTGAAAGATATCCGGGTGATCGGCGAACAGCAGAACCATGCGAGCGGCCCGGCGCGTTTTGCCACCGGACTTAATGGCGCCTGCCATACGGTCGAAGCCCTTGTCAAACGAAATGGGTCCAGAGGCAAACCCCTTGCCCGCGATCGGCTCTTTAGAGGAGCGAATCGAAGAAAGATTTACTCCGATCCCTGACCCGCTGGAAAAGACACCGCCCTCCGCAATCTGGTGGCTCAGTATCTTTTCCATGGAATCCTCGATTCCCATCAAGAAGCAGGCCGAAGCCTGTGGGTGTAGGTAAGCATTGGATACTTCTTTGACCTCCAAGTTACGGTCATCGATATCCCCTTCCGGAAGGATCGCCTTAAAGGCTCGATTTCCGCGATTGTCCATGACCCCACGCAGATCCGGACGCCCCCAGCGCCATTGCTCCCAATGTCCGATATTAAACCAGACCGGCGAATTCGGCGCCCACATTTGGAAGGCCAGAAGGTACTTTAGCTCGTGATTGTAAGCCAGCGCGTCCGCTTCCGTCGCGAAGTACCCATGGCGCCATCCCCATACCGTGTAAGTGTTAGCAATCCGGTCGAACGCGTGTCGAAGCGAATCTTCGTACTCCGGCGTCTCAGGATCGCGTCCGAAGAGGTACTTGCTGGCCGTGATTTTCAAGGCATTCTCCGCCCAAAACGACGGTACCTCGACCCCTTTCCGTTCGTAACTGGGCTTGCCCGTTTTCCAATCCATGATCACCACGTCGCGACGCTCCCACGTGATGCTCTCGTAAGGGTTTTTGCCGTCGGTCGTGAACACTCTTTCGATCGTCAATCCTCCTAACAAGTCCTCCCTGGGATCAAGCTGTACAGTCTGGTCAAAACCTACATCGAGCGTGGTTTCTGAGCGGGGGTTAGAGACGTCTAAAGTGTTCATAAGGTTAGGAGAGGATAGCAATTAAAGCCCGACAAGCCCAGCGCGAACCAGGGCGTAAAAGTGGGGAAGAACTTAAATGGGTGAGGGTTAACAGGTTAGTGATAAGACAAATGATCGGTTCGTTTAACCGAGGTTAGGAAACCACAGAAACGAGCCGAAGATTCGTATTTCTATACTGGATACTAGTTCCGCGGATACACCTTTCGCCCTCCTCGAAACCAGAAGGAAAACAGGAATCACACGGGATGACTGTTCGATCTAGCGAAGCTTCTCGGACAGGCAAGGGAAGATACCTTCACAATTTCTCGACTCGCCCCCAAATGGTTAGAGCGCAAGAGAGCGACGACAAACTCAGAAAAGTAAACAGCTGATAATCAGCTACCTCTCAACATCTAATATTAAGCATTAGAAAAGATAAAAAGATTCATTCGCAAGCCTCCTCAGCGGATCGGTATTTTATCCTTTAAGGATTCAGGAGCTCGATAAACTGAGCCTCGTTCAATATCTCAATACCGCGCCGTTTCGCGTCGGAAAGCTTACTCCCTGGAGAGCTTCCAACAACGAGGTAGTCACACTCAGCTGTTAGTGACTGAAAGGCTAACGCTCCCTTCTCCTGAAGTTGATCCATTGCCTCCGAACGGGTCATCGATTCAAGTTTTCCCGTGAAGGCGAAGGTCTTTCCGAACAGCTTCGAATTACCTAAATCGTCCGTATCATAAGATTGAGTACAAACGTCCATGCTCAAGAGGCGACTAAACTCCGCTCGACGCGACGGATTAGCGAAATAATCCGCCATTCGCATCCTCTCCCAGTCTCCAACCTGAAGGTCCTCGAAGTCCTGCAAATCATCTAGCTTGGTCAGCGCCCGCGCAACTCGCTTGGCCCGCACTTCTCCAATTCCAGGAATTCCTAGTCCATACACGAAACGCCAAAGGTCCTCCCTTCGACTTGAGTCCCGAGCTGACAAGAGCCGGTCCGCCGTCACCGCCCCCACGTAATCGAGTTTTTCGAAACTCTCTCTATCGAGTTCATAAATCCCTGCTATATCGTTCACTAGCCCCTTGTCCACCAATGCCCCCAGAGTCGCCGCGCCCCAGCCTTCCATGTTAACCGCCTCTCGCGAAACAAAGTGCTCGAGCCGACGCTTAATCCGCTCAGGGCAGCTATCCGCCAAACAATAGACCTTGGCCCCGCTGTCGCTACCCGTCAGCCCCGCTCCACAGGTTGGACAGGTCTTAGGACGAACGAACGGACGACTTGCCGGATCCCGTTTCGCATAATTTACCCCCATCACTTGAGGTATGATCTCGCCAGCCTTCTTCAAAAACACGGTGTCTCCAATACGAAGGTCCAGCTTCTCTACCTCGTTGAAATTATGTAAGCTAGCCCGCTCGATAAGGCTTCCTGAAATCTTCACTGCCTCTAACTCCGCCACTGGCGTCAGCGCTCCGCTTCTCCCTACTTGCAAGGTCACTCCCAACAAATTCGTCTCCACCAAAGCTCCCGTAGCTTTGTATGCGATGGCCCAATACGGAGCTTCGCGGCTTTCCCCGAGCTTTTGTTGCGTTTCAAAGGAGTCTACCTTGACCACCGATCCATCCGTCGCAAATGGCAAAGACAAACGCTCCTCCTGCATCGCTTGCACAGCCGAAAGCAACGAATTCTCTCCTTCCGCTTCCAAGCGCTCCGACAAGATAGGCAGCCCCCACTCGGCAGCCAAATCGTAGAACTGCGCTTGGCTCGAGGGAGCATCCTCGATCGGATCGAACAGGCCTAGGCCGAAAAAAACGATAGACAAGCGCCGCCCCTTCACTGCTCCCGGATCGCTCAACTTAGCCGATCCCGCTGCCAAGGTCCTCGGGTGGGCGAAGGCTTCTTCGCCCCTAGCGATTCTGCCTTCATTAACCTTCCTAAAATCCTCGAAGGTCACGAAAATTTCGCCACGCAGTTCAACCCGCTCGGGCAAGGAACTCCCGGCAAGACGCCGCGGAAAACCATCGATACTCAACACGTTCTCCGAAATCTCCTCGCCAACCGTCCCATTGCCACGCGTGACCGCGCGGACGAACTCTCCGTTTTCGTAAAGCACGCTTACAGCCATGCCATCGATCTTAGGTTCAATGGAATAGCGGATTTCGGCTTCGCCCGCTGCCTCCACGATCCGATTATGAAAGCCTATCAATTCAGATTCTGAATACGCCTTCTCTAGGCTCAGCATGGGAGCGAAATGTCGAGCTTGGGAGAAACCTCCCTGGCGATCGTCGCCGACAGCATCTGCCTCATCTCTCCCTTCGAACAAATTGTTTAGGCGAATAAACTCCCGTTTCAGGGCATCATACTGAGCATCGCTGATTTCAGGAGTCGCCTTTTTGTAGTAGAGGTCATCGTGATACGTGATCTCCTCCTTTAGCTGGAGCCAGCGTTCCTTCTCGTCTGAAACCTCCATGGCCGACGACGCAAGCGCTTGCGCGGCCTTGTCGGGAAGGGCTGAGGAGAAGGATACAATTAACGAAACGGCCAGCGTAGCAACCAGCCGGCCAAGACAAATGGGGTAACAGTCCACGAGGCTTATCCCATCAATTTGCCCCCTATTCGCAACGGAAAAATAGCATTGTTAGGCGTCCAACCCATTTGGTTCCAGCAACTCCCCCGCAGCTGTGATCGCTTGCTTAAACGCCTCCGGGTCGTCTGGCGAAACCACTATCCGCTTCTTGCCAAAAGCGAGCACCACCGTCTTGCCCTTATCTGTAACGTACGCCCGAAAAAAGCCCAACACCCCATTTCGAAATAGGCCGATCGATCCAAATACTCCCTCAAACCCGACCACCTTCATCGCACCCATCATCGCATGCGGAACCACTCTCACCTCCGACAACTCAGTCAACGGATACTTCATCGACCAGCCTAACCGATGGATCATCAGCAACCCACCTTTCACGCTGTACCCCCCTACCGAAGCCATCATACAGAAAACCGAGATCCCGATCGGAAACAACAAACCCAACACCACCAGGCCCTCGCGCTCCTGACGAAACGCATCGGTCAGCCAAAGCATAAGCGCCGAGACCGAGTAAATAAAAACGAAGAAGCCCACTGTAGTCACCTTGAGCTGCTTGCTCCACAGAGCCGGAAAGTGATTGCGGCGTCCGGCACCGCTCAACTCCTCCACCTCGATAGCAAGTGCATCCGCCAAAAGTCTCAAAGTCGCCAGTGAAGGGTCCTGACCTCTCTCTATTCTTTGTACGGTCCTTGTGCTCGTCCCTGACCGCTCAGCCAACTGCTCTTGAGTCCATGAGCGCTTTAGCCGCTCGAGTTTAATACGCTCTCCGCAATTCATAATTTGTTGCTCGTCCATGCCTTAGACGCTATCGAGAAAAAGCGAAACCGTCCACGACAGCAACCCGACAAAACGCAGACACGGACCCGACTTCCTACCGAAAACACGCAATTCAAGGACATTTCCCCGAAACGTTAGCCAACTTGCCCAGCACACAGAAACTCCAGAAAAATGGATCTCTGACTGGCAGAAGACTTTAAGCTGCCCCTGCATCCCTACCTTTCTAGGCTCGTCCACTATGCTCCGTTACTTCTCTTTTTTTTGCGCCCTTTCCGCAATTGTCACCGGGCAGGCGGCTCCAGACTGGATTAGCGCCACCCAACGAGAGAACGCCTTCCCCATCGCGAGTCGCGGAAAAGTTGCGAGCATCCACTTCGCGAGCGAAGACGCAACCGTCGTATCCATCGCTGCAACACATCTAGCCCAAGACATCGAAGCCGTTACCGGACGCAAAACAGAGCTCAACCCGCAAAAAAAAGGCCCTAAGATTTTCATCGGCACACTAGGGCAAAGCTCCCTCATCGAATCGCTCGATCTCGCCGGACACATCGACCTCGAGCAACTCGAAGGCCGTTGGGAAAGCTTCCTCATCGCTACCTTCCCTGATCCAAATTCCAGAGGAACGACTGCCCTAGCCATTGTCGGCAGCGATCGTCGAGGAACTGCCTACGGAGTCTACGAACTCAGCCAAGCCATCGGAGTTTCACCATGGAATTGGTGGGCCGACGTACCCGCAAAAAAGAGTTCCAATTTGTGGGTAAAGTCCGGGACCCAACGATTCGGACCGCCTTCCGTGAAGTATCGCGGTATCTTCATCAACGACGAGGATTGGGGGCTCCATCCCTGGGCCGCCCACACATTCGATCCTCAGCTGGGTGATATCGGACCCAAGACCTACGAAAAAGTTTTCGAACTCCTTCTCCGCCTCAAGGCCAACACGCTGTGGCCTGCCATGCACGAAGTCACGAAAGCCTTCAATTCGTATCCAGAAAACAAACGCATCGCCGACGACTTCGCAATCGTGATGGGCTCCTCCCACGCGGAACCTCTTCTTCGGAACAACGTAACCGAATGGTCGGAGCCCAAATCCCATTTCAACTTCTCAACTCACTCGAAAGAAGTTACCGCCTACTGGGAGACCCGTGTCGAACAAAACGCGCCGTATGAAAACATCTATACACTGGGCATGCGCGGCATCCACGACTCCGGCATGACCGGAGCATCCACAATGCAGGATAAAGTCGACGCCCTCAGCAAGATTTTCAAAACCCAGCGCGAGCTACTCGCCAATCACGTTTCGCCAGATATTGAAGCCGTTCCCCAGGCCTTCACTCCCTACAAGGAAGTGCTAGAAATCTATCGAGCTGGACTGGAAGTGCCCGAGGAAGTCGCCCTCGTCTGGCCTGACGACAACCACGGCTACATTCGCTACCTTCCCAACGAAGCCGAACGTAAACGCAGAGGTGGTTCTGGTGTCTACTATCACCTTTCCTATCTTGGATCTCCCCTTGCCTACCTGTGGCTTTGCACCACGCCACCTCCGCTCATTTGGACCGAGATGAACAAGGCCTACCAGTTGGGAGCTCGAAACATTTGGATAGCCAATGTCGGAGACATCAAACCTGCTGAAAAGGAGACGGAGCTGTTCCTGCAAATGGCTTGGGATATCGATCGTTGGAGTTTGGATACACTTCCCGACTTCCTAGAAACGTGGGCCGCTCGAGAGTTCGGCTCCCAGCACGCCACTGCGATAGCTGAAATCTTGGACGCGTACTATCAACTCAACTACCAGCGGCGCCCCGAACACTTGCAGTGGTGGCTCCCTCACACCCGTGTCCGCTCCAGTACCCTAAACGGTGCCGAAACCAAAGCTCGCGTCCAAGCTTTCAGCGAACTCGTTCGATCCACCGATGCTATCGGGAAAGCCCTCCCAAGCGACGCGCAAGACGCCTTTTTCCAACTCGTAGCCTATCCCGTCAAAGCCTCTGCCTACGCCAACCTTCGCTACTTCCACGCCGAGCAACACAGCCGCAATTTTAACCAAAATCCTTTGGCCGCTCGCGAACATGCCGCCCGCTCTCGCGAGGCCGACGCCCAGGTGATCGCGCTCACCCGCCACTACAACCAAGAACTGGCGGGCGGAAAATGGCGACGCATGATGTCCGAAGAACCAGCAGACGCTATGTGGCGCTCTTATCGAGCCTCCCCCATTCCTCTGCCAAGCGAAGCGATGGCTCGCTCGAAGAAGGAGACTATCATCCCTACCTCGGATTTGTCATTCCTGCCAAATCCATCTCAAGAGACCTTCATCGCCATCGAAGCAGAAGCAGTTTCTGGTAAGCGTGATTTGGATTCAGTTCGCTGGGACACCGTTCCCGGTCTAGGCCGCATCGGCGATAGCGTTTTAGCCGGACCCCCTGACGCAGCGACCATTCCGCTTGGCGAACCGTCTCCGTATCTTGAATACGAATTCGAAATCCACGAGAGCGGTGACTACAACCTGCAGGCAGAACTCATTCCAAGTTTTCCACTCAACGGCCAATCCGAACTCCGCTTCGCCTTCTCTATCGACGATGGCGATCCTCAGCTCATGAGCGTCGCGAGAACGGTAAACGACAACGCTTGGAAACAAGCTGTCCTCACCGCTCAGGTCACCGTAAACGCTTCCGGAACCCTTCGTCTAGACGACGGTAAACACCTATTGCGTCTCTACTTCGTGGATCCGGGCGTATCGATCGACCGAATTTTCCTGACTAGAGGAGAACCTAGCAACAGCTTCTTCGGACCACGCGACTAGAGACCTACTCGCTTGCTCCATCAAGTAGGTCGCGGGATCGGTTCGCGTTCTTCTGCCGCCGCGTCTTGCCCTTCTTGGCCACGCCTTCCTTGACGTTGACCTGACGGCGTCGCGCCGCGATCGCCTTGTCTCGAGCTTCGCGACGAGCTTTGGCCACCATGTGCTCTTGACTGAGCTTGAGAAACTGCTCGTAGCGACTCACAGCCAGCGTTCCCTCCTTTATCGCCGCTTCGATAGCGCAACCGGGTTCCCCTTGATGCCGACAATTGCGAAATTTGCACTGCGACATCAACGCCTCAACATCTTCGAAAGTCTTGTCTACACCATCGCCTTCGCCAGTCAATTGCAACTCCCGCATGCCAGGCAGGTCGATCAGAACACCTCCACTAGGGATCGGCTGAAGCTCCCGCCACGTCGTGGTATGCCGCCCTCGTCCATCCGCCGCACGATTCTGCTGCGTGAGCAATCGCTCCTCGCCGAGAAAGGCGTTAACGAGAGATGATTTACCAACACCGGACGAACCCAAAAGTGCTACTGTCTTTCCTTTTCCGATGTATTCAAAAAGGCAATCTAAGGTAGAGCGATCATGAGCACTAACGGCATGCACCGGTACTTCGCCAGCGACTGCCCGCACCTCGATGAGAATCTCCTCCAAATCGTCTCTTAAGTCTGCCTTATTAAGCACGATCACAAGCTCGCGGCGACTGTTCCAAGCGAGACTTAGATAGCGTTGGATACGTGCGGTGTTGAAGTCCAAGTCCAAACCCGTCACCAGAAAGAGCGAATCGAAGTTGGCCACGATGGACTGGTGCCGCGTACCGTCTCCCACTGCCTTACGTTCGAACAAGCTAAAACGAGGTAGAAAATTCCGAACCAAAAAATCTTCGCTATTTTCGACCTTTTCGAGAGCGAGCCAGTCACCAACGGTTGGATACGCCGCCGAATCCATCTTACCCAAACGCTCGATGCCCGGTAGACGAGCGATCGAGGACGATTCCCCCGTGCTTACAACGTACTCGCCGCGGTTTTCGCGAACTACCCGGGCAAGTGTAAGCGTACCGTCGTCGACGGCCTCGAAATCCTGCTGGATCTTATCGTTCCAGCCCAAGTCTACTAAGCTCAATGTCATGCGTCTTCTCGCAGCACAAAAGTACCGCAACATTCAAAAGGCGGCAACTACAACGTAAATGCCAACTCGAACCAAGCACAATGAGAGTTCTAAAGAGCGAGCCTTAGCTCTTGTTCATACGAACATCCATCCACACCGCTAGGGTTAGTACCACACCACGGGCGATGAATTTGGTAGCGGGATCGACCGACATCAACGTCATGCCGTTAAGCAGAGAGGCCATGATCAACGATCCTGCGAGTACACCCATGACCGTTCCCTTCCCACCCTTGAGGCTGACTCCACCGATCACACAAGCGGCGATCGCGTCGAGCTCCATCAAATCTCCCACGGAGGAGGTTGAGGACCCTGCATAGGACGTTTGCAGAAGTCCCGTCACTCCCACTAAAAGACCAGCGATGGCAAAAGCTCCGATGGTTACCTTCGCCACCGGAACACCCGAAATGTGCGCCGCTTCTTCATTGCCTCCGATCGCGTAGAGATATCGCCCAAACTTGAGATGCTGCGTCAGAACGTAAATCCCGACTGCGATCACTCCGAGAATGATCGCCGAGAGAGGTATTCCGCGATACTCAATCAAAACGGTGGTGGCGATGAACAAGCAAATCGCAGTTATGAAAAACTTGTAGAACGCGACCTCTACATCCTCGAGCTGGAAGTTGTGCAGCTTACGACTGGCCCTGGCCCGCATCGAAGCATAGCCAAGAGCAACCACTACGAACGCAGTCAAGACGTAGCTAGCAGTCGGGCTAAGGTATTGTGTCGTTAAAATTGAATACAGGTTTTCCTTGCCGCCTTGCACGATCGGAACCGTGGATGTATCGATCACGTTCCAGAACAATCCTTTGAAGATCAGCAGGCCTCCTAAAGTCACGATGAATGCGGGAACGCGTTCCTTGACGATCAAGGTTCCCATCGCCGTCCAAATGGCGACGGCCGCTAACAAGGCTATCGTCATAGCTACCGGAGCGGGCAATCCGTATTGAGTTGTCAATACAGCCGCGATACCACCGAACAACCCGATACCGCTACCGATCGCCAAATCGATGTGCCCGCAGACGATAATCAATAGAACCCCCAAGGCGGCGACCGCTGTAGTGGAAATTTCAATCGTCAGCATCGACAGGTTTCGAGAGCCCAAGTAGGATGGGTTCATGACCGCGAAGAAGGCCCATATGCCAACGATGGCAAAAAAGAGTGTGTAGTCCCGAATCGAAAACTTTTTGGTCATAGCTACTGTCCGATTGCCGCGCTGATGAGCGCTTCCTGATTAAATTGGTCTTTAGTAAATTCGCCGCCGAGTCGGCCCTCGGAGAGCATAATAATTCTGTCGCTCATGCCCATCAACTCGGGCAATTCGCTGGACACGATAATCACCGCCTTCCCCTCGTCGGTGAGGCGATTAATCAGTTCGTAAACTTCAAGCTTCGCGCCCACATCGATACCACGCGTCGGTTCGTCGAGAAAGATGATCTCCGGCTCCGAGAGGAGCGCCTTGCCAAGCACCACCTTTTGCTGGTTCCCGCCCGAGAGAGTACCGGTAACTACTTCGAGACTGTGCGCCTTGACGCGTAGTTGTTTGGTAATGACCTCGTTCCTGCGGAATTCCTTGTTCACGTCAACTAGACCAAGGAACTTGCAAACAGAGTCGATGGATGAGAGCGAAAAGTTGAAGTTGTTGGACTGCTCAATCACCAGTCCAAATCGTTTGCGGTCCTCCGATACCAGCACCATGCCTGCGTCGATCGCAGCCTTCGGATCCTTGCCTGAGTAAGGTGCTCCATGCAGAGCAACCGTACCCGACAAACGCGTTCCGTAGGCCCCCATAATGTGCATCAGCACTTCCGTGCGGCCGGCTCCCATCAAACCTCCGAGACCAAGCACTTCTCCCCTGCGCACGGAAAAGCTGATGCCTTCCAGATCGATAGAGTCCTCTGGACCCTTCACCGACAGGTCGCTCACCTCGAGTAGACTCTCGCCAAGGGTTCCTTGACGACGTGGGAACAAGTTATCGATCTCGCGACCGACCATGCATTTTATCACCTGAGTCTGAGTCGTCTTCGCCGTATCCATTGTCTGGATCGTCTTGCCGTCTCTCAAGACCGTGATCCTGTCAGATATAGTGAATACCTCATCAAGCTTATGAGAAATGTAGATACACGCGATCCCGCGCGTCTTCAACTCGCGCAACATGTCGATTAGGATATCGACCTCGTGCTCAGTCAACGCAGCTGTTGGCTCGTCGAGGATGAGAATGTGAGATTCCTTTCGCAGCGCTTTGACGATTTCTACGAGCTGCTGTTTACCCACTCCGATATCCCCTACGCGCAAAGTCGGATCGATCGCTATGTTGAAACGACGCAGGAGCTCGCTGGCGTCCATGTACATCTTGTTCCAGTCGATAAGACCACCCTTGGTCGGCTCGTGGCCGAGGTAGATATTCTCCGCCACTGTCATGTCGTTGACCAGGGCCAGCTCTTGATAGATAACGGCTATCCCCGCCGCCTCTGCGTCGTTGATCCCTTGGAACTTCGCTTCCTCCCCGTCGACATAAAAAGATCCTTCGTAACTTCCGTGAGTCCAAATCCCGGACAGCGTTTTGATTAAGGTGGACTTGCCCGCGCCGTTCTCTCCGCAAAGGGCATGCACTTCCCCTTTAACCAAGTCGAAGCTCACCTCGCTGAGAGCCTTAACCCCCGGGAACGTTTTAGTGATATTCTCCGCGTGGAGTACGACGTCTTGCTTCATCACGATACGTGGGAAGTCGCCCTAGTTACCCGAAGTGCTGTAAACGTCTTCTTTCGAATGAAACCCGTCCGCGATGATGGTCTCCATCATATTGTCTTTAGTTACGGATACGATCTCTGCCATCTTCATCGGGACGGTGCCGGCTCCGTTTTCAATACCGGAGGGAACAATTACAGGTTTACCTGTCGCCAGGTTGTACGCCATTTCAGCCGCCATCTCCGCAAGTTTCGGAATCGGCTTATAGACAGTCTGATCTTGAGTGCCTTGCACGATACGCTGGCAAGCAACCAAATCAGCATCCTGCCCGGTTAACACGATCTTACCTGACAGGCCTTCCTCTTCCAAGGCCTTGGAGGCTCCGCTAGAAAGCACATCGGCAGACGATAGGATTCCATGAAAATTCTTGCCGTGTTTGGTGATCGCCGCGTTCACAACCTGCTTAGCGATGGAGCCCTGCCAGCTGTCGCACCAGTCCTCGTGGATTATCTCCAGCTTGCCCGCTTCGACGAGCGGCATTAGAATATTGTCCTGACCTTCTTTGAATAGAAATGCGTTGTTGTCCGACTTGGAACCTAGCAGCCGCACTATCTTAGGGTTAGGAACATCCTTCAAGGCATTGACCAGGTAAGTCGCCTGTAGCTCGCCCACCTTCACGTTGTCGAAAGTCACGTAGAGATCGAGTTTGTCAGTTCCCGTAATCAGACGGTCGTAGCTCACTGTTGGGATCCCCGCTTCGTGGGCCAGCTCGACACCCTTCGCCATCGCCGCTCCGTCGTGCGGGATGATGACCATCACGTCTACCTCTTGCGTAATGAGACTTTGGATATCCTGAATTTGCTTCGTGTCGTTCGAGTTCGCAACTTGTACAGAAACCTCAGCGCCCAACTCCGCTGCTCTAGCGATCAAGGTATCGCGATCCTTGTGCCAGCGCGGATTTCGGATATCATCCATCGACAGGCCGATCAGGATCTTCTTGTCCCCATTCGCTGCCTTGGCAGAATCGCCGCTACCACTTTTGGAAAGCGTCAGCCCTAAACCGACAGAAAGAACTAAACAAGCGATCAATAGACCAATACGATATTTCATATGAAAATAAGGTTCAACGGGGGGAGGAGGATGGCGGGGAAGCCTCAAGGATCAGCCACCGGATACAAAGAAGGCGGCCCTCAAAGTCGACGAAAAACCTGCCCGCTCGCTCTGAGCTTGCCTAAAAATACGTCTATCTAGAGACCCATTCCCTTTTTCGTTTCATCCGCTGTGCCAGAACTATCACGAGACGTCCGCCCCCATTCAAATCCTCGCAAAGTCATCTCAAGCGAAGGCCTTGTCCTGCCCATTCCCGAAAATTGGGAGCTGCTTGAACCAGGCGACGCTACCCTCACCCGCCGCGTCAAGGCCGCCGGCCCCACTTGGACCGTCAAAGAAAAACGAGGCCGCCGCCTCATCTCCCTAGGAATCTGGGCGGACAAGGAACACATCGAGCTCAATCGGTTGAAGCTCCTCGTCGAGCGCCAGAAACCCGAGTACAAAAAGCGCCTGATAGCGGGACGCGAACGACGCGCCGAACAAGAGGCAACCTACGCCATCGAGTTTCATCAAGAAATCCTTGCCTTCCTCAACTTCCATTCGAGCTACCGGGCGTTGGCTGATGAGATGGCAGCTCGCATCAGCCAGCACGCTGTTCCAGTAGGGAGCGGCACAGTCGCCCGAACGAAACGCATCCCCATCGAAAAACGCGCCGAAGCCGCGACAATCGCTTGGATGCGGCATCAAACCACCGATTACGACCACATGCATGTCGCCCGCGTGAAAGGGGAGCGTCGCGAAGTTCGACGCCGGCTCGCAGCCAAGTCAAAGGCCATGCTCGAATCCTACCGCCGCGGAATCGATGTAAATCCACAAACCTGCCCCCTGCAAAAAGCCCTCGTGAATCCACGTAACCAAAAATCAGATACGGCTCTGCGACCTACGCAAGGCGATCTACCCCTATAACGGGATTAAAGTGGGAGATACACTACTGAGCGTGCGCCCTACTCCGGCGCGACTTCAGTCGTCTCAGCCGGTGTTTCTGGAGCATCCGTGACTACTTTCACTTCAGCCTTCAGGATGCGGCGCTCGTCTACAGCAACAATTTTAATCTCCAGATCCTTGATACGAAACTCCTCGTCCTGCTTGGGCATGCGACCGAGCTCGTAAGTGATGTATCCACCAAACGTAGACACCTCGTCAGCGGATAGCTCGATCCCGATTTCATCTGCGAGATCGTGTAGGGCAGTCAATCCGTCGACCTCGTAAACGCCGTTCTCAGTTTCCATCACGAGCTTCTCTTCCTTGTCGAACTCGTCCTGAATCTCACCCACGAGTTCTTCCAAGACGTCCTCCAAGGTGACAGCTCCCACCGTTCCGCCAAATTCATCCTTCAAGAGAGCGAAGTGTTTGCGCGTTTTGAGGAATCGCTGCAGTACCGCCTCAAGTGGCTCGTCCATGGAGAAAGTGATCATCGGACGCTTCAGCTTGTTCCAATTGATCTTCATCCCCTCCTGACCGCTGCGGAAAACATCCTTGATGTGCACGATCCCTACGCAGTTATCCAAATCCTCGTTGCATATCGGGAAACGGGTATGTCCACTTTTGCGAGCGATCTCCAGTTGCTCCGCCGCCGTGTCGCCAAGGTCGATGTACTGCAGCTGGTTGCGGGGAATCATGATATCATGAGCCACTCGCTTACGCAGCTCCAAGGCATTGCTGACAATCCGTTCGTAGAGCGCAGGCAATTCGTCGCCCTCGTTCACTAACGAACGGATTTGCGCTTCCACATCGAGCAAATCCAAGTCCAAGTTCGGATCCAGGCGAAGCATCTTCAAAATGATGCCTGATAGAAAATTCAAGACTGCGGACAAAGGTCGCGTAAGCACCTGGAATACCAATACAAATGGCAACGAGCAACGGATCGTCGTAACTGGATGCTGCAAGGCCATGGCACGTGGCACCAATTCTCCCAACACGAAATGCCCCATTACCGCCAATAGCAAACTGATGCCTATCGAAACGCGCAACTCGTATCCGTCTGCCCACCCCATCTCGGTAGTGAAAGTGTAAGCGAGAGGGAGGATCAGGAAAGCGGCTCCGATCGAGAACATGGAAATCCCTAGCCGCAACATCTTGATGCTGCCACTCATGTCTTCCAGCAAGCCAGCGATTCGCTCCGATTCGCGGGCTTCCTTCATCCGCCCCGAGCCGAATCTGGTAAAACGCAACTTTACGAGGCTGAACTCGGCCCCAACAAAGATGGCATTCAACGCCAAAAGGACCGCGGCGCCAATTCCGCAGGTGGTAAGTTCCGAAGCTGTATATGTGTACACTGCTGTATCTAGAGAATCGCTGCCACGAAAGACTCGCTAAGTGGAAAACAGCATTCGTTTCCCGGCAGGAACTCTAAGATGCTGTCCCTGCCCCTAGGATTTCAAGTACGAAGTGAGCGCCGCGAGGGCCACTTGGTTCTGCTCGGGCAAGCCGATCGTCACTCGCACCCACTCAGGCATCCCGTAAGGGGCCAACGGCCGCACGATGACTCCTGCCTTTTGCAGTTCCTCGAAACAGCGAACTCCGTCACCCACCTTCACGGTCACGAAATTCGCGAAACTACGGATGTATTCACAGCCCAAAGACATGAAGCCCGTTTCCAGCTGCAGACGTCCTACCTCGTTGGCGACACGGCAATCCGACACAAACTCCTGATCACCAAGGGCTGCAATCGCCGCCGCTTGGGCCACAGAATTGACATTGAATGGCTCTCGAGCCCGGTTGAGCAAACTCACCAACTCTGGAGATCCGTAGCCGTAACCGATCCGAAGCCCCGCCAATCCATAAACCTTGGAGAACGTACGCGTGCAAAAAACCTTTTTCCCTGCGGCGATCAGATCCCGCAAATCCGGAGCGTTTTCCACGTATTCCGCATAGGCCTCGTCTAGAACGAACAGCACATGTTCGGGCATTTTTTCTGCAAAAGCTCGGATATCTGCTGCAGAATTCGCGGTTCCGCTGGGATTGTCGGGACTCGGCAGGAAGACGACCTTGGTCTTCTCCGTCACTGCCGCTGCCATGGCATTCAGGTCGTGGGCGAAGTCCTTCATGGGTACCTCAACAGGCGTCGCTCCGAAAAGCAGGGTTACTAGCTTGTAGACGATGAAGGCGCCCTTGCCCATAACGGCCTCGTCACCGGGACCGAGCAAGGCATGCCCGATGATCTCCAAAACCTCGTTCGACCCGTTCCCAATAATAAACTGCTCGGGAGTTAGACCTCGATTGTCCGCCAAGGCTTTCTTGAGCTCAAAGCATCCACCGTCTGGATACATTTCGACCGTATCAAGTGCGGCCTTGCCAGCCTCGATCGCCGCCTCCGAGGCCCCCATAGGGTTTTCGTTCGAGGCGAGCTTTATGATGCCCAGCGGGTCAAGCCCCAGCTCGCGGGCAACATCTTCGATCGGCTTGCCCGGCTGGTAGATAGGCTGAGAGAGCAGTTCTGGCTTAACGAGATCGGAATACGGGATCGGCATGGCCCGCATTCAGGCAATTTCGCCTCAGGATATCCAGCGAAAATGCTAGTGGCTCTCTCACCCTAAAAAAACGAGCCCCCGCTCTCGTGAGCGACAGCGTTCAGCAGACCTGCCTCTCGCGGGCTCAGCACTTGGAATTCATGCGGTACCGACATCAGATACGGCCATTTGATGAAGCCCGCCGTATTGTCCCGATAAAATTGTTCGGATACCGAAAAAGTCACTCCATCCGGCACGTAAACATTTCCTTCAGCTTCCCGGAATTTGTTCTCTGCCCGTATCGACCCCAGATACGTAATTACGCCCTCCTTCACGGTGAAAGTGATTGGTTCGGAAAGGGTTGCATGCCAAGTCCGATCCGTCGGAAGGTCGCTCTGCAACAAGGTGTATCCATAAATTTCGTACTCTCCCGCTGGAATCGCCTGGCACGCGATCACTCCAAACCCACCGTAGATCGCGAAGTCCGCTTCCTCATAAAGGCCACTCACCGATCCAATCCCGATTTCCTCAAGCCGTGGAAACGTCTCAACGCTGCGATACTGGAAAAGGTAACTATTGTAGCGGAACCCTGACATCCCGTCATAAATTTCGCCGTCCAACTTTTCATGGTACCCATGCCCCACGATGGAAAATAAAAGGTACCCTTCTCCCGGCTGGGCCTGGGTGGTCCTACGGAACTTGCCCTCCGTGGCGACTTGCGTCGTCTCGCAGGAGCTTAAAAAAATGAGGCAAATCAGGGGTAGAACAAATGAGCGGTCCATCAGCTTACCAAAAGAAACCTCTAAGTAGTTATGTCAATACCTTAGACCGTCACAGACCAAACGGAAAGCGGAGCCTATTCGCCGCGAAACTGGCGAGCAGACACAGAAAAACCCGGGCGAATCCCCATCCGCCCGGGCCCTCCTCTAGTTTTCTGGGGTTCCTCAAATCCACACCAGAAAAATATGTTCTATCCACTTGGATCTATGTGGTAGAACGAACAACTGCTATAACTGAATGTGACCTGAAAACATTTTTTCTGTTTCCATTTTTTGCAGAAAATGTCTCTCAAATAGCGTAACGCGTCGACTCACGCGCGGGTAAGGCCCAAACTAAGCTTGGTTCTAGAAAACCTTTCTCGCTCCCGCCAACCGAGCGGCAGATCCGTCTCCTTCTCCTACCATCAGTCCACTCCTGCGCGCCTTCCTCATCCTATCCACCACACTGTTAGCGTTCTGGGCGCTAACCATCGGCAAGGAGCTGTTAATTCCTTTAGTCTTAGCTGTTTTCTATCTGGTACCTGATCAACGCGCTCTCCACCGCGATCCTGAAGCTCAAAATAGGCGGACGCCCCTTCCCCGCCGGATTTCGCTACATCGCTTCCGCGCTCGTAATTGCAGAAGCGCTCGGGGCCCTCTTCAACTTCATCACCCAAAACGTAAGCGAGGTCATAAACATCCCACCCGAGTACCAATCCGGACTCCAACCCATGATCGACAAGATCATCAGCTGGCTGCCTCTCCGCCACCGGGCGCATCCGCAGAAAGAGGAAGGCCGAAGCCTGAGCTTCATTCCTCACCTGTTCGCCTTTTTAATATTAGCGTCCGATTCGTGCCCGCAAAAAATTCGTGATCCACATCCTGGATACGCGAATCGAAGCCTAACTCATCTGCCAGCCCCAGCAGCTCGTCCAAATGCGGGTATCGCTCGCTGCCGTTATCCACGATCGGGTGAATTCTTACCTCCTCGCGTGCCACCCGACACAACTCCCGTATAGCGGACCGATGAAATTCAACGTCAAGCGTATCCGCGTAAATGAAAAGCAGGTGTCCGCACAACACCGAATCAAAAGAACCGTCCTCGAAATCCAAATACGGCAACGCTCCCTCCTGGTATCGCCCTAAAGCTTTACCGATCGAGTAGTCCTCGATAAACCGTAGCATTCCTGCCCTACGAATTCGCTCCGCCGCTTCGACACTCTCGTAAGTTCGCTTCACAAACTTGTGAGACGAGGCCTTAACCCGGTCGAACATCACTCGAAAGTCAGCCAAGGCAAGGTCACGAATCGCCTGCGGGCTGCGGTAAAAAAGAGGATCGACACCAACCGCGTCGATACCTCTCGCGTTAGCCTCCACCACGAAGGACGAAGGACCTGAGGGACACTCCAACACGGACTTACCAACAAGCTCTTCCTCCAAAACTCCAAAACACTTGAGGAGTTCGGCATAAGGACGACCAAAGAAATAGATAGACTGAAGTTCAAAGAGGTTCTGAGACATGATAAAAAACGGATCGAAATGATTTGGGTGCGTCAGCCGCTTGGCGGAAGACGGATTTGAATACAAAAAAACCTGCTTTCCTTTGGCGGATAGCAGGTTCGGCGACAAAAAAGATAGGCTAAGCTCTCAGCTCCGCCATCGCCAAACCTTCGAACCACGCCACCAAGCACCCATCTCAGGACGAGCGGATTTAGAGGCACCATTTGTGGTGATGTTTTTCATTGTGAAATCAGGAAGGCAGTAAACTCGGTCGTTTGACAAGCATGAACTGAACGCGACACGGCAGCTTGCAGCCCGGAATTGGCCGAGGGAATCCTTTTAGGCGCAGTATTCAGACATGTCGTACAAGTTCGGATCACGTTTACTGCCGAGCAGACGGCGGTGCAGCTTGCGAAGCTTGCCCGCCGCGGTGTCCTCGGAGCCGAGATCGTCCATGCCATCGAGGGCATCGCCGAACTCTTCTTCTAGAGATTCTGGATCTTCCCCCGCTTCTAGCCTCCCGATCATCTCGCTCATCTCCTCTGGCATTTTATCGCCTGTGAGCGCCGTCATCTTTCGCATGAGGTGAGCCATTTGCCTTGGATCCGGATTTTCCTCGTCCATTCCCGCCATATCCCGCTCGAGCTCGGCCATGACTTTTTCCATCTTTGCGTCGTCGATATCGTCGAGAGCATCCGCATCGGCAGGATCCTTGGCGATCCCTACAAACGCAAAACTGCTCACCTTCTTTTGCATCTGAAAATCCGGATTGTCCGGACAACGCGGCGTCTTGTCGCCATAGGAGAGCGACTTGGCGAGGAAGGAGTAAGTCGTGTTATTCTCGGGGCAATAAAACTCGTAGATCGGCATGCCCTAAGTTCGAAAGATTTCCCTCAAATTTTGGCAAGCGTGAATTAAATCCACCGCGAGAGAAACCCTAGCTACATGCCTGACGCTTCCGAGACACCCATCACTTGGATCAAGATCTTAGCTAGGACCGTCATCATGATAAGAGCCACTGGATAAGCGGTCGCATAGGATACGATAGGCTGTTGCGAATTACTCGATGCCGTCAAGGCGCCGAGGGCCGGTGTACTGGTCATGCCGCCACAAATTCCGCCAAGCGTTTGCGGTTGGGTTAGTCCCAATCCCTTGCGAGCAAAGATGTAGGCTATCAGCAATGGAAGCAATGTGATCAAACCTCCCGTCAGGAACACCGTAGCCCCATACTTGGAAACGGTTTCTCCCAGGCTCGCCCCGCCCACGATGCCGGCGTTGGCAAGAAAGAGTACCAGCCCGAGTTCTTGCAACAAGAGCCGGGTCGGACGCGGAATGTAGCCAACTACTCGGCCCACGCGACCGAAGTATCCTAGAACTAACGACACGAACAATGGCCCTCCTGCGAGTCCTAAGGTCATCGGATTTCCACCCGGCAAAGCGATCGGCACCATCCCGCAAAATATGCCAAGGCTCAGTCCCACCGCCAACGAGATCATATCTGTTTGGTCAAAGGCCTGTGGACGATGTCCAATCATGGCTCCCAGACGCTTCAAACCGTCCGACTGCCCTACAGAAGTGAGCACGTCATTCACCTCGATCCGTGTCTCCGGTGTAGGCACGAAAGTTTGCCCAAGGCGTTCGATTCGAGTTACGACGACTCCAAAATTACGCAAAGTACCGATTTCCTGCAGCAACTTACCGCCTACGTCCTTCGAAGAAACCACGAGCCGATCCCGCTCACTCTCCGTATCCATCACGAAGCTGGCCTCGCTCTTTTTTCCGATAAAATCGGTTGCCAGCCTAATGTCGCGAGCTCGCCCCACGAGCATGAGGTTTTGCCCGAGACAAAACTCGTCCTCGCTATTTAGCGGAACCAAGCGGCCTTCCTTCATTACGCGGGAAACTTGGCAACCGAAGCGCGACAAGTTCTCGTCGCCGATTTTCATTCCCACTAAATTAGAATTAGAAACCTCCACCAGCAAATGCCGGACCTCCTCCGCTTCGCTATCCTTCTCGATCTCTTCTTCAGCCTCCTTGGGCTTAAGCAACTTGGGCAGCAACTGAACAAAAAGGACCACTCCAATCACCCCGAATGGATACGCAATTCCGTAACCGATTGCCACGCCCTCGGCTGACACTTTCGTTCCTTCCGAAGCAGCCGCAAGCGCAGGCGTGCTCGTCAAAGCCCCCGCAAAAAGGCCAGCCGTCAGATCGGTCGGCAATTCGAAGAATCGCCCCAACCCCCAAGCAGTTATCGCTCCTACGGCGACGATGACCAAGCTCAACTTAGCTAGTCCACCTCCCTCACGAGCCAGCGCCGGGAAGAATCTAGGGCCTGCTCCGATACCCACACAGTAGACAAACAAGACCAGACCGAAACTACCGACCCCATCCGGAATCTCCATACCGAGATGGCCCGCCAGCAAAGCCACGAAGAGCACGCCCGAACTCCCCAAACCGATCCCCTTTATCGTCAAGTTGCCCAGCAGTAAGCCAAGCCCCACTACAAAGAAGAGCACGATCAACGCGTTTCCAAATATGATTTCGAAGGTATTCATTTTTCGGACATTTCCCGGTCACAGAGACTGAGCTATAAGCAGCGAGCCTTGTTGCGATTCGACCTTCTACTGCAAAGCGTGCGCCGCTGAAAGGAAATAAATACCTTTTGCTCCTTAATTATCGGAATTGCCGGCCAACAGGTCGCGCCTTAAGCTTGGAGGAACCGGCTACAATCCGGTACGCCCTTCGGCAAAAAACGAAAAAGCGTAGTTTCGAACGCCTCTCACTTGGCGCACTTGATGTTCTGCTTGCGGATCAGCTGGAAGAAGTCGTTACCCTTGTCGTCTACAAGGATGAAGGCGGGGAAATTCTCGACCTCGATCTTCCAAATCGCTTCCATTCCGAGCTCCTCGTATTCGACGAGTTCCACCTTTTTGATGCTGTCTTGAGCCAAGATCGCCGCTGGACCGCCAATCGATCCGAGGTAGAATCCACCATGCTTTTGGCAGGCATCCGTCACCTGCTGGCTACGATTTCCCTTGGCCAACATGATCATACTGCCACCGGCGGCTTGGAACTGCTCCACGTAAGAATCCATGCGGCCGGCTGTAGTGGGTCCGAAACTACCGGATGGCAACCCCTTGGGAGTCTTGGCGGGGCCAGCATAATAGATAGGGTGGTCTTTAACGTATTGCGGCAGTCCTTCGCCACTGTCCAATCGCTCCTTCAGTTTGGCGTGAGCGATGTCGCGAGCCACGATTATCGTGCCTTTCAGCGAGAGGCGGGTCTGCACTGGATACCCGGCGAGCTCCGCGAGGATTTCCTTCATAGGGCGATTGAGATCGAGCTCTATGACCTTCGTTTCGGCCTTGTTTTTGAAAGCGTCTGGGATGAAGCGGGCGGGATCGCCTTCGAGCTGCTCGACCCAGAGGCCGTCCCTATTGATCTTGGCCTTGATGTTGCGGTCCGCCGAACACGAAACGCCAATACCCACCGGGCAACTGGCTCCGTGACGCGGCAAGCGAATGATGCGCACGTCGAGAGCGAAGTACTTGCCGCCAAACTGAGCCCCGATGCCGCACTCCTTGGCTCGCTCGAGAATCTTTGCCTCCAGTTCCACATCACGAAAACCGCGACCGAGGTCGTTACCGGTAGTCGGCATGCTGTCGAGGTACTTGGTTGATGCCAGCTTGACGTACTTGAGATTGGCCTCCGCGGAAGTGCCGCCGATCACGAAACAAAGGTGGTAAGGAGGGCAAGCTGCCGTACCCAAGCTCATCATCTTCTCCACCAAGAAAGCCTCGAGACGCTCTGGATTGAGCAGAGCCTTGGTCTCTTGGTAGAGGTAGGTTTTGTTGGCTGAACCTCCGCCCTTGCAGAGGAATTGGAATTTGTACTCCGTGCCTTCGGTCGCATAGAGGTCGATTTGCGCCGGCAAATTAGTGCCCGTATTCTTCTCCTCGTACATGGAGAGCGGAGCCGTCTGCGAATAGCGCAGGTTTTCCTTAGCGTAAGTTTCGTAAATCCCCTTGGAAAGAGCTTCCTCGTCGTTGGAGCCGGTCCAAACCTGCTGGCCCTTCTTCCCCATCACGATTGCCGTTCCTGTATCTTGGCAGAAAGGGAGCACGCCCTGGGCGGACACTTCCGCATTTCGCAAAAGCGTGAGGGCGACGTGGCGATCGTTCTCCGACGCTTCAGGATCTTCCAAGATCGCCGCGACCTGTTTTAAGTGGGCCGGACGCAGCATAAAGGAAACGTCGCGGATCGCGGTCTTGGCGAGGTAGGTGAGCGCCTCCGGCTCGACCTTCAGGATTTCCTTGCCGTCGAATTCCGAGACGGAAACGAACTCATTCGTCAGGTGACGATATTCGGTATCGTCGGAGCCTAGCTCAATAATCGGCTGGTACTTGAATTCTGGAGAAGCCATGCAACGAACCGTAAGTGCCAATCAGAATACCGCAAGTGCAGGTTAATTAGATCCGCTTATCATTAAGGAAACTGATGGCAGGTAGGAGCGAGCTTGCTCGCGAACTCAATCCCCGGATCGCGAGCGAGGCCGCTCCTACTGGCACTCCGTCACGAAGCGTTCAATCACGCCGCCAAAGGATCCATTGGAAAAAAAGATCACCAGAGTCTTCCGGACTCGTTTCACGGCAAGTGCTTGCAGTGTCGCAAAAAGCTCCTCGTTGTTCTCGAAAGCCCGCGCCTCGGTTCCCGTCTTGTTCAGATCCTCCGCCAGGGAGAACGTATCCATCAATTGCACGTCTGCGCTGTTGCGACTCTTCACCGCGCCGATATAGGCTACGTCCGCCAGCTGCAAAGCGGCGATGGTCGGTGCCCGCATCATTTCGAGACGGGAGGTGTTACTACGGGGTTCAAAGCAGGCTACGATCACCGTATCCGTAAAGCGGCTACGCAAGGCAGACAAGGTGTCGCGAACGGCCGTCGCGTGATGCCCAAAGTCCTCTATCACCGTCAGCCCTTCTCGCTCCACTCGCAACTGCTGCCGCCGCTTCACACCGCGGAAACGAGCAAGAGCCGAAGGATCGAAGTGCGACACACGTGGGTTAGGCATGGCCGAAGACGAATTCTCGGAGATCAGGGCAGCCGCCAAACTGGCCATCGCTGCGTTTCGAGCATTGAACAGTCCTGACATCCCCCACTCGACCGAAGCCCAAGGGCGGCCCTGCCAGAGCAATTCGAAACGCGAGCCAAGCTCTGTCGTCTCATAATTATCGATACGCAAATCAGCGTCGTGGGCCGTACCCACCCGATAGATCGTAGTAAAATCCAAATCGGTCAATGAAAGGGCATTTCCATCGTCTGCATTTACCAGCACGTATCCATTTTTAGGAACAAGCCTAAGCAAATGGGAGAACGTGCGTTTCACGTCCTGCAGGTCTCGAAAAATATCGGCGTGATCAAACTCCAGATTATTGAGAACGACGACCTTGGGCTGGTAGTGGATGAACTTGCTACGCTTATCGAAGAAAGCGCTGTCATACTCGTCACCCTCGATCACAAAGGGGCCACCCTCGAAGCCGATCCGCCAGCCTCGTGCTGGGTCGATCGGCGCTCCGCCAATCATGTACCCGGGATCTTGGCTCGCCTGCTCCAGCAAGAAGGACGTAATCGCGGTCGTAGTCGTCTTCCCGTGGGTGCCGGTCACCACCACATTTTCCCGTCTGCTCAGTATCAACCGGCTCAAGACATCCGGGAGCGAGGTGTATTCGATCGATCGAGTTTCGAGGAGAAACTCCACCTCTTCATTGCCTCGAGAGTACGCATTGCCCACCACCACCAGATTCGGATCCAGCTTCTGCAAACGTTGCACGCTGTAGCCTTGCATGATCTCGATGCCTGCATCCTCAAGCAAGGTGCTCATCGGCGGATAAATCGCTTGGTCGCAGCCGAAGACCTCGTGGCCCATCGCCCGCAAAAGCAGGGCCGCATTGCCCATCGCCGTACCCGCAATTCCCAGAAAATAGATCCGCATCCCCGATGTGAAAAGAGACCCTCCCCAAATGCGACGCTAAAAAGTAGGGCCGGCGCTCGCGCCGTGCCGCGGACGACTGATCGATACTCCTTACCCCTCCCATTGCCCCCCAAAAAAACCAAAAAGCCCCGAGACTAACCAAAATCTCGGGGCTTTCGTGGGAGAGAGTCGTTTAGAAGAGCAATAAGCTCATCTGCCTATAATAAACGGCAGGTCAGTGAGTAGCTTAACCCATTTCCTTCGGAAATTCGCAAAAAGAGTGGAGCAGCGACGACATCGGTCGGCACCAGTCCTGCTACCTTCGAAACCATCATGAAGGTAACCAAGACTCGCCCCTACCTTTGGCTCATCCCCTTGGCCACATTCGCCATCGCGCTCATCACCCCTATTTCAGCCCAGGAGGAAGGCGAGCAGGAGGATTCTATCGTAATCACGATACCCGGAGGACAAATCGAGGAACAGCCTCAAGAATCCGCCAACACAGCTCCCCAACCGGAGACCAGCGGTCGCATTAGCAGAAGCATCCAAAAAGCGATCCCCGACACAGGAAGCCCCGCTCTCGATTCCTCGGTTCGCACTTTCACCCGCGCTGTCGGGAACCTCGTTGAGGGCACGATACGCAGTTTGCCGCAGATCACCATTGCCATTTTTGCTCTGATTTTCACCGCGATCGTAGCCTCGATCGTGCAACGCGTCGCCAAAGGCGTTTTCAGGCGAATGAGACTCAGACGCTCCTTGAGCGATCTCTTCGCCCAACTGATCTACGTGGCTATCTGGTTTCTGGGCATCATGCTCGCCTGCGGGATCATCTTCCCGAGCTTCGGTCTCGCCGAGCTGGTCGGAACTGCAGGCCTCATGTCCATCGCCATCGGATTCGCATTCCGCGACATCTTCGAGAATTTCTTCGCGGGAATCCTCATCCTCTGGCGTTTCCCGTTCGAAATCGACGACTTCATAGAAATCGAATCCGAAAACATCATGGGCCGCGTCGAAGATATTTGGATACGAATGACTCTTATCCGACTCACAACCGGAGAACTCGTGACGGTCCCCAACGCCACCGTATACAAGAGTCCAATCCGGATACTGACGAATAGGGACCTTCGTCGCATCACGGTCGAAGCGGGCGTTGCCTACGGAGAGGACGTCGGCGAAGCTCGCGCAGTCATCCGGAAGGCGGTAGAAGCCTGCAAGTCCGTTTCCAAGCAAAAGCCGATCGACATCTTTCTCACAGGGTTCGGCTCCTCCTCCATGGACTACGACGTCACCTGGTGGACAGGAGCCAAACCCCGCCAACAACGCGAAAGCCGCGACGAAGTAGTGGAAGCCGTAAAACGAGGGCTGGACGAGGCAGGCATCGAAATCCCGTACCCATACCGCACCTTGACCTTCACCAAGAACGAACCGCTCATTTACGACAAGCTCGCTCCCGGTGGACAAGAACAGGAAAGTTAAGCCCGGCCTCGCGACTTCAAAAGCAAATGCGAATCGCACTCCCTCCATGCAAATCGCAGCGATCAGCCGGGGGCTAAAAACACTAACATAAAGCCAATAACACGTCCTCTATGGTGGCAGAAATTGCATTTATCTCCTCCCTCGCAATCGTTCACATCTTTGCTGGTAAACTCCGATTCCTGGACGGAGTCCCTCGCAGCCGCTGGCTTTCGATCGCAGGTGGCGTTTCGGTGGCCTACGTTTTTCTGCACATATTCCCCGAACTCGACGAAGCTCAAGCTCATTCCGAAGAGGACGAGCTAGCTGTACTCAAATACGTCGAGCACCACATCTACCTGATCGCCCTGCTAGGGTTAGTGGTATTCTATGGCATCGAAGCAGGCGTGTCGCGAATTCACGACAAAACCGTCGATCCCAATTCCCAAGGTCCGGAAAGCGAGAGCCCAAACCAGGGGATATTCTGGCTGCACATGGCGTCATTCAGCCTTTACAACGCCCTCGTCGGCTACCTACTCGCCGCCGGCCGAGAACGAGAAGCAGTCGGCCTGCTCACCTACTATATCGCCATGGCTCTCCATTTCATCGTAAACGATTTCGGTCTCCGCGAACGCCACCGACGAACCTACGACCGAATCGGTCGATGGGTACTAGCCGCAGCGGCGATCGCCGGCTGGTTAATCGGCATGGTCGCCGAGCTGGGAGAGTCCGCAGTGCACATGTTCTTCGCCTTTCTCGCCGGCGGAATTGTCCTTAACGTGATGAAGGAGGAGCTACCGGAGAAACGGAAGAGTCGCTTCTCCGCCTTTGGATTGGGAGCGGCGGCTTACGCAGTGTTGCTGCTATTCCTTTAGTCGGCGAGATCGGCCACTAGCTAGCTGACATAGGATCCAGGTCAATGATCTGCAGCACGTCCTTCGGCAAAATCACTTCTGCCTCCACCGCCTTCAGCTCCCGCATCAGCCCGCTACATTCGGCTTAATACGGCGTCGGCCCACGCATTTCGATCTTCCCGCCATCCGAGTCCCCGCCTTGCGAGCGAACGACTCCGAAAAACCTGCCGCACCAAATGCCGAAACGGCGGATACTGAAATTGCTCCCCCTGCCCCCCCCCATTCCTATTCGCCAAACCGCGGCCCCTCCACCTCAATCCGTTCCGGCACCGCCTCCCCCCGCATGAACGCCCTAATTGCATCCCCAATCGCCGCATCCTGCATGTACACATTATTATGCCCCCCGTTCTCCACCACCACATGATTCAGATCCGAAAAACCCGCTAACGCCTCCCGGGTGCTCTCAGGATACGTCCGTCCGTCAAGCGTTCCGGAAAACGCCAAAGTCGGCACATCCGTCACAACCGACTCCCAAAACCCTTCCCCCAGCACCTCCAAGCCGAACGTCCCTCGCAAGTGCGGCATCGGAAAATTCAACAGGTCCCCCAGCAACGCACCCGCACCCTGATTCTCAACCAAGGCTAGGCGCGCCTCCGAGCTCCCTGATGTCACATCCATCGCCTCCGGCATTCCTCGCATCGCAGCGAGTGCCATCTTGATATACTGCAGCACCAAAGGTGCAACCTGACTAAAATCCCCCGCATCCGCCATCACGTAGAGCCAAGGCAGGTGCTTCGACGTCCGCGGATCCGCGATCATCGACGACGCCAGCATCTGCATCTCGAACTTGCCAAACACGACCAACTGGCTCCCACCTTCGAGCGACGCCACCTCCCATTCAACGGGTTCCCTTTCGAGCCGCGAATGCACGCGCCGCATCAGCCCCTTCAAGTCCGGAACCACCTCTGTGATCGCGGGATCCGCGTCGATCGCCGCCTGCAATCGCTCGAAATACCCATCCGTCCGAGCGGGAAATCTCACGGTATCCTCTAATCCTTCCACTGCTGCGATCACCACTTTGTGAATACGCCCTTTCATCTCCTTCAAAGTTGCCAACGCTAGGTGACTTCCATAACTGATCCCCCACAAACTCACCTCGTCCACGCCCCACGCCTCACACAGCGCCTCGATATCACGCGCGCTCTCCCGCGTCGTGTAACCGGCCAAGTCTACGCCTTCGGCCTTCCAATAGTCCGCGCAATCCGCCGCCATCACTCGCATTCCGGCAACCATCTCATCGAGCTCGATCGCCTTGTCCATCGGCAATCGCCAGTCCGACTCGCAAACTGTTATTGCGTTCGACCACCCCGTTCCGCGCTGATCGAGTGCTATCACGTCCCCAAACTCCCGCATCGCCATAAAAAGCGGAAACCGCCAAACCCGCGCCGTCTCAACGCCCGATCCCCCAGGACCACCGGCCAAGTAGACGATCGGTGGCCCCGGCCGCTCCCCCCTCGCCGGAAACCGCACATAACTAATCCCAATCAACCGACTCTCCGGATTCGCCCGATTCTCCGGCACCTGTAACGTACCCTTGAAGCCTCCACCGATTCGCCACTCTTCGAGACAAACGTATACGGTTCCTCCACCAGCGCGTTATCCACTTCCCCCGCCGTCACACCTACCCAAAACAAAAGCGCCGCAACGCTATTCCAAAATGCGAATTTTCTCTTCATAAGATATTATACCGGTTCCTCGCCGATCGTCCGACGACTTCCTTCACTCAACAAAATCTATTCTCCTCGAAAAGCGCCCTTCGACGTACGACCCCTTTCATTCGGTCAACGGTAGTGCGCCACCAACACCGTTCCGCTATACTCGCCGCACCATGATCCTTCGCATCGCGCTCATCTTCACCTGCCTCATCCCTGACCTCTTCGCGCAACAAACGGATTCACCAGCATTCTTTTGGCAGCTAGACGAAGCGGCAGTATTCGAAAGCCCAAGCGAATCGCCCCCTAGCTCTCTCGAAGCCACAGACCTAACCGCGCCCATCCACGCTATCGACCCCCAAGGCAAATTACTCTGGCTCGCCTCCGACATAGTCCTCCCTCAAGCCAACCGCACCCTGGTCCTTCGCATCGGAGGCATGGCCTCGATCGAGGTGTACTGGAACGATAACTACATCGGAAAAAATGGCCAGCCCGCCGCGTCTGCGCCCGAAGAAACACCGGGCCTGATCGACGCCACGTTCATCATCCCCGCTACCCTCACGCTCCAAGGCTCTAACCGCCTCGCCATCCGCCTGTCCTCTCATCACAACAAATTCCAAGCCTCCGCGCCGCTTCACTACATCACGATCGCATCTCCCGACGCCTCCTACACCAATCTATTCACCCGCTACGGAACCGCCCTCATGAGCATGGGCGCCTTCATCCTCGCCAGCGTCTATTTCGGCGTCCTCGCAATCGATCGGCGAAAAAATCCCTTCGCCCTCTACATCGCCCTCATGGCTCTCTTCGCCTGCATCCAGCTCCTGAGCGAAGTGTCGCGCGCCTTCTACCACTACCCCTATCCATGGCACTTTTGGCGACTCCTCGCCATTCTCATCGGCGCTTCTGGATTTTCGCTCGCCCTCTGTGCCTACATCAACCGTCGCTTCCTTCCCAATCGCTTCTTACTAACCCTCGCCATCGCCTCCACCCTCGTCGCCATCTCATGGATACTAATCCCCGGCTACGACGGAAAAACCCTCTTCGCCCTATTCTTCCCCGCCCTCACCGCACTTATCTGCGTGGTCCTTTCCAAAACTAAACAACTCCCCGTCAAATTTGCAGTCGCCGCCACACTTTCTGTTTTTGTCATCCTCACCCTACCCCTCAATAGCCGCTTTCTAGACCAGCATTTCTTTCTCGTATCGGGCTTCCTGATACTTCTCGCCTTCATTGACCAAGCCTACGAAAAGAAACGCATCGCCGCCGCCCACGAAGAAGCGACGTCAAAAGCGGACCAACTCGAGCTGGAACTACTCAAACGAAGCATCGCTCCCCACGCTCTCATGAACACCCTCAACGCTCTCGCAGAATGGGTCGAATCCGAGCCGCAAACCGCCGTCAAAATGATCGAAGCGCTAGCCGGCGAGTTCCGCATGCTGTCCCACATGGCAAGCCAACCCCTCGTCCCCTTGGCCGACGAAGTCGCCCTTTGTCGCCACTACATCTCGATCATGTCCTACCGCACCGACAAGACCTTCTCCGTAGAAGGACAGGCTCTCCTTCCCAATACCCAAGTCCCTCCAGGCATTATTCACACCCTCATCGAAAACGCCTTTACCCACAACCATTACGCCTCCCACGGTGTATTCAAAATCTCACAATCCAAAACCGACCACGAAACACGCCTCACCCTAGAGTGCCCCGCCCCCTCGTCCCTTCGACCAAACTCGGGCTCAGGAGGACAAGGCCTCGCCTACATCCGCAAACGGCTCGCTTCCACCTTCGGCGACTCCGCTTCGCTGCATACGGAAGTCGCCGCCACCGGGGCTTGGAGCTCCAGCATCGTGATTCCAATACGTGCCTCATGAACGTCCTAATCGTGGAAGACGAACTCCCCGCCGCCAGACGTCTCCGCCGTCTCGTTGCCGCTCAACTTTACCTCGACGAATCGCAGATCGCCCTCGCCGAAACACTCGAACAAGCCCAAGCCCAACTAGAGTCCAGCCGCATCGACCTCCTATTCCTCGACCTCGATCTCGCCGGCCAAAACGGCTTTCAACTCCTCCGCTCTCACTCCCCGGACCGAGTCCCCACCATCGTCGTCTCCGCCAACACCGATCGCGCGATCGAGGCCTTCGACCAAGACGTCATCGACTTCATCCCCAAACCCGTAGTCCCCGAACGACTCGCTCGCGCCCTTGATCGTACCAAACATTCGGATACCGAAGAAAAGCGAATCACCATCGTCTCCATCGGCAAAATTGACATCGTCCCCACCAAAACCATCACCCACATCTCCGGAGCGGAGGACTACGCCGAAATCCACACCAGCGAAGGGCAACGACTCCTCCACCACGAACGACTCAACCAACTCGAAAGCACGCTTCCCAAAACCTTCCTCCGTATCCACCGATCCCATATCGTAAACCTAAACTTCGTCCGACGCCTCGCCTCCAACGCCAACGGAAACCCACTCCTCGAACTTACAACCGGCCAAACCCTCCCCATCAGTCGCCGCCGCGCCAGCAACGTCCGCTCCGCCCTCGCCAATCACAAAACGTAGTTTCCCCTCCAACCGCTACCAAGCGCCTCCCCAAGCTCGGCCATCAGCTGCACTTCAAAATAGGTTTGCGTCCATCAGCCGTGAAAAAACGCCTCCCTCAGCTCACCGACATCGGATCCACGTCGATAATCTGCAGCACGTCCTTCGGCAGCGGCACCTCGATCTCAACCACTTTAAGTTCTCTCATGAGGGCGCTCACGTTCTGCGTGAAGTACCAAATGTGGAATCGATATTGGTCCTTCATCTTCTCGATCGAACAGGGTGTCGGCCCACGCATCTCGATTTTGCCGCCCATGCGGGCTTCCATCTTCTTGGCGAATTGCTCCGCGAAGAACATGGCCTTGTCCGCGTTTCGGCTGCGGAAAACTTGCCGCACCAAATGCCGGAAGGGCGGATACTGGAACTGCTCGCGAGACTCGATTTCCACTTCTAAAAATGCGTCTACCTCGCCGCGGCGCGCGAACTGGATCGGTTCGGCGTGTGGAGTGAAGGTCTGCACCACCACTTCACCCGCCAAGTCTCCGCGACCGGCGCGACCCGAAACCTGGACCAATAGCTGAAACGTCCGCTCGTTTGCCCGAAAGTCCGGCACGTGCAGCGACAAGTCGGCGTCTACCATTCCCACCAAGGTCACGTTCGGAAAGTCCAAGCCCTTGGCAATCATTTGGGTACCCACTAGCAGGTCGATCTTCCCTTTACGAAAGTCACCGAGGATTTCTCGAAACAAATGCTTCTTCCCCATCGTATCCGTATCGATTCTAACAATACGGGCCCGCGGCAGAATACTTTTCACTACGTCCTCGATCCGCTGTGTACCGCTCCCTTTTCCGCGTATTGAATCGCTCTTGCACTCCGGACAACGCCAAGGCGGATCCGCCTCGTGCCCACATAAGTGACACTTCAAGGTATTGTCGCTCCTGTGAAACGTCATGGGAATGCTGCAGTGCTTGCACTCCTCCACATGTCCGCACTCGTTGCACAGCATGCTAGAATTATATCCACGCCGATTGATGAAAAGGATACTCTGCTCTCCCTTCTCCCATCGGTCCCGCAACTTTTCAGCGAGCAAAGACGAGATCGTAACCGGTTTTCGGGTACGCATCATTTCAATACGCATATCCACCACGTGCATCATCGGCAGCTGGCGGTCGTCAATTCGCTTCGTCAGGCGGTCTTCCTTGTATTTGCCCAGCTTAACGTTGCGAAACGTTTCCAGCGACGGTGTTGCGCTACCGAGCACGCAAACAACGTTTTCCAAGAAGGAACGGTACACCGCCACGTCCCGACCATGGTAGCGAGGCGTTTCGTCCTGCTTGAAAGCTGGCTCGTGTTCCTCGTCCACGATAACAAGCCCGAGGTTTGGTAGCGGCGCGAATACCGCCGAGCGGGCCCCCACCACCACACGTGCGGTGCCATTGGCTAAGGCCATCCAAGCGTCCAAGCGCTCTCCGTCCGACAAGCTACTGTGCCATACGACAGCATGAGCATCCTTGTGCTCGGTGAAACGCGAACGCAGCCGCCCCACAGTCTGCGGGGTTAAAGCAACCTCAGGCACGAGAAAGAGGACGCTCTTGCCTGCTTGGAGCGCCTGCTCCATAGCAGCTATGTAGACTTCCGTCTTACCCGAACCCGTCACCCCGTAGAGCAGGTGTGTAGTGAATTTTCCCGTACGGATACTGGAGGCAATACTCTGATAGCAGGCCTCTTGTTCCTCATTCAAAACGATCTCCTGCTTGCTCGCGTATTCGACGTCTCCTAGCTCATCGTCGTAGGCCACTCGCTCAACTTTGCGAGCTTCCTCGGTGACGAAACCCTTTTTCAAGAGACCATTGTAAGCGGCAGGCGAAGCGCCGAGACGTTCCAAGACGAGGCTCTTCTTCTGAGGTCGAAACTGCTGGAGCAAAAATTGATAGAGTTCAAATTGCTTGGGAGCTTTCTTCGCGATAGCCGCCAAATCCTCGGCGGGCACTTCCCTAACCGCGGTGACATACTTTTCCTGCTTCGCCTTCATCCCCTGCCGGACGGGACCGGGTATCATAGTTTCCAATACATTCTGGATGGAAGCCCCGTAATATTGCCTTAGCCAAGCGCCGAGACGGAGCAGAGCCGGCGTCATAACCGGCACTGGGTATACCAGATTGAGCACCAACTTCAGCTGCATGAGGGGCAAGTCGGGCTCGCAATCTTTTTCAACGATCAGCCCGATCGTTTGGCGGCGCCCCAAAGGCACGTTCACGAGGGAGCCTGGCTCCGAGCGAGCGACCATCGAATCCGGCAAGCGATAGTGCAACGGCCGATCAAATCCGGACATCAACCACACACAAACCACTGTGATATCGAGACTCATCGCGACCCGGATTTGCAGCTCCTTCGCGGTTGACAGTTATTGAGAATGTATTGAGATTCCGGCACGTGACGATCGACGACTGCAGAGAAAAGTTCAAAGGTTACTTGGTAAAGCACAACTTGCGCATGACTGGGCAGCGCATGGCAATCTTCGAAGCTGTCTTCAAGGAGACATCCCACTTCACCGCAGAGGAACTTCTCGACAAAGCTCGCGAAATCGACCGGACCGTATCCCGAGCCACTGTCTACCGTTCCCTCCCTATTTTAGTGGAAGGCAACCTCGTCCGCGAGGTCGATATCGGCTCCAGTACGATGTACTACATGCCAAACACGGAGGAAGATCCGCACAAGGCTCAAGTCATCTGTAACGATTGCCAAAAAATCTTCGAGATCAGCGCCCCTTTCCTTCAGTGGTACGGCAGCAGCGTATCCGGAAAACTAGGACTCACTCCGATCAGCCAACGCCTACAGGTTACCGCCTCCTGCGAAGAGCTCAAAGCTAGTGGCGTCTGTAAAAAAGGCAACGAAGTACCAGAATAGAGCCAAAATCCACCGATCGCTCGCCTGCAATTAGCGTCTCCGGAAATGCATTCTGCACCAGGGGAAGCATGGACACGGGAGCCGCTCACCTCTGCGTAAGTGGTTCAAGGAACTTCGCTAACGCTTGGCGCTCTAAGTGCGTAGTATGCGTATGGCTAATCCTTCTCTACCCCTTGCTTCGAGGTCAAACGCGAGGCTTCCCTTGCTCGCAGCGATTACCTTCGGGGCGGCTGTTTACCTGTCCTCTCATGCCTTGGCCGAAGATTGGCCCGAGGAAAAAAAGATCGGATATCAGTTCGTCGACTCCATTTCGAAAACGCCTCTGCCTTTCACCGGGAAAGACTCCGACTTCAGTATCGACATCAACCCGAAGCTGGGGGACATCATTCACGAGAGCTACATACGTTTGCCGATGGAGCTTGAGTATGGCTTCACCGATAAGCGTGAAGGGATGATCGGAATCATTCCCTACTTCTTGAATCCGTTTGACAGCGAACCAGTGAGTAGCGACGGCTACCTGACATTCGGACTCAAACAGAGGTTAGACGACATGATGGACGGGCGGTTCTCTCTCGCGGCAGGTTTCAGCGCGCAAATTCCGCTCGAGGAGATCCCTTCTCCCGTGCTCAGAAGTAGCTACGACCAGTATATGCCCTACATCACAGCCGCCTATCGGTTGGACGAAGACGCCCGTTGGCTTGCGTATTCAACCGTCCAATACCAATGGGTCGGCAAAGACCGTCGCGACAACAAAACGCCGGTGGACGCCCCGAATTCTCTGGTGATGTTCCAGCCGGGTATCATTTACCAGCCCCATGGCGAGTTTCGCTACGGCTTGAGCGTGGAGTATAAGACAGACCGGTTCGATGGGGGTAGGGACGACGGGGTAAAGATCATCCCTAACATCACCTGGTTTCCTCCCGAAGGTACTCCTTATTTCCGCAGACTGGCGGGACACTTCGAATTGTCACTCGACCTAGAGTATGCCTTGTCCGAGATCAAAGAAGAGGAGGAGGGCAGCGATATCGGGGTCGGCTTAAGCGTAAGATGGCGGTTTTACAAATCCAGGCCCCAGCCCGAAGAGAGTGTGCTTTAGAGGAAGCCCTATTCACGCAAAAAAGGGAGCCGGTTCCCACAAACCGACTCCCCTATTATTTGATAGAGATCCTGTATCTCTAAGCGGCGAGGTACCAGCTCGCCAAAAGTGTGACTCGCTTACCAGTCAGCCTTAAGCTTGACCAGGCGCTTTTGTGATTCGCTGTGGCCTTGACGAGCAGCTTGACGATACCAGGTGATGGCCGAGCTTTTGTCGCGGCTGATACCCTCACCCTTCTCGAACATCGAGCCGAGATTGAACTGAGCGACGGCGTCGCCCTTGGAAGCGGCCTTTTTGTACCAAGCAGCGGCTAGATCGAGCTCTCCATTCTTGGAGTCGCCGCGAGCGTAGTAGTGAGAAGCAATGGCGCGCATCGCCTGAGCATGTCCAGAATCAGCTGCCTTAGTGAGCCACTCGATGCCATACTCTTCGCTATTCACAACGCCCTTGCCTGAGAGGAAGGCTTGGCCAACGCGGTACTGAGACTCGGTGTCATCCTTTTCAGCGGCACGAGAATACCAATCGAAAGCTTTGCGGTCGTTTGCAGTGACGCCAATTCCCTTTTGGAAAACGCGTCCTAGATTGCGATAAGCAGGCACATAACCGAGCTCAGCTGAACTACGGTACCAGAGGAGGGCCTTGCTGATGTCTTGGTCGATGCCCCAGCCGTTTTCATAACACTCGGCGAGTGCGTTCTGAGAGAAAGGATTGCTCTGCTCAGCAGCGATGCCGAACCATCTGGCTGCCGCTGCGAAATCGCGATCGCCACCCATTGCGTCGCGCACCATAGTTCCGATAACTGGTAGAGATGCGGCGAATCCGAGCTCCGCGGCTTTGTTGAAGTGCTTACGAGCGACCTCGAAATCGCGGAGTTCTTCCGGGCCGTAGAAGCGGAGCTTCGCAAGATTGTGGAGTGCTACCGGATAGTCAGGGCGAAGCGAGATCGCCTTTTCGTACTGAAGTATCGCACTGGCAGGCTTGCCATCGACTTCAAGAGCTCGGCCGAGCTGAGCGTAAAAACGCGATTCCTCGGGATATTCCGCAATAGCGTCACGGCAGGCCTTAGCAGCAGCTGGAGCATCGAGCTCTTCATCGACAACTGAGTCTACCACCGCAAAGGCGTCGTCAGGGATAGCTGAAAGGTGATCGGCTTCGTGCTCGGGAGCGAACTGCTTGACGAGTGCAGCCATACCGACTGTCACGTCCTCTGAATCGAAAATGGCGGTAACCAAGCCACCAGCGACTGAAGTCACCTCGCCCGATCCAATTTCTACCTGCTTGCCGTCAACTTCGTTGAGAGCAACGATGAGCTCACCCACTTCGACCTTCGCTTCTGCATCGACCGCAATAGTAAAGGTTCCGGTTTCGAGATTCGTTTCTGTGATTTCTCCATCCACGTCAGCGAATGAGGATTGCAGAGACGCAATCGACATGACTGCGAGAAAGGAGCTTACTTTGCTTACGACGTTTTTCATATTGATAAGGAATGGTATGTCGTTCGCATCAACCGCTAGGGCGGCGAACGTAGGAATAAGGTATGCCCTTTCTATCGACATCCGAGCCTCCCCCATTTCGACCTATTGAGCGAAAAGTCCGAATTTCTAAGGTAATCAGAGCTTCCTCTTCAGGGGGCGATGAGTAATGCTACCTTCTGCTTGAGCGCTGAAGCGGAACCGCTAGGCCATCGAGGTAGCAGGAGTCGCTAGGCTTTTCCTAAGGTTGGGTTCGATTCCAAAAGTCCCTTGGTGCATCCACACAAGCGCGAGCTTGATTCGAGTGACCTTTCAGATAACTGTACCGCGCTTTATGTCACAGGTACGCGTAAGATTCGCTCCCAGCCCGACTGGATCCACTCACATCGGCACCGCTCGCACTGCCCTCTTCAACTGGTTGTACGCCCGCAAGACCGGCGGCACGCTGGTGCTACGCATCGAGGACACCGACAAAGAACGCAACACCGATGCCGCTCTCGAGGAACTGCTCAACGGCCTGAAGTGGCTGGGTATCAACTGGGACGAAGGTCCAGAAGTCGGCGGCGAAGTCGGGCCCTACTTTCAGAGCCAACGCGGGAACGTCTATAAAGAATACCTACAAAAACTCCTCGACGCCGGCCGCGCCTACGAGAAGGACGGAGCCACCTTCTTTAAGCTAGAAGGCGAACGCTATACCGAGTACGACGACTACCATAAGGCCGAGGTGGAAAAGGTCCGCACCGAGCCCGTTGTCATCGAAGACGTCATTCGCGGAAACGTTACCCGACGCGAGGAACGCGACTTCGTGATCGTTCGCTCCAACGGCGATCCCTCCTTCCACTTCGTCAACGTCGTGGACGATATCGCCATGGGCATCACTCACGTGCTCCGCGGCGAGGACCACCTGCCCAACACATCCAAGCACGTGGAGCTCTTCAACGCGTTTGGCGTGAAGCCTCCGGTCTACGCTCACATGCCTATGATCTTGAAGGATCCTTCCCAAGGCAAAGGCAAGATGTCCAAGCGCGACAAAGGCGCCCTTATAGAAGAGTACCAACAACGCGACTTCCTCCCCGAAGCCGTCGTCAATTTCATCGCCCTGCTCGGCTGGTCTCCCAAGGACGACCAGGAAGTGCTATCCATCGACGAACTGATCGAACGTTTCGACATCGAGGACCTGCAAAAAGCCGGTGCCCGTTTCGACGAGAAGAAAATGTCGCACATCAACTTCGAGCACATGAAGCGCTTGCCCATCGAACGCTACCTGCCTCCCGCCGTTAGCGCCCTCGGCAAGGCCGGACTCGTCGATGCCGATACCAACGCTGACTACCTGAAGAGCGTCCTCGAACTCTGCCAGCAAAAGATCAATAGCTTCGAGGACCTGCCGGCCTTTTCCGCCTACTTCTTTACAGAAGACTACATCATCGACGAAAGGGTGGAGGCGAAGCTGCTTAAAAAGGCTGATGCAGCGGAGCGTATCCACGAAGTCATACCTGTGCTCGAAGGGCTCGATTCATTCGACGCTATCACCGTAGAGCGCGGTATCCAAGCCCTGGCTGAGTCCAAGGATCTCAAAATCTTCGCCTACTTCCCCCTCCTCCGCTTCGCAGTCAGCGGCGTCGGCGGAGGTCCTGACCTTCTTCCCATGCTCGAAACGCTCGGCCGTGAAAAGGTTGTCAGCCGACTCAAAAAGCTCTCAGGGAGCCTCTAAAACAACGTACCCATTTCCCAATGACAGACGAAAAGCCATCGAACTTCATCCGCGATTTCATCGACGAGGAACTTGCCGCTGGTAAGCACAGCCAAATAGTGACCCGCTTCCCTCCCGAGCCAAACGGTTTTCTGCACATCGGTCACGCTTTCGCGATCGGAGTTTCCCATGGCATCGCCCAAGACTACAAAGGTCGCTTCCATCTGCGATTCGACGACACGAATCCGGCAAAAGAAGAAACCAAGTACGTCGAAGCCATCAAGGAAGACCTCAAGTGGCTCGGAGCGGACTGGGGAGAAAACCTCTTCTTTACTTCCGACTACTTTCCGCAGCTTTTCGACTGGGCCTGCGTGCTGATCAAGGATGGCAAAGCTTACGTAGACGACCTTACACCAGAAGAGATGCGCGAATACCGCGGCTCCCTCACCGAGCCCGGCAGGAACTCCCCGTTTCGCTACCGTACGCCCGAGGAAAACCTCGAGCTCTTTCAGCAAATGGCTGCGGGCGATTTCGACGAGGGCAAGAAGGTGCTCCGCGCCAAGATCGACATGGCTCATCCTAACATGAACATGCGCGATCCGGTTCTCTATCGCATCCTAAAGGCTCATCATCATCGCACCGGCGACACTTGGAAGATCTACCCCTCCTACGACTTTGCCCACGGTCAAGGCGACGCGATTGAGGGAATCACCCATTCGCTTTGCTCGCTGGAGTTCGAATACCACCGCCCTCTGTATAATTGGTTTATCGAAAACCTTCCCGTTCCGCACACGCCTCGTCAAATCGAGTTCGCGCGCTTGAACGTTGAATACATCGTGACCAGTAAGAGAAAGCTCCTCCAACTGGTAAACGAAAATCACGTGCGCGGTTGGGACGACCCACGCATGCCTACCGTCGCTGGTCTACGCCGCAGGGGATATACACCTGAAGCGATCAAGGAATTCTGTACTCGAGCGGGCGTCGCGAAACGCGAACGCGTCAACGAGTATGCGCTGCTTGAATACTGCCTCCGCCAAGACCTCGAGGACAAAGCGATCCGCCGCATGGCCGTGCTGGATCCGATCAAGGTAGTCATCGAAAATTTCCCCGAGGAAACCGAATTCTACGAAGGCCCAAACCATCCAGCAGACGATACGCGCGGCACCCGCAAAGTCCCGCTTACCAAGGAAATCTACATCGAACGCGACGACTTCATGGAAGATCCCCCGCGCAAGTTTTTCCGCCTCGGGCCAGGGCGCGAAGTACGACTCCGCTACGCTTGCTACATTACTTGTACCGACGTGATCAAAGACGCGGACGGCAACATCACGGAACTCCGAGCAACTTTTGATCCCGAATCGCGAGGCGGCTCCACTCCAGACGGCCGTAAGGTCAAAGGGACGATCCACTGGGTAAGCGCTACAGAAGGCGTGAAAATCGAAGCTCGCCACTACGAGCAGCTCTTTACCAAGCCAAATCCCGACGAAGTCGAAGAAGGTCAAACCTTCCTCGACAATCTCAATCCGGATTCGGAAAGCACCCTCGCTTGCTACGGCGAACCCGAGCTCGCGAAGGCCGGACTCGGCGAGCCAATCCAGTTCGAACGTAAAGGCTACTACGTCTTGGATACGGATAGCAGCGAAGGTATTCTCATATTCAACCAATCCGTCGGCCTGCGCGACAGCTGGGGCAAAAAGCAAGGCAAATAAGTCAATTAGCTCGGAACTTCCGCCAGCAAGCTTGGCGAATTGATCCTGTGCTGCGGACGTTGGCTAATGCTCAGTGCAACCCGATTTTTGGATACAAGAAACCCGCGATCGAAAGATCGCGGGTTTCGAGTGAAAGAAAACTAGTCTCCTAGTTTTGAAAACTGATAGGACTCTTAGATGGACGCTTTCGCAGTCTCGAGAGAGTCGCAGAACTTCCAGTCCTTGGACTCTTCAAACTTCTTGCTCTCCTCGACCACCACGTCGTTGCCGGTGAGCGCGTACTTGAGGCTGAGATCGCGGCAAGTCTTCATCGAGTGGAGAAGGAGCTTGATCACGTCCATGTTCAAGGAAGCTACGTTCTGGGCATCGAAGATGATCCGAGAAATGCCCGCATTAACCGCCTCGCTGGTCTTGGCCTTGAGGTAAGTGCTGACTTCGTTGACCACCGCGGCGTTACAGCTCTTGGGAAGCTTCACCGTCATGAACCCTTCGCCCATGTCGAAATACTTTCCGGATGCGTCTAGGTTGACCGCCTTGCCGATCTTCGACTCGAGTTCTTCAAAGTCGATTGGCTTGTGGATGATGGTGCTGAATCCAGCTTGCTGAGCTCGAGCTTGTTCTTCCACAGCAGTTTTGACCGAGAGGCCAAAGAGCGGAACGTACTTGGTCTTAGCATTGGAGCGGATGATACGGAATAGCGTGATCGCCGCGTCCTCTGGCAAGGAAAGGCTGATGATGATACAATCCGGAAGTTTCTTCTGGCAGTAGTCAATCGCTTCGCCAGTCGAAGAGACACCCTTGACGTTCCAAGGAGTGTGGCCGAAGCCTTCCGTTATCTGGCTGATGATCGCCGGCTTATCGTCCACCACGAGGATGTCGATAGGGTCGTCTATCTTCTTTTGGATCGGAGCAGCTTCGCCGGCCGGACGCAGGTCGACGACACGGCTGACCTTGTCGACGAGCACGTCTTCCTTGAACGGCTTTACGATGTAGTCGCGAACCCCGATCTTCGCGATCTTCATCACGTTTTCACGTCCCGCTTCCGCGGTAAGCATGATAACCGGGATCGCCTTGAGGGCTGGGTCAGATTTTAGCTTTGTGAGCATTTCTACGCCATCCATGACGGGCATGGTGATGTCTAGGAGGATGATGTCGGGGTTAACCTTCGCTGCCATAGCGAGGCCTTCGACACCATTCTGTGCTTCTGTGATTTCACAGTCGAAGCCCTTGAAGGACTTTTTGACGATGATTCGGACTGTCTTAGAGTCGTCTACTGTTAGAACTTTTAGTCGCATTGTGGGAGATCAGTTTTCTTCTTTCATAAGGACATCGATGACGAAGGAGCGGCCTTCGCAATCGAACTTAAAGATGCGCCTTAGGGCAACTTCCGCGGGCTCGATCGAAAAGTTCGAACCTCGTAGAATCGATGGAATCGTCATGCGGCATTCGTACCCCTTGTTGCTGAGGTCGTTTTTGAATGTGCCAACGATCATGTTGGTTAACTCGCCGATCGCGTCGTTCACCAACTCGTGGTCTTCGACGCCGATATCGCTCTCCTCCATGTCGAGGAGTTTGCAAGTCGCTTCCATAGCAAGCGGAAGCTCCATAAAAATATAGATGATGCCAGTGAGGTTACCCAAGAAGCCGACTGTTCCAGCAATCATCGGAGTGTTGGCGTCGATCGGGAGCCGAATCCCCTCTCGGTGGTTAGCCTCGTCGATCTTGATGACCTGTTTTAAGATTGCGGAGCGTTCAAGCATCGTGCTGAAAACGCTGTCGATCGAGTTTGTAGCTAAAGCCTCTAGCTCCTCGTCTGAGATGGGGAATGTCTGTTGCATGAGAAATGGGTGTAATTGGTCCTGACTTATATATCGTTCTCGGCCCCAAAAGGTTTAGAAACAATTTGAGCCCCATTTCGTCAAAATACAGTAATGGACCTCATGCGGAACTCGGACGGACGCTAGTCGACCAGGCAGCCTCCAAAGCAACACCTGTTGGAATAGCGTTCAAGCAGTCAGCGGATCGATGAAGAGCGATGGATCGAAGGGAGCGGTCCAAACACCTATCCAAAAGACGACCTTGGAGGTACCTGCAGTTATTCGCCGGGAATGAACTCGCCGTCTTCGCGGTAAGCCGAGATCTTGTTTCTCAAGGTTCGGATGCTGATCCCAAGTAGCTTGGCCGCTTGAGTCCGGTTCCCTTCCGTGCCTTCCAAGGTGGACAAAATATGCTTTTTCTCGATCTCCTCTAAGGGGAGCGGTGTAGTTGGCTCCGCTGGACTCTCCGCCAACGGCTCCGATGGTACGGCCGCTGAGATCGGAGGAACCGGCGCTGCCTCGGTCCGGCTAGGAGGACGCTGACGGGGATACGCAGGAGGAGGCGAATCGTAGTAGCCTCCGTTGCCCTGCGGCTGAGGCGGAGGAACATGATAGCCACTGCCGTACGCGGGAGCCCCTACTTCGGCATGCCCGTAGGCATGAGCATGAGCGACAGCCGGGGCTGAAACGTTGGTAGGCATCGCAAAGAGACCGAGGTGCGCCTGGGCGATCGGATGACCCGATTCCGCAAGGATGACGGCACGCTCGATCGTGTTCTGCAGCTCGCGCACGTTACCCGGCCATGAATGCCGTTCGAGGGCGACAATGGCGTCCTCTGAAAACCCCTTTATCTGTTTGCCGTGCTTTCGCCCGAAGCTCTGGGCGAAATTCTTCGCAAGGAGAATGACATCTCCGTCGCGGTCACGCAACGGCGGCACCTGAATCGGAAAAACATTGAGCCTGTAGTAGAGGTCCTGCCGAAAGAGACCGAGCTCAACACTCTGGGCCAGATTACGGTTGGTAGTGGCGATCACCCGCACATCGACCTTAATGGTCTTGTTGCCGCCCACCCGCTCGAATTCGCGCTCCTGCAACACACGGAGCAACTTGGCTTGGACCTTGGGAGAGATTTCGCTAATTTCATCGAGGAGAATCGTTCCGCCATCCGCTAGCTCGAATCGCCCTTCGCGGCGCTGCGTAGCTCCCGTGTAAGCTCCCTTTTCGTGGCCAAAGAACTCGCTCTCGATCAGGGACTCCGAAATCGCGGCACAATTTACGCGGATAAACGGGGCGCTCTTGCGGGCGCTGCAACGATACAGCTCATTCGCCACAAGCTCCTTGCCGGTACCGTTTTCGCCGCAAATCAACACAGTCGCCTCGGTGGGGGCTACTTTTCGGATAACGTCCTTGAGTTGGTTGATGAAGCCGCTCTTGCCAATCAGCTCTCCGCTGACCGTGGATTCGCTGGCGAGGAACTGGTTCACCTTTACCAGTTGGCGATAGTCGCGAGCCTTTTTGATCAGAACATCGATTTGAGAAGAAGAGAAAGGCTTTATGATGTAATCGAAAGCCCCCGACTGCATGCACTTGACCGCGGACTCTACGGTGCCGTAGCCGGTTATAATCACCACCAGCGGCGGATTCGTCATGCTTGAAACGCGCTCCAGCAACTCCGTGCCATTCCCATCTGGCAGGTGCACGTCCACGAAAAGCAAATCGTATTCGTCTTTGGACAAATGTTCGTCCGCTTCTCCCAAGGTCCCAACACTACAAACAGAAAACCGCTTGCGACGGAGCTGCTCTTCTAAGGCTTTGCGAATCACGAGCTCATCATCGAGGATGAGAATTCTTTCCAAAGACATATGGTGTTGCGAGGGAAGTTGGTTGAGATTACTGGGGCGACTCAAAAGTCTCAGAGCCCTGATGACTTTATTAAGGTAACCATTTAGAAGAGGATTGAAACAAATACGAAAGCATAAATTGTAAAACGAAATTCAAAGTGCCACTCCTCTTCTGGCCCTTTTAAGGGAAAAGCCCGACATTCTGTCGATACTTTCCCTCCCCTGATTCCCACCTGCATAACATGCTTGAAGGCAAAACAATCCTCATTACGGGCGGCACCGGTTCCTTCGGGAGACGTTGCTGTCACGAACTCCTAAAGTCCGGCACGCCAGCGAAAATCATCATCTTGTCGCGAGACGAGCTGAAGCAATACGACATGGCAACCAACCCGGCTTTTTCGGGGAAAAATATTCGCTACTTCATCGGAGACGTTCGTGACAAGGATCGACTGATAAGAGCGATGACCGACGTCGACTATGTCATCCACGCCGCAGCACTCAAACAAGTCCCCGCTGCCGAGTACAACCCGCATGAGTTCATCAAGACTAACATCAACGGTGCTATGAACGTGGTCGACGCCGCCATCGCAACCGGCGTCAAAAAAGTGATCGCCCTTTCGACCGATAAAGCAGTCAACCCCATCAATCTCTATGGGGCCACCAAGCTTTGCTCGGATAAGGTCTTCATTTCCGCCAACAATTATTCGGGCAAGAAAGGCACTCGATTTTCAGTGGTCCGTTATGGAAACGTAATCGGCAGCCGCGGATCGGTGATTCCGCTCTTCCTGAAACAAAGAGAAACGGGGACCCTTAACGTTACCAAGCCCGAGATGACTCGCTTCGTCATCACAGTCGGAGCCGGCGTCCACTTTGCCCTGCGATCCCTAGAGGACATGACTGGCGGCGAAATCTTCATCCCTAAGATCCCGAGCTGCTCTCTGGGAGACCTAGCTCAAGCCGTCGCTCCCGAGGCTAAAATCAATGTCATTGGACTCCGCCCTGGCGAGAAGCTGCACGAAGCTATGGTGCCTGAAGACGAGGCGAGCCAAACGACCGAACAAGAGGATCGCTTCATCATCCACCCCTCCCAGCCCTACTGGTCCTACGCCGGAGAGTCCGCTCACCGAGGAAAGCAATGCCCGCCGGGCTTCAGCTACTCCAGCGAAACCAATCCCAACCAGCTGAGTATCGAGCAAATCAAGGACCTCATCACTCGCTACCAAGAGCAAACCCTAGACTAGGCGAGCATGCCACTAATAAATCGTATCCTCGATTTAGATACTCCGCCCCTAATCGTAGCCGAACTATCCGGCAACCACGGGCAAAATATCGAAACGGCGAAACAGATCATTGCTGCAGCCGCGGAAGCAGGAGCTGACGCAATCAAACTCCAGACGTACACCCCAGACAGCATAACCCTCGATAGCGACAGGGAGGAATTCGTCGTTCAAGGTGGACTCTGGCATGGCCGCCGACTTTACGAACTCTATGGAGAAGCCTGCACTCCATACCACTGGCACACACCACTTGCGGAATACGCTAGAAGCCTTGGTATCGAGATTTTCAGTACTCCTTTCGACGAATCTGCGGTCGATTTTCTAGAAGACGCAATTCATCCCGAACTTTACAAGATATCCTCCTTCGAACTTACGCATATCCCCCTCTTGAAGCGAGTAGCCGAAACGGGAAAACCGGTGGTCCTCAGCTCCGGGATGGCGACCGAAGCGGAGATCGAAGAAGCTGTATCCACGCTACGAGACAATGGATGCCCCGAGACTGTCCTCCTCAAATGCGTGTCTGCCTACCCAAGTGAACCTAAAGGCTTTAACTTGCGATCTATGAAAAGCATTGGACAGCGCTTCAACTGCTTGACAGGCCTCTCCGACCATACCCTGACAAATGAAATCGCAGTGGCCTCAGTAGCTCTTGGAGCACGACTCATCGAAAAACACGTGACCGACTCTCGAGCAGCCGGAGGCATCGATGCAGGCTTTTCGCTAGAACCCCACGAGCTGGAAAACCTCGTAATCCAGACCCGACGAGCCCACGCAGCCCTAGGGTCTCCGTCCATTGGCTCGAGCGAGCAAGACCAAAAGCAGACCCACTTCCGGCGCTCTATCTATGCGTGTCAGAACATTGCAACGGGCGACGTTTTCACAAAGAAAAACCTTCGCATCGTGAGGCCGTCCTTAGGCCTTCCTCCCAAACATTGGGAAGACATTCTTGGAGCTTCCGCCACCCGTGACATCCCTACTGGGACCCCTCTATCCGAGGAAGACCTCCCACACTAAGCTTCTACGGCATTGGAGCAGGAACCACTCGCTTCAAATTCGCTCAGGTTTCGCAACGTCGTCTCCGCAATCTGCAACAGCGCATCCTTGGTGAAAAACGCTTGGTGTCCCGTAATCAACACGTTTGGAAAGGTAAGCAGCCGCGCAAATACGTCGTCGGTCATCACTCGAGCTGACTGATCTTCGAAGAAGAGTCTATCCTCCTCTTCGTAGACGTCTATACCCAAGTTACCGATTTTACCCGACTTTAGTGCATTTACTACAGCCATCGTATCCACTAATCCACCACGACTCGTGTTTAGTAGGGTCACCCCTTGCTTCATCTTAGCGATAGCCGACTCGTCGATGAGGTGATAAGTCGCCTTCATCAAGGGACAGTGTAGGGTAATGATATCCGAATCGGCCAATAACTGGTCAAACTCCACGTACTCTGCGCCCAATGCCTCCACTTCCGAATTCACGCGCACATCGTAGCATAATAAGCGACAGCCAAAGCCATTAAACAGCTTGGCCACTTTTTCACCTATCGTACCCGTGCCGACAATGCCAACCGTTAGCCCGTGCACGTCAAAGCCAACAAGACCTACCAAAGAAAAATTCCCTTCACGAACTCGATTGTAGGACCGATAGAGACGGCGGTTCAAAGCAAGCAAGAGCCCAAGCGTGTGCTCCGCCACCGCATAAGGCGAATAAGCTGGCACGCGCACCACAGCGATTCCCAACTCCTTGGCAGCTGCCAAGTCCACGTTGTTAAAACCAGCGCAACGCAATGCGACCACACGCGTGCCACCACTTACCAGGCCCTTCAAGGTAGCTCGGTCCACGATGTCATTCACGAACACGCAAACGGCTTCGCACCCCTCGGCGAGCCGAGCCGCTCCGGCGTGCAGCCGAAAGTCGTGGAACTCAATGGTGTGCCTAAAAGCCGAGCTCGACGCTCGGAAAAATTCGATATCGTAGGGCTTCGTACTGAAGAACGCTATTTTCATAGTCAGACACAAACAAAGGCACGCCTTCCTAGCAAGAGTTACGGGACAACAGCTTTGAAATCAAAGCCTCCACAACGCGTTCCGCACCAAGCGTATCCACTTTCGAATACGATTCTTTAGGTTTCTCCAAAACCCTGGTGAACTTCTCTTGAAATTCTGAACCGACGAAGGTCCCATCCTCGCAATAGCAAATTGGCATACCCCAGTTCACTTCTACTTTGCGAGCGCTCGCGGTCTGGTTATCGACAATGCTCAAGCCGACGAAAGGCAAAGCGAGAGCAGCGGCCTCGTATACGCTAGATCCACAAGCAATCACCGCTGCGCGACAAACCTCCATCCAATCAGCGAGTTCCGCTGCCCCTACTCGCCCCAAAACGTAACTCCTTGCGAAATGCCCGAGTGAGTCTCCTAGACCTCGCGGATTGCCCGCGACCACGATGGGGACGACCGAAGGACCATCGACTAAAGCCAGGGCATCCAAAGCTTTCGGCAAGTACCCAAACGCATCTGTCCCACCTAGCATAACTAAAACTGGCACCGAGTCTCCAAAAGCCGGAATGTCGAGTTCCCTCTTTCGTTCGCCGAACCCATCCCTCAGCATGGCGTAACGCTCTCCCAGTAAAACGAGATCGGCTTCATATTCGGACTTCTCCAATCCGATTTCAGCATTCAGAACGAGATCGAAGCCCGCCATGCTGCGGACCTGCATATCGTCTACCCCAGCAACGATACCAGTGGGATTGCACGAACGCCAACTAGTGGCTAGGGTCTCGAGCTCCGATTGAGCCGTATACATTTCATCGACAAACAAAATGGACGAGGTCTCGAGCCCTTCTCGGCTCTCTCCGCAGAACGCCTGCGCCACATCATCTGGCAGAGATTCGAATTCGCCTGAGCCCCAAAGCAGCGTCTCCCAACCTCTATGCCGAAACGCTTCCGCGATGGCAGAGCAACGAACGACATGCCCCCACCCGTCCTTTCCTCCAAACCGACACTTGAAGACGATTCGATCTTTCATCTATCGAGAAAGGCCCGCAAGCACCTGATGACGAAATTCTGTTCTTCGTCTTTGAGAAGCGGGTACAGCGGAAGGCTTAAGCAAGTGGCATAAAATCGATCAGCCCCCTTACAAAGGCGAGATTCGAAACCTTCGTAATAGGAATGTCGATACACAGGCATGTAGTGAATCTGCACTCTCACGTTATGACGATGAAAAAAGGTATAAGCAGCCTCACGTTCAACTTCATCTCGAAAATGCACCACGAATAGATGGTGGGCAGATTGCTCATCCGTAGTTGCTACTCGGATGCGCGAGCAAAATGGTTCTTCCTCAAAAGCTCTTCGGTATCTGGAAACCAAGGCACGACGGCGCGTCAAGAAATCCGGCAACCGCTTCAGTTGGCTCAGGGCGAGCGACGCTTGCAAATCGGTCATCCGATAGTGGTATCCTAGCTCGACTTGGTCGTAGCGCCACTGCTCACGTGGTTCGATTCCGTGAGTTCTCAGGGTACGCAACCGACGGGCTAGCGTTTCGTCATTCGTGAGCACCGCACCTCCTTCGCCTGCGCAGATGTGTTTGACTGGGTGAAAACTCAAGATAGCCGCGTCAGAGTGTTCACAGGAAGCACTCCGGCTACCGCTACCGTAGGTCGCTCCAATACTATGAGCCGCGTCTTCGATCACAAAAGCCCCAGCTTCATTCGCTAAATTCGAAATTTCAGAGAGGTCAGAAACCGATCCTGAATAGGAAACTGGCAGTAAGACTTTCGCAACTGGGTTCTTTTCTAATGCATCCATGAAATGGACAGAGGTCGCCAAACCGCTACTTGAATCGACATCGCAGAAAGTAACATTCGCTCCCGAGTACTTGAGACAATTGGCCGTGGCAGCGAATGTGATAGCTGGCACGATTCCGCGATCCGCTGGCCCGATCCCAAGACCAAGGCAGCTTAAGTGCAATGCTGCGGTGCCGCTCGAGACTGCAACCGCATAACGTGTACCGGTAAGCTCGCACAAGGCTGTCTCAAGGGCTGCGACCTGGGGGCCTTGGGCCACGAAGTCGGAACGAAGGGTTTCTACGACGGCAGCAATATCGGACTCGTCAATCCATTGACGTCCATATGGGATAACGCTTGGGTACGGATCGATTTCCACGTATTTGAAAGTTGATTACGGATCCTAAGCGCGACCCTTCAAGGTACCGGACGCTGACGGGCGATCCGAAGAAGCCGCGTACGCGCGACGCAGCTTGTTCGCGGATATCGTATTTTGCGATAGCTTCTTAAGCTCTTGCCGATTCGAAAGCATCTTCTGCTGAAGTAAACTACTGTTGGCCTCCTCCTGCTTTTGCAATTCGGATAGACGTTGGTTGAAGTCTTCCGCGTCGGACTTATTCGGGGTGTCTTGCAGAAGCGCCATTTGCTCGATGACTTTCGCCTTTTTGTCCTGCAGCTTTTTTAGGAGCTCGAAATTCTCGTCGCGAAGGCTGACGCTCTCACGACGAGTGAAGTCCTCGTAAGCGGCGAGTAGTACCATGCGTCGGGAGGGTCGTTCGGGCATACTCCAGAAATGTGTATTCACTCTTGCTCGCAAGCAAAGCGAAAATGAGGCAAAGAAAAGCCCAGCTCGTCAGGGCTGGGCTTGCTACACGAATAGATGTGAAATTTTGGATACTAGGCCCGCAGAGAAAGGCCGCCACCGATTCCGGCGGCCAAGTTAGCAGGAGCCGCTGTATGGTGCTTACTCGCTTGCTTGGATAGCATTTCCGACCAAGCGTCACGCACTTCGGAAAAAAGACGGATAACGGTATCGATCGGCTCTTGCTCCTTCTTGAAGTTGGCCTCGTTTAGCTTGACGTTGTAGAACTCGTAAAGCTCGAACATCCGGTCGCCAAACTCGCCTCCCTTGTCCATACGAAGGGAACGTTGTAGCTCAGCAAAGATATTCTGCGCCTTGATCAGGTTATTGCTGATCGTCTCGTTGCGGTCGCGAACGTTTTCCAATGCGAACCCATCTTTGGCGCGGTTCATGGCTGAGAGTGCGCCATCAAAGAGCATTAGGATCAGACGTTCGGGACTTGCGGACATAATTGCCGCTCGCTTGTAAGACGCTGCGCTTTGTTTCATTTAGTCGGTCGATGAATGGATATTAACTTTGATGCGGGAACCAGCCTACGTGTGGCACCCAGTTAGCTACCTATTCATCATCGGCAAACGGCACGATTAGTTTAGCAATGTCCTGCATCATTTCCTTGGAAGGGAAATTCGGATCGTTTAGCAGTTCCTTGCCTTTCGCTACCATTTCTGGGCGGACCTCAGGCTGGGAACGGAGAGAATCGAGGGCGCTAAGCTGAAGCTTGTCTCCCACAGGGGCCGCCGAAGCTGCCTTGCCAGACTCGTCTGTAGGCTTGGCTGGAACGTTCTGGCCTGCCTTTCCAAGGTTCTGAGCATAGATGTTGGTGGCGTTGTTTTGTGGATTTATGTTCATGATATTCAGTCGTTTGGTATGTCTTCGGACGTTTGTTAATCTTTTGTTAAGTTAATAAACGGCTCTCTCCCGAAGAACTTTAAAAAATATTTAAAGAAAAGTTAATGGGTTCCTTGGATCGTTTCGAATAGAGCGAACGCTACATACTTCGAAAAGCGGGCGGTGCTGTGGAGCACGGTCTGAGTTCTCTGCAATGGGTACGCTGAAGTGGACTGGGTTTGGAAATACTTGCGGGCCGCATTGGAGACGGCGGGGTTGGCTCCATCGAATGTCTCGTCGGCCGCCCAGATGAGTTCGCCAGTGTGACCGTCGAGTAGCTTGGCCCTCACTCCCATGCCGACTGGCTGGTAAGCGTTATAGAATGTTAGGTCAATTAGCATGACGCCATCGATCGCGTAAACTTCGTGCAACTTTGAAAGAAGCTTGGTCGGAAGCACTTCGACCGAGGAGTAACGCTCGACGCCAAAAAGTTCCTCCATCTTATCCGGTTCGACTGCGATCAGCTCGAAAAGGTTAAGCTTCCCCAGCTCCTGGACGAAGTTTTGCTCGATCGGGCTCAAGTCGAGATGGTCGTAGCGGCCCTTGTGAATGGGCAGCAAGGCGACGCGGCGTAGGTGCGCAGGCAAGATTTCGGCCTCGTGCACGTTTGTGACCTTATGCTTTTTGCCGATCGTCGTGTCGAACTTGCTGTTGAGCGAGTTCGCTGTCTTGCAACCACTCAATGCAAGCGCGAGGACGCAGCCAAAAACTGCAAGTAGCTGCGTAAATGCTTTAGCCGAAACGTTCATGCCTGTGGGAGAAGTGAGTCATCATCTATCGTCGAACCTCGGTACGCGGTGGCTAGGGGAGCGAAAGTCCCGCGAGCGCTGTCGCTTGGTTCTGTGTTTTAGACTGTGCCTCTTCCATGGCAATGAAACTACTCTCAAGAGTAGCTCTTTTGAACTCCAAGCGTCGCTCCATATCCTTGATCTGTTCGTCAATATCGGAGTTTCGTTCGGAATAAGATGACGAGATCGTATCCATGACCCCGTCCGACTTTAGGAAATTCTCGAGAAATGAATCGAGACGTCCTGAAAAATTGGTTTCTGCCCCAACAAAGAATTGTTCGAGCTTGTCGATGTTGCCTACCAGGGCTTCGTCCAGCTTGGCGGAATCCTTGATCTCCAGCTTCGAAGTGCCGCTGATGAAATCGATGCCTAGGTGCTCGAGACGAAACAGCTTGCCACTGGCGAGCTCGTCTACTTGGGCGAATGCGAAGGAACGTAGCTTGGAATCGAGAGAGCTTAATTCACGATTCCCGGACAATACGGAAGTCTTCACTTCGTCCCCGTCCACTTCGATCTTGGTCTTCTCGCCGATGTAATCCTGAACGTCGTTGAAGGCGGAGATGAAGGAGTTGATCTTTGCTTTGAGCTCTTCTGAGTCGCTATCGATCGTGATGGTCTGCGTTCCAGTTTCGGAGGCGCTGATCGTCACTCCAGTGAGTCCGTGGGACTCCGCAGTGATATTGTTGCTGCGGCTCGTCTTAATCGCGCCGTCGTCCATCGAAAATCGAAGGTCCTTTCCGATATCTGCAGATCCGGTGAGTCCGATGGCCGCGAGAAATCCGTTGCCGCTGTCGGCGACGTTCATCGTGTAAGCTCCTGTCTCGTTATTGATGATCCGAAACTGATCCGCTGACGAGTCGAAGGACATCGTAACGCCTGCGTCCGATTCGTTGACGCGTTCTAGGATAGTCGAGATACTCTCGGAGTCCGCATCGAAGTTGATCGCTACACCATTGATGTAGAAAGTGTCCGAACCGGTTATCGGACCGCCGATACCGCTGTTAGCAACATTGTCGTTAACGTCTACGACTCCCAATGCGCTGCGGCTAGAGACAACCGCGGTTCCGCTGCCACCGTCCTGCACTTCGAGTTGGTGAAGCTTCATCGCAGTAAGAAAATTACTGGTATCCTCATCTCCTCCAAGTTCGAGCTGACCAGAAGCGCTCTCGAGAGAAATCGTATCGGTGACGCTATCGTAGCTACCAGTAACAACGCCAGCGGTCGCAATGGAGATCGCATCGAAAACATCTTGCAGGGAGTCCGTCCCTGCGATCGTCACTTCCTGTCCGTTGACCGAGAAGGTTCCATCCGATACTTCGGTTGAAACTCGAAGGGCAGAGATCAAGGAATTCTCGTCACCCATCTGGCTCACAACATCAGCTGTGCCGATTCGACGCGTCGCGGTCGCTAGCTGACTCACCGTGATTTCGAAATTTCCCCTGGAGGCATTGGTGCCTGCCGACGCCGAAATGTTCAAGGTCTCGTCCGAGGATTCTGCGGACTTGGAATTATACAAGGTCGAGCTTTTCAGGTCAGTCGTGCTCGACTTCAGCTTGTCCAGCTTGGTCTTGAGCGCCTTGAGCGCGTCAACCTTTGCTTCGTTATCCCCTTTCTCTGTATTCAAGCGTTGCTGAGGAATTCGCTCGATAGCCATTAGCTGATCTACCATCGAATTCCAGTCGAAGCCACTGGCCAAGCCTGCTACATTGAAATTTTCCATTGTCGGTTCAAGTGCGGCGCTTACACGGCGCCTAATCTAGTTTATCGGTCAGATGCGGAATACCTTTAGAAAAAAAGCGTTTCGTAGGAGCTTTTCTTCATCACTTTGCGGTAATCCTCTACCCAAAAACGACTTGCGGCGGCAAAACAGCCTGCTTTTTACAGGATTTTGTATGTCTACTCCCCTAGCTCGGGTCGGACCCACGCGATTCAAGCTCGGACGAGATACGAACGCGTGCCTCCAACAGAGCCTTGGGATCGTTCACGCTCGCCATTATCGTGGGATTCGGCGCCTGCAACAGCTCCACTTCAGACCCCTTAAGGAATCGTCTCAGACTCAACTTACCCGAGGCCGCAGCCTGTTCCAACTCGCTCAAGGCAGAGGCCTCGTAGATTGCGCACATCGGATCCGGAGCTCCGTCCGAGGCAACAAAAGCGGAAGCGAGCCTCTCGGGATTACGCCTTGATAGGAGAAGCAGCAAATCTCCTTCTTGTAGAAACGGCATGTCACAAGCGATAGCCAGCACCGCTTTTCCTCGAGCCAACCTAAGTGCAGCAATAACGCCAGCCATCGGACCTTCCATTCCCTCGATGTCGTGTACCGCGACTACGCTGGCAGTTAACTTCCGCTCCTTCCTTCCTTCCGGACCGACTCCAACAGCTAGGCTTCGACAAAAAGGTGCGAGCAATCTCAGCTGCCTTTCCAGCAGACTGATTCCTGGCTCAAGTTCAATTTCGCCCTTATCGAATCCCATGCGGCTGCTTTTTCCGCCGCAAAGCACTAAGCCGAGAATATCGCGTTTCATTGATACAAGGGAGGGATTTGAAATTTGAGTTAAACCTTCTGCGACTCCCTAGATGCATCCAATGCAGCGAGGACATGGTAGCTCCCTTCCGCGATCGCCCAGAAGTATTTGGTTACAGACTCCAGACGGGCACTCTCACTAGCCACGTCCTGGCGGCGCGACCGTTGGGTCAAGGCACGGGTGTAAGCATAGAGTTCCATCTTGAGTTGGCCGTCGTTCAGGATCTCGGCAAATTCTGGCTGAGCCGCTATGGAGGCTTCGGCCTTTCGTTTTTCCAGCTCCGCACTCTCAAGCGACAGACTGCCCTGCTCCAGGGCCAGAGCATTTCTCAAAGCATGGGAACAGATTGCTTCAACGTAGTCCCTGAATAGTCGCAGAACCTTGCCGATCCGTCCCCAACCGACGTGGTAGCTGATCAACGTTGAGCGGACGACTTGCCAGCGATGCGACAACTCGTCGGACTCGACCGGATCGATAGAAGCTTTGGCTGATTCGAGGTCCAGATATGGCATATGCTCGATTCGAGCCCCGAGGCGAGACAAGTTGAAAACCTTGAGCGGTTCGCGATTCTTAATCTTCAGCTCTTGGGTGTAAATTCGAGAGAGCTGCTCAAATGTCTTTAGATAGACAAAGAGCTTTTCCTCGACCGGCACCTTCTCGATGGTGTTACCCGGTAACCAGCGGCATTTTTCCAAGACCGCCTGATCAGCACCTCCCTCCTCTGAATAGAAGGAATCGCTGGCGTGCAGTCGGCCGTCCACGCGAGCAGCCAAATCCTGGCCCACGAAATACAAACTCGTGCATCCGAGGATGATCGCTATGTCGAAAGCGCATGCGGAAATCGTCCCTTGCTCCAATACGTGGGCGAGTCTTCCCTGCCCGCTCGCTTTTCGGAAATAGGTGGCCGACTTGTTGTTGTGGGACCAAGCTGAAATCCGACCCTCAAAACGCTCGACCACCGCTGGATAGACCATGAATGGGCAAAGGAGAATCGTTTCGCCGAGATCCACCCCCTCAAAGCCCCGGTCAGTCGTCGGATACGGATCTGCTGCCAGTACAAAATGCGGTCGTACACCAGCGTTGACTAAAGCCCGCATAGAAGAGTTGCCAGCCACGATCACGGCTTGGTCCTGTGCCCATCGTAGAAACTCCAGCGATTCGTCCAAGGACGGTCCAGCTCCCGCCATAATCATCGGGAGCCCCAAGAAGGCATCTGCAAACTCGAAAGGATCCGGGGTGCGAATCAAGGTGCGAAAATTCCGGAACGAGTTACTCTGCCATAGCCCGGACTTGGTGATATTGGTGCCATAGAGCTTGCGCCATAATTCCAGCTGCTGAGCGAACTGCATGAAAAATTCGCTGTAGTACGATTCGTTCTCGTTGAACAACGGCGCGAAAATCAAGGGCTCGGCGTTCGTGAAACTTACGATACCCTCGAAAGCCATGGAGTTGAAAAACGAGTCATCAAGCTTACCCGCGCCAAAGATGACCCGCCCGTCCTTCAATAGCTCCTCCGCAGCGGGCGTCGCCAAGAAAGCTTTCAGCTTCCCCTCGTCAGCTTCCGCACAGAAAACGAGCGCTTCATCCGTCAAGATTCGTAGCAAGGCCACGATATGCGAGCCATCACCCACACCACTCAACGCTATTGCCGAATCATGAGGAAAACGCTTCCCCTCGATCCAACGGGATAACAAACGGTGCGAATCTGAAGTAGTGCTCCTCCAAGGAGCCAACGGCTGGTCGCTCGACGGAGCCGCCTTGACCCGGCTGGCCAAAGCGGGGTGCCTCTCGCAGAATAATCCAAGCGCGAGACTCATGTTGCGACCTCTTCTTCTAGTATAGGAATCACTTCACTCTCCAAACACCCTGATACCGCTTCCCAGCTCGTTGCCAAATCTCCAGCAAGCCGATCGGATAACCGTGCGCAATCCCGTGACTCTACTGCGTTAACGACTTGATCGACAGCAACCAGCCCCTTCTGGAAGCCCGAGCTCACGCTATTTCGCCAAACTGCCTCTGAATCCGTTCCAAACTGTTGCAGCACCCCGACACCTTCGATAACTGGCCTCAGTTTCTCCGTAAGAGCCACCACCGCATCCTGGCTCTCACCCCAGCCATTTCTCAATACGAACGCAGAGAGTTCACGTATCTGGATGCTAAGAGAGGCTATTTCATCCCTCCACGAACGACACATCGCCAGGAGCTGAGCTTGAGCGCTGGCGGAGCGAAACTCAAGCAACTCGTACCCTTCTCGGCTAGAGGCCTCCTCCAAAGTCAACTCCTCTCCTTCCAGCATCACCGAACCGAGGGCGAGCCCTTGGCCGGCTAAAAAATCTTCGACTAAGCTGCAAGCCTCAGAGCAAGAGCCGGGTGCGCCCCCTTCGAACTCCACCTTTTCTCCGTCTATATAAACAGTACCCATAAGCATTCAGGCAAGCAGCTGCAGCCGATTCTCTCCTCTGCTTAGCGTTCCGGAAGACAAGATCCGACAACGCAAGCCACCCCGGTTTTCCAATGCCGCATAAGCTCCCTGCGCAATTGCCTCATCCATCCAAAAGCAAGGCTTACACTGCTCGGCACCTCGGAACGCAACATCGCCGATACGGAAATTTCGCCCTACAAGACCATTGAGAGCGACTCCACTTACAATTACGTTTCGGCGAAACAAACTCCAATCCCCCACCTTGATCCCCAAATCCGCCTCCAACTCGGCAATCGCTTCCACCGCCATGAAACTGACCTGCCCCTTGTAGTCTTCCTTGAAGTCGAAGTACCGGTCGCCCACCAAGCCGCGGCCTTCGATGCACTCTACAGAGTCCACTTCGGTAGAGCCATTGTTCAAACGGCCCTTTTCGAAGCGCCCTTTGAAGTCATGCCCACTGGACAAGTGAATTTGTTGGAGGGTGATCCTTTCGCTCATGTGCGTCATCTTGAGAGATTGCAGACCTAAAGCTCGTGGCGACGCGAGCGCAATAGCGAAGCTAAGCTCAAACGCTCATATCGGATAGGGTATCCATAAGTAGAGGACGCTATGCCTAGCTTGAGTATAATCCGCAAGGCGTTGAGCGCATTTAGCCAAAAAGATAGAGATTTTCCTAAAGTCTCCATGTGAGCTCCCGATACTATTGGGGTAACGCAAGTTACAGGTGCAGCGGACACCTTAACCCCGCAACGCGACAAGGATGTCGCAAGTCGTAACCTAAACAAGGAAGTTAAAATGTCAGTAGTAATAAACACCAATAGCGCAGCTATATCTGCGTCCAACAATCTAGCATCCAGCAATGCGATGCTTCAGCGTAGCCTCAACCGTCTGTCCAGTGGATCTAAGATCACACAACCTTCGGACGACGCCGGTGGTCTCGCTGTGTCAATGAAGCTCTCCGCTACCATCAAACGTACGGCAGCAGTTAACACAAACATCCAAAATGCTCAGTCGTTCTTGCAAACTCAAGACGGCGCTCTCGGTACTGTAGCCAAAGTTCTCGACCGTATGTCAGAGCTCAAGGTTCTGTCCGAAGACGTCACGAAGAACACGACCGACAAGAGCAACTACAACACGGAATTCGAGCAACTCCAGAAGCAGCTCTCCGCTCTCGCAGACGAGACATTCAACGGAGTTAGCCTCTTTAAGACAGGCGGAGATACACTTTCCGTAGCGACCACAGAATCCGGAGCAGGATCAGTCGCTCTCGAACAGCCCGACTTAGAGGACACCGTCACGGTAAACCTCTTGGACGGCGGAGTCAGCATCGGCCATTCGAGCCTGGAGCTGGACACCATCAAGACAGCCATTGAAAGTGTCGCCACCCTCAGAGCAAAAAACGGAGCCGCGTCAAACCGCCTCTCATTCGCCTCTGATATGCTGACCGTCAACAAGGCGAATCTCGAGGCAGCGAACAGCCGCATCATCGACGTCGACGTCGCCGAGGAGTCCACCCAGCTAGCGAAATACAATGTTCTGGTCCAAGCTGGATCAAGCATGCTCCAGCAAGCTAACTCCTCCACCCAGGTCGCGCTCAAACTTTTAGGTTAAGTTACTACTACGACATAGGTTCCCCGCCGACGGGCGGGGCGCCTAAACCGTAGCTGAAACCAAATTACCTGAAAGCATCGACGCTCGAGTGGAAACTCGGAGTAGACGCGAACTCATGTTCGCCCCGACACTCCGCACCGCTCGAACCGAAAAAAGAGCCGTAAAAGACGCTCTGCGACCTACGATTCAATTCGTACCGAAAATACCAATACTAATCGATTCGCATCGACTACGCGAAACCCACCATGGCCCCACTGAGTACTTTAACTCAAAACGCTAAATGGAACGCAGTAGCCAACGATAATTCCACGCAACACAAGGACGTGTTCAATCAAGCAAGCCTCCCCCTCGGGTTGGCCCAAAACATATGACTAGCAACATCACGGACGATACAGCCAGTCGCGTCGAAATCCGCAGCCCCCAAGGCAACAAGGACGTTCGAGGCGAAAGCGAAACGCACAGCATGCGCTTCGACCACCCCTGTGCCACCCTCCCTTTCGCTAGCTTCTTGAGGCACGCAGAGAACCCCAGGCCACGTCTGGAATCCCCCCGGAGAAGGAAGCAACGCCGTCCCCAAGCAAGCCCGAGCGCCTACCTCCCAAACGACCCAAGGCTCCCGTTCGAGACGCCAGGATCGACACAATTTCGCCAACACCAACCAACCCAAACGCAGCGCGAGCTAAACTCGACGCTCCCCACCATGAAACATGACCAAAAGCTTTCCAGAACGGCTTTCTACCTAGAGTAGCTGTTCGATCAATTTCCGCCACATAGGCAGAAAAGCGAACGCCTGACGCTATCTATCGGGCACGCGGCAGCAAGGATGCTACCGCACAAATCAAGGATGATATAAACATGTCAGTTGTAATCAATACAAACACGTCGGCGATCGCCGCGAAGAACAACCTCAACAAGAGCAACGCTATGCTGCAAAACAGCTTGGCTCGTCTCTCTAGCGGTTCGAAAATCGTAAACCCATCAGATGATGCTGGTGGACTTGCGGTTTCCATGAAGATGTCGGCTGCTATCAAGCGGACCGAAGCAACCAGCAACAACATTGCGAACGCTCAGTCCTTCCTGCAGACTCAGGATGGCGCGCTTGCCACTGCCGGTAAGATCCTGGATCGTATGTCTGAACTCAAGACCTTGAGCGAAGACGTAACTAAGAACACTACCGACAAAGCTAACTACAACACAGAGTTCGAAGCCCTCAAGGCCCAGCTCGGTGCCGTAGCCGCAGAATCCTTCAACGGTGTGTCTCTGATGAACAGCAGCGGCATGACCGTTAAGACTTCTGAAGATGGATCGCAAACGGTTGATATCGCTCAGACTACATTCAGTGATGATACCAACGGTATCCACACAGACCTAGTCGCAACTAGCGACGGCTCGACTTCACTCGGTGCCGCTGGAATCGACCTCGACAAGATCAAGACTTCGATCGAAAACGTTGCTACCCTCCGTGCAACCAACGGAGCGCAATCAAGCAGATTGAGCTTCGCTACAGATATGCTCGCGACTAACAAGCAGAACCTCGAAGCTGCAAATAGCCGTATCATCGACGTAGACGTTGCAACAGAATCGACTCAGCTCGCTCGTGCGAATATCCTGGTACAGGCTGGTTCGTCCATGCTCTCACAGGCAAACGCCTCGAGCCAGGTCGCTCTTCGTCTCATCGGTTAAGTTCGATAAGCGATTTAGATATCTCAAAGTGGCCCTCGCAAGAGGGTCACTTTTTTTGTTCCGAGAGGTACCCCAATTGAGGTTGCTCCATCAAACCAGCGATACCAAAGTCACGAACGATGCCCGACTCGCAAACAGCTCCTAGAAACATACTCCTGCTATCCGGAGGAAGCAAAGTCGCAATCGCAAACATCGCCAAGCAGGCCGCCAAACGCAGAGGCTTAGAACTCCATATTTCGGATACGAGCTCTCAAGTGCCAACCTTCGCCATCGCCGACCATTTCACTCAACTTCCCGAACACAAATCGCCCTACTGGGCGGACGAGCTCAAAAAGCTCTGCTTCGAAGCTAAGATACGGCTCATTATACCAACACGCCATTCAGAATTGCTCGAACTATCCAAGCTCGTCCCTTCCCTTTCTCAAAATGGTACAGTCGTATCCCTGTCAGAACCTAAAACGCTAACCTCTTGCATCCACAAGCTGGATACATACCATTTCCTAAGGTCAATCGGAATTCCCACTCCAACAAGTTGCCTGAGGAGCGAATTTGATAACCAAATCGAATTTCCCCTCATCGCGAAACCCGAACGCGGATCATCGTCGAACGGGGCGACTATAATTTCAAGCCAACGAGAATTAAAAGAGCTGCCAGCTGATTGGCTGCTTCAAGAGAAAGCCGAAGGAACCGAATATACCGTTAACGTCTACCTATCGAAAACAGGCCGTGCCCTTTGCGCCATTCCCCACGAGCGAATCATCGTTGAGGCGGGCGAGGTCGTACAGGCCAAAACCCGCCGTCACCAAAAGCTGATTGAAGCCTGTGTGCAAATCGCCGAGCAACTTCCCGGCGCTAGCGGTATCATAAACATACAGGCCTTCGTCGACGAGACTGCCAACCAAATTTCAGTTATCGAAATTAACCCCCGCATCGGCGGAGGTTACCCGCTCTGCGACGCCGCCAAAGGCCACTACATCGAGTGGCTTTGCCAGGAACACATCGACAACAAGGAAGTCGCACCGTTTGTCCAATGGACCGAAAACTTGCTCATGATGAGGTACAGAGAGGCGATGTTCAGTCTTTGAGACCGTAAAATGGCACACTTTCACCAATTATTTGTCACTTTCCCGTTTGAGATAGCTACTTTATAAAACTATCATTTCCCGAAACTCACAACATGCCCAAGGAACCTCAACCTGAAACAGAATCGCCCAAACCTCACTTCATTCCCAGAAGCGTCGAGTTGGAACAGTTCGCCAAGGTCCTGCCCTTGCAAGGGGTGGAGGCTGGCGACAAGCGAGTGTTCAACGTCTGGGGTGAGACCGGTGCCGGCAAGTCGTCTTTCCTCTCTGAATTTCGCGAAAGCGAGAGAATGAAAAAGGAAAAGGTTTTATGGATACAGCCGACACGTAACGAGCCGCTGGACGATATCCCAGATTTTATTAGAGCGTGCGCAAAAACGCTCCGCTACCCAGCTAATCCTGCCAAGGAAACTAAGATTTCCGAACAATTGGAAAGCGTGCAGAGAGGAAAGGTAAACCCTATCGTATCCGACGATTCGATACTGATTACCCGCAGCAGCATAGCCAAGCAAAAGAAAGCTTACATCAACCAAGCGGCGGCATCGTCAGTGGGACGCACGGAAAAGGTCAGAGACGATTTCGAGATCAACGTGGGTCTCGGCGAGAGCAAGGCGAGCAATCACGCCGAAGCTTTTCTCGACGCCCTCCCCTTAAAGGCGCTTGGTACCGATCTCACGATTATATACATCGAGCACTACCATCGCCTCTCCGTAACCATCATGGATTGGCTACGGGACTATGTGTTTCCAACAGCCACGGCTGGAGCCTACCGTCGAAGTCTCATCCTAATCCTCGAATCCACCGATCCCCTAAATTTCGCGTATCCACTCGAAAGCTGGGGAAACTGGTCAAACCTCACTGAAAATTTTCGGCTCGGTCCCCTTAGTACGCAAGATGCGTTAAGAACAGCCCAAGCTTTTGGTGCAGACCCCAAACGCGCGAGCTACCTGCAGCATCGAAGCCTCGGCTACCCGGGAGAATTACATGATGCCGCGAAGCAGGCTGCCGCTTTAAAGCTAGGCCCGGCTCAGCAGTTTCTAGACGTACTCGGAAAAGTGGATCAACTCAAGATCGCTGCCATTAGTCTCCCGCAAATCGTTCAGATCGATGAGATTGCCATCATCTTCGGAGCCGCCGCGGAGGCCGTTTTCGACTGGGCAAAAGGACTGCAGACCCCGCTCATCGCGCTCAGCTCAAACGGGAAAGCCTTGAACGTTAACGAGGCGCTCCGCTGCGAGGCCATTTCCCGTTTCGCTGAGATACCGAAATTCCAAGCCTACGCCAAAGCTTGGCACCCGATGGGACGCATTATCCGAAACGTTCCTTCGCGAACCGATCGCTCCAAGCTCCTGTTGCTCTGCGGCCTCGAGTGGATAGACGAGCCTCTCTGCTCCGCCCTGTTCAAGGATCAAGCGGACAAGATTCTCCCCTTCGTCACTGACTCGAAAACGATTTTCAACCATCAAGGAAATCAGTATTGCATCACGAAGCGTTTCCTCCCCGACCTGCGAAAAGCAGCCCTCGATCTCAAACACCCGGGTGTAGGAGTTGTATTCAAAAAAGCGAGTACACTTTGGTTGGAAAAACTCGCCTCCATTGAAGAGCAACGTACGCACGTCGAGGCCCAAATCGAGCAGTGCGAACATGAGCTCCACGAACTATCGCGAAAACAAGCCGAGACCATCGCCCAAATTCGTATCCACGATCGTGCGACTGGAGACGAGGAAAAGAGCAGCAATATCTTCTCTAAGATTTTCCACCTCGGCGAACAGGTTGACTCCAATTCTCCGCACGCCCTACGCAAACTAAACAAGACGCTTTCCGGGCATATGCTTGAGAAGGAACGCGAGATCGACGATCTCAAAGCTGCCCTTCAAAACGTGCAAGATGCACTGAAACATCCTTACGTGCCCGTCTCCTTGAACTAAGACAGCGCTTGCAAACAGCAAAGCCCGCAAACAAGCTTTGCCCGCATGGTAACTGTTCGCGAAGCAAGAGTCGAAGACCTTGAAACCTTAGTTGAGCTTAACAAAACGTGTTTTCCGCAGATGGCGGAGGAGAACGTTGTTTGGACCGTTTCACAGCTCGCTAATCACGTCCGACTCTTCCCTCAGGGTCAGCTCGTCGCCGTTGAGGAAGACCGAATCCTCGGAGCCGTATCCAGCTTGATAGTCGACCTTGGCGTTGATTCTTATCGCCAACACACCTACGCAGGGATCACCGACGGCGGCTACTTCCATAATCACAACCCCGAGGGCGATAGCCTCTATGGAGCCGACGTCTATGTGCATCCAGAAGCACGAGGCAAGGGAGTCGGACACCTGCTCTATCAAGCGCGCCGAGACCTTTGCAAACGCTTGAACCTGCGCCGAATAATCGCAGGAGGCCGTATTCATGGCTACCACGAACACGCCGACTCGATGAGTCCTGAAAACTACGTAGTAGAAGTAGAGAACGGGAAGGCAAGCGATCTTGTGCTTAATTTTCAACTACGAGAAGGCTTCATCGTCAGAGGTGTCATCAAGAACTACATACAAGATCCGCTCAGCAAAAACTTTGCGACCTTCCTCGAGTGGATCAACCCTGACTACCAACCCGTCGAAAAGGACGGCCGCAAAGTGCGTGTCTCCTGCGTGCAATACCAAGTTCGCGGCATCAACAGCTTCGAGGACTTCGCCGACCAAGTGGAATACTTCGTCGAAACCGCTGCCGACTACCGCTCAGACTTCGTTGTCTTTCCGGAGTTCTTCTCCGTACAGCTTCTTTCCCAGAAAGCCCTCAAGAAACTCCCTTCCGTCGAAGGTATCCGCAGGCTCTCCGAGTTGACCCAACCCTTCATGGAACTGATGGGCCGGCTCGCCCAAGAATATGGCATCTACATCGTCGCCGGCAGCCATCCTATGGACATAGACGGGTCCCTGCAAAATGTTTGCCCGATTTTCGCCCCCGATGGCAGCTACACTCTCCAGCCTAAGCTCCATATCACTCCGGCCGAAAAGAAGTACTGGGGCATCAGTGGCGGAAACGACCTCCGCGTCATCAGCACGCCCAAGGCTCGTATCGGCATCCTCATTTGCTACGACTCCGAGTTCCCCGAAGCAGCCCGCTACCTTGCCGACCAAGGCGCCGAAATCATTTTCGTGCCCTACTGCACCGACAATCGCCACGGCTTCCTCCGCGTCCGCTACTGCAGCCAAGCGCGAGCCATCGAAAATCAAGTTTACGTCGTCACCGCAGGTATCATTGGCAACCTCCCCAGCGTACCCGCTATGGACATCCACTACGGCAAGGCCGCCGTCTTCAGCCCGAGTGATCACGAGTTCGCCCGCGATGGTATCCAAGCCGAAGCCGACTCCAACGTGGAGATGATGCTCGTCTCCGATCTCGACATCAATGACCTCTACCGCAGCCGCGCCTCGGGCAGCGTCACTCCCATGCTCGATCGCCGCAAGGATCTCTTCCAGTTCATCAGCAACCTCCCTGGCGACCAGCACAAGTCGAATCCACCCGAAAACGGCCCCATGGGCCTCCCGGTTTAGAGTTGCCACTTCCCGAAAAATTCGGACTGGTATCACCCCCAATATGATACTCTCTGACAAAGCGATTCTGGAAGGCATGGAAAAGGGTGAAATCGTGGTCGAACCCTTCGACCGAGCCGCACTCGGCACCAACAGCTACGACGTCCACCTCAGCAAGTACTTGGCCACTTACACCGCCGAGATCCTAGACGCCCGCGAGCACAACAAAATCGCCCATTTCGAAATTCCGGAGGAAGGTTTCGTCCTCCGTCCCGGCACTGTTTACCTCGGGTCCACCTTTGAGTATACAGAGACCCATGCCCACGTGCCCTTCCTCGAAGGCAAAAGCAGCGTCGGCCGCCTCGGCATCGACATCCACGCCACCGCTGGCAAAGGCGACGTCGGCTTCTGTAACCACTGGACGCTCGAGATCTCCGTGGCTCAGCCTGTAAAAGTCTATGCAGGCATGCCCATTGGACAACTCATCTATTTTCACGTCGAAGGAGACGTTGAGAACTACTACAACAAGAAAGCCTCCGCTAAGTACAACTCCCGCAGCCCGCTCCCTATGGAGTCGATGATGTGGAAGAACCAGTTCTAGCTTTTGGCTCCTCTGGTCGCGATCTCTCACAAAAAGTCCTTCAAGCTTCGCACTGGATCGCCCTTCGGGCCTTCCCGATAGACCATTTTCGGCACCGGATCCCAACCCTGCCCCCCCCAAGGGTTGCAGCGTAAGATTCGCCACATCAACAACCGCAAGGCTCTCAGCAAGGGTAGCGTTCTCAGACACTCGATCGCGTAGTGCGAGCAGGTCGGCCTGAAGCGGCACGCTGCACCAGCACCCAAGAAGGCATTTTTCACTGGCGACAGCGTCCACTGGTACAATCGTACCAGAAAAACGAATACCTCAGCGACCCCGCGGCCTAACTGTCGAAAGACACCCATTCCCGCAAAGCTAAGACATCTCGACCCCAAATGGGAAAACAATTCACTTAGCCGTCGAGTGACCCTGATATCCTGGGTTCAGAGCCGAGCACTCGGCATCCAAGACACCTACCGACACCTCAACACCTGCCGCCTCTAAGACGCGGGTCGCATTTCCGCGGTGCTCAGGAGTCGGATCCGAAGCTCCGACCACCACCCGCCTGATCCCGGACTTCAAGATCGCATCCGTGCACGCCCCAGTGCGACCTTTCGTGGAGCACGGCTCCAGCGTCACATAAAGGACCGCTCCTTTCGCAGGTTTACGACCGAGCGCTTCGAAAGCATGACGCTCCGCATGCGGCCCGCCATCTTTCTCAAAGTGGCCCTTTGCCACGATCTCACCGTTCTCTACGATCACCGCCCCCACTCGTGGATTCGGGCTCGTTTTCACAGGATCGCCTCGCACTGCCTCGCAAACCGCAGCTCTCATGAAACTCTCGTCGTTGTGCTTCCGTTCCATAACCAAGACAGCTCAGACTCCCAACGATAAACCGTCGCACAAGTCCCAGCCTTAAGTGCAACTTACTGGTTTTCAGCGTTTTTCAAGCAAAGCTCAGCATATGCCTTAATTCGCTTGCGAACATTGGTCAGCCCATTGCGTCGATTGGGAGAAAGGTGCTGCGTTATTCCGACCTCTGCCAAGAAGTCGGGCTCTAGATCTATGACCGCCTCCGGCGTTTCCCCGCTGTAGAGCCCACAAAGCAGGGTCGAGGTGCCTTTGGTGATGGCCGCGTCAGAGTCCGTGTGAAAATAGCACTTTCCATCCTTGAACTCCGGATAGACCCAAAGTTGCGACAAGCAGCCCTCTATCAAGAAGGCATCGATCTTGTACTCGTCCGCCAGCGGAGTGTTCGCCTTGGCCCGGTCTACGATGTAGGCAAACCGTTCGAAGTGGTCCTCGAACGGAGCCAGCTCTTCCACTAACGCGTCCCTTTTCGCTTCAATACTCATTTATACTAGCAACACACCAACTCCGAGCTGCATGTCCAGCGCCGATTCCCAAGAGACATTCGAATAAAAACCTCGAAATCCTCGCCAATCTAAGTCTCCTCCCCTCTGCACCACTTCCAAGACCATGAGCGAAAAGAAAAACCCAATGTCAAACGCGCCACGAAACTTCCGCCCGGAGCCCTACGGCTACCACGAGGAGATCGAGCTCGACATCGAAACGCTCACCAACATGGGGCAAGGCCTCGGCCGCATCGACGACTGGGTGGTTATGGTCCGATTCGCACTGCCGGGAGAGCGGGTGCGAGCTCGCGTCTATCGCAACGACAAGAACTTCTCCGAAGCCGATCTCGTCGAGGTCATCAAGCCATCGCCCCAACGCATCATACCACCTTGCCCAGTCTTCACCGAATGTGGCGGTTGCCAGTATCAGCATTTCGAATACTCGTCCCAGCTTGAGTGGAAAACCAAACAAGTAAAAGAGCTCCTCTGGCACATGGTCCGCATCGAGCACCCCGTCCTGCCAGCCATCGCCTCGCCCAAGCAGTATGGCTACCGCTCCAAGCTTACCCCTCACTTCGAGGTTCCCCGCAAGGGCCGCCCCATGACCATCGGCTTCCTAAAGGCTGGCACCCGCAGCCGACACGTAGAGGTGGAGCAATGCCCCCTCATCAGCGACGCGATGAACGAAACCCTCACCGCAGTTCGCGCCGAAACCTACGCCCGCCAGGAAACGAAACCTTTCAAGAAAGGCGGCACTTTGCTCATTCGCGAACACCTCGACGGTGTCACCACCGACCCGAAAGAAACTATTCGCGAGAGAGTCGGCGATATTACCTTCTCCTTCATCGCCGGTGAGTTCTTCCAGAACAACCCCTCCATCCTGCCAGTCTTCACAAGCTACGTGCGCGACAAAGCGCGCGACGCAGGAGCGAAGTACCTCGTCGACGCCTATTGCGGCTCCGGCCTCTTCACCCTCACTGCCGCCCAAGACTTCAAGCAGGTTGTCGGTGTCGAAGTCTCCGAACAGTCGATCGAGTACGCCAAGCGCAACGCAGAGGACAACCAGATCGAAAATGCCGCCTTCGTGCTGGGCGATGCGGCCTCCATCTTCGAACAAATCGAATTTCCCGGCGACGAGTCGGCTGTCGTAATCGACCCGCCGCGAAAGGGTTCCAGCGAAGACTTCCTCACCCAGCTCATCGCCTTCGGGCCGCGTTCCGTGATCTACGTATCCTGCAACCCCGCCACCCAGATGCGTGACCTGCAAGTACTACTCGGAGGGGGCTACGAGATAGAGGAAATCCAGCCGTTCGACCTCTTTCCACAAACGCGCCACCTCGAATGCGTGGTCGTTTTAAAGAGAGTGTAAGGATTCAGCGACTACCTAGAACTCGGTATTTACCGAGTAATAGCTTCAAGGCATTCATCTAGGACCGAATCGACGTTGCTCAATAGCGACGTTTAGTCACTTGATCCTTCGCTGAATCGCTCAGCAAATGCACGCCCAAGCCGACCTGTAGAGACTCGTTCATCCCTCAGGTCACAAAAAAACGGCACCCTTCTAGTGGTGTGCCGCGTATTCAAATTTTAGAGGCGAGCCGACCTAGTTATCTCCAGCGAGTATGCTGGAGATTACTTCTTCCAAACTCGCTGGCTTGAATGGCTTCGCGAGAGCTGGATACTCTTTTCCCGCGACCTTTAATCGGGTCACCTTGCCAGAGTCGCCAGACTTGCTGAGCAAAGAGGTCAAAAACAGTACCTTCAAATCATGCATACGATCTATGGCTGTCAGCTTCTTCACCGCTTCGGATCCGTGCATATCGGGTAGCAAGACATCAACGATCATCAGATCAGGGGGCTCACGCAGAGCGAGTTCGATGGCGAAGCGTCCTTCGTAACTTTCCTGAACCTCGTAGCCCTTCGATTCCAAAAATGCGGAAAGGAGGCGAGCCGAGGCCTTATCGTCTTCCAATAGGATAATTTTCTTTGAGTCGGCCATAGGATGTAATGTGGTCTGTTGGCTTAGATCGGCAAAAAGCAGTTGGTTTCGAGGTAAGAAGAGGACATTCTCAGGTAGACCTTAAATTTAACGCCTCTTTGAATAAATGAGGCATGGACCTCACTCGCCTAGGGCCTTGATTTGGTCTCTGACTGTCGCTGCCATCTCGTACTCTTCGCGACTCACATACTCGTCGAGGCGACGTTTTAAGTCCGCAATTTCCTCAGGCGTCACGTCTCGCTTCTTACCTCGAGGCACTTTGCCTATGTGGCTACTGCCGCGATGCAACTTATTGATCACTGGCTCGAGCTTTCCTTCGAAGGTCTCGTAACATTTCGAGCATCCGAGCCGGCCATGCTCTTTAAAGTCTGCAGGCGTTAAGCCACAGCCAGGACAGGCTCGTTCGCTTTCCTTTGGCGATCTCGGCACCTTGCCTCCGTTTTCAGCATCTATCAGATCCCATGCCGCGCCTTGTTTGTAAGCCTTCGCCTTCGGGCAATTAGAACAAACGCCCAACTTCACGGCCTCACCGTCGACTACCTTCGTCAGGTGGATGGAGGTGGGAGCGTTGCAGTGTGAGCAGTTTTTGGGTCGCGATTCACTCATTTGGTCAAAATGGCCTTCCCCTATACTTCGGCCTAAAACCTGCAGAGCCGCAGCGAAAAGATAGATTTTTTCACCCTTCACACATCTGCAGCCGCTCGCCACAGTCCCTGCATGTCAGAACACATCGCCACCCTCGCCTGGAAACGCGGAGAATCCGCCTTCGATTACAAGAGTTACTCCCGCAACCACACTTGGGACTTCGGCCAAGGCACTATCGTAAGCGCCTCCGCCGCAACAGACTACCTCGGAGACGCTGCATGCGTCGACCCCGAGCAAGCCTTCGTCGCCTCCCTCTCCAGCTGCCACATGCTAACCTTCCTTGCTATCGCCGCCATGAGCAAGATCACCGTCGAAAGCTACACCGACCGTGCCGTCGGTCACCTCGCCAAAAACGATTCCGGCAAGCTAGTCATCACCCGCGTCGACCTCTATCCAGAAATCGTATTTGCCGACGGCTCAGCTCCCAGTCCCAAGATGCTAGAGCGACTGCACCACAAAGCTCATGAAGAGTGCTTCCTCGCAAACTCCGTCACTTGCGAAATCGTCACCCACCTCCCCTAAGTCCGGATCTTCCCGCCTCTTCTTCTCCTCCCTTTTCCCTTCCTAAGCCTAAATACCTACCACCTAAAAAGCAGTGTCCGAAATTGTAGACTTCCTCAACAAATACATCTGGTCCAACTGGCTCGTAGGCCTCTGTCTCGTCACTGGGCTCTACTTCTCGATAGCTACCCGATTCCTCCAAGTTCGCCTCATCGGCTCCATGGTGCGTTTTCTATTTTCGGGCAAGGAATCAGCCGCTGGCCTCTCCTCCTTTCAAGCCTTCGCCCTCGCCGTCTCCGGTCGCGTCGGCACCGGCAATATTGTGGGCGTCGCCTCCGCCATCGCCATGGGCGGCCCTGGCGCCGTCTTCTGGATGTGGATCATCGCCTTCCTCGGCGCTGGCTCCGCCTTCGCAGAAGCCACTCTTGCCCAGATGTACAAAAAGGAAATCGACGGCGAATACCGCGGCGGTCCCGCCTACTACATCGAAAAAGGCCTCGGGGTAAAATGGTACGCCATCGTATTCGCCCTCTCTACGATTCTCGCCACCGGACTCCTACTTCCCAGTGTGCAGTCAAACTCCATCGGCGCCGCAATCGAAAACGCATTTGGACTCTCCCCCTATATCACCGGGCTCGTTATCGTCGTTCTCCTCGCCGTCATCATCTTCGGAGGCGTTCACCGTATCGGCCACGTCGCCCAGTTCGCGGTCCCCTTCATGGCGCTTGGTTACATCATCATCGCCCTCATCGTCATCTTAGCCAACGCCTCAGAAATCCCCGCCGTCTTCGCAACAATCTTTCGCAACGCTTTCGGGCTCGACCCTGCTTTCGGCGGACTCCTCGGCGCCGCTATCCAGTGGGGCGTCAAACGCGGCATCTATTCAAACGAAGCGGGTCAAGGTACCGCCCCCATTGCCGCCGCCACCGCAGAGGTGAACCACCCAGCCAAGCAAGGACTCGTGCAAGCCTTCTCAGTCTACGTGGACACTTGGTTCGTCTGCACCGCGACCGCCATCATGATTCTCATAACGGACTCCTTCAACGTTTTCGACGGCGATGGAACACCTATCATCGAAAACCTCGAAGGCTTCCCCGCCGGTCCCATCTACACCCAAAACGCTGTCGACAGTCTTCTTCCGGGCTTCGGGTCCGCCTTCATCGCCATTGCCCTGCTCTTCTTCGCTTTCACTACCTTGCTCGCCTACTACTACTACACCGAGTCCAACCTCGTCTATCTCATCAAATCCGGCCCTGCCCGCCAACGTGCCACCCAAATCGTGCGCGTTCTCTTCCTCGGTCTCATCTATTACGGATCCATCAAGTCTGCCACCCTCGCTTGGGCCATGGGCGACGTCGGCGTCGGCCTCATGGCATGGGTCAACATCATCGCCATCCTTCTCCTCAGCCCCCAAGTCTTCCGCTGCCTCAAGGACTTCGAAACTCAGCAAAAAGCCGGCAAAGACCCCTCTTTCGACCCCGAGGCTGCCAAACTCCCTCTGGCCACATTCTGGAAAAAGTAAGGAGAAGGGAGGGCTTCCACGCCGTCCGCGCTGCAGATTCACCGAGCACCCATTGTCCCTCCGGGACTGAAACCCTGTAGCCGGAAACTGAAACTAAATATTCCAGCGCGTCTTCGATTTCTGGGTCGGCTTGTGAACTTTGAACAACTTGGGATCATGCATGCGGTTCGCCTTTTCCGCAGTCTCTTCGTCCAACCCCTTTAGCAGCTCCATGATCTCCACCAGGGCATGAGACACTGGGATGTCCCGCGCATTGCTGTGGGCGTAGTGGCCTTCGCAATACACGTGTATCGCCTTGCCAATCGACTTCGCCGCTTCGCGCACATGATCATTGATGTAGCCATCGTCATTCGGTTCGTAGCGTCCCTTTTCCATACCCTGCACAAATCACCGTTCCATTCGATTCCTGTAAACGATTTTCGTTAGGGCTGATACTCGTGTGAGGCAACACTTCGAGCCGAGCAGGGAAGCAGCTGCATTTCGACACAGAATACGTGCAAATCGCAAAGGCCAAAGAGGAAAGAATGCGTAAAGCACCGCTTATCGAATGCTCTACCCACTCTAGAGCAGATGGCATGGAAACTGAATACCCCCTGCCACATGAAATCGAAAGAGTCCTTCAAACGAGCTACAATATGCACCGGCGTAGCCATTTGCCTCATTGCTCAAACCGCCGCGCAAAACGCCGAAAACAAGGCCGTAACCTTCGGAATCGCTATCGAAAACGACTCCTTTTCCGGCACCGATCAAAACTACACCAACGGTACCAAACTTTCCTGGGACTTCGCCAAAGCTGAGACTTACGAAGACATCCCTCATCTTCCCAAGTGGGCCAAAAGCGTCTCCAAGCTTCGGAAAGAGAGGCCCACTCCATATACATTCGGGGCTACCATCTCCCTAGGTCAAAAGATATTCACGCCGTCGAACAAGGAAGCCACCGAACTCTTGGTCGACGAACGCCCCTATGCGGGTTGGACCTACCTCAGCCTCGCTCTACGCGAAACCAAAAAAAACCATACTGACACCTTTGAAATCACCGCTGGCGTGGTCGGCCCCGACTCCTATGCCGAGGACATCCAAAATTGGGTTCACGAAAAGATCGGTTCCCAAGAAGCCCTAGGCTGGGACAACCAACTGAAGAACGAAATCGGCGGCATCCTGACGTGGCAACGCGACACTCGTCTCATCGAATTGCCAAACGACTCGACGGGTTGGGGCACAGATTTCAACACCTCATTCGGAGCGAGCGTCGGCAACATCTATACCCACGCCCTCCTAGGAGCAAACCTCCGATTCGGTTACAATAGGCAGGCCGCAATATCGTCCCCTCGTATCCGTCCAGCGAATACCGGAGTATTTCCATCGGGACCAGAAGACGCTCGCCTTCAAATTGGGAAGCCTGACTTCGGATTTTTTCTGACCCTCGGAGCCGAAGGTCGCTACGTGGGGCGAAACCTTTTCATCGAAGGAAATACTTGGGCTGACAGTCATGGCCTCGAGCTCGAACACCAGGTCGGAGACTACTACGCTGGGCTAACCCTCCTCTCGAGAAGATGGTCCCTCAGCTACCTCTACACCGTTCGATCCGCAGAATTCCCAGGGCAAGACGAGCCGCACGAATTCGGGGGACTCACCATCACTCGGACCTTCTGAGCGACGCGATCGCGGCTACCGCTTCTTTTGCTCTCTCGCTTTGTACAAATACATGGTCGTGGTGGAAGCCCGCCACCACGTTCGCGCTAATCCCTTTTTCCGCTAGGACGCCAGCTACCACCGCGGTCAATCCGACCGCCTCCAAGCTCGAATAAACACTTAAGGTGATCGATCGAAAAACCGACTCGTACACGAGGTTATTCGCGTCCGCCTTCTCTCTCGGAACCACCAGCGTGAGCCCTTCCCGCTCTCTCACCGATACGATAGGACTCAAGTCTAACCGTTCTCCGTAAACGGCCTGCTCGAAACTCAGGAAGACAAAGTCGCCATCCAATAAAACGGGCTCAACATTCTCCAAAAGCTTCAACAAATCCTTTTCTGCCTTCACCGTCATTATCGGGTCACCGAAACCACGACCCAGAGCAATAAGCTAAAGCCGCAAGTCCCCAAAACCAAGCTCCAAGCCCGAGCAGTCCTTACAATCCCAAGCCGCCAATGGCTTTTCCAGATAACTCTGGCCTTAGCGGTAGAGCGGTCCGTAAGTCTGACAAGCTCGGAAGTCTGCGCCTTCCAGGTCTGCCGTTCCAAAGGACCGCCAAGAGCTTGGACGAAATATCCGTTCCTCGGATACATTGTGCATGTAGACCGGAATGCGCAACATCGAGGCCAAGGTGATATAAAGATGCCCCACGTGACCGCAGGTTAGCACGCAATGGTTCGCGCCCCAGCTATTCATCACTTCATACGCGCTTCGAAACGCACCTTCTCCCGTCAGGGTAGGGGCAAACCAGGTCGTCGGCCAAGTCGGGTTAGTACGATCATCGAGTGCCTCGTGAATCCTGTCGGGCAGTTCGATACTATAACCTTCCGCTACCTGCAAAACGGGGCCCAAGGCGTCGACCAGGTTCAGTCGAACCATCGTGGAAGCCATACCGCCACGCGTCTTGTAGCGGGTGCTCCAACCTCCTTCTGGGAAGTACTCCGTTACCGACGGGTGCCAAGTGGTCGCCTTCAGACAGGCATCTACCTCGCTGTCCTCAATATCCCAATACGGCTTCATGGTCGGCTTACCTTCCGCATCTGACTGCTGCCCCGTCCCGTCAAGAGCAGCGGGGCCAGAGTTGATCAAGTGCAAGATTCCATCCTCTACCAGATCATCGGACAGGTTCTCGCCGCTTGCTTCGGCGATAGCTTCCTTGCTCCAGTAGGTCCGAAGGTCCGCAAAGATCTGGGCCGAGTTGGTTAAGAGGTGGCCAAAAAGCATCCCAGCTCCGTTTAAAGCATCATTTTCCGTAGCCACGATATAAGGAGCTCGTTTGCCGTTCCAGTCGAATGAGGTGTTGAGAATAGCCTCCAGGAAATCCCCGTTGGGGAAATGGTCAGTCCACTGGCGCTGCCCTTGAAAACCAGCCGCGATCGCTCCATGCCCCTGCGCTTGCTCGCCCAAGCCCATCTCCGCCAGCTTTGGATTCCCTACCATCAGGTCACGAGCTATCAGTGCCATCTTTATGGATACATCCCACTCTTCATCCAACGCATCGCGAGAGCGCTTCGTTTCCTCGGAATTGTAGTCCTTTCCTTCTGGGCAGTTTTCCGCCACCCACGCCTTCGCTCTATCGAATTCGCCTTGGTCGAACTGGCTCTTCTTCAAACGGCCCACGAATTCAGTTAAGTCGATCGCCTCCACTCGCATGCCGAGATACTTTTCCCACATGGGATTATCCACCATGGAGCCAGCGATCCCCATGGAAGTGCCGCCCATGGAAAGGTAGGACCGCCCTCTCATCAAGCCGACCGCCAAGCCGCAGCGAGCGAAGTTTAACAGCTTCTCGGCCACGTCGGTGGGGATCTCCTTAGTCCCTGCAGGCTGCACATCCTTTCCATAGATACCAAACGCGGGAAGCCCTTTCTGAGTGTGCCCAGCCAATGCTGCGGCGAGGTAGACCGCACCAGGACGCTCCGTACCGTTGAAGCCCCAAATCGCTTTCACGTTGTGCGGATCCATATCCATAGTCTCGGAACCGTAGCACCAACAAGGCGTCACCGTGATCGTGACCGTGACGCCTTCCTTGCGAAACTTTTCCGCCGCGGCGGTCGCTTCCGCGACCCCACCGATGCAGCTATCCGCTACCACACATTCGACAGGCGATCCGTTCGGATAGCGTAGCACCTTCGACAGCAAGTCGACCACCGAGGCAGCTTGCTCCATCGTCTGAGCTTCGAGCGATTCGCGAACGCCGCCGAGACGACCATCGATCGTTGGACGAATACCGATCTTGGGGAGCGAGCCCTTCCAAGGGCTGGGAGATGAGTTCACTTCTGACATAGTAACGAGGTTTAAATAGGTGTGGGGTTGGGAGAACGCGACCGACAAGCAAAGCCTTTCGCGACTCTCACGCGTCGAATGTGACACACCTATGCCCACCAACTCAAGATGACAAAAGGCCCAAACAAAGGCGCTTTCCCGATTGTCCTACTCCCGATTTCAGTACCACTGGCAATGCCGGGGGCCGAGGCGTAAGCCGACATCTCATTGCCACGGGCAATTACACAGAGGGTTCATAGTCCATTGGTCCCCGGTTGCGGGTTACTTCGCTACACTAATTTCGCCGACACCGAATACCAAGACGAGGACGCCTATCACATAGAGGACTCCGACGCTTACGCTCTCAAATCCTATCCGCACCATCCCTTTGCGTTCACGCAGCAGTAATCCCATGATCAAGACACCGCTCATCGCAATGTTGATGGCGATCCAGAAGCTAAGCGTCGGCGTCATCTTATGGTAAATCGAGCCATCTCGATAGGCGATATCAGAGAAGGCCGCGAACAGCGAATCATACGCATTGCCCCCCAAAATGCCGCTCACCGCTAGGGTCAAGGCACCCCGTCGAACCGCGGCGATCGACGTCACCAACTCTGGCAATGACGTTGCCACAGAAGTGAGAAGTATCCCCATGATAAATACATCGAGTCCCGACAGCTCAACTATACTAGAAGCCGCCTTTTGCAGGACCCAGCCTGCAATACCGAGAGCCAACCCCAATATTAGAAAGCGTATCCAAAGTCTCAGTAACCCCAACTCTTCGTTATCATGTTCGGGCTCGTCAACCCTCGTCTCCGCCGTGCTCACAGGCTTCCACATCGGCTCCGTCTTGGAACGGTTGACGAGAACCATACCCCCGAAATAGGCCACAAAAAGTAAGGGTGTAGCGGGATGCACTCCCCATAAGGTCCAAGGCGGAGAGTAGGAGGCCATAAGCAACACGGCCAACATGCAAACAAGGAGCCCTCCTTGCATGATATTCTCGACCGAGGCTGCGGCGTGCTCCAAGTTAGCCCGCCTGTAACAGGTATCGGCTACTACTAAAAACAGCATCTGGGCGCCAATCCCGCCCAAGGCATTTCCCAACGCTAGATGAGCCTGTCCGCTGTACGCCGCGCTGACCGAAAGAACACTTCCCGATATAGAGGTCACGGCACCCAGAACCATGCCTCCCATCAAAGCCTCGCCAACTCCCGTTCGGTCAGCGAGCTGATCTGCAGTGGTGGCGAGCAGCGTACCTAGATAGCCAATGGCAACAGCGCAGATCGCAAACCCGAGCACGCTCGTCGCTAGCGATCCTTCGAACAAAGAGCTCACCGTTCATTCTGCACCTTAAATGCTACCATCGAAAGAGTGCGGCAAGTTTCTTCCCTCCGGGGACTTCGTCATCTTCAACCACAGCGACATTCGCGCCCTTCTGGACTAACTCCGAAAAGATATAATCCAAAGCTTCGAATACTTCGAGCTCGTCAGAAGGTTCAGCACTCTCCAAGTCCATCAAACCTCCCTTGCGCAACCATATTTCAGCATCTCGCGAAAGGACGCAGTCAGACACGCGAGCCTTTTCCGCAGCGAGTACGATTTCCTTCACATTGTTGCTGTAGAGTTCGCTCTCGGTGTCGGCAGATTTGAGCTTGTCGACAACGGTGCTGCTAGAAGCCTCTAGATCCTCGTTGCAAATTCTTCTGCAAATTCTGGCTACATCGGATTCATCTGAATGCGACTGCTCTCCCATCACCGTGAAAAGTTCGCCCTGTTGGTGCTTATAAGTTTTGCGAAATGCTGGAACGATAGATTCGTCACCTATCACTACTAACGGTAGCAGTCGCGACTCTTCCAGGTCTTCGAGCGCGTGTTTCAATTCTCGGAGAAAGATGGGCTCGTTAAGATCGCGCGGCGACTGTTCATGAGATACTCCCTGTTGGGACATTTGGGGCTCCGAGCCTCCCCCAACCTTCCGCACGTGAGCTCGGTGCCCTTGATCCACCGCTCCGTCTTCTGAAAAATCGTACACGCTATCGGGTAGCTCTACCTCGCCATACAAGGCAGCTTCCTGTCCATCGAAACGGAACAACTTCGGGTTCTTGAAGCTCAAGCTCAAAGCGAGCATCTCTTTTTGGCTCTCTAGATTCTGGGCTGCTGGTCGCAGACGGAAGCGAGTTCCTGCCCATACGCCCTCCTTCGGAGGATTCTGCAATTTGAAAAGAGTAGAATCCGCATCCGAAAGGTGTATACAAACACCTTCGTAATCGCCGCTCCAGCGGTCACCGTCTTCTACCAGCTTCTCCCCTTGCTCGATTATACCATCGCGAACCGATACAAACCGCCCCTCTCGCTCCCATTCGGTAGCATTCTCTCGAAGCAAGTTGCTCAATCGCTTCGAATGCAACTGATAGTTCTTTCCGCCACCTTCGGTAGCGAAGGCGATCGTAAGGCAACCTTCGTTCGGTTTCGCGTTAAGCTGTAGATATTCGGCAACAATTCGGTCTTTTTCACTTTTTAAAACACTCATAATATTCTGGGTTATAATAACTAACAGTCCTGATGGGGAAACCAGCAGGTCTGACTCTACGCAAAATGAGATTAGCGGAGCCCTTGCAAACGGGCGTCCCTCATACCATTTCCTTAATTCTGTTCTTAGCTACAGTCTTAATAATACTGGAACGATACTTCTCTCCGCGGGCCATCGACACGGCGAAATGCTTAGCTTGCTCGTACTCGATTTTAGCCGGCAATGGAGGTTCCTGCTTGTCGACAATCGCATCTATTAGCACCGGTCCATCCACCGCAAGCGCCTCATCGAGAATCGATCCACAGTCCTTTGGGTCTTCTATTCTGTAACCACGTCCGCCACAGGCTTCAGCAAACTTGCAGAAATCGATAGGATGAAGATCGCAGCCGTACTCTGGATTGCCCAGAAAAACCATTTGCTCCCACTTGATTTGACCTAATGTGCTGTTCGAAATTACGACGATCTTAATAGGAAGCTTGTAGCGTACCGCAGTCGCGAACTCTGCCATCAACATCGAGAACCCGCCATCACCCACGAAAGCTACGCATTGACGATCTGGATACGCCAATTGCGCTGCGATCGTGTAAGGCAAACCGTTAGCCATCGACGCTAGGGTACCTGACAACGAGAATTTCTGTCCGCGTTTCGCAGGAATCTGGCGTGCCCACCAAGATGTTATCGTCCCGGAATCGGAGCTCACGATCGCGTCTTCCGCCAACCGCTTGCCAAGCTCCCAAGCTACCACCTGTGGCTTCATAGGGAGGTCCTGACGCTCTCCTCGCCCTTTCATGAGCGACCACCACTCTTCGCGAGACTTTTGAGCCTTTTCCAAAAAAGAGCGTTCTTTCTTTTCTACCAGCATCGGCAGGAGCGCCTCCAAGGTTCGCGAACTGTCTCCAAGTAAACCGACGTCTGCAGGGAATCTGAGTCCGATGCGAGCGGCATCTATATCGATCTGCACGCATTTAGCCTGACTCGCCTTTGGCAAGTACTCCATGTACGGAAACGAGGTCCCAACCATCAGTAGCGTATCGCATTTCTGCATAACCTCCTCTGAAGGGAGCGTGCCCAGTAACCCGATGCCGCCCATAACCATGGGGTTGCCATCCGGCACGCATGCCTTCCCTAGCAGCGCCTTGACGATCGGGGCACCGAGCTTCTCTGCGGTATCGATTAATTCGTCAGTTGCTCCTAGGGCACCTTGACCCGCTAAGATAACCACTTTCTTGCCTTTATTCAAAATGGAGGCCGCTTCGCGAAGCAGGGATTCAGCAGGGATCTCGCTCCTCTTTCCTGCCTTTGCTAAATAATAACGATCCACGTTTCGCTGGGATGGATTGTCAGCGCGTAAAGGCATCGACTGAAAGTCGACGGGGAAGTTAATGTGGGATACTCCTCGGCTCGCCAACGCGTTGCGACATGCCAAGTGTGTCACTCCCTCAACATGCTTTGGCCCCATTACACGGGTATTATAAACGGCCACGTCCATAAAAACCCGATCTAGGTTCACATCTTGCTGGGAGTGCTGATCAATCAAGTCGTGAAAATGATGCCCCGTGATCGCGAGTACGGGAGCGCCATCAAGCTTAGCATCATATAGTCCATTCAACAGATGCAATCCACCAGGCCCGGAGGTCGCTAAACACACTCCCAATCGACCCGTATACTTCGCATAGCCGACCGCCATGAAGGCGGCACCTTCCTCGTGCCTCGCCTGCACAAACCGTATCTTGTCTGTTCGCGTCCTGAGCGACTCCATCAACCCATTGATTCCATCCCCAGGAATGCCGAAAACGGTATCGACCCCCCACTCGATCAAACAATCAATCATTACATCTGCAGCGGTCGTTTTACTCATACCCATGCCTTTTTCTTTCGTTGAACATTTTTCTACTAGAGCGTGGCTAACTCGTTGCAGGTTTACTGCCAACGGACGGTCCGCGGCGAAAAACGGAAACTGCTCCTACAGGCGCAGTCATGTTCGGCACGAATATACGTATTCAATTACAATAGAAAACGGAGCCCTCTATATGCAATCTGCAAAAATTGTTATGCAAAACGACCCGCTATTGGAGAATACTTTTAGAGAAATTCGCTCCGAAATGTAAAACCTACCTCTGCTGCGGCGCGCGAGCCCGCCGGTAGGCACAACCTTTGCAATTCCTAGCCAGCCCCCTCACCATTCAGAGGAAAGGGGCATATATATCGTAACAAAAATAAATTATACATAACCTATGAATACTGAATTGCACAAACTCTTCGTGGATCAACTCCGCGACATGTACGACGCAGAACTTCGCATCGTGGAAGCCCTACCGAAAAAAATCGAGAAAGCCCAATCAAGTGATTTGAAAGCGGGACTCGAGCAACACTTGGGCGAGACTAAAACTCAAATCAAGCGGCTTGACGAGGTCTTCGAACTGATCAACGAAAAGCAAACGCGCAACACCTGCCAAGCGACCAAAGGACTCATCAAGGAAGCGGAAGAGCTGCTAAGTGAGTTCGAAGGCTCCTCCGCCATCGACGCGGCGATCGTTTGCGCCGGCCAAAAGATCGAACACTACGAGATCGCTACCTATGGCTGTCTCTGCACCTGGGCTAAGCAAATGGGACATGACAAGGCATACGTACTTCTGCACGAGTCACTCGAGGAGGAGAAGGCCGCTGACGAGACTCTCAGTCGCGCCGCGATAGGTGAGGTTAACTTGGCTGCCCATCACTAAGCCAACGCCGACAATACCTAACAAACGAAGCCTGTCTCCAGATACTGGAGACAGACTTCTTCATACAGTCGTGTCCTAGCTTCCTTCTCAATGGGACTAACAGATTCTTCGCGTCTCGCCCAACCCTCCTACCCGGGTTAGACACGAATATGCTGCTAATCTCGAAAAATTGCGAACAGACGACGCCATCATGGGCTACTGGGGCGCATTTTGCTGCACCCACTCGATCACTCCACAGGCGATTCGTGGCCCAGCTGCCCCAGAAGGTTGAGACTCAAAATCGTCCGCACCTGCGTGAATGATTACCGCTTTACCAATGATGGATTTTTCGCCGTCAAAACTGAGATACTCATCAACGCGCTCGAGCGTAGCGTCACCTGTGTCGGTCGAGTCTAAATTCCCTAAGTCGCCGACATGGCGCTTATCCGCCATTGGGCCAGCGTGCGGCTCGTTCGTCGGATTAAAATGGCCGCCCGCTGAGGTACCATCTGGCGCCGAGCAATCCCCGTTCTCGTGAACGTGAAACCCGTGCCTGCCACTCGTGGATAGATTTCGAATATCCGCGAATACACGAATTCCGTCGGCTTCCTCGACAAAGGTCACAACGCCCTCGACATTGTTTCCTTGAGTTGGGGACAGTCGAGCTTCGGCGATACGCAATGGTTCAGTACTGCTGGCCGCATCTGGGTCGGGCTCTACCACTTGGTTAGAACAGCCGGCAGACAGCAGGACTCCGAGAGCTGCCAGTACCGCTGCCCCCTTTGCGAATAATCTATTACGAAATATGTTGGTGTGTTTCATTGATAACAGGTGGTTGGATGTTTTATATCTTTTATTTGTATTCAATTACTAGCTACAATAATTCACTCACTTAATAAAACTATGCCGCTCCTTCCTCCATGGATCTGCTGGAACGCTCGCTGCGGCTCCCCATCTCGTCTGCTTCTTTACTCTCGAGCTCGCCCAGATGGGTAGCCGAGCTCGACTTTAGCAATTCGAGCGTCTCACAAGCAGACGGAAGCAACATCGTCGACAATGACTCAGCCAACGAGGTCTCGAGGCTATCCACACTCACCGCGATCCGGTACGCCCGCACTATCTCACCTTCTAACTCCCGCAATTCCAACTCGGGGACCTCGAAGCCATAAAGCGTAGCTGCGCATAACACCGCGGTGTGCGGTCGATCCCAACTTACCTCGGAACTACACGGTTCGCCCCCCAAACTCCGAATTAGCGCGATCAGGCTGTCGACTTGCTCTTGGTGCCGTTGTCTCAGGTCATCGTAGTTAGGCCCGCCCAGATCGCTATCGAGCAAAGCGTCTGCTAAGCGATAGACCTCCACCGCCGCCAGTTCTCGCCGCAATAACTCACTGTATAAAGCGATTCCCACCTTTGATTGTTCCTGATTCTTCATCTGAAGCTCTCATTCGCAGTTTCAGCGCCAACCACGCACGAGGTCTTTGAGGAATGGCACACTTCATGCCTGAGCCTTAACCGTGCGATCGCGGAAAACAGACGTACTTCCACTGGAGCGCCCTCTTCTCGTTTGGGACGGCGACTGCGATTTCTGTAAACGTTGCGTCCTCTTGTGGCGACGATTGGTCAAGCAGAACGTCGACGATTGCCCCTACCAAGAATGCAGCATGCAACTCGACTCCGTATCCAGCGAGCAATTCGCCCGGCGTGTTTACCTGTTGGAGCCTGGCGGCAACCACCTCGGCGGGGCATCCGCAGTCTATCGATCCCTAGCCTCCACGCGCCTTCGCTTCCTCGACCGCCTGTATTCCAAATCCCATACATTTGCCGCCATCAGCGAAACCGTTTACGCATTCGTAGCGCGTCATCGCTCCGTCTTTTCAGAGCTTCTCGGGGCGTTGCTCCCGAAAAAAGCCTAACGGTCCGAACGTATCCGCTGCCATCCCTGTTTTCCGTCTTCCAGAATACAATAAAAGGCCGGAACGATTATCAGGGCAATCACCGTTACGAAGAGCACTCCAAACCCCAGACTCAGCGCCATGGGGATCAGGAATCGCGCCTGCAACGAAGTTTCGAAGATCATCGGCGCCAGACCAAAAAATGTGGTAAGCGAGGTTAGCAACACTGGCCGAAAGCGGCGAATCGTACCTTCAACCACTAACTCTCGAACGTCCCCTTCGACATTTTTCTTTCGTCGCTCATTGATGGTAGCGATCAATACTAGCGAATCGTTCACCACTACGCCTGCTAGTGCCACGAGTCCGAACATGCTGATTAAGCTTCAGTCGAAGCCCATTAACAGGTGCCCGAACAAAGCCCCCACGAAGCCGAAGGGAATCGCCGCCATGATCAAAAGAGGCTGGGCATAACTGCGAAAGATGATCGCCATCATCGAGTACATCGCCAACAGAGCGAGCAGCATGTTGTTACCCAGCGAGCCGAGAGCCTCCTGCCGGTCTTGCTGTTCGCCCGAAAGCTCGAAACCGAGACCCGAATACCGCTCCCTCAACCCTGGCAAAAAATCAGTCCGGATCGATCGAGTCACTTTTCCGGCCGATGTCACCGTACGGTCAATACTTCCGGTCACCTTCACCGCCCGTCTTCCTTGCTCGCGTTCAAGGCTCGTGTATGAAGTGCTGTACTGAATACGCGCTGCCTCTTGCGAAGGGATTTCGCCTCCTTTCGGCGTTCGTATAACCATCCCGTACAGATCGCCCAAATGCTGCGTCTCGCTCGCCGGCCGCCTAACATTGACCCGTAGCTCATCCTTTCCTCGCTGGGTGCGCACCGCTTCAGCGCCGAAATAGGCCCCACGAATCTGCCGCGCCAAATCCGTTTCCGTGACGCGAGCGCTCGTTGCTCCTCGATTCGGTTCGCCTCCCGACCACCGTCAAACAACTCTTCGGACAAGCTCGCCGCCAACTGCCAAAACAAGTCTTCGAACAATTCGTCCCACTCCAAAGCCTCGCCAAATAGGCTCGCTTGCAAGCGAAGCCCCGGCAAGCGTTCCGCTAGGGCCGCTGCAACGCGCCGCTCCTGGGCTCGCAATCCCCCCATATGCTGCCTGCAGGTCGGGACGACGGTATATCAGGTCCGCCGGTACTCCAGGATCGGGAATCGGCGGCAGCTCGGGAAAACCAACCCTGCGCAGCGAAACGTCCAACTCTTGCGGCGCCTCGCCAGCCAAAATCGAGACCCGAACCTCCGCTTCCACCAATCGAGCTTCTTCACGCTCCTTGAGTTCCAGCACGCTTAAATACTGCTGCTCCTGCCGGGCCACGTTCAAGGCGGAGCCTTGTCCGTTGGCTAGCTGTTCCTCCGTCAGCTCCAATAGGGTGCGTGAAAGATCGACCTGCTCGGCGAGCACTTCCGCACGTTGGCGCGACAAGAGCACATCTAACCAAGCTCCCGTCAAGTTGGCCGCTACCGTCATGCGAGCGGCGAAGAGCTGCTCTCGGGCCGCTTCCGCCGCGATTCGGGCAGCGGCATCCTCGTCTCGCAGACGCCCCCACAAGTCCACCTCGTAAGAGGCCGCAAGGCTCGCTCGATAAGTATCTATTGTCTGGATACCCTGTTCGCCAGCGGTGGGCCCGATGCCCATCCTTAAAGGAGCGTGTCGTCGACTGGCCTCAATGGAGGCCTCGACCGTGGGCCAGAGAGCTGAACCGGCCAGTCCAGCCCGAACCTGCGCCTGCAGCATGCGGGCCCGAGCAGAACCGAGACCGGGATTGTTCTCCATCGCGCGGTCCACGAGTTCGAGCAACTCCGGGTCGTCGAAAAATGAGAACCACTCCTCGCGTTCGACCGTTTGCAGTCCCTGCTCTACGCTTCCAAATTGCTCGGGAACCTCCGCTAGCGGTCCGCTCGAAAAATCGCTTCCCGAACGACACCCGGCTAAAAAACATTGCTCCAACAGCCCACCAATGCGACCTGCACAACGAGCACAGCAAAATGCACCGCAAAGAGCTTTTGGGAGGGAGCCTGTTCATCTGCCCGCACGTAGTGCAAAAGCTATGCCAGCCGTAGGCTGTTCGCTTCAAACGATGAGCGACGCACTAACCGCAAGCAGAGCCGACACCTTCTAAAGCTTGGCTCGAAACTTGCAATTTCCGGGTATGCCACAACTCGAAACCAACGCTACAAGCTCCCAACTTGCCGGTCTCGGGGCCGTAGATGCCTATTGGAGAGCCGCCAACTACCTCTCAGCGGCTCAAGTGTTTCTGCGCGGCAACACGCTATTGCGCGAGCCGCTCGCCAGCCACCACATCAAGCCGCGCTTGCTTGGACATTGGGGCACCTGCCCTGGCTTGACCTTCGTCTACAGCCACCTCAATCGCATCATCAAGCGTACCGAACGCGAAACGCTGTTTATAGCTGGCCCGGGTCACGGCGGTGCCGCTATCAACGCCTGTGCCTTTCTCGACAAGTCGTATGCTCAGACGTATCCTGATTACCCTTACAATTCCTCAGGCATTGAAAAGTTGGTCACGCAATTCTCTTGGCCTGGCGGTGCTTCGAGCCATGTGTCGCCCTACACGCCGGGGTCGATTCATGAAGGTGGCGAGTTGGGGTATGCTCTGGGGCATGCCTTTGGCGCAGTCCTGGACAATCCGAAACTGGTGGCTGCTTGCGTCGTCGGCGACGGCGAAGCGGAAACTGGCCCTACCGCAGCGGCCTGGCATGCAAACAAGTTCCTCAATCCGCAAATAGACGGGGCTGTCCTGCCCATCCTCCACCTCAACGAATACAAAATCGCCAGCCCCACTCTCTTCTCAGCGCTCAGCAAAGATGAGCTAGATCAATTGTTTAAAGGATACGGTTACGAGCCGCTTTATGTTGAAGGGAACGAGCCGGAAGAGATGCACGCCAAGATGGCCAAAGTATTGGAACAGTGCTACCAGACGATTTCCGAAATCCAAGATCGAGCCCGCAAGATTCGTCAAACTCAACGACCTATTTGGCCGCTCATCATCCTGCGCACACCCAAGGGATGGACCGGCCCGGAGGAGCTAGACGGCAATCCGGTCGAGGGTTCCTTTCGGTCTCACCAAGTCCCTCTTGCGAAAGCGGGCAAGGGCTCTTCCCAGCTCACCATGCTAGCAGATTGGCTCGCCGGCTATCAGCCCGAAACACTTTTCGACCCCGACGGCAAACCCTCTCAAGAGGTTCAGGAGAACGTCCCATCAGCAGACTTGGCTATGAGCCTATCTCCGCATAGTAACGGCGGAGCAATTCTGCGAGAGCTCGACCTGCCACCCTGGAGCGGCTACGCGCACACCATCACCGAGCCCGGTTCGAAAGAGTCCAACCCGTCCGGCACACTCGGCAAATATTTGCGCGACATTGTATCGAAAAACCCTGACAATTTCAGAATCGTCTCGCCCGACGAAACAAAATCTAACCGGCTCGGAGCTGTCTTTGAGGTAACCAACCGCATCTGGATGCACCAGCCCGAAGAAGGAGATACCGATCTTGGACCCGGCGGACGAGTGATGGAAGTCCTCAGCGAGCACCTCTGCCAAGGCTGGTTGGAAGGCTACTTGCTCACTGGACGTCACGGACTTTTCTCGAGCTACGAGGCCTTCATCCACCTCGTGGACTCCATGCTCAACCAATACGCAAAGTGGATAAAGGTATGCAAAGAAACGAGCTGGCGAAAGCCGGTCGCCTCGCTCAACTACCACCTTTCGTCCCACGTGTGGCAGCAAGACCACAACGGATTCACCCACCAAGACCCCGGCTTTCTCGACCATGTCATCAACAAGAAGGCCGACATGGCCCGGGTTTATCTGCCACCCGATACCAACACCCTGCTGAGCGTCGCCGACCATTGCCTGAGGAGTCGCAACTACATCAACGTCATCGTGACGGGGAAGAAAGATACGCCCAGTTGGTTCGATCACGAGCAAGCGGCCACTCATTGCGATCACGGCATGAGTGTCCTGCCATGGGCTGGATCTCTAAAGACTAAGCAAGAGCCACAGCTCGTGTTGGCGTGCGCCGGCGATGTACCCACGCTCGAAACCATAGCCACCGCCGAGCTGCTCAAAGTACACGCTCCTGACCTTCGCTTCAGCGTCGTCAACATTGTGGATCTTCTCTGTATCCAAGATTCGGATCAACATCCGCACGGTAAATCGGAAGCTGACTTCGAAGACTGCTTTCCCAGCGAAGTCCCAGTAATTTTCGCATTCCATGGATACCCTTGGCTAATTCACCGTCTCCTGCACGAGAGGCGCAACAACCACCGATTCGAAGTTCGCGGATACCGCGAAGAAGGCGGCACGACTACGCCCTTTGACATGCTTGTGCAAAACCAACTCGACCGCTACAGTCTGCTTAAAGGGGCGGCAAAGTTCATTACCGATTCCACTGACGCTGGCCGTGTGGCCGGATTCGCCGACCTTCATCTAGCCCGTCACCACAACTACATCCGCGAGCATGGAGTAGACATGCCCGAAGTAGAGAGCTTCAAGCCCTAACCAACTTTCACCGGGAGCTCCCTACAATACGAATCCTTGTTTCTCGCGTTTGGCCTTCACCTTCGAAGGTACCGTTCGCCAGATAATGCGAGCCCCGGGTTTGTTGCGAACATATGCATATATCCACTTCGTGAATACTGTGAAACGATTTCGCATCCCGACGAGCATGACGAGGTGAATCGCTAGCCAAGCAAACCATGCGGGAAAGCCGGAAAACTCTCTGCCTCCTACTGATGCCACCGCTCGGCTACGACCAATCGTAGCCATCTGGCCTTTGTCCTTGTAGACAAAAGCCTTGCGCTCTTTTTCCCGATCCCCGTGGCTCCCTCTGCGGATTTCCTCCTCTATGATCTTCGCGACATGCTTCGCCATCTGCATCGCAGCTGGCGCCACGCCGGGTACCTGTTGCCCGTCGGCATCTTCAAGAGCTGCTATGTCTCCAATCGCAAATGCATTCCCATACTCTGGCAAACTACAATCCTGAAGTACCTTTAGCCGGCCGCCTTTCGCTTTATCAACGTCCAGATTATCCGTGATCGAATTAGCGGATACACCCGCTGTCCAGATGATATTCTCTGCTTCGATCTCCTGATTTTTCAAAACCACCTTGCGTGCCTCGATGCTCTCCACCTGCTGACCCGTTAGAACCTCTACGCCCAATTCCTCGAGCTGCTTCACCGCCTTGCGGGAGAGGCTTTCGCTGTACATCGGCAAGATCCGGTCGGCTGCATCCACCAGAATGACGCGGGCCTGCTTAGGATCGATCTGGCGGAAGTCGCGTTTGAAATAGCGATGGGCCAGCTCACTGAGCGTCCCCGCCATCTCCACACCCGTCGGACCGCCCCCTACCACGACAGAGGTCATCAATCGTCGTCTTTCCTCGCTGTCTTCCGCAAGATTCTCCGCCATTTCAAACGCGCCCAAGACTTCGTTGCGAATGCGGTGGGCATCCGAAAGCGTTTTCAATCCTGACGCATGCTTGGCCCAGTCGTCGTTTCCGAAATAATTCGTCCGGCCCCCCATGGCGATCACCAGATAGTCGTACGACAAGCTCTGGTGCGGCGTCGTAACCCACTCGCGGTTCAGATCGATACCGGTCACCTCGTCCATCAGAACCCGCACGTTTTTGTTTTTGGAGAATTGAGTGCGTAGTGGCTCAGCGATGTCAGGCGCGGCCAAGCTAGCTGTAGCGACTTGATATAACAGGGGCTGAAAAAGGTGATGGTTCTGCTTGTCTACCAGCGTTACGTCCGCCAGCGAGCTATCGAAATTCTTCACAAACTCGAGACCGCCAAATCCACCGCCTAAAACCAAAATCTGTTTTCTATTATTCTTCATATCTTTGTTCCAGTGGTGGGTAACTCTAGCTGCATATTGCTTCAATCGACGGGTACAATTGTGCCCCGCTTCAGTTCCCGCACGATTCGGACCAATTTGGAATTTTGCTAGTCCTAGAGACGGAAGGCGCAAATCTGAAGATGGTATTGGATGCAAGCAGCACCCTTCTACTTGCAACCTGCAACTCGCTCAGGTCGCAATCAGTCACTCCTCGCGTGGCGCTGAACATGCAATGTGTATTGCATGAGCAACCAAAGCGATGAACCGATAAAAAGCGACGACCCTATCGAGACACCCACTCCCTGCAGCAACTGCAACGGCACCGGTAAGGCATCCGCAACTTCAACTGCTCCCGCGAGCGCGACACCCGCCGCGAGCTACGCGGACGGTACTTGCCCCGTCTGCGGCGGTAGCGGTGCAGAACCAGCACCCACGATCCACGCTGACAAAAAGAACAGCAATTGCTTCGTGGCCACAGCCGCATTTCAAGACCCTCACGCACACGAAGTCCAAGTCCTGCGAGACTTCCGCAATGCTTACCTGCTGCCGTACCGACCGGGCCGTCTATTCGTCAAAGTATACTACGCAGTCGGTCCAAGACTTGGTGATGCGCTGAGCACACGTCCGAGACTCCGTAAAACCGTCCGCAGAATGCTCAGCAAAATCAGCCGCCAACTCGAGATACGTTTGCTTGGCCGGTAGGCGACGGCTCTAACCTGCCTCACGGTCGTTCCTGGACAGGAGCCGGCTCTACGTGATCTGGCTCGTTCCGTGCAATCAACAGTTGATGAGCGATATAATAGATAACGACTAAGGCCATCAAACCCAACAGCAGGGGAAATAGCCGGTTCTTCACCATTTTCTCAGAATTTTGCATAGTCCATTCAATAGCTAAATCAGCGCCATCTTACTCGTGCACAATACAACTCCCGCTTCCGCAATTTGCACTAATCTCGATTCAGGCGAGAGCCGCTAATCTCTCTAATTCCATTTATACATAACGACATACCGAAACCGACACCACATCGGCATTGTTTTAGCTACGGTAAATCAAAGAAACAACTAACAACCAAATAAAGTGAACGCTCTAAAACGTTATACACATCGAATCATCATTCCAGTTGCAGCGGCTGCATTTATCGCGGTTACAGCGAACCTAATCTATCGGTCTGTCACAGCTGACGAGACATCAGCTAATTCAACTGACGATACTGCCGACACAGACGTCGCAGCAGCGACTGCTCCGCAACCAGGTCAAGCAGAGGACGAGACCTCGGAGTTCACTGAGCAAAAACTCAACAACGAAATATCCGCCCTCACCCTCACATTGGAGAATCTAGGCGAGACAGTAGACGATCCGCCTCCGGAGAATATCGAAGAACTCAAGGAAGAGGCAGAGACAAAAGTTTCAGCGCTACAAGAGGCTACTCCAGACAATTGGATCGCATTACGTGACGATGCTTACGAAACGGTTAAGAATTACGCAACGGCCGTCGGACGCGCTGACTTAGATCAGTCCAAATAATAAGTTCACCCCATATCACCATGTATACTTGGATATTAGTCTTAGGATTCCTGGCGATTGCTGCGGTGATCGCCATCTTCTTCACGCGAAGAAAAAAGCCTCGCGACCATACGTCTCTCAAGCAAGGAGTCACGAGGGAGCGGCCTCAGAACGAGGGCGGCAGACTTACGGACTCTGACTCGAAGCAAGCACCCGATAAAGGACGAACGTTCGTCAACGAACGATAACACTGTCACCTAATAAGGCCTGATCATTCTCAGTGCCGCATCTCTATATAACCGACATCCTACCATTAGCGGGACGGTCAAACACACCCTTATGCAAACACAAGATTCTCCCATACCTGACGATCCAAACAAAAAATACTCGCGACCCGAGTTTTCCACGCCGAAACAGGATGCTCCTGGGACCGAGGAAATGATGCAACCGAAAGCGGACCACGGCGAACAAAGCTATCGAGGCTGCGATAAGTTGGTTGATCGCGTAGCTCTCATCACAGGAGCCGACAGCGGGATCGGACGCGCGGTGGCCCTCGCTTACGCACGGGAAGGTGCGGACGTAGCGTTCACTTACCTAGAAGAGGAGGCGGATGCGAAGGAAACCGAGCGACTTATTGTCGAGAGTGGACGCAAAGCTCTCCCACTTCGCTCTGACCAAAGTGATCGCGAAAACTGCGAGGCTGTAATTGAGCAAGTGATAGAACACTTCGGGCGAATTGACATACTCGTCAACAACGCTGCCTTCCAACGGACCTACTCTTCCTTGAAGGACATTCCTGAGGACGAACTGCGACACGTCTTCAAGACAAACATCGAGTCGTTTTTCTACCTCTCACGCAGTGCCTTGGGCCAGATGAGGTACGGTAGCTCAATAATTAATACCACATCCATCCAAGCATTCTCTCCCAGTGCTTCATTGGCTCCATACGCCGCCACGAAAGCGGCGATCGCCAACTTCACTTTATCACTTGCCCAAGAGGCAATCGAAAAAGGGGTGCGCGTGAATGCGGTAGCCCCAGGTCCCGTTTGGACTCCCCTTATCCCTGCCACCATGCCGAAGGAGGCCGTCGAATCCTTCGGGAAGAACACGCTCTTCGGAAGGCCAGCCCAGCCTGCTGAGCTGGCACCCGTGTACGTTTTTCTCGCCTCGGAGGACTCTAGCTACGTCACCTCCGAAATCTATGGAGTCACCGGCGGGCGAAAGCAGCTCTAGACTGCATCGCCGCGTGCTTGCTTCGTTTGGCGGCTGATCGAACGGAGTCCTTCCTCGAAGGGTTCGATAAACTTATCGATCCCCTCTTTCTCAAGCTCCACAGCGACCGCCTCCATATCGATACCAAGGTTTGCCAGTTTTTCTGCTAGCTCCTCCGGATCCTCGCCTGCGCTTTCAATTGCATTTTTTGAAACCGTACCACGATCCGAAAACGCCTCCATGGTCCCCTCGGGCATTGTATTAACAGTTCCTTCACCGACGAGCGAGTCTACGTAGAGAGTATCTGGATACATTTCATCTTTCACAGAAGTGCTCGCCCAAAGAAGGCGTTGGGGAAGAGCCCCCTTTTTCTGCAAAGACTCCTGCCACCTTAAGCTCTCGCAGGTGGAACAGTAGTCCGCGTAAGCGGCTCGAGCTTGAGCAATCGCCGCCTTACCTTTCAGAGAAGCAGCGAGCTCCTTTTCTCCCGGCGAGACCGAAGCTGCGTCAAGATAACCATCTACCTTAGAGTCGATTCGACTTAAGAAGAAACTGGCTACCGAAGCTAAAGCATGGAGCTCGAGCCCCTCCTTATCTCGACGACGGACGGCTCGCAGGTAGCAGGCGGCTACGTCACGATAGCGAGCCACTGAGAAAATCAACGTAATGTTAACATTGATTCCTTCGTAGAGCGCTTCTTCTATCGCCGGCAGACATGCTTCTGTAGCAGGGATCTTGACCATGGCGTTCGGCCGATTCACTTTTTTCCAGAGCTTGCGGGCCTCCTGCAATGTCCCTTGCTCATCCTGAGCCAATCGCGGGTCCACTTCGATACTGACATATCCATCCGAACCCTCGGAATCGCGATAAAGCGCTTCGAAAGCGTCACAGGCTTGCTGCACATCATCTATCATGAGCGACTCGTAGATAGACTCGTCGTCCTCTCCCTCATGGACAAGGCGCTCGATATCTTCGTCGTACAGAGTGCCCGAAAGCACCGAGTCGGAAAATGTTTTCGGGTTACTGGTGATCCCGCGGAGTCCCCCGTCTTCGATTCGGGCCTTCAACTCGCCGTTGTGAAGCATCTCCCGCGTAAGGTTGTCCAACCACACGCTTTGTCCACACTCGTGCAGACGAAGCAACTTTTCTGTATTCACTGCTTGCTGATTTATCATTTCACTTATCTTTTGCTTTGGTTATATCCCGATTCGACTCGCTCTCTCGCTGAGCGCTCCGGGCTGTGTTCTCTTCGTCGTCCGACGATTCTTGATTTAATACCTGGGCGGAGTCGGCTGCTTCGCTTGACTTCGAAAGTTCGAGCCTTGTCGCGTCACCCCTGTCCACCACCTTCGCGTCGGCACTGAGGTCGCGGGCGGCGTCCTCGAAGTCCTCCGATTCCGGAGCCCCTCGACGACTTTTCAAAGCCGCAAGCTCAAGGGCTCTCTCCACGATTAAAGCCTTTTCAGGCTCCCCTAATTTCGTACCCTTTATCTGAATACACTCCCCGTTTTCGAGGTCTATTTCGATTTCCTTTCCAATGTCATCTTTCATCACAACCCCCTCCCAAAAGTTTGCACTGCAAAGGGCGCACTAAACGGCTAAACGCCAGCGGCCCCTCACGCCGTTGGAGTTCTATCGGTACGCTGACATGCACTCTGCTAGGTGCTCCACAATCGCCCGGCAAAAGTCAGGCAAGTCGTCAGGGTTCCTACTCGTTATAAGATTACCGTCGACGACGACGGAGTCGTCCACCCACTGAGCTCCAGCGTTTTTCAAATCGGCCTCCAATGTGTGGTAGGCTGTCATTCGGCGGCCCTTCACGAGGTTAGCGCTGATCAATAATTGAGGACCATGACAAATTGCATAGACCGGCTTATCATTTTTAAAAAACTGTCTCGCGAAATTCAGGGCTTCCGGCTGCCCCCGCAGTGTGTCGGGGTTCAAAACGCCACCGGGCAAAAGTAAGGCTGCGTAACTTGCTTCGCTCGCTCCGGACAAAACTTTATCAACCGGGAAGCGATCCGCTTTTTCGTCATGATTCACCCCCTGCACTTCCCCTTCCTCCAAGGAGAGGATTTCGGTTTTAGCTCCCGCTTTTTCTAAAGCAGATTTAGGTTCTACTAACTCCACTTGCTCAAAGCCATCCGCTACTAAGATAGCTACTTTAACTCCTGATAATTCCACCATGTTTTCGGTCTCCTCGGTTCTTGGTTATACGTATCCACCAGCAGCCTACGACAGGCCACTGTCTACAGCTAATACCTCTGCAGATGCTATGCCACAGAACAGCAGGAAGTCACCTACACCCAGTTCAATTAGTTCTCAGACTTCGCCGCGATCCAGCGCTCAACTCGATGTAACGAACGCAGAACGAGAATGGTGAATACCGTCAGCGCCACCGCTACCACCCAGAGATTCACAGCTGACGCGATCCCTATCGTTCCGCAAAACAAGAGCGACGCCGCTGTTGTCAATCCGTGCACCGTCATCTTGTGCTCCTTCTGAACGATGGTTCCTGCTCCCAGAAAGGCTATTCCAGTTACCACGGCTCCCACCGTGCGAAACGGGTCGGCTTCCACGAGGTCGTTAAGCCCCTCCCTAGCGTAGAACTCTACCACATACTCACCTAAGTGAATTAAAAATGCCGAAGCTCCCGCCACCAACATGTGGGTGCGTAGACCCGCTGGTCGATCGCTCACCTCCCGTTCGAAGCCAATGACACCGCCTAATCCCATGGCGCCTAGGACCTTCAGCAAGAGCAGGAGCTGCTCCTTTATCGGCGCCACCTCCGTAATCGTTTCCATCATCCGACACCCAATGCCTATCTCAGGCTTTTCTCGAGTCTCTGCAGTTCACCCAGTCGCTAGCGCGAAAAAGTCCATTCCCTCTGCAAACCGATCACACTGCCAAGCTCCGCGATGAGCTCCAAGGTCCTCGAGCGTCCAGACAGATCCTCGTAAAACAGGCAGCAGACCTCCAACTGCTCGACAATTGCGATGGCCTTATCCCGACTCAACCTCCCCGTCTCCGCCAAACGGCAAAGCGAGGAAACACCCTCGAATATAGCTCCTCGCAATGCGAACGGCAACCACAACTCCTCCTCGACCGACTTGGCAATCTTCAAGATCCAATCGACGCAATCCGACAAACTCCGAATGTGTGAAGCGGTAAGATCCTCCTCAACCCCGCCGAAGGTGATACATCTCTCAGTCTCTACCTCAATATTTGCACAAGTCGTCGAGCGGGGGTTTAGCATGTTCGTTTCGTTTTATAATTGGAGTTGGATAATCTGGGCCGTCGCCATTCGTGCGGTCCCTCATACAAGGAGCGTCGTTACTACAAATTTCGCGCCAATATAAGCAAGCGACGGCCCCCTTTTTCGGGCTTTCTCCGGAAGTCGTTATTTACCTTATATTAGCGGCCAAATCCAAAATCAGAAAAAAAAGCTCTCTCGGTCTAGATCGCCTCGAAGCCGCCTCGAATGGTTGTAAGTTGCCACAGTCGTGGCTGCATTGCGCAATAGACGGAGCCGCACTGGGCTGCGTGCGTGCTGCACCTTTAGCTCAAGGCCGCGCAATACAAACGCTGCATGCTGCACCACCATGGCAGGGCGTCGTTGCTAATAAATTTTCAAAGTCCGCCCATGCCCGCTAGCGGGCTTTTTTACGTTTCATAGCGGTCAAGCAGTTCCGTATATTCCGATACTATCCGCATGCGAAACGTAACCACTTCAGCCCTGATTGCCTTTTCACTCCTTAGGTTACTTCTTCTCTCGTCCCTAGCCTTCTCGACGTCCCTTTTCGCCGATAGCCTGAGCGAAGATCGCCTCTTATCCTATACCGAAAAGTGCCACGCCTTGCGCGACGAGGCAGCCCAAACAGGACACGTCTGCTACCAGCAAGTCTTGGGTGCGGCATACGGCACTAGCGCCCCGCTCGCCGACTTCCTGAATTCAACCATGGACTGGCAGACCAAGAACCGGGCCGAATACTCCTTTTTCGCAGACTACCGAAACACAGACCTCCCTTCCGCCCTCTGCGAAGTTCCGGCTGAACGAAACCAAAAATTGGGCAGCACGCTCATCGGCCGTTACGATCCACGAAAAGACGCCATCAGCATCGCCAGCATCGCCAACGGACACGCGGTGGCCCATGAGTCAGGCCACGCCCTGCAACGGAAGGCTCTATTGCAACGGCGCGACTGGCACGCTCAAAGTGCCCGGTTCGACCCGCTGCACGCCCTACTCCAAACACACGCCGCCGGATTCACTCGGAATTCACGCTCCGCTAGACGCCTTCGCTACCTGAGTTCGCAAGATGAATTAGAGGTGCGTCTGCAGGACCTCAATCGGCTCCACGCGACCGCTTTCGGTACCGGTCCTATCTTTACTCCCCTAGAGGCCTTACGAGCTCTCGCTTTTCTCGACCTGCCGCTTTCCGAAACCGCCGTCCAGGCCGCCTTGCAAGGTAGCCCTTGGGAGCTGTCGACCTCCCAGGCAGCCGCTTTTCTGGCAGACCTTTCTCAACCTCACAATCCCGGCGCTTGGGCCGACGCGTTCGAGGACGCTTACGAGCTGAAGCGGCTCTACCGTCTCATCAAGCAACTCGACCCGAGTCTCTGGGAGCCCACACTCAAGAAGATCTTATTCGAGGCGCCAGGACATCTCTAAAAGTGTCCACAGTTCACCCATTTTAACTTAAGGCGGGGTGGTCTCAATCTGGGATCCGCAAATCCATAGCTTTGCTTCGCGGCAACAGAGTTGAAATAGCAGACAGCCCTGTCGACTCGTGGAGTTCCAGCGGCTGTGCTCACTCAAAACGCACAGATCTAGCACGGAATATACTGCAATTTGCCCGCCTTACGTAGACTCATATCGATATTCTAAAGGTAGGCTTCTACTATATTTAGCTGTTCTAGATATCTCTTTATAGAGAGTGAAAACCCTGCATCCCCTCGGCAGGACGCCTCAAAGCACCCTGTTTTCATAATATTTAGAAACGCCGTAGGAAAGTTGGCACGAGCAAAGCAATAAGGAGCCTCAATCACTGCACGGCAGTCGATTGAATATACAAATAGTAACCTATATACTCTGAAACCTTAAAAAAATCTATTGATAATGAATACCTTACGATTAGTACCCGCAACTCTCGCCGCACTTTGTCTCGCAACTACTGGCGCCTACGCCAAAAGCGAAACCAAAGATAAAGATGGCTACAAGCACTCCCAAAGCAGCACCCTAAGCGAAATGGACATCCGACGCGTCACCCAGGATTCACTGGACCGCCAGACTACCGCTAAGGACCTGATCGGAGCATCCGTTTACGATAGCAGCGGGGAAAAGATTGGGGACGTCGCGGACATCAGCATCGCCGGGCTCACCTTGGGCAAGTCTCATTCCGACTCGGATCTGATGGGCTCCGACAATGACATGGAATCGAAGCAGTCCTCCTCGCAGTATGGCCAAAACAAGGATATGAAAGACTCTCAGAACGCGATGAGCGCACAGTGGGGTCAACGTGGACAAGCGACCGCTTTTATCTCAGTAGGGGGTGTGTTTGGCATCGGCGACGATATCGTGGCGGTACCAGCTAACAGCCTGACATGGGATGCAGCTGAAGAAAGATACACTCTCGCAGCTAGCAAGCAGCAGATCGTGGCCCTTGCCGAGCAAGATCCAATCGATATGGAAGACGACAACACCTACAGCGCAAAGCAGTCCTTCGATGACGACACATCGATGATCCGCAACGCCTTCCAGTCTGACAAGAACAAGAAGGATCTCTCTGGCATCATGGTTGAAAAAGAAGACAACCGAATCGTCCTCCGCGGAACCGTGCGTAGCGAAGACGCCAAAGAGCATGCCGCCGATCTCGCAGAGCAACACAGCGACCTCAAGATTGTTAACTCGATCAATGTAAGTAGCTACTAAATAGCCATACAGAGCTTCCAAAAAGCTTATACAGTTTAAGGAGCCGTTCGCGGCTCCGCCCCCCCGCTAGCCGAGTTCCGCCAAACTCGGCTAGCTTCATTTTATAGTATAAGGCACGTGCTTAGCTTACGACAAAACATCTTCGCTCGCTGAATGCGTTCTACAACTACCCTTATGCAAAGCGCAGTTTCCATTCACTCCATACCCCCAATTCCCTCTTTAAACACCGTTGGCACGTACCGTGCAAAAGTTGTTATTATCAATCGCTGGCGGACAAGCAAATCCGTCCTCAATAGAGAAAACACCAACCTGAACCTAACATGACTAAGGAACTAAACACGAAACGACTAAACCGCATCATAGCGATCGGAATGCCTCTAGCGTTTTTAATCCCAAACCCAAGTTTCGGACAGGCCGTTGAATGGGATCCCGAAAAAGGCTATCACGCCGAAGAATGGTATGATCCCTCCGACTGGTTCGACGACGACAGCTCGATCGACTACGAGAATGACGCGCTCGACTATGACCTAGACTACGGCAGCGACTACTGGAACACCGCCCCTTGGACCTCAGACATCCGGTCTACCGACGCGCTCACTCCCGACTACAACTACGGCGTGCATTACGTCTGGAGCGAAAAGGAAGACAACTGGGTCGCGGAATACGGAACCTACAACGAAGCCTTCAGCTACAAAATGAGCTTCGACGAAGAGGACATGAGCGCCGCAACTCCAAGCGCCGATCAGAACGCTTCCAACAACGCTCTCTCTTCCGATGCCCAAAAAAATGATGGGAAATCCCTGAAAAAAGTCAGCGGCACGGTGGAAGCCTTTAGCAAGATGAATCTCCGCTACTCCGGAGGGTTCGACATGAACCACTCCTTGGCTCGCATCAAACTGGACAATGGCAAAAGCGCCATCATCGATCTCGGCTACTCCTCGTTAATACTCGCAGATCTTAAGAAAGGAGACGATATCACTCTCATGGGAAACAGGGGCCAAATAAACGGGCAAAACGTCTTCATAGCCACCGAACTCGAAACAGACGACGGTAGCTCCATCAATCTGGAACGTGCTTTGACCTTCTCGGAGGAGCAAAAGCTGCAGGATGCAAAGCGAGCGGATAGCGGCCAAACGGCCCAGGACGAGTCAAGCTCGAATCAAAGCCAGCAGGACGACTATATTGTCCTGTCCGGAACCGTGGAGGACTACGAAAAGAAACGTCTCAGTACCGAAGAAGGAGAACGCACGTTCATAAAGTTGCGCCTCCAGAACGGAGACGCCGCCACTGTCGACATCGGTGCCGATACGAGCCTAAGCGATCTCGACCTCAGCGAGGGCGACAACATACGCGTTGAAGGCTCGAAAGAGAGCATCGAGAATCGCAGCGTGCTGGTCGCCAAGTCAATCAGCGTAGCAGGCGAGAAGGTGAAACAAGGCTAAGGCCTGACGCGCCCTCAAAACTCCTAAATGCTATTTTGAGGTCCTTTCCACTGCGGTGGAAAGGGCCTCTTCTAGTTCATCTATCGAAGCAGGCTTGGTGAGGTGCCGGTCAAATCCTGCCGCCAATGCTTTCTCCTTGTCCTTCTCTTGACCCCAGCCCGACAAGGCTACGAATTGGCAGTGCTGCGCCCATTTACGGCGCTTCATCTGTCGTATGGCTTCGTGCCCTTCCAGCTTAGGCATTCCGATGTCCATGACTACCAAGTCTGGGCGGAATTTCGCGGCTTGCTCCACGGCGATTTCTCCGTCTTCCGCTACTTTCACGACGTGTCCTTTTAAAGTGAATACACTAGCGAGAGTTCGCAAGGCCGCTTCGTTGTCGTCTGCGATTAGGACTTTGAGCGGAGTGCCATCCTTCCGTCCTGAGGTACCGTCTGGCAGCTGCGACGCTGCTGGCAGACGCTCCGTGCGCGGCAAAGTCAAAACAAAGGTAGAGCCCTTATCTTTTCCGTCGCTGGTGACCGAAACCGCGCCGCCATGCTTCTCCACCAAGCCTTTGACGAGCGTCAACCCGATCCCCAAGCCCGCCGCTTGAACTCCGGAGTTGGAACCCGTTTGAGTGAACATATCGAAGATGACAGCCTGTTCCTCCTCGGAAAGACCGATACCGCTATCCTTGATAGAAATGGAAACCTTACTTCCCCGTACGTTTCGTACCAAAATTTCGATTTTTCCCGCTTTCGGGGTGAACTTGGCTGCGTTCGTCAACAGGTTCGCGATCACTTGGCACATCCGACTACGGTCGGCATCGACGTGCACTGCCCTCCTCGGTAACTTCACGACCAATTCGTGGTCCTCGTCTTGGATTTGTGGATACACAGTATCGACCGCATCTCGAATGATATCCGCTAGGGAGACGACCTCCTTGCGCAGCTCGAGTTTGTTTCGTGTGAAGCGCGCTACGTCCATCAAGTCATTTACCAAGTTCGTCAATTGCCGGACTTGGTTTTCCATGATCTCGCGCGTCTCCGTAATCGTCTCCTCATCGTCATGTGCAAGCTTCATCACGTTCAGCCCCGTCGAGAGAGCTGCCATCGGATTGCGCAGTTCGTGTGCTAGGACCGCTAGGAACTCGTCCTTACGCTGATCCGCTCGCAACAAGCTTTCTTCCGATTGCTTGCGCTCCGTTATATCTTGCACCGTCCCGACCATGCGAACCGCCTCGCCGCCATAGAATATGACCTCCCCTGTTCCGAACAACCAACGGGTGATCCCATCCTTGGCGTTCGTGTACTCATATTCTAAGTCCAAATGTCCACCTGTCTGCGGGTCGATCGACTTATTGACCACCTGTTTCACGCGCTCGTGATCGTGGTCCTGGATACCTTTCGCGAATTCCTCGTAGCTGACGAGCGCGTTCGAATCCACGCCCCACAGCTCGCCCACTCTGGAGTCGACCTTCATCAGATTCGCCTTGAGATCGAAGTCGTAAATCCCCAGCCGCGCCGCATCCCGAGCTAGGCTCAAGCGCCGTTCAGTCTCCCGCATCGCCCGTAGGGCCAGCTTCTGCTCCGTGATGTCACGCACCACGCAATTGACCCCCACGATTGCGGCTCCCGAAAAGAGCGGGTAATAGCTCGCCAAGAACAGCCTAGGTTTTTCGTCAATTATCTTGGCTTCAACCTCCAGGTCAGTCACTGGCATACCGCTCTCAAGCACCCCGCGGAAGATCGGCTGCAAGGTACTCGCGATACCTGGGAACAGCTCCGGAAACCGATGACCGACGTGTTCTTCCTCGGTCTTGCCGTTCATTTCCGCCAGACGCTTGTTGATCCGAACAAACCGCAAGTCGGTATCCAGAAGGCATAACCCTACCGGGGCATTTTCGTAAACCGCGCTGATCTCCGCCAATCGATGTTCCAAATCCCATTCGTATTGCTCGCGCTGGATGGCTTCCCACAGGATATTGGAGATGGACTGCACGAAGGTTGCATCGTCTAGCGTGAAATAATCCGGACTCTTGCTATGGGTTGCCAAGATCCCCCAGGGCTTATCCGAGCTGCCGATGATAATACTGACCCCGCTCTTCACTCCGTGGCTGGTCAACAGCTGCGGCCCCTGAAAACGCTTCTCCTTCGGCAAATCCTTCACCAACACCGGCCCCCTATTCTGCAAGGTGTAACCGGCTTGGGACGCGACTCCGACATCGACCTTCGCCTTACCCACCAAGCCGGGCTTCCACCCTAAGCCGTACGAAAGCAAGAGCTTCCCTTCGTCAGAACGCAACTCGAGGACCTTGGAAAAATCGCTGCCTAGAGTCGTCTGCAACGCCTCCACCGCCAACTGGAAAAGCTTGTCGATCGGCGTGCCGCTGAGAGCGGTTTGTCCCAACTCCGAAACCGTAGCGGCCTGCCTCTCCCGTAACTCGAGCTGGACGTGGGAATTGCGTAAGCGCGTGATGTCCGTGTAGGTGACGACCACTCCATCGATCCGGTTGTCACTGGTACGGTACGGCAGAATACGCCGCATGAAACAGGCCGTCTTGCTTTCCGGCAGCTCCACCTCGTCGTCATCTCTTGTATCCAAGCTCGGGGACAGGTAAACTTCGCGCTCGATAGGCGTCAGCTTCGCGAGAACCTGACGTGCTTCCCGGTAGAGCTGCTCGTCATTGAAGCTTGGAGCCAGATCGCTCACCGGCCTACCGATATCGCTGTCGATGACGTGCAACAGACTCGTGGTGGCTGGCGTGAAGCGGCGGATACGGAAGTCCGTATCCAGGAAAAGCGTCGCGATCTCCGTGCTGCTCAGCAGGTTCGTGAGGTCATTGTTAACTTCCTCGACCTGCTTCATCTTGGCCTCGAGCTCGCTGTTGACGGCGCTCAATTTCTCGTTGAGAGACTGCAGCGCTGATCGGGAAGTCTCCAGCTCATCGTTGGTCGACTGCAGCTCCTCGTTCATCGACAAGACCTCCTCGTTGGAGGCCTTCAGCTCCTCGTTGGTCGACTGCAACTCCTCGTTCATCGAGATGACCTCCTCGCTGGAAGCCTTCAGCTCCTCGTTCGAGGTCTCGAACTCCTCTACCGTGCTCTGCAAGTCCTCACGCGTCGATTGCAGCTCGTGCTCCAACTGCCGGCGAATCGCATGCGCCGCCAAACGGTCGTCAGCTCCGTTCTCCGGTTTCGCGCTGACTTCCGCCACCTTGGCTTTTGTATTTCCCTTGCCCTTGGCCGAAGAGGATCCCCTTGCTCCACCCAGCTCCGTATCCCGAAACGTGATAAGCAAGAAGCCGCCCTTTAGCCGCTCCTGCATCAAAGGCTCGACCGTGAACGATACGCTTACCTTCTCCCGCCCGCGAGCTACCTCGGGAGCGACGCCGTCGACCGCACTCCCGTCCTGCAAGGATTGTTGCACCGCCTTGCGCAGCGCGCTGCGAAGCCCCGTCGTGCACATTGACATCAAATTATGGGTCGGCTCTCCGCTGGGGAAGTCCAAGTAGTCCCTCACCGCACCTTGGAAGTAATGGATCTCGTGGGTCTGGCTAATCACCACGCAGGCCGGCGCGAAACGGTCCAGCAACAGACGCTTGGATATTTCCACAGGCGACACCCTAGGCTCGAATGACTTGGCGGGATGGTTGACTTTATTCTTGTTCATTTTGGCAACGGGGGGATTGCGAAGCGCGACTGGCTTTCCGACACCGACTTTTCGGTAAATCCGCCATGTCTTCGATAATTCTTCAAACAAGTTTCCTTGCCTGCCAATCGTTTCACTCGTTCCGAGAAACAGGTAGCCTCTCTTTCTCAAGGCAAAATGGAAGGTCTTAAACAGCTCCCTCTGGACGTGGGGCTCGAGGTAGATAAGTAGGTTGCGACAGGAGACAACGTCGAGTTTCGAAAACGGCGGATCGCTGATCACATTTTGCGTGGCGAATACCATCGACTCTCGCAAGGCTTTCCTAACCCGGTAGTTGCCCTGCTCGGTCTCTACGAAGTAGCGCGTCAAACGCTCCTGGCTTACGTCTTCGGAAATACTGCCCGGATACTCGCCATGTCGAGCTCGGTCGATCGCAGCCTCGTCGAGGTCGGTCGCAAACAAAACCAAACTCAGTTTCTTTTCCTGCCGAGCGATTTCATCCAGCACCACCATGCCCAAGCTGTACGCCTCCTCACCCGTGGCGCAACCCGCTGCCCAGATGCGCACCACCTCATCAGCCGTTTTGTCCGCCACGATCTTGGAGATCACCTCTTTCTGCAAAAAATCCCAAGCTCTACCCTCGCGAAAAAAAGCAGTCACGCTGATCAGCAAGTCCTTGAAAAGCTGCTTGCCCTCACCTTCATCCTCACGGAGCAACCTCAGGTAATCCTCCACTGAATTTAGGCGCAGCAAACCCATTCGTCGCTGAACCCTGCGGCCTAGGGTGCCTCGCTTATAGCAGCAAAAATCGTAGTCAGTCCGTGCATGCAACACGTCCACGATCGCATCGTAATGATGACGGTACGGCAATGCCGCCATCGTCTCACCAGATTCCTTGGGCATCCAGCGGTGCTGGTTATATTTCGCGATCGCCTCGGGCATCTCCGACGCCGGAACCACGAAGTCGACCAAGCCGGTCGCTATGGCGTTGAGCGGCATACCATCGAACTCTGCAGATTCCGGCTCCTGGACCAGAACGATCCCGCCCAGCCCATTGATCTCCTGCAGCCCAACCGATCCGTCGTCACCAGTTCCCGACAATACCACCGCTACCGACCTGTCTCGGCATTGATCGGCTAAAGATCGGAAGAAATGGTCGATCGGCTTGCGGATACCGTTACTCAACACCGGTTTTTCCAAGTAGAGCCCGCTCCCGACTACCTTCATGAACTTGCCGGGGGGAATCAAGTACACACGATTCGGATGAATAGGCATCGCGTTTTCCGCCACCACTACCGGCATGCGGGTGGATTTCGACAGCAGCTCCGCCATCAAGCTCTCACATCTTGGGTCCATGTGGTGCACCAACACGAAAGCCATACCACAGTTAGCAGGTGTCGCTTCAAAAAACTCCCGATACGCGCCCAAACCGCCTGCGGAAGCGCCAACCCCAACGACCACGCACGGCACCTCAACATCGTTTCGAGTTCCCGTAGCCGACCCGTCGCCCTTGGCCTTGGCACCGCGTTTCGATGCCGACTTCTCAGTTGGACCTGACTTTTTCATTGGCCTGTCAACGTGTCAGAAAAAGAGTTCGCAATCTCGCTTTTCCAAAAAAAGCCGAGCGGCGCATAAAACGATGCGATCCCCCTCAATCGTGAAACCAGCTCTCAAGCAGGTCCAGGTCCGGCGGTTTCACCATGTGCCGCGTAAAGCCGGCGTTCTCGCTCCGCCTAAAATCGGCGGGTTCGCCACGCCCCGACAACGAGATCACGATCGAGTCGCTTAAGCCCGCTTCGCCACGCAAACACCCGCACAACTCGCAGCCATCCATGTCTGGGAGACCAAAATCAACCAAGATCACATTCGGCCTGAATTCGCGAGCGATCTCGAGGGCCTCACGAGCCGTGCCAGCAGCCTTCATCTCGTGCTGGGGAAACTTAAGCTTGAAGGCTATGCTACACATCCTCCGCTGATTCTTGTCATCTTCCACCAAAAGGACGCGCCGCCCTTTGGACTTCTCTTCCAGCATAGTATCCTTCTCTCCGTCTCGATTCCCGTTGAGGCGCTCCACAGACTGAAGAAAACTCAGACTCTTGAATTACGTCAATAGGATCTATGAAAAAAGAGTTAAGCCAAGTTTTGGACAATGAGCGCATGTCAGCACACGAGAAGAGTGAGCTAGCGAGCTCTTTGCCGACCCACATGTCTGCCGCTCGACAGATCTCGCGTGGGGGGTGCCAATGGCTTAGCTCCGGTCGACGAATGTGCAAGTGACTCGATCCGACTTCACGTTAAATACTAGTGTATCCATATTATCGTGACGTTACTGGCTTAAATTCATAGATCACTTAAACCTGACCTTCGCGGTTTGAGGGTGTCGACTGCTGAGCGAGACATCGCTGCTCAAAGAAAAGCCCCATGGAATCGGATCGGGTTTCGCCGCGCCTGGAATAAGCAGCACAAGAGACTAAGCGGGATGCGTCGGCTAGAACTGGAATTAGGGCAGGTGATATTGACGATGAACGCAGATCGTTATCGCTATCTTACCGCGAGCAGAAAACGACTCGGGTAACTCCCGCTCGACTGTTGCCAAAGCCGGGCTCGCTCGATGCGCTTTGCACCGCTACAAATTTATTTTGCAAAGGGAACATGACCGATTCAACCGACCCCACTGCCCCCAAGGTGACGCCATTCTTTACCGCGAAGAAAGATAGATTCGTCGAGCTCGCCCGGTTCACTCACTCCACAGGATGCCATCATATCTCGCACCGCTCTCAGAGTATTTCGATGGAAGTTGGCCACTCGCTCGCATTTATCTTCCACCACGAGGCCCACCGTTAACTTGGGATCCATCGTAGTGATTCCAGTCGGGCAGCGATTCGTATTACACCGCAAGGCTTGGATACAGCCCGTCGCCAACATGAATGCCCGAGCCGAATTGCAAAGGTCCGCTCCATAGGCCAAGGCGCTAACTGCGTCAAAAGCGGTCACAATCTTGCCGCTAGCTATCAGCTTGATCTTCGGCCGCAGCCCGTACTCCCGCAAAGTTTCGCGTACGAATCGAAGACCCGGCTCCATCGGCATACCGACCGAATCTGAGTACTCTAACGGGGCAGCACCTGTGCCACCTTCCGCTCCGTCCACGGTGATAAAGTCCGGGGTCACATTCCGCTCTATCATCGTCTTGCACAGCTTCCGAAACTCGTCTTTTCGTCCGATACAAAGCTTTATCCCCACCGGCTTTCCACCGGAGAGATCCCGCAACATCACTAAGAAATCCAGCATCCCGACCGCGTCCTGAAACTCTCGATGCCCCCTTGGGGAGTGAACCAGAGTTCCTGGTTCAACCATTCGAATCCGGGCGATTTCCTTGTTATTCTTCTCTGCCGGCAGGACACCCCCTTCCCCGGGCTTCGCACCTTGCGAAAGCTTTAGCTCGATCATCTTAACTGCGTCTAGAGTCGCTCGCTCGCGAAATGCATGCTTGTCGAAACCACCGGTTTCTGTACGGCAGCCAAAATAGGCCGTACCTATTTGCCACACGACATCCCCACCTGCCTCAAGGTGATAGTCGCTCAAAGAGCCTTCCCCTGTGTTTTGGTAAAAGCCGCCTTTCTTCGCACCCTTTCCCATCGCGAGGACCGCCGCGGAGCTGATCGAGCCAAAACTCATCGCAGAAATGTTTAGCAAAGAGGCGGAGTAAGGCTTCCGGCAATCAGGTCCGCCAATGGTTACGCGAAGTTCTTCCTCTGGGACTGGAGCCGGATACATTGAATGCTTTAGGCCGACGTATTTAGAGGAGTACAAATCGCCTTCTGTGCCAAACGGATGCGTGGAATTCTTATCTTTTGATCGCTTGTAGACGATCGACCTATGATTTCTCGAAATGGGAGTTCCATCCGTGTGCCGCTCGATAAAATACTGCTGAATCTCCGGAGATATCGCCTCGAACATGTAACGGAAGTGTCCGACCAATGGAAAGTTTCGCAGGATCGTGTGCTTCCTCTGAAACAGGTCGTAAACGCCTAAAACGAACAAAGGCATTATAACCACCGAAGCGATCCATACCCATCGTGCCCAAAATCCGGCTACAATCGTAATACACAGAATCAGACTGCCGACAGTAATGAAACCGATCCTCATGGGACCCTCCCAGAAAGATCCGCGCCAAGTCCTTTTGCGAGAGCTGCCAATCGCCCGACCCGCTCCTCTCCTCGACACAAAAGCCGCGAGCTGTGACCGCAATGGACGTAATCGGAGCCGCACCACTAAGCCTATTCTCAATCCTAGCCCGTTAAGGAACCCATCCTTCGACGCAAATCAGGTTCGCGTCGGGGTTGACAACGGCCCTTTCTAACAGCAAAAACCCAACCTTCCACTATATTCAGTGGGCCTGTAGCTCAGTTGGTTAGAGCAGTGGACTCATAATCCATTGGTCCTCGGTTCGAGTCCGAGCGGGCCTACCATCTCTTTTGAGAGAAGCGTCAACGAGACAGCTATTTCCGACTACCACCTCTTAGCTTGCGAGGGATTCAGCAGGGCAAACTGAGGCCGGCTTTGCGAATTAGGATCGAGAACGCATGCGGGGCGTTGTCCTTCAGAAACTCGAGCTGGGTTTTGAGTCCCTGAGAGATGACTTCACGAGACGCCACGTAAAAGCTGGCATGTGTGTCGTCATCGAAGCACTCGCCAGAGATCGTGTCTGAAGCTGATGCTAAATCCGAAAAATACATCTCGATGTTTTCCTCTACTTCACGGACTAGAGGCCCGAAAGCTTCCAGCAAGGACATTTCGTCAGGCGGGGACGTCAAAGGAGGCTCTAGGGAGCGAGCTCTCAGGTGGCTTGTCTTAGGATCGAGTTGGCGCATTTTGGATCAAGTGGTTCTTCGGTTTAAGGCAGCTAAAGTTTACGCGAAAATAGCAATTCAAGCTACCTGATATTTAACTAGTGGATTAGGGTGGAGGAAAGGCCGACACCACCCAGCGCCACTCCCTATCACGCTTCGAGAACTACTCAGCGCCACGTGAGCCAAACCGACGCTAAGTTCTCTCGAACTGAAAGCTTGGCAACCCACGTACTCCCGGCTTGCAGCAAAAGAGCCCGCCAGCCTCCGGCTCCCTTAACCAGTCAGATTCTTCGAAGCCTACACTTGCTGTGGTAATGTAGAGTGTATCCAATTTTTCACCGCCAAATGCACAGGTTGTCACTCGGGCAACTGGCAGCTTGATTTCCTGCATCAACTCCCCCGTATCCGGATTGTACCGACGAACTCCCCAACCTTCCCAGAAGGCAACCCATAGTTTGCCTTCCGCATCAATTGTCATCCCATCCGGTACACATTCTTCGCCGCGTACATCGACAACCACTCGCCGATTCGAAGCAGTTCCAGTTTCCAAATCGAAATCGTAGGCCCAAACAACGCGCTGCGGACTGTCGATATAATACAAAGTCTTGTGATCGAGTCCCCACGCAAGACCATTGGAGCAGGTCACTCCAGTCTCAATGACCTCGTATTCTGTAGTATTATTGTCGATACGGTATAGGGACTGCCCTCCATCCGGCCCCATCCCACCTACATAGAAGCGACCGTCTGGACCCGCTTTTCCATCGTTAAGTCGATTATCCGGATCTCCTTCCATCGGGTCGCACCACTTCACCGACACGCCAGTCTCGAAGTCCAAAGCGTAAACGCCGTCCTTCAGGCCTACCACGAGGCCGCCAGAAGCGTTTTCAACGACAGTGCCCACCTGCTGCCCTACAAAGACGGAATCGTTTTTTCCGGTAGCAGGATCGAAGCGGCAAACGCGATGCCCTTCGATATCGATCCAAAAGACCTTCTTATCTCGTTCGCTCCAGAAGACGCCTTCGCCCAGCTGAGCGCGATCATGATAGACACATTGTACTTCAGTCATAGCGGCGGATAATCCAAAGCAACACTGGCTTGGCCACCCTTTTATCGCTCGTGCCTAAGAGGTCGAGACACAGTAAAGTAGCCTGGACTCAGAACAGTTGCTGTTGCTCAGCAGCCTGCTTGCGGGCGGCACTACCCTGACTCTCGATGAGGAGTTGTGGAATAGTCGCCCTCTCTTCGCGCAACTCGCTGCAGTAAAGCAGCAGCAGCAGGGCACTCGCCAACGTATCGTAAAGGGCGCAGTGGTAGTGTCGGCGGTCCAGCGGGCAGTATTTAGCTGCCAGCTCGTCGAGCTCGTTCTGCAATTCCCAACGCAACACCAAATCCTCCAGCTTGAGCGTGGAACCGTCGTCACCGTAGTTGCGATACAAATACCCGGTGTCGATCCAAGGCCCCCAGTCATTTCCCTTGCTTCCGGGATTCATCCAATTCTCGCTCCGACGGGCGTAAGGAAACACTGCTTTCAGCATAGAGTTTTCCGCGGATGCGAAGTGGGCAGCAAGCGGTCCGGTTTCGCGCAGGTGAGCGAAGCGATCCCATTCTTGAGCGAAAGGGAGCAAGCCACTTACCGCTTCATTGCTGATCCCATGGGTTGCTTGCTCTTTGCGGGAAATCTTGGCCTTCGGCTGGCAGAGTCGCGTTGAGACTTCCTCGATGCGAGAACCCTTCAAAGTGACCACGCCAAACTCCACAATCCCGCAATGGGGTCCGCCTTCGAAATCGATGACGTGGATAGGCATGTCGTCCCAATAAGGATCCATAGAAGGCAGGAAATCCATTTTGCGGCTCTTTGCAAGGGACTAGATATACGAGGGAATCCTTAGGAAGCTTTTTATGTTTAACAGGACGCAAAGGGCCAGCAATCTGCCTCCCTTATGCAATTCGAAGAATTCGACGCCTTCACCGGCAAGCTCTGCAAGGAGACAGAACGTATCATCCTCGAGTACTTCGAGTCGCCAGATCTCGAGGTCATTTCCAAGGGCGATGATACCCCGGTCACCGAGGCCGACCGCAAAACCGAACAGATGATTCGGGACGCGATCGAGACGCTCTACCCGGAGCACGGCATCATGGGAGAGGAATTCGGAAACCTCAACGAATCCGCTGACTACCAATGGGTTGTCGATCCCATAGACGGTACGAAAACCTTCACAGCCGGCACACCTCTCTTCGGAACCATGATCGCCCTGCTCAAAGACGGCGAGCCGCTCTTCGGTACGATCAACTACCCCGTCATCCACAAGCGCATTTCCGGCGACAACCAAACGGCCTACTGCAACTCGAAACCTATCAGAGCTCGTAGCGGCGTGCCCCTTAATGAGGCAATTGTACTCACCACTGACGCGCAATCCATCCCACGCTACCAAAATGGAGCCAATTTCGAAGAGCTTCTCGGCAAGACAAAGTTCTGCCGGACTTGGGGAGATTGCTTCGGCTACTTCCTCGTAGCGAGTGGCAAGGCGGATATCATGCTCGATCCTATTCTCAACCCTTGGGACATCATGGCCCTCGTACCCGTTTTGCGGGGATCCGGAGCAGTGATCACCGACTGGTTCGGCGGAAATCCGGCTAAAGGAGATTCTTGCATTGCTAGCAATTCAGACTTGCACGAGTCCGTTGTCCAAACACTCAACCAATAAACACGTCCCTTAACATCATGAAGACCTTCACTGCCGCCACCTTCGCCGCCACCTTGTTACTCGCAGGCTGCTCCGACTCTGCCATGGACGATGTCCACTCTGCCCCACGCGAGACTCAGGCCTGGGAAAACGCAGACATCGGTACCTACGACCAGACTCAATTGCTTGCCCGCCTGAGCTTGCTCGCCAGCGAATCCGTCGCTGCTGCGGCAGCCGGGCAGTCCATTGAATTCCATCACCTCGAAGTCGCCATGACCCCTACGCTTACTGCTCTCGAAGCTAAAGCTGTGGGTAACGAAAAGGCCATCGAGACCATCACGACCCTGAAGGACCTAGCCGTGAAGCTACACATCGCCGGGCACGACGGAAACGTGGGAGTCGGAGCAAAGCTAGGAGCAGCCATCACCGATCTCAGCGCCCGCTTGGCAACCGAGCTCTAGAGAAACGCATATTCCTGCCTGTAGACACTCGGTGCAAAAGCACGCGCCGAAGCCGCGGTTCGACACTCGCTATTTCGCGGTTTCAATAAAGCGCTGCTCGCGAACCACCGTCACTCGGATCGAGCTCGGAAATTCCAGCTGCGCTTCGATCTTGTCGCGGATATCCCTCGCCAAAGTCCGAGCATGCTCGTCGTCAGACAGCTCTGGATCAACGATGACCCTCACCTCGCGTCCAGCTTGGATCGCGTAGGCGCAGCGAATCCCATCGAAGGACAGCGCTACCTGTTCCAAGTCCCGCAAACGATCGATATAAGAAGTGAGCGTTTCCGCTCGGGCTCCGGGACGCACCGCGGAAATGGTGTCTGCCAAGATGACGACAGCAGCATAGAGGGACTCCGGCGGCACCTCTTCGTGATGGGCTGCGACCGCGTTGACCACGATGTCGTCCTCTCCACGAGCCCTTACAAATTCCGCGCCAACGATGGCGTGGCTGCCTTCGTACTCTCCATCGATCGCCTTGCCAATGTCGTGCAGGAGTGCAGCTCGTTTGGCGACGTTCGGATCAAGCCCCAGTTCCGAGGCTATGATCGAAGCCAAGAAGCCTACCTCAACGGAGTGCTCGAGGACGTTCTGCGAGTAAGACGTGCGGAATTTCAGCTTGCCGAGCAGGGTGATAATCTCCGGGTGAAGGCGCGAAATCTTCAGGTGCTCGACCGCTGCATCCCCTGCGTTTTCGACGATTTGGTCGACGTCATTGCGAGCGTCGCCCACAAACTCTTCGATCGTCGCAGGATGGATACGGCCATCTTTCACGAGGCGCTCGAGAGCGGTCTTAGCGATTTCCCGGCGAACCGGATCAAAGGAAGAAACCATCACCATGCTAGGCGATTCGTCGATAAGCAAAGTCGTGCCGGTGGCTGTCTCGAAGCATTTGATATTGCGCCCCTCGCGGCCAATGATGCGGCCCTTCATTTCGTCGTTCGGCAATTGCACGATGGCAGCGGTGATATCGTTGTTCGGCTTGCTGGCTATCCGTTGCATGGCGGCCAGCATGGTCCGACGAGCCTCGCGCTGGATCTCCGCCTCCGAGCGTTCGAGCACTTCCTTGCGAAGTTTCTTGAGCTCGTCACGACAGTCGAGGCGAACCTGCTCGCGCAGCGATTCCTTGATCTCTGAAACGTCCATCGAAGCGAGATTGGCCATCGTGCGCTGCATGTTGGCTGACATTTGGGAAAGGCTGTCTCGATTCTGCTTCAGCTCCTCGAGCTCCTTCTCGATCTGCTTCTGGCGTAGCTGCAACTGATGGTCCAACAGGCCAATCGACTCCTCATGGGAGCGGATTTCCTTGAGCTTCATTTCTATTTCGAGCTCGGCTCGTTGCTCGGCTCGTTCGAAATCGCTGCGTAAACCTTCGATCTCACGTTCCACCTTGGCCCGACTTTCGAGGGCCTCGATCTCAGCTTTGCGGCGCGCTAGATCCAGCTCCGAGTCCGCCTCTGCCTGAGCCTGTTGCCGCAGCCTACGCATGGACCACCTGAGAGTGAAATACGCTGCGGCGAATCCAGCTCCAAGAGCTGCCAGCCCGATCCAAATGCTACTGCTCATTTCGTGAAAAAAAAGAGAGACTCCCAAGGAGGGGTCTCTTGACGCTCCGAAGCCAAATAATTTTCAACAACAAGGCAACAACAAGTTCCTTAGAACTTATCCACTACACTGTTATCCAAGTTGTTGCAAATCAGGTGTAAAAGAGCGCCCCAAACGCTGACCGCCCCAGTTGAGTGGGTTGCTATTCTCCTAGAGCTGGGCTGTTTTATCCATAACGAACCCTCAGATAGTAGTTTCAAAACCTAAATGCCTCCCTCCCTCGCACGTAGAACCATTATCGATATCGAATCGGCCCTGGCTGACAAGAAGACGACCGCAATCAGCGAGATCATCCAGATAATCCAAAATCTGGCTTCCAAGGCTTTCAGCATCTCGATCAGCGAGCTCTCTGACTTGATCGGAAGGGACCCCACCGTAACGGCAAAAGTAATCAGTGCAGCGAACACTCTCGGCTATAATCCCAGCGTACAGCCCGTCAGCACGATATCAGACGCCATTCACACCGTCGGCTTCGAAAAAATCCGGAATCTCGCAATTACTCTCATGCTGGCGGAAAACGCGAGCCACGGTGCCAACTCCTACGAACAGCGTCAGGCAGCAGCCCGCTGCATCTGCAGCGGCATGCTTGCCAAGCAGCTGAGCCAAAGCCCCGGAAAAGGGGAAGAGTCGGAGCTACTATTCGTTTGCGCCTCGCTGCGAAACTATGGGCGGCTGCTGCTTTCCACCTTCAAGCTCGAGGAGTACCGGCTGGCCCGCTCGCACGCACTCGACATGACAGAAGACCAAGCGTTTGAACTCGTGTTCGGGATAACGCCGCTCTCCCTCGGCGAAGCTATCCTTAAGCAAACCAACCTGCCCAAGTCGATCATGGCTGCCTTGCAGAAACTATCCAAGGAAACCAAGTCTCGACCGCCCTACTCCTCTCAGGACGAAGCTCTGATCCTGTCCGAGTTGGCAGTTTCCCTCACATCTGTCGTTTTCGACGGAAATGTTTCGCCGGAAAACTTCAACCACGCGCTTAGCAGCGTTCTCTCCGAATTCGCCGCCAGCTACCCGCTCAGCATCGAGGCGGTCAACGAAGCTCTTCTACAAGTTGACCAGAATATCAGTGACCTCAATCGCGCGGTGGGGATCTCGGAGAAAAACTCCCCCACTTCCGTCAAACTTCGCGCACGGCTGAACTCGGCTCATCTTCCCGATCCCCCAGACCACGCCAAGATCCAGGCACAGCTAAAAAACAAGCCACTCCTCGAGATGAGCGAGGCAGAACGAACGACCTACTCAAACGAGACCTTCGCTGCGGCCGAGAAGAAGATCGAAGCAGCCCTAGTACCTGGTTCCAAAGTGAAACTTGACGAAATGTTCAACGAGGTTTGCACCGCCTTCAGCGAGGCTGCGAACCTCGAAAACTGCCTCGTGTTCACACGGGAAGAATTCGACCCGAAGAATCTCTCAGCTCGCTACGGCTCGGGCGGACTCTTCGGCAAAGTCAAAAACCGTCCCATCTTCGGTCCTGATAAACAGGACATCTTTTCCATCTGCCTCGCACGCAAAGAAGATATTTTGATCCAGGACACCAACGCTGGCAAGATCAGCAAAGTCATCCCTGAGTGGATTCACGCAGCAGGCGAAACCAGCTCCTTGATCATACTCCCCGTCAACTTCGACAAGCAGCTGCGTTCCATCATAGTCGGCACGGTTTCAAATGGCCGGCAAATCGACCTATCCGAAACCGATTTGAAGCACCTCCGCTCCATCCGCTCCTCCATTTCCCTCCTGTACGGACTGATCGATTCCCAGACGGTCATCGCAGTCTAGCCAAGGACGCAAGACCGTCGCTATTTTCAGAATCCGTCCTCTAAGCGCTAGGCACGGCAATGCGGTAGAGAATAGACACCACGGCCACCTATCGGGAAATCCAGCGCTATTCGTTGGCCGCTGAGCTCGATTACCGAAACTAGAACCCCTCGCTAAACGTGGACCGATCTGAGGCGAAAAGCTGGGCATGGACCCAGTCAATCCTACAGTCAACGACCTGCAGCGACAGTTCGAACTCCTAGCCCCAGCATCCCGCATCGGAAAAAGCCTCCGCAGCCTCGTGGCTGAGGGCAACGTAAACCCCGACGAGATCCTTCCCCTCATCCGTCTCGAGCCCCTTCTCGCCACCCGTATTCTGCGAGAAGCGAACCTGATGGCAGAAAAGAAGCCCGAGGGCTATCTCAGCATCGAAGAAGCCATCACCGCGATCGGCTTCCAACGCATGTACGACTTGTTGGGCCTTTACTCTTACCCTCCCAAGGGCGACGAGCTCTCCTACTCTTCCGAGCACTGGAAACGCGCCATTACATGCGCCGTCTGCATGGAAACGCTTGCCGAGAAACACCACATCGACAAAAAGCGCGCTTACACCATCGGCCTGATCCACTCCCTGGCAGAGGCAGTCCTCGAAACAGGAACAGACGAAAGCAACGAACGAACCAACATCGGCCAGCTGAACAATCGCCTCCAGAAGTTCAATCAATCAGGCCTTTGCTTTAACCTTCTCAGCGACTGGGGCATGCCCAGCGCCATCACCGACCCGATACGCTTCCAGTACTCCCCCCTCGATTGCCAGACCACCGGTAAGATGGCTTGCCTGCTCAATCTCGCGAAGTGGATCACTGGCGTCATTCGAGAGGTAGACGAGCTCCCGGACCAAGCACTCGGACCGGACCTCCTCGTGCTCAACCTTCTCGGCGAAGGCGAGCAAACGCTCTGGAACCTCGTTACAGACGTGAGCGATAGCCTACACGTCGCCGACTCGATTCTCTTGGGCAACTATAGCCCCTGCTAATCGCAGAAAAACTTTCCCGGCCGTCACGCCGGATCTTGTTGGAAACACACTAATCTGACGGAGTTTCAGCGCCTTGCGAGGCTGCTCGAAGCTCCGTCATCGTGTTTGGCAACTCAACATCGACGGGCTTTACCTCCAGGCTCCGTTCCTTCGCGAAGCGCAGGTCTGGACCATCGATTTCCGGCTTCTGCCGCCAGTCGAAGCCTTCAGCCTCCAGCATTTTGCGATATTCCTCACGCAACACCGCCTCGGGATCAGGCGGCGGCCCCGCCTTTTCCTTCATCTCTACCTCCTCGAGATTCAGCTCCATCGGCATGCTCATCTCGGTACCCTTCTTGAGAAACTCCTCCATGATCAACTTCAAGTAGGGAGCTGACAACATGACAAAAACGCTCAAAACGAGGGCCGGTAGCACCATCATCAAGGTCCGGCGCGAAAGCGGCTTTTCCATCTTGCTCTTCCACTGACGCCGTTTCTCGATGAAATTTGGCTCAGCTCTCCGCTTCTCGATAAAATTCGGTTCTCTGTTCTTCTGATTCAACATATCAAAACCCTCTCCCCTTTAAGAATTGCTTCGCAGCCTAAACGCAAGCGCCCAATAAGGACTGCCCGCAGCATGCCAAGTTCCCCTACAGGTCAGCATACTCTCTCTGTCAAGGTTGTGCCCAACGCAGCGACAAGCGAATTCGCCGGCTGGCTAGACGAGTCCACCCTCAAGATCCGCATCCAGTCGCCCGCCCAAGACGGCAAGGCCAACAAAGCTCTCATCGCCTTTCTCGCCAAGCAGGTCGGCGTATCCAAAAACCAGATAAGCATCGCTCGGGGCGAAACCAGCAAACAGAAATTGATTGCCTTCGAGCGCCTCTCCTCTAGCCAATTCGCAAACCTTCCCCGCCCCTGATCCTCGCAAATTCTGACCACATGGGCAAAGATTCCAAATCCAAGAAACCCTCCAAGAAAAAGGCGCCGAAGTACATCGGATTGGACAAGGACGGAAATCCTCCCGACTTCCCCTACGTTCGCACCTCCTCCTCCGCTATACACAACCACGGACTTTTCGCCGCCCAAAACATCCCTGAAGACGATTACGTCATCCAGTATCTCGGAGAGTTGGTGAAAAAGAAAACTGCCACCGCTCGGGCCAACGACCAGCACGACCTCTCGCTCGTCGAAGACGTCGGAGCCGTCTACATCTTCGAGTTGGACGACAAGACGGACATCGACGGAAACTTCGATTGGAATATCGCCCGCCTCGCTAACCACTCCTGTTCTCCCAACTGCGAAGCTCAAAACGTGGACGGCGAAATCTGGCTCGTTTCACTGCGCGATATCAAGGAAGGCGAGGAGATCACCTTCGACTACGGCTATGCCTTGGAACATTGGAAGGACCACCCCTGTCTCTGCGGCTCTGACAACTGCGTGGGCCACATCGTGCGAAAAGAAGATTGGGGCAAACTAAAGAAGCTCAAGAAACGCTTGAAGAACAAGAAAGCCTAAGCGCTCAGTGATGTATAAGTTTTTTGTATACGCAGCCTTCCTCCTCTTCTCAGTCACTACGACTGCCGAGGCCGCGACGGTACACAGCGTACGCAGAGGCGAAACCCTCACCGAAATTGCCCAAGCCTACAAGGTCTCCGTACAGGAGATCAAAGATGCCAATAACCTGAGCAACGCCAACACCCTTTCTATCGGCCAAAAGCTCAACATACCCGCTCCTGCCCCCCAGTTCACCGAATATAAGATCCGAACCGGAGACAACCTATCCGACATAGCGAAGGAGCACGGCGTTACGCTTCGCTCCATCACAGCCCTCAACGCCATCGGCAACGCCAACCGCATCAGCGTCGGGCAGGTAATCAAGATCCCTCTACCAAGCGAAGGCAATACCGCCCCTGTCGCTTCCACGATTATCGAATACAAGGTCCGCTCCGGCGACAGCCTATCGGATATCGCCAAGAAGTACGGCGTCAGCCTTGACACCCTGACTAGCTTGAACTCGATCCGGCGCGCCAACCGCATCAAGATCGGTCAAGTCATCAAGATCCCTGTCGCCCCTGGAACAACGCCAATACCCCAAGGCCCCCAGCTAGCCAACTCCGACGAATCCACCCTCGAGCGTATTCGCACCAAGACCAGCCAGTGGAAGCACATCGTCATCCACCACAGCGCTACCCGGGTCGGTTCCGCCAAGGGCATGGACAACTACCACCGCAACGAGCGCCGCATGGAAAACGGCCTCGCCTACCATTTCGTAATCGGCAATGGCCGCGGAATGAAGGACGGGGAACTCTACATCGGCGATCGCTGGAAAAAGCAAATCCAAGGGGGACACGTCTCCAGTTACGCGCTCAACCAAATAAGCATCGGAATTTGCCTCGTGGGCGATTTCTCGAAAACCCGGCCCACCGACAAGCAGATGGAGACGCTCGAAGCCCTCGTCAAATACCTCATGGATAAAACGAGAGTCCCAGTCGCTCGCGTCACCACTCACACCCTGATCCACCCCAAGCACACCCAGTGCCCGGGCAAGTACTTCCCCACCGAAAGCTTCAAGGCCAAGCTCGACTGATCAGCAGCCACCAAAGTTAATAGTTCGTAGCTACTTGAAGACGCGGGCCATAAATAGCGGGTCGTAATCCGCCCGGTAGAGAGGGCTCCGATAGTCACCAAACTTCCAGCCGATAAACTCGGGTTCGTTGACGTAGACCTCGTCGACCTTGCGATAGCGCCACCCTTGCGGATCCTCGATTTGATAGCGGATATGGACAGCCCATCGAATACGATTCCGGGGGTTCCCCACCGCATTGACCCAGCCCTGAACCTCGAATCGGTCCTGACCGAGTTCCTTGATGCGAGCTTCGAAGTCGCCCCAAACCCCGTGGGAATTGAAGCGGACCGGATTGAAAGAGCTTTCGTCGCGAACCTGCAGGTTAAACGTGTTCACCACATAGTCTCGAGCCAACTGGTAAACCTCACGACGATGGGCTGCGATTTCCAACTCGTTCGGTTTAAAGTCTCGGGCCGAGCAAACGCAGGCAAAAGCCAGCGTAGCTATGATTAGACGCTTCATACCTATTGGCTATCGTCGCGCCACAACCAACGTTAAGCGATTCGCCCCAGATACCTGCGATTATCCATCCTTGATCCCCCATTAAAAGCCTCGTTTGTAAAAAATTATTTTCTGGAAAACCCTGTGCACCGCGGTACTTTAACGTCACAATGATTACCCCACTCGAGGAAAGCCTACTCAAGGTGATGATCCTAGTCATCATGTTCGGCCTCGGTTGCTCCCTTTCCCTCAAGGACTTCAAGGAGGCCATTAAAACACCGAAGCCGGTCATAGTGGGATTCATGTCGCAATACCTCATCATGCCGGCGCTCGCGTTCGGCATGGCCAAGTTCTTCCAAATGCCCAACGCTTGGGCCATCGGCATCATCATCGTCGCCTGCTGTCCCTCAGGTACCACCTCAAGCCTTTTCAACTACTTCGCCAAAGGCGACCTCGCCCTCAGTATTTCACTTAGCTCCATCACCACGGGAGCCGCCCTACTGGCTATGCCAATTTTGTTGGCCATCTATACCGGTCCTTTCCAAGCCGAAAACCTCACGGTCGACACTGGTAAGGTCGTCCTTTCGCTCGCCGCCTGCCTCGTCCCAGTCGCTGGGGGCATTTTCCTGCGCAGCCGCAGCGAACGCTGGGCCAAGAACATGGAGGAGACCGGTGCCGCTCTCGGTATCGTTGTTATTCTCTTCCTCATCCTCAGCTGGCTGCCGCGCAACTTTTCCCAGCTGCTGGAAACCGATCCCTCTATCCTCTTCACCAGTATCGGACTAGGGCTCGGCGGATTCCTCTTCGGGTACTGGGTTAGCCGCGGACTCGGCATGTCGAAACGCAGCTGCCGCACCGTATCCCTCGAAACAGGTATCCAAAACGGACCGCTCGCCTTCGCTATCATCTTGCTGAGCTTCCCCGAGAGCCAAGCAAACCTGATCCTTTGGCCCGCCCTTCTCTACTCGTTTTTCATCGTCAACACCTCTACCGTAGTCACTTACTTCATGCGGCGCGTCACCCACAAGGAGTGGTTCCACTTCGAGAACGACGAGGTTAAGGCGACGCTCTTTACCCAAGGTTGGCTCAAGCCCTAGAGCTATCTTCTATATCCCAGGCATTTCCCCAACCGCGCACACCCTAGCCGTAGGGCTCGCTCGGTTCCTCGCTAGAACCTCATACCCAAATATCCCATATGCCACGAAAGCCAGCCCAACGTAGCGGGTCTCCCCTGTACTGGTCAGCCGAAAGCTGGGCCTTCATTTCCCTCCGTCTCTTCCTTGGACTTCGATTTCTGCTCGCCGGACTAGGAAAGTTCAAAAACGAGTCGGGAGACTACTCCTTTGACAAATACTACGACGGGTTCGCCGCGTGGATCATCGGCACTTTCGAAAAGACCGACATCCCCGGCTTCCTTGTTTCCCTCTATGCGTTCAGTATCGGGTACGTTGAAATAATACTTGGACTCTTGCTCCTCGCAGGAGTTAAGACAAAATGGGCACTGGCCCTCATCGCGCTCACGTTCGTCTCCCTCGCCTACGGCCAGATGGTTCTCGGCAACGGAGAAAAAGTAAACGAAATCGGTTTCTATCTTCTCTTTACCACCGCAGCCCTCTACTTTGTAAGGCATAACAAATTCGAGTCTCTGCGCTGAAAAGCGCAGGAACTAGATACAAAAAACAACCCTACCCCTAAATGGACGTCCTAGCCGCACGGCTAGGGCGTTTATTTGTCCCAGGTTCCTCAAGAACCGATTCGCTTCCGTACGATCGCCTTACCAAGCGTCCAGACGTCGGAAAAACCCACTTTGCTCCCGGGCTCCTCATGCCAAGCGATCCCCACCTCACGAAGATTGCATCCGGTGCCCTGCGCTTTCAGGATCAATTCCAGATCCAGCCCGAAGCCTTCCTCTTGAAACTCTCTGTCATGCGTTTGGTACCAAGTCGCAGACAGAAACTTACAGCCGCACTGCGTATCCAATACTTGAACACCGTAGGATCGCTGAACCAATTTGGCGAACCCCGCAGCCACACACTTGCGCAATAGAGAGCGATCAACACGAGCGCCCTTCGCACGTCGACTTGCCATCACCAGAAACGGCTCCGTTTCTTTTGAAGTCTCACCAAACAGCCGCAAAGTCTCAGCAGCAGATACCGACCCGTCCGCGTCGACAAATCCGAGGATACGAACGTCGTCGGGAGCCAAAGCCCAACCATTGCGAATAGCAGCACCCTTTCCTCGGTTTTCTTTCATCGAGAAAACTTCCGTAAGAAAAGAGTAATCGTTTCGAATTTTGGATACAACGCGGCGCAATCGCTCCACTTCCCCAGGTCCGGATCCATCATCTACCAGTTGGACAGCGATTTCGTGGGGACTCGCTTCGATCGCCTCACACAGCGATCGCAAGAAAACTGGCACTCGCTCGCTTTCCTTGAGGCAAGGAATGACCAAAAAGCAGTCCATAATCAGCTTCCCCAATCGCAGAAGCGTTCAACACCCCAGCTCCCATTTATATTCGTCGCTGCCACCACTAATTCACGATCCGTTTGGCAAAGCAAATCCAGCGCAGCTTCGTCCATCAGCATCGCTCCAGTCGTCAGAGCGTCCGCGAGGGCCGCCGACGGGGTTCGGGCAAAACAGCGTTCCCATAAGAGAGAGCCATCGTCTCCGCTCACAATATGTTCACCCTGGAAACCCGTTCCGGAGCTAGAGAACGCTCCAGACCTAAAGGGTCTCACAGGAACTCCTTTCAACGCAGCAGTCCAAGGTGACTCAGTTTCGTACGCCTTGAACAAAAGTGTGCTCCCACCAAAATTCGCCATCGTCACTGGAATTTCCCAATCCTCGATTTCCAGCATTCCTTGGTCCAGGGCGTACCCTTTCCCAATGCCACCGAAGTCGAGAATCGTTCCTGTATTCAGTTTTCTGAGATATCGGGTTGTTGGGTCAATTTGCACCGAAGACGACCGTCCGCCGCTCGGCTCAGAATTCAAGATTTGGTCCAAGTAGGGAGGCACATTTCCCTTCACTCTCAATGATTCGACTCCCAAGAACGGATGGAAGCGTTCGCCCGTTAGACCGCTCGCGACCATTGCGAGCTGCAAACATTCGATACACTCTTCGCTCACCCGCGTCTCGCCACCGGTTTGCAAAAGGTTGATGCGTGTCACATCGCTGCCTTCCTGATAGAGGCTTAGCTTGGCCTCCACCTCATCTACCCGCGCAAAAAACGCCTGCGCCGTTTGACGTGCGTACTCCTCTTCGACTCCGCCAAGCGAAACCACTAGGTCAGCCGCCATCGCCTCATGGCGAAAACTGAAAAGCTCCGGTTTTTCGTCAATCCTTAGCATTCGCATTTATCCATTTAACAGCGATTCCATCCTCCGCCCGTAAAGCGAGCAAGGTATTTGGCCTCAAACCGTGCAGTTCCCAGAAGGCACCATCACTCATCACAGATTCGTTCCCTAGTAGTAAACGCGTATCAATCAAGTCGATACCTCTGGGCTTGTAGTTCTCCAGATCCGACCAATAACCCACGCGCTCCCTTTCGCGCAGATGCCACGGCAAAGGCCAAGACGCATCCGGACTATAAACTGCTATCCCTTCGCTTTCGCTAACTGAATTTAGACGCTCTACTAACGTTGCATAACGGGGAGTCGTGTGCATGTACAGATAGGGATTTCGTGCTGCACTGGAATACAAATAAATCGCCTTATTCAAATTGCTCCGAAGCTCAAAGCCCAGAAACAGCAACACCCCTGCCGCTGCAGCATATAAACTCCATTTCCGAACTCTCTCGCTTTCCATGATTCCCATCCGGAAAAGATCGATTACGCCGAAAGACGCAGCATAGGAGAGCAGGCAATACGGTCCGAGCAACAACCATGGATTTTTGTAAGGAATCACCGAATACACGACTATCATGATAATTCCACTCAATACGACAAAAGCGGAGAATCCGTTTTCTCTCACCTTCCGAAAGCTGCGGATCACGCCAACCACAACCGCAACCAAAAAGGCCAGCTCCCCCCAGCGAACCCCTTCTAGACGCTGCGGCAACAACAAGCTCAAGTAATAAAGGAAAGGTTTCTCGTGCCCCTGCCCTTGTGATCTATCAGCATAGCTAAAGAAGGTGGCGAATCCGTCTACAATTCCCTGCGGATTTCGAAAGAACGACGAGAAAAACAAACAGTGCATGAGCAAGGCGAGTCCAACCGCAAGACCCAGATGCTTAAAAAACGCTGTAAGGGCTACAGGGATACTTTTTTTCTGTATCCAAGCGATCAACACAAGAGCTAATCCAATGGCGGCTACATGCAATACGACAGTTTCCTTCGTAACATGCATCAGGCCAAGCGTAACCCCCACCACACTCGCCCACATCCAACACGGACGCTGCCAATAGCCGTGAATCGCTACCAAAAACGCCAAGGTAAAACAGACCAGCAGAGCCTCCTGCACGAAGTATGACCCGTAGATTACGTTCAGCGGAGCAGCAGCAAAAAGCAGCCCCCAAAGTAGAGCCAGCCCTGCCCCGCAGCGCCGAAAGACCGATAACCCGAATACTAGAGTTACGAGACTAAACAAGAGCGGGACCCGCCGCATGCCAGCATCCGAAAGAGCGCCGGAACTATCTTCCAAAAAGGGCGCCATCCATTTCGTCACATAGTAGAGCAGCGGACCATGATGTTCGCTGGGGTCGTAGCGGTAGTCACCCGTTTCGATCAAACGCCAAGCTTGATACGACTGTACGCCTTCGTCCGCATGAAAAAGACGAAGCTGCGAACTTTCGTTTCGCAGCCAAAAAGCGAGTCCCAGCAAAAGAACTGCTGGGACCCAATAAAGAAAGAGGGCTTTCCTAGTACTCTCCAAAGACCTCCACCTCGACGTAGTGGTTCATCTCGTTGCTGGTGTTGCCGTCGGAGTACAGGCGCACGTAGCGGGCCTTGGTT
>NZ_JARXHX010000070.1 GCF_031127835.1 Pelagicoccus sp. SDUM812002
ATTCGTTTTCTTTTGGGTCGGATAGGGGAGATGCTGAATGTCGAAGTTCTAGCAGTGGGGATTTCTTTTCTGTAGTTAGATTTCAGCTACTTGTTTCGTTCAGTTTTTAGATAGTAGCTGGATTTTTAAATTTTTTCCCTTCGGGGAGGTTTCGCCTGAAATAACTTCGTCATTTCAATAGTTCTTTTTGGTTCGCCCATCGTCGAGGTCAGACGCGAGCGCTTGCGCGAGTTGTCTGCACCGTCTGGTTGTCGTAATTTTTAGTTTTGCTCACGAGTTGGTTCGCCTTCGAAAGTAGGTCTCTTTCTTCGCTTCGCCAATCATCTTTTCCGTCGTGAACCAGCTTTTTCTTTCCGTCGGTCAGTCTTCTTTTCTTTTTTAATTTCTATCGGTCGAAATGTCTTGTGGCTGCCTTGGGTTTCACGGAATAGGGTGCTCTTCTTTTCGTCGGTGGGACCAATTTTCGTCTTCGTTGCAGGATCTTCCTTTTTAACCACAGATTACTCGGATTATCACAGATTGGGTTAGTATCCAAAAAGTAGTAGATTTTTTCTCCTCAGCCTTATCTTTCTTTTCTTCGACAACGTGAAAGCCATACGCGTAGGTCAGTCGCGGAGCGACTGGCCGGAGTTGTATGGGCTGCCTGGTTGGGCTCTCGTTTCTCTTCCAAGTGCTTCGATGATCCAGTTGTTCAAGCTCTTGTTCTCCTTCTTTGATCGAATGTAGATGCTCCTGTGAAGGTCAGGATCTAGTCTTAGGGTGAGCTTTCCGGAAAACGGCTTATCTGGCTCTTCGCCACGTTCGGAGCAAAAGTCGAGGTAGTCGTCTATCGAAGCTTGGAACTCCTTCTTCAGGCCTTCGACAGTGTCGGCCTGAAAGGTGACTACATCCTTCATGTTTATGACTTCTCCATGGAAGATCTCGGCTTCCTCGTCGAATTGAACTGTTCCTACGTATCCTTTGTATTCCATGATCTTTACTCTCCTGCAGCTTCCAGAAAACGTCTGACTGACTTTACTGCTCCCTTGTCCGTTTCCTTCTGTGGGTGAGGGCGGTGGAAAACAGCTCTCACGCCGTTTAGGTAGACACGAACACGAGAACCACTTCCCTCAGAAATCTCTGCTCCCAAAGCTGAGAGCATGTTCTCGATGTTCTTCCAAGGTATGTCTGATCGTTCTGGACGCTCCCTTACTTTTTCTAGGGTAAGTCGTTGTTTGCGATTCACGGCAAGATGGTGGCAGATAATGCCACCACGTCAAGTCTTCCTATTTTCGCCCAACGCCAAAGACTCACGATGTAGGACGCGCAGCGTCCGGAATTGTGAGCTCTGCCTGGTTAGCATTTGTTCGTTTCTTTCTTAGTTTCAACTCTTGCGTGATCAGAAATATCGGATAAATCACGAATGAACCAGCCATTAGCACAAACGCGATGAGTCCGGCTACACCAGAGTAAAATAGAATTCCTCCTATGAACCAAACGGTGAAAAATGCGACCGTACCCACAAGGCCGCCAAGACTTCTTCTAATGGTTTGAATCACAGCAGAACCTAAGCTCAATTTTTTATCTCTAGTTACTATATCTGCATAGATAAACATGATTCCGGCTGGAAGAAATGTCATGAGGAAATATGCGAGGATGGTGAGAAACATCGCTAGAAGCATTGCAGGAGTGGATTCCCTAACTGATATGTTGGTGATTCCTGTGACCAAATCGGAAAACTTGTACACAAGGTACTTCGTAGTGAACTGAAATGTGAATACAGCCCATCCTAAGATCGCTAAAACTGTTAGGATCGTCGAAGTCGTAGATGGCTTGGTATTCTTCATTTGCTAACGCTGAGGCCATACGTGGAGGCCTCAGTTTGGGTTCCATTTAAAGTTTCGTAGATTTGGTTGTGTCGTAATGAAAGAGGCGAGCGTTGGCCGG
>NZ_JARXHX010000071.1 GCF_031127835.1 Pelagicoccus sp. SDUM812002
AGGAGGCCACGCCCGTCAGCATCGTCTACACCGACAACTTCAAAGGCGAAGAAGCCCTTGATGTAGGCGTGTTCCAGCATCGTCGTATCAACCACTTCGAATTTTTCACCAGTGAGCACAATTGCATAATCGAAATCTAGAACTCCTGAAAGTAAGCTAAGCGCCATCTGCGGCACCTAAACGGCATCAAGCCCGAGAACCACCATTTCTTCTCAAAGAATTCGAATTGTTTCAATGGAGGCAATCATCAACAGCCAATTAGATAGACTGAAAAGTTTAAAAAAACATAACATATTTATTGCTAGCTAAAATCGCCAAATGCCTCACGAACCAAGGGACTCATAAATTCACTTTGATTTTCAATCAAGGCGGCCCTCCTACACTGTCAAATCATTTATATTCCGGCAAGGAGGTCACTTTCCCCAAAAAGGTCTCGATAGCATCCCTCTCCAGGTCCCGAATTTTCCTAATCAATTCACATATCCTTTCTACACTCAGCCTTCCGGTTTCCGATGCGTCCACAAAAAGAAAGAAAAGCTCCTCAGCCATGTGCTCTATCTCAGCGAATCGCCTCGACAATCCAGAAGCCCCCAATATACCAACCGACAACCTGTCCATCCTTCTTCGCATACACCGCTTGTGCTCCCAAAAAAATCGGAATGAATTCAAAGGCAATCCCTTAACATCACCGGGGAAAGATTTGATAAGACCTACAAGCCCGTCATACACCTTGATACCCGCTTCTACTCTCGCCCAATCATAGTCTTCAATTGAGCCATTTATTCGTATCGTCCTCAAGTTACCCGACAAATATGCTCTTAAATGATCAATTATTAATGGAATATCCAAACTTATATTTGCCTCTTCATTCACTCGGAATGATTTTACTATAACCTCGTCCGTCCTGCCTTTAAACATTTCCACAGCGCCAAGAGGCACCAAGTCCTCTTTGTCATCAGCTTCCAATAATATTCGAACAGCTCCAGCGATAGCTTCCAAGAGAACTTCGTTTTCAATGTAGAACGCAGTATAATCACCACGTGCCGTCTGCAGGGAACAAACAAATTTGTCATAATCGTAATCATAACCAAATACATTTATGTCATGGATAGAATGTTGAATTCTGTAGTCATGTCGAGTTTCAATAAAATAATCATCAACTAACAACTGAAGATATTCCCCCCGATTCAAAGCTTCTTTCATAGTTTTCGAGCACAAACTCGAATCAAAAGCACTCATCGTAACTTCTTCCCGTGTTCGATAAAGATTAATCATCCTTGAAGGAAATACTTCGTCTACATACGGATATTGTGCAATTGTTCCGATACTAATCTCTGGGCGCAGCACCCATTGCACAAAAAAATTGTCATAGACTTCATTTATGCACGGACATTTTTTTTCCAGAAACCCAAACTGAAGTGCCTGACTATTATGATGACGAAAAAGCGGTGATATTTCAAATTCTAAATGTATAAAATCACCAGTCTTTTTGATTTTCTCATCATATTGAATACTCGAAACATCAGCAAAATCGAGCCCAGTGCTTTTCCCTTTGGGGTGATTTTTATTTATATTATCGCATATTTCTCGAACCTTTAATGTATTTAATTCTGTGAATCCAATTTCTACTCCCAAAGTAGCATTTGCCGCCGTAATTAACCGTATAGCCTGAAGGCTATGGCCACCTAATTCAGGGAAACTGTCATCGAGTCCGACCCGAGGTACTCCAAGTACCTTTTTGAATAAAGCGCAAAGCTCGCATTCTAAGTCATCGCGCGGCGCCGCGTACTCGACCCCAGAGGTCAGCGAGGACCCGTCGGGAGCGGGCAGCGCATTGCGGTCCAGCTTCCCGCTCGAAGTCAGAGG
>NZ_JARXHX010000072.1 GCF_031127835.1 Pelagicoccus sp. SDUM812002
TATCATAACCCGATCATCTTTCTCCACATATCGCTGAGGTCTCACGCGAAGGTAAGCGCGGAGCGCTTACCGGAGTTGTGAGGACCGACTTGATGGGGTTAAATATTTCACTTTCAGAGTGGGGTTGGACTTGGAAGTTCGGGCTTTTTCTTTTTCGTCAATACTGGATCCGGTCTACGGCTTCCTCGGAAAGTATCGATCAATAATTCCAATGCAGGATCATTGTTTTTAAAAGGAAAGTCGAGTTGGTTGGCCTTGTCGAAAGTCGATTAATCTTTCCGCTGTAGGATCTTCATATTTAATTCATGGATCTAGAAAATGGATACGTTGCCAAGTTGGTCGTTCTTAAAATCCTTATCTCCCCATCGTCAAAGCCATACGCGGAGGTCAGCGCGGAGCGCTGGCCGGAGTTGTATGGGCTGCCTGGTTCTCCTTCTTTTTTCTTCTTTCAATTTCGCCCCAAATTCCTGCGATAGCGAAAGCTCCTAGAATCATCCACATTCCTTTCGAAGGAGATCGATCAAAGTGATCAGATGTTTCCAAATACGAAATGCGGCTTTTCATAATTTCTAGTTTCGCATCGCTTAGTTTTGGGTTTTGTAATTCTTCAATGTAAGAGTTCTTTAGATCGATCAGTTCCTCCATTTTATCTTCATAAGTATTGATCTCTCTCGCACCCCATCTCGCGAGTGCAACAATAGGCAGATAGAGTAAGATCCTGAGAAATGCGTTCATTTCCTTTTTTGGAACGAGGACTTCGTATTTACTCTTATCGTAGTTAGCCATTTGTGTTTCTATTTTGGAGAACGCTGAGCTCAGACGACAAGGCCAAGGCCATCGTTAACGTTTCTGGGGTGATTGATTTTCATGGAGTCGTGATGAAAGAGGGGGCGATTTGCCGCAGTTGTCTGAAGCGTCTGGTTCACCTTATTTTTTGTATCCACAATTTGCACAGAAGCTTGCTTTAGGGGTTCTGAAGAGATGGCCGCAGGATGGGCACTCCGGACCATGCTCTGAAAGTCTGTGATGCCAGATTGCCTGCCAATTCGTTTCTTTGAATCCAGTGAGTTCGTAGTACTTCTCACAGGCTTCCGATTGAAGCTCTTCGAGTGCTTCCTTTAGTCCGATTCCTTTTTCCTTTCTTAATTCTTTTGTTCTCTCCGTATCCAACCGGAGTAATGGTCCAACCTCTTTCCATTCCTGCTTCGTGAGCATCGGAACTGGCATGTCGCATCTCCAGCAGTGGTAGGTTTTGGCCATCTTATTTTTGGTGAACCCTCAAAGCCATGCGTGAGGGCTTCAAAAACCAAAACAAACATGAAAATCCTATGAATAATCAAAATCTGAATACAGACACGAAAAACGAGGATAAGCCCGAATTGCATGGGCTGCCTTGTTCGCCGCATTGGGCAAAAATATTTGAAGATGCTGATGGCATGTTCTCAACGTTTGAATCCACGACCACCGCGGATTTAAGTTTTTTGGAAGGGTTTGAAGCGGTACGAGCATGGGTAACACCTAGGGCTCCTAAGCGGATAATAGACCTTGTGAAATGGAGGCTGGTTACTTTGGGCGGTGAATTGAAAGAACTTTAGTTGGCGAACGCTAAGGTGATACGACGGCGGCTTCAGTCATCGCCTCCACGTCTGGGTTGGTTGATTTCGAAGTTTCGATGCGAAAGAGGCGAGCGTTTGCC
>NZ_JARXHX010000073.1 GCF_031127835.1 Pelagicoccus sp. SDUM812002
TGAAAGAGGCGGGCGTTTGCCGGAATTGTATGGGCCGACTTGTTCTAAAATATCAGGGAACGTGTCTCCAGTGATTCCATACACTCGAATCGAATCTTTAAACTGGCTTCGGGCCTTGCTCGTCATCTTAGGGTAACAGGTTGAATTGCGTCTCCGGGAAGCTTGAAATGTCGAAGTCAAATGTTTGTCTCGTTCCTTCGGTTCGTCAGAATTATTGGGCTCTTGTGGTCATGTCGCTCCGCTCGGTAGAAATTTGTCTGTCGTGTTCGTTAGGAATGTCGTGGCCGCACTGGCTGAGGATGCTGCTTCCTTCGATTCGGAAACCCCTGCTTCTGTATCCATCAACCTGATCATTTTTTTCTTAGAACGCTAAGCTGTCACGACGCGGGCTTGCCCGCGTTGTGACAAGCGCCTTGTTCGCCATTATATTGTGATTGATCGAATGCAGCCCTCGAGGATAGCTCGGATCGAGAAAACTCTCCTAGTAGAAACCTCTTTTCTTCTTCGGATATACATGAGCAGTGTCTAGAGAAGATCTCTTCAGTTATTTTTGAAAATTCTTTCTCTTCGTGCCTCATCGATTTTATGCAGTTCGGGTTATCGTTCAGTATTCGCTGAACGAGTTCACCTGCTTTACGATAGCAAGGTAAGCTCGCATTGAGCATGCGACCAGTAGCACGGAAACAGTACTCTTGTGAAAAATGAGTCGCGAGTCCTTCTTCGAGATTATTTGCATTTTTTCCATTCGTTGGTGCGAGAAGATGGATGACTTCGTGAGAAAGTTGGTAGATCGCTTGAACGGAATCATCAATACACCGTTCACCCAGTTGAATGATAATATGACCTCTATCGCCTGGATACCAGGTGCTCGGATTTCCCTTAACGAATTCGTGTCCAGCGTAGAAAAAATTAGGGTCGCGCTTGCCGAAGCGTTGTTCAGCTTCAGCTAATGCGTCGCTTATTCGAGATGCGATTGTCCATGTGTAGCCCGATGGCTTCCGTGGTGATGCTATAAGTGTAGTCACTGTATTATTATTTGGGCGAACGTCGAGCTCAGGCGGCGAGCGCTTGCGCTCGTTGCCTGAAGCGTCTGGTTGGAATTATTTTGTTTGCAAAGGATTAAGCCAATGGAGGCGCCTGCACCGCACCAAACCCAAAGAGAACCATCACTAATAACACGTTAATGGTGAAGGTTAGAGTTCGGCTGATTTTTAATTCTGTTCTTACTTTCATAGCTTTCCTTTCGGTTGAGTTTTCAAGTTCAATGGTGACTGCTAGATTCGCATCTATCTCTTCTTTTAGTTCTGCTATGGGTTCAAAATGCAGCCCGAGAGTCGAACTCGGCCCCATTGTCTCCACTGGCTTAATCTTTTAGCATTGGTATCGATCTCGGATATGGTTGTCGTAATAGGAGCCCTTGGAACCCGCCGATAGGAAGGAATCGAAAACGTGCTGTGGTACACCACAAAACATGTATGTTTTTCCTTGTTTGAATTGGATCTGCATTTGGCCTGTGGATGGATTGTATCCGATGGCTCGAGTCGCTGATGATCTAACTGGTATCATTTCCATAATTCTTTTTCCAACGCTGAGGCCATACGTGGAGGCCTCAGTTTGGGTTCCATTTAAAGTTTCGTAGATTTGGTTGTGTCGTAATGAAAGAGGCGAGCGTTGGCCGG
>NZ_JARXHX010000074.1 GCF_031127835.1 Pelagicoccus sp. SDUM812002
TTCTGACATTGAATGCTTTCATAAAGTTTCACATGGCATTGAAAGCCAACATCTTAAATCAAATCGAAAATTTGTCCACGTGGCCTAGCATAGTGCCACTTTGAGCAATTGCTAGCAATTGATGAGGAATGAGTTTACGAGGGACAAGAGGAGAAATACTGGAATACTCCCACGAGAGTGTTCCAGCGCCGAAGGTCTTACGTCTGACTGGAAGAAGCTGCGATATCGTGAACAGGTTCTATAATAAACGCCGCGAGCGGGTGTTGTTTTGGCTGTACAGGAAGGTCATGCGGCTTCAGGGCGAGGTTGGGATTCCTCTTCGGAGTCCGAGGCGTATGGAGTATTCGGAGAATGCTTTTCGTCATCTTTATTGCGACGTTTGAAGGTCATTATTGTGCGGATAATGCTTGAGGGCAGAACGATCTACTCTTTCGAATGGAAGGCCTAAGAGACTGTCCAATAAGTCCTAATTTGCGAGTCTCCTAATCATGGGTCTGATCATCGCCAAGTGTATAATCGCCTCGGAGGAGCAGGTTTTGCTCTCTCGGTCGATGGTCAGCCTGCCTTGCTGCGAGAGTCATGCGAAGGTCCGTTCCACGACCCTCCGACGAGGCAGTAGCTCGAATCCCTCAGCCTTATCGCTTCTGCGGATTATCTCCAACTCTATCTTACGGTGTCTTGGAATCTCGGATACCCGTTGGACTAACTTCCCGGCGTATTCCGCGTCTGCCCAAACTTTAAGTATCCAGCCGAACGCGGACTCGAGCTTGCCTAGAACCATTCGAGCCCCTTCTCGATTCTGGACCGACTCCGAGTGGGCCACGCAGACAAGCACGAGTCCAAGCGTGTCCACGAGTAGATGTCGCTTGATTACCTTAACCTTCTTTCCTGCATCATATCCGCGAAGGCCGGGGTGGCCAGCAGCTCGCACGCTTTGCGAGTCGATGATCGCGGCCGTGGGAGCTTTTTTTACCACTACGGTAGCGTACGAAGCCGCGAGAAGCTCCTCATGGACCTTCTCCAGATGCCACCGACCTTCCGCTTCGAGCACGCGTCTCTTGTTGTATTGAGGAGGCCGACCGAGCTTCGAGGGCCCCGTATCAGCGGCTCAATTACGTTCCACTCGCTGTCGGTCAGGTCGCTGGGATATGTTTCGCTTTCCATCGACTCCCTACATTAGGGAGCTTTTTAGAAAAAGTGCTACCAAGGTGCGTGAAATCTCGAAAGACGCTATTCTCAAGGCTTATTGGACAGTCTTTAAGGCGGGCTGAGCCTCTACGGCCTGACTATTATCGAATTTTCCATGGCAGGAACGAGTTTATTAGGTACAAGAAACGCATTAATGGCATTGAGAGCTTTCTGTCGTTCGCCAAGAGAAGGCTGGCACAGTTCAACGGATCAAAGGGCGATAGATTCATTTTGCATATGGTTGAATACCGGTCTAGATACAATAATAGGACGGTAGAATTGTAACATTTTACTGAATAAAAGAATAGGCCGTGTTAGTTAGATTACTTAGATGTATACAAATGTTAAGAGTGGCAATGGAGCGCTTGAGGGATTGAGGGTGATATGATGAAAACTCATTGCATTAAGTGCGATGACTATTCGTGAGTCTAAGCATGTCTATCTTCTTTTTTTTTTTTTT
>NZ_JARXHX010000075.1 GCF_031127835.1 Pelagicoccus sp. SDUM812002
TCTGGATTGAAATCGCACGAATAAGAAACAAAAAATAAGCATATCAAGTCGCTCCAGACAACTCGCGCAAGCGCTCGCGTCTGAGCTCGGCGTTCGAAGAAATAAAATGAGCACCCCAGAAGATCAACAAGCAGAGCGCGAGTATCAATCAGCCAAAGAAATGACAGATGATGAGTTGGTACATCAAATGTTTCGAACGAACCACAAGAGCTATCTCCGTGAATCACTGAATGTATCATATTCCCTATCATACTTCTCGATTTTGATGACGCGATATTCTGAAGAATCAAAAAAATCATCAGAGGTGAATGAGAAACTACAAAGATCCATGCTATGGCTTTCTCGGTTTGTTGTGGTTCTCACTGTCGTTCTTCTCCTTACGATTCCTCAAATAAACAATTTCGTCTTTGGTCATTCCGACGATGCACCACAGCAAAGCCAAAATGACACCCCAAACAATAATCCATCCAATCATATAAATCCTCCTTTAAAAAATTAATTCGAACAAATCGCTCGATTCAATTCCGGCCAACGCTCCGCTTATGGCCTCCATGTATCAGCTCGGCGTTGGAAGAAGAATGAACCAGACGAAAACCAACCAAGGCAGAGGAGCTTGTGCCGGCTCAACAAGATCTTGGCTTAGGGACTCGAACAAAAAAATAAGAAGCGAAAAGAAAGGAAAACTGATCTCACTTTTGGTAGTCACGATCATTGTAGGAGTTCTAGCATTTGCATTCAGCTACGGCTTCGCAAAGGCACTCGATTTTTTCTACGACATTACAGAAGACAGATTCTCATTCATAGTTATCGTATCTACGATCGTCTTCACAGCATGTGGCGTTATTGAAGCCGCAAAGACATTGTATTCAAAAATATGAACAGTGAAAAGTTTCCAACAAGTCGGCCCATACAATTCCGGCAAACGCCCGCCTCTTTCACCACGACCCAACCAAATCAACGACCCCTGAAACTTGAATCATTAGCGTGGCCTCCACGTATGGCCTCTGCGTTCGAAGAAATAAAATGGCATCACACAACGAATACGACGGTTACGTGAAATTACCTCACAAGCAGCTTTATCACGATAAAGTACGTTTCGACTTTAATCCCCACATTCGAGGAGATAACAAAGAGGCGAAAATCGAAGGTTTCACAATTCGGATGTTCACGCTTAAAAAGAACAACGATAGAGAGCAGCCAGAGATAAGTGTCAAAATGACAGCCGAACAATGGCTCGACTTAATCGATGCTATGAAAAAAGAATTCGAACAAGCTCAAGAAGCTAGAACTATTATAGACGATGAAGAATAGTTCGAACAAATCGGTCGATACAACTCGGGTAAGCGCTCGCCGAAATTCCAACACACCAGACACATTCAACCTCAACCCAACGTTTGAGCTTTAACTTGAGCTCGCGTATCACCTCGGCGATGGGCGAACCAAAAAGAACTATTGAAATGACGAAGTTATTTCAGGCGAAGCCTCCCCGAAGGGAAAAAATTTAAAAATTCAGCTACTATCTAAAAACTGAACGTAACAAGTAGCTGAAATCTAACTACAGAAAAGAAATCCCCACTGCTAGAACTTCGACATTCAGCATCTCCCCTATCCGACCCAAAAGAAAACGAAT
>NZ_JARXHX010000076.1 GCF_031127835.1 Pelagicoccus sp. SDUM812002
CACTGCAGGATCTTCATCTTATGTCATTGGTTTAGAAAATGGATACGACGACGTGTTGTTTGTTTGATTCTTCTTTTTCTATATTTAGCGAACGCCGAGGTGTCACGCGGAGGGGGCGCAGCCCCTGGAGTTGTGACCACCGACTTGTTCACTATTTGATTCTTGTTTTCTCAAGTGTTCTACTTGCGGTTTTTGCAGTTTTCCAGATTTCAATATCGGGAAATCGGAGATTGGCAATAAGGGTAAGTCTGTCCTGATCTTCTTGGTTCATTGAAGCTCCCAAAATAATCGATTTTGCTTCGTTAGGGTGAATAGCGTAATCCGAGTAATCCCCCTCATCTTCAATCTTCCTCTTCCAAGAAACGACCCTAAACTCTTGTTCGTTCCTCCAGTCCAGGGTCTTAGTCAGAGTATTCTGCTCCATCATATGCATCATGGTTTCTGTGGGGTCGAAGAGGATGTAGTCTACGAACCCTTCGACAGTGCTGATTTTCATTGGCTCGTCACTGTAGATGACTTCTTGCGCGGTGATTAGCGAACTGTCGATTTCCTCATCGCAGAAAAGCTCGAAAACGACGCCCGTATGGCTGCTTGAATACCTATCCCACATAGAGGCGGAGTTCCATCTATCGGTGAGGCAGAGGATCCTCATTCTTTTTCTATTTACTGCCCAAAACTCCCTCAGCTCTCCGAAAACCAATGGAAGCTTATCAGTGGAATCAACGATCTCAGAGAATGAGCTATATATTTCTTTTCTCATTCCTTCTTCAGCGAAAGCTATCAGCTTCTTTAAAAGTAAGACACCGGGTGAAAGAGTCCTGCTAGATGTATCTTCAGTGCCTTCGAGGATTTTCGTAACTCGGTCAATCAGCACGCTTTGAAGATGCTTGGGATCGAAATCTTCATAAAGAACCTCGGGAATATCGAATGGATCGTTAAATTGGACAGGAGAGCTCCACCTTAGACAACCACTGTTGAGAACGGCATAGGCGGTCTCTAAGCTGACATGCTTATAAAGGTGCTCCTTGTCGTGTGATCTCATTTTTTGATTTAGTGAACCTCAAGGCCATACGCGAGGCCACGCTAACGCCTCGTAGTATGTTTTCGTAAATCACCAATCGGTCGAAGCCAAACGGCGGGGCTTTGCCGAAGTTGTATGAGCCGCCTTGTTCGAACTCATTTATTTATATTATGAAATCAAATATTGTCAGTGAAACCGTGACGATTAGCCATCAAGTGGTTAGCGAAATCAGACCGAGTCTTTCCATCGATTTTCAATCTGTTTCTCTTGGCCCAAGCAACCAGCATGTTCACGTCTATGTAAGTTCTGTTGACTGTGTACCCTTGGGATTCGAGTTCCTTAATCTTTTTTTCGGCTCCCGCTAGCCAGTCGTCGTAAGACTTTGCCATGTTCGCTCGGTCTTTGCTGTAGGATCGTATCTTGTCCCATTGCTCTCGATAGTAAAATGCTAGTCCAACTTCTTTCATTATTTATTTTTTCGAACGTCAAAGCCACACGATGTCGGCTTCGGTTGAGTTTCCATTTCGGTTAAGGTTGATATCCAGGGCTTCGTTGTGAAACTGGCGTGCACTTACCGA
>NZ_JARXHX010000077.1 GCF_031127835.1 Pelagicoccus sp. SDUM812002
TGTTCGTTGAGATGTCGTGGTCGCACTGGCTGAGGATGCTGCGTCCTTCGATTCGAAACCCTTCCGTCAAATATTTATATCATTACTGGCTAACGTGAAGCTGATACACGAGGGCCTAGAGAACCGCCGAGAAAGAGATGGGGTTGATTTCACCTTGCTGCGTCCACAACTCGGGGCGCTTGGCCCGAGTTGTATCGAGCGACTTGTTCGCTGACCTTTTTATCAATGATCTTTTTGAGTTCCTCTTCATTGCTTACCTTCATTTCTGAAGAGTCCTCCAAAAAATCGATCTCTATTTCTTCGTCGTTCGTAGTTCGGATTTTGACGTAGAACCTGTTCAGATGGTCGAGGTTCTTCCAATCAAGGTCACGATTCAATCCATGATTCGTTATTTTGTATCTGGAATCCTCGTTCACCAATCTGACGACGCGATTGTACTGCCCGTAAGTCCCAAATTCTTGTCCATAATTCGCCAAGCCGAGTTGCATCAGAATAAGTTGAGCCGCCAAAACTAGCACCAGGAACGAGGACAGGCCGATTTGGATCTTCTTCTTCATGATTATATTTTTTAGCGAACGCTAAGGTGATACGACGGCGGCTTCGGTCATCGCCTCCACGTCTGAGTTGGTTAAATTCGAATTTTCGATGTGAAAGAGGCGAGCGTTTACCGCCGTTGTATCGACCGCCTTGTTCGGCCTATTTTTCATTCGATTCATAGAAGTCTTCGATTCGTTTTATGTATTCCTCTATGGATGGAGTAGCTGGAATCTTCTCAGAATCTTCGTCGTCGGATTTCTCTACTTTCATTTCTTTGAGAATGTCGTCTAATTTCGCCCACCTAGCACCGACTCTAACCAAAAGCTCTTTAGCAATGCGGTTCCATTCTTCTAGCTCGGTGGTTTTAACGTGAAGTCCTTCTGCATCGTTCATCTCTTCGATATTCAGTACAAGACTTTGATGGGCTACTTCATCTCTGTATTTTTTTAGTTTTCTCAGATCAGTGATCAGTTTCTTGTCGTTTTCATAGATCTTGAACATTTCGATCAATCTACCGAGTGGCGCATCCATCTGCGATTTCAAACGTGACCAAATGTCGTAGTGACAGTATCCTGACAACCGTGCTTGGGTTAGGAGCTCCAAACGGAAAAGAACCATTTTTAGTGAGTGCTCTAAATGCTGAAATGTGATTAGACAGCGAGTGACAGCGTCAAAGAAGTCGGTTGAAGTTTTCATCTATTATTTGCCGAACGCAGAGGTGTCACGCGGCGCTTGTCGCCGTTGTGACGACCGACTTGATATGTGCAATTTTTCCTTCCTCAGAGTAAGGCTGATTTGCCGCATGCGATATCAAGTCGATCATTTTTCTTCGTTTTTGGTTGGTTGGATACTTTCTTAAATTTTATACAGTGCAGGATCTTCTCTTTTGTGAAGTTGGTTTCTCGATACGTTGTGGTTTATTCCTTAGTTCAACCCGATCATCTTTCTTCACATATCGCCGAGACCATACGCGAGGCCTAGGCTTTGCCTCCATGTCTGGGGTCTTTGTTTTGGGTGGTTCGTGGTGAAGGAGGCGGGCGTTTGCCGAAGT
>NZ_JARXHX010000078.1 GCF_031127835.1 Pelagicoccus sp. SDUM812002
ACCCCAGGACGACTCCACGCGCTCGAAGCTCAGCCCACCCAGGTTGCGGAACGCAAGGTTCGACTCCGAAAGCAATGGGCTCGCTCGCATGATACCTCGCTGACCCATCCGATTCATCGAACCCATAATCTTCCTTAAGATGTCAGCGTTGTGATACTCCCGCACCATCCCGTTGGTGACGTGCAAGTCCACGAAGCCATCGCAGTCCAAATCCTCGAAGCGAACCGACCAGGTCCAGTCAGTCCGAGCAACATCCGCAAGTGATGCAATCTCTAGAAAACGCTCCGTACCCGTGTTCAAATACAAGGCATTCCGCATGACCTGGGGTGCGACATCTTTGAGCCCTTTGCCCATCTCACGAGCTCTTGAGACCGCCATTCCCCGTTGATCTTTTTCATGAGTAGAGGGTGCCATGTCGCCCACTAGTAAGTCAAAACGGCCATCGTTATTCACGTCACCAATATCAGCGCCCATGGAGTAATAGGGCATAACTGGAACCAAGCTCTCCAAGACATCCTCGAACGTTCCGTCGCCAAGATTCCGATACAGCTTATCTGGATTCACGAAGTCATTTGCCACATACAAATCTGGGAGCAGGTCGCCGTCATAATCCCACCAAGTCGCCGAATGCCCAGCGGACACTCCTGCTATTCCTGATTGGTTCGAAACATCGGAGAAATAACCGTCACCGAGATTTCGATACAGGCGATCGGGCTGACCTTCAGGCGAAGCCAAGGCGTCTGATATATTTGTTTGTATATAAACATCTAACCACCCGTCGCGATCGTAATCGCAGAAGGCGGCCGATCCACTTGAATCCACCAAGTTCAGCCCGCGAACGTCTGCTTCCTCCTCGAAAGTTCCATCACCTTGGTTGATATAAAGTCGGTTTGGAGCTGCAAAACTAGTAACGAAAAGGTCAAGCCACCCATCGTTGTTCACATCAGCAAACACAGCACCTTGATCCCAACTCTCGGACGCTTCGTCGGTATCGCTGTCGAACCAATTTGTTATTCGTTTCGACCAAGAATCGTCGTTTTCGATCAGCCCTGCACTTTCTGTCACATCCTCGAAACGCATTTCGCCACGATTTCTGTAGAGCCGGGAACCGCCTGTCTTTACCGCGATGAAGACATCAGGAAATCCATCCCTATCGTAGTCCGCAACAGCGACTCCAGTGCCGATTGTGCCGTAAACCATCTCTTGGTAACGCTCGGTCCACATCCGCGGATCCTCATAACTGTTCACAACCGATAGCCCCGTTTTATCAGGATTCAAATTCGTAAACAACTGTGTCGCGCCGTTGGACTCTCTTTGCACAAAAAGTTCAGAGGAGATTCCAGCGTTTCCTTCGCAAAGAGCCGAAATCGCGAACAGAGCAATCGCGGAGCAAGCCGCTACGCGGTGCAGCCTCATCGCTCGCCTCCCTCCTGCCCGGCGTTCGAGAACAGCAGCGCCGGAGAGCCCAGC
>NZ_JARXHX010000079.1 GCF_031127835.1 Pelagicoccus sp. SDUM812002
GGGTCTTCCGGAAAATCTGTGGGTGAAAAATGATTATAGCCGGTTCCATAGTCCTACGCTGCGCGCAAGCCCAATGTCGGCATAAACTCGCTGCGCTCGGCCCTGCGAGCAGGGCGCTTTATACGACATTGGGCTTGCGCTTCGCTGCGGCCGATGGATCGAGGGAGCTTGTTCTTTTCCTTCGGAAAAAACGTGGTGTTTTCCTTTGGGCTGGAAAGGCGCACCGGCGCCCCCGCATCGTAAGGTGTGAAAACAAACGTCAACAAAGGACGCCGGTGCTTCTGAAGAGCTTGCTCAACAAGGTCTACCGGCTCAAGGGTTTTGTCTACCTTAACGTCGCTTTCGCTGGGGCCAAGGGCTGCGAGCGAATCGTCGCCGAGATCGCCCCGCGCAAGGGCTCCAGGCCCGTCTGCTCGCGGTGCGGCTCCAAGGCGTCGGTCTACGACACAGCCGGCAAGGCTCGCCACTTCCAGTTCGTTCCCCTGTGGGGGCACCAGGTCTACTTCGCCTACCGGATGCGGCGGGCGGCATGTCCGCATTGCGGGCCGACGGTGGAGCGCGTGCCCTGGGCCGACGGCAAGAGCCCGCTCACCAAGCCCTACGAGCAGTTCCTGGCCCGCTGGGCAAAGCGCTTGAGCTGGAAGCAGGTCGCCGAGGCGTTCCGAGCGAGCTGGGACTCGGTCTACCGCTCGGTGAGCCGGGCGGTGGCCTACGGACTGGAGCGGCGGGAGCTCGGAGGCATAGAGGCCATCGGCGTGGACGAGTGGTGCAAGGGCAAGGGGCACGACTACGTCACGCTGGTCTACCAGATCGACGTCGGCCGTCGCCGCCTTCTCCATGTCTGCGAGAAGCGCACGGCCGACTCGCTGCTGAGCTTCTTCTCGATGCTCGGCGAGAGTCGGGCGGGGAGCATCCGCTACGTCTGCTCGGACATGTGGAAGCCCTACCTCAAGGTGATCGCCGACAAGCTGCCCCGCGCGATTCACATCCTCGACCGTTTCCACATCGTCGCCAATCTCAACAAGGCGCTCAACGAGATCCGCGCCGCCGAAGCGCGCAAGCTCAAGGCCGCAGGCTATGCCGAGACGCTCAAGCACACCAAGTTCTGCTTCGCGAAGAATCCCGAGAACCTCACCGACAGGCAGAAGGCCAAGCTCGACGACGTCCTCAAGCTCGACCTCAAAAGCGTCAAGGCCTACCTGCTCAAGGAGTCCTTCCAGATGCTCTGGCGCTACGAGAGCCCGCGCTGGGCGCGCTGGTACCTCAGGAAGTGGTGCTTCAGGGCGGCCCGTTCGAAGCTCGAGCCGATTAAGAAGTTCGTCAAGAGCGTGCGCAAGCACCAGGACCTTATAATAAACTACTTCGAGGCGAAAAAGGCCTTTTCCTCGGGGATCGTAGAGGGCCTGAACCGCAACGTGAATCTCGCTACCAGAAAAGCGTACGGATTTAGAACCTATAAAGCGCTG
>NZ_JARXHX010000007.1 GCF_031127835.1 Pelagicoccus sp. SDUM812002
GATTTAGAACCTATAAAGCGCTGGAAGTATGTCTTTATCATAATCTTGGGGATCTTCCAGAACCCGAATCAACCCACGAATTCTTCTGACGAGGCTTAAGTTTTTGTAGGAGTCTGTTGTGTTTAGTAGCATAAGAGGAGCGAAGGAAAGACTCAAACAGCACGGTTTGTTAGGCTTTAATTGTATTACTCCTAGAAAGGATGTATGTATTTATTACATAACCCCAGGGTATCGCCAAGATTGGAAGGATCACAAGTGCGAAAGGGAATAGCATTCCATGAGTTGATTCGTTTGATAAATTACCAGTGCGATAAAGAGGTAAAGCAACTAATATTAACCAGATGAATTTATATGCGATCTCTAGTAGTAAAATGGGCAGCATCTTCACTGTTTTGAAAATACCGATAAACGCAAATAAGGTAAATGCGGCCCAGATACTCCAATTCATGGCCTCGCTTGGATCCCAAGCTTGAGCATGTGAAAAAATATAGGTCCATACATCTTTAGCTAGCAAGGAAGCCATTAGGATATATATAAACCTCATTGCGTAAATGTTTATGGGACGAATTCCATCGAATTTTTCATAGTCAGGCGTGAAGGTACGTTTTAATATACTCATTTGATAGTTATTTTGCGCTTGGGTCAAAGCAACGCGAAGATGGCTTCGCTTGAGATTCCAAATCTGTTTAGGTAAGAGTTTATGGGGTTATTTCGCGATAGGCAGGCGTAATTGCTTCATATTATTTCTTCTAGCGTCGAGTGCATACGCGGATATAGGCTAGCACGGAGTGCTGGCCGGAGCTGTATGCGCGACTGACTAGATCGATTTCATTTTCAGTATTTCTAGGTAGATCTCGCCTAAATAGGAAACTACATGGCCATTAGATACAGCGGCGAATCCCTTCATCTCTGTGGATTCTAGCTTCTTTTCATCGTAATGAGTTATTTGATACGACCAGATCTCGTCTACGGTGTAGAGCTGCTTCTTAAAGCCTAGCCACTTTTCGATTTCTGGATATCCGCCTATTACGTGTAGGTTGTCATCTGCAGCTTCGGCTTCAGCCTTGTTTGAGTATGCTTCACTTATCGCTCTTTCGAACTCATCGATTGAATAACCGCAGATCCAGCTCCCATCGTCCTTTGGTGGTCCAAGTGGCTTTGGAAATGCCGATTGAACGCAGATCAGGAAAGCCGCTAAGATGAGTTTCTTCATATTTTTGATTGTTCGGCTTAGGGGGAATTCAGGGACGAAGGGCGGCGTGGTACGGGGAGTAGCGACATATTTAAGTGGTTCCCGGCAAGAATTTGTTTCAGCTGACTTCGAAGAATCGCGGCTGAGTGTTTTCTTTGCTCCCTGCCTGTTGGTCGAGGCTAGGGCTTACTGTTTTAGGAGGCGTTGGATATGGAGGTCTTGAAAGGCTTCCTTGTCTTTCCAAGAGATTGCGACTTTGGCGGTGAAGGGGCCTTGGGGGTCGCGGAGAGTGTATCCGTCGTCCGTGACTGAGAATGTGATATCTTCATAGTTTAGCAGGCTTCCGTCATAGGCCATGTAGACAGCGATGTCGTCAAATAGGGTGGAACTGCGTGTGGTGAAGAAGTCGCACTCCATCCAGGGAACCCGCGGGGCCCAGACGCAGTAGTTTTCGATGACGGAACGCAGGAGGGGATCGTCGGTGGAAGACCAGATCTTTTGGTAGTTATCATCTTCGAGGCTGTAGAGGCCGCAGGTGTCGAGAGGGGTCAGGGTATTGGAAAGCCAGTTGGCGGACATAACGGCGCGAAAAGCGCCAGGGTCGACCCGGACGTTGGTCTCGGCGGAGATGCTTTCGCTGCCGCCGTAACCGAGGTCGAAGCTTCCGTGCATGCCGTAGAAGTGGCATTTCTCTGCGATCTCGGGCGCTTGTTTGAGGGCTGCAGCGAGAGAAGGGGGTGGGCCGATGGCGATGATATTTATGGGACCCTCGGTTGTTTTGACCAGATTGATAAAGGCTTGCACGCCGTCTTGGTGCACGGTGCCTGGATAGGCTGAGAGATCGTAGTTTTTGACCCAAGGGCCTTGGTGGCGATGTTGTTCTCCCATGACGCCGTAGTCTTTGCCGAGGGCGATGGAGACGTCGGCCCTTTGGGTAGCTTCAAGCACTTTGCCGGTGACTTGTCCACGGTAGAGGGCTTCGCCGGTCTCGGTGAGCACCATCTTTAGGTCGAGCTCTGGCGAACGAAGAATATGGGCGAGAGCCCAGGTATCATCGATATCACTACCGATGTCGGTGGAAAGGATAGTGGGTATGGGCTTGGCGGTGAGGAATGTGATAGTGCTAGCGAGGGTGAAGAGTGTAGTGAGAAGTTTCATACGATTGAAGGGGGGTAGGATGTATTTCAGTTGTGGGAGAGGATCAGGAGCCAGTCGTTCGCGGGTGACTCGTCGCCGGGGGGATTGAAGGTTCCGCCTTCAGGCAGAGCAAATGGGATTGAATGCCCGTCGCGTGGATTGAACCAGTGGGCATTTTCGATTTTTGGAAGTGAGGCGTCGCCGAGTGTGAAAGATTGCCCGTGGGGAATGTAAGCGAGGATTAAGTCTCTTTTCTCGGTCGCTGCTACGCGGATGTGCTGTTCGACTGAATCAGAGGGATCGAGAAGAAGGTTCTGGGCAGGGCGGAGATTTTGCCAATCGATGGATTCGAATGCTTTTCTCATGTATCCGGCTTGGTGGGCGCCGGGGTAGTAGATGGCTTCGCTCCAAGGTACGTCTGCGCCGAGGACGGGATGGTGCTCGGGCGACCACATTTGCCAAACGCTGTTATGGCCGTAGGTGTGTCCGAGGGCCCCGGCGAGGACGGACCAATAGCCGGCGCGACGGCTGTGGAAGTCGGCGAAACGCGGGTTTTCGGTTTTGAAATTGATGTGGATGTATTCGTAGAGAGGTTCGCCGTCCAAGGTCGGTTTTGCGGGGGAGAGGGAGAGGTCGTTTTCGACGAAGGTGTAGTTCGGGTTGTGCAGGAGAGAGTGACCGCTTTGGAAAAGGTTGAAGTCGAGCCAGTCGGCGTCGTGGAAAAACTTCGAGGAACTGCTCATGCCAGAGGAGTGGTAGGTGATTAGGTGTCTGCCGCCGGCGGCTGAGCGGATGCCGCGCGCCATGGCGTGGGTGATCTCGTAGTCTTCGGGTTCTTCGGGTGGGCGGTCGCCTCCGAGTATCCAGACGATGGATGCATCGGCATAGCGTCCGCTGAGGAATCGACCGTAGGTTTCGGCGTTCTCTGGAGAGAAGATCTCGGGGCCGACTCCCCACTTCTTGTTGAACTTGTCTCCCCAGGTGGGAAGGAGGCCGACTACGAGGCCGCGGGCGTTGGCATTTGCGACGACGGCATCGACGTGTCGGAAGTAGGCTTCGTTGGGGCGAGTGGGGTCGAGTTCGTGCAGGGGAAGGTCTCCGTTGGCGTTGGGTACGGTGAGGCCCGATTGCTCGGCGAGGATGACGGCTTGCACGAGGTTGAAGCCTTGGGCAGCGCGAACGTCGAGGTAGTGGGTTGCGTCTTCGAGGTTGAGCCGGTGGAAGAGCTCCCAAGCGGTGTCGGCCAGCCAGAAGAAGGGTGCACCGTTTTGGTCGACGAGCTGTCGGTTACTTTTGGATACGGCGAGCTGGCTGGGTAGGTAGGGGAAGAGCGTCGCTTGAATGGTCACGGGAAAGTGGTCCGAGGGGTAGCGTTGTTCGATGAGATCGCTACGCGTGGCGTAGGAGCTAACGGCTACGTCCGGTGCAGTGAAAATATAGTCGATGCGGTCTTGTGGTAAGGTCTGGTTGTCGAAGTCGTTGAAGGTCGCTTCCGGTCCGCATGGCGTAGTCGAGCTAAAGACGCGGCTGTCGAGAAGGTGTTGGGAAAGGAGTTGGATCGGCGGGGATTCAGGTGTGGCGTTTAGGTCGCCCATGAGAAAGTAGCTTTCGGTGGGGGCCACCAGTTCTTCGATGCGTTTCAGGATGAGCCGGGCGCTGTTGAGGCGAGCTTCAGGGACCTCGTGATCAAAGTGTGTATTGAATACCCAATACGTCGAGCCTGAAGAACGATCGCGGAAGTGCCCGTAGGTGCAGATGCGCCGATAATTGGCGCCCCAGCCGTAGGAGGGCTTCTGCGGCGTTTCGGAAAGCCAGAAGGTTTCAGTGGCGAGGAGCTCGGTATCGGCAGGTCGATAGTAGAGGGCGCTGAACTCGCCTTGGCGTTTGCCGTCGTCGCGGCCGACACCGATGTGGGTGTAGCCCTTGAGTCGTTCTGCGAGGTAGTCGACTTGGTGGGGCATGCCTTCTTGGATGCCGATAATGTCGGGGGAGAGTGCGGCGAGTTGGGCGGCAAGTTGTTCCTTGCGCTCGTCCCAGCGGTTAGGGCCGTCACTAGCGAGGTCTAACCGGATATTATAGCTGGTGAGGGCGAGCTCGCTGGCTGGCAGGGCGATGGTCGCTGATAGGAGCAAGGGGATCAAGATCGCGGCGAGTTTCATGTGGAATGGGGTTCAGTTGCTGTCAACAGGCTGGGTGGCTAACGAGCTATGCCTGTAGAAGGGTGGCTCCTACATTCCGGAGTTTAGGCTAGGGGTCAAATCGGTTTGGTTCTGGGTTGTTTGAATTCCTCAGGAGTGCTTGAAAAGAAGCCATGAGTGAAATCGTAGTGCTAGGAAGTTTGAATGCGGACCTGGTGGTCAGCGCGGAACGGGCGCCAGAGGGTGGCGAGACGGTGGCAGGAAGCGACTTTTCGGTTTTCAATGGGGGCAAGGGGGCGAATCAGGCATTTGCGGCGGCGAAACTCGGAGGGGCAGTGTCGATGCTCGGTCGGGTGGGAGAGGACGATTATGGGCGAGTCTTAAAAGCGGGCTTGGCTTCGGTGGGAGTCTCGGTCGATGGAGTGCGTTGTATCGAGGGTGTTACTACGGGTGTGGCTGCCATTACGGTGGAGGCGAGCGGCGAGAACCGGATCGTAGTGGTGCCGGGCGCGAACGGGGCTTACTCGGTGGAAGAACTGGAGCGTGACATGCCTCTTATCAAAGGAGCGAAGATTGCCCTGTTTCAGCTAGAGATTCCGATCGAAACGGTGAAGAAGGCCCTAGGCATAGCTAGGGACGCGAGCTGTATCACGATTTTGGATCCAGCTCCGGCGACGGCTTTGGACGAAGCGGTTTTGACCAAGGTTGACTATGTGACGCCGAACCTGAGCGAGCTTTCGCTTCTGGCAGCTTGCCCATTGAGCGCGGAATCGAGCGAAGCGGAAATAGTGGATGCGGCCCGCTCGCTCCTGGACAAGGGCGTGGGAAAGGTACTTGCCAAGCTGGGGGCTCGCGGCGCGGTCTTGGTCGAACGAAACGGATATGAACGTATCTACGCGGTGAACGCGAAGGCGGTCGATTCGACAGGAGCGGGGGATTGTTTTAATGGCGCTTTTGCAGCGGCTCTCTCCCGGGGGATCGCTGCTGTGGAAGCGGCCCGCTTTGCTTGTTCGGCGGCTTCGATTTCGGTGACCCGACCTGGAGCCCAGAGCAGCGTGCCTAGTTTAGACGAAGTATTGAAAGGGGTATAATGATATGAGCGAACCGAGCGTACTGGAAATAGCAAAGATGATTGAACACTCGTTGTTGCACCCGAAGCTAATGCGAGCGAAGGGCGGGCCGGATGTTGAGATCAAGACCGCCGGGTATTGAAGGGCGGGTGAGCGTTCGAGCGAACGCGGGCGTTGCCGCCCTTCGCAGGAGCGAATCAGGTTTTGGTTGCAGTGGCAGTTTCGATGGCAGCGTAGAGCTTGTCCGGGCGAGTGGGTTTGCTGACGTAGTCGTTCATGCCAGCGTCGATGCAGCGCTCTCGGTCGCCGTCCATTGCGTTTGCGGTGAGGGCAACGATGTGAATTGAGTCGTGGGCTGGGTCTGCGCGCAGTTGGCGGGTGGCTTCGAGTCCGTCCATGCCCGGCATTTGGCAGTCCATAAAAATGACGTCGTACCGTTTCTTCTGGGCGGCCTTCAGTACTTCGTGACCATCCTTGGCGAGGTCTGCCTCGATGCCCATTCGCTTGAGCTGGAGGAGGGTGACGCGCTGATTGATGGGTATGTCTTCGGCCACGAGAACGTTGACGGGCGGCCCTTTCCAGGTGGGTTTCTTAGTTTTCTTAGCAGGTGCAGAAACATCTGTTTCAACGACTTCGTCTTGGGAAGGAGCTACTTTCTCGAAATGGGCTGTGAACCAGAATTTCGAGCCGACGCCTTCTTGGCTGGTCATTCCGATTTGGCCGCCGAGGAGGGAGACGATCTCTTGGGAAATTTTGAGTCCAAGCCCGGAGCCACCAAAGCGGCGAGAGTGTGAGTTGTCAGCTTGTACGAATGATTGGAACAGCTTCGCTTTGGCTTTTTCAGGAATACCGATTCCTGTATCCACGATTTGGAAACGGTAGTTCACGGTGGTGTCGGTCTGGGAATCGAGTGAAATGGATACGCGCACTTCTCCTTGCTCAGTGAATTTGATGGCGTTTCCTACGAGGTTCAGGAGCACTTGGCGGAGGCGACCGGCGTCGCCGAGCACTTGCTCTGGCAAGGTCTCGGGCAGGGTGAGATGGAAATCGATCTCCTTCGAAAGGGCAGTGGTTTCGAGTAGATTGACGGTTTGCTTGACGGCCTCGGCTAGGTTGAAGGGGTGTGGATCGACGGTGAGTTTTCCGGCTTCAGCCTTGGAGAGGTCGAGAATGTCATTTAGCAGTACGAGGAGGGATGCGGCGCTGTCGCGAATGGTTTCTCCGAATTCGCGCGCTTGTTTGCTGACTTTGAGGTCTAGCAGAAGTTCGGTCATACCGATGATGCCATTCATAGGGGTGCGCAGCTCATGGCTCATGGTGGCGAGGAAGGCGCTCTTGGCCCGGGTGTTTTCCTCTGCGGCTTCCTTGGCCCGGGTGAGCTCGCACTCGACTTGCTTGCGGGAGTCGATGTCGTGCATGACTCCGAAGAGGTAAGCGGCTTCTCCTTTTCGCCGGATGAATCCGGCGCTGACTTCCACCCAAACGAGACTTCCGTCTTTCTTCCGTATCTGAGTTTCAAATACGGAGTTCTCGATGTTCCGTTTTCTGGAAAGTAGCTTGCGGAGGATGCGGCTTTTCCGTTCGTCGAGCAGGTCGTAGATGGTGTGGTAGCGGATTTGACTTTTGGCGTATCCGGTCAGGCGTTCTCCTGCTTCGTTGAACGTGAGGAATTTTCCGTCGAAGTCGATCGTGAAGATGAAGTCCGCAACGCTAGAAACAATTTCTCTGTTTTGGCTTTCCAGCAGGGCTTCACGCTCGATTTTTTCGCGAATGGTGAGGGTTTGGGCGGCGACTCTGCGACGGAGGAAGAAGGCCCACGAACCGCCGATGGCGATAGCGAGCAAACTAAGTAGCAAGGCGCCAACAGTTCGCTCCGGCGTCCACCAAGGGGCCGACTTTAGTATCACGATGTCGTCGGCTTTTCTTAGGAGGAGACTGGATTCTTGGGGGAGCGAGTGTTCGTTGTAGACAAGGTAGTAGACGCCGGTGAGTTGCAGCTGGGCGCCTTGGGCGAGTTGCGAAAGCAGGGGATCGAAGTCCTCGCGGTCTCCGATAGCTTCGATCATGTTTTGGTCGCAATTGAGGAAGAGGCGTATTTGCTTTTCGGATATGGCTAAGTCGGTGAGGCTGCCGTTCAAACTAATGAGGCGTCCGTCGAGCTTTTGGTCGAGGGCTGTGATTTCGTTGCCGAGGGGGATGGGCTCGATGTCGGCTGTTTCACCGGTCTTTTTAATCTGGGAGTTTCGCAGGTAGAGTCCGGTGGCTGAGCGCTGGGGGAGACCGACGACGTCCACTACATCGTTGGGCTCGAGTTGGATATTGGAGTGACTGAGGACGCGTAGAATATTTTCGCCGTCGCTTAGGTAGAGGGTGCGTCCGGCTTGGTGGTGGGTTACAACGCCTCGGACATGCTGGTACTGGTTCGAAAAGTTACGCGGTTTGTAGCGCTCGAGGGTTCCGAAGTCAGAGAGAGGGAGCTCGAAAGGGTTTTCGAGCGTTTTGACTTCGATGCTTGTGAAGCGTTCTTCCGGTACGACAAAGAGGATCGAGCGAAAATGGCGATTGCTGTCCGCTTCGGTAACGAGAACGCCGCGTAAGCGCATCGTGGTGCCGACTTGAAATTTCGGGATATTCGTCTCGTTGGCGGAATAGATTTTTGCTTCGAAGTCGCCTTGCGGTGTGGAGAGCACTAACTCTGTCCAATGGCCGTCGCTGCGGGCTTGGTCGACGTAGCCAACCATCTCGACCCACTGGCTATCGTAGCTGCCGGAGAGGGCTTCGTTATAAGATGTATACTCGGGCGCGGGAAGGGGAAGTTGACCCGAGAATTTGAGGTCGCGAGCCAGTACCATGGGGGAGAAGGGGCCTGGAGCGATGGCGCCTTCTACCGAGACCGAATCGCCGATCTGAGGTACGGCGGTGATCGGTTCGGTGGGCTCGATGCGGACGCCTCCGGTCGAGTCTTGCATGTAAAAGTACTGGTGCTGCGGGTCGACGTAGGTAATGACGCCGGAAAGTTTGGCTGAATGCCCAAGTTCTAATTGGTCTATGGGTACACTGAGCACTTGCTCAGAAAGTCGATACTGGAGGAGCAATGCGCTGGTTTCCTCCGAGGTATCGCCTGTCTTCGCGGGTAGGTAAAGCGCGTCGGCGAGGCTCCAGCTCGCTCCGGCGGGACGAGGGTAGCCGATTACGTCCACGAGGTCGCCGGTTTTGAGTGGGCTTCGTTGTTGAATGGGTACTTGAACCTGGCCGGTTTGGTCTCGGAGGATTAGCGTGCTTGCGGGGCTATGCCGGTAGACGACGCCGTGGACACGCAGGAGTTGGTCGGGTTGATGCTCGGGTAGGGTTTCGAGATCGCTTTGCGGAAGTTTGGAAGCGCTTTCTGCAGATGCGGTGGAATGCTGGATATTGTCGATTCCGTCCACCCAAATGGTGATCCCGTCTTCTGTCTCCTCGCCAGCGTTGGTGACGACTATCAGCCCTTGGATTTTGACGAATGATCCGGTCACGTTTGGAATGGGTTCCCGCTTGTCGACGAGAAGGCGAACCTCAATGCGTCGTCCTCCTGTGATCATCTCGTAGGCGAGGTGGGTAGGGTCTTGGTGGACGAGTTGATCGATGTAACCTTCGACGCTGGCCCATTGAAGTTCCTTTTCGCTCAAGGCGTCACTATCATCGAATGCGGTGAAGCTCCTTGGGTCGGGGAAGGCTTCAGCTGCGAGAACGCTTGGAGTTATGAGCTCGGGTTGGAGTCCTTTGCTCGGAATGATGAGTCCTTTGAGCGAGACGCGGTTGCCCGATTTGAAGGGCATCGGAGTGGAGGAGATCGGAACGTAACCGCCGACCCCGTCTTGAGCTGCCCAGAGGTTTCCCCATTCGGGGTCGTAGTGAAGGACGTCGAACTCGAGTTCGAGTGAATGTGGCAGGTCCTTTAGTTCCTCGATTTGAGCGGCTATCCAATACTCACCGAAGGTTGTGATCTTTGTGGGTGTGAGGCTGCCACTGTCTTCGGACGTTGATTCGTTTTGGGCACGGGCGAGCCCGCCAACTCCGCCAAGGACGAACACAATGGATGCGATCAGAAGTGTGAGGCAACGGGTGTGTCGAAAATTGGGATGGGTGGCGTTTGCTGATTTCAACGGAGATTGGGGATATTCCCTAGTCACCTAAGGTGTATCGACGCACTCGAAGAATCTTTCATTTAATAATGCGTTTCAGGGTACGATTTTGGGTCGTTTCAGAGTGATTTGATCGTTTTTTTAACGGTAGGTCTAACGGGATGCGGTCGGTCGCGCAGTGCCTTGTATTTCTATGCTCTTTTGGGTGAGTTCTGCGGAGCTTTGGCAGGTACGGTCCTAAGTCTATGAATCCAGTTTTAGAGCCGATGAGCAGACGGCTCTATTCGATGATTCGAGCGTTCACGTTCGCATCCCAAGCAAACTTCAATTCCTCTATCCCAATGAAGAAAAGTCTATGTCATGGATTGAAATCCGTCTTGTTCAGTATCGCAGCAGCAGCGGTGGCACTTGCATCCTGGGCTGAAGGTACGTTCAGCGACGAGCGCAGCGCCTTGGAATCCGGGAAGCAATTTTCGCAGGTTTCGGTTGATGGGAATCGATTCGTGGACGCGTCGGGCGAGACGGTGGTTTTTCGCGGCTTGGCTCTGGTGGATGCGGCGGCCTTGGTGGATCGGGGCACCTGGAGCCGGGAGTACTTCGAGAAGGCGGCGAGCTGGAATGCAAACGTGGTGCGGCTACCCGTGCACCCGCGAGATTGGCGCCGCTTGGGTGAGGAGGGATACCTGAAGTTGCTGGATCAGGCGGTACAGTGGTCAGCCGAGTTGGGCATGTACGTGATCATCGACTGGCACTCGATCGGCAATCCGTTGACGGATGTCTACCACCGCCCGATGTATAAAACGGACCGGGGTGAGACTTTCCGGTTTTGGCATACAATCGCCATGCGTTATAAGGATAATGCGGCGGTACCGTTTTTCGAGCTGTGGAACGAGCCCACGAACCAAAGCGGGCGCATGGGGCGTCTTCCATGGTCGGACTACAAGGCCTACATGGAGGAGCTGATCTTTATGATCAAGGCCATCGATCCTAAGAAGATTCCTTTGGTAGCAGGTTTCAATTTTGGATACGATTTGACGGATGTGAAGAAGGATCCGATTTCGTTTCCAGGGGTGGCTTACGTGGCCCATCCTTATCCGCAGAAACGTCCGGCTCCGTGGATCGAAGATTGGGAACGGGATTGGGGCTATGTGGCAGACAGGTATCCGATGATCTGCACCGAGTTCGGGTTTATGAGCGAAGACGGGCCGGGAGCTCACGTGCCGGTTATTGGCGACGAAGTCTATGGTGAGGCCCTGATCTCATACTTCGAGAAGAAGGGCATTTCGTGGACGGCTTGGGTGTTCGATCACCGCTGGTCACCACAACTGTATTCGGACAAAGACTACACGCCAACCCGTCAAGGCACTTTCTTCAAGGCGAAGATGGAAGAGTTGAACCAGTAGGCGATCGGGGACGGGGGTGTCGCTCGAGTTTTTTTGTTTTGGCCAGATGGTTGGGCTTTAGGTCTTCGAGTCGGGCGAGACGATCTGGCGTATGAAGAAGAGGACCCACTGGTTGGAGGCGGTGCGCTGTTCCTGGCGTGTCACCAGGAGAGCGGTCCCTTCGATTAGGCATTGCAGAGCGTAGAAGCGCTTGTTGATCTCGTCCTCGGATAGGAAGCTGCCGGACTTCTCGGCCAGGTTGTGCATCCATTTCTTGAAGTCGTTTCGGTAGGCATTATCGGCTTGGGTGATTGCGGCCTGTATCTCTGGATCTCGCGAGGCTTCCGAGCACATCTCGATGAACAAAACTGGATTCATGCGTGAGAAGTCGGAGCTAGTCCAGCTGTTGACCAATCCGAGAATCTTCTGGACGTAGTCTTCGGCGGATGAGGATTCCTCGGTGATAGAGTGGCGCTCGGAGAGTTGGCGCTCGATAATGGCGAGGATAATGGCGCTCTTGCTTTTGAAGTAGCGGTAGGCGAGGCCTTGGCTGATGCCGGCAGTTTCGGCCACACGGGCCATGCTGGCCGCGTGGAAGCCGAATTTGATGAAGCACTCTTCGGAGGCGTCGAGGATGCGGTTACGCTGGGCCTCGGCGTGCTTGGGGGAGCGGGGATTGTCTTTTTCGGCAGGTTTCATGACTCTTCATTCCAGCCGCCTCCAAGGACTTTGTAGAGTTCGATGCGATTGCTCTGTTCGCGGAGGAGTGACTGTACGAGGGCTTGGCGGGCACTGTAGAGGGTTCGTTGCGAATCGAGCAAGGTCAGATAACTGTCGCGGCCCGCTTGGTAGCGTTTCTCGGAGAGGGATTGCGTTTTGGAGGCGGCCTCGACGAGGGCTTCGATGGCCTGGCGTCGCTGAGCCAAGGTCGAGCTGAAGGTGAGGGCGTCGGAGACTTCCTTGAATCCCGTTTGGATGGTTTTTTCGTAAGTGGCCAGGGTGATCTCACGGTCGATTTTGGCGACGTCGCGGTTGGCCCGCAGCTTGCCCGCTTGGAAGATGGGCACTCGGATTTGAGGAATGAAACTCCAAGTGCCGGTGTTGTCTTCAAAAAGATCGGACAGTTCTCCGCTCAAGCTGCCTACTGTTCCGGTGAGGGAAATGGAAGGGAAGAAGGCGGCGCGGGCGGCGGCGAGGTTTGCGTTGGCGGCGCGGAGCTGGTGCTCCATGCGTTGCAGGTCGGGACGGCGGAAGAGCGTTTCCGAAGGGACGCCAGCTGAAAGCGGGGCGAGTCCGCTCACTTGTAGGTCGAAGCTATCCGGCAGTAGATCGCTGGTTACTGGGCGACCCACGAGCAAGCTGAGGGCGGAGGTATCTTGAGCGATTTGTCCGGAGTAAAGGGCGAGGTCGGCCCGAGCGCTGGCCAGCAAGGTTTCGACCTGGCTGAGCTCGAGGCTGGAAACACTGCCCAGCTCGTAGCCGCTGCTGGATATGTCGAACTGTTCTCGGTAGGTCTCGAGGGTGGCTTGGGCGATGCGTTGCAGCTCGAGATCCGAGGAGAGGGTCAGGTAAGCGTTTGCGACCTCGGCGATCAAGCTCAACTGTACGCTGCGTTGGGCCTCTTCGGTGGCGAAGTAGTTTTGCAATGCGGCGTCGCTGAGGTTTTTCGCGCGACCGAAGAGATCAATTTCGTAGGAGGCGATTCCGAGATTGGCTTCGTACTGTTCAGTTTCCGGAAGGGCGTCGCCGCCGGTGCGGGTCATCGCTGCCGTGCCGTTGACCGAAGGCAGGCGATCTGATCTTTGGATACGGTACTGTGCGCGGGCACGCTGCACGTTCAACGCGGCGGCACGAAGGTCTCGGTTGTTCTCGAGGGAGAGCTCGATGAGCTGTTCCAGATTAGGGTCGGTGAAGAAATTGCGCCAGCCGACGTCGGAAGCGTTTGAGGATCCGAAGATGTCTAAAGATCTGTCGGCTGGCGGTGATTGCGTATTGCCGCTTTGCCATTGCTCGCCGATTTGGGCGTTTGGCTGAGGCAAGGTTGGCTGCAGTGCGGCGCATCCGGATAGTGAGAGCGCGGCGGCGATGACGGGAAAAGTGATGATTCGATTATGCATGGCTCTGGTGTCCTTTTTTGCGGATGAAGAGACGTTCGATGACGAAGAAAAAGAGGGGTACGAAGAACAGCCCGAGGAAGGTGCCGACCAGCATGCCGCCTAGGACTCCGGTGCCGATGGCCATCTGGGCGCCGGAACCGGCTCCGCTGGCGATGGCAAGAGGCACGACGCCGAGACCGAAGGCCAGCGAGGTCATGAGGATCGGTCGGAGGCGGTCGCGTACGGCGTGCAGCGTTGCATCCAAAAGATGCATACCGTTCTCCAAGTTGATCTTGGCGAACTCGACGATGAGAATGGCGTTCTTGCTGGTGAGACCGACGGTGGTGAGCATCGCGACCTGGAAGTAGACGTCGCGCTCGAAGCCGCGTGCCATGTTTGCCAATACAGCTCCTACGATTCCCAGTGGCGCGGCCAAGAGGACTGCGGTGGGGATGGTCCAGCTCTCGTAGAGCGCTGCTAGGGCGAGGAATACCATGAGGAGCGAGAGGGCGTAGAGGAGCGTGGTCTGGTCTCCGGCCTGACGTTCTTGGTAGGAAGAGGCTGTCCATTCGATTCCGAAGCCCTCTGGAAGCTGTTGGACGAGTTTTTCAACCTCTAGCATGGCGTCGCCTGAACTCACTCCAGCGGATCCTTGGCCCTGTATTTGTACTGCGGATACGCCGTTGTATCTTTCCAAGCGAGGGGAACCGTAACTCCACTCTGTGCTGCCGAAGGAGGAGAAGGGCACCATCTCGCCGTCGGCATTGCGTACGGACCAGGTTTCGAAGTCTTCCGGTTGCATGCGGTATTCGGCTTCCGACTGCATGTAGACGCGCTTGACGCGGCCGCGGTCAATGAAGTCGTCGATGTAGAGGCCGCCCCACGCGACGCCCAAGGTGTTGTTGATTTCACGAATGGAGAGGCCGAGCGATGCGGCCTTGGCATTGTCGATGAGGACGCGAAGCTGGGGAGCGTCTTCCATGCCGTTGGGTCGAACATTGGTAAGCTTCGGGTTTTGGGCAGCCATGCCGAAGAACTGGTTGCGAGCAGCGATGAGGGCGGCGTGGCCTTGGCCTGCGTTGTCCTTCAGGTAGAAGGTGAAGCCTGAGGAGTTGCCGAGCTCGGTGATGGGCGGCGGGGCGAAGGCGAATACAGTGGCGCCTTCGATACGGCTGAAAGCGGCGTTGGCGCGGCCCGCGAGGGCTTGGGCGCTTTGCTCGGGATTAGGGCGGTCGTCCCAGTTTTCCAGGCTGACGAAGGCCATGCCGTTGCTTTGGCCGGTACCCGCGAAGCTGAAGCCCTGTACGGTGAATGCGTCGGCGACGACTCCTTTTTCAGCGTTGAGCAAGTAGTCCTCAACCTCTTCAAGAACTTCGAGGGTGTGCTCTTGGGTTGCTCCCACTGGACCGATGATTTGGGCGTAGATGGAACCTTGGTCCTCGTTTGGCAAGAAGCCGGTGGGCAACCTGAGGAATAGAAGGACCATGAGGCCCACGATTATTAGGAAGGCGGCGAAGAAGCTCTTGCTGTGGCCGATGATTTTTCCCACGGTGCCTTGATAGCGATTGTTTAGGCGGTCGAAGGTGCGGTTGAACCAACCGAAGAATCCTGTATCCTTAATGTGGTGACCTTTCTCGATCGGCTTCAGCATGGTTGCGCAAAGGGCTGGCGTAAAGACGATGGCCACGACGACGGAGAGGGCCATGGCCGTGACGATGGTGACTGAAAATTGCTGATAGATCACGCCGGTAGCGCCTCCGAGGAAGGCCATGGGAACGAAGACAGCGGAGAGAACGACGCCGATGCCGACGAGGGCTCCGGTGATTTGGTCCATCGATCTGCGAGCGGCTTCCTTAGGGCTGAGGCCTTCCTCGCTCATGAGCCGTTCCACGTTTTCCACGACCACGATTGCGTCGTCAACCAATAGGCCGATGGCGAGGATCATGGCGAACATGGTCAGCATGTTGATGGAGAATCCAAGTATCGAGAGTACTCCAAATGTGCCGAGTAGGACTACTGGAATGGCGATGGTCGGAATCAAGGTGGCTCGCCAATTTTGGAGGAAGAGGAACATGACGATAAAGACGAGGGCAACCGCTTCCAACAAGGTGTGGATGACGCCTTCGATGGCGACTTGGACGAAAGGAGTGTTGTCGAAGGGTATGACCACGCGCAGGCCTTCCGGTAGGAAAGGTTCGATTTCCTTTACGAGTTCTTTGACGGCGGCGGCAGTTTCGAGGGAGTTCGCTCCTGAGGCTAGGGAGACGGCCATGCCGCCGGCTTGTTGGCCGTTGTAGTGAACTTCTTGGCCGTATTCCTGGGAGCCTAGTTCGACTCGAGCGACATCGCTGAGACGGAGTATGGAGCCGTCGGGATTGCTGCGTACGACGACATTCTCAAACTCGTCGGCGGTTTGCAGGCGCCCACGGGTATTGATGGTGAAGTTGATTTCTTGCCCTGGTACCGAAGGCGCACCGCCCAGCTGGCCGATGGAAACTTGCTGGTTCTGTGCTTGAACAGCGGCAGTGATATCGGAGACCGAGAGCTCGTAGGACTTGAGCCGGTTGGGATCGAGCCAGATGCGCATGGCGTATTGTCCGCCGAATACACGAGCGCTTCCGACTCCTTCCACGCGAGCGATCTGGTCAGCGACGTTGGCGACGAGGTAGTCGGCAATGTCGACGCGGCCCATGCTTCCGTCGTCGGAAACGAAGCCGAGTACCATGAGGAAACCTTCTCCCGCTTTGGATACGGTCACGCCCTGTTGTTGCACTTGATTCGGAAGCAAGGCGGTGGCGGATTGGATCTTGTTTTGCACTTGAACCTGAGCCATGTCCGGGTCGGTACCGGTCTCGAAGGTTGCGGTGATAGTGGATACGCCAGATGATTCGCTAGTGGCGGAGAGGTAGATGAGCCCGTCGAGTCCGGTGAGGCTTTGCTCGATGATTTGGGTGACGGAGTCTTCTACAACTTGTGCGGAGGCTCCCGGATAGACGGCGGTAATCCCCACTGATGGAGGAGCGACGGTTGGATAGCGGGAGATGGGCAGCTGCATCATACTGAGCCCGCCCGCGATCATTATCGTGAGGGCGATGACCCAAGAAAAGATGGGTCTGTCGATGAAAAATTTGGCCATGGTCGTAGTGTATTAAGAATTGCGGTACGCGAGGGATTAGCCCTCGCTAGACTCCGTGCCGCTGATTTTCACCGCGGTTCCTGCTGGAGCTTTTTGTAGTCCGTTTATAACGACGCGGTCGCCCGGTTTGAGGCCGCTTTCCACTATCCATTTGTGTCCAATAGTTCGGCCGAGCTGGACGGGGCGCGATTCGACTTTGTTGTCCGCTCCGACCACCATGACTGCGGTGGATCCATCGAACTGACGGTTGACTGCTTTTTGCGGGACGAGGATGCCGTCGGGGCGAAGCCCTTCGCTAATTATTCCGCGGACATACATGCCCGGGAGGAGAACGTGGTCGGGGTTGGGCGTTTCGACGCGGAGGGTGTAGGTGCCGGTGCTAGGGTCGACGCTCACTTCCGAGAAGGAGAATTTACCGGGATGTTGGTATTCGGTGCCGTCTTCGAGAATCAGCTTAACCGGTAGGTCCGTTGCTTGCAGTTCGCCATTGGCGATAGCCCGGCGGAAAGCGAGGAGTTCGCTGCTCGACTGCGTTAGGTCCACGTAGATAGGGTCGAGCTGCTGGACGGTGGCCAAGGGGGTCGGCTGGTTGGCGGTGACGAGGGCGCCTTTGGTGACGCTCGATTTGCCGATCCGTCCGCTGATGGGGGAGGCGATGCGACTGTAGTCGAGGGTGATTTCTGAGCTCGCGAGCGAGGCTGCGGCCAGCTTGGCCTGGGCTTCGGCTTGCTGGAGGGTGGCTTGGGAGCCGTCGTACTCCTGGGCGCTGATGGCTTTGGACTGAAACAAGTCCTTGCTGCGATTCGCTTCCGAGCGAGCCAGCTTGAGTGCCGATTGAGCGTTTTCGAGAGAGGCTTTGGCAACCTCGTAGTTGGCCTGATATCGCGCGTCGTCCAGTTGGTAGAGGGCTTGATCTTCCGTAACAAGAGCGCCTTCGGTGAAGAGGCGCTGCTCCACGATGCCGTCTACTTGCGGGCGTACTTCGGCGATGAGAAACGGAGAGGCGCGGCCCGGAAGTTCTCGGGTGATGACAATCTCTTCGCTCTTGATTTCGGTCACTGTGACGGAGGGCGCGGGCCGCTGCCGGGTGGCTGAATCGGCGGTTTCTTGCGAGCCGCAGCCTGCGAGGAATGCTGACGAAAAAAGGAAGAGAGCGCTGAAAGGAATGTGGTGCTTCATGATTTAGGAGGAATGAATGTTCGTTCATCTATAGGCCGTCAATAAAAATGAATGTTCATTCATTGATAAAGCGTATGAAAGCCGAAATTGAGGGGAGGGGAGCGTTTAGTCTTCGTCCGAGCCTCTGGCGGGGAAGATCGGCAGTTTCCAGTCCCAGAGGAGGGCTCCGGCTCGGAGGGTGAAGGTGGCGAGCATGGCGGCGATGGTTGCCCATGCCGGATTCCAAGGGAGGACCAGAATGTAGACGGTACAGCCGACGATGCAGGCGCTGGCGTAGAGGCGTTGGCGGTTCAGGACCATGGGTGTACGGCTGGCGAGGAGGTCGCGGATGAGCCCGCCGGCCACACTGGTGAGTGTGCCGAGGAGGATGGCGACGATGGGCGAGTCGACCGTCTGTAGGGCTTTGGCCGTACCCATGACGGTGAAGGCGGAGAGCCCGAGGGCGTCGGACCACTGGATCGCGCCGGCGGGGATGTGCTGGGTGAAACGTGCGGCGATGAGAGCGACGGTCCAAGTGCCGAGGATCAGGTAGAGATAGCTGGGATCGACGAGCCAAAATACCGGTACGTCGAGAATGAGGTCGCGTAGGGTGCCGCCTCCGATAGCTGTCACGGCGGCGAGGACGAGGGCTCCGAAAAGGTCGAGGTTGTTTCGTCCGGCGGCAAGTACGCCGGTGAGGGCGAAGACGATGGTGCCGAATATGTCGAGAGCGTGCAGCATGGAAGGTCGAATCGAAAGGAGTGCAGTTCTGGCAGCTTGTCCACAGAGAAGCTTTTTAGGTTACGGCGGAGAGGTAGGAACCTTGGGGCAGAGCTGTCTCCTCCATCGAGTTTATTTTTTGCTAGCCGCTCACTTCACGTAGCTTCCAAGCGACCAGCGAGCCGGCGACCGAGATGATTCCGAGAACTCCAATGGTGCCGCTAGGACCGAGCGAATGGGCGAGGAAGCCAAGGCTGCCCATGACGAGTAAGCTGATGCCGATGATCGTATTGCCGACTGCGACGTATGCCGATTTGTCGCCGCTGATCATGTCGACGAGGTAGGCTTTTCGTCCGAGACGGACGCCGGCGTAGAAAACGCTGATGACGAAAAATAGGAAGGCCTGTGCGATGGGGCTCTGCAGCCATTGGCTGTTACCGAATTGGTAGGACAGAGCGGTGCCGATTCCGAAAAGGCCGCTGGCCAACGAGGCGAAGGCCATAGTGGAGCGGCTCGAGATGTCCGCAAACTTGCCCCAGATCGGTCCTCCCAGAGTACCCGCGAGTCCGCCCGCCAAGATGAGCCAACCGAGTGTGCTGGTGGAGTCGTTTCCTTCTTTTGCCAACAGCGCATAAAAAGGGGGTGCAAGGGCGACGCTTAGCAGTAGTCCGCGGGCGTAGAGGTAGTGGCGAAACTCTCGATCGTCGGTAAGGAGGCCGATGTTTTCGCGGATCGCCTCGATTGGACTGCGCGCTCCCTCGGTCGCTCCCGGTTCTTCTACAATGCGGGAAAAACAAGCGACCGATGCAAACCAAAGGATGCCGGCCACGACGAGGAGGATAAAGGGAAGCGAGTCGCCGCCGGCACGCTCGGCGAATGTGAGCCATAGCCCGATTGCCAGTACCAAGGCGCTTGATACACCGGCGCTGTAGCCCATGAGGGTGCCTCTCCGCTTTTTGGATACAGTCTTTCCGATGACGTCTTTGGCAGATACGGAGCATACGCCGCGGCCGAGGCTGTAAGCTAGCAACAGCAATAGCGTGGTGTAGCCAGCAACGGTGCTCGAAAGATAAGGCGTAAACACACCAACGAGAAGCAAGCAAAGGCCCGAAAAGGCAGCTCCGGCGAGCCAAGCGTATTTTCGAATCTCTTTTTGTCTAAGGTATTCGGATACAAAAAGCTGAGGTAGCAAAACGCCTGCTTCTCTCATGGGCACGATAAAGCCCACGAGTCCGATGGGAGCTCCGAGAGAGGCGAACAACCACGGCAGGACGAGTCGAGCGCTGCTCAGCTCGTCAGCGAGTTTGCTTAGGACATTGGAAGCGAGGTAGGCGAAGTAGTTTCGCGGGAGGTGCTTGCAGGCGGACTCGGGTATGTCCTTGCAGATTCGGGTCTCTTCCTCGCCATTTACGTTGTCGTAGAGGTGGCCCAGAGCCTTCCCAGACATCTTAGGCTTCCAGTTTCTCGGTAGCGTTGCGCAGAAACTCGAGCTGCATGGAGTCGGTGATTCCCTTCTTGTCGTCAAAATTGTCGTAGAAGCTAGGGAGGCTATAGGTGGCTTTGAGATCGGCTCCCATGCGTGGGAAAGTCTCCTTGGCGGTGGCCAGCACAGTCGCTCCACCGCGACCGCCGGGAGATGTGGCGAGGAGCAGCATGGGTTTGCCGGCCCAGACCTTTTGTTCTTGGCGGGAAGCCCAGTCGTAGAGGTTTTTGAAGGCGGCAGAATAGGAGCCATTATGCTCTGCTAGGGAGAGGACAACTGCGTCGTGGGATTGTATCTGCTCGAGGAATTTCTTCGCGTCGTTTGGAACGCCGTTCGCTTCCTCTTCGTCGGCGCTGTAGATTGGGAGCTTGTATTCACGCAGGTCCAAGGCGGTGACACTCGCTCCTGAGATGAGGCTTGCTGCGTAGAGCGCGAGCTTGCGATTGATGGATTGGGAACTGGTGGAGGCTCCAAAGGCGAGGATTTTCATAGCGAAGTGTGGACGTGAGAGAGATAAGGTTCTCTGGTTCGATTGAGGGAAATTCGACTCGTGGCAGCGTGCTCGAGTTATCCGTCGATAGCAAGTTCCTTGCGAATTGCCGGGGCAACGAGAGTGCCCAGCAGCTCAATGGCACGCATGAGTTGCCCGTGAGGCAGTGAGGCGACGGACATTTGGAAACTGAAGCGATCGATACCTCCGAGGGCTTCGTGCTGACGTAGTACTTTTTCGACTACGGATCCGGGCCCGCCCACATGTAATGCGCCTGTCGGACCCAGAAGGGAATCGAAATGGGGGCGGGTCACGGGCGGCCAACCACGTTCCTTGCCGATAGCGGTGAAAGCTCTAGCGTACCCGGGGAAGAATTCTTCGGCAGCTTGAATGTCACTGTTGGCCGCGTAGCCGAGGCAATGGAGACCCACCTTGAGGGTTTCGGGACTGTGGCCCGCTTCCTCGCCCGACTTGCGGTACAGGTCGATGAGCGGTCTGAAACGATGCGGCTCTCCTCCGATGATCGCTACCATAAGCGGCAGTCCGAGCCGCCCCGCTCGAGCGAAGGATTGGGGCGTGCCTCCAACACCGAGCCAAATGGGAACAGGGTTCTGGATGGGTCGTGGATATACGCCTTGACCTGAAAGTGCGGGGCGGTGTTTACCCGTCCAATTGACGTTCGGTTTTTCTTGGAGCTTCAGTAGTAAGCCGAGCTTTTCGACGAAAAGGTCGTCGTAATCTTCGAGGGCGAGGCCGAAAAGGGGGAATGATTCGATGAAGGAACCGCGACCGACAACCATCTCGGCTCGGCCTTGCGAGACGAGATCCAGGGTGGCGAACTGCTGGAAGACGCGCACAGGATCGGCGGCGCTGAGCACGGTGACGGCGCTGGTCAGGCGGATGCTTTTGGTGCGTGCAGCAGCGGCGGCTAGGAGCACCGCTGGAGCGGAGTCGAGATACTCTTCCCGGTGGTGCTCGCCGATGCCGAAAACATCTAGTCCGACCTGGTCGGCTAGCTCAATTTCCTCGAGAAGGTCGGCCACACGCTGGCGTGGGCTAACGGTTTTTCCGGTTAACGGGTCGGCGTCGGTCGCCACGAAACTGTCGATTCCTATTTGCATATCGTCGTGGTGTTTAGACCTACAACGATTCAGGGTAGGAGGATGTTGCGTGGCTGATTGCGAGCTACCTTCCGCTGGTCAATTGGCTTCGGCGGTCGGGAACCTCTCTTGAAGGAATCGGATCTTTTCGGGGTTTCGCTGTTGGTAAAGTGTTTGGATCTTTCTGTCGTGTATTTCGATTGTAAATACGGTGTCGATCACTCCGTTTGTGAAGATGAGGGCGGAGGGTTGGCTGTTGATTCGAGTGAATTTCGCTGTCCTAGCGTCACCGCTCTTACGGGCCTTTCGCGACAGTCCGACGAAAAGGCGAGTAATGAGTTCGCGAGAACGCAAGGGCTTGCGGACTGCTTTAGCGAGAGATCCACCGTCTGAGTAGAGGATCGCGTCTTCAGCGAGAATCGCTTCCAGCCCGCTTTCGTCGCCCTGTGCTGCAGCTTGGATGAATGCTTCCAGGAGCTTTTGGTGGGCCTCCGGTGCGACGTTTGATTTTGGTCGATTCGCTTTCAATGCCTGACGGGCTCGGGAGGCGAGTTGCCGGCAGGCAGATACTTCTTTTTGCAGGATCTGGGCAATGGTGGCGAAAGGATAATCGAAGACGTCATGCAGGATGAAGGCTGCCCGTTCCGTGGGAGTGAGCCGTTCCATGGCGTGAAGTAGTGCGAACGTAATGGAATCGTCGATACTTGCCAGGTCGGCTGGTGTAGTTTCGGTGATAAGTAGTGGTTCGGGAAGCCAGGGACCGATGTATGTTTCTCGCTGTCGTTGGGCTGATTTGAGGTGGTCGATGGCGAGCCGGCTCGCCACAGTGTGTAGCCAAGCGAGTGGCTCGCGAATGGCGGTACGGGTTTGCTCGTCAAGCTGGTGCCATTTTAGCAAGCTCTCTTGGGCGATGTCTTGGGCGTCGACCCTAGAACCGAGCATGCGATAGGCGAGCCCTTCGATGGAAGAGCGATGCGTTTCGATGGCAGTTTCGAGGGAGTCGGCCATGATTTAAACTTCGAGGGTCACCACAGAGCAGGATTTGTAGTGGCCGGTGGCGCTTTTGACGATTGGGAAAACTTGTGCCGCTGCGATGGCGAGACCGATTTCGATCATGGCGGCGGGACCGAGTTCCCAGCTGAGCTCGCTGCGCAGGGTTTCGGAGTCTGCGGTGTTGGCGAGGCAAGCTCGGGTGAACGCTTGGGTACGTTCGAGAATTTCGCTTAGCTCCCCGCTATCGAAGACAAGCGTCTCGATGAGTGAGTCGGGGACGCCGGCTTGCTGAGCGAAACGTACGGCGAGCTGGAGGCATGGGCCACAGTCCGCGTGTCGGTAGGCGGTGAGCTTTGCTGCGAAGTAGACTTCAAGGGGTGCGTGCCTGCGATGTCCGGCCATGGGAACGAAGGCGTTGAAGACCTCAAGGGCTTCGGGAGCATGCTTGAGCATGGCCTTCATGTAAGTACAGTCGTAGCCATAGGCGGTCTCGAAGGCTTCGATCTGGCTAAGGGCAGATTGCTTAGGATTGTCGGCGTTTTGTATCGTTCCAGTTGTCATCACTGTGGATGACGAAACAGGTTGGAATGGTGTGACAGCCTTTGGGCGTTTTTTCTAATTCTGGGGACGTTTTTGCTTTGCCCGCTCGCATCGTCTCGCAGGAGAAGTAGACGGCGATCGAGCGGCGATCCGTGGAAGGGTGTGACTCCTCCAACAGAGGGAGGTGGAATATTCAAGGACGGCGTACTCGTCGTTTCGTTCTTAAATGTCGCGAGTTTTTTTCGTAAACCGCTTTGTCGCGATCAGCGCGAATATCGATAGGGAAGCTACGAACATTGAAGAACCGTTGTCTGGAACCTTTGTCGTTTTGCTCACATGAATACTGTCAAAAGTCACATCGTATGCCCCGCCCATACTCGATTGGCCGGTTGTGAAAAACTCGAATGATGCTACTTCTAGAGAGCTGGGGTTTGACGCGAGAAAATCCAGTGCTCCTTCCAGTCTAATGGAGCCCACTGGTCGATAGCCGTTTAATACAAACTCCAAGAGACTGCCTGGAGTGCCGAACTCGTAGCCGCCGTTTGAATTGGATTGGGATATACTCTCTACTATTGGCAAACCTAGTATCGCTGCGTCCTGTTCGGAGGAACCGAATACGACCGTGTTTTGGAGGCCACTGACGTGGATTGCGTTTGTCGTCCCGTAATCGAAAAGATGGTTACCCCCAAATTGGAAATCGAATTGGGTATTTCCGAAATAATTGGCCGAGTATTGGTCGGGTCCAGATCCAGCAACATTTTCGAAAAGATCTGGAGTCGAGAATTGGTACAGGGTTCTCCCATAGAACTTGTCGCCCTCCTTGGGGCCATTGGCGATTTCTCCAATCACCGAATCAGAGAAATTGTAGCTTAAAGTGCCTTCGAAGTTAACTTCGTAGCAGTACTGAACGGCAAATGCCAACTGAGCAGTTCCTGCAGCCAAGGTGATAGCCAAGAGTATGCCCCTAAGAGATTGAGTTTTATGATTCATATCTCCTTAGTAATACTTACCATCGAGAGGTCAACGGGTCGTGAATATTTAGGATATTCCTCGGTACGCCCCCGCGTATTTACCTGCCTATCGAGTGCTCCTATTTCCCAGGCCTCTGCACTGACTTGTCGAGCACTCCACATCAAATGTGCATCTCAGCCTGATAGAGTCGCATTTTCATGCTAGGCCCAAAAGCCTTGCAGCAATCTATCAACTCGCTGGTTTGAGGCGGTAGATGGCGCCGGCTCGCGGAGATTGCTGAGTGATCAGTATGTAGAGGAAACCGTCTGGGCCGCTGTAGACGTCGCGTATACGTCCTTGTCCTTTGAATACAATTTCATCTGCGACAACTTGATCGCCTTCGATGGTGAGTCGATGAAGTTCCTGCGAGGCCATGCCGGTTACGAAGAGATTGTTTTTCCATTCAGGGAATTTGTCGCCTTCGTAGAAATCGATACCACAAATCGCGATGGAGGGTACCCAGTAGTGTTTAGGTGCCTCGACGCCGTCTTTATCGGTGAACTCGGTGATTGGGGTCCCGTTGTAGTTCATGCCGTAGGTGGCGATGGGCCAGCCGTAGTTGAGGCCGGGATGGATGAGGTTGGTTTCGTCTCCTCCACGTGGGCCGTGCTCGACTTCCCAGAGAGCTCCGGTCTCTGGATGGGCGTCGAGACCTTGGGGATTGCGGTGGCCGTAGGACCAGATCGTGGCGAGGGCTTTTGGGTCGTCGAGGAAGGGGTTGTCGGCCGGGATGCGTCCGTCGTCGTGGATTCGGTGGATCTTGCCGTTGGGACGTCCGAGCTCTTGGGCTTGATCTTGGCGACCGCGGTCACCGATACCGAAGAATAGGTAGCCGTCCTGGAAGACGAAGCGGGTCCCATAGTGGGCTCCGGCGGCAGAATGCAGGTCTTCTGGGGCGTGGTAGATCTCTTCTTGGTCGATCCACTTGCCGTCGCTTATTCGCCCGCGGACGACGGCGGTCATGCCAGCATCCTTTCCGTCGTCCTTGCCGCCTACGTTTTCGGAGTAGCCGAGATAGATCCAGCCGTTTTCGGCGTATTCGGGATGGATTTGAACTTCAAGAAGGCCGCCTTGGCCGTGCTGCCAAACTTCGGGAGTTCCTTCGATAGCATTCCGCTCGCCGTCCTTGAAGTGCCATAGGACACCATCGCGCTGGGTGACGAGCATTGAAGCGTCGGGCAGGAATTCGATGGCCCAGAGAATGCCTTCGCCTTGCCCGACTTCCTCGAGGGTAAAGTCGTGTTTTTCGGAGTTGAAGACTCCTTGCTTGGGCTTGAACGCGTCCTCCGGAAGGGCTTCGCGGGCGGCCATTTGGCCTTGCTCGCGGATGTAGATGACAAGGGAGCGGATTTGTTTTTCTGAGAGCGAGTGCTTCCATGGGACCATTTCGGTCTGGGGAATGCCTTCCGCGATGACTCGCGCGATATCAGCGTCGCTGCTGCCGTGGGCCCAGATGCCGTCGACGAGGGAGCTGCCTTGCCCGCCGCGGAGGTTTTCGCCGTGGCAGTTTGCACAGTAGGTTTTGTAGAGTTCGCTTACGTCTCCCGACCCGATCCGGTTCTGAGCGGATAGGCTAGTGGTGAGGGCTGCGATGGGTAGGAGCAATAAAGTAGCGTTTCGAATCATGGTGTAGACCGCTTAGCTTTCTGAGGATTCAACCAAACGCCAGACGAATGGCTGGGTTGAACTCATGCAATCTTGTCTAACAGTTGAGCGGTTAACGACCTAGTGCACGCAACACGAATTTCAGCTCTGAGAGCTGCGGGGGCTAGTTGGAATTGGCAGCCTTGGATGTGGCGACTCTTTCGGGGTAGTCGCTGAGTTGCACGTCTACGCGGCAGATGTGGTTGGACAACCAATTCTCAAGCTTGGAGTAGAGGGTTTGAGCCCATTCCTGAGAGTATCCGTTTTGATGGTATACTTCGAGAGTTCGGGTGAGGTAGCCCTTGAATGCTAGGTGCTCGGAACGGTTTTTTTGGGCCACTGGGCAACGCCGCTTGAGCATGCAGGCTTCCTCGTAACGGAAGTGGTTTTGGATGTAGGTTTCAAGAAAGCGTAGCAGGTGATCGACCTCCCTCGTATCGACTTCGGCTTGCTCGGCTATTGCTTCTAGCTTGTTGGCGAAGCGAAAGATCTGCTGGTGCTGCTCGTCGATATGGGGGTCATTGGTAGCGAAATTTTTTCTCCATTCGATAGCCATGATCGTCCTCCGGAACTGCTTTGAAATTCGCGTAAACGCCAAATAATAGCAACGGCCGGCTGGAGATAGGGGGCAATTATAAGGCTAGGTATTCGGATGTGTTAGACTGGGTTCTGCAGGAACCCGTGTTTTGCTCACAAAAAAGCCCGGCCGCTTGCGCGGACCGGGCTTTTCAATTTGGGGTGGGTAATTGATTAACGCTCAGCCGTAGGCAGCACCGGTCTCGACGTCGATGACTCGGTAGTTTTCGACGTGGAAGTTCGGGTCGGCTCGGAAGGTGAGCTGGGCGTTGTAGTCTTTCTCGAGGCTGATAAGCAGGTCAGCGTCTTCTTCGCGGAGGCGATCAATGATAGACGGGTTGACGAGAATGCGCAGCTTGATGGGCTTCTCGAGGTCGGGGGTGCGGTTTCGAGCGCGGCGGATGATGCCGGAGAGCTTGCGTTGCAGTTCGACGGAAACGGTGGTGCCAGATTTGACGATGCCTTTGCCGCGGCAGTAGGGACAATCGGTATAGAGACCGGAGGAGACGGATTCCTGCATGCGTTGGCGGGTCATTTGCATGATGCCGAGCGGGGAGATGGGCAGAATGTGCGTCTTGGCCTTGTCGGGTGCCATGGCATCTCGCATGCGAGAGAGAATGGCGTTGCGGTGGCGGCGCTGCTTCATGTCGATGAAGTCGATGATGATGAGGCCGCCGATGTTGCGCAGGCGAATCTGTCGGGCGACTTCTTCGGCAGCTTCGCAGTTCACCTGGAATATGGTGTCGTTCTCGTTGCCCTTGTTCTTGTGAGAGCCGGTGTTGACGTCGATGGCGATGAGAGCCTCGGTTTCTTCGATGACGATGGCGCCGCCGGAAGGGAGTGGCACTTGTCGCTGGAAGGTTTGCTCGATCTGCTTCTCGATATTGTAGCGCTCGAAGATTGGGATCGAGTCCTGGTAGAGCTGGATCTTGGAGGTGGAGCGCTTGGATATCTGGGCGACGGTTTCGGAGATGCGTTCGTGGTCCTCGGCGTTGTCGATGAGGACGCGATCGATATCCTCGGTGAGGAAGTCACGCACGGTGCGCTCGGCGAGGTCTGGCTCCTTATAGAGACAGGCTGGGGCCCGGGCAGAGTCCATTTTCGTTTGGATTTTCTCCCAGGTCTGCAGAAGGATGTGAAGGTCGCGCACGAAGTAGCGTGCCTTCTTCCCTTCGCCCGCGGTGCGGACGATGATGCCCATGCCCTCGGGGATGGTTAGGTCGCGAATGATCTTTTTGAGGCGGGCGCGTTCCTTGTTGTCTTCGATCTTGCGTGAGATGCCGCACTGGTCGGAGTTTGGAACGAGTACGATGAAGCGTCCGGGAATTGAGAGGTTGGTCGTAGAGCGGGGACCCTTGGTGCCGATCGGTCCTTTGGTGATTTGGATGACGATTTCGGTGCCGATGGGGTAGTGCTTCGGGATATCCTTTAGAGGAACCTTTGCCTGCTTTTTCTTCTTGCTTGAAGAATTAACGCGGACGACCTCGATGGACGAATCGGCTTCCTGCGGCTGGATGTCCCAGTAGTGCAGGAAGGCGTTCTTGGGCATACCTATGTCTACGAAGGCGGCTTTTAGACCTGGGTCTAGGTTCTTGATGCGGCCTTTGAAGATGCCGCCAACAATGCGTTGGGCGGAGTGGCGGCGCTCGATATCGAACTTGTCGAGGATGCCGTCCACGAGGGAGCCGACTCGGATTTCGAGGGGCTCGGAGTTGATGATGAGTTCGCGGTAGGGCTTCTTCTCTCCTTTAAACTTTTCGATGATCTTGGTCATGAGCGGGCGTTTCTTGGCTCGCTGGTTTGCTTCCGATCTGAGCTTGTCCTGGTCGACACGGGTGCCGGTCTGGGGCTTAGGAGGGTTGCGAAGTTCTTCGTCTAGCTTGGTCGCTGGGTCTGATGGTTGGTTTTTTTGTGTTTCTTTTTCGCTCATTTGGGCGCGTTTCCTGTGTTTCTGCAGGGGGCGTCCCTAAATGGAGAGCGGCAGCGGTGTTATTCCTGTTTGGATGGTATTTCTCGAAGGCGTGGGTTGCGTCGGCTGTTCAGGGCAGACTTAGAAATCCTTGCGATAGCGATAAACGCTTTGAACCAGTCCCAGGAGGATGCAGCAGCTCACCATGAAGGTGCCTCCATGACTTAAGAAGGGGAGCGGCAATCCTGTGATCGGCATCAGGCCAATAGTCATAGCGATGTTCACGAAGACGTGGACGGAGAACAGGGCGACGACGCCAAGCACGAGCAAGGTACCGAATCGGTCCTTGGCTTGGCCGGCGATGCGCAGGCTGTTTGCTAGTACAATTCCGAAGAGGCTGATCACGACTGCGCTTCCAATAAAGCCGGCTTCTTCCGCGAGTACGGAGAAGATGAAGTCGTTATGGGCTACCGACCGAGGCAGGTAGCCGAGTTGGGCCTGGGATCCCTGTCTGACGCCTTTGCCAAACAGGCCGCCCGAGGCGACTGAAATGATGGATTGTTCCCGGTTCCAGCCGGTGCCACGAGGGTCGGCCTTGTCAGGATTTACGAAGGTTAAAATGCGGTTGCGTTGGTAGTCTTTGAGGGGGAACCAGGTCGTTTCCTGGTAGCGGCGGTCGATGTTTTGAGGGTCGATGCCGTTTTCGTCTAAAAATTTTACGTAGTTGTGGTTATCGATTAAAATGGCTCCCACCAACGCCACGAACACGAGGATGGCGGTAGTGAAAAAACGTTTGGAAAGATTTGAGGCGTATAGTTGGGCGAACACGAAAATGGGGATGACCAAGGCGGACCCGAGATCAGGCTGAGCCAAGATCAATAGAAACGGCACCGAAATCGCAAGCGCCATTTTAGCAAGCACTTGGAGCGAATCCTTGACGTCGCCGACCTCCGAGCGAGTGAGGATGCTGGCGCTGATGACGATGCCGGCGAGCTTGGCGATTTCGACGGGCTGGAAGGTGTAGAACCCGAGGTTGAGCCATCGGGTAGCGCCGTAGATGGTAACGCCAAGGGGGCTGAACTTGACGAGTATGAGCATGACCACGGCAGTGAGCCAGAGCCAGTGGCTGTATTTCATGAAGAGGGCGTAGTCGGTCAGCGACACGGCAGTGTAGATACTTAAGCCGATAAATAGCCAAGCGATTTGGCTATGCCACTCGGTGCCACCGCGCGAATACTGGGCACTGTATATAAACAGGATGCCGATGGAGGCGAGCAGCAGCATGCAGATCGGGTTGATTAGGTCTACCCGCGGGTGATGGTGCTTTTGGGACGAATGGAGCAAGGCGTTGCTGGGTGCTGGTTGCTGGGGAGGATTGTGGATTAGGGCTTTGTATGGGAAGGAAAAAGAGTGGCGGGGGGCGGGATTTGTTTTCTAATCTGGAAGCTTGGAATCAAAGAATTTAGAAAAGGTTCGGATCGACCGCTGGCTTTGGGCGGTACGGGTCTTCAAGACACGGGGCCAAGCTGCGGATGCCTGCAAAGGGGGGAAGGTCGAGATCGGTGGAGAAAACGTGAAGCCATCCCGACCGGTGCGCGTCGGTGAAACTATCGAAGTGACGAAAGACGAAATCTTGCGCGAGTACAAGGTGGTAAAACTGCTGCTGAAACGGGTGGGAGCCAAGGTGGTTCCGCAATATATGGAGGACTTGACGCCTCCGGAGCGGCTCGAGGTGCGGCGTGAGACGCTGGCCCAGGTCGTCCTCAAGCGAGAAGCTGGCAGTGGGCGTCCTACCAAACGAGACCGCCGCGACATGGAGCGGTTGTTTGGCGATGGATAAGGCCACCGGTTTGGATTGTTGGTTCCCGCGAAAGGGGATCTCAGTTTTGGGTTACCCGGCCTTTACCTTTTAAGGGTCATCCTTTTGGCATTGGATTTCTTGGGCGGCGTAATAGCTTATTCTGCCATGGAAGAAGAACCGAAAGAGCCCAGTAAGGTTAAGACCGTCTATTTGCCGTTGGCGATCGCGTCAGCGTTTGCTCTCGTTTTGTGGATAGGTATGCCGGAGCTCGGTGTATTGGCGATCGGATCGGCCTGGTTTGGCACGGTTCTATTCATGAGTCTTTGGGGAGCCTTCTATTCGTGAGCGGGGCGGATCTCGAAGTACTCTTCAACGAAACTTTGGCTGCCCGACGTCGCGTCTATGAGGCAGCGTCTGCAACGCCGCTTGAAAAGCTAGACCTCGGTACCGATGAGGAGGTCTACGTTAAGAGGGAAGACAGCTCGCCTATTCACGCCTACAAGTGGCGCGGAGCCTACAATCGCATGAAGCTGCTTAGCGACGAGGAGCGGGGGCGCGGTGTGATCTGCGCCTCTGCGGGCAATCATGCCCAAGGCGTGGCTTTAGCAGCCCGTAAGCTAGGGACGACAGCGACGATATTTATGCCGCGTTCGACCCCGCAAATGAAGCAGGAAGCGGTCAAGTCGATTGGCGGCGCGTCAGTGAAAGTGATTCTTGAAGGTGACGCCTACGATGCGGCCTCGGCGGCTGCCAAAGCCCTGTCGGCCTCAACGGGGCAGACTTATGTACATCCTTACGACGATTTGGCGGTGATTGCCGGTCAAGGAACGATGGCGGACGAGATCGTGATGGCAGGCGTGGGCGCTTTTGATCTTGTCTACCTGCAGATTGGAGGGGGTGGCATGGCGTCTGGCGTCGCTTGCTGGCTGAAGCGCTATTATCCGGAGATCGAGGTGGTGGGCGTGGAGGGAGTCGACCAGGCGTCGATGGCGGCTGCTGTGAAAAATGGTTCGCCGCTGACACTGGATTACCTAGACGTCTTTTGCGATGGAACGGCGGTGAAACGGGCGGGCGACCTCACGAGCCAGTTCTGCGCGAAGTTGATCGACCGATTTGTGACGGTTACGAATCCGGAGGTATGTTCAGCGGTTCAGCTACTTTGGGAACGCTTGAGGGCGATTCCGGAACCGGCGGGCGCCATGGGCTTGGCGGCTTGGATGAAGGAACGCGAATACTGCCGTGGCAAACGAGTGCTGACTATTATGTGCGGGGGTAACATGGATTTCGGTCAGCTGGCTTGGATCGTTCGCCACGCAGGGATCGGGTCGGCTCATCGCAAGTATTATCGATTTGAGATAGAAGAGCGTCCGGGAGCTTTGCTATCCTTGTTGGAAAAGTTTCCCGATGGAGTGAGCATCGTGGAGTTTCAGCACGGCGCGGTGCAGGGTAGGGCGGCTAAGCCGGTGATCGGGGTGGATGCGATGCCTCAGCAGTTGGCATTGTTTGAACAAACTCTGCGGACTTTGAGCATCCCGTACGAAGACGCGACTGGTCAGGAAGACGTCGAGTTTCGTATCATACACTATGATGCCTCGATGATGCAGCGCCCGTTGTTCATCAGAATCGAATTCCCCGAGCGTCCAGGGGCTCTCAAGGAGTTTTTGGGAACGAACTGCCAAGCCGCCAGTATCGTCTACTTCAACTACAATTACACCGGCGAACGGGTGGGGCGCGCCTTGATCGGCTTCGACTTTTCGAGTGACGAGACGAGAGATTCGTTTTGCAAAGCTGTCTTCGAACGCGACACGGTCTTGCGCTACGCAAAGGAGATTTCAGCGGACGCTATGCGGCGCATCGTCTAGATTCCGCTTCTTGTCACTCCCCCCGGCATGAGTGAAGAGCAGAGTCGCAGTCTGCTTGCTTTCCAAGAGCACAGGTTTTCTCCGACCAAGGCCGCTGCTCCTGATCGTGCCACCGGGGAGATACTCGCAAAAAGCGAGAGCATAAGGACGCCCTGATACGCGTTATTTATCCTACAAGTGTCTTATAACCATCAGGTTGCGTCTCGATGTAATGAGGACTTACTACTTTTTTCCTCAGATTGAGGGGAAACCATGCGCCGAAAGTGTAAAGAACTCTGAAAAATGGCGGTTCGAAGTGCTTGTTAATCGGTAGCTTACACAGAGTTTACAGTTTTCTTGAGCGCTCTTCCTCAGGCACCCTAGAGGGATTTTGCGTTTTGCCCCGATAGGCTTGGTCGGGGGAAAGCTGAGAGTTAAGTTCCTGAATGTGAGTTCCTTGCTAGGAAGCCTTTTTTAAGCGAATGTTTGATCAATCCAGCAGATCCCACTGCGAAACTAACAACATCATGAAAACCAAACTTCTTACTCTCACCGCAATCGCAGCCGTCTTCGCTGTTAGCTCAGCTCACGCTATCTCATGGACTTATTCTGAGTACAGGGATGTCGATCTAGTTGGCAAGACACTCACCAACAATGGTGACGAATCCCAGAAGTTCGCTGAGGGCACTTTCGAAATTTCTTTCAACGACGCCGACTCTTACCACTGGGACGCCCACACTTTCGACAACACGAAAGAGAAGCTTATCGGTGCGGAAATTGGGCTAGGGTTTTACCACAATAATCAGGGCACGCTCGATTACCTTGGCGATTTCAGGTATCATTTAGGCGAAAACTTGTTGCCTTTCGTTGGGAGCGTGGGTGCCGCTGGTGGGTTCGCTGGTTTCGACCTCAATATTGTGACTCCGTACATCGGAGAGCTGACGGGCGCGTTACTCTTAGAGCTAAACGACAATGGTGTGCTTGATTGGAGAGTTGAGCTGAACGAGAACTTCCAAGGAGAGGTCGTTCTACACTGGGCAGCTCTTGCGGCTGATGCCGAACCGATCCCGGACTCTGGATCTACTTTTGCGATGCTCGGTATGGCTGCTCTAGCAGCATTCGCAGCCAAACGCAGATCGAAGTCGCAGCGTTAAGTTTTCGCAGAGAACTGGTTTTATTTGAAGAGCATCCAATTAGGGTGCTCTTTTTTGTGAGGAAGTTTCTTGGAGTTCGCGCTTGAGATCAGGCTCTGCGTGAATTCTGCCATTTAGTTATGAAGACGTATTCTTACACCGCTTACGGTCTCGCGATAGAGTCGGAGATTGAATTTCGTGAGTTGAGCCATGGTTCGAGTGAGAAAACGGATGTTTACATCCAAGAAGCGAAGGTGCCGCTGCCTTCCAATGGTCAGTGGGGTGAAGGTACTGATTTTCACGCTGAAGAGGGCAAGTTGCTCTTGGTCGTAGATGGGGTTGCTCGATACCTCGCCCAAGGAGGTATCGAAATCACATTCGAGAGGCTTAATGATGCCTCATACGACGATGTTCGTCTTTTTCTGCTAGGTTCAGTCTTGGGAGCGATCTTAATGCAGCGGCGGCGTCTGGTACTACACGGGAGTGTCGTAAGCTCCGGAGGCAAGGCAGTTGCCTTTCTTGGCGACAGCGGCGTAGGGAAATCGACGCTCGCGGCTTCACTGGTGAAAGCGGGGATGGCTTTACTTTCCGATGATATTTGTTCGATCAGTGGGATCGAAGTCGATTCAGGATTCCCTCAGAGTAAGCTGTGGCTCGATTCCCTCGATTGGATGGGCCTATCAGAAAACGAGTTTAGGAGGGTGAGGCCGCAGTTTGAAAAGCGAGCGATTCCGATTGATCTCAAGGACTTTCATTCGAGTTCTTGCCCACTGGAGCGTATCTTCGTCCTGAATAAAACAGCCGGTCGATCTCTCGTCGTGAGAGACCTGTCAGGGACTCGAAAGTTTTTGGGGCTTAGCGAGAAGAGCTATCGGCTCCAGTTCGTTGAAGGGATGGGTCTCTCGCGTTTGCACTTTCAGCAGATAGCAGAGCTTGCCAAAACTGTTAGGGTCACAGAAGTGATCCGTCCGAGCGACGGGATGCCTATCAACAGGTTGGTTTCGGCGATTTTAGAGAATTTGGAGGTTGAGTGAGCGACAGCTTAGTTGATCATTTCTCCTTCGTGTCGTTCTAACTTGTTTTGTTGAAGTGTTAATTGGATGAAGTCGGAATAGTTTGATGGGCAGCACATCAGATCAGAACATTAGCGTAGACACAGTGATCGCTCGTAGTGTTGAACAGGTTTCCTGTGAAATCGATGGGGAGATCGTCGCTTTGAGCGTCGGTAAAGGGCGATATTACCAGATGGACCGAGTCGGGAGTCTGATATGGGACGAGCTCTGCGAGCCCATGACGGTTGGGAATTTGAGAGATCGTATGATGGTTCGTTTCGAGGTCGACGGGGAGCTCTGCCTTTCCGATATTCTCAGTTTTTTGGTAGAAATGTTGGCTGCGGGGCTCATTGAGCGTAATGAGGTTTCCAGTGAGTAAATTGCGAGAGCTTAGGATTTGGGAGCTTATATTATTTTGTGAGGCAACAGTATGGCTTGTGCTAGCCCATGCTTTGATAGCCCTAGTGCCTTATTCTCGGATCCATCGACAAATAAAAGGGGGGCGATCGAATGAGCGACACGCGGTGATGGCCAAAACGAGGGATGGCGTTGATGATTATGTTAATGCGATCCTACGAGGTGGACGTTATCTTCCCCTCTCAACTAAGTGCCTGTGCAGAGCCTTGGCCGGGAAGTGGATGCTTGGGATTCGAGGGATACGGTCCGACATGGTTATAGGAGTGAAAACGAATTCCTTCGCCGCACACGCTTGGTTGACTTGCGGGGGTGTCGTTGTGATCGGAGGAGGTAGAGCTATGCAAGAATACACCACACTTGGCGGCCGACCCTAACTCAGGGATTTAATTGCTTCATCTGCGCCTTGACACTCGTCAAGTGAGTCTTCCTTTTTATCAGCGTGACTCTCATTCCTGACCTATCATGAAAAATTCAGATATTCCCGAATCTAGCTATCTTGGTGAACGGAGTGAAAAGGCAGTTTGGTCGCCTCCCACTCTCAAGGATTTGGGCGATGTTGTGGAAAAGACGCTGGGAAGTCCAGGAACTGGGTCTGACGGCAGTCTCGCGTCCTAACCCGCCTCGAGAACTCGCAGGAATCGTGCGACCATGATGCTTCGACATAGTTTGAAGCGGTAGGTGTGAATCGGAGCTGCCGAAGCTCCCGGCCAATTGTTAACGAGATCTTCAAGTGCAGGAAGATCCAGTGCGTGCGTAGCCAGAGCTGAGGTTCTCGCGTCTGCCAGTTCTTGACGAATTCTAGGCAGTTGCTTTTCCAGGGAGTAGGCCCACCCCGCTGCTTGTAAACCTCGTTTTTTGTTGTTGAGTATCGAAGGAGGAAGGAGCCCTGATCCAATCCTTGTAGCGAGCCAGCGAGGCTGGCCATGCCTCAGGTATTGTGACTCCGGAATGGAGAGGCACCATTGGAGGAGGCGGATGTCACCGAGCGGATCACGCAGCTCGATTCCGAACATAGTGCTGATGCATTGGAGGAATTCGCCGAAATAGTCGTAGCCGATCGCTGTGTCAGATCGGGCCTTTTTTCCATCGTTGGAAACTCTGTATGAGCCGTCTTCGAATTTCTCGCGCAAGCCGTGCTGGAGGATGAAGTCGGAGTTTATGGCAGAATAGCTTTTCCAGGGGAACCCTCCTTTGTTGCGGTACTTCATCGCCATTTTCCAGATTGGATTAGGGCAAAGCGGCATAATGAGTTTCGACCGAGTGAGTGCACTTAGCGGTATCTCTTGCTCACGAGAAGTATCCCGGAGTATTCGAACGAGTTTTCCCCACTGCAACGTTCCAAACAAGGAGGGGAGGTTCCACAGTCCGTCGTAGCTGAAGCTCATGTTCCCTGATTGTCCTGTAAGTAGTACATTGTTTCCTTGTTGGGATGCGACTTCCGCGATGTCTTCCAGCCAGATTTGGTTGAATGGATTTCGATAGGGTCCCTCTAGGAGTTCGGAACGCTTTTCGAAGTTTTTGAAAAGGTTGGGGGTCGTGCTCTCAACGAAGTGGGGGGAGATGTTTGCATGCATTTCGCAAACATCGTGGATGAAGAGGCTTTCGTCGCAGTAGCGGGCTCGGTTGGGAGGAGGGAGGTTGAGGGATTGATCCGGGACCTCGGTATAGGTTTGTATCGCGCCGCCAGATGCGGAGAGCAATCTTGCTGCCGTGCACGCTACTGCTGAGGAGTCGAGTCCCCCGCTCATCATTGCCCCGATTGAAGAAGTGCTTCGGAGATTGGATTTCACGCAGGTGTTTAGAAGCTCTCTACCATGTTCCTCGTACTCTTTGTCGGAGGAGTACTCGACACTTTCGTTTAAGTTTAGGCTCCAGTACTTTTTCAATCTATACCCTTGAGGCCGAACTTCAATGGAGTGACCCGGAGGTAGTCGATCAATGCCTCGATAGAAAGTCGTAGCGTGATTTGAGTGATCCAGGACAAGAAACTCGGCTAGTTTTCGCCCGTTGAGGTTTCGCTTGATCCAAGGCAGGGCAAAGAGACCCTTTGGCATACTGGCGAAAGCGAAGCAGCCATTGCTTTCGTGGTAGAAGACAGTCTTCTCCCCCCGCTGATCGCGCGCGAGGAAAAGGCTTCGCGTCTGTTTTTCCCAGATAGCGAACGTGAAAGCCCCGATGAGGCGCTCAAGGCAGCTGTGCCCCCATTTTTGGTACGAACGAAGTATCAGGGCTGTGTCAGAGATGGGAGCTCTGATCGTGGAGTTTAATCCTAATTTAGGGAGGAGATCGTCCCTATTGTCCAAACGGACGTCGGCTACGATCGTGATGCCATTTTCCACGAGCGGTTGATTATCGTGGTAATCTTCCGGCGTCACGCGGAGTAGGTTTGAGACTAAGCCGCAGTTGTCATCGTACCACTTGCCCGAAGCGTCCGGACCGTGTATTTGAAGTGCTGCCCCTTGTTTGTTAAGGTTTTGAACCGCAACAGGTCCTGTTCTCTCAACAATCCCTGCTATCGCGCTCATCGAACAGTTTTGTGGTGCCGGTTGTTTTGGGAGTCAATCATTGGACCTGCCATTCCTTCTGATATTCCAACACTGCATTGGTGATGTGCCGGCCATGTAGCTGCGAAGGTTAGTTACTCGCCTCTAGAAAGATCCAGCTTGCTGATGTGAGGGTGCAGCCGAAGGATAAGGATTCTGAGATAGTGTGCTCGTTTGGTATCATCTATGCTGGAAAGCGATCTTGGAATTCAACCGAATAACCCCTGTAATGGAAGTCATTGAGCTCCACTTTAACATCGAGAGAAGAGCTTTTTGCTATGAACGATATTCAGACAAATGAGGGCTTTTGATTAGCCTGAAATGGGCTTGCTTTTTTCTCATTCCCACGTGTGACTGACATTCCCATCTACGTATAAGTTCGCAAGACCGATATTTTGAACTCCCTATTGTTGTTTCTTCTCGCGATTCGCAATGCGCATCGTATCCACGCTCTGCTTCCTCATGCCGATGAAAAATAACACAAACATGTGGGCCCATCGATTTCGCCGCCTACTGGCACTCAGTGCAGTGTATTCGATTGCTTGCATAGCAAGTCTCACGCTTGCATTCGAGTTTAGGGATGATTTTACCATATCCGCCGCGACAACCGGAATGCTATGGGATAGCATGTATTGGGTGTTACCGGCTAAATTACTATCCCTCTACCTTTTCGGACAGTATCGCGGATTGCTCACCTTTTTTCGTCTGCCGGACGTGTACCGAGTCGGAGCAGCCTACGGCGTCCCGTCTCTGGTGTTTTTTACAGCTTCCTTTTATCTAGATGGGGGAATGCTCCAATCGAAGTCGGCCATTGTGCTAGATTATTTTTTGTCGGTAACCCTGCTATGTGTCTTTCGGACCTCTCTCCGAATCTACAGGGAAAAGATGGCGGGCGTTCGTGTATTGTCCGATCCCGCAGACCAACACCGTGTGGTGATCTACGGTGCAGGACACACAGGAGCGGCTTTAGCTGCAGATCTCATGGCCAAGCGGCACAAGCCTTTAGTCCCTGTAGCTTTCATCGACGATGACCCATTCAAGTGGGACAAGAACATCCACGGCCTCAAGGTTTTTGCTTCAATCCGAAACGCTTGTGATGCGAGCAGCGGCTGCAGTGCGACCAAGCTCATAGTCGCTATGCCGGGAGCGAGCCCTACCAAAGTGCGCGAGATCACGGAGGAGGCGAGCAAGCTATCGATGAAGGTTGAAATTGTACCATCGTGGGAGGATCTGGCTTCCGGACGAAAAAAGGTAGACCGGATCCGTCCGGTCAAAATTGACGATCTGCTTGGACGAAACTCGATCAAGCTACACTCCAAAAAGGTTCTGGGAGAACTTTCGGGCAAGGTCGTGATGGTCACAGGAGCGGGGGGTACAATTGGCGGAGAGCTTTGCCGTCAGATTGCCCAATGTAATCCGAGTATGGTATTAATGGTTGAGCGAGCCGAGTACCTCTTGTTTCAGACCGAGCAGCGGTTGAAGTCGGAATTTCCCGATGTCGCCTCCCATGCTTTTATTGGTGATATCACCGACGAGGCACGAATGGACTTTTTGATGGAGGGATTCTTGCCGGACGTGATTTTCCATGCAGCAGCTCACAAGCATGTTCCAATGATGGAATACCAGCCGGGAGAGGCAATTCGTAACAACACCTTAGGCACGGCATTGCTCGCCGATTTGGCGATAAAATACGAAGTGGAGCGCTTTGTGTTCATCTCGACGGACAAGGCGGTCAATCCTACGAACGTGATGGGTGTCTCTAAGCGGCTGGCTGAGATTTTTCTACAATCGTTGCAGGACTCTGTTCGCATCCCGCAGTTCGTCGCTGTGCGTTTCGGTAATGTTCTTGGCTCGTCTGGCAGCGTTATTCCAACCTTTAAGCGCCAAATTGAAGAAGGGGGGCCGATCACGGTAACTCACCCAGAGATTACGCGTTACTTTATGACGGTTCCGGAAGCGGTGGGATTGGTCCTTGAGTGCTCCATCGATGCGAAAGGAGGAGAGATATTCGTCCTAGACATGGGCGAACCGATTAAGATCTACGATCTGGCGAAGCAAATGATCAAACTCAGTGGGCTAAAGGAGGGTGAAGACATTGATATCGTCTTCTCAGGCCTTCGACCTGGGGAAAAGCTCTACGAGGAACTTCAGCATGGCCAAGAGACCTTGGAAGTCACTGAGAATAGTAAGGTTTTCCGTTTTACCGGCAGGAAATCCAACGAAGAAGAAGTACGCAAGTTCTTGAAGGAGCTTTCGCCTTTGCTCCGGTCCTCAGATTTTAACGCGCTCAAGCGGAAAATCCACAGCTTCGTTCCTGAGTACGTTCCTGACTACTCCGCACCAGCTTGGGCTCCGGCTCATGCCGAAGTTGGTTACGCTTATCGCAGGGATGGAGTTGTTTTCGAAGCAGGCGAGAAGTTGGTAGCTTTCAAGGACCAAACAGCTTGAGGAGTCTTCTCTTGCTCATCTCCGGCAGGTCGCGCGCGAGAGGTGCTATGCGCGAAGCACAGTGAAACCCCCAAAGGAATTCGTTGCTTTGCTTTATGCCCTCGACGCAGAGGGAAGGTCAGATAAGATGAGGCATCTGGAGACCCTCTTAGAGGAGGGCCTCAATTGGGTAGTATTAGAGGAATTATTAGCTAGACACAGAGTACTCGCTTTGTTTGTCCTCAATCTTCGAGCAGCGGGGCTTTGGGAGCTTGTTCCTCGAAAGCGAAGGGGCATCTTGGAAAATCGACTGCGCTCCAATCAGTTTAGGCAATTAGCTGCGATTCGTGATTTGATCGAAGTCGCTAAGTCTCTGAGCGAGAGGCGTATCGAGTCGATTTGCTTGAAGGGGCCGACCTTGGGAGTGCTCCTGTATAAGGATCCGCTTCTGCGCCACTATTCAGATCTAGATATATTGGTTCGTCGTAAGGATGTTTCCGATACCGTAGCGATATTGCTCAGGTTAGGTTTTAGGCTTTCTGATTTGCACGATATCCAAACTCGCGAAGATTCGGACCCAATGTGGAAGCACCTTTACCATGTCCACTTGGAGCGAGGCAGTTTAACTCTCGAGTTGCATTGGAGGTTGTCTAGAAACGACAGACTCTACAACTATCCGATCGAACAACTTTTTACCGAAAAACAGAAAATACATTTAGGCGGAGGTGTCCTGTATACTTTGAGTAATGTGCATCTTCAGGACTATATAGCTTTGCATGGAGCTTCCCATTGCTGGAATCGGTTAAAGTGGCTACACGATGCGAAACTTATTTGTTCCCAAGCAGAGGACTTTATCGAAGATAGGCCTCAAACTGAAGCGGTACGCCTGATGTACTCCCTTTCCCACCGCCTCTGGCAGCAAGATTTTTTGCAGCCGATGCAGAGTTCCCAATGCCGAATTACCTCTCTTTGCTTCCGTCAGCTTGTCTCTCCGGAAGAACATCCACGAGCCATTTCGAATATGCTGAGAAGGACGTGGGTCCTTGCCCTGCTATGCCCCAGTTTGAGTGCAAAGCTCGCCTATTTGAGCGGTATATTCGTCTGGCCGGACGTCTATCAACGAATCCGACTCCCACGCGCGCTGTCTCCTCTATATTATTTTCTTGGCCCAATTTTTTGGGCAATTTCGCAGGTACGATTGTTAGCGAGTCGAGCGTTTGATTCGATACAGTTACGGGGCGGCCGTTGATTAGACGGCTTTGGGCTCTTGGCGTTTTACGCTCTCGGCGAAGTGTAGCACGAAGCAAAAGAAGAGGCCGAAGAAGCCGCCCAGCAAACCAGCTGCAATGACAATGAGAGTCCGTTTCGGTTTAACCCTTTCCTCTGGAGTCATCGCTGGATCTATCACTTTAAAAGCGTAATCTTCCTTTGCGTTAGCTAGCATGGCGTTCTTGGTTTGGCTTTCGATGAGACCATAGAGTGACTCCTTGATCTCTAGAACTCTTGTTTCAGCTATTTGTTTGTTGAGATATTCTAGGTTTTTTTCTGCTTCCAGTTTCGCTTGCTCTCGAAGGTGGGCGTTAAGGCGATCCGCCAGCTGATTCGTCCATTTGGCTGCGAGCACTGGGTCCTGCAACTCCATGGCGAGGGTGACGATTCCAGTTTTCTTATCTTCGGAGATGTTCATGTATTGTCTAAATCGCTCGTAGCTTCGAAGTTTGCTGGGGCGGTTGCCTTCTTGCGTTCGTTCGTTGGATGCGATCCAGGTCTTTGTGTCTTCGTCCCACTGTTTAGGAAAAATTGCTTTGAGCACTTCCTCATCTTCGAGGAATGGCATGAGGAACTTTCGGGACTTCAAGGTTGCGATCGCCGTTTCCGTCGACCCGCCGCTCCCTGGGTTGATGCCGGCCATGGAAGCGAGACCGCCGAATTGGCCGGCTAATGCGGCAAGCCCTCCTCCACCTCGCTCTCCTGTGTTGGGTACCAGTGTAGCTTCAGCTCGGAAGATTTCTGATTGGTTGAGAGCGTAGAAGATTCCGATAATCGCGAAAAGGGGGCCAAACGTCAACCACGGCCACTTGCGCTTCCAGACGATATTCCAAAGGTCGATGAGGGAAAGCTCATCCTCTTCGTGAGGGTAAGGGTATTGTGGATAAGGTGGAGGAGGGGAATTCGAATCAGGCATTTGTTAGTGAAGTGTTTTAGCCGCAGAGTTCGCTGAGATGATTATTGGAGATTTAAAATTGTATATTGAAAGTTGATTCGTATCAGCGATTCGACCGGCCTAGGTGGGTGTCGAATCAGTGATGGGCTTTGAGAGCACCATGGTGCACTTGTAGTTGGTCTTGAATTGTTCCTCGTGATACAACCTTGATCTAGGGCGACCTAAGGGAGAGCGATGGTACTTCCCCTGGGCTTTCTTTTGAGTCGGTAAGGATCTGACGGAATCCTTTGGTGGAGCTTCCGTCAAAGCTTCCGGCTATGTTTGTCATTACAGACAGGCCCGCCCGTTGAATCTGGTCCTTGAGTCCGAAGTCTTTTGAGGATTCGTCTTGCTTGGTCAGTTTGTAGATGAGCTGAACAAGAGATCTTGCTTCCTGCCAAATGGGCAGTTCTTCAAAGAGCTGGTAAGCTGCCATTAATGGTTAATTTTAAATCCGAAATTCAAAATCGACACCCTGTGTCGCTAGAATGAATTGATCGCGGCAGCACCGAGGGCGATTTGGTAGAAGATTTGGCTGGTGGTGGTCCATAGCTTCAAGGGAGCGACTCTATCAACATCGGTTGGCACCACTACGGTGTCGCCTGCTTCGATGATGGTTCCACCTTTCGGAAAGAAGCGGGATCGCTTTTCGGTAAATACTTGGCCATTGGCACGTACGATATAGATCTGCTTTTTGTCCGCCTTTTTTGTCAATCCACCAGACAGGTTGATGTAGTCGAATTGGTTAAAACCGGTTTGGTAAAGATGGGAGGTCGGGTAGTTGACGCTTCCTATAATAGTTACCGCTTGAGGGCGTTGTTTTATAATCAGCTGATCTCCATCGATGACGGTAATATCCTCCAGTCCGTCTAGGACCTTTGGGAGGTCGATCACGAGTCGACCCACGGCTTCCGTATTCTCAAGCTGGTCTAGGATCGACTGTGCGGTTTCTACGCCGTCGAGGGACAGAGCGTCGCTCTGGATCGATGCGGCTGCAATATCGCTGCTGAGACGTTTTCGCAGTCTGAGAAGGTTTGCTTCTTCGGTAAGTCGAAGGCTTTCGCGTATGAAGACGGCAGATTCGGGGTGCGCAAGGTCTGTCAGGCCACCTGCCCGTCCTATGATGCGAGATAGGGTTTCTCCACGCTCGATTATGTAGGAGCCGGGAAAGCGTACTTCACCGCTTAGAATTATCGTTTCTTGGTCCGTCCATTCTGGTATGCGTTTGATGTTTATCTGGTCGAATTCTTGTAGACTGACGTCTTGGCTTCCTCGGCGTTCGTTGAGCAGTCCATCTAGGTTCACGGGTATGAGTATCGACTCTCGCACTGTTTTATTGTTGTCTTGGTAACGAATCAGCTCGGCTTGTAGAGTATAAGCGTCTTCGGTGAAGCCTCCCGCTGCACGAACAAGGTCGGAAACCCCCATAGAGCGATCAAGAGGGTACTCGCCAGGATGTCTTACGCGTCCAGTGATGCTGACTATCTTTTGAGGGGCATCGCTGGTTCCTTGTGCCTTCAGGCGTTCTATCACTTCGACGAGGCCGTCGCGCACCTCCGAGGTTCCGTCGAATACCATGATTCGGTCCTTCGGTTCTAAAACAAGATCATGCGAACTGTCTTTCTCCAGGAAAAGCTGTTCGAGGCTGAAGGATCGGGTGGTAGTCTCACCGTTTAGTGAATTTCTGGATACGACGAGTGCGTAGTCTAGATCCGCTGTGGGTAGAAGTTGCTCTATATGCGGAATAACGTCGGAGATTCTTTGTCCCTCGCGCCATTCGTAGTCTCCGGGACGTTCCACCGCTCCGCTGAGCCGTACGAAGTTCTCGACCCGATCCAATGCGGAGAAAATGCGAATGATGTCCCCGTTTGAGACATTTCTGTCGAGATTGGCCTGTTTGTTGAGGTCGATATCGAGCAGCTTTTTCAGGCCATTTTCTGTGATGCGCTCGATCTGCGAGATGGCCGGATAGGCTTTTGGCGTGAGGCCGCCTGCCATGGCAAAAATGTCGTCGATCGAAGTTTCGGGTTTTACTTCGTAGATGGCGGGGCGCCGAACTTCTCCGGCGATGCCAACGAGAGTGCCGACAGGCGGCACGAAGATTACGTCGCCGGGTTGCAGTCGGGCATCAGCTGAGGTGTCGCCCTGCAATAGCAGGTCGTACAGGTCGAGGGTTGTGACAATCTCGCCGCCGCGCTTAAGCTGGATGTTGCGCAGAGATCCGATGGTGCGAATACCGCCGCTCACGAAGAGGGCATTGGTCATAGTGGAGAGCGAGCTCACCGTGTAAGCTCCCGGCTGATTTACGTCTCCCAGCATGAAGATACGCATGGAGCGGAGCTCACCAAGGCTAACAAAGACTTCGACACCGATCATTTGCTCGCTCACGCGCTGGGCGATAGAGGATTTGAGCTCGTTGAAGCTTTGCCCGGCTACAGAGAGCGGACCCAAATCGGGGATTTGCAGTATTCCGTCTCTTGATACATACAGATCGTAGGAGGCGGCTCCTTTCCCGAAGAATTGGATGCGGAGCTGATCGCCCGGACCGATGACGTAGTCGACCGGTACTGGAATTTCTGTCACTGGAGCGAACGTGGTAGGAGAGCCTTCGAAAAGGTCGTAGCCGAATTGCTTGAGCTCCACTTTAATGACCTTCGCCTCGCTTTTTTCGATGCCTTCGGTCAGTTCGTCGTTAGTGCCGAACTCTTTCTCTACCTGCCCATCTCCTACGTCGACTCCGGTTTCACCTTTCTTGACGACCTCAGGGGTTTCGAGTGCCTGTGCCGCCTTGCTACTGGACTGATTAGATTGTTGTTTGCGCAGCTCGTCCATGGCTTGAGCGCGCAAGGGAGCGGGTAGGGAATCGAGCTTAGCTTGACGTTCGGCAGATAGCGTTTGAGCTTGTGAAGGGGTCGCTGCTGAAGAGGCGAGTATTAGTATTAGGAGTGGATAAAGCAACTTCATGGGAAAGGGTGTAGGTTTAACCGCGAACAATGCGGGGGACGCAAAGTTTTTTAACCGCGAAAGGCGGGAATTTTCGTTTGCCGAGAAATGGAGTTACGACGCGTGAGAGGAAACTCGACGAAACAATGGGTTGTTGTTACCCAACGGGGGGCGGAGATCGCGGAGTTTTTTTTGTGGAGGAGCAGTAGGCGAATCGCACGTTTTGAAATGGGTGGATTTATTACTGCTAACGACGCTAGAATCCGCAAATATGGATTCGGACTACAGTGGTTTGGGATCTTTGGTCTTCGATTTTTCGTCCACACTGCGTCTGATTCGTCGCTTCGTTTTTTTAGTGGTGCGCCGAACGCTCGGTTTGTTCCAAGCGAAACGAATCGGCTTGCCCGATGGGGATGTGGTTTTATAGCAGCACGTGGTGCTTTTCTTTTTGGGGTGTTCTGCCAAGAGTTGACAAGTCGTTTGTCTAAGGTCGCAAGTTTGCCTCGGTCCTGCGTCGCGAGCAGGATTAGGAGGGCATCGGAAGGCGGCTTTGGGCGAAAACGATTCAGCGCGTGGTTGAGAAGACTGATGGTATCGGGCCAGAAAGCGTGGTAACTGTTGTTTGCGAATGGATTGAGCGAGGATAGTGCTTCTTGAATTGTGGTTTCGAATCCGGGTACTTCGGATTTGAAATGACCCGAGTAAATCCGTTCTCGGGCAATGGGCAGCTGGCCCGTGCAAATTGTTCGTTAGCTTTGGGTCTGATACCTCGAAGCTTGCTTCGGCTTTCTGCAGTGCAAGATCGTGGCGTTGGTTGGGTGGGTAAAAGGTGACATCCTCTTTCAAATGCCTCGAAGCTTGCTCCGGGGATCTTTACTAGCAGCAATCTATTCGTGGCAGTCGGCGTGGGGGCTAAAGAGAACATTTCTTCCCTCTGCGAGGCTGCGTTCTCGAAGCCGCTTTGCGGCTCGGCGGTTAAATCAAAAGCTCGTGACGATCGAAAGATGCCCCCCGAAGTCCGGATCGCTTTCGCCGTTTCCTTGATTCTCTTGGTCGATATAGTGGAGGCCTCCCGTTACTCGAATATTCGAGGACTGCAGATTGAAGATTGAAAATTCGTTGAGATCCAATTCGAAGAACCCTTCGATCGAGCTTCCTTCGGCGGGATCGATGGTCACCGAATTGGGGCCGCGACCGTCTCGGTTGAGCGAGTAGTTGCGGTACTTGGCTCCCCAGAGGTTGCCGTTTTCTTGCACGATGAATACTCCTATCGATCGCATCACGCCATCGCCGTCCATGGCGTGACCGATGGCTCGCCCCTTGCGGCGGTAGCCGGAGCGGTAAATGCCGTGGTTATAAGCGGTGTTGAAATCGCGGTCGGGTCGAGGGTCGCGGCGGATGTAGCCTGCCCGTGTATCGGCCCATTCGAAGTATGCTCGCCATGTGGCTTTCTGGGCGTCGAGTTCTCCCCATGTTTCGACGCCGGCCAGTATCATGTTGGCATCTGGCAGATAGGTTTCCTCGTCTTCGCCGGTAAGTTGGGCGTATTGGGCGACGTTCCACCCCGGAATCCTCAAGCGGTAGTCTATGCCTGCTAGCTGGTTGCCCGGTTCGTTCTCGAAGGTTACTCCATTTACACGATTATCTTCACCAATGAGCAGCCGCCAGAAGGTGCTCAGGTCTCCCGGACGTCGATCGCCCGCCCACTGGGCAGTGCGGCTGAGGCCGATGTCTAGGTTGTTCCAGCCGAAAGGGGAGAAATCGATGCGCATGCCAAAGAGTCGTGCGTCCGATCCGGGCCGATCGCCTTCGTCGTTGTCGAGCTGTCCCGTGAAGGTGTTAAGGGTCCAAGGGCCGACCCATTTAAGCCATTTATAATCAAAAATATACGGGGAAATTCGGGTGAGTGACAAGGCAGGTACGGGGCGTGCGTTGTTGGAAAGGATCAGCGATCCATCCCAGCCGGGCCCCCACCACCTATCCACTTGGTCGATACCGAATGACCAGTTGCCAAGTGCAACGGCCAGATAGCTTCCATCGAGCCGGAACTCGTCGCGATCCGGTGGGTTGTCAGAGTAATTAAGACTGATGTTGCCCGCGAACCACTCGCTCAGCCAAGCTTGGGAAAGGGAGGCTTCGAACTGTTGGCGCGGCTGCGATCCGAAGCTGGGAAAGGGTAGCGTGTCGGAAGCGAGTGCAAGCGAGGCTTCGGTAGGTCGCCAGCCTAGTTCGCTGGCAACTTGATAGGTATAAGCGAATCGTTCCCTCGCCGATTCGTAGCCGGAGTTCGAACTTTCAGATGCAGGACCAGTATCCGTAGCTTTGCGCCCCAGCGGCCACGGCCATGTCAGCACAGCGCTTTCGAAGTCACCTGCGCCTTGCAGAAGTAGCATATCGTGTCGGTCTGCAATCGAATTGGAGTCGATTCTGGGAGAGGCTGCGGCGTTGGACGCTAGTAGAGAGACAAGAGTGATCAGTGTATTCTTCACTGCGAAGATGAGATGGGGAAGACTTCCGACATGTAAATCGTAGAGTTTTAAACAGGGTTCGTAGTTCTGAGTTCGGCGCTCGTCGTTGTGACCGCTCAACACGGTGGAAGAAGGAATCTACGTACCTAAGTGTTTCAGGATAATGGAGGGCTTATTAGAGCTTTGTGGATTATTGGGTTGGCTTCGACTGTTATTGTTCAGTGGGCGAGAGGTTTATTTGTTCGCACGTATATTGGCCATTCAAGGGAAAGGCGAGGTGGTGGGGTTTGACTCTGTGCTCGGAAGTATTCGGTAGAAGGGGCGTGTGCCCCCCCTTGAGCTTCTAAATCACCTCCGTGACCGCTCTGGAAGGCCAGGCAACGTTCCAGCTCCCGCAGTTGTTGGTTGTCCGTTCGCTCGCGTGGAACTAGCCAGACCGGTAGGTTTGTATTGACGAAGATGTGGACGAGTAAGCATTGGGTGAAGACCTGGAGTCTGTGCTGAGGTCGGCAAACTGCCTGTCTTTCATCATTTGGGAAGCTTGTGATCTTGCTCGCGCCTTTCTTCTTGCCACCGAGGTATTTTGATTTGTCGATTTTTATAGGCGGACTGACTCATGTCTCGCAATTAGGCCGAGACGGGTGCCTGATTCTCCACATAGCCGCCTTTCTCGGTTATCATTTTAGTATTGCGAGACGTTTGCAATAGCTGAGTCGACCTGTGGAGGCCGCTGGTTTGGCTCGGTATCGCAGCGGTTGTTGTAGAAGGCGAATAGCTACGCCTTCGGGAAGCGCCGTGAGAAACGAAGCAATGCTCCCGCGGGTGCTAGGGCAATTGCGTATGCTGCGAATAGATTTAGGTGCCCGAGGTGGACTAGTCCGGCCGCAAGACCACATAGCACCGCCCAGGCTGTGTAAGCACTCGCTACTTTCTGGTGGCTTGCTTCCGATTGAATCCATCGCTGGTAGAGGTGGGAGCGGTGGGCCTCGGTTAGTTCGCTGAGGCGTACTAATTTTACACCGAGAGCTGAGGCTTTGGAGGCACTTTGTGATGAAGAGTTTTCAATCAGAATGCAGCGTGCCCTCCTGAAAAGCGTGAAAGTACCGTCGAAGATAAAAGGGAAGAGGGTGAGGGCACCGAGGTTGAGCTTGAGCCATATGTCTGCAGGAGTCGGAACGGCGACGAGGATCGGGAGGGCTGCGAAACTGAAGCCTAGGAAGCCGCTTGCCCCGTCGCCCATGAAGACTTTGGCGGGGGACCAGTTGAAGCAAAGGAATGCGAGCAGCCCGCCGAGGAGGGCGGCTGCAAGGGCCGCGGTCTTGAGTGTACCTAGGTTGTCGGCTTCGCCGGCGGGGAAAAGGGAGATTGCGAGCCAGGTGATGGCTGCGGCGATGCCCTGCCCGGTGGCTATGCCGTCGATGCCGTCCATGAAATTGTAGATATTTAGGCAACCAACAATCCATATTGTAAGGGCTGCTAGGCTGACAAAGAGGAGGGGTGAGGACAGGACGTCGGTTCGCTCGGGGGCAGCGAAGATAACTCCGGCGATGAGCAGTCCGGCGGCGAGGATGTGGCTACCGAGGCGAAGTCGGGGACTCAACGTCTTGAGATCGTCAACGAATCCAGTGACTGTGACCAGGGCACCGCCGGCGAGAAGGGCCCAGTCGACGGTAGGTGGCGCGGCGAAGGCAGTGACGACCAATACCGTAAGCAACGCTCCGACCGCGATAAAGATGCCGCCGCCGCGAGGCGTGGGCGAGTTATGTGAGCTTCGCTCGTTGGGTACGTCAACTATATCGTTTGATCGCGCCGCACGAATATAGAATGGTATGCAAATGACACTGAGCAGTCCATTCGCGGCAAGGATATATATTAGCTGTACAGGAGGCATTCGGTTTCGGTAGAAAAAAGGAATGCTCTAAGGCGAAGCGAGAGAGTCCACTGTTTTTTTCAACCCATCTTGGGTGGTTACGGGAGGATTCCAGCCTAGGGTTTCGCGTGTATGGTCGATATTTACCTGAAGTGAGCCGAGCAGTCGCTCTGCAATAGTCCGCTTACCGCACGCGATTGCGATGAGGTTCAGGAATCCCGTGGGAACTGGGATGAGCCGAGGTGGCTGATTCATTGTTTTCGCAATTGATTTGATAAGTTGAGCGGTGGACAGGTCGTTTCCGTCGCTTACAAGAAATGTCTGATTATTGGCGGCCGGATTATTAAGACAGGTAGCTATTAGGTCTACTAGGTTGTCGAGCATCACTAGGCTGCGCTTATTGTCAGCGAGCCCGAATGGAAGGGGGATTCCTCTCGAGACAAAGTGGATCAATTGTCTGAAATTCGCTTTGACTCCTGGCCCATATACGAGGACTGGCCGGATGATGACTATATCGAGACCACTCGACTTTGAGAGGTCTTGTAAAGCGAGTTCTGCTTCGAGTTTGGATATTCCGTAAGGATCACGAGGTGCCGGCATGTCGCCAGCTTTGAAGGGTCGACCGAGAGGCGTCGATTCGCCATTTACCTTTATAGAGCTGAGGAAGATGAAGCGCTTGACTCCGGCGGAAGCGGCTTGTCGAGCAAGTCTGAGAGTACCTTCTACATTGACCTTCCGAAACTCATTCAACGGGTTCTCTGCTGTCTCGGTCATAACGTGCACTCTAGCTGCGCAGTGAACAATGGCCTCAACCCCTTTTAGTAAGGGTGCCCAGTTCTGGTCCTCGGTCAGCCCAGCGTAGATAACCTGTTGGACATCAGCTGGGAGTTCCGTCGAATAATGACGCAATGCAGCGACCGTACTATTCTTACCATCTGTTAGCCTTTCGGCGACCGCTTTGCCGATGAAACCTGAGGCCCCTGTTACCAGTGTCTTCATTGTTGCTCTACAGTTGCGCCTGCCTAAAATCACAGGTTAGGACCGCAAATGAATTTGATTTCCCGTGAGTAAGGGCGGAAATGGTCTGTTTCATCGCCATCGTGAGCAGTTTGGAGCCCTCCACTTGCAAATCCTGCCGACCGCAATGAAAATGGGCTCCTTCGGAACGACTGGAACTTTCCGCGGCCATATTCCCGACAGCCTCTGGTGTCATTTGTCGAGGGCTCAGGGATAGGTTGGCAGAGGATCCTCGATCCTCGCGAGTTGTCCCGATTTGAGGTGATCGAAGAATCCATTTTGCTTTAGTCGTAAATAGGGTCGGATCTGCTTTTGGTATAGAGGGCCTAGGTGGGACCGTAGGATTAGCTGGACGTTTCTATAGGATTTATTGAGTTTTGCTCTGGAAGTTCCGCAGAGTTGCAGAAAGCCGCGAGGCAAGATAGATGAAAATTTCGAAAAATACGGAAGTTAGGGGAGTCCTTAGTCGCAGGCGTTTTGGTCAGCTTTTGGCTGGTGTGCTGCTGCCGTCAATCGCGTCGGAACGCTCAATGGTGGCGTCCGAGGGTGGAAGCGAAACCTCGGAAGGATCGTGGGTAAATGTCAAAGCTTATGGAGTTAAAGGTGATGGCGTCGTCGACGATACATTTGCGTTAGTCCGTGCTGTAAAAGCCGCGAAAGGAAGGCCGGTTTTCTTCGAACCAGGGAAGTATTTAATCTCTTATTTACAGCTTTCAGGTGATCCGTCTGAACCTCATTTTATTGATTCTAACGCCTTAACTATTGTAGGGCGAGGTCAGGTTGAGATTATTTCGAAGTCGTTTGTTGGAGAGAGGCCACCTAAATCGCTCGGAGTCAAGTATGGTTTCACGGCTTCTGCATTGTCCCTTCATGGTTTTACGCGAATATCGATTCAGGGATTAACCTTTATTGGGCCGCTTTTTAGGAATATAATCGAAGATGTAAAGCCGTTAGTCGAAGGTAGGGGGACTTATAATGCCTATAATACGCGAACGAAAGCGATAAGCGTAAACTTTTCGGAAAACGTCACAATACAGGACGTTTTAAGCCGCCAGCATTACGGTGGGATTTACCTTCGCGAGTGTTCGGATAGCGTAGTGAAAAACGTCGAGCATCGCGAAAGTCGGCAGTCTTATCTCTTTCAGGACTGCGACAACCTAGTAGTCCGAAATGCAAAGTCATATCACGCTCGTTTTACTCTAGATAATGTCCCAAATGCATATGCTGATGGGAAAGTTTATGAAAGAAGTGGAACCGCACTGATATATACAATTGCACCGGAGGCTACCGGCGGAAAAACCGGCGTTAAGCGAGTTTCGGGATATGGATTTATCGTGGCTGGTTGCAGGAACTCGACCTTGGCCAACTGCTATTCGTACGCTGCAGGGAGCGATTGCTTTCGAGTTCAGAATGGTCCAACGGGTAGGCAGTCGGTAAGTGTTAGTTTTATCGATTGTGTTTCGGATACGGGAGCAAGGCATGGATTCAGTGTCTACGCTGGGAATTGTCTGAGAACCACATTCAAGAGGTGCGTGGTCACTGGTCTCGCCGACATCGATTTCTACAATGCTCAACCACCAACTACTCTAACCGAAGCTCGGAATCCAGTGGTGAATGCCGATTCAATTCATTCATTTTGGGCGTTCAGATTAAACCGATCTATAAACACGGCTTTGTATCATCAGGGGATCGATACAGTCTTCGAAGAATGCAGCGTGAAATCCAAAGATGACCTGAAAGTCAAAGATTTCTCCAAGCTGTCGCTTAGATTTATGAAAGCTCATGATGCTTACGGCCCGCAATGTTTGTATCAGGATCACGGTGCAACAAATGGAGTTGTTACGGGGTGCGTTTTTGCGGGGCAAGTCGAATCTAGGTCTGGGATGATTCAGTTTATGGGAGGAAGAAGCATTAAGTTCGAAGGGAATAGCGTGAGTACATCGACCGGACGTTCACGGGCTACCTCGACTGTATGTATTATCGGTTTGAGAAGCGACTATTCATCGTTAGAGCTAGTTTCAAATTCCTTGGAAGGCGGTATGTATTCCGTCTATATGGTAAACACATCAGGAACCTACTCGATTGAGGGGTTCGTCAGCTCAAATAACGTATTCTTGAATCCGGGAATTAGCGTATTTCGTGTAGTATTGGCGACGCATGTTTACAACCTAACCTCACTAGGTGATACGTTTCAAGGCCCAGCGTTGTGTTCGACGCTTTCAGGAGGAAAGCTTCAGGGTATTTTATTTAGAAATCCAACTTTGCGAGTTTCGAGTATTGGATTCAATACCGCTGATGAATCCGAGATGATTCGGTTCAGGCATTCCGACGAAGGACAAGGATCTAAGTAGGTTGCGATTTTGTGTGCTGTTGTTTTCACGCCGCAGCTGCGTTCAACGCTCTACTTTGGTGTCGGTTCACGATTTAGGTAGACCTCGAATCCTCTCGCTCGTTTGTCGTAGAGCGGGATCGATCTTCTGGGGGGACTTTCATTTTCGCCGAATTGTAGGACCCGCTTCAGGAAATCTTCCTTATGGCGTTTTTATGGGAACGTTTATACCGTGGCGATTGGGGTGACCGGCGATCCAACGGCACCAGTGAGGCGGAGTGGCGGGGCGGTCAGGAGGAAGCGTGACCGATTGTTGGTTTTTAGCCATTGGGCCAATTCTGCCAAGTACCATAGTTCCCCGAGGTGGATCCCTAGTTCGAACAGGCACCTTTTGTGTAAGGGTAGGCTCGTTCCACAACAATCATCCGTAAATGGTTTCCCAACTGCTTCCACGGCGAGATTGTCCGAGGCGATGGCGGCAATTCCGCTTTCGGTGATCCAATCGAGTAGTTTCTCGTCTCTTCCGTCGAGGACGGCGCAGGAAGTTTTGAGCCTTGTCTCTGGGTGGCCGTTCATGCTGAGAATCATCTGGTCGAGTCCAGTCCAGAGGCAAAGGATATCCCCTTTTTCGACGGTGACATTACCTTCATCCATGACTCGCTTAAGATCGTCGTACCCGACCTCCTTTCGAGGCGTTTCTCCGAACACGGAAAACAAGTCAACCATGACGCCGCGACCTTGAACTCCGTGCTCCGCCATATTTTCGATACCGAGAGACTGTGCCTTTGTGCCTTGAGGCGTGTCTGCAAGGAGAGCTTTCTCTGCAGGAAAGCCATTGTAATAAACAGGTTCGTCGACGCCGTCCCCGTTTGCATCAAATAAAGAGCCGCGGTGAGCTAGGCTATCCCACTGTGTAGAGTACTGTGTGTGGAGTAAAACGACATCATCCGCAGCAATGTCGGTCATTCTTGGATCAAATTTCTGCCAATTGTAATTATAGTATGGCTCTTCATTGCGAATAACGGGCCGTAGTTGCGGCGGGAATCTGACGGGACTGAGTAAGTTGCCCCCCGGGAGGTCCAGAGGTAGGCTTAGGCAAAAGGTTTTGCCGACTTTCACTTCGGCAACAGCCTGGAGGACTTTTCGGTGATCGATTAGGTTCAGCCGGCCTTTCTGGTCATTTTCTCCAAATTCGCCCCAGTTCGATCCTTTCGGGCGTTGTTTCCATCGTTTGTTTTTCATAGTCTCACTCAAGAGAGTAGTTTTTGCTATCGGATTTAGGCGTTGGCTCAATAGCTATCGTTACTTGGTTTTCGCCAGCACGGAGTCTATCATATCTCTTGCACTACCTAGATAGTTTGAAGGGTCGAGAAGCTGGTCCAGTTCGGAAACACTTATATGGGTCATGATCGCTTCATCGTTGATGAGAGCGTCTCGCAGTGAAATCCCCTCGTCATTGGCCCTGCCTGCTGCTTCGTAAACTAGCTCGTGGGCTTGACCTCTTCCAATCTTTGGGGCCAGGCCCATCATGACCGCCTCTGACATGAGAAGCCCGCCTCCAAGGGTTAAATTCCTCATCATTGAGGATTCGTTGACTTGGAGCCCTTCCAGCAGACGTTTGGAATGCATAAAACTCCCGGAAGCGAGGACGAATGCCTCTGGAATAACGATCCATTCAAGAGGTTGAGTTGCCACGGCCCGCTCGTGATCTTGGATCATCGCTGTCAGCATAGAGCTTGTTGATTCTTTGATGCGATTGCCAATAGCTATAATAATTGGGCTGCAAACCGGATTGCGCTTCTGGGGCATGGTGCTGCTTCCTCCGCGTCCGGGGGAAAATGGTTCCCGTAGTTCATCAATTTCGGTGCGCATCAGTGAGGCTACTTCGGTCGCGATCTTGGAGAGGGTAGAGCAGGTTAGAGATAGCCAGAAAATGAGTTCGGCCCAGCTATCGCGTGCTGTGTGCCAAGTTATGGAAGGTGTTTCTAACCCTAGTTCGCGGGCAAGCCTTTCGAGTACGCGTACGCCGTCCGCGCCGAGGGTGGAGAGAGTTCCAACTGCTCCGCCGAAGCTGCAAGTCAAAGCTCGTTGACGGACCTGTTGAAGTCGCTGGCGGTGGCGCAGCATTTCGTCCAGCCAGACTGCTGCCTTGTAGCCGAAGGTTACAGGTGCGGCATGTTGCTGAAACGTGCGACCGACCATGACGGTGTCACGGTGGACTTTAGCGAGGCTGGAAAGCGCGCAGATAATTGCGTTTAGATCCACTTCCAACAAACTAAGAGCTTCCTTCATTTGAAGGACCAAGCCGGTATCGATAATGTCCTGGGTCGTCGCCCCCCAGTGAACGTACTTTGCGGATTCCGGTTCGCAGGCCGAAGCGATTTGCTTGACTAGAGGTAGTATGGGGAAGCCAACTCTCTCGTAGTGTTCCTTCATTGAGGGAACATCTAGATTATCTATTCGTGCAGCTTGGGAGATGTTTTCGGCTGCTTCTGTAGGTATCAATCCTAACGAGGCCTCTGCTTTCGAGAGGGCGATTTCAGTTTCCAACCAAGAGCGAAAACGACTCTCGTCGGAAAAAACTGAACGCATTAGTGGCGTACTAAATGTATCGCAAAAGTAAGAGGAGTTTAGTAGCATTGTTAAAGTGTGTATTTTTCTAGCGTGCGGTCTCTCTGGGCTGCCTCGGATCTAAGTAGGTTCGTGGGGGTATAAATCTTTTCTTAGTTGCGGGTTTCCTTCGTTGTCGATCACCTCGACGCAGTTTAATGCTTTATTGATCTTTCGCTTTACTTCTTCTCTATCTCGGGCGCTGACAATGATGCTTCCTACTCTGTTGTTGCTAGTAAGTTCGAGCCCTACGTGCATTCCTTTTGTTTTGTACTGGTGAACGTGGTCGATTGTCCCGTCCTTTGTGGCGGATTCATCTATGTCGATGTGGTGGAAATCACATTCGTGAGAATAGAGAAATGTTTCTGCAAAGATAAAATCTGAAGGGGAAGGCAATATGTCGACAGTTTCGTGCAGGAATGAGCGAATTGATAGGTCGATTATATCGACTCCTGTTGCCAATTCGATCACTTTGAAACTTTCCCCGCCCCCAAATCTTGCAGCGAATTCTATGACGCTTATCCCGTCCTTGCCCGCAATCGCTTGAATCATTAGTGGACTATCTCTGATTTCTAGGGACGTTGCTATCCTTCCTGCGATTTCAATACTTTCTTTAATCTCCTCCTCTGATAACTCGGCTGGCCAAAAACATCCGTAAATCTGTTGTGCTGCGGTCGCTGTTGACGGAATCTTTCTTCGCTCTTTAGTTATGAGTAGTTTAGGAATTCCGTTATTTATATAGAAGTCCATCCCGACTTCTCTGCCTTCGATGAATTCCTCCACTATCGCTTCTCTTGATCTGCTTAATCTGATTGCGCTTTTGATGGCTTCACTGATCTGATCTTGTTTCTCTATTCTTTTGACTCCTTTAGAGCTGTTGCTATCGGAGGGTTTTACGATTAGGGGGTAATTGAGCGTAAGGCAATCAGTCTGACTGGGGTTTCGGATGGCTATAAAATCCGATGAAGGGATGTTATTGCTTCTCATGAACTCTTTCATGAGCAACTTGTTTGTGACGATATTCCCTTTCTCCGTGTTATACGGATGAGGAAGGTTTAGTGTCTCTGCCACTGAGCAAGCTATCAGGTTTGCCTGGTCGATGCATGAACTGATCACCAAAGCAGCGTTTTCGGCTATTGCTATTTCTAGAACTTTCTCTCGGTCGAGAGTGCTCGCTTGAATATGTTTGTCTGCGTGCGGAGCAGCGCAAGGTACTGAATAGTAGTCAATGAGGACCGTCTCGAATCCGCGAATAGACAGGTTCTTGAGTAGCTTTATGTGGGGGTACGTGCCGCCGAGGACAATGGCTGTTGGCTTGCTTTTATCCATCAAGTTTAGGTGCGTTTGCAAGGTGATTCATAATCCGTTGTTTCTGATCTTTGGGTATTATTTTCAGAATAGGCATGGTGGTGCGCATGCCCTTTTGGATTCGGACTTCAATGAACGATGGGCGATGCGAATTCTGCATTTGTCGAAGTGCTTGCCCCAGTTCTTCAGCGGATTCTACAAAGGAATCTAGGCTTCTGTATCCGGAAGCCGCAGCGATTGCTGTGAGGTTCGCCATGTGACCGACTGTAGGCTGCCCGCCGACTGATTCGTGAACGCCGTTATTTAGAACGACGTGTATTAGGTTTGGAAGTGAAAGGTTAGAAGAAATGGGTAGTGAGCCAAGGTGCATGATTGCAGCGCCATCTCCGTCGAGGCAGATTACTTGTCTTTTAGGTTCAGCAGTAGCCAGGCCGGTCGCAATAGAGAGTGAGTGTCCCATTGCTCCAACGTTCAGAAAATCAGCATCATGTGATTGGCCGAGATCCTCCCGGATAGCGTAGAGCTCTCGAGTTATCCGTCCGGTGGATGCTACGAATATAGCATCGTGAGTTGCGTTTTGTACAATTGTCCGAATCGCATTCTCCCTGCTGAGTTGGTATTTCTGTGTGGAAGCTTCGAAGCCTGATTTTTCCTTCTTTGCGAGTACGCCTTTACTTACTAGCAAGGCGGTGGGTTTCTGGTTTTTTCGGGCTGTTCTGACGGCCCAACTTGCCATTTCTGCACATTTACTATTGTTCGATTCAAGCGTTTGGTATGGTATTTCGAGCGCGTCAAGCAGAAGGGGACTGAGCTCACCTTGGCGTTGGTGTTGTGGCCAGTCTCCTGAACCTGGTTTTCCGCGCCAACCGATGAGTAGGACCATAGGTATGGAGTAAACGGTCGGGTTGGTGAGAGAGATAAGTGGATTGACTGCGTTGCCCATCCCCGAGTTCTGCATATAGACAAGGGGAATGGTCCCGGTAGCAAGGTGACGTCCTGCGGCGATGGCGATGGCGTTGCCTTCGTTTGCCGCTATGACGTGGGAATTGTTTGGCCAATGCGTATCTAGTCCGAGGCAGAAGTCATTGAGGAGTGTGTCCGGAACACCGGTGACGAAATCGACACCTTCAGTTTTGAGAAGTTTATAGAATGCAGATAGGTCAATCACGATGTTTTGGACTAGAGTAGGGTGGGATTTGGATTCTCAAAAAGAAACTTTCCAGAGAGTCTGGGAGATTAAGTACTGTATCAATAAGGGTGTTCGCCTGTTTTAGTGATATACCCCCAGAAGCGGATAAGGTAATAAATTTATCTTTCAATTCACTGTCTGACATAGGGTTTTCCGGTTCACCTTTTGGGAACACACTGGATGCTCGGATAACTTTTCCGCACGTATAGTGTATCTCTACAAGTGCTGCGCGCTTTTCTGGAACTTGGGCAGTTAATTCGGGATCCTCGATGATCGAGACTTTCTCTGCCAGACTGCAAGTAAAGGGGTCGCGAATGGCGTTTTCTGTGAAATCGCCAATGTTGGCTCCTCTCCTGACGAGGGAAATCGCAACCGATAACGGGATACTCATTTTTGCAGAGGAAATGCTACTTGCTCTGCGATGATCGTGACGACCGGCTAAGCCACCATAAGTGATGACTTTTATCTCTTTGATGTTCTGTAAGTTGAATGCGGGATTGTCGCCCACCGATATGCATGCTTCAATGGCGGGGTGGGCATGTCGACAGGCGGCGTACGGCTTAACGTATATTTTCAGAATCCAGAGCCCTGCGTCGCAGTCGTTTAGAATTCGCGAAGAGTCGCAACGATCGCTACACATGCTCAGAAATCCATTTGTACCTGAAAGCGAGTCTAGAGGGCCCGGAAAGCCTGCCTTCGCTACCATGAAGGACTGGACAGCGCTAGCTGCCGCATGAGCGGTGTTGAATGGCTTCAACTCTGAATCTCCGCCGATTACTTTGAGGGTTCCTGAGGCAGTCACGGCCGCAGCGGCTAGCGCGTGCTCTGTCTTTTCAAAGTCTAGACCTAGCATGGTAGCCAATCCGACAGCTGCACCGATAGAACCGCACGTTGCAGTTGGGTGATAGCCGCGTTGGTAGTGCGACGGTTGGATGGAGGTGGAGATGCGTAGGGTGGTTTCATAGCCTGCTACAATACCTAGGAGCAGGTCTGCTCGTCGGACTCGAAATTGTTCGGCGGCGGGTAGTAACGCAGAGAGGATTGGCGATCCGGGATGTACCATACCGAACCGCGCACCGTCGTCCATTTCCGCTACGTGAGAAGAGAGTCCGTTCACGAATGAGGCCATTAGCAACGAAACTTTTCGCGGGAATCCGATCGCCGTTGCTTTTCCGGCGGGCGGGCCATCCATTTCGAGCAGACTGCAGGCCTTCTTTTCCAACATACGTGCTCCGGCATAGGCAGCTCCGAGATAGTCTAGAAGGCAGCGCTTAGCTTGGTGCTCAACTTCAGGCGTCAACCCGGTTGTTCGTATTTGCGCTATGCGTTCGACGAGGGATTTTGACAGGTTTGTCGGCATCTTATGAAGACTAGTAAGCGAATGTCTTAAACTGAGGTGCGAAAGTAGTCCGGACACTCGGATTTCGCAGCACACCAAGCTTGGTCGTATGCCTTTGCGATAGTTTCTGGAAGAGGACCTTGAACGAGGATTCCGAGGTTTTGCTCCAGCTGGCATGCGTTTGAAGCTCCAATGATCAGTCCGTCTCCTAGGTCGCTGTCGAGACTCGAATGGAACGCAAGCCACCGGTACGCGCTTTCGACTAGCGAAATACCCAGTGTGTTGCAGGTGTCGTTGAGAATTGAGAGAGCGTCGAAGAAAGGTTTCTTCCAGTACCGACTGCGGTAGTTGGGTCTGTGTGTAAACCGTCCTGATATTGGTTCCTTCGAGAAGTCTTGATACTTTCCCGCAAGAATACCGCCCGCTAGCGGGTTGTAAGCGTAAAATCGTATGCCGAGGTGGCGTAGTGCGGGGATTAGCTCTCGCTCAACCGCTCTGCTCAAACCGTTATAAAGCCCTTGGTAGATCTCAGGCACAGGCCAGCCGCTTTTGTGGCAAAGATGCCAAATGTTTACTACTTCCCAAGCTGAAAAATTGCTCAGTCCGAATCGCTTGAATTTGCCCTCCCGGTAGAGTTCTGCACAAACCTCTAGCGTCTCGTTGATCGGGGTACTGGGATCGGGAAAATGGAGGTAAAGTATGTCTACCGAGTCCCGCTTCACGCGCTCGAGTGATTCATTGAGTTGCGAAGTTATAGCGTCACGGTCAAGTCTTCCCGTTACGCGGGGATTAACTTTGGTGGCTACCTGAGCGGAATCAATTAGAGATTCGGTTAGAATGTTCCCCAGGAAGCGTTCGCTGTCGCCTCCGTTGTAGACATATGCAGCGTCGATTTCCGTGTTCCCATGGTCAAGAAAGCGGCTAACCATCATGCGGCTAGTTTCCAGGTCAACCTGGGGGCCGAAGGTCATTGTACCGAGAATTAATCTCATTGTTGTCCTTTTACTCTGTCGATTTTAGATCAGGTGTAGAGTCCCTTCTCTGACTGGATGGCCTCTGGATAGTATTCACGGATTACGCGGTGAACGAGTGAAACCTGTTTGGCACGCTTTTTTGCGTCTTCGGCAGTGGATTCCCAAGAGTGTGTTTTGGCGACGGAACCACCTGTTTTCAGGTAAAGAGGGGAGGCAACTCGTATCATCTCTGGTACTTCGTAGTGCCGGATAAAGCCTCCCGAGGAGGCTGGGTTTTCGGTGTGGATGTCGAGCGGTATGTCGATGCATTGGCGTATCGCTGCGAGCATTTGCAACTGAATGTCGCGCACGGGATTGAAAGAATCTGCGCCGATTTCTTCAAGCAGTTTAGCGGAACATGGATTTCCGTGCCCTGTGTGTGCGGATATTTTGAATTTGCAGTCGCTGGGGATTTCGCCGATCTCACGAGCCTTGTTTAGTATCCAGAGATTGCCTTCATCGTAAATCAGGAAAGATCGGCAGCCAAGGCGCGCGGCGCGCTTCACATCTTCGATAGCCCGAACCACTTGTTCCTGTCCACGGAGCCGATATCCCATTCTTTGTCCCTCAGATGTCTGTACGGATGCGCTAGTGTCGTAGGTGGCACGAGGGCCCACAGCTAGGACAAGCTCGACTTTCCACGTGTGGGAAAGGCTTACCATTTGGGTGATTTCTTCATCACTAAGTAGCATTATGCCTTTAGTTTGAGTCACCCTATGAATAGGAACGCTCAGGGCCTCCGTTTCTTCTAAAAGTGCCTGCATTGTCTTTGGTCCTTGTATTCCAGGAACTTCAAATCGAAATTGGGCCCCATCGCTAAAGCGCTTATCGGAATCAGGGAGATTGTAGGCGTCTCCGGCTGGCAGTCCGACGGTGGTGAGAAATTTGCGGGTGTTGTTCATAAAAACTTTGGTGAGGCTTGAATTTATGTGTAGATGTTACGGTTCGAGTATTAACTTTATATAATCTGTCTCGCTTTCGATGACGCCGTATGCCTGAGCGCATGAATTGATTTTTTTTGCCCAGTTTCGGTGAGGGCTAATTTCATTCATCTTGTTCGCCTTCGCGCTCTTTACTACCCCTCCTTCAGCTTCCAGTATTTGAAGAGCATCTTCATATTCTTCTGCTGTGATAGCTTGCATTGCGTTTACGTATTTAAGATGGGAAGGATGGATAACTGTCTTTCCTACGAAACCATTTGCTTTGTCAATAAGGACTTCGCGCAAAAGGCCGTCGATTGCCTCGTTGACGATTGGGTTTCGATTCAAAAGTGATCGATGGATGTCTTCGCTAAGGAGATGTTCTAGATTTTCGTCGACATATGCTAGAAAGTATTCCCACACCGGGGCCGATACGATATAACCGTCTTCTGCCCGATTGAAATAATTGAGGATATCTGATAAACAATCGCGTACAGGTAGTATATCATATATTGATGAGTTTATTCCTCTGCGAACTCCAAAAAGAGATGAGAAGTCGGTGCCTCCTACGCGGATGTTGAGAATCCACTTCCGAAAAGGCTTAAGGACTGTCTTCAGCATGTTGAGCTCATCTACTCTGCTCTCCCGGAATGCAATCGTTCGACCTTCCAGTATGGGCATTCCGTACAGGAGTATTCCTAACTTTAGGTTGAGTTCACCTAATTGTTCGAGATAAATGTAGGCATTGTTACTATAAAATTTAGGGAAAACGAACCCGGTGAGTGCATCGGCTTGCTCGATAGTAAGAAGATTTGAGAATTTAATGAATTGGTCCGTGTTTCGAACTCTTATAAAAATGAGTGGGACTTCACTTCTTGCGATCAGGTTCGATTTGAGAGCGTTTGCTATTTCGTTGAGTTGGACAAGGACGTTTGTCTCGGCAGCTGCTAGCGCAGACTCTTCAATTGCGTCTTCTAAGCAGAAGACCATGGAGCTCAAATCGTCTAGTCGGCGTGCAAGGATCTTGCCCACGACGCTTTTGGTGCCAGGCATGTAAAGCGTAGCTCCTAAGCAATACTGAAGAAGAGACTTCTCAGTGTCCTTGTCGAACTTCACGGGTTCCTTGACGAAGGGAAAATCGCGTTTAGTTGTGTGGTGCCTCATTCGTTTTAGATACGGTTCAGGGGGATCGGAGGACTGTGTTGATTGAGTTTAGCTGTCTTATGCCGGTAGCATCGAGCTATTTTCTACTTTGTTAGTTGCCCTATTAGGAACTTGATTCGGCCCTTTGCGTGGTTCAACCGATTCTTCATCTTCTTTCTGAAGACCAGCCAATGAAACTCGTGCTCTGTCCACTCATCAAAATCGGACCACATTCTGAGAATGGCTTGATGGTGCTGGCTCTTGCGGTTCCAGTCTTTCATGGAGCTACTCCAAGAACCAAGTGTCATTCGTCGATAGACGCTCATGACGTCGTCGATGTATCCTATTTTTCCCTTAGATGCAAGGATGAGCATGAGTGGCGAGTCTCCGACAGGGGCCCTTTCGACCCATTCGGGACGTTCGATAATATGCTCTCTGTGAAACACCATGGAGTTGGTGGCCATGAATCCGCCGCCGTTTAATACGGCGTGCCTCATCTCGAACTTGTTGTCTGAAGGAGCGTCTTTCGGGCGATGGATGAAGAACTCGATCGGGTTATCAGCTTGAACGTGTTTCGAGGCGTGGAAGCATATTGAGCAATCTTTGTTTTTCTCCAAATAGTCTACTTGCTTTTGAAGTTTGTATGGGTCGGTCCAGTAATCATCTCCTTCGCATAATGCCATATACTTGCCGCGCGCTGCACGGATGCAACGTTGTCCGTTTGCCTTGCTGCCAACGTTGTAATCAGCGGTCAGTACTCGTATCGAATCTGGATGTTTTTTTGCATATTTGAATACTATTTCTCGGGTGCCGTCTTTACTGAAGTCCTCTCCGATTATGTATTCGATCGGGAATGTCGTTTTCTGCGACAGAATGCTATTTATACACTGTTCAATATACGGTCCATGCTGATATGTAGAGGTGCGAATTGAAACCAGCGGAACGGGGGCACTGTTCAGTACATTGTTTGGTATCTCGTACGAATCGCCAATCCGCCTCTCGATTTCTTCTTTTGGTAGCTTCATCGCGTTGGACCTCTTGGACTTTCTCGTTTCTCCATAGTTGCTGGGTGAAAGACTTTGGTCTATTGTTTAGCCTGACTTTTGCAGTCAGAAATGATCGAGCAGATTTTGAGAGCAGTTGGAATTTCTAGATTTGGGTATATTGGCAAGCATATTACCTCTTCTGCCTTTCGTTTCGCTGCTGGTAGGTTTGACGGAGCGGATGATTCGAGACCTTTGTACATGGGAAACTCGGTGATCAATGGGTAGAAGTAGCGTCGACCGAAGATTCCGTTGTCTTTCAATCGGTCGTATAGTTCGTCTCGTGTTATGCCATATATTCTCTCGTCAACGAAAATTGGAAAGTAAGAATGATTTGGAGTCATGCTTTCGCGCTCTGGTAGCAATGATATACCATCGATGGGGGAGAGCTTACTGCGATAGATATGTGCCAGCTTACTCCTCTTGTCGATGTTCGATTGATGGTGTTTCAGCTGCACTAAACCGAGAGCGGCCTGCATCTCGTTCATTTTGGAGTTGATGCCGGGAGCAATGACGGTTGTTTCTCCGGCAAATCCAAAGTTCTTGAGGAAATCGATTCGTTTTTTGGTTGCGTCGTCGTTGCAAATAAGGGCTCCTCCCTCCATTGTGTTGAAAACTTTAGTGGCGTGAAAGCTCAGCATGGAAAGATCTCCGAATCTACAGATTGATTGCTCGCGGTGGTTCACACCGAACGCATGTGCAGCATCGTAGATAACTTTAAGACCATACGTATCTGCAATTTCTTGGATTCGTTTGGTATCACATGGATTTCCGTAGACGTGAACGGGCAAGATTGCGGTCGTTTTGGGTGTGATCGCCGCTTCGATCTTTTCCGGGTCGAGATTACAGAATTCCGGCTCTATGTCTACGAACACCGGCTTTATGTTATTCCACCACAGGCTGTGTGATGTAGCTACAAAACTGTAGGGTGTAGTGATTACTTCACCTGTAATTCGCAGGACCTGTAGTGCCGTGACGAGCGCGAGCGTTCCGTTGGCAAAAAGTGAAATATAGGGGACGTCAAGATATTCTGCGAGTTCCTTTTCAAACTGCTGATGAAAAGGCCCATTATTCGTTAATTGTTTGTTCTTCCAGATTTGTTCTAGGTAAGGTATGAATTCATCGAGCTCAGGTAGGGAGGGTTGCGTTACGAAGATAGGATCGCTAAGGTTTTTCATTTTTAAAAATTGTGGAGGGTTTCAGTCTTTCCAAAACCAAATTCTTTATTTCGATGTAGTCCGAAAAGCGGGTTAATTCGCAATATGCAATAATGGAGCTTGCTCCTAGCGACATTTGAGCCAAGAGCGTCCAAAACCCGTTAGTTGGAGACGCAAGTCCTGCTATGTGGACGACTATACCCATACTGCAGGCTAGAGTGAAAGAAGGGACAATGTCTCTTATTTGTTGATAAATTGGATAGTTTATAAGTCTACCGCTCCATTGGCTATTCAAATAGTAGGAGATGAGTGTATTTATCATCATGCCTCCTATCATTGCTTTTATTCCGAATGCAATTCCAATTCCGAGGGGGACGGTGGCTAAAAGTTTCTTAATGATCTCTAATTTTAGAAACAGGTCAGACCTTCCGCGGGTTTTTAGTATATTAAGGTTCAGTGCATGTAGTGGGTAGAACATACCGATGAAGCAGAGCATTTGTAAATAAATTACTGCTGGTAACCATTTCTCACCGATTAGTGTGGTGATTAGAGACTCCGCTAGTGATGCCATGCCGATTACGAGTGTGAACGTTATGAAGACCGTGCAGCGTATGAGCTTTTGATAGGTTACTCTTAGTTGTGGAATGTCGCTTTGTATGCTGGATAGAATTGGATAGGTTACCCGTTGAATTACTGTAGTTATATTTTGAGCTGGAAGGTTGCGGAATTGAATTGCTCTTGTGTAGTATCCTAACTCGGAAATAGAAAAGAACTTTCCTATTACAATGAATTGGATGTTCTGGTAGGCACTACTAATTATACTGCTCGCTAGCAATTTGCTTCCGAAGTCAAAAAGTTCTTTGAAAGAATCTCTACTAAAGGTGAAGGAAGGGAGCCAGCGATTCCAACTCCATAGTAATAGTGAGTTTACTAGTTGTTTGTTAAGTTGGAGCGCTACTAAGCTCCACACTCCGAAATTATTGTATGCCATTGCTACGGCTCCGATGCCAGAAGTGGTTGAGGCAATTATCGAGATCCTAGCTTGCAGCTTGAAATTAACCTTCTTGATTAATTGTGTTTCTTGAATGGCAGTCAAAGATCGAATGATAGGGACGATGGAAAAGACTCGGAGTAGAGGTTCCAGTGTTGGCTCCTCGAAAAGCTGACTGATTGTGGGTGCACTGAGATAAAGTGTAAGGGACGCGAAAAGTCCCGCAGCTAGGTTGAAAAAGAAGACTGTTGAGTAGTCTGTTTGAGTGCATCTCTCTTTTCTAATGAGAGCCTGCGGGAATCCTCCATCGACGAGAGACTGCGAGATTGCGATGAAGAAAGTGAGTATGCCTACGAGTCCGAAGTCGTGAGGTAGAAGTATTCGTGCAAGAATAATTCCAACAACAAATTGTATACTAAGGTTGGCGAAATTGTCGACAAAGCTCCAAAGGAGACCGCTGGCAGTTTTTTGTTTTAAGGTCAAATTTTGGGCTCGATGCTTTTAGAAAGGCTTTTGACCTTCTCTCGCGAAAGTCGATTGGAGAGACAAGGGGTATTAAAACCAAGATTTAGACTAAGGTGAAAAGCAAGATACCAGTAAAATGAATTCTTGGAAATCGGCTGGTTTGTTCTGTCCGTGATCGCTTGGTAGTGAGTTCTTTTCGAAGATTGTTTCTAGTTTGGCTGCGATCATTTCAACGATATTTCTGCCAACGTGGGGATGTTAGGCTGCAGGATCAACTCTGTCGAGGTCAGCTAGTCGGCTCTAGGTAACTTAGGCCTTAAAAAGGTTTGTTGTGTTCTGAAGCTTCTTGTGCCGAAGCCTAACTCTGTTGCACGGTGGGCAAGTGAGCACGCTTCAGTTTGCTTAGCTTGTCCGGTCAGGTAATAAGATAGGTTCGAGGATTCGCCCTCAATTTTTGAGGTGTCGAAATGAACGTTGCTTCAAACTGCGAGTCGATGCGGTGCATCGAGAAGATTGGAATAGATTGTCCTGAGTGTTCAGTTCTCGAGACGGGTAAGTCTAGCGACCTTGTATCTTTAAGCTGCTAAAACGCATATGGTGTAGGCCGGGGGCTGCGGACGTGATCTGTATTGATTGGAAATTTGTAAATCAGGGTTCCTTCCTGGCGATGATCGAGGCTCCCCGTATGGAAAGTGTTTCGTTTGTCTTTTCATGGAACCGATTATCAGGTGTAATCTCTCCAGACTGTAACAGTCGTAGCGACCGCTTGTCTTCGGTTGGGTAGACGGAGACAGGTTTAATGCTATTAGAAGTGAATAACTCTATGTAATCATCGTGTCTCAGCCGGTTCATATACATATAACGGTTGCCGGCCAATTTTTCCCATTCAGAATCGCTATACTTTAGGAAATTAGCTGCACTAATTTTCTTATCGGAATGGGAGAAGTGGTCGCTGTAGTCTATGCGGTGAATGAAGAGCCCGTCTTTTTTGATAATTCTTGCTCCTTCTCGTAGAATGCTCCGCAGGATACTTGGTGGGACATGCTCGAAAACGGTGTAGGATATATGATAGTCTATGGAGTCGGGGGTTAAGCCTGTATCTGACGCGTCACCCGGCGCGACATACTCTATTTGCGTATGCTGGAGAAAATCATCGATCGAATAACGTTTGCTTTTGCTGAATTCACTGAGGCTTTCGAACCGCTCATCCATGAGTTGTTCTCCGTAGATAGAGCGTATCTGTTCGTGGTTGGATTGAATGTGTCGCAATGACTCTCTGATTAGTTCAAGCTTGAGATAAGGGTTGGCATCATATGTATATGTTTTTTTCGCTCCTAAGAGCCACAGTGACAGTGGAACAATGGGGGCTCTGCCGGTGCCCACTTCGAGAAAGACCTTGTCGCTTGGATTTTGGTCGAGGCTGGAAATTAGGTTCCAAATCCAAACGCCGGTGCCTAATCTCGGTTCGGGGTTAAACACTTTTAGATTTCCGAAGCGACGTTGAATCCAGTAGTATAGCTCGTAGGAAACGCCGGATGGAAGGGACGCAACTCCGTTTTGTATAGCCGACTTAATCTTCCAATTCATTTGTTATCTGTTGGTTGGTGGTAAGCAAAATATGCCGCATTTCTTTTGAGGCGTAATATTGTAAAAGTATCAGTGGAATGCTATTTAAAAACGAAGTCAATGATTACCTAGGGGGATGGTGTCTGGAGTGCGTTATGACTCACCTCAAAGTATTGCTGTTTCGTAGGTTTCGTGGTGCTTTGCTTTCGCCCATTTGAGTTGTTTTTGAGGTGGCTTTGATGCAAGGGTACAGTACGGGCAAGATGCTTCGGAGGTTCGTATGGCCGTTTTCTTGAAGTTCTTCAATTGTTTTTAATAAAGTGTAAGGCATCAGGGTTTGCAAAAAGTGGCAACATTCTTCAAGAAGGTTTGTTTTATCAAAATGCTATTGCGTGCGTAATGTAGAATACCGCATCAACTGTTGAAGCGCGTAGAAGTTTGCGAGTTCTAGGATTAGGAAGAAGACGGGTCTTGTCGTGCAGCGTCGGCGTCTGTTTGTTCTGTAGCCATCCTGTTCAGGGCAGCCTTATTCCTTAGTTGTCGGTCTCGATCTAGAAACCATCCCCATTTGTTAAAATAACGAATGTAGGAGGTTATCGCAACAAATAGCAGCCGAGTGCTATGCCTCGAACCATTCCCATATTTATGATATGCGGTTGCCGTAGGAACGTAGTAGGCTTTGTATGTACGTGTGATCTGTCTTGTTAGATCGAAATCTTCAAAGTAAAGGAAGAAACGCTCATCAAAACGGCATCCAGCGGTTATAGCAACGCCTTTTATGAAGGCAAAGCATCCGGAAACAACGTTGATTTCAGATGGCCGCTTTTGGTCGATTTGATGCAGTTCGAATTTTTGATTGATTGAATGTTTAAATGCAGCCAGTGCCGGTAGTCTTCGTACTGGAAAGGTTAGGGGCGTTGGCAGCAGTTTTAGTAAATGTTGGACTGTGCCGTCGGTGTTGAGAATCTTTGGAATGCAGATGCCTGCATTTGGATTTGCGATTGCGAAGGTGCAGAGGTTCTCAATTGTTTGTAGGTTGAATGACACGTCGGGATTTAAAATAAGGTGAAAATCCTCTGTACGTTCCGGTTCGTTTAACGCGACGTTGTGACCAGCACCAAACCCAGGGTTGCTTGGATTGTGGATGTATTTGACAGTGCAGTGTTCTGAAATGGTCGCTAGTTCAATTGATGGTGAATGATCGATGACAACGATTCTTTTTACGCGATCAGACTGAAGTAGGCAGTCGACTACAGCTTTTACCTCCTCGTAGGTGTTGTTGAACGCTACGATTGAAGCGGAAATTGTCTCTTTTTCGGATTTCATTTTAGCGACTCTGGATGGCTATTTTGTGGGGATTTAACAATAGGAGCGAAGCTATCGTTGGTTGTGTCGCTTCCCTGTTGGTTCCAGGGTCGCTGCGTAACGATTGCGAGGTGGTTTGAGGGGTGATTGATAGATGTCCATTTTTCAGTTCCTATGTATGCTTTATTAATGGCTTCTACGTGGAAGCTATCGCTTTCGAAAACGGCAGCCTGTGCGTGAAGGCAAGAGTAGGATTTCGGGAGGCCTTCTACGATGGGTCTGCTGGTCAGCCTGCCGGCTAGTACTGTCGGCATCTGAATTTCAAGTATATGTTTTGATATTTCTCAGACATCTTTTGAGCGGAGAAATGCTTGCAGGCGATATGTCGAAACGCTATTCCGGCTCTTTTGGACCTTCGGTTCGAAGCAGCGAGGATCTTCTTTGCCAGATCATTGACGTCTGTTGGGTGAAACAAAAATGCTTTTGGAGTTGGATGTTTTGATAGTAGTTCGCGATGCTCGGGGATGTCCGAAATAAGCAATTCCAAACCTGTGGACATGGCTTCCAAGACTGAATTAGGTAAGCCTTCGGATCTTGAAGCTGATACTAGCAGGTCAGCGGAATGGTATAAGTTTATGATATCTTGAACGAGGCCTAAAAAGTGTATATTTCTGCAGCCGTACCGATTTTTCAAACTATCTCTCAGTTCACCACCTCCTGCAATAAGGAGGTGTGCGTTAATGTTTAATCTTTTGAATGCGACTATTATCGTTTCTACGTTTTTGCGAGTAATCAGGTTGCCGGATACTAAAATGTAATATGAATCCTGATCTAGGTTAAGCGCTTGTCGTGATTCTTTTTTGCTTTGTTGACTAGTCTGTGAAAATCGACGTGTTTCGACTCCATTCTGTACCACCTGTGAGCGTATCCTGTTGAAGTACTCTATTCGCTTTCGGATTGCATAGGAACACGAAACAACGTTCGTGATGGAAAGTAGGGTGAGGTGTAGGCGAGCGATGACTTGAGCTTTTCGTCCTCCAAATATGTCCCGATAGTCGTAAGGAGGGTAGTTGCGAAGGGTTGCTAGGTGTTGCGTGGGAAATAGTAGAAACCCTAGGGTATCTGCGATGACTCCTTGCGTGTGAACGACGTCTGGAGCGATCTTAATCGCTTTGTGCGCATTCCTTAGGAGTGAGTATGCATTGGTTGTCTTCTTTTTCAGGTTAAGTGACTGAACGTCTATTCCTTCTTTCTCGAACTGATCTAGCAGTGATTGTTTGGGTTCCTCGAATATAGTTAGAATAATGGGTCGAAATGTAGAACGCGGTAGATTGCGTATCAAGTATAGCAGCTGGTTCGTTGGGCCAGCACGTACCAAGCAGGATGCAATGAAAAGCACGCGAACTCTGTGGCCGCGGACATTGTTCGTCTTCGCAAGTGACTTGTGTTTTTGCGGGATGTTTTGATTGTCCGGTTGGCCTTGCGATAGGTTCGTGTGGCCTGTTCTGGTTTCGTAGCATAGTTTCCCAGACTTGCTGATCGAGGTCATTGCTTTTTTAGTGATAGTAGAGGAGATTAGTGCTTTACGAGTTGTTTAGAAAGCTAGCTATGTTAATACGCCATTTTTCTAATAAGAATAAATTTGTCTAAATGTTTGTTTGTGAAAATTGTTCGTATCCTTAGGGAGCTGAAGTCCTCTTGCTTGATCGACTTCTCTGGCTCGTGGTAGTTGTTTTTGAACCAAAGTCTATTCTACGGGAAGCGCCCTAGCCAATTTCGACCGAATCTGGGATTGTGTGATAACCCGGTCGTTTGGCTGTTATGTTGGATTGGAGGTCCGTGTAGTATAATTTCAGGAAGATTACCGTGGCGTAGAGAATGGTCATTGAGAAATTATTGTATTGAACCATTCCGAAACCTGCTAGTAGAAGAAACGCCGATAGCGTCTTGATGGCCTTGTAATACGGATGTCTACGTTTTACGCTAAAAAACATATAGAGGATTGGGACGTAGTACAGAATCAATCCCGCTACGCCAGCGTTCAATAACATCTCGATGTAATTGTTGTGACTGTAGAAGCCCTCTTCTTCTCCTCGTGCTTCAAGACCTGGAGGGATGAGGACGAGCCTTGAGTTGTCTACGCCTACTCCCGTTATTGGATTTTCGGAAGCCACTTTTAGGCCTTCGACCGCTAGCCACATGCGCAGGAGAGCGCTTTGGCTAGCATCCAATTCGGTTGGGTTGTAAAAGGCTACGGCGACACTGTTTATGCGCTGCTGAATGCTTGGGAGCAGTAGGTATGCAGCTATGACGACAATGGTCCCTGTCGCTATGGCAATTACCCGCCTTCGTAGTCCTGACGATAAATAGAGTGGGTAAAATAGCACAAAAAAGAAGAAGAGAAAGCCCTTTAAGGAAAGCGTGGCTAAGATCATAATTCCCCCAACGGCTATTAAAAAACCTTTGAGGAAGTTTCCTCGGGCAAAAAACAGCATCATCGATAAGAGTGAAATGGTTTGAATCGCGAACTCGTTGCGGTTTCGGAGTATACCAGAAAAGTTTCCGGCTTTATATTCATAGGATCCGTTTGACCAAAGTAGGAAAAAACACAAATTTAATATAATCCAAGACGAAGTTGTAATGGTGATCGCTTGAGGGTATAGATGTTGCCTAGAGAATACTGTTATGATTGTGAATGCAGCAATAATATTGAAGGTTATTGATAGTGAAAGTTTCTCCAAGTGTAGGGAGATGTCTATTGCGAAAGGGGTAATTATAAGGGCAAAGAAAGTCCAGAGTAGTGGAAGAAGGATTGTATAGGCCTCTTTTTTTGCTATTCTTCTACGCAATAGGATAAAAATTGAGACGAAGCCGGAGATTAATATACCTGAAGACCAATCCAGAAAACGTATTTTGTATTCTGACAAACTAAATATCAATAGGAGATAAAATGCAAAGGCACCAAATATCCAGCTGCCTTTGGGAGCCCACGAATACATCTTTCGAGAGCCTTCTAGGTTATTCTTTGATTGGATCACGTGTGATGGTGTTGCAAAATATGGAAGCGGTGATGCCAGACTGGTCAAAAAGTGTTTGCTATTGTGTTATCGTATACGATTATCGATAAAAACAACTAGGCGGAGCTCCTTCATATCCGTCTTAGGCGGTCAGATTCGATATTTCTTCGGCGTAACGTGAGAGAATCGGTTCGGGTGAATAGCGTGCTGCTGTGGCGCAGACAGTAGACGCGTCCCAATCTCGTCCCGCTGCCTGGCGCATTGCCTTGGCGAGGTGAGGTTCGTCTTGGTATCTAACTAAGTGGCCGTTGACGTTTTCCTCAATTATTTCGTTCGGTCCGCTTTTGCAGTCAAAGGCAATGACCGGGGTTCCATGGGCTATCGATTCAATCAGCACATTGGGAAATCCTTCGTACAGCGACGTGAGAATCGTTGCTTTTGCATTAGCGTAGTAGGGACTCGTGTTTAACTGAAAACCTTCAAAGTCTACGAGATGCTCTACTTTCAACGCTCTCGCATTAGCCCGCAACAAATCTTCCGAGCTGCCGGAGCCTACGAACTTTAGTCTGAGATGCGGGAAATCGTTCTTAATAATTGAGAAAGCTCTAATAGCGTAATCGAATGCTTTTGCGGGTTCCAGACGTCCTACGCAAAGGAGATAGTCCCGTTTATTATCTACATCGTTGATATTCTTCATGCGATGCTCGTCGATCCCTGGATTGATCGGATTTGGAATAACAACTATTTTGCTGGGGTTTATACTGTAGTAGTCAGTCAGATCTTTGCGCATGTCATGGGATTGCGCGATAATTCTGTTAACCTTGCTATAGAATAGTTTTAGAATATAGTCCACCGCATGTTTATGCCAAAATGAACCTTGGATTTTGCGTGCTTCGGATAGGGTGCTTATGTTTCTGGATATGATAGCGAAGTCTTCACGAAGCAAAATGCGAGCGAGGACTAAACAAATAGCTAACTGATGGTTAAAAACGAGGAATTTATTGGGTCTACTTTTGAGGATGTGCTTTATTAATGATATTAGTGCTGTCCGAGAATGTTGCTTTTCTAGTACTACAATATCGATTGTATTATCGAGTTGTTTATGATGAATAGAGTGCTCTAGATGTAGGACTATAAGTGTAATCTTCCACCCGCTTTTTGCTAATCCATTAGCTAGGATGGCGCAAACATTCTCCGCTCCTCCTCCGCCCAGTGAATTTATCAGGAATGTAATCTTCTTATCGGACATCGCAATCTCGTATAAAATCCTCTATGATAAAGTGTTGTGGAGTGAAGCTCGTTGCTGTCCAGTTCAGCTCCTCGTTCCAATATCCGGGGCACGAGGTATAACCTCCTGGGGCAAATGCATAGCTTATTTCAATGATGCGAGGTTGGCTATCGTCGTAAATGAAATCATAGGCGAGACATTGAGCCTGCAGACGCTTTGATGTAGTGAACGCTAGTTTTATACATTCAATCGGGATCTCTGCAGGATCATGTATGATTGTGCCGCTTCCAGAAGCGCGAAAGTCTCCCTTGCGTACCATGCGTTTTATTGCAAAAGCCCGATGGCCAACTACGATAACTCGTATGTCATGGTCGTTGTGTGGGATGAATTCCTGAAGGTAGAAGTAGTTTTTCTCGACAGGTAACTTTTTTAGTCGTTCGTCGGGCCAGAGGATTCTCGCAATTCCCTTGCTTAAGGCAATGAATGACTTGAATGTTTTGTCACGCCTATAGTGCCACAGTCTTTCTTTAATTGAGTGTAGCCTTCTTTTCGCCCGATGGCCCTTCCCGAACATGCGACGAATCATTCTCTTGGCTGCTGAATAGTCTGCGACAAGTTTCACGTTCTCCGCGCCGGCTCCGCTGCGGAGTTTAAAAACCTTTGGATAATCGCTTCGTTGGGCCCATGCTAGTGATTCTACTTTGTCGTAAAATACGTAACTAGGTACTACCGGTGCTCTAATTGATTCTAGGAGGTATTTTTGTCCTATTTTGTCGTCGAAATGCCAACCTGTATTGGTGTCTGGGAACACCTTTAATCCTACGCGCTCTAGTGAATGCGTCAATTGTCGGGCGAACAAAACGGCTTTGGGGTCATGGTGGGCCCAGTGCCACATGAATCCACGGCAGTCAGCAGTTTTGGCGATAATGTCCGAGGAGTAGGGGTCGACTGTTTTGTATGGGACATTGTGTTTCTCGCAATACTGGATCCACTCATGGCTAAAACTATTGTTGCGATGGGCGATTGCTAGCATGTTAATATCGTTCTATTATGGGTTGGTAGGCTAGGCGTTTTTATTTATACGTTATTTCTTCTTAGTTATGTTTCGCCTTCAGAGCGATATGCTCGAGAGCTATCTGGGCGAATGCAGTATAGGATATTAAACTCAGTTGTAGACGAATACGCAGGTATTATTGTTACCTGAATGAGGTTGATTATGGGTTATCTAATATGCGAATCGATAAAGTAGGTCTGGTTTTTCCCATTTGCTTTAGGATGTTGCCTAGGACAATAGAGAACCTATCTTTTCATGCACATCTCTTTGCTTCTCAAGCGGCGGTTTGATTGTACCATCTCCTAGGGAAGCCCTGAGATCGTAACGCTTAATTTTATTCGCATTCTACTGTTTGTCTGTCGGGAGCATTATATGCGGCTTTGAATGTTTAGTTATATTCGCATTAAAAACAGATTTATGGCTAATCTGAGTTTCTACGGTCAGCGACTTTTGGGGGTGATAAAAGAACCGGCAGGAGGAAGGCTTATTCTATAGCTTTACGGAGTTGAGCCAAGAGCGATTAGCGAGATACCATTGAATACATTGTTCCACTCCATCGCGGACCTCTGTTTTTGGTGACCAGTCAAGAATCCTGTCGGCTTTTGATATGTCAGCCCACGTTTCTTTGATGTCTGCTTTGTGAAAAGGCTTTTTAAGTCTCGAGGCTTGCTTGCCGAGCGATTCTTCTATCCATGATATAATCTCGTCAAGGGAGATTGGGTTTTTGCCTCCTCCAAGGTTGAATACCTCATAACTGACAAGTTTTAGTGCCGCGATGGTGCCTTTCGCTATGTCGTCTACAAATGTGAAGTCACGTGATTGGGATCCGTCACCGAAAAGCTCAATTGGCGTACCTTCGTCTATCCACTTGATGAAGCGGAAGATGCACATGTCTGGTCTGCCGCAAGGACCGAATACTGTGAAGTACCTAACGATGGATACGTCGATTTCGTACAAGTAGCTGTAGCTGTGGGCGAGCATTTCCGCAGCCTTTTTTGACGCGGCGTACGGCGAAATCGGGGTGTTCACTGCTAGCTTCTCGGTGAAAGGCATTTCTTGTCCGGCGTACAGTGAGGACGTTGAAGCTAGCACCAGCTTTTTAACACCGAACTTTTTCATGCCGTCCATTAGGTTCAGCGTTCCCATGGCATTTGTGCGCATGTATATATCTGGATTTTCCATGCTGTATCGGACGCCCGCTCTTGCAGCGAGATTAAAAACGCCATCGAACTTATGTCGGTTGAAGAGATCGAGAACCTCGGGTTTATTTTCAATGTCTAAGAGTTCGAACGAAAAGGCACCGGCCTGGAACTTTGGAATCGAAATGCTCGATTGGCTGCGATATGCAGATTTTAGTTTTTCGCGAACCTCGGGATTGGCAACGTTCTCATTTGCAATTCGTGAAAGGCGGTAGTGCTTTAGGCGGACGTCGTAGTATTCATTTAAATTGTCGATCCCAATGACTTCGTGCCCTTGTCGAAGAAGAAGTTCAGTGGTTCTTGAAGCGATAAAACCCGCTGCTCCGGTAATTAAGTATTTCATGAAATAGTGATTTTAGTTAGACTGAAGGTAGCAATGGGAGAGATTAGGCTTTATAATAGTTTGCAGGTCGAGGCGAGATGCAGTTTCGGGTGTCCACGATTGGGCATCGAAAGTGGGAGAAATCCGTTTTTTTGTAAATCTCGTGGTTGGTAGCGACGAGGATACAGTCATAGTTGTCGAGAATTGGGACTGACTTGCGACCTGCGAATCTTGAGTGTTCGCGGCTGGGCCGTATGAAAGGGACATGTGGATCGTTGTATTCAACCTGTGCCCCCATTGATTCCAGCTTTCCCATAAGAGCATAGCTCGGAGACTCACGATCATCGTCCACATTTGGCTTGTAGGCGATGCCAAGCAAAAGAATTCGAGAGCCGTTGACAGATTGTGATCTCTCATTCAGGGCCTCCGCTACACGTGCAATGACGTAATTTGGCATGTTCGCATTGATCTCGCCTGCTAGCTCGATGAAGCGCGTGTGTTGGTCGTACTCTCTTGCTTTCCAGGTAAGGTAGAATGGGTCGATGGGAATGCAGTGCCCACCTAGGCCGGGACCAGGGTAAAAAGGCATGTAACCGAAGGGTTTGGTGGCAGCTGCATTTATTACTTCCCAGACGTCGATCCCCATTCTTTCGTATACAACCTTTAGTTCGTTTACCAAGGCTATGTTGACGGATCGGAAGATGTTTTCCGTGAGTTTGGTGGCTTCAGCGACGCGACAAGATGGAACAGGGTGTACGGCATCGATAGCCTTGGTGTAGAGTGCGACGCATCTGTCTAAGCAGTTTTGTGTATAGCCACCCATTACCTTTGGGATTGTCTTGACGCCGTGGTCGGTGCGACCTGGATCTTCTCGCTCTGGGGAATAGGCCAAGTAGAATCCTTCTCCGGCTGTCAGTCCGGATCCTTCCTCGAGAATGGGGCGAAGTTCGTCCTCGGTGGTTCCGGGATAAGTTGTACTCTCGAGTACCACAAGCTTATTGGGATTGCCTTTGCTGAGGTGTGGAGCGATTGCTCTTCCTGTATCGAGCACGTATGATAAGTCAGGCTCGCGGTATTTGTTTAAGGGGGTGGGCACACAAATTATCGCGGCTGTTACCTCTTCGATGCGAGAAAAGTTGGTGGTGGCCTCAAATTGATTCGACTGAGTAATAGAGGTTATCTGTTCCGAGTCGATATGCTTGATGTAGCTTTTTCCTGCATTGAGCTTGTCGACTTTTGATTGATCAACGTCGAGTCCGAGTACTTGAACGTTGGATTCGCAGAATCGGATGGACAGAGGGAGGCCAACGTACCCGAGTCCGATGATGGCTATTTTTGTCATAATGAAGCTAAAATATTTGATTGCGGGTGTTCGCGAAGGGGCGCCGCTGTCAACGCAATATAGGAGGTCTGCTGGGGACGTTTTGAATCGAGGTAAGCTTGTCCAGTGTTAGAGTCATATTGTGGGTTTCGTGTCTTTGACTTTCGTTGTGCCTAGGAATTTGCTGACGACGGGGAAGAGCAAGTCGGCTTTCTTTGTCCAGGAAGAAATGGTGTCGATACGGTCCAAGACAACCGGGTCGGACGAGTCGCTTCCTCGCGGAGTAACGTTTCTTAGTCGGGTTGCGCCGTCTTTGAGTTGGGGGCGGATGCGCTGCCCGATGAAGCCGTCCGCGATGCGTCGCAGGCTAGTCTCGGCGGTGTAGTGGTCTCGGCGGTCGCCGGGGAGGTAGGCGGAATTGAGAGCATTGATGCTACGCAGGAAACGGATGCCCTGGCTGGCGGAGCCTTTGCTGATCTGGAGACGGGCGACGACGTCATCGAGCGCGAGTGGGGGCTCTGAGGCGAAGTAAAGCCCGAAGATCTCGCCATAGGACTTGGGCAATCCGAAGGCTTGGGCGGCGTTCACGAAGAACGCAATGAGCTCGCGTTGCGGCTCGCTTAAAGGCGGGTGTGCATCCGCCTTCGTGCCATTAGTTGGAGAATGGCTATGGCGTGACAGGTTGTTGGCCATCTTGGTAGATAAGTTATTTTCGGTGCAAGGTTCAAAGGCCTCACTAAGGGGGAGCTGGAGGTTCGAGAATCAAGGCTACAGTTTCAGAGTTCTAACGGTGGTCCGTGGGGTTCTCGCTGTAGGCTTTGAGTTAGCGTTTCGCGTTTTTGCTGATGGTGAAGAAAGTCCTTTTTAGCTTACTCAGAGGTTCTTCTGGATAAACCTTGGTGTCTAGCGCAGGTTTTGAACTTCGGATGTTTCCTGAATGCCCCAGGATTCTGAGTGGCTGCCGCCACAGGCTGTTCAGTGGGTGGGAACTGAGGCCGTCGGGGAAGAACGAGTGTCTAAGGTTTAACAGACCCAAATGGAGGGTGAGAGCGTTTGCCTTGGCGAGGTCTAGCGGTGTGGAAACCAGTTTATTGGGATTTAGATTCGAAGCTCCGAATTCAATTGTACCTTCGTACTCTCGGCTTTGGCTCTAGGTCCGGTAGGAGGCTCTGTTTAGCGTGGTGTTCGAACTGTTCAAGAAAAAATGAACGTTATCCCGTGCAAGGCGGACTTGAAGATGGTGGGTCAAAGCTGAACGCTGCGAAGAGATTGAGCCAACCGCCGATGGTGCAAAGAATCGGGGGCGCTTGGAAGGCTTTGGACAATTGGAGACATGCGGACCAGCGATTGAGATGAACCCCACGGACGTCAAAGAATGCGGAAGTTTTGTTGTAGCTGAGCGATTGGCATTAGAACTAGGCCTATTCTAGCGACAGGGTAGAGTCAGCAGAAACTTGAGATCGTAGGTATCTATAGGGCAGGATATCAACTCGGAGTCTAGTTGTGTATATTGGCGGTGATGTAGGGTGACTGGAGTGGCAAGCAAGTTGAGTGGCTCCGCCTTCGCTGTATTTGGAAGACTTAAGATTCGAAAATGAGCAATTGGAGAGGCTTGAGTCAGTTTCATAATCGGCTCACTTTCGAAGTCAGAGTTCTCCGAATCAGATGTTTGGAGCCCCGTTCAAGCGGTCAGTTCGAAATAGTTAGCAAGTCAGCTAGGGGACGGAGGACAGTGGCCTATGGGCGTGGAGCTTGAGCCGTGGGTGATGCTACTCAGGGATTGACTGTTGAATGGCAGGTGAATTGACGTGTCGAGGTATGAAGCGGTGGTATTGTTTGCGGACAAAGTTGAATCAGGAACGTATCGCCCTGAATCGGCTTAGAAGGGAGTTGGGCGTGGACTGTTTCCTGCCGATGGTGTCCCGTCTCGGCCGGAGAAGCCGAGCAGGCCAGCTCGTAAGGGAACCTTTGTTTCCGGGATATCTTTTCGCCAAGGTCGATTTGTCGGCTGACCTGAGGAAAGTGAAGTACGCCCGAGGCGTGCTTGATTTCGTGCAAATGGGTGAGCGTTACCCAAGTCTCTTGGAATCGGAGATCGAGGGCCTGAAACTCGTATGCGTGGAGGTAGAGCAAGTCATGGAGACTCGGTCGGCTGTCTGCGTGGGCGACTCGATCGAATTGGTTGGTCGATTATTTGGGGGAACTCGGGGAACCGTACGAGAGTTGATACCCGCTAGGAAGCGAGCCCGGGTCCTGATCGAATTCCTTGGTCGGGCGGTCGAGGTGGACGTCGATTCTGAGGGCATACGGAAAGTAATGGACCAGACTTGAGAATGGGTTACGGATTCGAGGTTTCGAGTTTTACCTATAAGGAGGGACCGTCCGCCGTTGCTTTGCTACGGGTGGCAACTAGGTAGCCCGAGGAGCGAAGGTGAGTGAATTAAGTTGTCCTCGATCCCGTTAAGTTGATAAGATTTCACAAAGTCAGACCTGATTCCAGCAGTATATTTGACGAGCCATGCCCTTCGTCGCAATCATTCTGCTCCCCGTTACGCGAGCTGTACTGACATGGATCAAACCTAGTGCTACGTCATACGATTTTTGATATGTGACACGATACCAGTGCACTTCTAGTGCGGGTAGGTGAAACTGAGACATTTTGCTGGATGCGGGGAGAATGTGAGGCAGGGTTTGTGTAATGTGGCTATGGATTTTCAGTTGGTAACGAACAGGGTCCTTCGGGACCTGGATGAAGCGGGGGTTCGCTATGCGTTGATCGGTGGATACGCATTAGGATTGTGGGGTGCGACACGGGCCACGTTGGACTTGGATTTTTTGCTGCTCTTGGAGGATCTAGAGAAAGCTGAGGCAGTACTTTCGGAGTATTCCTACCACGTCGTTTTCAAGAGCGGCGATGTCGCTCAGTACGTTTCGGATCTTGCTCCGTTTGGACAAATAGATGCGTTGCTAGCCCATCGGAGCATTTCCAAGGCAATGCTTAAGCGAGCGGAGTTGAGGTCATCGGCGGTTGGCGCCTTGGTTGAGTTGCAACCTGAGGATTTGATTGGTCTGAAGCTTCAGGCTTTGGTGAATGATCCAAAACGAGAGGAACGCGAGCTGGAGGATATGAGGGCTTTGCTTGCAGCTTCCAAGCCAGAAGGTCGTTCTATGGATTGGGAGTTGCTGGAAGACTATTTTTCGCTTTTTGAGCGGGAGGAATTGTTGGAGGAGCTGAAGAAGGCGAATGGCTAGGTTGAGCGAGGAGGAAAAGAGGGAGTTTCTGGAGGATGCTCTTTCGGAGGAGCGGCGAAAGGCGTTCGAATCGTTGCGGGCGGGGACGCGTAGGCGGCTGGAGCCAGACGAGCTATCGGCTTTTTTGAACTGGGCTCAGCAGTTCATGACGGAAGACGTGTCGAAACGAGGGCCGATCCGAGGGACGAAGTGGCTGTTGTGAGGAGTTTTTCTTAACTGCTGTCCGTCCGTCGCCAGAGGCTATGGAGGATTGAAAAGGACGCGGTAACGAGCATCTTGTGCGACACTTGAGGAGCGGAGGGACGAGACGATTGCGGCGTTTATAGGGCGCTCGTTTCGGCAAGAGAGTTTGAGGAATCGTTTGTAAGGTCGCCCTGTGGGCGAGTAGGTGTCGCGGGGCGACAGTAGGTTTCTTTTTGGCCACTACCGAGGAGCGGTAGCGACAACACTTGAGGAGCTTTGCGACGAAACAAAAGGCGCGAAGAACTAACCGATGAGGGACCTTTGCTATAGCGAAGGCTGGGGGTTGTAGGATTGCTTGGGTCTTTTTGTGGTATAGGGAAAGTGGGTTTGGACTATCAACACATCGCGGGCAAGGTCGTGTCTTGTCGTATGACTCCGCGAGTGTCGCGTTGCTCGGTACCTACGTCTCTGCGAGGAGGACGCGGATGGTATCGAGGTCGAGGGCGGTGGCGAGGGATGGGTCGTCGATGAGGGTGCTGGCGAGCTGGGATTTTTCTTTCTGCAGGGCGCGGATCTTTTCTTCGATGGTGTCTTTGGCGATGAGGCGGTAGGCGATGACTTGGCGCTTTTGGCCGATGCGGTGGGTGCGGTCGATGGCTTGCGCTTCCACGGCGGGATTCCACCAGGGGTCGAAGAGAGCGACGTAGCTGGCGGCGGTGAGGTTGAGTCCGCTGCCGGCGGCTTTGAGGGAGAGGAGGAAGACTTTTTCTGTATCGGGTTTTTGGAAACGTTCGACGAGAGCGGCTCGGTCTTGGGTTTTGCCGGTGAGCATGAGGCTGGGGATGCCGATGGCGTCGAGTGCGGGCTGCAGGAGCTCGAGCATGGATACGAATTGGCTGAAAACGAGGATCTTGTGGCCTTCTTCGACGAGGGGTTGTATGTGCTCTAGGAGGGCTTGGGTCTTGGCGGAGGGCGTTTTGCTGGGCTTGGCTCCGAGGAGCTGGGGGTCGCAACAGATCTGGCGCAGGCGCAGCAGGGACTGGAGGATGTTGAAGCGGCTTTTGTCGAACTGGCGTTTGGTTTTTACCTCGACGAGGAGTTGTCGGGCTTTTTTGAGTTCGGCTTGGTAGAGCTTGGCTTGGGCGCCTTCGAGCTGGCAGTGCAGCTCTTCTTCGATGCGGTCGGGGAGGTCTTGGGCGACTTCGCGCTTGGTGCGTCGCAGGAGGAAGGGCTGGATGCGGCGGGCGAGGCGGGGGAGGGCTTGCGGATCTTTCTTTTCGTTGTAGAGGCGCTTGAATTGGGCCTGCGAGCCAAGGGCCCCGGGCATGGCGAAGCGGAGCAGGCTCCAGAGGTCGAGGGAGCGGTTTTCGATGGGGGTGCCGGTGAGCACGATCCGGTGCGGGGTGGCGAGCTGGCAGGCGATTCGAGCGGTCTGGGAGGCGGGGTTCTTGATGTATTGGGCTTCGTCGAGGATGATGGCGTCCCAGGTTTCGGCGAGGAAGGCGTCGGCGCTGCTTCGCAGCTGGGTGTAGTTGGCGACGACGAGGTTGGCGGCGGCGAGGGCATTGGCTTGAGGGGCGTCGGGCTTGCTCTGGTGGCGGGCGGAGGTGAGGCCGGTCTTGAATTTTCCGGGTTCGGAGAGCCAATTGTCCATGACGGACTTGGGGCAGACGACGAGGACGCGGAAGGCGGATTTGGGTTTTGGTCGGTTGGCTTTGAGCCAGACGAGCCAGGCGAGGGCTTGCAGCGTTTTGCCGAGGCCCATATCGTCGGCGAGGATGCCGCCGAAGCTGAGTTGGGTGAGCTGGCAGAGGAATTGGAAACCGTCGCGTTGGTAGGGTCGCAGGATCTTGCCGAAGGGACGGGGGGGAGTGGGGAGCTTTTGGGCGCGAAGGGTGTCGAGTCGGGCGTGTAGCTGGGCTTTGGCTTGTTCGGTGAGGGCGGAGCTGGCGGCTTCGTTTTGCAACTGCAGGGTGTGGAGGCGTTGGGTGCCGTCTGATTTTTCCATGCCGAGTTCTTGCATGAGCTCGGTGGTTTCTGGAGTGGTCTCGATGTCGAGGCGTCGCCATTGGCCGCTGGGGAGCTGGACGAAGCGTCCGGGGGCGGCTAGCAGGAGCTGCATTTCCTCGTCGGTGAGCTGGGTGTCGCCGACGCGTTGGACCAGTTTCACGTCGAACCAATCACGGGTATCCGTTTCTTGGATATCGACTTCGTAGCTAAGGGATACGGGGGCGCTGTCGAGGCCGGCGAGGTCGGGGCTGAGCTCGACGTTTATCTCGGGGGGAAGGGTTTGCAGCCATGATCCGAAGTCGGGGAGATCAGTTACGTCGCGTAGGGGACGGTGCCAATGGGTGAGCGGTTCGTCCCACTTCAGACTGAACTTCGACAGGACGGAAGAGAGATCGAGAAGGGCGCTGGGATCCACGAGTTGGATACGCTCTGTGGAGTGGGAGGCTGGCTCCTCTTCCGTATGGCTCCACCCGGTCGGCGTAAAGTGTCGAAGGGGACGGTTTTGAGCGTCGACGGCTTCTAGCTCGACATGCAGGCTGCGGGTTCTGCCCCATGAACTCGGAGTTTCAATCGTGCTCGCGCGAAGCCTGAGCTGGGGCTGGAGGGTATCGACGCGTTCTGCGATTTCGGGAGGGAGCTCGCTTCCTTGCGAACGAAGGAAGGCGACTCCCTGTTCGGATTCGATTACTTCCCACGGTAGGGCAAGGGTCGTCTTGCCCTCCACAGGCGGAGGCCCCGGGTAGACTTTGTCCTTGCTCAGGTAAAGAGGGGCGTCGTCCTCGGCAGGGGAGGCATTTCCGTAGGTGTCGTAGTTCAGCAGCTGCAGAACGATAGCGTTTTGGGGGAGTGGCTTTCCGCTTGGCAGACAGAGTCGGAGCTGGGCTTGGGGTTCTTTTCCGGAAATGGACTTGCTGGCGATCCAGCGAAGAGGCTTGTCGCTCCACCGGATCGGGGTGTGGCTTGTATCCAAAACATGGTTGCGAAGTTCGGGATGCTGGAGGAGACGGTGCAGGAATGCTCGGGCGTATTGGGTGGTGGGGGCGGTGCTGGCTCCGCGCCAGTGTTGGAGGAAGTGCTCCGCGGCGCCTAGGAATGCGATCGCTTGGGTGGACAGGTTGGTTGCGGTCGATTCTCTCAATTCCTGAAGTTGCGCGCTGTCGACGCGGTGGTAGGGACCTTCGCTGCGGGCGTGTATTTCGCACTTTGATTTGCCGAGTACCATGGCCAGCTGAATGGGAGCGGCGGGGGGCGATGCCTTGGGTAATCGCGCTTTCGAGGATTGCTCCAAGGTGGCCTTCCAGGATCGGATTTCGTTGAGGTGGAGGTTGCGTTTGACGCGGGCTTGGTAGTCGGTGAGGTCGAGCAGCTTCTTCGCAAAGGGAGGAACGTTGACTTCGTTGAGTTTGAAATAGATGCAGGCGTAGCCGAGCAGTTCGAGGGGATCCTGAGGGGGTTCGTTGAGGTATAAACCGAGGCGGTCGATTTGTTTCCAGGTGCGGTAGTGGACGTCTTGGTTGGCTAGCAGGGTGAGCACGTCGTCGCTGGCGACGCCTTCCTCTTGGAAGAGGTGCCATGCTTTTTGCACGCGTTCGAGAAAGCGTTCCTCTTTGGCGTTGAGGGGACGGTCGAGAATTTTTTGGGCGGGAGCGAATAGGCCGTTCTTTGCTCTCCGGACGGCTTTTTTTGTGGGAGCGGCGCTGGCAAGGGGATGCCCGTTCTCGGCCAGCACCGTTGCGCCGAGGGCGAAGGCGTGTTTGCATTCGTATCCGATGGGGCAATCGCATTCCGCTTCCCATCCTGTGTGGCGTTCGTAGCCGAAGTGGACGAAATACTCCCGGGAACCGTCAACGTACCCTTCGATGACGTGGTTGGTGGTGTAGGAGACGAGAGCGCGGGCATCGCGGGCGTAGGCCTTGCCACGTTTCTTCGTGCGCGGATCGAAAGTGCTGAGATACTGGGCGAGGGCGTTGAGCGGGCTAGCGTCCATTTAAATGGCTTTGCCTAGCGCCTTCATGGGGCCTGGAAAAGGAGTTTTTGTTTCTGGGTAGCATCGGACTTCACTATTGCGTGACGAGCGCGCTTCCACTTGCCCGGCGCACCTGGATTTTCGATTTTTCAATCTGTAATCTTCGATTTACGCTAGCGACTGCGCAGGGTGCCTTGGGCGAGCTGTTCGAGGAAGAGGGGGTAGGTTTTGCGGATACCCTCTTCGAGGGGGATTTGGGCGGTCCAGCCGAGGTCGCGCAGGCGGGTTACGTCGAGCAGCTTTCGGGGGGTGCCATCGGGTTTGGAGAGGTCGTTGACGATTTTGCCTTGGTAGCCGACGGTCTGGGCGACGAGTTCGGCGATCTGGCGGATGCTGTGCTCGATGCCCGTTCCGGCATTGAGTACGCTGGGTGGGTCTTGTAACTGGAGAGTGAATACGACGCTGTCGGCTAGATCGTCTGCGTGCATAAGCTCGCGCAGCGGCTTGCCGGTACCCCACATAGTGACCTCGGGTGATTCGGCTTCCTTCGCTTCGTGGAAACGTCGAAGGAGGGCGGGGAGGAGGTGGGAGTTATCGGGGTGATAGTTGTCGCCCGGACCGTAGAGGTTGGTGGGCATGAGGGAGTGGTACATCACCCCGTACTGCTTTCGATAGAACTCGCAGAGCTTGAGGCCAGCTATTTTGGCGATGGCGTAGGCCTCGTTGGTAGGCTCTAGTTCTGAGGTGAGCAGAGCGTCTTCGTTCAGCGGCTGGGGGGCGAGCTTGGGGTAGATGCAGGATGAGCCGAGGAAGAGAAACCTGGATACGCCAGACTGGTACGCAGCGTGGATAGTATTCGAAGCGATCACCAAGTTTTGGTAGGCGAACTCGGCTGGGTACGTATTGTTTGCGTGGATACCGCCAACCTTTGCTGCAGCCATCACGACGACGTCGGGCTTTTCTTCGTCGAAGAAGGTTTCGACGGCGCCCTGGTCGCATAGGTCCAGCTCCGAAGACGTGCGCGTTACCGTATTGCTAAAACCTAAGGCGTGCAGCCTGCGGATGACCGCGGAGCCGACCATGCCGCGGTGGCCGGCGACGTAGATTTTGGAGGAGGGAGTCATGTTGCTTTAGTGGCCATCTGGTCTAAGGGCCTAAGCGAGCGCCTTTTTGATCTTGGCTTCGTTTTCGGCGAGCTTGAGGTCGGCTTCGGTCATGATCTTGACCAGTTCCTTGAACTTGACCTTGGGCTCCCAGCCGAGCTGCTTCTTGGCCTTGGCGGGGTCGCCGATGAGCAGGTCCACTTCCGCGGGGCGTTCGTAGCGGTCGTCGTAGTCGACGTACTTCTCCCAGTCGAGGTCGAGCTGGGCGAAGGTTTCCTGCACGAACTCCTTAACGGTGTGGGTCTCGTTGGTGGCGATGACGTAGTCGTCGGGCTCGTCCTGCTGGAGCATCAGCCACATCATCTCGACGTATTCCTTGGCGTAGCCCCAGTCGCGCTTGGCGTCGAGGTTTCCGAGGTAGAGCTTCTCCTGGAGCCCCATCTTGATGCGGGTGGCGGCCCGGGTGATCTTGCGGGTGACGAAGGTTTCGCCGCGTCGCGGGGATTCGTGGTTGAAGAGGATGCCCGAGCAGGCGAAGAGGTTGTAGGACTCGCGGTAGTTCACGGTCAGCCAGTGCGCGTACATCTTGGCGCAGCCGTAGGGGGAGCGCGGCCAGAAGGGGGTGGTCTCGGTCTGGGGGACTTCCTGGACCTTGCCGAACATCTCGGAGGAGGAGGCCTGGTAGTACTTGGTCTTCTTGACGAGCTTGGCCTCGCGGATGGCTTCGAGAATTCGGACCGCTCCGGTGCCCACCACGTCGCCGGTGTACTCGGGCACGTCGAAGGAGACGCGCACGTGGGACTGGGCTCCGAGGTTGTAGATCTCGTCGGGCTGGAGGTCGTAGAGCAGCTTGACCATCTGCACCGAGTCGGCGAGGTCGCCGTAGTGCAGGAAGAGCTTCACGCCGTTGACGTGGGGATCTTGGTAGAGATGATCAATGCGCGAGGTATTGAAGGTCGAAGCCCGGCGGATCACGCCGTGCACTTCGTATCCCTTTTCGAGGAGGAGTTCTGCGAGGTAGGAACCGTCCTGTCCTGTGATGCCGGTGATGAGGGCTTTCTTCATGAAACTATATTTGCTGGATGGAACAAGAAACGGGAAGCAAAGAGCTTTGGGATGATATGTCGATCCGTTCTTTCTCAGAGAGATAGAGAGCGGAGTCTCTGAGTCGGATGATGGGGTCGGCTTGCGGGGTGTTGGTAGCGGACGGAACCGGACCCTCCAATTTTTATTTTAAGAAAAAACGCCCGCCGCGGATGCGGTGGGCGTTTGAAGTGGTTTTGGGCTAAGTTTTTCTTAGCGGCTTAGGCGCAGCGGAGACCTCCTGCCCGCGGTGAGCGGCTGGGTTTACTCTGCCAGTACCATCGGGTCGGCGGCGCGGTTTCCTCGGTGCGAGTGGGCTCAGTGTCGACGGAGCGTTGGTAGTTCGGCTGCGGAGCGTAGCCTTTAAGCAAGGCTTCGATGATTTCCTGAGCGTAGCCGCGTCCGAGTTCGTTGGAAGCGAGGGCGTTGATGGGGCCCTGCCCGAGGTGACGCGAGCTGAACCCGGTAACGCCAATGGCTTGGCCGGTGTCCTTGTGGATGACGATCCACCAGCTTCCGGCGTGCGTGCGGTGGTCTTCGAGCATGCGTATGATGGCAGTGCAGGCGGTTTCCAGCGTACTGATGGCAGGACCGACTGTGGCATGAGCGAAGAACGGATCGGCTGCAGCGAGCTCGTGCAGCGCGAGAGCGTCTTCGATGCGAGGCGTTCTGAGGATGAGTCGCTCGGTCTCGATGATCGAGGGTGGCAGCTTCTCTATTGGGCTTGCGTGTGTCATGGTATGGTTTCCTGTCTAAAGTCTTTCTGAAATTCGTTGGTGTGATTGGGCCAAAAAAAGGCCGAACGTCTACTGGCGTTCGGCTTGGCGGTGCGGGTTTCGTTTTTCCGGATTTAGTTAGCGTTTCGCTCCGGTGTCTTCCCCGCATGCCAAGCCATTGCCCATTGGCGGCAAGCCGCTACGGCTTGTGCTTGGACTGCTTGATGTTTGTCTTGTTGTTGTGATTGAGAACGGATCATCGATGAATTGAATGCGTTAAAGCATTGGCCGTGCCTAAATGGAAGGATTTTAATGAAAAGATAAGGTTACAGCACAGGGGGATGGCTTTACATTCTTTTAAATACCTGTGTTGCAAGCGAATCCCATCTCGGCATCGTTTTGAACTCTGATGCGAAAGTTTACGCAGATTCTTGGCCTCTTTTTCAGCAGTTTGCCCGTGGTGTCATGGGCTTGGGCGGACCAGACGGATTTCGCGGCCCTGCGGGAGGAGACCTTTGAGGCGGCTTGGAGCCAAGTCGGGGCGAGTTATTACGACTCGACTTTCGGTGGCTTGGACTGGGACGAGGTTGGAGATCGGTATCGAGCGAAGCTTCCGACGGCGGAAAGCATGGACCAGGTCCGAGCTTTGATTTCGAGCATGATCTACGAACTAGGTGACTCGCACCTGGCCTTGATATCGTCCGACTACGATCCGGAGGAGATCATGAAGCCGTGGAGCGGTGGAGCGGCGGGAGTCGAAGCATGTTACGCAGGCGATAGGATCGTGTTCTATCGAGTCGATCCAAAGGGTGCGGCCTACGAAGCAGGACTGCGGAACGGGGACATCTTGTTGGCGGTTGACGGGGAGAGGGTGAAGGACTTCCGTCGTTCGCTCGAAAAGACCGGTCAGCCCGAGCATGTATTAAAATACAGCTTGATAACGGCTCTCCTCTCTCGGCTTCGCACGGAGGCGGGGGAGAAGGTGAAATTGCTCGTCCGTTCGCCGAGAGGAAAAAAGCGTTTGCTCACCGTCGAACTGAAACGATACGAAGGTCGGTCGACCGAGCCGCTCGGTAGGATGGGTCGTATGCCGCTAGGTTTGGAGGCGACGCTTCGTGAGGATGGGGTGGCTTACTTGCGTTTTAATCTTTGGTTCCCAGCGGTCATGCCGGAGGTGCGGGCATTTGTAGGAAGCCTACCGGCGGAAACGTCTGGCCTCGTGATCGACCTGCGGGGCAACCCTGGAGGAATGATGGTAATGGCTGGCGGGTTAGCGGGTTTAGTCCTACAAGAACAAGCGGAGCTCGGGCGTACTACGTTGCGGTCAGGCCATGTGAACGTGGTAGGTTTTCCCCAGAAGGACGCCTTTGCTGGTAAAGCCGCGATCCTAGTGGATGAGACGAGTGTTTCGACCAGCGAGGTGTTCGCAATTGGACTTCAGGAGTTGGGTCGAGCGCGAGTGTTTGGTCAACCGACCCCAGGAGCGGCGTTGCCGTCGGTCTTCTTCGCCTTGCCCAATGGGGATTCCTTGCAAATCGCATTGGGCGACTTCAAAACCCCCAATGGCGTCAGTTTGGAAGCTCGCGGGGTTATCCCCGACGAAGTGGTCTCCGTTTCGCCGGTTGAACTTTCCGCCGGCAAGGACACTGTCCTTTCTGCGGCTCTTAACTGGATCCACCAACCCAACTAGCTCAAATGAAACTATCCTCATTCCGAAAGACTGCCATTGTCTTTGCATTTTTAAGCGCGCCTTTTCTAGCGACCGTTCAGGGAGCTCTGCCTGTCGAAGTCGCAGAGGTTCTTGATGCCAATATCAAGGCCAGCGGTGGCCGTGATCGTATCGCCGCCATACAGTCCTCCCGCTTAAAGGGGACTATGGCGATACCCGCCATCGGCATGAACGGCACCACCGAGATGGTGATGAAGGCCCCTGACAAGCTTTACGTTGCCCAGGAGATTCCCGGGATGGGTAAAATGGTGCAAGCCTACGACGGTGACACGGGTTGGGCCAACGACCCCATGCAGGGTTTCCGGCTGCTCAGCGAAGGGGAAATCGCCTCGCTCAAGCAAAACGACAATTTCTCGGACATGCTCGCCTACGACGAAGTCTACAGTTCAGGCGAGAAGCTACCCGACGCAATGGTTGATGGTCAATCGGCTCACGTCGTGAAGCTGGTTGCGGCGGCGACAGGGTTGGAGCAGACCTGCTATTACAGTAAAGACACGGGATTGCTCGTCCGCATGGACATGTTGGTTGACATGGGTCCCATGGGCCAGCTGCCGGCCAGCATGATCGTAAAGTCTTACCATACTCAGGATGGGATTTCCTTTCCCGCGGCCATGGAGATGACCAACGCTGGGATGAATATCAATATGACTTTTGACTCCCTTGAGATCAACTTAGAGATCGAGGATTCGCTTTTCGCGGCTCCTCAGTGAAACATTATTCATTACACTAAATCGAAGCCTATGAATCCAAGAAAACTGATCGTATCCGCCCTCGCATTTTTCAGCATCACGCTCGCAGCATCGGCTGCGCTTGAGCGGCAGCCATCGCCTGAAGGGGCGGAAGTCTACATTATATCTCCAGCAGATGGAGAGGTCGTGGGGAAGACCTTCACCGTGCAGTTCGGTCTAATAGGTATGGGGGTCGCTCCGGCCGGTATCGATATGCCCAATACAGGGCATCACCATTTGCTTATCGACGCGGAGGGTTCGCCCGACATGTCTACGCCGATGCCCATGTCCGATAACCTCAAGCACTTTGGTGGTGGGCAGACGCAGGTGGAGCTTACCCTCGCTCCGGGCGAGCATCGCTTGCAGCTGGTGCTCGGCGACTACCTGCACATACCGCATCAGCCAGCGGTGATTTCCGAGGAGATCACGATCACCGTGAAATAAGACTTCGGGTGGCGCTGCCGAAACAGCGCTTCTCATATTTGACGCCTGCCCGAACGCTCGGGTAGGCGTTTTTGTTTTTGCTGAAACAATGGGCGGTCGCGAAGCGAGGCCACTTGCATGAACCGCGTCTTTGTGGACGGGTCCATCGCATGAGAGGGAGTGACATTGTAGGCTCTCAGGCCGTACGTAGAAAACGCTTGAGCGACCAAGGGCATTTGCTAGCTATTATGGATCGTGAAGAGGAATCGTTTCTTTGCACGACCCCACTCTCCTCCGCTTTTATGAACGAATCCCCAGCCTTCCCAGGCGGAGAGCCGCCGGCCTCGCCTGACGTAGCGATCCCCAATACGAACTACCCATTCAGCTTCACAGGTCAAACCGGGGAGTACTTCCGTATTTGGATTGTGAATATGCTTCTCACTCTGGTGACCGTCGGTTTTTACACCCCATGGGCCCGGGTGCGTACCCGGCGGTATTTTCACGCCAACACCCATTTGGACGGGCATGCTTTCGATTACCTCGCCAAGCCAATCAACATTCTTTGGGGCTACCTGATCGTGTTGTTCATCGTCGGAGGCTATTACGCCGCAGGCCTGTTCAACCCCGTTTTCACTGTCCCGTTCTTCCTCATCTACGTATTCGTGGGGCCGTGGGTGGTCTACAAGGCGATGCGTTTCAAGGCGCACAACACCAGCTATCGCAATGTGCGTTTCCAGTTCCATGGAACGGTAGGGGACGCATATGTGATCTATCTGGGAATCGCGATTTTGATCCCAATTACCTTTGGCTTGATCATTCCCTATTGGATCATGAAGCAAAAGGAGTACTTTTACAAAAACCTGAGCTTCGGTGGCCGTAAATTCGAATTCACTCCTCAGGCGGGCGAGTACTATATCGCCTACATCGTGGCTGCAGTGATCGTGGCTGGAATCTATGGGGTGATGCTTGTCGGATTTATGGCGACAGCATTCGCAGGTGCGAGTACCGGCTCCCTTGAGGGTAGCGATGCTCCGGAGGCGTTGATCGCTGGGATCTTCATCGCCCTTTATATTCCATTGATGCTGGGTATGGTGTTCGTGCAGATCTACGTTTATGTAACGCTTTTCAACTACAATCTGGGCCGCTTGCTAGTCCAGCAAACTGCTTTCTCTTCCACGCTTAAGGTTGGCAAGTTCTATTGGATAACTTTGACGAACATCTTGGCGACGGTCTTCAGCTTTGGATTGCTGGCCCCTTGGGCGGCGATTCGCAAAACCCGCTACTTAGCAGAGTCAGTCGAGCTTACTCATCCGGAGACTGGGTTTGGGGATTTCGTGGTTGAAGCAGGCAAAGACCAATCCTCCATCGGCGACGCGGCGGCTGACATGTTCGAGATAGACATCGGATGGTAGACCAAGTCGAGGGAGGTTTCTACGCGGCCGGTTCGTCTCGCAGCGTCAAAGCAACGTTAAGGCTCCTTGCTGTCGAGGAGTTCGAGCTGAGCGCATCGGGTCGGAACTATAAGTATCGAAAAGGCCAATACTTGGTGGAGCCCGCTTTGGGGTCTCTGCCGCGAGTCGTGCATTTTAAGGCCGAGGGCGGTGACAGCCGCTTCGAGACAAGCGACCTCCTAGGATTTCGTGAACTTGAGCGAGGTCTGACGTCAGGCAAGCTTTGGTCGGGTATCGCTTGGCTGGAGGGGCACTGGAAGGGGACTGTGGCAAGTGTCGTACTGCTCGCTTTCTTTTGTGTGGCCTTTCTCCAATGGGGCTTGCCTGCCCTAGCTTGGAAGGTGGCTCAGGACATGCCGCAGTCATGGCGGGTGGCTATGACCGACCAGAGCATCGAATCGATGGAACGTTTCAATTATCTGGGCGAAAGCGTTCTGCCCGTGGAGGAGCAAGCTCGCGTGCAGGCGATTTTCGCAGAGTCGCTCGATTTTGCCGGATTGACCGAATCCGTCTATGACTACGAATTGAGGATTTTTGCGGGCAAATCGATCGGCGCGAACGCCTTTGCGTTTCCCTCAGGCTTAGTGGTCGCCACGGATGAGTTCATCAGACTGTGCGAGTCGGACGAGCAGATCCAAGCGGTCTTTCTGCATGAGCTTGCCCACGTCGAGCAGCAGCATGGAATTCGGGGGTTGGTCCAGCGTGGCGGCGTGTTTATCGTTTTTTCGATTCTAGTCGGGGACGCGAGTTCGGCGATCTCTTTGGCCGAAGGCATTCCTGCTTTGGTTATGAACTCCCAGTACTCTCAGCGGTTCGAAATGGAGTCGGACACCTTTGCGGCACAAATCTTAGAGCTCTCGGGAATCGGAGCAGAAGCGATGGAAGAAGTCTTAATCCTGCTGCACAAGGATGCGCCGGAGGTTCCCGTGGCCGCATTCCTGTCCTCGCACCCGAGTCTTCGGGAACGCGTAGAGAATCTGCGGCAGATTCAGGCTGCAGGAGAGTAGGGCGAAGGCGCGCCCTGCAATAAGCAGCTACTCTTCTTCCTCGTCCGAGTCGCCATTGGGTATGGCTGCTCCTGCGACTTTTGCGGTTGCTTTCACGCCGGTGGTGGCGGTCTTAACCCCCAGTTTTGTTGTCTTGGCGGCTACCTTGATGGGCACCGTTGCGACGCAGCCGCACAAAAAGACCAAACTTGTGGCCAATGCCAAGACTTGCAGGGTATGTTTCATAGTGGAGTGAGCTGGAGTTTAGGTTGGAATTGCTTAAGCGGGGCCGCCCGATGGTTTTTGTGATTGAAGTGATATGATTTGGCAAAGGCGAAGCTGCGGCTTTGACTAAGGATCTTCTAGGCGTTCCTATTGTCTGGCCACCTATCTGCTCTCTCGCTGCAATTACTGCGAATAGAGCTTTAACTTAAATCCTGCTTCATATGATCGTCACTCGGAAGATTGGTTCACTAGTTCGTGGAAAAACGACGCCATTCCAAATTTATGCAGCTTGTCTGCTAGGCGCCTTACTCGGGTTCATTCCCAGTTTCTCGCACGCTCCGGCTCTCATGCTATTGTGGATCCTTCTCTTGCTGGTCCTAAATGCGAATCTCTTTCTAGCGGGAATCGTCCTGCTTCTGAGCAAGCTCGTGATGCTCGTGGCGATGCCGGTGATTTTTGCGGTCGGACGCTTGTTGCTTGAAGGTCCGACGCAGGGGCTCTTCAAGACGCTGATCAATGCTCCTGTGACTGCGTATTCGGGTTTAGACTACTATGCGGTAGCGGGCGGACAACTTGTGGCGCTGATCCTAGGTTTTGCATCGGCGTTTTTCTTGAAGCGTTCGATTACGAATTATCGCAAGAAGATGATGACGCTATCTGAGGACTCGCAGCGGTTGAAGAAGTACAACGAGAAAACGTGGATAAAGGTGCTCAAATTCCTTTTCCTCGGAAAGGGGCGGGGAAAGAAAAGCTACGAGGAGCTTTTATCCGTAAAGATGGGAAATCCGGTTCGGATCTGGGGATTGGCGATTGTGGTTTTTCTCGGGGTCGTGTTGGGCGTTGGTTTCAGCAAGTTGACTGCTCCCTTGCTCACTTCGCTGGCCAAGTCTAACCTTGAGACTGCTAACGGAGCGACGGTCGACCTAGATAGCGTCGACCTGAGGCTGCAAGAGGGAAAGCTAGAGGTGCTAGGGCTTGCAATGGCAGATGCCCAGGATCTGGATACGAATATTTTCTCGTCGAACCGCATCGTAGCGGACGTCAATACGTCCGACCTTCTCCGGAAGCGATTCTCGATCGATAACCTTGTCTTGGAAAATGCGGCTTCTGGCGAGGCCCGAGCAACTCCAGGGGAGCAGATCGGACCGAGGCCTAAGTCGGACAAGAAGATTGAGATGCCAGACTTCGACGATCTCGACAGTGTGCTGGAAAATGCGGACGAGTGGAAGGATCGCTTGGCCCAAGCGAAGCGTTGGTTGGAGCAAATTACGGCGGGTGGCGAAGAGGCTGAGCAAGCTCCGAGCTGGAAAGAGGAGCTTAATGGCCGCATCCGTGCTCTTGGACATGTGAATGTAAAAGCCGATTTCTTGACCGAGGGTAGCCCCACTTTGTGGATACGTCGTATCGAAGCAAAGGGCATCAAATCGCCTTATTTCGAGGGAGCGACACTTGATCTCAATGGCACGGACCTGTCGACGCATCCAAGCCTCGCTGGTGCGGCACCCACTCTCTCGCTTGTGTCGGACAACGATAAGTTCGATGCTCGGCTCAGCCTTGCAGGAGCAAGCGGAACGGGCACTAACGACTTGAATCTCCTCTACAAGGACTTAGCGGTGGATCCGCTGGCTGCGAAAATCAAATCTGACGGGCAACCCCCGCTTTCTGGAGGAACCATGGATATAGATCTGAGTGGTAACATCGGTACGGTAGAAAATGATTTGGTGGCTCAAGTAAAGTTCGCTGGCACCACCGCTCGCATTGGTGGGGATCCGGTCAGTCTCGATGGAGTCACGTTGCCGCTCGCCATTCGAGGTCCGCTGGATCGTCCGGGTATCAAGCTAGAGTCAAACGCGCTCGAGAAAATAGCAGGGTCTGTCCTCAAGAAAAAAGCTGCAGAAGAGGTATCCAAAAAATTGGGACTGGAAGGCGATAAAGCGGATGCGGCAGGTCAGTTGCTGGACGGGTTGTTTAAGAAAAAGAAGTAGAGCGATTGGGTTCTCAGTTTTAGCCACTGTCGGTGGGGCGACAGGTAGGTGATCTTAAGAAATGTATCCCCTTTAACGAATACTTGTATGAATAATCTCTATTGTGAAGCCTGCGGAGCGAAAGTTTTCTTTCAGAACTCAGTCTGTTTGAGCTGCAGTTGCTCTATCGCATACGACTTGGAATCGGGTCGCATGGTCGCTCTCTCTGGCGAGTCAGCTAACGCTGCTTTCAAGCCCTGTCGAAACCAAGTCGAATTCAATAATTGCAATTGGGTAATCGATGCGAATTCAGAATATGAATACTGCCAATCCTGCCGTTTGACGGAAATTATTCCCAATCTCTCGGAACCGGCAAATTTGAAAGCATGGGGAAAACTGGAAGAGGCAAAGCGGCGTCTCGTCTATAATTTGGATCGCCTTGGACTCAGGCCGGTCGAGAAAAAGGAGGAGGATGACTCTGGGCTATCCTTCCATTTCAAGGCGGATTCGAAGAAGAAGGGAGTTCCCCGTGTGCTGACTGGTCACGCCAGTGGAGTGGTCACCTTGAATATCGTGGAAGCGGACGATGTGGAGAGGGAGCGAATGCGTTCGGCGATGAACGAGCCCTATCGTACTCTATTGGGACATTTCCGGCACGAAGTGGGGCACTACTACTGGGATCAGCTGGTAGCTCCGAACGCTCTCGATTCCTTCCGGGAGTTGTTTGGCGATGAGTCGGTCAGTTATGCCGATTCGTTGGAAGCTCACTACAAGAATGGACCAGCTGCGAATTGGAGAGAACTGCACATCAGCGCCTACGCGGCGGCTCATCCTTGGGAGGATTGGGCGGAAACCTGGGCGCATTACCTGCACTTGATGGATTCGCTGGGAACTGCTTTCTACTCCAAAATTCGGATCGAGGGAGAGCGAAGCGAGGATCCTGTTTTCAGTTATGACGACCTCGATCTAAAGTGCTTTGACTCTATCATAAAGCACTGGCCCGCAGTCGCCTGTATGATCAATAGTTTCAACCGAAGCTTGGGAGTATCGGATGCGTATCCGTTTTTTATTCCCGATCGCGTAGTGGAAAAACTAAGGTATGTGCACGACATGATTCCTCAGCACCGGAAAGACTGAGGTTTCATTTCTCGCGACTTGTGAATCCGTTCACGGACGTTCTATTTCGAAGAACGCGTCTGTACGGCAATAGCCGTTGGGGCCGTGCATGCGACCGACGAGTTGCATGGCGTTTGTGTCGGTGTATCCAGTTTTAGGATCGTAGAAGCGATCCTCGATGGCTGCCTGCACGACCTTGGCGATGATGAGCCGATTTTGACCGATTTCTTGGATACTGTGAAGCTCGCACTCCAATGCGACTGCCGCTCCAGCGATGCGAGGAGGAGAGACTTTGACGGATGGGACAGTGGACAGGCCAAACGCAGCGATCTCACTTTCCTCGTGCGGCAACGATGTGGAGGTTTTCACCATCTTTTGGGCTTGGGCTTCGGACACGGTGTGGATGACGAATTGGCCAGAGGTTTTGATGTTGAGAACGGTGTCCTTGGGTTCGCCGGTATCAGGTCGATTTCCGATACCGAGAACCACGAGCGGTGGCTTGGAGCCGAAAACGTTGAAGAAGCTAAACGGTGCGGCATTGACGACGCCAGCTTCGGAAAGGGACGTAACCCAGGCGATGGGACGAGGCACGACGACGGAGGTCAGGAACTTGTAGCGTTCGGTCGGGGAGAGGTTTGGCAGGTCGATTTCCATGTTTGTCCAAGCTGTGGCAGAGAGCGTTCCCGGGCAAAGTGAAAACGAGAAAGGCACGCCAGTTGGCGTGCCTTTTGTCAGTTGTAATCTAAAAATGTGTGTAGCCTAGGCGAGAACGCTGAGGAATTGGCCGACCAATGTGCTACGATCAATTCTGCCATTAGTGCCGTAGGCTTGGCGCGGGACGTGGGAGATGGGAGAGTGTTTATGGGCTGCGCGTTCGAGGGTTTCCTTCGATATGTTAACTGATTGCTTAGTATCTTTTTTGACGGGATAGCGGACGGAGGGGCGACGTGTGAATTGGAATTCCTGGTTGAAGGACTCCGGAGTGATTCGCTTGGCCGTTTCGAAAGACATGGCCGGAGTTTAGCAAAAATTTAGCAACTTGGCTATGGAGTGAAGCGCTCAAATCGATGTTTTTCCGATTGAATACCCAGTGAAAGGGTTGCGAGAACACGCAAAGATAGTACCTGGTTGCCTTTCTGGAGTCGTCGGGAGACTCGCTCGCAATTCTAACTCTGGTGCTTTGATTAAACACTAGCTTTGGTCGCGCCAGCTATGGCTATGGCTGCACTCTTGGCCGTGGCAGCTGCGGCAGCTGACGCGGTCGTGCTTCGTAACGCTCGCGAAAGATTCAGTCCGCCGACGAGAACGCTGAGGGCGCCCCAGGCTAGGTCTCGTCGCTGAGGCTCGTCACCGTCCTTTAGTCCGGCGGAAAAGACGGCCACGATTTTCGCCATTTTTTCTTCGTAGAGCGTTCGGATGGATTCAGGAAAGCGTACGACATGTGGCAGTGGTATTTGGCTTTGAGGTGGTTGAGTTAGCTGGGAGACATGAAGTCTGCTGCTTTGGATGCGAAGGGGAGCAAGGCGAATATGCGTGAGAATACTTGGGTGTGAGCTATGCGTTATAACGACTTTGCTAGGGTCTTCCATTCGGTGGCCATAGCGTGGGCGGCAGGACTGAGGTAGCCTGACTTGCGATAGACGAGGGCTACTTTTCGTCGAATTCCCGGTTGGGCGATGGGGACGGAACGAAGCGTCGCGTTCATGAGAGGGGAGTTGGCGACTTGGGCGGGAAGTACGCTGGCGAGGCCCGTAGATTCGAGGGAGGCGATGATGCCTTCTATGGTATTCATTTCGATGGCAACTTTTAAGGAAACGTCTAGGTCGTCGCAGGTTTTTTCAAAAATTCGCCGTGTGCAATAGTCGCGGGTGAGGAGAATGAGTTCTGCTTGGGCGAGCGTTTTGAGGCTGATGGTCTTCTTGTTGTACCAAGGATGGCCACGGGGAGCTAGAGCGACGAAACGTTCTTCGTAGAGGGTTTCCGAGGCGAGGTTGGGCGAATCGCAGGGGCCGAAGCCGATGCCAAGGTCGAGCTCGCCTTTGAGGAGTGAGGTTTCGATTTCGTCGGCGGCTAGTTCGGCGAGGGAAACGAATACCTGCGGATAGCGACGTTTGAAGGCGCTGATGACGAGGGGTCCGAAGCAGCAATTGGGCGTTTGGGCGATGCCGATGCGTAGGCGTCCGCGAACGAGGGCGCTGTGCTCGCGGGTGGCTTCGGCGGACTCGTCGACGAGGGAGACGATTCGGTCGGCGTAGTCCCAAAAGAGGGAACCTGCATCGGTGAGTCTGACGCCCCGTCCGACGCGTTCGAAGAGTTGAGTGCCCAGTTCCTCCTCCAGTTGGCGCACTTGTAGGGACAAGGCAGGTTGGGCGATGTTTAGCTTTTCTGCGGCGCGGCGGAAGTGTTCTTCGGCGGCGACGACGCGAAAGGAGCGAATTTGGCGGAGTTCCATGAAGCAATTAAATGATAACTAATTCCTATCAGAACAATAGAAAAGTATTAATATTATTATCAAATGGAGTTGGCTATCTTATGGGCGAACCAGATGCCAAGGGGCATCGAAACGAAACCTAAAAAAAGAAATCTGAATTATGAAATCCAAAGCTATCTATTACCATGCTGGTTGTCCTGTTTGCGTCGAAGCGGAGCGCGGAGTCGCGTCGGCCATCGATGCGAATCGTTATGATGTTGAAATCGTTCATTTGGGGGAGTCTCCTGAACGACTTGGCGAAGCGTCTGACGCTGGAGTTGTATCCGTGCCAGCATTACATATCGGCGAGAGCGTGTTTCATGTGAATTTCGGCGCGCCGTTAGAGCAATTGGGGGCGAAGTCGTGAGCCGGGTGAATAGGAAAGGTGGTAAGCTGGGAGTTGGGCTGCTCGTCTTTGTGTTAACATTGTCCCTGTCGCCGCTCGCATTGACCTGTCCCAATTGTATCAAGGCTCCCGACGACGCAACTGAGTTTCAGATCAAGTCGACTCGGGTAGTCGAGCTTGAGGATCTCGATGCGTATGTTTTCGAGGTGAAAGTGGCCGGCGAAGCGGGCAGGATCACTCCGGAGGCTGCTGGACAGCTGGATGGGGCTCCTGTCCTGGGCTATGTCTTTCCTACGAATCTGAATCCTTCTTCGGTTGGGTTTGGGAGCGTGGAAGGCATTCTTGCACTGGCTGTGACATCGCATCCAGATTTTGACGACACGCCGCTTTGGGATGAGAATGCGGACGGAGACTGGAAAAACGACGGTCGGATTTGGCACCCGCATTGGGTGGTGCTGAACAAAGACGAGCGAATCGATTCGCTTGCGGTCCGGCAATTCGATCCGGGCGATGCGTCGGTGACGCTTCCACCAACGAATCCGGGGATGCCGATGTACATGGACTCGCCGGGGTTTAGCGTTACGACGAAGGGATCGTTGCTGAGAGTTCTTGTGCCGAGGAGTCGGATACGTGCTGCGGGGGATTTTCGCTTCGATGCGGTGACGGCTTATATGCAAGTGAATACAAGTGACAAGAGCCGTCCGATGCTAGGCGTGTACAAAGTCTACAGCGTGGCTTCTGGCGACCTGTCTTTGCCCTTCGAGGTTAAGGCTGGTAAACTGTAGGGACCGTTTCGATCGAGGATGCTCAGGCTCGGGCATCCTCGATTTTTTGGGTTTCGGCACCGATTAAGTCTGGTCGTTTGTTCGAAGGACGTCTTCCTCCTTCGCCAAGGCTTCGGCGACGCGTTCGGTGTCGGGGCGTCGGTGGATTTCAACTACGGTCGTGAGGCTGACTTCGACGGCTTTTTGGGGGGAGACTGGGTTGTGCTTTGTTTAACCGCAGATGGACGCAGATGGGGCGATTTGTGATTAGGAGGCGTTTTGGGGCGAGTCTGATGACTCGGGGATGGGCGGTGTTGTTGGGATTTGGAAGGCTCGTTGGTGGTTGGGCTTTGCTGGACGCGGACTTCCCCCTTCGCTAAGGCTACGGCGGACAGGGAGAGTTCCGCGCTACGGGATTCGGTTTTTCGCGGAGGACGCTGAGAGCGCGAAACTGGGAGTTGCGGCGTGCCGCGAGCGGCAGCCCTACGGGTTTTGGGCATGAAAAAGTGGGGGGGGATGGAGACTTTGTGGGGCGAGTCTGATGACTCGGGGATGGGTTGTTGGGGCTTGGAAGGCTTGTTGGTGGTTGGGCTTTGCTGGACGCGGACTTCGACCTTCGCTAAGGCTACGGCGGACAGGGAAAGTTCCGTGCTGCGGGATTGGGTTTTTCGCGGTGGACGCTGAGTGCGCGAAATTGGGAGTTGCGGCGTGCCGCGAGCGGCAGCCCTACGGGGTTTGGGTACGTACGGGGTTTGGGTACGAGAAAGCGGGCGGTTTGGGGCCGCCCGCTTTGGGTGAGATTCGTTTGATTCGGCTAGAATTTTAGGCCGCCGAGGGCGTCGCCTAAGGAGTTGCCGAAGTTTCCGCCGCGGTTGTTGCCTCCGCCACGGTTGCGGTTGCCGCCGTGCTGGGGGCGGGGGCCGCGGTTTTGTTGGTTGGCTTTGTCGGCGGCTCGTTCGGCGGGGGAGCGTCGGTCGATTTCGACTACAGACTTTAGGCTGAGGCCGATGCGCTTGCGGGCTACGTCGACTTCGGTGACGGTGGCGGAGACTTTTTGGCCGACCTTGACGACTTCATTTGGGTCCTTGACGAAGGTGTCGGAGAGTTGGCTGATGTGGGCGAGTCCGTCTTGGTGCACGCCGATGTCGATGAAGGCGCCGAAGGCGGTGACGTTGGTGACGACGCCGGTGAGCTTCATGCCTTCGGTGAGGTCGGTGATGGCGTTGACGCCTTCCTTGAACTGGACGAGTTCGAATTCGGCGCGGGGGTCGCGGCCGGGCTTGGCGAGCTCTTGTACGATGTCTTGCAGGGTCGGAAGTCCTACTTCCTCTGTAGTGTACTTCTGGATATCGATTCGGTTACGGGCGGAGGAGTCGGCGATGAGGTCTTTGAGGGATACTTCGACGTCGAAGGCCATTTTTTCTACGAGGCCGTAGCGTTCGGGGTGAACGGCGGAGGCGTCGAGCGGGTTCGCTGCGCCGCGGATGCGGAGGAAGCCGGCGGCTTGCTCGAAGGCTTTGGGGCCGATGCCGGCGACTTTGGTGATTTCTTTGCGGGATTTGAAGGGACCGTTGGTTTCGCGGTGGGAGACAATGGCTCCGGCGAGGCGGGGGTTGAGTCCGGAGACGTAGGAGAGGAGCTGCTTGGAGGCAGTGTTCACTTCTACACCGACGGCGTTGACGCAGGAGAGGACGGAGTCGTCGAGGGAGGCTTTGAGGGCGCGTTGATCGACGTCGTGCTGGTACTGGCCGACTCCGATGGACTTGGGATCGATTTTGACGAGTTCGGCGAGCGGGTCCATGAGTCTCCGTCCGATGGATACAGCTCCGCGCACGGTGATGTCTTTGTCGGGAAATTCTTCGCGGGCGACGTCGGAGGCTGAGTAGATGGAGGCACCGGATTCGTTGACCATGACGATGGCGATTTGTTTGGGCAGGCCGAGGGAGCGAACGAAGGTTTCGGTCTCGCGGCCGGCGGTGCCGTTGCCGATGGCGATGGCTTCGACGTTGAAGCGTTGGGCGAGGCCGCTGACGATGGTCTTGGCTTCGTCGATCTGGCGTTGGGATTGGCTGGGGTAGATGACGGTGTCGAAGAGGAGTTTTCCTTGGGCGTCGAGCACGACGGTCTTGCAACCGGTGCGGAAGCCGGGGTCGATGGCCATGACGGAGCGTTCGCCGAGGGCCGGGGCGAGGAGGAGTTCGCGTATGTTGGATGTAAATACGTTTATGGCTTCGGCGTCGGCTCGTTTTTTGATTTCTAGGCGAGCTGCGGTTTCCATGGAGATGGAGAGAAGGCGCTTGAAGGCGTCTTTGGTGGCGAGGCGGACTTGCTCGGCGGCGGGGCTTTGTCCTTTTACGAACCGTTGTTCGAGCTTGGCGACGGCGAGGTCTTCGTCGGGGCGGACGGACATGGAGAGGATCATTTCCGACTCGCCGCGGCGGATGGCGAGGATGCGGTGGGAGGGGGCGTTGGCGACGGGTTCGGACCAGTCGAAGTAGTCGCGGTATTTGGCACCTTCCTCTTCTTTGCCCATCATGACCTTGGAGGTAAGGGTGGAGTGTTTGGTGTAGAGTTCGCGGAGCTCGGCGCGGGCGTCGGCGTCGTCGTTGATCCACTCGGCGATGATGTCGCGGGCGCCGGCGAGGGCGGCATCGGAGTCGGCGACTTCCTTTTCGGCATCGACGAAGGCGGCAGCTTCGGTGGCGGGGTCGATGGCGGCGTCTTCCTGGTTTTGGAAGAGGGTTTCGGCGAGGGGCTCGAGGCCTTTTTCGCGAGCGATGGTTGCCTTGGTTCGACGCTTGGGCTTGTAGGGGAGGTAGACGTCCTCGAGGCGGGCCATGGTTTCGGCGGCGTTGACCTTGGCCTTGAGTTCGTCGGTGAGGACTTTTTGGTCTTCGAGGGATTTGAGGATGGCGGCGCGGCGGTCTTCGAGGGCTTTGAGCTGGTCGAGGCGGTCGCGGATGTTGGCGATCTGGACTTCGTCGAGTCCGCCGGTGGCTTCTTTGCGGTAGCGAGCGATGAAGGGGACGGTGCCGCCTTCGACGAGGAGTTTGGCGGTGGCGGCTACGTGGGACTCTGGGATGCTGAGCTCTTCAGAGATTTTTGGCAGGAAGTCTTCGTGCATGAAATTGGGATTTGGGTACTTGCTGTTCGGTGCTGGCTGGCAAGAGCGCCTTCGGAGGACACTTTTCACCTTAGGAAAGCCGGTGAGAATGAGAGTGGCTCAACGGGTGGCAAGGCGGATTTGCAGGTGAGTTGGCTTTGCTGAAAACGGTGATTTAGCTGTAATTTATACGTCTACCTATAGGACTTGTCGTTCGAACTTGTGGAGTTGTCTTGCCTGCGCAATGTATGTGAATTCCTCGCTGTTCAGAGACACTACCCCTTCGTTTCTGTGCAGGCTAGGTCGTCCAAGGGCCATTCGTCGAGTTTCGTTTAGAGGTGCTTTGCGCCTGGTTCTTGCTTTGAACATCACCCCCTGAACTATCCCATAGCCCCCAAGTAATTTGAGCCGCAAGCTCTGTCGATGAACTCGGTCTCGTTTAGTGTAGACGCGCGTTTTGAGATTAGGCGGGACGTGGAAATCAACCAATCGTTGCTACATGATACTCAATTATTCGCTAATGAAAATTCGCGGGCTTCTCGAACGTGAGAGACCCCATCCGCAAGCTCGCCGTGGGCGGCTTTTTCGACTCTTTTCTAATGCTCGTCTCGCGGCAGTGCTCCTAGCAAGCGCTCTCGCAACGGGCGCAGCTAGTGCCCAGGTCGCTGATAACAATTTTGAAGACGGCAGCACTCAAGGCTGGGGGCCACGCGGTTCTGTGTCGGTGGTGAATTCCTCGTCTGCGGCCTACGCTGGGTCCTCCAGTCTTCTGACCTCCGGCAGCACGGCCACTTGGAACGGTCCGTCGCTTGATGTGACAAGTCTCTTGCAGCCAGACGTGACCTACCAGATCTCTGCTTGGGTCAAGATGGAGGCCGGTCAAGTGCCTGCGGACCTGAAGTTTACGGTGCAGCGCAACGAAGGCGCAACGGCGAACTACTCTCAGGTCAACGCTCCGGTGACGGTGACCGACGCGGATTGGGTGGCGCTGCAAGGCAGCTACAGCTTCACCGGCGATGCGACCACCCAAATCCAGATCTATCTGGAGGGAGCGACCACGGGAATCGCCTTTCACATGGACGATTTTCTAATTGAAGGCGAGGAACCAGGCGAGTTTTGCCCGACCCCTTATGACCAGTCAGGCTTGATGTCTGACTTCGAATTGGGCACGAATGACGGCTGGTCTAGTCGAGGTGGCTCGGTCACGGCGCAGGTCGTCTCCACCGATAGCTACGATGGCGATTACAGCCTTGAGGTGACCGGCCGTAGCGCGACTTGGCAAGGGGCATCGATCGACACCATGTGCAAGATGCATAGGGGCGACAAGTATCTGATTTCGCTCTGGGTCAAACTGCTGCCAGGGCAGGAGCCGACGAATTTGCGAGTCAGTCTCCAGTCCAGTCTTGATGGGCAGACATCCTACAGCCAAGTGATCGGTGACACGGCAGTGTCCTCTGACGAGTGGGTGAATTTGATAACTGAATACACCTTTACGCGTGAAGCGGAATCGATGCAGCTCTATGTGGAGTCCACCAGCGCGACCGCCTCCTTCTATATCGACGAGTTTCTCTTGATGTACCTGCAGCCGATCCCGATCCAGACCGACATACCTTCGGTGAAGGATGTTTGGGCAGATAGCTTCCCGGTCGGGGCCGCGATCAATCCCGGCGAAACGGTGGGGCAGCATGCCGAGTTGTTGCTCAAGCATTTCGCGAGCGTGACAGCTGACAACGCGATGAAGTGGAGCAGCTTGCAGCCAAGTGAGGGTACCTTCAATTGGGGGCCTGCCGACACGATCGCGGACTTTGCTCGTGAGAATGGCCTGATGCTGCGCGGGCACACTTTGGTTTGGCACTCTCAAGTGCCTGATTGGGTATTTGAGGATAGTAGTGGAAATCCGCTTACGCCGGGAGATTCAGATGCTCGGGATCTCGTGATCGAGCGCATGAGGACGCATATCACTGCGGTGATGGAGCGTTACGCGGACGTGGTCGACGACTGGGACGTGATCAATGAAGTGATCGAGGCGAGTCAGCCAGGAGGTCTTCGGGTCTCGCCCTGGTTAGAGATCGTTGGTCCTGAGTTCATAGACCTCGCTTTCCAGTTTGCGGATGAAGTGGGTACCGGAGCCGGGCTCTACATCAACGATTACAGTACGACCAATCCGGCGAAGCGCGACGCCTTGAAGGCGGTGGTGCAAGGCTTGCTTGAACGTGGTGTTCCGGTTGATGGCGTTGGTCACCAGATGCACATGAATGTGGAGTACCCAGGCTTGGACCTGATTCGCGAAACGTTGATGACCTTTGCGGAGTTGGGCTTGGATAATCAAGTGACGGAACTCGACATCAGTGCCTATACCAACAGTACGGATACGGCGCCGGTGACGCCCGAAACCTTGATTGAGCAAGGCTATCGCTATCGTGACGTTTTCAACCTGTATCGAGAACTTAGTGACATCATCAGCTCCGTGACCTTATGGGGAATGGCTGACGACAATACTTGGTTGAAGACCTTTCCAATAACGCGCGACGACAAGCCGCTTCTATTCGACGAAGACCTGCAAGCCAAATGGGCCTATTGGGGAATCGTGGATCCCACGGTGTTGCCGCTCTCAACCAAAGCGCTCTCTGTGACGAAGGGCAGTCCACGCATCAACGCGGCAGAAGACCTACGCTGGAAAGCTATTGCGGATACCGAGCTGGAATCGGAAGGCGAAGAAGGCAGCTGGGCTTCCTTCAAAGCCCTTTGGGAGGGCGAGACCCTCTACCTGCAAGTGGAGGTCGATGATCGGCTTCGTTGGGGCGATAGCGTCGAAGTCTTCTTAGAAGGTATGGAGTATCGGTTCAATAGATACGGACGCCAGAGGCTCGCTGGCGCCAATGCGATGATTACGCCGACTTGGAAAGGCTATCGGCTCGAAGCGTCACTGCCGGTAGGAATCGAACTTCAAGTTGGCGACGAAGTGAAGTTTGATGTTCGAGTGACGGATGCTGCCACGTCGAGACAGGCGTCTTGGAGCGACATTCGCCATGGCCAAGACGAGAGTGACGAGAATGCCGGCACGCTGACCCTCATGGATAAAAAGAAGATCGAGATTGTGCTCCCGGGCTACGCGTCGATTGACGGGCTTGCCGACAGACGTTGGCGGCACGCTTCCGGTTTCAAGACGAGAAATTTCGTCTTGGGCGATTCGGGAGCTACGGCAAAGGTACAGTTGATGCACTCTCGTGGATCGCTCTACCTATATGCCATGGTGAGCGATCCGGTGCTGAGCAAGGTGAGCCCCAATCCTTGGGAGCAGGATTCTATCGAAATTTTCATCGATGCGAACAATGCCCAAACCGCATCCTACGATGGAGACGACGCCCAATATCGGATAAACTTCGACAACGAGCTGAGTCTTGGGGGAGCGGCCAGCGTGGACCGCATCGAATCTGCCACGCGTGTAGTGGCTGGTGGATACGTGGTCGAAGCGCGGATTGATTTGGGTGATTCTGACACGTTTGTTGGTTTCGATATCCAAGTGAATGATGATGGGGCCGGCGACGGCATACGCAGCAGCGTTTCGACTTGGAACGACGTCAGTGGCGAAGCGTTTCGCGATGCGTCTCAGTTTGGGGCACTGATGCTATTGGGTCAAAGGTGGTTCCGTTAGGAAGCCCTCTCGGTTGATTTTGAACGAGCCCGCGCCTACAGCGCGGGCTTTTTTTTGAGAGGTAGGCGGCTGGCAAGTGAGATTTGGGTAGCCTGACGTTTTCTGGTCTCGACTCGAAATTGGCACAGGCGGTGGCTTGAAACTTGCAGCGGGATCGCGGATGCTGCGGATCATGTTTTTACGTGCTTTAGGGGGCTTTGTTGTGCTGACTTGCGCGCAGGTGGCCGCATGGACGGAACCTGTCGCTGAGGTTGAGTTTTCCGCGATCCGAGTTGATCAGGAGGTGGATGGGGATGCTGAAATGGTCGCCTACCTCGCTCCCTATCACGAGGGAGTGGAAGCATATGCAAGTGAGGTGATCGGCTATGCTGCAGAACCGTTGTCGCGGCGGAGGCCTGAGTGTGGTTTGTCTAACTTAGTCGCGGATTCGTTACGTGTGGTGGGGGCCAAGGAGTTCGAGGTGGAGGTGGATCTAGCAGTTACGAATTTCGGTGGCTTACGACGGGACCTGCCGGCTGGGCCACTCACGATGGGCTTGATTTCAGAGCTTTCACCTTTTGAGAACTACCTAACTTATCTAGAAGTTAAGGGAGATCTCGTCTGGGAGCTGGCGCGACAGGCGACGTCGGGAGTAGCCTTGTCTGGTATCAGAGTGAAGCTCGACGAGCATGGTGAAGTATTTGAAGCGACGGTGGGCGGGCAGCCGGTCGAGAAAGGGAAGCGGTACCGCGTGATAACGGTCGACTACTTGGTGGCGACCTACGACTCGTTATTTCGTGAAGAATGGATCCTCGAGAAGCGCGTATCGAAGAATCTGGTACAACGGGATGCGATCGTCTTGCATTTGTCGCAGCTGAATGCGGAAGGGGTGAAGATATCCGATGGTGGAGAGGGAAGAGTGGAGGTGGTAAAATGAAGGTTATGGACAGGAGACGTTTTATCGGAACGGCGGGATTTGGGCTAACGGTGCTCTCTGGGGCTCTAGGGCGAGGTGCGAGCAACGCTCCGCGGTTGACGATCTTGCAGACCAATGACACCCATTCGCGCATCGATCCTTTTCCGATGGATGGCGGTCGCAACCAAGGGCTGGGCGGTGTGGCCCGCCGAAAAGTATTGATTGATCGGATACGTAATCGAGAGCAGTTTACTTTGTTGGTCGATAGCGGCGATATTTTTCAGGGGACGCCTTACTATAACCTTTATGGAGGCGAGGTCGAAATCGAAGCCATGAATCGGATGGGCTACGAAGTCGGCACGGTGGGCAATCACGAGTTCGACAATGGAATCGAAGGACTTGAGAAAACCATGCCCTTGGCGAAGTTCGAGTGGGTTTCCAGCAATTTGGACTGGAGCGGCGCGAATGCGTTGGCACCTTTGGTAAAGCCTTGGACCGTCCGGGAGGTTGGTCCGTTTAAGGTGGGGCTCTTCGGCTTGCTCTGCGAGCTGGACGGGATGGTCGCCCCCAGCAACCACCAGGGTGTGATCTATCTCGATCCGGTGGAGTCAGCTCGTCGAGCGGTGAGGGATTTGAAGCGGGAGGGTTGTAATCTGATCGTCTGCTTGTCGCACATGGGGTACGGTACTCGATCGGAGAATGAGCAGTTGCGTGACGACCGTTTACCCGCTGCGGTGGAAGGCGTCGACTTGGTATTGGGTGGTCACTCGCACACTTTCTTGGACGAGCTAGTAGAGCTGCCGCGCAGAGGAGGAGGACTGACGCGTATCACACAGCAAGGCTGGGCCGGGATGCGGATGGGGCAGATCGACGTGAGCTTAAGCGCGGGCAGTGAACTTGTGATGCGGCAGGCCCCTGTTTGGGTTTCCTAGCGGAACACTTGAAAAGGCCGGTGTGAATTGGCTGAAACCCTTATGACTCGGAGAAACCGAAGTGGATCTAGTGATTATCTAGGATGCGTCTTGCGGTCTGATGCTGTCGAGCGTTGAGAGAACGCTCTCTTGCGTTAGGGCAATACTCGAGCTGAGTACATCCAGGAGTGGTGCTATGCTTTCTGAGTCATTTTCGATGCAGGCCTTTTCTAGTTGTTTGGCGAGGGCGCTAAGCTTATCCGCCCCGCACTCGGCCGCACTACCTTTTATAGTGTGCGAAACGAGGCGAAGCTCTTCCAAGTTTTGATGGGTTTTGGCCTTTTCGGCGAATGAATCGAGGTTGCCCACAAATACAGTTAGGATTTCGCTGATTAGCTCCATGTCGTCAGTCAATAAAGATACAAGCCGGTCTAGATTGAAGTATTGGCTCTCAGGTGGGGGCTCAGCGTTATCGGGCAAAGGAAGTACCTCAGTTGTGTCGGGAGATATGCGCTTGCCGAGCCATCTTTGGAGAGAAGCGACTAGAGCGTCTTGGGCGATTGGCTTGGATAGGTAGTCGTCCATGCCGGATTCGATGCATTTTTGTTGGTCCCCGAGGAATGCGTTCGCTGTTAAGGCGATTATGGGAACGTGTGGCCTATCCCCATCCCGTTCATATTTGCGAATAGCTTTAGTTGCTTCGAAGCCGTCCATGATCGGCATCATGCAATCCATGAAGATGGCGTCGTAGTTGAAACTGAGATACTGTTTAACGGCCTCTTTCCCGTTGCCAGCTGTATCCACGCTGTATCCATATTTCTTCTCCAACATGCTTCGGAGGAGAGTTTGGTTCAGGGCTGTGTCGTCTACGAGTAAAATACGGAAACGTCCGCCCGGCGGCGCTGGTTCGGGTTTATCGATGAGGTTTGATTTCTCGGATAAGTTGGAGCAATCGTAGCCAAGTGTTTTGGCAATCGCGAGCCTCAGCTGTTCCGGTTTGATAATGGGCTTAAGGAAGAAGGCGTCGAACCCGGATGCGAGGAAGTGGGATTGGCCGTTGTGAAAGCTTCCGGATGTGATCAGGATCAGTTTGGTAGTTTGAATCTCCTGATCTTCGCGTACTCTCTTAGCGAATTGCGGGCCGTCCATCGTGGGCATGCAATAATCTATGAGGGCTACTTGGTACGGCCTACCTTCTCGGACTGCATCTTTGAGCTTTTGCAAGGCGTCTGCCCCGTCTGCTGCAGTATCTGCTGTGAGGTTCCATTGTCCGCACTGTTCCGCGAGTAGGGTGCGGTTAAGTGGATAGTCGTCTGCAATAAGTATCCGTGTATTGGATATATCAAGGTCAGTCTTCTCGGTTTTGAGTTCGATGGGCGTGGGAGGAATAGGAAGCGTGAACCAGAAGGTGGAGCCTTGGCCTTCTTTGCTTTTTAAGTGAATTTCTCCACCCATCATTTCGGCTAACAACTTGCAGATGGCGAGACCTAGTCCAGTTCCCCCGAACTTTCGGGAAGTGGAGCTGTCGGCTTGAGTGAACTTCGTGAATAGCGAGGCGTGTGCGTCTTCGGGGATGCCAATTCCCGTATCCGACACGGAAATACGAGCGAAGTTGTCAGGCTGTTCCGGTTCACGAGTGACTTCGATGAAAACATGCCCGGAATCGGTGAACTTTATAGCGTTTCCTGCGAGATTTATTATAATCTGGCGAATGCGGCCTGGGTCTGCGTGGAAGCCGAGTGGTAGGTCCGGATCATAGCGTAGCAACATTTCGAGCCCTTTGTCAGAGGCCTCGTTGGAAAGTAGCTCTGCTGCCTCCTCAGCGATCTGGCGCAGGTCGAAGGGCATGGATTCGACTTCGAGCTTTCCAGCCTCAATTTTGGAGAAGTCGAGGATGTCGTTAATGATGGCGAGCAATGACTGGCCAGAGTTAAGGATGTAGCGAGCGAAGTTTTTGGCATCCTCTGGGAGCTTAGAATCAAGCAGAAGGTTGGAGAAACCGATGACGCTGTTCATGGGGGTGCGAATTTCGTGGGACATGGTGGCGAGGAATTCGCTCTTAGCCTTATTTGCAGCTTCAGCATCTTCCGAAGCTTGTTTGGCTCCCTCGAGAGCTATAGCCAAGTCCTCTTGGGCCTTGATGCGCTCTGTGATATCGGTGCGGATCGCTACGTAGCTCTCGAGTCTGCCTTGTTCGTTACGGTAGGGCACGATGTTGGTGTCTACCCAGTAGTGTGTTCCGTCCTTGGCCTTGTTTTTAACTTCAGCGCGCCAGACCCCACCGTTCGCGATGGTCTTGTACATGTTAGCGAAGAAAGAGCGGGGATGATGGCCAGAGTTGAGGATGCGGTGGTCCTTTCCGATGAGCTCTTCTCGCGAGTACTTGCTGATATCGCAGAACTTGTCGTTGACGTATTGGATGCGTCCGGAGGTGCTGGTTATGGCGACGATAGAATGTTGGTCGAGGGCGAAGGTCTGAGATTTAAGCTCGTGGCGGGCGCGGTCGGCACGGATGCGGCTTGCTTCGGCTTCCGCGGATTGGGCCTTTAGAAATACGAACATTCTTCTACCGAAAATGAGCGTCACAATGACGATAAGGGCGAAAAGGAGTAGTAGGATGAACTCGATTTCGGTCAGCTTCTCGGAGCGTTGGACCTCGGATTGGAAGTTTTGCTTTTGGATTCGTGATACCTCGTGGGTGAGCTTTGAGAGTTGGATGCTGCACTCTGCGGCGGTCCGGTCCATGCTTGCCATGATGGAGCCCGCGACGTCTACCTGGCCGGTCGCCATCGAGTCGAATATTGCTTGGGAATAGGCGTCGAGGATTCGGAAGCTCGCCTCTATATTGTTGATCTCATCGAGGAGGTTGGTGGCGGTTTCAGTGTTTTGAGAGGCTTCGCTGAGATGGGTTCGAAGCGTTTCTAGTCTTTCTCGAAATTGGATGTCTGCCTTGTGCTTGAAGTACCGTTCGAGGACGGGATCGCGGGAGTCGAAGATGTTGTTCCCGGGGGCGTTTGAGGCGACAATTGCATCGTTGAGGCTGATCATCTGGTCGGTGCTGGTGGACCAGAAGTTGTCAGTTTCGATCGTCTTCTTGTATTCGTTGTTTAGAAATGAACCGAAGAAGAACGCTGCACAGATGGTAGCGAGGTTTAGAAAGGCGAGAGCGTAGTACGCCCACTTCCACTTGTCGGTAGAGCGTCCGTAAGATTTCGGTCGGTTGGGCGTCGAAGCCGTTTGCGTGTCGGTGGGCATGATGGGCGGGCACGGGAGTCCCGGAATAGGCGCAGCTTATCTCAAAGGAAGGCTCGTGATAGTGAATCGACGCGTTTTAGAGGCTTTTTAGCCGAAAAACTTCAGTTTGGCGTCGCCAGATTTGCTCGAACACGCCTCCTGCCTCGGCGACAGGAGGGGGATTCGAGAAGCTCCTCCCTTGTCATTCAGGTAAAAGTACTCTAGCCATTCCGGTTCTCACTCATTATCGCAAAATGAAAGTTAAGAAAGTAGGTATCCTCACGGCAGGTGGCTTGGCCCCTTGTCTTTCTTCAGCAATCGGTGGCTTGATCCAGCGCTATACGGAAATCGATCCGGATGTTGAGATCATTTGCTACAAGAACGGCTACTATGGCCTGCTCAAGGGCTTGAGCTATCAGGTTACTCCCGAGATTCGCAAGAACGCAGGGAATCTTCACCTTTTTGGTGGCAGCCCGATTGGCAACAGCCGCGTGAAGCTTACGAATGTGAAGGACTGCGTAAAGCGTGGCCTTGTTCAGGAAGGTGAAGATCCGCAGAAAGTGGCGGCAGAGCAGCTCGTGAAGGATGGAGTCGACGTGCTCCACACCATCGGCGGCGACGATACCAATACCGCAGCGGCTGATCTCGCGGCCTACCTAGCCAAGAACGACTATGCGCTGCGTGTGATAGGCTTGCCGAAAACCATAGACAACGACGTCTACCCGATCAAGCAGTCCCTTGGCGCTTACACGGCGGCTGAGCACGGTGCGAATTATTTCGAGAACGTGGTAGCGGAGCACAACTCCAGCCCTCGCATGCTGATCATCCACGAGGTAATGGGTCGCCACTGTGGCTGGCTCGCGGCCTACACCGCCTACGAGTACCATAAACGACAGAAGTGCCGATACTGGGTACCGGAGATCGGTTTAGCGCGGGAGCGCCACGACGTGCATGCGATCTATGTTCCCGAGCTCGGCATCGACCTGGAAGCGGAAGCTGCTCGTCTGCGCAAGCAGCTCGACGAGCACGATGCTGTCAATATCTTCCTCTCCGAGGGTGCGGGCGTAGCGGACATCGTCGCTCAAAAGGAAGCTGCGGGTGAGGAAATCATTCGTGACGCGTTCGGCCACGTGCAGCTGGACTTCATCAATCCGGGTGCATACTTCGCCAAGCAGTTCAAGGAACTGATCGGTGCGGAGAAGGTGCTGGTACAAAAGAGCGGTTACTACTCCCGTGCTGCAGCAGCAAATGCAAAGGATCTCAACCTCATCAAGAGCTGCACCGACAAAGCGGTCGAAGCCGCATTCGCAGGCGAAAGCGGCGTGATCGGTCACGACGAAAACAATCGCGATATCCTGCGTGCTTGCGAGTTCGATCGCGTAGCGGGCGGTAAGCCGTTCAATACGGACGAGCCTTGGTTTGACGAGCTTCTATCTGAAATCGGCCAGCCGAAAGGCAAGGTTCAGGATACGAGCCACTAGACGTTTTGCTTCGGGTGGCTGTGGCAGTTGCTCGAGAGGTCGTTTCGTGGAACTTACTCCGCGATCATCCAAGATTTGAATACAGAGGTCGAAGCGTTTTCGCTTCGGCCTCTTTTTCTGCTAAAATTATGAGTGGTATTCGGGGACGGTGACACGTTCGATTTCTTCAAGTGTCGTTAGTCCTAGGAGTGTTTTTTTGAGGCCGTCCTCTCTCAGGCTCTTCAGTCCGAGTCGCTTGGCTTCTGCTTGGATTTCGGTGAACGGGGCGCGTTTCGAGATGAGCTCTCTCATGTATTCAGATATTTCAATGATCTCATGCACGCCTATGCGTCCCTTGAATCCTGTGTGGGAGCATTGCTTGCAGCCCTTTCCGCGGAAGAAAGGTATCTGCGGGTCGATGCTTTCTGCTTTGAAGTATTTGAGGAGGAGTTCCGTTTTGGGTTGATAGCTCTCTTTGCAAGATTCGCAGATCTTTCCGACCAATCGCTGAGACAAGACGCCGTTGATTGACGGAGCGACCATATACGGATCCACTCCCATTTCGACGAGGCGGAGGATGGCTTGAGTCGCGCTGTTAGTGTGGAGAGTTGTGAGGACTAAATGGCCGGTGAGGGCAGCTTCCGTTGCGATTTTTGCCGTTTCCAAGTCTCGGATTTCACCCACGAGTATGACGTCTGGATCTTGTCTGAGCGCGGATCGCAGGATGGTATTGAAATCGAGGTTTATATTGTGCCTGACTTCGAAATGGTTGACTCCCGGCAGCTGGTATTCGACTGGGTTTTCGATCGTCATGATATTGCGTTCGCGATCGTTCAAGTAGTCGAGGGCTGAATACAGGGTGGTTGTTTTTCCTGAGCCAGTGGGGCCAGTTACGATGAAGATCCCGTTTGGCTTGCTGATAGCGGTTCGGAAACTCTTCATGTTGCTCTTGGCAAACAAGAGCTCGTCGAAGTTCGGCAGGCCCTTCTTGCCGGCCTGGCCGAGAAGTCGAATAACTGCCTTTTCCCCGTGAAGCCCGGGGCAGGTTGAAATGCGGAAATTTTGGCTGAAGGTGCCGACTTCGACCGTGAACCGCCCGTCTTGCGGTAGCCGAGTTTCGGCGATGTTGAGTTCGGAGACGAACTTCATGCGCACCATCAAAGCGGTATGGGCCTGCTTTGGCAGATCGACAACATCACGGAGGTGTCCGTCCACGCGGAAGCGAACCTTGCCGTGGTCCTTATGGGCCTCGAGATGGGTGTCGCTGGCTCGTTGCTTGAAGGCGTTGTAGATGATGTGGTTTGCCAGCTCGACCAACGCGTTGTTCTCTACGAGCTCTAGGAGAGTGTCGCGTTGTTCTGCGGCGATGCTCTTACCTTTCGTGAATGCTTCCAAAGTTTTGAGAGCCTCGTCGAAGGAAATGTTCGACTGGTAGGTGATCTCTATGGCATGCGATATATCGTCTGCGTGTCCGAATACAGGGCTAACGCGCTTTTGCAGGTATCGCTCCAGCGATTCGACGAGGTTACGGTTCGTGGGATCGCTCATTGCCATCGTCACGTATCCGTCAAACTCATACAGGCTGATCGCCTGGATCTTTTTCGCCATTTCCAGGGGAATACGTTCTTCCTCTGGATAAGTTATGTTGATGGAAAGGGGGTCGACGTAGGTGATGTCGTGGGCGCGGGCCCAGAGCTCTCCAGCGGGATCCTTGCGGATCATGCCCTTGTCTATGATCTCCAGTAGCATCCCGGAGTGGTCCTTCTTGTACCTGCTCGTCAGAGCATTAAGAGTGACGGTGTCGATCTTACCCGTGCCGGCTACGAGCTCGACGAAGCGGTCGCATCTAATTTCTCTCATCGTCTTTCAGATTCAGGTTAAAGAAGTTGCCGATAGCTTCTTGGCCTAGCAGTTCGCGGGAGGCAATAATACTGTCGTATTCTGCCCGAGCCTCGACCAAGAGCTTGCCCATGTCGTATGTGACGACAAGGTCCTCGAGACTAGTGACTTCGGAAGTAGCAGGAGGAGTGTTCTCTGGCTGGGACATAAGTGGAAGGGTTCGGTTTAAGAAGCGGTTGCTCGGATTGTCGAAAGTACCTTGATGACGAGGTTCTTTATTTCGTCGGGGGTCTGTGTCTTGAGTATATAGTAGGTGGCTCCGCTGCGAGCGGTTTCCTCGATCGTATCGCGTGTGGATACCGCTGTGAGCATGATGACGGCTGCGTTAGGGTTGATCTCTCGGATATGTTTAAGAGCTTCCACTCCGTTCATCTTGTTCATGTTAATATCGAGCAAGATGAGGTCCGGCCGGTACTCTTGGTAGGCCTCTACGGCGTCCATGCCATTTTGCATGAGGTAGACCTTCGATATTCCAATGTCGTTGAGCAGGAGCTTCAGGAAGGTGCGCATATGCGCTTCGTCGTCTGCTATGAGTGCGGTTATGTTTTTGTAGTCCATTATGGGATACGGTTCAGTTGTATTTGAAAGTGGGCTCCGCCTTCGGGGAGGTTTTCTACTGTGATTTCTCCGTCGTGGCTGTTAACGATGCGCTTAACGACATAGAGTCCGATGCCGCTCGTGGATTCACCTGCGGTAGGCATGTTTGAGGTGCGGCTGAATTCTTTGAAGAGTTTGTTGAACTCGTCTTTCGGAATTCCTGGGCCCTCGTCCTTCACTGACATATAGACAGATTTGGAGTCGGTTCTGGTTTCGATCTGAACTCGGGTACCCTTTGGGGAGAACTTGATCGCGTTGCTTACGAGGTTCTCCACGGCGCGTGTGATTAAGCGTTTGTCTATGGAAGCTAGAGCACCGTCTGAATGATCAGTGTGAACAAGGGTGATGGCCTTCTTTTCGGCGGTGGGAGTTTGCATCTTGGCGGTCTGGGCCATGATGTCTCTGGGAGCCAATTGCTCGCGGGAAAGGTCGAAGTTATCCAGGTCGATTTTTGAGACGTCGAGGAGGTCCTCCACGAGATTTAGCATGTTTTCGCTCGCTTCGATGATGCAGCGGACCATCTCCCGTTGGCTGTCGTTCAGCTTACCGAAGCGTTCCGTCTCCAAGAAGTGCGATACCCCGGAAATGGAAGCGATGGGATTCCTAAGGTCGTGGGAGGCTACACCGAGAAATTTAGTTTTTGAGGTATTTTGACGGTGGAGATTGTTTATCGTAGCCGTCGTGTCTCTGCGTTTTCGAAAGTCAGCTATCTGTCTCCTAGCACGTGTCAGAAGTTCGGTCTTTCGAATGGGCTTCTGTAAGTAGTCGTTCGCTCCAGCGTCGAACGCCTGGTTCATCGTCTCCATGTGAGAGCTGCCGGTGACGAATATAAGTGGAATTTCAGATGTGGATGCTTGGCTCTTGAGCTCTCGACAGAGGGCAATCCCGCCTTCGCCGGGCATCTCTACATCGCATATGATGAGCTCGGGTGGCGATTTCGAGATTAGCTGCTTGGCTTGTTTGGCGTCGTATGCGTGTAGAGTCTCGAAATCTCCGGCGGTGAGAATTTTCTTAGCGATTCCGTGAGTGATTCGATCGTCGTCGACGACGAGCACCAGACCGCTGCGAACTTCGGGGACTTTTCCGAGGTCAGATTCTGGTTCCGTGGAATTGGGAAGTTGTGAGTTCAAGTCGCTAGGAGATCGTGATTTTACTCATCTCTTTTCGGACTTGAATTGTAAAAAGTAAGCGAGCGAATGAACTTTGACTCGATTCTATCACAAAAAAAAGCCCGCCGAACGAATCGGCGGGCTAGTAAAGTGTTGAATGCTAGGGAGAAGTGCGAGTTTGAGCTATTTAGAATAGCTGATCGTCGAGGAATTTGTAGAGTTCTTCTTCGCTCACACGTTTTTGTTCGGTAGTATCACGGTCACGTAAGGTTATGGTGCCGTCTTTTTCGATAGTGTCGAAGTCGATGGTCACGCACCATGGCGTTCCGGCTTCGTCTTGGCGGCGGTAACGTTTGCCGATGGCTCCAGCGGTATCCCAGAAGACGTTATAGCGACGGGATAGTTTGTCGAAGATTGAGCGAGCGCGCTCGACAAGCTCTGGCTTGTTCTTGAGCAGCGGCAACACCGCGACTTTGTACGGAGCGATACGTGGGTGGAACTTCATCACCGTACGCTTCTCGCCGCCGACTTCGTCTTCGGTGTAGGCGGCGGTGAGCAGGGCGAGAAGGAGTCTATCCACGCCGAGCGATGGCTCGATGACGTGGGGAATGTATTTCTTCTTGGCTGCCTCGTCGAAAATCTCCATCGCCTTGCCGGAGTGTTCGGCGTGCTGGGTGAGATCGAAGTCGCCTCGGGCCGCGATACCCCAGAGCTCTTGTTCGCCGAATGGAAACTGGAAGGTGATGTCCGTACAGGCTTTAGCGTAGTGAGCTAATTTTTCGTGTACGTCGCGACCGAGCATTTCCTCGGGGAGTCCTACGGAGATGAGCCATTCGTGGCAGTACTTGATCCACTGCTGGTGGATTTCGGACCAGTCGCATTCGGGCGAGACGAAGTACTCGATCTCCATCTGCTCGAACTCGCGAGAGCGGAAGATGAAGTTCTTCGGAGTGATTTCGTTGCGGAAAGCCTTGCCGACTTGGGCGATGCCAAAGGGAATCTTTACGCGTCCAGTGTCGACCACGTTCTTGTAGTTCGCGAATATGCCTTGGGCGGTCTCGGGACGAAGGTAAGCAGTGGCGGAGCTATCGCTGAGTGCGCCTACCTTAGTCTCGAACATGAGATTGAACTCGCGGGGAGCGGTGAGGCTACCGGGCTCGCCGGTTGCAGGCGAGGGAATCAGAGCCCACTCTGACTCTTCGGCCTCGGTGTACTCCTTGAGCTCGATGGGGGCGAGCTCGCCTTGGTGTCCGCCTTTTCGCTTCATCATTTCGGCGGCGGCTTCGGCGTCAGCCTGCATGTTGCCATCCTCGAGGATGGAGAGATAGCCGATTTTCTCGCCGCTGACGACGACCGGAGCGAAGAACAGCTGATCGGCGCGGTAGCGCATTTTGGAGACCTTGCAGTCGACCATGGGGTCGGAGAAGCCGCCCACGTGGCCGGAGGCGACCCAGATCTTGGGAGACATGATGATGGAGGAGTCGAGGCCTTCGATATCCTCTCGGCGGTGCACCATGTCCTTCCACCAAGCGTCCTTGATGTTCTTCTTCAGTTCCACGCCGAGGGGGCCAAAGTCGAAAAAGCCATTGTAGCCGCCGTAGATTTCCGATGACTGGAATATGAACCCTCTGCGCTTGCAGACGGCTACGATGGCATCCATGAGAGGATTGGTTGATGCTTTTGTTTTGGCCATAAGGGCTGTGAAAATGTCGTTTCGAGGGGGCGGGTCAAGTGAATGGTGACTGCACTTCGGCGATTGATGAAAAGGGAGTTGCCAAGCGCTTGGTCATGTCCTTTCTCTTGCCAGTTACCAAAGTATAGAACCTTTTCTCAACATGTCGGAACTAGAAGGAAATTGCCTCGTTTGTCAGTCGGGTGGACCCACTGCAGTCATTAACGCCAGCCTCGCGGGCGTCATCGAAGAAGCGCTCAATCATGAGTGCATTGAAGAAATCTACGGAGGCCTCAATGGCGTCGTCGGTGTTCTCAGCGAAGACCTCGTCGACCTCGCGGCTGAATCCCAGCAAGCGATTCGCCTTCTAAAATCCAGCCCAGGCTCGGCTCTCGGCACTTGCCGCTACGTTTTCAAGAAGGAAGAAGACCTCGAGCGCGCTCTGGAAGTGTTCAAGGCACACGACATCCGCTACTTCTTCTACATTGGGGACAGCGAATCCATGGCGATGCTCGACAAGCTCGACGCTCTCGCGAAGTCCCAAGGCTACGAGATGCGTGTGATGGGCATCCCTAAGACTATCAACAACGACATTTCAGCCACCGACCACACCCCAGGTTACGGTAGCATGATCAAGCACGTGGCTACCACCGTTCGCGAAATGGCCGCTGACAACTCATCGATCGGTGCAGGCGACTACGTTTCGATTCTCGAAGTGCAGGGGCGCAACTCCGGTTGGATCGCTGCTGGCTCGACTTTGGCGAAGCGTCGCGATCAGCCGCACGATCCTCCGCACATCCTTCTTTTGCCTGAAATCGCATTTGACCCCGAGAAGTTCGTGACTGACGTGCAAAAGGTGCTCGCTCGCGAGAAGTACTGCTTGATCGTGGTGGGCGAAGGGCTGACCGACCTCAACGGGAACTACGTTTCCGCCAAGGCTTCCAGCACGGACGCCTTTGGTCATGTTCAGCTCGGCGGCGCAGGTGAATTCCTCCGTGGAATCGTCGAGACTCGGATTGGCGTTTCCGCACGTTCCTGCAAGCTTGGTGTCGCTGGCCGCGCTGCTTCGCATAACGCTTCACAAACCGACTCGGACGAAGCGTACCTAGCAGGTTCTGCAGCTGTCGTTCAGGCGGTAGAGAACGGCAAGAGCGGTAAGATGATTACTTTGCAACGTGCTGAGGCGGATTCCTACAAATGCGAAACAGGTTGGGTCGACCTGTCGGATGTCCCTGCGACCTCCAAGCAGCTTCCAGCCGACTGGATCAACGACGACGGCGTTAGCATGAACTTCCCATTCGTGAAGTACGCGACTCCGCTCATCCAAGGGGAAATCACTCTCCAATGGGATAATGGTCTTCCTGTCTTCGTGAATCTAAAGGGTGTTCGCATCGACAAGGTGCTTCCTGCTTACGAAATCTAGAGCGATCCAGCCTCTGAAACTTTCTAGCCCTCGCAGCCTCACTGGTCGCGAGGGTTTTTTGTGAGCTGGGTTATTGGACTACTCGCTTTGAGTTTCGTTGCTGATCTCGAAACCAAACTATCGGTTTGCCCGCAGAGCTTAATCAACCTTTTCTGTGGCAGCATCGAGTAATGCGACTGTCTTCGATCCCCTTCCTCAATTCATGAACGAAACCCCAACATGGTTGCGCCCCAAACGCTGGCTCGCGTTTTTCCTTACGCTGCTGGGCGTATGTTCCTTCTTGGCCATCGTGCCGGTAAGTCATGAAAGCGCGTCGTTGGCGGCGGCTTCGTTGGATGACGCACAATCGAACTCTTCGTTTATCGACTACCTGCGGGAGGGCGCTCGTGAAGTGCAAGTCTCGGGCCATTGGACCTCGCTATTGCCCCCGCTGCTCGCGGTCATGATCGCCGCTTTCTTCAGGACAATGGTAGGGGCCTTGGTCTCCGCATTTGCGGTGGGTTCTTTTCTCTCATATGGCTTAAATCCGCTCGCGACTGCAGTGCTGGGCGTGACCGATTTCTTGATCAAGCCTGCTCTCTCGCAATTCAGTGTCCTTATCATACTCTTTCTTTTAGCCTTGGTCGGCATGGTGCATGTCATGTCTCGAAGCGGTGGTCTGGATGGACTCGTAAAGCTGTTGGAACGATTCGCCAAAGGCCGTCGCAGGGCTAAACTAGCGATAGGTATTAGCGGACTGCTCATCTTCTTCGATGACTACTCGAATACTCTCGTGGTAGGCACTACGATGCAGAAGCTCTCCGATCGCTGGAAGATTTCTAGAGAGAAACTCGCTTACTTGGTCGACTCTACTACGGCCCCAGTTGCTGGGCTTGCCTTGCTTTCGACTTGGGTCGCTTTCGAAATGTACTTGCTAGGAGATGTGGCAGCTCAGCAAGGGGTAACGCTTTCTGGATACGGCATGCTAGTCGAAATGTTGCCGCTGCGCTTCTATTGCATCGGTACCTTGATCTTTGTTTTCATGAGTTCCGCATCGGGGAGGGATTTCGGTCCGATGTTGAACGCGGAGCGTCGGGCGTTTCACGAGGGAAAGGTGATGGACGATACGCATCAGCTTTTGGGTATGAAGTCTGATGAACCGATAGGGGAGAAAGCTGCACCACGCTGGCAAAACGCGTTTTTCCCAATTTCGATTCTGCTGTTCGGAATTGTCGTTGGAATTTTAATACTGGGCTATAATCGGTTGGAGGACGCTGGACAACCGAGTTCGCTCACTAGCTTCGAAGGGTGGCAAAACGCCTTTGGCGCAGCTGTTTATGATCCGGGTGAGGGCAGCAGCGCGGGCGTAATGCCCGCCATGCTGATCGCTTCTCTAATGGCCGGGCTGGTAGCGATCGCTCTTCCTCTTTCGCAAGGTGTCTTGAAGATTCGGGAAGTCCTTCATCTGTATGGAAGAGCGTTTTCAACTATGTGGATGGCGATCTTCATCCTTGCGATGGCTTGGGCAATGCGGGAGATTTGCGATAACTTGGGAACTGCGGACTACTTGATCGCGATGCTTGGAGGAAGCCTTCCCCTTTGGATACTGCCGCTACTCACCTTCCTGATTGCGGCGGTGATGTCCTTCGCTACGGGCACGAGTTGGGGGACGATGGGCATATTGATTCCCATCATGATGCCGCTAGCAGCTGAAATGGGTGCGTTAGAGCCGTCCTCGTTCATTATCTACCTGTTGACGGCAGCTGCCGTTTTAGATGGGGCTATCTTTGGAGATCACTGTAGTCCGATCAGTGATACGACGGTGCTGTCTTCGATTTCCTCTGGATGCGACCACATTGCTCATGTCAACACGCAGCTCTACTATGCCTTGACGACAGTAATTCTGTCTTGCTTGTTTGGGTACTTGTCTGTGGCTCAAGGAATGCCCAACTGGTTGTTTTTCGTTCTGTATCCGTTGGGAGTATTTGGTGTACTAAAGGTTTTCGGACGTAGGGCTGCTGATGTTGTTGCGATTTCCGATAAAATCGAAGATTCGATCGCTACACCGCTTCGTTGAACTGGCATGCAAGATATTTGGCCGCAACTTAGGAGTTGGTTTATCGGGAGCGAACGCTTTGCGTTAGCGACCGTCGTCAAAGCGAGCAAACCATCTCCGAGGGGAGTTGGCTCCGTGTTAGCGATTCATGAGAACGGGGAGCGTTTTATCGGGTCCGTGAGCGCGGGCTGTGTGGAAAACGAGGTGATTGAAGCGTCGAAGTCCTGTTTGGCGGATGGCAAAACGCGATGGTTGAGTTTCGGGCCGGGAGAAGGTTTTCCTTGGGAGATCGAGCTTTCATGTGGTGGGAAAATTGAAATCCGAATAGAGCCGGCTCCACATTTAAGAGAGGGGAATTCGGACTTTGTGGATGCATTGGTCGCGGCTATGGATCGCCATGAAGCCGTTTTATGGACGAGTGATGGGATAACGGATACGCTAACCGAATTAAGAGAAGACGTGTTGACAGAGGAGGTGCGTGATGGCGAGGTTAGGGTGCTGAGGCGGGCTCTGCGTAGAAGGCGTCGACTCTTTGTTGTTGGTGCGTCGCACATAGCGTTGCACCTAGTTGCAGCAGCGAAAATGCTGCAGTACGAAGTCGTGGTAATTGACCCAAGGGAGAATTATGCGAGAGGGGAGCGCTTTCAATTGGCGCCTGACGAAGTACTCACGGCTTGGCCTGGTACGGCCTTAGGAGATTACGCCTTAGCATCGAGCGACTCCTTGGTGGCGATAACCCATGATCCGAAAATCGACGACGATGCTTTGGCGGCGGCATTGACAACAGATTGTGGGTACGTAGGTGCGCTCGGCAGTCGGAAAAGCCACGCCGCGCGCTGCAGACGGCTAGCCAAGCGAGGAATCAGCGAGGCTGACTTGGATCGGATTTTCGGGCCTGTAGGATTGGATATCGGAAGTCGTACACCAGCAGAGATTGCGATCAGTATTGTGGCTCAGCTAGTGCTAGTAAGGAATCAAGGGAGTGAAAAGAATGGAGAAGTATTCTAAAATTGGATGCGTGCTATTAGCGGCGGGTACGTCTTCTCGATTCGGTGCAAAGAATAAGCTGTTGAGCGAGATTGATGGGGTGCCAATGATTCGGAAGGTGCTGGCCGCCTTGCAGGTGGAAGAAGTCGATTTTCATGTAGTAGTCCTGGGCCATGAATCTGAGCTTGTATTGACAGCCTTAGAGGGGTGTGTCGTGGATGTCGTCGTTAATCCCGAGTACGCTCGAGGTATGGGAGGAAGCTTAGCTCTCGGCGCAAAGAGAATAGTCGAGTTAGGTGGTAGTTGTATGCTGGTCTGCCTAGCTGATTTGCCGCATTTGAGAAAAGAAGATGTATCAAAGGTAGCCAATGCGTTTAGGGCAGAGGACTGCGAGCAAATTACCTACCCAGTCGTTGGCGGTCAGCATGGTCACCCGGTCTGCTTTCCCGGCCGCAGTCTCGCTGATTTGGGAGAGCTAGAAGGAGAGATGGGAGCCCGACGGGTGATAGATCAAGATCCCTTGCCTCGAGTTGAGGTTAGCGGAGTTGGCTCCGGTTGTATCCAAGACTTAGATCATTCCTAGTTCTGATTTCGAGCTGCGTCCTCAACCTGTTGATACAGGATTTGGATCGAATCGCTCGAATCGAGCTTGAGTGCACGGGAAACGTAAATTTGGGATTCAGAGAATCTTTTTTCTTCAATGAGAAGTTGGGCGCGAGTGAGCACCGCGAGGTATTCCGCCTCTGGATCGTTCTCCGCTCTGTCGAGCAATAGATACGCTCTTTCGCTATTGCCGGTGTCTATGTATAATCGAGCGAGCTTGACTAGCGTTTTTCCGTTGGTGGGGTTGAGCAAGGAAGCCTCTTCGAGAAGAGTGATTGCCCGCTGTATCTCATCGTTGTGGTAGGCGAGGTCGGCGGCGGAGAGTTTATAGAGGAACAGGGTGTCATTATCGAATGAATACGTTTGAAGATCTATTCTATTGAATAGGGTTTTGGCTTCTTTCAGCTGGCCGCTTTGGATCAGGACTTTAGTGGCGCCGATAAGGTATTCGACGTTATCGGGTTCGGCGAGGGGAGCGGCTGCTAGGTAGGCGTCGCTGGCTGGCCCGTATAGGCCGAGAGTAGAGTACAAGTTTCCCAATAAGTAGAGCGATTGGAAGCTGGCTTCCCCTAGCGACCAGAGAACTTCGAGGTTCCTGGCGGCATCATCGAGTCTTTTGGCGGCGATATATGCATTTGTCTGGGCAAGCCAGTAGTCGACATCGTCGGGGCGACGAGCTATGAGTTCGTCTTGGGTTCGTATGGCCTCGGTGTAGCGTTCGGCTTGGAGATAGACTTCCGCTTTCCCTTCTAGCCAATCAAGGTTTTCCGGTTCGCTGAGCATGGCCCGATTGTAGGCAACTTCAGCGGAGATGTAGTTTCCTTGGCGGAAGTGGCAGTAGCCAAGCATTCCAAAAGTGTTAGGTTTGGTATCTCCTAGCTCTACGGCTCGGAGCAAAGCGAAGAGGGCGTTTTTGGTATCTTCGCTACGTAGTTTGAGTACGCCTAAATTGGTCCAAGCACGCTGAAAGTCCGGAAACTTTTCTATAGCGGTTTTGTATTGTTCTTCGGCGAGGAAGTACTCGTTGTTTTCGAAGTAGATATTTCCGAGCAGGTAGTTGAAGGTGGCGCTGCGGGGAACGTCGCCTACAGTCATGCTCTCAAGAAGAGTCTGTGCGTATTCGCGGTTGACTCGCATCATCGGGGCGAGCTTTTCGAGTACTTGAACTTCGAGCTCGTCGAGGGGAGGCTCCTTTTCCGATAGGATGCCGTAGCTTGCCGCGAAACGTTTTTCGAATTCGGCGCTTTCGAGGTCTGGTCGTCCCCAATCTCTAGATACAGCAACGGTAGTCGACGCTACGGCTACTGAAAGTGCGAAAATGCGTAGAGGGAGTTTCATTGGGAGAAAGGGTTAGTGTCGGGCGGATGGTAGGTGAACTTGTGTTGAACCCAACTGTTAACAGGTTTTCCATCTTTGGTGGCCGGCTTGAGCCGCCAGCCCTTGATGTAGCTTTCAACGAAGGGGATGATCGCGGGTACGGGGCAGTCGAGCACATGGATGTTCTCGGTTCGCCCTTGGGAGGTGACAGTATAGAGAACAATGAAAGTTATCGTTTTCCCTTTGTTACCTCTCAGGAACCGATAGGGAATGTCGAGTTTGGGGTGGTAGGTGCGTTTCGGTTTGTCGGTTACTTCGTCCTGCGAGTAGATCTTCAGTGTGTCGAGGCCATCTGTTTGGTAGTTGGTTATACTTTCGTCGATATCGAACTCGGTTTTGGTAAGCTCTTGGGGTTTCAGACCGAATTCTGCTTTGAGGAAACCGAGTGGTATGCTTGCGGGTCCGTCGGTTGCTGGTAGGTTGAAGCTGATGGATATATTGGACTTTTCAGGCGGCGGTTCTTCCGCGGGAGGCGGAGGCGGCGGGGGGAGGTGAAACTCGCTGATGGGCTCAGTTGGAGAGCGTTGGCCAATGTCGATATTCGTGTGCATGGCGCCCATTGATATGAATACGATCATGACCGTAACGATAGCCCCGAGATACGGTGTAGGGCCGGATCCGCTTCTCTTCAATTTCTGTTCAAAGCCGTGCACGTCGCTAATTTACTGTTCGGTTGCGAAGTGTATCGTTTTAGCTCCGGCCGCTTTCGCTTCGCCATAGACTCGGGCGAAGGTACCGTGACTTGCTCCAGAGTCAGACTGGATGATGACGCTAGACTCTGAACTGGTGAGTGATCTTTGGATACGAGGGCGAACGCCAGATACTCCGACTTCTTCCCCCCCGTAATAGACGCGGTTGTCGGATGAGATCGCAATGAGAATGGATTGCTTGTCGAGGGCTTGGGCCGAGGCAGCTTGTGGCTTTTTGACTTCTATACCTGACTCCTCCACGAATACGGTGGTGACGATGAAGAATATCAGAAGAATGAAGATGCAGTCGATCATCGGGGAGAGATTGATGTCGACCCTGTCACCGGATTGATCGTTAGCGGACCGCCTTTTCATTTTCCGATCGATTGTTTCATCGCTAGCATTTCGAGCTCGGAGAGCTGGTTTTCTATTCTACCAAAGATTCGGGATACAAGTTGCGTGAAGAATATCCCGACGATTGATATCATAAGCCCGGTCTGAGTGGTGATGAGTGCGACTTTTACGCCATCAGCAACTGCTTGGGTAGTGTCGAGGCTAGATTCTGCACCGATGCCTTTGAACGTTTCGAGCATTCCGATGACGGTTCCGAGAAGTCCGAGGAGAGGAGCTGCGACGATGAGTACGTTGGCGTACTTGAGCTGGTTGGCGATAATGCTCTTTAGCTTTTCCCTAAATGTCGCGATGGACTCGTGGGTCTGAGAGGGGGATATTCTTTCTAGTTCATCTTGTATTTTAAATCTAGATACATAGCAAAGGAGTCCGATTACCTTGCGGTATAGGAGCAAGGCGAGTACGGCGAGTGGAATCATAATGGGGCCGCCGCTGAGGATCGTTTGCCAAAGTCTGCTAAGCTCGAGCTCGTTGATCATTTGAGGCGAGGGCGATTTCCTTGGAGAGTTGTTGGTTAAAGTCTTCGGCTACCTCTTCCATTGCCGCGAGTCGGCTACGCATGATACGGCTAAAGACGCCGTGAAGGATAAGGGCAGGGATGGCCACGATTAGGCCAAGCTCTGTAGTGATGAGAGCTTCGGAGATGCCTGAAGATAGGGATTTCGCATCCCCTGTTCCAAAGACTTCAATTAAAGTGAAGGTCTTGATCATTCCTACCACGGTACCGAGTAGGCCCATCAATGGCGCGATAGCAGCGGTGGTGGCGAGGAATGGTAGAAACCGTTGGAGGCGAGGGCGGAAGCGAATGATGGCGGTCTCCATCGCCTCAAAAACGAGAGAGGAGTCGGCGACAGCGAATTCGACGCCGGTCTGAAGAATCTTCCGAATCGGTCCCTTGTACGAGGTGAGGCTCTTAAGTGCTACTTCCTCTCCTGAATGTATCGAAAGTTTCGCTACGTGTTTAGGGTCTGCCGAAGGGTCGACCGTCGTTGAGCGGAGATCGAAGGCTTTGAGTAGGGCGATGAGAAGTGAAAGTCCGCCTAACGCAAGGATTGCGTAACCGACCCAACCTCCTTTTTTCAAGTGTTCGAGAAATGATCCTCGTGCCTCTTTGAGAAGATTGGCTTTGCCCTGGGAAGCGTCGATGGCGATGAAGCCAGAGCCGTTCAGGAAGAGTGGTTCAACTTGAGTTGCGATGTTTGGTGGGAAGAGGGCGAGTCTCGGCTCTATTGTGCCAGAATTGAACTCGAGGAATCCAGTCTGTGAATTTTCAGGAGTGTGAAAGTAGGCACTGGGGCCTAGTAGGAGAATGTCGCCGGTTTTCACGCCGCCATTTGGGCTGATGGCGCGACCTGGGAAGGAAAGTCCACCGATGAGTTTTTCCTGTCGTTCGATGCCTTTTTCCAAAGCTTTGAAAAAGACTGGGATACGTTGGTTGGTTTCGTCGCTAGTGTTTTCTAGTTGTGAGCGGATCTGGAATAATGGTTCCCTAAATGTTTGGTCTTCGGCAATGTGGAGCCTACTCTCGAAGTTGTTCAAATATTCCGAAAGGACACCACTATTGTATTGAAGTTGAGTATCCAAATTACTGATGCGTTTCTTAGTGCTTTCGAGTTCAAGCTCTAGGGTTTCGGCTGCACGTTCAGCTTTGGTTCGTTGATCTCGCTTTTGGACGAGGCTACTCTCCAGACGATTGATTTCGGAGGCCAGTGCTTGGCGTTCGTCGCCCGTTTCGGTGAGGAAGACTTGGTAGTCAGCCAGTACTTCCTCGATACGTTTCTCTCTCTCTTCTATGGCTTTTTCGTACTTGTTTTGTGCGACTAAGACCTGCGTAACTCCGGCGACTAAGGTAGCTGAAAGAGCAAAGTTGGATATGACTTTCATCGGGGGCCTTTCAGTGGTCTGTCTGGAACGGTATGGTTACGATCTCAGGGTCGGCTTTCTTGTCATATACGAGGAAGATCTCGTTTACAGCTGCCGCGTTATCATTGTAGTCAATCCATTGCCACGTGTCTTTGTCCGGTTTGATCAGCCAGGCTTTGTTACCACTCGTGTTAGTCGCTATCCCGTAAGAAAGACCCCAATAGAGGGCGCGTACTTCGATGCTTTGCTCACTGTCAAGGGCCCTTACTGAGCGGGAAAGGGTGAGGCTTTGGTTGAACTCGTCGATCGTGGTCATTATGGCGACCACGTTCTGCATGCGATTCGCGAGGGGAGTGAGCGTATTTTCCGGGTCCTTAGGTATCTTGCTGAGCAGGGGCTTGATCTTGTCTTTGAGTGGATCGGGGAGTCGTGTAGACATTGACTGAATACGATCTTCGTAAGTCTCTACTTGCTGGGCTATCTGATCGGTGGTGGCTTGTCGTTTGGCCTCGTCCTGTTTGGCTGTGTTGAGTTCGTTGCGAAGCTCCTCTATGGAGTTGTCGTAGAACTGCAGGCTCTCGTCGATTGAGCTGACGTTGGCATTGAGCGTTTGGATCGAGGTTTTGAGTACTTCTTTTTCGGAATTCCAGGTCGTCTTTTCCTCGGCGAGGCGCGTTCGCAGCTCGACCCATCGATCGGTCGTTTGCTTGAGTTCCACAAGTTGTTCGTTCGCTGTTAGGCTGCAGGTAAGGAAGAGCACGGCTCCGATAAGAAGACCGGTAGGGTGAATTTGAAGGAGCATAATACGTGAACAGGGTCCGAAGGCGCTGGCTTTTCTAATAGAATTTTAGCTGCTGGTTGGCTGCCTAATGATCTCCAGAGCTTTGTTGAGATCCTCTGCAGAGGAAGCGAAAGTGACTTTGAGAAGGCTCTCAAGTAGTCGATTCTCGAGCTCTAGCGAGCTGATGGATGGGTCGTCGGCGAGGGCGAACAGACGTGATCGCTCCTGCTCAGGGAGGGTTAGATTTTGGCTGCTTGCTTTGAGGGAAAGGCCGAGAAGTAGTGCTTGTCGGTCCCGCAGTGTAAGGCCTGTTTCGAGTTGGGCTTGGCCAGCTGATTCGAGGAGGGTTTCTAGTTTGCTAGCGCAGGCTGAAGCGAATTCGAGATAGAAGAGATCTCGAGTAGAATCGATAGCTTCCTCCGAGTAGTCGTCCTGTTGAGGGCGTGGATCTCTGGAATCGACGCCGAGGTTTCGGATCCATTTTCGATCCCGCTCAAGCTCGACGAATTGCTTTTTTGGCAGTGGGGAATTCGACGAATCTAAGGTAAGGGATGCTTCGCTTTGAAAGGTGGAGAGGATGTTCTGCTGTGTATATGTGTATTCGGTGGAATCACTCTCGGTGACGAGGACGCTGGGCGTAGCATAAACTTTTTTCAAGGTATCTAGATGTACCGGGCTAGGAGGAATTGGCTCGGGCCTGTTTTGCACTTGGGCGGAGCTGGCCATGTTTCGCGCCTGTTGTAGTTCGAGCATTGCGCTGTCCATCCTATCTTGAGCTTCTGGAGTGAATCCTGTGAATGGATTGTTATTCTGCTGAGCGTATTTGTTTGCTTCTTCTAAGCCCTTCTCAGCGTCTTCTATGCCCTTTTCGAGTTTGCCATCGTCGCTCTTGTAGTTGCGAATCCAGTCGTCGTGATCGCGTTCGTACCGCTGGTAGGCTAGCTCAAATCTTTCAGCCTGCTTTTTGTAAGTGGCAAGAATTTTGGCGAACTCCGGGTTTTCCTGCTCTTCAAGGGTTCCGGGTATGACGGACTCGATGGATGCTTCTTCGATTTGTTGATCAAGGTTGAATTGATGCACGTCTATGGTCACGGAGAGATCTGCGGAGCTGTCAAATCGGGGGGCAATCGTGTTGCCTAGCTGGCGGGCAATGCTTTTCTGAAGTGAGCTTTGAAAGCGGGGGTCGGTGTGGTTTAGTATATTGATAGATAGAGGGAGTCTGGCGTCTTCTTGGCCTAGGACTTTCCTTACTAGAAATACCTCACTTGGCGAAGTCGGCTGCTGTGCTTGAGCGGAACTCCACCTCCGCAAAATAAGGTCTGACTGCGATTGCTCCAGAGTGGATTTCAACCTATTCCCGAATATGTGGGATAGACCGGAGCTTTGGATGGTGGCTTGTAACGATGCTATTGGTTCGAGGTTTCCGGAATTCGAGGCTTCAGTAAGGGCTTTTTCGAGGCGTGCGCTTAGGTGTGAGTCTAGGAGCTGTTTGCTCAGTTGAATGTCTGCTTGGAAATATTTTTGATGAGGCGAGAGATGCTTGACCGCTTCTTCTAGGGAGGGGATGTTTACTGCGGTCTCGATGTCGGTGAGAATTTCCGAAAGCGCTCCTTCGAGGATTTCGAGTTCTTTGGCGGTATCGTTGCTATCGTGCGCAGTCGAATTGGCAGCCCGTTTCAATAGTTCGATTCGTTTGGTTAGAGCATAGCTGGGCACCTTTTCGAGCTCCTTGATAAGGCTTCTGTAAACCTTTTCCGGCGAGGCGTTGATCTTTTGCGTGCGGGATGTGTCGTCGGCTGCTACGCTCTCTGTAGCATCTCGGTTTGCCTGCTGCTCGAACCACGGGTCGTCGTTGATCTCTTGGCTAATGAGAAAGGGGGTCAGGCAAACTCCAAAGGTTAAAGCTATCGTCTTTGGAAGGCGTTTATATGCGAAGAGTAGATCCATCAGATTTAGGGTAAGGGATTACAAGAGTTGAAACTTCAACGATTAGGGGGTTGCTATCGCATTGCTTCCGGGGGGGTGGCTTCTAACCTAATATTAATTCCAAGCTGAGAATTAAAAGAATAGGTTTGTTAGTCTGTATATAGACATCGAAAGGCTCTTTTATTGTTTTCTCTGTATCAAGATCTAAGTGCTGGGAAGGTAGGTTTAGAGCGAGTTTTCGGATTTAGAGTATTTCTAGTATAACCTATGTTATAGTTGTTTTTGGGACATGGTTATAGTGGAATAGACCTTGGTCGCTATGGCGGGTCGGGTGGACCTGAAAATATGCCTCGGTGGGCACTGCCTGAAATTACAGGAGCCTGTTTTGGCCACACCCCTCCGGTTTAGAATTGGAACGGACCGTACGTGTTAACAGCAGCCACCCTCGAACAGGAGATCGATTTAGGAGCGGTGTCTTCTGGCTGGCCCGATTCTTTTATTCGGCATACGCCTATAGCTGTGAAACTATCCGTTCGAGGATTTTGCAGCGGCCTCTATTTGATCGTACAAGGCCTTGGTCGATTCGTCCGAGCGAAGCTTTAGAGCTCTTCCTACGAAGGTCTGGGACTCGGCGAAACGATCTTCTTTGATCAGTAACTTAATTCGGGTGAGGAGAGCGTCGTATTCGCTTTGTGGGTCCATCTCTGCACGGTCGAGAAGCATGTAGGCCTTCGCAGTATTGTCATTTTGGGCATGCAGACGTGCGAGACGAACCAGTGTATTTCCGTCGGTGGGGTTGATTCCTTCGGCTTCCTCTAGCAGAGCTATCGCTTGATCGGTGTCGCCGGCGTGTATCGCAATGTCGGCTCCGACGACTTTATAGTCGCTCAAGGCTGTGTCGTCAATTCCGTCCGTAGTCAGATCGATCATGGAATACAGCTCGCGAGCGGCTTCCATCTCCTTGTGATAGGCGAGGAGTTTGGTGGCTTGGATGAGAAAGTCGGTATCGCCGGGCCGTGCGTATTCTGCAGCTTCGAGATAGGCGTCGCGAGCGGGTTGCCACATTTCAAGCTTACTGTAAAGTCCCCCCAGCAGGTAGAGGGACTGAAAATCTATGTCGCCAAGTGACCGAATGATTTCCAAGTTTCTTGCTGCCTTGGCGTGGTCTTTCATGCCGAGGTAGGCATTGGTTTGAGCGAGCCAATACTCGGCGCGCCTTGGACGGCGAGCGATCAGCTCATCCTGCATGCGGATTGCTTCGACATACCGTTCCGCTTTGAGGTAGGTTTGGGCTTTCCCTTCGAGCCAATCGAGGTTGTCGGGTTCAGCAAGCACCGCTCGGTTGTAGGCGACTTCAGCGGAGATATAGTTTCCTTCGGCAAAGTGACAGTAGCCGAGCATGCCGAATGTTTCGCTTTTGGAATCGCCGAGTTCGACCGCTTTCAGGAAGGAGATGAGAGCGCTTTTCGTGTCACCGGATTTTAGTTTGAGAACACCGAGATTAGTCCAAGCTCTCTGGAAGTCTGGAAAGGCCTCTATGGCCGCCTTGTATTGGGTCTCTGCGAGTAGGAATTCGTTGTTCTCAAAATAGATGTTTCCGAGCAAGTAGTTGAATGAGGCGCTGTGCTTTTCCTCCGAGTTGACCATGCTTTGCAGGAAGTTTTGTGCCTGCGTTTTGTTGATCCGGATGAGGGGAGCGATTTTCTTTAGCATGACGATTTCGATATCGTCGAGTGGGGGCTCCTTCTCTGAGAGTACTCCGTAGCTCGCAGAGAAGCGTTGCATGAATTCGTCGCTCGCGAGGTCGGGCTCACCCATTTCTTGGGCACCGAGGTAGACTACGCTCGCGGGTAGGAGCATCAGGCTGAGTAGATTGCGTAGGCTCATGTGGAGAAGGGACTCTTGTTGGATGAGGGGATGTATGTTCCTTTGCGCCTTACGATGCACTGGACGGGTTTGCCGTCTTTCTTGGCGACTTTGAACCGGTGCCCGCGGACGAACTCGACGATTAGGGGAATCGCTGCAGGGTAAGGCGTATCGATAATATGGATATCGTGAGCCCTCCCATTTAAGTCGATGCGGCAGATGTAAGTGAAAGGGACGGGCTTTTTGGTGTCGGCGATTAGCTTCCCGGGTATGGTCAATCCTGGTCGGTAGCGTATAGAGGGCTTCTCGGTTACGTCTTTATAGTCGTAAACGGCGAGGTCGTCGATGCCGTCGGTTTCAAATTTCTCGATCGTGTCGGCAACGTTTACGCTATTTTGAGTAAGCTTCTTCGGGGTAAGCCCGAAGTCCACGTCTAGGAAGCCTAGCGGAACGTCTGCGGGCCCCGAGGTGGCGGGCAAGTTGAAGTTTATAGATACCTGCGTTTTCTTGGGAGGAACTTTTGCCGGAGGAGGAGGCGGAGGAGGTGGAAGATGGAATTCAGTGATCGGCTCCGGTTCTTCGGGAGGGGTGAAGTCTATTCCAAGCTGCGTGACGCCCATCGATAGAAATACGACGACAGCGAGCAGTATTCCCCCTAGGAATGTAAGGGGGCTTCGTTTGCTGCTTCTAAGTCGCTTTTCGAGAACGTTCATGTGTCGGTTAAGAAAATTATTGGTCTGTAGCGAAGTGTATGCGTTGTGCTCCGGCCGCTTTTGCTTCGCCGTAAACGCGAGCGAAGGCTCCGTGGCTTGCGGAGGCGTCTGCTTGGATGATGACGTCTGACTCCTCTGTTGCGAGTATTCGCTGTATACGAGGTCTTACTCCGGAGACGCCGATTTCTTCGCCACCATAGAAGACTCTGTCTCCATCAGAGATTGCTATGAGAATCGAGTTTTTATCCAGCGCTTGTGCGGATGCGGCTTGAGGCTTGTTTACTTCTATTCCGCTTTCTTCAACGAAGACGGTGGTGACGATGAAGAAAATCAGCAGGATGAAGATACAGTCGATCATCGGTGATAAGTTGATGTCGACATTGTCTGCTCGGTCGTTGGCTGACTTGCGGCGTTTCATTGCGAGATGTTTTTCTGCAGGGTCTGGATTTCGAGTTCCAATAGCTCCAGGTCCTTCGCTCGGTAGAGGCGGCTGATTAGCTGGGTGAGGAACAGTCCGAATATCGCTATCATTAAACCTGTCTGCGTTGTGATGAGAGCGACTTTCACGCCGTCGGCCACCGCTTTCGTTGTATCCTGACCAGATTCTGCCCCGATGCCCTTAAAGGTGTCGAGCATTCCGATGACAGTTCCGAGAAGTCCTAGCAACGGGGCGGCAACGATCAGGACGTTGGCGTAGGTTAGCTGAGTACTAACCAATTGTGACAGGTGGTCTCGGAAGTCTTGAATGGCGGGCCTCGAATGGTCCGGAGACTGCTCCTCGAATACAGCCTTCGCGTCGAGGCGATTTGTGAATAAAAAGAGACCGATCACATTGCGGTAGAGAAGGAAAGCCAATAGCAGCAGCGCTGCCATGATGGGGCCGCCGCTCAGGATCGTATCCCAAACTGTGTGTACCCAGCTCGGAGTCATTTATCCACTTTCTCCTTATTTCTGACTGCGAAAACGAGGCGACTGAAGTCGGTAGCTATTTGCTCCATCGCTCCGATTCTACTTCGCATGATGCGGGTGAAGATACCGTGGAAGATCAAAGCTGGGATAGCCACGATAAGTCCGAGCTCGGTCGTGACTAAAGCTTCAGAGATGCCGGAGGAAAGCGACTTTGCATCACCGGTACCAAAGACCTCGATAAGGGTGAACGTTTTGATCATACCAACGACCGTACCGAGTAGCCCCATCAACGGGGCTACCGCAGCGGTGGTCGCCAAGATTGGTAGAAATCTTTCCAAGCGCGGCCGATAGCGGAGAATCGAGGACTCCATGGCATCGAGCTGGGTGTCGGTGTCCGTCCTTGAAAAATCGATACCGATACTGAGCATCTTATGAATCGGGCCTTTTAGCGCCGCGATCTTGGCCTTGGCAGCTTCGATGGTGTCTGAGGTCGCTGACTTGGCTATGGAGTCGAGCTCGTCTGGTTCTTGCACACGGATGTTTTGCAGGTCTACGATTTTAAAGAGAGATACAGCGATTGCTACCGCTCCGAGCACAAGGATCGCATAGCCGACCCAGCCGCCTTTGGAGATGTGTTCTGTGATTGTGCCTTTCGCTTTTTCAAGCACGAGGGCATTGCCCAAGGAGCTGTCGAGGGGGAGCATTCCGTTTCCGGAGGCGAGGACCTCTCGCAAAAGTGTGGCGTCCTTTTGAGCAATTGTTGAGAGTCCGGGTTCGATCGTACCAGAGTTGAATCGAAGTGGACCCGCATCGTTTCCATCCGCCCCGCTGAAAAAAGCTACGGGACCGACGACTGCTATCTTTCCTCTCTTAACGCCCCCGAGCGGGGTGATGGCTCGTCCTTCGAATTGGCGACCACCCACGAGTTCTTCTTGGCGCGCGATCCCCAAGTCGAGCGCTTGGAATAGAATAGGGAGTCGCTCTGCAGGATCGTCGGGTGTGTTACTGAGGGTTTCTCGAGTTTCGCGAAGTGGTTCTAAGTAAAGCTGATCCTCGGATACGTGGATACGGCTCTCGAAGTTGGTCAAATATTCGGAGAGGACCCCTTGGGAGTACTGTGCTTGTGTATCGAGTGCTTTGATACGCGTTTGTAATTCTTCGAGGAGGAGTTTGCTTTCGGTTGCGTCCCTCTTCGCTACGAGCTCGCTTTGCCGCAACTTTACCAAATCGTTTTCGAGTTTATTTATTTGGGTGACGAGCTCCAGCTTGTCGCTTTGCGTCTCTTGAAGGAAGGCTTGGTATTCATCTAAACTGGTTTCGATCTTGTCTTGCGCACGCGAAATCAAGATCGCGAATTCAGCCTCAGCCTGGCCGAAGCTCAAGCTTGGCACGGCTATCATGGTCAATAATCCGAGAAGGCGTATGCTTTTGACGCGGATCACTTCTCACCTCCTTCATCGAGGAATGAAAAGGGCACCCCAACGAGGGCGGGATCAATCGTTTTGTCGTAAACGTCGAAGAGTGATTTGATTGCTAGGCTGTTCGTACCAGCTGGTGTCCATTTCCAACTCGAGGTTGTAGGGCTAATAACCCAAGCCTTGGTACCGTCGAGGTTCGAGGCGTAGGCTCCGGCGAGTCCCCAGTAGAGTACTCGCACCTCGATGATGCTCCCGTCGTCGAGTTCCTTGATGGTGTGAGCGAGGGTGAGGTCGTTGTTAAATTCGTCGATAAGGGTGGAAATTGCGACGACGTTCTGCAGGCGGTTTGGGACCGGTGTGCTGCTTGATTCTTGATCTGGGATTTTTCTCAGCAGAGGCGCTATCTCGTCTAGGAGAGGGGGTGGTAGGCGCTCGGCGAGTCTTCGTATCCGGTCTTCGTATACTGATACTTGGGCGAGGACGGTGGTGTTGGTTTCCTCGAACTGTGCTACTTTGGCCTCGGCCTCTGAAATTGCATCCGTCGCTTCTCGAGACTGCATTTCCAGGATTTCGACATTTTCGGAGAGTATCTCCTGAGTCGAGCTTAGCGTATCGACCGATCCTTCGAGCAGTTCCTTCTCGATCACCCATTGGCTTTTCTCTTTCGATATCCGATTGCGGGTTTGTATCCAACGATCGGTAAGGTCTTTCAGCGAATCGAGCTCGTTCGCAATTGTCGGTGTTTGAGTCAGGCTGCAGAGGGGAAGTGCGAGTAACAGGAACGCAGGGCGAGGAATCATGGGTAATGTCAGATGGCTATGTCTTATCGGGGCCTGTCGAAGGATTTTCGTCAGGCTTTAAATTTGGAAACGGGTTGAAGGTTGGGTGGACCTACAAGACCTGAGCGATCTTTTCCGCGTCCGCAAGGTGGGCGAAGCTCGTTTTGGAGAGAAGCTTCGCGAGGCAACGGGCCCGGAATTGGGTAGCGGTGATTTCTGTCTCGGTCGCCAGTTTAGCCAACGCGCTTAGGTCCTCTTCATCAAGCTGTGGAGCGCTGCTCGGGGAGGCTAAGTTTTCGAGTGCGAGCAGCAGAAGAACTTGGCTAAGCTCGAGGCTTTCGTTTTGTTCCAATAGGCTCGACTTGGCCGCTTCGAGAAGTTTGCCCAGTTCTGCGTTGCAGTAAGAACCGAATTCGAGTCCGAACACGTCAAGGGCTGAGCTGTATTCGCTTTCAGAATATGTTCCGCCGTCCGTCGATGGGTCACGCGGGTCGACTCCGAGATTTTGAGTCCATTTGCGGTTTTGGTTGAGGGAAACGACGGACTTAGCTTCGATTTGCTCGTCGACCGGAGATTCGAGCGTGAGTGAGGCTTTGGATTCGAACTGGTAGTTGAGCTCTTGAACGGTGTATTCGTAAGGTGTCTTTTCCTCGCTGACGATGATCGTGCTAGGAATGAGGTAGAGCTCATCCAAAATCTTCAGATGGTGAGGGTAGGGTTTTTGCGGTTCGATCGCTACAGGCGCTGAAATCGAGTCAGCGATCGATTTGGCTGTCTGAAATTCGCTCCTAGCGGCTTCATATTCTGGGCTTTCGCCAGGGCCTTGGGGTGGTGGAGTATTGTTCAACTTTTGTTCGGCCTGCGCCAAGCTGTTCTGCGCCTGCCGGTGTTCGGTATCGTCTAGCGAATCGATATAGTACTGGTAGCGCGCGTCATAGGAATCCAGTTCAGATTCGTAGATCGCTGCCGCTTTTTCGTATCTTTCTACTAATGCAATGAAATCCGGGTTCGGTTCTTCGACGATGGCTCCTGGAATGATGGATTGTTTGCTCTCTTCGTTTGTCGTATGTGAGGCTTGGATACTGCCAGCCTCTATCTTCAGCACGAATTCAGGGTTGGCTCCTCGCTCGTTTTTATCAGTTATCCGGAAGTTGTCTCCCCAACGGCTTGCGATGCTTCTTTCGATGCTTCGGCTCAAACTTGGATCCGCGTCTTCGGGGAGATCGATTGCGAGCCCCAGCTTCAAGTCGTTTTGTTTCAAGAGTTGACCGATCAAATAGGTTTCGGCTGGCAAGGTGGTCTGTCCTCGGGTCAGCTCTTCCCATCTGCGAGCCACTCTGGTAGCGGCTGCGGTGGCGACGGACTGTTTTACTTGAGAACCGTATATCGATGCGAGGCCAGCTTCATTGATCTTCGTTTGGATCAGCGAAAGCTCTGAAACCATGTTGAGCCGCCCGAGACTTGAAACTCTTTCTTTCAGACGAGAGGTGAAATCGGAATTCAATAGCCGAGTGACGAGGGACGAGTCCGCTCGATAATACTTCGCGTACGGGGCGAGCCTATCGATGCCGGCTTCGATTGGCATGCTGTCGCTGCTCGCGGCAGTGATCGCTTCCAAAGAGCCTTCGAGAGTGGCTCTGAGTTCGGCAAGCGTTAGTTGGTCCTCCGGGCTAGACTTGGAAGTCGTTACGATTTCTTCCAACAGGCTGATGCGTCGATTGATGTGAATGTCAGGCACCTCGTCCAGTTCCTTACGGAGCTTTTTGACGATGACTGCAGGGCGAGTTTTGCGGAGGGTGACGGTTTCCTCGTCGTCGCTATTTTCTTCTCCTGCCTCGGGAGCTTCTCGTTCTTCTGTAAACCAAGGGTCGGGCTCCGTGTCTTGAGCGATTGAAAAATGCGGAAAGACGAAGGGCAGAGCGATCGCTAGCGCTGCGAGTACACGGTTATTCTGATTTGGAAACATGGGGCATGCTCTCGTGTTGGATGTTGGTGTTTTCAGCGAGTCGCCTGAGGGGGTTGCGTGCGTGCTCGCTGGTTCCGAGTTAATCGATAGTAGGATAAGGATATGAGCGCTTTTCCTCTGGAGTCGACACTTACTATACGATGAATGGGGACGATTGCCTCCGAAAAATAGTAAAACCGTTTAGCCCACTTGGTTCTGGACACGACAAAGCCCGGCCAGCGGTGGACGCTGCTCGGGCTGGGAATGGGGTTCTCTTGTCGAGGGTTTAGCGAATAGCGTTTTTATTCGTTTTTTAGAGGCGCAGGTTTTGGGCGATGTCGATGCGTGTGGCGCGGCTGGCCGGCATGAGGCTGGCTGCTATTCCGATTGGTAGGACGAACAGCACAACGACGATGAAGGTGATCGGATTTGTAGTGTTTATTTCGTCGAGAACGGGATTGATTGCTATGGTGATTGGGATGGCGAGCCCGAGTCCGGAAAGCAGTCCCCACGTAAGCAGTTTGCCGCTATTTGATAGAATCTTGCCGAGGATTTGGCGCGGGGTGGCGCCGAAGGCCATGCGAATGCCGAGCTCTTTGGTGCGTTCGGCGACGATGTAGCTTATGAGTCCGTAGAGCCCGAGTCCGGAGAGGAGAAGCGCCAGCAGGCCGAAGAATATTGATATCAGCATTGGAAGGCGTTGGGCGAAGGTGGCGACTTCGAAGGCTTCTTGAAAGGTTTCGGTCTTGATGGTTATATTGGGGTCGAGCGATTTGAGGGTTTGCTCGATGTGGGCGACTTGCTCTTGGGTGTCTCCCCTGAGGTGGGCGACGTATGTGGTGTAGGTGCGGTTGAGGCTGTCCCATTGAGTGTAGGGTAGGTAGATCGTGTAGCCGTCCCAGGTTATGAAGTGGGGTTTGTCTTGTACGTTTTCCGCTACGCCGACGATGCGTAGGGTTTGTCCCCAGAAAGCGATCGTCGAACCAAGCGGCTCCTTGTTTTGGTAGTAGCGGTCTATGAGGTTTTGGCTGACGATGACTACTTTATCGGTATCGAATGTATCGATGTCGGCGAAGTCTCGGCCGGAGCGAAGGCGAGTGCCGACGGTATCGAAGTAACCGGGGAGGATTGCGACGCGTAGGCAATTCGCGCGTTTCTCTCCTGGTTGGTATTCGTAGTGGCTCATTGAGATTTCGTTGTGGGAGTTGTGGAAGGGCGAGGTCGGCACTCGATTGCAGGCCGATGCGGTGACGACTCCGGGCTGGGAGCGTATGGCTTCGAGGACGCGTTGCTGGTAGGGGAGGACGTTTTTTTGGTAGTCTTCCAAATCGTTGCCGAAGCGGTAGTTTGGTTGGGGGACTTCGAAGGCGACGCGTTGTTCTTTGATGAAGCCGATATCTTTCTGGAGTGTTTGATAGAGGTTGTGGGCGAGTATTCCGGAAAGGACGAGCATGACGAAGGACAAGGCGACCTGAGAAATGACGAAGAATGAGTGTAGCCGGTGTTTGGATACGCTTCCGGTCGCAGTACGCCCGCCTGAACGCGTTTGTTTGGTGAGATCGCGGCGTAGTATTGAGAGAATGGGTAGGATGCTTGTGAGCAGGGCGGCCCCGAGCGCGAGGGCGGCGGTGGATGCGAGAGAGCTGAAGTCCATTCTCATTTCTCCAGCCCATGGGATTTCCGTGATGTAGAGTAGCTCTGCGGTCCAGAGTCCGATGCGGAAGAAGACGAGGCTCAGTATGCTGCCGAGGAAGAAGTAGAGGCAGACTTCTGTGGTGAGTTGGCGGATGAGTCGGAAGGTGGTTGCTCCGACGGATTTTCGGATGGCGAGTTCTTGTACCTTGGAGTAGGCCTTGACGAGGAACATGCCGCTTACGTTGAGGCATCCGATGAGAAGGATGATCAGGGTGGCCGCTTGTATGGAGCGGAAGGCAATGCCGATTTCCGGAACAGTTTCGTTAATCGAGTCGTTGATTTTGACGCAAGCGAAGGTCGTTCCGTTGCGTTCTTGTTCGTCGCGATCTTGTGGATACTTATCCAGATAGCTTTGGTAGAGGGTATTGAGTCGTTGCTCAGCTTGGGCCACAGATACGCCGGGCGCGAGTTTGGCAATGCCGGTCCAGGAATGGTTGTGGCGTTCGCGGCTTTCGAGTTCTTGAGGCTCGATGATGCGCGGCAGCCAAGCGCTAGATTTGGTGTAGGCGAGGTAGAAGGACGTGGGGACTATGCCTATGACTTTGTACGGTTCGCCATCCAGTTGTAGGCTGCTGCCAACTACAGCGCTGCGGGTCGCCGACAATTGATTGGCGAGTTTTTCGTTTATGACGACGACGCGGCCGTTGTTTTGTTTTATTTCCTCTGGGGTAAAGAGATGGCCGGAAACGGTTGTGACTCCGGTAATGTCCCAGACTTCTGGGGTGATCAAATCGATATTGATGCGTTGTGTGTCGCCGTCTCGCTCGAGGTCGATTTCTCTTTGGTCGTCAATCAGGCCCAGCTCGAGAAAGGATGCGGTGTGCTCCTTTAAGAAGGCGTATTGAGGGAGGGAGATTACATTAACTTGATTATCGCCGGTTTTGGTCAGGCGCTTGCCTACTTTGACGACCTTTTCTGCATCTTGATAGTCGTATGGTTGAGATACCAGCTTGTCGACGAAGCTGAGGGCGGTGGTGTTGGAACCGAGACAGATGCCGAGGGTGAGGATGATGGCGAGGGTGTTGCCGGGATGCTTGAGGGCTTGGCGGGCGGCGTCTCGCAGATCCATGATGAATTCTTCGATGATGCGTATGCCCCACGCCTCTTTGCAGGCTTCTCGGACGCCGTCCACGTGGCCGAACTCGCGGAGGGCTGCGGATCGAGCTTCGTCGGGTGACATACCAGCTTCGATGTGTTGTTGGGTGAGCATTTCGAGGTGGTAATCGATTTCTGAATCGAGCTCGCTTCTCGTTTGAGAACTTTGGAAAAGCGAACGCAGGCGAAGGGAGATTTTCTTGAACCAGGCTGTCATTGTTGGGCTTCCCTTGAGTCGAGGATCATGGCGATGGATGCGACGAAGCTTTCCCAGCGGTTTGTTTCCGCGGTGAGTTGTAGACTTCCCTCTTTTGTGAGACGGTAGAACTTGGCTTTTCGGCCTTCGCTGGAGATGCCCCATTCCGCTTCGATCCACGCTTTTTGTTCGAGTCGGTGGAGGGCGGGGTAGAGGGAGCCTTGCTTTACGAGGAGGCGTTCTTGGGAGAGGAGTTGGATGCGCTTGGCGACGTCCCAACCATGCAGCGAATCGGCGGAGAGGACTTTGAGGATGAGCAAGTCCAGGGTGCCTTGCATGAGTTCGTGCTTTGATGGGGTCATAGTTCCTTTGTTGTAGTTTGACTACATCAAGGGCGCGGCTTGATGTAGAATGTCAACAACAAGGAGGTTTTGTTGTAGAATATCGACACTAAGGTACACTTTTCTGGGAATCCGGTTTGGCAATGGGCACGAAAAAGCCCGCGTCCCTGAGGGGATGCGGGCTGAGGGAAGTTTTTCGCGAACAGGGTCGTGTCTACCTCACTAGGCTTCGATTTGGGGGCGTGTGCTGTCGGGCCAGTCGATGTGGAAGAACTTGCCGCGTGGTTCGTCAGTACGCTCGTAGGTGTGGGCGCCGAAGTAGTCGCGCTGGGCTTGCAGGAGGTTCGCTGGAAGACGCTCGCTGCGGTAGCTGTCGTAGTAGGACAGAGCGGACATGAAGGTGGGAATAGCCACGCCGGAAGTCGCTGCTGCGGCAACGACCTTGCGCCAGTTTTTCTCGCAACGCTCGACTTCGCCCTTGAAGTAGGGGTCGAGGAGGAGGTTGGCCAAGTTTTCGTCGCGCTGGTAGGCTTCGAAGATCTTCTGGAGGAAGGCGGCGCGGATGATACAGCCACCGCGGAAGATCATGGAGATCTCGCCGAAGTTGAGCTTCCAGTCGTACTCGTCCTGGGCAGCCCGCATGAGCTGGAAGCCTTGAGCGTACGAACAGATCTTGGAGCAGTAGAGGGCGTCGTGGATGGCTTGGGTAAACTCCTCCTTGTCGCCATCGAAAGCGTCGAACATCGGGGTGATGATCTTGGAGGCGGCGACGCGTTCTTCCTTGATGGCGGAGATGCAGCGCGCGAACACCGCTTCCGCGATGGAAGGAGCGGCGACGCCCATGTCGAGGGCGTTGACTGATGTCCACTTGCCGGTGCCCTTTTGGCCGGCGGTGTCGAGCACGATGTCGACGAAAGGCTTGCCGGTGACGGGGTCGTCCTGCTGGAGGATGTCGGTGGTGATTTCGATGAGGAAGGAGTCGAGCACGCCCTGGTTCCACTTGCCGAAGACCTTGGACATGTCCTTAGGCTCCATGCCGAGCATCTTGGACATGATGGCGTAGGCTTCGCAGATCATCTGCATGTCGCCGTACTCGATGCCGTTGTGGACCATTTTAACGTAGTGTCCGGCACCGTTTTCGCCGATGTAGGTGGTGCAGGGCACGCCGCCCTCGACGGGCTTGCCGGGCTCGGCGCCTTCGATGGGCTTGCCGGTTTGCGCGTCGACCTTAGCGGCGATGGCTTCCCAGATAGGCTTGAGCTCGTTCCAAGCGGACTCCTTGCCGCCTGGCATGAGTGAGGGGCCGAAGCGGGCGCCTTCTTCGCCGCCGGAAACGCCGGAGCCGATGAAGCGGTAGCCTGCGTCGTTAAGTTCCTTCTCGCGACGGATGGTGTCGGTCCAGAGGGCGTTGCCTCCGTCGATTATGATGTCGTCCTTGTCGAGGAGGGGCGTTAGGCCTGCGATCACGGCGTCAGTCGCCTTGCCCGCTTGCACGAGGATGATGATCTTGCGTGGGCGTTTGAGGGACTGGACGAATTCCTCGAGGGTTTGAGCTCCGACGAGACCACCGGGAGTGTCTGGGTTTTTAGCCACGAAGGCGTCCGTTTTGGACGTCGTGCGGTTGTAGACCGAGATCTTGAAGCCGTGGTCGGCGATGTTCAGGGCCAGGTTTTGACCCATGACGGCGAGGCCTATGAGTCCGATGTCAGAAGTTGCTGTCGACATAGTAATACTTATTGGAAATGGCGGAGAGTAAAGCCCTGCAAAAAGTCTCCAGCAAGCGCTAAAAAGCGATTCGTGTAGGGTATTGGTGACAATCTGCCCCTACATGAGGAAGATTGGGCGGAACTATGAGACCAATTTCAATTTCGGGGAATTGGTTTTATTGCCACGAGGTTCTTTCATCTCGGGGGTTGGCCGCTATGCGGTCAAGGAAGCACCGGAAACTGTTTAAGACCCTAAAGTCGGCAGGAATTGAGCGATCATGTTCACCATTGGCGTCAAAATTTCCGGCTCGTTGCGGTAGTAAACCCAGTTCATGAAGACGATCATGGCAGTGGCCATGATAATGGGGTACATGACTAGCTTTGGCAGGGACTTGAGCGTTTGCCAGACGGAGAACGCGAAGATCAGGCCCAATACGCCAATGGCGTATGGGAACCACGCTTGGCTGTAGAGAGGTTGAAGGGACTGAAATAGTTTTTCCACGTAGTGCATGTGTTATAAACGCATCTGACTATGTGGAACTATCGTCCCTTGAAGGTTAGGGTTAAGTCTCTTGGTGACAATTCACCCAATCCGTGGCCCCACTTGAGTAATATTCTTTCTTCCAGATAGGGACCCGCCCCTTAACCTCCTCGATAATGTACCGGCAGGCGTCGAAAGCGGCTCCACGGTGAGCGGCTGAAACGCCTACCCAAACTGCAATCCCTCCGATTTCGAGCATCCCGACGCGGTGTCTGGCGATAGCGGCATCTATCTCGAACTTTTCGAAAGCTTCCTCGATGATGCGTTGGCCCTCCTTGTTCGCGAGGGCCGGATAGGAGGAGTACTCGAGCCGTTCGACGGCTTGTCCTTCGTTGTGGTTGCGTACCCAGCCTTCGAAAGTCGCGAGGGCACCAGCATGACTGTCGAGCAGTTGCTGTTTGAGGTTTTCGATCTCGAGGTCCTCGCCTGAGATGGCAAATGTTTGAGGGTTGGGCACGTTTCGTTCGCGGATTTATCGGTTCTGATTCAGCTTAGCCGCCAGCCACCGGAGGGATGAAGACGATAGTATCTCCGGAGCTCAGCGGCGCTTGCCATTTGGAAAAGTCGTCGTTGATGGCGACTTTCAGTGCGGTGGTCGGCAAGGTAAATCCGTGGCGGGTGGCGAGTTCTGCGTAGAGTTCCTCAGCTGTGGCGGCGCTGCTCTCGACGGTCTCGGCGTCTAGACCGCGTTGTTCTCTGAGTAAGGCGAAGTATTGGATGTTGTAGGTCACCATATGCGGGCAATCTCCTCAGCGGGCGAGGCCGTTGGTTGTTTCGGGCTTATATTCGGGCTGGAGCTTGGGGTTCCTGGTGACCCTCGTCCAGTTCAGGAATGGCACCATGGCGCGTTTTTTGTGAAGGGCGCAAATTTGACGGAATAGCCAGAAACGCCAGCGGACGGCGAAGGGCGGTCGGGTGCAGCCAGCGAGAATTGAGTTGATCGCTGCGGGAATCCGGAGTCGAGGTGCGGGGAACATGAAAACTTCGAAGCTCTTGTTGTCGTAGAATGACTCGATAAGAAGCCGCATGGTTCGGATGCGGCGTTTCATAGCGCTGGTGTAACAGAGGTAGACTCTGGATGAGACGACAGCCTTGTTTTTTCTGATCTGCCTTTCGATGGTCTTGGCGCTGAGCAACCCGGATTCGAGGGCGAGGTAAACGCCGGATGAAAAGACGGGGTCGATGAAACTGGCGGCATCGCCGGCGAGCAGCACGTTATCCTGTCCGTAGCTATCGTAGGAAAAGCAGTAGTCGGACTCGACGCGGTAGTCGCCGCTGGGGCGGGCTTGGGCGAGGGAATCGCTCAGGAACTTCGATTCCGCCACTTTTCTCCAGAAAAAGCTCTCGTTGCTCTCGCGGGTGTCTGTTCGGGCGCCTTTTTGAGCGACCACTCCCACGGAAGTGGTCGAGTCGCTGAGGGGGATGACCCAGAACCAAGCGTCCTTCAGGCGTATGATAATGATGTTTCCGCCCTCGTGGCCTGCAGCCCGCGGGACGCCATTGAAATGATTGAAAACGGCGAAGCGACCCGGATAGGGAATGGTTTCCTTTCCGATTCCTAGGGTCCGGCCCATGACACAGGCGCGTCCACTGGCGTCGATAATCCAGCGAGCGGAGACGTTGCGCGACTCGCCGGTGTCGCGGTCTTCTACGATGACGTCCCACCGTTCGCCTTGGCGGGTCGCCTGCGTGACAGCGACGCGCTGCTGGACTTGGCAACCGGAGTCGGCGGCGTGGTCGAGCAAGAGCTTGTCGAAACGGGCGCGTTCGACTTGGAAGGTTTGCTCGCGTCCCTTGACGATCCCGTGGCTGAAGACGTTGTTCACGGTCTGTGAGCGATCGGGCAGGGTGAATTCAGCCCCGTATTTCTTCACGAAGCCGGCGGCTTGTACCTTGTCCCAGACTCCGATTTCGCGGAGTACGCCATTGCCGTTGGGAAGGAGGGATTCGCCGATGTGGAAGCGGGGAAACCGTTCCTTTTCGCAAATGAGGGTGTCGATACCCTGTCGCCCGAGCCATGAGCCGGCGGTGCTGCCGGCAGGTCCGCCACCGATAATAAGGACGTCGGTCAGAGATGCGTGAGAAGTCGATGGCATAGCGGATTATTTAGAGGCTTATAGTTACTGATTTGTACTTGATATGCTGCTGTGTAATTGACTAGCTGCCGTTATGAAAACCAAATTGTTGTTTGGATTGTTGGTCAGCTGTTTTGCGGTACTGTTTAGCGGTTGCGAGACATCAAGTGTGGGGCTGAGCGAATACGAGAACGAACCCCCTTCCAAAGCATTCTCTTCTTTTGAGAATTTTGAGCTAGCGCAAGTTACATTGGCTAAGCCGTTCGACGAGAAAGAGGTAAACAAGCGAGCGCTGGAAAAGCTGCAGGCAGAATTGGATGTGAAGCTGGCACCACTGGTTTCCGAGTGGAATGCAAGCGCGGATGAGCGTCCCGATGCCGGCGGAACTTTGCTCGTCGAACCTGTGGTAAGAGAGATCAAGTTCGTGAGCGGTAGTACTCGGTTTTGGGGCGGCGCGATGGCTGGCGATTCGGCGATTGTGGTTGAAGTAAAGTATCTGGACAAGGCAACCGGAGAGCTCATTTCCAAAGCTCGCTTCTACCAGCACGCCAATGCGATGGGCGGTGGCTGGTCTGTCGGAGGCACCGATAAAGCGATGCTAGCCCGTGTGGGTACGCTTGTGATGGAGTTCACGGAGCGGAATTTCGAGCAAGCGGTTGGAGGCCCGACCGGTAAGCCGTCGCCTAGGAACTGATCTTAGCGTGGTAGGTCATTCGCCCGCGAATCTCAGCAAGACGCTTTTCCGGACGGAAAGGCGTTTTTTCTTGTAAGGGGTAGGCGGCGAATCGTTTATCGAGCTCTTTTCTCTATGGATCGATCGAGCCGGAATCTGCCTGAGCAATGGGACGTCATCGTTGTGGGTGGAGCGTTAGCGGGCGGCGCGACTGCTATGGAGCTACTGAAGCAAAACCCGGAGTTGAGCGTCTTGATCGTAGAATCCAGCGAGCAGCACGGGCGCCGGGTGGGGGAATCGACGGTGGAGGTCAGCTCGTATTTTCTGGCTCGTGTATTGGGGCTGAGCGGCGAGCTCAATCGTAACCACATTTCTAAGCAGGGCTTGCGTTTGTGGTTTGCGAACGACGAGACCGAAGATCTAGCGGACTGCAGCGAGCTTGGGCCGAAGTTTAACGTGCTGTTTCCCGGTTACCAAATTGATCGGGCGCGTCTGGACGAGGTCGTGCTGGACAAGGCGGTTTCGCGAGGCGCTGTTTTGAAGCGTCCGGCGAAGGTGGTCGAGTGCGAGCTTATAGCGGGTGGTTTGCAGCGAGTGACTGTGGTCTCGGATGAAGGGCGACAAGACTTACAGGCGCGTTGGGTCGTTGACGCCTCGGGAGTGCGGGCCTTGTTGGGGAGAAAGAACGGCTGGATTTCGACGAACGAGGAACACCCGATCGCCACGGCATGGAGTCGTTGGCGGGGAGTCTTGGATTGGGACGACGAGGGATTGGCGGATGAGTTACCAGCGTGGTCGAAGCGTGTCTTCGGGGTGCGCAACAACGCGACGAACCACTTGGTGGGCCGAGGCTGGTGGGCTTGGTGGATTCCGCTGCAGGACGGGGACGTGAGCATCGGTGTCGTGTACGACCAGAGGATCGTGGAGCTACCCTCGGGCGAGCGATTGGGTGAGCGCTTGAAGGCTATGCTTAAGGAGCATCCGGCGGGCGAGCGCTTGATGCGGGAGTCCGAGTTCGTGCAGGGCGACGTTAGTTTTCGGCGAAACATATCGTACGCTTCCGACCGGGTGGCGGGTGATGGATTTGTATTGGTTGGCGACGCTGCAGGTTTCTTGGATCCGTTTTACAGCCCCGGCTTGGACTGGCTTTGCTACACGGTGATGGCTGGCTCGACGCTGATTGTGGATTCGCTGAAGCAGGGCGAGACTTGTCCTAAAAAGCTAGGAACGCACAACAGCCAGTTTCGCGATTCCTACGACCGTTGGTTCCGCTCGATCTACAAGGACAAGTATTTTTACATGGGGGACCACGAGCTGATGAGCTTAGCCTTCCGCTTGGATTTGGGGTTCTATTATTTAGCGGTGGTGACGCGGCCATACCTATTGGGAGCGGAATCGCTGCGAACTCCGTCGTTTGGGCAGAAAGAGGCAAAGTGGCCGGCTATTTTTCTCAGCTTCTATAATCGCCGACTGGCGGCGATCGGACGGAAGCGGATGCGAAGCGGTCGCTTCGGACGACGCAATTCGGGCCATTTCGAGAGCTTTTTCAGCTATCGTTTGAATTGGATGCTGCCGCTGCGCATCGCTTGGGCTCTCGCCCGTTATGGCTGGCTGGAGCTTAGGGAGCTGTTTTCTACCGGCGGTACTGGCGGAGACGATAATCTGAAGCCTCAGGAAGGGCGACTGTTTTAGCCGATGGAAGCAGAAGCGGATCCTGTTGAGAAATCGTGGAAGTGGCTGCAAATTGCAGTCGTCGGATTGGTCTTCGCGATCGGTTTTTGGCAGTTCGCTCGGGTGGGCTTCGACTGGCGGGCAGTGCTCGAGGCGAGCAGCTTGTGGATGTTTTTTGTGGCGATGGCGACCCTGCCTGTATTCGGATTTCCGATATCGGCCTGCTACATTTACGCGGGAGTCGCGTTTGAGCCGCTGGAGGCGTCGCTCGCCTGTATCGGAGCATTGGCGGTGAATATGTCAGTGAGCTATGCCCTGACGCATTCCGTATTCAAAAAGCCGATCACTGCCTTCCTAGCGAAGCGAACTTGGTCGATCCCCGAGATGAGCGACTATAGCCAGTTTCGTTTTACCTTCCTGGTCCGTACGGTGCCGGGTCCGCCGTTTTTCTTCCAGAACTTGATACTGGGTCTAGCGGGAATTCCGTTCTGGACCTACCTTTGGATTTCGTTGTTGGGTCAGGGAGGCATTGCGATAGGAGTAATCATCTGTAGCCGATATTTGTCGCATGACCCTTGGAGCAAGGGAGGAATCACGGTCATGGTTATTTTGGTTGCCCTCTTCGTGGCCAAGAGCGTTCGAGCGATTCGTCAGCGTCGAGAAAAGCGGCGTAGCTCGATCGAGGAGTAGCGGTTCTAGGCGAATTGGTTCAGCCCAGTAATATAGGTTGAACTACGTGTGGAAAGGCTTTTGATCGGTCGTCATGTCACCCCTTTTCGACGAAAGCTCAGCCGCGTTTCAAGACCTGCCTGAACATTTGCAGGATGCGTTGAGGCGCTACTCGGAACGACGCTCGGAGGAGGATCTCGATGCGGTGATCGTCGGGCTGCTAGCGGATTTGGGAGCGGATCTCGAAGGCGAAGGACTCTCTGACGATGCCAATTTCATTGAAGACCTCGGACTCGACTCGCTGTCCATCGCGGAGTTCGTTTTCTTTTTCGAAGATGTATTCAAGATAAAGATATCGAACGAAACCCTTGCCGACATACGGACATTGGGGGCTCTGAAAGCGTTTCTAAAGTCGGAGATGAAGTAGCGAGGAGCGGATGGCTAAGCGAATCCTTGTAACCGGGTTGGGATTTATTACATGCGTCGGCAACTCCCGCGAGGAGGTGTCGACCCGTTTGCGAGAGCTGAAGTCCGGCATCCGCAAAGTGGATTTTCTGGGTAATCCCGATTTGCCAGTGAAGGTTGCGGGCAATCCGCAGGGCTTTTCGGTGAATTCATCGAATTGGCGGAACTGGAGCTATCCGGATGCCTACTCGATCGACAGGAGCATGATTCGCAGTTTGCCGCCGCAGGGCGTCTATGCGGTTTGTGGTGTCGAACAAGCGCTCGCGGATGCGGGGTTGGAAAAGGGTGAGCTGAAGGATGGTGCGACGGGATTGTACTGCGCTTCGGTCGGCTCGCCTCTTCTGCTGCACGAAAACCTTTCGGCTATGCGGGCTGCCAAGGGCGAGCGGGGAAATCCGATGGGTGTGCTTTGCTCGGTTGCGGGAACCTTGAATTTCAACTTGGGGAGCTGGCTCGGGATTCGCGGGACCAATTGCGGCTACGTTTCGGCCTGCGCGTCTGGAGCCCACGCCATCGGCTACGCCATGGACGATATCGCCTTGGGGCGGCAAAAGCGGGCCATAGTCGTTGGCGCGGAGGAGGCGACTGCGGAGTCGCTGTTGCCGTTTTCTGCAATGCGGGCCCTTTCGACTTGTCCGGATCCAGCCAGAGCTTCGCGTCCGTTCGACCGTGATCGCGATGGGTTTGTGGGTGCGGGAGGCGCGACGGTGTTGATCCTAGAGGAAGAGGAGTTTGCCCAAGCTCGTGGAGCGGTGCCCTATGCGGAGCTGGCCGGCTGGGGGCAGGGGAGCGATGGTTATCACCGCGCGTCGCCGCATCCGGAAGGGGAAGGTCTGGCGGAAGCCATGAAGCTCTGTTTGGCGGCAGCGGGCATGGATGTCTCGGAGATTGACCACGTCAGCGCCCACGCGACTTCCACGTCGGCGGGCGACAAAGCCGAGGCGACGGCGATTGGGACTGTTTTCAAGGATCGTCTTGAAGAGGTTTCAGTCTCTAGCCCGAAGGGATTGACGGGTCACAGCCTCTCGATGGCGGGAGCGCTGGAGGCGGCTATTTGCTGTCTGATGCTGAAGGAAGGCTTTGTATTGGGGAACGTGAATTTGGATAATGTGGACCCCGCTTGTTCTCACTTGAATTTGCCGCGCCGTTCGGAGGCCTGCAGCCTCAGTTCAATCTTGAACAACAGCAGCGGTTTTGGTGGAAGCAATGTTTGCAATGTGCTCAGGCGCTGCGACTAAAGTGAATTTGAAATGAGCGAACCTACTTTTCCAGAAAGCCGAGCCGCGTTGCTGGCGGAACTTAAGAGCATGATCGTAGAGACCTTGAATCTCGACGATGTCGATCCGGGCGATATCAGCGACACGGAACCGCTTTTCGGTTCGGGACTGGAGTTGGACTCCATCGACGCGCTCGAGCTCGTGGTGAGCTTGGAAAAACAGTACGGTATCAAGATCGGAAGTAGTGAGGAATCTAAAGAGGCTCTTGCGTCGGTGAGCACCTTGGCGGACTTGATCGAATCGAAGATCAAGTAAGACTTAGCACTTCAATCTGTAGCTATTCGTGACCGCTCCTGAACGCATAAGAATCGGAATCGAAGCATGCGACTGCAGCACGGCTTTCGGAGATGCCCGCCAGAGCTGCGAGGGCTTACTTCAGGGAGAAATCGCCCTGAAACCGATGCCAGTCCTTGGTAAAGAGGGCGGTGATCTGGTACCGCTTGCGTATTCGAATGGCTATGACGAAACTGTCCCTCCGCGCTGGAGCGGGTTGCTGGACGAACTTGTTTCGAAAATCCCAAGCCAAAAATGGGGAACCGCTAAGTGCCCCGTTTTCGTGACGAGCAGCAACTTCGATGTGGGCAGTCTCTACGCGTATCGACAAACGGGGGACGAGCGCTTTCTGACGATCGGGACACCTGCCAAAAGTGTTGAGTATTTAAAGAATAGATACGGCTGGGGAGAGAATGTCGTGGCCTTGTCCCATGCTTGCGTGACCGCGAACCTCGGTATCGAATTGGCGTCGCGTTACCTTCAGCAGGGTATTGCGGAGAAGGCTCTTGTATTCAGTTACGACTACATTAGTCCGTTTGTGGCGGGGGGCTTTCATTCGCTGAAGATCTTGAACGAGCAGTTTCCGGCTCCCTATCAAGATCGCGAAACGGGATCGATTGCCTTAGGGGACGGATCTGGTTTTGTTGTGTTGTCCAAGGCGGAAACTCCGGCGCGGATCGAGTCGAATTTTCTCTATAATGAAATGTATCACTTCACTGCGAACGACCCCGAGGGAAGCGGCTTCAAAGCCTTGGCCCATTGGGCGAAGGAGGTCGCTGACGGAAGGAAAATTTGGGTCAAAGGGCATGGCACCGGTACTTTGGAAGCGGGTCGTTTAGAGGCCGAATCGTTCTGCGAAGCGCTACCAGAGAGCCCGTTGGTGGGCTGGAAGGGCAGCCTCGGCCACACCTTGGGAAGCTGCGGGGTGGTGGAGTTGGCGATCGCTCTGGAAGCTATTCGTCAGGGAGAAGCTCCCGGTACGGTCGGTACGTTAGCTCCTACGCTCGCGAACAATGTGGCGATTGATAATCTGCAGACCAGTGACTTTGCGGGAGTGGTTTTGTTTAGCAATGCCTTTGGAGGGGCCCATGCGGGGTGTTTTGTGAGCTATGAGTAAGCAGACATTCAGCATCGAATCAGTCGTCTATTTAGATGGCGCTCAGGACAAGGCCGCTGAGGCTCGTAGCCGCTACAAGGAATTTTATCCGGGGCGTTCTGCTCGTCGCATGACGCATCTCGGGATGATGATTGGTGCTTGTATTCAGAAGCTGGGTGCGGAGAAAAGCGTTCCTGTTCTCTATGCTTCCGCGTTTGGGGAGTCGGAGTCGTTGGAACGCTTTATCGACAGCTTTCCGCAAGCCAGTCCTGCTTTGTTCCAGAGTTCGATTCATCCGAGCGCGGTGGAGCAAGCCCTGATCCCTAGCAAACAAGCGGTGGATCGTTTTTATCCGATCACTAGCGAGCGGTTCCTTTTTGCCAAAGCCTTGGAGAATTGTTTTCTGCTGGAAGAGGAGGAAGTTGTATTGCTTGGCGGAGAGGAGCGAGGCGACTGGCTGGTGCCGGTTGAGCTGGCGAGCGGCGAGTCGTTTGCGTTTGGCCTGCGGTTGCGACGCGGCGGCGATGGATTGGGAACGATTTCGCTAGAGAGCGATGTCTCGCTCGAGGGTGCGGTGGATACGCCATTCTCGGAACTCGCTCGAGCGTTGGAGGAACGTCGTCAGATTCGCGTGCCATCGTTTGCTCTGGATGCGTGGATACGGATCGACTGGAAATGAACGCGGAGGAAAGGCAAACGAGGCGAAATCCAGGGCCGACTTGGGGGTACGCGTTGATTTATTTTGTCAGCCGCATCTTACCGTGGCCGTTGATGCGTTTCGTACTGCGTATCAGTTCCTTGGTAGCGATGGGGTTGATGGGTAAGGAGCGACGAAGCTCGCGCGAATTTCTGACGCATGCACTTGGTAGGCCGTCTACCTTTTGGGATAGCTGGCGGCACTTTTCGGAGTTTTCCGAGTTTCTCGTGCGGCGGTTCGATGCGGCTGGCGGGAGCGCTCCCGAATTTTATTCGGATGATGGCTCCAAGGAACGTTTGGCGGAATTAACAGATTCAGGGATGCAGGCCTTGCATGGAACCTTCCATTTCGGGAATTCGGACCTGATGGGCTTCTGGTTGTCCGACTTCGATATTTCGATACGAATGGTTCGCTATCAGGTGGGAAACTCTAATGACCTGAAATGGCTCGAAAAACGCTTTGGCGACAAGGTCGGGTTTCTTTGGGTGAACGACCCATCGAACCTGCTTTTTGCGTTGAAGGCGGCAGTCGAAGAGGGGCATAGCATCGCTATGAAGTGCGATCGGGTGGAGCATAGCTCCAAGCTTGAGGTGTTCGAATTCCTCGGGGATTCGCGTTGGTTCCCGTTCACAATCTATCACCTTTCGATTTTGTTTGAGGTGCCAGTGATGTTTTCCTTTGGCTTGCCCAAGGGGCGTCATGGGACACAGGTCTATACCTCGGAGGTGTTTCGACCGGTAGGGAACACGAAGAGGGAGAAACTTGCTGCGGCCCGTATCCATTTCAAGGAGACGCTCGGTTTACTCGAACGTTTGGTGAAGGAGAACCCTTACCAATGGTTTAACTTTTTGGATGCGGTGCCGATCGCGGATAAGGGGGACAAATGAAGGGCTTGAGAAGACTGTACCTCTGCGTTGCCTACTACTTTGCGTTATCGGTGTTCCTGCTGGTTAGCTTTTTGTTGAACGTGGTCTGTTTTTTGCTCGGATGGATTCCGGGTTCGGCTGTATTGAAAAATCCATTACGTAGCTTGTTGCAGTTTCTGTTTCGTCGGTGGGCTTGGTTTATGGGCTTTATTGGAGTGCTCCGTTTAACCACGCCTGATAAAACGCCGCGAAAAGCGACGGGTGGCGAGATTTGGGTAATGAATCATCCGTCGATTTTGGACGGATCGTACCTGCTAAAGTACGTGACCAATGGGACCTGTATCTACAAGGACCAGATTGGATCTAATCCGCTTTACGGCTCGACCGCTAAGCTCGCGCAGCACATTCCAAACGTGGGCGGTCCGGACATGGTGCGCTTGGCTTGCGAAGTGTTGGCCAGAGGAGAAGACTTGATCATTTTTCCCGAGGGGACACGTTGTACTAAGGCTGACCTGTCGAAGTTCAAGTCCGGTTTCGCCTTGATCGCAAAGCGGAGCAAGGCAGCGATCAACGTGATGTGGATGGAGTCGCCGGATGACTTTATGACGCGGGAAGCTCCGTTTTGGAAGGTGCCGCAATTGACGGCGGAAGTGGACATTTCTCGGATAGAGAGAATCGAAGGAGGGGACTGTCGATCGGTACGTGATATACTCGAACGAGTGAAAGAATGTTATGCGGAAAGGGCGAGTCGATGATGCTGCGGAATCCGTATCCAAAAGGTTGTAACTTGGAAGTTGGCGAGCTCACGGCTGAGGTCGTGTTTCGCATCGACGAAGGGCTTCCGTATTTCGAGGGCCATTTCCCAGGGAATCCGATTGTGCCGGCGGTGACGCAGATCGGATGGATTCTGGTTGCGGTCGAGGCGTGGCGTGGAAGGCCGCTCGAACGTTACCGGCTTTCTCGTTTTAAGTTCGTGTTGCCTCTCAGACCGGATGTTTTCGTGAGGGTAGCTTTAGAGCAAAAGGGTGACCGCTATGCAGTCCGTGTGTTTTCAAACGACGAACTCTGTTGCTCGGGCAACGTGAGCGTTCTGGGGTGAATCGAATATGAATGTGAAGCCGCTCGTATTGATTCCATCGTACAATTCCGGGAAGGTGCTCTTGCCGACGTTGCAGGATGCTTTGTCGCAGTCGACGGCTCCCGTGATGCTGGTGATCGACGGGTCGACGGATGGAAGTGAATTAGCGGCCCTTGAATTCGCGAAAGCCGAGCCTCGATTGACCGTCATTGTGAAGACCGAAAATGCGGGCAAGGGCGCGGCGGTGCGTTCTGGATTGCAGCGGGCGGAGTCGGAAGGCTTTACCCACGCTCTCGTTATGGATGCGGATGGGCAGCATCCTGCGGAGCGTATCGATCCGTTTTTTGAATACGCTGAGAAAACCCCGGAGGCAATGATCTTGGGGCAACCGGTGTTTGATGCGAACGTTCCTTTGGAACGTTTATACGGGCGAAAGCTCAGCGTCTGGATGGTGCAGTTCGAGGTCGGTGGCCGAATGGTGGGAGATCCTTTGTTTGGATTTCGCGTCTATCCGATCCGCCCTCTGCTGCGAGTAATGGAAAAGCCCGGCCGGAGCGATCGTTACGACTTCGATCCGGAGGTTGCGGTGCGTTTGAGTTGGTTAGGGGTGCCAGCGATTAAGGTGCGGGCTCCTGTGAAGTACATTAGTCGGGAACAAGGTGGGGTTTCGCACTTTCACTATGTACGCGACAACGTGCGCTTCGTCTGCTTGCATGTGCGTCTTGCTTTACAGGCTCCTTACCGCTGGATTGCTCGACCCAAACAGCCCCCAACGCTATGAAAAACGTCTTATGCTTTCTTGTCCTCTCGCTCTCGCTGGGAGCCGTTTCTCTGGTTCGAGCCGAGGCGCCGGCAGGCTTGGAAGAAAAGTTGGCGGAACTGGAAGCTCAGGCGGCGGAACAGCCTGCTCGTTTGATTCTGTTTTCCGAGTTCCGGCATTTTCCGTTTCGCAAGGCTCCAATTGAGATGGAAGGCAAGCTGAGGATTTGGGAAGGCCGCGGGTTGAGTATTTCGTATCCAGAAAAGCGAGTCGGAATCGTCGCGGACGACGAGGGCGTGCTGATGCGAAAGTATTCAAATAGTGGCGACTTTCGGCAAAAGAGCGCGGGAGCGAGCCAATCGGATACGATTGACCTGATGAAGGCAGCGTTCGCTTTTGATGTCGTAGCCTTGGAGGAAGCTTTCGATATGGAGTGGCAGACTGGGAGCGACGGATGGTCGATTGCGATGACTCCGAAAGACGAAAGCGAAGGGAAATTCGAACGGCTCACCGTGTCCGGTAAAGAAGTGACCGTTGGGAAGATCGAGATGGTTTTTGCGGGCGAGCGTCGTGTTGAGATTTTTCCGAAGGAGGAAATCGGATTGAACGGATTTTCTGCGGAAGAAGAGCGCCTGTACTTTCGCGAACAGGTCAGCGAATGAAGAGGGCGGTTCCAAGGCTGTTGGTACTGGCGATTGTCCTGTTGGCCGGCGTTTATCTCACGCGAGTGGACTATGTCCATAAGTTGGATACGGATGTGTCTAGCCTCTTGCCCAACGACGAGTCGGCAGAAGTGAAGATCGCACGCCAGTTGATTGGCGAGGAGCAAGGGCGAGTTGTCTATTTGGAGGCCAAAGGGCTTGCGGGAGAAACGAATTGGGCGGACGATTTTCGGAAACAGTTGGAGAGCAGTCGCTGGGTGGAGTCGGTGGTGCGTTTCGATGAGCGGACCAACCTTTCGGCGATGCGTTTTCTGAACGAGCGGCGTTTTGAGCTGCTGTTCCCTAAGTGGTTGGCGGAGAAGCGTGCCGCGTTTGAGATCGATGGAGAAGGCGAGTTTGCGGATTGGGTAGCTGAGGAGGCGGTTTCCGATATGGACGCGTTTTTGGAGTCGCCCAGCGCGTTGGAGCTGGCTCGCGAGGAGCTGTTGGATCCGCTGTTGCTAAGTGTGGGAGCGATCCTGCGTTTGAGCGAAGGTGGCACAGGAATGCTTCAAGGGGACGAGGAGAGGGACGGTCGGATTTTGTTTTGGGCAAAGTTGGCGGAATCGCCCTTGGCTCGAGATACGCAAGAGGGATTGGTCGTTGACCTTGAGGGACTCGAGCAAGCGTTTGTGGAGCGGGAGTCGGAGTTCGAGTTGAAGTACGGAGGGTTGGTTCGATTGGCGTCCGCGAGTCGGGAACGCATCCAAAAGGATGTATTCAAGATTAACATACTTTCCTTGCTGGGAGTCGCTCTGGCCGGCGGCGTGCTGGCGGGTCGACCTTGGCGGCTGCTTTGGGCGATACCCACAGTCCTGGTCGGCATGGTGATTGCGCTTTCAATTTCCTTTCTGGTGTTCGAGACGGTGAATGTAATCGTCTTGGTAATTGGCTCGATCTTGATCGGCACCGCAATCGACTACGCTATCCACTTGATTTTTAAGGAAGTGTCTGAGGTGCCGTTTCCGACTGCCAAGTTGGTGGCCTACGCCTGCTTTTCTACGGTGTGTGGATTTGCAGTGTTGCTCTTTGCGGATCTTGAGTTGATCCGACAGATCGGGGTGTTTGTAGGCGCGGGGTTGCTGGGGGCGTTTTTGGCGGCTCGGGCAACAATCTATTCGAATTCGGTAAAGGAGAGCGGGCAGAAGACGCCGATCGAGAAGGTTAAGACCCCGAGCTCCGTATGGCTGGCACTGGCACTGGCAGTGTTTGCCAGCGGCGTTTGGGGCTTGTTTGGGGTGCGTTGGGTGGATGACTTGCGCAAGCTGGAGGCTCCGGATGAGGCGTTGGTGGAGGAGGACCTCGCTTTACGGGAGCGTTTTGGTGGAACGGACACGGAGCGTAGTATCTTTATCACTACAGGAGATAGCTATCTGCAGGTGATGGAGAACGAAGCGGGTTTGCTTGCGAGAGTTGGCGACGCTGGCGCTTTCGGCTTGTCGCAATTTTTGCCGACTCAGGAAGAGGTCGCTCTCGCGGATGAATGGCGGTCGCAGCTACCAGAACTTTTGTCGGGCCTGGAGTCGGCTTTTGCGGAAGCGGGCTATGAGGCGGCGGCGTTTGATCGTTTTTTCGAAGAAGCTCAGGAATTGCTTGGGGAAGATGGCTTGAAAGGTGAGCGGGTCGAGGGGTTGTTGGGAGAATTGGCGGATCGACTTCGTGGACCCATGGAAAGCGTGCTGGGTACTTTCGACGATCAACATTGGAGCTTGGCTTCCGCAAGCATCGCTCCGAGCGAGGCCGTTCTGCTACTTGAAGGAGTGGAACAGAGTTTTCTTTTTTCCCAATTGAGCTTTTTGAACAAAGCGTTGGGAAAACATCGGGTGGAGCTGCTGAATATCGGAGTTTGGGCGGCGGCTCTGGTTGGTGTGGTGATGCTGGTTGCGTTTGGGTTGAAGCGAGGGGTTGTGGTGGTTTTGTATCCACTGGTTGGAGGCGGTATTGCGGTGGGCTTGTGTTCGCTGTTTTTTGGCGAGCTGAATTTGTTTCACCTCGTGGGCTGTTTTCTAGGAGGAGCGATTGCCTTGGACTATGCGTTGTTTGCGATCGAAGCGTATCGGCAAGGCTTGCCGATGCCGCGTTCGGTTTGGTTGTCGGCAGGAACGACGACCGCTTCTTTTCTCGCATTGGGGTTCAGTTCCGTGGCGGTGGTGCAGAGTCTGGGGTGGTTGGTGGCGCTTCTCGCTTGCGTCACGCTTTTGCTGCTTCATTGCTCGCAGCCTTTTCTAAGACGATTTTTGCGGGAAGATGGACCGAAATAAGTACCATGGCTTGATTGAGAAGTTGCCTCATCGCGGGGCGATGCGGTTGATCGATTCGATTTCGGCCTTAGACAGTCGAACAGTGGAAACCGAGACTCGGGTGGACGAGACTCGTACGGCGCTGTTTGGTCGGGACGGCAAGGTAGAGACCTACTTGGGCATCGAGCTGGTTGCGCAATCGGCCGCGTTCCCATTGATCTATGACGATAGCGGCGACGAGGAGCATATGGGGATGATTGTGCAAGTTCGGTCGTTCGAGTCCTTTTGCTCACCTGAAACGGCGATGCCGGTTTTGAGAACGACCTGCGAGGTCGACTTGTTGCTGGACGGGAAAGTTGCCTCGGTGAGAGGAAAAGTCTTCGAGGGAGAGACGTGCCTTTGCGAAGCGGTTTTGACCTTGGCTGTGGGAGGGTCGAAGTGACGGAAAGCGTATTGGATGCCTGGAGACAGGTTATTGCTCGGTCGCCGGAAGGGATTGCGTTGGTAGATCCGCGGAACGAGGAGGTCGACTTTCGGATGATTGACGCTAGGAGCGACGGTCTTTGCGAGCAGTGGCGGTCGCTTGGGATGCGTGAGCGTCGGTTGATCGCGCTGGATCTCACCAATGGCGTGGAATGGCTTTGCGGTTTCCTCGCTTGCTTGAAGCTGGGGGCGGTGGTGGCTCCTCTCGATCCGGGGTTTAAGAAGGACGAGGTTGAAGCCTTGGGCAAGGAGCTGCGGGTTCAGGGGATCTGGAGCGGAACGGATTTGGTACAAGGCTGCTGCGAGCGCCCGATGGTTTTTCGCAATGGGGAGATCGAGGTATGCAAGTTGACGTCGGGTAGTACCGGGAGTCCCAAGCGGCTCTATTTCTCGCGGAGTGAAATGGTGGCGGACGCGCGGCGGCTGATCGCGGGGATGGGAATTCGTCCGGACGATGTTAATTTAGGTCTGATTCCTTGGGGGCATTCCTATGGGTTGGGCAGCGTCGTTTACCCGTTGCTGCTGCAAGGCACGGCGGCGACCTGGACGGAGACGCCGTTTCCAGAGGAGATTGGTCGGGTGTGTCGCCAAGCGGGCTGCACGCTGTTTCCGAGCGTGCCTACGGTTTTGAAGGCACTGTCGCGTAGCGATTGCGAGGTGGATGCGTTTGCGAGTTTGCGTTTGGTGATTTCGGCGGGTGCGCGGCTGGATCCGGATATCGCCAGAGCGTTTGGAGAGCGATTTGGGAAGCGTGTGCGCAATTTTTATGGCTCTACAGAGACCGGGGGTATTTGCTTTGATGATACTGGGAAATCTGCTCTTTCGGGGCGAAGCGTGGGGACTCCGCTTCCAGGGGTGCGAATTGTGCCGGCTCGAGGAAATCGATTTTATGTGGAGAGCGACGCGGTGTATCGTCATGGTAACTCTCGGCGTTCCGAGGGTGGGCAAGGGCGAGCGTTGGTCGCGGACTTTGGAGGAATCGACGAGCGGGGTGAGCTGGTGCTCGAGGGGCGGGCGGTGAACTTGATGAAGATCGGGGCCCGACGTATCAATCCTTTGGATATAGAGCGCCGTTTGCTGCAGATCGATGGAGTGAGCGACGCGAAGGTTTTTGCTTTAAGTCGCGATGGAGACGCGTTGATCGCAGCGGCTCTGGAGAGCAGCCTGTCGCGTACTGAGTTGAGCGGGCGGATGCGGGAAGCCTTACCGCTTCGGTTACGTCCGAAAAAGTGGTTTGTCTACGAGCAGTTTCCGTTGACGGTTCGCGGGAAAGTTAACTTTTCGGCGATTCGCAAGGACTTCACGTCGCTTTGATCGGGTCGATGAAGGCGAGCTCGATCTCGACGAGGAGGTCGTGGCGGCAGATATCGGAGCGCAAGTAGATGAATTTGTCGGCGAATTGCGGGAAGCGTCGCTGAAGAAGAGCTTTGGCTTCCGTGTAGTGCTCGGGGTGGCGAAGGTATACTTTTCCGGAAAGGAGCGTTTGCTCGGCGGCTTGGTAGTCGGTGCCGACGAGTGTTTGGGCGGCGATTCGTTCGAGGTTGTCGCAGGTAATTTCGATCTGTCCAGCGAGGTCGCCGATGGCTTGTGACTCGTGTCCGAGCACGGCAGCGGTTCCCGATATGTAGCGATGATGGGCGCCGTTGATGGTGCCGGTGGTGGCGCGGGCGAAGGAGGGGGATTTGGGGCCGTATTGCCTCGGATAGCGGTAGGCCGGGGTTTGGTTGGGGTTTTCGTGGTGGTCGGGCCGAGAATCGGCTGCGATGAAGAGGATAGTCAGGTAATCACTATCGTTGCCTACGCAGGTTCCGGCGGGCATGTAGGCGATTTCGTTTTCGCCGAAAGCGTTGTGGAAGCTTTGGGAGCGGCCAGCGCAAAACTTGCGGTAGCGTTCCTGGTCGCCGTCACCGGAATTAATATGAGGAATGTAATTCCAGATTCGGAACAGGTACGCCTCTCGAGTCAGCTCAAAGAGTTCGTCGTAGATGCTCTCGGAAAGAGTAAGAATATCTTTGTCGGCGACGGGCACTGAGGCCAATCCTAGTGAGAGCTGGCGGTCTTGCCAAAGGTGGAAGCGCGATACTTGTCTGTATTGTTGAGGGGCAAGTGGAAGCTGCTCTCGTATTTGCTCGCCTAGAGGAGGAAGGCATAGGGGACCGAGGTCCGCTGTAGATAGGGAATAATCCGAAGGATGGCTGCGGCTGCCGTAGCTGACCTGCATCTATTTGTGGAAAAGTGTGAGAGTGAAGGTTTGTTCGTTTGCGTGAAGATTAATCGAGATCCTCGTTTAGCCGTAGAGTTCGCGGTTCATGAAGACGATAATGTCTTTACGCAGGTTTTCGATCCAGCCAGTGGGGTCCTTCTTCTTTTTCTTTTCGCCCTTCTTATCGACGGCCCAAGAGTCTGAATGGACGTGTATGTTAGAGTCTTTGATGGTGAAAGTGAGGGTAGAGTCGTAGCCTCTGTGCGTAAGGTTGATGACAGTGTGGTCGGCTTCTTTTTTGATGATGTTCCAGCGTCTTCCGATTGCAGCTTTGATAATCGCTGACTGGACTCCTTCTTCTGAAAGTCCCTGAGGGATTACGATTTCGGTGTAGGGTTCGCTGGATTCGTCAGGCTCGCTGTGAACGGCAGTGGCACCGAATGACAGCAGGACCAGGAGAGAGGCTAGGGTGAATAACGTTTTAGAGTTCATGAGTCGGAATCATTTTTAGGAGTTAACCTGAATAGGTGCGAGTAGGGCATTTCTTAAGAATAGCACGGCGGCTGCCAACAGTAAAAGAAGCCTAGGCAACGTAGTCACCGGACTTACCGCCCGTTTTTTCTAGAAGGCGAATATCTTCTATGACGATGGCCTTGGAGAGTGCTTTGCACATGTCATACAACGTCAAGGCAGCTCCGCTAGCGGCAGTTAGGGCCTCCATTTCCACTCCAGTTTTTGCGTCGGTCACAGCGGTTGCTTGTATTTCGACCCGGACATCGTCCAACGGCTTGATGGTGACGGAGCACTTGGTAAGTGGAAGCGGATGGCAAAGCGGGATGAGCTCGCTGGTCTTTTTGGCGGCTTGGATGCCGGCCAAGATGGCGGTGTGGAAAACGGGGCCTTTTTTGCTCTGCAGCTCTTTCCCGTCGAACTGGGCCATGATCTCGGGGGTGAGCTTCACGATCGCGCGAGCGGTTGCGGAGCGGCGGGTGATGGCCTTTTCAGTCACGTCAACCATGTGTGGTTGGAGGTCGTCGTCTAGGTGGGTGAATGTGTTCGCTGCGCTCACGAGGTGTTTAGGCTGTAAGATTGGGAATCGGTTGACCGGCGCTTAGCGCGGCCATGGGTAGTATTGGAAGGCTTCGCCTTCGGGGAATATATTGCGAGCCTTGGGCAGTTCGATAAAACCATCGGTTTGAGCCACGGAAACGAAATCGCCGGATGTGTTAAATAGGGCGGGCTTTACCCAGAGTTCTCCGCTGGGGCGTGGATCGGCGATCGCGGGCAGGAAGAGGGTAAGCTCGGGCTTGAAAGTGAGGTCGTGGGCAAGTTTGGCGTAAACGGGATTCGTTTTGGGAAGGCCGACCCATTTCTCGAAAGCGGGGATGGCGTAGCGCCGCAAGCAGGTGAAACAGGAGACTGGGTTGCCGGGGAGGGCGAATACGGGACGTCGCTCGCCGCCGCGGGAGAACTGCCCGTACCACATGGGTTTTCCGGGGCGCTGGCTGACCCATTGGAAGCGGATGGACACGCCGAGCTTTGCCAAGGTCTCTGGGATATGGTCGTATTTCCCTTTAGATACACCGCCGGCGAGAATCAGGGAGTCGCAGCGTTCGAGAATGGCGCGGAGCTGGGTTTCGAGCTCCTCAGGGTCGTCGGGGATATGCGCGAGTTCTACATCGGTGAACCCGGATGACTTGAGAGCAGCCGACAGGGTGATGTCGTTCGAGCGGCGAATTTGGTGTGATTCGGGTATCTGCTCGATGGATACAAGCTCGTCGCCAGTGGAGACGATGGCGATGCGAGGCATTTTGGATGTGACGATCTCGGTCTTTCCTACCGAGGCGGCAATTGCGATCTCCTTGGCAGTGATAAGGCGATGGGCAGATAGGAGCTCTTTACCTGATTTGCAGTCGCTGCCTTGGCTGTGTACTCCTGAGTGAAAGTCGAGTTGCAGCCCGTCGGGCAGCTTAACGGTGTTGCCCGTGATTTTGATTTCTTCGACGGGGATAACGCAATCGGCGAGGCGGGGTAGGGGAGCGCCGGTCATGATCTCGAAGGCGCTCTTCACGTCGGGCAGTTCGGCTTGAGGAGTTCCGGCTGCTGCGGTGCCGGCGATGTTGAATTTGCGCTGGCCAGTGTTGTAGGAGGAACTGTTGATCGCGATGCCGTCGAGCGTTGCTCGGTCAAACGGGGGAAGGGCGCGGTCTGCGACGATAGGCTCGCGAAGGCAACGTCCGAGCGCCTCTTCAATAGAGACGGTCTCTGTTTCAATTTCCCCGATACTATCGAGTATTAGTTTCTCGGCTTCCTGAACGGTAATCACTAAGGCAGGACAATTCCTATTTTTCCCGCTTGGGCAAATAAAACTGTCGCTTTGCGGATGGAGGCTATCGCTTCTGGCTTGCGGGATATGCGTAAGTAGGGTTTTGTGCAGCAGTACCCATGAGCGAACTTACCCTTGATCCCGCTGTTATCTGGCTGATTGCTGGAGTAGTACTAATCGTCGCCGAATTTATCGTACCGGGACTGGTTATTATCTTCTTTGGGCTGGGGGCCTTGATCGTGTCTCTGCTGGCTTATTTGGGGTGGGTGACTGAGCTGAGTTCCCAGCTGTTGATTTTCAGTGCGCTTTCAATCGTATTGCTTTTCGGACTACGGTGGCAGTTCAAAGGCTGGTTTGTCGGCCAATCCGCCGAAACGGGTGGCAGCGATGAGTTGTCGGACTTGATTGGCAAGGAGGTGACTTGCTTGACCGGGTTCAGTCCAGATCGGCCGTACGGTAAGGTCGAGTTCAAGGGGGCTAACTGGAAGGGCCGCTGCGAACAGGAGCTGAAGGTAGGCTCGGTCGCGATTATCGAATCTATCGATGGACTGTGCCTCAACCTCAAGCCGCGTGATTGAGACCAAGCTTTCGCATCCGAATTTGTCCGACTTAAGCTAGAGTCGGTACCCTTTAAACCCCAAGTCAAAGTCGTCCTATGCAGTCCTTAATTGTTACCGGTGTTATCTTAGTCGCAGTGCTCATCATCTTGATGAAAACTGCTCGAATCGTACCTCAGAAGGAGGCTCACGTCGTCGAGCGTCTCGGCAAGTACTCCAAGACTTTAGAAGCGGGCTTCCACATCCTCGTCCCTTTTTTGGACAAGGTTTCCTACAAGCATTCCCTCAAGGAAATCGCGACGGATGTGGCACCGCAGACGTGTATCACCAAAGACAACATAGCGGTGGAGATTGACGGCATTCTCTACTTCCAAGTGCTCGACCCTCGTAAGGCGAGCTATGGGATCGATAACTACCGCTACGCGGCGACCCAATTGGCCCAGACTACGTTACGTTCGGAGATCGGCAAGATGGAGCTAGACAAGACCTTCGAGGAGCGGGAGACCATCAATGCCAATATCATCGAGGCTATCGACAAGGCTTCAGAGCCTTGGGGCCTCAAGATCACTCGCTACGAAATCCGCAACATCGAGCCGCCGCAGAGCGTCAAGGATGCGCTGGAGAAGCAGATGAGAGCCGAACGCGAACGGCGTGCGGTAGTCGCCAAGTCCGAAGGCGATCGTGAGGCCAAAGTTAATGTGTCCATGGGTGAAAAGCAGGAAGCGATCAACTGGTCTGAAGGCGAGAAGATGAAACGTATCAACGAAGCGGAAGGGCGAGCTCGCGAGATCGAGCTCGTTGCGATTGCCACTGCTGAAGGCCTCAAGAGGGTTTCCGAAGCGATAAGCCTGCCCGGCGGCCGAGACGCTGTGAGCCTGCGCGTGGCGGAGCAGTGGGTGAAGGAATTCGGTAATCTCGCCAAGCAAAACAATACCATGATAATCCCTTCGAACCTCGCTGACATTTCAGGAACAGTGGCGAGCTTGACCAAGGTGTTCGAAGAAACGAGACGCACCTCTTAGGGACGCGAGATCCGTGGCTTAAGGGTATTGATAGTTATAACTAGGGTAGAGGCTGAGAGGTTGTCTGCGGACCCTACTGAGGCCGAAACCTATACCTTCTAGGTTATTTTGCCAATTTACGTCTTTGAAGGTTGGATACGACCGTTAATAAGGTTTCAAATTACGAGAGATAGGCGCTTATAGCTTATCAAACTACTTATATAATTCATTCATAGCCCGATGATTACTCAGGGAGGCGAGGTAGAAGCCGCGATCCAAAGAAACCTTCGGGGGTTGGATGAGATCGATTTGATGAGCACAGCGGGGAAAAAGTTAATCAGCATACTAGTCGTAGATGGCGATCGCCACTACTTGGACGCGGTGCGAGCGGATGCCAGTTTCAATATGCCAGGATGGGTCGCTCGAGTGGCTTCCAGTATGGAGGAGATGGTTCGAGCGATTGGGGAGGCGAGAGCGGACGTATTTATCGTCGGTGGAGGGCTGCCGGACGGTGGCCCGATTGAGGCTTTGCAAAAATCCAAGGAGCTTTCACCGAATTCGCTCCGTTTTCTCGCTTACACCGAAGCGGAAAAGGACCTGCTGAGCAAGACCGTGGGTTTAACCCACCGACGAGTGGAGAAACCGGTCACTCCGACGGCGCTGAATTTAGCCGTGCGGCAGGTGCTGGTCACTCATTTGAGGATCAGAAAGCCTGAAGTGGCGGCCATTGTCCGCGACACGAAGGAGTTGCATGTGAACACGCAGCCGATGCAAGAGCTGCTTAAGACGGCCGACGATCCAGAGTGCGAGCTAGAGGACTTGGCTCGCATCATCATGCAGCACCCAACTGCGGTAGCGACGATTCTCCAAGTGGTGAACACAGCGTTTTATGGGACGCCCGGTGACGTGGAGACGATCGAGGAAGCCTTGCAGATACTGGGCATGGATTTCGTGCGCAATCTCGCGATCACCGAACTTGCCAAGAAGCAACTGCGTCTGAGTCCTGGCTTGCACGAGCTTGCGAACTCGATTCTGCAGCATTCGATCGAGACCAGCCAATACGGACTGCGCATGCGCCAGCACGTGAGAAACATGCGCTTGATCCAGCAAATCAGCAGTATCGCCCTTCTGCATGACTTGGGTAAACTCGTGTTGCTCGCTGCCAAGGGTAACGATTATGCGGATCTCATGGGGCAGTCGGTCGATTCCAATACCCCTTCATGGAAACTGGAACGCGAAGCCTACAAGTGCGACCACGCGTCGATCGGAGGATTTCTATTCGCGATGTGGGGCTTGCCGGAAGTGATCATTCGAGCGGTGACTTGGCACCATCAGCCTGAGAAAGTCGCCGAAAAGGACTATTGCGCGACATCGCTGCTGCATTTCGCTAACTACGCAGCCCACTCGAACCAAGGCGTGTCATGCTATTGTGGAGACAGGCTCAATGAGGATCTGGCTGAGAAGCTCGGTCTGTCTCCAGATTTCGCCTACGACTTTGACTAGGTTGAACTCAAAAAAAGCCGCGACTCATAGAGCTGCGGCTTTATTAATGGAATTGTCTAGGAACTAGGCTAAGGAGCGCATCTTTTCCACGCACTCCGTTAGGGCGGGAACTGGGTTGTCGGGATCGGCCTCGTATTCAAGAATGCTGACGCCTGAGTAGCTCTGTTTTTCGAGCTCGTCGAGCAGGCCCTTGAGGTCGAGGTTTCCCTCGCCCACTACGGTGTCTTGCCATTGCCCGTTACGCTCGAAGACGAAGTCCTTGAAGTGGATGCCGTAGAGTTGCCCTGCGTACTTTTGAGCCCACTCTATCGGGTTGCCTCGATTGGGACCGATCTGCATAGCCCAAGCTGTATCCATACAAAGTCCGATTTGCGGAGTGCCTAGGCCAATCAGCAGTTCCAAGACGTCTGGCTGTCCGCCGAACATGTATCCGCCGTGGCAGTGGATGCCGACCTTGATGTCGTACTTGTCGCACCACGACTTCACTTGGCTTATCGCTTGGTTGAAAGTGCCGACTTGGAAATGGGCGGTGATGTGCTTAGCGCCGGCTGCTGCGGCGCATTCGAAGTAAGACTCCTGGTCGGCGTTTCCGACGAAGGTCTGCACTCCAAGGGATACGATTGAGATGCCCTCGTCGTCGTAAATTTTGATGTCTTCTTTCCAGCTCGATATGTCGTCGAAATCGGCATGCACAGCGCAGACCTCGATCTTATCGAGTCCGATTTCACGAACCTTTGTTGCGACGTCTGTATTTTTCTTGAATTCGCGGAAGCAGTAGCTCTGAACGGCGAGGTTGTCTAGAATGCTCATTTTCTGGGTATTGGTTAAGAGATTATGGGTTTTAGGAAGCTATAGGTCGACCGACTTGCCGGTTCGGGTGGATTCGGCGACTGCATCCAGAATTTTCTGGACCACGAGCGCTTCGTCAGCGGTGACGAGCAGCGGTTCGCCATCGATCAGGTGGTTCGCGAAGTTGTGGAATCGGTCGCAATGTTCCAACGCAGGTTTTGCTGCGACTTTGTCGATGACTTGATAGTCAGCGTTGTGAGGATCGTTGCGTTTGTAAAGTTTGGATGGATACAAGCTTGCTCCCATCTCAGTCCCGAAAAGCTCAACGTCCATGCGGTTTGAGTCCTTGATGTGAGCGGCCCACGAGACTTCGAGGCAGATGGTGGCTCCATTTCGCATCTTGATCATGGCGGTGGCGAGATCGTCGACGTCGAAGGTGGTTTCCGTTGCATCTGAAATTCCCCATCCGCCTTCGCCTAAGCCGCGATTTCCGAATTTCGTGTAAGTCGTGCCGAACACGGAAACGGGATCGAAATTTCCCATGGTGTGGAGACAAAGGTCGAGCAGGTGGACACCGATGTCGTTGATCGCTCCTGCTCCGGCCAACGCTTTGTTGCCAAACCAGGTACCGAGCTTTGGAATACCTTCTCGTCTGAACCAGTACGCTTTCGCGTAGTAAATCTCTCCGAGGGCGCCGGTGTCGGCTATGGCTTTGATCTTTTGGGAGTCCTCGTTAAAGCGTTGGTTCATGCCGACAGAGAAGACTCGGCCCGTTTCCTTGGATACGCGGATCACCTCCTCTGCCTCTGCGGTGCTCATTGCGAAAGGCTTCTCTAGGATGACATGCTTGCCAGCTTTCATGGCTTCGGTTGCGAGCGACGCATGAAATTTGTTAGGGACAGCGATGTAGACCGCGTCTACATCTGGGCAGGCAAAGAGGTCAGCGGAATCCGTGAATCGATGCTTTATGTCAAATTTGTCTGCTAGTTCGTCAGCCCTCTCCTTGTTGAGGTCTTGCACGGCGACGACGCTCGCCTTGTTGTGTTTTTGTATAGATTCGGCACTGTATTGTGAAATCTTGCCTGAACCGATGAATCCGAAACGTACTTCTTTCATTGTTGGGGATGAGGTTGTAGGAGGAGCGTGGGAAGATTGTTGGGTCATTGCTTGGGAGTCGCAATTCGTTAGGGTATCAAAAATATCGGATTGTGTGAATGCCTATGCATGCACATTTTGGGGCCATGGAGTATTCTCGTCCTGATACGCTGGATGTGGTGGTGCACTACCATCAGGCGCCAGGTGCGCAGCCTAAGCCTTTTGTTCTCGCCGCGGGTGTAGAGCTAGTGGAGCTGGTGACGGGCGGGAGAGGCTGGGTACGGAGCGGAGCGGATTGGGTGGAGGTTTTGCCGGGATCGTTGCTTTGGCATGTGGAGGGGGACGAGACGATCGGGCGGAGCGATCTAAATTCACCCTACAGTTGCTTGGCGGTTCGGATGCGGAGCAAGCTGAGGAACGAGCGTCGCGTGCCACGGGTTTCGTTTTGGCACAATTTGGGTGCGGTGGCTGCTTTGACTGAGGAGTCGATTCGACTGTTTGTGGACGAGAGTTTCGATAACGCGGTCTTGCTGGACCATCTTTACTCGAAGCTTCGTCTAGAGGCGGTTTTGCACCACCATCGCCGGGAGCGGGCGGGAGTCCCTGAGCCGTTGCGAATCGTGCGTTCGATCATCGAGACGCGCTATGGAGAGGGTTTGACAGTTTCGGAGCTGGCCCGCGAGGCGGGCTGGAGCGTGGCTCATTTGCACGATCAGTTTCGGACTGTTTACGGAAGCTCGCCGCGTCAGGTACTGCTCGATCGTCGGCTCAATGCGGCGCGCGAGTATCTGGTGGGAACGGGCGATTCGATAAAGCAGATAGCGGCAGCGACCGGTTTTACGCACAGCTCTGCGTTTTGTGCGGCTTTTCGAAAAAGGTTCGAGGTAACTCCGAAGGCGTATCGAGATAACTACTACTACAGCTAGTCGCCGTCTATTTTCAGACTGGCAAGCCTGAGCCCAAGCTCCCTGGTGTCTTCGTTGATCCGGAGGGCTTGGGGTGAGGCCGTTTGCGAGACGATTTCGAGTTTGACGGGTCCGCGGCCAAGGCTGGGGACGAGCGGTATTTTTAGAGTCTCTCCTTCGGAACCGACGGTGCCGCGAAAGATCGACTGTCCGTTCCACACGATTGCGACATCGTTTTTTGAGAGGACGGATTTGACGATATCTATGTACAGTACCTTGGGGGTGAAGCTTTTGCGGAGCGGGATTTGAAAGACTGCCTGGCCGTCCGTCCAGCGTCGGATTTCGTCGCCCTCTGCTTCGGGTGGGTAGAGTCCGCCCTCCAGGATATCGAGGTTTGGCTGGATGCCGAAGTCGATGGTTCCGAAAGCGATACCTTCTTCGGTGCTAAGGGTGATTCCTCCGATTTGCAGGGCGAGCTCTCGGCTGTCGGTGGAGTTAGGATACACTCTGCTTGGCTGGTCCGCTTGCGACTGTATTTGGAGTTTGATGGTCTCTGATTGGTCGATTTCGGGGGGGATGGAGAATTCGAAATCACCGCCTTTTTTCGGTATCTCAGAATCGAATACAAGATGACCGTTTACACGAATTTGGGTGGGCGCTTGGTCGACGAAAGAGGAGTACAGTTTCAGTCGTCCCGAAGTGAAGCGACTTTCGAAAGCGGTAGGGAGTGTGAAGCTGGCGGTTTGCTGGGACCAACGGAACGGGCTGCCTTTGCCGGTGCGCTCTTGGCCGTACATGCCGGTCTCCTCGATGCCGACGATCTTGTTCGCTCCGAATGTGAGGGAGGTTTCCTTGCCAGAGAAGGGCCGGATGGGGCCGTCAATCTTGGCGAGGTGAAACGCGTTTGTCCTCTCCCGTATGACGGTCGCGGGGGCTCGGTTTGCGGCGCGGAGGGAGTACCAGGTCTTTTGGAAGCTGAGGGTCTTAAAGTCGCTGAATTCGCTGATGGCTTTGGCGTTTGTGAGCAGGTAGACGCTTTGTCCGTCTTCAGCGGCCTGCTTTCCGATTTCGTTGAAGAGGGCGAGGTGATTTTTGTTGGAGAGGTCTCCTCTTACTAATTGCCGGCCCTTTCCGTCAAGCAGTGGTCCGTAGAAGAGACGTGTCAGGTCGGTGAGTACGAGGGCGTCGTTGGGAATGGCGGCTTGCAGGGCGCGAGTGATTTCAATGGTTCCCTCGTACTGGGTGAGGAAGGCAATGGGCTTGTTTGCAAAGGCGAGGAACAATGCGGCGAGTGCCCACGCGGCGTAGTTGAGGGCCCTAGCAGGGCGGCGGGGAAGCCTCACTGAGGCGAGTCCGTAGACGGCGAAAAGCAGAAAACCTGGGATAACGATAGGGGTGAAGCGACGAATTCGCCAAATGTGGTCGGGGCTGATTCTGGGATCGTAAAGGTAGGCGAGCGAGAAGGCAGCCCATGCGAGCAGAAGGGGGAGCAGTTCCAGCTTTCGCTTGATGAGGATCTGGCGAAGGGCGAAGCAGAAGCCGAGGACTGCGAATCCGATAACTGGATACGAAATGTACTCCGCAAGGTCGATGACGGAGTTTTCGCGGAAGTTCCGATCGCCGTAGTGGGCTTCTTCGAACATGGCAAACGGCTCGTTGAAGGGCCTCAGAAAGATGCAGTACAGCACAAGCGCCAGCACTGCGACGCTGCAGGCGATCCAGGCGGGCTTGTTGCCCAGAAGGCGGTCGAGCTGGAGCTTGCCTTTGAGTTTCGGGTGGTCGAGAAGGGCGGCTGCCGCGATGGCAGCGGCACCGGCGAGAAGGAATTTGGATACGATGGGGACGAACTCCTGGAAGTAGTTGGGCGTGGAAATCGAGTAGTAGATCCAGCCGATACCGAAAATAACGTAAGCGGCGATGCTAGCTCGCATCTTGGTGGAACTATCGGGGGATTGCTCGCTGGAATTCGACAGAATGACGCTGGCGAGGTGCAGGACGGCGAGGATAGTGGCGAAAAGAAAGCAGTCGATGCGGACGAGGCAGGAGGCGGCAATAGCGGCGATACCGACGACGTAATTTCGGTTGATACGGTCTCTGATTCCGAGGTGGCAAAGGAGAAGGCCTGTGAGGATGATGCTCTGGGCGAGGATCTCGCTGAGCGTGATGCGGGCGTTCCAGAGCTGAGCTGGATTGAGAGCGAAGAAAAGGGCCCCCAGCAGCGCCCAATGCCGGGCAGCGAATTGGCGGGCGAGGGAGTAGGCGACGAGGAAGTTGATCGCCGCCAGGAAGGGCACGAAGAGGATGAGGCCCGCGTAACCGCCGATGGCGTAGCATTGGGCGAGGTGGAGGGCGAGAGCGGGAGGGAATTGCCCTTTCATGCCGCTGGCTTCGAAGTCGTAGTTGAAGCCTAGCGGATTGGAAGAATGGAGGAGCGCCTGGTATTTGTGGCGCTGCTCCTCGAAGCCCTCGAAAGGAAGGGGCAAGAGGAGGGAGTGGGTGTTTGCGATGTTGGTAGCGTGCAAGGAGTAAGCGCCTTGGTCGCGGCCGGTCTGGATGCTTTCGGAGCAAAAGAGTCCGTAGAAAACGAACAAGGTCAAGGCGAGCCCGAGCAGTCCAGCGGAGGGCTGGTGGAGTTGGGAGACGCGGAGCTTTCGGGCCTGGAAAAGGGCGGCCAGCCAGCCAGCCGCACCGATGCCCGAGGGAAGGTAGAGTCCGGCTAAGGCGAGTAGAAAAAGGGGGATGATGGAGCTGGCGGCGCCGACGCAGAAATAGAGCCCGAGCCGGCTGGCGGGATTTAGGCTCGCAAGGTTTAGCTTTAAGATGTTGATCGCCAGCCATCGTCCTGCGAGAAAAACGCCCGGAAGGTAGCCGAAGGCGAGGATCGCGAGGGCCGACTCTTGGATATCAATGAAAGTCATTATACAGATTCCCTGTTACAACGAAGCGGAGACCTTGAAGGCGACTTTGGAGGATTTGCCGAGAAAGCTCGAGGGCGTCGATGTGGTGGAGTGGCTGGTGATCGACGATGGTAGCACTGATGATACGAGTGCGGTGGCGCGTGGATGCGGTGTGGACCATGTGGTGAGCATTCCTCGCAATAGGGGGCTTGCAAGCGCCTTTTCGACGGGATTAGCGGCTTGTTTAGAGTGCGGAGCAGACGTGATCGTGAACACAGATGCGGATAACCAGTACTCCGCGGCGGACATTCCCAAGCTAGTTGCTCCCATTTTGCAAGGCCGGGCGGAGATGGTAATCGGTGAGCGTGACATCGCCGGGATCGAGCATTTCTCCTTTTTGAAAAAGTGCCTGCAAAAGCTCGGAAGCTCGGTGGTCCGTTCGCTGAGCCATACGGACGTGGGCGACGCTCCGAGTGGATTTCGAGCGATCTCGCGCAGCGCGGCTTCGCGCCTGAACGTGTTTAGCGAATACACGTACACGCTGGAGACGATTATCCAGGCGGGACAGAATGGAATCTCGATCGTTTCGGTTCCGATCCGCATCAACGGGAAAACGCGGCCCTCGCGTTTGGTAAAGAGCATCCCTTCGTACGTGAAGCGGTCGGTGCTGACGATGTTTCGCATTTTCCTGATCTACCGTCCGATGCGGGTCTTTTTGCTGATGGCTTCGATCTGCGGATTCTTCGGCCTGCTGCTCGGCTTGCGGTTTCTCTTTTTCTTCCTGACCGGTGACGGAGCTGGGCATGTGCAGTCCCTGATTTTGACGGCGTTATTGCTGGGAAGCTCACTTGGCTTTTTCGTCTTGGCCCTGCTGGCGGACCTGATCGCGGTGAACCGGCGACTGTTAGAAAAGACAAATTGGCGGCTTGGGCAGATCGAGGAGCGTTTGGCGCAGTTTGAGTCGAACCATATCGGAGCGGATCGTTCCTAACGATGGCGGCGGTCGAGGAGTCGAGCGCGGGAGGCAATTGGAAGGGCGCGGCCTTGCGGGCGGTGGGCGTGGCGTTGACCTTGCTGGCCTGTTTCTTCGTTTGGAAGGCGGTGCGTGGGCAAGCGGATGAGGTGCTGCCGTATTTGAGTTCTCGGGAATTTTTGGTGGCGGGGATTTCCTGCTCTTTGCTTTGGGTGTTGTTAAACGCGGTTTTGGGGTTGCTGTGGCGGGAGCTGCTGGGTCTGACCGGGTCGGAGGTTGGTAGGTTGGACTCGGTGCGGATTTCGCTGCTGACGCAAGTGGCGAAGTATTTGCCCGGAAACGTTTTCCATTTCGCAGGGCGTATTGTCTTGGCTGGTTCGTTGGGCATTTCAAAAAAACGGGCGGGTGTGGCGACGCTGCTGGAAGCGGTATTCCTGGTGGGCGTGGCCTCTCTGATTTCGCTGCGATTAATCGCGACGCTCCCCTACGGACCTTGGGTGATGGGCGCGGGTTTGGTATTGTTCCTCGTAGCGGTCAGCTTCGCAAAAAAGAAACTAGAGCGACTTTGGCGAGAGGTGAAACTGGAACGGAGTGGCTTGGTACGGATCCTGGCCTTGGCGGTGGTCTTTTCGCTCCTGGTTTTCGTGATTCAGGCAACGATGTTTTTCTGGATCGAATCTACCTTGTTCGGCGGTTTGGATCTGTCTCCGTGGCAGCGTCTCGAGTTGGTTTCGGCATCGTGGGGAGCGGGCTTTTTGGTGGTCGGCTCGCCCGGCGGGCTGGGTGTGCGGGAGTACGTTTTTTCGTATTTTGCGGACAGCGGCGAGGTGGGGCCGCGTCTGGTAGCAATTGCGGCGATCACTCGTTTGTGCTCGATTGCAGGCGATCTCTTGAGCTTGCTGCTGGGGGTGATTTTAAGGAAGCGTCAGAAATAGAAAAATGGATAACCACGAGCGGCAGCTAGAAGACGGTATCTTCATCGGAAACCAGGTGGACAAAGGGAACCTCAAGAATCCGATTAGTCGGGCCTTGGTGAATGGCTTCGACAAGCGGCTGTTCGAGGGACTGACGCGGCTCGCTCCGAGGTCGATCCACGAAGTCGGTTGCGGCGAGGCGCGTCTGACGCGGGCGATGCAGGAGACCTTTCAGGTGCCAGTGCACGGGAGCGATTTTTCGGCGGCAGTGATCGATGGGAACGCGCAATGGGCGAAAGACGCACTGAGCTTCGAGCAGCTCAGTATTTACGATTTGGATGCGCAGCGGCACGGTCGGGATGTGGTCGTTTGCTGCGAGGTCTTGGAACATCTGGAGGCACCGGAGCGTGGCTTAGCCAAGCTGCGAGAGCTGGGAGCGAGAGCTTATTTGCTGTCGGTGCCTAGGGAGCCCATCTGGCGGGCGTTGAACATGGCACGCGGCCAGTACTGGGGAGACTGGGGCAATACGCCGGGGCATTTGAACCATTGGAGTCCGAGCGCTTTCGCCCGATTTCTGGAAGGAGGCGGCTTCGAAGTGGACGCTTGGTACAACCCCTTCCCGTGGATCATGGTGTCGGCTCGAATTCGAGAGTAAGCTTGGGCAGAAAGCTTGCGAGCGAGCTTGTAATGGATTGAGTTGGGTCCGATGCAGGAATCATCTAACTCAGATTCGTCTATCGATCCCAAGCAACTGATCAAGGAGCTATCGATCGAGGAGTTTAACCGCTTCTCGGATGAATACTACAAGCGCTTGCCCCTGCCAGAGTATCAGATGGGAAAGCCGTTTTCCATGGTTTCGGAAACAGCGGAGCACTTGAGGCTACTTGGGTATTTGTTCCAAATTTTGAATATGAAGCCCGGTTTGCGGACCTTGGACTTTGGGGCGGGAACGGGCTGGCTTTCCAAGATGATTTGGCAGATGGGATGTCCAGTGGTGTCTTTGGACGTGTCGCAGGAAGCGTTGGATCTGGGCAAGCGCTTGTTTGAGGAGTTTTCTGTGGTCTATGATCCAAAGGTTGGATACGAATTTCTGTTGTTTGACGGGCATCGCATAGATCTTCCGGATGAGTCAGTAGACAGGATCGTCTGCTATGATGTTTTTCACCATGTACCAAATCAGGAAACGGTGATGCGTGAGTTTTATCGGATATTGGCACCGGGAGGCATCATTGGATTTAACGAGCCTTTGGGGGAGCATTCGACTTCGGTCGAGTCGCAGTACGAAATGAGGACTTACAAGGTTTTAGAGAATGATCTGAAGATAGAGGAAATTGCAGCCTTGGCGGGATCGGTAGGGTTTGGAGAACCGAAGTTCAAAACGTTCAGCCTCTCTGATCTCGAATTGAGCTTGGAGGAACGTCGGGCGGTATGTGACGGCGAGGACTTTTCGAGTCGCATCTTGGATCACATTCGGGATTCGATGCGCACCAGCGGCGTTTTTTGCTTCAGCAAAGGGGAGGCGGTTGCAGATAGCCGTTCAGCTGAGGGGTTGGCCCATGTTATCCAAATCCAGTCGGAGCCTCTCCGGTTTCAGGCAAATACGCAGGCTTTTGTGGAAGTGAAGGTTACGAATACCGGGACGAGCAAGTGGCTGAGGGGAAGTCCGGCGGAAATTGGAACTGTTAACGTTGGTACTCAACTTTTTGATACGGAGAAAAAGATTCTGGCTGTGGACCTGACGCGGGGAGGTCTGCCAAGAGAGGTTCTTCCGGGTGAGAGTGTGACCGTGCAAGTCCCGTTGGTGGTGATGGAACCTGGACGGTACAAGATTGGCTTCGATCTCGTGTCGGAGCTTGTAACTTGGTTTCACATCCTAGGCTCAGAGATGGTTTACTTGGATGTAGACGTCTACGTTTGAGCCGGTGGTCTAGGATATCTGTCGATCTGTGGGGCAGGGACTGCTAGAAGCGGCTAGATTTGTCGCCAAGAGGCCGATCGCGCTAGTGGTAGCAAAGGTCGAGAAACGAGAGTCAAAGTAACTGGTGATTGAATCGAGCAAATCGGTCGCTTGGGACGCGTAGGTGAGTACGTTCAAACTGGGATAGTCGTCGAAGAACAGGTAATAGATCGCCATGGTCGCATAAAAGCTAGCGATCGCTAGGAACGCGAGATTTCCAGTGATCAGCTTAGCCCACGGCCTGCTCATAAGAGTAATGGGGGCCATTGCGAGCGCAGCGATGGATATGGAAAGCAAGAAAGGAGCTAGTTCTGTGGGGCCTACGGGCACGATGTGACCCCAGATAAATTCGTTGGCGACAACGTAAGCCAGGAGAACCCAATAGAGTGCTCGTTGAGTCGACAATATTTTGTGTCCGAGGCAAATTGAGACGTAGACGAGGGCAAAGAGCAGAGTGTCTAGAGTTGGAAATTCTGCCAGCACCAAGAGGCTGATAGCAGAGGCAAGGACGTAGAGCCATTTCCCTCGTATGACCGTCCGCGCGAAGTAGAAAGGTAGTGATGCTATCAATACAGCGATCGCGTTTACTAGAAGGTAGAGCCCTGCGGATACGGAGTAGGACGTTTTGAATTGGTCGTTCGCTTGCGGGTACCACTGGACCCCGTCCCAAACAAAACCGAGACGTCTTTGGACTTCACCGACTCGATCCAAACGGTAGGAGATGAGTGAAACGTGCCAGTCTTTTCCTTTAGTATCAGATTTAATTTCGTATCGTCTATTGTTATCCAATCCACCGTCTTCGACGTATTTCACTTGTGCAGTCGCTCGGTGCTTGAAGGGGCCTGTTACCTTTTTTTCGCTCCTGAATAGGTGGAGCGAGTAGCTGGTTTTCTTCTCTGGTATAAGGGTCGGGAAATAGGACAGGATTGGAGTTAAAATTTCGCTTCTCTCGAGACCGCTGACAAAGAAGGAGGGTAGTTCCATATTCGGGTACTTCATGTCGGCCCAGTACTCTCCTTCTCTCACGTAGTTAAAACGAATGTAGAACTCCTTGTGTTTGTTAGGGACGTTTAGGGTGCCCAGTTGATAGCTGTAGTCGAATGCCGCGGTGTGACCTTGTTCTTTGGGCAGGAGTTCGGTCCTTTCGCCATCTAGGAAGACCATGTCGCCATTTTTAGAATACACTTGAAAGGCAAGCCTGACCTCGTCGTCCAGTTTTTGACGTGTATGGTATTGGCCTTTGAAGCGAAGATTTTCGATGTCAGTATTGACGAAGATTTCTCCCTCGATGGATATAAGAACGCTTTGGTAGGACAGCTCAGCAGAGTAGTTCTCAATGTCGGAGGAACTGAGGCGAGCTTCGCTGGTATGCTCCGGTGCGGGAGGGCGGTGAGCATGCACTTGACTAGCTAGTCCAGCTGAAAGTAGCATGAGGGCAGCGATTAATATTGGAGTGATTTTTCTCACTTTGTTGGCTGCATTCGCTCTGGGTGGAGAATCGCCATTTTTGTGAATAGCGAAGTATCGAAAGGTGTTTGCTCCTGTTTTACCTCTCCTGCGTCGATCGAGAGCAAGCGGTTTTTGTGCTCGAGAACGGGACGTATGGAGTGAAGGGCGTTGCCAGTGAACGAGCTCGGGATGAGAAGGCCCAATTCTTGAAGTGCAATTACCGGAAGATCTTGAAGGCTTGCTAGTTTCTCGACGGTTTTGGGGGGCTCGTTGAGCCCGTAGATGAGCAAAGGCACTTTGTCTTTTACGACCTGTTTGAAGTCGGGCTTTGTGCGTTCGGCAATTTGCCTGCGAATGGCGCTGTCATGGTCCCCGTAGATGGCTACAATGGAGTTTTCCAGTATTCCCTGTTCATCCAATTTCTCGAAAAAGGACTGGATCGAAGAGTCCATATAGCGAAGCGAAGCGATGTGATCGAGAACGATGTCACCTGGCTTTTTTCCGTTTCGCTTGGCGACATGCCTATAAGGGTGGTGATTCGTGAGTAGAATTATGTGGGCGAACGTCGGCAAATCGGATGCCACAATTTTCTCTGCAGCTTGATTCAAGATAGATTCGTCAGAAATGCCCCAGCCTATGATTTCGTCATCGATAAGGTCGGGACGAAAGAAACTGTCTTGGAATCCAAGTTGTGAATGTGCGGCCGCCCTGTTCCAGAATGATCCCTTGTATCCGTGGATAGAGAATGTGTAGTAGCCGGCGTCGTTGAACACGCGTGGCAGGCTGGGGACTTTCGACAAATCGAAGTTCTGAAACGCAGGTTGTCCGTAGATCGATGGGAGCGAAGTGAGAGTCAGTAGTTCTCCGTCGGTGGTTCGGCCAGATGATGTGTTATCGATGGTGTGGGGGAAGTAGGTAGACTCTTTCCGAAGCACGTAAAGGAATGGCATGAGGGGCATCCCCTCTAGGGTGGATTCGATGCTGAGCCCGTCCACGGATTCCATCTGAATGTAAACGAGGTGCTTTGCTTGCCCCGAGGTCGAGGGTGCTTGGCTCCCTCGGTTTGCTTCATGGACCTGCTCCATATATTCGCGAAAACTCTTCGTGTCACGAGTGGAGAGCGTGAATTCCTCTATGGTGCGTTTCGCAAATTCTGTCAGCTCGTTTGTCAAGTAGCCGACGAAACCGAGCTCCTTCACTATATGGCGACTGAGGTAACGCATATTGACGAGTCGCCACTCTACAGTCGTCGTACAGATTATGACGATGAGGCAGGCACAGACAAAAAGCCAGAGATGGAATAGGTTGAGTCTTCTGCGTTTGGCTTTGTCTTTTCTAAAGTAGGAGAGCACTCAGGATTTGAGGGTTGTTGCCGCTTCGATAGGTATCGAATCAATGGAGATGAGGACGGGGTCCTTGCATCCTCCAATTGAGCGCGGGGGACTCAAGCTCAATTGGCGATCGCTTCTCCTCCTTTTGCCTCTAAGGAGAGCAATCGAAACTCGATGGCTTGGCTTGCTTTAAATCCACTCGTCTGAAGCTCAAGGGTAACTCGGCCTTTCTGAAGCTCGATTTCGCCGAGGTCGAGGGTGGCGAAATCTTTCACATAGGATTCGCCCGCTATGGAGCGGTCGACGCGGTCGTGCTCCATGCCATATGCAGGGGGTGTGTGGGCTTTTTGAATACGAGTGAAAATTTTGTTTTTGCCCGCTGTGAGAATGATCTCGGTACCGATGGAAGATTCGGGAGCGGTGTAAAGTATGATGGCTTTGTAGGTGCCTGTTTGGCCGACGTGGGCGTCGAAGGTAATGCGGTCGGTGTCGCTTGTCCAATCGGTGAGGTAGGAACAATTGGGCCAGCGTGCGGAGCGGTTTATGTTTCCGGTCCAATCAGCGTCGCGGGCCGGAAGCTGGGTGGTAGCGAGGCCGGGATAGCCGATGGTGAGGGGGCGTGCCTCGTTTATGTTCTCAGGTATGAGCAGCGCTTCTTTCCAATTGTCCACGGCAGCTTGAAAGGCGGAAGTGAGGTCGGGTTTTTGTTGGGAAAGGTCGTGCTTTTGTTCGCGGTCGCTGGGAATGTGGAAGAGCCGTCCAGCGGAATCTAGACGGTAGTCTTGGCTACGAGCGCTGACGCGATCGTTCCAGTAAGAGTAGAGTAGACGGAGGGGCGCCTTTAAGTCGGAGTCGAAAAATACTGGGGCGAGGCTGATGCCGTCGAGGGGCTGGCGGGGTTGCCATTCGATGCCAGCAAGTTGGCCGAGCGTTGGCAGAAGGTCGATTGATCCCGTGACGGTGTTTATGGTGGTGCGGGGGGAGATTGCTTTCGGGTAGCGGATGAAGAGGGGTGAGCGAACACCGCCTTCGTCGGTACCTCCTTTTTTGCCCTGCATGCTGCCGTTATAGCGCCAGCCGTTGGGGCCATTGTCAGAGAAGTAGACGACGATGGTGCTTTCTTCGATATCCAGTTCGCGAATACGGTCTAGGATTCGGCCAACGTTCTCGTCGATATTCTCGACCATGGCGAGGGCCGCTCTAGTGTGCTGCAAGTCCTCCTCTTCCGGATCGGTCGCGAGGGAAGAGATCTTTTTGTGTTTGAAGCGAGCCCAGTCGTCTTCGGTGGTTTGCATGGGGGAATGCGGTGTAGGCAAGGCGAGGTAAGTGAAGGAAGGCCGGCCAGCTTTGTGTTGTTGCTCGATAAACTCGAGCGCTGCGGTGGCGAGGGTATCGGGCAGGTAGCCAGTACTGGTAACGAACTCGCCGTTGTGGTCGAGCAAGGCGTCGAAGTAGCTGCCCCAGTGTCCGGAGGTGAAGCCGTAGAATTCGTCAAATCCGCGGGTGTTGGGATGGTAGGGAGCTTGGGTGCCGCTGTGCCACTTGCCGAAGGCACCGGTGGCATAGCCAGCGGAGCGGAAGACTTCGGAGATGAGTTGCTCGTCGGCGTCGATGCGTTCGCCGCCGGCACCTGTGGAGTAGACGCCGCTGCGCGGGTAGTAGCGGCCCGTCAGGAATTCGGCTCGGGTGGGGGAGCAGACGGGCTGGACGTAGAAGTTGGTGAACTGGGCCCCTTCAGCGGCCAGGCGGTCGAGGGCAGGCGTATCGAGGTTTTGGTTACCATGCAACGAAAGGTCTCCCCACCCTTGGTCGTCGGCGAGGATGACGAGCACGTTGGGGGGATTTCCGCCCGAAGCGGCGGAAAGAAGGGTGAGGGTTGAGGGATGAAGGGTGAAGAGGGTTAGGAATAGGATGAGGGGGCGCATGATGCTTTGATTGGGGAGGCGGTGACGCGGGCGGGGTGGCTATGAGATTTTGCGTCGGAGGTTTGGGGTATTGGGCTGCGGGATGAGGTTTGCTATGACGGTGGGTGGGCGGTTTAGTCGAAGCGGTTTTCTTGTTTAAGCTGTTGAAAATGGATTCGGTGATGAAGCGCGATCGATTGTTTTTGGGTATCTTTGGTATTTGGTTGGTGTTGTCGATTTGTTCGATGACGGATGCTCAGTTGACCATGCCGCGGGAGGAAAGCCGAGCGGAGGAGTTGAAGCGCTACATCGAGTCGATCAACGTTCCGATCTCATTTTGGGGCCGTCTTGTCGACGAGAATGGCAAGGGGATAGCGGGTGCTGATGTGGTATTGAGGGTGCGAGGCAGCATGGTTTTGCCGGATGGCTCTGTGCAGGAGAAGGTGGAGGATCATACGGTGCAAACGGATGCGGCGGGGAGGTTTTCGTTGGTCGGTAAAACGGGGTCGATGTTGGGTTTGGAGTCGATCGAAAAGGCGGGTTACACGTTTGCTTCGCGGCAATTGAGGAATTTTAGCTACACCCGCGAAGACGTTCGTTTGTCGACTGAGTTGGAGCCGCGGGTGTTTGTGGCGATCAGGGACCTGAGGGATACGAAGCTGTTTTTTGCAAAGTATAAGGAATGGCTGCCTTGGGATGGCGAGCCAGTACGGTTGGATCTCCGGAATGGGGTGGTTTCGGATGGCGGCGATTTGTTGATCATTGCCGAGAAAGGGGCGGTCGATGAGGAGGGTTACCGCTATGATTGGACGTTTCGTTTGGATGCGCTCGGAGGTGGGGTGCGCTACGTGAAGGAAGGGGAAGTAGTGATGGTCGCTCCTGTGGAAGGCTATGCTCCGGAGTGGAAAATTGGATACGGGTATGCCGATAAGGATTACCGGGGCGGGGTGGATGGAGACTTTTTTGTGCGCAGCGAAGAAGGTTGGTATGCGAGAATAAGATTAACCGCGACTCCGGATCATGTACGGCCTAGTGCGCGGAATCTCTTCATTAGAGTGTTTATTAACGAGACGGGTGGGCGGGTGCTGCAGGACGGCTCGACCAATAGCGAGTATTAGAGGGCTTCCGTGAGTTTGGGGTGGGGTGGAAGGGTGATTGGGAAAAGGATTGGATTTGGTTGATGCGGCGTGGCGCGAGCGCCAGCCCTACTGGTAGCCGAGTTTTTGGCGGGTTTGGGCGACGCGGGGGATGTCGCGGACGCGGGCGAGGATGTCGAGGGAGGATTGGGGGATGGGGTTGGGCTGGACTTTTAGGGATTTGATTTTGTCGCCGCCGTCGTCGGAGCCCCACTTCCACTCGAAGTCTTTGGGTGGTGGGTAGGAGTCGACGCCTTCGGTTCGCTCGGAACCGAGGAAGGCGAAGATCTTTTCGGTCCATTGGATGGGATCGCGAACAAGATCCTCGTAGGGTACCCAGAAGTTCTCTGGGCCGTCGTCGGGGAAGCGAGATAGGAGACTGTCGTAGGATTTCGACCAGTAGTTAGCGAGCCAGCGGTCGATGGGGCCTTTGGGAAGGTAGGGCTCGAGCTTGCGGAATACCATTTTTCGCAAGGAGGCGACGTTTGTGTGCACGTCGCGGGTGAGGATGAGTTGGCGGGTGTTGGGTACGGCGGGAAGCTTTGGATAGCGGCTCGCGTCGTTGAACCAGGAGGGGCGCTTGAGGACGATGATGCGTTCCTCGCAGAGGGCATGGATCTTTTGCAGGGCGTCAGTGGATTGGTACTTGGTGAAGTTGACCTCGGGCAGACTGGAGATGTCGGGCGCGGCGGACATGAGTGCCTTCAGCAGGGTCGAGCCAGAGCGCATGGTGCTGAGCTCGATGGCGATGGTTCTGGTTTGGGTGCTTGGCGTTGGCTGGGTCATTGATGCGAGGCGGAAGTCTGTGTGAGTCGCTAATGGGTGATGGGGAATGCTCAGGGGTGAGCCAAGGTTTTTTGAGTGGGCGACCCTCTCGGGGTAAAAAAGCTTTCCTTGGATTGCTATGGGGATAGGGTTCGGGCTCTTTTTATCATGCCAAACTCACAGTCAGTCATTACGAACGTGTTGGCGGAGCGTTACGCTTCTCCTGCGATGAAGGCAATTTGGTCGCCCGAGGGGCGTATCCTGATCGAGCGCGATTATTGGATCGCGGTAATGAAGGGCCAACGCGAGCTGGGATTGAACATCCCGGTGAAGGCGATCAAGGCGTACGAAAAGGTGAAGCACACTATCGATCTCGCTTCGATCGACGCCAGAGAGCGGGTTTGCTTGCACGACGTGAAGGCGCGTATCGACGAGTTTTCCGCCTTGGCTGGCTATGAGACGATTCACGTCGGCATGACCAGTCGCGACTTGACGGAAAACGTGGAGCAGCTGCAGGTGCTTCGCGCTCTGGAACTGGTTCGCACTAAGGTGGTTGCGGCCCTCAATAAGATTTCCGAGCGAGCGGTCGAGTATCGCACGCTGATGATCACGGGCCGCACGCACAACGTGCCAGCTCAAGCGACGACCATGGGCAAGCGTTTGGCGATGGGAGGGCAGGAGCTCTTGATCGCTATCGACCGCTTGCACGACTTGGTGGAGCGTTATCCAGCGCGCGGCTTGAAGGGCGCTGTCGGCACCCAGCTCGACCAGCAGACGTTGTTCGAAGGCGATGCTAAGAAGGTGCTAGCCCTAGAGGAAAAGATCGTTGCCCACCTCGGCTTCAAGAAGTCGCTCAATAACGTCGGACAGGTTTATCCGCGTAGTCTAGATTTGGATACGGTTACCGCCCTCGAGCAAGTCTCCTCTGCTGCGGCCAACATGACGAACACGATTCGTTTGATGGCGGGTCAGGGATTGATGACCGAAGGTTTCCTGAAGGGGCAGGTCGGCTCCTCAGCCATGCCGCATAAAGTAAACTGCCGTAGCAGCGAGCGCGTCCATGGCTTCTGCACCTTGCTAAAGGGCTATGCCGCTATGGCGTCGGGCTTGGTGGGCGACCAATGGAACGAGGGTGACGTGTCTTGCTCCGTGGTGCGCCGCGTGATGTTGCCGGATTCTTTCTACGCGATCGATGGTTTGCTGGAAGCTTACATTACGGTTCTCGGAAACATGGGTGTTTTCGAGGAAGCGATCGCTGCTGAGAACGCGGTGCAGCTACCGTTTCTCGCGACGACTTCGATTCTCATGGAGAGCGTGAAGGCGGGAGCCGGGCGCGAAGTCGCTCACGAGGCGATCAAGGAAGCGGCGCTCGAGGCCAGCAAGTTTATCCGTCTGGGACGCGCTCAGGAGGCGGACTTGATCGGTCTGCTTGCCAAGGACGATCGTATACCGCTCGATCTCAAGGCCCTTCAGGCGATCATCGGCAACTCGAAGCGCTTTATCGGTGCGGCCCCACAGCAGGTCGACCAGTTCAAGCGTGAGGTTGCGAAGTGGGTGAAGAAGTTCCCGGAGGCAACCAAAGTAAAGCCGGGACGAATGCTTTAAGGCGAAGGCGCTCAGGCTGTTACATAAATTTTGATACAGTTAAAGGCCACCTATGAGGGTGGCCTTTTTTTTGTTTTTAAAATTGGGGCATCGCCATTTTGCGGGAAGAGAGGTGCAAGGTGAGTCTATCTCTTGACCGACGGACCGGGTGGAACCAGTCCTCTAGGTGACTTTGCGGGAAGAGAGGTTCCAGCTGTACGGAGTTGCTAGCGATGCTTATCGCACGTAGGCGTAGATTGGATACCGTCTCAATATTTCGTCATTACCTTGCTCGCTGACGAGCAGGAAGGTGTCGCGGGATTTCACGTTTGGTGTTTTCGGGGTGAGCTTTATGATGTATTCAAGACCTTCTGCTACCGTTTCGATTTCGTAGTCGAATTGACCGCCTTGATCGTCGTCTTTGCGTTTGAGTCCGGTCAGGACCATGGACGCTTCTTCGTGAAACGTGACTTCGATTTCCTGAGTGACGGCTTCCTCGCTGAGTTTCCAGAAGCGAACGCGGGGATTGAATGACACAGGTATAGGGATGTCGACCTCCAGCTTGAGCTCGTAGGTGTTTTGAGTTCCGTTGGCGTCCTCGGCGATGACTGTTATGAACTTCCGCTGTTTTCCTTGGCGGGAACCGATGGTGAAAATTGCGTTCAGCTCGCCACTTTCACCTGGCTCGTAAGTCTTTTTGGTGAGTGAGGGAACGGTGCAGCCGCAGGAAGCGCTGGATTCTACGATAGTGACGGTGGAATCGCCGACGTTCGTGAATGCGTATGTCGCCTCTACCGCTTCGTCTTCGAACCCTGTCTCGAATTGCTGGGTTTCGTTTGACCACTCGAGAGATGCGGCGAAGACGAGACTTGGGGCTGCAAGGCCTAACAGTGCGAAGCAGATGAATCGGGGGAGCAGATTGGCGAGTTTACAAGATTGAGACGTCATGTTGGATTCAATGATCGGTTTAGGCCAAAAAAGTTCAATCCTTCTTTCCGTCCACCCGAATGCCCCAGGCGGCTTTGAGGCATGTATAGTGGATGAGGCCCTTTTACTAAGAAATTGAGTTGTGTGAAAGAAGGTGGCGGTTTGTGCTGCGCGAACTATGAGCAGCTTTTCCAGACCCGATGGGCGCGAATGCGACGCCTTGCGCGAGATTTCTTTCCAAGCCGATTTTGCGGCTAACGCTACGGGATCCGTTCTCGTGAGTTTTGGTGATACCAAAGTCATTTGCGGAGCGATGTTGGAGAAGCGGGTTCCCGGCTGGATGCGTGCCCAAAATGTTTCAGGAGGTTGGCTGACTGCTGAGTACTCCATGCTTCCGTACAGCACCCTCGACCGTAAGCAGCGCGATTCGAGCCGCGGCAAGCAGGATGGTCGCGGGGTGGAAATCCAACGTCTGATCGGACGTTCGCTGCGAGCCGTGATCGACTTGCAAAAGCTTCCTGGCCACACGCTTTGGGTCGATTGCGACGTGCTGCAAGCCGATGGTGGTACCCGCACTGCTTCGATTACGGGTGCATTCTTGGCGGCTCGCTTGGCCGTACAAAAGCTCATCGACGCTGGCACACTAAAGGAGAACCCTTTCAGCGACTCGATCGCGGCGGTGAGCGTCGGGATCTATGAAGGTCAGCCGGTACTGGACCTCCCCTACATCGAGGATCGTGATGCCAGCGTAGACTTCAACGTAGTGATGACCGGCAAAGGAGAGTTTGTAGAGCTGCAGGGTACGGGCGAAGAGGCCACTTTCTCCGAAGACGAGCTCGCCAAGCTCATTGGCCTTGCCAAGAAAGGTATCAAGGAGCTGTCAGCAATGCAGGCAAGCTTCCTGACGAAACGCCTCCTAGGCGACCTCAAACTCTAGGTCTTCGCCCTGACGCTGGGTGTTCTTGGCAAGAGTGAAGCGCCACGAGCGAGTCCGCTCTCCATGAACAGGCTTAGGGCAGTAATCGAAAATCGCTAATCCTCGGCGCAATTAGCGCACTCAAATCTTTGTTTTGAGTAGTTGGGGTGTTGATTAACAAGGGAGAAGCGTTTTTGCTCTGCTCGCTATTTTCCAGCATAGGCTATGAATATTCACGAATACCAGGCGAAGAAACTTTTTGAAGAATATGGCATCCCTTGTCCAAAGGGCGCCGCGACAAGTTCGAGCGACGAGTTCGAATCTTGCATCGACACTTTGGGTGAAGGCCTAGTTGTCGTGAAATCGCAAATACACGCGGGAGGCCGCGGTAAGGGCACTTTCACCGATGGTTTCAAGGGAGGCGTCAAGCTTGCCAAGACCAAGGAGGAAGCGATCGAGTACGCGAACAAGATGCTCGGCAACACGCTGGTCACCATCCAAACGGGCGAATCAGGCCGCAAGGTTCAGACCGTCTACTTCACTGAGGGCGCAGATATCAAGAAGGAGTATTACCTCGCGATCCTGCTAGACCGCGCGACTTCCCGTCCGGTGATTGTTGCTTCGACCGAAGGTGGCATGGATATCGAGACAGTTGCCGAGGAAACGCCTGATCGCATTTTCAAGGTGTTCATCGATCCTGCGTACGGCCTCGCTGACTTCCAGCTCCGCGAGCTCGTGACCAAGCTCGGCCTGACCAAGCTCGAGTCCAAGAACGCAGCCAAGCTCATCCGTAACCTCTATACCATGTTCTGGGAAAAGGATGCGGACATGATCGAGATCAATCCGCTCATCACTACCGAGTCGGAAGAAGTGATGGCACTCGACGCGAAAGTCAGCTTCGACTCGAATGCTCTTTACCGTCACCCAGAGATTCAAGACCTGCGCGACTTGAACGAGGAGGATCCCAAGGAAATCGAAGCTTCCAAGTTCGACCTTTCATACATCGCCCTCGACGGTTCCATCGCCTGTTTGGTGAACGGAGCGGGTCTCGCGATGTCGACCATGGACATCATCCAACACTTCGGAGGCAGCCCAGCCAACTTCCTCGACGTCGGCGGAGGTGCTTCCAAGGGGCAAGTGATCGCGGCCTTCAAGATCATCCTTGGCGACCCAAACGTGAAGGGGATCTTCGTCAACATTTTCGGTGGCATCATGGATTGCGACGTGATTGCCAACGGCATCGTGGATGCTGTCAAGGAAGTCGGCCTCGAGCTTCCGCTCGTGGTTCGCCTCGAAGGAAATAACGTAGTGGCGGGCCGTAAGACGCTCGACAGTTCCGGCCTCACTATTGTGACCGGAGATAGCATGGCAGACGCCGCGCAAAAGATAGCTAACCTCGTCGCTTAACAACTGCCGACTTCAACACATTTAAAGATATGTCCATTCTCATCACACCCGAGACTAAGATCATCATCCAAGGCATCACCGGCGAGTTCGGCGCGCGCCACGCACGTCTTTCGCTCGATTACGGCACGCAGGTTGCAGGGGGAGTCACTCCCGGCAAGGGCGGCCAAACCTTCGAGCATGCCGGCAAGAGCGTGCCCATCTACAACTCAGTGAAGGACGCCGTTGAAGCGACCGGTGCAACTGTATCCGTAATCTTCGTACCGCCGCCTTTCGCGGCAGACGCCATCCTTGAGTGCGTCGACGCAGAAGTGGATTTAGCAGTTGCGATCACTGAAGGCATCCCGGTTCGCGACATGGTTCGCGTTAAGCGAGCTATGGCTGGCAGCAAGACGCGCCTCGTAGGCCCGAATTGCCCAGGCCTCGTTAGCCCTGGCGAAGGCGAAGATTCCAAGGGCGGTTGCCGTATTGGTATCGCGCCTGGCTATATTCACAAGAAGGGTCATGTAGGGGTTGTTTCGCGCTCAGGCACTTTGACTTACGAAGCCGTTTACCAGCTTACGGTAAAGGACATCGGCCAATCCACTTGCGTGGGTATCGGCGGTGACCCAGTCAACGGCACTTCTCACCTAGACGTCATCAAGCTCTTCAACGAAGACCCAGATACGCACGGCATCATCTTGATCGGTGAAATCGGCGGAAATGCAGAAGTCGAAGCGGCTCGTTGGATCAAGGAGAACTGCACGAAGCCAGTTGCCGGTTTCATCGCTGGTGCCACAGCTCCTCCTGGCCGCCGCATGGGCCATGCTGGCGCGATTGTCGGTGGGGCGGAAGATACTGCTGAAGCCAAAATCAAGGTCTTCAAGGAGTGCGGTATCGAGGTCGCGGTTACGCCATCCGACATGGCTGACGCATTGCTTCGCTCTGCCAAGGCAAAGGGAGTAACGCTTAGCTAAGGCGAGTGCTTTAGAATGTATTTTGAAAAGGACGTCTCCTTTGGGGCGTCCTTTTCTGTACGGCTCTCGCTTGCCTCAACCCAACGAGTTGACTAGGGAAGCGATACTTGTAGAGAGGTTGCTTATGCCACTGACAAAAAACGTAGTCTTCTTCGATGGGCTTTGCGGCTTTTGCAATAAGTCGGTGGACTTCTTGCTGAAGGTTGATGACCGGAAGGAGCTTCTCTTTTCACCGATCCAAGGGGAAGTGGCGAAGCAGATTTTGCCCGAAGAGCGTCGGAAAAATGTGGATACGATTACCTTTTTCGATGGGCAGGAGCTTTATTATCGTACGACGGCGTTGCTTAGGATTGCCAAGGTTCTTGGCGGAATATGGCTGGTCTTCTATCCGCTAGTGATCATTCCTGCGGATTGGCGGGATATTGCTTACGATTGGTTTGCCAAACGCCGCCACCGTTTTTTCGGCAAGCGGGAAAGCTGCCGTCTGCCCACGCCCGATGAGCGGGCCCGGTTTTTGGATTGAGGATCCGCGCGGAGGGACTATCCGGTCGTCCTGAGACCGGAGGCGATGGCGTTGATGCTTTGAAGAACGTAGCGGAGGTTTTCCTCGGATCCGGATTCGCGCCAGCTGGCGAGTAGCTCGATTTGCTGGGCGTGTAGGAGGTCTAGCCATTTGTCGCGGGCATGCAGCGTTTTGTAGAAGCGAGGGCGTCGCTTCTCGAGCGGACCGTTGAGGAGTTCGGCAAGGGCCTTACGGGTCGCAGCACGTTCGTCGTTGATGAGTTTGAGGAATCGATCGCGTATCGAGATATCAGGTACGAGGCTCGCATAGGACTCCATGACGGCTCGGTTAGCGCTTTCGACGCTGGTCTCGACATTGTAGAGCACGTAGCGGAGGAAGGGCCAGGTTTTGGCGCTTTTCTTGAGAGCTTCGAACAACTCTGGCTTTTCGCTTTTGAGCGCTGCTATCGAGCTGCCGACTCCGTACCAGCCGGGCATGTAGAAGCGGGATTGGTTCCAGCTGAAAACCCAAGGGATGGCTCGCAGGTCTTTTAGGCTGGGCTTTCCGCTTCGGCGGGATGGCCGCGAGCCGATACGGCTTTGCTCGAGCGCGTCAATAGGGGTCGCGGAGCGGTAAAAGGATAGGAAGTCCTCTTCTTGCAATAGCCCGCGGTAGGTCTTGGCACTGTATTCGGAAAGGAATGACATCGCTTCGGTGAGTTCGGGTGTCGGCGTGTTTTGGCTTTCCGCGAGTTGGGAGCCGACCGATCCGGCGACGAGAAGCTCGAGGTTGCGGGCGGCGGTGAGGAAGTTTCCGTATTTTTGGGCAATGATTTCGCCCTGCTCGGTAACGCGTGATCCTGGGGCCAGTGAGCCTGCGGGAAGTGCTTCTAGGAAACGGTGCGTTGGGCCTGCACCGCGGCTGACTGTGCCACCGCGCCCGTGGAAGAAGCGGATCTTGACCCCGTGTTTTTCGCCGAGGGTGATGAGGCGTGACTGGGCGTTGAAGAGTCCCCACTGGCTGGCGATTATGCCGGAGTCTTTGTTTGAGTCCGAGTAACCTAGCATGGCTTCTTGGACAAGTGGTTGTTTGGGGTCTGGGGTAGGCACGCCGTAGTTGGCGAAGCCTTCGTCGAGCTGGCGCTGTTGCCAAGGGAGGCTGGCTTGGGTGACGGGGTGGGCGAGGAAGGCGTCCATGATGGCCTCGGAGTTTTCGAGGTCGTCGAGTGTTTCGAAAAGGGGCGAGATGGGGATGAGGCAGATGTTGCCCTTATCCGTCATGCGTGTGAGCCCGGCTTCGCGGCAGAGTGTGTAGAGGACGAGCAGGTCGGAAAGAGAGCGGGTCATGCTGATGATGGCCTGTCCGACGCCGGCGCGGCCGTAGTCCCGAACTTGGTTGGCGACTTCTTTGAGGGCTCCGACAGCTTCGCGAACTTCGGGCTCCATATGCTCATGATCTTGAGCGAATGGGCGGGCTCGGGTGAGCTCTTCAGAGAGGAAGGCTACGCGGTTCTCCTCGCTCCAATTGGCAAAATTCTCTCCGTCCTCGACTCCTGCGGCTATGAGAAGTTGGGACATGGCTCTGTCGTGGTAGCCGGAGTTTTGGCGAATATCCAAGGCTGCCATGTGGAAGCCGAACGTATCCAAGAATCGGATAATGGGACGCACGTAAAGGTTTGATAGTCGCTTGGCGCCCGCTTCGGTGAGGGAGCGCTTGAGGAGTTCGAGGTCCGCGATGACTTCACTCGGCTGCTTGTAGCCTTCCTTTCCCTTTTTGCCGCGAGGCAGGTTTTCGCGAACCAGTTCCGCGTAACGCTTCCATGGCTCTTCGATTTCCTCGGCGTCTTGGCACTTCGGGTCGAGCTGGCAGATCCGCTCCAGCAAGTACGGCGGCGGCGACTGGAAGAGCTGGGAAAGCGCCATGTCCTTGCTTAGTTGTTTAAGCTTTTTTGAGAGTGTGGCGAGGGCGGCGCTCCGCAGTTGGGCAAATGTTTCAGCGGTGACGGCTGCGGTAACGAAGGGATGTCCGTCTCGGTCGCCGCCGACCCAGCTGCCGAGGTGGATACGAGGGTAGGCTTGTACGTCAGAGTCGTCCCATTCGATGCCAGCTCGCGACATGGCGGCCCGGAAGCGGGCGTCGGAGATTTCGATGGCTACGGGAAATTTTTGAGTAAGGTAATTGAGGACATTGTCGCGTTCGGAGGCGACGTCGGGCTTTTCGACGAGGATTTCGCCAGAGCGCCATATGAGCTCGATGATGGCCTTCATCCGGTCGCGGAATTCGCCGCGTTCGACGGGAGTGTACATGTCGTTCTCCAACTCGACGAGAAGTTCGTAGAGCTTTCGGTGGGCGGCGAGCACGGAGGGGCGTTTGGCTTCCGTAGGGTGGCCGGTGAGGACGGGATAGACGCTTGAGCGGCTGATGGTTTCGAGCAGTTCGCCTTTCGAGGGTGTTGTTTCAGCTATTCGCTTGAGCCAGTAGCCCCAAGAGCCGGTATCAGAGGCGGTTTGTCCTTCGGTTTCGCGTCGTCGTCCGGCTTGGTTAGCGGCGTTTTCTTCCACCAAATTCATGATCTGGAAAGCGATGGAGAGGACTTGGGCGGTTTTTTCCGGCGGGGCTTCGTTGGCCTGGGGATTTTCGCGGAAGAGCAGGGGCGAGAGTTCCGGTTCGCCGATTTCTTCCAGGACCTCGCGAGCGCAGGTCAAAAGGTGATCGATATCCCGGTCCACTTTTTCGAGGCCGGTATTAATTTGTTGTTCGAAGGATGGCATGGCTTGGTGTGGCGCGATAGATTCTAGGAGGAGCGGTTTGGGGCAAGCGAAAGCGTTCGCACATGCAAAAGCCCCGCCAATTCTCACAACGACGGGGCTTTTTTTTGACAAAAGTGAGTTTTAGCTCAGCAGGGCCTTATATTTGCCCGCGTTTCCGATCATGGTAATGACGAGCAGAACCGCGAAGATAGCCGCGCCGGGGATGTTGGCCAGGTCGAGCGTAATATGGTACATCAGAGCGCAGAAGGCGAGTGGAGCTAGGATGACGGTGGCGAGGCCAACAGCTTTGTTGATCGCGAGTAGGATTCCGCAGAGGACATAGAGGATGCCGAGGGTTGGCCAAATGAAAGAGCCGGTGATTGCTTCCATGAAATCGGCGGCTTGACCGGTTGGTTCCGGCATCGGCATGAAGTTGAGGAATTTGTTGAGTCCGAAAACTACCAGCATGATTGCGAGGAGGTAGTGGGGAATGATAGTGAGTTTAGACATGGTTGTGGGTGTTTTTTTGGTACTGAAAAGAGTTGAGATCAGGAGCCTGTTTAGGATGGACGTTGGAGGGGTCTATTCGATTGGTCTTTAGTTGAGAGGGCTAGGAGTGTCGATATTGACTTTGATTATTCAAAGTAGAACTCATTGAGCTTTCAAACTAAGCTTGCTTGCTGAGGTGCTTGGTTCTAATGGGAGTGTTCTATGCAAGAGATTCCACTGGAAACGCATGATTTGACGGTCGCCTACGATAAGCGTCCGGTGCTCTACGGCGTGGATGTCCAAGTGCCGGAGGGGAAGCTCGTGGGGATCGTCGGGCCGAACGGCGCGGGCAAGTCGACCTTGATTAAGGCGATCATGGGTATTGTTCCGGCGACTGGCGGATGGGTTAAGGTTTTTGGAGACTCCTTCGCCAAAGGGGCCAAGCGGGTGGGCTATGTGCCGCAGCGCGAGTCGGTTGACTGGGATTTTCCGGTCAATGTAATGGATGTGGTGCTGATGGGTCGCTACGGCAAGCTTGGCCTTATGGGCCGCGTGCGAAAGTCGGACCGTGAGATCGCTGAGGCATGCTTGGACAAAGTGGGGATGCTGCCCTATGCGAAACGTCAGATCTCCAATCTTTCTGGAGGGCAGCAGCAGCGGGTATTCCTAGCTCGGGCCTTGGCTCAGGAAAGCGACCTTTACTTGATGGACGAGCCATTCGTAGGGGTGGATGCAGCGACGGAGGCGGCTATCATCGAGCTGTTGCGTGAGCTAAAAGACCGCGGCAAGACGATTTTGGTGGTGCACCATGACCTTCCGACCGCCCAGACCTATTTCGATATGCTGATGCTATTGAACATGCGCCTCGTTGCCTTTGGTCCAACGAAGGAGGTCTTCACTCAGGAGCTTTTGCAGAAGACGTATGGGGGGCGGTTGACGATATTGTCGGAGGTCGCGAATACGGTATTGAAGGAGTCGAAGTGAAGTTGGGATTTGGATACGGAGTATCGCATCAGTTGACTCGGGTCAAAAGTCCGCGCTATTTGCTTGTGCTCTTATCTATCCTCTTCTTTTCCGCCACAGCGGAAGCGGCACGGATCAGCGACCTTGAGGAGACTAATGTTTGGGAGCAGATGTTTCGCTTTTTCAGCATGCGGGACGATGTTGTGCGTACGGCGCTGCTCGGGTCAGTCTTTCTTGGGGTGAGCTGTGGATTGCTGGGTAGTTTCATTGTGGTGCGAAAGTTGTCACTATTTGGCGATACCTTGTCGCATGCAGTGCTTCCGGGTGTAGCGATCGGATATTTAGTTGCGGGTCAAAAGGATCCGTTTGCCATTTTCTTCGGTGCGACTCTAGCGGGGATTTTGGGTACGGTAATGGTCAACTTGATTAAGAAGACCACTCACATCAAAGAAGACAGTTCTTTGGGGATGGTGCTAGCGGGCTTCTATGGAGTGGGAATTGTCTTGATGAACCGAATACAAAAGCTTCCGACCGGAACGCAATCGGGGTTGGATAAGTTTCTATTTGGGCAGGCGGCCGCCTTATCCGCGACCGAGGTATGGATGATCGCGGGCGTTGCGGCCGCGTCAATCGTGTTAGTGTTACTCTTTTATCGCCAGTTTTTGGTAGGAAGCTTCGATATCGGATTTGCGAGATCGCTCGGCTTGCCGGCGGGATTGTTTCACTATCTCTTGATGATGCTTCTGGCGTTTACGGTGGTAGTATCGCTGCAGGCGGTAGGTGCCGTACTGGTCTCGGCGATGTTGGTGATACCAGCTGCCTCGGCGTATTTGTTGACGGATCGCATGCACCGCATGCTCATTATCGCCAGCGGGTTTGGAATTTTCTCGGGAGTTCTGGGGGCTTTTTTCTCTTTTTTGGGTAATAGCTTGCCGACGGGACCGTTGATGGTGCTGGCGTCTAGCGCTGTCTTCACGCTTAGCTTCTTTTTCTCGCCAAAGCACGGGCTCGTCTCGCGCTGGAGAAAGCGTCGCAGTGGGCAAATTCGTATCGAGAATGAGAATACGCTCAAGGCTATTTATCAAGTACGAGAGAGTTACGGCTTTGCAGGCGAAGGTGTTAAGGTGAAGGACTTGGCGATCCGTATGAACGAGACTTCAGATGAAACGCTTCGTCGTCTACAGAAACTGCGCGCGGTTGGCGTCTGCGATCTTAAGGAAATCGAAGGAAAGCCCTTTGCCTTTCTGAATCCGGAGGGTTGGTTGAGGGCGTGTGCCGTAGTGCGAAATCATCGACTTTGGGAGCTTTATCTTACTAACCAGGCGGAGTATGAACCGGATCACGTGCATGATGACGCGGAGATCATAGAACACGTACTGGGAGAGGAAACGGTGAGGCGTTTGGAGCGTTTACTCGATTACCCTGTGGAGGATCCGCATGGAAAGCTAATTCCGAGTTTGGCCGACCTGCAACGTTCGCTTACGCAGGGTGGGCTAGACGAAAAGACCACGGGGTACAGGATGCCAAACCGGTAAGAGATAGATGGATACAATGTCAACTTGGTCGCAATTGATTCCAGAGTTTTCCTTCCAACAGGTTTTCGTAGAGCCCTGGACAGAGTTCTTGGATCCGTTCATTTGGATATTTTTGATGGGGTTCTTTGTTACAGCTGCCTGCGGATTTCTCGGCACGTTCATCGTCTGGCGCCGCATGGCTCTAGTGGGAGATGCTATCAGTCATAGTGTTTTACCGGGTTTGGTGATCGCTTTTCTAGTGTCTCAGAGTCGCGACACTTTGCCAATGTTTTTGGGTGCAGTCGGAGCAGGGATATTGACGACAGCCTTGATCGAGGTGATTCATCAGAAGTCGCGCATCAAGACGGATGCGGCCTTGGGAATCGTTTTCACGACGCTTTTCGCTATCGGGGTGGTGCTGGTATCGCTTTACGGAGAGAATGTGGATCTGGATACGGATTGCGTACTCTACGGAGAACTCGAGCACGTAACCCTCGAGCCGTTGAGCTCGGTTTTGGGTTTATTTGCGGCTCCGGGTTCGGTTTTGCGGATGGGAATTGTAGCTCTGCTTGTAGTTGGATTAGTAGTACTGTTTTACCGACCATTGGTGGTAAGCTCCTTTGATCCAGGACTGGCTCGTTCCATCGGGATGAGTCCGGCGGTGATGCATCATGCCTTAATGTCACTTCTTGCTATCGTAGTGGTTAGCTCCTTCGAGGCGGTGGGCGCAGTTCTGGTCATCGCAATGCTTATCTTTCCGGGAACCACTGCATCTCTTCTATCCGATCGATTGCCGGTGATCTTGGGGATAACGCTGGTAATCGCTTTGCTTGGTGCTCTTTTGGGCATGCACTTCGCCCTTTGGCTGGATATCTCTACTGCAGGAGCAATCAGCACGGTGATTTTCGGACTCTTCCTTTTGGCTTGGGTCTTCGCTCCGCGTCGTGGATTGATCTGGCGAGCGCTTCGATAAAATAGTTTTCCGATCTGGCAGCGGGCTCTACTGGATTGGCTTTTGGAAGGCGTAGAGGTAGCTTTGCCAGTTTGGGCCGGCAGCGGGATAGTCCCAGTCGCGGATGTGTGTAAGGCCAGCTTGCTGCTCGAGGTAAGAGATGATTGTTTTGCGTGGGATGGCATTCATATCGAAGTAGGCTTTGCCGATGCCGAACTTTTGCAGGAAGGCTTTGAGGGTGTAACTCAGACGTTTTCTAAAGGGACTGCCTCGTAGCAGATGACTCGGGAGCTGGAAGACGAAAACGCCTCCCGGATTCATCACGCGTGCGATCTCCAGGAAGTAGTGTTTCGAGTAGCGGGGGGCGATGTGTTGGAAGACGATGTCGGAATGGGCGAAGTCGATTGACTCAGTTTCTATACAGCTGAGGTTTTCATCTGTATTGAGGATGAACTTACAATTATGACCTCGGTGGGAGTTAAGCTTAGCACCCTCGATCATTGAGGCGGAAATGTCTATGCCGATCGTTCTTTCGAAGCGTCGTGAGAGGGGAAAGGTGAGGCGACCGACACCGCAGCCGAAGTCGAGTGCCGTACCTCCTGTCATGTAAACGCCGATACGTTCGAGTCTTTCCTGTAATCCTCGTATGCAGTCTTCGCCGGATTGAAAGAATTCTTTCGGGTCCCACTTGCCGCCGCGTTTGGATTTGTCGGAGAGCACTGTCCAGAGTGGATCTTCGGCGGCGAGGCTTTCGAAGTTTTTCTGGAGGCGGGACAGGTTCACGGTGAGGCGGATGAAAAGTGAATTTGGAAGAAACGTGGAACGAGTGACGAGCACTCTCCCACATTTAACGAAGTGTCTTATCCGCGTTGGCGAACAGCTTCGAAGAGGGTGACGAGGGTAGCCATCGCTACATTTAGCGAATCGGCTTGTCCGGCCATGGGGATGAGTACCTTGGTGTCGCAGTTTTGCAGCCAATTTTCGGACAGGCCGAACTGCTCCGAGCCCATGACGATGGCCAGAGGGCCGCGCAGGTCGGTGTCGGTGTATAGGGTGTCAGTGTGCGGGGTTGTTGCGGCAGTGCGGATGCCTTTTTTGCGTATCCACTCTATTACTTCATCTGTGCTTGCGGATACGGTGGGCATCGAGAATAGGACACCAGTAGAGGATCTCACCGCATTCGGATTGAAGAGGTCGGTCACTGAGTCGCAGCAGATTACCGCGTCCACTCCCGCTGCGTCGGCGGAGCGGAGAATGGTGCCGAGATTGCCGGGCTTTTCGATGGATTCGACGATGAGCAGAAAGGGAGGATCAGAGAGCTCCAAGTCGTTGAGTGTGTAGCTCCACTGTTTGATGACAGCTAGCAATCCTTCTGGGCGGTCACGGTAGGACACTTTTTCGAAGGCGTGCTTCGAGAGTTCGAAGAGAGTGGCTCCGCTCGCGTGGGCTTGGGATAGAAGGGCGACTTCGTTTTCACCAAGGAAACAGTCGGGGCAGAAAAAAACTTCCTGCGGAACGACATCCTTCTCCATCGCTCTAGAGATGGCGCGAAAGCCCTCTGCGATAAATACGCCCTGCTGGTTGCGGGCGCGACGATCGCGCAGTTTTACGAGGTTTTTGACTCGTACGTTTTGTAGGCTGGTAATGAGTTCGGCCTCGATCATTGACCCCTGCTGTAGAGGGGCGCCGAGTTGTGTTCAAATAAAATGTATGGGCACAAACGAGGCTGTACTGGGACGAGAATGTAAAGAAATTGGATTCAATACCGTACTATAACCAATATTATTCCCTTGCTGGAAAACGCTTGATGTTCACAGTGTTACCAGTAACGCCCCATTGCCCTCCTCATGACAATAGTACCCATCCTCGTCGTCGTTGCGTTCGCGATACTCGCGATGTACCTTTTCCTAAACAAAAAGTCCGACGATAAGGACCGTGAAGGAATAGTGAGAGATATCCTTCAGAAGGACGCCCTTGCGATAGACTTTGGTGATGGCCGGTCGGTGGTGGTTAAGCTTTTTGGGATTACCCCCGCCACGGAAGCGGAAATGCTCGATGAAAAGATTTTCTCGTTTCTCGACGAAACGCTTCGAGGTCAAAAGGTGAGCGTAAAGCCAGTCCAGGTTGCGTCCACGGATGTGATGAGCGCGGAAGTACGTACCTTGGGAGGTGAATACGTGAACGCGGTTCTCGTGCGGCAGGGCTTTGCTCGTTGGCATGTTTCTGAAGCGAGCGGAGACGGAGCGCTCGGAGAGGCCCAGCAATTAGCTCAATCCCAGCAAGTTGGCGTTTGGAATCCGGCGATTATCCAGCTACTTGAAGACCGTAGGAATTCTGCTGGCGAGTTGAGCGACGATGATATCGCCAACATGGAAGTCGATCCGGACGAGCAGCAGACCAAGGAATAGAATAGCGGTTTCTGCGCTGGACTAGGAGGCCAGGCCTCGGCTTGATATCGGGCGATGAAGCAAGCCCTGTGGCAGTCCGTCTTAATTTTGGCACTCTCTTCGTTGTTGGGTGCCTTAAGCTTCGCTATTCGACCCGATGCTGTTCCCTCTGATCTATCTGATCACGAAATCGAACTGTCTGCCGCTATGCTGCTCGAAGGAGCTTTATGGTTGGATGCCCGAATGGATACCGACTTCGACTCGGCTCATCTTGATGGTGCGTTGTTGCTGAACGAAGAGAATTGGGACGCTGGATTCGTGCCCTTGCTGGACGTTTGGGTTCCCGGCTCTCCCATTGTTGTTTATTGCTCCAGCGAATCTTGTCTGCGCTCGCATCAGGTTGCGGAACGTTTGAGAGAGGAGCTCGGAACCGACCAGGTCTATTCCCTAAAAGGGGGCTGGGAAGCGCTGCTGGAAGCGGGACTTGTGGAGAGAGACGCGTTATGAGTGCCCGAGTATTCAGCTGGATTCTCTACGCTGTGGTAGGGTTGTTCTTTGGAATCGCAGCATTCGTTAAGGTGCAGGATCCGAGCTCTTTCCTCTCTTCTTTGCTCACCTACCAAATCTTTTCCTACTCGCAAGCGTCGGTTCTCGCCTATTTCGCCCCGGCTTTGGAGGTGGTGGTCGCCTTTTGTCTCGTGAGCGGCGTCTGGCGGAGAGGGGCAGCATTGTTAACTATCTTCATGCTTTTGCTTTTCATTGGGCTCGTTGCTCAGGGAATGCTGCGAGGCTTGGAGATGAACTGCGGTTGCTTTGGCGAAAATCAGCTACAGACAACGGGCGACTATCTTTTGAAGATGGGGCAAAATCTCGTACTGCTCTTGGCTGTAGCGGGAGCTTGGCTCGTCGAGACTAAAAGCAAAGGCCCCGAACCTTCCGATGGTTAAAGTAAACGATTCGCTCAATCTTGGCTTTCCTGTTCGCCTCGTGGCGGAGGGAGAAAAGCGCGAGTGTACATTTGCTGAAATAGTCCAGCGCCCGACGATCGTCTCTGTTTACATGAGGAACAATACCGGCAGCTGCGATAAACAGGTGAAGCAGATGCAAGTTGCTGCAGCTGAGTTGGATAGGATCGGGGTCGACCTCATCGGCGTGAGTAAGGATACGCCTGGTTCGCATCTCAAGTACGCGTGCAAGCTGGATCTGTCTTTCCCTTTGGTCTCCGACCCCGAGCATGATTTTGCGCAGGTAACGGACTCCTTGGTGGAAAAGAAGATGTACGGGAAAACGTTCCATGGCCCCACACGTGCGGCCTATCTCATCGATACAGATGGCAAGGTTTTGGGTATTGTGGAAAAGGTCGATTCGGCGAACCATGCCGATCAGCTGATCCAGCTCGCTTCAGATGCGACGACCGCTTTTTGATTATTGTTAAGTGGAATCTTTTTTAAGTTTACTAAAGGTCGGTTTTCCTGTGTTTCGGAGATCTTATGATCTCGAAATTATCGTCGAAATGTCCGGTGAATTGGGCGGTTCTTGCCGTTCTAGGTGGCTTGACCTTGAGCCTCTCTGAAGCTCAAGACGACCCGTCATTCTCGGTCGAGCTTCCCGAGCTTTACGTGACTAGCTCTCACACAGCGACGGTCGAACCGGCCTCGACGTACGGGGCGCCAGTCTCACGATTGGAGTTGAATCCTCAGTTCGACCTGCAGGTCCGCAACATCGCGGAGGCTCAGGGAGACGTCAGCATTCGTGGAGGGATTTTCGAAAATACTGGTTTTCGGGTAGGAGCGGCGACTTTGGTTGACCCGCAGACCGGTCACTATTTCGCGGAAATTCCAGTCGCCCCTGAAATGCTAGAAGGCCCAAGTCTGCTGGTTGCCGGAGACAACGCGTTTGCAGGTTTCAACAGTACGGTGGGAACGGTGGACTATTCTTGGGCGGAGATATCGCAGCAAGGAAGCGCGGCAGTGGGATTTGGTGACAACAGTATGAACTACCAGCGCTTGCATCAAGCGACTCTGCTCTCCGTTGACCAGTCTGTTGTATGGGGAGCCGAGGTGGAAACCTCACGCTCCGAGTCCTCTGGCTCTATCGAAAACGGTGACCACAATTTTATTCGATACAGTGGACGCTTGCAGCGAGTGGGCGAGTATACGCAAACGGATTTCTTTGCAGGCTACCAATCAAAGTACATCGCATGGCCAGAGCTTTACGCGGCGCCTTACGGTTCCAACGAGTCGGACGAAGTTCGCACCAGCTTGTTTCTATTCAATCATTCGCAGAATTATGGTCCGGAAAGCTCTTGGGAAGCGACTGTGTACCATCGCCGTCATCACGACCACTATCTCTTCAATCGAGATTCGATCTCGGATCGTTCGTTCGTGCACCAGACTGAGGTCAGCGCAGCGGCCCTCAATGGTGCGCAAGCAATGAGCGATATATTTAAAGTCAACTACATGATTCAGTTAACCACCGATGAGATCGAGTCGACCACGCTGGAAAACAACTTCACAAGCCGCGATTATGCCAAGATTTCGCTCCTTCCAGAGTTTTTGCTCTCTGAAAAAGGAGAGCGCCGAGTAAGCCTTCGCGCTGGGCTTAGCTACGACGACACGAGCCGCGATGTTTCTGAGGTTTCTCCGATGGCGGATGTCACCTGGACCAACGGCGACGATACTTATTACCTTTCATTCTCTCAAGCGTCGCAAGTTTCCGGATACACGGCAGTTGGAGGGGCGACTGGCGGGCTTTTCGCGAGTAATCCGAATTTGAAGCGAGAAGTCTCTCGAAATGTGGAGGTAGGCGCTACGGTTAAGCGTTCGGATTGGAGCGTGAAGGCAGCCGCTTTCTTGAGAGAGGACGCTGACTTAGTCGATTGGACCTATTCTTTTGGTGCAACGAGTGCGCGCTCAGCGAAGAACGTCGACATCGACACCTACGGTTTAGAGGTGATCGGGTCCAAGCGCTTCGGCCAGCTTGAGCTGTTAGCGAGCGCTACGATCCTCGACAAGCACGAGGACTACGGGGATCCCAGCGTAGATGCTAGCTTCTATGCTCTGAATTTCGCGAAGCTCCGCTTGACGGCCGCTGCGGTTTGGCGGGCTACCGAGCAGATCCAGATTCGAGTGGACAACGAGTATCGTGACCAGGCGGACAACCTCTTGCGTGAAGGCCGGGATACGGCGTTGTTCACCCACTGCGGAGTATATTATGCAATCCCAGAGATTGATGGTTTGGAGCTGAATGCATCCATCGAGAATCTTTGGGAAGATGACTTTCAAGAAATTCCAGGCACTCCGGGACGCGGTCGTCAGTTGAGCGTAGGCGCTCGCTACAGCTGGTAAGCAGAAGCCTCGTTTTACTTAGCAGGTGCTTGACGGCGTGGGCATTGGCCTGCGCCGCTTTTCTTCTTAGCGGGTTCAGCAATCTGGTTTGGCGCAGCTTGTGCAAACCACATGTGATGAGCAAGAAGGCTACAATAGACCGCATGGTGGCTCCGGATTATCTTTGCCCATGGGGGCTCAAAGCTCTCGATTTGCTCAAGCGAGAAGGCTTCGAAGTGGAAGACCATCATATTCCCACCGAAGAAGACAACAAAGCATACAAAGCTGAGAACCACGTCGACGAGACACCGCAAATCTACATCGAAGGCGAGCGAGTCGGCGGTTACGATGATTTGCGGGAACGACTCGGTAAGAAGGCTGTTTCAAGCGACGATACCAGCTACACTGCAGTGATCGTCATCTTCACGGTGGCCTCTTTACTGGCCTTGGGAGCGTCCTACGCCCGTTTAGCTGAACCCACTTTGGTGCTGTTTGCAGAACTTTTTGTCGCATTCAGCATGGTGTTGCTCGGCTTGATGAAGTTGTGCGACTTGGAATCGTTCTCCGTGCAATTTCTCACCTACGATTTATTGGCCCAGCGAAAACTACGCTACGCATACGTCTATCCCTTCGTGGAAACAGGAGCAGGACTGGCGATGTTCGCAGGGGTGCTATGGTACCTCGCGGCTCCGGCAGCTTTGATTATCGGCTTGGTCGGTGCCACATCGGTTATCATGGCGGTCTACATCGATAAGCGGGAGCTCCGGTGCGCCTGTGTTGGCGGCGGAAGCAAGGTACCGCTTGGTTTGGTGTCCATGACAGATAACCTAATGAAGATTGTCATGGCAATTTGGTTACTAATGACGCGGGCTTAACTCATTGAAGCTTTTTTGCCCCACGCTATAGCAGCGAAGATTAGGACCGCCCCGATGGTCAGTTTTAGAACTGAATCAGCTGTAATGTCGCCCGCCTCGCCGAAGATAAAGAGCGAGACTGCCATGGCGAGCGGAACGACGGCGTTGTTGCAAGTGGCGAGCACGCCGGGCGAGCTTAGGGCGGCGCCCTTGTTCCACCAAAAAAAGCCCAATCCGGAAGCTATGGCTCCGAGGTAAAAAAGGACGTACCACTGGTCGTGACTTGGCGAGGTCTTGCTGGAGTCGCCAAAAAGTCCGAACCCAATTCCAGCCAGGATAGCTCCACCTAGGAGGAGGGCTGCCATCGCTTCGCTGTCGCGAACCTCCGGTCGCGGCCGTTTCCAAGATCGATAGAGGAGTTGTCCAATGCCGAAGGCGACGTTCGCGATCTGCATGAGCGCGAAACCGATCCAGAACGAGCCTTCGGGCGCTTGGCTGTATTTGATTACCGCAGCACCAGCGATGGACAGACTGGCGCAACCAAGAAGGCTCCAGTGCCAGCGCCTCCTAACCATTTCGTGGGCGAGCACGATATACAGAGGAGTCAGAACCGAGAAAAGGGCCACCAGATGTGATGGGAGGAAGGCATAAGCTTTGATGTAGCTCACGTACATGACTCCGTATTGGAGAGCTCCGATTCCAAATAGACTCAACAGGTCAGCGGCCTGCAGTTTCTTGAAACGGAAAAAGGGAGCGAAGCAGAGAAACGCGATTCCGAGGCGAACAGTCGCGACAAAGGTCGAATCGAGTCCGGTAAGACGTCCCATGATCCCGAAGGAGAAGGCCCACAATAGCGAAACTGCGATGAGGAATAGCACGATTTAGAGAAGTGGTTCTTTAAGAGGCCTAGAGCGACCACGAGCCTTGAAGTGTGGGATGGTTTTGGCTCATGGCGAGCTCGCGCAGGAAGGTGGAGCGAGAGACTTTTTCCCCGCCCAGGCTGGTGAGGTGCCTCGTGGGTTGCTGTGCATCGATAAAGTAGAAGTGTTTCTCGATCGAGAAGTCTACGAGGGCGTCGAATGCGAATTTGGAGGCGTCGCGTTGGTGGTGGAACATTGACTCGCCAAAAAACGCTTTGCCGAGGGACACACCGTAGAGCCCGCCGACTAGCTGGCCTTCGAAGTAAGTTTCGAAGGAATGGGCGAGTCCGAGTTCATAGAGCTGGATATACGCTTCCTGCATGTCCCGAGTTATCCAAGTACCGTCTTGACCCGGTCGTGGTATTTTCGAGCAAGCGGCGATCACACTCGGGAAATCGGTGTCGATTCGGAGCTCATATTTCCCAGATCGCTTGAGCCTCGCGAGAGTCTTGCTCTGTTTGAAGTTTTGCGGATAGAGCACCATTCTAGGATTCGGAGAAAACCAAAGGATTGGGTCGCCTTCCGAGTACCAGGGGAAGACGCCGCACGAGTACGCTGCGACTAGGCGCTCAGGACTCAGGTCACCGCCGATCGCGATGATGCCCTCTTCCTCCGCGAGCTCCGGATCGGGAAAAATCGGGTCTTCTCGTAGTTGAAAGATGGGCACGCGTTTTCGCGGGACTAAGGTTGAGGGATCTCCTCGGCGGTGCCGAATCGCTCGATCAGGCGATCGTATGATATGGTGCGGCTGTCGGGCGTCACCTTAGTGGTGAAAAGCTGGCTCCAGATTTCGCGTGGTATCACGTCCGTGGCTTGCGACGATCGCTTGGCGCTAGAGATGTCTTGGTTCTCGTCGAACGTCAGTTTCCAAGGGAGCTGGAAATAGGCGTGAGCCTTGTCGGCTGTAATGAGCAAGGCGCTCATAGCTTCCTCTCCAGTTTCCTCGTCTTGCATCCGTATCGCGGATACAAAGGAGATCACTCGGAGGTTGTAGACCCAAATAAGGTCGCAAATGGTTTGCAGCAGGTTCTCGCTGCTTTGGGTGACTGCGTTCGGCAGGGTCAGGTTGATGAAGGGGCCGCCTTCGCGTTTGCCAAGGAAGAGGGGCAAAATGCCTTTGAACTCTTTGAAGATGGCCTCGGAATGTAGGGCCATGGCCTCGTGCAGGCCCGAGGTGTTTGGCGGCTGTTCTGTGAGTAGCTTCTGAAGTGACGCTGACATGGGGCCAGCTTCTAGGAAGGCGATGGGATGTCCAGCCGTTTGCGGTGCCTACTTGGCGTGGCCAGCGAAGCGGGTGAGGGCGCGGGTTTCAAGCTCAGCTTTGGGCACGAATTCGAGTGAGGCGGAGTTGATGCAGTAGCGGAGGCGAGTGGGCTTGGGGCCATCCGGAAAGACGTGTCCAAGGTGTCCGCCGCAGCGGTTGCAATGCACCTCGGTGCGGGTCATGCCGTAGCTGCTGTCGACGGTTTCGCCCACGTTCTCACTCGCAATGCTGTCCCAAAAGCTAGGCCAGCCGGTCCCTGAATCAAACTTTTGCCCGCTGGCGAAGAGCGGAGCGTCGCACCCGGCGCACAAGTAGATGCCCTTGTCCTTGTTGTTCCAGTAGACGTTACGGAAAGGTGGCTCAGTCCCTTGTTCTCGCATCACTCTATATTGGTCGGTCGAGAGAAGCTGTTTCCACTCGTTGTCGCTTTTCTTGAAAGCGTCCAGAGCAGTGGTTTCAGCGTGGGAAGGAACAGCGCAAGCCTCGAGGTCTGCCTCGGTTGGTTTGCTCTCTGCGGAGGTTGGTTTTTTCGGATCGGCTGCCATTATGAAAGGGGTGATCGCGGCGATGAGTGCGGCGAGAGTTGTTAGTTTCGTTTTCATGGGACGTTGTTGGTAGAAGTTCGCTTCTTTCCCTGTATGAGGCAAACGGATAGCGTTTTATTCCGATTGCTTCGCAAGGCCCGTCACGGAAGCCGCCAAGCTTAGCAGCTTGACGGCTCGATGACCAGCGCGAGCGGGGCTTTCTCGCACTGTCTTTTGCCGCCCGCCTGAGCTTCTTGAAGCTCAGCCTCTTGCGGGTTCGGCACGCTCGGGAGTTTCTCTTGCGGACCAGGTCCGCGCTCCCGAAATTTGAAAAGTTGCATATGCCCGTTAGCGGGCTGATTGCGGTGGTTGTCTAAGCTATCGCGATTCGTCGCGAAGTTTTCGATACAGGTTAATCGGTTCTCGTTTTGCTACGTTGCTTTCGGGCGTTTCGCATCGATGTCCGAACCAGCATGAAAGACGGTGACCGATCTCCTTTCCTGTATCTACGTCTCGGAACGGGATTTGGATTCAAAATCACTCAGGCTGGGGGCTCATCTGTCCGATAGAATGGAATTGACAGCCAAGTTGGCGTTTTTTTTATCCGGCTCCACAGAAACATTATTCCAATGGCAGACGAAAAGAAAAGTAGTACAGCATCTACGACCGCGGCCGCGCCAGCGAAGCCTTCTACTCCTGCAGCGAAGGAAGTCCAAAACGGCAAGGGTGACGCTCCGCGTAATTGCTTCAGCGATTCCTACCGTTCGAATTTCGACGGCATCGACTGGAGCAAGTAGGACGCGTGTCGTGTTTTCATATTCGGCCACCGTGTTTTCGCGGTGGCTTTTTTTGTGCCCAAGTTTGGTTACTCGGACCAGATCCCTTGCTGCAAGAGCTGTTTCGTGGCTGCGGCTGCCCAACCGCGATTAGCGGCGGGACTAGCGGGAGAGGGATGGAGGACTTTACCGTGTTTAAGATCTATGCCCACTAGGGCGTCCTTGGCTTGTTGCTGGGCGAAACCGCCGACCCCGACGATCCACTCGGGCCGGAGAATTTCTAGGCAACGGCGCAGGTGCAAGTTGCAAGCCTCAAAGAGTGGTGCACTTTCGGCGGCCGGCAGCTTATCGGGAGTGCGGTTTCGAGAGCTCTCCTCCATGAAGACGAGCGGGCAGTAGTTTAGGACAAAGTGGTCTGCGAAGAAGTCCTCCGCATTTGGGTAGCGCTCAGAGAAGAGCCCCCACAGTCTTCTACCAGAGACTTCGGACTTTTCGCAGTCAAAGCCTTCTATGAGGCGCTTGGGGTGCTCGGGGTGAGGTTTCTCGACGGGAGCTTCTATTCCCATCCAATTCTTAACGGAGTCGATCTCTCCGAAAGGCACGCCAGTCTGTGACATTCCCCATGGCCCAGGATTCATACCCATGAAGACAATTCTCTTTTTGGTAGCTCCGTACTTTTTGAGGTAGCTGTGATGTGGCTTCCAAGCGTAGCGCAACGGGTTGTAGACGTATGCGACGGGTTCGGAAAACGATAGCGAATCGACGGTGTCGCAGAGTTCTTTTGCAGCTTTTGCGAGTTTGGGAGCGAGGGACATCGAGTGATTGGAATCGGTGCGATGAACGGGGTCAAACCTGTTTGCGGCGAGACTACCTCAAGGAATTTTAGTAACCTGTGAGGCATCGCTGGGGTAATCGAGATCACAACACCAACGCTAATTTAAATACCAACATGAGCATCTTGATTTTCTCCGTCCTTATCTGGGCCACACTGGCCTCCATCGCGATCGTCGATGGCTTAGCGAGTCAATTAAAGCGCTAAAGCTCACGCGAAATTTCTCGAGGATGACGTATCCGTATATCAAGGACGCGTCGTCCTTTTTCGTGTTTTGAGGAGACCCGTGCATTGCTTACTAAAGGCTGACGCCTATCGAGCGAATTAGTAGCACCGCATATCCATCGTGCTCGGTCGACCGAGTTGGCTAGAACGAATAGGTGAGATAGTCGAAGCGAGTAGGCTCTTGCTTCTCGAAAGCTGACTTTTTGCGCTTCGAGACGGGTAGGGTGGGAATCTCCTCCTCGTGGACAGGAACACGGGTGCTGAGCTTTTCCAGCTCAGGATGGTCCTGGATACGCTGGTAGATATGGGCTAGTAAGATTGCGTCGCTTTGCGCGTCGTGCCGTCTCATGGAGGAGAGGCCGGCTGAGAGCCTTTCGGCAATATCGTCGAGCGAGTTGCGCAAACGCGAGAAGTCCGGCCACATGACTTCGAAAATGTCCATGGTGTCAATGAAGCGAACAGTCCGGGTTTCCACGTCCTCTTGACGGGCGTATTTGCGAATGAAATTGAAGTCGAAACGGTAGATATCGTGTCCGAAGAGTGTCGCATCTCCGACCCAGTCGGAGAACTCTTGGAGGGCCTCAAGAGGTTTCGGGGCTCCCTTCACGTCTTCGTCGCGGACGCGGGTGAGTTTTTGGATGTCGGCTGGGATCGGCTTCCCTGGATCAACGTAAGTACAGAAGCTGTCCTCTACGTTCATGATAACTCCGCCCAGGCGGACGCCCGCGATCTGGGTAATTTCTTCCTGCTTGTAGCGAAGTCCGGTAGTTTCAAGGTCAAACGCGACCAATTCCCTTACGCCTAGTAAGGGATGGAATGATGGCATTTTCGTTGAATATAGCGGTTTCACGGAGTGTCTGAGCAGATTTACTTTTACCTATCGGAGCTTAGACTGAGTTTGACGAGTTTTCGTTCCTTTGTCGCAGAATTTTGACAAAAAGTTCTCAGTAAGGGATCGAGGCTCCTTTAGGGAACGCGGGAGAATTCATCAAGGAATACGGATTGCGAGCAAAATAGGAGGCGCAGAAATAAAAAATGGGCCGTATTTTTAGGTAACTCGCTCTAGTGCCGTATAGGTAAGTGGCCAAGATCCCTTTTCTTGATTTCTCATCCCTTGCTTGGTCTCCCACCAACATGACCCATTTGACACGAATTCAGCTTCGCTGGAGCGTTACCGCTCTCGCTGTGACTTGCTTGCTCGGCTTCCTAAGCTGCGAATATGTTGCAAAAAAACTAATCGTTTCTGCAGAAACGAATCGGCTGCGCCTTATCCTCGAGGTATCCCCGGTCGCTGTTGAGAAGGGTATCGAGCTCTACTCTGTCCTGACGGATGGAGGTCTTTCAGGGGTCAAAGGTGGATCGCTAGGCGAACTCGACGGCGAAGAAACCTTGCGCATGATCTATCGAAGCCAGGAGGGACCCGCTTTCTCCGGCGGATGGGTGTACGCGGCGAAGTCTGCAACCTTCGGTCGGAATACGGCAAGTGGCTGGCAGGTAGCCCGGTCGAACGTCTCGGCTCGCTTGGAATCCGCTTACTACGAGGTGGCGGTCGTATCGCTCCTCGTATGGGTCTGCTTTTGCTCACTGTTTGTCTTTTTGCACCGCCGGTTACTCAGAGACGTAAAAGATCAAGCGCAAGAGATCAGGACTGTCTTGGGGATGGGTACCCAGGCTGATACGGGCGAAATTACCGAAGTTCTATCTAACTTGTCCGAGGACATCGCTGAACTCAATGCGAGGAAGGAATCGGTTTTGGCGGAAGCAACCGGCCTGGCAGCCATTGCGGACAAGGCCAGTGAGGGGATTTTTATCTGTGATTCCTCTGGGCGAATCGAGTGGGCAAACGACGGATTTTTGAAAATGGTCGGGACGACGTTGGAAGAAATCCAATCTATGGAGCCTTTTGCTTACATGGGAACTGAGATCAATGATCCTCTGTACCTCGCTCGATTGGGGCGGGCTATGGAGATGGGGGACTCCGTATCGATCGAACTCGGTGGTATTCGTCCAGACGGAACAGAGTATTGGGCTTCCTTGGAGATGAAGCCGCTCGATGTGGCTGCGGATGGATCGAGACGATTCTTTGGTATCCAGATTGATATCACAGAACAACGACGTGCCAGTAGCGAGTTGGAGGAAGTTTCACGGCGCTTTGCCCTAGCAATGGAAAGCGCCAATGTGGGGATCTGGGATTGGGATGTCAAAAGAGACGATTTGGTGTGGGACGATCATACTTTCAACCTCTATGGGGTAAAGCGCTCTAATTTTAAGCCAAGTTACAGATCGTGGATTCGTTGTATCGATCCAGACGATACGAACCGCGCCGTCAGGTCAATCGATGGAAGCCTCGCCAAAGGTGAGAACATTGATCTTGTGCTTTGTGTGCGAAAGCCAGACGGCAACGAGGCGTATGTGAAGAGTGTTGGGCGTGCGTTTTTCAACGAATCGGGCGAGGTTACTCGGTACATTGGAATCGCTTCCGATGTCACAGAGGAGCACCTCGCGAAGAGAAGTCTTATCGAGCAGAAGGAAGAAGCGGAGTTGCTGGCAGTTCGCTTGGCGGATGCGGTGAAGCAGTCGAAGAAAGCGGCCACCGAGGCGTATCAAGCGACGCGAGCGAAGAGCGCTTTCTTGGCTATGATGAGCCATGAGATTCGAACTCCTATGAACGGCGTTATTGGCATGGCCAGTTTACTGCTGGAAACCGACCTAGACGAGTACCAGCGCGACTATCTGAATACGATTCGAGTTAGCGGTGATACCTTGCTGACGTTGATTAACGACATCTTAGACTATTCGAAGATCGAGAGTGGAAAGCTAGAGATAGAGATGGCTTCGTTTTCGATACGCGAGTGTGTGGAAGAGGCTGCTGACCTCCTCGCTTCGAAGGCTGCTGAAAAGGGCGTGGAGCTGCTTTGTTGTATCGATCATTCCACGCCGAATGAAGTGGTCGGAGATATCACCCGATTACGCCAAGTGCTCGTGAATCTAGTTGGAAACGCGATCAAGTTCACTGATGTGGGTGAAGTCGAAGTTCGAGTGCATGCCCCAGCCGGAGGCAAGGTACATTTCTCGGTCCGCGATACGGGAATTGGAATACCTCAGGATCGTATGAATCGCCTATTCGAGGTCTTCTCGCAAGTCGACTCCTCGACGACTCGAAAGTACGGAGGTTCTGGCCTTGGACTCTCCATCAGCAAGCAGCTCGCTAACTTGATGGGTGGCGAAATGTGGGTGGAAAGCTCGGTCGGCCGCGGCTCAGTATTCCACTTCGATGTTGCCTTCGACGGGTTGGTAGAGGCGGAACGTGATACCCTCTTTGCCGAGCAAAAAGAACTCGCAGGAAAGCGTATCCTAATAGCACAGCCTAATTCCGTCTTGAGGGGTTATTTAGATTCTTTGAGCCGCGCTTGGGGAATGTATACATGCGTAGTACCATCCATGGAACATTCCTCGGATGAGGAATCTTACGATATTGTACTGGTCGATGACAAGGATTCCGCTCTCGAAAGTGAAAACTGTAAACGAAGGCTGAATACATTTCGAACGAACTCGAAGCTTTTTGTGGCGCTTGCGGAGCACGGAAATTCAGTGGGTCGAGCGAAAAGCGAGCCGTGTGTTTTCAAGCCTTGTAAGGTGTCCTCGCTCCTAGAGGTGTTTAAGGCGATCGACGTGACTGCTCGCGTAAATGTGTCGAGTGGGGACTCGAGAGATTTAGTAGCCGACGTAGAGTATGCGGTACGGCTTCCTTTGCGTATACTTGTTGCCGATGATAATTCCGTTAATCAAAAGGTTGCACGGATGATGCTTAAGAAATTCGGCTATTCTGCGGATCTCGTCGCGAACGGTGTAGAGGCGGTGGAAGCAGTGAAGCAATGCGACTACGATCTTGTCTTCATGGATTGCCAGATGCCGGAAATGGATGGATTCGAGGCGACGCGAGTGATTCGTCAGATAGAGACGGATCGCTCGTCATCCAAAAGGGCCTACATTTTCGCGTTAACTGCGAATGTCCGGGGAGAATCGATTGAGATGTCCAAGGAATGCGGCATGGATGGTTTCCTCGCCAAACCCATCAAACTGGGCGATATCAAGCGAGCTTTGATGGAAGTGGAATCAGATTTTATTTCCTCAAATTAGATTTCGATTGAGCTTAGCTTCGCGACCGAGTTGCTTGAGGACTTTCCTCAATCGATGATCGCTAACGCTGATATACTTTTGGACGAGCCGGGCTTCGTAGTAGCCAACAAGCCTTCTGGTATGTTGAGTGAAGGAGGTGCCGACCGAGAAATCGATCTCGAGCAATTTGTATCCACCTTGGTAGGACGGCAGGTTTGGTGCTGTCACCGACTGGACCGTTTGACGAGTGGGTTGGTGGTACTGCGGAAAGGGAAACGCTACCTGAAAGAGCTGAGCTCGCAGTTTGAATCACGCTCGGTCCGCAAGGAGTACTGGCTTTTGGTTGATGGAGTATGGGATCACCGTATCCAGAAGGTGGATTCTTTGATCGCTCCCGTTGGAGGTGGCGTGCATGCGAACGTACTGGAAGGCGGGAAGTCGGCCACCAGTACTTTTCAATTGCGGGGCGTAGACGAGGTGCAGCGAATCAGCTGGCTGCGGGGATTGCTCAAAACGGGACGCACTCATCAATTGAGGCTACATACCTTAATGTCCGGTTGTCCGGTGCTTGGCGACCCTGTTTATGGCAAGAGTCGTGCCGATGGACTCTTTGGTCTTCATGCCTTCCGATTGAAGATGAGACATCCCGGGACAGGGGAAGCTCTCGATTTCGAGGCTGATATCCCGGAGAACTGGCGGCCATTGATTGCGAAGTTCGAGGCTAGCTGAAGTGCTTTTGTATTAGCTGAAGCACTACGGGGTGTACCGTTTGCGCTAGCTCCGAGTTGGCGTAGGCGACCCAGTTTACTGGGGTAGTGGTATCGAAAGGTATGTCGAGTTCGGGGTTGTCTACGAGCTGTACGACCACTCCTGCGGCTCGAGCTACGAGAGCGGTGCAGAGATCGTACGGGTGGCAGGTGAGGGATTGGGGGTAACCGTGCTTGGCGAAGGCGAGCGGGCGTATGTCGATGACGATGCGATCATGACCGGCAATCAATTCGTAGAGTTGCCCGCCGGTGGAGATGTATTGGTCGTCGAAAATAAGGGCGTCTTCGCGTTCTGACTCGGGAGTTATTGCGGCGTAAAGCTCCTCCTCGAAGGTAGCGAGGGCAGCTTTAGCTTGAGGGAAAAACTTGGCGACGGAGGCAAAGCCGTGCTTCAGGTCCTTGGCTTTGGAAGGAGTGTGCGGGATCGGTTTGTTTTCGCCGGTGATGAGGTTTGTGGCCTCTCTTCTGAAGGTTGTGGATCCGTCTGTCTCTAAGGTGGCGCTGAGCTGCTCGGAGATGAATTGCTTGGAGGTGGGCAGCTCTGTCATGACGGCGACCGTGATGTCCTCCAGAGTAGGGGATCCAGAGCTGGTAGGCTGCGGCGCGAGACCGATGAGGGACCATGCGGGCCTCTTGTCGTACATGATGCCGCGGGTGCCGTCGATCGGGTCGACGATGAGTTGGTAGGCGAGGCCTGAGTCAGGGGTGCTTGGAGGAAAGGTGACACGCTCGTCGTCTTCGATGCCTTCCATAACGAGGCGGACGGGGTGTTCGCTGGGCCAGTTTTCGGCAAGCCATTTAAGGATGAGCTGCTCGCTGACCTTGTCGATGTGATAGATGGTGTCGGCGGTCGTGTGGGCAGTCACCGCGGATAGCTCGTCGGTAGGGGTGTGTTGCTGTGCGTAAAGCGTGTCGCGGATTGCGACGCTGAGTTGGCAGAGGAGTTGGCGGAAGCTTTGAAGTTGGGAGCTAATGGTGAAAAGGGGATTGTGTGGATTTACGGATATCGTTTGGCTTCGAGCAGATGAACAAGCTCTACATGTACAAGGGATGCGATGGATGCCGCAAGGCGAAGAAGTGGTTACAGGATAAAGGCGTAGATTTCGAGGAAATCGCCATTCGCGAGGTGACCCCTAGCAAGAGTGAGCTGAAGGAAGCTTTAGCAGCCCATGATATGAACCTCAGGAAGCTGTTCAACGTATCTGGTGGCGATTACCGGGAAATGGGCTTGAAGGATAAGTTGCCGCAGATGGAAGTGGATGAGGCTCTGGACCTACTGAAGGCGAACGGGAACTTGGTGAAACGTCCGTTTCTGGCGACTCCGAGCGGATGTATCAGTGGATTTGATACGGCTGTTTGGGAGGGGTTTGTGGGTTAGGTTTTTGGCGATGATGGAGCGTCGTTCTCGGTGCGATCGCTGTGCCCGAGTGGGCGGTCGGGGTCGATCCGGTCGCGCACGAGTTGCTTGAGCTCTTTGGACTCGGGGAAGCGTCCGGCTTCCTTGCGGGAGAAGATGAGTTCGTCGTCGAGTCGAATTTCCATGATGCCGCCGGTGCCGGGCTGCAGGGCGACTTCGCCTATGTCTTGGCCGAAGGTGTTGAGCAGCTCTTGGGCGAGCCAAGCGGCGCGGAGCATCCAATTGCACTGGCTGCAGTAGAGTATGGAAATGCGCGGTGTGCGTTGATCGGACATGGTAGATTTTGTTGGTTCTTTTTTCTGCCGACAGTTCACTCTGATCTTTTTTGGCCTTCTGAAGAGCGGTACCAGAAGATTATTAGATTCGGTCTGTGCTTATCTTGGAAATCCGCGAATAGAAGGTCTCATTCTTGAGATCCTACCTGAATTCGTCGGGGGCGTCGGGGTTGGAGATGATAAATTCGGTGATGGCTTCGAGAAAGGCTTCGCCGTAGGCTTCGAGCTTCTTGTAACCCACGCCGGAGATTTCGGAAAGCTTCTCTTCGTTGGGTGGGAAGTAGCGGGCCATCTCGCGAAGGGTGACGTCGGAGAAGACGATGTAGGGTGGGACGCCTTGTTCGTCCGCTAGCTCCTTGCGGAGGCTGCGGAGAATTGAGAAAAGGTCTTCGTTGCACTCGATGCCACCTTGAGAACGGTTGCGGTCGCGTTGTACGGCGTTGGCTGATGCGGGAAGTTTTGTGAGCATGATGGGGGCACGGTCGCGAAGCGCCGCTTTCCCTTTCTGAGTTAGGCTAAGTGCTCCGTAGGCTTCGGCGTCCTGAAAAACGTATTCGTTGCGAATGAGCTCGCGTCCGAAGGCCTGCCACTCGGCGCGTTTGTACTCGCCGCCGATGTTGTAGGTGGTGAGGCGGTGGTGCCCCCATTTGAGGACTTTTTCGTTTTTGGAGCCGAGCAAGATATCGACGATGTGGTTGATGCCGACGCCGAAGCTGGAAGCTTGGCTGACGCGAAAAATGCATGACATGAACTTCTGGGCGGGAATGGTGCCGTCGAAGGTTTCCTTAGGTTGGTTGCAGTTATCGCAGTTACCGCAATTTCCTTCGCCCCATTTTTCGGAGAAGTAGCCGAGCAGCACTTCGCGGCGGCATTGCGATGATTCGGCGTAGTTTACGATCTGGCGTAGTTGTTCTTTGGCGACTTCGCGTTCTTTGGGCTCTTTTTCGGCGATGAAGTTGAGTTGCTTGGCGACATCGCCCGGCGAGAAATAGAGCACGCAATCGGAGGGAAGTCCGTCGCGTCCGGCGCGGCCGGTCTCTTGGTAGTAGCCTTCTATGTTTTTGGGAATGTCTTGGTGGATGACGTAGCGGACGTTGGGCTTGTCGATTCCCATGCCGAAGGCTACGGTGGCGCAGACGACTTTGACCTCGTCGCGGATGAAGGCTTCCTGGTTCTTGCCGCGCTGCAGCGGTGTCATGCCTGCATGGTAGGGTAGGGCTTCGATGCCTTCCTGGCGGAGGCGGTCGGCAGTTTGCTCGGTGGCTTTGCGCGAGAAACAGTAGATGATGCCGGAGTCGAAGGGGCGTGCTTGGACGAACTTGAGGATTTGACGGAAGACGGCCTGTTTTTGCTCGATTCGATAGGCGAGGTTGGGCCGGTTGAACGAGGCGACGTAGTTGGTCGGGTTGCGAAGATTCAGTTGCTTGACGATGTCGTCGCGCACTCGGTCTGTCGCGGTGGCGGTGAGTGCCATGAAGGGCGTATCCGGAAAGCGGCGACGTAGCTCAGCAAGTTGGCGGTACTCGGGGCGAAAATCGTGACCCCACTCGGAGATGCAGTGGGCTTCGTCGACGGCGAAGCGGCAGACCTTCCATTTCTTCAGATCCTCGAGGAATCCACCCAGCATGAGCCGCTCGGGGGCGACGTATAGGATTTGGTATTCGCCAGCGAAGAGTTTGGCGTAGCGTTTGCGGGACTCGCCTTGGGCGAGGGAGGAGTTGAGGAAGGTGGCGGATATTCCGTTTTCGGTAAGGCCGTCGACCTGATCCTTCATCAAGGCGATGAGGGGCGAGATGACAACGGTGAGGCCTTCGGAGAGAACGGCGGGGAGCTGGTAGCAGAGGGATTTGCCGCCGCCTGTGGGTAGGAGGGCGAAGACGTCGCGGCCGGAAAGAGCGTCGTTTACGATATCCGCTTGCAGGGCGCGGAAGGTTTCGTGGCCGAAGTATTTTTTGAGGGCGGTTTGTACGCGGTCGGTGGTGGAGGCTGTCACGGGGTGGAGGAGTGGCTGGTGAAGGATGGATTGGATTTTGAGAAAAAGGGGTAAGCTGGTGTGGGATTGGGGCAAGGGGAAAGGTGGGCTAGTGGGAGTGGGGAGGAATTGGCAACAAGAGCAAGATTAAGGCTTGGAGTTGGGTTTGGCTTGCATGCGGGGCTGTCGTTTGGGCGTTCTTGGGGATATGGAGTTATTCAAAATTACCCGTAGTATTTTGGCCGCAGCGATCGTGGCATCGTCGGCTCTCACAGGTTTTTCTGCCACGGAAGAAGAGCACGATGCCTTGATCGCGTTGGCTAAAGATAAGGAATCGGATTTCGCCACGGAGTTGCCAGCAGCCGTTGATGAGGGGATGTCCTCCGACTGGATTCTGGAGGCGGAGATTATCAGGGCTCTTTCGACAGGCGACGCGAATGCGATGTTTGATTTGATCGCCCGTATCGATGCAGTTGGAGAGGACTTCCGATATGGGGTGGGGCGCGACTTCTATTCGGCTCAGCAGCTTGCCGGATTTGCGGACGTGCTGCGTTGCGTGGTGGCCTATCGAGAGGGTGACAAGGAGAAATTTGAGAAGTACGCGGTGAGTTCTTACGAGAAGGCTCCCGGTTTTAACGGAGCTTTTGGTATCGGCGAGTTGCTCGCGAATCAACGTCGCGATGCGGTGCAGGAGGAGGCGATGGCAGACTTTCGCGTACCCATGGACATGGTGTTGGCGAACGTGGAGGGCGAGAGCAAGTCGCTCACCGACTGGATGGGTGACGACGAGGTGATGTTGGTCGATTTCTGGGCCAGCTGGTGCGGACCTTGTATTCGCCTAATGCCCTCGTTGAAGGAAAAGCAGGAGAATCTTTCCAAGCAGGGCGTCTTCGTAGCAGGGATCAATACGGATCGCCGCGACCCATTGAAGAATGCGACTTCCATCCGTGAGCGTGAGGGAATGGAGTCTGTGCCTTGGTTGCTGGACCGCAATGGTGGCGACTTAAGCGGAATGCTTATGGTAGATTCGATTCCTCGCATGGTACTGATCGATCGCGAAGGGTCGGTGCTCTATAACGGGCATCCGTCAGATCCGTCGTTGGGAGACGCCTTGGCCAAGGTCGGCGTGGAGTTGCACTAGAGAGCCGGAGGTACTGTTCCTGCGGAGCTGCTGCTGGCCAAAGTGGCTTGATATTTTTTCCCGGCCAAGCGTTTGCCCAGGCGAATGCTTGGCTTTTCTATGTACTTGTAGCTCAATGCGGCGATGCCGAACGTTATTGCCGTAGCGGCTACGATGAAGAATTCGAGCCGCGTTTTTGGCAACTCATGGGTCTTCCAGAGTCTTGCCATCAAAGTAAACACGACAGCATGCAGTAGGTATGCAGAATAGGTGCTGCGGCCAATGCTGCTGAGCCACTGAGGCGTCTTCGGGAGGAAGAAAAAGATGGCGAAGAGGACGAGTCCAAGGGTGTGGCCCCAACCGTAGCGGTTCCAGACTGGACCAGCCTCGGTGAAGCTCTTCTCGATAGCTTCGATCACGGGCTTGGCGACGAGATAGACCATTAACGCAAAGAGGATGCGGGCAGCTTTCTTCCCGTTTTCCGAACGCGAAAAGAGGGGCTCTTTTTCGAGGTCGTAGATGCACCGCATTGCCGACCCTGTAAACATTATGGCGAGTAGGTAGCCGAGGATAGGAAGGTTGCCTGGGAAGTCTTTGAGTAGGTCCAGCTGCCATAGTTTGTAGCATACGGAAAACCCAACAAGGGCGGCTATAAGCTTGTATTTACCGAAGGAGAGGTAGAGCAAGGCGGTGGCGAAGTAGAAGACGAGCTCCACTTCGAGGGTCCAGAAAAGACCCATCACGTGAGGTTCTCCGACGAAGGTGGCCACCATGCCTGTATTGGCTAGAATCGTGGTGGCCGGCAGCTGGCGCCCGGTGACGAGCCAGAGCGAGTAGACGCCGATGGCGACGGCGACCCAGTATATTGGATAGAGGCGAAAGAAACGATTAACGGCGAAAGAGCGTAGAGTGGGTAGTCGCCCGCCTTCGAGAGTGCGGGGTATTACGAAGCCGCTGATGCAAAAAAAGGCTACCACCCCGATCCGGCCGAAGTCGAAGTAGTTGGCAGTGTCGCTCGCCCATTTACCGCCGCTGGAAAGGGGTAGAAGGCTCTCTGAAACATGTTGCCAGATTACGAGGAAGCAGGCCACGGCGCGGAGCGCGTCGAGCGACTGGAATCTATGCTTGTCGGATTTTTCAGGAATGGGCGTTTTTTGTTAGAATGATATTCGCCTGACAACAGTCTTCGTTTGTAAACAAACGAAACCCGTTGAGAGCTCGTTCCCTCTCCGAGGAAATTTGTGGTTGTGAGGGGGAGGGGTAATGCCTTTGGTGGCGAGGTTTTTGCAATGAAAATTGGTAGCCTAGACCTAGAATCGAACTTGTTCCTGTCGCCGTTGGCGGGGTACACGAATCTACCGTTCCGCCTGACAGCGAAGAGCTTAGGCGGGTTGGGGCTGGTGACCACTGATTTGGTGAACGCTCGCTCTTTGCTGGAAGGGCGTGCAGTGGCCTACAAGATGATTGCTACTGATGCCCGCGAGCAGCCAATGGCGGTGCAGCTTTTTGGGGGAGTCGCGGAGGAAATGCGTGACGCTGCGGTGATCGCTGCTGAAAAAGGGGCTCAATCGATCGATATCAACATGGGGTGTCCCGTAAAAAAGGTCGTCAAAACGGGTAGCGGTTCTTCCATGATGAAGGACCACGACAAGACGCGAGAACTGGTCAAGGGGATGATTGACGCGGTCAAAGTGCCGATAACGGCGAAGATGCGCCTGGGATGGGATTCGGAAAATATCACGGCTCCCGAACTGGCCCGCACGCTCGAAGATATCGGTGTATCCGCGATTTACATACACGGTCGCACAAGGGCTCAGGGGTTTTCTGGAGGTGTAGACCTAGAAGGTATTCGCAAGGTAAAAGAAGCGGTGAAGTCGATCCCCGTGATCGGAAACGGAGATGTGACGACTCCGGAAGCGGCCCGTATCATGTTGGAGCGTACTGGTTGCGATGGTGTGAGTATCGGACGTGGGGCATTTTATAATCCGTGGATATTTAGACAGACGCTCCATTATCTGAATACAGGAGTCTTGCTCCCTGACCCGAATTTCGAGCAGCGCGTTGAGTTGATGCGGGTGCATCTTGAGCGTATGATCGAGTTTTATGGTGAGCTGAAAGGCTGTATCCAGTTCCGGAAAGTTGCAGTCTGGTACGCGAAACGATTTGGGCCATCCAAGTATTTTAAGGACCGAGTCGTCCGGGTGGAGAGCATGGAACATTTCCAAGAGATCATGGACGGGTACCGTCAGTGGCGGTTGCGTTTTTGCGGTGATGACGGTGAGCTACAGGAGAAGTATCGCCCGGTGGATCCGTATTCATCGATCACTCACGAACCTCAGGAAGCCCCTGATAAAATCAAGGTGCCCAAGGGGCCGGTAGAGAAATGGTAGCTCAGTTTCGATTCGTCCATGGATAAGCTCAAGGGCAGAGGCTTCTTCGCTTTGATCGTCCTGCTCGCTGCGGCTGGGACCTGGATCGGCAGCTATGGAGCTCTGCATTCCTTGAAAGAAGAAAGCCGTTCGAGCTCGCTCTGGGGGTGGGATACTTCTTTCTATTACTTTTGGCTTCGTTCGGTCGCTCTCGATGGGGATGTAGATTTCGAGAACGATATCCAACTCGCGGATACGATTCCCGACGGTCAGAAGCGTTTTGCAGAGGTGGATTTGCCTCGGACAGATATGGGACTGATTCCCAATAAGTATCCAGTTGGTTGGGCGGTTTTTCATGCTCCCTTTTTTGCGGTAGGTCATGGCACGTCCTTGCTGCTGAAAAAGTCGGGAGTTGAGGTAAGGACGGATGGATACGGAAAAGTCTACGAACGCTTTCTGTATGTGGGTAGCCTTTTCTATGCTGCTCTTGGACTCTGGTTAACCTACTTGCTGCTGCGTCGCTTCTTTGATTGGGAAATCAGCGTTCTGGCCTTGCTATGCACTTGGTTAAGTGGGTTTTTGATCTACTACCAACTCAGCCAATACGCCATGGCTCATAGTTTGGCCTACCTCTGTTTGGTGTCTTGTTTCTATTGGGCTTTGGCGATTCGGGAGATGCCACCATTGACGCGAAATTGGCTAATGTTGGGAATCTCGGTGGGGATGCTGCTGATCACCCGTTATCAGGCCGGCGTCTATTTGTTATTCCCTTTCGTTGTAGCTGTGGTCGAAATTCTGGCACGAAGAACTACGGTGAGGGCGCTTGCGGTTTGCTCTTTCACGATACTAGGAATCGTCGCATTGCAACTGCTCGCTTGGAAGCAGCTTTACGGGTCTTGGTTGGTCTACTCTTACGCTGGAGAAGGGTTTCGCTGGGCGGAACCTGAGGTATGGCGAAGCTTGTTCGACCCGTTTCATGGGCTGATCTATTGGCAGCCGATATTTGCTGTGGGGCTTCTTGGTCTGGTGGGTTTTGTCGGGAGCCGGCATGAGTGGTCCTTCTGGGCTATTCCTCTATCGGTGGCGTGCATGATCTATGTAAACGCTGCTTGGGAAACCTGGTGGTTTGGAGCTGCCTTTGGCGGCCGGGCCTACGAAGGGGCGTCGTTGTTCGTATGCTTTGGGGTAGGCTGGCTGCTGAATTCGTCAGAGCGTTTTGGTAACCTGCTGCAAGGGACGATCAAGGCGATTTTGCTTCTGCTGGTAATCTGGAACATCGGCGTTTTGAGTGTATGCGTACGGAACTGGCAGACAGGGATCAGCCTCGAGGAATCAGTTAGCTACGGCCAGTTTTGGACAGCGATTCGCCAGCTTTGGTTTTGATCTTTAAGGGTCGCAACACTGGCAATGGGGGGAGCAACTGGCCGTGGGGCAGTGGTCGTGGGTGGATTCGCGTTTGTCGCCGCAAGGGACTACGGTGAATTTAGCGCGATAGATCTCGTTGCCTCGGTGGCTTAAAGTGAAAATCCACTCGCCGAGTCCGCGCTCGAAATCGTGATCGAAGTATTAGCCGAAGTAGAAGGTAGTGGAGCCGTGGTAGATTTCCGTCAAAATATCGCTGTCGGACGCGTCCGCTGGAACCTACCCGCGGGGCATGCTAAAACTTCGTTATACGGAACAAAAAAGCCCGACTCCTTTTGAAGGGGTCGGGCTTATGGAGGGGGAGGGAAATATGTTTGTACCTAAAAAGCCATTACGCGGCACCTATCAAGCTTGCTGGGTCTAAAATGAGGGCGATAGTACCGTCGCCGAGTATCGCACCTCCGGATACGCCTGGTATGCCTTGCATCATGCCGCCGAGCGACTTGATGACGACTTCCTGTTTGCTGACCATGTCGTCCACAAGGAGTCCACAGGGCTTTCCCCCTGTCTCGACAACAACGACGGTAGCGTCCTTGGGATTTGAAACAGCACCAGGAATTGCGAAGTGTTGGTGGAGGCGGAAGAGAGGGATGACCTGACCGCGGATATTGAGAATCTCTTTGTTGCCCTGCACTTTTGCGAGCACCGCTTCGTCAGGACGAAGAGCGACCTTGACGGAAGTGGTTGGCAGAATGAAGCGATCTTCGCCGACTTTGACCACGAGGCCGTCGACGATGGCCATTGTAAGGGGAAGCAGGATACGGAAGGTGGATCCTTTTCCTAGCTCGGACTGGATCTCGACCTTTCCGCGCAGCTTCTCGATGTTCTTCTTGACCACGTCCATGCCTACGCCACGTCCAGAGATGTCGGTGATTTGGGCGGCTGTGGAGAATCCAGGAGCGAAGATGAGCTTGTAGATTTCTTCTTTTGAAAGCTGGTCGCTTTCGGAAACGATGCCGTTGGCGATCGCTTTGGCGAGCACGCGATCTGGGTCAATGCCACGTCCGTCGTCGGCGAGTTCGATGACGATGTTAGAGCCTTGGTGATAGGCTTTGAGGCTGATGTTACCCACTTCGTCCTTGCCGGCCGCGCGGCGCTCTTCGGCGTTTGCTTCGAGGCCATGGTCGAGTGCGTTTCGGACCATGTGTACGAGTGGATCTCCGATTTCTTCTACCACGTTGCGGTCGAGTTCAGTATCTTCGCCGAAGGTTTCGAAACGAACCTTCTTGCCGCACTTGGCACCGATGTCGCGGACGACGCGGCCAATTTTTTGAAAAGTCGGCTTAACCGGAATCATGCGCAGCGCCATGGAGGTGTGCTGCAGTTCCTTGGTTATGCGGGTGAGCTGCGACATATTGCGCTGCAGGGCGGAGTCTCCGGCGGTGCTTCCGCTGCCGCTGTCCTGGCGGGAACTTTCTAGAAGCTGGCTTTGCACGATCACGAGTTCGCCGACCATGTCCATCAGGTTGTCGAGCTTGATCGTGTTGACGCGAATGGTGGCGTTTTCGGCAGCCTTGCGCTTAGCGGCGGCAGAGGCCTTGGCGTCAGGCTCCTGTTGGGCAACAGGGTTGGCTGCAGGTGCTTGGGAATCTGAGGTAGAATCTTCGTTTGCGGGAGTTTCTGCGGGTGCGTCTTCAGCGACCGCCATGGTATTGGAGTCTTCGCCGGTTTTCTTGGCCCAAACGTCCGGGCCTTCCATCGCCCAGCGGGCGCGGGCCATCAGCTCGCTAACTTGGATGACTTCGTTAGGGGTGGTGCCGTTTGCGAGGGCTTCCGTGATTTGCTCGATGAGCTTGGTAATGGTGTCTTTGGAAGCAAGGACGAGGTCGATGATGCCAGTGAAGACTTCGAGCTTGTCGTTGCGGACGAGGTCCATGAGGGACTCCACTTCGTGGGCGAGGCGATTGACGGGGACGAGGTTTAGGAATCCAGCCACACCCTTGATGGTGTGGAAAGAGCGAAACATGGAGTTAATCGCGTTGCGGCTCGTGACGTCTTGCTCGAGTTCGAGCACCGCGGTCTCTATTTGGTTAAGGTGGTCGACGGCTTCGGTATGGAATTCTTGGAGGAGCTCTTCATTTTCCTCCATGTTGAGGTCCATGACCACGTCGTATTGGGCAAACTCAGCTAGGAGACCGTCTTCTTCCTCTTCCTCGCCGGTGGTGACTTGAGAGGAGTCTGCTTCTGCTGGGGCCACTTCTTCAGCGGGGGAAAAGGGGCCGGGTCCGCGCCCAGACTTGATTTCGCTTAGCGCCGTCTCGAGCCAGACGTTGAAGTCGGTGAGGATCTGGATGGCGTAGTGGTCGTATGCAGACGCGTTGTCGAGCAGGGCGTCCATCTTGGCGAGGACGGGGGTGACGGCGGCGTGTACGGTTTCGTCGGCTTCGAAATCGCTTTCGAAATCCTTAAGGAGGGAGTAGACGGGCAGCATACCCTCGTCGTTGTCGACGGAGGAGAGCAGGAGTTCGGCGGAAAACTGTTGTGCGAGTTTGGCGAAAATATCGATGCGTTCCTCGGGCCAATTGTCATTCTCGGCAAGCGGAGCTTCGAAGGTTGGCTCTTCGATGACTTCTAGGGATGGCTCTTCGAAGGAAATGGATTCCGGCTCGGGAGCAGTTGGCTTGGGAGCGGGCGGTCCCGCGGTGGAGAAGTCGATGTCGTCGAAGCTCGGCAGTGAGATTGGCTCGGAAAGCTCGGGCGATTCGTCCAAAGAGTTTTCGAGGGCGGCTTCTGATTCGCTGGAGTCGGCCTCAGGTTCGTCGTCGATAGGAATCGCTGCGGGGGCGACTGGAGTTTGGGTGGACGTCTCTAGGGAAAAGGGACTGATGGTGGCTTCGTTGCGCAGGCTTTCGACGGCGTCGCTGCACCAGCGTGCGAAGGTGCGCATGGCGTGCACGGAGTTTTCGTCGAAGAGCTTGGCTTCGTCGAGCATGACTTGGATGACTTCCTGGATGCCGACTACGCCCTGCACGATTTCGGGATCTTGCGGCAGCGACCAAGTGATCTCGTTGACGAGGCTGAAGATCGGGATGAGGCCGTCATCGGTACCCGGCTGAGCGATATGAGACTCGGAAGCGAGTTTCGCTGCAATTTCTTCGAATGAGTTTATTTCGTCAGGTGACCACGCCATGGTGTGAATTTCGGTTTCGAGATGGGAGTATAGGCGGATGCCGTACCGGGATTCATCGTCGTCGAGAGGCGCTTGCTTGAGTAGAAAAGCCGATATTTACCCCAAGTATTAGACGGAAGTACTTAAAGCTCGGTGTTCGCGGCATCGATTCGCGAACGTTTTACGAAAGGGGATGCGTGTGGCAGTACCCTGCATGTCTCCATCCGGAGAGACCTACTACAATTTGGAGATATAAGTAGGGACGTAAGTCCTCAGGGTAGGTTGGCAACTTACTCGGCCTTGGCTCCGGATAGGAGCTTTTGTACGGCGGAAAGGGCTGCTTTGAGGGCGAAGGGCTTTTTGAGCAGAATGGCGTCTTCGGGGATGTCGAACTGTGAGAGCAGCTCTTCAGAATAGCCTGTCATGACTATGACCTTCATATCCTTGTTTTTCTTGGTGAGTCGCTCGGCGAGCTCTGATCCGCGCATCTTGGGCAGGATGAGATCGGTGATGAGGAGCTTGATGTCCTCGTGCGATTCCTCGAAGAAATCGAGGGCGTCTTCCGCCGAATTGGTGGAGTATACTTGATAGTTGTAAAGTCCAAGCAGACCCGAGATGCAGTCGCACATGGTCTCGTCGTCTTCGACGACGAGAATCGATTCGCGCTCGGTGGAGGTAAAGTTCTCCGGGAGGCCTTCGTCGACCACTTCGTCCTCTGAGACCTTGCTGGTGACGATGGGGAGGAAAATGCGGAAACGAGTGCCTTTGCCTTTCTCGGAGGCGACCTCGATGTGTCCGTTGACCTGCTTCACGATGCCGTAGACGGTTGCGAGACCGAGTCCAGTGCCTTTGCCTTGTTCCTTGGTGGTGAAGAATGGCTCGAAGATGCGTTTCTGGGTTTCCGCGTCGATCCCGGTCCCGGTATCCTGGAAGCTGAGCACGAGGTAAGGCTTCGGGTCCATGTAGTCTGGGAGCAGGATTTCAGCCTGCTCTGCTTCGCAGTTGACCATGGAGAGCTCCATTTGCCCACCGTCTGGCATGGCGTCTCGGGCATTGGTGGTGAAATTGATCAGGATCTGCTCGAGAGCGGTCCGGTTGATGTTGACGTAAATCGGGGTGTCCGAGAAGCGGAGGTTGTATTGGATGTTTTCCGGTACGAGGCGACGCAGGATCTTCTGCATGTCGCGAGTGACCTTGATGGCGTCGAGAACCTCGGGTTGCAGATTCTTATTGCGACGGGAAAAAGAGAGCAATTGCTGGGTGAGGTCGGCGGCACGCTCGGCAGCCTTGCGGATTTCGGCGACAAATTTTTTGTTGGGGTCCGCGTCGTCTATCTTGTCGATGACGAGGTCTGAGAAGGAAAGAATAACCGCGAGGATGTTATTGAAGTCGTGGGCGATGCCTCCGGCGAGTCGACCGACGGCCTCCATCTTCTGGGATTGGAAGAGGTCTTGCTCGAGGCGGCGGATGTGCGAAACGTCCCGCTGGATCACCACGTAGTTGGAAACATGCCCTTGGGGGCCATGCACGGGAAATGCTTTCCAGGCGATGATGAACTCGGCCCCGTCCTTCTTATAGCCTACGGTTTCTCCAGCGGCGGGTTGGCCGGACTTGATGTCCTTCACCATTTCCTCGATCACGGACTCGTCGGTAGCGGGTCCGTTGAGGACGGATATGGGCCTACCGATGACCTCGATGTCGGAGTAGCCCGTGATTTGGGTGAAACCGTCGTTGGTATAAAGAATGCGAGCGTCCCCTTTCTCCCAATTGGTGTCGGTGATGAGCACGCCCTCACCGATACTCTTTAGCGCGGTGGCGATGAGTCGGATCTGGTTTTCGGTGGTGACGGTTTGGCTCAGGTCCTTGAAAAAGAGAAGGGCGCCGGATAGCTCCGGCTGCTGCAGGTTCGTGTTGGGCTTCAGGTGGAAGCTTATCGGCAGGACGTTTCCGTCCGGGGTGTGAAGATTTGCCTGCGCGTGCGCCAGCTGGGGGTTGCGGTACCGCTCGTCTGCCAAGTTGACGGTTTGGCCTGTTTGGGGATCGGTCGCGAGAAAGGCTTCGTTGATAGAGGTTCCTTTTATGGTTGCGGCGTCGATTCCGAGAGAGTGGAGGGCTGACTTGTTAGCCCGTTGGACGCGGCCGGTACGGTCGATGACAATGATGCCCTCGCTCGAGTATTCCATTATGGAGTCGGCAAGGCCCGAAGTCGCTGGCGAGTCTTCCGCTGGATTGTTTGCGGAAGCGTCGGGTTGGGTCATCGGGTGGGATTCGTTGGTTCGAGAAGTAGGACTCAAGGAGCGGGTACTGTTGGAAACACGAACGAAAAATGCAACAACCCACGCTTTGGCGTTTATACCTAAACGCGGATGTAAAATGCTCGTCAGTTGGGTTTCTGGCTCCCTGTAGTTGGGGGATGACTACAGAGTTGGGGTGTATTTGAAAAATTGGGACGCTTCAACGAGGGTCAAGCATCTTCGTAGCCCTTTGGGTGGGACTGATGCCATGCCCACGCGGTTTCGATTATGCTACGTATAGTGCCGTATTTTGGTGTCCAGTCCAGTTCCGATTTAGCCTTTGCGCTGTCGGCGTAGGCGGCGGGGACGTCGCCTGCGCGTTTGGGCGCTAAGTCATAAGGGACGGGGTGTCCGGAAACGTCCTCCACCGTTTTTATGATTTCCAACACGCTCGCGGGTGTGCCGGTACCGAGGTTGTAGGTGAGGAGTTTACCCTCTTCCTCTAGGAGCGGAAAAGCGGCGATGTGGGCGCGTGAAAGGTCGTCGACGTGCACGTAGTCGCGGAGGCAGGTTCCGTCCGGCGTGGGGTAGTCGTTCCCGAAGACCATCATCTTTTCGCGTTGGCCGAGGGCGACTTGGATGGCGATGGGGATGAGGTGGCTTTCGGGCGAATGGTCCTCGCCGATCATACCCCCTTCAGCGGCTCCGGAGGCGTTGAAGTAACGGAAGATCGCGGCCGACATGCCGTAGGCTTTGGTGCAGTAGTGGAGGATGACTTCCACATCGGCCTTGGTCTGGCCGTAGGCGCTGATGGGGCGCAAGGGCATGTTTTCGGTGAAAGGAGGTTTCGCCTCCTCGCCCAGCACGGTGCAAGAGGAGGAGAAGACGAACTTGTTCACGCCCGCTTCTCGCATAGCCTTCAGCAGGGAGACAGTCTTGGCGACGTTGTTCTCGTAGTGCTTGAGGGGATCCTGCATGGACTCGCCCACTTCGATGAAGGCGGCGAAGTGCATGACGATGTCGATGTTTTCTTTTTTGAGGATTTTAGAGACCGTGGCGGCGTCGCCAAGGTCGACCTCATGAAATGTGACGTCTTCTGGAACAGAGGCTCGGTGGCCCTTGACCAGATTGTCGAGGACGACGGGCTTGTGACCAGCGGCCTGTAGTTGGCGCACGCAGTGGCTTCCGATGTATCCAGCTCCTCCGATGACGAGAACATTCATATAATAAAGATGCTTGTTAAGCTCCCTCGGATTATCCAGCCAATTCCTTTGGATATTTTTTTCGGTTCGTTTTCGCCGTGTGGTAGCTGCCAATGGTCGAAGTGCCTCTTGCGGATTTTAAAGCTCGCCTAGTTCAGTCAAAACCAAGCAAGGTTTGGGCGGTGGCAAGGAACTCCATGTGCGTATTAGTCGTGGCGCGGGATGCGGCGGAAACCATTGAACGTTGCCTGAGATCGGCTTTGTCGCAGGGTTGCGAGGTACTAATGGTTGATGACTGCTCTCAGGATGATACTGTTGATGCCGCGATTCGAGCGGGTCTTTCTGTCAGCTCGATAGTTCAACTCGAAAATCATGTTTCCCTCGGGTATGCGCGACAACGAGGGCTGGAAAGAGTGGAGACTGAATACACGATGCTTCTTGATGCCGATGACGTATTGTGCGCTGGCCGTGTTGAGCGGTTTGGAACGATTTTTCAACGTGGGCAGATCGATGCGATCGCTGACGAGTTGGAGCTTCGTGATGGAGGGGACGGCTCCTTGATAAAGAAGATGCGGATTCCCTCTTATCTAAAGACGGGGAAGGATCTTTGTCGGTTGTTTGAGCGAAATTATCTTCCTGGGATTGGGCAGATCGGGTTCCGCACTTCGGTTTTCCGCGAGATCGGCTATGACGAGAGCCTCACTGGACCAGAAGACTCCGATATTGTGCTGAGAGCATTGTTGGCTGGAGCTCGGTTTGAGCTAGTCAGGGAGATTGGGTACAAGATGTACCACTATTCTGGAAGCGTATCCAGAAACCTAGACCGTCAAAACTGCGAACTCGCGAGAGCTTTGCAAAAGCATGCTTACGGGGATGTCGAAAACTTGTTCTCGCGATCGGGATATAGTGACCGGGTAATTGCGTGGTCGATGTATGGACTGGCGAATTTTCGAGGAGACTGGGAAAAGGCAGTTGAATACCTTGAGCTAGCCTTTCCAGTGGGTAGCAATCGCGATGAAGTTCTCGAACCGGAGGGACCTGAAGCGGTACCTGAGGGTTGGAGGCTGAATTTCGCTCGTGGCGTGATTTCCTACATGCAAGGGAATCCCGAGTACGCACGGGAACGTTGGGAACGAGCAGGGAAATTTGGAGCCACTGCTGAGGTTGCGAATAATTTAGGCGTCTCGATGCGTTTGCTGGGTCAGGAGCGAGCGGCCATGGAACTTTTTAGCGAAGCGCTGCGGCTGTCACCAAATTTCTACGACGCTCGGATAAATCTGGGCGACTCGCTTTCGCAGCGTGTGACGCTGCGCCCTCTTCGCCGGGATCCAGGCAGGTCAAATTACGCCTAGCGATTGCGGATGAGAGGGTGGTGGGAGATATATGTTGATTGGTATAGGAACTTTTGCTTTGAGAACTTCTAATGAAACGGATACTTGTAACTGGTTCGTCTGGCTTGATTGGCTCCGAGGTGAGCGCATTTTTCGACCGCAAGGGCTATACCGTGCATGGTATCGACAATAACCAGCGTGCTATCTTTTTTGGCGAGTCAGGCGATACCCGTTGGAATCAGCAAAGGCTTATTCGCAGTTTGAGTTCGTTTCAGCACCACGAAGTGGATATAAGGGACCGCGTTGCTATCCACGATCTGGTTAAGGAAGTTAAGCCTGACGCTATTATCCACGCGGCGGCTCAACCGTCGCACGATCGTGCTGCGAGTATACCGTTTGACGATTTCGATACGAACGCTGTGGGCACTCTTAATTTGCTTGAGGCTGCCCGTCAGGGGTGCCCCGAGTCGCCCTTTGTTCATATGTCGACTAATAAGGTTTATGGAGATGCTCCGAACAAACTAAATTTAGCGGAGCTCGACACGCGCTGGGAATATGCCGATAGGGCTTTCGAGAATGGGATCTCAGAGTCGTTTAGCATAGACCAATCGAAGCACTCCCTTTTCGGCGCGTCCAAGGTAGCTGCGGATGTTATGGTGCAGGAGTACGGGCGATATTTTGGGATGCCGACTTGTTGTCTACGTGGCGGGTGCTTGACGGGTCCGAACCACACAGGAGTGAAGTTGCACGGATTTCTGAGCTATCTTGTCAAATGCAACTTATCTGGGGAAGAGTATACGGTTTTAGGATACAAGGGCAAACAGGTTCGGGACAATATTCACTCGCTCGATGTTGCCCGTTTCATGGAAGCGTTCCTAGAAGCTCCTCGTTGTGGCGAGGTGTATAACATCGGGGGCGGCAAAGCTAACAGTTGCTCTATCTTGGAAGCTTTTGCTCTCGTAGAGAAATTTTCGGGTAGAGCGATGAAGAGGCGTTATTCTGACGAGAACCGAATCGGCGACCATATCTGTTATTACAGTGATCTTAGCAAAATGCGGAGGGACTATCCGAGTTGGGACATTTCCGTCTCGTTGGAGGAAACGGTTCGTCAGATCGTTGATGCTTGGGGCGAACGCTGAGCGGGTTTTTTCAAGCGCGTCCGCGCTTCTTCGAATTCTCTGAGCAACGTTCTTAGATAATCGGGCTGGGCGAATTCCCGAACTGCGAGGTTGCGGGCGTTTTCGGAGCAGCTCTGGCGAAACTCTTGGTCGTTTAGGAATTCGAACAAGCGTTTGCGCGCGGTCCCGATTTCTTCTACAGCGATCGATATGCCGATTTGGTTTTCTTGAACGAAACGAGCTGTTTCTGTTTCTTTGGTACCAAGGCAAAGCACGGGTAGGCCGGCGGCGCAGTATTCAGTAAGTTTGGACGGAAGCGAATAAAGGCTGTAGTCTTTGTGGTAGGTATATTCGTCTTCGGGTCTTGTGTAAGGTCTTTGATTGAAAGGCAGCACCGCGAGATCCGCATCGGACAGTAGTTTTGCTAGTTTCGATGCACGGGCGAAACCTTTGAACCGGATGGCGGAGTCGAGCGGGACGCTCGCAACGGACTGTCGGGCGAAGGTATTGCTATACCAATCGATTGGCGGAAGGCCGAGAATGCGATCCTGAGCCAATTGCCAAAGCCTTACTGTCTCGCACACCATCTCTGGTAGCCAAACATTGCCAGTTAGTATCGGCTTCGAAGGACAGATTGTTTGTCCGCGACCCGGTTTGAAGAATTCGATGTCGCAGGAGAAAAGCGGGAAGTGTCGGGTTGGACGTCCGACGATTTCGTCTATGCAGGGTACAAGACCTTTAGCGAGTGACCATACCTCGGTGAGGCGGTGCTCCAGTCTTCGCAGCGACTGCTCTATGGCGGGACGTTGGTACAGCGGATGGAAATCCAAGAAATGCTGAACGACAGGTATTTCGGGTGGTAGGTAGCTTAAGACATCCTCTAGTAGCCAGAGCCCGTTTATATCGCAAGCGGTGCTGTAAACGACATCTGGCTGGAAACGTGTCACCGCCGCTTGGATACTGCTCCTACTCGCGATTGATTTGCCGGAGGCTAGGTTGGCTTGTCTTCCGATTGAGCGAACTTTTGCTTTCCACTTGTATAGCGATCGCCGGAAGGCTGGATACTCGTGTCTAGGGCCGATAGATAGCTTGCTCGCTTGCAGGTAATTATCGAAGCTTGGCTCTCCGAGATCGCACCAAAAGAGATTCATGAGATGCTCTTGCGGGTAGCTTGCTAGGTTTCGGCAGAGGCAAGCTCCTGTACCATGGTATGGGTTTAGCCCCGAATCAGATAGAAGCAGGATTTTCACTATGTTTCACGTAGAGCCCAATTGAGGCACTTGTTTAGTTCGGTTTCTGCTTCTAAGAGGTTCTGGAGGTCGTTGACAGAGTCTCGTACATGTTCGGCGCCCATCTTGCGGAATCCGGCCCATTCAACGACTGGGAAAGTGAGGGTGGGGTGGCGTAGCCTCGGGTTGAGGCAGTACAGTGGTTTTCTGGTTGAAAAGGCGATCGCATCCAGCATCCCGCTGCGTAGACCAATACTTTTTTGCGCAAGAGTAGATACTGCTACAGATTCGAGGAAAGATTTATGACCGATAGTCTTGTATTTCGGCGACTCTGGAATGAGCGGTTCCTGGGTGTTGTCGAGAATCGTATATCCCTCTTCGATGAGGTTGAGAGCTAGCTTCTTCCAGAAACGTTCAGAGAAGCTACCTGAATGTACGGATTTAGCTGCCCGGAAAAGGCAAATGAATGGGGTGTCTGGAATGGACTCTTTAGCTTTATGTATCCAAAAGCTAGGTACGATGAGTCGAGGGTATATTTTCTTGTCATCTCTTAATCCGGCGAGTTTGTGCTGCATGGCGTAGAGATGGGTGCGCACGAGGTATTGATCGCACCAGTTTGTCGGTTGGCAGATTATGAGTTGGTCCTGGTCAGGGCAGAGGACGGAGCAAATTTCGCGAATTTCTTGATAACTGAGCTTCCAGATGTCCTTTTCTTTGTAAGGACTAGGAAAGGTGGAAATTTTATCATAGTCTGGGTTCAGCAGTCCTCCCTCTTTGAACTTTGGGTGGGTTACTAGCGTTATTTCGCTTTCGGGATACTGGATTTTGAGTTTGGCCGTGATACCTGAGTTCATGGCGATATCGCCAAAGGACCCTGAAATATAGATCGTGATCTTGGGGACGGTTTTGTTATTGGTGAAGTAGATGCGGCTCGGACGCAGTCGAGTCTTATGAAGTGTCCAATTGAATCGATTGCGACCGGTGATGCGAAACGAGCCTAGAGGATGCCCTGGATCCCTTGTGGCACGGTACAGCCTTTGCAGGATGGTCGGTGAGAATTCGTAGCGATTCATGAAAGGCGCCGTGCGGGGACTATTGTCAGAGGACTATTATCGCCGCGACAACCGCTGCGAGTAGGGCGATGGTTGCGAAGACTCCCCATTTAAACGAAGAGGGGACTTCGTAGTTGCCTAGGATTATGTCGTAGTCCGCGACTTCTATTTTCTTTTGATCGATACCAAGTTCTACAAGCTGTTGGAAAATCTGGGGGGCGTATTGGCTCGCTATAAGTATTCCGTCGAAATTTCCCTCGGCTAGGCTCACGGGAGACATGATCTTCTTACCCAAAAACATTTCACCCTGTCTGTTGGGATTGTTATCTGCGAATGCGATGACTTTATCGCCTCGGCGAAGGCATTGGTTTGCTCGTCGGCCTCCCAGCCCTGCTCCGAATATGATGATTTTTCTCATGCTATTGTGAGATTGATCAATCTTGGACTCGTTTTGATCAATCGTGAATTCTGATTAGGTCCGACTGCTTTTGCGAGTGTGTGGCTTGGAGGCTTGTTTCGTTCAACGAGGATACCTTCAATCCAAGGATTTTGTCTGATAGGAGGGTCATGTCTGGTCTGCTTGGGCGACCGATTGATCCATCAATCTAGATGAATGAAGCGATCTGGATGAAACTGGGAATTTGGATGGTTTTTAACGGACTGATCAAGGGAGGCACGGGTTAGGCCTAAAGCCCCACGATATTGTTCAGCCGCAACGAGAGTGACTTTATCCAGTCTTCGAATTTCGTCGAAAGATGCAAGCCAGGCCGGGGAGTCTTGCTTCCATGCGAAACATAGGTGATTCGCAGTGTTACAGATCGCAGCTTGCCATCCTTGGGCCAACAGGAGAACAAGGGCATCCCTCACGTCCGGTATCCAAAGGTCGTGCAGGGCGATGACGGCACCTGAGGAGAGTTTTGGGAGAATGCCGATGACATCTTTGCTCGGTTGTCCTGCCTGATGCCAACCGTCGATGAAGGCAAAGTCGACTGAAGGGGGGAAATCAGGCCTGTCGTAGGCGGAGGGTGTTGATTCGCTGATCAGCTTGAATTTATGGTCGAGCCCTGCAGCGTTCATGTTTGAAAGAAAACGTGAGCGAACGCTGTGCTCCGGAGTCGATAACGGATGCTCGTCGTCGAGGAAGGGATCGATGCAGACTATGGGATTCTTCGAGGGTGATGCTATATGAGCGCTGCTCCATCCGATGTAGGAACCGACTTCTACGATGGTTTGGGGCTTGGCGATCGTAACGAATGCTTCGAGGAGATAAGCTTCCGCACAGGTGCAGGTCAGTGGCCCACGAAATTCTGTATCTTGAAAATGGATATCAGTTATGCCGGAGTAACCAGGATGCGGGAGCAGGTTATTGAAGGATTTGACTAATTTGCAACTCGTCGGGAAGTTTGCTTGCAGGTTGAGTTTCGCGGGACCTAACGACGAATCTAGAGTTTTTCCAAAGAGACTGTCATGAGTACCTGGATATTGAGAAGCGTTGCTGTTCGCTGATTGGTGTATTGCGAGCTCCGGTTTACCTAAGCGATGTAGGCAGTTGCTCAATCTGACAGCATTCATGGCGAACGCAGTGTTTGGAATTTCGAGATAGTCGAGTAGTTCCAGCGCCATTTCTTTCTGGTTTGTTTCGACCCTGTAGCAAAAGATTAAATAGAGGACCCTCTGGTCGAGGCCGCCAAATTTCGAGATGGAGTTGAACTGAAATTCTGATTCGGAAAATCTACTCGCCAAGTACAAGGCGTGAGCGATCTCAGCTGTGTTGGATGGACTACGGGGCAATTTCCTCACCATCAATTCTGCAGACTTCGCAATTGAACCCCAATTTTGAGTGAGTACCAGAAGGTCCAAGTATCGTTGTATCCATCCTGCGGATGCTTGGTCTGTGAATATATCGCGCTCGAAAAGTTCTGTTGCTTCTTTGAATCGCTTGAGTCGCATGCTCATATCGGCTAGCCAGCAAAACGCGTCGAAGGTTCCCGGCTCATCCTGATACACTCTGGACATTGCTTCGACGGCACTTTGCGTGTCGCCTTTGGCGTGGAACATCAGGCTGCTCAGCCGGAGGTACGCATAATTCGAGATTTGCTCGACTGGGTTAGGTAGTTCCTCGCTGTGGAGTCTGAGAAGGATCTGAATCCCCCAATTGTCGGGCTGTATCGCTGCGAGAGCCCTTAACGTCTGTAAGGCGGCCCCAGGTTCGTTTAGGCGAAATACGATAGATTCGGCGAGGGCAAGGAGCTCGTCATCAGAGTTTGATCTATGTTGACCCGCCTCGGTCAGGAGGGTCTCTAGACGATTTGTCGGAGGCTTAAGAGCGGCCAGACGTTCGTACTGTAGTCTGAGAATGAATCCGACTGGGTCGTTTGGATCCGGGTCCGCTTTGGAATCCCTCGATCGGTAGACTTCTAAACACTTTTTCAATGTGGTGGCGGATGCGACGTGATCCGCGAGTCTTTCCACGAGCTGTTCAGCGTCTGCCAGTCGCGGGTCCCCCTGGTGCTTCCAAACAGCGTTTGCGAATTCGAGGGCCAGTTCGCATTTGGAACTGACTCCTTCCAATCCGATTGGATTGTTTGGAATCGTGCTGCACCCTAGCTGCCGAAGTAGGGTTGCCAGCTTACGCATGCGTTCAGTGCGTGACTGCATTTTGTTGGTCACTGATGGGAGTTCGGGTAACCGAGAGATTTGTAGAATTTTGCGTCAGCTTCCCGCTCATCGGCGCTGGGGTAGTCGAAGAAAGGGATCGATTCTCGCATATTGTCCGATCCACCTGTTTCAAACCGATCCAAGAGTGGTAGATACGGGGTCGCTGGCGAGTTTGAGTATTCATTTTCGATGAGGTTTCGGAGCTCGTGGTAGGAGCTCTCGGCCCCTGTCGCTTTGGAAATGCCGGCAAGCCAAAAGAGCGACATAACGTCTGCTTCCGGGCGGTAGAAATAGTCAGGGTTTATGGACTTGAGGTAAGTTAGGGCTTCCTTAGCTTTTTCTTCCCTATCGATTAACAGCCCGAGTCCTGCGTAGCACAGAAGCCAATTGGAGTTGTCGACAAACTGCCAAACGAAGAGGTCGAAAAAGTGTTGGGCATCCTTTTCTCTACCGAGAATAACCATGTCGAACGAATGGTAAAGGCATGCTCCCTGATCGCCGGTGGGAAGGCGGGTGGAATTTGCATAATAAAGGGCTGCTAGAGCACTGTCTCCTTGGTACAGGTAGCACCGCGAGAGGGAATGTGTCTCGAAATAGCCCAAGTTTCTTTCGCGACTCTGTTTTTCAATCCATTGCTTCAGATAGGCAGTCTTTTGCAGCGAGGCTTGGGTATTGTCCGGATTCAGAGTTTCCTCTTGTATGCTGGCGAGGATACGGAAAGTCAAATCTCCGGAAGCTGTAATTTTTTCTTCGAAATTGAGAGGTTCGCTTCGTCGCTCGTATTCTGAAAGAGTGGACGGCAGATCGCCGAGGGATCTGTAGTGTGAAGCGCAATACAACGGAAGGTCTAAATAGGAAGGTAGGATTTCCGCGTCCAGAACTTGTGTTGAATCTTCTAGGGATACTCCTTCCTCAAGCATGCAGGCTGCGACCCTATATCTTGAAGGTCGCAAATTGAGTGGTTCAGACGGCTTGAAAATTTCCAGCGTTTGTTCTATGGATCGATGCTGTTGCCAGTGCAGACATGCTGCTGTATCCAAACCTTCCTGACTCAATCTACCGGCGTTGAAGTCTTTTAGGAGCTGGGCTAGCGCTAGGTCTTTTCTTTGCTTTTGAATAAGGTGTAGAGCGCTTAAGTAGCGTCCGTCTCGCGCTGCTTCGAATTTTTGGTAGGTTTCCAGAAGCACCGTCTCCTGTTTCTCAAGTTCGCCGATTTGCAAATGGAGGTGGGCTTGGAAGATGAGATGGTCTGCTTTTGATTTACCGACATCGTAATCGGCTTGATGAAGTTCTAGTACTTCCTTCGCGAGCTCGGTCCTTGAAGTTATGTCATAAGTCCTGGCGAGGTTCCATGTGTAGTGGGCGATCGCAACTTCACCAAACAGACCAGATTGTTCGGGGTGATTTTTGTAGCAAAGTTTGATCGTCTCTTTTGCCGTTTCGGTGTCGCCCAATGCGCATCGGGCAATCGCTTTTGCCAGTAGCGCTTCCGGCTTGGTGCTGATGGCGACCGCTTTCTCGGCATAGTCTGAGGCGAGCTTGGCTTGGGATTCGAACCTAAGTGCTGAAAGCGAAGCTCCTTGCATTACACCGAACAAAATGCCTCCAACGATTGTGTTGCAGATCTCCTTTAAGCACCGTTGGTCTACAGGACTTTGACGAGCGCTGTAGCTGAGTTCGTCGCTCCACACGCTTACAAACTCTGGCTCGAGGCGGTGTATGCGCTGTACTTGTAGAAACCAATCAGGGTTCGGAGCGTAGCGCAGGAGATTGAGCGCGAGCGTCTTCAGTAGGTCTTGATAGAGACGGCTCGAGCGTGCGTCCTCCATTTTTCCAGAGAGTGCCGCGACGATGCTAGAATAGAGTCGGCTGTGGCTCTCAGCTCTATCCAGATTGTTGTAAAGTTGTGCGGGCAGGCTGCTGTTTTTAGCTGTGTATGCTCCGTGTTGGTAGTCTTTGAGGCCCATCCAAGTGTGAGACGGGGCTGGGAAGGAGTTGCTGAAGTTGAGTTGGCATTCGAGCTTGAGCGTGTCCTCGTCAAGGATGGGGAGCTCGCTCGGCTTGAGTCGGCGTTCCAGGCAAGCTAAAGCGTCTTTTGGGTCACATGTTGGTACGAGACTTTGTAATAAGGAGTAGAGCTCGTCCAAACTGTCCAGTTTGCCTTGGCTCCATTCTACGAGACGGATTGCTTTGGGGCGGATCCTGTCCTTGTAAAACGGATGCTCTTCGAGTTTTTCCAATGCCTCTTGGAGCCGCAAGTTACCGATAGGGACAGTTTGTTCGATATCTTTCGAAAGCTCAGTGGGAATCGCTTTGATACCTGCGTTGTTGGCTGAGGTGGCGAACGAGGTTCTTCGTTCGTCTGCTTCGATATGATACAAAAGATGAGTTGATGGGAGAAGTTTCGTAACCAGTTCTTCGCTGTCTTCTGTAGGCTCCGAAGTAATGGAAAATCGAGTTATAGGATATTCTTTAGGAATCAGCTTTTGGATACGCTGGATAGGATTTTCCCGAGAGGAGTTTGTGTTTAGGACCACGAAGCGCGGCGACGAACTGGGACGTGATCGAGGCTCGTTCGTCGGTGGCCAATAGAGGGGGGGGCAGTGCGTGTTAAACCTACTTTTGAAGAAATTTTCGAAATTTGGTGGATTCGATGCTAGGTAGCAATCGATGTTCGATTCCTTGGGGACAGGTTCTTTGTGAGTCGCCAACACGTAGTATGCGCAACGAGTGAAGCGAGTCGCGCGATCGAGGCCGATCTCGATATCTGGCTGCAAATGTCGGGCTTCATCCTTGTCGACAAGCTCAATGGCGAGTCCCTCGCTACCTAGGATGCGTTGGAGTTTGTTTCGATGTTCTTTCTCCAGCTCTGAGGGGATAAAGAGGTGCGAGTTTGGTGACGAGGCGGCTAGTAGCAGCGCTGCTCGCCATTGAATCATGCGAGGAACAAGGAGCAGTTTAGCATCGATTGCGTAGGAGAAGTGTTCGGGCATGAGGTCAGGTACGCGATCGGTAGGTTCGATGTTCTTCGGGCCTAAGGCAGATTGAATTTGGCTTGGTCCTTAACAATTGATGAGGTCTGTTGCAAAGGGATTGAGCGAAACCTTCGCTGGACTTCGCGAGCTTACCGAACAGCTTCATTCTTTCAAGGGGGTTGCCCACATCGAACCGAGTGCTAGTTTCATGAAGACTCAAGTCAAAGCATATTTGGGACATTGAACTCAGCGCGAAAGAGTCGGTGCGTCAGAAGGCCTTGTGTCTAAATTTTCTCTTGTGTCGGTCATGCTGCTAGTGAGACTTATTCTCGCGGCCCGATGTCAAATCAAGAGCGCTGTAGTATGAATATAATCGATACAAAAAAGACTCGGCTAGTTATATTCGGGACCGGATCGACTGCTTTGAGGGCATTGGAAGGACTGAAATCTCTAAGTGAAATCGAGTTGGTGGCCTTCTGCGACAACTCCACTGACAGGCAGGGTACGAAATTCGAAAATGTTCCCGTACTTTCTGCTGATGAGTTGCTCAAGAACGACTGGGATCTCGTGCTTCTGGCGAGCCAATTCGCGGTAGATATTGAAAGGCAGCTTTTAAGCCTTGGTATCCCTAAGGAGCGAATACTGTCTCCTGCTCTTAATCGTATGTCTGATGCGTTGCTAGAGTATCTTGAAGATCGGGAATCGCGGCAAAGTCTTATTTTGGAAGAAGGAGAAGAGGTGCGTTTCCAAGATGTGCCGAAGATCCTGATACTAACTTCCGAGACTCTGAACAACGGTCACGGTACTGGAGTGCTAATACAACGCTACTTTTCCGGCTACCCGAAGGAAAATTTGTTCAGTATTTCTAGCTTGGGTACGGGAAAGCCTTGGCTCAAGCGAAGTGTTTGTATCAAGGACGGGACGCCTCGGAAAATTGAGGCAGTTTTGACGGAAGAGGGATTCGAGCCGAATATCGTCTACGCAACAGCAATTAACGAGCTCGATATTTTTTTGCTGTCCTCGGTTCTGCAGGTTTTGCCGGAATCGGTGAAGGTTGTTCAGCACTTTATGGATTTCATGCCTCACGACGAGACTCTATTCCTGAATCGTTTGAATCCTCTGCTGCCGAGGATATCAGAGGTATGGGCGTTAACTGATTCGTTGAGTACAGCTCTGGGAGGAAAGATTGGACGCCCCGTAGAGCATGTCTCAGCGTTGTTTCAAAACGTGTCGGATTTGCCACGAGTCGAGTCTATGGGGCCTGGTCGATTGGTGATGCTCGGAAATGTTTGGAATCCTAAAACCGTTGGCTTTTTGGAATCAGTTTGGAGCTACTGCAAGAAAGAGGTTCCTGATCTTGGGCCTATCGATTGGTACGTGCATCCCAATCGAATCCAGAGCCTCGTCGAGATGGGCGTCGAGTTAGGGGACGCAATTCACTGGAAGGGTTTTTCTACAGGCGAGCTTTTGCTCTCGAGACTGGCTCGCTATGATGCCGCGTTGATCGGGTTTAACTTTGATGCAAAAGCGGAAGACGGCTATGCAAGGTATTCTCTACCCTCTCGGTTAACTGAGATCTCGATGGCTGGTCTTCCTCTGTTTGCGGTGGCTAGCCCAGATACGGAGCTTGCTCGATTTGTAGGCGAGGAAAAGGTTGGTGCTGTCGCAAGTGGACCGAATCCGATAGAGGTTGGCAAAAAATTGTCAGGCTTTTTGAGTGATCGGAAAGGATTGGAAGAAGCAGGTCGGAAGACCCGTGCCTTAGCGGAAACACGCTTTGACTTGCGCCAATTCAGGCCCCGCTTTCTCAGGCGAATAATTTCTATGGCTCTTTAAAGAGGCTCAACCGACTGAACCGTTGGACCAAGTGTCCGGTTTCCCACCAAGCTTAGGGCTAGCTTCCCTGCTGGGCCTCGAGTAGCTTTTCTTGCCAAGGATCGTAATTTCTTTGCTGCTTAGTCTGCAAATCAAGCCTCAGCTCTCGCCGGGTTTCGCGAATGATGTTGAGCGGAGAGATTGACAGTGGAATCATGTGAGTGGGTTGCCACATTAAGGAACTTTGTGCGTGACATGGGTATCAGTTCGATCCATCAGACAGCTCTGACTTCGTTGCGATTCGCATGCGATTGATTATCAGTGTGCTTATGGAAAATCCCCAAGAAACACCGAACCCGGGTGATGGTTACTTTTTGAACGTGCACAGGCTGTCCATCGAGTTTTTGGACAAGCTGGCTTTGCCTAAGGAGCCTTATCCTATCGATGTAATTTCAAACGAACTACGACTTAAGCTCGAGGATCGGAAGGATGTTTTTACCTCCTCGCTGCGCGACTATTCACCGCTTCGTGTTGAAGCGAGACTGCGAGATGATGTTCCCGTCGGTATGAATACAGTCGGCATGCTGGCTGATCGTTGGACGATATTGATTCTGAAGGAGTGGTGCTTGCGAAACAAGCTCGGCAAAACTGAGGCCGCTACCGAGCTGGTGGAAAAGCAGACCACTGAAATTCTCGCTGCTCTTCGCGTGGCCGTGCCTGGCAACTCGTCGCTGAATTCGAAACTCACCCATCTAGGCGGATACTCCAAGGCTGACAACTGGGAGGAGGCTTTCGCAGGCCTTTTCACAATTAATATTCTGCTTTGGGAATCACAGGAGACCTTGTATCAGCGGGACTTGGAGGTTTTGCCGGGTGAGGAGTTGAGGAAGTACATCCAGTTTTTCTCGAGGGGCAACGTCGAGCGCAACGAGTATATAGAGCTTTGTGAATCACGCTATTGGACTGCATATGAGTAAGGCTGTTGTTATCACCACTATAAATTCGTGCTCTGCTTCGATGATATCGACGGCTTCTCTGTGCGAATCATCAGGCTTTGGCCTCTATCTCGCAGGGGACAAAAAAGGGCCGGCTTCGGTGGATGTATCTCCGAGCCATTTCATTTCTTTCGCGAAACAGGAGGAGATGTTTCCGGGCTTTGCCGCGCTTTGCCCTGCGAATCATTATGCCCGGAAGAATTTTGGATATCTAGCCGCAATGCATGCTGGCGCCACCGTTATTTGCGATCTAGACGACGATAATACCCCATCAGAGGCTTTTTTTAACGCAGTTCTAGGGGTGGAATCCGTGTCTTTTGTGAAGACCGATGGTTGGCTGAATATCTACAACGAGTTCTCAGAAGAGAACGTCTGGCCGCGCGGATATCCTCTGGCTGAGATTCAGCGCGAGCGTGAGGTTTCGCGTGGGACCGCAGAGCTCGATTGCCCGGTCGTGCAGTTTCTGGCGGACGGTGACCCTGATGTCGACGCGATTTATCGGTTCGTTGGCAAGATTCCGATTTACTTCGGTGAAGGGAAGCTCGCTCTGGAAGTGGGTACTTGGTGCCCGTTCAACAGCCAGTGCACGCACTGGGATAGCAGAGTTTTTGCTTTGCTGTACCTGCCTTCCTTCTGCCCGTTTCGCATGACGGATATCTGGCGAAGCTTTATCGCACAACGCTTGTTGTGGGAAAACGGTATGCGTCTGGCGTTCCAATCTCCAGGGGTTTTTCAAGATCGAAACGAGCATGACCTACTAGTCGATTTCAAGGACGAGCAGCTAGGGTATTTGTACAATGCAGAGATTTGCCAAAAACTCATGAGGATGCCCTTTAAAGGAGGGCTTTCCAATTTAGGAGACGATATGATTTCTGGGTATGAAGCGTTTGTAGATGCCTCTTTGATTGACCGGAAGGAGTTGACGCTTTTGGAGGCTTGGCTTGAGGCTCTTCCATGATTCGAGCGAATGTTCTCGGGTGAGGGATTCAGAGCGGTGAGACTGTAGATTTCGGATGGGGTGCTGGGGCTGGATCGGTCGCTAGCGAGGCCGACATTTCCGGTGTCGCTGATCCCAATCATTAGCTAAGTTTGAAGAGGAAGCTTTTGCCGGAACATTTGGCGACTTACAGAATCTTCGTTGTAAGGTGTTTTTAGATAACGGCTTGAATTCTCGATTATATGGGTTGGCCCGGCGTTTGCTTTGTTGAGAGGTCGTTTTGCAAAATCTCAACTGTCGCATCTATTTTCCGCATGCCCCGGCAATTCCTGCCTAGGGCGGCTTTTCGTCTATGTACGTCGTTGGTTCCATAATCGCTCGTTTGGGCAGCAAGAGGCTGGCCTATAAGAATCTGCTTCCGTTTGCGGGCAGGCCGTTGGTAGGGCTGGGGGTGGAGATTCTGCGTCGGGCGAAGCTCGTGGACGAGATTGTGGTTTCCACGGAGAGCGAGTTGATTGCTCGTGTGGCATTGGATTTTGGGGCGACGGTTTTGCGGCGTCCCGTTGAGTTGGCGGGGGACGAGGTCCCGTCGGTACCCGTTTTTCAGCACATCGTGGAGAATCACCCGTGTGACGTGCATGTGAATTTCAATATCAATTTCCCGATGTGCGATCCGGCGGTGATCGACCGGGCTGTGGATTTGGCCTACCGCGATGGGGAATCGCTTTCAAAGCCGTTTGCGGTATGGGCTCAGACGGTCGATCGCTTGGCCAATTACGAGGATGTTTACAAGATTACCTCCGCCATGGATAGCCTTTTTGACGACGATCGGGCGGGTCCGCTCGATGTGCACACGGAGCAGGACTTGCTCGATACATACCGTGCTGCCCAAGGTATTGAACCGGAGGGACTTCCGAAGGGATTCTAAATGAGTGAAGTTACTCAAGAAGGCCGTGTCTACTACCGATACAAAAGGGTGGGGTTGCTCTCGCTCCTGACCCTACCATGAGACTGAAAAAATGACTCTGAATACCCTTTTTAAATCGCTTCTAATGACTCTCGTTTTCGTGAGCTTATGTGGCCCTGCTAGTGCCGCGTCTCTCGAGCTAGGCCACGTGCGGGCGAAACGTCGCGGTTGGGCCGAAGTGGAAAACTCTGCTCCTTCAAAAACGACCAAAGAGTTGGCGGCGTTCGAAGAGGTGGAGGTGGAGATGACCGAAGATACTTTTCAGGAGGAAGAGGAGGAAGTGCACGCCCATGAGCTGACGGAATTTGACGAGCCCCCTAGTGAATCGAACATGACCGTTAAGGCCCGTTTGAAAAGGGTCCGCAGTTCGGTGAAGCGATTAGGCGGGTTGGTCTTGATAGGACGTGGAACTGAAAAGAAGCCAACCTTGCGAGAGGGATACCTGGCGGTGGACGCGCCGCCCGCCCTTAGATTTTCCGATATAGACCCTGTCAATGATCGCCCGCCCTCGCCGGCTCTTCCCGAGTTCAACTTCGTCGCTAGCGAGTATATGCCTTACCTGATCGAAAGCGGATTGTCGGAAGACGAGCTCAATAACGCTGCCATGTTGTCGGAAATCGTTATTGAGATGGCTCCGCACGAGATCGTTTCAGGCAAGATTGAAACGCGGAGCAGAGCGCAGGAAGAAATGGTCGAACATTTCGACTTGGATGAGCAACGTTCGTCCGTTTTGAGACCTGAAGAAGTCCTGATCTACTTCGAGACGGATACCAACGGGGGAAAAACTGGTGCGATGGTTCCCTTCTCTCCGGCAACTCCTTCGACCAATACGATCAAGAGCTCTGCGACCCTGACTAAAGAAAAGTGATGAAAACCATACGATGTTTCATACCCTCAGCCTTGGCCTGTTTTATCACGTCGCTGCTTTTCGCTTCCTCTCCGGCCCCTGAGTTAACGGCTGATGCTTCCTCGGGACATGGAGGTGGGGCTAAGAAGGGCGCGGACGTACACGAGGACGGTAAGCCTGCTTTCGATCCGCACCGGATAGTAATCGTGGAGCCGAAGCGTGAGTTGGATCCGGAATTAGCTTCCGAGCAGGTGCTTCGCTACTACGAAGCTGCGATCACCGAGTGGAAAGGTGGAGAGGTCGAGTTCGCAGAGCGCTACTTCGCTGCAGCTCTCGGAGTGCCGACAGAAGTTCCGGAGAAGGAGCTGGTGCTTTCGAAGATGGGCGAACTCTATCGCGAGGCTGGAATGTTTCCTAAGTCGGCGGCGATTTTCGAACGGCTTGCCACTGAGTTTCCCGATAGCCGCCGTTTGCCGGAAGTCTACATGGACCTAGGGAATATCTATCGCGAGATGGGTGCCCAGGAGTTGGCGATTTCACGTTACTACAAGGTTTTGAATTCGTCACTGAACGTTTCATTCGATCAGCTGGAAAAGTACCGCCAAGTTTCGTTGAACGCGAAGCTTGCGATTGCTGAGACGCACAAGGAGCGGGAGGAGTATCAGGAGTCCTATCGGCTTTATGAAGCCCTTTTCCGCCTAGAGCTCAGGCCTGTCGAGCGACTCCGAGTGCACTACCGCATGTGCTACCTTTTGTATGAGCTCTCCAACTACCAGCGTGCCGTGTCCCATCTGAAACACTTCTTGGATGAGTATCCAGAAAGTCCCCACAATCCAGAGCTGCGATATCTTTTGGCTAAGTCCTACGAGCATCTCAATCGAAAGCCGGAGGCCCTTCGCGAGGTAGTTAACATTTTGCAGTCCCAAACGAACATGGAAGCGGGCTACGTAAGTGATGCGGACTACTGGAAGCGTCGCACAGGCAATGAATTGGCAAACGAGTTTTACGAGAACGGAGATTTCCGAAGTGCATTGACCATCTATCAAGCTCTTGCCCGCTATAGCGCAGCTCCGGCTTGGCGCTGGCCGGCAATCCATCAAATCGGGCTTTGCTTCGAGCGTCTTGGTTTGCCGGAGAAGGCGAAGCTTGCCTACGAGGAGATTCTGGATCCCGAAGATGCGCAGTTGGTAGCTGACGTAAATCTAGGCGAGAATCTGCGGTCCCTAAAGGAAATGGCCCAATGGAGGCTTGAACACTTGAATTGGGAAGATGATCTTGTGGCCCGCCTTCAACTTTTGAAGGCACAGTAAGATTAATATCTCGAGTCCGATTTTAATGAACCCAGCCAAGACCGAAGCGATTTTGCGCGAACACGTACGTTTGTGCTCAGACCTGCACGAACTCTTCATCGAGGAAGGGCAGCTCATGCGCTCGACGGGTGAACCTCCTAGCGAGGAGTTTTTGGAAAAGAAAAAGAAGTTCGTGGGCGTTTTGGACAAGGGTCTGGAGTTACTGCGGATGATTAACGAGTCGGGTGAACCTGTATCGCCGATTTTGTCTCCTTTGGTTAAGGAGTGCCGGGACAAGATCATGAAACTCATGATTGTGGACCGTGAAAATGAGCGCTTGCTGCTCAAGTGTTCGTTACCGCCTCGCATGAAGGAGGCTTATTCCAAGGTCGCCCCCGGTCAAGTGGCTCGTGCCTACGCTAAGTTCGCGAAGTAGTGAGGCGGCAATCCTTTCCCTGAAACGTGCCGTGCTTTAGGCGTTGGGAGTCAGTTTCAGGGCTACGACGCAGATGTCGTCGCTGGAGGGTCTTCCCTCGAGAGCGGTCGACAAAGAGGTTTTAACTTGCTCGAGCTGGTCGCCGATATTGCGGCTTGTGGCGAGCCCTAGAGCATGTATGAGCCCGTCTTTTCCGAAGTCTTGGCCGCTGGATGTACATTGCTCGATAATGCCGTCAGTAAAGAGAAAAAGTTCGGACTCGCTACCGAACGAGAATTTTGTGTCGCCGAAAGGTTCACCTCCTAGGAGCCCGAGAGCGGGGCCGACTATGTCGCAGGGACACTCTAGGAAATCGCTTTCGGTGTTTTTTAAGATGGGGCAGGGGTGGCCTCCGTTTGCCATTATCGCTTCACCATGTTCGAGGTCTACGATAAGGTATGCGGCAGTAACGAAACGCGGGAATTCTTCGTCTTCCGCGAGCGAAAGGATGGTCTCGTTGAGGTGTTGAAGGACCTTAGACGGGTGGCCTAAGATGTCAGGAATCTCCGTCATGAGGCCGCGAATCAGCATAGTGACGAGGGCAGCTTTGACGCCGTGTCCCATGACGTCGCACACGAGCACGCCGATTCGGTTTTCGTCGACTGGGATCAAATAGAAGAAGTCGCCCGCAAGGTGATGGCTTGGCTTGTATATGTAGCAGGCGCGGAAACTCCAGTTGTCGCCATCCTTCGAATACATTCGGCTCTGGTTGAAGCCCATCGACATGAGCTGCTCCTGAAGCTGGCGAGCGACGAGGAGTTCTTCCTCGTACTGTTCGTTCTTGGCTTGGAGCGCTTCCTTCGCATTGCGGGCAAGCTCCTCAGCCTTTTTCTGCTCAGTTATGTCGAGCGACATGCCGACGATACCTTCGATGGTGTCGGACTGGGTCCGCAGGGGGACTTTTGAGGTGAGCACCCAGCGATTGCCGGCGAGTATGCTTTTGTCGTACTCGAGCTTATTGTTGATAGCTTCTCCGGATTCGACGACTTGTAGGTCTTCTGCCAATACGCGGTCCGCCCGGGGGTCGTTGATGACGTCGGTTAGCAGTTTGCCAGTGATGTCTAGGTCGTTTGGAATTCCGACAACTTTTCGGTACTCTTGATTTACGAGGATGAATTTGCCTTCACGGTCGCGGAGAAAGAGGCGACAAGGAAGGATTTGGACGATTGTTTCGAGCAAGCGACGCTGGCGAAATACTTCGCGCTCGGCGTTTTTCTGTTTCGTGATGTCGCGTGAGAGACCGAAGGTGCCGCAGATTTTTCCGTTGGGATCGTAGAGTGGAAGTTTGGAGGATATGACCCAGCGTTCTTTTTTACCTTCATGGATGGAGAGCTCTTCCTTGAAGCTCCATCCGTTTCCGGTGCGGATGATTTCCTGCTCGTCCTCGAACTTGGCGCGGGCGGAGTCGGACTCAAAGAAGTCGAAGTCAGACTTTCCTACGATTGCCGAAGGCTCGCCTACTCCGTGGTAAGTGGCCATCGACCGGTTTACGCAGATGAATCGGCTCTGTAAGTCCTTGAAGTAGACATGGTCTGGCAAGGACTCCATCAACTGCTGGAAGAGTTGCGTGCCCATGTCCTCCTCTTCGTGGAACAGGCTCTTTTTTCCCTCTTTGATGCCGAGGTTATACGCTTCTTCGAGCATACAATCGACCTCGGCTTGCGTGAGCTTGATCTCCCGGTGCTCGTCTCTCTCGGTCGAAGTGAGGCCGATGCGAGCGAGTGTATCTTCAAGGATGGAGTCGGCGGGGTTCATCGAGGTGGGAAATCCAAAGGTTGAAAGATACGTGCGAAGTCCCAATTGGCAAATGTAGAGTGAACCCTTCCGAATAATGCAGTCTTGAATTAGTGCTTTTTGCTTAAGTTCAACATTCCATTCCCGCGACCTGGACGCAAAAAAGCGATTCGGAAGTATCCGAACCGCTGATACGGCGAAAATTGCCTGTCTGCGAATCTCTAGCTGATCGCGACCTTGTCTTGCGAGGTTTCTACGATGCGGACCAGTTCCTTGATATTGAAGGGCTTTGCGAGCGTGGCGACCAAGTTCGGGTATTTGAAGTGGCGTGCCTCGTCGTGGAACCCGGAGATGATGATGAACTTAGTCTTGATGTTCTGCCAACCGGATAGGAATTCGAGCACCATCTCGCCAGAGAGGCGTGGCATCTTAAGGTCGAGCAGCACTACGTCGAACTGGTGGTTGGGGTCGGAAAGTACGGATACTGCGTTATGGCCGTCGCACAGGACAGATACGTCGTGTTCCTCGCCAAATACGGTGAAAAGCAGGAGTCGGATTGCGGGATCGTCGTCTACGATTAGAATTTTCATTTTCCGGAAGCTGAGTGGCTTTTAATAGGGTGAGCGGTGATGAACTCGGTTCAGCGTGGGATGCTCAGCCAAGTTTAGAGTGTTTCTATAAATCGACTTTTGGGAATTTTTCTGAGGCGTTTTTTTTACGTTTTTACCTGAATTAGCCGCTTTGTTACGACGGCTCAGTTATTCCCTGAGAGGTGTGGCTTCTTGGTGTTTCTGATGAGCGGAGAGTTGAAACCTCCGGCATCGAATAGGGTGTTATTGATCTTACCGTAAAAGCTCTGGATTTCGTTTTCCATGCAACGTGCGGCTTCGCGTATAGTGGATATGTCACTGGGCTCTATCCAGTATTTTTCGGTAACGGATTGAAGGAATTCTAGTTTTTCCGCCAAGGCGGCTACTGTGCTGAGGGAGTCCGCGAACATTTCGGTTTCAGTAGGAGCAAGCTGTGGCTGGACGAACGGCTTCGGAGCGACGGGGACCTCAGTCACCTCGGAGGGCGAGCTCGCGCTGAGGGTCAGATTTCGCACGACCTCAAGGAGTGCTCTGTAGTTGAAGGGCTTCGGAAATATCTTGCTGGCGCCGAGCTGGTTGAACTGGGCTTCGGAATCGGGGTTGAGGAAGCCAGTTAGAACGATAACTGGAACGTTCGGATGCGCTGCCTTTACGGCTTCGATGACTTGGAGGCCGTCTTTCTTGGGAAGGTGGTAGTCGAGGATGATGAGATCGTTGGTGTCGGAGAGGCCCTTGTGGATACCGTCGTCACCGTTGTCTGCTTCGTCGACGTCGAACTCGTCCTTGAGGACTTCGCGCATGACCATGCGCAGGGCTGGATCGTCTTCTACGAGTAGTACATTCTTCTTCATCTTAGTTGTCTCCGGTGCCTTGTTGGGTGGTTTGGTAATGCTCTGCCACGAGCTTGATCTGCTGGGAGGGAGGGACCTCGTGGCCTGCGAAAATGATTGCTAGGGGGTGTCCGAGAATGGACCGGATCGGGAATTTCGATCCGTGCAGCCACGTTTTTCCCCACGAAAGGGTAATGAGCTCGCGGGTTTCGAAAAGCGGACGTTGGCGGCTCGCTACGTAGTTGTCTGCAGCCTGGAGATTTGGATCGTCTTCCAGCCAAAAGATAGGCGGGGCAGATTGGGCTTTGCGTTCGAAGCTCGGTTGCTTTTGGCGAAGTAACTCGCGACCTTTTTGGTTTAGATAAAAGACGTCATCTCGAGCGAAGTAGGCGAATACGCAGCAATTGAGAGGTTCTAGCGAGCTGACATCAGCCTGCAGAAGTTGCTTTGGGATGTCGAAGGCTCCGTCGAGATTCTCGATCGCGCTTTGCAGGGCGTCGGGAAGATTGGCTTGGAGGAGCTTGTCGTAGTTTTGCATTTGCTATCGCGCGGTCTCTTTGGGAGGTTACTCAATGGCTACCATCGTCCTAAATATTCTTAGCTTTAGCGGAAACTACTCAACGGCTGCCAACTTTTGCTAGAGCTATGTACTCAGGCTCGCGAGCAGTTCGGCGAGTGCGGGTATCGCCGGTTGGCTCAGTTGGCTCCTACTTCGAGAGCGTGGCGTGCCTTCTCGAGCTTTTCTCGGGCGTTAAGGATGGCGAGCTCGAGCTGGCTTTGATCGATTTCGAAAGCACCTTCGATCATATCGAGGGCCCAGCTGTCGCGTCCATCGTTGCAACCGATAACAGCTGCTCCCCAGTTGGCGACGTGTAGCGCTCCGGCGAGCTTTCTATGTTCTTCCGGCGCTTCGGTCGGATTGTATTGGTAGCGAATGGGAATGTAGACCTCCTCTGGGAAGGACCACTCTTCCAGCATCTTGGAACCTGCGAGGGCGTGGTCGAATCCGAGCGTCTGGCTCTCTGCTTTGTCGAGGCTGAGGCGCTCGGTTTCCACTTTCTTGAAAATGTTTACGTATTGCTCGCCGCAACCGAGGTGCATGCCGAGTTTTCCGATGTCGTGTAGTAGCCCCAGTGTATATGGGAGGCCTTCCATGTCGGTGGCTTCCTTGGCGATCTGGTCCATGATGAGCGCCACGGCGAGGGAGTGGGCCCAGAGGCTTCCTTTGCCGATATCCATGCTGGGAAGCGCTCCATCAAGGTAGTCGCCACTGGAGACGAGGTTCACGATGCGATAGACTTCCTTGATGCCGAGCATGGCTACGGCGTCTTGCAAGTCTGTGACTGGGGAAGCAGGTGAGTAAGCTCCAGAGTTGGTGAGCTTGAGAACGCCCGCCATGATCGCCGCATCCGTGGAGATGAGCTGCACGATGTCGCTCGCGTCCGTGTCAGGATCTTTCATGATCTTGACGAGCTTCGGGAGTACTTCAGGAGCTGGCGGCAGAGTGTCCGTATTCTTGATAAGTTCTTCTACTGTCATGGCTAGGCGAGGCTGAATTTCGATGTTCCGAGGGGGGTCTTTAGTGTCACTTCACCGGTGCCGACGTTGAGATGGATGGTGCGGTTGTTGACGCCGCCGACATCTGCTTTCACGACTTGGATGCCGAGTGCGTTGATGAGTTTCTTCACGGCGAGAATATTGCGCTCGCCAATCTTGAACATGTCTGAGCCCGATATCACGGAGGCGCCTCCTGCTACGAAAGCACGCATGCGGCGGCGTTCCGCCCGGAGTCCGCAGAGGTTGCGAAACATGATAGGCATGCCTGTATCGGCAAACATGGCGGGTTGTTTCTGGGCTTTTTCGGGCGAGAGGGTGGAGTCTGGCAGCATGATATGGATCAGGCCGCCTACTTTGGCTTCTTTGTCGTAGACGATGATACCGACACAGGAACCCAGTGCGAACGTACTGAGGTTCACGTTCGCGTTGTTGGATACTGCCAGATCACCGACGCCGACGACGACGCGTTGCTGAAAAAGGGATGGGAGAGATGGGGCTCCGCTCATTAGGTCAAATGTCTGTCTGTGCTCGTTCTAGGTGATGCGTTTAGCGTGGTAGAGGACTGCGGTTTGGGGGGGCTAAGCATACGGGATGTCAGGGATGGGAAAATAAAACAGGCCTTCGTGATGGGCGAGGGACTGAGAGTTGTTGAGGGCTTCTGGAATTAATCCGCTAGAAGCCGAGGGCGTCTTCGAGTTCGCTGGAGACGACTTTCTCTATGTCGAGGAGAGTCTTGACGCTGTCTTTGATTTTGGCGATGCCGAGGCAGCATTCGGTGCTGAGGCGGGTTCCGAAATCGGGGGATGGCTTCACGTCTCCTTCGGTAACGTTGAGAACTTCTTCGACGGCATCGACGACCAATCCGAGGAGTTGGTTGACGCCTTGTCCGCCGTCTACATCTACGACGATAATGCAGGTACGCTCGGTAGCCTCACCTGCATGGAGATTGAATTTTACGCGGAGATCGACCACGGGGATTACCTTGCCGCGCAGGTTGATGACGCCTTTCACGTGTTCCGGCATTTGCGGTACAGGCGTGATCTTCTGCATGCGAATGATTTCTCGTATTTTGAGCACCTCGACTCCGTAGCACTCTTCGGCCAGGGTGAAGGTGAGGAATTTGCCGGATGAAAAAGAGGTGTTAGTAGTAGTGTCGTCGAATGAGAGGTTGCTCATAATTATTCCGCGGTGGAGTTGTGGGAATGCTATTAATTATGAGCTAGATCGGTATCGCGGCAGCTTTTCTTAAGGACAAAATAGAGGCTGGTACACTCATGAGGGTAGATTCCCCCGTCTTAATCCCGATTCGAGCCGAGACTCATTGAGGCTCGCGTAAAAGATTTACGTATAACCCCGTTTGAGTGCGGAGGTTGTAAGGAACGTGGTGGACTCGGGCGTCTAGCGAAAAACCATCAGACGCTGGGTCAGCGGGTTGGCGAAATCGTGTTCCTTGATCTTTGAAATGATGCCGCCCGTGAGGCGTTTGTCCTCTGGGATTAGCAAGAGCCCCGAAGGGCTGTAAATTCCTTTTGCCAACACCATGCCTGGCTCCAGTTCCGCCAGAGTGATCTCGCGTACCTTCTTAGGTAGGTTGGTGAGGTTCGAGCTCTTCATGAAAAGACGCACCGCCTCGGGATGATAGGCTCGGCCGGATTCGCGGATGATGAACTCGAGGGCTTGGTCTCTTGGCAGGTTGCACTCCACGAAGCCAATAGCCACCGCGAGGTGGCGGGCAGGGACGGGGATACTCTCGCGGCTGAGCTGGTCGGGGTAGCCGAGCCCGTCGAAACGTTCGCGGTGGTAGCGGATGGCTAGGCCTACTTCGTTTAGGTTCTCGACGAAGGAAGCGAGGGTCTGCCCGTAGACCGGATAGTGGCGCATGAGTGTCTCTTCTGTCTCGTCGAGGCTTTGAGCATCGTTGAGGCTTTTGGAGACAAGATCGCGGGGTAAGCCGATGCGGCCGAGATTGTAGAGCCAGGATGCCACTTTGAGAACTTCAGCCTCGCGTGGTTCGAGTAGCTCGGACTTGGCTATTTCGGAGCAAATGGAGACGACCGACTTGGTTTGCTGGCCTAGGATTGGATGGAAGGCTTCGATGAGGCGGAAGCAGATTTCCAGGGAGTGCTTGAAGTTTCTCTCCAAGGCTTGGTTGGCCTCGTCGAGCATGATGGTTTGCTCCTGCAGTTGGCGGACCTTATCCTCCAGCGTCGTATTGCTAGCTACGAGCTTCTCGTTGAGGTCGAGGGTGTCAGCTTGCAGTTTCTCGTTGGTCTCAACGAGCGCGTAGCGTTGGACTGCGTTTTCGACGGTAGCGAGTAGCTCCTCTCGGATCCATGGCTTGGCTAGGAACCGGAAGATTTCGCCCTTGTTTACTGCCTCGACGACGGTGTTGAGCGTGAGCACTCCGGTTATGAGTATGCGAGACGCGTTGGGTTGCTTTTGTTTGCAGAGGTCGAGGAATTCTAGCCCCGTCATTTCCGGCATGCGATGGTCGGAAATGATGGTGGAGAAGCGGTTGGCTTCGACCGCCTTGATTGCCTCGTTTGGGCTGGTGAAGGCGGTTACTAGATAGCCCTCTCGTTCGAGGGTTTCCTTCATGGCGAGGAGGACTATGTCGTCGTCGTCTAATACGAGGATGTTGCTGGATCTCGGCTCGGAGAATCTCATGGGTGCGTTCGGGAAGGTCGGTGGGCCATGCTTTGCCAGCTGAGAGGGGGACTCAGTTGAAGTAGCTGGCCATCTTGTTGAGCAAGGCGGAAGGTTTTGATGAGCCGGAGGCTACCATTCCGCAAATTCTTTTTGCAGAAACCGATAGGGCGTCGACGCTTTCTCCCAGAGCGACCAGGGCAACCTTCTCGCAGTTGCGGGCGTGACCCAACTCGGAAATGAGAGGCTCGGCTTTTTCGTCTAGGGCACTCTTGAATACGATCACACCGTCGAGTTGTTCGCCATCTTGCAAAAGATCTAGTAGAAGCTGCCCGGGCTCAAGGTGGATCCGAGTATCCCAGCCCGCCTTGTGCATGGCGATAAGTAGCGGATGCCGAGTGATGTCCTCCCACGTGTAGACGAGCACTTTCGGGGGACTTTTGGGTAAGCTTGGCTGCGTAGTGGCCGGAGCTTGTCGCGTTGCGGCGGCGGGGACAGTGGCGATATTTTCGGTTTCGGGAGGCGTCAGTTTTTCTTCTCGCTCGAGAAGCGGGAGGACGATGCGAATGTTCGCCCCTTTGTCCGGATTGTTGCCCAGCTTGAGGCTGCCTCCAAGTTCGGTGGCGAAATTGTATGCGATGCTCAAGCCAAGTCCTGGGTGATTGTCACTGCCTTTGGTCGTGTAGAACGCGGTAGTCGCGTTCTCGAGGTCCTCTGATTTGAATCCAGGTCCGTTGTCGGAAAACTCGATAACTCCGCAGGCACGACCGTCCGAGGTAGTTTGGGAAACGTGGATCTGTATCGCAGCGTCTTCCCCGCAAGCGTCGGCTGCGTTGCTGGTCAGGTGCAGGATGATTTGGCGGAAGCGATTGGCATCGATTTGGATGGGATGTTCCCCACTTTCGACTTTGATCGCGATAACGGTGCCTTTCGGGAGAAGTGCCTCCATGTACTCTTTTTGTTCCTCCACTAAAGATCCTAGGTCGAAATAGCTTTTTTGACCGGCCTCCAGAGTGGTGAGGTGGCGGATCCTTTTGGTCAGGTCTTGAGCCCGCACCGAGCAGTCGCGAATGTGGCCCATGGCCTCCGCGGTGGACTTCGGGTCGGAGCCCGGTTCGGCATAGAGCTCGCTGAGCGAATAGATGCCGGCGATAGTGTTGTTGAAATCGTGCAGGTAACGCCGGGTCATGCTGGTGGCGATTTCCTTCCAGGACCGGCGGGCTAAGGCGTCGAAGGCGACGCTGCGGAAGGAGTCGTCGACGAGGCGGCCAGCAACACCGACCGCTTGGCCAGACTCGTTGCGTATGAGGGTACGGTAGTCGACCACTGGGAGGGTTCCACCGCGGCGATTTAGGCGGATGCGATAGCGAGCCTCGGTCTCGAACTGGTCAAGGGATACGGCCTGCCGGTACGCTTCGCGATGATCTTCCACCACGATTTCGTCCCAGGTCGTCGCCGCATCCAGCAGTTTGTAGAAGGCGGGCGGAAAGGCGGTTTCGCTCTGAGAGAAGTAGTGTGGCTCTCTATCCGGCAACTTGAGAAGGTAAAGGACTCCGGGTCCAAGAGCGGCGACGTTAGTCTCGCCGCCTACAGTACCCGCGAGGTCGCGGATGGAGGTGGAAAGGTCGTTGGCAGACACGGGTGAGCTGATGGTTAGGGGATTCACAGTCGAGCGTTGTCTAGACGCTTGAGCCTGAATCCGTCACTGGCAACTCGGCTTTGGGCGAATCAATAGCAATTAGCGGTTTTTTTACGCGATCATTCTGCCTAGGCGCATCGTGAATTAGTTCGTTTGCGTTCGAAAGGAACGCCGTGGGGACCGCTACCTGACTATGCTGGCAGCTGATAAATGGCGGGCTTGATGGATGTATACGGGTGTCTGATGCCAGCTAGGCTCTCAGCGTGCCCGATAAGCAAATAACCACCGGGTACGAGGTGTCGGGCAAGGCGTCCAACCAGTTCTTGCTGCGTTTCGCGGTCGAAATAGATCATCACGTTACGGCAGAAAATGACTTGGAACTTTTGGTTCCAGGGGAACTGCGGCGCGAAGAGATTGAGCCGTTGAAAATTGAGTTTACGCGAGATTTCTGGCCGCACGCGGAAGTAGCCGTCCATCTGCTTTTCGCCTTTTTGGAAGTAGCGTTTCAGCCACTCGTCTTTGACATTTTTGAGGCGGTCGCGGTCGTAGATGCCCTTGGAGGCGAAGTCGAGAACGCGATTGGAGATGTCGCTGCATTGGATCGACCAGTCGTGGCCTTGGCTCTTCCCGAGAAATTCCTCCAGGGCGATTGCGAGCGAGTAGGGTTCCTCTCCAGTGGAACACGCGCAGCTCCAGATCTTGAGTTCCTTGCCTGCTCCGAGCTGGCCGTTAACGAAGCTCGGAAGGATATGGCTGTTCAGATAGTTGAAGTGGTTGATCTCGCGGAAAAAGAAGGTGTGGTTCGTCGAGATCGCGTCGATCAAGTGGTAGAGCTCCCCGCTGTTGGGCTTCGACTGCAGCATCTGGCAGTAGTCGGTATAGCTTCCCATATCGTTGGCACGAAGACGCTTGCCAAGGCGTGCACTCACTAGTTCGCGTTTGCTGTCCCCGAGATTGATGCGTGTCTCCTTGTAGATGAGGTCGCGAATGAAGGAGTAGTCCTGGTCGGTTATTTTTCCCTTCGGGGTCATTCCAAATGGTAGTTTCTGGATTGTGGTTGGTGCTGCAGCGGTCGCGATTGACTTGTGAGTGATAATCTTGGGAAGGCGTAAGCTCATGCGTAGCGGTGAGTAGGCGTGCTTAGTTGAGTAGTCTTAGATCGCGCGTTTTGGGAAAAACTTGAGCCCCAGCGCCTAAAACTATCGGTAATAACTTGCGCGATCTAGGTGGCCTCAGGACTCGATCGAAGAAGATCCCAGGCCAGCTCAGTCGGAGCTTGAGCAAAACGCAGCTACACCCATGGTTTGCTCGTTCCAAAAAATCACAGTTTTACGATGCCCACTTTAGATCAGCATTCTCTTCCGCTTTCCAAAACCTACGAACGCCTCCGCCACTTGCTGGGCGAGCGTATCCTTTTCTTGGATGGGGCCATGGGGACAATGATCCAGCGCCATAAGCTTGAAGAAGCTGACTTTCGTAAGGGACATTTCGAAGACCATGCCAGTGACCTCAAGGGCAACAACGAGCTGCTGACATTGACCCGGCCGGATGTTATCAAGGGAATCCATAAAGCCTTTCTGGAGGCGGGATCTGATATCATCGAGACGAACACTTTTTCCGCTACGGTGATCGGCCAAGCGGATTACAGCCTGCAGCACGCTGTCGACGACCTTAACACTGCCTCTGTTCGCATCGCCAAAGAGTCGATAGAGGAGTTCGTGGCTGAAAATCCTGGACGCGAGTGTTTCGTCGCGGGAGCGATCGGCCCGACCAACCGTACTGCTTCGCTTTCGCCTGATGTGAATCGTCCGGAGTATCGCGCCGTTACCTTCGACGACCTCCGCCTTGCTTACCTGCAGCAGATCCGTGCCCTCGGCGCAGCTGGCGCGGATATCTTTCTTCCAGAAACCACGTTCGATACCCTGAACCTCAAGGCCTGCATTTTCGCCCTCGAGGAGTACTTCGACGAGCGTGGCGAACGGATGCCAGTGATGCTCAGCGTCACGATAACGGACGCATCGGGCCGCACGCTTTCGGGCCAAACGATCGAAGCGTTTTGGAATTCTGTGGCCCACGCTCGACCGCTCAGCGTCGGCATCAACTGCGCATTGGGTGCCCAAGACATGCGCCCCTATATAGAGACGCTCGCGAAAAGCGCTGATTGCTTCATCTCCTGTTATCCGAACGCTGGCCTGCCCAACCCGTTAAGCGAGACGGGCTACGACGAGCTTCCTGCGGACACGGCCAGATTCTTGGAAGACTTTGCCCAGAACAAATTCGTCAACTTGATCGGCGGTTGCTGCGGTACGACGCCCGAGCATATCAAGGCCATCGCCGACAAAGCTCGCTCTTATCCGCCGCGTCCTATCCCCGAAATCGAGAAAGCCTTGCGCCTATCCGGCTTGGAGCCCTTCGAGGTAAAAGGCGAGAAGGCACCGTTCGTAATGGTGGGCGAGCGCACCAACGTGACCGGCTCGCCGCGTTTCAAGAAGCTCATCAAGGAGGAGAAGTTCGACGACGCCCTTGCAGTCGCCCGCCAGCAAGTCGAGAACGGGGCTAATATCATCGATATCAACTTCGACGAAGGCATGCTCGATGGCGAAGCCTGCATGACGAAGTTCCTCAACCTCGTGGCCAGCGAGCCGGATATTTCGCGCGTGCCCATCATGATCGACTCCTCTAAGTGGTCGGTTATCGAAGCCGGACTCAAGTGCGTGCAAGGCAAGTGCGTCGTCAATTCGATCAGCCTCAAGGAAGGCGAGGAAAAGTTCCTCGAGTCCGCGTCCTTGGTTCGTCGATACGGAGCCGCCGTGATCGTGATGGCCTTCGACGAAGAAGGGCAAGCGGCGACTCGTGAAGACAAGGTTCGAATCTGCAAGCGTGCCTACGATCTATTGGTCGAGAAGCTCAATTTCCCTCCTGAAGATATCATCTTCGACCCGAACATCCTCACGGTCGGCACCGGCATGGAAGAGCATGCCAACTACGCGGTCGACTTCATTGAAGCGACGCGAGAGATCAAGCAAGTCTGCCCCTATGCTCGCGTGAGCGGAGGCGTATCCAATATTTCATTCTCCTTCCGCGGCAACAATCCCGTGCGAGAGGCGATTCACGCCGCTTTCTTGTACCACGCTATCCAAGCGGGTCTCGACATGGGAATCGTCAACGCGGGTATGCTCGCGGTTTACGACGAGGTCGAGCCGCCTCTGCTCGAAGCGGTGGAAGATGTACTGCTAAATCGCAACGCGGAGGCGACGGAACGACTCATCGACATGGCCGAAGCCGTCAAAGCAAATGCCTCGGGCAAGAAGGTCGAGGAAAAGGTCGACGAATGGCGTTCTTACTCGGTTGAAGAGAGACTCTCCCATTCTCTCGTGAAGGGAATCTCCACTTTTGTCGACGAAGACGTGGAGGAAGCGCGCCAGCAGCTGCCGCGTCCCTTGGACGTGATCGAGGGACCGCTGATGGATGGGATGAAAATCGTGGGCAAGCTTTTCGGCGAAGGGAAGATGTTCCTTCCGCAGGTGGTGAAATCGGCCCGCGTGATGAAGAAGGCGGTCGCTTACCTGTTTCCGTTCATGGAAGCGGCGAAAGCGGACAACGCCAGTTCTTCGCGTGGCAAAATGTTGATTGCTACGGTCAAGGGCGACGTACATGATATCGGCAAGAATATCGTTGGAGTCGTACTCGGCTGTAATAACTACGAGGTCGAAGATCTCGGCGTGATGGTTCCTTGCGATAAGATTTTGGATACAGCCCTAGAAATTGGGGCGGATATAATCGGTCTGAGCGGTTTGATAACCCCTTCGCTCGACGAGATGATCCATGTGGCCAAGGAAATGGAGCGGCGCGGTTTCACCGTGCCGCTCCTGATCGGCGGAGCCACAACGAGCAAGGCCCACACGGCCATCAAGATTGCTCAGCACTACAGTGGTCCGGTCGTTCATGTTGCAGACGCTTCTCTTGTCGTCGGCGTTTGCAATGACCTGCTCAATTCGGAAAAGAAGGCTGCGTTTATCCAGGAATTAGATACAGCCCAAACCGGCCTGCGCGAGCGTCATGCAGCAGGCAACCAGAACCGGGCCAAGGTGCTTTCGCTGGCCGAAGCCCGCTCCAAAGCTTTCGCGACGGATTGGTCAAAAGCGGAGCTCGCCAAGCCCGATTGTTACGGCTTGAAGGTTTGGGAAGACGTGGATCTGGCAATGGTTGCGGAATACATCGATTGGTCTCCCTTCTTTTGGACCTGGGAGCTCAAAGGCGTTTTCCCGAAAATCCTCGAGAGCGAGAAGTACGGCAAGCAAGCGACGGAGCTTTACGAAGATGCCCAGAAACTGCTCAAGCAGATCATCGAAGAGAAGGCCTTTCGCCTTCGCGGAGTGACCGCCCTCTGGCCGGCCAACGCGGATGGCGACGACATTGTGCTTTGGAAAGACGAGTCGGCTGGCGAAGAACTCAGCCGTTTCCACTTCTTGCGTCAGCAAAAAGAGAAGGTAGGCGACGACACGTACTACAGCTTGTCAGATTTTATCGCTCCCAAAGCGAGCGGCCGCGTCGACACGATTGGCGGTTTCGCGGTGACTGCAGGCGAAGAAGTCGAAACGTTTGCGCACACGTTCAAAGACGCGGGCGACGACTATACTGCGATCCTAGCCCAGTCGCTGGGAGATCGATTTGCGGAAGCCCTCGCGGAGTACATTCACCGGCAAACCCGCGAGCAGTGGGGCTTCGGCAAGGACGAGGATCTCACCGTCGAGCAACTGATCAAGGAAGAGTACCAAGGCGTGCGCCCGGCGGCGGGCTATCCGGCTTGTCCCGACCATACGGAAAAGGAAACGCTCTGGGCCTTGCTTTCCGCAGAGGAAAACACCGGAGTTTCCCTAACCGAGAGCTTCGCCATGAACCCGGGCAGTTCCGTTTCCGGCCTCTACTTCGGCAGCGCGGATGCGCGCTACTTCAACGTCGGCAAGGTCGAGCGCGACCAGATCGAGGACTACGCCAAACGCAAGGGTATCACTCTCGAAGTCGCCGAAAAGTGGCTCGCTCCCAACCTCGCGTATAGCTGATTCGGATACAGGAATACTCGCTACTTAGTGGAAACATTTGAGAGGCGGTTGCTCGGATTTGAGCGGCAGCCTTTTAGGGTATTTGCTCAAAGAAGACTTAGATTGAGCCATATTTTGTGTGCGTTCGCTATTGGCGCAAGCGATGCTGTTCGTAGGTCCGTCCCTGGCAACAGGGATTGAGGGAGTGACGCTACTGTCTTTATGGGCAGAAGCAGACAAATCCGGGGCCGGCGTTAGGGGTTATCGTCGGCCCCGAACTCCTTCCGGTTTTCTCGAGTGGAGTGACGTTTAGCGAATTAGTCGCCGAGCAAGTCTTGCCCGGTGAGGATATCGATGAACTTTTTCATCGCGGGCGTGAGCACGCGGCCCTTGCGATGCAGGATGCCGAGCGGCCGGTCAAAGGCTGGGCCCTCGATGGGAATGGCGCAAAGCGTGCCTTGCTTGATTTCCTGAAGGACGGTGGCCTTGGGCACGATCGCGATGCCTGCGTCGATCTCGACGGCGCGCTTCACGGTCTCGATGTTGTCGAACTCCATGACCGGATCGATCTCGATCTTCTGGTCCTTGAAGATCTGGTCGACGGCCTTGCGGGTAGGGATGTCGGGGTCGAAGCTGATGAACTTGTGCTTGGCCAGGGTCTCGAGTTGCAGGCTCGTTTCTTTAGCGAGGGGATTGTTCGGATGGCAAATCGTGATGAGCCGGTCCTTGCGGAAGTCGGTTATCTCGATCTGGCGATTCTTCTGCGGGAATGCGACGAGGCCGAAGTCGACTGAATTGTGCAGGATGTCTTCGTAGACGAGATTGGAACGGCGGTACTCGACACGCACGTTCACGTTTGGAAACTCGGTGAGGAAACTCTTAATGTAAGGTGGCAGCTCGTGGAGGCCGATACTGTAGATGGTGGAAATGCGAATGGTGCCGGATATGACTTTTCGCATTTCCATCAGCTCGCTGAGCAGCTTTTCGTAGCCGTGGAGAATTTCTTTGGCGGATTGGTAGACGCGTTCGCCTTCGCGGGTAAGCTGGAATTGCTTTTGGCTTCGGTCGATGAGTAGGGCTGCGAAATGCTTCTCCATCGATCTCGCCTGCTGGCTCACGGCCGACTGTGTCACACCATTGAGGCGGGCAGCCTTGGAAAAGCTTTTGGTTTCGACTAAGTCGGCGAAGATCTTGAAGTTGTCTATTTGCATTTTGGGAGAGGTTTTTTCTACTAGGTTTATAATCTAGGCTTATTAAGGCAATACTAAACAGTAGGATTTTTAATGCTTATATCGTTCGAGGACTTTCAGGCTAATTTGGCCCAAGTGATGGGGCAGATCGCTGCCGCGTGTCGTAAAGTGGGGAGGAAACCCGAGTCCGTGACGCTACTGCCGGTGACGAAAAACCATCCGGTGGATGTGGCTCGCTATGCTTGGGAGGCAGGATTGAGATCGGTGGGTGAAAACCGAGTGCAAGAGGCGCTGGGCAAGATGGGTGATGTGGATGTCCAGCTTCGTTGGGAGCTCATTGGTCCTTTGCAGAGCAACAAGTCGAAGAAAGTGGCGGAGAGTTTCGCGCGGGTTCAGACGGTAGATCGTGTGAAGATTGCGAAGGCCCTTGATCGTTATGCTGGCGAGGCTGGAAGGACCCTTTCGGTACTCTTGCAGGTTAACGCCGGCCGCGATCCTGCCAAGTCGGGCGTGGAGCTGGAAGAGGCGCCGGCCTTGCTCGAAGCGGCGCTGGCTTGCCCGAACCTGAAGGTGGATGGACTGATGACGATTGCCCCCGTGTCGGACGACCCGGAAGTGGCTCTGAGGACTTTCGCGAGCCTGCGGGAGTGTCGAGATGCTCTAGGCGAACGGTTCGGCGTCGACCTCCCAGAGCTTTCGATGGGGATGAGCGGCGACATGGAGGAAGCGATCGCGGAAGGCAGCACCATGGTTCGGGTGGGAACTGCTCTATATGGACAGCGAAACTACGCTGGCTAGGCGCGGGCAATCTTGAAATTATTTCCTCATGAGCGAAGTCATCAAAATTGGAGTCATTGGTTGTGGAAACATTAGCCCTCAGTATTTCAAAGGGGCTAATCTTTACAGCGAGATTGAGATCGCCGCTTGCGCGGACTTAAACCTCGACTTCGCGAAGGCTCGTGCCGAGGAATTTGGCATTCCCCAGGCTTTGTCGGTGGATGAGCTTTTGGCCGATCCTGAATTGGATATCGTACTCAATTTGACCACCCCGCAATTCCACGCTCCGCTCAACCTGCGCATTTTGGAGGCTGGCAAGCACGCCTATTGCGAAAAGCCATTCGCCACCAACCGCGAGGAGGGCAAGCAGGTACTCGAGCTCGCGACGGCCAAGGGGCTAAGAGTGGGATGCGCCCCTGATACTTTTCTGAGCTCTCCACTGCAGACAGCTCGCAAGCTGGTCGACGAAGGTTTTATTGGAAAGGTATTTGGAGGCACCGCAGTCTTCGCCTGCGCGGGACATGAGCGCTGGCACCCGAATCCAGAATTCTACTACAAGCTGGGCGGCGGACCGGTGCTGGACATGGCGCCTTACTACTTCACGGCCTTGGCGAACCTCATGGGGCCAGTCGTGTCAGTCGTTTCCTCCGGCAAGCAGGTCTTCGCGGAGCGGACGGTTGGCAGCGGTCCTTTGGAGGGAAGTCAGATTGCTGTGGAGACGCTTACCCATAATGTGAGCATTCTCGAGTTCGCTAATGGGGCGACGGTGAGCGCCCTTTTCAGTTTCGACGTGCAGGGCGAGCATGATCTTCCGATGCTGACACTGTATGGAACGGAGGGGAATTTGTCCTTGCCGGACCCGAATCGGTTCGATGGAGACCTTCGGGTATGCAGGTCAAGTGGCAGCTGGGAGTCGCTGTCCTTGCAGCACAACTACGAGGGGGCTCGGGCGTTGGGCTTGGCCGACATGGCCGCAGCGATCAGGAGCGAACGTCCGCACCGGGCAAATGGTGAAATGGCCTTCCACGTTTTCGATGTCATGCTCGCTTGCGAGGAGTCGGCTGCAAGTGGACAGAGAGTTCAAGTGAAGTCGCGTTTTGAGAGGCTTCCGGTGATAGGTGCTTCGGAAGGTGGCTCGCCTCGTTTTTAGGTTCCGATCAGCGCTTTCGGCTATTTGGCTCACAGTAGAAAAGCATTGTCGCCGCAGCGGCGTTTCGCAGGATGCCGCTGGTGTCAGCAACACAGTTCAGTTCAAAAGAGCATGCCAGCAGGTTTCGCATCGGTACCTTGCTGTATTTCAGCGATGAAGCGGACCGCTTGCTGCTGATTCGCCGCAAGCGACCTCCCAACCTCGGTCTCTGGTGTGCTGTCGGGGGAAAGCTGGAAATGCCGACGGGCGAGTCCCCCTACGAGTGCGCTATCCGCGAAGCTGCGGAAGAGGTCGGCGTAAGCTTGCGAGCGAGCGACCTCGGCTTGAGATGTCTCCTGTCAGAAAAAGACTACGAAGAAACGGGGCATTGGTTGATGTTCGTTTACCAAGTAAGGGTTCCTTTGCGGGCGCTGCCGCCTCGAATGGAGGAAGGGGAGTTTCGGTTCTTTGACCGGACGGAATTGGAAGGGGTTGAGATGCCTGCACTGGATCGTCAGATTCTCTTCGGGCGGATCTTAACGGATGATGAAAGCTTGCACTTTCTTCGCTCCGATGGGGATGCGTTGCCGTTGGTGGAGGAGAGTCGAATCGGCTGAGTCTGATGATTTTGCTCATCGATAACTTCGATTCCTTTACCTATAACCTTTCACAGTACCTGAGAATGCTGGGGGAAGAGGTCGTGGTGCGTCGCAATGACGCGATTGATGGAGCTGAGGTTCGTAAGCTCGCTCCTCGTCTCATCGTAATATCGCCGGGGCCAGGTGGACCGGCTGATACGGGTAAGTGTATCGAAATGTTGGATGCTTTCCATCGCGAGATCCCTTTCTTTGGGATATGTTTGGGCATGCAAACGATAGCCGCCTACTTCGGAGGAAGAATTGTCGAAGCCACTGTGCCGGTGCATGGGAAAGTTCGCAGGGTGGTGCACGATGGGAAAGGGGTATTTAATGGATTAGAGAATCCTTTAAATGTGACACGCTACCATTCTCTGATCGTGGAAGAGGGCAGCCTGCCGGATAGTTTGGAAGTGAATGCCCGATCGGAATCGGGTGAGATCATGGGGCTTCAGCACAAGGTGTATCCAATTTTTGGTGTTCAGTTTCACCCTGAAGCCTATCTTACGGAGGGTGGTTTGGCCTTGCTCAGAAACGCGTTGGAGGCGACTCGATGAGGGAAAGAAAACTAGAGGTTCCATTCGATCCGCTGGCTGCTGCAGAGCGAGTTGTAGGGCTTCCCGGAGTAGCATTACTATACAGCGGTCTGCGAGCCTATGGACTCGGACGCTATTCCATTCTCGCGGCGAATCCTGTACGGACGATTGCATCGCGAGGTTTCGCGGCGATCGAGGATGTGCTATCAACCGTGAGAAGTGCGGAATCAGGACGGCTGCCGTTCTATGGAGGACCGATCGGATATTTCTCGTACGATGCGGGCCGCTGCCTGGAGCCTAGACAGCTCACTCCCTCTTCCGGGGAGACGGCTGATGTTCGATTTTCGATGTACGAAGGGGCATTGGTATTTGATCACGAGAAAGGCGAAACCTGGCTGACCACCTCGGAGGAGGAGATTAGCGATAAGCTGGAAGCTTTTTGCTCTGTCGCTTTTTCGGAAGGGAAAAGTGTTATAGAATCCTTCGCTATGCAGACATCTTTAAGGTCGAATTTTAGTCGGACCGATTATTTGGAAGCAGTCGATTCGGTACGAGCTCTGATTCGTCGCGGCGATGTCTATCAGGTGAACCTGTCTCAGCGCTTTACCGCCGAATGTTCGGGCAGCGCCTTCGAACTGTTTTTGCGGTTAGCTAAGAAAAGCCCCGCACCTTACGCAGCGTATCTGGATTTTGGCGACGAGCAAATCGTATCTTCATCGCCCGAGCGCTTTTTGTTGATTGAGAATCGACAGGCAACGACGCGTCCGATCAAGGGGACGCGCTCGGCGGGAGGTTCTAGGGAGGAGGCGGATGCCAATGCCCGGGAGCTTGAGCTGTCCGAAAAGGATCGTTCCGAATTGCTTATGATCGTGGACCTTGAGAGAAACGACTTGGGCCGTGTTTGCGAACCGGGTAGCGTGAGGGTCGACGAACTTTTTCGTTTGGAACGGTACGCAACAGTTATCCATCAAACGGCTGACGTGAGTGGAGTTTTGGAGGCGGGAGTAAGTCCGCTCGATTGCGTGAAAGCGATGTTTCCCGGTGGGTCGATCACGGGAGCTCCCAAGATTCGAGCGATGCAGGTAATCGATGAGCTCGAGCGAGGGGATCGAGGTATCTACACGGGAGCGATTGGCTATTTCGATGCCTCGGGACAAGTAGACCTAAATATTGCGATTAGAACTTTGCGGATTGCAGACGGACGATTGTCTTTTCAAGTTGGAGGAGGTATCGTTTGGGACAGTGATCCGGCGAGTGAATATGAGGAAACGTTGTTGAAGGCTGAGGCAATGGTGAGCGCTTTAGGAGGCAGTCTTGATGGGTAAACTCTTTCTAAATGGAGAGCTGGTCGATGGTGGTTCAGTCACGCAATCGCTCCTGAGCCGGGGGTTCGCGTTTGGTTTTGGCGTTTTCGAAACCATGAAATTTCTGGATAAGTCTCCCTGTTTTTTTGGAGAGCACTTACAGCGTCTCCGGAAGGGATTGGATGGAGCTGGCTTAGCTGTCTCCATTGATGAAACTTCGTTAAGAACTCAAGCAAAGCGACTGTTTGAGGTGGAAGGCGTTAGCGAAGGCGTATTCAAAATAGTGATATCGGACGATGGTGAGCGTCCATTGGTAGCGATGTTTATTCGCTCAAAGGGTGCATCTATCGAACCGGAGCCCAGCCGTTTGGTGATGTCCGCGGTAGTAAAGGCCTCGCAGGCGTTTACAAGTCGCAACAAGAGTTTGAACTACATGGAATCTGTCCTAGAGCTGGATAGGGCGAAGTCGGCGGGATTCAGCGAATGCGTTTTTCGCAATGAGCTTGGCGAGCTAACGGAATGTGCGGTGGCCAACCTCTTCTTTGTGCAGGAAGGAATCTTGAAGACTCCTGCTTTGGATTGCGGGTTACTCAATGGAATAGTCAGGCGAAAGGTAATTGAAATATCTCGAAGCTTGGGGATGACGTTCGAGGAAGGACGTTTTACCGAAGAAGATTTGCTTGCGGCTTCCGAGGTTTTCTTGACGAGCTCTGGAGCGGGACCTTGTTCGGCTGAGAGCTTTCAGTCGAGTTCGGGGCAGCGCGTCCGCTACTCTCAGTCCCTGTTGCCGGGCTTGAGGGAATCGTTTCTAAAACTAGAGCGTGAAGAGGGGCTCTCAGGTCATGATTAAACGTTTGGTTTGGAGTTTGGCGGGCGGAACTCGTCTAGAGCTGGGGGAGAAGTCGCTACTTATGGGAATTCTTAACGTGACACCGGACAGTTTCTCGGATGGAGGCGAGCACTCGAGCCTTGCGGCTGCGGTTGCCCGAGCTGAGTCGATGTTTGCTGCCGGTGCTTGCATCGTGGACGTAGGCGGAGAGTCTACCCGTCCTGGCTTTGAGCCGGTGTCGGAAACCGAAGAAATTGATCGGGTCGTGCCGGTGATTCGAGAGATCCGTTCCCGAAACAGTGACTGTATTCTTTCTGTAGATACGACGAAGTTTGGTGTGGCGGAGGCTGCTTTGGAGGCGGGTGCGAATATAATCAATGACGTCAATGGGTTCTTGCTCGCCCCTGGCCTTGCAGAGTTGGCGGCCAAGCACGAGGCTGGGGTCGTGTTGATGCGAAACGGGCGTGAAGGCTTGATTGACGGATCAGTGTTGGATCGGATTCGTGCAAGCTGGGAAGCTTCACTCGAAATAGCTTTTGAAGCTGGGGTGAAGGAGGCAGCAATCGTGTTGGATCCAGGTATTGGATTTGGGACTACTCGACAGGATGATTTGGAGATCCTGAGAGGCTTGGACGTGTTGCGGACCTTCGGTTTCCCTCTTCTGCTCGGAGCATCGAGAAAGCGGATAACGGCACAGCCCTCCGGCTTGCCAATGGAGTTGAGATTGGAGCCGACGATCGCCACCACTGTTACTGGAATCGCGGCGGGAGTAGAGCTCTTTCGGGTGCACGATGTGGCGGAAAACGCTCGTGCCGCGGGTCTGGCGGATCTGATATACCGAGGAGGTGACTTAAATGAGTAAGAAATTGGATACTGTGTTTTTGGAAGGTGTTGAGCTTTTTGGATACATCGGCGTTTTCGAGGACGAGAAACGCAACGGCCAAACCTTTTACATCGATGTGGAGCTAGGAGTCGATTTAAGGAATGCAGGGCGAAGCGATATATTAGCACAAACTGTGAGCTATGCGGAAGTTTTCGCACTGGCAGAGCAATTGATGGATGAAGCGCGCTGCGACTTGATCGAGTGCTATGCGGAACAATTATCGGAAGAGATATTCAGCTATTTTGATTTGGTGCAGGAGACTAAGATTACGGTGCGAAAGCCAGAGGCCCCAATTGATGGGAAATTTCGAGCAGCGGGGGTCACGATTCGACGTGAGCGGGATGAATAGAGTTTACATTGGTTTTGGATCAAACCTGGGCTGCAAGGTTGGTAATATACGACGAGCGGTGGCTTTGCTGAGCAAGGAAGATAGTATCCAACATATGGAACTATCATCCTTCTATAAGACCGATCCAGTGGGGGGAGTGGAGCAGGACTGGTTCGTCAATGCGGTGGCTCGCTTCGACACGACTCTGGCTGCGGAAGAGCTACTGTCTCTTTGTCTTGAGGTAGAAAGAGAGCTCAAAAGGGTTCGTGTCGAGCGTTGGGGGCCAAGAACCTTGGATATCGATATTCTCTTTTATGGCCTTGAAAAAGTTACCGAGAAGGATTTACAGATTCCTCATCCGAGAATTTGCGAACGTGCGTTTGTATTGGTGCCGCTCCTAGAGCTGGATTCGACTTTGAAGCTGGAGGATCGCGAGCTCAGCGATTGCTTGGTTCGAGTCGCGGATCAAGGGATCGAGCGAATGAAGCCGGTTGTCGCTATTTTAGGAGCGAGCCCGAAACCGGAGCGTTACGCGCACTTGGCTCAGCAGTTGCTGATGGAGACAGGTCACGAACTTGCTCTCGTTGCTCCTAGGGGCGAAGAGATTTTAGGAGTTTCGGTTATTGATAAACTGGGGAAGTGTCAGGAACCAGTGGATACAGTGACCTTGTATATCGGTTCGTCGCGAGTGGATTCAGTCCTCGAGGATTTATTAGAGGCTCGACCACGTCGGGTGATTTTCAATCCGGGCACCGAGAACGATTCAGTTCGCTCTATTTTGGAGCGGGAAGGTATTGAGACTCAGGAAGCCTGTACGCTGGTATTGCTGCGAACGGGCCAGTTCTAGAGAACTATTCTTCGATGACGTAGTAGAAGCGGTCGGAGTCGATCTTTTGAAATAGCCCAGTAGTGAGGTCTCCGTCGTCGATTCGCTTGTCGACGACAGCAAAGATTTCATCGCCGTGAGTTGGGGCGTGGACGCCCACGGCTGAGGTGAAGTCACCAACTCCATCTTGCTCGTAATCCCACTTGCCCCCGAGAGGGCTGCCGAGTTCGAACTTCTTCTTCGAGACGTATCCCTCCAGTTCTGGCGGGAAAACGCCGGAAGCTGAGTCCTGTACCCACCAGCCAGATTCCAGAGCGTATTGTGATCCGGCGCTTGCGAGGATGCGAATGTCACTAGCGAAGGACGCAGCTCGAGCGTTACGGACGTAGTTGCTAAAGAGAGGGACGGCGATGGAAGCGAGAACGCCAAGAATCACCACGGCTATGAGAAGTTCTATGAGGGTGAAACCTTTTCGGGAGTTTTTCGCTTTGTTCATCGAGTTTTGAAGTTGGTTTGGCTCGCTACGTTCGTGCTATCAAATGTGACGTTTCTATTATCGTCCATAATTTCAATCCCTGACCAGTGGAATGTCCTGTTTTGCCGTAAATTGACTGCTAATCGGCTCCACGTTTTTTCCCAAATAGAGGACGCAGCCCGGTATCGATGGAGTGAATACTCCAGTCACTGAGCGCTATCGTCTATGAGGTCGAGTCGGTAAGGGACTCCTTAAGAGTCTCTAATTCCTCCCATCGCTCGAAGGCGGTTTCCAATTCGGACTCGATTTCGCCCATTTCCGACTTGAGGGCGATTATCTTCGATTCGCCATCCTGGTAGGTGGCGGGGTCGGCGAGTTCGTTAACAAGCTTTTCTTTGCGTTCCTCCAGCTCCTCGATGCGTTTGGGAAGGGCTTCGAGTTCGTTTCGCAGCTTGTTGGTAAACTTTGGCTTCTTCTCTTTCCAGCTGCTACGGCTGGTTTTGGCTGCTGCTGCTTGTTTGTTGGCAGCTTGTTGGTTGCGGCGAGCTTGCCAATCGTTGTAGCCCCCGTGGTGCTCCGTCACGACTCCGCCCGTTTGCACGACGAAGAGAGAAGTGACTGTGTTTTCGAGGAATTCGCGGTCGTGGCTAACGAGCATCAGAGTGCCGTCGAACTCGAGGATGCGCTCTTCCAGGAGCTCAAGCGTTTCCGCGTCGAGATCGTTGGTCGGCTCATCGAGCACGAGGAGGTTGGCCGATTGAGTAAAGAGGCGGGCGAGCAGAAGTCGGTTTCGTTCGCCGCCGGAGAGCGTTTTGATGGAAGCTCTGGCGCGGTCTGGCGTGAAGAGGAAGTCTTGCAAGTAGGTCATGACGTGACGTTGCTTTCCGTTGACGGGTACGGTTTCGTTTCCGTCGGCCACGTTTTCGAAAACGGTCTTTTCGTAGTCGAGCTGGTCGCGCATCTGGTCGAAGTAGGCGATCTCGAGCTTGGTGCCGTGCTCGACCTCGCCGGTGGTGGCAGCTAATTTTCCGAGCAAGAGCTTGAGCAAGGTGGTTTTGCCTGAGCCGTTAGGTCCAATGACGCCGATGCGGTCGCCGCGCATTATTTGGGCGTCGAAAGGCTGTAGAACTTGTTTTTCTCCGTAGGATACGGAGGCTTGCTTTACGGTGATGACCTTGGCCCCGGAGTTGTTGCTTTGCTGGAGGGAGAAGTTTGCTGCTCCGGAGCGGTTTCTCCAAGAAGCTCGCTCGTCGCGCATCTTCTTGAGAGCGAGCACGCGGCCTTCGTTGCGAGTGCGGCGGGCTTTGATGCCTTTTCGAAGCCACGCTTCCTCTTGGGAGAGCTTCTTTTCGAAGGCGGCTCGGTTTTTAGCTTCGATCTCGAGAAGTTCCTCTTTGCGGCTTAAGTAGGTTTCGTAGTCGCAACGAAAGCTGTTGAGCTGGGCGAGGTCTACCTCGACGATACGAGTGGCGAGTCGCTTGAGGAAGGAACGGTCGTGGGTGACGAAGAGTAGGGTGAGTTTGCTGCCGATCAGAAAGTCTTCGAGCCAAAGGATGGACTCAATGTCGAGATGGTTGGTTGGCTCGTCGAGTATGAGTACGCTGGGTTCGCAGACGAGTGCTTTTCCGAGTAGGGTGCGGCGTTTGAGTCCGCCGGAAAGTGTTGAGAAGTGTGCGTCGGGGTCGAGCTGGAGGTCTTTTAGAGTCTGTTCGATGCTGGCCTCCATTTGCCATTGGCGTTCTGGGTCGAGATGCGCGTGAGGAAGGTCAGCGTGTAGAGCGAAGAGGGCGTCGCCATCCGCGCCGAAGCCGGAAGTCACGATTTCGCGCACGGAGGCGTCGAGATCTTGAGGAATTTCTTGGGGCAGGGCAGTGGCGACCCCGCCCTCGGGAAAGGTGATGGAGCCGGAGTTCGCTCCGTACTCGCCGGAGATGACTTTCAGCAGTGTGGACTTTCCAGCACCGTTTCTGCCAAGCACGCAGACGCGCTCGCCGCGGTCGATGTGGAGGCTCGCATTTTCTAGCACGGCGGGGCCGCTGAAACTGATCGTCAATTCTGTAACGCTGAGGACTGGCATGGCGTGAATTTTTCTGAGAATCGGTAGGCTTCTCTTGTGTGTTGGCCTGTGGCAATGGGAAAATGTGAAACTCCTCCTTCCTGGCTCGATAAGCCATCCTTCTTGCTTGAAACGGGAAGGAGCTGACGCCACTCATAGTTGCCCCTCCCCATCCCACGACTGAATGAAGTTTCAAGGTATTGCAGCAGACAACCTAGCGGAAATGTACCGCTTAGCAGCGGAACGTTATGGCGACCGGCCAGCTTTTGCCTCTCGTATTCGCAAGGGTGTTTATCAGCCGGTCAGCTACAGAGACCTCTATGATTTTGGACTCTACCTCGGTTCGGCCTTGATCGAGCTCGGCGTGAATGCTCGCGACCATGTAGCTCTACTAGCTGACAATCGCGTCGAATGGAACATCGCGGACTACGCCATTCTCATGTGCGGAGCTGCCGACGTGCCCCGTGGAACGGACCTTACGAATCAAGAAATTGAATACATCTTACAACACTCCGATGCGAAAGTTGCTTTCGTAGAGAGTGCTCGTTTGTTGGAGCGCGTGATTCGCATCATGCCGAAGCTCGACCATGTAGAGCACCTTATCTTGATGGATCCGAAGGCCGAGCCAGCGAGGGGAGTCCTAGGACTTTATGATATGGTGGAGCGGGGCAAGGAACTGCGGACGCAAGGGAATCGACTGATTGAGGAGCGCATGGCTCAAATAAGTCCTGACGACCTCTTTACCTTGATCTACACTTCGGGAACGACAGGCACCCCAAAGGGTGTTCAACTCACGCATGCGAATATGGCATCCCAAGTTCGGAACCTCCCGTTTCCTTTGGAACCAGACGATCGCCTGCTTTCGATCCTGCCTGTCTGGCACAGTTACGAACGCATTTTCCATATGATAGCTGTGAGCAACGGCTGTTGCACCTACTTCACGAGCTTGCGCACGCTCGGCGACGATCTGAAGGCGGTGAAGCCAACGATCATGGCTTCCGCTCCGCGCCTTTGGGAAAACCTCTACCTCAAGATCAAGAAGAATGTTAGCGACTCGCACTGGATTCGTCGTGGCCTGTTCCGCGCAGCTTATTTCAGCTCTCGCATGGTAAAGGGGTCGCTATTCTTCTTCCAACGCAAGGAAATGGATGTCGAGGGGCGTAGTTTTTTCGAGACAGCGACGAAAGCACTCACGGGAGCTCTCAAGATTGTTTTGTTTCTTCCTCCCTACGTCGCATTGAACGCGGTTGTATTGGAAAAATTGAGACAGGTAGTGGGTGGGAGCTTCAAAGGGACCGTCTCAGGCGGGGGTGCGCTGCAACCACATGTAGATGAGTTCTTCAACTACATTGGTATTCCCGTAAAGGAGGGTTATGGTCTGACAGAGACTTCTCCAGTAGCGGCGGTTCGCACGCTCGAGAGACTGGTGATTGGCACCGTTGGCCCTCTTTATCCAGAGACCGAACTTCGTATTATCGATCTCAATACGGGAGACGTTTTATATCCCGACCCCTCCAGGCGAGGAGAGGGGCGGGGGCTCAAAGGTGAAATCCATCTTCGGGGACCGCAGGTTATGAAGGGTTACTACAAAAATCCGGAGGCAACCGCTCGTGTGCTGAAAGAGGGTTGGTTCAACACCGGTGACATTGGGATGTACACCTTTAACGATTGCTTGAAGATAATGGGGCGGTCCAAGGATACCATCGTTTTGCTCAATGGCGAAAACTTGGAGCCGATCCCGATCGAGGCTAAGCTGTGCGAATCTTCGCTCGTGGACCAATGCATGGTTGTCGGACAGGACCGCAAGCACCTCGGTGCTTTGGTGGTGCCTTCGCTCGAGGGCTTTGAAGCAGCCGGGATCAAGGAGGATACGCTGGCAGGGCTTGCGAGCCGCCAAGACGCTATTCGAATGATCCGAGACGAAGCGAAACGGCTCATCTCCTCAGATAACGGATTCAAGAAATTCGAGCACCTGCACGATCTGCGGCTGCTCGACAAAGCTTTTGAAGTAGGTGACGAGATGACTAACACCTTCAAGATCAAGCGCCATGTAGTGGACGAGAAGTACCACCATCTCATAAATGAAATTTTCAAGGGATAGATTGCTGTTGAAACGTATCTAATCTTAGAAATGACCTAGACTTATACCCGAGCGGTTCAGCCCAGTTCCATTCAGTTACAGTTGGATCTTACTAATAACTCTGCTTACCTGACTTAAGCTCGTCTAATGGACTGAGCATCCCCCTTACTGAAGAAACCATCAAATCGACCCGATGAAAGAAGACTCCCCCAATACTCCCTTCCAACTCGACGCGCTTGGCGCGTCCTTCGCGTTCCTGGTGCTGCGCCTGTGGCTGGGCGTGCGCTCGCTCCTGACGGGCCTGGAGAAGTTCGCCGGGGTGGAGACCAAGCAGCGCCCGCTGCTCGACGAGTTCGGCGACCCGGACATCTCCGGGGC
>NZ_JARXHX010000080.1 GCF_031127835.1 Pelagicoccus sp. SDUM812002
GTTAAAAAGTGCGGATGACTATATATAATATCGTGTTATGTGCTTGATGAAGGAAACAAAAAAATGTATAAAAAATTAAAAGGTCAAATTGAACAGATATCAAAAGAAAACGATTTTTCGGGAGTTGTGTCCATTTATAAAGGAGAGGAGTCTTTGTATGAACGAGCCTTTGGGTTTAGGGATGTTGATAAAGAATTAATGATTGATTTGGATACCCGATTTGGTATTGCGTCAGGAACCAAATTTGTTACTTCTTTGGCGGTATCAGTCTTGGTAGAATCGGGAACGTTAAGCTTCAATGCGAAAGTTGGCGATCTCGATTCGTCTTTCAAGGGATTCATTGATCCAGAGGCTACCATTTGGCATGTTCTATGTCACACTTCTGGCATGTATGATTATTACGATGAGGATTTAGTTCCGGATATGGAAAATTTCTATATTGAAATACCTTGGAGTTTTCTAGAGTCACCATTGGATTACCTCCCTTTGTTTAGAAAAAGGAAAATGAAAGGTCGAGCCGGGATTGGGTACGCATATTGTAATGGAGGTTATGTGCTATTGGGTGCTATAATTGAGAAAATTACGGGAATGACCTATGGGGAGTTTGTGCAGGGGCATGTCTTGGGGCCAGCTGGAATGAGTGACTCCGGCTTTTTTCGCTTAGACCAATTGCCTAGCAATACAGCAAGGGGGATACTTAACGACCGAAAAACAACAAATACGTTTAGAATTCCTATTTGCGGTGGAGGTGATGGTGGAATGTATACTAGCAGTAGAGATATTCGTAAACTATGGAGAGCATACTACGATTGTGAGCTGCTTGATAGAAGTACGCGTGATGAATTGTCGAAGGTGTATGGTAAATACAACCGATATCTCGATATCGCTTGTAGTGCATATCGTGGTGTAGGGAAGGAGTTTTACTTCATTGAGGGATGTGACGCAGGTGTGGGTTTTTTTTCAAAATACTCTCCGAATGATGATGTGGTGTTTAGTGTTTTATCAAATGTAACAGCGGGAGCGGGATGCTTTGAAGATGTTGCATTGGAGATGGGGTAGGATTTGCTGTAAAATGTTATAAAATGATGTTGTGTAATAAAATGGGATGGTTGTACGGTCAGTGTGTTAATTATATATTGTTGAATAGCAAGTGAAAGCGGGTTTGAGAAGGTGTCACCGTGTCTTTCGTTGAAAAGGTATATATCGAAATACTCATATAGTAAGTGTGATTCGGCGTTGACTTGATTGCTTTATTACCGCAATAAGTGTAAGGTTAACTGTCTTGTTGGCCATGTTTGCGCTTTTTTATATGCGAACGAGTGGTGCGTTAAGGTGGACGCTCTGACTCAAAGACTGTCCAATAAGTCGCTAATTAGCGAGCCTTCTTGTCGTGAGTTTGATCATCGCCTCAGATGAGCATGCTTTACTTTCTCGGTCGATGGTAA
>NZ_JARXHX010000081.1 GCF_031127835.1 Pelagicoccus sp. SDUM812002
TCTGGATTGAAATCGCACGAATAAGAAACAAAAAATAAGCATATCAAGTCGCTCCAGACAACTCGCGCAAGCGCTCGCGTCTGAGCTCGGCGTTCACTAAAAATGAAATCACCCATTGCAGCTCTACTACTGATTTCCATAGGACCATTCCTGTGTAGTGCTGGCGTTGTACAGGAACGTTTTCTCGAATTAACAACCGAAGCCTCTAAGGTCACGATTGAGCGAGCCAGTTCAAAAAAGAATAAACATCGATTATCTTACTCCACAAGCGATCAAGAGACGATTGAGCGATTCAAAGAAAAGATCGAGTTATTAGACCCAGTACCTGAGTTTACAGCAGATGGACATGAGATCATTTCTTCCCCCTGCTTTTGCGTCGCCGAATACGTATTCACCTTTGAAGGTGAAGGAATGGATACAGTAGTTTACTACCTTCACCACCATAACGAAGTTACTATTGGAGAAGATTATGGATTGGGATACGCAACTGACGTAGCACTGACGAAAAGGAGCAAAAGAAAGCTACGATCGTTTTTGAGAACTAGAAATTACAAAAAAGTGAACCAGACGTCGCTCACAACTTCGGCCGCTGCGCGTCCTACGTCGTGAGGACTCGACGTTAGCAGAAAAGAGAGAATCTGATTGTACCAGTTTTAACGTAACTCTTTTCGAACCCCCAAACCGACACGCAATGAATAAACCAACTCTTATAACTGCCATTACTATCATTTCAGCCCTTTATCCTGAAGCCTTAGCCGGAGAAAAGATAGAAGGCTCAATTTCACTCCTCTACATGAGCGGATCTGGGTCACCCGATGCTCCCTATTCAGGGATTGCCGATTCTAAAGATTACAATGGGCTAGTCCCCCGATTGTCCATTTCATACCTCTTCAATGACCGCATCGAGCTATTCGCAAGCTACACTGAATTAGGAAAGCTGGAGACCAACTGGATCGGCAGTCAACAGCCACCCATAATAGGAGAGCCTGGTCGCGAAGTCATTACCCCATTTGAGGTCGAAGAGGAAATGAAATCAATCGGATTCGGATTTGCATATAACCCCGAAATTGGTAACGGTATCCTGAGATTCGGCATCGGTTCCGAAAATATCAAGAATGACCATAACGGCTGGTTGAATAAGAAAGAAAAGGATTGGTCGTTGTCTGCATTCATCGGATACAAGTTCTTGATAAACGACTCGATTTCATTGTCAGCCGACTACCTGCAGCTTAATCCCCCTGGAAAGACTCTCCATTTGGCAGGCGGATCTTTCAAATGGAAATTCTAGTGCTAACAAGTCGTGTCATACAACTCCGAGGGCTGCGCCCTCTCCGCGTATGCACTCGACGTTAGCCACTTATGAAGAAAATTATATTGAGAGAGTTTTAGATCCGAAGGAGGCAACATCCTCGGACAGTGAACTAGACTTCTTGACCTAGAGA
>NZ_JARXHX010000082.1 GCF_031127835.1 Pelagicoccus sp. SDUM812002
GGCAGGCGTTAGAGATGCCGTGGCGATAGTACTTGGCGAGGGCGACCAAAGGAGCCTCGTTGCGTACGTCGTTCCGGAGGGCGAGTGCGATGCCGAAAGCGATGAGGGACGATTAGAGCGATGGAGTACCGTTTGGGATGAAGCCTACGAGCGTGATCAGTATAATCCAACTGATTTCACTTTCAATATTGCGACTTGGAATAGTGGATTGACTGGTGAGCCGTTTTCTGAGGAGGCGATGACTTTATGGCTGGAAGACACGGTTAGCACGATCAGGGCACTTAAAGCAAAGCGTATTCTCGAAATTGGCTGTGGTACTGGAATGCTCCTGTTTCGTCTTCTTCCTGACTGTGACTTTTATACAGCGACTGATATTTCGGAGGCTTCGATCAAATATATTCGACGACATTTGAATGTAGTACAGCGCGAACGTGTAACTCTCTATGAGCGAGATGCGCTAAATTTCGATGGACTGAAGGATGAGTTTGATTTAGTAATTATCAATTCGGTCGTCCAGTATTTCCCCAGTATAGATTATCTTACGGATGTGCTAAAGAAATCGTTTTCTGTCTTAAGCCCCAATGGAAGCGTTTTTATTGGAGATGTGAGAGATTTGAGGCAGCAGCGTGCTTTTTATTGGGAGTCTCTGAAGAATCGTCTTTCTTCATCAGCTTTGCCTGAGGATGCTCGGAGTTGGATTAATCAGATGATTTTAGATGACGGCGAATTATATATAAATACGAGCTTTTTTCATTCTCTAAAAACGAGTTTTGGTCGCCTGATTAGTGTTGAGACATTCCCGAAGTGCGTAAACTTAGATAACGAGCTCTCGAAGTACCGCTATCAGGTGATCTTACGCTCAGTTGTATCTGGTGATGAAACTATTGAATGGCAGCCTTGGAGTGGGTTTAGTGGTGTTTCCGAGATTCAAAATATGTTACGTAGTAGAAGCAAGGTGGCTATAGGTATATATGGAGTTCCAAATTCGAGGGCATATATCGAGAACTTCGAGGTGAATGCTCTTTTTGCAAATAAGGAAGTGATGAATTTGGAAGACGTTCTTGTTGAATCGTTGGAAGAGGAACTCGTGGATCCCTCTCTCTGGTACAATATGGGGAGTGAATTAGGGTTAACTGTTAAAATGGACCTGGTGGATTCGACACACTATAGCGTTGCTTTGAGAAGTTTCTTGGATAAAGATTGGAATCCTAAGTTTATAGAGCGAGATAACTTTTCCGATGAGGACGTTGCCAGCAATCCGGCATGGAACGAGCAGTTAAATATGCTTCGTTCTAAACTTTTTGACGGCTTAAGTAAATGTCTTCCTGGATACATGGTTCCTTCGCATTGGGTTTTCCTCGACTCTCTTCCTCTGACCTCCAACGGGAAGCTGGACCGCAATGCGCTGCCCGCTC
>NZ_JARXHX010000083.1 GCF_031127835.1 Pelagicoccus sp. SDUM812002
GAATGTAATGACGACAGCGAAGCGAACAACACGTCATAGAAGGCTCAGTGTCTCGGGCGAGCGTGCCCAGCGACGCGAAGCCCGTTCCAGGTTCGGGGCGTAGGGTAAATGACGCGTTTGCGTGGCGGAAGTTGGTGCTCTTATCTGGGGAGGTCTCGCTCTCCCGCGTTGCCGGTTTCGATCTACCGTCAAGGCATCGCAATGCGTCGGGTAACCGGCGGATCTGGAAGCGAGAGGTCAGCAGAGGGCGTAGTAGCCTCATGAAGCGAGCCGGGAGTAGCTGCCGACGGGAAACCCGTCCAGCGAAGAGTCCGAAACTCGCATGGTGCGAAGGCCTGAACCGAAACGACAAGTTCGAGCCCGTTTGCTCGCAGCACGGATATCTGCCGACCGGTAGAGCGTGCAGCGGCGCGTAATGGGGTCTCGAATGCGGGAGACGCTTGGGATGCCATGCATTCGTAAGCGTGTCCATAACTCGACTACGGTCCGGTTGCGTTTCGGAACCGCCTAGTGCGGATCCGCATGCTAGGTGGTGTGGGGTCCGGGGGAGTTAACGCCCCTGGCTACCCGATTTAGCTCTATTTTTTCTGTAGTAATTCGATAAGACTTGGTGATTCCTCTCTCAAAAGTGAAAGAATCTCATCAGAGTGCGGTATTCCGGTGGAGTAGTCGACATAAGCGTTCCTCAATGTTCCTTCCTTCTTGTATCCACATTTTTCAGCGACCTTAAGACTGGCTGTGTTTCCCGAGTGAATCAGCAGTGTAAGTCGTAGATAAGATGATTCAGTCTGGAAGAGGTAGGCTGAGAAAAGCCTCAATGCTTCGGTCATAAATCCTCTTCCCATATTTTTCTTTTCGAATATCCGAAAACCAACTTCAGGCCCTTTGATGTTCGGCGAGCTTTTGAACGTTTCTACCTCACCTATCATATTTCCTTCTTTGTCCGTAACAAGCAGGAGTTTGTAGTCGGGTTTCCAAAAACTGTTCTCGGCGAACTCCTTCTTCAAGTTCGCTCTAGGTTGTAATCCAGGTGGCCAATACGGCGTTGCGTTGGACAAGTTGTTGACGATCTCAGCGTATGCGTCGAGGTCGCTTTCCTCGAACATTCGTAGAGTGATCTTGGACCCTGTAATCATTGTTTCTTATTCTCTAGCTAATCTTAATGGTCGTGTGCTGGGCCATCTGAAAGTGGAGCGCTTGCCTCCCTTTGTTCGTGGGTTACCCTGCCGTTAGGCGTGGCAGAGCCACATGTATTCAATAACCAATACAGGAGAGACAAGCGCATGAGAAAAAAGCATATCTACGTAGGCATGGATGTCCATAAGGAAACGACCGTAATCGCCCTGGCGCACGGGGGCCGGGAAGGCAAGGTGGAGCGCCTGGGAACCTTCTCCAGCGGGT
>NZ_JARXHX010000084.1 GCF_031127835.1 Pelagicoccus sp. SDUM812002
AGGCATGGATGTCCATAAGGAAACGACCGTAATCGCCCTGGCGCACGGGGGCCGGGAAGGCAAGGTGGAGCGCCTGGGAACCTTCTCCAGCGGGTTCGACTCGATGCGGAAGGTTCTGGAGCGGCTCCGTCGCAGGGAAGCCCATCTGAGCTTCGCCTACGAATCGGGCCGCACGGGCTTCGCCCTGCAGCGACGGCTGGCTGCCTGGGGCGAGGAATGCATCGTGGCCTCCGCCTCCCACGTTCCCAAGAAGGCCGGGGATCGGGTGAAGACGGACCGCCGCGACGCGGAGCTGATCGCCAAGGCGCACCGCGCCGGCGACCTCGACCCCATCCACGTCCCGGACGCGGTCGACGAGTCCATCCGCGACCTTTGCAGGGCTCGCTTCGACGCCAAGCAGGACCAGAGGCGGGGCAAGCAAAGGCTCAAGTCCTTCCTGCTGCGAAACGGCTACGCCTACAGGGCGATCTCGGACTGGACCCCCAGGCACAAGGCGTACCTGCGCGAGAAGCCGCTGCAGCACCCGGGGCAGAAGGGAACGCTCGAGAGCTACATCCGCTCGATCGACCACGCCAACGAGCGTATCGAGGACCTGGAGACGCAGCTCGAGCTGCTGGCCCTGGAGTGGCGGCTCGATCCCCTCGCGTGTTCGCTGATGGCCTTCAGGGGAATCGGCTGGCTGACGGGCATTTGCCTGGCGGCGGAGCTGGGCGACATCCGGCGCTTCCCCAGCGCCCGAGCCCTGATGGCCTACCTCGGGCTCACCGCCAGCGAGCATAGCTCTGGGCTTCGCGAGCGCAAGGGGGCGATCACCAAGGCGGGCAACGCGCACGTCCGCTTCTACCTAGTGGAGTCGGCGGTCCACTACAAGAGGCCTCCCAAGGTGAGCAAGGAGCTCACGCGCCGGCAGGTCGGGATCGCCTCGGAGGTGACCGACATGTCATGGCACGCGCAGAACCGCCTCCATGCGCGCTACTGGACCTTGGTCAACCAGGGTCTGCCCATGCAAAAGGCCCAGGTCGCCGTCGCGCGCGAACTTGCCGGCTACGTGTGGTCGGTGGGGCAAGGCGACTATCTCTACGAGGACATCGAAGGCAGCTAGGCTGGCCGGTTCCCTCTCTGGGATTGCCAGCGAGCGGCCGACGCCGACGAGGCCAACACGCGAGGCGTTATTGGAGCGGGAGGCCCGTTGGGCGAGCCCGACCTCCGCTACCTAATGTGCGTCCCTGGCCGCGACGTAAAAAAGACATGTAGTTCCGACCTACGAATATCAACCTAGCAATCGTCGAATCTAACAGGATCATCCGCGCGTCCGGCCGTTCCCTCGCAATCCCGAGATAGTTCAATATAAAGAAAAGCTATTTATATAAATAGCGCAGG
>NZ_JARXHX010000085.1 GCF_031127835.1 Pelagicoccus sp. SDUM812002
TTCGAGTGAAGCATTGGCAAAACTCAATCCTTCTGGTTTAGACCATGTCTAAACATGGAAGTATTTGAGAAAAACGGGCAAAAGATCATCCGTGGGGATGCTATCGAAAGTTTAAACCAAGAGGTTCTGGATGAGTCCGTCGACCTCCTTTTTGTTGATCCTCCCTACAATATTGGGAAAAACTTCAACGGATGCCTGGACAAGTGGGCATCCGATGAGGACTACATGAGTTGGTGTAAAACATGGTTGGATCTCTGTATTCAAAAAGTGAAACCAAACGGCTCCATGTACTTCATGGCGTCGACGCAATGCATGCCATATTTTGACCTCTACCTGAGAGAACAGGTCTCCATTTTGTCACGAATCGTCTGGTCTTACGATAGTTCCGGCGTACAAGCGAAGAAGTACTATGGCTCTCTTTATGAGCCGATTCTTTTTTGCGTGAAAAATCAAAAGGACTATAAGTTCAATCCAGACTCTATCCTTGTTGAGGCTAAAACAGGTGCAAAAAGGAAATTGATCGATTATCGAGGAGGGACTCCTAAACCATACAACACAAAAAAGGTCCCTGGGAACGTATGGAACTTTCCCCGAGTTAGGTATCGTATGGATGAATACGAAAACCATCCTTCACAAAAACCTGAATCGCTCCTTGAGCGAATTATCCTTGCTAGCTCTGACGAAGGGGATCTCGTGTTAGATCCATTTTCGGGGACCTTCACCACCAGCTCTGTGGCAGCTCGTTTAAACCGAAAATCGATTGGTATTGAGCAAGATCTAGAGTACTTCAAGGCTGGGCTTAGAAGAACAGGAGTAGCAAGCCACTATGACGGGGAAGCCCTAACTGGGGTTGCCAAGAGCACCGCAAGAAGAAATTCAAAAAAGCAAATATCCCCTAAAGATCAGCTTACTCTAATCTAAAATGGAACACAGTTTTACAGAAGAAATTTCTAAAATTTTAGAAGAGGATTTCAGAGAGAAATGGAAGGATATTTTCGACAAGAGTTCACTCCTCCAGTACATCAATTTGAAGACACGTTCCGCGAACAAAGGATCGAAATCGAGATCCAGCTTTGCGAACCTATATGCGATTTACGTCCTCGTTGAAGATTATCTCAGCAAAGGATTTAACAAAAATGAAGGGTACAGCACTTACGAAGGTGCTCAATTCGCCCCACTTTTGGAACGCATAAGGAAATTGCCTTTTGGGGAGAAAATGCAAAACCATGCCCTAAATAATAGGATGAACGATGAGTACAAAAAGTACTTCCAGCAGTCTGAATACATCCCAATAATGCGAGATCTCGCAACTAAAAGATATTGGATAAATGAGAACCTGCTTAAAATAGATCTCTCTTCAGAGAAGTTT
>NZ_JARXHX010000086.1 GCF_031127835.1 Pelagicoccus sp. SDUM812002
TGAGACTCCTCAAGTGTCGTCGCCCGCTCCTCGGTAGTGCCTTCTTGTGGCTAAAAACAGCACAACCTGATCCGACCATCCGAATTGATGGCCACTAAAAGGCGCTACCGAGCGCAGCGACATGACCACAAGAGCCCAAGATCTAACCGATGAAGGACACTCGCTATAACGAGTGCAAAGAAGGCGAAGTTATAGCGAGCCCCACAGTGCAGGATATTTTTGCGCCTCTTCGCGGCTAAAAGAACAGCACAACCTGATCCGACCATCCGAATTGATGGCCACTAAAAGGCACGAAAAATCTAACCGATGAAGGACACTCGCTATAACGAGTGCAAAGAAGGCGAAGTTATAGCGAGCCCCACAGTGTAGGATCCTTTTTGCGCCTCTTCGTGGCTAAAAGAACAGCACAACCTGATCCGGCCATCCGAATTGATGGCCACCAAAAGGCACGAAAAATCTAACCGATGAAAGACCTTCGCTATAACGAGTGCAAAGAAGGCGAAGTTATAGCGAGCCCCACAGTGCAGGATCTTTTTGCGCCTTCTTGTGGCTAAAAAGCAGCACAACCTGATCCAACCGTCTGAGATTGATGGCCACTAAAAGGCGCTAAAAATCTAACCGATGAAGGACCTTCGCTATAACGAAGGCGGGACAGCGGGTGTATTCAGCTTTAATCGTCCAACAAATATCTCTTTATTTGGAGTTTCGGGGCACCGAAGTTGATCAAAAGCCCAACACTTTTTCCAGAGGAGCGTAGATAACCTAACAACTGGGCCACATGCTCATTCGTGGTTGCCTTGCACGCTTTGAGTTCGACGATGATCTTCTGCGCCACAAAGAGATCGGCATAAAAGTCGCCAAGCAAAAAGCCGTCTTCGTCGAAGACTGGCAGTGGGTGCTGTTGAGTGACAGGGATACCCAGCAGGTCCAGGCGATGCTTTAGTCCGTTTTCGTAGACCTTTTCCAGGTGACCGTGGCGAAGGTGTTTATGCAAAGCGAATGACGCCTCGCGAATCGTGTCTGTTAGTTTGTTGATTTCTAGAGCTTGCATTCCAGAAGCGATTCCAAAGCAGGAAAGCCTTTCAAGCAAGAGCTTGAATTCGATAACCTGATCCGACCATCTGAGATTGATGGCCACTAAAAGGCGCGAAGAACTAACCGATGAAGGACCTTCGCTATAACGAAGGCGGGTTTATCTTAAGCGAAGTTATAACAGACCTCCCGGTGCAGGATCTTTTTGCGCCTCTTCGCGGCTAAAAGAACAGCACAACCTGATCAGACCGTCCGGAGATAATTGCCACCAAAAGGCGCGAAAAATCAGGCCGATGAAGGACCTTCGCTATAACGAAGGCAAAG
>NZ_JARXHX010000087.1 GCF_031127835.1 Pelagicoccus sp. SDUM812002
AGCTGAAATCTAACTACAGAAAAGAAATCCCCACTGCTAGAACTTCGACATTCAGCATCTCCCCTATCCGACCCAAAAGAAAACGAATTGATGATAGAACCAAACAATCTAAGAATTGAAGGCATCAAGATTCGACAAGGAACCCAACCACTTACCCAAAAAACAACGCCCATCAAGGCGCTGCAGGCAACTGCGGCAAACGCTCGCCTCTTTCACTAAGACCCCATGAAACCCAACCAACCCAGCAATCCAAACGATAGCTTAGGCCTTGTCGCCTGAGCTTGGCGTTCTGCAAAAAAGATAATGAGATTTAACAAGGCCATTCGAAGTCCTTCTTGGTATCACGAAAAGGAAATCGACATCACCGACGAAGACAAATCGTTCGAATGGAACTGCATCGAATGCAAAGAAAAGATTTCGGTTTCACTCAAGGAGCGTCTAACCTTTCCGTGCGACCCTTTTCCCAAAGGGGACTTTTCTGAAGAAGAAAGAAAAGAAATCAGAGAATACTACGTGATGGGAGAGCACAGTCGATCTCCCTGTGGAGGCGGCATGGTTTTCGAAAACATCGGCTGTCCGTTATGTAAATCCAACTATCTATTTGCTTACGGATTAAACGAACCATCGAACAGTTATTTAGTTCTCACTGTTCAAGGAATCGTTCACATTGATCAAGCAGAACAAGGCGCTTCTCACAACGCGGGCAAGCCCGCGTCGTGAGAGCTTGGCGTTGGCCAAAAATAGAAAATGAACATCCTGCTCTACCTTATCTTGTCGCTCTACATCCTGAGCTTCTTCGGAGCTATGTTTGTCAGTTCTAGCTTTTGGCTTTTTGGCATGGCAGGCTTCCTCTCCATGATGGTCGTTTGGATAGGAAAACATGGATTCAAGCATCAAAAGGTAAGACTTAAAAAACTATGGATTTTCATAGCTCCAGCGTTTGTCGTTTGTTTTCTCTCATATTGGCTACTCATAGGAAGCAGTGGTGGCCCTGACCTAAAAGAACTATCAGCTCTGGCTAAACGAGAGAGTTACGAATTTTTGAGATTATGTGAAGTTAGTCGCCTTCGATTTGTATCCGCGTCAGTGGTTTCATCTCTAAGCTGGCATCTTCTAGCCTGTGGCTTTTGTTTAGAACTTATAGCGGCCAACAAGGCGCCGCAGACAACTCGCGCAAGCGCTCGCGTCTGAGCTTGGCGATATGTTAAGAAAGATGATCGGGTTGAACTAAGGAATAAACCTACAACGTAACGAGAAACCAACTTCACAAAAGAGAAGATCCTGCACTGAATAAAATTTAAGAAAGAATCCAACCAACCAAAAACGAAGAAAAATGATCGACTTGA
>NZ_JARXHX010000088.1 GCF_031127835.1 Pelagicoccus sp. SDUM812002
AGGAGGCCACGCCCGTCAGCATCGTCTACACCGACAACTTCAAAGGCGAAGAAGCCCTTGATGTAGGCGTGTTCCAGCATCGTCGTATCAACCACAGAGAGCTCTTCTCCGACCGACCCAACCACATCAATGAAATAGGAACTTCTGGAATCAGGCCAAGCGGCATCTGCGGCGCTTCAACGGCATCAAGCCCGAGAACTTCCAGCTGTACCTCAAGGAGTGCGAATGGCGATTCAATGGAGGCAAACACCAACAGCTGCTCAGGCAGCTTAAAAAGCGGTACAAAAGGACAAAACAATAACTATTAGTTAGAACAGCCCCTTGATGAGGGACTATTAAGATGAGACGCGAGTTTAGTAAAAATACTATCATTAGTAGGTCAATTAGATCGGTTCCACCCTTGCTGCGACTTTTTTGCTTTCCACATGCTGGAGGTGGGGCGTCTATGTTCAATGACTGGCAACATGCTCTGCCTCCTCAGGTTGAGTTGTGTGCGATTCAATTACCAGGTAGAGAGAATAGAGTAAGGGAAGTTCCACACCGGCATATGAATCCCTTAGTTGAGTCTATAGTGTGCGAGCTAGATGACCTGATGGACCTTCCTTTTGCTTTTTTTGGGCATAGTATGGGAGCTTCGCTGATCTTTGAAATGACGCGTCACCTAAGAAGATCAGGAAGGCCTCAGCCAGTGCATTTATACGTTTCTGGGTGTAAAGATCCGTCTAATGACAGTAACGATGACCTGATACGTAGTGATCTTCCCGAACCACAGTTTATTGCATATTTGAAAGAAATTGGTGGAACTCCTGAAGAAGTATTCGAATCGAAAGAATTGCTCAAAATAATGCTACCTGTCTTGCGTGCGGATTTTGAAGTTTTAGAAACATATGAGCATATTGTGGAAAGACCGCTAGAATGTCCTATAACAGCATTTAGCGGTGCTGACGATGAGATAGTAACGAGTGAAGATATGCAAGAATGGAGAAAACATACAAACGGCAATTTTCGTTTAAAGATTTTTCCTGGAGGGCATTTTTTCGTACGTGACGCGAAAAACCAAGTGATATCTGAGTTGAGTATTAGTTTAGGTTCTGTTATGGCTGAAAATGGGCAAGTTTAGGACCGGCGAATCTGATAATTCTGTAATTTTGGGGAAATCACTTGAGTGTTTGTAAACAAGTGGAGTAGCCTTGCGGCTTCGTAGCGATGCACAGCAGAAGTAAGAGGGTGTCCAATAAGTCCTGAAACAACCTTATGATCGAACTTTTTCGCTTTTCCATTCACTTTGTTAGCGCTTTTTGAGAAGACGCTCCCACA
>NZ_JARXHX010000089.1 GCF_031127835.1 Pelagicoccus sp. SDUM812002
CTCTAGGTCAAGAAGTCTAGTTCACTGTTCGAGGATGTTGCCTCCTTCGGATCCAAAACTCTCTCAATATAATTTTCTTCATAAGTGGCTAACGCCAAGCACAGACGACGAGCGCTTGCGCTCGTTGTCTGCTGCGCTTTGTTCGACTATTTTAGTTTAAATGAATGGTGTGTTTTCTCGGGGAATTCGATGCGGATGAGGTCAGCCAGCTTGGATGCTTGTCTCTTCAGATCGTTTGCGGCTGATCTAGCAGATTCCGCCAAATTCTGTGTTTGGTCGGTGATGATAATTTTATCGTGTACCTTTACGAGGGTTTCGATTTTTCCCGAGCTGGGGTCGACCTCGGTTATTGCTCCTTCATTTCCTTTTCTAATATCTAGGTTTCTTTCCTCAAGTGCTGACGCAAAATCGAAGTAGTGCGACTCAGCAAGTCTCAGATCCTGAATGAACTGTCCATGTCCTCTATCTGCAAGGTATGCAAGAGACTTAAACTCTACGGGTTCAGGGTGAGTATAGAAAAAAATCATACGTTCTGAAATCTCGTCCATGATCTTCGTTCTAGCTTCATTGAGGTGTTCTCGACAGAAACACTCAACGGAGTTCAGTCGCGCTATGAGTAGAAAATAGGCAGCAGTCGCTGCTGAATACTCACGATCGTTTCTGTCTTTTTTATCTTTTTCGTTTTGAAACCAAAAAGCCGCTGTAGCACCAGCTAACGCTCCGAAAAGAGCGACGAGGAAGTTTCCTATGAGATTGGATTCCATTTTTTATTCGTCGAACGTGAAGTCCATACGCGAGGGCTTCAGTGATGTTTTGGGGTGAAGTTTGGGTTAGAAATGTCCTTGCTGGTTCCGCAACTCGGGCGCTTGGCCCGAGTTGTATGGGACGCCTTGTTAGTCCCATCGTTTCTACTCATCGGTTGGGTTCTCTTTCACTTCGAATTTCGTTTAGTTCCAGTCGAAAAAATTTTCCGTCGGCCTTCGGCCTCCACGTCCAACCGCCTGGAAGTTCTCGACGCTTCCTTATCGAAAACCGAAGCTAGAGTTGTTCTGGAACGTTTGTTTAATAAGTCTCTTTGTTCAGTCGTTTTTCGTCTCCGTAGTTGAATCGTGAATATGTCGTGGTCGCACTGTTCGATGAAAACGCCTCCTTCGATTCGAGAACCTCAAAAATCCATATATTTTTTCTTTCGACTAACGTGAAAGCCATACGCGGAAGTCAGCGCGGAGCGCTGGCTGGAGTTGTATGGGCTGCCTGGTTGGCACAATTTTTAGTAGGATATTTTATC
>NZ_JARXHX010000008.1 GCF_031127835.1 Pelagicoccus sp. SDUM812002
TGAATGTCGTGGTCGCACTGCTTAAGGATGCTGCTTCCTTCGATTCGAGTACGTTTCCTTTATTCAGTTATATAATCATATTTTCTGCCATCAGTGTTATTCTATGTAGTTTTGGTGCACATATCACTTCTGATGATATTTTCGGTTTTCAACGGTTAAGTGGGTAGAATATCCGGCTAGGGCCGTGGATATGTGCGGTTCTGGGGTCATATGCACTTTTTCGGGAATTGGATATTTTGTCACAAGCGACTTCTGGGAGATTGCCGGTTTGGGGTCTTGACACAAGGTAAAAATAGGTGGAATTACGCGTTCGTTAATCTGTTTTGTGCTTAGTTCTGTTGCTCTAGGCGAAACCTCATCCCCTTGTGTGTTTTGAAGAGTTTGCCGGCGTTGCTCCACAGTGGATGGAGCGTGCTGAATCCGCTTGGAGTCGAGAGAACCCCTTCCCCGAGCCGCCGTTGGACGGCCTATTGCATCAGGAGGTTCGTGGTCTATCTGGAGCGCCGCAATAGGGGCGAGTTGCCGGCGACAGTCCCCTCGAAGGGGGTCGTCCGGTTCGTTTTGCCGGATCATCGGCTAGGAGGCGGGTTTTCAAGCGGCTGGGCACACCCGGGACGCTGCGGGTGCCTGGCTTTTAGTTGGGACCGTGCTGTACGCAGGGGCTGTAGCAGACTTGGTTGCGTCCTTGCTCTTTCGCTTTATAGAGGCAGAGGTCGGCCTGGCCTAGGATTTCTTCGGGAGATACGTTTCCGTCGAGTATTTCCCTGTAGCCTGCGGCCCCGAAACTCATGGTGACCTTGATCGATTGGCTGCTTGATATAGCGAAAGGCTCGGACTCGATGACTTGGCGGACGTTCTCCGCGAAGGCGAGAGCGCCCTCAACTTGAGTTTCTGGAAGGACGATAACGAACTCCTCTCCTCCGTATCTTGCGACCCAGTCGATATCCTTGCGGCAGTTGTTCTTGAGGCGCTGAGCGACTTCTTTGAGGACTTTGTCTCCCGCGAGGTGGCCGTGGGTGTCATTGACGGACTTGAAATGGTCCAAGTCGCAAATGACGAGCGAGAGGGCTTTTTGGTAGCGAGAGGCTCGCTTGATCTCGGCTGGCAGGTCATTTTGGATACGGCGGCGGTTATAGACCTCCGTCAGCGCATCCTTCATCAGCAAATCTTGGCTCTGCATCTCTACCAGCTTCAGCTTCGCTTCTAGGTCGATGATACGCTGGGCGAGTTGGAGACGGGCGAGCAAAAGAGGGGTGATGACCGGTTTGTTCATGAACTCGTCTGCACCGCTTTCTATCGCGTCGGTGACGTCCTTGATGCTGCTTTTGCTGGAGAGGGCGATGATGTAGGTGTAGCGGGGAAGGTCCAACGCTCGTATGACGGAGCAGAGGTCGCTGCCGCTCATGTCGTCCAGGACGAGACCCGTGACGACGACGTGGAAGTATTCCGCTTGGAGGCGCTGTATGGCTTCCTCTCCGCGGGCGGCCTCGGCAACTTCGTAGCCATTCTTGCTCAAGATCTTCCGAATGAGCTTTCGGGAGATGGGTGACATGTCCACCAAGAGCACCTTCATTTTTTCGTGGGATTCGGTTTCCATCTTAACGGGATGTCTCCGTGCTAGCGTTGATGTCGCTGTTATCGTCGAGAAAGCTCTTCAGATTCTCGAGGGCCATAGGGCGTGCGAAGTGGTAGCCTTGGCAGAAGTCGATCTCGAGGCTCTTGAGCAGCTCGGCGGTATGCTGGTCCTCGACGCCTTCTGCCACGAGATGCATGTTGAGTGACTTGGCCATGCCAATGACGGACCGCATGATGGACAGGCCGGATGGCTCGAAGATGCAAGAGACAAGGGAGCGGTCGATCTTCAGCTCGCTGTATCGGATGTGGGACATTTGGAGAAAGGAGGACTCGCCGGTTCCGAAGTCGTCTACAGCGAGCTGGAACCCAGCGTCGATGAAGTCTTGCATCAGGGACAGGGCCAAGACGTCGTTTTCGAATTTGGCGGTCTCTGTGACCTCGATCACTATTTGGCTGGGGCTCGCTCCGTACTCCAGAACGGTCGTCAGGTATTCCTTCACCAGGTTCGGGTTGTCGAACTGGCGGCGGGAGACGTTGATGGAAAAGAGGGGTGTGTGCTTCCGAGCTCCGAGGTCAGCGAGGGCGAGGAGGGATTTACGAAGGACGAGCTGTCCGAGGGTTGATACGAAGCCTTCCTCTTCGGCCGCTGTGACGAATTCGACTGGGGAAACGACTCCGAGCGAGTCATCGGTCCAGCGTGCTAGGGCTTCGACGCGACCGCATGACCAGTCTGAGCAGTTTACGATGGGCTGAAAGTATACGTCGATGGCCTCGTCGCAGATCGCTTTGCGCAGTTGGGTGGATACGATGGCTCGTCTTCTTTCCTCGAGTGTCTTGAGGTTATCGACGCCGCTTTCGTGGCGATCGACGCACTCGGAGGAGATCTCAACGAGGATGGATTCGTCATCGTGGGAGAAGTGGCAATTGATGGCGCCTCGTCTCACGCACTCCACTATCCAGCGTGGATCTTCGCGGAAAGTGACGGCGATGGCTCCGATGGAAGGCTGGGTCTTTCTGAGAATCGAAGTCCAGTGCTCTGGGTCGTTTGACTTAGGCGGGTGGTTGGCGTCGCAAATGAGCAGGTCGATGACGCCTGGGCGCGACTTGGAGGAGACGAGGGTCTCTGGCGAGACATCGCGGGCGAAGACGAAGCCAGCGAGTTGCAGCGCTTTAGCGTAGCGTTGGGATCGAGCGGGATCGGCGCAGCAGACGGCGATACGGGAATCGCGATTTCGTCTATCCGGGGCGGATGGATTAGCGCTTTTTGGATTCGGAGTGGTCATTCTGCGATTTTGGGTGTGAGGATGATGACGAGCTCGTTGTTGACGGAAGCGTCGCGGTATCCGCGGAATAGCTTTCCGAGCAGTGGAATGTCTCCAGCGAGTGGGATTTTTCGCAGGGTCTTGGTATTTTGGGTCTGCACGAGTCCGCCGAGTACGACTGTATTTCCATCTCGGATACGGACGATGGATGAGGCTTGACGTACTTCGATCACGGGGGCGGAAGCGCCGGTCACAGCTGAGACTTCGTTGCGGATCAGGCGGCTAACGGCGGGGGACACGTCGAGGGTGATCATGCCATTGGAGGAGATCTGCGGCGTGATGGAGAGGATGGTACCCACGGTGATGTTTTCGATCTCCTCTTGGGTCGTAAGGATGGGAGGATTTCCCGGAGACTGGGTGACGGTCTGGCGGAAGACGGGGATGTCTTGCCCGACGCGGATGACGGCTGGCTGGTTGTTGATGGTGCGTAGCTTTGGCTTTGATAGGACCTTGACGTTGCCCTGTTGAGAGAGGGCTTCAAGAAGGGCGGTGTTTCCGGAGTTGTCGGAATCGGTCCAGGATGCGGTGAAGGTGTTTCCTTCGAAGCTACTTCCGATGGAGGTTCTCGGGATGACGAGCGAGCCGGTGAAGTTTGTATCCAATCGATTGGATACGGCACCCCAGTTGATTCCGAGTTGCTCGGAGTCGGAGATTGAGACTTCGTAGATTTCTACCTCAAGTTCGACCTGGCGGACGACGCTTTCGCTGACGCGTTCTAGGATGGCGGCGATGTCGGACATCTTGCTATAGCGCTCCGTTATGCTGACGAGGCCGGCGAGGCTGTTGACGGTGAAGGTTCCTTCTTCGGAAACGATGTCTTCGAGCTGATCGGTGATGCTCTTCCAGAAGTCGATGGTAGAGTCGGCACTGACGCGCATGGTCGTACCTTGTTCGCTGCTGCCGCCACCGGAACTGAATTGGATGTCATTTGATCCGGCTCCGGAGCGGATTGTGTTGATGTAATCGATTTCGAAGATCCGGGTCTGGAAGTTGCGGACGCGGATGAGGTTGCCCTTCTTGGTGAAGTAGTAGCCGTGGGCGTCGATGAGGGCGTCCATGGCGAGGTCGAGCGGCAGGTTTTTGAAGGAAACGGTGATGGAGCCGAGGATGTCCTGATCGGGGATGATGTTCAGGTCATTCGCGTCAGCGAAGGTGGCGAGCGCTTGTTGCAGGTCGACGTTTACAGCTTTGAAGCTAAAGAGTTGCTGGCTGTCCTGGGAGTTCAGCTGGCTGCTCTCGGTGGCTGAGTTGCTGACGAAATCGGATTGGGCGATCGCAGTTGAGGCGAGCGCGATTGCGGCAATCGCAAACGATATGAATCGCACGGCTTTGACGGTGGGTGGGAGATAGCTGCTCATCGTTTTGAAGTGGGTCTAGTTTGGAGATTTGTCTTTGGCTTTTGGATACCGGTAGGTCCAACTTTGACCGGGTTCTATAAAGTGTTGTTCGTCATTGGAGGTAACCCAAACGCCCTGTTCTTCGATGCTCAGGACGCGCACGCGCTCGATAGACTGACCGGGTTTTAGGGTTTGGTCGTCGATGATCACGTAGCGCAAGTTGTTTTGTATCCAGATGCCCTTTACCTTGATGGTCGTTTCGGCCAGGGCTACTTCCTCGATTTCCTCGCTCGGTTCCGGTTTTTCGAGTTGGCGTTCGAAGATGTTTCGGGGTGAGCTTTGGGCGGCGAGCTCTTTGATGGAGCTCGCGTCGAAGACGGCTCCGATCGGGTCGGAGAAGGCGGTTTCCTCGTTTTCGTCTTGCTCGTATTCGTCGACCGTATCCTCGACGGAGTAAGAGGGAGAGGGGGTGCTGCTATCCATGACGCTGTTCGCTACCAGCAGCACGGCTAGGAGGGCGAGCGTTCCGGAAACCCAAGGGTTGTTGAGATGCTTCTTCATGCTACTTGAGGATAGCCGCTGACAACTTTGCGAAGACCTTGGCGCTTCTTCCGTCGCTGGTTAGGATTTCCAGTTGGTCGATCGCTATTTGCTTCTTGCTCATGGAAATCGTCTCGAGGAATGCGTAAATATCGGAACTGAGCGGCTGTTCTGATTCAGCGGTTTCAGCCTGGCTTACTTCGGGAGGACTGGCGTCTTTTTTGAACTCGAGTTGATAGGTCGTGTATGTGAGCTGCTCGCTGCTTGAGGTGTCGCGCTCGACGCTGGATACGATGGCCTTCCATCCGAGCCGGTTCAGCTGGTCTATGATTTGCAGGATGGTTAGGTCGAGGGCCTCGGCGTTGCGGTGAAGCTGCCTTCTTGCGCTGTCGGCTCTTTCTCGGAGTGATGGGAGGTCGAAGTGTTGGGCATTGGCGCGGGCTTGCTCTAGCTCGCCTTCCAATTCGATGAGGTAGGAAGAGCGCATGAGTCGCTGGTCGGTAGCGGGCTGGGTAACGAGAAGGGCCCAAGTAGCGCTGGCGAGGGCGAGGCCTAGCCACAGGCAGGTGAGGTAGCGCAGCCATGCGTGTTCGAAAGGCAGAGCTCGAGCGAAGCTGCGACTGAAACCGGAGGGCTGATTTGTCTTTGGTTTATCTTTATTGTGCATGTGAGCCTCCGGTGTAGATTTTTCCTTCGATAGATATTGTCTCCAAGTCCTGAATACTGGAGTTGCTGGTTACGTTGCGGACTCGAGCGAGGAGGTTCTGCGGGAAGACCATGGAAAAAGGGGGGGCTCCGAGCGCTTTTTGCAGATCTTCCTTTCGCCGTTGGGCTCCGTCGCTGTCGGCCTCAGTCACGAGAAGGATGCGAACGGCCCATGCTGCATCTTCGGCTATCCAGTTGGTTGCGAGTTCCGAGGTCCAGGTATCGGATGGATAGTGATCGGCCAGAAAGTTGAGGAGGGCTTTCTCGATGGGTGGACGAGCTTTGGTTTCCGCTTCGGCGAGGAAGCTCGTGAGGTTTTGGGCTTCGCTCTCATTGGCCGCGGCTTCTACCACGCTGGTCCGCATATCCTGCTCGTTTGTTTCGAGACGCGCGATGCGGCTGAGAGTATCTTTGTGTTCCACCTCCGTGTGGAAGGTGTAAGCGAGCAGAGCTGCGCCGGCGAGCAGGCAGGTCCCGCCGGTGAGTAACTTGCGCATCCGTAGCTGGCGGTCTTGAGCTACGCTCTCTTTGGCGAGGTTTAAGGAGTTGGAGAGGTGGAGTTGCGATAGCCAAAGGTTTTTGCCGTCGCGGCGGTGTTTGACAGGAATCTCGCCGTTGAGCTTGGTTTTGATGACGGCCTTGAAACGCGCTGCTTGCAGGCCGACCGTGACGATTTGGGAAACCGGTTTTCCGAATTGCTGGCGGGTGAAAAGGATGCAGCGGTTTATCTCAACGGCGACGCGTTGGGGGTCGGTTCCGTTTTCCTTGTTTAGATCGCGGGCGAACTGGAGGTCGCCATTGTTGTCGATGGCGAGGATCTTGTAGTTCGAGCCTATGGGGGCGAGCACGATGCTGGCTGAGTCGACGGGGGTTTGTATGTCCTTGAAGGGCTGGGTGGCGGAACCCATGAAGGGCAGCACTTTCTTCAAGGTGAGGCCGCGTCTCTCGAATTGGCTTTCGAGCTCGTTGAAGGCCTCTTTCGTGATGCTATGCAGTAGGGCGCGTTGTCCGGATTTCGCGGCGGCGAGTCGGTGGCTTTCCCAAACGATGGCGGCGCCGTCGGTTTGAAGGCGTCGGGCTTTCTCGCGGATGAAGTTTTTTTGTAGCCGGTTGGAGATGGGTGGGACGGTGATGTGGATGCTGTCCAGCAGTCCTCCGTCGATAATGAGTTCGGCTTTCGATCCTTTGAATCCGAGGGTGGCGAGCGCCTCGTCGAGATAGGTGTCAAACGCGTCGCTCGATCCGCAGTCCGGGTGAGATACAGGCTCGGAAACGGCTTTTCCTTTGCGGAATGCAGCGGCTTCGAAGTGGGTGCCTATCCACGCGACTGCGAGCACGTCCTTGGGCGACTGCTGGTAGTCGCTCACCAGTAGTTCGGTACTGGGTGGAGGAGGCGCGAGAGAGGTCGCTGTGGGTGTTTCGTTCACGTGGGTTTCGGTTTTCAGAAGACGTTTTTAGCGAGCGCTCGCGATCCAGTCGGAAAGGTCGAATGACTTATCGTCTCCCTCGCAAATGTGGGAGTAGACGAGGCTGGAGTAGGAGGCGGTCGCGTACATGAGCACGCGGTCTCCTTTGGCAAGGTTGCTCAGGAGAACGGAGCCGCTGGGGGCGATGATGGAGTTGGCGAGCTTCGCTCCGACGCGGTTGTAGACTTCGTAGCTTGTGGCGGTGGTGGTCGTATTGTTGATGGCTACGGAGTTGGTTCTCAGCTCGTCTAGGTAGATGGACTTCAGGTTGACACGCTCGATGAGGAGGTAGTCGGCGGAGCCGGATACTGCGGTCCACTTAGACCAGGAACTCCATGAGCTGGTGGGTGGGATTTCGCCGTCGGCGGTGTCCCAGATGGCTGCGAAACGGGCAGCGGTGTTGATGTTGGCCGCGCTGGGCAGGGTCAGGCCGCCGCGCATGCCGGAGAGGAAGATCGCGCGTTGGGCGGGCGAATTCGCCGGGTCGTAAATGAGGACTCGACCAACGCTACGGTTGTTGACGGCGAGGCTGTTGGCGTTGAGGTCGGTATAGGTCGAGAGTGAGGTGGTCCAAGTCGAGGTGGGGGGCAGGGCAGCGTTTTCGACGAGGTAGCTCTTCAGGCTGTGGGCCAGAGTGGAGAGGGTGGCGGACTCGGACTTGGTGGCAGCTCTATCAATCGCGCGAATGGCGTTAGGGGCCATGAGGGTTGCGAGCACGCCGATGATGGCCAGCACACCGATCATCTCGATCAAGGTGAAGCCGTGACGCTGCTTCGAGGCGGCGTCGACGCTGTTATGTATCTTATGCTTCGTTACATGTCCCATATTGACATGATGGGTAGCACCAACGCGACCGCCACGGTGGCGACCACGACGATGAGGCTGAGGATGATGGCCGGCTCGAAGAAGGAGAAGAACGCCTTGATCTTGCGAGGCACGATCATGTTGTAGTAGTCGCCTACCTTCTTGAGCGTAGTATCCAGCTGACCGGACTTTTCGCCGGTCTGGGCCATGGTGATAAAGGTTTGGGTGAAGATGGGGTGCTTGGACAGCTCCTCGCTCATTGGCCGCCCTTCGTTGACGGCTGCGCGTGCGTTATTGCTAGCGATGGTGATGAGGCTATTGCCGCTTTGGCGGGCGCAAAGCTCGAGGGCCTTGGCGAGAGGGATGCCTGACTTGATGAGCATCTCCATGGTCGTGGAGAATTGGGAGATAGCTAGGCACTGGGCGAGCTCGCCGAGGAAAGGGAGTTTGAGAATGGCTTTGTCCTTGAGGACCGCAGCTTGCTGGAACTTCCCGGGTAGGCTCAGCAGGACGGGAATCAAGAGGACGGCAGATCCCCAGATATACCAGTAAGAGGCGAAGAACTCGCTGATCGCGAGGACCACTAAAGTCACTTGCGGCAGGGGTGTGTTTATCTGGTCGAAGATTTCCTGAAAGCGGGGAACGACGAACGTGAAGAGGAGCACCACCAACCCGACGGCTGCGGAGGAGATAAGCATCGGGTAGACGAGAGCCTGGCGGGCGGTGGAGATGAGTCCGTCGGTCCATTCCAGGTTTGCGGAGAGTTTAGTGAAGGACTCCGGTAGCTTTCCGCTGGCTTCGCCTGCTTCGACGAGGGCGATGGCTTGGTTTGAAAAGGTGCGGGGGAATAGGGCGAGGGCTTGGGGAAGGGGTGTACCTGACTCGACTTCGTAAGCGAGGGTGCGTACCACGGGGCCCAGTTTGCTGCCTTCCAGATCGACGGCTAGCTTTCCCAGTCCTTGGGCGAGGGTGACGCCGGCATTGAGGAGGAGGGAGAGTTGGGTGTAGAGGTTTATGAGGTCCCAGCGGGCAACTTTCGTTTTTGCATGAGCCTTTCTCGAATTGCTGGAAGTGGCCCCCGCTTTGGCTGTTCGGGCTTTCACCAGCCAAGCTCCCTGGGCTTGCAGGACGGATTCGAGCGCTACGACGCTGTCCGCCAACTGGGTGTCGGAGAATTGGCGTCCATGCGGGTCGATAGCGGTGTAGTTGAACAGCGGCATACTAGTGCTGGTTGGCGACGCGGAATACTTCCTCGATGGAGGTTTCTCCGCGGAGGGCGCGGCGAATGCCGTCTTGGAAGAGGGTATTCATGCTCTTCTCTCGCATGAGCCGGGAAATTGCAGAGACGTCAGCGGTGGGTATCAGCTGCTTGATGTCGTCGTCTATCCAAAGGGTTTCGAAGATGGGCACGCGTCCGCGGTAGCCTTTGTGGTAGCATTCCGGGCAGCCTTTTGGGGTATAGAGAACGGCGTCGTCTGGCAGGGCGTCTCCGACGATGCTGCGGTAGTAGCTGAGGTCTTTGGTCTCCTCGCGGCAATGGGGGCAGAGGCGGCGGGCGAGGCGCTGGGCGATGATGAGCTTGAGGGTAGAGGCGAGCATGGAGGGTTCGGCTCCGAGGTCTAGCATACGGGGAATGGCTCCGACGGAGTCGTTGGTATGCATGGAGCTGAGCACGAGGTGTCCAGTGAGGGCGGCTCGAACGATGAGCTGGGCGGTTTCGTTGTCGCGCGTTTCGCCGACGAAGATGACGTCTGGGTCTTGGCGAAGAAGGGTGCGTAGGCCGCTATTAAAAGTGAGGCCGATCTTTTCGGCGATCTGGGTTTGGCGGGTGTACTCGAGGCGGTATTCGATCGGGTCTTCGAGGGTGAAGACACTGCGTTCGTGCTTGTCGACTTCCTTGAGAGCGGTGTAGAGAGTGGTGGTTTTACCGCTGCCGGTGGGACCGGTGACGAGGATCATGCCGTAGGGCATGGAGATGGACTTTCGCAGCATCTCGCTATCGATGTCCCGCATACCGAGGGATTCGATGTTGAGGCTGATACCGGAGCGGTCGAGGATACGCATGACCACGCTCTCGCCGAAGCTAGTCGGGAGGGTCGATACGCGGAGGTTGTACTGTTTACGGCCCGAGGTGAGGTTGGCCCGACCGTCTTGGGGTAAGCGTGTTTCGGATACGTCGAGTCCGCCCATGACCTTGATGCGTGCGATGACATTGTCCTGCAGATCCTTGGGGATCATGACGTAGGGCTGGAGCACGCCGTCGATACGCAGGCGAATGCGCAGGGCTTTCTCGTCCGGCTCCACATGCACGTCACTGGCGGAGCGTTCGGCGGCGTCGTGCAGCATGACGTTAACAAGGCGAATGATGGGAGCTTCTGCCTCGCTCGAATCCTCTGTACGGTCGCTCTTCATGAGCTCCGCGATGATTTTCTCGACGGTTTCCGACTGGTCGTGGGCCTTTGTGAGAAGGTCTAGGATGTCCTGCCCGGAGGCGGCCACCACGTTGACCATGAGGCGGGTGAGACGTTCGACCTTATCGATCGCCTCGACATCGAAGGGGTCAGCCATGGCGACCGTGATGGAGTGCAGGTCCGCCTTGATGGGGATGAGCGCCAGCTCCTTAGCTACAGAGAAGGGAACGGTGGCGAGCGTCTCGGCATCGATTTCGATCTCGTCGAGATCGATTGTCACAGTTTCCGCGGCTTGTGCGAGCAGGGCGCTGATCTCTTGGTCGGTTACGAACCCAAGTTCCTTAAGGACGTTTCCAAGCAATTTGCTCGAGCGTTTTTGCTCGAGCAGTGCTAAGTCGAGTTGTTCGCTCGATATGAGACCAGCATTGAGCAGCTGGTCTCCAAAGCGCATTTTGGAATTGGTATTACCGGACATGCTGGGTGTTCCTTCTGGGAGGGGGATGCGGATAGCTTCGGGTGCTCGCCGCTCGCGCGAGCCGTAGTGTCGGGCTTTTGGCGTACTTCGAGATACGGATTTGGCCTTACGGTGGACGGCTCGCGGCGTGGGAGTTACTGGTGCATCATGTACACGTAAACGTCGGTGATGCCTCTGGAAGGCGTGTTGTACACGACCTTGCCCTTGGCGTCGGCTCCAGAGGTAGTCGACAAGGCGTCTCCGTCGATGCGTTCGCTTAGCTCGCGAGCTTCCGCTTCCGGCACGCTTTCGAGGAAGGTGCTGATAACGCGGGCGCCGGAGGGCATGTTTTTAGACCCATCTAGCTTGAAGTTGGAACCGCCTGCGGTGTTCGGGGCGGTGGTGTTGCTGGGTTTGCAGATGATGCGGCTGGTGCTGCTCTGGTTGCTACCCCCGCTTGCGGTCCAAGCTCCGTTGGTTCCGCGCTTCCAGGTGGCTCCCTTAACGGCGTAGACATCGGACTGGAGACCGATTTTCGCTGCGAAGCGTTCATCGGAAAGACCTGCTTCGATGAGGAGATCGTCGATGCGGCTGTTGTTGTTGGTGACGGGAAGGGTGCCGTACTTGCCGACGAAGTCGGTGGTTATAGTCTTGAAGGTATCGATGGATAGCATCGTTCCGTTAATGCGAGAGGAACGAATCGCGCCGAAAACCTTAGGGGCGATAACGACAGCGAGGACTGCTATGATGGCGAGAACGCCGATCATTTCTACTAGAGTGAAACCTTTTTTAAGGCGGGTTTTGGAGGATATTTTCATAATATGGTTCTGGGTTGGAGATTTAATCACTTCTGTATCGGCAGACTCAGAACCAATTTAGGGTGTAGTGCTCATCGGCCGTTAGGTAACTTTGGTTTTACAATTCGTTTACGTCTTGCTGCTAATAGCACCCTCACGTGTCGCCGAGTAGCGCATCAGATCTTAGGGCTGCCCATTCTCTCCGCGTCTTTGTTGTCGGAAGATCGGTTGACCGACTGTGCGAGGGTTGTCTGCCGGGGATCAACGGCTCTCTGGATGATCCAGTAGATGGATACGAGCGGTGATGAGTGGCGACCGTCGCCGAGCGTTCCTCGACGAAAGTTGTTCGGTCTTTTTTGATCATGTAATCTTGGGGAAAATAGAGACGATAGAGGGAAAAGGGTAGTGCCTTGTGGCAGTCGACATTCGGGAGATTCCTTATCTCGCGCGTTTTGTTTCGTCGGGAATATTAAACGCTTTGGGTCGGTCAGGAGGGGAGTTGGATTTTATCGGTCCCGTCACCTTGACCGTGTGTTGGATTTGGCTAGTTTAGCTGCTTGCCTGACCTGCTCATGTGTTGCCCTCTGCGTGGTCATGTTTCGCCTTTTTCTATATGATCCAATTCTCTCTCAGTGAAGCACGACGCCCCTCGATCTAAGGATTTTCTGCATGCGGTTTTAGATACCGTCGTCGACGGTGTTATAGCAATTGATCGAAAGGGGATTATCCAGTCGGTGAACAACGCGGCAGAGCGGGTTTTTGGCTACGAGTCACAGGAGATTGTCGGCAAAAACGTGAATGTACTCATGCCTGAGCCGTATCACTCTGAGCATGACGGTTACTTAACGAACTTTCACCGCACGGGAGAAGCAAAGGTTATGGGCATTGCGGGGCGGGAACTTTTTGCCAAGCGCAAGGATGGTTCGGTCTTTCCGATCGAGCTCGGAATCAGCGCCATGGAGATCGATACCCAAAGCCTATATGTCGGAATCGTGCGTGACATCACGGAGCGCAAGAGCGCGGAACGGCTGACGGCTGAGCTGAAAGGGGTAATGGATGCCGTGGTTGACGGCTTGGTGACCATTGATGACAAGGGTGACATTCACTCGTTTAATCCCGCGGCGGAGCGGATTTTTGGATACGAAAGTTCGGAGGTGGCTGGCCAAAATGTGAAAGTGCTCATGCCTGAGCCCTACCATGGCGAACACGATGGGTATTTGCACAATTACCGTGACACAGGGGTGCGCAAGATTATCGGCATCGGCCGTGAAGTCGCTGCGAAACGCAAGGACGGGAGCATTTTCCCGATGGAACTCGCTGTCAGCGAGATGAAGGTCGCGGGCAAACGGATGTTCGTGGGAATCATCCGGGACATCACCGAGCGGAAAGCGACTGAGCTCGAGCGGGATAGCCTCACAACTGAACTCCAGGGGATCATGGATGCGGTGGTCGATGGACTGATCACCATCGACGAGAAGGGCTGTATCCAGACTTTCAATCCAGCTGCGGAACGCATCTTCGGCTACGCCAGCGAAGAGGTGGCGGGCCGGAACGTGAAGGTGCTTATGCCCGAGCCCTACCATTCCGAGCACGATGGATACTTGGATAACTATCACCATACCGGCGATAGGAAGATCATCGGGATTGGGCGCGAAGTGACGGCGAAGCGCAAGGACGGTACGGTCTTTCCCATGGATCTGGCGGTTAGCGAGATGAGGGTTTCCGGAAAGAAGACGTACATCGGTATCATTCGAGACATTACGGAGCGTAGGAGAGGAGAGCAGGAGCGGTTGCGCATGATTCGCCAGCTCAAAGATAGTAACCAAGAGTTGGACGACTTCGCTTACATCGCCTCCCATGACCTAAAGGAGCCTTTGCGCGGCTTGACCAACAATGCGCGTTTCTTGGAGGAGGACTACCAAGATGAGTTGGACGAGAAAGCTGTCCGCCGCCTGAAGCGAATGCGTTTCTTATGCGGCAGGATGGAGTCCTTGATCGATGACTTGCTTTATTTCTCGCGCCTGGGTCGCCAGGACCTAGCGGTGTGCGAGGTGGACATGTCCAAGTTGATTCTGGAAATAAAGTTGATGATGCAGTCCACTTTGGAAGAAACGAATGCAAGTGTCGTAGTCAAAAAACACCTACCGAAATATACTTGCGACTTTGTGAGGACCAAGGAGGTTTTTCGGAACCTGATTACCAATGCGGTCAAGTACAATGAATCAGCTGAGAAGACGATCGAGGTGGGATACCTTGAGACATGGAAGGATTTGCGGGAAGTTTTCTACGTGAGAGATAACGGGATCGGGATCGACCCAGAATTTTACGAAGACATTTTCCGGATCTTCAAGCGCCTCAACAACGAATCGGACGACAGTCGAGGCACAGGGTCGGGACTCACGTTTGTTAAGAAAATTATCGAGCGCCATGGGGGAAAGATTTCGCTCGAATCGAACCTAGGTGAAGGGACTACCTTCTATTTCACCCTCCGCTAGCATTGTGCGTATTCTACCTTCGAGCTCATGAATGACAAAGCGACGATTCTCTTAATTGACGACAACCCGGACGACTACGAGGCGACTGAGCGAAGTTTCGAAGCGGCCAATTTCGCGAACCCGATCCAATGGTGCCACTCTGCGAAGGACGGTATCGACTATCTTAAGCGGAGCGGGAAGTTTGAAGGGCGATCTCCTGAGACGCACCCGTGCCTGATCTTGTTGGATCTCAATATGCCAGGTATGGACGGCAGAGCCGCTTTGAAGAAAATCAAGCAAGACGTCTCGATCTGCGCAGTGCCGGTGATCGTGTTGACCACCTCATCAGACGAGAAGGATATAGAGCTTTGCTATCAGCTCGGAGCCAGCACATACATCCAGAAGCCAGTTGAGTTCAACAGTCTCGTTGCTGCTGTCGCCCGCATGAAGGACTACTGGTTCGAGGTCGCATTATTACCGAAAGTTAAGTCTTAGAAAATGAATGATACAGTGAAAATTCTGGCCCTTGTCTCTGGGAGGGAACGCGATAATACTCAATCGGAGGACGCCTGGTGGGAGGGCCTTGACGGTTTCGAGTTAACCGTAGTCGATCTCGACGCGGATTTCGAAAGTGAGATCAAAGCGATCAAGCCGGATTTGCTTCTGCTAGAGTGCCTTCTCAACTCGGGAAACGGAGTTGCACGCCTCGAGGCCCTTCGGAGTTCTTTTCCCCATCTCCCCGTCTTCCTTATCAGCGATCCATTTGGAAACTCTTGGGAGGAGAATATCAGTAAGTTCCATAGCTTACTTTCTCGCGGTAAGAAGTCGAGGTCGCTTGTTCGCGCTAAAACTGTAGATCAAACACAAGTGGATACGCCTCCACTGGCGAGGAGTCGTAGAAGGATTCTAGTGATTGACGACGATCCAGAGGACCGGGAGCTCGTGAGGAGGTCGTTGGAGCGTACAATGAGCGACCGGTATGAAGTCTTCGAAGCCAAAGATGGGGAAGAGGGCTTGCGAATGGTGGAAGCGCTTGAGCCAGATTGCGCGCTATTGGACTATTCGTTTCCGGGAAAAGATGGCTTGTCTATCCTATCCGAGATACGAGCCGAACGCCCTGAATTGCCCATCATCTTGTTGACGGGATTGGGGAGCGAAAGCGTTGCTGTGAAAGCGTTGCAGCTCGGTGCCCAAGACTATATTCTGAAGTCGACGATTAATAAATCGATACTGCACCAGATCATCGTAAACGCATGCCAGCGGCAGGAAATGCAGCGTAAAATGAAGGAGCAGCAGGAGTCTCTGACGGTGTTCACGCGAGCTCTCGCCCACGACCTCAAGGAACCAATTCGTTCGATTCGTTCCTTCTCCCAGCTGGCGATGGAAGAAGGCGCAGATCCTTCTGACCAGAAACAGTACATTCGAATCGTCGACTCGGCTGCAGGCCACATGGAGAAGCTGGTCGACATGGTACACAATTATACACAGCTCGACGACGAGCCCGAGGAGCTTTCCCCAAAGAGTCATTCGACTGAAAAGCTTGTGGAACAGGCGCTAGAAAATTTGTCCCGTCAAATTAGAGAGGCTCCGAATCGGATCGCTTACGAAAACCTCCACCCCGTCTTCGCCAACGAGACGTTGGTGGTATCTCTTTTCCAAAACTTGATAAGCAACGCTTTGAATTTTGCGCACGAGTCATTGGCTGAAGTAAGGATCTCCTCAGTCGAGGAGAAAGGGTGGGTTGAATTCTCCGTTGCGGACAACGGGCCAGGGATCGAGGAGTCTATGAGAAACAAAGTCTTTCGCCCCTTTGTGAGACTTGAGAATGGGCGTCGTCGCGGCACTGGGCTCGGGTTGAGCATTTGCCGCAAGATTGTGCAGAGAAACGGCGGCAAGATTTGGATCGAGCCGAATCACAGGCAGGGCACCGTGATCAAATTCACCTTACCGCTCGGTATCCAAGAATTGGAAACGAAGACAGGTGAGAAAGCTCCAGCGGGCGGGGTAGGCGGCGAAGGGATGCGAATCGCAAACGTGCTGCAAGTCGATGATAATCCGAACGACCTGTTTCTAACGAAAATGTCGTTGAAGAATCTGGATCACCTGGAATTAAATATTTATACTGTCGAGAACGGCAAGGAAGCCCTGAGATTTCTTAAGGACGAGAGCAATGAGCCTATCGACCTCATTCTACTCGATATAAACATGCCGATCATGGACGGATTCGAATTCCTGAAAAAGATGAACGAGGAAGGGGACTTGCGGCGCATCCCGACGATTGTTTGCTCAACCTCAAACGATGATCGTGATATTCGTTCGGCAAAAAAGTTAGGAGCTCTAGGCTATATTATAAAACCAATTCGTCTGGCCAAACTCGAATCTACGATTGCCCCTATTGATACCGTCAAAATTACCAAGACGGTAGATAACTACCGACTAGAGTCGTCGGGCTAGCGTCCGTTCGCTTCGAAAGAGTAAACAATACCTTAGCGGCCCGTTTAAATATATAGTGGGCAGGCATGCCCCGCTTTAGTGACTACGAGATCCGTGAGCCGAGAGTCAGCGGTACTTGGCTCTTGAACATTGCATGGGCTCTCGAAAACGAGAGGACGTTATAGTGTTATTCGAGATGTTTCTCGAGAGAGGGGGTGCAGGTTGCACTTGCTGACTTGTGTTCTGCAAACGGGTTCGCGGCTGAGCGGAACCGAGTAGGCGGGAGGATCTTTTTCGCAGGGAAAATGAATTTTGTAAGGAGCCATGGTTCAGTGCCTTGGATCGTTTCGGGCGAGTTTTTCTGCAAAGCTGGCACAGCCGTTGCGGGTCACAGGGAAAACCTAACAAAGGAGAAAACAATGAAAGAAAATATAGCTAAACGAACCACCTTGACGATTGGCGCTTTGACTGGAGCCGCTCTGATTTCAGCCAGCTCCCTATTGGCGGGTGACTACGAAAACAAGAACGCCTCGAAGTCGGATATGAAGGAGTCGAAGGCAGAGAAAGCGATGACCGCACGTGCGATAGAAGGCATGGACCTGAACCTGAAAGACGGTTCATCGGCCGGTGTTATCGACGATTTCGTCCTGTCCACGGACACGGGTGAAGTCGAGGGAATCGCCGTCGGTACGGGATTCTTGGGATTGGGTGGAAGCGAGCATTATGTAAGCTTTGACCAACTATCTATTTCGGATATCGATCGCTACAATCTGAGCACTTCCCTTAGTATGGAGGAGCTGGAGAAGCATCCGCGCTTGGACACGGAGTCGTTAAAAACAAGCCGCGATTCCGAGACTGGTGTCCGTTCTGGACAGTTTGCTGCGATGGACTTAGTTGGTAGCGACGTGAAAGGCGCAAACGGCGCCACGCACGGCGAGGTTCACGATTGGATCGTGGACATGCAGTCGGGAGAAGTGCCCTATGTAATCATACGAAGTGCCGAGCCATTCGCGACGTCGTCAATGTATGGCTTCGACTACTTCGCAGTCAGCACGGACACGATTAGCGGCACACGCGATGGCGATTTGATCGTATCGGTGACCGACGAAGATTTCGAGTCTGCCGAACGCATAGATGAGAATACCGCTTTGCGTGATGCCGACGAAAGCAGTGTGCACACATTCCGATACAGTGGCGGCATGGCTCAAGCAAGCCGTGGCTAATTTATATTGTTTAAACGAATACAGTAAACTCGAATAGTTTAATAACCCCGCTTCCTCGGAAGCGGGGTTTTGTTTTGTGCACGGGTTCGAGTGAAGTATCTGCGGCCGGTCGGTTGGGGTAGGCCTTGCCTACGATCTGCGAACCTGGGGAGTGTATTTAAATGCCGGTTTCGATTACTCGGTTGCGCAGCGAGGTGATGGGTGCGATGGTGTTCGCATGAGCAGGCACATTTGCATTACGGGATGCACCAAGGGATTGGGCAGGGCCTTGGTGGAATGGTTTCTGGAGCAGGGGTGGACGGTCAGCGGTTGTGGTCGCAATGCCGAAGCGATACACGAGCTGGTCGACAGTAAGCCACGGGCGAGAACGCACTTCGAGCGAGTGGATGTCACGGATGACGCAGCGGTCGGATTGTTTGCGGCGGAAGTAGAGGCGGCCTTGGGATCTCCTGATCTTTTGCTCAACAATGCTGGCATCATCAATGGGAATGCCCCTCTTTGGGAGGTGCCCGAAAAGGAGTTTTCGCAGGTGGTGGACGTCAATATCAAGGGAGTCGCCAATGTCCTGCGGCACTTCGCTCCTATGATGATCGCCAAGGGCGGTGGAATCATGCTGAACCTGAGTTCGGGGTGGGGGCGGTCCGCTTCCGCGGAGGTGGCTCCGTACTGCGCCACGAAGTGGGCAATCGAAGGACTTAGTCAGGCGATGGCTCAAGAGTTACCCACGGGCGTCGCTGTCGCTGCCATGAACCCAGGAATTATTGATACGCAAATGTTGCGGAGCTGTTTCGGCGAAGGAGCCGGTGGCTATGGCGATGCCAGTGACTGGGCGGAGCGAGCGGGACCGTTTCTTAGAGATTTGGATACATCCTGCAACGGGCAGCAGCTGACTGTGCCTTGAATGCGTTCTGTTGGAAATCGAGGCTAACATTTTTTAGCCCCTCGTTTTAGGAGGGTTGCTCCCGCAGTGCAGACGACGTGGAAGTCTTCCGTCCACACCCCGGTCCCCAGAGCGACTGGTTCAAACAGGTCCGCTGCACAGAATCTTGGCGTTCCGGAATATGACCTGAACGCTCTTTCCCTGCGAAATGCGGATGTACCGAAAATCTTCGCCGATAAGGTGAAAAACGAGCGCGAGCAGGGCTTGGCGCCTTTCGAGCTGTTGCGAAGGTTTTTGATATGCAAAAATGGTTTTGGAGTGGTGTGATTTTGTTAGCTGGTTCGGTCCTTCTGACCGCGTGTGGCGGAGGCGCTAAAGACGGAGCTTTACTGGTGGGGACGGAGGCGACCTATCCGCCGTTTGAGATGACGAACGATGCGGGCGAGATCGTTGGGTTCGATATCGATTTGATCAAGGCGATCGCAGCAGACCAAGGTTTGATCTTGGAATTTCGCGATATGGATTTCGATTCCTTGGTGCCAGCCGTGCAAGGCGGCAACATCGATATCGCGGTGTCAGGCATGTCGATCACGCCGCTCCGACAGAAGCAGGTGGCCTTTACCGACCCTTATATCGAAGCTGGCTTGGTCGTGGCGGTTGGCCCCAATGCGATGAATGTGGGTGGAGTGGATGACCTGAAGGGCTTGCGGATCGCGGTGCAGCAAGGCACCACAGGCGCGGCGAAGACGGAAGAACTCTTGGCCGCTAAGGCGATAGGTAGCGTAAAATATTTCCCCAACGTCTCGGTAGCGATGATGGAGCTGCTCAATGGTGGCGTCGACGCGGTGATAAACGACAAGCCAGTGACGGAAGCCTTCGTCGCCAAGCATCCGGACAAGATAAAGATTGTCGGCGAAACCCTGGCCAGCGACGAGTATGGTTTCGCCTTGGCTAAAGGCCGCGAGGAATTGCTGGCGAAATTGAATGCCGGCTTGGCGAATGTGAAAGCGGATGGCACTTGGGACCAACTCGCGACCCAGTACTTCGGGGACGCTTCCAAGTAATGCTGACGGATTTTTTCCAGCATTTGGTAGGGAGCTTTCCGGCTCTTTTGAAAGGTGCGGGCTATACGGTGCTGGTTGCCCTGCTATCGATGGGGCTGGGCTTGCTCTTGGGCTTGTTCGTTTGCCTAGGGAAGATTTCGAAGGAACGTTTTTTGCGTGTATTGTGTTCTGGATACATCGACGTTTTTCGCGGGACTCCATTGCTGGTTCAGATCTTGTTTATCTACTTCGGTTTTCCCAGTTTGCTGCAGCAGCTTTTCGGGCAACCGTTTCCCTTTGACCCGTTGGTGGCGGGCACAGTAGCGTTCACGCTCAATGCCGCAGCATACATTGCGGAGATCTTAAGGGCGGGCATCTCTTCGTTGGGTAAAGGGCAGTTGGAAGCGGCGGAGTCGCTGGGATTGAGCTACATCCAAGCGATGCGTTTCGTGATCCTGCCGCAGGCCTTGCGACGGATGATTCCGGCTTTGGGCAACGAGTTCGTGACGCTGCTCAAGGATACTTCATTGCTGTCAGCCATCGCGGTGACGGAGATCGTGAAGGAAGGCCGGCTTTATATTTCGCGAACCTACGCGGCGTTCCCCACCTACTTTGCGATCGCCTTGTTATACTTCGTTTTGACCTTTATCGCTACTCGCATCTTCAACCGTTTGGAGGAGCGCTTTAAAATCCATGATTGAGATACGAGGATTGCAAAAGAGTTTTGGCGAATTGAAGGTCCTGAAGGGAATCGACTTTGCCGTTTCGTCAGGAGAGGTGGTCTGCTTGATTGGACCCTCTGGCTCTGGGAAAAGTACTCTCCTTCGTTGTATCAACCTACTGGATACGCCGAATCAGGGCGAGATATCGCTGGAAGGGAAGTCTTACCAAACATTGCCTAAGGAAGTGAAGGAATTGCGTAGCGAGGTAGGGATGGTGTTTCAGCACTTCAATTTGTTTCCGCATCTGAACGTTCTGGAAAACGTCATGCTGGCGCCGGCCAAAGTGCGCCAGTTGGAGGACGGACCGCTGCGGGAGTTGGCGACGAAACTATTGCGTGAGGTCGGCTTGGCAGACAAGGCCGCGGCCTATCCTGGGAATTTGTCCGGCGGTCAGAAGCAACGGGTAGCGATTGCTCGGGCTTTGGCCATGCAGCCTAAGGTGATGTTGTTCGACGAACCAACTTCGGCCCTCGATCCCGAAGTCGTGGGCGAGGTGCTGGCGGTCATGAAGCAATTGGCTAAAGGCGGTATGACGATGGTGGTGGTTACGCACGAGATGGGGTTTGCTCGAGAAGTGGCAGACCGGGTGGTGTTCATGGCTGACGGCAAGATCGTGGAAGAGGGACCGGCACGCGAGTTCCTTGCGAATCCACAGACCGAGCGTGCCAAGGCGTTTCTCGGGTCGGAGCTGAAGTAGGTTTTTGGATACAGAAAGGCCTGTTGTCTGGGCACGAAACGAGGGTCGCTTTGGCGACGCTCCTAGTCGGAGGGCGAGAGGAGGAAGAATCCGTCGTCCCCTTCTGACTGGTAGAGCGGCATGAGAATACGGCCATCGGAGGGGGAGCGTATGAGCCCATCGTTGTTGTCGGCAAGCGGTTGCCCTTTGGCGACTTTGTCGAAGTTTTTGAAGCCCGGTCGCATGCGAAAGTTCTCGTCCGCTGCGATTCGATAGTGGGCTGTGAGCTCGAAGTGGCGTTTGGGTTCGCCGAGTGTCTGGCGCAGCAGTGATTCCTGACGGTCGATGAAAGAGGGGTCGGGGAGCGTTAGCCCGCCTTCATTAGCAAGCAGGAGCCAAATCGTGGCTTGGTGGTGTTCGCGCGAGGTTTCGGCCTCATGTTGGCCGGCTTCGAAGGTGAAACCGCGATAGTCGAGCTGGTTGAGGAATTCGCCGCAGCAGCCGGGGATGGACCGCTCGAGGCCGATCACGGTGTGAAGGGGGAAGTCCTCCATCATGATGAGGCTGGGCGGGTGGGCGTTTACACTCAGGTAGGGAACGGAAGGGGAAGAGGTGGTATGGCAATCGATGAAACAGACGTCGTCGTGTCCGCCGGCGTACTCGTCGATCAGGCTCACCAGGGCGGCGAGTTCACCTTGCTCCACGCTCTCCGTGGCTGATCTGGCATCCACCCGTTCGGAACGGAAGCAGCGATTGAGGTCCTCGTCGATATAGCGGCGCCGGGCCTGTAGCGCGGCTATGTTTCCAGCTAAGCCGAGGAAGCGTCCGTGGAGATTAGGCTGGTGACGGTGCAGTTCTTCGAGCACCGCTTCGATCGCTTGCACGCCCGACGGTTCGTTGCCGTGGATGCCGCCGATAGCGAGCAGCAAGGGGCCGTCATGTCCGCTGTCATAACTGCCGAGGACATGGTCGTCTATATCGATTTGGCGAAGTGGTTTTGTGGGAATTTGTTTCACGACGCGGTTGCGTCTTCGAGTTCGGATATGAGGGATTCGGCGACATCAACGAAGTCGCGCTCGGTTACGATACCGACGATCCGGTCGTCTACCACGACGGGCAGCGAGGTGATTTCCTTTTCGACGATCAGTCGTATGGCTTCGGTAACGGTTGTGTCCGGATCGATGGTAATGGGATCAGCCAGCATGACGTCCGAGGCTCGGCTCGAGCCCGCCTCTTCTCGCTCTCTGATCATGTGGTTAATGATTGTATCCTTGGTTATGATACCGCGAAACTTGCCCTCGTGGTCTTCCACGGGAATGTGGCCGATTCGCTTCCACTCCATGAAATGGGCTGCCATGTCGACCACATCGTCAGTGCGAACTTTTACGAGATCGGTACTCATAAAACTCCGCACGGTTCCGTTGCGTTGGCGCCAGTTACCGGCTTCGGCTTGTTCGACGGGGCTCCATTCGTGAACGGGGTTCCCGCTTTCTTGACGGGCGACCATGCCTGCGGTGACGGCGGTACGAGCCTCGTCGGCTTTGCCCTTTGCTAGCAGCTGGGTGTAGGAGTCGAGCATCCAGCGTGCGCCTGTCTGTCCCGAGTCGACGCGTTGGGTGACGATTCCGAGGTAGCGGTCGATGTCCTCTGGATTAGCAGATGCTTGGGTCAAGCCTTCTCGGGCGATCGGGATGAGTTCGTCGAGGATGAGCTCTCGGGCAGTGTGCGTGGCGCCGTCGATCCAGCGGAAGCTCGAGTCGAGACCGTGCCGCGCCGCGTTGAAGAGGTTCGATTTCGCATCGTCGAAGGGGATCTGGTCTGGTAGGTTGCGATACTTTTGCGGCATTGCAGCGACTAGACCGGTCCAGAATGCAGCGTTGGCCACCATGTCGACTACAGTAGGACCTGAGGGGAGAATTCGGTTTTCGATTCGCAGCGATGCTTTGCCGTCAAGGACTCCGTAACAGATGCGGTTCCAGCGATAGATTGAGCCGTTGAAGGTGCTCCAGGCGGTTAGCTTGGGCACGCGTCCTTCCTTGATCTCCTGCAGTGGATCGGGTGCGCCTTCGTAGGTGAAAAAGGGCTCGAAAGCGGTCACGTCCTCCTGCGGGAGTTCGAGCACGGTGCGCTTGAGCCACGACTCGCCGAAAAGTACGCGTGGCCGTCGCCGCATAATGTCGTTGTCTGGGCGTCGGGTGTCGGCGGCCTGCTCGAAAAGGGCTAACCGCGTTTCGTGCCAAAGCCGTTTACCAAGAAACAGTGGCGAATAGACGCAGGCCGCGAGTACGGGGCCGGAGACGAGTTGCGCCCAATTGTAGGTGTCGACTGCGTCAGAAGCGTCGATTTGCAGGTGGCACTGTTGTGAGGTCACGCATCCGGCGAACAGGGCGACGCTGTCTCGGGTGATGAGTTCGTCTGCTCCGCGGATCCGGTACTCGTAGGCCTCTCCTTTGAGTTTTCTGCGAATGTCGTAAAGTTTCTGGTAGCGAGGCTCAGGTGTCAGGGCCTCTGGAGTAATGTGTTCGTCGGAGAGGGTGGGAATGATCCCGGTGAGCAGCACGTGGCAATCGCGCCGCGCCGCTGCGGATCGCACCTTTTCGAGGGTCTCGTCGATTTGCCGATGCAGATCGGCGAAGCTCCGGCCCGCGAGCAGGGAGGGGCGAGCGTTCATTTCCAAGTTGAATCGGGCGAATTCGGAAGTGAGAGCGGGGTCGTTCAGCTCGGTCTTTATTTCCGGGCCGACAAAGGCTGGGGCGAAGTTGGAATCGAGGAAATTGAGTTCGAGCTCGGCTCCGATACGGCGGACGTCCGTCTCCAGAAGCCCCTCTTCGAGCATGTGCTCAAGCGCGTCGATGTCTCGCAGGACCTCCTGCATGTAGCGTCCACGATCTGGGGCGCTGGGCGGATTCTGAATAGACGGCGGATTCATGGTTGGGGGAGGGCTTTTATTCCCGAAGGTGCGGAAATGCACGTTAGGTGCATGTCGAACGTTGCGACGCGCAATGGGCTGAGAGTGCCGCGGTAGAGGTGGTTGCGAGCTGATTTCATATATACCCCGCTTGCACTTTGAGCGCCAAGAGATGTAACACGAGATCGGGAACTCTGTCATTTAGGCGGAACCTTCCGTCGTTTAGGTGGCTCTTTGAGTGTTATGAGAACCATTTCGATTATTCTGCTGACGGCCGGTCTCGTGTTGTTGGCGTTTGGCTTTCGCGAGTTGGAAACCACCAGCTCGCGGGTTCAGGAATTCTTCACCGACAGACCGTCGGATGAAGCCACCGGTTTGCTCGTTGGCGGAGGCATTTCCGCCGGTCTCGGACTGGTCGGACTGGTGGCGAGCCGCCGCTCTCGCGCTTAGCCAAGCTTGCCGCTGGGTTTGACAGATGTTGAATCGGACTCGTCGCTGGGATTGTGACGTTGTTTTCTGGATACCGTTTACCACGGAGAGTTCCCGAATGTGGACTGGAAGGCATCTTTGGCTCGCTGAAGGTTAGCTGGGGGGACGCGCGGCTGAGCTTGGCAGCGTTCGATATGCTCGAGCGCCTTCGCCTCGTTCTTCGTTTCGATCCAATGCACGGCCAGTGTCCAAAGCACGATCGGGTCTTCGGGTAGGATTTGGAGCGCGTCTTCCAGCGTTTGCACGGCAAGTTCCGTTTGCCCGCGTTGGTAGTAGATTTGCGAGCAATTGATAAGCCCCAGTATCTCTGCCGGTCGAAGCTCCGCGACTTTCTTGAATGCCTCAAGCGCCTCGTCGAGACGTCCTTGCATTCTGAGGCGATTTCCGTTGAGGGAGTGCAGGGAAGGGGAGTCGGGGCACTTGCGCAGGCCTTCTTCGAGGAGGCGGGCGGCTTCGGGTTGTGAGGTACTGATCGCAATGAGCTGCGACCAACCGTCGCCGTAGCTTGGGTCGAGGTCTACCGACTGGCGGAGAGCCTCCTTTGCGGCTTGGCGGTTTTGGAGTTCAAGCTGAAGCAGTCCCATCTGGAAATGGGCATGAGCGTACTCGGGGTCCACTTGAATCGCCGTTTCCAACAATCGTTGGGCTCGCGGCAGCTCTCTTTTTCGGCGGGCCGCTCCGGCCTCCAGGGTCAGGCGATACGGGTCGTAGCAGTCTTCGCTCACCTCATCGATCCACGGGTCGGGAACCTCAATGTAGGAGTCGGTGCTCTTGGCTCGACTGCGAAGCGCTCTCGCTTTGTCGATCTCTCCGAGGTGCTCGTAAACGGTCACCAAGGTGTTCTCCCCGATTCCTGTTTCAGTTGCGAGGCCCGCGCCCTCGAGCCGCTCCTTGGCTCGTTCCCAATGGCCTGCGGCCATATCGGCCTGTGCGAGCCCAGCTATGGCGTATGGGTTTTTCGGGTCCGCTATCAGAACTGTCTTATAGATCGGGGCTGCTTCGGGTGCTCGGTTCGTCTTAATCATCGCGTCCGCGAGATTTAACTTAGCTGGCAAGTAGCTGGGGGCGATTTGGGTGGTGCGTTGCCAAAGGAGCATCGATTGGTCCAGTTGTCCGTAGAGCGCGTAAAGGGAGGCAAGCCGGTTTGTCCAGCGGCCGTTGTTTTCGTCAGTCCGAACAAGAATTCCGTAGAGGGATACGGCTTCGCTGGTGTATCCGTTGGCGTGGTACAGTGAAGCGAGGCTTCCCAATTGGCTGCGCCAATTATCTCCGGAGCGTACTTGCTTTTCGGCATTCTCGATCCGCGCGATCAACTCAGGATAGGTCGCATCCGCCGGGACGGGCGGAAGTGCGGCGATGGCTTCTTTGTGCCAGCGAGTCTCTCTAGCATGGGGCTGATACACCCACAATCCTCCAACTACCAGTACTACGAAGAGCCCTCCGACTAGAGTCCATATCGTTGTTCTGCTCATAGCTTCTCTTGCGACCAGAGCAGGATACGGCTGATTCTGTCGTTGTAGGGTGGATACGCGTGGAAGCCACCTGTGATGAGCGAGGGTTTGCCGTTGCCGTAGAAGTCTCCGGTGACTATAGAGAGTAGCTGGATGGGCTCGTAGGCGATCACGTGCGGGGTGAACTGCATTCGTCCGTCATTGCGAAACCAGACCAGAGATTTCGCGTCGGCCTTATACCAATCGTTGAATGAACTCACAGCAATGACGTCCATGTGGCCGTCTTTGTCTACATCGACTTCTATCGGCGAGTAGGCGCCGGCCAAATCGCCGATGCGATGGAAGCGAAAGGAGCCGTTACCCTTGTTCTCCAGCCATTGAACCCCGTGCCAAGGGCGTGGGCCGGGGATGCCTACGGGACCGAAACCGTCACCGTTGGAAAAGAGGACGTCCGGTTTTCCGTCTCGGTTGAGGTCGCAGAGGGAGAGTCCGCTTGCAGCGTAGTCCTCGTTGGTGGAACTCCAAATCGCCCGGCTTGAGAAAGATCCCTCTCCCGAGTTTTCGAAGTACCAGACTTGCTCCCACTCCTGGGAAACCATCGCTACAATATCCGGCGCGCTGTCACCGTTGAAGTCGGCCACGGAAAGGTTGATGGTTCCCGAAAGGTTCAGCAGGTTATGACTTTCAAATTCCCAAGGACCGGTACGTTCCATCCAGCGGATCTCGCCTTGATCGTATCCAAATTGTCCTACAACGAGATCGAGTTCTCCGTCGCGGTTGAGGTCGGCGGCTCGTAGATCGGTGACGCGGGCCACGTTCTGCAGAATCCAATGTGGGGTGAAATTCTGCCGGCCGTCGTTTTCCAGGATGATGACGGATCCGATTCGGTCGTTGTTGGGAAACACTTGTCCCATGCTCGCTACGAGCACATCGAGGTCGCCGTCCTTGTCCATATCGACCGCTTCAACGTGAACCGGAGCCCTCATCTTTTCTGCGATGGTTAGCTCTTCGAAATTACCGGGGGAAGTTTGGCGTAGCCAATATATCCTGCTTTCTTGGGCCTCGCAGAAAAGGGCGTCCGTTTTTCCGTCTTGGTCTAGGTCCGTCGAAGTAATGTGCGCGACCCAAGGGCGTCCCTCGGCATGTGCCCCCAATTCCTGGCGGTTTGGAAATCGATCTAGGTCGTCGATCGCGTTCGCGTGGGCGGCAATGGGCGGCAGGGCAGCGGTATCCGCTTCTGGTTTTTGAGAGCATCCCTGAAAGAAAAGGATGCTCGAGCATAGCGTAAGCCAAAGCAGGTGAGTATTGGTCGCCGAATAGGAGTGCTCGAGCATCGAATCTGTCTTTAACTCGTGGATACGTTAATCGGCTGGTTTAAAATGCCGATGAAGGAGGTATCGGTGTTTGTGTAAGGGGCGTAGCAAGAAGGGTGTCTAAGAGAAGTAGGGTGGATTTTGGGAGCATAATGTCGAAAGAAATGTGAGGGCGCAGAGTCATCCTAATTAGGGTAATTGGGTGGAGAGAAAGGTTAACCTAAGAGAATAACCTTCTCGCCTAAGGACTGTACATCACCCGATTGGGGGAAGTCGCTTTGGGTTTCTCCTGGGACAGAGCGAGCCAAGCTTTGCTTGGCTCGCCCTTAAAGTCGAAGGCGAGGATGGAACGCTGATTCCAACGCTCGGAGGTTGAAGCTTTCAGGCGAGGGAGTTGCCAATGCTGTTCAAGCATGCATTCCAGCCGTGCTCGTGGGCAGCTACCTTGTCGGTTGGCAAGTCGTGCGTGAGTTTAAGCCGGGTTTTATCGCCAGCCGTATCGAGCTCGATGGTGACGGTGCTGTAGCTAACGAAGCCGTCGTCGATCCAAGTGAAGGCGAGGAGACAAGGGCGAGCGATTTCCAGGTACTCGCCGTAGTGCACGGGAGCCTCGGCGCAAGAATCTTCGCTTTCGGGTGAGTCGACTTTCGGGTGGATCATTTCTACTCGGTAACGACCTCCGACCTTGAAATCCTGTTCGTTGATGGCAGAGCCACCGGGAACCCCGAAAAACCATTGGCTCATTTTTCGGGATTTGTGAAGGCGTCGAAAACTTCCTCGATTGTAGATTGGACGGCACGCTCAATCTTGAGTTGGGCGCGATCGCTTACGGATATGTCATTCATGGTTTGTTGGATTCGTAGGGTTAGAATTTTTTCGTTTTGCTAACAAAAGTATCGAGCTTGTCCAAGCGTTGGCTCCAGAAGGCAGCGAGCTGGTCGATGGCCTGCTTGGCGTCCTGCAGGGGTGTGGTATTCAACTTGAAGCGATGCTTCTTTCCGTCCTTAAGGCGATAGATGAGCGACGCGTTTTCGAGGTACCTTGAGGTGCTTCGATATGGCGGCGGGCGAAAGGTCGAAAGGAGCTCGTAGTTCGGCCACGGTGCGGTCCTCTTGTTTAGTCCGAGTCTGATGCTTCTAAACCTATCTGAATCTAGTTCTGGGAGCTAGACGTGCGGAGCGTTACGTTCGGGGTGCTTTCGAAGGGATGGGACGTTTTATTGCCTTTGGGCCAAGCGACGATGATTTCGGTGGGCTTATTGCTTTCCTTGTATCCGAAAAATAACTTCGGTTCAGATTGCGAGAGATAGCCTGTGGTGCTGGTCAGTTCGGCGGTTGTTTTCGTGCCGTCCTTTCGTATGATCGTCACTTTTGAACCGTAGCCGTGCGGGTTCGACTGGGTGTACTCCAGCTCAACGCCAAAGGAACGATGCCCTTCAACGCCGAAATTTTGGAATGCGAGTAGCCTGTCGGAATTTTGGGCAACTACGAGATCGGGCCAGCCGTCGTTTCCGAGGTCGAGGGTGATAGTCGATTTAGCGTCGCCGGGAACTACGAGACCGCTCTGAGCAGAGGGAACAGGCTGGAACGTGCCATCGCCGTTTCCGAGGACAAGCAGGCTGAGCCCACCGCTGAAGCGGCCGGTAGTGGGCTCGGGGGCGTGGGAGTTTTGGGCTAAGAAAATGTCTGTGAATCCGTCGCCGTCGAAGTCTTGTGCGGCAATCCCGAATACAGGTGCGGTTTGGGCCAGGCGAGGAAGTTCGGAAAACGAGAAGGTCCCATTTCCGTTGTTGATGAAAACTCCGCTCGCGAGCGTGTTTGCTTCGAGCTTCGTGGCCGTGTCGAGTTTGGTTGTGTCTATGATTTCGGGGAGCGTTGCGCGGGCGAAGTCGGCAAAGGTGGGAAATTTGTCTGCGATCGAAGGGATTTCGAAACGGAGTTTGCTGTAAGCACGGATTGGGTACAAATTTTCGTCTTCGAATTGAGCTTCTACTATTTGCTTTTGGCCCGAGTCGTCGAAGTCGCCGTAGTAAAGTACGGTAGGGAATTCGGAACTGGCTTTGTATTTGGTATTAAGGCCGGTGTTGCCTGCGACGTAGTCAATCAGGCCGTCGCCGTTGAAGTCGGCCGGTGCGATTGAGTTCCACCAGCCGAGGTAGGAAGCCAGCCCTGATTTGGAGGTCGCGTCTGTGAGCTTGCCGTCGCTGTTTTCGAAAAGGGTCACGGGTCCCCAGTCGAGCGCGAGCAGGAGGTCGGGAATTCCGTCGCCCGTGGCGTCGCTCCAGATGGCGGAGGTTACCATGCCGATTTTTCGCAAGTCGGGAGCGACTTCCTCCGTGACGTCGATGTAGGTTCCATCGCGGTTTTCTAAAAGATAACTGTCTGGCGTTTCTGGATACGATCCTGGGGTATGCCTGCCGCCTAGGAAGATGTCGAGGTCTCCATCTGAGTCGAAATCACCGGCGGTGATTACGGAGGTGGAGGGAACTGGCGAATCGCTTGGAACTCGTGGTAGAAGAGTGTTGGGGGTGAGCAGCGAACCGTTGAGGGAAAGAAGCGCGAGAGTATCGGACTTGGGAGACGAATTATCGAGTTTTGATGGTTGGGGACTGCTGACTCCGTTTTTCGCGAACGATTGCAATGCTTGATCGGCGGACCCGCAAACGAAGAGGGTTTCCGAGTTGGAGTCGTAGGCGAGGGCTGGGCCTTGTTTCGAGAGGCGACGGGGCAGGAGTAGTTGCTCGGCGAACTCGTTGTAGCGGTCTTCCTGGTGTCGGTATTGCCAGCCGAGGTCGGAGCTGACTTCCGTGAATTGGGTCTCAGCTTTTTCGTTGGAGGTTTTGGGTCGAGGGCTTGAGTCGAGAGACTCAGGCTCAGAGATTGTGTAGATATTGCCTGCTTGGGGCTGCTGGAGTGTGGAAACCTGTCCTGAAGGCCAATGGATTGTTAGCTTGCTGTTTGTAGTGTCAGAGGTGCCCGGGGCGAAGTGTAGAAGCGGTTCGTCGTTGGAAAGAACTCCGCGAGCGAGGGTGAGCTGACGGGTTTGGGTGCCGGTCGGGCTTTCGTAGTGAGCGGAGGAACCGATGCCGTAGGAATTGCTGGATACGCCTTGTAAGCGAACGAGGAAGCCTGCGTTCTGGGTGTTGTTGCGATAGACGAGAAGGTTTTCGTCGAGGTTGTTGACGACGATGTCGAGGTCGCCATCGCGATCGAGATCGGAGTAGGAGGCTCCGAAGGAAACGCCAAGATAGTCCAGTCCCCAATCCTCGGATACGTTCGAAAAGCGGAGGTCGCGATTGTTTCTGTAGGCTAGGTTCCGCTCGTTGAGAAGAGGCGCGTTTCGGTAGACGCGAATGCGGGCGGCGAGGGAGGAGGCGACGTTTTGCTTCTCGAGCAAGTCTGCGTCCATGAAGTTGCGGATGTTCCCGTTCGTAATGAAGAGGTCGGTCCATCCGTCGTTGTCGAGGTCGGCAAACTTCACGGCCCAGGTCCAGTCGGAGGCGTCGAGGCCTGCGAGGTAGGCGACCTCGTTGAAGCGGTCGGTTCCGTTGTTCAGGTAAAGCGCGTTGCGCATGTACATGGGGAAAAGAGAATCGAGTCGCTCGTTTTCCCAGGTACCTCGACTGAGTTCGGCGATCCCTCGCATGCTTTTCTGATGGGAGGTCGCTGCCATGTCGCTCACGAAGAAATCCATCAAGCCGTCGTTGTTCACGTCTCCTAAGTCAGCTCCCATGGAGAAATAAGGCGTGTGGGGAAAGGTTTGCGGGAGGACGTCGGTATACGTCCCGTCACCATTGTTTCGATACAGTCGGTCTGGCTTTTCGAAGTCGTTGGCCACGTAGATGTCAGGCCAGCCGTCCTGGTCGTAGTCCCACCAGGTGGCGGAATGGCCCTGGGAAACGCCCTCGATACCGGATCTTTCAGTAACGTCGCGGAAGAATCCGTTGTCGTTTTCGAAGAAGTAGTCGGGGCGACCCTGGTAGTTTTGGGCGTAGTCTAGGATATTGGTGACGAGATAGAGGTCGAGGTCGCCGTCGAGGTCCGCGTCGGAAAATGCGGCCATGACGGAGGCGTCCACGATATCGAGGCCAAAGGCCTGAGCCTGTTCGGAGAAGGTTCCGTCCCTCTGGTTTATGTAGAGTTGGTTGGGCGCGTCGAATTGGCAGAGGTAGAGGTCGAGCCAGCCGTCGTTGTCGATATCCACGAAGGTGGCTCCGGTTGCCCAAGCATCAGGGAGTCCGGCCACGCCTGCCATTTCGGTGACGTCTTCGAATGACAGGTCACCCGTTTGACGGTAGAGTTTGTTTGGGCCGGTTTTGGATACGGCGTAAATATCGGGTTGGCCATCTTGGTCGAAGTCGCCGGTGGCGATGCCAGCTCCGATGGAGCCGAGGGTAAATTCCCGGTAACGGCGTCCCCACATATCGGGATCGTCGTAGGTGTTTTTGAAGTGGATACCGGTTCGTTCGGGGTCGAGGCGGGTAAATCGAGGGAGAGGGGCGGTCGAATTATCGGCAGGGCTCGGGGCTCGCAAGGGGCTGGATTGAGGCCTGGCTATAGGGGCGGCCAGCAGTAGCCAAAGCGCGACGAGCGTTCGAATGCAGGTATACATCAGGAGCGAGGGTAGCTGTGATCGGTCGGTAGTCTAGCGCGTATTGGGCGAGGTTCGGAGGGGAGCAGTTGGGTGAAAAAGGAACGCCTTGGCAAAGTTCGATTTCAAGAAGATTTCCACCTGTTTCCCGACTGGCGGTAAGTCGAGCACTCAGGTCGATAGCAGTTCGCCCCGCGAATCCTGCAACTCGCCCCACGAGACGGCGCGGTTCATCCCAAAGGAGTTCTCATAGGCGTAATTAGGGGACTTAATGAGAATCGTCCCAATCCCACCCCACCGATTTGTCGGTTGCCTCTATTGCCAATGAAAAACTCAAAGCTTACCTCGCTCGTGCTTGCGGTGTGCCTCACCGCAGCTTCGCATCTATTAGCTGGCCCCTCCAGTCACTTGGAGCAGAACTCGGTTCTGTTCTGGAACAAGCAAGCTCTCGACGCGACGCGCCTGGCTAGAAATCCTCCTCCAGCCATCGCTTTGTGGTTTGGGTCCTATCACGCCGCGATCGCGGACGCTGTGAATGGAATCGCAGGTGAATGGGAGCCATGGCTCGTCGAAGGCAAGGCCCCTGAAGGAGCGAACATGGATGCGGCAATCGCCAGCTCCGCCTACACGGTATTAAAGCAGATTTGGGGACAGCAGGCGAATCCGAGAAACTTCGAACTCGCCTACGATAAGGCGCTCAATGCCATAGAAGACGGGAAATCAAAAGAGGACGGGATCGCTTGGGGTGTCGAAGTCGCCAACGCAGTTTTGCAGGACCGGGAAGACAGCGGTTTCAAACGTCCTTCTGGAATCAAGTACAGTCCGAGCGAGCAGCCGGGCAAATGGCGTCCGACCGCTCCCGAATTCCGCTCCGCGGTGACTCCGCAAATGGCGAGCACTCGCCCCTTCGTAATGACTTCGCCGGAGCAGTTTCGGGCTCCGGAGCCTCCGCCTGTCGGCTCGAAGGAGTACGCCGAGCAATTGGCGGTGGTCGCCGAGCATGGAGCACGCGACGACCCTAACCGTTCCGAATACGACACTTTGAGTGTGGCCTTTTGGGCGGACGCCTTGGGCTCGAGCGGCCCATCGGGGCACTGGAATATGATAGCGACCGAGATCGCCTTGGAAAAAGGACTCAGCACTGTCGAGTGCGCTCGTTTGTTTGCATTGCTGAACTTCGCCGCGTCCGACGGGTTCATTTCGGCATGGGACAACAAATACTATTACAACGTCGCTCGTCCGGAAACCGATCTGCGGGAGCTGACCAAGGAAAATAATCCGCACGTGGAGCAGAAGCCCGACTTCATCCCCAACATGCCCTCCTTGCCTTTTCCGTCTTACACCTCCGCTCACATGACTTTTTCCACGGCGGCAGGACGAGTGCTGGCGAACTATTTTGGCACGGACGAGATTCATTTCTCGATCGGATCCGATGGCCTGCCGGGCGTGGTGCGAAGTTACGATAGCTTTTCCGAAGCGTTCACCGAAGTGGGCCAAAGCCGCATTTACGGCGGCATTCACACCCCGATGGACATCGACGTCGCTCTCGTCTGCGGAAAGCAGATAGGCGACTGGGTATTCGAAAATTCGCTACAGCCGCTACGCCCATAATCTCACTTTACCCAGGCATTTGTGAACTCGATTCAAGACTCCAACAACTCAGACAATTACCTCACTAAGGTTCTGCCTTGGATTTTGCGCATCGGCGTGGCCGGTTGCTTCATCGGGCATGGCGCCTTTGGCATCATCACGAAGTCAGCATGGTTGCCATATTTCGCAGTCGCGGGAATAGGCGAAGATACAGCCTGGCCGATGATGCCGATCGTCGGCACCATGGACATCGCGATGGGAATCCTCGCTTTACTTTGGCCCTGTAGGGCACTCTTCATCTGGGCTGGGCTTTGGGCAACGTGGACTGCTTTGCTTCGACCATTGGCCGGCGAACCGGTTTGGGAGTTTCTCGAACGGGCAGGCAACTACGGTGTGCCGTTCGCGATCCTGGTAGTCGTCGGAACGAGCGGGGCGCTGTTCGCTCGTCTTCCGTCCGTATGGCCGAACCTTGACGAAGAAAAGCGCGGCCAGCTCATGCTTACTCTTCGGGCCACGACGCTAACGTTGCTGCTCGGGCATGCCGGTTTGGGCCTTTTCGCTCAGAAAGCGGGCCTCGCCCAACACTACGCAGCGCTCGGCTTTGAAAATGCCGAAGGGCTGGTACCATTCGTAGGTGCCATCGAGTTCTTCATGGTCGCGATTGCTTTGGTACTGCCGCGAGCCGGCGTATTTCTAGGGATTTGTATGTGGAAGATCGCTACAGAATCGCTCTTTGTCGTGTCGGGCGCTCCGGTCTGGGAGGTGATCGAGCGTTTCGGCAGCTACGCCGCCCCGCTCGCGTTGGCTCTTTTGATCTGGCAGCAGCAATCCAAAACCGAAACTGAACTCGAGCCGGTCACGGCCTAACGCCCTATGAAGAACAACCAACTGCTTGGACGGTCTCGTTTATTGACCGGTTTACTCGCTGTATCTGCTATTTGCTTACATTTCAGTCTCTTTGGGCAGGTGCCAACGTCGCGGCCAGCGTACAGCTTCCTTCGCTGGGCTGAAGACTGGTCTGCTCTTGAGAAGGGTATTCCTGGGGACTCCGATTCTTTTGATGCGATCAAGTATGTTCCGCTCGGATCCAGTGGGGAGTTTTGGGCTAGTTTTGGAGGCGACTTCCGTGTTCGCGGTGAGGACTGGTCAGGTTTCAACTTTGGCAGTCCTGTTGGCGTTTCGCATGACGACTCCTTTCTTCTGACTCGATTTCGAGCGCATGGAGATTTTCACCTGCCGGACAAGGCACGGATCTTTGCGGAAGTGAAAGGCGCCTACGCTTCCGATCGAAACTTGCCAGGTGGGGTCCGCTCCATCGACGAAGACGAATTCGAGCTGCAGCAGCTATTCTTCGATTCCGAGGTGGAGTTGAGAGGCGGTGACTCTATGCGATTGAGAGTTGGCCGACAGCAGTTTGCCTTTGGTTCGCAGCGTCTGGTGAGTTCCTTGCCTTGGGCGAATTCCTTGCGCACCTGGGACGGTGCTCGCTTGACCCATAATGTGAATGATTGGAATGTGGATACATTTGGCGCGATGTTCGTTCCGATCGATTCAAGTGGTCTCGGTGAAGGAGACAGCGATCAGCTCCTCTATGGAATCTATGCTAAGAGAACAGGCGCTCATGCAGGAGGAGGGATCGAGCTTTACGCTTTGCGAAACGAGTTCGCGGGACGTAGCTTCAATGGCACCTCAGGTGTGGACCGTCGGTGGACGCTAGGGCTACGCCAATGGGCTCCACTGGGAGAGCGAATGGACTACGAATACGAATTGAGCTATCAGTTGGGCGACATCGGGAACTTCGATGTGAATGCCTGGTCGCTCGCCAGCAAGTTCGGTTACAAGCTTAGCGACGACAACTCGCTGAAAGCATGGGCTGGCTTTGATTGGGCGAGTGGCGATGACGAATTCGGAGGAGATGTGGGAACCTTTAATCAGCTGTATCCGCTCGGGCATGCCTACTTCGGGATTGCAGACGTAATAGGGCGCCAGAATATTTTGGATACAAGCTTTGGCCTTGCTTGGAAGCCTCAGTCGAAGTTAACTCTTAATCTAGCGGCTCACAGCTTTTGGTCAGATTCAAGCAACGATGCAATCTACAATCCAGGCGGCGGTGTCGTACGGGCTGGAAATGTCTACTCGTCCTCACGTATCGGCTGGGAAGCGGACCTCAGCGGTCGTTGGCAGATAGGTCGACACTTGGCCGTAGATTTTGGATACGCACACTTCTTCCCAGAATCGGCGATCGAGCAATCGGGGCCATCTGAGGAGATCGATTTCTTCTACCTCGGGTCTGTTTTTACTTACTAGCATCTTTCCCTTACTGACACTCCTTATGAAACATAAGATTCGAGCTCTACTGTTTATATGTATAGGAATTATAGTTACAGCAAGTCCCTCTACTGCAGCGGAGAACCCCATTCTTTTCTGGAATAACCAAGTGGTTAACGCTACGCGTCTATCGCGTAATCCGCCGCCAGTCGCGGGCATCCACTTCGCGACCTTTCATATCGCCCTGTTCGATATTGCCAACAGCTTCGAAAGGAAGCGTGAAGGTTGGTTGGTGAACGAAAAGGCTCCTGATGGTGCTAACCTGGAAGCTGCCCTAGCGGCTGCAGGCCACTTAATACTGAGTCAGCTTTGGGGCAACGTGGCGAATCCGCGAGTGATCGAGCTCGCCTACCAAACTGCTCTCTCGGAGGTACCGGAAGGAGAGTCTCGAGATGCGGGAATCGCTTGGGGTGAAGAAGTAGCGCGCCGCGTTCTTGAGAAGCGTTCGACGGCTGGACTTGGTTTGCCTAGTCAGGGCAGCTACGTGAGTAGCGAGATCGGCAAGTGGCGCGAAACGCCTCCGGGCTTCCGTCCGCCGGTGACTCCCCGACTCGGCGAGGTTGAGCCTTTCGCTCTCGAATCTTCCAAGCAGTTCCGCGCTCCGCCGCCACTCTCGCATGATTCCAAGGAATACGCCCAGGAAATCGCCTTCGTAAACAAGGTTGGGCCGCGCGACGGTGCGGAGCGTACAGAGTATCAAACTCTCAGCACTCCGTTCTGGGCGGACGATCTGGGCTCGGCCACGCCTCCGGGACACTGGAACGAAATTTGCCGAACGATAGTGCGTGGAGAGGGGATCGACGAGGACGTCTATCGGACCGCTTACATTTTTGCTATGCTCAACATCGCTGGAGCAGACGCAGGCATCACCGCTTGGGAGACCAAGTACTACTACAGCACTTGGCGCCCTGAAACGGCAATTCGCGAAATTCGTGAGGAGGACAACCCAGTTGCCCTGCAAAACCCTGATTTCATCCCAAACATGCCTTCCCCTGCCTTCCCGTCCTACACTTCGGGGCACAGCACCTATACCGCCGCCATGTCGCGCATGATCGAGCATTGCGTGGGCAGAGACGACATTTCTTTCTCAGTGAACTCGGATGGCCTGCCGGGTGCGGTGCGGCATTACGAAAAGCTATCCGATGCCCGACGCGAGGTTGGTATGAGCCGCGTTTGGGGTGGTATCCACGTGATGTCCGACAACATCGAAGGACAAAAAGCGGGCCTCGCGGTCGCCGACTGGATCTTCGAAAACACCCTTCAGAAAACGAAATAAGACGCCAACTTAGAAATCCTACCCCTTTACGCCATGAGAAACCCGTTCCCTATTCTACCAATCATTCTTGTATCTGTATCTTTAATACACGCTGATACAAGCTATACCCTGAAAAAGCTTCGCCCGCTCTCTCAAGCAGAGGAACAGGGAACGCCTTTCCTGCGCCTCGAACCTGAGAGCACGGCTATAACGTCTCGCAACGAATACAACGACCCACGGATGTGGGGCCGCTTATTTCGCGAGCTGACCTTGGGCGCATTGGAGACGGGTGTTGCGGTGGCAGACTTCGACATGGACGGGCGTTTGGACATTTACTCCGTATCAAAGAACGGGCCCTGTTCGCTCTACTTGCAGACTGTGGACTACAAGTTTGTAGATATCGCCCGTGTTGCAGGGGTGGCTGCGGATGAGATGATCAATGGCAAGGCAGGAGCGGCCGCTGTGGACATCAACCAAGACGGTTGGATGGATATCTACCTTTGTCGCTATGACGCGCCGAATCTGCTCTTTGTGAACAATGGCGACGCGACCTTCGAGGAACGGGCGGCCGAGTACGGACTCGATATCAACGATGCTTCGGTTCATGCGAGCTTCGCCGACTACGACCGCGACGGCGATTTGGACTGCTACATCGTGACCAATATCCTAGACTTTTCGGTGAGCCCGCAAGGCAGTCGCGATTACTTGATGGAAAATCTCGGAGACGGACAGTTTCTGGACGTGACCGCTCGCTCGGGCATCTGGGGGAAGACCCAAGGCCACACCGCGATCTGGTTCGACGCCAACCAAGATGGTTGGCCGGATGTATATGTGGCCAACGATTTCGAAACGCCGGATCGCTTCTACTTGAACGAAGGAAACGGATCGTTCGTCGATGTAGTTGATGAAAGACTACAGCACGTGACTTACTTTTCCATGGGGGCCGATTCTGGCGATTTGAACAACGATGGCTTAGTTGACTACTTCGTAGCGGACATGCGTGACCGGACACGACAGGAGTACGTGGCGGGGATGGAGGAGATGGGTCGCGGTTTGTGGGACATGGAGCGGGTGGCGGATTTGATTCCCCAATACATGTGGAACGCGCTCTATCTCAATGCTGGAAACGATCGCTACAAGGAAATTGCTCATATGGCAGGCATGGAGGCGACGGGATGGACTTGGGCTACGCGTATGGGCGACTTCGATTGCGACGGCCTGATCGACGTCATGTTTACGACCGGGATGATTCGCAACTTCATCGATGCGGATTTGATAGACAAGCAGAACGTGGCCCGAACGCTGCAAGCTCGAGCGGCTGTCTGGAAGAACGCTCCTCCGAGGAACGAGACGAATATGATGTTCCGGAACAATGGAAACCTAACCTTTGAAGATGTATCCAAAGAGTGGGGAATAGACCATGACGGAATCTCTTTTGGCTGTGTCACGGCGGATATGGATGGAGATGGTGACCTGGATCTTGTTTACTCAAATTACAATGAGCCGCCGTCAATAGTACGCAACGACTTCACGTCCGGTAATCGATTCGTAGTCGAGCTCGAAGGCGACGCCCCGAATCGACGTGGCGTCGGAGCGGAGATTACGATCGAAACGCAATCCGGGAAGCAGGTGCGACAGCTCTACGGAGAGCGCGGAATTGTATCCAGCGAGCCGGTACTGGCTTACTTCGGATTGGGTGATGAAGAGGAAGTTTCACAGTTAACGGTGCGTTGGCCCCGTGGACAAATGTCAGTGTTGGAAGACTTGCCCGCAGGGCATCGAGTAGTGATCAATGAGCCGGCGATTGATAACCCTGTGCTCAACCCCGCAGTGGTAGCGACCGCGCGAAATCCTGACGCTTTGTTTTCCGAATCTGCTCAACAGCACGGCTTGGAGTTCGAAAGCGACTTGCGGAATGTTGACGAGCTAAGCCGCCAGCGCCTGTTGCCCCGCCGCTTGAATGGACAAGGGCCTGCTTTAGCTGCGAGCGACGTCGATGGGGATGGGTATATCGATATATTCGTATCCGGTCCGGCAGGACAAGCGGGCGTGCTTTATCTCGGAACGAGTTCTGGAGTTTATAAAAAAAGCTCTAGTCAAGCCTGGGCGAACGAAGCGGAGGCGGACGATGTGGCCGCTATCTTTTTTGACGCTAATGGTGACCAAGTTCCGGACTTGTATGTGGCCGCCAGCGGCGTGAAGCCAGAACGTGGCGACGCGCTGTTGGTCGACCGACTTTACCTCAACGATGGCAACGGATCGTTTACGCTCGCGGGTTCGGCGTTGCCTGCTGAGGGCGAAGCGACGGGAGCAGTGGCAGCTGCTGACTTCGACGGTGACGGCGATATGGATCTTTTTGTCGGAGGGCGTTTCGTTCCTGGAAAATGGCCGGAGACGCCGAGAAGCTTTTTATTTCGCAATGACGGCGGAACGTTCACCGATGTGACGGAGGCTTGGGCTCCCGGATTGAAGGACGTGGGCATGGTTACGGATGCGGCCTTCAGTGATATCGACGCCGACGGAAAGGTCGACTTGTTGCTCGCGATCGAATGGGGGCCGATTACCTGTTTCGCGAATGACGGAAAGTCCTTCCAAGATAGAAGCTCAGCCTTGGGGCTAGCGCCTTACAAGGGTTGGTGGAGCGCTGTAGCGGTAGAGGATCTGAACGGAGACGGCCGTCTTGATATCGTAGCGGGTAATGTAGGTTTGAATACGAAGTATCATGCTTCGACGGAGGAGCCGACGGTTGTTCTGGTCGGCGATTTCGGTGGCCAGGGCCGCAACCATATCGTGGAGGCTCAATACGATAGCGGGAGATTGTGCCCAGTGCGCGGTCGCAGCAAACTGGCCTATGCCTTTCCTTGGTTGCCGAACAAGTTTGCTACCTACCAAGACTACTCGCGCGCTTCGGTCGACGAGATTTTCACGGTTGAGCAGCTAGGAAGAACGCGACGTTTGGAGGCTACGGAGCTGGGTAGCGGCGTATTTTTTCAAAACGCGGATGGAACGTTCACCTTCGAACGATTGGGTTCCGAGGCGCAAGCCGCTCCGGTACATGCGATTTCGATCAGTGACTTTGACGGAGACGGAAATCTCGATGTGTTTTGCGCAGGAAATAATTTCGGCGCTGAGCCGAGTACGGGCCGCTTCGATGGCGGCCTAGGTATCTTACTAGCAGGAGATGGAAAAGGCTCTTTTGAGCCGATGTGGCCTAACCAGAGCGGCATCAGCGTACCTGGCGAGACGCGGGCTTTGGCTATATTGCCGAGCAAGAATGGTAAGCCGGGCTTGCTCGTCGCTCGAACAAGCGGTCCGCTCTACTTCTTCACGCCGGTTGAGTGATGGCTAGGTGAAGGAGGAGGTTGTGCTTTTAGCTCTCCTTTGTTAAGCCTGAAACCCGTAGGGCGCGAGCGCCGCGCCCTACGAACAAGGTAGAGCTTAGCTACTTGCCAAGGAAGGGCTTAAGGGCGTCTCGGTAGGAGCGGGAGGCTGTGAGTTTTGTACCGGTCGAGAGGACGAGAGTGTGTTCGCCGTGAAAAAGTGGATGGATCTCACGTATTCTGTTTATGGACACGATCGAAGATCGTGAAATGCGGAGAAACTTTTTTGGATCGAGCTGGGCTTCGAGAGCGCTGAGTGTTTCGCGCATGAGATGGGTGGCGTTTTCGGCGTGAATCTCGACGTAGTTGTTAGCGGCGGAGATATAGTTGATCGCGTCGACGGGAAGAAGCAGGATCTTGCCTTCCGACTTGATGGGGAGTCTATCTACGGAAACGGGAGGTGCCGGATTGTAGGTGGAAATGAGGGATGCGAGCTGCTTCTGTAGGTCTGCGGAATCGCGGGACTGGTGGGCTCCGATCGCTTTCTCTAGGGCAGTGACGAAGCGGGATCGGTCGAACGGTTTGAGAAGATAGTCTATGGCGTGCAGGTCGAAAGCCTTGAGCGCGAATTCGTCGTATGCGGTAACGAAAATGATAATGGGCAGGGGGAGATCCGAGTCTTGGAGGCGTGTCGCGACCTCGATTCCGGTGAGCTCGGGCATTTGGATGTCGAGGAAGACGAGATCCGGCTTGTGCTCGGCAATCTTCTCCAACGCGCTCGCTCCGTCCGAGGCTTCGTCTGCCACGGTCACGCGACCATCCGCTTCGATGAGCGAGCGGAGGCGGCTACGGGCGAGGGATTCGTCGTCGATAATGAGGCAACGCATGCGGGTGTGAGGGGGTTAAGTTTGACGGGCGGGTAGGCTCAGTATGGCCGTGGTGCCGGGGGATTCGGTATTGTTGGAAATCGAGAACGACTGTTGGTCTCCGTAGAGCTCCGCGAGACGGGCGCTGGTATTGGAAAGACCGATACCCCGTTTGATTTGCTCTGGCAAGCCACCACCGTTGTCGGAAACGGTGATGCGAAGCGTTCCGGAGATCAGTTCGGAAGTTATGAGCAAGGTGCCAGGTCTGGCGTGTGGAGCGATGCCGTGACGTAGGGAGTTCTCAACTACGGGTTGCAGGATGAGAGATGGAACTTTGCAGTCCCGTGTTTCGGGAGCGATGCGGGTCTCGATGGTGAGTCGGTCGCCGAAGCGAACGCGCTCGATGTCGAGGTAGCGTTCGAGGATAGCGAGCTCTTGCGTTAGGGAGATGGTTTGGGCTCCGTCTGTTTTAAGCGTGAGGCGTAGCAGCTCGGAAAGGCGGGCGAGCATGGAGTCCGCCGCATCGACGTCGCTGTGCATGAGAGCCGAGATGCTATGCATGGCGTTGAAGAGAAAGTGCGGATTGAGCTGAGTCTGCAGGGCTTGAAGGCGAGCTTCGGAGAGGCTTCTTTCCAGCTCAAGGGTGGCGAGCTCGCGTTCGTGGTACTTTCGGTAATAGTCGAATGCTTGGGCGACTGAGAGGATGACCCAGTACACGATGAAGTTGAAAAGGTAGGTCTTGAATAGGAGCGGTTCGGCGACTTGAGGAAAGGATGCGTAGTCTCCGATTAGCCAAGTCTGGGCTTGAGCGACCAAGGCGCGAATGAAGGCGTAGGCGAGAGCGATGAGAATGCTGGCGATGAGGTGGACCAGCATGTGCCGTGACCAACGAAGGCGTTCGATTGGGACGCGGTGGGCGAGTCGAAGCACGATGAGGGAAAGCAAGGCCCACACGTACCAATCGGCCAGGGAGTAGGATATCGCTTGGCCCCATGATACCGGTCTCCCGGAAAGAGAGCTGGAAAGGTAGAACTGGCTGGCGAATGAGAGTCCGACTGCGGTCCAGAGCAGGAACAGCAAAACGAAGGACTTCGTGCCACCTCGGCTGGATGGGGATTTCGAATCGGTCTCGGAGGTGGCCACGGGGTCAAGGAAAACACTCGCAATGGGTGATTGGCTAGCCTTTTTATGAGGTCGACTGGAATGCGTTTGTGATGGAAAAACAGGTACAGAAATCGGGGTCCTCGCAAGAGGGCGGCCCATCGCTGCCGCTGCTTTGCTTCACCTTGTTGGGCTCTATCGTTTTAGTGGTTTCGTGCTTTTGGCTATTTTCGTCCGGACTTTTGTCCGAGCGCCCACCTGAACTCGAATTTCAAGAGGTGACGCAGGCCGCTGGAATTGATTTCGTGCACAATAATGGGGCGAGTTCGGATGACCTGTTGCCAGAGTCGATGGGAAGCGGCGTAGCTTTTTTCGACTGCGATCGGGATGGTGACCAAGACTTGCTTTTCGTGAATTCGACCTACTGGCCATGGGAGGGAAAGAACTTTGAAAGGGATACGACGTTGGCTTTGTATATAAACGATGGGTACGGTTCGTTTAGGGACGGGACGAAAGAATTTGGTTTGGCAGTGTCGCTCTATGGGATGGGGGTCGCAGTGGGTGACTACGACAACGACGGTTGGGTTGACGTATTCGTTACGGCGGTGGGGGAAAATCGTCTTTTTCGAAATATTGGTGGAAAGCAGTTTACGGATGTCAGCACTTCGGCCGGCGTCTCGGGCATAGCAAACGATTGGAGCTCGAGCGCGGCTTGGGTAGACTTTGACCGTGATGGTTTGCTTGATCTCTTCGTTTGCAATTACGTGCGGTGGCCCAGGGAGTTGGGTATCGAAATGTCGTTCAAGCTCGCGGGAATTGGGCATGGATATGGACCGCAGGTAAACTTCACCGGGACCTTCCCTTACTTGTATCTAAATAATGGGGATGGAACCTTTCGGGAGGTGGCTCGCGATAATGGCTTCGAGCTGATCGACCCTGATACAGGATTTCCGCTCGCTCGCTCGCTCGCGGTGGCTCCGGTTGACGTTGATAATGATGGTTGGCTGGATCTGGTGATCGCGAATCACGATCGCGAGAACTTCCTTTTTCGAAACGTAAAGGATGGCCGTTTCGAGGAGGCGAGCGGGAGTTTGGAGGCTTTGGGCGCGAACAGTCAGTCGATGGGTATCGATGCGGTCCGCTTGGAGAACGAAGGATTGCTGGGCGAAGGGGTCGGCAGCTTTGCCAACGAGTTTTCGAAGTACTACCAGAGTCTGGGTGACGAGTTGATCTTCTCAGAAGGGATTGGGGCTGAAGACAACGAGGCCGCCTTGCAGCGCTTCGGAATGTTTTTCTTCGATTGCGATCTAGACGGTCGGCTCGACATGCTGGCGGTAAATGGCTACCTCGAGCGCAGGATCAACCAGCTCGAAGAAGGCAGGGACTTTCGCAGATCTGCCCAATTGTTTTGGAATGGCGGGGCGAGGATGGAGCGACGCTTCGTACCGATTGCGGAGGAGGCGGGGAACAGGGACTTGTTTCAGCCGGTAGTGGGCAGGGGGGCCGCCTTCGCTGATTTCAATGGAGATGGAGCTCTCGATTTCGTGATAACGCAAAACGGGGGGCGGCCGCTGCTCCTGCAGAGTCGTAGCGGCGGCGAGAACAATTGGGTACGTATACAACTTGTGGGTACTGAGAGCAACCGGGACGCTATTGGAGCTGAAGTAGAGTTAAGAATCGGGAATCGCTCGCTCAGCAGAAGGGTGATGCCGACTCGGAGTTATCTTTCGCAATCGGAGTCGCTGCTGACTTTTGGTTTGGGTAAGGCCTGGAAGGTGCGCGAGGCGATCGTCAGGTGGCCGAATGGCTTGGTGGAGCGGTTTGAAACAATCCCTCTACGGGAACTCGTTGTGCTGGTGGAAGGCCAAGGAGTCGCTCCTGGTCGGGAGGAGTTGGCAGCTCGCGCTCCAAGGTGAGACAGAACTGGCGAAGGGTAAGGAGAATGAACCTGCATCTATTCCCAGAACGAAAAAGGCTTAGCGCCTGAGGCGCTAAGCCATGGAAAGTGGTGCGGGTAGACGGAATCGAACCGACGCAACCAGTTTGGAAGACACTTTTGGGCTTTCATAAGTGTCTCAATTGGAGAGACCTAACGTTTACTATGACACCAGTTTGACACTTGGAGGTCAAACCGGAATTTCGGAATAAACCGCTGTTCGGCATAGTACTTACTCGAAATCTTTTCCTCATTTCCGCAATGAGCTGAAGATATCGTCAAATAGGTTACTATTTTTAGCCTCTGGAAGCTATTCGGAGCTGTTTGGCGATTGAGACCATGTTTAGGGGATTGCGATTAGCTATTATTATTTAGCTTAGGGTGTCTAGGCTAGTTTCTGTGTACAGCTACTGTGGATACACTCGCTAAAAAAACATAAACGCATGGTGTAGAGTGAATTCTTCATTGCCAGATGAGTAATTCGCGGCCTCCTTACCTAGCTCTTTCTGTGCCTAAAACAACTTCGAGCTGAGCGAATGAACAATCTCACATGCATGAACGGGACTTTGTCTCGGACTGGTCAACCTACACAAACTGACGAGGCAAATCGCACGTTTGCATCCAAAATAGGGACAAGTATCCTTGCGACATCACTCATGGCGTTTGCTGCCATGGTTTCGCCTACGGCGGTACTGGCTCAAGGCGAGGCGGAGTCCGTATCTGCTGGAGATATCGTTTCTCCTCAGGCTGTGGTTGCTGCTGCCCTTAAGGATAACCTTTCGCTGCAAGCAAAGCGTTTAGACATCACAATCAACGAAAGTCAGCTAGTGGTTTCTAAGGGAGCGTTCACGCCTGTCTTTTCTGCGTCCGCAAGGTACGACAGTTCGAATCGCGCTCTGAACCAGCGAGAATTCCTTGGAGTGGGGCAAGCCGCCCGCATATTCGACGAAGAAACTGCGACCTATCAAGCTGGTATCGGCGGGCGCTTGTCATTGGGTACCCAATACGAAATCTCCACCAGTGCAACCTACATCGACAATACGTACAATCGCCGTGCCTCTTCGCTCTACGGCCCGGAGCATCAATCTGTCGCGGCGTTGACCGTTACCCAACCACTGGCCCGAGGATTCGGCGCGAATGCTAACCTGGCTGAGGTCCGCCTGCAATATTCCGCTATCAACACGGCGACGTACGAAACGCGTGCCACCCTCAACCAAATGGTTGGCCAGGTGCTGAACGCGATTTTCGAAAGCGAATTCGCCCAGGAGAACATTCGTGTGAAGAAGGACTCCCAAGTGTTGGCGAATACGCTTCTTAAAGAGAACCAACGTCGAGTGGATGAAGGAATGATGTCGCCGATCGACGTTTCCCAAGCTCAGGTGCGAGTCGCGGAAACGGGTGAAGAAGTGCTCGGTGCGGAGACATTCTACTCGACGCGTTTGAACACGCTGAGGGAATTGACCGGTGGAACGATGCCATTCGGGGAAAAGGAATTTTCTGTATCCGATGCGGAAGGGCTGCTTTCGATTCCACTACTTAATCGCGATACGCTTGCGAACGAAATGCTGGAAAATAGCCCGATCTATCAAGCTGCACTCGAAGCGGCGGAAGCGGAAGACGTTCGCGTAAAGTACGCGAAGAACCTCGCGTACCCGCAGGTAGACTTGAAGTTGTCGCTTGGATACAATGGCCTAGGAGGCAATTTCGAAAACGCTTATGATGATTTCGGGAATCGTGATGATCCGGATTGGGGGTTCGGCCTCGTCTTCTCGATTCCGCTCGAACGCAAGGCGGACAAGGCCCGTGCTGCGGTCGCTGAGCAACGCAAAATGCAGGCCCTTTACGAAATCAAGAGCACCGAGATTCAATTGATGACTGCTCTCGATAATGCGATCGACAGCGTCCAGTCGGCTCAGGATCGACGGGCTTTGATCGACGATGCGGTGCGCTTCGCTGAAGAGGCATTTTCGGCCGAGCAACGCCGTCTCGAATCCGGCATGACCACCAGCTACAATGTGCTCAATCAGCAACGCGAGCTGAGCTTTGTGCGGACGCGTGCCTTGGCCGCTGAGGTGGATATCCAAAAAGCGGTGACGCAACTTTACTTAGTGCTCGGCGTGCTTCCAGAGGAGCTTGGTTTCAACGTGACCATCGAAGGAGAAGGAAGCTGATCATGCAAGGCTCGGTTCTTTCTACATTCGCGGTTTGCGCAATCATCTCGTTGGCGACGGAGCAAGGCGTTTCCGCAAAGCAGTACGACGGGCTTGCGTTGCCATTTCGTGAGGTGACGGTTTCCAGTCCGGTCCAAGGCCAGATTATCGAGCAAGGCGCGAGCGAAGGCGACGAAGTGAAGGAAGGCGATCTTCTAACACGGTTGTTTTCGCGCGTCGAGGAGCTACAGATGGATCGAGCTAAGGCTGCTCGCGAGAAGAAGGAATTTGAATACAAAGGAACGCAAAACCTCTTTCGCGATAAACTTATCAGTGAAGATGAGATGCTTGATCGTAAGATCGAGTTGGACCTCGCGAGTCTTGAGTACGAGATCGCCCGCGAGCAGTTCGAGCTTCGCAGAATCAAGGCGCCAATAAGCGGTATCGTCGTGGAGCGTCATGCGGAAGTTGGCGAAATGGTTACGCCAAACGAGTCCGTCTACATCGTTGTCGATATCGAGAAGCTATACATTCAGTTCTACGCGAAGGCGGAAGACCTCGGCTCGCTCGAAGTCGGCGCTGCGGCGGACGTGGTCTTCCCGGATTTGGATACAGAAAGAAGCTTCACCGGCAAGATCGACTTTGTTGATCCCCGAGTCGATGCAGCGAGCGGTCTGATGCGCGTCCGCGTGCTAATCGATAACCCAGACCATGTAGTGAAAGCAGGACTACGAGCGAAGATCGCACTCGAAGGTTAATCGTAGAGACCGAACGCCATGGACCAACCGATCTCTCAACTTTCGCTTTCTTCCGAGTCTCGCCGCAAGCTGGAACATTGCCGATTTTTCGAAGGGCCACCCGACGAATTTTGGACATTGTTCTGTGAAGTTGCGGCGGAGATAGCGGGTGCCAGCCGCAGCCGTGCTCTCGTTCGTTTTGGAGAGCAGTGGCGTGCCCTTGGGGCGTGGCCAGCAGGCGCTCAAACCGCTAGTCGCACGTCGGAGCGCCAGTTTAATCAATTATCGCAGAGCGCGTTCACCGAAGGCTTCGGGCAAATCAGTCTCGGGGGTCTGAAGCGTTTAGTCTTTGCTCGGCTCGAGACTGAGGACGGCCCGTCGAATAGTTTGCTCGAACTCGAGTTAACGGTCGGCAGCGAAGGCAGCTTAGCAGCTTGCTTGTGCGCGATGTCTTTCTTGGCGGATACGCCGCGGCTCTATCTTAAGCAGTTGCGTCAGCGCCAGCTCGAGGACGAAATGGCACGTACGGGCCGAGCGCTCGAGGTCTTGGCTGCGGTGAATGCTCAGCGACGTTTCAGCTCCGCGACCATGGCGCTCGTCAACGAAGCGGCGAATCGTTTCGAAGCGACCCGCGTGACCTTTGGTTGGGTTGAGTCTCCGTACGTCAAAGCGGTTGCGATGAGTGGCACTGAAAAGTTTGAGCGCGCCAAGCAAAGCGTGCAGCGCTTGGAGGCCGCGATGGAGGAAGCTCGCGATCAAGAGGACGAGATTTTTTGGCCACCGTTGCCTGAGAGCGACGTCATCGCTCGCGACCACGAAAGCTACGGGCATGAACAGCACCTAAAAGGATTGCTCTCCACGCCGCTGCGCGTGGACGGTGAGACTTGCGGAGTGCTTTTACTCGAGCGCGAAGCCGCGACCTTTTCGGAAGAAGATGCCTTGGGACTTCGTGTTATTGGCGACCAGACGGCCCGTTACCTAAATGATCTTAAGCAGCGTGATCGCTGGTTTGGAGCTCGCTGGGCACGCGGTTGGAGAAAAGGCTTATCGAAGCTTGTGGGTCCGAAGCACACTTGGATGAAGGTAGCCGCTTTGACTGGAATGATCCTTCTGATAGTGAGCTTGACGGTACCGATCGCCTACAATGTAGACGGCACGTTTATCGTTCGTCCGGAGCGGTCTGCTCATTTGCCTGCTCCATTTGAAGGCTACTTGGCTGAAGTGAACGTCAGGCCCGGCGACGAGGTTAATGCGGGGGATCCATTGGTCGAATTCGACCGCGGCGATCTTCGCGTGCAAGAGGCTGACGCTCTCGCTGAAATTCAACGTTACCAGACGGAAGCCGAACGAGCGGAAGCGGAATCAAAGCCTGCAGACTTGCGGGTGGCGAAAGCGATGGCTGAGCAGGCGCGGGCTCGCTTGGCGTTGGTCCGCTTTCGTCTAGACCGCGCATCGATTCGCTCGCCGTTTGATGGGGTGGTGATTGCTGGAGACTTACGCGACCGGATCGGCGCGCCGATGGAGCAGGGCGCGGTGCTGATGCAAGTGGCTAAGCTCGAGGGACTGTTCGTCGAGATCAAGCTGCCCGAACGGGACATCGATTTGCTTTCCGACAAGCGGATTGGCGAACTCGCCTTTGCCAGCCGTCCAGATGAGCGATTCCCAATCGAAATCGAGCGTATCGAGCCAGGTGCCGTGCCAGAAAGCGAAGGAAACTTTTTCATCATCCGTGCTCGTCTGATGGAAGACGCTGAGTGGCTGCGTCCCGGCATGAGCGGCGTCGTAAAGCTCGACGGCGGCGAGCGCACGCTCGCCTGGTGGGCGACGCATCGCTTGGTCGATTTCCTGAGAATGAAGCTTTGGTGGTAATCCGCGATGTCGACTGAGCGTAATCTATTTAGCGATACCTGGCACCGCGTAGCAAAGCAACGGATACGGCTTCGTCCCTCCGTGAAAGTGCGCAAGCAGTACTTCCGCGGTGAGACCTGGTACATCGCCCACGACTCGTATGGCGACCAGTATTTCCGGTTTCGTCCCGAGGCGTGGGACTTCATCGGCCGCCTCGATGGCGCGCGGACCGTTGACGACATTTGGAAGAACTGTCTCGACCGAAATCAGGATCGAGCTCCCGGACAGGGGGAAGTCGTGCAGATGCTTTCGCAGCTCTACGCGGCGAATTTGGTGATCTCCGATGCTCCAGCGGACGTAAAGCAGCTCTTTGAGCGGATGAAGAAGCGCAAAGCCCGCGAATGGAAAGCCCGTTTGATCGGTATTTTCTATCTGCGACTAAAGCTCTGGGATCCCGACGGTTTTCTTGAGCGAACCCTACCGTTTGTGAAGCCGCTACTCAACAAGGTCGGTGCCGCGTTTTGGTTGATCTTAACCGGTTTGAGCCTGAGCGTCGTCGTCTCGAATTGGGAGCGGTTGAGCGATTCCAGTACCGGGGTTCTGGATCCGGCGAACTTACCGCTACTCTACCTGGCGTTCGCCCTGGCGAAGGTGGTGCACGAGTTCGGGCATGGGTTTGCGGTGAAACGCTTGGGCGGGGAGGTGCATGCCATGGGTATCACTTTGCTGGTTTTTACGCCTGTGCCGTACGTCGATGCGACGGCTGCCTGGGCCTTTCGCGAGCGTTGGAAACGCGTGTGGGTGGGAGCTGCCGGTATGATCGTGGAAATCGCCTTAGCGGCTATCGCTTCTTTTGTTTGGGCAGCGACGGGTCCAGGGCTGATCAACGCCTTGGCCTACAACCTCATGGTTGTCGCATCGGTTTCGACACTGCTCTTTAATATAAATCCGCTGCTGCGATTCGACGGCTATTATATATTGTCCGATTTGACCGACTCGCCGAATTTGCAGCCACGAGCCACCCGCATGCTCAAGCATCTGGTCGAACGCTATCCGTTCGGCGGCCGTTTTTCGCAAAGTCCTGCAAGAGGGAATGCGGAGGCGACTTGGCTCAGCTTGTTTGGGGTCGCGAGCTGGATCTACCGCGTATTCATCACCTTTTCGATTATCATTTTCGTGGCGGATAAGTTTTTCGGTCTCGGTCTACTTTCGGCAATCATAACGGTCGCCGGCATGTTCGTTTGGCCGCTTATCCAGGGAATCCGCTATCTCGTTGCCGAGCCCCGCATCGAACGCGTTCGGAGTCGCGCGGGGTGGGTGACTGCGGGTGTATTGGCGATTTTGGTCTTATTGATCGGAATCATTCCCACTCCACGGCATTTTCGGGCACAGGGCGTTTTGAAGGCGGAAAATTCCAGCTTTGTAATCTCGAGAGCGAGCGGCTTTGTCGTTTCGTCGCGTTCCGAAGCAGAAAGTGTGAAGGCGGGGGATGTGGTCGCTCGATTGGAAAGTCCCGAGCTGGAGCTCGCGATCGAGTCCATCGAGTCTGAACTCGAGCAAGTCGCCGCCCAAGAGCGGCGAGCCATGTACGAAGACCCAGCTGCGCTTGCTATGCTTGCGGAGCGTCGCTCTGTCGCGGAAAAACGACTACAAGAACTGCAAACGGAAAAAGCAGGTTTGCAGATCGTTGCCCGAGTCGATGGCAAGTGGATGTCGCCTGACCAACTCGACATGACAGGACGCTGGTTCCCTCGAGGAACGAACTTCGGCGAACTCGTGCCCGAGGGAGATTGGGAATTTCAGGCCGTTATCTCGCAAGACGATGCCGATGCGGTGGTTGATTTATCCAGCCGGGCGGGCGAAATCCGTTTTCCCGGCAGTGCGGGCCGAGTGCTCATACCTTCGGAAATCCGCGTGATTCCCGGCAAGCAGGAGCTGTTGCCTAGCGCGGCCCTTGGTTGGTCCGGCGGAGGGCATATAGAAGTGAAATACGACGACGAGTCCGGCCTCCGCGCTGCGGAACCGTTTTTTCTCGTGGTCGCAAAAGTCCCCGCCGCCGATCGCCAGCTTTGGCATGGTCGCACCGGCGTAGCTCGATTTGAACTTTCTCCCGAGCCGTTGCTTTGGCAATGGTCGCGTGACCTGCGTCAGTTGCTGCAACGCCGTTTTCAGCTATAGTAGTGGAGATGGTGCATTCAGCTAGTACGCCCTTGGGCGACGCTCGTAGGACGGAGGTGACGCCGCCTCCGGAAATTCCGAAAGGTCTGGATGCTGTGGTTTATGGTTGGGAGGGAAGTTGGCGTTCCCGCAAAAAGGAGAGCCGCGAGCTTTGGCGAATCGCCCAACGCGTGCACGCCGAAGCAGAAAAATTGCAGGAGCTGCAAAGCCACGATCTCGATGCGCTCCGCGACGCAGCGCGAGCGAAAGTGCGAAGGCTCGGCGGCGAACGTTGGACGGAAGTCCAAGAAGAGATCATGCCGGTGATCGTCGAGAAGGCGCGGCGCGTAACGAGCTTAGCCGCTTATCCCACGCAAATAATGGGAGCGCTCGCGATTGGCCGTCGCAAGCTTGCCGAGATGGCGACCGGCGAAGGGAAGACTTTGACCATCGCCCTCGCGGCAGTCGGCGCCGGATGGACGGGCCGTCCTTGTCATATCATTACAGCGAATGACTACCTCGCCGAGCGCGACGCGGAGACACTAAGCGTTTTTTATAAGTCATGCGGACTGACGGTCTCGTCGATAACCGCTCCACTTGATGCCAATGAGCGTCGCGAGCGCTACGATGCCGCAATCGTATACTGCACCGGCAAGGAAATCGTCGCCGATTTTTTGCGCGACCGGATTTTACTCGGGTCCAATTCCGATGCGGAACGTCGAGCGGTCTCTCATTTGATTCGCGGACAAATACGTCCGGCGGGAAATGTCTTGCGCGGGATCCACACTGCGATCGTTGACGAGGCCGACAACCAATTGATCGACGAAGCGGTAACGCCGCTGATTATCAGCCAAAAGCAGGAAAACGAAGTGTTGCGCGAGGCCTCGCAGGCGGCCGAACGGTTAGCGGCGAGTTTATTGCCCGGCGAACATTACGAAGTCATTGAACGTTTTCGGGAAACGCGACTGCTCGAATCAGGACGCGAAGTGATCGCCAATTGGTGTTCTGAGCAAAGTGGATTTCTCGCTGCGACGGACTGGGTGAGCGAATTGGCGAACCAAGCCTTGCAAGCGCGGCATTTCTTCCTGCGCGACAAGCAATACGTAATCATGGACGGCAAGGTCGTGATTGTGGATGAGTTTACCGGACGCTTGATGCCTGGAAGAAGCTGGCGTCTGGGTTTGCACCAAGCAGTCGAGGCGAAGGAGGAGCTCGAGCTATCCGCGCCTTCCGAGACGATTGCGCGGCTGAGTTTTCAGCGTTTTTATCGCTACTTTCGTCACCTTGGCGGAATCACGGGAACGGGTCGCGAGGCGCGAAGCGAATGTTGGCGAGTTTACGGATTACCGTTTATCGAGGTGCCGCGTTATCGTCCGAATTGCCGCAAGGATTTGCCCGCAAGTTTCTACGCGAACGACGATGCGAAATGGCAGGCCATCGTGGACGAAATCGTAGCGGTGCATGCTGAAAACCGACCGGTGCTGGTCGGCACGCGAAGTGTTTCGGCGAGTGAGCGGCTGGCTCGTATGCTGGAGCAGCGAGGATTGCTTTTTTCGGTTCTCAACGCGGTTCGCCATGAAGAGGAGGCGAGGATCATCAGCGACGCGGGTTCAGCGAAATCGATTACCATCGCCACCAACATGGCTGGTCGCGGAACGGACATTCGCATCAGTCCCGGATTGGCCGAGCGCGGGGGACTGCATGTCATTTTGACCGAGGCACATGAATCCGGACGCGTCGATCGCCAGCTTTGCGGTCGAGCAGGGCGGCAAGGCGACAAGGGAAGCTCGCGGCTCTTCGCCAGCCTAGATGATGAACTGCCGCAACGCCGAAGCCAGAAATGGGTTCTGCGCATTATGCGAGGCGCCGTCCGAGCGAAGCTGCCCGGTAGTCGCTTTTTGACAAAATTAGTCTTCAAGCGAGCGCAGCAAAATGCCGAAAAGCAAGCTGAACGGCAACGACGACTCGTAGCTCAACAAGATGCAGAAATCAGCAAGAATTTGCTAGGTGGAACCCTCGAGCGTTTGTAAACGAATTTTAAAAAGCGTGAATTTTACAATTACTCCAGCCTTTTGCATTGAGAATGTTATCTTGCTCGCTCTCCTAATCCACCAGTTCACCACCGCTAATATTGGGCGTAGGTGAGCTTTTTCTATTTTCTCTAACCTCCCACAATGACCGGATCCCGCAAACTCGACTTCTCTGTCGAGGGCCTCGAGCCAAGAATCCTGCTGTCGGCAACCCCGACGGACGGGAGTGGGTTGGACCGTGTCTTCAACTCCGGCCCGGAAATTCCAGTTTGGCAGGTCGAGTTGATGGAGCAGGCGGCCAATGCTGCGACTGCTACGGTGGAAGAGGCAATTTTCACAGGTGGCGACGAAGTGTTGTTCCAGCAAGCTGCAGAACGCCAAGTCGTTTTCCTAACGCCGGATGCGGCAAACTCGGATCTGGAAAGCCAAGACCGCGACGATGCGGAGTTCGTCGTTCTCGACGGCGAGCAAGGAGCGTTCGAGCAAATCATTTCTTATCTAGAAGAGTCCGGCCCAGTATCTTCGATCCACTTGGTGAGTCACGGTGGACCGGGAGCTTTGATTTTGGGTACCGACGATGTATTGTCGCTGTCGACGTTTGATGAATACGCCGAAATTCTCGGCAAGATTGGCTCTTGGGTAGAAGAGGGCGGCGATCTTCTCATCTACGGCTGCGATTTGGCAGCGGATGAAGAAGGCGTTTCGTTGTTGTATCGAATTTCCGAGGTCACTGGCCTCAACGTCGCGGCATCCGACGACGAAACCGGCTCGTCGAACGAGGCGGACTGGACTCTAGAGTTTGCCATCGGCGCGCCTTCCGAGAGTTCATACGCGCTCGCAAGCGAAGTCGCATCCGTCGTACCAGCGGCGATCACTCTGGCCGCTCCTTCGATTTCAGGACAATCCGGTACCAAGACTTGGGACGGTTTGGACGGCGCCATTGACTTGGTGAGCGATTTGACGATTTCGTCTGGCACCTTGAAAAGCGCGTTCGTCGACGCAGGCTCCACGAGCAACGATGTGCTCGGCATCGTTGGCGCGACGAGCGGTTCGCGAAACGGCGTTTCCTGGAGCTACGATTCCATCGGCAAGCGGCTGAATTTGACCGGCAATGCGGCCGCTTCGGTCTACGAAGACATCCTTGAGGATGTGACTTTCACGAACACGGGAGCCGCGAATCAAATCGTGCAAGGTTCTCGCTCTCTCACTTGGAGCGTCACTAATACCTCCGACGAAACGGGTACTGGCGCCAGTACGGTAGTCGTCGACTACGCTTGGGTAGACGCCGGCGTTCAAGGCGCGATCAACGAATTTTTCGACATCCTCACGGGCTTCGCGACTCGCCTCTCGGCGAACACTGGAACCAGCGGATTTAAACCGTATGAGAACGACAAAACCGTTGTTCCTTATGTGCAGCAAACGCTGCGCGACCTCATTTATCCTCGTCGTTACAACGAGGATGGGGATGAAGTTTCGGACTACAATAAGACATACCAGCCGACCGATCTGAGTACGTTTCTCAATCTCGAGTCGACGGTTAGCAATTACCTTTCTGATAACAGTAGTCTGACCAGCGTCGCTGGCTTGGAGACTGCAATCGAAAACCAGCTCGACGCGATCATCACGCTCGCGGGCCTTTTTGGCATGAGCGACGCGATCTCCGAATACACGGTTGATGCGACCTTCGAGCGCGACTCCGATGTCGGGCGCAGCCTTTCAATCAGCATTGATCTTCGCATGTTTGACCCGACCGGAACGTATCCGGTCGATCTCGCCCAGCTCCAGGACGACCTCGGTCTGACATTGCCCAGCGATCCGAATTTCGCTGCGGGTGGTGGCGTTGAGTACAGTATCGACTTAGTTCTCGATTTGAGCAGCCACACTTTTGACACTGCTTCAGTCGCTGACAACAAGAGCGCTGTCACGGTTAACACCTTGCGCGGCTTTGGCGGTTTTCAATTCTCAGATCTCGACACTGACGTAGAAGTGGGAATGGCCCGCGGCACGACAAACGATGCCTACGGCAGCGTGATCGTCGATCTGCCGGCGACCTTCGACAGCAGCAACGACAAGAGCCGTACGCTCGATGGTTGGGCGAAAAACGGTTCGAACCTCACCGGTTTCTCCGAAGGCAATGGCGAGGCGAACGCGGTTTTCCCAATCACCGCCAGCTTGGTCGGAACGGAGATCACCACCTCCAACACGGAAGTCACCGTTTACGACGACAACATTTTCGATGAAGTCGGTCCAGAGTACACCGCGGTTGATTTCGAGGAGCTGCGCGCCTTCGCCTTGCTCGCTCCGGAAGATGTCATCCAAGCGATCCTCAACGTGGGCGAGCTCTACGACACGCTGGAAAATTCCGACAGCGACCTGTTTGGCGTTTCCGTTCCGTATCTCGATGGAGTGACGTTTGGCGATCTGTTCGCTTGGGAATCTCTCTTTGATTCAGAGATCGGATCCAAGATCGACATCAACGACGTGCTGATGGTGATGCCCGGCAAGAAGGAATTGGTAGCGATCAACTACGATTCCAACTTCGCGTCCGATCTGCTCAGCGGCACGAACAATTCGCTCGTTCGCCAAGAGATGAAGTTCGCCATCGTACTGAATGGCGACCTAGACAACTATTTCGAAATCACCGTACCGGCCGGAGCGCGCTTCACAATCAATGACGTAGCGAGCGCGATCAACACGCAGTTCGACGCGGCGAGCAGCCTGCTCGGCCAAGTCCAAGCTCAGGTCCGCTCCGAGTCGCTCGCGTTTTTCGCTGATGCGAGCTCGGACGTAACCGGCTTCACGTTGCTGCCGCATCCGGATGCTCCGGGCGATCTCGCGAAGTTCGGATTCATTCCGGCGGACAACGAACTCGAATTGCTCGAAACCGAAGCCAACGGCGGCTACCGCGCGACGCTTCCCCTCGAGCTTCCGCTGATCGATGCAGCGAAGATTTCTCTCAAGCTCGGCAGCGACTCCGCAGTGACGCTCGATGTTGCCAGCGTTGGCGGCGAGTCTGATATCGCTACTTTCCTCACACGCCTCCAAGGCATCGTGGACACCGCGCTCGGCGCGAAGGCGGGCCATGTTAAGGTACGCGTCGTCGATACCAACGGCGAAGCAATCAACTCTGGCACCGGCAATCTCGAATTTTACCTGCCTGATCTGCTGGCGGATGGCGAGACCGCAAACCCGACGAGCAGCTTCACGCTGTCACTCGTTTCCGCAGGCGATGCCGCAAAAATAGTTCCCCTCGGTTTCACCACCGGCCGCATCGCAACGGAGACACGTCCCGCGGGACTTCGCGCGTTTCAGGATTTCCTCAGTTCCAGCTTCACGGGCTCGCCGCTCACGTCTGGCAATCTTCTTTACGATCGCGACTCTAATACGGTGACGATGCAGTTCGCGGTGACGGGAACTTCGGACCTCTTTAGCGACGACGTTTCTTTCAGCTTCCCCGTTTCGTCCTTCGGACAAATCGAGTCGAGCGGCAGCGTTTCCTTCACGCCGGACATCGGCCTCGCGTTCGCAATCGATTTTGTGTTGGCGCCAGAAAACGCGATCAGCTTCACCAGCGGCACGATCACCGACTTCGTTCTCGCGAGCGATGCGGACTTCGTGGTCGATATGGTTCTCGGCGAAAAGTACAACGTTACCGTCACGAGCTCCTCGACTACAGGAAACACGACCATCTACGATCTCGTCGGTGATGTGAACAGCGCGCTCGTCAGTGCCGAACGCCAGAGCGACTCCGCCACCGTTAACCTTATTTCCAACACGTTCGTCGCCCGTGCCGCGAGCGACTCGACCATCGAGCTGACCAACGGCTATCAGCTCGGCAGCTACGATCTCGAAAACACCACCGGCGTTCTCACTGCCGACGAGCAGCTTTCTTTCACTTACGACAGCAAGGCGTACTTGCTTCCGATCAATGCTTCCCAAACGACCGGCCACACGGGCTTCGACGATCTCGTCAGCCTCGCGGAGCTGCTGCTCGGCAATGTATATATAGATACAAACGCGAACGGTTCGATCGACGCGGACGAAGAAGTCACTTCGCTCTCCGGCGACTTGTTCGTTTCAGTCGTGGGCAACACCTCGGAAGAAATCCGTATCTTCGCCAAGAACCCGACTCAATCGAGCTGGGCGCTTTCGATGAACCTCACCGCGGACCGCGATGATACGTTTGTCACGACGCTGAAGTTTGACGACCAGGCCGGGGAGTCGAGCGACGTTTCCCGATTGAGTGGAACTTCGAGCGGAGCAGGCATCCGTATCCACGATAACGGGGCGAACCCAATCGCAGTCGGCGACTTCGGCTTCACGGTTGCCAGCGCTTCCGGTAGCGGTCAACTCGGCTTCAACTCAATCGACTTCGACGGATTCTCCGGCGGCGCGGTTTCGGTAAAAGCATCGGTTAGCCTCGACGGCGAAACGCCGACCTTCCGCTCGGTCATTTCCGATCCGGAAGCGGAGCTCGTTCGCACGGTCACCAATCAAGCGGGCGACGCTGACGCCAGCACGACCATCACCTTCGAAGATCTTTCTTCAGATGCTGGAGCGATTGCGGATGACGCGGCGATCCAAATTTCCATTCCTGATCTAACGGACCTGACCAGCCAACAGCTCGTCAACTTCGGCACACCGATCCCAGTCCAAACTCAGATCAAGGATTCCAACGGCGCGGCGACGGGTCGTCTCAGTGCCGACGCGACCTTGGCTTTCTTCTACGCCGGTTCGAAGTTTGTCGTTACCGTTACGGTTGCCGAAGCTTCGAACAACAACAGCTTGGCGGACCTGATCGCTGACTTTAACACGAACCTCGCGACCGCGAGCGAAGAAATTTCTAGCAGCGTTTCTGTTGATCGCGATCTTTCGACGACTTTCCAGTTCGCGGATGAGAGCGGAGCAATTCGCGTCAAGGCCTACGAAGAAGCGGTCAATCCGAACTACGCGACGATTAGCTTCCTCCCGAATTTGACTCCAGCGTTTGGTGCGATCGGACGCCAAAGTGGTTTCTCTCCTGATGCAGTCGTCACCGCGCTGACCAAGGCCTTGGACGCGATCAACGAAATGCTGCAAGGCGACGATAGCCTGCTGAATTTCGATCTGCCGTTTATCAATGCGTCCATCGGATCGTTCTGGAATGTCACTGGCGACTTCGCTGATCGTATCGCCGCCTTCGCCGCGAATCCGCCGAGCGACGCTACGGAATTGACCGATCGTTTGCTGGCCGCCTTCGGACTTCCCGAAGAATTCCTTTCCGTTGCTTGGGATTCGAGCAACGACGCTTATCGTATCGACCTCACTTACGCGACCGGTACAACGGTTCGCAAGCAGGTCGATATCGATCCAGACGCGTATGAAGCTTTCGTCGACAGCGAAATCGGCGGCCTCAAGCGGATCGTCGACGCAGGCGCGAAGACGCCTGTCACTTTCGAAGGCTACGCGGAATTCACGGTTTCCGTTGGGATTGATCTAACCAATCCCGCGAACCCAACGTACTTCTTATATGAATACGACGAGAACACCGGCACCGGCACGAGCGTCGATGTTCAATTTATCGTTATTGGCGACGAATTGAATTTCTCCACACCGCAAGGCGCCATCGGCCTTTTTGTCCGCAAGGGCATGCTCCACATCGGTGGTGCGACGTTGCTTGATGGATATGGCGCTCCGGTTTTCACGAACGTAGGAGACTCCAATGGAGCGTCCTACTTGGTTCATCTCACTAGCGAGAATGCGGCCAAGATGACATTCCGTTTAGACGACGGCGACGCCAACGGTTCCGAGTCCCTATACTTGGATGACGTCGATGGCGAGGACAGGTTCACGCCAAGCAGCTATGTAGATAACTTCACAGGTTCGGCTCAAGTCAACTTGCCAGTCTATACGCCGACGGAGACGATCAACCCCTTTAATTCGCGTACAATCGACGGGCTCACTCTCTATGATCCGGACGAAGATTATATCAGCTTCGAGAATTCCGTTGTAGTCGGTGGGAATATCTTCGAATTGCGCATCCTCGATCTGGGAACATTCGTTTCTGATTCCGATACGCTCGCTGATGAACCAGGGCTGTTGGACCAAATTGGAATTGCGACTTCGGGTAACGTGTCGATTTTCGCTCCAGATCCAACAAGCGAAGACACCGGTATCCAGGCTCCAACGATTCTCGATATCGTTCGGGATCCAGCGATCTTGCTCGACGGTGTCGATGTATTGTTCGGCATGATTCAGACGGCGTTGTCCGGATTGGATAGCCTCGACATTCCGATTATCGGTTCGGCTCTTTCAAGTGCCGTAAGCGGCATCTTCTCCTTCCGCGATGGCTGGCTCGCCGATATGCGTGGTAAGTTGCGTGGTCAAGGCGAGAAGTTTGCCCAAACCGCGAAGGAAGCAATCTACGACGGCCTCGGAGGCGATGGAGCTGGTATTCTGCTGCAGCAAAACGGAATCAACGGCATCGATGGAATGGTTGGCGCGGAAGGTCCAGATGATGTGACCTTTGACTTCCTCGATGCGAACGGAAATCCCATGACCAATGGCGGCGGTTACGGCGCCCAGTCCATGGAGTTTAGTTTCCGCATTGGTAGTGTCTTGCTAGATACGGGTGTCGAGATTCCGTTTGATTTTGATGCGCTTCAGCCCGCGCTTGCTCTTGGCGTTGACGGAGGTTTCAGCTTCAAGGTCGCATGGGATTTGCAAATCGGATTTGGTGTGGATCTTGAGGATGGTTTCTATCTGACGGTGGATAGCAGCGCCTTGGCCAATGAGCTTGAGCTTCGTTTCGAAGCGGGTCTCAAGGGTGGCGAAGATCATTTCGAAGTACGCCCTCGTTCATCGAGCGGAACTAATTTCTCCATCTGGGATCGCCGAGCTGGCGATTGGGAAGAGGGCGTTAGCGCCAGTCACCAAGGTTGGGTGCGTGGTCCCCCGCAAGGCAATGGCGACCGCGATATTCTTGCTGTGATTAAGGTCGATGGCAACGGCAACAACTATCCGGACGTCTTGATCGATGATGGTTCCTCAGGCGCTCTTGACTGCGAAGATGAGCTGCCGAACGGTGGACCGCAAGTGGAAGCTCCCGAAGCGTTTTGGGTAGTTGCCGCACAGGATGATTCTAACAATTGGGTGCCCGCAGCGCTCGATTTACTCGGCCAGTATCGCGGACAAGAAGATCGTGATACGGACCAAATGGTTCCTTACGACCGCGTAGCGCCATTCAGCGCTTATGGCTCGCTCTTTTTCTTCCGCCTCGATGCGGTTGATGAAATCAAGGTCGGACTCGATCCGAAGGGCGACGCAGAATACTATTTCGAAGGTGACCAGATCACCACGGATCAGCGCAACGACGGCGACACCGGCGTTAATCGCAACAACGAGTTGCCGTCCCGCATCGCTGGCCGCATCGGTATCGACATCGTCGATCCGGACGAGGACGACCGAGTCACTTGGAACGAGATTCGTGAATCCGGCGCGGAGTTGATCAACCTCTCCCTGAGCGCGGACGTCGTGCTCAACCTGAGCATGGTACTGTCGGTTTCCGACAACGCGAACGTGCCACGTATCACGCTCGACTTTAACTTGGACTTTGCGGTCGAGTACCGTCTCGGCGTAGGCGTTGAAAACGACGAAATCGATTGGGTGCCGGAAGTTGGATTCAACAACATCCGTCTCGACCTCGGCAAATTCCTCAATGACTTTATAAAGCCAATCGCCGAGGAGATCGACAGAGCCATGAAGCCTCTCGATCCGATCATCGACGTGATCCAGACACGCATCCCTGTCATTTCCGACATCGCGGGTCGTACCATTACGCTCACCAACATTCTCTACACCTTCGGCGGTGGATACGGAAAGGCAGTCGCCACCGTAATTGAAATGGTGATACTAGTACGCCAGCTCGCCGGCGTCATGGCACAAGTGCCCGACGATGCGAACGTCTATCTGCCAATCGGCAATTTCTGGCTAGCCAAGATTTCCAACGGGCCGGCGGGGAAGCCCGGTATGGGCAAAACCATCTATTACGACAATAGCGAGGTCTCCGCTCCATCAGTTACGCAGCGTAACCAAAGCATGATCGCCAACTCCGAATCCGAGTTGGAGAAGGTCCAGAATGCTCTCGGCGCGACCGATGACCTCGACAAGGACGAGCCCCAAGACGGAATCACCAACGAGAACGAGAAGGGTGGATTCGACATCCCAATCTTGAACGACCCCATCACGATTTTCCGTCTCTTGATGGGAGAAAACGTGACTCTGGTTACGTTCAAGCTGCCTTCGGTCAATATTAGCGCCGGTTTCAATTTCGATCTCGTTCGCCTCGGACCGTTTGTGGCAGGTGTTCGCTTCGGCTTCCAGATCCGCACGAGCCTGGCTTTTGGTTACGACACGCTCGGGTTCTACGAATTCATTGATAGCAAGGATCCGCTTGATCTGTTCGACGGCTTCTACATCAGCGACCGCGAAAACGCGGACGGCACGGGTGCGGACATTCCAGAGCTCTACGTCAAGGGAACGATCGCTCTTTACGGCGGCGTCGATGTTTACCTTGCTGCGGGCGGCGTAGAGGGTGGTTTTGAAGTGACCGGGACGGTTAACCTGAACGATCCGGACAACGACGGAAAAATTCGCGCGAAGGAGATGATCGCGATCGTCAGTTACACGGGGAATCCGCTCGATCTGGCTGACATCGAGATCAAGGGCGAGGTCTACGCACGTTGGTACGCCAAAGTCATGATTCCGGTTCCGTATCTTTTCGGAATCAAGCGCGTCACGGTAGCGAGCTGGGGCAAGGAATTCGCCCGCGCCACGGTTTTCACCCTTAAGCGAGATGGAAACGACGGCCCGTCGGTCCTCGCCAGCCTCACCAAGACAATTGACGAAAACGGTGTCGAACACTCGGGCACGCTGCTGCTGCACATGGGCGAAAACAGCGCCAAGCGCATCAGCAATCAGGATCCTTTCTACAAGCGTTCGATTTCGCAGATCGTCGACGGCTCGGAAACTTGGACGCTCTCCGGTAGTGGTTCGACGGTTACAGTTAGCTTCGGTGGCTTCAGCAAAACATTCACCGGCGTGAGTCGAGTTGTTGGATACGCGGGTAAGGGTAACGATGTGATCAACGCATCCGGCCTCAATGGAATCGATGTCGAGATCGAAGGTGGCGTCGGCAACGATACCATCACCATCGGCTCTGTTCACGCCTCCGACGAAAGCTACATCCGTGGCGATACTGGGGATGACGTCATCTCTGTTGGCGGCGGTATCGTAACGATTGAAGGTGGCTCAGGTAAGGACTCGCTCTCCGGCGGTAGCGGCACAAACACGTTTATGCCAGGCTCGGACGCCGATACGATCGTTGGAGGCGGAGCAGGCAGTTATAATTTTGTCGTCCTCGACAGTTACTTCGGCGCGGTAGACGCGACGGGATTAAAATCTACCGCAGAAGTAAACCGACTCGATTTTACGGACCTCTTTAGTCCGTTAAACGGAACGATCCAGGGCACTGGCACCAGTACGATAGCCGCGGGCGGCAACGATACCTTGTCATTCCAAATGCCAGACATCACCGAGATTCGTGGTGGTCAGGGACGTGACGAGCTAGTCTTCACCGACCCGACAACGCACAGCGATGGCTTGTTGCTCCGGGGTGGGCTCGGCAACGACACTTACGAGTTCAACGGCGAAGACATGTCGGATGTCGCCGCTGCGGGTATCACCATTGACGACGATTTCATTCCACTCAACGCAGCGATTGTTAGCAATGTGACGCTCACGGATTGTGGTGGGATCGTTAAGGCTGAGCTTTCCAACACCGGTTATGGATACACAACTGTTCCAGAAGTCGTAATCACCGATGCGACTGGCACGGGGGCGCGGGCCGTAGCCAGCATCGACAAGTATGGCCGCGTCTCGAATATCTACTTCGTTGCAAAGGGTAAGAACTATAGCGACTCCGTTTCCGTGACGCTCGTCAACCGCGTTAGCAGCAACGATAAGGTTGTCTTCAACGTCAATCCCTCGCAGCAAGGCGTATTCGAGATCAGTCGCGTCGACGATTATCACGTCATCTCAAAGGGAGGTAAAGATATCCGTTTTGGCGATGAGATCGAAAACGTTGCAGTCAACGCTGTCGCTTCGCATGCGACCGTGGGCGACTTAAATCTCAGCGGCCGCTTCGATCTCGATGTCGATAAGTTTACCCAGTCGAGCCAAATTTCTGCGGATACGATTGTCATTTCGACATTCCAAGGGTTCGCGGTCGAGCATCCTCTTGCGGCGATAAACAACGGTGATGTCACTTTGGATGTTCGCGGAAACGGTACCGCTGCGACCGCTCTCCCGATCGTAAGCGGTGGTCGGGTGATTGGTTACACCATCACGAATCCAGGATCCAACTACAATTTCGATCCTCTGGTTACAGTGGATGGAGGCGCCAGCGGCTCTGGCGCGCTAGGCGTTGGCCAAATCGGTTCCTCGGGCGCCCTCACCGGCGTATCGGTCATCAACCAAGGCAGCCAGTACTCCACGCTTCCGGTTCCGCAAGTTGCCATCACTTCGCCGAACAGCATTTACCTTGATGCATCGATTAGTTCTTCGGCTGCGGGCTCTCCGATCGGAGCCGGCGATGGTCGCGGTACGATCACGTTGCGCTCGCGCCAAGGTGGCGTTATCACCAGTGCCGAAACCCGCCTGCAAAGCGGATCGGGAGTAGAGTGGGTGAACGGCGATTTCCGTTACCTCAATACGAATACGCTCGAAGATATCGTATCTGGTGGAATGGGCGCGACTGCTGAAGCAGTTCTTGATGCGGATGGACGCATCACTGCAATCAACGTAACCGATGGCGGGGCAGGGTACAACCTCGACTTCTTGCCAAGCGTTAAGATCGACGGTGTTGCGGAGGCGACGGCGGTCATCGATAGCGCGACCGGTCAGGTGACTGGATTTAACATCACGAACCCAGGCGCTGGATACGCGCTTGCTCCTTCTGTAGAGATCGTTTCCAACGGTCTTTCGAAGCTCGTAACAACGGGACAGACCAGGCAAATCAAGGCAGCTAACGGTTTCCTCATTCTGGATACAGCCACTTCAGTGGGAATTGCGGACCGACCGATCCTGACCGATGTGCGCGATCTGGTTGCGGTCGCCGAATCGGTGGGCAACAGTGAGATCAACGTTCTTGAAAACGACGGATTCTCCATCGGCTACCGCGATGGTATCAACGGAGTCAGTACAAAGGACTCCGATATCAACATCGCTACGTTCTCTGGTTCGATAGATCTTGGAGCTCCGGTCCAGCGTACCAATGCAGGCGGCGACTTGCTTTGGCAAGATGCGGAAAAGACCATCCCGATCTACGAAACCTACGGCGAGCAGACAGTCGTTAACGGCAAGGTTTACGAGATTGGAGACATCCTCTATCGCGGCGGCCGTCTCGGCTCTGGCGATGGCAACATCACCATCGTGGCGGACGACGTGGATGTGAATTCCTTCGTCGATTCGAACAACGGCAATCGTCTCTCTATTCGCCCTGTAAGTCCGATCGTGCCGCTTGGCATGGCGGGTAGCCGCGCTCGCGCGAGCGCAGTGGTCGAGGATGGCCAAGTGGTTTCTCTCTCGCTCGATTGGCTGGGACGTGGTTACGAATCGGCACCGCTCATTTACATCAATGCACCGGGCGATCGTTCGTTTGGCGTCTCTTCGATTCGCAACGGACAGGTTTCAGACCTCGAAGTCACCTATGGAGGCACTCGTTATCAGTCGAACCCGACGGTTACGCTATCCGCTCCTGATCTAGATGGCGGCACGCAAGCAACTGCGACAGCTCATGTGAATGGACTCTTTGGTGGCGCCGTCACGAGTGGTGGCAGTGGCTATACCTCAGCTCCAACCCTTTCCATCAGCGCGCCTGACGTTGATTGGGGCACGCAAGCGACAGCCGAAGCTGTCATCGATGGCCTCGGAAAGGTGATTGGTTACACAATTACGAACCCAGGATCCGGATACACAACTGCTCCGACAGTTTCAGTTTCCGGTGGTGGCGGTAGCGGTGCTGTGATCGCTCTCGATCACGAATCTGAACTTGGTGTGGTGACTGCAATGCGCTTAACGAACGCAGGTTCTGGGTACACGAACTCGCCACAGATAGAAATAGCTGCTCCCGGTCAACAAGCGCGTGCGGTCGCTGTTGTTGAGAACGGCAAGGTGACTGGCTATACAATCACGAATCCAGGATCCAACTACACTTTCACGCCACGCGTCACCATCGCGCAGCCATATGATTTCGGTCTAGACGAAGACGAAATCGACTACTTCCAAGAAGGCTTCGGTAGCTTCGAGGTCGGCCGCGAAGACGGACGCAACGAAGTCGTCACTGCGACTCCAGTTTTCCAAGACTCTCTGGTGTTGCGTGGGGATGAGTTTTTCTTCGAGAACACCACGGTGAAGGGTTCGCTCATCGTATATGGCGCGGGCACGACCTCGCACTTCAGCGATGGCGTTACAGATGTCACTGAAGGAATCCTCTATAACGACGCCCTCATCATTAACGAAGGCGCAACGCACCGGTTCAACAGCGGCTCCTACATCACTTTCCAGAATCCGGGTACGCTAAACGGTACTGCGGGCGGCGATGCGGAGCACGTTATCCTGAACGCTGCTGGAAACATCACAATCGAAGGCAAGATTGGTGGCACCGGGCCGCTTGGATCGCTGACGATTGAGAACGCGCAAACGGTTAACTTCGGTGACGACGTATATATCGATGGTGACTTGATCCTTGAAAACGTTGGTTCGGTATCATTCGACGGCGAGGTTCATGTGACCGGTAACATCATCATTCAAAATGCTTCTGACGTTCGCTTCAATTTGAGTGTCGAAGTGGGTGGAGACATCCAAATCGGTGACTCCAGTGATTATGAAGCGGTTCGCTCGATCTCCTTCGCCTCAGCTGCTCAACTCAACTTCAGCGGCGCAGCGGATCTTTTCGCCCGCGACTTCGTAACCTTCGGCGCCAGCGTCGGCAACAATCCGAGCTACACGCCGGATAGCTTGACGATTGGTAGCAACGGAGGGGTTTCCTTTAGTAATACGGCTGAAGTGAACCTCGGTACCTCACCGCTCACGATCGCTGCCGCGGCTAATGTTATTTTCAGTAACAACGTGTTTGTAGGTGACCTGCAAATACAACAGGCCAGCGGAAACGTAGACTTTCAACAGTTCGTCGTGGTGAATTCGCTTGATGTGACGACGACCGGCACGAACGCCTTGGTCAAGGTGAACTTCATGGAAGTCGGAGATGGCGACGCTGTGATTACTGCCAATAACATCGACCTCGTCGGTGCTGTCACGAGCGCGGGAATAGCATCCGATCTCACCCTCAAACCTCACGACACGGCACGTGCGATCAGTATTGGAAACAGTGTGATCGGTGCTCCCTCATTCTTCAATCGTCTCGACCTTAACGGCAACGATCTGCTCGCCGTTCAGCCCGGTTTTAATTCGGTCAATATTGGTGATGCCCAGAATGGAACCGGTACGGTTTACTTCGGCCTCGTAGGCACACAGCTCAGCGGCGTAAGTGCAGAATTCCGCAATCGCACGCAAGTCTATGGCGGCGACATCGTTGTTACGCAGCCGTTCGATATTAATCCGGACGTCGACTATTTCCGCATGGTTGCCCGTACTGGCAGCATTACCATAAACAAGACGATCAACAACGCTCAGGGCGGTACTCTCGAGGAACGCAACGGGTGGCTGCGTCTAGAAGCGGCGGAGAACATCATCGTCAACGCGGATGTTTTCGCCCTCGACAAGATCTCTCTCAATGCCGGCCGTGGCGTGGCCGGTACCGGCACAGATACAACGTCCTTTGATTGGACGGGCACGGCGCAGCTCGGTAGTGCTACTGTCAATACAACTGGCGGTCTTTACACAACGGCTTCGTCCGGCGATAGCCGCATCGAAATCGTTGCAGGTGAAAACGGCGGCGATATCATTCTCAATGGCGATACTGCGGAAGTTTCGATCCTCGAAGCAACCCGTGGCTCCGACAGCTCGATCGTTCTGCACGCACCAGCTGGGGCAATCACTCAAAGCAGTGGCCGCATCGTGGCGAACCTGCTTTCGGTTGAAGCGGACTCTGATGTGACGCTTCGCACCGTAGTCGACACCATTACGACTCAGACTATTGATGCAGGCGTCATCCCGTCCGCGAGCGATAAGACCGTTGCGGGAATTGTAATCACAGGAGCAGGATCTCTCAACCTGACGGACATCGACGGTCTCAAGATCGAGAATGTAAACACGAACGGCGGCGACGTAACCATGACCGCTGAAGGGAGCTTGGGTAATCTCGAAGTCGGTAATATCGACGCGATTTCGGGAGCAATCACTCTGACCGCCGATGGGGCGATCCTAGACTTAGATACGGCTGATGACTCAATCGCTAATTTGGTCACCAGCGGAAATGTCACTCTTGACGCGAAGACAGGTATCGGCGGAGCCGGTGGTAATGAAGACCTCGATACGGATATTGGCGGACTCGCTGCAACTAACCGTTTTTCCGGAGGAATTTACATCACGGAAGCAGACACGCTCACCGTATTCGGTCCTGTTACGACGTTGGCAGGAAACGGTCCAATCCTTTTGACGGTTACCACTGGTGATCTGACGCAGGATGTAGCAATCACGGCTCACGGTAGTGGCTCAATTGCTCTCGCAGTTGAAAACGGAAACTACGTCCAAAACGCGGACGTGAGTTCTACCTCCGGTTCGATCGATATCGACGTCACCAATGGTTCGCTGACCATGGCGGACGGAACGACGACCTCGACCGGCGACGCCGGAATTGATATCGCGGCCACCGGTGATGTATCACTGTCCTTGGTACAAAATGGAAGCGCAGATGTTGCAATCACTGCTGGATCCGGAGTGTCCGTGTCTGGCGCGATTATCGACAACACGGTAGCCGAAACGCCGAATATCATTTCAGAAGCGCTGCTCCGTCTCGAAGCCGAAACAGGCATTGGCGCTACGGGTACAGCGGATATTAACATCACAGTTCCTCGCTTAACTGCAACCAATCGCACGAGCGGCGATATCTACATCCGTGCCACGGACCAGCTGGAAGTTGTAGCCGATGGCTTGCATACCTTGTCTGGTGATGGATCGATCTCTCTGGAAGTCGCATCGGACAATCTTTATCTCAACGGAACGGTCACAGCGCAGGGCGCGGGCATCGTTGATGTCATCGCTGAAGCGGGTACGATCTTCCAAAATCAAGACATCACGGCGGGCGAGGGTATCACGTTAGAAGCAGTAGACGGTTCGATCGCCATGGCCGATGGCGCGGTCGCTCAAAACCGTATTGGCCAGATTGAATACAAGGCGACTGCTGACATCTACCTTTCTCGCTTGATCACGGAATCAGGCAACGATTCAGGTGCGGTCTATCGAGTCGCGACTGTTGTCGTCACCGCGGGAAATGGCACGAATAACGGTAGCATCGTCGATAACACGGTTGCGGAAACAACTAACATCGACACCACCGCGTCTGACGGAGTCATCACGCTCTCCGCCGCTACCGGTATCGGTTCCGTTGGTACGGAAAAGGATGTCAACTTCGCAGGCCGTTACTTGACTGCCGACAACCGAATTTCCGGAGACATTGTTTTGACGGGCTTCAATGGACTGGCGGATGTCACGGTTGACCGTGGCGGCGTCACGAATCAATCATCCAGCGGATCAATCTACCTCACTTTGCCGAGCGGCGATCTAGAGCTAGCGTCCTTGGTCCGTGCGTTTAGCAGTGGCGATGTAATTCTCGATGTTGATCTTGGAACGCTTACGCTTCGCTCAACTGCTGAAATTCGCTCTGCGACAGGAAACATCTCGGTAGATGCGAATTCCATCACCCAAGAGGGCGATATCGCTACTGGAGACGCGGGCACCATCGATCTGCTGGCGGACGTAGGCGGTATCAGCATGACGGACGGCACTTCGACAACGAGCGTCAATGGCAACGTTAGCCTCGATGCGGTGGGATCGATCGAACTCTCAGTCGTAAGCAGCACGGACGCACAGATTACGGTCAGCAGCTCCGCTGAGAACATCGTCGACAATACTGCTGCCGAAACGCCGAACGTCCAAACCACTGGTCTGGTGGTTCTCGAAGCGGCGACTGGCATCGGTTCGTTGGGCGCTGGAGATTTGAATACGGAAGCGGGCACGCTGTCCGCAGTGAATACCACTTCCGGTCTGATCGTCATCACCGAAGAAACGGCAGTCGAAATCGTGGGAACTGGGCTCGAGAACGCCGCTGCAAACGGATCGATCCTCTTTCGTTCGCTTGCCGGTAGCATCACTCTTTCTGCTGCGGTCGTATCAGGAAACAGTGGTCAAGTCTTCGTCGAGGCTAGCGGCGCTGATTCCGATATTGTTGCCAACGCAAACGTCACTGCAAACGCGGCCAACATCACTTTCCTCGCCGCCGATTCTATCACGATCAGTTCCAAGCTCGAAGCAGCCACTTCGGGAACCGTCGATATCGAAGCTCTCAACGGTAGCGTCACGATCGAGGGTACTGGACGTATCGTTAGCAACGACGATTCGGTTCGGATCGTAGGCCAGACCGATGTGGCACTTACAGGTGTCGACGCCGGTGCAGGTGATGTCACGGTTCAAGCGATCGACGGTTCCGTGACTGATGGTGGCGATGTGAGCCGCGACGTGATCGCGAGCGCCCTTCGAATTTTGGCAGGTGTGGGCATTGGATCGTCCGATGCTATCGATACGACTGTGACAACGCTTGCGGCTGCGGCGGCTGCGGGCGGTATCCGTTTCAGCGATACTGACGACATTGTTATCGGCACCGTTGCGATCGTAACCGTCAAACGTGTTTCCTTCGCCAACACCCTGAGCGATGTTTCCGATTCCGCCGCCACGACCGATCTGTCGGCTTCAGACGCTGGCGACATCGAGTTGATCAGCGAAACTGGAAGCATCACACTAAACGATGGAGTCGATGCTGATTCGATCGCTATCGAAACGACAGGTGGTTCCATCGAGATCACGGCCGCACTGAATATCGGCCAAAACGCCAACGTGGTCACCGAATCCGCTGGTACGATAAGTATCACCGCGACTGCTGGCGAACTTCGCATGGCGGACGGTACGCAGACTATTTCCGAGGTGGGCGATATCGCGCTCGCCGCGGGCACGGATGCTCTTCTTTCGATCGTCACCGCAACGACGGGTGCGCTTACGATCGAAGCAGGCGATCAGGTAGTCGACAACACCGCGTCGGAAGCGCCGAACTTGGTTACTTCCACGACGGCTCATGTTATTTCCGTCAATGGTATCGGCGATGTGAATACTGCCGACATCGACACTTCGGTCGGTACGCTGACCGCGTTCAATTCCACCTCGGGCAACATCGTCTTTGAAGAAGCTGACAGCTTGATCATCGGTGCTGCGGGAATCGTAGCCCAGGCTGGCAATAGCAATGTAGTCGTTACTGTCTTTGAAGGCGACCTCACGGTTAATGGTCCGGTCACGGCTTCCGGTTCCGGCAATCTTCTCCTAGAAACCGAGGACGATTCGAACAATGGTGTCGAGTTGATTGTAAATGCAGCGGTTACGACCGCCACTGGAAATCTCTCCATCATCAGCGATGGCGATTTGCGGATGCTCGCTGGCTCCTCGGCTATCGTTGAAGACGGTGCAGGCGAGCTGGTTCTGTGGTCACGATTCGGATACTTGGAAATGGCTGCCGATGCGATCGCCCAGACCGATGCTCAGTCCATTCTTCTCCGTTCGACAGAGTCCGTAGCGCTGGGCGTGGTCGATGCTCGCAGCAACGAAGATCGTCTCGCGGAATCGCTCGCTGGGCAGGCTGCTTGGGGTTACGTTCACATCGACGCCCAAGACGGTGCCATCCTGGATGCGAAGGGTCGCCTCGAAGATGCGATTAACATCTACGCCAGTGAACTGTACGCAGAGGCGACCGCAGGCATTGGGTTGCTTGGGTCCGGTACCGACAATGCTATCGAAATCGAAGTCGCTACCCTGACTGCGCAGAACACGACTTCCGGGCATGTCAACTTCCTCGACAGCAGCTCGCTGACTGTTGGGGCGACTGCGGGGAAATCGATCAATAGCGTCCATATCGATGCGACCCTCAATGCGCTCTCAGCTGCTGCAAACGCCGGAGTTACCACTGAGGCGGGCAACGGCTCGATCGTAGTCCGCACGGGCAGTGGCGATTTGACGGTCGGTGAGGCGGTTTTAGCTCACGGTTCCGGCAAGATCATGCTTTCCGCCAGCGCGGCCCTGACCGCAAACGCGGATGTTTCCTCCAGCAGCGGTCATGTGAGCATCTTGGCAGTCGACCAGCTCGCACTCACCGCAGGGGTGACGATTTCTACAGGTTCGACCGGTACCATCGATCTTGAATCGTCGACGGGATCGATCGCAATGAACGACACGGCTCTGATTGACGCCGCGAACGGTGATGTTCGCCTAGAGGCCGCGGGCTCGATCACGCTAGGGGGAGTCGAAACTGCAGCCGACGTTTCTCTTATCGCGAGCAACGGTTCGATTCTTGATGCAGGAGACTCATTCACTGACGTAGTCGCGAATCGCCTTCGCGTGGTGGCCGGAAACGGATTCGGAGTCTTTGATGCGGTTGGCAGTTCGACCAATGCGATCGAAACTAGTGTATCCACCTTCTCAGCACGTGCAGGATCTGGTGGCGTCAATATTCTCGAAAGCAACGGTCTGACGATTGATAATGTGGACGTCACCGTGCAACGCGTGGGTGCGGATGCGGAATTGACAGCCACGACCGATGAAACGCAGTCCGATGTCGATACGATCTCTGGTAATGGCTCCATCGTGATCCGTGCAGCTGCCGGATCGATTACTCTAAACGACGGCACCGCCGAGGATGATACTTCCGCGATTTCCGCCAATGGCGCGGGCAACGTTCTCGTTGCCGCTGAAGGTTCTGGCGCCGATATCACTGTCAACGCAGGTATCGCCAGTGGTACGGGCCATCTCACGCTCGCCTCGCAAGGCGGCGTTGAGCTGACCGCAGGCGCAAATCTCGAGACGGCAGGCGAGGGAACGATTGAATTGCTCGCTGCTGCGGGCGATATTTCACTTTCCGATAGCAGCAAGATTCAAAGCGTCGAAGGTGACATCCGATTGCTTGCTTCTGATTCGATTGTCCTAGGCGGCATCGAGACCGATGCGAACGTTTCTCTGATTGCCGCAACTGGCAGTATCTCCGACGCGGGTGACACTTATATAGATGTAGCGGCTGCTGGCCTGCGAATAGTTACAGGCGTGGGCATAGGTTCTTCCGCTAACGCCATCGAAACATCAGTCGACACCCTCACCGCTCGTGCCAACGCAGGTGGCGTGTTCGTCCTCGAAAGCGATGCGATTGCGGTCGATGACGTAGCGGTTACCATCAAGCGGGTGGCGTTGACTTCCGCTGTATCCACGATCACTGACGCGACTCAGTCCGACATCTTCACCGAAGTGGGCAACGGCTCGATCATTCTCCGTACCTCAGATGGAACGATCACACTAAACGATGGCACTGCAGCGGCAAACAACACTGCGATCTCCGCGAATGGCTCTGGAGTCATCCTGCTCGCAGCTTCAGGCGACGATAGCGATGTTGTTGCCAATGCGGATATACTCAGTGGAAGCGGTCACATCTCCATCCAAGCGGATGACAGCGTTACCTTTACCGCGACTGCCGATACGGCCACCACCGGAACGGGCACAATTGATTTAGTAGCGAACGCTGGCGATATCACACTCTCGGATACGAGCAAGCTGTCCTCTCAAAACGGCGACATCCGCCTGGTTGCTGCCAAGTCGATCTATCTCGGTGGCGTCGAAACCTTGGCGAGCGTTTCGCTCATCGCGACTACCGGTTCGGTACTCGATAACGGCGATACCTTCACGGATGTAGTTGCTGCAGGATTACGCGTCGAAGCAGGTGTTGGACTTGGTTCGTCTGCAAATGCGATCGAGACCAATATCACGAGTTTGAGCGTCCGCGCCACCGCAGGTGGAGTGAACATCGTCGAAGCGAACGACTTGCTTGTGGGTGATGTAGCGACTACCGTCCAGAGAGTAGAGTCAGATGCCACTGTTTCTGCGATTGCTGAAGCAACGCAATCGGATGTGGCCACGCTTTCGGGTAATGGATCGATTGTCATCCGCACGACCAATGGAACGATCACTCTTAGTGACGGCACCGCGGCCGCCGATAATACTTCGATTTCCGCAAATGGAACCGGCATCGTGCTGATCTCCGCCAGCGGTTCCGGACAGAACATCATTGCTAATGCCGACATCAAGAGCGGTTCAGGTCACATTTCCCTTGTGGCTGCCAATGCGATCACCTTCACAGCCAGCGCAGACGCTCGCACCGCAGGGACGGGTACCATCGAAGTCCGCGCTCTTGCCGGAAATGTTACGTTATCTGATACGAGCAAACTCTTAGCGGCGAACGGTGATATTCGTGTTGTCGTTCAAGGTTCTATTTACCTCGGTGGTATTGAGACCGGCAGCGATGTCTCGCTGATCGCGACTACCGGTTCGGTGCTTGATAATGGCGATAGTTTCGTGGATGTCGTCGCTTCGGGTCTCCGAATCGAGGCTGCAGTAGGCGTCGGTACCTTGGCCAACGCGATCGAGACAACTATCGCTACGCTGAGTGCCCGTGCTACTTCTGGTAGTATCAACATTCTTGAGACGAACGCTCTGATAATTGATGATGTTGCTGTCTCGATCCAGCGCGCCGCGTTTGATTTTTCTGTCAGCACTCAAACGGATGCTGCCCAATCCGATATCGTGACCACCGCGGGTAACGGTTCGATCATCCTGCGTACAACAACTGGCTCGATTACGCTGAACGACGGTACAACTTCGGACAACGACGCTGCGATCATTGCCCATGGCAGTGGCAATATTCTAGTTTCCGCAGGTGGAACGGGAAGCGATATCGTTGCGATCGCCGACGTCGTCAGCTCGACCGGCCACGTTTCCTTGGTCGCTGCAGATGCCATCACCTTCAACGGTACGGCGGATGTTCGCGCGGCCGCTGCAGGCAGCATCGAGCTTCGCGCTTTGGCAGGAAATGTAACGCTTTCTAATCAGAGCAAGCTCTTCACTGTCACTGGCGATATTCGAGTGGTCGCAGCGAACACTATCTTGGTCGGCTCCATCGAAACCCAGGCGAATGTTTCACTCATCGCTCAGACCGGTTCGATTCTCGATAACGGTGATGCCGCGGTGGATGTCATTGCTTCCGGGTTGCGTCTCTCCGCAGCGATTGGGGTAGGTTCTACTTCGAATGCGATTGAAACCACCGTTTCCACCCTCAGCGCACGTGCCACTTCCGGAGGTATTAGCATTCTTGAAAGCGCCGCAATCACCGTAGACGATGTCGCTGTGAGCATCGAGCGTGTGTCCTCGGCCGCCACGGTATCCACAATCTCTGATGCTGCTCAGTCCGATCTCGTCACGAGCAGCGGAAATGGCGCGATCATTCTCCGCACGACTACCGGCAGCATCACTCTCAATGACGGTACCGCAGCTGATGACAATGCGGCGGTCGCTGCTCATGGGTCGGGTGTTATTCTGATTTCCGCAAACGGCGCGGGAAGCGATATCACGGTTAACGCCAATGCCACCAGCGGGACCGGACACCTCAGCTTCTACTCCGCGGTCGCGATCGCTCTCAACGCGGACCTCACCACCGCAGGCTCGGGCACGATCGAGCTGATCGCTGCTGCGGGCGATGTGACTATGGCGAACGGCAGCGATGTGACTGCGAGCAGCGGAGATATTCGTATCCAGGCGAAGGGTACGATCAATCTTGCCGGCGTTAAGACCAGCGCTGACGTTTCCTTGATCGCTGAAACCGGTTCAATTCTCGACAATGGCGATCTCGCCATCGACGTGGAAGCAGCCCGCCTCCGTTTGGTAGCCGCTATTGGAGTAGGTAGCTCAGCAAACGCGATTGAAACCAAAGTCGGCACGCTGAGCGCTCGCGCTACTTCGGGCGGTATTAACATTCTCGAAAGCGACGACTTGGTCGTTGGCGACGTTGTAGTCAGCATTTCTCGGGTGGCAGCGAACGCTGCGGTTTCGACCGTCACCGACGCGACCCAGTCCGATGTCATCACCACCGCAGGCAATGGCTCAATCGTTCTTCTTACCAGCAACGGCAGCATAACCCTCGACGACGGCACCGCCGCTACGAACAACAGAGCGGTCAGCGCTCACGGTTCCGGCCTCGTTCTCATTTCGGCTAGCGGCAGTGGCAAGGGTGTTAACGCCAACGCGGACATCGTTTCCGGAAGTGGCTCCATTTCAGTTCTTGCTAGCGATGCGATCACATTCGCCTCCAACGCAGACGTAATCACCAGCGGAACCGGCACCATTGATCTCGAAGCGACTGCCGGTAGTGTAACTCTTAATGACAAGAGCAAGCTTTCCTCGGCAAATGGCGATATCCGTGTGGCAGCTGGAAACACCATCACACTGGGCGGCATCTCGACGAACACGAACGTTTCCTTGATCGCCGGCAGCGGATCGATCCTGGACGGAGGCGACACCTACGTCGATGTAGTCGCTAATGGATTACGCATGGTTGCGGGCAATGGAATCGGTACTGCATCAAACTCGATCGAGAGTGCCGTCGTTACTCTGAGCGCTCGGGCGAACGCCAGCGGTATTAGTCTTCTCGAATCCGATGGGCTGACGATTTCCGATGTTTCAGCCAGCGTACGACGTGTCAGCAACTCAATGACAACCAGCACAGTTGCGGATGCGACCCAATCGGATGTCCGTACTCTTTCCGGAAATGGCGCGATCCTGATCCGTTCGACTTCGGGCGAGCTCACTTTGGAAGATGGCAGCGCTGCTGATGACGATAATGCGGTGGTGGCTCACGGTTCGGGTTCGATTTCGATCGACGCGATTGCGGGCAGTATTTTGGCGGAAGCTGGTATCGCAAGTTCATCGGGCAATATTAGCCTGGCGGCTGCGAAGGACGTTATCTTCTACGGTGCTACTACCGTGAAAACCGGAGGAAACGGTACCATCGACATCAACGCTAAGACCGGCGCTGTGACGCAGTCGGATCACAGCCTGTTCTCCGCAGGGAACGGCGATATTCGTGTCGCAGCTGCAACAACCATAAGCCTCGGCGGTATCCGCACGAATGCAGACGTTTCCCTAGTCGCGGCCGCGGTTGTCGATGGTGGAGACCATTGGGTCGATGTATTCGCTGCAGGCCTACGCATTGCTGCGGTTAGCGGTGCGGGTACCGCCGCGAACGATCTCGAAACGAGACTTGGCTTGCTTTCAGCATCAATCACGGAAGGCGATCTCTACCTGAAGAACGCTGGCAGCCTCGGCATTGGCGCTGTTTCGACATCGGTCACACGCGTTGCTTCCGATGGCTCGACCAGCTCGATCAATGACGCCGCGCTCGGCAATTTCGAGGTTTCCGGATCGGCAAGCATCACCACTACGATTGGATCGATCACTCTCAACGACGGAGACTCGGATGGCGTTTCCATGATCGTTGACGGCCAGCTTTCCTTGGTGAGCGCGAGCTCGATTACCCTCAATGCAGCTCTAGAGGCGAATACGCTGCTCGCCAACGCGAAGCGCGGCGCGATCCAGCTCAATGCAGGTGTAGCGGCCGTCAACGCAAGGCTCGAAGCAAGCGATGGAATATTCCAGAAGGTTGTTCTTGCAGGCGATGCGGTCACCGCAAGCGAGCGAGTTGACTTGATCTCTAGCAAGGGTGTAGGCCGAAGCGGCCGAGGTTCCTTCACCGTTTCGGCTCCAGTCGTTTCGCTGGATATCAAAAGTGGTTCGGTCTACTTGACGCTGGCTGGTGAAACCGAAATCGCGGGAGCTCGTTTGAAGAGCGACGGCAGTTTCTATCTGTCTCAAAAATCTAGTGACTTAACGATTACGGATCACGTCAAGGTCGAAGATGGCAGCCTGTTCTGGAGTTTGCCGGGCGAATTGGTTCTGGAGGCGGATATCGAAGTATTTGGCATGATCGAGCTGGAAGCGAATGCCTTGACTGCTCAGGCGGCTACGCTGCAAACCACCGAAGGCAGCCTCACGCTTTACCTCTCCGGCGATGTTTCTCTCGATGTTGACTCGTCGATCAGCGCTCTGCTTGGCGACGCGTTGATCCAAATCGGCGGCGATCTGACGCTCGGTTCCCTAGACGCAGGCCGTAAGCTCGAGCTGATCGTTTCTGGCTCGGTGAAAGCGGTTTCCAGCGCGGCGGATGCGGCCCTGATCACTGCCGGTTACCTACGCCTCTACGCTTCCGGTTCGGTTGGCAGCGTATCCGCGCCGATAGTTATGGAAACGGACCGCACCGATTTGAAGGCTGAAGGAAGCTTGAGCTTCGAACACCGCGGCTCCTTTGAGGCAGGTCGCTTCGGTCTCGACCTGAAGAGCAGCGCCAGCCAGAGCATCCACCTCGTCTTCGATGGTGAAATCGGCAGCAAGGGCGGAGCGATTGTCGACCGCGGAAACGGTACGATCGAAATCGAGTCTGCCGGCGACTTGGTGATCAATACCACGGTTCGCAGCGAAAATGGCACGATAGAGCTTTCTGGCGAGCGAGTGCTCATGGGTAGCGACAGCGATGCCGCAATCGAGGCACCAAACGGACGTGTCATTCTGATCGCTCGCTCGGGTATCGGTTCAACGGATACGCCAGTTAGCTTCGATTCCCCAGAAGTGGAAGCCGTGTCCAACGGTGGTTCGATCGATCTTGAAGCGCTTGCGGCGACGGAGATTGTAGGCAACGGCGTTCGTTTGCTCGGTGGCACTGGACACCTCACCTTCACCGTCGCTTCCGGAAAGCTCGATCTCACCGCAAACCTCGTTAACGCAGGCAGCGGCGCCACTTTGATCGACGTGCTCAAAGGCGCTTTCGCCATGGATGTGACCGGTCGCTTGGAAACGGGCGCTGGATCCCTGACGCTTCGTGCGGTAGGCGACCTCGTAATCTCTAGAGCGGTGACTGCGGGTTCAGTAACGTTCACCAGTAGTTCGGGCTCGATCCTCCGGCTTGAAGAAGCTTCCGGAGCGAACCTCGTTGCTTCCTCCGTACCGCGTATCCAGGCTTTCGGGCTGGTTGACCTTGTTGTCGAAGCTGACGAAGTGGTCGTGAATGGAGCTACCATCTTCCGCCGCGGCAGTGGGTTTATCGTAATCTTTCTCGTATTTGGCCAATGATTCGACCCGCAAAAGATTTCTTAAGATTCGCGCTAGCCGTATTCGCGGCACTGCTAGGCTTCATGCCTTTCGCGGTAGGGGAGGTGTCTTTCCTGAATCGCGGTCTTGTTGATGTGGAAGTCGCTGGCGACGTGTTGCTCGCGATTAGCACGGACGGGGAATTGCTCCGTTCGACCAACGACGGCAGTTCGTTTAGCGTGAGTTTCACTTCGGATCCATTCGAGAAGCCGCAAGCGCTCGCTGCCAGTGGCCAAGTTGTTATCGCGGTCTGCGAAGGGGGCGTGGTGCTGCGTAGCGGCGATGCCGGTGTGACGTGGGGCGAAGCGAGCTTTCCGTTAAGCTTCGCGACTTTGACCAGTGCCGCCACAAATGGCGCCGGTACGTGGATCGCTGCGGGCCAATCGACAGGCAAAGGGTATCTCCTGCGCTCGACAGACAATGGCGTGAATTGGAGCTCGGTTGCTTTTTCGCAAGAAGGATCAATTGAGACAATCGACTACGATACCACTGCCACGACTTGGATGCTTGGAGGCTGGAAATTGAGTGGAGGGCGAACCGGCATCGCCTTTCGGTCTACCAATGGAACGAGTTGGAGCGAAGTCACCCTGCCAGCGGAGACGACATCGGTTTCCGCAATCACGGCAAATGGAGCGGGTCAGTTCGGCATGGTAGGAGCGAATGGCTTTCTCGCGGTTCTCGCGACCGATGGCTCCGTTATCGCGAGCGATTCCCAGACGTTTAGCGAAACTCTAACTGCGATTGATTTTTCCTCCGCAGGTGATTGGATAGCCGGTGGCATGGAGAACCTGTTGATTCGCTTTGCGTTGGCCGGGGAAGAATTGACTACGAGCGTTGCCCAAGCATCTTTGCCCGGAGCTCCGGAGGTTGCGGCAATTAGTGAAGATGCGTCCGGCAGACTGTTTGTCGCATCGGAAGTTGGATTTGAAGCGAGCGTGCCGGATCCAAAGGTCCGGATCGACCTGACGGACGGAGAGCTCGTGATCACAGCGACGGGACTGGGTCTCGGTAGAGAGTATTCGCTGCTCAAATCAACGGACCTACTCGCCTTCGAAGAGGTGCCGGACAGCTCCTTCGTGGCGACAAGTGGCACGACTCGATGGATTGTTTCGCAGGAATTGGCAGAAACTACTCCGGTTTTCTGGAAACTAGCCGAGAATTAAAGGGCACAGTGAAAGAGTTTGCGAAGGCCGTGTGAAGATGACGGTTTCGCTTTTGCTAGGCACTAATCTAACACGGGAATTACAGTTATGACTCATTTGGTTAACATTCGAAATGGACTCCTGCTTGGGGCAATCCTTCTAGGGACGGGACTCAAAGCTCAGGTCGGAAATTTCGACAGTATGAACAGCTACGTCGCTCCGCTCGAAGCGCGTCTCGCGGATATCCGTAGCTTGCCGGCAAACGCCATCGGCTCGGACGTCAAGCAGCCGGACTTTTCGATCGGGTATTTTAGTAACGACCTTGATATCGATCAAGACGTCGGACGTTTCCAATGGGATTCTCAGTGGGACTCGCTCCAACTCTCCTACGGGTACCGGAAGGCCGATTGGCGATTTGGCATTTTGGCCTCTTTCCAGGATGGCGATATCGAATCAAGGGAGATCAACGATGAGGTTCCCGACCCGGCTTTTGGCAACCTAACGCACGATGGCTGGATCGGAGGGCTTTATGTTGGATATGACTGGCATCCGTTTTCTCTTACCTTTGTAGCGGGAGAAGGGTCATCTGAAAACAAGATGGATCGCAGCAGTGATCTTGGCCCTACCTACGGTCTTTCAACTGCGGTTTTCGACACTGACAGTCAATTTCTCATCGGCACCCTAAAGATGGAGCATTTCCTCTGGGAGGACCAGTTGATCTACCCGTTTCTCAGTTTCGGTTTTGCGGAGATCGATGCAGATGGTTTCGAAGAGAGCGGCGGTCCCGATCGCCGGATTGTTTCGGATTTTAGCGATAGTCAGAACTTTCTGGAATTAGGAATAAGCTTTGAGAGCGGGCAAAACTGGTACTCGCCTGAATTTGCTTTTTCTTATTGGGTAGATCTCTCGAACGACGACGTCCTCATCGACGTGGATGCAGCGAATGGGACGAACCTCGGCACGCTTGTGGTTCCCAACGCAGTTGAAAGTCTCCTCAAAGGAAGCATCGCGTTAGATCGTAATATCTCCGACCATTGGAACATTAGAGTAGGCTTGGATTACGCCACTGGTGACTCGACGGACATCTTCGGGTTCGGTGTGCAAGCCCAGTGGACTTACTAGGCTTCATCTCCAACAGCGAATCTTGATACATGGAAAGACCGTCACACTCGCGTGTGGCGGTTTTTTATGGCCGGGTGGTTGGGCACCGGGGTATGCCTGACTTATCACGCGGTTTTTTCGATGGTTCAGTTACATTGAGCGAGTAGGACGTTTATCCTCGGGGAGGGGGGAGCTGCCTTGGAAAGCCGTTTCGATCATCTCTGGGGCGATTAGGCGAGGCTTGACGGTCCTGTTCGTCTCATAGATCGGTCACCGCGTGAAAGAAGGTGATTAGGTTCTGATCCACTGTATTGTCAAAGCCGATACGTTTGCTGATTTCCTCGAGCCGCTCGTACTCTTCCTGTGCCTTCTTCCGGTCCGTTCGAGAGACTTCTTTCAGAGGAACATCGATTGGCGCGTACCCAACGATCCAAGGTTTTATCGCTTCAGCAGGGAAGGAAGTTGCACACACCGGCTATGCTTGCTTGGTCCAAAGCTGTGGAAAGGGAACAGCCAAGGTGTTGGGTCCATCCAGCGACAGGATGGAATTCCCATCGTAGAGAACGATCCCGCTTTGGAAATCCTTGCCCGCTTGATCGGCAAGGCGACGCAGGCCTTTGCCATCCGAGCTGTTCACGCTGGCCGCCGCTTTGAATTCGACTCCCCAAACCTTGTTGCCGCGAGTGATTACGCAGTCTACCTCCACCTTGTCTTTGTCTCGATAGTGCCAGAATCGGAGATCCGGATGGGTCCAACCTGCCTCGGCGACTAGTTGCTGCAAGATGAAGGACTCCAGCAGGTGGCCGAATGGCTTGGTGAAGCGGTTTGAAACAATCCCTCTAAGGGAACTCGTTGTGCTGGAGGAAGGCCAAGGAGTCGCTCCTGTTCGGGAGGAGTTGGCAGCTCGCACTCCAAGGTGGATGGAACTGGCGAAGGGTAAGGAGAATAACTGCGTCTATTCCCAGGACAACAAAGGCTTAGCGCCTGGGGCGTTAAGCCATGTAAAGTGGTGCGGGTAGACGGAATCGAACCGACGCAACCAGTTTGGAAGACTGGAGTTCTACCACTAAACTATACCCGCTTAAGAAGTAGGGTGGGGGTTAGATCAAAAACGATGGTGGTTGGTCAAGCGTTTTGTCGATTTGAGTGAATTTGGTGTTGCTCGATGTTGGGAATTGGGACGGAAAGCAGGTGCAGGTTAAATTTCTTCGCTTTTTTTCCAAGTTAGGTCCGAAATGCCGCTACAGTTTGTACTGAGACTTTGGAGACGATTGACAGCAACTGCGTGCAAACTGCCAATTGGGGAAACTTACGCGCCGGGAAATTTCGTATGCAGAGGAAGAGCAACTGCGAAAAGATGACAATTTGGTAAGAATTAGGGTAAGTATTTAATGGTAAAAGTGACTGCTTTGGACCTCATTCCCTACTGCGTTGCGCAGTTGTCACACGTCTTTGCACGAACTTTACGTACTACCACTTATCGGTGTTGAGCAGCGGGCCCAATAGATTTCGGCCAGAAAAATGGTATTGTCTTCTCGGGTTTAGGATTCCGATCGAACGCGTCTCTTCGGAGACGGCTAGGGTAACAGCAGGCTATATTCGATCGGGAGATTTTGCTCACATACAAGAGTTGGATTCCTGGGCCGGCGATCTTAGATCGTCGGCCTTCTTGTTTGTTGGGATCGGTCAGATTTGGTCAGGGGCTTGCCAAGGCTGCTCGTTGTGGACAAATGTTTCGAGCGTATCGACTCTATCCTGTGAGACTTATCGGCAAAATAGCTTTTTCGATTTTGACCCTGACGGCATTGGGGTTCTGCGTGGCTTTCATGCTCGAGCAGATTTGGAACGGGTCGAATGATTCAGGGGCCGATGAAGTCTCACCGCCGAACATGAGTCCGCTTGTAGAAGAAGCGGTAGATGATCCTTATGAGCACTCGGCTTGGCAGGAGCAGCTTGCTGAGGAGGCGACGGACGAAATCGATTTCTCAGATCGCGTGCTTCGCGAAGGTGATCGCAAAGGGGGGCTGATCTTGGAGCTGGCCTTGGACAAGCTTTCAGCGTCTCAACTGGAGTTGCATTTTGTGGAGCTGATGGCCCGCGACTTGGATGATTATCGGGCAGTGGATTATGCAGGGCGGGTGTTGCAAGAGATCGCCCATCGTTCTCCAGAGTTGGGAGTGGCCTTGTTGAGCGCTATGGCACCGGCAGAAAAGGAGTTGCTGGTGCCTTCGGTTGCGAAAGGCTGGACGCTCAGTGATCCGGATGGGGCCTTTGCTTGGATCGAGGTCGCGTGGATTGTTGAAGATGGGGGTTACATCGACCGAGCGCTGCAAAACGACTTATATACCAACGCCATGGGTGTGCTGGTGGGAGAGCTCAGACAATACGAACAAGCGGCCGGTGTGCTGGCGGGGTTGACGGACCCGGAATTGAAGGCGGAGCTCACCGAGCAGGTCGCGCATCGCATGGTGTCCGATGGTCCTGAGAGCGCCTTGGATCGCCTGGCTGCGCTGGACACCGGCGTGTTTGACAGCTCGGTCATGGATGCGGTAGCGGAGCAGTGGGCAGCTCGAGACGGCCCTGGTGCTGCGGATTGGGTGCTAGAGAACGAAGCGGAAATGTCGCCCAAAGGAGTCCGCAGCATTGCCAAGCACTTGACCCTGGGGGCGAAGGAGGAGGCGTTGGTGGGGTTCCATGATGGCCTAGGCGAGGCGCGGAAGCGTGACACGGTCGCTTCGGAGGTGGCTCGATTGAAGGCGCGCCGGGAGCCGTTGGCTTCGGCGGAGTGGGCCCGGGCGATAGAGAGTCCGCAGTCGAGGCAGCGGGCGGTAATGGATGCGCTGTATGAAATTGGCTTCGAGGATTTTGGGAGTTCGGTGGGTTATATCGACTCTGTCTACGAGCTGCAGGACGAGACACGTTCGCCCGTCGTTTTTTCCACCTTGAAGGGTTGGCTGTCGGTGGACGTCGACGCGGTGGCGGGCTATCTCGGATCGGGCCGGGCGAATTTATCAGAGGGGTTGAGTGAGGAGTTGTTGCTGGAGATGGAGCTACTGCCGCAAGGGTAGGAAGCGACTAGGGTCGTTGGGTCGCTCCTACTATCCGCTTGCGTGGGGTGCTGGGTTTCGCCTTTTTGGCGAACGAGCATGAGAAACGTGATCTGCATGAAATGGGGTACCCGCTATGGGCCCGAGTACGTGAACCGGCTGAAGTATATGGTGAAGCGACACTTGTCGTACGAGCACCGCTTCGTCTGCTTCACGGATCGCTCCGAGGGGATCGATGCGGATGTAGAAGTTTTTCCGCTGCCGGAAATGAAACTGCCGGATGGCGCTCCCGAGCGCGGCTGGAATAAGCTCAGTATGTTCCCCGAAAACCTAGAGGATCTAGAGGGCGACACGCTTTTCTTGGATTTGGACGTGGTCATCCTTGATAGCATCGACCCATTTTTTGAGGAAGAGGGCGAATTTCTTATCATCAATGATTGGAAGTACCCGCGGCGGGTGACGGGGAACTCCTCCGTTTTCCGCTTTCGTCCCGGAGCCCATCCATATGTGCTCGATTACTTTCTGAACAACTTGGAGGACGTGCGGGCACGTTTTCGCAACGAGCAAGCGTACCTCAGCGACGCGATTCACCAGCACGGCAAGCTGAAGTACTGGCCGGCGGAGTGGTGCTGCAGCTACAAGTACCATTGCTTGCCGACGGCGCCGCTAAACTATTTCGTCAAGCCGCAGTTCCCCAAAGGCACGCGCATCGCGATCTTTCACGGTAACCCGAAGCTGCAGGAGGCCTTGGAGGGTACGAGCTTCTGGGTGCGCCGCTATTCTCGCCCCGCCAGGTGGGTCGAGGAAAATTGGCGCTGACTCGGAGCGCGACGTGGAAGAGAGTGGGGCTTTGTGAGTAAGTTCTAGAAGTTTCGGCTTAACATCGGCTGAGTGACTGCCAAGAGTTTGGGTCTATGTACGAAATGGTCGGATCCGTAAAACTTATCGAAGAAACACAGACGTTTTCTAGCGGCTTCGCGAAGCGTGAGTTTGTCATCACTACCGAGGACAAGTATCCGCAAGACGTGAAGTTCGAGGCTACGAAAGAAAAGATCGAACAGGTCGACAAGCTCAAGGTGGGCGATCACGTGAAGGTTAGCTTCAACATTCGAGGCAACGAATACAAAGGTCGCTACTATGTGAACCTACAGTCTTGGAAGATAGAAAATGCTGGTGGCGAAGTTTCACCTGCGCTCGACGCGGCTGGCTCGGAGGGCGCTTCCGGAGGCAACCTCGACGATATCGAAGAATCACCGTTCTAAGAAACGGGTGATTACTGAATAATTTGAAATGATCAAGGCAGCCTTACTGGCTGCTTTTTTGTATCCAATAATTCGTTGCATCTAAATTACCAACTGGTTTCGTCGAGCAGGGTGGCCCAGTTGGGTGGCGAGTAGCAGACGTAGGCCCAGGCGATGCGGTCGGTGCCATCGCTGTCTTTTACCCAGATGATACGGCGTTGGTAGACGCTCTTTACGCCAGGGATAAAGTTCTCCCAAGCGTCCATTTTCTTCAGAGAGTCGGCCTCGAGAGGGAATTCGAAGAGTTGGCCCTCGATCCATTTGCCGTCGAGTTCGGGAGGTGTTACTTTGGACTCGGTCTCGAGGGCGGCGAGCCAGTCGGCAAGGAGGTCTTTACTTGCGTCGAGCAACGCTAGTTCTGGCTCGACTTGCAGGATGGGGTAGCCTTCGCGCAAGCGCCACAGGTCGCCGCAGGCCAAAGCTGGGGTGATGGAAAGGGGAGGGAGGCAGTGTTGAGCGTGCTCTGGTTGGTCGCTCTTCAGTGTTCCGTATGTAAAGAGGTAGTGGGTGCTCATCTTCGAGGTAGTCATTTTGTTAGTCGTTACCTATGCAAGAGTGACGGGTTTTGAGGTATAAACGAGCGCTTTTGGGAATTTCCTCTAGCAAACTTGTTCCTAGATGCAGATTGCCGTTATGTTGCGTTGTTGCCGTGGGGCTTTTCGTGGAGCCGTATTCTAATTTGTATCCCTGATATGTGAACTATGCCACTTTCTCGCACTTATTTGCTGGTCCCGATTCGCGTGCTCATAGTCTGCGGTTACTTGAATCTCTCTTGGGTGAAGCCACTCCGGGCAGAGGATCACTTGTCGGTGAAGTGGCAGGACTACCAAGAGGACGACGGGCGAGTACGGGTGGTCTCGAGGTATGTGGGAGGGGAAAAGGCGATCACGCAAAGTCTCGCCCTGCGTTTGCATGGCGTGCACGACACGATATCGGGAGCGACCCCGACGGGATCCAACGGGCGTTCGGGCGACGAGCTAGTGTATTCGGAAATCACGGATGTGCGAAAGGCGGGAGTGGTCGATCTCGATTGGACGAATGGCATCCACAAAACGTCCTTCCAGTTTTCGCACAGCAAGGAAACCGATTTCCTATCTAAGGGCTACGCAATCTACAATACCTCCGAGTACAACAAGCGTAACACCGGACTCAGCTATGGAGTCTCCTACATCGACGACGAAATCGAACCAAGTTTCTTTTCCGAGACGCGCTACAAAGAGAGCGTCGATGGCCACTTTGGGATCAGTCAGGTGCTCGATCCGAATACGATTGCGAGCGTAACTTTCACTTACAGCAAGTTTGACGGGTATTTGGCAGATCCATACAAGTCTATCGCCAACAATTTCGAGGTATTGCCTGAGTTTTTCTTATTCCAAGAAGTGCCAGAGAATCGTCCGGATGAGCGCTTGCGTAGGATCTGGTTAGCCAACGTTAAGCGCTTTTATCCAGGTTTGAGAGGCAGCGTGGATTTCGACTACCGGTACTTTGACGATTCGTGGGGGATCGAAAGCCATACCTTCGACTTTGAATGGTATCAGAAGTTTGGCGACAGGTTTACGCTTCGCCCAAGCTATCGCTACTATACTCAGGGAGCCGCAGATTTTTATCTGACGAACTTGAACGGAGCCGATATCGATCCTTTGGATACGAAAGAAGGACTGGTTCCTTACTACTCTGCTGACTATCGGCTTGCGAAAATGGCGACGGAGACCTATGGAATAAAGGCGATTTACAAGGTTTCGGACTCGGTGTCCTGGGATGTGAGTTGGGAGCGCTACGAGATGAAAGGGAGGGACGGAAAGACGCTTGAAGAGACATTTCCGAGCGCGGACATTTTAACGATTGGAGGAAACTGGTGGTTTTAGCTGACAGATCATCGTATCGCAAAAAGATCGAGAGCCGACTCACTTTTGACGAAGTCCGGAAACTCTACCGTTTGCAGTTTCAGGCGCTAGGGACGGCTTGTTCGGTTCTGTTTTCGATTCAAGATCGTGCTACTGCGATACGCTTTTCCGAATCGGCGGTTGAATGGGTTGGTTCCTTCGAAGGAAAGTATTCCCGGTTTCTGGATACAAGCTTGTTGTCTGAAATTAACCGGCAGGCCGGAATTTCTTGGGTTCGCGTGGATGATGAGGCCGAGCACCTTTTCGCCCTTTGCGATGACTTGAATTTCATGACGCATGGTCAGCTCGATCCATCAGGGTTGCCTCTGATTTCGCTGTGGGACTATCGCCGCAAACGTGCGGAACTGCCGTGCTCCGCAGAAATATCTGCAGCCAAGAAACTTGTAGGGTGGCAGAAGGTGCAACGTCGCTCCGGGGAGGTGTTTCTTCCGGAGAAAGGCATGTGCCTCGACTTTGGCGGATTTGGAAAAGAGTACGCGGTCGACAAGGTTGCGGGATTGTCGATGTCTCATGGGATTTGTAATTGCTTGGTCGATTTCGGTCAAGATATCCGTGTCCTGGGTACGCCTCCAGATTCGCCTGCTTGGCATATCGGCTTGGAGGATCCGTCCCGACCCGGCGCGACCTGGACTGGCCTCGCTTTGTTACGGGGTGGTGGAGTTGCGTCTTCGGGCGACTACCATCGCAACTTCGTTCATGAGGGCCGTCGCTACGGACATATCATAGATTTGTCTTCTGGATATCCTGTGGCTAATGGATTGCTAGCGGTCACGGTGGTCGCTCAATCTTGCTTAGAAGCCGGGGTCCTTTCTACTGCAGCTTTCGTGGCGGGGACGGAAAAGGGAACTGAGCTTATGGAAGCTAACTTTGGTGCGGAGGCATGCTTCGTTTCGAGAAACTCTAACTATCAAACATCACAATTTTATGAATACGTTGTTCAGTCTTAAGTTTTTACGGGGAAGTGTTTTGGCGTTGGCGCTTGGCTGCTCAAGTTGTCTCGGCGCTTGGGAGCAAGGGGATTCGTTGCCCGATTTGGCGGCTTTTAGTTTGGAGGGAGACATTCCGGAGTTCGTTGGAAAGGTGACGTATGTGGACTTTTGGGCATCCTGGTGCGCTCCTTGCAAAGCGTCTTTTCCTGAGATGGAGCGTTTGTATCAGGAGAATAAGGACGCAGGATTTCAGGTGTTGGCGGTGAGCGTGGACTCGAGTGAGAAGGCGATGCAAAAGTTCCTTGATCGTGCGCAGCCGAGTTTCTCGGTGGTTTGGGATGCCAAGCAATCCTTGGTCGCTGATGCTGAGGTGGAGGTCATGCCTACCTCGTTCTTGGTCGATGCGAAAGGTGTTATCCGAGCGGTTCATTACGGCTGGCGCGGGGGTGAAACAGTGGAAGAGCTGGAGAGCGAAATCACGGAGCTGCTGCAGGAGTTGGGCAAATGAGGATGCGCCCAAGTGTCGTACGCTGGAATCTGGAGTCCGGGAAGCGGGTTTTGGGCTGGGGGCTAGCTGTGATGGGATGTTTGCTTTTTGGCGGCTGCCAGACGGTCGAGCCGTGGCAAAAAGGAAATTTGGCTGATTATAGCATGAAGTCGGATCGTGACGCGTTGGAGAACGTAATGTCGGCTCACGTGACCTTCTCTCGCGAGGCTAGCACCGGGGGAGACGGTGTCGGCGGGGATGGTTGCGGTTGTAACTAAAGTGTTAATTCACGTCGTTCGCTGTTTAGGCAGTGTAGTCGGTATTTTTTCATGAAGTGAATGTTGGCACTTGGGTGTTTCGCTACGTAGGGTGTGTTCTGCCGGAGCTACTTTTTTAAGAAGCTTCGAACGAAATTAGTCAGACCTCATCAAATACTCTACCGTGGACCGAGATACAGAACAGTTAGACAAGGCTTTGGAGCTTTGGCAGGATGTGGATATCGAACATCCTCGCCTCAATGCTCGTGTCTGGGCTCGTGTGGCAAACGAGGACAGCGAGCCAGCGGCCTTACCGAATTTCTTCAATTTGGTGCAGTCTATTTTGAATCGCCCTGTTTATGCCGCGGTTTTCGTGGTGGCATGCGTTTTGGGAGGCTTGCTGTTGGCGGAGCTCCGGGTGGCGCAGCAGCAAGTGGTTCGCGGCGAGCAACTCGCGGAGAGTTACAAGCAGGTGATCGATCCCTTGATCAAGGATACCTATCTATTCGAGTAAGTTCGATATGTGGAAATCGTTGTCAGTATTAGTGATAGGTTTGGCGTGTGGCCTCGTGGCGCACTTCAGTTACGTTGATGCTTACGCTCCTGGCTGTTTTTCAGCAGATGCCGAGTGCGAGATGGAATGGCTACGCTCGGAGCTTGACCTGTCGGAAGAGCAGTTTGCACGGATCACTCGACTGCACGGGGATCGCGAGCGTGAGATCCGAACCCTTTCTCGTAAGGTTCGGGATTTGGAGTTGCTGCTGGCGGAACTGGAAGCAGAGCGCGTCACCAACGGGTACGTCGATTACCTCGAGATTCGCAATTACTTGAAAGCGAAACGGAAACTCGACGAGGCCTGTGTGAAATCGACGAGCGACTTGATTGCTTCGGTGGGAGACGTGATGAACGTGGATCAGCGCAAACGATACTTTTCCATTGTTCAAAGCCGAATAAACTAGACCAACCAGCGCCCGCGAGGGTAGCACTTCTAGGTATTCTTTACGATTCTCCTCCACCCCTCTTCAGAGAGTCTAGTCCCCGCCCTGAACCCCATTAATGCCATCCGACAATGAGACCGACCTTGCACTGCTTGAAGAGCTGCGCAAGGGACGCGACACTGCGTTGAATGAACTCATGCAGCGGTGGCATCGCCCCTTCCTGAGTTTTGCATACCGCTATGTTCAGAGCGAAGACGATGCTCGCGATCTGGTGGAGGAACTTTTCGTGCGGGTCTACAAGAATCGGGACCGATTCAAGGAAGGTACCAAGTTTTCGGCGTGGGCTTTCACTTCGCTTTCCAATCTCTGCAAGAATTTCGAAAGATGGCGCCGACGGCATCCAGCCTTTGGCAATGACAGCCTGACCGATGACATGTCGAAGGCGGATCGAGACGTGCATCCTTTGGCCAACGCGGGAGGCGAGATTCCGCCCGACCTCGAAGCCTTAAATCAAGAGCGGATCGAGATCGTGAGAGACGCGATCAACAAGCTTCCGCACGACTTGCGGGTGACTCTAATTCTCTACCAGTACGAGGGTCTGAGCTACAAAGAGATCGGCGAAGTAGTAGGCTGCTCGATAAAGGGTGTCGAAACGCGCCTTTATCGGGCTCGCAAGGCGCTGAAAGTTATCCTTTGCAGCAAGATCGGCCCATCAGGGGACATCTGGGGCGGCGAGGAGTGAGGTATCGGGACGGTACTAGTTTGCCTCTGCGGCGGTGAGTTCGCCGTCCGCGTAGGAAAAGGTCTGCCGCAGCATGGTATTGGTTCGAACTCCAGAAGCGATCGGCGGTTCGAACTTCCATTCGGTAACGGCGGCTAGCATGGTCTCGCCGAAATCGAGGCTCGTCGCGGAGGCGATACGCGGACAGCGCACGTGGCCTAGCTCGTCGATGTAGAACTGGATGGTTGCGGTTCCGTCCACGCTGATGTCGGGTTCGACGATTTCTAAGGGGAAAGGGATAGCGTCCAACTCACCGAATTGTGCGGTGGTGACGGGCCGCTCTTCGGTACCGGATCGGGTTATGTCTGCAGGTCCTGGCGCTTGGAAGGTTTGCCACGCCAGCTTGCGGTCAACCTGAAAGCTCAAGTCGATTTGGATGGAAGAAGCGAGAGGTGTTCCATCGTAGGAGGCGGGGCTGAATTCCCACTCTTGGAGGGATTTGAGGGCCGACTTGGTGAACGCTTTGCGGGTACTTTCGAGGATAAGGGTGTCGAGCAACTCACCCTCGCTGCCGATAGCCGCGACGAGGGAAACGTGGCCTTCTTTCACGCCGATCACTCGCATCGTTCCTGGAAATCGAACATCGGTTTGTTTGGTGATTTCAATTTCCTTCAGGGTAGCATCGCTCCTGTCATTTGCCGCAGCGACACCTATACTCGTGACGAGCGCGATGGAGAAGAGGAGACAGGATTTGAGCGTTTTCATGTATTCGGTGTGGGAGCCTAACACCAATGTGATGCTCGGCACTTCAAGCGACTTTAACGTTACGCGTCGGAGCGGAGTCTATTGCACCTATAAACACGAAAACTTACTGATCCGTTCAGAGACCGCCAAAAAGATCGTCGAGCGAGCGTTCCACCTTTATGGAGGCAGCCTGTTTTTCTCGAGCGGAGGTGAGAAGAGCATCTACCATTTTGTGGAACGCGAGTGCTTGCTTGCCGTTAGCCGCCGGCTCTTCGTTGGTCTCGATAGCTTGAAGGAAGGACACTGCGAGAGCTCTAAGCTGCGAGCTCGTGCAGGAAGACTTGGCGTATTCATACTGGTTTCCATCGGCGTCGTTGCGGCGTCCATTGGCCATGTCGATGGCGCCTCGGGTACCGATGAAACTGAAGCTTTGTGCGGTTTCTCCTGGAAGTAGTGCTGCTTTGATCTGAGCGGAAATTTGAAGGCAGGCTCCGTTCTTGAACCGCACCATGCCGCTGATGCTGTCCTCGGCGGGATGCTCGAGATCGCTACCGTGCTGATCGGAATACGAACTGAAGCGGGAGGCCATGGCTTCTACGGGATCGGGCGCTCCCATCGCGAACCAAAGCGCGTCGAGAGTCTGGGTGCCGACTTCCAGCAAGGCGCCACCTCCTAGGTCACGCTCGAGTCGCCATGAATTGCCGTCGTGAGGCCAATCCGAAATCCGGATACTGGCACAGCCATGAGTCGGTTCGCCGACCTCGCCCGCTTCAACGAGTGCTTGAGCGATGGATACGCGCGGATCGAAGCGAAGCGGATTCGCCCACATGAACATTTTGCCTACGAGCCCAGCGGAGGTGACGATGTGCGATACTTCGCTGCCGCGAACGCCGACAGGAGAGGTGCAAAGTACATGCAGGCCACGATCGAAGGCTGCACCGACATGGCGTTCGTGCAGGTGGGTGGGACTGGCCACGATAACGGCGTCGACCTCGGTAGCAAGGAGGAGGTCGTCGAGCGATTCGAATAGGGAATCGTGAGCAACGCCAAGCGCTGCTGCGGCGCTGCTGCGAACCTCGCTGTCTGGATCCGCGATGGCGACGATCTCAGCGTTTTCGAGGTCTGCGAAACCAGATGCGAGGGTGGCGCCGTATCGGGCGCCCGCGAGAGCGATGCGTGTTGCCATTTGGGAAGGGTGAGGGCTGAAGAGCGGAGGGTGAAGGGATAAATTGTATTTTGGCGGGTGGTAACTTTCGTGAGAGTGATGGGAGGCAAAGGACCATCTTTCGCTGCGTGCGGTTTGTCAGCGATTGCCGCCCGCAGTGTGGTTTGCCGCTATCGGGTGTTGCCGTCGTCAGGGGCGTTTTTCCTTGGCGTAGATTGAGACCTTCGGAGTGCGGCCACCAAGGATTTGGCGAGCCCGCTTGAGGGCTTTGGCGGTGGAGAGCGTGGGATTGCTATCTTCGTCGGCGAAGAGGTTTATCGGATTGATAACCTTGATGATACCGGAGTTCTCGAAGATGCGCATGGTATCGGGGCGTACCTCGCTCACGAGTAGGATACGGTCTCGCTCGTTCATGTACTTTATCAGTTCCTCAAGGGCCATACAGCTGGTGGCGTCCAGGTTGTGGGCATTGCGTAGTTTCATGACCACTACCTTGAGGTTTACGTCGTCTGCGACGCGTCGCATCTGGTCGCGAAAGAGTTCGGAGGCGCCAAAGAAAAGTTCGCCCTCTACGTGCACAATGGACACTTCCGGGTCGGAGCGTTGCTCTTTGTTGCTTAGGTGCCCGATTTGACCGGTCTCGTCGTTGATGGCGACTTCCACGATTTCGGGGCTGGCGACTTTTTTGAGGAAGAGCGCGATGGAGACGCAGGTGCCGATGTAGATGGCGAAATCGAGCGCGAAGAGCAGGCCAGTGAGGAAGGTGACGTAGAAAGTGATGCTGTCCGAGCGGGTGCTCTTGGTGACGATCTTCAGCTGATGTTTGTTGAGGAGCGAGATCCCGATGGATATAACGACCACGGCGAGGGCGGCGGTTGGCACGTACTGCACGAAGCCCGCCAGTACGAAGGCGCTCGCAAACATGATGATGCCGGAGTAGAGTCCTGAGAGCGGGGTGAATGCGCCGGAGCCGACGTTTAGCTGGGAGCGGGTGAGCGAACCTGAAGCTGCCATACCGGAAAAGAGGGCACATCCGATGTTAGCCATGCCGACTGAGAACATTTCCTGATTAGAGTTGAGGCGAGCTCCCTCGCGAGCGGCAAGAGATTTGCCGATAGAGTTGCCCTCGAGGGTGCAGAGGAGGGCGATAGCGATAGCTGGAGAAAGCATCAGGTTGATGCTCTCCTGGCTAAGGTTCGCGGGAAATGTGAGCCCCCATTCGCTAGCGTTGAGTCCGGGCAAGAGGGCTACCGAAAAATTAGGGATGTACCGAGTGCATAAGTACGCTAGCAATGACGATAGTACGAGGGTCACTGCTACGCTGGGGAGCCGTTTGACGAATCTCTCGAGGACTATGAAAATGGCTGCGGTAGCGACGCTGAGCCCGAAAGTTGCCCATTGCACTTCGCTTAGGTGGCGTATCGTCAGGTCGACGACCTGGAAGAAGGTGGAAGCCTCGGCTTTTTCCTCGGCCGTGAAATCGAAGCCGAGAGTCTTGCGAAGCTGGTTGGCGATAATCAGAGAGGCAGCGGCAGTGATGTAACCGGTGATTACGGTTCGAGACACGTACTGGATGAGGCTTGCTACACGGAGGAGCGAACCGATCACGAGCACGATTCCGACCAAAAGCACAAGTAGTGGAAGGTTGGATACCGCTTCTTGCTCCGATACTATGCCGAGCACCGTAAAGGAACTTAGGACCATGACGGAGGTAGCGTTCGTCGGGCCGAGCGTGATGTATTTCGACCCTGCGAAAAACGCTCCGATGATGGTGGCGACTACTGAGCCGAATATTCCGTAGCGTAGCGGCAGTCCTGCGATAGCGGCGTAAGCCATACCTTGTGGGAAGGCGAGAAGGGCGACGTTGAGTGCTGCTCTAAAATCTCCGGAGAACGCTTTCCCATTGTAGCCAGCCGCGGTTTTTCTCAGAGGGAAGAGATCGATCCCGATGCGGCGTTTCTTGGCGGGTTTGCTTTGTGTTTCGTCGCTTGGCGAGGAGTCTAACATAGTGGGAGGAAGTCGTCCGTTTTTCTAATGTTGAAATGTGCTTAGAAAGAGAAGGCATGCAAGCGAAGCTTTGACTCCCGCAATACGGTGGCAATCTGACGTTGCGGTGGAGGGCAATGCGCCTTGAATGGGACGCTCATGAGTTCGAAAGAGTCCAGTATCGCCGTAGAAAGCGGCAGCTTTGCAGCGGCCAATGTGGTTTGCTTATTTTTAGGCAACAGCAAAATTGTGACCCAGCACGGTCAAAACTGCGGCAAGTTAAAAGCTTTCGCCGTCGGCGATCACGCGGTCGAGGAAGCTAAGTCCAGACTCTCTCAACTTGGTCGGCTTGAGAATTTAGTGGAAGTGGAATCAGGAGTGTTCTTCGCGGCGCTCGATGAGATGGAGCTACCGGAGGCGTTAGCGGCAGACGGTTGGAAAGCCCTCTCGCTGCGTGAATTTTACGAGGAGACCAAACTTCCCGAAGTCACGGTTTCCCGGATTCGAGCGAACGCGATCCGTATCCCTTACCTCTACCTCAATTCAAACGAATACATTTACCGCTTTCGAGCGGAGAAGGAGCGGAATCGAAAGATCTACCAGGTAGACGACGACTCTGTTGCTCTCTACCACAGTGCCCTTTGCGACGCTATCAAGGCGGTGAAACGCTCTAAGGAACGCTCTGCGACCACGCCTGCTCGGCTCGATTTTGGGGCTACCGAATTTTTGCTTCCCAGCCATTTTGGATTCTGCCTCGGAGTGCAAAACGCCATTGAGAGGGCTTACGAAACGCTAGCGGCCAATCCTGGAAAGCGTGTTTTCATGCTCAGCGAGCTGATCCATAATCCTTTCGTCAACCAGGACCTTCAGTCGCGCGGGCTCAAGTACTTGCAAAGCGACAAAGGGGTACCGCTACTCGAAGCCGAGACGGGGCGTCCCTACTGGGATAGCCTCAGCGACCAGGATATCGTGATCATTCCCGCTTTCGGCGCTCGCGACGAAGACAAGCTGCGCCTCATCGAGCGCGGCCTGCCGATTCGGCAGTACGACGCCACCTGCATGCTAGTGGAAAAGGTTTGGAAAGCGGCCCGTCGTTACGGCCAGCAAGGTTACACCATCGTTATCCATGGCAAGGCTGAGCATGAAGAGACTAAGGCTACTTTTTCCAACAGCGCGAAGTACGCGCCCTCGGTGGTGATACGCGACATGAAGGAAGCTGGCCTGCTGGGCGATGTGATCCGGGCTCAGTCCGTGGAGGAAAAACGGCGCTTGTTCGAGCCCTTCCTCTCGCGCTCCTCGGTCGGTTTCGATCCGAGCAAGGACCTCGATCGACTCGCCCTCGTCAACCAGACGACGCTCCTACGCAACGAGACTCTCAAGATTATCGCCTATCTCGAGGAGGCACTGACGGAAGCGTATGGGGAGGCGCATATTACGGACCACCTCGCCATGAGCAGCAAGGGAGACACGCTCTGCTACGCAACACAGGTCAACCAAGACGCCCTCGCCAAGGCACTCGACGAAGACATCGACGCGGCCCTCGTGGTGGGTGGTAAGAACAGTTCGAATACGTTCCAACTTTTTCGGCTGTGCCAGGATCGCTTTGGCGATCGGGCGTTCTACATCCAGAGCGAGGCGAACATCCTCTCTCGGTCTGAGATCGAGCATTTCATTTTCCCTTACGACCCCAAGGATCCCAAGCAAGGTCTCATGGAGAAGCGCTCCTTCTTACCTGAGAAAGAGCGTATCCGTGTATTGGTGACCGGTGGCGCGTCTTGCCCCGATGGTATCCTGCAGCAAATCATTTGCCGCATAAACAGCTTCTTTCCCTCCGAAAAGATTCGATCGATCGAAAGCGTGCTGGAGGAGATCGAGTAGGCGGTTGTATGCGCTGACAGGGCGGCAGGCCCCCGCTCGAACCGTTTTTCGCATGTGCTTGCTTTGGGAAGGGCGGGTATCACTATCCGAGTTTATGAGAACTTCTAACCCTGCTCTTTCAGATAAGGCGTTTCGTGTCGATCAACCAGTCGCCGGAGCGAAGGTTATGACCATTAACGGTACGGTAAACAAGACTGGCATCTTGCTTTGCCTGCTTTGGGTTGCGGCGCTCTTCACGTGGGACAAGACGATGTCCCTGGTGCAGGCGGGAGAGAATCCGGCGGTATTGTACCCGTGGATGATTGGTGGAGCCATCGGCGGTTTTGTGATCGCGCTGATCACTGTTTTCAAGAAAACGGCAGCTCCGTTCACTGCTCCGCTCTACGCCATCGTGGAGGGGCTTTTCCTTGGTGTGCTCTCTGCCTTTTTCGAAGTGCAGTTCCCGGGAATCGTTTTCCAAGCGGTGCTGCTGACATTTGGCACCCTGCTGGCGCTCTTGTTCGCCTACAAAACGGGATTGATCAAGGCGACCGAGAATTTCAAGTTAGGTGTGGCGGCTGCCACAGGTGGCATCTTTGTGGTCTATATGATCTCCATGGTGCTCGGATTCTTTGGTGTATCTATTCCGCTGATACATGAAAGCGGAGTCGTGGGGATTGGCTTCAGCTTGTTCGTCGTGGTGATCGCGGCCCTCAATCTCGTGCTCGATTTCGACTTCATCGAAAACGGCGCGGAGCAGGGTGCTCCCAAGTACCTCGAATGGTATGCGGCGTTTGGCTTGCTGGTGACCTTGATCTGGCTGTACATCGAACTGCTGCGACTGCTGTCGAAGCTGAGGAGCCGGTAGGGCGAGATCGATTTAGGCGATCGCGTGACTAGCGTTTCTTGGGGCGAGTTTACTTCTTAGCCTGACTTGAAGAAGATGTTTCGGATCTTCTTCGCTCCTTCGATTTTGTGCAGGTTTTGCAGGATGAGACGCTTATTGAACTCGAGTTCTTGGCGTATTACGGGGTTGGATACGGCGATGATGAGGGTGCGGCCATTATCGATGCGGTTTGGAGCGCAGTTTTTGGCATTCGCGGCCCCGACGATTTGAGTCCAGTTCTTGACGATCTTATTCTCGAGAGAGTCTTGGCCGATTTTGTATTTTGTGAGGATGCGGTCCAAGACGCTGGACATGGGGCGCTCGGTTTTTGGAGCTTCGCCGGGATAGTTCTCCGGGATGCCGCGAAAGTTGGCGATGAGTCGCTCCACGCTTTTGCGAAACTTGTAGGGTTGTTCGGCCACGAGGGAACGGTGAAGGGAGAACGTTGAAGTGTGAAGATGATTCTTCGGAGAACTGGACGCTCTTCCTAGGGCTTGAAGAGAATCTTGCCCGTTTTGCCGGCGGTTTGGGAGTGCTCTAGAGCTGTCTGCCAATCCTCGAGTGGGTAGGTGGCCGCGACGGGGACGCGTATTTTTGCGTTTTCCATGAAGTTGAAGACTTCGTTGTGGAGGGCTAGGATCTCTTCGCGAGGGGCGGTCGCGTACCACTTGCTGACCCAAAAGCCGCGTAGGCGGATGTCGTTGAAAATCAAATACCGCGTCGGGAATGGGGCTGGTTCGCGGTCCATGGCCCCGAAGGTGATGAGGGTACCGCCGTTTGCGAGCATCTTGCACATGCCCAGAGCACTGGAGCCACCGACGGAATTGAGGGCGATTTTCGCTCGTTTCCCCCAGGTTTCCTCAAGGGCAGCTTTTGCTGCGTCACGATCGTCGACGAGCACAATGCTGGCGCCGAGTTTCTTGAGGTGGCTCTCGGCGTCGAGATTGCGCACCAAGTTGATGGTTTTGATACCGAGGTGGCTGGCGATTTGTATCACAAGTTTACCTACAGCGGATGTAGCCGCGTTTTGCACGATGATGTCGCCAGCTTGGAGCTTGGCGAAGTCGTGCATGAGTTTCCATGCGGTGGCGGGATTGACCCATCCCATTGCCGCTTGTTCGATGGGGAGTTTTTCGGGAGCGGGGAAGAGCTCATCGCAGTTGGCGATGGCATGGCTTTGCCAAGAACCGATTACGCTAGGCACGAAGACGTGTTGACCTACTCTGAAGGCGCAGTCCGAGCTTCCGACCGCGATGACCTCGGCGACGCCTTCGAGTCCGGCTGTGGCAGGGAGCTTAGCGAGCTCGCCATACGTGCCGCCGATGCGTCCGAAGTCTGCGGGGTTGATGGGGGCGGCGAGGACTTTCAGCAGGGCCTGTTTGCGGCCGAGTTCGGGAAGCTCTGTGCTTTCCAGGCTGAGGGCTTCCTCGGGCTTGCCGAAGGTTTCGTATCGAAGTGCGGTCGTTTTGTGCATGGCCATTTGGTAGCAAGAGAATGGAACAAGCTGGGCTTGGCAACGAACTTGATGGCGTACGGACCTTGATCGGGGTTAGAAGCGTGGTGTTTAGTTGAGTTACTAATAGGCAGCTTTAGGTTAACTGCAAATGACGAGGGTATATCTCAGGCATCCAGAGCGCAGGGATGGGAAAGAGTTTGTCGCGGCCACGAAGGCGAGCGTCACTTTGCACCAACCCTGGGTGTATCCAGCCCGGGAGTTGAGAGGCTACGAGAAGTATTTGGATCGTATCCAAGATGTTAGGCATGCTGGATATTTTGTGTGCTGCGTTAGCGACGATCGCATCGCGGGTCTAATCAACCTTGGCGAAATTGTGAGAGGCGCCTTCCAGAATGCCTACGTAGGTTATTGGGCAGTGACTGGGTTTGCAGGACAAGGGTTGATGAAGGAAGGCTTGGCTCTGGTGGTGCAGAGAGCTTTTTCGGAGCACGGACTGCATCGGCTGGAAGCGAATATCCAACCCGGTAATTTTTCGTCGCGAGGCTTGGTGGAGCGTTTGGGCTTCCGTCTCGAAGGCTTTTCTCCCAAGTACCTGCAGGTCGGAGGGGAGTGGAAAGACCACGAGCGCTGGGCCCTCACCAAAGAGGAGTGGACAGGGGTGGATGCGAGGGTGGGTCGAGCGAAGGGACCCGCCTGATCGATTCAGTCGACGATGGCTTGGTGGACAAGGGCTCTGAGTTTACCGTGGTCCGTTAGGCCGTCGGCTGGCCTAACTTGGGTGAAATAAACCACGACGAGCTCTTCATTAGGGTCGACCCAGTAGGTCGAGTGGTAGGCGCCGCCCCATCCGTATTCGCCGTCCGATCCTGTGACACCGCGCCTTCCGAGGTCTTCGATGACATAGAATCCGAGACCGAACCCAGTCCCTCGGTCCCAAGGAAACTCGACGCCTTCGGCGAGATGGTTACGGGTCATGAGCTCGATGGATTTGCGTGAGAGGATTCGCGTGCCCTCGTACTCTCCCTCGTTGAGGAGCATTTGAAGGAAAACAGCGTAGTCGTTTGCAGTGGAAAGTAGGCCAGCGCCTCCGGAGAAACTCACTCGTGGGCCGTCCAGGTAGTGGCCTTGGGCGTCCATCGTACCCTCGTCTGGTCCTCGCTTAAGTCCCCTGTCACTGGAATATGAATACACCGTTGAAAAGCGTTTCTCTTTTTCGCTGGGGAGGTAGAAGTGGGTATCATCCATGCCGAGCGGATCGAGGATTTTCTGGGTTAGCAGAGCGTCTAAAGGCAAGCCTGATGCGACTTCTATCAGGGCTCCGAGGATGTCGGTATTGTAACCGTATACGAATTTCTCGCCCGGGTGTGAGTCGAAGGGGAGGGACGCAAGCTTTCGAACAGTTTCGCGAATGGGTTCGCCTCGATCTGCAAAGTACCAGCCGTCGATGCCGGCTTCCTGCCAAAGCGGGTCGCTGGCGCGACCGTAGCCGATACCGGATGTATGAGTGAGGAGATCGCGGATAGTGATTTGGCGTTTGGCAGGCACGTTCACCTGCTCGCCTGCCTCGTTGGTCTCGGCGACGAGGGTGTTAGCGAATTCAGGCAGGTATTTAGATACGGGGTCGCTGATGAGTAGCTTCCCTTCCTCTTGCAGGGCCATAGTAGCGACGCTCACGATGGCTTTCGTCTGGGAAGCGATCCGGAAGATAGTTTTGTCGCTCATGGGTGCCGAACTTTCGATGTCTTGCTTCCCGTAGACGCCAAGGTGAGCTCTTTGACCGTGTCTTGCTACGAGCACTACAGCCCCGGGGAGTTCTCCGTCGTCGACCATTTTCTGCAAAACAGAGTCGAGCCTCTCGAGTCGCTGGCTCGACATCCCGAGTTTTTCCGGTTTCGCGGAAGCTATCGGTTTCGACATCGAGAGGCAGGGGCTGAAGAGGGCGAGGCCTGCGATGATTGTGAGGGCGAGAGTTTTTTTGGAGAAGTCGGGCATGAGATTACTTTTCAATTTTTGCAGAAAAGGTAGCAAGAGGATTGTCCGGTCGTTTATCGGTGAGTCTATAGGGGAGCCATCGGATGGCGTCTTCTGACTTGTGTTGTGAAGGCGAAGCGAGAGGATTGATCCCTAATCTCATAATCCTACCCCCCCACTTTTCCGTCCCGAATGAGAACTCTTCTGCTTATTTCGGCCTTTATGCTTGGCGGAAGTCTTTCGCTTTTCGCATCCGAATTGCACTTTGAAGGCCTTCCCCCTATCAAGGCTTACCCCTTTGAGAGCGTTGGCTCGGTGTCTCGCAGCGCTCGCCTAGGATTCGATGGTTTTGGTCGATTGGTGGTCGTGGAGGAAGGTACTTACGCTGTTTTAAATGATACGGTTTGGCTGAACTTGAGCGACAGCATTTCGAGCGATGAAGGGGAGATGCTCTATGTCTTGGTGGGAGCGGATGGGCGTTCCTATTATGGTGCGTTTGGGGATTACGGATTGGTGGGATATGGCAAAGACGGGAAGGTTGTCGATGAGTCGCTTGCCGCATGCTCGGGGGAGGAATGGCTTAAGACGGCTGTGTTCGACGAGATCGTGGGGACGAGCCGCGGCGTCTATTTCCGGAGCTGGAATGGAATCGCATTCCATGATTTCGCGAGCGGCGAGTCGCTTTGTTTTCCCACCGCCGCGTTGAATCGCCTGTTTAGAGTAGGAGATCAGGTCTTCGCATCGTCGATCGATCAAGGGATTTGTCGTGTCGACATCGAGGCGGGTCGCCTGCGACCGTTGGGGCATCCCGAAGGACGCCGTCTCGAGTACGCCGCTCCGTTAGGAGAGACTGAGACTTTGTTGTCGGATTCCCGAGATAGACTCTGGGTTTTTGATGGCGCGCTTTTGGAGCCTTGGGGCGTACAAGACGAGTTGGGACTGACCGGAAAAATCTCCGGCTTGCAGCCATTGATTGAGGGAGGAATCGCAGTCGCGGTTTTGGGGAAGGGAATATACTTTATAGACGAAGAAGGGGAGCTGACCTTGGCCTTGGAGAGTCCTGAGTACCATCGCGTGTTCAACCTGGGGGCGAATGAGCCAGGGGTGCTTTGGGTGGTTACAGAGAGATCGATCGACAAAGTTCAATATGGTAGCCCTTTAACTGATTTCGGCCAGCGTCTCGGTTTGAGCTTGGAATGGCCTCAGATCGAGATGCTCGACGATCGCCTCTTGGTCGCTTCGGACGGAAAACTATACGAGGCGTTCGGCTCTGGAAAGGGCAGGGCAAGTCATTTCACGCTTTCGCGATCGCAGTTAAAGGGAGGAGTGAACTTTTTAACAGCGGGAGGCGGACGAGTGCTGGTGGGGGACTATGACGTCGTCTATTCGCTCTTGCCAGATGGTGAGTTCAGGCAAGTCGCTGAGGTGGAAGGCCTCTTGAACGTGACGATGGTGAGCGACGAACTCTGCTTCGCTATTGGGACTCAGCATATTGTGGCGCTTGGTTTACGGGAAGAAGAGTGGGTGGAGGTCGCTCCTCGGGTAGAGGGTTTGAATTATGGTCCGATTTCGCATGTGGCGAAAGGAGCGCTTTGGGTGGAGATGGGAGGTGAGGGCACGGCTCGAATCTCGCTGGAAGAAGGCGAGATAAAACGTTTTGTGCTACGGAGCGAAGAGTGGACCTCGGCCAGATGGGTGAATGTGGGCGTAATAGATGACATCGTGGTATTAAACGGCCAGCAGGGGGATCGAAAATTTTTCGATGAAAGCATAGATGACTGGTGTGACGTTCCGTTGCTCGATGACTTGCTTAATCAATACACGAAGCGAATTGACCGTGTGGCCAAGGGGTTCGATGGCGTCATTTGGGCGACACATACCGAAGGCGTGGTTCGCTTTGTTCCCAAGGATGACGGTTATGTTCTGGATGCCTATGGTCTGGACATGATCAACGATCGCTATCCGCGCGTTCGGATTCTTGAGGAGGGAGGGATTTGGATCGTGGCCGGACGTTCACTGATGAAAGTTAGGAATCGTGGGATCGTTAGCAGCCGCGAAGCAGCGAAACCCGTTCTGGTTTCTTTCCAGGTAGGAGTTGATCGGGTTGAGCATATCTTCCCTGAAACGAGAAATCTACAGGATAAATACGTCCTCCCTTATTCTCGGAACAGGGTATCCTTCAGGCTTTTTTCCGATGGGTATGGATTGAGAAGTTCGCCCACTTACGATTATCGTCTTTCTGAGAAGGAACCATGGACGCGAGTCGACTCGAACTCCCTTCTGACATTTGTAAATTTAGGCGCCGGAAGCTATTCCTTGCAGGTTCGCCTGGCGGATGAAAGTCATCGCGCCGAATATTGGGAAATGCTCGATTTCGAGATTTTGGTGCCTTGGTACCGATCCGGACTGACCTACGCATTGTATGGGTTAATTTTCTTTTGTGTCCTTGGCGGCGCCATGAAGTATTCTGGGCACATTGTCCGAAAGCGAAATCGTGAATTGGAAAGCTTGGTAGATGATCGAACAAGGCAATTGAGATCTACGATGGATCGGCTCAATGAAGAGACGAGAAATTCTGCTACGCTTGCTGAACGCAATCGCTTGGCAGCGGAAATCCACGATAGCCTCCAGCAGGGAATCATTGGGGCGATCATCCAGTTAGATGCGACTCTTGAAACGTCGCGCTTGTCAGATGGAGTCCGGTCACGTCTCAAGGTAGTGAGGAATATGGTTTCTTACGTGCGCCAGGAGGTGCAGCATCTCGTTTGGGATTTGGATACGACACTTCACGATTCGGAGCTGGGCGATGTGTTAAAGAGACTGGTTTCAGTAATGAATTCCGAGACCTCAATCGTCGAGTTTAGAGAAAGCGGTGAAGCAGTTAGATTACCCTATAGGGTCCGTCATAATCTCCTGCGAATCGCGCAAGAGTCGACGACGAACGCGATCAGGCACTCGGGTGCTAGTAGGATCTGGGTCGAGCTCGACTACTCCGAGAGCGAGATTGGGCTATGTATCGGTGACAACGGAGAGGGGTTCGATCCTGATAAAGCGCTGGTATCAGGAATGGGGCATTTTGGCTTGAGGGGTATCCAGTCGAGAGCGAAGTGTCTAAACGGGGCAGTGAGACTGAAAAGCGTGTTGGGCGAAGGGACGAGGATTTGCGTGTCGGTCCCAGTTGAAGCCAGAGAAAGAGTTTATGAAAACGTCTGAATCAGGTCAGAAAATTCGAGTCATGCTGGTGGACGATCACATGGTCATTCGCATGGGTCTGCTTACGGCGATAGCGGCGACGAGCGATATCGAAGTCGTTGCGGAGGTTGATTGTGGTGAGGAAGCGGTTGAGGCGTACGAGAGTTGCCGACCGGACGTAGTTGTCCTAGACCTACGAATGCAAGGCATTGGAGGGTTGGAGACGATTCGACTTTTACGTGAGCAGTTCAAGCATCCGCGAATCATCGTTTTCAGTAACTACTCGAAAGGTGAGGAGGCATATCAAGCGATACATGCCGGGGCCGTCGGGTTTGTAGTTAAGGACATGCCGGTCAAGCGCTTGCTGGATGCCATTAGAGTAGTGCACAAAGGCGAACGGTATGTACCTGCACGCGTGGCTGCTCGGATAGGGGAGCGCATGCTAGTCCAGTTGTCTCCACGCGAAATAGAAGTCATGGGTGAACTGGCCAAAGGTGGGAGCAACAAGGAAATCGCTATGCGCCTCGGTCTAGTCGAGGGCACTGTAAAGTCACACGTGGCTAGCATCCTTTCGAAGTTGGGAGCGTACGACCGGACTCAAGCGTTGGTGATCGCCCTCAAGACTGGGATCATCGAGATCGAATAACGAGCGACGATCGCTAATTTTTGGCAGATTCCTCACTGAAATCTGGAGGTTGTGGAAGTTTACTGCCTCTAATTTACTGCCTTTAAGTCCGCAGCGAGCAGTGTCTAGATACTGCTACTGGCTGGCAACGGTTGCGTTTGGCACGACGCTGTCCACCCTTGTGCTCTCCCCAGTTGGTCTCTGAACGCCTTTTTTCTATCACAGGTTCCAATAATCCAATCGTCTTTGTGGAAGACGCTCCCGCATGTAAGTCCGCTTGATCGTCTCAGACATCTCAGTCGGTCATCGCTATGGGAATATTTCGTATTGGAGTTGAAAAGTGTGTTCACCTAGTGGATCTAACGCCTACTTCTTACATGGTTAGTTCATAATGAGTAGTTCGAGAAGGTGCTCGGTGTTGGTATAATACCGTATATCGAAAGATGGAATAATCCTCCTGTCTAATGCCGGTTTGACGAAAGGTTAAAATTTGGCGGACTATGTCCACGTAAATTCCTCCTTTGCCCCCGCGTCTGAGATTACATCGCCCCCTTGTTCAACTCTTACCTTACCGTTCTTCGGTCGAACCGTTGCCTTGTTTTGTCCCTGAGCTAGTGCCCCCCTTGGGGAGGGTCTTTCTAGACGCTACATGTAGTCATGCAGCGTCTGTCGTAGCTTGATACCGATGAATATAGGACAACGAAACTACCCGTTCGAAGCTGGGTGAAGGGTTTTTTTTCTACTGCTTTTTCCTACTACCAAATATAAACTATGACTAAACAAACCCTACCCCCAAATAGATACATGTCTAGAGGCGGTGTCAGTGCTGCTCTATGTGGCACTGCGCTTCTATTGGCCCCACTCGTCTATTCCCAGGACGTCCAAGATGAAGAAATATTCGAACTCTCCCCTTTCGAGGTTTCGGGTGACGATGATCAGGGCTATCAGGCAGTCGATACTCTAGCAGGTAACCGACTAAACACAAAGCTGCGCGACGTCGGTAGCGCTATATCCGTGGTCACCACACAGTTCCTTGACGACGTTGGAGCTACGGACAACAAAACGCTGTTGCAGTACACTGTGGGCACCGAGGTTGGAAGCGTGGAAGGCAACTTCGCTGGTTTAGGCGACGGTGGACTTCTCGACGAGCGAGCAAATCTCGTTAACCCATCGGCCAACACTCGCGTTCGCGGTTTGACCAATGCTGATAACAGTCGCGACTACTTCATCTCAGACATTCCTTGGGATGGATATAATATCGACCGTGTGGAATTACAGCGTGGTCCTAACTCCATTCTTTTTGGACAAGGTAGTCCTGCTGGATTGATCAATGTCGGTCTGCAGGGTGCCGCTTTCGAAGATGGAGGCAAAGTAGATGTAAAATTTGACCAACACGGAACTACTCGTTACTCGCTCAACTATAACAAGGTTGTTCTAGAAGACGAGTTGGCGATCAGAGTCGCTACTTTGTACGACGACGAAAAGTACAAACAAGACCCGGCTTTCAATAGGGATACGCGTTTGTATCTAGCTTTGCGCTACGATCCATCTTTCATGAATGGTGAAGGAGTTCGCACGACGTTTAAGGCGAATTACGAATCGGGGGAAATTGATAGTAACAACCCTCGCTCGATCCCTCCTATTGATGCGATAACTCCCTGGTTCCAGTCTGGAACGTATCAGGGTGGATACTCATTCAATGAGACGACCGGACAGTACGAGGCGGGACGGACCTACAACTACCTTAACCAGGAGACTTTCAATCCTTGGCAGTTGCAGGACGACAATACGGGTCGTGCCAATCACGGTCAACAGCGTCCGGCGATTAATGGTGGTCCACGTACCGGACAGGCGAATCCAGCTTATAACCCGTGGATTGGTTCCTTCGCTAGCGGCCAGGGAGCTCCTTTGGGCTACTTCACTTCAGCTGATGCTACACCAAGCTTCATGATTCCCGAGTGGCGGCAGCAACGCGCTATCAATACTGAAGGCGAGGTGGACAGGTCTCAAGGAATCACTTCGTTCCACCGTCAAGGTGCGATCAACGGGTATTCCAGCTTCGCAAGGCTTGCCGGCCTTCCTTATTCAGAGTTTGGCGTCCACAAGAACTACAACCTAACGGATCCAAGCATCTTCGATTTCTACAACAATCTTCTTGATGGACCCAACAAGAACGAGTGGCAGGAATTTGATAGCTACAACGCGAACTTATCGCAAACCTACCTTGGCGATAAGATTGGTTGGGAAATAGCTCACAGTTCTCAGTCTTACGACAATGGCCAAGTCAGTCTTGTGACAGGCGGAAACCAGGCGATTCACATTGATATTATGAGTGTGTATCCGGATGGTACTCCAGACGGCCTAGACGGCGAGCCGTTCCAAGACGGCACGCCAAATCCAAATGTGGGCAGACCATTCGTCAGCGATAACGGTGCAGGAGGGAATAACTCGTTCAATTCTGAGCGTAGTTCGACTCGCTTGACCTTGTTCGGAACCTATGATTTCAACGATGCTGGTGACGGCGCGTCATGGCGTAAGTTCCTTGGCAAGCACACGTTCACTGGATTACTCGCTGAGGATACGCGCGATACCGATGCTCGAAGCTGGCAGAGATATGCCATACTGGATCCTCAGTACCGCGAGTTCGTTAGCGCGACGGATTCGGATGACTTCAATTCTTATCTCTTCACTCCGAATCCAGTTGTGTACATGGGTCCATCATTGCTAGGCGCTAGCTCGGCAACCGGTGCTAGAATTCCAGCCCTCAGCGCCCCGATAAACGTGAGCGGTGGAACCATTGCAGCATTTGATTCAACCTGGAAGTGGCCGCTCGATCCGAGCGATCCCAACTATGTTAATCCTGCTGCGGAGTGGATAAATAACTATTACCTCCCACCAAGCCTAGATGATCCAGGAAATCCAACAGCAGAAGATCGCCGCGTGGAGACCCAAAACGTAAATCCGGCTAACTACGTCGGATGGGTAAATTACCCGTTCTCCGTGACGGATTCGGAAGATGGCAACCGTGATCTACTGACTACCTCTGCAGGTTTAGACAACAGCAAGGTAGAATCGAAGGCACTCGTATGGCAGGGTCACCTTTGGGATGGTGCTCTCGTAGGGACTTGGGGTATTCGTGAGGATACCGCAGAAGGTTGGTCTGTTTCTAGAAACACCAATAGCCCATCGCAGTACGCCTATGGTTTCGGTCATATCGATCTTAGCCCAGAGGTTTACAACATCGAATCGGACGACGTTCTATATAGCTCGATCACAGAGACATCTAAGAGCTGGAGTGCGGTTGCACATTTGAATGAGTTCCTTGATGACGGGCTGCCAGTTGACGTTTCTTTGTTTTACAATAACTCGCGTAACTTCCAGCCGGAAGCTGCTCGTGTCGATGTATACGGCGAACCGATACCACTCCCGCAAGGCGACACCGTTGATATGGGAGTATTGCTCGCGACAAAGGACAATCGCTATTCTTTGCGTATCAACAAATACGAGACCAAAGTCACAGCTGCCAACAGCTCTGGCTTGGGTGGTGCTTGGTTCCTAGGTGCTTCGCAAGCATGGTCTGCGAATTGGGTAAACCACTTCGAATTTGACTGGACTGGCGACACTCCTGCGGATGCCGTAGCTAATCCAGATCCGGAAGATTCCCAGTACAACTACGGTTTGGCTGAAGGTGAAACGCTCGCGGACGCTCAGGCCCGCGAGGCTGCAGCAATTGCTGCATGGCGGACGTGGCAGGCTCAGGTCGATCCTCGCTTCTACGATGCGTGGAACGTCAATCTTGACGCTCCGTTCGACGCGACCTCTCCACAAGGAGTTGGTTCTTCGGTGCCGAATGGTTTCCAGCTTACGGAAGATAGCGTATCCAAGGGTTATGAGATCGAACTTTCAGCGCGTCCTACAGATAACTGGAATATCATGCTGAACGCTACACGGACTAAGGCCGTGAGACGTAATATCGGTGGTGAGAACTTGGCTGCTTTCGTGGAGCAGTACACTGATACTCTAGAGAACACAGCCGCGGGTGACTTGCGTATCTGGTGGGGTGGAGCAGGTAATGAAACAGCTCTTTATCAGTGGAATACGAACGTCAATTCCGAGTGGACTTCACGAAAGCTTCAGGAAGGGACGAACGCACCAGAGCTTCGTGAGTGGCGCGTTAACTTGATAACCAACTACGGATTCACCGATGGTAAGTTCAAGGGCCTCAACGTCGGCGGTGGAGTTCGCTGGCAAGATCAGGTTGTTATCGGGTACCGTCCGCTACTCGACGACGACGGTGGTGTTACCTTCGATATAGATAACCCATATTGGGGGCCGGATGAAATGAATATTGACCTTTGGGTCGGATATCAAAGGGCGATTAGCGATAACATAGACTGGTCCATCCAGGTCAATGTGCGAAACGCCTTTGAGGGTGAGGGGTTGATTCCAATCACGACTCAGCCGGATGGAACTGCGGCAGGGTATCGAGTCGCGCCGTCAGAAGTCTGGTCTATTACAAATAGTTTTGAGTTCTAAGTTGTAGCGAAAAATGTAGCAAAAGAAAGTGTGCGTCCTGCTGTAATGGTGGGACGCACATCTTTTGTTTTATCTCACGAACAGAAAGTTGAATGTGAGAGCGTTACAGTACGATTGGTTGGCTTTGTTTTGAGTTAGAAGTTGATTTCGTGAATCACAGAAGCGATCCTTTCCGATTCCTTGTTGTGGTAGTGAAGCGGATACTGTTTATGTTTAATTCGAGACGGCCTGTGTTGGCCTTGGTGACGGCTCACTGTTTTTTAGTCTTTAATGGGTTTCTTGCTGCAGCGCAGGGCCTTGATCGCCGGCCATTCGAAACGCCACAGATTGATGGGGAAGAGGGCATTCGACTACGTGCCTTGCATTCAGATCAGACGGGGTTGAATGAGGTCAACGAGTACAATGACCCGAGGGCTTGGGGCACACTGTTCAGAGAGTTTAATAATGGATCCCTCGGAACAGGATTAGCGGTTGGTGACTACGATCGGGATGGAAAACCGGATGTCGGAATAGCGTACAAGACGGGCGAATTTCGACTCTATCGGAACTTGGGCGATAACCGTTTCTTAGATGTGTCGGAAGATTCGGGTGTTAAAGTGCAGGAATCGTTTTTCGACCGGTCATTCGCCTTTTTTAAGTCCGACGATACTAGCGAGAAGCCGTGGAACCAGGGCGTATCCTTTGTGGATATCGATAACAATGGCTGGTTGGATTTGTACGTTTGCCGATTTAATGAGCCTAACCAGCTGTTCATAAATCAGAGAGATGGAACATTTGAAGAAGAAGCAGAGAGCCGAGGCCTTGATCTCAAAGATTCAAGTGTTATGGCATCGTTTTTCGACTACGACCGAGATGGCTTATTGGATGTTTACATCCAAACAAATTTACTGAGCTTTTCGGGCCAACCAGATGGGCGCGAAGATTTTTTGTACCGAAACATTGGAGACGGTTATTTTGAGGATGTGTCTAGTTCGTTGGATGTACGTCCAGAAACTCAGGGACACTCAGCGATTTGGTGGGATTACGATGGAGACGGGTGGTTTGATCTCTATGTAGCCAACGATTTTGCAGTACCTGATCTCCTGTATCGTAATAATGGGGACGGAACATTTAGTGACGTTGCGTCCGAAGTATTGCCTTTAGTTCCGTACTCGGCGATGGGCTGTGATATTGCTGATGTTAATGGAGATGGACGCTTGGATTTGTTCGTAGCGGATATGGCAGCTACGACACGGTTCAAAGACCACCGCACTATGGTGTCCGCTCGCTTTGCGCCTATTGAGCGAATGGTAGGAAAGGCCATTCAACGACCGCGAAATTGTCTATTTCTTGCTACGCCATCAGGTTATCTGCGGGAGGCGGCCTTTGCTGCGGGGCTAGACGCCACAGACTGGACTTGGAGTCCGCGTTTTGAAGATCTGGACAACGATGGTTTTGAGGACCTCTTCGTTACGAATGGAATGAATCGGGAGCATCATAATTTAGATCTCCTGGTTAAAGTGGCGAGAGCTCGATCGGCAACCGCTAGAATCGCAATCTTAAAGAATTCGCCCGTTTTGGAGGAGCGCGATTTGTTGTTTAAAGGAGGGGATGGTTTGTTATTCCGCGAGCTCGACGCGTCTAGCGGAATCGAAGAAGCTGGTGTCTCGTTTGGCTCTGCATCGGGGGATTTCGATAACGATGGCGACCTCGACTTCGTGGTAGCTCGTTTCAACGAACCCCCTTTGATATATCGTAATGATTCTAAGAGTGGGAATAGAGTCATATTCGAATTAGAGGGAGTTAAATCCAACTCGTTCGGGATCGGATCGATAGTTTCATTACGCACAGAAGGTGGTGTCCAAACCAAGCAGTTGTCGAATGCCCGAGGCTACCAGTCTACGAGCGAACCGATCGTGCATTTCGGATTAGGCAAGAACGCTGTTGTGGAAGAGCTGACCGTAAAGTGGCCGAGTGGAATCGTCGACGTGTGGCAGGACTTGGAAGCCGGGTCTCGCTATCGCTTACGAGAAGGGAGCACTGGATCGGATGAGACGAAAGAATCGTCCGGAGGAGGACGACTTTTCGAAGTTGTCCAGCTTGATAGTGAAGGTGAAAACGTTGACCGCTCGGTTTTAAAGATGCCTAGAAAAAGAGACGACCTCCTAGAGCCGTGGTCGAGCGAACCTCAGGGGCCAAGTCTTGTCTTGGGAGATTTTAACTCAAATGGGAAAACAGATGCTCTACTTGGAGGTACCAATAACAGCTCCCCGAGCTTGATCCAGGACTTAGTTGCACCGTGGACCTCAGCGAGCTTAAAGGCTTTAGAAGTAGGTTCGGGAATTGGGCCGAACCTAGCCTTCGATGCCAACGAGGATGGATATCTGGACCTTCTTGTTTCTAATATCGGAGAAACCGCAGTAAAGCCTATCGCGGGGGCGGGTGTTGAATTGTATCTGGGAAATGGAGACGGCAATTTCAAAATGGACACGAGCTCACTGTTCCCTGATGTTTCAGTTTTGGCGGGGGTGATAGCAGCTGCGGATTTCGACAGGGATGGCTACTTGGACATTTTTATCAGCGGTAGCATTCCGAAAAACAAAGACGCGATTTTGTCTCGAAGCGCTTTGCTTATGACGAATGGGGCACGATGGGAGGACTTCGCTGCGCTTCGACTGCCGAACGAGGGGCAAATAGGCATTGTGACGGCAGGCATCTGCTCAGACGTCGACTTGGATGGTTGGGTCGATTTAGTACTTTCCACTTCTTGGGGTACGCCGCTATTCTTGCGTAACGAAGCCGGCGAACGATTTACGGATGCTACTGAGGAATGGGGCTTTTCAAGTGCGGGAAGCGGATGGTGGACCTCTATCGCTGCTGCGGACCTTAATTCCGACGGAAAATTGGATTATGTGCTCGGTAATGCTGGATTGAATACCATTTATCGGGCTAGTGAAGAAGATCCAATTGAAATGCTATTTGGAAAGTTTGGCAGCCGAGGTAAGTCTTCATTTTTAGAGTTTGAGCGTGTGGATGGAGTTCGTTACCCGCGTCGGAATCGGTTCGATTTGATTTCGGTCTACCCCGAGCTACGACAACTGATTGGAACCTCAGATAAGTTTGCGGAGATGTCTTTGGAGCAAATCTTCTCGCCGGAGTCCCTGGCAGACGCGGAAGTTTATCGAGTGAGTGAACTACGCAGCGGCCTTCTTTTGAGCAGTGAAAAAGGACCTTATCGATTCCAGCCACTCCCAAGCCTCGCTCAGCTAGGAGCTACCCAAGGAATCGCCTTGGGTGATTGGAATGCCGATACTCATGTGGACATCGCCTTGGTACAGAATTCATCCACTGCAGTGTCGGGTCCTTGGTATGGAGGTATCGGTTTGCTGCTGCAGGGTGACGGACAGGGTGGGTTTGAGGAGCTTGCTTCCGGGAGTTCAGGTTTCGTGGTACCTGGAGAGGGACGTGCTCTCGGTACCCTGGACTTCAATAGAGATGGTTGGCCTGACCTACTCGCGACTCGAGGTGCGAAGGATCCAATTCTTTTTATGAACAAAAGGGTTCGAGAGAGAGCTTCATTGACGATTTCGTTGTCCCAAGTAGGGACGAATCCTTCTGCGCTCGGATCCAAGATCCGGGTGGGGTATCATGATGGAAGTGTTCGAGTGGGAGAGTTGTATTCGACTAATGGGCACTCGACTCAATCGGAAGCAATAATGTCCTTCGGCTATTCGAGGACGGCGGTTATCGACTTTATCGAAGTGCATTGGCCCGATGGGACCGTTGACGAGTTTGATATCGAGGACGTTGAATCGGGGGCGCTTAGAATTGAGAGAGGTACTTCTAGGCTGCTTTGGCTCGAGGAAGATCGAAGCTAAGAGGGCAGGCTTCTATCAAACTATATACGAATGATCACCATGGAAATATTATGTTGTAGGCCCTCAGGAGGTAGCATCCTGAAGGTTGAAGATCTCAAGATAGTAGTAGGTCGCTTGTTCGCTGTCTTGGGTCCTTGTTTAGTGAGAAAAGCGGCTCGCCCACCTTCGGGATCGTGCAGTTCTCTAGTCTCCGATACTTCTTATGATTAGACGAATTGATATAAATGCTTGGCGGAGGTTGGGGATCGTCGCGGTTGCGCTTCTGGTCTTAGGTCTGGGGCATTTCTCGAGAATCGAGCACATTGACTATGTGTCTGAACTAGGTGGTGGGAGCGCTATCGAGATAGATCGTCAATCGTCGACTGGATACGAGGAGGGCAGGCGGAAGCTTATCGTACCTCAGAGGAATGTACGGACCTATCAGTGGATAATGCAGGGTCAACAGATGATTGACGAAGGGACGTTTGATCTGAAACGGGTAAATTACGACAATGCACCAGACGGTCGTCCTGTTTTAACACCCTCGTTGTACCGTTGGTGGTTGATTGGGCTCGCATGGCTTATTTCCATTTTCACAGGCGTTCCCCTGGGTGTGTCAGTGGAGAGGGCCGCGCTTTATGCTGATCCTATTTTACAGGTTCTAGCTATCGTTTTTGCGTCTGTGTTATTGAGGCGCTTATCATGGAGAAGCACTCTTCTATTCGCTGCTGGGGCTATCGCCCTCTTTCCGCTCGGAGCTAGCTTTTTCCCGGGGCAAGCGGATGACACTGCGCTAGGAATTATCTTCAGCTTCTTCGCAGTCCTGCCGTTGCTGATCCCCTTAGTTGAGTCCTGCAATCGAGATGAGATTGTGGCATCCAAGCGAATGGCGATTATTGCGGGAATCTCCGGTGGTTTTTCACTTTGGTTAAGCCCTAGCGGAGGTGGCGTTTTGATATTAGCTCTCGCTTTCGCGGGTGGCTTGAAATGGGCTTTAGGGCATGTCCGCAAGAAGCAGGACAAAAGTGCAATCAAGGGTCTTCCGGATGTCGCTTGGCGAGCGTGGGCTTGGAGTGGCTGCATCTCTGTATTAACTATTTGGTTACTAGAGAACGGCATTCGCGTTCTTGATTCTTCTTCTTGGGGTATGGGACTTGTCAACCCAGTTTACGCAGTGGTTTGGCTTTGCGTGGGGGAGTTGCTTGTTTTCCTAAGGGGTGTTAGTCCTTCGTCGGGACGAAGGAAAGTCATTCAAGCTGGCACTCTGGTTCTCTTGAGTACTGCGGGCCTAATACTGATCATGACTTCCGAAACGGACTGGGCGGTAAATCAGGTAGGGTTGGATCTTTCTCGAGCGTCGTTACCGGAAGATTCAGGAAGCACAATCAAGTTCTTAGCGGAAGGGGGAGCCAATCCGTTGGTAATCGTAACCTTGTGCATCCCAATTTTAATAGGTGTATTCGCGATCGTCTATCTGTCGAGTACAAGGCGACCGGTAGCTGAACAAGGGATCGTGCTATTGGGTCTTGTTCCCATTGTAGTCGCATTGACGCTCGCTGTTTTCGCTATGGGATGGTGGGCTCATTTTCAAATACTTGCTCTTGGTTTGGCGACAGTTGCCGTATCAATAAAAAAAATACAAGGGTGGTACCGAACTGCCAATGTTGGAGTGGTGGTTTGCTCTCTGGTCGTTGGATCATCGTTGGTTTTTAAGGATCAGTTTTCGGATTCAGGTGATGCAGTCAGCGAAGTAGAGCTCATTTCTCTAGTGGAGCGAGATCTCGCGAATTGGCTCTCGCTGCGACAAAATCCCGAGCGTCCGGTGATCTTGACCTCGCCGAACACAGCGGCAGCTCTCGCATATTTCGGAAACCTAAAAGTTCTAAGTACTCCGTATCCAGAAAACATTGAAGGATTTTCAGCTGCGGTGCGTTTATGTGCTGCTGCTACAGCAGATGAAGCCCAAGCGATTGCGGATGGCAGGTCTGTGGATTTCATCATTGATCCATCTTGGGACCCCTATTTGGAGCAGTACTCAATAATCGGAAGCAACGAGATCGATCAATCGTTTGCGCTCCTTCTCAAGCAGTGGCTGCCTCCGTTGTGGCTCAGGCCCATGAGGTATGACATTCCTCATGTAGATGGTTTCGAAAACGAGCGAGTGGTTATTTTCAGGACCATAGAGAATCAGATGCAAGAGGACGCCTTGGCCCGCTTGACCGAGTATTTCATCGATTCTAGATCAGCTGAGAATGCGATGAAGGTGCATGCAGCATTGGCGATGGGTTTTCCAGACAGGTTGGTCACTCATCTCACGCGTGCAGAGCTTGCTCTAGCACTGGGAGATAAGGGTAAGCTGAACGAGGCGGTCTCAGCTTTGCGCGGTACGATTCAAAGGGGAAACGTGGACTATCTAGACTGGGATTTGAGGGTGAATCTGGCGCTCGTGTTAATTGGCGCCAATGAGATCGAAGAGGCGAAGAAGCAGTTGGAAATTTGCGTCCAGGAAGCGACGGATGAGAAACTGAGACAGCTGTCGGATGGTGCCTTAGAATCGTTCAGGAAGATACTAGACGCCTTGAACTGGAAGTTGCCATCGGAAGATTTGGATCGATATCTCGCTGAAATGGTACGTTGAGACCTTGGCAGGCGAAATCTTATGGCCGATGCTAATGTAATAAATTAATTCTGTTTATATACAGTGATTAGTACTATTTGCGATATGGATTTTTCATCGATAGGAATTTTAGCGATAGCTTCAGTCGCTCAGCGCTTACGGGCTGGATTTGAATTGGATTTTTTTGGCGGAATTTTACGGGTGAAAACGTGTAGGAGATTGATTCGATAGATCCGGCATGCCTCGTTTGAAGAGCTCAATTTTGGCCAGATCGCTCTTGGTACCTCACTTTTTGATATGAATAGACTACTAACCTCGATTTTAAGCGTCCTCATTGTGGTGACTGCCGTCTCTCAACCGTTTCCATACCAGGATCCCGAATTGAGCTTTGAAGAGCGTGCCAAGGATTTAATTTCTCGGCTTACCTTAGAGGAAAAGGCTGCTCTGATGTGCGATCAGTCTGAGCCGATTCCTCGTTTGGGCATCAAGCGCTTCAATTGGTGGAGCGAAGCTTTGCACGGTTACGCTAACAACGACGATGTAACTGTATTTCCTGAGCCGATCGGGATGGCAGCCTCTTTTAATGACGATCTCGTCTATCAAATCTTCGACGCGGTTTCGGACGAGGGGAGAGCGAAGTACCACCAGTGGATAAACGATGGAAACGAAAACAAGCGCTTCCTCAGTCTCTCCGTCTGGACGCCCAATGTTAACATCTTTCGTGATCCACGGTGGGGACGTGGACAAGAGACTTATGGCGAAGACCCCTTTCTAACATCAAGGATGGGTGTTTCGGTCGTCAAGGGGTTGCAAGGCCCCGAAGACGCTAAGTACCGCAAGCTCCTTGCCTGCGCGAAGCATTACGCAGTGCACTCTGGTCCGGAATGGAGCCGGCATGAGCTTAATCTCAACAATGTTGATCCCAGAGTGCTCTACGAAACCTATTTGCCTGCCTTCAAGGCCTTAGTGCAGGAAGCCGATGTACGGCAGGTCATGTGCGCGTATCAGCGCTTGAACGACGAGCCATGTTGCGGAAGTCGTCAGCTGTTGCAGCGTATTTTGCGCGAAGAGTGGGGATTTGAGCACATCGTTGTATCGGATTGTGGAGCGATCACCGACTTCTACACGACGCATAATGTATCCTCTGATCCAGTACATGCAGCTACGAAAGCAGTCCTAGCCGGTACCGACGTAGAGTGTATTTGGGAAAATTATCCCTTCGCGACCCTACCTGAAGCGGTTGAAAGAAAGCTGCTCGACGAGTCTGATATCGACAAGAGTTTGATGCGGACCTTGGTCGGTCGATTCGAACTGGGAGAAATGGACGACGACTCCATCGTGCCTTGGGCTCAAATATCAGCCTCTGTCTTAAATAACGAAAAGCATCGGAGACTAGCTCTGGATATGGCACGTCAGTCGCTGACACTGCTTCAGAACGAAGACGATATCCTGCCTCTTTCCAAAGATGCAGAGAGAATTGCAGTGATCGGCCCGAACGCGGATGACGAGCCCATGCTCTGGGGTAACTACAACGGTACGCCAGTTCGCACGATCACAATACTTGAGGGAGTAAAGTCTAAGATATCCGAAAAACGGATACTTTACGACAAAGGTTGCGACTTGGTGGAAGATAAGGTGACAGAAAGCTACATCGCTAACGCCTCTATCGGAGGCAAGGCCGGCTTCAAGGCAAGTTATTGGAACAACCCAGAACGCGACGGCGAGTCAGTCGCTATCGATCAGATTGCTAACCCACTTAAGAAGACAACTGCGGGACAGCACGAATTCGCATCAGGGGTGAAGCTCGAGGGCTTCTCTGCGTTGTATGAGACTGAGTTTGTACCGGAAGTCAGCGAAGAGATCATATTTAAGGGGGGAGCCACGGGTTATTTTGAATTGTTGGTGAATGGTGAGTCCATTCAGAGGTACGAAAATTGGCGTACCCTGCCATCGCGCCAACCCTTTGTTGTCGAGGCTGGGAAGTCCTATAAGATCGAAATTCGCTATGCTCAATTGAACAACTGGCAAGCGAACATCGAGTTTACCTTCGGCAAGGAAGTCGACGTAGACTACACCCGCCTGATAGAAAAGCTGGAAGGAATCGAGACGGTCGTCTTTGTGGGTGGACTTTCAGGTCAACTCGAAGGTGAGGAGATGCCTGTTTCGTTTCCGGGATTCAAGGGTGGTGACCGAACGGATATCGAGTTGCCTGCCGTGCAACGTAATTGCCTGAAAGCTCTCAAGGAAAGCGGTAAAAAGGTGGTATTCGTGAATTGTTCCGGATCTGCCATTGCCTTGACGCCTGAGACCGAGTCTTGCGATGCGATTCTGCAAGCTTGGTACGCAGGTGAGTCCGGAGGACAAGCGATAGCCGATGTATTGTTTGGTGACTACAATCCATCAGGTAAACTTCCGATCACGTTTTACAAGAGCTCTGACCAGTTGAACGATTTCGAAGATTATTCCATGGAAGGGCGGACCTACCGTTACATGGAGGATGCCCTTTACCCGTTTGGTTACGGATTGAGCTATACTGAATTCGAACTCGGTACCGCGAAATTGAGTAAGAAGAAACTAACTACGACCGATTCCGTAACGCTTACAGTCCCAGTTCGCAATGTCGGTGATCGCGATGGTCTCGAGGTTGTACAAGTATACATCCGCAAGGAGAACGATGTCGATGGACCGCTTAAGAGCCTGAAAGGATTCGCACGCGTCGAGGTGCCAGCCGGGAAGAGCGGCGTGGCAACCATCGAGCTTCCGCCATCATCCTTCGAATTCTACGATTGGGAGCAGCGTGGCATGGCAATCACGCCCGGCGTCTATGAAATCTATTACGGGACGAGTTCTGACGATGGGGACTTGAAGCGCACAAAAATCTCCCTTTTCGGTGGCGAAAATGGAGGTGTTTGAGGATACGGCCCGATGTTTGAAACCTACTATCAAGCGGTCCAATGCGAGAGCCTCGTGGAGTTTAGAATGCTCGCCAGCGTAGGGTTTCCTGCGGTTTCGGAACCGATTTGCTAAAAAATAGGACTCTCAGAAATTGAATTTACCCCTAACCATAACCCAAAAAAATATGTTTAAACCAACCCTTTGTCTACTTGTTTTGGCAACATTAGCTGCTGGAACTGTTCACAGTGCGGAGCCCGCAAAAATAAAAATCGACTTGGATCGAACGGTCGACGCTATCGATCCGAATATATTTGGAAGCTTCCTTGAACCTCTTGGGGCTTTCCCTGTTGTATATGGGACGCTCTATGATCCTGAGTCGCCATTGGCTGATAAAAACGGATTCCGAAAAGATTATCTCCAGCAGGTAAAGGAACTACAGGTCCCCGTGATTCGCTGGCCCGGAGGGAATTTTGTTTCCGGCTATAACTGGGAAGATGGCATTGGACCGAAAGAAGATCGCCCTGTGAAACTTGATCGCTCTCGGACCCGCCCGGAAAGCAACCAGATGGGAACGGATGAGTACGTGGAATTCTGCAATCTGGTGGGAGCAGCGAACTTCATTTGCGTGAACGGTGGCTCCGGCACGATCGACGATGCTAGCAATTGGGTCGAGTATTGTAATGCTCCTGTGGGTACCCATTACGCCGACCTTCGAGCCAAAAATGGGCATCCTGAACCGTTCGGAGTAAAATACTGGGCGCTCGGAAACGAAGCAGATGGGCCTTGGCAAATTGGTTATAAGACAAAGGAAGAGTATGTCCGGTTCGCCACAGAGGCTGCTAAGGTGATGAAAATGGTAGACGAGGATATCAAGCTCGTTGCTTCTGGTTCATCGAACTACCCTCTCGTTACTACTAGCTACGATCCTAACGACGGTTGGGTTGATTGGAACGACTACGTTCTCGATCAGATGGTCGAAGATATCGATTATATCTCAATTCACCGCTACGCCACGCAAGCATTGCGAGCCTTGGAGGAGCCGACCTTCGCCGACACTATGTCCCTCGGGATGGATATCGAAGAGAAGATAGTTATCACTAAGGGGCTAATCGAAAAGGCGAGGGCGAAAGCTGAAACTGACCATGAGGTCTATATATCGTTCGATGAGTACGGTGCCCGTGGTAATAGTATAGCAGGTCCATTGCTGCTCTCCCAGCACCTGAACGCTTTTATACGGAATGCAGATATAGTGAAGATGGCGAACCTAACCTTCCTTACTAGTTTGACGGGCATCACCGAGGACGGCGACTATCGGACTTCACTTTACTACCCGTTCTTCCTCTTTTCGAACAACTGCCGTGGCGTATCGCTCGATGTTTATTCGCGATGTGAGAGCTACAGCAACGAACTGTTTGAGGAGATTCCTTACTTGGATGTGTCTGCAGTTCTAAATGAGGAAAAGGGAGCCCTATTCCTAAACGTAGTAAACCGTAGCGGCGAGGACGCGATGCTTGCAGATATCGAACTTCAGTCCGGTGACTACACAGGATCGGCTATGGTACGTACCGTAACGGGAGATAGCATTGAAGCGACCAACACGGCAACAGAAGAGCAAGTGGACATCGACGAGGAAGCTATCAAGTTCGAGAAGAATATAATTAGCTACCGATTCCCAGCGCATTCGCTGACGCAAATCGAGATAGGGCTCAAGTAGCTGTTTTAGCCTTCGAGGCACAGCTGAAATTCTGGTTTGTTTGAGGGGGTGCACATTTTGCACCCCCTTCTTTCTGAATGTAGTTAGCGATGTTAGTTATCTACAATATCGTGGACGGCGGCGAATTGTGACGGTGACTTGGCGAGGACCTTCTGATAGTCTAGGTCGCGTCCTGGTAAAGGATCTAGAAGACTACTGGAAGAAGAGCTGAGCTGTTTCGTACAAGTAAATGCGGGCGTTCATCCAAGTATGGCCACCTTCCGTTATCAGCGTCTCGCGCTCGATTCCTTTGTCTTCCAGATAGTCCATGAACTCCGTGGCTGGTTTATACAGGAAATCTGACTTGCCCACCCCGAGCCACATTGTCTCGAGTGCTCGATTAGTTTTCTCGGTGTCCTCTAATAGCTGTCCAAAGTAAGTCTCGAACACTTCTGGTGTGAGGTAGGCGCTGTACGAGCCAATGTGAGCGAAAGCGTCGATGTGCTTGAAACCAGTGAAAAGCGACTGGCCGCCACCACGCGAGAATCCAGCGATCGCGCGGCTGGATCTATCGATTTTTGTGCGGTAGTTGTTTTCAACATACGGGAGGATTTCCTGCATGAGAACCTCGGCAAAGCGATCGTACATCAGGGCAGCCTCCGGCGTGTGGGGTCGAGGCGTGCCCACCCGCATATTGCCGTAGGGCATCACTATGATCATTGGCTTGGCCTTTCCGGCCGCGATGAGATTATCGAGAATGAAGTTTGCTTTACCAACCTTGAAGAAAGTTTCCTCCGTGTCAGTGGTTCCGCTGACTAAGTAGAAGACCGGGTAGCTATTGCTGCCTTTTTCGTACCCAGGAGGTGTGTAGACGATGAAGGAACGTGTTTCCTCTACTATTTCCGATTCGTAGAAATGGTAGCTCACTTTTCCGTGCGGGACATCCTCCTGCGCGTAAATGGAACCTTCCTCGCTCGGCACGTCCAGTAGACTCGCTTTGAAACCTTCATTCGGAAACAAGTACTGGTTGTTAGGATCGTTGGTGCCCAAACCATCGACGACAAAGTTGTAAGGATAAAGGTCGGGCTCGATAGGGCCGACCGTTACGGTCCAAATTCCATCTTCACGCTGCTGAAGCTGTCGATTTACGCTTTGAAACTGTCCGCTTAGTTCAACCTTTTCGGCATTAGGTGCGTTGAAACGGAATGTGACCCTTTTGTCAGGATGAACCTCTGGTGAAACAATAGGATTGAGTCTGAAGGATTGGCCGTAGCAAACGCTAGACAGGAATATGAATGAAAAAATGGATACTGATTTAAGTGTCATCTTAATTCGCTGATGAATCGTTGAGGTGAGGTTTTTCAGGGGAGGCGTGGGCTTGGTGTTCGAGGTAGGACCACAGAGCGAGAGCCAGAAAAACTAGGTGCAGAAACCGTTTCTTGGGGATTTTCATCGCGGTTCCTAGTTCTGAGCTTTAGGTGTATTCGTGTCTGAGATACAGTCTTCCATGAGGCTTGCTACACCGCGAGGATCCTCCTGCTGGGCGACGTGGCCTCCGGGGAAGGTACGAGTGGACCAGCCACGAGATTCGGCTTTCTGCCAGCTTTTGTTGTCTTTCAACCGCTCTTCAATGTCTTGATCGGCGGGGATGAATGCCACGAATGTGACGGGCAGGGCGAGTGCGTTAGGATCGTTGTATGCGACGGGTTGGCTAAACGTCTTTTCCGGGTGCGGCATGCCTTTCGGGAAAGGGGCTTTTTCGTCGTACCAGGGGAAGCGTACGAGCCCATCAACGACGTTGGAGGTGGGAGGTGCTCCACCGACGAGGTCGTACATCGACTGTCCGTCATCTGGAACTGCGGCATCGAGGTAGATCACGTGCTTAATTCGCTCAGGTATCTTGTTCATCACTCCAGTGACGACCATGCCCCCGTAGCTATGCCCGGATAAGACGACGTTATGCAAATCTTCGAAGAGGATGACGTTCACTACGTCGTCGATGTGGGTATCGAGGTTTACTTCAGCATTTGCGAGGTGGAAGCGCTCGCCAAGGCCCGTGAGGGTGATGCGGTGGACATCGTGACCGTCCTCTTGAAGGAATGCTCCGGTGCGTTTCCATTCCCAAGCCCCTGCAGTGGCTCCATGTACGATGACGAATGTCTCTTTTTGATCAGCTGAATCCGCAACAACTGAGAGCATGCATGCCTTGGCTGCGAACGATAGGAGGACGAGTAGTTTTGTTATACTTTTCATATAGAGATAGAAACCGTGTATTGAGTTTATGGCTGCGAAGTCAGGTTGGCCGTTTTCGCGAGGCGAGGGAAGAGGCCCTCCATTGCTCTTACGAATCAGGAGCCGAGAATCCGCCAACGTTTCGCTTATCGAGGTCTGATTGGCGGTATTGGGGTGGCTGGCTTGCTTGTAGGCTAAAGGGGCGACTCCGCACCAGATAGAAGCTGCTGCGCCTCCCGAAGAAGGATACCGGCGGCTACCCAATCGTGCCAAAAGCCCTGCATATGATACTCGAGTGGGCCGGCGAGCGTAGCTTCGATTGTACGCCGCGCTGCATCCAATTCTGACATAGCTAATTTTTCATAGCCGAGGTGATGGAAGGCCATCGCCTTTATCGTTTCGCAATAGTATCTGCGACAGAACTGCTCGTCCTGAAAACCGATGGCTCGATCACTCCAAATGATCGAGGTCTCGTAATCCTCGTTTCGGTAGTACCAGAGACCCAGTATCGCGCAGCGCCAGGCCTGTAGCCAGTCTGAGGGGTCGAAGTCGTTGGGCGCGAGTGAATCTTCTGCAACCGCCGCTAGGGAGCCGAGCTTGGAGAGCCATTCTTTATCAGCGGGCAAAAGCAGTCCACCTTTGAGAAGCTGCTCCGCAGCGATTGGGTTGTCCGAATGCCCTTTCCGTTCGATCAGGTCTTGATGGAATTTCCAATATTGATCGATCTTCCCGGCCTCTATGAGCGTGGGGCCGATTGGTAGATATTTTTGGGTGGCTTTGTCGCTTTGGTCCGTTTCGTCAAAGCGGTTGACGCGAGCGAGGGCGAGAAACCTCTCGCTTGCTGTGTTCCACCCTTTTCTCATTCCGTTCCAAATTCCAAGCTCCCAGAACACGAAGCTCGCTTCCACGGAGGTTTGAGTCAGCGGACCCGCGAGCTTAGAGATCTCATCGTCGGCTTCGGAGAGCTTCCCTTGCATGATCAGGTTTGCGGTCTTCGTAACGAGCTCGCGTTCCTCCGCCGCCAATCTGAGCACAAGTTCCTGTTGTTCCGCGGCTTGAGCCCTGAATAGGAGTATGGTCGAAGTCGTCAGTCCTCCGAGGATGGCTACGGTCGCTAAAGCCAGAGCTCCGCTGGTAAGGCGGTTTCGGCCCAATAATTTTCGGAAACGGTAGAGGTTCGAGGGTGGGTGAGCCTCGACCGGTCGACCTTGCAGAAAATTCTCTAGGTCTTTGGCCAGCCCGAGAGCAGTGTGGTAGCGATCCTCGGGGTTGTGGGCGGTCGCTTTTAAGATGATTAGATTTAAGTCCGAGCGAGGCGCATCGATATTGCTTAGCCGGGTGGGACTGGCAGCTGTCAAGTAATCCCGGGTCAATTCCTTCAGGATGGTCCCCAAGCTAAAAATGTCGCTTCGGGTGTCGCTGAGATTGCGGCCAGCAGTTTGCTCGGGGCTCATGTACTGCGGCGTTCCGGCTAGTTGTGGGCTCTGCCTGTCTGCTTGGGGATCCGATTGATCTGCGAAGGCTTGCGCGATGCCGAAGTCGATGACTTTGGGTACCGCGCTCTCTTCTATTTGGCTCACCAAGACGTTCGAAGGTTTGAGGTCGAGGTGGATGACCCTTTTCTGGTGGGCGTGCTGAATGGCGCCGCAAACGCTGATCACAAGTTTGATCCGATCCTCGAGCGTATCTAGATTGTCATTACAAAAATCTGTAATTCTCGTCCCTTCCACTCGTTCCATCACGAAGAAAGGGTGACCTCTGTCTGTCGTGCCTGCATCGAATACGCTCGCGATATTCGGATGCTGCATAATGGCCAAGGTTTGCCGTTCCGCGTTGAAGCGATCGATAACCTTATGAGAGTCTAAGCCGGGGCGAAGGATTTTCAGGGCAACTGTGCGCCTTACCGGTACTTCTTGCTGAGCTTCGTAGACAAAGCTGCTGCCTCCTTTTCCAAGGAAGCGAGTGATGTGATAGTTTCCGATGGTTGAGCCAATGTAGTAGTCGCCGCTCGTCGCATCGATGGCCTCTCTCTCCATTTCCTCCGTCCAGGTGAAGCTCTTTGAGCATTCATCAAAAACTGTGTTGGCCTTTTCGAAGTCGCGCAGCATGGCCTCGACTGTTTCCCGCATCTCTGGGGTGCAAGTCTGGGAAAGGTAGATTTCTCGCTGCAGCGGAGCTTCGATCTCGAGCGCGTTACAGAATACCTCTTCTTCTTTTTCCGAGGGAAGTTTCATTGCTTGCAAGACGTGACATTACGCGGAGAAAAGCAGGGCATCAGCTTGATGCCGACCTATGTTGCTGGTTCTCGATCCAGCGCAGTAGCCACACTTTTGAAAATGCCCAATAACGCTCGACGCTGCGCTCGCTTATCCCGAGCTCGCTACTGACTTCTTTGTTGAGAAGCCCGCCGAAGAATTTGCTCACGACGACGCGGGCGTGCGTTGGGTAGATCGCCTCTAGGGCGCAAATCGCCTCGTCCAGTTCGAGGACGTATTCGTTTGGAGTTTCCGCGCGAATCGTCTCGGTTTCTTCCGTCTTATTTCCCAAGACCTTGCGGATCGTCGACTTACGTCGGGCGTGGTCTATCAAGATACGCCTCATTGTTAGCGTTGCGCTTGCTATGAAGTGACCTTGGCTTTGCCAGCTCCGTTCGTTCTTGTTCAATTGCAGCCAAGCTTCGTGCACGAGAACAGTAGGCTGTAGGGTGACGTGCTCGGAAGGCTGGCGGGACATCCGGTTTCGAGCGATGCTGCGGAGTTTGTCATAAACATCGCGATTTAGGCGGTAGCCCTTGGGGGGATCCGAGGGAGCGGAGGGGCTGGAATTCTCGCTTATTCTGTGAGCCATTCAGGGTAGATACTTGGCCTATTAAGTAGCACTTTCTCCAATCAAGGAAGTTCGAAAGTGCGACCGGGAGCCCTTGTTGCACTAACGACAGACCAAGCTCGGGCAAATTTTAAATCAGATTTTTGGCGGTTCGCTGAAGCCTCTCCCGTATTTAGAATATGAGCGTCGAAATAGAGACGATGCCGAATTGCCTAATAAATTCATTGCATAAACAATGAGCTAACCGCTCGTGAAATTAACTAATAAACACACGAAAAAATGCCCAAATACCCTACAGTCTTAGCCTTGATGACACTTTGTCTCGCCCCCCTGACCCGAGGGCAGGACGGAACGATCTACCCCCTTGATGCTCCTGATGAGCCTAATGCGATCCCCCTTAATACAGGAGGTGTGGAAAACCAACCTGCGTCTGAAAGCTGGTTTCGCCAGTGGGGTGACCCGATGGCTCGAAATATCACCGAGGCGACTCTGACGCCGTTTCTGCCAGATCCAGAAAAGGCGAATGGCGCTGCTGTTATCGTGACGCCTGGTGGTGGTTTTCGTTGGTTGTCCCTTGGCAACGAGGGTTGGGAAGTTGCCGAAGCGCTAAACGAGCGCGGTATTGCCGCATTCGTATTGAAATATCGACTTCACCCGACCGCTGAAACCCTCGACGGTTTCCGCGAGATGATGAATCGGGGCCCTTCCAGAGCTTCTGAGGACGGAGAGGATGCTGAGCCACCACGTCGTCCTCGCATGAACCTAGACAACCAGCTCGAAGACGCAGAGGCGGCCTATGCTATGATCGTAGACCGAGCGGAAGAGTGGGGAGTCGACACCGACCGTATCGGCATGATCGGTTTTTCAGCGGGCGCGGGTCTTACCATGCATTGCACCTTGAATTCCGAAACCATGGATCTCGCCTTCATCGGTCCAGTCTACGGTGGAATGGGGCCGGTCGAGGTGCCTAAGGACGCTCCGCCAATGTTCTCAGCAATCGCGTCAGACGATTTCCTCTTCAATGGCGAGTTTGGCGTGATCAAGTCTTGGTACGATGCAGGAATTCCGGTTGAGCTACACATGTATCAGAATGGTGGGCACGGGTTTGGACTCGGAAACCCTGACCGGACAAGCAACAAGTGGTTCGATAGCTTCATCTATTGGCTAGAGGTTAACGACTTTCTGGAATCGAAGTAGCTTTCAGGAGTTCGAGGGGAATTGCCGATTGACGGTCCCGCTCGCGTTGATTGAAGGTCCTTGTTTTTTGCTCTCCTGATCATCGCTCGATCCGGCTCTTCAACCTTAATCGAATTTTCCGTTTTGTTATCCCAGGTCCAAAGTGGATCTGGGATACTTGCGTTACAGTTGACGCTCAAGCTCTGGCGAGTTGTGAAGTAGTTGATTTGTAAAGACGCAGACCGAGAGGGCTTGCTGCTTGATCCGTTGGGATTCTTCAGTGGATTGTGCAGCCTTTACGTTTTTTGAGTATTCGAAGCTCTTCCCGCTAAGCAAAGCTAACTTTACGGGATAAAAGGCTGCAGGGGTTAACTGAAGTCACTCCCCTACCATTTAAGGAGAACAGCGGTAAGGCCCCTCTCATCCGCTGCATTTCGAATGCCCCAGAAGATGCCCTTCAATCGATTCATTGCAGGTTGCGCAGCGCTTTCCCTATTTCTCGGGACCGGTTCCCTATGCCAAGCGGCGTTTCTCGATGTATCTGGCACAACCGGTCTGGAAAATGTTCAAGCTACGATCGAAGATGACATAAACAACCACGGCGGAGCGGCGGTGGTAGATGTGAACGGGGACGGATTTAGCGACATCTTGCTGGCGAGGTACCAAGGGCGCCCGCTGCTTTACATAAACCAGGGGGATGGTACATTCGTAAATGAAGCGGACGAACGTGGATTTGTTGGTGAAATCGACGCCGCGGCTTTCGGAGCCGGAGATTTCGACAACGATGGTGACTCAGATATCCTTATGGTCCCCTATGCCTCGAAGCATTTCCTGCTCTACTTAAACGACGGGACAGGGCATTTCGTGGAACGCTCAGCAGAGCGAGGTGCGGCGAACCAAGTTACGCAGCTCGACCACGATGGGTACAGCGTAGGATTGGTCGATTATAACCGCGACGGCTTCCTCGACATTTACGTAAGCCAGTGGGGAATTCAGGGTACTATTGACAGCGACCGTCACTCCACGCTTCTGCGAAATCGTGGGGAAGAGGCACCCGGGCATTTTGAAAACGCGACCATCGGGGCTGGATTGGACATTGGTGACTTCGATAGTTCCCAATGGAGCTTTTCGTCGGGGTGGGCGGATTTTGATGGCGACTCGTGGCCGGACCTCGCCTTGGTCGCCGACTTCATACGGAGCCGGATGTTTTGGAGCAACGGTGACGGGACTTTCGAGGAGACGACGCAAGTCTCGGGCGTAGGTTTGGACCGGAGTGGCATGGGCGTCGCGGTGGCAGACTGCGATGCGGACGGCTACTTGGATTTCTACGTTTCCGCGATCTTCGATGAGCTACATTGCCAAACGGAAGGACTGTGCTCCGGCAGCAAGCTCTACCGTTATATAGGAAACCGCGTTTTCGAGGAGGTCTCTGAGTTAGCCGGCGTGGCACGGCCGGGTTGGGGTTGGGGCGCTTCGTTTTTTGAATACGACAACGATGGCGACTTCGATCTTGTGGTCACCAATGGTATGCCCGTGCCCGATGATCCGGAAGCCAATCCAGGATCTGCAGACGACCCGACTACGTTGTTCCTGAATGACGGTTCGGGAAAATTCGACGACGCAACACTAGAGTCCGGCATCGAGGACACCGCTTACGGCCGTGCTTTGCTGGTCTTGGATTTCGATAACGACGGCGACGAAGACCTAGTGGTGGTCAACGCCTTCAGCGATCCGGTAGTCTACCGCAGCGACGCTTCGGAGAACGGTAACAACTGGATACGGTTCGCGTTCACTGGTACGCGATCTAACCGGGATGGCTATGGAGCCTTGGTCCGCGTCACCGAAGCGGGTGCGACGCAAACTCTTATATATAATCCGACCAACGCCTATATCGGACAACGTGAGTCTTTTTTGCATTTTGGACTAGGGACTAGCGATGACACAGTGGACCACATCGAGGTCACTTGGCCCTCTGGGATTGTACAAGGCCTCGAAAATGTATCTGTAAATCGAGTACACGAGTTAATCGAACCCGCTACGGGTGTCGCATCGCCGTACTTCAGCTTTCATCCGGAAGTTCCAAAGCTGATAGGGATAGGCGATCGCGTGGAGTTGCGAGCGGAGGTTGAGGGCTACCCTGAACCCTCGCTCCAATGGTTCAAAGATGGCGAAGCCATTGCGGGCGCGACGGGTCGTGAGCTCTTGATCAAAAGCACAGCGAATTTCGACGAAGGCGTATACTATGCAGAAGTAACCAATGGTGATACGACGGTGCACAGCCGCGAGGTGGAGCTCACGCTTGATTTCAATTTGGAGGAACATTCTGTCGCCCGTTGGTGGAATGAATTTCTATTGGAAGCGATACGACGGGATTTTCCCGACCCAACCAAACACTCGCGTAATCTATACCATCTCTCAGCTGCCATGTGGGACGCATATTGGGCTTATGAAGTCGGACAATGGGATAACGCAGATCCTGCGTTTCATAAGGAGACGTTGCCTGAGGACGCGTGGGGTGACGACAGGAGAGCTGCCCAGCGTGAAGCGATTAGCCACGCCGCTTACACGCTACTCGCGAAGCGCTATGAGAAGAGTCCGGGGGCGCAGGCGTCATTGTATGGATTTCGGTGGCTAATGGAGCAGCTGGGTTTCGATCCCGACAATGAGACGGACGAGGGTGACAGCCCTGCAGCGGTGGGAAATCGAATTGGAAACTCGGTATTGGAAATCAACTACGCAGATGGTGCGAACGAACTTGAAGAGTACGCGGACACGAGTGGATATTTGCCGGTCAACAAACCCATGCCGGTTTCACTGCGCGGTACGCAAGTGGTCGATATCAATCGTTGGCAGCCGCTCTTGTTCCAAGACGCCGTATCGCAAAATGGGATACCGATTGGAGAATTGACCCAGAGCTTTCTCGGCGTGAGCTGGCGAGAGGTAAAAACCTTTGCCTTGCCCAAGCCGACCCCAAGCACAATCAGCTTCGATCCTGGCCCTCCGCCACAATATGTGGGCGAAGGAAAACAGATATTCAAAGAGGCTGCGATAGAAGTGCTGCGCTACTCATCGTATTTGAATCCTGAGGACAACGAATTGATCGATATCTCGCCGAGTGCCTTGCTCGGAAACCCGCTCGGTACGAATGATGGAACAGGGCGACCTATTAATCCTTTCAACGGCCAGCCGTATGCACCCAACTGGGTAAAGCGGGCGGACTACGGAAGGATATTGGCTGAGTTTTGGGCCGACGGTCCTGCCTCAGAAACGCCTCCGGGGCATTGGAATACCTTGCACAACGAGATCAGCGACCATCCCTTGTTTGAACGACGGTTCATGGGAAAAGGTGAGAAGCTTACTTGGCTCGAGTGGGATGTCACAGCATACCTTGCAATAAACGGAGCCATGCATGATGCGGCGGTTGCAGCCTGGACCCTGAAGCGTCAGTACGACTATTCGCGGCCGATTACGATGATCCGCTACTTCGGGGGTAATGGTCAGTCGAGTGATCCAACTCTGCCCTCCTTTCATCCTGACGGGTTTCCTCTGATCCCCGGATTGATCGAGCTCGTTTCGGCGGAGAGCGTCGCAAAGGGGCAACGGCACGAGCACCTTAGCGAGAGTACAGGCAAAGTCGCCGTCTTCGCTTGGGCTGGCGAACCCGGCGATTCGCATACAGAGGTAGGAGGAGTTGGCTGGATCCTGGCTGAAGATTGGGTGCCATACCAACGCAGCACCTTCGTCACTCCCGCATTCGCAGCCTACGTTTCGGGTCACAGCACTTTTAGCCGAGCAGGGGCCGAGGTGATGACCCTGTTGACAGGTGATCCGTTTTTCCCAGGGGGGATGGGTCAGTTTGTATTTCCAGAAAATGCCTTCCTAGAATTCGAGGCTGGTCCCAGCTCGGACGTCACTTTGCAGTGGGCGACCTATTACGATGCGGCTGATCAGGCTGGCCTGTCGCGGTTGTTTGGTGGAATTCACGTGCGGGCTGACGATTTGGTCGGCCGAGTCCTCGGTTCGCGTGTGGGGGTAGAGGCATTTGTAAAGCTCGCTTCTCTGAGACGGGCGGGCGAATCGGGAGCAGCGTTTTCGAGGTTGGAGATGGATCTTGCGGGACCGGAAGGGGAACTGCCACTGCTTCAACTTGATTACCGAGCAGAGGAAGTCCTTCGCCCGAAACACGCCGTTAGTGAAAATGAGATAGCGGGTCCTGGTCTCTATTTAGTGTCCAACAGTGTCGGTGGTATTGATGCTCCGCGGCTTATCAGCGAGACCGATGGGGTAGAGCAAGCTCGAGTATTCGGAACTACGAGTGCCTCGGATCCGTTGGCGCTCGAATTCGTGCTAGAGGGTAATGAGCCTGTTTTGTTACAGGCGAGCGGTGTCATATATTCTACTGTATCGGGTAATGTATTGAAATTGTCAGTACATAGTGGGGAAGCATGGGTCCCCGTGGAAGAAAATAGTCACTGGAAAGTTAGCGAGTTCGCTTCCGTTAACGAATCGCTTGCCCTGCGGGCTGGTACAGAGTTGATTGCCGAGCCTGAGACTACGGCCCTTTCCGTTCCGCTTTTGGCTGGGCGCTACCGTTTGGAACTTACTTGCGAGTCCGTGCTCCCTCTCAGCGCAGTGCTTGAGGTGCGTAGTCCGCAGGCTAAATAGTAAGACGCGAGGCGGTGTGGAAGATACAGATCGAGGGAAAAAGCTATGTCTTCGTTCCTGCTGTACATCGGGTTAACTCCTTTGAAGAGGTTGGTATGACCCTTGTTTTACGAGTTAAGTGCTAAGCTGAATTTATCGAGACCGTGGTAGAGGTACTTTTATGAGCACTTTCAAGTTTACCCTATTAAACCTACCAAACCTACCGTCACCCTGTTCCACCCAAGTCCAAGGTGATCCGAACATAACCCATTCGTACCCCTATGATCAAAACAAGAAGAACCGCATTAGCCGTTTCGAGTATTGCCTTGCTGGCGATGCCGAGCGTTTCGCTATATTCACAGGAGGAATCTGAAGAAGTATTCAACATTTCTCCGTTTGTCGTCGATGGTTCGAAAGACCAAGGATACCGAGCCAACTCGACACTCGCTGGTAGTCGATTGAACACTTCGCTCGCCGATACTCCCGTTGCTTTGTCCGTAATGACTGATCAGTACATTAAGGATATCGGCGCGGATAATATTAACGAAGCCATTGGCTACGGCTTAAACGCCGGCAATGATATTGGCGGCGGCGGAACCAATGCCGGGGCGGTCACGGGAAACGGGCTCGTGGGAAGCGAGTACAATTTTCAAGTACGCGGTTATCGTAACGCCGCCGCGACACGCGATTACTTTTCGACGCTCATCGCATCGGACAGCTTCAATATAGAACGTATCGAAATCGCTCGCGGTCCGAATTCGCTTATATTCGGTGTCGGCGGTCCGGGTGGTATCATTAATACGCAAGTCAAGCGCGCCTCTACCGAAACCGAGTTCACGAATCTAGGCGTGAAGGTGGGTGATTACGGCTTGATGCGTTATACTCTCGATACCAATCAAGCGTTTTTGGACAACAAGCTCGGGGTTCGCTTCAATTACCTGAACCAGCAGAAAGATGGCTGGAAGGACTTTGCGCGTGACGACCAAGAACGATTCGCCTTGGCTGCGACCGCACGCCTTTCCGAGAACACCGAGATTCGCTTCACGGGCGAGGCGGGTGTTTTAAACCAAAACCGGGTACGCCCTTGGGCTCCGCTCGATGGTGTGGGACAGTGGGAGTGGAATGGCTCTCACTACTTCGACTACGGTACTCCTGAGTCCCCATGGGAAGCAGGCGATGACAACTACACGCAAAAGCGCGACAACCTTCCGCAAGCTGGATATTGGGGCTTTGGGGTCAATCCTGACTCGAACGGCCTTCCCGATTATCTCACACCAGGAAATCCGGACGATTTCGAGCGCCGCTCTCACCACCTCGGTACTCCTAACATCCTCATGACCACGGGACCGCTCGCCGGCAAGTTTATCCACGTGGGAGGTCGCGAAGAAGGTGGACGCTATTATCGTGTGTCAGGGGGTCCTGTTAACGTATTTGATACGCCTACCTTTTATCATGATGAATCTGTCGCACCGCGCCGGGCGAACCCAGTGGGTCCCGGAGCGAATCAATATAACGACTATCAGACCTTAGGGTTTTCGATCGATCACCGGATTGGTCAGAACCTAAACCTCAACCTGACGGCAAACGATTCTACGAACGAACGCCAGAACAAGAACGTGGTCGGCTTCAACGAGATCAAGTACAACTTGGATATTATGAGCACCTTGCCAACGTTTAACAACGATGGCTCCTACAACGCGGAGCTCGCACCGCCGCACGGAGAGCGCGGGGAACCGGGCGCAGGTAAGGGCACCTTGATCTTCGATTCGCTGATCAACAACCCAATGCTCAACAAGACCCTCGTGCTCGCTAACCCGAGCTACACAAACCTCGAGGAAACCCAGGAAGATATTCGCCTCAGCGCCAACTACAAGATTGAGCCAGGCGACAAGTGGGGCACGCACAACCTCATGGCCTTCGCTCAAAAGTCCACCACGGGACGTTTTTCGGAAGGATATCGTGAGACGAACGTATCTCCGAATCGCCCCCGCAACGATCGTTGGTTTGACTCAGCAAATTATCCCGGGCGCGCAGTCCACGTCGACTACATGTCACCTAACTTGTCAGAGCGCGGTGTGCCAGATCCCTGGGAAAACCCGCTACCGAGCAGCATCCTATGGGGAGAAGATCCAAGCCTTGGATACGCATTCCAGCCGGGGTGGATTCGCAATAGCATGAGCCGAAGCGAGTTTGAAATCGAGTCTACTGCGATTGCCCTCCAGAGCAAGCTACTGAACGATTCGCTCGTAACCACCTTAGGCGCTCGTCGCGATGACGTTTCAATCAGCAACTGGGGTAGAGTTAACGACGACCTTGGTGAGGTCACTGGTCTCGAAGCTCCAAGTTTCGCCCAGACCGAAAGCGGTGACACCTATTCCATCGGCTTTGTCTACGATATCCCGGGAGTTGATTGGCTGAGCATTTTTGCCAACAAGTCTACGAACTTCCAAACCCAAGCAGGCGCTCAGCGCTTTGAAGACCGAGATCTCCGTACGGACATGGAAATCGGAGCCTTAGAAGGCACCGGCGAGGACTTTGGCGTAAAGGTGAACTTAAATGAGAAGGTATATGCTACCCTCGCTTACTATAAAGTTTCTCAGGACAACGCTGTAGGCGGAGGATTTACCAGTAACGTGGTTAACTACATCAATGCCATCTGGACAACCATCGATAACAACGCTGCTGGTCGCACCGACCCGAGCGATCCGCTTTGGGAAACTGATACAGAGAATCCAAACGGCCACCAAGTTGGCGGGGCGGAAACTAAGTCGCAGGTATCCGATGGAATCGAACTCGAGATCGTGGCCAACCCAACCGAGAATTGGCGCATTTCGTTCAACTACAGCGATGCGGATAATGTCGTCTCGAATTTGGGTACAGGACTTGACGCGTATATGTCCAAGCACATCGATACTTGGAATGCGAACGCTGGCCTTACCTATGACTTCGATTCGTCGCCTGGCTTCTTAGGAGACAACACGGTTGGCGATCTCGTCAATGGACTGCAGGAATTCCTCACCTACAAGCAAGCTGGCGAAGGTGTAGGAGAAGTTAACTACCGCCCCGAGAGCGCGAACCTCTTCACGGCTTACACTTTCAACGACGGAGCTTTCGAGGGGCTTACCCTCGGTGGTGGATTCAATTACCGAGGAGATGCAATCCTCGGGATCGACCCTGGTTCGGTTGATAGCCCGGAGCCGCGCACTTTCTGGGGTGGGGCGTACACAACCTACAGCGCGATGGCTAGCTACGAGTTCACCGTCAGCGAAAAGGTTGATGTTCGTCTACAAATGAACATCAGCAATGCCTTGGACAACGACGATTTGCAGGTGCTCGGGTCCCAGTACAACCCAAACTCCGATTCGCTGGATACCTACTTCTACTACCTCGATCCACGCACCTACACCTTCAGCGCGAACTTCCTGTTCTAATCTTTATATAAAGCTCCGCTAGCAGTGCTGGCGGGGCTGGTTCAACTGAGTTAGTTAAACGTCTAAGCGTCGACCTTCGGGTCGGCGCTTTTTTGTCCTTAAGGTTCTGCAAATAGTTTATCTGGAGTTATCGGTAGCTCGCGCACACGCTTGCCAGTCGCGTCAAAAACTGCGTTCGCCACCGCGGCGGGCACGCCGACGAGGCCGATTTCGCCCAGTCCTTTCACTCCAAGCGGATTCACGACTGTATCGTCCTCCTCGACGAAGATTACTTCGATATCCTTTATATCGGCATTCACTGGAATGTGGTAGTTGGCGAAGTCGTGGTTAATGAAGCGTCCCAGGGAATTGTCCATGTAGGATTCCTCGTGCAGGGCCATGGATATGCCCCAAACAACACCACCGAGGATCTGACTACGAGCTGTCTTGGGGTTAAGGATACGTCCAGCGGCGACTGCGACGACAACTCGTTCGACCGAGACGAACCCAACGTCGGCGTCTACCTCGACCTCCACGAAAACAGCGGAATGTGTATTCATAGAGTACTTACGCTGCTTTAATAGGTTGGGCGTCCAGGTGCACTTTTTGTCGATTTGGTCGATATCACGATCTGCGAAGATCTGTTTCAGCGAGGTCTGCATTTGCGGATCGTCTTTTCGCTTTAGCAGTCCGTCTTCGAATACTACGTCATCTATGTCCGCGTGTTGAAAAGGGGAATTCTTCATTTTACCCGCTTCTTTGAGTAATTGCTTCTGAACCTTGCGGCATGCTTTGCGTACTGCGGAACCGACCGAAGCAGCGGTTGCAGACCCGCCTTGGATGAAAGCGAAAGGGAAGTCGGTATCTCCCAGTTTCGCGTCGACGCTTTCGGTTGGGAGACCGAGCTCTTCAGCCGCGATTTGCTTCATGATTGTATAGGTGCCTGTGCCGATGTCGGCGGTGGCGATCCGAATTTCTAGTTTCAAGTCGGATGCCAGTGTGGCTGCAGCTCGAGTCGGGAACTGCAGTGCATCCCAAATCCCAGTGGCCATCCCGCTGCCGCGGTGCTTGCCATAGGGCGTATCCGTTCTCTGATGACGGCTGTCCCAGCCAAAGCGAGTAGAGCCTTGGGCGAAACATTCCTTCAAGGCTTTGCTTGAAAATGGCTTTCCCGCACTCGGGTCTTCTTCTGAATAATTTTTCAGTCGCAAATCCAGGGGGTCCATTTTTAGTTCGGTGGCCAGTTCATCCATGGCGCACTCTAAGGCATATAGACCCGAGGCTCCTCCCGGAGCTCGCATATCAAGAGGAGTGTAGGTATCCAATGGAACGATACGATATTGCTGTTCTACGTTTTCCGCATCGTAGAGCTTGGCGGCCCACGTAGCCACGTTTTCTATATAGTCCTCAAAACGGGAGGTCTCGCCGACGGCGTGGTGAAAGATGGCGTTGATTTTTCCGTCGCGGCTCGCACCTAGAGACACGGTCTGGTGGGTCTTGGGGCGATGGCCGAAAGAGAACATCTGCGGCCGTGTCAGTTGAACTTTGACCGACCGCTTCAGCTCAAGGGCGGCTAGGGTGGCGAGAAAAAGTTGATATTGTGGCCGCAATCCCGAACCGAAGGCGCCTCCGACGAAGGGAGATAGCACGCGAACGTTCTTCTTCCTCAATCCGAAGGCCATGGTCACATAGTGCTGCGAATTTTTGACCCCTTGAGTTTTGTCGTAAATGGTTAGCGATTTTTCGTCGTGGTAGTGCACGATCGAGGCATGCATCTCCATCGGGTTGTGATGCTGGCTGGGGTGAAGGTAGTCGCTGCTAGTCTGAACTTCTGACTTGTTGTAAGCTGCCCGGAAGTCCCCGCGGTTGGACGGCGACTCTACCCCAGCTCGCAGTCCTTTGCCGGCTTTGCTCTCGGAAAGGCTTCCCATGAGGTCGGTGTTATGGGGGTCGACCTCGTAGGTTACCTCAACCAATCTGGCGGCGTAGCGGGCTAACTCTGTGGATTCCGCGACCACGAGGGCGATTGGCTGCATCGCGAATTTTACCTCTGGTGTACTGAAAGGCCGAAAGGGCGAGCCTGGTGGCGAGTCCATGTCCTTGTAGCTCAGATCGAATCGCGCGGTCTTGAAGTCGGTTTTGTGACTGAGCACAGCGATAACCCCTGGGATTTTTAGAGCGTGATCAGTATTTAAATGGGTGATACGGCCACATGCTATCTTGCTCGAAATGACATGTCCGTGCAAGAGGTCGGGCACTAAGTGCTCTGCTGTGTAGGTCGCGCGCCCAAGCACCTTGTCTCGCGCATCTGATCGGTCGTAGGGTTGCCCTATGTGTTTCGTCGGCATGGCTTATAACTGGTTTAGGTGGGTTGCCTCGCTTAGAGCTCGAACGATGGCTGCGCGGGCCATGGGTACTTTGAACCTATTTCCGGGATATGTCTTAGCTGACTGCAGGAGAGCGTCCGCAAAGTTTCCAAAGGTTTCGGCGTTGCAGGGTTGGTCGCAGAGTAGGGATTCGGCCTCGAGGTCTCGCCAAGGTTTTGCTGCGACTCCACCTAGGGCGACGCGTCCCTCTTTCAGCTGGTTGCCTTCCAGGCGAGCGACCGCCGCTACGGAAACAAGGGCGAAGGCATAGGAGGCACGTTCGCGGACCTTGAAATAAGCGAAGTTATCCGCAAAGCCATCCGCCGGTAGTAGGATGGCGGTGATGACTTCTCCCTTTTCAAGACTTGTTTCGATCTCCGGCTGGTCGCCGGGCAATCGATGGAAATCGGCGAATTCGATTCGGCGTTCTCCATGGGGACCTGAAACTCGGATCGTAGCGTCGAGCGCCCGCAAGGCGACGCACATATCGGAAGGGTGGGTCGCGATGCAACTGTCGCTGGCACCAAGGATTGCGTGCAGTTTGCTGTACCCTTCTTTAGCAGGGCAGCCGGAGCCAGGTACACGCTTGTTGCAGGGTGAGTCTGTATCGAAAAAATAAGGACAGCGTGTCCGCTGCAAGAGGTTCCCACCATTTGTTGCTTTGTTTCTTAGTTGTGGTGAGGCTCCGGCGAGAATTGCTCGCGAGAGAATCGGGTAGCGCTCTTGGACGATGGGATGGTAGGCAGTAGTAGTATTTGTCGCTAGAGCTCCTAATTCGAGTCCGCCGTCAGCCGTTTCCGAAATGGAGCCGAGACCGAGATGGTTTAGATCGACGAGTTGGCTGGGTTGCTCGACGTCGCACTTCATCAAGTCCAGTAGGTTCGTCCCTCCTGCGATGAATGATCCGCTAGTGCCTGCATTGCTAGCAGTGGCAAGATCAAGGGGTCTGTTATACTTGAAAGGTCTCATGTCGTAGAGGATTCGCTGCGCATAACTTCTTCTATGGCATCGACGATATTGGTGTAGGCGCCGCAGCGGCAGAGGTTGCCGCTCATCAGCTCGCGAATGTCCTCACGACTTTTGGCATGACCCTCGGATACGAGTCCGATGGCCGAGCAGATCTGGCCGGGTGTACAATAGCCGCATTGCAACGCGTCGTGCTTGATGAACGCTTGCTGCAATGGGTGTAGGTTCTCACAATCAGCGATGCCGCCGATCGTTGTTATCTCGTCGCCGTTGTGCATGACAGCTAAACTGAGGCAGGAGTTAATTCTCTGGCCGTTGAGGAGAATCGTACAGGCTCCACATTGTCCATGATCGCAACCGATCTTCGTATCCGTGAGGTGGATATGATCTCTAAGGACGTCCAGAAGGGTGCTCCACGGTCTCACTTCAATAGAGTGGGACGATCCGTTAATTTTGAGCGTTATTGGGATAGGCTCGGGAAGAGGGGAACCGCTTGTTTCTGGCATCGCAAACGCGTTGCACTAACTGTGCCACGGCCATTTCGGGGGACTATTAGCGATTTGAGGGGCGTTGTGCATCATCGGTGACTTGGCAGGGGCTGAATGCACCCCGAGCTCGAGGCCAGGATTATGTCGGAAACAGGTGAGTCAGAATCCAAGACCGCTTTTCGTTACTTCAATATTTCAACGGGTTAAGTTGAATGAAGCTTGAGGCGGGCTATGGTGCTGTTTGCGTTTTAGTATGATTCGGATCGCCAGGCTTGTTTTGTTAAACCTCTTCATCATTTTGTCCACAAACCTAGTAGCCCAAAGCCAGCCGCGGAAGCAGATCGATTCCGAGTGGCTTCTCCAGACTCTGCGAGAATCCGCCCGTCCGCGATTGATCTGGCGGGACGGCTTGGAGCAATCGATAACGCAAGCGGTTGAAAACGATGAAGCTGCCGCTGCCTACCATGCGTTTATCATGTCGCAGGCGGATGGTATTATTGACTTGCCGATGCTGGAGCGAAAGTTGGACGGAAAACGCCTGCTGGCGGTCTCGCGAAAGGGCCTAAAGCGATTGGTTTACCTTTCCTTTGCTTGGAAGATGACGAGAGATGAAAAGTACCTGAACTGCTTGGAGGAAGTGCTTTTAGCGGTCAGCTCTTTCGACGACTGGAATCCGTCCCATTTTCTTGATACGGCTGAAATGTCGCTAGGAGTTGCCTTGGCGCTGGACTGGGTTGGGGACGACCTCGATGCGGGAGTATCGCAGACTGCTCGCAGGGCTCTTTTCGAACTTGGTCTTGAGACAGGAGCCCAGCCTGAAAATAGGGGCGCGTTCGTCAGTTCGAACAACTGGAATCAAGTCTGTAATGCTGGCATCGTAGCCGCTGCGTTAGTCCTCGCTGAGGAGCATCCTGAATTAGCGACTGATGCGATTAACCGCATGATCGAGCATCTGCCACGTGTCTTGGAGACGTACGGACCGGATGGAGTTTACGTCGAAGGGGCGATGTATTGGGGTTACGGAACACAGTTCAATGTCGTTCTGTTCGATATGTTGGATACGGCGCTCGGAGATCGTTTTCGTCTCGATGACGCAGTGGGATTCATCGAGAGCGCGGACTTCGTACACCTCATCAATGCTCCGAGCGGTATGTATTATGATTTCTATGACAGCAAAACGTCAGGCGGCTACATGTCTGCTCAATCTTGGTTCGCGAAGGAGACGGGCCAAGTCCGTTACTTGCAGCGGGAAGAGGTGATTGGGTTGCGGGATTTGGTCCTCCCACCGAGTAGCACGTCAGGGCGATTACTGCCCGTGGAGTTTATTTGGTTTCTCGAATTTCAAGAACGCTCATCGTCTCCGCTGCCTTTGAACTGGGTAGGTCACGGAGATAATCCTATCGGAGTTTTCCGTTCGAGTCACGAAGACGCTAAAGCTCTGTATCTAGCGTTTAAGGGCGGCAAAGCCACCAATGGTCATGGGAATATGGATGCAGGTTCGTTTATCTTAGAGCTCGACGGGGTTCGCTGGGCCATCGATATGGGTAACCAAGGCTACTCGGAACTCGAAGCCTACTTTTCAGAGCACGGCGGAAATCTTTGGTCGAGCGCGCAGGACAGTGCTCGTTGGCACCTTCTCACCAAGAATAATTTCGGGCATAGTACCCTCACGGTGGCAGACTCCCTACACATCGCTAGCGGAATGGCCAATATCACTTCCTTCGATGGAGAGGCTCGCACCGCGACCGTCGATTTATCAGAACCGCTCGGATCCAAGGTGGAGAAGGCGGAACGGACTTTCTCTGTGATCGACGATCGAACCGTGGAAATCGGTGACCATGTGGTCTTCTCTGGGGAAGCACAGAAGGTAGCGTGGCAGCTTACGACCCAAGCTCAGGTTGAGACCAGTCCCGAAGGCACTGTATTAAGGCAAGACGGAGAAACGTTGCGTATTCAAGTATTGGAGCCAGCAGGGGCTGCGCTGAATGTCGTTTCTTTGCAGAGTCCTCCACATCCAGCTGACAAGCAGATGGACGGACTTAAACGACTTGAAGTCGTTTTGCCGGCACATGCGGCCGAAGCGGGACAGGCGGGTTTCCGTGTTCGTCTTCAAGGCGGGGAATGAGAAAGTGTCTATCGACTGTAATTGATTGTGGTTAGGGCTTCTGGCTCTTCCAGTGGTTTGAGTGCAGGCGCCTCAATTTCGTGGGGTTTTATCGATACAATTCGTCCCTCATGCAGCTCGGGTTTCACGCGGAGCGTGTTGCCATCGTTCCACTTGGGGACGACGAGCATGGTGTTTGGGTTTTTTGGGAGGCCCCATTGATTGTGTCGGAGTTCGCTGTCGAGGAGCTCGACGGCTTTCACGGCGATTTCTTCGTAGTGGTGGACGATGCCGCTCCATTCGCAACCTTCTGGGGTGAGCAAGCTTACAAACTCAGTTTCACTTGCTAGGTCGAACCCCGCTTCGTCCAGTGTTTCCCATACCGATTGGTTGAAGCCAAGCAGCACTTCCGGACGATGTTTTTCGTACCAGTTGATCAACGATTTCTTGTCCTCGAACTCTCCGGTGAAAATCGGTATTTTAGCGGCTTCCTCGAGTTCGAGCAAATGGATGGCTGCGGTACTTGCCCCCACTCTTAGTAGATCGTCGTAAGCGAGCGGGTTGTGCTTCATCAGGGCTGCTCCGATTCGCTTGTAACCGGCCTCTTGCAGCACTTTCCAGACGAGGTGCGTGTGAGCGAAAGTGTCTGGAGTGACGGTGTGCAGCTGTGGTTTTACGCGGCCTATGCCACAGCAAACAGCGGTGAATTTGTCCCACTCGATGTAGAGCACTCGCTTAGAATTAGGGTTGGCGATGGGCGGAACGATGATTCCGCGAATGCCGCGCGAGTAGAGTACTCTGCTGATCGACGTGGCGTTTGGATACTCGTCGACGTTGAAAGGCTCTAGCTTGTAGCCCAATTCATAGGCTCGACGACTCGCCGCCTCGAGGTAGACGCCTTGAGTCGACTTCGCATGCTCGTGTTCGTGGCGAAGATAGGCGATGACGCGTCCGCTGCTGGGCGAGCCAATACTCCACCGCTGGGTGGCGATTGCTGAGATGGCGGGGTCGGGTCGGTAGCCAAGTTTCTTCGCGAGTGTCTTAACCTTCTCGGTTGTGGCTTTTGAAATACTCGGATGGTCGCGTAAGGCGAGAGAGACGGTGGTTTTGGTAACGCCGATTTGCTGGGCGATGGTCGACATAGTGACCCGCGGGTGGGCGTGACTGCTGGACGGGGTATCGGACATGGGGGCTCCTGGGCTTGGGGTGAAATCGGTAGCGACGGGAATCGTTGGGGGGGGGTGCGGCTGTAGTCGATGCTGGTCCGCACTCGGAACATACGACCATGTTTAACGGGAAAAGTGCCGCACTTGTTGAAGTAGATTATCCCGTAAAGCTGGTTTGCCAACTTGCAAAGCTTGGCGCCCGTCTGCTGGTGCCGCTGGACCGTGATGCGGAGTGGTACAGTGCTTCGACAGCGCAAGCCCCCGTCTGAGTTTGAAAGGTCAGCCTTCTCCTTCGCCGGACTCCTCACGCTCCGCTTTGCTTATACGGACGATCGCTCCGCGTTTCTCTGCCCTTTGGAAGTAGAAGACGTAGCAGATGCCTAAGACGCCGGTGAGGAGTAGCCAGTGATAGCCGGCGAAGTAATAGTACGTGCCTTCGGGCATGTCGTACACGGTGCGGGAAGCGAACTTGATCCAGTTGCCCATGACGTTCGTACCGATGAAGCTTGATAAGGCGAACGTGAAGCCGAGACCGCATCCGAGAGTACCGAGTCGAGCGTTGGGGACGAAGTCGAAAAGCAGCGGGATGCAGGCTACAGCGATGAGGCCCCCGGCGGTAGACTTTATCATTCCCATGGCGAAGACAGCGTAGATGCTCGGTTGCCCGACGACCACGAACTCGATGTAGCTATAGAAAATAAACTTGAGGACAACGACCCCGATCAGCCCCGCTTTTAACAGGAACAATCTGTCGAAGCGGTCCGACAGCCAACCGGCGAAGGGGACTAGGGCCACCGTAGCGATAAGGCTAGCGGTAGACAAGTATCCGTATTCGCTTTTCTCATACCCCCATTGTTCGGTGATGAGCAACCCTTCGTATTGCAGGAGCCCGAACCATAAGGTTTGAATTGCGAGCGCCAGGCCCATCAGGCGCAGGATGGTCGGGCGAGTCAGCTCGATAAAGAAACGCTGAACTAGGAGTTTACGGATAGATTGCCGCTCGAAATGCTTCGGCTTTTTCTCCTTTACGAAAAAGAGGATAAGGCAGCCGCAAAGTGCGAGCACCACGGAATTCGTCCAGTACATCAGCTTCTCGCCGTTGAACTGGATCCAACCGAGATCGAACTCGTTGTCGAAGTTAGCGATTAATACGCCGAAGGTGACGGCGGTGGCCGCGGTCTTGTACCAATGCGTGACTGATCCAGACCGACCGCGTTGCTGAGGCGGTACGACCTCCATTGTCAGCGGCTCGAATGAAACCGCGAAGTCGACCACGAACTGATATCCGATGATGAATAGAATCACAGCCCAACCAGTCGAGGCGAATGGAATGAAAAAGCTCATCAAAGCTCCTCCGAAGAAGGCGATCATGAGAGCGGGGCGTCGGCGTCCCATAGGTGTCCAAATGTAGTCGGTGACAAACGCTACCACAGAGCCAACAGTGAGGCTGAAAGCGTAGTTGGTGCTCAGGATCAGACCCATAAATGCCGGGTCGTCATAGAATTTCCTAAGCGTGAAAATCATCCCTTGAGCTGAGATCGTCTCCCACATGTTGTGGGCAAACCATGGCATTAGCAGCACGAAGACCCAGGTCCATGGGATCTCTTTCTGATTGGTTACGATTTTCATCGGAGGATTAGGGGCAAGGTATCGGGGGTTCTCCCGCATAGGAATCAACCCATCCAAGAGAGTCCCTTATCGAATCTACGGATCTCGTTAAGTCGCAAACGCAAATTCCAACTCAGGCTCGTTTCCTGCCGTTGCAGCTCGGGTACGACCGTTGAACATAACGGGATCAGCGGTGCACGGTATCACTTTATTCGGGCCGAGAAATCACCTTTATCAGTTGTTTATCCACGTCTTGGACCAATCACTCGAAGCCCCCCAGAAGAATGAAGCCACTCCACTTTTTTAGCGTCGCGCTTGCAGCCGGCCTCCTAATCGCCTCCTGCGAAGGAGAGAACGTCACGCAACTGTCCGTCGATGCAGGCGAGACCAAGCAGACTGTGCAGGGATTTGGCAGCTCCATAAATGGGTGGACGGCTCCGATGATTCCATTGTTCTATGACGAGACCTTTGCCGATTACGCCGCTAATGAGTTGGGCATGAGCGTCTTTCGTCTGCAAATATGGGGTGAGATAAGCCCGGACCCAATCGATGATTGGAAGGATATTTCCTACGAGAACTTCAAGTGGAAAGGCACAGGGATGCGGGGTAAGGTGAATGTCGACTGGGCTAAGGCGATGGTCGAGGCTAATCCCGAGGTCCGTATAATCGGTTCGGTCTGGAGCCCTCCGCATTGGATGAAGGAAAACGATTCGCACAAAGGAACCGCAGGAGGTTTCCTGCTCAGCGAGAAAAGAGATTACGACGACGACAATCGCTTGCGGGATAGCCACTACCAGCATTTCGCCAAGTGGGTGGTGGAGTGGTGCCGCTACATGGAATCGCAAGGCACTCCTTTTTACGCTATCAGCCTGCAAAACGAGCTTCTCTTCACGCAATGGTACGAATCCGCAATGTATTCAGCGGAAGAATACGCGAAAGTTGTTCGAATTACGGGCGAGATGTTCGAGAGCGAAGGCGTGCGGAAGCCCTTGTTTTTCGGTCCGGAGGATATGACCATGGCGAACTATAGCGATGAGGTGCGTCACAAGCCATTTGTCGATGCCCTGATGTCGCCAGACGTGGCGAAGTATTTCGACGCCTTTGCTACTCACGGATACACGGATGGGATTCGTTCCGACAATAGGCAGTCTACGGTCGCCTACTGGAACTCGATCAAGCAATTCGGCTTGCCGTACTGGGTGACCGAAGGTGGATCGGGAAAGCACGAATGGCCAGCCCCGATAACCAGCGGGATTGCTCCACGGCTTCATGTAGCACTCGAGCACAGCAATGTGAGCCTCTTCTGCGGATGGCAGCTCGCTGGCGGCGAAGGCGGCCAGGGCTCCGAGCACGATTTCATGGCCCACCGCAATGCTACTAAGAAAACCTATGCGACGATGCATTTTTGGAAGCACATCCGACCTGGGGCTAAGCGCGTAACGACCGAACGATTCGAAGGTGCTAACGATTCAATTCTGGCGAGTTCGTACATTGACGAACAGCGCGGCGAGCTGGTGACGGTGATTATCAATCAATCCGATAACGATCAGCCTGTGAGCCTATCGTATAAGAATAGCGAATACGCAGAGAGTTGGACAGCTTATCAGACAAGTGAGACGCTAGACCATGAGGCGATCAACTTTAGTCAATTGGCGGGCAGTGAAATCAGTTTCACGGTACCGGGCATGTCTATAACGACATTGATCGGAACCGCAGGACGATAGGCCAAACACATCGAACTTATTAAGTGTTAGGCGAATGCCATGTCATTGGCGCCCCAAGAGAAACTGATCGTACCACCGTTTTCGCAAATTTGGAAGTCACCGTCGGGTAGTTTCAGGTGAGTGCAGATCCCGAAGGGCACCTTGGCTTCGAAGGCGAGTGTGCCAGCCTCGTCTCGTGACCACGATACCGATATTTCACCGACAGGGGTCTCGAAGCTTCCTGATGCGTAGTTGGAAATTGAATACTGAGGCTGAAGCTCAATTTCCTTCCATCCGGGTTTAGCCGGCCGGGCTCCGAGGACGCTGTCGAAGAGATCGATGGCGATCCAGCTGTTCCATGCGTGGCAATCGCTGCGAGGGTCGACTTCCTTTTCCGGCCAAGTCGAGAAACCGTTCTCCAGCATCCGGTACCATGGAGCGAGGACTTCGGGAAAGAGCCGATGGTAAATGCCGATCTCCTGCATGGCGCGCGAAAGGTAAAAGCGCTGGAACATAGACATCTTGTGAAGTTCTGGATCGTCTAGGATCCTATCCTTTAGTAAAGCGTTTTGTTCGGGTGTAGTGGCACCGCACAAGATAGCGAACGCTTGCGTGTGCTGCGTGTGTTCGTGGCTTTGGTGATGCGGACCTTCTGAAAAGTATCCATCTTCTTGGGACCAAGCTCGATCTCGAATCGTTTGCCGTAGCGTCTCGCTAGTCCGCTGCCAAAGGCGGGCCTCCTGAGGATCTCCCAGCTTCTCGTGCAAATCGACCACTGTGTGGGCCGCCAGAGCGAAAAGGGCGGTAAGGTAAGAGCTGCCCGTACCGGCGTGAGCGGCCGGTGAGATGCCGTTGTCCCAATCGTCTACCCAATCGATCCAAGACCAACTTTTCACTCCGCCCACAAAGCCCTTATCGTTTATGCGTTCGCGGAAATAGCTGAGTACGCTATGGATTCCTGGCAGACATGTTTTGACGAAATCGCGACCCGGCTCTCCCACCCACATCCAGTAATCGTGCACCATGAGAACCCAGTGAAGGGAAAAAGCTGGTATTTCCTGGCGTCGCCGTGAGGGTTCGCGGCTCGCGGTAAGGCCTTTCGAGCAAATAGAATCGCGGAAGAGTCGGATGCAGCGCTTACCGAGTTCGGTTTGGTTAGCGAGGTAGTAGCTTGAGATTATTTGTAGTCGCGTATCCGCTACATAGTTAAGTTGTTCGTAGTAGGGACAGTCTTCGTATGTCTCGTGTGCGCAAAGCTGAAGCGTGCGTATGCTTGTTTCGAGTAGTCTGTCGGACTCTGGGATCGAGCTCTCAAATCGAGCATTGAATTTCTGTGGAAAGCTGACGAATCGGTGCGATGCGGACTTGAGTGTCACGGCTTCTTGGCCCGGCCCGATTTCGATCTTAATGAACCAGAAGGCTCTCCAATGAAAGGGTTCGAAAAGGTAGGAATCGCCCGAAAGGGTAAGTACGTCGTAGTAACCGTCTGGTTCGAGGCGGGTGAAATCGTCGCGCGGCTGACCTTTTTGCCAGACCCTGCCCAACTGCGGATCATCGACCCATTCTCCTAGGGCTTCGGCATAGACGACACGGATTTCGCGATCCTTTCCGCCTTCGAATTCAAGCATCGGGTAGCTGGTGGTTAGCCTTCCCACGTCGAGCCATATTTCGCCGCCTTCACTTTCTTCGATTCTCACTGGGAAGTGGATACGCTCTCTGTTGACGATGCAGCGTGCGAAATCGCATTGCTTCTCTGAAAGCATCGGTACTTCTCGAGGGACAAGATTGTGAGAGGATTCGACGCCCCACTGGTCTGGAGTGGGCGGGAATCCGATGCCAACCACTGGAGTCCAGCTCGTAGCGTCGAAATCGAGTTCCTTCCAATCCGCTTGATGTTTGGCGGTGTCGATTTTATCCATCCAACCGAGAAATTGGAAAGCTCGGTGTTCGGGAGCGCTGCTGTTTGGCGAATAGGAAGCGTTTCGGGTGACGAGCCAGTGGCCCGGTGTGTCGAGCGTTTCGTCGTTTAGGCCTTGGACGAACAGGCCCGCGATTTCGCTGTGGACCTCGCTGACGGGGCCTTGCCAACCAAACCAGCGCACCTCGACCGCCAAAACGTTGCCTCCTTTCTTTAGCAAGGGCGCCAAATCGTAGGTCTCGGCGCGGTAATGCTGAGTCGTGCCTTTGAGCGGGCCGCGTCCAATCAAGCTGCCGTTTAGCCATAGCTTGTATCTGCTATCCGCGGTGACGATGATCTCGTAGCTTTCCGGGAGTTCGACCAGCTCAAACTCTCGACGGAAGAGGCAAGAAGAGTTGGGGCGCGGGCTTTCGTCATCTATCCAGGCGAACAGAGCCCGCAAGCAGGGAAGCTCGTCGGTCAAGCGGTGTAGGTGGAGTGCTATTTTGCTAGCAGGGGGCATAGGGAAATGTTTGGTGATCGATTGAAATACGGGTTGTGTAAGGGGGGTGTCTTAAATTGATCTTCAAGAGCCGGTGACGATCTTCGGCAAAATCGTTTCTCCTATGGATAATAGACGGGTGGCGTTTTCGGGCATTTGTTTATTGGACTTTTCTCGTGAAGTTCATCCGCGGGAGACTGTGAAATTTAAGACGAACGTGTCGTTTCAAGGATTGGATTCTTTGGAAATAGGCAGATCACAGGGCTTTAATCCAATCGACGAAAAGACGGCCCCAATTTGCCAGTCGCCCCCTGTCGTGTGCTAGGGAAAAGCCGTGCCCCCCGTTCGGGTATAGATGCATTTCCGCATAAACTCCTTCTCGGAGTAGGGCTTGGTAGAAGGAGACGGTACCGGAAACTGGTACCACCTCGTCGTCGGATGCGTGAAGCAGGAAGGTGGGAGGTGTCTCAGGTGTGATATGCAGCCGATTCGAGTAGCGCTCGATCAAGGGCTCGCTGGGCTCCTTGCCCAGCAAGTTGTCCCGCGAGGCGGACTCGGAGACCGAATTGCTGAACTCGGTGGCAGGATAGACCAGTCCCATGAAGTCTGGCCGAGAAGAAAGCCGGTCGATCGGGTCCGGGGCTTTTTCGTTTCCAGTTGTAAACTGTGTTCCCAAGGTGGAAGCCAAATGACCGCCAGCTGAGAAGCCGATGACTCCGATCCGTTCTCTGTCGATTCCCCAAACAGCCGCGTTTTGCCTCACGGTCCTTATGGCTCGTTCTGCATCGAGCAAGGGTACGATGTGCGAGGCGATATTCGATTCGGGATCGGGTAGTCTATATTTGACAATGACTGCTGCGATACCGTGGGCGTTCAGTAAACTAGCAATCTCAACTCCTTCCCACTCATACGCCAAGCATTCGTAACCGCCGCCAGGAAAGATGAGAACAGTTGGAGTGTTTATCTGACGTTTAGCGGGTAGGCGAACTTCTATAGTCGGCTCTTGCACACAGCGTATGAGCGTTATGCCGTTTTTCTCCTCTGTGTATTCAGCTTTTGTTGACGCCTTATTATTCGGGGCGTCGTCACTCCATAACCGAATTATGGTGGGATTCTTCAGATAGCTGGAATGGGGCTTACTCATTGCGTAATCGGGGTTGACCTGGGACAAACTCGATCGACGCGATTTGTCACTACATGAGTGATAGCTCGCTGGCGCCTTCGTTGAAGTTTCGTCTCCGCTTTTCCAGTTAAGCCAAACGGCATTTATCTTTAGAAACCCGTCTGTGTGGCAATTTATTCTGAATTATTGATTGTCTGCTTCTAAATTTGAGTGGGGCGGTCCGCCATATAAAGATGTATTTATGAAACCTAAAACCGATTGTTTTATAACGTCACTCGAGAATGCAGGGCCTCCGTGTTTTGCTTCTTCGAGGATTTCGAATAATACGGGAACGCCCGCCCTGTTGAGCTGACTTGCGAGCTGCTCGCTTTGGTTAACGGGTACGACTGTATCCTTACTACCATGGATAATGAGAAACGGAGGATCGCTGGGATCGATATATGTTAGTGGGCTTAGTTTGTTTGCAAGGTCTGGTCGATCGAGTACTGGTGCCCCCATGAGCCGCGACTCCGGAGAGTTCGGTGCGGCGTGGGATTCGTAGCCCGGTGTCTGCACAAAGGATATAAATTCAGTCGGGCCGTAGAAATCGCAGACGGCTGCCACTGATTCCGACTGATCCAGATTGGCGCCGACTGAGAAGCTTTTTTCTCCAGCAGATGTCCCGAGCAGCGCCGCCAGGTGACCGCCGGCGGAGTCTCCCCAAGCAATGAAGCGATCCGGATCGAGCGAGTAGTCCGCCGCCGCTTTCCGGAGCCAGCGTACGGCTGCCTTTACGTCCTGGATCTGGGCGGGGAAGGGGGCCACGCCTGTTAGTTGGTAGTCGATGCTGGCGATGGCGAAGCCTTCATCGAGAAATCCCATTTCAAGCGGCAAGCAATTGTCTTTCGAGCCCATGAACCAGCCACCGCCGTGGATCCACACTATCACAGGCCAGGGTCCGTTTCCCGAATGGGGAAGATAGAGGTCCAGCTTTTGCTGCGGATGCCCATTTTCGACATACTCGATATCGATGAACCGCAGCTCCTCGCCGGGGGCTGCCTCATCAGGTGGAGTCTTATCTTCCTGGGCTGTGGTTTGACTTGATATCAATAGCGCCAAGAGGGCGGCTGATGGCAAGAGGTGTAAGATAAAGCTGAAGGGCCGTGTCTGCGTCATTCCTACCTCGATTTAAAGTGCATCGAGGATGAGAAGCCAATCGTTGCCGCGTTCCGGTTCCGAAGGGGGGATTGAATTCCCACAGGTTGGTGACTTGCGGAGTTCTGGGCTCAAACGATTGTGAGTCCCCATCGCGGGGGTTGAACCACTGGGCATCGATTTTTGAAGTCTTTATGCCCGGCAATTGGATGGTGAAACTTTCTCCATGCGGTGTATAGGCTAGAACCGTGGAGTGGTCCGGACTGGCCGCTACCAAAACGGCATTGGCGCCGGTGCTGGGTCCGCTCACCAGCAACTCGCTTTTGGGGCTTAAGTCGTACCAGGGAATCGATTCGAAAGCCTTGCGAAGATAGCCGAGCTGACGGGCTCCGGGATAGTCGATGGCCTCTTGCCATAGAGTGCGGGCGCTAGAGATAGGCTCTCTCCCGGGTTCCCACATCTGCCAGACGCTGTGGTGGCCGTAGGCATGCCCGGAGGCTCCCGATAGTATCGACCAGTAGCCTGCCCGGCGGGCGTCGAATTCGTCGAACCAACCGAGTTCGGGCTTCCAGTTGACGGGGTGGTCTTCGTAGCACGGCTCGCCGTCCATAGCGGGTTTTGTTGGAACGAGAGCGTAGTCTCGTAAGGTGGCCTTGTAGTTCGCGAAGTCGACGTTGCCGTGACCGCTTTGGTGTAGGTTGAAGTCGAGCCAATCGGATTCGTGGAAGTAGAGCGATGAGCTCCGGTGCCCTTGCGGGTGGTAGGTCATCAGGTGGCCGCGGTGGTCGCCCGCTTGTATTCCGCGGGCCATGGCGTGGATGATATCGAGGTGAGCTTGCGACTCCGGACTGCGATCTCCTCCGAGGATCCATACCACGGATGTATCCGCGTAGCGACTACCAATGAATTGTCCATAGTCGAAGGCGTTTTGCGGGTCGAAGACTTCGGGGCCAACGCCCCATTTCAGGTTGAACTTGTCGCCCCAAGTCGGCAGCAAGCCGATGGTGATTCCCAGTTCGTTCGCTTTCGCAACGACGAAGTCGATGTGCTCGAAATAGGCCTCGTTGGGACGCGAGGGGTCCAGGTCATGTAGCGGGAGTTCCCCGTAGGCGTTCTCGGTTCGCAGTCCGTCTGGTTCGGCGAGGGCGACTGCCATGACAACGTTAAACCCTTGCTCGGAGCGTTTCTCCAGATAGACGGTTGCCTCCTCGCGGTCGAGGTGGTGGAAGAGGGACCAGGCGGTATCAGCCAGCCAAAAGTAGGGTTGGCCGTCGCTAGTTTCGAGGAAGCGTCCGTTTTCGCTGACTTGGGTTGGGTGTACAGAGCTCCAAGCCGCGTTGGTTGCGAATAGGGCGACGAGAAGGAGGGGCGGTAAATTCATGCGGGATGATGCTAGGATTTGCCGTCACCCGGGTGAAGTTCCTACTGCGGCACCTTCACGGGTTAAGTTAACCTAAACGGTAGGTTGTCTCGGCACTTTCCTCAGAGCCGATGCGAATCGCTTTCGCGGTGAGTGTCGTGGCGTGGGCGGGAAGGAGGAAGGGCTCTGTGTAGAGCTGCCATGGTTCTTCTTCAAAGCGGTATCCGATGGATGCGCCTTGGGTAGAGCAATGGAGTTGGACCAACTCGCCCGGTTCGAGCTTGGCAAGCGGGTCTTCCGTTCGATAGCCGAGGGTCGCATCGGAGAGAGCTAGGGCTATCGGTGTAGCGGTTTGGGGTTGTATCCCATCGGGCCGCCAGTTGCGTACCATCTGGCTTTCGGGAATATCTCCATACCGATCAAACTTCGCTTGCCACGTGTCGAGCTGTTCGCGGAGTGATTGCATCTGCTCGGCGAACTCCGGCTTTCCAGCGAGGTTTACGAGTTCATTGGGGTCGTTGACGGTATCGTAAAGTTCTTCGGCCGGGCGATTTCCGAGAAAGGATTTTTGGGCTTCTGTCAGTACGCCGGATGCTTTTAAGCGGAAGAGTTCCTTCACCGCAGGATGCCGATTTCGGTAGGGAATCCACTGGAGATAGGGTGTATTGGGATAGTAGTTACGAATGTACTTGTAACGATCGTCGCGTATGGCCCGGACGTGATCGTAGGATTCGTCGTACCGGTCCCGTGTCGCGAATATGCAACTACGAGGCGTGGATAGGCTGCTGAGGAAGTCTTGGCCTTCGAGGTAAGTCGGTGGGTCGATGCCAGCGAGGGCGAGGGTCGTGGGGGCGAGGTCGACCAGGCTGACGAGGTCTTCCTTGACGGTACCGGCTTCAAGAGAGTGGGGAATCCTAACGATAAGCGGGACTTTTATCCCAGCGTCGTAGGGCCAACGTTTCGCTCTGGGAAGCCCCTCACCGTGGTCGCTCCAAAACATGATGATCGTATTTTCGAGCTCTCCGTCCTCTTCGAGCTCGCGAAGAATCTGCCCTGCCCAAGCGTCGTTACTGGCGATGTTCTCATAGTGGCGAGCTAGGGCTTCGCGAGCGGCGGGAGTGTCTGGAACAAGTGGTGGCAGGACCAACTTATCGGGATCGATCTTCGGAAGAGGCCCCTTGTCCGGCCACATATTGCTTTCGTGGGTCTGGACGTTGTTGAAGACTGAGAAGAATGGCTTGTGAGAGGGTCGGTTTCTCCATTGGGCGCTGGTGCTGCAGTCGTCCCAGGCGGTGAAGGGCGCGCTGAATTGGTAGTCGGTCTTCTCGTTATTGCAGGTGTAGTATCCGTGGGAGCGTAGAATCTCTGGCAAAAGTCGAACGTAAGGCGGCGGTACGACCTCGTAGGGGGTCGGGAGGTCGGGCGCCATCGGATGCTCGTGCGTGGTCCTCATGTGGTGGGCGCCGATGCTGGTAGGATACATTCCAGTGATGATTGAGCAGCGGCTAGGGGCGCAGACACCTGCGACTGCAAAGGCGTTTTCGTAGCGAATTCCCTGTGCGGCCAGGCGGTCTATATTGGGTGTTTGGGCAAAGCGATCTCCGTAGCAGCCAAGCCGAGGGCTGAAGTCTTCGAATGAGATCCAGAGAATATTTGGGGGTGGCATGGATCGCATGCTGACGAGGGTGAGGTCATTAGCCAACTGTTTGGGGTTTACACCGTTTAGTAACCGCGGTTTGGGCTCTCGCGAAGAGAAAGAACGCGAGTGAACCGCCGTGCTGTTTCCACTTAAAATGGTTAGGGGGCGAAAGGGCTAGAGCAGATCGTTGTTGGTCAACAGCTAATAATGGGTTTCGCGAGATGGCGAGGCCGTGCCGAAAGCGGCGCTCACTCAGTTTTCGAAAAGTAACCGGCGAGGGCGTCGATGTCATCCTCAGTGAGCCGGTGGGCAAACTCTTGCATTAAGTGGACAGCCTCTCCTCCGCCTCGAACGCCGTCCCGAAACAGTTCGAGTTGGGTCTTGAGATAAGTTTCTGGCTGGCCGTAGAGAAGGGGGAATTCCGGTTTTCTCTCTGCTCCTTCCGGGTCATGGCAATCTATACACGAAGGGATCAATCTACTGGGATCCCCATGCAGGGCGAGCTGTTGCCCTAGCTCAGGAGCTTTATCGGGTTGAATTTTCGAAGGTGCGTCAAGGCTCGCAAAGTAGTCTGCTAGTTTGCCAATAGTGCTCCCGTCTAAGGAGACCGTGGCTGATTGCATGATGCCACTGGCTCGCTCGCGTTTTTGGTAAGCGTGAAGGGCTTCTCTCAAATAGGATTTGCTTTGGCCAGCGAGGATGGGGATGAAGCGGTTATCTGGTTGTTCGGCACTGGAATCGTGGCAAAGCATGCATGAATCAATGATCACGTCTCCTGGAAACGATTTCGACTCGATAGGTGGAGTGGGCGTGGTTGGAAACGATGCTTCGATTTGCCCGTGACCTGTTTTTTTTAGAGAAGTGATATAAGCGACAATAGACCAGACTTCATCATCCCGGCCTTGAGCTGCCCAAGCTGGCATGCCCGTGAGTTTGATGCCGTTTTTTATAATATAGAACAACTTTGGAGGCTGGTACCCCTCAATGAAATGACTGAGATGCGGGGGTTGCGGCAACATTCCTAAGGTGATACCGCCTGTGCCAGTATTCAAATTTCCATGGCAGGGCATGCAACTCAACGTGTAGGCGCCCGCACCGAGATCGATGAGTTCGGGATCGTTCAAGTCTGGGGCTTGAATGCCATGGCTTTGGGTAGAAAGGGCTCTCTTTTTTCCGAACTCTAATGCGGCACGCGTGATCCACCAATGCCCTGAACTCGCTGTCAGCGGCAGCAAACCAGCGATCACCATAATGCCACCCAAAAGCGCACCCAGAAGAGAGACCGCACCAATGATTTTCAGTAGACGATTCATGAATACAAAGAGGTTTCAGTAGGGTGTTGTTTTTCACGGAGGAGACACGCAGTGAGCCCCAATCCACCCGCAAGGTACGCAATGCCGCCGCCAAGAAGCATGATCGTTCCTCCCAGTTGTTGATCGTCTAGTGCCCAAGCTTCTCCGGTGCAAACCAGCTCGCTAGGAAAGAGGGCACGAGGAGTTAGGGCCAGCAGTGCTCCGAGGAGTGTCATATGCATACTGGTCAGTAGCAACCCTGCGACTCCTGAGGCACGGCGATTGCGGGACTGCTCCGATTTCCGTTGACCGCCGAAGGCAGAAAGCCAGAGCCACATACCGCCGAACAAGAAACAGAGTTGTTCTAAGACGAATCCAGCCGTGCTCGAGCGTGTCCACTCATGGAGTGACGGCAGATGCCAGATCCAAATAATTGCGAGATCCACGAAGGACGCGATTAGCGGCGAGAAGGCTGCTGCGAAGCGGCGGCTCGGATCGAATCGAGTTCCCGCAATACCGAGCGCGAGCCCAGCGCTAGCGAATGCCACAACGCCGATGTGGATTGTCATGTGAGCCGCAAACGAATAGCGGCTTGACACTGCGAGCGGGCCAAACCAAAGGGCGAGCAGCATGGCAAGGGAGAATAAAATTATAACACTGCGCATTTTCATCAGTGAGTGGTTTGCACAAAGACTGCGGCCAGAGAGGTAAAGAGAGTAGCCACCACGCTCAGGCAGCAAAGCAGGATGGTCGCGAAACCGAGAAACCGATGGCGGCAATCGGGGGTGTCGTTGTCCGTGGATTTCTTTTCTGTATCCAAGTTGCGACGACGATTTCCGATCCCGAATACAACCCCAATACCGATGAATGCTAACAAAGTATACCCGCCGATTGTCAGCCTCATAGGAAGCAAGCTAGCGTCTCTCCCTGCGACTTTCTCAATCCAGATCGCGGTTGTTACATAGCAGAGGATGAAATGGCCTGCCCATATCATTGGAGCTGCCGTCAGCAACCAAAGGCTTTGCTTGGATTCATGGGACGGACCTTTTCCTTGATAGATCATGCGAGGGACGGAAATCCGCAAAGAGTTAGAATGGTAATCGCGGTCGTCAGGGCTGCGAAGTGCCAGTAGAGACTTACGTTTTGAATATCGATATCGTACTCCCCGGTCATCCTCTTCGCGGCTTTGCGAGCTAAGCAGTACAATTGCATGACACCGCCTAGGGCAAGGTGGAGCCCCATCCATAATGAGATGACCCAGACAATGGCCGGGTAGACGTCAGCCGTCGGATCGAAACCGGAGTTTCTCAATGCAATTACAATCAACGTGGCACCGGATAGAGAACAGATAGCGGAGAATGCAATTGCGACGAAGTAGAGAACCGAGGTTTCCCATTTATTGAGTTTTCGAGCTAGCAGCGTCGAAAGCCATGCGAGCAAGCCACAACAACAGGAGGCAATGAATAGCGTTATCATTTCCCGCGACATGGCTTGGGAAATGAACTCCTCGCTTGCAGTCCAGTAGAAGAAATATGCGAAAATGAGTGATGCGAATGCGGTAAAGTCGCCAAGCATAGTTATAAACATAGCCCACCATCCCACTGACTTGCTGCCCGATAGGTAGAGCGGAGCCCGCTGTTCCCCTTTGATCCGTTTGTCTGGCTTTTCTGGAATGGTCGCCGTACCGGTCCAGAGCCAGGCGACGATCGTTGCAAAGCTGAAGCCGGCGCAAATCGCGGCGCTCCACCAATAGTGGAACGTCGCGAAGACGAAAGTGCCTCCCGTGAACAGGGCAGCTGTAAGTGGCAGGAAACTAGGTGATGAAAGCCGATGGCAATATTGGGGAACCGAATCGACGATTGAGCTAATCAAAGTCTCGCGTCTCTCTTCTTTGGCGTCCGGCAAATAAAAGCGTCCCTCGTCTACATCTTCGACAAAATTTGGCTGATCCCAGATTGGGTAACGCGCTTTCACTTCAGGAACGGAACGAACGCCCCACGGCTTGCTTGGGCTGTGTGCGAGCCATTCTGGGGTGCCCGCATTCCAAGGATTTCGAGGAGCATACGGTTGGCGTTTGCGAGGACGTAGAAAATCCCAGAGAAAGATCGCAAATCCGATGGCCAATATGCCAGCACCGATACTTGAAACAAGGTTGAGAATATCGAAACCCGCACCAGCTGGGTAAGTGAACACGCGACGCGGCATTCCTATCAAGCCCGAGATATGCATCGGAAAGAATGTGACATTGAACCCCACGATAAGAAACCAAAAGGACGCGTATCCAAGTTTATCGGACAGAAGCTTCCCTGTAACCATCGGATAGAAATAATAGATGCCAGCGATGATTGGAAAAATTGTCCCGCCCACGAGCACGTAATGTAGGTGCCCAACGATGAAGTAAGTATCGTGCGCCTGGAAATCGAAGGGAACGAGCGCGACCATAACTCCGGTCAGCCCGCCGATGATAAAAGTAGCCAGACCAGCTGACACGAAAAGAATGGGAACTGATCGGGTTACTTTGCCCGCTATGAGCGTCGCAAGAAAACAGAAAAATTGGATTCCGGTGGGGATTGCGACTGCTTCTGATGCTGCGGAGAAAAACGAAAGTGAAATCCCTGGCAGTCCTGTGGTAAACATATGGTGCACCCAAAGCCCGAAACTCAGAAAACCGGTACCCACGGCAGCCAATACAATCCAGCTGTATCCGACCATGCGGGTGCGGGCGAAGGTCGGCACGATCATAGCGACGAGTGCGATGGAGGGCAGGAATACAATGTATACCTCCGGATGCCCGAAAATCCAAAATAAGTGCTGCCATAGAAGGGGATTGCCCCCGCGTTCCGGATCGAAAAAAGGCCAATCAAGCAGGCGTTCTAATTCAAGCAAGATATCTCCAGCGATGAGAGGCGGGAATGCGAATAGTATCATTGCCCCCACTACAAGGATGTACCAAGCGTACAGCGGTATGAGGTTGATCCTCATGCCAGGAGGACGGCACTTTAAAACCCCTACGATGAGTTCCACGGCAGCAGCGAGCGATGCGATTTCGATAAAGCTCAGGCCAAGCAGCCAGATATCTGCACCGATTCCGGTTTGATAATCGGTAGTGAGGGGTGGATACATGAACCAACCGCCTTTCGGGGCTGCATCGAAAAAGATCGACCCGCAAACGAATAAGCCACCGATCAGGTAACACCAGAACCCGAACGAAGAAAGACGCGGAAACGGCAGGTCGCGGGCTCCCAGCATTTGTGGCATCAACAATATGGAGATAGCCTCGAAAATCGGTACCGCAAAGAGGAACATCATCACCGAGCCGTGCATCGTGAATACCTGATTGTACGTGTCGGCGGAGAGAAAATCGTTGTTAGGTATCGCTAGCTGGATGCGTATTAAAAGTGCCAATACGCCAGCAAAAAGAAAGAAGCCGAAGGCTGCTATGGTGTACCATAGTCCTACCGAGGTATTGTTCACTTCCGACCAGTATCGCCATCCTTTGGGAGTCTGCCAGGCCTTGAGAAGACGCCGCTCTTGAGCCTCCTTGAGTTCTTGCGAAGGATTAGCGTCGTTCAGCACTGGTTTTGGTTCTGTGTTTTCTGAGCTCACTTGAGGGAAAGAAGATAGTCGGCGATTGCCCCTATTTCAGCATTGGAGAGCATCGCGTAGTGCGGCATGTTGACGCCCGGTTTAAGTGTATCCGTTTTGCGGAGCCAACCTTCGAGGTTGTCTTTTCGGTTTTTGAAAAGACCGGCACCAATGCTTTCACGAGATCCGAAGTGAGTCAGGTCCGGACCGATTGAGCCATCGGCGAACGTGCCTCGTACGGTATGACATGCGCCACATCCGTTGCGGGTAAACGTGCGAGCTCCTTCCTGTTCCAGAGATCGGATAACCGCGTCGCTCCGCTGTCTCTCGAGCCAAGCGTCGAAATCCCGTCGCGGCACGACCTTCACGTCGAATGCCATTAGGGAATGCGATTCACCGCAAAACTCTGCGCAGACCCCGCGATAGTAGCCTTCTTTAAGCGGATGAAGAGCGAGCCTTGTCTCGGTGCCAGGTAACATATCGAGCTTCCGACCCAGCGATGGAATCCAAAATGAATGGATTACATCCGGGCTATTAAGCAGAAATTCAACAGGTTCATCGAGCGGCAGCCAAATCTCATTGGCAGTTTCCACAAATTCACCACTTGGCAACTCGTATTCAAATCTCCACCACCATTGTTCCCCGGATACGTGGATACGCTGGCTTCCATCTGGAGCAGGAGCGAGCTGTTCGGGCATCATCGAAAGCCCGTATGACAGCATGACCGTGAGGACTATGGTGGGAACCACTGCTCCACCCCCGATAATCAGACGGCGCGCGCGCCGCCTGTTGTGGGCGGAAGGATTAAGCCGAATTGCGTATACAGCGAAACCGATGACCGAGAACCACACAATCGCTGCTCCAATTGTGAGCCAAACTGTCAGGTCTACGATGGGTGCGGAACCCTTGCCCGCCGGATTCAAGGCAGATTGCGGTCCGTGACATCCAGATAGAACAGCGAGAGCTATCGGGGCAAGCGCGAGGGTCTGGCCGTACTTCTGTTTCGGCTCCAGCTTCCCAAAGAAATGGGTGAATTGAGACGACGGCTCGTCAGGCATTGCCCGCTTTTCTGCAAGCTGCAGGCCAAGTCTCTCGTTGTTCTCAAATTAATTTGGGGCGTCTGGCTTTTGTGAAATCTTTAAAATTTAACCGAGATTCGAATTCGATTTTATCTATGAGGTTTCCACCAGTGCACCGGAAAGATAAAACTCCATTGGAGACTCTCAAGGCTGTGGACTCGATTACGCTAGAAACCCTAAGCGGTCGTGGTGCTTCGGCTAATTATCTCATTGTCAATAGCTCAAACGCTCCGCTGCTGTTCTAGGGAAAAGGTATTTTTGAATTCTCTCAAGTCCGCATTGAAAGACTAGATCAGATATCGTTGTATTGTGTATCCGTAATAAAAAACGGATACATTATGTGTGTTTGTGGTCAACCTATGGAACAAGTAGGGATGCCTTTGAGAGGCGGGTGCGTTCACGGTGGGTTGTGCTTCTCTTTAAATGGATGGAGATAATGTTTCTTTCAAATAATGCGGATATGCGTGCATATTGCTTTCTGTTGCGTGCAAATCGCATCTTGGTTCGCGCTTATGGTAGGCTCTTCGTCGATCTATGCAGTCTGGAGGATTAGAGTCATCTCAATTTGATGGGTGCTGTGCCGGTGGCGGCTTTGTAATTCTCACTTCTGAGCTGTCCTATCACTTCGCCTTCCATTTGATTGGAATTGTCGGCAACTGACTTCGCGACAAGAAGCTGTAGGTGCTCCGTAAAACCTTATTCTCAGGTTCAAATCCTTTCACGTTGCGATTTCTGGGCACAAAAAAACCGTAGTTTTATCACTACGGTTCTTTGCCCATTCCAAAAATGGTCGGGGTGAAAGGATTCGAACCTTCGACCTCCTGGTCCCAAACCAGGCGCTCTACCAGGCTAAGCTACACCCCGTAAAAAGGAGGAGCAAAAGATTGGGAATCCGGGGTTCTGTCAAGAACAAGTTCCGAAACTTTTCGGTTCGACTCGATTTCTCTCGGGGATGGGGGGAAATAGGCGTTGCGCCGCTCTGAGAATGCGCTTCTTGTTTTTGGTAAATTTGCCCCTCGTTGGGCTCTTGGACTCGGAAAAATGGAAAACTTATCTTCTTCAGAACTGGATTCACCTTCGAAAACGCCGCTCTTTATCGCTATCGCGGCGGTGATTGTAGCTCTCGCGGCTTTGGGCATCGGTTGGATGGGACTCACCCGCGCTGCCGAGCTAGAGAAGGAAGTTGTCCGCCTCGAGAACGCGGCGAGCCAGGACTCCGGACTCGAGGAATCCCTCCGAGAGACTTCTGAAAGGGTCGAGAGCCTCTCGACTAGCATGAACAATTTCTCCAAAAGCGTAAATGAAGCGATTACCGGGATCCGCTCGGATATGACCAAGGTCCGCAGCGACATTCGCAAAGTAACAATCGACGCGCTGACTGCTAAGAAGATGGTCGAAGAGCTAGAGGAGAAGGGCGTACAAGTCTCGGTGGTTCCCTCGTCGACTTCGTCACCTTCCAGCGCTCCAGCAGCTGCGCCCAAAACTCCGGACACTAAGCCGGGCTCTTCGGGTGTCTACACGATCAAGAGCGGCGACACGTTGGGCAAAATCGCGGCAGCCTATAAGATTTCCTTGAGCCAGCTTCAGGCGGCTAATCCGGGTATCGATCCGCGTCGACTTCGCATTGGCCAGCAGGTATCTATTCCTGCTCCCTCCAACTAATCGCGTCTCGATGCCGCTTCGCGTGGAGAGCAAACGGAAGCGATTTCGTAGAAGGCTATGAGTTCCTCGGACAGGCAGGGCTCGCCGGGCGAGGAGCTGGTTCACGCCTGGGATATGCTGGGCGAAAAGGTGCTGGTACATTGTCCAATCTTCGACCTTGTCTCGCGTCGGCTTCGTCATCCGCTTCGCAAGTCGGAGGGGGATTTCTATGTACTCAAAACTTCGGACTGGGTGAATGTGATACCGGTCACGCCGGATTATCAAATGGTGCTGGTACGCCAGTATCGCTTTGGCATCGAGGAGACCTCTTGGGAAATTCCGGGCGGTATCATGGATGCGGGGGAAGATCCGCTGGTGGCGGCGGAGCGGGAGCTTCGAGAGGAAACGGGCTATGTAGCGAGCAATTGTCGTGTGATCGGCAAGGTGGCGGCTAACCCTGCTATCTTAGATAACTACTGTCATTTCGTTTGGGCAGAGTCGGTGACGCTGCAGTCCGATCTCGATTGGGACGAGCATGAGGAAATGGAAGTCCGTCTTTTCGCGGTAGACGAAGTCTACGCCATGGCACACCGAGGTGAGGTTAAGCACTCGCTAGTAGTGGCGGCCTTGTTTCAGTTCTATCCCGAGTGGCTGAAGATCCGGGCGCGACGGCGGTAGGCAAAGGGCAGCTCCTGCAACGCGGACCGGGCGCAACCGGTCTCTCCAACGTTTCTTACGCCTGAGGAGCTGGTATGCCACCGGCATTGGTGCTGGATCTGGCGGCCGCTAGCTCGTGTTTCAGAGAGAGGCGGACGGTGGCGCCTCCTTTGGGATTATTGTAGGCTAGGGCTGTGCCGCCGTGCAGATCCATGACGAGCTTGGTGAGGGCTAGATTTAGGCCTAGGCCCCGATCTTGACCGATATCCTCGCGGATGAAGATCTTGAAGAGATTTCTCAGAACGGGTTCTGGGAAGCCTGTGCCTTGGTCGGACACCTCTATCGCCAGTTTCTCGTGGGCGCTGTGTGTGCGGATGGTGATTTCACCTCTTTGAGGCGAGTGCCGAACGGCGTTGTTGAGAATCTCGCGCACGCAGATGCTTAGAAGTTGGGAGTCAGCGAGAGTATGGGTATAGGGGCAGAGCTCGTAGTTTACGCTTTGCTGGTTTTGCTCCAGCTCGCTGGCGATGGTGGAGACGGCGTTTCTGATGAGTCTCGCTATATCTGTCTCCTGCAATTCGAGCTTATATCGCTTGGCTTTCAGGCTGGTGATGCGTTCGGCGAGCAATAGAAATTGCTCCAGGCGGTGCGTCGAGGACTCGACGATGGTCACAAGCTCTTTGTTCTGTGAAGTCGGCTCTTTGTCGGTGTTGATTTTTAGGAGTTGGGCCGCTCCACGGAGTCCATTGAGTGGGGTGCGCATCTCGTGGCTGATGATCCTGAGGAAGTCGTATTTGAGTTGATCGCTTTCACGGAGAGTGAAGTTGGCCTCCTCGAGGGCCTTGTTCTTATCGGAAAGTTCGTCGTTTAGGGCGCGGTTCATTTTCCGGAGGCCATAGACTTCGAGCGCTTGCTCGATGGTCTTGGAGAGCTTCTCGGTGTCCCAGGGTTTTCGCACGTATTTGAAGATGCTGGCTCGGTTGACGGCCTGTTGGATCGCGTCGATATCCGAGTAGGCAGTTACTAGGATGCGGCAAGGTCCGGGATTTATCTCACTGACACGCTCGAGGAACTGGACTCCGCTCATACCGGGCATGCGTTGGTCAGAGAGGACTAGGTCGACTTCTTCTTGCTCGAATAGGCGCAGTCCTTCCTCTGCATTTTCGGCGAGTAGGATATTGTAATCGCGGCGAAAGGTTATCCGGAAGGCGCTGAGGTTTCCTGGTTCGTCATCGACGTATAGAATTGTGAATCTCCTACTCATATTTGGTTTCGGCGGGATTGGCTACACTGCCGACTTGTTCTCGAAAGCTGCAGATGAGGTTGTTGCCACTTCTGCAATCAAAAACGAGGGCGAAATCTCAAAGGATAACGTATTCAGAAAAAATGACGCTATCGGATGCGGAGTCGGTCTAAGTGTCGGGTCACGGGCGATCTGCGTGCATCGGAAGAGGCATGGTTGCTGAATTGCCTTCTGCGAGAACGGTTGGCTTTTGCCACGCTTAGGTAAGTAGAGTTTGGATGATGGAATCACGGGACAGTAACGGTGTCGAAAGACACGTTAGTACAACTACTGATTCTCGCAAGTTCGAAGCCCGACGAGGCGAGAGTTCGTTCGTGGAAGTCGCTTGAGGTTTCCTAATAGCGGACAGTGCTAGCAGGAACGCTAATACTCAGAATGGCATAAGCTTATCTTTGTCGGGATGAATGATTTATGTCTGATTCCTAATTGACCCAATAAAGATAAGACATTACTCGTTTCGGCCTTCGTTAAGGGCGGTCCGTGTTTGGATAGTCCGAGAGCGATGTAATGACTAGCTATCCGATGAATATCCTCAACGCCCTATTCAAAACCTCGCTCGGCAAGAAAGTGATCATGGCGGTCACTGGCTTGGTCCTTGTCGGGTTCGTAATTGGCCACTTGGTCGGCAATCTGCAGGTTTTCTCCGCACCGGAGAAGATTAATGCCTACGCCCAGTTGCTGCAGTCCATGGGCCCTGCCCTTTGGGCGGTCCGAGCGTTTTTGCTCCTGATGGTCGCACTGCACATCTGGTCGGCGGTGGCTCTCGTCATCGAGAACAAGGCTGCCCGTGGTAAGAAGGGGTACGCAGACCAGAAAACCCTGCGGGCTTCATTCGCCTCTCGCACGATGAAGTGGAGCGGGTTGATCGTGCTAGCGTTTATTATCTACCACATCCTGCACTTCACTACGAAACAGGCGTATGGCCCAGAGTTGTTTTGGGTAGACCTCGACGGGGTGCGGGTGCTCGACGTTCACACCTTGATGGTGCTCGGTTTCCAAGATCCCCTGGTGTCTCTATTTTACATCGTGGCGATCGCCCTGCTATCGTTGCACATGAGCCACGGCATTTCGAGCATGTTCCAATCGATCGGACTTCGCACACGCACTTGGGCGGGGCCATTGAACAAGGTGGCGATCGCGATCTGCATCCTTTATTTCCTAGGAAACGCGGCCATCGTGGGAGCCTGCTACTTTGGATTTGTCGAGATCCGGAACGAGAACTTCCAGGCTAGTGCGGTGGAGCTCTGCACGCCGAATTGCCAAGTTTGTGAAACTCGCCTCGCGGCTAACAACTAGATTTTCCCTCCGATGAAATTAGATCCAAAGATACCATCCGGCCCGCTTGAAGGAAAGTGGGAGAAACACATAATGGAGGGCAAGCTCGTCAACCCTGCCAACAAGCGCAAGTACGACATTATCATGGTCGGCTCGGGCTTGGCAGGTTCTTCAGCCGCTGCAACTCTCGGCGAACTGGGATACAAGGTGAAGTGCTTCACTTTCCATGATAGCCCGCGTCGCGCTCACTCGATCGCCGCCCAAGGCGGTATCAACGCGGCCAAGAATTACCAGAACGATGGCGACAGCGTGTATCGACTTTTTTACGACACGATCAAGGGTGGCGACTTTCGCTCTCGCGAGGCGAACGTCTACCGCCTCGCTCAGGTCAGTGCCAACATCATCGACCAATGCGCCGCTCAAGGCGTGCCCTTCGCTCGTGAATACGGAGGCCTTCTCGCCAACCGCTCGTTCGGTGGCGCTCAGGTTTCTCGTACCTTCTATGCTCGCGGACAAACGGGCCAGCAGCTCTTGCTCGGCGCTTACTCCGCCCTCAGCCGCCAGGTCGGGCTCGGCACGGTAGAGCTTTGCGCGAACGAAGAGATGCTCGAGTTGGTAGTCGTCGACGGACACGCCAAGGGCATCATTACCCGAAATCTGAATACAGGCGAAATCTCCCGCCACTCCGCTCACGCGGTGGTGCTTGGCACTGGAGGTTACGGCAACGTATTCAATCTCTCGACCTACGCCCGCCAGTCTAACGTGACAGCAGCTTGGCGTGCCCACCGCAAAGGGGCAGCCTTCGCGAATCCGTGCTACACGCAGATTCACCCGACTTGTATTCCGGTTTCCGGCGACTATCAGTCGAAGCTCACCCTCATGTCCGAGTCGCTTCGCAACGACGGCCGCATCTGGGCTCCCAAGAAGAAGGGCGATAAACGTCCACCAAGCCAAATTCCCGAAGACGAGCGCGACTACTATCTAGAGCGCAAGTATCCAAGTTTCGGTAACTTGGCTCCGCGTGATATTTCCTCCCGTGCTGCCAAGGAAGCGTGCGACGACGGTCGTGGCGTTGGTGAAACAGGGCTCGGCGTGTATTTGGATTTCAGCGACGCAATCAAGCGTCTGGGAGCGGATACCATCAAGGAGCGCTACGGCAACCTCTTCGACATCTATAAGGAAATCACCGACGAGAGCGCTTACGACGTTCCGATGCGTATTTACCCTGCGGTTCACTACACTATGGGCGGTCTTTGGGTTGATTACAATCTGATGAGCAATCTCGAAGGTCTGTTCGTCATGGGTGAGGCGAACTTCTCCGATCACGGAGCGAACCGCTTGGGGGCTTCCGCTCTAATGCAAGGTCTCGCGGATGGTTACTTCGTGCTTCCGTATACGATTCCTCACTACCTCGCAAACCTGTCCGTCTCCTCTGCTCCGTCGACCGATGACCATGAGTTCGTCAAGGCCGAGGAAGCAGTCAAGGAGCGCACCGAGCAGCTGCTTGCCAATCAAGGCAAGCAATCGGTCAAGAGCTTTCACAAGCGTCTCGGCAACATCATGTGGGATCACTGTGGTATGGCTCGCACCAAAGAAAAGCTCGAAGAAGCGATCAAGCTTATCCCCGAACTCCGCAAAGAATTCTGGGAGGACGTACGTGTTCCGGGTGAAGGCAAGGAGCTCAACCAGTCGCTCGAGAGCGCGGGCCGTGTGGCGGATTTCCTAGAGCTCGGCGAGCTCATGTGCCGCGATGCTCTGACCCGCGAAGAGTCTTGCGGAGGTCACTTCCGTGAAGAGCACCAGTACGAAGACGGCGAAGCCAAGCGCGACGACGAGAACTTCGCTCACGTAGCGGCTTGGGAGTATAAGGGTGAGGGGCAAGAGCCGGTTCGCCACACCGAGGACCTCGTTTACGAATCAGTCAAGTTCGCCACCCGTAGCTACAAGTAAGCCAGCTAACAACAGAAGGAATTATTACCATGAACGTTAAACTACGCGTCTGGCGTCAAAAGAATAGCGAAACAGAGGGGCGCTTCGAAAACTACGAAGCTAAGGACCTCAACCCCAACATGTCCTTCCTGGAAATGTTGGATGTGGTGAACGAAGACCTCACCGATGCGGGCGATGAACCAATCGCCTTTGCCCACGACTGTCGCGAAGGAATTTGCGGCACTTGTTCTTGCATGATCGACGGCGAGCCTCATGGCCCTGAACAGGGAGTGGCGACCTGCCAGACCTACATGCGCAGCTTCAAGGAGGGAGACACCATTACGGTAGAGCCTTTCCGCGCGACGGCGTTTCCGATCGTCAAGGACCTGGTCACCGATCGGGCTGCGTTCGACAAGATTCAGCAAGCAGGCGGATTTGTCACTGTTCGTACAGGTGCCGCACCGGATGCTAATTCCGTTCCGATCGGCAAGGACGTAGCGGACCTCGCCATGGACGCAGCCTCGTGTATCGGATGCGGCGCTTGCGTGGCGGCATGTAAGAATGCTTCGGCCATGCTTTTCGTATCCGCGAAGGCAGGACAGCTCAACTTGCTTCCGCAAGGAAAGCCAGAGAAGGACAAGCGTGTGCTCAATATGGTGGCTGCCATGGACGAAGCTGGCTTCGGGAACTGTACCAACCAATACGAGTGTTCGGCGGCTTGCCCGAAGTTGATCTCTGAAGAGTTCATCTCCAAGCTGAACCGAGACTTCGTTTCTGCGACTCTGCGAAGCTCCTTTAAGGCAAAAGCTTTGTAGAACAGCGACGGCTTAACTCATTTCCAAAGACCGTGGCTTGAGGGCTGCGGTCTTTTTGTTGGTTCATCGCCGATCGTATCGGAGGATGAGAAAGCTCTCCTGCGGACCGGTCCCTCAGGAAAGTCTTGGGGGCTTTAAAAGAGCTCCAAGGCCTCGGCGCTTTCGTAGGCGATCCAGCCGCAAGCTATCAGGAAGCTCCAGATTGCCAATATGGCTACCGATTTTTTGAAGCGCTTGGTCTTATCATGGCGGTCGAGAGCCCGTTTGCGGAAGCCGCTTTGCTGCAAGAAGCTGACAAACTGCACATTTTTCACGCCGTCTCGCGTCTCGGTACGCTTAAGCATCGCATCCTCCCGGATGGGGGAGCGTCTTAGTCGTGATATGAGATAGTGCAACATGATGAACTTTTGTTAAGAACCGCTATACCATGAAAGACGGCATTTGTGAATAAGTGTTCAGTGCAAACTTCAATTTAAGCGCTTATACACAAGGATTTTCGGATAAAAAGGGCCGTTCTGTGCTTAGGTGGAATCGCTTTAACTCGCTATTGCCATGCGGAGGCACTGCCTTAGAACCGGATCCTGCATGAGCAAACCCCTGAAAATTTCCGTCTGTGGCGCTGGAGCTTGGGGCACTTCTGTGGCCTTGCATTGCGAACGCCAAGGACTCGCCACTACTCTGATGGCCCGCCGGCCTGAGCAAGCGGCAGCCATGGCGGCCGATCGTGAGAACAAGGATTACCTGCCTGGCTTCGCTTTTGGCGAAAACCTCGCTGTCACTTCCGATCTGGCGAAATCCCTTTTTGGAGCGGATGTCGTTTTCCTGGGAGCACCGTCGTACGCGCTTCGCGCCTGGTGCCAGCAAATAGCCGCTCTTAGGCCCGGTGTGCTGAAAGAAGACGTTCTCTTTGTCAGCCTTGCGAAAGGCTTAGAATTGGAAACGCGCCAGACGCCTTGCGGTATTGTAAAAGAAGAGCTACCGGGGGCTACCGTCGGGAGCCTTTCTGGGCCGACTTTCGCGGGTGAGGTAGCTGCGGGCAAGCCTACAGCGATGACGCTCGCCTTCGATGATTGCCAAGATGGAGACATCGAACGCCTACAAAATGCGATCAGCGGGCCAAACCTGCGCGTCTACGCGAGCCGGGATCTCAAGGGGGTGGAGCTGGGTGGCTGCCTAAAAAATGTTTATGCGATCGCGGCGGGTTGCTGCCAAGGGCTCAAGTTGGGCGATAACGCGTTGGCCTCGCTGCTCACGAGAGCCGTGGCTGAGATGGTACGCGTCGGGCAGGCGCTTGGTGCCAATCTGGAGACCTTTTATGGGCTGAGTGGTTTTGGCGACCTCGTGGCTACGTGCCACGGCGAGTGGAGTCGAAACCGTACCTTTGGCGAGATGATCGCCCGTGGACGCACGGCTGCCGACATCATTGCCCAGCAAAGAACGGCGGTCGAAGGCTACCGGACCGCCAAGGCGTTTCATAATGAGTGTCAGAGCAAAGGAATCGAGGCGCCGATCCTCGAGCAGGTTTACAAGATCTGCTACGAGTCGAAGCCGCCACTGCAGGCTTTGAGCGACTTGATGAGCCGCGACCTAAAGAAGGAGTAGGAAATTCTGAGGGCTCGCCTTTTTCAAGGGAAACACTACGCTAGTTCTCGTGCCTGAATCCTCCTCTAAGCGTGTCTGGTCATGGGCCTGTTTCGATTTCGCCAACTCGGCGTTCGGAACCTTGGTCCTGACCTTTGTATTCAATACTTACTTCACCACGGTTATCGCCCCAGACCAGAATACGGGGACGACACTTTGGGGTAATACGGTTGCGATCGCTTCGCTCACTATTGCCCTGCTGTCTCCGATGCTGGGCGCGGCGGCGGATGCCTTCGGCTGGAAAAAACGCTTCCTCGCGGCGACTACCCTGCTGGCATGCCTGGCGATCGGGGCTCTCTATTTTCCCATGAAGGGAGACGTGAAGATGGCGCTTTGGTTCTTCGGGATCGCTCTGGTGGCGACTGAGCTCTCGATCGTTTTCAACAATGCCTTCTTGACGGAGATCGCTCCTAAGGAGAAGCACGGCAAGGTATCGGGCCAGGCCTTCGCCTTGGGATACGCGGGTGGACTCATCTGCTTGTTCATCGCTTTGGCTGGTTTCCTTTCGGACAATTCTGATCCTTGGTTTGGGTTGAGCAAGGAGGGCCAACAGCATGTGCGGGCGACCAATGTACTGGTGGCGGTGTGGTTCGCCGTATTTAGTATTCCGATACTTTTGTGGGTGAAGGAAAAGAAAGCAACTCAGCACCCCGATGGCTTCCTGCGGGTGGCGAGGCAATCGTTTCGCCGGCTCGGTGAAACGTTTCGCCATATCCGCGAGTACCGGCAGCTTTTTTGGATGCTGGTGGCGCGTCTCTTCTACAATGACGGCTTGGTGGCGATCTTTTCCTTTGGGGGAATCTATGCGACGATTGTATTCGGATTTACCTTTCAGGACCTGATGATTTTCGGAATCGCTTTGAACGTATGTTCTGGAGTGGGATCGCTGGTTTTCAGCTTCATGGAAGACAAAATCGGCAGTCGGATTACCATCGTAATTTCTTTGATCGGACTCGTTTTGCCGACGACCGCTGCGTTGTTCATCACTACGAAAGCCGCGTTCTGGGTGTGCGCGGTGGTGATCGGAATCTTCCTCGGGCCCAACCAATCAGCGAGTCGTGCGTTCCTGAGCCGTCTGACCCCGGAGGACAAGGCCAACGAGTTTTTTGGCTTCTTCGCCTTTTCGGGCAAAGCGACAGCGTTTCTGGGACCGCTGCTTTATGGCCAACTGGTGGGTATCTTCGATTCCCAGCGGGCGGGCATGGCGGTAATCCCTGTTCTGATGATCGTCGGCATGGTTATCTTTTTGGTGAAGACGCGCGATGTAGCTTAAGCGTCTGGTTCGTCGGTCAGGGTTCCCATGGCTCTCGCCCGCTTTTCCCAACGTTCGCGGGCGAGGAGACGCATGTCTACTTCCGAGTCTGATTCGTCGACGATTTCCAAGCCAATTAAGGTCTCGATCAGGTCCTCCATCGTCACGAGTCCGCTGGTTCCGCCGTACTCGTCGACGACGATAGCGATCTGCTCGTGACTGCGAAGGAGCTCGTCGAAAAGCTTGGCGAGCGTGTCGTATTCGGACACGAGTCGGATCGGGCGCTTAAGTTCGCCAACAGTCGCTTTTGGTTTTTCGTTGGCGACAGACTGAAGCAGGTCAGTCTTGATGACGTAGCCAGTTATGTTGTCCTTGTTGTCCGAATACACCGGGATGCGTGTGAAACGCATGATGTCAGGTTGGGTGACGACTTCGCTGCAAGAACTGTCTTCAGATAGGCTGCCGAGAACGGTGCGAGGGGTCATGATATTTTCGACGCGGAGGTCTCGGAAGCGAATGAGGCTGCGGATCATCTGGGATTCGCGTTCTGCGAGTACGCCTTCCGACTTTCCGATTTGCGCGATTGATACGATTTCGTCGCGACTAACGCTGGCGTGCGGCTCGCCTCTGGACCGCAGCAACGCGGTGATTTGTTTCGAGAGGGCAACGATGGGGTAGGTGCCGATGACGATGGCGTGGCACGTGTACGTGGTTAGCGGGGCGAGTGATCGCCAATTTTGGGCCCCGAGTGTTTTTGGGATGATTTCCGAGAAGATAAGGATCAAGAGGGTAAGGATGGCTGAGATGATACCGAAGTAGGCTTCGCCGAAAACGGCCACCGCTTGGGATCCGACACCCGCGGCGCCCACTGTATGAGCAATGGTATTGAGGGTGAGAATGGCAGCCAGCGATTGGTCGATGTCCCGCTTGAGGAGGGAGAGTCGTTTGCCGTAGCGAGCTCCGCTCTTCTCCGCTTGGCGGACGAATGAGGGAGGCATAGAGAGGAGCGCAGCCTCTAGGATAGAGCATAAAAAGGAAACGCCGAGTGAGAGCAAGAGATAGGCAAATAGAGCGATCACGATGATTTGGTCTGTAGAGGCTTAGACGGTGTTTCGCAACGTTAAGAGGTATTGTGATAGGGTGTATTATTCTAGAGTTGATGAGCGGAGGAGGGGGCGAGTAGCTTGGTAAGGTGAGGAAGTTGGAATCGAACTGGAAGCGTCCGTGCGTGTTGATTATCGAGGACGAACCGAGTATAGCTGACAATATTCGCTTTGGCTTGGGCAAGGAAGGTTTCGAAAACGAGTGGGTGTCCACGGGAGTCGAAGGATTGCGGAAGATTGCCGAAAACGAATACGTGTTGGTGATCTTGGATGTGGGCCTCCCGGATACGACGGGCTTCGAGGTCTGCAAGCAGATCCGCAGCTTTTCTCAAGTACCGATTATATTTCTGACAGCTCGAAACGAAGAGATAGATCGTATCCTTGGCCTTGAGATCGGGGGAGACGACTATGTGTGCAAGCCCTTCAGCGTGCGGGAGTTGGTAGCGAGGGTTCGGGTAATCCTGCGTCGCGGGACCTCGCTGGAGGCAGACGGAGAGACCGCAGGAAAGGAGCTGGGACCCTTCCGGTTGGATGGCGAGCGGTACCAAATATCGATCTCGGAAAGCCCGCTCAACCTCACGCGTTACGAATATAGGATGTTGAAGGTGTTACTAGAGCGCCCGGGGCGCGTGCTGACACGGGAGCAATTGATGTATCAGGTTTGGGAGGAGCCTGAGGCAAGTGGTGAGCGCACGGTGGATGCCCATGTAAAGTCGATCCGAGCTAAGCTAAGAGAGGCGTCACCGGGGAATGAATACATCGTAACGCATCGTGGGATTGGATACTCGATGCAGTATTGAAAGCTCGTTCCTAAGGCCTCGAATAATAAGATGAAGTCGCTTTGGAGAATTCTGACGAATCCTGACTTACGTGGGCCGCTCTGGCTACGCTTGCCGAAGAAGCTGATTTCGATTCGGGCGAGCATATTGTTGGTCTATCTCCTGGTGGTTGGCGGCGGTTTTTATGCGATCATGTCCACTATGACGCAGGAGATCCAGCCACGCTATCTGGAGTCGATGGAGGAATCGCTGGTGGATACGGCAAACATCCTGGCGGCTCAGCTGGAACACACTGCTGAAAGAGAGGGTCTCTCGGCGGACACGATCGCTCAAATATTCGAACGCGCCTACGAGCGGCGTTTCGAAGCGCAGATTTACACCCTGAGAAAAGAGTCGGTGGACTTGGAAGTCTATTTGACCGATGCCGCAGGGAAAGTGTTGTTCGACTCGTCCGACAAAACGAACGAGGGAAAAGATTTCTCGCAATGGATCGACGTGTCTCGAACCTTGGAAGGGCAGTACGGGGCACGGGCGACGTGGACATCGCGAAACGGGGAGAAAGCGCTTGTCCTTTATGTGGCAGCTCCGGTTCGACTCGACGGACGTATCCAGGGCGTGGTGACGGTAGGGAAGCCGACTTCCTATGTTAACGAACTAATTTCGCGAGCAGAGGACCGGTTCGAGCTCTATGTCGTGATTGCTGGGGTGGCGGTACTGCTGCTCGGGGCGGTGCTTTCGGTTTGGCTGACCCAACCGATCAAGCGACTCATCGCCTATGCCAATGCCTTGCGGGATGGACGCAAGGCCCAGTATCCACGGCTTTTTGGTATCGAAGCGAACGAGTTGGGACGGGCTTTCGAGGAGATGCGGGTGGCCCTGGAGGGGAAGCAATATGTGGAGCGCTATGTGCAGAGTTTGACTCACCAGTTGAAGTCACCGATTTCAGGGATCAGTGGCGCGGCAGAATTGCTTGAGGGCGGCATGGAGGAAGCCGAGCGGATAAAGTTTTTGGCTAATGTTCGGCGTGAGTCGGAGCGATTGAGACGGATTGTGGACCGGATGTTGGACCTCGCCTCGGTCGAGGCGCGGCGGGCTCTGCAGAACGTGGAGTCGATAGACTTGGCTGAATTGGTGGAGGAGATTGTGGAAACCTTGGAGCCTCGGTTTCGTCAGGAAAGCGTCGCTGTTTCGATTCAACGATCAGGGGCGGAGTCGATCCGTGGGGAACGGTTCTTGGTTCGACAGGCAATTCAAAATATTTTGCAAAACTCACTCGATTTCTCGCCGACAGGTTCGAGCGTCTCTGTAATTATCGAAAAGCATTCGGTCTGCGTAGAGGACGAGGGGCCGGGAATTCCGGATTACGCTTTGTCCAAGGTGACGGAACGGTTTTATTCCTTGGTCCGACCTAAGACGGGAGAGAAGAGCAGCGGAGTGGGCCTAAGTTTCGTGAAGGAAATCATGGGCCTGCACGAAGGGACACTGCGGGTCGAAAACCGTGGGCCGGGTGGCGTGCGGGTGGTTTTGGGATTTCCTTGAGTCGACCGGCTCCACAGGCCCGTTAAAGTTCATCAACTGCGAGTGAGTATCTAGTCTGTTTATTATCTTCCACATAGGAGTGGATTTCACAGAGAGATCACCTTCGTTTCACAAAAGGTGCGCAGAGGTGGTTTAGCTTAGATGGCAATGAATTGCATCTCTTCTATTCCATCTCGTCACTTGCTCGCTCTATTTTGTCATATCGCTCTGCTCTGCGCTTTGGCCTCTGTTGGCAGAGGCCAGGACGGTTTGGAGACAGAGGTACCCTACTTCAAGGTGGAGGGAGCGTTCGGATCTGTCGATTGTCTGCCGTTGAAGAGTGTGGATACCAGTATCGAAATCGTGGGTACGCTGGCTCAGGTCGAGTTGGTTCAGATATATGCGAACACAGGAAGCGAAGCGATTGAGGCGGTTTACGTATTTCCTGGATCGACTCGTTCCGCAGTTACTGCTTTGACAATGCGAGTTGGCGACCGGGTGGTCGATGCCGAGATCCAGGAAAAGTCTCAGGCTCGGCGGACTTACGAAATGGCAAAGGCCGAGGGGAAGACGACTAGTTTACTCGAGCAGAATCGGCCTAATGTTTTTAAAATGAATCTGGCCAATATCCAGCCGGGCGACGTGGTGGAGGTGACACTTAAGTACGCAGAGTGGATACGACGTGAAAAGGACGAATACGCGTTCGAATTGCCCTTAGCTGTAGGATCGCGTTATACGGAGAAAGAGGAAGCTTCGGCTGAGAATCCCCTCCTAGCAGGAGGGAACCTGGAGGTAGTGAAATATGGAATCAGGGCACGTATCCGCTCGGCTGTTTCTATCGAGCAAGCTGTCTGCGACTCGCATGACGCTTTGCCAGTCTTCGAAAATGCTCGCACGGTACATGTGGAGCTGGATGGCGATGCGGAGTCAGTGGGTAATCGTGACTTTCGTATACGGTATCAAGTATCTGGTGACGAGATTAAGTCGGGTGTTTGGGTGAGCGAAAGTGGAGGAGAGAAGTATTTTATGGCGAGTTTGGAACCGCCAGTGGGGAGAATGAGAGGACGGCTTCCAAGAGAATATTTTTTTGTAGTCGACGTTTCGGGTTCGATGCACGGATTTCCGTTGAACACGGCGAAGGCGATGATGGAAGCCTTGGTGGCTCGACTTGAGGAAACGGATCGATTTAATTTAATCTTATTTGCGGGTGAGTCGGATACCTTTGCTCCAGAGCCTGTTCCGGCGACCGTGGAAAACTTGCTAGCGGCGGTGGAATTTCTTTACGACACGCGGGGAAGCGGCGGTACTCGATTGCTGCAGGCGTTGAAGACAGTCTACGGTACTCCGCGGGATCCAGCTTTTAGCAGAAATATTGTAGTGCTGACCGATGGATATGTGACGGTAGAAGATCGCGTCTTCGATTTAATTCGTTCTCGGCTGGATGAAGCGAATGTTTTTGCATGCGGAATTGGCTCTGCTCCGAACCGATTCTTAATTGAAGGCATAGCTAAGGTCGGGCAAGGGGAACCGTTTTTTGTGGGTGATCCGAAAGAGACTGGTCGAGTCGCGAATTTGTTTTCTGAATACGTTAGTGAGCCTATTCTTACGGAACTAGCAGTGACGTTCGATGGCATGGAGGTTTTTGAGGTGGAGCCCATATCCTTGCCGGACTTATTGGCGGAGCGACCTATGGTGGTTTTTGGTAAGTTTGCGGGAGACTTGTCCGGCAAGATTGTTCTTTCAGCACGGGCAGGTGATTCTGGGTACAAGGAGACCACAAACTTGTCGGATGCGGTGAATTTGGCAGAGTCTCGTTCGCTCGAGTATGTTTGGGCTCGGGAGCGGATTCGCCGCATTTCCGATTATAACGGCTTGTGGCCTAGTGAGGAAAGGAGGCAGAAAATCACCAAGCTAGGTCTGAAACATTCCTTGCTCACCAAATACACTTCGTTCGTCGCGGTGGACAAGGTGATAAGGAGCGATGGTAACGGCTTGCAGACAGTTTCGCAGCCGTTGCCCATTCCCGAGGGTATGGCGCAGAGTATCGGAGGAAGCTCGGTACCGGTGACACCTGAGCCTGAGATGTGGGCCTTGATGGGTCTAGTCCTTGTAGCAGTTAGTTGGATACTTCTTCGACGTGGTATTTAAAGATTCTGTAGTACGGAGCATCAGCCCGCGACACCGATGGTTCGATCTGAGGAAGCTGATGCGGGCTAAAGCCTCGCATTACGGGATCGTCCTATTTCTCCTACTCGCGAGTTGGCCTTCCGTTCGTTGGTACGGAGCACGCATGTTGGATGGTTCAGATGAACCTTGGGGCGTGCTTGCTTTGGCGACGGGGTTCGGGTTCTCGTTTCTAGGTGTTCGTCAGTGTTTTGCGTTTTGGCGGTATTTGGTAGCGGCTATGTTGATGCTGCTTCCGCTTGTGAGTGGAGTGTTTATGACGCCGCTAATACAGTCGCTTTTTGTCGCGCTATCCTTAGCGTCCTTGTTAGTAGATCGACGGTGCTGGGTCGGCCACGTGGGCTTGTTTGTTCTGGCCTTGCCATTGATCTCCTCATTGCAGTTTTACGGTGGATTTCCGTTACGGTGGGTGATCGGAAAAGCGAGCTCGGCGTTGCTGGGCGTTTTAGGATTTGGCGTGGAAGCACAAGGCACGATGTTGCACTGGCGAGGTGAGGTAGTCGCAATCGACGCTCCTTGCAGTGGGGTACAGATGCTTTGGAGTTCGGTGTTCTTGGCGTGCTTGATGATCTGTATTCACAAACCCAATTTTAGAGGTTCGCTGTTGGTCCTTCAGGTAGCCGGTGTGAGTGCCTTTTTGGGAAACGTTTTGAGAAATGTTCTCTTATTTTTCCTAGAATCGGGTGTTTGGAATATCGGTAAATGGGGGCACGATCCGATAGGGCTGATCGTGTTTGCCATGGTTCTGGCAGCCATCGTTTGGGTGGGAGGTAGAGTAAAAGGTGGCGCCGCTCCCTCTAAATCAATCTTGGTCCGAACCTCATTGGATAGAGTCGGACCGCCAACTTGCTTGGTATTGGTGTTAGGCTGTGTCGGGTTTTCCAATATCGAATCGGCTCGAAGGCTTCCAGAGGGAACGATTGCGAGTGCCGACATCTTAGATTCGATTCAGGAAGATCTGTATCGGGAAGGCTGGTACGAGATTCCATTGGAGCCAAGGGCAGTAGAATATGCGAAGGGGTTTCCCGGTAAAATTGAACTTTACGGAAGGGACGAGCGTCGCTTGGCGGTGCGAGTGATTGATAGGGCTACGCGGCGATACCACCTTTCTGCAGATTGTTATCGAGCAATTGGATACGACACGGAGCCGATGCCAATCTTCATGGCGGTGGACGGTTCCTTGTGGGGACGTGTTATGGCGACGCGTGATGGGGAGTGCCTGGAGGTACGGGAGCGGGTGGTTTCCCAGGATGGTCAGGCTTGGACGGATCCGTCGAGTTGGTTTTGGTCAGCAATGATGGGTCGGTCGGAGGGTCCATGGGTAGGCTATGCCGAGACGGTGCCCGTCAAAAGGGGAGCGTTTTGAGGTTCGCGGGCGCTTGACCTACGGGAATGGCTGAGACAGTTTTGGAGCGTTCCTCCTTCTTGTTTGATGCCTGAAGTCTCCCTCCAGCCTTATACTGCCTGTCCGCGATGTGACTTGCCTATGGAGGTTCCGGTTCTGGCGGAGCGCGAGGAGGCCTGCTGCCCTCGCTGCCGGACTACGATAGCGAAACGCTTCAAAGGGGGTTGGGCTCGAGTGGTTGTTTTTTCGTCGTTAGCGCTGATTGCGTTGTTTGTCTCGCTGGCATTCAGTTATTTATCGCTGAGGGGTGCGGGTGGACAATCGTCCTCAACGGTAGTCGGTGTGGCCTGGGCGTTGATTCTGGAAAGGCCTTTGCTGGGAGTTTTAGTAGGGCTGTTTTTCGTTGGTAGTCCGATGCTGCAATGCCTTGCGATCTTTGGATTGTCGGTCGCTTTTTTGAGAGGGAATCCCAGTTTACGCTGGAAGCGGGTGGCGAGCTTGATCGAGCATCTGCATCCATGGTGTATGGCAGACGTTTTTTTGGTGGGAACACTGGTGAGTCTGATCAAGGTAGCTTCCCTTGCTGAGGTGAGTTTTGGGGTCTCGTTTTGGAGTTTCGTGGTCTTTGTTGTCTATCTTATCGCTGCGTATTCGAGTTTGGATACGAAGCGGGTGATTTTTTCCTTACATCAATATGTCGACTGATCGGGTAGAAATAGTAACGAGGCGCGCTGCGGCGGAAGGTGCATGCTTGTGTCTCCACTGCGGTACTTTGAACAAACTTGGATCGGCGTCTCGTTGCGAATTGTGCTCATCTAAAATTGAGCCGCGCAGGCATAACAGCCTGCAGCGTACCTTGGCGTGGTTGGTTACGGCAGTGGTTCTATACCTACCGGCAAACCTTCTGCCGATCATGAGGACGAGCTACCTTGGGTCCCCCACGGAAAGCACAATCGTAGGAGGGGTTATTCAACTCTGGCATCACCAATCCTATCTGCCGGCGGGTATAATTTTCTTAGCGAGCGTGATCGTTCCGGTGGCAAAGATCCTATCGTTGTTTTGGCTGTGTTGGATCAGTTCCGGGGGATATCGAATAAGCCGCTCGCAGCATAGCAAGTTGTATGCTTTGACAGAGCTTTTGGGTCGATGGTCCATGATCGATATTTGCGTGGTAGCTGTATTGGTTGCGTTGGTACAGTTTGGGGGACTATTGAAGATAGAGTCAGGACCTGCCGGTTTGGCATTTGCCGGAGTTGTAATCAGTACGATGTTGGCGGCCCATGCGTTTGACTCCCGTTTGATTTGGGATGCTGTTGCGAAAAGGAGAGAGGAAGAGATGAATCATGGATAAGGCGGAAGTCAGGAAGCAAAGGCGAATTTCGTCGATATGGATAATACCCGGTCTCGCCCTCTTGTTGGGTGCGTGGATGCTTTTGAACGCGGTGGTTAATGCGGATCCAGTTGTCGAAATACGCTTCGATACGGCGGACGGGATCGAAGCTGGGCGCACCAAGGTGAAGACGCGTAGCATCGAAATTGGACTAGTGGAAAATGTGCGTTTGAGCGACGACAACAAGTCTGTGGTGGTATCGCTACGCATCAAACGAACAGCGGCTTCTCTCCTGAGAGAGGACAGTAGATTTTGGGTAGCCCGCCCGCGTATCGGTCTTGGCGGTATTTCAGGGATGGGGACGATATTGTCCGGTGCGTACATTGTATTGCAGCCGGGAGAAAGCGACGAAGGCTGGAGCGAGTTCGTGGGACTCGAAGCTCCGCCAGCGACTCCTCCTTCAGCGAAGGGTCTGCGGATAAGCTTGTTCAGCGAGGATTCGGGCGCGATAAATTGCGGAGATCCGATCCTCTATCGTGGGCGTCGGGTGGGACAGGTCGACGCGACTGAGTTCGAATTCGAAAACAATCGGTTTCGCTACGAAGTTTTTGTTGAAGCGCCTTTTGACGCGTTGGTCACTTCGCCGACCCGTTTCTGGAAAGCCAGCGCGGTCGAGCTGAAAGCGGATTCGGATGGCATATCAATCAATGCTGACTCGATGGAGTCGATCTTGGCGGGGGGAGTCGCTTTTGATCTGCCAGAGGGCAGGGTGGCAGGTGCTGAGGTGTCGGACGGAGACTCTTTTTGGCTGTACGAGTCCAAGGATGACATCGACCGCTTCCCATACCGCCACTATGCCCAGTACTTGCTTTTCTTTAATGATTCGGTTCGCGGTTTGAAAGTCGGGGCACCTGTCGAATACCGCGGGATCCAAGTGGGGCACGTCGAAGATGTATCCTTTTCCTACTTACGGGGCACTAATTTTTTCGGGACGGAGGAAGTGCCAGTGCCTGCTTTGATCCGGATTTTTCCCGGGCACTTTCAATTGGACGATTCGCCGGAGGGATTGGCACAAATGAAGGAGCTAGTGGAGCAACACATTGACTCTGGCTTACGGGCAGCTTTGCAGAGGGGCAGCTTGCTGACAGGGAACCTCTTTGTAGGCTTGGACTTTTATGAGCAGGGCGACGATGTGCATGCGGATTCCGGAGTCGATTGGGAGTACGAGGTTTTTCCAACTCAGTCGGTCGGATTAGAGCAGATCGAGCGTAGGATTGTAGGGATTCTCAATACCGTTGATTCTCTACCTTTAAAGGCTCTTACAGTGGAAGTCAGGGAGGCAATTGCTCACGCCCGTGAGATGTTCGATAATTCGAGAGGCTTGATTGGTAATCTGGATACATTACTTTCTAGTGAAGGAGCCCTAACCCTTCCCCACTCTTTTCGAAAAACCTTGGATGCAGTTGAATCTGCGGTTTCTGGGCTCTCGCCAGATTCGCAAATGTACGGAGAACTGGAGGCAAGTTTCAGAAGCTTGAATGCGGCCCTTTCTGACTTGCAGCGTTTGGCCCAAAAGCTCGAGCGCCAACCCAATGCCATCTTATTCTCGAAGCCGTCGAAGCCAGACCCTGAACCCAAGGCCGCGAAATGAACGATCTGCAATTGAGTAAAACGAAACGAGCCATTCGGGCCGTCTTGATGTGGGTCGGGGTGGTCGTCCTCGTTGGCTGCCAATCTCGACCCGCAGCCGAGGTGCATTATTATCTGCTCCAGCCGTCGGTAAATGACCTTCCTCGAGAGTTTGTCGAAGTAGCGAACATTGAACTCCCGGCTTACCTCAAGAGCTCGAGTGTTATGCTAGGTGTATCCGATAATGAGATACGTCCAGCTCAGTATCATCTATGGAGTGAGCCAATGGAAGAAGGGATGCGACGCGTTTTGGAAGCGGAATTGGTTTCTCGTCTGAAGTATGTGGATCGAGAGGTTGTTCCGATGAAAATTGATTTAAAGGTAGAGCTTTTTCACGCGACGGCATCGGGCCGAGTGATCCTCAAGGGAGTTTGGCGTATACGGGGAGACGATGCGCAAAGAAGTGCTTTTTCCATCCAGATGGGAATTGGAGAAGGTGGCTATCCTGCCGCAGTACGAGCTCATGTGAGCGCTTTGGCATCCTTGACCGATGAGATCGCAAAGTCGCTTTAGCCATTTTTTTAGCCACCCCTGCTTGGAAGCTTAGTGAGGGGCGTGGCTTCAGTGGTATTGGGTTGAGCGATTCCGCAGCGAGTTGCGGATCGACCTTAACTCGCTTGAGGGGCCGCTTGGGTTTGGGCGTCGGCTAGGGAATTTGCGGTGCCTACCAGGAGAAGTTGATCACCTACTTGCAATGTTTCGTCGGGGTTGGGCGGGCTTGGAGGCTGTTCCCCTCGGCGAAAAGCAACCACTTGTACGCCAATAAGGCGCGGCCACTTGAGGGTGCGTAGCGTAGCCCCGATAGTGGGGGAGCCTGGTTCCAGCGTAAGAGAGCTTAAAATAGCATCGTTGAAGTCGATGGCATCGCTGTCGTCATCGGGAGATTCGCTGAGGATTTTGCGGAGAGATTGCAGCTCTTCTCGAGAGCCAGTTGCGAAGATGTGGTCGCCGGGAAAAAGGTGGGTATTGGGGCCGACGGTCGGCAAGTAGTAGCCGTGTCGTTCGATGCTCACGATGGTGGCTCCGCAGCGTTTGCGGAGGCCAAGCTCGCCTATGCTCTTTCCCGCTTGGGCGGAATCCCCGAGAACCCAGTCTTCAAGACGTACGCCCCAGTCGGAACCCGCTTGCTGAAGGGTGCGGGCTCCTCGCTCGAGCGGGGTTTCTTGGTTGACGGCACTGTGGATGGCGAATTCTGCGTCGCTTTGCAACCGAACGATGAGGCGCCAGCCAAAGAAGAGGGCTATGCAGACGGTGATACCGGCGGCGGCTAGGAGTACGGGTGTGTCTAGGCTGATGGGTAGGAAGTTGGCTATCCAAAGGGCGAGGCCTGACAGGCCGAGACCGCGCATGAGCACGATAACCGTTTGACGAAAAGCTTTACGGTTGCGTAGCCCGTGGGAAACCGATTCGCCGACAATGGAAGCGATGGCGTTTACGTTGCGGAAGAGGGCTAGGGCGGGGGCCAGTACGAACAGGGCTGTGGCACTCCAGTAGATCCAGCTGTAGTGATTTTTCCAATGCGGTTTATCCTGGCTGAGAAAGTCGTGTAAGGGTTCGCTGAATACGAGTAGTGCAGTGACGAAGACGAGCCATCCTCCGATTTGCCAGAGGCGTGGCCCGACGATGCGCCAGAGGAGGCTCTTGTCTTGGCGCTGCCCAACCTTTTGCCAAAGGCGCTGGTAGGCGGGCAGGATGGGGAGCTTGTGCAAAGGTAAGAAGCGGATGATGTTCTCGCGTTTAGAGAGAATGAGCGGGGATAGGATCGTGGTGGCAAAGGAGATTCCCACGGCGGCGATTTGGAAGTTTTCACCGATGGCCCCAGCGGCAATGCCTATGCCGGCGATCACGAAGGAGAATTCGCCCACGGGGGTTAAGGACATACCGGCTTTCAGGGCGTCTTCTGGATCTTCGGCTACCAGCAGGAGTGAGAAGGTTGCAGCGGTCCAGCGTAAGACCAGGGCTAACGCTACGCCTAGGGCTATGAGGCCTAGGGCGGAAGGTAGCTGGGTGATATCGACGGCCATGCCGATGGCGACGAAGAAGACGGCTACAAACATGTCGCGCAGTCCTGAGAAGCTTTCGTTAAAGAGGCGGACTTTGGGGGTTTCGGCGATGATCATGCCGCAGAGGAAGGCACCAAGGGCAAGTGAGTATCCTGCCCAAAGCGTAAGGAAAGCCATGCTGAAGAGCAGGCCGAGGGCGACAAGACTCTCCAGCTCACGGTTGTTTTCGCCACCCTTGCTAAGGTGCCTAAGGAGGCGAGGAACGAGGACGAGTCCGGGGATTAGAATAAGGCTGGCGAAGCCGAGGAGCATGCCCACCTTGCCCAGCATACTGGTCCAGTCTCCGCTGGCCGCAGGGTCGAGGGAGGTGTAGGCTCCGAGGAAGGCGAGCAGCACGATGGCGACCATGTCTTCGCAGAGCGTCATCCCCAGGGCAAGTTGTCCGAAGCGACGATGTGTGAGGCCGTTTTCCTGCAGGGTTTTTCCAATGACTGCGGAGCTGCTAACCATAAGCATCGCAGCGAGGAAGAGGGATTCGGCGGCGCTGAACCCCAATCGACCGCCGATGAAACGGGTGAGTGAGAGTACTAGCATGGCGGTCGAAAAGGTGGCGATGAGGACGCCGATGCCTAATTGCTTAAAGCGTTGGAGCCGGAAGCCCATGCCGATGGAGAACATGATGAATACCAAACCGACTTGCGAGAGAAGCTGGATGCGGAGGGTATCCGTGACGTAAGGGAATGTGATTTGAGGCGTGCCGACGATGATGCCGGCGAGTAGGTAGCCTACGATGGAGGACAATCCGATCTTGCGGCAGACCCAACTTGCGATCGCGGCGGAGACGAGTACGACAGCGAAGTCTTGGATCAGGTAAATTGGCAGCTGGTTGGAAAGTTCCATGGGGAGGAGTCGTGGTACAGAAGGGTGAATAGATTCAATAAACGTCTACGATCAGGCAAGCGTAGCGAGTGCCCCGAGAGCTGTTGAGATCGTCGGTAGTTTGGGGTAGAATAGTTCTGCGACCAATTATCCGGTTTCCTACGGTGCGGAGCCGGTGATGACGGCCCGTTTAGGGGCGGGGTAACCCTCGATGGTCTTGCTGGGGTCGCTCGGGTCCAAGAAGTCCTTGAGCGATTGGAAGACCATCCAGTCTGTACTACGTTGCTCCTGAGTTGTTGTAGTGGATACGTCGATGACCTTGATATCTCGATAGCGGCATCGGGTCATCCATTGTACAAGGGTTTCGACGGTGGGAATGAACCAGACATTTTTCATCTTTGAGTAGTACTGGTCGGGCACCAGAGAGTAGCCAAGGGGGCCGTCGACGACGATGGTTTCGAGCACCAGTTCGCCGCCGGGGCGCAGGAAATTTCGTAGTTCGTAGAGATGGTCGATTGGGGAACGACGGTGATAGAGTATCCCCATACTGAATACGGTGTCGAATACGGGAAGAGCGGGAGGGAGGCCTTCGATGCCGAAGGGCAGGACCCAGACCGGGGGCTCTTGCAAGTATTTGCGTACGGCAAGGTACTGCATGACGTAGAGGAGGAAGGGGTCGGTGCCAAGGGCGAGCTTGGCTCCAGCGCCAGCCATGCGCCAGCAGTGGTAGCCGCTGCCGCATCCGATATCGAGGACGAGCCGTCCGGCAAGATCTGAGATGCTGGTTAGGAGACGGTCCCACTTGAGGTCGGAGCGCCACTCGGTGTCGATATGGGTTCCGAAAAAGTCGAATGGGCCTTTTCGCCAAGGGCGGAAGTTATGAAGGGTCTCTGGCAGGGACTCACGCTGGTTTGTATCCAGATCTTCTGGAAGGCCGATTTGGATTGCAGGGGAGGTTGAGAGATCGCGTGACAAGCACCCGCCTACATCGGGTAGAGCGTCGATGGCGTTTAACCAGCGGTCGAGGTGTCCGTTGTTGGACTCGAGGATGGTCGGCTCGACGGTTTGGCGAAGGGTGGGGATCCAAGGCTCAAGATCGGTGTCTGCGAGTTTCTCGTAGAGTTTCTTGTAGGTGGAAAGTGGTGACATAATTTTTGCCCACGAATCTCGCAAATTTGCGCGAATCGGCTGTTGTTGAATTCGTGAAGCTCCGATTGATTTGTGGGAGAATCTTACTTAAAGGCGAGGAAGGAGGCAAAGTTGAAGCATTGCAGCCAGATTTCGTCGCGAGCGAAGCCGGCTTGCGAGAGGCGGGTTTCGTGGGCGTCGATCGTTTCGGGGATGAGTACGTTCTCGATGGCGGCTCGCTTCTGGGCGATCTCTAGGTCGCTGTAGCCATGGGCTCGTTTGAAGTCGTGGTGGAGGGTGGTGAGGTCGGCTTGGATTTGCGGGTCGTCGAAGAGGATCTTTTCGGACAGCACCAGTACGCCGCCGGGTATGAGGCCTTCGCGGATGCGGGTGAGCAGGGCGCACCGTTCCTCCTGCGGAATGAACTGCAGGGTGAAGTTGAGGACGACGATGGAGGCGTTTTCGATAAGGGTGTCCTGTATGTCCTGGCAGCTGAGCTCGATGCGGTGAGCTTTTTCGACAGCGGCGAGGTTGGGGCGGCAGCGGTCGAGCATGGCGGCGGAGTTGTCGACGCCTACGAAGGTGACGTCTTGCGTTTTTAGCTTGGCGCCCATGGAGGCGATGCCGGCTCCGAGCGAGCAACCGAGGTCGTAGATGCGAGTGCCTGGCTTGGCGTAGTGTTGGGCTATGATTCCGAGGAGGGATAAGGTCATGCCATAACCGGGTACGGACCGGCGGATCATGTCATCGAAGACTTCGGCTACGGTTTCGTCGAAAGCGAAGGCCGCGACTTGGCCGCGGGGGTCGGCGTAGACTTGGTCTTTATTGGTTTGTTTTGGCTCTGGCATGAACGTGGCTGTATCGTTCGAGAGTGAATGGGAGATCGTGATGGTGACAAGCCTGCTTCAGGTCTTGAGCTCAAGAGAACAGAGCCCCTAGTCCGAAGTCTAAGGTTTTGGAGGTCTAAGGAAGTTATAGCACTTACCAGCACTCAGTGTTCGAAGGTGACGACGTGGGAACGGTTTTCGGTCGTGACGGCCGCGGATGCACGGTTTTACGCTTTCGAATTAGATTTGAGGTATCACGCAACCGAGGAGGAGGGCCACCATCTTTACATCGACTTGTTGATGGAACAGACGCGTGCGACAAACGAGAGTTTCGGGACCAATTTGCCGCCGATTTCGACGCGGAGGGTATCAACGCGAATGGAGTACAGCTTGGGTAAGTGGATTTTCGGTTGGGAAGGTAGCCTACATGAGGCAGCTTCTCACTTGGCTCCGTATGAGCTGCCGACGGATCGTTACTTCATGTGGGGCGCAGACGTGAATTGTCGATTGCGGGAGTCGGCGCGCGGGACGGTCGATGTCTTTTGGGTTGGAAGCAATCTTAGCGATGAGGAAGGGCGTCCGCACGGTTTCTACCTTAAAGATTTGACGCCCGTGCCGGGGCGAAGCGTGAAGGTAGGGCTACGTATGCGTTGGTAGGATTAGTGTTGGGCGGCAAGGAGCTTCTGGAATTTGCTTCCGTTGCGTTGGGAGAGTTCGCCGTAGCTACCGGTTTCGACGATTCGTCCTGACTCTACCACTACAATGCGGTCAGCGCTGCGAATGGTGCTGAGCCGGTGGGCGATGGTAATGGTGGTTCGGCCCTGGGCGAGGGTCTCGAGGGCTTTCTGCACGAGTCTTTCGCTTTCGTTGTCGAGGGCGGAAGTGGCTTCGTCGAGCACGAGGATGGCGGGGTCGCGCAAGATGGCGCGGGCGATGGCGATGCGTTGGCGTTGGCCGCCCGAGAGGCTAGCTCCTCGTTCTCCGACTCGGGTTTGCATGCTATCTGGGAGTTGGGAGATGAATTCCCAAGCGTTAGCTTGGCGAGCGGCTTCGATCGCTTCTTCCTCGGTAGCTTCCGGACGGCCGAAGCGGATGTTTTCGAGAATGGTACCCGAAAGCAGGATACTGTCTTGCATGACTATGGCGCATTGCCGACGGAGGTGACGCATGTCGATAATGGCTTGTTCTTGGCCGTCGATGAGGATGCGGCCTTCCTCCGGGGCGTATAGACCGAGCAGAGGTTGACGAGGGTGCTCTTGCCAGAACCGGATCCACCGACAAAGGCGACGTTTTCGCCCGGGGCAATTGAGAGCTCCATATTTTGGAGGACTTTGACCCCGTCTTTTTTGTAGGAAAAGGCGACATTTTGGAAGTCGACTGCGCCACGCAAGTACTTTGGGCGTTCCTGGCCTCGTCACTGTTCCACGTAGTCGGAGTCGATGAGCTCCTTGATGCTGTTATAGCTCTCGGCTGCTAGCAAATACTGGATGCTGAATTGGGCGAAGATATTGATAGGATTGAGAATGGTGGGGAGGGCGCCTACCAGAGCGATGAGTGCGCCAATGCTCATTTTTCCGATGATCACTAGGTAGGCGCCGAAGCAGACCGCTAGGATATTAATAGCGGAGTGCATGGTAAAGACGGCCACGTTCATGCCTTGGTTGACGAGCATTTGGCTGACGCGGGTAGAGGAGTAGGCGTCGCTGACGCCGTCGAGTTCGCCTTGGACTTGAGGCTCTTGGCCGTATCCGCGAACCAACTTTAGGGCGGAGATGTATTCGCTCGCCTTACCGGTTAGTTTTTCGCGGGCGAGGCGGACTTCGCGGTTCTTGCGCTCGATGCGGGCAGTGTAGCGGAAGCGGATCAGCGCGAAGATGGGGACGGTGGTGAAGACGAAAAGAGCGTTCCATGGGTTGATCCAGACGAGGGTAGCGATGAGGGCGACGGAGCGGATAATTTCCGGAATTATGTTTAACAGGATGGGTATGACCGCGCCTTCGATGTTTTGGGTGTCGAAAGCGTATTTGCTGAGAAGTCGACCAGTCTGAGTTTTGTCTAGGAAGCCAAAGTGCATGAACTGGAGCTTGCGAAAGATGCGCGAGCGCAGGCTGACCATAACCACCTGCACGCGGCTGGACAATATCTGCAGGGCGAAGTACATGGCACCGTAGTGGATGAAGATAAGGATTAAGCCGTATCCGCAGAACAGTAGCATCTCCATCATGTCGCTGCGGGGGATGGAGTGGTCGACTATGTATTGGGTGATCAGCGGAAAGGGGACGACTGCAAGGACGCTGAAGGTTCGCCAGAAATGAAACCACGCAAAGGGACCCTGCTGGGCAGTGAGGAAGCCGAGGAGGGTGGAGGCTTTGAGAGGATCGTTTCGTTTCATTTGGATTCTGGAGGCGTCCTTTTCTCGCTCGTTCGCCAATCGATTTAGGTCCTATAGCTCGTGGCATCTATGATTTCTGATCGTCCAGATAAATGTCGACCAGAGAGTGTCCTATAGTAGGAGGCGTCGTCTTCTGAGTTCGCTCGGAGGGGGCAATATGAAATCGAAAGCGCATAAGGTGGATCGCTCCGCGGCTTCTGAGGGGTCTTTTTGGTGCTTAGGGTAAGTACTCCATGGCTCCGTAAATTACGCTACATTTTTCCCCTAACTTTATCAGTGAAAGGCATTTACTGTAATGCATAATTGGCTAGCCTTGGGCCCAATATTGGGCTTTGGCACTTGTATGTTTCCTGAGTGATCCTACAACTGTGCTTTTAAGATTTGGGAGAGTGCCGTTTTGACGAATAATAAAAAAAAAATACTACTCATCGACGACGACCCTTCCGTGAGCGCAGCGCTTTCGATGTTGCTCAAGGATGACTACGAGCCCTATGCGGCGGATACAGTGCGAGACGGCATCCGGCTCTTCGATACGATCCAGCCGAGTGTGGTGATATTGGATTTGCATTTGCCCGACCAGCATGGATTGGAGGCGCTGCGATCGATTCGGACTCTAGACCGATCGGTGCGAGTCATAATCTTAACGGGTTACGCGACTTTGGACGTAGTGGAGGAGTCCATGCGCTTGGGGGCGTCAGACTGCTTGCACAAGCCCTTCGATGCGGCGAAGTTGCGTTCTCGCCTGAAGGAGCTCGTGGATGAAGAAGAGGCGGAAGCCCAAGAGTTGCGGGTGGGTGAAGAGCGCAGCCGCTATGAGGTGCCAGAGGAAGGATTGGTTTCCTCCACGTTCTTGCATGACGTTAGCAACCCCTTGACCAGTCTGCAGGCCTTAACCCTGCTTCTCAAGGAAGGTACGGACGACGAGGAAACACGTCGCAAGCTCGCCCGAATGATCGAACAGAATGTGGCTTACCTCGGGTCCTTGATTGACCAGTGGAGAGCGTTTTCCGAGCCGCACACTTTGGTAAACGATTATGCGACCCTTGAGGAGATATCGCAGGAGGCGGTGGGATTTGTTAGCCTGAGAGCGGAAGCCAAGGAAGTGTCTTTGATAATGGACGTGGAGAAGGGTGATGTCATCCCCCAGCTAAACCGCCATGCGACGGCTCGGATTTTAGTAAATCTCCTGCAGAACGCGATAGAAGCATCGCCTCGAGCCTTTGGGAAGGTGATCCTCCGGGCGTATTCGCGGGACGAATCCGTAGAGTTTACGGTTCGCGACAATGGCGACGGGATCGCGCCGAGTGAGACCCAACGCGTTTTTGAGCCGCGCTATACTACCAAAAAGAAAGGTACCGGGTTGGGGCTTTTTATCGCCCGCCACATTGTGGAGGGAGCCAAGGGATCGATAACCATTTGTTCGCGACCCGGTCGCGGAACCACATTTACCGTCCAGCTTCCCGCTTGTAGATGAACAGCAGCCAAGACCTAGAAAACGAAAGTATTATCATTTGCCGCAACAGCCAGGGGACCCAATTAAGGGCCACCTTGATGCGGATGACCCGTTATCTCGTCACCTTCGAGGTCTACAATCCTTACAGCATCTTGCAGCTGTCCGAGGTGTTGGGTGAATTTGAGATCATCATAAATTCGCGTAAGGTCTACAGCGGTCGGGCCATCGTGAGCAACATGGTGAACACGGGCCTGGTGCTGGTCTGCGAGGCTACCCTGGATGACGAGAGCTGGATGGATGTGGAAATCCTGTCTCCGGCGACCCAAGTCGAGCGGCTGGCTTCAGACTTCGATCGCCTGATAAAGGATTGGAGCAAGCTCGAAGCGGTTTCCCCCGAGTTGAAGGTTGTCGTTTCGGACATCGAGACCTTGTTGACGGACTTGCAGCGCTGGACCGAGCAATTGGAGATTGCTGTACGTTCGTCACCTCCACCCGACCGCGCACGCAACGAGGTGCAGGTGATCGAAAGAGTGAATACAATGGTACTCCCTGTCGTTGCCGAGCAGTTCAAGAAATTTGAGGTCGTCACGGAGAGAGTAGCCGACGAGGCGGCGTCCATTCACCGGGCCTACTGCCGCCGCCAGCTTCACCCTCTCGTCATGTGCGCTCCTTTCGTGCATCGCACTTACGAGAAGCCTCTCGGTTACGCGGGCGACTATGAAATGGTGAACATGATTTTGCGCGACCCGAAGGAGGGAGCTTCTATCTTCGCCAAGATAGTTAACAGCTTTTTCGTAGCGGCGCCCCCAGCAGAGGCCCACCGTAACCGCATAACCTACCTGATGGGCATGCTATCGTCCGAAACGCGCCGCCGCATGCGCGCGGGCAAGACCGCGCGAATCTTCAACCTTGGCTGTGGCCCAGCTCGCGAGGTGCAGGGGTTTCTCATGGACGACGATTTGTGTGAACGAGCAGACTTTGCTCTGCTCGACTTCAATAAAGAAACAATCGACCGAACGGCCCAATTGCTAGGTGATATCAAAGCGAAGCATCGGCGCTCCACTCCCCTTCGCATGATCCAACGCTCGGTAAACCAAATCCTGCGGGAGGGGGCACGAATCGGCGATTCGGACGAGGGTGTTCAACGCTATGATGTCGTCTATTGCGCTGGACTGTTTGACTACCTTTCGGATCGAGTATGCCAGCGGCTTTTGGAGACGTTTTACGAGATGCTGGCACCAGGCGGCTTGCTAGTCGCGACCAACGTAGATTCGAGCAATCCAGTCCGCTACATGATGGAATACGTGATGGAGTGGCACTTGATCTACCGCGATGCGGACGAGTTGGCGAACCTCGCCCCGAGGGCCGCTGATCCTGAAGCCGTCAAGGTCCATAAAGATGAGACGGGGGTTAACATCTTCTTGGAAGTGCGAAAGCCGGATGAGTGAGCCTCGAAAGTCGGGTTGGAGCGAGGAGGAGCTTCGCGAGCGTTTCATCGATTACAACAAGTCCTTTCGTATAGCGAACTCTAGAGTTGGCTGTCTCCTTGTTGTATTCCTGATGCCTTTCGGTGCGTTGCTCGACTACTTCGTCTATCCCGATCAACTCGGCTTTTTCTTTCAGTTAAGAGTTCTTTGTTCTGCGATTGTATTCGGAATTTGGTGGTCCTTGGGGCAAGCCTTTGGGAAGCGCTACTACCGCCTCTTCGGACTGCTTTGGTATACGCAGCCATCCTTGTTCATCGCTTTGATGATTTATTATACTGAGGGCGTATACTCGCCTTACTACGCAGGCTTGAATTTGGTTTTGATCGGTTTGGCGTGGGTTGCCCAGGTCGATTTCGTTGAGAGCCTTGTATCCGTTTTGTTGACACTAGTCATGTATGGGGCGGCCTGTTATTTCCATGGTGACAGTTCGCTTTCGCTCTTAATCAACAATCTATACTTTATCGTGCTGACTGGCGTGATTGTGGTGACGGGAAGCTTTTTTCTCAACCGCATGCGTTATCGCGAGTTCGGATTGCGGCACGAGTTGGACGCTAATCGAGAGGAGTTAGAGGCGTCGAACTTGAAACTGGTTGAAATGGATAAGGCGAAGACGAACTTTTTCGCCAATATCAGTCATGAGCTGCGGACGCCATTGACTCTCTTGATTGGACCGCTCGATCGAATGCGGCGTCCGGGCAAAGATTTTTCGGAAGAGGAACGCGAGGAGTTGCTCGACATCATGCAGCAGAATGCGATGCGTTTGATGCGTCTGATTAACGATTTGCTCAACCTCGTCCGTCTCGACGCAGGGTCGCTCAAGCTCCGCCCAGCGAGCGTAGAGTTGGTCGCCTATTTGGAGGGGGTATGTCGATCCTTCTATCCGATGGCCCAAGAGCGGAGTTTGGACTTTTCGTGGGAGATCGAGGCGGGAGCGGACAAGACGGTTAATCTCGATCGGGAGAAGGTGGAGAAGATTTTGCTGAACCTACTTTTTAACGCTATCAAGTTTACTCCGCCCGGTGGACGAATTGTCTTACGCGCTCGTCGCGAGGCGAATCTCCTGCGTATCGAGGTGATCGATACGGGCAAAGGAATTGCTCCCGAGGAATTGGCCAGCGTGTTTGATCGTTTTTGGCAATCCGAGACTGCTTCGAACCGGCGTTATCAAGGCGTCGGGATTGGATTGGCTTTAGTTCGTGACTTGGCCCAGCTCCACGGCGGAGGGGTTTCCGCTCAAAGCGTGCTTGGAGAGGGCACTACGATGCAGGTAGATTTGGATGTATCCGTACCACTGGAACCTGTCACTCCGGAGGCTCCAGATAGTAATGAGGGCGTGAATACGAAGTGGCTGGAGCAGTTGTATCGACGGGCAGATTTCTTCCCTTCTCATGCCAAAAGTAGCAATGGCGCGGATACGAGTGCTCGGTCTGAGGGCGCGGTTGTACGAGGCGAGGGTCCCGAAGAAGATGAGCTACCCGGAATTCTCGTTGCGGATGACGAGCCTGAAATGATGCGCTTTCTCCGCTCTCAGTTGCGCGGGCGGTACCGTATCGACGAGGCTCGTGATGGGGCTGAAGCCCTGAAGATAGCCGCGGAACGGCGCCACCATTTAATATTGCTCGACTTCATGATGCCGCGGGTGGATGGGATCGAAGCGACGCGTCGCCTGCGTGAGATGCCAAGTCATCGCGGAGTGCCGATCGTGATTCTGACTGCTCGGGCGGACGAGGAGTCTAAGTTTCAGGCGCTTGACGCTGGGGCGACGGATTTTTTGACGAAGCCTTTTTCCTCGACCGAGTTGCTTGCTCGTTGTCGCAATCTTGCATCGGTGTACGAAATGCAACAGCAGGTCGAAGACCGTACGGTGCGACTCGAAGAGGCTCTCGAATTAATCAAGCAGACCGAGACGCAAATGGTGCAGCAGGCCAAGATGGCGTCTCTAGGTCAGCTTAGCGCTGGGTTGCTGCACGAGGTGAATAATCCGCTCAACTTCGCCACTACATCGATACACTTGATCAAGAAGCGGCTTTCTCGCTCGCCTCATCCGGAGCCCGATCTTTTGGAAAAGCCCTTAGCCGATCTGCATGATGGGATTCGGCGTGTATCCGAGATCGTTTCGAGTCTTCGCGAGTTCACCCACCCAGACACAAAGCGATTTGATAAGGTCGACTTGAATGCGGCTCTGGAAAATGCAATTCGCTTCGTGCAGATTCCCGTATCGGAGATCAGCCTAAAAAAAGACCTGCAAGGTGCAGCTTTGATTCGGGGAAACCAGAACCAGCTAGTACACTTATTCATCAACCTGCTGCAAAATTCCGTAGACAGCCTTCGGGAAAAAGGCGCAGAGAAACGGGAGATGAACGTGAGCTGCCAAGTGGACTCTGAGCGCGTACATATCAGTTTCGAAGACAATGGAATGGGTATCGAGAAGGAAGCTCTGGCGAGAATTTTTGATGCTTTCTTTACGACCAAGAAGGTTGGACAAGGCGTGGGCCTCGGCCTAAGCATTTGCCACCGAATAATCCAGCAGCATCAAGGAACTGTATTCGTGGAAAGCGAAGCAGGCCAATGGTGCCGGTTCTCGATGACTTTCCCTGCATACTCAACAACTCAAAAAACTGTATCCGACTCTAAATGACAGGCCAATACGACTATAAGAAATATCGAGTTCTCTTCGTAGACGACGAAGTTCAAACCACAGACTTAGTGTGTGAGTATCTTATGGATACTTTTGATATCGTGCCTGCTTACAATGCGGAAGAGGCCTGGGCGAAGTTTGAGGAAAATCCGGACTCGTTTGCGGTCATCGTGACAGACCAGCGGATGCCTGGAGATCAAGGAACGGATTTGCTTGAAAAGATCCGGGCAGCGAGACCGCGCACTATCCGAATTCTTTGTACTGCTTACGCGGACATCCAAGCGGCGATCGATGCAGTAAATGTAGGAGCCATCTACAAGTATATCACTAAGCCCGTGGAAACTCCGGAGCTGGAGATGAACGTGATGCGCTCCATGGAATTTTACCTGATACAGCGTGAGCGCGACCTTTTGATGCGGGAGAAGCTCTCTGCTCTGCAGCGCCTTATGATGACGGATCGCTTGATTAGCCTAGGGGTTTTCGCGGCCGGGTTGAACCATCACATGCGCAACGGGCTGACCGCGGTTAAGACCTTTCTCGACCTCGCTCCGCTCAAGCTTCAGAGCGAGAACGTGAGTCTGGACAGCTTGCGTAATCCGAATTACTGGAACGACTTTTATACCACCGCTCAGGATTCGATGCAGAAAGTGTTGGATCTTCTCAAGGAGGTGCAGGAAATCCCGGAACCGCCGCCCGTGCCAGACGACGACCAGGTCGACCTGGCTACTGTCGTTCGCGAAGCTTTGGAGCGAGAGAGCGAAGTGTTCTCAGGTCGCTCTATCACGGTGGAATTTTCGGCTGGAGAAGTTCCTCCGATCGCAGCGAGTCGAGGAATGATATCCCGTCTTTTCGAATTGCTTCTGAAGGATGAGAGTGCGAATGCGAACGAAGGGGGTACGATTCGGATTTCCCTGGAATCGCAGGATTCAGTTGATGGCAAGGCTGGTGTGCGTGCGGTTCTCGAGGACGACGGACCAGGGCTGACGGCAGAGAATCTACAATGCCTTTTCGACCCGTTCTTCACCCGTCGAGGCCAGCCTGATCAGTATGGAATCAACCTCTTGGCGGCCTTTTTCCTCATTCATCACCATTCCGGCTCGATCAGCGCTGAGAAATCTGAAATGGGAGGTGTTCGCTTCGATATTTGGCTTCCAGTTGACCCAAGTTCGATGCCGTCATTGCAAGGCGAGGAGGCATTCCTTCAGCGGGTGATGGAAGCGGAGCGAGCATGGGAAAAGAAGTTGATTGGAGAATAAATATTGATGCTGTCGAAGGGTAAACAGGGCGGGCGCAACCGAGTGCTCATTATCGATGACGATCCCATGGTTTTGGAGTCATTGGATATGCTGTTTAGCCACTATGGCTGGGATGTCTTGACGGCGGAAGATGGAGATTCGGTGATCGATGCCCTGCGGCCGATCGATTACCAGCTGGCCGTGGTGGACCAGAGGATGGATGGAACGAGCGGGATCGATACGATTCGCGAGTTGAAGCTGCGCTCCTCAGCTCCTATTTTCATGCTTACAGGCTGTGTAGACCCAGGATTACGGGGCGAGGCGGAACGGGTCGGCGTAGACCGCTTTTTCGACAAGCCGGTAGAAGCTGCGGAAATGATTCGAGCTTTGGAAAACCTGTAGGGACGATCGTAAAAAGTGTCTCATTGGCGTCGCGTCTTTGTGAAAGGACCGATGCGACAGCATGGTTTTTTGTTTCCCGAAGGTGGAGCAATTTTGTCCCGGTGTATTAGCGATCCGCATTGTTTTGTGAAATCGACTTACATTGCTTTACCTTTGGGGAAGCTTGGCTAGGGTACTCGTTCAAGTGGTCCGTTTTTCTCGATCCCATCTTGGCAATTAGCATGCATTTGGGAAGAAATCTGGATCTGGTACGACCGGAATTCCTCTAGAATTCCGGTTTTTGCGCCTTTCAAGGCGCCTCACCAAAAGTACGCGAATGGCTCGATTGGAAGGGAGCTCGTTCGCTCTCCTGTGCTCGTCCCAAAAGGGACACTCCAATACAAACTCCTATCGTCGTTATGAATTACCAAACTTATACTACCCGTAGAGAATCTGAAGCTCAGCGGTCTGAAGAAGAGCAGAAGCAAGCCGTGCGCCCTGAGCTAACTGAAGCTCAAAAGAAGAGGGCCGAGCTCATCAAGTCTGCCCTGAACCGCACTGCTCGCGAGCGTCGCATGGCGACGCATCGCTAAGGCGATTTTCAGCTAATCGCTAGCTGGGTAGATGGGCCTGTGTTTGCCCAGTAGTAGCATAGCTTATTTCAAATAGTCTTCGATGAAGGCGTTTCTCGCGGCGAAAGCGTGCACATCCCAGTGCTCGCGGTCTTCGCCTTTTGGCCAGCCGTGCTCGCGATATGTGACGGGGTAGCTGATGACTTTTCCGTCAGCTTGGTTCAGAGCAGCGTAGATCGAAGTTGAGGGACACGTTTGGTCTATCAGGCCTATCTCGGCGAAGATGGTCGCTTGCGAGCCCGTCAGCAAATGTGCGGCATCGAAGTAGGGAACCGCCTCTAGAATCTCAGGATTGCCCTTGTTCCAATCGATGGGTTTGGGCCATCCACCTTTTCGTCCTGCGAGCGGACCTCCCCAATCGCACATGGCAGGGACATTGACGACAGCGGCGGTCACACGCGGGTCTAGCCCAACTGCGGCGAGCGCTTGGCCACCTCCTTGGCTTTCGCCGATCACGAGGATTCGCTTGCCGTCCCACTCGGGTTGGCGAGTCATGAACTCGATGCTTCGGAGCATGCGATGGTACATGAAGCGAAAATAAAAGGCGTCGCGGTCGGTATTGCCCAAATCGGAATAGTTTTTGAGCGGTCCGCTCTCCAGATCTTCGTAGTAGGCCTCCTCTTCGTGGTTGAGCATGCCGTGGGCGTTGGTGTCGAGGGCGAGGGCTCCGTTGCCGCGTTTAGAGAGTTTAAGGGCCTCGTGGGTATTGGCGCGACACCACTCTCCTTTGACACCTGCCGCTCGGTATTGGATGACGATGGGTAGGGTACCCGGCTGCGCGTTTGCTGGCTTGGCGAAGATTGCCCGCATCGGTTGTGGTCCGGGGCTGTTGATTTCGACGTCGTAGGCCTCGTGGCCGCTTTCGCTCGGATCGAGCTCGATAGCTTGTTGGTCAACTTTGAGTCGAAGCTCTTTCGACCTCGCTTTTTCCTTGGTCCAGTAAGTATCGAAATCTTGGGGACGCTGGCTGCCAGGGTTTAATTCGTCCGGTGAAATGACGATTCCGATTGTATCGCTGGCATCGCCGTAGTGGGCTTCGAAGATGATGCTACCTGCTTCGTTGAACGTGTATTGGAAAGTGTGGTTTGAGGTACCTGAGGGGAGGGCGAGGGTTTGATCTACCACCTCCTGGTTGTTCTTCTGGATTTTCAGTTGGAGAGGGGCGTCTTGCTCGCTATCAGCCGAGAAGCTTAGCTCGACGGTTTCGCCTTTTTGGTAGACTCCGTCTGTCTTGTTCAGGCTAAGCTTAAGCTGGGCCGCAGAGAGAAGTGCAGGCACGGTAAGGAGTAAGGCGACGATTAGGGCGTTTTGTAGCTTCATGGGTAGGGTTGTACCAAGACCTTAGGTAAAGGGTGAAAATGGTCAAATGGAGAGAGAAAGCACTGTCGTTCCCCGTGTTTTGGAGGAAAGCCGCCCCTAGCCCTTATTGGCGAGCTGGCCGCAGGCGGCAGCTATGTCTTGGCCGAGGGAGAAACGTCGGGTAACCGTGTATCCGGCGTCTTGCAGGCGCTCTTTGAAGGCCTCGATGGTTGGGGTGTCGGAAGGGAGGTAGGACTTGTCGAGGGAGTAGTCGGGGTTATAGGGGATAAGGTTTATGTGGGTGTCGAGACCTTTCAGGAATGCGGCAACTTCGTCAGCGGCTTCTAGGCTGTCGTTGAGGTCCTTGAACATGATGTACTCGATCATGGCGCCGGTGCCGCGAATCTCCTCTAGCTTTTCGAGCATGGAGCGGAGTTGGGACATGGGGTAGCGGTCGTTGATGGGCATCACGGCACTACGTCCCTCGTCATTGGACCCGTTTAGGCTGAGCGCGAATCCGACTTGGGGGAAGCGTCGGGCAAATTTGAGAATCAGTTCCGGTATCCCCAAAGAGGATACCGTGATGCGTTTTGGGGCGAAATCGAAGACGTTTTGGGTGGTCAGCAGTTCGAGGGCGCCCATGAGGTTCTCGTAGTTGCGCAGCGGCTCTCCCATGCCCATGAAGACGATGTTTCGGAGGTTGCGGTCTTCGGAAGCAAGGATGCGGCCAGCTTGTACGACTTGGTCGAGGATTTCCTCGCGTTTGAGGTTGCGAAAGAAGCCCAGCTCGCCGGTTGCGCAAAAACGGCACTTTTCGGTGCAGCCCACTTGGGAGGAAACGCAGATGCTGGTGCGTCCGGTGGCGATACGGAGGATGACGGTTTCGATCTTTTTCCCGTCCCGTGTTTCGAAGAGCAGCTTGCTGGCGCCGTCGACGTTGGAATCGATGCGGGAAACGAGTGTGAGGTAAGAGGTCTCGAAGTTGTTTTTGATGTCCTCAAGAAGGGGCTTGTCCCAGCCAATTTCTTCGAGCTGTTTGAATTCACGGAAGAGCAGGCGGTTGCTACGACGAAGCTCGCGTTCGCCCAAGCCTTTGCGGCTTAGGTGCTTCGAGAGTATCGAGATGTCGTAGAGTGAGTGTTTCATGGTATTCGGTGCTTTGCGGTGCGATTTCGAGTGTGCTTGGGAATAGTTAGGAGATAGATGGGGGCAAGTTTGTTTCGAAATAGCGACGACCTCCGCTCGGGACTAATTTTATATATTCGTGGGACGAGTTTGCGAATAGTGAGCACTGCGTTTAAGTTTCTTCGAATCGGAAGGAGAGGCCTTCCGCGTAGACAGAAGGATTCTCATGGCTATAAAGATGCATGACTTGCAGGTCCGGACTTGGGCTGATGGCAAGATCGTTGAGGTTAAGGTTTGCGGAAAGCTGACGCAGGCAGACTGCGAGCAGTTTATCCCGGTTGTGGATGATGGGGTGGCGAGGTTCGGGCAGATTCGCTTGCTCTTCGATTGCGTTGAATTCGATGGCTGGACCTTAGATGGCCTTCTTGAGGATGCGAAGTTCGGCTTGCATCATTATAATGCAATTTTCCGCATGGCGATCGTGGGTAACAAGACCTGGGAAAAGGCAATGGCTACCTTGTGCAAACCCTTTACCAAGGCGGACGTGAATTATTACGACTTTACCGAAATCGAGTTGGCTCGGGCCTGGTTGCGCGAGGGGACTTAAGCTACGTCTAGATTGTATGAATAAATTGGGTACGAATAGCGATTTCACGTCGCTTTGTCCGACCCTCGTTGTCCGGCTTTACTCAGAGCCTATCGGATTCGCGTTTAGCCACGAGGTAGTCGAGGTCGTAGGGGCGAATTAATTTGGGGTCCGGGTGTAGCCGTGTGCCGGTTGTGCCCTTGCCTTCGTAGTCAGACTGGGTGAGCACGTGGCGAATCGATTCGAGGCGTGCTTTGGGTTTGTGGTTTCCGTTCACGATCACCCAAGGGGAGCTGAGGGTATGAGTGCGTTCGAACATCTTCTCCTTGTAGAAAGTGAAATCGTCCCATTTCTCTTGGGCGAGAGCGTCGACGGTGCTGAGTTTCCACTGCTTTAGGATGTCGGACTTTCGTGCTTCGAAGCGGTCGTGCTGGGCAGTGCGGTTAATGGAGAACCAGAATTTTATGATTTGGATGCCATCGTCGATGAGCATCTTCTCGATGTTGTTCACCTGCCCAATGAACTCTTCGTATTGATCCTTGGTGCAGAAGCCCATGACGGGTTCCACGACGGCCCGGTTGTACCAACTGCGGTCGAAGAAAATGATTTCGCCAGGGTTAGGGAGCCCGAGGAAGTAACGCTGGAAGAACCATTGCCCCAGCTCCTTTTCTGTCGGCTTCGGAAGGGCGATGACGCGCATGGCCCGCGGGTTGAGATGGCGGGTGAAATGGCGGATGGCGCCGCCTTTTCCAGCGGCGTCGCGCCCTTCGAAAATGATCAGCAGCCGCTTGTTGTTGTTGGCGATGTCTTGCTGCAGGAGGACGAGCTCGCGTTGTAGGTCTTGGAGTTCGGCTTGGTATTCGGGCGAATCTTTCATGGGCAAAATGCGGATCGAATAGACTTCGCTCGGCTGCTGCTGGCAACAATACATTCGATCGACGGGTGACAGTTCCGCGCCGATCAGAGCATCAAGGCGACGCTTGAATCTGGGTGGTCTAGACCTTTCGCAGTAGCTCGAGAAGCTTGCGGTCGAGCTTATGCCCGTACCAGTCTTCGTAATCCACGTCGGAGCGTCCGGAGTCAAGGATGCCGAAGTCGCCGTGCATTTCCCAAAGCGCGAAGCCGATGTCTCGCTCCGCGAGCACGCTAAGTACGTCTCCGAACCAGGCTAGAAATACGTCGTGTGGAGTTTCGTTGTAGCAACCACATTCGCCGCAGTGCACGCCGACAGCTTGGTCTTGTAGGTCGAACCAATGCTTGTAGAATTCTTCGAGGGCTCTCCGGTTGGCCCCGGGGCCGTCGGGCCATTTAGGGGGAGGCAGATTCTCTGTGTCTTTGTAGACCCACGGCGCTTTGTGGTGGGAGATATCGAAAGGGAAATAGCCGCGGCAGCTTTGGGCGATATCCAGGTCGGCGAGCTCGGGTACGGCGACGTGTCCACCATTGTTCCCATCGGCTACGATAAGGTGGTCGGGGGCGTGTTGACGGATACTTTGCACTGCAGCCTTAGCAACCCGATGGTACGTTTCCGGTGGCACAGTTTCACGTTTGCCGTGCTGGTCGTTCATGTCCTCGCGCAGGGATGGCTCGTTGAGGAGATCGAAGCTGATGAGCTGCTTCGAAAGGCCGCTGTAGCGATTGCTCCACATGCCCCAGTGGTGGCAAAAAGCATCAAGGGCGGCTTGGTCGGTCCAGAGATTGTAGGGTTCATGGAAGCCAGCATTGATACAGTAGCCTGGGGCTCGGTGGAGGTTTAGGCTGACATGCAGGCCGTATTTGTGGGCCTTTTCGATAATGGCATCGACTTCCGCTACCTTCTTTTCGGAAAACTCATAGACCTCGTCCGGAGTGATATCTCTATCGTAATCTATGTCTAGGAAATATGGATACGCCATGGGTATGCGCACGAAGTCGAATCCCCAGTCTCGCATCCACTTGAAACTCTCTTCTGCGGTCTTCGGTCGGCCTTCCTGAGGGTTAGGCACAAAGAAATCGAGGAAATTGAAGCCTTTCCATTTCGGCAGGGATTGATGGAGCGGTTTCGTTTGCATAGTCGTTTCGGCGGACGCGAGAGCTCGAGAGGTGATACCGGCAGCCGCGAGACCGACGGCTGATTTCCTAATGAAGTCTCTTCTAGGGATAGGGGCAGAGCTCATGCTGTGAACGGGTAGAAAGTTATAGTTTATAGCGTCTTTTCACCTTTTGAGATTCGGGACTGGAAGGCAAATCTCATCGTGCGATCAGCGCTCTCTATCTCATATTTCATAGTGCTGAGTCCGAATTGATCGGATGAGTCTGTGCTGGGCGCTCCGTAACTCTTTGACGAATACGGCCACTGTGACTCTTCCATCGAGCACTCGGAAAGGGTGGTGGCGAGAGTTGACCTTAGGAGGATAGCGATATTTCTTTTCGCTCTATGAACGATTACCTTAGTGCTTTGGCTGGAGGAGTACTGCTGGGAGGCACGGCTCTGTTTTTGCGTTTGGCGCTAGGATATCCTCTAGGAATTTCAGGCTTTTTGAGTAAAGCCTTAAGCTTCAAGCTTACGGTTGCGGGATGGCGGCTGAGTTTCTTGGCTGGAATGCTTTTAGCGGCCCTTTCTCTGAACTGGATTTACCCCTCAGCGATCTCGGAGCCATTGAGCGCCGATCTGTGGGTCTTAGGCTTAGCAGCCTTGCTGGTCGGAGGCGGAGCAAGGATAGCGGGAGGTTGCACGAGCGGTCACAGCTTGTGTGGCATGGGTAATCTGGATCTCGATTCCGTAGTTGCGACCGTAATCTTTATCGTATCGGGTGCGGTTGCAGTCCTCGTAATGGGAGGAACTTCATAATGAAACAGAACGTTTTCGCTTTCCTTGCTGGCGTGGTATTTGCTCTAGGCCTAGGCGTTTCGGGGATGTCGCAACCGTCTAAGGTGCGTGGTTTCTTAGACTTCTTTGGTGATTGGGATATAACGCTGCTCTTTGTTTTGGGGCCAGCTGTGTGTATTTATCTCTTGGGTACGCGAATAGCTGCTTGGGTTTCGCCGGAACGTTTCAGAGTAAGTTCTGATCCGGAGCGGATGGGCGTGCGTTTTTTCTCTGGCTGTATCCTTTTTGGGATCGGCTGGGGGATGGTCGGGCTATGCCCTGGACCGTCGATTGTGATCTTGGGGCAAGGCTCGTTTCCCACGGTGCTCTTCTTCCTGTTTGTTCTGTTGGGGATCTATGGAGCGGACCGGGTATTAGCTGGCCTTAGCGGCGAAAAGTGAGGCTAACGGAGGCGAAGCTTTGGCCTCCTTCTTGTTCTCGGAATTCCTCGCTGCGGTAAATCATCAAAGCCGAGAGTTTGAATCCAGGTTTCGAATACGATAAACCAGTTTCTACCTCTTGGACCCAAGGATTGCGAGTGACGCTGTGACTTCTGCCATTTGAGTTTCCGTCGATGAACAGGTTTTGAGCGACGTAGCTCATTTTGCCCCCGAGTACCCAGTAAACCCGCGACGGACGTAGTTCTTTAGGTACCGCGAGATAAGGAGCCCGCGGGGTGACGCCAGTTGCGGGAGAGCCTATTCTATCAAAGGAATGAGCGATGTCGGGCCTTTTGCCGAAACGGATTTGAAAACCTTGGCTTAGGCTGCTGTCAATATTTCCTAACGAAACGCGATTGCTTTCGGAGAATTGTAAATTCAGTTCATCCCCCAGCTGCCAGTCGATGTGAGTCTTACTGCGGCTGTGTTCAATCGCGTATCCGAATTCATCAGATAGCTGGTTGTGCCACCCCAGCGGCATACGGTCGTCTATCAACTCGTGCACGGCCCGCTGGATATCTTCGGCGAAGGAGCTGGGTCCGACTAAACCGAGCGTGAGTTGCCAAGACTTGAGCGAATTGTAAGTGCTCTTGTGGGTGCCGTATCGAAGGTAGCTCCATCCTGCGTAAGGCCGGTCGTCCTTTACGATTTCTTCGGCAACGAGGTTTTCAGGAGTGAAGATGAGCTGTCCGAGGGCGAGCGTAGTGTGGTAGCTCGCGCTCTCGTTGGGCTTGTTATACGGTCTGTATGCAAAGTCGAATTCGGTGCCAGCGGTGTAGCGGGAATCAGTTCCGGCAGGAGCATCGTTTTCCATACGGATCGTGAAGGAATCGATCTCGCGGTCGGCTTCAAGCGTGGTGCCAACGAGTATAGTTAGCAGGAGAGCGGTCCCGCGGATCAGCTGGCGCGTCTTCAATCTGACTGTGCTAATAGTCATTTGATTAAGCTTAAGTTAGGCTTGCTGCAGGGCGTGCCCCGTTTCTTGGCAAGGCTCCGCCCCTGACAGCAGGATTTGCTGTAGACCTCTTAAAGTGGATGTCGGTTTCGTTTCGTTGCGGCGTTACACCGCTACAGCCAATTCGGCTTCTTCCTCTTGCACTTCGTTGAACTCGGACTCGAAGTGCTTGTGCAGTTTCTTGCGAGCTCGGTGCGTGTGGCTGAGGATGGTGCCGCGTGGCACACCGGTACGCTCCGCGATTTCGGAAGCGGTATAGCCTTCGACTACGTTCATCTTCAGGTAGGTGCGCTCGTTATCACTGAGCACGCTGAGAAGCGAATCGATGTCGGTATTGGCTCCGAAGCTTTGTTCGCGACCGATGGCGAAGTCGCGATCCTCAAGTGAGTCAAACTGTACGATCTTGGCCCGGCGAACGCCGTCTATGAAAAGGTTGCGGATAGCTCGGTAGAGCAGGCGTCGGTCCGTGACCTCGCCGTACTTTTGCACCAGCTTGAGCCAAGCCTGCTGGGCGAGATCCTCGGCGTCGTGGGTGTTGCGAGTGAACCCGTAGGCGTAGTTCCGTCCTTGGCGGATGAGTTCTGACGCGGACTGGATAGGAGAGGATTCGATGTTGGACTTCATGGCAATTCGTTGGCTTGTGTTTGAATTTGTAACAGATAAAGCGACCGGTCGGTCGGTTTGATTGCCGATAGTTTTCGAAAAACTAAAAAAGTGCTAGGAAAATGTTTGAGACGTTTGGGTTACGGATGGTTAAAGTGTTGTTATTGAGAATCATGTGGGTTTTTTAAAGTGATGGAGACGTTTGTTGCAGATGACTGAGCAGGGAGGAGGTCCGGGGAACACTGGCTTGTTTTAACCCACGCCCTGCAGGAATGGGAGACTCTCGGTGGCATGCGACAGACACAAAAAAGCGGCACTCCTGATTGAGATGCCGCTCGGGATAATGCGATATTGAACCGCCTAGTTTGAGGAGAGCAGCTCTTCAACCTTACTCGTGGTGAGGTAGGCGGGATGGCCTTTGTAGACGACGATGCCTTCTGGATCCATAAGAACGACATGAGGGATGCTGCGTATTTCGAAGAAGCCCGCCATGCGGCTCGAGGGGTCGAGGGCGCTGTAGTATTCCATTTCAGGGGATTTCATTGACTCAACCTTTTGGCGGGACTCATTGGATAAGCCGACGATAGTTAGCCGATCTTGAAACTCTGTGTGCAGCTCATTCATGTGGGGAATGGCTCGGATACAGGGCCCGCACCATGTCGCCCAAAAGTCGACGAGCAGGTACTTTCCCTCCATTTCAGGCTTTTCGGAAATCCACTCTTGAGCGTGGAATTCGGGACCGGGTTTGCCGATGAAAGCGTCGGCGTCCGAAGCGGCGCTCGGTTTGCTCTGGAAGGCGATGACGCTGACGATGCCAACGAGGAGCAGGAAAGGGATGGTAGTATTCTTCACGGCCTGAAAGGGGGTAGGAGTCTTATTTTCTCCGAGACCGCCTGCTCTGGGAGAAGTTTCGCGGCCTTGAGTTCTTATTCGGCGAGGATTTTCTCCACCTGCCTTTTCGCTATTTCGATGGGACCGATTCTACAGAAGTTTTGAGCGGCCACCGTGGCGCCTTCGGAGAGGAGGTAGATGGCTCCGGCGCGTTGCTCCCGGTCTGCGTCGCTAGCGTTGGGCAAGTGTTGGTCGACAAGAGTACGGATAAAGGCGAGGAACTCTTTCTTGTATCCGCGAATGGCTTGTCGCATGGGGCAGCCCAGCTCGGGAGTTTCGGCAAGCATGTTGAGCATGGCGCAGCCACGGTAGCTGCAGGCTTCGGCGGCCTTTGCCTGGTAGTCGAAAAGGGCGACCAGCTTGCGAGCTGGGTCTTCGCTGAACTGCTCGAGGTAGGAATTGCGGCAAGCTATCCATTTTTCGCTGCCACGTTGTAGCCATTCGAGTCCGAGCTCCTCCTTCGATTTGAAATGGGAGTAGAAAGTTCCTTTGGCAATGTCGGCAGCCTCGATGATCTGCTTGATGCCAGTCACGTGGTAGCCTTGCTCGAAGAAGAGCTTAGAGGCGACCTCGATGATTTGGGTCTTTCTGTTGGTTTTTTCAGTCATGCACGGGTGTCTCAGTTCTCTCGCCTTGGCGAAAGGCGGTCAAGTTCCTTGTAGAACTCACGAGATGGACGGGTGAATGACTGCGAGCAGCGATTAGTAGGGTGGAGGCTCTGTTCGGTGCTTCTGTGGCGCGGTTTCGTGGAGTAGTTGCTAAACGAGGGAAGGGGAGATGGGCGATTCTAGCGCTTCGCGCTCCTCGCTTCCCTCGGCTTTGGTTGGCGTCTTGAAGTATCCAAATTATGGATCTTGAGGTTCTAGCCGCGTAGGAGGTCTTGAATGGTGACGTAGACGAGCGAGCTGAGAATGAGAACGGAATATACGATTACTGTGATCATGGTGTGTATGGTTGTTAAGGTTGAACTTCGTTTCGTTGAACGTGCCTTCCCTTAAACACACACCGTGCCAAGTTTGAGTTGATCTTTTGTAAGTCTTTCTTTTGGAGCTAAATAAAAGTTTTCCTGAAATTGATCGGGATCGAGCTACATCGATTCGTCCCATTTTTGGAACAGGTGGAATCCCGAAAATGGAGGTCAGATCCGCGCGGGAATAGCGTGGCGAGCGCACGCTCCCATTCTGCTACCGTGCTTTGGCCGCTTCGAGCTGGTCGAGGTGGTTGAGGTAGTCGCTGACGTTGCCTGGGAAGAGGGTGAGCCCGTCCTTGCGCACTTCGAGGACCTTGGTGGCAATCGGGTCGATGAAGGCGCGGTTGTGGGTCACGATGAGGTAGGCGCCGGTGTATTCCTTGAGGGCTTTCTGCAGGGCGTCTTGGGAACGCATGTCCAAGTGGTTGGTCGGCTCGTCGAGGATGAGGAAGTTTGCCGGCTGGGCCAGCATCTTGGCGAGAGCGAGGCGATTGCGTTCTCCGCCGGATAGGACTTTGACCTTTTTAAAAACGTCGTCGCCGCGGAAAAGAAAGGTGCCGAGGATGCCGCGGATGGAGGTGCCGTTCTTCCCGGAGGAGACCTCTTCCATGGTTTCGAGCACGGTGAGATTTTGGTCGAGCTCGTCGGCTTGGTGCTGGGCGAAGTAAGAGAGCTGAGTGGCCCCGCCGAGCTCTCGTTCGCCGGACTGGAAAGGTTCTACTCCGGCGATGATTTTGGCGATGGTGGTCTTGCCGGCGCCATTGACGCCGACCACGGCGATGCGGTCGCCGCGCTCGATGCGCAGGTCGGCGTCCTTGATGACTTCGTGGTCGCCGTAAGATTTGCTGAGGCTGTCTAGCTTGATGACGGTTTGACTAGAGTGGGGCGGCGGTGCGAAGGAGAAGGAGACCCAGTCCTCTTCCTTGTCGATGACGATGCGTTCGATCTTATCGAGCTGCTTGACGCGAGACTGGGCCTGGCGGGCCTTGGAAGCCTTCGCCTTAAAGCGGTTGATGAACTGCTCGGCTTGGGCGATCTCCTTTTGCTGGCTCTTGTAGGCTTTGAGCTGTAGCTCCTTTCGCTCTGCGCTTTGGCGTTCGTAGACGCTGTAGTTTCCGGTGTAGGTGTAGAGGTTGCCGAGAGAAAGTTCGAAAGTCCGGTTGCAAATCTCATCGAGGAAGCCGCGATCGTGAGAGATCATGAGCAGCGAGCCTTCGTAGGACTTCAGGTAGGATTCGAGCCAATGCTGAGAGGTGATGTCGAGGTGGTTCGTCGGCTCGTCGAGAAGGAGAAGGGACGGCTGGGCGAGAATCAGCTTGGCGAGGGCGATACGCATTTGCCAGCCGCCGGAGAATTCCTCGGTCTTGCGCTTCATGTCCTTGGTGGAAAAGCCCAAGCCAAGCAACACAGACTCGATGCGGGACGGTAGTTTGCCGACGTCGAGGTCCTCCAGGCGGTGCTCCCAGCTTCCGATGAGTTCGAGGGTTTCGTAAAATTCTTCGGATGAGGTATCCATTTCGTCGAGACGAGCTTCCGCTTCCTCGATCTTAGCCTTGAGGCCGAGGATGTCGGCGAAGGCGGTCTCCGTTTCCTCGAAGAGAGTTTTGCCATGCATTTCGATACCGTCCTGGGGGAGGTAGCCGAAGGTGACGTAGTTGGCTTTGTCGACTTTGCCGCTGTCGAACTCCTCGAGTCCGCAAAGAACTTTCAGCAAGGTACTCTTGCCGGCGCCGTTGCTGCCCACGAGACCGATACGGTCGTGGGAGGTGATGGTGGCGTTGATCTCCTTGTAGAGATAGCGTTCTCCGTATTGGAGGGTGATGTTCTGAAGAGCGATCATGGCGAGCAGCGGTGGCGAAATGGCGGCAACTTGTGTTTAAGAGGTAGGCATCCGTCAATCGTGGAGTCAGTCGCTTCCTTATTGGATGGCATGGCGGCACGCTTCCCTCTTAGGGTGGGGGGATGTTGCGGGTGTCGAGCAGAATAGGGATCCCCTTGAAGGAGATTGAGATAAAAGCCATCCGAGCCCAAGGCTCAGGCGGTCAGCACGTGAACAAGGTATCCACCGCGATCCAGCTATTTTTCGATATTCGAACCTCCTCGCTTCCTCCAGCAATCAAGAATCGGCTTCTTGAGCGAAAGGACCACCGGATAAGCGACGATGGCCTAGTAGTGATCAAGTCCCAAGACTCTCGATCTCAGGAAGCGAACAAGGAGGCGGCTCTCGCTCGCCTTTCCGAGTTGGTAGCGAGCGTTTTGGTCGCCCCAAAGAAGCGTCGCCCCACTAAACCGACTCGCGGGGCCAAAGAGAGGCGGCTGAAAGGAAAGTCCATCCGCGGCAAGACCAAGAGCCTGCGAGGGCGACCCAAGCCCTCGGATTAAATTTGCCTTGAAAGCTTTCCGCCAAACGGCTCTTGTGCTGCCTCCCTGCGTGGCTTCACACGCTGGGTGAGGTCCTTCGGTAAGTCCCGCACCGATCCTCAGCGAAAATTGGGGGCGACCATATTTTAGCTTGTGGGGTGCGACTTATCGAATACAACTTTATATAACTATAATTTATAGTTTTCGATGAGCAGAACAACGACTACTAATAGTAGCCGTTTTTTTGTCGTGTAACCACCACGTAAATAGCGACTTACATTTTTGAGATAACACCAAGATTTTAGGCATATGATCGATAACCAAAAAGAAAAGAAGGGGCTCTATTGCCCAGAGTTGGAGCGCGATAGTTGTGGTATCGGTTTTGTGGCGAATTTGAAGGGCCGCAAGTCGCACGATGTGATCGAGAACGCTCTCGTGATGCTAACTAACATGGAGCACCGTGGCGGCACGGGCTACGATGTTTGCTGTGGTGACGGTGCCGGGCTTCTAATTCAGGTCCCGCATGCTTTCCTCAAGGAAGACCTTGCCAAGCGCGACATCCGCCTTCCGCACGCGGGTGCCTACGGTGTGGGCATGATTTTCTTCCCTCAGGACGAGACTCGTCGCGAGGAGTGCCGTGACTTGCTCAATCGCAATCTCCAGACTCTTGGCCTCGAAGTGATTTGTTATCGCGAAGTTCCCCGCGACAATTCCGGCCTAGGACAGGCTTCTCTCGAAACGGAGCCAAACGTGGAGCAGGTGTTCGTAGCCAAGCCCGAGGATCTCGATGCGGAAGGCTTCGAGCGTAAGCTGTACGTAGCTCGTAATTACTCGATCCACCTCGCCCGCGAAACCGTAAGCGGCATTGGCGACGACTTTTACATCATCTCGATGTCGGCGCGCACTATAACCTACAAGGGCCAGCTCACCACAGCCCAGGTTCGCGAGTACTACCTCGATCTCCAGGAAGAGAAGGTGGTCTCAGCCCTCGCGATGTTCCATTCCCGTTTCTCGACCAACACCTTCCCAGCTTGGCGTTTGGCTCAGCCCTTCCGTTTCCTCTCCCACAACGGTGAGATCAACACGGTCCGCGGCAACATTAACTGGATGCGAGCTCGCGAAGTGCTGCTCGAAACCAGCAACTTCAGCAAGGAGGAGCTCAAGATGCTCCACCCGATCTGTGACAGCCACATGTCCGACTCGGCCAACCTCGACATGGTAATCGAGTTGCTCGTGCTCAGCGGTCGTCCGCTTGCTCACGTGATGATGATGGCTATTCCAGAAGCGTGGCAAAAGCAGGACGATATGGATCCTGTTAAGCGCGCCTTTTACGAGTACCACTCCTGCATCATGGAGCCATGGGACGGACCTGCGTCTATCTCCTTTACCGATGGTAACGTCATCGGCGCGACTCTCGACCGCAATGGACTCCGTCCCTCCCGCTTCCTCGTTACCGATGACGACATGCTCGTTATGGGCTCCGAGACCGGCAGCTTGAAGGTTGACCAGTCCAAGGTCGTCCGCAAGGGCCGTCTCCAGCCAGGCAAGATCTTCATCGCCGACTTGGCTCAGGGACGGATCATCTCCGACGACGAAGTGAAGCACGAAGTCAGCTCCCGCCAGCCTTACGGCGAGTGGCTCAAGGAGCATAAGATCACCCTCGAGGACCTTCCCGAGGCGGAAATCACGGTGACTCCGAAGAGCAAGTACAAGCTGCAAAACCGCCAGAAGGCCTTTGGCTACACCGAGGAAGATCTCAACCTCATCCTCGCCGGTATGGTTGGCACCGCTAAAGAGCCGCTCGGTTCCATGGGCGCGGACAATCCGTTGGCTATCCTCTCCGACAAGCCGCAGCACCTCTCCAACTACTTCAAACAGCTCTTCGCCCAGGTCACGAATCCACCGATTGACCCGATTCGTGAGGAGATGGTCATGTCGCTACAGAGCTACATCGGCGGTTCGTTGAACCTGCTCGACGAGACGCCACGTCATTGCCACAAGATCGAGATTCGCCAGCCCGTTCTCTCCAGCGAGGACTTGCTCAAGATCAAGTATATCGACCACGATCATTTCCAAGCTCGCGCGATCGATTGTACGTTCCCAGCGAATGGCAAAGAAGGCGCCCTCGAGCACGCGCTGGAACGAATCTGCCGCGACGCTGCAGATGCCGCCATCGAAGGCTATCAGATCATCATCCTTTCCCACCGTAGCATCGACAGTGACCACGCGCCTGTGCCATCGCTGCTTGCGACGGGAGCGGTTCACCACCACCTCATCCGTAAGGGCCTCCGTGCCGATGCCGAAATCGTGGTGGAAGCTGGAGACGTCTGGGAAACACACCACGTCGCCACCCTCGTCGGGTACGGAGCGGCTGCGGTAAACCCATACCTAGCCCTGGAGACGCTCAGCGCTCTTCGCGACGAGGGAGTGATCGATGTGACCTTCGACGACGCGACGCTCTACAAGCGCTTCTGCAAGGCGGTTAACAGTGGCCTCCTCAAGATCTTCTCCAAGATGGGAATCTCGACGCTGCAGTCTTACCAAGGTGCCCAGATCTTCGAAGCTCTCGGGGTCAACAAGAAGGTTATCGACAAGTACTTTGCGGGCACGGTCAGCCGCATCGAAGGCATCGGGGTAGACGAAATTGCTCGCGAAGCGCTCGCCAAGCATCGCGCTGGTTTTCCGAAGGACCACGACATTTTCGACGAAGACGAACTCGAATCCGGTGGCAGCTATGCGTGGCGTCGTGACGGTGAGCGCCACCTCTTCAATCCGACTACCATTCGCCTGCTCCAGCAAGCGACTGCGACTAACAACTCGGATGTCTTCCGCGAGTACGCTCGCAACATTGACGACCAGTCCAAGGAAGCCTACACGCTGCGCGGCTTGATGAAGTTCAAGTCCGACCGCAAGAGCATCCCGCTCGAGGAAGTCGAGCCGGCCGAAAAGATCTTCAGACGCTTCGCCACCGGAGCGATGTCCTTCGGCTCGATCTCTTGGGAGGCTCACACCACCCTCGCGATCGCGATGAACCGTCTCGGCGGCAAGTCCAACTCTGGCGAAGGGGGTGAAGACCCGATCCGTTTCACCCCGGACGAAAACGGCGACTCCATGCGTTCCGCTATCAAGCAGGTCGCATCCGGACGTTTCGGCGTTAACTCCTACTACTTGACCAACGCCGACGAGCTTCAGATCAAGATGGCTCAGGGCGCGAAGCCAGGTGAAGGGGGACAGCTACCCGGCCATAAGGTCGACGCTTGGATCGGCAAAACGCGTGGCTCCACTCCAGGTGTAGGACTCATCTCTCCACCTCCTCACCACGATATCTATTCGATCGAGGATTTGGCGCAGCTGATCTACGACCTGAAGAACGCTAACCGCGACGCACGTGTTAATGTAAAGCTCGTTTCCGAAGCAGGTGTTGGCACGATCGCCGCCGGTGTTTGTAAAGGTTATGCCGATGTTGTATTGATTGCTGGATACGACGGCGGTACTGGCGCATCGCCCCTAAGCTCCATCAAACATGCGGGTCTTCCGTGGGAGCTCGGCCTCGCTGAGACTCACCAGACCCTCGTTCGCAATCGTCTCCGTAGCCGTATTGTCGTGCAGACGGATGGTCAGCTCAAGACGCCTCGTGACTTGGCGATCGCTACGCTCCTCGGTGCGGAAGAGTGGGGAAGCGCTACTGCGGCTCTTATTGTTGAAGGTTGTATCATGATGCGTAAGTGCCATCTGAATACATGCCCAGTTGGCGTTGCCACGCAGAACCGCGAACTCCGCAGCCGTTACCGTGGCAAGGTTGAGCACGTCGTAAACTTCTTCACCATGATGGCGGAAGGCCTTCGCGAGATAATGGCTGAACTTGGTTTCCGCACCGTTGACGAAATGGTGGGCCAAAGCCAGTGCCTCGAATTCCGCGAAGACGTTGATCATTGGAAGTACAAGGGAGTGGATCTCTCGCCGATCCTCTTTAAGCAAGACGCTCACGAAGAAGACAGCCTGTACCAGACCGTTGAGCAGAAGCATCTGATCCACGATATTATTGACCGCAAGCTCATCAAGGACGCTGCCGCATCGCTTGCCGACTGCGAGCCAGTCAAGCTGTCGTATGAGATTGTGAATACAGACCGTTCGGTGGGTGCTATGCTTTCCAACGAAATCTCCAAGATCTACAAGGGAGACGGTTTGCCGGACGATACCATCGATGTGAAATTCAATGGTTCTGCCGGTCAAAGCTTCGGCGTCTTCACTGCGAAGGGCGTTCGCTTTGAGCTCGAGGGCGATTCCAACGACTACTTTGGAAAGGGCCTCTCGGGTGGAACGCTCGTCGTCTATCCAGACAAGGCCGCTCCTTTCAATGCACGCGAAAACGTAATCATCGGTAACGTCGCCTTCTTCGGTGGTACTGCCGGTCAGTCTTTCATTCGCGGTATGGCGGGCGAACGTTTCTGCGTTCGTAACTCCGGTGTAACGGCCGTCGTGGAAGGCGTTGGCGACCATGGTTGTGAATACATGACTGGCGGCCGTGTCGTCATCCTTGGCGAAACAGGACGCAACTTCGCAGCTGGTATGTCCGGCGGCGTAGCTTACGTGCTGGATAGCGACGGAAGCTTCGCCTCCAAGTGCAACATGGAAATGGTTCGCCTTGGCTCCGTCGAAAAGGACGAGCACAAGGACGAACTAAAGAGCCTCGTAGAACGCCACCGCAAGGAAACGGGTTCCGACGTGGCCAAGGAGCTACTCGAAGATTGGGAAGCTTCGCTACAGAAGTTTGTCCTCGTCATGCCAGTCGACTACGAGCGGATGCTCGAGCTCATGGACAAGGCGCGCGCTACGAACAAGTTCGAGAACGAGTACGACGTCGCGGTAGAAGCCTTCGATATGCATCTCGCCTCCATGGCATAACCCCACCACCTAAGCAGACACCCGAAAGAGAACGAAGACCATGGGAAAACCTACAGGATTTTTAGAACAAGACCGTCAGAACGCGCATGATCGTGATCCAATCGCTCGCTTGAGCGACTGGGAAGAAGTGCACGAAGAAATGCCAGAAAACGAGATCAAGGCGCAGGCTGCTCGTTGTATGGATTGCGGCGTACCGTTTTGCCACGCAGGCGATTCGCAGCACTTCACCGGCATCGCTGGCTGTCCCGTCAACAACCTGATCCCCGAGTGGAATCACTTGGTGTACAAGGGCCGCTGGAAGGATGCTTTTGGTCGCTTGATGAAGACGAACAACTTCCCGGAGTTCACCGGACGCGTTTGTCCCGCTCCGTGCGAAAGCTCCTGCGTACTCGGTATCAACCAGAAGCCAGTGACCATCAAGCACCACGAAGTTTCGATCATTGATCGCGCCTTCGAAATGGGCTGGGTGGAAGTGAATGTCCCTACCAAGCGTACTGGCAAGAAAGTGGCAGTCGTAGGGTCCGGTCCAGCAGGTCTGGCTTGTGCTGACCAGCTCAACCAAGCCGGACACTCGGTAGTCGTTTACGAACGCGCCGATCGTCCAGGCGGACTTCTCATGTACGGCATTCCTAATATGAAGCTGGAGAAGGATGTGGTGCTACGCCGCATCAAGCTGCTCGAAGACGAAGGCATCGAATTCCGCTGCGGCGTCGAGATCGGCAAGGACATCACCGCGACTCGTCTTAAGGACGACTACGATTCCGTGGTTATCTGTACCGGAGCGACTAAGCCTCGCGATCTTACCGTCCCGGGCCGCGAGCTCAAGGGCGTTCACTACGCGATGGAGTTCCTCGGTGCCAATACCAAAAGCCTGCTCGATTCCAAGCACGAGGACGGCAACTACATCTCCGCCACGGGCAAGAATGTCGTCGTCATCGGTGGTGGCGATACCGGCACGGACTGCGTGGGGACTTCGCTTCGCCATGGATGCGAAAGCGTCATCCAGCTCGAGATCATGCCACGTCCTCCAGAAGAACGCGCTCCCGGTAACGAGTGGCCGCAGTACGCTCGCGTGCTCAAGGTCGATTACGGCCAGGAAGAAGCGATCGCGAAACAAGGCCAAGACCCACGCCAGTACTTGGTCATGACCAAGGAATTTCTAGGCGACGAAGACGGCAACCTCCGCGCTCTCAAAACCGTGGAAGTCGAGTGGAAGAAGAATCCAGAAGGACGCTTCATCCCCGCCGAAGTCGAAGGCAGCGAAAAGGAAGTGCCTGCTCAGCTGGCCCTCCTCGCCATGGGGTTCCTCGGACCGGAGCAAACCATTATCGAGCAACTCGGCGTTGAAACAGACGAGCGCAGTAATGCGAAGGCAACCTATGGCAAGTATGCGACCAGCGTAGACGGCATCTTTGCTGCGGGCGACGCTCGCCGAGGACAGAGCCTAATCGTTTGGGCGATCAACGAAGGTCGCGGAGCGGCTCGCTCGGTGGACCAGCACCTCATGGGTGAAACGTGCCTCCCGCTCTAAGCAACAATCGAAAGGATAAATTTCAAAAGGCGTATCGACTTAGTCGGTACGCCTTTTTTCGGGGACAGTGCAGGTAGTGCGGAGCTTTAGTCCTTGAGTGAGCGCTGCCAAATCTTCGCCCCTATTGAGGGCGAGAGTGATACACCAAGTTTTTCGAACCGTACCGCTCTATTTGACGACTGCTTGGGAAACGGATCATGAAGCGCGACGCGAAACAGGTATTGACGGAATTGCTCGTCCTCAAAGCTCAAGGCGGCGATGAGGCAGCGTTTACCGACCTGTACGAGACGTGGAGCAAGGACCTCTTTCGCTTGATTCGCTTCATCATTAAGGAAAGTCACGCTGCTGAAGAAATCGCCCAAGAGGCTTGGATATCGATAGCTCGCGGATTGAAGCGACTCGATGATCCCTCCGTCTTTTGCAGCTGGGCCTTTCGCATCGCTCGGCGGCGATGCATCGATTGGCTACGTAAACAACAGAGCGACCGAAAGAAGAAGCTAGCACTGGAGTCCAACGTTGAAGTTCAGGGGGATGAAGCTCAAGGCGAGAGCATGGTTGTTTCAGAGCTTCTAGAGGAAATCCAAAAAATGGATACAGGTTCTAGAATGCTGATACATTTGTTTTATGAAACTGGGCTCTCTGTTTCGGAAGTAGCAGAGGCCATGGAACTGCGAGCAGGCACCGTAAAGTCGCGCTTATTCGCCATTAGGGAAAAGTTGAAAGCGAAACTCGAAAGGAAAATACGATGAGTGATATTGATGAAAAGATTAGGGCTGCGTTGAGGGATGGGTTTGATGGCGAAGAGTTATTGGAAGACCAAAGCATGGTCGCCGAGGTGCTGTCTCCTTTCCGGGGAAGGCATCGCTGGACGATGTTGATGGGCTTCGTTTTTGGAGCGGCGGGAACAGGACTTGCGATCTGGGCCTGCTTCAAGTTTGCCGCTGCGGATGTGGTAAAAGATCAACTCATCTGGGCGGGCGTATGCGTGCTGGGGGTTTTGATAAACTCCATGATCAAGATCTACTTTTGGATGGAGATGCACAGCAACCGGATCCTGAGGGAAATTAAAAGAGTGGAATTGTTGCTGGTAAAGGATCGGGAGTAGAAGCTCCCACAAGAAAAAGACCCGCTCAGGGAGCGGGTCTTGGAATGTGTATCTAAATTAAAACTACCTTTCTTCGACAGCAACGGAGTAGGTTTTGCCTTTGACTGCGATATTGTAGCGTCGGGCTGAATCGCTGAGCTCGATCGTTTCCGAAGGGCCGGTCTGAGCTATAGCTGCGGCGGCAGTCGCTTGAGGAGCGGGTGAAGGTGTTGGAGCTGGCGCGTCCTTGCTTTTGTAATACGCGTCGAGTTCCTGAGGGAACATCGCTTGGATAACGCAGTGTTCATCGTCGGTGGGCATTCCTTTTGCCGCGAGGGCTTTGCGAAGGGCGTCCATGCCAGGATCCTTAAGGTCGGCTGGGCGTTTCGTGATAGGATCCTTGCCGGACTTTTGGGCGGCGATCTTTTGCACCTCGGGATTGACGGGGGCGGGAGTGCGACCGTAGTAGCCGAGTGCGATGTCTGTAGCCTGGGGGGAGAAGTTCTTCCAGCGGCCGAACTTGACGTTGAGCATGGCTTGCACGCCGACGATTTGGGAAGTGGGCGTAACTAACGGTATCCAGCCGAGGGCTTCGCGAACGACGGGGATTTCCTTAAAGACGTCCTCGAACTTGTCTTCCATCTTCTGCTCCTTGAGCTGATTGCGGAAGTTGGATAGCATGCCGCCTGGGACTTGATACTTGAGGGCGTCGGAGTCGACGCGCTCGTTGGAGAAACTGGTGAAGTCCTTAAGTTCTTCGTAAACCTTTGTGAAGTGTTCGCGGAGGAACTGCAGGGCGTCGAGGTCGTACTTCGGACAACGGGGGTGGTTCTCAAGGAGGGAGAGCATGCGGGCTGTATCCGGTTGGCCAGTACCGTTGGCGAACGGGATGATAGAAGTGTCGATGGAGTCGACTCCCGCTTCTACGGCGGCGTAGTAAGTGGTGGCTCCCAGTCCGGCGGTGTCGTGGGTATGGATGACGACGGGGATCTTCACGCGGTCCTTGAGGCCTTTGATGATGTCATAGGCTTGCTGCGGAGGAACGAGTCCGGCCATGTCCTTCAAGCAGAGAGAAGCGCAGCCTAATTCTTCCAGCTCCTGGCCGAGCTTGACGAAGGCATCGGTAGTGTGGACGGGGGAAGTGGTGTAGCAGATGACGCCTTGAGCTTCCTTACCGGCCTGCTTAGCAGCCTTGATGGCGGTGCGCATGTTGCGCGGGTCGTTGAGAGCGTCGAAGATGCGAAAGATGTCCATGCCGTGCTTGGCGGACGTCTTGATGAACGTTTCGACGATATCGTCTGGGAAGTGGGCGTACTGGACGATGTTCTGCCCGCGCAGCAGCATCATGTGCTTGGACTTGGTGCGGGAGCGAATGGCGTCGAGGCGGTCGAAGGGGAATTCCTTAAGGAAGCGCAGGCCGGCGTCGATGGTGGCGCCGCCCCAAGTTTCCAAGCAGCCGAAGCCCATGCCGTCCAAGACCTCGAGGGCAGGGAGCATTTGGGCGGTGGTCATGCGAGTGGCCGCGAGGGATTGGTGTCCGTCGCGAAGCACGGTGTTGTTGAAGATGACTGGTTTGCTCATGGCTATGCTAGGGATTGGTTAGAAACGCTAGTGATTAGAAATTGTTAATTAGCAGAGAAGCTTATGCTTTAGGTCGCTAAATGCAAATGCTTATTCTGGGAACAGATAAAATTAGAAAAACTAATCGATACTATGAACGGAAGAGAATGGATTCCCGTTGGAAAAAGGAGGCGACGAGACGGATGGAGAGCCAAGCGTACGCCAGCGAACTGGCGAGGGTGACGGTGAAGAAAGGGAGGTCGAAGGCGTCGCTCAGGAGTTGCTTCATGGAGAGAGCAATGTTGAGGACGGGGATGAAGCCGACGTAGAGGGGGCTCTCGGCGTCGAAGACGAAGGAGAGGGCCGCGGGAAAGAGGAAGATGACGATGAAGGGGAAGATGTAGGCCTGAGCTTCCTTGGGGTTGCGGGCGAAGGTGGAGACCAGCAGGAGGGCGGCCGAGCTTAGGAGAGCAAGCGGAACGACGATGGCCACGAGGGCTGCCAGGTTCACGTAGGAGAGGGAAAAGGATTCCCCGAAAAGGCTGCTGACGATTTGCTGGCCGAAGCTGATGGCAGCTACGATCCCGAGGATGGAGCAGATCGCGGAGAGGAGGCTGACGACGAAGATGGTGTAGAGCTTGCCGCGCACGATGTCGTTTCGGGAAGCGGGGGAGACGAGCAGCGTTTCCATAGTGCCGCGTTCCTTTTCGCCGGCGCAGAGATCGAAGGCGGTGTTCAAGCCTCCGAAGGCGGCGCCCATGATCACGATGTAGGGGAGGAAGATGGAAAGCACGAACCCTGACACGGCAGTATCTTCGGCGATGCTGGTAGAATTGATCTGAGTAGGCTGGATGAAGCTTTCGTCGAGGTCGGCGGAAGCTAGACGCGATTTGATTTGTTGCTTGTTGAATTCATTGAGGACTCCTCTTAAGCGGCCGTGGGCGTTGCCGGAGTTCTCGTTGGCTTGGTCGTAGAGGATCTCTATGGGAGCGGTGCCTTGGGATTGGAAGGAGGAGCGGGCTGTAGGAGGAATAACCACCACGGCGCGGGACTGGAAGGACTTGATCGCGTCGATCGACTCGTCTCGGCTTTGGTAGCGGGAGACTTCGATGGATTCGTTGGTTTCGATGAAATCTGTGAGTTCTGGAAATTCCGCTTCTTGGTAAATTCCGACTTCGAGAGTGGCTGTCTGTTGCTCGACGGCCTTCTTGCTGCCGAAGAATATGACCGCGCCCATGAGGCAAGGGGTGAGCAGCAGAGGAGAAACAATGACGCCGAGTATGACACGTTTGTCGCGTAGGGTTTCTCGGAGTTCCTTGAGAAAGATGACTTGGGTGAGGGACATTCGAATGGGTGAGAAGTGAAGAATGAGTCTTGAAGGTCTCGAAAAGGTGCTCTCTTAGGCTACTCTTTGGCAGCGACCTTGGCGTCGAGTTCGTGGGCGATTTTTAGGAAGGCGTTTTCGAGGACCTCTTCGCCGGTTTGTACTTTTATATCGGATACTGTGCCCTCGGTGGCGATCTTGCCGTGATGCACGATGGCGACTTGGTCGCAGAGGCGTTCCACTTCGCTCATGATATGGGTGGAGAAGACGACCGTCAGTCCGTCGTCGCGGCACTGCTCGATGAAGCCCATGATGGTTTGGGAGGTCATGACGTCGAGTCCGGTGGTAGGCTCGTCGAATATCATTACGGGCGGGCGATGGATGATGGAGCGTGCGATGGAGACGCGTTGCTTTTGCCCGGTGGAAAGTTTGTCGCAGCGGCCTTTTTGGAATTCGCCGATCTCCAGCTGTTCGATAAGCTCGTCGACCCGGCTGCGCAGGGCGGCTCCCTCGATGCCGTTGAGGCGGCCGAAGTATTCGAGCATCTCGCGGGCAGTGAGGCGGCCGTAAAGGGCGGTGCCGTTGGACAGGAAGCCAATGGAACGGCGCACGTCTTCTGGCTGCTTGACGACGTCAAATCCTGCCACGGTCGCGGAACCTTGGGTAGGTTCCAGCAAAGTGCCTAGCATACGCAAGGTCGTGGTCTTGCCGGCTCCGTTGGCTCCGAGGAGGCCGAAGATCTGGCCTGGCTGGCAGTTGAAAGAGACGCGGTCGACAGCTCGAACGAGCCCGCGTTTCCGGTCACGGAAGGTTTTAGTAAGCTTATTGGCTTCGATCACGGCGGAGGGAGCGGTAAGAAATCGGGAGAGACGGGAGTGAAAGCGATGTCGAGCGACTTGGAAACCGTTTTCGCTCAGAACTTAGCAGGTAAATGTTACCGATCGATGACGGAAGTGGATTTTCCGGCGTTTGTTGCTGGGAGTTGATTCTGCAACTCGCCCCGTCTGATTTGGCTCGCCGGGAGGAAATCGCTAGAGTCCGTCCGCCGGACGATGAGCGCTTTTCTCCATCATTTGCGCGAGAACGCTTAAAGGAAAGGGTTGGAGAGGCCGTTACGGAATCGTGAACCTGTTTGGTTCTTAGATTTTTTTAACGATAGATATTGTTCCTAACAAGAGATGGATTCTCCGAAGCGAGGCTGGTGATGCGGCCTCGCTTCTTTGTGGGATCCTGCAACGCAGTTTGCGGATGAGCCGCAATCCTAACGAGTCAGGACGCCGCTACTGGCTGAGGAATACCCAGCTGTTGTATCCAGCGAAGGCTATCACCAATAGCGTGCCTTCGATGCGGGTGACGCGACCTTCACCACCTTTTCGGTAGCAGACGAAAAAGAGGGCGACGGTAAGGATGGCGACGCTGGGCAGGTCGCGGGTGAGCACTTCGGATACGGTTTGAAACGGACGGATTACGGCGGCTATTCCCACCACGGCGAGCGTGTTGAACATGTTTGAGCCGATGATATTGCCGATCACGATATCGTGTTCTCCTTTGCGTGCTGCGGCGATGGAGGAGGCTAGCTCCGGCAAGGAGGTGCCGACTGCCACGATAGTGAGACCGATGACGAGGTCGCTCACGCCCAGCTGAGTAGCGATTTCGACGGAGCCCCAAACCATGGAGCGGGAGCTAGCGAGGAGGAGGACGAGTCCGAGGATCAGCCAGAAGAAGGACATTCCAAGAGAGCTTTTCTTGCTGTTCAGATCTTCGGTAAACTCTTGGGCTAGGATGTCGCTGTTGCCTTTCATGCCCTCTCGGGTGGTCCAAGCCATGATGCCGGCGAAGACGACCAGCATGATGATTCCGTCATTTCTTGAGATATCGAGATCCCAGATAAGGTAGCCGACGACGATAGTGGCGAACGATAAGATAGGTAGCTCTTTCTTGAGGATACTAGAGCGTACGGTGATTGGTGCGATAAGGGTGGTGACGCCGAGGATAAGGGCAATGTTGGCGATGTTGGAGCCGAATGCGTTGCCGAGGGCGAGGCCTGGGTTGTCTTGGGCGGCGGCGAATGCGGATACGACGAGCTCAGGAGCAGAAGTGCCAAAGCCGACGATGATGATGCCAATTAAAAGTGGCGGCATTCCAAAGTGCCCTGCCACACCGGATGCTCCGTCTATGAAGCGGTCGGCGCTCCAGATAAGGACGATCAGGCCGATAACGAGTGCGATGATTGGAAGTAGCATTGTAAGGAGTGAGTGTGTAAAGCGGGGCTGAGGTTCAAGGATTCTTTAAATCGGTTTACGGGTTAGGCGGATTCGAGGATGATTCGAGCAGTTTCACTGTTCGACGCGTTTGCAGGCCATAAGTCGAGTGGGTAGGCTGCAGTCTTTCAAAACGGCTCTCAATCGCGATCGTCTGGTACGTAAAAATCGAAGCGTCGATAGCCTGCCTAGGGACGAATCGCGATGAAAATAGTATCCTTATTCTGGACCATCAACAGGCTGACGCTCGCCGTTATCGTATCGCTGGCGAACCGTCGGTTTGCTCGAGAACCATCTCTTTGCTGAGATAGATGAGCTCATCTCGGACAGCCCCAAAACCATTCGCTCAAGGTGGGCGAGTTTAAGATCTAGCGACGCGGGCTTCGGGAAAGCTCTGTTCAATCTCTTTTGCCTCTTCGCGAGAGCAGGTGGCGAGCGTGGTCGAAAGAGCGTCGGCGAGCGTGGCTGTTTTTGCGATCACGTGAACGGAGGCGTGATGGTTGACGGATAGTCCGGTCCGCGGGTCAATCAGGTGGTGGTGTTTACCGGTCGAGTCAAAGGAGGTTCCGTATCCGCCAGAGGATGACAAGGCGTTGTTGTTGAGCTCTGCCACTTCGTGCAAACCGAAGCCGTTTGCCAGTCCGAGTTGCCAGTCCCGTCCGCTTGGATGATTGTCGAGGGCTCGCTTTTCGCCAAGGTCAATGAGCGTGTGGCCGAAGCCTTCGCCACGGAGCAACTCTGCTATCTTGTCGGTGATGTATCCTTGAGCAACTCCGTTTAGGGTGACGGTTGCTTGGGGATGCGAGAGTTCGATGTCTCGGCGGTTGATTTTGATGTGGCGGTAATCGACAGCGTGTAGGGCTTCTTTTAGATTTAAGGGAAGTCCTGACTCATTCGCCTCGAAGTGCTCTCGGTAAGCGGTGATGACAGGCTGGATGGTCACGTCGAAAATCCCGCGGGTACTTTGCCCGAAGGATTGGGCGTAGCGAAGAAGTTCGACAAGCTCTGTAGGCGCCGAAGAGAGTCGCTTGGATCGGTTCAGAAGGGAGAGACTCGATCTCTCGTCGTAGAGGCTGAATATGTTCTCTAGTCGTTGGATTTCGGATACGCAGCTCTTGAGTACCCTCTCGGCCTTGTTCTCGCTCTCGCAGTTCAGCTGGATCGTTGCCTGTGCACCGAGCACGATGCCCTCCCATTTTCGTAGCGTTGCGGAGGGTAGCGCGGAGAAAAGTCGAGTCTGACTGGCGAGCGCGAAGGCAGCAGAGTTCGTGGCAGCGATTTTAATGAAACGGCGTCGAGAGGAAATCATGGCTAGTTTGTATCAGGAGCGTTCGCGCGCTTTCTTCAGGTACCTCATGGTGTAGTACACCCCGGTGAGCGTGAGCAGGATGAGGGCAATGGCGCTGAGATCTGCGATCCACTTTCCGACGCCACCGAAAAAGCGACCTGTATGAATGTCGAGGATGACACGGCCCCACGTGATGCCTTCTCCGCGAAACGATCTAAGGAGCTTTTTCTCCAATATTTCGGGTGCGGGGCTCGCTTCGATAGTTGCGAGTTCGAGCTTAGTCGCGGTCGGGGTCCAAACGAGTATGGATTCGTCGGAACGATATTGGCCGAGCTCTGTATTGATAAATAGGGTACGATGGTCAGTCGTTCCAATTTTGGAGATTTCGCTTCCGGGGATGTTTGAATCGGATAGCGTTTCGATGATATCGCCCTCTGGGGTAATGAGTAAGATGCTGTTGGGAAATGCGATGGCGTAGATATCTTCGAGTACAGCAATCTCTCGGGGGTTGGGAAAGTGTCCGAGGCTGCGCTGGTCGAGAAAAAGTTGGTCGTCCAGCGAAGAGAGGCTACCGGTTGGCAGCAGGTAGTGGACCAGCTTCCCGGCGGGCTTGAGTCCATACCAGTCATATACCCAATCCGCTTCGATGGGGCGACTTTGGAAGTCGAGGTCATCGTTGTGATTGAGAAGGATACCGGTGAGGCAGATGAGAATAAAAATTGCTGAAAGGGCGACTCCGACGCGTCGGTGCAAGCGAAGGAGGGCGCGTCCGGGGCCGCGGCGTTTTCTGGGCACTCGCTTCGGCTTGCTCATTGGGCGCGGCACTGGTCGAGGAAGAGAGCGAGCCTTCCCAGACGTTCAAGGGCGTTGACCGAAAGGGTGGCTCCGGATATTCCGTCGATGTTCTTGTTGAGGCGTAGTTTCTTGGTGAGCTCTGCCTCCTTGAATTGGTCGGTGAAGAAGCTGTGCTTCACTTCCCAGCCATGGCTTTCTCGGTAAATGAGAACTTTCAGCCGGACAATCTTGTCGCTCTCAACTACGATGCCGACGGTGATAGGCTTTACCTTGCCTATCTCCTCCAGTATCCAAGCGGATCGTTCGCCTTCAGACCAGTAGCGTACACGAAGCGCTGGGTAGTCGTGACCGAGTATCTTCTGGATTTCCGGCTTGAGTTCCTTGGTAATCCAGAGGACAGCGGGCTTAGGTGGGGCACCGTCAAAGGACTCTGCCACGAAAACGTCGGGTGCGAGGTATACATCCTCGTTCGGAGTGTCGCCAAAAGACGAATACGCGAAAGCAAGCGCGGCGAGGGCAGCGAGGCATTTCTGGGTAAGCGTAGTCATCGAAGATGAGAGAACGGAGAAGCCGAAGGGGCGCAATCCCCTTCGGCTTCGAGTATTAGTGTTTCCGAAATATTAGAAGTGGTAGCCGACTCCGAGATTGATGATTTCCTCGTCCTTGGAGGAGTCGGCGTAATCGGTGAATTGTACATCCCACTTGAGGACTACGTTTTCGATCGGCCAGTAGTTCATGCCGATATCGAAGAAGGCGTCTTCTGTGTTGGAGGCGCTTCCGGCGTAGTTGTCGTAAACGCTGTAGCGGGCGAAGAAGCCAACGTCTCCAGCATCGGTTTCGAAGCGGTAGGACGGCTCGATGTAGTAGCCGAATTGTTCGTCAGCTCCTGAAACTCCTGGGGCTGCTCCACCTAGGTCCCAACGAGCGTAGAGGGCGCGGAGACCGAACCCGCCGCGTTGGTAATCCGCATGGGCGGAAAGGAGCGTGGCGTCGATGGTTTCCGAGAAAGTGCTTTGGGCGATGTCAGCTTGGTACTGAGCGGAGACTCCAACTTGGAGGCCAGGTGTTCCGGTGTAGGTAGCGCGAGTGGTGATGGCTCCGTTGGAAGCTTCCGCGTTGCCCACCTTTTGGCGGCCGCTACGGATGTTGAAAGCCTTGCTGCCGGATGTCGGAGAAAAGAGGCCGGTGTGGGCAGCCGCGTCGAAAGCCCAACCTGCGTCGTTGGTGTGACGATAAGCGACGCCGCCTTCCTACCAAGTGGTTGGGATAATGTTCTTTTCCACGTTATTGCGCTCGACTCCGTAGAAGGTCGCGGGCTCGTGGGTCTCGTTGAGAATGCCGACTGGGATCAGGAAGAGGCCGGCCTTAGCTGTGTCGCTCTCGTTGATATCGAATTCGACATAGGCTTGCTCGAGCTCGATTTCCCCGGTTTGACCATCGCCGGCGATGGAGTGCTCAAGCTCGACTTCTGAGACGAGGCGAACCTTGTCATTGAAGGAATGTTCGAGGAAAAGGACCCAGCGGTGAAAGTCCGCTTTGTCGGCCTTGCCGAAATTGTAGTGGAGCTCGCCGTAGCCGCCGAGATGCGTGCGTCCGGAGTCGCCCTCACCAGCTGCGCCAGAGGCAACGTAGCCCTCTACGAAAGTCGCGGTGGTCTCGACTTGGTTCGCGGTGACCTCGATGGCTTGTTTGGTTTCGACGAGGTTGCCCTCGGTGGCGTCGACGCGGTCGAGCAAGGAGTCTATCTGCTCCTGCTGTTTCTGGATGATGGCCCACATCTCCTCGCGACTAGGGAGGTTGTCCTGGGCGTTGAGCGTGCTTCCGAAAGCGGTGATACTGGCGATACCTGCGACTGCGAGGCGTGTCCAATTTTGGTTACCGTTCATGGCGTTTTTAGGTGAAATCGGGTGTTGAGCGGTCTTATTCAGAATCGTTCTTGAAACTCAGTATCAACAGATTGACAAAGGCGGCGAATGAAACTGTGTCTCAATAACGAGTCAAGGGTTTGTTGAGAAAAAGTCTCAACTAGTATTGACGCGTCGGAGGGGATATTTCGCTGCGGTGACGCCCATTTTTCTGGGTCTAAAATTCGGCAAGAAGCCGAGACATCTTCGGTGGATTGCAAAGTGCAGCTCTCTGTGTGACGAAGGTGGAAAAGCGTAGGTGTTGTTGCGTGAGGCCTCGCTTTTCCGCTCGCTTGTTTGCGGAAAATCTGATGCGTGTTGAGCTTCGTTTAAGTTAAACCATCTCTGGGTGGTTCGGGGTATTTTCCGGTTGTAGCGTCGCTGTTTGAAACTGCCTATTCTCAATACGACGCTCAAAATATCAGATAAATGGAAATATACGTAGGAAACATCTCCTTCGGGCTATCAGAAGGAGACCTGCAAGACGCGTTCGAACAATTCGGCGCGGTCTCACAACTCAAGATCATCACCGACCGCGAAACGGGTCGCTCGCGTGGTTTTGGGTTCATCACGATGGATAATGCCGATGAAGGCGCGGCAGCTATCGCCGGATTGAACGGGCAAGAGCTCGATGGACGTGAGCTTTCGGTTCGCGAAGCAACACCACGAGCGCCACGAGCGCCACGCGGCGGCGGCGGCGGCGGTGGTGGTGGCGGATTCCGCGGCGGAGATCGTCCGCGCGGCGGCGGCGGTGGATACCGTAGCGGCGGCGGTGGAGATCGTCGCGGCGGCGGTGGCGGTCACCGCGGTAATGATCGTCGTGGCGGCGGAGATCGTCGTGGCGGTTACCAAGACGGCTATTAATACTACAAACTGTATCAAGATTTTGGAGACCTACTCGTCAGCGAGTAGGTCTCTTTTTGTCTGCCGATCCACTATGGCGAGGTCGTAGGGTTGAAGCGCGGCGCTATGTTTGTGATAGCGCTACCTCGCCTTTTCGAAGCGTGCGGTCTTGCGGTAGCTGGAGGGTGTGGAGCCAAGTTGCTTTTTGAAGCTACGGCTGAAGGCGGCGAGGGATTCGTAGCCGCAGTCGAGGGCGATCTGAGTGAGTGAATCGTCGGAATGGACGAGCAGTTTCACGGCGCGGTTTAGTTTATAGTGGACGAGGTAGCTTCCCAAGCTGATGCCGGTCAGAACTTTGAAGCGTTTCCGCAGGTGGCTCTCTGAAAGGGAAAGGGCTTCCGCGATTTGGACAATGCTGATGCTGTCGGCGAGTCGATGCTCCAGGAGTGAGTTGATGCGATCCACGATATCGTATCCAGCAGATGGGTACTTGGGAGAATCTATCAGTTCGCGCGAACGATTGAGCGAGTGGGCCCGGAGTTTGTTCAGCAGATCGGAAGCGGCGAACGTCGTCATATCGAGCGTCACCTCGTCGAGCGATTCGCGTAAGGTGTAGCGTTTTGCGATTTCGACCGCTTCGCTGCAGCGCTCGGCGCTGAGGCGTATGGGGGTGTTGGCGAAGATGTCGAACGGCTTGGCGTTGCGAGTCTCGAACGTGAGGAATAGCCAGTTTAAGGACTCGTCCGAAAGTTCCATATAGAAGTGGAACTGGTAGGGCTTGACCAGAAAGGCATCGCCCGGACGGAGATGGAAGATGCGGCCGTCTACGTTTATGGATCCTTCAGTTTTGAAGCAGACTATGAGCACGAAGCGGTGGTGGGGGCGACTTTCGAAATTGCGTCGCTGGAGTTCACTCTTTTGTTCTCTGAGAAAGACAACGAGGTTGTCGGCGACGCAAAGGTTACGGGCCTTCAAACCGTGGAAGTAATCGTCCGGTGGCCGCATTTGCAATTGGACCAACTGGGCGGCGGCGATTTCGAAGGGACTCTGCATGTGATCGGAAATATCAAACAATCGATCATCTTTGCAAATATTTGCCATCGATATTTGTCGTATATTGTTTGCCGACGCTTCCCTTTACCCCATCGAACTCGACTCCACAGCTTTATGAGTGACCGCAGCGGACAAGAATTGTATGAACGCATTCCGGTAAAAGTTTTCGACGATGCCCAAGCGGCGGTTTGCGAAGTGGCCAAAGAAATTGCTGCCGCAATTCGCCTTCGCCAAAATGAGGATAAGCCATTCGTTCTTGGCTTGGCGACTGGGTCTACACCGGTTCCGCTCTATCGGGAGTTAATTCGAATGCATCGGGAAGAGGGGCTAAGGTTTGCGAATGTAACCACCTTCAACTTGGACGAATATTTCGGCATCGATGGGAGGCACCCTGAGAGCTACCATCGTTTCATGCGCGAGCAGCTTTTCGATCATATCGATTTGCCGGAATCGCAGATCAACATCCCTCAAGGAGCTGTGGCTCGTGACGAAGTCTTTGAAGCATGCCAAGCCTACGAAGAGAAAATCTTGGCCTGTGGCGGGATCGATGTGCAAATCCTGGGAATCGGCCGCACAGGTCACATCGGGTTTAACGAACCAGGGTCGGGCCCCAGTTCGCGAACGCGGCTTGTCACGCTCGATCGCTTGACCAGGCAGGACGCGGCACGCGATTTCCAGGGTGAGCACAATGTGCCTCGTTATGCGGTAACCATGGGAGTGGAGACGATCATGGACGCTCGAAAAGTGTACCTGCTCGCGTGGGGGCGTTCCAAGGCGGAAGTCGTCAAGGCGGCTGTGGAAGATGCTCCGGTAGAGAGTTTGCCAGCGAGCTTTTTGCAAGAGCATCTAAACGTGTCCTTCGTTTTGGATACAGCTTCGGCTTCGGAATTGATCCGTTACAAGTGCCCTTGGCTGGTGGGCTTTCCGGAATGGACGCCTGAGTTGGCTCGCGAGTCGGTGACGCACCTGTCTCTCAAGTTGGGCAAGCCGCTGTTAAAACTTGTAGACAAGGATTACCAGGAGAATGGACTTTCGGAACTCGTTACGGAGAAAGGTCCTGCCTATGGGTTGAACATCCGGGTATTCAACGAGGTGCAACACACCATTACCGGCTGGCCCGGAGGCAAGCCAGATGCTGACGACACCTACCGTCCGGAGCGTGCCTTGCCTGCGAGGAAGCGGGTTCTGGTTTTAAGCCCGGAGCCGCAGGATGACGTCTTGTCGATGGCAGCAACGCTTAGTCGACTGGTCGCTCACGGGCATGAAGTCACGGTGGCCTATCTCACCTCCGGAAACCTCGGCGTGCCGGACGAGGAAGCGAATTGGGCAGCGGATCTGATGCAGGAAGCAGGCGGAGCTAGTATCGCTTCCGAGGTCCTGGACGAGCTTGATGCTAAAGGAGCATTTTCTGAAGACTCCGAGAAATTGAGACGCTTCAAATCCTATATACGCAGAAATGAAGCGAGGGCTTCATTGGAGATGTGCAGTTTACCGAAGGGTTGTATTCGGTTTTTGGATTTACCGTTCTATGAAAACGGCCGGTATCGCCGATTCGAGACGGGGGAATCTGATGTGGCTGCCACGCGAACCTTGTTGCAGGAAATTCGTCCGCACCAAGTATTCGTCACGGGCGAAGCCGCGGATCCTAGCTCCGTACAGGCAAAATGCTTTTCCGTATTCGAGGACGCGATACGAGGATTGTCGGTCGAACCGTGGATCGATGATTGTTATGTTTGGCTGTACCGCAGCGATGGGCGCGAGTGGGAGATCCATCAAGTTGAAATGTCTGTGCCTTGTAGCCCCGACGAAGTGAAAGCCAAGGCGCAGGCGATCTACCAGCATCGATCCCAACGCAGCCAACTGCCCGTCATGAACCCCGAGCAGAGTGAAGCTTGGGAACAGGCGATCGAATGCAATCGTGAAACCGCTGCCTTATACGATCGGCTTGGCCTGGCAGAGTACGAGGCGATCGAGTGTTTTGTGCGTTGGAAGATGCCATCGAAGGGGATCGAGAAATAGTATGGACAAGCATTACATACCGGATGGCGTTAGTCTGCAGGTTGCTCAAGCACGGGTGACGCATATGGGCATCGGTGCTCACCAAGATGATTTGGAGATCTTTGCGTACCACGGGATCGCAGCTTGCTATCGATCGGCCTCGAACTGGTTTGCGGGAGTAACGGTGACAGATGGCGGAGGCAGTGCCCGCGTAGGAGCGTATCGAGATTTCACGGACGAGCAGATGAAAGAGGTTCGCTACCGTGAGCAGAACCGTGCGGCCAATATGGGAGGTTATTCGATTCAGTCCCAGTTAGGTGTGCCCAGCCGTATCGTGAAGGATGCGGATGCGTCGGTGGAAGTTGAAGTCGAGCTTTTCACGCTGCTAGATGCGTGCCGTCCCCATACGCTTTACCTGCACAATCCGGCGGACAAGCACGATACGCATATCGCTGTATTGGCACGGTGTTTGGAGGCTCTCAGGAGCATGCCGCTTGAGCATCGGCCGGAGCGGATTTACGGTTGCGAAGTTTGGCGAGACTTGGATTGGATGGATGACGCTTACAAGATTGCCTTGCCAGCTGACGAATATCCAATCCTCGCCCGCGACCTTGTTGCGGTCTTCGAGTCACAAGTTGTGGGAGGTAAGGACTATGTGAACGCGACCTTAGGCCGCCGCCACGCCAATGCGACCTTCTACCAATCCCACGAGGTGGATGAGGTAAGTGGGTACACCTTTGCCATGGATCTCGGTCCATTAGTGTCGAATGAATCTCTAAGTGTGCAGGACTTTGTGGAAGGCCACTTGGATCGCTTTAAATCGGATGTTCTAAATCGTATCCAAAAAATGGTAGGAAAATTATGAAGGGTAAGCGTCTCTTAAAAACGGTAGCGGTAGCATTGGTCATGGGAGTAAGTTATATCAGTTTAGGGAGCGTATTGGAGAGCGAGCCCGCTTTTTCAAATTTGATTCCTGTGCCGCGCGAGGTGCTCGTGGGAGAAGGTCGCTTTCGCATCGATGATACGTTTACAGTGAAAGTTAGCGGAGAGCCCGATGAGCGCATGTACCCGGCTGCGAGCCGATTTCTTCGTCGGCTTGATCAGCGGACCGGGCTCTTCCTTCCGCAAGACTACGTGGAAAAAGGCGAAAACCTGTCTGAAGTAGGGCTTGAAATCGTAGTCGAGCGTCCTGGGCAAGTTAACTTGGGAGAGGAGGAGTCCTATCACTTGTCGGTGACGGCTGCGGGTGTTCGCATCGAAGCGGAGACAGACCTGGGAGCCATGCACGGTCTAGAGACTCTGTTGCAGCTCTTGTCAGCGGACGACCGAGGCTACTACTTTCCTGTATCCAGCATCTCGGACATGCCACGTTTTCCGTGGCGAGGGCTTATGATCGACTCCGCTCGTCATTTCATGCCTCTCGATGTCATCAAGCGAAATTTGGACGGAATGGCTGCAGTGAAGATGAACGTTCTGCACTGGCACCTGACTGAAGACCAAGGGTTTCGTGTTGAGGTCAAGAGCTACCCGAAGTTGCACGAGATGGGCTCGGATGGGATGTTCTACACTCAGGATCAATTGAAGGAGATTGTGGCGTATGCATCTGATAGAGGGATTCGGGTGTATCCAGAATTTGACGTCCCTGGTCACGCGACCGCTTGGCTGGTGGGCCACCCCGAGATGGCGAGCTTACCCGGACCTTACGAGATCGAGAGAGGTTGGGGCATTTTTGATCCGACATTGGATCCGACAAAGGACGTCGTCTACGAAATCCTTGAGGCAGTCTTTACTGAGATGGCCGCTATATTTCCCGACGAGTATTTCCATATCGGTGGCGATGAAAATGAGGGGCATCATTGGGACAAGGCTGATCATATTCAGGCCTTCATGAAGGAACGAGGAATTGCGGACAATCACCAGCTGCAGAGTTATTTCAACAAGCGCCTGATTCCCATCCTTGATGAACTTGGAAAGAAAATGGTCGGTTGGGACGAGATCCTGCAGCCGGACATGCCGACCAATATCATGATCCATTCTTGGAGAGGTCAGGACTCGATGGTTGCGGCCGCTAAAGCTGGCTATTCAAGCATTTTGTCCAACGGTTACTATATCGATCTAATGCAACCCGCGAGTGACCATTACCTTGTGGACCCACTGCCAGCGGATATCGATTTAAACGAAGACCAGCGTTCGCGGGTGTACGGTGGAGAAGCGACCATGTGGAGCGAGCACGTGACAGTCGAAACGATAGACTCCAGGATTTGGCCGCGTACGGCGGCGATCGCGGAACGTCTCTGGTCTGATCAATCTGTAGACGATGTAGAGGATATGTACCGTAGATTGGATACGATCGCTTTGCAGCTTGAGGAGCTGGGGTTAACGCACCTGAAGAACCGGGCGATGATGATGCGCCGTTTGGCAGGAGGGTACGAGACGGAGCCTCTCCGCGTATTGGCGGATGTAGTGGAACCGCTTAAAATCTACCGTCGTAACTCAGATCTCAGCTATCGCTCCTATTCGCCGTACACCCTTCTTCCTGATGTTGCAGTAGCGGATGCGAAGGATGCTCGGCGGTTTGGTGCTTTAGTCGATCAGTATCTGGAAATGGGAGGCGCGGAGGACAAGGCTGCTATTCGAGCTCAACTTGAAGAGTGGTCTGAAAACCATACGGCACTTTCGCAGCTTGCCGCTCGGTCACCGGCTTTACGGGAAGCATTGCCATTGTCAGAAGCTCTGCGAGATTTGGCGGAGTTGGCATTATCTTCCTTGGATGGCGAAGCGACTGAGTCTGCGGCGATTTTGGAACGGGCTCGAGAGCCGGTGGCCAAGGTTGAGCTGCAGGTAGTGGACGCTGTTGAGCGGTTGTTGGCTAAATGAGTTTCTGATTCTGCAAAGCGGACGACGTAGGAGTCGTCCCTCCTTCTTACTCCTCTAATCTAATATTCCCCGAAAACTTATGTCCTTATCCTCTCTCGATTGGATCATTATTGCCGTATTCTTTGTGGTTTCGCTCATTGTAGGTTTATTGGTTTCGAGGCGCGCAGGTACTTCTTCTTCGGAGTTCTTTCTCTCGGGTCGGAGTATGCCTTGGTGGCTGTTAGGCGTCTCGATGGTGGCGACCACTTTCGCGATCGACACGCCGAACTTGGTAACAGGCATCGTGCGCCAGAATGGAGTCGCGGGGAATTGGGTTTGGTGGGCTTTCCTGCTGACGGGGATGCTGACGGTTTTCGTTTACGCCCGCCTGTGGCGTCGGTCCAAAGTTTCAACTGATCTAGAGTTTTACGAACTGCGCTACAGCGGCAAGTCGGCCGCGTTTCTGCGCGGGTTTCGAGCGATCTATCTTGGCGTCTTCTTCAATGTGATGATAATGGCCAACGTGTGTTTGGCCGCTATCAAGCTAGGGGGAGTTGTCTTGGGTCTGTCGCCAGTTGAGACGTTGTTGATCGCTTCGGCGATCACTGTTGTCTACAGTTCTCTCGGAGGTCTGAGAGGTGTCTTGATCACTGATTTTATCCAATTCGGAATCGCTATGATAGGGTCGATCTGGGCTACCTCGCTGATCGTGGGCATGCCGGAAGTGGGAGGGCTGGATGGGTTGCTGACGCATCCGAACGTCGTGGGTAAGCTGAACTTGCTCCCGGACTTCTCCAACTCGACGATGGTTGTATCAGTATTTATCGTACCGCTTGCGGTACAATGGTGGAGTGTGTGGTATCCGGGAGCGGAGCCGGGTGGTGGTGGATACATCGCTCAGCGAATGCTTTCCGCCAAGAACGAGCGGCACGCGATTGGAGCGACTTTTTTCTTCAACTTAGCTCACTACGGACTGCGTCCGTGGCCTTGGATATTAATGGGCCTCGCATCCTTAATCGTGTATCCAAACCTCGAATCTCTACAGGCTGCTTTTCCGGCGTTGGACCAAAACTTTATCCAGGACGATTTGGCATATCCCGCTATGCTCGCCTTTTTGCCGGCAGGGATATTGGGATTAGTGGTCGCGTCACTGGTCGCTGCTTTCATGTCGACGATCTCGACCCATTTGAACTGGGGTTCGTCCTACGTGGTGAACGACGTCTATAAACGTTTTATTAAACCCGAGGCGAGCGAGAGGGAGTTGGTCAACGTTGGCCGGATTTCTACGGTGGTCCTGATGGTGCTCGCGGGGACGGTGGCTCTTTTCCTCGAGAGTGCCATGCAGAGCTTCAATATTCTCTTGTCGATCGGTGCGGGTACGGGGTTGATCTTTATTTTGCGCTGGTTCTGGTGGCGGGTGAATGCGGCGACCGAGATCTCGGGTATGATCGTTTCCTTCGTCGTGGCCCTGTTTTTCGAGTTTGGCTATGAGCGTTTCGGATTCGAGCCGATTGCGGGGCACGTGCAGTTAATTGCCAGCGTTGCCGTGACGACCGTACTATGGCTAGCCGTGACCTTCCTGACCCCACCAAGCTCGCCCGAGGTGCTGGAGAAGTTTTATTTGGCAATCCGTCCGGTAGGACCCGGTTGGGAGGAAGTGCGACGCTCCCTGACTTCGAAAGATATTCCCTTCCCCGAGCCGGTGGCAGGAGAAAGTATAACGCGAGGGATTGCCAGTTTCGTAGTAGGGAGCTTCTCCGTCTATTTCTTTTTGTTCGGGGTCGGTTATGTTATCTATGGAAATCTAGCGATAGGGGGAGGCCTGTTAGTCCTGTCTGCCGGCGGTATAATCTACCTTCTTAATCGAGTAATTAGGAACTGAATACGAATGGTAGAAAAGCGAGAACGTCTTCTGTCGCTCGACGCGCTGCGCGGGTTTACTATTATTGGAATGATTATCGTAAACAGCCCCGGGTCTTGGAGCTATGTGTACGGGCCGCTTTTGCATGCGCCGTGGCATGGAGTCACAGTGACGGATATGGTGTTCCCGTTTTTTCTTTTCATCGTAGGGGTGTCCATCGCCTTGGCCTATACGGAAAAACCCAGGCTGAAGAGAGAACGCCGCAAGACATACAGGAAGATCGGGTGGCGTGTATTCAAGATCTTCACGCTCGGCGTTTTTCTGAACCTTTGGCCTTGGTTCAACTTTGAAGAGATTCGGGTTGTCGGCGTTTTGCAGCGGATTGCGGTCGTCTTCGGTGTCTGTGCTATCCTTTTTGTGAATACAAATTGGAGGCAGCAGCTGTGGATCGGCATCGGGGTTCTCGTTCTTTATTGGGCCTTGCTGCAGTTCGTTCCGGTGCCTCTTGATTCGGTCAACGAAGGAGCTTTGAGAGATGGAGTGGTGGAGCGAGCTCTTGGCGTCTCTCAAACGGTCTCAGTGGAAGCCAGTGGTGAATTGGCCTTACAGGCGAATCTCGAACCCGGCACGAACTTGCAAGCGTGGATCGACCGCAAGCTAGTCCCAGGACAAATGTGGGAGCGGACCTGGGATCCGGAAGGGATTTTAAGCACGCTACCTGCAGTTGCCACCGGGATATTTGGTCTCTTGGTGGGATCGATTATTCTGGGAATCGGCGATCCTTACCGTCGCGTCAGTTGGCTGTATTGCGTAGGTTTTGCGGTGGTTTTGATCGGGGAAGTGTGGAGTTGGGATTTTCCGCTCAACAAGAATCTCTGGTCTAGTTCCTTCGTCTTGTTCTCTGGGGGATGGTCGACGCTTTGCTTGGCGACGAGCGTTCTTTTAATCGATATCCAAGGCTACCGAAAGTGGGCCAAGATGGGCGTGGTGTTCGGCTCAAACCCTGTAGTGGCCTACGCTTTGTCAGGGTTGCTCACGCTCTTTTTCTACTCGAGTACAAGCCTCTGGCCCAGCCTGAGCACGCTATTTGTGAACAGTTTGATGGGAATGGGAGCCAGTGGAAAGTTCGCTTCAATATGCTACGCTCTTTTGTTTGTAGGAGTGATTTATCTGCCAGTGCATTGGCTGTGGAAGAGGAGATTGTTCATCAAGCTTTGATTGGTTGAATTCGTCGAAATCGAGTTGACGGTAGTGACGCCGCGAATATGGAATCGACGCTCATGATCTTCCGTCAGCTGTCCAAAGTCATTTGCTTGGCCGTGTGTTTGAGTCTCTCAAACAGTGTGCTTTTGCTTGGGCAATTGGGAGCGTGGTCGAACATGACGAAGGAGCGCGTCGATGACCGTGGGATTGCTCAAGCTTTGATCTCGAGCTTGGAAGGCGAGGACCTTTGTAAGGTTTGCCTTGTGGTCCGGGAGGAAAATCGAAAGCAAAGCGAAAGCGGCACTCTGAAGGAATCGCCGGGTATGGCCAAGCTCTTGGTTATGTCAGACGATTGCGAATGGCTGGAAGCCTTGCGACCGGTTGGAGGTTACGCAGGTATCCTGGAAAGGGGCACCGATGTGTTCGTGGGTCGATCTGAAGAGGTAGCGAAACCGCCGCCTCGAATTGAAGTATAGTTGAGAGCTGCTCTCGAAATCCACTGCCCAATGCATGGCAGAGGGATTCACTCACTATAATTACTTCAATTTAAGATTAAATGAACAACACCTTTACACTCGTATCAACGCGTACGCTCGTGTCCGCGACCATGGCTTTGGGCCTTTCAGCAACAGCGCTTCCCGAATCCGGTGAGCTTCAAAACAAGATTGGCCGTGCCGACAGCCATGCCCCGATCGGGGTCATGGGAGACCATCTGCACAGAGGCGGCGAATTCATGTTTTCGTTTCGCCACATGTCCATGGGCATGGATGGTCACCGGCAGGGTGAAAATTCCCTGACCACTCAGGAGGTTTTTGCGGCGGGTTTTTCAACGGCTGCGACAAAAATGGACATGGAGATGGATATGCTAGGATTCATGTATGCTCCCAGCGATTCCATTACGCTCATGCTGATGGCAAACCATCTCGAGCTAGACATGGACATGATGATGAACCCGCATGTGGAAATGGGCGGGATGCACGGTGGGCATAGTATAGCAATGAGCCACTCAACCTCGGGATGGGGTGACGTCTCGCTGACCGCCCTCGTGAAAGGCTGGGAGTCGGGCAAGCAGAAGATGCACTGGAATCTCGGTGTCAGCGCTCCGACCGGTTCGGTGTCGGAGATGATGCACGGTACGTTTCAGCCTTATGGCATGCAGTTGGGGTCGGGGACCTGGGACGCGAAGGTCGGCGCCACTTACACCGGTCTTTCTGGAGGTTTCGGCTGGGGCGCTCAAGCGCTCGGGACGCTGCGTCTCGAAGATAGCGGTGAGTCTGGATTTTCGCGCTCCGATGCTCTGGAGGCTTCGGTCTGGGGAAGCTGGTTAGTCGACGGAGCATGGAGCTTATCAACTCGTTTGAAGTACACAGCCGAAGGTCCGCTCGATGGACACTACAATGGCGCTCACGCGCACTCGGCTCCTCCGCACTTTCAGGCGAATTATGGAGGGGACGTGCTAGAAGGCATTATCGGTCTCAACTACCTTTTCCGAGATGGAGCCCTGAAAGGAAACCGTTTGGCCCTCGAGTACGGCCAGCCACTCTATCAACAGCTCAACGGAGTGGGTATGAATCGAGAGGATACTCTGACTCTCGGCTGGCAATACGCTTGGTAGAGAGTGGTCTAGGTGGCAGCCACTGTTAGAGCGGCTGCTACCCACTGGATTTCAGATCTAGGAAAGTCTGAATAGTCATGAGAGTCCATTTGGGTTGTTCGGGACCATGGTCTCTTGTTGCTCTACAAAAAAGCTAGTCCAAATCGACTCGGACCTTCCTCCAGTCTTCGGCTGTGTTTTGATAGTGCACTTTAAATTTGGATACAGAAGCGACCCAATGCTTTTGCGGAAGTGCGCCTGCGAACTTGGTGGGAGGGTCTGCGACCTTCCGTCTCTTAAGAAGATAATAGGCAGCTCTTTCTGAATCTTTTTCTTGCTCTACTCGCTTGATCCAAGGGACTGATTTGCCAGGCGCTTTTAGCGTGACTGTCTCAAGGGCCATGATCAGCTGGGTTCTCATCCGATTAGAATCCAGGAGATTGGCTGGGGGCGTTCTCGATGAATTCGAAAGCACCTTTCGGGATGTCGTCTGAAATCAGGTGGGCGGTTTGGGAGAGTAGCCGTCCAATTTCATAGGTTCGTTTTTGGCTGAATATCCAGCGGCTTCTGGATAGGTTTGTATCCATTAAACCAGATCAGCAGCGTATTCAGGAGTTTCCTCGATCGCCCGATCGGAAGGCATTAGCATCGATTCGGATGGGACTTGCGACGATGGATGGGTTCCGTCGAGGAGTTCTAGTCGTTGGAGTCCGCCAGGTGCAGCATTCGCCGCTCTAACCGATGGAAAATGAATGTCGGCAGCGAGGCTAGCGAAGACAGCGAAGCGAGCAATTACGTTGGGGAATTTAGGCGCGGGAGGAGACGACTTGCCCTTTCTAACTCGGTCGACGCCAAGGGCTGTTAAGCTCAGGAAGGCTTTCACTCCTGTTTGCCTTACCGGCTTAGGCTTCGAAGTATTTATCTTTGAAATACAGTTATTTCAACGGAGTCCGATAAGATTAACATTATTATGAAATTTGCCTGCCCAGACACCGAGATTGCGGTTGCTCGCAATGAAGAACGCCTCCGCTCTTTTCTCGCCGGAAACAAGATTGCGTTTGCCCAAGCTTTTTGGGAAAACGGACGACCTGAGGTACGCTTAAACGATCAAGCCGAATCTGTTCCGGATGCGGATTCGCCCGAACGGAACAACTAGCTTAATCCTAGAAAGGAAAGCCGATCGAGAGGTGCACGGTACCTCTGGGATCGTCGGGCCGTGGATCGATATTATGCCCGTACTCAAGACGTACGGGACCGACGATCGTATTGTAACGGAAGCCTAGGCCGACACTGGTAAGGTCGTCGTAGACGTCAGTGGTGTCCGCTTTTTCCCATATGCGTGCAGCGTCAGCGAAGAGTACGACGTTGAGGCGATCGAAAATGGGATATTCCAGCTCTAGGTTCATCAGGGCGTAGGCTTCGACGCGGGTAGGGCTGCCATCCTCGGCTAGCGGCACGGCCTCGCCGCGACGGTAGCCGCGCACGGAATTTTCGCCGCCGACGAGGTAGAATTCGTTGTAGACGGGGAGTTCGGTCAGTCCCTCTACCACTTCTGGGTAGGTAATGCGGGCGGCTTTGGCACCGAAGTGGAATATCCAGCGATCCCCAATTTTCCTATGGCTGGAGCCGCTTAACTCAGTTTTCAGGAAATTCGATTCCCCCCCGAGAGATTCGTCAGCGTAGCGGATTACGCCACTGAGCTCGTAACCGGATTTTGGGTACAAGATATCATCAATATGGCTGCGGGTGGCACGCAGGGAAAGGCTGCCGATGTTCGCTGCCTTGAAATCCCGGAAGTCGGGGTCCGCGTCGAATTTTTCGTCGCGCGCTTCCTTTCGGTCGAACGCGTAGTCGAGTCCGATATCGGTTTGTAGTTTGGATAGGCGGCTGAACAATCCGACCGATACGCCACGTTCTGCACGGTCGAAGAAGAGTTCCTGGCGGTTGAGAAAGTTGATTTCGAAGGTGCCGTCGATGGACTCTCCGAGTAGTTCGGGAACGGTGTAGTCTAGGTTCCCGCTGGTGGACTTTACGGATTGGATAGCTTGGAAAGAGAGGGTGTGGGCCCGGCCTAATACGTTTTCTCTTTGGGCAAGGAGTCCGGCGCGGAATTGCTCATAGCTTCCGTATCCGAGCAGGAGCTGGACTCGGGTGCGTTCGCCTTGTTCGTATTCGAAGACTGCTTTGCGTTCGCCGGGCCCGTTGTCTTGGTAGCTGAGGTCGATGCGTTCGAAAATGCCGAGGCGTGAGAGACGCCGCCGGGCGGCTTCGGTTTCGGTGATGTCGAGCGGAGTGCCGGGCGTTAGGTCCGTTTTTCGGTCGAGGAGTTCGTGGTGAGTGTCGGTGGCTCCTTTGTGTTCGATGCCAGAGAGGGTGATCTTAGGGCCTCGCCGGACCTCGAAGCGGATGTGTACTGAGACGGTGTCGCCTTCGGGGGTAGCCTTGACGATGCGGCTGTTGACCTTTGTGTCCGGAAAACCGTTACTGTAGGCCTCGTTTCGAATCTTGCGTGTCTGGTCTTCTACCCACGTTCGCGTGTAGGTGGCGCCTTCGGGAACCTCTTTGGTTTCGACAACCTGTTCATCTTTTAGGTATTGAACCTCAGCTTGGGTGATCTGGTAGATCGGTCCTTCGTTTACATCGAACGTTACGTCGACTGCTCCGGTAGACCTGTCTATGTCGACGGCTTCTGCGTTCACTTCCGCGTCAGTGTGGCCGCGGGCGACGAGGGCGGCAGTGAGCTGCTTTTGGTGGTTGGAAAGGATGTTGGGGGAGTAGGCTCGGTCCTTTTTGCGAGAGAAGAGCGCGGTATCAGGAATAACATAGTTCTTGGCCTCGTCTACGTCGATCGAGACGAGGCCGTTTATTTCGATGGTGTCGTAGTAGTAGAGAATGCCTTCTTCGATATTGAACTGTAGTTGGGTAGCAACTACTCCCTCTGGGATCTGCGGCTCGAAAGGCGTTGTCCAAGATGCGGTGTTTTCGGTTCCGTCGGTTGTCTCGTAAGTGGCGGCCACTTTGGCGTCGAGGTAGCCGTTCTGGGTGAGTCGGGTGAGGAGCAGGAAGGCTGCGTCGTCGATCTTTTGGGCGTCGAGCTCGCCTTTCTGTATTTCGAGCAGGCGGAGGGCTCCGCGTAGCTCTGCGTTGCCAAACAGGCCGAAGCCGTCGACTTTGACGTTGGCGCCGCTGAGCGACGAGATGGGCAGTGCCAGGAGCGAGAGGAGAATTAAGAGCGTCCTGGCGCGAGCCGCGCCGCGTCGAGTTGCGGGCTCGCGGTTCATCGTTCGAAAATTGTCCATTTCAAGTTGGCGTTGAATTCGTCTCGCTTGTCGTATTCGCCCTCGATCTCGAGGTCCTCGGATAGTTGGTAGGAGGCGTCGATCGTCCTCTTGCCTTGTAGCGAGATATCTTGGCCTACCTCGAGGCTGAGCTTGCTGGCGGATTCGGAGTTGCCGCCGGTGAGTTTTTTGAAAAGGCCTTTCCCGATGAATAGGCCGAGGGAGGTCGCCGACTTTTGAGCAAGGTTGCCTTGGGCGTCGGGCAACGCTCCGGTGGTGAGCAGGAGCAGAGCGTCTACCTGAGTTAGCGCAGGGTTGGAGGTGATTACGAGTTCTGGGTCTGTTACGGTACCTCCGACTTCGAGATTGATATCGTAGGCAAAGATGCGCCCTCCGGCTACCGCTTCGAGCTGAAGTTCAGACGGTCGGTCGCGAGTGATGAGTACCTGTCCATTTTCGAGCGTGAGAGAACTTGCTGGGAAGAAGATGCGGCCTGTATTCGTTTCGGCCTTGCCGATCAGAAGCGGAGCTCCGAGGGTTCCCTCGAGATCGAACTCGGCGGATAGGGTGCCTTCGAAAAATGAGTTGGAAACGCGAAGAAATTCGTCGCCGAGAATATTGATATCGAGTCCCCAATCGTTGAAAGGGGCTTGGTCGACTGCGAAGTAAGGAGGCCGCGAACTGACGGTTTTAGTCGAGCCGGCGAGGAGGTCAGGCTCTACCAGAAACAGGCCCTTCGTTAGTTTTAAGCTACCTTTTAGGAGCGGAGATTCTTGGTTTTTGGATACGAGTTGCATATCGATGTCTCCGCTGAAGAGCAGTCCGTCGTCACGAATAAGAGGAAATTCTTTGCTGGAGAATTTAAGGTCGTAGATCGGGTTGGAGGTATCGTTGAGGTCGGCGGAGCCCCTGAGGGTGAAAGTGCTCTTCTCGGCCAATCCGCGGATCTCGTTCACACGCCATACTCCTTGGCTCAGTTCGACTTGCCCGGAGATTTTTGACAAGGACCCAAGGGGTGGGAGGGGCCGTGTGGCGAGGTTTTCGATATTGGCAACGGCACTGATGTCGCCTTCTCGGAGTTGGATGTCGGCGCTCGCCGTACCTTCGTAACGCAGAAGCGGTGGTAGCCAGCTCTTGAGTACCTCCAAGTCTAGAATCTCGACCCGGGCTTTTCCGGTGAGCGGCGAGAAATCGAGCAGTTGGGTGTCCCTAACAAGGTCGTAGAGGGAGGTTTTCCCGATGGGAAGTTTAGCGTCGGCGTAGACAGCGTTTTTGCCCGCGTGGGCTTCCAATGAACGGATCGCGAGCCCATCGGAATCGGCTAGCAGGGATGCGGAGAGGTCTTGGAGCTGAACACTTTTGCTTGGGTCCTCCGGATGGCTCCAGCGGAGTGAGGCGAGCTTCACGTCGAAATTGCCTTTGGGGTCGTTGAGAGAGCCGGACAACTGAGCCTTGATGATGGGACGCTTGAGGGCGATGGGTAGGATCGTTTCGAGCGATGCCCAAAAGTCAGGATGGGGAGAGGACTCCAGCGAAAACTCAAGAGGCGCGTCTTGGTGGATTTTCGTTTGAGCAGTTCCTTGTGACCAATTTACGGATACAGGGAAGTGACCTTCCGCTACAAGGATGTGTTTGGAGTCTGCACCGATTTCGAGGTGGTCGATGCTGAGACTGTCGAGACGTGTGGGATCAGACTGGGCGAGCCAAGATAGGTCTACGCTGCTGCCTTCCTTTAATTGCCAAGATGCGGACCCTGAGGTTGTGATTTTCGACTCAGACTCGCTTAATGTGGCTTCTGTATCGAAATCTTGGATGCGTAGGGTTGGAATTGGAACGGCGAGCCAATTGTTAAAGATGTTGGTTTGGAAATCGATCGCGGTAGCATGGAGGCTGAATTGTGAATCGGTTAACAAGAGCGAGCTGAGCTCAAGTTGTTGGCCGTTGGGGCCAGTGAGGATGATCCCCGAGGAAGCAACGCTGGCCGCGCTCGCATCTAAGGTGACAGTTCCAGTCTCCTCGAGGGAGAGGATGACTGCGCCGTCGGAGTCAGTCAGAGCGAGTTTGGAGATGCTGACTGTTGATTCGGATGAGGAGCGTTGAATGCCGAGAGAGACGTCTAAGTCTTCGATCCCAGTTGAGGCTTGGACTGTTGCCTCCAAGTCGCTGAGCCTTCCCGCGACTTCAGTCTCTAGCGAAAAGCTGTTGGTGCTGGGAAGTTTCAAGGTGGCGAACGATAGGTTTCCTTGGAATTCAGGATCGGCCAAAGGGCCGACGAGCTGTAGATCACCATTGACGGTTTGCCACTCTATCGAAGGAAGGAGATCACGGAGACGTTGTGATTCGTTCTCCAGTTGTAGTTGAAGATTGGATTCGAGGAACTGTTGTTCTTGAATGTTGTATCCGCCGGTTAAATTGATGCGAGAACCGGCAGCTGAGCGAATTTCTAGGGTGCGGATGGTTGCTTCCTGTCCGAGCAGGTCGACGTTGGCTGTGGCGCTTTCCAGGAGGGTGTCCCATAAGGTGATGTTGGCACCTTGAATCTCGGCCATGAGGACGGGAAGACCGTCTGGAGAGGTTCGCGTTTTCAGTACGGCGTCGAGTTTGCCGGTTGCTTCTATGAAAGGGAGTTTGGCTAGGTCGAGCTTCGCATCGAGTTGGGCAGCCTCGAGTGGGTTATCGAGACTGAAGTCGAGCAGGATCGGCTTATCGCTCTCTACGGTGAGCCATGGCAGGTCGACCTTGGCGGTTTTGATTTCCAATGACTTTGGCGAGCCGTTTCCAGCAAGGAGGATGTTGGAGGTTCCTTCGAGATCGCTAGTATCGAAAGCTTCGATACGATAGGTAAAGGCTTGGCCGGTCCAGTCCGCGCGGAGATCGATATTGAGCGGCGGCGCGGAGCCCCAGAACGGGTAGCGTTCGTCGAGCTCGAAGGCCGAGGCTTCCAGACGGGCGGATTCCGGAATGAGAGACCGGGCCCAGCTCGCTTGGAGATTGATGGCGTTTTGGTGGTTTTCGAGAACGCCGGTCAGAGTAGGCTGGTCGTTCTCGTTTTTAAGCTCGACCTCCAGAGTAAGGTTTTGCTCAGGCACGGCGGCTGAAATCTGCCAGAGGGCTGGCGACTCGAAGCGGGCTTCGAGTGTCGCTTCCGTATCGCTCTGGATGTGGCGCAAGGCGACGTCGAGTTGTTGCGGGGTTAGGGTGAGTGATGGTAGTTCGAGAGTATCTTCGCTCTCCACGGAAAGGGTGCCGTTTAGGAGCGTGACGCCGCTGAGGTATCCAGCGAGACGAGCAAGGCTATCGTTGGCGATTACGAAGATTTGCGGTAAGGTGAGTGGCTCTTGAGTTTCTTGCGGTTCCTCGGGGGCGACGTTGGAGACGTCCAGTTTCCAAGTTTCGACTACGAGCTTCTCTGTCGCTGGATCGGAGGAGAAGTGCTCGAAAAGGAGTTTGGTGGGCGAGGGTAGTTCTGCCGTCTGAGCGGTGAAATTGATGCCAGCTTGATCTGTGGACAGGTCATCCAATTGCCAGCGATCCCAAGAGAGGCGTTCGACGGAACCGATGTTTACTCCGAACTTGGCAGCCAAAGGCTGGGCGATCCAAGTCGACCAGAAAGGGAAGCTAAGTACGCACAGAAGGAGAATGCCGGCGAGAAGGGCGAGGGAGCGTTTGGTTTTCCGGAAGCGGGGTCGCTTTTCTGGGGGGTTGCTTTTGGGCATCTAGTGGGTGGGAGCGGTCTCGGATCAAGAAACGCTCAAATGGAAAGGGACGGACGCGAGTTGCTGTCCGTTGATCAAGAGTTCGATAGTGTTCTCGCCAGTGTAGTACCGGCGGGTGGAAATTGGTTTCAAATGGAAGCTCTTTTGGAGGGTCTTTTTTGCCCTCGGGCCGAGGCTAAGATTATTGCCTTTGAAGACCTTCGGGGCGGTTTGGCCGTTTGCCTTCCTAAGATGGAAACGGTAGTCGACGACAAGGTCTTGCGCTTTTGTTGAGCTTGACTCGATTTGGAGGGTCAGGGTGAGCTTCTCTCCGAGTTGTATAGAAGGGGAATGAGCGGAAAATTCAGTTACCTTGAGTTTCGGCTTCCCATAGCCGAGGAGCTGCAAGCAGCGCGGGTGACCCTGCTTAATGAGGCTGCGGCAGGCGTGCTTGAGGAGCTGGCGTCGCTTGGTATCTGCGTCGGGTAGCCAAGCAGCGACGATGTCCAGCATGAGTTCGGGGTTATCTTTGGAGATGTCGTTGAGATTGTTGGCGACGGAGCGCCGCACGTATTCGGATGGGTCGTCCTTCAGGAGCTCAAGCAGGGGGAGTAGGGGCCGCGGGTCTTTGACGAAGGCGGTAATTTGCTCTCCCCACGGGAGGCGTGGACGGGTTCCTTCGGAAACGAGGCGGCGTAGGTTTTGGTCGGGGTCATTGGCCCAGCGCGTGAGATGGGGAAGGATCTTCTTCGGCTGGTGAATCAAGAAGACGCGGATACCGAACTCAGCAGTGAAGCGTTTGGTGATTTCGGGCAGAAGCTTGATCGAGGCGGCGACGGCTTCCAACCCATGAGCGGTAAGTAGCGCGTTGAGAGGCATGAAAAGCCAGCCATCGAAGGAGTCGTCCTCTTTCAAGGTAGGGACAGGGAGGATGGCTTGACGGACGATTTCGATCGCGCGAGCAGGATCATCCGGCAGTCCCTTCCATAGCTCCTCGCCGATGTGGATGGCTCGCTGCTTGAGCTCTAGGTCCTCGAGGGTAGCGAGGCAGTTTTTCTCGAACCGATTGTCAGCGAAATCCGGATACGCGTCCTTGACCAGTCGGGCAAGGGTGCGAACGACCGAGGCGTTGATGAGATTCTTAAACGGCTCCATCGTCGTCCTTTTCCTGCTCGGCCAAGAGCTTTTGGTAGTCGGATTCGCTAAGGATGGTGATGAGCTTTTGGATAGCGACGTTGGCTGGCAGGGTGATGTAGGAACCACCGTCGGTCTGGATTTTCAAATACATGAGGGTGGCGTCCTTGAGGACTCCGCTGTACTTGGGTTCGTTTTCGACGAGGAGACGGTCTCCGATGCGATAGGGGAAAGTAAAGTAGAGGATGATGCTGGCAGTGACGTTGCTGAGGATCGACCAGTGGGCGAAAAACGCCACCCCGACGAGAGCGAAGAAAGAGCTGGTGAGGAGGAAAATGTCTCGGATGCCGAAACCGAGCACCGTCGATATCACGGCGGCTGAGACGATGTAGATGAGGGCCTGTCCAGCTTTGGAAATGCTGTTGCTGCGCTGGGGGGCGAAGTGGTGCCGTTCGCTGGTGCGATCGATGTAGCGGCGATAGAGGCGGACGAAAAAGTGGGTCAGGATGAGGACGAGCAAGGTAATGCCAGCCTTGATGAGGCCTTCGCTGCTTTCGTTGATGAAATTGAGGATGCTTTCTTTCATGATTTCGGGGCGGATATTGGGTATCGCTATCAAGAGTGCGATGCAGAAAGAGAGATTCGCAAGGGGCAGGGCGGATTAATTCTTGTTGTGGCGCTAGGTGAGCTGTGGCTAGTGGTGCGCGACAGATGAATTGGGTATATGAAGCGGTAGCGAGCGCCTTGTTTCTCGGTGTCTACGATGTGTTCAAGAAGCATTCCGTGAATGGGAATGCGGTGATTCCGACCCTATTCATCAGCGTGCTCACAGGAGCCTGTCTTTGGGCGCCTTGGGTTATCCTTTCGGCTTGGGGCAGGGTACCGCATGCGATGCTGGAAGTGGACACGCTCGGTTGGGCGGACCACTTGCGATTGTTGCTGAAATCGACGATCGTCGCGGTGTCATGGGTTTGCGCCTACTTTGCGTTGAAGCATTTGCCTGTTTCGCTTGCGGGTGGAATCCGAGCGACCGGCCCCCTTTGGACCCTGCTGGCTGCGGTGGTGATTTTCACCGAGCGACCCAACGGCATGCAATGGGCGGGCATCGTGGTGACACTCTGCTCATTCGTGGCTTTGTCGTTCGCGGGTCGCCGCGAGGGCTTGGTCTTCCACAAGAACAAATGGGTGTTTCTGATGATCGGGGGAACCCTCGCGGGTACGGTGAGCGGTCTCTACGACAAGTACTTGATGGGCACGATCGGGTATCGGGCATCCACGGTGCAGGCTTGGTTTTCCATTTATCTGGTGGTGGTGATGCTGCCCATGATGATTGGCTGGTGGAGAAGCTGGTGGCCGCGCGGCCCGTTCTTTTGGCGTTGGACGATACCCCTGATCGGGGCGACACTGCTCGTAGCAGACTACTTGTATTTCGAAGCTTTGAGGGACGAGGACGCCATGATCTCGGTGGTGTCTTGCCTGCGTCGGGGCGGCGTGTTGGTGAGTTTCGCGGCGGGGTATGTGCTTTTCAAAGAACGTAACTATCGAGCGAAGACACCCTGCATCCTAGGCATTTTGGTAGGTGTAATCTTGATAGTGCTCGCCCGGTAAGTGCGGTGATTCGCTGATAGGGCGCGGGGCAGCTTCGACCGACACGGTGAGTAGCGCTTGTTAAGTCTATTTCGAGAGCAGTTAATAGGGGTGGTTCTATAAGTATAAGGCATTGTTGTGTAAAAAATGAATAAGAATTATTAATCACAAGGCAGGCGGCTAACGCATTGACTTGGAATCTGATTCCCGGCCGTTTTGGCGACGGATTATGCCGGCTAGAGGAATCGTCAAGGACGCGTTTACGATAGAGGGAAAGTATCGATATGGTCGGCTTCTCGTTTTGCTCTTGTGCACGTTTGGGCTGTTGGGGCTGGGACTTGAAGCATATGTTCGCAAGCCGGAGATCACGGATTCGATTCGCGGCAAGGAGCTCGCTCAGCGGATGGGTTGCTTCGCCTGCCATGGACCGGAGGGGTTTCGAGGCGTTCCGGATCCAGTCTCTCCAGGTGGGCGAATGCCGGGTTGGGATGAAGGTATGGCACCTCTCTACGTCGATACCGAGGAGGAGATCGAAGAGTGGATCTTGAACGGGCATCTAACGTCCGAAGAGGGGCGTCAGGAAGAGCTCGGTGCTGAGAATTTGGCTCCTATGCCGGCTTATCGAGACCTGATTGGTGAAAAAGAGTTGGAGGATTTGAAGGCGTACTTCATCGCGGTAGCGGAGTACTATCCGAGTATGCCAGACGAGGCTTACGAAGGGAGCCTGGTTGCCAAGCGTTTTGGCTGCTTCGGCTGCCACGGGCCATCGGGCATGGGAGGAATACAAAATCCAGGAAGCTTCACGGGGATCGTTCCCTCTTGGAAAGGCGAGCACTTTGCGGAGTTGGTCGAAAACGATTCGGAATTACAGGAATGGATCCTCGATGGGAAAGTTCAGCGCATCATGGACCACCCGATCGGGCGGTACTTTATGGAGCGGCAAATTATCCAAATGCCTGCTTACAGGAACGAGCTATCGGAGGCGGACCTGCAGAAGCTCCTAGCCTACATTAAATGGTTGCGAGGAGCGGAGGCAAAGGATCGAGAGGCGGATAACCCAATCGCGTAGTTCGATGTGTAGTCAATGAAGCGTATCATTTGCAGAGGTTTTTATTGGCTGGGGTTTGCTGCTTTTTCGAGCTTAACGTTCCTGTTGGCTAACGTTTCAAGACCGGAGGGAGAATTTGAATACAGCTCGCCGATCGCGCTTACAATCTCGGTCGTGAAGGATGAGCTGTATGTGCTCAGTCAGACGGATTCCTCGCTCGCGATTATTGAACTGGAAACGCGTCTAGTGACCTCCGAAGTACCCTTGGGGCGCTTCCCAACTGACTCCGTGCTCTCGCCGGACGGAGCGTTTCTTTATGTAAGCTGTCTTTACGACAATTGTATTCAAATAGTGGATTTGAGTAGTCGTGCTGTTTCGGGATCTATCGAAGTCGGGTTCGAGCCCTATGGCTTGGAAATATCGAGCGATGGCAAGCGACTCTACGTAGCAAATTCGCTCTCCAACACCGTACGCGCCCTTTCGATTGATACGGGAAAGGTTCTTTTTGACACCGAAGTCGGTCGCAATCCGCGTTACTTGGCCGAACTTGCGGACCAAGGAGTGCTTGTCGTATCGAATGGGCTTTCGCGCAACGCGACTTATCTGGATGCCCGGGACGGGCGCGTGCTCGAAACGCGAAGTCTCGAGCGTGCGTCTCTCTTGAGGGACGTTGTTTTTGCCAAAGGGGGAAAGTACGCCATCGTGGCGGGTCTGATCGCTCATGACGAGATGATGACGCTGCAGATCGAACGTGGTTGGATTAACTCCAACGGGCTGTATGTCATGGAAGTGGGGGAGCGAGGCCGGTTTGTGACTGTGTCGCTCGATGGATTGCTCGACGGAGCTGCAAACCCATGGGGGCTGGCCATCTCGAAGGATGGTGAGCGTCTATATGTATCATTGGCTGGGATACATGAGCTAGCGATTGTAGACATGTCGAAGCTTGTAGCGCTTGTAGAGGCGACGGCAGCGGATGATGTGGTTCGCTTATCGCAGGATGTAGAAGCCTTTGATCGGCACGGTCTCGGGGTTCGTTGTGAGACCGGTGGACTGGGGCCGCGTGGGTTGGCTTTGGATGAGCGCCGAGGGCTCGTCTATGTTGCAAATTATTTTTCGGGTGACGTCTCGATCATGGATTCGAAGACGGGGTCGGTCGAAGCGCTTTTACCGATCGAAAAGATGCCAGCTGAGAAATCGCTTTGGAGGCAAGGGGAGTTGCTGTTCAATGATGCACGCCTGTGTCAACAAAACTACTACAGCTGTGCCAGTTGCCATCAAGAAGACGCTACGATGGATGGCTTGAATTGGGATTTGGTAAACGACGGGAAGGGAAATCCTAAGAATGCGAAGTCGCTGCACGACGCGATGGATACACCCCCGGTCATGTGGTCAGGCGTTCGCGAGAGCATGTTCGCAGGCGTGGCAGCTGGGCAGCGCTTTCTCGGCTTTATCCCGAATCAAGAGAATCATGAAGCTCTCACTGCATATCTCAGTGAACCACCGCGGGCACCCAATCCGTTTGTTGACGAGGACGAGGCGGCTCAGGCACGCGGGCAGCGGGTCTTTGATCGCGCTCGTTGCGACGCCTGCCACTTCGGACCGACCTATTCCGACGGTCGTCGGCATGACCTAGGCTTGCGGGCTCATTTTGAGATTCGTTCCAGGTTTTACACACCTTCTCTGCGAGAAGTGTATCGGACCGGCCCCTACTTGCACCACGGCTTTGCGGAATCGCTGGAAGACATCTTCAAGGAATTCAATCCAGACAATCGGCATGGCCTCACGGCTGGCTTAACAGACGCGGAAATCGCGGATCTCGTAGCTTATCTCAAAACCCTCTGATGAGTTTTTTGCCTTCCAAGACACCGCTTTACATTATCGGCCTAGGGGCGACCATCCTCGGTTATGGCTTGGCTCTGGACTCGCCACGTTTTCCCGCAAGCAATGCTCCCGCTCGTACGGGGCTTTCTTCTAAAATTGACCTTTCCGGGGCGACAGGGCCCTCTCCATTTGGGATTCTAACCAGTCGACGTTGGGCTTTAGGCGAGTCGTACGAGCGTACGACGCTCGAGCCGGTCGCCAACCCGAATCCTGCTCCCGAACCGCAGCCACGCAGAGATCATCCAGCCGACGTGGAATTGAGCGCGGACGGTAGCAAGGTCTACTTGGCTCTGCAAGGGTCGGAGTTGGAACCGGGGTCGCAAATCGCAGTGGTCGACCTCGAAACCAAAAAGGTCCTAAAGCGGATTCCTCTGGCTCTGCCCGGCCTGGAGGAAGCACCTGCTTCGTCGCCCTTTCGCTTGATCAGTCATCCAGAAGGCAACCACCTCTTGGTGGTGAATAGATTTTCGAACTTTGCCGTATTGCTGGATACACGTAGTGACGAAGTCGTTAAGGAGATCCCTCTCGATTTCTACTGTCAAGATGGAGTGTATTCGCCGTCCGGTGACAGTTTGTATCTGACAAACCGTTACCTCGATCAAGTGTTCTCCCTGGCTTCACATGACGGGGACCTCGAGATGGAGGTTCAAGGCGGTCTGGACGACTTTGGCTTTCTTAACTCCACCGATGAAGCGGATTCTGTCTACAGCGTGCTTCGCCAAAACTGTAGCGCTGCGAGTTGCCACGATGAAGAACGGGGCGGCTTTTATGCGGGGTCAGATGCGGTGCGAAGCCTCGCTAGCGCCTTGGACCATGTGGTTCCCGGAGAGCCTATGGCGAGCCGACTGTTGGCCGCGACTGTCTCGACGCGAAAGGGCGGTTATGCGGATGCGGTACCTCTATTCCAAGGCCATGCGATGGGAGAGGTCGTCTTTAGGGATCCCGATAAGGACGCTGGCTTTCAACGAATCAAACGATGGATCGGAGGGAGTCAGGCTGGTCCGGGAATACCGGTTGGCAATCCGCGAAGCAAGCCGATCGCATGCGCGGTCAGCAGCGATGGACGCTACCTCTTTGTCGGCAATACTGGGACCCAAGACATCTCGATTGTGGATACGAGGCTCCAAGCTGAAGTGGGTGCTATCTATATCCAAAATGCAGTTAACGACTTGGTGCTGTATCATGACGAGGCCCTGGGGCGTGACTATCTCCTGGTCGCGACGATGGGCGTGGGCTTTGGTGTGACGAAAGAGCGGGATCCGTTTGCCGGCGAGTCTTGGGATACAGGAAATCCTGCGGCGCAGTATTCCGTGTGGCGGGATCCCAAGACTGGCCTACCGTTGCCGCGGGCTGAGCAGGAGATACTGGGTCCTTTCGACGCGGTGGATGGCACGCTCGAAATCAAGTTTCGCGACATCCAAAACGATATCCTTTTCGTCGACGTCGGCAGTCTGGATATTCCCGAGACGGTGGATAGCGGTGGCTTGGAGCATATTCTGTTAGCCAACAAGTATGAGGCGCATCGCAATTGGGTTCGCTACACTTCTGATACAGCGGAGTCGACCCATGGTGATGTGAAGGGAGATATCCCTCCAGCATTGATGAGGGTTATCGGGGCATTTCCCGACCGGATGACTGTATCCGAAGACCGGCTTTTCGTGACGATGCAGGGCAGTAATTCCGTGCAGGAGTGGCGTATCAACCCGAGTGCTTCTGACCCAATTGACTATTTGGTGCCGGTGGCGAATTACCAGACCGGTTTGATGCCTCGTGGCATCGCGAAGGGAAAGGTCGGTACTCCATCCCAGGACAAGCTGCTGGTCGCGAACTTTCTCGGCGGCTCGCTTAGTGTGATCGATCGGTCAAGCGGTCTGAGCGAGGAGATTGTAGTTGATCCCAGCATACTGCGAATGCCTTTTCCTGCGACCAACGCAGAACGGGGGGAGGTCCTTGTGCATACTTCGTCTTTTTCGTCGGACGGTGACACGTCATGCATCCATTGCCATGCCCAAGATACGGGGGATGGACGGACATGGGGCGTCAGCCAGGTCCTTGGGCAGGAGTTCCTGAGCAAGGAAGCGGAGAGTGGTCCGATTGCCATTGGCGGTTCTATGAACGTACCTCAGATGCGCGGCCTCTTCGCAATCCAGCCTTTCTTTTTTGAAGGGGTTATATCCGGCTACGAACCGCGGTCGATGATGATGGAGCATTGTCCGGCAGACGACTTCAAGGCAGCGACGCCGGCGGGAGACTTTACGGAAATCCAAGCGCACTACGTCACGGGTATGCAGGGTGACATACAGTCGAAAATGGATACGTCGGTGGATGGCGAGTCGAACCTGGAGGAGCGTCGGGACGAAATGTTTCGAACGATCTCTCGTGACTTGTTTGGCAAGTCCTTCTTTATGCGGGATTTTCAACGATTCGTTGGCGAATGGCAAATGCACGAAGGCCGTTTGCTTCCCAATCCTTTCGACCAGTCGAGCTTGTCAGTGGCTCGTGGGCGAGAGCTGTTCGAGGATCCGCAGGTCGGTTGTATATCCTGCCATGCCCCTCCGCATTTCACGAAGAAGGACTTTCCAGACAATCCGCAGCAAACGATCCCACCCGTTGTTCCCTTTACGGTACGTGACGGATCTTTCACCTTACTCAGCAAGAATCGGGAGGATGCGAATAGCGGCGTACGACGTGACCTGGAACCGTGGGATTTAGGGCGAGCAGAGGAGCAACAGGGTCAACTGACGATCTTCCCGCTGCGTGGGATTTGGGATCGCCCACCTGTCTTTTTGCACAATGGGTTGGCCAGAACGCTAAGGGAAGTAACTGCGATGCCGGGTCACCCATCGCTGCAGCGCTTCAAATACGAACCCCTTTTTGGCGGGTACCCAGAAAGGCCTGGCAAGATGGAGGTCGGATTCAACATGACCTTTGTTTTCGCCACTGCGGAGAACCGAGTAAAGCTGCATCGTATCGCAGAGAGCCGCCTGGGATTCGATACCCATGGAGGAACGTCGCAGCTCACTCGCCGCGAGATCGACGACTTGGTTAACTACATGAACTCGCTCGAATGATGAAACGGAATCGTGTGCAATTATCTGCGAATGTGTTCATCGTGTGCTTGGCCGCGGTCGGGCTCTACATGTCAGGATGCGCACCCGAAGGACTGTCGGTTGTCGACGATAGTGCGGCGAATGAAAGGGACTCCTCCGAAATGATCGCTATCCCGTCGACTACCTTTTGGATGGGCAACGAGACGAGCCATCCGGATCTAGCGAATCAAGCAGCTCCCGGCATAGCTCTGCGTCCCTATCAAGTATTAATCGCACGAGCAGCGACCGGCTGGAGCCTCGAGGAGGAAAGGCCGTTAAGGCAAGTGACGGTTGATGCCTTTGCTATTGATCGATGCGAGGTGACGAATGCCCAGTATCGGAAATTCTTGAACTGGATTGAGGTGTATGGCGACGAAGAGGTGCGGCACCCAAATCAGGTGGAAGGCAAGAACCATCGGCCTCGCTATTGGTCTGACTATAATCCGCTCCTCACTGACCAAGCAACGGCCAGTTTGGCTCCCTTTGATGCGAAGACGTTTCTGGGAGACGATCTACCCGTGGTGGGAGTGGACTGGTTTGATGCGTATGCCTACGCAAATTGGGCGGGTAAAAGATTGCCGAGCGAGGCGGAATGGGAACTTGCGGCGCGAGGCACCGACCAACGGTTGTGGCCTTGGGGGAACGAATGGCGCTGGGGACTTTGCAATATCGGCGGGGACAAGTCAGGAGCAGATGTGCGGGATCCGTCGCTTGATCGAGACGGCTACGTCTATCCCGCGCCAGTAGGAAGCTTCCTCGCGAGTGAGAGCCCGTTCGGTTGCATGGATCTCGCTGGAAATGTAGCGGAATGGTGTTCGGACTGGTATTCAGATGATTATTACAAAGAGGGAATTCGGAAAAATCCGGAGGGACCGTCGAATGGGCAGTATCGTTCCGTGAGGGGTGGGAGTTCGCAGAGTGTTCCCAGCGGTGTGCGTTGTTCGGCACGCTCGTTCCACGAACCGGATTTCCGGAAGTTCACTCTCGGGTTTCGTTGCGCCAAGGATCTATAAGATGAAGCAAGTTTACGTAATTTGGTTTTCAATTTTAGTCCTACTCGCGGATGCATCCGCGGAAACGGGTAAAGACATGGTTCTCATTCCAGAGGGTGTTTTTTTAATGGGATCAGAAAGTGGCGCACCCGACGAGTCCCCGGTACACGAAGTGCGGTTGTCAGCGTTTTGGATCGATCGCTGCGAAGTTACGAACCAACAGTTTGCGGAGTTTGTAAGGAATACAAATGGATACCGCAAAGTTGAAGGGTCGTGGTTCCGGTTTAGTGTAGCTGGTTGCTTGGACCTTTGCACGTATTTCGAAGGTAAATACGGAAGCAGTTTTGTGAACGTACCCTCTGTTGATCTGTTGCAATTAGACGCGCAGCTTTGGTTGGCTGCTTTGGGATCCTTAGAAATTCAAGTGAAGGCTAAAAAGGGAAGCCTCAGCTCCCTCTCTGTCCAAGACGTTAGGGCTCAGTCGGTGGTGTCGGCTGTAGTGTCAAGGCAGTCGGAATATCCAGTTCGCGGCGTCACCTGGCGGGATGCGAGTTCCTATGCGGCTTGGTGCGGGAAGCGGCTGCCAACTGAAGCGGAGTGGGAAAAAGCGGCAAGGGGCGTTGCTGTAAACCGGTTTCCTTGGGGCGAAGATTGGATCTCTCGTAACTCAGATAACGTGTATTCCGTGGAAGAATACGAGGATCTCGCGAGTCCGTATGGCTGTGTGGGTATGGCAGGAAATGTTTGGGAGTGGACGGCGGATTGGTACGGGGAAGCGTATTATTCAGATCTATCTGCCGTAGGCATTAATCCAGTAGGCCCTGTGGGTTTGGAAAATGGAGATCTACCCGAGGCTTACAGCTCAGACGCCCTCTTGCGCAGCGTCCGGCAGGGACGTGAAACGAACACTCGAAAAGTGATACGTGGGGGTGGTTTTGGCGGCCCGGAGTCGCACGCTCGCTTCAACTTTCGTACGACCCGCCGACTTTGGTGTAATCCTAACTACTGGCACGCGGACCTAGGATTCCGCTGTGCAAAGGACCTTTAACCTCAAATACTATGATCACCACAAATCCCCCATCGCAAACAGACATAAAAGAGTATCCAAGGATCTCGTACACCGATTGTTATATCACGGTGAGGCCTTCGTTGACGGGAACTGCGGCCGAACTGGCGGAAGACTTGTATGGTCAACTCATTCCAATTCTTAAAGAAAAGCAAATTCAGGTCATCCAGGAGAAGGTGCACGGAAACGTCGAAGCCCGAGAGGCATTCGACATGGGACGTCAACGCGCACTTGGGAACTCAGGTCTCGATTGCTATTTGCCCTACACTTATTTGGAGGGACGTTCGCTCGGTCCGCAGGAAGTGACGAGTATTCAGATCTGGGGTGTGCGGAGTCACGATGGCGCGGCAACGGTGCGAACTGACGATAGCGAAATTTCTCCGGCTCGCGTACTGGAGGGCGAAGGCTTTCAATTGGTATATTGCCCACGGATCCATGGGTTTGACGAATCGAACCCGGGTGACAAAGGCTGCGTCACTCGGCAATGCGAAATGGTGTTTGATCGAATCGAGGAAGCGATGTCGCGCTACGACCTTACGCTTCACGACGTGGCGCGTACTTGGTTCTATTCGAGAAGACTGCTTGATTGGTATGGAGAGTTTAACTGCATCCGCACCAAGCATTTTAAGGAAGCTGGAATCTACGCTACCGGCAAGGATCCGGTTTTTCCGGCAAGTACTGGGATTCAAGGTAGGTTCTCGGATGAAGAAATTTTCGTGGATGTACTAGGTTTGGGCAAGGGTGGTTCAGAGAACGCATTCCGAATGGAGCAGGTCGTAACGACCTCGCGTCAGCATCAAGCTTTTGGATACGGCTCTGCTTTTTCGCGGGCAATGGCGGTCTGTCATGAAGGTTTTCGAGCTGTTTACGTATCAGGGACGGCGAGCATCAACACGCGGGGTGAAAGCACCTATATCGGAAATGCCGAAATGCAGGCTTTAGACACGCTGTTAAATATAGCGGCCCTCTTGGGCGATCAAGGCGGCGGATTAGCGGACGTTTGTACCGGCACCGTCTACTGCAAAAACCGCGAGGCATACGCTGCCTATCGGAGTGTGCTGCAAAAACTGCGTATCGCCGACATGCCGCTCGTTTGCGTGGAAGCGGATGTGTGCAGACACGAACTTTTGATCGAGATCGAATTGGTGGCAGTTATCAAAGAGTAGCCGTGCACCTCAGTTCCCGTTTCTCGGATATGGGGGCGTGATTACCCTGTATACTTTTTGCGCGCTATCGATTAGCTAGGACTTGAGTTAGACGGTAGGCTTGACAGGCGCAGGTCTTGGGAAAATGGTTCGTACACGAATGATTCGTGTCGAAACAGTTCGAGGCCTTGGCAAATGAGCCAGGGATTAGAGGCAGAGGAGTTTCCTGTCGGGCCGGAGGGTGACGTCGAGGAGTTGTTGCCGGTGGTGCCGCGCGAGCGCTATGATCTTAGGATCCTTAGTTCCTTGCGCCGTATTGTGCGATCGATAGATAGCCACTCGCGGCGGCTTGCTACAGGTAGTGGGATGACGGTGCCGCAGTTGTTGTGCATGCTAAAGTTAGACGAGTTAGGTCCATTGACTGTGAAAGACCTCTCTCGCGAAGTTTTCCTCAGTCCCAGCACTACGGTAGGGATAGTCGATCGGTTGGAGAAGACGGGGGCACTGGCCCGGGAGCGTTCTGTGCGCGACCGACGACGTGTTCGCATCACCCTGACCGACAAAGGTCGAGAGATGGTTGCGAAAGCTCCTTCTCCCCTCCAAGAGAATTTGGTAGATGCGATCGATAAGCTTCCCGAACTAGAGCGGGCCACGATCGCGCTTTCGCTAGAGAAAATAATCGAGTGCATTGACGCTCCGGTATCGGAGTCAGTCGATAGCCCAACAGCGCCCATCCTTGAGACGGCGGCTGACTTGAAGGCAGGTCGTCGTGCTGCCTTGAGAACGGTCGAGCGGACCGATTCCTAATCCCTCATAACCCTTGTTGAAATGCATCACGCTCTCATTCGCTTGAGAACGCAGTCCCGCACAGTCGCTGCGATTCTCATTGTAATAACTTTACAACTACTGACAGTGGATGTCGGTGCTGCCGGCTTCCAGGAGCCAGATGGCGAGAGCTACCAGACTGACGACGGAACTGTGCCATTGGTTTGGGGCGAGATTGGTGTAGGGCCCGAGCCTGACCGTGTCTACGAAGTGAGGCGCTGGAGCGAAGGGGAGACCGAGTCCAGTTTGCTTGTTTATGAAGGAGAGGACACGGCCTCTTTCGTGTCTGGTCTAAACGAAGGGAAGCATATTTTTCGAATTCGTTCCAAGGATCGAGACGGTGTGTATCCAGAATGGGGAGACGAATCATTGGAAGTCACAGTCGACTATATCGACATGGCGATCGTATGGCCCCTGATGGGGGCGGGAGCGGTTTGTTTTATTGTTTTGATTCTAACAATCGTGCTGGGACGTCGCGCGGTAGAGAGAAAGGAGATCGCCTAAAGGCATAACGAGATGAACCAAGAAGAAACAATTCTAGCTCCTGGTATCGGTTGGACGCTGCTTATTGCATTTGGAATTATGTGGGTTGGGCTCGGACTCTATTGGGGACGCAAATCTAAGAGTCTCGACGGATTCATGCTGGCAGGTCGCAACGTGGGTATAGCGTTTGGCTCCGCCACAGCCATGGCTACGTGGGTGACCTCCAATACGATTATGGTAGTGCCGCAGTTCGGCTTGAAGATGGGTGTGTGGGGCTTGCTTGCGTTCACGACCGCCAGCTTTGGTCTATTTCTATTCGCCCCAATGGCAGCACGTATCCGAAACCTTATGCCACGTGGATTCACTTCAGGGGATTTTATTCGCTTGCGCTACGGAAAGGTTGCCTGGTCAGTCTTTCTCGGGATCTCACTCTTCTATTCGATGGCATGGTTGGTTTCAATGGCCATGGCTGGCGGTATCGTGCTGGAGGCCTTGGCGGGGATAAACTACAAGTACGGGATGAGCATGATTTTGCTGGTATGCGTTTTGTATACCTTGGTAGGCGGGCTCTATGCTGTCATCGGAACGGACTTTATCCAAAGTGTTATCATCCTCATCGGGATCATCGCGGTGGCGGTAGCTGCACTCTCGCGGATGGACCTGGGCGATGCTTATGAGACCTCGGTGCAAACGCAGCCCGCTTTGTTTAACGCTTTATTACCGGTGGCGTTGCTCTCGTTGTTCAACAACATGTTTTTCGGATTTGGGGAGGTGTTCCACAACAACGTGTGGTGGAGCAGGGCTTTTGCGATTCGAAAGAAGGTTGTCTCGAAGGCCTTTTCATTGGCGGGGCTGCTGTGGTTGCCGATTCCTTTGGCGGTCGGCTTTTCGGCCCTTTTCAGCAATAGCCTTGGTATCAACATCACGGATATCGACATGACCGGACCTTTGATCGCCGGAGAGTTATTGGGTTCAACAGGAGCGGTGGTTCTCTTTGTGGTGATATTTTGTTCTCTCGGTTCGAGTATCGATAGCTTGCTGGCAGCGACGTCGGATTTGCTGGCGGAGGATGTCTACAAAAAGATGATCAACCCGAGTGTGAGCGACGAACAATTGCGAAAGATTTCCACGCTAATCATTGTAGGACTCGGGCTTGTGACATGGCTGATTTGTCTACCTCGGGTGGGAAATCTTATGTCAGTGCTTTTCTTCGCCGGTCCATTCGTCGGGAGCGCCGTTTGGCCGGTAGTGACCGGTTTGTATTGGCGACGCTCTAACGAAGTCGGTGCTGTCCTCTCTATGGTTTGTGGATCCGCGATCGGACTCTATGCCTACTTTGAATACGGTTGGTACACCGCGTCTTTGATCGCGACGATTGTCTCAATGGTGATTACTTTTGGAACAATTGCTCTGTCCAAGACACGGTTTGATTGGAGCGTTTTAAACGAGGAGAAATTATAATGGTATTATTTCCAAAGCTTGTAGTGGTGGCGCTGATATTTGCGGCAATCATTCTTACAGCAGCTGGCGTGGTCACGTTGCTATGGATGGTCGTGAAAGACATAATTTCAAAGGACCTGTGGTAATATGAGCGACAAACTAGAATTAAATAAGCACATCGAGTTCCTGGAGCCTCCGGCGGGCGCGGAAACGTTGAGGCCGAAGCCGCTCAACCTATTCGAAGATAACCCGATTGATCTCTCGATTCTGAGGGGATTGAAGGGACGTTCCATCTTGGGCGTTAAGGACTTCAAGCGCGAGGAAGTGATCGAGCTCGCGAAGTTGGCGGCGGTGCTGGAGAATTTTGAAATCGCTCCCTATCATATCATGGATGGGAAAATCGTAACCACGGCTTTTTTCGAAGCGAGTACGCGGACGCGGCTCTCTTTCGAAAGCGCGGTTTTGCGATTGGATGGCAAGGTGCTCAGTATTCCCGAAGGAGGCGTCACTGGAGTTCGCAAAGGCGAATCGTTGGAAGATATCGGAGAGATGTTTAACGCCTATTGCGATATGGTTATCATGCGCCATACGGAAACGGATTCGGCGGAAAGGATGCTCAAGAGCCTGCGTGTGCCACTCATCAACGCCGGGAACGGGAGTGGCGAGCACCCGACGCAATCGCTTGCTGACTGGTACGCCCTATTGAAATGGAAGCCGGAGCTGGCGAAGCGAGATCCAAGCAAGCGCAGTAAAAAGATGTGTCTTGGGATTTTGGGTACACCTGGAAGCATGAGAGCGGTGAAGAGCTTTCTTCTGATGTCACTTTTGTTTCAGGATCGCATCAGCCGAGTGATTGTTATTTCTCAGATGGCGGATCCGTTCGGAGAAGATCTGGTCGCCGAACTCAAGAAGGCAGGAATTCAGTACCAAGTTACTAATGACATGCAGAAGCATGTTTCCGAGCTGGATGTGATCTACATGAACTCAATCGCGTTCCTTGGAGATAGCTACAAGAACCTGGACAGTGAGTACCAGCTTAACAGGGACAGTGATCTGAAGAAGAATGCTGTGATATTACATCCTTTGGCGCGGCTTACGGAACTGGACCGCAGTTTGGATGACACAGCTCATAACCTTTATTTCTCCCAGGCTCATGGGGCGGTTTTCGTCCGACAAGCCTTGTTGATATGCGTGAGTGGTCGACTGGATCGGCTACCTGACGAAATCCCAACCGTAAAGTAGAACGAAGGCAGGGCGGCGTAACGTCACCGAGTGCCGAAACGAAAAGAAACTATGTGCGGAATCGCAGGAATGTTTTCAGTAAAGCCAATGCATCCAGAGGACGGTTACACCCTGTCCCGGATGCTCAAGACGATCGAACATCGTGGACCGGATGGCGAGGGCAGCTATGTAGACTCGGAGCGCGGGCTCGCTATGGGGCATACGCGACTGTCTATCATCGATCTAAACACGGGCGATCAACCAATACACAACAGGGACAAGTCCCTCAGCCTAACCGTGAATGGCGAGTTCTATGACTTTAAGAAGTACCGCTCACATGCCATGGCGGAAGGGGACCGCTTCAGCTGCAAATCCGACAGCGAAATCGCTCTCACACTCTACCGGAAATTCGGGAAGGCGTTCGTGGAGCATCTGCGGGGTGAATTTGCCTTCGCTCTTTACGACAGGGAGAAGGACGAAATGCTGTTCGTGCGAGACCGTTTCGGCATCCGTCCATTGTTCTACTACAATTCGGGAGAGACTTTGGTATACGGTTCGGAGGTGAAGGCTATTTTGGCCCATCCGGAAGTGCCCAAGCGCCTTTCTCGCAAGGCAGCTCTGCACCAGCTGATGCAGACAATAAAACCGGGCACTTCAGCTTTCGAGGAGATCGTAGCGGTCGAGCCTGGCCACATGATGGTCGTGCGGAAGCGTAAAGGAAAATTGGAGACAAGTACCCGAAAGTATTGGGATATGGATTTCCCGGAGATCGATGCGCGAGACACGATGTTGAGCGAGCAGGATCATGTGGATCGCGTTCGCGAAAAGCTTATCGAGTCGGTGATCTTCCGTTTGGAGGCGGATGTACCTGTAGGTTGCTACTTGTCGGGCGGAATTGATAGTTGCTGTATTCTCGGTCTAGCGACAGGGGCGATGCAGAGCCCGGTCAAGGCGTTCACGATCAGCTTCGATGACGATAAGTACGATGAGGCTCATATCGCCAAAGAAATGTCTGACAGCATGGGGGCGGATCAAGAGCAGATCAACCTGAAGGCTGAAGACCTCTATGGTGACAATTTCATTAAAACCGTTTGGCACGCGGAGCGCACATTTTACAACACGCTTGGTGTTGCGAAGTATTTGATGAGTCAACGGGTCAGGGAGTGTGGATACAAAACGGTAGTAACGGGAGAAGGGGCTGACGAGTTGTTTGGCGGGTATCCCGCTTTCAAGCGGGATATGTTTCTCCATGGTCTGAATGACGAACCACCTGAAGAGCGAGAGCGACTGCAAGGTCTTTTGGACGAATCGAACAAGCTCTTCAAGGGGGCAATACTTGCAGAGAATCAGTTGAAGCACGCGGCGTTCGAGGAACTCTGTGGCTTTACCCCATCATGGATTCAACCTTGGATGGCGACGCTGGAGCTGGCGAAGCCGCTTCTAAGCGACGATACGTTAGATGAGGTTGGAGACTACGATCCGATCCATGGAATTGCTTCGAAGATCGACCCAAAGATGCTGAAGAATCGACACGCCCTCGACAAAGCTCAGTACACGTGGAGCAAGTGCCAGTTGGAGGGGCAGATTCTCAACTGGGGCGGCGACCGAGTCGACATGGCGAACTCCATGGAGTCGCGCCCGGCTTTTCTTGACCACCACTTGGCTGAGGTTGCGATGCAGGTCCCCGCTAACCTGCGCGTGAAAGGTAATATTGAAAAGTGGGTATTGCGAGAGGCAGTCAAGGGCGTGCTTCCAGAAGTTCTCTACAAGCGCGAAAAATTCGCTTTCATGGCGCCTCCGGCTCACACGAGCCCGGACAAACAGGCGAAGGTGAACGAGCTGATCGAGCGTTTCCTCAACCCCGATGCGATACGAAAGTCGGAATTGTTGAGCCCAGTCCGTACGGCGAAATTCTTGGAGGATTACCGAAAGGATAAGGACCCGGTTTCTTTGACGAGAAAGGATACCTTACTGAATCATTTGCTGTGCTTGCAGATCTTGAGTTCAACCTTTGTGGAGAATCCAATTGTATCCACTTAAAACGTACTAAAATTTCAGGTGGAACTAGTAATCGACATTGAAAGACTGAAGCAGGACTTCTTCGAACTGTCTGAGATCGGAAAGAACCCCGAAGACAGAGGCTTGTACCGGACTGCTTTTTCCGAAGCGGATATGCAAGGCAGGGAGTGGCTTCGCAAAAAGCTCGATGCTTGCGGCCTCGAGGTACGCACGGATGGAGCGGCGAATGTCTTCGGGCGTCTTTCTTCCAGTGACGATTCGGCGAAAACGATCCTAGTCGGTTCCCACCTGGATACAGTCCCCTGTGCGGGTGCTTTGGATGGAAGCCTAGGCGTGCTTGTCGCTCTAGAGTGTTTGCGTTCCTTGAAAGAGCAGGGCCAGGACTTGCGCTCTCATCATCTCGAGTTGGTCGCATTCAGCGATGAGGAGGGTCGCTTTGGGGGGATGTTCGGATCCCAGTCAGTGGTTGGGGCGGTCACGCCTGAGACTCTGGAGTATTACAGCGACTTGGAGGGCTGCACCTTAGCAGATGCGATGCGTCGTTGCGGTATGAATCCATTGGAAGCTCTCGATGCTCGTCTCGATCCTGAGGATATCGATTCCTATCTCGAGCTTCATATCGAGCAAGGCCCGGTGCTAGATCGGTTGCGAAAGCCAGTGGGCATCGTAGAAAACATAACCGGTCTCTTCAAGTGGCTGATCAAGATACGCGGCACTGCCAACCACGCCGGAACGACTCCCATGGAGATGCGGGAAGACGCTTTTATGGGCTTAGCCGATTTTGCTCACGAGATTCCGAGAATCTTGGAGGAGAATGGTGCCGAGTCGAGTCGCGCGACCATAGGGAGAGCCCAGATTTTGCCGGGCGCTCCCAACACAGTTCCGGGGTTGGTCGAGCTTACGATTGATGTAAGAGACACCTCCAAAGCTGTATTAGAAGATCTGGGACAGGCGTTTCATCGGGCTTTGTCGGCGATCGCCCGCCGTCGCAAACTCATGTTCGACTACGAGATCCAAAGTGAGATCGAGCCTACAGAGTGTCACAAAGATATTATCGATGCACTCGAGAGCGAAGCCAAAGGACTAGGGCTAGACTATCTGAAGATGCCAAGCGGAGCAGCGCACGACGCGCAAATCATGGCCCAGCTAACGCGTATGGGAATGATCTTTGTCCCGAGTCGCGAAGGTAAGAGTCACTCCCCAGCGGAGTGGACCGCATGGTCCGATATCGAGGCCGGGGCGAATTTGGCTTTGAGAACCCTTAGCCGCATGGCTGGGAAGACAGAAACTTAATCCGTATCCGATGAGTAAGGACACAGCAAAGCAACGAGACCCGTTAAAGTCGATTTATCACGATTCGATCGTCGATAACCCGGGACATTTTAAGCAGCTTATTAATCACAACACCGGATTGCTTTGTATCGACCTGCAGTATTTGGACGCGGTCGAGGGCTACGGGGTTTTTCGCGAACCAGAAAAGTCTGGCGTCCCGAAAGAGGGTCGGGACTACTACTTCAACCGTCTCAAAGAGTTCGTACTCCCTAATGTCAGGCGCTTGCAGGAGGCTTTTCGCTCCTGTCAGCTCGAGGTAATGCATACGCGGATACAGGCCCTAACCCAGGATGGAAGGGATCGTAGCCCTGGTCACAAGCGTTTGGATTTATTAGCGGCACCCGGATCGAAGGAAGCTGAGTTTGTGGAGGCGGTGGCTCCGTTTGGTGATGAGGTCGTGGTGAACAAGACTGCGAGCGGTGTATTTTCTTCCACCAACTTTCACTTCGTTCTCAATAATATGGGAGTGAACGCCCTCTTTGTCTGTGGCGTCTATACCAACGAGTGTGTAGAAACGACGGTGCGCGCGGCGAGTGACTTAGGCTATTTCGTAAGCATGATCGACGACGCGTGCGCAACGGTTACCCCGCAATTGCACGAAGCGAGTATCGCTACCTTGAAGGATCGTTATGCCCGCGTAGTAAGCACAGAGGAGGCTCTTCAAGATATCGCGCGTTTCACCGGAGTGGAGCCTAGCAGTTCGATTTAGTCGGTTGGAGCTTACGCGTCTTCGGATAATTCTCTAGGTTTCCTCCTCGACGAAGCGAAGGGAAATGGCGGCTACGACCAAGGAAGCACCACCGAGGGCAACCGCTATGGCAGCATTGTTGCTGAAAAGGTGCTTTACTACGGCACCGAGCCCTAGGGAAGCGACGATTTGGGGGAGCACGATGAAGAAGTTGAATACACCCATATAGAACCCCATCTTTTTGGCAGGAATGACATTTGAGAGCATTGCATAGGGCATGGAGAGAATACTCGCCCAAGCGACGCCGACGCCCACCATGGAGACGATAAGTATATAGTGATTGGATACGAATACCGTTGAGATCAAACCAAGAGCACCGCAGAGGAGGCAAACGGTGTGGATAGCTTTAGCGGAATACTTCTTGGTGAGTGCGATGAGGGCGAAGGAAAAGAGGAACGCTATGAAGTTGTAGGCGCTAAGGCAAACTCCTGCCCACTCCACACCCTTTTGGTAAGCCGGTTCGCCAACCTTTCCACTGAACACTTGGGTGGCGACCGCAGGAGAAAAGTAGAGCCACAAGCAGAAGAGACCGAACCAAGTGAAGAATTGGGAGACCGCTAGCTGACGCATGGCCTTTGGCATGCTTTTGATACCGGTGAATATCTCCGTGAACATGTTGCCGACGCCAGCAGACTCGGCCTTCTCTCGTTCAAAGGATTCCAGATCTTCGGGCGGATCTTCCTTAGTAGTGATGATGGTATACATCACGGCGAAGAAGAAGATAGCGGATCCGATGTAGAATGAAATCTTCACCGTTTGTGGTATGGCGCTGCCCTCCGTGGAGCCTGCTTCCATACCGAATATATTGCTGAATACCCATGGAAGCGAAGAGGCCGCTACGGCGCCGAGCCCGATGAGTAAGCTCTGCATGGCGAAGCCCGTTTTGCGTTGGTCTTCGGGAAGCTTGTCGCCGACGAAGGCGCGAAAGGGTTCCATAGATACGTTAACCGAAGCATCCAGTATCCACAGCAGGCCAGCGGCCATCCAGAGTGTGGATGAATTCGGCATAGCGATGAGGGTTAAACTGGCGAGGATGGCACCAACGAGAAAGTAGGGTCGGCGACGGCCAAGTCGGGTCCAAGTGCGATCGCTATAGTATCCAATAATTGGTTGCACTATCAATCCGGTGATTGGGGCGGCGAGCCACAATAGGGGGATTTCGCTCTCGTCTGCACCTAAGTATTGGTAGATAGCGGACATGTTCGCCATCTGCAGTCCCCATCCGAATTGGATGCCGAGGAAGCCGAAGCTCATATTCCAGATTTGCCAGAAGGAAAGTCTTTGTTGGGTCATTTGGGGAGGTTCTTAGACGGAAGCGGGGCTTTAGGCGGTTGGCATTTGATCGAGGGATTGCTTCCTCTCAGGGGGGGCAGAATAATTGCGTTGTTGAGTGTCGTCAACGCGATGGTAGCGTTTGTGCAAAGCGAGGAGCCGGTCGATGGACCCTTGGGAGAGAAGGTCGAAACGTTCAGGGTCGAGCCGCCACTGCCAGTTCCCGATGGAGGTGCCAGGCTCGTTCATTCGAGCTTCTGCCCCGAGTCCAAGCAGGTCTTGTACGGGGGTGATCACTAGCCGCGCGACCGAGGCGAAAGCGGCTTGCAGGATTCGGTCGGCAGTGGGGTTCTCGTGGAGGTCGAAGTAATCGAAAACCATTTGCTTGTTTTCGCCGCTCAGAGATTCGATCCAAGCTTGTGTTGTATTGTTGTCGTGGGTACCGGTATAAACGACTTGGTTGCGTTCGAAGAAGTGTGGAAGGTTGACGTTGTTGTCGTCGTGCCCGAAGCCGAACTGCATGATTTTCATTCCCGGGTAGCCTGTTTGCTCGCGCAAGTTAAATACCGTTTCATTGATGTAGCCTAGGTCTTCAGCGATGAACTTAGAATCCGGAATCGCTTGCTCAATTGCTTTGAAGAGTGAGATGCCCGGGCCTAATTCCCATGTCCCTTCCGAAGCGTCTGGGGCATGGGAAGGTACTACCCAAAAGTCTGCGAATCCGCGGAAATGGTCGAAACGTAGGACGTCGAAGAGTTCGAGGCTGGAACAGATGCGTTCGATCCACCACTTGTATCCATTTTTTGAGAGATGGTTCCAGTTGTAGAGCGGATTGCCCCAGAGTTGTCCGGTTTCGGAAAAGTAATCGGGGGGGACACCGGCGACTGAGTCGAGGTCGCCGTCAGTTTTAACGAGGAAATTGTCACGGCGGCTCCAGACGTCTGCGCTGTCGAGGGCGACATAGATCGGCATATCTCCAACGATTTGTACGCCTTTTTCGGTGGCGTAGTTCTTGAGGCGGTTCCACTGGTGGAAGAAGATATACTGGTAGAAAGCGTGTCTTGAGCGTTCGGATATTTCCGGCTGGCTGAGCTTGATCTTGGCGATCCTTTTTGGGTCGCGATACTCCTGGGGCCATTCGACCCAAGAGCGTTGTCCGAAGCGAGCCTTGAGGGCCATGAAAGTGGTGTAGGGGTCGAGCCAATACGCTTGGGATTCGTAGAACGCGTGGAAGGGCTTGCCGTTCTCAAGAGCGAAGGTCTTGGCGTCGAAGCGGGAGTGGGCCTTGGCAAGGATACCCCAGAATCGATGGTAGAGCTGACCGTAGTCGACGTGATCGGTGGGGAGCTCCCGTAGCTCGGATATTTCTTGCTCCTGGAGCAGGTCGTTTCTGGCGAGTTCGTCAAGATCGATGAAATATGGGTTTCCTGCGAAGGCGGAAAATGATTGATAGGGCGAGTCGCCGTATCCAGTGGGGCCGACGGGACAGACTTGCCAGTAGGCGAAGCCGGCGGTGGCGAGAAAGTCCACGAAGCGATGGGCACCCGTACCGAGATTTCCGATACCTGTCTCGCTCGGAAGCGAGCTCACGTGAAGTAGGGCACCGGATTGTCTGGCGGTTAGCCAGCTGTTTTCGAGGTGTGGCATTTTTGGTGGATCCGTCCGTGTTTTTGGGTGAGAAAGGGTCGTGGAGAAAAGGGCTGGCCAACGCAGGTTCCTACGCAGCCAGCCCGTAATTTGTTTTCCCTCTGTGCCTAGAACTTGTACGACATGCCGACCGAGTAGGAGGGGCCGTAGCTTTGGTAGTCGCGGACGAATCGTGGATCGTTGCCTTCGTAGGTTACGAGGGGCTCGTCGTTAAGATTGTAGCCCTGCAAGATGATGGAGGCTCCTTCAAGGCTGCCGGACTGGAAGGCGTAGCTGAGTTGGGCGTCGATGACGGTTTCGTCCTGCACTGTGCGGAAGTCTTCCCCTCGAGGTCCGAAGGAGGAGACGTTAGCACGATACTCGGAGCGATAGCGTCCGCTGATGCGAGCAGCGAAGCCGTTTTCGGACTCGTAGTAGAAGGTAGCGCTTGCGACCTTGTCTGAGAATCCGGGGAGCGGCGTATTCGCGTCGTTGGGATCGGGCTGCACGTTGTTGTCAGTAAAGGCGGCGTTGAGGATAGCTCCGAATCCCTTGAGGGAGTCGCTCAGCTTCTCGCCCGGTAGGGATAGTGTGAGCTCAACTCCTTGCACACTCCCGCCGCTACCGTTTTGTGGGACTTCCACCCCGCCCAAGAAGGTGGCGGGAGTTGATCCTTCGAAGGGGAATCCGGTGAAGTCGCGGATTTGCTTTTGCTTGTAGGCGAAGGTTCGTAGGTCCTTGTAGAAAAGAGCCGCCGACCAGTAGCCCATGCCGTCCTTGAAGTACTTTTCGTAGGAGAGGTCGATGGCGTTTGCTCTCCAAGGCTCGAGTGCGGTGTTGCCTCCGCTGCCTCCCCAAGGTCCGTCGATCGGGTCTCCGATATTAGCTCGGGCAGGAGTATAGCTGAACTGGTAGCCGGCACGCATGTCGGACATGCGTTGGCGCATGATTTGGCGGGCGGCACTGAAGCGAAGGTACTGGTCCTGGGGCAGGAGGAAGTTGAGATTCAGCGAAGGTACGAAATCCTCGTAGCTGTGGGAGTCTGAGACGGGCAGTGTCTCTACGGCGTCACCTTCTCCGCTCGCGGCGAGACCGCTCGAAGACTGTTCGCTGAATACGTATTGGAAACCGATGGCGCCGGTGACTGGAGTGTCGCCGATGCGGGTATCGATATCGAGCTGGCTGTAGAGCTGAGTGATTTGCTCGTCCACGTTCCAGTCAACTGCCACGACGTCTGCGTTCGGATTGTTGATGATCTGGTAGGTGCCAGAGTTGAGGGCTGCGATTGGGTCGTAGCTGGCCATACCTGCGATGCCGATGAAGCTGAGGTCGGTGGTGCCGATGGTGGTGGGGAGTGGGGCTTGGGTGGCTCCGTCGGGGAGGGCAAGGTACTTGCCAACTTCGGCCTCGGATTTAGAACGGTCGGTGAAGCGCAGCCCAACCTGAAGGTTGCTGAATGTTTGGTTGTCCAATTCGCGCTTGGCTCCGACTTTGATTTGCAGGAGTTCGTCTTCGGTCTGCGGTTCTTTGAGATAACCAAGCTGGCCGCCAGGTACGATGTTCCCACCCCATCCTTGTGGACTCGAAAGCACGAGGTTGCTCGGTTCGGTGTAGTCGATCGTTGGGGAGAAGACGGCTCCGGTGCCGCCACTCATGTTGAAGGCTACGGTGTCAGGGATGCCGCTTTGGTTCGAGCCGGTGCCAGAGTAACTCTCCAGAACGGTGTCCACGCGATCGACTTTCGAGTAAGCTATGTCCGCCTCCGCGGTCCAGTCTCCAGGTTTTTCGAATTCGACATTCCAACCGAGGGCGTAGACGTCGGCATCGCGAGTTGCGATATCGTTGCGGACGACTCCGTAGACGTTGTCGTAGATCCCTTCGACTACGAAGCTGTCATCGACGACTTCACTACCTTCGCGGAACTGGGCAGAACTCCACCAGAGGGGAAGTTCGATGCCGCGCAGCAATTGGGTCTCCGCGAAGTTCGAGTAGAAGGCGTCGAAGGTCGAGCGGACGTTTTCCGAAACCTCGTTCTCGAGAACGAACATGAAGGAGTCGCGCTCGAGCGAGCTGGAGCGCACGAATGGCTTGGCTCCGCCGATGATGCTAATGTTGCCGTATTCGTCGGTATCGCCGCTAGGATAACCCCATGCTTGCCATTGCTCGCCTTGCCCCGGCTTGTCGGTGTGGGAGAAACCGAAGGCGATACCGGCCTTACCTTCTTGAAGTTGGTCGATATACGTACCCGTGAAACGGATACCAGAATCGTCGGACCCTGCGTTGAGGGCTCCCTTTTCCGTCCATTCGTAGAATACGTTGGTTGCGATGGTCTTCTTGCCGTGGCTAAGTGGACGGACCGTTTGCAGGTTTACAGTGCCACTGATACCTTGAGTGGCGAGAGCCGCTTCCGTTGTTTTAAATACAGTCGCGCCGGACAAGAGTTCGGCGGGAAATTGGTCGTATTCGATGTCGCGGTTGTTACTGGTAGTGGCGAGCTCGCGACCGTTGAGGAGACCGGTTGTGAATTCAGAAGGAAAGCCGCGGATGGAGATGACCTGGCTTCTTCCGTTGACGCGTTGGGAAGTCATACCTGGTAGACGTGCAAGCGACTCGGCGATGCTGGTGTCGGGAAGTTTTCCAATATCTTCGGCGGAGATTGCCTCAACAATTGTCGGCTTAAATTTTTTCTCCTGGGCAGCAGCAGCGAGACTGCCAGCGAAAGACCCAGTTACCTTGAAGGCTTCGAGGTTGAAGACGTCGTCGTCTCCGTCTTGGGAGTGAGCGATTTGGTTTGTGGATAGGCCGAGTAGGAGCAGAGCAGCGGAGCTGATCCGCGAAACCTGTTTAAGGGGGTTGGGCGTATATTTTTGATTCATATCCGTGTTATTATTAGACGTTTGTAGGGGGGGGTGCCAAACGACGGGGTAGTTTAGTAGCCGTCCTGTGCAAGAGACTGGCTCACTACACGAGGGCACTTAGGTTAGTAATGGCAAAGATAGTGAACCAATGGCCAGTTGGGTCGCTTTCTCGGAGTGTTTGTAATATCGCTGCTGTTTGTATAATTTTCCATCTGCATCTGTCGCATAAAACTGATATGGATAGGACAAAACTTAGGTCGGTCCAAAGCGTATCATGAAAGGTCATGTGATATGACGACGGCCCTAGTTGTCTAATTTCTGTAAGTCGCTGTAAGTCAGTGATAAAAGAAAAACCCTACTCCGAGAGAGCAGGGTTTTGGCAATTGTTTTAGAATGAAGCCTTAGCCATAGATGCTCGAGTTGGATTAGATCATTGCAATGCCGGAGCCGTTGGCGAAGAAAGATTTTTACTGGGAAAGGTTCAGTAGTAGGACGCTTTTTGGCGCTAGTGAAATTTTATCGGAGAGCTTATATAGCGATCCACCGGGAGCGAGTGTAGCCTTGCTGTAGAGATCGAGGACTTCGGCGAATCTGTTGGCTTCGAGCTCTGCGGTCTCCTCGCTGCCGTTGATCGCGACCATCACCGCCTCGTCTTCGAGGATGCGGAAGTAGACGAAGGTGTTTTCGTCGGGGATGAACTGTAGAAGTTTGCCGCGGTGTAGCGCTTTTGTGTCCGCCCTCCAATGGTTCAAGGCTTTCATATAGTCGAGGACCTCGTTTTCCTTTTCGGTGCGTCCTGAGATTGTGAATACGTTGCGCTTGTCGTCTGGCCATCCGCCTGGCATGGTTTGGCGCCAAGCTTCGTCGTCACCCCCGCGATCTTCGTGAGCCATCATCAACTCGGTTCCGTAGTATACTTGGGGAATGCCTCTGGCGGTAAGGAGGAGTGTATAGGCGATTTTGAAGAGGGCCTCGTCTTTTCCTAGGTGTTCGAAGACACGACTCATGTCGTGGTTGTCGATGAATATTACATTTTTATTAGGATCGTTGTAGAGGCGGTCCTGCGCGAAGGCATAGTAAATTTTGCTCAAGCCGGTGGTCCAGCCGAACTTTTCGTTGAGTCCGTCTCGAATTGCGAAGCTGAGAGGGAAGTCTGTAACGGAAGGGAGATTGGAGTCATAACCGTCGTCGACGTTGGGGGCGTCGTCTTGCCAGTAAGATTCGTGGGCAACGGTCTCGACCCAGACTTCGCCAACAATATTGAAGTTTGGATACGCGGAGAGAATCTCTCGAGTCCAACGTGCCATGTACTCGGGATACGGGTACAAGTAGGTGTCCATGCGGATGCCGTCGATGCCGCTGTACTCGATCCACCAGATCGAGTTTTGAATGAGGTAGTCGGCGAGTAGCTCATTGCGCTGGTTGAGGTCGGGCATATAGGGGACGAACCAGCCTTTGACGAGCTGGTCTTGGTCGTATTGGGAAGCGTGAGGATCACCGACTATTGTGCCCTTGAAATTAGTGTATCCATATTTTTCTACATCGTGCACCCAATCTTTGGTTGGAGGATCGCCCATCCACCAGTGGTCGAGACCGATGTGGTTGTGAATCATGTCCATGATGACTTTCATGCCTCGGCCGTGCACGTCAGATATGAGGTCCTTATAGGTTTCGTTCGAACCGAGGCGTCGATCGACATTGTACATGTCGGTTGCGGCGTAGCCGTGGTAGCCGCCATAGCTGGGTGGGGTATTATTCTCGAATATTGGAGTGAACCAGATGGCGGTCATGCCGAGGTCGTCTATGTAGTCGAGGTGCTGAGAAATACCTTGGATATCGCCGCCTTGGCGCTTGGTTGGGTCGGAGCGGTCGACGCCTTCGGTGAGGGCTGCGATCTTGTCGTTTTCAAGGTTTCCGTTGGCGAAACGGTCAGGCATCATGAGGTAGATGAGGTCAGATGCATCGAAACCTTGGTTTCGGCCGGCGGTGGGCTCGCGATCGCGGAGTTCGTAATCTACGATGAAGGCTTCGCCGTCCTTTTCAAATTGAATGGGAACGGTGCCGGCTCGGACACTTTCGTCGATCTCGAGGTAGAGAAATAGGTAATTGGTTGAGTCGACAGCTACTTGCTTTGCGATCGTTACGCCCTCGGTTTGCAAGCTGGCACGATAGAGCCCTATGCCCTCACCGTAGAGTTGTATTTGTAGTTCAGATACAGGCATTTGAGCCCACCAGAAGGGAGGCTCGATGCGGCTGGGTTTCTGTGCGGTGGCGGAACCGACGATCAGGAGTGAGAAGAGGGTGCTGACGATCTTGTTAAGCATAGGGAAATGGGTTTGATGTTCTGAAATTAGCGAGCGAGGACGTGGGAATCCCACGCGTAGAGATGCCGTTTTCCGAAAAAGGCGGGCGTGACGCCTCACCTATGGAACGGAATCGGTGTTCGCACCGGGGATCGGAAGCGACCACCGGATTTGTGGTGAGAGCTTGATGGACAGAGTAACAGGCCAGCAAAAGCTGCTGATAGGATTTTGCGAAGTCGGGTCATGACTCTATTCAGCTAGTATTTAGAGGGAGCGTAGCAGGGTATAAGTCGACTATGACTGATCGGCATCGAGAGGTGCGGCTGCAAAAGCTTGGATAAAGCCAAACTCGGTAGGACAAATCTTAGAGACGCTATCTTGGATTCGAAAGTGAGGTGCGAGCGGTCGCCTTGCCCGGAATCTGACATTCGTAGCTGCCAAACTTCGGACGACGGAAAGTGTTAAATTTCGCGACGTTCGGTCTTTGGAGATTCTTAAAGCATTCAATATTAGTGGGTTAGATGTATCGGTGGAGTTCCGTCGCAAG
>NZ_JARXHX010000090.1 GCF_031127835.1 Pelagicoccus sp. SDUM812002
GAATGTAATGACGACAGCGAAGCGAACAACACGTCATAGAAGGCTCAGTGTCTCGGGCGAGCGTGCCCAGCGACGCGAAGCCCGTTCCAGGTTCGAGACATAGGGTAAATGACGCGTTTGCGTGGCGGAAGTCGACGTCCTTATCCGGGGAGGCCTCATGGACCAGCGACGATGGCTTAGATGCGCCGCGGAATCGTCGCGTCCGCTGCGGCAACGCAGTGGTGGAGCGTGAGGAATCAGCAGAGGGCATAGTAGTTCCATGAAGCGAGCCGGGAGTAGTCGCCGACGGGTTCCCCGTCCGACGAAGGTTACTGGAGGTCTCACTTGGAGCGAAGGCCCGAACCGATACGACGGATTCCGGTCCGAACTCTCGCCCTGCGGGTATGCCTCGCCAGAGGTAGCGCATGGGCGGCGGGAAGCGGACAGCCGGAATCCGGAACATGACCTGATGGAAGCGATTCTGGACACGGGAAACGTGTCCGAAGCGTGGAAGCGGGTAAAGGCCAACAAGGGGCGGCAGGAGTCGACGAAGTGTCCATCGAGGACTTTTCCGAGCTCTTCCGCCGCGCTTGGCCGAGACTGCGCGAGCGTTTGGAGTCAGGCTCGTACGAGCCAGCTCCGACGCTGCTCGTGGAGATAGAGAAGCCCGACGGGGGCAAGAGGCAGCTGGGGATCCCGACCGTATTGGACCGGGTGATACAGCAGGCGTTCGTGAGGGAGCTGGGTCCGCTTCTGGATCCGGGGTTCAGCGAGAGCAGCTTCGGTTTCCGCCCGAAGCGTTCGGCCCGTCAAGCGGTCGAGCAAGTGCGCGGCATCGTCAAAAGTGGCAGGCGGGTGGCGGTGGACTTGGACCTCTCCAAGTTCTTCGACCGGGTCGACCACGATATATTGATGTCGCGACTGGCGAGGAGGGTCCGCGACAAGCGCGCCTTGCGCTTGATCGGCAAATACCTCCGAGCCGGGGTCCAAGTCGACGGACGCCTGCAACCGACTGTCGATGGGGTGCCGCAAGGCGGTCCTTTGTCGCCGCTGCTGGCCAACGTCATGCTGGACGAACTCGACAAGGAACTCGAATCGCGAGGTCATCGCTTCGCCCGCTACGCGGACGATTTCGTCGTCCTAGTGAGGTGCGAACGATCCGGCGAACGGGTTATGGCGAGCGTGAGGAAGTTCCTCGAACGCAAGCTCAAGCTGAAGGTGAACGAGCAGAAGAGCCGCGTGGTAAAAGCGCGGGAGTTGAC
>NZ_JARXHX010000091.1 GCF_031127835.1 Pelagicoccus sp. SDUM812002
TGAAAGAGGCGGGCGTTTGCCGGAATTGTATGGGCCGACTTGTTCTAAAATATCAGGGAACGTGTCTCCAGTGATTCCATACACTCGAATCGAATATTTAAACTGGCTTGGGGCCTTGCTCGTCATCTGAGGGTAACAGGTTGGATTGTCGGTTGGTGAAGCTCGAACTGCTGAAGTCAGATTTCGTCTCGTTCCTTCGGTTTGTCAGAATCATTTGAAATCTGTCTGTCGTGTTCGTTTGGAATGTCGTGGTCGCACTGGTTGAGGATGCTGCGTCCTTCCATGCGGAAAACCCTTCTTCTGTATCCATCAACCTGATCATCTTTTTTCTTAGAACGCAGAGGTCTCACGCGAGCGCTTGCGCGAGTTGTGAGGACCGACTTGATGGGGTTAAATATTTCACTTTCAGAGTTGGTTTGGATTTGGAAGTTGGGGCTTCTTTTGGCTTCGAATCAGTCTGTGGTTTCCGTGTCGAATTGCGATCTGTAATTCCAATGCAAGATCATCTTATTTGAAGGAACGTCTGAAGGGTTTCCCTTCCAGGGATCGATTTATCATTCCGTCGGTTAGTCTTCATATCTGCTTATTGGATCTAGAAAGTGGATACATCGCCAAACTGTTGGTTGGCTCTTGTGGTCATGTCGTTTTCGACTCGGTACTTAAAATTCCTTATCTCCCCATCGCCAAGTGCATACGATGGAGGCGGCGCAGCTGCCGGAATTGTATGCCACGTTTTGTTGGGGTTAATTCTTTAGTTTGTAAGTTGAGGAATCGATAGTGAAATTCCACGGAATGTCGGAAGATGAGAAAAACTTCTTTTCTTTTAGTGATCCGGCTAAATCTATCTCGTAATTCTCATCCTTGGAATGGATGAAAACAGCACCGAGACTAAATGAATCATCTTTTATTTTCTTTTTCGTGTTTTCGGATAGAGCTCGAAATTTCGCGTCTTCGAGAAGGGGCTCTCTGAGTTCGAGAAAACGATCCATAATTTCATACTGTCTTTCGTCTGGGCCATTCTCACCTGCTGAAATATAGAGATGACTTTTGAAACCGGGCTCATCGATGATCGCAAACCAAGACGGATTTGCGGTGTCTCCGTTGAATTCTAGGTTTCGTACTTTCATTTCTATTCTCTCCCCAACGTCGAGTGCATACGATGGAGGAGGCGCAGCCTCCGGAATTGTATGCCACGTTTTGTTGGGCCAATCTTTAGTACTTAAATAGCCTTGGGTTTTT
>NZ_JARXHX010000092.1 GCF_031127835.1 Pelagicoccus sp. SDUM812002
CCTACAAGTCCAACCCTACCCTAGTTTTGAATTATTTAACCCCATCAAGTCGGTGCTCACAACGTGCGCAAGCGCACGCCTGAGACCTCTGCGTTGTCGGAATAAATAGAAATGCCATACGACATAACAGGATGGATCGAAGTCCTCTGGGATCACACTCTTGAAGAAGAAAAGAAGGTGTGGTCTGGAGTTATATGCCTTGATCGACTGTCTCTAGCTGATGAATACGAAACAAGCGTCCTCTTCGGCTTAGCAAAGCGTCCAGTAAACAATCCGCTCTTCGCAGAAAGAGGAGTTCCTTCTGACTGCTCCGAAGCAGTTGATCGTGAAGTGAAAGAAAACGAAGCATTCATAAAAAAGCATGGAGAAGGAAACTTCGGATTCACGCATGCACTATGGTCTGAGATTTCACCCCGACTAAAAGAAATCGAAAGAGAAGAACAGATTTCAGACGATTGGAACCAGGTGTTTGATCTCGCAAAGGTACTAGAAAAAACTAAGTTTCATCCCGATTGGATACGATTCGTCTTATGGGCAAATTGGTGAACAAATTAGCGACAACAAGACGCTCCAGGCAACTGCGGCAAACGCCCGCCTCTTTCACTACGACCCCATGAAAATCAACCACCCCAAAAATTCAAACGATAGCCTAGGCCTTGTCGCCTGAGCTCGACGATGGGGAGAAACAGATTATTCAGAAAAGCAACTTGGCAACGTATCCAATATCTAACTCCACTAAAAATAAAGAGATCCTGCATTGACCAGATAAACCGCACTTTGGCGAAAGAACCAACCCGACGAGCTTTTTAAAGACAGATGATCCTGCAGAGGATTTAAGATCGATTCAGAACAAAGACACCCTACTCTAGTTCAAAAAGAAGAAGAGCCAAAACTTCCATGTCCAACCCAACTCCACCCCTTAATTATTTAACCCCATCAAGTCGGTGCTCACAACTCGCGCAAGCGCTCGCCTGAGACCTCTGCGTTGTAATTTACTCCGCATATATTTGAGGGAAAGCATTTCGAACCGAGGGCATCATCAACCTCCTGCACTGCTAAACGTCACAGACATTCTGATACAGAACCTGAAGAACCCATTTCGAGCATCGATCTAAGAAAAGGAACGAGCATGACAAGCGGAGGCATAAAACGTTCAAGCCACAAGACAGTCCGACCTAGGTTGGACTCCTGCATTGGCAGGTTGTGTGAT
>NZ_JARXHX010000093.1 GCF_031127835.1 Pelagicoccus sp. SDUM812002
TGTGCAAAGCTAATTCTCAAAATGATAACAAACATACGTGCTAACCAAGCGCCGCAGACAACGTCGGCAAGCCTCCGCGTCTGAGCTTGGCGTTGTATAGAAATGAATGTAAACCAGAACAACCTCGTGGATTGCAAAGAGATATCAGAGATTGAATTCACGGATCTTAAGAATCTCTGGATGAACGATTATGCGATTAGCTTCGCGCGTTCTGGCCTTATGGACCAAAAGACAGCTTCGAACAGAGCCGCTGAAATGTGGTCGAAAACCTTTGAAGAAGGAAAAGAAACCAAAGGTCACTTGATCAGGACAATAATCGATTACGATTCCAAGCATACGGTCGGATACATTTGGGTCTCACAGTTCTACCCTAATCAAAAGAAGTGCTTTTTATCCTATCTGCACGTAAAACTTGATTTTCGGAGGAGAGGGTTCGGGAAAGCAGCGATGGAAATGATAGATATTCATCTGAAAAGAAACGGAATCACAGAAATGACGTTGAACGTCTTTTCAGATAACCAAGCAGCCAGAGCATTGTACTCAAGCCTAGGCTATTCTGAGGCACTCGTAACAATGAGGAAAGAACTATAATTTTATACAACAAGTCGTGCCATACAACTCCGGAGGCTGCGCCTCCTCCGCGTATGCACTCGACGTTGGACGAAACTAAATGAATAAAACTCTACCAAAACCAGTTTCGTTGCTGATTCTAATCGGCCTTACGATTACTTGTTTTGTCGGAGCATTTGATCAGTTCCGAACGATTCAATTCAGGAAGACGGAATTGGAAATAGACCCAAAAATTACTGATTTCATACTCGGCTCATTCTATCTGCTGCTCGGCGGATTTATCCTCTTTGTGTTGGCCTACGTTTTTAAGCTAAGAAAAGAAGAAAAAATCGATCCTCTGCCAAAAATTAAAAGATGAAATTGGTCCAACAAATCGCTCCAGGCAACTGCGGCAAACGCCCGCCTCTTTCACTACGACCCATGAAAATCAACCACCCCAGAACCTCAAACGATTGCCTAGGCCTTGTCGCCTGAGCTCGGCGATATGCAGAACAAATAGAATGGTTTCGAACCTCATATTCTACGGATCCAACATTGGGCTAGGCATCCTCTTCTCCTACTACTTCTGGGATAACGAAGAAAGAAGCAAAGCGATGATCGTTTC
>NZ_JARXHX010000094.1 GCF_031127835.1 Pelagicoccus sp. SDUM812002
GGCAAACGCCCGCCTCTTTCACCTCGATCCCAGACTTGAAAACACTAACTTGAAATAGAACCCCAACTGAGGCCTCCACGTATGGCCTCTGCGTTCGGTAAAGAATGATGAATACACTCAAGCTAATTGTGGGGATAGCCCTAGCCTGCGGTTCTTGGTCACAAGCTACAGAGGCCAAGATTCCGCAACTACCGAAAGGTGGGCAGACTCACTGGCGAATTGAAAACGCTGAAGAGATAGTAGCCTATGCCACTTTCGACCCACGACAAGTAGAGCACCAACTACCACCTAACTTTCGGTTTCTGAAAGTTGGCGAGCTGGCCGAAAAAGGCACTTCGTGGGCAAGAGTCTACCTTTCTGAACATCCTCAGCACGAAGATTGGGGTTTCTCCTTCATTGAAATAGTTAGAATGGATAGATTTGCGATTGATGGCATTTCGCCAAATTGGGCACCAAACGGTGCTGCAGCTTTATGGTTCGCAAGGATTACATCCTTTGAACCGAACCGAGAGCAGAATTCCGAACGAACATACTTGATGTTGAATTTCTGGGTTCCAGATCGTGATTACGTACGCTACATGAAAGAAAAGGGTTACTACTCGACATACGGGGATGCGAGTTTGTACATGAAAGCAGATGGCAGTTGGCATGGGAGGCTAGACACAGATAATGTGAAGATTGAAGCAGTATGCTACCCAGTTGGAAGAATTCGAGGAGGGCCTCAATCGACTGAAACACAAGTCCTGGTTCCTCCCAAATCTTCTAAAAGCACCGATATAATCCATATTGCTTTCGCAGGTCACAGAATTCAGGACTGCACGGAAGAGAGCACATGGATCATCGAAGGAGAGCACCCACTGTCAGACACCGTCATAGTTGAGCCCTCTACCCTTCAGTACGGCTATAACCTTAACGGAAGCGTATACACAGTACAGTGGTAGCAACAAAAAATATACCGAACCAGTCGTGCCATACAACTCCGGCCAGCGCTCCGCGCTAGCCTCCGCGTATGCACTCGACGATATGTGAAGAAAGATGATCGGGTTGAACTAAGGAATAAACCTACAACGTATCGAGAAACCAACTTCACAAAAGAGAAGATCCTGCACTGAATAAAATTTAAGAAAGAATCCAACCAACCAAAAACGAAGAAAAATGATCGACTTGA
>NZ_JARXHX010000095.1 GCF_031127835.1 Pelagicoccus sp. SDUM812002
GGCAAACGCTCGCCTCTTTCGCATCGAAACTTCGAAATCAACCAACCCAGACGTGGAGGCGATGACTGAAGCCGCCGTCGTATCACCTTAGCGTTGGAAGACATCCGTGATTATTATAGAGAAAGCATTTCGAACCGAAGGACGCAGCATCCTCTTGCAATGGAAACGCCACAGACATTTTGATACGGAACCTGACAGACCCATTTCGAGCATCGAGCAAACGACAAGGAGACCAATTGACAAGCGGAAGCATGAGACGGATTAGCCACAAGACATTCCGACCAAGGTTGAACTCCTGCACTGGTCGGTTGTGTGATCCACCTTCCAACAAGGCGCCGCAGACAACTCCGGCAAACGCTCGCCTCTTTCACTTCGATCCCATGAAAATCCAACACCCCAGAAATTCAAAAGACAGCTTAGGCCTACGCGTCTGAGCTTGGCGTTGGTAGAAAATGAAGACCAATCGAACCCCTCTATTCCTGATCGTTTTCCTGATAGCCTTTCAGGATCTCTTGGCTATTCCATCTCTACATCACGTCTTCGATAGCGAGAATTTGAAATTCAACTACCCAAAGAGCTGCAAAATAGATAGCCATCAGAATTTCGGAAAAGAAGAAGCCATCTTCATGACTTTGTCGTCTGGCGTGTACATCGAAGTGATCTTTTCTAAAGAAGGAGAACTACCGACACTACTTGAGCATGCAAAGGAAAGGGCCGAATCCTTTGCCCAAGCGATGCCCGAAGGAGAAGTAACCGAGTCACGTTTTACCCCTTCGGAAGCGAATCCTACAGATCAAATAAAAGAAGAATACTCAGTGAGGATGTTCGAAGGATTCGAAGTAAGACACCGCATTCACCGCCTTGTAAGATTCCCGAATAAAGCATGTTATTTAAGATTAGAGTCAGATCCCGATCCTGACGACAAGGTCCTGGAGGCATTCGAATTTATTCGATCATCAATTGAAATAAAGAATACCTAACCAGTCGTGCCATACAACTCCGGGGGCTGCGCCCCCTCCGCGTATGCACTCGACGTTGATATGGTCGTGTGCTGTCAACGGAAAAACAGCTATCCTGCGCTATTTATATAAATAGCTTTTCTTTATATTGAACTATCTCGGGATTGCGAGGGAACGGCCGGACGCGCGGATGATCCTGTTAGATTCGA
>NZ_JARXHX010000096.1 GCF_031127835.1 Pelagicoccus sp. SDUM812002
GAAACGATCATCGCTTTGCTTCTTTCTTCGTTATCCCAGAAGTAGTAGGAGAAGAGGATGCCTAGCCCAATGTTGGATCCGTAGAATATGAGGTTGGAGACCATTCTATTTGTTCTGCATATCGCAGAGGCCATACGTGTAGGCCTCAGTTGGGGTTCTATTTCAAGTTAGTGATTTCAAGTCTGGGATCGAGGTGAAAGAGGCGGGCGTTTGCCGGAATTGTATGGGCCGACTTGTTAGCCGAATTTGAACGTGTCTCCAAACGTTGGATTCAAAAGTTGTGATTCTTTAAACTGGCATAGGGCCTTGCTCGTTGATCTAGGTGACAGGGTCTTTCGCCTGAGATCGAAGCTTGAAACGCCAAAGTCAAAAGTTCGTCTCGTTCCCTCGGTTCGTCAGAATCCATAAAAATTCATCTGTCGTGTTCGTCGGAATGTCGTGATCGCACTGCTTGAGGATGCTGTCTCCTTCGGCTCGAAAAACCTTTCTACAATATTTTCATTTTACTGGCTAACGTCAAAGACTCACGATGTCGGCTCCGGTTGAGGTTCCACGACTGTTGAGGTTGATTTTCATAGGGTCGTTGCGAAAGGGGCGAGCGTTTGCCGACATTGTGAGCTCTGCCTTGTTCGACCTATTTGTTTTTGTATTTACGAGTTAGATTCTTTGGGTGGTTTCTATCTTTCTTTTAATGCTTTTAAAATCATCTATTCTCCAGTGCAGGAGTATCTTTTTTTCTGCTTAGTATGGTGACACAAAGGTTCACAAGATAGACTGGCCATATCGCTAGTCGTATAATCCATAGCTCCGGGAGGGCCAAAAACGTCCATTTTGCTTCGTGTCCAATTCTGTCTATTTTAATTCTGTAGACGACTTGGACTATGAGTCCGATCAAGAGGTAGATTGCTATTTCCATAATTTTTTTCGTCGAACGCAGAGGCCATACGTGGAGGCCTCAGTTGGGGTTCCGTTTCAAGTTAGTGTTTTCAAGTCTGGGGTCGAAGTGAAAGAGGCGGGCGTTTGCCGGAATTGTATGGGCCGACTTGTTCTAAAATATCAGGGAACGTGTCTCCAGTGATTCCATACACTCGAATCGAA
>NZ_JARXHX010000097.1 GCF_031127835.1 Pelagicoccus sp. SDUM812002
TTAAACTGGCATAGGACTGGGTTGGTCATCTTAGGGCTAGGGTAACTTGGGTATCGGCTAAGCTTGGATTCTCTAGGTCAAGAAGTCTAGTTCACGGTTCGAGGATGTTGTCTCCTTCGGATCTAAAACTCTCTCAAAGTAATTTTCTTCATAAGTGGCTAACGCCAAAGTCTCACGACGAGCGCTTGCGCTCGTTGTGAGCACTGCCTGGTTCTGTAGGATTTTTCTTCATAGGTTTAGATCTCTTTTCTTCCTCAGGTAGGAGTCGTAGTCGAAGAGCTTCTTGGCTGCAAACATGACTGCGAACAACAGAAGTAGGCCCATTCCGATCGTTCCATAAATCATCATATTGTAGATTAGCAGGATGCAGAATCCTGCGATCGAAACAAAGCCGACTCGACTCGCTTCCTTTTTTTCTATTCCGACTATTACTGCAGTCGCCAGAAAGAGAAGGGCTACCGTTGCGTACGAGACGAGGTAAAAAACGTCTCCTTCGCTTCCGAGACTGGCTAAACCGAAAACAATGGCTAAAACCAAGAATAGTCCTGAGGTGTATCCTTTCGTTGATACGCTCGTTTTCGTCGGACTACTGTTGAGTCTCCGGTTATGTAGCCGTTGTCCAAGTCTAGTCATTAGTTTTTACAGAACGCCGAGCTCAGACGCGAGCGCTTGCGCTCGTTGTCTGAAGCGACTGGTTCGCTGGTTGATCGTTTGAATTAGGGTGGGGTTCGACTTGTGGAATCTTCACATCGCTTTTTCTTTTAATTGGAACGTAGTTTCGGTCGCCTTCGATTTGTTCGAGTCATAAATTAATGCAGGATCAGTCTTTCTAAAAGGAACGTCGTGTGAGTCGATCTCGCCTAGGATCGATCCGTAATTACCACTGCAGGATCTTCATCTTATGTCATTGGTTTAGAAAATGGGTACGACGACGTGTTGTTTGTTTGATTCTTCTTTTTCTATATTTAGCGAACGCTGAGGTGTCACGCGGAGAGGGCGCAGCCCTCGGAGTTGTGACCACCGACTTGATATGTGCAGTTTCTTTCAGTGTAGGGCTGAAACGTCG
>NZ_JARXHX010000098.1 GCF_031127835.1 Pelagicoccus sp. SDUM812002
TGAACCTGCCTCGATAAATTGGACAGTGTGTCGGCTCTTGGGATAAAACTAGAAACCCAATGAGAACTTATACATCTGAATTTAAGCGAGACGCCGTCAACATGGTGCTTTCCGGCAAGGGAACCATGGCGCAGGTCGCTCGCGACCTAGGTATAGACGGCAGCGTCTTGGGAAGATGGAGACGCAAGCATCTCGCTGCTCTTGACGGAGCAGCGGCGCCGGTGGAAGGCATGACGCCCAGTGAGTTGGCGTCGGAAAACGAGCGTCTTCGCCGTGACAATGCCAGGCTGGCCGAGCAAAGGGACATCTTAAAAAAAGCTTTGAATATACTCGGGGAGGAACCGCGCAGATGAAGGCGATTGCCGACGAGTTGTCGGCAAGGCACAGCGTTTCGCTGGTTTGCACGACAATCGGCCTGTCTCGCTCGACGCGCTATCACACCGTAGGCTCCGGCTCCCGTCATGCCCTAGACTCCGATCTCAAGCGGGAAGTTGCACGAGTGCACCGAGAAAACAAAAGGATCTATGGAGCTCCTAGGATACGGTTGGCCTTGCGCGAGCAAGGGCTTTGCCACAGCAAGCGTCGTATTGCCCGCCTGATGCGGGAACTTGATATAAAGGGCCGCAGCAGAGGGCGTAGCAACGCCCCTTGTGTTACTGATTCCAAACACAAGAACCGAATATCTCCCAATAAGCTTGGCGAGCTAGAGGAGGTAAAGAAGGCCCACAGCGTTTGGGTATCGGACACCACCGACCTCAAAGGACGGGATCAATGGCTCTACCTTGCGGTCACGATGGACTACTATAGCCGAACCATAGTAGGATGGGAGGTATCGCCGGTGAACGACGCCTGCCTTACTTCAAAAGCGTTGAGCAACGCGATCGCTGCGTATCCTACGACGCGGCCGCTGCATCACAGTGACCGCGGGAGCACCTACACCGCGAAAGCCTACATGGAAACCTTGGAGAAGGTCGATGCGATCTCGAGCATGAGCCGAAAAG
>NZ_JARXHX010000099.1 GCF_031127835.1 Pelagicoccus sp. SDUM812002
CGGCATCGCACTCGCCCTCCGGAACGACGTACGCAACGAGGCTCCTTTGGTCGCCCTCGCCAAGTACTATCGCCACGGCATCTCTAACGCCTGCCAAGGAACGCACAGCCGACTCAATTTCCCCAAGCTCGACGCGAAAGCCCCGGATCTTCACCTGGTCGTCAATGCGGCCAAGGCATTCTATGACTCCATCGCTCGACCAGCGAGCGAGGTCTCCAGTGCGGTACATCCGCTGACCCGGAAAGAAAGGATTCTCAACGAACTTCTCGGAAGTCAGTTCATCTCGATTCAGATAGCCGCGACCCACCTGCACGCCGGAGACGCAAAGCTCCCCGGGCACGCCGATCGGACAAAGAGCGTCACTCTCATCCAAAATGTAGATGCTCGTATTCGCAACAGGCGATCCGATATAGACGGGCGTAGACTCGTCGATCGGAGCGTCCCATGAATGTTGAGTTATATCGTCGCCAGCTTCCGTCGGGCCATAGGCGTTGACCACCTGGCAGTCTCTCACAACATCAAAACAACTGTTGAGCAGCTTCCTCTCCAATGCCTCTCCCGTCACAAGCAGGTGACTTAGGCCGGGCAACCCCATTCCGCATTCTCCAGAAGCTCTAATCAACGCCGACAGGAAGCTTGGAACCACCTCAAGAACATCGACCTCCCTGATGGACAGGTCATCGATGAACGACTTCAAGTCCTCCACTATCCGACTCCCGTACAAGACCACCTTGCCCCCGACGCAAAGCGGAGCGAAAAACTGCCAGAAGGAAATATCGAAGCAGTAGGACGCCGTATGCGCTAGAACCGTGCTCTCGCCCATGCAAAGCGTGTCAATCTTCACAAACAAGTGATTGAGGGCGTTCCGGTGCTCTATCAGCACGCCCTTTGGCCTGCCCGTGGATCCCGAGGTGTAGATGCAGTAGATCAGGTCCGACGGAGAG
>NZ_JARXHX010000009.1 GCF_031127835.1 Pelagicoccus sp. SDUM812002
GCCGCCGATGGTAGTTGGACGTCATGTCCTGCGAGAGTAGGTTATTGCCAGATTACGGCCCCCGTTTCCCAAAAGGAGACGGGGGCCTTCTTGGTTTCTAGAGGTGACTTACCGTTAAGTTAAGAAAAACTGCCTCAGAGATCTTGGCGGATTGCTAAGGCGGCAAGATTTTGCATGTTTTTGACGCATGTTTTCATTACCCCGTTTTTGTATTGTACCATTCTTTATCGCGTCCAGCTATTCGCTAAATGCTCAACCAACTCAGGTGCCGACTAATATCCTCTCGACGGTGGGCGATTTGGAAGTGACGGTTTGGGCTAGTTCTCCGGACTTAAGGAATCCAACTAATTTCGATGTCGATCGAGACGGCAGGATTTGGGTCGCGGAAGGTGTGAACTATAGGTGGAGCAAGGGCAGGGATCCTAAAGGGGATCGCATTGCTGTGCTGGAGGATTCCGATGGAGATGGAAAAGCAGATAAGAGCTGGACCTTCGTACAGGAACCAGGGTTGATAGCCCCGCTCGGCGTCGCGGTTATTGATAATAAAGTCTATGTTTCTAACACTCCCGACCTCATCGTTTACACGGACGTAGACAGGAATCTCGTTTTCGACCCTCGGGTAGACAAACGTGAAGTTCTAGTTACTGGATTCAACGGCGTTAATCACGACCATTCACTTCACTCCGTCACTTTTGGGCCAGACGGACTGTTATACTTTAACCACGGAAACAGCGGTGCTCTGGTAACCGATCGTGGGGGCAAAACCATTAGAGTGGGCAGCGCCTATGACGGACTTCTCAGTGGCGAGTCCGAGCCTCTTTACGGGATTTATCCCAGAGAGTATGCGGGGGCGAAAAGCGATGACGGCCACGTGTATGTGGGTGGTTTCGCTATGAGAATGAAAGAAGATGGCACTAACTTAGAGGTGATTGGTCACGGCTTTCGAAACTCCTACGAACAGACAATAAACTCAGCCGGTAACATTTTTCAGAATGACAATGACGATCCGCCAGCCTGCCGTACGAGCTACCTCTTGGAGTACGGGAACACGGGCTGGTTCTCAAGAGATGGGCTACGTTATTGGCAAGCGGATCGACGTCCAGGGCAAAATATTCCGACGTCACAATGGAGACAAGACGATCCGGGCGTGATACCCGCGGGCGACGTTTACGGGGCAGGAGCTCCAACCGGCATCGCTTATTATGAAAGCGACGTCTTAGGAAAGGACCTACGCGGAATGCTGCTAAGCTGCGAGGCAGCTCGTAATGTGGTGTTTGGCTATTTGCCAGAGGTGGATGGAGCAGGTTTCAAGTTGGAACGTTTCAATTTCTTAACTTCGAACAAGGAGGAGGAACTCGCAGGCACAGACGGCAAGGGCGGGCGTGTCTCTGAAGAGATCAAAACGTTCTTTCGACCTTCGGATGTCGTGGTTGGTCCGGATGGCGCCATTTATGTCGCTGACTGGTTTGATCCACGGGTCGGTGGCCATTCAGATCAGGACAAGACAGCGAGCGGGACGATTTATCGCATTGCCCCTAAAGGCTTTATGCCGGAGGTCCCAGAGTTCGATCTTTCTAAGACTGACGGACAAATCGAGGCTTTGAAGAGCCCAGCTGTGAACGTCCGGGCGCTTGGGTTCAAAGCACTGAAGGCGAATGGAAACGACTCTGTCTCGGCAGTGGAAGAACTGCTGGACGGTGAGAACCCATACATTCGCTACCGGGCGATCTGGTTGCTCGCGCAGCTCGGGTCACAAGGAGTTTCCGTTGTAGAGTCTTTGGCCGGAGCGGAAGATGCTACGGTGCGCGCAACGGCGTATCAGGCGCTGAGAGCGGTCGATGGTTATGACCATCTTAAAGTCGCCAAAAGCTTGGCTTCGGACGAGTCAGCAGAAGTAAGACGAGAGATTGCGGTTTCGATGCGAGATGTCCCGTTCGAACTTTCTAAAGGAATTTTGCTTGATTTAGCCAAGTCTATTGACGGAACGGATCGGATGGCTCTGGAAGCTTGGGGAATCGGCTCTATGGGGAAAGAGGCGGAAGTCTACGAATTAGTAAACACAACTCTTGGGGAAGAGGATCCTATTAATTGGAGTACGAGGTTAACCTCCCTACTCTGGAGGTTGACTCAAGAGGGCTCTGTGCCGGGATTTTATGAGAGAGCGTCTTCAGAAGAACTCACCGAGACAGATCGCTTGAACGCATTGACTGCAATTGCCTTCACCTCATCACAGGAAACCGTCGAGTCCTTGTTTGACCTAATTGACGATGAGGGAATCGTCGGTGAGACAGCGAAGTGGTGGTTGTTGAACCACAGAAACTCTCGCTATGCGGGGTTTGGTGTGAGTGAGAGGTTAAAGGCGGAGGGTGTATACGACCCTGAAACTATTGTGGTTAGCGGAAGCGTCATTCCGCAACCCAGTGAAAAGAATTATCTCCCGGTGGATGACGTTATAGCACTTGAGGGAGACGTTGAACGTGGCGCCGCAAAAGCAAGCGCATGTTATGCGTGTCACAAGGTGGGAGAAGCCGGTGTTGAGTATGGGCCGGATTTAAACGGTTGGGCCTCAAGGCAAAGCAAAGAAGCAACCATACGTGCAATTGTTAATCCATCCGATGACATCGCTCATGGTTTCGGCGGCAGGGAAGTGATTCTAAAGAACGGAACGATCATTCACGGTCTTATCGAATCCCAAGGAGACCCACTGGTGATTCAGTCTATGGGCGGAGTCCGGCAAATGATCCCTGCCGATAGAGTTGATAGGATAAACTGGTATAACCGTTCCCTTATGCTCTCTGCTGACCAACTAGGACTGAGCGAACAGGACGTCGCCGACATTGTCTCCTATTTGGACTCGATTTAGGGAGCTGGGCAAGACTGGAATCGTATTCAAAAAGTAGGAGTGTCCGTTATATCGGTATCAATATAGAGGTGAGTATTAGAAATCGAATCATATAGGTGGTTGTAGTCTACCCCGTTTATGGTCTCGGTTCCTTGGCTTAGGTACGATTCATCGTATTCGACAGAATCGTCAGAATCGCCGTTGATAAATAGGCTATTGTTCTCGTCTGTAAGATCCAAGACATCTTCGGCGCTTAAGCGTATGGAGTTGGATCCTGAACCTCCGATATTGAATTGCTCAATGTTAGACAGTTTGGAGGTGTCAATAGCGGTAAAGTCCAGGTGTTGATTGCTCGCTTCAAGTATCAAACTATCGTATCCATCGCCTAAGTGGTATTGGTCGGCGTGATTGATCATTTGGGTAGTTACGGTGTCGTCTCCGCCACCAGAATTCACCTGATCCTCTCCCCAGCCTGTATCGATGGTGTCGTCTCCCGATCCCGTGATGATTACGTCGCTTCCATCGCCTCCGTATACGGTATTATTGCCATCGCCTGCGTCGACGTAGTTGTTTCCTCCGAGTACATCGATCGTGTCATTTCCAGATCCCGTTGTGATGTTATCATCGCTCCATGTGCCTGTAATGTTTTCGTCGGGATCCTTGGATACTACTTCCATGGAGAAGGTATCAGAAGCGGTGGTGGTCCCGTCGGAAGCGGTCAGCTTGACCTCGATTGTCGACGATGCTTCCCCGCTCGGATCACCAGAGAAGGTCATGGTTCCCGGATCGAATGTTAGCCAAGTGGGTAATGGAGATCCGTCACTCAGACTCGCTGAGTAGCTTAAACTATCCCCAGCATCCACGTCGCTAAATACGTCAGACTCGACCGTATAGCTAAACGAAGCGCTGTCGGCTGTTTGGTCTGCGAGCTCACCGGCCCGGGCACTTTCGTCGGGTCCGTTGCCGCTGTTGAAGGCACTCGGAGAATAATTCGCGTCGGTGGTGAGTACCAATTTGTCAATCGCGACCCCATCTTCTCTCGCCCAGATGTTGATTGTGTGTTCTCCGGGTTCGGTTACGGTGATAGCAACGCGGGCTGAACTGCCTGTCTCGGAATTCCCCCAGCCGTTGGATCCTTCGGTGAAACCTGTGATACCGCCTGCACCGGTAACCTGCTCGTTGTTTAAACCGATGTGTAAAGAATCGTCGGATCCCCAATCGCCACCGTCGACGGTCGCGTCAGCTTTTACCCAAACATAGTAGGTGCCCGGGGTATCGAAGTTGACCACGTACGAAATCTCGGAGCTAGCCTCGGCACCAGTCTCTTGGAGAAGGTCGGCGTCACCGCTCGCCATGTAGACGCCGTCGAAAGAACCCGAGTGGTCATCCCAAGTGTCTTCTCCGCGATCGGTTTTCTGGTGATAGTTTTCGGCCTCGATAGAGACGAGGCCGGAGCTTTCTTGAAATGCTTGGATGGGGCCGTCGTTGGTGTTCGCAGTCGTGACATCGAAAGTCTCAGATACGGATGCGCCCGATTCATCAGTAGCTGTCACCTTGAGAGAGATGGTACCGACGTCGGCATTGTCGGGCGTTCCGGAGAACGTACCGGACTGGGCATCGAAGGAAAGCCAGTCGGGGAGTAGTGAGCCGTCAGCGAGGGTCGCGATGTAGGTTAATGAGTCGCCTGCGTCCTCGTCGATAAATGTGTTCTCCGGAACGGTAAAGGTGAATTCGCTATCTTCGGTGGCACTCTGATCTGCGATAGGCGTCGCAACTGGTCCGTCATTTGTATTATTTACCTGAATACCAATTGTGCTGCTGGCAGTCGAACCTGCCTCGTCGGATGCTGTGACCGAAACAGAGATTGAACCGACGTCTCCATTTTCTGGAGTGCCTGAAAGCTCTCCGGTTTGGGAGTCGATTGACAACCAATCCGGTAGAGGCGCGCCACTTTCAAGAGTTGCGGAGTAGGTGAGGCTTCCCTCTGCATCCGCGTCCGAGAAACTTTCCGAAGCGTCCAAAGAGAAAGTCGAGTCTTCATCTATTGTTTGGTCTGACAAACCTATCGATTCAGGACCTTCGTAGACGTTAGTCACATTGATTGTGATCGTTTCCTGATAGGTGACACCCGCTGAGTCCGTCACTTGTAGGGTCACTTCGTGAGAAGATTGACTCTCGGCATCGAGGAAAGCTGCATCTTTTAGCTTCAGTATCCCATTTTCTATTTCGAAAAATCCTGATGTATCATTCGCTATGCTATAATTTGCAGTGTCGTCGGCGTCTGGATCAGTGCTTGAAAGCTGAGCAATTAAAATTCCCGGTTCATTTTCTAGAACATTAGCCACAATGTCTCCGTTTCCACCTGTCGAGATAGCTGGTGGCGTAGTCGAATAAGTAGCGGATACAGAAGCACTTAGTCCATCAGCACCATCATCGTCTAGGTTGGTTAGGACCAATTCGTTGTCCCCGTCAATTAGCGATGGGGTATTGAACACTGCACCCTCGAGACTCAGTTCCTCGTAGCTGGTCGAGGTTTTAGAACGAGTACCTAAGACCTGTAACTGCCCGTCTGTGATCACAACTTTTATTCTAGCCAGACCATTTTCGTTCGCTACCCACGAATTGGACAAAGTAGAGCCATCTTCGAACTTCAACATGCTTTGTGAAGACGAATCAAATACGTTTGATTGAAGCTGAATCGTTTTTTCTGAAATCGCTTGCCCGTTGATCTCCAGCTTCAACGAGTTGTCGACAGTATTGAGCTCAAGTACAATCTCTCGATTTCCATTGGTTGAATCGCTCAGATCTACCACTGAAGTTACTTCTCCACCTCCGTCTCCGATGGAAATAGAGTCGTTCGTAACATTTGCGCTTAGCGTTTCGGATGGCATTTCGGAAAGAGAAATGCCTGTAGGATTGTCGTTAGTGTTGTCTACCTGGATATCGAAGGTATCGGCAGCAGTGGATCCTGCACTGTCGGTAGCGGTGACCGTGACGGAGATAGAACCGACGTCTCCGTTTTCTGGAGTGCCCGAGAGTTCGCCCGTGACCGAGTCAATGGAGAGCCAGCTTGGGAGTGCTGATCCGTCTTCGAGGGTGGCTGAGAACGTAAGCGTGTCGCTTGCATCTTCATCTGCAAAGTTTGCGGAGACATCGAGAGAGAAGGCTGCATCCTCGTCGATCGTCTGGTCTGAGATCATCGTAGCAGTTGGTCCGTCATTTGTGTTCTCGACTATCAGGACAAAAGTATCCGTCGCGGTCGCACCAGTACTATCGGTGGCTGTGACCTGCAGTGAAATTTCGTCTACTTGGTCGTTGCTCGGAGTTCCTGTGATTTCTCCTGTGGCGGTGTCGATTTCCATCCAATCAGGAAGTGGATCGCCATTCGCCAAGGTCGCTGAAAATGTTAGGGTGTCGCCTGCGTCTACATCCTCGAAGTTGGCGGAAGCATCAAGAGTGAACTGACTGTCCTCACTTACGTACTCGCTGGTGAGACCGACTCCTTCCCCATCGAGCTGGATGTTGTCGATCGAAAAGAACTCTGTCGCGTCAGTGGTTCTCGCTTCGAAACTAATGACAATTTCACCGGCTCCGAAAGTGTTACTAGACAAGGAAATGGTTGTACTCCCGTCTCCGGAAATACTTCCGTTCTGGTCCACCAAGGTCGCGGTTTGACCGTTGGAAGTAACCTTTAGGACAAAATAGTCACGCCAATCACCGCTACTCTCCATCGCTCCTTCGCTCTTCAGGTCAAACGTCAATTGAAGTTCGCTATGTTCGGATATATTAATCGGATCGGACCGCAGGATAACTTTTGAACCCTGATCTCCCGCGGTACTCGATGATTTTCCAAAACTGTATTCTCCCTCTGAAACTCCGTGGTTTTCTTGATTCTCCGCGGCAGAGTCATCGGTCGACCAGCGTGCTCCTTCTGTGTCGCCATTTGAGTAGGTTGAGAAATCTTCCTGCCAAATTGTTTTGGTGGTAGAATTGACCGTTGGCCCGTCGTTTGTGTTGTTTACCTGGATACCGAGGGTGTCGGTAGCTGTTGCCCCTTCGGAGTCGGTTGCTGTGACGGTGACGGAGATTGACCCTACGTCTCCGTTTTCTGGGGCGCCGGAAAGTTGGCCGGTTACCGCATCGATTGATAGCCAACTTGGTAGGGCGGAACCGTCTTGTAGGGTTGCGGAGTAGGTTAGGGTATCTCCTGCATCTGGGTCCGCAAAGCTTTCAGATACATCCAGGCTGAAGCTGGCATCTTCATCAGTCGTTTGGTCGGAAAGGGATGTTTCTACGTATGGTCCTTCCTGTTTGTCGGTTATCGAGATCAGATGGTGTTCAGAGTAGCTTGCGCCTGAATCGTCGGTGATCACGATAGTGATAGAGTGGCTCGAATTCGTTTCGTGGTCGAGAGAGGCGTTTTCGGTGACAGTTACTTCACCGGTATTCGAGTTAATTTGGAATTTTCCTTCAGCGTCATCAGAGAGTGAATACGTCAACGAATCTCCTATATCTTGATCTGTGCCGGTAGCTGATAAGACTACGCTGCCTCCTGCCGAATTCTCGTCGATAGCAGTGACCGAATGCGGAACAGTAGAACCGTGAAAGCCTGAACCATTTGCCTGGCCAGAGACTAGATCATGACCATTTCCACTGCTATCCGTCCAAGTCCCATCGGCTATGTTTCCAGCCTGCCAGATCGCTTGTTCCGAGCCGTCGGTTGTTTGAAGCTGCGTGAGACTATTGTCTCTGATTTCCTGTTGGGTTCTTACGTCGTTGAAGATTCTGATCTCTCCGAACTTGCCTTCGAAATTTTGTGCAGCGACGAATCCGGACTCTAAGCTGTCCTGTTCTTGACCAAACACTAGCACTCCGTCTGAACCTAGGGAATAGCCCGTCTCGAATCCTGTTTGTGTAGAAATTAATTCTCCGTCAACGTACACGTTAAGCGATCCGGTTTCGCTCTCCCAAGAGACGGATAGTTGATGATCTGCCCCGTTTGTCAGATTTATATTAGGGGTTTGTATTGTAGTTTGAGTTCCTCCTAAGAAGACACTAATCTCGCTCTCAGCGGTTATACCGACTAGGAGGTCATTCGATTCTCCTGGAGATGCATAGGAGAGTAGCGTGGTTATGTCATTAGCTCCGGATACTGCTAGATCATCAGTCGAAAATTGAATCTCGACAGTGAATTCTGATGCTCCTGAAAAGTATGAGGGTGCGCGATCGACAAGGTACTGATTGTTTGTATCGTCTTCGTTGATCGATGTCATGCGATTCGCGGACTCGATACTCAGGTCGATTGGAGCGTCATTCGTATTGTCGACTTGGATACCGAAGGTGTCTGACGCAGTTGTTCCGGCGGAGTCGGTTGCGGTGACGGTTACGGATAGGGAACCTACGTCGCCGTTTTCCGGAGAGCCGGATAGTTCACCTGTTAACGAGTCTATTGATAGCCAACTTGGTAGGGCTGAACCGTCTTCGAGCGTTGCCGAGTAGGTTAGGGCGTCTCCTGCGTCTATGTCCGAGAAGTTTCCTGAGACGTCGAGTGAGAATGCGGCATCCTCGTCTGTGATCTGGTCCGCGATTGCGGTTGCTGTCGGACCGTCGTTTGTATTGACGACCTGGATGCCAAAAGTATCGGAGGCTGTCGCCCCAGCTGAGTCTGTTGCGATGACAGTAACGGAGATTGACCCTACGTCGTCGTTTTCGGGGGTGCCGGAGAGTTCGCCGGTGGCAGCGTTGATGGAGAGCCAGCTCGGTAGCGCTGCTCCACCTTCGAGAGTTGCAGTATAGGTGAGGGTATCGTTTGTATCGACGTCGACGAAGTTGCCGGACACGTCGAGTGAGAAGGCTGCGTCCTCGTCAGTCGTTTGGTTAGATATCGGAGTGACGGTGGGCACCTCATTTTCGTCAGTCACAGTCACTGTGAACGACTGGACCGAGGTGGAGCCATCTGCAGAACTTGCGATGACTTCGATGGTGTGGCTAGGTGCCGTTTCGAAGTTAATTTTCGAGGCGTCGGCGACCGTAACAACACCGGTCGTTGGATTTATTTCGAATGCTCCGCTTGGATCGCTGCTCAAGGAATAGCTTACGTCGCTATTCGTAACATCGGAGTCAGATGCGGAAGCGGTTATTCCCACTGTATTTCCATTAGAGGAAAACTCAGAAATAGTATTACTCGCATCGTCGGTGTCAGAAACGGCTGATACGTCGGATTCGTCGATGTCGGAGACGGCGAGGGTGAACGTTTCATTAGATGTGGAACCGTCGCTTGAAGTGGCGGTGACTTCTATCTCGATGCTGGCCTCGGTCTCGGCGTCAAAGGACGCTCCTTGGGCGACCTTAACGGTGCCGTTTGCGTCGACGGTGAATCGTGAGTCGTCTACCGAGTAGGCTACTGTGTCTGTGACGTCGGAGTCTGACGCGGATGCGGTAACCCCCACCGTAGAACCTTCGGTCGCGTTTTCCGCAAGGGTGTTGGTTCCCGCGTCGGAGTCGGTTACTGCGGATACGTCCGCTTCGTCGACGTCGTTGACCGCGACAGTGAACGTTTCGTTTGATATGGACCCGTCGGCGGAAGTTGCGGTTACGACTATATCGATGCTGCCCTCTGTTTCCGCGTCGAAAGACGCTCCGCCTGCGACTCGAACTGTTCCGTCGGAATCAACGGTGAACCTTGAATCGTCAACGGAGTAGGTGACGGCGTTGTTTGATCCGTCTGCGTCTGAGGCAGAAGCGACGATTCCGATGGAGTCGGCTTGGGATGCGTCCTCGTTGACTGCGTTGGCGGTCGCATCAGTGTCTGTGACGGCGGATACGTCGAACTCGTTGTCGTCGCTAACGGCGATGCTGTAGCTCTTGGTGGATGTGGACCCGTCGGCTGAGGTAGCGGTGACTTCGATGGTCTCGGAGGTGGTGGTTTCGTAGTCGAGCTGGGTTGCGTCTGCCACGGTGACGACGCCGGTGCTGCCATCGATCGTGAAGGCTCCGTTCGCGTCGTCCGAGAGGGTGTAGCTGACGCCGTTGTCAGTCGCGTCGTCATCCGATGCGAAGGCTGTTATTCCTACGGCGTCGCCGTTGGATGTCGCTTCGGAGATGGTCTCTGCTCCAGCGTTGTTGTCAGATATCGCGGATACGTCTGCCTCGTCGATATCGCTGACCGCGATGGTGAAGGTTTCGTTGGAGGTAGAACCGTCCAGGGAAGTGGAAGTAACGACGATGTCGATGGACGGTTCTGTTTCCGTGTCGAAGGACGCGCCTGCGGCGACCTTGACCACGCCGTTAGCGTCTATCGTAAAGCGGTTGTCGTCCACCGAGTAAGTGATTGAATCACCTGCGTCCGCATCGCTTGCAGACGCGGTTATGCCTACGGTCGCTCCCTCGGTGGCATTTTCCGCGATGGAGTTGGCGTCCGTATCGGTGTCAGTGGTACTGGATACATCAAACTCGTCCACATCCGAAACGTTTATGGAGAAAGTCTTGCTGGATGTTGATCCGTCGGTGGAGGTAGCGGTTACGACGATGTCTATGCTGGCTTCGGTCTCCGTGTCGAAGGACGCACCAGAGGCGACCTTTACGGTTCCGTCAGGGTCTACGGAGAACCTGGCGTCGTCGACTGTGTAGGTTATGGTGTCTGAAGTGTCAGCGTCGGAAGCTGTAGCGACCACGCCGGCTGTGGTACCTTCTGATGCATTCTCTGCGATGGAGTTTGCATCGTTGTTAGTGTCGGCGACGGCGGATATTCCATCGTTGGTGCCTGCGATTGTGACGGTCAGTGTCGAGCTGCTCGAAGCTCCAGCTGTGTCTGTTATCTGGTAGGTTATGGTGTCAGTGAGCGTCTCGCCGACTCCGAGAGCTTGTACGCTGGCAAGTGAGTTATCGATGTTGTAGGTGTAAGCACCATTTTCCGTGATGGAGATGGTACCATACGAAGCCGTACTGTTTGACGTGACGGTGATGGAGTCCTTCGCGTCCGGGTCTGAATCGTTCGTGAGAAGGTTACCAGATATAGTGATTCCGTCTTCGGATGCGGATGCGGTATCGAGGGTGGCGACCGGTCCGTCGTTTGTGTTTTCGACTACAAGAGAAAATGTGTCGGTTGCGCTCGCTCCAGCGGAGTCTGTCGCGGTCACCTTCAAAGAGATCGTGCCGACATTTTCGTTTTCTGGCGTTCCTGAAATGACGCCTGTAGCTGTATCGATAGTAAGCCAATCTGGCAACGAGCTTCCGTCTGCTAAGGTCGCTGCGAAGTTAAGCGAATCATTTGCATCCACGTCAGAAAAGTTGACTGACGCGTCTATGGAAAAGGCTTCGTCTTCTAGGACGGTTTCTCTTGTGAGTCCGATACCGGTGCCATCAAGCGCTATGTTGTCTATGATGAAGCTCTCGGCAGCACTGGTAGTTTTAGCTTCGAAGCTTAACGTTACCTCGCCGACCCCGTACGTCGCGCTGGTTAGCGAAATAGTTTGATAACCGTCAGGATCGGTTGCGATAGAGCCATTGTGCTCGAAGAACTCGAACTTGTGACCTTGCACCGTGGCGAACAGTGAAAAGTGATCTTGCCAATCTCCAGAGCTTTGCATCTCCCCAACGGTTTTAATATCGAAGCGAAAGGTAACATTTGTTTGCTCCGATAGATTAATCGGATCACTCGTGAATACGATCTTCGAACTGGTGTCGTTGGCGGAATCGGTGGCTTGCGAAAACGCGTATTCCCCATTGGTTACACCGTGATTTCCTTGGATCGAGGCTGATGTGTCATCCGTGCTCCAACTGTCGCCTTGCTGTATTCCGTCCGCTAGGTCGTCGAAGTCCTCCGACCAGAGCGACTTTACTGCCGCGTTTACCTGTGGACCATCGTTGGTGTTTTCTACCGTGACGCTAAATGTATCCGAGGCGCTAGCTCCTACTGCATCCGTCGCGGTAACCTTGATTGAGATTTGGCCGACATCGTCATTTGCGGGAGTACCAGAGAGCACGCCTGTTGCGGAATCGATAGTGAGCCAACTGGGAAGTGGTTGCGCATTTTCCGTCGTCGCCGTGTAGGTAATGGTATCGCCAATATCAGCGTCGTTGAAATTGTTACTGGTATCTAGGCTAAATGCGGAGTCTTCAATAGCCGTTTGATCCGAAATTGAAGATGCGACGGGGCCGTCGTTCGTATTTTCTACTTGGATACTGAATGTGCTAGAGGCATTGGCCCCCGCGGAATCGGTCGCAGTGACTGTAATCGAGGCTGATCCAACGTCGCCATTTTCCGGAGTGCCGGAGAGTACTCCAGTCGTCGAGTTTATCGAGAGCCAATCTGGAAGGGCTGTTCCGTTAGCGAGCGTAGCGGAGTAGGACAGCGAGTCGCCGAAATCCACGTCGTCAAAGGACGAGGCTGTGCTGAGCGAGAATGCTGCATCCTCGTCAGTGGTCTGGTCCGCGATCGGAGTAACGGTCGGTGCCTCATTGATGTTTGTCACCGCCACGGAAAAGCTCTCAACCGCAGTGGATCCGTCCGCAGAAGTAGCAGTAATTTCGATAGTGTGGCTTTGCTCTGACTCGTAGTTTATTCCGCTGGAGTCATCGACGGTGACCACACCTGTTATGGGATCGATGGCGAACGTCCCGCTAGGGTCATTGGAAATCGAATACGTAATAGTGTCATTCTTGGCGTCCGCATCTGAAGCGGAAGCGGTAATACCAACCGCTTCGCCATTTGATACGTTTTCAGAGATGGCGTTTGCATTTTCGTCGGAATCGGAAATTGCGGATACGTCGAACTCGTCTACATCGCTTACAGCGATTGTGAACGTTTCATTTGAAGTAGACCCGTCGGAAGATGTGGCGGTGACGACAATGTCGATGGAACTCTCTGTTTCGGCGTCGAAGGACGCTCCGGCAGCTACTTTTACCGTGCCGTTAGTCTCCACGGTGAATCTGGCGTCGTCTACCGAGTAGGTTACGGTGTCAGTCGCGTCGGCATCGGATGCTGCTGCGGTAACTCCAACTGTTGTTCCTTCTGATGCGTTTTCGGCAATGGTGTTAGCGTCGGCTTGCGCGTCTGTGACAGCGGATACATCGAATTCGTCCACGTCTGAGACGTTAACGGTGAAGATCTCGTTGGATGTCGAACCATCTGAGGAGGTGGAAGTAACGACGATGTCGATGGACGGTTCTGTTTCCGTGTCGAAGGAAGCACCTACGGCGACCTTGACTACGCCGTTTTCGTCTACGGTGAATCGCGCGTCGTCCACCGAGTAGCTGACATCGCTGTTAGTAGCATCGGAGTCGGTCGCGCTTGCGGTGATGCCGACGGTCGTTCCCTCGGTCGCGTTCTCGGCGATGGTGTTCGTGTCGGTATCCGTGTCAGTGGTTGCGGATACGTCCGCCTCGTCGATGTCGCTGACCGCGATTGTGAAGGTTTCGTTGGAAGTCGATCCGTCCTGTGAAGTGGAAGTGACGACGATGTCGATGGACGGTTCGGTTTCGGTATCGAAGGAAGCTCCTGCTGCGACCTTGACTACGCCGTTTGAGTCGACCGTGAAGCGAGCGTCGTCCACTGAGTAGCTGACCTCGCTGTTTGTAGCGTCCGCGTCGGTTGCGTTCGCGGTGATCCCTACGGTTGTTCCTTCGGTGGCGTTTTCGGCGATGGTGTTCGCGTCCGTGTCGGTGTCCGTTGTCGCGGATACGTCCGCCTCGTCGATGTCGCGGACCGCGATGGAGAAGGTTTCGTTTGAAGTGGAACCGTCTGTTGACGTTGCGGTGACGACGATGTCGATGCTGCTCTCGGTCTCGGCATCGAAGGAAGCACCTGAGGCGACCTTGACAGTGCCGTCTGAGTTGACGGTGAACCGGGAGTCGTTAACCGCGTAGGTAATTGAGTCGCCTACGTCGGCGTCCGTTGCGGATGCTACAACTCCTACGGTTGTTCCCTCGGCTGCGTTTTCGGCGATCGTGTTCGTATCTGAGTCGGTGTCGACAACGGCGGTAATCAAATCGTTGGTTTTCGCTACGCTTATTGAAAATGTCTGTTCTGCGGTTTGTTCGCCGTCGCTTGCAGTGACCTTGATGTTCAAGGTTCCGACATTGTTGGTGTCGGGGGTTCCGGAAAACTGACCTGTCGTTTTATCGAATGTTAGCCATGCGGGAAGTGGCGAGCCACCGGAAAGGGTCGCTTCGAAAGAAAGTTCGTCCCCGACGTCAACGTCAGAGAAGTTCTCGGAAACGTTGAAGTTGAATTCAGAGTCTTCTTGGCTGGCTTGATCCTCGATGGTAGTGGCTATTGGCCCATCATTAGTATTCGTAACTTGGATGCTGAATGAGGATTCGGCGACTCCCTCTCCATCAGTGGCAGTTACGGAGAGTGATATCTCGCCTACATCGCCGTTTGTGGGCGTGCCTGAGAATTTGCCTGTTTCTTCATCGAAGGATAACCAGCTTGGCAGTGCTGATCCGTCTTGTAGCGTTGCGGAGTACGATAGGATGTCGCCAGCGTCTATGTCAGCGAAGTTACCGGAGACGTCTAGCGAGAATGCTGCGTCCTCGTCTGTTGTTTGGTCTGCTATCGCAGTAGCGGTTGGACCGTCGTTTGTGTTGTCGACTTGAATACCGAAAGTTGAAGAAGCAAGGGCTTCTCCGTCTGATGCAGTGACGGTGACGGAAATGTTTCCGACGTCTTCGTTCGTCGGAGTGCCGGAGAATTGCCCGGTCTCCTCGTTGAATGATAGCCAGCTTGGCAGTGGGTCGCCGTTCTCGAGGGTAGCTTCGAAAACAAGCTCGTCGCCGGAATCGATTTCTGAGAAGCTTCCGGATACATCGAGGGTGAAAGCGGAATCTTCGCTCGAGATTTGATCTGTAATAATGGACGCAACGGGTCCGTCGTTTGTGTTCTCGACCTCGATCAAGAAAACGGAATTGGCAGTCGCTTCGCCATCGGAGGCGGTAACTCTGATCGAGAGTTGCCCTACGTCTCCGTTTGCGGGTGTGCCCGATAGTTCTCCGGTAATAGAATCGATGGAGAGCCAGTTGGGTAGCGGGTCTCCGTTCTCTAGGGTGGCCGAGTAGGATAGCGTGTCGCTTGCGTCGACGTCTGCGAAGTTTCCGGACACGTCGAGCGAGAAGGCTGCGTCCTCGTAAATGGATTGCTCGGAAATGGCGGAGGCAATGGGTCCGTCGTTCGTATTTTCTACGGCGATTGAGAAACTTCCACTGGCCGTTGCCCCGCTTTCGTCGGTTGCGGTGACGGTTACGGAGATTGAGCCGACATCTTCGTTTCCGGGGACGCCAGAGAGCTCGCCTGTGATCGAGTCGATCGAAATCCAGCTGGGCAGTGCGGATCCGTCGGAAAGGGTTGCTGCGTACGTGAGTGAATCAGCGGAGTCGATATCCTCGAAGTGGGCAGCGGCGTCCAAGCTGAACGAGCTGTCTTCTTCGGCATCGACAGGCAGGAAATCGGAGATGACTAGGGGTCCGTCGTTGGTATTCTTAACTTCGACAGTGAATAGGTCGGAAATGGAAGATTCGCCATCCGAGGCAATTACGCGTATGGATAGAGGGCCGACATCGCTATTGGTAGGGGTACCGCTAAACGTTGCGGTAAATGGATCGAAGCTCAGCCACTCGGGAAGTGGTGAATTGTCTTCCTGAAAGGCCGAGAACTCGAGTGTGTCGAAAAAGTCTGGGTCGCCGAAGTTGGAGGATACATCGAGCTCGAACCCAGCATCTTCTGATGTAGTGATGTCTTCAATACCGGCGGACACGACCGGTCCGTCATTCGTATTTTCGATTGTTATGCGGAGGTTCGCAGAGACGCTTTCGACTCCGTCCTTCGCGTGGATCTTGACGTGCACCTCGCCGACATGGGCATTCTCGGGCTTGCCGGATAGCTCGCCTGTTAGCGGATGAATGCTGAGCCACTCCGGAAGTTCACTTCCGTCAGCTAGGGTTGCTGAGTAGGTGAGCTCGTCACCTGAATCGACATCACTGAAAGCGTCCGACACGTCGAACAAGAATGGAGCGTCCTCTTTTGCAGTTTGTTCGGGTATAAACGTGGCTACCGGACCGTCGTTGGTATTCTCGACTTCGATCGAGAAAATAGCGTTGGCGTTTTCTGATCCGTCGGAGGCTACAATTAAAATGGAAAGCGAGCCGACATCTTCGTTTTCAGGAGTTCCAGAGAATATCCCGGTTGATTCGTCGAAGGCCAACCAGTCCGGCAGTTCGCTGCCGTTCATTTGGGTTGCGGAGTAGGTGAGGGTGTCGCCTACGTCGATGTCGGAAAAGGTATGGGACACGTCGAGCGAAAAGCCGCTGTCTTCCTCCACCGTTTGGTCGACGAGAGCGGTAGCGCCGGGCTTGTCGTTGGTGTTGTCCACCATGATCGCAAAAAAGTCGTCTGCGCTTTTCTCGCCATCGCTCGCTGTCACCTGGATGGTGAGCATGCCGACGTCGTCGTTGGTGGGAACTCCGGAAAATTGGCCGGTTGCCGCATCGAACTCGAGCCAATCTGGCAAATCGGATCCGTCGGGAAGCGTAGCTGTGTAAGTGAGCTCGTCGGCGAGGTCGCTATCCTTGAAGTTCGAAGCGACGTTGAAGGAAAACTCGCTGTCTTCGTCGGTATTCTGATCGGTGATGGGCGATTCGAGTTCGGGGGCGTCGTTTTGGTTTCCGACGTGCAGAGCGAACGTATTGGAAACACTTTCGCCTGCTTCATCGGTGGCGGTGACGCGGATTTCGATGTCCGAGTCCTCGCCTTGAGGTGGCGTGCCGTTGAGTTTTCCAGTGGCTTCGTCGATGGAAACCCAATCAGGGAGTTCGCTGCCGTCGGACAAGCTGGCACTGAAGGTTAAACTGTCGCCGAATTCGCCGTCTTCGTCTGAAAAATGAGACCCTGCGTCGATGTCGATGGAATCGTATTCTCCGATGGATACGTCTTGGATCTGTGTAAACGTTGGGCGGTCGTTTACGTTTTCGATCTCGAGCGTGAAGTTAGTGGACGTTTTGGCACCACTTGAATCTGTCGCGGTAATTTGGATACGATGTTCGCCAATGTTCTGGTATGAAGGGATTCCGGATATGAGGCCTGCTTCAGGATCGAAGCTCAGCCATTTCGGAATATCGGCGCTTAGGACAAACGAATCACCAGAGTCGGAATCCGCGAAGAGACCCTCAGGGAGCTTAAAAGAGAATGCAGCGTCTTCGTTGGCGGTTTGAGCTGCGATGGAGAAGGTGGCGACAGGTTCATCGTTGATGCTCTCTATATCTATAGAAGCAGTGGCGGCTTTGGATGGCCAGTCTGTACCGTCGAAGCCGGACCATTGGAAATCTGTATGGCCGTTCCAGTCTTCGTTGGGCTGGAAGGCGAGGTTAGAGACTTCTGCTATAGGAACAATTTGGCCGAGAGCGACCGGTTCTCCCGAAATAGTGAGGGTCCCGTTTCCGGGTAGGGAATCGATGCGGACGGACTCGAGCGTGTCATCGCCATCCACGTCGGAGAAAGCTTGTTCGAACGTCTCTCGCTCGAAGGGGACAGCGTTGTCTTCGCCACCTGAAAGCTGTATGTTAGAAATTTCTGGGGCGTCGTTTGCGTCGCTGGGACGGAGCGTGATCGTGCGTTCGAGTCGGGTGCCTTCCTCGTTTTCGATTCGCACGGTTAGGGAATAGGTCTCAGCTGCGTTCTCAAAGTCGATGGCGGTTCCGTTCTTGAGCTTGAGGGTGGAGCCCTCGATTTCGAAGAGGCCGGATTCGTCTGAAACAATGCTGAAGCTGAAGGGGCCTTCGATCTCGTTTTCAGCACCGATGGCGTCCAATAAGCCGATATTGTACCCAGCTTCGTTTTCGAGGACGTTGCTGTTGCTCAGAGAAAGGGTTACGTTTTCGTCGTTGAAAGGGTCAGGCAAGACCGCGGTGAGCTCACTGCGGTCGATGAGTTTGTCGTCGTCCGAGGGATCGGTTACGACGATTTCGATTTCGACTTGCTCACCAGCGTTGCTCTCATCGATTTCGACAATGACTTCGACTTTGCCGGTTTCTTCGTCGACGACGGTTTCGGAATCCACGACATCGCCGTTACCGTCCAAGACGACTGCATTTACGCGATGGCGTGCGATCTCCACGAATTCGGACACTAGAACTTCGTCGCTAATGTCGATGGTAGTGAGGCGGAGTTCTTTTCCTTCAGAACCCACGGTGACGTGTTTTTGAGCGTCCGACTCGTCTGCCAGGGCTTGGCTCGAAGAGCTTGCGTACAACTTGTTTTGTTCTTCGACGGCAGAAAGCTCTGCGAGTCTGGCTTGCTCATGCTCGCTGTCTTGCGCTCCGAGAGCAGCGAGGGAAAGGCTTTGGAAGTAGTTGCGAAGGCTTTGGTTTTCGCTGCCATCAGCATTTATCTCGAAACCGTCGAATGCAGAGGTGTTTTGCGAGAGGGCACTGATGATCGAGAGTAGGGTGACGCTTTGAAGGGCGACATTGCCGCTCGCTTCCTCGAGCTCGAATTTGATCGCTCGCGGTCCGTCTGTGATTTGCTCCTCGGATGACGCTCGTTGCCATTCAAGGAAATTGCCTGCATTGATCGATGTGCCGTTCGGAAGCTCGAGTTCCGTTTTCTCGGCGAGAAGAAAGTTCTTCAGCAAGTAGGAGGATCCGTCTTTCGTCAGGACTAGCACATCGTGCCCTTGGGGGACCATCTCTGCGATGTCGTCTGGGTTGGTGAGTTTCAATGAATCACCTTGGCTGAAGTCGAGGGACTGACCGTGGGAGAGTTCGAAATTGTTAGCGGCAGAATTATCTCCAGAATAATTGAAGCGGAAGCTCATGTGGTAGTGGTCGATCGAGGTTACTGAATCTGCGCGCGAGGCGCCTATTCCTCATCGGATCTCCCCTTTGAAAACTTACTCTTTTCGGCGGGATTTAGCACAGACTCCCGCAAGCCCGCGGCTTTTTTTCCCTAGCGGTCACTAGGATTAATTACTCACTGAGCGGGTAAATTCCTTCAGCAGACGACCTACAGTTCGAAACTAGCGACGACCTGACCAATTCTGATGTCGTTCTGTCGCTTATGTATTTTGCGAACGGATAGACTATTTTCCTCGATGTCGATGCAGCGGCTGCCGGGCCAAGGAAAGTATGATCCGAGATTGATCACCGTTTGTTGGCCTCGCTTCCAGATACCTGGTTTGTGGGTGTGTCCCACGACGATGAACTTAGGGGATAGTCCGAAACGCTCGGCCAATGAGACGGCTCGGTATGGAACCTCCCTCCAACTTTTGAGGATGCGGAAAGGAGTGGTGGGAGGCCAGGCTTGGTGGAGGAAGATCTTCAGCTTGCCCCAGAGGGTAGGGTTGTACTTTTTGTCATCCTTGTGGGCTCGGGATGTGACGAGCTTGTGGAGGTGAAGATAGTCGTGGAGATCTTGCTCTGTTTTGCCAGTGGCCTCTGGGTCGATGATGGCGGCATGCTTGCGGAGGTTGGCGATGTTCGAGCTCCAAGGGGCAATTTCCGGAAAAAGTCCGTCTCCATGGGTGATGAAGACTTTTCCATCGAGGATGTTGAGTGAGTGGATTTCGGAGATCTCCGGGTCGTGGTTTCCAGTGATGACGCTAACTTTGCAGCCCCATTTTTGCATTTCCGTCTCGAAGCGTTGTTTTTCTCTGATGGCGTCGTAGTGATCCACGTCAAGATCGCCATACTTCAGTTCGAGGGTGTCCCCGTTAAAAATCAGCCAATCAACGCCTTCGGCGAGAGGCGCGAGCGCTGCCAGGTCGTCGATAACACTGGCTCTATGGCCAACGTGCAGATCGGAGACGATGCGAATTTTAGAGGACATTTAATGTTAAAAAGATGAAACGAAGTAATCGGATGCAACCCGAGTCCCTAAAGAGAGCAAGCGGGAAACCGATGGATAGGTGACCATCACTCCACTATGAAAGCTAAGAATTTCGAACAGTTGCTAGGAGGCACGTTTGCCTCAAACCTCTCTCGGGACGCAATGATCGGCCTAAACAGCCTCGGGCGTAGCATCAATGAAAAGTCGGCTGAGGATGAGCTTTTCGAAACGGCCATTCGCAAGGCGAACGACGAACAGCTCCGTAAGCTCGCTCGTCTGCGTATCGACTCTGCTGCATCCAAGCATTTGGATTAGGGCTTTAGGCGAAGCTTTTTAGGAGTACCTTCGACTGACGCTGGTTTGCGTCGTAGATCGCCCGTCTGGTGAGCGGAAGGGCGTCCGGGCCTGCTTCTTCGAAACCGAGAAGGCTCGTGAAGAAGTTCTGAGTTTGCGTGGAGAGAGCGATCACGCGGCGCGCTCCCTCTTGCTCGGCTAGCTGGCAGGCAAAGCGGACGAGCTTTCGCCCGATGCCCTGACGTTGGTAGAATGGGTGCACGAATAGCGAGCTGACCTCCCGTAGCTCCGCATCTTCCCCGAAACGGTCGAGCAGCACGCAAGCCATAATGTTTCCGTCCACCTCGTAGACGTAGTAATTGTGGATCTTCTCTTCGATGGATGCCATCGAACGCTCCATTAGCTCTTCGCGAGCGACACCGCTGCGTGTGAGGTGGTAGACGAGTGGAACCTCGTCTCGGGTCGCTCGGCGGATTTGCTGGTACTCGTTTCCGTAAATGAGCGTTCCAACGCCTTCGTTGGAGAACACCTCTCGAATCAAGCCGTCGTGGATGCGTCCGTCGAGGATGTGGATACGTGAAATTTCCGCTTTTACGCCTCTTAATGCCTGCACGGCTTTGCTTTTAAGGGCTGGCGATAGCTCGCTGAAATGAGGAGCGGCGACGAATTCTTCGAGCTCGGCGACGGGGATTTGCTGGGTCAGGCGTCCGTCTTGGCTGAACCCGTTTTCCTGGGAGAGGAATAGAATCTTGGTCGCGCCCATCGCGATGGCGGTGTCGACGGCGAGGGCGTCTGAGTTGATGCGCAGGGTATGTCCGTTGCGATCGAAGCCGATGGGTTGGATGATCGGGATGATGTTCTTGGAAATGAGATGCCGCAGGAAATCGGCATCGATCTGGTCGGTCTTACCGGTGTTTAGTAGGTCGACTCCCTTTAGGATACCGACGGGCTTTGCCTTGACGGAATTGGTGATCGCGCACTTGAGCTTCGCCTTTGTGAGCGCTTCGAGGATCTGGTGGGAGACGCGGGAGGAGGCGCGGATGGCGAGGTCGAGGGTCGGGCCGTCGGTGGCTCCGCTTCCGTCGACGTTGCTAGGCGTAATGGACTTCGTAGCGGAGAGGTCGGCGAGCTGTTTGCCGATGCCGTGTACAATGACGACATTGATCTGCAAGCTGCGCAGGACGGCGATATCGAGTAGCAGGTTGGGCAGGTTGTCGCTTTCGATGATAGAACCGTCGAGTGCGACTACGAAAGTTTGTCCCAGAAATCTGGGTACATAGTTAAGGATGCCGCGCAGGTCGGTTGGCTTGATCGTCTGTTCGCTCTCGCTTGCGTCCATGGTTCGTAAAGGTGCCGCATTCAAGCGAATGCAGGGGTGGAAGCAAGGAGAGAGTGGGATAGGCTAAATCTCGGTGGGGCAGTGTGGGACTGCTCTAGTTCTCTTCGGTTGAAGTTGGTCCGTCTTCGCGGTCTTCGTCCACTGTCGCCTTGCTGGGGTCGAGATTTTGGATCTGCCATTCGGCTAAGCGGTCCTGATTAATGAAGCTAACTTTTATCGAGTCTGCAGCGATAGGATCGGTGGGTATGAGGAAGGTAGTAGGCGTCGGTTCGCCCTGGAGCAGGCTCGGGTCCACATCCTCCATCTTCTCGACGAAAAGGGTGGCGAGGATGAAGAGTTCACCTTCCTTGTAGAAGGTGAGGATATTGAGCAGCTCGCTCGTGGCGAGTGGCTCGGGTACGTGGAGGCGAATCGGTAAGGACTCGCCCGGAGTAAGGCTGTCTGGAGATTCGGTCCTGATAAACCCAGGAACGAGTACTGGGCGTCCGGCCATATAGTACTTGAGTTGTTCGGGGATGACGAGGTCGAGCGCATCCTCGTATTCGCGGGAGCTGGAGCTAGCGGGTGAGTTAATATTGGCTTCCTCGGTAGCGCGAGTCGTCTTGATACTGTACCAATCGTAGAAGTTCTTTTCCACGATTGCGTTCTTGCGATCCATCATGGCTTGGAAGGGCTCGAAGGCAGTGCCCTCCTTGCGGTACTCGAAGTTGATCCAAGTGTAAACTCCCATGAAGAGCACGATGGCTAGGGCGATCGGCCACATGGGCCACGGCTTGCGGTCCGCGATGCCGCTCGGCAGCTGGTTCTTGGTTTCAGGCTTTTCGGGAGTGCTCATGAGCTTGCCTAGGGAGCGCGAAATGGAGCGGAGTTAAAGCCAGAAATCGAGAGCGAGAGGTTTCAAGCGGGACGGAATCGCATCGTGTGGCCGTTTCCCTTGCGAGCCAGCCATATTTAAGGATTGTGTGGGAGGCGAGGCAGCGCATTTTTTGGCCCTCAATCACCATGGACTACTGGAGCAAGCAATATATCCCAACCCTCAAGGAAAGCCCCGCGGAAGCGGAAATCGACTCGCACAAGTTGCTCCTTCGAGCGGGACTAGTGCGCAAGATAGGCAGCGGCATCTATGCCTTCTTGCCTTTGGGAGCCAAGGCTTTGGATAACGTGAAGCGCCTTTGCTGCGAGGAAATGAACAGGGCGGGCGCCATGGAATTGCTGATGCCTGCAGTTGTGCCAGCTGATTATTGGAAGGCAGGTCCTCGCTGGAGTGCGGCCCGCGAGATCATGTACCAAGTGGCTAGTGCCGGAGAAAATGCGGAATTTCCCGAAGAACCCGCTTTCGTGCTCGGTCCAACGCATGAGGAAATAATCACCCCTCTCATCGGCAGCGAAGCGAATAGCTACCGCGACATGGGAAAAACGTTTTACCAAGTGCAGACGAAGTTTCGTAACGAGATTCGTCCTCGCTACGGACTGATGCGCGCTCGCGAGTTCATCATGAAGGACGGCTACAGTTTCGATGCGACTGACGAAGAAGCCACCGAGACTTACAAGAACATGGCCAAGGCGTACGAGAAGTTCTTCGCTCGCTGCGGCTTGAAGTTCATTTCCGTCGAGGCTGACACCGGTGTAATGGGCGGCGCCTTCTCGCACGAGTTCATGGTGCCTGCTGAAGTGGGCGACGACGATGTAGTCTACAACATCGAGAGCGGTTACGCGGCAAATGTGGAAAAGGCAACCAGCGGAATCATCCCTGCTGATCTCGAAGACGCGGCGCCGGTTGGCGATATCGAAAAGTTTGAGACGCCTGGCGTTAAGACTATCGAAAAGCTCGCGCAGGAGTTTGAAGTCCCCGCCGACCAGCAGTTCAAGACCTTGCTTTTCGTTGGTGACGACAAGCTCTTCGCAGTCGTCGTTCGCGGTTGCGACCAAGTCGAGGAAGCGAAGCTCGGCTCGCTTGGCTATGCTTTGATCCGTCCTGCGACTGTGGACGAGATCTTCGAAGGGATGGGCGCTTATCCAGGAAGCTTGGGCGCGGTGAAGGGCACTATCAAAAACCGCGAAAAGCTCGATGGCGTTTACGCTGACGAGGCAATACGTTTGGTAGGTAACGGAGTGACTGGAGCCAATGAGAAGGCGATGCACTTGAAAAACGTTAACGTCACGCGCGACCTCGACATCGATCGTTTTGGCGACTTCCGCAAAGTACAAGCTGGCGAGCCTTGTCCGGTGTCGGGTAAACCACTCGAAATCCAGCGCGCGATCGAAGTGGGGCACATCTTCAAGCTCGGTACCAAGTACAGCGAAAACGAAGAGTATGGCGCTCTCTACGTCGACAAGGATGGCAACCGGCAGCCTGCGGTGATGGGGTGCTACGGTATCGGGATTTCTCGTACACTGCAGTCGATCATCGAGCAGAAGCACGACAAGAACGGTATCGTTTGGCCATGGTCGGTGGCGCCTTACCAAATCATCATCACCGTTCTGGATCCTGGTATGGAAGAAGCGGATACGTTGGCACTTGAATTGGGGCAGGCTGCGGAAGCCGCTGGAGCGAGCGTGTTGGTAGACGACCGAGCGGAGCGCCCTGGCGTGAAGTTCAAGGATGCTGACTTGATCGGTATCCCGCTGCGAATCACCATCGGTGGTCGTGGCCTCAAGAATGGCGAAGTCGAGATGAAGTGGCGTGATGAAGAGTCATCCCAGAACGTCGCGATCGGGGATGCGGTACGTGTCTTGCTCGAGGGAATCGAGGCGAAGTCGAAACTGTAGACATACGATATTTGATGGTAGCACCTGTAACCAGTGTTGGATCTCCGGCTGCGGATACGCAGACGAAAGACGAAACGGCCCTTTCAGATGTGTGGGGCGTGATTGTGCTCAACGATCCCGTCAACCTGATGTCCTACGTGACTATGGTGCTCGAGCGCGTGTTACGCATGTCTCGGACCAAAGCGGAGCAGCACATGATGGAGGTGCATCACAAAGGTCGTTCCCTCGTTTGGAAAGGCAATCGGGAGAAGGCGGAAGGATACGTCTTCCAACTTCAAGAATGGCACCTGAACGCGATCTTGGAACGTGATGAGACAGATTGAAATAAGGCTAGATCCCGCCCTGGTCGAGTCGTTGCTCAAGACCATCCGACCGGTGCTCGATGCGTTGCAGGACGAATTGGCGACTCCGGCGGAGTTTCCGGACGACGATGAGCTGCTGGAAGATTTTTGGACGAGCGATTTGCTCAATTCCCAGCGAGAGGAGCTAAAGATCATCGAGAATCTCTTTGATGACGAGTTCATGCTCAGCGGTCGGGCTTTGATCGCGGCAGACGAGATGGACAAGGTAATTCGTGCGTGCTCGGCGATCCGACTCAAGCTGCGCGAAAGGATGCTGGAGCCGATCGGCGATTCGCAACTGGAAGAGGGAAACCTCGAAGGTGTCGAGTGGACGGACGAATTGCAAATTGGTTACGCCGCCTACGCCTTGTTCGCGAGCTTGCAGGAGCTGATCATTTCTCAGCTTTCGGAGCCTGTGGAAGACGGGTCGGAGTCGGAAGACGATCCTGACTGGAGCGCGGACGATGAAGACTTGGAGGACGAAAGATAGTAGATGAGCAGTTACTCTTGTATCCACTGCGGCGAGACGGCTGCGAAAAGCCACGACTGTTGCTCCTCTGGGTGCGACCTCGCTCGCCGATTGCCGCGAGGCGAGACGGACTTGCCGGCGACTTGGCAGCTCGGAGTGGCTTTGGCCTGGGGATTCTTAGTGTTCAATCAATTGCTCTTCGCGGGTATGGACCTCCTTGCTCTCTCGAAGAACGAGACGGAGAACGCCGCGAAGTTTGCTGTGCTTTCTCTGGTTGCGGGGGCGGTAGTGCTGTTGGTGAACGGCTTTTTCTTTGTGATTTCGAAGCCTAAGCTGTTCAGCGATTGGCAGGTGCTGGCCATCAGCGCGGGCATTGCTTTCGTGGGCGGATATCGCCTAGGTGAAATCTTTGGCGAACCTCAAGTTCTCGGCTTTTTGCTCGGCAACTTGCTGATCAGTGCGTGGTTAGCTCGCGGGCTGTTTCGCGGTCCGGCGTCAAAAAAGAAGCAAAACTTTTAGGGTCATCGCATTGGGGTTGACGCGTTGCTGGTGTCGCTGAATATCCAAGGTCTTCGCGTACCCTGCGGTGTTCGAGGTGCTGATAAAACGCTCATCGCCTACTTTACCTTTACGGGAGTCTCGAAGGATGGTTGATGCTAAGCCGTAAACCGGAAAGCAGAGGTTGTCCGACGGTCGCCCACTTGTATTTAAACAGGACTATGAGCCCCTTTGGCATACGGCACAATGGTGGGGTACGCGTCTTTTTTTTTACGAAGAGTGATTCATTAGATTGCTCTTTCGCTTAAAGGCTTGGTAGAGGTGGTCTTATATGGACCCGAAAATCTATTCCCTAATCCACGTCTTTTCGATCCTGATGCTCAGCGGCTCGATCTTCTACATCGCTGCTAATCCGCAGAAGCATAAGAAGGCAAAGATGATGGCCATCAACGGTACCGTTGGCCTGATTGCCCTCGTGGGTGCTTTTGGTTTGATCGCCAAACTCGGCTACAGCTATTCGGCGGGTTGGATCATCGTCAAGCTAGTGGCTTGGCTCTTCCTCATGGGACTAGCAGGTATGGCTTACAAGAAGCCAAAGGGATTTGTTCTCTCAGGTCTGATTATCGCGGTCGGCGTGGCGGTTTACATGGTCTACTTTCGCCCGTTTTAGCTTTGCCTTCTCGGCGCAATTTTCTCCGGCCTCGAGGCGTTTCGCCTTGGGGCTTCTTTGTTTCTGTCTGAGCTGAGCGAGGACTTGCCTCAGATTAGAGAAGCTTTCGCAAACCCCAACCCAGCTGATATATGAAGCGTAGAGATTTCCTTGGTCGTGTCGCAGGGGCTGCCGTGGCAGCGCCATTGATCGGTTCTGTCGCCTACTCTAAGCCTCGAGGAACGTTGCCGGAAATCCCGAAGGTGACTTTCGAAAAGTCTGGTATCACGACTACGCGCCTCGCTCAAGGTACGGGATTTAATGGGTGGGATCGGCAATCTGACCAAACGCGTCAAGGTTTCGAGGAATTCGTAAACTTGCTGAGGCACGGGTACGACCGAGGCATTCGCTTGTTCGATTTGGCGGACTTGTATGGCACTCACTACTACTTCCGCGAAGCTTTGCGCTTCATCCCGCGAGATGAGGTGACCATCCTGACCAAGCTTTGGTGGCGCTACAACGACGAGAACCCCAAGTCAATGAGCTTGGACGAACAGCGTCGTTCGGCCCGCACCGCAGTGGAGCGGTTCCGCATGGAACTGGACGTAGAGGTGATCGACATTCTGTTGATGCATAATGTCATGTCGCCGGAGTGGGACGAGGATATGGCTGGCTTTATCGAGGTGTTGCATGAGTATCGGGACAGAGGTGTCATTCGTGCTCTTGGAATGTCCTGCCACACTTTGAGCGCTCTCGAACGAGCCGCCGAGACGGAGTGGGTGGAGGTCGCGTTGACTCGTATCAATCCTTATGGAAAACACATGGACGGCACCCCCGAGGAAGTCATGCCGGTGCAGCGTCGCTTCAAGGAGCGCGGGGCCAACGTGATCGGGATGAAGATTTTTGGAGCAGGTGGCTTGGTCGACAAGCGCGAAGAGTGCATGGAGTTCGCCCAAAATCTAGGATACCTAGATTCCATGACAATTGGGGCTCGGTCACCAGAGGAGATCGACGACAATATTCGACTGATGGCGAAGTACCCCGCTAAATAAGGGAGCAGCTGGCGTTGGTGATTTGCGTGGACGCAGGGTGAAACTCCGCGCTACGGTTTGGAATGACTGGCTCTGTTTTGGAATCTCTTTGCGGTGTGTGGATAAGCCCGGAGGGCGTAGCTCATTTGACTTGGGCGAATTCGACTGGAGAGCGTCGGGAGGAAACGAAGCCCTTTGTACCCTTTGTCTGGGGACGGGAAGAGTTTGCGTCGGCAGAGACCGAAGGTGTCGTAGCGGAGAGTTTGTCAGGGAATGGTGAATACAACCATCTCGTCCGGTTCGACTCCTTGGATCGTTATCGTGGATTTGTAAAAGAGCATGGTCGTGGTGGCTCCATCGATTGGATACGTTTGTTGGAAAGCCAATTCCTGATGGAGCAACGGCTCCGGCTCTTCGATGGAATGAAGTTTGCCGATCTGCGGCGGCTTCAGCTCGATATCGAAACAGCCTGCGAAGTAGAAGGGGCTTTCAGCAGCCCAACTCGAAAAGGGGATCGCGTGCTCGCGATCGGGTTACGCTGTGGGGACAAGGTCGAAACGCTTGTTTTGGAAGAGCGCACTGACGCAGCGGAACGCGCATTGCTCAAACAGTTGAACGAGCGTATTCAGAGCCTGGATCCGGATGTGATAGAAGGGCATAACATCTTCAAGTTCGACCTCGATTATCTGTGGCGCCGTGCTAGGCGCTTCAAGCTTGGGAGTCAGTGGGGCCGCTATGGCCAGGATGCGAGCTTTCGCAAGACACGGATTCGTGTGGCGGAGAGAATGATAGACTATACGCGTTGTGATATTCCCGGTCGGGCCGTGGTCGACACATATTTGCTGGTGCAAATCTTCGATATCACTACGCGCGAACTGATGTCGTATGGTCTGAAGGACGTAGCAAAATTCTTTGGCGTGACTTCTCAAGAAGGCGAGGAGCGGACATACATCGAAGGAGCAAAGATCCAGTACATGTTCGATGACGACCGAGAGACCTTTCTGGACTATTTACGCGATGATTTGCGGGAGACCGAGGGAGTCGCAAATCGCTTGTTACCCACTTATTTCGAACAGGCGAAAGCGTTTCCGACGACACTGCAAGAAGCCTGTTTGCGCGGTTCCGCCAGCAAAGTGGACCTCGTATTTCAAGAGGAGTACTATCATGCGCGTGCGACTTGTCCGATGCCTGGCGAGGTGAGTTCCTTTGAAGGAGGTTATACCGCGAGTTTCGCCGAAGGTATTTACGAAAAAGTGCTGCATTTCGACGTGGCTTCGCTGTATCCGAGCTTGCTCTTGCTGATCAATCGAAACCCCAAGCGTGATCATCTGCAGGTTTTCATCCCGATGCTCAAGCGCCTACGGGAATATCGACTTAAATATAAGAAGCTGGCTCGAGAGATTGAAGATCCGTCATTGGCGGGTGAATACGATGCGCGACAGACTAGCTTCAAGATTTTGATCAACTCCTTTTATGGTTACCTCGGTTTCTCCGGAGCACGGTTTGGCGATGCGGAGTTGGCAGCGGAAGTCACGGCCAAGGGACGCGAGATCTTGCAGTCCTTGATCGCGTTTTTTCGGGAGGCGGGTTGCGAGCCGCTGGAGGCGGATACGGACGGCATCTATGTCTCGGCTGGGAAGTATTTCGATGACGAAGCACGCTTGCTCGCGAAAGCGCAGGAGATATTGCCCGAAGGAATCGAGCTCGAGTACGATGGAAAATATGTATCCATGTTTTGCTACAAGGCGAAGAACTATGCATTATATGATGGCGAAAAGGTGACGATTCGTGGATCGGGGCTGCGTTCTCGGGGAATGGAACCGTTCTTGAAAGATCTCACTTGGAAATTGATCTATAGTCTTTTGGGCGCGACGAAAGAGGATCCGGTTCGAGTGGCTCTAGATGTCGAGACTCGAATTAAGGATCAGGAGCTGCCGGTAGAGGAAATAGCCAAATCCGAGGTTCTGAGCCAAAGTCCAGAGGCATACAAAAAGAAGATGGAGACAGTGGGAAAGCCGCGTCGCGCTTCGGCTGAGGTGGCCTTGAAAATGGAAAAGGCAGTGGGAATGGGAGATCGCGTTTCTTACTTCATCCAACCAAAGAAGACGGGGCAAAGCTCTGATTGGCAGCGAGCGTATCCGGTGGCCGGATATGACAAAGAGGAGCGTCCTTACGACCCCGTCTATTACGTCAAAAAGCTCAATGATTGGCGGAAACGATATGCAACTTTTTGTCCGGCCTTGATGGAGAATCCGGATCAAGGCGAATTATTTTAACGCGGACTGGTCGGAGCTACGGTGATGTGGAAAGAGGAATTAATCGAACGCTTGGGGCTGGAGCGATTGGACCATGAGGGAGGATGGTTTCGGCGTATTCATACCGGAGCGAAGGATGAAGGCGGTCGGGCCTGCAGTACGACTATCTATGCCTTGTTTACGCGAGAGGAATTCTCGGCACTGCACCGCTTGGATGCGGTGGAGCAGTTCTTCTTTTTGGATGGGGATCCGTTTGAGGTGTTTCGAATCGGAGCGAATGGGGTGGGCCGAACTGATGTCTTGGGTAGGGAAACACCGCATCTGGTTTTCGAGGCGGGGTGCTGGTTTGGAGAAGGGCCGGAGGCGTCTGGGGCTCTGGGCTGGACCTTGATGAGCTGCGTGGTGACGCCGGGATTTGAATGGGACGGGTTTGAAATCGGAGAGCGGAATGGGTTGTTGGCTGCGTATCCGAAGTTTGGGGAAGAGATTCGGAGGCTGACGCGGTGATTTTTTAACCACAGATATCACTGATTTTCACAGATGGATTTTGAAGATGGATGGTTGGCGTTGCCTATGGGGATTGGAGCGATTTAGGTTACTAAGTCTTCAATTATTCGGCAGTTCTCTGTTTTTGGTTCTCCGCGTTTCATTAAATTTTCGATCCGCTGCTTGATCGGGTTTGGGTTAGGGTCGACGATGACCACTTCTTCGAATTCTCGAATTGTAGCCCCAAGGAGCATGCCCAATTCAGGATCGAGTTCGGAGATTGAGATGCCGTAGAGGATGAGACGTTTGCATTTCAAAAGTTCGCGTAGAGCTTCCTCGTGCTGTTTGATCGATTCCGTTTGTTGTGCCTCGTTCCAATACGGTTCTCCCATTGCCTCTGTGGGGAGGTATAATGTTTCGGGATATGCTATACTGCCGTGGAGGTGCAGTACCTCTCCGTTGTACCCGTATGTCGTCAGTGTCTTTTCAAGTTGGAGATCCCAGTTTGTTGTCAATGGAACAATTCCGTCTGTCTTTCCGGAAATGTGTTTAGTGTAAATTTCTGAGAAGTAGCGCCTGAGATGAATATCTTGGGCTTGGTGCAGTTCTTTCGCTATTTTTGCTTTTATTTTAGATAGATCATCTGATGCTTTCTTAAGGACCTTACGACATTCTTGCTTTTGGGGATCTTTCAGGCCTTTTTGCACTAGTTGGCGGGCAAAAAAACGCAGTTGATAAACCTGCGTCGAGAAAATGAAATTGGCTAGATGGCCCTTCTCCTCACTCAGGTCAAGGGCACGAAGAACCGGAGCCCAGCCGTTTTCTATGGACCCTGCTCCTGTCAATAATGCGGTGGTTTTCATGTTTTGTTCTCCTTGTGCTTTTTGACGAAAAGTGGGTAGGGGGAGCTAGGATTATTCTGGGGATGCTCGACGATGCACTTTTGGTATGAGTCTTCAGGAAGGGCGTGAAACCATTCGAGGACTTGATCGACTTCTTGTTGGGCGCCTGAATGGGTAGGGTAGAGAGTGACGGACAGGATGCCTGCGGGCTTGAGGATTTCGAGGCTGGCGCGAAGAGCGGTTAGAGTTGTGGAAGCTTGGGTGATTAACCTGGTGTCAGCTCCGGGCAGGAAACCAAGGTTGAAGACGATGGCGGCGATTTGACCACGGTGCAGGGCAGGGACCGTCTCTAGAAGGGTTTCGTGGCCAGCTTTGAGGAGCGTGGTTTGCAAGAGGAGGTTTTGTTTAGCCAGCCGCTGGTAGGTGGCGGAGATAGCTTGTTCCTGTATGTCGTAGGCAAATACATGTCCGGAAGGGCCGACTTTTTCAGCGAGCCATTGGGTGTCGTGGCCGTTGCCTGCAGTGGCATCGATGGCGGTGTCACCGGGCCTAAGATTGCCGAGGATGGTTTCTTTGACGACGTTTGTTGCGATCCAGCGTTTGGCCTTGCTGGCGGGCTTTCTTATGAATCTTGAAGGGAGGACTTCGAGAGGGATTGTGGATCTTTGGGAGAGGCTCTTGATGAGGGCGTCGGCGAAATAGGGGATTTGGAGGGAGCCTTTGCTGCCGAAGCCGTTGAAGGCGATGAGATGCGGGTGTTCGGGGTGTGGGCCGACGACTGGGTAGGCTCCTGCGGTGGCGGGGCGGACGCCGGCTTGGATATCATCGAACTGCCAGGTGTCGGTACCGAGTTCGGCGTCGAGGAATTGTTTCAATTCTTGGATACCCGCATGGTCGGGAGTGTCGGTGGGATCGTCCCAATTGTAGGTAGCTCCGACTTGGATGCTGCCATCGTGGCGGGGTACGATGAATTTTGATTTCAGGATTATTGGGCGGCTTGGTTCCGAGGGGTGGGTTTCGGGTGGAGAATGGAGTTTGATGGTGGCGATGATGCCTTTTGCGGGTTTGTAGGGGACGAACTGGAAATGAGGGTTGCGGGTGGCGAGGTGGCCTTCTGCGAATATCGCGAAATCGGCGGTGTAGTCACGGAAGGCTAAGCCCTTTTCAGTGAGGTGGACTTTGTCGTAGTTAAATGTTGATGACAGGAGGCTGTCTTGCTGAGCAAGTTGGGCTTGAAGAAGTTCGAGGAGAGCTTTGGTGTCGAGGTAGCCGGCGTTGGGGATGGTGAAATGGGTGTCATCTGAGAAGCCGACCCACCGTTGGTGATCGGGATCGCCTTTTCGTTTCTGCCAGATCTGGGCTTCTTGCTGGTTGGAAAAATAGCGGTGGATGGCGCGTGGGTGGAAGAGAGAGGTGGCGTGTTGTTGTTCGAGTTGTTGGTAGTATGCCTTGGCGTGAGGGATGAGGATGTCGGCTTGCCAGACAAGCTTGAGTCGCTTGCCGCCGATAGGGTTTATCAGGCCGGCGGCGACACGGGAGCAGCGGGAGTGCTGGGGCGCGTCCACGAGCAGCACCTTTTGTCCGTTGGCAGTGAAGCGTTCTGCGAGGATCGTGCCGGCGAGGCCACCTCCGAAGATGATTGCTGTGAGTTGTTTCGGAATGGGAGTTTCGGGTTCGTAAATTTGGGTAGACTATGAGGGGCGGTAGCTTTTGGGTGCAAGGCTGCCTTATGAAGATGAAAAAGAAGCCAAACCTTTACCTCGTGGGATTTATGGGGACTGGAAAAAGTACGGTGGGTCGACAGGTCGCCCAGCGTATGGGTTTGGCATTCGTCGACAGTGACCACGCGATCGAGGTTTTGCAGGGGAAATCGATTCCGGAGATTTTTGCGGCGGAAGGGGAGCACGCTTTCCGTGAAATGGAGAAATCTTTCATAGAATCCGGGCATACTGCTGAGGGAAACCTTGTGTCATGCGGGGGAGGCCTAGCGGTGCAACCAGGTATGATGAGGCTGCTGAAGTCGCGCGGGTTGGTGTTTTCGCTGATCGCTACGGCCAAGGGAATTTACGAGCGCACGCGTCACAATTCCAACCGTCCGCTGCTTCAGGTCGAGGATCCACTGTCGGAAATTGAGAAGCTACTGGCAGTACGTGATCCTATCTACCAGAAAGCTCATTGCTGCATCCTTACGGAAGGCCGTACAGTGAGCGAAGTGGTAAGTCATGTATGCCGATCCTATAAACTTGAGTCAGCTCAGTGGACAGAATGATTTCAGGTCAGGAGAAAGAGTCGTTTCGAGAGTCGATCCTGGGTCTAGGTTTCGATGCGGTCCGGTTCACGGATTTGAGTCCGGTGTCGAATGATCGGTTGAAGGAATGGATCGCGGCTGGCTATCACGCTGACATGGAGTGGATGGCTCGTTCGATAGAGAAGCGTTTGGATCCGAGCCTGGTGTTGGAAGACGCGTGCTCGGTTATCATGTTGGGGGTAAACTACCTGCCTCCGAAGGAGGAGTCAGCACGCACCCAGACGGGTTTTGCGAAGTATTCGCTGTATCGAGATTACCATGACACGGTACTGGCGGGACTAAGGTCGCTCGGCGCAATGTTAGAGGAGCGGTTTGGCTTGGGCTCACAGGATTATCGTTTCTACACAGATACTGGACCGGTGATGGAACGCGGCTGGGCTGCTGCGGCTGGTATGGGCTGGCAAGGCAAGAATGGTATGCTGATTTCCAAGGAGCATGGGAATTGGCTCTTGCTGGCGACGGTATTTGTGAGTTTGGATATCGAGGCAGATGAGGGCTTGAAGAAGAATGCACCCTCTGAAAAGTCGAACCACCTGGGTTTGTTGTGCGGGAAGTGTACCCGCTGTATGGACGCCTGTCCGACGGAGGCGATCGTGGAGCCAGGGATTTTGGATACGCGGAAGTGTATTTCGTACCAGACGATCGAGAATCGAGGGACGATTCCGGTTGAACTCAGGGCGAAGTTTGGCGGGCGTGTCTATGGTTGCGATATTTGTTTGGATGTCTGTCCGTGGAATCGCTTTGCCGAAGCGGGGCGTTTACAGCTTTTAGAGGCTCGCTATGCTCCAGTGGACTTGGGGCTTTTGGAGCTGTTGCGTTTGGACGTGGCGACCTATCAGGAGGTGTTTCGGAAGATGCCCCAAAAGCGTACGAAGCGCAGCGGATTGCGTCGCAATGCCTGCGTGGCTGCGGGGAACCTGCTGAGGTGCGAGGACTGGTGGCCGAAGGAAGCGAGCGATGCGGAGCGGGACGCGTTTTTGGCGGAAGTGAAACGAGAGTTGGTTTCGATTGCGGAGAGCGATGACGAGCCGATGGTGCGAGGACATGCTGTCTGGGCGGTGTATCAACTTTGTGGTGACGATGCGGATGAATTACTCGCTGAGGCGAAAGACGGTGAGACCGACGAAGGCGTCTTGGCGGAGTATGTGGATGCGGGGTGATCTCGCAACGCGGGCGGGGTGGAACCCGTCCCTCCGTTAAAATTTGTTGTCGATCGCTTCTCGGAAAAAGGCGGGGGGCTTGGTGGGGCGGCCGTCGGGGGTTATAAAAGCGTGAGTGGTGCTGGCGGTGGCTAAGAGCTCTTCGCCGCGGGTCAGTTGGTAGTCGATCTTGATTTTGATGGACGGCTTTTCGGTAATACGGGTGTGAATGGTTACTGTATCATCGTATTTAGCAGGGCGTTTATACTTCACGCTGACGTCGAGGACGGGAAGCATGAGTCCGCGGGCTTCGATTTCCTTGTACGGAAGGCCGTTTTCTCGCAGTAACTCTGTACGGCCAATTTCCATCCATGGTAGGTAGTTGGCGTGATAGACTATACCCATCATGTCGGTTTCCGCGTAGCGTACTTGGATTGTGGTGACGCTTTCGATCATGGGAGGAGAGAATGACGGATTGAATCGCGTGACAATAGTCTTCGTTCGAAATCGAGCTAGGCTCGTTGCAAACTAGATGCTTTCTTAAAACGATTCTTCAGGAGCAGAGCTCGACGGCTTGCTCCGATTCGTCGAGAGACGGATCGATGGTGATGTCCCAGCGGTTGAAGAGGAGGTCGGCCGATTGCAGCCATGTGTTGCGGCGTGCCCACTTCTTGCCGTTGCGTCCCATTTTTTCGCGCAGCTCACGATCTTGGATTAGGGTAGAGAAAGCGGCCGTGAGCTCGGATTGGTTGCCTGGTTCGACGAGAATTCCGTTCTCGCCGTGGGAGACGGCCTCGGCAACGCCTCCGATGCGGTGGGCGATGATGGGGAGTCCGTGGGCTGCAGCTTCCAAGTAAACAAGCCCAAAGCCTTCGACGCTCTTACGGAAGTTGACGCTAGTCATGGAGAAGATGTCAGCTCTGGCGTAGATGTCCTCGAGCTCTTCGGTCGAGACGTCTCCGAAAAAAGAGACCCCGAAGTCCATCTTTTCGGCGAGCGACCGGAGCTCTGTTTCGTAGCCGTGTTTCTTTCCGGTGCCGACGAGCCAGAACGTCACCTGCCGGCGAAGCTGGCGGGGAAGTTGGGCGAGGGCTTCGAGGATGAAGGCTTGGCCCTTTCGCGGATGGATGCGGCCAACGGTGAGGATGTGCACCTTTTTTGAGCTGCGGTTTTGCCGGTTCTCGAGTTCCGCGAAGTCGGAACGTAGGGCGCACGGGGTAAGAAAAGTCTTACATTTGGCCTCGGGAAAATGCTGTTTCAGTAGGCCATGGGTATATTCGGATGGAGTGCTGATGCGGTCGGCTCGCTTAATGAGGGCGTTTACGGCCAGGCGTTTTCCGGGATTGGCGGCGAAGGTTTGGATTTCGGTGCCGTGGAAGGTGAGGATGAGCTTGCGCGGTTTGAAGGACTTGAAGAATTGCAAGTAGCACATTGCGAGGACTGGACCAGGGTCGCAGAGATACACGATCGCATTTCTCAGGCGTCGACGCTCCCGGATCATTTCCATAGCGAGACGGGCTTGGCAGGAGAGGTCTTGGCTGCCTTTGAGCTCGAGTCGGCGAATGTCGAAAGGGAAGTCCGAGTCTTCCGGAGAAGCGGTTTTTGGGGCCCAAACCTCTACGGTGCGGCCTAGTTTGACGGCAGCTCGGGCCATTTCTTCCGTGAATGTGGCTATCCCACCCTTTGTCGGGGCGAACTCGTGTGTGAGTATCAGGATCGGTGCGCTGGCGGCGTGTTCCATTTTAAGAGATTGCCGGCGCTGTCGCGGGCTGGTTCGGATTCTGAATTAATTGCAGGCAATGAGCATGGGCTAATCAACTCTAAAAGCGGGCGACTATTCCTAGCCTAATCAATTAAGGGGTTCCATTGTTGGACGGGATTGCGCTACTGGATGTGGGGTTGGCCTCTCTTTTGCTGTTTACAAGGGCAAGCGGCCGTCCTTTTTTACACGCTTCACATGTCTGAGCAGACTACCAAGCCAAACCAGCACGCAAGACCCGCCGAACAAAGTGCAGACGACCTCCTGAAGGAGTCACTCAAGCGCTGTTCTCCGGAAACAATTAAGGCTGCCCTCGCGTTTCGTCAAAGTGGCGACGTCAGCCTCGTCCCGACGGTGGTTCTAGGCATTATAGAGCGATTCCTTGAGCCAGAGGTCGTCGACACCCTGAAAGATGGCGATGATTCGGTGAAGTTCATGGAAGACCTCGGCATGGATTCGCTCACGATGTTCGAGGCGATTATGATGGTAGAGGAGTCCCTCGGGGTGAGCATTAAGAACGAGGAGCTTTGGGATTTGCGCACGGTCGGCGACTTGAAGGCGTTCATCGCTGCCAAGCTCTCTGGTGTGGAAGTGGACGCCAAGGCCAAGTCGTACCCAATCGAGCAAATTGCGGCGGTGATGCCCCAGCAGGAGCCGTTTCTGTTTTTGCAGGCTGCTGAAATAGATGGACCGAAGGCGAAAGGGACTTACAAAATCTCCGGTAAGGAAGCGTTCTTAGCGGGACATTTTAAGAATAATCCAGTTTTCCCTGCTTCGATTATGCTCGAGGCCCTCGGGCAGCTAGGAGTTTTCCATTTTCTCTCGACTGATGAAGCTGCTCTGGAATCGGTTGGAGACTCGATCTTTTTCACCGGTGCGGACGGTGTGCGATGCAGTAGGGTATGCAAGCCGGGCGACACTCTCGAGTTGAGCGTAGAATTGAAGCGTCGTCGCGATCCTATGGTGGTTTATTCGGGTAAGATCACTGTCGGCGGAGAAAAGGCTGCGACGGCGGAGGAGATTACTTTGATCGTGGCTCCGGCTGAAGAAACACCTGCCAAGGCTTGAGCCTAAGCTTAGGCTCGACTTATTTAGGCTCGCGTCGTGTTTTCGTTGGAAAACGAAGCAGGTTTCATGGGACTTCAGCGAGTATTTGTAACAGGGATTGGAATTGTGAGCAGCATCGGAAACGATGTGCAAACAGTGGTGGATAGCTTGCGCAGCTTGAAGCACGGTTTCGAAGCCTTCACTCCGCAAAATGCCAGCATCCCGAGTCAGGTTAAGCTTGCTGGGACCGTAAAAGGGTTCGACGTGAGTTCTCCCGATTTCGAGGATTGGACCTTGCCCGCTCCGTATCGGATTCGTCGAGACGTGATGCGCTCTCTACCTCCGCATGGTCCTTACGTGCATGTAAGCATGGCTCAAGCGATCGAGAGTGCCGGGCTAGAGGAGCCGGATATCTCGAATCTGGATACGGGAATATATACGTCTTCGGGGGGCTCGACCCGATTGATCCACCAGAACACGACGCGGCTGCATCAGCTCGGCCCGATGCGTTGCCCGCCAACTGGTATCGTGGCCTCTATCGCGGGGACATTGAGCTTCAATTTGGTGGCTCAGTTCAAGATCCGGGGAAATTCATGTGGTTTTTCGTCCGCTTGCGCCTCATCGGGCCATGCTATGGGCTTCGCCTATGACGACATCGCATTGGGGCGGCAGAAGCGTATGTTCGTGGCGGCAGGGGAGGATTTGAACGACGAATCTCTGCTACCATTTTCCGGTATGCGAGCTTTGTCCTTGGAGAGTGATCCAGCCCTGGCTTCCTGTCCCTTCGATAGGAGGCGTAATGGTTTTGTAAGTACAGGAGGAGGTGCAGTCCTGGTACTCGAAAGCGAGGAAGAAGTGCTGCGCCGCGGAGTAACGCCCTACGCCGAAGTCCTCGGATGGGGACAGGCTAGCGATGGACACAATGTAGCGATGTCTCATCCGGAAGGGGTTGGCCTCGTGGAAGCGATGCAACGCGCCCTGCGTTCTGCCTCGCTAGATGCCAGCCAAGTGGACTACATAAATGCCCATGCGACTTCGACTTTGGTCGGAGATTTAAGCGAAGGGCGTGCTATTAAAGAGGTATTCGGGAAACAAGGACACGGGCCTCGCGTTTCGAGCACGAAAGCGTTGACGGGTCATGGGTTGTCTTTGGCTAGCGCTTTGGAAGCTTCGATCGTGTCCCTATCGCTGAAGGAACGTTTCACCCCGGGGTCTGCTCATATCCGAGAGCTCGATCCCGAGTTTGAAGGAGTGAATGTGATACGTGAGACCTTGGACGAGGGGCCGCGTATTGCTTTGAGCAATAGCAGCGGCTTCGGCGGGGCGAACGTATCGCTCGTGTTAAAGAAGGTGTAAGGCGGGCTAGCTTTTGCGGGACCAGGCACCTTGAGGGTCCTGGACCCAGACGCCTGCGGCAGACTTTTTGCGGAGCTCTTCGGCGCGACCCTGGCCAACTACGGTGGCAGTGAGACCAATTCGTTGGCCGACGAGGGTGTATAGGGCGCGGCGGTCGGCGTTTTCCTCGTTCATGAGCTTGATTTCGTCGGGCTTTAGCATGGCCCGTTGCTCGAGCAAACCAGCGTTGTTTTCGCCGACTTTCCCGGCGAGCTTGAGAGCATCGACAGCGGCAACCCGCTCGATGATACGCTGCTTTATGGCGTCTTCATCAGACGACTGGGCGATGGCGAAGCTCGGTACGAGAGCTAGGAGTAAGGCTAGAAGCGGAAGGATGCGAGTGAGGGAAAGTGTTTTCATGATCGTTTTGACGGTTGGGTGAAGAGGCTTATTCAGATTCGTTTACGGTGCTGGAAGCGGCGTCGATATCGCCGAAGACATCGGCGAGCTCCTTCTGGAGCTTTACCTGCAAATCGATGGTGAGGTTCATGTAAATCGGGTCAAAGCTACTATGGGTACGCACGTTGATGCAGCCAGTCGCGGCAATGGCGACGAGGGCTAGGGAGGAGAGAGCTACGATGTATTTCACGAGATTTGGATAGGGGTTAAGTGACAGAAGCTTGGGACCGCCGCGATGGGGGCTTGTTTCTTGTTTAGACGTTATGCGACTTAAAGTGAATTTAAGCGAATGAGAAAATTGTAGAGCTCGCTGAGGGATCCGCGGACTTGAGTGTCGATGACGACCGGAATGTCTCCCACGCCCGAGTGTGCGACGCCTTCTAGACGGATGCGGATAGGGGTCTTGGGGTCATCTTCCGGAAAGAGTTCTGTTTCGAAGGTCGTGATGGTGATGTCTCCGAGCGCCTGCTCGGCTGCGAGATCTGGATTGACTTTGAGGAACTTGAGCAATCGATCCGATAAACTGGATTTTTCTGGCTTAGGACTGTTGTCGGTTAGAAGTCCGGTCGTATTGTACTTGAGCGAAGCGAGGGTTCCGTCAGGCAGACGAAGATCGCCGCGCAAGAGCTCGAAGTTGCCGCTCCTAAGGCGAAAGGGCAGGTAGCCGCTTACTTTCCCCTGCATTTGCCCGTCGAAGATGTCGATGTAGCTCGCGATTTGGGCAAGGTCAAATGAATGCAGTTCTAAGCTGCCTTTGAAGTCGGAACCGTTGAGAGGAATTTGAGTGGAGCCAAGCTTTGCCTGCCCGCCGAAGAGCGACACATTTGCGGAATCGATGGAAAGTGTTTCGCCTCTGTGGATCCTGAATTGGCTGTCGGCTTGGATCGATCTGAGGTCGCCGGCCTCGATGTCTTCTATGTGAATAGAGGAAGAGGCATCGCCGCTGTCGACTTTTGCAATGGAGGCCAGCTCGATGTCGATGGTAAGCCCCCCAGCCTTGACCTGGGAAGCGGGATAGGAAATCGTGCCTTTGCGAACCTTGAGCGAGAGTGAGCCGTCAGCGTTTTCTGAACTCGCACGAAAAGTGCCATTTGCGTGTATATCTGCGGAAACGGAGAGTCCGGCAAGTTCGGGCTTGAAACGTCCTGGCAGGTCGGAGTGCACGATGCTTACGGGAACGAGAGTGTATTCACCCGACAACGACAGATTGGTGAGTGGAGCGTTGATTCTGTGCTGGCTGTCAATTTGTAAGTTGATTCCATCGAGCATCGTCGAGGCTTGTGAGCGTCCTGTTAGTTGGGTGAGCGTTCCACGGTGCTCGTTTTCGATGTAGACTTGATCAAGTCGGATTTGATCGAGCTCGAGTATTCCGGCGCCGACATAGGAGGAGAGAAGAAGCTGGTTGTTTTCTGGATTGAGCGAGAAGCTGCCGCCGCTCCACTGCGCATTGAAGTCTGGAGTCGTCAGTTGGCTGGCTTGCCAGTCGACCTGGGCTGCAACCTGCAATAGAATTTCGGTCAGTGCCTGCTCGTCGGAAAGATCAATGAGTGAGAGTCGGGTACTGTCTAGGTCTAGGAAATCAAGTTTAGTTTGGAGCGAAATGCCGGTTCCAGATACAAACTTAGATTGTATCGATATGTTGGATGCGTCGAAAATCGCGTTTCCCGACAGAGTGTCGGAGTCAGATTGCGTCTGGAGATTAACGCTCAAGTTCAGGACTCCTTGAAGAGTGGCGACATCTGGAATGGAAAGGAGCGGGCTGGATGGAATCGCGGCGAGAGTGAGTTGGATGTCGGTATGTGTGTCGAATACTTGGGTTTCTACGTTAAGGTCGGACGAGGGCATGATCGCTCGAGACTCCTTGATGACCAGCGGTTCCGGATGGAGCTTGCCTGCGAAGGACACGGAGATCGCTTCGTCCGTTGCCTCCGGAATCAACACGTTGCCGCGACCCCCGTGGATGAAGGCTGGGGTTGAGGTTGAGAGTTCAAGTAGACTTGTTTGGAAGTTGATTTTGCTGGTAGAGCCCGATGCGGAAATAGTGAACGGGGCTAGCTCGAAATCGCTGACTGTGAACTTGGTGTTCGAAATCAGGGCTCGCAGCGGATCTTCGTCGACATCGAGCTGGTAGCTGAGCTCGATGTCGCTGTGAGCACTGACTAGGTCTGAATCGTAAGTCCAAACGATTGGAAAACGTGTTTGGATCTCAACTACACTGAGGTCTTTTATATTTACGTCTAGTGCGATCTCTTGACGGGGCGTTACGTCCAGTGTGTCGCGAATAAGGCGATTGGGCGAGAATTCGAGGAGGATCGGGATGCGCGTGAAGTCGGTGAAGTACGTTGTTGCGGTGAGCAATGGGAGCGTTCCGAATATCTCGTCGTATTCAAAATCCAATTCAGAAATCTCGAACGAAAGGTCCAAAGTTGGATCCGCTGATTCTTGTTGTTTTAAGAGGGCTTGCAGGGAGAGAGGGCCGCTGTTGATCGTTGTGAGCTCGGGAACTTCGTCTTTCCAAGAAGGAAGGTACTGGTCGAGTAGAGAAATAGGATTCTCAAGCTCGAGGGACACACTCGCTTGGGTTAGAGTAGGCGATGCGAGCTTGGCCTGCAATTGGAGCGAGTTTTCGGCTTGAGCGAGCAGGGCATGGAAGTCTAGCGATTGCGGGCTGGTGGCGGTTGCGTTGGCTTCGAGGGAAAGGGGAATGGAGATGTCACCTTGCTTTAGTGTTAGGCTTGAATCGGAAATTTGGATACTTTGGAAGGGGAGAGGATAAAAGCTGGATAAGTCCAGCAGCTTGGCGAGTTCGGCAAGGGTGGGTGGTTCTGCTTGCTCGCCGGTGGCTCCCGCCGATTGCTCGGGGAGTTGAAGGGTGAAGGTAGCTCCGTCGATGCGGGCTTCCTGAATACGATTAGATTTCAGCAGCTCGGATAAGGAGAAGCTGACGACGATGTTGTTGGCAGCCAGCTCGGACCCGTCGAAGGCGATTTTCAACTTACCGACGCTCAGGGAATTGGTTTGTAAGTCTGTGACAGTGAGCTGCGGGTCCTCGATACCGAGCTCCTCTAGGTAGTCCTTGGCGAGTGATGTGAGCAGCCGGGTTCGTAGCCCCCAGAGGCAGACGACCCCGATGAGCAGCAGGGTCGTGAGAACGACAATCGTCCGGAGAAGAATACGGATTGGTTTACGAAAGCGGGGATTCACAAGAAGTGGTTAGGCGATCCGACAAATCTATGCCGAATTGGCTCCCGTTTTTCAATAGGTCCTTATGAAATCTGCTTCTTCTTTAGGATCCGTTTTGATAGTGGCGCTGCATTGCTTGGATGGCGCGGGCGAAGGAGGTCTCCGGTGGTCCGTCGGGTGTTACGAGAGTGGCGGCCTCTTTGGGGCCGGTCCAGGCGCGGTCCATTGCCGCGGAAAAACCGGAGAGTTCGAACATGGGAATGTCGTTGTTGCCGTCTCCGAAGGTAGCGAGCTCGGATGCGTCGATGCCGAGGTGTGCGATGAGGGGCTTGAGGGCGGAAGCTTTTGATGTTTTTGGATCCGCTTGCTCGAAGATGTTCTCCATCGATCGCACAGTATAGAGCTGGCTGTCGCGCAAGTATGGGTACTTTTGTACCTCGTCGAGTCGCTCGCTGGCTTCGAAATAGACTATCTTGAAGATGGATTCCTCAAGGATCGCTTCTGACGTGGTGGGAGTAGGAGTAATGCCGGCCAACTTGGTGTAGTAGTCGAGCCATTTGGAGGGAGGGGTTAGGGAGTAGAGCCCCGTTGCGGCATAAGCGACAATAGCCAGTTGGTTTTCGAGTCCGAAGTTGATGGCTGCTTTGGCGTCAGCAGTCGGCATGTGCGATTCGAAGAAGGTTTGTTCATTATCGACGTCGGACGCGTAGCCGCCTTGGGCGGAGACCATGTACCGCACTTCTGGAAGGGATCGAGCGAACGGCAGCATGCTTTGGTAGTGTCGACCGGAGGCGAGGATGATCTCTACGCCTGCCTCATGCATAGCTGCGATGGCGGCTCGGTTTTCCTCGCTGATGCTGTGATCCGGCGCGAGTAAGGTGCCGTCCAAATCTATGGCGACGGCGCGGATGGGATGGAAGGGAGACGTGCTGCTGGATGTGGTCATTTTGCCCACGAATGACACGAAGGAACCCGAAGCAGGGCGAGGATATTGTGTGTTACGAGTTCGGGGAGTGGAGTACCGAGAAGCCTTTGAGCTTACGTTCAGTGCAGGGTTTCCATACTCTGCTGGCGTTCTCTGAGTTTTGTGCAGGTTGTGGCGTCGCGAACGGCTTACTTCCAAAGGGGTCCCTTATTGGTCCTTCTTGCCCAAGTCGTTCATGAGTTCGGCGAGGAAGCCGTCTTTGGGGTCGGCGGGGCTGTCGTGCGTCGCCTTCTCGTTGGACTTGTCTTTTCATGGGCATGAAGTAGTTGTCGGCGCCGCTACGGCGAATCTTGCGTAGGGTGACCTCAACTACGTTTTGCAGGCTGTAGCGGTCCAGGATATTGGAAACGGCGTTGCGGACATCGATCATGAGCATCCGAAGCCCGCAGTGCACTTCGTCCGGACAAGAGCAGCGCTCATAGGCGGTCTGGCTGGCACATCTGATGGGGGCCAGTGGCCCGTCGAGTGTCCGGACTAGATCCCCGATCTCGATTTCGCTATGCTCCTAGGCCGCGTAATAGCCGCCCGACTCCCGCGTTGGGTGGCGACGAAGCCCGCTCGGTGGAGCTCGATCATGATCTGTTCAAGGAATTTGATCGGTAGGTTTTCGGCCTCGGCGAGCACGCTCAGCGGCACGACTTCGTAGTCTAGGGACTTCGCGATGACTAGGTCGATCATCGCCCGCGGCCCGTATTCCGCCCTTTTGGAAAGTCTCATAAAAGACTACTGAAAATTGTCGGAATTCAATCTCAAAGTTTAACGGTACTCGAAATTTGTAATCGCTCGGTCCAGTTTTGGGTCCGATGGGTTGTACTGACCGTGAGGGGGGCTGAGGAGGCCTCAGGCTTGCGGCGAGGTCGATCGTACCTCTAGAAACGGGCAAGGAGTTGGTCGTACACGTCGGTGGGGGACAATTGATCGGGAAGCTCGAACGGGGAAATGAAAAGGGGCCAGTCGGCTTTGTTTTGGGGGCAGGTGCCGTGGAAGCCTTTGACGAGGGTGGCGTCGAGGGGGGGGTGAGGTCGAGCATGGCGCGGAAACCGAGCTTCTTTTTCAACAGGAACTTGGCGATCTTCGCGGTTGAGGACTTGGGCGACGCGACAGTCGATCCAAAGTTGACAATGGTAGATTCCTTAGTCCTCACTTGCTGCTCATTTCGGTGAAAGTCCGGCATTATAAATAGAATCCAACCGACTCTCATCTCAATAGTTAACCACAGGAGATTCATATGAAGAGTACATTGCTATTGTTGACTTTTATCGCAGCGTTTTTCGCGAGCACGGCCGCCGCTGAAGAATTTACTATTCCCTTTGGTTTAGCCAAAGTACCTGATGCACGTTTGGCCTTTAGTGATGTATATGATTCCCCTAGCGGTGACAGGGAAGAATCGATAGCAAGATTTACAACTAAAGATTCTCGCCAAGAAGTGATCGGCTTTTATCGCAAGGCTCTCGAAGAAGCCGGATTCCAAACGTATTCGTCGTCTGACAAACCGGATTACGCTATGGTTGCCGCGAAGCGGGATGACGACCGCGTTACCATATATTTTAGAAATGAGAGCGATTGGGTCGAAGCGGACGAGAGTGAGATCTCAATTAAATGCGAGTACAACAAAGAGTGATAATTGGCAACTCGTTGAACCGTTCTTAACTCTACTTTGCTAAACTAGACTCTTGCTAAGATCTCCGTTCAAGTAGTTTAATTTCAGATACAAAGTTAAGCGATAGACTGATTTTTTCCACAAGGAGATAAAAAAATGACGCCGATCCGATACGCGGATCGGCTCGGTACAGTGCAAGCGGTTTTGGATCGAGCATGCCTTCGCCCAGGCCAAGGAAGAACTGAGGAGGAGCCGGTACCAGTTACGCAAGTGGCAAGGCTGGCACCACCGTATGGCATTGGTCTGCATAGCTTTTCTGTTCACTTTTGAAGAGCAGGTGCTGCTCGAGGAAGACCTGCCTTTGATAAGCGTGTGCTAGGTCACCGAACTGCTCGAATACTACCGCCTAATAAGAATCGAAACTGTTCAGGATTTTCAAAGACTGCCCCAATAAAGCATGGAAGAAGAAGCTAAGTCATTCTCGAATCCTCAACTCGAGATCGATCAACTCCCGCACTGGGGAGACATCGAGCTTGAACCGCTGGCACGCGCCGCTCCTTGGCCGCCCTTCTGGAGGAATTGCGTACCCTTCACTGTGCTTTTCGTAGCAGCCACGGTAGTCGTAACCACTTCGCTCCTTCCGCTCCTTGCGTATTTGGGAATATTGCTGCTGGGGCTTGTCCTCTTTCTTCTTTTGCAGTGGTACAACTTCACCGAGCATAAGCGTCGTGGAGTTGCCCTGAGAGAGGAGGATATCGTGTTCAAGCGGGGCCTATTCTGGCATCAGCATACGCTACTTCCTCTCAACAGAATTCAGCATATCGAGATTCACAGGGGCCCCATAGAACGGAAGCTCGGCTTGAGTAGCCTCAGGCTCTACACCGCTGGCGGATCCGGGGTGGACCTGCAGATCAGCGGCCTCGAGAGTGAGCGAGCGGATCGAATAAAGCAGTTCATTCTGGATAAAGCCAAAAACGAAGCACTGGGGCGCGTCTTTGAATGAGCTTACCTGAAGCCATCCCATCCAAGGATACCGGCTGGCAAAGGCTTTCCTCAGTCTCCATTGCGTACTTCGTTATCAAATTCACGATTTCACTCCTAAGGAATGCGATCCAGAGCATTATCCCCGGAATCGCAGCCATCTCGTTTTTTGCTGATAACAAAGTGCTCTGGTTCAGCGTGGCGCTCCCCGCCGCCTTTCTTCTTATCACGGTTTACAGCTTCTTCTACTACTGGTATTTCAAATTCAAGACCCATGAAGGAGAAATCTTGATACACCAAGGCGTATTCAAAAAGGAACTCCTCAACCTCGATTTTGATAGAATACAGAACGTCAATATAATCCGCCCCTTCTATTTCGCGCCGTTCAAGGTCGTAAACTGCATCGTAGAATCGGCGGGGTCCAACGCAGCCGAAATCGAGTTGCCGGGCGTCAAAGAAGCGTTTGCTATCGATACGAGAACCAGAGTATTCGAGGCGGAAAAACCGAAAGAGGAAAGAGACGACGAAGAGAACGAAGTCTCAAAATCCCCAGATTCTTCGATGGCTTGCCGGAAACTCTCGAACTGGGAGATGGCAAAATCGGGTTTAACCAGTTATTTCGCATTCGTCGCGTTGGCCGCCCTCGCTCCGTTTTCCGATCGAATTTTCAGTTTCCTGTTCGAATACGTGTATTCGGGCATACTCGCGCCATTCGAATCGATCCCAATCTTAAAAGCATTCGTCATAACGGTGTTAATATTCCTCACAGCCGCCTTGCTTCTACTGACTTTGATTGCTGGATCGGTAGTTGGCGCGTTGATACAAAACTACAACTACGAGCTACATGACAACAACGACCGGTTGGTTCGACTCACAGGATTGTTCGAACGAAAATCCACAACGCTTAAGAAGTCTAAAGTACAGTCCATCGTCATCACACAGAATCTTGCGGAAAAAATACTCGGACGCGTGCGGCTTCAATACCGTCAAGTGGGCACTAGCAACGAAACGAAGAGCGACTCCCACGTCCAGGTACCTATCCTAAAGCCTGACGCGAGTGGTACTTTCGCCTCAATCGTCTTTCCCGATTGCCCGCAACCTGGCTTCACAAAAATTCATCACAGCTACGTGAAACGAGTGTTTCTGTACTTCTGGGTGCTCCCCCTCACTATAATCGTATCCATTCCTAGCATACTGATAAGCGAATTGTTTCTTTTCGGACTCGTCCTGCTGATTCCAGGACTACTCGCAGTGATGCTGCGCTATCGCCGTTTTGGCTACTGGTTCACCGGCGAATACGGAGCGATCCGAGAAGGATTCATCGGAAACAAGACCACGATTTTCCCGATTCGGAAAACGCAGACCGTCAGAATCGCACAAAGTCGCGGCCAAAGGATCCGGAATCTCGGAAACCTGACGATCCAATTGGGTTCAGGCCCAGTAACCATCCCCTACCTCCCTATGAGCAACCTGAGCGAAATCGTTGATAAAACCCTCTACAAAACGGAAAGCAGCTCCGAGCCGTGGATGTGACACAGGAAGTGTAACCTATGTCCTCGGATCATTCCGAATGTATCACGATTTTGAATTCAACACTGTCCCTGCACCCCACGGTCCACAGTTAAAAGTCTTCAAAATTACAAGAGTATAGGGTCTGTTGCCCAAATGAATCGTTAGGGATATTCGAGGCAAGATGTCGGGAAGTCGTTGATAAATACATTTCAAAACGTCCTTTTCAGACTCGATATTGCCGATATTGGATTCCGGCAACAGCCCCTATAGGAACGACCCCTTTTATCGCTCCGAGTGGGAGGAAGCAGGAGCTCGCGAATCGCGAAAGGGGTGTAGGCGTTACTTTGTCAAAGAGGCTGCAACGGCACGGAAGCTGGCGAGGCCCGACTCTATGTTTTCGATGATTTCTTCGGCGAGGATTTCTGGTTCGGGGAGGTTGTCGAGATCGGCGAGGCTATCGTCTTTGAGCCAGAAGAGGTCGAGGCTGGTTTTATCGCGGGCGATGAGATCCTTGTAGCTGTACTTTCGCCAGCGGCCTTCGGGGTTTTTCTCGGCGTGCCAAGTTTCCTTGCGTTTGTGGCGGTTGCTGGGGTTGTAGCAGGTGATGAACTCGCGCAGGTCCTCGAGGCGCAGGGACTTCCGTTTGAGGGTGTGGTGGACGTTGGTGCGGTAGTCGTAGTACCAGACTTCCTTTGTGGCGACTGCCTTGCTGGCGGCTCGATTGTCGAAGAAAAGCACATTCGCTTTTACGCCATTGGCGTAGAAGATGCCAGTGGGGAGACGAAGGATGGTGTGGAGTTCGGTTGTCTCCAAAAGTTTCTTACGAACGGTTTCTCCTGCTCCGCCTTCGAAGAGCACGTTGTCAGGAAGAACCACGGCGGCACGACCAGTGGTCTTGAGCATGGAGCGGATGTGCTGCAGGAAGTTGAGCTGCTTATTGGAAGTAGTGGCCCAGAAGTCTTGGCGATTGTAGGTGAGCTCGTCTTTTTCCTGTTCACCTTCCTCGTTGGTGAAGGTCATGGAGCTCTTTTTGCCGAATGGGGGATTGGCCAGTACGTAGTCGAAAGTCTGAGACGGGGCACCGACAAGGGCGTCGGTGGAGTCGATGGGGCTATCGCCGTCGATTTCGCCGATGTTGTGCAGGAAGAGATTTATCAAGCAGAGGCGGCGGGTGCCTGCAACGATCTCGTTTCCGTGGAAGGTGTCGTTTTTAAGGAAGGCTTTTTGGTCGCGGTCGAGTTTTCCTTTGGTGAGGAAGTCGTATGCGGCGAGGAAGAAGCCACCGGTGCCGCAGGCGGGGTCGGCGATGGTTTTGCTCGGCTCGGGCGCGACGCATTCGACCATGGCGGAGATGAGGGCCCGGGGAGTGAAGTATTGGCCAGCTCCGGACTTGGTGTCTTCCGCGTTCTTTTCGAGGATGCCTTCGTAGATGTCTCCCTTTGTGTCGGCATCGAGTAGGATCCACTTTGTACTGTCGACCATCTCAATAAGGCGGGCTAGCTTGGCGGGGTCCTGAATCTTGTTTTGGGCCTTGGTGAAGATCTGGCCGAGCATGCCTTTTTCGGTGCCGAGGGCGCGAAGTGTCTCGATGTAGTGGGCTTCCAGTTCGGCTCTTTTAGTGGACGCATGACGCCCCACTGGAAACGCTCGGGTACGCCGATTTTTCGTTTGTAAGGAGGTTTTGAATACTCGTCAGCCATCTTGAGGAAGATAAGGTAGGTTAGCTGTTCGAGATAGTCGCCGTAGCCTACGCCGTCGTCGTGCAGGGTGTTGCAGAAGCTCCAGACTTTGGAGATGATGGTGTCAGTGGTCATGGGAGAAGGTGGTAGGTGTTTAGTTGGTAGGGACTTTCTTAAACCACAGATTACACAGAGTGCACAGAATGTGCCTGGAGGTTCGGGCCTTATTTAAACGAACGAAGGTTTAATGGAATAAGATCGGGTGTTATTCTATCGAAACTGATTTCGATTAAATAAGAGAAGGTCGGAGAGGAAATTGGGTTGAAGTTTTTTGTAGAGATGGGAGCTTCTTACGGCTCTCTTGTGGTTCGAAGGTTTTGGCTGAGCCAGGACTATTGAGGTAGGATCACCGGAGAGTTTTTGCTTTCTGCCTGTGACAGAAAGTCTGCAAAGGTTGGCGTGGAACCAGCCTGGTCGAATCCGCGTTTTTTGTGCTTGGAGAACGGGAATTCGTTTAAAGTAGACTTCAGGAGAAGGAGTCTCATTCGCCTTGCGATCAAATAACCATCAAATAAATAAAGCATTGATATTCAGTGTATTGAGTTTGTACCTGTCCTGACTCTTGTGGTCTAATCAAATAACCATGGTTCAGCCTAATGTTCGTTGTCGTCCGGTGAAATCGCATTAAAGATTTTCAATTTCAGCGATTCATCGTCCTCGTTGCCCGTTAGAATTGCAGTCATCCAATCCGCTAAGAGTGGCTTGTCGATATTCCCTGCAGCTACGTGGTAGCTGATGTTTTCAGCTTCTCGGATGAATGCGTCGATACTTCTCAGGTAGCCGTTGTTGAGAAGCATTTGAGCGGAGAGTGTGATGGCGATTCGTTTGTTTTCCGTCTTCGAAACAGTGAAACTTGCACGAGCAAAAGAAAAGGTGAGCGAGCTTTTCTTCGAGTGTTGGGTAGTAGTTGTCGTTTTGAATGTGCTCCAAAACGCTTTCGAGCTTTTCGATTTCTAGGGCACCTTGTGTGCCACCTCCGCTTTTTTCCACGGTGAGGGCGTGGACTTCAATGGCTTGCTCGATGGTTAGATAGACGTAGTTCACTACTCCCGCTCTTTGAGGCGTTTCATTACATCTTTGGCGTCTTCGAGACGCTCGGAGAGTTCTTTGCTTTTTTCGCCTAGAAACCGCTCGAATTCGTCACGCTTAAGTGGAGTGATGTAATCTTTTAGCTGGAGGTGGAGGGCGTCCCTGAAGGCGAGGTCGCGGCTGGCCATTTTGTTGCGAGCTCGTTCGACTTGTGGTTTCCAGAGGGCTTGGCTTTCAAATGTCTGGAACAGCTTATCGACTTCGCTTGGGCGTAGTTTGCGGCCGAGTGCTTTGCTCTCCTTTTCGAGAACTTCGGCGAAGCCGCATTCGTAGGAGGCGATGATGTCGAGGACTTCTGAGTAAAAGGTATCTCGCAGGTTCTCGCGTTTGCTGAGCTTCAAGACCTTGCGGTATTCTTGGGCCTTTTCTTTGAAGATGCTGACGTAGATACGGTCGGTGTAGATGGCGTATTTGATTTTGCCCATGTCGATGTAGTGATCGAGGGCGTCCGTAAACTGTTTGCGGTAATTCTCCTCGGCGAATACTGCGTGAATGAAATTCTCGTCGCGTTGGTTGATGTATTTGGTTCCGCCACCTGTCCGCTGGTTGATGGTGTCGATGACGATATCGAGCATGGTTCTACGGAGGATTCCTGCTCGGTCGGATTCCCTCATGAGCATGGCCAAATTAAGGAAGGCTCGGATGTCGAAAATGCCCAGTTGTGGCGTCTTATTTATGTTAACGAAATCTGTTTCGTGAACATCCGACTCTTGAATTGCTAACTTTAAGATCTTCAACTGGTTACCTCTTAAAACCTCGTAACCGTTTTTCTGCAATTCTTCAGCGTTTTTCTCCAAATAGTTGTCGATCGTGCGTGGGGATACTTCAAAGAATGAGGCGACTTGCTCCTTGAGAACGACCGTTTTGCCTTGGAAGGGAATGCCTTTGATCCCGGCGGCTTTTTCGATCTCCGACAGAGCGTAGGGATTGTTCAGAATGTTCTGACGGTCGATCTGTGATGTGGTGAGGTCTTTTGCCATCTTAGAGCGGGAGTTCGGATTGTGTGGGGTTGGCGGATTTGAGGGGACCCTTTCGGACAGTTTTCTTGGTGGCTCGTTTCTTTGGAGCTTTTTTTGAGGCCTCGGCTTCGCGTTGGGCTTGGATGCGGGCTAGGAGTTGGGAGGCGGGTTCGTCGGTGGGGGCTTGGGGGCGAGTTGGCCGCTGAAGGCTTTTTTGAGGATGGACTGGCGGAGGGCCTCGCTGCGGCGCAATGCGGCGTCGATCTCACCCTCGTTCTGCGCAATCACCTCGAACTGAGCGTCCAGCAAACGCACGATCTCTCGTTGCTCGGCGAGGGAGCAAATTGGGACTCGAAGCTCGCGGAGATTGGTTAGATTTAGTCCTGGCTTACCTGCTCCGTAGGCGGCTTTTTCTAGATCCTTTCGACCTCCCGATGGACTGATAATGTAGAGATAGAGAAATTTTGTGAGGCGGGGATCTAGGGTTCTGCAAAGGGCAACATGTTGACTGACGTAGGCTTCGCCTATGTCTCGGTCTATGTATCCAGTTTTTGTTACGTTAGCTCCGGTTATCGTAATAAGGATGTCGCCGGTTTGTGTAAGTGTTCGTTTACCTTCTGCTTTTTCAGGCAAGGTGACATACGCGATATCGGATAAATCCAGATAGTCTTTTTTTAGGTTTTGAGCTCTGATGAAAGTGCTACCTGATTCTGAGTAGTAAGCTGCCCAGCCTCGAGATCCTGAAGTTATATATTCGGTGAGTTCTCCGAATTGAATTGTTCGCCAGTTATCACATTCGTGAGGCTCGACTGTAGTCGGATCGGTTTCTCGGATGCGGGCTAGGAGGTGGTCGGGGGATTCTAGTTTGTCGGGGTTTTGTTGGCGCCAGGTTTGGGTGAGCTTGCCCTCGAATGCTTGTTTGAGGAGGGACTGGCGATAGACGCCGAGTTGCTGCTTGGCTTGGCGAAGGCTCGCCTCCCCAGCGTCCAACTCGCTGAACAACTCCTCGTTCTTCGCCACAATCCGCTTCTGCTCGTTGAGGGGAGGAAGGGGGATTTCGAATGCTTGAAGACTGGGGAACTCGATACTATGAACCGTGGTTCCTCCTTTTCTGCATGTATTCAAAATTTCACACTCGAATACTTTGAAAGCGTACCAGAGGAACTCGGAATCTGTAGCAGGACACGGTGTAATTGCTTTGATGTCTTGATTTACGGATACTGAAACCAAATTGACGGCGATTGGGAGCGAATGGGCGGGGATGCCGGATCGAGTTACGATGAGAAGAGAGCCTTCATCTAGAAGATTCGCGGAAGAGTTTTTAACTGCTGATTCGGTTATGAAATCCTGAGCCGAAGAGAGTTTCGGTTTTTTCATATCCTTGGGCGAAACCCATGGAATCGTTCCATCTGTCCAGAAGCTGGGATTCGATTTGCTAGGCGTTCCACCGCCACGCCATGTTCCAAGGTCGGATAGCTTAACGGACGCCCAATTATTCGGCAACTCGCTCACGCTGTCAGGTCCTTGCTGAGTTCGTCGATGAGGGCGTCAGCAATCTCATTCTCCGGTGCGTCAGCACCTATTCTGTGCATTCCGTGTACTCTGTGGTCCAAATTTCTTTTTTTAACCACAGAATGCACAGAGCGCACAGAATGATTTTCGAAGAGTGAAGATGAATGTGAATCGATTTTGTGTTTTAAGCCGATGGTTTGGTTTCTTCTGTCATCCAATCCATTTCCAATTCTATGTACTCTGTGGTCCAAAATATTTCCCTCTGTTTTCTTAACCACAGAATGCACGGAGTGCACGGAATGACTTGGTTGTATCTGATTAATTGGATACGCGTTTGATGCCGAGTTTTGCATGTTTGAAATTGAGGAGCAGGGCGGTCTTGAGTCCGGTGATATTGAGGTAGCCTAGCATTTGGGCTAGGTGGTTCTCGTTGAAATTGACGACGACTTTGGGGTCTACTATGATTTGGTTTTCGACGATGAGGTCGGGGATGAGAGTGCCGATGTGTTGGTCATCGTAATAAACTGGGAATTCTTTTTGGGATTCGGCGGTGAGGCCTTGTTTGGCGAGTTCGATGACGAGGGCGCGTTCGTAGAGTTTTTCGTCGAGTCCGGGTTTGAGTTTGTAGAGTACGGTGTGGGTAGCTCCTATTATTTTTTCGGTGAGTTCGTTCGGATTCATGGGGAATTTTTTAACCACAGAATACACGGAGTGCACAGAATTTTTGATTGGATTGTTTCGAGACTTAGATTCGCAGATCAATCCGTGTATTCTGTGTAATCTGTGGTTAAAACTAGGCTGTAAGATCTTTGTTCAACTCCTCGATGAGGGGGTCTATATTGTCGCCGAATAGTTGATACATTTTGCCGAGGCCGCCTTGGGCGTCGAAGGGGGCGTAGTCGAGGTCGTCGCGTTCGAAACGGAAGGAAGTAACAATGTGGTCGCGGATCATTTGCACGAAGTCTGTCTGGGCATCGGTGAGGGGTTGGCCAGCATTCTTTCGCAGAATCCAATCGCGGAAGTTGCGGCGCACGGTGTCGGTGAAGGGAGTGAGGGTTTGGTCGAGTCCGCTGGCGCGGCGGATGAGGGCGATGAGGGCAGTGAGCTCGGTGAGGGGGCGGGCGTTTTCGGGCAGGGAGTCGAGGCGGGCGTAGGCTTCCCAGACGCGGAGCGGGGCGAGGCGTGGGGCCTCGGACTTGAGGACAGCGAGCACGTCTTTGATTTGGGCGAGGGTGACTTCCTGACGGCGGTGGGGCTGCTGGTAGTAGATGGTGAGGGCGTCGAGCTGGTCGCGGTGTTGTTGGCAGAAGGTTTCGAAGTCTAGGATGTAGGCGCTGGATCGCTCGCGGGCTTCGGTATTCCACTCGGCGCGGAGGACGCGGTCGAGGGTGTCGTGGTCGATGGTCTGCATGTTGGCGGTGCAGGTTTCGACGATCTGGGTGACGACGGCTCCGGTGAGGGGCGTTTTGGCGGCGGCGACGAGCTGGCGCTGGGCGGTTTCCTTGGCGGCTTCGCCGGGATCGGCGTCTGGGGGAGTGCCAGTGAGTTCGCGGGCTTTTGTTCGATGGTCTCGCCGTCGATGGCGTGGAAAAGGGCTTTGACGAGCTGGCCGATGGTGGTGCCGCCCATGGCTTTAGCGATCTCGGCGTTTTGCTCGGGGTCGAGCTGGCGTTCGATGCGGGCGAGGCGTCCTGCTAAACTGGATACGGTGTCGGTATCGGTGGAGCCCATGACGACCTCCATGGCGAGGTCTTTGAGGGAAATGGAGGGACGGGTGATGGGCGGGCGGCTGGGCGTCTTGCAGGAGCGGGTGACGCCGATGGCGTCGACGATGACGTAGTGGGTTTTGGCGGTCTTGGCGGCGGAGGAGACTTTTCGCAGGCTGTCGTGATCGAGGGTGCGGGTGCCGCGTCCCTTCATTTGCTCGAAGTAGCCACGGGATTTGACGTCGCGCATGAAGAGGAGGCACTCGAGCGGTTTGACGTCGGTGCCGGTGGCGATCATGTCGACGGTGACGGCGATGCGCGGGTAGTAGCTGTTGCGGAATTGGGAGAGGACGGATTTGGGGTCTTCGGCTGGCTGGATGAACTCGTCCTCTACCTTTCGCTTGTCGTCGTTTTCGCCGAAGGTGATTTTCTTGACTCCTTTGACGCTGCCGAAGGTGACCTTTTTGCAGAAGGCGTTTCCTTCGCCGAACTCTTCGCGCACGATGTTGATAATGTCGTCGGCGTGGGAGTCGGTCTTGGCGAAGATGAGGGTTTTGGGGACTTGGAATTCGCCGTCGGCGTCGGTGCGGTCGGTGAAGATTTTGGGCAGCTGATCGCGGAAGGCGCGGATGACGGTGCGGATCTGGGAGGGGTTGACTACGTCGCGATCGAGTTTCTTGGCGGTGTAGGTTTTGTCTTCGTGGGAGCGTTCCCAGACGTGGCGGCGGGTGAGCTTCTCGCGTTTTTCCACGGGGCCTTTGAGGACGGTGCCGCCGCGTTGGCCGACTTCGGTCTCGATGAGATAGACTTCGCCCTGAACGTTGACGCCTTCGGCTACGGCTTGGTCGTGCGTGTATTCAGAAACGACGTTCTGCTTGAAAAAGGCGTAGGTGTTGGCCTCGGGGGTAGCGGTGAGACCGACGAGGAAGGAGTCGAAGTAGTCGAGGACTTGGCACCAGAGATTGTAGATGGAGCGGTGGCACTCATCGATGATGATGAGGTCGAAGAATTCCGGCGGGACCTTGGAGTTGTAGGATACGGGGAGCGGTTCGCGGCGGCGTCCGGTGCCTTCGTTTGGGTTTTGTTCTTCGGCGGATGCGTCGAGGTCTTTGCCCTGAAGAATCGAATACATGCGCTGGATGGTGGAGATGCAGACTTCGGCGTCTTTCGGGACATGGGAGGACGCAAGGCGCTGGACGGTGTGGAGCTCGGTGAACTTGCGGTTGTCGTCGCTGGGCGTGTAGGCGAGGAACTCCTGCTCGGCTTGCTCCCCGAGGTTTCGGGTATCGACGAGGAAGAGGACGCGGCGGACGTGGGCGTGTTTGAGCAGTCGGTAGATGGAGGTGATTGCGGTGAAGGTTTTTCCGGCGCCGGTGGCCATCTGGATGAGGGCGCGGGGGTGTGCCTTTCTGAGGGAGGCTTCGAGCTGAGTGATAGCGGAGATCTGACACTGGCGAAGGCCTGTGGGATCGAGCTCGGGGATGTCGTGGAAGCGGGTGCGAAGGGAGTGTTGCGCTGCGAGGGACTCGCGTAGGGTTTCGGGGCGGTGGAATTGGAAGACTTCGCGGGAGCGCGGCTTGGGATCGCGTTGGTCGGTGAAGCGGGAGATGATGCCGGTGGCTTCGTAGAGGAAGGGAAGCGGGATACCATTGTTTTGCACCCACTTGAGTTTGGCGGAGGCGTAGCCTTCGGTTTGGTCTTCCGCAGTGGTGATGCTTTGACCGGCTTCTTCACGCTTAGCCTCAATGACGCCGACGGGCTGGCTATCAACAAAGAGGACGTAGTCGGCAGGGCCGATATCGGTGGTGTACTCGCGGACGGCTTGGCCTTGGCCGGCATTGAAGTCGATGGTTGTCTTATCCTGAACGACCCAGCCGGAGGCGGCGAGTTGGGCGTAGATCGCGTCGCGAGCGACTTGCTCGGGATTTTGGTTGGGAGAGGACATTCGAAGAGTGGGAGGAAGCGTCGAATGCTAGACTCTGTGGGGATCGGAGCGTTTGCCAATCTAAAGGTTTTTACTTACGAGTGGCTGTTCGATGAATCGCGACTCCTACTTGTTGAAATGGGCGAGGAGGCGGTGGTGGACGCCTGTGGAGGTGAGTTGTTCGTCGGAGGTGATGGGAGAGATGAAGACGGGCCAGTCGGACTTGTTTTTGGGACAGGTGCCGTGGGAGCCTTTGACGAGGGTGGCGTCGAGGGGGATGACGTCCAGTAGGGCGCGGAAACCGAGCTTCTTTTTTAGGAGGAACTTGGCGATCTTGGCGGATGGGAACTTTAGCTTGAGATCGATAAAGAGTTCGACGGGGTCGTAGCCGGCTTTGCGGTGAATGTCGACGCAACGGGCGAAGTCGGGAGCAACGGCGTCGTCGAACCAGTAGTAGTAGGTGAACCAGGCGTTTTCCTCGGAGACTGCGATGAGATCTCCACTGCGCTCGTGGGCGATGCCGGCTTCGATTTGTTGTTCGCGGTCGAGGACTTGGGCGACGCCGGGCAGGGCGGCGAGGGTGTCGCGGACTTGGGTCTGGATGGTTGGGTCGTTGAGGTAGACGTGGGCGACTTGGTGGTCGGCGATGGCGAAGGCTTTGCTGGCGCCGCAGTCGAGCTGCTCGAGTCCGAGCTCGTCTTTGACGGTGATCCAACCTTTTTCTCGCAGGGCGCGGTTGATGTGGATGGGCTGGTCGACTTCTGTGATTCCGTATTCGGAAAGCAATACGACTTGCACGTCGCGGCTGGCGAAGTAGTCGAGCAGCTCTCCGACGACAGCGTCGATGGCTTGCAGGTCTCGGGCGATGTCGGGGTGGTTGGGGCCGAGACGCTGGAGGTTATAGTCGAGGTGGGGAAGGTAGACGAGGTTGAGGTGAGGGCTGTGTTTTTCTTCGACCCATTGGGCGGATTTTGCGATCCATTGGGAGGAGGGGATCCCGGCTTGGGGGCCCCAGAAGGTGAAGAAGGGGAAGTCGCCGAGGTCGGATTTGATCTCCTCGCGCATGCCCATGGGGTGGGTGTAGACGTCGAAGACTTTGCGTCCGTCGGCGGGGTACATGGGGCGTGGAGTGATGCTGTAGTCGACCGACGAATACATGTTGTACCACCAGAAGAGTTTGGCACAGGTGAAGTCCGGATTTTTTTCGCGAAGCTTATCCCAGATTTTGGGTTGGGAGACGAGGTGGTTGGATTGCTTCCAGAAATGAATCTCGGAGTAGTCGCGGTTGTACCAGCCGTTGGCGACGATGCCGTGCTGGGATGCGGTGGTTCCGGTGAGGTAGTCGGACTGGGCGGTGCAGGTGACGGCGGGGAAGGCGGGCTTGACGTAGGAGAGGTTATTCGCTGTCACGTATTTTTGAATACGGGGGGTGTGGGGGCCGATGTGCCCTTGGGTGAGGCCTACGATATTGATGACGGCGACGCGTTGCATGGCAGTTTAAAGTTTTGCCTACGAATCGCACTAATCAAATTTAAATCAGCGAAGATTCGTGTGATTGGTGGGGGGGACTAGCGCGGTAAGGAATTTATGGATTGAAGGATTTTTTCGGTGTCCATCTCGTGGACTTCGAAGCGTTGGCCGATTTTCTTGAGCAGGGTGATGGTGAGGAGTCCACCGAGATGCTCGCGGAATTCTTCGAGTCCTGCGAGGGTGGCGTTTTTTTCGTCGTCCGTTGTTTGCTCGAGCTCGGGCGCGTAGGTAGGTAGCTTTAGCTTCGTGATAAGGGAAAGGATGCGGTCGACACTGGCGGAATCGAGATAACCCATTTCCTGAGAGTAGAGGGTGTCGATAGCGATGCCGATAGCTACAGCTTCTCCATGCGATATGCGGAAGTCGGAGAGTTGCTCGAGTTTGTGGGCAGCCCAGTGTCCGAAATCTAGGGGACGAACGGAACCCATCTCGAAGGGGTCCCCGGAGGTCGCGATGTGGGTGACGTGGTGCTGGGCTGAGCGGTGCACGAGCTCGCGGACTGCGGACGGCTCAAAGGCGTTGAGGGCGTCCGCTTGGCTTTCGATCCAGTCGAAGAAGGTGGCGTCGCGGATGAGGGCGACCTTGATGGCCTCGATGTAGCCGTTTCGCAGGTGCTGCTCGGGTAAGGTTTCGAGGAAAGAGAAATCATTCACGACTGCGTAGGGTGGCGCGAATGTACCGACGAAGTTTTTCTTTCTATGGAAGTTGAAGCCGTTTTTGACGCCTACTCCTGCGTCGCCTTGACCGAGAGTAGTAGTGGGAAAACGGATATGGCGGATTCCGCGGTGAGCGGTTGCGGCGGCGAAGCCGACAGTGTCTAGAAGAGCCCCTCCGCCGATGGCGATGAGATAGGAGTGGCGGCAGATCTTTTGGTCCTCGATCTGGGCGTAGATCTTTTTGAGGTAGTCAGTCTCGTTCTTGATAGGCTCTCCCGCGGGAAGAAGGTGAATGCCGCGCAGGTTGAGGTCTTCGTCGTGGTGCTGGAAGTAGGATTCGATCTGAGGAACTAGGGAAGGATTGGCGGCGGCGACACCTTCGTCGAGATAGAAAATGGCTTTGCGGCGGGATCCAGATTCCTTGGAACAGAGCAGGTTGAATAGGAGCGAATTGTCGATCGCAAAGGCATGCTCGGTGAAGAGGACCCGTAGTTGATACGGTATAGCGATGGAGTGCTCGATGTGTGGAAAGTTAATCATTTGCTTTTGCCCTAGAATGACACGAGTGGGCACGGATTGGGATTTCGAATCTTTGTCAACTTGCTGGAATGAAGCGTTGAGCGGCAGTGGTGATCGCGAAAAGGGTGGCGAAGAGGATGAAGTGAGTCTGGCCTGCTAAGCCAAGGGTGGCGAGGATGAGTACGTCGAGCAAGGGAATGGAGGCGAGGAGAGGGCCGATTGTCTTGCCGATGATGAGTTGGTTGTGGACGCGGGCACGAAGGAAGGAGCGGACGTTCCAAGCAACGAAGAGAGCGAGAGCCGCGGTTTGGTAGGTGTCGAATCCGTGGCGATTATAATAGAATGCGCCGAGAACGGGGGCGGCGATCATAGCTAGGGCGGGGTAGTCTATGGCGTTGGAGGTGGCCTCGGTACGGGCGAGAAAGGTGACTCCCATCACGAAAACGAATACTGTACTGGCGGCGATGAGATGGTTGGTATCGATGCCGTTGGCGAATGCGGAGGCAACCGCGAGGTAAAGCAAGCCGCGACAGGCTCCCATGAAGATGGGGGCTATCGGGTTGCCTTTGTGGTTGTAGTCGTAGAGGAGGATGCTGGTGACGACGCCAGCGGCGAATACGGCGGGGAGCCATTGTGTGGCACCTTCGTCGTTGAGGAGGCCGGTCCAAGCGATGGCAGCGAAGCCGATCGCGATGAATGCGAAGGCTAAGTTACGTACGCAGGCCGCGGATATTTTTCCTGCTGGGATGGGTCGTTCGGCTCGTTGTTCGGCGTCTATCTCACGGTCGCAATAGTCATTCAAATACATGCCTCCGATGTAGAGGAGGCTGGCTCCGACGAGGTAGCTGGCGAGTTGGAGATTGTTGTATCCACCAACGATTATCCACGCGCAGAGGACGTTGGACCAGATGGTGGGAAGATTAGAGATGCGGCCTAAGGTGAGATGAGTGCGCATGGGACCGGTGAGTGGTGAATTAGACGATGAGGCTTCTCTGTTTCAGCTGCGGGAGGAGCCACTTGTATTCTGAGGTGACCTGGTCGACTGCGGATCTGCTGTGTAGTGAACCTGGCATGACAGCCCAAGTGTAAGTCTCCATCTCGAAGTGTTGACAGGTGTTGGGATGAGCAGCGACGTAGTCGAGAGCATCCAAGAGATGATCACTGGTAGAGAGCAGTGGAGATGATGGATCCGTGTGCAAGGGAATGTGGAAATGGATACGCCATTCCGAGGCGTTGTCCTGGCCGGAGCGACGAGCTTCGAGGGCCTCTGGGAGGTCAAGGTAGCGGTAGAGAGGATCGTGCGTACTTTCGGCCAATACTTGGTGTAGGTAGGTGGGTTCGCAGAAGGAGTCGAGTTGCGAGAGGGTTTTGGGGCTAAAGTCGCGAATTTTCAGGGCGGAGGAGAGGTGGAGCTTGGAGATGCGAATACCAGCGCTGGTGAAAGCGTCGAGAGACTTAGCAGCGTCCTCGTATTGGAGAGCGAGGTGGCAGGTGTCGTAGTTGACTCCAATGCGGCGTCGAATGGCGTCGGCGTCGGGTCGTTGATCTAGGAATTGTTCGAAAAATGCGATCGTCTCCGGGGTGGTTTCGAAGAGGCAGAGCGGCTCGGGTTCGAGCCCTAGGTGTAGGTCAGTATCATGTCTCTCGGAGAGACGTTCGATGTGCTGAAAAACCTGATACAGGTTTTCGTGCATGCCAGTGAGCTGTTCGGGAGTGGTATTAAAAGGTTTGAAGGAGCCAGGGACGGTGGATACGGAGCCGGAGACTCCTGAGGGTAGGAGCTGGACTAGCAGATCGAATAGTTGCTGGGTGTAGGCGAGGCGGTCTGGGGAGGTCCAATCGGGCAGGTAGACGTTTTCTTTTACGCGAGTATTGTGGAAGTCCCCGTAGGGAAAGCCGTTAATGGTGAAGACGTAACAATTTTCTTTATCCAGCCAACGCTGGAAGGCGAGGAGCGTTTGGGGCTGCTCGAGGTCGCGTGCAGCTGTTGCGGATAGGCGCAGCCCTATCGCGTATTCGCTGTCTGGACACACCGATCGGCGAACGGAAAGAACTTCGTTTTGGAGAGAATGGAAGGTTTGCTCCCAGTCTTTTCCAGGATGTACGTTGGTGCAGTAGGCGAGGTGAGCTTGGTGCTGAAGGCGCATTTGGATTTTCGGTTCGGGTTGCATAACCGAAGGCGTAGGGGCTCACATTGTCGAGGTAATGCTGAGTATTTTCAGCTCCAGTCCAGGGGCCAAGGGGGGCTGGACTGTAAATTTGGCTGAAAATCGCAATGAGCCTCGCGAACGATCCGAAACGGGTAGGTGCGGTGCGACTAGCCTAGCTTAAACTTGGGGCATTGGCTCAAGAAAGAATGTGGAGTTTTGTAGAAGACTTGGTCGATGGTCTCGTCGTCGTAGCCGCGTCTTCTCATTTCCATGGCGGCATAGGGGACGGCGAGGGGTACTGAGACGCCCCAGTCGCAAGCAGAATTCATCCACAGGCGTTCCGCTCCATAGGTTTCTATCATGTCGATAGCGCGAGGAGATGTGGCTTTGGATTCCGGGTAGAGCGTGATGCCGCCCCACATGCCTGCGTCCATGACGTACTTGACGGTGTGTTCCTCCACGTGGTCTATGAGTACGCGGGACGGGTCGATGCGAGAGTCAGACTTGATGAGGTCGACGATGAGTTGGGTGCCCTTGAGCTTGTCTTCGAGATGAGGGGTATGGACGAGGATGAGCTGTTGGTGCTGGGCGGCGAGGTCCACGTGGCGCTCGAGGATTGTCATCTCGTTGCGGCTGTTTTTGTTGAGGCCGATTTCGCCGATACCGAGGACGTTGGGCTTTTCGAGAAATTCAGGGATGAGGTCGATCACCTCATTGGCGAGAACGAGGTCCTCGGATTCTTTTGGGTTGATGCAGAGCCAGGAAAAGTGGGGCAGGTGAAACTTGGCGGCGCGGGCGGGCTCGTATTCGGTCAATTGGCGGAAATAGTCGAAGAAGCCCTTCGAGGAGCTGCGGTCGAACCCTGCCCAGAAAGCGGGTTCGCATACGGCTTTGCATCCGGCTGTGACCATGGATAGGTAGTCGTCCGTGGTTCTGCTTACCATGTGTGCGTGAGGCTCGATATAGCGCATGCTTCGATTGCTAACCGAGCGAGATGTCTTGGCAAACCGGAAAGCGAGAAGGTGTCGTTTCAACAATTGGCCTGGTCAATGAACTTGGTTGACCAAGCGCATATTTGCCGGGAGCTCTCGGAAAGTTTCGTGGTTTGCGCTGGGTTGGACAGATCGTGACCATCCCCCTTTTTCGCATTTTCTCGAGGCCAAAGCCGTGCTTAACAAACGTTCAACAATTTTGGGAAGAGTAACTTGCAGTATTTGGTTTTTCAGCGTCGGCTCGTTGATCATTAACGCATGAGGTCGCTATAACGCCATGAGGCGTTCTGTCATGTTCAACCTAGTTGTATTCAGCTGCTTGGACGACCTGCCATTGGTATGCTCGAGTTAAAACCCCTTTAATCTCTAAGAGTCTTGCGGGTTTCGCCACAGAACTACGTCGAAGATCATCGATTCTGCTGCAGCAACCCCTTCCTCGCCGTTTTCTGCAGTTCCCGCTGTATAGCCGAGCTTCTTCAGGAATCTGAGAAGAATCTTGGTGTTGGTTGGATTGTCCTCGACCACGATAATGCGAGTGGGAATTCGTCGGCAAAAGCACTGTCGGCGCCACTATCCGGGTTAGCGGGTGTTGCGAGCTCCTCATTCTTTGCCTCTGGAGGTGTCGCAGGAACTTTGTGGTTCGCTCAGCGTTTTCGATACCGACCCATTCTTTCTTGAAGACGCGAGCCGGTTTTGCGGTGGCGGAATTAATCAACCGGTTGAGTTTTCTCAGCGAAATAGGACGCGCGGTCGATTTACAGGTTTCGCTATGGACGAGTTCGCTATCGAGATCCGACGATACGAAGCGAATGATCTGAGGGAGGTTTTCCTGCATCTCCGCCCGGGCATCGATTATTGTGCGAATGGTATCTGGACGGGCTGCGGATGGGGCGACCAAAAGAAGCTCGTAGTTGCCGGAAGCGAGAGTTTTACCGATGGGTACGGGTTTGGAGTTTCTGCAGTCAAGCGAGATTCCCCATTCTCCAAGTTGACGTTGGAGGGCGCTTTGGGCGATTGGCTCGTCTACGAGCAGTAGCGTGTGTAGGCTGGGCTGATTCTCGAAAGGAGGATCCGTTTCGAGCCTCTGAGCCGTCAAGGTAATCGTGAATTCGGACCCTTGTCCCTCCTCACTGGATACGGCTAGGGAACCGTCGAGCAAGCGTAGTAGGTTTCGTGAGATTGCTAGTCCAAGGCCTGTTCCGCCGAATTCACGTGAAGCGGACGACTCGACTTGGTAGAAGGGGACGAATAGCTTGTCCTGCTTCTCTTTGGGGATGCCGATACCGGTATCCATGACAGCGATACTGAGCCTTGACGTATTCCTGTCATAGTCGACGGTCGCGGTGACGCCGCCTTGGTGAGTGAATTTTATAGCGTTGCCGACAACATTTGCGACCACCTGACGGAGTCTATTCGGGTCGTTGACGACACAAACGGGCACATTGTTCGTGACTACGAGGTGAAGTCCGAGCGCCTTCTTTTCGCAGTCTTCTTGGAAAAGCGAAATAGCGTCCTCGATGGTTTTAATCAGATTGGTTGCCGTGGTGGAGACTGTACAACGCTTTCGGAATTTTCATTGCTGCTTGATAGGAAAGTAGCGGCTTTCTTTTGGTTTAGCGAACTGGCGAGTATCTGGGATTCGATTGAGAGGTTGGTTTCGCTGTGGGTAAGCGACTTCAGTTCGGCAATTGCTTGGTCCCTAAATTCAATTGCGATACTCAAGCATCCCGTCGGATAACCCGCGTTAGTGAGGAAGCCGGGAAGGGGGAACAGTATTGTATTCGAAAACCGAATACACAGAAAGCGTTGTGTTGAGCTCTCCCAAAATGGCGGCTTCGGTATTCGGAGCGATCGCTTTCTCGAAGGTAGCAAGTCCGAAACGAGAGCTGCGTCGCACTGAGCTACTTGGACTGCCGTTCATAGGAGTGTACAGCAGAGCCTCCATTCTGCACCGAATTCCTCAAGCGTATCGCGCAGGTAGGCCCGTATGGTGTCGGCGTCGTTTAGCTGGGAAACGGCCTTGAAGCGAGGTTCGTTAACGGCATTCTTGAACTGCTCTTGATGGGACCGCTCGCGAATATCTAGCGAGTTGAGCAACACCGCCTCGGCCGCAGAGAGACGTTCTTGAGCAGCGAGAAGAGTGCGATGCTCGACCTGATCCATCGACTAGGGAGATAGTGATGATCGGGGGGAGCCGCCAGAATGACCAGGACCGGCAGGAGGACCTTGGTATGGAATGGAAGGTGACTGATGCGGGAACTGATCACAGGGGTTAAATCTTAGGGAGATCGGCGAGCCCCATTTCGATGTCTATCTCGAGGTCGCCCTCGGCGGGTACCTCGATATCCATGAATTTGCTGGGGAGACGCTCATCGACCTCGATCGCCTCGTCCCCTGATTCGCGACGGAAGAGTTCGAGGGTGGTGACGAGGTAAGCGTTGCGGTGAATCTGGGCCTCGACGGTGAGACGTGCGTCGTCCACACGAAATTCTTCGTTGGGAAATTCGTTGTTTGCTTCGCCAGTGAAAAAGGCGAACCCAGCCTCGCCAGAAATGATGACACGATCCATCCCGCGGCTGGGGGCAGCAGGGCTTCCGGCGAAGCTCGATTCTTGAAGGTCCGCGATTGCCTCCTCTTGATCGGCTACTTCGGAGGCTTGGGCGTCGAGGCGAGCTTTGAGCTCGGCGATCTGAGCTTGTTGCTGCTGGGCAAGTTTAAGGAGCGTTTCATTTTGTTCGGCCAAGGCCACGAGCCGCTCTTCGAGATCGTCGGCGAGTGGGTTGGGAATCAAGCAAAGAACGAACGCAGCGGAAGCTGCGAGCCTATGTCTGGGCGTAGCGTGGAGATGGAACTGTGCGAGCAATACCCCTCTATTAACGGTTTGGGCCTTCGCTTTTAGGGAAAAGCCAATTCGACCAGACCGATTAGAACTACTTCTAACCCTCGGTTGAGGGTTGGCCGTCTCCTGGCCAAGCGCCGCTGGCCGCTTTTGTGGTGGCCCTGGGGATGAGTTCCTTCGTGGGGTCGCTGAGCGAGAGCAGCACAGAGGTTGCCCGCTCTTCTGTACCGAGTTCCTTGAGCGCTTTTAGGAATGCTTGGTAGCGGAAGTCGTCTGTGGCTGCTTCGCGCTCCACGCGATCCATGAACGCGGCGATGTCGATCAGCTTGGAACGGGCGTCCATGAAGTAAAGATCGACGGGGTTTTGCGGCTTGGCTGGCTTCATAGTGCCGAATCTGCGCAGGTGATCGGCTGTTGCAAGCCGCGGACGACGTCGGCCAGGATTCGAATTCCTTCTTCCATCTTTTCTGGAGAAACGAGGGAGAAATTGATCCGCATACAGCAACCAGCTTGCTTGGACTCCGCGAAGAAAGGAGCCCCTGGCATGAACGCTACTCCACGGGCTAAGGCATCGCTCAAGGCGGCGGAGAGATCGAAGTCATTTTTAAAATTCAGCCAGAAGAACATGCCGCCGCTAGGAATATCCCAGACAGCGATTTCGGAGAATGAGCTTTTCAGGCAATTCTGCATGAGGTCGCGCTTTTTGCGGTAGTGCTCGCAAAGGTGGGCGACGCGTTTGTAATTCGTTTGGGGATCCGCCAACATCTGCGAGGCTATGAATTGGGCAGGGCGGTTACTGTGCAGGTCTGCAGCCTGCTTGAGCTTGAGCAACGGATCGAATAGCTCGGGGCTGCACGTCAGGCTACCGAGGCGAAGACCGGGGATGAGGGTTTTGGAAACGCTGGTGAGGTATATCCAGGGGCATCGCTTCAAGAAACTGGCGATCGGCGGCGCTGGAGGGGCGCCGTAGGCGATGTCGCGGTAAGGATCGTCTTCGAGTAGGATGGTATCGTGACGATCCAGTACGGCGGCTATTTGTTGGCGCCGTTCGAGGCTGTAGCTAGTGCCAGAGGGGTTTTGGAAGGTTGGATTGAGGTAGATGACGGGAGCCTGCGTCTCTTCGAGAAGCTGGTCGAGGGCCTGGGGGCAAATACCTTCGCTGTCGAGAGCGAGGCTGTGCAGTTCCGCTTGGAACAGTTTAAATACCTGAATGGCGGCCAAGTAGGACGGCGCTTCCAGAATGATGGGCGAGCCAGGCTCAAGAATTAGTTTCGCGGCTAGGTCCAGCCCTTGTTGGGAGCCGGATGTTACAAGGGTGGTGTCAGCGGACGCATCCAATCCGAGGGATTGGCTGCGGGCGGCGAGGATACTTCGCAACGATCGCTCACCCTCGGAGGGCCCATATTGATAGGCGGCGGGGGGGACCTCTGGAAGCTTGAGGTCCTGCCAAAGGCTCGCATCAGGCAGCCCGCCAGCGAATGAAATGATGTCTTTGTCTCGGGTGCGGGAAAGGATGTCGCGAGCGACGGAGCCAGTGAGCTTTTCAATTCGCTTGGCAAGCCGTGGTGCAGATCGGTGCTGGGTTTTCATCGCTCCATGATAGCAAAGTTCTTTAAATAACGGAAATATTCACTAAATGATAAATGCATAACGAAAATGTTATGAATATCCCCACCCACAAGCAGGTCGTGTTTTTCTTGGAGTTGTGCCGCGACTTTCATTTTTCGCAGGCGGCGGGGCGTTTGGGCGTGGCTCAGCCTCAGTTGAGCCGTAGTATTCGGGAGCTTGAAGCGATCGTGGGCGAACGTCTTTTTTCCAGAGAGGGACGGCGGGTGGGGCTGACCTCGTCAGGCGAGGTGTTTTTGAAAGAGGTGTATCGTTTGCCGGCTATCTTGAGCCGTGCGATCCAGGGAGCTCGCCGGGCAGCGGCTGGGGAGGAGGCGATTTTGCGACTTGGGTTTTTAGGCGCTTTGATGGGGGAGGATCTGCTGGGCGTGTTCGACCGTTTTCGTAGGGAGCATCCGAATACGCAGTTGTCCTTGGTGGACTTGCCACCTGTGGAGTTGGCGCGGCAGGTGGAAGTGGGCGAGTTGGACGGTGCGTTTCTGGGGGTGCGGCCGAGCACGTTGCCAGCGGGACTTGCGTATCTGGAGTGGAAGGAGGAACCATTGCTGGCCTGCTTGCCGAAGGGGCACGCTCTTGAGGGGCGGAAACGATTGCAGGTGAAGGATCTGAAGGGGGAAACGCTCGTTGTGCTGGCGACGCGGCTTGCGCCATCCTATCGTGAATTTCTCGATGATTTGTTTTCGGCTGCTGGCGAGCGGATCGAAGAAGTGAGGGAGACAAATGGATCCGATGCGATGTTGAGCATGGTGGTGGCGGGCTGTGGGGTCGCTTTGCTGCCGCGATCGGCGCTGCGTGGCGCTGCGGAGCGTTTGTCGGTGGTGCCGTTGCAGGGAAAGGGGACGCGTTTGCGCGAGGTGTTTTTGTATCGTCCTGAGGCGCGGGACGAGGTAAGCGGCTTGCTGAAGCTATTGTCGAGGCGTTCTATTGTTTGAGCGTTGCGCTCGGAGGAGTGGGTTGCGCAGGTTGGGCGCTTCGGTGGTAGTCGGGCATGGGCAAGGTCTTGGTTCTTTACTACTCTGGTTCCGGAAACACGGGTAAGGTCGCGGATTTCGTCGCTGAAGGTGCGGCCGAAGTTCCGGCTACAAAAGTTACGGTTAAGTCAGTATCCGAAGTCTCCGCTGCGGATGTGCTTTGGTGCGATGGCATCGCTCTAGGCGCTCCGACGCACATGGGCTCGATCCCTTGGCAAATGAAGCGATTTTGGGATGTGGAGATGCAACCGCATTGGGGAAAAATCGATGGAAAGATCGGCTGCGCGTTTGCGACTCAGGGTGGCTGGGGCGGTGGGGCCGAGCTGAATTGCCAGGCGTTAATGACCGTGATGATGATTTACGGGTTCTTGGTTTTCGGAGTGACTGACTACGTCGCCCAGCAGTTTACCCTGCACTACGGAACGACCATAGCGGGGGAGCCGCGTAGCGAGCGCGAGATGGATTCGCCTAGGCGACTGGGTAGGCGGTTGTCCGAGTGGGTAGCGACCTATGTCGAAGGTCGAAGGGAGGAGCATCCTCTTGTGAATGGACGAACGCGGTTTCCTTGGAGTTTGGATTAGTTGCTCGCGGAAACCGGGCGGCCTGTTAACATTTGCACGAAGGCTTTCCGTTCTGACTGGGAAATGTCGCGACGTGTCTCGAAAACTGCGTGTCCACTCGCGTTTGTATTAGAAATATCGATACCCCAAAGGGGAGCAATGGAGTTGGGAATAGCCGAGTATCGCAAATCGGTAATGAAACTCGGCTCATCAGGCAGGGCAGCGAGATAGCCTTCTGAAAAGTGTTCGAACCGCTGAAGATCGTCGGCGATTGGCGACGAGGGTTTGACTGAATCGAGAGCCGCTTGTGTATCGAAGGCTGGAAGCTTTGACCCTGGATAGATGAGATTTTCGCCGAAAAAGCCGACTCTGACAGCGTCTACGTAGTAGTGCCCCTCATAGAGATAGAGGCTGCGCCAAAGGACGAGGTTGGCGATAGAGGGTTTGACGGTTAAACGGGTTGCCGGTTCGTGGCCGCGGTTTGCGATGATTGACTCTAGAAACGAGTTTGCTCGTCGGTTTTGGATGACTCCTAGGCTTAGGTATGCAATGGCAAACACGGCCGCGGATTTACCGAAGATTGGTCTGTTCTTAACCACGGCTAGCAGTGCCATAGCGAGAAGGGGGACCGTGAACAGCGGATCTATGATCGAGATGATGCTCCAAGAAATTCGGGCGTTCGAAAACGGCCATAGCAATTGCGTACCATAGCTGGTACAAGAATCGAGAAGGCCAGCTGTTGCGTATCCAATCGTTGAATATAGGTAGATTGCTACAGGCTTGAGTCGCTTTCGCAATAATGGGAGAAAGACGAGGGCTGCGATCAGCCCTCCAATGGGTATGAAGGCTAGCGAGTGGCTGAAGTGGCGATGGTACTCTATATTTAAAAGCGGATCCTCCGAAGAGCGGATCAGGATGTCGAGATCTGCGAGCATGCCTCCAGCACAACCTAAAAGGGCGGCTAAGCGGGAGTGGTTAGGTTTGGCTATTGATAAGGCTGCGACTGCTCCGAGTACACCTTGGCTGACAGGATCCATCCGAGAATAGTGTAGGCTGAAACAAGAAAAGTGAAGGTGGGAGTTTGGATACGCAAAAAGGCAGCCCTCGTGCGAAGGCCGCCCTTTTAAAGATGATGTTGAGAGGTTGTACTCAGGCAGCGGCTTTTCCCATGCGTCGCTTGGTAACGAAGCGGAAACCTATGAGAGCGATGGCTCCCATGAATCCGATATACTGGGTAGTGTCAGGTACCTGCTGGATGGAAATGCGAGCGACTTGGTCACCCGCCATCAAGCTACTCGAGAGATTGCCTCCGGTCGCCAGAGCCGCTCCTTTGAATTCGTTCAAGCCGGATTGTCCGAGCAAGCTTACGGCATCCAGGGTGTCGGTGCTCAAGCCTCCGAGAGGAGAAAACGCGGCACCCATGAAATCGTTCAATTCAGTTCCTGCATCCCAGATACTCGAACCGAAAAGGGCGATTTCTTGGTAGCCCTTGAAGTTCCCGTAGCTGTCGAATAGATCGTACTGCATCGGGTCTGCGTTGCCAAAAAAGGCATCGTTGGACGGAAGCAGCATGGAGGCGAAGCTTAGATAGCGATTGTTCATCGAGTCCAAATCGATGGTGAAATAATTCGACTCTCCCGGAGCGAATAGGACGCCTGGAGGGGCGCCGCTGCTGTCTTGTAAGAGGACGTGGCTTTTGGCTCCAGCGACTCCGGAGATATCGCTGATCAACCCGCTTGCGTCTCCACCTTCGGCGACAGCCTCGATAGAAGCAGAGGCTGTAGCACCAGGATCGAAGGTATCGAAAGAGCCGTCATGGAATCCGAAGAAAACAGGTGTGAACCAGAGTCCGTCGGAGGCGCTGATGTTCTCAACTTTGACTTTTACGGTGATGGCATGGGCGCTGACTGCGGCGAAGCAGGCGGCGGCTGCGATGCCGCGGATAGCGGCACGAGTGAGTATTCGTGAGTTTGTGTACATGTGTGATTCTGAGACGAGTTGTTTCAGATCGATCTTGTAAAAAGGGCTTCATTGCCCGGCGCCGAAGGAAGAGAACGTGTGAAGCGAACTTTATGCCAAAAAAAATACAAAAATGTGCCTTCAAAGTAGCCCTGCGACGGTGTTGGGCTGCGAAGTTCTAGTAGTCAGTAGAGTAAAATCCCGTTCTGCACAGTCTCATTTCTCTCTGAGTGAAGGGCTCGCAAGCGTGCGGGCTACCGAGTCCCGCCCAGCCTTTTCAGGTTGCTTAGCGGAGGGGTGGCACTCCATAAGTGCGACATGAGCGCAAGCCCTGAAATCAAGAACGACAAGTCAGCTTTGCCCGACCAGCGTGGGCGTTTCGGCCAATTTGGCGGCAGCTATGTGCCGGAAACCTTGGTCACGGCTCTCGAAGATCTGACGAAGGAGTATGAGGTTGCTAAAAATGATCCCGAGTTTCAAAAGGAGCTCGCTCATTACCTGAAGGAATTTGCAGGGCGCCCGACAGGGCTCTACTTGGCGGAACGTCTGACGGAAGAACTGGGCGGCGCAAAGATTTACCTCAAACGCGAGGACCTTCTGCATACGGGAGCCCACAAGATCAACAATGCGATAGGCCAAGCCTTGCTCGCCAAGCGCATGGGAAAGAAGCGGGTGATCGCGGAAACCGGAGCAGGCCAGCACGGCGTGGCGACAGCCACTGTTTGCGCCCGATTCGGTCTCGAGTGTGTGGTCTACATGGGAGCGGTCGACATGGAGCGTCAAAAGCTCAACGTCTTTCGCATGCGTCTTTGCGGAGCGGAGGTTCGCGGCGTGGAAAGCGGTCAAAAGACACTAAAGGACGCGGTCAACGAAGCGATGCGCGATTGGGTGACCAATGTGCGCGACACGCACTACATCCTCGGGTCAGCCTTGGGGGCCCACCCTTATCCGATGATGGTGAGGGATTTCCACAAGGTTATCGGCGAGGAAACGCGCAAGGAGATCCTAGAAAAGGAAGGTCGATTGCCGGATGAGCTTGTAGCTTGCGTCGGTGGTGGGAGCAACGCCATCGGCTTGTTCTACGATTTCCTCGATGAGGACGGTATCCGCATGGTAGGTGTCGAAGCGGGTGGCCACGGCATCAAGCTCGGCGAGCACGCGGCGCGGTTCGAAGGCGGCCGTTTGGGCGTGCTGCAAGGATCGAAGACTTATATTTTGCAAAATCCGGATGGGCAGATCGAACTGACTCACTCGATATCCGCAGGTCTCGACTATGCGGCTATCGGTCCTGAGCACGCTTATTACAGAGATACGGGCCGCATCGAATACGCTTTTGCGACCGACGAAGATGTGCTGGAGGCCTTTAAGACGCTAAGCCGCACTGAGGGCATTATTCCGGCTCTCGAGTCGAGCCATGCCATCGCCTATGTGCTCAAGCGCGCTCCCGAGATGCGCAAGGACCAGATCCTCGTGATGAGCCTGAGCGGACGCGGCGATAAGGACGTGAACCAAGTCGCCAAGATGTTCGGAGCGGATGTGTGATTTATTGCCCACGAATTGCGCGAGTGTTTACGACTTTGTTCTGATGGGTTTGTGTCCGAGTTCTTCTGGAAGTCGATTCGAGTGGATTTGTGTGATTAGTGGTAATTGATACTGTACTATGAAGAGCATGACTGGATTTGGCCGCTGCGAAGTGGCGGAGGATGGAGTTGTGGTTTCGCTGCGCGTGAGCTCGGTGAACCGCAAAAACCTCGAGGTCGTGTGCTCGTTGCCGAAGGAGCTGCAGCAGCTCGATCGGAAAGTGCAGGAGCGCGTACGCACGCTGGCCGCCCGCGGGCGCTTTCAATTCTCTCTCGATGTGCGGCAAGATGGCGCGGCGATTGGAGGCTTACCCAGCGACGATCAAATTGACGCCGCAATCGAGCGTCTGAAGGCGATCGCAGAACGGCATGGAGCGGTCTTCAAAGTCGATGGTGAATTGCTGGTACAGGTATCCCGCTTGCTCGAAAAGGAAGATGCTGGATTACCGGAAAAGACCGCGGAGAAACTTTTGTTCCAAGCTGTGGATACGGCACTCGATGAGCTCGTTGCTATGCGTGAGAAGGAAGGAACGGCGCTGAAGGTCGATCTCGAAGACCGTCGCCAAAATCTCGTGACACTTGTCTCTCAGGTTAGGGAACAAGCCCCTGGCATGGTGGCGAAGTATCGGGAGAACCTGCTCGCCCGCTTGGAGCAGGGCGGTTTGGAATTGGACGTGAACGATGATCGCGTCTTGCGCGAGATCGCTTTGTTCGCGGATCGCTGTGACATTTCCGAAGAGATCACGCGGCTCGACAGCCATTTGGATCAATTTGCGGAGCTTATCGAAAAAGATGAACCCGTGGGGCGTCCTCTCGAATTTTTGCTGCAGGAAGTTGGTCGTGAAATCAACACCAGTGGGAGTAAGGCGAGCTCGATAGAAGTATCGCGCCTAGTGCTCGAAATGAAGAACGAGCTTGAGCGGATCCGCGAGCAGGTCGCGAACGTGGAGTAAGAGTCTGCCCTGACGGATGGGGCACTAACGATCTAAGGAGGCGTGGAGATGGCTCAAGTCGAGCCAGCGTGCCTGCCCGAGTGCGGGAGAACGCGAGTCGAGCGTAGTTCGATGGTTGGGTGACCAGTAACCGCCCGGGGCGTTTCCACGGACTATCTCTATTCCGTGAATGGTGTGGATCCAGACGGAGCCGGCGGGACATCAGAAATCGCAGCTGGGGTCGGCACGGGCGAACTGGCCGACGGGCCTTGGAGAGCGCGCTGTGATCAGCGATGGGATCGTCGAGACCGTATCCAAGAAACCACAGGTAGTCGAGTCTCTCGGGCAGGCATCGCAACAACTCCCGCTCGCTTTTGACGTCGTCCCAGAAGAGCAGGAACATCAGTTTGAGGACGATCTAGGGATCGAGCCCCACGTTTCCGTTGCGGCCGTATTTGCCTTTGACAAGTTCGCGAGCTGAGCTGAAGTCGCACTTGTCGAGAACCTTCCTCAATGGATGGTCCTGGCGGACTCTTTGGTCGAGATTTACCTAATAGCTGAACAGGCTGCTTAGCTACATGGGTTTCCATCATAATTCCTACGATGTCAGGAAACTTGGGTATCCAAGTTCTAGTACGCAGATGAGCGTAGTTTTTCGATTTGGGCAACAGCCTGTAAAATTTTGATATCTTACTTTGATTCAACACCTGGATACGCAGATTTCATTCAATTCCGGCACAGTGGCAGATGCTCCTCCGGAGTCGTGGAGCCATTAGCCTCATGCCAGCCGCGGGCGCTCGTCATCTTAGTGCTTTGCCTCAGCGAAACAGCTTAGCAGAGTACCAGGCGGGTCATTTACGTCACGTTTAAACTCCAACGTTGGAGTTTAAACGTGACGGGTAAGGGGGGGATTGGATGGGGCGGGGGTGAGGAGGGGCGTTTCGTTGGTCTTGCCTCCAGTTGTCAAGGTTAGGGCACTGCCTAACCTTTGGTGCTATCGTCTTTGGTTTCAGGCTTTTGGGGCTTTGCGGACCGGAAGGAGAGGATGATGTAGAGAGTCACGCCGACGGTGATTCCAGAGTCGGCGATGTTGAAGCTTGGGAAGTGGTAGTCGCCGAATTGGAAGTCTAGGAAATCTATGACTTTTTGGATACGGATGCGATCGATCATGTTACCGATGATGCCGCCTATCATGAGGCCGTAGCCAAGTTGGATCTTCTTCTGGTCGAGCTCGAGCGCTTTACGGAAATAGAAGAGACAGGCGAGGACAACGAAGCCGACTGCGGTGAGTGGCCAAGTATGGCCGGAGAACATTGACCATGCCGCCCCGGTGTTCGTGACATGCACGATGTGGAAGAAGCCGGGTATGACTTCTATGTTCTGAGGAGGAAAGAAGGAGCCCTCAGGTAGCGTCTCCACTACCCAGAGCTTTGTGGCTTGATCGAGAAACAAAACGGCTGCTGCCAATAAGAGCAGCAGCCTGTATTTTGAAACCTTTGACACGCGAGGCGCTTAGTTGTCGTCGTCGTCTGAGCCGTAGTTGAGCGAGTCCTCGGACGATGCGTCGGCAAAGACCCCCCCGGCTTGGTTGCGTACGCGGAAGGTGTTCTTTTCGATCTGCTCCTGCGTTTTCATGGAGTAGCGAGTGAAGGGAACCGCCATCAGGCGTTCATCACGTATGCGCTTTCCGGTCATTTCGCAGATGCCGTAGGTGCCGTCGAAGATGCGGTCAATAGCGGATTCGATTTCCTGCAGGGCGTCTTGTTCGGAAGAAACCATTGAGAGGGCAAAATCGCGGTCAAAAGTGTCGGTGCCTGCGTCGGCCATGTGCTGGCTGTAGCCGGAGAGATCGCCCGAGTCGTCCTTGCTGGAGCGCTTTAGGGTCTCTTCCGCATGGGTGGTGAGGCCGTGCTTGACGTGGTCGCGCAGCTCGATGAGCAGGTCGTAGAATTTCTTGAGGTCAGCTGGGACCTTGCTGGCGTCGCGCTTTTTGGTTTCTTGCTTGGGCGCGGCAGGGTTGTATCCGAGGATGTCTGCGAGAGATGCGGCTCCGAAGCTTTGCTTTTGCTTCTTTGCTTCAGCCTCTTCGAGAGCCTTGCGAGCCTTCTCCTTCGCTGCGATGTCCGCCTTGCTCTGAGATTCTTCTTCGCCGCGAGTGCTGGCAACCGCGAGTGCGTCGTCCAGAGAGAATCCGCCCGCTACTGCTGCTGATTTCTTTTTGGCTGCTTTCTTGGTTGTAGTTTTGGCGGCTGCCTTCTTGGCAGCTTTCTTGGCAGGGGTCTTCTTTTCAGGCATGTGTTGTCAGGCTTTTTTTAAGGCTTGGTCGCAGCGTGAGCATGTGTGCTCGTTGTCGGTTCCGTTGTTAAGTTGGGGTTCCCATCTCCAGCAGCGAGGGCATCGGCCGCCGCTTGCTTTTTCTGCTGAAACCGAAAGCTCGGAGCCGGATTTGGCTGCGAGTTCGACTTGAGAGACGATGAGGAGTTCCTCGAGAAAATGTTGATATCGACCGAGTCGGGAGAATTCTTCCGACGAGGGATCGCCGGAAATGGTCACGAACGCGTCAAGGGACCTTCCGATTTCACCCGCGGCGCGAAGGGTCTCAAGTTTTTCATTTACCTGGTCGCGGAAGGCGAAGAGTTCGACGAAGTCGTCGGCTAGGTTCACGTCTTGCCATTCCTTGGCTTCGGAGGGCCAGTCTTGCAGCACGAGGGCGTTTTCGGAGAAATCCTCGCCCTCGGTGAAGTAGGACCACGCTTCGTCTGTAGTGAAGGGGATGACGGGCCCCATCAAGCGGACCAGCGTCTTGAAGATGTGGTAGATCGCAGTCTGCGAGGAGCGACGCAGGGGAGCGTCAGCAGCGAGCGTGTAAAGGCGATCCTTGAGGATGTCGTGGTACAGCGACGACAGGGTGACAGAAGCGAACTGGTTGCAAAGCTGGAAAACCTTGTGGAACTCGTAGTTGTCATAGGCTTTTTCAACAGCTTCGGCGAGCTCGCCGGTTTTGTGCACGGCCCAGCGGTCGAGCTCGTGGAGTTCGTCAACCTTGAGAGCATCCTTTTCGTAGTCGAAGTCGTATAGATTCGATAGCTGAAAGCGGAAGGTGTTGCGGAACAAACGGTAAGCGTCTCCAACGCCACCCAGGATTTGCTCGGAGATACCGATATCCGCTCTGAAGTCTGTGGAAGCGACCCAAAGGCGAACCACATCGGAGCCAAACTTGTCCATGTAGTGCATCAGGGTCATCGCACCGTCGCTCTTTGAGAGCTTGGATCCGTCCTGATTTACGAGGAATCCGTGGGTGAGGATGCTTTTGTAGGGGGCTCCACCTGCACGGATGACGCCGGTCCAGAGGGAAGATTGGAACCAACCACGGTGCTGGTCGCTGCCTTCGAGATAGAGATCGCACGGCCAGTCGAAGTCATCGCGTCCTTTGAGGACTGAAAAGTGGCTGGAGCCGGAGTCGATCCAGACGTCGAGCGTATCGGTGCCGGCTTTCAGGGTCTTGCCCAACCACGATTCTGGGAGAACGATGCCTTCGAGGAGTTCCTGAACGGTAGAGGTGTACCAGAGGTTGGTGCCGGAAGTGGCGACCTTGTCGGCGATCGCTTTGATGACGTCGGCGTCCATGTAGGCTTCGCCGTCTTCATCGTAAAATGCGGGAATTGGCACTCCCCATGAGCGTTGGCGGCTGATGCACCAGTCCGGGCGGGCTTCGACGTTAGCGGTGATGCGTTTCTGGCCCCAGTCTGGAATCCACTTCACCTTCTCGATCGCCGAGATTGCTTTTTTACGGGTGTCGTTCTTGTCGATGGCCACGAACCACTGGTCGACGGCTCTAAAAATGACAGGTGTCTTCGAACGCCAGCAATGCGGGTAGCTGTGGTTGATTTTCTTCTTCTTGAGAAGGGCTCCAGCTTCGTCGAGTGCTTTGAGGACCTTGCCGTTGGCGGGAACCCAGCCTTTTTCTTCGAGAACGGATTCACCTACGAGAAAATCGGGGATTTGGCCGTCGTCTGCGTACTTGCCCTCGTCGTTAACGGGGCAATAGATATCCAGACCGTACTTGAGGCCGGTCATATAGTCCTCCTGACCGTGACCAGGAGCGGTGTGTACACAGCCAGTACCAGAATCGGTGGTGACGTATTCGGCGAGTACGATCGGACTTGGGCGATCGATAAACGGGTGGTGCGGCTGGACGTGCTCGAGCTCTTGGCCCTTCACCTCGTGCACGATTTTCCAATCCTCGAGGCCGAGGTCGGTGGCGAATTGCTCGGCAAGGTCCTTGGCGACGATGTGTACTTTATCGCCCGTATCCACGAATGCGTAGGTGAGGCGAGGGTGGACTGCTACGGCGAGATTGGCAGGGATCGTCCATGGAGTCGTTGTCCAGATAACGATGGAAAGTGGTTTTTCGATGCCGAACCTCGCTTTGTCGGCAATATCGAAGGCAACCCAGATAGAGGGGCTTGAGTGGTCCTTGTACTCGATTTCTGCCTCGGCGAGTGCCGTGGCGCAGGGGATCGACCAGTAGACTGGTTTCTTGCTGCGGTAGACGAGGTCTTGCTCGACGAAGGAAGCGAGGGTACGGAGGATTTCCGCTTCGTAGGCAGGGTTCTTGGTTTTGTATTCGTTTTCCCAATCACCGAGGACTCCGAGTCGCTTGAACTGGGAGCGCTGTACGTCGATCCAGTGCTCTGAAAACGCGTCGCACTTGTCTCGAAGCTCTGCGGTGGGTAGCTCTATCCCCTCTGCTTGCAGTTCCTTGGTGACCTTGTGTTCGATGGGAAGACCGTGGCAATCCCAGCCGGGGATATAGGGCGTTCGAAAGCCTTGGGCGGCTTTGTAGCGGAGTACGATTTCCTTGAGAGTCTTGTTCAGGGCATGTCCTAGATGGAGCTCGCCGTTGGTGAAAGGCGGTCCGTCGTGGAGGAGGAAGGCAGGTTTACCAGCGTTTTTGTCCTGCAGTTTTTGATACAACCCAATCTTGTCCCAGTGCTCGACTCTGGCTGGCTCGCGCTTGCCAAGATTTGCCCTCATGGGGAAGGCGGTTTTGGGAAGATTCAGGGTATCTTTAAAGTTATCTGACATGCCCGTTTTTAGGAATGCGCGGATACTGGCTAAGGGGGGAGGCGTGTCAAGGATGGAGGGAAAGGGATTTTCCCATACGGCAAGACGAGGCAAATTCGCCACGTGGTCCGATTAAACCCCGACGGCGCTACGGATGCTCTGGAAGAGTAGGTGAGTGTTTTCGGGGACGATGCGGTCGACCACGATGGAGGGCGAGTATTGGTGCTCGATGTCGATGTGGAGGCCATCTTCGGCTCCTGGTCGGACGAAATCGGAAATGAAGTCCATCCCGCCCCTTGGTCGTAGCCAATGGTAATAGAGGTCAACATTCTCACTCTCTATAAGTATATCGCTTTCCAGCCTCAGGGAGCAAATGAGGGTCAGGTCCCTGAAAGATGCGAACCAGGTTGGAGGATTGAGGAGTTCGTCTCTTATGATAATGGTCATGGCGCGGCGCGTTTTGCCCAGTGCTTCTGCGTTGCGGTAAACTAGCCTCAACCGCGCCAAGTTTTACAACGGCCGTCTTCCGCCAGTGTTTGATAGGATTTTCAAGCAAAGGAGAATGGGTTTGCTTTCTGAGGGGGGAATTGCCCAATGTGCTGCCCTTTTTTCCAAGGCTATGAAACGAACACATCATTGCGGCCAACTTCGCTCCAGCGACGTTGGAAAATCGGTAGCGCTGATCGGCTGGGTGGACTCCATCCGCGATCACGGCGGCATTCTCTTTATCGATCTAAGAGATCGCGAGGGCCTTACCCAGGTGAAGGCCAATCCGAATAGCGACGATGCCGCCTTCAACGCGGCGATCAACCGTCTCAAGCCGGAGTCGGTCGTGGAGTTTCACGGCGAAGTGGAAACGCGTGCGGAAGGTACCACCAATGCTAAGATGGCTACAGGTGAGATTGAAGTGCAGGTCAACGAAGTGGTGATCCACAACATTTCCGAGACGCCACCGTTTCCGATCGACGACGAAAAGGGCGACAAGGTGAACGAGGATATGCGTCTTCGCTACCGCTATCTCGATTTGCGTCGTAACAAGATGAACAAGGTCGTTCGCATGCGTCACGCGACTACGCGAGCCATCCGGGACTACATGGACGGTAATGGTTTTGTAGACGTGGAAACGCCGATTCTTTTCAAGAGCACACCGGAAGGCGCCCGCGAGTACCTCGTGCCCAGCCGCATCAACCCCGGCGAGTTTTACGCGTTGCCGCAGTCACCGCAGCAGTTCAAGCAAATGCTTATGGTCGCAGGCGTGGAGCGCTATTATCAAATCGCCCGCTGTTTCCGCGACGAAGACCTTCGTGCCGACCGCCAAATGGAGTTTACTCAGCTTGATATCGAGCTGTCGTTCATCGACCGCGAGGACATGTACGAGCTGATGGAAGGTTTGATGAAGCAGATCTGGAAAGAGGTGCTGGATGTCGATCTTCCTACCCCGTTCCCGCGCATGTCTTTCGAAGATGCGATGAACCGTTTCGGCGTGGACAAACCGGATACCCGCTTCGGTCTTGAGATTCAGGACTTCTCGGAAACGTTCGCGAATTCCTCCTTCAAGGTTTTCCAGGCAACGGTCGCCAAGGGTGGCGTAGTCAAGGCCTTCAAAGCCCCGACTCTTGCGGACGTAACCCAAGGGGAGATGAAGCATCTGGAAGAGACGGCCAAGTCTCTTGGCGCCAAGGGGCTGGCTTTCATCAAGGTCGCCGAGGGCGGCGAGTGGAAATCTCCGATCGTGAAATTCTTTTCCGAAGAGGAGAAGTCCGCTCTTAGCGAGCGTCTATCTCTAGAAGAAGGTGACATCGTCTTCTTTGCCGCTTCCGAGTGGGAGCAAGCGTGCGCGATTCTCGGCCGCACGCGCCTCGAAAGCGCCGAACTGCTCAAGAAGCGTGGACGTCTCGAAATCCCTGCAGACCAGTTCAATTTCCTTTGGGTAATCGAATTCCCGCTAATGTCTTTCGATGAGGAGCGCGGCGGTTTCGCAGCGACGCACCATCCATTTACGGCTCCAGTCCCTGAGGATGTGCAGTACCTCGATAGCGACCCGAAAAAGGTTCGCGGTCAGCACTACGATCTAGTCCTTAACGGCGTTGAGCTGGGCGGCGGTTCGATCCGTATTCACCAGACGGCGGTGCAGAAGAAGGTTTTCGAGGATGTGCTCAAGATTCCACAGGATGTGGTGCAAGAGCGTTTCGGTTACATGTTAGAGGCCTTCAAGTACGGAGCTCCTCCGCATGGCGGTATCGCTTTTGGCCTTGATCGTTTGGTCATGATCCTCGCTGGACTACATAGCATCCGTGACGTAATCGCTTTCCCGAAAACGCAGAAGGGGCAGTGCTTGATGACCGACAGTCCGACACCTGTCACCGCGAAGCAGCTCAAGGATTTGCACATCGACACGACCGTTCTCGCTGACGAGGACGACTCATGATTTGAGTCTTGCCCAAGCTCTCCGGGGCTTGATTGCGAAAAACCTGTTAAGGACCGCTCAAATTCGAGCGGTTCTTTTTTTTGCTCGGTTACATTTGAGCGCATCGAGGAGGCTATTTCATTAGATCTACCCACATCACTGCCAAGTAGTAATTATATTCATGGATCTCTAGGCGGTAACTCGCGAATTTTTTGGGAGAAGTGGGTGCTGGCATGCCAGTTGCTGAAAGCCGGACGTTGTTGATCTGCACGAGGCAGCGTCAATTCCTGAATAACAACTGATAGATCCACATGAAAAACCTCCTTAGAAATGTATCTGTATTGGCCCTGGCGGGAGTGGCCGCTGCATCGGCCTATGCAGCTGACTACGAGAGCTACGAAGCCTTCGCCGAATCCGACGGCTTCGCCCTGTTCACCGTTAATAACCTTTGGCTGCTCATCTCTGCGGCTTTGGTTTTCACCATGCACCTTGGGTTCTCCACACTTGAGGTCGGCCTAACTCAGCAAAAGAACACCGTTAATATTCTTTTTAAGAATGTGTTCATCCTCTCTGCGGGTGTGCTCACCTACGCCTTCTGGGGCTTTAACGCGATGTATCCAGGTTTTGCGGACGATTCGGCTGGTATCTTCGCGATGGGCAGCTGGTTCGGGGCTGATAACGGTGACCTCTCGCTCATGACCGACAATTACGCCGCCTACACCTGGTGGACGGATTTCATTTTCCAGGCGATGTTCGCGGCAACTGCTGCAACCATCGTATCTGGAGCGGTTGCCGAGCGTATTAAGCTCACCTCATTCATGATTTTCGCAGTAATCCTCGTTGGATTCGCATACCCACTCGCCGGTTCTTGGAAGTGGGGCGGAGGCTGGCTCGACGCAATGGGCTTCTACGACTTCGCTGGTTCTTCAATCGTTCACGCATTCGGTGGCTTCGCCGCACTCGCTTGTGTTCTCATCCTCGGCCCTCGCAAGGGCAAGTACACCAAGGATGGCAAAATCAAGCCAATCCTCGGCCACAGCATGCCACTCGCAACCATCGGTGTCTTCCTTCTCTTCCTCGGTTGGTTCGGATTCAACGGCGGTTCGGTCCTCTCTGCTGACCCACTACTCGTCTCTTACGTTTTCGTAACGACTGCTCTCGCAGCTTGTGCCGGGGCAATAGCCTCCATGGCCACCAGTGCCATCGTGCTCAAGAAGCCTGACCTTTCCATGGCTCTTAACGGTATCCTTGCAGGTCTCGTTGGTATCACTGCTGGCGCTGACTCGGTTGGCGTTTTCAGCTCCATCATCATCGGTGCGGTTGCAGGTGTGCTTGTTGTATTCGCCATCCTTTTCTTCGACAAGATCAAGGTCGACGACCCGGTTGGTGCGATCTCCGTCCACGGTATCTGCGGCATGTGGGGAACAATAGCAGTCGGCATTTTCGGCGACTTCAGCGTCATGACGCAGATCATTGGAACGCTAACCTACGCAATTTTCGCTTTCGTCTTCTCGATTATCGTCTTCGGTGCGATCAAGGCAGTCATGGGAGTTCGGGTCTCGGAAGAGGAAGAATTCGAAGGCCTCGACATCGGCGAACACGGTCAGGAAGCCTATCCAGACTTCTCCATCACTTCCCGCTAGGGAATGCCTGTAAGGTTAAGAAGGACATTTACTTGCATAAAGTAACTCAATCCGTACTAAACAATCTAACCCTCAAAGTTATTTCCCTATGAAATTAGTTGTAGCCATTATCAAACCCTTCAAGTTGGAAGAGGTTAAAGAAGCGCTCTCAGAAATCGGCATCGAAGGTATGACCGTGACCGAGGTAAAAGGCTTCGGACGCCAAAAGGGTCACACAGAAATCTACCGCGGCAGCGAGTACACTGTGGACTTCCTTCCAAAGGTTAAGATCGAGATCGCCGTTCCGGACGATATCGTCTCTAAGGCTGCGGAGGCTATCGTGAAGTCTGCCAAAACTGGCAAGATCGGCGACGGCAAGGTATTCGTACTTCCTCTCGAGGAAGCGATCCGTATCCGTACAGACGAAGCCGGCGACTCCGCTCTCTAAGCTTAGCCCACAAGGTTAATTCCTTTCTGGCCGACCTTCCTAGCGGGAGGGTCGGTCTTTTTTTGTTGGGCTCCAGCGGTTGCGGGTGTGGGCAATATTGGAGGAGCCGGCGTAACATTGACGGCAAATTTGACTAACGGACGACTTGGAAGTCGAACCTCCAAGCTAGGACCGTTAACCGTGGGATCCGCTTTGCTGGAGTATATCGCAGAATCGTGATCTGCTTTATGAGGACGGGCACCCTTCTATTATAAATTGTCCCGGCATGCGTCGGTTCGCTTACAGATCAGCGTGACCTTCTCTACGGCCGATTTGGATGGATATTTATCGGCCCTCTACCCAATGGCGCGGCTAGGGGCACTGTTTTCGACGTGTGCTGTTATGGCTACTCAGTCCTTGAGTAAGCTGTTATCGTGGCGATACGAGTGCTTGGGACCCGAGGATGAGGGGGCTTGCGTCCCCTAGGCTGCAATGCCTTTGATCTTGTTGCGAAGGACCCTCACGTCTCTAGGAATCTCGAGACCGGCGTTGGCTTCAAGCGCCTCAAGTAGGAAAATGTTAGCACGCAGGCGCTCGCATTCGTGGCTTTGGTCGGCGATACGTGTTCTACGAATCGCTTCACCCGCACGCACTGCGAGGTTGAGCGCTATTTGCTGCTCGCGAGTCAAGGGAGAGGCGCTTACGACGAGCTCTTCGGCCTCGGCTACAAGGCTCTTGTAGAGAGTCCCCAGGTGTTCGATCAGTTCCTCGCCGCCCAGTTTATCTTGTTCAGGAGAGTAATAGGCGATCGCTTTTTTGAAAGTGTTGGGATGGATCGCTGAGACGTATTGCACAGTATTAACGTGCTGGATGAAGCGGAAGATCCTTAGTGAGTTGGGCAGCTCGGCCAGCATTAGGACCATGTACAGCAGGTAAAACACAGTGAGCATCAGCTTGGCGCCGATGAGGGCGGATACGGCCAGTAGGACCATGTTCAGGAACAGCCCAGTGAAAAGAACGATGATCGCCAGTACGCAGCGGTCGAATTGGCGGGCGAATGGTACGGGGAAGGGCTTGAGGATCTTCAGGTCGTAATAGCGAGCTGGGACGTCCCCGTATACGATCCCCAGCAAGTAGAGGATAAGCGGAATGAAGAGCATTGGCCACAGCCAACCACCTGCTTCGTTGATGCCGCCTCGGTAGTACTCGAAGAGAGTTCCGCCGAAGAGCAGCGCAACCGCGAGTAGCATCGCCTTTTTCCAAGGCGTTATGGGGATCGGGTCCGGTTTTAATTCGGCGTCAGCAGGCATGATAAGGAGGCGAATACCCCATTTGCATGGTCGAACCGGTCCCGTGTTTCAAGTAGAACTTAGAAGAAGTATCGTCTCGTCTTACAACACGATTGCCAGAGGCGATTTTCGTTTTTCGCTTGGCGAAAAATGGTGGACGGGAAGGGACTCGAACCCCCGACCTACTGGGTGTAAACCAGTTGCTCTAACCAACTGAGCTACCCGTCCAATGGGAAAGGCCGCAAATAAGAATCTGCCAAAGCACCTTGGCAAGGCAAAATTTAAGAAAATCGAGTTCAGGGAAACATGCTCCTTGCATGACCCGAACCCCTCGGCTAAGAAGTCGCCCTTTTTTAAACCTGATCTCTCATGCGACACACCATTTCCGTCCTCGTAGAAAACAAATTCGGCGTACTCGCGCGTATCGCTGGCCTCTTCAGCGGCCGCGGATTTAACATCGACACTCTCAACGTGGCACCGACCCACGATTCCGAGTTGTCGCGCGTGACCGCTGTAGTCCGAGGCGACGATGCGGTGCTCGACCAAATCACAAAGCAGCTTAAGAAGCTTATCAATGTTGTAGAGGTGCACGACTTCAAGACAGGACAAGCTGTTTCCCGTGAACTCGTCATGGTCAAGATCAAGACCTCTTCGGGCAATCGCGCAGAGATCATTCAGATTTGCGATCTCTTCCGCGCCAAGATCATCAGTGTGACGCATTCCGATGTGGTCGCAGAAATCACGGGTGATGAGGGCAAGATCGAAGCGTTTCTCAACCTCATAGAGTCATTTGGCATCATCGAGCTTGGCCGTACTGGCAATCTCGCGATGGAGCGCTAGATTCCGAATCTGCTTTCCGAGATGATCAAACCCGCCAGGGAATTCGTCATCGCCACGCGCAAGAGCCCGTTGGCCATGGCCCAAACGCATCTAGCGAAAGAGCTCTTTGAGCGTGGAATGCCAGAAGCGATCTTCCGTATCGAAAAAATGGTGACGACTGGCGACAAGCGTCAAGAGTGGTCCCTCGAGAAAGCAGGGGGGAAGGGACTCTTTACCAAGGAACTGGAAGACGCTCTGCTAGAGGGGCGTGCGGATTTCGCTGTTCATAGCGCGAAAGATCTGCCTTCCGAAATGCCAGGTGGTCTCTCCCTTGCCGGTTTCTTGCCTCGTCAAACCTGCGAGGATGTTTTGATTCTGCGTGAGGGTGTCGAGATTCCTCGATTGATTGCTACAGGAAGTCCTCGGCGCCGCATTCAACTTCGATACCTTTTCCCGAAGGCTGAATTTACGGAAATTCGGGGCAACGTCGACACACGACTCAACAAAATCGCTCGAGGAGATGCTGATGCCACGGTGCTTGCGTCGGCTGGTTTGAATCGCCTCGGAATCGAATCATGGGAGGGTGTAACATTCCGTAAGCTGACCCTCGACGAGTGTGTTCCAGCGGTTGGTCAGGCAGCAGTGGCGATCCAATGTCGTGCCGAAGACGTGGATACTTTTGCGTCGTATTTGGATTTGGAGACGGCAATTGCGGTCAACCTAGAAAGAGCGTTTCTCCGAGAGCTGGGAGGAGGGTGCCAAGTCGCATTTGCGGTTAACTATGTTGCCGGAAAGCTCCGTATTTATCATAAGCAGTGTGGCAAGGAACTACGCGACCTGCCTGAGGAGTATGTGGCAACTCATTACCATAAGATCGCTACGAAGCTGATAGAGCAGCTCGAACTCAAAGATGCCTAACGGAATCGTGTACCTCGTCGGAGCGGGACCCGGTAATCCGGAGCTCCTCACCGTGCGAGCCAAGCAATTGATCGAGACTGCTGAAGTCTTGGTCTATGATTACCTTGTTCATCCCGCGTTCACTTACTTGCTACCCGAGGGTTGTGAGCAGATTTGCGTCGGAAAGCGCAAAGGGTTCCACTCTAAAAAACAGGAGGAGATTCAGGAAATCTTGCTTGCGAAAGCGGGAGAAGGAAAGCGGGTTGTTCGTCTCAAGGGTGGAGATCCGTTTGTGTTTGGCAGAGGCGGTGAAGAAGCGATGGCTCTGGCTGAAGCGGGTATTCCATTCGAAGTGGTGCCGGGCATCACCTCCGCGATGGGTGCCTCCGCATTCAGCGGAATCCCGCTTACCAATCGCAACACAAATGCGACTCTGGTCTTCGTGACGGGCCACGAAGATCCTGAAAAAATGGATACGACGGTCGATTGGGAAAGCCTGCCTAAGAAGAACGCGACGATTTGTATCTATATGGGAGTTGCCAATATCCAGCGGATATCCGATCGCCTGGTGGCGGGCGGTTTTTCCGAAGACACCGCAGTTGCCTGCGTAGAGTGGGCGACCATGGGACACCAGCGTATTTGTCGCGGGAAGCTGAGTACTATTTCAGAGACGGTCAAGGCGTTTGGCCTGAAGGCTCCGGCCATAATTATTGTAGGAGAAACTGCTGCTATGAGTGAAGATTTGTCATGGTTTGAAAAGAAACCGCTGCAAGGGCGAAAGCTTGTGGTAACGCGTAGCCAAGGGCAAGCCAGCGAGCTGAGTTCGATGCTAGAGAAGCTAGGCGCGGAAGTGATCGGCCTACCGTTGATAACGATCTCGGGCAACGTGAATCCTCAGGCCGCAGAGGACGTGTTTTCCGAAATTGCTTCTTACGACTGGCTGGTCTTCTCCAGCCCCAATGGGGTTCGCTACTTCTTCCAGGCGTTCTTTAAGAAGTTCGAAGACATTCGTTCACTCGGATTCTTACGCATCGCGGCGGTCGGGAAGTCGACCGCCAAGGAGATAAAAAAGTACTTTGTCTCCACAGATCTGATACCTGAGCAAGCGAATGCGGAAAGCCTCGCGGACGCGTTGGTGGCGACCGATAGCCTCGACAGCGCGAAAGTGTTGGTGGCGGCGGGGAACCTCGGTCGCGACGTTCTGCTCGACAAGCTGGAAGAGGCGCGAGCCATCGTTGATCGATTTGAGGTTTATAAAACCGAGCAGACGGACCTTAGGGAAAACCCAGCGGTAAAGATGTTCCGCGAACAGGGTGCCGACGGTATTCTTTTCACAAGCTCTTCCGGCGTCCGCTCCTTTATCGATCAAGCGAAGCACCTGCAGCTAAGCGGCGACGCCCTGCGTCCCAAGACGATCAGCATTGGCCCGATCACTTCAGCAACCATGAAACAAATCGGCATGCCGGTGGATCTAGAGGCGAAGGAGGCGAGCTTAGAGAGTCTGGTCGAAGCGGTGGTCAAGCGTTTTGGCAAATAGTGTAGCGTGATGCCGTTTTCTAAGAGAATAAATTTATTGTAATGAAGGTTCCTTTTATCGATCTGAAGCGTGCCCACGAGCCGCTCAAAGAAGAGTTGCTCGCCGCGTTTGCGAATACGTTAAATCACGGTGGGTTTTGCCTTGGTCCCGACGTTGATACCTTTGAGCAGGGGTTCGCGGAGGTTCAGGGCGTGGCAGGTTGCGTTGGAGTCGGTAGTGGAACGGAAGCGCTGCACTTGATCGCCCTCGCTATGGGGATTGGCCCAGGAGACGAGGTCATCGTTCCGGCTTTCACTTTTATTGCCTCCGCTTGGTTTGCCCAATACGTGGGCGCGAAGGTCGTCTTTGCAGATATCGACCCAAAGACCTTCACGATCGACCCCAATGGTATCGAGGATTTGATTACCGAAAAGACGAAGGCGATCGTAGTGACTCACTTGTTTGGGCAGGCGGCTGACATGGAGCCAATCGTCTCCATCGCCTCCGAGCATGGCATCAAGGTCGTGGAAGACGCGGCCCAAGCCCACCTCGCCCAGTACCGCGGCCGCACGGTGGGTGACATCGGCGATGCCGGTGCGTTTTCTTTCTATCCGACCAAAAATCTAGGTGCCTTGGGCGAAGGGGGAGCAGTGACCTCGCGTGACGCGGACTTGCTTGAGAAGATCAAGGTCCTGCGAGCCCATGGTTCGAAAGAACGCTATCTCAACCACTTTGTTGGATACAACAATCGACTGGAGGGATTGCAGGCTGCCTCCTTGAACGTGAAGTTGCCGCACCTTCGTGGAAAGACCGTACGTCGCCAAAAGATCGCTCGCTGCTACCTCGGCGGAATAGACAACCCGTCCATCTCCCTCCCCGTCCCAGCTCGCTATGGCGAATCGGTGTACCACATGTTCACCATCCAGCATGCTGAACGGGATCGATTGAAGGCGTATTTGGCGGATGAAGGAATCGGCAGCGACATCGTTTATCCTTACCCTCTACACCTGCAGCCCTGCTTCAATTTCCTTGGCTACAAGGAGGGGGATTTCCCGGTGGCTGAAACCTTGGCGAAGAATTGCTTAAGTCTTCCAATCGTCCCTGAGCTGACGGACGAGGAGGTGAATTACGTTATCGAAAAGCTGAACGCTTTCGAGTAAAGTGAGCGGATGATTAATGGAATCCAGTTCAAGGTGTGCGGGCTAACTCGAGCCCGGGACGCCCAGGCCGCTGCTGAGGCGGGTGCGGACTACCTAGGGTTCATCTTCTATCCTAAATCTCCCCGCCGTATTCGCCTCCAACGTTACCGAGACATTTTGCCTCGCCTTCCAGATGTGCCCAAGGTAGCGGTCACGGTAGCTCCAGATTTGTACACTTTGGCCCAATTGGAGGGAGCAGGTTTCGACTATTTCCAGATTCACTTTCCGATCGGTTTGGCGGAGGAAGTACCGGCCTGGTCGAAATTGGTGGGAAAGGACCGGCTCTGGTTAGCTCCGAAGATCCCGCCCGGCGTCTCTCTCGACGCGGAACTGATGGGCCACGCGAACGGTTTTCTTTGGGATGCTTTCAAAAAAGATGGGAGCACCTACGGCGGCACGGGATCGCAGAGCGATTGGCAGGCGTTCAAGGAAACGAGGGAACGCTATCCGGAGAAACAGTGGATTTTGGCAGGTGGAATTTCTCCCGAAAACGCAGGCGAAGCCTTGTCTGCGACCGGCGCGAACTGCCTAGATTTCAACAGCTCCCTCGAAATAGAGCCCGGGTTGAAGGATCTTGAACGAATTTCTCAGGTCAGAGTCTCTCTAAAGGAAGCAACAGAGTGCCGCTCCTAGTTTTTTATTGGAGTTTTTACCCTTAGGCTTCTTATATAGACACACTAATCTCTGCCCCAGACGTCTCATGCCTAAAACATTGCGCCTCAATTCCATATTTTTCGCCTCACTCGTTTCATCCGTATCTTTGTTCGCCCAAGATGCAGAGGAGGTATCACCGCTTGTTGAATCGGAAACCAAGGCTGAACCAGAGGCTCCCCCTGCGGAAACGGCCTCCGTCGGTACGAAGTCCTTCGATGCCGATACTGTGAATGAACTTTTTCAAACCTATAAGGCTGAGAACCAGAAGGTTGCAGAAGAGTTAGCTCCTCACATGAACTTCGACAACCTTGAGGTTATCGAGCTGGGTCCCGTTAATGCTCAAGCCTATGAAGTTCGTAACCTCGACCTTCTCATCGACCGGCTCGACCCTCAACCGCGTCGCAAATTGGCTCGGCTTGCGGAGCTTGATCCTGTTGCTGCGGCGAACATTCAAGTTACTGCCCGTTCAGAGGCACGTTTTTTCGCGGGTGAAAATGACCACGTTGGAGATATGAACGCTGGATCGACCGCGAACGTCGACTTCCGAAAAGTTGGGTCGGCCTTGAGCGATGCTCTCAAGAAGGCGAAGGATTCCATGCGAGAGAAGAAAGCGACCGACGACCAAGCCGAGCTCCCGACTGGCGAGTGAGTGGAAGCGGCTCGAGTATCAAATTTCAGAAAGGGCGACTTCCTAACGGGATCGCCCTTTTTTGCTGTCGTGGCGCAGTGCCTGAGAAGCCGTGCTACCGTTTGAGGGTACCCCTGTGGACTAGAATTTCAAGTTGTCGAGGTTAGGCATATTGCCTCCTCCACCCATTCCGCCTGGCATTCCTCCCATTTGGTTGGGGTCCATGCCTGAGGCTTTCATTTGCTTCATCATCTTCTTCATGTTGCCAGCCTTCTTTCCGCCGCCCTGCATCTTCTTCATCATCTTTTTCATCTGCATGTGCTGCTTGATGAGCTGGTTGACTTCGGCGAGTTTGACGCCGGATCCACGGGCGATACGTGTCCGTCGGCTGGAGTTGAGGAGCTGGGGCTTTTGACGCTCGAACTTGGTCATGGAGAGGATTATCGCCTCGCTGCGCTTCATCTGCTTTTCCGCCTTGTCGTCCATGCCCATGTTTCCGGCCATTTTTCCCATTCCGGGAAGCATGCCCATGATGGATGACATGGAACCGAGCTTCTTGATTTGGCGAAACTGCTTGAGCATATCCTCGAAATTGAAATCGCCCGACATCATGCGCTCGGCCATGTTGGCGGCGTCTTTTTCGTCGATCGTTTCCTGAGCTTTCTCGACGAGCGATACGACGTCACCCATACCGAGAATACGGCTAGCCATGCGGTCTGGGTGGAACACGTCGAAGTCATCGAGCTTCTCGCCGGTACCAGCGAACTTGATCGGCACTTCGGTGATCTCCTTCATGGAGAGCGCCGCGCCGCCGCGGGCGTCGCCGTCGAGCTTGGTCATGACGATACCCGTCAGTTGAACGGCTTCGTTGAAGGTCTTGGCGACGTTGACGGCCTCCTGACCGATCGCTCCGTCTACCACGAGCAGAACTTCGTCCGGATTGATGCGTCGTTTGAGCTCCTTGATCTCCTCGATCAACTGATCGTCTATCTGAAGCCGGCCGGCGGTGTCGAAAATGATTAAATCGTCGCCGGAAGCGGTTGCGACCTTAAGTCCCTCTTCACCGATGGCGGGCACGTCCGGAGAGCCGCGCTTCGAGAAACAGGGGACGTCGATCTGGCGGGCCACGGTTTCTAGCTGGTCGATCGCGGCAGGGCGGTAAACGTCACAAGCGACGAGGTGAGGCTTGTAGCCGTCTTTCTTGAGGGCCTTGGCAAGCTTGGCGGAGGTTGTGGTCTTACCACCGCCCTGTAGGCCGACCATCATGATTTTGAGCGGCTTTTTCTTGGAGAGCTCCGTCGAGCCTTCGCCAAGCAAAGCGGTGAGCTCGTCGTTGATGATCTTGATGATCTGCTGACCGGGGGTAACGGTCTTGAGCACGTCTTGGCCGACGCACTTCTCTTTGACGCGTTCAATGAAGGCACGGGCGACCTTGAAATGCACGTCGGCGGAGAGCAGGGCGGCGCGCACTTCCTTGAGCGCTTCGGCCATGTTCTCCTCGGAAAGCTTGGCGGTGCCGCGCAGGTGGCGCATGGCGTTAGTGAGCTTGTCTGTCAGGCTTTCGAACATAAGGGGTGAGGTTGGCGCGAGAGGCTCAGCGGGTAAAGCCTGCTTCGCACGAAAAATGCCTCCCGAATTTCGGGAGGCATTTGAGAGTTTGATGAAAGCCGCTGCTTATCTAAGGACGGCGTCCTTGAGAGGGGGAGCCGGGATCGTTTCGGTGGTGAGCTCTGGAGGCGTAGTGGCGCTTGGGTCCATGCTAACCACTGAGATTTCCGTGCCCGATAATGAGAAGAGCGTGGGCTCGCCTTCGAAGTCTTCGATCCAAAGGTTGTCGCTGAGTCGGGTTTTCTTTAGGATCCGCGGTTCACCTCCTAGGACGTCGAGTCTTTCAAGGAAGGGCACTCGGGATTGACGGTTACCAACGATGGCTTGGCCATTGCGGTAGCCCCAAACTCCAGCTGGACCGGCGGTAAGAGCTACGAAGCGCTGGTCACGTTCTTGGTGGATAAGAACCTCGTAGTCGGTGCCGTCCCGCTTCAAACGGTAGACTGTGCCCAGCCGGTTTTTTCCGCCGCCTCGAGTGATGCCGTAGAGCCAGTCTCCGTGGAAAATAGGCGCTTCGCCGACGGCGTCTCCATCGAGAGGGGAGCCCTTGAATTCGTGGATAGGAGTGGGGGCGTTTCCATCAAGTTGGAATCGATATAGAGTCCGTTGGTCGTAGCCGTAGTAGTAGCCGTCTTGTCCGTCTTCGAAAGGAACGAGTGTTTTAAACACCGGCTGTCCGTCTTCTGGGTAGTAGCTGGCTCGGTAGATCACTGAAATCTCGCCGGTTTGGCGGTCGATCTTCAATAGGCCGTCTGTGCCGCTGTTGCCTGGATTGGGAACCGGGCCGCGGGCGAGCAGGGAACCGTCGGGAGCGAGCCCTTCGAGAATGGGGCTCGAGCGGAACTTGTTGGAGTATTCGTAGAATTTTACGATTTCGTAGCCGTTCCCGTCCGTACGGATACGGAAAAGGGCTCCGGCGACTTGGGGTCGCTTCATGAAGAACGAGTTTTGACCGGTCATGCCGTATAGGTAGCCGTCGTCGCCAAGTACGATTGAGGAAGGTAGCTGGGCGTGTTCTCCGCCGCCGAGGAATGTGTGTAGAACCTGGAAGTCCGTTCCGTCGGAGTTCACTCGGTAGAGGGCGCCCGCACCGTATTCGCCGCCTTGAGCGACGCCGTAAATTACGTTTCCATCACGTACTGTCGTGGTGCCGATCGAGGTAAGTTTGAGCTCGGGGTCGACAGTGAATATGGTGGTGCCTCCGCTCTTTTGCGCAGCGGCTAGTCGCTCTTTTCCAAATTCAGCGGCTGCATCGAGATCGATGGACACGCGGCGGATCTGGCGATCGTAGATGCAGTAGAAGCTGAAGCGGCCGTCTTCCCGGAAATGAGGGGCTCGTGCGTCTCTGGAGGTATCGTAGAACAGAGGGCCTAGCTCATAGCCATCGACAAGCACGGTGCCTGCTTGGCGGTTTTGAATCTCGGTCTGCTCCAGAGTGTTGGCGAAGGTGATGAAGTGTTTGTTGTTTGGTGAAAATCCTTTCCAGGCTTGGCCGTCGACTCGGATGTTTTCGTCGATCGTCAATAGGGGTTCGCCATCGATTAGGTATTGCGACCCTGGTTGACCGGGGCCGGTGGAGAATTCGCCGCTGATGGCAAATCGAGATCCGTCGGGGCTGAAGGTAGGGAAGCTTGTTTGTCGTGAGTTAGCTGAATATTTCTCGTCTCCGATGTGCAGGAAAGGTCCTTCTGGTTCGCCGGCCAGAGCGATGTAATCTTCAGTGCCAGGTTTGAAGGTGAGCGGGAATTGCGAAACGCTGGTGTCGACGAAGGTGGCGGGAGAGCCATTGAGATAGATTGTACCGCCGGTATCGGTGTTGGCGTGCCAAGCGATAGTTTGTCCTGAGTCACTGGATACGAGGTAGTTTATTCGGTTGAAGGGGCCGTACTCTGCTCCATCGATGACGACGAACCCGCTGCGTCCGTTGCGGGCTACGAAGTAGTGGCGTTGGCTGCCCGGAGTGAAATTCGATCGCTCTATCATTGAGTACTCGGGACCACGCAGCCCGTCGACGAGCATGAATTTCGCGGTCCCGTTGCCGCCTTGTATAGTGCGTTCGATGGCCCAGCGCGAGCCGTCCGGACTGAGGCGGAAGGAGTAGCCAAGGCTGCGGACTTCGTTTGGCTCCGCATCGATAGTGAAGGACTCCTCGCCGTTGATGAAGACTTTGATGGGTACTGGTGTCGGGGCGGTGTTGTGGCTGATTCGCGGGTTGGCGTTGGCCACGGGGCCTTGCAGCCAGGCCACGGCGGTTTTTGCGGGGTTCATCCTCACGGAGCTGACGTCGACCCCCATCTCGGATTGATAGGTTGTCCCGTCGAGGTATTGGAAGACTACGCGCTCGCCACTTTCCTGGCTTTTTCTAACGAGATAAAAGACGGCGAGCTTCCCGTCGATCTCGACGAAGCTAAGTGGCATCTGACGTACGTTGATGGTCTGGAATTCTGGGCCAGGAATGCCGTCGACGTAGACTTGGAAGAACTGGCTCATTCTGCCTTCCACTGTCCGGTTGTTGCGTCCGACATAGGCGAAATGGGCTGGGCCGTTCTCGGGTTCGTGGAAAGCGTGTTCGGTGGGTTGGGCGCCGATGTATGGAGTTCCGGGCATTTGTTTTCCGTCTACGATCATGTGGGTCACGTACTCACGCCCCACGCGCTCTTGAAAAAGAGCATAGGCGAAGACGCCGCCTGGCGAGATGGCCGCGAGTTGAAGTTGTCCCAGCGAAGGCCATTCCTCGTGTACTCCTTCTTTGGCGACGACCACGTGAGCGTTTCCCTGCTTTTGACCGACATAGACCGCTTCGGCACCGCCTCGTTTGAAGGCGATGTTCATTCGATTGGGGATATAGCTCGGGGGGCGTTCTGGAGTGTTCGGGTCGTTGCGGTAGCTGAATTGGCTGATTTGTTGGGTGGCGGCTTGGGTGTAAACGGGGCCTGCAAATCCGTCGACGACCACTTGTTGGCGGCTGCCTTCTCCGCTTGGATAGGCGTAGTGTTTTCCGTCCTCCGTTGCGAATAAAGCTCTCGTGTCCGAAGGACTCATTGAGGGAGGTGCCGGGCCTAGCTCCTCGATTGTGAGGATTGGGTTAGCTTGAGCGGGTAAAAGTAAGGTGAGGCAAACAGCAAGACAGGTAGCTGGTTGAGTATACCGATATCGGTTCGGGCGGATTCTGCGGAGCGAGCGATGCATATTCATAGGATACAAGTTGTTGGGATGGAGGGCAGGGAGATTAAAAGCTGAGGGCTTTTTTGGAGAAATGGTTGAGAGATTCGTCTGTCGCAGATTTCCACGATTCCGACTGCCGCCGTATTCAATTTCATTACAAAAGATCGTGCGGATTGCTCAGAATGGTTTAGTCAGTGGATTTTCCTGCGCTTCGCAGTCCGACTATCATGATTTCGAGTGGCGTTTTTAGGGAAAGTTGGGTCGAGACTTGCGAAGTTGGGGGGGGAACTTGTCTTTCAGGCGTACGGATCACATGTCCGGGACCTTAGTGCTGTGGGGGAATAGGTAAAGCCCGCACCTAAGAAAATAGACCTTCCGTTCTGCAAGCTCGAATAGATGGATCGGTTAGCGGTGTTGGTTTCGTCTCCTCTAGGTAACCTTGACCGTTCTGTGATCGGGCGGTCCTCTCTGGAAATTGGTAGTTTCTACGTTATTCGTTGCCTTCGCTTTGGCTATCTCTACAAATTCGGTTTCCTTCTTTTCGAGGCCTTTCCAACTTCGTCTCGACCTCCTGCTAAACTAACCGATTTGCCTAGCTATGCGACTTCCCACTTGGATGTTTGGGGTTATAGCATGTTCTTTTGCTCTACCCAGTATTGCCGACGATCCGCGGATCGCTGTTGTTGATTTTTCCTCTGAGAGCACGACCGGCTTGTCATACGGGCTGCCTGATCAGATTGCAGAAGACCTCGTGAATACGGGGAAGTATGAGGTATATGAACGCTCCAAGCTCAATACATTGTTGCAGGAGCAAGACTTCCAAGAGTCGGGATTCGCGAATCCCGACAGTGCGATCGCTTTCGGAAAACTCTCTGGAGTTGACTATATTATTACCGGACAGATCGCGGATTTCGGTCAGGAGACGCGAAACTTCTCGGGATACGGTGTCAGTTCAAGGACCACCTTTTACCGCTTGAAGGCAGGCCTGAAGGTTGTGGATGCGACTACAGGGCGAATCGTTTTTTCCCGTAGCGCTACGGCTGAGGAGTCGGTGGTTGAGGGGAGGAGCAGCCGGGTGAGTGACTCGACGGTCGATGTTCGCCTGGTGGAGATTCTCTCGGCCGAATTGGTGGCCGCCCTGCAGGAGAAGGATCCCTTCAAATCGAAAAGGAAGGACGGCCTCGTATCCTTGGAGGTTCTCTCGGAACCCGCCAATGCGGACGTCGAGGTGGACGGTGTTTTCTACGGCAACGCTGGCAGCGCCTTTGAGGTATCGGAAGGGCTGCATACAATTAAAGTGAGCCTCCCAGGCTTCGAAGTCTGGGAGAAGAAGGTGATGGTCCGGGAGGGGATGACTTTCAAAGCCACTCTCAGCAGAAAAGTGGACGCGCGTATCGAAGTCGATGTCGACAAGTCATAGCTCTGACTGACCTCCACCAATTTCTTTAATCGTCTACACCTTCAATTTCGAACGCCTCAACCTCTACCAACTATGAAATATCGATTCCATCTACGCCTCATACTTTCGGCACTAGCTGCATTGTTCATCCTCAACGCTTCAAACGCCCAACTGGGCGGGTTGATGAAAAAGAAGAAGACAGACCCTAAGAACGAGTCCGTGGAAATGCGGGAAGAAATGGGCGAATACAATGGCGTAAAGCACGCCATCAGGGTAGTCGGATTCGAAAACGATATTGGCTGGCGGGGTCAGTGGGACCTTGGAAACAACCTTGCCGACATGCTGGAGTCCGCTCTTTTCGACACGCAGCGCTTCGTGCTGGTGGAGAGGGAGGAGCTGGGCAATGTGATCATGGAGCAGGATCTCCAGGCAAGCGGCCGTGCCGCCGAATCCTCCAGTGTGGCTCAAACTGGCTTGATTCGCAGCGCTCGCTACATTGCCACCGGCTCTATCACCCGAGTGGACCATCAGACAGGTGGAGATAGCGGAGGAATCGCTATTAAGGGGCTCCGACTAGGGGGCGGCAGCAATAAGGCGGAAATCGAGCTCGTGGTGAAGTTGGTTGACAGCACCAGCGGAGAAGTCGTGGCCAGTGAACGGATCTCCGGGACCGCGGGTGGGCGTAAGCTGCGCGTTGGATTTTACAAAAACGGCGTGTCCGGAAACATGGAGGGCTTTGCCAAGAGCTCACTGGGTGAGGCGGCTCAGGACTGCATTTCCCAGGCAGCAGAATTCATTGCTCGAGAAATGGAAGATTTCGACATCACGGCAAACATCGTGATGGCCTCGAGCGATACTCGAATCGTCATTAATCGGGGAGAAAACTATGGCGTGAATCCAGGGGCAGTTTTCGCTGTACGCGAAATGGGTGAAGTGCTCACCGATCCCGAAACGGGCGAGATTTTGGACGTGTTTGAGGGACAAGTCACCAGCCGGATCGAAGTGACGCGGGCGAGTGAGAAGGTTGCCTATTGTAAGCTGATCGAAGGTTCGCTGCCGAATCGGGGCGATTCAGTGGTGCTTGAGTGAGCAATGGACCAACCTGCGTTTTAAACTAGGTTCGTCAGCCGCCTTGGTTTAGAAGCGCGTAGCGCTCTGTTGCAAAAAATGGGGACACCAAGGCCATTACGTCACGCCCCAGCCTGCGTGGTAAAGCTCAGTGTCAGCGCTAGAGCTACTCGCTAAATGGCAGTCGAAGTTACCAAGCCTTTGAAAGCTCAAGTCAGGGGCGTAGACTCGAAACCTCTCTGCCTTCATCCGCTTCCGAATTTCCTTCTGGATCTTCGGGGGGAAACGCGCAATGTGACGCCCCATTATGAACGAGGTATTCAAGCTGCTAGCAGAGGGCGAGCGACTCAACGAGAGCCAGATGGCCGAAATCCTGGGCTTGTCCGTGGAAGAGGTTGAGGCACAACTTGCTGTGTTGAAGGAAAAGGAACTTCTCCTCGGCTGGATTCCGGTGCTTAATCCTGAAAAGGACGACTCCTTGGCAGTTCGCGCCGCGATCGAAGTGAAGATAACTCCCGAACGCGACGGAGGCTTCAACCGCTTGGCCCAGCGAATCAGCCGTTTCGACGAGGTTGAGTCCTGTTACCTGATGTCCGGCGGCTACGATTTGCTCGTCGTCGTAAAGGGCTCGTCCTTGCACAAGGTTGCGAGTTTCGTTTCCGAACGCCTCTCAACTATCGAAGGCGTGCTCTCGACCGCGACGCACTTTATGCTTCGTGCCTACAAGGAGCAAGGCTACTTGATCGAGCAACCAGCAGAAGAAAAGGCGCGTCTTGACGTGACGCCGTAGCGGGGAACGAAACACATTTCGAATCCTTTCGAGCGGCCGCGACTTTTGTCACGCCGCTCTTCCAGTTTTTATACGTAACCAATTTATCACTACAACGCTGTCGAAGGGCAGCATTTTCACCAAAACCAATACTACAATGTCTCAAGCTCAAAACCGTTTTATCGCCGATCACGTTATCGGGCTCCCGCGTTCGGGAATCCGCGACTTCTTCGAGCTGGTGGCGGCGATGAAGGACGTCATTTCGCTGGGAATCGGCGAGCCGGACTTCACCACCCCCTGGCACATCCGCGAGGCGGCGATCTACGCATTGGAGAAGGGGCGTACGCATTACACTTCAAATCTCGGTTTGATCGAATTACGCCGCGAGATCTCTGCTTACGTGGGGCGAAACTTTGGCTTGGACTACAACCCGCACAACGAAGTGCTGGTAACGGTTGGCGTATCGGAGGCGATGGATGTCGCCCTGCGAGCGGTCTTGAATCCCGGAGACAAGGTGCTCTACCAAGATCCGTGTTTCGTTTCTTATCATCCGACGGTGCTTTTGGCTCACGGTGTTGGCGTTGCGATCAAGACGGAAGCCTCCTCCGGTTTCACCTTGAAGGCTGACGAAGTGAAGAAGTCTTGGGAGCCCGGCTGCAAGGTATTGCTCATCAATCTCCCCTGTAACCCGACCGGTGGTGTCGCCGAGCGGGACGAGCTTGAGGAAATTGCCAAATTCGCGGTCGAGAAGGATATGTTGGTCATCAGCGACGAGATCTACGCGGAGATGACTTTCGAGGGCGAGCACGTGAGCATCGGAACCTTTCCGGGCATGCGCGAGCGTACGATCTTTTTGCATGGATTCTCCAAGGGCTGGGCCATGACAGGCTGGCGTTTGGGTTACGCTTGTGCCCCTGCCTACCTGACGGAAGCCATGATGAAGGTACATCAATACTCGATGATGTGCGCCTCGATCGTAGCCCAGGACGCTGGCATCGAAGCGCTTCGCAATGGGGATGACGCGGTGAAGAAAATGCGTCAGGCCTACCAGCGTCGACGCGACCTGGTGGTGCGTCGATTCAATGAAATCGGCCTGCCTTGCCACAAGCCGAACGCGACCTTCTACGCTTTTCCGAATATCACTTCAACGGGGCTCGATTCGCCGACCTTCTCCAAGCGCTTGCTTGAAGAAGAGCGAGTGGCTATGGTGCCTGGTACTGCTTTCGGCAAATTTGGCGAAGGCTTTGTGCGCTGTAGTTTCGCTACCGGTTACGATCAGATCGTCGAGGCCTGCAATCGAATCGAACGTTTCGTTAACAATCTCAAGTAAAGCGACAAAGCTCGCGTAACAACTTTCTGGATATGAACTTCAATGTGGCAATCGTAGGCCGACCTAACGTCGGCAAGAGCCGCCTTTTTAACAGATTGGCGGGCAAGCGCATTTCTATCGTTCACGATATGCCGGGGGTAACGCGCGATGTTATCACGCGTGATTTGGATGATGGATACACGCTCATGGATACGGGGGGCATGGGCCTTGTGGAAGGCATGAGTGACACTCCGGGCAAGATCGTATCCGCGGTAGAGGGTCAAATCGAATTCTCTATCGATGCGGCAGATTTGGTCCTTTTTGTGGTAGACGGTCGCGAGGGATTGATGGCGCTCGACAAGCAAATGGCCGAGCGCCTGCGTCGCAGCGAGAAGCGCGTTTTTCTCATCGTCAATAAGGTCGATACCGAAACGACGGCGATCAACGACAAGGAGTTCTACCGCTACGGTTTTGGAGAGCCACATCTCGTATCCGCAGAGCACGGACGTGGGATGAGCGCATTGCGTCGCGAGATTCTGAAGCTTCGCGACGAAGTGGCAGGTCCGCCTATTCCGGAAGAGGACGATGGCAAGAAAGTCCTGAAGGTTTGCTTCATTGGTCGTCCGAATGTCGGAAAGTCGTCCTTGAGCAACTGTCTGGTACAGTCAGATCGTTTTATTGTAAGCGACGTTCCGGGTACGACACGCGATTCCATCGAAATGCCTTTCGTTTGGAAATCTAAGCGCGGGGAGGACTGGCATTTTATGCTCACCGATACGGCAGGAATCCGTAAGCAGACCAAGCTGAATTCTTCGGTTGAGTACTTCTCTCGAGTTCGTTCGTTGGATGCGATTCGCGATGTGGATGTTGTCTTCATGGTGATCGATGCCAAGGAAGGGCCGACGAACCAGGACAAGGCGATCGCGGGCGAGGCTACCAAGGCGAACAAGCCAGTGGTGATTGTTGTCAACAAATGGGATCTTGCCTTGCAGGCTTGGGAAAAGGAGGAAATCGACGGTTTCGAAACCGAGAAGCAATTCCGCGAGGCGTTCGAAAAGGGTATCCAACGTGAGCTCTTCTTTGTACCCGGTTCTCCGATACGTTTCGTCTCTGCGAAGGAAGGGATCGACGTGGAAAAGATTCTCTTATCGGCGCGCCAGCTCAACAAGCGTCAAAGCCGCCGTATTCCAACGGGTCGCCTTAACAACAGGCTCTACAAGATGTCCGAACGTTTGCCCGCTCCGAAACGGGACGGCAAGCGCTTCCGCATCTACTATGCGGTACACACCGGAAATTATCCGTATCGCTTCAAGATCTTCTGCAACCAAGCTAAGAAATTGGACGATTCCTACAGGCGGTTCCTCCTGAAGGGATTGGTGCAGGAGTTCGAGCTCGATGGTTGCCCGATGGTTTTCGACTTGGTCAACAAGACGAACCCGTACGTGCGAGACGAGGATTAGGGTGGCTTAGCTCGGTTGCTTTCGCCCGTGTCTGCATTGCAGATCTATTCTTCATGGACGCGGGCTAAAGCTCCGCGCTACGTTTTTGCTTATGGCGTTTCGAATGATATTTATGGGTTCCGACCCGATCGCGTTACCGGGGCTCGAATCGGTCGTGTCGGGCAAGTGCGGCAATATTGAAGTGGTCGCTGTCTACACTCAGCCAGATCGTCCCCGCGGACGCGGGAAAAAAGTCATTCCGAACGAAATAAAGACATGGTCTCTCGAGCACGGGTTTCCCGTTTTTCAACCGGAAAAGATGGGGAAGGCGGAGCGGCTCGAAATCGAAGCTATGCAGGTCGACTCGATTTTGGTGATGGCTTACGGGCATATGCTTTCGCAGAAGCTCATCGAGACGCCGCGGCTGGGTATCTGGAATCTGCATACGTCGCTCCTGCCCAAGTATCGGGGTGCCTCGCCGATTCAGTGTGCGGTGGCCAGTGGCGATTCTGAGACGGGTGTATCGCTGATGAAACTTGTTCGCGAAATGGATGCCGGACCGGTTTTGGATGTTGAACGAGTGCGTATCGGTGAAGAGGATACGGCTTTGGATATTGAAGAGCGTTTAGCGGAAGCGTGCGCACCCTTGCTCGAGCGTGGATTACCGGCAGTGCATTCGGAATCTGTCACCTTGAGCGAGCAAGACGCGTCTCGAGCGAGCTTTGTTCGCAAGCTGGGAAAAGAGGATGGCGAACTCGATTTTGACGTGCCAGCCAATGCATTGGCTCGTCGCATCAATGGACTCTACCCTTGGCCGGCGGCGCGAGCGTGCTTGGGCGATGTTGCAATAAAGGTCGGGCTAGCGGTTGCGGAGGGAGCTTCTTTTTCGAAGGTACCAGGTTCGGTGATCGGTATCGAGGGAGAAGGGCTTCGCGTGGCCTGTGGCGAAGGTTCGGTCTTGCTAAAGAAGCTTCAGCGTCCCGGCGGAAAGATGTTGGATGCAGCTGATTTTGCCCGTGGATTTGATTTACCTGAAAATGCGGTCTTCGAATCCCGGGCGATGTCAGAACTTGTTACATCCGAGCATGTCAGGAGTTAGGTCAACTGCGGATTTCTCGAATTGTTCGGTGAGCAAGCTCGCTACCATGTGTCTAAACGCTTGTTTTCGAAAAGAGATTTACCCAGCATTTGCTTTACCATGATACGTCCTTTCCGTTTTATCGCCACCCTCGTCATAGCAACTGTCGTTCTTATGTGCCAAGCGAATGCTCAGTCGACGAACCTACAGTACCAAGTGGCGAATATGGTGGAGGATCAGCGCTTGATGATGGAGCAGATGCGCGGACTGCTCGCTGAGATGGACGAGATGCGGCGCGAGAACGCCAGGCTTCGAAATCTGGTAGAAGAGTTTGAGGCGAAAGCTGCTCGCCAGTCAGGCAACTACGCGACGGTGTCACAGGTAAATGAACTGGTGCGGAAGACCGCTGCGGACCTTTCGGCTCGCGATGAGGTGGTGCAAAGAGAATTGACTGCCATGGTGAATAGCGAGCTGAAGAAGTTTGCTAAGAACGTGCAAGAAGCGGTGAGCTCGGTGCCTTCGGTAGCGAAGCCAGATCCGAACGTGAAAACTCATTTTCCTCAGAATTATCCGACTACGGGGGTTCCCTACGTGGTCGAACCAGGTGACAACCTCGCAAGTATAGCTAAGAAGTTTAATTCTCGTATCGACTGGATTCAAAACGCTAACAAGATCTCGGATCCTCGACTCCTCCAGGTCGGGCAGAGTATTTTTGTTCCTCAAGCATCCGAATAGATCCCCACACGACACATGGCGAAAGCGAAACCCAGATTGGGTAAAGGGCTAGCCGGCCTCATCTCCGGCAACACCGCAAACAAGTCAACTTCACCAGCTGCCAAGGCTGCGACGCCCGCGAAAGCGCCTGCCAAGAAAGCATCGACCTCCGCTGGCAAGGCCAAGAAGTCCTCTGTGCCCGCGTCTTCTCTTGCGGCAGAACCTGTGGTTAGCCCCGATTTCATGGAACTTGCTGTTTCCAAGGTTGAGCCAAACCCGCACCAACCGCGTCGTGAGTTCGAGGAAAGCCAGCTCACGGACCTTGCGGAGAGTATTCGAAGCGAAGGTCTGATCCAACCCATCGTTGTGCGCGAGGTAAATGGGCGTTTTCAGCTCATTGCAGGCGAGCGCCGCTTGCGCGCTTTCAAGATGTTAAAGCTCGGCAAGATCCCAGCCCGCATCATCAAAGCGGGCGACTCTTCCTCGGCTTCCATGGCGCTGATTGAGAATCTGCAGCGCGAGAACCTGAATCCAATCGAAGAGTCGATGGGCTACGCGAGCTTACTGCGGGATTTTGACCTAACTCAGGAGCAAGTTGCGGAGAGAGTCGGGAAAGGCCGGGCGACGATCGCGAATGCGTTGCGACTTCTGACGCTTCCGGACGAGGTTCGCGGTTATCTATCGACGGGACTGCTTTCGACAGGACATGCAAAGGTCTTGCTCGGCCTCGAGGCCAAGCAAGAGCAGACTCTGATCGCTCGCCGTATCATCGAAGAAGGCGTGAGCGTTCGCGGAGCGGAAACTTTGATCGACTCGATGAAGCGATCCGGCAAGGGCAAGCAAACGGGTACGCGCAGTGTTTCTCCTGCGGAAGCTGCTGCTATTGAGGATATTGAGAAGCGAATGGTTTCCTATCTGAATGCCAAGGTGGCCCTTAAGCATGCCGCGAAAAAAGGCAAGATCGTGATCGAGTACACGGGCAACGACGACCTGCAGCGCATCCTCGATAAGATAGGCTTAGAAGAGCGATAGGCGAAGCTCGGCTGAGTCGCCCATCTTTTTAGCTACATTATATAGCAACGTTGGAAAACCCTGCCGGTTTCGGTACTTGACAAGGCAATTTCCTTTTTCGACTGTCTCCGGCTCAAATTATGGATTTTCTCAACGGTTTTCTCACAGTAGTTCTGGTCCTTGTTTCCATCTTCATGATCTTATTGGTGCTCATGCAGCGTGGTAATGCAAACGGAGGCCTGGGCGCTGCCATGGGTGGCGGAATGGCTGAGTCAGCCTTGGGCGCCGAGACGTCCAGCGTGCTTTCCAAGTGGACCAAGAACACGGCCATTGTTTTCTTCGTTCTGGGTTTTGGCCTCTATCTCTCCAAGTTGCACCAGCACGAGCTCGCCAAGGTCGAGCAGGACGGAGCTCTACCCACGATCGAATCCGCTGAGCCTAGCCCAGCCTCCGATGCCTTCCGCGAGCTCGTATCTCAAGCCGAAGAAGCTGCAGAGGGATCGGAAGAAGCGGCGGACGCTGCCGCGATAGAAGCCGAGTCTGCAGTTGAAGAAGCTGCTGAAGAGCTTCCCGCCACTGGTGAATAATCGCTAGCAGGAAACTTTTTCAAATGGCCGGGTCTACCCTTCGCATGGGAATACGCCCGGCCTTTTTTGTGTCTATTGTGAAGCCGTTTTTGTTAACGGCAGTTTTGTTCGCTTTCATTGCGGGTGACGCGTCTGCCCAGCGTCGCCACGGCTCCAGTCCGTTGGACACCCTCGGTGAAGAAGTAAGCCAAGCGGAGGGCTTAGAGATTTTGAACGCCTTTAGGCGGCTCGGAATCGCGGGCGACTATCGCTTGAGCTTCACGTTGGAGATTCGGCCGCGTAAGGAGAAGACGACAACGGTATCCGGTCTGCTGCTGGGAACTCAGTCAACCTACGGTCCTCTCTCCCGCATCGACATTGCGCTGGAGCCGGCCGACGTGACGGAACTTGGAAAGCTGGTTCCTGCCAAGGTGAAGCGCTTGCTTCTCCAGAATGGAATTTTCGCCAATGCGTTGGAGGTGAATAGCTGGGAGGGGGGTGAAGCAGGAGGTGCCCGGCTGATCGAGTCGGCGGCGTTTTTCGAGAAAATCGCGGGAAGTGACTTTACGGTCTTCGATCTCTTGATGCCGTTCTCCTTTTGGCAGGAGTTCAAATACGAAGGGCGCACTACTATGCGGAGCCGTCCGACGCACGTTTTCAGTTTGTATCCGCCAAGTGAGGACGAAGAGCTGGGGAAGCGGATTTCACAGGTGCGGATCTATTTGGACGAGGAGTTCAACGCTTTGAACCGAGTGGAAATTTTCGATGCAAGCGAGGAGCTCGTAAAGACGATCTCGGTTGTCGCCTTTAAAATCGTAGATGGACAAGGCGTGCTCAGCCAAGTCGACGTGCGCAACGAGGAAACGCGTGACAAGACCCGTTTTCGTGTACTCGACGCGGCGATCGGAGTGGAAGTGCCCGACTGGGTTTTCGAGCCAGAAGGGCTCGGAAAAAACATCTACGGGACGGAGCTGGCGCACCTGCAGGCGCCGGAAAGCTCTGATGCCGACGTGGACCAGTAGATCTCCTCGGCTGCCACATCGTGCCCTAGGAGGTTTAGAACGCCAATCGTTGGACGATTTGGTCAAGTCCGTTGCTCAGCGGGCGTAGAAGGCGAAAAGCGTGGTCGAGTTGGCGGTCGTTGTCTAAGACTCCAAACTTGAGGACTCCGGAAGTGATTACCGCTGTCCCGACGATGCCGAAGCAGCAAAGGCAGATCTTCAGGAAGCGTAGGGACGCATTTTGATGGAAGGACTTCAGCGGTTTCATGCCAGCCCTATTTGCAGGGAAAGCGCCACTACCGTTCGAGTTTTCGCTAAGCTGCTTATAGACAAGTACATGGAGGTCTGTTAGACGACAGGTTTAGCTCTTGTGTAAAGGAAAATGACAATGATTGACTGTGTCTGCTGTACAAATAGTGTACGCAGATGCCTCAGAAGATCTTTACCCGAGAGCACTGGCCGCTCGCTCAGAAGCTGGCTGACATCGTTTATAGCAATCCCTTCGAGGACTCTCGTTGGGATTTGGAGCGGGAGTGCTTGGGTAAGGATTACCAGGAGCGTGAGAGCTACGTGAGGCCGGGCGAGGCGGAGGAATTGTTGGCTCCGAATCTGAAGCGCTTGATCGGACTCGCTCTCTCGTTGATGGAACCAGCGCGTGCGAAGCTGGCAAAGGCCAAGGAGGTCGAGGAGGCCGAGCGGCTGGCCTATGAGAACCTCGTCCACTTCGTCGTCTACCATGAGTTCATGGAAAAGTATGACAAGCTGATCGAGTATTCACTCGCGGGGAAACCGCAGCCAGGGGGCGTGTCGTTTTTTTATGAATACAGGGATAGGCAGCGTTACTTTTTGTCGGTCAATGCAGCGACGCGTTTCTCGCCGGACCAGGAAGGATTGTACTTCGCTCTCTATTTTCAGCTGCGTCGTGCGTGGTTGAATATTTATCGCTACCTCGTCGGAGGCTCGGCGGCGATTAGCTCTCTGCGCAGCCGGATTTGGAGCAGCTGCTTTACGCATGACATGCGTCGGTATCAGAGGTCTCTATACAACCGTATGAGTGATATCGTCACCTTAATCACTGGTCCCTCCGGTACGGGTAAGGAATTGGTGGCGCGAGCGGTGGGAATGTCTCGCTTCGTTCCCTTTGACCTGCAGTCGGGAAAGTTCGCCGTGGATTTCGGGGGAGCTTTCTATCCGCTCAACCTGTCGGCCCTATCGCCGACGTTGATTGAGTCCGAGTTGTTCGGGCATCGCAAGGGAGCGTTTACAGGGGCTTTGCAAGATCGGGAGGGGTATTTCGAAGAGTGCGGCAGGTACGGGACGGTGTTTCTCGACGAGATCGGCGAGACGGACGCCTCGATCCAGGTGAAGTTGTTGCGCGTTTTGCAGACACGGCAGTTTCAGCGCCTGGGCGATACAGCTCTGCGTCCTTTTGTGGGGAAAGTGATGGCGGCGACCAACCGCGACCTCCCGGATGAAATCACAAGCGGAAACTTTAGGGAAGATTTCTATTTTCGACTCTGCGCTGACCGGATACGCACTCCTAGTTTGCGTGAGATCCTGGCTGATCGAGGAAGTGAGCTGGAAGTTCTGGTGCAGCATATCGCCTTCAAGGTAGCAGGGCCGAATGATGGCGAGTCGCTAGCGGACGAGGCAACGAGCTGGATTACCAAGAAGCTTGGGCAGGCCTATCGCTGGCCGGGGAATTTCCGAGAGCTCGAGCAATGCGTGCGCAATATCTTGATACACGGAAGCTACGAGGCAGAGGATCTAAGTGTGAGTCGCGATGATGCGGAGCGGGTCCAGGAAGGTGCAGAAAGCGCGTTGACCGCCAACCAGTTGCTCAGTCGATACGCACAGGAGGTATATCGCCGTGTCGGCAGCTATGAGGAAACAGCGCGCATCCTACGGATTGATCGCCGCACGGCAAAGCGCTATGTGGTCGGAGTTGGTTGATGGAACCTGAAGTCCGCTGCGATTGTAAGGTTTACAATTGTTGTCCATATTGATTGTACAAAATATGTCGCAAGGCCATGTTTTGAATTCTCGGAAGTAATCTAAGTAATTGGTAGGCAATGAGCTCTCTGCCGTTGGCGCGAGCTGAGCGAAAGGGAGGGCATGAGCATACATGCACCTCTTAGTTCTTCTTATCGCTTGATCGTGACCCAAGGCTTGAACGCCTTCGGAGATCATGCGGCGAAAATCACTGCCTCCGCCCTTGTGGCCGCAACCTTTGCTGAGCGTCAAGCTGCGGTATGGGTGGGCGTCGTTTCGGCTCTTTATGTTCTGCCTTATATATTCTTAGCGCCTTTGGCGGGAACGTTGACCAATCGCTATTCGAAGGTGGCGGTCGTACGTGGGAGCCTGCTCCTGCAAACAACAGCCATGACAGCGTTATCGGTAAGCGCCTTGTTGCAATCGTTTGCGGGAGTTCTGGTTTCACTGGCCGCCGTGGCCTGTCAATCGAGCTTCTTGGCTCCGTCGCGAAACGCTTTGCTGAAAGATCTATGCGGTTCGGCTCGAATCGGCCAAATGATGGGTTTGCTTGGTTTAGCGGGCGTGAGCGCGACCTTGGCTGGCTTGGCCTTGGGAGGATGGTCTTTCGATAAATTCTGGGGTGTCCTTGGATCTCCCTGGTCGGCAGCGGCTGTAGTGGGATTGGTCTCGGCTGCGATCTCTGCGCTGGCTTATGTCGTGGTTTCTGGGATACGCCCCAGCTCGGAGGGCAAGCGGGAAGCTGGCGAACGTTTCTTGGCTGTGGCTAAGGAGGTTTTGTCTCGTCCGGTTCTCCGCTGGTCGTCGCTCGGCTTGGCTTGGTTTTATGCGGTGGGTGCTTTGTTGGTTATGGTGCTCCTGCAGGATAGCCGGTGGGACCATGGGCAGGAAATCGGCTCAGCTAGCCAAGGAGGACTTATGGCGGCACTGCTCGGGTTAGGTGTTGCGATAGGCAGCGGTTTTGCGGCGTATCTGTGCCGCAAGCACATCGAGGTGGGGCTATCGTTTGTGGGAGCCTTGATGCTGGCCGTGCTGGTTCCTGCAACGGCGCTGCTTTGGCAGTTCGGTCCTTGGGCGACAGCTTGCATTTTTCTGCTCGGTGTTAGCGGTGGCTTGTTTTCAGCTCCATTGAACGCTCTTTTCGTGGCTTCGGCTCGCGACGAGGTGCGAGTGGGTTCAATCGCTGCGAACAACCTTTTCATCAACTTGATGTCGGGCGCGTTCGTGGGCTTAGGCTCTCTGATGGGATACCTAGCGTGGAGCCCTGAGGCTCAGCTCTGGGTTGTCGCAGTGACGGCGGTGTTAGTCGTCGGATTCATGGCTGTCCTGATTCCGGAGAGCCTAGTTCGTGTAACGCTTCTTGGAATCGCTAAAGTGTTTTATCCGATGCGGCTCAAGGGACTGGAGAACATGCCGCAATCCGGCGGTGTGTTGGTCGTGTCGAATCACGTGAGCTATGCCGATGCTCTGTTGATCTTTTTGGCCTCGCCACGTCCGGTTCGCTTCATGGGCACAGACGAGATGCTTCGATTCCCCTTGATGCGTTGGGCGTATCGGAAATTCAATGTCATAGCCGTGTCGCCCAAGTCCGCTAAGGAAGCGGTGGCCAAATCGGTAAAAGCCCTAGATGCGGGCGATGTTGTCTGTATCTTTCCGGAAGGCGCGTTGACTCGTACAGGCATGATTATGCCCTTTAAGAAAGGGGCGGAGCTAATGGCGCGCTTGTCGGGTGCGGCGGTCTTGCCTGCTTCGATCGATGGCATGTGGGGGTCTGTACTCAGTTTTTCGGACAAACCGTTTCGCTATAGCCGAGGAATGCCTATGCGACGTCCAGTGAGTGTCTCTTTTGGCGAGGCGTTGAGTGGTGATGCGGCAACGGCACCCGCAATGCAGGATGCTGTAGAGGCGCTCGAACATGAGGCGTTTTCTGCTCGGTTTGAATTGAACGAAAATCTCGGGGCGTTGGTTTTGAAGAAGCTCAAGAAGAATCCGTTTGCCTTGGGGCTAGTGGATCGTGGACTTGGAGCCTTGAAAGTGCGTAACTTTACTTTGCTTGGTCTTGGCCTAGGTTTTGCCCGATTGATCGGGAAAACGGATACGGCGCGAAGAGTGGGGATATTACTGCCGCCGGGCTTGCCTGGTTTCGCTGCTAATCTCGGTGCCTTGTGGTCTGGCAAGTCCAGCGTGAACCTAAATCCGACCGTCAGTTCCGATGCGTTTGGAACGATGATTGAAGAGTCGGGCGTTAGGACCGTACTCACTTCGAGAAAAGCTTTGGTGCGTTTCAAGGACTTGGGTTTTTCGAGCGTCAAGCTTGTCTTCGTCGAGGATGTGATGCCCTTGATGCGTGGAGTGCGATTGCTGCTGGATGCGTTGATTTGGACGGTATTCCCGTACAGAGCGCTTCGCAGATTATATTCGATTCGGTATAGCGGTGGGGATCGGGAAGCGGCGTTGCTTTTCTCCAGCGGCAGCTCCGCTGCTCCGAAAGGGATTCCGTTGTCACACCGAAACCTTGTCGCGAATGCGACGCAGTTGTCGGAGTGTTATCTTATGCGTTTCACAGATCGACTGTTGGCGAACCTGCCTTTGTATCACAGCTTCGGCCTGACCGGTGGGATGTGGCTGCCGCTTTTGAAAGGGATGAGGATTGTCGCTACACCGTCGCCATTGCAGCCGAAGGAAAATGTGGCGGCGATTCGGGAAGAGTCGGTTAGCGTTATGTTGGGAACGCCAACGTTTTTGCGAGCTTACCTCAAGCGGGCGACCGCCGTGGACTTGGCAAGCTTGCGGGTGACGTTTGCGGGCGCGGAGAAGTTGCCTGCAGATTTGGCGTTGGAGTGGGAGTCGCGTTTTGTGGGTCCGATATTGGAAGGCTACGGCTTGACCGAATGCTCGCCGGTACTCTCCGCAAACTGTTTGCAGAGTCGCGAGATGTTGGGGCGCTACGCTCTGAGCCAAGTTGGATACAAGGCTGGGACGGCGGGTCGTCCGCTTCCAGGTGTATGGATACGCATTGTTAGCGAGAATGACGTGAGCAAACAAAAGGGGCGAGGTGAGTCAGGGCTGATATTGGCGAAGGGGCCGAATATCTTTCGAGGATATCTCGACCCACATGAGGAGTCGTGTTTCGTGCAAGATGGTTGGTTCGATACGGGCGATATCGGTCGCTTGGACGAGGACGGGTGCTTAGTTATCGAAGGTCGCCTTTCCCGATTTTCGAAAATTGCCGGGGAGATGGTCTCGCATGCAAAAGTTGAGTCGGAAATTGCGGCCCTGTATCCAGATTTGCAGTGCTTTGTGGGTGCCCGTGAGTGCGCGCGAAAGGGTGAGTCGCTGATCCTGTTGGCGACAGGGGTGGCAAAGCTGGGCGATCTGGCTAAGCGACTCCGCGAACGCGGGATGCCGAATTTGTGGATACCGCAAGAGGTTGTGGAGATACCTGTCCTGCCGCAGTTGGGCACTGGCAAGCTAGATTTGAAACGCTGCAAGCAGCTCTGTCTAGGGTCTGCAGCCCGTGCGGTTGCGGGTTGCGTCTCCAGCTAGGTTGCGAGCGAAAGGTTTTCCTCCGTTTCGGGGTCGAAGAGATGAGCTCGGTCGGGGTCGAACCAGACAGTTATGGTCTTGTTGACCTCTGTGCGAACGTCGCTCCGCACGCGGCCGATTAAGCTTTGGTCACCGCTGGAAAGGTAGAGAATGGTCTCGTTGCCCATCGGCTCGGCGACATCGATGGTCACATGTGCGGTGTGTTCCGGCTCAAAGTCCTTGAGGGTGTTCGTTTCCTGGATGTTTTCCGGCCGCACCCCGAAGATGATGCTCCGGCCAACGTAATCGGCCGCTGCATCGGCCAGCCGGTTGCTCAGCTTCAAGAGAATTTCGGCTCCGTCGGCTTTGAAGTATAGGGCCTGGCTTTGCCGCTGTATGCTTCCCAGCATGAGATTCATGGGAGGGCTGCCGATGAAACTAGCGACGAAGGTGTTCGCGGGGTGGTTGTAGATTTGCAGAGGTTCGTCCACTTGCATGATGTCGCCCCCGTTCATGACGCAGATGCGGTCGCCCATGGTCATGGCTTCGACTTGGTCGTGCGTGACGTAGATCATTGTCGATGCGAGCCGAGCGTGCAGCTTCGAGATTTCCGCTCGAGTGGATACGCGCATCTTGGCGTCCAAATTTGATAGCGGCTCGTCGAAGAGGAACACCTTTGGTTTGCGGACGATGGCTCGACCGACCGCGACGCGTTGGCGCTGGCCGCCGGATAGGGCGGCGGGCTTGCGTTGCAATAGTTCCTCGATCCCAAGGATTTCTGCTGCATCTTTTACGCGTCGATCGATTTCGTCCTTTTTGTATTTCCGAAGTTTTAGCCCGAAAGCCATGTTTTCGTATACGCTCATGTGCGGATACAAGGCGTAGTTTTGGAAGACCATCGCGATGTCCCGATCTTTTGGTTGGACGTCATTGATTATTTTTCCGTCGATCAGGATTTCTCCGTCGGTGATATCCTCGAGCCCGGCAATCATGCGCAAGGAGGTAGATTTGCCGCAGCCAGATGGTCCGACCAGCACCATGAATTCGCGATCCCGGATGGACAGGTCGATATGGTTGACGGCTTTCACGTCTTCTCCTTTTCGGTTGGGGTAGATTTTAAGGAGATTCTTGAGTTCGACGGTAGCCATAGAAGGACGGGCGAATTGGTTCGGAATTATGGATTGATGAGCGGCTGGCAAGCGTAGGTTCGTGTTTGTGTTGGTAAGCTGTCAACCCCATTGTCTGAGGCTAGGTTTGAACGCGCAAGGGGAAGGATTCCGGTATTTTCAAAAAGCCAGACTAGGATGCGTTTCGCATTTTGCAGGGGTTCGAGATTTTGGATACGCTTTCGGTGTATTGGTGATTCAGGTACCTCCATTCGGCTGTTTTAAGGCGTCTCGGATGTGGGAAGTATTACCCACGTATCCGGTTTTATGATCTGGATACGCTTCAACCGGTTCTGGCGTCAAATGATGCCGAAAATCTGAATACGGGTCAAAATGCACGCAATTTTTTGTAAAAACAGGCTGTACCCAAAAAATACTAACAGGATTATGATTGAAAAACTAAGGTTTTTCGGTAATTGAACGCTTTCTTAGGTTTAATAATTCCCACCGAATAAACCGTTAATCCAAACCATACAAAAGTTATGGCCGCAAAAAAAGGCGCTGAGAGTTCTCCTCTCACATTCGATCTGAAGGCAGACTTAATCGCTGTCCTCGACAAATATCAAAAGCAGCTTGGTGTATCCAAAAGCGAAATTATTCGCCACGCGATCGCCGGCTTTGACTACGCTGGATTTGCTCCAGCAGCAGAAGACCACCGTCAAATCTCGGTACGTCTTCCGCTCGACCAAAAGCAAGACCTCGTAAAGCTCGCAAAGGGCAAGAAGGTAAGCATCGGCGAGTTGCTCCGCGCAGCTCTCGAGAAGCTTCCGACTGTTCCTGCGAAGTCTGGAATCGAAAAGGCGGCTCCAAAGCCAAAGCCAGCTAAGAAGGCTGCCAAAAAGGCTGCTAAGAAAGCGGCAGCTAAGAAGGCTGCCAAAAAAGCTGCTAAGAAGGCAGTGAAAAAGGCTGCAGTGAAGAAGGCCGCCAAAAAAGCAGCTCCAAAGAAAGCTGCAGTAAAGAAGGCCGCCAAGAAGGCTGCACCGAAAAAGGCTGCAGTAAAAAAGGCAGCTCCAAAGAAAGCCGCTAAAAAGGCTGCACCAAAGAAGGCTGCAAAGAAGGTCGCTGCCAAGAAGGCTGCTCCCAAGAAGGCCGCCAAAAAGGCTGCTAAGAAAAAGAAGAAGTAATCGCTTCAATCCTTTTCAAAACGAAAGCCGGGGCTCGAAAGCCTCGGCTTTTTTTTATGCCTCGCTCAAGCTCGAGTGACTTTTGCGACGCATTGGATGCGAGGAGCTGTATTGAACTTCCGAGAACGGACAGGAGTGGAACAGTCCTCTCCCGTTGTTAAAGGGGCGCTTTGCGAGATTGCTTGATGGCTTTCTTGAGTGCGCGGATGACTGTATCTAAAACCTCAATGCGAGCGCGCATTTTACAAGTAGCAGGTACGATGTGCCATGGAGCGTAAGACGTATTCGTTTTCTCGATCATCTCGTTGATCGACTCTTCGTAACGTTCCCACTTCTCTCGGTTGCGCCAGTCTTCTTCCGTGATCTTCCAGCTCTTGAGGGGATCAACCTGCCTCGCTTCGAAACGTTCGAGCTGTGTATCCTTGTCTATGTGCAACCAGAACTTGACGATGGTGGTACCGAAGTTGGCGAGGTGTTGCTCCATTTCGTTGATTTCCTGGTAAGCTGCTTTCCACTCCATGTTTGTGCAGAGCGCTTCTACCCGTTCGACGAGTACGCGACCGTACCATGACCGGTCGAAGATGGCGATTTTGCCGCGGGGTGGCATCTCTTTCCAGAACCGCCAGAGGTAGTGATGGCTGAGTTCGATTTTTGTGGGAGCGGCGACAGGGGTGACGTCGTAGCCGCGGGGGTCGATGCTTTGGACCAGCCGCTTTATGCAGCCACCTTTTCCGGCTGCGTCCCAGCCGCAGAATGCCAAGACGACGGGGAGCTGGTGAGTATGGATTTCGTGGACCAATTCGTGGATTTTTGCCTGTCTCCGTTTAAGGGTCGTCTTGTATTTCTGGCGATCCATAGGTTCTTCGAACTTGGTATCGTCGAGGAAATTGTGACCTTTGTAGGGTATCCAGGCGTTGGTGACGCTTTTTTCGAGAGGCGTTTTTAGTGCCTTCTTTTTACGGGCGATGGCGTCTTCGAGGTGGTCGATGATCCGGTTGTAGATTTCGACGAGAGCTCCCTTGAAGTTCTCAGTATCGATAGTGTGCCACTTGGCGTAGTCGCGGTCGGTCGTCTCGATCGCTTCCATCGCAGTGTCGCGGTAGCTGCGGTATTGTCGGTGCCGCCGCCAGTCCTTGGGAGTTACCCGCCAGGCAGTCTTCGTATTTTCCTGCAACTTGCGAAAACGCTTAGCTTGTGTCTTTTTGGACACATCGAGAAAGAGTTTTATGATTTCTACTCCGCTGTCATGTAGCTGCCGCTCGAAATTGATGATGTCATCCCAGTAATGGGAGAGTTCGTCTTCGTGCAGCTTGCCCTCTGCCCAAGCGTCTAGCACCAAGTAGTAGGGCCCGCGGTCGTAGAACTGGATTCTTCCTTCGCTGGGTGTATTGTTCCAGAAGCGGTGCAGTAGGGGGTAGTTGCGTGGCTCCGTGTGCGAAGCGTGGGTAGAATAGACCTTAAAGGAGCGGCTATCGATCTCGAGCAGGATCTGATTGATCAGCTTTCCCTTGCTGGAGGCATCGAGGCCTTCGATGACGACGAGGGTCGGGATGCCCAGCTTACCCGCCTCCCGCTGCACGACGCCGAGCTTTTGAGCAAGGAGTTTGAGGGGAGGCTTGGAGGGATTGGAGCTGGATTTATCTGTAGCGTCTTTCATGGTGTTGGCTTTGGTGGGTCTGAGGTACGTTGCCCGCGATCAGTTGGTGTATCCAAAAAGCTGTTTAGATTTGATGAACTCGATGGCGGCTGGCGGTACCATCTTTTCCCAGACTGGATCGTTTTCGGCGATGGCGGTGAGGATGTCGCGGGAAAAGATCTCCAGCAATTCTTCGTTGATGCCTCGGATGTGCTCTATGTATCCATTCTCAAGGAGATGTAGGTAGAGATTGGTGAGTTGGGGCGTAACGCGGAGATTGTTACAAGTAATAAGGAGATCGTCGGTGATGCCGCCCTTGGTCTCCGTCGCAGCGGGGGAGGTGACTTTCTCGCCAGTGGTTTCCGCCAGTTTTATTTCCAGGTAGCGACGGTAGGCCTTTTGCTTCATCGGGTAAATATAGAGGCGAACGGAGTTTTTGAGGAGTCGGCCGAAGGATTCGAGAATGCCGCCGGCGAGGTGGGCGTAGTACTTCTCGTTGAAGACTTCGAGGAGGTTGTTGATCCCCATGCAGACGCCGATCATCTCACCGGTGTATCGACGAAAGTAGGAAGTGAGCCGATAGAATTCGAAATAGTTGGAAATGAGGACGTAGTTGCCAGTGACACCGATGGTGTCGATGCGGGCGAGGTAGTCCTCGTAATCGAGCTTTCCGGAAGCGAGCAGGTTGTTCATGGTGATCTCCGCTAGGACGATTACATCCTTTCCTTGTACGGAAGGTTCTTGGATGAACTGGGCACCCGAGCATTTGAGCATGTCTATATTGACTCGGGTGACTGGGCGAAAGCTGCCTCGTTCGACGAGGATAGCTTTTTTGTAGAGCGCCTCTGAGGGCTGGGTGATTTCGCCTTGGGGGGAGAAGAGAACGGCATTGGTCAACCCACGTCTTACAAGGTGCAGGTTCGCAATACGGTCGTCGACGCCCTGAAAAGCGGGGCCGCGGAATTTGATGAAGTCGACTTCGATGCGTTCGTTGCCAAGATTGTCGACGAGGGACTCGATGAAAGCCTCCACGTTTTCGTGAAGGTAGAAGGCGCCGTAGATCAGATTAGTCCCGAGGATACCGACTGCGTGCTGCTGCTGGACGTTTTCTTGATCCCACATACGACAATGAAGATAGATCTCGCTCGGCTCGCCACCAGGGTCGCTCTGGAAGCGGAGCCCCATCCAGCCGTGGGTATCGTCGCCTCCTTTGTAGCTTTTTGCCTTCATGGTGTTGGCGTAGGCGAAGAAGGTCTTTTCGTTTCCGATCTCTTCCTTCAGTCGCTCTTCGAGGAGCGCGTACTCGTGGTCTATCATCTTGACGACCCGTTCGATTGAAACGTAGCGGCCGACCTTTCCGTAGATCGAGTCGCTGAAGGTCATGTCATAGGCGGAGATGGTCTTGGCAATGGTGCCGGCGGCACCACCTGCTTGGAAGAAATTGCGGCATGTCTCTTGTCCGGCTCCGATTTCGGCGAAGGTACCGTATTTGGCGTCGTCCAAGTTGATAGAAAGCGCCTTGCGGTTAGTAGTGAGGAATTCTTGTGGTTCCGAGTGGGTGTCCATGAGGGATGTCTTAAGTCGTCGAGTAGCTTGGTAAGAGGAGGGAATTTCTACTGGGGGTTGGGTTGAGTCAAACTGCGATCCGGAATGCAGGCTACAATTGAGCGACGCGGTGGCGTCCCGGCGGCTCTATTAAAGGATTGCCTACAGGACTGCTGGAGATTGGATAACTGGGCTTATCGCTTTTTGAACTAAGCCCCTTGTTTGCCCTATGTCTACGCTTCTGATCGCCCTTGGCGTCGGTGTTCTTTACCTCGTCGTCTACCACACCTACGGCCGTTTTCTCGCTCGCAAGATTTTCGAGTTGCGAGACGACGTGGAGGTGCCGAGCGTAGCTCTCAACGATGACGCTGATTTCGTACCCACCGACAAGTTCGTTGTGTTTGGTCATCACTTCACGTCCATAGCAGGAACGGGGCCGATCGTGGGGCCGGCGATCGCGGTCATATGGGGCTGGGTACCGGCTTTGCTTTGGGTTCTGTTCGGCTCGATCTTGATGGGGGCGGTGCATGATTTCGGCTCCCTCGTGGTATCCATGCGAAATCGCGGACAAACGGTGGGCGAAATCTCGGGCCGTGTATTGAACCCGCGAATACGGTTTTTGTTTCTATTCATACTCTTTCTCGCCCTCACGATCGTGCTGGCGATTTTCGGTTTGGTTATCGCGGTGGTTTTCAAGAACTATCCCGGAGCAATCTTTCCCTGTCTCGTGCAGATCCCTCTGGCTGTGGCGATTGGGGTATGGCTACATCGCAAAGGGATCGGATTGCTAGTGCCCTCTCTGTTGGCCCTCGCCTTGATGTATGTCTCAGTGGTCTTCGGTGACAGGGAAGGGTGGATACACAGTTTCAACATGACGCTTGCGGACTGGCCGATCGCTCATTGGGTGGCGATCCTGCTGCTGTACTCTTACATGGCCTCGGTGCTGCCAGTCTGGTCGCTGTTGCAGCCGCGCGACTTCATCAACAGTTTGCAGCTCGTAACGGCGCTGGCTTTGGTGCTCCTGGGGTTGGTAGTGGCGGCGTTTGTGGGCGGAAGTCCGCTTGGCGATTCCGAGTTACGTCCGAGCTTGGAGATCGCGGCTCCAGCATTTCGTAGCGGAGTCGAGGGCGCGCCGATGATGTTTCCTTTTCTCTTTATCACAATCGCTTGCGGGGCGATCAGTGGATTTCACTGTTTAGTATCCAGCGGAACTTCCAGCAAACAGTTGCGTTGCGAGACGGACGCGCAATTCGTGGGCTTCGGGTCGATGCTGCTGGAGGGCTTTTTGGCGACCTTGGTCATCCTTGCTTGCGTGGCCGGCTTGGGACTGGGGATTCAAGGGGGAGGAGGAGAGTTTTTGCTGGGCGAGGCAGCCTATACGGCCCGCTACGAATCTTGGGCGTCAGCAGGGGGCTTGGCTGCCAAGGTGGGTGCCTTTGTGGATGGAGCGGCGAATTTCCTGAAGGCCTTAGGGTTGGCTCCGCAATTCGCCATCGCCCTGATGGGGGTGCTGGTGGCTTCGTTTGCGGCGACTACCCTCGATACGGCCTGCCGCTTGCAGCGGTATGTGGTGCAAGAACTCGCTGGTACTTTCGTGGCGAAGAATGGCCGCGGGAAATCTACGCTGTCCGCCAATCCGCTTTCTTGGCTGAGCGACAAGCACGGGGCTACTATTTTTGCGGTGATCGTGGCGTTCTGGGTGGCTGCGGTTCCGCCGACCGGAATGGAGTGGACATGGGGCAATGTCGGCAAGGGTGGCTTGATTCTGTGGCCGATGTTCGGGGCGACGAACCAGTTGCTCGGTGGCTTGGCGTTTTTGGTGATCGCGTTCTGGATGTGGCGGCGCCGTTTGCCGGTGTGGTTCGTGGTGGTTCCCACTGTATTTATGCTGATCATGCCAGCTTGGGCGATGGGCTACCAATTGTTTTCTGAAGGCGGTTGGCTGTTGGCTGAGACGAAGAGCTGGCCTCTGATCTTGATCGCTGCCGCCACGATGGTTTTGGAAGTTTGGATGGTGGCAGAGGCTATTCTTTGCTGGCCGAAGGCAAAAGGCGTCTTGGAGGAGGCTCTCGAGCCTTTGGGCAGTGGCAAGTCGTCCGCGGGTGGGTGACTTGCGTAGGCATGGGGTGTAGCCAGCGAACCGGCCGGCAAGCGAACTGCGCGCGACAGATCGTGGAGTGGCAGTTTAGGTTTGCGGCGAGGGGTCGATGAAGGTGTCTAAGTTAATTGTAATCTGACTGTAGCTATGAAGGGATTTTTTAAGACGTTTTTCGCGTCCTTGTTGGCGATCGTTTTCGCCGCTGGTGGCTTGGCGCTTTTCGTGATGATCTTGTTCGGTGTGATCGCATCGATGAGCCAGCCTGTTCCGCAGGTGACGAAGGGGAGCGTGCTGGTGTTCGACATGTCGGCTTCGGTCCAAGATCGTCCGGTAGGCATGAGTCGTGACGCGCTTATCGACGAAGCGATGGGAGGCGGTCGCGCTCGCTCTCTTTCGCTGCTCACCTTAAAGAGGGGGTTGGAGGCGGCTGCTGAGGATGACCGTATCGAAGGGCTATTGTTGATCGGTTCGTTCTCTGCCGACGGCTATGGATCCGGATTCGCGGCCCTGAAGGAAGTGCGAGAATCGATTGAAATCTTCAAGGCCACCGGCAAGGCGGTGGCGGCTTACCTGGTGTATCCAACCGCTCGAGACATGTACGTCTCGTCGGTTGCGGACTCGATGTACATGAATCCAGAGGGTGTGATTTCGGATACGGGAATGTCGATGAGCTACCCGTATTTGGGTGGCTTTATGAAGAAGTACGGTATTGGCGTGCAGGTCACGCGGGCCGGTGAATACAAAGCAGCGGCAGAGAGTTTTGTGCTCGAGGGTATGAGCGATCCCTCGCGCGAGGCCAACGCGGCGGTACTGGAAGATTTTTGGGCGGAATACTTGGATGTCCTCTCCGAAGGTTCTGGTGTAGAGCCGGACCGATACGAAGCGAAGCTGAACGAACTCGGAATGCTGGTGGCCAAGGATGCCCAGGAGCTGGGCTTGGTTGACGAGCTGTTATACACTGACGAGCTGATTGCGAAGATGCAGGTGGTTTCAAGTGTGGATAAGGAGTCGAACTCTTTTGTGCAGACCTCGCTAGACGACTATTTGCTAGAGGCGGTTCGACCCGAGTATTCAAGCGATGGCTTCGTGGCGGTGATCTATGCCGAAGGCTCTATCGTCAATGGTGAGGGCAAGGACGGACAGATAGGCGGAAGCTCCTTGTCTCGCGAGATTCGTAAGGTGCGGCAGAACGACAAGGTGAAGGCGATCGTATTGCGCGTGAATTCGCCTGGGGGAAGCGCTTTAGCAAGCGAGGTGATCCAGCGCGAGTTGCGTCTGGCCAAGGAGAAGATGCCTGTGGTGGTGTCTATGGGCTCGTTGGCGGCATCTGGCGGGTATTGGATTTCTGCATACGCCGACAAGATCTACGCTCAGCCTAATACGCTTACTGGTTCGATTGGAGTGATTGGCGTTTTCTTCAACTACGAGGAACTGGCTTCCACGCACGGCGTAAATTTCGATACGGTCAAGACGACCCAGCATGCCGATTTGATGGGAATGTTTCGGGCTAAGACAGATCGCGAAATGGAGCTGGTGCAACGTCAGGTGGACATCGTCTACGAGTCTTTTCTCGCTAAAGTCGCCGAAGGCCGGGGCCTGGAGCTAGCTGAAGTGGCGAGAATCGCGGAAGGCCGGATATGGTCGGGTGTCGATGCCTTGGACCTCGGCCTGGTTGACGAACTAGGAGGACTGAGTGACGCGATTGCTTACGCCGGTGGTGAAGCAGGTCTGGGGCAGGACCCGGCTGTTATGGAATTGCCGAAAGCCAAGAACTTCCTGGATGAACTATTCCAGAACGTTTCCAAGAAAACTGCGGACGCGTCTACGAATGTCGCTATGCAGCCTTTGGTTGACCTCTATCGTGAAGCTAGTGAAATGACCTCTCGCTTTAATGATCCGAAGGGCGTGTATGCCGTATTGCCGTACACCGTGAAGATCGACTGACTTTTACCTGCTAGACGAATAATAGAATGGAAACGGTACTTACAAGAGACTGCAGCGCCACAGCGATCCCAGCAGGGAACGCAGTGACTCTGGAAAAGGGAACGGGCGTCTTGATTACGCAAACACTGGGTGGAAACGTTACGGTGCGCACCGATGGCGGTCTCTTTCGTATCGCGAGTTTTGATGTGGACGCTCTCGAAGAAGTAGAGCTCGGCGAATCGAAACCAGAAGTCAGCGAATCGGGAGAGTCCTTGGAGGACCAGGTTTGGGGCGCGTTGCGCCAGTGCTTTGACCCAGAGATTCCGATCAACATCGTCGATCTCGGGTTGGTTTACGATTTGCGTATCGAAAAGGCCGACTCCGGTCAGGCCGAAGTCTTTGTCAAGATGACGCTCACTGCCCAAGGCTGCGGCATGGGACCGGTCATAGCGGAAGATGCCCGGACGCGCATCCAACTCTTGGACGAGGTTTCGGAAGCTTCGGTTGATATCGTCTGGGATCCAGTCTGGAACCCGCAGATGATTTCAGTGGAAGGCCGCAAGATCTTAGGAATCACCTGAAGTTAGGGCAGTTACGTATTTTGAAAGCGTCTCATCGGAAGATGAGGCGTTTTTTTGCGTAGGAGCGGTATGCCCCAGAAATGGGTGAAATGCGTGGAAATCGACTAATACCTATAAGCTGTATGTGGTTATAAATATAATCTTTAATTGACATTCGCGGGTTGCTTATAGTTATTAGTTCCTGTTCCAGTCGGATTATGTCGCGTCCGGCTCTTCGGATTACCCCCCAAAGAACCCAAACCTTATCGACTTATGAAACTATCTTCTCGCATGAGAATTTCGCGAGTTTCTGCTAGCGCTCGTGCGTTGCCTCGCTTTTTAACCCTATTCGTCGCCGTATTGGCTTCGGGTATGAGCGCCTTTGGCCAGGAAACTGGCCGTATTACAGGGCGTGTGCAGGATGCCGCGACTGGGCGGTACATGGAAAATGTCACCGTTACGGTAAACGAGACGGGCGATTCCGTGCGATCGAGCCCCGACGGGACTTACCGGCTCACGGGATTGCCCGTAGGAACCGTTTCCCTCGACTTCGAGCACTTGGGCTATTTCACGCGTTCGGCGATGGTCGAGGTCGCTGCGGGGCAAACCGCTTCGCCAGCCACCATCGCTTTGAAGAGTAGCAACACCTTTGACGACGAGGACGAGGTTTTCGACTTGGACGCCTTCGAGGTCAAGAACGAGGTCGATGCCTATAGTCGCGCCATCAACCAACAGCGTACTTCCGACTACAACGTGAACGTGGTGGACGCGGGAACGTTCGGAGATGTGACGGAAGGCAACGTGGGCGAGTTCGTCAAGTTTCTCCCCGGCGTCAACATCAACTATGTCGCAGCGGACGCTCGTACGATCACGGTTCGCGGCATGGCGGACAACTTCACTACGGTAACGGTGGACGGCAACCGCATGGCCAGCGCCTCTTCGGGAGCCAAGGCCCGTGACTTCGAGCTGGAGCAGCTTTCCATAAACAATGTCGAACGCTTGGAGGTCGTGAAGGTTCCGACTCCGGACCTGTCGGCGGACTCGCTCGGTGGCGCAGTCAATCTCGTCAGCAAGAGCGCCTTCGAGCGTGACGGGCGCGAGATCAAGTATCGTGTATACGTGAGCGCCAACAGCGAGGACTTGACCTTCAGTTCCACGCCTGGGCCTGGCGATTTCAACAGCAGCAAGATAAAGCCGGGAATAGACCTCTCGTACTCGGATGTATTCAAGGAGGGGACCTTGGGAGTGATCTTCAACTACACTAGCTCGAATCAGTTCAACGAGCAGCACCGCGCTCGCTTGCGTTGGGTTACGGACAATGATTTCGATGACGAAGGGGTAGGGACTCCGATCTTGCGTCGATACCAGATTCAGGATGGTCCGAAAATCACGAATCGGGAATCGTTCCACCTGAAAACCGATTACAAGCTGGGAGAAAACACGATCCTCTCCGGCAGTCTCCAGTTCAACGATTACTCTTCTGAGTTCCGGAACCGGAATATAACATGGGATACGAATATCACTGAAGTTGATGACAGCGATGGAAACGACGCGGATGCTGTGATCTCTCCGACATATATGCTGGGAGACGTGGGACGTGGAGATATCGACTTGGGAGGCTCCTACCGCGACAAGTATGGCGACACGTGGCATGGGGACTTTTCCATCAAGCATTATGGTGACGTCTGGACCTACGAGGCTGGTTTCGCTTCCTCCACTTCGACCAACTACTATAGCGACTTCTCACGTGGAATGATCATGGCGGTTATCGGGGACGACGACTACGGGGGCCGTTTCGAATTCAGCGACATTTCGGATCCGATAAGTGGCGGCGTTCTTGAGTACACTCCGACGCTGACGCTCTATGATTCAGCTGGAAACGTAGATCCGACCTTCGGCGTCAGCAGCTTGACAGGGTTTGACCTGGACGAAGTGCAGACGCGCGAGCAAGACGCCCAGGACGAGTTTACCAGCGTAAACTTCGACATGAAGAGAAACATTCGAGTAGGCGAGTCCACCGGTTACATAAAGCTTGGTACGCGTTTGCAAAAGCAGGAACGTAGCGCGGACCGTGACCGTACTCGCATCATCCATGCGGCAAACGTATATGACGACACAGGGCTTCCGGCAGAGGAATACTATTCCGGAGAAGATGCGTTGCATATCGGACCGGGGGTTATCGCTTGGCCAGACTACGTCGATATATACGATTACTTCGCCGCGAATCCGGATAACTTTGATTTCAACCATCCGAGCCGATTTGAGGAAAATATCGTGGGCGCCGCGAACGACGTCTTCGCTGTGGAGGAAAAGATTTCAGCTGCCTATATCATGGCTCAGCTCAAATTCCTCGAGTCCAAGCTAAGGGTAACGGGCGGCGTCCGTTACGAAAAGACGGACGTTGTAGGCGAAGGCGGCTACTTCGATGAGAGTTTGGGTAATGGAATCGAAGATCCTGTCGAGCAGTTCGCTGCGCAGTGGAGCCAGAGAAAGGTCTCCGAGGCGTCCTACGACGATTTCCATCCGAGCTTGCATTTCGTCTATGATGTAACGGACCGCTTTACCGTTCGTTTAGCATACGCCAATACTATCGGCCGCCAGGATTTTGGCTCGATTGTCCCTTATCTTGATATTGACCGTCCCGGCGAAGAAGAAGGCGCGGCCTCTGGACAAATCGAGTTCAACAATACTGGCTTGCTGCCTCAGAGTTCCGACAATTACGACCTGACTTTCGAGTATTATCCGCAATCAGGTGGTTCGATCACCGCTGGTTTGTTTAAGAAGAAGATCAGTAACTATATCGAATCTTTCTCGGGAACGATCGACCAGCTATCCGCCGCGGAATTTGAAACGTTTGACCTTCCCGCCTTTCTGCTGGACGTACCGGAGTACGGCTATACGACTGACCTGAACTCTGGGACCGCTACGGTTGACGGTTTAGAGATTGGTTACTTCCGCTCCTTGGAGGGCGCTGGCCTGCCAGATTGGTTTTCGGCCTTTAGCATTAATGCGAACGTGACCTATCTGGATGTGGAGCGAATTGATGACGACGGGGTCGTCTTTGACGAGCTCGCTGATATGGTGGAGGAAAGTTATAACCTAGGTATCACTTACGACCGCAAGCCGCTGAAAATTCAGCTCAAGTTCAACAGCAAGGGCGAACAACTGTTGGAGAACTTCACTGACATGCGGACGTATCATGTTTTCGGAGAGCCAGAGTATACGGCATTCCAGCTCTACCGCGACAAGCTAGAGCAAGTGGACCTGAACGTAGACTGCAAGATAAACGAAAAAACCACGATCTTCGTGAGCGGTCGTAATATCTTTAACAAGGAACAGAAGCAGTTTATTGCCAACGCGGACCGCAGCATCGTGGTTCCTGAGCGTATCGAAGAATTCGGCGTGCAATGGGCCTTGGGCGTAAAGGGCAGGTTCTAGGTTCTCCGCTTCACCCGCAGGGAGTATCTCGTTTATGAATACAAGCGCGTAGCCCGAGAGGACTGCGCGCTTCTTCGCGATTTGAAGTGTTCGTGTAGTTCCGGCAGGCGCTAGCTTGACGAAACCGTTTACTCTTTCGGCGCGGGGCCAGTCGACTCGCGCACTATCAGCTGCGCCGGTAGGGTGAGGTCGGTTAGTGCGGCCGAGTTCGCTTCTATGGATTGGGTCAGTATCCTGCCTGCCTCGCGTCCCATCGCCTCGGGGTCAGCCCCGGCGGAGGTGAGGGTGGGGTGTTCCTCCTCGCAAATCCGCGTCATGTCGAAAGCTGCCACGCTAATGCGTTTGCCGATTTCGACTTGATGCTGCAGGAGTCGGTTTATGGCGCCTCGAGCCATGAGGCCGTTGAGGCAAATCCAAGCGGTAGGCACCTCCTGTTTTTGCTCGAGGATTTGCTTGGCCGCTAGGTAGCCCTCGTTGCGGTCCGCACCGTCGAGGGTCGCTCCTGCTGCATGTTCTAGCTTCAGGCTTCTTTTCGAAAGAGCCATTTCTACGGCTCTGAGTCGATCGTCGTGTCGTCCCTTGGGCTTGCCGCCGCCAAGCCAGGCAAATCTGCGGTGCCCGAGGTCATAGAGGTGTTTAACGAGCAGCTCTCCAGACTCATGCTCGTTAGACAGGATGGAGTGGCATTGGCCGGATGCTCGAGCGGAGATGTAGACGAGCGGACGGGCGGTTTCGAGGACTTTGCTCAGGAAGCTGGGGGCAACCTCTCCCATGATGGCGATGCCCCTAACGGAATTGGAAAAGTGGGATGAGAATGTGCTCCCTGGATCGCTTATGTCGTCCTCGGAGCCGAGATAGACCGTCTTGAGTTTGTGCTCTTGCAGATGTTCGTGGAGCCCTTGATGGATGTGGCTGAAGAAATTGCTCTTGTTGGCGAGCTTGAGCGGAGAGCGAAGGATGTACCCGATCGTGCGTTGCTGGAGCTCGCCGAGGCTCGCTTCGATTTTCATTCCCTTCGGCGCGTAGCCTTGCTGAGCAGCGAGTTCGCGAATCGCGTTGTAGGTCTTTTCGGAGATGCCTTTCGTGTGCCCGTTGAGGGCCATCGATACGAGGGCTTGGGAGCAGCCGATCTCCTTTGCTATTTGGGCCTGTGAGATGCGTCTCTTTTTGGGTGGGGTCATGGAAGCGGGAGCAATTTATCAGTTAACCCTTTATATGTATCAGAAGTGCGTAATGTGAAGCAACAAATTGGGTGATGCCCTACCCGATACTCTCTGATTTCGAGTAATTTGGTTGACTCATATAGGAGCTGATAATTATAAGTTTCTTGTTTTTAAGCGAAACCCCGATTTGACCTTTCGATTCAGCCTATGGCTGTCGCGGGGTCTCAATACTTATCAGCACTATGGACGTTACCCTTACTGATTTCGACTATGGCGTGGTTGCCTTCTACTTTTTGTTCATGCTGGCGATTGGCCTGCTTTTTCGAAAATTCATCGGAAATACCAGCGACTTTTTTCGCGGAGGGGGGCAGATGTCGTGGTGGATGGCGGGCAGCAGCGCCTTTATGGTGCAGTTTAGCGCCTGGACGTTTACGGGGGCGGCAAGCAAGGCCTACCAAGACGGTCTCTTGGTGCTAGTGATCTTCTTTGGCAACGCCGTCGGCTTCTTGTGCAACTACTGGTATTTTGCGGCGAAGTGCCGGCAATCGAGAGTGGTGACGCCGGTCGAGGCGATGCGTATCCGTTTTGGCAAGACGGCTGAGCAGGTCTTTACGTGGCTGCAGTTGCCGATCGGTACGCTCTATGCGGGTATTTGGTTAAATGGTCTCGGCGTGTTTTTCAGCGCCGTATTTGGATTCGACATCGAGACGACCGTCCTAGTAACGGGCTTGGTAGTGCTCATCCTCTCAGTAACAGGAGGGAGCTGGGCGGTCGTCGCTTCGGATTTCATGCAAGTTTTGGTGCTCATGCCGATCAGTGTGGTTGCTGCCTTTTTCGCGTTGAAGGAAGTGGGTGGCATTGGCGAACTGGTGGAGCGATTCCCTGCCGACCGGTTTCTGGGCGGCGACACGAACTACTCGACCCTGATTTGGATTTGGGTGGTAGTGATCTTGCTCAAGCAATTTGCGTCGACCAATAACTTGATGGACGCATCGCGCTACCTTTGCGCTCGCGATACCAAGGAGGCGAGGAAGGGAGCCTTGCTCGCTTCGGCCCTCTTCATTATCGGACCGGTAGTCTGGTTCGTGCCGCCAATGGCGTCTGCTATTCTGTATCCAGATCTTGGAGAGATGTTTCCTCAGCTTAAGAATCCGGAGGAAGCGAGCTATGTGGCAATTTGCATCATGACCTTGCCGGCCGGCATGCTGGGATTGTTGATGTCCGGCATCTTTGCGGCGACCATGTCGTCAATGGATAGCGGCTTGAATCGCAATGCGGGCATTTTCGTGAGAAACTTTTACTTGCCGATCCTCCGTCCTAAGGCCAGCGAGAAGGAACTGCTGCTGGCGGGCAAGATTTCTACGGTAGTGTTTGGTCTTTGTATCATCATGGCCGGCATCCAGTTCAGCCAGTTGAAGGATATCGGACTGTTTGATTTGATGCTGCAGTTCGGCGCCTTGGTGGCCATCCCCATGCAGGTGCCCCTGATTTGGGGTATCATAGTCAAACGCGTTCCAGACTGGGCGAGCTGGGTGACGATCTTGGTGGGTCTTTGTGTTTCCTTGGTCATTAAAACCTGGATGACGCCAGAGTGGGTGCAGGGCACTCTTGGATTGGATGCTGAGTTCTCAGGACGTGAGAGCAGCGACCTTTCGTTGATCCTAGGAGTGGTGATCAACTTGACGATCGGGTCGGCGGTCTATCTCGGGTCCACCGTTTTCTACAAGGATCAATCGGAAGAGCGAAAAAAGGAGGTCGATGCGTTCTTCGTCGATTTGAATACGCCGGTAGAGGCTAGCGAGACGGGGTCGGCCGAACGTGACTCGTCGCAAGGCAAGGCTCTCGGAATCTTGTCGATGATATACGGTGGCTTCGTGTTTCTCTTGGCGGCGATTCCCAATCCTCTGCTCGGTCGCTTCGCTTTCATGTTTTGCGGTTTGGTGTTGTTGGGAATTGGATACGCGCTGACGCGGCAAGGTAAGGGGAAGGCGCCCGCATGATAACGCAACGAAGCAGTCTCTTGCCGCTGCGGGCGAACCGAGTTTGGCGAAGTTATTTGGGAGGGCGAACGCTTGACCGCATCGCTGGCGAGTCTGAACCCACGGATAGCAATTTTCCCGAAGACTGGATCGCTTCGCTGACGCTAGCGAACAATCCCCTGCAGAACGATCCGTACGAGGGGGTGGCGCGGGTGCGCGGCGTTGACGGCGAGCTTGTGTTGTTCACGGATTTGGTGGAGAGCGAGCCGGAGTTCTACTTGGGCAAGGAGCATGTCGCTCGTTACGGCGCGGACATGAGGATCCTCGCCAAGTACCTAGATTCGGCGACTCGCTTGCATTTCCAGGTTCACCCAACAGCGGCCTTCTCGGCCAAGAAACTCGGCGTAAACATAGGCAAGACCGAAGCTTACGTCATCTTAGCTATTCGCGACGAGATCGAGATTCCCTACATTTATGCAGGTTTCCAGCGTCCACCGAGCAAGGACGATTTGAAGCGTTGGATCGAGACGCAAGACATCGCCTCCCTGGAAGCATGTTTTGACAAGATTCCAGTTAAGGTGGGCGACGTCTTTTTGATTCCTGGCGGTTGCCCGCATGCCTTGGGTGAGGGTATCTTGATGGTGGAGCTTATGGAAGCGAGCGATCTCGTGGTACGATTCGAATTTGAGCGCGGTGGCTTCGTGCTCCCGGAGGAGTCTCGCTTTATGGGCCGCGGGCTCGACTTTTGCCTGAACGTTTTTGATTTGGAGCCGAAGGCTGTTGAGGGTTTCGTCTGCCAGCCGCGTGTGCTGCGCGAATTCTGCGACGGTTCCACGCAAAAGCTGCTCGTGGGGTCGGACCGGACGAGTTGTTTCGAAGCCCGTTCGACGCGTATCGAAAATTCGGTTACGAAGAGCGAGAATGGATTCTACATCTTGGTAGTGACCGATGGAAACGGCTCGATGGAAGAGGGCGGTCAACTCTGTGAATTGAAGCCGTTTGACCGAGTGTTCGTTGCTGCAGAGGCGGGCGAAGTAACCTTCAAAACCCCAGATGGGCTCGAGTTCCTGGAACTTGCGGGCCCGGCGCTCTGAGACGTTTACGATGTCATCTACTAATCTAATTGTTGTGACGCCGGTCGAGCGAGACACCTTCCTGGTGGATGGTCGGCTCGAGGCGTTAAAGTCGTTGATCGCTCCCTGTCGCGTCGTCGATGTGGAATCTTATTCGGAGGCGTCGTGGATCGAGCTCTTGCAGGAGACGAATCCTAGGATTCTTGTTGCGGGTTGGAAGGTTAAGCCTTTGCCGGCTGACGTTCGCTCTGAGGTGGCTCCGGCTCTCGAGTACGTCTGCTACCTGCCTGGGTCGATTCGGCATTTTGTTCCGAGGGATTTGATCGAGCAAGGGGTGTTAGTTACGAATTGGAGCTCCTCGATCAGCCGCATCGTAGCGGAATGCGCGTTGCTGCTGAGCCTGGCTTGCATGCGGCGGGTGGCTCACTGGTCTCATCAGATGCACGACGAAGGCGGCTGGAAGGATCTCACGACGGTGACTCAATCCTTGTTCGACCGCCGCGTCGGCATCCATGGGTTTGGGGCGATCGCCAAGGAGTTGCTGCCTCTCCTGCGACCGTTCACGAATAAGATTTCGACCTATACGGAAGGGGTGCCGGAAGAGGTGTTCGAGGAGTTTGGCATTCGCAAGGCGGATAGCCTGCCGCAACTTTTTTCGGAGAACGACCTCATCATCGAATTGGAGGCCTTGACGCCAGCTCGCGAGATGATCGTAGACGAGGCGTTGCTCAGGAGCATTCCGGAGGGGGGCGCTTTTGTGAACGTAGCTCGTGGGGCGCTTGTCGACGAAGAAGCACTGCTTCGAGTCGCTCAGGAAGGGCGAATACAGGTGGGCTTGGATGTTTACACCGTGGAGCCATTACCGGCCGACCACCCGTTCCGCGGGTGCCGCAATATCAATATGCTGCCGCACTTGGGAGGACCCTCCACGGACCGTCGCCGTGACGCTGCTGATCACAGTTTGGAAAATGTTCGCCGGTTCAAACGCGGTGAGCCGGTCGAAAGTCCGATCACGCTAGAAATTTACGATCGCTCGACGTGAAGAAAATTACTGAAAAATGGATACGAAAGAATTGAAACCACGCTTTTTTGAGTTCGCAGGGCCGCGTCGGGATACGGTGCCGTCGACCTATCGGACTTGGCAGAACCATGCACGCTCCCTGATCGAGCCGTTGGTGGTATTGATGGAGGAGGGCAAGGCTCAGCTCGACATCGAAGGAATGGCCAGCGATCATGACGCCAATGCGGATCGATTGGAAGCGTTGGCCCGTCCTTTGGTGCTGTTTTGCCATTGGGAGCGATCCACGCAGGTTTACCAAGACGAGAGGGACGCTGCGTTGCTGGAGAAGTCGAAGGCTTGGTTCAAAGATGCGCTGCTACTCGGTAGCGATCCAGTATCGGATCAGTTTTTTGGATACTCGGCTAATTTTCATCAGCACTCTGTGGAGATGGGACTGATGGTGATCGGTCTGGAGCTGAGCCGCGACTGGTTTTGGGATGAGCTGCAGGATGCGGAACGGGAGAGGATTCTGTCTTGGCTCGAGTCGGATGTAGGCAATGGCCACCATTGGAACAATCACATGTTCTTTGGCATCTTTGTCTTGGAATTTCTGCAGCGTGAAGGTCGCCGCCGCGAGGCGTATCGAGGCGTGGTAAACCGCTGGTTCGAGGAACTGGAAGGCATGTACGCGGATGAGGGTTGGTACATGGATGGGATGAACCAGGCCTTCGACTTCTACAACGCCTATGCATGGCATTACTATAGCATGTGGTGGGTGGGATTGTATGGTGAATCGGATACGCGACGGTGCGAGCGCTTCAAGGCTCGCACATACCGCTTCCTGCAAGACTATCCCACTTTCTTCGCAAAAAGTGGAGAGCACCCAGCTTTCGGTCGATCGATAGCCTACCGCTTCAATGCGACGGCTCCGTTCGGCTTGGCCCAAGCCATGGGAGCTCTCCCCATGGAGGGTTCTAAGGCCCGTGGGCTTTGCCAAAGAAGTCTGGAGTTTTTCCTTTCGAAGCCGATTTCGCAGGACCAAGGCTGCTTGTCGCTCGGCTGGTACGACGAATTCTTGCCTATGGTGGAGGTGTACTCGACCGGTGGCTCTCCTTACTGGGCTGCCAAAGCGTTCTCGCCATTGCTGCTTTCGCCCGACGATACGTTTTGGCAGGAAGACGCTGCCGCTTCCGTAAGCGAGGAATCGAATCGCGTCGTAGCGCTGAAGGCTCCCTGCTTGATTGTGCGCCAGATCGATGGCGAGGCGGAGATCATTAATGCAGGTTCTCAGATCGCTTCTACGAACACGCGCTTCGGTCCGCACAAATGGGGCCGTTTGAGCTATAAGAGCGCTTGGGGCTTTGCCTTGGCGAAGGAACCTTCGATGTATCCATTTGATGGAGGCCTGACCGCTCAGAAGATGGGATCGGAGGTTGTTTACGGTCGCCATTACACGGCGCCGTTTGCGATCGAAGAAGAGCTCATGGGCTGTCTCTACAGCCTCGGTGGAAAGCTCGAGCAGTTTCAAGTCTCGGTGGAAACGCGGGTTTGGTGGAAGGGGAATTGGCATCTGATCGTTCATCGCGTGCTCGCCAAGGACGCCGCTACGCTGCGACACGGAAGCTATGCGCTTCCGATTTCGGCGGATCAGGAGGCAGAAATTAAGGATGGTTTTCCTTTTCCATCTGCGAGCAATGGCAAGCAATCGGTTGCCGTCCAGGCGGTTTGTGGATTTACGCGGAGCGCCTTTGACAAACGCCTTAACGACGAGGAGGGTCCACGTCGTCATATCCAAACCCCTTACCATGCTACGGCTCTTTTGGAAACGGAACTCGGTGCCAACGAAACGCGCGATCTAGCAGTTTTGAATTGGGCCGGTATACGCTCGGAAGAAGGGCAAGCATGGAGGTTAGACTCTCTCGAAAAAGGAGCCTGGGCTATGAGTCACCCTGTGCACGGCAAGTGGAACATCGAAGACGAGTCGCTGCGGAAAGTAAGTGAATAGCTGATACGCAATAAACGAGAATGAATTTCGAGAAACTAGAGAATAAGCGCGTTTTGGTAACGGCAGGCGCTCAGGGTATAGGTGAAGCGATTTCGCGACACTTCATCGAGGCGGGCGCCCATTTGGCGATCCACTATTTTTCCAGCGACACTGTTGCCACGTCACTTGTCGAGCTCGCGGAGTCGAGGGGCTTGAGAGCGGTAGCGGTTCAAGGGGACCTCTGCAAGCGAGAGGATGCCGAGAAGGTGGCGGCAAAAGTGGAGGATGCTTTGGGTGGCCTAGATGTGCTGGTAAACAATGCCGGTTCGCTAATGGGTCGTCGTGAACTGTCGGATATCGAAGACGCGTTTTGGAGGTCGGTTTGGGACGTGAATTTAACTTCAAATTTCCTCATTACCCAGGCAGTTCTTGATCTGCTGGTGGCAAACGAGAACAGTAGCATTGTGAACCTGTCTTCGCTCGCGGGCCGCAAGGGCGGACATGCCGGGTCCGTTGTTTACTCGGCCGCAAAGGGTGGAATTCTTACTTGGAGCCGATCGCTGGCGACGGAACTGGGGCCGAAGGGCGTTCGAGTGAATGCCATCGCTCCCGGTTTGATTTTGGGAACGTCGTTCCATAACACGCACACCACTGAGGAGTCGGCAGCGGCGACCATTGCTTCCCTTCCTCTCGCGCGAGCAGGTACCCCGGACGATGTTGCCCGTGCGGTACTGTTCTTGGCATCTGAATACGACGGCTTTATCAGCGGGGCGACCTTAGATATCAACGGAGGCGTTTATGGCTGCTAAATTTATGTCATTGGCGCTCGCCGGTGTGATTGTCGCAGGTGCGGCGTTCGGATTGGACGAACGCGAGTTCTATCACACTTACAATGGCTTCGAGCTTCCGAGCGAGGTAACCATGCCGTCGTCGGAGGTGCATCCGTCGCTTTGGTTTTCAAAAGGGGAAGTGGGTGCGTTGCGCGCTAAGAAGGACGCTGATTCCGTTGCGGCGGTTTATTGGCAAGATGTGCTTGCTAGCGAATTTGTCCTAGCAGAGCTTCCGCCGGTTCCGAAGCTCGATGACGACAAGAAGATTGTCCACAAGTACTACGGAACTCTCACTCAGGTGGCCGCCTATAACGCGTTTCTGTATCAGGTATCCCAAGACGGTAAGAAGTCCGCCTACCTCGAAAAAGCGGTTGAAGCCTTAAAGCGTGGATACGAGGGGCCACTCTACCAATTGGATCCGATCGTCAAGGGAAGCGCGGTGGACGAGATCTACCAAGGAGTTTGGGCGCAAAGCATGGCTGCCGCTTACGACTGGGTGCAGCCAGCTCTTTCCGATGAGGACGATGCGATTATTCGGGCTCATCTAGTGGAGCATGCCCAGTACATGCATGAAAACCTTTGGTCCTGGGCGGGCAGTCCGCACAACCATTTGTCCAAGCCCGCGTGGGGACTGGGCAGCTTGGCCCTTTGCTTGTCGGATCATCACGAAGCGAAAGCTTGGCTCGAGCGGGCGGTGGCCGCTTCGAACGCAAACACACGTTACTTTTTCAGCCGAGACGGCGTTTACCGAGAAGGTGCCTTTTACTTCCTTTTCTCCTTCATCAATTTTGTCCCGTTTCTTTACCACTATGAAAACACCACCGGTTTTGACGGCTTTTCGGTCTTTCAACCCGCCTTTGAATGGCCGATCGTGACTCGCAACGGCAAGGGGTGGACGCCGAACATCGAAGACAGTTTCATCAAGCCTTATCCGTCGCAGCTAGTTGCGGGAGCCTTCCGTGATAAGCCAACGAGCCTGCATAGGAGCGCCCCGTTCTCGGAGGTGCTGCAATGGAATTTTCTGAACACCGACTACTCCGTATTTGTTAAGGCTGAGGAGAAGACGGGGTACAACTACACGGGTGCTAGTTGGGATTATCCAAAGCCATTGATGGAGTACTTGTGCTATCAGCCTGATATCGTAGCCACGGAGCCCAATGTTGCTCCTGTACTGTTTCTTGAATCCGGGCAGAGCGTGTTTCGCAGCGATTGGAACTACAACGATCCCAAGTCTCGCACGCTTTTGTTTCAAGGGGTTGCGGAGGCCGACAATCACGAGCACTACGATCACTTGAGCTTCATCCTGCAGGCAGAGAACCAAATGATGTCATCGGACGCTGGATACACTCAAGCGAGTTATGGTCAAGCGATACGCCGGGAATGGTATCTGACCGCCGAAGCTCATAACGTTGTCCTAGCCGATGGCGAGGCGCCTAGCGACAAGGCACCGAACCTCGCTCCGTTTTCCCGTTCGCGTTTGTTATCGCCGTTTTTCTCCTGCGAGATCAAGGCCGCACCGTACGCTGGTGGCGGCGAGCACCAACGCTTGGTCGCGATGCTGGAAGGAGACCGATTCGCCATTTTTGATCAAGTCGACCTGCCGGTCGCCGGTGATCTGGAGATCGTGATGCACGGGGGGCGAGCGGATCTGGAGATAGAGGGTGACCTGTTAAGTTGGACGTATCAGGAAGATGATTACGGACCCGCTGCGGGACTTCGCCAATGGTTTTGGGGCAACGGCTTCGAGACGAATGAATTGTCGGGAGAGCTCACATACATAAAGGGCGACTTTGCTTCCTTTCCTTACGTGAAGCACACCAAGACCGGAGCGAATGCCCTAGGATTGTCCTTGCTTGATCCAGTGGCAGTTGGAGAAGCTGGCGAGGCGTACTCCTACGAGCGCAAGTCGGATACGGCTGTAGTGGTACGCAATAGCAGTGGCAGCGAATGGGTCGCTGCCAATCGTACGGGTAAGGCGATCAGCGAATCGAATTGGGAATCGGACGCTTTGTTTTCCTACTTCAAGATAGCTTCAGCCACCAGAGTGAGGGCTGCTGCAGTAGAGGGAAAAACGATGCGTGTCGGCGAGGATATCGCCTTCGAGTTCAATGGCTCTGTCACGTTTGCATTCGAAGCCACCAATAGCGGTATGTATCTCTACTTCACTACGCCTCTTCCCGTACAGGGGTTCGCTCGGTATGCGGGAAAAGTTTATCGACTCGATCTATCCGATAGTGGGATGATCGTTTTCCGATGAAGTTATCATTTACCACATTAGCCTGCCCTGACTGGGATTTAGAAACGATTATTCGGAAGGGCGCGGAGTTTGGTTTCGATGGTGTCGACTTTCGTGGAACGAGCGAAGGAGTAGACATAACGACGCAACCCGCTTTCACCTCGGCGATGGCGTCGACTCAAGCTCTGGTAGCTGAAAGCGGTCTACTGGTGAGCGGCGTAAGTTCCAGTATTCGCATTTGCGAGACGGAAATGTTTTTGGCTAACCTCGAGGAGGCGAAGCGGACTATCCCGGTAGCGCTTGCTTTGGGAGCCAAGCAGGTTCGGGTTTTTGGGTACGGTGACGAGGGCGCTACGCGGCGAGAATGGTTGGAGCAGGGCGCTCATTGCGTGCGAGCTATTCTGAAGTTGGAAGGAGCTGATCAGATCGATTGGCTCTTGGAGATGCATGACAATTGGGTGGATTCGGCGGATTGCCGTTTGTTGATCGATACGGTGGCCCATCCGTGTTTCAGGATTCTCTGGGATATCGGGCATACGACGCGGATCGGGACGGAGTCGCCGGATGAGACTTTTAAAGCTCTTGGCTCAATGACCCCTTGCGTGCACCTGAAGGATGCGGTTTTCGAGGAGAGCCATGAGTTCGCCATGAAGGACGGTTGGCGTTATGTGCTGCCTGGCAGAGGGCAATTACCGCTGGAAGATGCAGTCTCGATCTTAAAGTGCAGCGGCTTTGGTGGCTGGTATGTATTTGAGCACGAAAAGCGTTGGCATCCGGACTTGGAGGAAGCGGAGGAGGCTTTGCCGGCCTACGTCAAATGGATGCGGTCACTGGCTTAGCTGCAGCTGTGGTGTCGCGTACGCAGAGGTAAGTGGGGAGGGTTAGATCGCAGAGCGATTCTGTTTCCTCCTCGATCGCTTGCAGGATGATGCGTCCCGCTTCCCTGCCGATTTTCTCGGGGTCTGAACCTGCGGATGTGATTTCTGGGCGTTCTTCGGTACAGACCCGCGTCATGTCGAAAGCAGCGAAACTGATATCGCCCGGGATGCGGAATCCGTTTTGGAAGAGGTAGTTGATAGCGCCGCGGGCCATTAGCGCGTTGAAGCCGATCCAGGCGGTCGGCATGGGAAGTCCTTTCGATGTCACAGTTTCGTGGATACGTTGGGCAGCTTCGAAGCCTTGGTTTCGGTCGGCTTCGATGGTAGCGATGTCAAACTCCGGCTCGAGTCGCAGCTCACGTTGCTCGAGTGCGGTTTTCAACGCGCTCAAGCGCTCCTCCCGTCGCCCGCTTGGTGTGCCGCCGATCCATGCGAATGAGCGATGGCCCAGTTGGTGCAGGTGGTCGACTAGCAGTTCGGCGGAGTCGGCTTCGTTGGAGAGTACGGAATGGCATTTGCCAGTCGCTCGGGCAGAAATATAGATGATCGGTTTTCCCGTGAGACGGAGCTCTTCGAGAAGGTGTGAGTTGACTTGGCCCATGACTGCTACTGCTTTGATGGTCTTGGGTAGGTGTTCGCTGACCGATTGCGTATCGTTTTGGAAGTCGTCCTCCGAGCCGAGGTAGACGGTCTTGATTTGCCGTTCACTCAGGTGCTCGTGCAGGCCTTGGTGTATGTGGCTGAAGAAGTTGCTCTTGTTTGCGAGCTTCAGGGGAGATCGGAGTATATAGCCTACCGTCTTGATATGCTCGGAGCTGTTCAACTCGTCTAGCTTCATGCCTCGCGGCGAGTAACCATGCTGAGCAGCGATCCGTCTAACATTCTCGAGCGACTTTCGAGCGATGCCTTTCGTCCGGCCATTGAGTATGAGGGATACTAGAGCCTGCGAGCACCCCGCTTCTCGGGCGATTTGGGCCTGTGACACGCGTTTCTTGGGTTCGGGGCTCATAGTAGAGTTCTTATAATACCTATGAAATTATTAGAGGCAAGAAGTAGTTAATAAATCATTCCTGTAGGCGTAACTTCCAGAATGCTAGGAACTAGTGTTATTAACGATTAGCTTTTTTGAAAGGATCGTGTTTAATAATATGAACTAAAAATTAATAATTATGAATTTAGAATTGACGAACGAGGTTCTTCTCGACGAGTTTGGTCGAGTCGGCGCGATCAGTCCCGCCGTCGTCTTATCCTACAAGAGGAGTGGCTCGAATGCGCTACCTCGGTCGTCATCAGCAGGCGGGGGCCTGTTCGTCGACTCACTAGAATACCCCAACCCTATAGCTCATTATGAAATTGAGTCCCCTTGAGAACATCGCCCCTCGCGGGTCCACGCTAGGAGCGGCAGTTGTCGGTTCTATGATTGCTGCTTTGGCGGCTACTCCTGTATACGCCCAAGAAGGAGAGGAAGAAGTCTTTAACCTGAGTCCATTTTCAGTAACCTCTACCGACGAGAGCGGATATTCAGCAGCGGAGTCGATAACCGGTTCGCGTATTCGTACCCGCATCGCGGAGCTTCCTTATTCGGTGAATGTCGTGACAAACGAGTTTCTCGAAGACTTCAACGCGGATTCCCTCGATGACCAGTTTGCCTACGTAAGCTCCTTTGCGGGCGACGAAGTGGAAGGATGGTATCAGCTGCGTGGATTCAAGCAGCAGAACCAGCTACGCAACGGATTCTCCCGTCTAGGGCTCATCGACCGAGTGACAGTTTCTCGAGCAGAGGTGATCAAGGGCCCTGCCGCAGGTTCCTACGGTAAGATCAATCCGGGTGGTATTATAAACATCGTTACGAAGGTACCTTCAGCCACGCCTGAACAGGAAGCCTCGATAGAGCTGGGTACGGGCGACTACAAGCGTATCGCTCTAGGCACTACAGGTAAGATCACTGAAGATGAGAAGTGGCTCTATCGTTTTGACACCTCGTGGCTTGACCGTAACGACTTTGCCCACACAGGTCGCGACCAGACCGCGTTTTCAGGTGTGCTCGAGTTTAACCCGACGGAGAAGACGAAGATCACCCTGGAGAAGGAGTACCTCGAGCGTTCGCAGAATCGTGGGCGTGGCTTGCTGCCGATACGTGATGACCAACAGCCAGACGATTCCGAATACCTTCGCCTTGCGACCGAGCTGCACGACTTCAGTTTCCTCGGGCCGGGAGATTTGAACGAGCGCGACATCGACACCACGGACCTTCGCATTTCGCATCAGTTCAGCGACACGCTCTCCATTCGCGCCGCTTTCAACAAGTATGATCGCTACTACGACCAGTACACTGGCTACCCGGGAGAAGTCCGCATTCGTCTCGGCGACCGTACGCTCGATGATATCACTCCTGAAGTGGTCATGGAAGAAGGCGTCATTCGTGACGTCGATCCCCGCGACTATCAAATTTGGGAGCGCGGAGAATCATTCCAAGTGGACCTGCTCAAGGAGTACAACACTGACGCTTTCGAAGGCCGTTTTCTCGTGACCTTCGACAAGAACGAGCAACGCGACGTCCGTTATCGATTGCGTCTCAACCGCAACACGACGCCTGAGCAAATAGCTGCTCTGGAGGATCGCTTCGGTATCGAAATCAATCACAAGGAGCTGCGTCGCAATTCCTTTTTCAACTCCGCGAATAACACGGATGCTCGCACCTACCTCGTATCCGATCCGGACTACAGCTGGTTGGACGACTCTTCCCGCGAGCTTCTAAACGATGTCGAAGCAGGGATCGGAGAAGTCGAGGTTAACTCGGACCGAATCGTCGACGTGCAGGGTATCTACGTCGCTAACCAGTTGAAGATGCTGGATGGGGACCTAAACATCAACCTCGGCGTGCGTTTCGACGAGGTGACCACCGATGCAGCCAACCAAGTTTGGGGTTTGACCGATCCAAGTTTAGGAGCGGCTCTTAGCAACGAAAAGACGTCCCAGGAGACGTATCAATTCGGAGTAAACTACCGTCTCGTCGAAGGGCTGTTGGCATACGCCAATACGAGCACGTCTTTCAACCCGAGCCGTGACACGAACGATCGTGATCCGCTGACTGGCGAGCTGCTTCCGGCGATCCAAATCTTTGAAGCGGAGCAGGGCGAGGGGTACGAGTTCGGCCTAAAGGCAGATGGCCTCGATGGTAAATTGAGCTTCACCCTCGCTTACTTCTCGATCGACCGCGAGGACGTGGTGATCTCTCAGTCCGGAACCGACAGCGACGGCTTCGACTTCACCTACAAGAGCCAGAACGGTCTCGAAACTGCGTCCGGTTACGAGTTCGATTTCAACTACAACTTCAACAGGGAGTTCAGCATCTCCGGCGGAATAGGCTTTATCGATTCGGAAATCGTAGAGTCTAGCGATCCGGCTAATGCCCGAGGCCCGATTCTCGAAGGTCTCCCTGTGGCTGAAATTCCAGACTACAGCGCTAACGTGGTTATGAAATACGGCAGCGGCGATGGCATGTTCTATACCCTAGGGATCCGTAACGTGGGAGACTCTCGTTTCTCGAACTCCGACCGTGGTCGCTGGAAACTCTATCAAGAAGGCTACACAGTAGTGGAAGGCGGAGTGGGCTACAAGTGGGGCGAAGGTGCGAAGCAGACGCTGCAACTCACCGTGAAGAACGCCTTCGATGAAGAGTACACTCGTGCCGCGGCCAAGCGTGGAGATCCGCAGCGCTTGATCCTTCGTTACCGGATAAAGATGTAGGTAACTCTTTGACTCGGAAACGTTGAGGACGGGCGCACTTCCCGCCCTTTTTCGACCGCCCAGACTTTCTGATAAAACGTGATTCGTCTTCGCAATTCGAGGTTTGTGTTAGCCCAAGATCGTCGGGTCCCGACTTATCGCTGCAATAGCGAGGTTTGGACTGGCGGTCTCTCAACTTTAGATCGTTGCGCTTTCTCTCCCTTTGAGTGCTACATGCTCTTCTCAATTCCTCGAATGAGTGGCACCACATTACCCCTTCGGCGCTATGGCCAAAACAAAATGAAGTATCCCTTCCCGAAACTATCTCTATGCATTGCTCTCTTGCTTCCTGCCTGCTCGAGTTTTGGCGAAGAATCTGCCTTGTGGCAGGACTTTGTCTCTGCCAAGGCGAATGGAACGGATGCGATCTTGGCTGACTATTCCTACGCGGGCTATGACTTCATGGAGTCGCCAATTCCTGAGGGTCCAGCAACTGTTTTTGCGGTGGAAGAGTTTGGAGCGATCGCCGATGATGGGATTTCCGACCGCGATGCGGTACAGGCTGCATTGGATGCTGCTTCCGAGTGGGGAGGGGTGGTTCGATTCAAGGAAGGTCGTTATTTATTGAATACGATTGATGGCGAGGAAGCTCCATTGATGTTGAGTCGAGGGAATGTGGTGATCCGGGGGACGGGATCGGGCGAAACCGGAACTCACCTCGTTTTCGAGCGTCATCTGGAGCCAGAGTTTCCTGACCGTATGTATTCGACTCCGTTTATGCTGCATATCGAGCCTGTGGATACGGAAGAAAAATTCCTCTCCAACGTTACTGGTGTAGCTCGAAGTGGCAGTTTCGCGATAACGGTAGAGGATCCGGGCAGATTCGCAGCAGGGGATTGGATTACGCTTCGCCTTTTGGACCCTAAGGCAGTCCCTTCGTTCTTCGAGGAACGTCCGATACGTCCAGAATGGAAACGTTTGCACACATTGGGTATAGGAATCTCTGAGCGGCACCAAGTTGCATCGGTTGAGGGTAACACTCTCAACTTGCGTGCACCGTTGCAAGTAACGGTCGATTCGCAGTTCAATTGGTCTGTCTGCGACTATCCGGGGATCGAGGAGGTCGGAGTCGAAGCCTTGCGCTTTGTAGGTGGTTGGAAGGGTGACTTCGTACACCATCGGAGCGCCTTGGATGATGGTGGATGGAGCGGCATACGGGTGAGAAATGTTCGGAATGGTTGGATACGAGATGTCGTCATGAACGACTGGAATTACGGTATACGCATGGATGATTGCTCGGCCTTCAGTGTTCTTAGGTTGCGTCTAGGTGGAACCCTGGGGCATCATGCGGTCCACACTCGCGGAGGTTACGGCGTCTTGTTTGGGCTCGTTTCGGATACGGCGGGCCATTACCACGGGCCTGGAGTCGGATACATGAGCGCTTCGACAGTGTATTGGCGATGCAAGCACACTCCAAAAAATTCGTTCGACGCTCATTCGACTGGACCCTATGCAACCTTGCTCGACTCTTGTAGTGGCGGTTGGATGTATGGGCACAGCGGAGGTCCTTTGGTCGGGATGCCTAACCACATGCATGGTTTAACGGTATGGAATTTTGAACGCACGGGTGGTACCGAGAAAGTACTAGATTTCTGGAGACAAGGTTTTAATAAGCGTGACCTGTTTCTGAACGCGATTTTCGTGGGTCTCCACGGTATTGAAACTCAATTTAACGAGGCGAATCTCGGCGTGGTCGAGAGTCTAGGTACACCAGTCCAGCCGGAGTCCCTCTTCGAAGCTCAGCTTTCCCTGCGTAAAGGTGGGCTGCCTGATCATTTAACGCAGGAGCTCGAACGTTGGCGTGAGCTCTCGACGGAAAATTAAATCTAATGGATTTTTCCTTAACTCACTTCGACTTCGGAGTCGTTGCGTTTTATTTCCTGTTCATGTTGGCGATCGGGCTTCTCTTTCGGAAGTTCATCGGGAACACTAGTGACTACTTTCGCGGGGGAGGTCAGATGGCCTGGTGGATGGCTGGGAGCAGCGCTTTTATGGTCCAGTTCAGCGCCTGGACGTTCACGGGAGCGGCCAGCAAGGCCTACCAAGATGGGCTCCTCGTTTTGGTGATCTTTATTGGCAATGCGATTGGCTTCCTCGGAAATTACTGGTGGTTTGCGGCTAAGTGCCGTCAGTCGCGAGTAGTGACCCCCGTGGAGGCGATGCGTATCCGTTTTGGAAAGACAGCGGAGCAAATGTTCACTTGGCTACAACTTCCAATTGGTACGCTCTACGCTGGGATTTGGTTGAATGGGCTCGGGGTCTTTTTTGCTGCAGTTTTCGGCTTTGATATAGAAACGACTGTCTTGATTACGGGCTTGGTCGTGCTCTTTCTCTCAGTTACCGGGGGAAGCTGGGCGGTCGTCGCTTCGGACTTCATGCAAGTACTCGTGCTGATGCCGATCAGCGTGGTGTGCGCTTTTTTCGCCTTGAAGGAAGTGGGAGGAGTCGGAGCTTTCATAGAGCAATTTCCCGCTGACCGTCTATTTGGCGGAGTTACGAACTACTCTTCATTGATTTGGATTTGGGTGGTAGTGATTATCGTTAAGCAATTTGCGTCGACCAACAATTTAATGGACGCGTCACGCTATCTATGCGCTCGCGATTCAAAAGAGGCTCGAAAAGGGGCTTTACTAGCATCGGCTCTTTTTGTGATTGGACCTGTGGTTTGGTTCATACCACCTATGGCGTCTGCAATACTGTATCCAGATCTTGGAGAGGTGTTTCCACAATTGAAGAAACCGGAGGAAGCTAGCTACGTGGCGATCTGTATCATGACTTTGCCAGCTGGTATGCTAGGGCTCCTGATGTCCGGCATTTTCGCGGCCACGATGTCGTCGATGGACAGTGGATTAAATCGTAATGCCGGTATTTTCGTTCGCAATTTCTACCTGCCAATCCTGCGTCCTAACGCGGATGAGAAAGAGCTCCTTTTCGTGGGCAAGATCACCACCTTGGTCCTAGGTGGATGCATCATTTTTGCCGGTATCCAGTTTAGTCAGCTAAAGGACGTAGGCTTATTCGACTTGATGCTGCAGTTTGGCGCCTTGGTGGCGATCCCGATGCAAGTCCCTCTGATTTGGGGGCTCGTGGTCAAACGGGTTCCCGACTGGGCGAGTTGGGTATCCATCCTTCTAGGACTGTGCATGTCCTTCACCGTCAAGACGAGGATGACTCCCGGGTTTGTCCATGGGTTCCTAGGATTGGATACTGAGTTCTCCGCTCGGGAAGCTGGCGATTTGAAGTTGATTCTTGGAGTTGTGATAAACATTGGTTTCGGCTCTTTGGTTTACCTTGGATCCAGCATTTTCTACAACGAGTCGTCTGGAGCGAGAAAGGCTGAGGTCGAAACGTTTTTCGAGAACCTGGCTACGCCTGTTACAGCCGACGAAACGGGGTCAGGCGAAAAAGATGCTTCCCAAGGAAAGGCGCTGGGGATTCTCTCTATGATCTATGGCGGATTCGTGGCCTTGCTAGCCATCATACCTAACCCGTTAAGTGGAAGAATCGCTTTTCTTTTTTGTGGAGGTGTGTTGTTGGCAATCGGTTATGCGTTGGTCGGTACGGTTAAGCGCTCTAAGGAGTCTTAATTTGAAAATTAGCCTTACACTATGAGTTCTACGAATCTAATTGTTGTTAATCAGTCGGAAATCGAAACCTTCCTGAGGGAAGGGCGCTTGGCTAAACTAGAGCGGTTGATCGCTCCTTGCCGCTTGGTATCGGGCGACATCGCTTCGTCTTCTGATTGGGAAACCTTATTACGGGAAGCGAACCCGGAGATCATCGTGGGGGGCTGGTCTGTACCTCCATTGCCGGAAAACGCGATGACCGAACTCGCGCCAGCGCTGCGCTACTTGTGCTATCTGCCTGGCTCGGTACGGCATCTGGTATCGCGTGAACAGATCGAAGCTGGCTTGCTTGTCACGAACTGGGGAAACTCGATCAGTCGGACGATCTCCGAATGCGCTTTGCTCCTGACTTTGAGTTGTATGCGTCGGGTTACCTATTGGGCTCATGAGATGCATGACAAAGGCCAGTGGAAGGTTCATGACACGGAAACCCTTTCTCTCTTTGATCGACGAGTGGGTCTGCATGGTTTCGGCGCGATTGCGAAAGCCTTGGTCCCTCTTTTGAAACCGTTTACGTCCCGAATATCCGCCTATACAGACGGGATGCCAGACGAAGTGTATGAAGAATATGGAGTCACGAAAGCGAACAACCTGAAAGAGCTCTTTGCGAACAACGACGTCATTATTGAAGTCGAAGCCTTGACCCCCAGCCGTCACAAGGTGATCGATGAGGCGCTGTTGCGAAGCATTCCCGAAGGCGGTGTATTCATAAACGTCGCTCGTGGCGCATTGGTCGACGAAGAGGCTCTGGTGCGAGTCGTCAAAAGTACCGAGCTCCAGGTAGGCCTTGACGTATTTGCTTCGGAGCCGCTTGCGGAGAACCACCCGCTGCGCGGCTGCCGGAATGTCACCTTGTTGCCTCATATCAGCGGACCCACGACGGACCGTCGCTGTGACGCGGCAGATTATGCGATGGAGAATTTGAAACGCTACCTCAATGGCGAACCCGTAGTGGCCCCAATTAGCTGCGAGGTCTTCGACCGTTCTACTTGAACGAATGACGAGGGAGCTATCAAAGCCTCAAGTCTGCTCAGTGCCAGCGACCTTTCGCTACTGGCAAAATGCAGCTCGTACTCTGCTTGAGCCGCTCCTGCTACTTGGCGAGGAAGGCAAGGCTTACCTACCAATCGAGGGGAACGCGAGCGATCATTGTTTCGATGCGGATCGCCTCGAGGCCTTTGCCCGCCCGTTTCTTTTGTTCTGTCATTGGGAAACTTCCTTGCGAAGCTACCATGAAGACGAGGACGTGGAATTGCTAGAGAAAGCGAAGGCTTGGTTCCGCGAAGCTTTGCTATTGGGAACGAACCCCGTCTCCGATCAGTTTTTTGGATACTCTACGAACTATCGTCAGCACTCTGTGGAGATGGGGTTGCTGGGGATCGCTTTTGAGATGAGCCGATCTTGGCTATGGGATTCGTATTCAGAAACTGAGCGCGATCAAATTTTGGTTTGGCTGGAATCGGACGCGGGAAACGGCCACCACTGGAACAACCACTTGTTCTTTGGCGTATTTCTGTTGGAGTTCTTGTCAGCGGAACGGGGTGAGAACGAAAGCTATCGAGCTGCCATCGATTGGTACTTCGAGGAGCTCGAGAAGATGTACGCCGGCGATGGCTGGTACATGGATGGCAGCAACCAGGCTTTCGATTTTTACAATGCTTATGCATGGCACTATTATCCAATGTGGTGGATCAAGCTCTATGGCGAAAAGGACCGTGCCCGGAGCAAACGCTTTGCTGAGCGGACTCGTGTGTTCCTGCAGAACTACTCAATGTTCTTCGCAGAAAGCGGAGAGCACCCTGCGTTTGGTCGGTCGATCACATACCGTTTCAACGCTACAGCTCCCGTTGCTCTCGCTTACCAGATTGGGGTGTCGCCCTTGGGCGCGGCCGAATCGCGCGAGCTTTGTACCCGAAATCTTTCCTTCTTTTTGGAAAGGCCGATCGCACAGAGCCAAGGCTGCTTGTCGCTCGGTTGGGTCGATGAGTTTCCCGCTTTGACAGAAAGCTATTCCTGCGGCGGATCGCCCTATTGGGCGGCCAAGGGCTTTGCCCCTTTGTTGCTCTCGCCTAAAGACCCGTTTTGGTCAACGAAGCCAGATCCTGCCGAAAACGACACAAGTGTTACCCTGCAGGGGCCTAAGCTGATTGTTCGTAAGGTGAATGGCTCGTCAGAGATTATCAATGCAGGGACGCAGATCGGCTCTTCCAATACCCGCTTTGGCGCCCACAAGTGGGGCCGACTGAGCTACAAAACGGGTTGGGGGTTTACGCTTCCAGCAAGCTCAGACCAGTATCCACTTGATGGATCTTTGACGGCTCAGATGCAGGGGAGCGACTTGATTTACGGCCGCCATGGCACAGTGCCGCTCGTTCTCGAAAGCGACAGAATGGCTTGCATGTACAGCTTAGGTGGCAAACAGGACGGTCTGCAAGTGACGGTGGAGACTCGGCTCTACTGGAAGGGTGACTGGCAGCTCGCGGTGCACCGATGCTCCTCTTGTCAGGACGTCAAGCTTCGGTTTGGTTCATACCCATTGAGCTACTCGGAGGATCAATCGATCCTGTTCGACCGTGACGCCTATTTGGTGCAGGCCAAGACTTACGAAAAGGCGATCGTGCTGCAATCGGTAATGGGCTACGAAACGGTAGACTTCGACAAGCGATCGAACGAAGCGGATGGACCGCGCCGCAGTATTCAAGCGCCGCTGCACGTAACAGGTTTGCTGGTGAAGAAACTGGCTCCACATAAATCCGTTTCTCTTGCGAGCTTGAGCTACGCAGGAGCCAATTCGGAGGCAGCTAAGCCTTGGAAGATTCTGTCAATAGAAAGTGGATACCTCGAACTCGAGCATCCGTTATTGGGGGATTGGGAAGTGCAGGTGTAGGGACTTTTTCGAAGCGCTCAGAGCTACGGATCGGCGAGGGCTGCGGGTTAGCTTTCGCAGTTGGGACGGGCGATTACGCCGGCGTAGGGTTCGTCGGCGAAGAGTTGGTCGCCGTCTTCGGGCATGTGGCGATCGCAAATGTCGAAGAGCTGCTGTTTGGTTTTTGCCCTTCGCATCTCGTAGAGAAACTTGCCTTCGGGGTCCACTCCTTGGCCGACGAAGTTGAGGTACTTCTTCATTTTGTTAACTTGTGTTTGCTCTGGAGCGTGTGGTTTGGCGACAGCAGCGTAGAGCTCTTTAATGTAGCGATTTACTTGGTGGAGTGGAATTTTGGATACGGGAAGTCCAGCTTGGTCTTCGCGAATTTGGCGGAAAATCCAAGGATTGCGAATAGCGTGGCGACCGACCATCACGCCGGCGGCGCCGGTATAGTCGAGTACCCAGCGGGCTTTGGTGGCGGAGGTGACGTCGCCGTTAGCCAAGACAGGGCACTTGATGCGTTCGCAGGCACGTTTGATGAAGTCATAGTGGACTTCGCTGCGGTACATTTCCTTGACGGTACGTCCGTGCAGGCTGAGGAGGTCGACGTCGTGCTTGTTTACCAGATCGAGCACAGCGTCGAAATTATTAGTATCGGAAAAACCGATACGCATTTTGACGGTGAAGAGACCCGGGACGGTTTCGCGCAGGGCGCCGAGAACTTGGTCGACTTTTTGCGGGTCGCGTAGGAGTCCGCCGCCGCATTGCTTCTTGTACACAGTGGGGGAGGGACAGCCCATGTTGAGGTCGACGCCCGCGATAGGGTGGTCTTGCAGATCCTTTGCGGTACGGGTGAGGTGGTAGATATCCTCGCCGATCATTTGAGCGAAAACGGGGCGACCGGTATGGTTTTCCGTAACGGCTTCGAGGATGTGCTTCTCGAGGCGAGACTGGACGTGCACGCGGAAGTATTCGGTAACGAAATAGTCGGGAGCGCCGCAGCCAGCGATGACGGCCATAAACGGCTTGTCTGTGACGTCCTGCATGGGCGCGAGGGCAGTGAGCGGCTGGCCGGCCTCGATAGGGGCAGGCAGGGGTGTTTGGGCTCTGCTGGCAGTTAGTTCGCTCATGAAGGCGGGGGTGATGAAGTGGGAAGAGCGAAAAGTGAAGGGTGAAATTACGTTTCGGAGCAGATCGGAGCTTTGGCGGTTCTGGCAATGAGTTCTTGCAAGACGGTCTCGTCGATGTCGGCGAGGCGTTTAATGTTGAGGCAGCAGCTGCCGGGCTTGTACTTGCCGAGTTTTTGCAAGAGGCCTTGATGAGCGTCGAATCCAGCGTGGATGTAGAGGGACAGGTACTGTTTGCGGGGCGAGATGCCGATGCGGAACCAGTCGCCTTCGCGGCCGCTGGCGTAGCGATAGTGGTAGCTGCCGAAGCCGATGATAGAGTCGCCCCACATCGCTGGCTTTTGCTTGGAGGCTATTTTCATCCAGCGGCAGAGGGTTTTGGCGTCCTTTCGCTTTTGAGGATCTTCGATGGAGTTAAGAAAGGCGGTAACGCTTTTGGTGTTTTTCTGAGTTTTGAGCTCGGCCATCTGCTGAACTTACGAGGCGGAGGTCGTCGGTGGCGAGGGGAACTTGCTGGTGATCCACCAGCAACAGGCATTGCTTCCGCGTTGCGTATGCCGGGCCGAGTTTGCTTTTTGCTATCGCTCGAGTGGCGTTGACGGTAGCGCGAGACTTGCTACCGTGGGTCTCAATGTTGCGCGTTGTAAGACCCGAAATCCTGGATTCTCTTCCACACGATCATCCGGACGCGTTGCAAAACCGCAGGGAGTTGCGGACGATTAACTGGCTGATGGGAAATTACCGCTGGCTGGCGCATCAGGCACGCCGTCGGCTCGAACCTAGGGTTCGAGCTTTGGAGCTGGGGGCTGGTTCGGGTGATTTGGTGCGTCGATTGCGTAGGGGAGGCGTGCCAATCGAACTGGATGGACTGGATCTTTGTCCACCCCCCGAAGATTGGGATGATGGCCGGAAATGGATACGAGAGGATTTGCAGGTGTTTGATGGATACGAAGGTTATCATGCGATCTTTGGTAACCTCATCTTGCATCAGTTTCCAGATGAGGTTTTGGGGCAGATGGGGCGTCGCATGAGAGTTGCGGCAAACCAGTTGTTTTTTTGCGAGCCGGCACGACGAAATTGTCACGTAGCGCAGTTTCGAGCGCTTTCGTTGCTGGGTAGGATGGGGCATGTTTCTCGCAACGATGGGGAGGTGAGCATTCGTGCTGGCTTTTTAGGCGATGAGCTTCCGCATTTGCTTGGTTTGACGAAGGAAGACTGGCGATGGTCCTGCAAGACCGGCTTGCGTGGACAATACCTGATGGCGGCGTGGCGCGTCGGACCGTCATGAGGAAAGGGGTACGTACTATCAAGATCGTAGGTGGCGGGCTCGCGGGCCTTTCGCTGGGGATAGCACTGCGGCGCCATGATGTGCCGGTAGCCATTCTCGAAGCTGGGCGCTATCCGCGGCACAAGGTGTGCGGCGAATTTATCGCAGGATTGTCGAAAGGGACCATGGAAAAGTTGGGGATCGTCGAGGAGTTGGCTGACGCAATCCCGCATCGCAACGTCGCATGGCTGCTCGACGGTAAGGTCTTTCGCAGGGATCGGCTGCCGAGTGCCGCCCTCGGGATCTCACGCCATTTGCTCGACCAGCGGCTGGCCCTGCTTTTTCAGGATGCTGGCGGGCAGCTGGAAACAAAAAGCCGGGTGTCCGATCGAGCCGAAACGCGCGAGGGCTGGGTTTGGGCGACGGGTCGTCGTCGCGAGGGACGGCAATGGATAGGACTGAAAGCGCATTGCGAGGGGCTAGGGTTGGAGAGCGACCTAGAGGTTCACTTGGCCGAGAACGCCTATGTCGGCGCCTCTTGCGTGGAGGACGGGCGTGTTAACGTGTGTGGACTTTTTCGCTGTCGCGGGTTTAAGGGCGGGGGCCGCCAGTCGATCCTGGTCGACTCCTTGCGGGCGAGCGGGTTGGACCAGCTCGCTCAGCGCCTGGTCGAGTGTGAACTAGACGTTGAGAGCGCTAGTTCGGTGGCGGGACTCGGGTTTGGCGTGATGCCGAAGAAGGACCTCGGCTTACGAATCGGGGACGCATTTGCCCTAATCCCCCCTTTCACCGGCGACGGTATGGCGATGGCGTTCGAGGGGGCGGCTGACGCATTGTATCCGGTGCTACGCTACGCCCGCGGCGAGCTGTCTTGGATCGAGGCAGAGCGTTTGGTAGACCGATGCTTACGGCGTCGTTTTCGGCGGCGGCTTGCGACGGCGCGGGCGATGCATCCTTTTCTCTATCGTCGGATGGGCCAAGCGGCATTTCGAATTTCCACTTCCTCACGCCTGCTTCCTTTTGAGCGGATCTTTCAACTTCTACACACCTAAATTCACGCTGGGGAACGCATGGCGTACCCAATTATTGAAGACGTAAATATGTATCTACAATCGCTAGCCAACCACGTTCCACCCACGAGCTTTCGCCAAGCGGAGGTCTGGAATTTGTATCGAGATTCCAAAATGCCGCAGCTGCTGCGTCCTCGGTCCGCCTTTATCGTTGAGAAAGTTCTTACGGGGGAGAACGGCGTGGACAAACGTCACTTCGCGCTGACGGATTTGAACGAGCTTTTAGAGATGGATGCGCAGGGTTTGAACAGGGCTTTCGAGCGTGAGGCACCAAAGTTGGCGACGACGGCGCTGCTCGACGCGTTGGAGCAGGCAAGCCTGAAGCCGGACGAACTGGACGTTCTCATCGTGTGTACCTGCACTGGTTATATCTGTCCGGGAGTGGCGAGCCACGTCGCGGAACAAGCGGGACTGCGCGACGATGCCTACTTGCTCGATATAGTGGGGCAAGGCTGCGGGGCTGCGATTCCTTGTCTACGCAACGCGGCCGGTTTGATCGCAGGTGACGAGACCTTGCGCGTAGCGGTTGTAGCGGTGGAGATCTGTTCGGCCGCGTTCTATGTCGATGATAATCCAGGCGTCCTCGTGAGCGCTTGTCTTTTTGGGGATGGCGCGTCCGCCTCTATTTGGAACGGGAAGGCGAATGGCGGGCCAGGGTGGCGAGCGTTCGACTTCGATACGCTGCACCTGCCCGAACAACGGCAGATCCTGCGCTTTGAAAACCAGGGAGGGAAGCTGCGTAATCGGCTTCACCGCAGCGTGCCGCAAAAGGTAGGCGAAGCGGTCGAGAGGCTCTTCAGGCGTTCTCTCGAACGGCGGCACGACCGTCGGGTCCGACAAGTGATTACGCATACCGGAGGGCGCGACGTTCTATTGGCGATCGAGGAGAGATTGCCCGAGTACGACCTTTCGCCGAGCAAAGCGGCTTTGAGGGATTATGGCAACATGAGCAGCCCCTCAGTCATGTTTGCGCTGGAAGCGTATTTGAAGAATGGTGACGCGAAGGGCGAGGCGCCAGGCGATCTATGGCTGAGCTCCTTCGGAGCGGGGTTTGCGGCGCATAGCTTTCGTCTTACCTGCGACTGACCTCTGCTTCGCTATGATGCGTTTAACTGTTCGTTTTCGTTTCGCTTTGCTAGGGATCGCTGTTTGCCTGTCCCATTTCGGACTGGCCGAGAATGAGCGGTCTCTCGAGATCGACTACGATCGTTCGAAGATCGAAATCCGATCGGCGGCGATGGGGCTGGCTCCAGTGGCTTTCGAATTCGAGGAGTTCGCGGCTTGGGTATCTCTTTCCCCTGCCGAGCGGAAGCTTAGTGACGCACGATTTCGTTTCCTTTACTCGGACCTGACCAGCGGTCGAGAGAGTCGGGATCAGAGGACTTGGAAGTGGTTGGAGGTGGATAGGTTTCCCGATGGGGGCTTCGAGCTCGTGCGAATCGAGTCCCGAGGTGACGTCAAGGTAGCGGTGGGTACGCTGTTGTTGCACGGCGTCAGGCGGGAGGTGGAGTTTGTGTATTCACTGGAGGAAGACGGAGCGGGTAGTGCATTGCTAGCCGAGGCGACCATCGACTACCGCGATTGGGACCTGCCGCTATTGCGCGTTTTTTTCATACCCATCGGCCCGGAACTGACGATCACCATCGAGGCGCGAGGAGTTTTGGAGAGCGCGCCCGACGAAGAGGTGTAGAGCAGCGGGCAAGCCCTGATTTCGATAGGGGAGAGTGTGGCAATGTGCACAGTATGAACCACATATTGCACTCCGGTGCCCTGTCTCGCTTCTATGTTTGGGCCGATCAGAAACCGTAGCCTCGCCACTGGGGTTGCCGGCAATGAACTGGTTCCCAATCGGGATTGGGGCGATACTTGACTGCTCTTAGAGCTGCTTTCTCAGGCGCTAAGGAAGTGAATGATAGAAGGGGGGCAAGGAGTGGCACTTGCTATGCTAATCATCCTCGACCGGCTTGAAGGTAAACGATAGGATTGGGAAAGCTCGGTTGGCGGAATAACGAATGAGAGATAGTATTAAGAGCTCCGGCGATATCGATGCGTCGAATGTCGCGAAGACGACTATGATCGTCGCGAGTATCAGTGCACTTGTGCTATTGCTCGGTTATCTGTTTGTAGCCGCGCTGCACTACTTTCTGCTTTTGTTTGCTGGAGTTTTGATTGCGAGCTTCTGGACCGGTATGGCTCGGTGGATCGTTGCGAAAACGGGTTGGCCGCACCTAGTCTCCTTGACCTTGGCCGTGTTGGGCTGCTTTGCGGTGTTAGTGGGGATTTTCTGGTATTTGGGTCCTGCCATCTCGGGTCAGTTCGACCAACTGTTCGAACGGTTGCCTTCGATGCTGGATACGGTGGAGGGCAAGTTTCGCGAGTACGAGTGGAGTCGGGAGCTCGTAAACATGGTCGCGAATGGCGAGGGGATGTCAGAGACGCCTCAGAAAATCGCTATGCAAGCCTTGGGCTTTGTGGGCACGACCTTCGGCTTTTTGGTGGATAGCGTGCTGGTGATCGCGTTGGCGCTTTTCATTTCCGCGAATCCGAAAATGTATAGGGACGGTTTGGCTTTGCTTTTTCCGAAACGTAATCGTTCACGGATTAGCCATGCTTTGAATGCGTCGAGCTATACCTTGTTCATGTGGCTGGTCGGCAGGATCGTCGACATGACGATCTTGGGAGTCGCCACCGGTATCGGCCTCTGGGCGCTGGGTTTCGACCTCGCCTTGGCTCTGGCTATGCTGACGGCCTTGCTATGCTTTATTCCCAACATTGGCCCTGTCCTCTCGGTGGTGCCACCGGCTCTTGTCGCTGTATCGAATCCGGAACTACAGGTTTGGTGGGTGTTGGTTTTGTATGTGGTTATCCAGGTTCTGGAGAGCAACTTGCTGACGCCTTTGATCCAAGAGAAAGCAGTGGAAATGCCGCCTGCGCTGCTTCTCGTGATGCAGGTCGTGTTCGCCGCTGTCTTGGGTGGTTTGGGGTTGATGTTGGCGACGCCGATCGTCGCTGTGGCCCTTGTGCTGGTGAAGATGCTTTACGTGGAGGATGTGTTGGGTGAGCGGCTCGAACCAAAAGGTGAACTGGAAACCAATCCCTAGGGGTACGGCTTTTTGAACCTCTAACGCCGACCATGCGGAGATCGTCTCTTCGCCGAGATGGTTTTCCGAGGCAACTTTGATCGCACCTCCAGTTTGCTCTCGCATAGCAAATGCGAGTTGCGGGAAAGCAGGAGGAGCGTTTTCATGCGAGGGTATGGAACCCCAAGCGAGCTCTCCTCTCTCCCTTAACAGTTTCGTGGTCCAAGAGCATGTCGGCATGTTCAAGGCTGCGAACAATTTCGACATGTACGATCCGGCGACGGGCGCATTGGTGTTGGAGTGTCGCGAGGAAAAGCTGGGTGGCTTCACCAAGCTCTTGCGATTTACCGACTACAAGCGGATGACACCGTTTCACATTGAAATTAGAGAGCCGGGTGGAGAGACGGTCATCGAGATCAAGCGAGGCGTTTCCTTTCTCCTTTCCAATGTTGAGGTTTTTGATGGGAGCGGAGCTCTATTGGGTAGCTTCAAGCAGAAGTTTCTATCAATCGGCGGCAAGTTCGACGTGTTCTCAGCGGAAGGAGAGGTTCTCTGTTCGTTGAAGGGCAAGTGGACTGGCTGGGACTTTTCTTTTGGAATCGACGGTGTGGAATTTGGGCATGTGAGTAAAAAATGGTCTGGATTCGGAAAAGAGTTATTCACATCGGCTGACAATTACATGCTGCAAATTAACCCTTCGCTCGAGGCGGATCACCCGTTGCGCAGGCTCATCATTGCGGCGGTGATGTGTATCGATATGGTGCTCAAGGAGTAGGCGGTCCTAGGTCTTCGCTATCGCCGAGGGGCCGCTCCTTTCTTGATTCCCCAAGGGTCTGATAATAAGACATGGATTACTTCGTTTGAAAAACAGAGATTTTTTGTTATCAATAATTCACTCCACGAAAGTGGGCAGGGCGAGCAGGCTAATCGAGCTAGCGCCCGTTTGAAATTTCGAATCCACTCTCATGTCCGAGCAACCGTCGCTAGTCCAAGCTGTCACCTCCGAAAGCAGGTTGCTGGACACAGAACACGGATTGCTTGCTCGAAGGTTAGGAAAGCTACCCGGAATCGCTGCTATACTAGCTAAGTGTGTAGACATCGACGATCTGTTGCAGAAAGCAGCCATGCGCGCCGGAGAGAGTCTAGGCTTTCGCCGAGTGGCCGTTTGGTTGTTGGACAAGGACGGTACCTTTGCGGTGGGGTCTCTCGGAGATTGCTTTGGAAAAAACTCAGAGGCGGTGCAAAATTATCGGCTACTAGATAAATCGGGCTACCTCCGGAGTCTGAAGGATGCATGGATGGAGTCGCCGCACTATATCCAACTATCGTCGGATAGTTCCGGTTCTGCATCTCGGCTTTTGGGTTTGGGCATTTCGCTGACGGCTCCAATCTTGATGAATGCAGAAATCGTAGGGTTTGTTGGAGTGGCCGAGCCGGAAGGGACGGCGAGCGTCGACGAGGTCGCAGGTCCTTTGCTCTGTCAATTTGCCCAAGTTGTTTCTAGCGCAGTCTCAACTTTAAAGTTACGGGAGGAGCTGGAGCGTTCGAAGGCGGCTGTGGTGGAAGCTGAGCGGGTGCAGAGCGAATTTTTGGCAATGATGGGTCATGAAGTTCGCACGCCTTTAAACGCGATGATGGGTTACGCCCAGTTGCTGGCGAGACGAGAAGTCGGAAGCGAAATCAAAGGAATCGCCAACACGATCGAAGAAAGCGGTCAGCATATGAAAGGGTTGATCGACAGCGTGCTTGAGTATTCCCACCTATCGAGCGGCGATCTTCGACGGTGGTACAAGCCTGGTGATCCCTTTGCGGTACTGGAGTCGACGGTACGGAGCTTCAAGGAGATGTACCGTAAAAAAGGCTTGGATCTGGGGTTCAGCTGGGAAGGCGATCCTGTTTCGGTTTTCTTCGATCCGATCAGCTTGCGCCAGGTATTAAGCAATCTATTGCAAAACGCCCTCAAGTTCACGGAAAAGGGAGGTGCCCACGTCAGAGCCTTCTCGCGCGCAGACAGTGAGTCGTCTAAGCTATTTATTGATGTTACGGATACGGGAATTGGTATCGATGAGGCTCATCAACGATCGATCTTTCAGCCTTTCCGACAGGTTGCCAAAGATCGAGATGGGGGAAGGAGTGGTATTGGCATGGGACTCGCGATCGTAAAGCGATTGGTCGAGGCCATGGGAGGTGCCATCACCTGTCGAAGTGGCGGCGAATCTGGCACAGTCTTTTCTATCAGCCTCACTTTCAACAATGCGATAACCCCCACCCATTCAGCGGACGAACGGGTTTCGCCGGACGAGAAAGCCGCATCTCGAGTTCTCATTGTGGAAGACGATGAGATTAATTTAGAGGTGCTTCGCTCGATGGCAAATTGTCTTGGATACGTGAATACCGATTCTGCTCGAAATGGGATAGAAGCTCGTGAGCTCCTCTCGGAGTATCCTTACGATATCGTTTTGATGGATGTGCAAATGCCTCGGATGGATGGTATCAGCCTGACTCGCATCGTGAGGTCAGGCGAGGTCAGCTCAATCAACCGGGAGGTGCCGATAGTCGGTGTGACCGCGTACACGAGCGAGCACGACCGAGACGAGTGCTTGACGGTCGGGATGAACGACTACTTGCCCAAGCCAATCATGCTCGATTCGCTCCGCAAGGTGATGGAGTTGGCTTGAGCGGATTTCCCTTTCTCTTTCTAGGGAATGGCATTTTCTTACTTTCGATGGCCGGTGTGACGACAATAGAAGATGCGTATGACTTTATCCAAGAAGTTGGGATATGCGCGATCTTCAGCGATAAGGTGCCAGGTGTTCGTTCGTTTTGGGATGCGGTCGATTTGCCGGACCGTAGCGGTGGCCGCACCAAATGGGGAGCTCGCACCGAAGCCGTCTGGCAATGGAAGATCGAGTTGCCGACCTTGTATCCGGACGACGTATACTATGGCAAAATCAAGGGCGGACATGCAGCCTTGATGAGCATGCGTTATCTCAAGGAGATTCATCATCCTAGAAACGCGCGTCCAGTTTCTGCCTGTAAACCGCTCGCTCAGCAGGTATTTGAAATCGTTCGTCTGAGTCCCGGGACGACAGCGGAGGTCCGCCGCGAAGCGATGGAGCGGTTTGGTTGCACCAAGAGCCGCTTCGAAACCGCATTGAAGGAGCTGCAGGTCAGCATGAACATCGTCCGGCTCAACGAGCCCGATCTAGCGAACGATACTTGGGTTCCTTTCGATGAAGTTTACGGTGAACTTGATCTCGTAGGAGGCGACAATTCCAATGTTTGAAAACGTCGTGAGCTTTTTATTTTCCGCTTTGCTCGGGCTTGTTCTGATCGTTGTGGTCGCCGTGCTAGCTCGCAAGGAGATGATAAAGCAGACGAAAGACAGCGAGAAAGAGAAGGAACGGAAACAGTCGGGCGATGCGGAGAGCCGCGGCGCCTCAGACGGACCGAATCAAGGCTGAGCGAGTTTCTTTCAATCCACTCATTAAAGGAGGAGGCATTTGGAAGCGCACCTAGCTGTGCAGCGTACGCAGCTGTTCGCTGAGCCAGATCTTACGCTTCCAGCGGGAGTTTTTGGAAGACATATCGATTTGGTAGAGGCTCTCGTCCTCGCCTTTCGGTTCCGCTAGGTCGAGGATGCGGCAGAGATTGAGGGCTAGCCACTTCTCAATCTTTAGCACTACTAGCTTTTTGCGGAGGCGGCCCTGCACGTCTCTGTTGAGGATGGTCGGAATGGTGTTGAGGGTAAGGATCTCGTCGATCGCGGTGTTGGCCATCTTTACGCGGCCCTCCTCGCTGGCGTAGAAGTGGCTGACCGCGAACACGGTCTTACCCGGCTCGATCTGCTTCAGGAATTGGCAGGACTTCACCACGGTTGACCCTGTACGAACCATGTCGTCGAAGAGTAAGATATCGTGGCCGCGGATGTCCTCGAAAGTAGTTTCGCTTTCTGCGTGCAGCTTGATCTGCACCTCGCGTTCACCGGTGCGCTCCTTGTCAAGCAGGACAAACTTGGCTTTTGACAGTCCTAGGCGAGCAAACATTTCCTTCACGAATTCGCGAGCCCCCTTGTCCGGAGCGCAGAGGGCAAGGCCTTCGCCTTCGTGCCCGTATTCCACAATGTCAGAGTTGAGGAAGTAGTCGACGTAGATTTCGTAGGGAATGAGATCGTGGAAACGTCCGCCGAAGACTTCGGTGAACATGCTGCGGACCGATTTTGAGTGATTGTGAACGGTGACCACTGCGTCAATTCCGGAGAGTTTCAAGAGCTCAGCGTAGAGCTTGGCCGTGAAGGGCTGGCCGTCGAATTTCTTGAGATCCTTGTTGTCTCGGGAGTGGGCGGTGTTGCCGAGTTCGGGGCGAGGCCCGCGGTCTTGGGCGCTGTAAAAAAGGTCTGGCTCGACGAGGATAACTTCCGCGGCGCCGTTTTCCTTGGCGGCCCGAGCGATCATGAAAGTTCGCATGGCGAGGCTTTGTCGGCTCATGCCTAAGCTGCTGGCGCTGACGATGATGATGGACTTTCCCTCCATCTTGCGGCCGATATTCTCGAAGTCGGTTTCGTCGGAAATGAAGCGCGGGCAGAACTCGGTGTTAGCGAACCGCTTCATGCTGATTTTGTCAGCGACGTCTTCGATCTGGCCCATGCCATACGCGACGTCGATTGCGAAGGGGTCGTCCGATGAATTACCGACGACGATGTATTTCGGATCCAAGAATTTCACTACTAACTATCGAGAACGGGAGAAGGGAGAAAGTGGTCCGCGGAGATTGTCCGCGAAAGTCCAATGATCAAGCCTTGGATAGGGGCGAGTGCGAGTCTTTTTCTCGGATTAAAGGATCTTCTCTATCCGTGCGCGGCGGATGCGTGTTTTCAGCAACGAAGGTTTAGAAGGGCCTGACGTGTGTGTGCGCGTAGGGCAGAGGCATAGGCGATTTGATCGAATGATGGCCATAGAAGAGCAAACTTGGTAGACCTCGCCCTCACTAGGGCGTACAAGTGAAAGATAGGTAATTTGATTCTGGATACCCCAGATTGCGAGGGAACGGGGGGCGTCTGCTCACGGTTTGGCAAGCCCAGTTGCGCGCGGGTGAATTCGCGTCGAGAGGGGAACCCTTTGCGTTTCAGGGTTCGCTTGTTCCCTTGTTGGTGTAAATCTGACGTTACGAAGGGCTTCTGGTCGCAGTTGTTCAGTTATTTTGCTCAAAAGGTCCGTTTCGGCTTTTGAAACTCGCGAAAGCGGGGGAGCCAGTCAGATTTACTGATTTGTCATAGACCCTTTGGCACCAGTCCCAAAAGCTCTAACAAATTCTCTGGGAATTGATTTTTCCGGACTCCATCGTAACCACTTAAAGCATGTACATCGACGCGCTTCGCAGTCGTCGAACCCCATATCATTATGACCCTACCCAAATTATTGCTACCCGCCCTCGGCCTGGCTACTACCCTCGCCGCACAGCCCTCCCACGAAATGACCATCGACGCCACGGGCGACAATGGTCAAATCAGCCGTCACCTCTACGGGCATTTCGCCGAACATCTCGGTCGCGGCATTTACGACGGTTTTTGGAAGAAAGATTCGGCTGACCAGTACATCATACGGGACGATGTGGTTGCAGCGATGAAGGAGCTGGGCGTTCCGAACCTGCGTTGGCCGGGTGGATGTTTCGCGGACTACTATTTTTGGGAGCACGGCGTGGGGCCAAAGGATGAGCGCCCGACCGTCGTGAACAACCTATGGGGCGGCGTCACGGAAGATAATTCAGTGGGGACCCATGAGTTCATGGACCTTGTGGCCGAGCTCGAGACGGAACCCATCGTGGTCGGAAACGTCGGGAGCGGCACTGTCGAAGACATGGCCAATTGGTGGCAGTACCTGAATCACCCCGGTGAGAGCCCGATGGCGAAAAGGCGTGCGGAGAATGGCCGCGAAGAACCGTGGAATGTACGTTTCTTCGGAGTGGGGAACGAGAGCTGGGGGTGTGGGGGGCACATGCGTCCGGAGTTTTACGCGGACCTCTATCGCCAGTATTCAACTTTCTTGCACGGATATGGCGACGTGAGTCCTTTCCGAATCGCGACTGGTCCAGCTGGAAACGACTATGTATGGACGGAAGTTTTGATGGAGCGGGCTGGGGATCGGATCGACGGGATCGATTTGCACCACTACACCCTCGATGGCTCTTGGACCACTCACAAGGGACAAGCGGTAAATTTTGACGAAGGCGGCTGGTTTCGCCTGATGGAACGAGCGATGGAGATGGATGAGCTCCTGACCAATCACAAGGCAATCATGGACACCTATGATCCAGAAAAACGCGTCTGGCTCATCGTTGGCGAGTGGGGAACGTGGCACGAGCAGGAGGAAGGTTCCACCCCGGGCTTCCTTTATCAGCAAAACACGTTGCGGGACGCGCTTACTGCCTCGGTAACCCTCGATATTTTCCACCAGCATCTCGACCGTGTGAAGATGGCGAACATCGCCCAAACGATCAACGTGCTGCAAGCCATGATCCTCACGGACGGAGAGCGCATGCTTCGCACGCCGACCTACCACACATTTGACATGTATAAGGTGCATCGTGACGCGATTGCTTTGCCTTTCGAACTGGATCGTGGCGAGTACGAGCGCGATGGCGAAAGCTTGCCGGCGCTGAGCGGTACCGCCTCGATTGATGCGGAAGGACGTATCCATCTAAGCCTTACGAATATCGATCCGAATCAAAGCCGCACGGTTACAGTCTCACTCGGTGAAAACACTCTCAAGCGGGTGGTCTCTGGACGTATCCTGACCGCTGATGCCATGAACACCCACAACACCTTCGATGCTCCAGATACTCTGGTACCCCAGCTTTTTTCCGGTGCGAAGGTCAAGAAGGGGACGCTCACGATCGAGTTACCGGCCAAGTCGCTCGTGACCTTGGAACTTGCGGACTAAGTTCGCTGGTTTAGTTTTAGCTCCTCCCTAGACCGGTTCGACTCAGGTGCTCAGGTAATATTGAGCCCTTCCTGCTCTTGGCCTTGCGCGTCTTCAACGCGGGCCTAGGTTGGCTGCTGTATACCCCCCGATACCTATGAAGACATCGCTTGCCCATCTATTGCTTATCGCAGCTCTAACGGACTATTCCGTGGCCGCTGTTGACTCGACAAGCCTCTCTGATCGAGAGTCTGAGAAGCTCGCCCTCGAAATCGAGGCGAAGGCCCCGCTGTCCCTAGCGGATGGCCTTCAAGCTCGGCTTTGGGCACCAGATCAGATGCTGACAGATCCGGTGGCGATCGACGTTACCGATGGGGGCGAGGTTTGGGTTTCGGCCACCTTGCGAAGGAATAGCTCGATGTTCGATATCCGCAGCTTGGGAGAGTGGGTTCCTGAGAGTTGGAGTTGGGAATCAGTCGAGGAAAGAGCCGACTTCCTGAGGCGGGAGTTGTCCCCAAAAAACAGTGACAAGAATACGTGGCTGCGAGATTTCAACGAGGACGGCTCTCACGATTGGCGTGATCTTTCTACTGAAGCGGAGGAGGTGTACCGACTGCTAGATCAAAGCGGCGACGGACGGGCTGATCTTTCGGAGCGTTTCCAGTTTGTCCCGAGCACCTTGGAGACGGATATCGCCGGAGCCTTGCTTGTACATGACAATTCTATTTTTCTGGGTGTTATGCCTGATATGTGGCGTATTCAAGATTTGGATGGGGATGGCGAATACGAGAGCAAGGAGCCAATCAGTTCGGGGTATGGGATACACGTTGGATTTGGCGGTCACGGCATCTCCGGCGTCAAAATAGGACCGGACGGCCGTATTTACTGGGGAATTGGCGACGTCGGGTTCAATGGAGTGGACCAGGAAGGGAAACGTTGGAAATTTCCGCGGCAAGGCGTACTAGTGCGATCCGAACTCGATGGTAGCGGTTTCGAGGTATACGCTCACGGACTGCGTAATTTGCATGAGTTCGATTGGGATGCCATGGGGAACTTGATCGGGGTAGACAACGATGGTGATCATCCAGGTGAGGATGAGCGACTCGTGTATTTGATCGATGGATCAGATACGGGCTGGCGGAACAACTGGCAGCTCGGCAAGTACACTGATCCGAAGAACAATGCCTACAAGGTTTGGATGGACGAGCTTTACTTTAAGCCACGTTTCGATGGACAGGCTGCCCACATCTTGCCAGCTCTCGACAACTATCACACAGGTCCCGCAGGATTGGTTTTTCAGCCGGGGACTGCTCTGGGGGGGCGTTGGAAAGATCACTTCTTGGTCGCTTCCTTCACGGGGAATCCAGCCAATTCTCGAATTTTTGCCTATTCGCTTAAGCCTCAGGGAGCTGCGTTTGCATTAGATAACGACGAAGAGATTTTGAGCGGGATCACTGCCGTCGGCATCGACTTCGGCCCGGAGGGCGCTCTCTATCTCGCTGATTGGGGCGGCGGCTGGGATACTGATGGAGTAGGCCGTGTTTGGAAAGTCGATACGACTGACGAAATGACGGATGCTGCAATTGAGACGCAGGGTATGCTTGCGGAAGGATTAGCGAAAGTTTCGCCTTTGTCGTTGGTTAATCTCTTGAGCCACGAAGATCGGCGAGTGCGTTTGAAGGCCCAGTTTGAACTAGTGAAGCGCGACGAGGCTAGGAGCTTCTTGAAAGAAGCTTACGACGGTGCTAACTTGATCTCGCGGGTACACTCGATTTGGGGCTTCGGGCAACTTGCCCGCAAGGGGGAGGCAGAAGGTGAAAGACTTTTAGACCTTTTACATGATTCTGACGCAGAGGTGAGGGCTCAGGCTGCCCGAACATTGGGGGACATTCGCTGTGCTCCAGCCGCGGAAGAATTGCGAAAGCTGTTGTCAGATGATAGCCCGCGTATCCGGTTGATGGCTACGGAGGCTCTCGGACGAATTGGAGACTCGGAAGCCTATTCGAACATTATCGACATGCTGGATCGCAACGATGACGAAGAGGTTTACCTGCGACATGCAGGTGCGATCGCACTTGCTCGTGTCGACGATGGAGATCGATTGATGAATCTCGCGGGACATCGTTCGGCTGCCGTACGCATAGCGGCGGTGGTAGCTCTTGATCGCCTTGGCCATCCCGCTGTCATTCGTTTCTTGGATGATAGTGAAGAGATTGTCGCAACGGCTGCGGCTCGTGCGATCGGGGATGAGGAGCATCTTGCTGACGGGATTGTCGCGTTAGCCGGCCGACTTGCGGAGCGCTCTGACGCATCGGAGGCCTTCACACGTCGAGCGATCAATGCCAATTTGTATGCGGGAGACGAATCGAGTGCGATGAGGCTGGCCCGGTTCGCGGTGTCGGAGTCCGAGGATGTGAGAATGCGTATCGAAGCAGTTGATACGCTATCTGTTTGGGCGGATCCTTCGATATATGACAGAGTTTCGGGTAGGATTCTACCGCGACCGGATAACAAACTGCAACACGCTCAACTTGCTATAGGCTCAGCATTCGATGAGCTCTACGCCTCGGAGAACTTGGAGTTACGATTAGCGGCGATCGAGGCCTTGGGGCGTTTGGAAATAGACGAGTTTGAGCAAAGCCTAATAGGGATAGTTGAAGAGGGCAAAAGCTCTCGTGAGCGGATTGCGGCCTTAAATGCTCTGGTGACTTTAGAGAGCAGCAATCTTGTTGCCGCTATCGAGCGTGCTTTGGCGGACGATTCAGAAGCGGTACGTTCTGCTGCCCTCGAGAAGATTTCTCGACTCACGCTCGATGCTGAAAGGCTAGTTGGATTGTTGGAGATGGCTTTAGGCGTGGGTGGCGAGAGTGAAGTCCAAGCTGCCATCGAAACTCTGGGCCATCTGAACTCCGACGCAGCGAACGACCTTTTAGCTGAGCAGTTCGTCGCTTTACAAAGAGGTGAGTTTCCGCAGGGAGCGCTGCTGGAGCTCTTAGCTGCAGCTGAAAGCTCGGGAGATCCAGGATTGGAGAACCGCGTGGAAGCATATCGCAATCGGCGAGACACGAAAACCGGCCTCGCTCGGTATGATGCCTCGCTTTTCGGAGGAGATGCCGGTGTAGGCCGCACCGTAGTTTACGATGCTCCAGCTGCTCAGTGCATTCGTTGCCACGCAATTGGGGAGGAAGGCGGGGATGTCGGGCCAGATTTAGCGGCAGTTGCGGACCGCTTAGGTCGCGAGGAGTTGCTCGAGAGCTTGGTAGATCCGTCAGCGAAAATAGCCTTGGGATATGGTATCGTGGTTCTCACTACGAAAGAAGGTCAGTCCATCCAAGGGATACTGATGAAAGAAGATTCCAAATCCATGGAAGTGAAAGTGGGAAACGATCGGGTTGAAGTGGCGAAAGCTTCGATTGCGGAGCGGTTCGATGCACCCTCTTCCATGCCTCCCATGGGCGTATTGTTGAGTGATGCCGAACTGCGCGATGTTGTAGCATTCCTCTCCGAACTCAAAGAAGGAAGAGAAACCAACTCGACTTCCTCGGCTGCGAGCGGTGGACATGGCGAATAGCGCACCGACTGTGATCCACAGCCATGAATAGGCCTATTTTACGCCGCAGGTTTTTAATGGTAGGAGCCATTGCTCTGCTTACTCCTCAATTCCTTCGGGCAAGAGGTCCACTTGAACGCGATGGGCGAGCGCGGCTGCGACTTGCCCTAGCGGCGTATTCGTTTCGAGACTACTATTCTTGGTTCAAAGGAAAAGCGCAGAAGCCGCAGGAGGGAAGAGATATGGATCTTTTTTCTTTCATCGACTATTGTGCCGACCACGGCTGTGACGGCGCGGAGCTCACTGCGTACTTTCTTCCTCCGAATGCGGACAGGGACTATTTCAACCGCTTGAAACGGCACGCCCATTTGCGTGGAGTCTCGATTACTGGCACCGCGATCGGGAACAACTTCTCTCAGCCGAAAGGTGACTTCCTTGACGAGCAAGTGAGACAAGCGAAACAGTGGATCGATGTAGCCGCTCAGTTCAACGCTCCGCACGTCCGTTTTTTTGCGGGTGAGATGCACGAGTTTGCGGAAGGCAGAGATCGGGTAGATAATGCGATCGCAGCTCTCAACGAATGTGCTGACTACGCTGGGGAAAAGGGAATCTTTATCGGAGTTGAGAACCATGGAGGCATCACATCGGATTTACTGGTCGAAATTATCGAATCGGTCGATAGCCCTTGGATCGGTATCAATCTCGATACTGGTAACTTCTTTACGAATACACCATATAAGGATCTGGAGCGTTGTGCCCCGTACGCTGTCAATGTACAGGTCAAGGTGAGTATGCAGACACCTGAAGGGGAGAAGTATCCAGCCGACTTTGATCGGGTGGTCTCGATTCTGGAGTCCGCGAACTACCAAGGCTTCGTTACTCTGGAATACGAAGACAAAGACCCACTGGCGCACGTCCCGGAGCAAATCGAACGACTGCGAGCTGCGATTAACCATAGGTGAATTCTGTTCTATGGAGAGAGTGCCGGCCGTTTTTAGAAGTAAATATTATGGTATGGACGGGAACGCTAAGCGGATGCAGGTTTATTAGAAACCTCTGCCCTTTTTCAATCATGAAACTTAGATCATTGTTCGCAACCGTTTACCTTTTGATCGTATCCATTGCGTCTGTACAGGCAGAGCAGTTCTCCGCATTAGTCTTCTCTGATGCTTACGACAAGTACCACCATCGCAACGTGCCGGCAGTGAGGGAGACCTTCGAATTTTTGTCTAAAAAACATTTCTTTGAACTCACATGGGTGGAGCGGGATGAGGATTTTGCCAGACACTCCTTTGCTGACTTTGATGTGATCGTTTTTGTGAGCGCAAATCCGTGTGAGTTGGACGAGGAGAAACGGGTCGAGTTTCAGGAATACGTCGCTGCGGGAGGCGGGATTGTCGGGATCCACTCGGCCTCGGCTACTGCCAATGAGGAGAAGCGATGGCTGTGGTGGGAAGAATTAATCGGTCGGGTCTTTCTATCGCACCCACCGCGTCAAACCGGAACGATAGAAGTGGTCGACAAAGAATTTCCGGCATGTTTGCACTTAGACGATAAGTGGATTTGGACAGACGAGTGGTATACGTTTGCTAATCCTTTTCCCGAAGATCTTAACGTATTGCTGGAGGTCGACGAAAGGAGTTACTATCCACAAACGAACCATATCATGGGAGAGTCTCATCCCATCGCGTGGTATCACGAACCCTTTGGCGGGCGCGTATTTTACTCGGCTCTCGGCCACATCGAAGAAGGCTATGCAGATCCTGAGTTCCAGCAGCACATCTTTGGTGGTATCTTGTGGGCCGTAGGCGAACGGGAACCCGGTTGGTAGATTGTACATGGCCACTAGATAAGCTTTACCTGCTCGCGTTACCCGGAGGCAGATTATTTGAGTATTCGTATAGGGGCTTTGCTCATCACTGGTGATTTTGTAATAAATTCGCTCTGAGCTAGTCCGTTGTAGTTTGCACGAAGGGCTGCGTATTGCAGCGGTAGAACGGATCCACGACGATGAGCTTGGAGGGAAAACCCGCCGTGGCGCGAGAGCTGCGAGCAGAAATTCGTTATGAAAACGATATCTCGAAAAAATACTCTACTCGCAAAACCAGTGGCGGGAGCCTTCAGCGCCGGATTGCTTTGCCTAGGACTCTTGGGTTGCTCGTCCTCGGGCTACCATGAACGTCGGGGCACGGCGGCGGGTGCCACCGCAGGTGCGGTAATCGGCGGAATTGTCGGCCATCAATCCGGCGAGGAAGGTGAGGGCGCTGCCATTGGCGCAGCGGCTGGAGCCTTGGTTGGCCGCGAAATGGGTCGGTCCAAGGATGATTCAGATTACCCCGCCGGCAGCGCGGGAGAAGTAGATACCGCGGTGGACTATGGTTCGCTTTTGACGGAAGATGAGAAGGAGCGAATCAGAGAACGGGCTGGCAGAGAAGTGATCGTCAATTGGTCGGCGCACCTCACTAGGGAAGAAAAGCAAAGACTCGTTGATCGTGCCGGAGACTCTGTGGGTGGATAGTGAGATAGAATTCAGGGGCTAGGGGCTCACTCTAGAGTGGGCCTTAGCTACCTTTCACCGAGCCTGAATCTTCGCTTTAGTTGAGCGAACTTGATTCTCCTGAGGGAAAATTAGCATCGTTTTCGCTAGCCGAGTTCTTCCGGATTAAGCTGCCAGACTGCGAAGCACAAGGCGGCAGCGAAGGCGACCCAAGCGAGATAGGGTAAAAGGAGGAGGCCAGCCCACTTATTTAGTCTCCAGTACATGAATACGTTTAGTACAATCAGGCCGAGCAGTAACAGGATGTCTATAAATGCGGCTGGCCCAAGATTCCACTTGAAGAAAAGCCAGGACCAGAGGCCGTTGACCGCAAGTTGAGCACCGTACACGGTAAGTTCCTTGGAGACGGATCCCGTCTTGACTCGTCGCCACACGAGCCAAGTCGCAATCGCCATCATTGTGTAAAGAATGGTCCAGACAGGTCCGAACACGTAGGCGGGGGGAGCCCAGCCAGGTTGGTTTAGGTCTGAGTAGAACGATTTTGCAGATATTGAGGCAACAGCCCCTACGGCGGAAACTGCGTAGGTCGCACCGAGGCTTACGACGACCTTGTATATCTGCTTACCTTTTCCAGCGGCCATCCAAGTATTAATTTTTACAAGACTCAATCTAGGCCGGTTCGTCGATACGAAAGAGGGCTGCGATTACTAAGTAACAAAAGGATGGGTACGCTAGGACACGTCGATCTCGCTTACGGCTTCGAGCGGAAGCCGCCCATTAGGAAGACGATAAGAAGCACTAAGAGGGCGAGTCCGAGTCCGCCGCCTCCGTAGGTAGGGCCTCCGAAATAAAAACCGCCTCCGCCGAATAGGAGGAGAAGAATGACGATGATAAGAAGTAGTCGCATAGGTTTCAGTCGTTGTGTATGCCCGATCCGCTTGCATTTATTGTGCCATGGGTTCGTTTCACCTGATAGAGCTACCTTACTTTCGACGCCGCTCGACGTTTTGAATGAAGCCATGCTAACACGCGCCCTCGGAAACGGCTGTGAGCGAAATAGACGATTCCGTAGATTACCGCACCAGCGACGATCACGTTTATAGTGGCACCAGCTAGAAAGGTCTTTCCCATCACGAGAGCATCGATAGTTCGTTCGTCCACATCCTCCATCTTATCGACTCTGACGGGGGAGTGGTAGACGAGGCCTCCGGTCTTCATATTGAGGAAAAAAATAGCGGGCCAGAGTACGACGAAAACCGTGCCTCCTACGAAGCCGGCGAGGGCGTTGCCACCGGCCAGTCCTGCGGCGAATCCTCCCACTACGATTCCGAACCCGAAGGTAGGGAAAAAGTTGATCAGAGCCCCAATTGCGAAGCCGCGAGCCACACGCTCGCTCCCATCTCTCACGCGAAACAACGAGATGGTTTGGAAGCGTACCCAGCGTCGGATCTTTTTTAACGTAGTACGTATTGGAATGGCATTTCTAATATCTCCGTAGTCTGCACAAACCGATCCGAAAGCGAATGGGTTTTTTCTGCAGCTGGGATAAAGGTCACAGCGACACTATTTCTGACGGGTGAAAAGGTGCAGAATGCTTCAACCGATTGGTGCATCATGAAACACTGTCGGCAATTTTGCATGTGCGGTGAGTCTTGCGTCACGTGGCGCGAGGTTTGCAAACAGCTATGTCATGGGCACAATGATACGTAAAGGCACCGAGGTGAAGTGGACTTGGAGAGATGGTACTGCGAAGGGAAAAGTTCGGGAACGATTTACTTCAGCAGTCTCGAGAGTATTCGATGGAGCTAAGGTCAAAAGAAAAGCTACTCGCTCCAAACCTGCCTATTTGATCCAACAGGAAGATGGCTCAAGGGTATTGAAATCGAAGAGCGAGCTGTCTCGGTCGGACTAGCCGTGCCTAGTCCCTGAAAGGGCTACTCAGAATTATGATTCAACGAATTAAGTATGTCCGTAGGCAGTAAAGCGAAGAGAATTGAGAATGCGTTATGGGGACTGTTTTGCGGTGACTCCCTCGCGATGCCCGCCCACTGGATATACGACGTCGACAAATTGCAGGAAGTGTTTGACGGAGGTATATCCCAATTCGTGTCTCCGCCTCATCCGCACCCGGAGAGCTTTATGGTTGGTTCGGAGTACCAGCCCGATATAGAAACGGCGACGAAGCAAGGTCGTAAATTTGACATTTTGGGTGTGCACGCGAAGTACTATAAAACCAACTACACCGAGTTTGAGTTGAAAACAGAGGGTTCCGATCCGGAGCATGGAAATTCGGTTCCGCAAGAGGATGAAAGAATTCATTATCACCACGGACTTGAAGCTGGTGATGTAACGCTCGGCTCCGAACTGGTCCGATTGCTTCTGAAAAGCGTAGTCGCTGAAAAGCGTTACACTGAGGACGTGTTTTTGTCAGAGTTTATTGAATACATGACGAATCCCGACGAGCGAAAGGATCCGTATACCGAAATCTACTTGCGTCGCTATTTCGAGCATTATTCGGAAGGTAAGGACCTGCTTGACTGTGCGGCCCGTCAACGCGAGGTCTGGTCTATCGCTTCAATGGGGGGGCTGCTTCGCCCTATGGTACTATCGCTCCTCGTCGACGACACCTATCTCGGCATCGGTATCGCAGCTGGACATATGGAACTGACACACCGATCCGAAACGAATGTTGCTGTTTTGTCGCAAGGCGTGCCGCTGCTCCACTCGCTGGTACGAGGTGAAGACCCAATGGTAGCGACCAAGAAGCACTGTGCCGGGCTTCGAGCTCCTGTGATTTCAGGGGATGAGCTTTTTGCGAAATATCGGGAGGCTGGAGGTCCCAGTAACCTACCGGACGATGAGGTATGGGATCTTCACACGCGACTGGAGGATACTGCTATCGATTTCACGGAGCTCGGAAGACTGTCGCCTGTGGAGGTCGTCAACAAACGCTTAGCGACTGCTTGCTATCCCGAGCACGGATGGCCGTTGACTTTGTACTTTTCCTTGCATCACGGCTTTCAGATCGAACCAGCTCTGTTGGCAAATGCCAATGCGGGCGGGGACAATGTGCATCGTGGAGCTCTTTTAGGGCTGTTGCTAGGGGCGTCGTGCGACGATTTTCCGGAGCACTTGAAGGAGGGCTTGCGGGATAGGGACGCGTTGGCGAGCGAAATAGAAAATTTCGTCGCAGTCGCGTGCAACAATTCGAAAGCGTATTGAGAGCCTTGGAAATTGAGCAAGGCCGCGTAACAAGATTATAGATACGTTAATCCTACCCGGGTTGCCTACCAATGGGAGAAGGAGGCAAGGTAGTAACCTTTCTCGGTCAGCAATACTGGGCAGCGGTTGTGAAGAGGTCTTCGAAGGCGTCGATCGTACGGGCTATGGGTTTGGCGTAACCGCCTCCCATGAGGATTACGAGAGGGGTGTGGTTTCTCTCGTTGAGCTCGAGAGCGCGCCGGTTGCGTCGGCGTAATCCTTCGTGGCTGAGGCAGAGGTTTCCGAGCGCATCGACTTCCAAAGTATCCACTCCAGCTTGAAAAAGAATCAAGTCGAAGCGATCAGGCTGTATTTGCTTGAGCGTCTTTTCGAGGCAGGACATGTAAGCGTCGTCGCCGATGTTGTCCTCCAGGCCGACGTCGAGGTCGCTCTTTTGCTTGCGGAAGGGGAAATTGCTCTGTGCGTGTATGGAACACGTGAAGACGCCTGGTTCGTGGGCCAAAATGGATGCGGTGCCGTCGCCTTGGTGCACGTCGAGGTCGAGGGAAAGGACTCTCTTGATTTCAGGCCGTTGCAGAGCTGCAAATGCGCAAATGGCCACGTCGTTAAAAATGCAGTAACCAGACCCAAAGTTCCGGTAGGCGTGATGGGTGCCGCCGGCCATGTTGCCCGCGATGCCCCCGGTTTCTAGAACCTGTTCCAAGGCTTGCAGGCTCCCACCCGCGATGCGCTGGGTGCGTTCGACTATGGCAGGCGTCCAGGGCTTGAGACCGATGCGCCTCACCTCCTTTTCGGAAAGCTGGCCCCCTAAGAAAGCATCGATGTAGTCCGTATCATGGGCTAAGGCGAGCTCGTCTCGCATTGCCCGCCGCGGACTGCGAATTTCAATAGCGGGGTTTCCCTCCAGGCGCTCCGCTAGCAGGCGGTAGCGATCACGGGGGAAGCGTGCGGAAGGATGAATACCCTCGGTGTAGATTGGATGGTAATAAAGCGGTAACATGAAGCAGCACGTAGGGAATTACCTTTTTGCTATGCAGACGAGTGAAAGCCGCAAGGCGTCATTTCAGTGGCGTCTCTTTAATGTGTGGCTTCGTTCGTCGGAGTCGCTATTGACTGACTCTCAAATAGTCGACCCTATGGAGATTCCACACAACAAGCTTGAACCTGAGATCCTTCGGGCCGTAATCGGAGAGTTCGTTACGAGAGAGGGTACCGAATACGGAGACCGTTTCTTCTCGCTCGACGAGAAGATCGCAGCAGTCCGAGCACAGCTGGAAGACGGCAGCGCTCGTATCGTATTCGACACGGAAAGCGAAACCTGCAACGTAGTTACCGTCCAGTAGGGGACGGTCAAGCGTGGTACCGTTGAGAGGCGAGATGAGCTAGATTTGGTTGTTTGGCCTCTCTGTTTTTGTACATAATCTGTGGATACTAAATGTCCTTGGAAGCAATGATTAATCCTGGTCGTTCGCCTAGTCCGGGCTCGTATCCAGGTCGCCAAGACAGAGTGTCACCGTAGCTCGGGCTGAAGTTCGTGTTATAGTCTACGAAGAGGTTCTCTTGGTGGTTTACGATATCGGGGTCGAGCCAGACGCCAGCGGATATTTCGTCCCAGAGAGGGAACCCTGCGGGCCAGGTCACGAGCTTCCGCGCAAGCTCAGCTAGTGCTTCGCTTTGGATGCGTTTCTGCAAATCTTCAGATAGTTGAGTCCCAGTAGAGGGATCGACCGGCACCACTGTGATTTTTTTCCAAGGGCTGCGAGCGGCGATAATGGCAGCCTCGGGATCGACGCAGATCTTGAACTCGCGGCGGGGCGAGTTGGCCAGAACTCTCTGGCAAACTCGGCAGCGACTTGGTTGTCGAGAACTTGGCGAGGGTTGAAGCTGCCGCCCATGTAAACCAGCTCCTTTGCGAGGCTGGCGAATTCGGGGTCGAGGCGTTGAGCGAGGGCGAGATTGGTGAGTGGTCCTCCCTCGAGGATGGTAACTTCGCCGAGGACCTTACGTACCATCTTGATCATGAAGAGGACCGCGATTTCGGCGGCCGGCTGCAACTGGGGCATTCCCCACTCGATTTCTACCGGATCGTTTAGCCCGTAGTAATGTGGAGCGTTTTGCCCGGTTTCCTCGACCCACTCTTTCATCCAAGCACCTTTCCAGGTCAACTTGCCGTACAGGGTCTCCCAGCGCTCGGTCTCGGCTTCGAAATTGAGCAGTGAGGGGCGGATTTTTCGCAGCGTTTGCATGACCGCTCTACAGGCTGACGAATCAGTTTCGAACGAAGTTACATCCTAAGTCGTTCCGACAGAAGTAGCGTAGTATTTGACTAAGCGTGCTTTCTCGAAGAGAGTCTCACTTCGCCTGATGCCTGTCTCCTACCGCTATAGCTCTGAGAGTAGAATCGTTGAGATCACCTGTTCTGGAGAGCTAACGATCGACGAGATCATGAAGTACTTCAGTGACTTGCGGGATGACACATCGATACCTCCTGGAGCAATCGAGCTGGTCGACCTCTCGTTGATCGGGCACTTCAACGTGGATTTTCAAGGGGCCTCTGCTATGCCATCTGGATACAAGTCGGCACAGGAATCGAAGGAGATTCGGGCCACCATCCTTTTTGGCATGAACCGGCTCAATCAAGGGTTAGCCAGCCTGATTCAAGCTCACTTTTTGCACACCCTACCTCATCACCCGTTTCACTTGGCTGTGAACGAGCGTGAAGCCCGTGCTCTCGCTGACAAGTTGCATGCTGACTGCGAAGAGGAAACGGGCTAGCAGCGAGTGGGAGGCGGCTTTGAGTCGTTGATTCTGAATAGCGCTACTTTTAGAGGACAACGAAAAAGGAGTCGCCTCACTGAGCACTTTGGGCAACCGCGGATGCACGTGAATGTCACCGATCGATTTGTTTTTTGAATACGGGCTCGGTGAACAGAGAGAAAATGGGGACTCCTGACTAGGAAGGGCGCTGTTTAACGCCGCTGAAGAGGCTTAGTTTTTCTTGAAGCATTAAAACCTCTGCAAGCTATAGCCTTTCTCTGGAATTCGACTAGAGTTGCTTTTTCAGGGAACAAAACGACTGTGTCGCTGCCTCCGTCGACCGGCGGCGTACTGCTCGTCTCTTTCCTCTGATGCCTGTTATGACGATTCGTCGGAAGTTTCTCTATAGGGTAGTGCCACTGGTGCTAGCTCCTGGTATTTTGTTTTGGCTGACATTTCAGTTGGCGATCGTACCGCCGCTAGAGGATACGGAGTATCTGGAATCGAGCCTCGACGACTTGGCGACGCTCTCGGAAACGACACAGAGTGAAGCACGCTCTCGTTTCGAGTCGGCTATGAAGGAAGCCTATTCTTTTGCCCTAGCAAACATCGGGGCAAACATGGATGGGAAGCTGGATTCCATCGAAAAGTCTCTCATATTGTCGGCCCAACGCAATGATCTGAAAGGGCTGCTCAGCAGCGGAGGGTCCAAAGAAGACCGAGAGAGTTCAGGTGAGTATTTTAGAGACCTGATCGAAACGCATGGACTGGTACGGGCTGCTTTGGTCGATGACAATGGACGGACAGTAGCTGGCTTAGAAATGCGAGATAGCGCCACCAGTTTGCTTGAAAGCAAGGCGGGGGCAGGACGAGGCGATCGGCGGAAGACGTTGTCCGAGCCTTGGTTCATCAAGGCGCTGGGGTCGGAGTTAGGAGCGACAAGTTGGCAGGCGTATTCGATGGGGGGTATGGGGGCGAGCTCCTCCCGCTCCGTCATCTCGGGAACTGTTCCGATTCAGAGTCAATCGGAAGGGGCTCCTGTCGTCGGCTACCTGCAATTGGTACTTCCGGTGGAAAGCCTAGCAGACGTGATACATGGTCCTGACGAGCTCACTTCGGGGATTCGTTTGGTCGATAAATCTGGAGTGGTGCATTGGCGGCGGGAAGGCACAGGACAAGCGGACGACGGGAAAGAAGCTCTGTTTATCTCTCAATCGGTCCGGGATGGAGTTTTGAGCGCCGAGGTCTCGATACCCCAAGAGCTCGTTAGCGCGAATCTAGCTCCTTTTAATACGCTTTCCGCAGCTATGGACGCGGACGTTAGCCGTATTCGGGCGCAGACCGAACACTTGCATAAAACCATTGGCAGCATGTCGGTGGTGATGCTTACCACTAAACTTGTGCTCCTAGCCATAGCCGTGACGCTGGCTTGGAGGTTACTAGGTGGCATCGCCTCGCGGATCGAAATTCTGAATCAGGCCACGGTGAGGATTCATGGGGGAAATCTGGATACTCAAGTCGCCGTCGACGACCAAAGTGACGAGCTCGGCTCGCTTGCTAAAGGGATCGAGGAGATGCGCCAGCGTATCCAGCAGAACATCGCCGAGCTCGACAAAAAGGTGGAAGAACGAACTACTGAGCTAGCGTCTGCCAACGGCTTGCTCGAGAAGGAGATCGTAGATCGGCGTCGGGCGGAGGAAGCCGCTTGCGCGGCAAACAACGCAAAGAGCGAATTCCTCGCTACCATGTCTCACGAGATTCGAACGCCTCTTAACGGGATATTTGGAGGCATAAGCCTGCTTTCGAAATCCGGATTGGACGAAGAGCAGAAAACCCTGTGTGAGATCGTGGGGAATTCGACCAAGTCCTTAAACTCGCTGGTGGACGACATATTAGACCTAGCGAAGATCGAGGCTCGTAGGATCGAGTTATCGGACGAGCTCTTCGACGTGGCGAGTACGGTGCGCGAGGTTTGCGACACTTTTCGTTTCGGCGTCAAGGAGAAGGGCGTAGAACTGGTTGTCGAAAACAAGCTTGAAGATCTTTTGCTGCGCCAGGGTGACCCAGGGCGGGTCCGGCAAATAATCTATAACCTTGTCGGAAACGCGGTTAAATTTACCAATAGAGGGAGCATCAATATTCAGATTTCTCCAGTCTATACGGATCCCGATTTCGTATGTATCCGTATCGAAGATACAGGCATCGGGATGAGCGACGAGCAGGTCGAACGAATATTCGATCCCTTCACCCAGGCTGATGAAACAATAAACGAGCGCTTTGGCGGAACGGGCTTGGGCTTGGCCATTTCCAGTCGATTGGCTGAGCAAATGGACGGCAAGATTCTCGTCGAAAGCAAAATCGGAGAGGGATCGATATTCACCCTGGTGATCAAGCTGCCGCGCGAAGGCGAGAGAGCTGCGAAAAATAAGGGATCTTCGCAATTCGCGTTCGGCAATCCCCCGAACCCGGGAGGGAGCATTTTGCTAGCAGAGGACAATAACTCGAATCGCGTAGTGATGGCTAAGGTACTCACTCAAGCCGGGTTCTCGGTCCATGCGGTTCGGGATGGCAAGGAGTGTCTGGATGCTTACGAAAGCGGTAAGTTTGACTTGGTGTTGCTGGACTGCGCCATGCCCGTGATGGATGGGTACGCAGCAGCTCGATCAATTCGATCTAAGAGTGAAGGGGCTATCTTGGCACCAATCATGGGGATCACCGCCCATGCAACCAGTGACCAGCTGCAACGCTGCGAAGCGGCAGGCATGGACGAGGTGCTTTTCAAGCCTCTAGATGGCGAGATGCTCGTCGAGGCCTGTCGCAAACTCGTGAGAGAGCGACGGAACTAGGAAAGCTGGCAGAGAGAGTCCCTAAGGTGGATACCGTCATTAGCCAAACCCTTCAGCGAGCGATAGCTATAATTCCAGCGGCTCAGTCTTGACTAGGCACTTTGAGCACCGCTTTCAGGGCGGGTTTGGGCGACAGATCCCGATTCCAAAGCAGCGGGTAGTTTGTACGACCGGGAATGGGGTATCCGTTCTTCCACGACATGTTGTCATGGATGCCCCAAAGCGTGACGCGGTCGATCTTCTCACGGTTACGATAGAATATCTGGAAAAGTTCTGCGTAGCGGTCGGCAAGCTCCTGTTCTACAGATTCGGGAAGTCCGTCCGCGTAGGGGTCAAGGTAGTCCTTGAACTCCTCCAGCTGGAATTGGGGGTGAAACATCCCTCTGCCGATGATCTGACCTTCTCTAGTGAGCGGCAGCACGTCCACATCGAGCTCGGTGATCATCACTTTGACGCCAAGCGCAGCATAGGCGTCGATGGCTTCTTGGATGTACTCGTTCTTGGGATAATTTAGCCCCCAATGCGCTTGGATGCCGATGCCGTCGATGCGAATGCCCTCGTCTTGGAGCATCTTGACCATGCGCACAATCCCGTCGCGTTTGGAGGGCCTCCAGGCATTGAAATCGTTGTAGTAGAGCTCCGCGTCGGGTGCGTACTGGGACGCGTATTTAAACGACAACCGCACGAGCTCGTCTCCGTCGCCAATGCTATTCACCCAGGTGGTGGGGCGGTAGGAGCCATCGTCAGCAATTACTTCGTTGACGACGTCCCAAGCGTGGATGCGTCCGGCGTAACGCCCGGCGACGGTTTCGATGTGTTGGCGCAAGCGCTCCTTTTGCTGCTCGGCGGTATTTGGCTCACCTTCTTCGTTCTGGAAAAACCAGTCCGGTGTCTGGTTGTGCCACACCAAGGTATGGCCGATGATTTGCTGGTCGTGTTTCTCTGCGAAGTCGACGAAGGCATCGGCTTGCTCGAAGGTAAAAACGCCTGACTCTGGGTTGACCGACTCCGCTTTGAGCGAGTTTTCTGCGGTCACTGAATTGAACTGCTGCAACAGAATGTCCTGCACTTGGCTATCGCGACCGTCCACCACCCAGTGGCTGAGTGACGCTCCAATTTTGAACGCATCGGTGTATGCTCCTTTAAGCGTTGGGTCCGTATCTTCCGCGAAGGAGTGTACCGCAGTCACGGCAACGAGAAGGGTAGAGGCGATGAACTTAGGCATGGGTGGGATAGACGTATGAAACATAGTTCCAGAATTGAGGGAGTTCAGAAAGTTGGCAATGTGAAGATTTTGGAGGTCAGGTCCAGATCGATCGGGGTCCTGCTGGAAGGATTCCGCTAGGGTTGAGTTCGTCGTGGGTCAAGTAGTAGTGGCGCTTGATATGGCTGAAATCGACTGTTTCGGCAATCCCAGGTTCGTTGTACAAACGCTGAGTGTAGTTGATGAGATTTGGGTAGTCTACGAGTCGACGTATGTTGCACTTGAAGTGTCCGTGATAGACCGCGTCGAAACGGATCAGCGTCACCCACAACCTCCAATCAGTTTCGGTGATGCTATCGCCAATAAGGAACGGGCTTCGACTCAAGCGGGATTCGAGCATGTCAAGTGTGTCGAAAAGTGGATACACTGCATTTTCGTAAGCTTTTTGGCTGGAGGCAAAGCCCGCTTTGTATACCCCGTTGTTGACAGTTTCGTAAATCAACTCGTTGAGGCGATCGATTTCGGGGAGCAAGACCTCTGGACAATGTTCATGTCGCTGGCCCGTCAACGACGAGAAGGAGTTGTTAAACATCCGCATGATTGCGTCGTCGTTGTTGCTGACTATGCGCTTGGTTTCCTTGTCCCAAAGCACCGGCACGGTGATACGTCCTTTGTAGTCTGGATCGGTAGCGTGGTAGGCTTCACTGAGGAATTGGAAGCCATTGACGGGATCGGCTTCGCATCCGGGGACGTCTTCGACGAAACGCCAGCCTTTATCGTCGCGGATCGGGTCGACTACAGTCATGCCGATATGTGGGGCGAGACCTTGCCGCTCACGCATGATTATAGTGCGGTGGGCCCACGGGCAGGCTAGCGACACGTAGAGGTGGTAGCGCCCGGAGACGGCGGGGAATTGGGCGTCGGGTTTGTCTTCTATCCAATTATCGAAGGCGTCCTTTTGGCGCTCGAAGGCCCCATCCTCGCCTTGTTCGTCAGGGAACTGTGCTTTCTTGCTCATCGATAACGGAAACGGATCATGTGCGGATTTTATTGCATGGTACAGGTAACCGCAAAATGAATACCTTCTTAGTTCGAAGGCATCGGTAGGTGTCTCCCCAGAAGGAATGATGGAGCATCGAGGCAGCCGAAAACGGGGACGGATTTTGGTTTCTTGGAACCGTTAATAGCTGTGGTCTATAGTCCGGTCCTACTTAAGCAAGATGCCCACCTTGCTTAGGATTTGCCCTTCCTGTTTCGCTGGCTCACTCGTTGGTGGTTGATTCTGGAACGATGCGGTAGAATTGGCTCTTGGTGTCGGGAAGGCGGATTCGACGCGTTCCGTTAGCGTATCGATCAAGGTTGGAGTAGTCATCTAGGAAATCGTCCGGCCCAAGCTCTCGCCAGCTCTCACTTGCGAGGTCGTCGGAGACCTCCACGCGGATCCCCGTACGCAGCCCTTGAGCGGGGAGTTGAAGGGATACGATGAGAGAGTCGGCTTCAGTAGCGAAGCTCCAAGGCATCCCCGGGTGTGTGTCTGGGGCATAATTGAAGGCATACAGAACAGCAAGGGAGATGCCACGCGAGTCGATGGATTCCGTGTCATCGAGATTGTATCCAGTCTCTAAAAGCCAGTGCCCGAATGGGTTCGGAGCTGAGAAGGTGGCTACGGCCAAGGTGGAGCCGACAGAAGTGCTGGTGAGGGTGGTATCCGTGTTTGTGAAAGTTTCCGAGCGACTTGCGTTAAGGGTGGCTCGGTAGGTGATCTTGAATTCACTTTCACCGCGCGTTTCAGTGTTTCTTGAACGATCAGTCGAATATCGGTGCCGATAGCAGGGTCAATCCGGTCTGGAGGGTTGGTGGCTACGTCGATGCTCTGGGTCTGCGTTTGGCCGTCGATGGTGAGCGAAGCGGTGAGGGTCCCTGCAGTTGGGTAAGATTGCAGCCTATTCTGCTCCAGCAGCATTCCGTCGTAAGCTACCGGGTGGGCGTCGCCGAGAGTGTTTATCCTCATCCGCAGCCCACTGGCGCTTTGCACGAAGACAACCTTTTTGGTGCCCTGGCCGTTGAAGTGTATGTCCGCTGTATTCCGAAACGAGTAGTTCGACTCTTTGATGTCGCCTCCGGTGAAGCGGATAGCTGTTACTCTCTGGGTTTGCGGTTCGAAGGTGAGCACCGCGTTCATGGTGCCGTCGTGTTGAGTGTCCTGCGTTGCGGTGTCGCCAGTGGAATAGCTGATCGTACTGGTGCGCGAGCTTTCGACGATAACGAACTCAATCGGGATCTCCATGCCGTTAGCGAAGCGAAATGCCAACAGCGCAATTGCTGCCATGTACAAAATACGAAATCCAGTCACACGGCTAAGGCAAAGTAGTTAGGGGTAATAGTCAATTAAGTGTGTTCGCCAAAAAACCGGTTGCTAGGTGGTCTCCGCGCAATGGTTACCCGACAGGTTGTTGATTTTCCAAGGGGGGAGGCTGATTGAGGAATCGGTTCTCGTCAGTCCCAGATTTGCGCAGAGCGAAATCCGCAGGTAGCGGGAATTTGCTTATCACGGGCAAAGGGCCTCAGAGAATGAGAGCATGAAAAGGGGATCACTTCTGAGAAGTGGTTTCACTGCAGAGATCTAAGGCGTAGTCGGAGTCATCTTAAGAAACGATAGCTTTCTCTAGGTGGTATGCTCGTATAATTAGCATAGTCGTTTGACCGTAAGAATCGATTGATCGCTATCGTTGTCGGCTGAAATAAGCTAAATATATCCGAAATGTAGATACAAAAGGATCCTCCTGTCGTGGCTTAGATGTTGATGTTTGATTAGCTTTTGCGGCTCTCATTGTTGGGAAGTTGAGTGTAAATAACTATTTGGAAATGAAAAGTGAAGATGGATCCCTTTTCGTTTTATCATTCCGGGTGGCCTTGATCTATGTATTAGTATTAAGAATTAGGATACGATTTTTCGTATTGTCGTCCATGCGTTACTATTTTGAGCGTTTCTCGTCTTGGATTTTCTTGAGTTTTTCCGATTAAGAGATTCTTATGACTAATCCCACCCCTGCTTTTGGCGAAGATCTTGAATCTGAGGAGCGGATCTTGAGAGGCTTTTTGGCGTAGTGGTGGGGAGGTAAGCATTATGTTGAGGTCCCTTATTCAGCGGGTTGTATCGGTACTTTTCATTTTTGGTATAAACTCCTGCGTGCCGAGGGTGCTCGCTCTTGATAAGGTTCGGGAGGAGACAAGAGTGGACGAAGTGCACGCGTCTCTGGGCATCGATGGCGAGGGTGTCGTCGTTGCCATATTAGATCGCGGATCGATTGGGAAAACGAAGATTTTCGAAACGAAGATGGCACGACGCGCATCAAGTACATACTCGACTTCACAGAAGACAGAACCGACGGCATTATCTATACAGAGGCTCAAATCAACGCAGCCCTGGCAGGCGGATCCGATCTAGCAACCCGCGATGCGGTAGGCCACGGAACCACGACGACGGGTATCGCGGCGGGCAACGGCAGGAATTCTGTTGATGGAAAGTATATGGGAATCGCTCCAAAAGCTTCGATCATCGCGGTGAAAGTGACTTCCGATGGAGTGCCAGCCCACGACGATCAACCTGCAGAGGCTTCGTTTTACGATGGGAATTTAGTTTTCAAGGGCATGGATTTCGTGGTGGCGAAGGCGGCCGAGCTCAAAATGCCGGTCGTAATGCTACCCAATATCGGAAGCAACGGAGGTCCAACCGATGGTACGAGCCAGTTCAGCAGGAAAATTGATGAAATCGTTGGCTCGGGAATTAAGGGAGTCGCTTTTCTGAACGGGCCGGGTGACGAAGGGGGAGCAGCTAACCATGCTCAAGGTACCATTGCCCCAGGCGAGACAGCATCGCTCAAAGTGGAAAAGGCGCGGGCTGACGGGATCGTTGTCGATCTTTGGTATCCAACAATTGGAGCAGGTGAAAGCGGATTGGAATTTACAATTACGACGCCTTCGGGAGAGAGTTTTGGTCCTTACGCTTCGGTGGCTAATGAAGGCGCTCGTGACAGTAGGAATAACGATGGCGATCCCTTTACTTATTATCACAATGGTCGGGACGTTGATTTTAGCCTGTCGACGAGCCAGAAGAGGCAAGTTTGGATATCCATAACAGGCGAGACCGGCACGTATACGATTGATATTAAGCGCGGCGACACTGCCCCCACTTCGACGACGTTTCAGGCTTCTCTGAATTTCGCCAACTATTCGCAGAGTCCAGCAAACGGCTTTACGACGTACGCTAGTTCGGGCAACATCTGGGACGGAGCGACCGCATTTAACAACATTTCACCGACGAACTACGTCCTGCAAAACGCCTGGACTGATATCGATGGAGTCGCTCGGGTAGCCCCAGCTGCAGCGGGGGGCAATAGGAGACATTTGGAGCGGCAGTAGCGTGGGGCCGACTTTTGATGGAAGGTTGGGGGTAGACGTTGCGGCGCCGGGAGAGTTTTTGATAACGGTTTACGCACCTGATTCTCATTGGGCGACTTTCGGCTTTAACAAGGTTCAAGATGGCAATGGCCATTACGGCAAAGCGAATGCGGTGAGCGCAGCGGCTCCGATCGTGACTGGCATCGTAGCGTTAATGTTGCAGGCAAATCCGGAACTCGACCAATTGCAGATCCGCGAGATCCTTCGCTCCACAGCCCGTTCAGACGCCTTCACTGGCGATGTTCCCAACGCGGTCTGGGGTTACGGGAAGGTCGACGCTTACGAAGCTGTGATGGCAGCTCTTTTGACGAACGCTGGAACAATTCACGCTTCGATTGTTGTTTCGGGAGAAGTGCCCTTGCTCAGTTTTGCAAGCACTGCAGGGCTGACTTACAAAATCGAATACAAAGATGAGGTCGACGATCCCGCATGGAGTTTGCTGGAAGATGGGCTCGTCGGCACGGGTTCGGAAATCGAGTACTTTGATGAAAGCTTCGGAGACAGTGCCAGGAGATTCTATCGAGTAGGAATCGACTAGGGCTACTCTGTACTCCAGCTGGCATGGATTTGCTTAACGAACGAGCGGGTACAGTCCACTCCTTTTCAGGGGATTCAATGTTACTACAGTGAATTGCGTGAATCGAACGCGTGATAGGTACGCTGAATCCAGCCTTGCAGACGACTGTAGCCTATTGTGCGATTTTCTGCCTGAGCGTGAGGACGGTGAACTCCGCTGGACGAGTCAGCGAGATGCCGACTATTACAATCAATTCACCGTTTGTTATATCCTGAGAAGTCATCGAGGTATTCAAACCGCAGCGGACACTGAACGCTTCCGATGCCTTGGATCCTGCTAAACCGCCTTGCCGCCATATCATCAGAAGGAAGTTTTCTATCACCGTCTCGATGTTTTTCCATGTGCTTGGGACGTTCTCCTCGAAGGCAAACCCTCGGATCGCTGGGGTGCAGGAGCTTTCAATGAACTGTATGGTACGTCGGGCCGAGATGTATCGCGATTCGGGATCATTGCTATCGAGCGTGCGAGCACCCCAAGGGATTACACCTCTTCTGGGGATGGAGCGAATCGCGTTCACAGATCTGCCGCTCGTCGGATCGATGTTCATATACTCTTGGGTAGGCTGGTCCACCTGTATGGTCGGTTTGGATACGCCCGTTAAAGCTATATTTGCAGGTGCCTTCCACACGCCTGTTCTCTCGTCGTTGGCTACGAAGACTCCGGCCAACGCGCCGCTTGGCGGCAAGCGGTTTACCTCTTGGAGCATTGAATCCATTATTGCTTGATAGGCAGAGCTGGCGCTGAGGAGTTTGTCATGATACTGTTTGAAGGATGTTTTCCGTTTCGATGACCTGACAATATCCTTCAGGATTCTTACGACCTCTGGATTGGGATCGTTAGCGGGGCTGAGGATGTCGATGAGCTTTTTGACGTCTCCGCCAAAGAGGTTATTGTAGCTCAAGTCTTCACGGTCCAGGATCGTCGTATCCAGAAATGGATAATAAGCAGCACCGTTTCTGAGCCCGTTAGACCCAATACGATTACGAAAGCTGTCAATGTCGGTTTGGGAATTCTGAGGGTTGCGACGTGCTCCTTCAGCCACGTCGATGATGCTCATGCTATTTCCGAGTCGCTCGTTTTGGGCGAGCGCTTCTCTGATGATGATCCCGTTTTCGGCTGAAGGAAGAAGGCTCGCGTCAGGGAAGGCGTAGAGGGTTACTTGTTTCTCTGACTCTAGGATTTTCAAGCCTTTTTGTAGTGCCTTTATGCTTACGTTGCAGTTAGTTATGGTTGCCCCAGGACTTGCTGAAGCGCCTGACGCGGGGCCGTAGGTGCCAATCGATACAATGTAAGCTGTTTTGCCTCCGTTTTGGAAAAAGAGCCTTATACTGGGGTAGAGGTAGTAGACGGTGTCCGGGTCTGGCTGGAGCAGATAATGTTTGCCGGCGATCGTTAGGGTTGGTTGGCTCGGCCGCTGGCCGGCACTCTCCACTAAATAGTATTGTGGGTCTTGTCGGCTATTTGGGTCACTGGCGTTGGTATTCGATGCGTAACCGAAGATCGTTTCACATTCCAACAGGGAGGTGATCCGCTTTGCCTTGTTTAGGACGGAGATTCCGCGGTCGCTGGCTTGTGGCGTATAGCCGACAAAAGCTGGAATGGCGGTTTCGACGGGTGCGACCGCGGGTGGAATGGAACCTATCTCCTCGATGTATACGCCGGGTGTTCTGAAGGTTCGTCTAGGCATAGCGAGTGGGCTTTGTATTTGGGATGGTTCGGTAGGGTTCTAGTATGGATAACGCTTCCGACACTGTTTCGCAAGGCTGTTGAATGGAGAAGGTCTTAGGTGCGCCGTTCCATCATAGCCACCGAATATAACGAAACCATTGCTCACGGCGGAGACTTAGTGGGGTGGGGATTTGGACGATTCGCTGGCATTTACACCCTTTGAAACCTTCCTGCAAAATGTGAAACCTCTTAGGAAGACTGGCCCGCATCCAGGCCTGAGACGTCAAATCGCAGCCTCGAACGCTCGCGCCTCAGCATGTACTCCTGGACTCTCAATGCTGCTTTCGGCTTGTCTAGATTGCTCCAATGATCGCAGTGAGTCCGAGTAGAGTGAGTGCTGCTTTTGCTTTCACACCTGTTCTCTGACTGAATGGCACGCACCGTTTGAGGGCTCGAGCAGCTACGGATAGAGTTTCAGCGACGTGGAGATCTGGACGCGATTGACGCCACGTGCTCTAACCGACCGTATTGCAGCCGCACTCTGTGGCTGGGACGAGTCGTTCGGGTTTCACCAGATTGCGTATCCATTTTTTGCTGCTAAAACGGTAGACGCATAGAAATAGCTTCACGAACTCTTCCGAGTTGATGGCCAAGAACACGATGTATAGCGGCATATGCCAGACAAACGCGGTCAGGTAGGTCAGCAGGATCCCGACTGCCCATTGACAAAACAGATCCAATCCCAGGCAAAAACGGGTATCGCCGCCGCTGCGCAGCAACCCGACAATCACCGTTATATTAACGGAGCGAAAACCGCTCACCAAGGCTAAGGCCGTTAGCACTTGGGTCGCGTCCGTCAAGGTATCTCCCTCGATCGCTGGATAAAAACTCAATATAAGTCCCCTCGCACTCCAGATGAGAATACTCGAAAAGATTGCGCAGAGAACGGACCAAACAAAGAACGCCTTACCCTCGCTCCACGCGTCCGAATACTCCTCCGCTCCAAGCCGATGCCCGGTGATCACGGAAGCTGCTGTCGCGATGCCTACGTAGAGAGCCACTATTATCGACTCGATGGGTGTGATCATCGACAAAACCGCTAGCTCGCTCGTGCCCATTCGACCGACCAGTATATTGTAAACCAAAACGCCGAATGACCAGACCACGCCATTGATCGCCAAAGGAATAGCGACATTTGCGATCTTTCTGCACAGCCCGCTTCTTATTCCCTCTCGAATGTCTGCTAGGGAAAAGGCGAGGGAGCTTTTTCTCATATATATATAGGCTATCCCGCATCCGGTTTCCAACAGAGAGCTGATCAGCGTTGCGTATGCGGCGCCCTCTAGGCCTAGGCGAGGCATGCCCCAAGCTCCGAAGATGAGCATGTAGTTGAGAAGCAAATTGGAGCCCACCCCCACGATACTCAGCCGCATGCTGATCTTTGCTAAGCCGATGCTGCGTAGGGCAACCGAGAATACGGTCCCGATCGTCAAAGGAAACGCCATCAGCCCCGCTATTCGGAGATACGTGGAACCCAGTTCGATTACGCTCGCATCCGTACTCGCCAAGCCGACAAGCGCATCGGGAATTAGAGCGCAAAGCCCCACAAAAACCGCGGCAAACGGAAGGCCCAGCAACAAGGCAATGCCGGTAGAGCGCCGCGCTTGGTCTCGGAACTTCGCTCCCCATTGCTGGCTTATGATCACACCACCTCCGCTCGCGATCCCGAAAATCGCTAGGTTCATCACGAAAATGATGCGGCCAGAAAACCCGATTGCCGCGACCTCCGACAAGCCCAGGTGCGCTGTCATCATGATATCCGCGAGCGATCGCGAAGAAAACATGAGCGTTTGCAAACATACCGGTATCGCGGTGGCCAGCAGGCGTCTCACGAAGACTGGTTCAAAACTGAGCTTAATACTTTCCCTAAACATAACCATGAATTCCCATTTTCCCAAAAAACGGAATTGAGGCGGATGCTCGAAGCCCAGGAGTCTCGCAAGCATTTTTAGAATAGAATCGCCTCGTGTGTAAGAGTAGTCGGATCGGCCTCGACAATCAGGTAGATGCGCCGAGTGAGTCGTACCTAAGCCAATCTTTAAAGCGGTGCCGGAACTCAAGTGTCGCAGTATCGAGAAACTGGACTGCGGCGAGATAGCTAGCGTTTTAACCGAAGTAATCGTGAGAAGGCTCTCGCTTCTCTGCCGAACGTTGACGCTCATTCCGGCCCGAAAAGGTGAAGATCGTTTCGTTGTGGTGGAACTATTCTCCTGAGTCGATTGACGGAACTGGAAACCTAACTTCACAGGGACTATGAAAAGGATCTTAGAATTCGTTTGTTTGGGCGCGGCATTGTCGGGCTTGGCGGCTTGCGCGGGACCAAATTTGGCGAGCCGTATCGACGCGGGTATGCCAGAGTTCGATTCCTGGCCGGAGGAGGTCCAGGAGACGGTAAGCGACGGGCAAATCGATATCGGTTTTTCCGAGGAACAGGTCGAGATGGCTTGGGGCAAACCTGACTACGTAGTGCGCGAGACCTTAGCGAGCGGGGAGACCGGGGAGCGCTGGGTTTGGGAAAAGAAGTCGCCTGCGATCGGTATTGGTATCGGCCTTGGGACTGGAGGCAGCCGGGGGGGAGTGAGCGGAGGCGTGGGCACCACGGTAGGCGACAGGGATCGCGTGAAACGTAGCGTGGTTTTCCAAGATGGCGTGGTTCAGTCCTACAGCGAATAGTTCCCGCAGTAATCATTCTCCATTTTGGGTGTTGGTTGAGAAGTCGATTTCGGTTACGACCGGCAGGGGAAGGACTTGTCAACCATAGGGAAATGCGGGCTCTTGGCTTGAGCTTTGAGAATACCGAGTTGTTCCTTTTTGGCGGAGAGAATGCAGCTCTCTGCATCAAAGTGTCGATGACACTGCTGCAGGTTGATGGCAGCTTTTACGCCATCGACTTGGCCTAATGGTTGCCTGGTGCACCAGCGCGAGGGAAGGCCACTTCGATGCACGTGCCTCCCTGCTCTCTTGGCACCTTATTCAACCGCCAGTGATGGGTGCGGCAGAGCCGTTCAACGAGCGTCAATCCATACCCGTGCCCGGGAGCCGAAGCCGCGGCGATATCTTTGAATTCAGGCAGCCCCGGCCCGTCGTCCTCGATCCGAAGTCGCCCGGCGCCATCAATCGAATCCACGCGCACGCACAGCTCGCCACCCGGAAGATGGTTGAATGCGTTGCCGATCAGGTTGTGGCACAAGACTGCCAGTACTTCGCGGTGGCAGTCGACCGTCACCGTTTGGTCGGCGAACCATTGGATCCGCAGCGGGTGTGTGGGATAGAGCGCTCGGATTTCGTCCACCACCTCAGAGACGACCTCGGCCGCGTCGACCGCCTGCGTTGGCTTCTGTTGTCCGCCTTCCCGGGCGACCATCAAAAAGATCTCGATCAAACGTTCCATGCGATGCACGGAACGTTCGATTCGCCCGAAATAGCGTTTCTGTGCAGCATCATCACCGCTAGTCTGAAGCAAAGAGATCGCTCCTTTCAAGGTGGCGACGGGTGTGCGCAACTCGTGGCTACAATCCGCGAGGAAGTCGCGCTCTCGGGCTAGCGACTCGTGCAGACGCGCTTCGTAGGCTTCCAAGGCGCTCTCGAGAACACCCACTTCGTCCTGGCCAATGCGCACCGCTCGTCCCAAGGGAAGCGTATCGGCCTTAACGTCCGGATTCCGTTTTTGCACACGCTCGGCGAGGACGACTATCGGCTTCAATGCCCACTGGGTGATCAGCGAAGCTACGGAAAGCGCCGCCACAATGACGATAAGTACCACAATCAGGAGCGCTAATTGAAGCCAGCCGACAATCGCGTCGGTGTACTCATCTGCTGGGCTGACGAGCCAAGTCAACGCTTTCTCTGAACCTAGCGAATCGACCCAGATCACATACTCCTCTTCCCAGTCCGACCCCTCAGGCACGAGCATGTAGTCGAAAAATCCATACATCACTTCGGTTCGGTGTCGCTCACTGTCGCGGAATGCTGAATACAGCCCGCGTTCTGTGGGCGGATTCGCAAGCCCGAGCTCCTCGCTGATCGATTCGCTGGACGTATAGCGGACCACGCCGGGCGGGAGCGGCGCCGTAGGCCCGGCCTGAGCCGCGTATTCGAGGAGGTGCTCATAGTACTTGTTTCGAATGAGCTCCTCTGCGGTGAGCAACAGCATCCATCCAACCGACGCGAACACTACGGCCTGCAAAACAGCTAGGCCCACGAGCAGCCAGCGAATCCGAGAGGCCAGGCGGCTGGGCGGCCGTTTTTTCGATTCAATCATGTCGGGGCTCGGTCACGGCCATCTGGTAGCCTACTCCACGGTGAGTATGCAGCAGCGCGATGCGTTCCGCTCGATCCACTTCAGCGCGGAGGGTCGCGATGTGCGTGCGCAGCGCGTCGCTCCCGGGCGGTTCCTCCGCCCAGAGATGGCGTTCCAGTTCTTGGCGGGGGACGACGGCCGGGGATCGCGCCAGCAGGTATTCGAGGATCGAGTAGTCCATGGGCGTGAGGACGAGTCGCCGCGCGCCGCGGCGAACTTCCCGGGTAGAGGGATTCAATTCTAGGTCGTGCAGACGGAAAACAGAGGATGGAGACAGCGCTGAACTGCGGCGCACGAGGGCACGCAGTCGGGCAAGCAATTCCGGCAATGCAAATGGCTTTACCATGTAGTCGTCCGCGCCTGCCGCGAATCCGGTCAGTCGGTCGTCGAGCAAGTCTGCGGCGGTCAACATGAGCACGGGAATCCGAGGTGCGATGCTGCTCCGCAAACGACGGCAAACCTCCAGCCCATCGATGACAGGGAGGCGAAGATCCAGAATGACCGCCGCGTGCGTCTGCTCGTTCACGCGATGCAAGGCAAGGGCTCCGTTGGGTACGTAGTCGACACTCCACCCCCGTTGTTCGAGGTAGTCCTGAATATTGCCGGCTAGGTCGAAATTGTCCTCCACGAGGAGAACGGGAGTGTTGGGGGCGTCGTTCATCTTAAGAAGCGCACGCGGCCAAGAAGTGCCGTCGTCCGAGTGGTTTCCAACTTGCTGGCCGAAACCCGCCACCCTTTCAACCTGTTTGTACTGCAACACGGAGTTAAGAAGCGCGATTTTGCGTTTCCTTAACGTTCGCCTCACAACGCGTTCACGCATGCTCGCGTAGACTCCCGAATCTATATGAGCAAGATTTCGAGACAGGTATCAAGGTTCACTCTATCAGCGCTGCTATTTGGCTTTCCAATTATCGCCCACGCCGCGGAGGCGCCCGGTGGGATGACGATTCTTGTAAAGGACCAGATTACGGAGCGGCCGCTCTTAGACGCGAAGATCACGATCACGGAACGGGAAACCAATTCCACGCAATCGGTTGAAACCGACGCGCGAGGTCGCATCGTCATTGAAGCGCTCGACCCCGGCCTCTACTCGGTGAACGTAGCCAAAAGCGGGTTCGCTTCATCGTATGAGCCAAGCGTACGCGTGATAACGCGCAAAAATATACAGATTGAGTTCGAACTACTCGAACTCCTTGGAGAGGCGGTGACTCTTGAAGGAGTGGAAGTTCGAGCGCGACAGGCCGATGCATTTGCTTCAGCCTCCAGCGCCTATCGCAATAGAGAGGAGTTGCGAAGCTCCGTTGGAGGCGGCGCCGATCCGCTCCTTTCATTGGACGGGTTGCCAGGCCTGGCTTCCACCAATGAATTCGCGAACTTCAGCGTGCGCGGCCGCGGCCCGAGAGATAATCTGATATTCGTAGATGACTTTCCCTTTGATAAAGCGGTGCACTTCGATGCGACGCTGGGCGAAGAAGAAGATGTCGGCGGCGGCGGACGCTTCTCGATCTTCGCGCCGAATGTTATAAGCGGAGCAGAGTTCTCACCTGGAGGATGGGGTCCGGCTTATGGCGGTCGAGCAGCATCGCTACTAAAATTAGAAGTCGCCGGTGGCAACCCAAGTCCATCCGCAAGTCTGCGCATTGATATTGCGGGGAATGAATTTGGTTACGACGGCCCTGCCGGTATAGCAGAAGGCTCCACTTTGCTCGTTTCTGCCCGAGATCTGGATTTTGGCGATTTTTTCGAAGATATCGAAGAGCTAGACATTGGGAATCCTGTCTTGAGTGACATTATCGTAAAGTCGGTCATACCGATCAACCAGAACCACACGTTCGAAGCGCTACTGATAGATACGCAAGAAGACTATACCCGCGACGTGACACACGTCTTTGCGTCGCCAAACTTCGAAGACGTCGCGCTGCTAGATTTCGAACAAGACAGTGATTTATTCGGTTTCACGTTGCGGTCATTGATCGGCACAGAAGCTGTTTGGACCAACAAGGTTTACTACCGCAAAAGCGATAAGATCAGCTCAGAGGGTGAAGCCTTTCCTGATCTCGTACCCCCAGGAACGCCCGCATCCAGTTTTCCCGTACGGGAAGACATCATAACCGTCGGTGAAGGCGAGAAAGAGACCGGCTGGCGTAGCGACTTCACGACCGTGAATCAATGGGGCGTGTTCAGTGCAGGTATTCATGCAACGCAAGTTGAACTGGACTACGACACGGTCTTGGATGACGATTGGAACCGATTTATATACGACGCCGATGACTTTAGACCAGACCCCAATCAGCGTTATATTACGCTGACGCCAGCCGACACCAACGCTTCGCTCAATCAGAAAGAAACAAGCTATGCAGGCTACGTAGATCAGGTTTTTGAGCGGGGCGATTGGGACATTCGCACAGGCCTGCGGTTCGAACGAGACGGCTTTGCCGACGAAAGCTTCGCATCGCCTAGGTTCAGCGTCAATTGGCGGCCTAGCAATACGGTCAGATACTTTGCGACCGCTGGACTCTTTCATCAGTCGCCACGGTATCTAGACCTTGCCGCTGACACGTCGAATACACTCGAGAACGAAGAAATCACACACGGCAGTTTCGGTGTTCAATTTTTCCCTAACGAAAACTGGTCGGTATTGACTGAAGCCTACTATCAAAACCTCGACAACCTCGTGGTCGACCTCGATCGAGTAAGCGGAACGTATTCAAACATTGGAGACGGAACATCGTACGGACTCGATATTGTGGTCAACGGCACGATTCGCCAAGGCCTTTATACTACCGCCACCTACTCTTACAATGATGCCGTAGTCGACCAGAAGGACGGTCGCGGTGACGTAGCCACCGACTTCAGCCGCGAGCATGTCGCTACCCTCGGCATGACCTGGGAAATCAGCGACCGCTGGAAGGTTGGAGCGCGCTACAAATACCTTTCCGGCCGGCCATACGACGACTTTATTATTCACTCAGACGTGCTGGGAGCTGGGCAACCTCTCCGTTTCTCGAAAGAGATCACCGAGCGCAATGTGGGTCGCAACAGCGGTTACGGCTTGTTGAATGTTCGCGTTGACTATCGGCGCTCATTTGGCCCCATAGACGTGACGACCTTTCTTGACGTGATCAACGTGACGGCAGCGTCGTCGAGCGACGACACCGAGTTTGACTACCGCCGAGGCGTTCAAGTGGAAGACGAAAGCGAAGCCGAACCGCTAATTGGTATACGTCTGGATTACGCTTGGTAACGGGATCGTAGTGGATGGTGCATGTGCTGCCATTAAAAGAACGAGGTGATATACTGGTTCTGGATGTCGTGCGCAGTGGAGGCTTGGGAGCATTCTCAGTTCGGAGATAGGAGACTAGCTATTTGGACAGTACCAATGTGACGATCGCTAGTAGCGATGCTATGGCTAACGCTGGCCCAATCTCCCTGAGCCCGGAATCGCCGACGAGGCGTTTTTTGGGTGGCTCCCTTGCGTCAGCAGCTTTCACCTGACCTGATACCAGAGCATAGAGATAAGAGCCCGCGATCATCCCGGCGATCATGTAGAAAGCGTCGGCATTGAGCTGGCCTGCAGCGGCGGCCCCGGTTCCCGGACAGTAGGCGCTGAGGGCGAATCCGGCTCCGAATATCAATCCTCCGACAATATTCCGGGCTGGACGCAGAGGTTTAATTGAGAGCTCGACTAACCCAGCTCGCTTCAAGAAGACGACGCCTACGATTCCCACTACTACCGCTGAGAGCATGATTTTAACCACGGTGAAGTCTTCGAGCAGCAAGGCCCCGAGCAGAATGTGGAAATCGGCTACTCCTCCTTTCTGTAGTAGAAAACCGAATACCGAACCGAAGACGACGGCTTTCAAAAGTTTTAGAGTATTCATGACAACCTTCGTTTGTTTACGGGTAGAGCAGGTGAGCAGTCGCGACACCTCCTACGAAGAAGCACCCCAGCGCAATCCAGGACGCTGCGCTTAGCTGCAACGCGCCACTGATCCCATGGCCACTCGTGCAACCGCCTGCGGTTCGCGCGCCGAAGGCGAGCAATACTCCGCCCGAAAGCGCCCATAGGATACGTTGCCCATGGGAATCCTCTCCGAACATGTCTATCCAGAAAGCGGGCAGGGGTTGCCACGCTAGTGCGCCTCCATGCCAAGCGGCGAGTAGGCTGCCAACGGCGATCGAAGCTAAAAAGACTATGCTGTATCCAAACTTTGGCGGATTGTCCTGATAGTAACTTAGGGACTTCGTCTTGCTAGGAGCGACCGTTCTTCCTAAGAGTCCGGCTATCGCGGCATAGGCCGACGAAGCTCCGATGGGTTTGCGCACGACGAGCATACTCATTAGGACCAGTGCCCCTATAAGTGCGCCCACAAGCATTGGCGGCCAAGCAGGTTCGCCGTAGCGGAGGGCAAGTTCGGAAGGCTCACCACCGTATGCCAGCGGCGTGACCGCGACGACTGGTGAAGCGATCAAGTGTCTCATGCGGGCTGCATCTCCTTCTCTGGCCTCGCTATCGGAAGGCTGGCGCTCTTCCAAGCCATCCAGCTTCCCGGCAGCGTTCCCACATTCTCGAAGCCCATGCGTTTGAGGATGCTGGCGGCGATGCTAGCCCTGAAGCCGCTGGCACAATAAGTGACAACTGGCTTTTGGGGGTCCAAGCTGTCTTTCGCTTCCGCTTCAAGGTCGGGCACGAAGATGTGTTTGGAACTCGGGATGAATCCCGCCTGGTGTTCGCTCTCCGAACGGACGTCCAGCACTTGTACTTCGTCGAGTGCTTCGTGAAGTGCCCCGGGGTCGTACACTTTCACGCAGGAGACGGGCTTTCCCTCCATGATCCAATTCATGATACCCCCTGAGAGGTAGCCTATAACGTTAGCGTGAGCGGTACGCCAAAGTAGGGCAAGAGTTGATTCGAGGTCGGTGTCCCGTTCCAGCACAAGGACGAGAGGTTGGTCGAACTCCAGAAGCCAACCCGACCATACCGACATCTCGCCTTGAGCTGCGATATTAAGCGATCTGGGTATGTGTTCCGCGGAAAACGCAATCGGGCTTCGGCAGTCGAGCACCGTGAAACTTCCGTCGGAGACGAGGGATTCCACTTGTTCTGGGCTGAAAGCCTTGGGGAATCCGAGTTCCATCCTCGAATCCGCGGCGGATGCATTTAGCTTTTTCATGGGGCGGTAATGCCTAGGTTCCTCTGGAGCCTCTCCTAATACCTTGTCGATGAAATCTTCTTCATCGGTGAGTGAAAAGTAAACGTTGTGGACTTTCTCGTATCCGATTGTTGAGTACATTCTGTCGCCGATATCGGGTCCACATGACGAACCAGCTCCGTGTCCGGGGTACAGCATGGTGCCATCCGGGAGTTGCGCAAAAAAGCCGTGTATGCTTTCGAAGAGTTCCTTTGCCAGTGCGTTCGTTTCGTCATCGCCCAGCAAGTCCGGTCGGCCCACCGATTCTACGAAAAGCGTATCGCCCGAGAATACCGCGAACGGGTCGTCTTCGTCCCCGTGGTGCGCGAGGTAGCTCAAATGCTCTGGCGTATGCCCGGGAGTGTGCCGGGCCACCAACCGGAGTTCGCCGAAGAGCGATTCATCTCCGTCTCTAGTCGGTTCGTAATCGAAGCTGTAGTCGGGCCCACTTTCGATGCTAACCCGTACCGGGACGTCGCCTCCCAGTCTTTTTCGCAAAGCTAGGGAGCCACTCATGAAATCCGCATGGATGTGGGTTTCGTAGATTGCGATGATCCGCAACCCCTTTTCCTTGGCGAGCTCCAGATATATATCGCAATCAGGGCGTGGATCGATTACCGCTCCAACGCCCGCCGAGTCGTCGCCGACGAGGTAGGATAACTGAGCGATTCCATCGGCATAAACAGGTTCTATAACAATAGCCATTTTTTCAGATTCTCCGTTAGGTTGTTCAGAATGCGTTCGGCATCAGCCTTAGCTACGAGCCGCAGCCTTCGTTGCATATGAAATGCCAACGAGTTTATCCGGAGCGGGCGCCTCGAACACGCGCCGAACCATGCATATTGCCATTCTGCGCTTTCAATATGCAACCCTGGTAAGTCATCGCGACTCCGATAATTTCGATTATGGATAGCTCTGAGGTAAGGGGCACAGCCCTTAGCTGGACCTTGTCGCTTACCGACTCATTTCCGCCGACTGAGGCTTTGATCGCGTGCAGATGTGGATGCGGTTTCACTGCGACCGGTCAAACGCCAGTGAACGGTCGGGCTAACCTTTTTGACCCTTGGCCCAGCTCAGGGCTTCTTCTCTCTCAGCGAGGGCGAAGTGTTTGAATTGCGCTGAGCTAATTGGCTTCATCGCCTGCGTTATTAGATCAACCCACTTGCTATCGGCGGCGAAGGCGATGCGCGTGAAGTCGTTGGCGTGTGTAACGTCGAACTTCGTGTCGGCCCAAAGACCGGCCGGTGTCCAACCGTCGAAGTCTATCATCTCGCAGTAGAGGCTGATTTTGCCATGCTGGGAAATTCGCTCTTTCAACATCGAGACATATTCATCGCAATCGCACGCACTGATCCGGATCGTAACCGAGACCTTGAGCATCGACTGGACATCGGAGCAACCGCGCGTCCTATGGGATGGGGGCAGGCCGATCAATGAATCGTCCTGCGTGAGTTGCGGGCATTGCGTGACCGTTTGCCCGTGCAACGCACTCATGGAGAAATCGATGATCGGCGAGGCGGGGCATTTCACCGGAGCGCCCAAGCCGGTTCTGAGAAAATCGATCGACCTCGTGAAGTACGCGGAAACCTTCACCGGCCTCGGCCCGCTTTTCGCTACTTCGAAGGCGGAGGCGGCGATGCGCGACGAGACGATCAAGCGGACCAAGACCGTGTGTACCTATTGTGGCGTAGGCTGCGCGTTTGAAGTGTGGACGAAGGGCCGGCATATCTTGAAGGTCCAGCCGCACAAGGATGCTCCAGCGAACGGGATTTCCACGTGTGTGAAAGGAAAATTTGGCTGGGATTTCGTGAACAGCGATGAGCGTCTTGTGAATCCGATCATCCGCCGCGACGGAAAGTTCGACATGGTGGAGTGGGATGAAGCTTTGGAGTATACAGCGAAACGGTTGCGAGCGATCGTGGACGAACATGGTCCGGACAGCGTGGCCTTTATTTCGTCCTCAAAGATCACGAACGAAGAGTGCTATCTGGTGCAGAAACTGGCCCGGGCGGTGTTTGGGACGAACAACGTCGACAATTGCGCTCGCTATTGCCAAAGCCCAGCGAGCAAGGGTTTGTCACGAACAGTTGGATACGGAGCGGACGCGGGATCGATGGACGATATCACGAAAGCGGAGCTTGTTTTCATCGTAGGGTCGAACACAGCGGTTTCCCATCCTGTATTGGCGGCCCGCATCAAGCGGCAAGTAAAGGTGCATGGACAGCGCTTGATCGTATCCGATTTGCGTTCCCACGAAATGGCGGACCGGGCGCAAATCTTTCTGCAGCCCAATCCTGGCACCGACTTAGTCTGGATCAATGCAGTCGCGAAGTACATTTTGGACCAGGGATGGGAAGACCGAGACTTTATCGAGCGACGGGTCAAGGACCTCGAGAAGTATCGCGATAGCTTGCAGAAGTTTACGCTGGAGTTTGCAGCGGCGCGGACCGGGCTGACGAAAGAGACACTAAAGCAGGTAGCCAAGGAGATTGCCTCCGCCAAAACGGTTTGCGGGCTTTGGGCAATGGGCGTGACGCAGCATATGGGCGGGACCGATTGTTGCACCGCCATCTCGAATCTCCTGCTCCTAACGGGCAACTTCGGCAAGCCCGGCACAGGAGCGTATCCGTTGCGCGGACACAACAACGTCCAGGGCTCCTGCGATTTCGGGGCTCTCTACAATTATCTGCCCGGCTACGCCTCGGTCGGCAGCGACGAGGCCCGCAAGCCCTTTGAAGACGCCTGGGGAATGAAGTTGCCGAGCGCGAAAGGGCTCAACAACAAGACGATGATCGACGCCATAGAGGAGGGAACGCTCAAGGCGCTGTACGTCGTGGGAGAAGAATTGGCGTTGGTGGACTCGAACGCGCGTCGAGTTCAGGAGCAGCTGGAGAAATTGGAGTTTTTCGCGGTCCAAGAGATTTTCTTTTCCACCACCGCTCGCTTTGCTGACGTCGTGCTGCCCGGAACGCCGTCGCTTGAGAAGGAAGGAACCTTCGTTAACACGGAGCGCCGCGTGCAGCTACTCAACGAAGCGCTGCCGCCGCTGAAGGGGTGTCGCCCTGACTGGAAAATCCTCCGGGACCTCGCTCGTCACCTTGGCCATGACTGGAACTATGAAAGCCCCAGCGACATTATGGACGAAGTTGCCGGGATCGTTCCGGAGTTCGCTGGGATTCGCTACGATCGGCTAAAGGGCTACAACTCACTCTGTTGGCCGGTGGACAAGGACGGAAACGACACGCCTTTGCTATACGAAGAGAAGTTCCATACGGCAGATGGCAAAGCCGCTTTTTTCCCGGTCGACTTCGCGGAGCCCGTGAACCAGCCGGATGAGGAGTATCCGCAGCATCTGAATAATGGCCGGGTGCTCGAGCACTTTCACGAAGGCAACATGACCTTTAGAGTGAAAGGCTGCGTGGAGAAAATCCACGAAGCGTTCGTGGAAATGAACCCGGCAGACGCGAACGAACAGGGCCTTGAGGAAGGCGATTGGGTCGAAGTGCGTTCGCCGTTTGGTAAAGTGACAACGCAGATCGTCGTGTCGGATAGTCTTCGCAGCGGCGAGCTCTATATGCCAATTTGTTCGACTGAGCAGCGTGTGAATCATTTAACATCTACTAAGGCGGACCCTGTGGTCGATACGCCCGCCTACAAGGAAATGTCCGCGAGCGTTAAGAAGCTTGGCAGGCGTTCGGCGTCGCCGATTCCGAAGAGCAATCCAAGGAACGGAAAGCCGACGCCGCTGCGCAGCGTCCGCGTGGAGGACAAATGGCGGCGCGACGATTACCACGACCCTGAAACGAGCAGGCCAGATGGAGGGAACGTTTAATGGCGGAAGAACTGAGTTATACCACCGAGCCAGCACCAAAGCCGACGGCCCGCGACGAGCTGGAAGGCTTGATCGAAACGCTCAGTGAGTCGGGCACGCTACGCGCGTTGCAGGGCTTCACAGGACAGTTTGCAGGGGTATCGGGCGCTGCTTTGGAACACCTCACCGGTCCGGCAGGGCGGCGTCTGATCGGATCGGTGGCTTTGCTCGCCGAAGTACTGTCGAATGTCCCGGCGGAAAAGCTCGAAGGCGTGGCCAGCGGGTTCGGCAAAGGGACGGAACGAGCCAGCGAAATGCTGGGCAAGGAACCGCCTGGCACATTGCAGGTACTCAAGTTGGCGCGTGACCCGGACGTGCGCCGTGCCATGGCTTCGATCTTGATAATTCTAAAGTCGATAGGCGAGGGACTGGGCGAAGGCGATCGATCTCGAGGCCAGCAGGATGGTATCGCTACGTCATTGTAAGTTGAATACCATGCGTGGCGAAGGGGAGGAGCCGGCACGAGACAGAGCAGAACTTCGCAGAGGAGGGGGCGGGCAACGAGGAGTTCACGACGACACTCGGGCGTAAGTGAAACGTCGAACCGTTTGGGTTCGACGGCTGGAACTGGATACAAAAAAAGCCCCGATATCGGGGCTTAAATTGGTGGAGGTGGCGGGAGTCGAACCCGCGTCCTATAATGTCGATAAATTATTGATAATAAGATATAAGTATATGTTTAACAGGTATATGAGAGTTTTTTGCTCGATTGGGTTTGTTTCGAATTTTGTGCTTTTGTTTCAAATTTTGCGATAAAAATGAAATGTATATGCGAACCTGAAATTGCTCCAGTAGTGCCAGATCGGCAGAGTATTGGTAATTCTGTTGTTATTTTTTTGGTGGGTGAGTCTCGGAATTTTCTTGGGGTCGATTTGAACTTAGGATTATCGCTCTTCTTCATTTCTAAACTTGGTAGAAAGCAAGATCGCGGTGCTTCTGCACCTTTTCGGTCGTGGTTAGGTCACTGTACTGAGTTGAGCGGCTGAGAATTGGATCAGCGGTAGCTTCGCGGTAAGCGAGTCATTCGAACGTATTGGAAGTAGTGGAGAAAGCTGAGCGCGGAGAATCACTCGCATCGTATCAAATGGGATCATCCTATCGTGTATGGTGCGTTCAGATCGCTAGCGACATTTGTCTTTCAATCGGAGGAGGGAAAACTCCGATTATCATCCAAGGATTAGGACCAACGTTGTGCCATTGCAAACTGGTTCCAAGAAACAGGTGAATGTCCTTTTGAAGGAATTCTTCACCGTACTTCTGGTAGACCTTGGAGAGTGCTGTTTTTTCGTCTCCGTTGGCAGTCTTCAAGCAGTTCCAGTACAACATGCCGATTTCCCAGTCTAATATTTTGAGTGTGGATACACGTTCGTCGTCGTCGGTTATTTTGTAGGAGAAATCGTAGGGTACTTTGTCTGCGATGCGAAAGTTGTCGGGAACCGCATCATCTTCGAACAACCCCTGCTGACTCATTTGGTTCTGGGCGGCTGCTAGCTTGTTTTCGTCCCACTCTCTCTCGCACCCCTGATACTGAAATTCGATTTTCGTTGGTTTGAAGGTAGCAAGAGAGCAGTCGTTTCGCTTTGCGGCGCAGATGAGTTCCGTCATGTTCGTCCAAACTTTTCCCTTCTCTAGGATCAGCTCCTTTCGCTGGCGCCAATTGTCATGAGTCCCGACTTCTTCCAAGAGGTCGATCTTGTGCCGGTCCACTGGAGAATGAGACTCCGGTCGAGCGTCTTTCTCTCTTTTGATGAGAGGGAGTTCGACCCAGTGCCATTTGCTGAATTTTCGGTCTCCGTCCAGGAACCGGAAGGGGACTGGATATACCCTTACCCAAGAGCCGTCCTCCCTAACGCCAGCCGTACAAACTAGCTCTATGTGAGTGGATGAAAGAGTTGGATAGGTTTTTACTGCTACAAGGATTCGTTCATTCTTCATTTAATAGGGCAACAGGCTATAAATGGCATAAATCTAAAATTCCTCCTATTTGATGTTCAACAGCTTCGGCGACGCAGTGTCGATGACATTGATGCGGAGCATGTTCATAGCACGTCAACGCGACGCGTTCTCCTTCTTTGATCCAAGATGAAATCGTTTCGACCGCATCAGTCTGACGTGGGAGATTGTCTCGTTCGTATTCTTCGAAGAGTGCGTCGTAATCGGCTTGCGTGTGTAGTTCTCGGCGCTGATCTGAGGCGATTCCCAATTGAGGCAAATGCTCATAGCGGATTCCAAGACTTTCGCAGGCTGAAGATAGGGCTCCTTTGGAAAAACCGTACTTTCGGCTCAGCGGGTTTCGCCTCACGTCACAAAGAGTTGTGACCCCATCTTCAAGCAATAGGTTTAAATAGCCTTCCAATGTTTTTCCTTCGTATCCGATAGTCGCAAGGCCTGGCCCACTTCTAGAGGGTCGAGCATTTCTGATCCGTCTCCGAAGGCTTGGGTCATCAATTACCTTGTCGATGATTTCGCTTCTCCAAGCGGTCTCCGGGTAGCGGGTGTAAACTTCGCTCACGAGGTCGGAACCTCGTTTGCTTCCATAGTTCTTGTTTAACCTAAACAAACCTTGTCGCTGGGCAAATGAAGCCAGTTTAGGGCCTTCTTTGGCCAGTTTCCAGCCTTCGCAGTCTTCGAGATAACCTTTCTCTGTTAACTTCCTTTTGTCAGCGTAGGAAGTGAAAGAGAAACATCCGAATTTGTAGGGTACGAACTCATAGGACGGTTCCTCTTCGTGTTCCTTGGTGAAGAGAAAAAGCAGTTTTTGGAAATCGGTACTCTTCACCTCACCACCTAGCGTTTTTAGGAGGGATAGGAGAAGCTTTTGTCGTTGGTAAATCATTGGGAGTAAATAGTTGCGAGCGCATGAACGATATTCATCGCCCCAATTCATAAGGTTGGGTTAGATGACTGAAATTGGCAAACCTGGCAAGCTGTAGCTCATCGGGTGTCTTTCGATCCGAGAACATCTTCTTCGTTGGTTGATCTGCTGAATATAACTTTTAGTATCGGACATTCGTTGTCCTAGAAGGTGGGTTGTTGTCGCCTTTTGGTTTGTCCAGCAGTTGCTGGATCGGCTACGGGTCTATTCGTTTTCCGATGTCCTTGTTGTCTTTTGAATCCGGTTTGTGCTCTTTCTTTTCAGGATTGATCTTCTTTCGTTTCTTTCCACGAGCGGCTAGGGATTTCTGAACTGAGTCCCAGCCCTGTTTTGAGAGGGCCATTAGCCAGGATTCGAAGCCTCTTGGAGGGCGAATGGGTTGCTCCTTTGGTTTTTTGATTCGAACCGGTTCGCCGCTTGCTCCTAGGACTAGAGCGTCGAGGTGATTTTTAGCGATGAGTGGCCCATTTGTTTGGGAATTAACGTTGCCGTCTAAAGCTGGGATTGTGAACCCCGCTTTACCTATGCAGTACTCATACTCGAATTTTCGGGATTTGAGCGTTGCTCCTATGAGCTTGCCGGCCTCGTAGTTCTTAAAAACAATCAAATCCCGCTCGCCAGCCCGAAGGAGCTTTTTGTCGGCTAGATCATCGATGAAGTCGGGTGGTAATCTCAAATAGTCTATCAACCATGAACGGGCTTCTTTCCAACGGGATGGATCCTCGTCGCCGAATAGCTTGAATTCCTCATCGGCGCTCAATCGCTTTGGCGGAGGCAGATTTATTACATGTTGGCTGTAGGCTTCCAGTGATGGCTCTGGACCAAAACGATTGTTGAGCCAACGGAGGGCATTGTTGTTATTGAGTTGGGGCATTAGCGTCTGCAACAGGTTGAAGGTATTGCTCTCCTGCATTTTGCCATCGACTTTGATTTGTTTGGTGGTCTTCGAGTTGCTGACTCGTATCGTGCCAATGTGGGTCGTGTAGGTCTTCGACGAATAATCCTTGGCCGTGGCTGAGTAGCCCAATGCTTCGATCACATCTTGGAGTGGGGGTGGCTTGATGGCCGTTTCTCTCTCCTTCTCGACCTTCGCAATCTCGGCTCGAGCTTGTTTGAGTTCCTTTTTCAAAGCTTCGTTTTCCTGTTCGAGCTCGAGGATTCGGTCTGCGTGTTGGTTTATGATATTCTGTGCGTTTTCGCGATAAGCTTCGCGGTTTACGTAAGGAGGCGTGTCGAGCTTAGGTGTGGATGCCAGTTTTTCGGCTAGGAGCCGTTGGAATTCTTTAGGAGGAGTGTGCTTCCGTTTGCTTCCTGGGTCGCCTCTTTCTAGCCCGTATTTTTTTCCGACATCTTCCCAAATCGAAGTCTGTAGGTTCTTCAGCTTTGTGGGCGATCCGATGAAATCGTCGGCGCTGAGGATCGTTTGTTCTATTCCTCGCTTGTTGGTTTTCTTAAGAATTGGGACCACGATGATTTGTACGTGCGGAGTTTTCTCGTCCACGTGTAGCGCTGCTTGGAGGATGTTATTTTCTCCATATTCCGCTTTTGCCCAATCGAGTGCGTCCTCGAAAAATGCTTCTGGATCGATGGTGCTGGTGGCCTCAGGCGAGAAGCCGATCAACAGTTCTAGGGCACGGACGGCGTTCTTCCGTATGTTCTTCGTTAGCGTTTCTGTCCTATCCTCCCAAGCTTGGAAAGCGTCGAGCTCGCCAACTACTCGGTTGAACTTCTCCTTTGAGGGATCATAGATTCCCTGCGGTTTGATGCGGCGCGTGTTGTGGTCGCTTGCCCTGCGGATTTTTGCCTTTGTTTTGAGTTTGGTGACTCTTAGTATCGTCTTAGCCATATTTGGCTTGTTTGATCTAAGGAGCTTCGCGCAAGGGGTTGGCCTCACTTTTTTGAACTTCTCTCATGGAGGCGACCTGTGGGGTGTGGGTTCCTGATGGAGGCTGGGCCGAGATCGGGTGAGGTATTTGGGAAATACCGTACACTCACTACGGGTTTTTTTCGTGCCTCAAAAACCCAGTGAGCGCTCTGCGGGCTCTGCGAGGCTTTCTTCTTGGAGCTTCAGGCTACCTGGCCTGGAAGCTGGATCGGGCTATGTTTAGGCGAATTGGCCGTTGGGTCGGCTTTCTCTCTGGCGCCTCACAGGTAATCGACGACAACGAACCAGCGGGTTCGTCGGGTAAGGTTCAGGTCCCTACCCCGCCGCTATTTTCGTCGCTTCCTATCGTAGTGCTTGTCTAGCTCCTGGAGAATGTTGGGGCTGAAGAAAGGCTTCTTGGAACTCTTTGGGTTTCCGGGGTCGAGGAAGCGGATTTCGCCAAAGCGCTTGTCCTTAAGTAGAGACTTGCGGATGTCGTGATACTTCTGTGCCGCTTTGAAATCGGAATACCGCTTGCGGCATTCTGTAGTGAGACGGTCGTAGTCCCATGGGTACCGTTCGCGGATTTGCTCTTCGGTCAGTCGGACTGCGGGAGCGTTCGGGTCGTTGGTGAATTGGACACCGAGCGCCTCTTTGGCTTTGGAGCGGGTGAACTTGATGTCGATGTTTACCGTCACGGAATAAGGCGAATCTGCGTCGTCGTTGGCGGGTTCGAGGCTTTCGACGAAGTTGAGGAATTTCTTTTCCTCGTGGTTTAGAACGACGGCATCCGTCTGCTGCGGCAGCGCGATGAAGGACAGTGGCATGAGGTAAAAGTTAAACTCCGACATGTCGCGCCCGAACCATGCCTTGGTGGTGGCAACGAAGTTCTTCAGGCTGGCGGTGCCGATTTCCTGGAGGCGAACGGGAAACGCTCCGGAGCGGTTGTAGAAGTGGATTGAGGAGTTTCGCATCTCCAGCAGGGCTTGGATGTTGGCCCAGGCGTTTGTGTCGAAGGCTTTCGACTCTACGAGCTTCTTGGCGAGGAAATCGAGACTGTGGGTGAATGGGTTGCCGGATGCAGTCGGCTTGATCTGCAGCTTCTTGCTTTTGGTGCCATCCTTCTTTGTGCGCGGCTCCATAACGTAGAGCGAACTGACCTTGTTGCCGTGGTCGGCTAGCCATTTGGCTTTGAGGAGTAGTTCCCATCCGTTGATGGCGAGGACGGCGAAGGCTTCTTCGCGATAGAGGAAATCCGGTTTATTGTAGATCTCGATGGCTGCCACCGTCGCGGCAACTGCTCGATCCAGGAGCTCTTTGGAGCGGGCCTTCATCGCACTACTTCCAGATGATGCCGATAAGCTGAAAGAGGAGTTTGTGACGGGCCTCTAGCTCGTTCGGACCGAATGCTTCTAGATGAACGAGGTCGAGGCCGAAGGTGGATTTGAGAGCTTTCAAATCGAGCTTCGACTTGTAGCTGTCCTCCCGGAGAGTCTCATTCCAGTAGAGGGTATTCGCATAAGACTTAAGCTTCTCCGAATAAGGTTCGTTGTTGCTAGAGATGTTGTCTTTACCCTTGAGGAGCAGGATGCCGCCGAGCCGGTTTCGCTCCTGTTCGAAGCGTTCCTCGTCGTTATCGAAGAGTGCTTTATTCTCAGTGTTCCACGATAGGATGTGTTCGACGTGGAAGCCAGTTTTAGCACCTGTTTTGGTGACCAGATCGGCGATGGGATGCTTCGCGTTCAGGTTCATGTGCATGGCGAGGAACTCGTCGATGCGAGCGAAGAAGTAGCGTTTAAAGCGGGTGTTCAGATTGATGCCGGTCTGCTTGAACGCGGCGTAACTGAGCGGTTCAGCCTCGGATACGTTTCGTCGAGCGGCGATGGCGGCGATGAGTTCGGCGTCGAAGGCAGCACGATAAGTTTCGGGATCTGTCTCGCGTATTGCCGTGGCAATGCGGAAGAGCGAGTCAGCGAACTCGTTGCTGTCGTATGCATTCTGTAGCTGAAGTAGGGAGAAGTATCGGTCGGCTTCTCCGGTCACAATCCGGATTTTCTCATCCTCTCTCGGGTCGTCCTTGGAGCAAGCGGCGATGGCGAGTAGGAATGGTGCGTCTAAGTCGAGGAGGTAATTGTAGTAAACGCCTCGGAGGTTTTGCTGATCGCAGCCGTAGGCAGCCCGTAATTTGATGAAGAGATTTGAGTAGTACGTGAACTCACCTTTCAGGAAGGCTTTGACCTTGGCTGGATTGTGGAGGAGCTCGAGCTTCTCATCCATGTCGAAGCTGAACATGGCTCGATGGTAGTCACCGTCGAACTTTGCTCCCTCGCTGCGCTTGTTTGCGTATTTGGCCTTGAGGTAAAAGCGGAAAAAGACGTCCAGTTCGTCTTCTTTAAAGCTATTGATGGCACTGGCCTGCTTCTCCCAAAGTTCGTTGTAGCGGTCCTTGTCGAGCTCGATTTTGTCGATTTGACCGAGGAGCTTGCCTTTGAGGATTTCGTAAGGTCGTAGTTTTACCCCTCGGTCGTTGATGACTTCGAAGACCATGGATACGTCGGTCTGCTCAACCTCAAGGTTGATGAGGACGAGCCGGTAGAGGAAGTAGAAGACGAAGGTCTCGAAAATGTGCTTCTCCCTTAGTACCTTGTCGATGAAGGCGCTGATGATACCGTAGTTGGAGACCATGTTGGCGGCGGTGATGCCGCTGGAGATGTCGATCTCCTTGGCATCCTTGCCATCGAAGAGCCCCTGTTGGGCAGCCTTGTGACCGATGTGGTTCATCCAGAAATGGCGCTCGAATCCCTGCTGTCCGCCGATCTTGGTCTCTATCCAGCCCTGCAATTCCGATTGATGCTGTTTAGCTAGGTGGCGCAACTTGACGAGAATAAGGGACAAGGTGGTTAGGCGCTGCTGGCCATCCACAATGTAAGTCCGCCCGTTCACAACGTTGGTGACGTAGGTGTTCAGGTAATACCATGGATAGTGCGCGGTGATCGTCTCCATGGACGGGTCGCGGTCGCTGGTGCGAGCATACTGTTCTTTGAATTTGAAGAAGATGTCATCGAGCAGCCGCAGCACTGGCTCATCCGTCCAGCGGTAGTCGCGTTGGTAAAAGTCGATGTAGTAGGCTGTGTTCGAGAAGACACGGTCGATGTTCTGCTTGTCAGGTGAGATGTCCATGGGGTTGGTTTCCTTGAAATTAGGTGGTGGCGGGGGCGAAGGCTTCTTTGAGGACGGCTTGGAGGAGTTGGTTGGCGTGGGCTTGGGAGTGCTCGATTTCAGCTTCCAGCTCGCGGCAGGTTTCCATCAGAGCTTCCACGCGTTCGACGATGACGGCTTGCTCGGCTAGGGGCGGGAGGGGGATCAATAGCTGTTTCAGTTTTGATCCGCTAACATTTGGTTGTGCTCCTCGAGCGGCGTCGACGATTTGCGACCAGTAGCATGGGCTACCAAGGTAGAGCTTCGTGAAAATCGCTATTTCCAGTAGGGATGGGATAATTCGGACCAGATAGGAAGCAAAGACGGATTGAACTGGCAACGAATCTACAAGAAACGATTTTCCAACAGTTCCGCCTGTTCGGGCTATCAGGATATCGCCTATGGTGAGGCTATATTTCTTTCGGTCCTTTTCCATGCATTGACAGCCAGGGACTGACTCCCAATCCACTTTGTCATCCTGAATATCAGTGATTCTTAGTAATCGTGTTTCACTGAGACTTGGGTCGGCTGATGCTGTGTAACCGTAGTGGATGGCGTTTGCAACCTCCGCAAGCCTACACCACTCCCAGCTCTCCGGTATTTCAAAAAGGATGTCTTCGTTAGTTATCTTTGGTAGTGGTTTCTCTTTGCGGATTTTCTTTTCGGCGACGAGGCCGGCTTTTTCGGCTTGGATGCGTTTGAGAAGTTCGCTGGCAGCTTCGACGTCGGGATTTTCAGCCCGCCAGTCGTCGGTGAGCTTTCCCTGAATCGCTTCCTGCAGGATGGCTTGCTTGAGCTGCGGCAGGTCTTGGGTGTCGCTGTTCTTATCTCGGATGTAGCGAATCGTGTTCGAGATGTTTTCGATTCTGGATACGGCTGCAGCCTGTTCTCTTGGACTGGGAATATGGAGCTCTATCTCCGAAAGTCCGGAAAAGTAGAGACGCTTGCGGACGGCTCCAGAGCTGTTGCGAGCGATGGCTTCGAGTCCGTAGTCGCTTTTGAGAAAATGGAGCAAGTAGCGCGGGTCGAGACCTTCGCGGCAGGAGAAGACGGTGTAGTCGGGACTGGTGAAGCCGACTTTAGACTCGTCATCGGATAGGCCGATAGAGCCTACGTTGATCCTCATCGGGTTGTAAGCGAACCAACCTTGTTCGATTCGTTTGTAGCGGGATAAGTCCGCTGAGGTTCTCTGGGAGGATGGGTGTAAACCGTGTTCGTTGCTAACACCGATCAACTGGAGGCCATTGGCTTCAGGGGTGCCGATCGGATTGTTTTGCTCTTCGATGTAATCGCCAAGTCGAGCCATCTTAGTCTTTGTCTAGGGACGCTTCGAGTTTCGCGATTAAGGAGGTGATCTTCTCCTGTCGCTTTGTCATTTGAGCGAGAAGTCCATGCACGGTGTGGTCGTTCTCCTCGACGGTCGAACTTGGGTTTTTCATGTCCAAGTCGAAGCCTCTTTTGAGGTCCTTGACCTTAACCTTCCAGGCGACGTCTGACTTTTTGCGTTTGGCCCACCACTTGATCAAGGAAGCGAATTCGTCGAACTGGATTGGTTTGGTTTTGGAGTAGCTCTTTTGGCCCTCGGGGAGGCGGTGCTCGTAGTACCAGATGTCTTTGGTGGGGGTGCCTTTTTCGAAAAATAAGAGATTTGTGGATACGGTGGCCGGATGGAAGGTGGACTGCGGGAGGCGGACGATGGTGTGTAGGTTGCAGTCGGTGAGCAGCTTTTCGCGAATGCGTTCCTTGTAGCCATCTCCGGTGATGCAACCGTCGGGTAGAACGATGGCGCAGCGTCCTCCAGGCTTGAGTAGCTGCAGCATGAGGATGACGAAGAGGTCTGCGGATTCGCGGCAGCGGAAGGATGCGGGGAAGTTGGTTTCGACGCCTTCGGCGATGCCGGCTCCGAAAGGGGGGTTGGCGAGGATGACTTCGACTTGGTCGCGCGGGCCGATGGAGGCGTACTCGGTTTTGAGACTATCGCGGTAGTGGTAGTCGGGAACGTCGACGCCGTGTAGGATGAGGTTGGTAAGGCCGAGGACGTAGGCGACGGGTTTGTATTCCCAGCCGGTGACTGTCTCTTGGAGTTTGGCCTCATCTGGCAGGTCATGAACTTCCTTGTCTCGGATGTAGTCGATGGCGGCAGTGAGGAAGCCGCCGGTGCCGGCTGCTGGGTCGAGCACACGTTCGCCGAGACGTGGGTTGGTCATCTGAGTCATCAGCTGGGTGATGGCGCGAGGGGTGTAGTACTCGCCCTTGTTGCCTGCGTCGCGCAGCTCGAGGAGGATGGACTCATAGATGGTGCCGAAGATGTGGCGGTCTTCGCTGTTGTTGAAGTCGAAGCCGTTGAGCTGGTTGATCACCTTGCGCATGGCGTAGCCGGACTTCATGTAGTTGTTCAGTCCGTCGAAGACCTCGCGAACGAGGGCGGCACGTTCTGGGGCGTGGGAGGATTTTAGCTCCTTGAGCTTCACGAAGAGGCCTTCGGTGGGGTGGTCGATGAAGAGGCGGAGGGGTTCGCCGGTGATGCCCTCGGGATCGGTAGCCCACTTCCGCCACTGGAACTGCTCGGGGATGACGGACTTGTAGCCTTTGCGGATGTACTCGAGCTCCTGATCCTTTTCGTCGAGGATCTTGAGAAAGAGCATCCAGCCCAGCTGCTCGAGGCGTTGGGCGTCACCTGAGATGCCTTGGTCTTCGTTCCGCATGATGTTGCGGACGTTTTTTACGATGGAGGAAATGTTTGGCATGAAAGGGATGTTTGGGGAAAGGCTAGGATTTCTAGCGGATTCCGAGGATGGGAAAACTGTAGAGTGGCTAGAGGCTGTCGATCTGTTTCAGCCAAGGGCCGAGCCCGGCGGATTCAATTTGTGTAAGTCGCGTAGGAGTCATTCAAGGAGGGTCTACTTACGAAATTGCAATTGACTAGACGGTCCACCGGCCGCTGGTTGGGAGCGTACACCTCGGACACCCTTCCTTCGTTGCTTGCAGCGAATAGGCGCCGGGGTTTCTTTTTGCCCGGATGACACGAAGCGAATTCCTCTAGGAATCATGAGGCTTCGTAGAGAGAGGTCGCGAGCTCATGTACTGCAGCATCGTAGGCGTCTCTGCCGCCAAATGCTTTTATGATCTCGGGTACGGTTCCAAGACTGTTGATCGGGCGGAGCGTGATGACGGCGGGATCCTCCAAATCGGACAAGCCCTCGTCGGCATACTTATCGAGTAGTTTGTCGAGCACGGTTCTGGCAAGCTCCCCGTAGCGGGAGAAGTAGTCTCGTTTGCGAACGTTGTTGGCGCGTTCACGGCGAGTGAGGGGCTTTTGTTCAAAGGCGACGTGGCAGATCAGGTCGAATGGCTCGAAATCCGCTCCCACTTCGTCCTGCAAGGCGGAGAAGAAAATGCCTTTGGCTTCTAGTTCTTCCAAGATGGCTCGCTTGCGGTCCGCCGTTTTCCAGGAGGTGAGAAAGTCGTCGAGGGATGCGTAGGCGTTCCGGATGTTTTTGCGGGTGTAGTCGAGAAGGCGTTCGGTGATGATCTTCCCATCGGGGCCCATGTACATGACGCGCTCCTTGATGACCATAACTTCGATACCGTTCACCGTGACTTTGCGGCGGCGCGGGTAATCGCCGGCTTCTTCGTCGAGGATTGATATGTCAGGGCGCTCGGCATCTCCGAAATCGACCGTCTCGCCAGATACATCGTCGATGATCTCTTCGTCGTTTGCTTCGGTGTCGGCGTTTGAAATGTCGTCTTGCTCGGTGGTCGCTTTGATGCGGACGGGGTCGCCATCGAAGTCGGGGTCCGCGAAGAGGGCGGTGACGTTCCGGAAGTCCATGATGGTGAAGTAGTGTTTGCCGAAGTCTTCGTTGATACGGGTGCCGCGTCCGATGATCTGCTTGAACTCAGTCATCGATTTGATCTCGGAATCGAGCACGATGAGCTTGCAGGTCTGAGCATCGACGCCGGTGGTCATGAGCTTGGAGGTTGTTGCGATGACCGGGTAGCGTTCGGATGGACTTGTGAAGGCGTCTAGGTGGGCTTTGCCGATGGCGTTGTCACCCGTGATCTGCATGATGTATTTAGAATTCTGAGACACGAGGTCTTGGTTGGCGTTCGCCAGCTCCGCTCGCATGCCTTCCGCGTGCTCGATATCGGTGCAGAAGACGATGGTCTTGGAGAATCGGTCGCTGCCTTTTAGGAACTCGGTGATCTTCTTAGCTACGGCTTGGCGGCGTTCTTCGACGACGATGTTTTTGTCGAAGTCAGTTCGGTTGTAGATGCGGTCTTCTACTTCTTCGCCGTCCTTGTCCTTGAAGCCTGCTGGAGGTCTCCAGCCTTCGGCGTCAATGTCGAGAGTGACTTTGACTACCTTGTATGGAGCGAGAAATCCGTCCTCGATGCCTTGCTTCAGGGAATAGGTGTAGAGCGGGTCGCCGAAGTATTCGGAACTGGATACTTCTTCGGTTTCTTTAGGGGTGGCGGTCAGACCGACGTGGGACGCGTTTGAGAAGTAGTCTAGGATCTCCCGCCACTTGCTGTTTTCCCGAGCGCTCCCGCGGTGGCACTCGTCGATGACTACGAGATCAAAGAAATCGGGGCTGAATTGCTTGTAGGCGTCGGTGTCGTTGTTGTCCGAGAGGCCCTGGTAGAGGGCGAGGTAGATGTTGTAGGCGGTGTCGATCTGCTTGTGCTTGATGACCGTCATGGCCTCCTTGAAATGGCGGAAGTCGCCGCGTGCGGTTTGGTCAATGAGTGCAGTGCGGTCGGCTAGGAAGAGGATACGTTTTTTGAGTCCACTCTTCCAGAGGCGGTAGATGATCTGAAACGCGGTGTAGGTTTTGCCGGTGCCAGTGGCCATAACCAGCAGGTGGCGGTTGTCTCCTTCGTCTCGAGCGATCGCGTTGACGGTTCGGTTGACTGCGATCTGTTGGTAGTAGCGGGGCGAGCGTTTGGGATTGTCGATGTAGTAGTCTTGGGCGGCGATCGGCTCGACCTCTGGAGTAATATTCTTCGCGAGACAGTATTTTCGCCAAAGGGCTTCGGGAGAGGGAAACGAGTCGAGGGACAGCTCGGTCTCGATGGGGGTGCCCGATGCTGTCTTGTCGTGGAAAGCGAAGGCGTCGCCATTACTGCTGAACACAAATGGGATGTCCAAGGTGTCAGCATATCCGAGAGCCTGTTGGAGACCTGATTTGACGGAGTGCTTGTTGTCCTTCGCCTCTACCACGGCGAGTGGGATATTTGGTTTGTAGTAGAGTATGTAGTCGGCTCGTTTGCGTTCTCCCCTGGTGTGGAGTTTGCCGCGAACGTAGATGCGACCATCAGTGAAACCGACTTCCTCGCGGATTTGCGAAGCGTTGTCCCAACCTGCTGCAACAATACTTGGGGTAATGAACTTGGTGCAGATGTCGCGTTCGCTGAGGGACTTTTTGTTCATCGAATTAGAGGGAAAAAGGGGAGAGGAGCTCAGAGATTTGCCGCCCCTAAGTAAGATTGCGAGGGCAAAATGCCAGGGCTTTTGGGTGGTCAACGACAAGAGGCTCCTGCTCTTCGCGAAGGAGCCTCTTTCCTTGAGAGATCTGTTCGGTGTGCTCTCTTGGGTGTTGATTTAGGATCTGGTTCTATCCTTTCAAAACCGTTGCTGGCAGGGCTGCTTTTAGCAGCCGCTGCGGCAATCGTACTAAGCTATCTTTTGGGTTGGATTGTGGGCTTCGATGATGAGGTCTTGGAATATCCATGCGGGTACGAATAGGTGGTGTGACTCGTAACTTTGGCCGTAGTGGTTAATCGTCGTTTGGGTTTGCGTTGGCAAAGTTCTGAGAAGCATTTTGCGCTTTTCGGCAACGCGCTTCCTGTAGGCGTGAAAGGGTACTGCCACGGCGCGATGGGTGTCTTTGAAGATCCAAATAAGGACGTCTGTTTGCTTACCGCGATAACCGGGTATCTTCTTTTCGAATACAGACCAAGTCTCGACCGCAAGGTCATCGTTGCCGAACCGACGAGGATCCAAGGTTCTGAATTTTAAGTCAGTTTTTAGACGCTGATCGTCGCTAAGTCGAATCAGGGCATCGGTGCCGCTAATGTCTTCTCGATCCGTCACCGAAGTTTGAAGACTGATGAGGTCTGGAAAGAGACCGCGAATGATTTGTTCGAGCGGGAGCTCCTGCGTGTCCTGTCGTGACCGGCGAAGGTCTTGTGAAAAGTAAGTGGCCATATGACCACTATGTTGGATCGGACGAAAAGTACAAGTTTAAAGTATTCAAATGAAGGATACTACTCACTAAAAGTGTAGCGAGACGTGCAAGCTCTGGCACTCGTCTACTCTCCTAAAAAACAGAGCCAGAAAGGAAAATCCCAATGGGTAAATATGTTAATAAGGACTCTGTCCTTCGAATAAAGAAAGCGGTGGAGATCTGCGATCACATCCAGTCTCAGTTTCCGCTTAGGCGGGATGGTGAGCTGCTTCGCGGTTGTTCGCCGTTTTGCGGTGATCCAAGGAACCAGTGCTTGGCTGTGGATAGGACGAAGCAGCGTTTCCGCTGCGAACGCACGGGCATTGCCGGCGATGTCATCGAGTTTGAGATGCGATCTAACGGCATCGAATTTGTCGAGGCTGTCGAAATGCTAGCCTTGGAATACGATGTTTACATCGAATACGGCCGCACCCGCGGCTTCGAAAATCGAAGGAGGCTCAACCGCCAGTAAACCCAATCAAGGATTAACCAGAAAGGGCCGCCGGATTTCTCCGGC